>CAXXDH010000003.1:3067500-4259066 GCA_963677785.2 Desulfovibrionaceae bacterium | reverse complement strand
TCTGGTAGCTTGATTTTTCATGTTCGACCGAAAGCTAAGATGCTCCAATGCCCCTCTTGCAAGAGCAAAAACGTATTGCGACGTGGGGAATCAGAACGGTGGCTAAGGACAGTGCCCATTGGGTTCAAACCAGTCTGGCTGGTGGTAAACGTGCCGCGCGTCGAGTGCAGGAAATGTGGTTGTGTACGACGCATAGACATCAAAATTGCGGATAAAAGACGCTGGTATACCAAGGCCTTTGAGCGGTTCGTTTTGTTTTTGGTGAAAACTATGACCATGCTTGATGCCGCCAATCTATTGGGTATCGGCTGGGATAGCGTCAAAGATATTTTCAAACGCAACCTTCAACGAAAATACGGCAACCCCAAGCTTTCAAAGCTCAGGTATTTTGCCATTGACGAAATAAGTGTTCGCAAGGGGCACAAATATCTCACTTTGGTCATGGACTTGAAAAGCGGCGCAGTGATTTTTGTGGGGGACGGCAAAGGAGCCGACGCGCTGAAACCATTCTGGAAGAAACTGAAGCGTTCTCGGGCAAAAATTCGTGCAGTAGCAACGGACTTGAGTGCCGCCTATATTGGAGCCGTACTGGAAAACTTGCCCGGAGTACCATTGGTTTTCGACCACTTCCATGTGGTCAAATTGATGAACGACAAACTTACGGAAGTTCGCCGCAAGCAGTACCGGGAGTTGAAAGACAGCATGGGCAAGGATGTGCTCAAAGGAAGCCGGTGGCTCCTTTTGAAAAATCCTGACAACCTTGATGAGAAGCGAAACGAGCGGGAACGTTTGAACGAGGCGTTGGAATACAATAAGCCACTGGCTCTTGCATACTACATGAAAGAGGATTTGCGGCAAATATGGAGCCAACCCAGCAAGGTAGAAGCTGAAATTTTCCTCGACGACTGGATTGCTCGTGCCAGAGTCTCAGGACTCGGCCCTTTGATGACGATAGGTGGAACTCTGGCGGCTCACCGGTCTGGCATCCTGGCCTGGTACGATCATCCGATAACATCGGGGCCAATGGAAGGAACAAACAACAAAATCAAAACAATGAAAAGGCAAGCATACGGTTATCGAGATATGGAATTCTTCAAACTCAGGATCATGGGGATTCATGAGGCGAAGTACGCTTTGACCGGATGAACCTTCTTTATGAAGGAAGACCCAAAGCATATCCATTTCGTCCTGAAGGCGTCGTACGAGAGTTCCCGCCTCATCCTTCCGGTCGCTGTATTTGGAAATCACACGAAGCAATCGCATATCAAATGCCGCCCACTGGCCGCGCGTAGGCGGCTCGTGGGCCATGAGGCAGAGACGTTGCAACTCCCGCAAAACCCATCTCCCGCACTTGGCCAATTCAGGATCGTTGCGTTCGGAAAGCCCGCGAGCCCGGCGGATCAAGTGTGCAAGACATGCTTGACGCAGCCCGGCCCATTTTTGATAAACGCCGTATCCATCGCTGACAAGAATACCGTTCCAGTCCTTAATCAGCTCCAGAAAGGCGACCATGGAAAGTTGCGGATGCACCATGAAGTATGCCGCCGTCTGGCTGGCCATCACCCACAGCCAAGTCAGCTTGTTTTTTTGTCCGCCACGATGTTTCGTCGATGTGGTTCACAGCTGCGCTTTGCGCTACGTCGCCAATTGCTTCGTAATGAGGTTCGATGGCTGTGGATACGCGATCAAGTATTTTCTGGATACCACCCTGGCTGATGGGCAGATCGAAGACGGAGAAAAGAAAATCCTGAACAGCACGGCGGCTGTCGCCGTGCGCCCCGCAAAGCTCAGCTATCAACGCCGATATTCTTGGGCCGAACCCCGCGCGGTTCTCGGGAGGTACGAGCGCCTTGTTGAGCTTGCCGCAGCAGCAGCAACGCCCGCAGTGCAGTCCGATGTGTTTGACGATCAACTCAGTCGGAGGCAGTTCGATAAATTGATGGATGTAATAAGGCTCAAAATCGTAAAATTCGGTTCCGCCGCATTCGCATTGAGTCGGAAACAGCTCAATAACTTCAGTTGGCCGAAGACACTGTTGCCGATGCCCTTTACGCTTGCGACGGCTTTTTGATTTTTTACTGGGTTTCTCTTGGGTATTTTTGAACGGGTTATCGCTGGAGGGAGGCTTGTTGGAATTGGACGAATTTTGATTGAGCCTGGCTTCGAGCTGCAAGACACGAGCTTTGAGCATTTGGTTCTCGTCAAAAAGATCAGAAACAAACCCCAGCATGGGCCAAGGCGTGTTGCTGACTACTTCTGCGGAAACCTTTTCGGCGATAGGCGTAAGTTCGTCCATGCTATAAAAATGAACATTTTTTAGAAAAAGTCTACACCCTGTAAGCGCTTACAGTTAATCCTAAATCGTGCGCTTCAGCCACTGCAAGACAGGAGTTGACCCGATTTCGTGGACAAGTAATCCTGCTGGTGGGAAAGGACTTTGGTGGCAGTGAATTCTTCGGATGCTTCCATAGTGAACAGATCTTTTGACAAGCAGCTATCGGACTGAAACATATCAAAGCGTTTCTATAAGTATTAAGGAACCGCTGATTTAATCCTGTTTTATGATCGTCAACCGACTGATTTTCCATTATAGTCCTCTCATCCATGGGAGGAATTCATGAAACAGCTCAGTTTTAGTGACGTCGAGTACAGTTTGCGCAAACGGATGACCAAACGTGAAGAATTTTTGCGGGCTATGGATGAGTTCATCCCCTGGGAAGAATGGGTGTCCTACATTGAGCCTTACTACCCGAGGGGTCGGCGCGGACGTCCGCCCATGGGCATCGAAAAAATGCTGCGCATGTATCTTTTACAGTGCTGGTTCAACCTTTCGGATGAAGGCGTGGAAGATGCCATTTATGACAGCTACGCTTTGCGCTGGTTCATGAAAATCAATTTTGTCGACGAACAGGTGCCGGATGCCACAACGTTGCTCAAGTTTCGGCATTTGTTGGAAGAACACAATATTGCCAAGGTTTTTTTCCAGGCATTTACCTCCACGCTTGAAAAGTGCGGTTATCTGATGCGCGGCGGCAGCATTGTGGATGCCACGCTCATTCAGGCTCCGAGCTCGACCAAAAATGAAAAGAAAGAGCGTGATCCCGAGATGCACCAGACCAAAAAAGCAACCAGTATTATTGCGGCATGAAGTCCCACATTGGCGTGGACGCGGGCAGCGGCTATGTACACAGCCTGGAAATCACTGCCGCCAATGTTCATGACATAAAGATGGCATCACGCCTCCTGCGTGAAGACGATGAGGTGGTCTACGGGGATGCGGGCTGCATTGGCATTGAAAAGCGAGAGGAAATAGCCGGTAATGAGCATTTTTGCTCCATTGACTACCGAATCAATCGGCGAGTGGGGAGCGTGCAGAAGGTTCCTGACTATCTGCCCAATTGGGAGAAAAAAAGTAAGCGTCGAATCGGCTACCTCTTCCCATCCCCAACCGCTTCACGCTATGCTGCTTTCTGCCGAGCCTGACCATTGCGACGACAACCGGACATGGGTAGAAATTTCGTATGCGACAGCTGTCCTTATTCGATCTGCCTACGGATTCCAAGCAGGGGGCGGACGGGCCCAGGTTGTGGTGGGCAATCCAGTACAAGCCTTGGTACGAGCGGGCTGTGTCCGATTTCAGGGAAATGTACGGGGTGGGGCCGATCTTTTTTCTGGAGTGGCCGAAGTATCAGGTGTTTCTGCGAGAACCTTCAGCGCCTCTCATCATAGAGAGAAGTACGGGGAGGCTCGCGAAGCCGCGGACAGGAGTGCTTTGGCGGACGGATTACCGCGAAGTGAAGGCCTTTCGTCCTGCCGACGTCGCACCCCTGATTGCGGAAATTCTCGCAGGCGGGAGTCCGTGTTTTTGGGACGACGAGTAGCGCCCCATGGTCATGAGCGAGATTCGCGTGCACGGGGACAACGCTGAGCCCTTTGCGACCAGGCTCGCGGCTCTGGATGTCTATTTTCTGCGCTGGTGCGGTCCTGTGGAGAGCCGTATTTTTCGCCTCTTTGGCGAGCCCGGGCTGCTCGTTTCGCTGGCCTACGCGGAGGCGCCTTTGGGCGGTGTCTGAGAGTTCTTTGAAAAATTGCGCGGCAGCAGGGACTCAAAATCCTCCTGCGTACGCGCATATGGCAACCGCTCGAAAACGCGGACCAGGTAGTCGTAGGGGTTAAGGCCGCCGGCCTTTGCGGTTTCAATGAGGGAGTACATGGCCGCGCTGGCTTTTGCGCCCGCTGGCGAACCGGAAAAAAGCCAGTTTTTACGGCCCACGGCAAACGGACGGATCGCGTTTTCAGCCGCGTTGTTGTCCGGGTGCAGCCGTCCGTCTGAAAGGTATGCCTCAATTCGGCTCCACTGGCCCAGGGCATAGCCGATGGCCTTGCCGAGCAGGCTTTTGGGCGGTGTGCTTTTCTCGCGCTCGACCAGCAGCTTCTTGATTTTCTCCAGCAGCGGCTTCACCCGTTCCTGACGCATGGCGTAGATGTCTTCGGGCGGCAGCTTTGCCTCACGAGCCTGCTTTTTCGAGGTGATACAGCTTCTGGATCAGATTCAAGACGGTCTGAGCCGTGCCGACTTTGGTCTTGCCTTTTTTGGGAGCGGCCTTGACCACGTCCTTGAACTTCCGCCGTACGTGCGCCAAGCAGTCCACATGCGTGATGCCTTCGCGTTCGCCCAGGCCGGTGTAGCCGATATACCCGTCGGTCTGCAAAAAGCCCTTGAAATCACCGACGATCTCTGCGGCCACCGAGCCGCCGCGGCCGGGAGCGTAATGAAACAGCAGGGCCGGATGCTCGGGCGGACCTCCCCTCGCCACCCACATGTATGATTTACTTGTGTTTTCTCGGCCCGGCTCCTTCAAAACCTGGACCGTGGTTTCGTCCATATTAATGATGGGGCCGGAGCGGATTTCCTGTTTGAGCAGAGCGACCAGCGGTTCGCAGGCCCGCGCGGCCCGGAGCGCCCAGCCGGACATGGTGGCGCGCGAAATGTCGATGCCGATGCGTTCGAACATGTTCTGCTGCCGGTAAAACGGCAGGCCGTCCGCGAATTTGCCGACCAGAATGTAGGCCAGCAGGCTCGGCGTCACGATTCCCTGCGGGATCAGCTGCAGCGGCATGGAAGCGGTGCGTACCGTGGGTCCGTCGTCCTCCACGCCCTCGCACCCGCGGCAGGCGTATTTGGGGCGGATGTGGCGGATGACCTGGACTTTGGCCGGAATGAAGTCCAGTTTTTCGCTGACTTCCTCGCCGATCCGCGTGAGTTGGCAACCGCAGGCGCAGATTTTCTCTTCTTCGGGAATGTCGTGGACGACCTCCACGCGCGGAATCGGCCGACGGCCCGACTTTTTGCGCGTATGCCCGGCAACTTCGGTGATTTCGTCAGCTTCGGCCTCCGGTTCTTCCGGCTCAGCGGCAACCATCTCGGCCTCGTCAAAAAGCGAGTACTGGTCTTCGTTCCGGCGCGGCCTGGCTTTTTCTGATTTGGCCAGGAACTGCAGGGCCTTGAAGAAACGAATCTGTTCTTCGAGCTGCGCGATGTAAGCGTCCTTGTCGGCGAGGATGACCTTGAGCGCGGCAGGATCGTCAGGAAGAAACGAAGTGTTCATGATTGCGCATATTACACATAACCATTTGAAATATAAATAGAAAATAATATTTGCAATGTTTTTAACAAAGTATCGAGTAGTTCAGCTTCCGATGGCCACGCAACGTGAGGGGGGCAAGTCCGTCCAAAAGCCAGGCAAGCTCGCGATGGCCGAGCTCGAGGATTTCAGCCGCGGTTTCGGGCCAGTGAAAGCGTTCCTTTTTCAGGCGCTTCTGCCACAGGCAAAAACCGTTGCGGTCCCAGTAAAGGATTTTAATGATGGTCCGGCCGCGGTTGCAGAAGGCGAACAAATGATCTGAAAAGGCATCCCGCTCCAGATGATCGGCCACCAGCAGCGCGAGCCCGTCAATGGCTTTGCGCATGTCCGTTGCGCAGGACCAGAAATATTTTGGTGTGCGGACCGAACGGATTCATTCCAGCCGCTCCAACGTACGCAGCAATTTTTTCAGAAGCGCGGGATTGAAATTTTCCCGGATCTCAATCCGGTAGCGCTCTCCAATGTGCAGCTGCAGTGGTTCGCACGGCCCTCTCTCCGGGATAAAATGCATGGGAACGGGAACCACGGTCGGAATATCGCCGTATGCTGCATCCCGCTCGAACCGGCGCTTCCAATACCCCAGCGTACTCTTGGATATCCCGTGCTGCCTGCAGTACGCCTCCTGACTCAGGCCGCTGTGCTTGCAGCTCTCAATGTGCCTGCGCCATCTCTCGATCTCCTCAGCCGATGTCCGTCCCTTCGAACTTGCCGCCATACTTTCTCCTCCTTGGTTGAGGAATACAGTATGCCATGCCCGCGTAAGTAGGGGGAGATGGAGGCGTTCTGACGGTTACCGCGCATCGTATTCGTTCGCAATAAGCATAAAAAAGATTGGCTGGCGCTGCTCAGTACGGAGACGGAACTTTCTGAGGCCGAAGTTGTAAGCATCTACGGCAAACGATGGGATATCGAAGTCTTCTTTCGTATGGATTATTTTTTCAGTCCAAAAATTGGTCCTGCTTCCTTTTCTTCATCATCTTCCACCCAGTCGCCATCGTCTTCTGCAATCTCCTGGTAGTCTTCCAGACGCAAAGTGATTTCCAAACGGGAAAGATTCACATCGCTCAATACGACGTTGACCTTTTGGCCGAGCCTGAAACGTATGCCCGTACGTTCGCCCAGCAACTCCTGACGTTCCGGAATATACGTATAATAGTCGTCGCTGAGACTGGAAAGACGAATCAGCCCTTCGGCCATGACCTCGTTGAGTTCAACCCAGAAACCGAAATCCGCCATACCGTTGATGACACCCGTATAGCTGGCGCCGACTTTATCGCGCAAAAACAACACGGTTACACGCTTGAGGATTTCACGTTCGGCACTCATGGCGCTGCGTTCCTGATCACTCAAGTGTTCGCCGATTTTTTTCAGATTTTTGGGCGCGTAGAGCGGGCCGGAGCCCTGGTGCAAGGCATGTTTGAGTACCCGGTGTATAATAAGATCGGCGTAACGGCGTATGGGGGAGGTGAAATGGCAGTAGCATTGTGAAGCCAGCCCGAAGTGGCCGATATTGGCGGGCGTATATTTTGCCTGCATCATACAGCGCAGAAGCAGTCTGCTGACCATGAAGGCCATATCTGTTTCCTCAGCCGTCGACAACAATTCCTGCAGGTCTTTGGGCTTGGGGCTGACAGTTTTGCGTCCTGTGATGAAGCCGGAGACGGATTCCGCAAGATCCGTACGCGCGAGCAATTGGATCAAGGCGTTCAGCTTGTCAGAGTCCGGGTCGCTGTGCACACGATACAGTATGGGGAACTGCCGTTCCGTGAGAAAGTCAGCCACTGCTTCGTTGGCGGCAATCATGAATTCTTCAATGATCTGATGGGCGAAGTTTTTGACTCGTGGCCGAATGTCGATAGTCTCTCCACGTAAATTGAATTGGATTTCGGGTTCCGGCAGGTCGAAATCCAGGGTTCCTCGCTCCAGCCTGCGTTGGTGCAGTTTACGGGCAAGTCGTTCGGCACTTTCCAGCATCTCCAGCTGATCCGGAATGTTGGCTCGTTCATCCGCATCCTGCAGCAGCACGGCCCGGTTTACCTGCGCATAAGTCAGTCTCGCATGGCTGCGGATAACCGCCTCCAACATACGGGGAGATCCTTGTAGCACGCCTTCGCGACTAAAACGCATCTGAACGGCCATGGTCAATCGCGGGACCTCGGGATTAAGACTGCAAAGTCCGTTGGAAAGCGCTTCAGGAAACATGGGTTCGACAGAACGGGGAAAGTAAAAGGAATTGCCCCGCGAGCGTGCTTCTTCGTCCAGGGCGCTTCCAGGAGAAACGTAATGGGCTACGTCGGCTATCGCCACCCAGAGCGTATACCCGGCAGCGTCCTCTTCCACCAGGACGGCATCGTCAAAATCTTTGGCCATGGCGCCGTCTATGGTGACGAATCCGGCTTCCCGCAAGTCGTCACGTCCGGCAAAATCGTTTTCCGAAGGAACGTCCGGCAGGTTGGCGGTTTCCTGCAACACCGGCTTGGGAAACACAGTGGGAACGTCGTTATTCATTTTGACCAGGGCTTCCTGAGCATTGATATCGTCTTCGCCTCCCAGTCTGTCCAGAATATCCGCCGCATACATTCCCTTTTCCAACAGTTCTCCTGGAGAGAGTACCAGGACTTCGCCGCGTTCAGGAGCGATGGTGTTGTCGTCCCAGTCAACGAGAAACCGCATGGAGAGTTTGGGATCTGTTGGCTGACAGAGAAGACTGCTGCCCATGACGCGCAGGATACGTGCGGGAATGGAATTTTTTCCGCGTTCTATTACCCGTACAATACGTCCTTCGGCGCGTTTGCCGCCTCGTTTGGGTAAAATCGCCAGGGCCACACGATCTCCATGCCACGCATCCCCCATATTGCCGGGATTCACAAAAATATCCTTGCGGCGTTTATCGTCGCAAATAACAAATCCGACGCCGGAGCGTTGGACTTCGAGTTTTCCTGTGACAAGTTTCAGACGTTCGGCAAGGCCGAACGCGCCCCCGCGCAAGTGCAGAATTTTTCCATCATCTTCGAGTTGTTGTAGTATATGGCGCAAAGCCTCTTTCTGTTTTTTTTGGGCGTGAAGCGAGCGAAGTATCTCGGCCCGTGTCAAAGGTTTGCTTTTTTGACGGAAAAGGGCGAGTACGTCCTGCGTATTCAAGTTCTGGGATTTTCTTTTTTTTGCCATACTATTCCTTACGTATATATATCGTATATTAGCTAATTTGTGTTACGGCGTCAGTAACAGTCTTTTTGCATTCATTTGTTACTGTACAGTCCGTTATCGAGTGATTTTTGCAGACAAGTCCCCAAATAATTATGCATCCAGGTGGGAAAGGGGACGGGGCTGTTGGAATACGGGCCGAATTCGAGTGTCATGTCGAATGTGTAGAGGTGACTATACTTGAATTTTCGTAGTTTGACAGCATCTTTCGGGGTGCAAAGGATGGATTTGACCGCGTGCCGCTCACATTCTTGCATAATTTTTTTCCAGTCAGCGTGGTCGAAGTCATGATGGTCCGTAAAGGCCAGTACTATTTTCGGAGGAATATGCAGTAGTTTTTGGGCCGTATGCGCAACAGAGGTGGGATCCGCAATGCCTGTCGCAATCAGATAAGGGAGAGGGGGCACTGCTTCGGTGCCGTCCTGAACAGCGACACAGCTCCTGGCGTGCAGAAAAAATGTAAAGACGGCTTTGTGGTAGCATTCGAGTTTTTTTTCGGCTGTGGCAAGGACGTCTTCGGGGTCATGATACGCGCATTTGATCAAAAAAGCAGACGCGCGCTGCAGGGCAGACTTGGGTTCGCGCCAGGATCCGGCTGGGATGACCCGGTTCCATTGATCGTCAAGGTCGCTTTCACGCAGCAGGACGAGATTGATATCACGGCGTACGGACAGATGCTGCATTCCATCGTCCAGTACGAACAGGTCCGGGTGCAGCCCGGCAGCCCAAAGCCCTGCGCGAAGCCGTTTGGGATCAACCAGGATATTTGCTTCCGGGCAAGTATGTAGCAGCAGCAGGGGTTCGTCACCGGCTTCCTGAGTGGGGCTGTCCGTACGGACCAGATAGGGCAGAGCCGGGGGCTTGGCGTGATATCCGCGTGTCAAAACAACAGGCCGCATGCCTTGCTCGTGCGCCCAGGCCAGCAGCCAGGCGGTTATAGGAGTTTTTCCACTGCCCCCCCAACAAATGTTGCCTACGCTTACACAAGGTGCGGCAAGCGAACCGGATGCCAACAGACCCGTTTCATAACCCAAACGGCGCAGTTGCATCAGGGCGGCGTATGCTTTGGCTGCAGGAAATAAAAAAGGACGGAGATTACGCTGCCAGGCGAGAAGGTTCATAGTTAAAGCCCGGCTGAAAGGATAAAAAACGCGGGGAGAGCCGAGCTCTCCCCGCTACTTGAAGATGTTTGAAAAATTAGTCCCTGCCTCCACCGAACAGGCGCAACAGCATCAGAAACAGGTTGATAAAGTCGAGATACAGGGTCAGGGCGCCCAGGATCGTCACTTTGCGAACGGCGGCGTCATCGTTGCCGCCGACAGTTTGGCCCAGGACCATGAGTTTTTGCGTATCATATGCGGTAAGACCGGTAAAAACGATTACGCCGATGATACTGATCACGAATTCCATCATGCTGCTATGCATGAACATGTTCACAATACTGGCAATGACTACGCCTATCAGGCCCATGAACAGGAAACTTCCCCATGAGGTGAGATCTTTTTTGGTTGTAAGGCCGTAGAGGCTCATACCGCCGAACATCACCGCGCAAACAACGAATGTCTGGAAAATGGTGGCTTGCGCGTATGCCAGGAAAATAAAGGAAAGTGTCAATCCGTTCAGGACGCTGTAGCCTACGAACATGAGTGTGGCGGCGCCGGCTGAAATTTTTCTGATCGCGGCGGCCAGAACGACAACCATAATGAGTTCGGCGATAACAAGGCCGAAAAATACCATCTGGTTGCCGAAGATGAAATTCAGAGTGGCTTCACTGGTTGAAACCCACCAAGCAACACCTGCTGTCAACAGCAGTCCCAGGGTCATCCACTGGTACACGCCGCGCATGAACGCGCTGATAACCTCGGAACGCGCCCGTGTGGCGCCATAGGAATATTGTTGAGCCATACGAAGAATCCTCCTTGGATTTTTTCTTCAGGTTTTCAGAATCTGTTCTTCAACCATGGCCGGTTGCGTTTGCATGAAGCTCAAATTTGCCGGAAAGTAGAAAAAAAAATTTATGACAGTGTGTTGTCCGTCATTTTTTTTCAAGAGATCCAGCCTCAGCTCCTTCAAAACATAGCAGCCAAAGAAGGGTACCACAGATCAAAAAATATCTAACAACGATTGGAAAGGTTGGCAAGGCCAATCATAGATACCGCCAGGGGAAACGCATCTTAGAATTGATTCTAAGCGCTAAATTTTGAAAAAATGACTTTCAAGTCATTTCTAATGCATTTTTTTCTATATTTTATTTTTTAAAAGTTGATTATTGTTGATAATTGGCTAAAAAATATTTTTTAGCGTATGTCTCTTCAAAAACTCTCACGAGGCATATATGAAACAAAATAAATCTTTATTAGAGTATTTGACAGAAATTAATGATCCAAGAATTGATCGTGCAAAAAAGCATAAACTTATTGATATTCTTACTATTGCTATTTGTGCGGTCATCTCTGGAGTAGAAGGATGGGAACACATAGAGATGTTTGGAAGGATGAAAGTCGATTGGCTAAGTTCATTTTTAGAACTTCCAAATGGAATTCCTTCTCATGATACAATATCAAGAGTATTTGCTTCTATTAATTCTGAACAATTTCAAAATGCTTTTATTGATTGGGCTAACGGGATTGAACTACATAAAGAAGGAAAAGTTATTGCTATTGATGGGAAAGCACTGAGAAGATCATTCGACAGTTCCGTAGGAAAAGGTCCATTACATATGATCAGTGCCTGGGCCGTTGAGGCAGGTATTTCTCTGGGACAACTAAAAACAGCTGACAAATCAAATGAAATCAAAGCAATACCACGTCTGCTTGATTTACTTGATGTTTCAGGTGCCATTGTCACGATAGATGCCATGGGATGTCAGAAAGAAATTGCCCAAAAGATACGAAGCAAAAACGCTCATTATCTTTTGGCGTTAAAAACGAATCAACCTGATTTATTTAAAGAAACAAAAGCACTGTTCAATGTCGCAAAATTAAAATCCTTCGAAGGAATGAATCACGATAAATTCGAATCTGTTGAACAAAATCATGGCCGATTAGAGCATGGAATGTGTTATTGCCTATCAGCAACAGAATGGTTTCCTGAAATAAAAGTATGGAAAGATTTAAAAACAGTTATACTGCTTGAATCAAGTCGGGAAACTGGAAAAACAAAACGAGTGAAACGAGATATTACATTTCCAGCCTGCCACTGGATGCCAAGATGTTGCTTGGCGCAATACGTGACCATTGGGGGATTGAAAACTCCCTACATTGGGTTCTGGATATGACTTTTCGAGAGGATGAATCACGCATCAGAAAGGATCACGCCCCTGAGAACTTGGCAACTATCAGAAAAACGGTGCTAAATCTCATAAAACTTAATAAACCTAAGGGGATGAGTTTTAAAAAAGCAAAATTGGTTTCCTCTTGGGACATAGACTTCGCATTCAAGACCGTATTCGGCAATTAAGATGCGGTCGCCCTGCACCGGCTACATTCTGCTCTCGACTACATGTCGCCTTTGGCTTATGAAAAAGGGTACGGGCTCGCTTCATGAGGCCCCAAGTCGAAAATCGTCCACAGAATCGGGGGAACTCCAGGTTGCCAAAGTCCTGGCTTTTGACTAAAGGTCTGCCTTATTCCTTAACGTTGGGCAGTTTTATATTTTTTTTAATTATGGATGCATTCGAGTACAAATCCTAAGCCGGAGGAAACAAACCGTGCGTAACTATTGCCTGTTTATAATTTGTATGCTTGTTGCTCTTGTCGTAACCGGATGTGGTAATGACATTTCGAAGGATCCTGAAAAGTTACTGCAGACGGTTAAGAGTTCACCTCTTGGAACGGTGTACAGCAGCTACAGCTATTTTGCCAATCCTAAATGGAAGTCGATCAAAGACAAAGGGGACACCTATCTTGTTCAGTTTGAGTCAGAATATGATATGGCAAAAATAATGGCTGATACCTGTGAAAAGGAAGACTTTGAAAAATGGTCTTCTGAAGAACAGAAAGCCATAAAAGGCATGATGCACGTCGCTGTTTTCGGCCTGGAAAATGATCAGGTCGTTCCGCGTTTCAGCGGTTGGGGGCTTTCCTGCTCCAACGGGGAAACAAAAAGCTATGATGATAAAGAAATGCACACGCTGCAGGAAGTACAGCAAAACACCTGGCTTACAGATTGCGCAACAATGCGGAAATTGGAGGGGCTCTGTCTAAAGGCATCTTCTAAAAAGAAAGAAGAATAACTTCAAGTCACAGAGAACGGCGCTGAAGGATTCGGCGCCGCTTTTTTAAGGAAGCACTGATCAATAAGGGTCTCCTGAACTTGTCGCCGAATATTTTCAAAAATTCAGAGTCGGGAGCCCTTTTTTGTCAAATTTTCCTCGATTTTTACTGTTATTTTACCTGAATAACGCCCTTTTATCCGGAAGAGGGCGCACGTCTCCTCAGGCTGGCAGTGGCCTGCCAGCCCGGATGAACATCAAGATGTTCGCGCTGGTGAACAGCATATGCAACCGGTGCGTATTTTTAGCTAGGCCACGGTAGACTGCCTTGCTGTACCCAAAGAAGCGTTTGACGATCAGGAACGGGTGCTCCACCTTGCAACGGACCGAGGATTTGCGCCGCTCGATTTGTTTCTCCCAATTGGGCAGATAGTCAGGAACCTTCTGCACGCTCCCCACTCGCCGATTGATTCGGTAGTCAATGGAGCAAAAATGCTCATTACCGGCTATTTCCTCTCGCTTTTCAATGCCAATGTAGCCCGCATCCCCGTAGACCACCTCATCATCTTCACGCAGGAGGCGTGATGCCATCTTTATGTCATGAACATTGGCGGCAGTGGTTTCCAGGCTGTGTACATAGCCGCTGCCCGCGTCCACGCCAATGTGGGACTTCATGCCGAAATAATACTGGTTGCTTTTTTGGTCTGGTGCATCTCGGGATCACGCTCTTTCTTTTCATTTTTGGTCGAGCTCGGAGCCTGAATGAGCGTGGCATCCACAATGCTGCCGCCGCGCATCAGATAACCGCACTTTTCAAGCGTGGAGGTAAATGCCTGGAAAAAAACCTTGGCAATATTGTGTTCTTCCAACAAATGCCGAAACTTGAGCAACGTTGTGGCATCCGGCACCTGTTCGTCGACAAAATTGATTTTCATGAACCAGCGCAAAGCGTAGCTGTCATAAATGGCATCTTCCACGCCTTCATCCGAAAGGTTGAACCAGCACTGTAAAAGATACATGCGCAGCATTTTTTCGATGCCCATGGGCGGACGTCCGCGCCGACCCCTCGGGTAGTAAGGCTCAATGTAGGACACCCATTCTTCCCAGGGGATGAACTCATCCATAGCCCGCAAAAATTTTTCACGTTTTGTCATCCGTTTGCGCAAACTGTACTCGACGTCACTAAAACTGAGCTGTTTCATGAATTCCTCCCATGGATGAGAGAACTATACTGGAAAATCAGTCGGTTGACGATCATAAAACAGGATTAAATCAGCGGTTCCTTAATACTTATAGAAACGCTTTGATATGTTTCAGTCCGATAGCTGCTTGTCAAAAGATCTGTTCACTATGGAAGCATCCGAAGAATTCACTGCCACCAAAGTCCTTTCCCACCAGCAGGATTACTTGTCCACGAAATCGGGTCAACTCCTGTCTTGCAGTGGCTGAAGCGCACGATTTAGGATTAACTGTAAGCACTCACAGGGTGTAGACTTTTTCTAAAAAATGTTCATTTTTATAGCATGGACGAACTTACGCCTATCGCCGAAAAGGTTTCCGCAGAAGTAGTCAGCAACACGCCTTGGCCCATGCTGGGGTTTGTTTCTGATCTTTTTGACGAGAACCAAATGCTCAAAGCTCGTGTCTTGCAGCTCGAAGCCAGGCTCAATCAAAATTCGTCCAATTCCAACAAGCCTCCCTCCAGTGACAACCCCTTCAAAAATACCCAAGAGAAACCCAGTAAAAAATCAAAAAGCCGTCGCAAGCGTAAAGGGCATCGGCAACAGTGTCTTCGGCCAACTGAAGTTATTGAGCAGTTTCCGACTCAATGCGAATGCGGCGGAACCGAATTTTACGATTTTGAGCCTTATTACATCCATCAATTTATCGAACTGCCTCCGACTGAGTTGATCGTCAAACACATCGGACTGCACTGCGGGCGTTGCAGCTGCTGCGGCAAGCTCAACAAGGCGCTCGTACCTCCCGAGAACCGCGCGGGGTTCGGCCCAAGAATATCGGCGTTGATAGCTGAGCTTTGCGGGGCGCACGGCGACAGCCGCCGTGCTGTTCAGGATTTTCTTTTCTCCGTCTTCGATCTGCCCATCAGCCAGGGTGGTATCCAGAAAATACTTGATCGCGTATCCACAGCCATCGAACCTCATTACGAAGCAATTGGCGACGTAGCGCAAAGCGCAGCTGTGAACCACATCGACGAAACATCGTGGCGGACAAAAAAACAAGCTGACTTGGCTGTGGGTGATGGCCAGCCAGACGGCGGCATACTTCATGGTGCATCCGCAACTTTCCATGGTCGCCTTTCTGGAGCTGATTAAGGACTGGAACGGTATTCTTGTCTGTGATGGATACGGCGTTTACCAAAAATGGGCAGAGCTGCGTCAAGAATGTCTTGCACACTTGATCCGCCGGGCTCGCGGGCTTTCCGAACGCAACGATCCTGAATTGGCCAAGTGCGGTAGATGGGTTTTGCGGGAGTTGCAACGTCTCTGCTACATAGCCCACGAGCCGCCTACGCGCGGCCAGTGGGCGGCATTTTATATGCGATTGCTTCGTGTGATTTCCAAATACAGCGACCGGAAGGATGAGGCGGGAACTCTCGTACGACGCCTTCAGGACGAAATGGATATGCTTTGGGTCTTCCTTCATAAAGAAGGCGTTGCGCCCACGAACAACCACGCGGAAAGAATGCTGCGTTTCGCGGTGATCTGGGGAAAAAGAAGCTTTGGTACTGCAAGCGAGAAAGGCAACCGCTGGGCTGAACGAATTTTGTCCCTGCGCCAGACGTGCAGGATTCAGCGAAGAAGAACCTTCCAGTTCTGGTTGACGCTATGAATTCCTTTTTCAATATTTCGCACTCTGATTTCAGCTGGATTCATGCTGGTGGATGATTGGGGTGTGAGCGCTTACAAAAAATGTATGGGTTTTACGCTCAGGGACTCGTAGATTGTTTGTTTGAATTCTTCAGTTCAATTCATTTTCCAAGCAACAGAGAAACGTTTCCAAAGCATCTTCGAAGTTTTGATATCCTGCACAAACTGCATCCATATCACTTGATCGGGCTGCAAGGCAGATTTTCTTCGCTTCGATCATACACTGCTGTGCGCCAGCTGACCCGAAGGATCCGGCCAGGCTGTGGGCCGAAATTTCTATTGTTTCAAAATCCTTTTGCCTCATGGCTTCGGCCAGGGCTTGTATTTTTTGTGGGAGTATTTCGCGTAATTGGCGCAGCAGTTTTTCGTAGAGCGTATCGTCTCCCGCCAGGCGTTGCAAAGCAGCTTCTTTATCCAGAACAACAGGGGCAGGAGGGGACGTTTGTTGTGCATAGTACGCGCATGCACCACTGCAGTTTTTGTCCGGGGTGACTTTCAAAGTCAGCAGAATGTTTGTGAGCACATCAAAGTCGATAGGTTTTTCCAGAACATCATGCATGCCCATTTTTTGGGCAATTTTGCGGAGTAAGGATGTTGGGTTGGCGCTCATGCCTATGACTGGAACATTGGGATTGCTACAATCGGAGAGCCCTGAGCGCAGGCGACGGCATGCTTCGAAACCGTCCATTATCGGCATTTCGAGATCCATCAGAACAAAATCAAACGCAGAAGCGCTCAAGGTCTTGAGAGCGGCGTTTCCATTGTCTTCCACGGTGACGTCATAGCCGTACTGGTAGAGCAGTTCTTTGATCGACAGGGCGGTTATCGGGCAGTCTTCTGCCAGAAGAACACGCGGCATATGGTGTTGGCTGATGGGAGGGGCGGTAATCTTGTCGGTACTGGCGGACTGCAGGTTTTTTGAGACGTTCATCAGGTTCTCCGAAAAACATTCCTGAAAGTTCAATCACTATATGCCGGAAAAAAGCTTGAGTTGTCCGGGGGTCATGTACCACAGCAGCGTACCTGCTGGACGTTCGAAATTCAGTACTTCCAGCCGCATCAGACCGGCGTTTTCTATTTGAATGGCTGCCTTGCAGTTATCCGTGATCAGCAGGGACGCCACCTCCCCAAGATTCGGGAGATGCCCGGCAACAAACACGCGTTGCAGATTCCCGCGCTCCTGCAGCAGTTCGAAAAGCGCGGTCGGAGGCGCCATGGCCTTTACCGCATCCGTTACAACAATGGCTTTTTCTGGGAAGCCCGTACACCGGGCAACTATTTGGGCGGATTCAACAGAACGGGTTTTAGGGCTGCACAGAACGGCATCAAAATCAGCGCCCATCCTGCGTAGGGCAGTGCCCGTACGTTCGACCTGATCGTATCCCACCGGACTCAAAGGCTGATCCGGTTCCAGTTCCTTGGGCAGACAGGCCCCGTGTTGCATCAAATATAGTTCCATAGCCGTACTCCGGATCATTCGGGTGATCGAGACAAAGGTCGATGACAAGTCGGCATGCTGCGGTCACAAGTTTGTGCAAAATATAACGCAACCTATCAGACGGGCTTTTGACGGGCAAGTGGAGAGCGAAAGTTGTTCAGTCACTCAGTTTGTATCATAACATCTTGAAATATTCTGAAAGAAAATGTTTGGCGATTTTTTTGCAAAGACGAAAAAAAATACCGGTTGTGTGTAACAACCGGCTGGAGGGTATGAGGCTGTGAGCAAAATGTCAGTAAACCAGGAGAAAAGCTCATGTTTGTAAGGGCGGTTTATGCGGCTGTTCTTATATTGGCACTGTTTGTCGTATCGACCGCCTTTGCGCAGCAGGAGGCGGGCTACGTACAGCAGTTTGAAAACGGCAGTATCGACTGGAGCAACGGGAAGGTTACGGCCAAGGGCATAGGCGCGCCTCCGGCGAACGCAACCAATGTGGCCCAGGCCCGGGCCATGGGGTTGCGGGCCGCCACTGTGGTTGCGAGACGCAATTTACTGGAGCTTCTCAAAGGAGTTCAAATTGATTCGACCACCAATGTGCAGAATTACATTGTATCCAATGATGCCGTACTTTCCAGCGTCCGAGGCTTTTTGAAGAGCGCTCAGGTATTGGATACGGGGTACATGTCCGACGGATCCGTCGAAGTCTCGGTGGGCATGGATCTGCATGGGGGATTGTCCGAGGAGCTCTTGCCAAAGGGGCGGGGCGTCATGGCTGTAAACGGGCCGCTCGGGCCGGTGGACAGAGCCAATAGGTATGATGAACAACCCGTGAAAGGCTACCGGCCGCCCAAAATGCCTTCTCGTCCGGCGCTGCCAGAAAACGTTCAGGTTGTCGCTTCGTTAGGGGGCGCTTATACCGGTTTGATTGTGGATGCCCAAGGCCTGGGAGTAAAACCCGCGTTGAGCCCGCGTATCCTGGACGAAAACGGCAATGAGGTCTATGGAACATCTAAGGTTGACAGGCAATACGCCATCCGACAGGGAATGGTCGGATATGCGAAAAGCATGGAGTCCGCCAGGCAGAATCCCAGGGTTGCGCCCAACCCTGTCACCATCAAGGCTTTGCGTGCGGCAGGACGGGCAGGTACGGATATCATAGTGGACAATGAAAGTGCCGAACTTATCCGGGACTTGAGCAAGACGCAGAATTTTCTGGAAAAATGCCGGGTCATGGTCGTGCTGGATTAACCGGTCCGGACAGATTGTCCTGAAATGACCGCGAGAGGAGAGAACTTATGGAAAGCACACATACGCGCGTACGCCTGATCATCTGCCTGCTTCTCGCAGTGGTCTGGCTTGCAGGCTGCGGCAAAGAACCGCGCGTTCCAACAGGATCCATGGATACGCCCGAACACCATTACCGTACGGGCATGCATTTTTTGGACAAGAAAGATCCGGTCCGCGCCATGCAGGCATTCAATCGTGCCCTCGAACTGGATCCGGACTACGGGCCGGCTCTGGCAGGCAAGGGCTTGGCCAAAGCCATACAGGGTGACGAAAGCGCTTCTCTGGACCAGATTGAAGACGGTGAGGATGAAGCCAAAACTCCGGATCAGGAATTGCGTTCGTATATAGCCAAAATCAGAGCTTATACAGCCCTGGCGGCCAAAGGGAAGATGGACGCGGAAGAGCTGGTGGAAGAAAGTGAAGACGCGTTTGACGATGCAATGGACCTGATCGACGATGATCCGAAACTTGAAGATCCTTCGCTGTATTTTTATCAGGGCGAAGCCTATTTGCAGGCCTTGCGTTTTGAACGCGCTGAAGAAATGTTCGACCGTACCGTACGGTTGGGGCGGGGCATGGAGGACAAGGCCAAGCAGCGCTGGGAACTGGTGCAAAAAGTCCGGCGCGCCGAACCCGAGACTTTGATCGGCAAGCGGATAGCGTTGATGGACGAAGTCTCCAGGGCCGACATGGCCGCGTTGCTGACGGAAGAACTCGGCTTTGAACGTTTTTTTTCTCGTACCCAGGAACTTGCCGACGGGTCGTTCAAAAGTCCTGACGCTGCAGCGCAAAGCGCTGCAGCGCCAAAGGTCCGGGATGTGTCCGGACATCCGCTGCAGCAGGACATTGAAATGGTTATTTCTTACGGCATCCGCGGGCTTCAGCCGTTTCCCGATGGTTCCTTCCGTCCGAACCAGCCCTTGAGCAAAGCGGAAGTGGCCATGATTCTGGAAGATATTTTTGCCAGAGCAACGAATGATCCCGGACTGTATACGCGATATTTCGGACAGGCCAGCCCGTTTACGGATGTGCGTTCCGATTTGCCCTATTTCAACGCAGTCATGCTCTGCACCACCAGGGGGGTCTTGAATACGGGCGTCAGGAGCGGTAGCTTTGAGCCGTTGTCTCCGGTGCCGGGAGTTGACGCCGTGCTGGCAATCAAGAAGTTGAAGTCCGAGTTGAATGTTTTTTAATGCAAATTGAATCTTGAAGAGAGAGGCTCATGTACCATTCGGGGAGGTCAGTTGCCGCCGTATTGGCCGGCATGTTGCTGGGGGTGCTGCTGTTTCCGGCAGCAGGATGGACCGAGATGATCCAGGCGCTTGTGAAGCAGCAGGAAGGCGAGAGTCAGGCGCAGAGTGTCGAACGTGTCAAAAAGCAGACGTTGGAAGACGCCTTGTACAACAAGGCGTTGGCTATGCTGCCGAAAAAGTTGTCGGCAGATCGTCAAAAAGTTTTGCGCACCTTGGTCGGCTCCAATCAGATAGAATTCGTACGGAGTGTTGAAGTTCTGGATCCGGATGCGTCAGGGAATCTGCTGGTCATGGAGGTGATCTTTGACGAACAGGCCCTTTCCAAAAAGCTGCGTTTGTCCGGTCTTTATTATACGCTGAACAAAAAGCGAAGTTTTCAGTTGGATTTGCAGGGAGCTACGCCGGAAGACAAACAGGAACTGGACGCGCTGATGGCGCAGAGCGGGCTTGAGCCCGCTGTTGATGTGATGCCTTCGCTCAAGTTGTTGAAAGCGGAAGGTGTCTGGAGAGGTTCCCTGGATACCGGATACGGACAGTTCAGCGAACAGGGGAAGCAACTCGCGCCGGTCTGGAAAAAACTCTGGGCGCATTATTTCGCTTCTCTGGCTCCCGCACAAAAGGAAGAAGCTCCTAAAAACGTCCAAGCCCGCACCGGGATTGTAATTATCCGAGGATTCAGTTCGCCGGACAAAGTATATGTATTCGATGCGGTGTTCGGCAAATGGAAAAGCCTGGTAGCGCGTTCCAAATTGCAGAAAATCGACATGAACACGTTGGGAATCGAAGCCGAATGGGAGGTGGAGGTATTTGACCAACAGGGATTTGCGGACCGTATGGAGGGGTATATTGCCAATTCGGGTTTGACGTATGCCTGGAGCGGGGCGGAGTACTAACAAAAGTCCAAAAACACGATAACCCGAAACGGTGTCTGGCCGTTTCGGGTCTGCGTACGTGTTTTTGACTATCTGTTCTGCAGTCTTACCTGGCGAGTCTAAGCGTCGGATTCTTTTTTGGCCGGCTCGTCGTCTTTTTTAGGCGTAACATCAATTTCTTCAGGTTCAGAAGTCGCCTTTTTGAAATTCCTGATGGCCTTGCCCATTCCTCCTCCGATCTCCGGCAGCTTATTGGCGCCAAAGATTACCAGGACGATACCAAGGATGAGCAGCAGTTCCCAAATTCCGAGTCCTCCGATCATAAAAAGCCTCCAAAAATAATGTACAAAGGGCTATACGCGGGCTTACTTCTTCGGTCAAGCTGAAGCAACCTGCTTACAGAATATCACCTTTCCCTGTAACTGGCAGCTTTTAAAATAAAAAATAATTTTATTATAAATTCAATATATTACGTATGTCTTAAAACATAAAACAATGTGCTTATTTTATCTCTGCTGGTGAAGCATGGCCCAGTATCGGTAGATGGACAAAGTATTTTCTTTTTTCGATTGCGATTACTTTACGATCTGGGACTGGACAGTCTGCGGTTTCGTCGGTAATGCACCAGAACTACTTGAAACGTTTTTTATGAGAATGGGTAGCGCACCGCGACTGTGATACCCGGTGGTTGTAAGGTTGGTGAACTGGCTGGCGGCAGACGGATATTTTTTATAGAAGAAACAGTGTGCTGCTTTAGTGGGCCGTGATTTTTTTCCATTGCTGGAGGATGACATGGACGAAAGCCCCAAACAAAATGGGACGGAAGGGGCGGAAGAAAGTTTTGCCGAAATGCTTGAGTCATCGCTTGCCGGTTCAGACCGGCGGCTCAAGGTCGGGGATAAAGTTGTCGGCAAAATAATCGGAATTTCGAACGACTCCGTGTTTATTGACACTGGCGCCAAGATTGACGGTGTCGCTGATCGTTCCGAATTGGTAAATGAAGACGGGGAAATGACGCTGGGCGAAGGCGATAGCGTAGAATTGTTCGTTGTTTCCACCGCCAACAACGAGCTGAAGCTCTCCAAAGCCATTGCCGGTGTCGGCGGTGCGGAGATGTTGCGTGAAGCCTACGAAAGCGCTTTGCCGGTGGAAGGCAGAGTGGCCGGTACGTGCAAAGGCGGTTTCAACGTCACTGTGCTGCAGCGTCGCGCGTTTTGTCCCATCAGCCAGATCGACATGGCCTTTGTGGAAGACGCGGAAGCTTACGTTGGAGAAAGCTATCAGTTTTTGATTACCCGTTTCGAACAGGACGGAAGGAACATCGTGGTGTCGCGCCGTAGTCTTTTGGAGCGCGAACGCGAGGAAAATCTCTCCCAGATGATGGATCAACTGGAACCCGGCAGTATTCTGGAAGGCAAGGTCGTGCGGCTGGCTCCGTTCGGCGCCTTTGTAGAACTCGCACCGGGTGTTGAAGGTCTGGTGCATATTTCCGAACTGGGCTGGTCGCGTGTGGAAACACCCGAGGAGCTGGTCAATCCGGGTGATGTGGTTCAGGTCAAAATGCTCTCAATGGAGCAGACGAAAAAAGGCCCGCGCATAAGTCTTTCCGTCAAACAAGCCGCAGCCGATCCCTGGGATAGTGTGGGCGACAAAGTGCACAAGGGCGACATGCTCGAAGGCACGGTCGTACGCCTGGCCAAATTCGGTGCCTTTGTCGAACTTTTTCCCGGCCTGGAAGGGCTTATCCACATCAGCGAGATGAGTTACAAGACCCGTGTTCACAAGCCCGAGGATGTTTTGTCCGAAAGGCAGCAGGTGACGGTCAAGGTCAAAGATGTGGACCAGGAAAACCGCCGTATCGGTTTAAGCCTTCGTGATGCCGAGGGGGACCCGTGGGCCGAAGTCTCCGGGCATTTTCCCGTCGGCACGGAGGTGACCGGCCATCTCGAGAAAAAAGAAGAGTTTGGCTTTTTTGTCACCCTGGAGCCGGGTGTGACAGGCCTGATTCCCATTTCCAGGGTCAAACGCGCGTCCAACCGCAATGTACTGGAAAAGCTCAGAGCCGGAGATGAGATCAAAGTCCGGGTTGACGAACTGGATATTGAAAAACGCAAGGCCACGCTTTCTCCTGTGGACCCTGACGGGGAACGGGCAGCCCCCAAACGCGAGGAAAAGCGCGAGTGGTCCAATTATTCGAGTTCCTCCAGCGACGGCGGACTGAATTCGTTGGGTGATATGCTCAACACTGCCCTGGCCAAGAAGAAAAAGAAATAATAACGAAAACAGAACGCGGCCGGACTTATTCTTCGGCCGCGTCCTGTCCTTCTACAGCTTCTGCCTCGTTCCGGGCGGCATCTGCCGTATTCTCAGTTCCTTTTTTCGCATACACCAATGTTCCCTGTTCTTCCGATGACCGCATGTCATCCGCCACTCGGAGTTTTTCCGGATTGATTTTTACTTTGCTCATCCTCTGATTCCTGTTTCAAGATTCCTGTGAGAACGGTTCTCCCAGATTGCCCGGAGCGTTCTCTGCGCACAAGCATGTTAATCCGTTGACCAGCGTCAGTACGGCGATGGTCAACAAATAGGGGAGCATTCTGAGAATATACGTGGGCACCAGCTCCGAACCGATGGCCTGAAAATAGAACTGCAGTGCGGTAAGACCGCCGAACAACAGGGCGCCGCTGAAAACGCGCAAAGGCCGCCAGCTGGCAAAAATGACGATGGCGATGGCCATCCAGCCCTGCCCGTTGCTCATGGATTCTTTCCAGCCCGGGGTATACGCCAGTGACAAATACGCCCCACTGAGTCCTGCAAGCAGGCCTCCCCCAACGGTGCAGGCATAGCGCGTACGCCGTACGGAGACTCCCGAGGCGTCCGCGGCTGCGGCATTGTGGCCTACGGCCCGGATTGACAGCCCAGGCCCTGACCGGCGCAATAGAAAACACATGGCAACGACGCTCAGGTAGGCTATATAGGTCAGGGCTGATTGCTGGAAAAAAATTGGTCCGAAAATTGGAATCTCCTGCAGAAAAGGGATCGGCAGGATTGCAAAACTTGCACCTTTGACGCCCAGAAGGAAGCGGCCGAGAAAATTGGACAGGCCCAGTCCGAAGATGGTCAGGGCTAGCCCGGAAAGCACCTGATTCTGGCGCAGAGTGACGGAAAAAAAGGCGTGCAGCAGAGCCAGAAGAGCACCGGCGTTCATCCCCGCTCCAGCTCCCAGCCAGGGCGATCCCGTACAGGCGCTTACGGCAAATCCGCTCAGGGCGCCGGCTACGATCATGCCTTCGACGCCGAGATTGAGGACGCCGCTGCGTTCCGTAAGCAGTTCGCCCAAGGCGGCAAGCATCAGCGCTGTAGAGGATTTGACCGTTATCTGGCCGATCAGCGCCACGTCTTCAAGCATGCGCAGGTTCCTGTAAGGGGTTTTGCAGCATACGCCTACGTATCAGGTATTCCTGCAGGCGGGTGCCCGCCAGATAGCCGAACAGCAGGGCGGCTTCCAGCACCTGGCTGATGGAGGCGGGTAAATGCAGATCGGATTGCAGTTCGTAGCCGCCTACTTGCAAGGCACCCAGAAACAACGCGGCAAAAGGCAGCAAGAGCGGATTGTGCCGACTCAAAAAAGCGACGATGATGCCGTCATATCCGTAGCCCACGGCCAGTCCTTCCTGCAGCCGGTGCTGAATGCCGCAGATCTCAACCCCGCCTGCAAAACCGGCCAGTCCGCCGCTGCAGGACATCACCGCGACAGTCCAGAACGGAAGAGATATGCCGGCGTAACGAGCCACTTTTATTCCCTGTCCTGCTACCCGCATACGGAAGCCCCATTTGGTCTTGAACAGGACGAACCAGGCAAAGAAGGCGACGGCAAGCCCGAGAAAGAGTCCGGGATGCACGCGCGTATGCCAGAGATTGGGAAGCCAGGCCGTTTCCGGAATCTGGGCAGTACCGGGAAAGCCGAATCCGGCTGGATCGCGCCACGGGCCGAAATATAAATGGTCTATAAAAATGATGGCCACGTAGTTGAGCAACAGGGTTGTCAAAATTTCATTGACTCCCCAAGCGGCTTTGAGTCCGCCCGGGATGGCGCCCCAGAAAGCGCCGCCCAAAATGGAAGCCAAAAGGACGCATGGCAATATCAGCGGATACGGGAGAAAAGGCGAGAGAAAAAGGGCCGCACCTGTGGCAGCCGCCGCCCCCATCACGAACTGGCCTTCGCAGCCGATGTTCCAGAGGCGCATTTTGGCAGCCAGGGCCACAGCCAGGCCTGTCAGCAGCAGAGGCGATGTTTTGACCAGAACTTCGGAAAATTGATACCAGGATCCGAACGCTCCTGTTGTCATCACCCAAAAGGCCTGCCAGGGGGCCACGCCGAAGCAGAGAAAAATCGTCACTCCCGAAACAATGGCCAGCAGCAGAGCTGTTGCCAGTGCGGTCAGCGCAGAGCCTGTACTATCTGTTTTGGTATCCATCATGTGTCATGTACAGTTTTGAACCATCTTCCCCGACCCCGGCCATCAGCAGGCCGATGCGCCTGCGCAAAGCTTGATCTGCAGCGGGATCCCGCCGCTTTTTGCGTTGGATCGCGGCCAGGGTCAAACGTCCGCGGTACATCACCGCAATGCTGTCCGCCAGCAGCAGGGCCTCGTCCAGGTCCGCGGAAAATAACAGGATGGCGCTTTCCTGCTTCAGGCCGGTCAACTCGTTGCGAATTTCCGCAGCCGCCAGCACATCCAGCCCCTGGGTGGGGTTGGCGGCAATGAATAAGGGCGCGTGTTGGTCCAGTTCACGAAATAGCAGAAATTTTTGTAAATTGCCTCCAGACAGCTTTCCGGCGGGAGTTCCCGGTCTGGCTCTGGCAATGGCAAAGGTTTCAATGCCCTGAATCACGCGTTTGCGGGCGCTTTTCACGTCCAGCAGCGGGCCTTTTCCGCTTATGTTCTGGCGCGTCAGAAGATAGTTCTCCACCAGGCTCATTTCCGAAATGGTGCCCATGCCGTGCCGGTCTTCCGGCACATAGGCCACCTCCGAGCGGGAGGGCTTCCAGTCCTGCGCCGCGTATGTCCGGCCCTGGAAATGTACGGTACCTAGTTCGGCCTGATACACTCCGGCCAGGACGTCGGCAAGTTGTTCCTGTCCGTTGCCGCTGACGCCCACTATGGCGAATATCTCACCACATTTCACGGAAAAATTGAGCTCTTTGAACGCACGATACCTGTCGTGAATCTGTGCGGAAAAATTGGCCACTTCCATAACAGGGCGTAACTCGGTCTCGTCTTTTGCCGTTTCCACTGCTTCTACAAGAGAATACGCTTCGGGCAACGACCCGCCCACCATCAATGCTGCCAGTTCTTCTGGTCCTGAAACTGTCCGAGAGTCCAGATGCGAGGCCACAACGCTTCCCTGGCGCATCACTGTGATGGTGTCGGCCATGAGCATGACTTCGTCAAGTTTGTGGCTGGTGAGTGCGATGGCTTTTCCGTTGGCGCGCAACCGATTGAGAGTCTTGAAGAGAACCTGGATGGCCGGACGGGGCAACACGGCGGTAGGCTCGTCGAACAGCAGGGCATTGGCCTCCCGTACGAGCAGTTTCAATATTTCGACGCATTGTTTTTCCCCCATGGAAAGCTCGCTGGTCAATTGCGAAAGCTTGAGGTTGAACCCGTAATCGTCGATCAGTTTTTTTAATTTGTCCGGAGGAAAGCTCCGGACAACACGGCGGTCCAGGCCGAGCAGGATGTTTTCCCTCACACTTAGTTCTTCTACCAGTAAAAAACGCTGGTGCACTATGCCCACTCCGGCATGCAGGGCCTGGGCAGGCTTGTAGAAATGGACTGGGACGCCATTGAGTCGGATTTCACCGCTGTCCGGTTTGTAGCGTCCGGAAAGAATGGAGAGCAGAGTTGATTTCCCGGCGCCGTTTTCTCCCAACAGTGCGTGGATTTTTCCTGTCTCCAACGCGAAGGAAACGGCATGGTTTGCCTGAACCATGCCGAAGCGTTTGCTGACTTCACTGCAGGCGAGAAGGGGAACTGTTTGCTGGGACATTGTGAGCTATGTTTGGAGGAAAAGACCAGGTGTGCCCTGTCTTTTCCTCCATAAATGCAACAGGTAAATCCGCCCCGGACTATTCGGGCAGTTTTCCGTTCACGCCTTGGACGAACCAGCGCATGCTCAACATTTCCGGGGTCGTTGCTTTTTTCCCTTTCGGGATAATGGTCTTACCCTGCTGGTCGACCACTGGTCCGGCGAAAACTATGTCTTCCCCTTTATCGAACTGTTCTTTGAGATGCAAAACCTTATCCCGTACGTCCTGGGGGACGGATTTGCCGAAGGCGCTCAGCTTTACTGCGTCTTCATTGAAGCCGCTCCAGAACTGGTCGGATTTCCAGGTTCCGTCCAGCAATTCGTTCATCACATCCACATAGAACGGCCCCCAGTTGAACTGGGTGGAGACAAGGGTGCAATCCGCGCCGTAAGCTGCCGCATCTTCACCGTAACCAATGGCGGGAACGCCTTTTGCGCAGGCGGCCACTGCACTGTCGGGCGTATCGGCCATCTGGCGGATGAGGTCATGGCCTTTGCCGACCAGAGTCTCCACCAGAGTGGTTTCGTTGATGGGATCACGCCAGGCCTTGAGCCAGACGATGGTATTCAGCTTTTCCGGATCATATTTTGTGCCGCTTTCCTTCAGCCCGCGCTCGAGTCCCAATGTAAAGGCATTGATGCCGCGTACGATTTCAGGAATGGGCTGGGTGGCAACGGTGCCGACTTTTTTATAGCCCATCAGCCCGGCCAGATATCCGGCCAGATATTCGGCCTGGTAAATTCTGACAAAATACGTGCCCATGTTGGGGGCGGTTTTATATCCGGAGCAATGTTCGAATTTGACATCGGGAAAGTCTTTGGCGACGGCGAGCATGGGGTCCATGTGCGTAAAGGTGGTGCCGAAAATGACGTTGTATCCCTTTTGCGCGTATCCCCGGATGACGCGTTCCGCATCGGCGGGAGAAACCGTTTTTTCCGTATAGGATACGTCTACCTTGTCCCCGAGTTCTTTTTTCAGGTATTCTATACCCTTGTAGTGGGACGTGGTCCATCCCTGGTCATCTACGGTCCAAAGCAGGGCAAATCCGGCTTTGATCTTTTTGGGAGGGTCCGCGGCAAAAGCCGTTGTGCAGAACAATGCCAGCAAGATCAGAACTGCCGAAAATAAATAGTTTTTATTCATGGTAGGCTTCCTCCGTTGCGCGTTCGACAACAAATATCATTTGTGGGTATCTCCATGGCGGCGGAAAGCGGCACAGAAGTGCCGCGTCAAAGAGTGCATACCCATTATGTGAATACTGTCAAACGTATGTGGCTATTGCCTTAACTCCGAAGAGTGGTTAATTCTCTTGAAAAAACCTAGAGAATGCAAGGTAATGCCCACAAAGCCATATGAAAGCATGAATTTCATGGACTTTCAGCAAAAATACCATGACGAAACCGCCTGTGAAAATAAACTCTTTTCATTTCGCTGGCCTAACGGGTTTGTATGCCCCAAATGTGGAGCTGCCGAATTTTATAAAAAGGTCTTTATTCCAGTGCAAACAATGCAAATATCAAGCATCATTAACAGCTGGAACTGTCATGCACAAAACAAGAACACCTCTTATGAAATGGTTTTGGGCTATTTTTCTTGTTGCAAACGACAAAAGAGGCCTCTCTGCTCTACAGCTTTCTCAAAAAATCGACGTCAGTTATAAAACTTCTTGGGCAATGCTCCACAAAATTAGACAAGCCATGAAGGAACGAGATTCTCATTATAAGTTTGCTGGATTGATTCAAATAGATGATGCCTTTTTTAAAGGAGGCATTAAAAAAGGGGGTGACAAGCGCGGTCGCGGTTCCAGCAAGGTTCCCGTTATTGTTATGGCCTCAACAAGGAATGATGCGCTCCTCTTTGCTAAAATGGAAGTTGTCGAAAATGTTGATTCCGCCCATGTAAAAACAATCTTGGAACAAGCACTCTCCCCTAATCAGGCTGTTAAAACAGACGGGCTCCCAGTGTATAACGTAGTTGAACAACTTGGCCATCAACACTTTGCAGAAGTCGTATACCCAAAGCATGGTGAACCAAATTATGATGTTCTCAAGTGGGTCAACATTCTGGTATCTAATGCAAAAGCATTTATCCTCGGGACATACCACGGAGTAACAAAAAAGCATCTCCAAAGATATCTGAACGAATACTGCTATCGTTTTAACCGCCGCTTCTGGCCGAGCCAAATTTTTGATCGATTGCTCATGGCATGTGCAAATGCTTCGCCTGTGGGACTTGCGGAGCTAATGGCATAGCCACACAAACGTATCATATTTCCGGAGCAGTGGAAAGTTGATCCGGTACATTTTCAGGGCGACCGCATCTTAATTGCCGAATACGGTCTTGAATGCGAAGTCTATGTCCCAAGAGGAAGCCAATTTTGCTTTTTTAAAACTCATCCCCTAGGTTTATTAAGTTTTATGAGATTTAGCACCGTTTTTTTGATAGTTGCCAAGTTCTCAGGGGCGTGATCCTTTCTGATGCGTGATTCATCCTCTCGAAAAGTCATATCCAGAACCCAATGTAGGGAGTTTTCAATCCCCCAATGGTCACGTATTGCGCCAAGCAACATCTTGGCATCCAGTGGCAGGCTGGAAATGTAATATCTCGTTTCACTCGTTTTGTTTTTTCCAGTTTCCCGACTTGATTCAAGCAGTATAACTGTTTTTAAATCTTTCCATACTTTTATTTCAGGAAACCATTTTTAGCTGATAGGCAATAACACGTTCTATGCTCTAATCGGCCATGATTTTGATCTACAGATTCGAATTTATCGTGATTCATTCCTTCGAAGGATTTTGATTTTGCGACATTGAACAGTGCTTTTGTTTTTAAGGAAGCACTGATCAATAAGGGTCTCCTGAACTTGTCGCCGAATATTTTCAAAAATTCAGAGTCGGGAGCCCTTTTTTGTCAAATTTTTCTCGATTTTTACTGTTATTTTACCTGAATAACGCCCTTTTATCCGGAAGAGGGCGCACGTCTCCTCAGGCTGGCAGTGGCCTGCCAGCCCGGATGCACATCAAGATGTTCGCGCTGGTGAACAGCAATGCAACCGGTGCGTATTTTTAGCTAGGCCACGGTAGACTGCCTTGCTGTACCCAAAGAAGCGTTTGACGATCAGGAACGGGTGCTCCACCTTGCAACGGACCGAGGGTTTGCGCCTCTCGATTTGTTTCTCCCAATTGGGCAGATAGTCAGGAAGCTTCTGCACGCTCCCCACTCGCCGATTGATTCGGTAGTCAATGGAGCAAAAATGCTCATTACCGGCTATTTCCTCTCGCTTTTCAATGCCAGTGTATCCAGCATCCCCATAGACAACCTCATCGTCTTCACGCAGGAGGCGTGATGCCATCTTTATGTCATGAACATCGGCGGCAGTGGTTTCCAGGCTGTGTACATAGCCGCTGCCCGCGTCCACGCCAATGTGGGACTTCATGCCGAAATAATACTGGTTGCCTTTTTTGGTCTGGTGCCTCTCGGGATCACGCTCTTTCTTTTCATTTTTGGTCGAGCTCGAAGCCTGAATGAGCGTGGTATCCACAATGCTGCCGCCGCGCATCAGATAACCGCACTTTTCAAGCGTGGAGGTAAATGCCTGGAAAAAAACCTTGGCAATATTGTGTTCTTCCAACAAATGCCGAAACTTGAGCAACGTTGTGGCATCCGGCACCTGTTCGTCGGCAAAATTGATTTTCATGAACCAGCGCAAAGCGTAGCTGTCATAAATGGCATCTTCCACGCCTTTATCCGAAAGGTTGAACCAGCACTGTAAAAGATACATGCGCAGCATTTTTTCGATGCCCATGGGCGGACGTCCGCGCCGACCCCTCGGGTAGTAAGGCTCAATGTAGGACACCCATTCTTCCCAGGGGATGAACTCATCCATAGCCCGCAAAAATTCTTCACGTTTTGTCATCCGTTTGCGCAAACTGTATTCGACGTCACTAAAACTGAGCTGTTTCATGAATTCCTCCCATGGATGAGAGGACTATAATGGAAAATCAGTCGGTTGACGATCATAAAACAGGATTAAATCAGCGGTTCCTTAGATAGTGTAGTCACGAGATTTTAGCCCATAACGCGATACACCGAATGTGGACTGCAGCAAGAAATGAAGCAGTATTCTTGGCATATCGTGTTGCTATACCCCGCCAACGTTTGAGGTGGAGAAACGCATATTCCACCAAGTGTCTGAGTTTATATAAATATTTGTCATATTCTCGTGGTTCTTTTCTGTTTTTCTTCGAGGGAATGACTGGTTCCATTCCCTGCTTTCGGGACTGTGCAATAATGGCGTCCGTATCATATGCTCGGTCAGCCAGAAGATATTGTGCGTCAAAGTCTTCAATCAGCTCAATCGCTTTTTTACAATCTGCTGTTGTACCTTGTGTAATAATAGCCCGGACCGGCATACCATGCGCGTCCACGGCCAAATGCAATTTTGTGTTGAGCCCCCTTTTGTGCGGCTCATGTCTTGGTTACCACCTTTGGCCCCTGCTGCATGTGGATGAACCTTGCAGTGGCTTGCATCAATCATAAGCCACTCATAATCTGGCTCGTCTATCAATATTTCCAGCAACTTTTCCCAGACACCTTTATCTCGCCAGCGACTAAACCGTCGATGAGTGTTGCTCCAACCTCCATAGTCCGGGGGGAGATCTCGCCAAGGTGCTCCTGTGCGCATGATCCAAAACACTGCATTGATAAATTGCCGATTGTCTTCCGCTATACCGCCCCAAGTTCCTTTTCTTCCAGGTAGATGGGGCTCCAATTTCTCCCAAACTTCATCAGAAATGTCGTGTCGTCTGTGGACCGGGTTTGACATGGCGACCTCGCTTGTTTTGTTTGCCAAGCGAAGTATGCCAGAAAATCAAACTCTAGACAATCTCGTGACTACACCACCTAGGTTAATTTGAACTTTTCAGGTATGGGAGGCATGGCGCCGGACTGGGAGCAGACGTAAGCGGCCAGTTTGTTGGCATGTTCACTTATGGCCTCCGGACTGTGCTGCAACAACATCCCCAGGGTGATGGCCGCGGTAAAGGCGTCTCCAGCTCCAATGGTGTCCGCCACCCGGCTCGGAATGCCCGGATGTTCTACCAGGGCGTCCGGGGTGATGATCAGGCTGCCGTGGCGACCGCGTGTGAGTGCGACAAGCTTGAGCGTATACCGGGACAACAAAGTAGCCAGTTGTTCGCAGTCGTTGCCATGCAAGTCCAAGAGCCGGGCGAGGATATACAATTCGTCATCGTTGAGTTTCAAAACATCGGACTGGCGGAGTGATGATTCCAGTATTGGCGGAGTATAAAAGTCTTGCCTCAGGTTGAGATCGAAGATACGCAAGCCGTTGGAAGGTGTCAGTTCCAGGAAGTGTTGGATCGCCTTACGGGTTTCCGGCGAACGCTGCGCCAGACTGCCGAAGCAGACTGCTCGTAGAGATGAGGCTGTCTCCAGAGCGGCCGGAGTGAGCCGGAGGTAATCCCAGGCGACGGCGTCGGGGAACTCATACGTTGCAACGCCATTGGCGTCCAATTTTGCCAGGACAACCCCCGTCGGATGGTCAGGATCTTCACTGATGGCGGTTATTGGGAGTTTCCGTTGCTCAAGTGCGTGTAGCGTTCGTTGCCCTCGCTCGTCGGAACCGATGGAAGAAACAGGAAGACCGTATCCTCCCAGCATGGTGATGTGGTAGGCGAAATTTACAGGTGCTCCACCGAGTTCTTCGGATGTCTCCAGAATATCCCAAAGAACTTCACCGATTCCCGCTACAATTAACTGGCTGGAGTTGTTTGCTCTTTCCATGGTTCCTCACAACAGATTGCAATGAGGAAAATGTGAACTGGAACAGGACGTTTTGTCAAGATAAGAGCTTGTGGAAACAGGGCGACCGCATCTTAATTGCCGAATACGGTCTTGAATGCGAAGTCTATGTCCCAAGAGGAAGCCAATTTTGCTTTTTTAAAACTCATCCCCTTAGCAGCCTGTCGGACTTAAACACCAAATAAGTATTTTATTAAACAAAATCATTGTGTTAATAGTATTTTTATAAGCGTGAACTTCAAAGACGTCTTCAGAGATCGGCCCTTGTTGCTTTCCCCCGACATGCGTGACTGGGTTCCAGATGACGACATGGTGCATTTTGTCCTTGAAGCGGTGAACCTCGTGTCTACTGCCACGTTTAAGGTCAATCACCGGGGAACCGGTTCCAAGCAGTATTCTCCTCGTATGCTGCTGGCATTGTTGATATACTGTTATGCAAACGGCGTCTTTTCTTCGAGACGCATTGAGCGCGCAACGTATCGTGACGTCGCGGTTCGGTACCTAACCGGCAACACGCATCCTGACCATGACACGATTTGCTCATTTCGGCGGAAGAATTCCGAAGCGTTCAGTGCGACCTTTTTGGAAGTACTCAAACTCGCCAGCGAGTTGAAGCTGCTCAAAGTTGGCAACATCAGTGTCGACGGGACGCACATCAAGGCCAACGCAACGCTTCAAAATATAAAGGCATCCGATATGACCGGGCCTGCGGACTTGAGCAAAAGTTGACGGACGACATTGCCGAACTGATGCGTAAAGCTGAGCGCGCCGACAACGCATCCACTGAGGATGGACAAAGGATTCCTGAAGAAATTGCCCGTCGTGAAAAGCTGCAACAAAAAATGCGACAGGCCAAGAATAAACTTGAGGAGCGGGCGCGTAAGCGCGCTGAGGCCGAGCAGGCGGAGTATGAGCGTAAGTGCTCGGATCGCGAGAAAGGGCCGAAGAAGCGAGGCCCCAAGCCCAAACCGCCTAAAAGCACTCCCAAGGAGTCCGAGCAGGTAAACCTGACTGATGAAGATTCGCGAATCATGCGCAAAAGCAACCGTAGCGAATACACGCAATCTTACAGAGCTCAGGCTACGGTTGATGCTGATGGCTCGCAGTTCATATTGTACAATCATGTGACAAATTGCGCAGTGGACAGCGACGAGCTTTTGGCTGCGGTCATTGGAGTGATCGACAATGTTGGACAGCCCTCGGCGGTGTTGGCTGATGCAGGGTATATCAATCGGGATGCTTGTGAAAAAATTGAAGAATTATGCGTAGAGCCGTTTGTCGCCCCAAGACGGCAAGAATCGCGAGAGTATGATTTCCGTCCTCCCAAAGAAAAGCCGATTAACGATCCGTATCATAAGGCGATGCGTGAGAAGCTTGACAACGAGGAAGGCAAGTACCTGTATGCTCTGAGAAAACAAACAGTTGAGCCCGTATTTGGCATCATCAAGCAAGCGCTTGGATTTCGCCAGTTTCTCCTACGTGGGCTCAAAAAAGTTACCACGGAGTGGGAGTTGGTGTGCTTGGCGTATAACGTGAAGAGAGTTTTTGCGTTGAAATGCGCCTAAAAATGGGGCTGAAGCGCCAAAAAAGGCCCAATTGACTATATTGAAGGCATAAAGGCAAAGATTTCAGCCTTGCTCGACGGTAAAGCCCGGCTCCAGCAGATATCTTCTTATTGCTGGAGCCGGGTCAAGTTCGACAGGCTGTTAGAATCAATTCTAAGATGCGTTTCCCCTGATTCGAGATCGACCTGCTATCTACCGGACGCTAAAGACGGGAGGCGACGAGGTTATTCTTTGCCGTGAAAACGGCTGGCCAGGTAAATGAAGGGCGTATCCAGTAGAGCTACGAACAGCTTCAAAAGGTAGGTGCTCAGCAGTACTTCCCACCAAACATCCCAGGGGAAAACTCCGATAAAGGCTATGGCGCAAAAAATCACCGAATCCAACAGCTGGCTGGCAAAGGTGCTGGCATTGTTGCGCAGCCAGAGATGCCGTCCGTTGGTGCGCGTAAGCCAGTAATGGTAGGCCCAGACATCATGCATTTGGGAGACGAAATAGGCAGCCAGGCTGGCTAATACAATTCGGGGAAAAAAATTGAATATGGCGAGCAGGTGGGGTTGGGCAAAATCATCGGGTGCCGGAATAAAATGAAGGGCCAGCTGCATGTAGAGGGTGGCCATAAGCAGGGAAATGAATCCGAGGTATACTCCCTTTTTTGCCTCCTTTTTGCCATAAAATTCGCTCAAAAGATCCGTAGCGAAAAATACGCTCGCGTACAATACGTTTCCCAGGGTGGTTGTCAGACCGAATAGTTCGACGGTTTTCAGCACCTGAATATTACAAAGCAGCAGATTGAAGACAATCAGAGCAAACAATCCGCATCTCCCGAAAAATCGGAAAATTGCCAATGCGAGAGACAGATCAATGAGAATAAAACTCAACCAAAGCAGTTCGTTCACGATAAATCCTTTTCTGTTGAAAAAAATGTGTCGGGCAAAAAAAAATTGCTTTTCACAAAAAAAGAAGAGTAAGGGGTAACAATCTACAAAATTGTACTGGAATTATGAACATGTTCCAGAAAAGTGAGCACACGTTTGTGAACATCCGGAGCATACAGCATAAAAACATGGGAAACCGGAGCTGTCTCTTCCTCCTGCCAACCGGGCAGATTCAAACGAAGGCTCGCATGGGGCAGTACCATGTTATCCACAGGTGAAAACAAGCTCAAACAGGGCATTACCGGTGGTCCGTCAAAGTCTGGTATTTCGCGCATGTCATTACTCGCGACATGAAGCGAACGGGCCAGGTTGCCGATACCGACTGCAGCAAGCTTGCTCCCGTGGTGTGGTGCGCCCAGTGTGACCACGGCAGCTAGATGTTCGCGGCAGCGCGGATCGGCCGCCACCGTACGCGCCAACAATCCGCCCAGGCTATGCCCGATCAGGATTATTTTTTTATTACCGGATTCGGTGGCAATTCTGCGGATTTCCAAAATAAGTTGTTCGCGCAGCTCGCTTATCCCGGTATGCCAACTTGAATATTTGAAAGTATAAAGAGTGTTCCATGAAGCCTGGCGTAATTTCATAATCAGCAGAAGCCAGGCAGATGGCGTATGAAAAAGCCCATGAATAAGCAAAACCGGAGTACGGGAAGCTGTATTATCATCTGCAGGGCGTACGGGATGGCGCATCCACGGCAGGAAGCCGATCCAATAGGTTGGAAAAATGATGAGCTGGCTCAACATGGCTTTTGGGAGTATCCGAGCAAATACACGCCACGGACCTGCTCCATGTTTGTCATAAAAACCTTGTTCTCCGCGCGTATTCGTATCTTCGTAAACAAACAGGAAACAGGTCAGGCAGGCAAAACCGGCAGAAGACAGAATATACAGAAAAAAAAGTATTATAACAGCAAGATACATTATTTCTCCAGGCGCAAACGTGCTGGAGAATTCTCTACCAGGATTTGGCGTACTGTGAAAGGCTTTACAATTGCAAAAACCCGGTTTTTTCCAGCGTACTTGATTGTTCAAGCCACTACATAAAAACCGGGTTTACTATGCGAAGAAGCAACGATATTGCTACATATCGTACTTTTTATTGAATAGTCGCAGGCTCTCTGACTTTCCATTGTCCGGCAGGGACATTAAGACAAATTTTCCTATCCCCAAACACGGAACAGAGGTAGAGCATGCCGCTATCTTCTTCCCAGAACAGATGTTTTCCCAGGAGAACAACGGATTCGGCCGTACTGACCGCTTGTTGTTGAGGTTCGGGAATAATCCTGGAAAGGATGCCATGCGCTGCCTTCTGTACGGCCCTCAATGCTGGTCGAGAGATAGAAACGTCTTCCGGATCAATGGGATGCCAAATACCACCTTTTGTCTCAAGGTGTTTTTGCAGCGTGTATTGCTCGTTGGTATATATATGCATGACAACATCCTCCTTTACCTTACACATAGCAAAATGCGGGCCGATTATTCCAACTCCAATTTCTCCTTTGTAACCTCTGGTCATCTATGGTAAAATAAAGCCTACAGAGTAAAACTATCGCTCAAAAAGTAACACGCTTAACAATCTTTTTACCTGACACGAAAATCCATGCCAGTTACCTTGCGCCTTTATCGTTCGCTCCTGTTGTTGTCTGGCCTGTTGCTAACCGCTCTCGCACTCATCGGGCATATCTATCAACCAGCTGTACTGGTGCCTTTCCAGCATGGTTTTGACGATGCGTTGTCGCGCGGCATTGCCCCAGGCCTCCGTTCGAACAATATTGTCATTGTGGACATTGACGAGCGTTCGCTCAATGCCCTGGGGCAGTGGCCCTGGCCCAGACGCACCATGGCAGCTTTGATTGATGCCATAGCAGCTCAAAAACCCCGGTGCGTGGTACTGGACTTGCTCTTTGCCGAGCCGGACAGAATGGGCACCGCCAATGACGTATTGTTGGCAAAAAGCCTGGCGAACACACAGGCAGTTCTGGGGTATCAGTTTCTAGCCAAGCCAACCGGCTCCGAGCCCCCAGATTGCTTGTTGCTTCCTTTGACGCTGACTCTGGTTACGCCTCCCGGAATCAAAAAGATCTCTCTGGATCTTTTGACCGCTCAATCCATAACCTGCGCGCTCCCCCCTCTGGCTGCCGCTGCCGGATCCGAAGGCTTTCTCAATGTGCTTCCGGACGGTGACGGCGTTATTCGTGTGGTCCCCCTTTTGATGGGCTGGCAAGGAAAGCTGTATCCCAGCCTGGCGCTGGCAACCGCACTTCTTGTCCTGCAGGATCCGCCTCTCTCGCTGTATTTATCCTCACAAGGCGTCGAACAGCTGGAAATCGAACAAGAAACGCACAACACTGCGATTCCATTGGACGCCTATGGGCAATTACTCGTCAATTACCGCGGGGCAGGGCACACCTTTCCTCATTTTTCAGCTTTGGATATTCTCAACAATACCAGCAAACAGAATATTTTCAACGAAAAAATTGTTTTTGTGGGAACATCGGCCGCCGGCCTTGCGGATCTGCGTACGACCCCTTTGGGAACAAACGTACCAGGGGTGGAAATTCAGGCGACCGTGACCGACAATTTGTTGCAAGGTGACTTCCTGCACCGTACGGATGCTGCGGAGCCAGCCGTAATTATTTTGGTCGGAATACTCACGTCTCTGTGCGTTATTCTATTGCGGCCTTTGTGGTGCCTGATTTACGTTCTGTTTTGCGGATGCGGACTCTGGTTCGCGCCGATGTATCTGGCCTCTGCGCATCGTTTATTTTTTTCCCCCTTTTACCCTTGTCTTGCTCTTTTGGCAGTTTTTGTTTTGCTTGTGCCTTTCAAAGAAAAACGCCGATTCCCTGAGCGGCAAGGCATATCCACAAAAAGCAAAGACTGATTTCCATTTTTCTTTGTCATTTCCACACGGTTCTGCTATCCCAATGGTACGTTTTATTGGGGAGAGTCGAATCATGATCACTATTCCTTGCAGCTCCAAGTATTTATTTGGAGTCTCCAGGATGATTGAGATTGTATTTAGATATGGGGAGAACACGTGTTACAGCGCATACGTACTCTGAGCCAAAAAGGGCGGTTGTTATTTATTGCCACCGGGCTGTCCATCACGGTGTGCATGTGCTTGTTGTTTATTTTTGAACCGGCTTTTTTTCAGTTTATGGATAACAAATTGTATGATCAGTTCGTACGCATCAAGTCCGACAACCCGACATCCGGCCGGATTGTCATTGTGGATTATGACGACGCCTCGCTTGACGAACTGGGACAGTGGCCCTGGCCGCGAAACATTATCGCCAGACTGCTGGACAGCATCAAAAATCTAGGCGCCAAAAGCGTCAGCCTTGACGTGGTCTTTCCCGAACCGGACAGAACCTCTCTGGATATTCTTCAGAAACAGTACGCCAAAGATTTCGATATCAAACTGGATTTTTCCGGTATCCCTGAAAACATCCGCAACAACGACGCCATTCTTGCTGCCACGCTGTCCGCCGGACCTTTTGTGCTGGGATATCAGTTTGATTTTGAAAGCGTAAAAAAAAGCAAGGATATTTGTCTGGACCTCAGCCCCCTGCAAGCCTCTGTAAAACGCGCCGCCGGCGCTTCCCCAGCCACAAAATTTCTTTTTAAGGCACCTGCCGTGGTCTGTAATGAACCCGTACTCAACCGTGCGGCAAAGTATGAGGGTTTTTTCAACTCCATGCCTGACGAGGACGGTATTATCCGTCGTACGCCTTTGATCATTTCCTGGAAAGGAAAGCTTTATCCGAATCTAGCGCTTTCCAGCCTCCTTGAGGCTGGCTATGGCCAGAAAAGGCGCCTGCTTGAAGTCAGTACCGGAGGGGTCAGCGCGTTTTTTTTGGATGACATCCGGATTCCTTTGGATGAACGCGGACAAATGCTTATCAACTTTCGCGGGATGCGCCATTTTTTCCCGTATTACTCCGCAGCGGATGTGCTTGGGGGGCGTCTTCCGCCCGATACGTTCAAAGACAAGATCGTCCTTGTCGGGACCTCGGCACCCGGCTTGAAGACTTGCGCGCGACTCCTCTGGACCAGATTTCACCAGGGGTGGAAGTACATGCCAATGTCATCGACAATATTTTGTGCCGCGATTTTCTTTTTCGCCCGGATTGGGCTTTCGGGGCCGAGGCCGCTCTGATCTTTTTCACCGGCCTTCTTTCCACCTTTTTACTCACCTGGACATCCGCGGTCTGGTCATTATTGCCACTGGCGCTCTGCGGCGCGGGCATGTTCTGGGGCGCATTGCAGCTGTTTTTTTCCCAGGGCTTGTACCTCTCGCCGTTGATTCCGCTTTTGACCCTGGGAACAAATTTTACCGTGCTGACTTTGTTCAAATATTGGCGCGAAGAAGGGCGGCGCCGCTTTTTTCATTCAGCTTTTTCAAGATACGTTTCCAAAGCTGTTGTCGAACAGTTGGTTAAATCTCCGGACAAACTTTCTCTCGTAGGGGAAGAGCGCGAGGTGACGATCTTTTTTTCCGACATCCGCGGATTTACCACCCTGAGCGAAAAGCTGGCCTCGCACCAGGTCGGTGAATTACTGCGTACGTACCTGACTCCCATGACTCGTCTCATTATTCAATATGAAGGGACGCTGGATAAATACATGGGCGACGCTATCATGGCTTTTTGGAACGCTCCGGTGGCTGTGGAGAATCATCCGCTCAAGGCCTTGTCCGCTTCCATGCGTATGCTGGAAGAATTGGAAAAAATGAATCCGGAGTTGGAAAAAACCTTTGGCGAACCATTGCGCATCGGCATCGGACTGCATACGGGCAGTGTCAGGGTAGGGAACATGGGCTCCGAAGACCTGATGGATTACACCCTGATCGGAGACAACGTTAACCTGACTTCTCGGCTCGAAGGTTTGACCAAGTATTACGGCGTGCTGCTCCTGGTCAGCGATTCCGTACGCAATGCCTGCAGAAACAGCTTCTACTTTCAGGAGGTGGACAAAGTTCGAGTCAAGGGAAAACTGCTGCCCATCACTATTTTCACCCCCGTCAGCCTTGAAGAAGCCGAACAACGACGTCCGGAACTGGAAAAGTACGAAAAGGCTTTCTGGCTTTATCAGCAACGCCGTTTCGAGGAAGCACAAACACTTTTTCAGCAGTTGTCGGAATTGTTTCCAAACCGCAAGCAGTATCTGCTTTATGCAGAACGATGCGACCATCTGAAATCGCAGGATATAGGCAAAGACTGGGATCAGGTCTTTACCCACAAGAGCAAGTAATCGTTTCAAACATTGCGATTCGAGTCAGGTCGAACTCGAATCGAATTCGAGAAAAATCGAGATAACAGGAAGGCTACCTGTGAAAATCGCTGTTTTGTCAGACATTCATAGTAATATCTTCGCATTGGAAGCCGTACTTGCCGACGCGTATAATCGCGGTGCGGAAAAATTGCTGAATCTCGGCGATATATTGTACGGCCCCATTGCGCCTATGGCCACCTACCATCTGCTGCAAAAACATGACTGCGTCACCATTCAAGGAAATCAGGACCGTCAGATTTATCAGACAGCTTCCTCGGCAGGCACGGACAATGCAACCATGCGCTTTGTTCTTGAAGATCTTGGGGCGGAACCAGTTGCCTGGCTGCAGTCCCTCCCCTTTGATTGCCGACTTTCCGAGGCGATCTACCTTTGTCATGGATCGCCGCGCGATGACCAGGAATATCTGTTGGAAGATGTCTCTTTCGGAGTTCCCAATGTCCGTATGGAAAACGAAATTCTGGCCGGGTTGGACGGACAAACAGCGGAGGTAATTCTTTGCGGCCATTCCCACATTCCGCGCGTTGTACAAATCGCAACGGGACAGTTGTTGATCAACCCCGGCAGTGTGGGGTTGCCTGCGTATACGGATGACGCGCCCGTACGCCATTCCATGGAAAATTTCAGCCCACAGGCCACGTACGCGATCATTGAAAACAATACGTTCGGCTGGACAACGCAGGTGCTCAAAGTGCCGTACGACTATCAAAAGGCCGTCCAAAAAGCCGAGGAGCAACAACGTATGGATTGGGGATGGTATCTGGCCACCGGCAGGGGAGATACGGATGGTTAACGGAAGGTGGAATAAAATCCGGACGTATTGACGCACGAACGCTTCTAGAGCGGCCACCGTACGCAATACGTCCGGAGAAAAATTGTCATTAAAAACTCATGCGAAAATACCGATGGTCGTTCCGACGGAATTGAGCACAAAGGCCTCGGGCATGCGTTTGGCAAACTGAACCGTGGAGTTGAAGCCCGTACAGTGGGAAGGCACCACCATCTTGGGATTCATTTTCTGCAGAGCCTCAATGGTCTGGTCCGTGTATTTTTCAAAAATTTTACCGGTAAGATGAAAACCGCCCATGACCAGATAAATATCATCGCATCCCGTCAGGGCCTTGGCGTGATTCAGGATATTTATTACGCCGGAATGGCCGCAGCCCAAGACAACCACCAGCCCCTTGCCCTTGACGTGGAAAATCAGCGACTGGTCATCAGGAATATCATCCCGCGTTTCCTTTTCGCCTTCCAGACGCCAGCCAATGGGAAAACCAATCTCAAACGAACGTCTCGGGACTTCGCCTGTAAGCAGGCAGCAGTCGTCACCGATGAGACAAGGGCCGTCTTCCATGATGATTCGGGCTCCTCGGGACTTCAGTTCGGCTTCGGAGAGCTGGGGCAAGCGGCATTTTCCGCAGGTCGGAATTTTGAGGCCCCGCTGGGAAAAGGCTTTGGAATGCAGATGAAGTGGTGTTCCTTTGGGTAAATATCCGGACTCGTAGAATTTATATATACAGCCTATGTGGTCGAAATGGCCGTGGCTGAGAATAAAGGATTCCACCTGGTCCAAATGCAGATTCATGGTTTCAATATTGTGAATACAGCCCACATCAGTGAAACCAGAATCCACCAGAATTGTGTGCTTGTTGGCTCCATCATGAACCGTAATCAGCAAACAAAGACCATGTTCGGCCAAAAGAGGGGGGTTGAGCTGGCCTTGGTTCCAGAGGGGATAACGTTTCACCTCGTCACTGTCGGTAAGGAAGACATCCGTATAGTTGTCGATCACGGTAAGAATTTCCACACCATCCACTTGTTTAAGCGTATTCATGACATGAATCTCCCTTTGAATTGCTAATGTTTGTAATTATTCCGACAGCATCTCCGTTGTTTTGATATATCCTATCTGACTAAAGAACGCGTTTTCGCACCTAGGGTCAAGCTTTTTTCATGCGGCTGAGACGAAAGGTACAGATAGAGTCCTTAAAAGATACTTAGCAATAAGATGTATTTAAAAGAACAAACAAGCCAAAAAGCGCTGAAATATACGAGATGGAAAGTCCGAACAGCTATAAAAAATACGACTGTCGGAAGACGGAGCAGGTGGCGGCACGTTGATCAGGATTGTATTGGTAAGGCAGTGTAGCTTTTCAATAAACGAGACGTTCATGAAAGGTGTTTTGAGCAGGTTCGTTCATAACGCATCGACGAAATTTGAAAGCAGCGCCGCATGGACGGCGCATGAATTGATTCAAGCTTTTCAAAAAGAAATCCGGCCATCAGGTAGGAGGCCGGATTAGAGGAAAACGAAAGTTAACATAATTTACATTATGGGCGTATTAGGCATATGTAAAAAACACAGCTGAGATACCCAGCAAACTGAAAACATTCGCGATTGCACTTAGGAATCGGAAACTTTTTTTCGTTCTTCGATTTGCTTGAGAAATTTATCCCGGCATTCGTAGCTGCAAAACCGGTGCACGGTTTCGCCATCCCGAACCCGGATATCGCTGTCTACGGGAACGAACGTACCGCATACGGGATCCTTCACAAGTTCACCCGTAGCTTTCAGATTTTCGGTTTCCTTCTTTTTCACTTTCTGTTTTTGTTTTTTGTCGCCAGTAAACATTTTATACAGAATGAACGCACAGACAGCAATGATGATAAATTTAAGCATAGTAAAATTCCTGAAGTCCTAAACGGTTATTCGCTGATTACTCCGTTCTCCACAGTATAGTTTAAGGCTGCCAAGGCTTCTGATACGCTGCCACCTTCGGGAAATACAAAATCAGGAGCTATTTCTGCCAGGGGCACCAGAACAAAAGCCCTTTTCCGCATACGCGGATGCGGAATCTGCAGCTCCTTGCTTTGAATTATTTCCGAACCGAATACTAACAGGTCAATATCAATCACCCGCGGACCGAATCGCGGACCGTTTCGGGTTCTGCCCAATTCATTTTCCACCGACAACAAACGCTGCAACAGATCGTGCGGATTCCATTGCTTGCAGAACACTTCCAGGACCTGATTGTGAAACCAGGGTTGTTCCTTCAGGTCCTGGGGTTCGGTCACGTACGTTCGTGAGGCTTTGCCTATGCGTATGCCGGGTTCCTGGGCCAGGCGTTCGCACGCCCGGGCCAGGTTGGCGCTTTTATCGCCCAGATTGGAGCCCAGGCTGACATAAGCGGTTACAGCTTGGCTATCCGTGATACGGCCTCCTCGAGTCTGTCGGACGGAACAGTCAATGAAATCCGGAAATATCCTTCGCCTGGCGAACCGAAGCCGTTGCCTGGAGTGATTACAACGCCTGTTTCCTGCAGCACCTTGGTAACGAATTCCGCAGAGCTGCCGTATCCTTTGGGGGTTTTGGCCCAGATATAAAATGTGGCATCCGGAACGAAACAGTCGATGCCAGTGGTTTTCAGCGAATTAATGACCACGTCGCGGCGGTCCTTGTACATGGCACGCAACTCATCGGCAAAGGGTTCGCCTTCGCGTAGCGCCGTGATACCGGCTTCCTGCACGGCCTGGAACGCCCCAGAGTCGCAATTTTCCTTGATTTTGCCCAAGCCGGTGATCAGCTGTTCGTTGCCTACGGCCATGCCGATACGCCAGCCGGTCATGTTATAGGTCTTGGACAGCGAATGGAACTCAATGGCAACTTCCTTGGCGCCTTCGGTTTCCATGATGCTCAGCGGTTTGTTCGTTGGATCATAGTAAATTTCCGAATAGGCCGCGTCATGGATGACAATGACATTGTGCTCTCTGGCAATGCCTATGAGTTTTTCAAAAAAGTCCTTGGTCGCTGAAGCAGCCGTCGGGTTGCCCGGGTAATTGACAAAGATCATCTTGGCCTTTTTCCAGGTGTCGGCGGAAACCGCATCCAGATCCGGGAAGAAATTGTTTTCTTCCAAGAGCGGCAGTTCCTGGATGACGCCTCCGGCAAAGGCCGAAGCAATGGGATACACCGGGTAGCACGGCGGACAGACCAAAACCAGATCGCCCGGGTCCACAAAAGCCAGAGGAAAATGAGCAATACCTTCTTTGGAGCCGATCAGTGTCAAAACTTCCTTGGTAGGATCCAAGGTTACGCCGAAGCGCTCGTTGTACCAGTCTGCCACGGCCTGGCGAAAAGAAAGCATGCCTATATAGGACGGATACTGGTGGTTCACCGGATTTTCCGCGGCTTTGTTGAGCGAGCGAATAATGAAATCAGGGGTCGGGGTATCCGGATCGCCGATGCCGAGACTGATGATATCAACGCCGCGGGCCTTTACCTCGTTTTTCACCCGATCGATTTCCGCGAACAAATAGGGAGGAACAGCGGCAAGACGCTGGGCTAAGCTAAAACGGGACATCCATTATACTCCTGGTGCGTTCTTTTTGTGATTTGGGAGGGCGCGGATAATCTCTATCAATACACGCCGACTGAAGCGAATCTCACTTTGTAAAAGGCCTTTGCGTCGCTGTCAAATTTAAAAAATCTTACCGGGCTGCAAGCAGCAAACTGTTTGTGTCGACCGAACAAAGAAGGAACAGAAAAAAGATTTTTTTTAAACTTAGTCTCTTTATACGATGCAATAACAAGGTATCGTTGAGGATTTTCTTCAAATAAAATTATTGAGCCGCCCAAGACTTTTCAGGCCATGCCTTGCTTTCCTCTCAGTTGCTGGTCTAGTATACCTAACCGGTCGCGGCGGCGAACAACCGCTCTCTTTTTCTAACATTAACTTTTTCCTGAAAAATTCATGGTTGCCCCCAAACTTACGCCCATGCTCGAACAGTATTTGAGCATCAAGGAGCAGCATCCGGATGCCCTGCTCTTTTTTCGTATGGGTGATTTTTACGAATTGTTTTTTGACGATGCCGAGCTTACGGCGCGTGAGCTGCAAATAACCCTGACATCGCGCAATCCGCACTCGGATGCGCCCGTGCCCATGTGCGGGGTGCCCCATCATGCGGTTGAAAGCTATCTTTCGCAGCTTCTGGAAAAAGGATATCGGGTTGCCATCTGTGACCAGATTGAGGATCCCAAGGAAGCCAAGGGATTGGTAAAACGTGCGGTAACACGCGTTTTGACTCCGGGCACCGTGGTGGAAGAAAACAATCTGGACGCCAAAGGCAACAATTTTCTGGCCGCCCTGTTCTGGAGCGAGCAGAACAATGCCGGGGGACTGGCCTGGGTGGACAACTCCACGGGCGAATGGTCCGGTTTGTATTCCAAACGCCAGGCCGAGCTTTGGCAATGGGCGCAAAAGATTTCTCCGCGCGAGCTGCTGTATCCGGACAGTCAAAAACCCCCTGCCGGTCTTTGGGACAGTCTCGGACTGATGAATCACGTCCCTATCCGTCCGTATTTCGATTATGCCTCGGCCAAAGATAAAATGATCGCGGCCCAGGGAGTCGCCAGTCTGGATGTCCTTGATCTGACAGATAAAAAAGAACTGACCCAGGCCTGCGGCGCCCTGCTGACATATCTGCAGCAGATCCAGCGACAGGAACTCAAGCACCTGGGGTTGTTTCGTCCGCTGAACCTCGGACGGCATCTGCTGCTGGATGAAGTCACGGAACGCAACCTGGAGATTTTTCGCTGTCTGGACGGACGTACGGGCGCAGGAACCCTCTGGCAGGTCATGGACCGGACGCAGACTCCCATGGGCGGACGCTTGCTGCGTGAACGCCTCAAACACCCGTGGCGCGAGCTTTCACACATTGCCCGTACGCAGGAAATGGTCGCCCTGTTTGTCGAGGACGACCAGCTGCGCCAGAACCTGCGCACGCATCTTGATTTGATTTTCGACCTGGAACGGCTCTCCACCCGTATTTTTCTGGGACGCGCAAATCCCAAGGACTTTGTGGCTTTGCGCCAGAGCCTGCGCAAGCTTCCGGAAATGCGCGCCCTGCTGGCTGCAATTGCTTCCCCGGCTGATGACGCAGCCCCCCTGCCCCAAGCCCTGAATGAACTTCTTGCCCGCTGGGATGATCTTGATGACGCGTACGCGTTGCTGGACAAGGCACTGGTGGATGAACCGCCTCTGATCATCACCGAAGGCGGTTTGTTTCGTTCGGGCTATGATCCGGATCTGGACCAGCTTATCGAACTGACTGAGCACGGAGAAGGCTTGCTGGCGGAACTGCTCGTACGCGAACAGGAAAGTACCGGGCTGAACAAGCTCAAATTGAACAACAACAAGGTGTTCGGCTATTATTTCGAACTCCCCAAATCCCAGGCGGAAAAAGCCCCCGAGCACTTCATTCGCCGCCAGACCCTGGTCAATTGCGAACGTTTTACCACGACCGAACTCAAAGAACTGGAAGACAAATTGTTTACCGCGGTTGAACGCCGGAAAAAGCTGGAATACGAACTTTTTCAGGAACTGCGTACGCATGTGGCCGAACTGCGGCCGCGATTTCTGTTCATGGCCGGTGCCGTGGCAGGCCTGGACTACTGGCAGGCCCTTGCAGAGGCCGCCCGCCGCTGGGGCTGGGTGCGTCCGGACGTGAATCAGGACAGAGACATCAAAATCGTCGCCGGCCGGCATCCCGTGGTGGAAGCCGTGCAAAGCGGATCCAATTTTATCCCCAATGATATCACTATCGAAGATAACAAAAATATATTATTGATTACCGGACCGAATATGGCCGGTAAATCCACGGTGCTCAGACAGACGGCCATTATTTGTCTGATGGCCCAGATCGGTTCGTTCGTGCCGGCCGGCCAGGCGCGTATCGGGCTGGTGGATCGCATTTTTTCCCGTGTTGGCGCTTCGGACAATCTGGCTCAGGGCCAGTCCACCTTTATGGTGGAAATGACGGAAACCGCACGGATTCTGCGTCAGTGCGGCGGCCGGAGCCTGATTATTCTGGATGAAATCGGCCGCGGAACCAGCACCTTCGACGGTCTGGCCCTGGCCTGGGCTGTGGTGGAAGACCTCGCCAAACGCGAGGGAGGCAAACTGCGTACGCTGTTCGCCACCCATTACCACGAACTGACGGCTCTGGAGGGACATGTTCCCGGCGTGCGGAACATGAATATAGCGGTCAAGGAATGGGGCGGCGATATTGTTTTTCTGCGCCGCCTGGTGCCGGGGCCGTCGGACAGAAGCTATGGCATTGAAGTCGCCAAGCTTGCCGGTGTTCCCCGTCCGGTGGTGTCGAGAGCCAAAGAAATCCTACACGAGCTGGAAAAAAAGGCTCGCGAAGCCAACGCGCGCATCGAAACGGAAAAAGCCCAGATGACCCTGTTGCCCGGTTTTAAGCAGGCCGTCTGCGGCGCTGGCAAAGAAGAAGCAAAACAGGAACCGCATCCGCTTCAGGATGCGTTGCAAAAAATCAACACTGATACTTTGACACCATTGGAGGCCTTGAATGTTCTCTACGAGTGGAAAGCAAAATGGGGCGCCCCAAAAGGCTGATATAGCTTGTAATCGTTTCCTGCGTAAGGCCATATGCCTGGTCCTGGCTCTGCTCTTGTTGGGGCTGGTCGGCTGCGGCAAAAAAAGCTGGCCCGAACCCAATGCCGATCAGGAACGTTACGATTTTAAGGACGAACAAGCGCGTATCGCGCATAATTGTCTGGAAATCAAAGCAAAGCTTTCCGGCAACAAAGACAATATCTCCAAAATCATCCTGGAGCTTGCCGAAACCGATACCGATACGGACTGCCCCACTTGCCCCTTTCATCCGGAAATGCGGGTAGAATTTCCTTTGAGCGATCAGCAGCTGCAAATAGGCCGTAATTCCGTTGCCCTCCGCTATTGCTTGATTGAAGCCGGGGCCTCCTACCGCTGGCGCCTTGTGGGGTACAACAGCTATCCCGGCCTGGGAGCGGTTACCTCGCGTATCTTGATCACTCGCCCCAATCCGCAAGCCGATGTCCGCGTACAACAGGAAGTTGAAGTTATTGAGCTGGATGATTCCGGGAATACTCCCCAGATAGAAATGGAATACACCGACACTGAAACCGTGGCTCCCGAGCAATAGTTGTAATGAACTCAGCAAAAGTTCATGGGATACTTTAAATCGTCCGCCTCTATGGTCAAAGCCCCCGACGCCAGCCTGCTAGTAAGGAGATGCTCAAAGAGTATTTTTCACATCCTTTTTAGAAGATATCCGGCATGGTAGTTGCTGAATTGCGCAGATCCCTTTTATTTGATTTTTCTGAAAATAATAATTGAACCTAGGTGGTGTAGTCACGAGATTGTCTAGAGTTTGATTTTCTGGCATACTTCGCTTGGCAAACAAAACAAGCGAGGTCGCCATGTCAAACCCGGTCCACAGACGACACGACATTTCTGATGAAGTTTGGGAGAAATTGGAGCCCCATCTACCTGGAAGAAAAGGAACTTGGGGCGGTATAGCGGAAGACAATCGGCAATTTATCAATGCAGTGTTTTGGATCATGCGCACAGGAGCACCTTGGCGAGATCTCCCCCCGGACTATGGAGGTTGGAGCAACACTCATCGACGGTTTAGTCGCTGGCGAGATAAAGGTGTCTGGGAAAAGTTGCTGGAAATATTGATAGACGAGCCAGATTATGAGTGGCTTATGATTGATGCAAGCCACTGCAAGGTTCATCCACATGCAGCAGGGGCCAAAGGTGGTAACCAAGACATGAGCCGCACAAAAGGGGGCTCAACACAAAATTGCATTTGGCCGTGGACGCGCATGGTATGCCGGTCCGGGCTATTATTACACAAGGTACAACAGCAGATTGTAAAAAAGCGATTGAGCTGATTGAAGACTTTGACGCACAATATCTTCTGGCTGACCGAGCATATGATACGGACGCCATTATTGCACAGTCCCGAAAGCAGGGAATGGAACCAGTCATTCCCTCGAAGAAAAACAGAAAAGAACCACGAGAATATGACAAATATTTATATAAACTCAGACACTTGGTGGAAAATGCGTTTCTCCACCTCAAACGTTGGCGGGGTATAGCAACACGATATGCCAAGAATACTGCTTCATTTCTTGCTGCAGTCCACATTCGGTGTATCGCGTTATGGGCTAAAATCTCGTGACTACACTATCTAGCAGCCTGTCGAACTTGACCCGGCTCCAGCAATAAGCAGATATCTGCTGGAGCCGGGCTTTACCGTCGAGCAAGGCTGAAGTCTTTGCCTTTATGCCTTCAATATAGTCAATTGGGCCTTTTTTAGCGCTTCAGCCCCATTTTTAGGCGCATTTCAACGCAAAAACTCTCTTCACGTTATACGCCAAGCACACCAACTCCCACTCCGTGGAAACTTTTTTGAGCCCACGTAGGAGAAACTGGCGAAATCCAAGCGCTTGCTTGATGATGCCAAATACGGGCTCAACTGTTTGTTTTCACAGAGCATACAGGTGCTTGCCTTCCTCGTTGTCAAGCTTCTCACGCATCGCCTTATGATACGGATCGTTAATCGGCTTTTCCGGCTTTTCTTTGGGAGGACGGAAATCATACTCTCGCGATTCTTGCCGTCTTGGGGCGACAAACGGCTCTACGCATAATTCTTCAATTTTTTCACAAGCATCCCGATTGATATACCCTGCATCAGCCAACACCGCCGAAGGCTGTTCAACATTGTCGATCACTCCAATGACCGCAGGCAAAAGCTCGTTGCTGTCCACTGCGCAATTTGTCACATGATTGTACAGTATTAACTGCAAGCCATCAGCATCAACCGCAGCCTGAGCATTGTAAGATTGCGTGTATTCGCTACGGTTGATTTTGCGCATAATTCGCGAATCTTCATCAGTCAGGTTTACCGTAAGCGTCGAATCGGCTACCTCTTCCCATCCCCAACCGCTTCACGCTATGCTGCTTTCTGCCGAGCCTGACCATTACGCCGACAACCGGACATGGGTAGAAATTTCGTATGCGACAGCTGTCCTTATTCGATCTACCTACGGATTCCAAGCAGGGGGCGGACGGGCCCAGGTTGTGGTGGGCAATCCAGTACAAGCCTTGGTACGAGCAGGCTGTGTCCGATTTCAGGGAAATGTACGGGGTGGGGCCGATTTTTTTTGGAGTGGCCGAAGCATCAGGTGTTTCTGCGAGAACCTTCAGCGCCTCTCATCATAGAGAGAAGTACGGGGAGGCTCGCGAAGCCGCGGACAGGAGTGCTTTGGCGGACGGATTACCGCGAAGTGAAGGCCTTTCGTCCTGCCGACGTCGCACCCTGATTGCGGAAATTCTCGCAGGCGGGAGCCCGTGGTTTTGGGACGACGAGTGGCGCCCCATGGTCATGAGCGAGATTCGCGTACACGGGGACAACGCTGAGCCCTTTGCGACCAGGCTCGCGGCTCTGGATGTCTATTTTCTGCGCTGGTGCGGTCCTGGGGAGAGCCGTATTTTTCGCCTCTTTGGCGAGCCCGGGCTGCTCGTTTCGCTGGCCTACGCGGAGGCGCCTTTGGGCGGTGTCTGAGAGTTCTTTGAAAAATTGCGCGGCAGCAGGGACTCAAAATCCTCCTGCGTACGCGCATATGGCAACCGCTCGAAAACGCGGACCAGGTAGTCGTAGGGGGTAAGGCCGCCGGCCTTTGCGGTTTCAATGAGGGAGTACATGGCCGCGCTGGCTTTTGCGCCCGCTGGCGAACCGGAAAAAAGCCAGTTTTTACGGCCCACGGCAAACGGACGGATCGCGTTTTCAGCCGCGTTGTTGTCCTGGTGCAGCCGTCCGTCTGAAAGGTATGCCTCAATTCGGCTCCACTGGCCCAGGGCATAGCCGATGGCCTTGCCGAGCAGGCTTTTGGGCGGTGTGCTTTTCTCGCGCTCGACCAGCAGCTTCTTGATTTTCTCCAGCAGCGGCTTCACCCGTTCCTGACGCATGGCGTAGATGTCTTCGGGCGGCAGCTTTGCCTCACGAGCCTGCTTTTCGAGGTGATACAGCTTCTGGATCAGATTCAAGACGGTCTGAGCCGTGCCGACTTTGGTCTTGCCTTTTTTGGGAGCGGCCTTGAGAGAAGTGGCCTCAAAAATCTGGACCACAAGGACAGGTGGACATAAACTCCCCATGAGGAGGGAAATATGTCCAAGAAAAAAAGAAAAATTTCTGCTGAATTCAAGGCCAAAGTTGCTCTTGATGCTTTATCCGGAGAACAATCCCTCGCTGAGCTGTCCAGCAAGTACGAAGTTCATGCTAATCAGATCTCAAAATGAAAAAAGCAGGCCAAAGAAGGCATTGTGGCTTCGTTTTCAGGCAAAGCCAAAGCCGACCAGCAAGATAGCGAGCCCCAGATCAAGGAACTGCATGCCAAGATTGGGCAACTGCTGGTGGGGAAGGATTTTTTGCAACAAGCCTTCGCCAAAATATGAGCTGCGAGCGAAGGCGAGGGATTGTCGATTCCGGACATCCCAAGCTCAGCGTCAGGCGCCAGTGCGCCATTTTGCACCTGCACAGGTCGACGTATTACTATCGCCCGTGTGGAGAATCAGCATTGAACCTCGAATTGATGCGACGTATCGATGAACTCTTTACAGAGTCGCCTTTTCTCGGGTCACGCCAGATGCGCACCATTGAACGATCTGGGATATCAAGTAGGCCGGGAACGCGTACGCCGGCTGATGCGTAAGATGGGACTCATGGCGGTTTACCAGAAGCCTCGAACAAGCCAGCCACATCCGGGGCATAAAGCGTACCCGTATTTACTGCGGAATGTCCCGGTTGTTCGTCCGAACCAGGTCTGGTGTTCAGACATAACCTACATCCCCATGAAACGAGGATTTTTGTATCTTGTCGTCATCATGGACTGGTATAGCCGGACGGTTTTGTCCTGGAGGATATCGAACACAATGGATGTCGATTTTTGCGTTGCTGCATTGGATGAAGCGCTCAACAGTTATGGCGTTCCTGAAATATTCAACACGGATCAGGGCTCACAGTTCACCAGCTACGAGTTCACGCGAACCCTGCGTGATGCAGGCGTACGCATTTCCATGGATGGCCGGGGCCGCTGGCTGGATAATGTGTTTGTGGAACGTCTGTGGCGTTCGGTAAAATACGAGTGCGTTTTCCTGAAAGAACTGGAAACGGGGAAGGAACTGCGTCAAGAACTGGCCCGCTGGTTCGAATTTTATAATACCCGTCGACCGCATTTTGCCTTTGACGGTCAAAAGCCGATGACGGTATATCGAAATGACCTAAAGCCTGAGGGATTATTTCCTCGAATGCGTTCAGAGGCGGCATGATCTGTCAATTTGTCCACCTTCAAAATGCCGCTCGGTGGTCCGAACAACCCGATCCACTTCTACGGTCAACATCGCGAACCGATTACGGAAAGCAGTTCTCGAAGGGTATGTTTGCAAAAGCCGGCTTCGATCTCCAGGCGGAATTCACCGACATAAAGGCAAATCGGCTTCGGCAAAGGCGTTTCGATAATCCGCTCCAGTGACACCGGGACAATCACTGGTGCTGCGGTTTTACTTTTGGGCGCGTAAGTTTGCGTTTCCAAAGCCAAAAAGTGCTTTTTGAAATACCGTGTTTGAGGCAATAATCAGCTTGGCTGAGACCGCTTGCCCGCCAGCCGGTGATGTGCTCTTGCCAGTACTGTTCTTTTTCCTTACTCATGATCCAACTCCTTTTGGAGCAGGATTATGCCTGGATCAGAGGGGAATGGAAGAAGCAGCTGATTGCACGCTTACCCTACTCCTTGGTTGAGGAATACAGTATGCCATGCCCGCGTAAGTAGGGGGAGATGGAGGCGTTCTGACGGTTACGAAAAAAAGAACTCGTCCGTCTCAACGGATACAAAAAGTAGAAGGAGTACTTTATGGGTGAATTTAGCAGGAAAATTCTCTTATTCGTATGTCTTAATACTGGAAGGGAGGTCACGACCGATTAGAATGGATAGTGTAACTGTAATGTTAATCCGCTTTAAGCGCCCGCTTGATAAAATCATACGCAAGAACTACTAGAATCCATAATACAATACTCATAAAAATGCCAACTAAGCCTAAAAGCATTCTTCGTGTTGTTTGCTTATTGCGGTATTCATCCGAGATATTCGATGACATAAATTTTTCTGGGAAATTTTCTTTTTTCGGTCCTTCCGGAAACTCAGTGGGTGGCCCCAGTCTTGCTAATCTCCGGGTAGAGTTTTAGCCCGCCACAAAAGAAGTAAATCGCTGTTTTGAAATGCTCCTTATTGCTGTAGCCACAAGCTCGGCGTTTGATGGACATGATCTTGCTGTTCAGCCCCTCCGCAACAGCGTTTGTCACGCGATGCCGACAAAAGGTCACGATGTTGTCCATGTGATCCATGAGCATGTTCGCCACTTTGCCCATAGGCTCGAGCTTCGAGCGTTTGGCCCAAGAACACCATTTCTTCAGAAAACGCTTGGCCCACCCAACAGACAGATAGTCCCACAGTCCGCGAAGACTCTCTTTCATGGCCCAGGCTTTGCCCGTCTTCAGATTCGATTCCTTGAGTTCCTCCAGGCGCGGTCGTTGGGAGTCCGAGAGGTTCTCCTCAGCGTATAACCACAAGTATCTGCTGCCTTTCAAAATTTCGTTTGCTTCAGCCATCAGCGCCTTATGTTCCTGGCGGCGTACTTTATCCACGGCTTCCCCTACATGCTGCATGATGTGGAAACGGTCGAATACGATTTTATCTGCAGCACCGGGTACGTTTTCCTTGGTGGCCAGAAAGTATGCCGGCCACATATCCATTGATACAGCCTTGATTGCCTTGAGCTGTTCGTCATTCAGCTTTTTGTAGTATTCTTCAAGGCTTGTCTTTTTGCGGTCCTCGGCAACATGCTCGACCGTACCGCGCAGCAGGTCGCAGACGACGGTCATATAGCTATGTCCTTTTCGGAAAGCCTTCTCATCGACCCCGATGTAGCTGATTTTACGCTGTTCCTTTCGTGCCATACCTCGCCGGACAGCTCTTTCCATAACCCCCCAAGCCTGATCCCACGAGATTCGCATCAACTTGCGAGCTCCTTCAATGGTCGAGCATTCTGTCAGAACATCAATGACCAGCCTTTCCATGAGCAGAGTAAAACGCGAACCAGGTTCAGCCCAAAAGACATTGACCTGCTTGACGCCATGCTCGGGGCAAGCCACTCGAGGGATTCTTGCATGGATGAAAGTTTTGAACTGGCACGTATCCAGATGCCGCCAAATCCTTTCTTCCGCATGATCCCGGCAAGTCAGCTCCTTGCCGCATTCCGGGCAAGTCCAGGGCACCTTGCTCTTATGGTCGAGCCAAATATCCACACGGCCTTCAGACGTTTTTAAATCAACTTTATCCACAAACCAGGGGCTCTTGACGCCCAAAATCTGCCCGTAAAGATCAACATCCCTCATCGGCGGTCTCCTCCTGGAAATCGCCTACATTATGACGCTACCCACGGCAAACCCGGAAGGACCCTTTTTTCAAAAGAGCAAGATTGAATTTTACGTCTTCGATTGAGCGTTGAGCGGCAAATTTCAAGTCAAGTAGCCTTATTAAGGCATCGAAAGAATACAAATGGCGATTACTAGCTGAATTAAAAAGTGGACCGGATTCTTTTATGCTTTGATCATTGTTCAGCTTTAATTTCGCCTCTTGTAATTCTTGTTCTATCCGCTCAAGTAGCCTAAGATGTGCCTCTGCTAATCTAAGTGATTGTTCGAAATAGGAGAGCTTAATAATGATATCTTCGTGAAGTGGCTTGAGGTTATTTTTGAGCTCTTTTTCTATTGTAGCGGCGGCTAGTTTTAAGGCTGGAATAACAACACCTGACTTCCGCGCTTTTGCCTTTACGGTAATATAAGTAAAAGTATCAACAGTTGTATTTATTTTTAGTGCACTATGTTTTGTGCTATCAATTGTTTTAATAACCTGAGAGTCTACAAGTCCCTTCTTAAGTTTTTGAATAAAGTTATTATATGATGTTTTAAAAGTTACATCATCTGGCTCTAGATATGAAATATCAATCCGTGCAGTAGCTTGATACTCATCATCAATTCCATACAATGCAATGATGGAAAATAAACCAACGCCGATAGCTAAAAATATAAATAATAATTTTATATTTTTATAGAGGAGTTGGATAGCGTGAAATAAGTTTACATCGGAGCTATCACAATAATACATTGTACCAGCAATTTCTTTCGAGGATTCAGATGTAATATTTTTCATACTTTTATATTCTTTGAGAATATTTTTGTTTATTATACCACATTAAAAAATTCACTTGAGTGAGTAGTCAGACTTAAAACTACATTATTACCCATGCATCATGGTGATGTTGGATATTTAGAAAACAACGAATTGCTTTATTTTGATGATATCCTGGCCGCAGATCTATTTTGATGCACTCCAAGAGGTGTAGTTCTGCGGCCGTCATTCAAAATGAAATCACAAGCTGGCATCCTCGCATGCTGTAAAAAGCTTAATTCCATTGGGAGAAAAAAGTTTTTTCAGCTATATTTAGACACCATAAAAAAGCGGCTCTTCGACGTTTTCTGTGGAATTGGGATTATAGTCCCTGACAGCTTATTCAATCCATGGGTAGTAGGTTGATATATTTGAACTCAAGGTACTTCGCATCTTCATGGCTTCTTCAAAAATTCTCCCAGCGACTGCATCAATCAGCGTGCACCACTGCTCAGCGGAAGAAGAAGAAAAGTAGCCCAACCAATTGGAATTTCATCCCATTGGATCGCCTGTCCCGGTGAAATCCTTACAGTTGAAGGAGATAAATTCCACAGTTTTCGTCGAAGAACAGTAAATATATGGCATATGCGTAATTGAAAAACAAGGGAGAATAAAAATACTAATAAACGTTACAGCTAAGACCATTTTTCAGCAAGCAAATACCTCAGTCCCCCAAAACTTTTGGATTTCAAAGGTATCTACTACTTTGACGCAGTGTAAACAGAATTAGTTACAGGAATGATACGAAATAATTAATTCAGCTGTACCTTGTTTTGTTGGTAAAAAATATAGAAGGTTAGCGCAACAAAAGGTCCAAAACCAGTTCCGTACACAAATCATAATCACTTACCCTCTTTATGGACCTCTTACATAACGCTGCAGCAACCGGGACGACATTTACATCGATATTGTGACACAATTCAGCACAACCTATTGATTTTTTAAAAGCCCCATTCGTACTTTTGATACTCTGGCAAATGGTTTCACAAGTATCGCCTGCAATGGAAGACTGAACACCACAAAAAAGTATAAGCGGCAGAATTATAGCCGTAACAAAAAAAGTGCGCATAAGATTATCCATGGATTATACCTGTGTTTGATGAACGACAAAATAAAAATAAAGCTAATCCACAAACGTAAATATAGTATTTTTGAACTTACGATAAAATGTAAACGTTTATCCAAGAACCCAGACCAAAAAATTAAAGTATGCCGAGCAGTTGAATAAAACGATTCCACATAAAATAACGTGGATTACTTCCTGCTTGTATACCCGTGGCCGGAAGGAACTCGCAGCTCCAGTTAAAATAATTTTCCAGCGCGTTCCTGTTCAGTAACCTGAGCCTTCAGAACGCGTATCTCTTCATTGCGATCAGCTATTTGCTTTTCAAGGATATCAACACGCGCCTTGGTAATTTCCAATCGTTTGGATAGTGTCAATACTTTCCCTTCTGCTTTAGCCCTCTGCTCTTCCAGCTCTTGTTGACCTTCGTCCGCTTCGAGCTTCCCCCTTTGTACGAGTATGACCGCTATAGCACAGATCAATACCACGACAACCCCTGCAATAACATATTCCATAAAAATCTCCCCTACTGTTGAGAATTTTCATGATAAGAGTACTTAGTTACTTCTTTTTTGTAAAGAGAGATGCAAAATACTGCAGGGCGAGTGCATCTTAAATTCCAAAGAGTAACTTCTCAGCGAATTCCATTGTCATGAGGGCTTGGAATTGCGCGCGTTTTGTGCTCATCTTTTTAGATTTATTAAGTTTTATCAAATTAAAAACTATTTTTCGAATAGTAGCGAAATTTTCGGGAGAATGATCTTTCCTGATTCTTGAATCATCCTCTCGAAAGACCACATCAAGAACCCAATGAAGTAAGCCTCCCCCCACCTTTTGGACCACGGACCGGCAAAGTTAAGGTGGAATCTGCTGGTCCAGTATTAGGGAAGCACTGATCAATAAGGGTCTCCTGAACTTGTCGCCGAATATTTTCAAAAATTCAGAGTCGGGAGCCCTTTTTTGTCAAATTTTCCTCGATTTTTACTGTTATTTTACCTGAATAACGCCCTTTTATCCGGAGGTCCTTCCGGGTTTGTCGTGGGTAGCGGCATAATGTAGGCGATTTCCAGGAGGAGATCGCCGATGAGAGATGTTGATCTTTACGGACAGATTTTGGGTGTCAAGAGCCCTTGGTTTGTAGACAAAGTTGACTTGAAAACGTCTGAAGGCCGTGTGGATATTTGGCTCGAGCATAAGAGCAAGGTGCTTTGGACTTGTCCGGAATGCGGCAAGGAACTGACTTGCCGGGATCATGTGGAAGAAAGGATTTGGCGGCATTTTGATACGTGCCAGTTCAAAACTGGAGTTGACCCGATTTCGTGGACAAGTAATCCTTTGAGAAGGAGGAGTTCACGATGCCACCAACACACCCGCCATATTCTGCAGAATTTCGGAGGCAGATGATTGAGCTTGTTCGCTCAGGCCGCAGCCCTGATGAACTCGCGAAGGAGTTCGAGCCCTCTGGGCAAACGATTCGCACTTGGGTCCGCCAAGCAGACCTTGACAGCGGTCGACGTCAGGACGGGCTCACAACTTCGGAACGTGAAGAACTGAACAGATTACGCCGCGAAAACAAACGACTTCAAGAGGAACGGGAGATATTGTCAAAAGCAGCGGCCTGGTTCGCCAAGGAGGTCGACTCGACTACGCGGAAGCGTTCGAGTTCGTGATGGCGAATCGGGCCAAGTATACCGTGTCCACGCTTTGCCGGGTTCTGGGCGTCTCCCCCAGCGGCTACTATTCGTGGACAAAACGGCCGCTTTGCCGCCGGGCAATTGAAGATGCAATTTTGACGGCGAGAATTCTCGAAATTCACCGAACATCGCGGAAAACTTACGGCGCTCCTCGAATTCATTTCGAATTGCTGGAGCTAGGGTTCACCGTAAGCCAAAAACGTGTGGCTCGTTTAATGCGGGCTGAGGGTGTGCGCGGAGCATGCAGACGGCGTTGGATTCGCACTACTATTCGGCGGGATCGAATTCGTCCAGCCCCTGATTTGGTCAACCGGAAATTCACGGCCTCAGCTCCGGATCAACTCTGGGTGGCAGACATTACCTATGTCCCTACCTGGGAGGGCTTTTTGTTTCTCGCCGTCGTCCTTGATGTATTCAGTCGTCGTATCGTGGGATGGGCGATGGCCAGTCACATGAAGACCGACCTCGTGCTCAATGCACTGGAAATGGCCATGAAGCAACGCCATGCACACGACGTAATCCACCACTCGGATCAAGGATCGCAGTATACGTCGTGTCGATTCGGAGATCGTTGCCAAGCATTGGGTATTCGGCAATCCATGGGCTCTGTTGGGGATTGTTTTGACAACGCCATGTGCGAAAGCTTCTTCGCATCCCTGGAATGCGAGTTGCTCTGGCAAAACAGCTTCCGTTCAAGGCAGGAGGCGAAACTGGCAATATTTGCTTTTATTGAAGGCTGGTACAACACGCATCGGCGACATTCTGCTCTCGACTACATGTCGCCCTTGGCTTATGAAAAAGGTCCTTCCGGGTTTGCCGTGGGTAGCGTCATAATGTAGGCGATTTCCAGGAGGAGACCGCCGATGAGGGATGTTGATCTTTACGGGCAGATTTTGGGCGTCAAGAGCCCCTGGTTTGTGGATAAAGTTGATTTAAAAACGTCTGAAGGCCGTGTGGATATTTGGCTCGACCATAAGAGCAAGGTGCCCTGGACTTGCCCGGAATGCGGCAAGGAGCTGACTTGCCGGGATCATGCGGAAGAAAGGATTTGGCGGCATCTGGATACGTGCCAGTTCAAAACTTTCATCCATGCAAAAATCCCTCGAGTGGCTTGCCCCGAGCATGGCGTCAAGCAGGTCAATGTCTTTTGGGCTGAACCTGGTTCGCGTTTTACTCTGCTCATGGAAAGGCTGGTCATTGATGTTCTGACAGAATGCTCGACCATTGAAGGAGCTCGCAAGTTGATGCGAATCTCGTGGGATCAGGCTTGGGGGGTTATGGAAAGAGCTGTCCGGCGAGGTATGGCACGAAAGGAACAGCGTAAAATCAGCTACATCGGGGTCGATGAGAAGGCTTTCCGAAAAGGACATAGCTATATGACCGTCGTCTGCGACCTGCTGCGCGGTACGGTCGAGCATGTTGCCGAGGACCGCAAAAAGACAAGCCTTGAAGAATACTACAAAAAGCTGAATGACGAACAGCTCAAGGCAATCAAGGCTGTATCAATGGATATGTGGCCGGCATACTTTCTGGCCACCAAGGAAAACGTACCCGGTGCTGCAGATAAAATCGTATTCGACCGTTTCCACATCATGCAGCATGTAGGGGAAGCCGTGGATAAAGTACGCCGCCAGGAACATAAGGCGCTGATGGCTGAAGCAAACGAAATTTTGAAAGGCAGCAGATACTTGTGGTTATACGCTGAGGAGAACCTCTCGGACTCCCAACGACCGCGCCTGGAGGAACTCAAGGAATCGAATCTGAAGACGGGCAAATCCTGGGCCATGAAAGAGAGTCTTCGCGGACTGTGGGACTATCTGTCTGTTGGGTGGGCCAAGCGTTTTCTGAAGAAATGGTGTTCTTGGGCCAAACGCTCGAAGCTCGAGCCTATGGGCAAAGTGGCGAACATGCTCATGGATCACATGGACAACATCGTGACCTTTTGTCGGCATCGCGTGACAAACGCTGTTGCGGAGGGGCTGAACAGCAAGATCATGTCCATCAAACGCCGAGCTTGTGGCTACAGCAATAAGGAGCATTTCAAAACAGCGATTTACTTCTTTTGTGGCGGGCTAAAACTCTACCCGGAGATTAGCAAGACTGGGGCCACCCACTGAGTTTCCGGAAGGACCAAATAAAGAAAAATTCTTTTTGAGTGCGGAAACTCCGAAACGAAAAAATGCCGCGCAAGACTCGCATAACGAGTTTTGCGCGGCATTTTTTTCCGTCCAGAATAAAGAGAAGACTCTGCTAAAAATTCAAGTCGGTTGTCTCCAGAGGCAAAAATCGAAAATTTCCGCATTTTTTCGAAAAAAGTTGAAAAAAGCGGTTTTTCGGACACAAAAAAGCCGCAAAACGCGAATGATTCTCGCATCTTGCGGCTTACTTTTTGGGTGGTGGGCAATGGGCGATTCGAACGCCCGGCCTTTGGCTCCGGAGGCCAACGGCCTGAATTATTAACAGACTCCTCGCCTTTTTTCGGCTCCAAAAAAAATCCGCGCAGTGCTCATTTTACGAGCATTGTGCGGATTTTTTTACACTCATCGCTTTCTTATATTGAAAGAATTTTCTCTTATTTCGCGAATATTATTCATTATCAGCCCAATAACCACATTTCAGGAGGGGTGAGACATGCAGGAAATCGTTCTCAATCCTGTGTTTGAGTGTCAGACTGTTGTGTTCGGATACATGATGATGAACAAGGAGCTGACCGCCCTTGCAAAACTCGTGTATTCACGCATCGGCACTCTCATGGACGATGATACGGATGCAACGAATGAAACATTTGAACGTATCGCCTTCGAGACAGGCTCGACTGTGGACCAGGTTGTAGAGGCCATGAGTGAGCTTCAAGAGAAGAAGTTCATCTCTATCACGTACTACGACGAGGAGCAATTTGAATGCCACATTCTGCAGCATGAATGCATGTTCGCCATGTATGATGCAGCCTAGATAGCCGAAAAAAAGGCCGCCTGCTACCAACAAGCGACCTTTTCAGGGCTTAGGGTTCTTTCATAAACCCTTCAAAATAAAACGTTTTCTATGTCCAGGGAAACGTTAATGGAATATTATGTCCAAAATTCATGGATGTCAAGCGGCGCGTCCTGAAATAATCATTAACCCATATAAGAAATTCAACGGCGCTCTCGTCCCGGACTGGCTTATGGAATGGGAGTGCATCAGCGTCGGCGCAAAGCTCGTTTACGCCAAACTTTGTCAGTGCGCCGGTAAAAACGGCAAAGCATATCCTTCCCAGGTCTGGCTGGCCAAAAAACTGGCCATGACCAGAGAATCTGTTTGCAAGCACATTGCGCTGCTTAAAGACCTCGGGCTCATCACCACGGAAATAAGAGGGACAAGGCGGGCTCTCGCCTACCTCTTTCTTTACCACGAACGCATGGGCGAACTTCCTGCCTCCGCGTTCGTGCCCCCTACTCATGTGAAAAAAACTCACTCCACGTGTGAAAAAAATTCACTACCATGTGAAAAAAATTCATACAGAAAAGAATCATTAAAAGAATCAAAGAAAAAGCTTTCTAGCTTAAAGGAAGATTCCGGATCTCCGAATGCGGATCCGTCTCCACCGTCAAGCCAGCCAGCCAGTTTTTCTTCAGACTCCAGGAAAGAAGAATCTCCCCACGCCGAAGTTCGGGCTCCGGATCTCAATATCCCGCTGCGGTGGCCTCGAGTAGCGGCCACGGGCTTCGGACAATCTCAAGTTGAACAGCTCTGCAGAGTGCTCGCCGAGCGCCTGCGACTTACCGCACCTGATCTGTCCGAGAGGCTGATCACGAGCCTCAACCATGCCGAGGCCATGCTTGAAAAAGGCCCTCTGCTCGACCGGTTCGGAAATCTAGTCGGAAATCCCAAAGGATACATTTTTTCGGCTCTCGTGGACGACGGACACTTTGATCCGCCAGCCGGATGGCTTTCGCCAGAACAGCTTGAAGCTCAGGAGCAGGAACGAAAACGCCTGGAAGGAATCAAACGGCATGAGCATGAAATCGCGACAACGGAAAAAATGGACCGCGAGAAAAAAGAAAACGCCTTCGAAGCCTGGTTCGATTCGCTGACCAACGAGGAATTGAGCAAGCTGAATGCTCTTAAAGCTGAAAAACCCAGAAATCAACTCTTCAAAAGTCTGAAAATCTGGCTTCGGGTTTACTACTGGCCGAATGAAATCAGCAAGAAACGGGATGACGTTCATGCTTGAAAGAGCGCGGGAAGAAACGGAAGAGATCGCCGTGCCCCGCGCACGCAAAGGATTCGTGAAAGTTGAATTCCTGGCGGCAAAAGAAACAGTCATCCAACTGCTGACTGAAGGACATACGCTGCTTTCAATATACCAATATCTCTACCTGAATGGCAGAATAACAATGAGCTATAGTGTCTTTTGTCGTACTGTTAAGAAATTTTCCGATGTTGAAAAAGCAAAATGCGCATCATCAATGTTAAAGTCAAGTACAGCAAAAGATATCCAAACAGCAGAAGTAGTAATAGTAGCAAAAAAAGAAAGTAGTAGTCCAAAAATTGTAATTCCTAAAGAAAAGGAATTTGTTCACAACAAAAAGGCCTAAGAGGTTTAACATGGCTCAGATAAATTTTATTTTGCAGGGTAAAGGCGGAGTAGGAAAAAGTTATATTTCCAGCCTTCTTGCGCAATATTACATAGCCGCCGGTCGTACGACGGCTAATTTCGACACGGATCCGATCAACGCCTCTTTCGGATCTTTCAAGGCCCTGGATGTCAACGTCATTGGCATCATGGACGGGGACGTGATCAATACGCGCCATTTCGACGAACTCATCGATATGCTCTTGGCGCTTCCCGAAGGAGCGGAAGCCGTGGTGGACAATGGAGCCTCAACATTCGCGCCGTTGAGTTCCTACATGGCCGACAACGGCGTTTCGAATTTTCTGCAGGGGCGCGGGCATACCATCCGCATTCATACCGTGGTCACCGGTGGCCCTCCCCAGGACGCCACGTTTGAAGGCCTGACCACACTGTTCAAGAATCTGAACCTGCCGGTCACCGTCTGGGTGAACCCGTTTTTCGGGCGGATCGATTTCCTGAACGAGTCGATCTACGAGGAAAACAAGCATCGCATTGAGGCCGTGATCGCTCTTCCGCACAACAAGCGCGAAACCTTCGGGCTCGACATCGAATATATGCTCTCAAAAAAACTCACCTTCGACGAGGTCATCAAAGATGAACGTTTTTCGAACATGGCCTGCCAGCGGCTCATGATGCTCAAAGAGGAAATTTTCAAGCTCATGGAAGAGGCGGAATTCTGATGTCCAAAAACGATCGAAATCAGGATGTCGAGGCCGAAATCTCCAAGAAGGCTGTCGAGCAGGAAAAGAACTGGACCGCGATAACCCTGGAAGAAGCGAAAAAGCTTCTCGCCGAAAGACATGAAGTGGTGTTCCCGGCCAATGATCCGTTGATGATGCAGGTGACGATGATGCAGGTGTTTCTGGAGAATCAGGAAAAGCTCATGGATGTGATGCGGGGCAGGTACGCCGAACATGCGGAAGCGACTATCAAGCTCGCTTTGGATCTGGTTCAGGAGTTTGCGGATAAGCTTCCGGCTGTAAATCAAGCAAACCAGGCGATACAGCAGGAACCAGCTCCCCAGCAGAATGATGCCAGCAGCCTTCCGCCATTCGTTTACTTCCTGATGTTCCTTGTCGTCGTCCTGATGCTTCTGCTCGTCGGCGTAATGAAAGGGATATTTTAGGAGGTCTTATGCTTGAAGCATTGCGATATAACTTCGGGCCGGTCGTAACCGGGGCGCTTGATAACGAAAACATCATGGAAATCATGCTGAACGACGACGGCAATCTCTGGCTGGATGAGTTCGGCAACGGCATGGTGCATGCGGGAGAAATGCAGATCGCACAGGCAACGACAAGCCTGAAGCTTATCGCGTCTCTTCTGGGACGTATTCTGGACCAGAATTCGCCCATTCTGGAAGGGGAACTCCCCCTGGACGGCTCCAGGTTTGAAGGTTTTTTCCCGCCGGTGGTGCCCAATCCCTCTTTCTCGATCCGCAAAAAAGCGTCCAAGATTTTTACGCTGCAGGAATACGTAGAGGCCAGGATCATGACTCCTGAAGTATCCGCGTATCTTAGCCAGGCAATCGACGCGAGAAAGAACATTCTCGTGGTCGGCGGAACCGGATCGGGCAAAACCACACTTACCAACGCCGTTCTTGCGGAACTCGCCGCCATCTGCCCCGATGACCGCCTGGTGCTCATCGAGGATACCGGCGAGCTGCAGAACAGCAGCCGCAACAAGCTGTCTCTGCATACGACCCAGACAATTACCATGCGTGATCTTCTGAAAGCCACCATGCGGGCGCGTCCCGACCGCATCATTGTCGGCGAAGTCCGAGATGGAGCGGCTCTAGATCTGCTGAAGGCCTGGAATACGGGCCACCCCGGCGGAATCTGCACCGTGCACGCCAATGACGCCTACAGCGGTTTGATCCGTCTCGAACAGCTCATTTCCGAAGTGTCCGTGTCTCCCATGCCGACTCTTATCAAGGAGGCAATCAACGTTGTCGTCTACATTGAACGCCGAAGAAAGGATCAAGGCGGACGCAAAGTAACCGAGGTTGCCCAGGTGAACAAATCTGAAGGCTCCGGATATCAACTCGAATACATCTATAAAAGGGCTGCATAATGAGTATCGCACACCGTACCACACACTGTTTCGCATTCTGTTTTCTGCTGGCCGGAATCATGAGTCTGTTTCCCGATGTGAGTTTCGCATCCGGAGTCAGCGAATTTGAAACGCCATTCAACGCGGTGATGAACACCATCACCGGTCCGGTGGGCAAAAGCATCAGCATCACGCTGCTTGCCGCCGCCGGAATTGTCTACTGGTGGCGCAGAGAGGACCTGGAAGGCGGATTCAAGATTTTTCTCCAGTCGGTCATGGCCATCAGTTTCATCAGCTTTTCCTCCAGCATCGTTGGAAGCCTGTTCAAGTTCACCTCCGGTGCCATGATTTAACCCGTGTTGTTTCTGGAGTGATGGAAAAATGCGTACTGTCCCGATCCACAGCAGCCTGCACCGGCCGAACCTGATTCTCGGCGCGGAGGCCGATCTGGTCTTCGCGGCCGGTCTGTTCGCCTTTCTGGTAGGCATCAGTGCGTTGCGGCTGGTCAACATTTCAGCCGCCGTGGTCTTCTGGACAATCAGCCTGTTCGTGTTCCGGCAGATGGCCAAAAAGGACCCCATATTCAGCCAGGTGTTTCGCCGCCACATCAACCAGAAGTCCTTTTACGCGGCCCTGGGAATCCCCTGGGGCAACCCGAAAAGCGTCACGTTCCGGCATCTGCGAGAGCAGAGCAAAGGCGTTTCCGATATGCTGCAGTACGCGGCGTGTGTCGATGACGGCGTCATTCTGTTGAAAAACGGCAGTTTCCTTGCCGGATGGCGCTTCATCTCCGTGGATACGGACAGTTCGACGCATGAGGAACTGGCATTCATATCGGATCAGGCGAACAACGCCATCAAATACCTGGGCGACGGCTGGATGATTCAGGTGGACGCGGTCCGGGCGAACGCCGATTCCTATCCTCCGCGCGGGGCGAGCCATTTTCCGGACTGGGTGTCTGAGGCCATTGAAGAGGAACGGCGGGTTCATTTCCAGAGCGAAGGAAACCATTACGCCACGGAAAACATCCTCTACCTGACCTATAGACCCAGTCTGACGGCGGAAAAACTTTCCAGATTCGCCTACGAACAAACCGGCCAGAAGCAAAACAAGGAACCAGCCGCTGAAAAGGCGCTTCAGCGTTTCAAAGACACTCTGGCGCAGGTCGAGGACGTGTTGTCAAACACCATGCGTCTGGAACGCCTTCGCGACTATACCGAGGAAGACGAATACGGCAACGAACACAAATTTTCGCCTCTGCTGAGCTACATCAGGCATGCCATTAGCGGCGTAAAAACCCCCCTCCTGTTGCCCACGGCCCCGATGTATCTCGATTGTCTTGTAGGCCTCCAGGATCTTGTCGGCGGCATGCATCCGCAAATCGGAGCCAAATATATCGGGGTCGTGGCTATTGACGGATTTCCCCAGGAGAGCTGGCCGTTGATGCTGGACATTCTCGACGGCCTGCCTCTCGAATACCGGTTCACCTCCCGGTACGTCTGCATGGATCAGTTCACGGCATTGAAGGAAATCAATAAATTCCGCAAAACCTGGGCGCAGAAGACGCTGAACCCGTTCGATGTCATCTTCAACAAGACCAATCCCCGCCTGAACCGCGATGCCGCAACCATGCTGGAAGACTCGGAGCAGGCCCTTGAAGAGGTTCAGGGCGGGTTCGTTTCGGCCGGGTACTACTCGGCTGGAATCGTGCTCATGCACGAGGACAAAGACGTCCTGGACGACTGGACCCGCGATCTCAACCGTATGCTGGGCGTTCGCGGATTTTCGGCGCGAATCGAATCGCATAATTGCCTGGAAGCCTGGCTCGGTTCGCATCCGGGCAACGGGTATTCAAATCTGCGCAAGGCGTTGCTCAGTTCCATCAATTTCGTCGATCTCCTGCCTCTCTCCTCGATTTGGGCGGGCAGCGAAACCAACCCGTGTCCGTTCTACCCCCCGGACAGCCCGCCCTTATTTTTTGGCAATACCGACGGATCGACGCCATACCGGTTCAACCTGCATTTCGGGGATCTCGGGCATACGCTCATCTTCGGTCCCACCGGAAGCGGAAAATCCACGTTGCTGGGGCTGATCGCGGCCCAGTTCCTGCGCTATCCGAGCGCCCGGATTTTCGCCTTTGACAAGGGGTTGAGCATGTTCCCGCTCGTCTCCGCCACTGGCGGAACGCATTACGAGATAGCCGGTGAAAATTCGCAGCTTGCTTTCTGTCCGTTGCGGCATGTGTCCAACGACGCGGAACAGGGCTGGGCCGAGGAATGGATTGCGAACATCTGCGAAATGCAGGGCCAGGAAATCCTTCCCCGGCACCGGATCGCCATTCATGAAGCCATGAAGCAGATCCGCACCAGTCCGAAAGAATTCCGGACAATGAGCCATTTCTATCATTACCTGCAGGATCCGGAACTGAAAGAGGCTGTGCAGCATTATACCAAAAACGGCAACATGGGGCGGCTCCTGGACGCGGAAGAGGATCGTCTCGGTTTTTCGAACTTCACGGTGTTTGAAATCGAAGAGTTGATGAACCTCGGGGAAAAGAATCTGATTCCGGTTCTGCTCTATCTCTTTCACCGGATTGAAAAATCACTCACCGGCCAGCCGACCGTACTGATTATCGACGAGGCCTGGCTCGCTTTATCCCACCCCGTTTTCCGGGAAAAGATCCGCGAATGGCTGAAGGTCTTTAGAAAATTAAACTGCGCCGTGATTCTGGCGACGCAGAGCCTTTCCGACGCCGTACGCTCGGGCCTTCTCGACGTCCTGGTTGAATCCTGCCCGACCAAGATCTATCTGCCCAATCTTTCCGCCATGCAGGATGCACAGGTCGAAACGTACCGCAGCCTGGGGCTCAACATGCGGCAGATTGAAATCATCGCGAAGGCCACGCCAAAACGGGAATACTACGTGGTTTCTCCCGCAGGCCGCAGAAAAATCAATCTGGCCCTCGGGCCGGTGGCGCTGTCGTTCGTGGGCGCGTCCGGCAAGGAAGACCTTGCCCGGATCAGGGAACTGCAGGCCGCGCATAAGGACAACTGGCCGTTCAAATGGCTCGAGGAAAGAAACGTTGATTGGGGTTTGGCCGCGTAACCAATGAACTGGTTAGCCAATGGAGTTTTATTATGAAAAAGATCTGCGTTTTTACCATACTGTTGTTCTTTATCTTTACGAAGCCGTCTCACGCAATTGTTGTGGAATGCATCAATTGTTCGGATTTGATTACGCAAGTTCTGGGCTATGTCGTGGATGTCGAAGACCTTGGAGAGTCCGTCAAACAGTATGAAGAGCTGTTTACCCAGACGTTGCAGGGTATTGAAATGATACAGCAGGAAATCAATCAATATACTAACATGATACAGAACACGCTGACTCTGCCATCAACGATCAAGAACAAGCTCATTGGCAATCTCAAGACTCTGGTTGGAACCATCAAAGGATTCGGCTCGTATTATGACGACATGATGGCCATGAAGGAGATCTTCAACGACATCTATCCCGATTTCGACAGCATGCAGTCGGAAGTATTGGGTGCATCGCCCATCAGAACGCGGATCAGCAACTACCGTGCGCATTGCGAAAAATGGCGGGAGGAAGTCGACAAATCCCTCGAGATTACCTTCGGGGTCACTGGCGAGCAGCTGCAAAGCATGATCGACAGCGGCGAATTTGAAAGCCAGATATCCGAACTGCTGAGCACACCCGAAGGCCAGATGCAGGCCCTGGACGCGGGCAACCAGCTTGCAGGTATGCAGCTGGAGGAATCCCGCAATCTCAGGGCCTTGCTCGCTTCGTATATTCAGACCATCAGCCAGATTGAAAAGAAAAGGGAAATGGAAAGGGACATCGAAATTGAGTCCAAACTGGAACTCTATGACATGAGCCAGGGCGATCCCAGCGTCAGCCTGCCCACAGGCTGGTAATCATCCTTTCGAACGAGGGTTATATTCAATGCCATATTCATCTTTGAGCTTCTTGACCAGGCGGTCGTATTCGACTTTGGCGGTCTCTTCCGCCTTTTGCGCCCCGGTCAGCTCCACTTTGCAGTTGGCGATATCTTGTTCGGTTTTGGCAATGTCCTTTTTATCCTCTTCTATTGCATCTTTTAGATGTTTACACCATTGGGGATCTTTTCCCAATCCATTTGCACAGTTCTCTTTATTCCATTTCTCCTCATCATGCGTAAGAATGTTTTTTGCAGATTTTAAGGTCGATTCTAAAATTCTCAGTCGAGATTTCGGACCTGAAAATCCCTCGGACTGGTGTTTGCCACGATCCGCTTTACGGATTGCTTCTTTAAGCTGCGTAATTTCTTCCTGGATCCGCGCGTTCTCCTTGGCCACTTCCTCGGCGCTCGGACCGCAAGCAACCAAAAAAATACAACAGACCGCGACAAAAAGGGGTGCGATAATTTTCACTCTGTTCATATTTGTGCTCCTCTTTATGTATTCATTTCCAGACAATGCGTACTGCGAAACAACTTCCTCTAACACTTTATCGCTTATTGTCAATCAGATAACTAAGGCATTTAAAGAAGGCGCAGGCACAATTTTCCCAAATACACAAGCCATTGCTCTATCTCTTTTCCGGATACTGCTGATCATTGAACTCGCCTGGCTCGGCATACGGATGTTTATCCAGAAAGCCGGTCTGAATGAAATACTCGGAGAATTTATCAAGGTGCTCCTTGTCGCAGGGATTGTGTATGCGATTATTATCAACCATACAAAATGGAGTAATTATATTATAGAAGGTCTAAGCACTTCATACAGCTCAGATTTTAAAGGAGGAGTAAATGTAACAGCTGAAACAAATATAATAAATCAATTAATTGGTCTGATCAATAAAGTATGTAAATCAGGTAGCTGGCTTGATGGAATAGAAATCGTAATTTGCATTATCGTCATGTCTGTCAGCATAGCCATGTTGACTGTATATATAGTTTCAATTCTGGTTGAATCATATGTTGTTCTTAATATTGGAGTGATCGTACTTGGGTTTGGATCTCTGCATTTCACAAGAGAATTCACCATGAACTATCTCAAGTATGTTCTTGGAGTTGCTTTAAAATTGCTGTCTATGAAAATACTTTCCACGCTGCTGACCAATGTTTTAGACGCGTTGGGCACAAATTCATACAAAGAGTTTATCGACTACGTCTACACCGTAATAGGGGTAATCATCATCACGGGTCTTTATAAAACCGTGCCCGGAGCTGTGGCGGGCCTTGTATCGCACGCGGCAATTTCCAGCGGAGCGGCCGGAGCGGTCATGGCGGCAGGGGCGAGCGCTTTTGCCGGGGCTCGTATGGGAAGTGCAGCCAGTGGCGGGGCTATATCGGCTGTCGGAGGTGCCGCTGGTGGAATTGGGCAGAAAGCCTCTTCCACCGGAATGGGCGGGAAACTGGGAACGGCCATGAAGGTTGCTGGAGCCGCCGGTCAGATTGCCGGAGTCGGCATGCAAACGGGAGGCGCGATGGCACAGGGGCGAGGGAGCGCCGCGAAAGACGCACTAAGCGGGGGCATGCAAAAGGCCTGGGATGCCCGGAAAAAAGGCAAGTCCGGCGGCGGCTCGGGTTCCGGTGAAAACTCAGGGGGAGAAGGCAAATAGATGAACGCGGAAACCAAGATGAAAGACTACAAGACACGGGACGTAAACCATTACGTGGCGGGCCGTGAAGCCTGGACCGAGGCCTGGGGGCCTATCGTGGCCAGCCGGGATCTGTGGCGCAAGATGGCGCTGGTCTGCCTGGCGGTGGCGGTTCTCTCTTGTTTGGGAAACCTTATCCAGCTCCGGCAGTCCAAAGTCGTTCCATACGTGGTCGAGGTGGACAAGCTAGGCCAGATGCGCGGGGTGCATCAGGCGAGTCCGTACAAGGACATTCCCGATTCCGTGATCCAGGGCGCTTTGACCAGTTTCGTGGCCAACTGGCGAACCGTTACCGCCGACATCGGCCTGCAGAAGGAATTTCTCCAGAAAGCGAGCTATCAGGTCGCCGGATCCGCGTCCGGAACGCTCCGCGAATGGTTCAGCGAAAACAACCCGTACGAACGCGGAAAGCAGAATCTTGTCGAGGTCCGGATTCAGGGCGTGCCTTTGGTGATCTCCGGCAATTCCTGGCAGGTGGAATGGTGTGAAGTCATCCGTACGCGCAACGGCATCAAGGAGAGCCAGACGGACTACTCCGCGTCGTTGCAGATCCAGTTCAAAACGCCGGAAACGGAAGCTGAAATTCTGAACAATCCTGCGGGAGTCTACGTCACTTCCATCTCCTGGACCAGGAAATTCAAGCAAGGAAAGGAGTCCTAGAACATGCGTGTTTTCCTCTTCATTTTTGCCGTACTGTTGCTGTTTCCTCTTTCAGCGACGGCTCAACAGCCCGACGATGCGCCGCCGTTACCGAAGAAACAATCAAAAAAGCCGTATGACGGCCCGTTGCAATTCAATGACGTCAGCCTGGGAGACGACAGCGGTCAATCTGTTGTGACGGCTCCTCCTCCGCCTGTTCCCGATTTCATCAGCAACAAACAGGTCACGTTCACGCCACAGGAACGGGAAGCCCTGCGTCTGGCATCCGAGTGGGAGAAGAACGCCATCAGTCCGTTCATCGCGCAGGAAGGGGGCAAGATAGTTTTCGCTTACGGCGCTTCCGTGCCCACGCTCGTATGCGCGCCTTTGCGCATCAGCGATCTTGAATTGCAACGAGGCGAAACCGTCAACGATATCGTTATCGGGGATTCGGCACGCTGGCATACGGATATCGTCGAGGTCGGATCGGGCCTCACCACGCCGCACGTGATTTTCAAGCCCCTAGACGCATCGCTTGAAACATCGGTGGTCATCACCACCAACCTCCGGGCCTATCACGTCACCCTCAAGTCCGACCGTTCGAATTTCACGCCTTTCGCGGGTTTTTCCTACCAAAAGGAAATTCATACCGGGCTGGCTTCCGCCCGGAAGAAAATCGAACAGAAACAGGAGCATTTCCGCAACGAGGAAGGCGTCGACATTTCCAATCTGGATTTCAGATACGCGGTGGAAGGCAAGCCCCGCTGGAAGCCCGTTCAGGTCTTCAACGATTCGGTGAAAACCTACATCAAAATGCCCGCCAGCGTCGCCCAGGGTGAAATGCCCGTGCTGCTGGTGGAGAACAAAAAAGGCCAGGCACTTGTGAACTACCGCATCAACAACAACACCTTTGTTGTGGACCAGCTCTTTGAAAAAGCGGTGCTCATCGTCGGAGTTGGTTCCGATCAGGAAAAAGTGACCATCGAATGGGAGAAGGGATAATGAAACGTTTGATCATTCTTTTATTTCTGGCTGCTCTCGCCTCCGGATGCGCGAAACTGAGTCCTGGAACATCCTATAGCGCGTTCGGAAACGAAGCGCTAACGGTTGCCCGGTTTATCGCGGACCGCCTGAGCGGAGAATACCCACCGGCGCGGACCACTCTCTATTTTATGGCCCAGAAAGGGGGAATGGACGAATTCACCGGCCTGCTTGAAGAGGTCTGCATGCACGCGGGCTTCACCGTGGTGCGCGAACCCAAGACTGGCGCAGTCAAAGTGCTCTATGTGCTTGACATGATTCAGGGATCGCAACCGCTGCAGGCCTATTTGTATCTTGAAACCGAACAGCTGGCCCTGACGCGCCGGTTCAGCCCGAACGATTTCGCCCTGGCCGCGAACACCACGGAGCTTCTCCATGAGTGACCAGCTGAAGCCAGCCCCGGCTGTGACGCGTTTCTCCAGGCTCACTGTTATTCTTTTTTCCGCGTTTGTGGGTGTGATGGGGTTTATTTTGATTGACGGCCTGTTCGAGACTCAAAAGCAGGATAAACCCGTTCAGGAAGTGGTGCAGATCGATCCTCCCAAGATCGAACTGCCTACCAAATTCGGGATTTCCGACCTGCCCGAACCACCAAAAGAGCTTGTGCAGCCCGAAGCCGAACCGGAGCCCGAACCGGAGAAAAAAGAGGAACCCCGCGTCTACAACATCGTACGGAAGAAACACACTGAAGAGGAAAAGAAGCGTTACGACGCAGAACAAGTGGAGCTTCGTCGCTACCGGATCGAACGGCAGAAAAAGGCCCTGGAAGCGCCGGTAAAGGTGGAGCTCGCCTCGCTGGAGGAACAGGGACAGCAAACCGGGCAACAGGCCGTGTCTCTCGCGACACCCGGCGCTGCGGGTGCGCGGAACAATCCGCTTCAGATGGGATCCGGCGCGGCTAACGGTATGATGCGTACCAAGGGGACTGGCCAATTATTGCAAAGATCCTCAAACGGGACTGGCGAAATAAGCAACAATTTGTCCGCCAGCACGCAAAACCTGGCGCGAAATCTGGCGCAAAGCCTGAGCCCGAAGACCGAAACCGAATACGAGGACCGCAAGGACAAAGAGCAGTTCGGCTCTCGCGCCTCCCAGAATCAATGGACGTCGCAATACAGCCGCGTCGCCGGGTCTCGATACGAGGTCAAAACCGGAACGCTGATCCCGTCCGTGCTGCTTTCCGGAATCAATTCCGACCTCCCCGGCCAGATCACGGCGCAGGTCTCCCAACATGTCTGGGACACGGCCACGGGCAGGCATCTGCTCATCCCGCAGGGGACACGACTGCTCGGGATCTACGATTCGCGCATCAGCACCGGCCAGCAACGGATCCTGATCGCCTGGAACCGACTGATCTACCCGGACGGCAGCTCCATGACGCTGGAATCCATGCCCGGAGCCGACCAGATGGGCTACTCCGGATTCAATGACCAGGTGGACAATCATTACTTCCGGATCTTCGGCAACGCGCTGCTCATGGCGCTCATTTCAGGAATTTCCTCGTACTCCATTGATGTGCTCGGCAATACCGATTCCGACGAGACGTCCGTGCAAAGCGAACTGGGCTCGGCTCTCGCCAACCAGCTCGGGCAAGCCGGGCTGGGATTGCTGAACAAGAACCTCAGCATCAGCCCGACTCTGGAAATACGCCCCGGATACCGGTTCAACGTCGTCGTGATGAAGGACCTGGTCTTTCAGCAACCTTACGAAGGATGGAGATAACAAAATGAAACAAATCATTGCGGATCTGATCAGGCTCAGAGGCACGTACGCGGAAACAGACGAATTGGCCGATTTCGCGACTGAAGTTTTCAACCGGTGCGGAATCAATGAATCCTGTGATCGTCTGATGGGCTATCTGAACACCTATCTCTATGGCGAACTGGCGCTAAGTCCTGAATGCGAGCAGACCCTGCGTCATACCTTGTGTCATTTACTGCAGGTTGATTCGGAAGGAGATCTTGAAAGCGGCGTTATGCATTTCTGGAGATTTCAGGAAAATCCTCACTATATTGAAGCTCTTCAAAGAGTGCTCGGACAACCGAATGATGTTCATATCTATGGATTGTTCCACACTCCATTCATTTCAGATGAACAGCGGCTTTTTGGCAGCGGAGATCAGTTCAACCATCCGTTGTGCGGTGTGTATTTCTTCATTGAAGAATACGAAGGAAACACTTCCGAAGGCGGCGCGCATATTTTCATGATCTTTGAAAATGGATTTCCAAGCCTTTCTTACTGGAATTCAGGCGAGCATGCCATCATTCCGTATGATTTGACCGACAGAGAAGTTGCCATTCAATGCGTCGATAAAGAATTTTTTGAAAATATATTTTCCTATTTGAAATTCACTCCTTCTCGCAATGACTTCTGGAAAAGATTTCCTGTGGAATTTTTCAAAAAACATTACGGCCTCAGACCCCACGCCAACATGCGTACGCTTAAGAAAATCAAATTCGGAAACTTCGGATTTTAGAGATTCAAGAGTCAACATAGAGAAATCCAAAGGAGTCACTTATGGGACTGTCACTTGAAGAAAAACAACACTGGGCCGACGCGCGCGGAATGACTCTCGAAGAATACGAGAAATTTCTCGAAGAAGCGGAGGCTCAATACTACGAGACCATGGTTGAGGATCCTGACGGCACTGTCGCGCCCGATCCGGATGTGGCCGCGTTCATGGAGCTTGATGCCATCGGACAGGAACTGCCGTCGGACGTGCTGGAACAATTCAAAAATTCTACCGTGGACGCCCTGATCCATGAGCAGTCGGAGGAGGAGTGATCATGGCTGAAAATAAACACTCCCGTTCGCAGCAATATGCTCAGGATTTCGCCGATGAAATCGTCAAGGCAATCCAGGATGGCCGTGCCCCCTGGCAAAAGGAGTGGAAACCAGGACCGATCAAGGCTCCGTTCAATCCTTCTTCGGGCACGGAGTACAAGGGAGCTAACCACGTCGGCCTGATTTTCAAGGGTGGCTACGACGATCCGCGCTGGATGACCTTCAAGCAGGCCACCGAACAGGGGTTCCACGTCAAAAAAGGCGAACGAGCGCAGAAAATCTCCTTTTATTCGCCGTTTCGCAATGAAACCGTGCTCGACGACCAGGGCAAACCCGTTCTCCAGGCGGACGGCACTCCGGAAAAGGCTCTGGTGAACAAGCCTGTTTTCAAGGTCGCTTCGGTATTCAACGCGTCTCAGATTGAAGGCATCCAGGAATATGCGCCTGAGCCCGCAAGCTGGGATCCTGTCGAGCGGGCCGAAGTTATCCTCGCCAATTCTGGCGCGGACATCACGCACAGTCAGCGCGACCGCGCGTTTTACCGCCCGGCTACGGACCGGATCGAACTCCCACCGAAATCGCAGTTCGCAACGCCGGAATCCTATTACGCGACGGCCATTCATGAACTCGCCCACTGGACCAAGCAACCGGGACGCGTCGAACGGTCCTCCGGCCCCAAGGGCACCGAGGAATACGCCAAAGAGGAACTACGCGCGGAAATCGCCAGCTGGATGATCAACACGCAACTGGGGCTCGGCCATGATCCGTCCAACCATCTCGCCTATACGGCGGGTTGGGCGAAAGCCATTGAGGACGATCCCAAAGAGATTTTCAGAGCCTGCAGAGACGCGGAAAAGATCAAGGAATTCATCATGGGACTGGAACATGAAAAGGCTGTGGACAAGGACTCCGCACAGCATGCCGAACAACTGGTTGAACAAAAAGTCGACCAGCAAGCGGCACAGCAAACTGAACAACCGGTTTCGATTTCGCCTGAAAGAGCTCAGGAGCTCATGCGGACTACCTGGACGAGCAGCCTCGAAAAAGAAGCCACTCCGGAAGAGAACAAGCTTATTCGCGAGATCTGGGACAAACTTCCTGGCGATACGAGCCGGGAAACAGTCTTGAATGGAATTTATCAACGGAGGATTAGCCCTGAAGGCGAGCTTTTGCCTCCAGGACAGATCAACGGTCCCCGCGCCCAGTGGTTGCTGGACTTGAACGATGAAGCCCGGTCTCCCGAGCATTGGTGGCATTACGTTCCCAAGGAGGAACAACAGACGTTGCAGAATCCGGAGGCTGGTTTACGCACCTTGCAGGAAATCGTTTCCAAAGGTCTGACACATGAGAAAGCTGAAGAGAACACGTCGAAAACCGAACAAGCGCCTGAAGCGGCACAAACGCAACAACCGCAAATCGCCACGGAAAAAACCTGGCTGGCCGTGCCCTACAGGCAGCGCTACCAGGTCAAACCCCATGGCGCCAAATGGGATCCTGAGAACAAATCCTGGTACGCTCCCGAGGGCACGGATCTGACTCCGCTCAAAGCGTTTCTCCCCGAGCAGAATCAACAACCAATTCCACAGCACGTTGCCTCGCCCCAGGAAGAATTCGCGCGGGCGTTGCAGGACGCCGGTCTGGATCTTCAGGGCAATCCGCCCGAAATGGACGGCGAACTTCATCGCGTGCCGGTGTCCGGCGGCAAGCCGGGCAACAAAGACGGCGCGTATGTCGGCCACCTGGATGATCTCACGCCCGCCGGATTCATCCAAAACCACAGGGAAGGTACGCAACAGAACTGGCGTTACACCGGCCACGCTCTCAGCGACGAGGAGCGAGCCCGGCTCCAGGCCGAAGCCGCCCGGAGAAAGGCTGAACGCGAAAAGGAACGTGAGGAACGGCATGCCGAGGCCGCGAACAAAGCCAGATACATTTACGGGCTAGCTAATCCCGCTAACGGAATGTCGCACCCCTATCTTCATAAGAAACAAATTTTCGCGAGCGAGGACCTCCGCATCTCGAGTACGGGCGATCTGGTCATCCCGGCCCGGAACGCCGAAGGCGAACTCCGGACGTTGCAGTTCATCAGTCCTGACGGCGAAAAACGGTTTCTGTCCGGCGGTCAGAAAAGCGGTTCGTTTCTCCTGATCGGTAAGGATCGATCTGAAACAAACCACCTTCTTTTAGCAGAAGGCTACGCAACGGCGGCCACCATTAATCAAGCCATGCGTATGCCCGTAGCCGTATGTTTCGACGCGGGCAATATCGAAGCCGTGGCCAAGGCTCTGCACGAGAAATATCCGGACAAGGAGATTGTGATCTGCGCGGACAATGACGCGGCAAAAAACAACAATGTCGGCGTGGAGAAAGCCAAAGCAGCCGCAGCCGCTGTTGGCGGCAAGGTGATTATCCCCATATTTAACGGCGCGGGCAAAGGCACGGACTTCAATGATCTGGCCACTACTTCCGGATTATCCGCCGTCACGAACCAGATCCTGGGCGGGCTGCGCCGTGAAAAAGAGGCCGACACCGGTCTCGAAATGTAAATGGAGGACGCCATGAGACGTATCCCGTTGCTTTTTATACTCCTTCTACTTCCGGTATCCGCGTTCGCGGAGTCCGCTGGCACTGTAAGCCCGTCTTTGGAAACGGCCGAGGCCAGTCGGCGGGTACTGCTGTTTCCGATTGCCGGGGTGTCGGATGCCCTGAAGGCTGACTCCGTAAATCCGCCTTTGGAGAAAACGGCCGAGGCCTGGCAAGAGAGCGATGATCCACAAGTGAAGGTTATCCGAAAAGAACTCCGCGACACATTCCAGCTGCACCCCGGATCGCTGCGCAAACAGTTGAGCGACTGGGCTGTGCTCAACGGCTATCAGCTCCAATGGAAAGGCGATTACGACATCATCGTCGATACGGACAGCTCCTTCGACGGCACGCTCATCGACGCCGTCAACGTGGTCGTCAAATCCCTCCGGGATACCGGGACCGCGATATCCGCGACTATCTACAACCGAAGCAAAGTCATTGTGATTCGAGGTGACCTGTAATGCGTACGCTCCTCCATTGTATTCTGCTGTCTTCGTTGCTGCTCGCGCTCTTCGGGTGCGCGGGTTTCCCCGCCACCAGAGACGCCGTGGAGCGTCAGGCTAAAAAGATCGAGCAAGTAGAAAAGCAGCGTAAGGAAACCTTCGCGCGGGACAAGGAGCCGGTCAAAGTCCTGGACGACGGCTACTACATCAGCGGCGGGACACGGGTTCCCATTTCCGAGTACGCGCGGCTTCCGAAGCTGTTCGAACGCAAGATCACCCTGATCAAGAAAGAAGCCATGACGCTGGAGGAAATCGCCTCTGTCGTCACCAAGGAGTTCGGCGTTCCCGTACGTATCGCCACGCATCAGGAGCACGGCAATGCGCAGCTCATTAACGCCATGCTCGTTGATTTCAATGATGTCCCGCTGAAGGTCTTTCTGGACGGCGTTGCAGCCAACTTTTCCGTGTCCTGGGACTGGCTGGAAAAGCAAGGCGTGATCCAGTTCTACAAAATGAAAACCAAGACCTTCACCGTCGCGGCCAGCATCGGAAAAGTCGATGTCAGCAGCTCCATTTCCAATACCTCGGATTCGGGAAGCGGATCGACCTCCGGCGAGGAGGTTTCGAAGCAATCCTCGTCCGGCGAACAGGAAACCACCCTGAAGGCGACCTACACGACCTGGGATGAAATCAAGGAAAACATCGCTTCGATGCTCTCCAAAAACGGCCGCGTGGTTTACTCGCAGGGAGCCGGAACCGTGACGGTCACGGATTATCCAAGCGTGCTCAACACTGTGGAAATATTCGTAGACCAGCTTAATGAAAATCTGATGCGTCAGGTGGCCATCTCAGTAAAAGTCTATGCCTTGCAGACCGACAAGGACAAGGAACACAGCATCGATATCAACGCCGTGTTTAACGATCTGAAGGTCAATCTGGTCACGGACGGTGCCGCTGCTCTTTCCCAATTGTCCGGAATGGGGTCGCTAACGGCGACAATCATCGACTACAATTCCAAACTGGACAATTCGTCCGCAGTCCTCAAAACGTTGCGTACTGTTGGAGACGTGTCGCTGATCACCTCGGGCAGTGCGGTGACGCTCAACAACCAGCCGTCCCCGATTCAGGTAGTGACGGAAGAATCCTACCTGGCAGAAGTCAGCAACACGTCCACCACGGACGTGGGCACGACTGCCGAATTGACGCCGGGCAAGGTCACCACCGGCTTCACCATGCTCTGCATCCCGCACATTATCGATTCGAAAACTGTGATTCTCCAATATTCGCTTTGCTTGTCCGATCTGGAAAGCCTTGATGACATCAGTTCGGGCGGACAGACCATCCAGGTGCCCACGGTTTCAACCCGGTCCGTGATGCAGCGCGTACGCATGCCGCTCGGCTCGACGCTGATTCTCGCGGGTTACGAACGCCAGCAGGATTCTTATCAGGAATCAGGCGGTCTGTTCGGTTGGGGCCGTCGCGGCGGGCACAACAACGAACTGGTCGTCATCGCCATCGAAGTAAACTCCCTCGGGTAACGCCATGAAAGCCACGCATATTGAAATAGCGGGACGGCGTTACGCGGCCGGGCTTTGGTGGCACCCCGTGGACAAGAGCGGAAAGCAACGCGCCCTGGCCAGGGATCTGGCGAAAGAGGATTCCGAACTGAACGCCATGGCCGTGCTCACGAATCCGCCTCAGGTCGGTGTGGCTGCCATTGAGTCCGTGCGGGGGAAAAAGCACCTCCCGAAAGTATCTTCCCTGGCCGGGGCCGTGAAAAACGCCCTGGAAGCGGTTTCAAAAGGCGGAAACATTTCCGCCAATCTTCGCATGCCGCTTCCAGGCAAACCGAATCAGAGCTGGTGCCTGTGTGTATCGGACGGCGTTATCCTGCCGGAAGGAGACTTTGTCGGAACGGAAGAGGAATGCGGGCGCGTTTTTATTCAGAACGAAAAGGAAAATTCGGGGATTGAATGGACCCAACGTTTCGAAGCGGACTCCGAAACGGAAGCGTACGCATTTCTGGAAAAATTGTTTGCGGAAACAGTACCCAAAAACATTCCGAAGATTCAGCGCATCGAGCGTCCGCCCTATCTTCTCTACACGGTGTTGGTATTGGTTGTTCTGCTCATCGCCGGGTACTTCGGATTCAAGCTGTACAGGGATCTGAAGAACCAGGCCTATTTGCAGGAGCTGCGTGAGCGGGCCAATAAACACAAAAAGGGTCCGGTCAGATCCAATCTGGACAACTGGACGCCGCCTGATCCGTACAAGCTGTTTCCCCGCGTCTGGAACAACGAACCCGCGTCCAACGCCGTATTGTCCCAATGCTACGACGCCGCCTCCAAATTGACCTTGTCCAATTCCGGCTGGGAGATCCACCAGCTGCGTTGCAAAGATTCGGGAATGGAAGTGAGCTACAGAATAACTTCCTATGGTTCCTATCTGTCGTTGCCGACCGGAGCGCGTCAGCAACCCGACAAGGCCAAACTCCAGTTTTCGTTCCGCGACTATCCGTTCAAATTGCCCGTACGGACTCCCGAGACTGATCTCGAAGGCGTCTCGAAGACCATCGGCACGATCTATGAGATCGCCAAAAAGTATAACGCCAAAGTTAAAGTACAACTTAAAAAACAGGCGACGAAAGCCATAAAAGGCCCCAAAGGGCCGGTCACCGTCCGCGCTCCCTACCGGGAAGGCGTGTTTCAGATCAGCAAGATCGGCCTGCCCGCCTGTTTCATGCGTTCGGGATTCGGATTGAACGCCGAGATCCTTCCTGGAATCGTTATTTCCAGCGTCGATTACGACGCCAAAAATCATGAATGGTCAATCGGAGGGGAATACTATGCCGCGTTGCAGTAGATATGCATTCTTTTTGCTGTGTTTTTGCCTGTTCGCATCGGGCGCGCAAGCCCAATCTCAGCCTGTCGGCACTGTAGACCAGCTGGACGCGATCAAGTCGCAGAACACGCTGCTGGAAGCGCAGGTTTCCAACATGAAACTGCAGAAAGAGTTGAAGCTGGAAGAAGGATCCGGAAGCACGACCGATCCCGGTCCGGTTTCCCTTCCCGGTCTGGGGCTTGGTTTCAGCGAACCCGCCGTCGTTTCGATCATCGGCATCAGCGGACGGCCCACAAAAGCGACCATTCGTTTGCCCAATGGCCATACCCTCGGCGTGCTGCTCGGGGACAAGGTCCCTGGCACACCCTACACGGTCAGTTCCATCACGGGCAAAGGCGTCCAGGTCAGGGATCTCGAAAAGGAGGCGTCGGAGCCCCAGTATCTGCCTTTTATCGGCAGTGTCGCATCCGGTTCTCTGAAAAACGATTCCGTGCCCATCGTTCCGGTCATTAAAGCCGGTCCGGATTCCACTTCCGGCCAGCTGAAGAAATGAGGTCCGCCATGACTGCCATCCCTCCAGCAGAGTCTGTTTCCAATATTCCGCAGCTTCCGCAAGCGCTTACAGATAAGGTGTTCGTTAAATTCGATTCCGGACGGCCGTCGCTTTGCGTCATCGAATCGCTCAAAGGAAAAGGTCAAACAAGCGATTCTTTCCATTTAAAAAGTTACCAGTCCCGCCTAAGACGCGTCGTTGGCGATGTTCCCGTGTGTTTTCTCGATCCCGAGGAATTCTCCAAAGCCCGCCTGGACAGCCGCTCGTGGGACAACGCCGCGTTTGACGACGTGGATACTGAACAGCATGCCGTGGATCTTTTGCGGCAGGCCGTACGGCACAACGCCAGCGACATTCATATCCGGGTCTATACGGATTCACACGCGGAAATACTGTTCCGCGAACAAGGCGATATGACCCGTGTAGGAAAACGCAACAGCGAAGAAACAGATATGTTGTGCAACGCACTGTTCGCGTCTCTGGCCGAACAGCAGAGTGAAACGACGTTTTCCGGCTTGTACCGGATGCATGCCCGTATATCCAACAGAAAAATCCTGCCGAAAGAAATCGCTTCGATCCGTATTGAATCCGGCCCTATCGCGGGCGGTTACCATATGGTGCTACGCCTGTTGCATACGCAGACACAGGAAGTATCCGGCTCCATGTCCGATCGGTTGACGGTGCTCGGCTATCATCCCAGACATATTGCGGATCTCCTTAAGGCTTCAGCTCTGCCCACGGGCATCAGCATCATCTCGGGCGCGACCGGATCCGGCAAAAGCACCACGCTCAAGGCCATTATGGAATCAAAGCATGCGGAGCATCCCGAGTCTAATTATTTCACGGTGGAAGATCCGCCTGAATATCTCATTTTCGGAGCGGTCCAGATCCGCGCTGCCGGAGACTATGCCGATGCAATCAGGCACGCCATGCGTTCCGACCCCGACGTGATCATGATCGGAGAAGTCCGTGACGGCGAATCCGGCATGGGTGCGATCCGCGCGGCCATGACCGGGCACCAGGTGCTGACAACGATTCACGCCAATAGAGTTTATGCCACGCTTTCTCGACTGCGCGATCTGCTGAGTTCAGCAAACCAAAAAATCGACCCGGACACCTATCTTTGCGATCCGTCGATCATGTCATGTCTTGTCTATCAGGCGCTCATCAAGACCCTTTGTCCGAATTGCAAGGTTCCCGTTTCGGAAGTCAAGAACGCGTTGTCTCCGGATCTGGTCAGTCGTCTTGAACAGGCTGGTCTCAGCCTGCGGGACAATCCCGAAATCTCTTTTCGTGGGCCGTGTCCGGATCCGCGTTGCCCCGTCTGCGAGGGCAGCGGCTACTCCGGCAGACAGGTTGTGGCCGAGACCTGCGTCATGGACAAAGATCTCCTTGAAGCTTTTCGCAGAGGCGGAACAGCCGGATTCGAACAGGAATGGCGTTCGCGTAATCCCCTCGATATCCAGCTGCACGCCCTTGAAAAAATCAAAACCGGCATAATGGACCCGCGTGACGTGGAAACACGCATTGGGCCGCTGATTCTGGAAGGAAATCATGTTCAATAAGTTAAGACAGCTGTTTTCTCCGAATTCCCGATTCGTAATCGCTCTCGCGATCAAGTTTTTTTCCGGATCCGGAAAGACCAGAAAAAAATTGTATGAGAAGCTGGCCGGACTCATGGAGCATGGCGTTACCCAGCAACGGGCGGTAGTCAATCTCAAAAAACGGGCGCTTAAACGGGGCGCAACGGATTTTGAGGCGATAGTGCTGGGGCAAATTGAAATGCGCCTGCGCGAAGGCAAGGCGGCTGGCCGAACATTCGAACCGTACGTGCCGATCAATGAAGGCGTAGTTTTGCAATCCTATGATTCGAATTTTATTCAAGGCTTGCGGGATTGCGCCAAATCCATTGAAGACAATCAGAAAATTAAATCCTGCATCGTTTCCGCCACGGCCGCGCCGGGGTTCTATCTGGCTCTGCTGCTGGTGGTCATGTACATCTACGGCAACGTCGTCATCCCAAAAATCGCCTACGCATTGCCCATGGAGCATTGGACCGGTCTGCTGAAAGGGCTGGCCTGGCTCTCCCTGTTTGTTTCTTCGTCCTGGTTCTGGGTTTTCATTGGAGGCATCGTTTTTGCCGTCCTGCTTTTTTTCTGGGCTCTGCCGCGCTTTACCGGCCCGGTCCGCGCCTTTCTCGATAAATATCCGCCTTTTTCCCTGTACCGCATCCTGATTGGAGCCCGAACATTACAGGCAATTGCCAGCTTGATGTCTTCCGGGCTCGCTGTTCCTCAGGCTGTGGAAAAATTAAAAATTCTTTCCGAACGTTTTCCCTGGCTCTTTGAGCGACTTGAATCGACGCATTTCTATCTGCGCGACGGAAAGCAATTAGGCGAGGCCTTTGAACTCACAAAACTGCATTTTCCCGACCAGGAACTGATTGAAGATTTAATCGTATTCGCAACACTGGATAAATTCGACAAAAAGTTGATTGAAATAGCAACTAACTGGACTGAAGAAAGCATTAAACAGGTTTCAACGACTTCCAAGGTGCTGAACAATGTGCTGCTGATCTTTGTCGGCAGTTTCATCGCCTTCATGACAATGGGCATAATGGGAATAGGCGCGAAAATTCAGGAATTCGTTAACGCTGCACAAATTATGTAACTGACAGGAGAAACAAATGAAAAGACGCAATACGCAACGCGGCATGACGATGATTGAAATGATCATCTACATGTGCATCTCCGGAATCGTGATCGGAATGGTCATCTTGTATTTCGGAGACATGTTGACCAGCACCGACGTGCAAGCCTCGCAAAAGAACATTCTGACTCTGCGTATTCAGATTGCCGAAGCGTATCAGGCGGAACCTGACTACAGCGCCTTGAGCACGGAAAACGCCGTTAATCTGTCTCTCATTCCGTCTTCCATGCTCAAAGGTTCGGACGTGCACAACGCGTTTGGTGGAGATGTGACTATCGAACCCAATAGCGACGCCCGTTATTTCGATATCACCGTCGACGGGGTTCCGGGGGATGCCTGCAGCAAAATGGCCTTGCTGGATCGCGGTGGTTGGGAATCTGTGACAGTCAACGGCACGGACGTTTCGCAACTCGCCTCCGAAACCGTTACAGCCACGGTGGCCAGCGCCTGCACCGAAGACACCAACACCATCGTGTACACGGCGAAATAAATGATCGCGAACTCGGTCCTTATCTTCATTGCCGCCGTGCTGCTCTGCATCTTCAACCCGTTTTCGGGTGATCTGAGCGTAACGCCACGGGAAGATACCATCGCGGCCAACTATATTACGTATCGCAAGACCGTCATTGCCTACGTCGAAGATCATACCGCGTTTGTGGGGGAAGCGGACATGTCGGACCTGTCCCTTCCCTCCGGATACGCGGAACTAGAAACGTGGCGTAATTACATAGATGCAACGGCTATCTATGTTTACGGTCCCTATGATCCCGGCGTGCTGCTGGAAATCGCCGAACGTCTGGATGGTACGCGGTTGTTCGGACTGAGCAACTCCGGAAATCTCGTATCTCCCCTTTATGGAACCGTGGAATCCCTGCCCTCCTGGTGTGAGGATTCCGTGATAATTTCAATGGTGAGAAGATGAAACGAAACGGCTTCACAATCATCGAGATGATTGCCGTCCTGCTGGTGATGGGCTTTCTGTCCATGTTTTTCGCCCAATACATGAGCATGGGGGCCACACAGCTCAGCAAGCAGGCGGCGGCGAAACAGCTCGTTCAGGTCGCAGACGCGGCGACTTTGTACATCGCCGACAATTACAACGCGCTGCAGAATACAGCGACTGACACTTCCGCCGCAGTGGTAAATCTTTCCGACATCATTTCCGGGGGATACCTGCCGGAATCATTCGGGAAAAACCCCTGGAAACAGACGTACATCCTCTATGTGCTCGAACCCACGGGCAAGAATCTGGAAGGCCTGGTGCTCACCTCCGGCGGCATGCCCACTGACGACGAGTTTGAAAATCTCGTCATTCCGGCCACGGCCGCGCTGGCCGGTTCGGTCGCCGGTTACGTTCCTACCGGGCTTATTTCCGGTCAATCCTCCAGCGTGATCAAAGGCGCGTTCGGGGGCTGGGAGCTTGATATTTCGGGTACGGACATTACCAATCCGGGGGCTGGACATCTGGCCGCGTATATTCCGTTCAGCCACAACGCGGCCACCAGCGACTATCTCTATCGTTCGTCCGTGCCGCTGCATCCGGAGCTGAACCAGATGTGGACCACCCTCGACATGTACGGCAACGATATCGAGATGGGTGACGGCTCTTCCGTGGGCAATGTCGGAGGGGGCGACAACGAAGGCGTCAGGAGTCTCAATTTCGAAGATACGGATTACGACGATTTTTCCTGTGACAATTCCGACGATGAGGAAGGACGTGTTTTCTGGGATGACGCCAATGATAAAATATACATTTGCGAGGATGGAGCGAAAAGAACAATCCAGACCTCTTACACCTCGGCGTACATAAAAGACATTTCTCTCGTCACCACGGGTGATTCCGTGGCCAAGCCCGATTGTCCGGACGATTTAACGGACAAACAGATTTTTCTTTATCCCGCTTCTTTCGCGGCCAATACCACCGGCCGCTATCTCAAAGGCGTTCAGGTCTGGGCCGATTCCATTTCTTCGGCCTACTGGCGCGTCAACATGCAGATCATGACGGACCAGGGGTGGGTCACGCCCTCCACCCAGTACGGCAAGATGGTTGTCGTTACAAAATGCAGTCCCTGACCATAGCCAAAGGAGTTTTATATGTTCCGCAAATTTTCACTTTCGACTCTGATCCTTTTGCTGGCCCTGGCCGCTTTCACTCCATTCGCTAATGCGGGCGATTCGGAAGACGCTGATGGAATGGAAAAAACGGAGCAAGGCGACGTGCATACGCACGGAGGCGACATCGACCTCGAGCAAGGCGACATAGAAGACGCGAAAAACACCACGAGCACCTATGTCTGGTCGGACACGGTCACGGCGACCGGTGTTGTCAAAGGTCCCAAAGTCCAGGCCAATCAGCTGACCTCGAACGGGGACTCGACCATCAAAGTGTATAACGGTGTAGACGGACAGGGAAACCAGATATCGAATGTGAATTCGGTTCAGGTGACGAACGCCGTCCCCGCAGGGAACAACTATCTCGCATCGAAGTATTACGTCGATCAGCTCCATGTGCAATCCGAGTATCTGTACGGCGGAGGCCATACGCTGACGGATTGCTTCAATGCCAATGGCTATCCAGAAGGCTATAATGGTGCCATATTATGCAACATTGCCGGTTCTTCCTGTCCTTCGGGCTGGTCCGCGTATCCGGGCAATCCGAACATCACCGATCCGGCAAAATGCAACTTATATGGTACCGACAATCCGGAATTTTGGTGCACAACGGAAAGCCATTCCCGTTTGAAAAGCGGCGTAACTGAAGAATGCTCCGGGAAAAACGTTGATCACTGCTATTCCAGAGTCGTCGGTGTGGGGTGTTACTGATGGAAACGACCGCCTACGGCCTTGGTTCGGCCCGGAAAAGGTCCTGGCGCTTGCTGGCGCTTCTGATCGTCCCGCTTTGGGGACTGTTCTGCCTTTCCTGGTGTACCCAGCACATTGCGCAATTCTACGGCCATCCAACGCAATTCGGCTTTGCCGTTTCCGGCTGGTACGCGCCCTGGGAATGCCTTGTCTGGCTTCGCAAATGGCCGCAGCTGGAAACGGGGGACATCACGGACAAAGCGCAAATGCTTTTCGTCTTTCCTCTGGGCGTGCTGCTGCTTGTTTCCATAGCTTTTTCGCACAAGCTCAAGGGCCATGACGACGTTCACGGATCGGCCCATTGGGCGAAATGTGAAGATATTGAAAGAGCTGGCTTTCTCGGAAATGAGGGTGTCTATGTAGGAGGATGGCTTAAAAGATACGCTGGATATGAACTTATGCAGCGTCTTTTCCGTGGCAAGTCGTGGAATGAGCATCTTCATCTCAAGCACAACGGCCCGGAACACGTTCTTGTTTTCGCGCCCACGCGTTCAGGCAAGGGCGTCGGCCTGGTCATCCCGACTCTGCTCGAATGGCTTCACAGCACGCTTGTGTTGGATATCAAAGGCGAGAACTGGGACAAGACCGCCGGATATCGCAAGAGCCTCGGCCACAAGGTTCTGCGCTTCGAACCCACGGACGCGAGCGGCCAATCGGTCCGCTTCAATCCGCTCGCTGAAGTCCGGATGCAATCCTTGCACGCCATAGCCGACGTCCAGAACATCTGTACCATGATCATGGATCCGGACGGCAAAGGCCTCCGCGATTACTTCGATAAAGCCGGTTACGCTTTTCTCGTGGGCGTCACGCTGCACGTCATGGTCGTTTCCAGGGCGAACAAAAAAATGGCCACGCTGACCGACGTGGTGAATTTCATTACCCGTGACAGATCGGAAGCCCAAGATTCCAACCCGGCAAACTTTTTTACTCAGGACAGCGCAGGGGTGAAAAACATGTTTGTCGAGATTTTGAAGACGGATCATGAACAGCTGTTGAAGGAATTGGGGTTGGAAGACGAGGTCGCGCAGTTCATGAAAACCGCGATTCATTCCTCGGCGTCGGAATGCAAGGCCAAAGCCGACCGCGAATTGTCCGGCGTTATTTCCAGCGCCATGGCCAACCTGTCCTTGTACCGAGATCCCATTGTTTCCAGGAACACGGCGGAAAGCGATTTTCGCATCAGTGATCTCATGCATCTGGATCAACCCGTGGATCTGTACTTTGTGGTTCCTCCCTCGGACCTGGACCGCATGAAACCCTTGATGCGGCTGTTCTTCAACATCGCTTTGCGCCGTTTGACCGAGTCGATGGATTCCTCGAGTCCCAGTTACAAGCACCGCCTGTTGCTGATGCTGGATGAGTTCACCTCTCTGGGGCGTCTGGAAATCATGCAAAAGGCCCTGGCTTTTATCGCCGGATACGGGCTCAAGGCCTACATCATCGTCCAGGACATGACGCAACTGCAGGAGGCCTATTCGAAAGAGGAGGCCATCACCTCCAACTGCCATATCCGGATCGCGTACGCGCCCAACAAGGTGGAAACCGCAAATCTGCTTTCGTCCATGACCGGCAAAACAACGGTCGTGCACCAGAAAACCTCTTTGTCGGGCAAGCGGTCCGGACGGATGTCAAACGCGTCGGTCAGCGTCAGCGAGATAGCCCGGCCGTTGCTCACGCCTGACGAATGCATGCGCTTGCCGGGCATCAAAAAGAACTCCAAAGGACAGGCCGTGGAAGGCGGCGACATGCTGATTTTCCCCGCAGGATCCCCGCCGGTCTACGGCAGGCAGGTTCTTTATTTTCTGGATCCCAAGTTGAAAAAACGTTCTGAAATTCCGCCTCCGGACAAGGAGCCTCAAAAAGGCCCGACCCTGGAAGAACGTATGAACGAGAAACTGAAGGAACAGGCGCATGCGAAGGCATCGTAAACACTTCATGTACGCTTTGCTGGCGCTGGCTCTGCTTAGCTTTGCGGGGTTTTACATCAACAGAAATCTGGTGATGAATCTCACGCCATCCCTGCCGCGCGGAATTTACAAATATACGGACCAGATTCCCGCCAAGGGCGCGTACGTGGTGTTCGATCTGCCGGATGATTCTCCCGCGCACCGTCTGGCCGAGAAACGCGGCTACGTGAAGCTGGGACGAAAGCTCCAGAAACGGATCGCGGCCATGCCTGGCGAGTCCTACACGCTGCCGCAAGCCTGCGAACGGGATTCCAGAGGCAGGCTGATACGACGCTATGAACCGGTGCGGGGCGTGGTGCCGCCCGGAATGGTCATCGTGCTCGGCCAGACTCCGAAGAGTTTCGATTCCCGCTATTTCGGGCCGGTGCCACTTGAACTTCTGCGGGTCGTCCTGCCCGTGTTTTTAATCGATAAGGAGATAACCAGATGAGACTATTCATTGCTGAAAAACCCAGCCTTGGCCGGGCCATCGCCGACGGTCTGGGCGGAGGCGAGAAAAGGTACGGCTACATTCAATGCGCCAACGGCGACGCGGTGACCTGGTGTTTCGGCCACCTGCTCGAACTGGTGAGCCCGGAGGAATACTCGCGCGAATGGGCGAACTGGAGCAAAGAGGTTTTGCCCATGCTGCCGAAGAAATGGCGCAAGGAACCGCGCAAGGACAAAGGCGTGTCCAAGCAGCTCAAAACCATCGGCAGGCTGCTGAAGGAGTGCTCCGAAGCCGTCAACGCGGGCGATCCGGACCGCGAAGGACAGCTCATCGTCGACGAGGTTCTCGAACATCACAACTACACAGGCCCCTGTTTGCGCATCTGGCTTGCCGCCCTGGATGCGAAAAGCGTTGCCAAGGCTCTGGCCGGTCTGGAAAACAACGGCAAGTACACGTCCTTGAAAAAAGCCGCCATGGCCCGGTCCATGGCCGATTGGCTTTACGGTATGAACACCACGCGGGCGTTGACCATCGTTGGCCGCGACATCGGCGTTCAGGGCGTGCTTTCCGGCGGGCGCGTGCAGACTGCGACGCTGGCGCTCATCGGTACGCGCTGCAAGGATATCGCGAACTTCAAGCCGCAGGAATATTTCGTACTGGAAGCCCAACTCAGGCATCAAAACGGCCCGTTCAAGGTCCGTTGGACGCCCGAGGAAGGACTGCTCACGGATAAGGCGCTTGCGGCCCGCATGGCGCAATCCGCTGCCGGACAAACCGGCAGGATCGTCAAAATTACTATCGAAGAAAAGAACCAGGCCGCGCCCCTGCCTCATTGTTTGTCTTCCTTGCAGGCGGATGCGAACAGACTGTACGGCCTGAGCGCCAAACAGACCCTGGACATCGCGCAGAAACTCTACGAGGGGAAACTTGTTACCTATCCCCGTTCCGATTGCCGTTATCTGCCCGAGGAGCAATTCGGCGAGGCTATTGCCATTCTGGGCAGTCTCCATGCCGTGGTTCCCTCAGTCGAACGGGCCGACCCGGCCATAAAAAACAAGACCTGGAACACGTCCAAAGTCACCGCGCACCACGCCATCATTCCCACGGGTGAGTCCGCCAGAAGTCTTGATAAAGACGAGGCCCGGATTTTTGAACTGATTTGCCACGGCTATGTCCGCCAATTTTTTCAGCCCTTGCGTTATGAAGCGCGGCAAATTCTTGTCGAGCTTCCGTCCGAAAGCGGCGCTTCACAGCCGACGCGTCTGTGGAAAGCCACGGGCAGGCGCGTCCTCGACCCGGGCTGGACCGTTGTCGGGCAGAACGGGCGTCACGCCGAACCAGGCGAAAAACAGGATGCCGAGGAGGAGGAACAAATCTTCCCGGACATGAACGAGGGGGACTCGGCCGAATGTGTCCGGGCTGAAGCCAGGCCCGGCAAGACAAAGCCGCCCGCGCGGTTCAGCGAAGGAAGCCTGATCACGGCCATGGCCAACGTGCATACGTTTATTGATGATCCGGAGGCGAAAAAGATTCTGCGCGAAAACGAGGGCATCGGCACGGAAGCCACCCGCGCCGGAATCATCGAGACCTTGAAAAAGCGTCAGTACATCGCCGTCAAATCCAACAAGATCCAGATTACCGGCCTGGGCGAAAACGTTCTCAGCATTGCCCCTGAGGCCCTGAAAGACCCGGTGACGACCGCCGTCTGGGAACGCGGTCTTTCGGATATCGCCGCAGACAAACTCTATCCGGACAAATTCATGCTCGCGCAGGAAGACGCCTTGCCGGACATCATCTGGAAGATCTTCAATGCCAGGCTGGACAGCTTCAAGGTGGACGTCCCCAAATGCCCCGAATGCGGCGGACCACTTCGCCGTTTGCCGAATAAAAAGGATAAGAAAAGATTCTTTTGGGCCTGCTTTGAAGAGAATAAGCATGCCAGCGGTAAACCGGTTTTTCTCCCCGATGACAATGGCAAGCCTGGCGCGCGCCAGCAAACCGAGACCGCCCCTTGCCCGACATGCGGCAAAACCATGAGCCGCCGTCAATCCAAAAAGAATAAAAAGGCTTTTTATTGGGCCTGCGAAAGCCGGAGATGTCCACTGTTGTCCGACGATAAAGGCAAGCCCGGCAAGCCGTTCAAGGAAAAAAATTAGGGAGTGGCGGAAGGATGGGCCGCGCAAGCGGCCCTGAAGCTCGGCGTCCCCCAAAAAGGCCAGGCAAGCAACACGGGAAAAAAATTATCGAGTTAATGCTTCTTTGAAGACATCAGGAAAATGTATGAGCATGTAAATGAGTACAATCGTGGAAATTATCATGATGACAATGTGATGCCACTTTCGTTTAGTTTTTATCGAGAATTGTGCGCCACAGTGAGGGCAAAAAAAGGCTGTCTCATGGATTTTCTTGTTGCACTCAGGACAAGATTTAAATGGCATATTTACCTCAATTTATGGAGTTTTTAATGATGGAAGAGAAAACATTTCATAGCTGCCCCGCATGTATGCGTACAGGGTTGTCAAAAGATGCCGTAAGTTGTCCTCATTGTGGTTACCGGATTTCAAAAAGAAAGATCCCTCTATTTTTATGGATTATGGATACGTCAATTTTAATTACTTTTATAGGATTTTATTTGACTATTCGCAACTTGGCATCAATCGGTGAATTCATTTTTTGCGCGGGTATCGGTGCGTATGTAGTCGCCCGCTACTACTTTCAACATATTTGGAGGACGACGCCATGAAAGAGAAATTACGAAACTGCCCCGCCTGCAAGCAAACTGAAATTGATGATAATGCGGTATACTGCCCCTTTGGCTGTCGCAAGCGATAGAGCAGCACAAGCGTATCCTGTCGTTCATTCTCATTTATTCTAATCTGGAAGGACAACACCATGGACAAGAATACTCAATGGACTGATGCCATATTAACTGCATTAAACTCTGGCCCCTTGAATAAAAGCCGTTTTTATGAAGTTATTCCCGGCTTTTTGAAAAACAAGCGTCATTATGACAATGCCCTCAAAATACTCATCGCTGACAAGCGTGTCGAGTCCTATACGGAAGCTCCATACGGTAAAGAAAGGACATCATTTCGTCTTGTAGTGAAAGAAGCCGGGCAAAACCAGGATCCTCCGTTTGCTGCTGATGAAACTGTCAAAGAACAAATCCCGCCAGACGAACATGAAGATGCCGAATCCTCATTGCTGGAAACGGACAAATCGCTGTCAGGCGATGAAGATCCTGCCCCTGAAAACCCAGAGGAGGACTCACCAGAATGTTGCGACCTGGATTTGATTGTTCTGGATGCGGATTCGACTGAGGACGCGGCCTCGAACGCTTCTTTCTCTGAGTCAATGCTGTTTGACGATGCACCCGACGTTCCTCTCAGCCTGTCCCCTGCAGTAACAAGATTCGCTTGGAGGCCGGTCATCCTGATGGCGATTTTCGCCTTGTTTCTTCTGAGCGCGGCCATTTATTGTTTCATCCCGACCGCAAGTACCACCGGCCAGCATACCGCTATGGCGGATTCTTCCAGTAAAGGAGATATGGCGGATGATGCCGATCCAGTCTTGCCTCTTCCAGTATCTGCCGGGTCGGTCTTGCCTGAGCTTCCTTTCGAACTCGACTCTCCGAAGTCTCCTATGCCTCCACTACTATATGTTATTAAAACGTCGCCACCTTATGAAGTCAACCTCAGGGCCAGGACTTCAACCCCGGCCGCAATTCTCCGCAGCCTGTCTGAGGGAATTCCCGAGGGGAACAACACAGCCAGGTTGTACCAAGTGGAGTTGTCGGTCCTGCCTGCAAGCGCTGACTGAAAGGAAAGGAACAATGAATCCGAAAGACATTTACGAAAACAGAGCCTTGCAGACAGATCCTGATAAAGCGGAGCAGGTGAATTGCCTGGACTGTAATGAGGAGCTTGCTTTTGCAATGCGGGATAAACATCACGAATTTTCGATAGGACTGCGAACTGTCTTACAATGTCTCCGACTTGCCGAACAGGAAGGAAATGTGCCACCTTTGCCCATTGAGTGGTGGAACAAAATAGCCAGCAGACATGGTAGGTTTTTTCTTACAGATTACAAGAGAGAATAGGCATGAACATATACAAGCTAAGAATTGATGACTCCCGGTGGCGGCTGATCACTAAAGAGGATTTCGAGTTCGCCACTAGCAGAGATGAACCATATTATCAAAAAAATAAACTAGGCGAAGACATGCACTACGCTGTTTGTCCGGAATGTGACAATCCCATCCAGATTATCGGCCTTTACAAAGAACTGAAGCATACATCGCATCCGTATGCCAAACATTGCAATGAATCCGTGGAGGGTTTTCCCTACTTTAATCCAGAGGACATAGAACACTGTTCTCTTTCAAGGCGTGGAAACAGATCCTTATCAAAAAACTCACTTCGTGAGTTTGACCGAAAGGCACAGCAGATCCTTAAGTTGTTGATAGAGCATTTTGATCAAGTGGCATATATGTTCGGGATATTTTCCGGAATCCGCATGACGAAAGGGTTGGCGCAGTCGATGCTGGAAAAATACGGCTCAGACGGCTGTCTTTATAGGGGGGCTAGTCCAATGAACGTGCCATGGACTTTCGCCTATATGGCCGATTTCCAAAAACTTTACGGCAGGATCATTGAATGTTCTGACTTAAGAGAAGCAATTCTTCAAAACTGGCCGGAAGTTTACTTTGAAGGAAAGCAACTCAAAACACGCAAATATCTTGAAATTGGTTTTCATTTTACTAGTCATAGGCAGAATTGCAATCCGGAAGGAGGTTTGAAAGAGTCTTTTGAAATGGTGATCTCAGCCAACGAGAAAAAGTTCGTGTGGAAACGAATTGAGTTTGATCACGAACATTTCCGAGGTTTGACTTTCGCTGCAGATGATAAAAGGCCTAATAAAGCGGAGTACCTCGCTTTAGCCAAAGAAGCTTTGCCCAACGTGGAGCCCTTGTAGGTGGTAATCACATGAAACCGATACGTGGGGGGCTGATACTTTTGGTTGTGCTGGTGGCGAGTTTGTATTCCATTTCTGTCCACGCCTACACCCTCTACGGCTACCAGGACGCCTCCGGAACGATCCATCTCAGCGAATCCAGATTGGATGAAAATTACGTCCTGCTCAAGGATTCCCCTGTAGCGCCCAGACTGACCATCCAGGAAGCCCGGAGGTTGATTCAAATCAAGCATGCCGTACAAACCGGCGCTGATCCGGTCATTCATCGCCATGCTTTCAAAACAAAGCCAGGAACCTTTCATTACCCGGCCTTGATCACGAATAAAAGCATCTTGACATGCATCAAGACAGCTGGCCAGCGCTACCGTATGGATCCGGCGCTTCTATATGCGGTCATTGAACAGGAATCCGGGTTCCAGCCAAACGCCGTTTCCTCGAAAGGTGCCATGGGTATGATGCAACTCATGCCGGATACCGCCAGACAATGGGGATTACGGCATCCGTTCGACCCGGCCGCGAACATTGATGCCGGAGCAAGGCATCTTCGCTGGCTCATCGATAAATTTCCCAATCTGCAACTTGCCCTGGCTGCATACAACGCCGGGCACGCCAACGTGATAAAATTTGGCGGCGTTCCGCCTTTTCCGGAAACGATTCAGTATGTTTCAAAGATTATGCAGCGCTATGACATGCTGCAATTGAACTGACGTATGCTGTATAGGAGAAAACTCTGTGTTGAATAACATATGCATATTTAACAACATTTTTCATTTTTCTTGGGCTGGAGGTTTTCGTAAACTCACATGTATGGTAGTAATTCCCGGCTCAGAACAGTTCAATTCTATATTTCCTCCTTGCGCTTTGGTCATTAACATTGCGGAGTACGTACCTAAACCTGTTCCAAATTTTTTACCAGAAGTTACCATTTTATTGAAAAAAATTTTTCGTATACTTTCAGGGACTTCCCCATAATTGCGAATGGCAATACTACCGTACTCATTTTGACTAAGGGTTATAGAAATTGTACTTCCCTGCGGTGAAGCCTCAGAAGCATTGGATATTAAATTCATAAAAATACTGAATAACAGGAATTCCTCACCATAAACGGGAAAATTTTTTTCCGTTATGCAGTTAGTATCAAGACATTTTATTTCAACATCTTGTTTTAAATACAATAGAGTCCTACGCATTCGTTCAACCACAGTTACTAAAATCTTGTAAAGATTAACATTGGTAAGCTCAGTCTGATATGTCCCTTCTTCTAATCTATACAGAATCAAACTTGAGTTTAAAATTTCGAGCGTCTTTTCCCCGCTCTCCAGCATGACCTCTACGATTTCCTTTTGACTTTCAGTTAACGTAGAATCATCAAGAAGGAGTTTCGGCAAAGATACCGAAGCGGTCAAAGAGCCTCTAAGGTCATGCTGAATCAACCGATCAACTAATTCTTTGACGTTTATCTCTTCTTTTAGATCAGACAATTCTTTGTTGAGGAGGGCAATTGCTGAGACAGATTTTTCCAAATCTGCTTTAGCAGTGCCTAATTGCCATTCCAGGTTCAGTTGATTAAGATGTGAAGTACTTAAAAGTTCTGTTGCATCAAGGCTGGCGGCGTCCATTGTTTCCAAATTTGAATTTGCCCTTTTTAATTTTGTTTTCAAATTTTTAAGTTGAGCTTTTTGTTTTATAAGCATTTGAACATATGGGTATATAAAACGATCTTTATTTATAGGTTCAGATGATATTTTTACATATTCGATTACCGTTGCCAAACAAATAATGATGCCAACACAAAAAATCACCAAAAACAATAACGTCCGCGAAATAACAAAGGACCAGATTAATAATGACACCATTACATCGCCAGTATTTTGGCTGAGAAAAAATGAATAAAGTAGTATAAGTACTATGATAACTGCAACGTACCCCTTATGCATAAATTTCGCGGGGATCCTTCTCACGTTTTCCCTCCAAGACGGAAACATATTCCGGCTAATCCTTGTTACTTCTTCTCGTTGTAAGATTTTTCCATCCATTTGAAGAGTTACGGAATGAAAAAATTTTTGATATTATTTTCAGAATACACAATCAACTGATATTTATGATTATGTATAAAATTATAGATATAAAATGACCTACTATTTTTCGTTTTGTAACAAATCGTAACGGAAATTGCCCCCGTATTAAATTGTTTTGGCTATCAAGTGCGTGCGTATTTGCTAATATCTTCCTTGAAATCCTGAATTAAAGACTCCGTCAAGGAAGGCCTGTAGCCTGCTATGGCTGTCACTAACACATCTGTGGTCACTGGGAAGTCAACTTTGCTTTCGTATTCTGTTTCAAAGGCATGCTGAGCAACTACTTGAAAAAGATATTCAATATCAGCAGGAGTGAATTTTGAAGTTAAAGAAACAAGGTGTCCCACATCTACAGTCCCTGTATTCAACTTCGTCAAATAATATTCCAGTATAGTCTTTCTTTCGTCATCATCCAAGGTCCCAACTGGGATTACGCAATCAAAACGTCCAGGACGAAGCAGAGCGGCGTCTAACTGGCGGATGTAATTTGTCGCGCAAACGAGCAATATCTTGTTGGTATTACTCTTAATGAGGGGGACTTGCTTAAGGAACTCGTTAGTGATGGATCTGTCAACTCTGTTCGCCGTATCCCGGTTTCCTGCAAGTTCTTCAAATTCATCGATAAAAAGAACCACTTCGTCTAGATTCCGTGCTTTCTCCATGATTCCACGCAGATGTGCTCCAATTTTGTCTACACCGTCGGCCATGAGCACACTCGGCACTATCTCAATGAACCACCATGCCAGCTTTCCAGCCATTGCCTTGACAAAATGTGTTTTACCCGTACCAGGCGGTCCGAAAAAAATGATAGTTTTAGGCGGTATGACTCCGTGCTTACTAGAGAGTTTGTCCTCTACCAGGGGTAAGATAACCCTCTTTTCAATTAGCTGTTTGGGAGGTTGGGTATCGGCAATGGTATCCCAAATGTCTCTGCTGATCGTCCGCGCTCCCATCTGCAATAAAAGTTCTTCCTGGTGGTGCGTGACAAGTTCTTCGTCCGTTCCAATATTTTCAATGAAATCGTTGCAAGCTATCCTGAACCCGACATCACGATTCAACCTCTCGGACAGCATCCACTTGTGCCGCATTATTTTCTGCCAAAGATCCGCCGCTGTGTCCTGATCGAATTTGACGCCGCTGGCCTCAAAAATGATGCTGGTGCACGCTTCTGGGGTGGGTAATTCAGCTGTCTTATCCAATAACTATCTCCTTCAAAGATTTTTCAAAAAAAGGCCCCCAACAGCAACAGCTAGCTCGTTACCGAGGCCAAAGAAATTTACCATTAATTGCGCTTAACATCTTAACCGTTGTCTAATAGATAACACAGAATTGTGAGTTGTCATAATCTAATTTTTCAGTCCTCGACGAACATGATTATTGGACGAGTGTGCCAACCTCCTTAGAATATGCTCAATTATGTTCACCTATTCAAACGGTTATTGCTAATCCAGCTTTCTAACACTTAATGCAAGCCCGCATGATTTATTTTCTCAGCCAGATTTAGCCTACAAAAACAATTCTCTGAATAAGCGAGTATCCTTTCATATCAAAAACGAAGCAGTCATAATGACGCATAGGTTGTCTATTGCTGTAACTTGCGAATGTTACAAAACAATCCATGGCAATTTATAAAAATCGAAAAATATAAAGGACTATTTATTTTAATTGAGTTATACAAGCTAGAGTTTAGAGTCCCAAAGTAAACCTTCTTCCTAAATTTGGCCGCAACTAACTGCTCCGTCAGCTTTAAGCTGAGGCAAACAGAGGCTCAATGACATTTCGACGTTTGAAATCAGACCGCTTTGCCCAACTTCGGTTCCAGGAACTCTTCTGGGAAGATGCATTTTTGGCATTTCCGGTCCCAGAATATCCTGACTCGATAGTTGCGAAAAATTCCAGCCAATCCCTTCAGCATCCATCCAGCCGTCATTGTACGGTCTTTGCGCCAGGGGATCGGTTGGAGCGCTTTGCCCAGGTTTTCCCCGAAAATCACTGTCAGCAGCTGGGCAAGTCCGTAGGCAAGACACACCATAGTACGCCACCGGGCAACGGTTTGCCGGGTCTGCTGCCATGTGTCTTTGAGGCCGAAGGTATTTTTGAGTACGTTGAAGCACGACTCCACAAACCATCGCAAACCGTACTTTTGGATGATTTGCATGCCGCAAAGATTTACATTCGTGGAAAGAAGCAGGCGCCACCCTGTCCATTGCGCATCGGTTTTGTCTTCCCGCATGCGAACCCACACCATGCGGCACTCCCGTCCTTTGAGGAAGCGAACACGGGCATCGAAACAATAGTACTGGAAGATGTGTTCCTTTCCGTATGCGAGCAGCTTTTCTTCTTGTATTTTGAAGAGGTTGCAGACTTGCTGAAAGTCGAGCTTGAGTCCATATTTGCGCGGACGGCCGCGTTTGGGCGTCGCATTTGCCTGCGGCAGGAGAAAAAGCGCAGTGTCCTTTCGGACTTGCCCGATAACATTCAATTCCAGTTTGAGCGCCTCGAGCACCAGCGGTCCCTTCATGTACCACGCGTCCATCAGAACGAGAATCGGGACATGGTTGCCAAGCCAACGGACAAACACGCGCACGAGCACGCCAGCGGCGTTGAGTTTGGACCGATTGCCGCAAGAACGCACCATACGCATGAAAATGGGGAAAACGCCTTTCCTGTTTTCGACCTCGCAGATCATCGCAAGGCCGACGAGGATTTGCCCCCATACATATTTGGGACGATTTGGCCTGTTGGCGTGGTCGTGATGCAAAGCGGTGGAAGGAGCTTTTTTGGAGCTTCGAAAAATGATCGTGTCGTCGATAACGATCGTTATTTCCTTTGGTTTGATGACCTGACAAAGCAACAAGGTCCATTGCTTTGTCAGAGCCAGCCAGGAGAAAACGCCATGCTCTATGGCATTGTAGTATGTGGTCCAATGCTTGGCGGTGGTGATGGCCAGTATGGCTTCGGTGACATGGCCGGTCCCAGCGGCGGCCATGCACCCGAGAAGCAGTTCGAGAAGGGTCGGTCGAATTCTGGCCGGAACAGCGTGGAAAAGAAATGTTATCCATTGTGCTAAGCAGGTGAGAGCTTGCCGGCGAGACATCGCATAACCTCCTGAAAAAGATATCCTTTTCAGGAAGGCGCCGCAGGCCTGATTTTTCAGGCCATGTCAAGCATTTATTTGAAATTTTTGATTTTTGTTTTACGTTCATAGTCGGATACCAGTCTCATGAAAGGCTGAAACTCTAAACTCTAGTTATACAAGAAATAGCCTCGAATTTAGAATCGAGGTTCGCCGACAGGAGGCATTATATTGTGAAAATTCTTCTAGTCTACCCTACTTATCCAGATACCTTCTGGAGCTTTAAACATGCGTTGTCGTTTATTTCTCGAAAAGCGGCCTTTCCTCCACTGGGCCTGCTGACGGTTGCCGCCATGCTGCCGGCGCAGTGGGAAAAACGACTTGTTGATGTCAACGTCACCCCCCTTAGTGACGAAATCCTAGCCTGGGCCGACATGGTTCTGGTCAGTGCGATGCTCGTCCAGGAAACCGGAGCCAAAGACGTCATTGCCCGAGCTAAAGCCATGGGGAAAATCATCGTTGCAGGAGGACCAGCGATGACAGCCCAGCCCGAGCGTTTTCAGGGGGTGGACCATTTCGTTCTCAACGAGGCTGAAATCACATTGCCGCTTTTTCTTGAAGACTTGCGGCTCGGAATACCAAAGCCAGTTTATACCTCCGCTGAGAGGCCGGATATTGCTCTTACGCCTGTCCCGCAATGGGATTTGCTCAACTTCCGGGACTATGTGACTATGTCCGTACAGTATTCACGCGGTTGCCCATTTGATTGTGAGTTCTGCGACATCGTGGTGATGAACGGACACCGTCCAAGAGTAAAATCGCCCGATCAGATGCTGCGTGAGATCGAAAGCCTTTACGACACAGATTGGCGTGGTACGGTCTTTATCGTGGACGACAACTTTATTGGTAACATCGCATCGGTGAAACAATTTCTGCCCCGGCTCATCGACTGGCAGAAGGCGCATGGATTTCCCTTCAAGTTTATGACCGAGGCAAGTATCAACCTAGCACACGATGACGATCTCATACGCATGATGAGCAAGGCCAATTTTCATAAAGTGTTCATTGGTATCGAATCTCCCTCCACGGCGAGTCTCGATGAATGCGGGAAAATACAGAATTTAAAAACAGATATTCCCGAAGCGGTGGTAAAACTGCACCAGCACGGCCTGCAAGTCATGGGCGGGTTCATTGTCGGGTTCGACAGCGATACGGAAAGCATCTTCGAACAGCAAATTCGTTTTATCCAGCAGGTCGGCATAGTGACGGCCATGGTGGGACTGCTCAATGCTCTGCCCCGCACCCGACTTTGGCGACGTCTGCAAAGTGAAAATCGCCTGCTGCAGGAAACTTCCGGTGAAAACACCGACGGTACCTTGAATTTTATTCCAAAAATGGATGCAGACGCATTAGTTGCAGGCTACCGCCGCATCATCGGCGAATTGTATTCCAGGCGCATATACTATAAACGCATCCACCTATTTTTACAGCACTATACACCAACTGCACGTTCACACATCTCACTGAATGACATCTTGGCCTTGATCCAAAGCATGTTTCGCATTGGGATATTCTCTCGAGCGAACGTGCTCTATTGGAAACTCCTGTTCAAGACGGCGCTGACCAATTTTAGCAGCCTGCCCGTGGCCATCGAGTTGAGCATTTGCGGGGAGCACTTCAATAAAATGCGTACCCGGTTGTTTGCCGCTGGGAAAGCAAACTCAAAATCAGCCCCCAGCTTGTGCAATCAAACTGAATGACATTCCGTGTTCCCCCTTCCACAATATATGAGGGGAGTTGTTTGAATGAGAATGAGGATCTTAGGATTATTGACACGAAAAGGGCGGCTCCGCTTTAAGCGCTATTGTAAAATTATCTCCACCCTCACAGCATACGGTTTTGATGAGATCGCCTATCAGACCGGAATCGGCAAGTTCCTCCGCATAGGAAGCAGGTTATTGGGAAAAGCATCTCCTCGCCAAGTACGATTTGTGGGTAAGGCCAGTACATGGGAACGAATCCGTATGGTTGCAGAAGAGCTGGGGCCAACATTTATTAAATTGGGGCAAATTCTGAGTAATCGTCCGGATTTGATTCCCAATGGACTTCAAGGAGAGTTGGAAAGGCTACAGAAAAGTGTTCCCCCCTTTTCTTTTGCTGGGGTTGCGCAGATAGTTGAAAAAGAACTGGGTAAGCCTGTTCAGGAACTTTTCCTAGAAGTTGCCGAGACGCCGCTAGCTGCGGCTTCCATTGCTCAGATACATCGCGTCGTGTTGCCTGATGGGGAAAATGCAGTCATTAAGGTACAGCGGCCGGGCCTTAATGAACTCGTTAAGGTCGACATTGATATCTTCAAGGAATTAGCTGCGTTACTTGAGCGTTACTTTCCTAATACGCATAAATGGGGGGCCCGAGAAATAGTTAACGAATTTGAAAAAGGCATGCTCCAGGAATTGGACTTTCGGAGGGAGGCGTCGGCTATCCAACGATTTCGTAACCAATTTGCTGGACAAAATGACATCAAGGTGCCTCAAGTTTTTCACGAGTATAGTACATCGAAAGTCCTCTCAATGGAGTTCATCCCGGGCTGTACTCTGTCGGAACTGATTGAAAAAGCCTCTTGGAGCCCGAAGGAACGATCACGCATTGCTCAACAAGGCGCCAAACTAACTCTGCAGCAAATATTTAGCTATGGTTTTTTTCACGCCGATCCGCATCCTGGCAATATTATTCTTCTGCCTGATGGCCGCTTAAGCTACATTGACTTCGGGCTGACAGGCAGCCTGATACAAAGAGATTTGGAAATTTTTAGTGACTTATTGACCAGCATTATGGCACGAAATGAACAAAACGCGGCCAGAGCAGTCGTCAAACTTGCGGGAAGCCGGGACATTGCAACGGCACAAAGCATAGAACGCGACATATCAGAATTGCTTGAGCGCTTTCAAGACTCTCAGGCCGGTGATTTTTCCTTTACCGCTCTTCTGGCAGAACTTGTCGATATTCTAGTTGGCAAAGGACTACGACTTCCATCAGACCTCTTTTTGCTGATCAAATCTCTTCTGACTATAGAAGGCGTAGCCTCTACTTTGGATCCCAAATTCGATTTTACCGCCCAATTGACCCCTTTCGCTGAAAAAATGGTCAAAGACCGTTACGGCATGAGCAGGTTGAAGACTAGGGCAAGCACTTTATCCGGTGATTTTCTCGAACTGATTCAGAATGTTCCTGGCGACTATTACAAGATCGTCGAGTCTCTATCTTCGGGGCGGCTACGCCTGAGTCTAGAGAGGCAAGATCTGATTCAAGCACGAGAAAGCATTTTCAAGGCTAGCTCCACGCTTGCGTTTGCCTTGGTGCTCGGATCGCTGATAATAGGTTCGGCAATTATTGTGCATTCCAACGTCCCCCCATTTTGGAAGGAAATTCCAGTGATCGGTATCGTCGGATTTGCTGTCTCAGGTTTGATCGGGTTTGGGTTGCTAATTAAAATTATCCGTAACCGTGGGCTTTAAAATGAAATAGTCTCGACAGGCCCTAACATTTCCTCTACCAAGAAATAAAGGTAGGCTATCTACCAACATTTGTTTTCGGGCGTTCACGGCCAGATTGTGGATGATATATCGCTTGAAATGGCGGGGCACCAGATGGATGAATGAGAGGCTGGTGAAAGGGTTTTGCCCAAACGCTCCTCGTACATGGAGCCAGGGCGGTGCATTGATCTGTACAAGGTGGATATTCGCCGTTGAGATTGTGCGAGAGCTATTTGGTTTGAGGAAATTATTGAAAGGCGAGGAACGAATAAAGCCTGTGTAATTCTGCCAATAAAATGGCCAGATCCGCATGAAGCATGATTACCCAAAAAAGAATACAATTTGGCGTAATAGATCCGCTGTTGTCACGTTGCTTACAAGCTGCGACATTTTGTTGGGTATCCCTCGCACGCAACGTGCCAAAAGCTCATTTGGAAGTACCCGTTACCGAGGATGCCAAACTTTAAGGCGTATGTTCCATACGAATCGAAAAAAACTCCATCGGGAGACTACTTTGATCACCGGCGGAAGCCGTGGGGTATGGACGTATTGTCCGACAAAATTTGCGCTTGAATCCGGGGTGATGCTCGCATCTTATTACCATATGTGCTCCCGACTCGCAGAAAAATATTGGGGCTATCCTCTTCTTCATATGGAGAAAAAAATTTTTGCAAGGTCTTACTGCGAAATGAAGCAAAAGCAGCTTGAAGAAGAGATCCACACGCGTAGAAAATTGACTCATAATGCATAAAAATATACATTATGGGTATGAACAGACGCGAGCTGGATAATTTTCTCAGGTATCTGGACAAGAATGGACATTGGATCTTCACCATCCAGATGGCCGGAGTCTACTTCAAGGAATCTGAAAACACGCTTCGGCACAGTCTGGCGAGACATGTCCACAACGAAGTGATTATCCGGCTTGCCAAGGGAGTATACGCCAATTTTTACGCCAGAAGCCGTCCAGTCGGCTACGTTCTTGAAGATATGGTCAAACACCTTCGTCCAAACCATTTTTCCTATGTAAGCCTTGAAAGCCGTTTGAGTGAAGAAGGTGTGATTTCTCAGGTTCCTTCGCGGCTTACGGTCATGACGACCGGAAAATCCAGATTGTTTGAAACAGCCCTGGGGGCAATTGAATTTACTCATACCACTCGGAACGCCGACATGTTGTATTCACGGACCAGGTATGACGCTCAGAGAAGGATTTTCCTGGCCTCGCCCACTCTGGCCTATGAAGATTTGAAAAATGCCGGGCGAAACCTTGAGTTGGTCGATCTCGACGAACTTGAAGAGGCTCAGACGTATTGGGAGAAAACGAATGGATCTGCACAGCCAGGCTGAACAACTGATTCTGTCTCGATATGGCGGGGAAATGGGCATGCTGCCCGTGATAATGAAGTCCCTTATTCATGACGAGGTGCTCCCAGCGCTCCAACAGTCGGGGATCCTGAAGAAGTTCGTCTTTCAGGGGGGCACGGCCCTGCAGCGTTTTTACAACAGCAAACGCTTTTCCGAAGATCTGGATTTTGTCTGCGGCCAGGGCAAATCTCTCAGGTTTGATCCCGATGACTTTGAGAAGATGGGATCTGTTTTCGAACAGTCCGTTCGAACCGCCCTGGCCAGGAAGTACTCTTTGGAAGTGGACTCCATAGTACTGAGGAAGCCCAAAGATCCATACGCGCTTCGAGGGCAGGATGTGAAGGTGCAGGTCTGGCAGTTGAAAGTTCCCATCTCGGACCAGGGAACGAAGCAGATGGTCAAAATCGAAGTGGCCAACGTTCCTTCCTATCAGTCGGAATCCAGAATCTGGCCTGTCATGATGCCTGATAACGTAAATCTGGAACCGGCTCCTATCGTGATTCTTGACGTGGAAAGCCAGGCGGAAATCATGGCGGACAAAGTCGTAGCGCTTGCCTGTCGAAACCATATCAAACATCGGGATATCTGGGATTATCACATTCTCGAATCTCAGGGCATTGTACCGCAGGCAGATATCGTTCAGAAAAAATTCAAAGATTACGGCATAAAACCGGAAGTTCTGCTTTTCAACCTGAAGGATAAACTCGCATCGTTTTCAAAAAAGGACCAGGTCACCGAAGAATTCTGGCAAGAGATGGAACGCTTTGTTTTTCCAGGTGTTGCGAACCAAATGAAGGAAATGAAAATGAATTCCCGAATGATAGAATCAGCTCGCGCGGTTCTTCAGAAGACGAAACAAATGATCGAACGGCATCTGGATCAGGACCTCGGATTGTAAGGTCGAGAATATTTTCTTAGGAATGCCAATTGGTTGGTGTTTTGTTGATGTAAAGGAAATCCTTGATGAATCAAAAAAAGATAATTGATTTGACTTCTGCGATTCGAAAGTGCCCTTGAGCGAGCGCCAAGGTGCTCTGCTGGTATTCTTGGGCAACAAAAAGTTTTCGGAGTTTAGAAAAGATCATCCAGAGGACCGGAAATTCTTATTGCGTATTAATAAAATAGCCAATAAGTTGTTGTCAGCTTTGACAGTTTAGTCGAAGTTTTTCCGTAAGTATTATATATTGAAAAGGGAGAAAATCATTGTCTACCTTTGATCAAGTGTTCGAAAGGATTAAGTTGGCTATCAACACTCGAACCCAAGTAGAGTTGGCCGAAATTCTGGATATTCGCCAATCCAGTATTTCGGACGCCAAGAGACGGGATTCCGTCCCTGCCGAGTGGTATCTGAAACTCTTCAAAAAATACGGTCTGAATCCGGATTGGCTGGAAGAGGGCATCGGTCCATGGTACCTAAAAAACAAGCATGGTGAGTATGTCACTGCTGATGGTCCTGCGAATGTCGGCGTTATGGCACAATTAGGCGACTATGCCGGGGCTGAGTACAAAGGAACCGTTGTGACTGTCCACTCCATGCAGGTGGAAGGCGAGGAACCCAGCAACTGGGCTCCCGTACCTATTGGTAAGCTCAACGTACCTCAGAGTTACGCCACAACTTCCATTCAGGTCATCAAGATGGGGGCCACCAGCATGGAACCCCTCGTCAAAAAGGGTGCTTATATCGGCGTGGATATTTCCAAAAAGCATGTCGAATCAGGCGAACTGTATATGATTTACATCCCGTACGAGGGATTGGCCCTAAGCCTCCCCCCACCTTTTGGACCACGGACCGGCAAAGTTAAGGTGGAATCTGCTGGTCCAGTATTAGATCAAACGCTGACTTTTGCCGGTCTCCTACCGCCGTCGTGGAGCGGAGTCCGTCCCCGAAGGGGCAGCCCGGAGGGCTGAGGACGGAGCGGAACGACGGCGGCGGCCCGCATCAGTTCGATATCATTCCTTCGAAAAATACGTCGGCAGGCGTCCTTTTGTCTAATGAAGAATGCCTTCGTTTCTCGTTGTAATATTTAAAATAATCACTCAATCCTTTTTTCAGTTCCCAACCGTCACTATAGTTTCTCGGATAAATATCTTCGTATTTCACCGTCCACCAGAAACGCTCGACAAAGACGTTGTCCAACGCTCTTCCACGGCCATCCATGCTGATTGCAATGTCTTTCGACTTCAAAACATCCGTAAAATCTTTGCTGGTGAACTGCGTCCCCTGGTCTGTGTTGAAAATCTGCGGGATCCCCTGATTCAAGGCCCGCTCCAGAGCCGACACACAGAACCAGCTTTCCATAGTATTAGACACCTCCCAGGACAAAACATAGCGACTGCGCCAGTCGAGAACCGCAGTCAGATACATGTATCCCCGATTCATGGGAATATATGTAATATCCGCTCCCCACACCTGGTTGACGCGCTCGATTTTTACGTCCCGCAACAGATAAGGATAGATATCATGCGCCGGACACGGCCTGCTCGTGTGTGGTCCAGGCGTTATTGCTTGAAGCCCCATTTCCCGCATGAGGCGGGCAACGCGCTTGTGGTTCACCGCATGCCCCTGTTCGCGCAACCAGTCGGTCATGCGTGGCTCTCCGTACTCTGGATGCTGCAGATACCGTTCGTCAATTAACCGCATTAACATCAGATTTTCTTCGGATTCTGAAGCCGGTTTATAGTAGAAGCCAGAGCGAGAAACGCCCGCCAGCCTGCATTGTCGTCGAATAGAATATTCGGGGTGTGGTTCCACCCAATTTCGACGCGTAGCCACTGGCAGGCTCATAACTTTTTTTCAAGCCACTTGATGTCCATTTTGAGTCGCCCGATTTCTTCATAAAGCGGTCCGGTAAGCTGCTCCTCGGTTTTGGAGGCGGTGGCGTGGTTGCCGGAAAAAAGCTCATGCGCATTTTCCAACAGCTGCCTCTTCCATTTGGAAATCTGATTCGGATGCACTTGGTGCTCCGCCGCCAACTCGGCAATAGTCTTCACGCCCTGAATAGCCTCCAGAGCTACTTTGGCCTTGAACCTATCAGAAAATTTTCTTCTCTTTTTTCCCATCTGCATCCGTCCTTTCGTAGCAGTTCATGGATGCAGACTCCACCTTAAGGGGTGGTCCGAATTTCGGGGGGAAGCGCACCCTGAAACGCGTGTTTCTTGACCTTCAGGGCAGCAAATATATCCTCCGTACGGAAAATTCCACTCATCCTGAGCAGCACCTTCCTGTAGATAAGCGGCAAGACTGCATTTATGGCCGTGCAGTGTGGATTCTTCAGGAACTTTAATACGTATTTTGTTGTACCAGGGACAATCTTCGGGGTTGACGAAAAATTGAAATAGATAAGCCGTAGTTACTGTTTCCTTTTTACCAATAATCCCAAAGTCGCATACAAGCTGGATGCTAGTGGGGTCTGGCGCCATGATAAGACTCAGACGTATCCGTGGGGCATCCTCCAGGCGGCGCAGACTTTGGCCAAGCCATATTTTTTGCCCATGGAGGGCGAGGCGGCCTGGCTCATGACCTCGACCTGCGGCGCGGTAAGTTTGAACTAAACCGACAATTGCTAGCCCATCTTAAGTGGGTCTGTCAGATCAAGTCTGAACGACTACAATTTATTCTATACCGGTTATTTAGGGCTTAGCACCTTACACTGAGGTGGACAATTCTGTGAAGGCTGGGTCATTCACATTCCAAGGTCTTCGCCACAGTCGCGGATCATTTTGAAGAAAACTTTTGGAATTGGAAGAGGTTCCCAACGGGTAACGACTCAACATAGTCACTTCCCTCGCCGTAATTCACATTTCATTCCCTGAGTCCATTTCACGCATCTTGGCAATGAACCTTTGCGCGGATGGAAGAGGCTTACTATCAGGGTAGCTGCGTAAGTAGGCAGCAATATCCTTAATGCTTTCATCAATACGTTTTTTGGGTATTCCTATTTTTTCGAGTAGTTTTGTAACCTCATCAAGTAAAGCCTTCTTGTCTTGGGAAAGCTCAGGCAAAAGAGCGGTCTTTATTAGAGGAACAAAAAACTCCTCGCTGGCTGTATGAAATCCATGTTTTGCAGCTTGATGCCATTCAGTTTTCTGACCTTCTATATTTTTTAGAGAAATCTTGTGCCCGGCTTTTTCACCTAGGTCCTGCAGATAGATTCGAGTTATCCGGCCATTTCCTTCTACGAATGGATGAATGGCATTGAGTTCGTTCACGTAATATGCGGATCGATTCGCGAAAGTTCCAGGACAAAGGCCTGTGAGATACTTTTCGACCTTGAGTTGACTTGTAAGGCGCTCGTAAGAGCTTGCGATCATGTTAGGAAGAGCGAATGGAGCCGACCCTCTCCCTGTAGGATAATTACGAATTTTTCCAGCCCAATCGTAAAGGTCTTCGAAAAGGTGTTTATGAACAGCTTGTAGTTCTTGTAGAATGAATGATTTTAGCCTTGGTCGGTTGGCTGATTTTTGTTGTACCAGCCTTGTTTCAACAGATTCAAGTTCTTCTTTATCAGTAATGCCTAATTTATTGATGTAGACGCCGGTTTCTGCATCCACAACATCGTTATAGGCATTAATTGCTTCGCTGGATCGGGCCATTGGATTTATATGGAGCTAATATCGCCGCAACTTCTTTTTCAACAAACTCATTATCGCTAATTGGCTCTCTAGCCCGTTCAAGCAATTTGTCAAATTCGTCAGCGTTAATATGAAGCCCCTCCAGCATATTATTTGCTCGGGCTTCTTTCAGTTTGTCGATACGTTTTTCTATAGTATTCTTCATTGGCTGACTCATTTCTGTTTCTCCTTATTCAAAAGATATTTTAGCAATTTAAATAGTTGTTCGCAAGCTGTGATGTCCATAGCACATGAAAGTTACCGGTGTAAGGCTCCTCCTAATTAAACACTCCTGACCACTACGATTTCATAACTCGTGTTGTCTTCCGATAAGATAACCTTAACGATTTCCCGTCGACCGTCCGGATACTCGCGAATAGTCTCTCCTGGATAGTTCTCATCCCGGTAGTAGATGGGAACTCCATCGGCCAAAACGTCCTCAGCTTCCGACGAATCCCCGTTAAACTCTTCTTCGATCCATCTGGCAAAATCGTCGTGAAACTTATCCTGCTCATCTGGCGGGAGGTCATTCACATTTATCTTTTGCTCGTGCATGGCGTTCCTTTTCACTTGCGTGTATTATTTGGCCTTGTATGTTTAACTGGAAGGTAAATTAGATAATATTCCCCCGCCAAGAAGTACAATCGAACAGACAACTGAAAAGACAAATTGAAAGACAAGTACGAGCAGAGCCTTTACAAATCCTGTTTTGTATAGACTTTTAACAATAAGTATTGAAAATAGCAGACTTAAAAGCAGACCTGCTATCGTTCCTATCAGCGGAAGTATTGAAAAAATGCCGGTTATGATTACGGTTAATACAGTTGTCGCAATAGCTGCTTTGAAAGCTTTTCCGAACGTGGCATCCGGCACACTCGAAACTTTTGCGCCAAGATGAATAAAAACGGCGTTTATTGCAAAATAAAGACCTATTCCCAGAATGATCATCAGAACCAGCATATATCCTGCCATGGTAACCTCCAGCTTTGAGTTTAAAAATACTGCTCCGCATTATAACGCTAACCTAGTTACATAAAGTTTATATTGAATTGCAGAAAAAGCCCTTGGCCTTCAGACTGAGATAGATCAAGACGTTGAAGTGTAGTTTTCTAGATCAACAAAAAAACTGAAAGTATAATGAGTTACATTGTTGATTTTTTCCGTTCCAACCGTACACAAACAGGACACCTGGTTGTCACTCCTTTTTCCAGATTATGCGGGTAGTCCTGGCAGCGCGCGGGTTTTGTATCATGAATGCGACATTTGTATTTGTTTTGATTGGGCATTTTCCTTAACCAGGGGCACCGTGAGACGAACTGGTCGGTTTTGGGGCTTATCCAGATATCGCCGCCGACGATTCTGCCATCGACCTCGACTGGCCAGACCCATTCCAGGATGTCGTATCGTTCTTCAGCTTCCCAACGTTCGTAATCTTCGGCGGTGCATTCGGTTTCACACACATCAGTGAGATTTAAGCAGCAGTGACCGCAGCATTCGCATTCGAAGCCCTCAAATGGCATCCTCGCCCCCTTTTATTGGTACAGCGTTATCGCCCCATGTCCTCATCCAAAAATCGCTGAGCCTTAAAAGCAAAATTTTTCCAGCTTCTTACAATCTGCCTTCCGCTCTCCCGCGCCTCTTTCCTCTGCCGCAGGTAGATCCGCCAGAGCTCCCTGTCTTTCGCGGCCTTCAGCGGATTTTTGGGTTCCAGCTTGTACGCCTCCTTCACCGCATACCCACCGGCGCTTTTCTCGAATTCGCCGAATTTCTTCTCCAGCGACCATTTTGAAAATTCTCTGCCGAGGCTGCTGGCCGTGATGTTGTGATTGCCTTTCATCTTCGCCTCAATGGCCGAAACAATGCAGCCGTTTCCCCGCAGCCGCAGTTCAAGGCCGTGTTCGGCCATAAGCTTATGCAGATCCTGCCAGCTTGCGGACGCTTCAAGCGCTTCCTGTAATTTTTCCTTTCGTTCAGTGGCGTAGGTGTAAAAGGACTTCAACCCGCTGTGAGCCTCGAATTTTTTCGCTCGTTCGTTTTCCCGCAGGGCTCTGTTGGGATCGAAAAATCTGAAACGCTCCTGTACGGCGTATTTACCTTTGCTCTTTTCGAACAATCCGAACCGTTCCTCCAGGGTAGCCTTGGAAAGAGCACGGTCCAGCTCGCTGGCCTTGATGTGGTGCTTGTCCTGAGTGCTGGAACCAATGGCCGCAATAGTACAGCCGTTTCCCCGCAATCGGAATTCAACTCCATACGCGGCCATACGTTCGTGCAGATCCTGCCATGATTTTGCCCCGGCGATGGAATCGAGCAGTTTTTCTTTGCGTTCCTGAACGTATTCGTCGAACTTCTGCGGTACGAAGTATTCTTCGGCCGCATAGGTCCCTTCGCTTCGTTCATAGGCACCCATTCGATCTTCCAGATGCTTTTTCGAGAATTTCCGGTTGATTTGGCTTGCAGCGACCTGGAAGTTGTCTCCCTTCCTGGAGCCCATGGCCGCGATTATACAGCCGTTGCCGCGTGTCCGGACAGTCAGCCCGTGGACGGCCAGGCGTTTATGCAGGTCCTGCCAGGTACCAGCCGTTTCAACGACTTTGCGCAAAGTTTCCTTGCGCTCTTCGATATAGTCCTCGAACGGATTGGCTGGTTTGAACCTCTCAAATACACGATGCTTACCGGTGCTTTTTTCAAACTCTCCGAACCTTTTTTCCAATCTGCCTGCCAAAAAGTCAAGGCTATATGTACTGGCCTTGATTGAATGTCCATCCTTATCCTTTGTACCGATGGCTGCAAACTGGCACTCGTTTTCATGGATCCGGATTGCGATCCCGCATGCTGCTACACGTTTATGCAGATCCTGCCAGGAATCAGCCGCACCAAGCGATTGTTTCAGACGTACAAGCCGATCTTCAATATATTTGATGAATGCCGTCTGTTCGTCTCTCCCGGCATCGATGCTCAAACCGTATTTCTTTTCTAATTCTCGGCATACGGTATCCCGTTTGTAATAGTCCCTAAAAGGCTCAAGCCGTGTTTTGGTCTCCGGATTAATCATATTGTAAGCCACGTGCATGTGCATGTTCCGCGTATTGATATGCACGCCGCAATGGCGCTGGTGGTTCTCGTAGCCGAGCGCCCTGGCGAATTCGGTCTCGATCTCCTTGAGGACATCCGGGGTAAGTCTGGCGTTATCCTCCGGACGGAAGGATACGATCATGTGATAGGTCTTTTCTTTTTTCGTCCGCTGGTTGCAGCCCTGTGTCGCGCGAACCTCGTCAATGGCCAGGTCGTAATCATCCCCGGCCGCGCATCCGGCGGTCCAGCTCGCAAGACATTTTTCTCCTCCATGAGAGGCATCGGCAATGTATCGAGCGAGCCGTCCGTAATTGTCATTGGCTGGTTCATGGGGTTCGCGCTTGCTGATCATATGAAATTCCTGAGTCTTTCGATCAACGGCTTCATTTCGGCCTGCCGCGCTTCGATTTCATGTAGCACGCTCCGGACGTTCGCCGTATAGTCTTTGGCCTTGGTGTCATCGCTCAGCCAGAGCTTCAGCAATCCGCCCAGTCTGCCGAGGTCCGCGCGGACGTGAAGCAGGTCGATAAAAGCCTGCCGGTCAACCTTGGAACTGATCTCCTGGCCGAGGAGCACGCGCCTGGTCAGTTCGGAGATCGACAGTCCGCATTGTTGAGATATGTCAACAATTTGACCATATTCATCGGCAGTAATATAAGATTGAAGACATACTGTACGTTTTTTCCTACACAAAATTCTATCCTCGCAATGGTGATATGCCTATGGAGAGATCCAGGGCGAACATGCTTATCAATTTGTTGGCCTGCCCCTTTGACAAATTCTCAACATCAATGAGCCGCCCCATATTGTCGTGGACCTTTCCCTTCCAGCTATCGTTTTCATACATAAACGCGGCGTAATCCTTTAAGCCCTCAATCACGGCAATTTGTTTGTCGGTCGCCTTAATCTGGTCTCCCGAAGCCGTCTTGAAAGTCTGAAGCCTGCGTACGAGATATTGAAAAGCATCTTCGAAATCGCCTGAAGGAAGGTTGTCCAGGGACGATAGGCCGCAAAATTCGCAAAGCCCCCACATGATATCCTGAAAGTCTTTGAGTTCGAAATACGCAAGCAGCCGCGCGGCACCTTTTAAAGCGCGTATTTCTTCCGGGCTGCATAGTCCGAGAGCTATCTGCCTGGGAGTAACGCGGCCAGACTGTAGAGCTTCCTCCATGGCGTTGAAGGCTTCGATGTAGCGGATTTTCCATTTCATGGCTTTCTCGCCGGTGAAGCCCATGGCCAGGAGGGTGAAGGCGTCACGAGAAAGGTTGTAGGCTGGGCGTTTCTCGCCTTTCGTATCTACATATTCAACGCATCCAAAATTGGGCTCGATAAAATCTGATGGACATTTTTCGATGAGGTTTTCGATGTCTCGTAGAACATGGAAATGTTCCTTCTTAAAATGCCTAGCCACGTCCAGGCTGGAAACGGTCATCTTTCCGGAACCAACTTGAATTTCAGGTTTTTCTTGAACTGTGCGCGTCATAATTTCTCTCCTTTGGGTCTTTTTTGGTTGTTAATATCACGTTGAGCCGCAGGCGAATAAGTATTTTTTACCCCGCAGGGGCAGGACGTAAAGTGACATCACTTTACCTGTCCTGCCTCCCGCTGTTGCGTCTCTTGTGGTCTTTTGTTGTCTTTTAACGACAGAATATACCACTAATTGCCAGATATTGTCATTTGACCAAAAATGACCATTAGTGACGACTTATTGCAGTTAATGACCGATTATTGCAGAAAGTGACAAAAAATGACGTAACCAGTAGAAATTATGACAGATATTGACACCAAGCGTCTAATCGGTTATTTTTTACCACAAGTCGGCTACGGCTTTATGGCCGTGCTCAGGAGAAAGGTGGACATAGCGCATTGTCATATCAATACTGCTATGACCCAGAATGTGCGACACGGTAGCCAGAGGCGTACCATTTTGAACCAACCAGGATGCGAAGGTGTGACGAAGCGTATGAAAAACAACTTTATCTCGACGATCCGTTGCACCGTCGTTCATCCTGCAAGAGGCAACTGATCGGGGAAAGGTGTTGCTGACTTCGCGTATGACCTTTCCTTCGGAATTCTGAAATACCAGCGCCCCGGCCGGTTTGTTGCAGTAGGGGGCGATCAGAACTTTTGCTGCAGGACATAAAGGAACGCTTCTGTTAATGGTCTTTCCATCGTAGATATTGACAAATCCATTAGCAAGGTCTACGTGGGATACCTTGAGAGTATAAATTTCACAGGCTCGTAAACCTGATAGTAATGCCAAAAGAGATATATCATGCCACAGATCGGATCTTTTCTTAATTTCCGCAAGCAACACCTTCGCCTCATCCTTTCGCAGGAATCGGGTGCGAGCGTTCTTGACTTGCGGCATTTCGAAATAGGGAAGCGGTCCCGGATATATCTCCCATTGCATGCCTTTTTTCAGAATCCGTCGCAAAAGCGCCAAGCAATGGTGCACGGTTTGCGGGCTGAGGCCTTTCTTCTCCAGCACGTTTCTCAGCCGCATCACCTCAATGCCTTTGATGTCTTTCAACAGGTGATCGCCAAGCGTAGGTTTGACATGCTTGGTCCAACGGAGTTTGTCGAATTTAGCGGCCTTCAACTGAGGAAGTTTGATCTCAGCATAGCAATCCCAAAGATCTTTAAGCGTTTTAACGTTTTCCATTCTATTCTCCCTATAAAGTTTTTTAGGAAGAATATTTCAAAACTTATGCCTAGATTTTACCCCTCTCTTGCTTCTTACTCAAAATCCAGGCCAACATTTCTTACTTCCCTATTTTTTTCTTCTGACCTCATTGCTCCGGTGCTGAAAGCCGATTTTTCCCCAACAGCCGAAAAAAGCTGTTTTCCGGGCACAAAAAAGCCGCAAAACGCGAATGATTCTCGCATCTTGCGGCTTGCTTTTTGGGTGGTGGGCAATGGGCGATTCGAACGCCCGGCCTTTGGCTCCGGAGGCCAACGCTCTATCCAGCTGAGCTAATTGCCCTAAAAAAGTATTAATATATTTTTGCCTCTTGGGTTGTCAAGGGCTATCCTAAAACAAACCAGGGCGACCGCATCTTAATTGCCGAATAGTGTACGTGGATCATCATGGCGGCGTTGTTCCAGGGCAAGGAACATGTAGCGCAGCATGACGATAGTCGTATGCGCGATGAGGGCGTCGAAATCTCTGGCTTGGCAGCCTTTTTCTAAATCCAACTGCTGCTTGGCTGTACAAGACCAAAGTCGGCACGGCTCAAACCGTCTTGAATCTGATCCAGAAGCTGTATCACCTCGAAAAGCAGGCTCGTGAGGCAAAGCTGCCGCCCGAAGACATCTACGCCATGCGTCAGGAACGGATGAAGCCGCTGCTGGAGAAAATCAAGAAGCTGCTGGTCGAGCGCGAGAAAAGCACACCGCCCAAAAGCCTGCTCGGCAAGGCCATCGGCTATGCCCTGGGCCAGTGGAGCCGAATTGAGGCATACCTTTCAGACGGACGGCTGCACCCGGACAACAACGCGGCTGAAAACGCTATCCGTCCGTTTGCCGTGGGCCGTAAAAACTGGCTTTTTTCCGGTTCGCCAGCGGGCGCAAAAGCCAGCGCGGCCATGTACTCCCTCATTGAAACCGCAAAGGCCGGCGGCCTTAACCCCTACGACTACCTGGTCCGCGTTTTCGAGCGGTTGCCATATGCGCGTACGCAGGAGGATTTTGAGTCCCTGCTGCCGCACAATTTTTCAAAGAACTCTCAGACACCGCCCAAAGGCGCCTCCGCGTAGGCCAGCGAAACGAGCAGCCCGGGCTCGCCAAAGAGGCGAAAAATACAGCTCTCCCCAGGACCGCACCAGCGCAGAAAATAGACATCCAGAGCCGCGAGCCTGGTCGCAAGGGGCTCAGCGTTGTCCCCGTGCACGCGAATCTCGCTCATGACCATGGGGCGCCACTCGTCGTCCCAAAACCACGGGCTCCCGCCTGCGAGAATTTCCGCAATCAGGGGTGCGACGTCGGCAGGACGAAAGGCCTTCACTTCGCGGTAATCCGTCCGCCAAAGCACTCCTGTCCGCGGCTTCGCGAGCCTCCCCGTACTTCTCTCTATGATGAGAGGCGCTGAAGGTTCTCGCAGAAACACCTGATGCTTCGGCCACTCCAGAAAAAAGATCGGCCCCACCCCGTACATTTCCCTGAAATCGGACACAGCCCGCTCGTACCAAGGCTTGTACTGGATTGCCCACCACAACCGGGGCCCGTCCGCCCCCTGCTTGGAATCCGTAGATTGAGGTTTGCACGGTCGCAAACCTGTTCCATTAGATATTGTGTCAAGGAATGTTCTCCCTCCAACACCGCGGACGCTCTCGCTCCTCAATAGCCCCAGTGCGGGGTCTGCCGTTAGCGGGGCGTCGAGGCGTGTTGTCCACCTTGTCTGCTTCCCACGTCTGTCGAGTTGTTGGTGACTTGTTCCTTGCATTGAAAGATTCGGCCCTTCATCCGTCAAGGGGACAGATTATTATGGCCTCTGTTGACTTCTCGCTCTCGTTCCACAGACGTCGCCGCCTGCGTAGTCGATTCACCGACAGAGAACAAGATCTCCCAGGGTAAGACGCGACTCTTTCAGCCAGACCTCGCCGGATTTACCTTTGCGGCTTCCGGATGATTATAGGGCATCTCATCTCTGTTCATTGCCAGATTACCCAACCGCACCGGCCTTGTATCCGATTTCTGTTCGTTGAGTCCGGCTTTTGCCTTCGGCTTCCTCCCCACCCCGCCTCACGACGACGCAGTTGCCTTCTTACAGTTCCCACCATCAGGGCCTGTAGAGGACTTACACCTCATGAAATTCGCGCCATGACTGGCACACAAAAAGCGCGGTTGGTAACAAACCGACCGCGCGCAGTGATTTATTGTGCTTTTCCTTTTTTGGTGTCGTCGAACACTTCCGCATCCGGTGGCGGTGCGAACATGAACAGTTCGGGGGGAAGCACAGGATTCAGGTCGATGTCTTCAAAGGACATCTCGTTTTCATTGCCGTAAAAATCCTGCAGGAGGATGCGCTTGAGCAGCTTGCTGTCCGGATCCACCCAGACATAGGCCTGCACCAGCTGCGCCTCGGGTTCTTTGGGAACGAGATTCAATTTGATGAGTTTGGATTTAGTTTCACCGGCCAAGGGATCTGTTTCACGTTTGATATAAAAATCCTGGTCCAGACGGGCCTGGCCCGAAATGAAGCGCAGCATGGTTTTCGAATCCAGGACCTTGTTTACGGTGTATTTGTAGACTACCTGTTCGTCTTTGAAGTAATCCCAGACAATATTCTTGCCCACCACCAGCAGCTCTTCATCCGGGGTAAGGTTTTCCCAACGAATAAGCTGCGGTTTTTTGAAAAAAAACATGCCGGTTCGTTCTTCTTCCTCCCCGGTGGCCGTATTTTTCAAAGTTTGTTTGAACTTGGCCTCAAACGAGTCCAGAGATTCGTAGGTGGCCTGCAGTTCACCCACCAAAGGATCTGTTTTGGATTGGGCGGCTGTTGCCATCCCGGTGAACAAAAGCAGAAACACCGGGAGAAGCAAGACACGCATGGCGTTCATAGGGTGCTCCAGTAATGGACTAAGGTGTTAAAAAATGTCGCAGCCGCCTCGTAATATAGCCGAAACAGCAACGCAGAGGCAAGCGACGCATGATATTTACGCCTCCATGCCTGAGATGGTTCTGTCTCCGCAAGATGTTGAAATATACTAACTCGGATATGTTATTTGCGTCCAGGGGCGTTCCACCCAAGGTGGTACACAATCATGCATCGAGGACACGTTATTCTTTCGAACGAAGTACCTGGCGCGGTTTGCTGCCATCGGCCGGGCCAATGATACCATCGGCTTCCATTTGTTCGATATAACGGGCCGAACGGTTGAAACCGATACGAAAGCGGCGTTGCAGCAGCGATATGGAGGCCTTGCCCTGGCCAAGGACGAAATCCACGGCCTGCTGATAAACCGTATCTCCAGCCAAGTCGCCGGCCTGTCCGTTGGGGCCGCCCTCAGGTGTCTCCATTTCGGAAAAATCCAGTTTATAATCCGGTTTCTGCTGAGCGCGCCAGTATTCCACCACGGAGTTGACATCCGCATCACTGATGAACGCACCATGCATACGCTGCAAGCGTCCTCCCGCAGGTTTGAACAGCATGTCGCCTTTGCCCAGCAGATACTCCGCTCCGACCTGGTCCAGAATCGTACGGGAGTCATGCTTGGATGTGACCTGAAAGGAAATCCGGCAGGGAAAATTGGCTTTGATCAAACCGGTGACCACGTCCACGCTGGGACGCTGGGTGGCGAGGATCATGTGAATGCCCGCGGCACGCGCCAGCTGGGCAAGCCGGACAATGCTCATTTCCACTTCCTTGCCCGCCGTCAACATCAAGTCCGCGAGTTCGTCGATGATCAGAACGAGATAAGGCATAGGCTCCAGTTCGTGAATTTCAAACGGAAGCTCCTGATCTTTGCCTTTCACTTTGGCCAGTTTCTCATTGTAGCCCTGGATATTACGTACCTGCAGTTTGGCCATGGCTTCGTAGCGCTCGTCCATTTCCCGCAGGCACCATTCCAGGGCGTTTTTTGCCAGGCTCATGTCCGTGACCACCGGGTGAATCAAATGCGGCAAATCACTGTAAACGGAAAGTTCGATGCGTTTCGGGTCCACCAGCAGCAATTTGAGCTGTTCGGGCTTGGCGCGGAACAGAAAACTCAACAAAATGGAATTGAGACAGACGCTTTTACCCGCGCCCGTGGCTCCAGCGACAAGCAAATGAGGCATCCGGGCCAGATCCGCCACCTTTGGCTGGCCAGAGATGTCCTTGCCAAGGGCCATGGTCAGCAGCGATTTGTCATTCTTGAACACAGGAGAGGCGAGAACATCCTGCAAATGTACGGTCTGGCGCTTGTGGCTCGGAATCTCGATGCCTACGGTGTCCTTTCCAGGAATAGGCGCTTCTATTCGTACTGCATGCGCTTTCAGGGCCAGGGCAAGATCATCGCTTAAATTCGCTATTTTGCTGATTTTCACACCAGGCGCCGGCTTTAACTCGAACATGGTGATTACGGGACCGGGCATAATGTTCTGCACCTGTCCTTCCACACTGAAATCCGCCAGACACGAAACCAGAGCTTCAGCCTGACGCTGCAAAGCGGCATGCGGAATTTCATCTTCCACGGATTTGACCGGCGTAAGCAACGAAAGGCCGGGAAGCTTGCTGCGGTTAAGGGCTTTGTGCAGCAAAAGATTACGCGGCCTGGGGCGCTTGGCCTTAGCGGGTTGCTCCTCGTACATTTCCAGCGGAGCATCCTCGTCAATTGTCTTCGTTATGGTGAACGGACGCTCCTCGGTTCCCAACTGCTGCTCCCGAGGTGATGGTTCCGCCTCCGCAGCCTCCACCACGTCTCCATCAGACGACTCCTCATACGGGTCTTCATGAGACGCGTCGGAATACGTGACGTCATCGTCCCTCTCCGCATTATAGGGAATCAATTCTTCACCGGAGTCCGTAGTTTGTTTATCATTACGACGTTGCGAGCGTTTTTCTTCCTTGCGCAGCTTGAGCCGCAATTTTCGCGAACGCCGTTCCGCGTATTTGATATGGAGCTGTTCGAGCTGCTCCCGAAGCGGGATTGCGAATTTGGTCCAGGAAAAATTACCGATGAGCTGCATTCCTGCCACCAACACGCCCAACCACAGCAAATTGGCGCCTGTATGGGTCAGATACGTACTGCTAAGACCATACAGAATTCGTCCGCAAAAACCCCCGCCGTTGAGCTTGCCGATAACAATGTGCGCTTGCGCCCATTCTCCGGCAGCTAAATTGGCACCCCCGAACAACAGGCAGGACAAGCCCACCCAACGCCAGGCCGAAATCTTCATTTTTGGAAGAAAACGCTTCAGGCCGAGTACAAGCAGAGCCACAGGGAAAAAGTAAGCGCCGATACCGAACACATCGGCCAGCAATCCGCCGAGGTATGCGCCTGCAACACCAGCACCGTTGGCAACTGCCTGCGCCGTACGGGTAACAACCTGGTTCAGCGTGGGATCGCGCGGTGAATAGGTAATCAAACTCAACAGCAGAAACAGGGCGGCGAAAACACAAAACACCCCGAACAGCTCTGAGGAAAGTGTTTGTTTACGTGTAGGCATAAGCATATGCGCAATGAAAAAAAACGGGCTGTACGCCCGGCCGGCTTATTCGCGGCCGAGGTACTCTCCCGTACGGGTATCAACTTTGATATGATCGCCTGTGTTCACAAAAAGCGGAACATTGACGGTAATTCCGGTTTCCACGACCGCAGGCTTGTTGACGTTGCTGACGGTGTCGCCTTTGGCGCCGGGTTCGGTGTCGGTCACTTCCAGCACCACGGAAGGAGGAATGTCGATGTCCAGCGGGCGTCCATTATACAGCAGCACCTTGGCATCGCTCGCGTCTTTAAGGTATCCGCCCTTTCCGCCGGTTTGTTCTTCGGTGACGGAAATCTGTTCGTAAGTGGTCATGTCCATGAAAACGTAATCTTCGCCCTCTCGATACAAAAACTGCATTCCTCTGGTTTCGAGATCTGGTTTTTCCACTTTTTCGCCGGACCGGAACGTATGGTCCACCACACGGCCCGTCAGCAGATTCCGTAATTTTGTCCGGACGATAGCACCGCCTTTTCCGGGTTTGTAATGCTGGGACTCGATAATTTCATATGGGGTGTTGTCCATTTCTATCTTCAACCCACGTTTGAAATCAGTCGTCGATAACATAATTCCTCCTGAAAGTAGTTCTGACTACCGGCTGACCGGTGTTACGCGTTGCAGCTGTCTTATCCAAATCATTGGCCAATAGGAAGCGGTTATGGTCATGAATTTTTTACATGCATACATTTGATTCAATCAAAGCAAGATCATGTACTTTTTTTATAAGAGATCACCCAAAAGCGAGTGAGAAGGCTAGTTGTTCCGGGGAAAGGCCCTTGCCCATTGACGTGGAACAATAAAGTCATTGCCTCCATTGCGGGGCTGTGCTAGCGACAACTTAGTAGGTGTCATTAAAAAATTAATGTAGAACATTAAGTTCAGCAAATCAAGCGCCGGCTTGCCGCGCAAATGTCTCTCTATGTCAATTACTGCTTTTAAGCGTCCACAGGTGATTTTGGAATCAACGGTGTACCTGCTCAATCAGCTTGAGATTCCTGATATGCCGCAGGTTGCCCTGGCCGGAAGGTCCAACGTGGGAAAATCCTCGCTGGTGAACTGCCTGTCCGGAAGAAAAAATACTTTTGCTAAAGTCAGCTCCACACCCGGCAAAACGCGCAGCCTGAATTTTTTCCGGGTGCAAGATCCAGCCCTGTATCTTGTCGATCTGCCTGGGTACGGCTACGCCCGTTGCTCTAAAACAGAAAGGGAAAAATGGGCCAAGCTTATCGATACGTACTTTCAACGTGCCCGCGGTCCGCTGCAGGCCGTGGTTTTGCTCATCGATTGCCGGCATCAGGCGCAAGAGCTTGATCTCAACCTGGCGGACTACGTCACCGGGCTTGGCTTGACCCTGCAGCCTGTCTTGACCAAGGCCGATAAATGCAAACAAAATGAACAACAGACGCGTTTGAAGGAATGGCGTACGCTCTATCCTGGCACAAGTCCCCTGCTCTTTTCCAGCAAAACCGGTAAGGGCGTTGAGGCGCTTTGGAAACGAATTTTTCAACTTGCCCAATCAGGTTGATACTTAGACGCCAGGCTTGTGTCGTTCGCCTGAGCCATTTTTTCCCTGCCCGCTCAGGGAGCGTTTCCAGAATAAATAATAGCGCAACAAATCAAACTCGGATTTCAATCCATGCATCTGGCTTTTTACAGCATTAAGTTCGGAGGAATGCGATTTGATGGACTCGTGATGTACGCTCGGGGGCAACATATACCAGATCAAACGCCCGCTTGCCAGGAGCATGAAAACAATGTTTCCGGCCCATGCGGCTATGAACGGATGGATAAATCCTTTTTCCCCGGCCGAGACAAAAACGATAGTCACGCCATAATAGGCGAAACTCAAAAGCATACCCAACACGATGTTCAGATAGATGTTTTCCCAGAGGCTGACCAAAGCCAGAGCGATAAGTCCCATCACCAGCAACGAAAAAGCATAAGCTACCTTTTGATGCCACACGGTACGGAGGCTTTCCACGTTGGATCCCGAAACCTGCAGCGTGGCAATGACATCCCCCAGCTGCCAGAGCGGAAGCTGAGTCGGATCTCGGTGGGGATCCATGGCGATGAATGCCTTTAAGTTCCTGCCTATATCCACCCGGAGCTGCTGCAGCTTCTCGTACACAAATCCGGAAGGAGAAAGAACGGAGACATTACGCAGCAACCAATCTTTTTTCTCCACACGAAAATAGGTTGCCCGGATGATCCGTTTCCACTCCAGCTTGCCTTCTTTCAGCACATAAACGGTTATGCCCCAGCCGTGTTGCTGCGCAGGCATGACATTTTCCAGCTTGACGATATACCGTCCGTCCTTGAACCAGACGTTATGCAAAATCCGTCGGTCCATCTGGGTTTTGCGTACGTCTTCTTTCCAGATCAGCCCTGCCCGTTCTTCCCCCCATACGCCCAGATATTGTGAAAACCCAAGTTGCAGAAATGACCAGATCAGGCTGTAGACCACAAAAAAACGAACAATTCTGGCAAAGGATATACCTCCGGCCTGCAGGGCAACCAGTTCGTTGCTCCTGGCCATGAGTGTCAGCAACAAAAGCACGGACACCAGATAGACCGCTGGAAGTATTTGGGAAATAATCAAGGGAATTTTAACGATAAAATACGTGAAAATAATAGACGAGCTGCAGCCTGCCTCAATAAAGTCATCCAGACGGTCGAAGAGATCGGCCAAAAGATACACGCCCACACCAATGGCCAGACAGAGCAGCAAAATGTAAAGATTATTCTTCAAAAAATAGCGATGAAGCAACATCATTGCCTTCTCCACCGCCGTAACTGCAGAAGATTGATCCAGGTCCTGATATCGATACGTTTTTCCCTGGAAACAAGACGCAATCCGACAAGCCCCAAAATCAGAAACAGCGTATTGGGGAGCCAGAGGCCTATGATCGGAGGCACTACTCCTGTTTCTCCCAGGCTCAATCCCAGGGACAGAAGCGTATAATAAATCAAAAAGCACCCCAAAGCCAAAAAGACGCCATATTGTCGGTTGAGCCCTTCGAACGCACAGGCCAGGGGGACTGCAAACAATCCAAGAACCAGGCAGGCAGCGGGAAAAACCCAGCGCTTATGCAACTCGAGCTGGATTTTACGAAAATAGTTCATGGAAGAATCCGTACGCTCCTCGGGATGCTTGATAAGCTCGCGTAGCTGTTTCCAGGACATTTCCTTGGGTTTGAGCTCATCCACGTCGAACCCGTGCAACAGCTTGCTCAAGTCAAGCCGGACCGTATAGTTTTCGAAACTCAAAACACTGATCTGGTCCTTGTCTTGTTGATAAATACGGCCATTCTCCAAGGCAATGAGTACCTGACCTTTTCCGGACAAGGTTTTGACCCGCCCGATCGGAGCCAGAATGGTGGCAGAAATTGGCTCACGCGAACGATCTTCGACAATAATATGCTGCATCAGTCCGTTGTTGATATCCACATTGCGCGCGTACACCATGAGCCCTGAAAATTCCTGGTTGAACACACCAGGCTGCAGGACAAGCTGCGCCTGCGTACGCGCGTATTCCACCAAGGTGTCCCGAAAATGCTGCATGCCCCAGGAAAGACCATACAGAGCAACAAACAGGCTGAATGCGGTACACAATACGGAGAAAAGCACCGGCCCCGGAGTCAATTGCATCAGGCCAATGCCTCCCGATTTCAGAGCGATCAGTTCACGGTCAGAGCTCATGCGTAAAAACGTCAGGAATACACTGAGCATACAGGCTATAGGAATCAAAAGCAGCAAAAAAAAGGGGCTGAGATAAAAAAAGAGCAGGCCCAGGTCGGCAAGACTCAAACCGAGGCTCATGAATAGTTCGCGCAGCTGCAATACCCTGCCCAGCAGCACAAGGGTAAGTAGCGAGCCGAGACAAAGGCAAAAAAGAAAAAACAGCTCCAGAAAAATGCGTCTCTGAAGCAGAGTCGGTCCACGAAGTTGCAGAAACTAGTCCTCTTCTAACTGCGCTTCCTTAAGAAATTGCTCAAGAAAGTCAGTTTCCTTAGGGCTCAGGTTGTAACGAATTGCAGCCTCCTGAATGAGCGTTTTTACGGGCTTGCCAGTATCCTTTTGCTGTTCGGAAATATATCGAACCGCGTTTCGCATCAGCTCGCCTTGGGGCATGATTGTGCTCATTGGACCTACCTCTTGGTTACAGGTGTTGCTCCATTGGCTGGAAAAGGTTCTTTACACTTTCGGCAGCCGGCTTGCAACTTCAGCCCGCCTGATTTAGAAATCTCCCTGCTTATACTTTCGTATCACAAGGGGCTCACAATGCACGAATTATTTATTGGTGTTATTCAAGGAATTGTTGAAGGCCTGACGGAATTTCTTCCGGTCTCGTCAACCGGACACTTGATCTTAGCCGGCCATTTGCTGCACTTCACCGACCAACGTGCGGCCACCTTCGAGGTGGTCATTCAGTTGGGCGCCATCCTGGCCGTTGTCTGGCTTTATCGTACGCGCTTTCTTGCCTTGCTGAAAACGGATGCCCAGCACGCTTTTTCGGGCTTTCGAGGGCTGTGGCTGCTTTTTCTGACCTGCTTGCCCGCAGGCATTTTGGGCCTCCTTGCGCACGACGCCATCAAGGAAAAACTGTTTCAACCGCTGCCAGTAGCTTTGGCTCTGGCTGTGGGGGCCATTGCTATTCTACTTGTCGAAGCACTGCCGCGAAAAGAAAAATTTTCCAACCTTGACCAGGTTACGGCTGTTCTGGCACTGGGGGTAGGCTTTTTTCAGTGTCTTTCGCTCTGGCCGGGCTTTTCCCGAGCGGCTGCGACCATCATGGGGGGCATGATTCTCGGCGCCAATCGAAAACTGGCCGCCGAATACTCCTTCATTGCCGCAGTGCCCATCATGTTCGCGGCCACTGCGCTGGATCTTTACAAAAGCCTGGATTTTCTTTCCGCTGCTGACATTCCGTTGTTTGCCACTGGGTTTATTGTCTCGTTTGTAGCAGCGTGGGCCGCTGTCAAAGGCTTTATCGCCATGCTGGGCCGCTTCACCTTGCGTCCTTTTGCCTATTATCGACTGGTCCTAGCTGCTCTGGTCTTCTTTGTCTGGGCTCCATGAAAAAAAAATTCTTTGAATCGGTTTTTTTACTTGCCATGCAGCCGTATCTTAGTTAAAAACCTCTTCTTCAACGGGAGCCAAACAGCTTCCAATATGGCGAGGTAGCTCAGGTGGTCAGAGCATGCGGCTCATATCCGCAGTGTCGGGGGTTCAAGTCCCTCCCTCGCTACCAAATTTTCAAGGCTTTCTACCCCTATGGCAGAAAGCCTTTTATTTTATCGGGTTACATGGCTACCCTGTCCCCTGTAAATCTTCGTAGCGAGGAGGTACACGAAAGGGGTACACATGCCTTCTTACCTTCTCCGAAAGCCCAATTCGAATATCTACTATTTTCGCCTTAGAATTCCACAAGACCTCAAAAGCCTTTTCAGAAAAAACGAATTACGATACAGCCTTGGAACTGGATATAGAACTGAGGCAAAGCATAAAGCTCAAATATTGCTTGGTATTTGTATGCAACATTTTGGCATGATGCGGAGAATAATTATGTCTGAAAATATCCTACCACATGAAATTAAAAAAGCTCTATTTGAGAGTTTGCGCCACGAGCTTTCAAGCTGGGAAACAAAGCATGCTGCTCTTGAAAGAAAAACAGTTTATGAAATTGAAGAATTAAAGAAAAAAATTACAGAAGAGCTTGCAACTGAAAAAGAAAATCTTCTCTATGGACGGTATAGAGAAAGCCTAGAAAAAGGAATAGAATTTGGGAAATCGCTTGGGTTAAAATTAGATCCTGTCAATGATTTTAATGCTGTTAAAAGATTTATTCACGAAGCAACAAAGTTTAAAGTTCATTATTTACAAATAGTTATAGATAGACTTCAAGGGGATTTTTTCTCAGAACGAAAAGTATTGAAAGACATCTCTGAGGATATTGATCTCTTAGAAACAAGAAACAAGGATTTTCAAAATAGGTTAAGTGATGAAATAAAAGTGAAGCACCGATTGGCTGATGTTGTGCAGTTATATTTAAATAGAATTGCGCCAGAGAAATCACCGAGAACAATGAAGGAATATGTCAATCATTCAAATCTACTGCTTCGAACTGTTGGAAGAAATTATTTTTTAGAAGATTTCAGTCATGAAAATGCTAGAGAATTTATTGATATATTAATGAAACTTCCTAGGAACATGAATAAAATTAAAAAATTTGAAAATAAAGAAATTAATGAAATTATTTCTATTCAGAATAATAAAAAAATATCACAAAGAACAGTAAGTAACTATATGATTAATTTAACAACAATGTTTAATTGGTTTGTCAGTCAAGGATATATTGAAAATAATGTATTTAGTAATAAGCTAGCAGTGAAAAGTAAAAGACAAAAAGGGGTACAAGAGCCTTTTTCAAAAGAAGATTTACAAAAAATATTCTCAGCAAAATACCTTTTTAGAACAAACTCTTACGATTTTAGATGCTGGATTCCTTTGATTGGATACTTCACTGGAATGAGAGTGAATGAAGCAGCGCAATTGAGAAGAAATAATATTTTAGAAATAGATAAAATTTGGTGCTTTAAACTCGAAGATAAATTTGATGATCAATCTTTAAAAACAGATACTGCGAAAAGAATAGTCCCAATTCATGATTTTTTGGTAGCGCTAGGATTTTTGTCTTATATTGATTCTGTTGCTCAACATGAGGAAGACCGAATTTTTCCAGAGTTGCCTTATATAAATAATAGTTACGGACATAATGTTTCGAAATGGTTTGGTCCTTTTGTCAGAGGATTAGGGATAACCCCCCAGAATGACATTAATAAAAAGACATTTCACGCGTTTAGGGCAACCTTCACAACAATGGCTAAATTTTCAAAAATCTCTGAACGTCATCTTCATGAATTCATTGGTCACAAGGACCGAGATCTCTCTTATTCCTACTACGCGGATTCTTACAAGGCTGAACAATTAAAAGCGGAAGTTTTAGAAAGAATGAATTTTAGAATCATCCCCCAAAATTTACTCTCCTCAAAATATTTTTTAAAATTTATGATTAAGTAGTATTTTTTTCCAATTTTTATTTTTTTTACAAAAACATAAGGTGCGGGGTAAAACCTGCACCTTTTTTAATTTTAAATATTGGAGGAAAACAAAATGATTCATCCACTAAAATCTGAATTACAAAAACGTAGGATATCTCAAAAAATAATTGGCAAAGAAACTAACTATAGCACATCGGGTATTGAAAAAATGCTTAATGGTAAAACACCAATGCAAAAATGGGTGGAAGAAAAAATTATAAAAATTATAAATAAATATGATGCACAATAATTTTAAATAATTAGCAGGAGGCATAAAGAGAATGAAAAATATAACTAAAAAATACGAAAATGAATTTTGGTTACAACGTTATTCATATCAACAATGCAAAAAATTAGATACTTTTTGTGAAATTATACTTAGTGAAATTGATTATTGGAGGAACGAAAATAAAAAAAGTAAAAGAAAAAAAAGAGAAGAACGTCTTGAACAACTAAAAATGCTAATTTTAAATTTCATTTTAAAACCAGGAATGATTTCATATTACAGAGGAACAGACTCTAATAAGAATAATATACAAGAAACATTAAACAGAAGATCGAACTATGAGGTCGACTTTCGATGGAAACCGTCATTAGTCACCCTTGTTGATGACTTATTCGACATAGGGTTTATTGCTGAAAAGTATCAAGGAGGACGGTTCTATTTTGATAACAAAACAGATAATAATTTTAAAAAGAATATCAAACGAGGTGACAATGTATATGTCCTTAATCTTTCGAAATTTATGGTTTCTCCAAAAAGACGCCAAGAAATCTTTAATGCTGGTATTTCACCAAATATAATTGATCAATTTCATTTGTACACATGTGAAATCCGAGACAAACAGCAAGGCGATTTAAGCAAAGATAATAACGAAGAGTACAACAAAGTAAAACATCAGCTAAAATTAATTAATGAATTCACAATTCAATCCGATATAAAATTCAATCCTCCAATTGAAGATTTTATAAAATCAAAATGCATGACATACAGAGATTTCAACTTTATATACAATTCTCAATGTTACTTTCGATCCTTTGATGGTGATCTAAATTCCAACGGAAGATACTTTGGTCACTACCTTCAAAATATACGAAAAGATTTCAAACGCTATATCAAAATCAACGGAGAACCATGTGTGGATTTAGATTTCAAAAATAACTATTTTCGTCTTGCAGCCTCTCTTAATGGCATAAAGTTAAGTGAAAGCAATGATATAGATTACTATGATCTTGTAAATGAAGATTTATTATTCTTTTTTCCAAAGAAACAATGTAGACACTACATTAAAGGGATAATTACTAGAATATTTTCATGTAAAAATTACGAAATGCTGTTAAACAACTGCACTAAAGCAATCGAGCATGATGGTTTAGGATTAATGGAAGAAGTTGCAAAAATATTTATAAATTTAATTTTTGAAAATTATCCTTGGTTAAAACCAGAATTGGGAAAATTGAAATATAAAGCATTAATGAACATTGAATCAAATATCGGAACACAAGTAATATTGAAATGCTTTGCTAATAATATTCCAGTTATTAATATGCACGACGGATTTATAATTCAAAAATCAAAAAAAGATTACGTTAAACGAGTTATGCAATTTGAATGGGCATTTGAGGTCACAAGCAGGTCAGAAATATTGATATACAATGAGCCAGTTATAGCTTCAGAGGACTGTGCGCCAGGCTTATATGATAAATGGATAAACAAAGGAAAAAATAACTAAAGACTAAAGATGTTGTGTTCCAATTTTATTTTAATTCTTGCCTTTATAAATGCATTTTTTAATTTGAGCATGAAGAATGGAATTTTAAGAAATGGTTCCCTTTTTTAATTTTTCTAATTTTATTTCTTTATGCACACACAACCAACCACCCCCAACCATTTATAGGTAGGCAAAAAGTTAGATTATAATGTTTAATTCATGTAAAAGACTAGAGATACCAACATATTTTCGGTAGATAAAATGCAATATTTTATTTTAAATAAGTTGAAGTTAAACTACAAATTAAAATTACATTTTATTTCTAATTTAATTTTAGGCTACCGTAGACTTTTGGTAGCCTAAATTATAAGTTATAGATAAAAGTAGCGATTTAAAATTCAAATTAATCAAATAATATGTTAAATTTTCGGTAGAAGAATTCGATCTAACATTTAAATTAAATTTAATTCAATCATATTTAAATTTAATTTTAAAATTATTAAAAAACTATTTATCTCTTTAATGTTGCCTCTTGCTTAAATAAAGTCTGTATTTTTTACAGGCTTTATTTTTATTTTTAATTTTCAAAAAACTAAATTAAATATTAAAAATTGAGAGGACATTATGGACTTAACAAAATCAAAATCAGTTGAATATTTAAAAGACGCCCAGTCATTATTGCATTCAATATTAATTGCGGTCCTTCCGGGTTTGTCGTGGGTAGCGGCATAATGTAGGCGATTTCCAGGAGGAGATCGCCGATGAGAGATGTTGATCTTTACGGACAGATTTTGGGTGTCAAGAGCCCTTGGTTTGTAGACAAAGTTGACTTGAAAACGTCTGAAGGCCGTGTGGATATTTGGCTCGAGCATAAGAGCAAGGTGCTTTGGACTTGTCCGGAATGCGGCAAGGAACTGACTTGCCGGGATCATGTGGAAGAAAGGATTTGGCGGCATTTGGATACGTGCCAGTTCAAAACCTTCATCCATGCAAGGATCCCCCGAGTGAATTGCCCCGAGCATGGCGTCAAGCAGGTCAAGGTCTTTTGGGCGGAGCCTGGTTCGCGTTTTACCTTGCTCATGGAAAGGTTGATCATCGATGTTCTGAAAGAATGCTCGACTGTCGAAGGCGCCCGCAAACTGATGCGTATCTCATGGGATCAGGCTTGGGGCGTTATGGAAAGAGCTGTCCGACGAGGCATGGCACGAAAGGAACAGCGCAAAATCAGCTACATCGGAGTCGACGAAAAGGCTTTCCGGAAAGGACATAGCTATATGACGGTTGTCTGCGACTTGCTGCGAGGTACGGTTGAATATGTTGCCGAGGAACGCAAAAAGGCAAGCCTTGAAGAATATTACAAACAGTTGAACGACGAACAGCTCAAGGCAATCAAGGCTGTATCAATGGACATGTGGCCGGCATACTTCCTGGCCACCAAGGAAAACGTACCCGATGCAGCAGGTAAAATCGTATTCGACCGTTTCCACATCATGCAGCATGTAGGGGAAGCCGTGGATAAAGTACGCCGCCAGGAACATAAGGCGCTGATGGCTGAAGCAAACGAAATTTTGAAAGGCAGCAGATACTTGTGGTTATACGCTGAGGAGAACCTCTCGGACTCCCAACGACCGCGCCTGGAGGAACTCAAGAAATCGAATCTGAAGACGGGCAAAGCCTGGGCCATGAAAGAGAGTCTTCGCGGACTGTGGGACTATCTGTCTGTTGGGTGGGCCAAGCGTTTTCTGAAGAAATGGTGTTCTTGGGCCAAACGCTCGAAGCTCGAGCCTATGGGCAAAGTGGCGAACATGCTCATGGATCACATGGACAACATCGTGACCTTTTGTCGGCATCGCGTGACAAACGCTGTTGCGGAGGGGCTGAACAGCAAGATCATGTCCATCAAACGCCGAGCTTGTGGCTACAGCAATAAGGAGCATTTCAAAACAGCGATTTACTTCTTTTGTGGCGGGCTAAAACTCTACCCGGAGATTAGCAAGACTGGGGCCACCCACTGAGTTTCCGGAAGGACCTTAATTGCTAATGCTGTACAATATGAAAAAAGAGATGAAATTGTAAAAGCAATGATCAAGATCAAAGCAGTTGAAAACAAACTAATAAATCAAATCAAAGATAAAAGAACAAAAAAAATTAATTTAAAATTCAAATCTCCAAAGTTAAAATTATTGCTAAATAATAATTAGAATTTAATTTTTAAATTTCTAGTCACCAAAAAATGATGTAGCGTTGGAGCACTCACGCCTAACATTTTAGCAACACTAGCTTGAGAGACTCCGAGGGTTATCCATTCTTTAATTTTTTTTTCATGGCCATCGAGTTTGCTTTTTCCTAAGCCCTTGGGTCTTCCTATTAACTTGCCCTTTTCTTTTGCAGCTTCAAGTCCCTCCTTAGTTCGTGAACTAATCAAATCCCTTTCAAGTTCTGCTAAAAGTGAAAACATTGTTAGCTGAATCTTGCCCGTCATATCCATACTTCCATTAAAATGCATTCCCTCTTTCACAGAATGAAAACTCACTCCTTTTTTAAGAATAGAATCTATTAAAAGAATAATCTGCGAAATCGAACGTCCAAGTCTTGAGAGTTCTGCGACTAACAAAGTATCCCCTTCTTGCAACCTATCAAGCAGAATATCAATGCCTCTTGCTGCAAAACTTTTACGGCTAGAAACTTCATATTTGATCCATTGATCTACAGGGATACCTGCTAGCTCAGCATAACGTCTGATTGTCAGTTCTTGTCGTTCGTTATCCTGATTACGTGTTGAAACTCTGAGATACGCATAGGAAGCCATAATAAAAGCTCCATCATTAGAATAAAATGTTATTTTTATATTTATTTCTAATGTAATATTAAAAATAAGTCGACATATTTCATCTTTTAATATGAAATAAATATTCGGTCGTTTTTTTTTAATTTTTTTCAGACAAACTAGGCTTGACATTTTTCTTGCTAAAAAATGTAGCATGTGCTATGCATTAATATTTAATTTAAATATTAATGCATAGCACATGCTACTAACCTGTTCTTATACAAAAAAGACCTTTGTTATTGAATCGCTTCGATCTTGAAAATGCAGTCCTAATATCACATTATGTATGCTTTCTAGAGTAAGAAGCATCACTGCAAACCAAGATTTCCCTCGACTCTACCAAAGGTGAATTGAGCTCATACTCTATTAATATTATATCTCGAATTGCCAGAAGTAATCACGATGATATTGCTTTCAGCTTTTATAGTGACTTCATTAGGTAAATCCTGATCAAAAGATTCGACTCGTTCTAATGGAGGACGTATATATTTTTCAATAAAAGTAGCCATAGTTGAACCTGCAGCAGCTTCCATTTTTGCCCAAGCCTCTTCTCCATGATGCGCCTCACCATCGGCTGCAATATAGGCATTTTCTAGCTCTTCTAGTCTCGATGAAGGCGTGGGATCCAAAACAAGAAGAATAGGTGTTAGTCCAGCAACCTTACACTCATATGGAAAGGATAACTCTTCGGAAAAACGTCCCTGTCCACTAGCTGCGATTGTAACTCTGAGTTTAAATTCATAAGCCGTTCTACTAGCTGCGACATAGCAATCAATTTGTCTACCATTATTGGTTTGTAATCCTTCGCTATCAACTCGTTTGACAGGAGAATTTTTTGCGCCACATGATTCACCACCTAAGCAAGAGGCAAGGATAGGTTCAAATAAATAACCAGTTTCCTGGGCAGAGCGATTATCTATGTCATACATCCATTTCCGCCAAGTCATCCAGTTACAGAGTAAATTTGTATCAGTTAAGCCATACTCCAACAAAGTTCTAGGACTTATTTGATCCATGGTCGGGAAAGATTGAGTGGACAATATTCTTCTGTATTTAATCCTTCTTCTATGAAGAGCAGATAAATTTTGAATATAAAGATAATAATCTTCAGAAGCAAGAGATGCCGCAGAAAGCATTGAAAGAATAGTTTCAGATTGGTTTGAATCTATGGAAAGTTGGTCGAAATACTCCAAGTTGATCTTATAATAATCACAGCTCGGTAGATCGACATGGGGAACTTTGATCGCAAGATCATCTAATCCTAAGTCCATGAAGCTTAATTTTAACAACACCAAAAGTTCATGGTCTGTTAACATCACCTGAGCATCACCATTACCATGCATTTTACATTTTGTATAAAGTTGAGAAATAAATGTCGATGGCATTATTTAGCACTCCCCTACTAATGTTAATTGTCTTACTGGGGAATTCTCTATACTTTTTAATAATTTTTCAGTCCTATTAAGTGCTGGGCTTTTAGCACTAGCTTTTGTGAGGCTATATGAGATTAATTTTCCACGTCCCTTGTGTAAAATATTTGATTCACAGAGCATCTTTTTAATATGTACTGCAAAAATTTCAGCCAATAGCGGTGGAATTGCATTCGCAATCTGTTGTATTTTTTGAGAAGCAGTCCCTGTAAATATAAAGCTATCTGGAAAAGTTTGAATTCTTGCACATTCCCTTATAGTCAAAGGACGATTTTCAAAGGGATGAATAAATTCTCTAATTGATGCACTTGTAATAGTAAGAGAGGGCTCATTGGGAAACAAACGCTTCATACCAGATGGTGCTCCGCCACGTTTTTCTGACGGGGTGCCATCTTTTACGCGTCTATAAGCACGCCTTTTAAACGATTCATGTTGCAATTCTTCAGGCAAATCCTTCATCGTTTGTCCAGGCTTAAGCAGTTGAATACGTTTCAAATCAGCTTCATTTATTTTTGAAATATAATGATCTGTTACAAAGCCTTCCTTGTTTCTTAAAAGTTCCTCAATTTCATTCTGTGATGGTTTGTTGTAGGGTAAGGACATAACATCATTGTTAGCAGGAGAAGGTAAACCTTCGATCACGTCCATTATATTTACACCACCATTTCTATAAATACTACCACTGGCAATATGCGTTTCACGGGGAAGAATGAAGAATTCTTGATCAAGAGATCCAATAATAAAAACACGCTTTCGTCTTTGCGGTATTCCGTATTCTTGTGAATATATTTTATCAATTCTGACGTTATATCCCATGTCGAGAAAAGATTTTACAGCTTCAAACAAATACTGCCCTTTATTTGAAGTAAGTAGTCCTTCAACGTTTTCCATAAGAAACCATTTGGGCTTAATTACTCTAAGGGCTTTAACGTAATTTAAAAGAAGTTTATTTCTGGGGTCGTCCCAAAATCTTGCTCCTGCGGTACTAAACCCCTGGCAAGGAGGACCTCCAATTAATATGTCAAGATCATAAGGTTTTAGTCTTAAACTACTCATCAACTTTTCAAAATTAAACATAGAAATATCTGCAACCTCACACATTGTGCCAGAGAAGTTGGCTGTATAAGTTGCGGCAAATGTTTCATTAATATCTTGCGCATATAGTATATTAAATCCAGCCTTTTTAAATCCGAGAGAACAGCCCCCTGCCCCGCAGAACAGACTGATAGCTTTAGGTTTATTCATTAAACACCTATCAACAACCTCTATAAAAAATGTCATTTATTGCTTTGTTACAGTCCAACAAAAATTAAATTTTACCAAAATCTAGAAATTTTCTCAACAAGTTAATCCCCACGCCTTCTTATTCTCGGGCAAAAGTTTTTTTTGATCGAATGTAGACGTTGAATAAATACTCTTCTTTACCAGTAGCGAAAAATAATAATATTTTTAGTCTGATTTTAACTACTTAAAATTACGAGCATTTGATAAAAAAATGCAGATTTTTTTGAAGTATCAGTATAAAGTAGCATAAATCAAAGAAAGAGATCAACGCTCGAATTATTTAATATTTGATATTATTTATAAAATACTATTTTAAATGTTCATTTTAAAATTATATTTACAAGTTTTTATAAAAAATTGGTAGCAATTTAAAATAAATGTTGACACATTAATAAGAAAAAAGTATAGTTATTTATAAGGAGACTTATTATTTTTTTAACTCAACAAAAGGAGGAATCCGAATGGAAGGTTCAAAATACCCTGGAAAATTTGTTTGTGATTGGAGCGGTCCATACAAAAATTATCCGTCTACGGCAATATATGAATCTAAAACGGGAGTCTATACACTTTATGGTTGTAATAGTAAATTTAGAATTGAGTGTGAAATTCCTGAGTTTTTAATTCAACAATTGAATGCTATGACAAGCACTCTTGAATCTTTCAAGTCTGATGCGTCTGAAGAATATGAGCAATGTTATTACACAAGAAATGAAACAGTAAATAAAATACATGACTACATCAGAGATGGTAAAAAAATTTTTAAAAACGTTAATAACAATTGGATTGAATGGGAATAAAATATTAGTCGACTTAAATAAAGATCTTCTATGATCCAGTCTATAAAGTTCGAAATAGATATCGTCTCGACAGAGAAAATATTAATCAATGAGCAATCTAATCGTGGATCTTGACAATGATAAAGTAAAGAGTAAAACTACTACATAATAGGGGTACACAGAGTGGTGACACACAATTAACACCAATGTTTTTAGATGATTACATTGGGGTTCAAGTCCCTCCCTCGCTACCAAATATTCAAAAAAAACGCGCTCATACGGGCGCGTTTTTTTTGCGGTACGCCCCGCGCTTAAAATCTGAGGTCCTTCCGGAAACTCAGTGGGTGGCCCCAGTCTTGCTAATCTCCGGGTAGAGTTTTAGCCCGCCACAAAAGAAGTAAATCGCTGTTTTGAAATGCTCCTTATTGCTGTAGCCACAAGCTCGGCGTTTGATGGACATGATCTTGCTGTTCAGCCCCTCCGCAACAGCGTTTGTCACGCGATGCCGACAAAAGGTCACGATGTTGTCCATGTGATCCATGAGCATGTTCGCCACTTTGCCCATAGGCTCGAGCTTCGAGCGTTTGGCCCAAGAACACCATTTCTTCAGAAAACGCTTGGCCCACCCAACAGACAGATAGTCCCACAGTCCGCGAAGACTCTCTTTCATGGCCCAGGCTTTGCCCGTCTTCAGATTCGATTTCTTGAGTTCCTCCAGGCGCGGTCGTTGGGAGTCCGAGAGGTTCTCCTCAGCGTATAACCACAAGTATCTGCTGCCTTTCAAAATTTCGTTTGCTTCAGCCATCAGCGCCTTATGTTCCTGGCGGCGTACTTTATCCACGGCTTCCCCTACATGCTGCATGATGTGGAAACGGTCGAATACGATTTTACCTGCTGCATCGGGTACGTTTTCCTTGGTGGCCAGGAAGTATGCCGGCCACATGTCCATTGATACAGCCTTGATTGCCTTGAGCTGTTCGTCGTTCAACTGTTTGTAATATTCTTCAAGGCTTGCCTTTTTGCGTTCCTCGGCAACATATTCAACCGTACCTCGCAGCAAGTCGCAGACAACCGTCATATAGCTATGTCCTTTCCGGAAAGCCTTTTCGTCGACTCCGATGTAGCTGATTTTGCGCTGTTCCTTTCGTGCCATGCCTCGTCGGACAGCTCTTTCCATAACGCCCCAAGCCTGATCCCATGAGATACGCATCAGTTTGCGGGCGCCTTCGACAGTCGAGCATTCTTTCAGAACATCGATGATCAACCTTTCCATGAGCAAGGTAAAACGCGAACCAGGCTCCGCCCAAAAGACCTTGACCTGCTTGACGCCATGCTCGGGGCAATTCACTCGGGGGATCCTTGCATGGATGAAGGTTTTGAACTGGCACGTATCCAAATGCCGCCAAATCCTTTCTTCCACATGATCCCGGCAAGTCAGTTCCTTGCCGCATTCCGGACAAGTCCAAAGCACCTTGCTCTTATGCTCGAGCCAAATATCCACACGGCCTTCAGACGTTTTCAAGTCAACTTTGTCTACAAACCAAGGGCTCTTGACACCCAAAATCTGTCCGTAAAGATCAACATCTCTCATCGGCGATCTCCTCCTGGAAATCGCCTACATTATGCCGCTACCCACGACAAACCCGGAAGGACCAAATCTGAATCTACAACAAGGACAGGAGAGCCAGCGTTTTACACCAGGCTAAACAAAACAAACACCGCAATAGCAATGCAAAGCATGGCATAAGCAGGCCGTATTCTGAGGGAAAGCATGCCTCCTACGGCTGCCAGAATCCACAACCAGCCCCAGGAAAAAGGAAAAACAAGATAATTGGGCGGCAATTGTTCCTGGAGAATCGTATAACACCCGATTAACGCAAGAAGACCAAAGGAAAAAAGCACAAAATTCATGACCAACTGCTGTAACAGTGAAAAATAAATGAGTTTTTCTGGCAGATGTTCGTTCGTGTTCGTGCTTCTGGCCCAACGTAAAAGCGCATTGTAGCTCCCATTTTGTATACGCCGCTGGTAGGCTTCCATTTCTCGTGATATCAGGGCCATGGGAATACTCATAAGGAGCGGCCAGACCAGTTGGCTTGGTAAAGAAAGTCCAAAGTAGTTTACCAAACCAAGAGCAATGAGCGTTGAAATGGAAGAATTGGGAGGAATATAGGAGCCGGCAGGGATCAAATCCAGCCAGAAAAGTTCATAAAAAACAGCAACCCCGAGACTTACTTCCCAGTTACCGGAAAACAATCCCCAAAGAAGTCCTTGGGCCAAAGGGCGTTCAAGAAAACCAATGTTGCAGGCAAAACGAAAAACGGAAAAAACCGCAAAAAAAAACCTACAAGAAACAGCCAGAAAGATTCCGGAAAATATGGACTTACCATGTTGGCTTTACCTGTACATTTTCAGTGGGAATACACCTGAAGTCCAGGGAAACCCCATGCTGTGCAAAAAAAGCCAAACATTTTTCGTCATCCGATGAAATGGCCACATGCGCCAGAATCTGTTTTTTCCCCGGACCGTAATGAAGGTTCCCCACGTTGAGGGTGGTCATGGTCAAACCCAAGTCATAGGCACGTTTTGCATCTGCACAGGAAGCGAACAAAACCATTATTTCCGAATGTTCATACGTATTTTCCAGACTTGCAAGATACTCACGGAGCAAATCAATCCGGATAAAATGAGGAGCAACTCCTGAAGGGATTGCCAAAGCCGTAATTTCCTGCTGCAGGACATCAGCCGCCATTTCGTCATTTGCGACGACCAATTGTCGCGCTCCGGTATAAGGTATCCAGGTCTCAATTATTTGACCATGAATCAAACGATTGTCTATCCTGGCCCAGAACATGTTATTTTCCTGATCCCTTGGCGACTTTTCGGCGCAGCACTTCACCGGCAACGACAATCCCCTGGCAACCGGCATTTTTGGCTTCTGTGGCAACCTTGGCCAATTCATCAGTGCGCGATCCGAGAACCTTCAACAACATTGGAAGATTTACGCCGGTTACGACTTCTACATTGGCAGCATTTAACAGCGACAGGCTGAGATTGGTAGGAGTGCCTCCGAACATATCGGTCAGGATGATAGTTCCTACCCCTCTGTCACAAGCCTTGACGACCTCTTTAAGTTTTTCAACGGTTTCATGAACGTCCTTCGAACCGTCTACACTGACGGACATGCATGATTCCTGCTTTCCAATAATAAATTCGGATGCGGCGATCAAGCGCTCACCATAATCCGTATGCGTCACCAAAACAACGCCAAGAGGCAATGCTTCTTCAGCTTCGGTATTCATTCTATTTATTGATCCATCCCGATGCTTAGAGGAGTTCTACCGGAATCAGCCCAGTTCAAGATGTCGATGTTCCAGAGAAACATTGAAATGCTGTACTTTAAATGTGTGACGCATCGCCTCTGCAACGGCCACTGAACGATGGCGTCCACCGGTACATCCGAAAGCAATCGTCAAACGATAACGACCTTCTTGATCGTAAAGAGGCAGTAAATACAACAAAAAATCTTTGAGCCGTTCAATAAAAGTTTTTCCAGGGTCCTCAGCCAAAACATATTGTGCCACGGCACTGTCCTTTCCTGAAAAAGGACGTAACTCGGTATCAAAATACGGATTGGGTAAAAAACGCAAATCAAAAACAAGATCCGCTTCAGAAGGCACTCCATATTTGAAACCAAAGGAAATAACATGGACCCGGAAACCGCTGCCGGGAGATTCAAGAGCTGTCCATTTATCTTGAATAGCTCGTCTCAAATCATGGATAGAATAGTGGGACGTATCGATTACTAAAGTAGCTTCCTGAAGTAAGGGGGCTAATTGCTTCCGTTCAAGTTCAATGGCCTGTTCGAGCCCGCTATTGCTGCCGGACAAAGGATGCGGCCTACGCGTAGACGCGTAGCGCCGCACCAAAACATCTGTTTTTGAATCAATAAAAATCAGCTGCGGGAATCCCCCCAGGCAATTTAATTGTTCCTTGACTTCCTGCCATTGAGAAACAAAATCTTTTTGCCGGCCGTCCATCCCCAGCACAAGACCTTTATAATCGAATTCTTTTTGTCCGGACAAAAGCCCGACCAATTTTGGAACAAGGCTGGTAGGAAGACCGTCGACAGTAAAATATCCCAGGTCTTCAAAGACGTTTAAGGCTGTACTTTTCCCGGCTCCTGAAAGGCCGGTTAGTACTACCAGAGGGAAAAAAGCCTTGTTCATCACTTGGATTCTCTTTTGTTCAAGTTTGGGACAGCAACTGCCATAACGCCTCCTGGTCAGGAGCTGAGACAAAAGTTGATCTGAAATTTTCGTCTTTCAATAAACGAGAGATATGCGCAAGGATTCTCAAATGGACTCCGGCAACCTGTTCAGGCGCCAGAACCAGAAAAAAGATATTGCATAGCTTGAAGTCAAGCGATTCAAAATCAACCCCCTCCTTGCTGCGCCCAACCACGAGAATAATGTCCGACAAACTGTCCAGTTTTCCATGGGGGATGGCAACGCCATCCCCTATGCCGGTAGTGCCGAGATATTCTCGCTCGAGAAGAACTTTATGCGCCTTTGACAGATCAAAGCCAGCGAGCTTTTTTCCAATAGGAGCTATGAGTTCCTCGAGCACCTCGGATTTCGTTTTGCTCTGCAAGTCAGGGAGCACGAAATCCCTATCCAGATATTCCTCCAATTTCATCTTCTATGTCCCCGGATCAATCAGCCCAAAATCATCGTTTTTCCGACGGTAAATAACATTTACACGGTCGGTTTCAGAGTTTTGAAACACAAGGAATTCGCAGTTCAGATTGTCGAGCTGCATGGCAGCTTCATCAATCCCCATGGGTTTTGGTTCAAAATTATCGCTATCCACGATCTTCCGTTCGCGGGTTCCATCTTCAGACTCGCTATATTGAAAGAACTGCGTTTGTACAGGCTTGACCCGGCCTTTGGATCCCTTGCGCTTGTCCTTGCTTTTCTCGCGATTCTTACGAACCTGGGCCTCGAGTTTATCCAACACCAAGTCAATGGACGAATACATATCTTCGCTGGTCTCGTTGGCAGAGAGATGTAACTTGTCTCCGGTAAAAATAACTTCCGCGCGATGCCTGTATTTGTCGACGGAAAGGTTGACGTTCAATTCTGAGTTATCGTCTTTCCCCCCGACATACTTGGATATCTTTTCAAATCGACGCTGCGCGTACTTTTTCAAGTGCTCCGAAGGCTCGAAGTTCTTAAAAGTAAAATTGATATTCATGCGTAACCCTCCTTATCCTGATAGTAACACAGGGTTTCCCTAACAGTAGCACATCCGGCTTCAAAGGTTTAGCTAAAACATTTCCTTTCGCTTCGAAGAAGAAGCTATATTCAAAGCAGTCCGATACTTAGCCACTGTCCGCCTGGCGATGTTAACCTGCAATTTCTCTTTGAGAATTTCCGCTATCCGCTCATCGCTTAATGGTTTTTTGGGATCCTCCTGACTGATAAGCTGTTTGATCAGTGCCTTGACACTTTCCGAGCCGACTTGGCTACCGTCATCCATACCCAAAGCACTATTAAAGAAAAACTTTAACTCGTATGTTCCATGAGGTGTCGCCATGTATTTGTTAGTCGTAATCCGGCTCACCGTGGACTCGTGCATATTGATATCTTCAGCAATATCTTTCAAAATCAGCGGCTTGAGCTTTGTCACACCCTCTTCGAAAAATTCCTTCTGAAATTTTACAATACTTTCGGCAACCTTATAGAGCGTCCGTTGGCGCTGGTAGAGACTTTTCATCAGCCACAGGGCCGAACGCTTTTTATCTTCCAGATATTCCTTATCTTTAGCGGAATTCCCTTCCACGTTATCCACATAAAAAGAATTCAGTTGCAATTTGGGCAAGCCGTCTTCATTCAAAAGAATGATGAAATCTGCGCCAAATTTATAAACGAAAACATCCGGGCTCACATAGTGTGGCTCTCCGCTTCCAAAACTGGCGCCTGGCATGGGATCAAGCGTTTGCAGTACTTCAAGATAATGCTTGAGATCATCCATACTGATCTTGAATTTCCGACACAACGGCTTGTAACGCTTTTTTTCAAGATCTTCGAGGTGGTCTTTGACCAGGGCAACGCAAACGGAATCCTCATTCAGACCCAAAATTTGCAATTGAATCAACAGACATTCCTTGGGTGAACGCGCTGCAACACCCACCGGATCAAAACGTTGAAACCGTTCCAGCGCTGATTCAACTTCTTCTTCACTGGCGGAGACCATTGTCGCAATGTCTTCAGCGCTGGCCTGCAAGTAGCCGGCTGAGTTCAGGTTGCCGATAATGGCTTCACCTATCTCCATTTCCTTTGGAGTAAAATTTGAGAGACGCAGTTGCCATTCCAAATGCCCTTCCAGAGACGGTTTATGCGTCAACCTGGTCTCAAAGGATACGGATTCAGGGATCTCAGACTCACGAACTTGAATCTGGCGGGATGTACTGGAAAAATCACCAAGATAATCTTCCCAGTCAGCACTCCGGATCAGATCGGCTTCGGTACCTGTCTCGTTTTTGGTGGCTTCAGTTCCAATTTTTTCAGGTTGCGCTTCACCCCTGGAATCTTGAGAATCACCAAAGCTTCCTTCTTCAGCGGCTTCTTCAAGAAAAGGATTTTCCATCATTTCCTGCTGCACGTTCTCAAGAAGTTCAAGACGTGATAATTGCAAGAGCTTGATGGCCTGCTGCAGTTGGGGCGTCATCACCAACTGTTGTGACAGCTTCAGCTGTTGCTTGAGTTCCAATGCCATAGTCGTGTCGTACTGCCCCTACTGAGTTATTACTCAATAACAATTTTACATTTGTGTAAGAAAAGAACAACCTTCGGGCTACATGGAAATTTCAACTATATCCCTTTACCGCACGAAAGGCCACGCTAGTAACGCCAGTTCGTAATATGCCACAGATACCAAGCCGTTGCAACAGAGCCAATATGCTCCAGAATGCTCCAACAGACTACAATTGAAAGCCTTCTCCAAGATAATGGCGTTTGGCTCTTGGGTCTGAGACAATTTCATCAGGCGTACCGCACAAAATAATACGTCCTTCGAACACCAGATAGGCCCAGTCGCATATTCTCAATGTTTCTCTGACATTGTGATCGGAAATCAATACTCCTATACCTCTTTCCTTCAAGCTGCGTACTATTCCTTGAATATCATCGACGGCCAAAGGATCAATGCCTGCAAAAGGTTCGTCCAACAGCATGTATTTTGGTTTGCGGATAAGTGCACGAGCAATCTCAAGCCTGCGCCGCTCTCCTCCGGAAAGATGCGACGCTTTTTGTTCTGCAATGTGCGTTATCCCCAACTCCTGCATCAGTTCCTCAACCCGCTGTTTCCTTTCAGTACGAGACAAATCCGTGTATTCCAGAATCAATTCCAGATTTTGACGTACGGAAAGTTTGCGAAACACGGAACTTTCCTGCGGAAGATAGCTTACTCCTTTACGGGCGCGTTCATAAAGAGGCCAGGAGGAAATAGGAGTATCATCCAGGTAGACCTCTCCCTGGTTGGGTTTGATTATTCCCACAAGCATATAAAATGTAGTGGTTTTTCCCGCGCCATTAGGCCCGAGCAAGCCCACGACCTCTCCTTGCTGAAGATCCAGAGCGACATCTTTTACCACTTCACGCGAACCGTAGCGCTTCGACAAGCCTTGCGCTTTCAATCCTCCCGGTCTCATTGGGGGGCCTTGATCTTTTCCGGCGCTTGAAACGTCGCTTTAACGCGCTGGGATTTTCCACCGATTACTTCGCTCCGGTTGTCATTCAGATGAAATTTTATCACAGCCCCCCTGATGGTGTTTTTGCCATCCTGAAGCTTGGGATTTCCTTCCATCTGCAAGAGTCCGCTGGAGACATAGTAAGTGGCGGTTGCGCAGGTACCGACTTTGCCCTGGTAGTCCATGCGTACGCCTCCAGAGGCAATGATCTTCTGAACTCCGCCCGGATCAAAGGGGGCCAGAGTTTTATCCTTTGGTGCGCTCTGTGCTTTCTTTTTTTGCATATAAATGGTTATCGAACTGGCCCGCAAAGTGAAATCCGTTCTTTTGACAATGACATTGCCCTTAAATACGACTTCGTTTCCTGAAGGGCTGTACGTCATGGAATTAGCGTCAATATTTATGGGTAATGTTCCGGCGCAGACAACCGACGGGGCGAACGCCAGAACTCCCCACACCATCAAGATAAAAAACAAGGTAGTTAGCTGCTTATTCAAGATTTAACCGCTCCTTGAGCTCGGGGTTCATTGCATCCAGACTGATGGTCGCATGAATGCCGTTATTGGCTGCAATGGTATTGTCTTTCAAATTATAATGCATTTCCGCAGCCTGACAGCTCAATTTGGGAGTTTCCAACTGAACCTTTCCATGCAAATTCAGCATTCGGTCCTTGCCCGAATATTCGAGTTCATCGGCGCGAAGCCGCATATCGCCATATGTGGCTCTTATTTCCGGCCACAACCGGGCTTTTTCATTTTCCTGTTCGATCAACCCTTTATCCGATTTTACACGGAGGCGTTTGGCATCTTCTTCAAAAAAATAAATAATCTCAGGAAATTCAACCAGAACCTGGCCTTGATCGTGCAAGTAATTTGCTTTTTTGGCGGTCAATTTCCAGTGCAAATGTCCCTCTTTTCCATGGGACAATTTAATGCCTTTGAGAGATAAGTCCACGCCGACATCGGCCTGAATCTCCAATTCCCCGGCTTCTTTGGCAATTTCTTTGGCAGCCTGCTCAAACTTATCCACGGTCTTGTGTTCGAGGTAAAGATACCAAATAACTCCCCCGGCCACCAGAAGCAAAAGTCCCCCAAACACCAAGATGCGCTTCATATATCAGCTCCACCGTTCCCATTGCCCGGATAACGCCCCCTGGGCATGAAGAATAAACCGGATAGTTTCCCGGAGAGCCCCTTGACCACCCATTGCTTTGGTTACCAGCCAGGCTCTACGCAGAATCTCAGGTTGCGCATTGGCCACTGCGACCGGCAATCCGACAAGCCTCATGACTGTGGCATCCACCCAGTCATCTCCAAGATAGGCGATTTCATGCAAACCAATTCCCCGGCGATCACTGAGTGCTCGAACCAAATCGCCTTTTTCCTTGAAACCGGCGAAATATTCCTCAATACCCAGCTCGCGCACGCGCGTTTCAACAGCACCGGAAGCAAGACCGCTCATCACGGCGATTTCCAGTCCGGCGGCCTGAGCTACGCGTATTCCCAATCCGTCGTGTACGTTGAATTTTTTGGAAATACTGCCGGCGGAATCATAATACAAACCACCGTCAGTGAGAACGCCATCCACATCGGTAATGAGCATTCGAATCGACTTTGCCACCCGTAGCGCACGGCGCAGGCGGCCTGCTGTCGGTCTTCCCATTTTATTCAGGCGCATGAGGTATCTTCCACAAAGCCAGCAATTCGTGAAGAAGCGGCTCGAGTTTCTTCAAAGGCCAGGAGTTCGGTCCATCGCAAAGCGCCCGGTCAGGGTCGGGATGCACTTCGAGAAACATGCCGGAACAGCCCGCGGCCGCGGCGGCCCGTGTAAGCACCGGTACGAACTCGCGCTGTCCGCCGGAACGGTTGCCAAGCCCGCCCGGGAGTTGCACCGAATGGGTGGCGTCAAAAACTACGGGAGCTCCCAATTCGGACATGATCTGCAATGAGCGAAAATCCACAACCAGATTATTGTATCCGAAACTGCTGCCCCGTTCCGTGAGCCAGACCATAGGATTTCCCGTTGCGCGTACCTTGTCCAGCGCGCTTCGCATGTCCCAGGGAGCCATGAACTGCCCTTTCTTGATATTCACAATTTTTCCGGCAGCACCTGCCGCATGCAGCAGATCCGTCTGGCGACAAAGAAACGCCGGAATCTGAATCACGTCCGCAACTTCTGCAACCTCGGCAACCTGGGAAGTCTCATGCACATCCGTGATGATGCTGAGCCCGGTCTGCTCCTTGACCCGCGCCAGCCACTCCATTCCGGTTGCCAGCCCAGGTCCGCGAAAACTCTCTACAGACGAACGGTTGGCTTTGTCAAAGGAGCTTTTAAAAACGATGGGGATGCTGAGTTTGGCACCCAGCTCGGCCAATACCGAGCCAACTTCCAGGGCAAGACCAAGATCTTCGAGCGCACAGGGTCCGGCAATGACAAAATGGCCGCTCAGGCTCGCTTCGTATAGCTGTTTTGTTTGCATCGATTCGAATCTTGTCGTTGATAACAGCGCTTATTTGCCGCTTTTTTCTTTGGCCGCTTTGATAAAATCGCGGAACAGCGGATGCGGACGCATGGGGTTGGACTTAAATTCGGGATGGAATTGGCATCCGACAAACCAGGGATGATCAGTAAGTTCTACAATTTCCACCAGGGATTCATCCGGAGAAGTACCGCTGATACGCATGCCGTTATCTTCCAGCTGTTCCAGATAGGCGTTGTTGAACTCGTAACGGTGCCTGTGGCGTTCGTTTATTTTATCCATTTCATACGCAGCGTACGCTTTGGTGTCCGGTTTGAGAACGCACGGGTACGCTCCCAAGCGCATGGTTCCGCCCATGTCGCTGTTGCAATCCCGTTTTTCCACTGTCTTGGTCCGGAAGTCGTACCATTCGGTCATCAGGTAGATGACAGGATCCTCGGCTTTGAGATCGAATTCCTGGGAATCCGCTTTGAGGCCGAGCACATTTCTGGAGAATTCAATGACTGCACACTGCATGCCCAGACAAATTCCGAAGAAAGGAATCTTGTTTTCACGGGCGTATTGAATAGCGCGGATCTTGCCCGAGATCCCCCGATTGCCGAAGCCGCCGGGCACCAGTATGCCGTCAAGCTTTTCCAGCTTGCTTTCCACATTCTTTTCGGTGATTTCCTCGGAATTCACGTAAACGAATTCCACGGCAACATCGTTGGCTACTCCCCCGTGTACGAGGGCTTCATGGAGGCTCTTGTAGGCTTCTTTCAGATCAACGTATTTACCCACAATGCCGATACGTACGACACCCTGCGGATTCTGAAATTTCTGGATAAGCTGGGTCCAGGGTTCGAGCACCGGATTTTTGGCCGGCAACTTGAGCATGATGGCCACTTTTTGATCCAGTCCTTCATGATAAAAGCGCAATGGAACTTCATAAATATTTTCAACGTCAACTGCTGTGAATACCGCATCCTTGTCCACATTGCAAAACAGTGCGATTTTAGCCTTGAGTTCATCAGACAATTCTTTTTCGCAACGGCAGAGCATTATGTCGGGCTGAATACCGATGCTGCGCAGCTCTTTAACGCTGTGCTGCGTCGGTTTGGTTTTCAGTTCGCCCGCTGCCCTGAGGTATGGAACCAGCGTGAGGTGCAGGTACAAAATGCTTTCTTTTCCCAAATCTCCACGCAACTGCCGGATTGCCTCAAGAAATGGCAGTCCCTCGATATCGCCCACCGTACCGCCTATTTCCACGATGGCCACATCCAGGTCCTCACGGGCGAGGCTGAGAATCGACTGTTTGATTTCATCCGTTACGTGCGGGATGACCTGCACCGTTCCTCCAAGATAATCTCCACGGCGTTCCTTTGTGATGACGCGATGATAGATGCTTCCAGAGGTGCAGTTATTGGCCTGGCTCATGGGAACGTCCAGGTAACGTTCGTAATGGCCAAGATCCAGATCCGTCTCCGCGCCGTCGTCGGTCACGTAGACTTCGCCATGCTGAAAGGGATTCATAGTGCCCGGATCGACGTTGATGTACGGGTCTAATTTCTGGATGGTTACCTTCAACCCGCGCGAAATGAGCAACGCCCCAAGAGAAGCGGCCGCCAATCCTTTTCCCAAAGAGGAAAGGACACCTCCTGTTACAAAAATAAATTTGGTACGCATTTTATTTTTCCCCACCTGGTCAAAAATATTCACGATGGAAAGCCCCTCGCATTTTTAGCTGGCCGTACGATTCTCCGCTGAGAAAACAGCCGGGAATAAACTGAAGCAACAAACAGGACTTGATACAGACCTGTTGACGACAAAGCAAGCAGCAACTATCTTCAGCAGGTCCCGAAGGTTGACCAAAACCATTGTTAACGGGCATAACGCGTTGCGTAGTTTTTTTATACCGTGCAACAAGTTGATCGCTCTCTTGAGAGCGCTTTTTGATGTTTTGTCTGTACTTTTTCCTGAGATGCAAAGGCTCGTCAAGAGCTTTTTAAGAATCACTCCCAACCGGAGGACTCCATGGCGCGAGTAAAAGCACTCGTCATTACCGGTTATGGCACCAACTGTGAAGTTGAATCGGCTCATGCGGCCCGGCAGGCTGGCGCCGATCAGGCCGACATTGTCTTTTTTTCCGACCTGGTTGCAGGTCGTACGCAGCTGACGGATTACAATTTTCTTATTTTTCCCGGCGGTTTTCTTGACGGCGATGACCTGGGAGCAGCACAGGCTGCGGCCCTACGCTGGCGTTTTGCAACAGACAGCGGCGGCACCCCCCTGCTTGAACAGCTGGAAAATTTTCTCAACGCCGGCGGCATTATTTTAGGCATCTGCAACGGCTTTCAACTCCTGGTCAAGCTGGGCTTGCTTCCAGCTCTGGGAGGCAAGTATTTCGAACGGATGGTTTCTCTGAGCAATAATGATTCCGCCCGCTTTGAAGACCGTTGGGTCTGGCTCAAAGCCAATCCCGACAGCCCGTGTATTTTCACCAAAGGACTCGATACAATATATCTGCCCGTACGTCATGGCGAAGGCAAGCTGGTGCCCAAAGACTCTGCTTTACTGCAAGAACTCGAACAAGCCAATTGCATCGCCTTGCGGTACGCTGAGCCGACGGATTCCGACAGCGCCGAATACACCATGCGCTACCCCTACAATCCCAACGGTTCCCCCAATGGCATTGCCGGTCTTACGGATCCGAGCGGGCGGATTCTCGGCCTTATGCCCCACCCGGAAGCGTATAACGACCCAACCAATCATCCGGGCTGGACGCGAGGCGAACAGGCTACTCTCGGCATAGAACTGCTTGCCAACGGCGTACGCCATCTGAAATCGGCTTAATCGTCGCAGTACCTCCATGCTTCTGCCTCCACCCCTTCCGAACGGCTGGCAGTGTTGGGAAGACATCATGGCCCTGGCTCTCGACCAGGCTCGATCAGCTGCGCTGGAAAACGAGGTTCCCATCGGCGCCGTTCTTATTGATCAGAACGGCGCCATTCTTTCGCAAGCTCATAATGGTCCGATCACTTTGAATGATCCGACCGCGCATGCCGAAATTCAATGTCTTCGCCAGGCCGGTGCCGCCCTGAAAAATTATCGTTTGTGCAACACGACTTTGGTTGTGACTCTTGAACCTTGTCTGATGTGCGCCGGCGCTTTGGTGCACGCCCGGATTGGAGGCCTTGTCTTCGGAGCTTCGGACCCCAAATCCGGTGCGATCATTTCCCAATGCAACAGCCTGGGATTTCTGTTTCATAACCACAAGGTGAGCATTCAATACGGAATCCGGGCAGAGGAATGCGGCAGGCTGCTGTCAGATTTTTTTCGCGCACGAAGAAAAAAAATTTCAGGCAGGTGTTCCAGCGGAGACGACTGATTCTCTCAAGCATCCTACTTTCTTGCCGGGACTTGGGGAGCACTTACTCAATCTGAAAATACCGTATTTTCAATTTAGTGGATTTTACCTCCACACGTAACTAATTAAAATTGAACAATAATTTTTTAAAACTTACATTTTTTGGAGATTTTTTAAATTTTTTTCGCTCCATTGCTTGACAGCAAGAGGGGTTGGGCGTAAAAACTTTTTTCTCGTTGGGCGGGAATAACTCAGTGGTAGAGTGCAACCTTGCCAAGGTTGAAGTCGCGAGTTCAAATCTCGTTTCCCGCTCCACAAAAAAAGGCGGCATAGCCAAGTGGTAAGGCAGAGGTCTGCAAAACCTCCATTCTCCGGTTCAAATCCGGATGCCGCCTCCAAATAAGTCTTTCGCTTTATTGAGCGGGAATAACTCAGTGGTAGAGTGCAACCTTGCCAAGGTTGAAGTCGCGAGTTCAAATCTCGTTTCCCGCTCCACAAAAAAAATCAAACCGGCTTCGGTCGGTTTTTTTTATGCGAATAATCCAGATCGCAAAACCCCAGTTACCCACCCTGTCCAATAAAAGTCTTACCTGCCAGAGCGCTCTCATTGTATCCGAAGACTGCCCTTCATTCGAGAGAGTCCTTTTTTTATTTTTTTGACATTATTCCTGCCAGTATGTAATAATAACAACAACATCCTTCTATTTTTTTAAAGTGCAAATGCTGCAAAGTTCATCACGCATCGCAGCAACCTCAACGTATTGTTATCGTATATTTTATTGTATTTTATATTACTTTTTAGATTTTTTACAAGAGGGTAGCACTATGCGCTGGAAAGACGTCAGCCTTAAGGGAAAATTCTTTGTCGGTTTTGGTGTTACACTCCTTTTACTCGGCGGCATAACAGTTTGGGCTATCGTCGGTATTGGGAATATTGTTTCCAATGCAGGGGAAGTTATTGACGGCAACAAACTCAAGGCCGCATTTGTACAACGTATAGTAGATCATTTGAACTGGGCGCAAAAAGTAAACAGCTTTCTCACTGACCATACAGTCAATACGTTGGATGTTCAAATGGATCCTCACCAATGCGGCTTCGGACAATGGTATTACGGCCAGGGACGTAAACAGGCAGAGTTACTTGTGCCGGAACTCGGACCCGTTCTTAATAAAATTGAGCAAGCGCATACGACGCTTCATGAAAGTGCGGCGAAAATAAAAAAAGCCTATGTCCAGGCAGATCCTGAATTGATGGCTGATTTGGAAGCCAGAAAAACAGATCATTTGCAATGGAAAAATGCCATATTAAATTCCTTTCTCGATCCTCATGCAGACTCTGTGAACGCTTCGCTTGATTATCATACGTGTAATCTTGGAAAATGGCTCTACTCGGAACAAGTTCAAAAAAAGATGGAGAGCAACCCTGATTTCAAGACGCACGTACTCCCAATATTTGAACCTCACAAGCAATTACATGAAAGCGCCAAATCAATTAATTTACTTCTGCATGAAGGCAAGCATGGAGAGGCACTTACATTTTTTAATGAAAATACGCAGAAATACTTGAATGAGACATTGAAACATATCAATACGTTAATCTCCTGGACTAAATCTCAAATCAACGAGCAAAAAAAGGCCTTGGCAATATATTCTCAAGAAACGCAGCCGGCGCTGCAGGCTGTGCAAAAAATTCTTAGTCAATCTGAAAAAGTCGTAGCATCGACAATAATGACCGATACACAAATGCTCGAAGCCGCTTCTGAGACACGCTCCGGAGTCATTATGCTTGGTCTTATCGCATTACCTTGCGGGCTGCTTCTTGCTGTTATCATTGCCCGGGGTATCATCGGCCCCATGCGCGCAGGAGTTAATTTCGCGAACAAAATAGCAGCGGGTGACTTGACGGCAGAGCTTGCCATTGACCAACGGGATGAAGTCGGGCGCTTGATTTTCGCACTCAAGGCAATGAATGCGAAACTGCGAACCGTGATCCAGAAAATTCAGAAAGCAGGAGAACACGTTGCCAGCGGTAGTGAGGAATTATCCGCTTCCTCAGAAACCTTGTCCGAAGGAGCCTCTGAACAGGCAGCTTCCGTGGAGGAAATTTCTTCTTCTGTAGAAGAAATGACCTCCAACATCACCCAAAATGCCGACAACGCACTTGAAACCGAAAAAATCGCCACTCAGGCTGCGGAAGATGCCCTGGCCGGGGGTAAAGCAGTAGCGGATACGGTCTCCGCCATGAAAGAAATCGCTGAAAAAATATCAATTATCGAAGAAATTGCCCGGCAAACTAACTTATTGGCTCTCAATGCCGCCATCGAAGCCGCCAGAGCCGGAGAACACGGCAAGGGCTTTGCTGTGGTTGCAGCGGAAGTTCGCAAGTTGGCGGAGCACAGCGGCGTTGCCGCCAGTCAGATTGCTCTGCTTTCTTCCAACAGCGTAGCCGTAGCCGAAAAAGCAGGTGAGATCCTCAAAAAACTCGTCCCGGACATTCAGCGTACAGCGGAGCTGGTGCAAGAGATTACCGCCTCCAGCAATGAACAGGGCCAGGGAGCCTCTCAAATCAACAAGGCCATTCAGCAGCTTGATTCTGTGGTCCAGCAAAATGCTTCCGCATCCGAGCAAACCGCTTCCACTGCGGAAGAACTGTCAGCACAGGCCGAACAATTGCAGCAAACTATTTCTTTTTTTAAGTTAAGCGAAGCTCCTCAAAAGATTACGCCTTCACTTTCCGGAAGAACACATACACGGGTAAAACAAGGCGAATCCATCGGCTTTCAAACGGCTTCTAAAAAAACACATCTGCACCTGGATTTGAACGAAAGCTCTGAAGGAGATGGATTCGAACGTTTTTGACGCTCTGTAACCAAGCGGGGTGTCAGTACAAGCAACTCCAAACACTCTCCAGGAGTTAGTATTGCCACCCCGCTTCGCCTGAGAGTTGCGAACTTCTATTTTTGGGAGTGCTATATTACTATCTGCGCTTTTGAAGATTTCAGGTGCGAGACACACCCCACTCTGTATCTGAATTTCCCTATCAAGCTATCTCCGTATTTCCGCGGAAATAAGAACGTAGCCATCTTCACCGAATTAAGGACGAATTTCTAATTCCTGCTGTCAGAATTGCCCTTGCTGCCTTTCAAAAAATATACTATCAAAATTAACTTGATAATGATTATTACTTTCATTTCTAATCCAACTGTAATTTTGAAATGGAGTTGAAATATGCGACTTCGGATTAAACTCGCTCACAAGCTCGGTGGGGCTTTTGCCGTATTGCTCTGCTGTGCGCTGGCACTTGGTGGAATGGCTCATTATTCTTTGCATTCACTTTCCAACACCCTGAGAGAACGATCGGCCTTTGAAGCCGTCCTGGAACTGGGACAAAAAGCACAGTTTGCTGCCTATGATTGGCTCGTCCATCGCGAGGAGCTGGCAATGGCTGCTTCAACCAACAAGTCACACTCGCCGCTTGTGCAATACCAGCAACTTCGAGCAGATTTTTTTTCCGCCATTGATTCTTTCAGCTCCCAGCCCAATAGTTCGATAGAGTCTAAAACATTGAACCAGTACAAAGCGGCGTTTGAAAAATTCGACGCGAGTTTTGGAGCATATCAACATAATTTCGAAATGAGCGTGACAATGGTAAAAGGACTGCGAAAAGCTTCCGTGGGCCTTCTGGCCAAAGCGCAATCCCTTGATAAAGCCATTGATCGAAGAACCCGAAAATTAAACAAACAAATACAATCCATAAAAGATGCCGTCCAATCCCACAGTTTCGACCCTTTTGCTGATGATAAAAAATTCTCACTGCAATTGCTGAAACGTATGGAACAAATGAAGACTTTGACCAAACAAAAACAGATTGCGGCAATCATGCTGAACAAACCATTGAGTTTTCAGGAAATGGCCAAAGATTTCATTCTTTACAAAGATGAAGCCAGTGGAAAGGGGCTTATTCTTGAAATGGAAAAATTACTCGGACTGAATGATAACGCCAGCATGGGAGAAACGCTCTCTCAACTCTCCGCAGCTTTTCCGGCGGGCCGTGAATCAAAATTATTCGATCAGATTACCGCTCTGACCAAACAATATCTGGAAGCTTTCCAAAACTATTTCACGCTGACAGGAAAAATGAAAATCTCCATGCGGGAAATGACGGAATCGCAGGTGGAATTGCGGACAATTGTAACGACCATCAGGCAGGAAGCAACTGCCCGTTTTATTGCCTTGCAAGACGCGGCAACCAAACGCATGGGGGCCTTGTCTCTGGTTGCTGTGCTCGTATCAATCCTGTTTGTCGTGATGAGTGTAAGCCAGGTGGTACTTCCCATTCGCCGGATCATTGGCGATATAGGAAACGCGTGCGCTGCCATTGCCTTCGGCTCGAATAAAACCCTGCATCGCATTCGCAGAAAAGGTGGCGATGAGCTTGGAGATCTCGCCCGCTGCTTCAATGAACTGCTTGATGTTTTCGAAGACAACACTAAGGAAATAGCAACAGCCACAAACCGCGCAGAGACGGAGGCTCAAAACGCGAAAGCAGCGCTGGATTCCTTGCAGAAAGCGCAGGAAAAGGCCGAATCCGCCCGCAGGGAAGGCATGCTTGAAGCCGTACATGCGCTGGAGCGTATTGTCTCCAACCTTGTCCAGACCTCCAACATCATTGCAACCCAAATCTCAGATGCCAGTACGCAAGCCGGAGAGTTGCAGCGTCGTACGTCGGAATCTTCCCTGTCATTGAGAGAAATGGGCACTTCCATTCAGGCGGTGGCCAGCAGCAGCTCCCTGGCAGCACTGAATGCCGACGAGGTAATGGGGACTGCGCATAAAGGCGCCGATGTCGTGCAAGGAGCTATTGAGGCTATTTTCAAAGTCCGTTCGCAAACCGATTTGTTGAAGAGCAGTCTCACCACGTTAAGCACACAAGCCAGTTCCATCAATGAAATAATGACGGTAATCAACGACATAGCCGACCAGACCAATTTATTGGCCTTGAACGCGGCCATCGAAGCCGCCAGAGCCGGAGACGCTGGTCGCGGATTTGCCGTTGTCGCTGACGAAGTACGCAAACTGGCCGAAAAAACCATGAACGCCACCAAAGACGTGGAGCAGGCAATATACGCCATTCAAAACAGCGCAGATGAGAATGTAATAGGTATGGAGCGGGCCGAAGAAGCCGTATCTGGCAGTACAAAACTTGCTGAAGAGGCTGGTTCCTCACTTCAGGAAATAGTAGACTTGATTGAGGAGTCCGCATCCCAGGTACGCAATATTGCAACGGCTGTGGAACAACAATCCACCTCGTCCGAACAGATTACAGTAGCTACGTCTGTGGTAAATAGCGTTGCCGGAGAAATGGCAACGCTTATGGAAAAATCCGATGACGCCACCTCGGACCTTATGCAGCTGGCAAGTGAACTACGCGACCTCATAAATGAATTGAGACAGGAATGCGGCCAGGATACCAACGAATACGTCCCATTGGCGCACAAAACGGAAGAACACGCGGAACTGACTGCGTAACACGCCGAAATACGACTTACGGCATCAGGATAATAATACTGTCCAAAGAAACAGAACCTACCCTGCGAGTTGCTGCACCAGAGCCAGGCAAGGCTCCAGCTCGTCCAGCAACTCGCCTACTGTTTCGTACCCCACTTCCGCTCCCTGCGAAAAATGGAGAAGAACCCGGTTCAACTCTTCCGGAATATAAGGGTACATACTTTTTAAATTGACCAGCAGATTTTTGTGCAGCAATGAAAAATCCTCTTGCCGCAAGCGGGTGGCAATATCCCGTTCTTCGGGGAAATCAAAAAGCTGGTCCGCTCCGTACGTGCCCTTGCCGGTAAGAAACACAAGGATTTCTCCCAACCCGAAAATATCAAGACCAAAGGGATTTACGCTCAGCTCATAGGCGTAATCAAAATCAATCCAGCACAATCCGCCGGTTTCGGGGTTAAACCGCAGATGATCCCGCCAGACATCGCCATGGCGCTCGCCTTTGGCATGCAAATCCGCCAAAGCACGGCAGGCATCAAGGAAGAGCTTCAAAATTTGCGGATATTCCTGATAAAAATACTGCTCATGTCCCATGTCCAAAGCCGCCACACGCATATCAAGCCGCCCGCCATGGATGATTTCCACAATCCGCACGGGGTTTCCCTTGATGTCGGTCAGTGTTCGCCCCTGCATAAAACGAAGATCACTTCGTACGAGATCCAGAATCCGCGATTCCTTTTGCGGACTCCGGTAGCAGGTTATCTGCAGCATCCCTTTTTTCAGCGTAAAAGATTCGTGAAAACAGAGTTTCAGGATTCTTTGTTCGCCGGTTTCGAGGGCACGGCAGCGCTTTACCCAGTGTTTGGCGTCCGTATACCCGAATCCACGCTCCCGTGCGTCATTAAAAACAAGAAAATGCTCGCCCTCCAACAAAATGACGTCACCGTGGTCAATGTTCATAAATTCAGTGACATCTTCAACGATACGCCCGTAACGGCGCAGCTGCAGCTGCGGAGCAAAATGCTCGGTCAAACGCTTTACATCGGCAGTCATCGCCCTACCTCATAGAGCTGCCGGGAGATCATTCGACGACCCAGACAGCGCAATCGCGAGCTTCATGAATAATTTTATTAGACACACTGCCGAAGAGAAATTCTTCGGCTTTGGAAATATGCCGGCGCCCCATGGCGATGGTGCCGAACCCCCCTTCCCGCTGCACATTCAAGATGTCTTGCGCAATATTCAAACCGATACTGCAATAGGATACGGCATCTTCATGAAAAGGCGAATGGCAGTTGACCACGTATTTGCTTTCAATGGCGGATGCGGAAATACCGCGGTCTATCAGCGCCTGTTTGGCCCGGCTCAAAAACTCCTGCATTGTATTCCGCAATTCATGGCAATTTTCTTTCCATTTTTCCTCATCGGGAAACATGTCCGCTTCGGGAAGGCTTTCCACGTATAACAGACACACCTCACAGTCGGGACGAAATTTCCCCAATAGATCTCCCGTGTATATCACCGCCCTCAAGGACGCCTCGGATGCATCCGCGGCAATCAATACCTTGGCATTATTCATACGGACCTCTCATTCTTTTCTTTGCTGTGCGCACCATTCAATACGTCCAGACACGGGCGCAAATCGTCGACAAGTTCGTCCACAGTATCATAAAAAACCGATGAACCTTGCGAAAAATGCATGAGGACATTGTTCAGAGCGACGGGCACATAGGGAAACAATTTACGCATATTGAGTATCCTGCTGCGAAAAATAAGGCCGAAATCATCTTGGTTCAGACAGGCTTCGCCATATTTTCCCAGGGATACGTCATGTGCCGTATGCAGTCCTTTACCCACAATAAAAAGTAAAATATTGCCCAGGCCGAACAGGTCCAGCCCCCAGGGGTTTGTCCGAAAGTCGTAGGTATAATCGAAATCAATCCAGCGAAAGGCCTGCGTACCGCTCTCCACCCAGATATGATCGCTGCGGATATCGCCATGTTTTTCATTATGCTTGTGCAAATAGGCAATAGCCTGACAGCATTCAATAAATTTGTTCAAAATTTCAGGCATACGCTCATGAAAGTAGGCTTCATGCCCGAGTTCTATATCATCAATCATCAAATCCAGACGTTTGCCCCGTATCAGATCAAGAACCCGAACCAGATTTCCCTGCACATCTTCGCGGGAAACCCCCTGCATGAAACGCGCATCCCCTTTGACCAGATCAAGAATCCGGGCCTCCTTGTGTTCACTTCGGTAACTGCGGACCGGGATGCCGCCGATTTTTTCAGTAAAATCCTCGTGAAAAACCAACTTCAAAATGACCGATTCATCCCGCTCCAACGCTTTGCAGCGCTTGACCCAAAATTTCGGGTCTTCAAGTCCGAATTTTCTTTCTCCCTCGTTACGCAGCATCAGGTAATGCTGTCCATCCAATATAATCACATCTCCGTACTCGATACGCATAAAATCAGACGTATCTTCATACAATTTTCCACAGTGCCGACGGGGAAAATCCGGTTTGTAATGAAGAATGATATCTCTTGCCGAAGCACTCATAAGTCCTCCCTTGATTTCATGCGTAATTACCATTCATCATACGCAAGTAGCAGAGAAAACCACAAGAGGCTCGGTCGAAAAATCTTCTGAACAGGAAATAAGCAACTCAAATTTCTACTATTTTAAAATAAATAGCATTCTACTAAAAATGTACAAACCACTATTGTCATCCGTACACGATCACAAAAAAATCCGGAGCCCATTACATTATCAGGACTCCGGAAGATTCTTCCCTTTCTTTGGCGCCTGTAAGAAAAACTACAAGCGACCAGGGTACGGATTATTTAAGTGAATTTAAAATAAAGGTTCCTATGGTAATCGCACATGCCGGCGGATCAATATGGTTGCTGCCATGGTTCCAAAACATCCGGGCCATAAGTTCCTGCAGCAGTCCGGCTAAAACGGCGACAAGGGCGGCAAGCGGTACGGAACCAAAATGCAGAAACGCCAAAGCTGCGAGAATGGACTGGCAATGCCAGGCCGGCATTTGCTGCACGCTTCCCGTGCCTAGTTGCAGACCGATCAAGCTGACACCAGCCACAGCCCAGCCGAAAATCAAGGGGACAACCACAGCGCCTGTGGGAGAAATGCTCCCATCGGCCACCAGGGGGGCCATGGCGGATTGGGCGCTGGCTGCAAGAGCCGTCGACAGCAGCCCACCACCAAGGCTGAACACCATTAATTTGGGCAACGGCAGAGCCCATGGAATCCAGGAAAGCGTAAAGTTATTCGTACCAAGATATCCATGTTCTTTGATGGAAGCCGGATTACCCCAAGGCATTTCCTTCTGAAAGAGTAGCCGGGCGACCATGGCAGATACAGCGACTGTAAGCCCTAATACGTCAAAATCTTTGACAATAGGGAGGGGACCAAAAAGTGTAACAAACAGATGTCCGAAAAGGGCGAACACTCCCCCCACAAGCAGCACATCCCAGGACGTACCCATTAAGGGGGACAGAATATCCTTGGCTGCTCCAGTAGGATGGTTCTTACGAATTCCGGCGGCATATGTGGAGGCGGCGACACCGGCGGCAAAACCACCTACATGAGGACCGAATATCGACCCGAGCCCTACCTGTAGCAACAGATAATCAGAACCGCCTTGTAGTGTGACCAAACAACCGCCCAATACGATCAAGGCGCAGATAATAAAGGAAAGGAGTCCACCGAGGGCAGCGCCCACGATACCTCCGCCAAAGCAGATCAGAAGCGTATTGATGCTCAATGCAGTCATGAATTCCCCTTTTATTGAAGTGTATTCCAAAACCGTTGCATTGGTGGCTAATGATAGCCGGATTGAATGATATATTCAGTTTTGACTGTCATTATCTGCCACTACCATTTAACTTTTCGTTTTCTCTTTGCTCACCTCCTCTGTATTTTATTCTAGTTAGCAACAAAAAATAGCTTGCAAAAAACTATTCGGAAAAAATATTTGAACTACATAACTATATTCAAATATTATTCCATTTTATTAAAATATAATTATATTTGTCATTATTGATAACAAATCTACAACAAAAAAATTATATTTCAAAATTGTAAATCAAAATTGAAGCATTATAAAAAATTTTATGGCATTGCTAAAAAATAGGATTGCAATGTCAAAACAACTTGTACTCGTCATAACAAATTATAAGTTAGCAATATATCATTATCTCAAAGAATAGTCAAAAAAAGAGAACCCCTCTTTTTTAAGGAAGGAGTTCTCATCCCATTAGAACATTGTAAGTAAATTAGCGGGAAACTTCATATACTGCCAGAGGTTTAGGCCAATCAAAGCTAGAATCCGGACCATACAGTTCGGCGATGCACTTGAGATCGTCACGGGTGTCTCGGTAATCATAACGAAAATTACTGTTCCAGTAGCCGTACTGTATCTGTTTAAGTCCATTTTCTTCACAGAATTTCACAGCACTCTCATAGCCGTCTGTCGCGAGGGCTACATGATGCACGCCCTCGCCATGTTCTTTGAGAAAAATGGCATAATCGCTTTTATCATCCAGAGGTTGAATCAATTCCCACTGCACATTGCCAATCTGAGCCAGAGCCAAATCCATCGCATATTCTTCAGGTTTTCCGAAACGTCTCAGGTCAGCCACCGTATCTTTGTCAAAACGGTATTTATTCCAGGGACCGACACCATATTTATCAGTATACGTCTTAATGGTGCTTTCCAAATCCTTACAGATGATGCCGATTTGCAGAACATCCGTAAAAACGGGCTTACGCGGCATGGGGCCTGCGGGATATTCGTAATCAGGTTCAGGCAGTTCAATGCCCGCATCAGGTCCATGCAGCTCCATTATTATTTTAAGATCTTCTCTTGTATCACGATAGTCATACAAAAATTTTCCACCTACACATTTCCAGGAACCACCCTGAATAGGATATAATCCATTATCCTTGCAGAATGTAAAATAATCATCAACACTTTCGACTCCAATGGCGATATGATGTATCCCTTCACCATGCTCGTTGAGGAATCGTACATAATCAGTGTTATCACTAATTGGTTGGATAAGTTCCCACATTGTATTTCCTACCATGCAGAGTGCAAGTTTCATATTATAATCAGCAGAATCGTTGCCGATATACAAATCATCAACGGTATCTTTATTAAATGTATAAACTTTCCATGGGCCAATGCCATACTTTTGTACATATGTCTCCAAAGTCTTATCTAGATCTTTTACAACTACTCCAACTTGTGTCGTCTGCGTAAATAACGGCTTCATATTCCTTTCTCCTTTTTTACTGTTCAGGAACAGCCTCCACTAAAACGAACAACTGAAACACCAGAGTGCCTGTAAGAATACTTGTTGAAAGCTTTGTCCTTTTTGAATCAGGACTGACTGGAAACGAAAACGACGAGATACGAGTCAAGGCTTAAAATACGGGCCATCCTGCGACAATCAACCGGCCCCTCTTCTCTAAAAATCAGATAACAGCCTAAAAAATCAAATGATTGACTTAGAAATAAAGCAAAAAATATACCACACGTTTTTCTTGTTTTCGTATTTTGCACCATTCACACAACCAGCTTGAATTATGTATTACATATAACCTTTTTAAAATTGAGATAATTAGCTCTGCAACTTTTCCACTTCCTTTGTCATCATGAATTTATAGTAATGTATCTTTACTATATTGTTAAACTACAAGTCCTGTATTTTCCTATTAGTTGAGATCATCACTAACTCCTGCCAGTTACACAAGTTATTTCAAAATCCAGGAGCTCTATACAATGATACAATCTCTTGCGCGGCAAAATCATAATTATATCCGTTGATACAATCCTGCTCTGAAAGCGAACAATCACTCTCAACATGTTCGAATACTGAACACAGAAACAGGACAAACTGACTCGCATCCAGAAAGACCCCTCACGCCTCTACTGCATTCAACCAGTTGCTTGAAATAATTTATTAACATTACAAGCTATTATACAACAAATAACCTCTGCGGCCCGCAATGGCTTGCAATTTTTCCTTTGGCACGTCCGGTGCAAGTATCGGCGAGTTCACCATCTCGTTGGTAGCGACCATAGTTACTATCACAACCCACAAAACCAAAGAGAGTACCCTTATGAGCGAAACAATGAAAGCCGCTGTTTGGCATGGCAAAGAGGATGTACGTGTAGAAACCGTTCCCGTTCCTTCGTTTCCACCTGCTGGATGGGTTAAAATTAAGGTCGAATGGTGTGGTATTTGTGGATCGGATCTGCATGAATACATCGCGGGTCCGATTTTCATTCCCTTTGACGCGCCTCACCCCCTGACCGGAAAGCAGGGAAGCGTTATCCTGGGGCATGAGTTCACCGGAACTATTGTAGAGGTAGGCGAGGGAGTCACCAACGTGCGGGTTGGAGATCTGGTCGCACCAGATGCTTGCCAGCACTGCGGCGAATGCGTCACCTGCCGTGCCGGACGCTATAATGTGTGTGAAAAACTCGCTTTTACCGGTTTGATGAACGACGGCGCATTCGCAAAATACGTAAACGTTCCTGCGGAGTTGTGCTTTGTGTTGCCCGAAGGTGTTACTCCCGAGGCAGGAGCACTGATCGAACCTCTGGCTACAGGTTTCAAGGCCGTTCGTGAAGCAGGTTCCATTCTTGGTGAGATCGTCGTCATCATCGGCGCCGGCACCATTGGCCTGGGAACGCTGATGGCTGCAAAGGCAGCTGGTGCGGGCAAAGTCATCGTATTGGAAATGTCCAAAGCCCGGACAGAAAAAGCCAAAGAATGCGGAGCCGACCTGGTTCTCAACCCAAAGGAATGCGACCCGGTTGCGGAAATCAAAGCCCTGACCAACGGATCCGGCGCTGACGTATCTTTCGAATGTGTGGGCAACAAGTTTACTGGTCCGCTGGCCATTGATGTAATTCGGAATGCCGGTCGCGCAATTATCGTGGGGATCTTCGAAGAGCCCAGCTCTTTCAACTTTTTCACCCTGAGCGGCACGGACAAACGCGTTATCGGTACGCTGGCCTATACGCTGGATGACTTCATCGGCGTTTCCAGACTGCTGGCTACAGGCCAGATCAAAGCCGACCCCATGATCACTGGAAAAATCGAACTGGATGATATCGTCAAAAAAGGCTTTTTGGAATTGATCAACAACAAAGACGAAAATATCAAAATTATCGTCAAGTCATAGAGTAACTTGCCCTTTCTGAAAAAGCGTCTGAATTTCTTCAGAAAGTAATAGAAGTTATTGCCACAACGGCAATAAAGTAAAATATGTTGTCTTGCCACCTTTGAAGTTCCACGGGCGCGTTCTGAATGTCTCACGAGCGCGCCCGTGGGTGTTTGTTACAACCATCCTTTTCCACTGCAGCAGGAATTCACGGCCCGCAAAATAATGCCGTATCATATTCCCACCATCACCAAACTTGATGCGATTATCCAGGATTACTGATTAAGCTTGGTACGTTGCCCCATTACTACAACTATTACCATGATTACCGAAGAATTAACAATAAATATGCATTGCCCGCTGCCCCAAAGACGTCATCATCAAATAATTCTCAGCAAATATGAGTATACACCGCACCCATCTTTTTTATTCCGATGGCCTGTTTGAAGGACATCTTTTTTATTAACAAAATAACGCAGCTGCAGGCATAATTGTTGCTTATTGAAACACGAGGCCCATAGGCGGGCCGACTCGGCAAACCATTCGCAGACCCAAAAGGAATCATATGTCGATTATCAAAAAAAACCCAACTATTGCAAAGATTCTTGACCAGCATCTGGCCTCTGTGGCTGCCGACGAAGGACTGGATCCGGAGACTGTCGCCGATGCTGTTGCAACTGGCACCATGGTCGTGCTGGCAAATCCAGGACACAAAACTGTTCGGCCGACTTTAATCGGGCAACCCGCAACGATCAAAGTAAACGCAAACATCGGGACTTCTCCTTTTCTGAACGACCCCGAGCATGAACAGAAAAAACTGCGGATGAGCGAGGACGCCGGAGCCACCACAGTCATGGATCTGTCCACAGCTGGAGACCTGGATGCTATCCGCACGAAAATGCTGACTTCCACCCCACTGCCTTTGGGCACAGTTCCCATATACTCAGCTGCCCAACGGTACATTGCGGCTGAGGAGGACCCTGCTGGGCTGACCGAAAATGAAATCCTGGAAGAAATTGAAAAAGAAGCGCAACAAGGCGTGGATTTCATGACCGTGCATTGCGGTGTTACCGAACGTGTCGTCGACCTGACCAACGAGGAAGGCCGGGTAATGGGTATCGTTTCCCGCGGGGGCTCCATTTTGGCGCGCTGGATTCGCAAAAACGGGCGTGAGAATCCCTTTTATACGCGTTATGGAGATATCCTGGATATCGCTCAAGCGCATAATGTTGTGCTCAGCCTGGGAGACGGCCTGCGGCCTGGTGCTGGAGTGGATGCCGGCGACGGTGCGCAGTGGGAAGAAGTCATCGTACTTGGCGAATTGGCCCGCAGAGCCCGTGATAATGGCGTACAGGTGATGATCGAAGGCCCCGGCCATGTGCCTCTTCACCTTGTCCAGGCCCAGATTCAAGGCATCAAACGTCTTACCGGCGGCGCCCCCCTCTACGTTCTCGGACCTCTTACCATTGATTGTGCACCGGGCTACGACCATATCGGCGCGGCTATAGGCGGAGCTTTGGCCGGTTTTTACGGGGCTGATTTCCTCTGTTACGTCACCCCGGCCGAACATCTGACTCTGCCGTGCGCCGACGACGTGTACCAGGGCGTAATGGCCTCACGTATCGCGGCCCAGGCTGCGGAAACAGCTCAAGGACGGGCCGAAGCTGTTTCACGCAATCTGGAAATGTCCAAGGCACGAAAAGCCCTGGATTGGGACGCAATGACCCAGCTGTCTTTGGATCCGGCCTTGGTGCGCGCACGACGCGAGCAGTTCAGCAACCAGAAAGAATGCGCCATGTGCGGGAAATTCTGTGCTGTGCGTATGCAGGACGATCTGCTCTAAACATCATGGTCCGGCAAACAACCGGACATCCCCTCGAATAGGCCGGCATGGCGTTCTCAATCAAAGGACGCGTATAGCCGGCCTTTCTTTGTCGGCATTTTTCTCACTTCCAAGCCCAATCAGCCATAAACGACAACCACGTGACTCTGTTCGTTTTCACCACAGTGTTCATCAATAGAACACACTGCCCGTTCATAGAGACATCACAGCGGATTTTATACCAGCAGCCGCTTGAGTCGTGTTCGCCATCGACGCAAATTTTTTGCGACTGTAAAAAACAGTTCAACAAATTATTCTTTTTTACTGTCGTAACATTGATCTTCATAAAAGCTACCGCAACACAAAATAACTAATTATCCTAAACTGTAAGAATAGACAATAAAATAGCAACTTCAGATTATACTGCATGGCACAACACTTGCTTTTAACTTGGAATAATTAGCGATGCTACTTCGCTATGACTATCTGACAGAGATTCTTAATCGTATTTCAGAGTAAATAGCTGGCAGTATTGATTCATGACGCGAAGATAACCAAGCACTTCAAAGGAGATACACCATGTCCATTTCAGGAAAAGTCGCGCTGGTTACCGGTTCCGCCCAGGGTATTGGACGGGGCATAGCATTACGACTTGCCCAGGACGGAGCCGACATAGCTCTTGTCGATCTTAAGCAGGATAAGCTTCAAGCTGTTGCCAAGGAGATTGAGGGCCTCGGACGTAAAGCCACAACCTTTGTCGCCGATATCAGTGACCGCGACCAGGTGTACGCTGCAATTGATCATGCGGAAAAAGAACTTGGCGGGTTTGACATAATGGTCAACAACGCCGGCATTGCTCAGGTAAAGGCCTTGGCGGACGTAACCCCGGAAGAAGTGGAAAAGATTTTCAAAATCAACGTAAACGGCGTGGTTTGGGGCATTCAGGCCGCTGCCGCCAAGTTTCTGGCCCGGAAACAAAAGGGCAAAATCATCAGCGCCTCTTCGATCGCCGGCCATGATGGTTTCGCAATGATCGGACTCTACAGCGCAACAAAATTTGCCGTACGCGGACTGACCCAGGCAGCAGCCCGCGAATACGCCAGCGCAGGAATCACCGTCAACGCTTATTGCCCCGGCGTCGTAGACACGGACATGTGGGGAGAAATTGACGACGGTTTCTCCAAAGTGACTGGTGCGGCAAAGGGAGACACGTTCAAAGAGTATTGCGCCGGCATCGCTCTCGGACGCCCGGAAGTACCTGCGGACGTGGCCGCATTTGTTTCTTATCTGGCTGGTCCTGACTCCGATTATATGACCGGTCAGGCAGTGCTCATCGACGGCGGCATGGTATACCGTTAACCTATAGTTTATCCCTATTGAGATAATTCATCTTCATTCGCGTCATGAAACGATAATACCACCATCCCATTACGCGCAGAGGAGCAGGCAGATTTTTTGTCTGCTCCTCTGTATTTAAAGCTATGCATTATATAGTATCAAACTAATTTGTCAGGTGGGAACAACGAACTGAGCACTGAAAAATAGCAAAGGCAGGATGTGAATTAAAGATTACTTTCCACCAAAGTATTGTTGATCCTTTCCCAGGCTGCCTGCTTGAACTTGTTGATTCCTGTTGCAGCGTAATATTCAGGCTCCATGACCGGTAGAACAGTCATGGTAATCGCGGCTGCCGGATTGAACGACAATCCGCCTCTGGGCATAACCGTAAAGGTTCCGTCAATGGCAATGGGTAAAATCGGAATTTGTTTTTCGCACGCCAGCTTGAAAGCACCGTTACGAAACTTGCCCATGGCGCCGGTATGCGTACGCGTTCCCTCTGGAAAGAACATAACTGAAATACCTTTGTCGACCCATGTTTCAGCTTGCTTGTATGCGTGGCGAATGCTGGAAAGGTTGTTCCGTGCAAGCCGGACATGCCGCACCAGGGACATGCACCAGCCAAGAATCGGGACGCGAAAAAGCGACTCCTTGGCGACCCATTTGAACTGCATCCTGGTCTGGAACAGCAAAGCAATATCCGCCATGGACTGATGGTTGGCTACGATCACATAGGTCCGGCCTCTGGCGATATTCTCAAGTCCCGTCACATTCACCCGCCAGTACGGATTCAAGGCGATCAACGCATCCGACCACCAGAAACATAGCCAGTGCGGTATCCTGCGTTTTTTATCAAAAAAAAACGTAAACAGGACTGCCACCAGCATGGCCACGTACAGGAGGACGGTAAACAATAAGGTTGAAAACCAGATGGGGATGCTTATTACCCAGTTTTTCAAACGCAAAAAAACCTCAGCCACTGATTATAGTTTAAATTATATACAGATAGTCCCAAAAACCCAGCACATAGGCCATGTCCCCAATCAAAAAATGGGACAGCCCCACTCCCGCCAGGCTCCTTTTCTTTGTGTACAAATACCCCCAATACAAGCTGCATACAAAAGATGCAAAGGCCACCCCCACTGAAAGCTGGATATGCACCAGCCCAAATAGGGCTGAAGAGGTCATTATCGCCCAGAATCTGGCGTTTGCGCCGGACAGTACGGATTCAAAAGCAGTTTGAATCACGCCCCTGGCCATGAATTCCTGAAAAAAAGCCACAGGCAAATATAGAACAAACAGCAGATCGAAATTGTCCATGACGACCAATGGCTCATTCGGTCCGCAGAACTCCAGAAGAATAAGCATGCCTTTGAGGACCACCATTGCGAAGATGGCGGTAAGCGTACCCGGCAGCATGAACCGTACGGACTGAACCCCACCGGAGAAAGTCACCCCCAAGTCGGCAAAAGAGAGTCCACTCTTTTTTATAATGAGAAGGGTCACTGAAAGGAAAATGGCTTCCACGATCCTGGCTGAGTCATGCACCTGCCAATCCAGATTTCTAGCTAAAATCACCAGGAAAACATAAAGGCTGATGGCCAGGAAAAGACTGACGAACACCATGGAAAAAAAAGAATTTTTTTTCTTTTCCTTCAGCAATTCCGCGTTCCTGGCCTCCAACTCCTCAAGATGTTGTTCGATGGCGTACTCTCTTGCTTCCAGCTTTACCGACATGAGACCCAGAGATTCCAAAAATCTGGCTTCGTCTTGCGAGCAGTCTGTTCCGCACGCCATGCGTTCCATATCCCGACACTTGGAGTACTCTCCGCGGGTAATGGCGGAGACCAAATCTTCCAGGCGCTTCAACAATTGCTTATTCATTCCTTTTCTCTTGTTATTGGAGCATTTTCCAACGGTTCTTTCCGCTACGCTTGTCCAGAATTCCACCATGCTGTATTTTGTGAAAAAAAGCCCCGTAACTTAGCCCATTACACCTTCAGATCATTATCCCGCCAACCTTGCCTGATAGAATTGTTGCCCTGCCTCACTATGAAATCATTTAAGAAACCCGCCCTGGTCAGTCCTTGGCCAGATCAGTCCCTGGCCTCGAATTTCCCGCACCCGCAATACGCTATGAGTTCCTCTGAAGAAGGGAACCTGCCGCAATTGAAATACCTCCAAAAAAGACTGCCATAGCATATGCATCTGTTGGTTTTATCGAGAAAACAACAGGGAACCACAAATGTACAGCAACGGTTGCATGCTCCGCAGGAATCGGGAGGATAATTCCAGTCCTTGACCAGTCGGAATCGATCCGGATCCGGGCCATCCATGGCCGGAGACGTCAGAGGCAGCACATCCTTTATCAGTTCTTTTTGCCTGGTCAAAAGCGCAAAGATGTACGAAGCGGAATAAAAGAAATACTTGTGATAATATTTGATATATCTCCAGAATCGCCAGTCATTAAAAAAAAAGTATGAGGTGTACGGGGCGATAGCATAGAGAAAAGTTCCGAAGCTGAGCAGATTGACAATCACGAGGGCATAGGAAAAAATTCTGAATGATGCCCGTCCAATGGGCGCGATTACGGACAACACATCTGGAAATCCCGACCAGGCGACTTTTATCGTGCAGGTGATTAAACTACGGTGTTTCATACATGCTTGAGCCTTGCGCAAGGTGTTGGATTATGCAGGAAAGGGCACTACCTTGCAGGCGTACTGAGCCTAACACAAAAGAGAATGATGATCCAAAAATTTCAGTTTTCGGTATCCCGGATAGTCTACGAGTAAAATTTATCGCATACGAAAAAAATCGGTCAGCTCAATGTGTGAAAAGCAGGAACATCCCGACGCAGCAGATATGCTAAACGTATTTTTCGAAAACCAAAGATGATTTGTTCCATACAATCTACCTAAGCTACGGCACGCGTAGCTGGTGCACTGCACATTGAACAAAATGGGGGGTGTACCTGAAAAGGTGCAGCCCCCATTTTCTGCTCGAAAACAAAGAATTGAATACGTTGGTTGGTCAACGGGCGATCATGGCGCGCAGCATGTCCCCGCAAAATTCGGAATTGTGGCTCATGCTGTTCAGGCAATTGACAAAGTGAATCAGCTGGTACAAATCCTTAAAGTCCGATTCCAGGTTGTAAACAAAACCCAGCAACTCGTTTTTCTTCCGAAATACGAGTTTATGCTGCGTTCGCAGATCTCTGAAACAACTTTTTGTACGTTCACGGTCAAAATGCTTGCCGTTGAGTAAATCAATGGTGCTGTCCAAAGCCTGCCCCAACATCTGCACGGTTTTCATGACTTCCGGCACAAACTGCGCAAGACGTTTGCTGACGGCATCGGGAACAGAAATAGAACGCATGTATAACCAGTTCAATGCCTCCTGTCCGTCATCAAGAATATTGTCCTGACTGCGCGTATAATTGAAAAACAAAGTCTTATCCACTGGCATGAACAGGCCTCTGGGCAAGTGGTTGCGTATCTTGCGTTTGATCTTGTCGGCTTCGTCTTCCAGGGCCTCGACCCGGCTTATCAGTTCGGCAAATTCCGTACATTCCGTACCACCGGCAAGATAACACTCCAAGGCCTCTTCAATGAGCGTCATGCCCTCTGCGATTTTGCGATAATGCTCGGAGAGACCTTCCATGGGGGATTTCTGGGCGATCAGCCCGAAAAACGGCATGCGCAAAAACATAATTCCCTCGTATCAGTAGGATAGTAAGTTACTGAGATACTAAAGCAAAGTCCATTTCAAAATTTCGAAAAAAATGATCGCTGTAAAGGCGGCTATCGGCACCGTCAGTACCCAGTACACGACAATTTTTCCCAAAACACGAAAATCCACGGCTTTGAAACCGCCGGCCATGCCCACACCGACAACTGACCCCACGGCCGCGTGCGTGGTGGATACGGGCAAGCCCAGGTTCGATGCGGCAAGAACGGTGGTCGCTGCGCCAAAATCCACGGCAAAACCACGCGTGTTGGAAAGATAGGTGATTTTTTCACCTACAGTGGACATCACTCTGTAGCCGAGCAGAGCCGTTCCCGTCGCGATGCCCACTCCGCCCAATACCAAAAGAAAAAAAGGAATACCAGCCTGGTCGACAAAAACATGCTCCCTGGCAATGATGTAAATGGCAGCCACAGGACCAATGGCATTGGCCACGTCGTTCGCCCCTTGGGAAATGGCCACATAACAGGATGTTCCCACCTGCATTTTCCGATAGACCAGTTCAACGCTTTCGGTGTTATCCTGCAAATTTCCTATCATTCTGCCTATCCAGAGCGAGCCAATGTACCAGACCAGCAGACAGCCCGCGCCCAGGAGAACCAAACGTTCTTTCCAATCCAGCCCCAATTTTTTTCCGAATGGAGTTTTGTAAAAAAAGGATAGTCCGATCAAAGCCATCGTCAAGGCCATCCAGAGTGGAGCCCATTTCTTGATTTGTGCGAGTATCTGCTTGCGGCTAAGAATATGTCGTCGGATGTGCGTAAAAACCAGATAGGCGATAATCGCCCCCACAAAAGGGGAGATTATCCAGGATAACACGATACCGCCCATTTTTACCCAATGCACCACGCCGGGACCTCCGGCCACAAATCCAAAGCCAAGCAAACTGCCGACGATGGAATGGGTCGAAGATACGGGCAGCGCCGTCAACGTGGCTATCAGCACCCACACGCCTGCCGAAAGCAAGGCTGCGAACATGCCGATCATCATTATATTAGGATCCGTGATCATGGCCGGATCAATAATGCCTTTCTTGATGGTAGCCGTTACATTGGACCCCAAAAAAACGGCACCGAGAAAATTCAACCCCCCTGCTATTATCACGGCCTGCCGGACGGTGATGGCTTTGGCTCCCACGGCCGAAGCCATGGAATTGGCCACGTCGTTGGCGCCCAGATTGAAAGCCATCATAAAACCGGCGAATAATGACAGGATCAGAAACCAATCATAAATTGTCATGGAACACTCTGCTGCGTCTTCATGCGGTTGAGGGCAACAACACTTGCAGGAACCTTGGGCCTGAGGTAGCAACCTGTTTTGCCGATTGAGTTTTCATTGGAAAGGGACTACATACGTTGCATCGACACTAAAGGCAATAAATTGTTCTATTACTTCACAACAATCTAATTGGATGTAAACCGGCTTGAAGCATACGTCTTTCACAACAAAACTTTTGGTGGCCTTCTGGGGAGTCCTCCTGCTGGCCTTTTTTCTCACAGCTCTGTTGCTCAGCCGGTATGTCCGGCAGGATATAAGCGAAGCAGCCACCACTCGGGCTCTGCAGGCTCTGAAATCTCTGGATTGGTCCATCAGCCAGAGGGATGCATTCCAATCCGCAAAAGACTTTGACGACTGGTTGTCGGAAATAGGCAACCGGTTGCAGTTCCGTATTACTTACATTGACCAGGGCCGCGTCATCGCGGATTCGCAAGTGCCCTACGCGTCGCTTGGAAAACTCGACGATCATGCTACACGTCCGGAGATTATCCAGGCGCTCGCTGAGGGCACTGGCACCAGCCAGCGTTTTTCCAAGACACTGAACAAATATCTGCTGTACGCGGCAATGCGCGTATCCGGTACGCAGGGCATTCCCTCAGGAGTGCTGCGCGTCGCTATCCCCCTTTCCGTGATGCAGGACAAATACGCGAATATCATGCCGCATCTGCTCGGCTTGCTGGCCTTGGCCTTCTGCCTCACGTCGGGCATAGGCATTTTCATGTCGCGCCGGCTCGGGCGCTCCATACGCGATTTTACCCATGTAGCCCAACGGATAGGCAGGGGCGACTATCAGGACCGGTTGCATCTCGCTCCCGGGAGGGAATTCACTCCCCTGGCCGAGGCCATCAACACCATGGCCGAACAAATCCAGAAGCACATACACTCGCTGGAAGAAAAAAAAGGCGAGCTGGAGGCGCTTTTCAACGGCCTTACCTCCGGCGTGATGATCCTCAACAAAGTCGGAAGAATAGAGTCCTGGAACCATGCCCTGGAAACCTTTTATCCGGACATGGGCAATGCTAGAGGCAAAACACCCCTGGAAGCCACCATGCAGCCGGAACTGCAGGAACTTACCGACAAAATGAAAAGCAGCTCCCAGACGTCCGGCAAACTGGAAACCCAGCTGCAAACCCAGGGCAAAAAACTACTGCATGCCATACTCATGTTTTTTCAGACGCCGCGCGGCGTCCGCAAAATCGTCATTGTCCTGCACGACATCACCGAGCTCAAACGGCTCGAGCGCGTCCGCCAGGACTTCATGGCCAACATATCGCACGAAATCCGGACACCGGTCACCTGTATCAAAGGATATGCCGAGACCTTGCTCGACCAACCCGGCCTGCCCAAGGAAACCGAGGAAAAATTTCTACGCACCATTTTGGAAAACGCGGACCATATGGGCAACCTGGTGGCAAAGCTGCTGGCGCTGTCCAAGCTGGATGCCCAGATCCAGAACGCTTTGGAGCCCGTTTCTATTCAGGACACCCTGGACGCCGCGCTACGTACGCTCTCGCAAACGTTGGAAGCCAGGGAAATGACCGTGATTGATGAGTTCTCCGAAGAGGCCGTTCTTGTCCAGGCGACAAAGGCCGGGTTGTTCGAAGTGCTGGTGAATCTGCTGGAAAACGCCGTGAATTACGGCACGGATGGAATGAACATCTTTGTCGGGGCAACCCGAAAAAACGGTACTGTGATTCTCTACGTCAAAGACCAGGGGCCCGGAATCCCGGAAGTATACCGAGAACGCATTTTCGAGCGGTTTTTCCGTGTTGAAAGCGGCCGCAAAGGGTCAAAAGGCCATTACGGCCTGGGACTCGCCATCTGCCGCCAGATCATTGCCGGGTTCGGCGGCGAGATCCGCATCGAATGCCCTAAAGATGACGCCATAGGCACAATTTTTTATGTAACCTTGCAAGCGGCTAACCTCGAGCAAAGTGATCACCCGACAGCAGCGCGAAATGTTGCATAGCCCCTGGAACGCAGTTCGCAGGCCGGACACTGGCCGCAGCCGTAGCCCCAGGCGTGCCGTACGTCCCGCTCCCCGTTGTAGCAGGTGTGCGTATGCTCCAGAATCAGCTCCACAAAGGCCTCGCCCCCAAGGTCCGCAGCCAGCTCCCAGGTTTGCGCTTTGTCCAGCCACATCAAGGGCGTATGGATTACAAAACGCGTATCCATACCGCAATTCAGGGCCAGCTGCATGGCTTTGACTGTATCGTCGCGGCAGTCCGGGTAGCCGGAATAGTCGGTTTCGCAAACCCCCAGCACCAGATGCCGTACGCCTTTGCGGTACGCCGCTGCAGCCGCAGCCGTCAAAAAAATCAGATTGCGCCCTGGGACAAATGTCGTGGGCAAGCCGTTGCGATCCATTTCTATGGCCACATCGTGGGTCAAAGCGCTTTGTCCGAGCTCTTTGAACAGCTCAATGCTGATCACCTGGTCTTCCGCGAGACGCTGATTCCAAATAGACCGCATCGCGCGGACGGCATCCCGTACGGTCAGGCGGCAGTCCATCTCAACACTGTGGCGCTGACCGTAGTCAAATCCGATGGTATACACCCGTTCGTAACGCTCCAGCGCCCAGGCCAGGCAGGTGGTGGAATCCTGTCCGCCGGAAAAGACGACCATCGCGGAAGATGCAGCCATATGAACTCCTTTGTTCGCAAAAAATATTTCTTACCGGACGGCGGGGAACTTGCCACCGGCAGACTATAAAGTCAAAATGCTGTTTTACCATTAACCTTTCGTACTGGAGAGGCAGATGCCCAACTCAAAAAGCCAGGATAAAACAGATCATCTTCAAGCACTTGGAAAAACCAGACAAGGCTATGAATTTGAAGCTCCGGACGTGTCCATCCTGGAGGTTTTCCCCAACAACTACCCTGGCCGGCCCTATATGGTCAGTATCGAATTTCCGGAATTCACCTCGCTATGCCCGGTCACCGGACAGCCCGATTTCGCCACCATCATCCTCGAATACGTACCAGATACGCGTATCGTCGAATCCAAAAGCTTCAAGCTCTATATGTTCGCCTACCGCAATCACCGGACCTTTATGGAAACCGTGACCAACCAGATGCTCGACGATTTCACCCAGGCCCTGGATCCGCTCTGGCTGCGGGTCAAAGGCATCTTTTCTCCGCGCGGGGGCACCCGGCTGCATGTTTTCGCCGAGCACTACAAAGAAAACTCGCCTCTCAAATCGCACGTCCGCGAGCTCGTTAACGAGTGGAAGCAGGAAGTTGGCCGTCATTCCGCATAACAAAGCCTGACAGTCCGCACTTCAAGAAAGAATTTTTTGTCTTGACCATATAGTTAAGCTTCTGTACTATAACTTCCAATTGAGCTTGAACTTCACAGATAAATACGAGCTCGCTATGCGACACACAATTAAGAACCTTAACTAAACTGCAAATACGGAGATTTCCATGGAACAGCAAGGTCCCTGGCTCGAGGACTTTTTGTCCCTCAGAAAGCAGTACGACAATGAAGAGCTCCCCGTCTGGAAACATACCCTCCTGGCATTGGAAAACGCCTTTCAACCAGGAGCGCTCGGCTCAAAGGAAAAACATCTCATGGCGGTTTGCCTGGGCATCAAGGATCATTGTCAGCCCTGCACCATTGGCCATCTGCAGGCTGCCATCGCTGCGGGCGCCGGCAAAGATGAAATTCTTGAGGCAGTGGGCGTCACTTTGTCCATGTGCGGAACATCCGCCATGGGCGGCGCCTGGCGTGTTTTCAAACTCATGGAGGAAAAAGGGCTGTTCCCGGAAGCGGTCAAAGCTGAATGACAGCCCCAAGGAGGTCTCAATGACAAACCCGCACTGCAACTTGCAAATTGGCAAGCAAACGCACATCGATATTTTTGTAAAAAATTTTTTCCTCAACGGAGCCCGGAACTATATCCGGAAAACCACCTACAAAGCCCCCTGGATTTGCATGGGCATCATGGAACGTACCAATACGGAATTGTTGCACACCAATCCGCTCTTTGCCGATGCCAACCTGGTCGGAGGCGGCGCCTATTCCCTGGGGCACGGACTCATCCACGGTTACCTGCTGGCGGACGCGCAAGCGTCCCTGGAACGAGCCGTGAAGAATCTCAACTCCCTGCCCACCGAGGAAATCATTTTTTATCACGATGAAAGCCTGTGCGGTCTGGAACAGGCCCAGGCATTGGGAATGTCCTTATGTTTTCAGCCGGTATCCCTGCTGGACTGGCTGAACAGCAAACTCGCAGCAAACACGGACAAATTGCACCTGCTGCAGGACAAAGCGGCCGTTCAGCTGCCCTGCTCGTGCAATACGGGCCCGGACAGAAACCCAAAAATAGACAGGCTGCTGACTTTATGCGGACTGACCCGCGTGGAGCGAAAATATGACCGGGACAAGCGTCTTTGTTGCGGAGCGCGTGGTTATTTCGGCTTGTTCAGCGGAGACAGTGCCGCGGACGCCGACGTCAGCGACAACCTGATAGCACAAAACATTCTTGACGCAAAACAGGCCGGAGCCGCCTACCTTGTGACCCTTTGTCCCTATTGTTACGCGGCGCTCGCCCCGACGGCTCTGGAACACGGGCTTACCCCCCTGCAGGCGGAAGGCCTGGCAAGCCTCGTATTGTACGGAGAAAAACCGCCCATGGGATTGCTGTTCCTGTAGCAGTCCCGCAACTCAATTGACGAGGATTCCATGACCCACTATCCAAAATTGTTCGCCCCCTTAATCATAGGCCCTTTGAAAATAAAGAACCGAATCGCCCTGGCTCCCATGGGCACCGGACTGGCAAACATGGATGATACGCTCTCCGACCGACTGATCTCCTTCTACACCAGAATCGCCCAGGGAGGAGCCGGACTGGTCATCACCGGTGTCGCGGCAGTGTCCAGAGACGGCGCCGTGGGGCCGGGCATGAACTCCCTGTATGACGACCGGTACATGCCGCGTTTTCGCATGCTGGCCGCTTCCGTGCATGCGGCAGGAGCAAAGCTCGCCGTGCATCTGATGCATGCGGGCATGGAGGCGTTTCCTTTTTACATGAAGCGCAAACGGCTCGTATCACCGTCCGGGGGGGTGTTCGGTCCCAATCAAATGCGTTTTCAAGGGATGGATTTGAATAAAACCAGTATGCCGTCCGCAGTCATGAGCAAAGAAGACATCAGCCTGACCGGGGACGCCTTTGCCACTGCGGCCAGGCGGGCGCAACTGGCCGGAGCCGATGCGGTCGAGCTCAACGGAGCGCAGGGTTTTCTCTTGCAGCAGTTTTATTCGCCCACCTTCAACAAACGAACCGACGAATACGGCGGCACTTTTGCCAACAGAATGCGCTTCCCTCTGGAAGTGGTAGACAAGGTCCGGCGGGCGGTTGGGCCGGAATTTCCCCTCATCTTTCGCATGGTCGTCACCGAAGGCCCCGGCGGCGGCATTGATGTCTCAGACGCCATTGACATCGCCCAGACGCTCGAACGTTCGGGTGTGGATGCGCTGCACCTCACGGCCGGGCGCGGCATATCCCCCGCTGTCTGGACCCTGATGATGCCCATTGCCGAAGACGGACCGGCGCCCATCAGCAACCAGATAGGCATGGTCAAGGACAACGTCGGTATCCCGGTGATCGGCGTACAACGTATTCTGGATCCGTCCACCGCTTCAAGCATCATTGAATCTGGCCAGGCCGATATGGTTGCCTTGGGCCGGGCCTTGATTGCGGATCCTGATTGGCCGCGCAAGACAGCCAGCGGTTGCGAAGAGGACATTCGAAAATGCATCGGTTGTCTTCAGGGATGCATCGGAACGCAGATTTCGGCCGGTTTTGCCAATTGTCTGCAAAATCCCGAAGCCGGTAAAGAAAACCAGATGCGGCTGCAAAAGGCCGAAAAGAAAAAAAACGTCCTCGTTGTCGGCTCTGGGCCGGCCGGTCTGGAAAGCGCGCTGATCGCCGGACGCCGGGGGCACGATGTTTTGCTATGCGAAAAGGATTCCCAGCTGGGCGGCCAATGGTCGCTGGCGTCCGTACCTCCCGGAAAACAGGATTTCAGCTGGGTGATCGAGTGGCGCATCAATCAACTGGAAAAACTCCCCAATGTCACCGTACAGACTGATTGCGAAGTAACACCCGAACTGGTCAACGCCCTTTCTCCCGAGGTGGCCGTGCTGGCCACGGGCAGCGTGCCCGCCATACCCGACATTCCCGGTGTGGACTATCCGCAGGTGCTGACGGCACATGCCGTCCTGGCAGGAACTCGCGAGACCGGGGCGCGCGTTGCGGTCATCGGCGGAGGCGCAACAGGCTGCGAAACCGCCAACTATCTCGGAGCACAAGGCAAAAAGGTCACGCTCGTGGAATCCCTTCCTGACGTGGGGAGCGGAGAGGAACCAGCCCGCAAAGTATGGCTGTTACGCAGCCTGGCCGGGTATGGCGTGGAAATTCTGACGCATTGCAGCGTACGTGAAATCAGGCCGTCAGGAGAACTTCTGGTCTCACGTACGGGCATTGAAGGAGTTCTGGGAACATTCGACAACATTGTGCTGGCCACAGGAGTACGCGGCTACGATCCGTTGAGTCCGTTTCTGGAAAAAATCGCTTCGGAAGTATACGTGGTTGGCGATGCCTACGCCATGCCCACCAACGGACTCGACGCCCTGCACCATGCGGCCGCAATCGCCAGAACCTTCTAACAGGCAGTTACGTCCGGGCCAGCGCGCTCAAGGCGGCGGCTACTCGTTGGTTTTCTTCCGGCGTCCGGACCTGGATGCGAAAATGGCCGGGTTCCATGCCGGGAATATTGTCGCAGAGCCGTACGAGAATCCGTTCCCGCACCAGCGCGCCGGCCAAAGCCTGGGCCTGTTCAGGCCGGTTCAGGCGGCAGAGTAAAAAATTGACCGGCCCGTAGCGGACCTGGTCGAACAAACCGCACGTACGCAGCATCTCGGCCAAATGCGCGCGGGCGGATTCCAATACGCAATGACGCCGGCGGTAGCGTTCGAGCCGCTCCAGAAAACGCATCCCGGCCAGTTCGGCAAAGCGCGAAACCATCCAGGGCGGGCGTACGGCCTGCAGTTGCGTAATTATCTTCGGGGCTGCCGCCAGGTAGCCCAGCCGCAGGCCCGTACAGCAGAAATATTTGGTAAAACTGCACAGGGCGATGGGCCGCGTCCGCAACTCCCCGTGCCGCCAGTTACGATAACAATGCGCATCCCAGGCCGGCGCGCCGTACAGGAATTCCTTGTAGGCCGTATCCACCAGGCAATACGGCGCGCGTACGTGCTGCAGCAATCCGGGAAGGTCCTCAAAGACAGCGCAGGTCGGATTGTTGGGCGTACACAGGATGACCATGTCCGCGGCGGTGTTCTCCAAAGCTTTGACGGCGGCCGCATCCGGCAGAAAATCATTCTCCGTACGCAGTGTGTACTGTTCGGTGGCGATGCCCAAGGCCTCGCAAGCCCGGGCGTACTCTGAGAACAGAGGCGTGAGCAACAGCACGCGCTGCGGACGCAAAGCCTGCAGAACAAGGTACAAACATTCGGACGACCCGTTGCCCACCAGCAGATGCGCGTCTGAAAGGCATTCATAATCAGCCAGGGCCTGGCGCAGCTCGGCGCAGGAATTTTCCGGATAATAGAGAAAAGGAAACGGAATCTCATCCAGCAGTGCCTGCGTCAGATCAGCCGCCAGGGTATTGGCATTGTTGCTGACATCCAGAAAATCCTCCGGACGCAGTCCTTGCTCACGGGCTATACGCAGCACTTCTCCGCCATGGCTGCCCTGCCGCATCAAGCCGCCCCGGATTTGCCCAGGCGTTGGAGGGCCATGTCCGCCAGGGCGTTCAGGGTGGCGGCCGCCAGGGCCGAGCCCCCTTTGCGGCCTTCTATGGCAATGTAGGGAACCGGGCTGCGGCTTATGAGTAAATCCTTGGATTCGGCCGCGTTCACAAAGCCCACAGGCATGCCGATAACCAAGGCGGGATGCGCACTCCCCTGTTCCAGCAATTCCAGGAGCCGCAACAAGGCCGTGGGCGCGTTGCCGATGACGAAGATGGCCGGTTGCAGCTCTTCCACGGCCAGGTCCACGGCAGCCCGGGCGCGCGTGCTGTTGCATGCTTTGGCGGCCTGCCCCACGCGCGCGTCCCGCATGTAGCAATGGGTCGTGCAGCCCAGCGGATCGAGCCGCCTTATGGGCATGCCGGCGCGGGCCATTTCCGTATCGCTGACAATGGCGCAGCCCGAGAGCAAAGCTTTCACTCCGGCCTCCACGGCCTGCGTATGAAAACGCACCAGTTCGAGCATTTCAAAATCCGCGCTCGTATGAATCAAACGGCGGACCACCTGCCACTCACGCCCCTCATAGGGGCGCGGTTCGGGTACTTCGGATTCGATGATCTCCATGGACCGCTGTTCGATCTGCTCTGGAGGCAGTGATTCCAGCATGGCTTCTCCTTATATGCCGAGCAGCGCACAAATGCCCTGCCAGTCAAGATGTTCGCGTATTGCCCGAGCCAAGCTGTCCAGGGCCGGTTCTATGGAATACGCAACTCCATTCGCACGCGGCTCAAAGCCTTTGCGTACGCGCAATTCGTTGATCCACCAGCGCCGGAACGTATCCGTATCGAACAAACCATGCAAATAGGTTCCCCATACAGCGCCCGTGCGGTTTTGCCAGCCGGCCTTGTCAAAAGCGGCTTCAGTGTTAAGGGCATCAGCGATACGGCTTTCTCCGTGGTGGATTTCATACCCCCGGACTTCGATTCCGCTACGCAGATGGAGCAAGGAGCTTTGTTCGAGGATTTTGCTTCCGGCGAGCGCCGTATCCAGCGCAAGCAGCCCTAATCCGGGACATTCCGTCAGATCCGACTCCACACCATCCGGGTCCAGGAGCCGTTGCCCCAGCATCTGTAATCCGCCGCAGACGCCCACTATTTCAACCCCGTTGCCTGCCAGCTCCAGGATACGCATATCCAGGCCATTGGCGCGCAGCCAGGCCAAATCCGCCATGGTGCTTTTACTGCCGGGCAGCAATACGGCGTCCGGAGGTACTTCCAGATCCCCCAGTCCGCGGATAAGACGAATTTCCACATCCGGTTCCAGGCGCAGGGCGTCCAGATCCGTGAAATTGGAAATACGCGGAAAGTCCAGACAGGCCAGAACCACGCGCTGCTGTTCTTTGCCGGTCGCATCGTCGTGCCCTTCCTTGAAGGAGACGGAATCCTCCTCCGGCAGCCCGTGGTTCCCCAGATGCGGCATAATACCGTAGAAAGGCTTGCCCGTACGGTCCGTGGTGAACTCCAGAGCCTCCTGCAGCAGGGAGGCGTCCCCGCGAAATTTATTCAGAATCAAGCCCCGGACCCTGGCCTGTTCGTCCGGTTCCAGGCAGGCCATGGTGCCCACCAGGGCGGCAAAAGCGCCGCCGCGGTCGATATCCGCCACCAGCAACACTTCAGCCTGCGCGTACGCCGCCATGCGCATATTCACGATGTCGTGGGCCTTGAGGTTGACCTCGGCCGGACTGCCCGCCCCTTCCAGCACGATCACGTCGCATTCCTGGGCGAGCGCATCATAAGAGGCGGCTACGGAGGAAAACAGCTTTTGTTTGTGCGTATAATAGGTCCTGGCTTCCATGTTGCCCACTGGTTTTCCCAGCACCAGCACCTGCGAGCCTGTCTGAGTGTTGGGTTTGAGAAGCACCGGATTCATGCGGACGTCCGGCTCCAGCCCGCAGGCTCTGGCCTGCAACGCCTGGGCTCTGCCGATCTCCCCGCCGTCGGGAGTGACAAAGGAATTCAGGGACATGTTCTGCGCCTTGAAGGGGGCCACACGGATACCCTGGTTGCGCAAAGCGCGGCAGATCCCGGCGCAAAGCAGGCTTTTGCCCGCATTGGATGCGGTGCCCTGAAGCATTATCGCGGGAGTTTTTTTCTCGGGAGCCATAAAACTTGTAAATTCCATGAGCTAGAGGTATCACAATTGGAATACGCCTGTGGTATACCGGTTCGGTCCGCGTGTCGCAATACGGACCCTTCTGCGTTTATTTAAGCAATTACTTTAAGGATAGACTATGCGTTCCACACCAGCCAACCTTGAAGCCGTTCTTCAGGGAATTCAACCCATCGACCAAAAATTGCAGAAAAAAGCCCGCGAACATACAGCGCAGCTGATCATGCCGCCCCGTTCCCTGGGACTGCTGCACGATATTGCCGAGCGGCTTTGCGCCATACGCAAGACCGAACATCCGTCAGTGGCCCAAAAAGCCATCCTGGTCATGGCCGCGGACCACGGGGTCGCAGCCTCGGGCGTAAGCGCTTTTCCCCAGGTTGTCACCGTAGAAATGATCCGCGCGTTTCTGAGCGGCGGTGGCGGCATCAACGTTCTTTCCAGGCATGCGGGCGCGGACGTTCACGTGGTTGATGTCGGTGTTGCCGCGGATATCCCCCTGGACGGCCTGCCGGAAGCAAGCCTGCCCTATTTCTCGGTCAACAAGGTGGCCTACGGTACGGCCAATCTGGCCGAAGGCCCTGCCATGACCCGCGAACAGGCCGAACAGAGCATCATGGTCGGCTTTGCCAAAGCCTCCGAATGCATCGCCGACGGCGCCGACATTCTGGGCACGGGCGACATGGGTATTGCCAATACCACGGCCTCCGCCGCCATTGGCGCCTGCATCACCGAAGAAGACCCCGAACGCATGGTCGGACCGGGAACCGGAGTTATCGGAAGCGCCCTGGACCTCAAAATTCAGATCGTCAAGAACGCTACAGACACCAACCAGCCTGATGCTCCGGACCGTTCGGACGCTCTGGACGTGCTAAGCAAAGTGGGCGGCTTTGAAATAGGCGCCATCGCAGGAACAATCCTGGCAGGCGCCTACCACAATATCCCCGTGGTGGTGGACGGCTTTATTTCCTCAGCCGGTGCGCTCATAGCGCTGACGCTTTGTCCGCAGGCCATGGATTATCTTTTTGCCGGACACTGCTCCGAAGAACCCGGACACCGGGCCATGCTTTATCATATGGGACTTACGCCCATCCTGGACCTGGGTCTGCGCCTGGGCGAGGGCACGGGAGCGGTCATGGCCATGACCATCATCGAAAGCGCCACCCGTATTCATAACGAAATGATGACTTTTGACCAGGCCGGAGTGACCTCGGGGTAATCTATCTGTTCTTGTCCCTACCTGCCAATGACGCGGCTTTTCCATAATGGAAGGCCGCGTTTTTTCATACAAACCGCCAGGCGCGCCCGGCCTCGAACAAGTTGCGCAGCGTCTCTATGCCCCCCTGACGGAGTTTTTTGGCCAGATAAAGAAACAGGTAAGCCGTCTGCAAGGCATCCTGCAACGCATTGTGCCTGCCGAAAAGCGGCAGTCCGTACCGTACGGAGAGTTCGTTGAGATTGTAGGATATTTCAAAGCGGTAGCGCTCCTGATTGGTTTCCCAGAGTTCCTCCTGATAGAGCATGGCCATACGCATGGTATCGACACAGGGCGTACGCAGGGTGCCGCCGTAATGGTGGCGGCAGGCGCGGTTGATGACATCCATGTCCAGCCCGATATAATGCCCCACGACAAAAGCCTCACCGCAAAAATCAATCAAATCCGGCAGCACCTCGGCAATACCCGGCTGGTCCGCGAGTTCCTGCGGCGTGATCCAGTGGACCATGGTGGATAGCCTGGGCAACGGGATGTCCGGCTTGACGAGCCGGTAAAAGGTTTCCCCGGGCACAATCCCCAGATTCCTGATACGCACCGCCCCGACCGAGACGACGGCATCCTTGCGCGGATTGAGTCCGGTCAGCTCCGTATCCAGCACCACGAACTCGCAACTGTCCAGCGGTCGGTCTAGATTGGTGGTACGGAAGGCGGCATGATTGCGTACCAATCCAGGAAGATTCGGCCGCTGCCTGCCCACTGACAACAATCTCTCCCAAAGTTGCATGTGTTTCTCGTGACTTCGGTTCAGGTTTCATCCCAGGTGCAGTCGAAACTGCTCCTTTAAAAAAGACTGAATTTTTACCACAATGGCGAATGCTTCCTTGAGTGTTTGTTTTTCCAGATCCGACAATTTTCTCGGGGCGATACGGTTATCGGGAGATTTCCCCGCTTCCAGCTGTTCGAGCTGATGCACGAGCCGGATCTGCAAAAAAAACTCATAGGCTCCGGCCGCATCCTTGGCCAGCCCCCTTGGCAGATGTTCGCCACCGGCCAGCAGCTGCAACCTCTCCAGCGTATTGGTCTCGGAGATGCCGTATTGCAGCGCAAGCACCCGAGCGAACTCCACCACCGGCGCTATGCCGCGCTGCTTGATATCCAGCGTATTTTTGTGCGCACCGTCCTTTTCCACGATAAGATTACGGAAAAAAGACAAAGGCGGACGTGTTTCCAGGCAACTGGCTGCCAGATGCCGTAAAAATATCTGATTGCCGGGCGCTTCGCGTTTGACCAGGGCGCGCAGTTCCTCGGCCAGAGCCGGTTCGCCGAACCCCAGGCGCAAATCAAAAAATATGGATGCCTGCAACACCTCCTGCGGTTCTGGTCTGACGATCCAGTTTTCCACTGTGCGTTTCCACATTCCCAGGGGTTTGCGCCAGGCGCGGTTACTGGCCATCACCCCGCCCGGACACAGAGGAAAACCGCAGGCGGCAAGCTGTTCAATGGCGCGTTGCGCGAACATTTCAAAATAATAGTCCGCAGCCCTGCTGATGACGGGATCCTCGCTGTCCGCAAGTATCAGGGCATTGTCCTGGTCCGTCTTGAAGGTTTGCTCGCGCCTCCCTTCGCTCCCCAGCAACAACCAGCAAAAGGCCACCGGAGGCGGACCGAATTCCTTGAGCAACATTTCGAGCAGCCTGCTCAGAAGCGCGTCATTGAGCACGGTCATCATCCGCACGATGGCTCCGGCGCGCGCGCCCTCTTCCACCAGCATCCGGACCAGATTCCGGACGCGTCCGGCAAGTCTGGGCAATCCATCCGGACTATGCTGGTTGTTGATCTCGCGGAAAAGCGCCATGGGCGAACGCCCTTGCAGCAGCATGATGTCGTGCGAGGTGAGCATACCCACCACGCGCGTGTCTTTTAGGACGGCCAGATGATGCATGCGCTTGCGCATCATCTGAAGCAAAGCGTCAAAGCAGCTGGCTCCAGCGGCCACCGTCAGCACCGGACTGGTCATGATGCTGGCGACAGGCGTTTCGAAATCCAGCCCGACGGCAACCATCTTGCGCAGGTCCTTGTCCGTGACAATGCCGATGACGTCGCCGGATGGATCAGACACCAGTACGGAACCGGCGGTCTGCTCGACCATTAGTGCGGCGGCGGACCGGATACTGTTTTCCATGGGGACGATAACGGGCGGGCTGGACATCAGCTCCTCCACGCGCGCACCCAGTAGAGAAATGGCGCTCTGAGCTCCGAAGGGTTCGCAACGCGTCCGCAGGGCATCAAAAGATTTTTTCAGGTAGCCTGCGGAAAAATAAGCCATGTAAAAGTCCCGAACCTGCGGATGTTCTTTTGCCAGGCGCAGAAAAACTTCTTTGGGAAAGCTGAAAAAAAAGCTGTCCTCCACGGTTTCCACGTTCATTTCCACCTTGCCCCCGTGGAACAAGGTCAATCCTCCGATGGTCGCTCCCTCGCCGCGATAATCCACCAGTTTTTCCTTGCCCTGCCCGTCGGTGACGAAAATCCGTACACCGCCTTTCTGCACCAGCAGCAGTCTGTCAGGAGCGTCCTGCCCCTGAACAAGCAGGCGCGTGCCTTTGGGCTGAAAGTCGATGGTGCAGGACTGGGCCAAAGACAGGCGGGACGGCTCGTCCAGCTCGCTGAAAGGAAGCGCCGTACGCAGCGTACGCAGTACGAGTTGTTGATCCAAAGGCGGGTTACCGGGCATTATCCTGCTCCGTGAATAAGTGAAGAAGCAAACGTCCTGGGGCTCCGCGTCCCCACCGCCAGATGAAAAAATCATTTTCTGGCTTTGAGGCTTGATTATCAGATTTTTTCTCCAAAAACAGCTTTGATTCACATCCGCAGGCAAACAACGGAACCCGGAGGACGTTGCCTCCGGGTTCCAAAACGGATTAATGATCCAGGGCCGAGCCTGCGCCGCGCGGTATGCGGACGGATTCCACCAAATCCTGTACTTCTTTGGGGGCCTCGGCCGTAGCCAGGGAGACCCCGATGGTCACTGCGAAATTCAGCACCATGCCCACGGCTCCGATGCCCTGCGCGCTGATGCCGAAGAACCACGGGTCCATGCTCAGAAAAGCGGTCTGGACAATATAAAGCATGGTGAAGCCGATGCCGCTGATCATACCGGCGATGGCGCCCTGGCGGTTGGCACGTTTCCAGAAGATGCCCAGCACAATGATGGGGAAAAATGACGACGCGCCGAGTCCGAAAGCGAAGGCCACCACCTGGGCCACGAATCCGGGCGGATTGACACCGAAATATCCGGCGATCAGCACGGCCACGGCGATCATGATCCTGCCCAGGCGCAACCGCTGCTTTTCCGTGGCCTGGCGATTCAGGATGCGGTAATACAGATCGTGCGAAATGGACGAGGCAATAACCAGCAGCAAGCCTGAGGCTGTGGAGAGCGCGGCGGCCAGTCCGCCCGCAGCCACCAGAGCGATGACCCAGGCGGGCAGTTTGGCGATTTCCGGATTGGCCAGCACCATGATGTCGCGGTCCACGTAGAGTTCGTTGGCCGAATCAGTGGGCGCGTTGCGCAGCATGGGTTGGCCGTAGGTTCCTTTGGAACCGGAAAACTCCGGTTTGCCCTGAAACGCCGCTCCCGCCCGGTACTGGATCCTGCCGTCTCCGTTCTTATCCATCCAGGCGATCAACCCGGTGCCCTCCCAATTTCGGAACCAGGACGGAGCCTTCGCGTACGTGACATTATTCAAGGAGTCCACCATGTTGTAACGCGCAAACGCGGCAATGGCCGGAGCCGTGGTGTACAAGATGGCGATGAACAACAGCGCCCACCCCGCGGACAACCGCGCAGCCCGTACGGAAGGAACCGTATAAAAGCGCACAATGACATGGGGCAGACCGGCAGTGCCCACCATCAGGGCCAGCGTGATGCAGAGAACGTCCAGCATTGATTTGCTGCCCGCTCCAAACGCGCCCGTATATTCGCTGAACCCCAGGTCAGTATTGATCTTGTTGAGCGTATCCAGCAGATACGCATCCGCATTGGCGCCTCCGGCAATCTTGGCGCCGAATCCCAGTTGCGGAATGACCACACCGGTGACTTTGGCGGAAATGGCCGCAGCCGGAATCAAAAACGCTATGATCAGGACGATATATTGAGCCACCTGGGTCCAGGTGATGCCCTTCATGCCACCGAGCCCGGCGTAAACGAATACGATGACCATGCCGATGACAACGCCGGTTTCCACGGGAACCTCGAGAAATCTGCTGAACACGATGCCCACGCCGCGCATCTGCCCTGCCACATAGGTCAGGGAGACAAAAATCGCGCAGATCAATGCGACGATACGGGCTGTGTCCGAATAATAACGGTCGCCCACGAAATCAGGAACCGTATACTTGCCGAACTTCCGCAGATAAGGCGCCAGCATCAAGGCCAGCAAAACGTAGCCTCCGGTCCAGCCCAACAGATAGATGGCCCCAGAGTAGCCCATGAATGAAATCAAACCGGCCATGGAAATGAACGACGCTGCGCTCATCCAATCCGCGGCCGTGGCCATGCCGTTCGCCAACGGGGGAACCCCGCCTCCAGCAACATAAAATCCTTTGGTATCCTTTACGCGCGAACGCCATGCAATGTACATATACAATCCAAAACTCAAGCCGACCATTATGTATGTCCAGGTTGTGATTGACATAGAGCCTCCTAAAACGTCTTACGGACGCGTCACAGATTTTGTTTTACGATTTTTATTCGTGCACGTCGTATTTTTTGTCCAAACGCTGCATCAAAAAATAATAGACAAAAATAATGACAACAAATGTATAAATTGCTCCTTGTTGGGCAAACCAGAATCCAACTGGGAATCCACAGATACGAAATGTATTCAATTCCTCTACGAAGAAAATACCGCATCCATACGAAACAATTCCCCATACGGCGAGTAACACAACCATATACAGGATATTTGTTCTCCAGTACTGTTTTGCTTTCTGCCCTTTCATCCGAACCCTCCTTTGTTGAAAGTGATGACCATGCTGCTGTTTTACGCAACTGCAATGCACCACGCACGCTAATTTCGACGAACGGTGGTTTGCTTATGACTACGAGTTTGCACAGTGCCGCAACCGCTGGTCCTTGAAAATCAACCGTTCAACATTATCGTGCAGACTCGTGACAGTCTTTTACAGCAATGGGCTCTTCCAGAGGGAATCGACGGACAGGGAAGACAAACGGCAGTTCTCCGGTGGCAACCGGCACTAGAAAGCAGAGATGTGGTTTGCAGCTCTTGCACGTCTGGGGGGGATTCGCGTATCCATAAAATGTATTGCGCAACCAGCTATTACTGATTGGATGGCCCCACCCCTCCCAATAGGGGGAAACTTCAAGGAAACTATAACCCCTTGAAAATGAGCCATCCCATCAGAAATATCAGAAGACAGGAGAACAGCATGCCCGGACCTTCCGCAATCACTTCGCTCAACGAGCTCATGGACCTGACCACCGCGTTCAAAAAAAGCTGCGTGATTCTGAGCGCCATCGAACTCGATATCTGCGCCGTTCTGGGCAATAGACGTATGCACTCGCAGGAACTGGCAAAAGAAATCAATGCCGACCCGCGTGGAACGGACCGGCTGCTACGCGCGTTGTGCGCCATGGGCCTCCTGGAAAGCACTGGCGGTTTGTTTGCCAATACGCCGTTTTCCTCGCGTTTTCTGGATAGTACGTCTGAAGACTACGCCGCGCGCCTGCACCACCAGATACGCCAGTACAAAAGCTGGGGGACCCTGACGGAATGTGTACGCCAGGGAGGTTCGGTTATGGTCAAAAACATTGCCGGACAGGACAGCGATTTTTTCGAATCCTTTCTGGCCTCCATGCACCACCGGGCCAAAGATGAGGCCGCGATTCTGGCGCCGCGCCTGAATTTCTCAGATACACGTACCATTCTGGATGTGGGCGGCGGTTCGGGCGCCTTTGCCATAGAGTTCGCCAAAGTCAGTCCGGACATCCGGGCCGTGGTGTTCGACCTGCCGCAGGTTACGCCCATTACGCAGCGCTACATTGCGGAAGCGGGAATGGAAAAACAAGTCACAACGCGCTCAGGTAATTTTCTCACGGATGATCTTACGGACGATCTTTGGCAAGGCTTTGACATGATTTTTTTCTCGGAAATCGTGCATATGCATTCGTTCAACGAAAACAAAGCCCTGATGCGCCGCGTGGGCAAGGCCTTGAACCCCGGGGGCTGGGTGCTGCTGATGGATCATTTTCTTAGCGAAGACCGGCTGAGCCCCGGGCCAAACACGCTATTTGCATTGAACATGCTGGTCAGCACGCCCAAGGGCGACGCCTATACCGAATGCGAAGCCATCACCTGGCTCGAGGAAGCCGGTTGTTCGGTCTTCGAGCGTATTGAGGGACCACGCAAAGCCGACATTATCGCCGGGCGCAAACGCCTTGCCGACAGTTAGTTGTCTGCATTACAATACAATCCCAACCAACTTGCACTGAGAGAGCAGAACGCATCTCCTGAAGGTTGCCTTTTCATCCGCACACAATAACGACGGAGAGATCCCGTATCCTGCAGTACAAAATGTACCAAGGGGAAACGCATCTTAGAATTGATTCTAAGCGCTAAATTTTGAAAAAATGACTTTCAAGTCATTTCTAATGCATTTTTTGTAAGCGCTCACACCCCAATCCTTCACCAGCATGAATCCAGCTGAAATCAGAGTGCGAAATATTGAAAAAGGAATTCATAGCGTCAACCAGAACTGGAAAGGTTCTTCTTCGCTGAATCCTGCACGTCTGGCGCAGGGACAAAATTCGTTCAGCCCAGCGGTTGCCTTTCTCGCTTGCAGTACCAAAGCTTCTTTTTCGCCAGATCACCGCGAAACGCAGCATTCTTTCCGCGTGGTTGTTCGTGGGCGCAACGCCTTCTTCGTGAAGGAAGACCCAAAGCGTGTCCATTTCGTCCCGAAGGCGTCGTACGAGAGTTCCCGCCTCATCCTTCCGGTCGCTGTATTTGGAAATCACACGAAGCAATCGCATATAAAATGCCGCCCACTGGCCGCGCGTAGGCGGCTCGTGGGCCATGAGGCAGAGACGTTGCAACTCCCGCAAATCCCATCTCCCGCACTTGGCCAATTCAGGATCGTTGCGTTCGGAAAGCCCGCAAGCCCGGCGGATCAAGTGTGCAAGACATTCTTGACGCAGCTCTGCCCATTTTTGGTAAACGCCGTATCCATCACAGACAAGAATACCGTTCCAGTCCTTGATCAGCTCCAGAAAGGCGATCATGGAACGTTTCGGATGCACCATGAAGTATGCCGCCGTCTGGCTGGCCATCACCCACAGCCAAGTCAGCTTGTTTTTTGTCCGCCACGATGTTTCGTCGATGTGGTTCACAGCTGCGCTTTGCGCTACGTCGCCAATTGCTTCGTAATGAGGTTCGATGGCTGTGGATACGCGATCAAGTATTTTCTGGATACCACCCTGGCTGATGGGCAGATCGAAGACGGAGAAAAGAAAATCCTGAACAGCACGGCGGCTGTCGCCGTGCGCCCCGCAAAGCTCAGCTATCAACGCCGATATTCTTGGGCCGAACCCCGCGCGGTTCTCGGGAGGTACGAGCGCCTTGTTGAGCTTGCCGCAGCAGCTGCAACGCCCGCAGTGCAGTCCGATGTGTTTGACGATCAACTCAGTCGGAGGCAGTTCGATAAATTGATGGATGTAATAAGGCTCAAAATCGTAAAATTCGGTTCCGCCGCATTCGCATTGAGTCGGAAACTGCTCAATAACTTCAGTTGGCCGAAGACACTGTTGCCGATGCCCTTTACGCTTGCGACGGCTTTTTGATTTTTTACTGGGTTTCTCTTGGGTATTTTTGAAGGGGTTGTCACTGGAGGGAGGCTTGTTGGAATTGGACGAATTTTGATTGAGCCTGGCTTCGAGCTGCAAGACACGAGCTTTGAGCATTTGGTTCTCGTCAAAAAGATCAGAAACAAACCCCAGCATGGGCCAAGGCGTGTTGCTGACTACTTCTGCGGAAACCTTTTCGGCGATAGGCGTAAGTTCGTCCATGCTATAAAAATGAACATTTTTTAGAAAAGTCTACACCCTGTGAGCGCTTACAAAAAAAGCCCCCTTGCGGGGGCTTTCCTGCCTATCTGTCTCCAATCGATTCCATCAATCAACTCATCAACCCAACGCCTTTCACGCAGCGCGGCCTCTCGTACCCGTCCGAAGTCGGAAGGAACTTGCGCCACTTAATAAGTACAGCTCCCGAAAGAATTACTCACAGCAGGAACTGCGCGCTTCTTCCATCCGCAGGCCGGCAAAAGCATCAGCCAATGGGCAGTATTGTCCGCCCGTGTTGTTCGTTCAGCACTTCTGCCATGGCAAGATAGATGGCAGAAAAGCCGCAGATGATGCCTTCATATCCAGCAACGGTGTGGATGAATCCAATATGTGTAAAATCATGAATGGCGAGCAGAAAAAAGAGAATGGTCAGGGAGAGAAAGATAAACTGCAGGGCCTTGTTGCTCTTGAGGGTCCCCAAATACATGAACAGGGTGAAGATGCCCCACATGGTCAGGAAACAGCCCATGAAGGCCGGAGGAGTCGGTTCGGTCCACCCCAGCTTGGGCATGACTATCAGCCCCACAAGCGTGAGCCAGAAGAAACCATAGGACGTAAAGGCCGTGGTGGCAAATGTGTTGCCCTTTCTGAACTCCATAATACCAGCAATGACCTGGGCCAGACCACCATAAAAAATCCCCATGGCCAGAATCATGGAACTGATGGGGAAAAACCCCGCGTTGTGGATATTCAACAAAACTGTGGTCATCCCAAAACCCATCAGACCAAGAGGCGCAGGGTTGGCAAGCTTGGATTCCATTTGTCTCTCCTTACAAATGATTCGTGCAAAAGCAGCTTCCTGCCCCACTCCAGACCTGTCATGCTGCCGGAATGAGACGTATGCTGGAGACATTTTTACCAGTATTTCTTTTATACTATTGGAGAGTGCGCACGTCAACAGGATGATCGCTATCTGAACGGTCAGAACAGGAAGCCGGGCCGGGTCTGTCTTTTTATCCGTCTGTGCCCTTCCTAGTGGGCCATGACCTTTGATTTTATCTATTTGTTTTTTTTAAGTAATCCTTGTTTAGACTATTTCTAGACAAGGAGAATATTATGCCTGCAAAATATGTTGTCAGACTTACTGAAGAGGAACGTCGAGAACTGGCTGCCTTGATTCGCAAAGGAAAGAAAGCTGCGTATAAAATCAAACATGCCAATACCTTGCTTTCTGTTGACGCCGACGGATGCAACTGGACTGATGCACAAGCAGCATCGGCATACCATTGCCACATGAAGACGGTGGCAAACGTACGGAAACGATATGTTGAACACGGGCTTGCAGCTGCTCTTGGAAGGAAGAAACAACTTGAACCTTCCCGTAAAAGGAAGCTTGATGGAGAAGGCGAGGCGCAACTCATCGCTCTGGCTTGTAGCCAACCTCCCGCAGGTCGTTCGAGCTGGACTCTTGAGTTGTTGGCCAATGAGTTGGTCTCTCTCAAAGTGGTCGACTCTATCTGCGCCCAAACTCTACGCAGGACATTGAAAAAAACGCACTCAAACCGCATTTGCGTGAGAGTTGGGTGATTCCTCCAGAGGCAAATGGTGATTTTGTCGCAGCCATGGAGGATGTACTCGATATTTATAAGAGGCCCTATGACAAAAATTTTCCAGTTGTTTGCATGGATGAGCAACCTCTACAGCTTATAAAAGAAACTCGCGTGCCAATCCCTGCAAGTCCTGGAAAATGTGAGCGTCATGACTATGAATATGAACGATGCGGGACTGCTGCCTGTTTTATGTTCACAGAAGTTTTGGCTGGTTGGAGAAAAGTCAACATTAAGCAACGAAGAACTGTTATTGATTGGGCAAACGAGATAAAAGTCCTTCTTGAAGAACACTACCCGGAAGCCCAAAAGGTAATACTTGTGTGTGATAATCTTAACACACATAAGATGGGTTCCCTTTACAAGGCTCTCATCCCTGATGTAGCGAGACGCTTGGTAGAAAGGTTGGAGATACATCATACTCCGAAGCATGGCAGCTGGTTAAACATTGCCGAAATAGAGCTGAGTGTGTTCACAAGGCAATGTCTCCAGCGACGAGTATCAAGCATTGAAAAGTTGAGCGCCGAAGCCGAAACATGGGCCTTGACTCGAAATGCATCTCTAAAATCAGTTGATTGGCAATTTACAACATCTGATGCAAGGGTAAAGCTGGCAAAACTTTATCCGCAAATTCAAATAGCATGAGCCACTAGGGGGATGGATAATCGAACGATAAAAAGCTCTTCTTGATGTAGCCCCCCTAAGTGCGTCCTGCTAGGCGCACACCACGAAAAAAAGGGCCGCGATTTCTCGCAACCCCTTGATTTTACTGGTCGGGATGAGAGGATTCGAACCTCCGGCCTCAGCGTCCCGAACGCTGCGCTCTAGCCAAACTGAGCCACATCCCGTAAAGAAGTAACTTTTATAGAAACCTAAAAAAAAAGGCAAGAAAAAGTTGCACTTTTTTTTTCTCAGGGCCATCCTGTCCGCAGAAGGGTTTACAAAGGATTTTCAGCTATGGACTGGATGGTCTATTTACTCGAATGCGCGGACAGCAGCTATTATTGCGGTATCTGTACGAATCTGGAGCGCCGGATTGCTGAGCACAACGGCGAATTGCCCGGCGGGGCGCGCTATACGCGCGCGCGGCGCCCCGTACGTCTCCTCGGCGCGGCGGCCTGCGCGGACAGGGCCGAGGCAAGCCGCGCCGAATACCGGATAAAACGGCTGAAAAAGGGGCAAAAGCTGGCCTATTTGTCGGCTCTGGCCAAGACAGCCGAAGACTCCTGATCTTCAAATGCGGTATACGAGTTCCTTGGTCGTCATACGCAAACGGCGGCTGAGGTGGATAGCCATCAGTTCAAGAAATTTCAAACCGGTTTCCGGATAATCCCGGCAAAGTTCCCGGAATTTCTTTTTTTCCAGCTCCAGTAGCAGGGTATCGTCACGCGTCAGGGCAGAAGCCGAGCGCGGCAATTCGTCGATAAAACCAAGCTCGCCGCAATTATTGCCCGGCCCCAGCCGTACCACAATGGTGTCGCGCGTATCGGATACGTCTTTGATGATCTCGATGCTCCCGCTGATGATAAACACCATGGAACAGCCCTCTTCGTCCTGTACAAAGACGGACTGGCCCTTTGCATAATTTTTCACGTCCAGATACGTCGCCAGGTTCGCGAGGTCCTGGCCGGAAAGGCTTTTCCCCCACTTGGTCTTGCCCATCATTTTGGCTTTGTCCAGCGCTGAATACTCCATGGCTGCTCCTAACCTGTTTCCAGATATTGAATTATCAGGCGATACGCCATTACAACGCCCGGCATGGGTGGCATGGGTGTCATGTGTTCATTGTCCGCGGGACCTTTTGTCCAGACGGTATAATTCGTTTACGGCAAAATCGCGCAAACTCCGGGTCATGTCGCCCAGCCAACCGCAATAATAACCTGCCCCCTCGCAACGCACCATTTTCTCTTCGCCTTCAAAATAAAGCCGGTGAAAATACTTGTTGTCAAAGGTACGAAAACGCTGCAGCAGATAGGAAACGGCATTGGCGTCATTGGCGGTCACCAGTCCGGTTGCCAGCCGCAGGGCCGTATCGGGTTCGCTGTCCAGACGCTCCAATACGGCATTGCAATCCTTTTCCAGCTGCTTCCATTGGGCAATCTCTTTTTGCAGAAACTGCCGGATGGTCTTGATGGACATGGGCGGCGGCACAGGCTGCAAGCGGTCCAGAATATCCGGCAGCTCGCCCGGATCAGAAGGCTCGTCGAACGCATAGTCCGGATCGATGACGATACCCGGTCCGAACAAAATGGATTCAGCCGTCGTATTGACGACTTCGAGATTGCTCATACGGATTCTGTCCAGAAACCAAAAGGCCACGTCGCGAAAATTGATGGTCGTATACATTTTCCGCCCGTCAGCCGCCCGGACCGGATAAAGCTTGGGAAACATGCAGCCGGGGTTCTTGAAACTGGGCATTATCACGCCTTCCTCACCATAAGTCGTATTCCTGGCGTAGGAAAGCCCGAACTCATTATGAGAAGCCAGTTGCGCGCCCACCAGGACGCAGCGTTTGCATCCGAGCTTTTCAGCCAGGGCAAAAGCAGTGGTGATCACCGACCCGTGCAACAACAGGTTGCCGCGACGGCCCAGCAGGTGCGGCATGAAATCTCCAAAAAAATAGCGGCGTTTGAAACTCTCTCCCCCGCCCCAGGCCAGCGAATGGGCCACGATACTGCCCTTTTCCAGCCTGGGCAGATCATGAAGCGTACGCGCTGCATCTACGGACGTATCGTTGATGACGGTGAAATCCGGCTCCAAACCGTGTTTCAGGAGTGTCTTGAGCGCGCTGTTCACCGCAATGACTACGGCTCGCCCCCTGGCCTGCCGCAGCAGCGGGATCTTCGCGTCCAGGTCCGGCCCGGCAGCAACGCATACGGCCGTACGCCCGGCCAGCGCGTTTTCCAGATCATCCACGCCCCCGGCGTCGATATGATCCGCGAGATTGAGATACAAATGGCGCAGCTGGTCAAAGGAAAGTCCCTTGCGCATGGAACGCAAGGGAATGGACCGCCGATAGGCCTGCCCCTCGAAAGCGTAAATCTTGTTGCGATAATACCAGGTTTCCAGTCGCTCAACAAAATCATCCAGATAGGTCTTGTAGGCTGTTTCCAGCCCCTGCTGCACCAGAAAAACCGGATAGCCGAAGTCGCAAAGCTTGGGCGGCAGCAGCTGCATCAGCGGCACGTTGAAACGGGACTGATCCCCTCGAAAAAAGAAGGCCTTGGCGTTCATCAGCGCCTTTGGTTCCAAATTTTCCATAAAATGATCGAACTGTTCGCTCTCCGGCTCGAACACCAGCTTTACCACATCCCCCAGCCGCAACAGGGTTTCGAACTCCGGCGTACGGGCTGCTCCGAACAGCACGAAACATTTGGTCCGGCCGAGCAATGTGTTCCAGCGGGCTTGCGGGTCCGGATATTCAAATAACGGCAGGCTGGTGGCGCTATCCGCAAAGGGCCTGGCAACATCCGGAGGCAGCCAGGACCAGATCGACTGGTGGTTGTATAGCACATGCCTATCGCCGCGTTCGCAGCTGTTCTCGGGCTCAGGGTCAGCTTCCGCGCTGACCAGCAGGCCCAGTTCCCGTAGTACGGCTTCTTTTGCCTCCAAAATTCGCTCTCCCCTTGGCGCCCTGTCAGGTCCAGAAATCCAGTTGCATGTCGAAAGCACGCAGGCGCGCCGCCTTCTCCAGAAGATCCGCGCGCAGTTCCGCAGCCTGTTCGCGCCGTAATCGCGCGATCTGTTCCGGTTCAAACTTCATCTGCAGCTTATACATATTCCCCAGCGCACGCGCCAGCTCCTGAGGATCTTCCTGCCCCAGGCGGCCGGTGCGTTTGCAATGCTCCACGCGCAGGTGCCCCTGGTAGATAATCGACTTGCCGTCCAGGGCCAGGCGCAAGTCGTGCTCCACATCGTCATATTGCGACGGCGTGAAGCGTAAATCAAAGCCCTTGCTCTGCTCCAGAGTCGAACGCCGGAACAAATGGCAACAGCCCGTAACCGATACGCACGGCCGCAGATAATCGAACTGCCCGAAATCCAGGTCCTGATGCTGTATTTTGGAAAGACCGAACAAACGCTGGTAGGCGGGCAGCATACCGTCCGCCCTGGCCTCCTGCGGGTCCGTAAGGTGCGTATCCGCGCTTTGGATAAGCAGCGGGTTACGCGCATCCACCACCCGGCAGCCCCAGACTCCGGCCTGAGGATAAGCGGTGGCGGCCTGCCCCAGGTATTCGAGCCAGCCGGCGGGTGGCAGAGCGTCGTCATCCAGAAAGGCCAGCCATTCGTACGGCCGGGTTTCCTCCATGGCCACCAGCCAATTCCGCGCGGCTGGTGCGCCGACGTTCACGGGCAGACGAATGCTTTGAAAACGAGACTCGCCTTGCCGGCTGGGAAATTGTTCCCGCCACCTCGACAACAGAGCGGCCGTACCGTCGCCGGATCCGTTATCCAGAACGAACACGGAGGCGTACGCAGGGAGCTGTGGGACCAGCGCTTCAAGCGTACGTTGCAGGTCATCCGCCTTGTTGTACGAATACAGCAGCACGGCCACCCGTCCGGGCAAGACCGACCGCGTCGCAGCCAATCCGGTCAGCCGGTCATGCAAGGTCAGCAGCAGATTCGTCTGCCACGGACGCATTTCTAGAGCCTCTCGCCCCAAAGCCGCGGCGGATTCCGTATCGCCCAGGCGAAACAAACTTTCCACGCAGCGAACCAGGGCCGGATGCAGGCCGGCAAAATCCCAGGCCGCCAGATAATAGGCGGCGGCAGCGTCATAGGCTTGTTGAAAAAAAGCCAGGTCGCCCTGAATTTTTTTCTCCAAAGCCTGCGGATAATTTCCTTTACCCAACCACCCGGACAGCCAGTCGAACGCGCCTTCGTAGGCGGCCATGCCCAGGGCCTGCTGCAGCCAGAAAAGATTGCGCGGTTCTTTCTCGTGCTGGGAGTATAGATAGGTGAACACCTTGTCCATATCCCGTTTTTGCAGCAAACGCTGGTAATACTCCGGACGCTGGGGACGCTGCCAGTTGGAACGAACGTCGCGAATGCAGCGCAGCGTACGCACATCGGCTTCGGGAATAACGGATTCGAGCTGTGCGGCCAGTTCGCCGTCCAGCGGATCCGCTTCCCAGGCTGCCAGAGCCAGTTCGCGCCCCAGGGTTTCGTATCCGGGGCTGGCAAGCGCCAGTTGCGCCAGAGCCAGCAAATGGCTTTTTCCCACGCATCCGAGTGCGAGCCCTTGGGCCAGCCGTGCGGGAAGTTCAGAAAATACGGTAAGTTGTTTTTGCATTGGTCAGGTCTTGATCTGAATCAGGGTTGAGTCAGGGATTAGTTGACATTCAAGTGCCGCATTACTAGGCTGCATATGGGGATATGCTATCCTACTTTTTTAAAAAATCCAAAAGCCTAAGATGCCCGGCACAGTTTTTTTAATCCGGGGATCCTGGTCTAACAAGCATGACTACGAGCTCTCAGGAGTGCCTGTGAACACCCCTTTAGTGGATGATGCCTTTGTGGATATGGTGCAGCCCGTGCTACCCACCTGGATTTTCGGCGTGGAACGATTGCCCAACCAGACCCGGCTGATCCGCAACGCGGTCGCCCTGACCCAGCACCATCAGGAATTTGTCCCCCTGGCAGCCGGTTCCCTGATCTGGACCTGGCAACACCGTCCGCTGGATAAAAATCTGTTGCTGCTGCTCATTGCTGCGGACAAAAAATTCGACCTGCTGGAACTGCCGGTCCGGGCCATGATACGTACGCTGGACAAGCTGATCCGTCCGCCCGAAGATACGGACGAAGAACTGGCAACCTTGCCCGCGGACCCCAAAGAGCTGCTCGCCACATTGGCCAAAAAAATCAACGATCCCAAACAGGGGTTGTTCTGGCTTCAGGAGGGCTTTGAAAAACTCATGGATGCGGGCCTGCTATACGAGGCCTCCGAACTGCTTAACAACCTGGACGACCAGCAAAGCCTGGCCCCCATCATCACCCGCTTGCGCGCGGATTGGGCCGTACATGCGCTCTCTCCCGAAGAAGCCATGCCCTATGTCGTGGCCGTGGACCAGGAGCTTTTCCGCTGGTGGCGCCAGCTGCGCGAAGCACGCCTTTTGCAACTCGCGGGAGAAGACCAGTCCGCCCTGCTGACCTATACGGATCTCTGGGCGCAGATTCCCTGGCATACCAACCTGTTGCTTTGCCTGCACGACCTTTACGCACCGCCGGTGCCGGCCCATGCGGCTCTGCCGGAAAGCGCTGATCGTACCACGATTCTGTTGTATTCGTGGAACAAAGCCAACGATATGGGCTTGACGCTCGAAAGTTTGGCCCAGTCGCACATAGGCAAGGCCCGGGTGGTGGCGCTGAACAACGGCTCTACCGACGGCACGCTGCAAGTCATTCAAAAAGCAGCGGCCTATTGGCCCGAACGCGTCCCCGGCAGCAGCTTTTCGGTCATCGACCTCCCGGTGAATATCGGCGCCCCAGCAGCCCGCAACTGGCTGCTGGCCCAACCCGAAGTCCGCGAAAGCGAATTCGTGGCCTTTCTTGACGACGATGTCCGCCTGCCCCAGGACTGGCTGACGCGCTTGCTGCATGTTGCCGACAGCTACCCGGACGCCGGAACCGTGGGCTGCCGGATTGTGGGACACAAGCAGCCGCATCTGCTCCAGGCCGCTGACTTTCATCCTTTGCCCCCCGAAATCTGCCGCGGCGGATTCACGGATTTTGAAGAAAAAATTTTTGTCTTCGACAACTGTATCGGAACCCGGGACATGGGGCTTTTTGCCTATACACGCCCGTGCGCGTCCGTCACCGGTTGTTGCCACCTGATACGCCAGGCAGCCATCCGTGAAGCTGGGCATTTTGACATCCGCTTCAACCCCAGCCAGTTCGACGACCTGGAACGCGACCTGCGGGCTTATCTCAAAGGCTTTCCCTGCGTCTACCACGGACAGCTGCGTGTGGAACACGTTCAGCACTCCAGCCTGGTCCAGGCCAACTCGCGAGCCAAGCAAGGCCATATTTTCGGAAACAAGCTCAAACTCGAACACTGTTTTTTGCCGCAACAGATCAATCGAATCGTGGGACGCAACCTGGCGCTGCTGCGCAACGACATTAAGCGCAAGCTTCCGGTGCTGCATACGGCCCTGGCCGGATTCCAACGCATGAGCTGACCGCAGCTGCACATCGCCTGCAAGGACACTAGCCTGCAACAAGCTGTCAGTTGTTCTCTTACCAATTATTCGAGAATTGTTATCTAAACTAAACAAGAATTTGACCGTATTCTTTGTGAGACATTTGATATAGCGAGCAAACTTTCAGGAAAACATTAGATTCTACCATGCATACGGCGCACCCTTTCTGGACTTACAGCAACCTGACACTCGCTCATCAACTGGGCGCGGACGAATCGCGGAAGCCGATTCACACACCCGGACCCGGCATACGGCAGAAGAATCTGCAGAGCGTGCTTCGCCGCCTGGAACGCACCGAGCGCAAGCACCTCCTGCTTCTGGGGCTGGGGGCAGGAACTCTAGCCGCGGATCTGGCCCGCCAACTGCCCCCGGAAATCGGATTCATGTTGTGCGAACTGGATCCGGGCCATGTCCGCCGTACCATTGTCACCGCGCCGGAATTTCTGCACTGGTGGTCCCCCCAAAGCCGGCATCAGCTGCTGGTGGACCTGTCCCCCTGGGCCTTGCTGCTTCTGCTGGCCTGCGCCGGACCTTCGGCGCAACAGACTCTGGCCATGCTCAATCCGGAACTGGAAAACGAACAAAAACGCAATCAACTGCGGCTGTTGCAACGTTTGTTCGTCACTGCCGCTCCCTGGAGTCCGACTCCCCCCGCAGCGGAACAAAAGCCATCAGTCAGTGCCGCTGCCATCCTGCATCCGGGGGAACCGGATCTGGATGCTTTTTTTCAGCAGTTTCCGGCCTGGCTCAAAGAACTCGTGGTAGTCTGGGATGCGGCCGAACTTCCGGAACAGTCCAAGATACCTGTTCCCGCCGGATTGCGGCTGCAACAGATTGCACGGCCTCTGGATCTGGACTTTGGAGCGCAACGCAATGCAATGCTGTCGGGGTGCAGCGGCGAGTGGATACTATATCTGGATGCGGACGAACGGCTGGCTCCGGCAACCTGGTCGTTGCTGCCCTCGCTTCTGGGGCCGGACTGCCCGGAAGGATTTTTCTTTCCGAGGCTGACGTTTCATCCGGACCAGGCGCATTGCATGGCCGGACTCGGGCTATGGCCCGACCTGCAATTACGCTTATTCAAAAATCTGCCCGGGATCCGCTTTGAGCGTACCGTGCACGAACGTCTGCGCGGACTGAATGGCAAGCGCGGCTTACTGCTCGGAGCGCCCTTGCTGCATCTGAGCCATATCAACAAGGACCAAACAGTATTGATGAAAAAACTCGAACTGTTCAACAAAGCGGCCAGCCAGCCCGACCTGCACCGCCTGAATCCCGAATTTCCGCACCTGCCGGTCGGATTCTTTCAACAGCTCACGGCGCAACTTCCCCCCAACCAAATGCTGCTTGTCCCGTTTGCCGCGGAACGATAAGCAAATAGAATGTCGGGCTGAAGTTGCACCCGCTTTCAGTTTTTTTCAACTCCGTGTAATGGCGACTTTGTCCGCGGATTTTCCCAAAAAATGGTATCCTGATCCGGCTTCGGCCAAAATATCCAAAACAAGGACTACTTGAAAAACAAATAGATAAATTCAAACGTCATCGCCCACTAAGCGGGCTTGGAAATTTCAACCCATACGCCGTAGCCGTCGCAATACAGCTTGTAATTCGCAATGCCCGCGTCTGACAGGGCTTGCGGGATGCGGCCTTCCTGTTTCCAATCATTGCGTTTGTCGTCGCTGCCCTTTTGGGACCATTCGGGGCGCATTTTTTTGACCTCCTCCAACGGCTGATAGCGGCTGAACCCGCAGCCGATGTACGTATTCCCGCCCGGCGTCAGCACGCGATAGATTTCAGCAAAAGCGCCTGACATATCTTCCCAAAAAGGAATGGACCCCCGACTGATGATCAGATCAGCAGAATCGCCCGGCAAGGGGATAGACACGACATCGCCTTGAATAAATCGGATGCGTTCTTCCGGCACCTGATGCTCTTTCATGTTCTCGCGCGCGATTTCCAGCGCCAGTTCTTTCATATCCAGGCCGATCAATTCGACATCCGAAATTTTGGCCATCTCGATAAGCAAAGCCGCCCCGCCCGTACCGATGTCCAGAACCGTCTGCTTGCCGGCGCCGTAATCTTCCAGAATCTGCTTGGCCAGAAGCGGATACATCTTGGCGAAACGATGCTCAGGCGTATACGTGTAGAAGTCTTTATCTCCGGATTCGATAGTCATTTCACTTCTCCCGTGATATAAAAAGGTTATTAATATCTTTTTGCTAGTAAAAGCTTTACAACTTGTAAATGTTTTCACGTAAAGAGATTTCTTCCTATTATCTCAGCCGCATCAGGATGCTTATTCCGACTTTGTTTCAATGCTGAACGAGGAACAGCCGCTCAGCTTTACACTGTCCACCACACGTATCAGCAATCCGACTTCCACTTCCTGGTCGGCCCGCAGATGTACCACCGGATTGCTCTCCTGCTGTAAACGTACCCGGAGCGTATCTGGCAAATCATCCAGTGCGATGGGATCCTCGCCCAGGAAAATTTCGCTCTGATCCGAAATAGAAACCACAAATTCAGAGGGCGTCTGGACTTCGGCGGTGGACGAATCAGGCAGGTCGATCATAATCGCCGGTTCGGAAACCATGCGGGAAGTCAGCATAAAAAACAGCAGCAGTAAAAAAATCACATCCACCAGCGGTGCAATGTCCAAAGGAGCGGTAAATTGCTTGCGGCGTTCAAACTTCATGGGGACGTTCCGCAAACATTTTTTCAGCAAGTTCTTGAAAATTATAAATTATTATAGAAAGTCGCGCATCCAGATAATGATGGGCCACATGTACGGGAATAGCCACCAGCAATCCCGCGGCCGTAGTGATCAAGGCTTCCCAGATGCCCGAAGCCAGCATACCCGGATTCACTGTGGTACCGGCCGAAGCAATGACCTGAAATGCCTGAATCATGCCGATAACCGTTCCGGTAAGACCGAGCAGCGGACAGATGGCCGTGATCAAAGACAACGTACCCAACCCACTTTCCAGATCCCGTACGGTCCGGGTGCCGATGGCGGTGATTTCCCTTTCGTCTTCGCCCTGCCGTACGGCTTCCAACAAGGGTTCCAGCAAGTCCGGATGGGTGGAAAAAGCCTGTTTCGGACTCAATGTCACCGCGCGCAACGAAACGCCGAACACAATGGCTTTGCGGATCATGATGGCCAGCGCAATGACGGAACAAAGCAATATGGGCCACATCAACAAACCGCCTTTGGCGAACATATCCAGCATTCTTACTTTCCTTTGAGGTTGAAACGCACGGGCAACAACGCGACGCAGGTCACAGGACGTCCCTTGTGCGTAGCGGGTGCAAAAGCGGAATTTCTGGCAGCAGCCACGGCAGATTCATCAAAACCGCTGCCAGCTTTTTTGGCGATTTCCACTCTGATCGGACGTCCGTTGGCGTCTATGGTGATCCGCAGCACCACCAGGCCGGTCCGTCCCATGTCCCTGGCCTTGCGCGGATATTTCGGCCGCATCCAGCGGGTTATCTTCGGTCCATGCAACGAACCGAACCGGGCTTGAATGGGGCCCTTGGGAGCGCCGCCGCCTGCTGTCTTAGCGTTGACATTGCTTTTTCCATTTGCGGATTTTCCTGAAGACTTAGCGGTTTGCGAACCTTGTTGCATGGCGGCTGTCACAGCTTTTGCGACGGGTGACGGCGCATTCTTTACTGTTTGAACCGCTTTTTTCTTTTGAACGCTCTTTGCAATTTTTTTTAGCCGCGTACGCTTTGTCTTCGTTGCAACGCGTGCTTTTTTTATCTTCTTGACTACTTTCCTGGGCTTTTCAACAGGAGTTCGTACTTTTTTTACTTGCTTGACGGGCTGTTGCCGCACCACTGCTTTTGGTTTTGGCTTTGGCGGAACCACCGAGCGGCGGTGTTCCACTGGAACAGGCTTGCGCTGAGGTTGTACGACCGGTTCCGGTTTGCTTTCCGGAAGGCTCTTGTTTTCCTGTGGCACGGCTTCGGCAACGGCTTTGGGCCTGGCCGGACCGGCAGGCGCTTGGGGAGCCGCCGCACTCTGCCCTGGTTTGCCGCTGCCTGAAACGATGACCATTCGCATACTGCCGGACATCGCCTCCACCTTGCTTTGATGCAACGGAATGTAAAACAGCAGCATATGGAGCAGTACGGAAAACAAAACGCACGTACGCACTGTGGTGCGGCATACGGACTTTTTATGACAAGCGGTGCGTACGGGAGCCATCACAGCCCTCTTGAAGCCCGGGTATGGCATTGGCATGCGGCTCTGCCTGCAGTAAGGAACGCGGCAAACACGTGCGTACGCCGTTTCCGACATCCAGAATGGCAATGTCGCGATCGTACAACTCACTGATATTGTGCTCGTTGATTACGTTTTCAGTGGGCCCGTCAGCAATAATACGCCCCTGATGCATGAGCACCACGCGGTTGGAAACCCACAAGGCATGATCCGGAAAATGGGTTGTTTTTACAAAAGTATACCCTTCCTGCGCCAGACCAGCGATACACTCGAGCAGTTTAATCTGATTGCCGTAGTCAAGCCCGTTCAGCGGTTCGTCCATCACGAGCGTATCCGCTCCCTGGGCAAGCGCCCGGCCAATGAGCGTCAGCTGGCGTTCTCCGCCGCTGATTTCCGTATAGACCCTGTCTCTAAGCCAAGTGATGGACAGCCGTTCCATGGCTTGCTCGGCAATTTCATAATCTTCTTTGCTGTAGCGGGAAAAGAAGGACGTATACGAAGCGCGCCCCATCAAAATGATGTCGAAGACCGTATAAGCAAAGGACATCCTGTGGGTCTGCGGAACATAGGCTACTTTGCGGGCCAGTTGACGCGGCGTCAATTCGGACATTGGAGTCCCCTCCAGCAGCACATTGCCCGTGTCCGGCTGATACAGCCCGAGCAGAACCTTCAGCAAGGTTGTTTTGCCGCTGCCGTTGGGCCCTAGCAAGGAAAGGACATAGCCGCCTTCAATACAGAGCGAGATGTCATGCAATACGGTCCTGCCGTTGTATCCAAAGCAGACATTATCCGTCCGAACTTTTTCCATGGCTCAACTCCATCCTTTTTGCGCCACGCGAAGCACCCAGGCAAACACAGGAATACCCAACAGCGCTGTAAGAATACCCAGCGGCACTTCCACAGTAAAAAGCTGGCGCGATACATTATCCACCACCAGTAAAAACAACGCCCCCAACAGTGCGCTGAAAGGCAGTAGCAATCGGTTGTCCGGCCCTATGATCATCCGCCCCATATGGGGGATCACAAGTCCGACCCATCCGATGATCCCGCCAATAGCCACGGTCATGCTGCTTATGAGCGTGGCCGCAATGATAAAAGTCAAACGTATGCTCTTTACCCGGAGTCCGAGCGCTCTCGCCTCTTCTTCCCCCATAGTCAATATGTTGAGATGGTTTGAAAAGGCCAAAATCAGCACTATTCCTAAAACAATGGCCGGGGCCAAATACATGATGGAAGTCATATTGATCATGGAAAACCCTCCCATGAGCCAAAAAATAATGGCCGGGAGTTGATCATACGGGTCGGCCAGATACTTGATGATGGAAAGCAGTGCAGTAAACAAGGCTCCGCTTATAACTCCGCTGAGAATAAGCAATAACAGCCGGTCGCCTTTGTAAAAATGCGACAGCAACAAGGCCAGGGCAACCGCAGCCAAGCCGGAAAGAAAAGCACTGGCCTGCACAATGGCCCATTGAGAGGAGAAAAGCATGCCCAATGCGGCGCCGAATGAAGCTCCGGCCAATACGCCCAGTATACCCGGCGATACGAGCGGATTCATGAACATCCCCTGAAAGGTCGCACCGGAGACCGACAAAGCCGCTCCCACAACAATCGCCGCGAGAATCCGAGGCAGGCGGATATCCACCAGCACTACTTTAATTTTTTCGGCGACATCTTCCGGCATGGAAGTATTCAGTAAAACATGCTGCAGATAATTCCATATATCCAGCAGAGTTAACGGATACCTTCCTTGCGTAAAGGAAAGCAAAACACTAAAACCAAAAACCACCGCAACTATGGAAAATATAAACTGCTTTTTCATGGGTTCAAAATAGCCTGGGCTTCCTGTTCTGAAATATTCACACCCAAAAAGAGCGTATAAAAATCACGTGTGGCCTGAACCATGTCTTTTGGATAACGCTGAGGATAGAGTTTGTTGGTCAGCCACTGCAAACCAAGCACGCGCATAAAGGAAGGCGGACGATCAAACCAATTAAAAGGAATGCGCGGAATCATATACACGCGTTTATCCTTAACAGCACGCATTTGACTCCACTGCTTTTCTTTGTTGATATTTTCAGCGAACTGCTTGTTCCGGATCACAATAACCTGCGGATCTTTTGTCAGCACCTCTTCAATAGATACGGGCTCCATGCCGTACGTGGAACTCTGCTCACAATGCTGAATATTTTTGCCTCCGGACATATGAATCAAAGCGGCATGGACGGAACGGTCACATTCTGTTTTCAGCCCATCCGGCCCTTCCGCATAGTAGACCCGGAGTTTGTCCTGTTCGGACAGACCAGCCAAAGCTCCGTTGACTTCATCCAAGACCTTTTGCGTATACTCCGCCAAAACATTGCCGCGTTCGGGGCACCCCAATAATTCCCCTACAAAACGAAAAGCCCGTACATAATCCTCAAGCGTTTCCAACTTGATATACACATAGGGAAGCTTGATGTTTTTTGCGGTCTCCTCAACCAGCTGATTGGCGGCGGTTTTCTTCCAATACCAGCACATCATTATGTCTGGTTTAACAGCCATCACATGTTCCAGGTTTGGTGTCCGCCCCTGGCCGAACCAGCCGCCGATTACCGGCAAATCCACAACTTCTTTGTGAAGGTACTTTATTTCCATGTTGTAAAATGGAAAATTCAATCCTGCTATCGTCTTATAATCAAATGCATAAAGGAGATACAACACAGGTGGTGAAGCGGCAAAAATCTTGTTGATTTTGTCGGGCACCTCGACCTTTCTCCCAGCCATATCTTCAATAACACGTGCCTGGGCGATGCCCGTTGATGCAAATACGAACAACAAGAGTGCGCAGCAGAAGCAACACGCGACCGATTTTTTTATTTGTACGTTATGATGCAAGAACATGTTATAAATCTCCTGGATCGGCGTCACAGCCGGTAGTTTTATCCCAATACAAGACAGCCCAGCGGACAGGATGCTCATCAGGCATGCTCAATCCATCTTCTGTAACGACCAGCGTCTGTTGCAAATAATCCCGCAACCTGGTTTCTTCTTCTTGCGACATGTCATACACCATCCAGCGAATGCCATCTACGGCCGTATCTATATCGGAAAAAAATTTAGGATCATTTGTATAGGTAAAGGATACGTTGGCGTAAATACCCATCTGGCGCAGCAGATTGAGCACAATGATGTAATCCACGCCCGCCGTATATTCACGGCCGACAGCCTCAATAATACGGCTGTCATGAGGTCCTTCTCCAACCAGCGTGGAGACGAAAATTTGTTTGCGGGCAAAACGATGCGCCTTCAGAAGTGCCGTACGCAAATCCGATACAATCAACGAACGCGATGCCATGACCACATCGTGGGGTGCTATGCCTGCTGCCTGCCAGTCCTCTTCCCAGCTGCATTCCAAAACGCGGATATTGGTAATTCCTTCCCGTTCGCAACGCTCCTGCAGCAGTTCCCGCATCCGCGGTGACGGGTCAAAGGCCGTCACCTGACGCACTTTTTTTGCCAATGGAATGGCCAGCGTACCTGCCGCACAGCCCACGTCCAAAACGGTCAACTCCGATTGCGGATTGAGTATTTTCAGAAACTGCTCAATGTAATCGCTGCCTTTTACCGCACGCGTAAACTCCGGAGCCCGCTTATTCCAAAAGGCCGTACTGTCGAATTGCTTACTGAGTTTATGTTTATGACTGTTTTCCCAAACCGTGTTCCAATCAATATTCGGCATGCTCATCGGATTGTTTTTCCTTTGGTTGGTACGCATGTGAAACCGGCGTTTCCATTGTCCGGTAATACGTTTGCCCATTGGCGCAGGGCCAGCAATAGCTTTGGCCGTCAATGACAATATCGCGGTTATCCAGCACTTGCTCCCCGCAGGCAGCGCATACGGCACAGCGTACGGGCGGCCCCGGGAGGTCGCAGGGCTCCAATGCCACCGCGACCTCCCGGATGCCAAGTAAGTCTTCTTCCGGGAGCATTTTCAGCGCCTGAAGATACGCTTCTTTTTCGTCATATCCGACCAGAGTCCCGGCCAGTTTCGTGGTTTTTTTCATGGACGACTCCAGAGTATGGATGCGTACGGCCTTTCCCGAGTGCAAATGCACGAAGGTGGCGGCCATTTTTCCATAATCCAGAATTTTGAGGCTTCTCTTCCCAGGGGTCAGGCCGGTCACCGTCAAAATGGCGTCCGTGGCACAGCGGTCGGTTTCGACAAAGGCCACAAAATCTTTGCGTTCACTCCCGCGCGGATCGGTAATGCCCAATTCGCGCAGACCCGCCATGCCCATACGTACGCCGATGATCTGGCCGCCGCACAAATGTCCGTGGAATTTTACGGCAGCCTGCAGCAATGTTTCGAATTCGTGTATTTCTGTCATAACCACACAGCAGTCATCCTGACTGCCCTGCCTTTAGAAGTTGAAATCAACGCCCGCGTATACATTTCTGCCGGCTTCTGGGTAGCCTTCATCAATCTCATATTCCTGATCAAACAAATTATCCACGCCCACGTTGAACGAAACGTAGTCGGTAAGCCTGCAATTGAACTTGGCGCCGAACAGATAATATTCAGGAACCTTGCGCGAACGGTCGGTATCGCTCCAGCGGCGGGAGTTGTATTCACCGTCGATCATCAGCCAGATGTCCGGGAGAAACTCGTACTTCAGGTACGCAAAGGCCTTGTGATTGGGCGTATCGGTCAACTCATCGCTGGTGGAGAGGTTGTTGTAATGCAGATAGGTATAGTTGAATCCACCGAACAGGCCCCAGAAAATGTTTCCGGAAGCGGAAAGTTCGAAACCATACTCTTCGACATGACCGATGTTCTGATTCTGATACAGGTCGCTCGTGATATCGACAGACTCGATATAGTCTCTGATATCATAATAAAACGCGGTAACTTCGGCTTTACCTGTCTTGTTGAATTCCTGCCTGTACCCCAGTTCGTAGTTGACGGATCGTTCGGGATCCAGATCTTCATTGGGCAATGCTTTGCCCATCTTATAGGAGAATTTATCCTTGATGGAAGGCATGCGGGTTTTCGCTGCGACACTCGCATGCGCCAGGCCGCCTTCTCCCACTCGATAAAACATGCCCAGCTGTGGATTGATACCATCAGTATTATTTTTATTGAAGCTGACAATATTATTATTGCTGTCTACATCTTCCGCTTTGATCGTGTTAATATAATCATAGCTGACGCCTGCAATAAAATAGAGATCATCCGTTACATCGATAGTATCCTCGAGTCCGATGGAATAAATATCCTCGTGAAAATGCTGGCGAGGGTCGCCTTCATCACGCTCGTTGTGATAATCCCCCTTGTAGTGAAATGCCATCTTTACGGTATTGTAAGGGATGGCATAGGTTCCTACTTCCAACGAACCGCCTATGGTATGGTCGTCGTAAGCGCTGCAAAAAGCGTATTTTTTGTACTGGGTCGTATAGGTGTCGTTGTCGTAACTGTTCAAAGCATTTCTGAAACTGTCATAAAAAAGACGTGTTTTGACATAAAAATCATTTTCAGATCCAATGGCGGTATTGGAATTGAAATAAACGCTTTGCTTGTCCCAGTAGGGCCAACGCCAGTAGCGCACCGTCACTGAGGGGTCCTTGCCCGTATACGGCGGGGTTCCCTTTTTTCCATGCTGCTTGATATATGTCAGCGAATATTCGTCGGTCTCGTTGGGGGTCAGACCGATCTTGAAGCTGAACTTACTGTCTTCATTATATGAATTATTGCGCTTTCCGCCATCTTCGGTGGCCGTCGGCGTAAAATAATCCGGAAGAAGATAGCCATCGCTGCTCAAATACGAAGCACTGCCCTGAAGGTACCAGAGCCCCTGGTTTGTGCCCGCATTGGCATAGGTATGCCAGCCGTCGACACTACCGCCCACGCCTGCGTTGGCCTCAAACTTTTTTACGGGTTTTCGGCTGACCAGGTTGATGGCGCCGCCCATGGTGTTGGGGCCGTACAGTACGGATGTGAATCCCTTGGAGATGACCATTTCGGAAAGGTCGAAGGTGGTAAACCGCCCCAAATCCGGATATCCGTCGTAAGGCACGTAAATCGGAATACCGTCAAGATAAATGGGAACGTGCTTCTGATCAAAGCCGCGAACTCTGATCATGGTTTCATTTCGGGCGCCGACACGATCAAGAGTCAATCCCGGAACCAACTTGGCCGCTTCCGGTACAGTGTTGGCGTTGAATTCTCTGAGCTCTTTATCTCCAACCCGCACGGATGTCGGGTTTCCGCTGTTCTCCTGGCTGGAGATGACTTCGACCTCACCAAGCGTAAAAACATTATTCAAACTTGTACCATCTTCGCTTGGTATATTTTCCGTCTGCTCTATCAAATTTTCCGTCTTATCATTTTCTCCTGCATCATCTGCCAAAGCAAGCTCAACTTGCATAACAGAAAAACACAGGGCAATGACTATAAAATACAACAAACTCCTTTTAAAAATTTCCATGTAATCGCCTCCCTGTTGAACATACAGATCATGAACTTCCTCCCTGCCTTTATTTTTACTATTATTTCAATTTACCCTAATCAAACTCTTGAAAGATAACCATAAAAATAAGCAGCATATATAATAAAAATATAATCCTGCATTATTATAGACAACTAATAACACCACAAGAAGATAAATTACACAAATAGAATCTCTATTTATTCACAAAAACTCTATAAAATATGCAACTATATGTCTAGTCGAGCTAAAATTCAGCTCAACTTGCCTAATTCTTCTTGGTGTAAATGCCAGTCAACGAATACTGATACAAAAACTCAAATAATCTGGTATAATTAATTATCGTTTCAAAGTCTGATTCTGTTTCTTTCACCTCCGTATCAATCCGTATCGATACCATTACAATATACGGTTAGCAGTTAAACTGTTCGCTCATTGCCTACAACCATGACAAGATATTGCACGCAATACGTCCCAGCACCAGTCGGAATAAAAGCTTAGTACAAATATTGATTGGCGCCACCCTACCAATTAGGTTTTTACACGTCAAATGAATTTTTTAACAAACACATAAAAACAGTTTTACCTAACTTTGACGTTTAAAATAATACAGTTCATTTTACCTATGGGAGAACAAAATTGAGCAGAGCTTGACGTTTGAACACGACAAGAGTATTAAATAAAAATGAAAGGTATTGATTACAGAGTATTTCCATGTCTCCGATTCTGAAGCATAAGTTATGGGAAAAACAGCTATTCACCAACTGCCTGGCAAAGATCAATCACTTTCAATCAATGCGTTTTCACACCATGTCTCCGCTGGTCAGTCCCCCCCAAAACGACCTGACTGCAGCGTGACTCGATTCACTATGTGAGCACACGTCATGAAGCCCCAGACTCAGACCCTAACCAACAAGGTAAAAGCCTACCGTACGGCAAAAGGACTTTCCCAGACGCAACTGGCGGAACTCGTGGGTTTGAAACGTCAGGCAATATACGACATTGAATCCGGAAAATACGCGCCCAACACGTTGATCGCACTGCGGCTGGCACAGCATCTTTCCTGCAAGGTTGAAGATCTCTTCAGCGAACAACAAGACTGCGAGTTACCCTATACGCTTGTCGGACCTGTCCCCTCCGCGACCACGAGAGTATCTCTTACTAAAATTCGCGGGCGCATACTGGCCTATCCGCTACCTGGAGCCGACCCGTTCAGCAGCACTTTCGAAGCGGCCGACGGTCTGCTCACGCCCGGCAAAGAACATGTCAAACTCCTGTGTCCGCAGCAAAAACCAGACAACTCGCTGGTTCTGCTCGGATGTGATCCGGCGTTCGCGCTGCTTTCCACCCATGTTTCGCGACTGGCTCCGGGTGTCCGGGTGCATTATCGCTTCGCCTCCAGCTTTCAAGCCGTTCTCGGGCTCGCCTCCGGTCACGCGCACGTCGCCGGCACGCATTTTCATTCGCCCAATGCTGACCACGCGGACAATATCCGTCTTGCGCGGCAAAGCCTCGGCAAGCAACAAGCCACCATAATCGGCTTCTCGCAAATTGAAGAAGGGTTGCTTGTGGCTTCTGGCAACCCATTGGATATCCATACGCTGGAAGACCTGACCAATCCCAAAGCCAGACTGGTCAACCGCGAACCTGGCGCCGCGCTGCGTACGCTCCTTGATGATTTATTGCGAAAACAGGGAATTCCGCCGGACAAAATAAACGGCTACGAGACCATGGTCTACAGCCATACGGAAGGCGCCATGCGCGTTTTGTACAAACAGGCGGATGCAGCCCTGGGGTTCCGGGCAGTGGCAGATCTGTACGGCCTGGATTTCGTACCGTTGATAGCGGCGCATTGCGAACTGGTACTGCCGCGTGACCTGATGGATAATCCGGCCATGAAAATTCTCCTGGATACGCTGCAGACCCGTACCCTGCGCGATGAACTCAGAGTCCTGGCCGGATATGACGCAACCGCAACCGGAACCGTTATCGCCGAAATCTGAGCCGGATTGATAGTACGAATCCCATTCCCCCCTCAGGGAATTTCTTCAGGCCGGATGGTTTTCCCATGATACACGCGCACGTCGCTTTGCAGCAGCCGCAGCAAGGCCAGGGCCGAGTCCTCCGGACTGAGCAGCAGCCCTTGCTCTTTCCAGGGAACAAAAATTTCCTTGACCTTTTCCGAAGCCCCGCCGCTTGCTTCACGCGCCTGGCGCTGCATACGCGTGTCCACAATTCCGGGCTGATAAATCAACGTGGTGATTTCGGGTGCTTCTCTGGCCAACAGGCGGGCCAGATGCTCTTCCGCAGCCTTTGCCGCTGAATAGGCCGCGATGCCCGGCTGCACCTTGCTGCCCGCTCCGGAGCCGAAAAATACGGCCAGCCCCTCGCCTTGTTCCAATAGTTTGGGCACTGCCTGCCTTATCAATTGATAGGCAGCGGTCACGCTGGAAGCGAACACCTCCGCAAAGGCTTCATGGGGAAGCTCCCACAAGTAGGGCCCCGGATGAAATACCCCGGCCGCATGAATGAACCCGGCAAAATTTCCCAGGCGCAGGGCTTCTTCCACAAGATCGCCGACAACTGGATGCAGGGAGGCGTCCCCCGCCACAAACGCCGCACGAACGCCCATGGCCTCGCAGGCGCTCCACACATCCCCCAAGGCGCTTTCCGGCGTCATGGCCCGCGCGTTCAAAACAAGGTTGGCGCCCTCTTTCGCCATGGCCAGAGCCAGAGCCCGCCCGACTCCCATGGAGGCACCGGTAAGAATAAACGTTCTTTGACGTATGGCTGGCATAATTTTCTCCTTTGGCCTTTCCAACTAGGTGGAAAACAGCATTTTTTTCACCAATTGCTTTGACAAGACGTCCGCGCTCGACAATAGTCTTCTTTCAACGATCACTCCTGGAGGACAGATGCAAACCAGATTCGGATTCAGCCTGCAACACGAACAACAGATCCCGGAAATCAGCTCTCTGGTCCGGTTATGGATACACGATAGCACCGGCGCCCGGCTGCTGTCACTGCTCAATGAAGATGAAAACAAAGTCTTCGGCATTACCTTTCGTACGCCCCCTACCGATTCCACTGGTGTGGCCCATATCCTGGAACACAGCGTTCTCTGCGGATCACGCAAATTTCCAGTCAAAGAACCGTTCGTGGAGCTGCTCAAAGGTTCCCTGCAGACCTTTGTCAACGCATTCACTTATCCGGACAAGACCTGCTACCCCGTGGCCAGTACGCACCCGCGGGATTTCTTCAATCTGGTGGATGTCTACCTGGACGCCGTATTTTATCCGCGCCTGGGCGCGCATGTGCTGCAACAGGAGGGCTGGCGTCTGGCCCCTGCGCAACAGGAGAATCCGGAATCCGGCCCCCTGGCTTTTCAGGGCGTGGTGCTGAATGAAATGAAAGGCGTCTATTCTTCGCCGGACTCGATTCTGGAAGAGGAGCTCATGACGGCGCTCTTTCCTGACACGGGCTACGGCATGGATTCCGGTGGCGATCCGATGCACATTCCGGATCTGACCTACGAACAGTTCGTGGATTTTCACAAGCGCTATTATCATCCGTCCAACGCCTGGATCTACTTCTACGGAGACATGGACGAAGACAGCCGCCTGCAAAAAGCCGCCGAATATCTGGACGGTTTCTCCTCCCTGGAAATCGATTCGCGCATCAAGACGCAAAAACCCTTTGACACTCCGGTGCGGCTGCACAAACCCTACCCGGCCACGGCTGACAATCCGGAAAGCCTGCAAAACAAGTCCATGTTCTCCATCGCCTGGGTTTTCCCCGAGCCAACGGATACGCGTACCCGGATCCTGTGCGAAATGCTCGAATTCCTTCTTGTGGGCATGCCGGCTTCACCGCTGCGCAAAGCGCTCATCGACTCTAACCTGGGTGAAGACCTCGCCGGAATGGACTTGGAAACCGAAAATGACCCCATGTTCTTTTCCACCGGACTCAAGGGCATACACGGCAAGGATGCCGACAAGGTCGAAGCCCTGATTTTCGAAACCCTCGAACGCATTGCCCAGGGAGCCCCGGCCGAGCTGGTGGAAGCCGCGGTCAATACGCTGGAATTCGACTTGCGCGAGAAAGACTCCGGACGCTCTCCCAGGGGCCTGGCCCTGATGCTGACCGCTTTGAACGCGTGGATCTACGACGGGGACCCCATTGATTCATTGCGGTTCGAAAATCACCTAGCCGCCATCAAAGCGGATCTGGCCGCCGACGTGCCTTTGTTTGAAGACCTGATCCGCAAATGGATGCTGCAGAATACGCACCGCGCCTCCATTCTGCTCGAACCGGATGCCGAATATGAAGCTCGCCGCAACGAGAAGGAAACCCAGCTTCTGGAGCAGTTTTCACAAGGGCTGGACGCTTCTGCCCGCGTACGTATTGCCGAAGAGGATGCCAAACTACGCGCCCTGCAGGCGACACCAGACCGGCCTGAAGATTTGGCGACCATTCCCCGCCTGGCTGTGGCGGATCTCGAAACAAGCAATAAATTGATCCCCAGCCGGGAAGGCGAAGCCGGAGGCTGCAGGGCTCTGCTTCATGCGCTGGACAGTTCCGGGATTGCGTACGTGGACCTGGCCTTTGACCTGCTGCCCGTCTGGCAACAGGCCCCCTGGCTGCTGCCCCTCGTACCGCTGTTCGCCCGGGGGCTCTTGGACATGGGCACGGAAAACAATGATTTTGTGGAGTTGAACATCCGCATTGCTCAAAAAACAGGGGGAATCGAGCCGGAAACGCTGATCGCCCACGTCTATGAACAAGAAAATGCGGCATTGCGCCTGACCTTGCGGGGCAAGTCCACGCTGGCGCATTTGCCGGATCTAGCCGCACTGCTGCGGGAAGTCACTTTAACGCCCGTATTCGACGACCAGGAGCGTTTTCTGCAGCTCGCCCTGGAGCTCAAATCCGGACTGGAGTCCGCTCTGGTGCCAGCCGGTCATATGACGGCCATGTACCGCGCCTCAGCAGGGCTGAGCATGTCCGGACGCTGCAACGAACTGCTCAAAGGGCCCAGCCAGCTTTTTTATGTCCGCGCATTGATTGAACTGGCAAAACAAGACTGGGGAACCATCCGCATGGCCCTGGAGACTCTCCAGTCACTGGTGCTGACCCGACCGAACTGCCTGGTCAACGTCACCCTCGACCAGGAATCGTATGAGGCCAGGAGCACCGTCTTCGACGCCATGACCGACGGCCTGCCCGACTCCCGGCCATACGATCTGGACGCTCTGGAAGCCCGGATGCGGAAGCACCTGCCGGAACTTGGGCTGCCGCCCCATGCGGAGGGATTATCCGTGCCCGCTCCGGTCAATTACGTTGCACGGGCCGTCAACGCGTATGCCCACGGCTATACGTTCAACGGCGCGGCCATGGTGATTGCCAAATTTCTGCGTACCGGCTGGCTCTGGGAAAAAATCCGGATGCAGGGCGGGGCGTACGGAGCGTTCGCGATTTTCAATTACCTGAGCGGCTCGTTCGTTCTGGCTTCTTATCGCGACCCCCATTGCCTGCAAACCCTGCAAGCCTTCGAACGCCTTACCGAGTACCTCCGAACGCTCGAACTGCATACGGACGAACTGGAAAAAAGCATCATCGGCGCCATCAACGACCTGGACAGCCATCTGCTTCCGGAGGCCAAAGGGTTCACGGCGCTGACACGCACCCTGACCAATGAAAGCGACGCGCTCCGGCAAACCCTGCGAGAACAGATTCTGCGTACGAATATACAGGACTTCCGGGAGTTCGCCTCTGTCATCAAGACGTTGATCGAACACGGACGCATTGCCGCGGTGGGCGGACCGAAAGCTTTGGACAAGGCCGCCTCCGCATTGAATTTATCCATCACACCGTTGTTATGACCACATAACCACACTGTAACAAACAATATCTTCGCTTCAGGCGGCACGTACGTATGACGACACAGGACACATCTTCTTCACAACCTGCATCGCGGACAAATACCGGGGCAGCGTCAACTTCCCCCGGGCAGGAGGCTTCGCATGTTCCCTTGCCCACTATGCAGTGCAGCAGCGATGGAGATACCACAACAATTAAACTCTCCGGCCGTCTGGATAATCAGGGGGTAGCCGCAATCTGGGACACAACCATTGAAAAGGTTCGCAGTTGCCAGACCGGCCGGCTGGTCGTCGACATGCACGGCGTCAATTACATGGATATCTCCGGCGCCAGTCTGGTTACCGAACTCCAAATTGCCCACGGCCAAACCGAAGCGCGCCTGGAAATAGTCGATCTGGCCAAGGAATACCAACCCCTTTTGAAACTGTTCGCACCGACGGATTTTACCGTTCGCCAGCGACGCCCGCGCGAGTTCAACCTGCGCGAACAGATCGGCGTGGGCACAGTGGACCTTTGGAAGGACATCCGGGTGTTGATCGGTTTTGTGGGGGAAATGACCGTTGCCCTACTGCATGCGCTTGCCAAACCATCGCACGTACGCTGGAAGGATGTCTTCTGGGTCATGGAAACAGCCGGAGTCAACGCTCTGCCCATCATCGCCCTGATCGGCTTTTTGATGGGACTGATCATGGCCTTTCAATCCGCGGTGCCGTTGCAGCGTTTCGGGGCGGACATCTTTGTGGCCAACATGCTGACCATCTCGTTACTGCGCGAACTGGGACCACTGGTGACGGCAATACTCCTGGCCGGGCGTTCCGGCTCGGCTTTTGCCGCGGAAATCGGCACCATGACTGTCAATGAAGAAGTCAACGCCCTGAAAACCATGGGACTCGATCCGCTGACTTTTCTTGCTGTACCCAGGGTGCTCGCGGCCATGCTCGTGACGCCTGTCCTGACAATCTTTTTCAACCTTTTTGCTTTGTTGGGCGGCTCCATCGTGGTGGTGAACTTCGGCTATTCCTTTGTCACCTACGTCCTCAGGGTACAGTCGTCCCTCTCTCTGGTGGACCTTTGGGGGGGATTGTTCAAGGCCTGGGTCTTCAGCCTGCTGGTGGCGGGTATCGGCTGCCAGCGCGGCCTGATGACAGGGACCGGATCAAGCGCTGTGGGCGCATCAACCACTTCATCCGTTGTCAGCGGCCTGATCCTGATTGCCATTTCGGACGGCATTATGGCAGTAATGTTCTATGCAATGGGGATTTAGGAGGGGGACACGGGATGCACGCCCAGACGGATAGCAAGCCCATCATCACAGTGGAAAATTTTACAGCCGCCTATGGGGAAACCGTGGTCATCCACGATATTTCCTTCACCATAGCTCCAGGCGAAATTTTCGTCATTCTCGGAGGGTCGGGCTGCGGTAAATCCACGCTGCTCAAGCATATGATCGGCTTGTACACTCCTGCAGCAGGAAAAATACTCATAGACGGAGACGACCTGACCACCGCGACGTCCAGACAGCGCCAGGAGATTCTGCGCGGTATAGGCGTGACGTATCAATCCGGCGCACTGTTCAGCTCCATGACGCTGCTGGACAACGTCCGGCTGCCCATGGAAGAATTCACGGACCTTCCGGACGAAACCATGGATCTTGTGGCCCGCATGAAACTGTCCCTGGTCGGTCTGCTCGGATCGGAGCATCTCTATCCGTCCGAACTTTCCGGAGGCATGCAAAAACGAGCGGCCATTGCCCGAGCCATGGCCCTGGACCCCAAAATTCTCTTTCTGGACGAGCCTTCGGCCGGTCTGGACCCCATAACGTCCGTAGAACTCGACCACCTGATTCTCAAATTACGTGAAAGCCTGAACATCACCTTTGTCATTGTTTCGCACGAACTCGCCAGCATCTATACCGTGGCCGACCGGGTAATAATGCTCGACAAACGTGTCAAAAAAATTGTAGCCGAAGGCAACCCCCAGGAACTGCGGGACAACTCTACAAATCCCTGGGTTCTCCACTTTTTTAACCGTGAACCCGAACAACTGTATTAGTTATGGCCTCCAATACGCATTACGTCCGCATCGGAACTTTCATGCTCATCGGCATTGCCATTCTTTTTGCCGTAGTTGTAGGGATCGGAGGTTCGCAGCTCTTCAAAGAAACCGTCCCGGCGGAAACCTATTTCAATGAATCAATCGAAGGCCTGGACATCGGTGCTCCTGTAAAATATCGCGGTGTTCCCATTGGCAAAGTGAGGACCATCACCTTTATCGGCGATAAATATCCGGAAAGCAGAAACGCTCCCCAGGCCGGACGCTACGTTCTTGTGGGTATGGATTTGGACAAGGCCACTGTGGACAGCTTTATTCCTGATGAGGATTTGGAGAGCCAGATGCAACGGGCCGTGAAAAACGGACTGCGGATCCGCCTGAATACCAAAGGGCTGACAGGTGTCGCCTATCTCGAACTGAATTTTTTCGACCCGTCAACCAACAGACCTTTGCCCATCAACTGGACGCCCACAGCTCTCTACTTTCCCTCGGCTCCAAGCACCCTGAGCCGTATAGAAGGAGCGCTGGACGCTGTGGGCGGCGTAATGCGCCAACTCGAACAGGTGGATTTCAAATCCTTTGCCAAATCCATTGACGATCTCATGAAAACTATGGACAGAGCGCTTTCCGAAGCCAATGTGAAAGACATTGGACAGCTGGTGGTGCAAACCCTGGCCGAAACACGCGATACCATGGCCCGAATCAATGCTCTGGTCCATAATCCAGAAGTGGACAGCATTTTGCCCGATGCTTCATCCGCCATAAAAAGTGCGAAAAACATGCTGCACGGTTCTGAAAAAAATGTCGTTGAAACTATAAAAAACATCAATAGCGCTTCACAAAAGCTAAACAAGGTAATCGACAGCCTGGACACCCTTCTGGCAAATCCGGCACTCGCCGAGAGCGCGGAGGTTTTGCCGGATACCCTGCACAACGTTCGCAAAGCTTCCGACGACATCCGCCGCAGCGCCGGCAGAATAAGCCGAATCCTCAAAAACCTGAACAACCTGATCACCAGCCAAAGCTCCGACATCGACGCCATTGTGGAAGGAACAAAAGATCTGGTGAAGAACTTCAATCAACTCATGGGCGACATCGAACAAAACCCTTCCCGCCTGTTTTTTGGAGCGCCGCCAAAACGTATCCAATTGGAGAAAAAGGAATGAGCCGCTGGAGTTGCTTCTATTCGCCCCGCCTGCCGTTTGTCATTATCCTGGGGCTGCTGTGCGTCTGTTTGGCTGGATGCGGGGACGCCATAAAGCTGGAAAAACCCGCACCGCAGAAAAGCTATTTTGTACTGAAACCGACTCGGGAAGGCGCGAACGCTTCTTCTGGGCCTGCAAAGGGCGTATTGACTATCAAGGCGTTGAATGTGGTGCCAAATTTTAATTCACGGGAATTAATCTACCGCTTGCAGGATGATCAATATGCAACGGACTACTACAATCTGCTGTTGACATCACCGGGCAGCCAGCTCGGCCAATGCATTCATGACTGGTTCAACAATTCGGGGGTATTCCACTATGTGATCAACTCCAACAGCGAAGTGGAGCCTTCATTTATCCTGGAAACCTCAATACGCCAGTTCTACGGCGACTTCCGCGAGTCCGCCACCCCCGCTGCTGTGCTTGACCTGCAGTTTTTTCTTCTCCAGGAAAAAGACTACGAATTCAATGTCGTTTTCACAAAAGAATTCCAAAAGCAGATTCCCATTGAAGCCCGTACGCCTGAAGCCCTGGTAAAAGGCTACAATACGGGACTGACAGAAATCCTGCAATCCCTTGAAAACGACTTGCAGCTCGTGGTCAGCCAAACGGACGATACGCCGAAGGCTTCGCCGCCCTCCAGAAGACATCACCGGCATCGTAAACCGGATATCCGACCTCAGTAAAAACAGGCCTGAAATCCTTCGATATAAGCTTCGCCGTCATAGAAACTGCCCGCTGTCCAGCCGAAACGGACCGCATTCATATATGGAACCAGATCCGACCCCAGGGTCAGACTGTCCTCCACTTGTCGGCATTGGCCCGTACACCCTCCATTGAAGGCAGTTTCCAGATCCGCGCAATTTTCGCAGTCCACCCAGGCCGTTGTGAATACCTCGCCGGTGTTTTCGTCCCAGGCGATTTCTATCCGTACGGCATGCTCCTGACCATCCTGCAACCAGGGGCTACCGCTGTCGGACACCGCTGCAAATCCGTTGGATTCCGATTCAGGATTCACGCTCCTGTCGGCCTCAAAGGTGGCGTAAAGCTTGTCATCTCTTCCGGGCTGACACTCATTGTTCTCGCCTCCATAGCCGTGCAGCACATCGTCATACAGTCCTCGATACCCGGAGTAGGCCCCGCCGCAAAGATTGAAATAAGTGAGCTTGCTGTCCCGCGTTCCCCAGTACACCACAGCCGCATGATTGGCGCCATCGTCCGGATCACACGGGGCATCATCCGAGGAACAGGGCCATGCGGATACAAAATCAATTTCCACTCCCACTTTGGGCGCAAGCATGAGCTTGCTGCTGCCGCCAATGGCCCTGTTGACTCCGCCGAAACCATTGTTCTGGGCCACGCCGCCACAGATATCCGCAAGTGACGTGGAGCCGTAAAGAGACGCGTCCGCTCCAAGCAGGGCAAATACCAGTCCGCTCAGCTGCTCCGAGGCGGAATTGTACTTCGGTGTCCGGATGCGAAAATAAATCCGTACTCCGTTTTCCAGGGGGCAGATGCCGTCTGAGGTGCAATAACTGTCCGCCGAAGATCCCTGATACCAGACACAGACGCTGCCTTGATAGTCGCCGTCCATCGCCGCATCATCATACAGGAGCACCTCCGCCTCGCCATCGCCGTCATAATCCCCAAAGCCCGCATGTCCTGGAGTGCTCTCCTCCCCAACACCCACGCCATCCGAGCTGAACCCATCGAAGTTGTTTTCAAAAGAAACATACGAGCCCGTATTTTGTTCGGAAGAGGCGGAAGGTCCGCAAACTTTGTTGTAAAGCTGAAAAAAACTCACATAGGCCAGCAGATCGTCGTCCATGCTCCGGGCGTTTACCCGATAGCTGTCCGGATAATAGACACTCTGCAGGCGGTCGGCACCGTCGCTGGACAAGACAAAAGCAACGTGCTCGACCTCCTGTTCCGGCCGGATCAAAGTGAATTCCGGCTCATTACCGGACTTGTCGCAAATCGATTCGGTCAATCCCTTGGCGACTGCGTATCGCAATGCATCTCCCCAAATATCCGTACGCGCATAGGTCTCCGGCAGTTTGCCGTTTTCAACGGCGTACCCGATCAACTCATTGACGCAAGCTGCGAGCTCGTCCCTGGCAGCGGTCATTTTGTCCTGTTTTATGGCGGAAACCAGCAGAGGCAACGTGGCCCCGACAATAATGCCGATCAGCAGGAGCACCACCCCCGTTTCCACCAGAGTCACCCCCTGCGACCGTTTCATCGGCAACACCCGGTCTTGTCACAAAGCGCCTGCAGCGTCACATAGCGCACCAGATCATCGTACACATGCGTACGGCCATCCAGTTCGAAATGCTCGCCAAGCACCCTGGCCCGGTATTCCGTACCGTCCGCTTCCAGATCCTTTCGACGGTTCAAACCGGTGCCGTACACCAAAAAGACCAGATTCTCCTGCCGTTCCAGACCATCCTGAACAGGCACCCGCATGGTCAGATCCGTCTCGGCCGCCGCGTTCAGACTTTTGAGGGCGAAGCTTTCCGTCAGACCGGGGGTCGTCGCAAAAACATAGCCCGTACGTCCGCCCAATCCGTATTGAGGCGCGCAGGCAAGCAATTCGTCCTGTGTGGGCAGACGGCAATTCTCCATGGCAAACCCCAGCACCGTATCCCGTACGCCGAGGACTGCGGTCTTTTCCTGATACAAGGCCTGAGTTTTCAACTTCCCGACCACGGGCGGCAATACTGTGAGCACAATAATCCCCGCGACCAGCAGCAACATTGCCATCCCTACCAGAGTATAACCGCCGGTAAATTTTCCCATCGACCGCCTCATTCCGCACTGCACGCGGCTGCGCGCAATTGGTACCAGCTGACAAAAAGAACCTGGTCATCTCCGGGCTCGCGGACGTCCACGAGCGAACCCGCGGAATCAATGCGTTGTTGACCGTCTTGCCCCGCTGTCACCAGGTAAAATGCAACATGCGGCACGTCGCCGCCGGAAGTCCGGACTTGCAGTTCAGTGATATCAGAGGCGCTCAAACTGCCGTCACAAATATTTCCGAAAAGCAATCGGCTGTCCGCGCTATAGGCGATGGCGTTGCCGAACATGTCCATGGATTGAACGGCCGCACTCAACGCGTCGGGCAAAATCAACCGGCTTTGCGCGTATCCGATCAGGGCATCGCGCACCTGTTCCAGTTCATACGCGGCACGCAGATCTGTTTCAGAACGCAACGCACGTACGATGGGCGTGCTCAATAAAACGGCGATGCCTCCCAGCAGAACCAGCACAATGGCCATTTCGAGCAAGCTGAACCCGCGCATGGGTTATTCCCCCGCGACGGCGCGCAGCTCCCGCGCGGACACAATGAGATAGATATCGTCGAAATTCTCTCCCCCGGCCGAAAAATCAACACCTTGTTGCATGGTCCGGGCGGTTACGCCGGAGGAAAAGGCATCATAATCGCCGTCTGCGGTGCCATTGGGGCCCAGGCTGGCCAGCACGAAAGCAACGCGCCCGTGGCTGTGCCCGTCATGATCGACAGCCTCGGATGTCGTGGAAACGGTTGCCGCTTCTTGTCCTTGATAGACGGCATCGGCAATGGCCTTTCCGGCCAGGCTGGAACCGCTGCTGTCCGTACCTTCGAGGAACAGGAAGGCATTGCCCCAAACATCCCGTACGCGTGTCCGGCACAGGCAGACGCCCAGATCCGTTTCCTGGTCCTGCGCGCAATCCGTGCTGGAAAGATACGTTGGAAAACGTCCGCCGGAAGCCGCATGGCGGACCAGACATTGTTTGATCAGCGACAGGTCGGCACGGGTCTGCGTGATACGCCGAGACGTGGCAAGCGTTCCCCAACAGGCCGTTCCCAAAGAAAGCAAAAGCCCGATAAGCAGCAAAACCAGGGACATTTCCAACAAACTGAACCCCGAAATGCCAGGAAAAACAGCCGATACGGAGACTTGACGCATACTATCGCCCAACAAATTGCAAACAGTCGATTTTCTGATCCACACTACGCCCTGCCAATCGAAATAGCGGTATTCAGTTGCAACCGCAAGGGTTCACCCGAACAGGCGAACAGCCACAGGTTAGGGGCTGTCTCTAAAAAACTCTGATGACCCTGCAGTGACAATTTTTTGGACGCCCAGGCGCAAATAGGATACGTAGCCAGCATGAAACTGCAACGGTATCTTTTCTTTTCGGGTCTTGTGTTCCTGGCCTGTACGGTTCTGACAGGGCCGCATTCCGGCCGCTCTTACGCTGCCGCGAGCAATGCGACTAATGCTACCGCGGCGCTGCACACCCAGGATACGCAGCAATCTGAAACGGCCGCCAGCTGTCGATCGTGCCACGCTCCCTATTACGCCGCCTGGGACCATTCCCCCCACGGAACCTGCTTTACTCCGGTCACTCCGGACTTTGTGACCAAAAAGCTTACGCTGCCCAAACAGCCGGTTACAATGGGCAAGGAAACGTACGCGGTGGAGTTCACCAACAACAGGCTTCAAATGCTGGAGTCCGGACCGGATGGTGAAAAACGCTACGAGGCCCTCTATGCCCTGGGCGGACGCCACGTCTATTTTTTTCTGACTCGCCAAGAAAAGGGCCGCCTGCAGCTTATGCCCCTTGCATACGATCCGGGACACAAGGAATGGTTCGACACCAGGCAAAGCGGCGTTCCTCACGTGCCTGGCCGTAGGCCGGGATCCGATCCGCAGCTCTGGAAAAACAGGGCCTTTGCTTTTTCCACCTCCTGTTACAATTGCCATGTCAACAGTTACAACCAGGCCTATGACCTCGAACACGATACATATCCGCCTTTTGGGGCTGTTTCCGGTCTGGCCTGCGCTAGCTGCCATGGTCCGGGCGACGCGCATGTGGCAGCTCACGGCAACGACTCGAAACCACATGACAAATCTGCCAGCAATATCATCCGCGGAGGCAACGCGTTCAATACCGGGCAAATCAACGACAACTGCGCCGCATGCCATGCGCTGGCCCTGCCCCTGACCCAGGGGTTCAAGCCGGGAGAGGCCTTTTCCGACAACTTCAGTTTAATTACCCTCGACCATCCGGCCTACTATCCGGACGGACGCGCCAAACGCGAAACCTTCGTTTTCGGCCAGTGGCAGCTTTCCCCCTGCGCTCTTTCCGGCAAACTCGACTGTCTGCATTGCCATACGCCCGGCGGAAATTTCCGCTTCGCCGATTCTCCCAACCAGGCCTGCGCCCCGTGCCATGCCGCCCTTGTGGCCGATCCTGCGCCCCATACGCACCATCCGGCGGACTCGGAAGCCGGGAAATGCGTTTCCTGCCACATGCCGCAACAGCCCCTCGATCGAATACGCCATACGGATCATTCCATGCTACCGCCGACTCCGGCCCTGAGCAAAGCCTATGGTTCGCCCAATGCCTGCAACGGCTGCCATGCGGACAAGGATGCGGACTGGGCAGATGCCCAGGTGCGACGCTGGCAACCGCGTGATTACCAGGCACCACTTCTGGAACGGGCCGGTCTGATAGAAGCTGCCAGGAACCGGGATTGGTCCCGTGCGCCGGAAATGATCGGCTATATTTCCAGGCCAGATCGCAACGCCTTTTTTGCGGCTTCGCTACTGCGGCTGCTCGCCGGATACAACAACCGTGATCTCTGGGATACGGTTTTGAAATCCTTGAAAGATCCGTCGCCATTGGTCCGAGCGGCAGCCGTACACAATCTCGGTCAAAGCTCCTGCCCGCAGGCCTTCCCCTCCCTGCTCCATGCCATAGGCGACAACAGCCGCATGGTGCGCATTCAAGCGGCCATGGAGCTTTCGCAAATTCCTATCAAAGGATTTCCAATAGTCATACAGGCCCAGTTGAAAGGCGTCATGACCGAATACGTCAGCTCTTTGATCGCCCGGCCGGACCAATGGAATGCGCATTTCCGTATGGGAACGCTGTTCGCTGCGCAGGGCGACCGAAAAGTTGCCCGAAGCGCGTATAAAAAAGCGCTGGAACTCGAACCACACGCGTTGCCGGCCTTGATCAACCTCGCCTTGCTGCAGCAGATGGGCGGAGATCTGCAACACGCGGAAGAAACCATTCGCAAAGCCTTGAAACTGGACCCGCAAAATATTCAGGCGCTTTTGAACCTGGGCGTCATCCTGGGCAGGAAAGGAGATGTCAAAGCTTCTGAACAGGAGCTGCGCCATGTTCTGCATCTCGCTCCCAACCAGCCCGAAGCCGCGTTCAACCTGGCCGTGCTGCTCGCCAAGGACAAGGAAAACGACCGGATGGAAGAAGCGCTGCAATACGCGCAGCAGGCGTATGACGCGCGTCCTTCTGAGGCCAAGTACGCCTTCGCGCTTGCCTATTATCTCAACAAGGCCGAACAGAGGGACAAAGCCGCGGCCATTCTGGAAAAAAGTCTGCAGCTCCGGCCAGAGGCACCGGACATGTACCTGCTGCTCGGACAGATACAAAACGACAAAGGCGATACGCAGGCCGCCAGGGAGACTTATGAAGCCGGGCTGCGAATGAAGGGGGCCACAAACAAGTTCAAAACTATCCTCAATAAACGGCTGCAAAAACTGGGGGGAGAAAAAAATACTGCCGATTCTCCTGGCCAGACGAGCGAAAGCGACAAGTAACCCTATGGTAACAGATTTGTTTCTTTTTTTATCAGAATCAATTGTACTGTTGTTCCATTAACCCTTTCAGGAGGACCCGTATGAGTGATTTGATTGTTGTTGGCTATGATGATCCGCACAAAGCGGAAGAAATCCGTTTAAAACTTTTGAAAATGCAGAAAGAATACCTCATAGACCTGGAAGATGCCGTGGTTGCGGTAAAAAAGGAAGACGGCAAAATCAAGCTGAATCAGGCAGTGAACCTGACTACCGCGGGAGCCATGTCCGGCGGATTCTGGGGATTGCTGATCGGAACGATTTTTCTCAGCCCATTGCTGGGAGTCGCTGTCGGCGCAGGCGCCGGAGCCATTTCAGGCGCGCTGTCTGATGTCGGCATCAATGACGATTTCATGAAAGAGCTGGCAACACACCTGAAACCCGGAGCATCCGCATTGTTTGTCCTTGTACGCAAAGCCACGCCGGACAAAATCCTGGAAGAACTCAAAGGCATCGGCGGCAACATCATCAAAACGTCTTTGACCCACGAAGACGAAGAAAAACTCCAGCAAGCTCTGGACGGTAAATAGTTCGGAAGCAATCGGCGGGACGCCGTACTCGCCGATTGCTTCATCCTCCCCTTCAATACGCAAGCTGCGGTGACATGCCTGTCCTTCTCCCTGACAGGGAAATAATAATTCTTGCTTTTTTTGTCATTTAGATAAGTACAAAGTGGCTCCTCCTGCTTTGACAACACTCTTCCAGGTACCTCCCATTGCCAGACATGGCCGCTGTGTGAATTTCTTCTGCTTTTGTCGACGATTTTCTTGCACAGAGAGGAAAATCGCAATATCCTGCAACAAGCTGTACTGCCGTCAAACCAGGGACGATGCCGACTACTCGCTCAAGCCTCTCAACCTCCAAGGAGCCGCTTATTTTATGAGCATAAAAAGCAAAATTCTAATTATTGACGACTCCAAATCCGCTCGTGAACTGCTGCAGGGAATCCTGGTCACTGAAAATTATCACCTTGAATTCGCTTCCAACGGCATGGATGGACTGGAAAAAGCCCGCCTCGCACCTCCGGATCTTATTTTACTCGATATCATCATGCCCGGCATGGATGGCTATGAAGTCTGTCGTCAATTGCGTCTGGATCCTGAATTAAAAGAAGTTCCGGTCCTGTTTCTGACCAGCCTGGAAGATCGCAAATCCCGCCTCAAAGGCATTGAAGCCGGAGCGGATGACTTTTTGACAAAACCTTTCGATGTTGTGGAAATGCTGCTTCGGGTCAGCACGATCACCCGCTTGAACCGGTATCGCCGCATCGTTACGGAAAGAGCCCGTTTTGCCTGGCTGACGGAACATACCGACGACGGCTATATTTTGCTCAATGCGGACGAAAGCATAGGCTACGCCAATGCCGCGGCCCGGTTGATTCTGTCGCTTCCCGAACCCATCGCCAAACCCGATACCGGTCCCTTTGGCCAGGATTCCTTTCTGGAAATCGTCCGCCGGGCCTATGAACTAAAACCCGAGGATCTTTGGGAGTCATGGAACAGAAGCGCCCCCTCTCTGCCTGTACTGTTTCTGGTACGTCCTGAAACCGAAACCGCGCAATCCTGTTGGATCGAAGTCACAGTCCTGCAACAATCGCACAGCCCTGACCAACGCCTGGTTCGTTTGCGAAACGTAACCAAACGCATGACAGAAATGCGGGATGTCTGGTCCTTTCACTCCATGATTTCGCACAAACTCCGCACTCCGCTTTCGGGAATTCTTTTCAGTCTCGAACTGATGAGCGAAAACGCCGAGACACTTCCGCCCGACGACATCAAACAAATGAGCACTCTCGGACTGGACAGCGCGAAACGACTCAACGGCGAGATAGAGGACATCCTGGATTACCTGGAAAACCGCTCGCCGGCCGAAGGCGATCATGCACCCATCGACCATACGGCCCCTCTTGTAGAGAAACTGGCATCGCAACTGGAAATCCAGCATTTTTCAACGCACATTGATTCCGCTCTCCAGTATGCCTATTTCCCGATCAACGAACGAAGCTACTCACTTATTTTGTGGCATTTACTTGAAAACGCCATAAAATTTCATCCAAGCAACAATCCGCACCTGGAAGTTGCCCTTACGCAGGAATTCGGCCCCTTTGGTCGCCCGAGCGTTAAACTGATCGTGCGGGACGACGGCATGCATCTTTCTCCTGAACAACTGGCCAAGGTGTGGTCCCCTTATTACCAGGGAGAAAAGACCCTGACTTTTGAAGTTTCAGGAATGGGACTCGGACTCCCGCTGGTTGCCAATATTGTTTGGAATGTGGGGGGCTCCTGCCGCATTGCTAACCGGGAGGACCAAAAAGGAATCGAGGTGCAGTTGCTTCTGCCCCTGCGTACGCAGGCTGCGCCCTTGAACGGAGAAGTCAAGGACCCGAATGATTCCTGATGCTCTTTTGCCGTTCTTGTGCAGTCGCTTGCCGTAAACGGATGACCACAACCATTCGCTTCGGCTTCAATGGCTTATTGAGAAACCAGAAGAATATTTCTTGACAAATCCTTCAAGAACAGGAAAGCGATTTTGATCGCAAGCAACTCCTCAAGACAAACACTAGCGCCCGCAGTCCATTTTCAGGGTATACGAAAACGCTGGCGCAACTTGAAAACTCGCTATCGGCAAGGAAATTCTTCGTGCTCCAATTCAAAATCCCCGGATTCGGCAATCTCAGACTCGAATATCTGATATTGGATTTCAACGGCACCCTGGCATGCGACGGACAAATCATTCCCGGAGTGGCCGAACGTTTGGCCGCGCTTGCAGCCCATCTTGAACTGCGCGTTATCACTGCGGACACTTTCGGTACGGCGCATGAACAAATGGCTTCGCTGCCTTGCGAAGTCTGCGTCCTGAACAAGCAAAATCCCAAGGAAGGCGAAGACCAAACCAAACTTTCCCTGCTGCACGAACTCGGCCCGGCCCGCTGCGTGTTTATCGGCAACGGACGCAACGACTACCTGGCTGTGAAAGCCGCCGCCATAGGCATTGCTGTCTACGATATCGAATGCGCTGCGCCCTGCACCCTGTACAATGCGGATGTGGTCGCACCCAATATCAACGCCGCTCTGGAGATTCTGCTGCATCCCAAACGCCTCATCGCCACGCTCAGAACCTGATGACGCTGCGTACGTTTTTGCTGGCCGCACTGAGCTGTCTTTTTGTCACCAGCTGTACCGGCCCCCTGCCTGACGAAGAAAACTATGGCCTCCCCCCAGGCGAACGGCCTTCTGCGGCAACTTTTTGCAAACTCCTCTCTCCCAAAGCACAGGGACTTGATACATGGGAATCATTTCGCGCGCCGTTGCTGCAAAGCCTGACATACGTCAACAGCAGACCGCAAAACACCATTGCCCTGCGCTATGCCGACGTATCGTATACCTGGCAAGCATTGCGGCAAAGTATTGAAGAGCTTATCGAACTGTTGCCCCTTCTGAAAAACGATCCGGCGCTTCTTGCCAGACGTTTCTCCTGGATCCCCATCTCCCCGCCGACTCTGCTGACCGGGTATTTCGAACCCGATATCAAGGCCGCACTCACATATTCGCCGGACTACCCCTATCCGCTTTACGGCGTCCCCGGCGATCTGAAAAAAAACACGGCGTATTATGATCGAAAAGCCATTGACCAGGAGGGAGCTCTCAAAGGCAGAAATCTGGAAATCGCCTGGCTGAAAAACCCGGTGGATGCGTTTTTCCTCCAGGTTCAAGGGTCGGGACGCCTGTCCTTGCCGGATGGAAGCAGCCGCCACGTACTCTACGCGGCCAACAACGGCCAACCGTACGTCAGCCTTGGCAAAGTATGCATCGAGCGCGGGCTGGCGACACGCGAAACCATGAGCATGCAAACGCTGCGGAAGATTCTCAGCGCCGATGCGCAACGCCGTGATGCCCTGCTCGCATGCAATCCCCGTTATATTTTTTTCAAACTGGCCGAAGACGGCCCCTTCGGCGCCTCGGGAGCCAAGCTCACCCCCATGGCCAGCGCGGCCGTGGACCGCGCCTTTCTTCCATTGGGCGCCATTCTCGCTGCCGACGCCCTGTTGCCGCAGCCGAATAGTTCTGAGATGCGGCGTTTTTCCGCCTTATTATTCGCACAGGATACGGGCGCATTTAAGGGCAACCATGTGGATCTGTTTTGCGGGCACAAGCGCGAGGCCTCTTTTCTGGCCGGCAACATGCGCGGCAAAGCCAGATTCTGGATCCTTGTCAGTAAAAAAAACGCACAATAAACTGGTTGCCGCCTAAACAGACAACGTACAGATCCAGCGTTGCTTCTGTTAAAAATTGATTTTGGGCACGGCCCGATCTCCCGGATCTTCAATTTCAAAATATTCTGCTTTTTGAAAATGAAACATGGAAGCAACGATGTTGCTCGGAAATGATTCAATGGCGATATTCAAATTCCGTGCGCTGCCGTTGTAATACCGCCTGGCCATTTCAATGGATTGCTCGACATCACTGAGCGCGTGTTGCAGCTCAAGAAAATTCTGATTGGCTTTGAGATCAGGATAATTTTCCGCAACAGCAAACAGATGCCCCAAGGCCTGTCCCAGAAGCGACTCCGCCTGGGCCTTTTGCGCAAAATCCCCGGCCTGACTGCTCATGGAACGGTATTTGGTCACGTTCTCGAGCACTTCGCGTTCATGCCCCATGTAGCCCTTGACGACTTCCATCAAATTGGGAATCAGGTTGGCTCGCTTTTTCAATTGAACATCTATGCCGCTCCAGGCCTCCTCGCTGAGATTCCTGCTTTTGACCAGTTTGTTATACAACAGTACGAAAAAAACAAGGGAAAAACAGATAAGAGCCAGAACAATCAAAAGTATGCTCATATAAAACTCCTTATTAAAAAAAGCGATCAGTGATCAGACGTTTGTCAGGCCGTATTTTGTAAAAAGAAACGGCAATATCTTCAAGCCCCAAATGGCAGAGATCTCCCTGCTGCGTTCCAACTCATGTTTTATCCACATTCACATTTTTTATGCTTCCATCCGTTCGAAAAGGAGAAACGCAGACCTCCCCTTCAGAAAGTATAGCAGGCGTTTCCCCGATCTCCAAGACGGAGAGGAGATAACAACATTCAGAATATCCTTTTTTGGCAACCCGCCCTCCTTGAATGACAATTTTGTCATATATATACATTCTTTTTTAATGAAAGGAAGGTATTACGCTTAAAATTACAAAAAAAATAAATGCTTTCAGTCAAATATAAAAAATACAGAAAAAGGGCCCGTTTATTGCATTGATCAATAAAAGAGGAGGACCTCATGATCGTACGATTCATCACCATGCTTACCGCATTGACCTGTATTCTGTTCGGTTTATTCGCTCTATTTACATTTCACCTTTCATCTTCGATGGACACTTTGGCCCAGAAAGCAGCAACAACACAAGCTTCGTTCGTTATTGCCAATGCGAATCTTATCAGTGGCGTGCTGTGGGTTGCAGGTATGGGATCAGTGATCTTAGTTTCCATCCTCTTTTCACGCGCACTCCGCAGTAAATTGCAAGACCTGGCAAGACAACTCGCCCCGGAACAGACAAAAAAACAACTGGGGACAGAGGCCGGATTCATCACTGTTGAAAAATTACTGGCTTTTACCACTTCCAACGGCACGCAATTGGAGGCATTGCAAAACGACCTGCAAGCCTCGGAACTCCGGACGACAGAAGCAAACGAAGAACTCCTGCGAATTCGCGAGCAATTCACACAGCAGGCCGAACGCGCGGAAGAAAACCGCTGCCATGATTTTTCCAATTCATCGGATACGCTGGGGATTGTATTGAACCGGTTGGAAAACGCCACCCAAAACCTCGGAGAACTTACCGGCCGGGCAGGAAAAGGCGCGGCCGCCCAACGCGAATCAGCAGGCTCTGCCGCAACGGCCATGGAAGAAATGAACGCCTCCATCGCCGAAGTGGCCAATAACGCTGAAACCGCCTCCAAAGATGCGCACACGGCCCAAAGCAATGCTTTGGAGGGTGAAAAGGAAATGCAGCGTACGGAGGAATCAATCGGACTGGTCAAAGAACGGACCGGGGCCTTGAGCAATGCCATGGCCGTGTTGGGCGAACAGGCCACCGCCATTGACCAGATCATGACGGTTATATCAGATATTGCGGATCAAACCAATTTGCTCGCCTTGAACGCCGCTATCGAAGCGGCCAGAGCAGGTGAAGCCGGACGCGGATTCGCAGTCGTCGCTGATGAAGTCCGCAAGCTTGCCGAAAAAACCATGATAGCCACCAAAGATGTGGGAGCGCAAATCAATGCCATCCAAAGCGGCGTACAGGAGGCCCTCACCAATACGGACCAATCTCTGGAACTTGTCAAAGACGCCAGCGAACGTGCGCAGCTCGCCGCAGAATCCATGCGGATGATCGTAAGCAATACGGAGGCGGCCGCCAAGCAGATAGGTTATATCGCCCAGGCCACGCGCGAACAATCCACGGCCTGCGAATTAATGAGCCAGACGGTTGAAGAGGTGAACGCCATCTCGAACTCCACGGCCGAGGATATGCATGCCTCGGAAGAAGCCATGCAGATCATGGACAAACAGGTCAAAGAACTTGCAGTAATGCGCCAGGTTTTCGAGCAACTCGGCAGCGGTCAGGTTCAAAAAGTCATCAATACGCTCACAAGTTCGGCGGATATCCTCTCCATGCAACGCGACAGACAAGAAAAAATCCTGCATGAGGTTATTGACCGGCACTCTTTTTTCGAGCTGCTTTATCTTACCGATGCCGCAGGCATTCAGACCATCAGCAATATAGCGGCTCGGGGCATGCAATCCAAAGACGATGCCGAGGCATTCGGTATGAACTGGTCGGACAGATCCTGGTATCTCGAACCGTTGCGCTACAAAAGTCTCTATATTACCAAAGCCTATGTATCTTCGGCTTCAGGTAAACATTGTATCACCGTCTCCAAACCTTTTTACAATGAGCAAGGTGCACTGCTTGGTGTCCTTGCTGCCGATGTAAAACTATAGACAAGCATTTTCCCAAAGGACTGCATGTTTCACTTCTCTACACTACAGACGTAAAGGTTGGCAAAAAATGTCTCACCAATTGGAAAATTGCATGGAGCTCATAGAAGAGGAACGTCCGGAGGAGGCTGCAGCCTGTCTTAAAGAACTCCTGGCAAAAAATCCGGACAACACGGAAGCGCTGGCACACCTTGGTGCGCTGCTGGAAATGCTGCACCACCACGACGAGGCGGAGGAAATCTTTCGCCAGATTCTGCAGAAAGCTCCCGACAATGAGAGCGGCTACCGTATGCTGGCATACAACCTGATTGCGCAGGGACGGTTGGACGAAGCCGAAGAAATCTGCCGTACCGGACTGGAAAACAACAAGCCCACGGAGCTTCTTTACGCCGCGTTATGCAACATCCATTTCGGCCAGGATCGTCTGGAGGAAGCCATTGAGGCCATGCGGGAAGCCATCCGCTTGAATCCAACGCACGCGGGCTGGTATTTTTCTCTCGGCATCTGCCAGGACGCGGCCCAGCACCACCAGGAGGCGGAGCAATCCTTTCGCAAGGTGCTCTCCCTCGACCCGTCCCATTTTGACGCGTATATTGAATTGGGACATACGCTGCTGGCCCAGGAGAAACTGGAGCACGCGCTTGCGTTGTTTCGCCAGGCCATTTCCCTGGACGAAAAAAATCCTGAAGCGCACGAAGGCCTGGCTGAAGTTCTGGAAGAACTGGGACTGGGAGACGAAGCAGAAGCGCATCAAAATATAGCCGATACTCTGCGAGAGGAACTGGAAGAAGAAACGGAAAACCATGACCAGGACGACTGACGCGGCAATGCCTGCTAATACACTTCTTCAGCCTCAGTTGTTTCCAGCTGCTCGGAAAGGGCCTTGTTTTCATGAAAAGCGTGGAACTGCTCCACATTCTCTTTGCCCATATAATTGGCCAGGATGCGCCGCGGAGTTGTCAACACGTCCACAATTATCAATCCATCCAGGCAGTTCTGAAAATCAGAATCGACATTAAAGGTCAAAACCTTACCGTTTAACTTGAGGTATTGCTTCAAGAGTACGGGAATGCCGCGAAATTCACTCTCAAGATCGGAAATGGCTTCCGTGACGTCTTCCATATCCTTGAAACAGTTACGAAATTCGCGAATCTGATGGCGTTTGAGATTTTTCAGTTTGGGCGGTGTCTTGGGTTTTACCAACTTGGAATAACTACAAAAACTGTTGTGCGTATTGAGATAACGGACAATAAGTTCCTTTGAAATGGAGGAGTACTCATTGGAAATACTAACCGGTCCGAACAAGATCTTGTACTTGGGACGCTGCAGAATGAACAGGGAAATGCCTTTCCAGAGTAACAGCAACGGCGCATAGCCTTTCTGATATTCGGGACGAACAAAAGACCTCCCCATTTCCAGGGCCGGTCCCAGACTTTCGAACAACGAAGGCTTGTAGGTAAACAGAGTGCTCGTATAGAGCCCTTCCACCCCCTGGTCCCGGATGATTTTATCGGTGCGGCCAATACGGTAGGCGCCTACGATTTCCCTTTTGACGGTATTCCATATGAACAGATGCTCGTAATAAGCATCGAACCTGTCGATATCGTAACTCTTTCCCGTACCTTCGCCGACTTCACGAAAAGTCATTTCGCGTAGGCGGCCGATTTCCTGAAGCAACAATGGTATCGCCTTGGTATGCGCGAAGCGGACTTCGTAGTCGCCACTGGTCAACAGCAGACTTTTTTCAGGCAACGCTTCAATTTCCGCATGCAGCGCCATGGCATCCACGGGTGGAGCAATGGGGTCGAAATTGACCTCGGGCGCGGCAGCGGACCGCTTGGGCAATGGAATCCGTACCAGTTTTCGGGGTTGCGTTCCACCTATACGCTGCTTGAGCAGGTAGGTACGCAGCCGCAAGTAGCTCATCATTTCCATATCATTTTGCATTTTGCCCAACTTCTTGAAAGGAATGACGCTGCCTACAGTAACATGCAGCCTTCTGTGTTGCATGTTGCTGAACTCACGCGGAAGCATGACGGTACGCAAACGAGGATGCACCAGCCCGAGCAGCTGAAACAACGCGCTGTTGCAGCCCTGGAAATAAATCGGCAACACCGGAACTTCGGCCTTGAGGATGATGCGTGCCACCATGGGAGCCCAGACGGGATCCGAAATATGACGGTTGCGGATGTTCAGGCTGGAGACTTCTCCGGACGGAAAAATCGAGAGCATGTGTCCATCTTTGAGGCATTTCAAGGCTTCTTTCAAGGGTCTGATATTCTTGGTCTGGGATCCTTCGTTGCCCATATTGTCCACAAAAATGATATCGTCGCGGATATCGGGTATCAGGCCGAGAAAATAATTTCCCATGATCTTGAAATCAGGCCGTATGCGCCGTAGCAACGATCCCAAAATGACGCCTTCAACGGCTCCGAACGGATGATTGGCCACGGTCACGACCGGACCGTTTTTCGGAATGCGCTCCAGATCCTTTTCCGAAATATCATATGAAATATTCATGACTTCCAAAACGCGATCCATAAAGATCTTGTCGCCGCCCAAACAAGAGGCCTTGGCGTAAATGGCATTGAGTTCGGGCAAAGCCATGATATGTTCCAATGGCTTGCCAATGGCGGTAATAAGCTTGCGCTTGAACAAACCGCCGGACTGGGGCTGAATACGGAAGATGTCCTGATTATCCATGGGGTGTTCTGTACTGCTTCTTTTTTTGGAACGTTTGTTTGCAACAAAAAACTTAAACATCAGAGGGTTCCAAACCAACCCGCCATGGGATGCGAGCCGAAAAAGGGTTCATATATCCGGCTACCTAGTCATGCATGATACTTCATCTCTACATGATGCTTGAGATAATTCCAAGTCTTAAAAGCGGATTTTCCCTCTCCCTAAAATTTATGAGATAATACGCACGAATTGTTGCAATTTCAAAACGAACATGTGACGCTCGGCTTTTCAATCGGTTCAACCGGGCAAAATCAACTTGGGACGGCGGATGTGTTTGGCTCTGGCACACTTTTTTTTCTGGGTTTTTTCCTGGATCTGGCTCTGGCGGATCCATCCCGCTGGCCCCATCCTGTCAGATTTTTCGGATGGCTCTCCCAGTTCTGGGAAAAACGCCTTTATGACGATTCCATTACCCGGGGCGCCTTGTTCTGGTTTTGCATCATGGGGACGGCAGGACTGGCGCTCGCACTCCTTGTTGCGACTCTTTCAGTTGGCCCCTTTTGGCTGCAAAATATTTTCTGGGCATACGTCTGCTTCGCCTGTCTGGCCCTGCGCGGTCTACACCAGGCAAGCGCGCCTGTCGAATCCGCCCTCAGGCATCATGACCTCCCAAAGGCACGCAAGGCGCTCTCCATGATTGTCGGCCGGGAAACCGACCAACTGGACACCGCCGCCGTACGCCGCGCAGCCGTGGAAACCGTGGCGGAAAACTGCTCCGACGGCGTTATCGCCCCCATGTTCTATTGTCTGCTGCTCGGCCCCGCGGGCATGCTGCTCTACAAGGCCGTCAACACCCTCGACAGCATGGTGGGATACAAAAACCAACGCTACGCCGCATTCGGCGCTTTTTCCGCCCGAATGGACGATTTCTGGAACGCCATCCCGGCCAGGCTGACCGCTCTGCTCCTGCTGCTGTCCGCTTTTTTGCTCGGTTACGACTGGAAAAACGGCCTGCGGATCGTCCGCAAGGACGCCCGCAAGCACGCCAGTCCCAATGCCGGTTTCCCCGAGGCCGCCGTGGCCGGTTCGCTCGGAGTCAAACTCGGCGGTCCGTCGCGCTATCACGGGCGCCTGGTTGAAAAAGCCTGGCTGGGGGACGGCTCCATGCCAGTCAACACTGAAACTTTTGACAGAACCATCCGGCTGCTTTACCTCTCGTCATTCGTTATGGCCCTACTGGTGTGGGGAATTCTGTACGCTTCCCACTGCGGACTGCTTGGTTTATTCGGTCTCTTTGTATAACCTCGCCGGATCATGGACACACAACCAACCCCCCCCCCATTGCCCGCAGTCAAAGGCTGTTACCCGTTTCGTCTCGGAACCACGTCCTTTATTCTTCAGGACGAACGGCTCCCCAACGCGCGCTTTCTGGCTTCTGTGGTGGACGAGGTCGAACTGCTCTTTTTTGAAAGCCGCCGGACCGACAGTCTGCCGACCAGGCAGGAAATAGACCAGCTGGCAACCATCGGGCGTGGCGAAGGGCTGCTCTACAACGTGCATCTGCCTCTGGATTTGTTTGTGGGAGACGCCGACGCCAACATTCGTTCCCATGGCGTAGAAGCGGCCAAGGCTTTTATTTCGCGCACCGCTCCGTTGGATCCCACCTGCTGGGTGCTGCACCTGGACTGGCAACGCCCAGACGGTACGGAACAACACGAACCGCAGGCCTGGGTTGAACGTTTGCACCAGTCCCTGACGCAAATCCTCGCCACCGGCGTATGCAGCGCTTCCATAGTGGTGGAAAACCTGATGTACCCGTTTGAACTGGTCACGCCCCTGGCCCGCGAACTGGACCTGCGGCTTTGCCTGGATATCGGCCATCTGCTGCTGTTCGAAACCGATCCCCTGGACTTTTTCCAACGCCATTTCCCTCTGGCCAGCATGCTCCACGTACATGGCGTACGGCAGGGGAAAGACCACGTCAGCCTGGACCACCTGGACGCGGCCATGGCCCGGTTGTTGTGCGAAAAATTGCGCGGCTATACGGGAGGCGTTTCCCTGGAGATCTTCAACCGCAACGATCTGGACGCTTCCTTGCGCCGGATTCTGGAGTGGATGCCATGCCCAGGGCGGTGAAACAGATTCTTTTTGTTACGGGCGGATGCAAATGCGGTAAAAGCGCTTTTGCCCAGCAATGGGTGGAAAGCCGCGGCACGCCGCGTCTCTACATTGCCACGGCCGAGAGCATTGATGCGGAAATGGCCGAACGCATCCGACACCATCAGGAAAAGCGCGGTTCTGGCTGGCAGACTGCCGAAGTACCCCTCGACGTTGCGGCCGTGCTTCAAGAACAGGCTCCGGCCTACGCGGCAGTCCTGCTGGATTGTGTGACCATCTGGCTGGGCAACATGCAGTACCACGGCTATGCTCCCGACCGGATTATCGCCAATTTCCACGACCTGGGCCGAGCCATCCGCGAAGCGCCTTGTTCGGTGGCCGTCGTCACCAACGAAGTCGGCTGGGGCATCGTACCGGATACGGCGCTCGGCCGCGCGTTCCGCGATCTGGCCGGAACCTGCAACCAGCTGCTGGCCGCCTATTTTGACAACGCCGTACTGGTGGCATCCGGCATGCCGCTGGTGCTCAAGGGGACACTCCCCTTGCCGGAATGACTCTCTACGGAAAAAAAATGAAACACTGTTTTTCGGGATTGCAAGCCGCCCTGGGCTTTTTGACCGTACTTCCCCTGGGAAAAAACATCGAATGGAACGGACAACGGATGCTGGCCTGGTTTCCTGTGGCCGGACTGGTGCTCGGCGTGCTGCTGGCACTCTGGGATACGCTGCTCGGTTTGTTGGCGGGTCCGGCTTTGCGCGCCGTGCTGGATGTCCTGTTTCTGGTGGCGCTCACAGGCGGACTGCACCTGGACGGACTTGCTGACGCCGCTGACGGGCTGCTCGGCCACCGTGGCCGTGAACGGGCTCTTGAAATCATGCGCGACAGCCGGATCGGCGCCTGGGGCGTGCTGGCCCTGCTGGCCGTTCTCGGTATAAAAACCAGCGCGCTGTACGACCTGCTCACTAGCAACGCAGCGCCCTGGCGCCTGGCCCTGGGCCTGACGTTCGTTCCGGTCTTCGGTCGCCTGGCCCAATGCGTCACCATGCGTCTGCTGCCCTATTGCCGCGGCAAGGAAGGCATGGCCCATTCGTTTTTCGGATCCGGTCTGCCCTGGGTCCCGGCCGTGTTGTGTCTGCTTCCTTTTCTTTTTCTGCTCGGAATTATCCCGGCACTGGCCTGCTTCGCGGTGTTCAGCTGCGGACTGGGGGCATTGCTGCTGTGGTACCGGAAACTCCTGGGGTGCATCACCGGTGATATGATCGGAGCCGCCAGCGAGTGCTGCGAGGCCCTGCTATTTGTTGCTTTGTCCGTTGTTCTGCAGCCCTAACCGACTCGTTATTTTGTAAAAGAGATGTAAATATCCTGTCCGGGCATTGGCGCATCGCCGCGTCTGTCGTATGGTGCGAAAAAAATGAACGGAAAAGGACCCAAAGGAGTCGGCCATGTCATTCGTCAAACAGTCCCCCGCCCTTCGGCTGCTGCTGATTTTTCTTTTGAGCCTGAGCCTGATGATTCCCATGTTCTTTGTGATGGATCTGATTCAGGAACGCCAGAACCGCCGGGAACTGGTCATCGCGGAAATCAATTTCAAATGGAGCACCAGCCAGACCCTGACCGGACCGGTCCTGATCGTGCCATACGAAACCGTGATCAAAGCGGAAAAAAAAGGCGAACGCGACCGCACCATCGTACACCAGGCGTATTTTCTGCCCGACACACTGGCCATATCCGGCTGGGTGCACGCCCAGCCTCGCTACCGCAGCATTTATGAAACCGTCGTATACGATTCGGACCTGACCATACGCGGCGCATTCAGCAAACCTGATTTTGAAAAACTCAACCTCTCGCCCAACCGCATCCGCTGGGAAGATGTCCGAATCGGCCTTGGTATCTCCGACATGAAAGGGATCGAACAGGCCGTGGATATCGACTGGGATGGCATAGCATGTCCGGGAGAACCAGCAGATCTCCGCATGATGCAACTGCAATCCGGCATCCAGGCCAATGTCCCCTGTACGGACGAACGCAATACCTTTCTCTTTAAAATAGATCTCAAACTCAAGGGTTCGGAACAACTCCAGTTTACCCCCACCGGCCGGACCACGCATGTTTCCTTGCAGGGCGACTGGCCCAAACCGAGTTTTATGGGAGAGTTTCTGCCCGATGAGAGAAGTGTGAACGCCAAGGGGTTCTCCGCCGAATGGGACGTCCTGCACCTCAACCGCAGCTTTCCCCAGCAATGGACGGACGATATCAAGTGGAGCGCGCGTTTCGGCGTAAAACTGCTGCTGCCCATGAGCCAGTACCAGGAGGCCATGCGTTCGGCCAAATACGCGCTGCTCTTTGTTTTACTGACCTATTCGGCAGTCTTTTTTACGGAAATTTTCACAAAACGCACACTGCATCCCGTACAATACGTGTTCATCGGCATGGCTTTGGTACTCTTTTACCTGCTGTTGCTTTCCCTTTCCGAACATATGGGCTTTGATCTGGCCTACGGCTTTGCCTCTCTGGCGACCATTGTCCTGGTGGGAAGCTATACCAAAGTCATCCTCGGAGGGATGCGCCCCGCCGGGGTTATATCAGGCACTCTGGCCGCATTGTACGGATTTTATTATGTCCTGCTGCAACTGCAGGACTATGCCCTGCTCACAGGCAGCCTGGGATTGTTCGCCATCCTGGCCGTCCTCATGTACCTGACCCGCCGGGTGGATTGGTATACGGCTTTCAACAACAAAAACAACAAGGAATTCACTTTTTCCAAACGAAACGGAGCCTAGAAAAAACGGTTCTCACAGCGGCGTATGCGCCGCTGTGAGAACCGTTGGTACGATATTATTTCCAAACGCCTTTGGGGACGGGCAGCCCAGGATTGACTCGCGCGGTGTCAAAACGCGCTTTTTCAGTTGTGGTCCAGGGCCTGGGGGCAATCAACCCCTTGCCGGTGGCGATGGTGGTCACCGTACCCGGATCCGTGAGTATCACCTGATTTTTTTCCGAACTCCCGGCGCCCATGGCCAGCAACATCCGCTTGAGCTTTGTTTCCTGCTTTTTCGCCGACTCTTCAGATTGCTTTGCCTTGCCCACTTTGCACAGAGCAAACCCGGAAGCAGGCAAACAAGAGAGGAAAACGACACACAACGCTGTGATCAGGGCAATAAATTTCAACGATCTCATGAAATTCTCCTCTCATTCGCAGTTATATTGCTTGGCGAGTTTTTCAAATTCCGCCACCTTGGCTTCCCAGGACCTGGACTGACTTGATTGTCTGGCAATGCGGCAGTCCCGGTAGGCTCTCTGCGCAGCGTCAATGGTCTTTTCAATCTGTTCGCACAACTGCGCGCCGGTCACCTTCGGGGCAGCGCCCGAGGACTTTGCCGCTGTTTTGGCAGCACCGGATTTGGTGACCACAACCGGTCCCCCGGCGTACAACCCGTGTGTTTCATTGCGCCCGTCAACTGCCGAGGCGAACTCGGTACCCCTGACTCCCAAGGAAACCATAGGTGTTTTTACCTGAAAGCGTTCAGGATTCAATTTCGCCGCCCTTCCCGCCAGCACGTCAAAAGTGCCTTTGAAAAATTCAAGGGTCAAAGTCACGAGAGATTTATCGGGCTTCTCCAAATAAACATCACCAATCAGACATTCGCTGTCCGCGGCCAAAGCCAGGGTGGTCTTGTCTTTGAACATAACCTGCACCCGTGAATTGACGCCGGTTTTCAGACGGTCCTGCGCCTGCACGGCCGTTCCAACTTTTACCGGCGCAGCTTTGCCCTTGGTTACCAGGGTGACCGTGCCCCTGGCCTCCTGCACCCAGCCGACGGCACCGGCGGCATACGCCGCTGCGCCACTGGACAGCAGCAAAATAAAGATGACTGTTCCCGCCATGGCATGTTTCCCCACAAACATAGTCTCATCTCCTCTGGTAGTTGTTGATGCGACATGTCCATACCTACTCTCACATAGGCTATCCTCAACTTGCCCCATGCAGAGTTTTTCAATTTGTATCCAATAACGAGAACCAACAATAACCGTCAATATGAATTGCTTTTGCCAGGTAATCATGTGACCCGTGCTACCCCTCTTTCACGCCGGCGACAGGGGTTCAAATCCCCTTGGGGACGCCAAATGAATTCAACGGGTTATCCGGAAACGGGTAACCCGTTTTTTGTTGTGACACATTTTGGAGACACATCATGGTGTCTTGGGGGGCAAATCCCTTTTTTCCATTTCTTGCCTGACTCCTTGTTTTATTTCTATCATAAAATCGGCGGTTCTCCTACTATTGCCTAGCCCTTGAACTGATCATCAACGTAAGCGTTCGCTGCCTTTATCAAAATCAAGACATTTGATTAGATACAAATAGAGTGATATAGTATCTTATAAGTATCGCATTTATGAAATTAAACAATTGAATTCACTCACTTATTATTATTATTTAAATAGTTGAGAAAAAAAAATGAAATGCCTTATTACCCTTACCCTATGTATTATTTCAATTTTCTTATTTTTTTCCTCCTCTGTGCTAGCTGTTGAGCTAGAGTTGCAGCAAAAGCTTACAGCATCCGATGCCTCCTCAAATAATTTTTTTGGATATTCTGTCAGTATCTCCGGAGAGTATGCCATCGTGGGGGCTTATCGTGATGACGACCGCGGCTCAGCGTATATTTTTCACCGAGAAGGATCGACATGGATACAACAACAAAAACTGAGAGCGCCTTCGCCAGCATCAGGCGACTGGTTCGCCTATTCTGTGAGCATCTCAGGAGACTATGCCATCGTGGGGGACATGTATCATGACAACAATGGCGTAGCGTATATCTTTCACCGAAACGGATTGACATGGGAACTGCAACAAACACTGACAACGTCTTACCAAAAAGAGGTAAGAGCAAATTTCGGTATTTCAGTTAGCCTCTCGGGAAACTACGCCATCGTGGGAGCCTGCAGAGCTAATGAGGAACATTCCCTTAGTGGCGCAGCATTTGTCTTCTATCGAGAGGGATCAACTTGGATACAGCAACAAATATTGTCGACATCCGACCCCGAATCTACTGCATTCGGTCATTCCGTGGACATCTCAGAAAACTACGCCATCGTAGGAAGCGGAAGCTTCACCTTCGATTCAGCATGTTACATTTTCCTCCGAAATGGATCGACATGGACGCAGCAGCAAAAACTAACTCCCTCATCTAGTATCAATTTTGGAAAATCTTTGAGCATCTCGGGAAACTACGTCATCGTGGGGGCAAACGAAGATGACGAAGGCGCCCTAAATAGTGGCTGCGCGTATATTCTACATCGTGACGGATCCACTTGGAAAGTGCATCAAACGCTAAAACCATCCGAGCCTTTACGGTATTTAACTTTCGGCTCCTCCGTGAATATCTCAGGGGACTACGCCATAGTAGGGACAGACTGGGGCTCTAATCAAGTATTTGCTCCGGAAGGTGACACAAAAGATGCAGCGTATGTCTTCTACCGAGACGGATCAACTTGGATACTGCAACAAAAACTAACGGCTCCTGATAGTAAAACGTATGACTATTTCGCACACTCCGTGAGTATTTCAGAAGCAGGAGATGAAGTGTACGCCATTGCAGGAGCCTATGGAGATGACGATGATGGATCACTTAGCGGTTCCGCATACGTATTTTCCCCTACTGTTGATCCTGGCAATGACGACTCTGACGATGAGGAACCCGATTCTCTTCCTGATTCCGAAACGATTCATACCAAGGAAGGGAACAAAGATGTTACCCTTGGTTCGGCCACATCCAATACAAAGCTCAAAAATATTAAGGCTGTGAGCAGAGATTCTTCGGACATTCCGTCCTCTTTGGAAACGCCCTATGGCCTTTTTTCCTTTACAATCACCGAATTGGCGTGTGAAGGTGCTACTGTCAAAATGGTTCTCTACGTGGATTACGATGCTTCCATCATTGGTTATTACAAAAAAATGTACGTACCGGCGAATGGGAAAATATCTCCACAAACATTGAAAAAGTCATTGTCGATAATGACCCCAAAACAAAAGTCACTTTTTATTTAACTGATGGCGGGGATTATGATGAAGACGGCGAACCAAACGGGAGCATTGACGATGACGGAGCTCTGGTCACAAGTTCTTCCGTGCCTGTTGCAACTAACATGCAGTACTGCCTAATCATATTTCTGCTGGCTTGTCTTGGTTCTATATTATTACGCAGAAAACGCTTTTAGCGCATTTAGAAGACATCCGGCATGGTAGTTGCTAAGATTGCTTAGATCCCTTTTATTTGATTTTTCTGAAACCTAAATCGTGCGCTTCAGCCACTGCAAGACCTGTCCGGAGAAAAAAACGGCGTACAGTGACTCGAAAGGGAGCTGATCCGAGGCTGGAATTGATGGCAAAGGGGACAAAAGCAGTTTGATGAAGGCGAATCAGGTCATTTTGTCGTCTACAGGACGCACTTCTCCCGTCGATGTTCACGGAACAGGAGCTTGATTCAGCTCCAGGCGAACCGGGGAGCGCAGAGACATCGCTCCCACAGCTCTTTGAAACGCAAGGATTCCATGGCGACTGCCGTGACCTTGAGCACGGTCCTGCCTGCGTGGGACACCACCTTGGCAGCCACGTCCACCAGCCGACGGCGCAGTGTGGTCGGGAAAGCCTTGACCGGGACCACCGGCTCGCTGACATCCTCCTTGAACGTCTCGAACAGGAAAAAGCCGAGGAGCATGGTGTAGTAGAAGGCGGAATTGTGAATGAAATGCTGGAACGGCAATTCTTCGGAGCCGAAGTCCTTGAAGGCCCTGTGCACCAGTTCATCCGCCCCGCGCTGGTGGTAGGAGTGGATTACGGCGTTGGTCTCGGCCAGGTAGTCAAGACCGGCTTCACGCAGCTGCTGGTCGATGGCCCGACCCATGCCGAGGTTGGTGTAAGCGAGCGTCCCCGGCCGACTGCCCGGCAAGAGGTATTGCTTCTCCTCCATCAAGGGCCGCCAGAAGATGACCCTGTAGAAGCGGTTCCAGGATTTGCGACGGTCACCGAACTCGAAGCATTGCCAGACATCTTCGTCAGTCTTGCCGAAATGGTGGTCATACGCGGCTTCAGGAAGCGTCTCAATCATGGTCTTGATGTCGCCGTAGAATTTGCCGCCACAGATGAAGCCTATGTCGAGTTTCTCTATTGCCGTGAAGAGATCCTGGTCGAAGAAGCCGGAGTCCATACGGATGATAATGGGAACGGTTTTGCTGTAGCGGGTGCGGATCATGCGCACGACGTGACGAATCATCTTCTCGACGGTGTCGCCATTGTTGGAATGCTTGTCGCCACCACGAAAAACGGCGTCGATGATGTAGCGACCCCAGGTCATCTGGAGAGGCTGGAAGCCCAGAACCTTCTTGTAGGTGGGCTTGACGCCGTGGCGTTTTGGCGCTTGGTCGTTGTCCATGACCATGGTGTCGATGTTCAGTTCGATGACATTCGGCTTGGTGATCACGAGCCGCCAAAGGAAGAGCTGCTGCAGCAGATGGCGGAACTTGTATGTCCGCACCGGGGAGAAGGCCCGGTAAAACCGTTTGATGGTGTGCGAGGAAGCCATGTCGGCCGGGTCTGTTTCGATGGCGGCAGCATAGCCGGGTCCTTGGTCAGGACATCGAAGTGGGCCAAGTGACGACTTGTGCCGTCAAAGAGGAAGCAGAGAACTTGCTTGAACAGTTCGTCGATGGGAGCACCCTTGGGGTGCTTGCGCATGGAGCCGAAGAGACGGTCGAGATGCGGGAAAAGGTCGATGCCGCGCAAGTAGCGAGCGAAGAGGTTGAGGCCTGCCCGTCCCGTCAGGCAGTCGTTGGTGACCTGGACCTCGTCGATGAAATTAGTTCTTTTGGATTTGAGTTTGGACATCCAGCCCTCCACCATATGGGTGAAACGATTTTAACCTTTTGCTGGATGTGATTGTAAACAAAAACGAGATGATAGGCTAGTTTTGTCGTAGTGTCTGGCTGGAAGATCGCTCAGATTAGGTTAAAATAATAATTGCACACGCTAACTTTACTGATGCTTCAAAACTGCTCAAATAGCGGCAATACCGGGTACGAATTCCACGAAAACCTTTCAGCCAGGCAATGGTTCGTTCCACAACCCAACGGCGGGCGGGGTGTTTGTTTTCTTCCTGATCAATTTTTTCTTCACCCCGTGATCGGATGTGAGACTCAAGGCCATATACAAAGACTTCTTCCTCAACCCGGTCGTAGTCGTAGCCTTTGTCCAAGCAGAGATGAAATCGTCCGGAACAAATTTGAAATTGAACTGCGATATCACTGTTATGTTCAATGGTGAAACCAACAAGTCGACTATCGTGTATATTCGCGCCAACTGCTACTGATCCCAGAGGTATTCCTTTTTGATCAACGTGCAAATGTATCTTACTTCCCGTTCTTCCTCTGTCTGTCGGGTTGCTTCCGAGTCCTTCATTCTGTTCTTTTTTTTGCGCGAACCGGCGCTTGGATCAAAGAGCCGTCCATGGATTGCCATGACAAATCAAGCCCTTGTTTGGAGTTCCCCCGATTCTGTGGACGATTTTCGACTTGGGGCCTCATGAAGCGAGCCCGTACTCTTTTTCATAAGCCAAGGGCGACATGTAGTCGAGAGCAGAATGTCGCCGATGCGTGTTGTACCAGCCTTCAATAAAAGCAAATATTGCCAGTTTCGCCTCCTGCCTTGAACGGAAGCTGTTTTGCCAGAGCAACTCGCATTCCAGGGATGCGAAGAAGCTTTCGTACATGGCGTTGTCAAAACAATCCCCAACAGAGCCCATGGATTGCCGAATACCCAATGCTTGGCAACGATCTCCGAATCGACACGACGTATACTGCGATCCTTGATCCGAGTGGTGGATTACGTCGTGTGCATGGCGTTGCTTCATGGCCATTTCCAGTGCATTGAGCACGAGGTCGGTCTTCATGTGACTGGCCATCGCCCATCCCACGATACGACGACTGAATACATCAAGGACGACGGCGAGAAACAAAAAGCCCTCCCAGGTAGGGACATAGGTAGTTGTCCTTGAAAAACTCACAACTTATTAAAATGACTTAACAATATTCATAAAATAATGTATCATCTTTAACCAGGAAATGTAGCAATACAGCAGAAAAGCGGTCGTAAAACTACAGAATCTGGAGCTGAGATGCAGGCGAAATCCAAGAAGAATGACCAGGTGAATTTTCTCTACCAAGATCTCATTGACCAGCTGAATCCTACGCATCCGTTGCTCAAGCTGGCCCAAAAAATTCCCTGGCGAGTATTCGAAGACGAGTTCAACCAGCTCTACTGTGGCGCGGGACGTCCCGCAAAGCGTGTACGTCTCATGGTCGGCCTTTTGATCCTCAAACAACTTGAGAACTTGAGCGACGAACGCGTTGTCGAGGCCTTGGTCCAGAACCCTTACTTTCAGGCTTTTTGCGGGGAGATCCACTTCCAGTGGCAACTTCCCTGTGATCCCTCCGAACTCGTCTATTTCCGCAAACGAATCGGAGAGAACGGGGTGCGTTTGATTTTTGAATCCTCGGTGGACATTCATGGCGCTGACGCGAAAGAGACGGAAGTTCTGGTAGATACGACGGTGCAGGAAAAGAACATCACTTTTCCGACGGACGTGAAGCTTCTGACAAAAATTATTCAGAAATGCAGAAAGATAGCTGAGGCAGAAGGCATACATCTGCGACGCAGTTTCAGACGGGAATTGCCGCAGCTGCTGCGCAAACGCGCCAAACGCCGCAAGGAAGACAAGCGAATCAGAACAATCGCTGGCGTGCTCATCCGGGAACTCGAACGCAAGCTTCCCCGTGAAGCCCTGACACGCCACCAGGAAAAAATAGAGCTTTTTCGACAGGTTCACCAACAAAAGCGGACAGACAAACACAAAATCTACAGCTTGCACGAGCCCGATCTGCCGTGCATCGGCAAAGGCAAAGCCCACAAAAAATACGAGTTCGGACGTAAGGCTTCCATTGTTGTGACCAAAAACAGCGGGATCATTGTGGGGGCGATGTCCTTTGAAAAGAACATTTACGATGGCCACACGCTGCCGGAAGTTCTGGAGCAGACATGGCAAATTACGGAAACCTGTCCGGAGTGCGCCATCTGTGATCGCGGGTACAAAGGGTACAAACAGGTAGGAGACACAAAAATTCTGACTCCGGGCCGTCCGAAAAAGGATGACTCCGCGCACCAACGACGCAAAGCCCGCAACCGCTTCCGGCGCAGAGCCGGTATCGAACCCGTGATCGGGCATCTGAAGCAAGACTTCCGCATGGCGCGTAACTTCCTGAAAGGCGCAGTCGGCGATGCAATCAACCTGTTCATGGCCGCCGCTGCCTTCAATTTCAGAAAATGGATGCGGAAGTTGGTTCATTTTTGGGCCCTAATTGCGACTTGGCTCTGTTCGTGGACTTTGCTCCGGCAAAAACATCATTCAGCTGTTGTGGCTTAAAAATCGTTTTTTTCAGGGACGACTAGGTAATGTCTGCCACCCAGAGTTGATCCGGAGCTGAGGCCGTGAATTTCCGGTTGACCAAATCAGGGGCTGGACGAATTCGATCCCGCCGAATAGTAGTGCGAATCCAACGCCGTCTGCATGCTCCGCGCACACCCTCAGCCCGCATTAAACGAGCCACACGTTTTTGGCTTACGGTGAACCCTAGCTCCAGCAATTCGAAATGAATTCGAGGAGCGCCGTAAGTTTTCCGCGATGTTCGGTGAATTTCGAGAATTCTCGCCGTCAAAATTGCATCTTCAATTGCCCGGCGGCAAAGCGGCCGTTTTGTCCACGAATAGTAGCCGCTGGGGGAGACGCCCAGAACCCGGCAAAGCGTGGACACGGTATACTTGGCCCGATTCGCCATCACGAACTCGAACGCTTCCGCGTAGTCGAGTCGGCCTCCTTGGCGAACCAGGCCGCTGCTTTTGACAATATCTCCCGTTCCTCTCGAAGTCGTTTGTTTTCGCGGCGTAATCTGTTCAGTTCTTCACGTTCCGAAGTCGTGAGTCCGTCCTGCCGTCGACCGCTGTCAAGATCTGCTTGGCGGACCCAATTGCGAATCGTTTGCCCAGAGGGCTCGAACTCCTTCGCGAGTTCATCAGGGCTGCGGCCTGAGCGAACAAGCTCAATCATCTGCCTCCGAAATTCTGCAGAATATGGCGGGTGTGTTGGTGGCATCGTGAACTCCTCCTTCTCAAAGGATTACTTGTCCACGAAATCGGGTCAACTCCACCCCTTCCTAAATCGTGCGCTTCAGCCACTGCAAGACCTGTCCGGAGAAAAAAACGGCGCACAGTGACTCGAAAGGGAGCTGATCCGAGGCTGGAATTGATGGCAAAGGGGACAAAAGCAGTTTGATGGAGGCGAATCAGGTCATTTTGTCGTCTACAGGACGCACTTCTCCCGTCGATGTTCACGGAACAGGAGCTTGATTCAGCTCCAGGCGAACCGGGGAGCGCAGAGACATCGCTCCCACAGCTCTTTGAAACGCAAGGATTCCATGGCGACTGCCGTGACCTTGAGCACGGTCCTGCCTGCGTGGGACACCACCTTGGCAGCTACGTCCACCAGCCGACGGCGCAGTGTGGTCGGGAAAGCCTTGACCGGGACCACCGGCGCTTACAATTCTTTCGATCCCGGTTGGCAGAATAGCCGGATGTCTTCTTAAACTTGGCATCGAGAAATTTCTTAGCCATGGGAATCGTGACATCTGCCACCTTGCTATTCTTGCCATGTGCTTTGATAAAGCGTTTAAGTACTGCTTGAATACTGTGAAACAAGCTGGTAGAGGTGTGGCGTCCGCTGGATGACCTTGTATCCTGCGGCAGCACTTTATCCAAAACCTATTATTCAGAGGAATGCATGAGAAAGAGCATTGTAGCGTAATTCGTCTGCTGACGGGTATGCGCCGCGGCAGACGGAGGACATCCTGTTGACCCATGTGAGGAGCATCGCCCCATTCAATAAAGTAAAACAGCAGGAGTCATTCAATGACGCAAATCAGCTACTGTAAATCGGCACAATATAATGACCTGGACACTATCTATGCGCAGTGCAGTGGCCCGGGTGGGCTGCGGCTCAGCGACTTTATGGCGCAAAAGATGGGACTGACTCGCGATGCGCGATTGCTTGATGTCGGGTGCAATCGAGGTATCCAAACCTGTTTTCTTGCCAAAGAGTACGCTGTCCATATCATAGCCATTGACCCGTGGGACGACCGCATGAATGGTGATCCTATGGTGGAGCATGTACGGAGCAACGCAGAAAAGTGGGGGGTAGCACACCGTATTCTTGCGCAAAAAATCGGCATGCCGGACACGAACTTTGCGACTCAGTCCTTTGACTTTGTCCACTCCACAACTGCGCTTGAAATGGTTCGTGGTTTGAACGGCGAACAAGGATACTTGGACTGTCTCCGGGAAGTACACCGGGTGCTTAAGCCCAGCGGCGTATTTGGACTCGGCGAGCCCATGCACCTTGATGTGGATTTACCCGTAGATCTTGAGCCATATGTCTCGCATGGCGACTTCCCGTGGAAGGAATGCTTTCGGGACATTAAAAGCACAACATCGGACGTGGAACGAGCCGGATTCCATATCCTGGAAAGCGGTTATGCGCCTGACGCATGGTCGTGGTGGAAGGAATTTGCTGCACACGATCCCTTCTGCAAAAAGGATCCTGATGGCGACCCGAGAACGCTGGAAGTAGACAACGGACGTTGGACCAGTTTCGGGTATGTAATCGCCCAAAAGGCTAAGTAATCGAGCACACAGAGGGACGGCAAATAGATACTATTTGTCGTCCTTTTTAATCCCAAAACGACGTTTTTGCCCATCCAAACACGCGGAAAATCGTGTGGGAACCAGGTGGGACTTTGTTTTAGGTGTGTTTCTAATTTTTTCATTGCGAGGTTGAGCAAATATCTCATCAGGCAAGACAGAAGGGGAAAAAAATTCGAAGGCGGGTAGGTAGTGCGCCCTGCCGGGCGTACAAATAAAAAGTCCACTTGCGGGGGAAACCCCGTAAGTGGACTAAAAAAAGCATTACTACGTAACTATCACTAATGGTGCGTATCCTGGCCTTTTTTGCCATAGGTCTCGTATAGCGATTTCAGCACAACGATTCCTACGCCAGTTCCGACAATAAACAGAACGGCATACAATACGCCAAAGAAAACGGCATGGTCAGGCATCCACCATGGAATATCCCAAGGAAGCGCGCTGTGAGTGGTCTCTCCGTGTAACATGGGGGTTCCTCCAAATTATTTAACCAGTTCTTTCAACTGTTTGCCAACGCGAAATTTGACGATTTTCGATTCAGGGATTTCGATTTCTTCTCCGGTACGAGGATTGCGGCCCTTGCGAGCTTTACGGGTATCAACGGAAAAAGAGCCGAAACCGGTGAGCATCAATTTGCCATCCTTGACCAGCGCATCTTCCACTGCCAGCAAAAAAGCATTCAAAACACGCTCGGCAGTAATTTTAGTCATGCCACCCTTTTCAGCAATTTTATCCACCAGATCAGCCTTAGTCATCAGCCATCTCCTCTCCTCATTGTGTGTACATACAACATTACCACCGCAGAGCAGAACGTTTTCGCATCCCCTAATACGAATGTCAGTGGTGCTGTCCCAAATTACCTGTACGTTGAATAAAATATCTCAAACACAAATAGCAATCCAAAGTCAAGCAGTTATATACGGTTCAGCAGTACGGCCAGTGATTGAAACTGCTCAGGCGACAACACCTCAGGCCTGTCGGAAGGGGACAGACCGTTAACAGCAAACCATTGTGCTACTGCATCCGTCCACAGTGTCTTCAATATATTTCGCAGCTGCTTGCGCCGTTGCTGAAAACATTGACGCAACAAAAGACTCAGCGCCTGGGATTGCTCAAAATACGTTTCCCGGGGAGAAAAGACAAGCACGGCGGAATGCACCTTCGGACGCGGACGAAACACATCCGGCCCGACAACGAACGCCAGATGCACAGCAGCATAGGTCTGCACCCAGACGGACAAGGCGCCGTATGTCTTTGTTCCTGGTGCGGCAGCCAGACGCTGTCCCACTTCTTTTTGCACCATGAACACCGCGCGCTCCCAACCTCGGGATCTCGAACACCATTCCCAGATAAAGGGCGAAGCGACATTATACGGCAAATTTCCCACCAGCTTCCAGGGGCGTAGTCTGCCTAGGGATTCCCATGCGAATTCCAGGCAATCTCCGTGAAAGGCGGAAAGCTGCGAATATTTTTTTTTCAGCTCGGCCACCCAGTAGGAATCTTTCTCCAGGGCGGCGACACAAGAGGCGGGACTTTCAGCCAACCAGCGCGTCAGAGCCCCCGGACCGGGGCCGATTTCCAAAACATGATCGCCTGCTCGAATCGCAAGCAAAGAAACGATTTTTCGGGCCACGTTCTGGTCGGTCAAAAAATTCTGCCCAAGGCTTTTTTTAGCCGCCTGGCCGTAGATCTCACTCGCCATCTAACTGCACTTTCCGAAAAAGCTTTGCAGCACGTCTGCGCCGGTACGCCAGCACCGCCTTGCGCGTCAGGAAATACATGATAATTGCTGCAGGAATCCCCAGCACCACTCCCCCGACCATCATTACGATAAAAATATCCCAGCCTTGCTGAATCAGCTCGGTCATACGAAGATGCGCGTAATCCAGTTTTACGGTTTCAAAAGGCACAAAGTAGCTGCCCACGAAATACAACATGGCGTAAAACGGCACGAGGTTCGCGGCATTGGAAAAAAAGGTGCTGAAAAAGGCAGCGATTTTATTGCCCCGAAAAATGAACGCAAGGGTCAGAACAGTAACCGACTGCAGCGGGATAATGGGAAGAAAACCGACAAAAACCCCCAAGGCAACCCCGAGGGCAATGGAATGAGCCGAAGTTTTCAGACGAATAATGCGTAAGTAATTAAAACGAAGGATGCGCTTGAATCGAGCCCAAAGACCTGTTTTAGCCTGCCTGCCATTGCCAGTCTTCTTTTTAGCCATTCACATCCTCACTCAAGCACATCGAATCGAGCGAACTTGAGCATCATGCCTGCGCGCCCCTGCGTGGCGGATCGCAGATCTGTGGAAAAACCAAAGAGCTTCCGCATGGGGGCCAGGGCCTGAATGACTTTCTGTCCGGCACGGTCCAAAATATTTTCTACCTTGGCGCCTTTCGCGCCCAACAACCCGACTGCATCACCCAAATGCTCTTCGGGCAAGCCTATTTCAACAAACATGATCGGCTCCAGCAAGGCAGGTTTGGCCTGGCCCAGAGCACTTTTCAACGCCGCAGCCGCCGCCATGTGGTAACCGGCCGGACTGGATTCTCCATCAATCCGCTTCAATTCCTTGACCCGCACGCGCGTATCCCGTACTGGGCAGCCTTTGAGTACGCCGCTCTGGAGTCCGTCTCGCAGTCCCTGCTCAACGGCGTCCAGCCATTGAACGGGCCAGGCTTCCGTATCGACCTCAAAAACGACATCCGTACCAGTCTCTCGGGACAGAGGCTCCACTTCCACAGACACAAAGCCGTAATGCATCTGCTCTCCAAGTTCCCGGTGAAACTCCCCTTCTCCACCGCCGGTAGTGCTGATGGTCTCAAAATGGACAACCTGGGGCGCACCGGCACGAGGTCGCAGCGCGTATTCTCTGCCGAGCCGTTCGAGCACGACCTCCAGATGCAGCTCCCCCATGCCGGAAAGGATAACCTGTCCGGTTTCCTCGTCCTTTTGCATAAACAGGGTCGGATCTTCCAGCAAAAATTTTTGCAGCACCTCAAGCAATTTTTCTTCTTCAGCGGTGTTTTTCGCCTCCACGGCAATGGAAATCACCGGGCGATAGGCGGCAATGCTCTCCAAAAGCACCGGATGCTGCCGCGAGGTCAGCGTATCACCGGTGCGGGCGAATTTACCCCCGGCAAGCGCCACGATATCTCCAGCCAAAGCCTGATCCAGTTTTTCCTTTTGCCCGGCATGGAGCCGGAACAGCCTGGCAATGCGTTCGTCCTTGTCCTGAGTGACATTATACACGCTTTCGTTGCTGTCGATACGACCCGCGTATACTCTGGCCAGGACGAGCTTTCTGCCGGTCTCCATGGTCACTTTGAAAACCAGGGCGGCCAGCGGTGCATCCGGAGCCGGTTCTATAGTGACCTTTTTTTTGCTGACAGGCACCACACCTTCCATAGGCTGGGCCTGCAGCGGGCTGGGCAGAAAGTCGCAAATGCCGTCGATCACGGGCTGCACACCGACATTACGCAGTGCAGATCCAACAAAAACAGGTACCATTGCCAGCTTGCAGGTGGCTGCGCGTATGGCTTCTTTGAGTTCGGGCAACGCAATGTCCTCTCCGGACAGATACTGCTCCAGAAGTGTGTCGTTTTCTTCCGCTGCAGCCTCAATCAAATGTTCGCGCCAGGGCTCGGCCAGCTCTGCATCTCCGGCTTCCAGAGGGACACGTTCGTAGCTCGCCCCCATATCATCCGGACTGAAAATCAAACGTTCCATGGTCAGCAAATCAATGACTGCTTCAAATTCCTGCCCCTGCCCTACCGGCACCTGCAAAGCCACGGGGTTGGCACCGAGTTTGCCTCGCATGGATTCGAGAACTCCCTCGAAATTTGCGCCGAGCCTGTCCATCTTATTGATGAAGGCGAGTTTGGGAATCCGAAATTTTTCTGACTGGCGCCAGACCGTTTCCGATTGCGGTTCTACTCCTCCTACAGCGCAAAAAACACCCACCGCACCATCCAAGACTCGCAACGAACGTTCCACTTCGATGGTAAAATCCACGTGTCCGGGTGTATCAATAATATTGATGTTTTTTCCCGCCCATTGGCAACTGGTGCAGGCCGAAGCAATGGTGATGCCGCGCTCCTGCTCCTCGGGCATAAAATCCATGGTGGCCAGACCTTCGTGCACCTCGCCCATACGGTGAATCTTGTGCGTATAATATAAAATGCGCTCCGTAAGCGTGGTTTTTCCAGCATCAATATGAGCAATGATGCCTATATTACGAAGCTTACTCATATATTGTTTTGAAACCGCTTTCTTGCTCATACGTAAGGCCCCTTATTCGCTTTCCGAAAGAATCGAGGACGAACAGCAAAGAGTCCGGAGGAGAAAAAAATCGCGATTCAATTCAGGCCAAAACCAGCAGCCTTCCATCCCAGGCCCCAATACGATTCCTGCTCCATTTCGGGGCTTTTCCAATTCCTGCTCACCGACCAACAGCGCATCATACGCCTTCAAACTGGTTTCCGGCAAGTCGTTCGCGCAAAAATCGGGAGTCAGGTCCGGATGCGCCCACCCCAGAACCGAAGAGAGAATCTCCCCGTTGGCAGCAACCGATTCCGAAGGTTGACGACGCACGCCAATAAGCGGACGCGCTCCAAGCCATCTACGGACATTCCTGGCCATCCGAATCTGATGCGGGACAAAGCTGAAAAAATCACTACCGCCACCATCGAGCAAAAGAATACGTCCTGAACGATTGCTGGCAAGCAAAACGTCAAGCAAATTTTCCGCTTCCTGGCAGGACAAATCCACAATGCGGCGTACACCGGCCAATTCGAGCCCTACAAGTACTCCGGCAGGCCAATCAATACAGTGATCTTCCTCTTCGGGCTTCTCGCGTACGACAACCAACTCCCTCACTCCCGCAAGCATGGGGGGGACAACTGCTGCCAGCGCGCGGACGGGAGATACAAAATCATGCGGCAACAACAGGACGCACCAGTCAACCGGTTGTGTCGAAGAGCAAACCCGTACTCCGAGCCGGGGATATTCCATTTCCACGCTATGGTGCGCGGGGGCTTCGCCAGACAAGGCAAAATGCAGGGAAATAGTTTTTTTCAGAAGGCCCCGCTGAGCATTGGAGCAGGACTCGTAAGCGGTCGCAAACAATTCGTCGGCGACAGCTTTGTCCTGGAGCCAATCAGGCAGCAATTTTGGATAGGGGGAGCAATCGCTCATCTGTGGATACACATACGGGGTAGCAGCCGAGGCTGCTACCCGATCAGAACTATATTGACAACACGTTGCCTAAAGCCACTCAAACCAATCTTCCCAAGACCCTTCCTGTTTGTCGCGGGCATCGCTGGACTCCTGTTTCTGGTATTCCAGATAGGAGAGCTGTGCTTTGCGTGTGGCGTAATCTTTCACATCCGACAGATCAGAAAAATTATCCACTACGTATTGATACCGTTTCCAAGCGGCTCCGTAACGCTCGACCCGCCAATAAAAATCGGCGACAAAGAGTTCGCGCTCTGCCAGTATCCGGCGGCATTTGCTGATGTACTCCGAGGCTTCCGCAGCATACTGCGTTTCCGGATATTCTTCTTTCAAGCGTTCCAGGTACTGAATACCTTCGGCAATCTGATCCTGCGGCTTGTCCAGAGCGGAAAAACTCTTATAGGCTGAGACGCCGATCTGAAAAAGAACATAGGGAATGGCCTCGTTGCGCGGGTGCATGGCTTCAAAATCCTTATAGGCTTCCATGGCCGCAAGATAACTCTCATCAAGAAAAAACGCATCCGCAAGGGACAATTCGGCTTGCGGCGTGTACGGACTGAACGGATACCGATCCTTGAGTTTGGTAAAGTAGTCGATAGCCGTATAGTAATCCTGTTCCTGCATGGCCTCTACACCGACTTCGTAGAGTTCCTGAGCTGTATCCTCAGGAACAGGCAGGAAAAAATAATCAAGAACGCCACACCCGCTGAGCAAAAACGTCATGAGTAGCAGGCTGAGGATAAGACTTGGAAATCGTTTCATGAATGTTGTTCCAGATAGTGGTGTGCGGCATTGGCCGCAGTAGCGCCGTCTCCGACAGCAGTTGTCACTTGGCGACACATTTTGGACCGGATATCGCCAGCGGCAAAAATTCCAGGGATGTTGGTCTGCATTTCAGTGTCGGTAAGGATAAAGCCATGGGCATCCGTTTTGAGATTGGTCGGCAAATAGCCGGAGACAGGTTCAAATCCGACAAAAATAAACAAGCCGTCCACATCCAGTTGGCTTTGCTCTCCACTCACGGTATTCTGGAGCATAACTCCGGTGAGATTGACGTCTCCCAACAGATCCGCAACAACGCTGTTGTAAATGATGCTGATCTTGGGCTCTGCAATGACCTTGTCCTGATAGATCTTTGCTCCGCGAAAAGCGTCGCGGCGATGAATGAGGTGAACCTTTTTCACTATCTTGGCAAGATACAGCGATTCTTCCAGTGCGGAGTCTCCCCCGCCGACAACCGCGACTTCCTGTCCGCGAAAAAAGTTTCCGTCGCATAAAGCGCAATATGACACGCCACGGCCGACCATATAATTTTCCCGCTCCAATCCAAGACTTTTGTAGCGGGCGCCGGTGGCGATGACAACGGTTCTGGCTTTCAGCTCCTCTCCGGAATCGATACGAATAAGGTGTCCGTCGCTTTCGGGTTGGATAGCCTGAGCCGCGGCGGAAAAACGATCAAAGGTATATCCATCCAGGTGCGCGGCGAACAAATCCGCCAGCTCATACCCCTTCAGGCCTTTGGGGAAGCCAGGGTAATTCTCAATTTCTTCGGTATTGAGCACTTGGCCGCCTGGTGAAAGTTTTTCCACAAAAGCAATGCGCGCCCCTGAACGCAAGAGATAGAGGGCGGCCGTCATTCCTGCCGGACCGCCCCCCAAAATGACTGAATCGTAAACGTTCATAAGTTACAGGGCTTTTTGAGAGAGAAGTTCCTTGATGCTGCTCTTGGAAACAGCACCGGTAATCTGCTCTACAACTTCTCCATCTTTAAAAAGAATCAGCGTGGGAATTGCCCGAATGCCGTATTTGCCTGGCGAAGTCGGATTTTCGTCTACATTCATTTTAGAAATTTTCACTTGACCGTCATACTCTTCGGCAAGTTCATCAATGACTGGTCCCATAGCACGACACGGGCCACACCAGGGCGCCCAGAAATCAACTAAAACAGGCATGTCACATTTCAAAACTTCTTCTTCAAAGTTACTATCAGTGACTTGTATAGCCATTGAGGTCTCCTTATGTCTTTAGGCTTAACCTATGGTTCGGCGCCTTGCACTCCCCTTCAAGTTAGCAAGGGTCCACAACTCAGTCGGTGAAACTACCGTGCCGACTCTCAAACATCACGACAAGATTCTCTTACAACTATTGTGGAGAGGCCTTGCTGTCAAGGGCCAACAACTCCATCGCCAGAACTTTTCACAACTTCTCAGGGGATTTTGCCTCACAACAAATAATCCCAAGGGATTTTTCGCCCCCTGGGAATGGCATCCACATTCAATGCATGGTGATATCCGGCTTCCGCCAGCAGCCAGCCCGCATAGGCTATCATGGCGCCGTTATCCGTACACAAGGACAAGCGCGGCAGTCGAATTTCCAAGCCATGCTCCTCAGCCAACGTTTTCATGGTTTCGCGAATCATGGAGTTTGCGGCGACGCCTCCAGCGACGACCAAGCTCCTGGCCTGCGGGAAAGCGGCAAGTGCCCGCCTGACCTTTACCCGCAACGTCTGTGCTATGCTGTAGTTGAACGATGCGCAAAGCATAGCGAGTTTCGGGTGGGATTCCGGATTCCGGACTAGGTCCTCCGGATCGTAGGCATACTCCGGACGCAATTCGGGTTTATCGTGAAGATACACCGAGACCGCCGTTTTCAAACCACTGAAGCTAAAATCCAGATTCTGATTATCCACATAAGGCCAGGGGAATACGTCGGGATCCGGCTGAGCCTGGCGGCCCAGTATATCGATGTATTTTCCACCGGGATACGGCAGGCGCAGCATTCGTGCCACCTTGTCGAAGGCCTCTCCGGCAGCATCATCCAAAGTGCGGCCAAGAAGCTTCAACTGCAGGGCGGAGTCCAGACGATACAATTGCGTATGTCCCCCGGAAATCAACAATCCCAATGCAGGGAAATGCAACTCATTCTCCAGTCCGGGAGCAACAAGGTGTGCATGCAGATGGTTGACTCCGAGAAAACGCGCCCCAGCCCCCATGGCCAGACCTTTGGCAAAACTCATTCCTGCAATAAGACCGCCCAGCAGTCCGGGGCCTCTGGCCGCCGCTACGGTATCCAAATCGCGTACCGATGCCCCCGTACGCTCGATCAACGTATCCAGAAGAGGCCCAAGCTTACGGTAATGCTCGCGTGATGCCAGTTCCGGCACCACGCCACCAAACAACGCGTGCACGTCTGCTTGGCTGGCAACGACTTCATGCACCAATTTTCCTGATTCAACCAGGGCCAGTGCGGTTTCATCACACGAGGACTCTACGCCTAGACACAACATAACAACGATACACCGGCTAAAACGTCAATAACAATAAGGGCAAAAACGGTACGAAACTCAACTCTCGTACTTCCTGTAGATCTCCGACACCTTGCGTACGTCGTCTTCGGAGCCTATGAACAACGGCACTCTGTCATGCAGTTCCTTGGGCGTATAGTCCAGCGTCCGGGTCAAACCATCGATGGACAGGCCGCCGGCTTGTTCAGCAATAAAAGCCATAGGAGCTGCTTCGCACAAATAGCGAAGTTTGCCCTTGGGCTTTTTGGGGTCCCGGTAATCCTTCGGGTAAAGGAAAATGCCGCCCCTGAGCAGCGTTCTGTGAAAATCAGCGACTAGCGAACCGATATAACGCAGGCTGTAAGGCTTTCCGAGTTTATTGTTCTTGGATGTGAAGTAAGTATACACTTCGCGTGTAGCAGCATCCCAATATTCCCAATAACCGGCATTGACCGAGAAGGTGTTGCCCTGCTTCGGAATCTGTATATCAGGATGTGAAAGCAGAAACTCACCGACTGTGGGATCCAGGGTAAAGCCATGGACTCCACTTCCCGTAGTATATACGAGCATGGTGGAGGAACCGTAAATGATGTATCCGGCACCAACCTGATCAACCCCGCTCTGCAGAGCGTCGGAGATAGTGACTGCCGTATGCGACGGACTCTTACGCCGCAAGATGGAGAATATGGTTCCGATGTTGACGTTCACATCAATGTTGGATGATCCGTCAAGAGGATCGAAGATGAGAAGATAATCGCCCCGCTGAAACTTTTCCGGAACATGAATCAAATCCGCGTTTTCTTCGGACGCCATGGCACAGATGACGCCGGAGCGCTCCATACGATGAATCAAAACCCGGTTGGCAAATTCATCAAGTTTCTGTACCTGCTCACCTTGCACGTTGATATCGCCGGTAAAGCCGAGAGCATCGACAAGTCCTGCTTTGTTCACCTCCAGCGAAACAAGTTTGGCGGCCAGAATGAGATCATACAGCAAAGACGTGAAACGGCCGGTCGCTTCCGGCGACATCTTTTGCTGATACAGTAAGTGTTCGGTAACGGTAACCTGTCCCACGGGCATGCTGGGAAGCCTCCTTGTGTGCTACTGATCTATTAATCAGAGCGCAGGATACACAACGGCGCGCTCTGGCGGCTATCGCCGTCTTGCCCCGCCTGAGGCGTGGCGTTTTCCATAACTCAGAGCAAGAAAAGTTAACTATTCTCTACTCTGAGTAATATAATCAGCTGATCCAGGACGTCAGATCAACAGTTTTCCGCACGGTCTACCAGAACCACCAAGAGCCACTATCCTCTTCCAACTCTTCCGGAGCCCCCATGATCAGTCCGTATTCACTGTCGAGATCGGCGGACTCATCAGGAGCCAGTTCAACATTATGGATTTCTTGTTCTTCCGTTAAAGGAAGATCCTGTCCGGGCGTGATGCCTCCTTCAGGTACGGGCTCAGTGACTTTTTCCGGCTCTTTCTCGACAGAATCCTCTTCGCTTTCGACGGATTCTTCGGGAGTGTCTTCGGTCTGCTTTGGCGGCACAAGTTCCTCAGGAGGGACAGCGCCCACGGTTCCCTCAGTCAGCGTAGCATAAATGAGGTAATAATGCCCCAAGTACCGTGCAACCCAATAAAATTCTCCACCACCAATGGTGGTTTCTCCATAAACCTCATCGTGCAACCATTCTTTCCAGGGCTTGCAGGACAAAGCCTTGCCAGTAACATCCGACCCGCCGCTCCAAAGCACCGCATCAGGGCTGACAATAAACAGTTCATCCGGATTCGGACAAAATTCCAGCAACCTGCGAGGGTCGAAATGCACAATGACCAGCCCGCTCCAGAGATTATCGGCGTACAGCGGAGAAGCAAGGTACACCTCCGGCCCCATATCCGTCTGCTCGGCATAACCCCGTATTTTATGATCGCTCCAAGCCTCTCCATAGTCAAGCAAGGGTTGGATATTCAGCGGTCTGAGAGCTGCCTCGGGCGGATACTGGAAGCTTCTTATCCCCTCCGTATCTACCACCATTACACCAGTTATCCAAGGAAAAGAAGAAAAGAGTTTCTGATACCACTCTTCACTGGGCGTCTGGTCAGTTCCGTCCATGAACTGCCGCAAATCATGAATCCGTTCATCAACAGGCATCATCAGTTTGGCCAGACGGACTTCATACGCTTCTCCGGCATCTTCATATTCCAGATTTACTTCCGGATTAGGTTCAACATATTCTGTATACAGCTTTTTTGTCTCTTTGGCCGTAGAATGCAGAGTGCTGCAGGCGGAAGCCGACAGTAAAAGAATGACCAGCAGTACGAATCGAGATAATGCGCACTTCAACATATATCCCCTTGTGTAATGATTAAACAGAAACGCGTGGTTGTCCCTGGGGTGTTGCAGAGGAGCTCACGTCGGGAATCAACTCATCCCTCGCGCTTCCAAACGTTGGGCGAGCAATTCGAGAGTATCAATCAATTTCTTTTTGCCGCTCAATCCGCCAGCTTCGGAATTGCCGCCTTTGGGAGCCGCTTTGCGTTTTCCTGATGAAGCGGGCTGCAACCCTTTCTTTTCACGAATCTTGACGGACATTTCCTTGATCAAACCATCAAGGATATCATGCCCTTCGCCATGCGGAGTAACGGACTGCAGTTCGCGATAGATGTCCAATGCTCCTTCAAAATCGCCTTGTTCAGCGAGCAGATCCGCCATGGTTCGCGTACGCAGTGAAAAGGGTTCATCCTCTTCATCGTCTTCTTCAGCGTCCACGTCAATTTCCGACTCGTTGGCGTGAGACTCAGGGGAGGAGATGGCAGCGACGTCAATCGCCCCCTCCGACGGCATAGAATCTGAGGCATGTTTTTGAAGTGCATCTTCACTCTTGTCAAGTGTGGAGTCCGTCTGATTGGAAACAGCATGCAGTTCATCTATATCGGCTTCCATCAAATCGTCGAGAAGCCCATCGGACTCGGATGCGGATTCTTCAGATCCTGCATCCACTCCGACACTGCCCTGGAGGGTGGAAGGCTTTTCTTCCTCTGCTGCAGAGACTACTGCACCGGAGGCAGAAGCGGCTTGCTGGAAAGAAAGCGCTGACGCGACATTTTCAGAAGTATCAGATTTTTCGAAAATCAAAGAACGAATGCCGCGTTCTATGACATCCGCCCAGCTGAAAGAGTTCCCCTTGAAGCGGGCCGCGAGGAAATTCAAGGCCAAAGCCGTATCTTTCCCCCCCTGCTCGACGGACAACAAATGTGCCCAGGTCTGCCAGAAAGTCAAATATCCGGATATGGTTTCAGCCAGTCCCTGAGCCTGTTCGGACAAATCACCCGCGTGGCCGAGTTCGTTCAGAACTTCAAGCATCAGTAGTCTGGCTTCAAAAAATTCCGGATGCTGCCGCAAGCCGGCGGACAGGGTTTCCAGAGCTTCATCGTAGCGTTTTTCTGCTACATATAGCCGAGCAAGTGGAAAAAAAAGCTTCGAATGTGGTTCGAGCTCGAGGACTTCTTTATACCATTCAATTTTCGTCTTCATTCGAGCCCTCTCCGGTAGAAGCTTCGGAAGGTGCGGCAGGAAACACATACACTATTTCGTCATCTTTGACGAAATTCATTTGCTGACGGATAATTTGCTCGATGTGGCGACGATCCGACTTCAAAAGTCGTATCTCCTGGCTCAACTCCAGGCTTACATCATTAAGTACCTGAATTCGTTTTTCAAGTTCGACATAACGCGTTTTCAGTTCACGATAGACGAAAATGCCATGGTCACTGAACACCACTCTGTAAAGCAAAAATACATTCAGAGTGAGTATTAGGCCGAGCAGGAAACGATTCCAGGCCATAAGACCTTATTACTGCAAGAGGTTGTGCTTCCCGAGCTGTTCCTTCACAGAAGAAAGGGGCACGCGAAGCTCTTCTAAAAAATTTACGGTTGCCTCCTCAATCCGGCGTACGTCTTCTTCAAAAAGCGTAATTTGTTCCAACTGCTCAATGAAGGTTTTCAGCAAAGAATATTCTTTCAGCAAAACATGCCCCAGCTCGAGTTGCTCCAGGTCAGGCTCCAGCTCGAGGATGGTTTGCAAGCAATTCTTCAGTCTTAACTGCAGATTAAGTGCATTTTCTTCTGTCATTTCCAAAACTCTTTGTTCCACGATTACCTTCTATTCCTTATATCTCATAGGGTTAAAGGTCAATACAATTGTTACGACTAAAGGAAAAGAGTTCAACTTTTCTCTTGGGAAGAAAAATCTCGAAAAAATGTAAAGAGATAATTTCCGCCTGAAAATACCGTCATTAACAAGGCTATATAAAGCAGTATCGTGCCGAATGGACGTGGATCCAATCCCAGCCAAGTGTAGTGCAGTAAAAGTGGACAAAGAGCGATGATTTGCAAAATGGTTTTGATCTTTCCATAGCGGTCCGCCGCAATGACAATGCCTTGATCCGCGGCCATGGCCCTCAGGCCTGTGACAATCATCTCGCGACAGATGATGATGATCGTCACCCATGCGGGTACCCAGGCGTTCCCTTCGGCATCCCGCAGCCACACGAGCATCACCAACACCGAGCAGATCAAAATCTTGTCGGCAAGGGGATCAAGAAATTTGCCGAACGCACTCACTTCCTTGCGACGGCGGGCGACAATACCGTCCAGCATGTCGGTAACTGCGGCAAGGATAAACACGATCATGGCTGCCAGACAAGTAAACCGGTTGGGGAAATAAAGCATCAAGACCAGGATGGGAGCGGCAAGAATACGCAAAAATGTGATCTTTGTGGCCAGATTGAACATGTTCATTGTTTTTTCAGGGAGTTGTATCTGGCAAGTACTTTGGCTACGTACTGCCGGGTTTCTGTATACGGCGGTATTCCATTGTGCCTTTCTACATTGCCAGGGCCGGCGTTGTAGGCGGCAAGAGCCAATTGAACACTTCCGAACCGTTTATACATCTTGCATAAATAGCGCACTCCGGCGCGTACGTTTTGTTCCGCATCAAAGGAATTGGTTACACCAAGATCCCGTTGCGTGGCAGGCATAATCTGCATCAATCCTTCCGCACCTTTGCTGGAAACAGCTGTGGAATCATAGCCGGATTCCACTTCAATCACAGCCTGGATCAAGGCATCATCCATTCCGTAGGACCTTGCATACTTTTTGGCCAGAGCAATCACCTTGCCTTTATCCGCGCGGGGCAACCGGCGGAGAATATCTCTGAAAACCAGATATACCCTAAAGCCCTGTGCTTTGGCCATACCCCGCCGGTTGGTGACGTGTACGACACCCTTCTTGTCTTTTTTGTAGTATATTACCGTCGCAGCCGACGCGTTGCAACTCGTATACAGTAAAAGCAGGCAGATTCCTACTACTGTGCTGACCAATATCATCCTGCTTTTCGACATGCGGCTACCTCCCGTTCAGAACTGTTCACTTGCACGTTGTGCAGTTCCCCGGGGCCGTACGTAGGCTTCCAAACATAATCAGGCATTACGGCTGGAGGCCATTTCCAAGCAACCGTCTGCGGCCTTGTCCACCTTTTCGGCAACCGACTTAAAAGCCTTTTTCGCGGGAGAATCCTCTTCCAGCAATACGACAGGCGTACCGAGGTCTCCGGCCACAACGGTTACTGGATCCAGGGGAACTGCTCCCAAAAATTCCAGTCCATAGTGCTCTGCAAGTTCCTTGCCGCCGCCTTCCTTAAACAAAGAAATACTTTTTCCGCAGTGGGGGCAAATAAGGCCGCTCATGTTCTCCACGACACCAATAATATTGGCCTGAGCATACTGCAGAAAGTTCACAGCCTTGCGGACATCGGCCAAAGAAATTTCCTGCGGTGTGGTGATGATGACGCAAAGGGCGTCAGGTATGGTCTTGAGCACTGTCATATGTTCGTCGCCGGTTCCGGGAGGAGAGTCAATGACCAGAAAGTCCAGATCGCCCCAATTAACATCCGCAATGAACTGACGTATGGCGGAATGTTTCATGGGACCGCGCCACAATACGGCCTGATCCTGATCCTGAAGCAATGAATCCATGGAAATCACGGACAAATTGTCGTTGAACTGTTTGGGATTTATCGTCTTTCCGGGGCCCCCTTCCACCTGGCCTTTCAGACCAAGGAGTTTGGGAACGCTGGGTCCATGGATATCGACATCCATCAATCCCACTTTGTGCCCCGCATCGGCCAGAGCCGCGGCAATATTGACGGCAACCGAACTTTTTCCAACGCCTCCCTTTCCGCTCATTACGAAAATTTTATATTTAATTTTTGACAACGCGGAATCGATCAACTGATCTTGCAACAACGTACTGGCGCTTTTTTTATTTCCGTCCCCGCCACCACTACTGCAGCTTGAACAAGAGGAATCACTCATTTTTTGCTCCTTATATAGACTACTCGACGGCATTGCCGCTGCCCCGCCTTAGGGCCTTTTTTTGATGGTACTAGCTGATGAACTTGACCGCCACAAACCCCAGGACAACCAGGGCAGTAGTCGCAGCTATGACCAGATCAAAACGCTTTTCCAGAAAAAAGCGCACCTTTTCACCAAACAAATAAATGAGCCCTGCAACCATAAAAAAACGAAAACCGCGGCTGAGGGTGGACGCGACGATAAAAATCAAAAAATTGATCTTGAACGCTCCGGCCGTAAGCGTACAGAGTTTGTAGGGAATGGGCGTCAATCCCGCCACTGCCACGGCCCAGGCGCTGTATTGTTCGTAATACCCCTGCAGAGTGAGGTATTTATCCTCCAGACCGTAAAATTTCACAATGGGCATCCCGATGAAATCCATGAAATAATACCCGATAAAATACCCGATGATGCCGCCCAACAAGGAAAATATCAAACAGTAAGCCGCCAGTTTGAAGGCATTTTTGCGATCGGCCAAAGCCATGGGAATGAGTAGCAGATCGGGCGGAATCGGAAAAAAGATCGACTCGGTAAAGGATACGCCGGCAAGTACCCGGACTGCGCCTTTGGTCGCCGCAATTTCCCACAATTTATCCAGCCAAGATTTGAATATGCTCATTTACACTCCGCCTGCTTACGGGATGCCGCAGGTAGATATTAAAATTTTCATTGGACGAACCTGTCCCACAGCAGCACTGCTGCCTGTTGTCCGTCAAAGGATTTGTCAAAAAAAACAATCAGGTAATTACCAACCGTGGGTTCCGATAAGGTCAACAAAGGCTACACCGTTGCGCTGAGCCTCCTCAGTGACCCGGCCGTTTTCCTTGCGCACCAGCACCAGATACTGGCTGCGCCGCGTACTGCCGACAGGAATAACCAGCCTCCCAGGGTCCTTGAGCTGCTCCACCAGAGGCAAGGGAATTTCAGGGCCGCCCGCAGTAACGATAATACGGTCGAATGGGGCGTTTTCCGGCCAGCCAAGGGTTCCATCGTCAAGCTTGAGGCGCACCCGGTGATACCGGAGTCGCCGCAGGCGTTCCTCTGCCTCCCGGTAGAGTTCGCGGACGCGCTCCACAGAATACACCGTAAGTCCCAATTCCGCCAAAACGGCCGCCTGATAGCCTGATCCCGTGCCGATTTCCAGGACACATTGACCGCTTTCCGGCTCGAGGAGCTCTGTCATGCAAGCGACAATATAGGGCTGGGAAATGGTCTGCCCGTAACCAATGGGTAGAGGATGGTCCTCATAGGCTCGTTTTTGCAATGCTTCCTGAACAAATTCGTGCCGCTGCACAGTCCGCATTGCCTGGAGAATTGACGGATTTTTGACACCACGAGCTTCTAACTGCTCTTTGACCATTCTTTCGCGATTTCGTTTCAATGCCTTCATCAACCTGCCTTGACTTTGCTATTGTCAAGGGCACATTTGTAGATTATGTATAGAATAAATTTAAATACTCACCACGGTCTGTGAAAGGGTTTGAAAACAGATTTAAGAAAACAAGTCAATACGATAAAATGATCCATAGGTCGAGAGATAATCCTTCTCCCTCCCGGCTGCTGTGCAGCTTTTTTGGCCAAAAATGGAGACTGGCAGCATGGTTCGTGTAAAAGATCTGATGACTACGGAAGTGTTTACCCTGAAACAGGGCGATTCCCTTCGGATGGCCCGTTCGCTGATGTCACTGGCGCGGATCCGGCATATCCCCATCGTCAATGACGAACAAATTTTTCTTGGCATTATCACGCACCGGGACATCCTTGGTGCGACCATATCAAAATTTGCTGATGTGGATGAAAGCATCCAGGATGAAATCGACGCCGGCATTCCCATCAGTGAAATCATGCGTTACGACGCAGCAAGTATCGGCCCCGAAGCGCTCCTCAGAGATGCCGCTGAAATTTTGCTGCATCACAAATACGGCTGCCTGCCTGTGGTTGAAAACGAGAAACTTGTCGGCATCCTTACGGAAGCCGACTTTTTGAAACTCACCATTTCCCTCATGGATGCCATGGACCAGGTCTGATTTTTCAGTCCTGAGGCCACAGTGCGGAACCTCTGCAGCCCAAAACAGCGAGAGAGGATTATGCGATCGCACTCCAGAACCAGCCCTACGCTTATTTTAGGGTTATTATTCGTTATTTTTATCGGCGCGTTGGTTTATTTTCTTCTGAGAGATTTAAGCGGCCCCGAGCTTACCCTGTTGCCCAGAACAACACATGTCTCCAAACATACCGCTTTTACGCTTGGCGCCAAAGACGTGGGCACCGGTGTCAGCAGCATACGCATTCTCGCCAAACAAAGCGGTATCGAACAAGTCATCCTGGAAAAAAACTATGACCAGTCCCTGCCTTCCGTGCAGGAGAAATTCGCCTTGCCCGACGGGCCGTTAAAAAATGGCCCCATTGAATTGGAAATAACCGCAACAGACAGCTCATGGGCAGGATTTGGAAAAGGAAATACCAGGAAACTCACGGAAAAATTCACTCTTGATACTGTTCCTCCCAGGGTTCTGGTCAAAAATTCGCCTATTAACATCTGGCAAGGCGGCTGCGCCTTGGTCGGCTATTCGGCCAATGAAAAAATTGCCAGGAGCGGCGTAGAAATCGAAAACAAACTCTACCCCGGCTACCAGCAGCCGGACGGCTCGTACGCCTGCCTGTTTCCCTTTCCTTATTTCATGACCACGGAAAATTTCAATCCACGGCTCATTGCCGTGGACGAAGCCGGCAACCAGCAGATCGTCCAGCTTTACGTGGATAAAATCGCCCGAAAGTTCCGTAATGACGTCATCCGCCTGCCGGATTCCTTTCTGAATAGGAAAAATCCCGAATTCGCCAACATTTACCCCGGACAAATGACTCCTCTGCAACGCTTTTTGAAAGTAAATCAGACACTCCGCACCGCAAATCGCAAACAACTGTTTGAGATCTGCAGCAGCAGCAATCCGACTCCGTTATGGCACAATACTTTTATCCGCCTGCCCCGCTCCGCTTCCAAAGCGCTTTTTGCCGATGCCCGATCCTACAAATACAAAGACCAGGAAGTGGACAAACAAACCCACCTCGGCATTGATCTCGCATCCATAAAAAAAGCTCCGGTCCCTGCCGGCAATACGGGCCGGGTTGTCTTTGCCGGTTACCTCGGCATTTACGGGGATGTCGTCATTTTGGACCACGGCCTGGGGCTTTTTAGTCTCTACGCGCATTTGAGCGTAATAAAAATAAACAAGGGAGATATGGTCAATCGAGGTGAGATCATAGGCAATACCGGCGCAACAGGTATGGCGGGGGGCGACCACCTGCACTTCGGCGTGCTTGTTTTCGGCCAGCCCATCTCCCCCATCGAGTGGTGGGACAGGCATTGGATAAAAAACAATATCGCCACAGTCCTTCCCCAGGTGCTGCAGCAACCAAAACAAGTTGAAACTGCAGGAAAAATCAAAAAAAAGTAAACGAAACGCCCTGATTCGAAAACGTATGGGCGACATCTACGAGCGCTGGGCTGCTCCATACCAACAAGTCCCTGAACACGAATTCAGTTGAACGTGTTCAGGGACTATCATTCATTAATTGTTTTGACGCACTATTGAAAAAATAGATGCTGAAAAAATCACGCCTAGCAGCCTGTCGGACTTAAACACCAAATAAGTATTTTACTAAACTGGAGTTGACCCGATTTCGTGGACAAGTAATCCTTTGAGAAGGAGGAGTTCACGATGCCACCAACGCACCCGCCATATTCTGCAGAATTTCGGAGGCAGATGATTGAGCTTGTTCGCTCAGGCCGCAGCCCTGATGAACTCGCGAAGGAGTTCGAGCCCTCTGGGCAAACGATTCGCAATTGGGTCCGCCAAGCAGACCTTGACAGCGGTCGACGTCAGGACGGGCTCACAACTTCGGAACGTGAAGAACTGAACAGATTACGCCGCGAAAACAAACGACTTCGAGAGGAACGGGAGATATTGTCAAAAGCAGCGGCCTGGTTCGCCAAGGAGGCCGACTCGACTACGCGGAAGCGTTCGAGTTCGTGATGGCGAATCGGGCCAAGTATACCGTGTCCACGCTTTGTCGGGTTCTGGGCGTCTCCCCCAGCGGCTACTATTCGTGGACAAAACGGCCGCTTTGCCGCCGGGCAATTGAAGATGCAATTTTGACGGCGAGAATTCTCGAAATTCACCGAACATCGCGGAAAATTTACGGCGCTTCTCGAATTCATTTCGAATTGCTGGAGCTAGGGTTCACCGTAAGCCAAAAACGTGTAGCTCGTTTAATGCGGGCTGAGGGTGTGCGCGGAGCATGCAGACGGCGTTGGATTCGCACTACTATTCGGCGGGATCGAATTCGTCCAGCCCCTGATTTGGTCAACCGGAAATTCACGGCCTCAGCTCCGGATCAACTCTGGGTGGCAGACATTACCTATGTCCCTACCTGGGAGGGCTTTTTGTTTCTCGCCGTCGTCCTTGATGTATTCAGTCGTCGTATCGTGGGATGGGCGATGGCCAGTCACATGAAGACCGACCTCGTGCTCAATGCACTGGGAATGGCCATGAAGCAACGCCATGCACACGACGTAATCCACCACTCGGATCAAGGATCGCAGTATACGTCGTGTCGATTCGGAGATCGTTGCCAAGCATTGGGTATTCGGCAATCCATGGGCTCTGTTGGGGATTGTTTTGACAACGCCATGTGCGAAAGCTTCTTCGCATCCCTGGAATGCGAGTTGCTCTGGCAAAACAGCTTCCGTTCAAGGCAGGAGGCGAAACTGGCAATATTTGCTTTTATTGAAGGCTGGTACAACACGCATCGGCGACATTCTGCTCTCGACTACATGTCGCCCTTGGCTTATGAAAAAGAGTACGGGCTCGCTTCATGAGGCCCCAAGTCGAAAATCGTCCACAGAATCGGGGGAACTCCAAGGCATAAAGGCAAAGATTTCAGCCTTGCTCGACGGTAAAGCCCGGCTCCAGCAGATATCTGCTTATTGCTGGAGCCGGGTCAAGTTCGACAGGCTGTTAGCGCAAAGTAAATTCCCGCAAAGCCAGGGCAGCCAGGTCCTGTTCTTCGCCTTCCCCGTTTTCTTCCCAGAATTGCAGATTCTGAAAACGGATGGGCAGTCGTTGCTCCAATGCCGGAACAATACGCTCCCGGACGAACTCAGGAGAACAATGGCCCATATTTTTAAAGGAAAACGTTAATGTCAGTCCGAACCAGACCGAATCCTCCACTTCCAGAGTCTCAACTGGAGACAGATATTCGAAATCCTGCCCCAGATGCATATCCAGAGCACGCTGGCTCAAATCCTGGAACAAATGGGCGACTGTGGTACGCAACTCCTGGTTATCCTCGATATCAAGGATAAACTGACAGCAAAGCTTGCCTGATCCGTCTTTGATCTCTACTCTGCTAACCTTAAGTATGCCGTTACATACACACTGCGGGTCATTGACATCGGGATAAAACATAAGACCGGCGAAAGCGAAAAGCTGTTCTCTGGCTTTAGTCTGCCTCAAGTGGGATTCAAGATTGAGAGTGCGTTTTTGCATAGGTCCCCGTATAGCTTTTCTTATCTGGAAAAGGTACTAATTTCTTACCAACAGACATAACTTGCAGTCAATCCTTAAACCGCTGACCGGAACAACAATGGGACTTCTTGTTACCTGGTTCCTTTCCGAAATCGCCGACAACCTCAATGCCCGTATATTCCGGGCACCCCGCGGCGAGCTCGATTCCACGGGAGAACTTTCCCTCGCCCTTGCTTCCCTGTCCGACCACCTCGGAATACAGGGACGCACCCTCTTGGGATCTGTTCTTGATGATCTGCTTCGTCCGCAAAACGCTGCCACACTGGCCCAGGCCAAGGAACAACGGGATGCAGGCGAATATCACCCATACACGCTGGAACTGCGGCATTCGAATGCGGAATCCGTACCCGTCACGGTTGTCCCTAGGCCGATATACTTGGACGGAAAATTCATCGGATCAACTGCCGTGCTTATCCGACATGACACCTTGGCAAGCACCATGGCGCAACATGTCTCCGGCGCTCGCGGACCACATTGCGCACTTGTTGCCGAATCCGAGCAACACCGGCGGCAGCGTCGCTACAATATGGCGGCCGAGGCCGGACGAGTCGGCGTTTGGGAACTGGATATCCAAAGCGGCGCAATGTTTCTGGACAACAGCCTCAAGCAGTTGCTGGGCTACGAATCACAAGAAATAGCCGATACTCTCACTGCGTGGAGCCAGCTTATCCATCCTGACGACAAAAAAGACTATCTGCAGAAAATTCAGGCCCGCACGAACAACACCTCAAAATCTTTTGAAAATGAACATCGCATGCTCCACAAAGACGGCCAGATCATCTGGGTTCTATCCAGAGGGTCCTATGCGGCTGGTGCCGATGGAAACACCCGTACCGTTATAGGTACGGATCTCGACATCACCGCGCTCAAACTGGCGGAACAAGCCATCGAACGGGAAAGACAACGCCTCTATGACGTCCTCGAGCAATTGCCCGCCTTTGTCTGCCTCATCGCGCCAGATTATTCCGTCCGCTTTGCCAACAAATTTTTCAAAGAGGAATTCAATACCCTGGACATCGTATCCTGTACGCACAACATTGAAGAGCAGGACGAGCCTGAAGGATTATGTCCCTCGCCCGATCTATTCGATACGCAGTTTCTGGCGGTCTGGGAGTGGGAATGCCCTGCAAACAACAAAACCTTCCGAGTTTTCGGCTATCCTTTTCAGGATCTGGATGGAACAAGCCTGATCCTGGAACTCGGCATAGACATTACGCAGAGCAAACGCGCGCAAGAAGCTCTTCGCGCCAGTGAAGAACTGTACCGAAGTATCTCCAATAATCTCGCTCTGGGTATTGGTGTGATGGACAAAGAACTGCGCATCAATTCATCCAATAAAAAATTGTCCGAATGGTTTGCAACATTGGACAAGGAACCCAGCGTGCGCCTGGATATGCTTTTTCGCCACGGAACCGACACGGAACAAAGCATGCTCGAAGCCTGCGAACTTGTTTTTGATAAAGGAACCGTGCAGGAACTGCAGCTGTCCAATGCCACCACCGAACGGGAGCAGTTATTCAGAGTGCTTTTTTGTCCGCTCTTCAACGAACCACGACAGGTCACTGCCATCATTGTGCTCGCTGAAGACATCACGGAAAAAATGCTTGTTGAAAAACGGCTGGCCCGATCGCAAAAACTCGAAGCCCTGGGAACGCTTGCAGGCGGCATCGCACATGAAATCAATCAACCGCTCAATGCGCTGCGGCTCTACGCCAGCGGGCTTGAGATGCTTCTTGAAGAGCAGCATGAACTCAGCAATGAAACATTGTGCTCGCGGCTGGCCTGGATACTCAAAGAAGCTGATAAAATTCGCGATATCATCACCCACATGCGTACGCTGGTGCACCAGGGTGACAACCACGCACCAGGCACGGCCGACATAAACAACTGCGTCCGTCAGGCACTCTCTTTACTGAAAGCACAGCTAGCCGCTCATGGAATCAGTCTGCACCTGGAACTCGGCGAAAAAATCCCGCCCGTAGTCGCCAACCCGGTACAGCTCGAACAGGTGATCATCAATCTGGCTGTCAATGCGATGCAGGCCATGGATACGTGCAACGTCTCCATGGAGGATGAAAAAATTCTCACCATCGAAACACGCCACAAAAATAATTACGCCCAGCTGCTGGTGGTGGATAACGGCCCGGGGCTCACATCCGGTGAAGAACGTATCTTTGATCCCTTTTTTACGAGCAAAGAACCGGGCATGGGTATGGGCATGGGGCTGACCATTGTTCATACCTTTGTGACGGCCTGGAAAGGAGACATACGCTTTTGGAACAATGCCTCCCGGGGGGCGACTTTTTGTATCCATCTTAATATTTTAAAATAACAATAGCTTAGCATTGTTATGAACACATTACACACATTGTTTCTACAGCTTGCGAACCGCCTGTCTACAGATTGCGAACACTCTTTCTACAGCTTGCGAACACTCTTTCTACAGCTTGCGAACACTCTTTCTACAGCTTGCGAACACTCTTTCTACAGCTTGTGAACACTCTTTCTACAGCTTGTGAACACTCTTTCTACAGCTTGTGAACACTCTTTCTACAGCTTGCGAACAAAAATGCTGCTGCAAAATTTGTTGTCAAGATTGAAAAAATGACATCTTTTTAATATGTTAAAAATTCTTTAGGAGCTATCTAAGTGAAAAAAGGGGGCTTTTGTTTGACGGGCTTGTGACGTTTTTTTGCCGCAAGTGTTTTGCAAAATTTTTTTCATTAACAATTTCACACTGTAATTTGACTCCTTTTAGCGTTTTTCTGAATAGCATCTTCACAAATTTACATTTTTAGAGTATTCAATTGGCCACATACGGATCAAGATTTTATCTTGATATTTTCTATATTTTGCATTTTGCATGCCGCGTCCTTGCTCGCAACCCCCTGTTTTTATTGCGTCGGGACGCGTACGACCTTACGTTTTTAAAAATGAACACTGTTTTGAGCCTCCGCCCGTGCTCCATCCAAAAGTTTTTGGAGATGCTTAAGAACCTTTCGCAAAAGGGGCTCAAGCCGCCGGAGTTGTGCTCAAACAACTGAAATCAGGTTTGGGGGGGATTGGCCGCTCCCTATGCGGCGAAACCCTTTGGCCCGTGCAGGAAGGAAAAGTTATGAAAACCCCTGTGAGTTCCCCGTGGTCGCGCTTACGCGGCATTCAGCCGCTGAGCCTGTGCGACTGGCCCGGCCATACGAGCTGCGTGTTGTTTTTGGGAGGGTGCAACCTGCGTTGCCCCACCTGTCACAACATGGACATGGCATTTCATCCGGATTGGCTGCCGCCGGTCCGCAAGGAGGAGGTGGTGGAGTATCTCACCGCCCGCAAGAGATGGCTCGAAGGCATTGTGGTCAGCGGGGGCGAGCCCACCTGTACGCCCGATCTCGAATCTCTGCTCAGGGAGCTGCGCCAGTTCGGGCTGCCCTTGAAACTGGACACCAACGGCATGCTGCCCGGTGTTGTGGAGGCGCTGCTGGAAGCCGGCCTGGTGGACGAGTTTTTCGTGGATGTGAAAGGCCCCTACGCCAAGTACCCGCTGCTGACCGGCAACCGGGCGAGCGAAGCCGCGGCCAGGCACAACCTGGAGCGGATTTTCGCCCTGGCCGAGGCCCGGCCCCAGGCCTTTGTATTCCGTCTGACCAAGGTTCCGGCGCTGGACGCCGCGGACATCAGCGAGGCAAAATCCTACCTGCCCCAAGGATTTATGCTACGCCTGCAGAATTACCAAGAACCCAGGAGGGTCCATGCCCAGATTAATAATGAAACGGGACGGTTGTCAGGAGACATGGTCGACAGACCGCATCGCACAAGCCATATTCAAAGCGTTGAAGGCCAGCGGCGTCAAAGACCCCCTGTTGGCCAGGCGGCTTGCGCATAAGGTCGAAGACAAGCTTGCGGACACCGACGCGCCCCCCCAGGAGCAGGTGCAGGACACGGTCGAACTGGTGCTCATGGAGTCCCGGCTTTTCAACGTGGCCCGCAAATATATTCTTTACCGCGAAAAACGGCGTGAAATCCGCGAACAAAAAGCCGCGTACCTGGACATCGCGGATACCATCGACAACTACCTGGACAAGGCGGACTGGCGCGTCAATGAAAACGCCAACATGTCCCACTCGTTCCAGGGGCTGATGCTGCACCTTTCGGGCACCATCCAGGCGCGCTATGCCCTGGAAAAATACCCGCAGGAAATCCGCGAGGCGCACAACCACGGCTACGTGCACATCCACGACCTGTCCTTCGGACTGGCGGGCTACTGCGCGGGCTGGAGCCTCAAGGACCTGCTGCTCGAAGGCTTCAACCTGGAGGGCCGCTCCTGCGCCGGACCGGCCAAACACTTTGATTCGATCCTCGGCCAGATGGTCAATTTCCTGGGAACCTTGCAGAACGAATGGGCCGGCGCCCAGGCCTTCAACAATGTGGACACCTATCTGGCGCCTTTCATCCGCCACGACGGGCTGACGTACGAGCAGGTGCTGCAGGCCATGCAGAAGTTCGTTTTCAATCTGAACACCACCTCGCGCTGGGGCGGGCAGAGCCCGTTCACCAACCTGAGCTTCGACCTGGTGCCGCCCAAGCACATCGCCAAGGAGGGCATCATCATCGGCGGCGAGATGCGGGACAGCACCTACGGCGAGTATCTGCCCGAAATGGAGATGTTCAACAGGGCCTATCTGGAGGTGATGCTCGGGGGCGACTACCACAAGCGGATTTTTTCGTTCCCCATCCCGACCTACAACATCACCAAGGATTTCCCCTGGGAAAGCGAGATCGGCGACCTGCTGCTCAAGCTGACGTCCAAATACGGCGCGCCCTATTTTCAGAACTTTATCAATTCGGACCTGAATCCGGAAGACGTACGTTCGATGTGCTGCCGCCTGCAGATGGATTTGCGCGAGCTGCGCAAGAAAACCGGCGGCCTGTTCGGCGCGGGCGATCTGACCGGCTCCATCGGCGTGGTCACGCTGAACCTGCCCAAGCTGGCCTATCTGGCCCAGGGCGAGGAAGATTTTCTGGATCTGGTGGCGGAATACGCCGAGCTGGCCAAGAATTCGCTGGAATTCAAACGCAAGCTGATCAACGACAACCTCGAACGCGGCATGTTTCCCTGGACCCGGCGTTATCTGAAAAACGGCTACAAGGGCCATTTTTCCACCATCGGCCTGGTGGGCGGCCACGAGGCCTGCCTGAACCTGCTGGGCAAAGGCATTGAAACCGCGGCCGGAACGCGGCTGATGCAGCGTACGCTGCACCATTTGCGCGACCTGACCTCGCGCTTTCAGGAAGAAACCGGCAGCCTGTACAACCTGGAGGCCACCCCGGCCGAAGGGACGAGCTACCGCCTGGCCAAGATCGACAAATCGCTTTACAGCGAGATCTACGCCTCGGGCAACGGTACTCCGTACTATACCAATTCCACGGCCCTGCCCGTGGGCATGACCGAAGACGTGATCTTCGCCCTGGAACACCAGGACAAGCTCCAGCCGCTCTACACCGGCGGTTCGGTCTTCCATACCTACCTGGGCGAGTCCGTGACGGACAAGGAAGCGCTGAAGAACTTCATCGTCAAAGCCTTCACCAACACCAAGCTGCCCTATTTGTCCATTACGCCGACCTTTTCCATCTGCAAGGAACACGGCTACATCCCTGGCGAACAGTTCGAATGCCCCGAATGCCACGGGCCCACGGAAGTCTATACGCGTATCGTGGGCTACTACCGCCCGGTTTCGCTCTGGAACCGCGGCAAACAGGCCGAGTACAAGGACCGTATGGTCTATGAAAGCGTAAGCCTGATGTAGCCTGTAACAAATTGGTTGAAGATGCGGCAGGGCCGGACGCGAAGTAAACGCGTCCGCCTTGTCCGCATAAGCCAAGGAAACCTGATGCGGTAAACTGATTGCGAGTACAAAATAACAGGCGCGGCATTTGTCCGCGCTTTTTTATTGGCGAGATAATTCCGACTACTGATGCGACGAACAGAAAAAATCAAGCAAAGGTGGCTTTTTCCATGGCCATGGTGACTTTGTCTTTCAGCTGCCCCAGATCCACGCTTTTGACCACATAGTAATCAGCTGCGGAGGACTTGGCATCGTGCTGGTAGCTCTCGTATGCCGTACACAATACCACAGGAATACGGGAATCCTGTTCGCGAATCTGCTCCAGAAGATCAAGCCCCGTATGGTCGGCGCCAAGATTGATATCCAGAATGACCACATGCGGTTTTTCCCGTTCAAGCACCAGCTTGATATCTTCCAGGCCGTCAGATGTGGCTACCACATACCCGAGCGCTTCGAATTCACCGCTGTAGAGCATCCGGATATGTTTTTCGTCGTCAACAATTAATATTCGTTTATCATTCATGGTCTGCTCCTCCATTATGCAGGTGGATTCCTACCAATTCTGGCCGGTTCAATTCTTTACATTTATCCATAAAACGTACTATAGACGCCGCCTAAAGGCAAGAATACGCGAAATCAACGGGTGTCTTAAGAAAATTTCTTACCGCCCCCTTCCCGATTCACCATGCCCGCAGCCCTGACCGTAATGCAGTCGAAGCTTTTTTTACTCCAAGCATTGACGGCAGGCGGCAACGACATATGTTGTCTGTATGTTTCCTACGCAAACCATCCGGCTTGCCATCCATCGCGGATGATCGGATGAACCTAGATACAAGAAGCGGCAGGTCCGCATAAGAGGTTGCAATGCTCAAAATAGAAAATCTACACGTCTCAATTGATGGCAAGGAAGTGCTCAAAGGGATCAACCTGCACATCCGCGAAGGCGAGACTTTCATCCTTTTTGGTCCGAACGGTTCGGGAAAAACCACGCTGCTCATGTCTCTGATGGGCTTTGGAAACTATGACATCACTGGCGGCAAAATCTGGTTTCGCGGGCATGATATAACGCATATGCCCATCAATGAACGCTCCCGTCTCGGCCTCGGCATGTCTTTTCAGCGTCCGCCTACGATTCACGGCCTGAAGACCAAACATCTGGTACAGTTGTGCGGCCAGGGGCGTGAAGTGGATGTGGAAGGTCTTGCCAAATCAGTTAACTTTGACACCTTCCTGGAACGCGACATCAACGCCGGTTTTTCCGGAGGTGAAATCAAGCGTTCGGAACTCCTGCAGCTCATGTCCCAGCAGCCGCATCTGGTGCTCTTCGACGAACCCGAGTCCGGCGTCGACCTAGAAAACATGCAGCTGATCGGACACACCATTCGTTCCCTGCTGGATGGAAAAATCACTCCCGTTCCTGAGGTCAGCATGAAGGAACTGAAAAGTAAACGAAGCAGATCCGGCCTGATCATCACGCACACCGGCTACATTCTCGAATACGTGAATGCGGACCGCGGCCAGGTGCTGTACAACGGCCATTTATGCTGTGAAGCCAACCCTCGTGATATTCTGGACCACATCAGCAAGTACGGCTACCAGGAATGTGTACGCTGTCTGCATCCGAATATGAACATCGAGAATACCATCCAAGCCTAAAGCGGAGAACGACATGAGTGCACATGAAGTCGATCTGACAAAATATCAATTCAACGGAGCCGAAGTCGGGGCCATTGACGACTTGCGGACGCTTTCTCCCGAAGACAAGCACGAGCTGCTGATGGCCGGCGTGGACGTGGAAGAACGCGAACGCAGCGGTTCCTTTCTGCAGCTGAACCATTCGAAAGTCCATTGCAAAACCACCCAGCCGGGTGTGGAAGTGATGGACATCAAGGACGCGCTGAAAAAATACAACGGACTGCCCGAGTACTACTGGAAGCTGGTGGACAAGGACAAGGACAAATATACCAAGGCCACTGCGGAAAACCTCAACGGCGGATATTTCATTCGTACGGAAAAAGGCGCGAAAATCACCGAGCCCGTACAATCCTGCCTGTTCATCAAAGGCGACGGCGTCGGCCAGAACGTCCACAACATCATTGTGGTGGAGGAAGACTCCGAACTGCACATCATCAACGGATGTTCGGTCGCCCACGGCACCCGTGAAGCCGCCCATCTGGGTATCTCGGAATTTTACGTCAAAAAAGGCGGCAAGCTGACGTTTACCATGATCCACAACTGGAGTGAGGATGTGGCCGTACGTCCGCGCTCGGCAGGCGTGCTCGAAGAAGACGCCTCATTCGTCAACAACTATATTCTGCTCAAGCCGGTAAAGGATCTGCAGATGTACCCCGTGCTCAACCTGAACGGTCGCGGCGCGGTCGCCCGCTTCAACGGCGTGATTGTGGCTCCCGAGGGATCGTACGTGGACACGGGCAACAAAATTCTGCTGAACGCCCCGGAAACACGCGGCGAAATCATCGCGCGCGTACTGACCACCGGCGGTACGGTCATCAGCCGCGGATTTATCGGCGGCAATACGGTGCCCGCCAAAGGCCACCTCGAATGCAAAGGGTTGATCCTCGGCAACGGACGCATCCATGCCATCCCCGAACTGGAAGGCACGGTTCCCGGGGTCGAACTCTCGCACGAAGCCGCCGTGGGCAAAATCGCCCAGGAGGAGATCGAATATCTCATGGCGCGCGGTCTGGACGAGGAAGAGGCAACGTCGACCATCGTACGCGGCTTCCTCAATGTGGATATCATGGGGCTGCCGCCGGAACTCGCCGAAGTGGTGGAAAAAACCATCTCCGAGTCCGAAAAGGATATGTTCTAACCTGCAACACCAGCAAAGCGGGCCGCCTTCGGACGCGCCCGCTTTTTTACAATCATGCCACAATACAAAGCACATTTGGTCGGCGGTACGCTCACCGGCGGTCTTGCCCTGGGAACGGCCTGGTATCTGGATATCTACCGTCCCGAGCCCCTGCTGGCGGCCGGACTGATCTGCATCAGCGCCATGGCTTCACTGTTCCCGGATGTGGATACCAGCTCCATGGCCAGAAAATTCTTCTACGGTCTACTGGCAATTCTGGACGCCGTGCTTTTGGTAAACGGCTATTACAAATGGGCGGCCATCCTAGGCCTTGCGGCCATGCTCCCGGCCATCGGAGACCACAGAGGCTGGACGCATACCTGGTGGGCCATGCTGCTGACTCCAGCCGTAATCCTGGCCGTTCCCCTGCTGCTCTACAACCTCCCCTGGGAAATGCTCGCACCCTACTATATTGCTGCTGTTGTCGGCTATTTCTCCCATCTGGCCCTGGATCGAGAATTCTGATCTATCACAGCTATTTTTCATCAAGTCAAAAATAATTATCTTTTCCACTAAAGTTTATACTCCCACCAGCCGATAAACGATTTAAGTAGTAATTTTATCGAGGTGCAGGATGATCCAATCGATTGATACAGCATTGGCCGGTTCCGTGACCAGCCAGTCCCAATGCCCGAATTGTGGCCATAAAGGCGTCTCCGGCGAGGCGATATGTACGCAGTGCGGTCAGTCCATGTATTCGCGGACGCAGGGTATCACCGATGACATCAATGCCGAGACCGATCCCAGAAACATTGAAGCAGTCTACGAAGCCACTCCGGCCGAGTGGGAGGAAGGCTCCAACCGCAGCGGACTGCAGGCAGTAACCATCGAAGCCGCTCTGAGCGCCGGCGAACAATCCGAATCCGGAACGACTACCGCGGGAAATCAGGCTGAAAGAGAAGACGTATCCGACCCCACCGATACCAAGCTGTCCCCAGCGGAACAGGATGACGTACGCGATTTGCAGGATCGCGACCAGGAAGTTCGCAAGCACGAACAGGATCACATCGCCGCAGGCGGCGGCGTGGTTCAGGGCAGCGCAAATTATACCTACGAAACCGGGCCGGACGGGAAACAGTATGCCGTCGGCGGTGAGGTTTACGTGGACGTTGCCAGCGTGCCCGGAGATCCGGAAGCTACTCGGGACAAGGCTCAAGACGTCCGACGCTCTGCCCTGGCGCCTGCGAGTCCTTCCGCCCAGGACCAGAACGTAGCCGCAAAAGCCGCCCAGATGGAGGCCGAAGCCCGGACGGAAGAACAGAATGTGGCACTTGAAAAACCCGAAGACAACTCCGTATCCGAAAGCACTGCTGCAGACGCGCTGGAGTCCGCTCAGGACGCCATTGACCAAAAAAAAGCAGCTCCTCTGAACTCTTCCATACTCTCAAAGCAAGAAGCTGACTCATCCTCTAAGGATATGACCGACACCGAGAACTATCAGGAACAATTGGCCCGCTATGTCAACAGCTACGTGTAACAGACAATACTGACAAGCCCCCGGTTCTTGAGTACATGGAACAGGCCATGCGGCAAATATGGAACCTCCCTTTGGGCACTGCAGGCTGATTGTCCCGGTCATTTTTTAACTCCTCTTTTTTGCTCATACTATAATCTTCGCTTACCGAGCCTGTTCACTTTGAAGACGACACTACCAAACAAGACATCTCCACAATTCGCTTATTCGCGTACTTCGATAGTTTGAGTACAGCCGCTATTACTCCGACCGGAAAAATTAGCTGATCCGAAATTAATTTTTAATGTCAAGTTGTTAGGCTGGTGGCTGGTCAAGTCCCTTTGTCGAAAAAACTCTATTTTTTCCTGGTGGCGTGTCAGGGCTTCACGGGGAAGCTTGCGTTCGAGTTCCCGGATGAGCACGCCAGCGATTGTTCTGATTAGCTTGTCTTCCTTGCGGCGTTTGGCGCGTTTGCGCAGCAGTTGCGGCAATTCCCGTCTCAGCTGTATGCCTTCTGCCTCAGCTATCTTTCTGCATTTCAGAATAATTTTTGTCAGAAGCTTCACATCCGTCGGAAAAGTGATGTTCTTTTCCTGCACTGTCGAATCTACCAGAACTTCCGTCTCTTTGGCGTCCGAGCCATGAATGTCCTCCGAGGATTCAAAAATCAAACGCACCCCGTTCTCTCCGATTCGCTTACGGAAATAGACGAGTTCGGAGGGATCACAGGGAAGTTGCCACTGGAAGTGGATCTCCCCGCAAAACGCCTGAAAGTAAGGATTCTGGACCCAGGCCTCGACAACGCGTTCGTCGCTCAAGTTCTCATGTTTGAGGATCAAAAGGCCGACCATAAGCCGTACACGCTTTGCGGGTCGTCCCGCGCCACAGTAGAGCTGGATGAACACGTCTTCGAAGATTTGCCAGGGAATTTTTTCGGCCAGCTTGAGCAAAGGATGCGAAGGATTCAGCTGGTCAATGAGATCTTGGTAGAGGAAATTCACCTGGTCATTCTTCTTGGGTTTCGCCTGCATCTCTGCTCCAGATTCTGTAGTTTTACGACCACTTTTCTGCTGTATTGCTACATTTCCTGGTTGAAGATGATACATTATTCCATGAATATTGTTAAGTCATCTTAATAAGTTGTGAGTTCTTCAAGGACGACTAATTATATTTTTTTCCTAACAGGAAGGCTTTATCTGGTCGGCAAGAAAAAACGTCGTCAGTGTCGGCAGAAAATAGGATAGTGAGAAAGCAATGATTGAAGTGCCCAATTGCACTTTTATCCGGCGGACGCGGGCTTTTTCCGAAGCAAAAAGCCGAAAAAGCCACCGCATACGCCTCCCAGAAGATGGGCGAATTGCGATATGGAGTCATCTTGAAACAAGGCGGCCGCCTCTTGTCCGAGAAACAACAGAGTCACCAGGATAAACGTCAGCGGAATATCCCCCTGCGTACTGTTGGCCGTGGCCCCGAGCATGATAAGCATAAAAACAATGCCGCTTGCTCCCATCAACCCGGTGTCGAAAAAAAACGCATTGCAAAGTCCTGTAACAAAAGCCGTGATCAGTATCAGCACGAAAAGCGTCGGTGATCCAAACTTTTCTTCCACCATGGGACCGAGGAGAAGAATCAACGTGAGGTTGGACAATAAATGGTTCCAGTTCGCATGCCCCAGGCAATGCGTGATCAGCCCGAGCAACGTCCCCGGATACGCCAGGGAGAGTACTGGAGATGCGGAAAAAAACTGCAGTTGCAATCTCGGAAAAAATACTCCAACCAGCCAGACCACCACGCACAACAAAGAGAACGTCAGTATGACTGGCGAATTATACGTCAGTCGTACGGGTGATTGTTTGTAGCCCGTCATTTGATCAGTTCGACCAGACCGGTGGTTAACGGCAGAGTCACTGTAGCCAATAGTGTTTGCACGGTAATGACTTTGGCCATGAGCTGTTCGTCACCGCCCAATTGGCGCGCAAGAATAAACGAAGAAAACGAAGCGGGAAGCGAGGCGAAAAGCACTGCTGTCACCGCAGCCGTTCCCGTCACATGGTACAGAAAACAGGCAAGTGCGGTTACCGTCGGCAACAAAAGAAGCTTGAACAGGCTGGCGGTAGCCACACCAAACATATTCACATGCAGATTCTTAAATTGCAGCCCGGCTCCTACGGAAAGCAAGCCCAAAGGCAAAGCAGCCCGGCCCAGAAGGCGGACAACTTCATAAACCTGAATGGGCAGTTCGATCCCGCCAAAATTCAGAATAAAACCAACGACACAGCCTAATATCAGCGGATTTTTGATAATTTCCAAAAGCGTATAGCTCATACCGCGTTGCTCGCGCGTGCCGAAGTGTGCGACAACCGGAACGCAAAGCAGATTAACCAAAGGTACCATGCTGATAATGGCGATGGCGGCCAGAGTCAGTCCTTCGGGACCTGCCAGGGCTACAGCACCGGCTATTCCCACGTACGTGTTCGGACGAATACTGCCCTGAAAAAAAGATGTAAAAGCCGCATCCGTCAACGGCAACCGGGTTCTTAGAAAAAGGCCGATGGTACTGATGGAAATAATACCGGTAAGCAAAGCGCCAGACATTGGCAACGCGGGCAGATTTCCAAAATCGGCCATGGCCAGATTTCCTACCAGCAGACAAGGAAAAAAGATATAATAGGTGGCGCGTTCCGCTTCCGTCCAGAACTCCTGGGACAACAGCTGTGTTTTTCTAAGAAAATAACCTAAAAAAATGATGAGAAACAAGGGGAGGAGTACGTTCACTTGTGGCTCTCTGGCTGGAGGTTTTGTCCCTGTTTTTTTCCGAATCTCATCCCCAGAGACATTGCATATTGTTTTATTTTTTAGAATGCCATGCTGGCATAATAGTACAAGACTGTGATGAAAAGGACACTAAGGGCCCGTAAGGTCTGATTATACGCAATAAGACGAAAGGCGATTTGTGGTCGAAAAATGCCCGCATAATAGGGAAATTGATGGCGAAACGCACGTATGGGGCTTGAAAGGATGTTTCCCACCAGCAGGGCTAGAATCACTTCTCGCGCTCCAAGGTCTCCTTTCTGCAAAAGGGCGCCTGCCGCAGCAAGGCCTGCGGTAAATTCGGCCGCCACATGAAAAACGACAATTCCCAATGCTTCGGGAGAAAGAAAAGATAAAAAACCCACATGATCCGCTAAAAATTTGCTGAGCATTTTAAACATGCCCACACGGTTCAAAACAAAAATCAAAATATAAATCGGAACGGTGAACACTACTATTTTTTTTATGCGCGATTTAAAACGCTTCCAGGAAGTGCGCAATGCTTCGCGCCAACTGCGCGTAGTCTTTTCATTCAAAACGCAGGCGACACATTGTTCCTGGGGTGCGGGCAATAAAATCCGTCCCAAAATCACCGTGCAGCCCGTACGCAGCAGAGCGGCGCCAAGCGTCAGCGAAACATAGACAGCTGCAGCACTTCCCAGAAAAGGAAGTGTTATGAAAAAAACCGTAGGTAAGTGCAAAAAATACGTAGGCAGGCTATTGAATAGATTTGATAGAATTAATTGTTTTTTCGATAATTTCCCTTTTTCATAATACTCTGCAAGCATTGAATTGGCACTGACGCCGGAAAAAAAAGCCATGGAAAAACTTGCACCACTCACGTCCTGCAGATGACTGAGCCGTGTGAGGGGCGTGGCGAAACGGGCCATTACATGCGTCCAGTTCAACGCTTCAATCAGATTGGCTATCATTAGCCCGAGCGAAACAAAAAATAGCAGGCGGAGAAGCGGCCAAAGCAGGCCATTCCAAATCAACTCAAACTCCACATAGAATCCTTTTTGCGAAATGAAGTGGCACTCCACTGGAGGAGGAAGCTATACCGTACGCATCAGGCAGGAATTAAGACTAAAATTAAAACAACGCAAGAAAATAAAAAATGAGCTCGGAATGGTTAAGGTTACTAAATAAAAAACCGGATGCCTATGAAACGTCTGCATTTTAAGGACGCCAGACCCCCACAAGCATCCGGCCTCTATACAACCGTAGGATTTAGAAGAGAGTACGAAAAGTAATAACATCAGGATACATTTCAGCACATACTCCGCAAATCCGAAGAATTTCCCCTGGAATAAACTACGACAATTTTACAGTTCCTGAAGAATCCAGACAGCACGACCATAAATGCAATCCTGACGCTTATCCACAGGAAGGTATTGCTCGGGATGTGCCGAATTTTCCGTACGCAAAATGTACTTGCTGCCTTGCAGATCCAGGAAGACCCGCTTGAGCGTCAACCCTTCATAAGGGATGTAAATCATGTACAACTCGCCGGATTCCACATGCTTCTTCGAAGTATCAACACCGATGTAGGCGCCTTTCTTGACAAGAGGCTCCATGCTGGTTGCACCCATTTTGATGACCTGGATCGATGTCTTCGCATAGCTTTGAGGAACGTTGAGCTTTCCAATCGGTACCGGCGCCCAGTTGGCGGGCTCCTCACCTTCCACTTGCATGGAGTGTACGGTGACGACGGTTCCCTTGTTCTCAGCTCCGGCGTAGTCTCCAAGCTGGGCCATGACACCTGCGTCGGCAGGTCCATCGGCGGTGACATATTCACCGTGTTTGTTTTTCAAGTACCATGGGCCAATCCCCTCTTCCAGCCAGTCCGGATTCAGGCCGAACTTTTTAAACAGCTTCAGATACCATTCCGCAGGAACGGAATCCCGCCGTTTGGCATCCGAGATACTGGATTGACGAATATCCAGCACCTCGGCAAGCTGTACCTGCGTACGGGTGTTAATAGCCAACTTAATCCGCTCAAACACTTGATCAAATGTAGACAATGTTTTTCTCCCTTTTGAATCTATAAACCTTTACGAAAGAACTTCGGCAATAAGCCAAAGCGGTTAACTTATTCTTGACATGACTGCTGATACGCAATAAAAGATCACGTAAGAATAAATAGTAAATATAGTTATGCTATTTTATAGATCGAATAATACTCAAGCTTTGGTCAACTATGAAAACTCGCTATGCCCGTTTAAAATCCTGGTTGGCACTCAATGGCATTTCACAAAAAGTACTTGCCGAATCTCTTGGAATAACGCCTTCAATGATCTCCAAAATTATTAAAGGAGAACGAGCGCCCAAAAACCGTTTGGACCAACTTGTGGCGTTGGGCATTCCTGCAGAACTTTTGCCGAAGGCTTCCGGCCCCGTCGGCCGTCCGCTAAAAAAAAAGCTTCCGCTGTAATAACCATATCTCATTCTGAACCAGTCAAATCAGTTTGTTTCTTCTGATCATATCATACCCTGTACTATTTGGGCTAGTTTTTTTATTGCATCAACGGATATGATCTATTTTAAAACAAGCTTTGAATTGCTTTCAATCACTTCTTCGTGTGGTCTTCTAACAGTATCAAGACATTAATACAAAAAATATGCCACTCCTCCCAATTGCATCCGATATAATCTAAACGTTAGCAACTATGGCGTATTATTGACCAAAGAGCACTTAAACCTCAAGCGAGTTGATCATTTTTCGGGGAATCATGAGACACATGTGTAACGCAAAAGCGTTACACATGTGACACTTATATGTAACAAGAGGGCATGTAAGGCAATATATAATTACAGGTATTTTTTCACTCTACAATCATATTTGCTTATTGGATGTAGTGAAGAAAACGATTTTCAGGAGTCAATATTATTCGCGTGTTGTCTTGGAATCCTGCTTCATAAGCGTCAAGACTCCGCTTGAATGCATAAAACTCAGGAGACTGGCCAACAGCTTGGGCGTAGATTTTTGTCGCCTGTGCATCTCCTTCACCGCGAACTTCGCTGGCTTTTTTCTTTGCTTCCGCCAAAATAACTGCGCGTTCCTTATCCGCACCCGATTTGATGACGGACGCACGTTCCTGTCCTTCAGAACGATATTTCATCGCTTGCCGTTCACGTTCCGCGCGCATTCTGTTGAAAATTGCCTTTTCATTTTCCGGCGGCAAATCCGTACGTTTTATTCGAACATCTACGACCTGAATTCCAAATTCTTTAATCAACTCAGAGGATTTTTTCGTAACCCTGGACATAATCTCAGAGCGTTTCGTTGAGACGATTTCCGTTAAGGTGTACTGCCCCAAGGCTACGCGAAGTTGCGAATAAATGATGTCATCCAGGCGCGCCTGAGCTCTGGGAATGGTCTGCACCGTACGGTAAAAACGCAACGGATTGACAATACGCCACTTTGAGTAGTTGTCGATCACCAGGTTCTTTTTATCACTGGTCAGCACTTCCGCTGGTTCGGCATCGTATTCCAATAACCGGGCGTCAAAGTAAATGACATTTTGTACAAAGGGCATTTTGAAATGAAGCCCGGGCCCCCTGGGTTCTCCCACGGGTTTTCCGAGTTGTAAAAGAATGGCCTTTTGCGTCTGGTAGACTGTAAAAAAAGCCTGCGAGCCGCCTATCAGCAGCACAAAAATCAATATCAGCAGAGGGGCGGTTTTTTTCATGCTACTCTCCTCCGCCTTTTATTTTCATTTGCAGACCATCCTTTGCGGACGGTGCTGGAACCTTAGTATTATTTCCGGCTACCGGTCCTAAAGGAAGAAAAGGTAAAACGCCTTTCAAAGCTTCATTGCTCAACACCAGTTTTTCCAGATTGGGATTGGCAAAAATCTTTTCCATGGTTTCCAGATACAGACGTTCTCGAGTAACGTCCTTGGCTTGATTGTACTCTGCGAGGATAGACAAAAAGCGTGCGGCTTCACCCTGGGCATTAAGAATTTTCGTTTCTTTATAGGCAGCTGCCTGGTTGACAATTTGGGCCGCCTGTCCCCGTGCCCGTGGAAGCAGATCGTTGCTGTACGCTTCCGCCTGATTGATTATTTTGCTTTTGTCTTCGCGCGCACTGGCGACGTCCTTAAAAGATTCGACCACTTCCTTGGGCGGGTGCACGTCCTGCAATTGCACGGCAACGATGCGTACTCCGGCGTCATACATTTTCAACATGCCCTGCAACAATTCCCGTGTACCGTTTTGAATCTCCAGCTTGCCGGTAGTTAAAACCGAATCAATGTTGTTGTCGCCAACAACCTCGCGCATTGCGGCCTCAGCGGCACTTTTAACCGTCTCAGCCTGATCGCTCACATTGAAAAGGAACTTGACAGGATCTTTGATCTGGTACTGAACGATAAATTGAACATCCACAATGTTCTCATCGCCGGTCAGCATCAAAGATTCTTCAGGCACTACACGAAGCTGGCCCTGTTGAAAGTTCCGATCCCGACTCAAACTGCGAAAACCGACCTCCAGGCGTCTGATTTGCGCTACATCAGGCGTAAGAACGCTTTCTATAGGAAATGGCCAGTGATAATGCGGGCCTGGTTGCGTCATACGGTTGAACTTACCGAATTGCATGACCAGCCCCACCTCAGCCGGTTCAACTATATAAATGCCTGATAGCAGCCACAACAGAATTACGATGCCGATAATGATCCGGCCCAGAGGAAACTTGATACCTTTAAGTTTTTTCAGCCCTTCTCCGAACTGGTCGAATTCGGGCCTGTTCGGGCTGCCGCCTCCTTGGCTACCCGATTGCCGCTGCCGCTTCTCTTGTAATTTATCCCAATCCCAATTCATAATCTCAGATTAATAGGCTTTTTGACTTCCATGGTCAAGATCGTATCAAAAATCAGTCGTTCAATCTGTGCCTTTTTATTTTCATTCTAAAATGGTATTTTAAGTTCACTTGCTGACAGATTGCAACAAAAAATTCTACAATATCTCATGTGACCTCATCATTTTTCTCATAATATTGTATCATATTCTTGGTTGACGGACAGTATTAACATTCTCATTTTGGAGTTTCTATGAAGCCTGTTTCTCAAAATATTTTTCGAGCCTACGATATTCGGGGACTGGTCGGTACGGACTTTGACAACGAGTGGGTCCTGGAACTGGGGCGAGCCTGCGGCACTTTTTTTAAAAACAAAGGACATACCAACGTCATCGTCGGTTATGATTGCCGCCATTCTTCTTCGGAATATCAAGACAGCATTTGCGCCGGACTCAACAGTACGGGACTGGACGTCGTAACCCTCGGCATGGTGCCGACACCAGTCTTTTACTATGCCATCAAAAAACTCAACCGCAAGGCCGGCATCATGGTGACCGCCAGCCACAATCCACCGGAATACAATGGATTCAAACTCTGGAGCGGAGAATCCACCATGAGCCCGGAGGAAATACGCAAGGTTTTTGAAATCATGCGGGAAGGAAAATTCTCCAATGGGACGGGGGTGTGCTCCGAGCATGATATCCGGCACAGCTACCTTGAAGATCTTTGTGCCCACGTTACGCTGCAATCCGTCCCCACGGTTGTTGTAGACGGGGGCAATGGCGCGGCTGGATTGCTTTGTACGGAACTGCTCCAACGCGCCGGGGCAAAGGTAGTCCCGTTATTCTGCGAACCTGACGGCAATTTTCCCAACCATCATCCTGATCCGGTGGTGGAAAAAAACATTCTGCAGCTCAAGGAAAAAGTCCGTGAGACCGGTGCGCACTGCGGATTCGGACTCGATGGCGATGGAGATCGCATCGGAGTCGTTGATGAAAAAGGAAATGTCGTTGCTGGCGAACGGTTGACAGCCATCCTGGCCAGAGAAATTCTCACCAGAAAACCCGGGTCCTTGTTTCTGGCCGACGTCAAATGTTCACACTTGTTGTTTAAAGATATCGAAAAACATGGCGGCAAGGCGCAAATGGCTGTGACCGGACATTCGTTCATGAAGTCAAATCTTCGCGAAACCGGCGCTGAACTTGCCGGAGAAATGAGCGGACACTTGTTTTTCAATGACCGTTTCCACGGCGTGGATGACGCGCTTTACGCCGCGTTGCGCATTACGGAAATACTTGCCGCCGCCCCGGACAAACCTCTGTCCGCCTATTTGTCTGACTGGCCTGTCACGGCAGCCACTCCGGAAATACGCATGGAGTGTCCGGAAAACATCAAATTTGCCGTGGTGGAGCGAGCAGTCAAGTATTTCAAAGAACGCTATCCGGTCATTGATGTTGATGGCGTACGCATTGCCCTTGAGGACGGATGGGCCTTGCTGCGCGCATCCAATACGCAACCGGTTCTGGTATTGCGATTCGAGGCAAATACCAAAGAACGTTTGCAGGAACTGCAAAATATTGTAAAATGCCCATTAGCGTCATGGATTCGTGAGATGGCGCAGTAATCGGAATAAACACAGCTGCCATGCCGTTGTACTCTGAATTTGCTGACTGAAGGAAAGATTCCGGCGCCGCGCTTTGTGTTGTAACAGGAGTCGTTTATGAAAGTGCTACGCGCAAACAGGATCGAACGCTGTATAGGCTGTCACTCCTGCTCGCTGGCTTGCGCTCGATTGGTGCACAAGGAAATCTCCTGGCTGCGAGCCGGGATTCACATCAATTCCGTAGGTGGCATGAGTACCGGATTCGAAGCCAGATACTGTCTGGCCTGCGATCCGCCTCCCTGCGCAGCCGCATGTCCGACAGAAGCTCTGATTCCCAGAAAAGGCGGGGGAGTCATTCCCAAACTTAAAGCATGCATCCGCTGCGGCCAATGCGCCAAGGCTTGTCCTGTGGACGCCATCTATCTGGATCCGGATAACGGACTCCCCTATGTCTGCATTCACTGCGGACGTTGTGTGGAATTTTGTCCGCACAACTGTCTGACGCTCAAAGATAAAGACCTTTCGGACGCCGACTCCGATGACCTGGTGGAGGAAAGCGATGCCCGATAATACGACATCCCGCGTACTGCATGTGGATCTAAATTCAGAAACCGGAAAAATCATCAACGTTGCCGACCGCTCATCCCATTTAGGCGGCAGCGGCCTGGCCGCTGCGCTTTTTGAAAAATTCGGTGATGTCGCAGCTCCGGCCTTGGACCCCAGGCAGCCCATTATTTTCGCCGTCGGCCCCCTTACGGGCTATTTCCCGCTGATGAGCAAAGTGGTTTGCGGTTTCAAATCTCCGTATAACGAACAATACACCGAAAGCCATGCCGGCGGACGCCTGGGGCTGTCCATCCGCTTTGCCGGACTGGACGCCATCATGTTCACCGGCAAAGCCCGTACCCTGACTTGCATGGAAATCGGCGCACGGGACATTCGGTTTCATGAAATTCCTTACCTTGCCGGCCTGGAAGCTCTGGCGTCGGGCAAATACTTCAGGCGCTTTGGAAAAGGCGCGTCCGGCCACCGTTCCACCATGCGCATCGGCCCGGCCGGAGAAAATCTTTCGTCCATGGCCTGCATCAACGTGGACACTTACCGCCATTTCGGCCGTCTGGGCTGCGGCGCGGTACTGGGCAGCAAAAAACTCAAAGCGGTTGTTGTCAAAGGCGATTCCAGCCTGCCCGCGCCCGAAGGCAAAGCCTACGCGCAGTATTTCAAGGAAATCCACCAGCTGCTGACCCAAACCGAAATGATGACCAAATACTACGACCTGGGCACGCCGGTGAACATGGCGGCTCTCAACGAACTGAAAGCCCTGCCCTGGAACAACATGCAGGCCACGTCCAGCGACAAAATCAAAACCCTGTCCGGCGAAGTGCTGGCCAATGATCTGCTTCTGCGCCAGGCAGCCTGTTCGGGGTGTCCTGTGGGCTGTATCCACATCGGCCTGGTCCGCCAGCTCGTCGGGAAAAAACACGACTACATCTACCGCCAGGTTTCCTACGATCATGAAACCGTATTCGCCCACGGATCCATGCTCGGTATGAGCAACTCCATGGACATGCTCGCCATTTTGGATGAAACCGAAAAAATGGGTCTGGACGGCATCAGCGCGGGCATCGCCCTGGCCTGGGCCACCGAAGCCTTCCAGAAAGGATTGATCAGCGAGCACGAAACAATCGTACCTCTGGAATTCGACAACGTCGCCAACTACCGCCGGGCCATTTCGCATCTCGGACATATGACGAACAAATTCTACGCCACCCTTGCCCAGGGCACTCTCAAAGCCGCACAGCGATACGGAGGCGCGGATTTTGCCTGCGTGCTTGGCCAGGAAATGGCCGGATACGGCACCGGTGAAGTTTTTTTCGTCTCCCAGTCCCAGGGATTCCGCCACTCGCACCTGGACAGCGGCGGGTATTCGTACGATCAAAAAGCCAAGGATAAAAACGTGGATGCCGCGGTTGCTCACATGCTCAAGGACGAACACGGCCGCGTCATGCTGACCTGCATGGTAGCCTGTCTTTTCGCACGCGGGGTCTATAGTGAAGAGCGCCTGCAGACAGCCCTGGAAAGCATCGGAGACGCCCCTCTCGCAGCCGGGCTTGATGCAGCGAGCGAAAACATCCGCCGCAAACGCTGGCAATTGAAATTCCGGTGCGGCTATAAACCGGAAGATGTGAAAATTCCCAAGCGCTACTCGGAAATCACTACCTGGAAGGGCCCCATCGATACCGAATACATGGAAAATGTCCGCAGCAGCTATATCGAAGCCGTCAGGGAACTAGGCGCATGAAACGTTTCCGGCGAGCTAAGCTCGCCGGAAACTAAAAGTATTTATTCTGCGGCACCGTCAAATCCGGACGGGAAATCATCACCTCGAACAGGCGTCCCTCCAGGAGTGGCCGTACCGTTGACGTCCGCCGGCACGTTGGAGGGAAGGTCGGGATACGTCTTCAAATTCCGATCCCTGTTGCCTACACCCTGCGGGATGGCGGGACGGGATTTGCCGGTTTCTCTGGCGGAATGGCGCCGTTTGATGTCGTTAAAACCGGTCAGATACGCGCCGAACACCCAGCCGTATCGCTTTCTGGGTGTCAGAATCTGAATCCAGTCGCCATCACGTCCGGCTATTTCCACCATGCAGCCCTTCGGCAACACCGTGAGAATCTCTCCCTGATTGCTTGGAGATCTGCGCACATTGAGCGCGTCCGCGGTCACCCGTTCCGTACGGTAAGTGGGCTGATCCGGAGGAAGCGGCGGGAGGGGCGGCGGCACCTGCGGCTGGCAAGCACCAAGCAGCAGAAGCAGCCCCGCCAGCAAATACAGTATTCCTTTCCAGATACGTCTATTCAAATTCTTCATGAAAAAACCTCCAGCTAAACCCCGTACAAGGGATCCATTCATTTTGAGATAGCATTCTTAGCCTATCCCGCCGTGGGGGGCAAATCAAGATGCAGTTGAGTTCAATTCCGACACTGCCCACTGGCAAGCTTTACATTTCCTGGAGTACTGAAGTAAATTTACTCTATGCTACGTTCCTTATTTCTGACCGTAAGTCGTTTGACCGCCCTGGGAAGCATCATTGCAGTCGTGCTGCTTGGTCCCACTCCGGCGTACGCGTTGCCGGCCGACGCGATTGGGGCAATAGCCGATCGCAACTTTCAAACCGGACTGCATGCCTTGCAAAACGGAGATTTCCGGGTAGGCTTTGAAATCCTGGCACCACTGGCCAAACAAGGCGACAAACGCGCCCAATACTGTATCGGGCTGTTATACGCGCAGGGCAGTTATCTGCCGCGGGATTTTGTCAAAGCCCGTGCCTGGTACCGGCTGGCAGCCGAACAGGGGCACACCAACGCGCAAAACAACCTGGGACTGCTTTTTAAACAAGGAAACGGCGGGCGGCAGGATCTGGTGCAGGCTTTCATCTGGTTCGATATCGCGGCAAGGAACGGCAACATCAATGCCCTGCGCAACAGGGAAAATGTCAAGGAGCTCCTCTCGCCGGACCAGCTCGCTCTTGGCCAGGATCTGGCCTCAAGCTGGCACACGGGGGCTTCCTCTGCCCCAATACCGGAAATGCCTCAGATTGGAGACACCCCCCTTCCCGACTCTGCCCAATCCGTCCAGAACGGCTACTCGCCTGGTGAGGGGCGGACCATCGAACAACTCATCACGCCGAAAACCCTGCGCATGGCTTTGCCCGCGCTGCCTGAAACTGCCGATCCCCAGCGAACCAGCGCCAATGCCGTGCTTGCCGTAAATATCTATGACCGGCTGGTGGAATACGCCACGCTCCCGGACGGTTCGACATCTGTCGTGCCCGGCCTGGCAACCAAATGGGACATTTCCGCCGACGGCAAAAGCTATTCCTTTACCCTGCGCGACAATATCCAGTTTCACAACGGCGATACGCTCAGCGCGCAGGACGTGGTCTTTACCTTCAAGCGCCTGCTCGCTCCAGCCACCAGCTCCTATAACGCGCGTCTTTTCAAAAACGTCAAGAATGTGAGCGCAACGGACAACCGCAAGGTACGCATCACACTGCACAAACCCTATGCTCCGTTGCTTTCTCTTCTTGCCACGCCCTGGGCATCCGTCCTGAATAAATCCTTTGTTGAAGCTCTGGGCAACGCCTACGGGCGCAGCCCTGCGACTACCTGCGGCAGCGGCCCTTTCGCGCTAGCACGGCTGTCCGGACGCAAAGGGGCCTATCTGAGCACCTATCAAGGCTATTTCCGAGGTCCTGCCCGGATCGACGGCGTACATATTCTGCTGCAAAACCGTACGCGCAAATTGAAGCAACTGTTTACCGGCGGGCAACTGGATGTGCTGGACACTGCCGAAGCGCCCGAACTCCTCTCCTATTTTCGCAATTTCCAGACCTGGAAAGACAGAATTCAGACAGTCCGGCGCATGGCTCTGCTCTTTGTCACCCTGAACCAAAACCTGCCCCCCTTCAACGATGTTCGAATCCGCCAGGCCTTCTTGCATGCCATTGACCGTGAGCGTCTGCTGGCTTTGCTTTTTCGCGGACAGGGGCAGATGGTCAACGGCGTGCTTCCACAAGGCATGCTTTGTACGCCGGGAAACGCTCAGGAGCTTACCTATAATCCGCCACGCGCGCGTGAGCTGTTGCAGGAAGCCGGGGCGACATCAGCGGAGCTGACGCTCGTACAGGTGAACCAGTGGAACGACATCATGGCTCGTTTGAACACCCAATTGAAGGCAATGGCCGAACAGGCCGGATTCACCGTCCATATTGTTTCCATGGACGAAAACGCGTTTTTTGAACTGCGTAACAAGGGTAAGGCACCCGCGTACGCGCAGCTCTGGGAAGCGGATTTCAATGATCCAGACACCTTTTTTACCCCCTTTTTCACCCCTCCTGGTACTCGTAAGAATTCGCTGAATTTCACGGACAAAGAGGCCATCCGACAAATCAATGCCTCCCGGACGCTTTCCACTCCGGAGGCGCGTTGCAAAAACTACCGGGAACTCGATCGCCGGATCGTGGAAAAAGATGCGGCCTGGCTTCCGTTGTTCAGTCCGACCCACGCGTTCATCCTCGGACCGCGTATTGAATCCTTGCCCCGAGCCTGGAATGGCGGTAGCGCCATTCCCTTTTACGCCACCCGCCTGGTTGATACTTCAGGTTCCACGCAAAACAGCTCCAACGGAGATGCGCACACAACGGCTGCCGAAAATTGACGCCGCCAAATGCCAAAACCGCCCGAAGGCGGTTTTGGCTGTCGTTTGGGTTGGATTCTGCAGTGGAGGTAAATGTATCTCAAAGCACGGCTGAAACAACCTGATAGCTGACAACCGCCACAACATACGCGATAGCGGTGTTGAAACAGACGGAGAAAAAAGCCCATCTCCAGGAGGATTCACGAGCCATGGTCACCACGGTGATGAAACATGGTGCGTAAAGCAACACGAAAAGCATAAGACTCAGAGCCGTGGCCACGCTCCAGTCCGGATCTTTGGATAAACGTTCGGAAAGGTTCCCGGCTTCTTCCGGGACCACATCTCCCAAAGAAAAGGCCGTACCCAACGAAGAAACAATGACTTCCTTGGCGGCCACACCGCCCAGCAACGCTATGTTCACCCGCCAGTCGAATCCGGCGGGACTGGTGATGGGTTCGATCAACGCCCCGATACGTCCGGCTACGGAATTTTTCAGAGCCTGCTCGGCTTGGAGATTGTCGATTCTGGCCAGTTGAGCCTTGCGGGCTTCTCCGCTTGCAGTTACCTGAGCGCGTTGCGCCTCAAAGGCTGCAAGCTGCTCGTCGGATAGTCCGGGAAAAGTCATGGCGGCCCAGAGCAAAATGGAAATAGCCAGAATCACCGTACCTGCCTTTTTGATGTATTGCCAGGTCCGCTCCCAGGTATGGATCATGAGTCCGCGTACCGTGGGCAAGCGGTAAGGCGGCAGTTCCATGACAAAAGGAGTGGGCTCCCCCTGAAGCAGCGTTCTGCGCAAGGCGAGGGAGACCAGCAACGCGGCAGCCCATGCCGCCAGAGTGATGAAAAACATCACCTGGGCTTCTTCGCCGGGAAAAAAGGCCGCCGCCAGCAGCACAAACACGGGCACCTTCGCACCGCAGGGCATGAACGGCGCCGTAAGCAATGTTGCCAGCTTTTCTTTCGGACTGCGCAGGGTTCGCGTTGCCATCACCCCTGGAACAGCGCAGCCTCCGGGCAGTCCGCCCGACACCAGAAAAGGCATGACAGAACAACCGTGGAGCCCGAAAATTCGCAGCACCCTGTCGAGCATATAGGCTATACGCGCCATATAGCCCGCGTCTTCCAAATACGTCAGGGCCAGGAACATGATCATAATCAGCGGAACAAAACCAATGACGCCGCCAACGCCGTCTATGACTCCTGAAACCACAAGAGAACGTAAAAATCCTTCCGGCAGAAAATTTTCAGCGGTTTCTCCCAGGAAAACAAACAGACTTTCCACCCAGCCCATGGGCACGTCGCCGATGGTGAAAGTGGCGTAAAATACCCCGTACAATACGCCGAACATGATCAGAGGGCCTAAAATTTTATGCGTCAGGACCAGATCCAACTTGTCGCTGAAAGCCATGCGCTGTGCCTGTCCTCCCAAAAGTTTCCGGTCAAGCACTCCCTGCTTGAGGATGCCATTGATGAAACCGTAACGATAGTCGGCGATAATCGCTTCCGGATAGTTCTGCAGAGTTTTTTCGCAATGCTTGCCCACCCGTCCGGTGATCCTTTCCAATTTGTTGGAAAGCCGTGAATTCATGCGCCAGCCCGTCTTGATGACTTCGTCATCGCCTTCCAGATACTTCAGGGCAACCCAGCGGGCTGGATAAATGTCCGTGAAAAAATTTTTCTCCTGGATCAAGGGCACCATCTCTTCGAGTGCCGCGTCCAGATCGGAGCTATAGGAAATAGCCAACGGTTCAGTGGCCTCCGCCGCATGCAATGCGTGGAAGATGGCCATTTCTTCGAGTTCCTGTTTTCCTTTTCCCCTTCTGGCAATTGTTTCAACGACAGGCACGCCCAGTAAACTCGAAAGTTTCCCACTGTCTATGATCAATCCTTTGCGTCCGGCATCATCCATCATGTTCAAAGCCAAAACGATCGGAATACCCAACTCCATAAACTGCACCGTCAGATACAGACTGCGCTCCAATGCGGTGGCATCCAGCACCTGGACCACCACTTGCGGACGTTCCTCCGGATTCCGCGTCATAATCGCATCGCGTGCGACCACTTCTTCAGGCGTATAGGAGGTCAGCGAATAACAACCGGGCAAATCCAGGATGTGCACCTCCTTGTCCTGATAAGAAAAGGTGCCTTCTTTACGCTCCACGGTAACACCGGCGTAGTTGCCGACCCGCTGCCGGGAACCGGTCAGCAAGTTGAAAAGAGTCGTTTTGCCGGAATTCGGATTTCCCGCCAAAGCCATATGCACCGTATTCATTGCGCTCCTCTGGCATTTTTATCGCTGACCGGATACAATTTTCCATCATCGAAGATTATTCCACCTTGTTCGGCAACTGCTATTATCCCGTAATCTCCTTTTCTTTCAGTGTATACGCACCTGGGTTTCGTATCGTTTGTTTTTGCCCCGCCACACGACTGCATCCTGACGTACTCCTCCTTTACTTCCAGAATATCTTTGTTCTCCAGATATCTAATTATCAAAAGAACGAAATACAGATATAATTTCTGTATCATTATGATATGCGGTGTTCCGCACTTTAAATACTATTTTAGTATGTTTTTTGCTTACCTATCAAAAAGGGGCAAAATTGCCTGACAATCTACGTGCATGAAAAAATATAACTTTTTTTCTGAAAACCAGTGTTAGGCATGTAGTCGCCAAAGCAGCTTACTCACCAACATCAAAGGACCTTTTTAGACTAATGATAGTGATTATCAAAGTCAAGCCTTTAAAAATCACACCTTTTTATGTTTTCTCAAAAATTCTGAACGTTGTTCTGCATGTTCTTTTCCGCTACCAGCGACTCTGTGAAATTATCAGCAATCTTGACTGACATGAATTTCAACCTGCGGTATAAACAATCATTCTCCCTAACCTGTAAAAAGCGAGTGAAGAAGAATGTTTTTTTCAACATCAGACACTTTTTGGTTGAAATTGATTATCATATTCGCTAATGTCGTGCCGTTGTTTTCAGGAACAACAGCGAAAAAAGCGATTAGGTTAGCCCCTAATATTTTGATTTTTGGATAAAAATCAAAATTCCTCGAAGTCCGGATGCGACTTTAGTTTAGAAAAGAGTGCCCACCAAATTCGTAGTCTTTTTGTGGACCAATACTGGCGGAAGACACCATAAGCGTCATCGGGGAATACGTTTTCTTCGTTGAAGGGGGGCTGTTGCCGTCTGGCGACATTTCAACAATCAATACTCATGAAAGCATTTACTAAGGAGAAAACCATGGGAATTCCACTTCGTAGAATGAGAAGCCAACAATGCGGAAAGATCAAGGCCGTACAAGCAAGTGGAGAACTGGGACGGCGCATTCGTGATATGGGTCTGATACCAGGAACCGACTTCATGGTGGTGGGACGTGCTCCTTTGAAAGATCCCGTGGCCCTGCGCATGAAGGGATATACCCTCACGTTACGCAACAGTGAGGCCGATTACCTGATCGTTGTCCCGGAGGGCGCGTAAAATGGGGAATGAAATTTTTGTCGCGGTCTCAGGCCAGCCCAACTGCGGCAAATCCACCATGTTCAATGCCATCACTGGAGCCACAGCCCGGGTGGGAAACTACCCCGGCATCACCGTAGACCGGACGGAAGGGTACTTCAAAGACAACGGCACGAACATGCATCTGGTGGATTTGCCCGGCACCTATTCCCTGACTTCCTATTCCATGGAAGAGGTCGTCGCCCGAGATGTCATCGTGGATGAAAAGCCCGAAGTAGTCATCAATATGCTTGACGCCACATCGCTGGAACGGAGCCTTTATCTGGCCGTGCAGTTCATGGAAATCGGCGTCCCTGTGGTGCTGGGGCTGAACATGATGGACGAGGTAAAGAAAAAGGGCATTAAAATCGACACCGCGGCACTGTCAAAAGCACTGGGCGTTCCCGTCATCGAGTGCATCGCCCGGCGCTCCGTCGGATGCACGGAATTGATGGACGCGGTGAAGTCGGTACATGATGAACGCAAGGGCGAATGGAAACCGCTCAAAATATCCTATGGACATGATCTGGATCCGGTCATTGATGAAATGGCCCAGTTTATTTCAGACAACCAGTTCATGACCGACAAATACGAACCTCGCTGGCTGGCAATCAAATACCTGGAGGATGACGAAATCGTCATGGCCAAGGGGCAGGAAAAATCTCCGGATGTTTCCGCCAAGCTGGAAGCCATGGTCCACAAAGCCGCGGATCATATCAACTCCACGTTCAACACGTACCCGGAAGCTATCCTTGCCGACTACCGTTACGGATTCATCAACTCCATTCTCAAGCAAGGAGTGATCAGTCGTGAGAACGATCTGCGCTTCGACACTTCCGACAAAGTCGACAGACTGTTGACCCACAAACTGCTCGGCCCCGTCATCATGGTCGCTGTCATGCTGGCCATGTTTTACATTACGTTCACTCTAGGAGCGACTCCCCAGGGATGGGTTGAGGATGGGTTCGCCTGGTTGTCCTCCGCATTCGACAGCATCCTTCCCGACGGATTGTTGAAATCCATGCTGGTTTCAGGCGTCATTGATGGTGTCGGTGCGGTCATGGGATTTACCCCGCTGATCCTGATCATGTTCGCCATGCTGGTTTTCCTGGAAGATCTCGGGTACATGGCCCGCGTAGCCTACATGGTGGACAGGGTGCTGCGTATGTTCGGTTTGCACGGCATGTCCATCATGCCCATGATCATGTCCGGCGGCATGCCCGGCGGCTGTGCCGTGCCAGGAGTCATGGCTGCCCGGACCCTGCGCAGCCCCAAAGAAAGACTGGCGACCCTTCTGGTCTCCCCGTTCATGGTTTGCGGTGCGAAGACCACGGCTTTTATCATGCTGGTGGCGGCCTTTTATCCCAACAACGCCACAAGCGTCATGTTCGTCATTGTCTGCCTGTCCTGGGCTCTGGCCCTGGTCGCCGCCCGTTTGCTGCGCTGGACGCTACTCAAGGGCGAATCCACCCCTTTTGTCATGGAATTGCCCCCCTACCGTCTGCCCACACTGCGCGGCGTGGCCGTACACACCTGGGACCGGGTCTGGCAATATATCAAAAAAGCCGGAACAGTGATCCTGGCCATCTCCATCATTATGTGGGCGCTCATGACCTTTCCGCAGCTGCCTCAGGACCAGGTCGAAGTGTTTGAAACACAGCGTACGGCCGCGGAGAACCTGAGCGGAGAGGCTAAAGACGCGGCTCTGGCCAAGATTGATGGAGCCGAAGCCGAAACCGCTCTGAAATATTCGTATGCTGGAAGCATCAGCGAAGCCATAGCCCCGGTAACCAAGCTCGCAGGTTTCCCCTGGCAGGCGGACATCGCGTTCATCGGCGCTTTCGCTGCTAAGGAAGTGTTCGTATCAACCATGTCGACAGCCTATTCGCTGGGAGAAGAAGATCCGGAGGAGGCTGCCGGTTTAAGCTCGCGTATCGGAGCCGACCCGGCCTGGACCCCTGCGGCCATCTGGAGTGTGTTCGTGTTCATGCTGGTTTATGTGCCCTGCATGGTCACTGTGGCGGTTATCGCCCGCGAATCCAACTGGAAATGGGCGCTGTTCTCCGTATTCGGCTCTCTGAGTTTCGGTTATCTGCTCTCAGTTGCCGTATTTCAGATTGGAACTGCGTTGGGTTTTTAACTCGTTTTTCTTGCCCATATGGTATGGTACGCCGCAAGGCGTACCATACGGCAGCGGGTGTTCTTCCGGGAACCCCGCTGTTTTTATTTGATCAGCAACAATGAGCCAGACGCCCGGACCTTGACAGGTGGTCTATCCAGGTTCAAAGTCGCAGGCGTATCCCAACAATCTTCAAGCAACACGTGAAATATACGCCCCCACTCTTTGCCTCTGACAACCGTTATCGTCTGTTCTTGCTGGGACTGACATTACTGTTGAGTTATGTCTGTCTGCCGTCCGGACCTTTTTCCTGGTTGAGCTTCGTGCTGCTCGTCCCCTTGGGATTGGCACTGCGCGGTCTTACGCCCTATTCGGGCTTTGTCTGGGGACTGGCCTTCGGGACGTGCATCTGGGGAGCCGCCACCTGGTGGATGCACAATGCCTTTGCAACCATGCTGCATCTTCCACACATTTCCGCCTGGGCTATGGCAGCGCTTTTCTGGCTGTACATGGGGACTCCGTACGCAGGCCTGGGCTGGGCTTACGCCCTACTTTCAAAATACAGAAATCCGCCCGGCTCTTTGCTGTGCGCCTGCATTTTCACACTCCTGGCCGCCCTGCGTACGACACTTGGTCCGGGGACCGTGCATCAGGCGCTGGCGGCCTGGCCATATCTGATTCAAGCTGCCGACATCGGCGGACGCCATCTGGTGCTTTTTCTGCTTGTTCTCGGAAACTTCCTGTTGGTGGAAGCCCTTGCAAATCGAGCCGCACCTCTGACCGCCGCAAAACATCTGGGGGCATTCATCCTGTTGCTGGCTGTTCTGCTTGCGTACGGCGCCTGGCGTCTGGATCAGCTGCGAATGGTGGAAAAACTGGCGGACTCTGCGGACTTCGTCACCGTTACAGCTCTCCAGCCCATGATAAAACCTCATCTCCAGGCTTCGAAAAATGGTTCTCCGGACCTGCTGGTTCTGGCTCAACAACTCGTACAACTTACCCGACAGGCAAAACAAGACGTACCTGCCGCCGATCTCGTGCTCTGGCCAGAGGTGCCCTTGGAATTGCCGTGCGATTGCCGGGAGTTCGAAGTCCATGGGATCTCCGGGGCTGCAGCTGCGTATGGCGCACCGATCCTGCTCAGCTGTACGGAATTTATAGATCCTGCCGCTAAATATAACGCCGCCTGGGCCGTACGGCCGGACGGGCACTGCGGCATGGCCTACCGAAAAAACGAACTGGTGCCCTTCGGCGAATTCATGCCATTTGAAAGCCGGGTTCGGAAACCGGGGGCGGAGTCCGGAAACAGTTCGCAGTACGTGCCTGGCCAGAAAATCCGCCTGCTGCAGCTCCACTCCGGGAAGCGCATCCAGCCTCTGATCTGTTATGAAAGCGGTTTCCCCCAGCTCGTACGCGAGGGCGTACGCCGGGGAGCCGACCTGGTGGCCGTGCTCTCGGATGATATCTGGTTCGGGTCCGCCAAAGCCGAAGCCATGCACCTGGACATGACTCTGTTCCGCGCCGTGGAAGTCAGGCGTCCGCTGGTCAGCTGCACCAATTCCGGCATCGGCGCCCACATTCGGGCCACAGGCGACATCGTGCCGGGCACCAGAACGATTTCCGGCGTCCGGACCGCCACCCAGGGCAGCCTTTATTGTCCGGACGTACGTACCATATATACGCGGATCGGTGAAAACTGGCTCTGGTTCGTCGCTTTGTGCGTCGGCATAAGCTTGTACCGTACGTGGAAGAAAACAAGAAAACACACGTAATTGACAGCGCCGGAGGCGCGCTATATAGGCTTGCACTGCTGGATTTGCCCGGCACCGCTTGATTTTTTAGAGGAGGCATCAGTCCGCCATGTCCAATACTTCTCCGGAAGCCCCGCACTCGGCGGGCGCCATTGACAAAATTCTATTGCCCATCGAAACCAAAGCGCGTGAGTTCACCGCCAAGCTGCTGGCAGCCTGTTTCATGTCCGAAGCGGGATTTCGTGTTTTCCTTGGCGGTCATCTCGATCTGTACCGGCGTATCAACCGTCTGCCGCGCGGCATCTACATCGAAAAAGCCATCCACAACGGCAACCTCCACGATGTGGCCATGCAGCGCGTACGGGGCAACAGGGCCGTTGCCTGGTGCGAGGAAGGACTGACCATCTACAACAGGGATTTTTACTGCAACCGACGGGTTTCCACGCCTCTGCTGGAGTATCTGGACGCATTTTACGCCTGGGGCCAACTGCAGGGAGACGCCATCCTGTCCAAAGTGCCGGAATTTGCAGACAGGCTGGTTCTGGCGGGCAATCCGCGCCTGGATTTGCTGCGGGAGCCCTTTCGCGCTTTTTTCGCCACCGAGGCCGCCGCGTTGAAAAGGGAACACGGACGCTTCATTCTCATCAACACCAATTTTCTGCACTACAATAATTATTACGGCACCGATTATTACCTGAACAAAAAAGAACTGGCGCCGGACGAGCAGAACGACGCGCATCTCGAATATCTGCGCGGACTCTGGGCCTATTCCAAAACCAATTTCGAACATTACGTTCCCATGGTGGAAGCGCTTTGCCGGGCTTTCCCCGAGCACAAGATCATTATCCGGCCCCACCCTTCCGAAAACCATTCCATCTGGCGTGAAAAAACAGCGCATCTGAAAAACGCGCGGATTTTGTTCCAGGGCGCGGCTCTGCCCTGGATTCTCGCCTCCGAGGTGATGATTCACAACAACTGCACCACCTCTGTGGAAGGCTTCATGCTGGAAAAACCTGTTGTTTCCTACAGGCCGGTGGTCAACGAGGCCTACGCCCAGCCCATCACCAAAGCCGTGAGCCGTATGACCCATACGCTTGACGAGCTGATTCAGGCCATCCACACATCCCTGGAACAAGGGCCTTTGACCCTGCATACGCTCGATCCGGAAAACGCCGCCCTTGTCCGCTACTATATAGCCACAGTGGACGGGCCCTTTGCCTGCGAGCGGATCGTGGAGTCCCTCTGCGCCATTTCGCAACGCGAGAAATTGACGAAAATGAACCGGCGCGACTCCCTGCCCTTTCGGCGCAAAGAAGCCGAACTGCGCCTGCGCGGGTTTCTTGCCCGTGTTCTCGGACGGGACAAGGAAGACACCGTCTACAGCCAGCAGAAGTTTCCAGGCATCAACGCGGCCGAATGCAATGCGGGGATCGCGGTGTTTGCCAAGGCTTCGGGCCGCTTCGGCAATATCATCGCCGTCCCGTGGAACAAAGACGGGCGGATCATGGAAATCAGACAGATGTAGCCGGGGCAGGCCTCTGTCAAAGCCGGTGCTGCAGCCAACCCTCGGCGAGTTCACGGATATGCAGATGGTGCGTGAAATAGATCACCTGGGTTCGTTGCGAAAGCTCACGCAGCAACCGCAATGTCTCAGTGGCCCGCTGGTCGTCGAAATTCACCAGGATGTCATCCAGAATCAACGGCGTGGGCTCGGCATCGTCCAGCAAGGCGGACAGGCTGGCTAGACGCAACGCTAGAAACAGCTGGTCCCGGCTGCCGCTGCTCATGGCCTCCACGCTCAGTCCCGCTGACGCGGGCGTACGCACGCCTACAAGCGTTTCTCCCGGACCCAAATTTTCCACGCGTACGCCGCAGAAGGATTCCAGGGTAATGCGTTTGAAATAGTCCCCGGCCTGCCGCACAATACCACCCTGCACTTTGTCGCGATACGACTCCATGGCCTGATGCAGCATTTTCCGGGCAATCAGCAGGCTGATGTAGTCTTCCACGGACTGGGCCATGCCCGCCAGTACGCCCTCGGCATCGTCGGCAAGACGGGCGGCATCGTCTTCACCGCGCATCCGCGCCAGGGCCGCCTGTTCGCTGCCGATGGTCCGGTCCAGAACCGACCGGCGTTCGTGTAATTCCCTGGTACGGCTTTCCAACAACTCCAGACGGGGGGCGAGCAGATCGGCGTCCTGGTTGAGCGCGTTCCGTACGAACTCCTCCAAAGAAAGCCCCATGCTCTGGCGGCGCAAACGGTCCTCGGTCTCTTCAAGCCTGGCCAAGCATTGCCGGAGACGATTCGAACGCTCCAAAGCCCCCCCCAAATCCTCCGCAGAAGCGCACTCCGCCAGTTCGCAGAGCGAACGCAGTTGAGATTCGGCCTGGGCCGCGTCCTGTTCCACTTGTTGAAGCCGGCGTTCCGCTTTTTCACGCCGCTTTTGCGCTTCTTTACGCAAAGCTGCTGCCTGACGCGCCCGAGAAAGACGCGCTTCAAGCTCTTCCAAGGCGTTATCCAATTCGGGCAGCCGGTCTTCCAGCAGGGCTTCCGGCACTAACTCCGGGGCAATCCGGGTTACCAGTTCGCGGCTTTCAACAGCAAATTTTTCCAATGAACCTGTTAGGAAGTCACGCCTGCTCAATTCATCGGCCATACGCTTCCGCAGTCCGTGCAGTTCGCGCAACAGGTTCAGCACATCACGGGCTTCCTCCGGGTAGGCCCGGCCATCAAGCCCCAAGGCGGAGACCGAATCCGCCCAGGCGCACTGCCAGTTCTGGTGCTTTTCTTCCAGCGTCCGGACGCTTTGCTGCTGTCGGGCGAGTCTGGCGGCAAGCGTACGCTGCTGTTCGTCCAGGTGGGTGCGTTGTTGCTCGAGTTTTTGTAATTCTTGAACTTTTTTCCTGCAAAAGCCCAACAGCTCGGCAAAGCCCGTACCTCTGTCAGGCTCGGGAAATCCGGCTTCGAGCATTCGCTCAATCAACGTCGCGCGCATGCCCCGGAGTTGCGCGGACAACTGCTGCACACGAGCCCGCCCCTGTTCCAATTCTCCAGCCTGACGCGTCAGGTCGCTTATCTGCCGCGCCCAGAGGCGCATTTCCTGCGGACTGCCGGGAGTGATCCCCAGCGGCAGCCAGATCGCCTGCCACGATTCCGCGTTGCGGGCCTGTTCTTCCGCCATCCGCTCAAGCCGGGCCAGCGTTTCAGCTTCCGCAGCGAGAGCCACCTGCAACCGGCTTTTCAACGCCGCGAATGATGCCACACGACCGGCTTCACGCCGCAGTCTGTCCGAAAGGGTATCGGCTTCGCCCACACTCTGCGCATAGGCCTGAGGCAGACCCGCAGCCCCAGCGCAGGCAGCGACAAAGGCCTGCCCGGCTTCATTGGTCGTACCTGGGGGAATGCCCTGCTCCCAGGCAGCAAGGACGAGTTCCCAGCCCGCGTCCCTGCGCCGACGCGTACGCAGCAGTTCCTCTTCGTCCGGAATGGCGTCCCCCCCGCCAAGGGCTTCCATATCGGCGTGAATTTGGACCAGGTCCGCACGAATCTGGCGCAGTTCGTCTTCCAGACGGGTACGAGCGGCCAAGGCTTGCTGCTGTTCGGTTTGTTGCGCGTCAATCAAGGATTCGTCCGGCAAAGCCAGCCCGGACAATGCTTCCGGCGCCCCGCTCCAACGCGCCTGGCGGGAGATCGCATGACGTATTACCTGCATCCGCTGTAAATTATCCTGTTCGGCCTCCGACAGCCGCATTTCCACGTCGCCATGCTGCGTCAAGGTTTCCACGCTAACCGCGAGTCCGCTCAAATCCCGGCTTGCTGCCAGGGCCTCAAGTCCGTTTCGGGTTTGTTGCAGTTCCTGCGAACGTTGCTCCAGCAACGCCTTGCCCTGTTCTTTTTCAGCCTGCAGCCTGGCGCCTGAATCGATCAATTTGCCGATGCGTGTTTCCAGGCCCCGGTCTACCACAACCTGGCTCTGGTTTTGCGCCAAAGATTTGGGCAAGACCTGGGTCAGTTCCTGAATACGTTCGCGTACGCCGGTCAAGCTGTGGCGTAGTTCAAGCAATTCAACACGCTGGCTGCGGATGCGGTTCAGATCCTTGCTGAGACGCAATATGGTCTCACCGGCGTCCAGCAGGGAAGACGGCGGATGCAGTGCCGCCAGTTCCTGATCCAGTGCGTCAAGTTCTTTCCTCAGTTGTTCGCATTGATCCATGGCGATACGCTGCGCTGTGACTGCATTCTGGCGTTGTTCCGCAAATTCCTCAGGCAGAGCACGGACTCCCGCCAGGAGCTCCTTTTCCACCAGCAACTCCGTACGCAGTACGATATCCGGCAGAGCGTCTCGGATCCGCTCCAATTGATTTTTTTCTTTCAGAACCTGCTGCAGCTCTGCATCAAGTTCGTGTTTTTCCTTTTCCGCTTCTTCCCTAGCCCGCAGGTGGCCTTCCCATTCCTCGCTGCCGGCCTGAACCTCGCGGATTTGCTGCCGCAACTCCGTGAATTGTTTTTGCTGCAAAGGAATGAGGTTCTTTCGCCCAGATGGTTTGTACAATTCGCTGATCCTGGCATCCAGATCCTGCTGCACCTGGTACAGGCGCACCAGTCCGGAGCCCGCGGCGAACAGCGCGCTGCCAAGTTCTCCCCGCCCATGCAACAGCTCTGCTGCTCCTTGTTCGAGCCCCGCATGATCCAGTCCATAAAGGCTTTGAAACAATTCCCCGGAAAGCCCTCCCAGCAGGCGCGACAAAATGACATCCTTGACCACCTTGCCGTCAGCCGCATCAAGCAGCGTATCTTTCTGGCGTTTGATACGGTGCAGATGCAGGGGGCTTCCCTGTTCGGATTCTATACGCATGCCCACGCGCAACTTGGGTTTGCCGTGGATGAAATCATCATCCGTACGCAGGGGAATACCGAAGAAAAAGGCATTCAACGCGCGTAGCGCGGAACTTTTGCCGGCCTCATTGGGCCCGAACACAAGGTGCGGTCCGTTGCCTTCGAGTTCGAGAATCCTGTCCGAGAACGGACCAAAGGCCAGCAATTCGAGCGCCCGGATTCTCATTCTCCTTCCCCTTTTCCTCGCAGTTCCTGCAACAAAATCAAGCCCGCGCGCTCGATCAGCTGTTCCAGCCAGGGGCCTGGGTCCAGCGGCGCCTTCCAGTCACCGGTCTTCAACTCCCCAGGCAGCTTGCCCCAAAGCACGTCCAACTGGCGCAGCACGTCTTCCTGCCACCGCGCATCCCTCCGGGCCTGGTCCATGACGGCAGCCAATTCGCCCAGAGGCCCGTCAAGACCGGCCGTACCCGGGTCATCCTGCGGATGAGACGTCAGGAATTGCACCTTTTCCACCCACAGACCTTCGCCCCTGGTTTCCATGGCCGCGCCACGGACCTCGTTGCGCCAATGGGTTTCACGCGATAAAAAACCTTGATGCGCCCCGCAAGCGCCATGAATTTCCACGCGTACGGCAAGCGGCATCTCAGGATTGGCTTCTACCAGCGGACCAAGGGCCGCTTCCAGCAAAGGAAACAGTTCGTCCGGCGTTGCAAGCCCTGTGGCGTCAATGACGCAGCGTTCCCAACGGGCCACATCCAGTGGCTTGAAAGCAAGCCTGCATGCATGGCGTTCGTCCATTTCCACCAGCACGCATCCTTTGGGGCCGGTCTCGCGAATGTGCCGCCCCTGCGTATTGCCGGGAAAAACAATGCCCGGGGCAACCTCCTGGCGCGTATGCACATGCCCCAGCGCCCAATAATCATAGCCTTTGTCCTGCAGTTGGGCGGAAGTGCACGGAGCATAGGGCGCATGCCCCTCGCTGCCGCCCAGGCTCGTATGCAGCAGGCCTATATTGACACAGCCCGGCGCCGGATCCGGAAAGCCCTGGGCCAGATTGCTGGTCACGGCTTCTTTGCCGAAACTCTGCCCGTGCAGCCGTACGCCGTGCGTATGTTCGATGCTCTGGGCTGTCTTGCTGGCAAACAAATGCACATTATCCGGCAGGCGGAGATGGGAGGTGATGGCGCTGGCCGCGTCGTGGTTGCCGCGCGTCAGGTAGACGCGGATACCTGCCTCGCGCAGGCGGTTCATGCCCTGCAGAAAATAGAGGCCCGTATTGAAGTCTTTCCAGTCCCCGTCGTAGACATCCCCGGCAATGCAGACGAAATCGACCTGTTCGACAAGGGCCAGACCGACCAGATTGTCAAAGGCGCGTCGCGTGGCCCCGCGCATGGCTTCCACCGGCGCCCCCGGGTAACGTTCGAGGTTGCGCATGGGACTGTCCAGATGAATGTCCGCGGCATGAATAAAACGCAGCATGGTTGATGGCCCTGGCTGTTATTGATTGCCCGTATGCCCGAAACCGCCGCTTCCACGGTCGGTGTCTCCAAGTTCTTCCACCGGTTCCACCGCAGCGCGAAAAAAAGGCAGAAACAACAATTGCGCGATACGGTCGCCCCGTTTGACTTCCTTTAGTTCCTTGGAGGTATTCAATAAAAAAACAATGATTTCTCCCCTATAATCCGGGTCGATAACGCCAACCCCCTGGGCGACCGTCAGCCCCTGCACAGCACCGAGGCCGGAACGAGAAAAAACAAATCCCGCCATATCACGCCGCATGGGCTCAATGGCCACACCGGTGGGAATTTTGGCCCTCTCGCCCGGACCGATGACCACAACATTGTCCTGCATACAGGCACGCAAATCTATTCCCGCGGAATCCGGGGTAGCGTAATCAAACCCCCCTTTCGAATCCCCATTGGCCAGAGCCTGATGATAGGGCCCCTTGGAGCCGTCCAGAAATTTTACCCGAACCTGTAAAGATGGCTGATGTGCCGTCTCTTTGCTCGACATGCGTTCTCCTACAACCTGATAAGTTTAAAAACATCCAATCCAATACACTCAAAACTGCGTCGCCGGCCCGTGCTGCCTTGCTCAAAGCTTCAGATGGCTTTTTCTCCAGCTCAAAACAAAAATAACAGCTTTTTTTCGCACTGAGTAATATGTTACACATGAATGTAAGTCAAAACACGTTCAGACCTTCCAAAAAACGTGTTTTTTTCTTGCAAGAAGGAGCGGTTGCGCTTACTGAAAACATAAGAGTATTGCTATTCCAAGTCCCATTTAGCCAACTAACGGAGAACACGTATGCATCCCATTCGGGTCTACAGCGTCCGGCCCAAGCTTCCCAAAAGCCTGGAACCGCTTTGGGAACTTGCCCATAACCTTTGGTTTTCCTGGAATGACACCCTGGCCGACCTTTTTGCGTCCATCGACCAGCAGCTCTGGCGCGAATGCCAGCAGAATCCTGTGCTGTTCCTGAACCGCCTGCCGCAGCAAATGCTGGAAGAGGTTGCCAAGGACAAATTTTACCTCGAACGGCTAACTGAAGGCAAAGCCTACCTGCACAATTATCTTTCAAAATCAGCCATCTCGGTCAACTTCCCGGAAACCGACAGCCTGACTCCCGCGGTGGCGTATTTCAGCCTCGAGTACGGCATTTGCCTGAGCCTGCCCATCTATTCCGGCGGGCTGGGCATTCTTGCCGGAGACCATCTCAAATCGGCTAGCGACCTGAACATTCCCCTCGTGGGTATCGGGCTTTGTTACCGACAGGGCTATTTCCGGCAATATCTGACCAACGACGGCTGGCAGCAGGAACGCTACCCAATCCATGATTACGATCAGATGCCGCTGCATCTGGTCAAAAACGACAAGGATGTCCCGATAACCATTCAGATGGCGGCAGCGGGGCAAACCCTGCACGCGCAAATCTGGGAAGCCCAGGTCGGGCGCGTATCCCTCTATCTGCTGGACACCAATCTGCCTGAAAATCCGCCTCTTTTCCGCCAGCTGACATCGCAGCTTTATGGTGGAGATCTGGAAATGCGCGTGCTGCAGGAAATCCTGCTGGGCATCGGCGGCATCAAAGCACTGCGCGCGTTGAATCTGGAGCCCAAAGTGATCCATATGAACGAAGGCCATTCGGCCTTTGCCGGGCTCGAACGGATCCGCCTGTTCATGACCGAACACAAACTGCCTTTTGAAGCTGCCATGGAACTGGTGGCATCCACGTCCATTTTCACCACCCACACGCCTGTTCCGGCAGGCAACGACCGCTTTCCTCCCGGTCTCATCCAGCGCTATTTCGAAGGCTACGCCCGGGATCTGGGCATTGCCTTCAAAGTGCTCATGGCCCTGGGAAGAGAAAATCCCTATGACGACAGCGAAGAATTCTGCATGACTGTTCTGGCTCTCAAACTCTCGCGCTTCAACAACGGCGTCAGCAAGCTGCACGGTCATGTTTCCCGCAACATGTGGAAACAAGTCTGGCCCCAGTATCCGGTACAGGACGTGCCCATCGGCGCCATTACCAACGGCGTACACGTGGCCAGCTGGGTCGCTCCGGACATCGCCTTGCTTTACGACCGCTATCTGGGCGGCACCTGGCGCGAAGATCCGGATTGCATGCGTACCTGGAGACTGGCCGAAACCATTTCGGAAACCGAACTCTGGCGGACGCATGAACGCCTCCGGGCCCGGCTCGTCGACCAGGTCCGCTTCCGCCTGCACCTGCAGCTCGAAAGCAAAGGCGTCCGCCGCAAGGCTCTGGAAGTCGCCAACGAGGTGCTCGACCCGCAGGCCCTGACCATCGGTTTTGCCCGCCGTTTCGCCACCTACAAGCGAGCCAATATGATTCTGCAGGACAAGGAACGCTTGATGCGCATCCTGAACAATGCGCGGGGGCCGGTGCAATTCATCTTCGCAGGCAAAGCTCATCCGCAGGACAATGAAGGAAAAAAAGTGCTGCAAGATCTTTTTCAGCTTTGCCGGGAAAAGGAATGCCGCCATAAAATGATCTTCATTGAAGATTATGAAATTGAAGTTGCCAAATACATGGTACAGGGGTGCGACGTCTGGCTGAACACACCGCGCCGACCGCTGGAAGCCTGCGGTACAAGCGGCATGAAAGCCATTGTCAACGGCGTGCTCCAACTCAGCACCCTGGACGGCTGGTGGGCAGAGGCACATCTGCCGGACAACAGCGTAGGCTGGGCCATTGGCCGTGGAGAAGAGTACGATGATCCGGATTATCAGGACTTCGTAGAGAGCCAGACACTCTATAATATTTTAGAAAATGAAATTATTCCCGATTTTTACGACAGAGGCCAGGGAGGTATTCCACGCGCCTGGATAGGACGGATGAAAAAGGCGCTCAAAGAATTGGTTCCGGTATACAGTTCGCACCGCATGGTCGAAGATTACGCCCAAAAAGCCTATGTACCGGCCATTGAAAGTTTTGACCGCCTGAAACGCGACAGCTTCGGACCGGCCAAGGATCTGGCCACCTGGCGGATGAAGATCATGACGCATTGGCATGATGTCCGGGTGCGCAACGTGGTTTCTCCTTCGGAAAATCAACTCTTTGCAGGCGAGGACTTGCCGGTGGAAGTGGAAATTTTCCTGGCCGGGCTCAGCCCGGAAGATCTGAAGGTGGAGATTTATGCAGGGCCCGTGGACAATACAGGGGATTTCATCGACCGGCTGACATCTCCGCTGGCGCCAACCGGTACGGCAAAAGACGGCTGGCAGCTTTTCAGCGGAAAAATAGAGCCAATGCAGGCCGGGCGCTTCGGCTTCACTGTCCGGGTATTGCCCCACCATGCGTTGATGCTTGATCCGCTTTCCCTTGGCCTGATTCACTGGGCTCCGGACACTACGGAAGAATAACCCGCGTACAATCACAATTGAGTAGGGGGATTCCTCGCGGTCTCCCCCTCTCTCACCACCGGGCATACCTGCTCAGAACCACGGTGGTTCAGCCCCTTTTTCAACACTTCGTATCTTCCGATTAACCGGTATTTTCAGGCGCTACTCAAGATAATGAGTACACTGGTACATTGTGAAACAGTGACGTAGGCAATAAAATTTGCCGTTATGGTCATTGTGCCATGTCTGTAGAATCAAATTTGCCCAAACCGATATTTCCATCCGTTCGCTAAGCTATAGGGGAAGGCATTTATAAACAACAACTTGTCGCGTTCAAAACTGGTTGAGAAATTCAGCGTATTATCGGTCCCAAGTATGACAGGCGATTCGTGCCCGGGATACACTGTCTGAACAGGATGTTTTCGACCATTTTTCCAACATCCAAGATACCGGTGACATGTGGGGCATATTTCTATTGGAAGGCCATGCTTTTGAATAATCCGTATATGTTCCTCTGATAAAAAAATGGCATGTCCAAGGCGAATTTTTCCCACACAAGTTGTCTGATTTTGCTGTAACCAGTGGTCAATGGCTGTCAGCGCTGAGGTATTATCGCGTTGGTCTTTTTCATTATCGAATTCCCCTAGATGGATAGCCAACCCCAGTGGTGTGTTCAGGATGTTTGCAATGCACCTGCTCAGGTCTTCTCCTTGCAAGGTACGAATGCCTGAAGGGTTAACACCGGAGATATCAATGCCAACAATACAATCCGGATACTCCTGTGCAAGTGCGATGATACAATGGGAGCTTGCAAGATCGTGTTTATACCGATCGATACTGAGTATTCCTTTGGCTTTGCCAGAGTGTCGACGCAAAGCCGATACAAATGCTTCCACATAGGGGCGAAACGATTGCGCTGATGAAAATTTTCGAGGAGTTGTCCGTATTTCCAGATAATCGGCTGTACTTGTGGTGATCACATCTTCTGTCGCAATTTCAACTCTTTCTGGCGATTGCACTAAGCGATGAACAACGTCAAACAATGTCAGAACATCAGCCTCATCAAGCGCTTCAATCGCTTGCTGGTCATGGTCTGATTGAGCAAAACTCCTTACCAACTTCTGAGAAATGCTTCCCCCCAAGTGAAGATGTAAATCACAGTAAGTGTGCATGTCTTCTTTTCAATTAATGTTGCTAAGGCCAGACGTTTTGTAGCCTCGGCTGTGAATCAGGATTTGGACCTTTTGTTGAAATACGCACGTATCCGGTGCGCATAAAGAATCATTCAAAACAAAAATTGTAAAACTTCTTATTTCTTATTGTTTAGTAGTCAAATTAAAATGCATTGTCTCAAGGTGCCCACCATGTCGGCAGTTCAATTCTGCCCCACGGCACCTCGATATCCGTACCGGTTCCAACCAGAGCCGGTACGGACCATTATCTCCCTCAAGAAAGGCTCGTACGTCGGCCAGTCCCTGCCTCCTCCGGATAGTATTTGGCTTCCAGCAAATTTCCCTCAGGATCACGAAAATAAACGGAGGTCCCATTGCCATAAGCGCCCCAGCGTTCGCACGGACCGACTTCCAAGGCAATTCCCTGGCCCTCCAGGCGTTGCAGCAACGCTTCCCAATCCGTCCTGCGCATGGCCAGGCTCAGATGGTTGAGTCCGCCCTGCACGCCCGGAGAGGTGTTCGGGGGCCAGAGAGCCTCCGGGAAAAAATCCAGAATCGTTCCGGGATTAAGCCGTACCGAGGGAAAAGGAACCTTTCCGTTGCGCCAGGCATCCACCCGTTCGGGTTGCAGTTCCAAAACCGTCAAGTAAAAAGCCAGCGCGTTTTCCACATCCCGTACGTTCATGGCCACGTGATCAAAAAAACAAATCATGGTTGCTCTCGCTGTATGCCATCAAAGCAAAATGACTGAATAAATTTTATAATACCCGCCGTATACTGCTGCCCAGACACAAGGTATCCGTCATTATGATCCCCTTGGATCTCAAGAAATTGTTTCGGTTCTTTTCCCGCCGCATAGAGTTGCTTGCCAAAGGCATAGGGAACCACCGAATCCTCCGGACTGTGCACCACCAGCAGCGGGCAATTGATCGAAGCCAGCAGCGTACGCGTATCATACCGCAAACGGCACAAAAAGCGTACCGGGAAAAAGGGATAGATTCGCGCGCCCATATCCGGCACGGAGGTGAAAGTGGACTCCAGCACCAGCGCACAGGGCGTATGCTGTCGCGCACACCAGGCGGCCACGGCTCCGCCCAGGGAACGCCCCCAAAGAATAATCCGTCCGGGATCGATTTTTTTATCACGGACCAATACGTTCCAGGCAGCCTCCACGTCCGCATAGGTGGCCTGTTCGTTGGGACTTCCCTGGCTCAGACCATAGCCCTGATAGTCATAAATCAAAAGATGCAAGCCCAAATCATGAATGAGACGAATGGTGTCCAGGCGATGCGTCAGGTTACCCGCATTGCCATGGCAAAAAAGCACCACAGGCGTGTTTGCATCCGACGATGCGGCCGGGACATACCAGCCGTGCAAAATGGCTCCGGAGGCAGTCTTAAATCGCAATTCTTCAAAAGACAGCCCGATGTCCCCCGGTGTGCCTCCTCCACCGCTGCGGGGATGAAAAACAAGTTTATCCTGAACGAGATATACTCCAGAGCAAAGCAGCAGGTAACCCGCCACCAAAAAACCAAGTGTATAAAATAGCAAAGCGCCTCCCTGGCATGTCATTTTTCGAAGCTGGATAAAAAACTGATTCACAACCATGGGAAAAAACAATATAAGGTAAACGAATGCTCGAAAATTTATTCCGGTCCTTTTCCACAACCCATCAATGTGGTATTGATGAGAATGGCCATCCTTAATAATTCAGTGTAAAAAAGTGAAACATTTTCTGCACCGAATACTAACTAGGGGCAACTTTTTGTAGCTGAAAAGGTCTGATGTCTTCAAGATATTGATCGCATGATTCTGTAGGGGGAATGCCGCGATGAGATTGCTTACTCGATCCGATTTTGACGGTTTGATCTGTGCCGTGTTGTTAAAAGAAGCTGGCATCATGGACGACTGGAAATTTGTCCATCCCAAAGATCTGCAGGATGGAATCATCCCGGTTACTGAAAACGATATGCTCGCCAACGTGCCTTATGTGCCCGGATGCGGTCTTTGGTTCGACCATCATTCCAGTGAGCAGATACGCCACGGCGACAATTTGGAATACACAGGCCTCAGCAAACAAGCTCCCAGCTGCGCACGAATCATCTGGGAATATTACGGCGGACATGAAACATTTCCAAAAGAAATGGACGAAATGCTGCATTACGTGGATAAGGTGGACAGTGGAAACCTTACCGCTGATGAGGTCTTGCACCCGACAGGCTGGGTGCTTCTCGGCTTCATTATGGATCCGCGTACCGGCCTCGGACGCTACAGGGATTACAGCATCAGCAATTATCAGCTGATGGAAGAACTGATCGGATTCTGCAGAACCCTGACAATTGAAAAAATTCTCGAACTTCCGGATATCAAAGAACGTGTCGAACGCTATTTCAGCCAGGAAAAACGGTTCCGGCAACAGCTCATGGAAAACAGCAAGGTCCATGACAACCTTGTCGTCGTTGATCTGCGCCAGATAGATGAAATTCTCACCGGCAACAGGTTCATCGTTTATGCTTTATATCCGCAATGCAATGTCAGCATGCACGTTCTCTGGGGATTGAAAAAACAAAATACGGTCTTCACGGTGGGACACAGCATCCTCAACAGAACCTGCAAGCTCAATGTAGGCGAATTGCTACTTGAATACGGCGGCGGCGGGCACTTCCAGGTGGGTACCTGCCAAATCGAAAACGCCAAGGCAGAAAAGGCGCACAAGGAATTGATCCAACGTATCAATAAAGCCGGATAACAGGTAAGCGAAATACTTGACTTGAACGGCGGGAACTTTCCCGCCGTTTTTTTATCTATCCGAACAAGCTCTCATGCTCCAGACCTGTCGGAGCTTCAAACTCCTACTCTGACAAAATGGCTGTGCAGACAGCCAGATGCAGGCGCCACGTCTGTTACGCAACACCTGTTGAGCTGTGATATCAGGCTACATCGAAACCAATCTTTTCGATGGCTTCTTTGATAACTTCTTCAGAAACAGTTTTTTCTTCAGTAAAGGTAACAAGTCCGCTTTCCAGGTTGACATCAACATCGGCGATGCCGTCCAGACTACTCATTGCTTCGGTAACGGCGCTTTGACATTTAGGGCAATGCATTCCTTTCACAGTGATGGATTTCATTCCATTCTCCTTTTGCAACGGGATTGTCCCCGATGTATTATTTTCTTTACTGACCAAAACGAGCTCAGGCCATTCTTCCTCAAGAAACGTGTCCAGGCAGGAGAGATCCGAAATAAACGAGCGTTGCGTATCGTTCGAGCGCAGGAGAAACCTGCTGCAGAGTTCATCATGCTGTTCGGGTGTGATTGCGTCGAAAATGATCCCTATGCCAGGAAAACGAAGTCCGGTACCCCACGGCAGGACCCACCGAACTCTAGCGCGTATGGGCGTACTGTCCCTGACATCAATGAGTTGTATCCAGGCGCTTTCATCAATACGCCATTCATCCGTGGAAAAAATGAACATGCCCTTTTCAGAAAGATCAATGGAACATGTTTTCACAGCGTTACGCATCTCCGGATCCTGTTCCCGCGATAACAAAAGAGGGAGCGCCACATGCATACGCCTGTTTTTGCGAACCGAACGTGGTTTAAAAGCAGCGCATGTTTTGGTGACAAAAGCATCGGAATCCCCCAAAGGGACAAAGCTGTTGCCATCAGGCGCTGAATTGACGCGTAGTGTGGGGAACGCATCAATGAATTCATACAACAGCCCTTTATGGTGTTCGTTGGTCCGCATCAGACATTTTACATCCAGAATGATTCCACTGCATGGGATGCGTACCAGCATGTCCATCAAAGCAGAAATACTATCTACCATGATCAGGTTGATCGCATATTCTTTCAGCGTTTGAAAGGCTCCGGGCACTCGGCTGAGGCAAAGGATGTTCATTGTGTCGCCTGGGAAGCAGACTGCATTGATGTCCGGCGGCTGATATGACAAAAACCGGGACTCAAAACAGTACATGAAACACTGAATGCACCCGACTGAATGTTTTTCATCCTAAGACAACTGCGCAATGACTGTCTCCTTGGGCTTTGGTCCTGCCCCCCCCAGGACAGCATGCTTCGCACTTCGTAGTATTTAGTTGGACCTTACAATGGCCATGGAACAATTATTCCTCATAATCACCTTAAAATCACTTGGATTTTTCTTGATAAGCTCAGCATAGTTTTTGGTGATTTCAAGCTCTCCGGAGCACGTGGTCACAAATTCGGACGAGCGAACATCAAGTTCAAGATTGTTAAAACCTTCCCCATTGATCTGTGCCACATACTCATCACCTTTCGGTATCGTAGTGATTTGCAACATGCAATAATAATCAGTCCCGTATCGCTCACCGCAATAGGGCGGACAGCAGGCACTGAGGGAAAACAATAACACAAGTAAGACGAAAATGAAAAACCTGCCCGCAGTAATACGGATTGTTTGAATCAGTTCATAAGCCTCAGATTGAACCATTGTTTTCTCCTTTTGCTTTGCAAGAATATCGAATTTGAAAATTTGCAAGGTCTTGTTTTGAAAAAGATCCGCAGTGTATTCGTTTCTACCGAAAACATGTAACGGCCAGGTGTGAAAAAATAGCCGTTATGCATTTGAACAAGTGAGTTTTTTCAAAAGCAATCCGTCAGTCCGGCAACATATCAAAGTATAGATTTTTTTTGTCAAAAATTGAAGCCCTCATTAAGTGTTGCGCTCATTCTCTGTTTTTCGTAACGTCAAGCAGCTATATCGTGTGTCTGGGGAAAATTGGTATGGGGACCAGAGGGACAACGAGGAGCGAGGGACAATGCGGGATACAACAATACGTATTTTACTTGTTGAGGACAATGCAACAAATCGGACTTTTTTGGGGTTATACTTACGCAGAAAGGGATATACTGTAGAAGAAGCATGTAATGGATATGAAGCCCTGAATTTATTGCAGGAAAAAAAATATGATATCGTCTTTATGGATGTTCAAATGCCTGGGCTGGACGGAGTGGAAACCACACGGATAATTCGTAAGAATGCCTCCGGGCAATATGACTCCAGGATTCCGATCATCGCCATGACTGCGTATACAATGAAAAACGACAAGAACTATCTATTGCAGTCAGGTATGGATTACTACGTTGCCAAACCAATAGAGCTGGAACAGCTTGCAGTTATCGCAGAAAAATGGGCATATTCAAAAAAGGCAAGAAACGTGATCGAAAACTGCAAAAACGCCTCTTGCCGCTCTGGAAAATTCGATACTTAACCGTTTAGTTTTGCCGCTATTTCAGCCAGGTGTCTTCCCTGAAATCTGGCGGCGTTCAATTCATTTTCACTGGGAACACGGCTGCCGTCTCCCCCGGCAATGGTGCTTGCTCCATAAGGGCTCCCACCGGTCATTTCATCTGTAGTCATCTGCCCGGCGTACGAGTAAGGCAGGCCGACAACAACCATGCCGTGATGCAACAGAGTAATCTGAAAAGAAAGAATCGTGGACTCCTGACCGCCATGCTGCGTGTTGGAAGAGGTAAATACGCTGCCGGGTTTGCCGATAAGCGCTCCTTTTGCCCAAAGTTGTCCTGTAGCGTCCAGAAACTGGCGCATCTGGCCGCACATGTTGCCAAAACGGGTGGGAGTCCCGAAGATGATCCCTGCTGCTTCAGGAAGTTCGTCCACAGTGCAGACAGGGATATCTGCCAGCTTTTTTTGCGCTTCCAGCGCGCCCATTTTCCCTAAAATTTCCTCTGACAACGTCTCGGGCACTCGTCTAAGTACGGGTTCGGCTCCTTGCTCTTTGACGCCTTCAGCCACGGCCTTTGCCATAGCAAACACATGCCCATACAGAGAATAAAATGGAATCAATATTTTCATGACACACTCCAGAATAGAAAAAAACGTTAACATACTCAGAAATGGCGCATTTCATAAAAATGCAGTCTATTTCATAGTCACTCGCTAGGATTGTGGCAAGATATCTTTTTTCTTTCTTAAGCATATACGCTGGAATATATCGCCAAGAAGGCGCCCCTTGTATCTTTCGCTAAATCCGCTTACAAGACAAAAAATTGTTTGCGTTGTCAGCTAAAAAAAGCCTGGAGGCTCGAAAATGATCCCTTTATCCCGTCTCGCCCTATTTGTTGCTCTCGTTTTTCTGACAGCAGCTGCTGTTCCGGCGCATCCTGTTCTGGCCCAGCGGGCCACTGCACAACAAAAACAAATGGAAGCGCAACGAGCGGCTCTGTATGACTATGCCAATAAGGGGGTTGTTGCCCAGGATAAGGGTGATCTTGATGCTGCCATGAAAAATTACACGATGTTTCTGCAATCAGGAATGCTGGATCCCCAAGACCCCACTGTTGCCTTCGTGTACCACAATCGCGGGCTTATCTGGTCTCAATGGAAGGAATACGACAAGGCTTTGATGGATTATACGCAGGCCTTGAATCAGAATCCAAACCTGGAACAAACTTATCTTAACAGAGGATTGATTTGGACGGAAAAAGAGGAATATGGTAAAGCACTTTCAGATTTATCCCGGGCCATCGAACTGAAACCCGACTACGGTAAGGCTTATGCTGAACGTGGCCGCGTGCACCGTATTCAGCTCAAATTCCGCCAGGCTGCTGATGATTACACCATGGCCCTGAAATTTTTACCAAATGATCCACAAATGTATTACAACCGTGGTGTTGCGTATTTGAACTATGGTGACGAAGATAAAGCCATTGCGGATTTTTCCCGAGCAATCAAACTGGATCCTGAATTTGCTGAAGCATACCAGCATAGAGGCGAAGCCTGGAGCAAAAAAAACAAAAAATCTGAAGCAATCAACGATTTTGCCAAGGCACGTGAATTGAAAAAATATTAGTGCTGTTTGGGAGGTACGTCATGTTGAGAATAGTTGTTGCCATGTGTTTGGTTACTTGTCTGTTTTGCGTGGGAATCAGCGGCTGTACATGGATGGGCAGAACCACGGGACAAGCAGTTCGAGGAATGGAAGACAGCGCCAATGATTTTCAAAAAGGCTATGATGAAGGTCACGGCGGCGCCAAGAGTGACACTTGCCCAAAAAAATCTACTGACACAAAGAAAAAACAATAACTGAAGTCAATAGATGTCACTCGGTGCGGGAAAATTATACTTTTCTTGCACCAAGTGACAATTCCTTTCTTATCACTACGCCCCATACGTTGCGCAATTTCAGCAAATCCATCCTGATCAAATACCGGCCACAAACAGTTACGCAAGCATGATAAGGTTGCCGGCTTTTATGTTTATATTGGTTGTGGTTTTCATCTGCAGACTTTCTGCACTAATCTTGACAACGCCTTCACTTGGGTTAACTCCCCCCTCAATAGTTACCCCGGATTTTGTAAGCTCCACACTAGCGCCATCGTTTTTTCTCAAAGAAACTTCATTGTCCGATATCTCCCAGGCCCCAGCGTTCTCTACGTCACAAAACGCCTCCGTCTTTGTCAACCCCATTATGCATTTGTCTGTTACCTCAAGCTCGATAAACTTACCCTCCTGCAAAGAAATTTTTGCGTCTTCTCTATTGACAATTTCAATGTCATCACCCCGTGCCGTCAATCTAATGGAAGAACTGCGAGCTTGATTTCCCGGAACGCCGTCAACGGTTATGGAGTAATCAGCCATATTTCCTGGATCACTATCAACAACGTGTTTCACTCCTTTTTTTCCCATTACACTTCTGACAGTGTAATAACTCTCATTTTGTTCTTTACTTAGTTTGTTGTAATTGTACATGGCAAAAGCAGTTCCAACGACCTGCGTTACAGCGCCAAGCCCCCCCACTATGCTCCCAGCGATTTTGGCGGCAGTTTGGTCTATATCGTCATATTCGCCTTGTGCTCCCGCAATAGCAGCCCACCCCCCAAGATTGGTGGCTACAGCAGCCGCAGCGCTGGCTGCCATCCAATTCTTGATTGATGTATAATACGCTTCCACTACCGCGTTCGATCCCGCATTCATGGTTATCTGACTGTCCGCGACCTGGGAAATTGCTTCATGAATCATGGACCGTTGCTCGCCGAACTCAATGGCCCTGCCATAAATGCAGCACCCCACGGACCATCCCACCTTTACTTCATTGGTCAGGCCTGCCGTTATGCCCATTTTGCTCCCGGCAAAAGCATCAAAGTTGGCGCCCACAGTGAAACCGGTGCTGGTGCCGGCCTTGACCTCAAAGGAATCCGAATAACTAGCCTGTACGGCTTTTTTCGTTGTTACATCCAGCTTTCCCCCGTTGTCAGCGTCGGAATGGCCTACGAACATCACTGAGTTGTCCGCGGTGGCAAAGCCGAAGGCCGGCTTGTTCTTCTGGTCGTTGCTGACGAGCCGGTGACCGCTGATGGTTCGCAATATGTTGTACGTATTGTTTTTCGAGGTCACCGGATTTTCATTGGTCTTGTTATACAAAGCTGCAGCAATCACTGGCCTGTCAATGTCCCCTTCCACAAAACTGATCAACACTTCCGTCCCCTTGTGTAACGGGAAATGCATTCCAAAGGCCTTTTCCCCCTCCTTGTTGCCGGTAAAAAATTCTGCCTTGCGTATCCAGCACGAAGCCTTGCTCTCGGGATGGTCAGCCAGATCAAAAGGCATCCGAACCTTGTAGCGCCCCATGTCGTCCAATTCGGCGTACTCCCAGTCCTCCGGCGCATCCACCACGGCAGTGAGCAAGCCCGTATAGTGGGGCATAGGAGTTTTACGCGCGGAGCGGAATTGAACATTGGCGCGTATGGCCGTAAAAGAATTGTGGTATACCGTCAGGTCCTGATCCTGTTGCCCCTGTACGGAGAGCCCGTCACGCAGGTAACGGGCGTTGTGGCCGTAATGGCGTGCTTTGATTACCAGAAACTTTGCGTTGCAGTCGTCGCGGTAATGATTGCTCAAGGTAAATGTGTGGCCGGAGGCGACTCCCATGGCATAACTCTCACCATGATATACGTTCTTCCTGCAAGAATATTCTTCAGCACGTATCTGTGTGATCTTTTTTGCTTCATTCGTATTCTGGAAATTATCGCCATAGGTGTAGAATTCGATGTTGCCTTCCTGCTGTAAATCGTTTTTACTTCTTAATTCAATATTATTGAGCGAGTAATTGTAATCTTTTATTTGAATGCTATCTGGGATGGAATTATAATCAAGTGTAAAAACCTTAACGAGCTTGTCGAGAATTGGATGGTCAAGGCCAGATACTTGTTTATAGATTAATTCATGAGTCACAACATCCTCATGGGAAAGAAGTGAATCGGTAATAACAATTATTTCCGTATCCTCAGGCGAGATAAAGAAATAATACATGCCAAGTTTTTCCATCCATCTCGAAATAAAATTCAGATGTGACTCATTGAATTGACAGACATACTCAAGTTTCGGGTACGTATTCTGCAGTCGTAACTCGTAATTGCTTATGTTAAACTGCATGAAAATCAATTCGATAATTTCAGGGATGCTCTTGTCGAGAAAGATCTGGCAGGCACTGGTCAGTCCAAGCAGTTTTAATCTTGGGGCTATGGTGGCAACATAGATAATATATTCGCCTACTTTGCGAATTTCACGAAAATTGAACACAATCCCCTTGATTGCAAGATCTCTGTCGATGAAACCTTTAAAGTGCAATGCGCACGGCTTGCGAATAACGTCTTCGCTACGCAAATTGTTTTTTTTGGAAGACAGGGTCACTTCAAACTGAAAGATTTCAGAAATGCCGCCTCCCCCTTCGAAACTGACCAGACTGAAGGTATTTTCTGACAGTCCGAGGATGGTAAAAGCATACCTTTTTTCTGTGGACATGGTTCCCCCGTGATTAAAGAGATAAACTACAAAAATGGAGACGCTAGCATCAAATATATTTCACAAGGAGCTAAAACATGTCAATTAGCACCGCTTGCCACAACCTGGTAATCGGATTTTGGCAGGCAAATATAATACGGGGCACGTGGGAGAAGAGCTTGGAATCTGGAGACAAACAGGTAGGTAACACTCAATTCAGCATAAAAGGGTGCAAAACCGAAAAACTGCACCTTTGGTTTACATTTCTAACATGGTTGCCTCAATTTCACGATGGAAGCAACCAGGTTGATTTGCAATAATTATTCAGTGCCACTCTTTATATGCCGACCGCTTTTGACTTTTACACACTGCCTATTAAAATTTTTGATAAAAATACAAGGAGATGATATGGATTTGAAACATATAACAAATGCCGCAACTGAAGATATTGATGCAATTACAAAATTATATATCGAATCAGTTCATAAGCATTTTAAGGGAACACTTCCAGATGAAGAATTGGCCATGTGGATTTATAAAAACGAAAAAAAACGTTTCACAAAACAACTAGCTGACAAAATTACAATAATCCGCGTAATCCGTGCGAATAATAATGAACTGGTGGGATTTACCCGCTTCGGTGCAGACCCGGACAATGCTAATAATGGTTGCTTGGAATCTATTTTTATTAAGGTGGATTGGGGTAGAGTTTTCTTGGACACCGAATTGGGGTTAAGAATTGATCCCCAGGAGATTGTTCATGACCAAATCAGAAACTCCAGGAACCATGCCCAAGCGATTTTGGGCACAGCATAAGACCGAAATTGTCCTACGGCTCTTACGTGGCGAAGATATAGAACTTGTCAGCCGCGAAGTGGGCAGAACGGCTGCCGAGCTTACTCGCTGGAAAGAAGCCTTTCTTGCCGCCGGCGCTGAAGGACTCAAAAAACGTCCCGAGAAAGAGGTGGCCGAAATCAAACGCCTCAATGAAAAAGTCGGCGAGCAAACCATGGAAATCAAGTTGCTTCGTGAAAAGATTGACCGAATGGAGCAAGGACGCCCTTTGGCGCGCCGGAGGTCGAGGAAATGAGCCAGTCTATCTCGTCCTCCGTAGGAAAAAAGTATGGACTGGCGAGGGTATGCACTATCTGGGGCATCCCCCGATCGACCTATTACTGGCACAAAAGTTTTCCAAGGGAAACGCCGAGCCGACGGGGTCCGATTGGGTTGCATACCGATGAAGAGCTTGTTGAGAATATCCGCCAAGTTTTGACGGAAAGTCCCTTTACCGGCGAAGGCTATCGCAAGGCATGGGCACGCCTGAGAGCGAGATCCATTCGAACCTCACCCAAGCGGGTTCTTCGCCTCATGCGGGAAAATGGCCTGCTGGCCAAAAAAAGGGGCGGGAAACCTCGCGGTCCAAAGGTACACGACGGCACGATAAAAACTGAACGAGTCGATGAAATGTGGGGTTCAGACATGACCACGACGTTGACGATATCCGAAGGCAATGCTTCCATCTTTTTTGTGGTGGATCATTGTTCGTTGGAGTTGCTTGGTATCCACGCCACCAGGCGCGGCACGCGTTTCGAAGCCCTGGAGCCCATACGTCAGGCGGTGCGTCACAGTTTTGGCTCTTTTGACCGGGAGGTGGCCTCCGGGGTGGTACTGCGACACGACAACGGAAGTCAGTTCGTTTCCAGAGTCTTTCAGGACGAGATGAAATTCCTGGGAATTGCAAGTTCACCGTCCTTCATTCGCCAACCGCAAGGCAACGGTATTGCCGAACGTTTTGTTCGTATCCTTAAGGAAAATTTGCTCTGGCTGCGTTTGTTCGACACGGTAGAAGATTTGCGGCAAGCCCTTCTGGCTTTTCAACGGGATTATAATGAAAATTGGATTCTCGGAAGGCACGGCTACCGCACTCCGGCCCAAGTCCGACAGAGACAGCTTCGTTTACTGCGAGAGGTTGCCTGACTTTTTCAAACTTGTGTCCAAGAAACCGTAGACCGATACAAAGGACAGTTACCATAACAAAAAATATGGAACAGTTTTATTCTTTGATGCACAAGAAAAAATGTGGGCAATGGGGTTCAGACGCATGGTTCTCTGGACGCCGACTAAAGGTTCGGCCCATGGTTTTTATCACAAACTTGGCGGAAAACAATGTGGACAGAAGATTAATGAAATTCAGTTCGACCTTACCGCATATTCCTGGGAGCTCATTACAGAATAAGGACCGTCCATTACTCGGTCGCTTAGACAATCACAGTCTCTGAATTATCACGTTTTATTGCCTACTCAATCAGTGTGAGCATTGAACTCAACCACGCAAAGGGGCACACCGTCAGCATACACCGCATGAATCAACTGTTTTCCTTTGAGGGAAGTCAATAATTCTGGTCCTGAAATCAAATGAACCATGAACTCCGGATGCCCTGTGGGAGGTATCAACTGCAGCAAAGGGTAACGCTTGGCGTATTCATAAGCGGACTTGGGCGAGACATTAACGGAAAAACGTACCCGCCGCGAGTTCAGGTTAGCGACGCTCTCGATCCAGTCTATAGCTTGCTTGAAACTGTTGCCCCAGTAATCCATTTCATACCGCAAAAAAGCCCCCCGAATCCCCCCTACCATCTGGTTGAAATAGACGATCTGATTTGGATGATTACGTAACTGAAAAAGCACCGGATGATACAATCCGGCAACGAGAAGACAACAAACAAGGACCGCCCCATAGCGCAATCGTATGCGTAATAACAGCGCAGCAGCGCCTGCGGCAAGTACCGCAAAGGAAGGATAGATAAACAACAGGTGGCGCGGGCCATTGTACAGCACGGGTTTGGTGGCGATGACATAGGCCAGGGGAAAGAGGACGGAAAAAGCCAGGCCAGCCACTTGCAGCAGCCGTATCTCCGCCCCTCTTTTTTTAAAAAAACAGGCCAGCGGCACGGAAAGCAGCCCGAAAAAAAGAACGCCCAGAGGGATGGTGATCAACTGCCAATGGACGGGATAATCCCACGGGATGTCGCCAGTATTGATAATCCTCCCCTTATACAGTTCGCCGAAGGTCAGCGTAAAACGCGAAAAGGTTCGCAGGGCCTCCAATGGTTTAAAAAGAGGATTCTGCAAGGCCCAGGGCCAGAAAAGAGTCCCCAGCACGACTGCCGCCAGCCCCAGAATCAGCAGCCAGACGCAGAGTTTCAGCAGATTGTTCCAGGAACGGTGCGCGCGATCGTTTAGAAAAAGCATGCCCAGATAGAGCCCCGCGTAAAAGAGCAGCAACAGGCCGCCGACCCGAATATTGAGTGCCAGAGCAATGCCCGCCACTGTGATCAGCAGGGCTTTGCGTCCGAAATATGGAAACGATTGCCCGGCAAGGCTGAGACCATACAAGGTCATGATATAAAATGTTGCGAACGGCAAGTCCTTGGGATTGTTCATACAATGGGCTAAAAAACGCGGAGAAAAGGCAAGAAACAACACGGCAAGGAATCCAGCCCAGCCGCCCCACACTCGTCTGGCCAACAGTCCTGCAAAAAAAATGGCCAGCCAGCCGAAGAGACTATTGGCGATATGCTTTATGTCGCTACGCGGAAAAGAAGGCAACATCCGATGGGCGCACTCTGCCAAAAAATCAAACAATCCTCCATAGTAGTGCAACGAAAGATAATCAGTTGCGGATCTATCGGCAAAACCGGAAGCGTAAAAATTGAAGACACGCCTGCCGTATTCGTAATGAAAATGTTCGTCCCAGGTTACCCCGAAATCCTGAGAAAGAACAGGCATGGCAAAAAGCAATAGCGCCAGGAGCACCAGCAGACTCTTGTCGGAAAGAGAGCGCTCACTCCAGTACGTATGGAATCTGTCAACCAACCAGAATGACAAAAAACCCCCCTCCGAATCGGCAGTTAGTTGCCTCTGACATACAGAAAATAAAAAAGCTTCCGCATCAGCAACATATAATAGGCCATGCATTTTCCCCGCAACACATCGCATCCTGACAACGCGTACACGGGATCTTTCGCAATCTTCTCAATGAGCAAAGTAAATTCTTTGCTCTGCCGGTTGGAAAGAAAAAAGCTCAGGGAACTGTTGGATACGCGAAAACCGAACAAGGGTTCGGCGAGAATCAACGCATCTCCGTACCGCAACAACCGAATCCACATATCCAGGTCAATGAGATAGGGAATTGAACCGTCAAACAGCCCTGTTTTTTCAAGCAGCTCCCGCTTAAACAACACTGCTCCCGGCTCACCAAAAATGTTTGTTCCGCGGCGAATACTTTCCCGGATGGCGGCAATTCCCGGTAGTCTTTTGTCCTTTCTGAAAAAGCTGCGGCTGAATACCTGCTTGCCTGCCGGCGTGAGCGTGGTTCGCGATGTGGCAGTGAGCGCAAGGGAAGCATTTTCAGGCCGCAGCAGCAATCCGACTTGTTTTTCAAGACATTCCGGATACAGCAGATCATCACCGCAAAGTACCTTGATGAATGTGCCCCGGGCTTTGCTGACAGCCGCGTTCCAGTTGCCTTCCAATCCGAGATTCCGCTCATTGCGAAACAAACGAATGCGGGAGTCCTCATATTGTTGCAACCGGTCAAAAGTGCCGTCCGGAGAACAATCATCGACAATGATAAGCTCAAAATCAGCAAATGTTTGCGACAGCACGGATGCAACCGTCGCATCAATATACCGTTCCTGATTAAACGACGGGATGCAAACTGATACCAGAGGTGAAGTCATATCTACGGGAGTTATTTGTATTTCTGGTCGGTCTGGTGAATGTCTTTTTCAACAAAATGATGCGTACGCCGTACCAGATACAAGGGGCGCTGCTTTACTTCATGAAAAATCTTACCAACATAGAGCCCTACAATTCCAGTACAGGTCAATTGCACTCCGGCGACGAACAACACGATGACTACCATGGAAGTCCAACCAAAAAGTGTGTTGTCAGGAAACAGGAGTTTATTGATGACCAGCCAGACGGATAAAATAAACGAAAACAGACTGAAAAGAATACCGAGCTGGGTCACGATGACCAGCGGTTTGTCCGAAAAGCTCGTGATGCCCACCAGAGCGAAGTGCAACATTTTTTGCAAGGTGTACTTGGTTTCTCCAGCGTATCGCGCATCCCTGTTATAGAGAATTCCCTTCTGGGAAAAACCAATCCAAGGCACCAGTCCGCGTATAAACCGTTCGCGTTCGGGAAGTGAGCAAAGGGCGTCTACGGCAGCACGGTCCATAAGTCGAAAATCGCCCGTATCTCGGGGAATGGACACGTCCGAAAGTTTGTCCAGCAATGCATAGAACCAACGGGCAGTAAGCAACTTGAATGCTGTTTCACCTTCGCGTTTTTCCCGTACTCCATAAACAACATCTATCCCTTTTTCCCATTCGGCAACCATCCGGAGGATAACTTCTGGCGGGTCTTGAAGATCTCCGTCAATAAGTACCACAGCATCTCCCCGCGCATGATCCAAGCCCGCTGTAATGGCCATCTGGTGGCCGAAATTACGCGAAAATTCAAGTACTGTAACTCGTGAATCAGTCCGGGCAATACGAAGCAACAATTCCAAGGAACGGTCGCGGCTTCCGTCATCAACAAAAATAAGTTCAAAATGATAACGATCGGCAATCCTTTCCAGGACCGTCCGCGTACGAGTATAGAACTCTTCCACTACCAATTCCTCAAAATAAACAGGAACGACAATGGAAAGTAATTTTTTTGTTTCAGTCATAGTGCAATACGCGTTACTTACGGGAGATGTTGACAAAATCTTGCGAACTGTAATTCCCATTGCCGCTTTTCGCAAGCAAGATGTGCCGCAATAATCTGAAAAGTTTCTTAATGCCTTTTCCTCTCCCTACCAGGAAAGGTGCGTTATCTACAGGGGAAACGCATCTTAGAATTGATTCTAAGCGCTAAATTCTGAAAAAATGACTTTCAAGTCATTTCTAATGCATTTTTTGTAAGCGCTCACACCCCAATCATCCGCCAGCATGAATCCAGCTGAAATCAGAGTGCGAAATATTGAAAAAGGAATTCATAGCGTCAACCAGAACTGGAAGGTTCTTCTTCGCTGAATCCTGCACGTCTGGCGCAGGGACAAAATTCGTTCAGCCCAGCGGTTGCCTTTCTCGCTTGCAGTACCAAAGCTTCTTTTTCCCCAGATCATCGCGAAACGCAGCATTGGAGCAGAAGGATGGGAACACATAGAGATGTTTGGAAGGATGAAAGTCGATTGGCCAACAGCCTGTCGAACTTGACCCGGCTCCAGCAATAAGAAGATATCTGCTGGAGCCGGGCTTTACCGTCGAGCAAGGCTGAAATCTTTGCCTTTATGCCTTCAATATAGTCAATTGGGCTTTTTTAGCGCTTCAGCCCCATTTTTAGGCGCATTTCAACGCAAAAACTCTCTTCACGTTATACGCCAAGCACACCAACTCCCACTCCGTGGTAACTTTTTTGAGCCCACGTAGGAGAAACTGGCGAAATCCAAGCGCTTGCTTGATGATGCCAAATACGGGCTCAACTGTTTGTTTTCTCCGAGCATACAGGTACTTGCCTTCCTCGTTGTCAAGCTTCTCACGCATCGCCTTATGATACGGATCGTTAATCGGCTTTTCTTTGGGAGGACGGAAATCATACTCTCGCGATTCTTGCCGTCTTGGGGCGACAAACGGCTCTACGCATAATTCTTCAATTTTTTCACAAGCATCCCGATTGATATACCCTGCATCAGCCAACACCGCCGAGGGCTGTCCAACATTGTCGATCACTCCAATGACCGCAGCCAAAAGCTCGTTGCTGTCCACTGCGCAATTTGTCACATGATTGTACAGTATTAACTGCGAGCCATCAGCATCAACCGCAGCCTGAGCATTGTAAGATTGCGTGTATTCGCTACGGTTGCTTTTGCGCATGATTCGCGAATCTTCATCAGTCAGGTTTACCTGCTCGGACTCCTTGGGAGTGCTTTTAGGCGGTTTGGGCTTGGGGCCTCGCTTCTTCGGCCCTTTCTCGCGATCCGAGCATTTACGCTCATACTCCGCCTGCTCGGCCTCAGTGCGCTTACGCGCCCGCTCCTCAAGTTTATTCTTGCCTGTCGCATTTTTTGTTGCAGCTTTTCACGACGGGCAATTTCTTCAGGAATCCTTTGTCCATCCTCAGTGGATGCGTTGTCGGCGCGCTCAGCTTTACGCATCAGTTCGGCAATGTCGTCCGTCAACTTTTGCTCAAGTCCGCAGGCCCGGTAATATCGGATGCTTTTATATTTTGAAGCGTTGGCCTTGATGTGCGTCCCGTCGACACTGATGTTGCCAACTTTGAGCAGCTTCAACTCGCTGGCGAGTTTGAGTACTTCCAAAAAGGTCGCACTGAACGCTTCGGAATTCTTCCGCCGAAATGAGCAGATCGTGTCATGGTCAGGATGCGTGTTGCCGGTAAGGTACCGAACCGCGACGTCACGATACGTTGTGCGCTCAATGCGTCTCGAAGAAAAGACGCCGTTTGCATAACAGTATATCAACAATGCCAGCAACATACGAGGAGAATACTGCTTGGAACCGGTTCCCCGGTGATTGACCTTAAACGTGGCAGTAGACACGAGGTTCACCGCTTCAAGGACAAAATGCACCATGTCGTCATCTGGAACCCAGTCACGCATGTCGGGGGAAAGCAACAAGGGCCGATCTCTGAAGACGTCTTTGAAGTTCACGCTTATAAAAATACTATTAACACAATGATTTTGTTTAATAAAATACTTATTTGATATTTAAGTCCGACAGGCTGTTAGGATGTTGTAATTGGCAAAAATTTAAAATCCCCGGCCTTTTTAAAAAAGTGCCGGGGATTATTTTTGCGTGCTCTTTTGTCCGTTTACCTGTCAAAGTAATCAGCCCGTGGATGCGTATTCAGAATATGGGTTTCTACGCCCAGTTCATATAACAGAACGATGGCAAAGACGATTACCAAGAACCAGCCGAAATAGCGCAGAAAGCCAGTTTTGTATTTTATCAGAAGCATGCCCGGAAGGATGCCGAAGATCAGATCAATGCCGACGCCGCCAACAAGTCCGATGGCATTTAAAAAAATATGCGGAAAAGCCAGGGCAATGATCAGTGGTGGAAAAAAGGTCAGCACTGATGACAGGAGCTTGTTTTCCGTTTTCAAGTACGATGCGCAAAGATCGCGGAGAAAGCCGTTCAATGCCGTACCATTGGCCATGTAGGCCGCCGTCATTGCAAGCAAGGCGAATACCAGCGAGCAGGTCATAAACAGGGGGGTTTTGATCAGATGCGAGAGTGGGACTGTGGCCGGAACATTGGCATGGTATGCGGACAAAATGGTGTTGCCACCTGGGCCGCCCAGAGGCAATGCTCCAATGACTACTACAATCCAGATGATATTCATGACCAAACCTATGCCCGTGCCGAGGGCGAAAGAGGTTCGGATAGCCTTTTGATCAAACTGCATCGAACGGGCAATGCTGGGAATGATATTATGGAAGTGAAAGGCCGTGACGACAATTGGCAATGTACTTGGCAAAAAAGTCCAATCCGTATAAGCCATTCGCGATGTTTTCATCTGGCCCGCGCAGATGATGACCAGCGCGGCAAATGTGATCCACATCAGAATCATGATCAAAGCATTGCCTCGGCGCATGAGCGCCATGCCGAACAGGGAAAGAACCGATGCAATGACAAAAAAGACCAGTTCGAGAAACCAGTGGCTTATGGGAAACAAACTGTCCATGACGTCTGCCGCACCGCTGATATACGCCACCAGCAGTCCGTATAATATGATGATGTTCGCCACCACGGAAATCCATTTGCCGGTGGTTCCCAATTCCTGTTGAAAAAACGTCGGAAGGTCAGCGGTATCCGAGCGCATCAGACTTTCTTGTCCGGCCAGAATACAGGCGGTCGAAAGCATGCATATCCACATCAACACTATGCCGAAGATCGAGGGCCAGAGTCCGGAAAGCCCGGTTTTGATGGGCAGCGCGAGAATACCGGCCCCCAGCATGTTGCCGGTTACCACGAATGACATGGAAAGAATCAGGCCGAAGCCAACCTTTTGATTCATGAAGCCCCCTTTCAAATGACAAGCAATTATAAACGTAACCGGGCTTGCCCTTGCAACAGCTACACTCTCAACACAGCACCATGCTTACGGCCAAACCTCCTTTGGAGGTTTCGCGGTATTTGGAATTCATGTCGTGGCCGCATTCGGCCATAGCCCGTATCGTGGCGTCCAAAGGTACTTTATGATAGGCGGGCACCTGGTTCATGGCGATGATATACGCGTTGTAAGCTTTTACGGCGCCCATGGCATTGCGTTCAATGCACGGGATCTGTACATACCCCCCGACCGGATCACAGGTTAACCCCAGGTGGTGTTCCAGTGCGATGGATGCGGCATGCTGCATGATATATGACGAACCATTATACGCGCAGGCGAGCAGGGCTGCGGCCATGCTTGATGCCGTGCCCACTTCGCCCTGGCAGCCTACATCCGCTCCGGCAATGGATGCATTGCTTTTGCAAAGAAAACCTACCAGGGTCGCGGCCAGTAATCCGCGCCGGATCGCCCGGTGGCTCAGATTCAGTTCGTTGCGCATCATATAGATGATTCCGGGGATGACACCGGATGCACCGCAGGTGGGCGCCGTAACGATGCGGTGTCCTGCGGCATTTTCCTCGGAAGCTGCCAGAGCGTAGGCGTCCAGGCTGGAAAAAAAACATTCCGGCTTTGACGTCAGCGCGCAGGAACGCTCATACAACGATGCCGCTTTGCGATACAATCCGATAGGTCCGGGCAGTACGCCTTCCGTATCCAGTCCGGACTTGACGGCTCCATCCATGGCTTCGATAATCCGGTCCAGTCCTTCGAGAATATTTTTTTGCTCCATACCCGTAATGGCGGATTCATTGGCCAGCATCATATCCCATATCGCCAGACCTTTGGTGTCGAGCAAAATCTCCACCTCAGCCGCGTTAGTATACGGGTAGACGGGTTTCCCCCGTTCCGGCGAAGTCCAGCCTTTCCATTGGATAAAACCACCCCCAACAGAGTAGTATTCGCGGGACAGCAATTCATGGCCCGCGGCATCCTGCAGGCTGATGACCATAACGTTGCTGAATTCTCCTTCTGGCTCGGTATTGCCGAAAATAACATTTGCAGGGGCTATGGAAAGTGCAGTGCCCTTGATGGCCACCGATTGTGCCTGATCTGGCTGTTCCGCAAGGGAATCAAGAACGGAAGCGGAGCAGTCCTCCGGTGCATTGCCCATTAAACCGGCCACTGCTGCCCGATCAGTTCCGTGTCCCTTGCCTGTGGCGCTCAGGCTGCCCCGAAGTTCCACTTTGACCGCAGCAGCCGCGGCAATCGTCTCGTCCGGCAGACCGGCAGCCAGCTCTAGAAAATTATAGCCCGCTGCCATCGGGCCGATGGTGTGCGAACTGGAAGGGCCGGGTCCTATCTTGAGCAATTCAAAGATGGAAAGGTCAATCACCAGTACTTCTCCCGTCGATAAAAAGCTTCTCGTAAAAAATGTTGAGATCTAGATAGCCAGGGTAATAAAAATTATGCACAAAATTTGAGCAGGTTGCAAGAAAATGCTTTGTTGGCAGACGGTCGTGTAACTAGTAAGTCTGTATTTTTGAATTTATATCTCAGACGATATGATTGTAATAATAATAGTAGAATATTGTATTTTTAATTTAATTTATACATCGTATATTTTTTCATAATACACTGAACGATATAAATGTTTATTGTTTGTCGATGGAAATCCGGTATTTTTTGATTTTGTTGTCCAAGGTTGTTCTGGTAATGTTCAACAACCTTGCCGCGATACTTTTATTACCGGACGTCTGGGCCAATGTTTCCTCTATGGCCAGTTTTTCCACTTCCTGCAGTGATTTTCCGGCCATGCCGGCTGTTTCTGGTTGATCCGAACCACAGGTGTCAGCAGTATTGATGGTCGCAGGCAGATCCCTTTCGGACAAATATTCGCCCACAGAGAGGATGACGGCACGTTCCACTGCATTTTCAAGTTCGCGGACATTGCCCGGCCAGTTGTAATGTACGAGCCTGTCCATTGCAGACGGTGTGAATCCTTTGACGCTTTTGCGATTTTTGTGGGAAAATTTTTTCAGGAAATGATCAGCCAGCAGCGGGATGTCATCAGTTCGTTCCCGTAAGGAGGGTATACGCAGATTGACCACGTTGAGGCGATAGTACAGGTCTTCGCGAAAAGCGCCTTTTTCCGCCTCTGCTAGCAGGTCCCGGTTGGTGGCTGCAATAATCCGGACATCCACTTGCAATGCTTTGTCGCTTCCCACCCGCTGGATTTCGCGTTCCTGGATGGCCCGTAGAAGTTTTGCCTGCATGGGCAGGGGAATTTCACCCACTTCGTCCAGAAAGATGCTGCCCTTGTCCGCCTGCATAAAACGTCCGTCGCGGCGTTTGTCCGCACCGGTAAAAGCGCCTTTTTCGTGACCGAACATTTCGGATTCCAGCAGTGTATCGGTCAGGGCAGCGCAGTTGACCGTGACCAGCAAGGCGCTTTTTCTGCTGCTGTTGGCATGAATGGCTTTGGCAAAGAGTTCCTTGCCCGTACCGCTTTCGCCGGAAATCAATACGGTGGCCTCAGTGGCGGCAACGGTTTTGACCATATCCACAAGTTCGCGCATGGGGTGACTTTTTCCGATTATATGCTGCAGGCTGGCATCTTCCGAAATGCGTTGCTTGAGGCTGCGGTTTTCTTTGAGCAGTTCCTGATGTTCCAGCGAACGCTCGAGCGTCAGCTGCAACTCGTCGAAATTCAGCGGTTTGGTCAAATAATCATACGCTCCGAGTTTCATGGCTTCCACAGCCGTCCCCACAGACGAATAAGCGGTCATGATGATAACCGGAATGGCCGGGTTGAGTTCCTTTATCCGGGTCAAAGCCTCGATTCCGCCCACGTTGGCCATGCGAACATCCATCAATACGGCGTCAAAAGGCGCGTTTTTAACCTTTTCAATGGCGTCTGCGCCGTCTTCCACCCCCACGGGACGGTGCCCCCAGCCCGAAAGGATAGTCAACAGCATGGACAGGTGGGCCTTGTCGTCATCTACCACCAGTAAATATGCACTCATGTGTTTTTACCTTGTTTGTCGATCAGAGGAATACGCAGGACGAAGGTTGTCCCCTCGGGCCCCGTATGTTCGATATCGATTGTACCCTCATGGGCTTCGACGATTTTTTGTACAATGGCCAATCCGAGCCCGGTGCCGGTAGTTTTTGTCGTATAATAAGGATCGAAAATTCGTGTCAGAGCCTCGGATGGAAGGCCTGGCCCCGTATCGCGGATCGAAAGAAGCAGATCTCTGTGATCGCGCAAAGCTCGAACCTCCAGAAGGCCGCCTTCGGGCATGGACTGAATGGCGTTGACGTACAGGTTTATGAGCGCCTGGGTCAGTCTGTCCGGATCCACGGGAACCGCGTCCAATTCTCCGTCTGTATGCATTGTAATGCTGACCTGCGCCGCATCCGCTTCCTGTTTGACCAGCCGGAGGGAACTTTCGAGTAATTGCGTCAGATTGACGGAGGCCAGTTTGATATCTGCCGGCCGGGTCATTTCCAGAAGTTCGCTGATGACACGGTTGAGACGATCCACTTCGGAAGTCATGACCTGGGCAGCCTTGCGGTTTTCACTTTCCACAGGAAAAAGCGAGCCGAAATAGGTGGCATAGCCTTTGATCGAGCTAAGCGGATTGCGGACCTCGTGGGCCACGCCCGCAGCCAGGTGTCCGATAGCAGCCATTTTATCTTTTTTACGTACTTCTTCCTGAAGTTGGCGCACCTGGCTCAGATCCCGAAGCAGAAACAGCAGCCCTACATAGCCGCCTTCTTCCGTACGGATTTCAGTGACTGCAGCGGCAACAGGAAAAGTGTGTTCGCCGCTTTGTTCCAGCTTCAGATCTTTTTCCACCACGGGCCGCCCTTTTTGAATCTGCGTATGCAGCTCCCAAAGCTTGGCGGGAAGCAGTTCCGCGGCTTTTTTTTCTTTGGAGTTCGCTTCCTGGATACCCAGCATGCGTTCCGCGATGGTGTTGATAAAGGAAACACGGCCGTCCGGACCACAGACCACGATACCTTCCGGCATGGTGGAGACAATTTCACCTGCAAGCGCGCGCGTATCCTGGAGCATTTTACGCGAACGGGCGTAACTCTGCGCCCAAAACAAGGATACGACACCCGCAAGTCCGAGCAGCAGCAGCACTCCGGAGATTAGCACAGTCTGCCGGATGTCTTTGGCAATGGCTTCGTTGAAGGGGGAGGCGTCCATGCCGATGAAGATTACAGGCCGTTTGTCCGGATCCAGCAAACGTTTCTGCTCAAAACCACGCATCCAGTTCCTGCGGCAGAGCATCATGTGCTGATTTTGTTCGGTTGATTGCAGATTGCGCCGCATCTGGCCCCGGTGATGTCCATGCTGGCCGGCTGGGGCAGGATGTTTGGTTCGGCGGAGGGGAAAGAATAGTTTGTAGGCTTCAAAAGCTTCAGGTTCGTTTGTTTGTTTCGCCATGCGCCATTGAGTCGTGGCAGATGCTTTTAGTGCTGCCAAAGCTTCGGATGACATGAACTGTTGGCCGATTTTGTCTTGCTGGTTGTGCGCGAGAATGACACCAGAGGGAGCGACAATGGCTATGTATAAAATATCCGGCAAAGAAGCGGTTTCCTGCAGCAGAGTCTGCAGGTTGGGACCAGTGCCGAGCATTCCCATCATACCGGTCCGGGTTCCGGCTTCAAAGGATTTTATCAAAGCCGCGCCTTTTTCACTCAAGACTCTGCCCATGTATTGTTTTTCGCGGTTGTAATTCATCCAGGCGAGTGTGAGCACTACGGTTATCAATATCAGGCTGATGCCGAAAACCGCCCATGAAGAGATGTTTTTAAAAATACCGCGTTGGTTCTGTCGCATGCGTTTTCCTTGTTTCCTTTCGAGTAGATTGTCTAATCGTTGGACAATGTACTCTTTCGATGTCTAATTTTTAAGCATTCGATATGCTTCGAGCAAGTATTAATTGAGGTAGTAAAATTTCTTTTGAATGAAAAATTTCGTTATTTTAATATGTTATATAAAATTGTCCATTTTGGCACCGCATTTGCCTTAGACAATGCAAAGCTTGTTCAAAAATTCAAAAAACTGGAGGAAACGATCATGAAAAAATTGATTATCGCATTAGCCCTGATTTTGAGTGTAGGCATTGGACTGAACGCAGCGGACGCATTCGCCAGATGCGGTGGTTATGGCGGAGGCCATGGCCAGGGTGGCGGATATGGCATGGGAGGTGGTTATGGCGGCGGTTGTAATTATGCCGGAGCGCAGAATAATCCCGAGTTTCAGAAATTTCTGGATGTCACCAAGGATCTTCGGGCGTCACTGGCTGCGGACCGTGGCGAATTTCGCGCTTTGATGGCTGGACAAAATCCTGATCCCGCGCATGCGCGTGCGCTGAGTGAAAGTATTTTTACCAAGAAAACGCAGATTGCGGAAAAAGCCCGCGCAATGAACGTCACTTTTAATTGCAGGGGAGGGAAAGCTGGAAACGGTCCGCGGATGGGCTGTGATGGAAGCGGTTCCGGTCCCCGGCAGGGCGGACGCAAATAACGGACTGTCCGGCAGGGAGAGGCCATGCCTCTCCCTGCAATATGGAGGAAAACAGAATGCATATTCTAAAAAAAAAAATGACAGTTTTGCTCGTGGCGATTCTCGGTTTGTTGTTTCTCGCCGGATGCGGACGTCACTGGCCTGGCCACGGATACGGAGCGTACGGATTCCATCAGGGCATGGGGCCAGGTCATTGGAACGAACCACACCACAGAATACCGAGCCGGTGATCGGTCAGAAAGGAGATCGGCATGTGGCAGTGTTTAGGCGGCGGATTCGGGCGTAGCGGTGTTTTTATGGGAGGGGAATAGTTGGATTGTTGTTTATGCTTATTGTAGTGGTCCTGGCGTTTTTTTTGATTGTGAAACTGGTGCAAGGAATGACCTCCCGCAAGGTGCGAAATCGCATCCAAACCGGCCACTTTTTCGTCGTAAATGCGATTGGCTGCGAAAAATCATGAAATGGGCCACCCAGAGTCATGAAATGGGCCGCCTCTTTGATGAGCGTCGTTGCGTTACTCTTTCATTGGATTAGCCGGCCCGTTTCGTCAAGCTCGAAGTCTTTTTCCTCATGGAGTCGCCGTTCAATTCTATCCGGTGTAAGTCGTGGATAATACGATCGAGCACGGCATCCGCCAAGGTCGGGTCTTGAAACCGACCATGCCAATCACTAATAGGGGCCTGGGCCGTCAATAGCATCGACTTGGCACGGAAACGATCGTCCACCAAGTCGAGCACGCACCTTGCTTGCTCGAGCGTTAGCGGCTCCCGGAGCCAGTCGTCAATGATGACCATGTCCCGTACCAGGTCAGAGAAGTGAATATAGAGACACCGGAAACCTTCACGGCATGCTTTCTGAGCCAGGCGCAAGCCAAGTAGGTTTTGCCGCAGCCGGTGGGACCAGTCATGATGCAGTTGTGTTTGCGCCGAAGCCAGCCGCCGTTCGCCAGTTCAAGATAGAACCCCTTGTTCAGCCCGCGTGGCGTCTGGAAATCCACGTCCTCCACTTCGGCCTTGACCTTCAGCCGGGCCTCCTGAAGCCGTCTCGTTAGACGTCGATTTTCGCGAAGCAGGTATTCCTTGTCCACGAGCAGCCCTAACAGCCTGTCGAACTTGACCCGGCTCCAGCAATAAGAAGATATCTGCTGGAGCCGGGCTTTACCGTCGAGCAAGGCTGAAATCTTTGCCTTTATGCCTTCAATATAGTCAATTGGGCCTTTTTTGGCGCTTCAGCCCCATTTTTAGGCGCATTTCAACGCAAAAACTCTCTTCACGTTATACGCCAAGCACACCAACTCCCACTCCGTGGTAACTTTTTTGAGCCCACGTAGGAGAAACTGGCGAAATCCAAGCGCTTGCTTGATGATGCCAAATACGGGCTCAACTGTTTGTTTTCTCAGAGCATACAGGTACTTGCCTTCCTCGTTGTCAAGCTTCTCACGCATCGCCTTATGATACGGATCGTTAATCGGCTTTTCTTTGGGAGGACGGAAATCATACTCTCGCGATTCTTGCCGTCTTGGGGCGACAAACGGCTCTACGCATAATTCTTCAATTTTTTCACAAGCATCCCGATTGATATACCCTGCATCAGCCAACACCGCCGAGGGCTGTCCAACATTGTCGATCACTCCAATGACCGCAGCCAAAAGCTCGTCGCTGTCCACTGCGCAATTTGTCACATGATTGTACAATATGAACTGCGAGCCATCAGCATCAACCGTAGCCTGAGCTCTGTAAGATTGCGTGTATTCGCTACGGTTGCTTTTGCGCATGATTCGCGAATCTTCATCAGTCAGGTTTACCTGCTCGGACTCCTTGGGAGTGCTTTTAGGCGGTTTGGGCTTGGGGCCTCGCTTCTTCGGCCCTTTCTCGCGATCCGAGCACTTACGCTCATACTCCGCCTGCTCGGCCTCAGCGCGCTTACGCGCCCGCTCCTCAAGTTTATTCTTGCCTGTCGCATTTTTTGTTGCAGCTTTTCACGACGGGCAATTTCTTCAGGAATCCTTTGTCCATCCTCAGTGGATGCGTTGTCGGCGCGCTCAGCTTTACGCATCAGTTCGGCAATGTCGTCCGTCAACTTTTGCTCAAGTCCGCAGGCCCGGTCATATCGGATGCCTTTATATTTTGAAGCGTTGCGTTGGCCTTGATGTGCGTCCCGTCGACACTGATGTTGCCAACTTTGAGCAGCTTCAACTCGCTGGCGAGTTTGAGTACTTCCAAAAAGGTCGCACTGAACGCTTCGGAATTCTTCCGCCGAAATGAGCAGATCGTGTCATGGTCAGAATGCGTGTTGCCGGTAAGGTACCGTACCGCGACGTCACGATACGTTGCGCGCTCAATGCGTCTCGAAGAAAAGACGCCGTTTGCATAACAGTATATCAACAATGCCAGCAGCATACGAGGAGAATACTGCTTGGAACCGGTTCCCCGGTGATTGACCTTAAACGTGGCAGTAGACACGAGGTTCACCGCTTCAAGGACAAAATGCACCATGTCGTCATCTGGAACCCAGTCACGCATGTCGGGGGAAAGCAACAAGGGCCGATCTCTGAAGACGTCTTTGAAGTTCACGCTCATAAAAATACTATTAACACAATGATTTTGTTTAATAAAATACTTATTTGGTATTTAAGTCCGACAGGCTGCTAAAGCCTGAGGGATTACTTCCCCGAATGCGTTCAGAGGCGGCATGATCTGTCAATTTGTCCACCTTCAAAATGCCGCTCGGTGGTCCGAACAACCCGATCCACTTCTATACTGAGAATTCAATCTGTTGACGATCATAAAACGGGATTAAATCAGCGGTTCCCTAGAAAAAATCTAGATTTTAAGCAAGACGAGTGTCGAATGTCTTCTAAAAAATTTCTTTATTTCTATTGTTTACCAGTGATTGGCATGGGATTTATATTGGGAGTTCTTCCAGAAACAAGAATATATTCTGAACTCATGCCGTTGTTATGGATTTTTTTAATACAGGTAATCGCTCTTCCAAACCCAACTGCGACAAAAGAGGGAACAAAGCTCATTATCTGAGAGTGTATTGAATTATTTTACATTCCCCGTAACACACAGCTCAAAGAGCTCCCGAAACAATGCGGGAATACGGGCAGGATCGGCATTGCCGGAGCCCGCGTATTCTTTGACAATGCCGTAGACCACTTTAAACGTCCGTTTCCGGTCTTTCATAGCTAGGCGGGCCAATAAAGCCCCGACAGGATCATCGCATTCCGGCAGCTGATTCGCCTCCACGTCCTCTTCCAGCGTTTCAACCCGGTCTGTTAACTTTTTCACATCTTTTTTCAGTTTTTTCAGCTTGTTCTCCGCATCAAAAAAGGCAGACTCTGTTTTCTCAGACGAACGTTCCTCATTCGGCGAAACTGGGGGAAAATAGTTGTCCAGCTGCAGCACGCCGGTTAGCATGGACTCTTGTTTCGCGTTTTCAGGATGCAATGTTTCATCCTCTTGCGAAGGAAGATTATCGATCAGCAACATTCCCATGTACTTTTTCTCCTTTGGCAACCCTCAAAAGTTCTTAAAAACGAATTAAACTAACGTCACTCTCGTTATACAGAGATCACTCTGCAATTCAATCCACAATATTCAGGCTAAAAATCCATTCGTATTTTCTTATTTCATTGCCGAGAAACACAGGCTACTGGCTTCTTCCCCTGCGAGTCTGTTTCGTCCTGAGCGCTTCGCGTTGTAGAGCGCCGTGTCCGCCCTGTCGAGCAACTGAGTAGGAGTTATAAATGGATCAGCACTGGTGGCCATGCCAAGGCTTATACTAAAACTGATTCTCGCGTTGTCGCAGGCAACTGTTTCGCTGCTGACAGCATCAATCAGACGCCAGCCTATGCATTCGGCTTCTTGACTGGTCGTATCAGCAAGCAGGATACAAAATTCATCCCCGCCGAGCCGCCCGACAATATCCTTTTCACGCAGGACCACCTGGCACAACGCGGCAAAGTTTTTGAGCACCAGGTCACCTGTATGGTGGCCATATGTATCATTGACATTTTTGAACTTATCCAAATCAACCATGAAAACGGAAAGCGGACCGGAGCCGGATTCGCGCAGCTTTTCAATGGCTTTCCAAAGTTCTCTTTCCAGCATGCGCCGATTCATGATGCCGGTGAGTGGATCCGTGGTGGCCTCGACCAATAAACGCTGCTCTTCCATTTTTCTGTGGCTGATATCAACTGCAATACCGGCGAGTTGCGCCGGTTTGCCTGTGTTGTTGCGATGCAGCTTGCCCAGCAATTCGACCCAGCGAAAGGAACCGGAATCCGTCAAGATGCGTACATCCTGCCGAAAGTCCGTTCTATTGCGCTCAAGAAAAGCATGCAGTGAGGAGATCATTGTTTTCCGATCAAACGGATGCACCAGCTTCATCGCCCCGGTCAAGGAAAAACGCAAATTTTCGGTAGTCCCCTTATACGTCAGCACCAGTTCAGGGGAACACCAGAAGTGGCCGGTTTGAAAATCATACTCCCAGGTACTGGTGTCGGACAACTGATTCAATATAGCGAATTGCCTGCGTTTCGCACTCAGTCTGTCCCTGAGGACCGCGCTTGAAATGAGAAAAGCAGCCGTACGCAGAAGACCGATCTCCACATCGGACCATTCATATTCGCGCTCGCAATCGTCAAATCCCAGGATTCCCCACCATTCGCCTTCCACCAGAATAGAAATGGTCAACATGGAAAGAATGCCCTGTTCCTCCTGAGATTTCTTTAAAAAACAAGGAGGAAGCTTGCGAGTAATGACCTTTTGCCATTCGCCTCTTTTGCGGCTTTCGATGAGCCTTCGATATCCGTCAGAATCAATGTTCGTCTTAAACATGCTGAAAGTCGGCATACCGAGTTGAACAAACTCCGGCCGTTTTGCCCATTCGAAAGTATAATCCTGCAGGATATAGTCATCCGTCAATTCGAACACTTGAAAAATCCAGACTCTGCTCACACCTGTAATCATACCCAGGTCAGCAAGCAGGTCATTGACTCCCTCCGGCCAGCCCTTGCCGGAGGTAAGCTCTTCCGCCCCACGGGCAATAGACGACAACAAAGCCGGATTGCTGCCGAAAGCGTATTCACGCCCGACATTGCTGAAGCCCCCGGTTTTTATGCTCGTACTGGAACTATCTTTAAAACAATTCATACGTAAAAAATGTCCCCCCAATACAAATGCGCATCCGCTTAAAGAATTTATAATGCTTCATGGGTAAAAAGCCAATGGGTGACACAACGCGTTATATCCAAATTTACAATATTAATATCTTGATAGGTAATAAATTAAATATATTACCAGCTAAGCAGATGTGTGCATATTTTCAACAACGCATTAACTCCAGAATGTCTTATGAAATCTTAAAAAAAATAGAATCTCATATTTTTCACATTTCGAATCGACTTTTTCAAAACAATCAAGATAGCATTTACTTCAAAAAAGTTGCTCTTAGCAATTTGTACATGTAAAGATGAACGCAAGACAGTTTTCTACCTAAGTTTCTCCAATGGCGAAGCCTTCCTTGAAACCCAGCATGAAAAAGTAATTTTTTTTGCACGGAGCAATAACTGGCTGCTGAAACAAACCAATTCCTTTCCAAGCGGATATCCCATAAATCAACGGATTTTCATTGAGGCAAGCATTTGATATGCATAACCACATGTACAGTAATTGCGACCTCCCCTCCATTCTGGATTCAATAAGCTACGCCGTAGTGGCGGTGGACACGCAATGCCGTGTCATTTACCTCAACAAAGGGGCCGAGCTTTTTTTTAAAAGCAGAGGACGCCCCATAGACGCCTGCCTCGGTTGCGATAGCGAACCACTGCTTCCTTTGGCCACACCCAAAATCCGGACAGCTATGCAGGACAGCGAATTTTGTACGGGAAAAGGCCGTATTGTCGACAAAGGAAACGACCTGTTCTACGAAATAACGCCCCTCATGCAACAAGGCGTATTCTCTGGAGCAGTGATCAGTTTGCAGCGTCCCGAGCGCTTTGAGGAACTGGCCGTCAAACTCAATGCATACCAACATGTGGCCCAGCAGCTCAAAGCCATTTTCCAGTCTTCCAGCGACGGCATCTGGGTAACCGACGGCCAAGGGAATATTCTGGACATCAACAAAGCCTCCGAACGCCTCAACGGCATTGATGCCTCTGCCTTGAAAGGTAAAAACATACTGGACATGCTGGAAAACGGCCTTATCGACGATGCCGTCACCCTGCACGTCCTGCAAACAAAGCAGCAGCATACCATCATTCAAAATATTCCAGGAACAGGCAGGCAACTGCTGGTCACCGGTACGCCTGCTTTCAACGACCATGGAGAGCTTTTTCTGGTTGTGGCCAACGAACGCGACATCACCGACCTGAATACCTTGCATGAACACCTTGACCAAGCCCGCAAAGCTCAAGAAAAAGTCCAGCGCGAACTGGATACGCTGACCATGCTGGAACTGCAGCAAGGGGGGGTAGTGGCGGAATCCAAAGCCATGCGGAGGGTGCTTACCACCTGTCTCAAGCTCTCGCAACTTGAGGCCTCCAACATACTCCTGTTAGGCGAATCCGGCACGGGAAAAGGACTGCTGGCCAAATTCATCCATAAAAGCGGCCCGCGAAAAAACAAACCCTTCATTTCCGTCAACTGCGCTTCTCTGCCGGATACGCTTTTTGAAGCCGAGCTGTTCGGTTATGAAAAAGGCGCCTTTACCGGGGCATTGGAAAGCGGCCGGATCGGTTTGATGCAATTGGCGGGAGACGGAACACTGTTTCTGGACGAAGTTGCCGAAATTCCTCTGGCCAGCCAGGCAAAATTGTTAAAATGCCTGGACGAACGGGAATATCGCTCTCTCGGAGGCAACACTCCAAAACAAATGGAATGCAACGTCATTGCGGCAACCAACCGTGATTTGGAATCCTGGGTAAAACTCAAGCGTTTCAGAGGCGACCTTCTGTACCGTCTGAACACCTTCACCGTCTCCATCCCACCATTGCGCGAACGACTGGAAGATATTTTCGAACTCACAACCAGGTTACTGGAACAGGAAAACAACAAATACAAAACCAACAAACGCATAAGCACCCGCGGCATGAACCTGCTGCAGGAATACTCTTTTCCCGGCAATGTCCGCGAACTTATGGGCATCATACGCAAGGGCGTGGTAATGTGCGATGACTCCTTGCTGGATGAGTTCCTGGCCGAACTGCTTCACATGGAAACCAAGCCATGCCCGGACACTACCCCGCTTACTTTGAACCAGGCTCTCGACAAAATCGAACGGGAAATGCTCTCTAAAGCACGCTCAACCTGCTCCGGCACGCGTGAAATGGCGCAATTTCTGGGAATCAGTCAGGCAACCGTTGTCAGAAAGCTGCAAAAGCATGCCATACGGCCACCAGGTCTTCCTGATACGGTATCAGGGAGCACCTGATTCAAATTCGGATCAGCCTTTTTTGCTCCACCTGAATTCAAGGGGATACAGGCATGATTTTTTGGAAAAACACTTACCCTTCACTATTCTTTTCTGCTGTAATATTATCTTAACACACTGCATTACAAGTATTTTCACAATTATATCATTTGCGACCTCATCGATTCAATTATGAATCAAAAGTTGCAAAATTGCAGATTTTTCTGTTTGGTTTTGATTCACAATTGAATCATTAGAGACACATTAAAAACAAAAAATACAATTAAAACATTAAAATAATGATGTTTTTTATTAGTGGTATAGCCATTGCTTTTCTTTGAGACACTCGTACAGCTTCTCAATTAACACCATCCCAAAATAGGGGGTTCAAACCAATCATGTCTACAGAGCAACTTTTGGTCAGAAGGGCCAAGGCAGTGGCCAAAGGCGTTTCCAATTTGGGACCTTTTTTTGCGGAAAAGGCCGAAGGCGCCGTGATTACGGATGTGGAAGGAAGAGAGTTCATTGATTTTGCCGGCGGTATCGGCGTGGTCAATGTCGGACACAATCATCCGAAAGTAGTGGCCGCAATCAAAGCTCAAGCCGACAAGCTTTTACACACCTGTTTTCATGTAGCCATGTATGAGGGCTATGTGGCGCTTTGCGAAAAACTGACGCAAATCACGCCCGGTGCTTTTGAAAAACGCGCCGTACTTGTTAACAGCGGAGCCGAGGCAGTTGAAAACGCAGTCAAAATCGCTCGGCTCGCCACAGGCCGCCAGGGCGTCATAGCGGTGGAAAACGGTTTTCACGGCCGCACCCTGTTGACCATGAGCCTGACCAGCAAAGTCAAACCCTATAAATTCCGCTTCGGCCCTTTTGCACCTGAAGTATATCGGATGCCCTACGCATACTGCTACCGTTGTCCGCTGGGGCGGACGTATCCGTCATGCGACATCGGCTGCGCGGAAAAAATGCGTGATATGTTTATTAATCACGTAGCCGCGGAGAACGTTGCCTGTCTGTTGATCGAGCCCATCGCCGGTGAAGGCGGTTTCCTGACCCCACCGCCGGAATATTTCCCCAGACTGCGTGAAATCTGCTCTGAATTCGGCATTGTGATGATCGTGGACGAGGTCCAGGCTGGTTTCGGCCGCACGGGGACACTTTTCGCCATCGAACACTGGGGAGTCGAGCCCGATCTGATCACCATGGCCAAGTCCATGGGCGGCGGCATGCCCATTTCCGCCGTGGTAGGCAAACAGGAAATCATGGACGAACCCCATGCCGGAGGACTGGGCGGCACATATGGCGGTAATCCTGTCAGTTGTGCTTCTGCTCTGGCGGTAGTTGACATTTTTGAAAATGACGGCATGCTCGATAAGTCCAAAAAACTTGGAGAAACCTTGCTGGCCAGGTTCAAGGCGCTGCAGGAGCGGTATCCGATCATCGGCGATGTCCGCGGCAAGGGTCCCATGCTTGCCATGGAGCTGGTCGAAACTCCCGAGGGCAAAGAACCCGCCACGGACAAGACAAAAGCTCTGGCCAAGTTCTGCCTGGACAACGGCTTGATCCTCCTGACCTGTGGCAATTACGGCAACGTCGTACGTACGCTTATGCCTTTGGTAATAACCGAAGAACAATTAGAACGTGGTTTGGCGATCCTTGAACAAGGATTTAAGACTATTTCCAAGGATTAAGACATTTTAAAAGGAGATGCATATGAAACGTTTCGTGTTGCTGTTACTTTGCCTTGGCATGATTTCCCTGCTTCCCGCCCCTTCTTTTGCCGAAACCACGGTCAAAGTGGGTAATATTTTACCGCTGTCCGGGCCATCCGCCTCGGTCGGCCAGCAGGGCAAGCAGGCTCGTGAAATGGCTGTGGAAGAAATCAACGCCGCCGGCGGCATCAAATCCCTCGGCGGGGCTAAAATCGAAATGCTGTACGCTGACTCAAAATCCGACCCCAATGTCGGCGTCACCGAAGCCGAACGCTTCATCAACACTGAAAAAGTCAATGTCATTACCGGCGCCTGGAACTCCGGCGTAACCTATCCTTCCACCACGGTTGCCGAGCGCTACGGCATCCCTTATATCGTCCCGGTTTCCGTACGCGACACTATCACGGAACGCGGCTTCAAAAATGTGTTCCGCATCGCTGCAAAAGACTCCTGGTGGACACGCGATCAATTCAAGTTTCTTGATGACATGAAAAAAGAATTCGGCATTGATATTTCCACGGTTGCTCTTGTCTATGAAAACGGCGACTGGGGAACCGGCTTTGCCGCTCAATGGAAAGAACTTGCCAAAAAGGCAGGGTACAAAGTCGTCCTCGACGAACCCTATCCTTCCGCCGCCACGGATCTGACTCCTGTGGTAAACAAAATCCGCCGTGCCCGTCCGGATGTGTTGCTGCTGACCTGCAACGCCGCTGATGCTATTCTGCTGACCAATACGCTCGCCAATTACAAGGTCACTCCCAAGCTCATCATCGGTTCCGGCGGCGGCCATGCAGACCCGACCTTTATCTCCGGCTGCGGCGACAATGCGCGCTACATCTTCGACATTGTCGAATGGGAAGCTGACGTCAACAAACCCAATGCCCAGAAAGTAAACGCCAAGTACAAGGAAAAATACGGCAACAACCTGACCGGTGAAGCTGTCGACGCCTATGTCTCCATGTATGTTCTGGCCGATGCTCTGGAACGCGCCGGTTCTCTGGATTCCGCAGCCATCCGTAAGGCGTTGCGTGAGACCAACTACAATTCCGGCCCCGGCATGATTGCCACCTACGACGCGGTGCAGTTTGATGAAACCGGACAGAACAAAAACGCTTCTCTGGCCATCGTACAGATCAACGATCTTGGAAATGGCCTCGAGCGTATTACCGTCTGGCCCACAAATGCACGTCGCAAAGGCTACACGCCTGTCGTTCCCATGCCCAAGAAGTAACGAAAAACAATTGTTCATAACCTGGGAGGGCGAAAACGCCCTCCCTTCCCCTAACACGTGGAGTCTTTCATGGACTTGGTCTTCTTTGCCCAGGATGTGATTAACGGCGTGCTCATGGGCCTGATTTACGGTCTGGTCGCATTGGGCCTGACCCTCATCTTCGGCGTCCTCAAGGTCATCAATTTCGCGCACGGCTCCTTTCTCATGGTCGGCATGTACGTTTCCTATTGGGCTGTCACACTTTCTGGCCTGCATCCGTACCTGGCCCTGGTGATCATTGTTCCGGCAATGTTTTTCTTCGGCTATTGGATTCAGAATTTGCTCATTCGCCCTATCTTCATTGCCGAACGTGACGTACGCGAACCTGTCACGGTCATTATTGTGACTACTGGTATCTGGTACGTACTGGACAACCTGGCCCTGCTGCTTTTCGGCCCTGACTACCGGGCGCTGTCACCCAACCCTCTCAAAGGACAAATGCTCAATTTTGGCGAGATTTTTATCTCCGAAGCCAAACTCTACGGTGCCGTCGCGACCATTCTCACGGCCGCATTCCTGTTCTGGTTTATGAAAAAAACCAGAATGGGCCGCGCCATTCGCGCCACCAGCCTGGACCGCGACGCGGCCAGCCTCATGGGCATCAATCAATGGAAAATATTTAATGTAGCTTTTGGCATAGGCACGGCCACGGCCGGCATTGCCGGCGCGGCGCTGACCCCTTTCTACAACGTATTCCCAACTGTCGGCGTACCCTTTGACGTCAAATCGTTTGTCATCGTGGTACTGGGCGGCTTGGGTTCCATCTGGGGCGCGCTCATCGGCGGTGTTATCATTGGACTTATCGAGTCAATCGGACCCATGTATATGACCTCCACATGGACGGAAGCCATCGTTTACGGCCTGTTCTTGCTGGTGCTTTTCATCAAACCGTCCGGACTCTTTGGCCAGAAACTCGACTGGTAAGCAAACATACGAGCGATCCATGACACAGCATTCGTTCAAACGAAACAGCCTCATCGCTCTGACAGTGGCGGCGTTTATCCTGCCCCTGTTTATCAGAAGCGCGACCTATTTGCACCTTATGATCATGCTCTATCTTTTTGCCTACATGACCACTGCCTGGAATCTGGTGGGCGGCTTTGCCGGCGTTCTGCCGCTGGGCCATTCGGTCTTTGTGGGTATTGGAGCCTACACCTCAACCATGCTCTGGCTGCAATACGGCCTGAGCCCGTGGATCGGCATGCTGATCGGCGGACTCGCTGCCGCAGTTTTGGGCTATATCATCGGCAAGCCCACATTAAAAATGCGCGGCGCTTATTTCGCTTTGTCCACCATGGCCATTGTGGAAGGCGCACGGGCCATGGTCGAAAACATCGATGTTCTCGGTCCGCTCAAATTCAACGGACCGCGCGGACTGAATATTCCCCCCTTGCCCGTTGGCCAGGAAGGCTTCTGGTCTTTCCAATTTGCCAGCAAGGAACCCTATTATTATATCATCTTAACAATGCTGATCGGCGTCATAGCCCTGACCTACTGGGTTTCCCGTTCAAAAATGGGGTATTACCTGAAAGGCGGCGGAGAAGAACCGGATGCGGCAAAAGCCCTTGGCGTCAATGTAGCCCGCTGGAAAGTTGTCGCCATGGTCTTATCTTCCTTTCTCACTGCCCTGGCTGGAACGTTTTTGGCTCAATTGACCCTGTTCATCTACCCCAAAAGCGTGTTGACCCTGGACCTTTCGTTCGAGCTGGCTTTCATCGCCCTGATCGGAGGACGCGGTTCTCTAGCCGGTCCGATCATCGGTGCGATGCTGCTGCGTCCTGTCAGCGAACTGAGTCGCATCTACTTTTCAGCCACCTTGCCCGGATTGCACCTGATCATACTGGGCGTTGTGCTGATTGTGGTCATGCTCTATCAACCACGGGGCCTTGCCGAACCGTTATCCCGGATGTTTGACCGTCTGGTAGCCCGCTTTACGAGCGATGCCAAGGAGGACGGGGTATGAGCATGCTGAAACTGGAACACGTCACAATGCAATTCGGCGGATTGCTGGCTGTCAACGACCTGAATCTGGAAATTGAAAAAGGACGCATCCTGGGACTCATCGGTCCCAATGGTGCGGGAAAATCCACTGCCTTCAACTGCGTTGCCGGCGTCTATAAACCGACAAAAGGTTCCATACTGTTTGACGACGAGAATGTGACTGGCGAAAAACCATGGAACCTCTGTAAAAAAGGCATGGCCCGGACCTTCCAAATCGTGAAGCCGTTCGCCTCCATGAGCGTCCTTGAAAATGTCACTGTAGGGGCTTTTGCCATCACAGACCGCCGCGACAAGGCCGAAGCCCATGCCCTTGAAGTGCTCAAATTACTGGGCATGGAAAACAAAAAAGATCAAAAACCCGGCGCGCTGACCATAGCAGACCGCAAGCGTCTTGAAATTGCACGCGCTCTGGCCACGAATCCCAAGCTCCTGCTCCTGGACGAAGTCATGGCCGGGCTCAGACCAACCGAAGTCGATGAGGTGATCAGTATCATCAAATCGTTGCGGGATCAGGGAGTAACCATTTTCGTCATTGAGCATATCATGCGCGCTATCATGGCCTTGTCAGACGAAATCGTCGTCATTCACTTTGGCCAGAAAATCTGCGAAGGGACACCCGAACAGGTTGCCAGCGACGAAAATGTAATCAAGGCCTACCTGGGAGAAGACTATGGCACTGCTTGAGGTGAACACACTCAATGTCGCGTACGGGGATGTCCATGTGCTTTTTGACCTGGATATCTCCGTGGACGAGGGAGAAATCGTATCCATCATTGGTGGTAACGGTGCGGGAAAATCCACCCTGCTCAAGACCATTTCCGGATTGCTGAAACCCATATCCGGCACGGTCAAATTTGAGGGCGTGGAAATTCAGTCCCTCCCCCCTGAAAATATTGTCGACTTGGGGTTGATCCAGGTTCCGGAAGGAAGGCGTCTCTTTTCCCTGATGAGCGTTAAAGACAACCTTCTGGTGGGCGCGCACAGCAAACGCGCCTACCAGGTCCGGGAGCAGACCCTCAACGAAGTCTTCACCATGTTTCCCCGCCTTGAAGAACGTCAGGACCAGCTGGCCATGACTCTTTCGGGCGGAGAACAGCAAATGGTGGCCATCGGACGCGGACTCATGAGCAAACCCCGCCTGCTCATGCTGGATGAACCGTCACTGGGACTGGCTCCCATCCTGATCAATGAAATTTTCAAAACAATCAGGACCATTGCGGATACGGGCATGACGGTTCTTCTGGTAGAGCAGGATGTGAAGCATTCGCTTACGCTTTCGGATCGGGGCTATGTCCTGGAACATGGTCGTCGCTCCATGCAGGGGCCTGCTATTGAGCTTCTGGACAATCCCTACATCAAAGAGGCCTATTTGGGAATCTGACGTAAACGTTGATCGTTTCCTGTATCGTATAAGGAACAAAAAAGTCCGGGATGCCCCTCATGCAAGAGCTGCCCGGACTTTTTTAGTGATATCGAAACTTCATTCTCAAAAGTGGAAAGTATTGTATTCACGTCTACAATTTATAGCAACTCTGAAATACTATCAAATAATACTTTTCGATATGATATGATATCACTATGCAACATAACAAATAGAAAATCTATCTGACAATATCCTTGATAGTTTTACATCCATATGCACATTGGTCCCAACTTGTTCTATTGCAACGAGTAAGACACATACTTAAAGCTGTTTTATCATTATACTTGACTAATAAATCATTATAAGTTTTACATCCCCAATAGCAAGCTGATGAGGAATAGCTGCTTCCTATTCGTTTTACACTGCACAACTGCTTACAGCTTGAAAAATAATTTTGTCCAGTAGTCCCCACATTATTTTTTGTAGTTGTATAAGCAATGTTTGGGCTAAAAAGCACAGCAAACATAAAGAACAAAGTAAAAAATACAGGCAATATGAATTTCATTCGACAATTCCTTCAATTATATACTGAAATTAAATAAAAAAACTTGTGATACTTTTTTAAAAACGTTATTAATTTTCTTCCAATTTTTTGCGTCCATCTTCCGGCATATTTTGCGTATTTTGTGCTGTTGAAATGGTATGATTTTAACATCCATTTTTATGCGTGTACAATGATTAAGACGTCTGTGTTTTCAATCATGTTACAACCTATCGTAACTAACTATTATTAAAACGAGTGTTTTCTGACATGCAAGAAGACGACTCAAAAAAAATGCTTCGTATGTCGCAAGAAATCACTGCATTAAAAAGTGAACTTGCCTCTGTAAAATCTGCACTCGATAATTCTCTTTTTTATACTCGAATCGTTGAAAATCTCCCACTTAATCTTGTTTGCAAAGATCGTGAAGGCGTTTTGATTTACGCTAATTCCAAATACTGCGAACAAAAAGGGCTGCCTTTGTCCGACCTTGTCGGAAAAACCAGCTATGATTTGGATACAACTGATTTTGCAAAAAATTTTAGATATATGGATGAAGAAGTCATCCTTTCCGGCCAAGCGTATACCTACTATGAAGATCTTTCTGAGGGAGCAGCCGAACACAAACATGCGCAGGTGATCAAAACCCCCATTTGCGACGATGCAGGTGACATCACGGGTGTGTTGTCGCTCTTCTGGGATATTACAGAATTCAAAAAAATCGAGCTGGCGCTTCGTGAAAGTGAAAAGAAGTACAGATCTGTCATTGAAAACATTCAGGACGTCTTTTACCGGACAGATACCAGTGGAAAACTGACCATGGTCAGCCCTTCATTCCTCAAGGTTCTCGGGTATACGTCTTTTGACCAGGTCATCGGCAGAGCAATGACTTCTTTCTACTGCAATCCTCTAGAATATTGCAATGTTCTTCGGGCATTGGAAAAAAATGGAAAAAGCAAAGAATACGAAGCCACCCTGCTGAAACAGGATGGATCCCGGGTTATCGTTTCAAAAAACAGCAACTACTATTTCGACTCGTCTGGCAAACTCATGGGAGTTGAAGGCACGTTTCGGGACGTCACGGAAAGAAATCAGGCATATGAGGCGTTACGCAAAGCCAAACGCGAAATGGAAATTGCGTATATCCGCTTACAGGAAGTGGATAACATGAAAACGAAATTCGTTTCCATGGTTACCCATGAGTTGCGCACACCCTTGACATCCATTCTTGGTTTTGCCGAAATGATCCGGCATAAACTTGAACAACATATTTATCCCCACTTTACTTCTGATAGCCGGCATGAAGACCAGATACTCCAAAAAATTTTTCGCGACATCCATATCATTATTTCGGAAAGCGAACGGATGTCTGCTCTGATCAACGACACTCTTGATATTACGAAGCTTGAAGCAGGAAAAATCACCTGGAACAAGCAGCCTATTGACATAGGCGAAACCCTGGAACGCGCCGTTGCGACAACTTCGCCTCTTTTCATTGGCCGCCAAGTCAGCCTTATCCGCCAAGTAGAAACAAATTTACCTCGCGTTGAAGCGGATGAAGACCGCATTGTCCAGGTATTCATCAATCTTATCTCCAACGCTCTCAAATTTACGTCAAAAGGCACCATCTGCTGCAAAGTCAAACGCTGCGACAATGCACTTCAAATCTCTGTGAACGATACGGGTATCGGCATCCCCATGTCCGGTCATGAACGAATTTTTGACGCATATACGCAACTTGGTGATTCTCTGACCAATAAACCCAAAGGATCAGGACTTGGTTTAAGTATCTGCAAGCAAATCATCGAGCATCACGGCGGCAAAATCTGGGTAAAAAGCAAAGAAAGCCATGGCAGCAGTTTCATCTTCACCCTGCCGATTGCAGATGATTCAAACTCGCTGACCAAGCTGGATCATGCGAATAGTGCTGAAGAAGTACACAATACGGGGAGGCTCAAACTGCGATTAGTCCACAAAAAAGCCTGATCTCTTGCCATCAATCACTCTGTCACAACTACCCGCAGCCGGTACTGCCCTGGCCGGCATCCGCTGCTTCCTCCTTCAAAAAGCATTCTTAGTAAATTTTTTTCCCGTCCCAATGGACTCTGATTTTTTCATGACTTATACCTATGAGGAATGAATCCGCGTTTTGAAAAATTGCTGTACAGCTCTGTTTTCAATCCGGACTCGTCATTGGTACGGATTTGCATATTTTTGAGTAAGCACCATTTTTTTACTCTCGATTATTTCGCATACTATAACTGATTTTCAAGGAGATTCGCCATGACAGAAAGACAAGGAGTGATCACGTTTCAGGGTGCGCCCTTAACGCTTCTGGGTAAAGAAATAACTGTCGGAGAAAAAGCCCCGGACTTCACCCTTCTCGATAATGATCTCGCCCCAAAAACACTTGCCGATTATGCCGGCAAGGTACTCATTGTATCCAGCGTTCCATCGCTGGACACTCCGGTCTGCGACCTGGAAACGCAACGTTTCAACAAGGAAGCCGCCGGGCTGGGGGAGAACATAGCCATTTTGACCGTCAGCATGGATCTTCCCTTCGCGCAAAAACGCTGGTGCGGCGCCGGAGGTGTGGATAAGGTCAAGACTCTTTCCGACCATAAAGACGCATCTTTTGGAGAAGGGTACGGCGTTTTGATCAAAGAATTGCGACTGCTCGCCCGCTGCATTTTCGTCATCGATGCTACTGGGACCATTACCTACGTACAACTTGTCAATGAAGTAACCAACGAGCCCGACTACGAAGCTGTTTTGGCAGCCGCCAAACAAGCAGCCTAAAAAAAGGGCCGGGGATGTCCCCGGCCCTTTCTTCATGATATTTGGTAGTGATGAAATCACCAGCCTGACGCGTTGGCCAGACGTACCTGGCGCTCCTGCAGTGCGATATCTTCCTTGAGAAGACGAATTTCCTGATTACGTTCCGCTATCCGGCTTTCAAGCCTTTCAAATGATTGCCTGCCGACCTCAATGCGCATCGCAAGGTGTTGCACCTCTCTCCGCACCTGGGCAAGCTTCTTTTCAACTTCCAACTGCGCTTTTTCAGCCACATATTTTTTTTGAAACAACAGGAAAAATATACTGCCCACCAGGAGAATACCCAAAAAGATTAAGAGCACGTACAACATAACCATACTCCTTTGTAAAATACTCTAGAATATTTTATGAATTTTTATACAGCTTGTAAAGTAAAGTGACAGAAATTATCAAAATTTTTTTTTGAAAATCAATGCGAGATAATTTGCTTTTCGGAAGGTGGGATTAAAACTTTAGCCACACAGGCTACCTACTTGAGAATCGTCGATTCCATCCTGTTCTATGATAGGTCAACATGCTAATTTTTCAGGTAAAAGCCTCGCAATAAAAGAAGGACTTCATGAAACAGCTCCGTTTTAATAACGTCAAATGCAGTTTGCGCAACCAGATGTCGAAACAAAAAAACATTCTGATATAGCAGCCTGTCGAACTTGACCCCGCTCCAGCAATAAGCAGAAGTGGCCTCAAAAATCTGGACCACAAGGACAGGTGGACATAAACTCCCCATGAGGAGGGAAATATGTCCAAGAAAAAAAGAAAATTTTCTGCTGAATTCAAGGCCAAAGTTGCTCTTGATGCTTTATCCGGAGAACAATCCCTCGCTGAGCTGTCCAGCAAGTACGAAGTTCATGCTAAGGGGAAGGAACTGCGTCAAGAACTGGCCCGCTGGTTCGAATTTTATAATACCCGTCGACCGCATTTTGCCTTTGACGGTCAAAAGCCGATGACGGTATATCGAAATGACCTAAAGCCTGAGGGATTACTTCCTCGAATGCGTTCAGAGGCGGCATGATCTGTCAATTTGTCCACCTTCAAAATGCCGCTCGGTGGTCCGAACAACCCGATCCACTTCTATATGAATCCCGCTTGATTTTCTCAAACTTAGCAGGCACAAAAAGCTTTACGTTTTCACTCCATTTTGACGAATGCCTATGAAATCCAATAGACCCCAGCAACAACGGCTCCATTTTTTGACACCTGTTGAAAAGCCTGTGTCCAAAGGGCCGGTGGTTTACTGGATGTGGCGCGATCAGCGTGCAGAAGACAACTGGGCGCTGGCATACGCGCAAGAGCAGGCGTTGCAGCTCAAAACGCCCCTGATAGTCGCCTTTACCCTTGCCCCTTCTTACCTTGGGGCTCTCGGGCGTTCGTACGTCTTCATGCTACAGGGCCTGCGAGAGACAGCCAGACGCCTGGAAGAACTGAGGATAGGTTTTGTCTTGCTCCAGGGGGATCCTGCGGATGAAGTGGGTATGTTCGCCGAAGCCTGCAAGGCCTCTCTGCTCATCACCGATTTCTGCCCCCTGCGCCCCAATCTCCACTGGCAGGAGCGTCTGGCACACACGATGTCGCTAGCTGTCGTCGAAGTGGATGCCCACAACATCGTTCCCTGCCGCATGGTCTCGGACAAGGAAGAATACGCGGCCCGTACGATCCGGCCGAAAATTCACAGGCTGCTACCAGAATTTCTCATTGCCTTTCCCGAGCCTGTTGCGCATCCGTATCCTGCGGAAGTCTCCCTGCATCCCGACTGGGATCAGCTCATCGACGCCAACACGCGCGACACGCGACTGACTGCCGCGCCAGCCCCAGGGACAGCCGCCGCTCACCAGACCCTGGACCATTTCATTCGTAAACGTCTGTCCCGCTACAACAGCGATCGAAACGATCCCAACGCCAAGGCGTCTTCCGGACTCTCGCCCTATCTCCATTTTGGACAGATAGCACCGCAACGCGTGGCTCTGCGCGTGCTGGAACATGTAGCGGCCAGCGAGGAAAACGCCGCTGCGTTTCTTGAAGAACTGATCGTACGGCGCGAACTGTCGGACAATTTTTGCCTGCACAACCAGAACTATGATGCATACGCCGGACTTCCCAGATGGGGGCGGGACACTCTGGACGCCCACCGCACGGACCAGCGGGACTACGTTTATTCCCGTGATGTTTTTGTACAGGCGCGTACGCATGATCCTCTCTGGAATGCGGCGCAGAGGCAACTGCTCGCCAGCGGCTGCATCCACGGCTATATGCGGATGTACTGGGCCAAAAAAATTCTCGAATGGACTCCAGATCCGGAAACGGCCCTGGAAGTCGCACTCTGGCTCAACAACGGCTACGGCCTGGACGGACGCGATCCCAACGGTTATGTGGGTGTGCTCTGGTCCGTAGGCGGACTGCACGACCGCGCGTTCAAAAAACGTCAGGTATTCGGTAAAATCCGCTTCATGAACGCGGCCGGATGCAAACGAAAATTCGACATCCAAAACTATATGGCAGCCTGGTAGAACTACGGTTATGGCACGCGTCAACGGATTCGAACTGTTGGGTAAAATTTCTGTTGTTGCGGGAGTGTTAGGTGAAACAGGAGCAAAACTTTATATGCACTTCCATCCCAACTGCGCCGCCAAGGCTGCTTTGGCGGATACACTGGGAATTCAGAGCGATCAGGTGATGGTATTTAACGGCTTGCTGTTGTTGCAGGACTACGGAGTATACGCGGCTGCAGCGGGGCTTGTTTTTTTTCTGCTGGGGAAACTGTCGCGCTAGGATTCTCACACCGCCGGTTTTGTATTGACTTCAGCGACCATAACACAATTCCTGGAGGCCTCTTTGGCTCCGTACAATGCCGCATCGGTTCGCTGAATGAGCGTCTCGCTGCTGTCGTCTTTCAGGTATGGCGCCACACCAAAACTGGCTGTCACGCTTCCGGCAATGTCGCTCAGCTCCAAATGTTCTATCCGCGTGCGCAAGTGTTCCGCCAATTGCTTTGCTCCGGACAAGTCCGTCTGCGGACAGATAATCAGGAACTCCTCGCCTCCCCAACGTCCGACGGTATCGGTCTTGCGCACATTGGATACGAGCAGTCCTGCGATTTCCTGCAGCACCCTATCGCCGCTGTAGTGGCCAAAGGTGTCGTTGATCTTTTTGAAGTTATCAATATCCAGCATGATCACTGCAAAGGGCGTCTCATATCTGTCCGCCCTGGCAAGTTCTTTTTCCAGCTCTTCGTCAAGTACGTGGCGGTTGGAAACTCCCGTCAATCTGTCGGTTTTGTATAACGTATCCAGTTGCGCATTTACGGATAACAACTGCCTGTTATACCGCGAAATGATTGTATAGCGATACAAAATCAACAGCAACAAGACGGCAATTACCGAACCGAACTTCCAGAAAAAAGAATAGTCGAACCCTTTTTCAAAACGGACAACCAGCCAATGATTTAATATTGATTGCCTTTCAGCAGAAGAAACAGAGAGTATGGCTTTATTGATGATGGAAAGCAGCTCGGGAGCATCACTGCGAACCCCGACGGTAATGTCGTAGTCCACATCGATTTGTCCCGAAATTTTGACATCAAGCACACCATGCTCTTGAAACTGATAACCGATGGAAGCAACCGTATCGATATAGCCGAAGACCTTCTTTTCGCGAACCATGCTCAGGCCGGCAAAGGGATCGGCAACTTCTACGATATGCATCTGTGGGTATTTTTGTTTTAAAAGCTCAATTGCGGCATAATCTCTGACTATGGCAAATGTCTGGTCCGCAACAGAGGCAAAATCTTCAATGAACACCTTGTCCAGTCCGGTGGCCACAACCAGGGGGAACGAAACATAGGGGATGCTGAAATGAAGATATTCGCGACGGTTGGGAGTCGGCACGGCACCAGGAAGGATGGCGCACTTGCGCTCCTGCGCGTATCGAAGCGACTCCGTCCAATTACGTGTTTTCACCAGCCGAAACGGCTTGCCGACGCGTGCTGCAATAATGGCCATAAAGTCCGCAACCAGCCCCACATGCTTTCCTTGTCTGCTCAACTCCTCATAGGGCATCCAGCTCGGATCTATACACATGGGAATGGAGGATATTGTGGACAGATAGGTTCTTTCCTGTTCCGTCAGTATAATTTTGTTATCCTGGAGATCTTGATCTCCATCAATGGAAAACCATTTTTTTGTCAATTGCTGTTTTTCTTTATCCGAAATGGCAGCAAGCCCTTTGTTGAGTATGCTCATGGCCTCGGGCCAGTCATTGCGGAGAGAAAAAACCAGTTCCATAGCTTCTTGCAGCGAAAAAGCCACCTGGATGAAAGGTACCCCGTATTCCCGTATCGTATATAAGAACGTACCACGATCAAAGGTCGCATCAGCTTTGCCCGTAATAAGCGCGTCGAGCATTGCCTGCGGACTTGCAGCTTTTATCACTTTGGAGGGTTTGAAAAGACGGGCAATTTTTTCTGAATTCGCGTTTCCATCCTGAACAACAATTATTTTTCCTTCCAGGTCATCAGCAGTTTCAATATGTTTGGGGTTGCCGCGTGGAACGACAACCCGTTTCCTGATTTTTGTATAGGGATTTGAAAAATTCAGAAAAGATGTACGGCTGCCGACAGCCGTACTCGTACTCAACCCATCAATCATCCGCGCCTTGGCCATTTTGAGCATCTGTGCCCATTTTCCCGTACGCAGCTGAAAGTTGGCTCCGGTCAGCGTATTGATTTTATGCAGTATATCAATATCATATCCGGTTAAGGAGCCATCCTGCGAAACAATTACATACGGAGACCAATTTTTGTCTGTTCCCAGAATAATCACAGAATGCTGCTTGAGAAAATCGCGCTCTTCTTGCGTCAGCTGCACCCGGCAGGAGTTTTTGTCCGCTGTGGCAATGGGAACCCCCAAAAACAACACCAGAAAAAAGAGACAGATGAACGCATGATAGGTCGCTTTCACGGACTCTACCCTACCCTCCATGAAAACATGGGAAAACTCCGCGTTATCAACGATACGGTGTGAAAAGCCTCCCGGGTGGTCATGTTCTTAACCTTTGGGGCGCAATCCGAGCTTGTCCGCTGCAGCCTTGGCGGCTTCAATTGTATAGTCGACTGAGGACAGCGCATTTTTCCGCTCAGGAGCAATAAGCAGCTCCGGACTGTTGCGCAAGGAGTCTTTGGGCGTGACTTCATATTCCGGCGGAAACGCATTGTTGAAATACATGCTTTGAAAGTCCGCAAATTTGAGGCTGTGTGCCGTGGCGTCCAGCACGGCAAGTTCACCTTTGCCTATCAGACCAAGTTCCTTGGCCCGCAGCAAGCCTGCCAAACATTCGCCCCCCTGCGTGCAGGCAATATGACCGTGTCGGTTGGCGAGCAGCATTCCTTCCATGATTGCCTGTTCCGTAACCTGCAGTACCTGGAAGGAGCCCGAACCGCCGAGTTCCTCGTACTTGTCCGCAAAGAATTTCACACGGGGAAAAGAAACCGGATTGCCGATCATTGCGGCCTGAGCCACGCTTGGTGTAACCGATACGGGGGCGTAGGCCCGCTTTGCAGGATCACTCACCGCATAGTATTTATAGACCGGATCGGCATGTTCCGACTGCACGCCGAAAATTCGCGGCAGGCTGGAAATGATCCGCAACCGTTTCAGTTTGAGAAAACCGGACATTATGGCGGTGATGTTGCCGGCGTTGCCGATAGGCACAAACACACATTTGCCGTCAAGATCCCAGTCATACCATTGGGCGACTTCAAAGGCATAGGATTCCTGCCCCAAAATACGCCAGGCGTTTTTGGAATTGAGCAGGGCAACGCGGTAATTATCCGCAAGATGTTCAACTACTTTCATGCAATCGTCAAAGACTCCAGGCACCTCCAGCACCAGAGCACCGCTTCCCAAAGGCTGGGAGAGCTGTTGCGGTGTCACTTTACCCTGGGGAAGTATCACCACCGACTTCAACGGTTCGCCGACATAGGCCGCGTAAAGTGCCGCAGCAGCCGACGTATCGCCGGTGGAAGCACACACGGTGAGAACCTCGTTCCAACCGTGTATCCTGACCATGGCCTTCAAGTAGCTGAAAGCACATGCCATTCCTCGATCCTTAAAGGAAGCGCTAGGATTCTGGCCGTCATTTTTATAACTGACATCCTGCCCGATATGTTTTCGCAACGCAGGTGAAGAGGCAATGATAGGCGTATGTGCTTCACCAAGATAGACGATGTCGGACTCGTCCAGCACGGGAGCCATGAGTTCGTAGTAACGGAATACGCCGCGCAATGCGCTTTTTTTGGCCGCTGCGCGCGTATCGAACAGCTCGCGCCAGTATTCTCCTGATTTGTGCGCCAGGTCGTCAAAATCAAGATTTTCGAGCAAAAAAACGCCGCCACAGTCGGGACACGTATAATAAAGCTCATCGGCGGAAAACCGCGCCCCACATCCGAGGCAAAAGTATTCCATTCTGCCGCGGAGCGACGGAAACAAATCGGCATTCATACTTAGCACCTTATAATTAGTGGAATAAGTCCATCCAGTTGTGACCCGAAGGTCAAGACACATTTGTTAATCTCATTTTTAGCTGAGCTCTGCAAGCCAATCACCGTATCGAATGATTGATTTTTTTCCAGTTCTCTATAGCTGACCATCTTTCCAGCTTGACCTTCCTTGCAGCACCTGCCACAATTATTTTGGGCATGATCTTCTGCTCTTTACTTCTCGTACGTCAATGCCGTATACAGTTGCTTCTGCTATGTCTGCAATGACCATGTAATATCTTAAGAATAAATTTGAGACAGCTCTGTTCTCATGAGGATAGAATCATGAAAAAACAGCCTGGTTCCGGCAAACTGGAACGCTACTTCCAACCGTCCATTCTGATGGCTCTTCTGAAAGGTCCTTTGCATGGCTATGGATTGACCGCTGCCATTGCCCAATACGGTTTTATTCAAGGGGAAGTTCCTCCCGGGGTCATCTACCGCCATCTCAGGCAAATGGAGGAAGAGGGGTTGCTGCAGTCGGAATGGGAGTCCGAAGGAACCGGCCCTGCGAAACGCAGCTACAGCATCACCGATACCGGACGCGAAGTATTGGAATCCTGGATCGATTACCTCGAACGGCAGGCAGAACTGATGATGCGTTTTGTCGCAAACTACCGGCATTCAAACTGACCGACAAAATTTACAAGCATTAAAGAGCGCTTTCCACTGAAGCATACAAACCGCTGGTAACATTACCAGCGGTTTTTTTGATCTGACTATGCTTTTGGATCGCATACGGAATACGGCTTGGAAGTTTGCCGTAAATTTCAGGCGGCCGCATCTTTTCGTTTGCTATGCGCCGTACGCCAGGATCCGGGCGCATCCCGCACTACCTGCAGAACGGGTTCGCCATTCCAGAGAGAGGGGCGAATCCACTTTTCTCCCACCAGCAGGTCTTCGGACAAAGGTACAGCCGGATCCCTGTCCACAGAAAGCACTCTGATGCCCATATTTTGTATCTGTCCAATGGACTCGGGCTGGGCGCTGGTCCGGAGCGGACCGTATTCGATAAAACGTCCGCACCAGCCGTATTTGGTCAGACCAACCGCAGCTGCTGCTCCTATGATACCGTCATTGGTGCCCCCCAGGCCGAGCAAACGATTCTTTTTGACAACATCCAGCGCATCTTTCTGCCGCATCAGTCTGCCTGTAGAAAGTACGGAAAAATTCAATAGCTCAGCCCCGAGTTCTCTCTCGTCCAATACACAAAGTCCTGGGTCGCCTTCCTCCGACGCATATTGGAGGATATGATTTGAAGCTATTTCCAAGACTTCTTCAAGAGACAATTGCCCTTCAGCCGGGCGCAGAACTATGCATGCCGAACTGTTGTTGGACGTATATGGAATCACGTCCATTTTCGGCAATTGATGCCGCAATACTCCCCAAATTTCAGCCCGGTCCGCAAACTTTGCCGCCAGCATACGCGCAAGACGTCCTGTACCCATGGCACTCGTCTTGCCGTCCGTATCATCCAGCCCAATGTAGACACCCATTTTTTTCTTCCCTGGTTGAAGTTAACAGTAACAGAAGCGGAAAAATACATACGCTGCACATCCTGGCATTTGCCGAAAGGACCGCAGTTAAAGACGACCGGCTCGTTTCTCTAGGGAAAAAAGTCGTTTGGCATCTGCTCCAAAGTTACTGATCTGTGGTGGAGTGCGTAGCAAAAATATACAACCTGTTCAAGTAGGCTTTCCGCATTTTTTTGATAACAGGCTAAAAATACAGACTAAAAACTAACAACCACCAGGAACCGCTTGACGCCTTACTTTCATCAGTCTAGTTTGTGTAGCATTGCAATCAAATCACCATCATGCGTTGATAAGGAGCGTTTATGCCTGCTATTCCATGGAACACGAACATGCATATCGGCATCAAGGATATTGACGACCAGCACGAAAAACTCACTTTACTGATAAATGAATTGTATTACGCCTATATGGACGCCAAAGAGCGCAACATACTTGAACGTATCATTCAAGAGATCAACGACTACGCCAGCTATCATTTCAAAACGGAAAAAGAACTAATGGACGTATACAAGTATGACGGACGTGAAGCCCATTTGACCCAGCACGATTATTTTACCAGGCGCGCCATCGCCGCCTTGTTTCAATATACGGACAAAAAAGAAGAGTTGACCGCCGAACTGCTGGACTGGCTGACGGACTGGTGGATGGAGCACATCAACGGTACGGACAAGGAGTTGGGCGCTTTTTTACGCGAAAAAGGCGTTTGCTGAGTTGCGTCAAAAATGCACGAAATATTCAGGCGGCGCTCTCGTGGCAGAAAGAGAGCGCCGCCTTTTTCATTATGATGTTTCCACGGCATCCGAACGGCGCTGCGCCGCATAATATGCCACGGGAATAATCACCAGAGTGAACAGGGTCGAGGCGAACAACCCAAAGATCAAAGCCCAGGCCAAGCCCGAAAAGATCGGGTCCAGGGTGATTGGCCAGGCGCCCATGGCCGTGGTCAGCGCCGTGAGCACAATGGGCCGCATACGTACGACCCCGCTTTGCAGGATAGCTTCCTTCAAGGCTAAGCCCTGCCTGCGGGCGTCTTCAATGAACTCGATAAGCACCAGCGAATTGCGGATGACGATGCCGCCCAAGGCAATCATGCCGATCATGCTCGTGGCCGTGAAAAAGACCGGATCGCCATAGCCGCCCACCTGTTCAGTAAAGAACAGGTTCAGAAGCCAGAACCCGGGCATGATGCCCAGCAGCGTCAAAGGGATGGCCATCATGATCAGCAAGGGTAGCGCGAAAGAGTTGGTCTGAATGATCAGCAGAATGTAAATACCCAACATGGCCGCGCCGAAGGCCAGCCCCAGATCTCGAAAGACCCGAAGCGTAATCTTCCATTCGCCTTCTCCGGCCCACTCCACTGAGGTGTCCGGAGGCAGCGGTTTGCTCTTCAGCTGCGATTGCATATCCAGAATAGCCTCTCCTGGAGCGCGTCCGGCCATTTCCGCGTATACGTACACCACGCGATGCAGATTTTTGTGGTAAATGGGCTGGTCTTCCGGAATGGTTTCAAACCTGCCCAATTCGCCTAAAGGCACCATATTGCCCGTATCGCTCTTTACCGGAATCTGCGTCAGGGCCGCGATACTCGAACGTTTGTCACGGGGAGCGATCAAACGCACCACCAAAGGCTGGCGTTCGTTCGGATAATGTACCTTGGCCGGAATCTCGCCGCCCACAGCCAGAGCCAGGGCAGTGACGATATTTTCAGTGCTCACGCCGTGCAATGCGGCCTTTTCCTTATCAGGAACAAAATTAATCCGCTCGCGCCCGGCCTCATACGAAACATCGATATCCCGTACGCCTGGTTCCTCGCGCATCAACCCCTGCAGATGTTTGGCCGAATCAATCAGCTGTCCGTAGGTCCGGTCTGGCGTTCCATAAACCTCTGCTGTGATGGTTGACAGAACAGGAGGCCCTGGCGGCACCTCGACGATTTTCAAGCGCGTCCCATAGCGCGCGGCAATGGCCTGCAGGTCATTGCGCAAACGCAGAATAATGGCGTGGCTCTGCTGTTCGCGCTGTTCTTTGTTCACCAGATTGACGCGAATGTCCGCCTGGTTGCCTCCGTCGCGCAGATAGTAATGACGGACCATGCCGTTGAAATCCATGGGCGAGGCGTCTCCTACAAATGAGACGAAATTGTTTACCTCCGGCACCGTGGCCAGATAATCCTCAAAAGCCCGTACGCTGCGGTCCATGGCCTCCAGGTTCGTGCCCGCGTCCATATCAAGTACGAGCTGGAATTCGTTCTTGTTGTCAAAGGGCAGCATTTTCAGAGGGACCTGGCGCATCAGAGCCAGCGAACTTGCCAGGACCAGAAGCACCACGACGACCACTCCCAACAACACGCGCCACCAGCCGGATTCCAGAAATGGCGAAAGAATTCCACGATACACACGCGAGAGCATGCCGTGGTGCGTATCCTGAGACAAGTTTTGCCCGTTCGCGTCCATGCTTCCGCCCGTACTACCCTGCCCGGCTTTACCCCGCAGCAGGTAATAACTCAGCCAGGGCACGATGGTCAGGGCACATACCGTGGAAAAGGATACTGTCAGAGGCACGTTGGCCGCCATCGGCGCCATGTAGGGTCCCATCATGCCTGTAATGAAAAACATGGGCGTGAACGAGATGATAATGGCCAGCGTAGACATGATCACCGGCGGCAACACCTCTTTGACCGCGTACAGTGTGGCGTTCAGGGCATTGCGTTTTCCGGCCAGGATATGGCGCTGGATGTTGTCCACATTGGTGATGGGATCATCCACCACCAGCCCCAGCGACAGAATCAAGGCGAACAGGGTCACACGGTTGATGGTGTAGCCGAAAAGGTAGTTGACGAACAAGGCCAGGGAAAAACTCACGGGCACGGCCATGGCCACAACCAGCGCCTCGCGCCAGCCCAGAGTCATTGCCAGCAGCACCACCACGGTCAGAATGGCGAAAAAGAGCGAACTGAACAGCTCGCTGACCTTGGTCTGAGCGGTTTCTCCATAATTGCGTGTCACCTCCACCCGCACGCCGTCCGGCAGCACCTCCTGACGCAATTTATCCATTTCAGAGACAATATTATCCGCCACGTTGACGGCATTGGTGCCTTTTTTCTTAGCCAGCGCCAGGGTGACCGCGCTGTAGCCTTCATGACGCAGCTTTCCTCCGCTTTCCTGCAATTTGCGCTCAGAAAAACGGATGCGCGAATAGGTGCTTCGTTCCTCCGGACCATCAAAAACCTTGGCTACGTCGCGCAGATACACCGGTTTATCGTCAAATACGCCCACCACCAGATCCGCCACTTCATCAGCCGAACGCAGAAACGAATCCGCTGTGACAACAAATTCGTTGTTGTGCGCATCCAGGCTTCCGGCCGTGACCGAAGCATCGGCCGACTGCAGGGCATCAATGATCTCCACAGGCGAAACATGCAGCCCGGACATGCGCTCGGGTTGCAACTCCACACGCACCTCACGCGAGCGTCCGCCCACAATGCTGACCTGCGAGACGTCCTCTACGGCGGCCAGGCGCTGGAACAGCTCCTCTGCCATACGCCGCAGCTCGTGGTCATCGTAGCGGTCCGAATACAAGGTCAGCATGACGATGGGCACATCGTCGATCTCCACGGGCTTGACTACCCAGCTGGATACAATGGACGGCGCAAGGTCCGTATTCTTCATGATCGCGTTGTGCAGTTTGAGCAGCGAGTTTTCCCTGTCTTCACCCACATAAAACCGCACAGTGACCAGCGCACTGTTGCGCCGTGACGTCGAATACACGTACTCCACCCCATCTACCTGCCAAAGCATCCGTTCCAGGGGTGAAGCCACAAGTTTTTCGATTTCCTGGGCCGAGGCGCCCGGGGCCTGTACGTAGACGTCGGCCATGGGCACCACTATTTGCGGCTCTTCTTCGCGCGGCGTCAGCAGTATCGAAGCCGCGCCAAGGCATAACGCGAACATCAGAAACAGAAACGCGTTCTTTCCTGTGAGAAAGGCGTCCACCACCGAGACGATGAAACCTGACGGACGATCAGGATGCATTGTTCGTTCCTCCGTCCGCAGCACCCGCGGGAGTGGCGATGATTTCGTCCGGTTTCAGACCACCAAGGATTTCTACCAGGTCGCCCCGAGACAACCCCGTACGTACGTAAATAGTCCGAACGCGCTGGCCTTTTTTGGTTTGGGAGACAAGCCCCACTGTCTCGAGCTGGCCCACGCGCTTGACCGCAGCCTTGGGGATCACCAGTGTCTTGCGTTCGCCCATGGGTACAAGCAGGCGGCCGAACATGCCGGGATATAGTCCGGGCAGATCAGGCAATCCGACCTTGACCACAAACGTTCGCGTTCGCGGATCACCTGAGGGAACCACTTCCTCCACGGTTCCTTCCACCCGCTTGTCCAGGGCGGTGATGACAACCGGAAGCTTGGTGCCGGGCCTGACCTTGTTAATCAATCCTTCACGTACGAGTGCTTCCAGCCGCATGGTCCCGCCGGTCTGGACATACAGCAACGACTTGTTTGGATAAGCCAAGTCACCGAGTTCAGCCGACCGCTTGGAAACTTCGCCGTCCTCCAGCGCTTTAATTTCAGTGTAATCCATATTGATCTCAGCCTGCTCCACCACCCGTTTGGCTTTGCGTACGGCTGCTTCCGCACCCGTCAGACCTTCCACGGCGCGCTGGTGCTCGGCCTCGGCCTGTAAAAAGATCGCGCGGTCCGAATCCAGTTCGCTTTTGGCCACGGCCTTCTGTGCATAGAGATTCTGCATGCGCTGGTACTGAATCTTGGCATCGTCGTAGGCGGCTTTTGCGGCGTCAATGGCGCGGCGCGCCTGCTCTTTGGAGGCTTCAGCCGATTGCAGCGCCTGCCGGGATTCCTCCAGCCGGGCACGTAATTCGCGGCTGTCGAGTTTGATCAATAGCTGCCCCTTTTTGACCAGATCGCCCGCGCGTACGAGTACGTCCTCGATTTTGGCCGTCACTTGCGCCTCCACCTTGGTCTCGGTACGCGGACGTACCGTACCCACGGCCTCATAAAAATCCGTGATCACCTTTTCAGCCACGGGCACAGCGGCATAGCCCCCGGGCAATGGTTTGCCAAGAGAACTTTTGCCGCCGAGCTGTCCCGGAGGAATCTTCCCCGTATCAAAAAAACCGCCGGACCAGAGTATCAATGCCACCAAAAACAGGGCCCCGACAACGAGCCCCGCAGTTTTTCCCACTTTCATACGCGCAATCCTCCATCATAACACAATAACAGGTCCATCCGCTGCTGCGCATTCCTTGCTTGATCTCGTCCAAAATACAGCTGTTAGTGAACATAATGCACAATGGAATTGGAAGCCAGTCTCTTTTCTCTTGGTTTTATTTAATCTCATTTCTAATACGTACTATGGATACCCGCTCTGGCGCCGAATAAACAGGAAAAGATTGACTTCTGGCAAATGAACGGAACCGATCTGTCCAGCTATGATTTTTCTGAAACACGTACCACGTAAATTTTTTTCATTTGAACATACGTGCCCTGAACAGCAAAACTTTTATGAAGCAGCTTGCATTCTCCGCACAACCACGGTCCCCCTCAAACAAAAAACGAAGGAATCATTCTTGTTCCTATCTCATACAAACCAGATAACTCCGTACAATTCCACGCTTTAAAACTTTTTGTATTTTACGATTTTGTAAAAAATAGTGTACTTTTAAACTTAAACAAATAATCCTGCTTATTTTATACTGATATTTTCAAAAATAAATACAATAATCAAAGTAAGATACAAACAACGATTATTTTTTTGGGATTCTTTCTTTACATGTTCATTATAATTTATCAGCACTAAGTCTGATTTTACACATGATTTTTTTCTAATTGATTGGTGTCCCCCTCTTTACTAATTATAAAGCATCGTATATTAAAAAAATATGACTATTAAGTTGCATACAAGCGTTCGCCAAGAACAAATTATCGATGCTGCCTTAAAAATCATCATTACTCGCGGTGTTAATGCACTTACAGTACGAAATGTAGCTGCCGAAGTCGGGGTTACAGCATCCTCGCTGTATCGCCATTACAAAAATAAAGCGGCAATCATGTCCGCTCTTTTGGACCTTCTCTTTGAAATGAGAACGGATAGCATTGACAAGGCACGTCAAAATTCAACTAATGCACTGGATGCACTGGAAAAAATCTACTTATCCTATATATCTCTTTTAAAACAATACCGGGGCCTTGCCCTTATCTACTTTTCAGATTTCGTCAATTTCGAGCACCCGGAACTGGGGGAACGCATGCGCCGGGAAGTGGCAAAAGACAGGCAGAGTCTTGCTGAAATTATCGATGTCGGCAAAAAGCACGGCCTGATTGCGACTAAACTCGACACCGAACAAATCATTATTTCTTTCATCTGTCTGTATATTATGCCGAGCATGCTCAAAAGTCGCGAACTGCACCAGTTCGACTTTGAAAAACAAACAAATGCCAATTGGACGATTTTTAAACAATCCCTGATGACAAAAAAAAAATTTTACCGAATAAAAAACAGATGTTCACAAAACAACAGCTTTGCCAGTAAGTGGCTCAACTGCCATTGAGCGCTTTTTGAAAATAACCGGAACCAAGGAGCAGCCTATGATCTGAGATGACTAACGCGCTATTGTCCCGCCCCAGATAGCTTTTCAATAACTTCCGAACAATACAAAATGGAGAGTGTTATGAGCAATTGGGAAGGAAAACTAAACATCAACAACATATTCGTCCTGCAACCTACACGCCCTGTGACGTATTTCGGTGTGGGTGCCGTTCAGAAAGTCAATGAAATTCTGGAGGGCTTGACAAACAAAGGCCAGGGAAAAATTCTTGTTGTCACCGACAATATCGCCTACAAAGCCAGCGGCGCATGGGATACGGTTGAACCTGCCCTGAACAAATACGCCACTGCCTGGAAACATTACGACAAAGTTCGCCCCAACCCCACTTATGACAATTGCGAAGAAGCCGCAGCCGCGGGCCTTGAAATGGACGCGGACTTCATTCTGGCCATCGGTGGCGGAAGTTCCATGGATACGGCCAAAACCGCGGCCGTACTCATGAAACATCCCGGGAAAAAAGCGGTTGAATTCTATGAGAAAGGCGAACCCATCACCGGAGCCACTCCCCTCATCCTGATCAACACTTCCCACGGCACCGGATCCGAATGTGATGCCTTTGCCGTTGCCCAATCCGATGGCGAGGACAAACCCGCCATCAACTCACCGCACATATACGCCACTTATACCATTGAAGATCCTGCTCTGACCGCCACCATGCCGGTTAAACAGACCATTTCGACCTCCATCGACAGCCTGAACCACTCGCTCGAAGCCGCTACCACCATCTGCACCAATCCCTATTCCTTCGCCCTGGCCAAACAGGCCATCGGCCTGGTAGCCACGTATCTGCCCAAAGCTATTGTCGAGCCCGGCAACCTGACTGCCAGGTACTTTCTGATGTACGCATCCGCGATTGCCGGCATCAGTTTCGATCTCGGGCTTCTGCACATTACGCACTCTATGGAACACGCCATGAGCACCCTGAATGCCAAGGTTACCCACGGCGACGGTCTGGGCATTCTCATGCCCGCAATGGTCAAGGAAATCTATCCGGCCGTCCCAGAGGCTGTTGCCGACGTACTCGCGCCCATCGTCCCGGATCTCAAGGGAATTCCTGCCGAAGCCAACGCCTGTGTCGACGGCCTCAAGGAATGGTGTGCGTCTGTCGGTCAGAAAACAAGCATGTCCGAATACTTTACTGAGACCGACATACCTGAGCTGGTCAAACTGACCATGAGCTCGTCTTTGTCCAACATTCTCCTGCCCCTGGCGCCTATTCCCGTGAACGATCAAGTGGTGGAACGGATCTTCCGGAATTCGTTATAATGAGCTAACAGATTGCAATAATTGTAATCTATTACCTCTTCACTGAAACCAAGGACCATTCCTTCGCAGCTGCCGCCTGATGCAGCCGAACGGCGGCAGCTGCAATGCAATAATTCACACAATTTTTCACTCCCTCTGGATTAAAATTAGCTAACCGCAGTTGATGTACTTTTTTATAAACCAGTTTTTTTTCTTGACACAAGAACAGACCTTCTCTAGTTTTTTCTGAGTTCATAAATTAGAACTTAGTTCTATATAATGAACTTTTCAATTTTTCATTTATTCTGGGAACACTATTTATGAATACTGAACATAATTCTTTCCAATGATGTCGTATTGGTCTTGTTGTAAAAAAATTTGTTCCATATTCTGAACTAAATTCAAAATAAAGAACTAAGGGCTATTCCATGACAGATTCTAAAAAATCCGACCAGGTGCCGGCAATTTCCAGGGCAGTGGCCGTGCTTGATTTTGTCGGTCACATCCCCGGATCCAGTTTTACCACCATTCATAAGGAACTCGATCTCCCTAAAAGCACGGCCCACATGCTCATCAAAACCCTGGTCAGCCATGGTTTGTTGCGCTTATCTACCGAGGGCGGCTACACCCTTGGTTTACGACTCTTCGAACTGGGAGGCTTATCCATCCAACATTTGGATGTCCGAAAAGAGGCCTTGCCCTTGATGCGTAAACTGACCAATGACATCCAGCTAACCAGCCATTTGGGAATTCTCGAGGGTACGGAGGGAGTGTACCTGGCAAAGGTCGAATGCGATCAGGCCATTATCGTCAAATCTTGGGAAGGCAAGCGCGTATCCCTCAATACCTCGGCCTTGGGCAAAAGCCTGCTGCTTGCAGCCAGCCCCGAACTTTTCGCTGAACTTATCAAAACCTTGCCACTGCATGAAGACACGCCCAAGTCTATCAGCACTCGCGAAGCCTTCTCACAGCATATTGAGGAAGCCAGGCTCAGGGGCTGGACAACTGACGATGAAGAAGCCGAACCAGGCACGCGCTGTGTGGGCACTCCCGTTTACGGACTGGAAGGACCGCCCATATCTTTGAGCGTCGCAGGTCCGTCAAACCAAGTGCCCTATCATCGCATGGAAGAACTCGCGGAAAAACTCATGGAAGTTTCCAAGCAGATTTCCCACAGTCTGGGTGTTCGCTCCGCTTCGCGTTAAGTGTACGGAGAATCCCGTCAACCAGCAGCATGATGTTCGGCGCCGCTATTTTCTATGTGATGCAAACCCGGTTTCGAAATCAGTTTTTTTCTCATGGGACCATTCGGATGCCCCTGAGTGAAAAGGAAAAAGCGGCTGCTGAACAGTTGAAAAAACGGCTCATCAAATTACTGAGGTCGTTGATTACAAGTTGAATTGTCGTAAGGCCCGTGTCCGCTGATACATTCCGGCGGACTCTGTTTAATGTCCCAAATGCCCTTAAGGAGAACCTGATGAAAGCGACTAACATTTTGTCACTTCTGGTATGCGCCTTATTTCTCACCGTAACCGTTCAGACGGCTTACGCGAAAAAAGTCATCAAAGTCGGCCATGCCACTCCAGTTACAGACGCTATGCATCTTGCCTGGACCTTTTTTAAAGAAAAAGTCGAAGCACGCTCCAACGGAAACCTGAAGGTCGAAATTTATCCCAACGCCTCCCTGGGCAATGACCGCGAATTGTATGAAGCGGTTATGCTCGGCGACCTCGCCTGCTGCTCAGGCTCAAGCTCACCCCTGGCCGCTTTCGTGTCTGATTTGTTCATCTTGGACGTTCCTTTCACCTTTGGATCAAGAGAAGATGTCTGGAAAGCCCTGGACGGGCCGCTCGGACAAGCTTTGGATAAAAAAATGGAGACAAAGGGCATCGTGAACCTGGGCTTCTGGGAAAATGGTTTCCGTAATATCACCAACAACAAACGCCCCATACATGTGGCCAAAGATCTGGAAGGCATTAAACTTCGGACCATGGAAAATCCCATCCACATGGCGGCTTGGAAAGCCCTGGGCGCAAACCCCACCCCCATGTCTTTCGGCGAAGTGTTCACCGCGCTACAACAGGGCACGGTGGACGGCCAGGAAAATCCTTATGCACTGATCTACAACTGCAAATTCTATGAAGTGCAAAAATACATCTCCGACACGCACCACATCTTCACCGCCTATATCCCGGTCATCAACAAGGAATTCCTGGAAAGCCTGAGCCCTGAAGAAAAAGAGATCGTCCTCACGACCGCCAAGGAAATGCGCGAATACCAGCGCGGGATTGCCGTGAAACTCGAAGACAAATGCCGCGAAGGCATTCTGGCCAGCGGTATCGAAGCCACTGATCTTACGCCTGAAGAACGTGCCACTTTCCGGATCGCCATCGAACCCGCGCTGAAAATGGCGGAAGAACGGGTCTCCCCCGAAATTGTGGACATCTTCAAAAAGACGGTGCTGACAAATTAGCACGGCATCAGTTTGTCGTTGCCATAATTGGGGACTGTCAAATTAAGAGTCAGTCAACCGTCATCGTGCCGGAGCGGCCGCTCCGGCACGGATGGAGGAAGTCATGCGTTTTTTGAAATTGCTGGATACCTATCTTGAGGAAGTTATCGTCATCATCTTGCTGGGTGGCATGACGTTTCTCGTCGGACTGCAAGTCATAATGCGGTACGTAATGCAGGATTCCCTTTCCTGGTCTGAAGAACTGGCAAGATACATGTTCATTTGGATGGTCAACATTGGCATTAGTTATGGTGTTAAAAAGAATCGTCATATAAGCATTGATATTTTAAATACATTTCTCTCACCGAAAAAAGCAGCAGTTCTATCAATAGTTGCAGATCTCCTCTTTATGTTCTTTGCGGTTTTGATAGTATTCTATGGCAGTGAAATTGTAAGGCGCATTGGAATTACCGGACAATCAACTCCTGCACTGGAAATTCCTATGAAGTTTGTTTACTGCGCACTTCCTGCTGGTTTTACCCTTGTCTGCATTCGATTAATTCAATCCATAGCAAATAAAATTTCCCTGATGTATCGGGACAATTTTAGTGAAGTACAATAGAAAAGCGTAAATCGGAGTCTTTATGACAACACTTGTTCTTTTCTTAGCCCTTATTGTCTGCCTGCTGCTGCGCGTTCCCATCGGCATTTCGCTGGGGCTCTCGGCCCTGGCAGCCATTGCGCATTCGGACGTTGTAAGTTTCCGGTATTTGGCCCAAAGCATGACCACCGGATTGGATTCCTTTCCGTTGATGGCCGTACCATTTTTTATTCTGGCCGGCGAATTGATGGGTACGGGAGGCATTTCACACAGACTGCTTGGCGCTGCCAATGCCTTTGTCGGTTCCCTGACCGGCGGCATGGCACTAGTGACCATTCTCGGCTGCATGTTTTTCGCCGCCATCTCCGGTTCCGGTCCTGCCACTGTGGCCGCCATCGGCGGTATCATGGTACCGGAAATGCTGCGCCAGGGGTACGACAAACGCTTCGTCTGCGGACTGATTGCCACCGCCGGGGCCATCGGAGTTATCATCCCGCCCAGTATTCCCATGGTTATCTACGCTGTGGCAGTCAATCGCTCCATTTCAGACATGTTTATCGGCGGCATCATCCCCGGCATGCTCATCGGGGGCCTGCTCATGGGCTGGGCCTGGCTTTACTCCAAAAAGAGGGGCTACCGAAACGCAGACCAAACCGTGCCCTGGTCAAAACGACTCGCTATCCTATGGGATGCGAAATGGGCATTGCTGGTGCCGGTGGTCATCCTTGGCGGCATATACTCGGGCGTGTTCACCCCCACCGAGGCCGCAGCAATCGCCGTTATTTATGGATTGGTCGTGGGCATGTTCATCTACAAGGACCTGCACTGGAAAGACATCCCCAAGATTTTCTCACGTAGCGCGCTCACCACGGCGACCATTCTGATCATCATCGGCACGGCCACGGCTTTCGGCCGCATTCTCACAATCAACCGCGTACCCGATACGCTTGCCCAGAGCATCTCCGCCTTTTCCGGCACGCCTCTGATGGTCATGCTGCTGGTCATGCTGCTCCTGCTCTTTGTGGGCTGCATTATGGAAACCCTGGCGGCCATCATCATCCTCGCTCCCATTCTGCTGCCCGTAATGCTGGGCGTTCAGATAAATGCCATCCATTTCGGCATCATGATGGTGGCGAACCTGGCCATCGGATTCATTACGCCTCCTTTAGGAGTCAACCTCTTCGTCACATGCGGCATAGCGGACATATCCCTGGACGAAATGTCCAAAGCCATCCTGCCCTGGATCGCAGTCATGCTGCTGGCTTTGGGACTCATTGTCATATTCCCGCAGCTCTCGCTCTTCCTGGTGCAGCTGCTCAACGCCCGATAACCAATAGAGAAGGATCAAGATATGAAAAAAATCGTTGTTCTCGACGGCCATCATTACCCGGAAGGTGCGTACGCTGAAGTCGCCAGGTTGTGTGAAGCCAAAGGAATCGCCTTTGACGTACTGGACTGCAAAAACCCCGAAGAAGTTGTTGTTAAGGCCCAGGACGCAGACGCATGCCTGTGCATCTATGTAAAGCTGGATGACTCGGTGCTCTCTAACTTACCGAAAATGCGTATGGTAGTCCGTTGCGGCATTGGCGTGGATAACCTGGACCTCGAAGCTCATACCAAAAATGGCATCTACGCTTGCAACGTGCCTGACTACGGTGTTGAAGAAGTCGCCATTCACGCCCTCGGCAGCATTCTCGCCCTGGAACGCAAAATTACATTTTACAACAACCGGGTGCATGCCGGAGTCTGGAACGAAGACGAGGGCTACACCATGCGCCGCGTATCCCTGCGCAAGCTCGGATTGCTGGGCTATGGACGCATCGCCAGAAAACTCGGGGAATTTGCCAAAGTTCTTGGCTATACGCTGCTGGCTTACGATCCATTTCTGCCGGACAACTTTTTTGCCGAAACCGGCGCCCAAAAAGTGGATCTCGATACCCTGTTTAAAGAATCGGATGTCCTGGCGGTCATGGCTCCTGCCACGCCGGAAACCATTCACGTGGTCAACGATGCTAATCTGGCCAAAGCCAAAGACGGCCTGTTTGTGGTGAACACCGCTCGTGGCGTGCTCATAGACACCGAGGCCGTTATCCGCGCCTTAGAGAGCGGCAAGCTCGCCGGAGTGGCCCTGGATGTTCTTGAAGAAGAACCCCCCAAAGAACTCTGCGGTAAACTCTTTGGCCGCGAAAACGTCATTCTGACGCCTCACATCGCTTACCGTTCGTATGAATCTTTTGAAGCTCTGAAACGCATGGCCGGGGAGACCGCAATTCACTTTCTCTCCGGAGGCGAAGCCTACAATGTGGTTAACCGCGAGGTCATCGGCAAGGCGAAGGTATAGCACGCTTTGTCGCGCGCAAGGTGGCGCCCCTTACGCGCGTCCGGCCTGAGATGCCTGCCTGCTGCGCATTATAATACATAAACCTAAAGGACGTATCTTCATGTTACAAAACATATTGAAAGAAAAACTCAAAAAAGGCCCAGTGTTCGGCAGTTTTATCAATATGTCGGCCGCCTGTGTTCCTGAAATTCTCTCCAACTCTGGCTTGGATTTCGGCATAATTGATCTGGAACACGCCGCTTTCGACGATGAACTTGTGGAAGATATGCTTCGCGGCGGTGATGCCAGCGATCTATCCCTGATCATCAGGCCCCGGATGCTGAACCGCGCACTTGTCCTGCGGGCGCTGGACCAGGGTGCCTGCGGGGTGGAAATCCCACAGATCGACACCGTGAAAGAAGTGGAACAGGCTGTAAGTTATTGCAAATACCCTCCTCTGGGAGTACGTGGCGTGGCCCCCACGCGGGCAACCGGTTACGGCAAGCACTTTGACGAATATTTAAAAAAGGCCAATGATGTAGTTCTGACCATCGTCCATTGCGAAACAAAGGCCTTTCTGGACATCCTCCCCGATGCAGTCAAAGTACCCGGACTGGATTGCATCTTTCTGGGGCCCTATGACCTGTCCGTCTCGCTCGGCTACCCTGGTGAGCTAGACCACCCGCAGGTCAAGAGAGCAATTGAACATTTCGCGGACGTCTGCAACAAAGCGAATATGTGCACAGGTATCTACGTACGTAATGCGGAAGACGCCAAGCTAAGGATTTCGCAGGGTTTCCGCTATATTGCCTACGCAGTCGATATTGTCGTACTGACCGAAAAGTACAAGGCCTTCATGGCTGAGTTCTAAACCATTTTCGCCTTGAAACAAGGCTCGTCAAGATTAAGATACTCTAATTCCTTAACAGACCACATTGGCTGCAGGATTCATATGAATCCTGCAGCCAATCTCAATGCACAGCTATTTCCCAATCGATTGCCTTCAGACGCTTTCTCGTGCTCCCCTTCCTCAAAGCCAACCGGACATGAAGTCAAACATATGTTCATCGTGGAGCGAGCAAAAAAACGGCAAACTCCCTATCCACAGCGGACGCATCATAACGGCCTCAGCGGATACGGTAAGAATCACTCTTGTATAAGAAAAGAAGCGGTTCGGTAATAAAAAAGCCGCCCGAAGGCGGCTTTTAGAATCGATAAATACATGCAACTCAGACGGCTGCAGCCTTGGCTTCCTCAATTTCCTCTTTGGGAACGAGAGCCAGCAGGATGGGGCTGGCCACGAAAACGGAAGAGTACGTACCAACGCCGATGCCGATGAGCAAAGCAAACGCAAAGTCGTGAATAACGCCGCCGCCGAATACAAAAAGGCAGAGGACAACGAGCAAAGTGGTCAACGAAGTCATGATCGTTCTGCTCAGGGTCTGGTTGACGCTGGAATTGATGATCTCGCCGAACGAAAGTTTCTTGTTCAGTTTGGAGCGCAGATTTTCACGAATCCGATCAAAGACGATGATAGTGTCGTTGAGCGAGTAACCGATGATGGTCAACAACGCGGCGACAATGGTCAGATCGAATTCCTTGTTCAGAAGCGAAAAAACGCCCACGGTGATAAGAACATCGTGTACCAACGCCACAACTGCGCCTAGCGCGTAATTCAGTCGGAGATACCAGCAGAGGCCCAGAGAGATGAGCATGGCCGCTACCGTCAAGTAACTCATGCTCAGGAATTGTCCGAGCACGTACATGGCCAGGGCCAGGCCGCCGGCCATGAATCCGGCCGCCCACCAACGGTATTCAAAGCGCCCCGAGATGTAGATGGTAATCAGCAGTACGGCGTAGAACATGGCTTCCAAAGCCTTGGTACGCAGGTCCGCACCGACCTTTGGGCCGACCATCTCCAGGCGCTGGATGGTGAAACCGTCTTTTCCGACAGTTTTTTCCAGGGTGGAGGTGATCTGTTCGCGCACCTGTTCGGTTGGCACGTCCGAAGCTGAAATGCGGATAAGATATTCGTTGTCCGCTTCCATGCCGAAGCGCTGCACCAAAAAGCCCGGAAGCTTCAGTTCTTTCAGATCTTTTTGTACCTGCTCCAGTGTGGCGTCCTTTTTGAAGGATACCTGGACCATGATGCCGCCGGCAAAATCAATGCCGTAACGGGGGCCGCCTTTGACCGCCAGAGAAATGACTCCGAGCAGAATAAGCACACCGGAAAACACAAAAGCGGCTTTGCGAATACCGACAAAGTTAAAGTTTGTATTCTCTTTTATTATACGCAGTCCCATCGATATAGCTCCTGTTTAAACGTGCCCGGTGCTAGATGCTCAATTTGACTTGTTGCCTGCGTCCGATCCAAAGATCGAAGAGGATGCGCGAGACAAAAATAGCCGTGAACATGGAGGCGAGGATACCCAGGCTCAGGGTAACTGCGAATCCCCGGATGGGCCCCGTACCGAATTGATAAAGAATGACGGCCGCAATGATGGTTGTCAGGTTGGCGTCAAGAATGGTTAACGTAGCCCTTGAGTATCCTTCGTTCAAAGCCTCGCGGACGGACATGCCTCTGCGCAGCTCTTCCCGGATACGTTCGAAAATGAGCACGTTGGCGTCAACAGCCATACCAATGGTCAAAATGATGCCGGCAATGCCGGGCAGGGTCAGCGTAGCGCCAAAGGATGCCAGCCCGGCCATGATCAGCAGAATGTTGAAAACCAGGACAATGTCCGCCACAATTCCGGCAAAGGAGTAGTAAACAGCCATGAACAGCACAACAATAACGCCACCGGTGAGAGCGGCGTAAATGCCTTTGTCGATGGATTCCTGCCCCAGGGAAGGACCGACACTGCGTTCTTCCAGCACTTTGACCGGGGCGGGCAACGCACCCGCGCGCAACACGATGGCCAGATCGCGAGCTTCCTCCACAGTGAAATGCCCCGTGATGCTGGCGCGACCGCCCATGATCCGTTCCTGAATCGTGGGAGCGGAATAAACTTTGCCGTCAAGCACGATGGCCATACGCTTTTTGACGTTTTCTCCCGTAATCCGGTCGAAATCACGTGCGCCTTTGCTGTCGAAGGTCAACGTGACATAGGGCTGGTTGAAACTATTGAAGCTGGTGTTGGCATCCGCGATGTTTTCACCAGTCATCACGGCGTCAGCACGCAGGACAATAGGGGTCTTGGTTTCGGTACCATCAGGATTTGCCTTATGGATGTAGGACAGCTCATCCCCAGGAGGGAGAACGCCTTTCTGCGCCTGCGCCATGTCGGCTTCATCGTCGGCAATCTTGAATTCCAGATGAGCGGTTTGTCCAAGAACCTGAATGGCGCGTTCCGGATCTTTCAGGCCGGGCAGCTGGACCTGGATTCGGTAATCCTGCTGCTTGCGGATATCAGGTTCGGTCACACCAAACTGGTCAATACGGTTGCGGATTGTTTTTATCGCCTGGTCAAGGGTCATATCCGCCAGGTACTTCTTGTATTCTTTCTTGAAACTGAGAGAATAACGAATACGGCCATCTTTCAGCCCTTCTTTGCTATCCTGATTCAATTCTTTAAAATTTTTACTCAGAAGGCCTTCAAGCTTGGTTTGATTGTCCACTTTCAGCAATACGAATTGCAGTTTGCCGCTTTTCCCAACTGTAGGGCGCAGAATGCGAATTCCCTCGTCACGGGCGTCCGCCTTGATGTTTTGACCGGCACGGGACAACGCATTGTCCAGAGCCTTATCAATATCGACCCCGAGAGTCAGATGAATGCCGCCCTGAAGATCCAGTCCCAGGTGAATACGGTCATTCGGCAACACCCCACTCAAAAAAGTATCTTTCCCTTCCGGCATGACTGAAGGAAGAGCGTATACAACGCCCCAGACTGCTACCAGGAGCGTCAGCGCAATACGCCAACGTAAATTCCCTTTCATGACAATAACCTCTTACACGCGGAGACGCCTGAAGTAGAGATGATAAAAAAAACGGTCCATTCGGCCACCGGCGCGAGTATGCCAAAGAAAAAACGCCTTTCCAGGCGTTTGGACACGATACAATGCTATTTGCTTTCGGATTTGCTCTTGTCCTTTTTGGACTCTTTGGGCGCATCCGGAACAGTGGAAATGAAGGAGCGATTGATCTTGACGACCATATCATTTCCCAAATCCACCGACAGCACGTCATCTTTTACATCTACGATTCTGCCGTACAACCCGCCGCTGGTCAGAACATGGTCGCCCCGTTTCAACCCCTGCAGCAATTCTTTATGCTGTTTGGCCTTTTTTTGCTGCGGACGAATAAGCAGAAAATAAAAAATGACGAACATCAAAACCAAAGGCATCAAGGCGGTCAACGGATTTCCGCCTTCCGCTCCACCTGCCGGCGGGGCCATCGCGTAAGCCAAGCTTTCAAAAAACATGAAACCTCCTAAACAAGTTATGAAAACGATTGTCTTCGTAAAATCAAGCGGTCATTGATACCAGTTGTTTTTTTCAACATCAAGTCCGGATTTGAGCTTTACCCTTTACATCAAACAAAGGCAAAATTTTTCTCTCCAATCAGAACGCTGTCTGCAGTTTTTCCCATAAGCTCCTGCGGGCTATAAAATTGTCACAGTTGTCTGCATAACATGACTTTTCCAGGGGCGATAAACGATGTCCACCTGATTTTTCTGTCAGAGCGTCCGACAGTTGAGCTATGTCGAAACAGACACATACCCCTTTTTGAGGCTTGCGGATACTGTCGCTTTCGATTATTTTTGTAAAAACACTGAATAAGGCGATATAGCATACATCTTCTACACTTGTGGCAACTGTACTTTTATCTTTTTTTACTTACTATACTATAATGCAAATAGATCTAGACAATATCATCTGTGTAAAGGACACAGGAATAACAATAAGAGGGTCTCGAAGACGTATCACTGTTCCTGCAGAAATCGTTAAGATGCTTGACTTGAAAAACGGTGACAAATTGCGTTGGATTGTTCTCAAAGATGGCAGTATTTCGGTACAAAAAGTCAAGTAGTGGTACAAACTCTACCCGTTTGAATTACTAGGCACACGTCCGCAAGCGGAGTTACTATGCGTTCAAAGCTGATAGCAGGCAAACGCCTTGACCAATGGCGAAATGACTTGCCGCTGCTCAAGGACATCATGGACTGCCGTGAAGTATTCTGGGCCAACACATATCTGCACCCTTTTGCCGACGTACTGCCCACATTGGACATTCGGGAAGCCGACGTCCGTGAGGCTTCCGAGCGCCTGGATCGATTCGCTCCCTATCTCGCGCGTGTATTTCCGGAAACAGCCCCTCAACACGGACGCATTGAATCTCCTTTGCTGCACATTCCACAAATGCGGGAAGCTCTGGAAGGACATCTGAACCAGACGTTCCCCGGCCCCCTTCTATTGAAATGCGATCACCAATTACCCATTTCCGGCTCCATCAAAGCCCGGGGTGGTATCTACGAGGTATTGCAATACGCGGAAAAAGTGGCTCTGGAAAACGGAATGCTTACCTTGTCTGATGATTACGCACAGCTTGACACGCCACAATTTCAACATTTTTTTCAGCGCTACTCCCTTGCCGTCGGCTCCACGGGCAACCTCGGCCTTTCCATAGGAATCATGGGAGCGCAACTGGGATTCTCCGTTACCGTGCACATGTCCGCAGATGCGCGCGAATGGAAAAAACAACTGCTGCGCGAAAAGGGCGTGGAGGTCGTGGAATACGCCCAGGATTACAGCAAAGCTGTGGACGCAGGCCGTAGGCAGGCCGCACAGGATCCGCTTTGTCACTTTGTGGACGACGAAAACTCCAAGCACCTGTTCATGGGCTATGCCGTGGCTGCCCAACGGTTGGCCGTCCAATTGCGCCAACAGGAAATCACTGTGGATGCAAGTCATCCGCTTCTCGTCTTCCTGCCCTGCGGCGTGGGCGGTGGCCCCGGCGGCGTCTCCTTCGGGCTGAAGCTTCTTTTCGGCGACGCAGTACGCTGCTACTTTGCCGAACCAACCCACGCACCCGCCATGCTGCTCGGACTCATGACGAAGCAACACAACGCCGTAAGCGCGAGCGATTTCGGATTGGACAACCGCACCGCCGCAGATGGTCTTGCCGTGGCCCGTCCGTCCGGATTCGTGGGCAAACAACTGCAACATGTCATCGACGGCCTGTTCACCGTAGACGATGCCATGCTCTATCGCTACCTGGCCCTGCTGGCCGACACAGAAGGCCAGTTTCTCGAACCTTCGGCCCTGGCAGGCATGCACGGCATACAACATCTGGCCAGTCGCGCCCCCCAGGGAGCCGCGTTTCTGGTTTGGGGAACGGGCGGCAGTATGGTCCCGGAAGCAGAAATGCAGCGCTACTACCAGCAAGGCAAAGAACTGCTCGGCAATTAGCGCATTCTCGCCTCATATCCGCTGTTTGTGATGCCGCGCCGCATAAACAGCGCCATAGGCATAGATTGCGACGGCACTCCAGATCAACACGAAAGTCACCAAATGAGTGGACGTAAACGGTTCCTTGAAGACAAAAACCCCAAGCAAAAAAGCGCAACTTGGTGCGATGAACTGAAAGATTCCCAAAGTGGTCAACATAATCCGCCTGGCGGCAAAGGCGAACAGCACCAGGGGCATGGTGGTTGCCGGACCGCTGCCCAACAGCAGCAGGTCCGTTCCAAAAGAAACGCCTCCCAGCGCGCTTGTGCCCTCAAGGACCAGCCATACCAGATACAGCCCGGCCGGTATGGAGACAATCAGGGTTTCCACGCACAATCCGGGCAAGGCTTCCACCTGAACCACCTTGCGGACCAGACCGTACGACCCGAACGTAACCGCCAGAACCAGAGCCACCCAGGGAAACCCCGTATAGCCGATCAATTGGTTCAAAACCCCGGTAGTCGCCAGGGTGACCGCGACAATCTGAAACCGATCCAACCGTTCGCGCAGAAAAAGCATGCCCAGCAGCGCATTGACCAGAGGCGTAATATAATACCCGAGCGAAGTCTCCAGGACAAAATTGTGGGTGACAGCCCAGATATACAGAAACCAGTTGGCGGTGATCAACGAGGCGGACAACAACAGCATGCGTATTATCCGGCCGTTACGCAATGCGGCAATTACTTCCTTGAACCGCCCCATGAGCACCAGGGCTGCAACAGTGACCACCATGGACCAGACAATACGGTGACAAAGAATTTCATAGGCCGGAATGTGTTGCAGCGGTTTCCAATACAGGGGCAGCAACCCCCAAAGAAGAAAGGCCGAAACAGCCCCAAGGCTTCCGGCCAGCTGGCGGGATGGTTTCATGTGCTTTTACCTTTCGAAACAGGAACAACTTCAGGATCAAAATTACATATAAAATATACGAACTATTTTCAATCTAGTAACTTTCCCCTAAAGCGTACGCAAAAAGTCTTCATGGATTATTCAGCATGGAAGGCAGGCCTAAAAAAACTCCCCGTGATGTTTTCAAAACATCACGGGGAGTTTTAACCTCTAATATTCATACTACTTAGGACTCATACACCAATCCTGGCGTGGAATAACCTGCCAGATTTCCTTGGCATATTCACGTATTGTCCGGTCGCTGGAGAACTTCCCCATGTTGGCGGTATTCATAATAGAGCGAGCCGTCCATTGGTCCGGATCCTGAAAAACCCGTGAGGCTTCTTCCTGACAGCGGATATAGGCTGCATAGTCGGCCAGCAGAAAGTAGTGATCGCCACCGTAGAGCAACGCATCAAAAATAGGCTGGAACAGTCCTGGCTCATTGGGTGAAAAATGATTGCCGACGACCTGATCGAGACATGTATGCAGTTCGCTGTCGCTGTCGAAGTAATACCACGGGTTGTAGCCCTGTTCCCGCAACTCGGCAAGTTCCTCCGCCGTATGGCCGAAAATAAACATGTTCTCCTTGCCGACCTCTTCGAGCATTTCTATGTTGGCTCCGTCCAAAGTTCCCATGATCAGGGCGCCGTTCAACGCGAACTTCATGTTGCCCGTACCTGAAGCTTCATAACCGGCTGTGGAAATCTGCTCTGATAGGTCGCTGGCGGGAATGATCCGTTCTGCCTGTGAGACACAATAATTGGGTAAAAAAACGACTTTCAGCCGATCGTTGATGACCGGGTCGTTGTTTACCACATCTGCCACTCCGTTGATGAGCCGGATCACAAGTTTGGCCATAAAATACCCGGGTGCGGCCTTGCCTCCGAACATGACCGTACGCGGTACGTAATTTCCGTCAGGATTGCTGCGGATGCGGTTATACAGCGTTATGACATGCAACACATTAAGCAGCTGGCGTTTATACTCATGGATGCGTTTGACATGCACATCGAACATGCTGCTGGTGTTGACTTCTATCCCCACTTTTCGCTTGATATAGGCGGCAAGGCGTTCTTTGTTGGCCTGTTTCATTTCCTGCCATTGTTCTCTGAAGGCAAAATCCTGTGCTTTGGGAGCCAGGGCCTTGAGTATATCCAGATCGCAGACCCACTGCCGGCCGATTTCTTTATCCAGCAATTCAGCTAGTAGCGGATTGGCCTGCTTGAGCCAACGACGTGGGGTTATGCCATTGGTCTTGTTATTGAACAAGGTCGGGTACAACAGGTGAAAATCATGAAACACCTCTTTTTTGATCAACTCAGAGTGCATGGCTGAGACGCCGTTTACGGACGTACTGCCCACAATGGCCAAATGCGCCATGCGGATACGTCGATACGGCCATTCCTGAATAAGCGACAGCCGGGTCTTGATGGCTTCGTCGCCGGGGAATCGATCCTCCACCTCCAATAAAAAACGCCGGTTGATTTCATAAATAATCTGCAGATGACGCGGCAGTACACGGCCCAGCATCTCCACCGGCCATGTTTCCAGGGCTTCAGGTAAGAGCGTGTGGTTCGTATAGGCAAAAGTCCGGCGACAAATTTCCCAGGCAATATCCCACTCCACGAACTCCTCATCCACCAGCAGCCGCATCAATTCCGGGATTGCAATGCTCGGATGCGTATCGTTGAGCTGTATGGCAACCTTGTCCGGCAGGCTTGAAAAATCCTTGTTGCGTTTTTTGAATCGCCTGAGAATATCCTGCAACGTGGCGGCCACGAAAAAATACTGCTGCTTCAGCCGCAATTCGCGCCCTTCTTCCACTTGCTCGCTCGGATAGAGCACTTTGGAGATGTTCTCATCCCGGACCTTCTCTTCCACGGCTCCGATATAGTTGCCTTCGTTGAAAAATCCCAGGTCGAATTCAATATCCGTACGTGCCGACCAAAGCCGCATGTTGATGACGCGGTCGTTATGGTATCCGGGCACAAGCATGTCGCAGGCAATGGCCATCACCTGCTGCGCATCGACCCATTCGTGCCGCAACCGCCCTGCCGCATCCGTATACTCGTATACGTGGCCGTAGAATTTAACACTGGTAAGAAACTGTCCGCGATCAAACTCCCAGGGATTGCCCCTGCGCATCCAGTTGTCGCATTTTTCTACCTGCTCGCCATTGGCGATGGTCTGATGAAACATGCCGTAATCATAACGAATACCGTACCCGTAACCAGGTATATCCAAGGCCGCTATGGAATCAAGAAAACAGGAAGCCAACCTTCCCAGGCCTCCATTGCCCAGCCCGGCATCCCATTCCTCTTCCGCCAGTTCGTCCAGATCGTAGCCCAGCTCGTTCATAGCCTGTACGGCCGTATCGTATATTCCGAGGCAATACAGATTGTTGAACAGCGACTTGCCCGGTAAATACTCCAAAGAAAGGTAATAAACCCGCTTGGCTTTATCGTCGTAATACGAGCGCTGGGTTTTGATCCAATTGTCGATCAACCTGTCCCGTACGGCATACGCCAAGGCCAGATAAAAGTTGTAGTTGCTTTTTCGTGCATAATCACTGCCCAGGGTGGATACGACATGGCGAATGATATCTTTTTTGAGCCCAAGCACGGAATCGCCTTCTTCCACTCCGCCATACCAACTGAAATCCCGCTTTTCCTCGTCACGATGCTTCTTAGTGTCCTTTTTCTTGTGAGACATGCCATTCCCCTTTTCGAATAAGGATTATCGGACATACTGATTATCCGTTATAAAAGCAGAATACGACGATGGCAACAAAATCAGCAAATTTTATTGCTCTCCTGTTATTCATGTCATTATTGCGAAAAAATTTCCGAGAAGGGGCAAGTAGTGACTTAACTGCATTCGAAAAAAATCAGCTCCCCGCAGGAGACGAGTGGATGACAATTATTTAAAATAATAAAATAAAATTGACATCAATACGTATACTGGAAAAGACACAAAGTGTTGGATTTCTCCACCACCGTTAGATGAATCCCTAACGAGACGAATGATATGGCTGATTAGCCTGGTATAACGCTTGACGCAATGCAATTTCCTTGGCGTATTGAAACTCTCCGGCCTGTTTAGCGAGGGAAACCGCCCGGCCGGCAGTCTGTTGTGCTTCTCTGAAATGACCGGTTTCCGCCAAGGACGCAGCCAAAGCGTCCGCCGTGAAAGCCGTTTCTTTACCATGCAACTTAATAGCCTGAATCGCGATTTTCAAAGCAGCTTCACCGTCACGTCTGGCTTCGCTGGCGTCGGTGGCCAAATCCCAGGCGATCTGTCCCAACACGATGGCGTTTTCAACAGTGTCCAATTGATTAAGCAATTTTTGCAGCAGGCTCTGAATGGGGGCAAAATCTGGTGCATATCGTTTGGCTAGCACCAGATGTAAAATGGCTTTTGCAATCTCTCCGCGCCGAAATTCCAACTGGGATTGTGCAAACAAAGCCCGTGCACTCTGTGGATTCAACGAAAGCGCACCTGCGTAATAAACTTCTCTGTCTTTCCAATCTTTTTTGGAAGCATTTTCCAGCATAAGATCTGCAAAGGTGGTTATTCGCTTCTGTACCTTTGTTTTGTTCTTTTCCAGTTTATTGGCTGCACGAAGGATATCGATGGAAGACTCCACTTCTCCACGCATCAACGCAACATAAGCCACTTTGGCAATGGCATCACTATCCTCTGGCATTACTTTTACCAGATATTTCATGTACCCCATTGCCTTATCATACTCTTTCAAATCAATAAGCGCGTCCGTCAACATTTGGAGGGCCTGAGGTTTCCAGGGATCTATCCGAAAATACAATTCCAATGGTTCCACAGCTTCCTTATACCGTTCCTGCGTATATAAATAACCGCCAAGATTGTATAACGCTATCTCATTAGCTGGATTTACCTCCAACATCCGTTTGAACAAAGAAACACCATCTTTCCAGGTTTGTACCTGACGCTGGGTGGTCGCAACCAGCAATGCGATGATTAGCAAAAAAACAACAACAATACCGAATTTCAATTTTGGACGCCAGAAAACGATCGTACTTATAGCCCAAATCAAAATCATGTAAAGACCGATATACGGCAAATAGACGTACCGGTCCGCTTTGGCCTGCACCCCCACCTGAACGATCCCAATGACCGGTATCAGCATTCCAACGAACCAAAACAGTCCAACTGGAAGATAGGGAACCCGCTTGGCGCACAACACCGCCCCAAGCAGCAATACCAAAAGAAAAACCGCGCATCCTAAAGCATATGTTGTGGAGATATCGTAATTATACGCATACAGTGCGTTTAATCCGCTCGGATAGATCGCCAGTCCCAAATAATCTACATATGACACCATGGCATTTTTGATACGTAATTCCGCCGGAATAACGGACAAATCGGTCATTGCCATGTTTTGCTGCTGCGCCGCCAGTGAGATCCAGCAAAACACAGCGACAAGGGCAATGAGAGGAAGCTTTTCCCAAACAAGTTTAAAGAAATATGACTGCGGCACAGCGGATGAGCCCTTATCCTGCAAGCGGTTCAAGGGCCAATAATCCAACAATAATAAAACAAAAGGAAAAGTTACTGCCATAGGCTTGCATAGCAATGCAGCACCCAAGCTGCAGGCAACCCAGAAATAGCGACTTATACCCGGATGCCGGGCATAGTAGGTATAGGCCAGGATCCCGAGCAGAAAGAAAAAAGCGCACAATACATCCTTGCGTTCTGATATCCAGGCCACGGACTCTACATGCATGGGATGCACAGCAAACAACGCCGCAACCGCAGCGCTGCGCCAGCACGCGCCGGTCATTTTGAGAAAACAGAAAAACAGCAACAGGGTATTAGCGCAATGCAGCAAGAGATTACCGATATGATGCCCGGCAGGATCGCTTCCGAACAATTGCGCATCAAGCATATGCGTCAGCCAAGTCAGCGGGTGCCAATTTCCCCCGTCATTGGTTGTAAAGGCCCATTTGACACCTTCCCAAGCCAGACCGTGCAACACCTGGCTGTTATTCTGTACATACAGCACGTCATCAAGGGGCACAAATCCGTTATGAAGCATGGAACTATGGGCGATGAGCACCAGCATCGCCAGCAACAGTGAGATAAGCGCCGTCAGTCGTTTTTCAGAAGTAAAGCTGCCTGTCATCGATTATTTCCAACTTACATAAGGAGGGGTTCACAACAAGAACAATAAGACTCTAAAAAAAAGATACAATTAGTCAGTACGATGCAAGAAGTTGCCATATATTGGCGCAGCAACTGGTTCACCACGAAAAAGCCGTATTTTGCAGAAAAAATGGGATACATTTCTTTCCATAATTCTACAGGCAATCATCCTAAATTACGGGGAATGTCGCAGCTTCGCTCCGCTATGCAGCGAATGAACCGCTTCCCTATTTCCGTTGCGATGATTTTTTTGCACAAAGAGACAGTATCAGGCAAGAAAAAATTGACAGCCGTTTAGGGCGTGTATATGCCCCTTGGCTCAATGAGAACGCAATTCATCAAAAAAAACCTGACGAAGGCCGTAATAAAGACGCAGGTTGAAATCGCCATGCTGATAATCGCGAATTTCCTGTACCAGCGGATGCGCTTCCACCAATTGATACAGCTCGGCCAGATCATCATGGGCGAGGAAAGACAGCATTTTTTCAACCTGGGCGCCCTCGTGCCGATGAAACCACATCCTGACTACCTTATCAGCCAAGTATTGCGGGCGTAGCGCAGATTGCACCTCGGTCGCCGAAAAAAGCAGACTTATAAGTAGCAGTAGGATTATTGATACATGAAAAATTTTGCCGGCAACTTTTATCATACTGTTGTCCTTAGTGTTCGCCGAACAAACAAGAGGATATTCTCCTGCATTTTTTGGAACGCTTTTAAATAATTACCAGCATCCATTCCGATTACAAACGTTTACGCCTTTATTCAAACCATCCGGGCCTGCGGACCAGCAGCGGCAACTTCTACCTATGTCAGCATTTTAGCAATTTTCAAGCCAATTCATCTCACAAGTAGCACAGATAAGAAACCGACATGTCAAGACAGTTACCCAAACTTCACTATTCCGTAACATTTTTATCGTAAAAATTCTTTTTGCTTGGCTGGGGCAAAAGGCAACCAACTGTTTATTTGCTAATGAGCTGAAATTGCTGAACTATTCACATTTATTTCCTTACGCTGCTATGCACAGAAACCGGATAGTATCACTGCTCGGTTATTTGCTCCCAGCCTTGGGATTCTGGTGCATTTGCCGCCTTGGCATCCTGTGCGGCGCAAGCACTGGCTGGTCTCCTCTTATCTGGCCTGCTACAGGTTATGGTTTCGCCGTATTCCTGACGCACGGATCAGGAGCCTTGCCCTGGCTGCTTGTTACCGACTGTTTTGTCAGATTGACCGTACTGTCACCTGTTCCCGCCATTACTTTTTCGTTCTGCGATTGCTTTGGAATATACGCTGCCTATTCATTTTTTCAAGTCCTTGTGTCTGATGAAGCTCCTTTTGCCTCTACCAACAATGCACTGGCTTTCGTCTTTGCAGCCACGCCGGCTGGAGCGGCTTGCAGCGGCATTGCTGCTACACTCTGTTTTGCCTCTTTTGCACAGGTTCCCAACAGTGTCCTGCTGCTCTATTTCATTAACTGGGTTGTCTCCTGCGGAGCCGGAATTATCATTGGAGCCCCGGCGTTTTGGGGCTGGTTGCAGGCTCTCGCCGGACACACCACCTGCCCTCGCCGTTCGGAACTGCTGGAGTTCTCTTGCATCACAGGTAGTTCACTGCTCATGAGCTGGCTTTTTTTTCTGCGTGCCAATAGCGGATTGCTCAGCGGCTATCCCCTCGTCTTTCTGTTCACACCCTTCTTCCTTTGGGGAGCCCTGCGTTTTTCTTCCTGCACGCTTTTCACATTTCAATTTCTGATCGGCAGCTGCGCCTTTATCGGCGCTTTCCGCGGCATGGGACCTTTTGAAACAGCTGTGCAGCAACAATCCACTGTATTGGTGCATATCTACCTTACCGTTCTCAGCGGTACGGGGATCATTGTTTACGCCGTTCTTGCTGAACGGAAAAAGACCGCTTCCACGGTCGAACTATCCAAGGATGTCGCCATTGCCAGCCTGGCCTCGCTTTCTGAAACAAGAGATCATGAAACTGGCGCACACATTATGCGTACCCGGCATTATGTCCACACATTGGCCAAACAATTGCAAAAATCCAATCCGTCGGAATCTCAATTGACCGATCCCTATATTGATATGCTGTACAAAGCTGCCCCTCTGCATGATATTGGTAAAATCGGCGTACCTGATGCCATCCTCCTTAAGCCGGGCAGACTCACTCCTGAAGAATTTGACGAAATAAAAAAACATGCGGTGTTCGGGCGCAATGTTCTCCGTGACACGCAGGACAAACTCGGACCTGATCCTTTGATACAATTGGCTGAAGAAATTGCCTATACGCATCATGAAAAATGGGACGGCAGCGGCTATCCCAGAGGCCTGAAAAAACATGAAATTCCACTTTCCGGAAGACTGATGGCTTTGGCTGACGTCTATGATGCCCTGATCAGTAAACGCATTTACAAAAAATCAAGTTCACATCTTCAAGCCAAAGAAATTATCCTGAAGGGATCCGGAAGCCATTTTGATCCTGATATTGTTAATGCCTTTATTCGAAAAGAACACGAATTCGTCAGAATTTCCTGGGAGTACGCAGACGATGACGCAAGCTGAACGTTTGCCATCCATTACTCCGGATTTTTTATGAAATTGAAAAAATTTTTTTCACCTCGCCTGCGTTACGTACAGTCAGAAGACGCCCCGATGCTGGGAAGAGATTTTTTTCTCAATTCCACAGGCGCCGAGGGCTTGTTCCAACTTGCTATACAGCAGCAAGCAGATCTGCTCGGTTGCATTCTTCTCAGCGGGCGACCTTTTTTGCAGGATAATAATTTTACCAATTCGAAATTGCGTTTTGACGTCATCAAACAGTTCGCTCAGGAATGCATAACCAAAGCCTCGGGTTTTCTGCCATTCGCTTCCATGATCTTCGGACAGCGTATCGGGGTACATTCCGTACTGATGTTTTTTTCGTTGGATACCAAGTTCAAATTGGATTTTCTCAAAGCATCCGAACTGCTTCGTCTTTGCGTCAGAGACAATCTACATCTTTCTTTTGCCGAAATAGGACTGCTTCTGGAAATAGAAATGGGGTGTTCTACTATCCCCACAAAGCTGCCGGATAATTCCGAATATATGATCTTCAAAGCCATCTCCGATGCTCTGAAGCACATGGCAGTGCCCATGGATTCCTCATATCTGCCTTTGCATGAAGAATTAAAAAGCATCTTGGATGAAAGGGCCATTCCTTACACCATGGAGCCGGTTGTGGAACTGGGGAGCGGACATATCCTTGGTTGGGAACCGGCATTCTCACTTCCTCAGACAACCAATTTTCAACGCATGGAATCTTTGCTTCTTTTTGCAGTTGAATCAGGATTTATTACCGATCTGAACCAAGTTTGCCTGTTAAAGGCACTCAACAACGCTCCCGACCTGCATGAGGGACAACGGCTCTTTCTTACCCTGCACCCGGAAGCTATACAGCAAGGCTTGTCCCTGGACCTTTTGGTGCAACAATTGCCAAAATTACAGCTTGAAGAAAAAAATATTGTTCTGCAGGTCGCGAATGCGCTCAGCGGACCGCTCGGCAAAGATCTCGTACAGCAACTGCAAGTAATAAAAAATCATGGTTTTTCTATCGGATTGGATAATATCAATTGTAATAATCTCAATCTTAATTTGCTCACCCAGCTACACCCGGAATACATCAAGCTGCATTTGACAGCCCATGCTTCCGTCGATAACACCAGCACGTCCCTGCTTATACGTGAATTACTTGCCTTCACTGAAGTCATTAACGCCAGGCTTATAGTGGACGGAATCAATTCACCGTTGGAACTGGGCCGGTTGACCTCCATGGGCGTCTTTGCGGGCAAAGGGACAACACTTATGGAGTCCGCCTGCAGACTTGCAGACAATGGGCAGGAAAAAAACACCATAACATGTTCTGAGGCGGCTATTTGCAGATCTCCGGTCGGAGAACTCGCTGTACCGGCCTGCACGGTCAGCCCAGAAACCCCTGTCAGCCGGGTGCAAGACATTCTGCATGACCAGGCGCCCTTGAGCCAGGTTGTGGTAGTCAGTGGCCTGCGGCCCGTGGGCTTGATAATGAAATATACGTTGGACGACCAACTCAGTACGCAATTCGGACTCTCGCTGTATATGAACCGTCCCATTTCCAAACTCATGGATACCAATTTTTTTCAAGTGGAAGCGGATCTCCCGTTGGAAGAAGTCGCCAGAAAAGCAATGAAACGGCCCGATGATAAGTTATATGATGATATTGTGGTTAATAAAAGTGGCGAACTTTACGGGCTGCTTTCGGTGCAACGCATGCTGGATACAATGGCTCAGGTACAACTTGAACTAGCCAAAGGAGCCAATCCGCTGACAGGGTTGCCGGGAAATGTCGCCATCGAGACCACCATTGAAAAACGCGCCAAAGAAAAAACTCCAACCAGCCTTGCGTATGTGGATCTGGACAATTTCAAGGTGTATAATGATGTATACGGATTCGAAAACGGCGACCGAATCATCCGGCTCACCGCAAAAGCGTTATCAGAAGCCATGAAATTGCATGGCAAAAGCAGTGATCTACTCGGCCATATTGGTGGTGATGATTTTGTTATTATTGCCGGACCAGATCATATTGAAGCCGTGTGTCAGTATGCCATCGATTTTTTTGCTAAGGAAATCCCCGAATACTACAACGATGAAGACCGGGAACGGGGCTTTATTGTCGGGACTGGCCGGGACGGTAAAAAAGGCCACTTCGACCTTGTTTCTCTTTCCATCGGAATCCTGGACTGCGCTTTCAGCACCTCCTTTTCCATGGGCGAGCTGAGTGTGACTGTTGCCAAAGTGAAAAAAAACGCCAAGTCGATTTCCGGCAATTCCTGCATACGGGAAGGCGCAGTAACTGGAATAGTACAATGAAACTCTCTCGGGCCGGGGATTTTACTCCACGACTACGTAGCGTAGGCGATACAACATGGGGAAAAGCAATCCTGATCGGCATTCTATACGCGCTGTTGATGCGCTTGGATACTTGGTGCTCCATGTCTGCCGAACCACTGGCCGCTGTCCTGCCTACTGCCGGATTCGGTTTTGCCGCAACCTGGGTATGGGGTAAAAAAATTCTACCAGCTATTTTTATAGGGGGATTTGTTTCAAGTGCCCTTTCCCTAGCTCCCGGACTTTCCTTACTTATCTCCTGCGGAAACACGCTCGCCATCTTCGTTGCATACGCATTGATCAAAAAATGGAAATCAACGGATGCGCTATTCGATTCGCCTCGTAACGCCATTCTGTTCATTGTAGCTGTAGTTGTTGGCCAAGGGGGAATCAACGCACTGATCGATGTGTTTGGACTGTACATCAAAGGAGCTCTTTCCGCAGAATCGATATCGTCGAATTGGTGGATATTGTTCCTCTCCCATGCCACTGGGACGCTTGTTGTCGCTCCATTCTGCGTCGAGCTGTTCCGGCAGGGGCTGAAACCCTTTACAAAAAAACAGCTGCTTGAAGCCGTTTTTGTCTTCAGTGCGTTATGTATTGTTTGCGCGCTGATATTCGTCAAATTTTTTTCATTCTCTTTGCTGGTTCATCCAGAGATGTTCCTGCTCATTCCGGTGTTGCTCTGTGCGTTATTCCGTCTCGAAAACCGGCTCTCATTTGCGGCATTAGCCGCTGGCGGCATGTTCGCACCGCTTGCCACCTTTATGGGACAAAATTTGTCGGATCCCATGGTTGTCAAATCCCTGCTCCTTGTGGAAATCAATCTCATGGTACTAAGCCTGACCATACTCATTCTCGCCCCCCTGGTGGCTCAACGGGGTAAGGGGTTGAATGATCTCCAACTGGCCCAGGAAATGACTATTTTTGCCCTTGTAAGCGCCGCGAAAATTCGTAGCGGAGAAAGCGACCATCATCTGCTGCGTACGCAGCGTTTTGTCGCCGTGCTTGCCGATGATCTGAGAAAACATCCCCGCTTCAAGGCCGAACTCCGCAACAGCAAACGTGAACTTCTGATCAAATCCGCCCCACTCCACGACATCGGAAAGGTAGGCGTACCTGACGCCATCCTCAAAAAACAGGCACCGCTAACCAAGGAAGAATTCGACGAGATCAAAATGCACACGGTTCATGGCCGTGACGCCCTGGCCGGGGCTTCCGCAATGCTTGGCGGCAATTCTTTTTTACGCATGGCGGAAGATATCATATACACACATCACGAACGCTGGGACGGCAAAGGCTATCCACAAGGACTTAAAGCCGACGAAATCCCTGTTGCCGGCCGTTTGATGGCCCTGGCCGATGCCTACGACGCGCTTACCCAGTACAGAATTTATAAACAATGTTGTTCCCATGAAAACGCCATCAGCGTCATCCTCAAAGAAAAGGGAAAAGCATTTGATCCGGATGTCGTTGATGCGTTCATGCGACGCCAGGAGGCGTTTTCCAAAATCAAAAAAAGTCTCCCGGATACGTGCCTGACGTCGGATCGCCAACTCAGCGCCTGGCCCGAGTGCGATTTCAAAGAACACCTCAACGCTCCGGAACAACTCAATGTTCAGGAAAAATTGCTAACAGCATAACCTTCCAGAATTTCTACTATCATTTTGTGCATACTATTTTTTGCCACCAACATACGCTGTTTTCTCTTGACGCGAATCATGCGCTTAATATAAAAGATTTGCTTCACGTTAGCCAACGTAGCTCAGCTGGTAGAGCAGCTGATTCGTAATCAGATGACCCTCCCGGTTAACCATTGGAATTGCCGGGATTTTTTTTGCCCTGTACCCCAATTGTACCCATCAGGTCCACAGGACCCCCCTTGATCAGATCAATTGCAGACCTCGCCCGCGTGTCCGAAATGTGCGCGTAAATCTCCGTTGCTCGTCTGTCGGTATGGCCGAGAAGGTCGCCTACAGTTGCGTCATCTACCCCTTGCTCTTTGAGCAGGACGGCGAATGTATGGCGCATGTGGTGGAGATGGAGGTGGCCAAGGCCATTCTCGGTCAAAGCTTCTTTTACGATATGAGAAATAGTGTCAGGGTGATCCCAGCGGGCAAAAACTCTTTTCTCTGGCTCTCTTGGTCCGATCGCGATCAAGACCTGCTTGAACATCTTATGCATGGGGTACCACTTCGAAAGGTGTATCTTGCTTTTTTCGATGAAATATTCTTCGCGATCGAAGCTGATGTCTTTCCAACGTAGATTCAAAAGCTCTCGTCTGCGACGTCCCGTGTAGATGTAGGCGGTGACAAGGCGGCGTTTGTCGATGTCTGAAACTCGTTTCAAAAAGTCGGCGATGTCTGCAGCATGAATATAAACGGCTGGCCTTTTTTCTTTGGGGAGTTCTTTCGCTGCGCGAAAGGGGTTAGCCAGAAGATGTTCCCAATCAACAGCTTTCGCAAAAACGCATCTCAAATGGCGGATATAATTATTTATGCTGCCAACTTTCAGACCTGCTTTGACTGCGCTGGTAATTAACAGGTCAACATGCTTCATGTTCAACTCGTTAATCCTGGCGTCTTCCCCCACAATCTGCTCAAGTTTTCGTATGGACAGCAAGTCAGCTCTCAATGTGTCGTAGCTGCGGGCGCCCTGCATTGTTTTTTCATATTCTTCCCGAAAGTCCTTTAAAGTCAGGACGCAGTTGCCGGAAATCTTATCTATGCGGTTGGCTACATATTTTTTCCGAAGACCAGAAAGAATTTTGACCGCGTCATTATAGTTCGTGGTCTCTAACGATTTGCGCTTGCCGTCGACCTTATAATGCCAGGACGAACGACCAGCGACTTTGAATGGCCTCTTGCTGATTCCCATGAGGGGGATCATATATTGTGTTTCCTCACCAGCTCAAGAACTTTTATGTCAATCTCTGAACTTCTGTTCTTATATGCTTCAATCGATTTCGGGTCGAAACGCCAATGCCCACCCTCTGTACGCCAAGCCTTGACTTTTTTTCGTTCAGCAAGCTTGCGCATGAGCTTTCTTTCAATTCCGAGGCAGGCGCAAGCCTCGCTCATTTTTAGGGCTGCCTGGGGTTGCATTTATCTCTCCCGCCCTTCCACACCCCGCACCCGATCAATCAATTCCCAAACCCGCTCCTGTTTCTTCGCAGGCCACGCAACAGATGCCATTGCTTCTTCGAGGTAGCCGGCCAGCTCGCGGACGGTGTCCAAGGATTCAAGGTCATCTGCAAGGCGCTGACAATGCAGCTTGGCTTTTTCTAAGCTTTGGAAAGAGGCTGGTCCGTATGTTCGATCCATAAACGAAGAATTTGAATGCCCGACCCACCATTTACCCGTTGGATAGTCAAGACTGATGCTGAAGTTGTGAATAGCCTCGCCTACCAATTCTGCCGCGGAATAGCTTTGGTTGCCGTCGTTGGTCCATTTGAGTTCGCTCATATCCCGTACCAATAATCCCCGGTAGCCCGCTTGTACTCATTTTCGAGACAGCCAAGATTCTCTCGAAGTTCTTCAACTTCCGGGATCTCTTTCTCAGGCAGCTCGATTATTACGTATTCCGGAATGGAGCGGGCGGTGATCCGGAGTTCTTCGCCGAGCTTGAATTCAACGCGGTAGTTATCGGGGATGTCCGCCAGTAGATCTTTGATTGTCTTTACGGTGATCATGCCGCCTCCTTCAATTCCGCTTCCAAATGCTCAATAAACGGCAACCAGATTTCATTCCAAAAACGGTGGGCTGTTTCAGGCCACTCCATGACCATAAAATGATGGAGATCATCTACGTCACCCCATATAGATGCGGCCAACTCGTAATAAAAAAATTCCTTGGTTTGATGATCTTCAGTTGGTATGGCATTCAGCCAGTTCGTAGCTTGTACGTTGGTGATAAGGCCTTCCCTCATCATGCTTTTGACTTCATCTGTTAAGCCTTCTATCGTCTTGTCTTCGTTCCACTCTGTGGCTTTAACTCCCAACTTTTCCATGACATATTGGCAGTTCAAGCCTACAAGGAACTCTTTCAAATTTTGATCGCCTATCGATGACCAATAATGTGCCCCTGAGAATAGAGTTGACTCCACTGCGACAAGTCCACTTATTTCATTGAGGACGATTGTTGCATGCTCCAAACTATCTACGACGATGGAATATGCTTGCGCCTCTTGTTTGCTGATTCTGACGCTCATGCCGCCTCCTCCTCATTAAAATTAACTTTCTTCTTCAACATGTTATTTCTCCCATGCCTTGCCGCGCACACCGGCCCGCAGTGCTCCCGGCTGCTCTTCTTGTCAGCCCAGTACCAGCGCAATCCGTAAAGGCTGATGAGGTGCGTTGGCTTTGGTGGTTGTTCGTTCATGATCTTTCCCTCCTTCCACCCCAACCCCGGCGAGTGCCGGAGCTGGTAGCAAGGTAGGATAGGCTTATATGGTTAATCGGATTCCGGCCTTTGCATGCCTTTCAGGCACTCGGCGCATACTGCCTTGCCGGTGATGTCGCCGGGTCCGTTTTGGTCCGACGTGGAGTAGAAGATCTCGCCTTTCTCCTGGGTTTTTCCGCATTTCCAGCATTTATTGTCATGGGTCATATGTTTCTCCTTTTACGTTATTCGTCAGTCCCTATTGTCCAGCCTTCTCCCAGGCCTCTTCCGTGATTTCGTCAACGTGCCCTTCTCCGAACTGCTCGGCATACAGTCTGTCGGCATATTCCTGAGCGCAGGCCATGGCCTCTTCTGGAGTCTCGCAAACTACGCCGTCAAGGCGCTTGCCGTGGGGCATCCATATACCCACAGACGGATAGTATTTGATCGTGTCTTGCGATAAGATTTGGCGTATATCCACCCTGCAATCACCCAAAAAAGCTGACGATATCCAGTATGTGTTGTTTTCGCCATCGTATGGGTCTTTTCCTTTGGTCCAAGTCAGTACAACTCTCTTTTTGGGTTGTTGCGCTACATACCAATCGTTGACGAGCTTTTGGGCATAGATTTTTGCCGCTGTTGCATCGGCCATGATCACGTTTGAATAATTTACTCCCACCTCTTTCTGGTGGTCAGGGAAGTATTTTGTCGGCCCATGTAAAACGCAACGGCAATTGTACCCATAAATTGTAAAGTAATCCCCTTTGGGTAGCTGGTTAAGACACATCCACTCTCCGGGGATTCCTGTCTTTTCCCAGGTTAGAGCCGGCGCTTGCTCTGTCGGCCCTTCGGGAGTTTTCGGCTTATCCCAACTCCTACGTTCCTTTTCAATATCGTAAGCCATTTTTATCACCTCTCAGCCACATAAACCGGCTTCCCGGTCTGGGCTTGTATTGTGCGTTTAAACAGCTCTGCGTCGCTGTTGTCATCTGACAGGTGCAACAAATGGATCTCTTGCACCTGGGATAAATCATTTGCGGCCAGCAGCTTTTGCACCTGCTCAAGACTCAAATGACTTCCCATCAACCGCTTTTTTCGTTGCAGACTGAGGCCTTCCTCCGCTGCGCGTTTCCGTAAGATCTTAATAGAATGGTTGCACTCGACAAAGATATGAGTCAGCCCCTGGAATCGGTACGGGCTGTAGGCCGTGTCCGTGAGGAACAGGCATTTTCCTTCCGGCGATGCGAGCAAGAAGCCAAGGGGCTCTTCAGCGTCGTGGATGATATCGAAGGGGAGAACGGTCCAGGAACCCACGGTAAACGCTTCATGGGCCCTTACGTCCTTTCTCCGGTGCCCGGTCAAGCCCAGCGCGTTGAATGTTCCGGCGCTCGCATAGACATCCATCCCGGCTTTCATCGCGTCCTTTACGCCCCTGGAATGATCAGAATGTTCATGAGTAACCAAGATCCCGGCCAAGGTTGACGTCTGAAAATGCATCGCTTTCCGGATCTCCTTCCACGATAGTCCGCACTCCAGGAGGAGCAGGGAACGCCCATCCGAGAGCAAATAGGCGTTCCCTGCAGAGGAGGATGCAAAAGGCTGGAACGAAATCATTTTAGAAGCTCGGCTCGGCCTGAGTTTGGGCGTTTTGGGTCTGAGGCTGCAGCAGAGGTATATCTGCCAGATCGGGGGCCTGTTGTTCGGGCATGTCGAGGACTACGCCGTTTTCGTCGGCATGGGTGTCAGGGAGTGCATGCGACTGCTCCGGCATCGGTTCCGGCTCGATATCAATAAAATCGCGGTTTGCATTGGACTCGGCTTCCGCCTGTGCTTCATATTCGTCGGAAATCTCAGACGCATGCCGAACCGCATGCAGCAAGGCTTTATCAGAGGACATGTTGATGATTGGCTTACAGGCCTTGTTAATGACGGTCTTGACCGCCATATCCGCCGTGAACTTATCGTGTGTGGAGTTGGCTTTGATCTTCCCATTGTTCTCAACAGGATACATCTTCGACTGCTTCCAAGCCTGCTTGATTTCTTCGAACGTCATCAGTTCGGAATTGATCAGCCTGCCGTCCTTGGCGTAGATTTCACAATATGCGGCGACGATATTGGACTTATTGATGTTCTCCAGGCGTTGCTTGTGTTTCGAAACCTGGCGTTTGCCGCGTATAATTTCATACTCAAGTTCGTCACCTACATAGACAACGGCGGACGCGAAGCCGTCTTCCGTGATGTCCGGGCGTACGCGCATAGCCAGGGTCATGGACCCAAAATAGGAACGTTGGAACGAAAGCGTTTTTCCGTAAGCGATGAAGTAGCCCTGTTGTTTGTCCACGTTAAGGCCTTGCACCACCATATTCAGAAGGGCGTTCGCAATGCTATGCTTGGTACACACCTGCAGGACTGGTTGTTTGTCTTTGTCTTGCACGTCCTGTAGTTTTAGATATGCCGCACGAACCGCGTTTGCGGCGCTGTAGTCCCTAGGTAGATGCAGACCGCCATCCCTGACCATTTCTGCTACGCGTTGTTCAACGACATCGGTGTAATGCCTTGCAAGGCTGGCTGGACTGTTATCCTGCTGCCTCTGTACGGCTGTATTATTATGTGCTTGTGCCATCATTATTCTCCTGTCCCATTGTTGTTTTTTGGGTTATGCTGCAGCCTTTACAGCTTCCGAAGACTCCACAGACACCTGCAATTCTTTGGCTTCGGCGTCCACGTATAGCCCGATCATTTGCGCCCTCATCTCAGGCAGGCTGGTGACGGCTTCAGCGTTGTCGATGAAAATCGGCGGGTAGAGTTCATAGTGCGCGGCCAACGTGGCGATGATATCCAGACCGCCCTGCAGTTTGGCCGCCCGGTTCAACGAGGCGTACGGCACGCCATTTACGGTCATCTCACAGCACTCGGAGAGTCCACCGTTGATCTGTTCGGCGAACAGTTTGAAACGCACCAGCGAGAATTTCTCGTTGATTTTCTCTTCCAGCATGGAAACCTTGGTTCGGACGAATTCTTCAGTCAGGAAAAGCTCTCCCTCAATGCGCTCGAATTCTTCGGCAAGGCGCTTCTCTTGGTCCTGTAACTCGTTGATCCGGGATTCGACTTTGAAATGCTGCTTGACTTCAGCCGCTTCGGATTCGAGGTTTTTAAGGGCGTCTTCAACCGTAGCCACTACCGCACGTGCTGTCTCAAGTTGTTCAGTGGACCCGCCTTTGATGTCTTCAAGAACCTTATGGGCTGCTTCAAGCTCGCTCCGCAGGCTGATGAGGTTGTCCGGCTCAATCACTTCGGGGGCCGGTTTGCTTTGTTCCTTCTCCAGGGCTTCCCGTGCGGACTGAAGGCGTTGCTCGCAAGCCGCCTTTTTCTGCCGCAAAGATACGATAGCTTTTTCAAGCTCCGAGGATTCTGCCTTTGCGGCAGAACCGCGTTTGTTGATATCTTCCAGCTTCTGAGACTTTTGAAAATTAAAGGCTTCCAAGGCCTTATCCATTGCGGCTTGGATTTGATCCTGCGGGAGAACTTGCCCACAGGTCGGGCAAACGCCGGACATTTCAGGCTGGGCAAACTCTTTTTCAGCTTCGATTTTGAATGTACCCCGAAGGGTTACACATTTGGCTTGCAGGTCGTTGACACAGTCTTGCTTTTCACTGATAAGCCGTACCCATTCTCGAAGCTCGCTTTCATTGTCGGTAACATCCCGCTTCAATGCGCGGAGTTCTGCATCCCGTTTTTCCGACAAATCAAGCACGGCTTTCTTATGCGCGTTTTCAAGCTGGAGAATGTTGGCTTCCAGGCCGGAAATGATTTTTTGCTGTTCGGACACGCCGTTGCCGTTTCCCAGATTCTGAACGGCCAGTTGGCGTTTATGCAGTTCTTTGCGGGCGGCATCGAGCTTCATGTCAATTTCTACCCGCAGAGCTTCAGCGTCTTTTTCAAACGTTGGCCGGCTTCGGCTGGCCTCATCTATTCTGGTAGGGGTCTTTTGCAGTTCTTCGTTCACTCGGGCACGCTCAGATGCAAGCACCTTGCGGTGGTCCTCGATGGTCCGCTTTTCGAGCACAACGGCCAATGGTTCGAGCTTGGTATCCTGGGCAATCACGTCCGCATCTGTGATGTCGCCGCAGACAGCCAGCAGCATCTCCCTGCGCTCTTGCCACTTCATACCCTCTGAAAAATGGGAAGGGTTGGTCAACAGGCGGAAAAGATCTTCGTTGGCAATTTCTTTGACGCGAGCCTGGTACTCCTTAGCTTTGACCGGAACCCCGTCTATCCAATAGCTCGTAGTATGGCCGGTGATCTCGGACTGGGCTTGACCCCGGCGCTTGGTCAACTTTTCCGCGTACACCTTTTTCAGCGTGAGTGGTGCTCCGTTGATGTCAAACACGGCTTCAACGCCATGTTCAAGTCCATGGATGGGCTTGCCGTCATTGGTCAGAGTCTTGATCTCAAATGCCTTTGCCCCGGCGCTGTCTTTATCGAACAGCGACCACAAAAAGCCATCGTATATGGTGGTTTTTCCTGAGGCGTTGTCTCCAAGGATCGTGGCGTTTTGGCCGTGGGGTTCAAACGTGAAACTCCGAATCCCCTTGAAATTTGTCAGTTCCAGCTTCATCAACTTCATTTCTTCCTCCTCTATTCCTCTACGGCAGACGCCAAACAGCTCTCGGCTTTGAGGCGTGCGAGCTCGGATTCTAGCTCGTCGATACGCCGCTGATGACCGGACTTTTGCACGCGCTCATCAAGGTTGATCTCCTGTGCAAGCGAGCAAGTAAAATCAACCAGGGCAAACGATTCATCTGAAGGCGCGGTCATTTTGGCTTGTTTTGCCATTCTGGCAAGCCCCTCGAAGATGATCTTCTTTTCCGACATGCTTACGTAAGGTTGATCGAACATCTCACACACCTCCCAGCGCCTTGACGTTATCCGGCGCCTCATTTATTTCTTGATCGCTCCCGCCCAGGAAGCTTGTGGTTTGAGCCTCACGTTGCAGCGTGGGGCTTTCTTCTTCCGGACACATGATATCCAACAGCCGCTGCGCCATTCCCGGCTGCGCTAAAAGCTCGCCGAATTTATCGGGATCGAAACTTGGCCCGCCTACTTCAAACATTTTCACATCCCTCCTTGTGCCGCGGCGTACATAATCGCCGCCGCGAAAAATTCGACCAGCAGTACCAGCCGGAGGATTACCTCGGCTCTCATGCCGCCCGCTCCGGCGAACTTTTCCCGAATCTTGTTTTCATTTCGAGGCGCACCCGGAGATCCGCCAGTTCAGTCCTCAGGCACTCAATCAAGATCAGGCCGTTTTTGTAGACCTCAGCCCGCGCTTGTGCCACGGCGTCATCAGGGTCCCTGCCAGCTATAAATAGAGCTGTCTGTGCGGCAATCCTGTACTTCTCGTACTCAACGTCTACGTAATTTTCAGTGTTCATGATCCCCTCCAGGGTGCCGGGACGGTAGGGAGCCGCCCCGGCTGTTGGGTGTTCATTCCAGGGGAAAATTTAACCAATCCGCGCATTATATGTGCGCAGGGACTTCATTCCATCGTAGGCAAAACAGGCCGCGTAATCATGATCAAGCCCTGCAGCTCTTGCCTTCAGATAACGTACCGTTTCTATACCTTTAAAACCCGTCGCTTCAGTGCGTTCTAAATCTGTGAGATTAAGCTTGGCGAAAAGATCATAATATTTCTTTTTGCCTCTGATTGAGATGTCAGACATGGCACCCACAATCATTTTCCCAATTCGTTTTCCTTGTCCTCGTGAGCTCCCCCAATCAATCGTGTAACTCTCCCCGAAAACTGTAGGATCTTGACTCTCTATAATTTCTAGGAGTTGCTCATCTGGCAAAGCAAACAGTTGTTCTGAATCCATGGGGAAACCCTTATGGTTGTTACAGATGGATTATTCCACGTCCTTTCACTTCGACCTTGCCTTCCCATCGCCGGTTCTTGCTGCTCTGGCGCATCGACACCCAAGCACAGCGGAATGCGGTCAAAAAATCTTTCAGCATACACTCTCCTTCCTCCACCTCTCCCGGAGGGGCCGAACAACCGGCCCCTCCGGGAGAGGTGGGAGTTGTCGAACCATCTTAAAGGAGCGGTCCAGCCCCGCCCAGATTTCGGCCAATCCCGGTATTTGTTCCGCGTTCGTCCGCTACACATCGGGTAGCATCGTTCTTGCGCGGACGGGTTCTTACTTTTTTTCACGCCGGGCGCTCCTTTAAGATGATTCGACGTTTTTCTCGAAGCTCCTTGAGTGCGCGGGCCGGGCGCTACTCCGGCTCTGCAATAGTCTCTTGCACCACTTCACAGCCCCAGCCTGGTGCAAATCGCCGGGGGCGTGTCCGCTTTCCACGCCGCCGCGCACTCAGGAAACTTCGAGATATCTAAATTTTCAAAGAACGTTACGTCTGCTAAATCTTGCCAACGTCGTCACGATACTCAGTAAAAAGATTCGCCAAATATCTCCCCGCCCAACCCTGAAAAATTAGTCGAAATGCATAGCGGGCCACGGGGTTACACCCAGAAATGTCTAACCGAGATATATGCATCATAAGTTGAGCAAGTATTCGGTCGTTGACTTTTACAGAGAACGACCCGCACCAAAGCGGCCACGCCGAAAAATCCAGGTCCGCCCAGCTCAGGTCCGCCCAGCTCAGGTCCGCCTCGTGCAGGTTCGCCCGGCGCAGGTCCGCCCAGCTCAGGTCCGCCCAGCTCAGGTCCGCCTCGTGCAGGTTCGCCCGGCGCAGGTCCGCCCAGCGCAGGTTCGCCCGGCTCAGGTTCGCCCGGCTCAGGTTCGCCCAGCGCAGGTCCGCCTCGCGCAGGTTCGCCTCGCGCAGGTTCGCACGGCTCAGGTCCGCCCGGCTCAGGTTCGCCCAGCGCAGGTTCGCCTCGCGCAGGTCCGCCCCGCGCAGGTTCGCCCAGCTCAGGTTCGCCCCGCTCAGGTTCGCCCCGCGCAGGTTCGCCTCGCGCAGGTCCGCCCCGCTCAGGTTCGCCCCGCGCAGGTTCGCCTCGCGCAGGTCCGCCCCGCTCAGGTTCGCCCCGCTCAGGTTCGCCTCGCTGCCGCACTCGCCGTAGGTTTCAAGCCAAAGAGCGTGATCGTTGAGTTTGACGATTATTTCGAGTTTCATAGCGCCACCGCGTTGTTAAATTTTTTGGAGCTGATCTTGCCGTTTAGTCTTCGTCTCTGCCCTTCCTACCTTCTGCCGTCGCGTGCGGTCCCCCTCCACCGGCGGATCTTCAGACCCGTATCCCGATTTTGGTTGCAGCTTGCCGGACTTGGCTTTCCGGGCTTCACACTTGCGCCCTTTCCCTACTGCCTTCCGTGGTTGGCCTGTTCGGTTTGGGGGTGTTCGTGTGCTGTTGGAGAATATAGTATCAATATTGAGACCATAGTCAAGGATAAACATCAAAAATGAGCCTAAGGATTTCTGTAATCTTTTTTGAATGGGATATGCCGCCAAGCACACGGCAAAAGAAAACCCCGCCGGGGCGGGGTCATTTAAAAGGCACTATGAAGAGAGGTTAGGACGTTAAAACCATTTAAAGCCTTTTGCCATTAAGCCGGCCAAACCCAAGGCCACAAAAATGACAGCCCCAAACAAAAGCCTGAAGTCGGCCCTTTGATCTTTTTTGATATCACGAATATCACCCTTGATCTCAGTGATATCATCTTGGATATGGTCCACTTTTGTTTCGAGTTTAACTAATCTCTCTTGCATGGCAAACCTCAGGGATTCTGAAACCGTGGTTATAATTTGCTTGGGTATAATATAATCATTTACCCCACCACTTGGCAATAGCTTCCCTTGCTGGCTACTTCGCCAATAGATTTCTTCCCCCCTGAGCCCACCTCCAGAGGTTCGTATAATATGTCGCGTGAGCCCCATTTCTACTTGTCCACATCTTGGCGATTTTCGTGGTCATTAATCACTTGGTTAAGCCATTCCCTAAATTTAACAGCAGTCTTATAGTTCATGGTGATTCCAGATTTAACTACCCTCCAAACCTCCTGCTCAAGGTCTTCGGGTTTATTGGTTTCATTAATAATTTCACCAACGTCTGAAAACTCACAAATCGTAGACTCAGGGATCGGTGAAATTTCTTGAAAAAAATGAGCGACTATATCCCCATTAGAATTCACTCCACCATGGACTCCGTTTACGTAGTCAGGAGAATAGTCGTCTTTTTTTACATATTTGAACTCTATGTCGACTGTCATTGCTTAACCCCATGTTTCACATATATAGTCTGGTTATATGAGTGACGCTTAGTGACCATATTGAAAAATTCGTTCTCCATATTTTGATACGTACCCCAAACAGCGAATAACAACATGATCGGTAGCGCCAGTATTATTGATGCAAGAATTATTTGCTTCATTCTATCCTCTATGTTTTCCTAACGGTTACGTGGAAGCAAATCACCAAAAGGATTTGTATTAGCAAAGAAGTTTGACGCTTTATTTGGTCTTCTGCCTTGTTGTAATTCTGTCTTATACCGTGTTATCATCCAAATGATATCTTCCGCACTTCCCTGCTTGTAAGCAGTTTTTAACCGTGATTTAATTATAATATCCGGATAAAATTCTATCCACCTATGGAAAGATGGAGATCTAACTATGATGTCCCAATCAGGATGAATAGTAGAGATCTTTTTATTAAATTCAATCTGAAACAATTCATACTTTTTTGCTTCAGCCATCTTTATTCTTTCCGCTTCTTGTTGCGCGGCTATCCTCGCTGCTTCATCCTGTGCTGCGTTTGCGCGTGGGTATCTTTGGCATAGCCTGTTAATAATTTGCAAATCCGCATTCGACATCAATGGAAAACGCTTGTGCTCCAGGCAATCTTCATAATTTTTCGGCGAGTAAAAATGATAATTATAAACAACATAACCTAACACGAGCAAAATAACACACGTCATTGGTATTGCGATTGTCTTTATCATTTTTATTTGCCCTCTATGGACATATACATATAAAAACAAAAATGTTTCGCTAGATATGTAACTGTAAAACTCATTTTCCTATCATTATGGTCAAATTTTTTTACTATATCTACTTATGATTACTATTAATTTTGCCTTACATACCCCGTCGCCACACCCGCCGCCGTGGATTATTCGGAGCCGTTTTTTACCGGAAGCTCCGTTTGGTCTCCATTGAGATGTACTATCCCTTTATTACTATCTTCCTGGTTCTTTTGTTTATAAACCGGCTGTTCCTGTGGCCTGCATAGGTATTTTTCTGCCACACCTTTTGCGGCTTCTAAAATTTTTTCTTCTGGTACATCTAATAATCTAAAATTATTGATAGTTGTTCGTAAAATTTTGCCGTATTCCCCCTCGTCTTCACCTGGAAAAACTATCGTAGCCCCGAGCTTTTCAAGCCATTGACAAAAAACATCAGCGTTAGGATAGACTTCAACCCCTTCCTTTAAATTCCTGGTAACAGTAGCCTTTGGAGTCCCCAGCTTGGCAATAAAATCCTTGGTAATTTTGCCGCCATTCTGGGCAATGATCCAGCTACGAGCCTTTTTATACAACTTACTCATACTACGGATAGTTACCCTATCCGTATCAAAATTGCGACTATCAATATTGGAACTTGTTGTTGACTGAGGGCTCATTTTTGATACCATTAGCTCCATGGACAGACGAAAAGTTCTAAAACAATTCTTGGTTGATAATAAATTATCTGTTGATGCCTTCGCTGAGCAAGCGAATCTGTCACGGGCTACCATTTTTAGATTTTGCCGTGGCGAAAGTATCACGCTGAAAAATTTAGAAAAAATCGAGTCAGTTATTTATAGCACACCCCAACCCCAGGAGCAGGCCCATGTCTGATTCAAAATTTATCGCCATTGAAATCAACCTCGGCCAACCGACGCTTGATACTTTGAATCGTTTGGCAACTGCCCTTGAAGCCAAACCAAAAAGGCAACCATTAAATGACGCTGTATGCAAAGAGATAGCAGACCTTGTCACTAGCCAATATCTTGGGTTGGTGAGGACTAGCTTATGACTCTATGTCCTGCGTTTTCGCAGCAAGACGCTTTGCAAGGGCCTCTTTTAATGAATTCAGATAGTCAATGCCTTGTTGCTTTAATTCCGGAGAACTTGAAAACGACATAAGCTGTATGGCCTCTGTAAAAATTGCATCAATTCTTTCAGGATGTTCGAGACAGACAGAAAGGATGAGGAATTCAAGGGCAATATCATGACTAGTTTTACTGATGCTACTTTGCGAAACAGACTCAACCATTTTAGTCTCCTTTTATTTTTTATTGGATATAATTTTTAATCCCAGGAGCACCACAATGCCTAACGTCATCGTCATCACCGGCCCCGCCGCTGAACTGCCGCCGGAAGAACTCATAAAAATAATCAGCGAAGCTTTTATGGAAGTTCCATCTGAACCCGAGCCCTGCGTAAAATGCCAGCAAAGCGCCCCACCGAAGACCGGTACTACTGAAGATCAGCCAACAGAGCCCCTCCAGCTGGCTCTTGCTGAATTTCTGCCAGAATCCGAGGTAGCCAGGGCCTATAAAGAAACCGCCCTGCTGCTGGAAAAAATGGATTTCAGCAGGGAGGAGATTAAAAAAATTCTGACTACTCAGATGACAGGGTCAGCCGTCACTCTTTACTGAGGCTTGTTTCAAAGCCTTCAAGGCTGCATCGAGAAAAGCTTTAATGTTGTTCTCATTAACAGAACCACCCTGGGCGGCAGCGTAAGTAAAAGCGCAAGCAACAGCAAACTCGGGAGTACGATTGATAAATTTTGAAACTTCCATGACACATTGGATATCACCCTGTTCAGACATAGGAACCTCTCAATAGGTATAATATTTTTATGAATTCACATCTTGGAGAACACCACAAGCGCCGCCCCCTCCCCGTGGGGCATCACGCTCAAAGCCAACCATCCGGCTTGCCAGTAGCCGTTGAGCTTGCTTTCGAGCACTTCCGCTCCGGCCTGGCCGGGCGGGATCTCGATGTGGCGGGCAAGGAACTCCGGGGTCTGAATACTTCCAACCCCTACCGCCCCACTAAAGTCCGGGTGACTGCAGGCATCTCCCCCCGATGCGGCTCCTCTGCGGCCACCCGGCAAAATTTTCAAGATTGGCATACGTGCACCTTCACCTCCGTAACCGGGGGTGGCGGTATTTCTCTCCGTATCGCTGCCCCCACCTTTTACAGACATTTGACCCCCCGCTTCTTGCGTTTGCGTTCCCGGTCTTGTTCTTCGAGGGCTCCGAAATCCGAAAGAATAGATTTCGCCCGCTTAAGCGCGCACCGTGACAGGCCCTCCATGCCGCGCTCCTCTATAATTTCACGGTACAGCTTGCGTTCAGCGCGGAGCCGAAGCCAATATTTTATTTTGTACGCAATCAAGTTGTACGGCCAGGGTAGGTACAACATGTCAATCACTCCTGTCTGTTTCGATGGGCAGAAATTTTTGCATGGTGACAGGGCCGGTGAGGCCGATTTTTTGAAGGGAACGACGGGCGCGGGCGAAAATACTGTTGTTGATCACGTCGCCGGTCAGCTCAGGGACGGAGTATTGTCGGTAGAAGACGCCGTCAGCATCGAGGAATCGGACAGTCACCCGCCAGCCGCCGGGGACTTTCTTGGTTTTCAATCGGAGATCCATGGTGATACTTTCTCATAGGCAAAAAAATATTCAATTGAACAATTTAAATGGGGCGTTCAATGAAAGAATATCAAATCGGTAAAGAAACACTCGTTGGAATGAGCCTGAAGAAGATGCTCCAAGTGACCTATGGTCTCAGTGAGAATAATTATGAAGATATCGCTGTTGCCTGCGACAGGAGTGTAAGCACCGTACGCGGCTGGTTTTCCGACGAAAAAAAGGAAAGCTTCCCGCCTCTTCAGGAACTCCACCGGCTTTGCATCGGACTCAATACATTGATCCCTCTGGAATGGGTCAGGGCAAAATATGAAGAGGGGCTTGAGTCCGAGAACGGCGGGCAATCAGAAATCAATATTGAGGACGCGTATGACTTACTCGGTCGATCCATCGCCGAGGTAGCCGTTGCTTTTGAAAGCGCTCGTGTAGCTCTCAAAAGTGGAAAAAATGGCCAGATCTCTTTGAACGATGCACGCCAGACGGAAAAGATGATTCAGCGAGCCATTTGCACATTGGCGACGGCTTCAAAGGCCCTGGTGGATAACTCTTCCTCAGGTCAATACCGGGATTACTCCACCGCGGCTTTTGCTGTCGTAATGCCGGAAGACGAAGAACAGGAAGAGGCGCGACCCTGGTATAAAAAAGTGCTTGATGCGTTGAAGGGTTAGCCCGGTCCAAAATCCAGGCAACCAGTGGAAAACAGAGAGTTTAAATAGGGACTGACAAAATATGCCAGCGAATCCACCGAAACATGTATGGATCTCGGCTATCCGGAAGGCCATTTCCGGGGCTGAAGGACGTGAAACGAAATTCCGGGTGTTATGTACGGAGCTGGCGCCAATCCGGCATTGGGATCTGGCTACGCATCAGGCGTATTGGGGTATGACTGAGAGAATGTGGAAGAAGCATTTGGAGCAGGAGAAAGGGAAGGTGGCGGCGTGAACGAGTATCTACCTTACGGGCCTTGTTCGATATATGAAGAGCGATCCTATCGTCATGATTGCGGTATCCTTTCTATTAAGATCGCTGGGTTGATTTTTCAATTCAGAGTTGAAATTTCTCTCTCTTCTAACCCTGATATTCCTCCCATTCTCACCCTCAAGGGCGACAAGTTTATTAACGACCCAAGAGTAATACGATTACCGAATGAATTTTCCGCATTCAATGAAACTGTAGCAAGAAAAAGAAGTTTGAAGGCTATATACGAATATTTCCGCAACGTCAGGCAAATAAGGCAGTGGTAGTATGAGCAAAGCAAATGGACTTACCCCAGCCCAAGAAGAGCGTCTCTACATCATAGCGGAAGAGGCTGACGAAGTTGGAAAAGCAGCTTTAAAAATCCTGCGCCATGGCTATGATTCATGGAACAATAGGCAGGATTTAGAGAAAGAGCTTGGACATTTGGATTTTGCGATGAAGCTCCTTGCCGCAAAAGAAGAAATATCTTGTCTCGCCATTAAATCGCACTCAGATTTAAAAGGGGAAACTATTGCTCCATGGCTCCACTACCAAGGTAAAATCGTAAGATCTGGGACAACGTACCTTGTTGGTGAAGATATTCCTGAGGAGCCTGTATGAACGGCCTCGTGATTGACCTCTTCGCCGGCGGCGGCGGGGCAAGCGAAGGAATCCGTATGGCCATGGGGCGCAATCCTGATTACGCCTTAAACCATAGCCCTGAAGCAGTCTGCATGCACGCCGCGAATCATCCCGAGACTCGGCATTACTGCCAATCTGTGTGGGAAGTACAGCCGAACCATGTAACGATTGGCCAACCTGTCGATGTGCTGTGGGCGTCCCCGGATTGTACGCATTTTTCCAGGGCAAAAGGCGGAGCGCCGACCAGGAACGGCAAGATACGCGATCTGGCATGGATTATCCTGAAATGGGTCGAGCAAACTAGACCGCGCCTGATCTGCATGGAAAACGTTGAGGAGTTCCAAACTTGGGGCCCTTTGGACAACAAGGGCCGGATTATCAAATCTCAATCCGGGACCACTTTTCGGGCTTTTATCGCCAGACTTCGCCGCCATGGGTATTCAGTCCAATATCGTACGCTGCGCGCATGCGACTACGGGGCCCCGACCATCCGCAAAAGATTTTTTCTGATTGCCAGGTGCGACAAATTACCTATCGTTTGGCCTGAGCCCACGCATGGGCCGGGGTTGTTACCGTACAGGACAGCTGCGGAATGCATTGATTGGGATATCCCGGCACCATCAATTTTTGAGCGCAAGAAGCCACTGGCAGAAAATACGCTACGTAGAATTGTGAAGGGGATTGAGCGGTTTGTGATTAATAATCCGGAGCCGTTCATTGTGAGCCTGAATCATACGGCAAGAGATTATCAGCACTTTCGCGGACAGGGAATTGACGAGCCTTTGCGCACAGTAACCCAACGGCTTGGATTCGCACTTGTCACGTCCTTTTTATCAAGCCCGTCTCATCCAAAGTCTACCGGGCGCAGCCAGTATATTTGGGGTCCTCAAGAACCTTTGCGCACAGTGACGTCCGCGTCTGAACTCGCCTTGGTCACTCCCCTTTTAATGACTAACACATCAGGGCATGCTGCAAGTGCTATCTCCTCCCCGGTCCCAACGGTAACGACAGGGAACCATCATTATCAAGTCGCCGCGCTCCTCAAACACTACGGCGGTGTTGTTGGGCAGGAGATAACCAAACCCACGGGTACGGTGACATCGGTAGACCATCATTCTTTACTAACATCAAATCTCGTTATTCTGCGTAATAACCAAGATAGCAGGCGAACCGATGAGCCCATGCCGACAATCACGGCAGGCGGTGGACACATTGCGGACGTTCGGGCTCTTCTCGTCAAATACTACGGCCAGGGCGGTCCACAGGATATCGCTGATCCACTTCACACAATCCCAACAAAAGACCGCTTCGGACTCGTGATGGTTCACGGCCAGCCGTACCAGATAACGGACATCGGCATGCGCATGTTACAGCCGCGTGAGCTGTACCGGGCACAGGGTTTCCCCGACTCGTACATTATCGACCCGGTTTATAATGGCAAGCCGATGACGAAGACGGCACAAGTCCGGATGTGCGGCAATAGCGTGCCGCCGCAAGTCGTTGCGGCCATCGTGCGGGCCAACGTAGGAGAAGAGCAAAGCGCTGAGGAGGTAGCCGTCTAATGGCCGAATCCCGCCGCCCCTCATTCTCCCTCGCCGTCAAAGTCCCCGGCGAAAAGCATCAAAGTCTTCTGGAGTGTTTCGACGCCTCATTGTGGGAAGATCAAGGCGGACTCCCCGGCCTGTACCGTGTGCGGCGCTGTGTCGGCGATAGTACGCAGTGGGTAGGCGAGGACAGCCACACTTTTTTCACTATTGAGGCAGTCTACCGGATACAGGGGCAAATACTCACAAAAAAAGTTGCCGGTTTTGCCCCCATATCGGTGCAACAACCAAAAATCAAAGCCGGAGACTCCATAAGTGTCACCTGGTGGCCGCACCTGGAGACGGACAAGCCCATGGAATACAGGACGCGGGCCAAGGTAGACCCGATTCAACGATTTGATGGCCGGTGGTGGATTTACGTAACGATTCCGTTGGTCGGGTCGCATTTTGTCCCGGCTGATGACGTGAGGAGGATATCATGACCGAACTTAAACGAGGAACCGAAATCAATTCCCGGCGCCATAAAGGCAACCTCCAAATTGCGTGGGGGGGGCACACTTGGGGTACTGGGTGTGCCGGAAGGTCAAGCGGGACGGGCGGGTCGGTGACAAGGAAGTGATTGTGAATTGTAGCGAGATCCGGAGCGTGCAGCTGCGGTTGTTTTAGGAGGTAGTTATGGCTGAAGTGCAGATCCATACGGAAGATGAAAGCATTTTTCTGGAAGTCTCAGACAAAGAAGGGCTGGCGATCAAGGATATTTTTGACTGCGTTCAGGCGCATCGCGAGGCTTGGGGTATTTGCGTTGATAAGCGGAAGAAAGTCGGAGCTGAAGAGCGACGGGCGCGGGTGGCGAGCGCGGCGCAGCAGGTGTTTTTGGTGGGAGGTAGATTTTTTAAATTTGGCCAGGCCAGGCTTGGCTCGGCCCGGCGCGGCGAGGCAAGACAAGACAAGGAAATCAAAAAAAGGAAAGCGTTACTATGATCACAGCAACAGCACATTTGAAAGGCGTATCCCCGTACTCTCAAAGCAGAGTTCTGCAGTCTAAAAAGAAGAGCAAAGAAACCGACGAGGCGTTTGAACAGCGTTGTTGGTCGGAGCGTATGCACCTGACGCAAAACGGCAACATCTTCATTCCGCCCATGGTTTTCAAAAACAGCTTGGCTAACGCGGCCAAATACGCGGGTATTCCCATCCCCGGCAAGGGTAAGGAAAAATACACAAAGAATTTCGTATCCGGCGTCCTGGTTGTGGAACCGCTTATCCTACCCGTCAAAAGTGATGATGTCGGTCACGAATGGCTCTTCGTTCCCTCCAACGGCCAGACAGGCGGGTCCAAGCGTGTGTACAAATGTTTTCCGGTTATTCAGCAGTGGGAAGGCGACGTACAATTCCTCATTCTGGATGAAATCATCACCAAGGACGTCTTCAAGACCGTGCTCACTCAGGCGGGCATGTTTATCGGAATTGGACGTTTCCGGCCCCAAAACAACGGCTATTACGGCAGGTTCGACGTGCTCAATATTGATTGGCAATAATTTTCGTGGCTAGGCGTAGTTGGGCACGGCGTGGCCTGGCGAGACAAGACAAGGAGCCCTGAGCACGGCTCAAAAAGGCTCAAAATTTCTCAGTGTATAGTTCGGTGTGGCAAGATTTGATCGGGCAAGGGGTGAGGCAGGATAAGACCTGATAAGGCAAGGAAATCATAAACAAAAAAAGGACACTCCATGAACAAGCAAATTCCAGTCCTCTCAATAGACGCGAAGACGCTTTATGAAAAACTCTGCAGCGTAGCCGTGGGTGAAAGAGTCACCTATGAACAACTGACTCAATGTATCGGCCGAAACGTCCAGGACAAGGCATACGGAGCGCTCACCACAGCCCGCCGAATGGCTCAACGGGAGAATCGTATCGTCTTTGGCGTGGTCCGTGGACAAGGCCTTATCCGGCTCAATGACTCCGACATCGTGGACGCTGGGTCCAACGGCTTGGCCAAGACGCGCCGCGTCGTCAAGAAGCACGCGAAGATCCTTTCCTGCGTTCAAGACTTTAACCAACTCTCCAACGAAGAGAAATTGCGTCACAACGCGGCCCTCAGCCTGTACGGCGCCATAGCCCAAGCAACCAAGCCTACAACCGTGAAGCAGGTTGAAAGCGCCGTCAATGCAAGCGCAGGCGCATTGCCCGTAGGGAAGACTCTTCAGCTTTTTATGTGAATTTTATGGTGCGGCGAGGCGTAGTTGGGCACGGCGCGGCTTGGATAGGCAAGGAGTCCTGAGCACGACTCTAAAAGGCTCAAAATTTTACTGCGGCTTGGCCAGGCCGGGCGAGGCGTGGCTTGGCGAGACAAGACAAAGCAAGGAACCCTGGGCATGGTTTAAAACTGCCCACTTAAAAAAAGAAAAAGCCCCCTGCGCGAACAGAGGGCCAAGACAAAAATCAATATAGTCTCAAATGGTAGACGTCATAGTACGTAAAACTCTGCAGAGAGTCAAGGGATAGCCCCATGAACACAGATATACGCCTTAAAACATCTTTCCGCGATCACAGGAAGCGTAAGAAGCTACAACTCAAGCTTGGAGCTGAGGGCGTCCTTGCATTTATCGATCTCATGCTCATGGCCGCTGAAACGCGTCCTGACGGCATACTGAAGGGCATGGATGCTGAGGACATCGCTCTTGATGCCAACTGGGGTGGTGACGCGGTTGTCTTGGTTGAGATACTCGTATCTGTGGGGCTTCTCGACAAACTGGGGGATGGCACGCTCTGTATTCATGATTGGCAGGATCATAATGCCTATGCAGCAGCAGCCGAAGAGCGGAGTGCATCAGCTCGCAAAGCAGCCCTTGCCAGGTGGGGAAAGCGATCAGAAGACAAGAGCAATGCGGAATCTATGCCCCCCGCATGCGCACCGCATGAAAGCGCATTGCCAACCGCAAAAAACAGCAATGCCCCCTCTCCCTCTCCCTCTCCCTCTCCAAATCCTTTCCCCTCTCGCACTCAAGACGCGCGCGCGTGCGTTGATCCTTCGGCTGAGTGCGAAGAAGAATTTTCAAGCTCCCCTCCCCTCCCTCATGCCCGAGACGCACCGCCTGAGGATTTAACTTTCAGCATTGAATTTCTGCAGTTCTGGGACGCGTACCCACGCAAAGCACGTCAAAAAGCGGCTTGGGAAGAGTGGCTTACGCTCAAAAAGGCCAGGGAGTTGCCGGGTCTAATGCGTCTTCTTGCCGCCATCGATGCGCAGCGAGATCAGGAAACATGGCAGGAAGAACGTTTTATTCCCCACCCTGCAAAGTGGCTCCATGATTACGGCTGGAACGACAAGCCCGTCGAGGCAGAAGGCCCAGACGACTGGAAAAAATACATCCCCGGAAGGGAGCAAACAGCATGACAGAAAGCGAATTTGGCCCATTTTTCGATGAGTTGGCATGGACTTTCGGGAAGACAAATATCCACGCGAAGGTCAAGGGGCAAGCGTGCGCGGATGTCAAAGACATCCCTTCGGAAGCGTTGGATTATATCAAATACGGGTTCAAGAACCTCGATTCATGGCCGAGCAACTTCGCCAAGACTGTGCAAGGCCTCTGGCAGAAATGGAAAGAGGAGCACCCGGAGCGGATAGCCAATGCAGGCGCCACGTCATGCGACGTCTGCGCAGACGGCTATCTCTACGCTGTCAAAGACGGATTTTCGTACGTTTTTCGCTGCGCCAGGTGCCAGCGATCAAGAGCAAATGCGATCCAATGGGCCATGCCGGAAGAGTTGGAAAGGCAGGGGTATATCTCGCCGTGGATTAATTGCGGGTTTGGCGGGATTCCGTACGACAAGATGCCACCCCGGCCAGCGCAGCAGTGTCGGCTGTATGGGGAAGACGGATATTTTGATCGGGTTGGGAGGGAGATGAGGGGATGAAGCGCAAATACCCTACGAGAGAAGAACGAGAAAAGTTCATAATAGAATATCTCAAAATAAAGGAAATTGCAGGGTGTTTTGAAGGTGATTTTCATGAAGCATATTCAAGAAAGTTCCCTATGTATGAGATTACACAATATTTATCAGGGCCTTCGCCCGTTAAAATGGCGATGAAAGATCTAAGGAGGATGTATCAAGATGAAATTTTAGATAGGTATTCTATAGGCAATAAAGACATGCCTGGTCCAGGTTGGCCTAAATGGGTGTATGTTTATAGATTGAACCGTTGGTATCGTTAGGTTTTAATAAGAAAGGGAAAAGCAATGACTTGCATGACATCCGCCGAATACCGAGAATACGCCAAGTCAGGCACCCTCCCCCGCCGGATCCGCGAAGCCCAGGTGGAGCAGGCTGACAACATGGAACGGAAGCTCTTGCAGGCGTCCGGAGTCCAGAAGACCAAAAAGAGGGTGACTGAACACGATGAGCAATCAGCGTTGATCCGTTGGGCCCGGCTGAACGAATGCCGGTATCCGAAACTTAAGAAGCTCTACGCTGTGCCGAACGGTGGGTATCGGTGCGCTAAAACTGCGGCGGATCTCAAAGCCGAGGGCGTGCGGAAGGGTATTCCGGATCTCCATTTGCCGGTTGCGCGGGGCGGATACCATGGGTTGTGGATTGAAATGAAAGTGCACCCGAATGTGACGACTCCGGATCAGGATATTGTGATTGAGGAGCTGCGCGAAGAGGGGCACCGGGTTGAAGTTTGTTGGTCAATGGAAGAGGCGAGGGATGTGCTTTTGGATTATCTAAAAGAGACTCAAAACACACCCAACACCTTAACTTTACCTTAACCCCATAGAAAAAAGCAAAATGTCGAAACAAAAACTCACGGATTCTCAATTATTAAAGTATATTAATAACGGGTTAGGGGTTAAGGAGATAGCCCGAAAAAAAGGGATGTCTGCGAGTGCAGTTTCTCAGCGTCTCAGGAAGCTCAAAATGGCCACAACCAGAGACGTCCAAACGCGGACCGCTCCCAAGATTGTCAACAATCAAATCGACGCCTTCGGGCAGATAAACAAGATCAATTCTCATGCGAACGAGCTGCTCGATACAATCATGGCGTGGATACGCGGAGACAAGAAAGCTCTGCAGGTTCTGGAACAGCAAGTCAGACTCATCAAGGTAGGCCAGGGAGACGAAGAGGAATACCGAGAGGTGAAGATCGAGGACCCGCGCAAGCTCGCTCTGAGGTGTATGGGCGAGATCCGGGCTCAGTTGGATCTGCAGTTGAAGTTGCTCCAGTCGTTGTACGACATGAAGGCCGTGGCTGAATTCCAGGAAGAAGTGACAAAAATAATCGGAGAAGTGGACCCGACATTACGTGATGAACTTGTACGCAGGCTCCAAGATAGAAGAGCAATACGATCAACTCTTCAACACCCTTAATCTGTCCGGCTACGTCCAGGGTGGTCAAGAAGGCCGTAAACTGGAAGGGCAAGCCGAGGCGGAGCGATCTCTTGCGGAATTTTGTAAGCAGGCGTGGAGCGTTACAGAGGCCGGGACCCCATACGAACACAATTTTCATATTGATGCGATCTGCGAGCACCTAGAGGCCGTCAGCCGTGGAGAGATCAAAAGATTACTGATCAATATTCCGCCGCGACATATGAAGAGCCTCACCGTCTCTGTCTTTTGGCCGTGTTGGGATTGGATAAAGAACCCGGAACGGCGTTGGATGTTCGCCTCTTATGCTCAGGGATTGAGCGACAGAGATAGTACAAAATGCCGCAGGATCATACAGTCTGATTGGTATCAAGCCCGGTGGCCTATTGTCCTTACTTCAGACCAGAACGCCAAAAGGAAGTTCGAGAATACTCGGACAGGGTTCAGGTTGGCCACATCAGTTGGTGGTATGGCCACGGGTGAAGGCGGGGATATTATCGTCTGTGATGATCCTCACAACGTACAAGAGGCAGCTTCTGAGGCGATGCTTACAACCACGGAAGAGTGGTGGAATCATGCTATGTCCACGCGCCTTAATAATCCAAAGACCGGGGCTAAAGTCATCGTAATGCAACGCGTCCATGAACGGGATTTATCTGGACTCGTATTATCGCAAGGCGGATGGGATCACTTGTGCTTACCTGCTGAGTACGATTCGGCCAGAGCCAAAGCAATTGGGCCCACGTCGTTAGGTTGGACTGATCCACGTACAGAAGATGGTGAATTGTTATGGCCTGATCATATTGGAGAGAAGGAGATCACCGAACTTAAGACCCAACTGGGTAGCTATGCCGCCGCCGGCCAGCTCCAGCAATGGCCCGCCCCGTCCGAGGGTGGAATCTTTAAGCGCGAATGGTGGCGACGATACCGTCTTGCCCCCGATTTCATCCGCAAAATCATCAGTTGGGACACAGCCGTAAAAACCGGTGAAGAAAACGCGTACACAGTCGGCACAGTCTGGGGGGAGACAACAACCGGGTATTATCTCCTCGATCTACTCCGGGAGCGCCTCGCATACCCAGAGCTGAAGCATGCGGTGATTGATCTCTACGGCAAGTGGAGGCCGCACGTTGTGATCGTTGAGGACAAGAGCTCAGGGCAACAGATATTACAAGAGCTCAACGCTACAACAAAAATACCCGTGATCGCCTCGAAAATGCCCGACGGTGACAAATACACGCGGGCGTGCCTTGTGGCGCCGATTGTCGAAGCCGGAAAGGTGTACCTGCCGGAAGAAGCGCCGTGGATGCATGACTTCATGCAAGAAGTCAGTCTGTTCCCGAACTCGTCGTTTGTCGACCAAGTGGACAGCCTGACGCAGGCCTTGCAATACCTTAACTCAACACAGAGTCTCGGCTCTGGCCTGGACCTATCATGATCACACTCACACCCAAAATAGACCCTTTATTCGGCGACAGATACTACGAAGACGTCAAGACAATCCAGTACCGCCGGGTTGTGGGCGCTCTCGCCTGGCCTGCGATTTTGCCCCCTCCGGCAGATGAAACGCACGGGGCGGTCATTGTACTCGGAGAGAGAAGACACGAGGATCACGCGGCACAGACGCACCGGATAGATATCTTGGCCGAAATCCAGGCCAGCGATACCCCTACCCTGCTCGACGAGGTGATCAGACTCCAAGAGTTGTGTTGCTGTACGGCCTGGGTAGCAGATACGACCAGCAAAGCGGATTTCCACGAGATGAAGCGGCACGACGACAGGCAGCGGGCGGAGCGTAGGCCGCGAATACGCGTCGGCTTGGCGCTGCACTACGACGATCCGGTGAGGCTACATGCGTTACTCCGGGCGCGGACCGGGGACACGAAGACATTGTTTTTCGGGTCGGGGAGTATCGCGGCTCAAAGCCTTCAGCGTGCGCCGCTGGGGCTCAAATATGAGGATTTGAGGGATGGGTATCAGCCGTATTTGGCGTTGCTCTACGCCCTGGGGCAGATCGACCTGAGGGACTACCGAACTAATCGCCAGAGACAACAACACAACGGACCGGCGACTGTGGCCGGATACTGAGGAGACAAAACAATGGGCAACTCTGACTACCTCGTCACTCTTCCCGAAATTGCACAATACGCCCGCGTGGGTACACGCAAGTTGCAGTACTGGATTAAAACAAAAGGCTTTCCGGCGGGTAAAGTAGACGGCCAGTGGAGAGCGTGCAAACGCCAAATTGACCAGTGGCATCAAGACCAATGTCAAAAAGCGGTATAACTTGGACATATTTTAGACATGTTTTAAACCTATTTTAGACCTAACGCCTCTCAGCGCATCTCAAGTATTATTCAACACGTAAACCTCAACACGAGGATCGCGCGTTGTCTCAATATCCTGTCGAACTATCCGGCACCCTTATTAACGGCCACAAGCGGGATTTTATCCCGACTGACCAGGTCGTTATATCTGGGGGCATCTCCGCCGGACAACACTACAATCTCTATTACGATTCCGACGTCGGGGCTCGGCGTGCTCGTGTTGCTGATGCGGCGCTGGGCTACGAAGCACACGGCTATGTACTCGACGATTACGTAGCCGGAGAGACGATCACCGGATTTCGGACTGGCGACAACACCGCTCTCTCCGGTTTAACCCCCGGCATACAATACTTCCTCAGCACCGCAGGCGGCATCACAACCACAGAGCCGACTGCGTCCGGGCATTTGTCGCAAATTGTGGGCATGGGATCTGATACAGGCACGCTGCTATTTCAGCCTGGGCTGCGGGTGTACTTATGATACCGCTCCTTACACAGTTTGTCGGTAGCTTTGACCCGCCATCGCAAGTGACTGCTCTTTTGGGCGGAGGTCTAAACACAGGTAGACATGTTAGTTATTGGACTAGAAGTAATATTGCAGCTTCCGGTATACCGACAGACAGTGGTGGTTTTGGCTGTGCATCAAACACAGCAGCTGACACTGCATGCTACATATACCAAAATGTAATATTGCCTACTAGAGTTATTGGATTGCGGTTAGTTACGACACAGCAGGAATATATTAAGGCATCTGGAACATGTACAACCGCATCTGTCAACGTGACTTTCTATGATGCTGCGACAGCTGTTATTAGTACGTATATATCTGATATGTATACCAAGACAAACACTGGGGTAAAAAAGTCGTGTGCATATGCTTGCGAGATCCCAATAGAAGCGTATAGCTATACATTACGATACGATGTGAATCATCCAAATACATACGCTGTTGGTGTAAGTACTGTCACGGTGTCGGCAATCAATACTGCTGATTATAATAACGCTGTTGCCGGGTATACAATAACAGCGTTGACGGAGCAATAAATGGCTGAAAAATCTTTATTTTATACAAGTGGTGGGGCTTTGCATGCTTTTAGTAGCAATACTTTTCCACACTCTAATGCTCCTGTGTCCCTACAGGCTGCTGCTACAGTAGGAACTGTAACTGACGGAGAATGTGACTTGGCGACAGGTTGCATTTTTGAATTGACGCCATCTGCTGCAACAACAATCAGCGTCACAAATGCCCCTAGTGGGCAGGACGCATTTTTTCAACTTAGGATTACTGACGGATATGGGCTGATCACTTTTCCTTCCGGGGATTGGAGTGGTGGATCTGTCCCTGTACTGAGTTCAGCAGGGACAGACATTATAACTGTACACTATACCAGTACCGGAGACTGGGAGTATACTTTCACTAACAGCGCAAGCAGTATCAGCGTAACATCGTTGATCGCATCTCTTCCAGCACACTACGAAAGGGACGTAGTGTGGGCGGTAAATAGTTCTGTAAATACGACACTAGATTCGCCAGAAGCTATGACAGTTAATGTCGGTGGCGTAGGCTTTCAGCTGACAGCGCAACAGTCTATCGATTTGACAACAACAGCATCATGGGATTCCAGTGAAACCACGTACGCAACAGCAGCAAACAGGGCCGGTTTAGATTTCTATATCTACGCTTGCAACAACTCCGGAACGCTGGCGCTCGTTCTATCGCACAATTCTACGTATCCAAATGATTATACGTCCGCAACTTCCCGCAAGATCGGCGGCTTCCATTGCCTGTGCGCGGATGTGGGCACCATCAGCGGCCACACGCTGAGCGGCTACGTTGCCGGGGATATCCTCCCGGCGTCTGTCTGGGATCTGAAGCACCGACCCGTGTGTGATCCGGCGGGGATGGTCTATAGCAGTACAGCTAAATTGTGGGCCGATATTTATCTGGCGTCTGGGACTGGCAGCAGTACGGCAAGCGTAAAAGGTGGTGCTGCTACCGTCTCCCGTAACTGGATGGATTTTGGTGATGATCTGGGAGCAGTAGGCAAGCGGTTGTTAACTGATTATGAATTTCAGCTGATTGCCGCAGACTCCAATGAAGAAACTAACATTACCGGAAGTGCAGCGCCAACTGATGGCACTGGTGGTCATGTTGATACAAATAGCCGTCGTATGATTAGTAATTGCGGATGCGAAGAGTGTAGCGGTTATCTCTGGCAGTGGTTGCTTGATCAGTCATACAGATACGACAGCTCTACATGGTCATGGAAGCCTTTGGACGGAGACAATGGCTCTTTGTACTCACAGGACGACTACGGCGACGTCAAGCTGCTGGCGGGGGGAGGTTGGGGCGGCGGTTCGAGTTGCGGCTCCCGGTGTCGGAGTGCGAATGGCTTTCGCTGGTACGCGGGTGCGGGTATCGGCGGGCGCGGTTGCGCGCGGAGCCTGGGTGCATAATCCGTTACACGCTTCGCGCAGCGATTTTTTTGGGGCAAACACTTAAAGCAGCTGCTGGCGGGGGGCAATTGGAGCAACGGTTCGAATTGCAGCTCCCGGTGTCGAAATGCGAATAACTTTCGCTGGAGCACGCATGTGGCTATCGGCGGGCGCGGGGTCGCGGAACCTCTCTAAAAGGAAAACAACAATGAAAGGGTACCCAAACACCAAAAATACCAGAGCGGACTACGTCAACCTGCTCGCAGACAACAGATACAAAGACAGAGCCCTGGCCGACCTCCAAACTCTGCTGGACGAACGCTACGGCTGGCAGCTTGTGGGCAAACTCGCCGACGAGGAAGCAGGCAACACCGAAAGCGGCTACAAGGTCGCGGAAATCACTGATCTGGAGAGCGGGGAAGTCACCGAACGCTATCAGTACGAATGGGGCGTGAACACGTTCGCCTTGGACCGGTTGGGGATTACGGTTGCGGATGCTGTGGGGTGGGGGTGTGTGGACCGGGAAATAGCCGTACCAGACGCCTAAGGAGACAAGGCAATGCGCAAGATCAACCTGCTGGTGGTGCACTGCAGCGCCACGGCGCCCGCCCTGGACATCGGCGTGCGGGAAATCCGCCGGTGGCACCTGCAACGGGGCTGGAGCGACATCGGCTACCATTACGTCATCCGCCGGGACGGCAGCCTGGAAACCGGGCGGCCGCTGGAAAAAGCCGGAGCCCATGCCAAGGGGCACAACGCCTATTCCATCGGCATTTGCCTGGCCGGCGGCGTGGACAAGGCCAATGCGCCGGAAAACAATTTCACGGCCGCGCAGTTCGAATCCCTGCGCGGGCTGCTCGTGAAACTGCTCCAGCGTTTTCCGCAAAGCCGTATCTGCGGCCACCGGGATCTGGCCAACGTCCGCAAGGCCTGCCCTTGTTTCGACGTTCGCCAATGGTGGGCGCAAAACAAGCCCGATTCCGGGAATTCGTCCGAACCGGCGGCAACAGAAGCACCTGTCGGCCTGGAGGCCTTGATCGCGGAAACCTCGCAACGGCATGAGCTGCCGCCCGAACTGGTGGCGGCCCTGGTGCAGGTGGAATCAGGCGGCAACCCCTGGGCCGTCCGCTACGAGCCGGGCTTTTACCGGCGCTATATCGAGGGCAAAGGATGGCCTGCGTTCGGCGTATGCTCGCAGGAGACCGAGCACCAAGCCAGGGCCATGTCCTTCGGACTGCTCCAGATCATGGGCGAAGTGGCGCGGGAGTTGGGTTGCAAGCTGCCCTTTCTCTCACAGCTCTGCGATCCGGCCACTGGGCTGGAGTGGGGGTGCAGGTATCTGGCGCAGTTGCGGGAAAAGTTGACCGAGAAGTACAGCGGAACATGCTGGGAGTGCGTTTGTGCCGCCTACAATGGTGGCATGGGGCGGGTGACGGGGCCAATAACGCATACGAACCCGGAGTATGTCAACAAAGTGCTTGCTGCTTTGGGCGGTGAGTGGCCGGAGGGGTGATGCAGAAATCAGTTGAAACCATCTGCCAGTACGCGTTGGCAGCTGTAATCATCGCGATACTCAGTTTCTTTATCCACCAAGCGCTTGGGTCTGCCAGCGAGAAAATCATGTACGCCGTGGTTACTGGCGCGTTTGGCGTGATTGGTACGATTGTAGGGTTCTTCTACGGATCGTCGTCTGGATCTGCGTCTAAAAATTCTGTTCTTGAACAGTTGGCAGATAAGGCAGTGAAAAAAGCAACTGGAAAGTAATAAATGAGCGCCGAAGAATTCATAACCCGAGCTGACCTCCTCGAAGAGTCGGCAAAAATCCGGGCAGACCTCGCTCAAGAAAACCGAGAGGAATACCGGCGCTTATACGGCAAGCTCGACGAGATTTCAGCCAGTCTCGCGAAGATCGAGCAGTCATGCGCGGTCGGGGATAGGTCTATGACTCACCTGGAAACGCGAATTAAAGACAACGAAGATGCGATCAGAGACCACGGCAAAATCCTCGATACGATAAGAGGCAGGGTTTTATGGATTACTGGGGTTGGGGCCGGGTTGGCATTTATGAGTAATTTTTTATTCCATTTTCTGAAGAAGTGAACTGATGACAGAGCACGATCCTCAATCCCTGGTGGGATTCCTCAAAGCCGAATGGGAGTCGGCGAAGCAGCAGCGTAAAGGGTATGAGTCGCGTTGGGCCGAGGATATCGGGCTCTACATGGGCATTTATACGCCCGACGAACTCGCTCGCATGGACAACGACCGCTCTCATGCGTTCATGCGCTACGTCAAGCGCAAGACTGACGCGATTGTCAGTAAATTGATGGATCTATTGTTTCCGGGCACCGGAAAAAACTGGACGCTCCAGGCAACGCCGGAAGTGGACCTCCCTGATGAATATCTTGACGTGATGCTCACTGGCCTTGGACTCCCCCCGGCAGTGACAGCTGAAGAGAAACGAGATCTGATCAAAGCCGAATTCGAACGCCGTGTCGAACTCATGGAAAAAGAGTTTGAGGACCTGCTCGTCGAAGGTCAGGAGACGAACGGCAGAACCCGCGTTTACCGCGAAGCTATCCGGCAAATGATCGTCAACGGCTGTCTTCTCGGGACCGGAGTATTTAAGGGGCCGCTGACGAACTTGGTGCAGAAAAAGACTTGGCTCCCCGGCGAAAACGGATGGGAACTGACGGTTGTCTCCGAGCGGTTTGAACCGTTTGTCGAGGCAGTACCGACATGGGACTGGTACCCAGAGCGGACTGACGTTGCCCTCAAAGACCTCAGATACTGCTACCAGCGGCACAAGATGCAGCGTCATGAACTGCTCCAGCTCCATGAAGAGAATGGGTTCGACACTACGGCCATCCGCGATTGGATCCGAGAACACCCGGACGGCGACGCAGAAAAAGAGACGCATGAACAAGCCCTCCGCACTCTCGACGAGAACGATCACAGCCAGGAGTATAAGTACCGGTTCGAGGTGCTTGAGCGTTGGGGTTACATCTCCGCGAAAAAACTCGCCGGCCACGTAGACGAATATGACGGAGATCTGGAAGAGGACGTTCCAGCCTGTCTCTGGATGCTCGGGGACAGAGTAATAAAGGCGGAAATCAGTCCTATCGAGGGGCTGGTCATTCCGTATTACGTCTGGACCTACAACGCCTCTCCGACGTCATTGTATGGCGAGGGCGTTCCCAGGTTACTTCTCCACCCTCAGCAGGCTCTGAACGGCGCTTTCAGGATGTTGCTCGACAACAACGCAATCGCTGCCGGTCCGCTTGTCGGGATAAACGAACAGGTTGTTTCCGAGCAAACCGACACCAAGAAAATCAAAGCCTGGGACGTACTGCTTTTCGACAACATCGAAGACATGAAAGCAGCGTTGATGTTCTGGGCTATGCCGAATCACAGCAACGAATTGATGGCCGTTATCTCCATGTTGCGGGAATGGGCTGATGAACTCTCCCTCCCAGCTCATCAGATGGGGAGCACTCGCGTAAGAGGTGCCGGTGAAACGGCCAAGGGCCTCAGCATGCTCATGACTGAGGCCGGGTTGGATATGGGCGAGCAAGTCAAGCGGTATGATGACAACGTTACCGTGCCCTTCTTCACGAACCTCTATGCCTTTGAAATGCAGTTCGGGGAACGTGACGAAATCAAAGGTGATGCCCGTGTCAAAGCTTTAGGAGCATCCGAGCTTATGGCCCGTGAAGTGCGCATGGAGAAGCTCTTCAACTCTGTCACGATTACCGACAACGAACGATTCAGAGGCATGATGGATGATTACAATCTTCTTCTCAAAATTCATCGCGCTCTCGACCTTGGAGATGACCTGATCAAACCCCGTGAAGAGTATGAGAAGTGGGTGGCCGAGCAGGCTCAATCTCAAGAGCAGCAAATCACAACGCGCCAGGCAGAGGCCGAAGTGGCAGAGAAAGAAGCCAAGACCGAGAAGACGAGCGCGGAAACTCAAAAGGTCCTGGCTGAAGTCCAGAAGCTTATTGCCGAGTTGGAATCAATGGCCCTCAACCTGGGCGCAAAATCAGTAGAGGCCGAACATGCAGGACATCAAGAAAGTGAGATCGGAAGCCCTGGCGAACTTGAAGTCGCACCTGGGGAGCAGCGGGCTCCAGCATATGCTTAAATTTCTGGACGCTGAGCAGCTGATGCAATCAAGTCAAGGGTTGATGTCGAAAGACGAGATCATTGTTCGACGCTCTCAAGGAAAAGTGGAGTTCTGCCGGGATCTCTCCCGCGAACTCCTACGCCAAGACAAGGACGATTAATCATGACGGAAGATACGACAGAAACCCCAGAGTCCGAGGGGATTGGAACCGAAGAAGTTGAAGACTGCGGCAAGATCACATTCAGCCCAGGCTTCCAAGATATAGCCGATTAACCGGCCCTCCCAGAGGACACCGGAAATATAAATCAAATTGCGGACACTGCGTCAAAGTATGCAGCCCGTAAAGGGACAGGGAAATTATGACTACTGAAGAAACCATTACTCAAGAGCTGGACACCGACGCTGAATATGACGCCGGATGGGACCAAGAGATTAACCCCACCTCCGGCAGCGACGCTGATGCCGAAGAGCAGACCCCTGAGGAATCCGAAGATAACGGCCCTGAAGATGATCAGGACACCGAAAAAGGATCTGAGGATGCAGGACAGTCGAGCGAGGCGGAAGGCGGCGAAGCAGAATCCAAAAGCTCTGAGTCAAAACCGAATGAAGGTGAGTCGGAGATTGCGAAACTAGAGCAAAAGCTCAACTCCGTTGTCGGACGACTGGACGCTCACAAAGCAGATTGGAAGCTGCGCGAACAGAAATGGGAACAGGAAAATGCCGAACTTCGGCGTCAGCTCAATTCCCAGCGAGAAGAAGAACAAGCGGAAGCGTTGAAGATCATACCCGAAGAGCTCCGGGAAGACTTCAAGATTATTCGCCCAGAATTGCAACCGCTCTTCCTTCGTGACGACCTCGACGGCCAAATGCTCCGGCGTGCGCTGGAAGAAAACGGCGCAAGTCAGGCTGAGTTGTTTGCATACAATGTCAAGGTTGCCCTGGATGCAAGACAGGCAACGGCAGCAGTACAGAGCAACTGGCAGGAACAGGCGTTGGTTAGCGAGATTGAGGCCGCCGTTCCAGGTTTTGTGCAGACGGTCAAATCCAAAGAATTCGCTGACTGGCTCGATAAGCAGCCCGCCTTCATCCAAAAGAAATCCGAAGATGTTGACAACCCGGAATCTGCCAAATGGTTCCTGGACCAGTTCAATGCTTCTAAAGGGGCGCAGCCCCCCCCAGCTCCCCCTGAAAAACCAAAGGGGTTGAGCGACAAGCAAAAGGAAAAGGCCAAGCGTGCCGGTGGTGTGAAGAGCTCCGCTTCTCCACCTCCCGCGCAGGGCTCCAGTAAAGACAATTATGACGACGGGTGGAATATCCCCGTCGATTAATAGGAGGTAGCTATGGCTACTGGAACTACTACTTACTCCGACATTTCCCCGCGTACGGCGGCCTATGCGGACAAGCGCTTGCTGACGCGAGCGCACCCGTACATCCTGTTTGATAAATTCGGACAGACTCGGCCGTTGCCGTCGAAGTCTTCGAAAACCATCAAATTCAGGCGGTACAACTCTCTGCCGATTACGCCCAAGTACCTCATTGAGGGTGTCACCCCGGCACTGAGTAAACCGACGAAGACGGACGTCGAGGCCACACTTCGTCAGATGGGCGATGGTGTTGAGCTTACCGACGTTATCATGGACACCCATGAAGACCCGATTCTTCAGGAATACACTGATATCCTGGGTGAGCAGGCTCCGCAGATGCGGGACCAGTTCAATTATGGCATTCTGAAGGCCGGGACCTCTGTCTTTTTGGCGAATGGCTCCAGCCGGGGCGAGGTGAATACTCCGCTGTCGGTATCACTCATTCGCAACGCAACGCGTACGCTTGAACGTCAAAACGCCCGGAAGATCACCAAGAAACTGAGTGCTTCGCCGAATTACGCGACCGTACCCGTTCCTCCTTCTTATTACGCGATTTGCCATACCGACCTGGCGCCGGACTGGGAAGCTTTGACCGCGTGGACTCCCGTGGAGCGCTACGCCCAACCTTCCACAGAAGAGGCTGAGATTGGCAAAATTGGAAACCTGCGCGTGCTGACCACCAGCCTTGCTTTTCCGTTTGAAGACGCTGGCGGCATCTATAATGGCTCCGGAACGGCCATGATGTCCACCTCTGGCAGTTCCGCTGACGTGTACCCGATCCTCATCTTTGGAAGAGATGCCTATGGCTTGGTTCCGCTCAAGGGGAAAGGCGCTGTGTCCGTCATGGTGACCAACCCTAATAAAGCGACCAAGAGTGATCCCTTTGGCCAGCGCGGCACCGTTGCCTGGAAAGGCATGCATACTTGCACGATCCTAAATGACGCATGGATGTGTCGCGTCGAAGTCGCTGTCCGCGAAACTCCGATTGCCGCGTAGTGAGGTGAGACCATGAGTATAAACATAAACGCTGTCTGCAACCATATCTCGGACCCCTCGGCAAGGTCCGTCGTCTATAAAATCGCGAAGGAAGCTGCCGACTTTCAAGCAACTGTGAAGTCCGATCTTGATGCAATTAAGACGGCGATCACGGAAAGCGCAACCACTGTTGATATTACCACTGTGGTTACACTGGAGAAATAGTTATGTCTGTTCAAATAGCGAATCGATCCATGCATGTGGATATGCGCGTGATGCTGAATGCGATTAATAAGCAGCTGCGTACGCGTACGATCTCAAATGCTGGTCTGAGCGCCAGCACTGCTGACGTGGCGTGGTCCAACGCTGTCGACTTTCATATTGATGGTCCCCAAATATATACCAAAGCAGCCGGAACTGGTGACATTTCCGCAGTGGCGGACGTCCCTGCAGTTCAGGCGACCGGGACAGAGCGTTATTACCTGTTCACCCTGGACGCCTCCGGCACGTTTAACGTGGTTGCCGGGGAAGCTGCGGCAAGTGACGCCGAATGGCCCGAGGCGCCTGATGATGTTGCTGTGTTTGGAGGAGTGAAAGTTGTCAATGTCTCCGGATCCGATTTCACCATGGGAACTACGGCGTTCGCCGACGTGACCGCTTCTTTTTACAATTTGGCTTCCTCTCCCGCTGAAGGTTTAATTTCTGCGGCCGTGGAAGTCGATGACGAATAACCCTATCGGGGGAACTCGTCTTGGGTTCCCCCCCCTATAGGAGATTGATATGGCTACCAACCAAAAGAGTGAACAGCAGGGCAACGTGGAGGAATATTGGAAAATAAAATTCAACAATGAACCAACCGATGGCGGTAAGGAGCCGGTTTATCTTAATTTGAACGGCAGGGAATTTTTGGCCCCTCGTGAATGTGAGGTGATTTTGCCTAAGTCGGTAATTGAGAATTGCATCAAGAATGCGGTCATAGATGACTACGACGAGCACAACCGCTTTACTGGGACAATTCAGCGTAGGCCCTACGCTTTTATCGGTCCTGCCACAAAAGAAGAATACTTGGCCCAGAAGAAGGTGCAGGCGGAAGAGAAGGTCGCATAATGCTCGTCTCAGCGATCGACACAATCATCCGCGGTAAAGACGGCACCTCCGGCAAACTCCGCAACCCGGACGTTACGCTGGCCGACGTTTGCACCGTACTCCAAGACGTCCTCACGGACATTGCCGACCGTATCCTACTGCCAGCGCTCTACACGTCGGCCACGCTTTCGACGGTGGCCGACCAAGCTTACTGCGATCTCCCGGATGATTTTCATCGCAAGCTGACCATGGCCTCCACGGACCTGATTGCCTGTCTGCCGGTCGTTCCCACTGAGGATTTCTTCCGCGTGTACCGCGATCTCGCCGAAACAGGTCCATCTGTCTACGTCGCTTGCACTCATATCGGTGCAAAACGGCTCTATTATCAGCCGATTCCGACGGAAGTCGAGTCGATCACGATCCGGTATTTTCGGAAGCCCGGCGCGGTCCGCAAAGATGTAGACGGTCTGGTAACGCCGGAACGGGCCACGGATGCAATCTCCTGCTTGCCAGACGAGTTGATCAGGTCTGTGGTTGTGCCTGGGATGCTGGCTCATTTCTACGATGATCTCGAAGACGGGTACGAGGGTAAGCCGAACGCGGACCGGTACGCCGCAAAATATAAGGCCGGGATTAGAGATGTACGCCTCTGGGTCAATAAACAAGGTGGCATCGCCCATACGGAGAACCGGATCCAAGGGAGTTCTGTATGAGAGCAATCATCTTCGACGGCTGCAACGGCCTCAACACCAAGTACGACCCGCGTACAATCGGGCCGCGTGAATTATCCGAAGCTGTCAATGTGGTTGTTGAAGGCGGTCGGCGGTCCCGAGTGTCCAGGCGCAAGGCGTTTGAGTTGATCTCTGACCAGGGCGGTTTTGACTGTCACTGGAATAGGGACTGCCTAATAGTGTCTGAATCCGGATCTCTGCTGCGTATGGGCTTGGACGGCGTAGCAACCGAAGTACTTCGCTCAGATCTCACGCCGGGGGTGCGGATGCGATTCCTGACCGACTTCAGCGGAACCACGTTTTATTGCAATGGGCACGAGAACGGCAGGATTATCCATGATCGGATATTCCCATGGCGGGAGGCTGAATACGTCGGAAACAAGCTGAATGCAGTAACGATGTTCAGCGACAGGATTCCGACTCTCAGCGATTACGCTACACTCTCCCAGCAGACCGAGGAACGGGAGCGGATCGTCTTGACCCCGCCTCCGGTCGGCAGGCATCTGGATCAGTATCTTGGTCATATTATGATTGGATTCGAAAACTTCCTGGGTTTCACTGAAGGCTGGCATCCATGTTGGTATCAACCGTCACAATCCTGGATAGGATTCGATTCCACCGTCAGAATGGTCCGGGCGGTTGACGACGGCGTATATGTCGCCACTGACACCGCCATCTATTTTCTATCCGGCCAACCAGACGAGGGTATGGCAGTCCGGAAAGTCCTGCCCCTTCAGATCCTCGAATACACTGACACCGTAGACCAAGCCCAAAACATAGGCCAAGGCCACAACCTTATGGGTAAATGCGTCGTCGTAACCACCGTCAAGGGAGTCGTCATGCTCTCAAACGGTGGAATCACTCTACAACTCACAAACGAAAAACATGAGCGGCTTGACGGCTATCTGGGCGTTACCGCCTGGATATTTGATGGCGTCTACGTCGCACTTATACAGTAGGAGAATATCATGCGAGCAAGTACAAGAATGTCCGCCCTTTTGGCTGGATTGATTCCGTCAACCACTTCGACAGGAATATCATTTGATGCCTCCTCGGGCGTTATCACTCGCTCCGAAGGGTCGTTCCTGATCGATGGACATCGCGTCTCTCAGCATATCGAGGTGTCCGGATCCGGCAGCAATAACGGACGCTACAAAATCACGTCCATGGGTTCTGACGGCTTGACCATCGTTGTTGATGGCACGCTGACTGATGAGTCTGCCGGGGCATCTGTAACAGTTGCCATGCTCGGAACGTTTTCCATGGAAAGCATGTTGCGGTATGGTAAGATCCTATTTTTTTCCGGTTCCCGCCCAAGCAACGCAGACATCGCCCCGTCTGGAACAAAACTTATGGAGATCACGCTAAACCGTGGGACGTTTACTGCTGGCAGCACCTCTAACGCCATAGTGTGGACTGCCGGTGAAGGCGCTATCTCCATGCCTGATAGCGCGTCATGGGAGGGCCTGGGGGTTGCAGCCGGCACCATCGGTTATGCAATGATCACAGACAATTTTGCAACTGAACTTGACGACACCGACAACAGCGTCAACGCCGTACGCGCATATTTAACTGCTGGAGTGGGGTCGAGCTACGAAATCAATCTGTCATCAACTACCATCTCTAAGGGGAGCCCCGAAAAACTCTCCGAGTTAACATGGGCTATTAAGCTTACCACTGATTAAGGGGGTAATAGTGGAATACGGCGACATCATACAGAAAACAAACATCGCAAAGTACACCCATCAATATCTTCTTGGTGGATTGGTTGCGTGGGCGTACGACACTATCAAGTGTGCCCTGCTGACCAGTAATCTGGGTTCTTATTGCAGCAATGTTTTTGCTACTTTTCAGCAGTATGAAGTCAGTGGTGACGGATATACGGCTGGCGGTATCACACTAAATAATTGCACCCTGAGTGTAGTTAAGGAAACAAATAGTAATAGCGATGAGTATGTTTATTCGAGATATTTGTGTGATTCCGCAACATGGGAAGATGCTATTACTGTTTCTGATGTCGCCTTTGCTGTAATCTACGCAGAGAAAAGCATATACCCGACACCAACAACACGAATAGATAATCCGGTTTTGTTTCTATACAAGTTAACAGAAGCCCAAGACGTTGCTGGTGAATCGTTCGTGCTCCCGTTTGATGCTACCAATGGCCACATTCTGTTTGCGGAGGCAGTGTGAGCGCAATAGTCAACGACGAGAACGTTCTTCTTTTATTTCAACCAGACGGCGAGGACGGATCTTCGGATTTCGTCAACGCTGCTATTGCGCCGACAAACGTCACGGAAGATATAGAAGAGACAACATCTGTCGTTTGCGACTCCACTTATGTTAAAGATGGGTGGGCAACGAGTGTTAAGCCTGCCGATGACGCAACCAGTCCGTGTTTGAAATGGTTTGGGGCTGATGGCTGCGGAGATTTCCCCCTCTCCGGGGCAAGTGGGGCTGGCCTTGATGGTTTGTTCTTACTTACGGACTTAACCGATGGCGATCTTATTCTTGCCTCACACTGGTATTCTGACTCCGGAGTAGACAAAGGATGGATATGGACTCTCGTAAATGACGGTGACGGAACGTTTCACTTTGAATTTGATTACAGCGAAGACGGGTCAACTTCTTCTGTTACCTCTAGTGACACATTCACACTCTCGTCATATACATGGTACTACTTCGCATGTGGCATTGGCTCCAGTCAGATATCGTTTTACGTTGATGAGTCACGGATAGGAGACGCTCAAGCTTTTGATATAACGACATATGGAGCGTCAACATGTTTTCGGCTGTTTGCTAAAGGTAACGCCTCCGGTGGCTGCGATACGGAAAATACAAGCTGGTATTGCTGCAGCTTCCGATTTTCATACGGCATTGATCGTTGGGAACACGCGGCTACGATCACTCCGCCGACTGGGCCGTACACTGAACCTGATCCAACCTACAGAACAGTCACAGTCGACCGCTCTGTAGGCCCTTCCATGTGGGCAAAGGGCGAGCTGCTGACGGGCTCAATAGATGCCGACTGGCCCTCACCAACCGTTTCCGGCCGGGGCGGCGCGCGCGGAGCGCTGGAGACCGGCGAAGCTACAATTTACGGCACGACCCTTGAATCAATCACCGCGTCTGGAGCATTGAAAACCGGTGCTACTACTATCTTTGGCCGGGGTGGCGCGCGCGGATCTCTCAAAACTGACGAAACGACAATATCCGGCTCAACCTACGGTGGTATTTCGGGTATCGGCAAGTTGGTCGCAACAGCTTCCATTTTCGGCAAAACAGTTGGCGGCATCACGGGCAAGGGCAAACTCGTTGCTACAGCCTCCATTTCCGGCAAGGTCTTGGGCGGGAGAGTAATCAAAGGGGCTCTGATTTGTTCCGCTGAGATCTACGGCGCAACGGAAGAAGCAGAAGAAGAGAATGTTATTTCCGGGGCTTTAGCTTGTACCGCTGAAATCTTCGGATCCACATATGGCGGCATCCTTGCATCAGGAAATCTGAGCTGTGAAGCGGCAATATCCGGCGTAGGTTCGCGCAATCCATCGCCGATCATGAGGCATTCTCGATGATCGGCCTCTGTCTCCCCCTTAAGTCTTTGGCCCTCACGCAATGGGAAGGCCTGAACATCACCTCCGCAGTTATTGTTGATGGTGAACTATACGCAATCGGCCCTGATGGATTTTATCGGTACGGTGGTTCAGACGATGTCAAATGGACAATCAAGGGGCCTCAGCTCGATATGGGGACCGGCCAAGTCAAAAGCCTGCGATCCGGAAGTCTACAAGGCGAAGTCTACGGGGATGTTCAGATAGAGACGCAAGCCGATGAAGGCCAGCCCAAGGCGTATACAGTCAAATGCAACAACCAAGATGGTCGACAGTCTGGCGCAACTGTTAATTTCGGCGCCAATCAACGCGGTGTAACATGGTCGTTTAAGTTATCCGGAAAGACTGACTTTTCCTTAGACTCCATTGAACTCCAGGCCATTTTATCGCAAAGGCGGCGGTAATGAAAAATCTTACTCCGCCACGCATCAATATTATTCCTGGCAACGACATGATGGAATCGCTGAAAGTGGGCCATCAAGCGCAACAGCAGATGTTCAAAGTGTCACAGAGCGGGCTGCGGCAAAGCAAGGCCAACCTGCCGTTTGATGGAGGCTCAGCAGTTGCGAGTACCGCATTTGGTCAAGATCAGGTAGTCGCATCGGCAAAAGTCGAGCCGGAAACTCCCGAGAAAGGGTTTGTCCCGGCTCGAGTTCGATTTGTGTTGTATGGGATAGATGGGGAAATAGTTACTCCGACTGATAAGTTGAACAGTGAAAAGCCGCTTATCTACGTCGTATTCAATAACCCAACCTCAATAAAAGAACCCAGAACGAGCGATTATGTTTTTCCAGAGGCTTATGACGGGGCGGTTGCGGGAAAAGTTGTCGAGGCATTTGACAGCGAGACAAACGAATGGATTATTGATTGGTCTGGATATCGATACATTGTTGAGTGCCCGGAGACAATGAGGGCTCGTTTATATATTTTGAGAAATTTAAGTAATTACAGACCTCATGTCGTAAACCTGGCTACCAGCGGTCCAGACCAAACTGAAATTTTCGGCAATCCCGGCCAATACAACGTGGGAGAAGTCCAAGCCATCGTCCCAGGCATGGCTATTCCGTACAATGATGATGGCACTGAATACGATTCTGACCGTTGCAAGCAAATCTGCGGGCCTGATAGTAGTTTTTATTATCATACGTACAATTTACCTGCCGCATATATTCAATACGGCAAAGACCCGTTTCCAATCAGTAGTGTAAAACAAAAACAGCAACTTATGCAGTTGACTGGTTCACATGAAATTGAATGGTGCTATGATCAAAGTAGTTCCGGTGATGCCATGCCGGATGAGATCTACAATGTAGAAAAGACACTCAGCAAAATTTATGTTTACTTCCAGCGTTGTAACAAAGGTTATACATCATACTGGCCAACCTGGTACATCCCCTGGGTCTTTATCCCGGCGGGAGGATGGTTAAAACGTACATGGTCCGCATCGTACACTGAAAGTTTTTCCTACACGCACGGCAATGGATCAAACCAACAGCCGTTTAGTAGGCCGTGCTCATTATTTCGTTGGAAAAAAGGCAGTGCTGAATACGGAGATTACTGCAATCACTATGGTACGTTTAGCGGAACATTTATGTGTGGTGAAGAGGCGGTTGAATCAATCAATTTTCCCCTCCCCGGTAGTAAGGTGGCAACAGTCTCTTCAAATTTCGGGCTCAGCCATTCCGAGATATTCAGAGAAAAATCTTCTGAACTAACAGAAAACTATACTTACGAAAACCTCAGCGTCGATAATCCTTATGTTCAATTCAACGCCCCTGCCGCCTGGGGAGAAGATGAAATACAGACTCTAGAATTAGGCTGGGGGAGCAACTGTGCTGTCCGCTATATTGAGTATCGCATGATGGGAGATCTGTGCGTGCCGTACTCAATGTTTCATAGCGGCGTCGAGCATTGTGACCCCGGAGACAGGCCGTACGAAAATGTTGATTACGAAGACTACACGGATGATATGTACGGCAACCGAGAGCTCCCAAACAATGGCCTGCCCTTTGTGGAAGGCGCTGAAGAAGAGAGTGGCGAAGAGGAGTAACCAATGAGCAAAACCGACGATTCAAGACAAGCGGTATATAATCTCGTCAATGCACAATATTCGCTGTCAAAAACCTGGGCCACAGAACTGGTTGAGAAAGCAGAGACTGCTATTTCAAATTTGGGCGCTTTGGGAGAACTGTCGATCGACTTGAGCGACGTCACGGAACGCACTGCCACGGCCCCGGACACCCCTGATATTCCAACCGCCCCGTCGTCGCCGACACTTAACACTTATCTTGCGTCTCTGCCAGATAAACTACAGGCGATCTCGTCGGCTTCTTTGTCGATTCCTGATTTTCCTACTTTTTCAAAAGCCTCTCCGACGCTCAATGAGTTGACGGAACCATCAGTAGACTGGCCGACGCAGCCAGGAGATGCACCTACTCTATCAGAGGTGACAGTCCCGGAAGAGCCTGACTACGACGAGTATATTCCGGACGTACCGACTCTCTCGGATATCCTCGTTGAAGATCCACCTTCTACTGAGGACGTTGAATTTGAAGGCGAGCGGCCAACAATAAGCTACACGGTCCCGTCAAATTCATTCTCGTTCACTGAGACTGAGTTCAGCAACACGGTTGTGTCGGCGTTGGAATCACGCATCGCGGACCTCCTGGCGGATCCGGAAAAGAGTTTGCTCCCGACCAGGATTGAGGACGCCATTTTTGACCGGGGCAAACGACGTCTGGAGCTGGAAAAAGAAAAGGCCCTGCTCGCCCGCGAAATGCAGCTCCGATCCATGGGGCACATGTGCCCGCCTGGCGCCATGTTTGCGGCTGCAACGGAGATTGAGACAACCTACGCAATGTCTCTGGAAGACCTTCTCCGGGATGCATTTATCGAGCAGACAAGGGCCGTGAGGCAGGACCAGCAATCGGTATTCGGAATCGTTCAGGCCCTCTCTTCCGTTTACGTTCAACTTCACGAAGGCACAGCAGGCCGCGCTCTGAATGCTGCGACCTACCAAGCGGATTACGAACTCAAGCTTTTTGATGCAACCCTCTCGGGCCTGAAGCTTAAGATCGAGATGTTTCAAGCTGATGCCCAGGTTTACAAAGATAAAATACAGGCCGAGCTGTCGAAGCTCGAACAGTACAAAATAAAGATAGACGCTGCCCGCGTACGTGGCGACCTGCAGAAAACGCAGGTGGAGATTTATACGGCACGCTGGAATGCGGTCAAAGTTATGGCCGACACGTATAACACCACCGTTTCAGCCGCACGCGCAAAGGTAGACCTCGAAAAATCCAAGCTCGAAACGCATCTGGCTGAAATCCAGGCATACACTGCCAAAATCTCCGGCATAGAAGCCCAGTATAGCGCGTTTGGAAAACTCGTTGATGCCCAAAAAACACAGGTCGAATTATTCCAGGCGGAAACAAGCGCCTTCAAAACACAGGTTGATGCAATAGCTTCTCAAGCAAATGTCCAACTCAGTAAGCGGGAGTTGGAACTCAAAGAGTGGGACACAGAAAAAGCGGCCATGCTTGCCGAAGTGGATCGTCAGAAACTTGGGATCGAATCCGCATCGGCTGAGAATGACGCCAAACTGAAGCAATTCGAAGTTGAAGAACGGGCTTTTTCATCCACAGTGGACGCTACGACAAAGTTGTTCAGCGCTGAGATCCAGGCTTATTCAGAGAAAGTCAAAGAAAATCTTGGCGTCATGGAAGCAAAAATCAGCGAAGCCAACAATAACACTCAGGCTTGGCTTGGGGTCAAAGAGTTGCTCGCAAAATCTATACAGGCTTCCGGTGAAATGGCCTCACATATAGCAACGGCAGCTTTGACTGCTTTGGCTATGCATGTCGGTCTGAGTTACTCCGGATCTGATTCCAGTAATGTATCCGATAGTTACAGTGAATCCGAAGTGACAACCGTTACCGCGTAAGGAGATCCAACATGTCTTTAAATTTACAGAAAATAATCCGCGAAAAACACGCTGCCAAACTCAACCAAGCCGAAGAAGCCGCCCGCGCCCAGCAGCCAGCGACAACGGTCGGCGGGACCCGTATGAAGCCCAACGCGCTGGACGTTGCCAGAGAACAAAACCGGGGAGCACTGAATCTGCAAGCATTGCGGAACCAGGGGGCAAAAACCTCCGCTCCGTTGGGCGGCGGGGGCGATGGCGGTGACGGTGGGGCACTGGCAAATGCTCATGGTAAGTACCTCTCGAATCAAGACAAAAACAAAACGGCACTGGATATTCAAAAGCTCGCTGGAGAGCAAAAGTCGGCAGAAAATGCATGGACCCACAAAGTCGACGCCGAAAATATTGTCACCAAGCGGGCGGCAGCGTTGGGCGGGGACAGAGGTGTGGACCCTAAACAGCTTACCCAGATTCGCAACGACGTTTTTCAGGGGCTTGGCCTGTCCGGTGGCGGCGGGAGCGATCCGCAAAATGATGTAGCGCCCAGTCCTGCAAGAATTGACCTTAGAAACATGTCCACCCAGCAAACACCCCAGCGGCAAGTTCCTCCTGGAACCACCCCAGTTGCGACGTATGAGGATTTATTGCCCACTACTGATCTGTTGGCCCCGAACCACCGAGATCAGCCGCAGAATAACAACCAACACCCGATAGCCGCGGACTATCGGCCTGGGCAGCAGACTGTAAACTATATCCGGTCTCCTACACAGATGATTTATCCCGAGAGCACCCAAGCTGGACAGAATAGCGACTTGTTATCGTTTGCACAGGACGCGCTCAAAAAAGGCGCAGATCCAAACGAAGTCCTGGCGCGGGCAAAGGAAAGTGGCATGAGCCCGGAAGATATCAAGAAGCTGGGGTTGTAAAAATGCAAGACCCGTTTGCCGATCTGATCCCGAAAAAGCAGGTGCCTGCGCAGCAGACTGTGGCCGCTTATCAGCCGAAGCCGAGTCAAAATCCGTTTGCGGATTTGATTCCGAAGCAAGTTGCTCCGGCGTCGAAGCAGCGACAAGCATCGACGCAAACTGTAAAGCTGGAGTCGAAAGCCACAGATCCATCTGCCCTGCGCTCCTCCATGGCTCAAAGACAGGGGGGTGGACCAAAAGTCCAGGTGGGCCGTACGACAAGTTTTGAGCCTGATAACAACCTAACGCCCGAGCAACGCAAGGTCCGCGAACAGATGTACATGGCTGAGTATGACATTGATCCGCAGCAGGTCGCAGATATTCAGTCCAAGATTGCGGCACAGGAATCGCGGAGGATAGACTTCCAGCCAGCTCCAGAATTGACCATGTCCCGCGTTGGCGGAGCATTCGTAGAGGGGGCAAAGGACTCCATACGAAACAGCATCGAAGGCCAGAGGGCGTTTGTTGACCCCACCGGGGCGGGATTGGTTCATGCTGGCAAACAACAGATGAATCCAAAAACGCAGGAGTTCAACAAGCAATTTGACCAAGCCTATTGGAAAGCGGCAAAAGCCCCATTTGCTCAAGACTCTAAATATACGCAGTCTTCCGGGGTAATTGAAGATCTTTCCAGAGGGCTAGGCCAAGTTGGCGTGCAGCTATCCCGGCATGCATTACTGGGGCCAGCCGCGTCGGTTGAAGGCATGTACGGTGAAATCGTCGGTGGTACGGTTGCAGAACTTGAAGCCCAAGGCGTATCGCGTGAACGGGCGATTGCAGCAGGATTGGCGAACGCCTCGCTTCAAGCCCCTATGGAGCAGCTTTCTTTGGCAAGAATTGGCAAAGTCTGGAAGCCAAATGGTTTTGTAAGAAAAATACGTGATTTGGGAATTTCCGCCGGAACGAATGGAGTAACTGAATTTTTTCAAAAATTTCCTGAAGCTGGGGCTCAGTTGTGGGCAAAGACCCCAGATAAAACATGGAGTGAACGAGTTGACCAATTCAAGAGGGAACTGCCGGAAACACTCAACCAGGCTGCATACGAAGGATTGTTAGGTTTTGGGATTGGTGCAGCAGCGGCGGCCCCTGGCCTTGCAATCCGGAACGATAAGCAGCAACACCCAATGGCCGGTGAAAACGCCGAAGCCCGTCCGGAAAAAGAAGGTGAAGTCAAACTGATTGACAACCTTCCAGCGCCGAAGGTTTTTTCCAACCCTCGTTTACAAGAGATCTTCGAAGAAGGCCGCAAACAGGCCACTGAACGCCTGCAGGCCAAACAAGCGCCCTTCGATCAAGGTCTCGACCGCCTCTACGTAAATGACCCCGCGTACGACCTCCCCCAAAACATGCAGGTCGTCACCGATCCGACTGAAGCGGAGCTGGAGGAGGCACGTCAGGCGCAGAGAGATAACAGTGCGGAATATGCTAGACTATCAGCAATCCCGAACCCGACCCCCATTGAAAAAGCTCGAATGAAAGAGCTTCGATTTAAAAATACGATTATAAACCCATACCGGACTACGCCAACGGCAAGCCCCAAGTCGGTTGATGCTGAATATACCCCTCAACAAGAAGGCCAGCCCGCTACCCAGGTTGGTACGGACCTCTCCCCTACTGCCCGTACCAAAGTCGAGCAGATTGTCAACTCGGCTGAGACTCCGGAGCAGGTGCTGCAATACTTCGATCAAGATACGGCGGAAGATCAGTACGCCCATGAGTTGATGCACCAGCGGTGGCCGGAATCAAAATCTGACGTGATCCGGAACCAGTTCCAGGAGAGATATGGTGTTCCGGAGGAAGAGCAGGCACAGCAACAAGAGCCCTCTCCGGCCCCCGAACAAACCCCGCAGCCAGAAGAGCAACAACAGTCTGTCCCCATTCCAGACCAGCAGAAGCAGACCGTTAATATGGGGGCATGGGATTATTCCGAAGACACGGTCAGTCGTGAGTACCAGGAACGCCAGGAAGCCCCGGTCAAGGAGCAGCAGCAACAGCAAGAAACCCGGTCCCGCCAGGAAGCCGTTGACTTCGCATGGCGCACTGAAGAGCTTGGCGAACAGCTCCCGAAGTCTGTGAAGCAGAGCATTGACGACTTGGCCCCCTCTCTCACGGACGAAGAGATTGACGAAATTTTCCCTGACCCCACGGCCAACGAATATGCCAGGAACCGGCGGCAGCTCTCCCCACCAGCTGAAGAACAAAGCCGCATCTCTCCGGAAGAAGTAGAAGCCCTGGGCGCTCAACTACACAAGTCCATACGGCAGCAGGTGGAACGCCGCGCTCCCGGCATGACTGACACAGAAGTCAAAAAAGCCTGGGGCAACTCCATTGCCGGGAAATACGCCAGAGCGCTGAGACAGCAACAGGCATGGCAACAATACGTTGATTCCATCCCCCAGCAAACCGCTCTGCCTCCTGGAACGCAGGACTTTGAATTTTCTGATCGGATACGTGGGCGTGCTGCGGAACTGGCGAACAGACAAGCTCTCCCCCCTGGCGAAGCGCAACAAGCCCATGCCCTGCCCCCTGGTCAAGGATTTGACCTCTCCAGCCCGGTGCAAGCTGACGCTGTTCAGTTATCGCAACAGCAGGCCCTACCGGAGGGGCAAGCGCCTCTTGCACTGACCGAAAAGCCAGAATTCTCTCTCGTCGGTAAATCTTTCGAATCCGACCCGCCCGGGGTGGCAGAATTGGGTGAATGGATGCGGCCGAAGCAACGGGAGAAAATCCGAAAGCAGGCGTTGAAGTTGACCCCCGAGCAGGCCCATGAAAAATGGGGCAACTCGAAGACTGGCAAGTATGTCAAAGCTCTCCATCAGTGGCGCGATGGACTGACTCATGAGCAGCAGAAGCCGGAGCGGGTACAACCAAAAGTGTATGAACCTCAGTCATATCATACGGATAATACCAGGACCTTGCAGGAGAAGTACGCCGGACGTAATGACGGAATCACTGACATCACGGATATCCGCGCACGCAATGATCGGGACCTGAGTTTTATTCCTGATGAAGCTACCCGTAAGCGCATAAACTCCAGAATGACTGACCGCCTTCTCGGTGAACACGGGGCAGTAAAGTTTGAAGACGTAGCCGAGACTATGCAAGAACTTGATCGGCGCGGGATTCCATACGTCTTTGAACGGTCTGATGGGGGGAATCTGGGAGGGCTCAACGCCAAATATGGTGACGTTCATGCCCGAGCAGACAAAGACCTCCAAAAGGTATGGGGTGAGATCTACGCCCAAGAAGCTATCAAGTATGGCGCCGTGATCGGACGTGACCAGGGCGACGAGTTTGAAGTGGTCTGGCCGAACTACTCGAAAGATGAAGTAGCAGAGATTCGAAACGATATTGAACAGCAGATGCGAAACAAGGCGAAAGAGCTTGGCTTGGATACCATTCCTCATCCGAAGCGTGGTTTAAACGGATTGCCGACTGGGGCGTTGTATACGAATTATGGGCTTGTTGAGGGCAGACCGGGCAAGTACCGGGACATGAGCATTGAGGCGGATGAACTTGCCGAGGCGATGAAAGCAGATTATAATTTGGCCAAAGCTAAAGAAAACGGCTGGGATCAAGACGAAAATGGAGAATTTTATGAAAAAGGAACTGACCAGCGACCAGAGACGGAACATTCGCTGGGGCCTGTCGAAGAACGCGACAGTAAGAGACCGGATGGAACACGTAGCGAAGAACAGTACGTCCGAGGAGGCAAGAGAGAAAGCGAAAGAAGTGCTGAAAAAGATGGAGACTCACAACGAGGAAGTCTTGAAGAGCAAGGCGAGCCTCAAGTTCTTTCTCACTCCCGAGGAGAGGAAAAGGATGGAAGAAGAGCTGGAATCCCCCGAGCAGAAGAAGAAAGACTCCTAAACGAAGGCGCTCAAGAAGAGAACGACCGCCGCGTTCATCAATTCAGAACTGAACTCCTCCCTGATATCGCAGATGCAATGTCAGAGGATATCCGCGATAATCAGCGCATAGCAGCGCTCGACAAAATTTACAACGAACTGCATGGTGACAACCAGAGGCTGACTTCTCAGTTCAGCCGGGAAATTGTCGATGCTGTCAAAAAAGCGAAGGCCGAAAAGCAGGCCGCAAGAGAACATCAGCACAAGCTTGAAACGGCTGATCGGATAAACGAAAAGTACCGCACAAGTCAGGCGGTCCTTGGTTACTTCCGTCCATCTGGCATTGATCCAAAATCCCTCGCCGATTACGAGGACTCTTCTCTCCAGCAAAGAGAGCGCTTCAGTTCCTTTCTGAAAAACAAACTCAAGATTCCTGTACAGTCTGGTGGTCTACAAATAGATGAGGCCGCTACTGAGTTGAAGTCCCTCTATCCGGAGTTGCCCTTCAGCGATGCCGATGGTCTTGTTGATTACCTGCAGAATCAGGTCAAAACAAAGACAGCGCTTAAGCGGGAAGCGCGGGAGGCTGACGCCACAGTCTCTTTCTCCAAGATTGAAGCCTCCGACATCTCCCCCGCGTCCAAAATTCGCAAGGGCTCAACAGTCTCTCAAATTCGCTCCTGGCTCTCCGGACTACAAGACAGAGCTAACAATGCCCTTCCCTGCGTCGTCGTACAACATCAACATGAACTCCCCCAGTCTGTTCTTGATGACCTTGAAAGACAGGGTGGCGGGATTATCGGCGGAACATATGATCCGCGCTCAAATAAGGTTTATTTCGTCGCTGACAATGTACGATCGGACGCCCACCTTGCAACCCTCTGGTTACATGAACAGGTAGGCCACCACGGCACCAGAAGTAAATTTTTTGAGATGTTCGGCCCGCAGTGGAAGAAACGGTATGATTTGTTCTTGGATGAAGTGTTCCGTTTCGCCGATGGGAAAAAGGCTCTGGAAAGATTAAGGGGCGTGTACCTTAAACCTGACGGCATGACGACGGAGCAATACAACAGACTCCTTGCCGAAGAATATTATACACATGAGATAGCCGAAAAACTCAGCAACGGCCAAACTCTTACCGGCAAAGCCAAGCAACTCTGGAACAGATTCGTCACTCTCGTTCGCGGGATTGTACGGAGGGCATTTCCGGACCTCAAAATCAATCATGCTGAGATGCAGCAGATTGCACTTCGGGCTTTCCATTGGACGATGGGTCAAACTGACACCCAGGGCGGAATAATGGAGCCTGCGGGGGCGATGGCTGCGAAAACTGAACAGTCAAAGGAGGAAAAAGCTCGCGACTACGGAAGACGCGTCATGGAGGCGAGCGCAAAATGGGCTGATGTTGTTGAAAAAATGCTCAAGCATGAAATCCGTAAACGTGCAGTATTAGAGATGGGGGATACACCGGATTTACTGGTAGAGTTAGGGGCACCTAACTGGAAGCTTACAATGCGCCAGAAGACATTCAAAAAAATAGCCGGGCTTGAACCAGACTCTCGCTCCGGTCATTTACACGAACTGACTGCACATCAGATAAAAGAACTGTACGCAGCTCTAGCAGACCCCGTAGCTGTAATGATGCCGGCAAAAAACAAAATGGAAATATTTGTCGACATGCTAGAGAGAGGCAACCCTGTTTTAGTTGTTCTAGATCTAAACTCAATGGAAGGTCGTATTGCTGTTAACAGCGTGTCGACAGGGTTTGGTCATGAAAACTACATTGGGAAATTGCTTGGATCTGCGAAAGCTGGCAATCTAGTTTATCTTGACAAAAAAATTGACGCACTGAAGGACAAGTCTGCCGATGTAAAACCGACCGAATCGGTGGCCAGCAGGGTGCTTCAAGCGCGTCAATCTTATGGAAAAAAAATAAAACTTCCTGGTGACGTTGTCAAGCCGCTATACGACGACCAAGAGACCTCTCAAACGGCGAAGTTTCGCAAACTCCCCCCTTCCGGCAACACCCTTCACGACCAAGTTGACAAATTATGGGAACGCCGTTCCGGCATCCCCAAGCGGTCCATCTCCGAAAAAGTCAAGGATGCAATAACCCACGCACGCGAAACCGGCATCCATGAACTTACCCAAGGACTGGCGGACCAGTTCCACGCGCTGAAGCTCACAGACGACGCCTACACCAAAGAATTCGGCGAGGTCGCTCCAGAGTACAGCGCCTATATCCATGCCTCTCTCGTTGGCGCTCAGGCCGAACGCATGGCCACGCTTATAAAGCACGGCGTACCGGTCCGGGGCTCCCATGGAGAGATCACACTTAGCGAAACGGGCAAAGGCCTTAATTGGGCTTTTGAGCCGGTCGCCAAGGATCTTGACTACTTCTTGCGCTGGCTGGTCGGTGAACGTGCCAACAAGCTTGCGAAGGAAGGCCGGGAAAACTGGTTCAAGCCTAAGGAAATAAAGCTCCTGCGCTCTCTGCGGAACGACCAGAACAAAGAGCGGTACGACGAAGCACTCAAGCGCATGAACCAGATCCGTAATGGAGTACTCGACTTCGCGCAAAAGAACGGCCTCATCTCCGAGCAGGCGAAAAAGCTCTGGTCCGACGATTATTTTTACATCCCTTTCTACCGTATCAACGACGAGAAGGTAAAAGGCCCCTTCAAAAAGAAAGGCCTCACTGGACAACACGGTCCGCATCGTTTGAAAGGTGGAGAACTCCCGATCGGTGATCCGCTTGAAAACCTGCTTCAGAATTTCAGCCACCTGATTGACGCCAGCGTAAAAAACCATGCTGCCAGCCTGGCAATGGACAAACTTGAGGCCATGGACCTTGCTGGCCGCGCTCCGGTGGAATTTCGTCCTGTCAGCGCCAGAGCAAAGGATTTCGAAAAAGGACTCAAGGATGCGCTTGGCGCAGATTACAAAGGCGCGAAGCTGACGCCGGTCGAGAAAGCCGCGATCGGTGAGATATTCCTCCCGCGTACGAAAAGGGCTCGTGATATCGTCTCGGTCATGCGCAACGGACGACCGGTATACTACCAAGTCCATGATGAGCTTGCCCTTCGTGCCCTCACTGCGATCGGCGGCCTGGACGTCAACAATCCAATCGTCAAAGCCCTGGCACCGTTCAAACGGATGCTGACATGGACAGTAACCGGCCCGCTGAATCTCGGGTTCAAATTGGCGAGCTACATCCGCGATACTGTGGCCGGGTCCGTGCAGAGTAAGTATATCCGGGAACCATTTGTCGGTCCTGCCGTATCCGCGGTAAAACTCGTACTCGGGAAAAATCCGGAGATAGCCCGCGCAATGGTGGGTGGTGCTTTCTTTGCCGAGGGCTATGACGTTCATGATCAGCATGCCAACGCAAAAGCTTTGCGACGTGCTCTCAAGAAATACGGCGTTCATGAAAACCGAATTCTCGACACGGCCAGTAAAATGACCAACGCCATGGGAGAAATCTGGCACCGTGCGAACATGGCATCTGAGAATGCCACGCGTTTGGATCTCTATCAACGAGCCCTCAAGAAGACCGGCGATCCCCTACTTGCCGCATACGAAGCCCGGAATCTGCTGCCCTTTGACAAGAGGGGCGACTGGAAGGCGGCACAATATTTGACTTCGACTGTCCCTTTTTTGAATGCCAGGATTCAAGGCTTGCGGCGTCTTGGGCAGTCCGCCATCTGGGAAAACCGGAAGGGCTTCGCTGCCGGTATGGCGGCGATAGCTCTCTCTTCAATCCTCCTTCACCTGCATAACCGAGACGATGAAGAATACCAGAAGCTGCCGGACTGGATGAAAGATACTTGCTGGAACTTCTTCTTCAACGGTGAGCACTACGCAATACCGAAACCGTTTGAAGTCGGCCTGTTCGGCGGGACCATTCCGGAACGAATCGCGGAATACTTCTTGACCAACGGTACGGACGAAAAAGCAGCAGAGAAACTGACCTCCCGCACTTGGTGGGCGATACATGAAACTCTGGCTTTCGGTCCGCCCGTCCCCATCCAATGGTTCATGGAAGAAAAGGCCAACAAGGTTGACTATACCGGTGCTCACATCGTTTCCCCGTTCGAAAAACGCAAGGCTGGCGACCAACGCAAGCCGTGGACCAGTGAAACCGCCTCAGTCCTCGCCAAGGGGCTTGATACTGCCCTCGACCCGCTCGATCCGTACATGGGCGGACTGACCAAAGATATGTGGCTTCGTAGTCCTCTCCGGATGGAACACACAATCAAAACCTTCTTCGGCACTATCGGCGCATACTCTTTGGCCGCAGCCGATACCGTAACCCGGCAGCTTGCCGATTTTCCGGAACGACCAGCGCGGCCATGGGAAGACACGACCCTAGCCAAGGCCATGGCCGTCTCCAGGATCTACAAGGGCAATGCCCAGGAAAAAGCCGGTCGCTCTCAGTATACGGAAGACTTCTACCGGGCCTTTCAAGATCTGGACGAACTCTACGCCCAAATCAAAGGATACCAGGAATATGGCACTAATGAGGAGAAGGCTCTGGCCGTGCAGATGATCAAGGATAACCGGGGCCTCCTGGCTTATCGGAAGTACCTTTATAAACTACGTCGCAACATAGGACTTCAACGAAAACAGGTATACGCGGCGTACAATAACCGCGAAATTTCTGCGCAAGAAAAACAACGGCAGATTGAACTGGCCACCAAAGCGCAAAATGCCATTGCCGAAACCGGGGTAAAAATCGAACGATACTACAAAAGCAACGACCGGGGAAAAATTCAAGAGCTTCAGAACCATCTGAGGGAGCAGGTTAACGCTTTTAACAAGCAGAGGAATAAACAATGAGCATCCCCACAATAAACCTCACAGTCACCGTCTACGACTACTCCGGCGCACCAGTCCCCGGCGCGTACGTGACCTCCCGCCTCGACCGCCCGGAGCGGTACGAAGGCGTCGTGGTCGAATCCGACGTTGCCGGGGAAACAGACGATGCCGGCCAGGTTGTGCTGGCAGTTTTCCCGAATGAACTCGGCGCCAACGGATCAAAGACGCTGGTTCGAGTCTCTCCACCCAACGCCGAAGCTCAGGAGTTCAACGTCGTTGTCCCGAACGAAGCTTGCCGGCTCGAAGATATCCTCGACCTGCCGACCTTCCCCCCGCAACACTGGGACAACAAACTTGCCACTGTCCCCGATGCAATTGAGGGCAATCTCCCCGTGTGGGGGCCGGATGGCAAAAATTTGCTTGATTCTGGTATGGCCCCTGCAGATCTCGGTGGTTCCGGCGGAAGCTGTGGAAGCCCTTCGCTGTCGTTCACTTTCGAGGACTTTGGAGACGCCCAGCAGATAGCGGAGATCCCCGCAGGCATGCGCGTGTTCCGGGCTGTTCTCGAAGTCGAGGAAGCTTTCGACTCTGGGCAAATCTCCATTGGTCCGGAGACGGCGCAAGGGCAATTGATGGCCGTGGGCGATTCGTCTCTTTTAACCGCTGGGAAGTACGTGTCAGAGCCGGAAGTGCAATACACGACGGCAACGGCGGTCAACATATATTTCACCGGCTCTCCAACACAGGGGAGCGCGAAAGTAACCCTTTACTGCATGTGAGGAAACAATGAGCCTGTTTAAAAATTTCAAAGGTATTATCGGTGATATCCTGCAGTTGGGCGGACCAACTGGGCCACAGGTTGTTCATGACTCCGATGAAATCCAATTCCAGGACGCGGACGGTAATTTGATTCAGATTCACGCCGCTGACGGTGCGGCGGACACCGAGGCCAGCACTTACGGCCAACTAAAAACGCGTCATGTCAACATCGCTGGCGGTTGGGACGGCGCCAGCCCCCTGGACGCGTCGAGCTACTCCGGGACCTATTACCTCTGTCACACCAGCGGCGGGGACTACACGGCGGGCATCGTCTACTACTCCGATGGTACCAGCTGGACAGCGGTTTCAACTCCCAAAAACTGGACGCTGAGCACCAAAACTTCGGCAATTTCCGGGACTGTGTCCATGGTAGCGAGCGGGTTCTACGTAAATGAAGGTACTGCCGGTTCGCCGAGCTGGGCTCTCAAAGGTGATGGAAGCTCTGACACCAGTCTGACCGGCGTTGAGAAGCAATTGTCTATGACCTTGGGCACCACGGCAAGCCAAAGCAGCAGCACGTCTATTCCGGACGGCGCGATTGTGACCGGGGTAAAGCTGAATGTCACGACGGTGTACGACAATTCGGCGACCATCGCCGTTGCTGTCGGCTCTATTGAACTGATGGGGACAGACGAAAGCGCCCCGGCTTCGGCTCACACGTACAGCAAAGAAATGTTGCAGACTCTGAGCACTGGCGGCACGGTTGACGTGACCATTGCAAATTCGCCGTCTGCTGGTGTTGCGACGTTGGTTGTGTCGTACGTGGAGAGTTTTAACGCGTAGGGATAACCATTTTCGTGACGTCACGGATATGGTTATAAAGAGGGCCGGGGAACCCGGCCCTTTGTCATTTACGCTACCTGCTTTCCCAAATCCTTGAGCCGTGCCTTGAATAAGGTGCATCCATACTCAAAGAATTTTTCCGCCTGCCTCTCACTGACGCTATTTTCGATGACAATAGCCAACGGTCTTGCGCATTGGGCGAAGATTTCGCACAGGGTGCTTTTGGTGGCCGGGGTTATTGCGGTGGCGGAAGGTAAGGCCAATTGTTCAGGTTTCGGCTTCGCCTTCAATTCCATGGTGATGATGTAGGCCACCGCTTCCGGATACTGATCCGGCGTCAGGTCTTGATACTTGGCGACCTTGAACTTGTTGTGGACGCGGCTCCAGGCTTCGGCGATGCCTTTGGAGCGGAATTCAGCGGGGAGATGTGACGTCTTGGAGGCGACGAGGTTTTGCAAGTGCTGCTGGTCGCCGGGGAGGATGGACTTGCTTTCTGTCCGTGGATTGACCGCCATGCCCTGAGACCAATAGGACCATAAGGCGTCGTCGCATTCTTCCTGGTAGAGGATTACTTTTTCGCGGATACTCTCGTTTACCCGGTTCGGGTGGATTCCGGAGAGATAGGCGGGAAGTTTGCGGACGGGCATACAAACGGACTTTTGTTCGCCACCTTCTGAAGGTATAGTGCGTGGTGAATTTTGGACAAAAAAAGACCTTGCTTTAAGCTCTCAATCTCCGGAAAAATCAATCACGGAGGTTCGAGCAGATGCGGAAGAGTTATTCGAAGGAGTTCAAGGCCAAGGTAGCGCTTGAGGCTTTGCGGGAAGAGAGGACGATTGCGGAGCTTTCCAAGCTATACGATGTCCATCCGACCGTGATCCGCAAATGGAAAGAGCAGGCAATTGAGGCTTTACCCGAGGCCTTTGCACGAGGAAAAAGCCCGGAACAAAAGGACTTCGAGAGCAAAGAATCGGAGTACCTCAAAAAAATCGGTCAAATAACCATGGAGCGTGATTTCCTGCAACGTGCATTCACACAGATTCAGCCAGAGCCGAAAAAAAAACGAAATCGCTCGTGAAAATTGACGAGGAGTTGCCTGTGAAACGTCAATGCGAGTTGCTTGCTCTCAACCGCTCTTCTTTTTACTCTCGGCCCAGATCATGCGTTCGGGGCAGGACTGTGGCCATTTTTGAGCAAGCGCTCTATGCCATTCACGAGACGTACCCGTTCTATGGTTATCGAAAGGTGGTACACGAGTTGCGGCGTTATGGCATTTTCGCAAGCGAATGGCAGGTACGAACAGCTCGCAACATATTGGGGATACATGCAATTTATCCTGGCCCCAAGACAAGTATGGCCAACAAGGAACATAAAAAATATCCTTATCTCCTTGATGGATTGGATATTGTTCGACCGAATCAGGTTTGGGCCACGGATATCACGTATATCCGGCTTGGAACAGGTTTTCTGTATTTGATAGCGATTGTGGATTTATATAGCCGCCGTGTGTTGAGCCATCGCTTGAGCAACACGCTCAGTGCACACTTTTGCATTGAAGCCTTGCAGGAGGCCCTTTATAGATACGATTCACCAGAAATATTCAATACGGATCAGGGCAGTCAGTTCACAGGACAGCAATGGATTGATGTGCTTAAAGGGCACGAAATAACAATAAGCATGGACGGCAAAGGCCGGGCGCTGGATAATATTTATGTGGAACGTCTCTGGCGCAGTTTGAAATATGAAGATATTTATCTGCAAGATTATGAAAGTGTAGAGGAACTGCGGCGAGGAGTGGCTAAATATTTTTCTTTTTACAATAGCCGTCGGTTTCACCAGTCCCTGGACTACCGGACGCCTGACGAGATGTATTTTGCCAGGGTGGAACAAGCGGCTTGAGCAATCACGCGCAGGGTTGAGTAAGTGATGCGCCGGTCGGCGTCACAGGTCTTGCAGCCACGGCAGATCCGTGTGCCGTTCGCAAGCCCAGCGCCCCCGACCTGAGGGATTGCCCCAAGCCGAGGAATCGCCCCTGCGAGCGGGAGAATTGGCAACATCATATGGTGAGATTGGAGCTTAAAACGACAGGGAAATCTGTCTGGACTTTCCGCGCAGTTCAATATGCGATAATGGTATGCTCTTAAGGATCAAGAAACAATCTTGACAAGTGCCAAAAGTGCAAAAAGAAACCGCATTCTGTCGGGTGCGGGGTACCGCCTTCGGGGAGTTTCTGACGCTCCGTAAATTCAGAAATACGCCTAATAAGATGAAAGTCAAGATTTTTCGAATTTTTTTGTTGACTTTAATATTTCCCCTCAATAAAAATTTTCATATAAATATCTAAGATCAGTTTAAAAATATCTAAATATATTCTGGAGTTTTTTAGCATGGGCCTCCTTCGGTCATTAAGGCGACGTTTAGATGTAAGAATTTTGGCTATTGATAACGCTATTACTCAGTATAACAAATTTCTCACGATAAATACGGCTCCTAAAGAAATTCCAATGCTGATGGGCTCTTCGACGTTTTTTGTGGAATTGGGATTATAGTCCCTGACAGCTTATTCAATCCATGGGTAATAGGTTGATATATTTGAACTCAAGGTACTTCGCATCTTCATGGCTTCTTCAAAAATCCTCCCAGCGACTGCATCAATCAGCGTGCACCACTGCTCAGCGGAAGAAGAAGAAAAGTAGCCCAACCAATTGGAATTTCATCCCATTGGATTGCCTGTCCCGGTGAAATCCTTACAGTTGAAGGAGATAAATTCCACAGTTTTCGTCGAAGAACCTGCTGATGTTCCTTTTTCGATATAATAATGCAACACTCGACTCAAAAAGTAGATTAAGATTTTCACATTACATGATAACTGATTTTAAAATTGAAACAGTTGTCGGGTTTATTTTGGCAAATCTCGATATTGAAATGCTCTATTCCCCAGAATGGGCAAAATACTATCTAGAGACATGTGATATGGCGGTAAAAGAACTCAACAAGCAAAATATTGCTTCATCTTTTTCTGATGCTGAACAATTTGTAATAAGGTGGGGTTCTACAATTTTGCCATTGCGAGATAAATTTTATGAATGAGAAATAATTATGAATTTTCTGTATTGGGTTTTAAAAAATTGCAAGCAATTTATGTTGTTACTTGGCATATGTATACACGTTTACTCATTAATAATATTATATAAAACATACGGCGTGGCAGCTTCTATCGTGGGTTTTCTCTTGCCACCACTAACTGAAATATACTGTACATATCTTATCTATACCCAGCATTCCTTTCGACATTTATATATTCAATGGGTGTGTGCGTGGTGCGCGTTGCTCCTGTTAGGGATCGTGACTAACTACATCATTTTTTATTTGGAAAACAAAAGACCTAGAAACACTGAAGAAACAGACTCCGAATCTATACGAAATAGGTTCTGTCAGCATTTCCAGATCCCCCAAGACGAACAGGGTAATATTGTACCTATATCTCAACCGCCATCTACCACCGAGCTAACAGTTTGCCTCAACTGCGGCAAGAAAAACCCTCCAAGTAACAGCCGTTGCTGGAACTGCGCTGAGAGCCTAATTGAAGAAACGATACCCTCGACTCCAGTCTCCTCCATTGCTCCACGCCCTACCCCAAAATACGACGTCATCGAAGAAATCAAAAAGGTGGCCATTGAATATAAGAATAATTACATATCAATCTCTGACGCCACTTATGGCATACTATATGCTTATGACAAGTACCTTTCCGGACCAGTTGAAGAAGATATCGCTAAAAAACTACTCAATCATATCCACAGCCTTAAAGAGCATGGCTTAGTTGGCGACAGGGACTTTCAGAGATATAAGCAACTGCTCGAAGAAAAACTGGAGAGATTCAAAGATTCACCCGAGCAACCCCTTAAGATGGGAGGAGAGACGTCTCGGATCATACGTTCTAACGAGGATATCTTAAACTATGCGCGTCCCCAGCGAAAAATAGGTGGAGGGCTCTATTTAATAGGAATGTATATTGCTGTAGGGATACTTGCCAATGGTTATAACTTTTATCAAAACTTGAATACAATACTAGATCAAAGATTCAAATATTTTCCTCCAGATGTATCATCCTTTTGCGTTACAACTACAATAGCTAGTCTTTTTTTTACAATTTTCATTATTTACCTTGCAGCGAACTTTATAAACAAGAAAAATAAATTCAAAATCTTTTTTTCCACCTATCTAACATTAGTCTTAATTTCAAAATTTGTGTATGTAGCATGGGCAAAAAACTTTCCTTTTATTGAAGAGCAGGTGCAAATTTCCAGCAACAGTATTGCATGGGCGTTAATCTTCTTCTTTGCTGGTCTAATCTACATACTGAGTTCACAGCGAGCAAAAGAGACTTTTGTAAATTAAACACCATTTCAAGAACCAAGTGAAAGCCACCCTATACCAATAAACCTATCTTATCAATGCTGGGAGATTGCCACGCATAAAAGTTGACAAATCGAAGTGAAATCGACAAAAGAGTTGACTCGTTAATCAGGTCAACTTTCAAAGGCCACCTGTCGGAAGATGGGTGGCCCTGTTATTGAACTTTCTTGTCAACGACCAGAGGAGAATTTGGCCGTTTGCCTGGACGCCCGCTGACTGATGCTTCAAACTCTTTCATTTTGGCCTGCTGATCAAGCTCCATTGCCATGAGCCTCAACTCCGTAGCCTGAGTCCTCAGCTTTAAGGCTTCCGCCATGAGGGAGACAGAAGGCCTTGGCCGATCATCCTCTGGCGGCTCAAAGGGGATGTTCCCGAAAAAAGGAATGGGGATATCTTCCAGGGTCGGAGCTTCTGGTATATCAACCAAGGCGAAGCCGCGTAAATTCTCAGACATTGAGCCGTCTACAGCCCCGCTTGGTTGCAGTCTTGTAGGGAGGCGGAAGAAACGCGGCATGGATATCTGATCGTCAAGAATCTGCTCTCTGGTGAGTGGCTCAGGTGATTCATAAGGCTGAGTTTGCTTTGCCTCCACCAAGGAGAAATGACTCTCTTCTTCCACCTCTTCGATAGGGATTCCACAAAAAGCGCAGCCTGGGATACCTGGTTGAGGATGTAATATCAAAAATGGGGAACACACAAGCTCAAGATCCTGAAGCTCTTTTCTCCCGAGTCGGATCTTCCCAGGGGCATGCCCTTTTTCTCTCTTCCAATTACGGATAGCTTTCGTGATCTGATCTATCATCTCAACCTCTTCCATTCCTCATAGTCAGCCCACAACGCAAATCCAGCATAATACTCCCCATCAACTAATGGAATAGGCACCTTATTCTCAAATAACCACACTTGAAACGGCTCCCGCTCATTGACGGGCAACTCCCGGATCCAGATGTATTGATCGCCCTCGCTGCTGAATCTTACGCGCATGTTGTAATTTTGGGGCATGGGGGGCGGGGTTGTCAACCAGGTATAAAACCAGGCAGTAGGCGAGCACACCCGCCCCATTAGCGAAAGCCAAAATCACAACCAGCAAAAATATGCAGGCGCAAATGAGAAATATTTTCTCTCTCCTGCCCATTTTTCCCTTTATAATTTCCATAGTGTTTTGGTCGAAAGGTGTACCCCAAACTGTACCCCACTGTACCCCGACACGGGTACTTTCAAGGCCATTTTGGGTACTTTTGGGGCACTTTCAAAATTCTCTTGACGGACCCCAAGTCCTTGCTATACAAGGCTTCATCGACGTTAGCCAACGTAGCTCAGCTGGTAGAGCAGCTGATTCGTAATCAGCAGGTCGTCCGTTCGAGTCGGATCGTTGGCTCCAGAAAAATCAGCCACTTAGATGCAAGTCTAGGTGGCTTTTTTTGTGGCGTAAGCCCCCTTCCGCGAAAATTCCACCAAAATTCCACCACTTTTGAAAATTATTGTTTGTGAAGGTTGATGGCTAACATAGTGTTGGTTGTTAAAGTCAGTCCTTGCGTCCTGAGATGCCTCAAAGATGACGGACACGTGCTGAGAGGTTAAGGTTCGCTCATGCCGCAATGGTTGCCACAGGCATCTCCCGCGCCAAAGTCATGATCACCTGCTCAAAAAAAAGGGTGAAACCGCTGCCGGGACGCGCCCAAGGCACTGCAACTCGTCCCAAGCCATGCTGCGCACACCGAACGCGCGGAACCCTGGTCGTGATCAGGCAATGGTGTTGGAAAAAGTTGAGATGTCGCCAAATGTATTCTTTGAAATCATGGGCCTTGCAAGGTGTGCCGCACTCCGGACAAGGGTAAAGCGATCCTCGTTCGGCTTGGATATCAAGACGCAGCTCACTCGGCTCCTTCTCAAGGTCCAGCGTCTGGCCAACGACTTTCCAGGGGGCGGTCAGTCCAAGGCCCAATGTTAGCAGATCATTTGCGTTCACAATGGGGTACCTCCTTCTCGGAGGTCATTAGCTATAGTGCATTAGGTTGTGCAGTCAACAAGATTGAATTCCACTGTTTTCGTCGAAGAACCTTTAAAAACCAAATTGGCGATATTCTTTGTCCTTGCGGTTGATGGATTGCACAATACGGTAGCTGCCTTTGACCTGCGCTTCTTCCACCATACGCAAGCCGAGTTCGTGGCAGCGGGGGCAGGCGTTCATGGGAATTTCGATGCAGCAGCTCAGCGGGTTGATGGATGACCAGGTTTCAATTTTAGTCACACCGGAGCATTTGTCGCAAAGCACCACGCTTTCCACCTGGCTTTCGCTGATGCCGTCCGTGTCGTAGTAGATATCCTTCATCCGTGAGTATACGTCACCGTGGATTTCGCCTTTGGCAGGCTGGCTGGGCGGATTGAAGTAGCGTTGCAGCACCTCATCGGAAACGGCCTTGACATAATTAGTGATCTTCTTGCTCTGGCGAATGGCCTCGGGATCGTAATCCGGCTCGCGGACCTGCGAATAATCCACTCCCGCCATGGCCAGGGCTATGCCCAGATTTACGTACGGCAATGCGCCCTGAATGGCGTATCCTCCCTCGAGTACGGCGATATCGGGTTTGAGCATGTCGTTGAGCATGGCGTACCCTTGGGCGGAAAAGGCCATATTGGTAATGGGGTCCGAAAAATGGTTGTCCTGTCCGGCCGAATTGATGATCAGGTCGGGTTTGAAATCAGCCAGAATGGGCAGCACCACGTTCTCGATGACGTACAAAAAGCCTTCGTCGGACGTATTCGGGGGCAGCGGAATGTTCAGATTTTTGCCCAGAGCGTTGGGGCCGCCCAGGTCGTCCAGAAATCCGGTGCCGGGGTAAAGCGTACGGCCGTCCTGGTGCAACGAAATGAACAGCGTATCGCGGTCGTTCCAGTAGATATCCTCGGTGCCGTCGCCATGGTGACAGTCCGTGTCAACGATGGCAATCCGCTTTGGGCCGTAATGCTCGCGGATGTGTTCGAGCATGACCGCTTCGATGTTGACGTTGCAAAAACCGCGGTTGCCGTGCACGACCTTTTTTGCGTGGTGCCCGGGCGGGCGAACAAGGGCAAAGGCCCTGTCTTCCTCGTGCTCCATGACCAGCCGGGCGGCCTTGATGGCGCCTCCGGCCGAGATCAGATGCGACTTGGTGGTGACGGCTTCCACAGTGGGAATGCAAAAATGCGTACGTTCCACATCTTCGTGCGTCGCCACTTCGGGCTTGTATTCCGTAATGCCGGGGATATCAAAAAGCCCCTCCTCGCGAAGCTGATCCTGCGTATAGAGCAATCGCTCCTCGCGCTCCGGATGGGTTTCCGATATGGCCCAGTCGAATGCCGGGAAAAAGATCAGTCCCAGTCTGTTTTTTGCTTCAAGCATGCTTGTGCCTCCGGCTGGGGCTCACTCACTTTGCTTGTTACGCTACATTGCCGGAGTGACACATTCGGCAAAGTAAGGGAGCCCAATCTCCAAACTTTTTTTGCTGGAAATTTATTATCCATCCCGCGATACTCTAATCCGACACTATTCGCGGGCCCAGGTTCACTTTTTTTAGTGAGCTTGCGAACTTGGAGGGCGTTTTCACCCCCGTGCCATTTAAACATCAATTCCAGGCTTCAACTGGCATTTGACGCGGATGTTGCGGCCTGTACCTCTATAATAATCCACCATGTTGAAGGACGAAGCTTCTATGAGATCCAGCTGGGCAGCGTCGTAGGTGCCCGCGCCCACTCCGGTCAAATACTGCATCAGATGATTGCGGACGTCGTTTTCGGCTTGATCCAACGTATAACTCTTGGGAACTTCCTGTTCGACGCCCAGCTTGGGAATCAGCATCCGGCGCTTGAAAGTGTCTGCAAAGAGTTCGAGTTCCATGGTGGTCCGCGTCAGGGCCGCGCCCACGGCATTGGCCACAGCGAAATTCTCAGGAACTTCCACTTCCACTTCAAAAGCCTCGGCCAGAAAACTTTGCAGGGTCTTGGCCGGTCCGCCCATGCAGTAGACACGGGTGGGCTTAAGCACGTGCCCGGTCAGCAGTTCGTGGATCGTATATACGGGGCGAGCGTTGAGTTCCCAGATCAGATCGTCCACCGCGCCCTTGATGGTCTGAATTGCGTACTGCAAAGCATCCGAAGCAAACGTGTCGGCTGGAATGCCGGAAGCTGCGGCCAGCTCCCCCACTCCGTTTTTGGACGCCTGTACATCACCGATCTCCGAATGCCCCAAATAATTACAGACATCAATCAAGGTAGGCTGTTGGCCGCCCATGGCCATGGCCGGCCCTTCGCGTTCCGGCCCCACATAGACGCGTCCTTCCAGCACATGCAAGCGGGAATCGCCGCCGATACCGATGGAGCGTGTCTTCAATGCGCGGACAAGGGTCGGATACGAACCGACTTCAATGCCCCGGTTTTCAATCAGCGGCGCACCAGAAGCAAAAATGGCAATGTCCGTGGTGGTGCCGCCCACATCCAGAATCACGGCATCCTGAGAAATATTGCAAAGGGCAATGACGCCCATGACGCTGGCAGCCGGCCCGGATAAAATGGATTCAACGGGAAGTTGCCGAGAAAGCTCCAGCGGCATGGTTCCGCCATCCGCTTTGAGCACATTGACTGAAGGGATGGAGGCAAGTCCGTAATCATTCAAACTCTGCTCCACCGCATCCACAAATACATTGTACGTCCGCCATACGGCCGCATTGTAATAAGCCGTGCTTATGCGACGGGGAAAATTCAACAGTCCGGACATGCGGTGTCCTAGAGTCACAAAGTCCGCGTCACTACCGATGGCCTGCTGCATGGCCAATTCATGCGCAGGATTCCTGGTGGAAAATTTGCTCACCGCTGCGAAAACACGAACGCCTTGTTCTTTGCATTCTGCCAGGGCCTTATCGAGTGTTTTCGCGTTCAGGGGGCTGATTTCCGCGCCTCTGTGATCTATGGACCCGGGCAGTAAATAATAATTCCGGCCGATGCGATAATATTCTGGATCCACCCCCGGTCCGGAAGAAACAAGCACGCCCACATTTTCCGTTTTTCCCTCGACAATGGCGTTGGTGGAAAGCGTGGTGCTCAAGTTCAGCCGGTCAATGGCTTCTCCTTCAATATTGGCAAGCACTTTTTCCAATGCCCCGCGTACTGATACGAGCAGATCCTCGTGGTCCGTTGGCACTTTGCACGAACAGACCACTTTCCCGTCATGCAACGCGACAGCATCCGTATGTGTGCCTCCAACGTCAATTCCAAGATACATTTACATTCCCCTTTGCCGCGCGCTTAACAGCCACCGCGCCAATTCCAGAGCCATCTCCAGGCTCCCTGTCTCTGCCGTGCCCTTTCCTGCGAGTTCGTAGGCCGTTCCATGGTCCACGGAAGTCCGTACGAAGGGCAAACCCAGCGTTACGTTGACCGATTGGTTGAAATGTACGAGCTTCAGCGGGCCCAGGCCCTGGTCATGATACATGGCCAGCACCGCGTCGAAATCCCCCTGGTACGCCCGATGAAAAACCGTGTCCGCGGGAAGTGGTCCTTGAACATTCATGCCCGACGTACGGACCTTCTCCAGCGCCGGTTCGATGATGTCGATTTCCTCACGGCCGATACGTCCCATTTCACCCGCATGTGGGTTCAGGCCGCAGACTGCAATTACAGGATTTTCAAATCCAATGTCCTTCAAAAAATGATGCGTCAACTCCAGGCAATGGATAACCCGGTCGCCTGTAATCAGATCCGGAACCTGACGCAAAGCCGGATGGGTGGTCACCAAGCTTACCCGCAGCCGCTCGCCGCAAAGATGCATGCAGACATCTTTGGGGTCGATCCCGGCTTTGGCAGCAAAAAATTCCGTATGTCCGGGAAAATCGAACCCGGCGGCCTGCAGCATGGCCTTATGCAGAGGCAATGTAACCACCCCGCCCGCGCAGCCTTTTTCCAGCAACGAGCTGGCCAAAGTCAGAGTCTGCCCGGCCGCATTGCCGCCTTCCTTGGTCGCCAAGCCTACAGTCAGCGGAAAGGGGTCCAATTCGGGCATTCCGTAACTATATATCCCAGGGGACTGTTTTTTTATGTCCTCGGGATTTTTCAGTCTTGTCCAGAAAGGCGGGATGGAAAACTGCCGGCAATAGGCTTCCAGCACACTTTCCGGCCCCAACAACAATACCGGAGCCTGCCCCGAAACATTTTCAGTTCCCGCATGAAACAAACGGACCGCCAACTCGGGTCCAACACCATTGGGATCTCCCAATGTTACCAGCAAAGCATTTGTGATACTCTTCACGACCTCACCATTAGCCATTCACGCTGAAAAGTCAAAACAACCATTATAATCCTGCAACTTTCCAAGCACGGGCCCCGTTTTGGTTACTGACGATTTATTTATTTTGTGATAATAAAATATATCTTAACAGCAGTATTTAGTTTTTTTCGCTAATGCTATTGTTATCTTCGGCATTCTGTCAGCAGATTCGGAGTACGCCCCGTATGGGAGCCATATCCCAAACCATGGAAAACACTTTACAGAAAAATGCCGTTATCAAGCTAATCTGTCTGCACTCCTCAAGTACGAGAGCTACAAATACGAACAAAACATCACTACCGATTTTAAAGGTGATATCACACGATTCCCCGGCTTGGAAATGGGAGAAGTCTTCAACGATGTGGACAGAAGATGGCGCGTACAAATCTCACCTTGCGAAATTCGTACTGTTCAGGCTTATCCAATCGATCATCCCTAACGCCTTTGAGGAATCATAAACGATATGAAATAGCTAAGAAATAAAAGCAGTTAAGCCGTTAAGATGCACCTAACCACAGAGAAAAAGAACGAAGTCTGCCGCAACGCCGGACGCGGAATTTTCAATATTTTGTTTAACTATGGAGTAATATTCGCATAATCGCACCAGGAATATTCTTTTTACAATTATGCACAAGAGAGCGGCATGCTGGTTCGGAATCAAGAATAATAAACTGATACTGGCCATGGATACGATCAAATAACAGTTGGATTATTTTATTCCTCCTTTTTTGGACTGATTATATCGCGCAGAGTGATGTGGGATACTTCAGCGAGATTAGAAATGCCCTTAATCGGTCTGCAAAATTAACACAAAAACGCCCATATTCTTCACATCAAAAGAAAACAGAGCTAACTGATTATATAAAACACTTCCAGTTGACTCAGTTTGAGGATAAGAACATAACTCCATATGGCATGTTATAAAAGGTAATAGCTGTATTTATTCTAGAGCTTCGGCCGGTGACTTTTACCTGCGTTAGCGGCAGTCCAAAAAATGGGGGGGATCATGAATACACAGCAGGCCTATGCGTTTTCTTTCACCATTTCCGGTTTTGATGCCAATACGTTTTCCGTGGTCAGTTTTAAGGGGCACGAGAGTATTTCTCTCTGTTATCAGTTTGAAATTGTCCTGGCCGCTCCCACTTTGCAACTGGATCAATCGAAAATTCTGCACCAACACTGCAAACTTAAAATATCCGGAAAAGGTCAGTCACGAGAAATTCAGGGCATTGTCTTTCGGTTTCGTCACATCAGAAAAAGCGGGGCCTTCTACTACTACCAAATCATCCTGATGCCCAAACTGTACCTTCTCACCCAGACAACCAATTCGCGTGTTTTTTTGGATAAAACATTCCCGGAGATCATGGAAAACGTTCTCAAGGAGGCAGACATCCCGTTTAAAAACAAAATAATGCGAAAAGAGGAAATTTATCCAACATGTGAATATGTCTGTCAATTCAACGAATCTGACTATCATTTTATTTGCCGCTGGCTCGAAGCGCAGGGAGTCCATTTCTTTTTCAAACAGCAGAAAAACGAAGAAATGCTTGTCCTTGCAAACAGCGCAATGGCTCACGAAAAATGTCGTATGGACTTGCCCCATATGATGTACCTTCCTGTTTCCGGGCAAGACCATGAATTCCGGGAAAGCCTGATCCGTTCGTTTATTCCGGAATTCTGCAGCCTGCCCAAAAAAGTGATTTTCAAAGATTATAATTACGAACACCCAAAGACCGAACTGAAAAAAGAACACGATGCCTGTTCTTCCGGGTTGGGGACGGATTATCACTATGGCTCCTGTTTCCTCGAACAGGAGTACAAAATTGATGCGGCGCAGATCCATGCTGAAGAGTTGCAAAGTATGGAAACCCTTTTTCATGGAGAAAGTTACTGCCCCTACCTGGAAGCAGGCCACACGTTCAAACTTCAAGAGCATTACCATAAACCGTACAATTCGGAGTACCTGGTTACTTTTGTGCAGCACGAGGGAGTAGACAAAAGCTTTTTAAAGCAGGAATGCCAAAGAGATAAAAACGAAGTGCAGCAAATGTACAGCAATACGTTTCGTGCGATTCCTGCCAAAATCGAATACCGTCCGCCGAAAAAAATCCAGGTTCCCCATTTTTACGGAATGCTTTCCGCGACAATCGATGCGGAAGGCAACGGGGAGTATGCGGAACTTGATGAAAAAGGACGCTACAAAGTACGCCTTCCGTTCGACCTGGAGAAAAAAAAGGAGGGCAAAGCCTCGCATTGGATACGTATGGCCGAACCCTATGCGGGCAACAACGCGCAAAATTCCGCCTTTGGCATGCATTTCCCCCTGCTCAAAGGAACCGAAGTCCTGATCAGTTTTGTTGAGGGAGATATCGACCGTCCGGTGATCACCTCGGCTCTTTACAATGCTTCCAACAAGAACCCCGTTACCAGCAAGAATAAAACCTACAATATCCTGCAGACCATGTCCGGCAACAAGCTGGTCATGAATGATCAAAAAGGCAAGGAAAGTGTCGGATTCGCGACTCCAGGCGGAAACACCATTTATGTGGCCAGCAACGACCCGGACAACCCCGGCATCACCAGCAGCACCACGAAAAAGGTGGTGGAAGCCTCAACCAGCGACAGTTTCTCGGCCAAAGCAGGGGCCAGCATCTCATTTACCGCCGGGGCGGACTTCGCGGCTTTTGCCGGCAGCAAGATAGGTGTCATCGGAGGCATCGCCAACACGGTAAACCTGGGCTGGGACGTAAAATTTAGCTATGGCATGTCCATAGCGTTCGGAACGCAGAAATCCGCCATCCAGGAGAAAATCACAAACATCGCCAAAGAAGGCATCACACTGAAGGCGGGCATGAACACGACGGCGCAGGAATACTACTTCTCCCTCCAAAAACAAATGCTTGTATCCTCCGCCTCAGCCCTGGCGACCAATGTCGGCAGCTGGTCGGCGATTCTCGGCGCAAAAGGGGGGTGTCCGGACATAGATTGCACTACCGCTCAAATCGCAGGCAGCGTGACAGGCATCCTGGGCGCGGTGGTGGAGGCGGTTGGACCCGGTTTTGCCACAAAAAACTATTTAGCTTTGAGCAAAAAGGTCAGCAATGCCCTGTTCGCTTCCTGCCTCGAACTGAACGCATCCGGCGCCAGCCTCAAGGTCCTCAAAACCGGAGGAACGGCAAAGGGCCTGAATATCACCGTGGGCACTTCTGAGAACGACATCTTTTCAACTTCCCTCACCATAGACGGCAAGGGGGAAAAACTCACCTTGACAAACAAAAGTGATGTAAAAATGACGATGGACCAGGGTAAACTGTTTGAAGTGAGCGTAGGCCATCTAGGAACCAAGTTGAGCATGCCCGGCAGCGGCAATGTCAGCCTTGGAACTGAGTACGGCGGTACCCTGGCCATACCGACCTCCACAGATGGAAAAATCGTACTGAAAAAAAACGTAGGAGCACAACTCGAACTGAGCAGCTCGGGTGCAACCCTTGGCAGCAGTTCTTCCAACATCTGCTCCCTCAAAGTGACCAACGATGAAATCATCATAGACTCCTTCCAGACAAGAGTGAGTGCCAAAAGTACGGTAAAAATCGACGCCAACGGCATGATAATGGTGGGATAGCTCCTGTTTCAGAGACGCAGTGATCTGAAAGACTGGAAGGACACCCTAAGCTGTTTTTTTGAAAAAAAAGATTGACACCCTACTACAGATTGCTTAAATAATTTGCTTCACCGGCTGCGTACCAGCGGCTTTTTCATAGAGTGCGTCCCCATCGTCTAGCTTGGTCCAGGACACCGGCCTCTCACGCCGGCGACAGGGGTTCAAATCCCCTTGGGGACGCCAAATTAAAAAAAGGATTGGGAGACTAGTCCTGTCCTTTTTCTATTGTTAGCGTTGACAAGACACAAGGTGGTTGTGAACGTCTTGCTAACAGGTTCTTTTTTCAAGGAGTTTTTTTAGCAATGGCCATTAGTATTTACGTTGGCAATCTGTCCTGGAGTACCTCTGAAGAGGAAATTAGCGATCTGTTTTCTCAACACGGGCCCGTTCTTTCCGCCAAAATCATCACGGATCGTGAAACCGGCCGTTCCAGAGGTTTTGCTTTCGTCGAGATGGAAAGAGAGCATGCCGAAGAAGCCATTCGTGCCATCAATGGCACCATGTTAGGCGGACGTAGCCTCAAGGTGAATGAAGCACAGCCCCGTCCGCAACGTCAACAAAAACGCTGGTAAGCCGTTCCCACTACCGGACCAACAAGCCCGCCCTGTACCGTGGGGTGGGCTTTTTTTCGCCCTTTTGTTCCCACAAAAAAAGGAGGCTCAATGGCCAAAGAAGAAGGAATACAAGTAACTGGAACCGTGGAGGAAGCCCTCCCGAATGCCATGTTTCGCTGCCTGCTTGCAAACGAACACGAAGTACTCGCCCACATTTCCGGCAAAATGCGCAAACATCACATCCGCGTCATGCCCGGCGACACAGTCACCATCGAACTCAGCCCTTACGACCTCACCCGCGGCAGAATCACTTTTCGCCCGCGGTAACGGCACTCTTCGTTCCCACTGTTTCCAAGAATCCCATTGCTGCACCAGCTTGGCGACAGCTGCGTCGCCAAGCCGGGCCGTGGGCTTCATTCTGCAGAACCTGCAGGATAGTGCGCATTCAGGACAATCCGTTCGGGCGTTGCCCCTGGCTTGAGATTCAGACGCCAAAGGTTCGAGGGAGAACAGTCGTTCCCAAGTTCGCCCCAGCGCTCGTAAACAATAGCCTGTCCTTTATCTACCAAAGTAGGATTAGCGCCTTTGGCCAGTCTGCGCTGTGAGCCGTTTTTCATATTTACGATGAAAATGATATTCTCTCCTCCTCCGGAGGCATCCGGAGACCAGCAGAGCACCTGATTCGAATCAATAAATTGCGGTTTCCAGTACGGGGGATAGCCATAGCCACTCAAGGGATAGCGAAACACTATTTTCCCCTTCAGATCAACAATAACAAAGTAACCGTCAGAACGCCTCCATCTCCCCCTACTTACGCGGGCATGGCATACTGTATTCCTCAACCAAGGAGGAGAAAGTATGGCGGCAAGTTCGAAGGGACGGACATCGGCTGAGGAGATCGAGAGATGGCGCAGGCACATTGAGAGCTGCAAGCACAGCGGCCTGAGTCAGGAGGCGTACTGCAGGCAGCACGGGATATCCAAGAGTACGCTGGGGTATTGGAAGCGCCGGTTCGAGCGGGATGCAGCATACGGCGATATTCCGACCGTGGTTCCCGTTCCCATGCATTTTAACCCGGAGAGAGGGCCGTGCGAACCACTGCAGCTGCACATTGGAGAGCGCTACCGGATTGAGATCCGGGAAAATTTCAATCCCGCGCTTCTGAAAAAATTGCTGCGTACGTTGGAGCGGCTGGAATGAATCCGTTCGGTCCGCAGACCAAAATATTTCTGGTCCTGCGCAACGGACATGCGCAAAGCCATTGACGGGCTCGCGCTGCTGGTGGCCGATCATCTGGAGCGGGATGCCTTTTCAGATCATTTGTTCGCCTTCTGCAACCGCGGCCGGACCATCATTAAAATCCTTTACTGGGACCGCAACGTTTTTTGCCTGTGCCAGAAGCGCCTGGAAAAGGAGCGCTTTCACTGGCCCGAAACCGCGGCTGAAATCCTCGAGCTCGGCCAGCGCGAGCTTGCCTGGTTGCTGGACGGACTCGATCCCCTCACGTTGCGTGGACATCGGAAGCTGAACTACTCGACACTTTGTTGAAAACATTGCAAATATTATTTTCTAATCATATTTCAAATAGTTATGTGTAATATGCGCAGTCATGAACACTTCGTTTCTTCCTGACGATCCTGCCGCGCTCAAGGTCATCCTCGCCGACAAGGACGCTTACATCGCGCAGCTCGAAGAACAGATTCGTTTCTTCAAGGCCCTGCAGTTCCTGGCCAAATCAGAAAAAGCCAGGCCGCGCCGGAACGAAGACCAGTACTCGCTTTTTGACGAGGCCGAGATGGTTGCCGCTGAGCCGGAAGAACCGGAGGCCGAAGCTGACGAAATCACCGAAGTTGCCGGGCATACGCGCAAAAAGTCGGGCCGTCGGCCAATTCCGGCGGCGATTCCGCGCGTGGAGGTCGTCCACGACATTCCCGAAGAAGAGAAAATCTGCGCCTGCGGTTGCCAACTCACGCGGATCGGCAAGGAAGTCAGCGAAAAACTGGACTTCATTCCGGCCAAAGTCCAGGTCATCCGCCACATCCGCCCCAAATACGCCTGCCGCGGGTGCGAGGGCGTGGAGGACGACGGACCCACGGTACGCACCGCTTCCATGCCGCTGCAGCTGATCCCGCAGGGAATCGTGACGCCGAGCCTGCTGGCCTACATTCTGGTCGGCAAATTCGCGGACGGCCTGCCGTTTTACCGGCAGCAGAACATGTTCGAACGCATCGGCATCGACATTTCGCGCGCCACCATGTCCGGCTGGGCGCTCCGGGCCGCGCGGGCCTGCGAACCGCTGGTCGCTCTGCTCAAACAGGAAATCCGCTCCGGCCCCATCATTAATATGGACGAAACCACGGTCCAGGTTTTGAAGGAGCCGGGCCGAGAAAACACAAGTAAATCATACATGTGGGTGGCGAGGGGAGGTCCGCCCGAGCATCCGGCCCTGCTGTTTCATTACGCTCCCGGCCGCGGCGGCTCGGTGGCCGCAGAGATCGTCGGTGATTTCAAGGGCTTTTTGCAGACCGACGGGTATATCGGCTACATCGACCTGGGCGAACGCGAAGGCATCACGCATGTGGGCTGCCTGGCGCACGTACGGCGGAAGTTCAAGGACGTGCTCAAGGCCGCTCCCAAAAAAGGCAAGACCAAAATCGGCACGGCTCAGACCGTCTTGAATCTGATCCAGAAGCTGTATCACCTCGAAAAGCAGGCTCGTGAGGTAAAGCTGCCGCCCGAAGACATCTACGCCATGCGTCAGGAACGGGTGAAGCCGCTGCTGGAGAAAATCAAGAAGCTGCTGGTCGAGCGCGAGAAAAGCACACCGCCCAAAAGCCTGCTCGGCAAGGCCATCGGCTATGCCCTGGGCCAGTGGAGCCGAATTGAGGCATACCTTTCAGACGGACGGCTGCACCCGGACAACAACGCGGCTGAAAACGCGATCCGTCCGTTTGCCGTGGGCCGTAAAAACTGGCTTTTTTCCGGTTCGCCAGCGGGCGCAAAAGCCAGCGCGGCCATGTACTCCCTCATTGAAACCGCAAAAGCCGGCGGCCTTACCCCCTACGACTACCTGGTCCGCGTTTTCGAGCGGTTGCCATATGCGCGTACGCAGGAGGATTTTGAGTCCCTGCTGCCGCGCAATTTTTCAAAGAACTCTCAGACACCGCCCAAAGGCGCCTCCGCGTAGGCCAGCGAAACGAGCAGCCCGGGCTCGCCAAAGAGGCGAAAAATACAGCTCTCCCCAGGACCGCACCAGCGCAGAAAATAGACATCCAGAGCCGCGAGCCTGGTCGCAAGGGGCTCAGCGTTGTCCCCGTGCACGCGAATCTCGCTCATGACCATGGGGCGCCACTCGTCGTCCCAAAACCACGGGCTCCCGCCTGCGAGAATTTCCGCAATCAGGGTGCGACGTCGGCAGGACGAAAGGCCTTCACTTCGCGGTAATCCGTCCGCCAAAGCACTCCTGTCCGCGGCTTCGCGAGCCTCCCCGTACTTCTCTCTATGATGAGAGGCGCTGAAGGTTCTCGCAGAAACACCTGATGCTTCGGCCACTCCAGAAAAAAGATCGGCCCCACCCCGTACATTTCCCTGAAATCGGACACAGCCCGCTCGTACCAAGGCTTGTACTGGATTGCCCACCACAACCGGGGCCCGTCCGCCCCCTGCTTGGAATCCGTAGGCAGATCGAATAAGGACAGCTGTCGCATACGAAATTTCGTAAGCGCTCACAGGGTGTAGACTTTTTCTAAAAAATGTTAATTTTTATAGCATGGACGAACTTACGCCTATCGCCGAAAAGGTTTCCGCAGAAGTAGTCAGCAACACGCCTTGGCCCATGCTGGGGTTTGTTTCTGATCTTTTTGACGAGAACCAAATGCTCAAAGCTCGTGTCCGTCATCTTTTGGGCATCTCAGCTCGAAGCCAGGCTCAATCAAAATTCGTCCAATTCCAACAAGCCTCCATCCAGTGACAACTAAGCCTCCCCCCACCTTTTGGACCACGGACCGGCAAAGTTAAGGTGGAATCTACTGGTCCAGTATTAGATCAAACGCTGACTTTTGCCGGTCTCCTACCGCCGTCGTGGAGCGGAGTCCGTCCCCGAAGGGGCAGCCCGGAGGGCTGAGGACGGAGCGGAACGACGGCGGCGGCCCGCATCAGTTCGATATCATTCCTTCGAAAAATACGTCGGCAGGCGTCCTTTTGTCTAATGAAGAATGCCTTCGTTTCTCGTTGTAATATTTAAAATAATCACTCAATCCTTTTTTCAGTTCCCAACCGTCACTATAGTTTCTCGGATAAATATCTTCGTATTTCACCGTCCACCAGAAACGCTCGACAAAGACGTTGTCCAACGCTCTTCCACGGCCATCCATGCTGATTGCAATGTCTTTCGACTTCAAAACATCCGTAAAATCTTTGCTGGTGAACTGCGTCCCCTGGTCTGTGTTGAAAATCTCCGGGATCCCCTGATTCAAGGCCCGCTCCAGAGCCGACACACAGAACCAGCTTTCCATAGTATTAGACACCTCCCAGGACAAAACATAGCGACTGCGCCAGTCGAGAACCGCAGTCAGATACATGTATCCCCGATTCATGGGAATATATGTAATATCCGCTCCCCACACCTGGTTGACGCGCTCGATTTTTACGTCCCGCAACAGATAAGGATAGATATGATGCGCCGGACACGGCCTGCTCGTGTGCGGTTCAGGCGTTATTGCTTAAAGCCCCATTTCCCGTATGAGGCGGGCAACGCGCTTGTGGTTCACCGCATGCCCCTGTTCGCGCAACCAGTCGGTCATGCGTGGCTCTCCGTACTCTGGATGCTGCAGATACCGTTCGTCAATTAACCGCATTAACATCAGATTTTCTTCGGATTCTGAAGCCGGTTTATAGTAGAAGCCAGAGCGAGAAACGCCCGCCAGCCTGCATTGTCGTCGAATAGAATATTCGGGGTGTGGTTCCACCCAATTTCGACGCGTAGCCACTGGCAGGCTCATAACTTTTTTTCAACCCACTTGATGTCCATTTTGAGTCGCCCGATTTCTTCATAAAGCGGCCCGGTAAGCTGCTCCTCGGTTTTGGAGGCGGTGGCGTGGTTGCCGGAAAAAAGCTCATGCGCATTTTCCAACAGCTGCCTCTTCCAATTGGAAATCTGATTCGGATGCACTTGGTGCTCCGCCACCAACTCGGCAATAGTCTTCACGCCCTGAATAGCCTCCAGAGCTACTTTGGCCTTGAACCTATCAGAAAATTTTCTTCTCTTTTTTCCCATCTGCATCCGTCCTTTCGTAGCAGTTCATGGATGCAGACTCCACCTTAAGGGCTGGTCCGAACAACCCGAGCCACTTCTGTCAGCGGGGGGAACGCTGGCCGGGGCCGTTTTTTATTTTCTGCGGTATTTGAGCGGGCATCCCTCCTTCTCTTGGTTATTACGAAATATTCAAGGCTCTCATTTAGATTCTAAGGGCCGTTTATATTTTCATGACCTTATTAAGCCGCTTTCGTGGCTTACAGGGCGCTCTGTGTGCGAATTAATCACTTGAGCCGGTTTTTGATCGTATCGGCGTTTCTTTTGCGCCCATCTTCAGACCGTCGAGGTAATCGGCCCAGGCCTGCATCATGCGCGTACGCTCTGGTAGATGCAGCGCCCTGTTGTACGCCGCTTTGATTTGGTCTGACTCGGCATGGGCGAGTTGCCTTTCGACAGCGTCCGAATTCCAGGCCTGTTCATGTAACATGGTTGAAGCAATAGTCCTGAAGCCGTGGGCGCACATGTCGTCAGATGTATACCCCAACCTTCTTAACGCGGCATTGATTGTGTTTTCAGATATTGGCCTTGACTCAGTGCGTATGCTGGGGAAAAGGTATTGCCCCCGCTCTGTAAGCGCGTGCAGGTCGTCAAGGATAGATAAGACCTGCTTTGCGAGCGGAACGAGATGTTCACGCTTCATTTTCATCCGATCTGCCGGTATCCGCCATATAGCCGCGTCAAAATCAAATTCAGTCCACTGTGCATGGCGCAATTCACCAGGACGGAGAAATAGATATGGTGACAATTTCAAGGCACATTGCACCTGAAACGCCCCGGAGTACCCATCCAGAGCACGCAAAAGCCCGGCAACCTCTTTGGGATCAGTGAGAGCGGCGCGATGTTTTGTCACAACTGGCGACAAAGCACCGCGTAGGTCTTGGGTAGGATCTCGTTCACATTTACCGCAAGCTACGCCATACCTGAAAACTTGGCTGGTAATTTGAAGGGTACGGTGCGCCAATTCCAGAGCGCCGCGTGCTTCAATTTTTACGGATGGCTTCGAGAATTAAGGGAGGGGTCATATCGGAAATGGGCAATTCCCCAATGTCGGGAAAAATCCCCCGCTCTAAACGAGTACGTAAATTTTTTGCATGCCCCTCAGACCACTTGCCCGAATACTTATCCAGCCATTCGAGAGCTACGACCTGAAATGTATGCTCGGCCGATGCTACTTTTTCTTTCCGGATAAAGGAGGGGTCAAGCCCTTCAGCCAACTGTCGGCGTAAATCCTCGGTTCTTATTCGTGCGGATTTGAGGGTAACCGCCGGGTAAAATCCCAAAGAAAGCATTTTTTCTTTCCCGCCAAAACGGTACCGGAAACGCCACCGCTTCGCACCTTTCGGTGTGATTTCTAAACACAAACCGTTACCGTCGTTTATGCGGTATAGCTTTTTTTTGGTTTTTGCGTTGGCAATTGAGGTATTTGTAAGCATGGCGAGTAACCTCCGTGGGTAAGCAACTCTGTTACCCGGAAAATTACTCGTAAATATCGCGGATGTCAGAAAACTAAGCCGGACACTATCGGACTAACTGAATCCGTTTAGTGCCCGGTTTTATTGGCATTTTGGGTTTCTTTGGACTTCCTGAAACCCTGATATGGTGCCGAGGGGGGGACTCGAACCCCCACGGGCGTTGGCCCACTACCCCCTCAAGATAGCGTGTCTACCAGTTCCACCACCTCGGCACGCTAAGGTATAGAATCTACCTTATTCGCTTTTCTTCTGCTCCGTGTTGGCTTCCGCCGCCGGTTCTGCCTTGGCAGGTGCGGAGGCTTCGGAAGTCTTTTCACCGCTGGCCGCGGGTGCCGCCTTTTCTGTGTCAGCCTTGCCGTCGTCTACGACGATTCCCTGCGGCTCTTGAGCCTTTTCTTCAATCTGCTTTTCAATGGCCGAATCCATCAAAGTGTCCGTTGTTGATGGCCGGTTGCCGGTCATAGCAGTATACGAAAGAGATGTCACGAGAAAAATTGCTGCTACTACAGCAGTAATTTTTGCGAGCAGTCCGCCCGCGCCGGAGCCTCCGAACAGCGAGCTGCTGCCGCCTCCGAAAATGACACCCATGCCCTCTTTGCCTGATTGCAGGAGGACGATGACTACCAGAACGACACAAATTAAAACGTGCAGAATGAGAACCAGATGTTGCACTGAGCATTTTCCTTTACGGTCACTTTCCGACGGACCAGACGTTATTTTTTGCAGCGACTAGGCCTTGGCGATGCCGTTGAAACTTTCGCCCTGCAAAGAGGCACCTCCTACCAAGACTCCGTCCACATTGTCAAGCGAAATTATTTCTTTTGCATTGGACGGCTTCACGCTGCCGCCATAAAGAATACGGATTTCTGCGCCATTGTCCAGCATTTCTTTAAGCATTTTACGCACAAAGGCATGCGCCCCCAAAATGTCCTCTGGCAGGGCCACTTTTCCCGTACCAATAGCCCAAACAGGTTCATAGGCAATGGCAAGGCGCTCGGCGGCGATGTTCTTGGGCACACCGGCCAAACCTTTTTTAAGCTGCATCTCCAGAATTTTTTCCACTTCTCCGGCTTCACGCTGCTCAATGGTTTCCCCGATGCACAGCACCACGTTCATCCCCTGCTCGAGCGCATAGGCGGTTTTCTTGCCCACAAACGCGTCGTCTTCGCCCAGCACATGGCGCCGCTCGGAATGGCCGGTCAGGGCGTACGTGCACCCCAGTTCTTTGAGCATCATGGGCGAAATTTCCCCAGTGAAGGCGCCCTCTTCCGCGGGATAAAAATTCTGGCCGCCGACAAAATAGTCTTTCATCGTGTCAAAGACCTGGACAACCGGCTTGATCCCGATGAAATTCGGAAAAACAAGCAATTCTCTGTCGTCAGGCATTTCACCGATGACCTGTACAAAATCCTTGGCTGTTGCTTCAGCTTGCTCCATGGTTTTGAACATTTTCCAATTGGCCGCCATCAACATTTTCATGAATCAAACTCCTTTCCTGTTGCGAACATGTTTGTTTCGGTAACTATTTTGACGGACTCCAGTATAGCTCAGGACACGGGCCTCCGCTCGGGAGCGCACAACAGCTGCAGAATGAGCGCATCCTCCCGGTTGTCCGGATAATAGGCCTTGCGCAGCCCTACCTGCTCGAATCCAAAGCAGGCGTACAAGTTCCTGGCGGCAACATTGCTGTTCCGAACTTCCAGTACTACGCGTTCTATGCCCATTTTGCTCCCTATTTGCAACACGAGCCCCAGAAGACGCCGCCCGATCCCCAGGCGCCGGAATTGAGGCGCTACGGCGAAATTGAGGATTTCCATTTCATCCACCGAATGATAAAAGGACAAATAGGCCAGAAGGCGATCCCCTTCTTTTAAGCCGAACACGTAAAACAGCTCCATTTCAAAAGCCAGATTGAATTGGCGCGCGTCCCACGGATGGCTGAAACAAAGTTGCTCGAGGGTCAGCAGCTGTTCTGCATCCTCGTTGGAAAGCTTTGAAAACGTCAGCTTTTCGGGCTTGATTATCATGTATGACCCGTTACGTACGGATGAAATTTTCATGGCAAGAAAAAAACAAAAAAACGCTTCCACACAGCAGATTTCCGAACTCGTTGAGGTTGTCGACGCCAAGGACAGCCCCTTGGGAGTTCTGCCTCTGGACGAGGTGCACAGGCAGTGCCTGATGCATCGGTCCGTGCTCATTCTTGTTTATAATATGAAAAACGAGCTGTACTTGCAAAAACGCGGAAAAAACAAATCGCTCTACCCCGGACGGCTGGACATTTCGGCATCAGGGCACGTCATGCAGGGAGAATCCCGCGAGGACGCCGCGATTCGCGAATTGTACGAAGAACTGGGGCTGCGCGTGGACCGTTTAACGCGACTGTACGAAATTCCCGCCAGCAACGATACCCATTTCGAATTCTTGACGCTCTTTTCAGCCGGGAAGTTCTCCCAACCGCCAACCCCCAATCCGGAAGAACTCGACGGCGGACATTTTGTGGATCCGGATGAACTGGATTTTCTGGTTTTAGAATACCGCGATACGCTGACGCCCGGACTGGTGTATTGCTATGAAAAAAAACTCCTCAAACTCCCAAAAGGCTAAATCCGTTCAGAGAGCAAGCTGTTCTGCCAGCTGCGAATGAATCAGGCCGTTGGTAGCCAGCACCGTGGGGGCAAAAAGATCGAACGGCCTCTCCGGATGCGCGCCATAGCCCGAGACCTTTCCTCCGGCTTCCTCAACCAGCATCCAGCCTCCGGCCATGTCCCACGGACGCAGGGTGGCTTCATAGTACCCGTCGTAACGGCCGCAGGCCACATAAGCCAGATCCAAAGCCGCGGATCCGCACCGTCTGACTCCCTGCGTACTGGCCAGCACCTTATCCATCCAGCCCAGAATAGCCTCCTTGTGCTCCAGAATCGCGTATGGAAAACCTGTTGCGACCAGAGACTGTTCCAGATCTTCGGTAGCGGATACCGAGATAGGCGCATCGTTCAAAAAAGCGCCGCCACCTTTCTGCGCCCAGAAAAATTCCTCAATGATCGGATTGTAGACAATGCCGCAGAGCATGCGATCCGTACTCCACAGCCCCACGGAAACGGCGACGAAGGGAATGCCGTGGACAAAATTCGTGGTGCCGTCCACCGGATCAACCACCCATGTCAGCTCGGGCAAAGCCATGTCACCCGCGCTTTCTTCCGCATAACAACCGATATCCGCGGATAATCCGCCAAGCGATGTGCGCAACGCGGCTTCAACTGCCAGGTCTGTTTCGGTGACCAGGTCGATACGTCCCTTATGCGTCACATTGCGCGGACGGTCCCAGTGCGAACGAATAATCGCACCAGCCGAACGTACGGCTGCGCGAGCTTCCAGACACAGCTCGGTAAGTTGCTTCAATTCCATAAAAACCTCCCCGGATCAACGGGCTTAGGAAAAATGCGGGTACATTCAATTTTTGGGCTGGACGCGTTCCAGAGTAACAACGCGGCTTTTCAGAAACAGATTTTCCAGAAACAGTTCAAGGTAGGCTGCGGCCATCTCGCTGAAACTTTTCAAGGAATCATCGATACACATGCCCTGCTCGTGGGCAAAGCCGAGAACACCGGTCGTCGATTTCTGATAATTCAAGGGAAGACAGATAATACTCTTGAAATCCGGCGTCTTGAAATTCTTTCCAAACAAGGGCGAGGGCGAACCGGATTCCCGGTTATCAAGGAAAATGGCCTGGTTGTTGTTATACACCCAGCCCAACAAACCGTTGCCGGCGGCAAAACGAATGTCGGCGTTGCCCCGGAAAAACGGCCTGTTCACACCCTCCAGATAATACTGAGCGCCCCGCTCGTCCATGATGGAAAGAAAACAATACTCAAATCCAGTGGCCTCGGAGAGAATCATCAACAGATTCTCCAAAAAACCATCCCACTTGGTCATGCGCCTGCGTAAATTCTGGATCAATTGCAGGCAGTGGTAATACCTGGAATCGGCCATGGCCTCGGCCGCCTGCACATACCCTTTGTGACGCGAATAGATGAGATCAGCGAACAAGTGCAAAATTTTCTGATCTTTTTCGGTAAAAGCGAACGTACGCTTGCTGTCCAGACAGAGAATGCCGCTCTGATTGGGCAGAACACAACCCATAAAGGCTTTGACGTTCGGATCATTGTTGAGGTCGTAATATTCCAGCCTGCTGCTTTTTCGTTCAAAGTTGCTGATCAGCAGCGGCTGATTGCTTACCAGCATGCTCCCCACGATCCCATGACCGGACTGAACGACACAATTCAAATCAATGGAATCGCCGAGGCTGAAACAGGAGGCCAAGGCATAGTCCGCAGTCTGCCGCTGCCGCAGGAACAACACTGCGGAATACGCATCGAACACGCTGCAAACCAGCCCTAAAATTTGTTTTATGTGATCCATTTTCTTCATAAAAAACCTGTGGCTGGCAGGATGTTGTGTATCTTCGAACAAAAACTACGGTTTCTGCAGCATACGCAAAAACGCTGTGATAGAATAAATCAGCGAGTTTCTATTACAAAGATTACATGACTTTCTCTAGAAATTCAACCGAGAGATCCTCTTTACCGCAGGGAAACTCTGTTAGTCGCACAGACCGCGGAAGAAAACAATGGAGTTGACCCGATTTCGTGGACAAGTAATCCTTTGAGAAGGAGGAGTTCACGATGCCACCAACACACCCGCCATATTCTGCAGAATTTCGGAGGCAGATGATTGAGCTTGTTCGCTCAGGCCGCAGCCCTGATGAACTCGCGAAGGAGTTCGAGCCCTCTGGGCAAACGATTCGCAATTGGGTCCGCCAAGCAGACCTTGACAGCGGTCGACGTCAGGACGGGCTCACAACTTCGGAACGTGAAGAACTGAACAGATTACGCCGCGAAAACAAACGACTTCGAGAGGAACGGGAGATATTGTCAAAAGCAGCGGCCTGGTTCGCCAAGGAGGCCGACTCGACTACGCGGAAGCGTTCGAGTTCGTGATGGCGAATCGGGCCAAGTATACCGTGTCCACGCTTTGCCGGGTTCTGGGCGTCTCCCCCAGCGGCTACTATTCGTGGACAAAACGGCCGCTTTGCCGCCGGGCAATTGAAGATGCAATTTTGACGGCGAGAATTCTCGAAATTCACCGAACATCGCGGAAAACTTACGGCGCTCCTCGAATTCATTTCGAATTGCTGGAGCTAGGGTTCACCGTAAGCCAAAAACGTGTAGCTCGTTTAATGCGGGCTGAGGGTGTGCGCGGAGCATGCAGACGGCGTTGGATTCGCACTACTATTCGGCGGGATCGAATTCGTCCAGCCCCTGATTTGGTCAACCGGAAATTCACGGCCTCAGCTCCGGATCAACTCTGGGTGGCAGACATTACCTATGTCCCTACCTGGGAGGGCTTTTTGTTTCTCGCCGTCGTCCTTGATGTATTCAGTCGTCGTATCGTGGGATGGGCGATGGCCAGTCAAATGAAGACCGACCTCGTGCTCAATGCACTGGAAATGGCCATGAAGCAACGCCATGCACACGACGTAATCCACCACTCGGATCAAGGATCGCAGTATACGTCGTGTCGATTCGGAGATCGTTGCCAAGCATTGGGTATTCGGCAATCCATGGGCTCTGTTGGGGATTGTTTTGACAACGCCATGTGCGAAAGCTTCTTCGCATCCCTGGAATGCGAGTTGCTCTGGCAAAACAGCTTCCGTTCAAGGCAGGAGGCGAAACTGGCAATATTTGCTTTTATTGAAGGCTGGTACAACACGCATCGGCGACATTCTGCTCTCGACTACATGTCGCCCTTGGCTTATGAAAAAGAGTACGGGCTCGCTTCATGAGGCCCAAAGCCGAAAATCGTCCACAGAATCGGGGGAACTCCAGTATTGATCTGCCGCCTTTTGGCGGCTAACGGTGTTTAACCGCTTTGAGCGGTTCCCTGTTGTTCAAGCCCCCGGCTTTGCCGGGGGTATATGACTGTCTTAACCTGAGACGATTTTACTGTATCATTTTCAAAAATGAATTCTCAACTCTTTGAAACCAAAATGCCCCGGATGGACGGGGCATTGGATTGATAATACGGCACATGAGAAACTTACAGGCCATCGCGTTCGAGACTGATCAGATCCTCATAGTTTTCCCGCTTACGGGCGAGGGTGACGGTGCTGCCGTCCACCAGGACTTCTGCGGCACGCCGCCGGGAATTATACTGGGAACTCATGGTGAATCCGTAGGCGCCTGCGGAATAGACAGCTAGGCATTCTCCCTGTTCCACCTGGGGCAGTAAACGCGTACGCGCCAGAAAGTCGCTGGATTCGCAGATGGGGCCAACCACGTCCACCATCAGGGGCTTTCTGTTTTTGGGGGTTACTTCTTCGATACGGTGGAACGAACCGTACAACGCGGGCCGGGTAAGGTCGTTCATGCCCGCGTCCACAATCAGAAAGTTTTTTGTCGGAGTCTGCTTCGTATAGGTTACCTGGGTGACAAGAATGCCCGCGTTTCCGGAAATGACGCGTCCGGGTTCCAGGATAAGCGTAAGCGACATGCCATCCAGAGCTTTTGTGATCGCTTCGCCGAATTCCTTTGGATGGGGGGGAGTTTCCTCATCATAGGAAATGCCCAACCCGCCGCCAAGATCAAGATATTTGATGGTGATGCCGAGGTCGACCAGCTTTTTATTAAACTTCAGAATCCTGTCAAGGGCCTCCAGGAAAGGGGAGAGTTTTGTAAGTTGCGAGCCAATATGGCAGTCAATACCGATGGGGTCGACATTGCCGAGCTCCAGGGCAAGTTTGTAGGCTTCCAGGGCATGATCCAGATCCAGTCCGAATTTGTTTTCCATCATTCCGGTGGAAATATAGGGATGCGTCTGGGGGTCAACATCGGGATTGATCCGCAGGCTGATGCGGGCCGTTTTTCCGCAAGCGGCCGCAAGTTCATTGACTACTTGAAGTTCCTGAAGTGATTCCACATTGAACATCAAGATATCGGCATCTAGAGCTTCGCGAATTTCAGCACGGCTTTTGCCGACTCCGGAGTAGACAATACGGCCTCCCGGAATACCGGCTGCCAGCGCGCGGTAGAGTTCGCCGCCCGAAACAATGTCCATGCCCGCTCCTTCTTGTCCGAGCAGCTTGAGAACACTGAGGTTGCCGTTGGCTTTGACTGAAAAGCAGCACATGTGCTGCAATGAGTCGAATGCAGAATCAAAGGCTTGAAAATGGCGCCGAAATGTGGCCGCGGAATATACGTACAATGGCGTGCCATATTGCTCAACAAGATGCCTGATGGGAACATCTTCGCAATAGAGTTCGCCGTTTTTTTGTTCGAAATGATGCATGAGAGTTCTCCTTACTGGGCAATATAAACTTTAATTATGCACATTCCTCGATCTTTTGTCCAGAAGCAGGCAGCGGAGCCAGGGCGACCGCATCTTAAATTCCAAAGAGTAACTTCTCAGCGAATTCCGTTGTCATGAGGGCTTGGAATTGCGCGCGTTTTGTGCTCATTTTTTTAAGGAAGCACTGATCAATAAGGGTCTCCTGAACTTGTCGCCGAATATTTTCAAAAATTCAGAGTCGGGAGCTCTTTTTTGTCAAATTTTCCTCGATTTTTACTGTTATTTTATCTGAATAACGTCCTTTTATCCGGAAGAGGGCGCACGTCTCCTCAGGCTGGCAGTGGCCTGCCAGCCCGGATGCACATCAAGATGTTCGCGCTGGTGAACAGCATATGCAACCGGTGCGTATTTTTAGCTAGGCCACGGTAGACTGCCTTGCTGTACCCAAAGAAGCGTTTGACGATCAGGAACGGGTGCTCCACCTTGCAACGGACCGAGGATTTGCGCCGCTCGATTTGTTTCTCCCAATTGGGCAGATAGTCAGGAACCTTCTGCACGCTCCCCACTCGCCGATTGATTCGGTAGTCAATGGAGCAAAAATGCTCATTACCGGCTATTTCCTCTCGCTTTTCAATGCCAATGTAGCCCGCATCCCCGTAGACCACCTCATCATCTTCACGCAGGAGGCGTGATGCCATCTTTATGTCATGAACATTGGCGGCAGTGGTTTCCAGGCTGTGTACATAGCCGCTGCCCGCGTCCACGCCAATGTGGGACTTCATGCCGAAATAATACTGGTTGCTTTTTTGGTCTGGTGCATCTCGGGATCACGCTCTTTCTTTTCATTTTTGGTCGAGCTCGGAGCCTGAATGAGCGTGGCATCCACAATGCTGCCGCCGCGCATCAGATAACCGCACTTTTCAAGCGTGGAGGTAAATGCCTGGAAAAAAACCTTGGCAATATTGTGTTCTTCCAACAAATGCCGAAACTTGAGCAACGTTGTGGCATCCGGCACCTGTTCGTCGACAAAATTGATTTTCATGAACCAGCGCAAAGCGTAGCTGTCATAAATGGCATCTTCCACGCCTTCATCCGAAAGGTTGAACCAGCACTGTAAAAGATACATGCGCAGCATTTTTTCGATGCCCATGGGCGGACGTCCGCGCCGACCCCTCGGGTAGTAAGGCTCAATGTAGGACACCCATTCTTCCCAGGGGATGAACTCATCCATAGCCCGCAAAAATTCTTCACGTTTTGTCATCCGTTTGCGCAAACTGTACTCGACGTCACTAAAACTGAGCTGTTTCATGAATTCCTCCCATGGATGAGAGGACTATAATGGAAAATCAGTCGGTTGACGATCATAAAACAGGATTAAATCAGCGGTTCCTTAGGAATCCAAATGACGTGATACTTGCACTCCCATTTCGTGTGACTTAAACTCATGTTGTCGTTCATTGAAATCCTCCGTTATTGTTGAACTTTGAGCGGTCCAACTGGGGGCTTTCGATATTATCCCGGAACTGTCAAACTCTGGGAGTCCCCCGGCAAAGCCGGGGGTTTACCTTGAGACAATTACAATTCTATACGCCCATGAAAATTTTGGATATATCGGTGCCCGTTTCGGAGACCACGCCCCTCTGGCCTGGAGACCCCGCTTTCCAGCTACGGGAAGTATTGCGGCTGGAACAAGGCGACGACTGCGACTTGTCCGAAGTAACCATGTGCACTCACTGTGGGACGCATCTGGACGCCCCAGCCCATTTTGTTCCCGGTGGCGGCAACACAGCTTCCATTCCTTTGGAGACTCTCATCGGCCCTGCGGAGGTTCTCTCTTTTCCCAATGTCTCCGGTATAACCGCAGCGCTGTTGGAATCCGTCAGCCCGCGTATCCAGTCGAAACGAGTGCTTTTCAAAACCAAAAACTCTTCATTCTGGCGTAGCAAGCAGCAACCTTTTCGCGAGGACTTTTGTGCGCTCTCTGAGGATGCGGCGCAATGGCTGGCAGAGCAAAATATCAGGCTTGTCGGAATTGATTATGTGTCCATCGAACCGTACACGACGTTTGATGGAGCCGTGCACAAAATCTTGCTTGAAAATACTATTGTCATCCTGGAGGGGCTCAACCTCACGGATGTTCTCCCTGGCTGCTATCAACTGGTCTGTTTGCCCCTTGCGTTAAAAAACGCTGAAGGCGCACCATGCCGTGCGGTACTCATTGATCCATGATTTATTACACAATATTTGCAGATAATGTCCTTAAAAAATAGGCTGTCTTTGGTGTGTCATCAATTCTGGTCAGCGTTACTTGATTAGAATATCGTAATAACAAAATGTCTATAAACAACTTTAGTTCGAGATCTCTATGCGATTCCTTTGCAATTTTTTGATAGGCCTCCCCTTGCTGGGATTGTTTGCCGGATCAGTAATTTTTTTAGTACAAAGCATTCAACATTTCAGCAATGGACCACAGCAATGGGCTCCATGCACAAATTTATTGCAATGGTTGTTCGATAAATGGAATATCTGGGAAGAAATGACTGCATTTACTGCAATCTATTGCGACTTTTCTCCAGGTGCACATATTGTTATTGTTAGCATTATTGTAGGTTTTTTTACAATACCAATTGGTCTTTTGCTTTCCAAAAAACTGAAATAATGTACTTAATACTACTTTAGTATCTTTAAATCATGAAAAATATATTTTTTTTAAAAAACTAATTAAAACAGTTAAACCACCGCCTCTGGCGGTGTGACCCGAAAAGGTTCAACCGATCCGGGGTAGTGTCTTTGAAGCAAAAAGGCTCTTACATTCAAAGCCCGTCGGGGCAAAGAAAGGAAGAGCCAATGCGAGAATGGAAAAGTCAGTCTCATGTTAGGTGGTATTGTCGTTACCACGTTGTGATAATCCCCAAATATCGCAAAAAAGCGATTTTTGGAAGACTTCGAAAAGAGATTGGAGGCATACTCAGGGAGCTTTGCGAGCAGTTTGGAATTGAGCTGGTGGAAGGAAATGCAATGCCAGATCATGTTCATATGTGTTTGAGCATTCCTCCCAAGTATAGCGTTGCGAACACGATGGGCAAGCTCAAGGGCAAATCGGCGATCTTGATCCACAAGCGTTACCTTGGTCGAGCGAAGAATTTGACAGGATTCCATTTCTGGGCACGAGGTTACTGTGTAAGTACCGTTGGTTTGGATGAAGCTCAAATCGTTGAGTACATTCAAAAGCAAGACCATCACGAATTGAGGCAAGAACAGTTGACCTTACAAGAAGTCGGCATCAAACAACAATCATAGAGAGGATGCCCCGGCGGGAAAGCCCCCTTTGAGGGGGCATCCTCATACCACCGGCTCTGCCGGTGGTAGCTGATTTACAACTTGTACTATTTTAACAAAAAGCAACCGTTTTCTTTCACATGACCTATTTTTTTTATTCCGGTCTTGCCCAAAATCATTCTAGAAGCTATCCTTAACAGGACGTGTTACCGTTTCCAGTTTTTTTCAACCAACTGACAGCAAAGGAGTCCATTGCACATGACCCTGGCGTTCATCCCGCAGCAGGAAGTGAGCACACTGAAACAATTTTACGATCTCATGGCCACAACCAAAAAAATTCGCCAAACAATTTGCACAAAAATCTGTTCGGACGAAGAATATGGGCCGGAACTCTTGGTTTCTTTGAAGAATGTCCTGGGGGCACTGCATGAAATTCCTTTTGAAGACGCTCGTCCGATTTTATTTCTGGATTCCACCAAAAAAATGCACGTAGACCTGGACTATGAAATCAAAGAACTGGAGAAAGACATTCATTATTTGGAATACGGTGAGGATTCCTTTCTCCAACTGCTCGAAGAGTTGCACGACAATTTTTCATTTCACGTAACACGGGCACAGGATTTTATCGGCGAAAAGAGCTTCAATTGCATGATCAGCGATCGCGACGGCACAGTGAACAATTATTGCGGGCGCTATCGGTCTTCCATTCAATCCGTTTACAATGCCGTATTCCTTACCAGGTTCGCCCGGTCCAGGGTACAAAATCCCATTTTCATGACCTCTGCCCCTCTTGCGGACGGAGGTATCCTGGACGTCAGCGTCAATCCTTTGAACACCTTCATCTACGCCGCATCCAAAGGGCGCGAATACGTGACTCTCGAAGGAGATAGAAAAACGTATCCGATTCAACCCGAAAAACAATCCCTGTTGGACAGGCTAAACCATGAGCTCGAAGTACTGACCAAGGACGGACGCTATGAAAAATTCACCTTGATCGGTTCGGGGTTGCAACAAAAATTCGGCCAGACCACCATAGCCCGTCAGGATATCAGCCACTCCATTCCGGAGGACGAATCTTTGGCCTTTTTGGATCGTCTCCGGGAAATTGTGCTGCAGCTTGATCCGTACAGGCATTTTTTCCATATCGAGGATACAGGCCTGGATGTGGAAATCATACTGACCATTGAAAATGCCAAAGGCGATACCGGTGGCATGGATTTCAGCAAAGCCGACGGAGTCCATTTTCTTGATCAAAGTCTCGAACTGGATATGACGAACGGCCCGCATCTGGTATGCGGCGATACCGCCTCCGATCTGCCGATGGTGCGGGCGGCAATGGATAAGACCATTGACACCTCTGCCATTTTTGTCACCAAGAACGAGGCGTTATCCCAGAAACTCGACAAATTGTGTCCGCAGAGCATGACTGTGCCGCAACCCGACATACTCGTCACAGCGTTTGGCAAGCTGGGAATTTGAGCATATATCGAAATCGCGGATGCCACCTTTCTCGACAGGAGACCATAGCCCTGCTCAAGGGCATGCCTACAGAACCTACAGACCTAAACCCGTTACGCTGCTGCATGAGGGGGAACGCACATGCCCACTATCCAATGTAAAGGCGTCATTTTCGATCTGGACGGTGTCATCACCAACACAGCCCGCGTACATGCTCTTGCCTGGGAAAAAGCCTTTAATGTTTTTCTTAAAACAATGGCCGAACGCGAGGGCAAACCGTACACGCCTTTTGACCGCGACGACGATTACGTCAAATATGTCGACGGTAAACCCCGCTACCAGGGAGTAAAAAGCTTCCTCCAGTCGCGCGGATATGATCTGCCCTATGGCGATCCTTCAGATACGCCCGACCAGGAAACCATCTGCGGCGTTGGCAACAATAAAAACGAACTGTTTCAGGAAGTACTCAAAACCCAAGGCCCCGAGGTTTACCAAACGAGCATGTTTCTGGTGGAAGAGCTGGTCGCCAACGGTATCAAAGTCGCAGTGGCCTCATCCAGCCGCAATTGCCGGATGGTTCTGGAATACGCCGGAGTTATTGATCATTTTCCCGTAATCATTGACGGCGTCGTTTCCGCCCAGCTACATTTGAAGGGCAAGCCGGATCCGGACATTTTCACTACAGCGGCCGCCAGACTCGGACTCTCTCCTGGAGAATGCGTGGTGGTTGAAGACGCTATTTCGGGCGTCCAGGCTGGTAAAAATGGCAATTTCGGCCTTGTTCTCGGTGTCTCAAGGGGGCATGAAGGTCACCTCCTGCACCAATTCGGCGCGGACATTGTTGTCTGCGACCTGGGAGAGATGAGTCTGCAAAAAATCCAGGACTGGTTTCTTCGAGGTATCGAAGAGGACAACTGGAAGCTGACGTACAAAGGTTTTGACCAGGGTGAAGAAAAACTCCGCGAAACGCTGTGCGCCGTTGGCAACGGCTACCTCGGCACGCGTGGCTGCTTTGAAAGCGAACGAGCCTCTTTTTCCTATTACCCTGGCACCTATCTCGCGGGCATATTCAACAAGCTCCCCACCAAGATTCATGACCGCGACATCTACAACAATGACTTTGTCAACTGTCCAAACTGGCTGCTGATCGAATTCCGTATCGGATGCGGCGAATTCATGAGCCCGATGCAGATGGAGGTGCTCAGCTTTCAGCAGACCCTGCATATGCGCGAAGCTTACATGGAATGGTCGATTGTCTTTCGCGACAGCCTCGGACGCATTACCCGCATCAATCCGCGCCGGATCGCCAGCATGGCCAGCCCGCATGTCTGCGCCATCCGCTACGATGTTACTCCTTTGAATTACAGCGACACCATCACCATCCGCTCCAGTCTTGACGGCAACGTGAAAAACGACGGAGTTGCCAGATACCGGGATCTGCGTTCCGATCATCTGGAAGGCGTGGATGCCGGACAAAGCGCGGCAGGCATTTATTTGCAGATGCGCACCAAAGCATCCAAATATGAAATTTCCATGGCCTCCAAAACACTGATGCGCGAAGGAGGCAAAACCCTGCTAGTTGAGACAAAAATACTCCGTACGGGCTGGCAAATAAGTGAAGAAATTGAATTTGAAGCCGGGGAAAACATCACCTATTCCATAGAAAAACTGGTGACTGTGTACACCTCGCGCGACAAGGGGATTGAACATCCCAAGCAAGCGGCTCTGGAAGAACTCACGCCATTGAAAAGTTTCAAAGGAGTTTTCTCACCCCACGTCCGCGCCTGGGAAGCGCTCTGGGACAAAGCGGATATCTCAATTACCGGTGATCGCTTCGTACAAAAGGTCCTGCGCCTGCACGTCTATCACCTACTTGTCACTGCATCTCCCAACAACCTTGAACTGGATGCCGGAATGCCGGCCCGGGGCCTGCATGGCGAGGCATACCGAGGACATATCTTTTGGGACGAACTGTATATTTTTCCCTTTTTTGATTCCCATTTTCCAGAAATTACACGATCGCTCCTGCAGTACCGCTACAACAGGCTAGACGGTGCGCGCCAGTATGCCAAAGAAAACGGTTATAAAGGCGCCATGTACCCCTGGCAAACAGCGGACGGCGGCGAGGAGGAAACTCAGGAGCTGCATTTCAATCCGGAAAACAACAGCTGGGGACCGGATCTTTCACGCCGTCAGCGCCATGTGTCCATTGCTGTTTTCTACAACACCTGGCGACATATCCAATCCGCGTCTGACAGCAATTTTCTCAAGCAGTATGGGGCGGAAATGATGCTGGAGATTGCCCGGTTCTGGGCCAGTATCGCCACGTACGATCAAACTTCGAAACGCTACCATATCTCCGGAGTCATGGGGCCGGATGAATTCCATGAAAAACTTCCCGGATCTGAAAATCCGGGGATCCAGGACAATGCCTACACCAATGTCATGGTTGTCTGGCTGCTGGAGAAGGCCATTGAACTGGTAACCAAACTTCCGAAGGCCACTCTGGATGCCATTTCTCATAAGACAGGCTTCAAGCGTGACGAAACAGCCAAATGGCAGCATATTACCAGGAACATGGCCGTGGAGATCACTCCCGACGGTATCATCAGTCAATTCTCCGGCTATATGGACCTAGAAGAGCTGGATTGGGACTATTACCGCAAACGGTATTACAGCATCCACCGTATGGACCGAATCCTCAAAGCCGAAGGAAATTCTCCAGACAACTACAAGGTCGCCAAGCAGGCTGATACGCTGATGATGTATTACGTACTTTCCCCTAAAGAAGTGAAACGCATTCTGCAGCAATTGGGCTATGAAGTCGGTGACCCAACGGAAATGCTCAAAGCCAACTATGAATATTATGTCCGGAGAACAAGCCATGGATCCACATTGAGCAAGGTCGTGCATGCGATTATTTCAGGATATGCCAATGCCGGGGATACGGTCTGGGAGTGGTTCATGGAAGCCATGCGCTCCGATATTTACGACACGCAGGGAGGCACCACCACCGAAGGCATCCACACAGGCGTGATGGCCGGAACTCTTGACGTAATCTATCGCTATTTTGCCGGCATTTCTCTTCTGGGCAATACGCCTGAAATTCATCCGCAACTGCCCTCCCATTGGAAAACACTGCAGTTCAGCTTTTGTCATGAACGAGTCTGGTACGACTTGAACATCAATCATGAGCGATTGATCATCACCTCGCGCAAACGAGGCGGAAAACAGGTTTTTGTAAAGGTGAACGGACAAGAAACCGGACTATTGCCGGGAAAACAAAAAGTTATCCGCTTATAGTCCCATCGGGAAGCCTGAACAAGTCGTATAGACAATGAGTGTCGGCTCAGGCTTCTTTGCAGTGTGCCAATAATGATAAATGAGACACTGCAAGCTGTGCTAAATTTGTATAGTCTCCAGGTAGAGTTTGCCAATGCAACTCGGACGCTGCGCTTAACGTGAAACAGAAGATATATTTTTGCGATAAGTAGGGATTATCGTTGACATGTCTCCACTTCCGGCATATAAACTTATAGACTTATCAATTATTATGCCGACAGTTCATTCTGGCATGCAAAACGTATGAATCTGTCTGTTGTTCGTTCCTAAAATCAACGCGTAGCCAAAGGAGTAGCTTTCATGGCGGTAAAACTGGGTATCAATGGTTTCGGTCGTATTGGTCGTTACCTGACACGGCTCATCACTACGGGCGACAGTGGGCTGGAGATTGCAGCCATCAACGCCAGAGCCGACAACAAGACATTGGCCCATCTTCTCCAGTACGATTCCTGTCATGGTATGTTTTCTGCCAATGTATCCTTTAATGATGAGGGACTCATCGTCAACGACACTCTCATCCCCATAACCCGCAAACCTCAGGGCGAATGGGCTTGGAAAGCGCTGGGGGTGGACATTGCCGTGGAAACCACCGGCACCATCAAAGACCGTGACGGACTCCAGCTACACATTGATGCCGGAGCCAAAAAATCGGTGATCAGCGCCCCCTGTGCCACAGCAGACCTCACCGTGGTCATGGGTGTCAATGATTCGTGCTATGATCCGGACAAACACAATGTCATTTCCAATGCCTCCTGTACGACCAACTGTCTTGCTCCGGCCGCCAAAGTAATCAACGATACCTTTGGCATTGAACGCGGCCTGATGACGACAATCCATTCGTACACCATGAATCAACGTATTCTGGACGGCTCACATAAAGATCTGCGCCGCGGACGCGCCGCCTGCCTCTCTATGTTGCCCACCACCACGGGTGCAGCCAAAGCCGTAAGCCTGGTTATCCCGGAACTTGCAGGAAAACTGGACGGTATGGCCATCCGCGTGCCGACTCCCAACGTCTCTCTTGTTGATCTGGTCTGCCAGCTGAAAACCGGTACCACGGCTGAGGATGTCAACGCCGCCCTCAAAGCCGCCGCAGAAGGACCACTCAAAGACAATATGGGCTATACGGACATTCCCCTGGTTTCCATAGATTATATGGGAAGCACCTATGGTGGCGTAGTAGACGGTTTGGTTACCACTGTTCAGGATAACAGCATGCTCAAGCTGCTGATCTGGTACGATAATGAATCCGGTTTTACCAACCAGTTGGTCCGTTTGCTGCAAAAAGTTTCCGCCAGCGTATAAGGCATATCTTCATCGGGTAGGACGGAGGCCTCGCAGCCCCGTCCTACCACTCCACCAGGCATACGGTTCCGTAGCACGGTGCTTCACCTGCACTTTACAACTTGCGATATTCTTCGATTCCGTCTGGAATCGATACTCCGGCTCCCTCTAAGAAAAAAGGCAGGGTAAAGGTAAGCGCTCACAGGGTGTAGACTTTTTCTAAAAAATGTTCATTTTTATAGCATGGACGAACTTACGCCTATCGCCGAAAAGGTTTCCGCAGAAGTAGTCAGCAACACGCCTTGGCCCATGCTGGGGTTTGTTTCTGATCTTTTTGACGAGAACCAAATGCTCAAAGCTCGTGTCTTGCAGCTCGAAGCCAGGCTCAATCAAAATTCGTCCAATTCCAACAAGCCCCCATCCAGTGACAACCCCTTCAAAAATTCCCAAGACAAGTCCAATAATAAATCAAAAAGTCGTCGCAAAGGTAAAGGACATCGGCAACAGTGTCTTCGGCCAACCGAAGTCATTGAGCTTTTTCCGGCTCAATGCGAGTGCGGCGGAACCGAATTTTACGATCTTGAGCCTTATTACATCCATCAATTTATCGAACTGCCTCCGACTGAGTTGACCGTCAAACACATAGGGCTGCATTGCGGTCGTTGCAGCTGCTGCGGCAAGCTCAACAAGGCGCTCGTACCGTACCGTCAGAACGCCTCCATCTCCCCCTACTTACGTAGCCCTGGCATACTGTATTCCTCAACCAAGGAGGAGAAAGTATGGCGGCAAGTTCGAAGGGACGGACATCGGCTGAGGAGATCGAGAGATGGCGCAGGCACATTGAGAGCTGCAAGCACAGCGGCCTGAGTCAGGAGGCGTACTGCAGGCAGCACGGGATATCCAAGAGTACGCTGGGGTATTGGAAGCGCCGGTTCGAGCGGGATGCAGCATACGGCGATATTCCGACCGTGGTTCCCGTTCCCATGCATTTTAACCCGGAGAGAGGGCCGTGCGAACCACTGCAGCTGCACATTGGAGAGCGCTACCGGATTGAGATCCGGGAAAATTTCAATCCCGCGCTTCTGAAAAAATTGCTGCGTACGTTGGAGCGGCTGGAATGAATCCGTTCGGTCCGCACACCAAAATATTTCTGGTCCTGCGCAACGGACATGCGCAAAGCCATTGACGGGCTCGCGCTGCTGGTGGCCGATCATCTGGAGCGGGATGCCTTTTCAGATCATTTGTTCGCCTTCTGCAACCGCGGCCGGACCATCATTAAAATCCTTTACTGGGACCGCAACGTTTTTTGCCTGTGCCAGAAGCGCCTGGAAAAGGAGCGCTTTCACTGGCCCGAAACCGCGGCTGAAATCCTCGAGCTCGGCCAGCGCGAGCTTGCCTGGTTGCTGGACGGACTCGATCCCCTCTCGCTACGTGGCCATCGGAAGCTGAACTACTCGACACTTTGTTAAAAACATTGCAAATATTATTTTCTATTTATATTTCAAATAGTTATGTGTAATATGCGCAGTCATGAACACTTCGTTTCTTCCTGACGATCCTGCCGCGCTCAAGGTCATCCTCGCCGACAAGGACGCTTACATCGCGCAGCTCGAAGAACAGATTCGTTTCTTCAAGGCCCTGCAGTTCCTGGCCAAATCAGAAAAAGCCAGGCCGCGCCGGAACGAAGACCAGTACTCGCTTTTTGACGAGGCCGAGATGGTTGCCGCTGAGCCGGAAGAACCGGAGGCCGAAGCTGACGAAATCACCGAAGTTGCCGGGCATACGCGCAAAAAGCCGGGCCGTCGGCCGATTCCGGCGGCGATTCCGCGCGTGGAGGTCGTCCACGACATTCCCGAAGAAGAGAAAATCTGCGCCTGCGGTTGCCAACTCACGCGGATCGGCGAGGAAGTCAGCGAAAAACTGGACTTCATTCCGGCCAAAGTCCAGGTCATCCGCCACATCCGCCCCAAATACGCCTGCCGCGGGTGCGAGGGCGTTGAGGACGACGGACCCACGGTACGCACCGCTTCCATGCCGCTGCAGCTGATCCCGCAGGGAATCGTGACGCCGAGCCTGCTGGCCTACATTCTGGTCGGCAAATTCGCGGACGGCCTGCCGTTTTACCGGCAGCAGAACATGTTCGAACGCATCGGCATCGACATTTCGCGCGCCACCATGTCCGGCTGGGCGCTCCGGGCCGCGCGGGCCTGCGAACCGCTGGTCGCTCTGCTCAAACAGGAAATCCGCTCCGGCCCCATCATTAATATGGACGAAACCACGGTCCAGGTTTTGAAGGAGCCGGGCCGAGAAAACACAAGTAAATCATACATGTGGGTGGCGAGGGGAGGTCCGCCCGAGCATCCGGCCCTGCTGTTTCATTACGCTCCCGGCCGCGGCGGCTCGGTGGCCGCACAGATCGTCGGTGATTTCAAGGGCTTTCTGCAGACCGACGGGTATATCGGCTACATCGACCTGGGCGAACGCGAAGGCATCACGCATGTGGGCTGCCTGGCGCACGTACGGCGGAAGTTCAAGGACGTGCTCAAGGCCGCTCCCAAAAAAGGCAAGACCAAAGTCGGCACGGCTCAGACCGTCTTGAATCTGATCCAGAAGCTGTATCACCTCGAAAAGCAGGCTCGTGAGGCAAAGCTGCCGCCCGAAGACATCTACGCCATGCGTCAGGAACGGGTGAAGCCGCTGCTGGAGAAAATCAAGAAGCTGCTGGTCGACCGCGAGAAAAGCACACCGCCCAAAAGCCTGCTCGGCAAGGCCATCGGCTATGCCCTGGGCCAGTGGAGCCGAATTGAGGCATACCTTTCAGACGGACGGCTGCACCAGGACAACAACGCGGCTGAAAACGCGATCCGTCCGTTTGCCGTGGGCCGTAAAAACTGGCTTTTTTCCGGTTCGCCAGCGGGCGCAAAAAAGCCAGCGCGGCCATGTACTCCCTCATTGAAACCGCAAAGGCCGGCGGCCTTACCCCCTACGACTACCTGGTCCGCGTTTTCGAGCGGTTGCCATATGCGCGTACGCAGGAGGATTTTGAGTCCCTGCTGCCGCGCAATTTTTCAAAGAACTCTCAGACACCGCCCAAAGGCGCCTCCACGTAGGCCAGCGAAACGAGCAGCCCGGGCTCGCCAAAGAGGCGAAAAATACAGCTCTCCCCAGGACCGCACCAGCGCAGAAAATAGACATCCAGAGCCGCGAGCCTGGTCGCAAAGGGCTCAGCGTTGTCCCCGTGTACGCGAATCTCGCTCATGACCATGGGGCGCCACTCGTCGTCCCAAAACCACGGGCTCCCGCCTGCGAGAATTTCCGCAATCAGGGGTGCGACGTCGGCAGGACGAAAGGCCTTCACTTCGCGGTAATCCGTCCGCCAAAGCACTCCTGTCCGCGGCTTCGCGAGCCTCCCCGTACTTCTCTCTATGATGAGAGGCGCTGAAGGTTCTCGCAGAAACACCTGATGCTTCGGCCACTCCAAAAAAAATCGGCCCCACCCCGTACATTTCCCTGAAATCGGACACAGCCCGCTCGTACCAAGGCTTGTACTGGATTGCCCACCACAACCTGGGCCCGTCCGCCCCCTGCTTGGAATCCGTAGGCAGATCGAATAAGGACAGCTGTCGCATACGAAATTTCTACCCATGTCCGGATGTCGGCGCAATGGTCAGGCTCGGCAGAAAGCAGCATAGCGTGAAGCGGTTGGAGATGGGAAGAGGTAGCCGATTCGACGCTTACTTTTTTTCAACAAAAGATACAAATTGAAGTTTTCTACAGAAAAAGATAGTGCAAAAAAGTCAAATCAAGTAGTAATTACCTTACAAAAAACTTGATTTTTATCACAGTTGTAGTCGCAAGACTACAACAAAAGGCTTTTACTGAAATTGTAAAAAAAAAGATGGGATAGTTTAGCAGCCTGTCGAACTTGACCCGGCTCCAGCAATAAGCAGATATCTGCTGGAGCCGGGCTTTACCGTCGAGCAAGGCTGAAATCTTTGCCTTTATGCCTTCAATATAGTCAATTGGGCCTTTTTTAGCGCTTCAGCCCCATTTTTAGGCGCATTTCAACGCAAAAACTCTCTTCACGTTATACGCCAAGCACACCAACTCCCACTCCGTGGTAACTTTTTTGAGCCCACGTAGGAGAAACTGGCGAAATCCAAGCGCTTGTTTGATGATGCCAAATACGGGCTCAACTGTTTGTTTTCTCAGAGCATACAGGTACTTGCCTTCCTCGTTGTCAAGCTTCTCACGCATCGCCTTATGATACGGATCGTTAATCGGCTTTTCTTTGGGAGGACGGAAATCATACTCTCGCGATTCTTGCCGTCTTGGGGCGACAAACGGCTCTACGCATATTTCTTCAATTTTTTCACAAGCATCCCGATTGATAAACCCTGCATCAGCCAACACCGCCGAGGGCTGTCCAACATTGTCGATCACTCCAATGACCGCAGCCAAAAGCTCGTTGCTGTCCACTGCGCAATTTGTCACATGATTGTACAGTATTAACTGCGAGCCATCAGCATCAACCGCAGCCTGAGCTTTGTAAGATTGCGTGTATTCGCTACGGTTGCTTTTGCGCATGATTCGCGAATCTTCATCAGTCAGGTTTACCTGCTCGGACTCCTTGGGAGTGCTTTTAGGCGGTTTGGGCTTGGTGTCTCATCTTCATTGGCACAGAGGGCCAGGAGAGGTATATCTATCTTAAGACATTGATGATCGCATAGTTTGTAGAGAGATGATTTTGAATGGACTGTGAAAAGTAGCCATGGATTTGACATAGAGATTAACAGGAGAAGTCTCGACTTGATCTTACAGTCTCCATCTAAAAAAATTTAGATAAATCAAACAATTCGAACTCGAGTCCATCACCCCTTCGCCCGCGAATTCGCATCCATCCTGCCCAACCCTTCGGACAACAGAGATACTGCCAGGGTGTTCATGGAAACGCCTTCGGCTTCAGCCGCACGGGCCAGCATGGCATGCAGTCGTTTGGGGGCTCGTAAGTTGAATTTGCCCGATACGCCGCCACTGCCGGGAGTGGGAAGTTCGCGCCCGTCTTCCTGATATACGGCTATCACAGCCTCCAACGCTTCTCTGCCATTCAGCAGGGCCTCCTCGGGCGTGTCTCCATCGGACATCACCGAGCCAGGGAAATCAGGAAAAACAATCAGCCAGCCCCCGCCATCTTCCTCTGGCAAAGGGGAAAGTGTAAATGGATATCCATGAAATTCCATGTTTGCTACTCCTCCATGGCATCCAGCAACGCCACGAACTGTTTAATATACACGGGCTTGATGGGCCTGTGAGCCGGAATCGACAGCTCCTGTCCTCCCGAAAAACTCACAATGACATGGCTTCCGCCAGGACGGCGTATAATCAAGCCATAGTCCCTGGCGACACTCAATACATCATCAATCCGCCAATCTCGAGGATTGTTCCGCATTTGGGCCAGTTTCTTATCCCGCTTACTCATGGCACCAATAGTACCGGATACAGGGCCAAAAGGTCAATAGTTTGCTTTTTTTGGGGAATTCTCTGTAATGCGACATTGGTTACGAATTCGTACAGCATCGGCTAGAGACTGTCCCATCACCCGGTATGTCCCATATTATTTTCAACACACCGAATTCTTTCAAATCAGAAGTGGATCGGGTTGTTTCGAACATCTGAGTACAAGAAACAACCGGCATCCCCGAACCAGCAGTTTCCTACTGGTCTCGGGGAGTTGTTTTTTCAGACGCTCAATGTTCGTCGGAAAAGCGCCAGAAGCGGCTGGGTTTGGCGAATGAGCGATTGATGGAATCCAGAGGATAATTCTGCCCGAACACCTCCAGGTGGTAGGCGCGCGCGTCGGCTTCGATGTCGAAGTCAAATATTTCCGGATGCAGTTTGTTGGCCATGAAGCGCAGACCGAGCACCCACTTGGGGGCGCCGAAATCACTGGCGGGGACCGGCGGCGTATGCACGCGGCGCGTCCGGACGGCCGAAACATCCAGATCCAGGGCTTCGCATTCGGCGCAGAAATCTTGCGGATCATTGGAAATGAACGAGGAAATAAAAATCACTTCCGGATCACATTGCCGCAAGGCCTCGGCCGCTATGGTCACGCCCGGGCGGCCATCAAAGGCCAGCGAGGTATTCAGGCTCTGTCCGCCGGCCACTCCCACCAGATGGTTCTCAAAACGGTCGCTCTTGAAGGCGAACAAGGGCTTGCCCATGGCATAGTACGTTCGCGGCCGTTCTGTCACTTTGGACACGCCTTCCAGCACCGGTTTCAACAGTTCGGAAAGGTACTCCACCAGCTGTTTGGCGGCCTGGCCTTTGCCAAGCACGTCGCCGAATTGTTGTATCAATCCGAAGTACCCGTCGATATTCTGGATGCCGTGGTGCAGTTCATGAAGCTGGCCATTGGCCAGCAGATGTTCCCAGACAGCGACCACTTCCTTGCGGGTGGTCGCTCCCATGGACAGACACATGGATTCGACGATTTCCAGGCCCCGGGTAAACGGATAGCCGCCCTTGAAATCGCGCTCGCGCTGGGAAGGCGGTGAAATGGGGCCACGGATGCCCGGATCCGCGCCGCAACGTCCGCAGGCCACTGTGGGCTCCATATCTTCAGTGTTGGGCCAGATCAGCCGCGCGCCCATGGGACCGTAGAAATCCCGGACAACTATGGCTTCGCCGCAGACCGGACAATGCGTATCCAACCCGCGGGTGCCGGGCGTATTGAAAACGTAGGTGAATGGCAAAATGGAGCGTAATTCTTCCCCAAAAGCCTCGGTGGACGCTATGGAGGGCTCCAGCTTCGGGTCCGCGTCTTCAAAAGGTATGTAGCGCATCAGCTGCAGCACCATGGTAGGCGAAATTTCAACCAGAGTCCGGGCCAGCAGGCGCGTTTCGTCGCGATTATCTGCCCGCTCCATGCAGGCCACTTCCACATGCACTCCGTGCGCGTGCAGCAGACGAATGTTGCGCAGCACAACGTCCGGATCCGCCCCGCCGCAGGCGGCCACGTTTTTCTTGTTCAACCCTTTGACACCGATATTCACGCAGTCCAGGAGCTCCAGAAGCGGACGCAAGGAAGCCTCCGTAAAGTACCCGTTGGTGGCGCAGCCCACCATTAGTCCTTTGCTGTGCGCGACTTCGGCCAGATTGCAAAAGGTGTGGTACGAGGCCAGCGGATCGTTCATCAAAAAGGCGATGCCCAGACACTTCTGCTTGATGGCCATCTCTACCACAGCCTCAGGCGTCAGATGGCGCAAGGCCGGGCTGTCCGGACGCATTTCCCGGGCCGTGACCGTGGCGATGCAGCCGGGGCAGTTGAAATTGCAGCCCACGGTGCTGACCTGCAGAAAGGCCGAGCCGGGATGGAAATGCAGCAGGGGAATGGTTTCCACGGATATGGGACAGGTCAGCAGATAACGGTCCGGATGGCATTCCACAATCTTTTGTCCGTCATTGACATAGCGGCCGCAGGCTCCGCTTCTGCCCGTATCGATATTGCAACCACGTTCGCATATTTCACAACGCATGGGATTTCCTTTCATGACGGCGCGTAAGCACCGTCGTTCATACCGGTGAATTCTTGAACAACTCGCGCTGAAACCAATTGAGACACGCCCTACGCGTATCAAATACCTTTTCCGGCTATGTAATTTATAGACGTCATTATGACAAGTATTATTGTCGTACTACCATTTCTTCATTTGTAAACAAAATCGTCCATAACGCTGTGTGAAAAACCTCCAAAACCGGGCAACAGGCTCAACAACAGCAAGCGCCCGGACAACCGCTGCACACCATTTTACAGTAGAAAAAAAGGCGACCTTCAAAAGAAAGTCGCCTTGCAGAATATAGTGTAAAATAAGTTAAATCAGCTTTCGTAATAGGAGCGCAGCAACTGGCTGCGGATGGGGTGGCGCAGCTTGCGCAGAGCTTTGGCTTCGATCTGGCGGATACGTTCGCGGGTGACGTTGAACAGCTTGCCGACTTCTTCCAGCGTATGATCGGATTTCTCGCCGATGCCGAAGCGTTTGCGCAGCACCTGTTCTTCGCGCGGAGTCAGGTCGGCCAGGACACTGGCGATCTGCTCGCCCAGCTTGGTGTTGACCACTTCTTCCGCAGGAGCAACAGCCTTTTTGTCTTCAATGAAATCGCCCAGGCTGGAATCTTCCTCGTCACCGATGGGGGTTTCCAGGGAGATGGGCTCCTTGGCGATTTTGAGCACTTTTTTGACCTTTTCCAACGGATAGTCCATACGCTCGGCGATCTCTTCCGGGGTCGGATCGCGTCCGAGTTCCTGAACCAGGTAGCGCGACGTACGGATCAATTTGTTGATGGTTTCGATCATGTGCACGGGGATACGGATGGTCCGGGCCTGGTCGGCGATGGCCCGTGTAATGGCCTGGCGGATCCACCAGGTGGCGTAGGTGGAGAACTTGTAGCCGCGCTGGTATTCGAACTTGTCCACGGCCTTCATTAAGCCGATGTTGCCTTCCTGAATCAGATCCAGGAACTGCAGGCCGCGGTTGGTGTATTTTTTGGCAATGCTGACCACCAGTCGCAGGTTGGCGCGGATGAGTTCCTGCTTGGCGCGCGAGGCAGCAACACTGCCGCGCTTGATGCGCCAGAGCACTTCTTCCAGATCCGTGACGTTATGGCAGCATTTGTTTTGTAAGCGAAACAGAATTTCAATTTTTCCGGAGATCATTTCCTTGAACGAAAACAGCTCTTCCACAGTCATGCCGATTTCTTCAGCACAGGCCACGGGACTGATCTCGCGTTCGTCCAACTGACGAAACAAATCCTGAAGTTCCACCTGGGTTTTGCCAACCGAAAGAATGTAGGCCGACAAATCGCGCTGGCAGTTGTGCATCTGCCGGACGTAGTCGTTAACTGTTTCAATAATCCGGTCGATCAGCGTCTTTTCGAGTTTGATGTCTCGCAGCCTGTTGACCACTTCATCTTTGTATCCGAGGATTTCCTTTTGCACTCCGTAGACGCGGCGGTCCAGGCGGGCGCATTCGTCCAGCTTAGTGAAGACACGTTTCTTTTTGCGAAAAACAGCGCGGATTTCATCCAGCAGCAGAATTACGCGCTGGCGCTGATTCATTTCATCTTCGCTGGGATCGTCTTCTTCAATGGTTTTGACCACATCCTTGAGTTTGATGCGATTTTGTTTCAAATCATCGCCCACACTGATCAGCTCTTCGATAGCTACGGGCACTTCAACCAGGGCGTACAATACGTCCATTTCTCCGTTCTCTATCTTCTTGGCGATATGGACTTCGCCCTCTCTGTCCAGGAGCGGTACGGCGCCCATTTCGCGCAGATACATCCGTACGGGGTCGGTGCTACGCGAAGAATAATCAGCTGATTCCTCATCGTCGTTCAACGAAAGCTGCGGCCCGGAGGAATCGTCATCGGTTTCCTGAGGAGTGAAGCCGAGCTTTTTCCCCTCTTTTTCCGAATCGACTATGGCAATATCCAACTGATCAAAAATCCCAATAATCTCTTCAATCTGTTCCGGTGTATTGATCTCCGAAGGCAAAGCCTTGTTGACCTCGTCAAAGGTCAAGAACCCATTGACTTTGCCTTTGGCAATGAGAGTTTTGATCTGCTGGATCTCTTTTATGTTACTCATTGCTCCTCCCTGATATCTGTTGCAGTGCCCGTTTTCAGTATATCTTGCATGGCGCGGAGCAAATCCAGCTGCTCCTGGGCGCCGGCGGTGCGCATCTGTTCTTTTGTGGCCTGCATACGACCTTCCAAATGCCGTTTTTCAATTTCACGACAAATATCTTCGAGCTCTTTTGCTTCTCCCTGCTGGGTGGCCTCTTTTTCAAATCGGCATTGGGTGTAGAAGCGCTTCTCCGTTTCGGAAAGCTGATGGATAATATCCGTGCCCATGCCGCCCACTATTTTACTCCAGAGTTCCCTGACCCAGGGAGCCGTCAAAAGCACATCCGCGCCTTTGTCCACGAGCAGTGGCAAATGCTCGGGACAACGGATGCTGAACGAAAGAAGCTGTCGTTCTCTCCCGGCAACAACCTGTTGGGGCGCCGCCGGGGTATTCCGATATTCGAGCCCTGGATAGGGTTCGTTCCCAAACTGTTCCGCCTGGACATACGCATCGTCCGGAGGCGGAGCGAAAACCGGCCCGGCCCCGTACTCCCCTGCGGAAGCCGGTCCGGGATCATCAGCATAGGCCGGTCCGGAGCTATTGCTGCTCCCCTGGCGCGTCGCGCCGGAACCACCGTTCCGGTAGCTGCCCGGACGGCGCACGGCCTGTTGCTTCGCGTACGCTATGGATTCGCGCAACTGCGGTTCGGCCAGCCCGAGTCCGGTGCTGACCCTTGGCAGATAAAACGCCAACAAATCCGGATTGGCCAGATCGCTTAAGAACCTTTTCGACCAATCCATGATTTCCTTAGGGGAAAAATCCGTACGCAAATATTCAAAACAATAATCCAAACCCGTTGGGGCGGATTCAAACAGGTGATCAAGCGCTTCAGCGCCCCTGGCGTGCAGCAAACTGTCCACATCCTCCCCGTCCGGCAGCAGCACCACACGGCAGTCCAGCCCGCGGGAAAGCAACATTTCAGCGCTGCGCAACGCGGCTTTCCTTCCTGCACCATCGCCGTCGAAAAGCAAATCAACGCGTTTGCAAAATCCGGTCAGACGTTTGACCTGCGTGGGCGTTAAGGCTGTGCCCAGCACACCGCAGGCATTTGTATAACCGTACTGATGCAAAGTGATGACATCCATGTAACCTTCTGTGAGCAACGCGCGCCGGGTCTGTGTGATGGTCTTGCGCGCGCGGACCAGGCCGTAAAGATGATCTCCTTTCTTATAGATATCCGAATCACTGCTGTTGAGATACTTGGGATCATCCTCCTGGCGCAGAGCCCTGGCGCCGAAGGCAATGACCTTGTCAGCCAGTCCGGCGATGGGGAACATCAAACGTCCGCGAAAACGATCCCAGGTCCGGCCTTTGTCGTTGCGCGAGAGAAGTCCCGCGCTCACGGCCAGATCTTCCGATATTCCGTTTTTTGCAAAAAAAGTTTTGAGATTTTCCCACTGCGGCAGGCTGCATCCCAACCCGAAGGTCCGGGCCACATCGGGAGACAGCTGGCGCCTGGCCAGATACTCCCGGCACTCGGCCCCCTGCGGGTTCTGCAGGTTGTGTTGGTACAACTGCGCGGCAAGCGCATGGCAATGCTCCAGCGCCAGTTTTTTTTCCTTGTCCCGCTTGGCCTGTTCGCTGTCCATCCGGCTGCCTTTGCCTCCGGAGCCGCCATAGTCTTTGAGATCGACCCCGGCCTCAAGCGCGAGTTGCTGCAAAGTTTCCTTGAACTCCAAACCGTTGATACGGCTATAAAAATCAAATATATCCCCGGATGCTTGGCATCCGAAACAATAGAAAAAGCCTTCGCTTTCATTAACCGAAAACGAAGGTTTGGTTTCCTGGTGGAAAGGACAAGGGCCCATCCAGCGCCCACCCATCTGGCGCAGATCTACGAACCGCCTGACCATGTCGACCAGACTCAGGCGTTCTTTGATGGCAGCGACAGCGCTGTTTCCGTAGGCCATTATTTGAGCTCTACAAGGGTCATGCCATCTCCCCCACGATCTTCGTTGGCCAATGCGTATGCCGACACCGCAGGGAATTCACCGAGAAACATATGCACCTCGCGACGAAGCACACCAGTCCCTCGGCCGTGAATGATTTCAACTTCAGAGATATTACCCAAAATCGCCTTGTCAAGGAATTTTCCCAATTCAATCAGGGCCACATCAGCTGTAAAGCCACGTAAATCCAAAGTGAGACAGGACTTTTTATTTTTTTCCAAATTCAATAAAGTTTGTCCTGACTTCTTGGGCGCTTCGGCTGGGGCGAGATCCGCGGATTTGGCCCACATGGATACGCCATTGATATTCAGCTTAACCTGACCGCGTTTTACATCTTTCTCTTCCAGCAGCCCCTTTTTTCCCCAAGGAATATACAACACGGCATCGCCTGTATCAAGTTCTTCTAAACGAACGGTTTCAAGTCGCTGCGTACGCTCTTGCTGGTCGAGCTGCTCGCGCATTTCCTTCAGCTCTTTCTGGGCCTGCTTTCGAGAAATCTTGTCCTGCTGTATCTGGCGCATGATCTCACGGCTGCGGTCCCCGAGTTCATCGAGCAATGCCCGTTTTTCCCGTTCGTAACGTTCCTCAAGCCTGGAGCGTTTTTCCTGAAATTTTGCCCGCTCCGCCGCAAGCCGCCTGTTTTCCTGCTCCCGCTCCACAGCCACCTGATTCAACCGTTCGATCAGGTTGGAGGTATCCGAACTGTCCAGAAGCAGATATTCTTCCGCACGCTTGAGAATCTCTTCGGGCATGCCGTGGGTTCGGGCCACGTCCAGGGCCTGGGACAGTCCAACCTGGTCAAAGGCCAAACGATACAACGGCTTGCGCGTTGACGGATCAAACAGCACTGAAGCAGCGCGGACGTCTTCTTTTGCCAGAGCATAAGCCTTGAGTGCGGGAAAATGCGTTGCCGCGGCCACGTAGGCCTGCTTTTCGAGCACGGAATCTATGGCGGCCTGGGCCAGTGCCGCGCCCTGCGAAGGATCGGTGCCGGCGCCGAACTCGTCGAGAATGACGAAGGAAGACGCATCCACACGTTCCCAGACCCGGCTCAGATTGACAATCTGGGCGGAAAAGGTGCTCATGTGCCCTTCTATGCTCTGTTCGTCGCCGAGAAAAACAAAAATATCCTTCCAGAACGGAAGTTCGCTCCCTTCAGCCACAGGTACGGGAATGGCGCTCATGGCCATGAGCGCAAGCAGGCCCAAAGTTTTCAGGCACACGGTCTTGCCGCCTGCATTGCCGCCGCTGATGACCAGGCCCCGTTGTCCTGGTTCCAGCACAATGTCCACAGGCACGGCGCAGGCCTTGCCTTTTGTTTCCAGGGCCAGAAGCGGATGACGCGCCTGGTTGAGCCGAACCTGGCCGTTTTCCGCCAATTCCAGGGCCTCGCCGGAAATAGTCTCCGCAAAACGAATTTTGGCTTGAAACACATCCAGAGCCAGCAGCAGGTCATAGGATTTACGAACCGCCTCGTATTCCTGGCGTACGAGTCCGGTCAGTTCAGCCAGGACCTTGCGTTCGGCGTCGCGTTCTTCCTGCTTCAATTCCTGGAGTTCGTTGTTGAGCTCCACCAGAAAAAGAGGTTCGAAATAGCAGGTTTCGCCTGTCTGCGAATAGTCATGAATAACACCGGACACGCGGCCTTTGAAGTTGGTCTTCAACGGCAGGACGTAGCGGTCCGAGGAGATGGTCATGAAATCTTCCTGCAGATACGCGCTGAGCGCATGGTCCTGAATAAAATCCTTGGCCTTGCGCGTACATTGCTGATGCAATCGGCGGATCTCGGCGCGCACTCCGGCCAGCTCGGGCGAACTGTGATCCTGCAGGGCGCCTTCATCGGAAAGGCAACGCCGTAGCGCGGACCAGACCTTTTGCGGCCAGGGAGTTGCGGAGATGGAGGCGGCCAGCAGCGGCCAGCGTTCCTCAGCAATACGCTCGTTTTCCAGAATCGATTCCCGGAGGCCGCGCAGGGCCTGCAGGCAGAGGCGCAACGCGTAAAGAGCATCCAGATCCAGGACAGTGGTCTGGTGTTCGAGATAGCCGAACAAGCCGCCGAGGTCGGGGAAATTGCCCAACCGTTGGCCGGTTTGTCCGCGCCAATCCAAAACCTGGCGGTACAGGTCCAGTTGTACCCGAACATCGGAAAGTTCTTGATAAGGCTGAATGGCCAGACAGGCCTCCATGCCCGGCTCCGAGGCGGCAAAACCTTTGAGCTTGTCGAGCACCTTACCGAATTCGAGCAAATGCAGCGTACGTGCGTCCATGATATGATATCAGCCGAGACGCGAGCGAACCAGCCCACTCAGGGTTTTACCGTCCACGCAGCCTTTGTGCGCGTCCATGATGGCGTTCATGACCCGGCCCATGTCTTTCATCTCAGTAGCGCCAAGGGAGCTGATGGCGGCATCCACAATGGCCTCCAGTTCCGGTCCTTCGAGCTGGGCGGGCAAATATTGCTGCAGTACGTTCTGCTCAGCAAGCTCGATTGCCGCGAGATCTGCGCGTCCGGCTTTTTGATATTGTTCGACCGAATCCTGGCGTTGTTTGACCTCTTTGACGACCAGCTGCAGCGCTTCGTCGTCATTGAGCTCCCGTCCCAAATCGATCTGCTTGTTTTTAAAGGCGGTTTTCAACAGACGCAGCACGGAAACCGTGGTATTGTCTTTGGCCTTATACGCAGCAATATAATCACTATCCACAGCTTGTAGCAATGACATCGTCAGATCCTTCGCGATGTTGCACGTACGATATCGTACGGCAACCGTTTTAAGAAATGGAAATCATCAGAATAAAGGAAACGAACCGCCGCCAATTGAAAGCACCGGGAAATGGTTAAAAATACAATAACACCGCATGCCCCGGACCCTTATGGACCCGAGGCAAACGGAATAAACAGCAACGAAAAATTACGTTCTACAGCAGGTTCATCTTGCGTAATTTTTTCAGGAGACGCTTACGGGCGGCAGCCTTTTTCTTCTTACGCATGACGCTTGGTTTTTCGTAATGCTGGCGTTTTTTCAGTTCGGAAAGGACTCCCGCCTTTTCGACCTGCTTCTTGAAACGCCGCAACGCTATATCGAAATGATCAGAATCATCAAGAAAAACTCCAGGCAATTGCACTCACCTCCTCGGGGTCCGGTGACGCTTTCGCACCGGCCAGAAATAAAAAGCTAGAATTTGATTATTTAACCCTTTTGACCTTGCCAGGCAAGTAAAAAATGAAGTCTTTTCATTTTTTTCACTCAATCCAGTATACGCATGTCATTCACACCGTCAAACGGAGATTCCCAGCCAAAGCGCATTTTTCCTTCCCGCTTATAGCCGTCTCGAATGCGTTTATGAATCGCCGGGCCTTGTCTCTTCGGCTTCCTTCGTTCAGATTCCAGCTCACAATGGCTCTTGTCGTCCGGTTGACAGATTCCTATGTCGGCCTGCGAGGAATCACGCCTGACACAAATACAATAGTTGCAGGGCATACGACAAAAAAAGTCCTCTGCTGCACAAACAACAGAGGACTTTATATCGCGGTAAGAACAGCTAATTAGAAGCCGAAACCATCGCCATCGGCACCGGAAGCACCGAAACCGAAATCGTCAGGCACACCGCCGCCTGCTTCTTCGGGAGCGGCTTCAGCAGCTGCTTCTCCACCTTCGGCGGCCACAGCGCCGGCGGCACCGGCGGGCACGGAAGCAACAGCGTCTTTCAGGGCCTTGGTTACGATATCCTTGATGGTATCATTCAATTCGCTTTCAGCAACAGGCAGTTTGCCCTGGAAAGCGGCGGTTTCTTTCTTGAGCGCAACAACGTCCTTGTTCAGCTTTTCTTTGTCGCCTTCGAGTCCGGCGACCTTTTTCTCAAGCTCGGCAGCCTTGGCTTCGAAAGGCTCGAGTTCAGCTACTTTGGCCTCGAGTCCGGCTAATTTCTCAGCCTGTTCGGCAACAGTGGCCTTCTGCTGGGCCAAGGTTTCGATAACGGTGATGATCGGAGCCATATCATCTTCCAGAATGGGCTTGAGGGATACGTTGTCACCGATTTTCTTGGCGTTGGCGGCAATCCAGTCTTCATAAATGGATTCCGGGGTAAAACGGCAATCCAGGAAGGGAGGATGCTGGCTGCAGAGCCAGGCTTTGGCCAGAGGGGCGACCATGGCCTCACCAGTGGCATCGAGATCCTGCTGGGTAAGGAAGAAAAGCAGTTCGGAAACCTCTCCGCCGGTTTTGCCGGCCAGCAAAGCGAGAACTTTCTCGATCTTGAATACTTTGCGTTCTTCAGACATTTTCGCCTCCTTATAATTGAGAGCAAATATTTCTTTCTAATTTGGTTAACGCCGTCATGCGCCTAAACGCTCCGGCCAATATAACGTGCGTATGTAAGCGCAGCGGTCCTGTATACCAAATGCCCGAGTTTGGACCAGGGCATATAGAAGAAGAGCATGAAGACCGCATTCAAATGCAGGAAGTACGTCGGAAAGGCCAGGTACTTGAGGCCGGCCAGACGGAACAGTTCACTGCCGATACCGGTCAGCGCCACTGCCCAGATAAGGATGAGCAGGTACCAGTCGTAAAAAGACGAGCTCTGCTTTTTATCATCAAAGGTAAGGCGGCGTATGGTCAACAGCAGCAGGCCCACGAGCAGCAGGATTGCGCCCAGGTTGGCCAGCAGCTTGATGACATTGGCCTGATCCATCGGAGTATGGGTATAATGGCCGAATGCTTCGGGCAGGATGCCGAATGCGGAAGCGCCCCAGTGCCCGACAGCCACAATACCGGTAACGATGGCTAGCGCGATAAAGCCAAAAAGCAGACACATATGGCCGATCTTGCGATCCATCTTATCGTCGCCGCAATCTTTGAATTTTTTGTGGGGAAGAATCTCGGTGAAGATCACTTCAACCAAGTGCTTGGCCCAATGTTTTTTCTCGCCAATATAAATCAGTTCGCCTTCAGGCTTTATGGAAGCGATCAATTTCTTCGTACCGCTCAAAATTTTGAACACTGCGAAGAAAAAGGCGATCATGAAAAGCGGATCGATAAAGTAATCACCGACAAACAGATTGCCGTATACGATGCTGCCGTCCGGCTCGGTGGGAAAGGCGGTGCCCAGGTAAGAAGCCCGGCCAATCCAGATGAGCAGGAAGATAACAAACGGCAAAGCCATAAGAAACGGCAGATACTTGGCGGAGGTCATCCATTTGCCGAACGCGCTTGGTCCGACAAGCCTGCGGTAGGTCATGTTCCGCAAAGCGGAGAGCAGATCACCAGGCTTGGCGCCGCGCGGGCACATATCCGAACACGTGCCGCAGTTATGGCAAAGCCAGATATCGATATCGTTAATAAGTTTGTCCTTGAGTCCCCACTGCGCCCAAACCATTTCCTTGCGAGGAAACGGTTCGCTTGTGGGAGATATTGGACAGACCACGCTGCAGGTAGCGCACTGATAACACTTTTTCAGTGACTCCCCGCCAACGGACTGCAACTCCTCAATAAACTGAAGGTCCGGTTCAATGCGTTGCGCCATGTTCCTATTCCTCCTAATAGCCCTTGAACGGATTCGGTCCCAGCTTGAGAACCAGATCCATGAATTCCTTGATCAGCTCGGGCACCTTGTCGTACTCGTCAATGGCAATTTCGTACTGCTCAACACGCTCGGGCTCAATTCCCAACTGATTCAGGGTCTCGGCGATGTTTTCCTTACGGCGGTTGCAGATTTCAGAGCCTTTGACAAAGTGACACTGATAGTCGTCACCGTACTTACAACCCAAGAGCATAACACCATCGGTTCCGCGACTCATTGCGTCTTTGATCCAGATCGCGTTCACCGAGCCCAGGCAGCGGACAGGCATGATGCGTACGTAGGGACTCCACTTGTGCCCGCGCAGAGCAGCCATATCCAGAGCCGGATAGGCGTCGTTTTCACAAGCCATGATCAAAATACGCGGTCCGCCATCGTCGATGTTGTCCGGAACCGAGTACTGTTTGACCATTTCGCTCATCATACCGATGCCATAGGAGTCAAAGGAGATGACGCGTTCGGGGCAGGCGCCCATACACGTACCGCAGCGGCGGCAGCGGGTCGGGTTGGGCATCGGCGTTCCCTTCTCGTCATCATCAAGAGCGCCAAACGGGCATTCTTCGGTACAGCGCTTACACTGCGTACAACGAACGAAGTTGAAAACCGGGTAAGACAGGTCACCGGAGCGCGGATGCACGGATACGCCGCGATTCGCGCTTTCGATACACTGGATGGCCTTGAGGGCGGCACCAGCTGCATCGTCCTCGGCGGCGTCCATCAGCATGGGCTGACGAATACAACCCGCAGCGTAAACGCCGGTACGGCGAGTTTCGTAAGGAAAGCAGATGTAGTTCGAATCAGCAAAGCCTTCGAAAAGTTCGAGGTCCGGGAAGTTGGGGCCCTGGCGGTAAACGAAGTTCATGATGGGATCTTTTGCCGTGGCAGGAACGATACCCGTGGGAACTACGACCATGTCCACTTTGACTTCGATGTCTTCGCCAAGAAGCGTATTGGTGGCTTTGACAACCAGTCCGCCGGCTTCTTCGGTGATACCGAGAATGTCGCCCTTGGTGAGCATGACGCCGGGATTATCCTGAGCGGCTTTGTAGTAACGCTCGTGGATGCCCTGGACAATCATGTTGTCGTAAAAGATGAAGGCAAGGCCGTCGCTGTTCTTTTCGCGAACATAACCGGCCTGCTTCAGAGCGACAACGCTGCTGACGCCCTGCGACATGGGCAGATGCTGGTAACCTTCCATATCTTTATGATGGTAGGCCTTTGCATCTTCTTCTTCCGTCTCGGCTTCTTCCGCAGGTTCTTCACACGCCTTGGCGTAAATGTCCCCTTCGGGTTCGCAGTTATTGGTATTCAGAATAAAAGCGACTTTCTTAGGCAGTTTGCCTTCGTTGGCAAGCGCTTCGAATTCTTTGCTGGTGACAACATTGGGCAGCTTCCCGTATCCCAGCGGTTCGAGGTAGGAAGTGTCCTGAGCTCCCCAACCGGCGCAAAGCACAACGGCACCAATGGGAGCGGTAACCTCGCCGGATGGCGTGGTGATGGTGGCGGTATACATTCCGGGAGCGCCTTCAAGCTTGTTCAGCACGGACCCGGTGTAGACTTTGATAGCTTCGTTGGATTCAACGGCTTCGATTTTCTTTTCAATGCCGGTAGGTACGGCCTGGTCGTAGGGGTAGCTCAACGGGGCTGTCTTGTACATGGCGGCAGCCGCACCACCAAGAGCGTCCTTTTTTTCCACCAGAACCACGCTGTAGCCCGCATTGGCGACATGAGTAGCAGCGGCCAATCCGGACCAACCACCACCGATGACCATAATGGTCTTGGTGATTTCGGGAATTTCAGGCTGCGGGATGGACATGTTCTTCATTTTGGCTACGTACATGAAGACATAATCTTTAGCGATCTGGGCCAGCATTTCGGGCTGCTCGTCAGCCTCGGGCACGCTGCCGTCAGGCTCCATGAAGCTCATCACGCATTGTTCGCGCAGGTTGACGCGATCAACCATGATTTTGGGCCCGAAGTCATATATGTCCCAATCAACACGCGGAGAGGATCCGCAAATGAGCACGGCATCCAGTTCCGATTCCGCGATATCGGCCTGGATCATTTTTCGGCCATCCTCACTAGCCAGCACGGGGTGGGTTTTGACCAGCGGACAAACGCCGCCCCACTTGTTTTCGACAGCTGAAACCAGCTCATCGAGGTCGAGTTGCGGACCAATGCTGGATTGGTCGAAGTAGACTCCTATTTTTTCGGCCATTGCGAACTACCTCCCTCTCACCGTTTCAATCGCTTTCATCGCGGCGCCGGTGGCGGACTGAGCGGATTTCATGACATCAAGAGGCTTTTTGGCACAGCCAGCAGCGAAAATGCCTTTTTCCTCACCACCAATAATGAACCCATCCTCATCCACCGGCACATCGATCGGAAGCTTGCACCCGGCAATGCTCGGTTGCATTCCCGTGGCCAAGACAACCAGATCATGGCGAACTTTTTTCTTGATACCGCGTACGGCATCTTCAACCTCAATGGTGATGTCACCGTTAACTTCTTCGGCAACACCGGCGACTTTGCCTTTGACGAATTTCACTTTGTCGTCGGCGCGAACCTTGCGCATGAACTTGTCATAACGTTCAGGCGTACGCAGATCGATATAGTAGATGGTTATTTCCGCGTCTGGATACTGCTCGCGGACATAGGTGGCCTGCTTGAGGGAAGCCATGCAGCAAATGTACGAGCAATAATTCAGATGGTTCTGATCACGGGATCCTGCGCACTGGACAAACGCAATGTTCTGAGGAGCGGCGCTGTCCGACGGGCGCTGAATTTTTCCCTTGGTGGGACCGGTAGGAGAGGCGAGCCGCTCCATCTGCATATTGCTGATGCAGTTTTTGATCTGATTGGCGCCCAGATTCGTCAGTTTAGACGCATCGTAGGGCTTCCAGCCGGTTGCGATAACGATGCTGCCGACATTCAGCTCAATTTCTTTCACGGTTTCGTCCAGGTCGATGTTCGGATCGACATGGAGCTGGTTGCTCTCTTCTTCAGTCAGAGCCGATTTGTCCAATACCCAGCGGTGCGGGAAGGCGAACGGCATGTCCATCGAAAGAGGTTTTTTGGTATCAAGCCCAAAATTGAAATCGTTTTCAACAGTGGACTCGAGCTTGTCCGCCAGAGGTGCGAGATTCGCGCTATGCGCAGCAGTGTAACGCGGCGAAATACGCACCTTTACAGTGTAAGCGCCCTTTGACCCGGAGACTGAGACTACCTCGGCCTGCGTAAAGAACTTAACATTCGGGTTCTTTTTAATACGCTGGAATTGAATTTCCAGGCCACAGGACGGAGGACAAAGCTTGGGGAAGTACTTGGTCAACTGCGCCACACGGCCGCCGAGGTAGGGGCTCTTCTCCACGATGAAGACCTCATAGCCCACTTCAGCAGCCTCAAGGGCGGCAGTGATTCCACTAAACCCGCCTCCGACAACGAGTATCGAGTTAGACATTGTAATCCTCCGTACGTGTTTTTCGGCCCCTTAAAAATGGCCTAAACTAAAGCAGCGACTGGAGCATTCCAGTCAAAGCTTCAGTTTAGACCATCTCAAAAAAAAACGCGGCTGCGGGCCAGGCCCGCAGCCGCTGGAATGAGACTAGTCAGGAATGATCTGGTAGAAAGGCTTTTTGTAGATAGTCGTCTCGCCCTTCTCCACATCGTACTTGGAGTTTACAAAGCATTTCCACTTGGCATCGTCGATACCCAGGAAGTCAGCACGGTAGTAGAAACCGGGGTAGCGGGATTCTTCGCGGAAGGAGATGTGCTGCATGTGCAAACGTACCGTCCAGAGACGATGGTAGTTTTCCCAGCAGCGGAGCAGTTCGTGGAGGTCGCGAGCAGCCAGTTTCAGAGAGTCTTCTTCGAGCATGTCGAGAAGTTCGAAACCGGTTGCCAGAGAGGCCTCGGAGCAGGTGTAGTACGTACCGATACCACCGCCGTATTCATCGGTGCACTTAACGAGGCGCATCATGAAGTTCTTGGGCGAAATGTATTCGGGGTTGACGACGGGATCAGTGGAAGCGCCCTTACCGGCTTCAAAGTTGTAGTAAGGACGGTAGATCAGCTGCTTCATCTCGTCAGCGTTTTCTTTGATGGCGGGCTTGAAGTCTTTGTGATCAGCAACCCAGCGAACCATCTGCTTACCAACGATACGACCTTCAGCGTGGGAACCGGAGGAGAACTTGTGGCCGGAAGCGCCAACGCCGTCAGCGCAGGTGAACAGACCGTTGACCGTAGTCATACGGTTGTAGACTTTGCCGTTGTCGGCTTTTACTTTGTAGTCGTCAGGAACCCAGGCTTCGTCCGGACCGGAAACCCAGATGCCGCAGCAACCGGAGTGCGAACCGAGCAGGTAAGGCTCGGTGGGCATGATCTCGGAACCCTTTTCTTCAGGCTGGGTGTTGGTGGCGGCCCAGAGGTTGGCCTGGCCAACACACATGTCGAGGAAGTCTTCCCAAGCTTCGGACTCGAGGTGCTTCTGCTCGGCAGGAGTCAGGGTCTCAAAGGTGGTCAGCAGAGCGGTCTTGGTGTCCATGTAGATGGGACCACGGCCTTCGCGCATTTCACGGAGCATCATGTGGTTACGCAGGCAGGTGGGGATGATGTTGCCCTTGGCGTAGCCGCGCTCTTCGTAAGGCTTCAACATGGCGCGGTTGGTCACGCAGTAGTCTTCACCCTTGAAGTTGGTGGCTTTGGCCTTGAAGAGCAGGAACCATGCGCCAACCGGACCGTAACCGTCTTTGAAGCGAGCGGGGACGAAGCGGTTTTCCATCATGGTCATTTCAGCGCCGACCTGAGCACACATGGTGTAGGTGGAACCGGCGTTCCATACGGGGTACCAGGCGCGACCCATACCCTCACCAGTGGAGCGGGGCTTGTACACGTTAACAGCACCACCGCAGGCAACTACCATGGCGTTGGTCTTGTAGATGTGCACTTTGTTTTCGCGCAGGTTGAAGCCAACGGCACCGGCGATGCGGTTAGGGGTATTGGCGTCCAGCAGCAGCTTAACGATGAAAACACGTTCCTGGAGGCGTTCTTCGCCCAGGGCGTTCTTGGCGGCTTCAGCAACGATGACCTTGTAGGACTCACCGTTGATCATGATCTGCCAACGACCGGAACGGACGGGATCGGCGCCTTCACGCACGGCCAGGCCGGCGGCTTTGGCCTGCAGGCCGTCGAGGTTCTTGCCGTCTTTCTTGACCCAGAGAGGAAGTCCCCAAGCCTCGAACAGATGAACGGAATCATCAACGTGGCGGCCGAGGTCGAAGATCAGATCTTCGCGGACGAGGTGCATGAGGTCGGTGCGGACCATGCGGACGTAATCGTCGGGCACATTTTCTTTACCAACATAGGTGTTGATAGCGGAAAGACCCTGAGCAACGGCGCCGGAACGCTCCAGAGCGGCTTTGTCGATCAACAGAATCTTCATGTTGGGATCAACTTTGTCCTTCCAAGCCATGATTTCAACTGCGGCACCGCAGTTACCCATACCACCACCAACCAAAAGAATGTCTACTTCTTTTTCTTCAATGGTCGGCTCGGCCAGAGCAAGACCCTTGGGTATATCCTTAACGGGAATCTGAGGCATTTTTGTCTCCTTAATTAAACAAATATTCGGTTCCTAAATTATGAGCCTAATACAAAAGACAAGTTAACTAAACAGCAGAAGCCTTAACTGTCACGGTCTTGTCGAGCTCGGCAACTTCGAGCTTCTTGCCCAGGACTTCCTTGGGATCTACCAACGCACTCTCGGTGCAAAGCAGTTCACTGTCCAGATCGCCAGTAGCAGCGTCAAAGGGCTTGATGGAACCTTCAGGAGTGGTACGAATGGGGAATTTGAACCGTTTTACATTGCCGTTACGGAACTTAACCGTCCACATGATATCTTCGGAACCACGCAGCGGAATACTTGTGCCGCCCATGGGAGCGAAGTCAGCGTAAGGACGAGCGGTAATGGCGCCCTGGGGGCAAATTTTCACGCAGGAGTAGCACTCCCAGCATGCATCAGGCTCTTGGTTAAAAGCCTTCATCTCGTCCGGATCGAGAATCATAAGGTCATTCGGGCAGATGTACATGCAGGCGGTTTTCTCGCCGCCCTTGCAGCCATCACACTTTTCCGGATCAACAAAAGTAGGCATACCTTTCCTCCAGATCAACATGTTAATTAAGGTTACACCCAAAACCTCCTCCACCAAGCTCACAACTGAGACTCAGCAAAGGTTCGAGCAGGGAAAAAAAGCAGGGGATGACAAAACGCCTCCCCTGCAAATCCACTCGCACTATTTAAAATGGCACCGCCACACAATTGCAGCCGGCGCCATAACGCGCAACGTGTCACATGAACCAGTCATATTTCCTCTTTGCCAGACCTGAAACCGGGATTCAGAGTTCAGCAAAAAGAAACCAACTTCACATGGGGCCGGATGACCCTTAGTCATGGACACACCTCTGATGTTCTTTAATATCAGTGGATTAGATACTACAACCTTTGCGCTTGTGATCAATTTAACAAGCGGACACAACACTGTCAAGCGAAAACCATTTTTTTCACAAGAAGGGTTCAGCTGTAATTTTCACTCGTTTCTATTTCTTAATTTTTACGAACACCCTCAAACACGTCGCCATCTGCTATAGCCTTATTATACGCCGCTTGCAAGGGGATGAAGACGCAAAAAGTGGGAAAAATCACATTATTCTTTCCTGGGCGCTTTTCAGCTCTTCGACAACCTGAAAAGGTTCTGGTCGACCAGGGACCTGCTCTCCTTCAAAAAAAAAACAAGGGCCTGCAACAATTGATAAATACTCTTGTAGCAGGCCCTCAAAAGAGCGTATGTGATAACGTGTTCAGCTATTACTTGATAAAATGCGCGTCAGCCCACACAGTCCAGCAGAAATTCGGCCGTTGCGGGTCAAAGGCTTCGGTAATCAATGTCAACTGCGTTCCGCCTGTAACATCGATGTCCACCGCACGGGCAGGTGTCTGGGCAGTCAGTTTTCCGGAATGAAAAACTTCCTCTCCATCAAGCAGTACGCGCATCACAGCTTCTCCAACAAACCCCGGACTGTCGTTCATAATCCGGCGTGCGGGATTCTCCGTATCGTACAGTCCGACAACTGCCTGAAACGCCCTGCTCCCTTCCGGGATTGGATACGTAAGCTTGGATGGAGCCTCGGCATAGATGCCTTTGATAAACCGTTTTCCACTCAGAGCCAGGGGGGTAAAGGTGTTCACCTTGTCCCAGCGGATGTCCCCTTCCATTACGACCTTTGCCGTTTCCTTGTCCAAATCGGAAAAGTACAGCTTGCCTTTACCTGGCAGCACGACTTCATAGTCCTTGAACATATCGACACGCTGCTGATAGTCCTCAAGGCAGAATTCCTCCGGCCAGTCCACAGGACCATGAGTCGGTCCAACCGGAACCCTGTTTTCACCTTTGGCCTCGGTGGTGGTCACGCGGTAAAAACTCTTATGGCGATGGTCGGAACGTCCGCGGTCATAAGTGACGCCCATGCAGATACAGTCGTTGCAGGCCGCGTACCAGTCTTTATTGATGGTGCCGTTGAACATCTTCCAGCGTATGTCCTGATACAATTCGCTGTTCCAGATTTCTGAGAAATTCCGATGCTTGAGATTGCCCATGTAGAACGTGTTGCAGTTGCCGCACGCTTCCACCGTACCGTTGTCAATGACGAATGGCCGGTTGAAAAACTCCACGCAGACATCCTGACGCCGCATGTTGTTGCTCCAGACATAGCCGTAGTCGTTGGTCTCCCAGGCGTTTCGCGGGTTCTGAATGATGTAGCTCATTTTCTCAAAATCGCGCGGCGGGATATATCCCATGGGTTTCTGCATCTCCCGGAGTTCTGCACTGCGTTTCTGACAGACGAATTTGTCGCCTCCGGGTTCGGGCATCTGCGTAAAATCCAGACGCAGACGATATTTTTTGGTCAAGGCCAGATCAATGACCTTGTCCAGAATCTTGTTTACCAGTGGGGCCTTATCAAAAATCTGCAGGCTCTCGATATGGTCGCGGTCAACATTGAGCCCCATCATTTCCACATCATCAACGCCCATTTCCTCATGAGCCCAGAGAAAATAGTCCGGCAGGGTTTCCACATTCAAGTCGTTTATCACGACCCCCAGACGGAACCAGGGTTTGGGATTCATGGTTTCCCGGCGTTTGTTGAAGCGCTTGAGTTTCTTTACCGTGTTCTCATACCGGGCGCCGATGCGGATATTGTTATACAACCCACGGATATGACTGTCGAAACTGCATTTCAACCAGTCCATACGGCCGTCCACTTTATCCAGGTTGGCTTCGGTCAAAGTGGTCCCGTTGGTGGTCGGACGCATGTACACGCCATAACGCGCGGCCAGCCGCAACTCATTGTCCAGATTCGGCGAAAGAAATGGATCACCCAATAAGGTGGTTTCATAATACTGCAGCGTGGGAAACAGCTCTTCCGCCACCTTCTCGATCAGCCGGAGATCCATGACCGGCATATCCAGCGGACTGCGGTTATCAAAAAACTTGTGCGCAAAATGATAACAAAAACGGCACGCCAGATTGCACCGTTTATGTGTCTGAAAGGTTATCCGGGGAGGAAAATTCGGGATATAGGTCTGCTTATTGTCCACACACTCCCAGAGCTCGTCTTCGTTTTTCAGCTTGAACTCTTTGGTATATTGCATGGTCGCTCCTTAACTGACATCTTTATGGTGCACTACTGCTTGTGCAGCATCTGGTATAATCTGGTTACCGGGCCACTTTCCCGTACGCGGCGATAGACTTTTGCCAAAAACTCTTTCTGTTCTTCCGGAAGTGTGCGGTGCGCAAAATTCTTTGCGCGCCAGACCAGGTTCTTGACAATTCCGTCCTCTGGCCACGGAGTGGGCCGCTGAGAGACACCGATGGCAATACGCCCTTCGCCTTTGTCCTTGGTCTTGGTTACTCGATAGTGATTTTTATGGCGATGATCGGACGTTTCGCGATCATAGGTCACGCCCATGCAAATACATTCGTTGCAGGCGTCGTACCAATTTTCATTGATGCGTCCGGAATACATCCGCTTGCGAATATCCTGGTACAGTTCGTTGTTCCAGATTTCCTTGAAAGGCTGGCGTTTGATGTTGCCCATCATGAACGTATTGCTGTTGCCGCAAGCTTCAATACTACCGTTGGGCAGGAAAAACGGACGATTGAAAAACTCTTCACAGATATCCTGCCGCCGCATGTTGTTGCTCCAGACCACACCCGTATCGCCGACTTCCCAGCGATTGCTTTCCGCCTGAATAACGTAACTCATCTTGTCGAAATTCCGCGGAGCAATGAAGCCGATGTCCCGCTGCTGTTCCTTGAGTTCTTTGCTGCGTTTCTGGCAGACGAAACGGTCTCCCCCCGGTTTGGGCATTTGGGTGAAGGCCAGACGCAGTTTGTATTTTTTATCCAAAGCGGTTTCAATGGTCTTGTCCAGCATAGCGTTGACCCGGTCGGCCTTGTCAAAAACAGACAACGGTTCCATATGGTTGTCATTGACGTTCAGGCCCATGATCTCGACATCGTCAACGCCCAGTTCTTCATGGCACCAGACCAGATACTCGGGGAGTTCGTCCACATTGAGGTCATTGAGCACCAGGCCGACGCGAAAATACGGAACAGGATTCATCTGTTCGCGGCGCTTGTTGAACCGCTTGAGTTTTTTGACCGTATTTTCAAACCGGGCGCCGATACGGATAAAATTATAGACACCACGAATGTGACTGTCGAAACTGCACTTGAGCCAGTCCATCCGTCCGTCAATCTTGTCCAGATTGGCTTCCGTAAGCGTGGTTCCGTTGGTTGTGGGGCGAAAAAAGACGCCATGTTTTTCAGCCAGATCAAGCTCAAGGTCCAGATTCGGCGAAAGAAACGGATCACCAAGCAACGTGGCCTCATAATATTGCAAAGTCGGAAACAGTTCCTCGGCAATTCTATTGATGAGTTTGGGTTCCATGAAGGTCTGGTTCATGGGACTTTGACGCGCCACGTACTTGGTAGTGAAATGACAACAGAACCTGCAGGAAAGATTGCAGCGGCGGCTTGTTTCAAAGGTGATCCTCGGCGGCATGGCCTTGAGCACCGTCTGTTTTGCTTCAACCTCTTTCCAGAGGAGTTGCTCATTTTCCAGTTTCACTTGGATGGCATTAGTCATCGACATAGGAATTCCTCATTAAAAATAAGGCTTAAAGTAACCCACTGCATGAACGTAAGCCGCATTCGGCCGGGCAGGTATCAAGATTTAACTTCTCCTTGGCGGAGTCGGTCTATCGTCTTTTCCACGGCCTTGGCAAGGCAGTATCGAATAAAATCATGAAACGGCCGGGAACAAAATTCCATATGAATGGAAGAAAGGCGGTTCATGGTGGGGCGCCGGAAAGGATATAAACGAAAATAATTTTTGGGCCTGGTTTTCAATTGGGGATGCTGACAGAAAGCGGCCAACGGCTCGATGGTCTTGTCCCAGGTAAAACGGTCCCGTACGAGGCGCTGCGCATTGGCGCCCTTTTCCTGGGCCTTCTCCGGATGAGCGAGCACCTCGCGGACAGCCTCCTGCACGGATTGTGTATCCGAGGCATCCACGCACCAGCCCGCGTCATATTCGCGAATATGTTCGGAGAGTTCCGCATAATTATTGTAAATAACCGGGAGCCCGGCCCATAAAAATTCCACGGTCCGGGTGGTAAAGGCCAGTTCGCGCTCGTAGTTTTTTTCCATTACCTCAAAGGCGGCAAGGGACTTCGAGAAGGCTTCGAGCAGTACGGACCTGGGTTGGTAGCCGTGAAAACAAACCCGGTCGTTCTTTTGCAACCGATCCATGCAGGCGGTAAAATTGAGTTCATCCTGTTTGGAAACCTTGTGGCTGCCGCCATAAATATCCAGCCAACCGCTCTGATCGACGCGGAGTACCTCTTCCAAAGCGTTCAAAGGATTGGTAGCACGCTGCCACGGATAAAAACCCCCGGCGTAAACAAGTCGGCGCGCTTCGAGGTCTTTTTCAAAAGCAGGCAGCTCGGGCGAAAGCGATATGGGAATGTAGGCAATATCAATTTCCGATTCTTCCCTGCCCGTGGCCAACAGGAAAGCCAGAAAATAAAAGCGCTGCCGCCAGCCCGCGCATGTGATGTAATCCGCTTCCGCCAGTTTGGCCAGTTTTTTCGATATAAACACAGCGCGTACGCGCTGTGAGTCCGGATGGTCGTTATACGTGGTTTCCAGAATGCGCGGACCGTGCAGATCCGTGACAATCGGGATGCCCGGATGGCGGGCGAGATTATTCTGCTCGGGGTTGACGAACAGAATCACATCCGGCTTGGACGAAGCAATAATCTGCTCCTGGTCCGCCGGCGTCCACATGATGGATGCATATTTTTTTCCAATGACATCAGAAAAATTCCGGGTAAGAAAGCGCTCGGCAGGCATACGATAATCTACATCGAGCCCCCGGCTCAGCAACCCCTGAATCAACTGCCAGCTCCGCAATCCCCCACCGGAAGTGGGCAATCCTTCGAGTGGAAGAATGTCCGAGGCAAAGACAAGTACTTTGCTCATTACGCTACTTTTTCAATAATTTTGCCGCAAGGCTTCTGGCCTTGCCGGATACTTTGGAAGCACCGCGATACATTTTGCTCACGCCTTTGGCCATTTGCATGCTTCTGCTGCAAAAAACGCTGTCCAGTTCTTTATGCAGTTCGCGATTTTCTATCACCAACGAAGCAAGAACCGATGCCGTGTCTCTGGGATCGCCCCCCTGCAAAATATAGGGTATGGGCGTTTCCAGCATGTCTGGTTCATGATGCGTCAGCACAGGATTCTCCAGAAAACGCAACACGGGACGGATGGTTTTGTCCCAGGAAAAACAGTCTTTAACAAGTCTTTGCGCATTCCGGCCTTTGGCTACGACCAGTTCGGGCTCGTTCAAGGCTTCTTGGATGGCCTTTTTGATCGCGTCCGGATCATCCGGATTCACACACCAACCCGCGTCGTATTCCAGTATATAGTCCGAGAGATCCGCATAATCGTTGTAAATCACGGGTAAGCCGGCCCACATGAATTCAATGGTCCGGGTTGTAAAAGCCATTTCCCGTTCAAAGTTGCGGGCCATCACTTCGAAGGCCACATACCCTGTCCGGTATTCTTCGATTACGTCGTCTCTGGAAAGATAGCCGCGAAAATGAATTCTGGAGTTCTGCTCAAGCGTCTCCTTCATTTTGGCGAAATTCAGCGTATCGGCCTGGTTGACATTATGCGACCCGCCAAAAACATGCAGAGCGCCGTCGTTGAATGTGGCCAGCGCTTCATTCATGGCGTACAGGCTGGTCATGGGATTCTGCCAGGGATAGAAACCGCCCGAGTAGATGAAGCGTTTTTCCTTGAGATCCTTATCCATGACGGGCTGTTCGGGAGCCAGAGAAACCGGCATGAAATCAACCCGGATATCCTCCAGTTTGTAACCAGCCATCATGAAGTAGCTCAGAAAATAATACCGCTGCCATCTTCCCGCGCAGGTAAAATAATCGCTGCGCATAAAATTGCTCAACTTGCGCCTGATATTGCGTCCGCGCATGCTGGGAGAATCGTCGCTGTTGAGCAGTTCGAATTCAATAAGCCGTGGGCCGTGCATGTCGCTTAGTATCGGTATGCCGTGCTCTTTTTGCAGGCAATTAAGATCAGGATTGGCGAAAATGATTGCATCCGGATTGAAATGGGCGACAATCTCATCCTGGTTGTTCTGCTTCCAGGAAGTCTTTTTTACGTCTTCTGGAATCTTGTCACCATATTCCCGCTCCAGAAAACGATCTTCTCCAGGCATGGAAAAATCAACTTTGATGCCATTGGCCTCAAGTCCTTTGATAATCTGCCAGCTGCGCAATCCTCCTCCGGAAGTCGGCAGCCCAGGCAAAGGGAGGATATCCGAGGAAAATACAAGGACTCGTTTGCAAGCTTTGTTCATTCTGTGCTCCAGTAACAACACACCAGCAGGCGACCGAACACGCCTATTGATCCGATTTTTAACTTCACCGCTTTATGACGGGATACAAAAGAAATTAGAACGCCTCTTGAGTGATTCTCCAGAGGCGTTCAGGGATTCTTAGATTTGAGAATACGCTATGACCTCGCCAGGACAAATATCCGCAACACGCTCAATATCATTTTTTCTTGAGTCGTCAATGGTATCCTTTTGGAGGACTACCAGTGAATCCTGATCATGGCCAAAAACATCGCACATTTCATGCCAGCAAACGCCGCAGCTTGTGCATAAATCGCGTTCTACCTGTATTTTAATCATCCAAAACCTCAGTTGTTTTTTCGGTATGGACAGATCCTGAGCATACGAAACGTTCCCGCACCATTTGTCCGTGTTATACGACCGGCCGGAAACAACTACTGGTCAGTTCGTCCGCTTCCGTTGAAACAAACAAGCGCTACTCTTTACCGAGCAATTTACCTGCCATGCGGACAGGCTTGGAAAAACGCCAGCTTGTGGAGTTGCGCATCATTTCGATTTCAGCACGCAAACTGTCGGCTTCCCTGCGCGCGCGTTCCATTTCAGTGGTCAACGAATTAATTTTGCTGACACCTCTATCGCTTTCCAGATACACCAATTTATTGAGAGTCGAACTCAGTTCATCGTCTTTGCGGATGAAATTGGAACGCAGTTCGTCATATTCTCCCTGCAAGGCTTCCAGCTTGACAACCGCCTCTTCGTTTTTTCTGGCACGAACTTCCGTATCTGCCACCAGCGGGCCAAAAGCCATGTCAGCGGTATTGAACGCATCCAGAACCGCATCCAGCGTTTCTTCCATCCCTTCAAATTCATTTCCGGCTGCCTTGAGCAGGACTTCGTAGGCCGTTTTGACCCATCCCACAATTTCCTGGCGACCGAAAACGTCCTCAGGGGTGATGACATGATGCCGCCAGCGGCTGGAAAGGTACCCTTCTGTCTGCGCATCATGATAATGGCTCATCTGGGGCAAATCCAGCCCCAGGTCGGCATACACCTTGGCCATTGTGCCGCGCCAGTCTTCCAGCAACATTTCATAGGTAAAAAAGCTGCGCTTGTACCCTCTGCTGTCCCGTTCGGCTTCCAGATTATGACGCAACCACAGCAGGTAGGACTTGGCAAAATGAAAGCCGTCCCTGCTTTTGAGCGAACGTGCCACTTCAATGGGATTACGTATGGGAATGGCGAAAAAAGGCTCAGTTTCGAATTGCTCAAAAATCCGCAACCAAAGAGGCAGCAAACGGCAAATTCGCGGATCTTTCAAAACAAAAACTGCCGAATTTTCAAAGTCTTGAGCCAGTTTTTCCTGAAAACGCTGCACATACTCTGCTGCTTTGGGCGTATCGTACCATCCGGCTGGGAAAGGCGAGAGGTCATCCCAGGTGGCTCCTACGGCCTCGGAAAGCATTTGCTCATGTATTTCGTAGAGATCCTGAGATTCCCAGAACCCCGTATCGTTATTGCCCGCCATTCCGGGCATCAGATTTGCGGCAATGTCGCCACCCAGCAAATTGATAACGCGGGTTGCGGCAGAAGTACCCGAACGATGCATCCCCAAGACAACAATACCTTTACGACGGTATTGCATTTTCCCGGTTGCAGTAGTCTTACTTTTTGTTTTGGACATGTTTATCACCGCGAAATAGAGGCTGAGATTCTGACCGGAAGGTGCTTTCCCCGGTATTATTTCAACCAGCTGGGAGGGAGATTTTTCATAATCTCAATGTTGTCGAACTTCTGGCTTGCTTTGGCTCCGGTACGCTGAGCCCATTCGGCCTGACGTTTAACGCCCTCTTCAAGGTCCACCTGAGCTTCGTAGTTGAAAATCCGTTTCACCTTGTCATGGGTTGCATAGGCGTGGACCACTTCGTTGCGGGCCTCGACATGGACGACATTCAAGGGCTTGCCCATGGCCTTGGAAACGACTTCAGCCAGATAATTGACCGTGTAAGGCTTGTCCGCACCGACATTGAACACCTCGTTATAGGCCTCGGGGGTTTCAATGGACCTGGCCATGACGGTGGAGACATCGCTGATATAGCTGAACGCACGGGTTTGCTCGCCATCACCGAAAATCGACAAGGGCTTGTCCTGCATGATCTGATTCATGAAAATACCGATAACATTGCGGTATTTGTCTCCGATGTTCTGGTTTTCACCATAAACATTGTGCGGACGGAAAATGATGTAATTCAGGCCGAACATCTCGTGGCTTTCTTTTAGATCAAGCTCAACAGCGTATTTGGCAATACCGTAAGAATCCTCAGGCATGGGCACCAGATCTTCTGTCATGGGGATCTGGTTGGTACCGTAGGCGGCAATGGACGAGGTAAACACAAAGCATTTTACTTCATGATTAACCGCGGCATTGATCAAATTCACGGAACCAATGAGGTTGTTGGTATAGTTGAAACGCTTGATGAAATGGCTCAAGCCTTCCGCCGCGTACGCGGCAAGATGGAAGATATAATCAATTTTGTGTTCCGAAAAAATCTTTTCAATGAGGGTGTGATCAGTGACGCTGCCTTCAATAAAAAGCGTCCCCTCAGGGACGTTTTCAACAAAGCCGCCGCTAAGATCATCCAAAGCGATGACGTTATAGTCCATCCCCATCAAATCTTTACACAAATGAGACCCCATGAAACCGGCTCCACCGGTCACCAGGCACGTGCCTTTCATCAGCACACTCCTTTTAAAATAAATAGTGTCAAATTATAAAAACGTAATCCAAGCGGATGGAGCTGTCAATCTACGTGAAAATACTACGGATCTGCAGCGGCATTATAATGAGAACCGAAAGCAGTCCGGGTGGTTGCTCCTAAGCGCATCCGCCATGCAGGTTAGTCAATAAATCAATCTCTGCAAAATGCACAGTAAAATGAAAAAAAAGCAAAACTAAAAGGTCGTCTACATCATTGACAATAAAAAGCGTCACAAGAGGGTCGGAAGAGGGCTCCCCACCCCCCCAGCTAACCAACCAAAATATAAGACCAAAAAACAATCTTACGGGATCGCTTGACAATTTGTCATTTATTTCACATTAGGTCCGTGTGCCAAACGAATGGCTCGGCGGGACATTGCCCCGGCTCAGCCTGTTCGTCAAGACATTTTCTCTCCCATCAGCTCAAGGGGCAGGTATGGGAAGAGGCAACACTTTTTTTTATTTTTTTTAACCATTTCAAAGGAGACCCAGATGTCCAAACTGGTACCCCCCCATGGCGGAAAAGGCCTTGTTTGTTGCCTGCTTGAAGGCGCTGCGCTTGAAGACGAAAAGAAAAAAGCAGCCGGTTTGAAAAAAATCCAGATTACGCCCCAGGAAAAAGGCGACCTGATCATGATGGGCATTGGTGGTTTCAGCCCCCTCGACGGTTTCATGACCAAGGCTGACTGGAAAAGTGTTTGCGAAAACTTCACACTGTCCGATGGTACCTTCTGGCCCGTTCCCGTTATGCTGGGCTGCGACGCCGCCGATGCCGAAGGCATCAAGGATGGCGACGAGATCGCTCTGGAAAGCGATGGTGAAATCTACGCCACGTTGAAAGTTACTGAAAAATTCGAGATGACCGAAGACGAAAAGAAGTGGGAATCCGAAATCGTTTACAAAGGTGAAGGCGAAGACAGCACCGGCGGCAAGTTCATGGAAGTTGCCCTGGAAGACCACCCCGGTGTTAAAATGGTTATGGCCCGCAAGCAGTTCTGCCTGGCCGGCCCTGTTAAAGTGCTCAGCGAAGGCGAATACCCCAGCAAGTACCCCGGAATCTACCTGCGTCCTTCCGAAACCCGCAAGATCTTCGACGAAAAAGGCTGGAGCACCATCGCCGCTCTGCAGCTGCGTAACCCCATGCACCGCTCGCACGAATTCCTGTGCAAAATCGCTGTTGAAGTGTGCGACGGCGTTATCATCCACTCCCTGATCGGCAACCTGAAGCCCGGCGATATTCCTGCTGAAGTTCGTGTGAAATGCATCGATACTTTGGTTGAAAAATACTTTGTCAAAGAACACGTTGTCCAGGGTGGTTACCCCCTCGACATGCGTTACGCCGGTCCCCGTGAAGCTCTGCTGCACGCCACCTTCCGCCAGAACTACGGCGTCAACCGCATGATCATCGGCCGCGACCACGCCGGTGTTGGCGATTTCTACGGCATGTTCGAAGCTCAGGACATCTTCGACAAGATTCCTTACGCCACCGAAGAAGCCAAATGCAACGTTGAGCCCGGCAAAGCCCTGCTCTGCGAACCCCTGAAAATCGACTGGACCTTCTACTGCTTCAAGTGTGACGGCATGGCTTCCATGCGTACCTGCCCTCACACCAAAGAAGACCGCGTTATCCTGTCCGGAACCAAGCTGCGCAAGGCCCTTTCCGAAGGCGCCGAGGTTCCGGATCACTTCGGTCGTGACGAAGTTCTCGTTATCCTCCGTGCCTACTACGAAGGTCTGACCGAGAAAGTCGAAGTTAAAATGCAGAAAGCCGCCAGCGGTTCCGGCATGTAAGTATTGACTACTTGCTGCCTGTCAAGCTAGTTAGAGGGGATGCCTTACGGCGTCCCCTTTTTTTACCTTATACCCCCTTCACCCGCTTGCCCCTAATGTAAAATCAGGCTACTGCAAGCGGATACTTTTTTAGAGTCAAAAGAAATATTATGCCTAAAAGTCCAGATTCACCATCGTCCCCCCTTCATCAGCTCCTTGACCTTGACAGGAAAATCATCCGTCTGCTCGGACGACGCGCCGAGTTGCTCAAGGATCTGAACGAAACCGTTCGTCCAACTGCCGCAGGAGGCCCTGGAAAAGCGAAATCCGACCTAGAAAAACGTTTACGCCAGGCCTGGGAACAAGCGGCTTCTTCCATTGGGGGCGACCCCGGACTGTGGAGAAAATCTTTTTCCCTGCTGCAGGAACTCGGCTCCACCCAGCTCAAGGCAGTGAGTACGCCGATGCCCAAACGCAGCGGATTCGAACTGACTCCCGCCAAGGGCTCCATGTCCGTGGATATTGCCGGACCTGGAAGTATGCTGCAAAGCGTTCTTTGGACCATCCTGGCATTTCAGAGTGAGCAGCCTCTGACCATTGCCAACGCCTTGCGCAACGATGCACTGTTCGACTGCGTCAAAGCCTGCAACCATGGGGGAGCCCAACTGTATTGGGAAGAAGACGGCTTGAAGAGCAGAGGCGCGGCAAAGCCCGCGTTCGCCGGAAAAGCCATCTTTGTGGGTCAGGAGCCCGTGAACCTGTTCGCCCAGCTTTTTCTGGCCTTGCCCCATGCCGGCAGTGTGCGCTTTATTGGAGGACCACAGCTCAAATTGCTCGACCTGCGCCCCCTTGCCGATATGCTTCCCGCCCTTGGCGCACGACTGGTAATGCCCGTACCGGGCGCGCACGGATTGCCTGCCCGCCTGGAAACTTCCGGGATCATACCGGACTCGCTCCAACTTTCAGCAAACTTTCCGCCAGAGGCCGCCGCAGCCCTGGCCGCTGCAGCACCTTCCTACCCGCGCGGCCTCAGTTTGATTCTGCCGGAAAAGAACTCCCAGGCACTGGTCTCCACTTTGGAACAGGTGCAGCGGATGCTGGATATCTGCGGCATTGATACGGATTTCACGGCCAACATTTTGCGCATTGCGCCTGGACGCGTTTCTCCTCCGCCCGCGCCTGCAGTGGACATCGATCCTTTTCTGGGAGGAGCCATTTTGGCGCTTTCGCTTGCCGCCGGCGGCGTTGTCCGGTTGCGCGGAACCTGGCCCAACAAACTCCTTGCCTGGCGCAGGGTGGAATCCTTGCTGATGACTGCGGGAATCAACCTCACAGGGGAGCCTTTTTCCATACAGGCTGCCTTCAAAGCTCCTACCGCCGCCCAACTGCAGCAACAGTACCAATTTGATACGCGCGAAACGCCCGAACTGATGCCATTGGCCCTGGCCATTGCCACCTGCCTGGCGTCACACAATCCTGACGTTGCGCAGCACTTGCGTTGCGGCCTGCCTAGCGCGCCCGAGACCCTGGAAACCGTACAAATCGCCGAGGAAGTTCTCGAACGTACGGGCTTTCAAGCTCAAATCGAGGATTCCTGGCTTACGTTTGAAAAGGCCGAGCCGTCTTCCGACTGGGACGCTCCTTGGTCCAGTCCGTCCCCGGCCTGGAGTCTGGCATACGCCCTGCTCGGCTACATTCGCCCCGGCCTGAAGCTCGACAATCCGGGCAACGTCACCGGGTTGATGCCCGGGTTCTGGCCTTTCTACAATGCGTTGCCCACACCGCCTGTCGATATTTTTGAAAGAAAACCCCCAAAAGAGGACAAGGATGCAGCCCCCCAACCCAAGCGTCGACGCAGAAAAGTTGAATGATCCCACCACCCCGGAAGAGATCACAAAAGAAATAGCCGATCAGGAAACCAAAATGCGCGCATTTCTCAATGAAAAAGAGGACTGCGAAAAAGCAATTCGCTTTTTGCGTCAGGAAGAAAAGCCCGCGGAAGGGATCTATTACGCCAAGGAAATCTATACCAAGCAGCAAGACAAGCTGCGCCTGGATGTGGAAGCGGAATTCTGCAGAAAACGTATCAATCGGCTGCGTTTGAGAATCGAAGAAGGCTAGCCCTGTTAGGAGGATATATCCCATGGCCCAAAATCTGACCCAGAAAATCATCTCCAAGCACCTGGTACGCGGTGACATGACGCCGGGAGCGGAAATCGCGCTGCGTATCGACCAAACACTGACCCAGGACGCCACCGGAACCATGGCCTATCTGCAATTCGAAGCCCTGGGCCTGGACCGGGTGCAGACCGAACTCTCCGTGAGTTATGTCGACCACAACACCCTGCAGATGGGCTTCCGCAACCCTGACGACCACCGCTATCTGCGCAGTGTCGCCAGAAAATACGGCATTATTTTTTCCCCTCCCGGCACGGGCATCTGCCACCAGCTGCATCTGGAAAACTTTGCCCGTCCCGGACGTACGCTGATCGGTTCGGACAGCCATACGCCCACGGCCGGCGGTGTGGGAGCCCTGGCTTTCGGTGCAGGCGGTCTTTCCGTGGCGCTGGCCATGGCAGGCGAACCGTACGTCATCAGCATGCCCAAAGTCGTACGTATCTGGCTTGAAGGCGAATTGACCGGCTGGGCTTCGGCCAAAGACATCATCCTGCACTTGCTGGGCGAGCTCTCCGTCAAGGGCGGCGTGGGCAAAGTCATGGAATTCGCCGGTCCCGGCGTTGCAACGCTGAGCGTGCCCGAACGCGCAACCATCACCAATATGGGCGCGGAACTGGGCGCCACCACGTCTATCTTTCCCAGCGACCAGCAGACCAAGGAATTTCTGCGCTCCATGGAACGCTCGCAAGACTTCGAAGCGCTGGAAGCCGATCCGGATGCGGGTTACGACGACGAGGTCAAAATCGATCTTTCCGCGCTGGTTCCGCTTGCCGCGCAACCGCACATGCCGGACAAGGTCGTCCCTGTTGCCGAACTGCACGGCATGCCCGTGGACCAGGTCTGCATCGGCTCCTGCACCAACTCCTCGTACACCGACCTGGCTTCCGTGGCCGAATTGTTCAAAGGACACACCGTACATGAAGATACGGACGTTCTGATCGCCCCGGGCTCCAAACAGGTGCTCAAGCTCCTGGCCCAGGACGAACTGCTCGGAAACCTGATCGACTCCGGAGCCCGCCTCCTGGAGTGCGCCTGCGGCCCGTGCATCGGCATGGGCGGATCGCCTGTATCCAAAGGCGTCAGCGCCCGAACCTTCAACCGCAACTTTGAGGGGCGCAGCGGTACGCAGGACGGACAGGTCTATCTGGTCAGCCCGCTGACAGCGGCCCAGGCAGCAAAAATGGGGGCTTTCGTGGATCCGGCCGAATGGGGCGAACCTTTGCTGGTCAAACCCTTTCTCCCGCGCAATGTGCCCAGCATCGGCCACCTGTTCATCTTTCCGCCCACGCCGGGCTCCGACGACGCCGAAGGCCTGGGCATTATCCGCGGCCCTAACATTGTCCCTCTGGAACAGTTTGAAGCTCTGCCCGAGACCATTTCCACCAGCGTGCAGCTCAAAGTGGGCGACGACATCACCACGGACCATATCCTGCCCGCAGGTGCGCAAATCACCGCGCTGCGCTCCAATGTCCCGGCTATCAGCGAATACATTTTCAGCCGCGTGGACGAAGGCTTTGTGCCCCGGATCAAACAGGCGGGACACGGCGTGATTCTCGGCGGCGAAAACTACGGACAGGGCTCCAGCCGCGAACATGCCGCCCTTGGGCCGCGTCATCTCGGCGTCAAGGCGGTGATAGCCAAATCTCTGGCCCGCATTCATCGCGCCAATTTGGTCAACTTTGGCATTCTTCCACTTCTGCTCGTTGATAAAAAAGACTATGACACCGTTGAGCAAGGCCAGGCGCTGGAAATCCCGGCTTCTGAAATCACGGCCGGCGGTGTTGTGCAGCTCAAGCTGGATAACGGAAAAAACATTGCCGTCTCCAACGACCTGACCGAAAACGAGCTGGCCATCATTCGCGCCGGCGGCCTGCTCAATTACGTACGCGAATCCAAAAAAGCCTGATTTCCGTCTCGGCCACGAAGCACGAACACACAACTGAACGGCCGGAAGCTTAACCTTCCAGCCGGTTGCCAGGAGAAACTATGTTAGAGATGATACGCAGAAGCGCCGAATCCTGGGGCGTCAAAATCCTTTTCGGCCTGATCATCATCGTTTTCGCTTTCTGGGGAGTGGGCTCCATGACAGGCAACAAGGCGGCCGTAATCGCCTACGTTGACGACGAACCCATCATGGAAAAGGACTTCATGATGGCGTTCGAACGCTATATCCACAACGTCCGGATGAGCCGCCCCGATCTGACCTGGGAGCAAATCAATCAGATGGGACTGAAAAAACAATTTCTAACCCAGATGATAGAGTCCATGCTGCTTGAAAAAGAGGCCGCCAAGCTCAACGTCATCCCTTCGCAATACGAAATCATCAACGAAATAAAAAAACTGCCCGCCTTTCAAGGCGCTGACGGCAAATTTGATAAAACCTTGTATCAGCGCATCCTGAGCAGCCAGCAAATTTCTGCTGGAGCTTTTGAAAACGACGTACGCAATTCCCTGATGCGCCAAAAGATGAAAGAATATGTCACGCTGCCCGCCTTTGTCAGCGAACCTGAAGCGAAAGACCTTTACGAGTTCGTCAACGAAGAACGCAAAATCGATTACATAGTGGTAGAAGCCGGCAATTTCACCAAAAGCGTCAGCGTCACCCCGGCGGAAATCGACGCGTACTACAAGGAAAACAAAGAGGAATTCAAAATCGATCCTCAGGTGAAAATAGCTTATATGCTTTTTGCTCCCGAAACTTTGGCGGACAAAACCACGGTAACGGACGCGGACATTGAGAGCTATTACAAGCGGAAACTGAAAACCGATTATACCCGCCAGAAAGAAGTCAAAGCCCGTCATATTTTGATCCGTGTGGACAAGGACGCCCCCGAGGACAAGGTGGCGGCGGCCAAAACGAAAATTGACGAAGTGGCTGCCAAACTCAAGGACGGCGGCAACTTCGCCGAACTGGCCAAGGAGTACTCCGAAGGCCCCACCGGCCCCAATGGCGGCGACCTGGGCTGGGTCAAAATCGGGACCATGGTCAAACCCTTTGAGACCGCGTTGTTTGCCCTGAAAAAAGGCGACATCAGCGAGCCCGTCCGGACGCAGTTCGGCTGGCATCTGATCCTGGCGGAAGACCGCAAGGAGCCTGGGGTGATCCCTCTGGAGCAGGTCAGGGACGAGGTACGTCAAAAAGCGGCGGAAGAAAATGCAGCCGACATTCTCCACGACAACGTGGACCAGGCGCTGGAAAGAATAGTCACTGGATCTACTCTGGATACCATTGCCAAAGACATGAATATTCCCATGAAGAACAGCGAGTTCTTCGCCCAGAAACAAGCCGCCGGGATTCTTGGCCTGACGCCTGAAGCTTCCGAAACGCTCTTCGGCATGGAGGTGGGAGACGTTACCGACGATCCCCTGCAGGTCAAGGACGGCTATGTTCTGGCCAAGGTTCTGGAGACAAAGCCCGCCGACTACGTACCGCTGGACAAGGTACGGGATCAGATAGAAGGCAAACTGCGCAACCAGAAAAGCATGGAAAGCGCAAAAAAGGCAGCGGAAGATCTGCTGGCCGAACTTGAAAAGGGAGAAACTCCCGAGGGCTACTCCGTACGCACCTCCACCAAGTTCAACCGCCAGGGCTTGATCCAGGAACTCGGCTATCATCCGGAACTGGCCCAGGCAGCCTATGATACGTCCAAAGGCAGCTGGCTGAAACGCCCCTATACAATCGGTTCGGGATATGCCCTGGTAAAGGTCTCGGATGTCATTGCTCCCCCTTCCAAAGAATGGGAGGCAGGCAAAAAAGACTTCATAGCCATTATTGAAGACAACAAACGCGATCAGTTGTTCGAGGCGTATATAAAGAGCTTGTACAAAAGCTCCAATGTCACGTTTGAAGATCTTCGCTCAGTCGAATAATTCAATCGTTATCAATAAATAAACAAGCAGGGAGAGCCGCGGTTTCTGCCGCGTCTCTTCCTGTCCATCTTCCTCCCCCTTCCCGATGATCATGACACTGGATGAAAAAATCAAACAAGCGTTCGAACGCCTGGATGCTATCCGGGCGACGGATGCGCGCACTGCGGCGGTTGCCTGGACAGGAGGCAAGGATTCCACGGTGGCCCTGGATATCTGGCGCAGCTACCTGCGACTGCAAGGGCACACCGGACGCGTTCTGGCCATCAATCTGGACACGGGGCTGAAATTCGCCGAAATCTGCAGTTTCAGGGACCGTCTGGCACAAGACTGGGACCTTGATCTCCGGATACTGCGTCCGGGACCCGAAGCCGACTCCGTGCCGGTTGCAACGGATCCGTTGGCCTGCTGCAAAGTCCGCAAAATCTTGCCGCTGAAAAGTGGGCTGAAAAAGCTGAACGTAACACTGTTGCTAAGCGGCCTGCGCCGTGACGAGCATCCGGACAGGGCTCAAAGGCCCTGGCAGGAAGAACGTGAAGACCCGCCCCACCGCTTTATGCATCCTGTGCTGGAATTTACGGAAATGGATATCTGGGCCTACATCACCAGCCGCAATCTGCCGTATTGCGAACTCTACAATCAGGGCTACCGTTCGCTGGGATGCGAACCTTGTACCAGCAGTCCCTCAACTGCCGGCCAGGAGCCCTCTGCGGAACGCGACGGACGCTCGCAACTCAAGGAGCAGGCCTTGGGACAGCTGCGCAGCATGGGCTATTTTTAAAAGCAAACAACTGAAACGCCACTCTCAAAAAAGGGTCCTTGCATCCCGCACGATTTACCGTTCTCACGCTACAAAACACAAGAAGAAGGACCCGGAATAAATTTATACTGATAGCCGAGGAAATTCAAGATCACACCATCGTCACTTTCCTGAACTACCCCCTGCCTCACTTGTACCTTTCCACAACAGATACGTCTCATTGAACAGCGGTAACGACACGTTCCTGCTCTGGTTTTTTGGCGGCCGATCTGGTACCGTTCGCAACGATTCATCATACAAGCAACCTACCGGAGCATCCCAAACAAGGAGTCCCCGTGAAACTACGCTCCCTGAAACAAAAAATTCTTCTTCTCGTCATTTGCATTCTCTTCCTGCTGGCGTTCACATTCATGATTTTCAGTAAACGGAATGTGGAGAATGCCATGCTCGCCGCAGAAGAGCGCTCCGCCCTGAACGTGTTGCAGCTGGTAACCCTGAATATCGATGCCAGCTTTGAAAATCTGCTGTGGGAGAAAATGGCGACAATCAAACGTCGGAAAGCCGAAACAAAAGCGCTTTCGGATATTTTTCTCGCAGGCATAGAAGAATACGCCAACCTGGCGGATAAGGGCACTCTGGATCAAGACGTGGCCAAAAAACTGGCACTGAAATGGATCGCCCGTATGGATGGAGATGACCAGCAATACGGCATCATTTACGGTAACGACAACACCATTCTGTATTATCCGGAAAAAGAACTTGTCGGACGCGATATGTCCCATTTACGGGATATCAAAGGCCGGCCCCTGTTTGACGCAGCCAGAGAAGAGGCGCGTAAAAAAGGGCACGCCTTCAGCACCTTTATCTGGGATCTCCAGGGACGCAAAGATCCGATCAAGAAGTTCGCCCATTTCAGATACTTCCCGCAGTGGGGCTGGACCGTGGGAGCTTCCAACTACGTGGGGGACGTGGAAATCGAGATGCAGCGCAAACTTGATGAGCATTTCGCCACGTTGAAACAAACCATAGCCAATGTCCATTTCGCTGATACGGGTTATGTTTTCATTTTCAATGCACAAAAAAAAATTCTTCTCGCTCCTGAACAGGACAGGGAGCAACTCGCAACGGCAATCAACATCCTCGACAACAAAAACCTGCTGGATGATCTGATTGAAGCAGCACATTCCGATAGTAAAGACCCTGTGTACCACAAAAGCAATTCTGCCGACGCAGAAGAGATGGAATCCTATGTCGCCTATTTCAAGCCCCTGAAATGGTACATTTGCACCAATGTTTCCACCAGGGAAATTCATCAACCTGCCCGCGAACTCCTGACGCGGCAAAGTATGATAACATCCGCAGCTCTGGCCCTGAGCCTGATTCTGGGCCTGTTGTTCGCCAACAAAATTTCCAAACCTCTCGTACGCCTTTCCGAGTACGCCAAAAGCCTTTCCGAAACCGACCTCACTGCGGACCGGACAGAGGAACCGCCTATTGCGGATCTGGCGGAAATGTACAAAGACGAGGTCGGCCACTTGGCGGAAACATTTCTGTCCATGGAAACCTCTTTGCGAACCAAAATTCGCGAACTCATGGACGTTACGGCTTCAAAGCAGCGTATAGAGCATGAACTACACATTGCCCGCAGTATTCAAATGGGCCTGCTGCCCAAGGTGTTCCCGCCGCCGCCCTCGGACGAGCTGAAAGAAGTGCAGCTCTTCGCTTTTCTCGAACCAGCCAAACAGGTCGGCGGCGATTTGTATGATTTTTTCTTCCTGGATAAAACACATCTCTTTTTTTCGGTGGGCGATGTTTCGGACAAAGGCGTACCTGCGGCTCTGTTCATGGCCATCACCAAAACACTGGTCAAACTTATGGCCGAATCTTACGACGATCCGGCCCTGATCATGTCCAAAGTCAACAACGCGCTCAGCACTGACAATCCCAATTCCATGTTCGTGACTATGATCATCGGCATTCTGGACATGCAGACTGGTGATATAACCTACTGCAATGCAGGACATAATCTTCCTGTTATATTCAGCCCTACCCGAAAGGCCGCCTTTCTTGAGGGCATCAGTGGCCCCATTGCCGGGGCCATGGAAGACATGCCGTATGTACCTCTGCATACTGAACTCAAGCCAGGAGAAACTATCTTTTTGTATACGGATGGTGTGACCGAAGCTGCCAACTGCGAGCGTGAACTTTTTTCTGATGAACGTCTGCTGCAGGTGACAGACAAGCTTAACACAAAAGCTCCAAAAGACGTTATAAACGGAGTTATGGATGCCATCAACGAACATGCTGCCGGGTTTATGCAATGGGATGACATAACCATGCTTTGCATCAGATTCTACGGACCATCTGGCAACACTATTGATAAATAGACTGCATGCCACATACTAGATTCTAAATCCGACAGACTGCTGCCGGGGTGATTGGCACAAACTTTCTTGATTAACCTTTGGCCTTTGTGCTATCCCCTTGGGTAGTATCGCATTTCTTACGCTTTGGGGACAATCAAATGCGGAAACGTGCCTTTTTCGTACTAACCTGCTTCTTGGTTATGGGATTTGCTGTTTCTGGTTTCGCGAAACCAGGAGATAAGTACCCGACTACACCGGTGACAAATCACGGAAAAAAATGGCGTATCGGGTACTATGAAGGCGGGCAATATCCCAATTACCAGATCATCTTGAAAGATATTATTCTCGGATTGCAAGATCTCGGCTGGCTCAAAGTGACTTTTCCGCAAAAAAAGATGAACGACCGAGAGTGCTGGCAATGGTTTTCCAAAAATATTCAAAGCGACTATCTGGATTTCGTGGCTGATGGATTTTATGCGCCTGGTGATTTTGATGCCGATCTGAGAAACAGAACACAGACCGCATTCATCAAACGCGTCAAGTCTCAAAAAGATCTTGATTTGGTACTCGCATTAGGCACCTGGGCGGGGCAAGATCTTGCAATTGATGACAATACCATACCAACGCTGGTGGCGTCATGCAGCGATCCCATCCATTCGGGAATCGTGAAAAGTGTGGACGACTCCGGTCGCGACAATCTCCACGCGTTGATTGAACCAGAACGCTATGAAAGGCAACTCCGTCTTTTCCACAACATCATTGGATTTCATCGCCTGGGAATCGTCTACGAAGATTCTGTGGAAGGAGCCACTTTTGCCGCTCTGAAGCCTGTAAACGCCATTGCCAAAGAACGCGGATTCAGCGTCGTCAGCTGCAATGCCCCTTTCAACAACGTATCCTTACAGGAAGCGGAAGATCTCGTCGTGCAATGCTACAAAGAGATCGCCCCAAAGGTTGATGCCGTCTATATCACCGAACACCGCGGTGTGACAATCAATAATCTTCCCAACGTACTTGCTCCGCTGTATGAGCAACACCTTCCTACATTTTCCATGTTGGGCTCCAAGCAAGTCAAACACGGCGTACTGATGAGCATTGCCCAGGCAACTTACGAATACGAAGGACGGTTTTATGCGGAAGTCATGGCCAAAATTTTCAATGGTGCGACACCGCGCGACATTAACCAATTCTGGCAAGCGCCTCAAAAAATCGCCATGAACCTCAAGGTGGCGGAAATGATCGGCTATGACCCGCCAGTGGACATCATGATGGCCTCCGACGAAATTTACGAAACTATCGCGCCTCCGACGGAATAACGGCACATCAGACTACCATTTTCTGCGACATCAAAAAATAACTGAGACAAAGCTTGTCGACTTTTTCCACTCCCCCGAAGCTTCTGCTGGAAATTGATAGCGGCGCAGTGATATTCGACTTTTTTTGTTTAGAACCTTTATATTGACTCTCAACTTTTATTATCCTAAAAATAAAACGTTTTTGTATTCTTTGGAAATATATTAAAATAATAATTTTACCTTGATAATAGCTTATGCAGATTCAACACACAGAATGGCTTGAGCAATGGTCTATATTTCAAGACGATGAACTCTTTTTGTTCAAAGATTGGATACAACCGTTTGACTTGACCTTCTTCAAGGGAAAATCGGTTCTTGAAGCCGGATGTGGCGGGGGGCAACATACACGCTTTATGGCTCCCTTTGCCAAGCACATAACGGCCGTGGATTTGAACACTATTGAATTGTGCAAAGAGCATAATAAAGAGTCTGATAATATCGAATTTGTTACTGCCGATATCGCTGAAATGAATCTTGGACAGCAATTTGATATTGTACTCAGCATTGGTGTCGTACACCATACGGACAACCCGGAAAAAACCGTAGAGAACCTAAAACGGCACTTGAAAAAAGGCGGAACTCTTATTCTTTGGGTGTACTCGGAAGAAGGCAACTGGTTGGCAAAAAACGTAGTAGAACGTTGTAGAAATATTTTTTTAAGCAAAATATCCAGAGAACGGCTAGTATCCATTGCAAATATCATCACTGCACTCATGTATATTCCAATATACTCGCTGTATTTCTTACCATTATCATTTTTACCTTATTACGATTATTTTCAAAACTTTAGAAAAATGAGTTACAAACGAAATGTATTAAATGTATTTGATAAATTAAATGCACCTCAAACAGATTTTATTTCTTCACAACGAGCTTACTCTTGTGTCTCAAAAATGAGAAATATCTCAGTTATTCATTACAAAAACGTGAGTTACTGCATCTCTGCAACAATGCCATAGTTCTAATTTTTATCCTACTTCGTTTTAAATTCACGATTGAAGTATAAGATCATTTTTTAGGGACACTGTTTTCTTGTCAGAACAACTTGAAACATTGTGTCTGCAGACCTTGACAAAATCAACCACAATAGCTTCTCATCGTATTTGTACTTTCAAAACGCCATGAAAACCGGCACGTTATCCCAAAAAAAATCTGGCTGATTGTGTGAATCGAAACCGGACGATAGTACTCGGTGCAACAATTTGCTAAAAAGGATGATGACTCCGGTTCCTGCACGAAACTTCAGTTGCACAAAACCTTTTATTTGTTTGAAAAGCCAAACAAAGCAAAAAGATTGCTTACAGTCCTATTATCTCTTATGAATATGGTGGATGGTATATGGAAAAAAATAATATCGATGGTCCATTGTCCATTTCTCTTTGAATTCAAGTTGTCAATCAGGCGGAGGATTGAATTGTGCCCGATAACCAGGAAGATCTGACCGTTGTCCTTGTTGACGACTGCGATACGCAAGATCTGCCCCCCAGAATTGGGAAATTCACTATCCTGCGTATGTTGGGGAAAGGCGGTATGGGGACTGTATATCTTGGCAAAGATCCCATGCTGGACCGTCTGGCCGCGATCAAAACCCTGCATGCACCGCCGCCTTCCATGTCCTATGAAAACAGAAAGCAACTTGTACAACGTTTTCTAAGGGAAGCAAAATCACTTGCAAAAATAAATCACAATAACATTATCAAAGTGTATGCCATTGGACGGCATGAGAAAACGCTGTACATTGCCATGGAGTACGTTGAAGGGCAAACGCTCATGGAATTGTGCAAGTCCCCCGTGGAGATTCCTCTACAAACAAAACTGCAGTACATGATTCAAATGTGCGAAGGATTGCATGTTATCCATGAATCAGGTCTTGTACATAGAGATATCAAACCAACCAACATCATGGTGACGCACCAGGGTGTTGTCAAAATCATGGATTTCGGCACCGTACATACGCAAGATTCGGAATTGACGCGTACGGAGCAAATTATCGGCACACCGAGCTATATGTCCCCGGAACAGGTAGGAGGTCTGCGGGGAACGCTGCAGTCGGATATTTTTTCTCTCGGCACGGTTTTTTATCTTTTTCTGACCGGAGAAAAAGCGTTTTCAGGAGAAACGTTTTCATCCGTTGCCTACAAAATCATGCACTCGGACCCGCCTCCGCCTTCAAAAATAAAGCCCGTTCTCCCGCAGCAACTAGATGAAATCATTGCTAAGTGCCTGGAAAAACCCCCGGAACAACGCCACCAGAACTGCCAGGAAATTGTCACCGCTCTGCGAGAGTTACAACTGGGCACTTCCGCACGATCCAAAAAATTCCGCCGTGGCTCCCTGATCCGCAAGTCATCACTGACAGCGGCACTCATTCTGTTGGTGCTCTTAGGCGGTTTGACTATGCTGCGATATTCGCCCGTTCAGTTCAACTGGCTTCCCTTCTCTCTGCAAAGCAAAACGGCTGAGACACCGCAGCCTGGGGACGCCTCCAAAACAACCGTCGGCGAGCTCTCATTTCAGCTCAACTACTTTTTTCAACAGGATGGTTCCGATAACATCAGAAAATTGCGTAACAATGAAGAATTGAATCCCAGGGATACGTACAAAATCTGCTTCACCCCGGACCAAGACTGCTACGTTTATATTTTTACCATCGTCAACGAACTTTACGTACACCAGCTGTTTCCATCCTCAAGCCTTGCAGCTAATACGGGATTAATAAACCCCGTAAAAAAGGGCCGGACATACGTATTGCCGTCCGATACGACACCCTACGTCCTTGGCCCGAAAGAAACCGTTTCCGTCTACTTTATGGCCGGCAGTAAACGAAATACGGAATTGGAACGCAAGTACAGCCTGCTGCAAACAACCGGAAGCTATGGAAACAGAAAATTCGAAAAGATCAACCGGTATATCTTACGAAAAATGTTGCGGAAAAGTGTGCGGAATATTCCTTTGGTCACATCGAACAAGCAGATTATCCTAAGCTGGGAAGCCTCCGAGAAAAAATACAGTTTCCCCGTACGCAGGATCAACAACCTGTGCGACGAATGTTCCACCGTCATCAAATTTCTAAACAGCAGGCGTAGACTTGACAACTGGCAACGCTGACCCCCTAGTCAACCAGCTTATCAGAAAAAAGAGCCTGAGTGCCCGTAGCTCCCAGACTCCCTTCGAACAATCCCGAGATCATCTTCAAATCGTGCAAGACTATTTCCTGTTACAACGCCCCATGCTCTTTCAACTTCTTCTCCGACTTACGATAGTATTCATGCTTGGGGTTGATGGACAGCACTTCCATGGCCTCTTCAAAGCTTTCCACCGCCTTTGAGGTCTGGCCCAAATCCTCGTAAACCAATCCTTGCTGATAAAGCTCCTTAGCCCGTTTTTCCAGGATAGGCATAAGCTGCTGCAGCGCTTGCAAAGCACCCGGATGATCAGGATAAACCACCAGAACTTTACGCCATTGCAAAATGGCTTCTTCGTATTTTTCCTGTTCAGCCAGTTTCTTTCCGGCCTCCAGGTCACGTTGCGTCTGTTTTTCCAGGTCTTTCTGCAGTTTCTTGACCTTGCCCTTTATGGCATCTATCTCCGGCCCCTTGGCATTCATGCTCAGAATGTATTCATATTCCTTGAGAGCCCGGTAATGTTGTCCTTTGGACTCGTATTGCTCAGCCTTTGCCTTACTGCTCCGGATACGCTTCAGAATACGCTCAGTTCGCTTCTGCTGCTTGCTCAGCGATTCCTTTTCGAGCTGAAAAGCCTCCTGCGCTTTGACCTGCAACTCCAGAAGATCAGTATCATTGGGGGAAATTTCCAGAGCCTGTTTCAGCACGGAAAGCGCTCCGGCGAAGTCCTTCGTGCTGTAGAGCACGTTGGCCTCCGTGAGCAACGGTCCCACTTTTTGTTTTCGTTCCAAGACTTCCCGTTGTTTTTGCTGTTCGAGCTTCTGTTTTTTCTGGATCGTCTCTTTGCACTGTGCGGCCAGCTTTGCTGCTTCCGGGTGCGCGGGGACAAGTTGCAGCACGGCTTCAAAACGTTCCAGTGCCCGCGGGTAGTTTCCTTGTTCCATGAAACGTTTCCCGTTGCTCAAATGAACAACGATAGCCCGCTTGACGCCGGCATCTTTTATTGCCGATTCCTTTTCGCGTTCCTGCTCCAGCACGGATTTGCCTGCGTCCCCAGGCCCTTTGTCTTTGGAGCCCATGGCGACGAACAATACCACAAGCATGATCATAAGCAGCAACAGCAACAGCAAAATGCGAACACGGCTGCTTTTTTTCTGCGGAGCAGCAGTGCCACCGCCCGTACCTTGCAGGCTCAGACGCAGCTTGGAGCTGCCCAGAGTCAGCACATCTCCGTCGCGCAAGGTTGCGGTTTTCACTTTTTTATCATTCACCAACGTGAAATTTTTGCTGTTCAGGTTGGTAGCAACCCATTTTTTACCTTTGCGCTCAATGCGCAGATGTTCACGAGACACGCTGCCGTCATCCAGCTGCAAATCGCAATCAGGGTGCCGGCCCACCAGAACGCCATTGCCGAAGGTCTTGCTCAACCCGCTGGAAGGTCCTTCGATTACGACCAGCGAATTCTGCTTTTCATCCTGAAAACCGGTCTGGGTGTAATCCATGGTGGAATCAGCCCACTCACCGGTCTGCCGCAACTGCGTCTGTTCTTCTTCAGCCATGATCATTTATCCTTCAACTCTTCAAGTTGCTTCAGCGCGTCCAGATAGCGCTCGTCTTCTTTGTCTCGACTCCACTTCACGACCAGTTTGAACTCGTTGCGGGCGTCCGTATAGCGCATGTATTTTTTTGCCTTCAATCCGCGCCGGTAATGGGTGTCTATTTGCTCGTCCAATTCCTGTTCGGCCCGCAGCAACCATTTTTTGGCGGTCTTACTCTCTGGATCCAGGTCGCAGGCCAGGTTCCATTCATCCACCGCTTTTTCCAGGTTCCCCGTATTGTAAAAAAAACGTCCACGTCGAAAATGATCCTGTGACTCTTTTTTTTGCGTATCGCTGCTACCAGACGTTTTGGCCGTACTATCGCCAACCGGCTCGCTCGCTGGGGGGTCTGTTGCCGTTTTCACAGGAGCAGAGACAGCAACAGCAGGCGCGGATTCTGAAATCTGTTTCGCCGGTACGACATCTTTGACCGGCGCGGCCTGTTCCGCCGGCTTTACCTCCGAATCGGACATTTTCTCCGCCTGTTTCGTATCCTTGTTCCCGGATACCATGATGAAAATAAAAAAAAGCATACAGACCAGCAACAATCCGAGCAAAATGATCCTGATTTTGCTGCCGCCCTTTTTTACCGGTTTTTCAGAGTCCAGATACATGGTCACATTGGTCGGTTCCTGCGTACAATGCAGTTCGAGCACAAAGGTCGTACCACCTATCCGAAAGACGGCCCCAGGCTGCAGCAACTGTTGTGAAATCTTCTCATCCCCCACAAATGTGCCATTACCGCTGCCCAGGTCCTCCAGCAAAGCCGTATCACTCTGGCGCGTTACCCGCGCATGATGCCGTGAAACCAGCTTGTCCGCGGGATCAATCTGGATATCGCTGTCTTGCATCCGGCCGATAATCATGCCATGTCCCTCAGCCAAGGCGTATTTTTTTCCTTCATCCTTGCCCTGAATAACCTTCAGAGTCATTGTTCCCGGAGTTTCATCTACAATGGTTTCGGAAAAAGCATCAGCCATTTACACTCTCCTCAAAGGTAAACAAGGCGATCCCGCCGCCACCGGACAAGACTTCCTTGCGGACGCGCACGGAGCGTTCGCCGCTCACAACGGACTCGGCCGACGGCTGCTTGTCGTCAATCAAAGTGGAAATGGCGCTGATCAATTCCGGGTCCGCAAAGGCCTCAAGCATGTGCATGCCTTCCTTTTTCTCCCCTCCGGCAAAAAACGTACAAAACTCTGGATTGAATGCGACGATCGTATACTGTTGCAGATCAATATGACAGGCAGGCAAGCCTACGGAACTGATAACAGCCCCCTCTCGCGTTTCAGCAATCTCTTCCTTGCTTTGATCAGATGCCGAGTCGGCGGTCGGAGCCACTTCTGCAACAACCGCCGCTGTTTCGTTGCCTTGTCCGGATACCGGAGCAGGAGCAGGAGCAGGATCCGCAGTGCGGACGGCAGCTTCGGCAACCTCAGGTTTATCGGGCAGCTTCTCCGTAATAATTGTGGCATCCATATCCGGCGCCACGGACTCGGGTTGAGCAGTTTTTTCCGCCACTTCTCCTAAGATATTTGTCGTTTCCATGTCCGCCATGGGGACAGAAGCTGCGGAACGAACAGGTACTTCCGGCTCTGCCATGGATTGGGCCTGTTCCGCGGGGCGCTGTGGAGGTTGCGGGGAGGCTCCACGCGTGACTGGAGAGTCCGCCCCCCCGGATTTGGCAATCAACAGCAGCATTCTGTTCATAGCCTCCACCAGCGTCTGCAACTCTGCGTACGAAGCCTTAAACCCGACATGGTCCTGCCGCTGTTTCAAGCTGACGCCAGCATCTTCCGCCAGCGCCCGTAAAGGGGACAAAAATCCGCGCAGCAGCACGAATCCGCAAAGCCCGGCAACCACCAGGGAGAGCAGAAACAACATCATTGCTGTGCCCCCATACCCGCCTCCCTGTATGGCTACGGCCCGTTCCAGGTCATAGCCTATGAGAGCCGCGCCCAGAAGTGTGTCGAATTTCTTGATGGGATAAAAAACAATCTTCTCGCCATCATCACCGTCCCAGGCGCGCAGTTTCGGATCCGCCAACGCCTTGTCGATCTTGCGAAGCTTTAGAAACTTGCCCATTTCCTGAGCCGGAGCCAGAATTTTTCCATAAGGATCTACAACGTAGGCATAGCGTACGCCCTCTTCCTTATTACTCGGATCCGTGCGCAACACATCCATGCGTTTCTCTTCCAGCGGAAGCTGGTTGATTGCGCCCAGATAGCGGGCCAGAAGAATCCCCCGTGTCAGGGCTTCGCGTTCGCGTCCTGATTCCAAACCGGCCTTGAGGGGCGCGTAATAAACCACAGCCATGAACAGCGCAAAACAAAAAATTACGCCATAAACTAAAATACGCGGATTAAGCGTGGCGAGCAAACTCTTTGAGGCCTTGGCAGCCTTTTTGGTCTCTTTGACCTTGCGGGCCTTTTGAGCAGCCTCGGCTGGACCAAGAACGAAATGCAGCAGAAATGGGCCGAGCTGAACGGAAAAATCCTTTGCAAAGGACTGTTTTTGGATCCGCTTGCCCTGGAGCAGTATGCCGTTGCGGCTCCCGGGATCCGTAACAACGATTTTTTTCTTTCCAACCGTAATCACGGCGTGTTTTCCGGAAATGCTCTTGTCGGCCAGCACAATGTCATTTCCGTCTTTTCTTCCAATGGCGTATTCTCCGGGAGCAAGCTCGCGGGAAAGCACCGTCTCCGCACCTTTGCGTATCTCGAGACTGCATTTCATGCGCCGCACCTATTGGCCATAAATATATTTCAATACATAAGGGGCAAAAATGACAATAAACAATACAGGTAAGATGCATAGCATCATGGGAACCAGCAATTTTTGCGAAGCAACGGCTCCGGCGCGTTCCGCTTTCATGAAACGCTGCTGCCGCATGCGTACGGCCTGGGATTTCAACACCTCGGAAATGCTGGACCCCATTTTCTGGGCCTGAATCAAAATGGAGGTGAACGAATAGACCTCCTGGACATCCACACGATCCGCCATGACATTCAACGCTTCTTCCGTGCTCATGCCCAGCTTGATGTTATGGTACATGTAGCCAAGCTCCTGGATAAAAGGATCTTTCGAATCAGTGCTCACATCGCAGATTCGTTTGATGCCCGCCAGCATATCCAGTCCGGCTTCCACCGAAAGCGAAAGCATGTCCACCACGTCGGGCATGGCCAGGGCGATGTCCCGCTGCCGACTGCGTTTTTTGTCCCACAACCAGAAATAGGGATATACCAACCCCACCAAGCTCATGGAAAATGCCGATCCCAAAGTCTTCCACAATACCAGGCCCATCAGGAAAAAAAGCACCAGCAGCAGGAACTGAAACGAGACAAAATCGCTAACGTTCAACTCCCTGTCCAGCCCCGCGTTGACCAGCATCTTCTGGATACGCCGCTGATATCCGGGCCACGCCAGACGAACGGCCAGTGGCCTGAAAAAAGAGAAGAAGGGACGAAACATGTTGATAAACCCTGTGGCTTCGCCCGGCTCCACTTTTTCTTCGAACTGCTTGCGGGCCTTCTGCTCTTTCTCTCCAGGTAGCAGCGCATAAATAAAGGCAAATACGCTGGCGAACAACAACAGCAGACCACCTGCTTTCAATACGACGTCCATATCCCGCTCCTTATGGGGCTCCGCGTACCACCCCTCTCAGCTTGCAAGCTTGCACACCGGCAGTGAGACTGGATGGAAAGATAGCATTTTTTCCTACTAATTGCTCCAGCTAAACGTTTCAGAATATTCTTGAGAACTCTTCTTTAGAGGGTATTAGCATCGCAAGAAGGCAAAGCACAAAACGCCGCAAAGGACTTTCCATTTAGTATTAGCATCCCGGCATTTCCTCAGGCGTCCAAAGTGACGCGCAGGACCTCGTCCAGGGTGGTCACGCCCTGACGCAGTTTGTCGTAGGCGGCCTGGCGCAGAGGGCGCATGCCCGCGGCTACGGCGGCGGATTTGAGCGCCCCGGACGACTCCTGATTCAAAACCATCTCTTCCAGCCGGTCGGTCACCTGCATGATTTCATACACCCCCACCCGTCCGGAATAGCCGGTGCCGGCGCAGTGCTCGCAACCAGCTCCTTTGTAGAACGTCAGCTGTCCGTCGGCGAATTCCGACACCAGTTCGGGCACACGCTGCAGATCTTCTTCCGACGGCGTGTACGCGCTTTTGCACTTGTCGCAGATCCGGCGGACCAACCGTTGCGCCACAACGGTAATTTGCGCGGACGCCACCAGAAAAGGAGGCAAGCCCATATTGACCAGACGGTTGATGGCGCTGGGCGCGTCGTTGGTATGCAAAGTGGAAAGTACGAGATGGCCGGTCATGGCGGCTTTTACCGCAAAATCCGCGGTTTCCGCATCGCGTATTTCCCCCACCATGATAATATCCGGATCCTGACGCAGAAACGATCGGATCACGGCATTGAAACTGGTGCCCTCCTCGGCCGAACAATTCACCTGCGTCAGTCCGTTGAGCTTGTATTCCACAGGATCTTCGGCGGTGACGATATTCACCTCGTCACTGTTCATCTCGGTCAACGCCGCGTACAGGGTTGTGGATTTACCGCTGCCGGTCGGACCGGTCACCAGCAACAGGCCGTTGGGACGGCGGATGGAGGCGAACAGCAAATCCTCGTCGCACTGCTCCAGCCCCAGGTCGGAAAGTTTTAGACGGTCTGCGCTTTTATCCAATACGCGCAGCACGATTTTCTCGCCGTACAACGACGGCAAGGTGCTGACGCGTACGTCGATCTCCCGGTTTTCAATAATATGGTAGGCTATGCTGCCGTCCTGAGGCGCCTTGGTGACGTCCAGCTTCAGGCCGGATATCAGCTTCAGCCGCGCGGTCAACGCTTCTTTGATCAGATTGGGAAAACTCCAGGCCGTAACCATCACGCCGTCTTTGCGGTAACGGATACGGTAGCAGTCTTCCAAGGGCTCGAAATGCAGGTCGCTGGATCCTCGGGATACCAATTCGTTGAGCACATAGCGCAGCAGTTTGATGACATGGACATCAATAATCAATTCCTCAAGGGGCGCCAGGTTGGCCTTGAGCAGATTCACGGCTTTGGTTGCGCGATCCAACAGGGCCTGTTCGTTGTGCTCCTCGGGGTCCGGCCAGGTATCATCCGAGCTGTAATGCGTCTCAAGCGCTTCGAGAATCCGGCCCGTATGGCAGGCATAAGGCTTGATGCGCGAACCCGTGAGAAATTCCATGCGCTTGAGACAGCGCGCGTCTTCCGGACGGCTCATCACCAGATGGACGAAATTCTGTTCATGCCGGATGGGAAACACGGCCTCTTCCACAGCAATGGCTTTGGGAATCAAGGCCTGCGCATGGGCCAGATACTGGGGCGTGAAGGAAACCATGGTGGGATCCACGGACTGGCAGCCCGTGATTTCTTCAAGCACCTGATTCACATCCGACGGGCTGACGCGTCCTGTTTTGACCAGCAGATCCGATAGCAACTGATCCTTTGGCGGCGGCATGCCCGCAGGCACCAGCCCGCGCAGCTCAAACGCGCGCAACAGCTTTTGGTTCATGGCGGCAAATGCATCGCTCATCGCTGGACTCCCCCGTATAGCTGAAAAATGGAGAAACACCGCGGGAGCTCCGCGCCCCCACACCCCTCGCCAGGGCAGCGGCCCTGGACGCGCATATTATACCCTCTACAATTTCTGCCCCAGCAACTCTGTTAAAGTCCGCAGGAGGCACTCCTTCTCATTTCCTAATCCTCAACATCCCGTTTGTCGTCCATGCCCAGGTTGGTGAACTCAAGATCATAGGTGTTGTTGAAAAAGCAGTTGAAGGTAGCCGTGTATTTGTCGCTTTTGACCTGAATCGCGGTGCGCAGGACCCAGAGTTCCACGTCTTCGTTCCAGTCCACGTAATCGGACGTACGCGGTGGAATACCGCGCAACCGGTCGATTTCTATGCCGTCGCGGTACAAAATGATAGTCGGCTGCACTTCGAGGCGGTAGCTATCGGGATTGTCACTGCCGTCCCATTTGTAGCGGCAAAACTTGGCGTGCTTGCCGTAGCGGTCGGCAAAAGCGATATAGAGGCGATGCAGTGCGGTGGATTCGATGCCTTCGTCATAAAACAACACCAGGCAGGGGCCTTTACTTTTCAAGACCATGGCGTTGTAATTATTCTTGTCCACCTGGACGATACCTTTGGGCAGCACCCCCTCCACTTTGGGGCGCATCGAACAGGATGTGCTCAATGGCAAGGCAAAAAGAAAAAGCAGCAGTACAAGACGCGCACGCAAGCCCATAATAATCTCCTTTTCAGCACGCAAACGGTTTTTCCATGTTTTCTATCAAGCGCTCCGGCAACCCGGTCGCTATACTTTTACTTTGACCATCCGCAACATCCAAAAGATCCCCACGCTTTCCATCAAGACCACGAGCAGCACGATCATCCAGCCCAGGGGCGTTTTAAACATCAAGCCCATGTTTTCCGGGTTGAGGTTGAACATGATCAAGAAAAGGACAAGGGGCAAAATCGCCAGAATGTAGGCCTGAGTTTTTCCTTCGGCTGTCATGGTATTGATTTTTTGCAGAACGCGTTTACGTTCTTTGATGGTTTCGGCCATGGTGTCGAAAATTTCCGTCAGATTGCCTCCTGTTTCACGCAAGATAGCAAGAGAATTCACAAAAATTCGCGTATCCGTGGTCGGCATACGCTGCGCCAGATGTTCGAGCGCATCGTCAAGTTCTGAACCCAGCTGGTGTTCTTTAAGCACCAGCCGGAATTCCTGGCTCAGCGGCGGAGTCATTTCAGAGGCCACCACCTCCAGAGCCTGCAGCAGGCTGAATCCGGCCTTCAATCCGTTTGAGGCCATCAGCAACGCATCAGGCATCTGCTCCTCATAGCGTTTGATTCTACGCGAACGCAAAAAGCGGATGACGCCCCGGGGAAGATAGTAGGCGGCCAGCATGAAAACGGCAGCCACAAACAGACGCATCAACAACTGCTTGAGGATTGAGGTGTCCAGATTGTATATTTCTGATTCGGACAGCGGGTATTTACCCACTTCCATGGAGCGGGCTCGCTCGAACCGCCAGCGTTCAAGATTTTCCTTGTGCAGATAGGCTGTTGCCAAATTGGCATGAGCAACGCCGTAATAAGGCTGCAACGAAAGCGCCGCCCGAAAATACTTCATGGCCTCGTCATAGTCTCCCAAGCCCATGTAGGCCACGCCCAGTTCATTCAGGATCAGGGGAGAGTTGGAAGATTCGTACCCAAGCAGCGAATTGCGAGCCTGCTTGTACTCTCCCTTGCGGTTCAAATCCATGGCCTCATGCAGGGAATTTCTGCTTATGCCGGAAAAACTGGAAGGCAACAAAAAGCCTGCTACCCCGGCAACAACCAAAAGCGACAGCAAATAGAGACGAATCTTTTTCTCGGGCACCTGGTAGAACATCTGATCCAGGGTATCACTGATCCACCCCACATAATGCCCGAACGATCCGCCGGGAGTATCCTTTTGCCTGTCACCCAGCAAACGTTGCGCCAGCCAGTAACAAATCCCCCAAAAAGGCGGTAAAAAACAGGCCGTCAGTAGGTATACCATCATATTGTCCACAGGCATTTCCTTTGTTGGCTTAATCCGCAGTCCAAAATATTTCCCTTGGTATGGAAATGCCTTTTTCCTCAAACAGCTTCAGGCAGTGCGGCACATAGCCCGTGGAGACAAACGTCCCCTGTACGAGCCCCTCGGAATCCGTACCGGATACCTTGAACTCGAAAATGTCGCCCATGGTGACCACGTCGCTTTGCATGCCCGTAATCTCGGCAACCTGGACAATATGCCTGGTGCCGTCCTTGAAGCGCTTGATCTGGACGATCAGATCCACCGCGCCCACAATCTGCTCTTTGATGGCTTTGGGAGACAGATCGAACCCGGCGAACATCACCAGGGTCTCCAACCGTGCAACGGCTTCGCGCGCGGAATTGGCATGCACGGTCGTCAACGATCCGTCATGCCCCGTATTCATGGCCTGAAGCATGTCCAGCGCTTCCGCGCCGCGGCATTCGCCCACCACGATCCTGTCGGGCCGCATACGCAGCGTATTCTTGACCAGGTCCCGGATGGAAACCTCACCCGTGCCCTCGATATTGGCCGGCCTGGATTCCAGAGTGACCACATGGGGCTGCTGCAACTTAAGCTCAGCAGAATCCTCGACCGTGATAATCCGTTCATCCTCCGGAATAAACGCCGAAAGAATGTTCAACAGGGTTGTTTTTCCCGAACCCGTACCGCCGGAAATCAGCACGTTCAGACGAGCTTTGACCGCTGCTTGAATGAATTCGGCTATCTGCCGGTTCAATGTGTTGAATTTGATCAAATCCTCCACACCCAACCGATACTTGGGGAATTTCCGGATGGTCATGGCCGCGCCATGAATGGCCAAAGGCGGAATAATGGCGTTGACGCGCGAACCGTCTTTGAGACGGGCGTCCACCATAGGCGTGCTGGTGTCGATTTTTCTTCCCAACGGTGCAACGATACGCTCAATAACCCGCATGAGATGTTGCTCGCCGTGAAACTTCTTTGGGCTCACGCTCAGGCGGCCCTTTTGCTCAACATATATCTGGTCCCAGCGGTTGATCATTATTTCGGTGATCTCGGGTTCATCCAGCATGTCTTCAAGGGGCCCGAGTCCAAGCACATCCTGCTTGATTTCCTTGACGATTTCGGACCGTCGCTGACGTGACGCAATGTGCGATTCGGCATCCAGCAACTCAACGATCCGGCGGGTTACGTCGTCTTCCAGCTCCTTGTATTTTTCCGGATCATTTTCCACATCAAGATCCGCGTACTTCATATCGAAAGTTTCCAACAAACGCTGGTGGATACCCATTTTCAACGCGTCGATATCCGGTTCGCCGGACTGTACGTCAGGCGCGACAGATTCCAGACTCAACCGGTTCCGCAAAGAACCGGCATTCCGGACGACCTGCGCAGTCAGGGCATCCAGCGCTTTGGTGACTTCATGCCGCGGAAAATCCCTGGCATAAAGCTGCCCGTCCGAAAGCTTCTGTTCGGCCTGCGGATCATTGGGCAAGACCGCGAAAACCTCTTTATTGATGCGTTGCTGTACCAGTTCGGCGGAGATGCTTTCCTGCAAGCCGTCTTTGTTCAAAACCAGCTTGATTTTTTCCTGAGGAAAATTCTGAGCCTGCAGAAAAGCCAAGTCCTGATACGAATGTTTCAGGCTGAGAATGGTAGGCTCGCAAACCAGCATGACAAGGTCCGAGACATCCAGGAGCGTATCCACGGCCGGACCGTAGGTCATGCCCACATCCGCCACCAGCCACCCGTAAGACGGCATGAGTTTGCCGAGCACGGCCTCCAGATTGGCGGCGGAGAGGATCTCCGGTCCCAGGGGGGTGAGGCTCTGGCTCAGACTCAGCGCATCCACCCCCGCATCGTGGCGGGTGACAAAGCTTTTCAGAATTGCCGGATTCAGCTTCATGGCCGTTGGGAGCATTTTGTCCAACGTATTGACCTTCTTGAGTTCCAGATACGTTGCCACATCAATGGAAAAAGGCTGGCCGAAATCCACAAGCAGCACATTTTCCCTGGTTTCCAGATGCAGGTTCACCGCCAGGTTCACAGCCAAAAAGCTTTTGCCGACGCCGCCTTTGGAGGCATAGACACTGAGCATTCTTCCCATAAGGTAACTTCCGGCGCGACCTGTTATCTGTAATATGCGTCAAATACTTCGCGCAGGTTGTCCAATTCCACTTTCTTGATCGAGCGCTTGGTATTGACCTTCATGTCTTTGCCCGCGTCTTTGGCGTCTGCCACTATCCGCGGAGTGATGAAAACCACGACTTCAGTCTGGCTTTTCTGGCGTGCTTTGTCGTAGTTGGCCTCGAACAAACTGCCGGTTCCGTCATCATTGGGGTTGCTGTTTGCCAGATTCTTCAGCTCGCGCTGGCCTGCCAGTCCTCCGATGACAATGGTGGTGCCCTGCGCAACGTTGATGGCGGTGGTGACGCTGTTGGTGTTCACTATGGGGGCGCCGCTGCTGGTGCCCGTCACGGTGCTTGATTCCATTTCCAACATAGAATCGATGTTGTTCAGTTCGTCCAGAGTGGGTGTCACGTTGAGCGTCATACCCACCTTCTTATACTCCACGGACATGGTCCCGCCGTCCTGAGCCACGGGGATGGGTTCTTCAGACCCGGCAAAAAATTTGGCTGCACCGCCTTCCTTTGTAATCAGGGTTTGCTGCATCAGCGAGCGGCCGTTGCCGGTTTCATTGATGCGCTGCATGGTAGGAAAGAAAGAGGAAATGGTGCCGGACAGACTGTAGACCAGATTTTCCGCCATACTCGAACTAAATGGGAACCACTCGAACTCGCTTTGGTGATCGAACCCGGCATTACCAGTTGTCTGAATGGTCGGGTTCCAATAGATGCCGAACTGCTTCAAAGCTGTCTTGGTGACTTCCATGATGGTCAGATTGACCTCGATGATATTCGGCTTGGAATAGGGTTCGGGACGTTCTTGAGAGGCGGTACTCAGTAGCGCGTTAACCACGTTGGGGCTGTAGGCCAAGGCGATCTTTTCCGCACGCTGGCCTTCTTCATCATTGGGAACCACGCCTTCGATGAGGAACGCGTTCTTGGCGACCCGAACGGTGATGCCCGGACGTCCGATACTGCGTTCAATCTCCTGGGCCACGATTTTTTTCATAAACGGGCTCATACGTACGAGGTTGACCACTTCGGGCATACTGGCCAGCAACTGGTTGATCTTGCCGAAATCTTTGCTCTTGAAGACCAAGCCGTCGACAATAATTTTCTTGCCGATGATCTTGACGTCAACGCCTTCGATATCCGATAGCATTCCCCGCAGCTCCTCGGCCTTGAGCATCAGCGCGGGAGTAAGCACGTTGATGAAGACTTCCTTGCGCTCGTCGGCCGGGCCAAAAATTATCAGATTGCTCGCGCCTTCGCCAACGGCGTTGATGATCATCTCGTTATCTCCGGTCTGCACAACCCCGAAGACTTTGGGATCACCTGTGGCTACTTTTTCAATTTTGAAATCCACCGCATAGACCACACTGTTACCGGCCATGACTTTGACCACATCGTCCGGCGGTTTCTGCGTAAATGCCGCCACCGGCAGTAAAAAAACAAGCATAAGTACGGTGAGAACCCTTGCCACACCACTACCCTTGGAACGATGCATCTCCTGTCTCCCTTATGAATTACCGGAGCGAAACAAACCAAACGCTTCGCGCCGCAGCTTTTGCCTCCGGCTTCTTCTTAAAGCCTGAATATCCGACCCAATGCGAAAAAACTGTTACTATCAAGTTCAGTCTCAGGGGTTGATCATTTGCGACCCCCGAATTTCCACCCAAGATGGTGTTGATTTACGCAGAATCTTTTTGTCCACCCCCATAAGCTTTTTTGCGGACAAAAATGGCAGGGCCACGCTTTGTTCCTCAGACCATGAACTCCGCAACGCCACCGTCACCGAGCCGACTTCCTGGGCCAGGGTTATTTTCTGAGCGTCTTCCGGAGTAAGAGCCAGAGTCAGGGTCCGCAGCTGCTTGCCCCCTTCCTGTTCGGCGGAAGGCATGGAATAATGCGTCCCAGGCACTTTTTGCGTATTTTTAAATTTTGACCGCTGATAAGCACGCTTGGAAGAAAATTGATTAGCAGCGAGCACCAGGATGTTTTGCAACACGGTTTTGGTTATGGTCTGCTCGGGCTGCATGACGCCCCGTTCGTCGTAAATCCCGGTTTCCACAGTCAACATCACGTCGACAAAATTGCCCGGCTGGATCAACCCCGCCACGGCCGTGACTTCATTGGCCGAAATACTTACGGCGCGCATACCGCTGGGGATCTTCTTGGCCAGGGTCTCGCCTTCGCTGGGACGGACCATGTCTTCAAGGATCTGCGCCCCGGACATCACGCCGATCTGCAACACCCGGTCGTAAACGTCCGTAACATCGGAAACCGCGCCGGGCTGGACAAAAATCTTGGGCACCTCGCGTATCTCCACCATACTGTCGTCCAGACGCGTATCTTCGGGAATATCCCGTAACGCCACCACTACCTTGATGGGCGTTTCCCCGCGCATCAGGGCATTTTCCCTGCTGGAGATATAGCCGTAAACCAGCATCATGGCGATGAGGGCTCCCACCAGCGATATGATCAGTACTCTGCTCCCTTTCATACTCACTCCATCCCAGTTGTCCGTAGGCTGGTTCCCCAGTGATAACTGTCAAATCCAAGACCTTGATAGCAACCACCAAACGCCTTCAATTCCAAATCTATCTCCACCTTTTCCACTCCAATGAATTCATGCATTTTTACCGGCAACTCCACCCGGGCAGTTTCTTTCTCACGCATCATATGAAACGGGCCCGAAGCCCGGTCATCAAGCTTCTCCCGCAAGTCATAATAAATCTGCTCCTGCACGGTGATCAGTTTGTTGGTAATTTCATAAAATACAATGATGGTAACAAGCATTGGAGCAAGCATCATGAACAGCATGAAGCCGAATTCGACCATCATCTGGCCTGATTCGCTTTTGCGACGCAGTCTTTCTTTAGTCGATGCCCTTTGTATCATGCGTTGGTCCTTTGCTTGGCTCAATGCTCGAAATTTTGGAGTTCATCCACATCCGGACGGGGACTCAGCTCGTTAAGTTTCCACAATACCCCTTTGTATTTGGGAGAAAATTTCTGAATTGAACCACCCACCGGTTTGGCCGCCGCATAGGCGACCAAGGTATCCAGTTTGCCGAAAATGCCGGATGCCAAAATAAAATTTTTCGGGCGTTGGGTAATTTTAAAAGCCGAGTAAGTAGTGGGGTTCTTTTTTTTCTTGATCATATAGTCGACAGTTCCTCCCCAGGGTGCAAACATGGCGCATTGTACCATGGGACCAATTTTACCATTATGGAGCCCCCATCTTTTGGCATCCCCCGCCGCTCCGTCATTCCACATGTACCCTGGAAGCGGGCTGCAATATTTACACGAACACGGCACCAGAAACAGATAAAAATAGGGTCCTGATTTGCTCTCATACTCCATCAGTTTGGAATCTTTCGGGTTGACTGATTCAAGGGTGGTACTTGGTAAATTCAAATATTTGACCCACTGCGCAACCCTCAAGGCCGATTTCGCATAATCAGTATTGGCTTCATCCTGCTTTCTTCGAATGGCTTGAAAGACCTTCTCAAAAAAATTCGTACAGCTCATCCCATCCATGATGCTATTCCAATATGGCTTGGCATGATACAATACCATGTAGCCATATTGCTCCAACGAGTCAAAATTCAGCTCGGCAATTTCATTCAACCCCATAGCCTGAACATTGGCAGCGGAAAGCGCGCACATGTCCACTGTCTGCTGCAAACGAATTTTTTCAAAAATCGCTTGGCCGATATTCACGACCAGCATCAGCATGATGCACATCACCGGCAAAAGAAAGACAACAAGAACGGTGACGGATCCGTTCTGTTCGCAAGGTGACGAATGTTTGGTCCCCCGCGTGTCCATCTCAGTTGTCTCCTCCGCCATCGCCAGATTCGGAAAATGTGGGAACTGTTGCAGCAACAGTGAATCGAGCGCCTCCCTTCTTGAAGCCGTGACTGCCAAAAGGATTATAAAAATCTATGGGCACGCTGATAGTCTTGCTGATTGTCACGGAATCGTTGCGTTTTTTGAGTTCATAGCCTTTCAACACCGAACTGGCCGTCTTGGAAGCATCGCCATGCACCTGATGCGCGCGCGAAGCGATATAAGTCGCGTACGACACGCGCTCATGCACGAGAAAAATTTCCACCACCTGATAATAGGCAATAAAAAAGAAAAACACCCACATCATGGCAAAGGCAAATTCAACAGTTGTCGCACCTAGTTGGGGCTCTTGTAGTTTTTTTTTCTTTTGTACGATGGTGCAACTTATCATGAACCATACTCCCCAAAAGGTAGCGATCTTCTAAGCTCACAAAAGTGTCACTACATGTAAACGAAACTTAAAAAATATAGTGCATATCATGATGTACTATTTTAACTTAAAACTTTGCCTTACATCAGCGATGCAGGTCATAAAAAAATACTTAACTTCAATGGCAGCAATAAATACCTAATTCCAGACAGCCAGCATTATTTAATGGAGCCAAGGTATGCGCCAAGGCTCCATTTTCATCTCACTTCAATAAATCTAAAAATTTGACTGAGCTTCTTTGTTTTCTGCCATATCAGTAATTTTTTTGACTACTCCTAAAAAGAAATCTTTCAAAGGGTCATACATGAACGTGGCTGCGGCTATCACCATGGTAACGATTACTGCAATGAGCAATGCGTATTCGACAGTGGTTGCTCCGGATTGGCTGCCGAGCTTTTCGACATAATATTTCTGATGCAGTGAATCTATTTCGCTATAGATCCTTGCGCAAAGCGAACGAAAAAACTCTTTCATAGCATTCTCCCAAATGTTTTTATGGATACGGGCTTGAAATCCACTCCATAAACTCCCCAAGAATGTCCGTAGACATATCCGTAAACAATACCAACACCCCTTCCAAAAACACGGCCGCTAAAATCATGCAGAAGGCATATTCCACACTTAGCGCCCCGCGTTGTTTTCCGCACTCTTTTTTTGAGCCTGTACATGCTGACAAACAGATGGTGATGAAAGAAAACATTGTATGATCATTAAGTTAAAATGTACGTGTTCAATTGCTTATCGTAATTTTAGTGCCTTCGCTGATTGACCCAAAAAAGCACCTTCAACCAGATTTTTTAAAAAATTTAATAAATAAATTTAATTTAACCAAAAACCTCTAACACATTGTTTTTATTAACTTTTTTATGCAATACATTTTTATATTACACGATCTGGACACTTCTGGCAACGTCATTTCGAATTTTATACAATTTCTCTAGATTTTTTATCTTGATTTCCAGGCAAGTCGAAACCTCCCATTACTGCAACCTGAAATGCCCACTCAATAAACAGAAAAACATAGTCTACTTTCGAATCACTTTAAAAACACAGGATACCATTTTTCTACAATTTAAATTACGAAATTTATACCACCTATGCAGCGCAAAAAAAATCCCAAATACAACGCACGTTGTATTTGGGATTCAACTCTACTTAAACAAAAAGAAACATTCCTTAACTTAAAAACTCCTCATTGTTTGCCATGGAGATGATACAAACCATATCGTTGCCCTCCAGCATCGAACTCTTTCACCAATGGTCCCATAGAAAAGTATTTTCCCATTATGTCGCGAGTATCATTTTTATCCAATCGATGTAGATAACAGATAGACCGACTCTTCAATATATTTTGAACCACAGGACGCATTTCCGGCAAGGTTCCAAAGAAGCGACGTTCTTTAAAAGCAAACCACGCATTAAAGGGGCCGGTGATGGTATCACAAGTTTGCGGCACCTCACGCTTCATTGAAGTCGTAAAAGTCGACATATCGAAAGACATATTTTTATAATAAATATATGAATACTGCAATACGACGAATATAACAAATAATAGCAAAAAAGTATTTAACCTTTTATATCTCTCCATGACAATTGTAGTTATAAGCGTAATAAAAACAAAAAAATACGCTGAATAATATACATTGGGACGTGGAAAAAGAACGCTAAAAAGCAAAATCGAAAATATGATAACATACAGTTCCAAAAATTTTGTTACAAGCTTCAACCAAAAAGAAGCGACAATGATAAAACAGATAAAAATAAATATGGGAATATGACGATAGGAACTGGTTACAAAAAAATAATCTAAAATGAAATTTCCATTCCAACTATGCATCTCGGAGACAGAATGGAGTGTATCCATGAGGTACGGTATGTGTAAAAACAAGTAATAGCTTACACCAAGTATAATTCCTGTAAACCATCCGGATAGCAAAATATAAATTTGTTTTTTTTCCTTATATCTTGATCTTAACTCAAACAATGCGTGTATACCGACAAGAAGAAATGCCAGAATCCCCATCTGATGCACTTCAAAAGCGATTCCAGAAGCAACTCCAGCCCAGATATATCGCCGCTGCTGCGCAAGAAAAAGAGCAATACTCACAAATAATAAACAGCAGGCATCTGGTCTGGCGGTATTTGCAATCCGAAAAAGAGGCTCCCATAGGGGAAATACCAGAACATACGACAAGGAAACGGATTGTGAACAGCCAAACGAGCGGCTGATACGCCACCAGAATGGCAGTGACAAAAAGAAAAGACAGGTAGAAAGCAAAATGGCATTGGAGCGGGTCCAGCCGAACGCATCCAATGCCAGCTTTTGCAAAGCTGCATAGCTGTAGCCGAACGCGATCAGTGTCCCGGCTGGACGCCCGAAAACCGTGTCATGAAGTTCACCACGATAAAAATAATTATACGCGAAGGAAGTGGTCCAGGCATCATCCGAATTAGTCGGAATATAGGTAATATGGAGTAGATAATAGGTTACAGCCATAGCCAAAACTACACCTGCAATGAGCCATGGACGCACTCCGATTTGTCTGGACACCTCAGGCATATGATATGGTTGTCCCAATCCCCACTCGCCTGGACAAAACCATGCGGCGGATACGTACTATGAATAGAACAGGCAGCGCATCAAAAATTAACTTCTACCACAGGGTCCGACCCGGCGGCCGCCTTGGTCATTTCGCCGATACGCCAGGCTCTCAATTGAAATGCCCGGTTCAAACGTTCGATTATCTCTCCCGCGAGCTTTTTATCCACGATAAGAACGTATCCGATTCCACAATTGAAAACCTGAAGCATTTCCGGCCAGTCCAGGTCTGCCTCACGCTTTAACCAATGAAAGACATCCGGCACCTTCCAGATGCCGAAATTGATATTGGCCCGGACTCCAGTAGGAAGAATACGCGGAATATTATCGTAGAACCCTCCGCCCGTAATATGCGCCATGCCTTTGATTTCAAAATCGCGCAACAGATTCAACACTGGTTTTGTATAAATGATCGTCGGCTCAAGCAGGAGATCCCTGGCGGGCGCACCGGGAGACATTGGTTCGAAATTTTCGGGAAACGGCAGCGGCTTGTCCGGATCGATCCCCGACTCCGCCACAACTTTGCGTACGAGGGAATACCCGTTGGAGTGAAAGCCGCTGGAAGCAAGGCCGATGATGGCGTCTCCATCCCGCATCCCCGAACCGTCCACAACTTTGCCACGATCGACCATGCCTACGCAGAATCCAGCCAGATCATATTCGCCTTCTCCGTACATACCGGGCATCTCTGCGGTTTCCCCTCCCAGCAAGGCGCACTTGGATTCTACGCAGCCTCTGGCGACACTGGCGACCACGGCTTCCACCTGATCCACATCCATTTTGCCCGAGGCGAAATAATCCAGAAAAAAAAGTGGAGTGGCCCCCTGCACCAGAATGTCGTTGACGCTCATGGCCACGAGGTCGATGCCGATCCCGTCATGCTTGTTGAAGGCGACGGCAAGTTTAATTTTCGTACCGACTCCATCAGTAGCTGCGACCAAAAGCGGTTCTTTCATATTTTCAAGATCAAGCTTGAACAACCCGCCGAAACTTCCAATATGCGACAGCACATTTCTGGTCAGGGCGGTATTGGCGATTTTTTTGATTCGCGATACAACTTGATCTGCTGCGTCCAGATTTACTCCTGCGTCGGAGTAGGCCTTCCTGCGATCCGGCATATGTTTTGCTCCTTTTCAAAGACGGAGAGTTTGTGAGGGTGAAATTTAGACTTTTAACTAATATTCCGCAAGGGGCGTATGATGCAAAAAAAAATTATAAATATGATCCTGTTCTCGAGCCTTTCGTGCCTGTTGGTTCTCTGCTTCCTTTGCTCCGGCAGCCGGTCTCTGGCCCAGACGCAAACTCCGGCTTACGATAATAACAGAAACGGCGTGCAACAGTCCTCCCCTACCCCCCGAACAGACAGCAAGCAACGACCTAACGCATCCCAGGCCCCCAGGCAGGACTACTATTATGGCACGTTCCATGAAGGTATTGTGATGGAAACCGATCCGCAAACCGGTACCCGGATCATTCAGGTGACTCCGCCTCCTGAGAAAGAAAAAAATTCCAACTCCGACAACACTTATGTTATTAGCCCGGAGATTAAAATCAGTCCCAAATAACTGTCAAAAATGTCAGGAGGAATTGACATGCAACCGGCCAGGCTCTGGAAGTCGCTGACGACACAAGACAACGCCGAGACAGATAATTCCGTACAATGCAGGCTCTGCTGCCATTTCTGCCGCATTCCCCCTGGAGCAGGCGGCCGCTGCGGCGTACGCGTTAACCGGGGAGGAAAACTTTATACACTGGTGGCGGACAAAATCGCCGCCATCAATGTGGATCCGGTTGAAAAAAAACCCTTATACCACTTTCAACCCGGCAGTAAATCGTTTTCCCTTGGCACCATGGGGTGCAATCTGCACTGCACCTTCTGCCAGAATTACAGCCTTTCCCAACCTCCGGCGCTGGGCGAGGCTGTGGAAGGAAAACACGTCACGCCGGAGGTTCTGGTGGACCAGGCAAAAGCATACAATTCGCAAAGTATTGCGTATACCTATTCCGAACCAACGATTTTCTTCGAGCTGCTTTATGAAACGTCCAGACTGGCAAGAACGCGCAATCTGAAAAACATCATGGTATCCAATGGGTTTATGAGTCCCGAGTGTCTTGAGGAGCTCGCTCCTTATATCGACGCTGCCAACATAGACCTCAAGGCTTATACCGACGCTTTTTACCGCGAGTGCGGCGCACGCCTTGAACCGGTGAAAGACAATCTGATCCGCATCAAAAAACTTGGCTGGTGGCTCGAAGTGACGACGCTCCTGATTCCGGGCCTGAATGATTCTCCCGAAGAATTGGCCGAAATGGCGACGTTTATCGCGGAAAAACTCGGACCGGAAACGCCCTGGCACCTCAGCCGATTTCATCCGGATTATCGTATGCTTGACCGAAAGCCCACTCCCGTGCAGACTCTGGAACGTGCCTGGAAAATCGCTCATGCAGCCGGGCTGCACTACGTATATATAGGCAATGTGCCCGGACACTCAAAAAACAACACGTACTGTCCGCAATGCGGCACCATGATGATCTCACGCCGGGGCTTTAATCTCGATTCCATCCGAACTATCTGCCCGGAGTGCGGGCATATACTGGCCGGAGTGGATCTCGGCTTTTCACTGGCTTAAGGAACTTCATGCTGATTATTTACACGGGAGACGGAAAAGGCAAAACCAGCGCAGCCGTAGGGCAATGCATTAGAGCTCTGGGCTCGGGCCTGAATGTGGGCTTTGCCCAATTCATGAAACGGGACGGCCAGGCAGGGGAACAAAAAATTCTTTTGCAGCTGCTTGGTGAACATTTCCATGCCGGCGGAGAAGGTTTTTTCAGACAAGAAGCTGAGCGGGAAACCCACGCCCAGGCCGCTGCCAACGTACTTGCCTGGGCTCGGGAGCTACTGGAGCAAGGGCTGGATCTGCTCGTTCTGGACGAACTTCTTTACGCCCTGGGTGCTCAGCTGCTGGACAAACAGTCTCTGCTTCAATTACTGGAGCTTGCCCGGCAGACAGATACGCATTTGGTCCTCACTGGACGCGGACTGCCGGAGTGGTTGGAAGAACAGGCAGACCTTGTTACGGAAATGCGCCTCATCAAGCACCCGTTTACCAAAGGCATCAAGGCACAACGCGGCATAGAGTATTAATCTCTTCATATTGCAATATTATAGTTTTTAAAATAGAAAAATTTCCTCATATATTGACAGGAAATATTTGACTTTCCCCGCGAGCGTTTTATATCCGATAAGACAACTTGAGAGGAGGCATGACAATGCTTGAAGTGACTGAAAGAGCGATGAAAGAATTTGAGGCCTATTTTGCGGATAAAGAAGTTTCCCAAATTCGCATATTTCTTGCTCCAGGCGGATGTTCCGGTCCGCGGCTGGCGCTGGCACTGGACGACGCCAATGACAGTGACGATGTCCACAAAATCGGTAATTTCGAATTCATCATTGAAAAGAAATTATTCGAGGATGCCAAACCGCTGGTTATCGACCTGGGCGGTATGGGTTTTTCCATTCAATCCAGCCTGGAACTTGGCGATTCCGGCAGCGGCGGCTGTTCTTCCTGTTGCGGCAATTGCAGTTGTTAGCCCATCCGCTCCACCCAACAAGAAAAAAGCGCCCTTTTCAAGGCGCTTTTTTCTTGTGAAATCGTTCAGCATCAGGCGTCCTCGCCGAATTCAAACTCCTCCCGCGTATCTTTGGAAGCAGCAGGCTTGGAATTCTGTTCTTCGGTGGATTCGTCTCCAGTATTTTTATCCACTTCCGGAGCCTCTGGCGCCTTGTCGCCCATAAATAATCCGGGGAGTTTTATTCCGCCCAACTCGGCCAGTTCATGCGCAAAAGGCAAGCTTTTGGCAAACCCGCGGATAAACTGGGGCACGCCTTCCCCTTCTCCGCCATCCATGACCAGGACCTTGTCGATTTTCAGATTCTGCAAAGCCTCGGTCTGCATTTTAAACAGTTCGGTCATCTTGTCGGCCATCATCAACATAAAAGCCTGTCCGGGATCGCCACCGGCTGCGTCGACAATCTTGTTCAGTCCTTCGGCCTGCGCCTCGAGCAACGCTTTGAGGCCGTGCGCTTCATTGGTCATCCGGGCTTTGATCTCCAAGCCCTGCCCTTCACCGCGCCTTTGCGCAGCCTCTTTTTCAGCTTCCGCAGCAATGATTACCTTTTCGCGGTCGGCCTCGGCATCAATAATCCGTTTGCGCTTGTCTGCTTCGGCCGGTGGAACGATACTGGCCAGATGGGCCGCAATCTCACGATCCTTGCGCGCTTCTTCCGTAATTTTTTCAGCCTGCAACGAAGCGGTTTCGGCAGAAGCATTGCGCGTACGTTCGGCCTCCACGGCCTTGGCATTCACATCTGCCTGCTTGATACGCAGCCGGCTTTCGGCTTCAGCCTCCACTTCCTTGGCCTTTTTCTCTCCACTCACGGCCTGGGCGCTGACTTCCGCTTGCCGGATACGCAATTCGGAGTCTGCCTGGGCTTCGATTTCCTGGGCTTTACGTTCGCCCCGGATCGCCTCTGCATCGGCATGTGCTCTGGCAACGCGCGTATCGCGGTCCGCCTCGGCCACACTGATGTCACGTTCTTTATGAGCGTTGGCTTCACCCACCGCACCGTTGCGTTCCTGTTCGGCCACATCGATTTTTGCCTTGTTGGTCGCTTCCGCGGCAGCCCGTTTGCCGAGCGCCTGCAGGTAATCGCTTTCGTCCGTCACATCCTTGATATTCACGTTGATCAGACGCAGGCCGATCTTCGCCAGTTCGTCTTCCACATTGACCATGACAGTCTGCTGGAATTTTTCCCGATCCGCGTTGATCTCTTCGATCTGCATGGTGGCGATGGTGGCGCGAAACTGTCCGAAAATAATATCCGAGGCTGTCTGCTCTATCTGGGACATGGAAAGTCCGAGCAAACGTTCGGCCGCATTGAGCATGATGTCAGGGTCGGATGAAATACCCACTGTAAAGGTGGAGGGCGCGTTGACCCGAATATTTTCTTTGGAAAGCGCGCTTTTCAAGTCAATGTCTATGGTCAGAGGCGTCAAATCCAGATATTTGAAATCCTGAAAAACCGGAATGACAAACGTTGCGCCGCCATGGACGCATTTGGCACTCCGGGCTTCCCCTTCCTTGTCTTTGCCGATCTTGCCAAAAACCACGAGAATCTTGTCCGGCGGGCAACGCCGATAATAGCGAACCACCGCAATGAAAGTGAAAAAGCCGATGATTACCAACATGGCCACAAAAAAAGATATTCCGGTGAAAATATCCGCCAGGTTGAACATTCCTTTCTCTCCCCTTGATGTAATACTGTTTCACGCTACCTATCAGTTATCCGCATCGATTTCCTTTTCCATCGCCGATTCCGCAGCCTCCCTTGCCGCGGGTTCGACCAGATAACAACCATCTGCCATTCCCGTTACGCGAACGACAGCGCCCGTACGCAATGCAGCTTCATGGTCGGTCAGCGCACTGAACTCCCGTTGCGCCCCTTTAACCTTGAGCATGATTTTTCCCCTGCCCGAACGATTCGACCCGATCTGAATGTATACTTTGGCCAAGGCTCCGAAGGCCTCCTGCTTCCGCAAGGGCTGCACATCAGATAAAGAATATAATGCCGCCATCAACTTGTACATAATAATCGCGCTGATGAACCCTCCGGAAAGCGCAAGCAAAGCGCTCAGCATGGGATGCAGTCCCCCCTGAGAAGCCAGAAACCCGCAAAAGCTGAATCCAAGCAAATAGTTGATGCAATTCCTGAAGCTGAGATACTTGACGAGATCCATTCCCTGTTCGGCATCTACCGTATCGGAGGATGAAACGTCTCCCTGCTCAGCTTCAGTGTACGAATGCTCCAAAGAACCCGAGTCCAGGTCCCCGTCCAAAACACTTTCGGATCCGCCATGTGTCTCGCCTCCTGCCAGTGAAAGCACTGCCATGCAGATAAAAACAAATCCCGAAGCAAGAAGCAGTATAAAATACCCCGAACCGGGGCCCAGAGACTCCAGATAAGCGAGCGCTGCCGTAAAAAGAGCCATGTTACCTCCAACAAAGTGTATTGCCCAAAAAATCAGCTTACCTGAAAAACAATATACGATACGCGCTGTTCTACATCAGGAGGGAGCCGCTCCCAAAATTTGCTGTAGCACATTCTTCAAGGCATAAATATTCACCGGCTTGGAAAGATATGCGCTCATGCCCGCGTCGAGAAACTTCTGCCTGTCGCCTTCCATGGCATACGCGGTAATGGCCACTATGGGAATATTGGGATCAAAGGCGCCGGTTGCATCCGTTCTGATACGCCTGGTCGCTTCCACTCCGTCCATGACGGGCATCTGAATGTCCATAAAAATGCAATCCACATTTGTTTCAGGAAGCATCTCCAGTGCTTCCTGCCCGTTGGTGGCCGTGGAAACGGCACACCCCATTTTTTCGAGCAATCGCCCCGCCATGATCCGGTTGACAGGGTCATCCTCCACCAGAAGAACGGCGCATTCCTCATAGGACAATTCACTGGATGCCGTTTTTGGCTGCACTGTTTGCTGGCGCTCCTCGGGCAGGGCAAGCTCAAGGCTCACATGAATTTCCGTGCCTTTTCCGAACTCGCTGGCAATGGCCAGATTCCCGCCCATGCGTTGGATAAGCATTTTCACTATGGTCAGACCAAGGCCGGAGCCTCCGTATTGCTTGGTATATACCGTTTTCACCTGGGTGAAACTTTCGAAAACACTCTCCAACGTATCATCGGAAATGCCAATCCCGGAATCAATCACGGCGAAATGCAGCAAGATACTGTTGTCCGCCCTGGCGTACGGCAAACAATAGATTTCCAGCCGAATGAAGCCTTTTTCCGTATATTTTAACGAATTTCCTACAAGATTATACAAAACCTGCCGGATACGGGTGACATCCCCCACAAGGACAGAGGGAACATCCGGTGCTAGTTCACAGCTGAAACTAAGCCCTTTGGCCTTAGCCTCATTGGCAAAAGCCCCGGAGATCGACCGTACGACGGAATTCAAGGAAAAAGATTCCAGATGAATATCTAGATGGCCGGCCTCGATGCGGGAGAGATCAAGGATATCATTCAAAATATGCTGCAGGTTTATGCCGGTGTCATGAATCATGGCAACCTGGACCTTTTGTTCCTCATTCAGCCGCGAGTCCAGCAACAATTGCACTAGGCCGATAATGCCGTTCAGTGGTGTCCGGATTTCATGGCTCATGTTCGCCAAAAAGGCGTTTTTGGCTTTACTGGCATGTTCCGCGTACTCTTTGGCCTTGATCAGTTCCACTTCCGCTTTTTTTCTCTCGGAAATATCGGAATACGCTCCCGCCATACGATGTACCGAGCCTTCCGCACCCTTCGCAGAAATACCCTGGGCAAATACCCAAAGATAGGAACCATTTTTACGACGGATCCGGCATTCCTCCGAAAAAGTATCTTTCTGACCAGAAAGGCAGCGCTGCACAGCCGCAAAGATACGCTTTCGGTCATTCGGATGTACTCTTTCACGCCAATTTCGGGAAATGGCTGCGAACTCTTCCGCCTCATACCCAAGCATTTTCAGAAACCTGGGGGAATGGTAAAATTTCCCCGTACGCAAATCCACATCCCATATGCCGTCCCTGCTGCCTTTTACAACCAGAGAGTAACGCTCTTTGCTTTCCTGCAACGCTTCTTCGGCATGTTTGCGTTCAGTGAGATCCGCCAATACACTCAGGAACAGATTAGACGCCACTTTTACATGAAGTGTTTGTATGTACATTTTTTTATGCGTGATCAGCGAGGTATAATACCCCTCGAATGAGCCTCCCCCTTTTGTTATGGCATCGGAAAAAGATGCGACTACAGCCGCATCGGCACCGGACGTCAACAAATTGCGGCCAGTGTATAATTCTGATGAAGACGCACCGAAAATTTTTAAAAAATGGGGATTGCATTCGAGTATTACGCCTTTCTCATTAAATATCACAATGCCGATGGGCGCCCGCTCAAAAATAATACGGAATTTTTCCTCACTACGCCGGAGCGAATCAATGGCGCGCTTGCGGGAAGTGACGTCGAGATTGGCTCCCAGAATCCGGGGCGCCTTCCCATTATTGGTGTTATCAGGTTTGATGACGCAGTAAAAATATTTTATGTCACCGTTCTTGCATAAGGCACGATATTCTATGGATTGAAAAACATTTTGTTCCGCAACCCGTTGTAAAGTCTGTTTGAAAAGCTCCTGATCATCCGGGTGAAGAATCATTTCCAGAAAAAAATGGCGTTTATTCTCAGGAAGCTCGTCGGGTTTGTAGCCTAGCATTCGGCCCAGATTATCAGTCCAATGGCATTCGTCTGTATCAAGGTTCAGCTCCCAGCCCCCGGTATCGCTGAGCATCTGTGTTTCATGCAGCAGTTTCTTGTCCCGCGTACGCTCTTCTTCAAGAACCTGGCGTTCGGTACAATCCAGCAAAAAACCGGATATTCGCATGGGCTCGCCGGATGGAGTCCGGTCGATAGCCGCCCTGCATAAACCGTATGCCGTTTCTCCATTTTTCAAAATGCGCCTGAACTGGAATTCTATGGAGTCCTTTTCTCCGTACAATGAAGCGAATTGTTCTCCAACAAATAGTTTATCCGCTTCATGCGTATGATTTGCTATAAAAGATGCCTCGGGAGTAAAGGATCCCGGAAGGTAGCCCCAAAGTCGATACATTCCATCGCTCCAGAGTTCTTCCTTGTTTATCAGGTCGGACTCAAAACTTCCTGCCCATCCAAAGGATTCAAGCGCATCCAAACGAAACTGAAGCCGGGATATTTCACCCTGGGCCTGCTGCAATGCAGCAACAAGCTCATCTTTAGTCATGGCAGCATAATTAGGCATACTATTTCCTGAAACATACAATATACGTATCTATCTCTCATTCCTCAATGAAGAGGAAAATTACAGTCCAAATTGTTAGAAAGGCAGACTGCCTCCTTACATTCTCACAACATAGCAGTCCATAAAAAAGACAGCCATCCTTTTTATCGGCTGTTTTGCCCTACAAAATCCGCCCACACAAAACCTGCACATCCGTGTGGTGAATTCAAGGCTTTTCGTTTTCAACGTTATATACCATTTTATTATGAAAATCTGTACTGAGTTTGACACTTTTTCAAATCAAAAAAAACTTGTGAAAGATATCTGCTAAAAATCAGCTCTCCATTTTCTAAAGACAATTGCCTTCAAGAGAGCAGTCGGGGTCACACAGGCAAAGAACAGGATGGGAAAGAATTCGCTTGAAATAAATCAAAAAATATTCAAGAAGCGCTATCAAGCCGTTTTTGGGAAGGGGCACCAAGCTCGTGTGCCACCAAAAAAACTGTAATGGACTTTGCGGCAACTCTGCTGAAAAACTCGTGCACTCTATAGCAATGCACCGGTCTTTAAGCAGGATATTCACTGATTAGGGCATCGCTTCAACACCGTCGGCTCTTCCGGTTGCCCGATAGCGCGTTTGCCCTTGTCTTTTTCCTGCGGTACCCTTGAAGGTGCCGCCTAACTGCGGACAATTTTTTTGCGAGGCATAGACTACTCATGGACGATAGTTATACGACTTCTCTTGCCGGGGATCTGTTCAATGTCATCCAGTCAGCGCAAGGCGCAGACCTCGACCTTGACGACGGATTCAGCAACCAACCCCTGGCCACGGCCAATATGACCATAACCTATTCGTTTTATCCCAAACACATGGTGGATAGCGCTCCAGGCATGCCGGAATCCTTTCGCAAACGTTTGCGGAACAGTAACATCATGGCGGCCATTGTCTTGGGAGGTAAACCGATTGGCGTGTTTCTGCTGTGCGCGTTGCAACAAAAATTCACGGAGATCACCTCCTCCGAAGATCTTTTGCAGGGCATGCAGGCCAAAGACGTGGAAAACTACGCTCAAGCGTTGAAAAAAGCGTTGAAAGAAGACCTGGTGGACAATGTCACCAGCAGCCACTCGGGCACCGAGCACTAAACCGCGACTTCGCGAGGGGTTTACCACAGGTACCGCCGTGGCAGCCGCAGCCAAGGCCGCTGCGTTGTTGTTGCTGGGCGCTACTCGTTGTGACCGTTGCCAAGTGCCCTTGCCCATGGGCGGACGTCTCGAAGTCCCGGTCGAGCAGCTGCTGATTCTGGGAGCTGCCGTACGTGCGGCCGTCATCAAAGACGGCGGAGACGACCCTGACGCCACGCACGGGGCCAGACTCTGGGCAGAGGTCCGGCTCATCTCCCGCACGGCTGGAGAAATCAACGTTGAAGGTGGCCAAGGGGTCGGCCGGGTCACTCTGCCCGGACTTCCGCGCCTCCCAGGTGAAGCCGCCATCAATCCCGCTCCGCTCAAACAGATTCAGGACACCGTACGCGAGGCGTTCTCTCTCACGGGCTACGAGGGTGGCGCGGACGTACTTGTCAGTGTGGAAAACGGCGAGGAGATTGCCAAGCGGACCATGAATCCGCGCCTGGGCATTGTGGGCGGCATCTCCATTCTCGGCACCAGCGGCATTGTCCGCCCCTTCAGTAACGAAGCCTGGCAGGCGTCCATCGCCGAAGCCCTTGATGTGGCCCAGGCCCTCGAACTGCCTACGGTCTGTTTTTCCACAGGCCGCAGAAGCGAGCGTTTGCTCCAGGCCGTTTTCCCGGAACTCTCTGAACGTTGTTTTATCCAAGTCGCTGATTTTTTTGCCTTCAGCCTGCAGCAGGCCGCCGCCCGAAAATTCGCACGGGTATTCTGGGGCTGCTATCCGGGCAAACTCGTCAAAATGGCCCAGGGACTTGCCTATACGCACGCCAAAAGCGGCCCTGTGGACGGCGAATTGCTGGCTTCCTGGTGCGAAACCGCGGGGTGCGACAAAGAGCTGATACGCGAAGCCCGAACAGCCGTCACAGTTCGCCGGGTCGCGGAGCTGTTGGGTAAAAGCCCTCTGGCCACACGGGTCTGGTCCCTGGCCCGTGACCAGGCATTGCAACAGGCACGCATATTCCTCGGGCCCGGCCCGGATCTGGAGATCTTCGTCTTCGGTTATGAAGGGGAATTGCTCGTACGTTCGGACAAGGAACATTGACGCCCTTCAATCTGTGCTTTTGTAGTAACAGAAGCTCCCCATACGCGAATTGAAAATTCGAAAAATAGGGGAATTGTATGGTGTTCTGCTGCCCAAAAAAGTGCTTGAGCAACTGAAAGTCGGCGAAGGAGATAGTATCATAGTATCCATAATGACAGAGGGAGCGAATAACGGCTTTCGTTTAACTCCGGCGAAATACTCTTACGGCTTGACCAGAAAACTCTCTTCATCGATGGAAACAAGCGTATTACGGATGTGGTTGCAAGGCTGTTTCTCACCCTCAACAACATCCAGTTGGCCGCCCCCCGTGGGCAACGGATATGGTCTTCGTCGAGCTCGCTCTGGCAATATCGACCTAGAAGCCTTTGCCGCCTGGCCGGAATCCGGCACACTTCCCCCGCACCGAGTGTGACTGCGATAACGCCCGCACGTATCCAATTACTCGCCGGCTAGTTCCCGCAAAGCGTCCAAAACCTTTTCCGCATGCCCGGCAGCTTTGGCCACCCTGGGCCAAGCTTTGCGAATCTGCTGCTTCGGGTCAATCAAAAAGGTTGAGCGAACCACACCAAGGCTTTCCTTGCCGTACATTTTCTTCAGGCGCCAGGCCCCGTAGAGTTGCAAAACCGTTTTTTCCGGGTCGGATAACAGCTTGATGGTCAGGCCGTGCTTTTCAGCGAATTTCTGATGCGACGCAGCAGAATCTTTGCTCACGCCCAGAATCACCGCATTCAGCGATTCGAATACAGCCTTCAGTCCGGTGAATTCGAGTGCTTCTGTAGTGCAGCCCGAGGTGTTGTCTCTTGGATAAAAATACAAAACCACCCACTTCCCAGCCAACTCTTTAAGACAAAGCTGTTCCCCAAGTGCGTCCGGCAGACAGAAGTCGGGAGCAGGCTGCCCCTGCTCCGGAATGTTTGTTTCCGTACTCATTAAAAACCTTCCTGTTTCAAAACGGTGCTAATGCCATGAGTCCAATTCACTAACTAGATTGCCTCATCCATCCTGTCAATCGTCGGTGTTTCAATCATTATTATAGAAGTTCCCGGCACTTGCCAGGCGTATTTATAGATCTTACCTTTATCTTCCCGATGGACAGTACTGTTCAACGGAATTCAGCAGATTTGGAGGTAGCTGGATGCAAGATACTCTGGGAATTATCGCCCTTGTAGTCGTTTATTTTCTGCTGGTCCGTTTTGTCTTTCCCAAACTGGGAATAGGCTGAGGCGCGGCAAAAAGCTGCAGTTGGCAGCCTAAAGAGCCGGAACAGACCGAAGACAAAGATGAAAACACCAGATAACGCGTGTCCGCAAAACCCGGGAGAAGACAATGCCGTTATTCGAGTATGTTTGTGAACAATGCGGTCAAAAATTTGAGGAGCTGATCTTGGGGTCCGATTCCGAAGCTCCCAAATGTCCGTCCTGCGGAAGCGACAAAGTGAAACGCTGCATCAGCGCACCCAGTGTACGCTCTTCAGGAAACGCATTCTCAGGAGCAATGCCGTCTGCAAGCAGTTGCGGAACAGGCGGGTTTTCCTGAGGGTAATCCTCAGGCTCCCGGCGGGAGCCATGAAAAAAGCCGGACCATTTTTGGTCCGGCTTTTTTTGCCTATTCGGGAGCGTACTCTTTTTTGGAAATCGCCTCGGATTTGACCCGGTCGAGCACTTCGGCCAGCACAGCTTTGACGTTTTCACGCAAATCACCAGCTACAATGATAAACAGCAGGTCGTCAGTGGGCTCTACATGGCCTGAGTTGGCCTCTATGACAATTTTAAATATTCCCGGCCGCCGTTCGTATTCCTGTCGCAAAGACTCGACAAGCTCCTGATCCACCGCTACATCCAGCGACGCCACTGGTTCGCCCGTACGGGAGTTAGCCCTGGCGACGCCGTTGTGCACCAACACCATGCCGACCTTTTCGGCAAATCCCGGTTCCTTTTTCATTGCTGCAATGGCAGCGGAAATATCCATAGCGTACTTCCTTGCTTTTTTTCTTCCTGGATAAGAAGGTTATATTTCATTCACTATGCCACGCGCGGATAGGATAAACAAGACGCAACATAGTGTTGTTGCAGGTTCCCTTTTACAGGGGAAAAAAGGTCGCCAGATTAAGCACACGAATCCCGTATGACAACTCCCCAACGAAACAGACCTTTCACCTTTTTGCCTCTAAACTGTAACACGAAAACGTGCATTAACTGAGGAACCAAAAACTTTCCTAGAGGAGGAAACACGATGATCCGTTGTTTACGTAAACAATTGGCGCTTATCCTGGCGCTCTTGTTTTTGATGGTGTTGTCCGGCGGCCAGCTGTTCGCGGCTGAAACGCAGGGCACGGGCTTGTATAAAGGCAAACCTGCAAAATACGTGTTCCTGTTCATCGGCGATGGCATGGGTTTTCCCCAGAAAATGGCCGCTGAAATGAAATCCGGCAAGTTCAACATCATGGCCATGGATAAGCTGCCGGCCCAGGGTGTTACCACCACTTCCGCCGCCAACCGTTTCATCACCGGTTCGGCCGCGGCCGCAACGGCGATTGGTTGCGGAGAAAAAACCAACATCAACTGGATCGGCATGCTGCCGGACAATACGCCCATCAAAAGTGTTGCCGAGCTGGCCAAGGAACAAGGAAAAAAAGTCGGCATCATATCCAGTGTGTCCATCGACCATGCCACCCCGGCCGCTTTTTACTCCCATGTCCCCACCCGCAAAATGTATTATGAAATCGCCCTGCAGCTGGCCAACAGCGACTTCGAATACTTCGCCGGCGGCGGTATCAAGGATCCGGACGGCAAAAAATCCAAAAATCCCAAGGGCAATGTCATCGACATCGCCAAAAAGAACGGTTTCACCGTGGTGGACAACAAGGCTGACTTTGAAAAGCTGAACAAAGACAGCGGTAAAGTTCTGGCCTGGAACAAAAATCTTCCCGACGGCAAAGCGCTTCCCTACGTCATAGACATGACGCCTGAAGACATCCGCCTGGACGAATTTCTTACCAAGGGCATCGAACTGCTGGATAACGACAAAGGCTTTTTCATCATGCTCGAAGGCGGCAAGATCGACTGGGCCTGCCACGCCAACGACGCCGTTACCTCCATCGACAACACCCTTTCTTTTGACAAGTCCATCCAGGTTGCTCTGGATTTCGCCGAAAAACACCCCGCTGAAACTCTGATCGTCGTCACCGGCGACCACGAGTGTGGTGGTTTGACCATGGGCTTTGCCGGCACCAAGTACAAAAGCTTCTTCAACATCCTCGACGGCCAGAAGATCTCCTTCCAGAAATTCACGGACGAAGTCATGGCCGATTTCAAGAAAACCCACGGCGACAAAGCCACGTTTGAAGACATCAAACCGGTTATCACCGAATACTTCGGACTCAAGTTCGAAGGCGATCCCAAAGCCGACCAGTCCGTGTTGAAGCCCTACCAGGTCGCAGCTTTGAAAAAAGGCTTCGAACAATCCATGCAGGGCGACAAGGTCAAATCCGAAGATCCCATGACCTCTCTGCTCTACGGCGAATACGATCCCTTGACTGTTGAAATCACCCATGCTTTGAACAATAATGCGGGTATGGCCTGGACGTCGTACAAACATACGGGTGTTCCCGTCGGCACCTCCGCCATGGGCGTGGGACAGGAAACATTCAACGGTTTTTATGACAACACCGACATCGCCAAAAAAATCATGGCCGTCATGGGTGTCGAGCCCAAGGTCTATTCTTTCACTCTGGACAAAGTCGCTTCCAACTAAGTTGTCTTCTCCTTATCCTCTATATGTTTCAGTCGACCCGGCCGTTCTGGCCGGGTCGCCTTTTCCAAGGATACCGCTATGTACGCATCCCGACCTTCCAGACGTGACGCTCTGTTTACGCTGATTTTTCTCGTTCTGACCATCGCAATCTATTGTGTCCCCACGGGCTATGAAGATCGCGTCGACTCCATGGCCGTGCAATGCCGCGGTAAAGTGCTGTCTGTCGACAACAGCGAAATCCAGCAATTCGGCATTGTCAAACAAGGCGAGCAAACTGTCGAACTCGAGATTCTGGACGGTCCTTACAAAGGGCGCAAACTCGAAGGCACCAACTCGTTGCTGGGCATGATGGACAAGGACAAGGTCTTTTCTCCCGGCGATACGGCGCTTGTCGTGCTTACGGTGAGTCCCAAGGGTGAGCTGCTGTACACCAACCCGCAGGCCCACTACCGAATTGGCTGGGAACTCGTCCTGCTGGGAATGTTCATTGTGCTGCTGCTCGCTTTCGGCGGGTGGACCGGCCTCAAGGCTCTGGTCTCATTTCTCTTTACGGGCATGCTCCTATGGCGGATAGCCGTGCCCATGATGCTGGACGGATACGATCCCATCTGGCTGGGCATCGGCCTGGTGGCGTTGCTCTGCTTCGCGGTTATTTTTCTGGTAGCCGGGCCGACACTCTTGGGCGTCGTGGCTTTTCTGGGCGCTTTTCTCGGCGTCATGACCAGCTGCCTGCTGTCGATTCTTTTCACCAACCTGCTGCACGTACATGGTGCAGTGATGCCCTTTTCCGAAACGCTGCTTTATTCGGGATTCGCCCATCTCAACATCACGCGAATATATACGGCGGCAGTCTTTCTCGCTGCGTCCGGAGCTGTCATGGACCTGGCCATGGATGTCGCCGCCAGCATGAAGGAAGTCTACAACAAAAAACCCGATATGAATTTTTGGGAAGGGCTGCGCTCCGGCATCAGCGTCGGTCGCGCCGTAGTCGGCACCATGACCACCACCCTGCTGCTGGCCTATTCGGGCGGATATATCACCCTGTTGATGGCCTTCATGGCCCAGGGAGTTCCGCTGATCAACACCTTCAACCTGATCTACGTGGCAGCGGAAGTCCTCAAGACCCTGGTTGGAAGCTTCGGACTGGTTACCGTGGCTCCCTTTACGGCCATTATCGGCGCTCTGTTATATTCGAAAAAACATAAACGCCTTGTCCACACGGACGCTGCGTAACGTCGCTTTTTCTACGATATAGCGGCAATTTCTCTTGGCAAAACGCATTTTTTTGCGTTAAATAGCTACATGGTGGCTGTTTGCATTGTTTATGTCGGCACTGCAACAGTGCAATCACCCCTTTTTGATTTATAGAGCTATCTCAGCCAGGTGCCACTCGAATACCAAAGGAGACGACCATGCGAACGCACAACGTGGATGGTGCCCCCGAAGCCATCGGTCCCTACAGCCATGCCGTCAGCATCGGCAGACTCATATTTTGCTCCGGCCAAACCCCATTGAATCCGGAAACCATGCAGCTGGAAGGTACGGAAATCCAGGAACAGACCCGTCGCGTGCTGAAAAATATCGCCATCGTGCTCCAAGGAATGGGCATGACCCCTGACGCAGTGGTCAAAACCACTGTTTATCTGAAAGATATGGATGACTTCCAGGGCATGAACAAGATATACGCCAGCTTTTTCGGAGAGCACAAACCGGCGCGTACCACCATTGCCGTCAACAAACTCCCGCTCGATGCCCTGGTGGAAATCGAGTGTATTGCCGTGAAAGCGGATTAGAGCATTCAACCTTGAAAAGGGTTAGATGCTCTTATGCATTTATCTGAAACAATGGGACACGTTAGAGACTCTTCGCAAGTCTTCGAACGTAGAGTCTCTTGTTCAGCCAAGTTGTGTTCAGATGTAAGCTTTGCTTCAAGGCGAAAAAGCGCTAGACGCAACGTTCCTTCAAGAAAACCTCCAGCCGGTTCATGGCTTCAGCAATGTTTTCCAAAGAGTTGGCGTAGGAAAAACGGATATAGCCTTCGGCGCCGGAGCCGAAATCTATGCCCGGAGTTACGCCGACGTGTGCCTTTTCCAGAATTTCAAAAGCCAGCTTGTAGGAATCCTCATTCACGTGCTTGCAGTTGGCCAACACATAAAACGCGCCCGTTGGTTCCGTCAGCAACCCCAGGCCGAGTTCCTTGACCCGATCGATGATAAACCGGCGACGCTTGTTAAAAATATCGCGCATCCGGCGTACGTCCTCCTGGCACTGGGTCAAGGCGGCGACACCGGCCCATTGCGTAATGGAATTGGTCGAAATGTACAGCGTCTGCGTAAGCTTTCGTATGGCCTGCATATAAGGTTTGGGCGCTATCAGGTAGCCCAGCCTGAGGCCGGTCATGGCGTATGCCTTGGAAAAACCGTTCAGGACAAAGGCATTGTCCGTATACTCCAGAATGCTATGCTCCTCTCCTTCATACACCAGCCCGTGATAGATTTCGTCTGAAATAATCGGCACATCCAATTCCGCCAGCTGCGCCATACGCTCGCCGCTCAATACCGTGCCGGTGGGGTTGGAAGGAGAATTGATGAATATTCCCCTGGTCCGCTCGGTCATGGCCTCGCGAACGGCCTCGATACGAAACTGAAAGGCATCGGCCTCCTCCACGCGAACGAGAACCGGTTCGCCACAGCCGATACGTACGAAGTTGGGATAGCAGGCGTAATGGGGGTCCGAAATGATCACCTCGTCATTGTTCTCCAACAAAGCTGAAAAAACCAGATGCATGGCCGGCGATGTGCCGTTGGTCACGGCAATTTGATCCGGATGTACGGAGACGCCGTACTTGTCGTAGTAATGCGCGCAAATGGCTTCACGCAGTTCGATTATCCCCAGACTGTGCGTATAGGACGTATGCCCGTTTTCCAAAGCCTTGACGCAGGCGTCCTTGATGGGTTGGGGCGTTTCAAAATCCGGCTGCCCCACTTCCATGTGAATAATCTGTTCACCCTCGCGTTCCATGGCCTGGGCGCGCTCCAACACATCCATAGCGTAAAAAGGTTTAATTGCGGCAGTTTTACTGGTTTCCACGAATTCTCTCCTCATTTTTGGCAACCGCATCTGATTTTTCCGAGAAAGAAAAAAGATGCCCCATCTGAATATAGCATGTCGAAAATCAAAGATCTTGCACCAGACGCTGGGTTACAACGCGTCTCAATTCCCGCATCTCCGGATAGTCCGGCAGCGTTTGCAGAAGATCCTGAACAAGTCCGCGTTCATGGGCGAGACGTCTGCTTGCCCTGAAGTTGAAATCATTGACCCATCCACAAAGCAGCAATTTGAAATCATTAACATAGGCCATTTTACTATAATCACCTTTCTTTCCATTGAGCACATCATCATAAACGTCCTGCGTATACGCATCCGGGTCGTCCTTCGCGTACAATGTAACAACGGGAAAGTCCTCGGGATTACGTGAAAAATGGGCGACCATCACGCGATAGATATCAAGTTTGTCAGCGTCCCGCACCACCTCAACTATCTGTCGCAGTCGGCTGGAAATTTGCTGGGGAACTTCCTTGCGATTGTGCATTGCGACAGCGGCGCGTACCAAACGACGTTCTTCCGGCGCCAACGGAGGAAGCAGTTCATCTTGTCCAAGAACAATCGTACCCAATATGCCGTGGTCCTTGGATTTACGGTCAAGAAAAGTCTTGTAGCGCACATATTGCGGAAAACGGCCCACATCGTGAAACAGAGCCGCAAGCAAAATCAACCGCTCATCCTCAAGGGACATTTTGAGGCTGGCGACAATCGCTTTGGCATTTTCCAGTACGTCAAAAGAATGCTGCCTTTTCAGATCAATATGATACGCATCTTCTTTATTGCCGTTCAAATGACTGTTGGCAAAAGCAAGAAAACGCCGCTTACTTTCATCCAATTCATTATTGTCCATTGCTGTTCTTCCGTGTCTCATCCTGTTCAGCGCCAGGGGAGCAGGCTTCGCCATCCTGTTCGCGGCCTTCTCTCTTACGGGCTTCCTGCATTGTCTCCCAGCCTGCCCCGCGCAATGGCCCTTTGGGGCCAAACAGCAGGCGCAGCACAAGCGCAATAGCCCCAAAGAGTACTCCCATAAACAAAATTTTCGTAACTATGGGCCAAAAGCCCGCAGTCCAGCCGTAATCCGTAAAAGGCCAGGCCATCCACTGACCGCTGGCGGAAGGCCTGCTTCCGTTCCACAAAGCAGATACAAAAATATCGATAATCACCAAAAAAATCCTTTTCAACTTTCAGTCTAAGCCACACTGTTTTTTGTCACTTCTTAGCTCCAGGGGCAAAGACATGCAAGCCAGGGAAAACGCATCTTAGAATTGGTTCTAAGAAGACATCCGGCATGGTAGTTGCTGTGATTGCGCAGATCCCTTTTATTTGATTTTTCTGAAAATAATAATTGCACACGCTAACTTTACTGATGTTTCAAAACTACTCAAATAGCGGCAATACCGGGTACCCAACAAGTCGACTATCGTGTAAATTCGCGCCAACTGCTACTGATCCCGGAGGTATTCCTTTTTGATCAACGTGCAAATGTATCTTACTTCCCGTTCTTCCTCTGTCTGTCGGGTTGCTTCCGAGTCCTTCACTCTGTTCTTTTTTTTGTGAGAACCGGTGCTTGGATCAAAGAGCCGTCCATGGATTGCCATGACAACTCAAGTCCTTGTTTGTCTTGATATTCTTGCAAGCAAAGCATCAAAATCTGATCAAAAACTCCAGCACTTACCCCGCGGCGATACTGTTCATGAATAACGCTTTTCGAACCATAACATTTTGGAATCATATTCCATTGGCAATCTGTCTTGAGGCGAAAAATAATGCCGTTCAAGATGCTTCTAAAAGGCATTGCCGGGCTGCCACCCGAACGCTTGCGCTTGAAGGGTTCTAAAAGTGGTTCGGCTTTTTCCCATAAACTATCCGGCAGTTCTGTGAAGTCATATGATTGTTTCATCTAAAAAGTTTAGAAAAATTTTAGACTTTAAGTAAACTGCATGCCGGATGTCTTCTTAATACGTCATGCCGGGCGTACCAAAGAAAAAAGGTTGTCTGCTGATTAAGCAGAACCTCACAATCAAGCGTTTCGTAGGGGCATCAAAAAAAAACCCGTACTGTCACAAATCTACGTAGCCATGATCCTGTACTTGTTGGTAGCTTTTCTGAAGTTTAAATCCAGAATCGGCGGGTTCATCCCAAAAATGATGGAGTTGCTGCAGCTGAAAGTATGCAAACGTACAGATCAGGACTCTTTTTTCAAACCACCAGCGAAAATATCAAAGATCAAAACCAGTTACCAGTTGTTGGAGTTGGCAAATCCACTGGGCACGATTGTGTTCAAAGCATCGTCCGTAATTTTTCAGTCACAGGACCAATGTCGTATCGCTTGCCATCCAACTCCACCACTGGCCGAATTCCGAGGCTGTTGCTCAAGAAAATTTCGACGGCGTTCCGGAGTTGCTGCACAGTAAGGCTGGCCTCCTGAACAGGGACGCATGTGCGTATTTCCTCACGCATGGTGCCTGGAAGTGCGCCGTCCTGCAAAGGCGGAGTCTGAATTTTCCCTTCTTTGGTCACAATAAAAAGATTGGCCACGGTGCTTTCTGCAACATGCCCCTGCGTATTGCACAGCAAAGCTTCGTCAACGCCCTTTTCCCCGGCTTCCAACCGCGCAAGGATGTTGTCGAGATAATTGAGCGACTTGACCCCGCAAAGAGGCGAATATTCGTTGCGACGCGTCACGCTGGCGACAATGCATCTGGCTGGGGGCAAAGGAGGCGCCGGAGGAGCCGCAGTAACCATGACGGTGGGGCGGACGGTCATTGCGGGAAGGATCCCCCGGGTAGAAATTCCTCGCGTCACTGTAAGCCGCAGAACAGCATTGACCAAGCCATTGGCTTCCAGAGTTTTTGCAAAAATTTCCGGATAATCCAGTTGCGGCAGCTCGATGTGGAGAATCGCCGCGCCCGATTCGAGGCGTCTGAGATGGCTGTCCAAGCGTAAAATGCGTCCTTCCTGGACACGCAGGGTTTCGAACAGGCCGTCTCCAAGAGTAAAACCACGATCCGCAGGCGCCACGCACCCGTGATCCGCAGACTGCAATACGCCATTGTGCCAAATGATCATTTCACCCCCCGTGTTTTACCTGCTCGCTTCAGGAGGTCACTATCCCCAGGGCCAGCAATAGATTGCGAGCCTTGAGCAGGGATTCCACATATTCGTCCTCAGGGTCCGAATCCATCACGATGCCGCCTCCTGCGCCAAGATACGCCGTGTCGTCGGCTACAACAATGGTACGGATGGCGATATTCAGATCGGACACTCCGTTAAGCCCCAGGTACCCTATGCTTCCGGTATATACGCCGCGCGTCACCGGCTCCAGTTCATCGATTATCTCCATGGAACGAATTTTTGGAGCGCCGGTAATGGATCCGCCGGGAAATGTTGCCTTGAGCACGTCATAGACGTCTTTGCCCTCTTCGAGCTCCCCCTCCACAGTGGACACCAGGTGATGCAAAGAGGGATACGACTCGACTTCGGGAAAGGCGAGGACGCGTACGGATCCTGTCTTGCATACCTTGCCGATATCGTTGCGCATCAAATCCACGATCATGGCCAGCTCAGCACGATTTTTCTGGCTGTTGCGCAACCACTCCCGGAGTTCGCGGTCCTCTTCCGGAGTCGCGCCCCGGCGGATGGTCCCTTTTATGGGACGCGTCTCCACCCTGCGGCCCTCCACCAAAACAAACCTTTCGGGGGAAGACGACAATACCTTTACGTCGCCGAAGTCCAGATACGCGGCAAAGGGTGCGGGATTCACCTGCATGAGCTTGTTGTACAATTCCCAGGGCGATAGCCCCGACAGGTTCACAGAAAAACGCTGTGTAAAATTTGCCTGATAAATATCTCCGGCCAGGATGTATTCCCGTATACGCCGTACCGCATCAATATAACGCTCGCGGGACAAACTGAAAACGCACTCTTTCGGAGACAAGGCTTGTATTTCTACCAAAGGATCGTATGCATGGCTTGCCGCTGTCATGAGTTCGGCTTCCAGCGTTTCCACTTCGGGACAGGCGCAGGGAACGTTGGGGCGATAATGAACCAGAGAAACCTGCCCATTGCGATGATTCAGAACCAGAGCGAAGTTGTAGAGTCCCAGCAGGGCATGGGGAATACCCGTATCGTCTTGCGCCTGGGCAGGCAGCTCTTCAAGCTGATGACGCAGTTCATACCCCAGGTATCCGATCCAGCCGCCCGAAAAGAATTCCCTTGCCTGGGGCGGCTGTTCAGCCCAACCGGCCTGAAACGGGCCAGTCACCGTACGCAGAATGTCAAAGGCGTTCCCGCGATATGCTTCATGCCTGCCGGACCACCACTCCACCGTGGTTTCCGATCCGGTTACTCTGGCAACCGCGAAAGGAGCAAAAGAAAAGCAAGAATACCGGCTATAGCTGCTTTCCGTCATCTTGCTGTCGAGAAAGGCAAAATGAGGCTTGCTGTGGCAGTGATGGGACAGCTTGTAAAAATCATCGCCTTGCAGTGGCAAAAGGCGAACAGCGTATGAGATAGTCTTGCCCATGCTTATCCTGAATACGATGCAAAAAAATTGGAGAAAATCAACATCCCCTGCTCCGTCAAAAAAGATTCGGGATGAAACTGAACTCCTTCAATGGGCAGTTCCCTATGCCGCAAGCCCATGATCACATTGTCGGCGGTCCGGGCCGTCACTACCAATCCCTCTCCCAAATGGAGCGGATCGGCCATGAGTGAATGGTAACGCGCGCCCCCAAAAGCATCCTGACAACCTGCGAAAATGCCTTCGCCGTTGTGAAAAATGGGGCTGACCTTGCCGTGGATGGCCGCAGGAGCACGGATGGTCCGTCCTCCGAACGCTTCATTGATACACTGATGTCCGAGACAAATCCCCAGTATTGGCAGCTGGTTTCCGAGTTCACGAATGGCAGCCAAAGAAACACCGGCTTCAGCGGGAGCCTTGGGTCCCGGCGAAACAACAAGACAATCAGGACGTTGTGTTACAATTCCCGGAACGTCGATCCTGTTGTTGCGCACAACCTGAACCTGATGACCAAGCATTTTAAGGTACTGGACGACATTGTACGTAAACGAATCATAATTATCGATCAGAACGACCCGAACTTTTGAGCGCATCCATTCCCTCGCCAATTATCTGCCGGACACCTAAAAAAAGTTTCCACTGTCCAGCGCTTTTTATGACGACTTCATTATGACAATAAAATTAGCATGTTGAATATACGCAGGAGACAGTTTTCCTATCGTTTGCCCTACCCCTTTGCCTGCCGTACGCACCAAAGTAAAAAGGGGGTTGCTTCTTTTCAAGAAACAACCCCCAAAATTTGGTGGTGCCGAAGGGGAGAGTCGAACTCCCACGCGGAAACCCGCACTAGACCCTGAACCTAGCGTGTCTACCAATTCCACCACTTCGGCCCGGAAGAAAGTCTTCTACGCATCTGAAGAAAAAAAAGCAAGCTTTTGATGGCTCAATAAATGTATCTGTCGGAAAGAACAAAAAAAAAACGGGGTTGCTTCTTGTAAGAAACAACCCCGGAAATTTGGTGGTGCCGAAGGGGAGAGTCGAACTCCCACGCGGAAACCCGCACTAGACCCTGAACCTAGCGTGTCTACCAATTCCACCACTTCGGCCCGGAAGAAGACTTTTTTACGTATCTGACAGAAGAAAAGCAAGCCTTTTTTTAAATTTTTTTTCTTTCAATATATCAGATGGTTAAAATAAATTATCCAAACACAGGCAGGTACATTCATGCACTCGAAGACGCAAAGGGATCACACTCCCCTTGCCAAAAAGCATCTCCATGGCTTCCTGATACGGTTCAACCAGCCTCCGCGGCACATAAGCCTGGATGGTCCCTGCAAATCCACCGCCATGAATGCGGCAGGCCCCTTGGCCTCTGAGCACCAGACGGCCCACGGACAGAGCCAGTGGAATCTGTTGTTCCAGGGGCGCTGCCAGGCTGATGCAATTTTGCAAAAGCATCCAGGAGGAATCCCCCGAGGCATTGACCAGCGCCAAATAAGCGGCAAAATCGCCTTGTTCCAGGGCATCCGCCATGCGCAGGACTCGTTTGTCTTCCTCGATAAAATGCAGCACCCGCAGCAGGGGTCGTGCTCCGACTTCCGCGTACGCCTGCCCGGCTTTGACGATCAACTCGCGCAGCAGGTCCGGAGTCAGATCCCTGGCGCGCTCCACGCCCACAGCCCTGCAGGCCGCATGCATCTCGCGCGGGATGGAGGCGTAATCATCCGTCAGGTCGGCATGGCTGACGCCCGTATCCACCACCACCAGCTCGTACCCGGCGCCGGAAATATCCGCCCGGACTTGTTTGACTTCCGGCTGTTCGGGCGCGGCAAAATCAATCAGCAAAACGCCGGCCGTTGCGCTGGATAGCTGATCCATGAATCCGCAGGGCTTCCCGAAATAGACATTCTCCGCGTATTTGGCGGCCGCCGCAACCTCCAGGTCCGTCAACCGGCCAGAATTATACAACAAACTGAAACAGCGCCCTATCAATACTTCGAAGGCTGCGGACGAACTCAGCCCCGCGCCCATAAGCAGCGTGGAATCAACCTCGGCCCAAAACCCTCCCAAGGTACGCGCTTTTTGCCGCAGATAAGCGGCAACGCCCCGCACCAGGGCAGTAGAACCGCCCTGCTCCGCATCCCGCTTGTCCAGGTCGGACAGGGCCACCTCAACGGGATCAGGCACGGCCTCGGAATGGAGGCGAACCACAGCATCGTCCGTACGCCGTACGGCGGCTGCCAGGTCCAGATGCACCCCGGCCGCCAGGACGTGGCCGCCGTTATGGTCCGTATGGTTGCCGCCCAGCTCGGTCCGCCCCGGCGCCAGCACAATGGCCTCGGGTTCGCAATTCCAACGCGTACGAAACCGCTCTATCAGCCGGTTGAAACGTTTGCGCTGTGACTCCAGCGCTGCCTCGCCGTACAGTGCGGCAAGCTCCTGGTCAAAAGCATTGTTATCCAGAGCCTCTTGCAAGCGCATGATTAGGCTCCCGTACGCGTGTAATGGATTTCGGACAGTTCGCGCAGACGCGCGGCAGCACTCTCCGGTGTCAGATCGCGCTGCGGCATGGCCAGCATCTCATACCCCACCATGAACTTTTTCACTGTGCTCGAACGCAGCAATGGTGGGAAAAAATGCATGTGCCAGTGCCAGTGGTCGGCCTCGACGCCTGTTGTGGGCGCTTGATGGATGCCCATGGAGTACGGGAACGCTGTCTGAAACAGGTTGTCGTAACGAACGGTCAGTCCCACGAGCAAAGAGGCCAGGTCGGCCTGCTCGTCCGATGTCATATCAGCAAGCGAAACCGTATGCCGCTTGGGCAGGACCATGGTTTCAAAAGGCCATACGGCCCAGAACGGCACCAGGGCCGCAAAGGATGCATTCTGCAGCACGATCCGTTCGCCGTTTTCCAATTCGCGGCGAAGATACGCACAGAGCAAACATTCGCCCTGGTGCAGCAGCCAGTCCGTCTGGCAACGATCCTCTTGCGCCGGGATGTCCGGCACCGAACGCGTCGCCCAGATCTGTCCGTGCGGATGCGGATTGGAACAGCCCATCAGCAAGCCGCGGTTTTCAAATATCTGCACATAGCCGATATCCGGCCTGGCTCCCAGAGTCGCGTATTCGTCCTGCCAGACCGCAACCACAGGCAACACCTGCTCGGGAGTCATCAAGGACATGGAAAGGTCATGGCGCGGGTTGTAGCAGATCACCCGGCAGACCCCGCTCTCCGCTTCCGCCCGAAACAAGGGGTCGTCTGTTGCATTCCGCAATCCGCCATCCGGCAGCAATGCGGCAAAATCATTATCAAAAACATAGACTTGCGCATACTCCGGCGTCAGCTGTCCGTTGGCGCGCGTATTGCCAGGACACAGGTAACATCCGGGCTCATAGTGCGGCAGCGCGGTCTTCGAAGGGGTCTCCTGACGCCCTTGCCAAGGCCGTTTCGTACGGTGGGGCGAAACCAGGACCCACTCGTCGCCCAAAGGATTGTAGCGACGGTGCGGAGAATCAAAAAAACCCGCCTGCTCTTGAGTCATATGCATTCCTGAAATTTTCTCAGTCCATAAAAAAGCGTGGTTGCCATACGCCCCAAAAGAGCCTGCCCAGCTCCATGCATGCATCAAAAAGGTTTTCGCAAGTTCTGTTACAGCACCTGTTACTATCCGTGAAAACTAGCAGAAATCCCCCGTACGCACAAACCCCGCCGAAGAATCCGATTCCCGGCGGGGTTGCAAACTTCCGGCGGAAAACGCGCCGGAGTATCTCATTGATAAAGTGACTGTTTAAAAAACGCTCAAAAGCATGCGCGTACCCACTAGCAGCAACAAGATGGCAAAAATCCGCTTCAGCTTGCCCACCGGCAGGCTGTGCGCAAGTTTGGCGCCATAGGGCGCGGTCAACATGCTGGTGACGATGATGCCGAACAATGCCGGGAGATAGACAAACCCCAGATGCGGGCCGGGTACGCCCTGGGCGGACAAGCCGTTGACGATGTACCCCGTGGACCCGGCCAGCGCAATGGGCAGGCCGATGGCGGCCGCCGTACCGATGGCCATATGGATGCTTTCATTACACCAGGTGAGAAAAGGCACGGACAAAGTGCCACCGCCGATGCCCACCAAAGCGGAAAAAATGCCGATGCCACCACCCGCGGCAATCATTCCCCCCTTGCCCGGCAAATGGCGCGTGGCTTTGGGCTTGATGCTGAGGAGCATCTGTGTTGCCACATAGTAAAGGAAGAGGGCGAAAAAGACCTTCAAAAAACCGGTGGGCAGCAGCGCCGCGATGGAGGCGCCCAAAAACGTGCCCACGAGAATGCCGGGCGTAATCCGCCAGAATGCTTTCCAGTTGATGGACTTGCGTTTGTTGTGCGCCCGCATGCTGGAAATGGACGTGAAAATGATCGTCGCCATGGACGTGCCCAGGGCAATATGCTGAATGTGCTCATTGGGAAAATTCTGCCATTCAAAAGCGATATTCAGCATGGGAACAATAACCAATCCGCCGCCAATACCCAGAAGCCCTGCCAGGACACCGGCAAACGCGCCAAGAACCACATAAAGAAGAAGCGTAGTGAGCATGATCGAATTCCTGTTGTGAAAGAAAATGTTACGCAGGATCAAGTTGCAAATCTGCGCCTGTCCGGCCCCTGGATAAAACAGCACGCAGCATAAGCGGCTTGAATGAAGCCTGCTTATAGTTAATATCATCCGTCATGGACGCCCTACGCAACGAAAAAAACCGTCACACGCCGGATGACCGGACCACGAATCCATATACCATCAAGCAATACGGATGCCAGCTTTTGCAGCAAGGGTTTCAGGCGCAAGTTCGTAAATGCTGTCGATAAATGCGATGCCGAACGTTCCAGGCGCCTGGGTCTTTGCCAAAGCGTTTTCTCCAGCCAGACCGAAACAGGCCAATGCTGCCGCCGAAGCGGCAAGGCGGTTTTTTTCCACAGCAAGAAAAGCTCCCATTACGGAGGAAGCCGAGCACCCCATGCCGGTAACCAGACGCATCATGGAATGGCCGTTGGCGATGTGCAGGGTTGTTTTTCCATCCGTCACCAGATCCACTTCGCCGGTTACCGCCACAATACACCGGCATGAAGCAGCCAGATCCTGGGCCACCTCAGCGGCTTCATCCACGCCGTGCATGGAATCCACGCCTTTGGTCTGAGCCCCCGCACTGCGCAGCGCGAGGATCTCCGATGCATTGCCGCGGATGGCGGCAACACCCGTTTCTTCAATGATACGCAGGGCGGCCTGCGTACGCATCCGGGACGCCCCCGCACCAACCGGATCCAGCACCACAGGCTTGCCCAGGGCGCTGGCCGTTTTTCCGGCAAGGACCATGGACTCGACCCACGGGGTGGACAAGGTACCGATGTTGAGCACCACCGCCCCGGCAATGGAAGCCATTTCTTCCATTTCCTCTTTGGCGTGGGCCATTATGGGGGATGCGCCGAGAGCCAAAAGGACATTGGCGCTGAAATTCATGACCACGTAATTGGTGATATTGTGCACCAGCGGTGCTGCGGCGCGCAGAGTCCGCAAAATCTTCGCCGCCTGTTGCGAATAGTGTGTATCGGTTGTCATAAGTTCTCCGTATGGCTATGGCAAAGTCGATTTCGCACGGATTTCTGTTCTGCGAAAAATACTGTAACCGCCCGTACCGTGCAGCTATCCGAGGCTTATACAAAGCCCTGCCAAGAGATTCAAGTGTCGTCCGCCTTGGCGGGCTGATTTCCTGAAACGGCGGCTTTGCATAATGATACTGGCAAGTCGTTCAATTTTATGCGAATGATTCCTTAACGTGCCATAATCCGGAACCAGGGCACAAAAAGGAGCAAAAATGGACAACCAACAAAATATATCTCAGGCATCAGACTTAAAAAACGGCAGCTCGTACCACGTTCTGGTATGCGGCGGCGGTCGCTTGGCCAGAGAACTACTCCTGCGCCTTGGAGACGGCTGGGAAGTCAGCATCATCGACCCCAACCCGCTCGTTCTGGACGAACTGGCGGGCATGTTCCCCAATGTGGGCAAAACCTTTGTCGCTGATGCGTCCAGCCCGGTTGTTCTGGGCAATGCGGGAGTAGACCGGCATGAGTACGTTCTGGCCCTGACAGACAGCGACGCGGTCAACGAGGCTGTGGCCAAGTTCGCCAAAGAAAAGGGCGCTCCCCATGTGCTGGCAATGGCGCGCGAGGCGAGCACGGCGCGCAGCATGGCCGACCTCGGGGTGGAGGTGATACACAGCAACGCCTTTCTGGCCCAGAAAATCCACCGCTATCTCCAGGACCCGCGCATGCATGTGACGCCCATGATGCTCGGGCCCGCGGCCGTATACGAAGTCCGGGCTTCGGACCATTTCCGTGTCCTCGGCAAACGGGCGGCCCATTTCTCCGAACCCCAAAGCCGGCTGAGCGGCATCTTTCGCCAGGGCAAACTGATATTTCCCAGACAAAAAACCGTCATCAAACCTGATGACCGCCTGGTCATTCTGGGCGAACCCGACATTTTCCAACGTGTCTGCAAACTGCTCGAATGCGGCAATCCGCATTTTCCCCTGGCCTACGGCCCCAACCTGCTCGTGGCCATCACCGACAGTGCGGCCAAAAATCACAAGCCGCTGATTTCCGAAAGCATGTACATTTCGCGAAACACCCAGGTAAAAATCATGACCGTGCTCTGCCCGCAGGAACTGGCCGCCGTGCAGGGAGATCTGGGTGAAATGTCTCAGGAAATACAAATAGAGACCAAACCGGCCAAAGAAAAAATTTCCGAACATATTCGGGAACTGGCCAAGGACAGAATCTACGGACTGGTGGTCCTGCCGTCGCTGGAACGCTCTTTTTTCAGCCAGCTGGTAAAACCAACGCTGATGGGACTGGCCCACGAAATTGAATGCCCGATCCTGGTTGCCAAACAAACGGTTCCCTACGAACGCATCCTGATCCCTTTCAGCGGATCGCCCCAATCCGAGGTGGCCTTTGAAATCGCCGTTGATCTCGGACGCCAGCTGGGGTCGGAATTGTCGGTGGGCATTGTGGAAGTGCCCGAATTCCTGAGCGGCGAAGAGCAAGGTGAAGGCGTGGGCAGAGTCACGGAGCGGATCAAGGAACTGGGCCGGATTCACAAGGTGGCTCTTAATATTATTGTCCGCCAGGGCAACCCCATACGCGAACTGGTGGAGCTTTCCAAAGAGCATGACCTGATGATCGTGGGCAGCAGCAACCCGGACAAGGGACTGATCTCGCCCAACATCGGAGAAAACCTGACCCGCAAATCCGAATGCTCGGTTCTGGTGGTGGCGGGCTGAATTCTGTTTTTGTTACCGGGCAAAGCCGCAATGCTTCTGCAGCGCTGGGGCTTTGTTCGGAATAAGCCGGCGGGAGTGCGCCTTTCACTCGCCGCAGAGTACGCATATGAATTACGATCAAGCCATTTCTTTGTTGATAATATCCCTGGCCGTGGCCTTTTTACCCGGAGTGAGCCGGATGTTGCGCCTGCCAGCCTCCGTGGTGGAAATCCTTTTGGGCGTGGTGCTGGGCAAAAGTTTTCTGCATCTGAACCTGGGAGGGGATTGGCTTCCTTTCCTGGCCCATCTCGGATTCCTGGTGCTGATGTTCCTGGCTGGAATGGAAATTGATTTCCGCCTGCTGCAGCGAGAAAGCGGCAGCCGCCTGATTTTCCAATTCGTGCTCTTTGGAGCTACCTTCGTGCTCGCACTGGGTTGCTCTTCCCTGCTCGGCCAGGGCGTATTCATGGCCCTTGTACTTTCCACAACCTCTCTGGGGCTGGTGATGACGGTTCTGCGAGAGTCGCGCATTCAGTCGGCTCCGCTCGGACAAACCATTCTCCTGGCCTCCACCCTGGCGGATTTTCTGACCTTGTTCGGCATCACTTTTTTTGTCTTATGGAAAAACTACGGACTGAGCTGGCGTTTCATTTCTCCGCTGCCGCTGTTCGTCGGCTTTGCCGTATTGCTCTGGGGACTGCGCCTGCTGGCCTGGTGGTATCCGCAACAAGCGGAACGGTTGCTGACTCCGGATACGGCCGGGGAAGAGGGCGTCAGACTGTCGCTGGCCCTGCTGTTTCTATTTGTCGGCCTGTCCGAACTGGTTCACCTGGAACCAGTCCTGGGCGCATTTTTGGGCGGCTGCATTGTCTCCTTCGTATTTCGGGAAAAAGCCGAACTGGAATCAAAAATTTCCGCCATCGGATACGGTTTTCTCATCCCGCTGTTTTTCATTTACGTGGGTATGGAATTCGATCTGGGCAATGCCTTGCGGCTGGACAGGATGGTCTTCACCCTGGGGCTTCTGGCCGCGGCGGTCGCGGTCAAGGTCATTCCCTGCATGCTTTTCCCGCTCTGGGGCATGGACCTGAAAAGCGGGCTACGGGCCGGGGCGCTGCTGTCCTCCCGCCTGAGCCTGATCGTGGCAGCGGCGGCCATCGGCGTGCAGCAGGGATTCATCAATGCCACGCTAAAGGACTCCATCGTGCTCCTGGCGCTGATCTCGTGTATCGCCGGACCGACCATTTTCAAATTGACCCAACCCCGGCAAAACGGGTCGGCAAACTGAGAGCTTTTGCGATCAGCAAAACGAATCTCTCACGCTTTGGACGGCATGCTCCTGGCAATGGCGTTGCGCAGCAGTCGCAAATCCAGGGGTTTGGGTAAATGATCGCTGAGCCCCTGCTCAAGAAAATGCTCCTTGTCACCTTTCAAGGCATGGGCGGTCAAGGCGATGACTGGAATATCCCTCCGCACCCCTTGCACTTTTCCCAGGCGGATGGCTCTGGTGGCCTGGCAGCCGTCCATCACCGGCATCTGAATATCCATCAGGATCATGTCAAAGGAGCTTTGCTGCAACGCTTGCAGGGCCAGTTCTCCATTATCCACAAGCTCGGGCCGGTGTCCGAGCTTCAACAACATCCGTTCGATCAATATCTGGTTTACCTTGTTGTCCTCAGCCACCAGGATGCGTAACCCTGTCTGAGCGGGAAATCTGTTGCACTCTTCCAAGGTGCAACAGCGCATTTCGGCGGGCAGTTCATCCCAGGAAATACAGTGGTAAGGGATTTCGAGCCTGACGACCGTGCCCTGCCCGACCAAGCTTTCCATCCGCAGGCTACCGCCCAGGAGCCCGGTTATCCGGCGTGCTATGAAAAGTCCGAGACCGGTTCCCTGTTTGGTGGAATGCGCCCGTTGCACAAAGGGCTCGAACACCAGTTCCAAGTCCTCCTCGGGAATTCCCGGACCAGTATCCGATACGGAAAAACGGAGCCTGGCCGAATCGCAGGTCTGTCCGCCATTCTTTTGCCCCGCATCAGGAGGAACTCCCCGTATGTCCAGCGTAACTCCCCCCTTTTCCGTGTATTTCAAGGCATTGCCTACCAAATTGTAAAGGACCTGCCGCAGCCGGGCCTGATCGCAGACAACAATAACAGGGCAGTTTGAATCCAGAGAAACCCGCAACTCCAGGCCTGCCTGCGCGGCTAAAGAGCCAAAAAACACTTTGAGTTCATTGAGAAATTCCACCAAGGAAAAAGGGGCTTCGCAGATCTCCATTTTTCCGGCTTCAACCTTGGAAAAATCCAGCACATCGCTTATAATGGTCAACAAACTTTTTCCGGAATGCAACGCGGCCTCTGCCAGTCTGTGATTTTCTGCATCAAGATCGGCCTCTTGGAGAAGCTGCAGCATTCCAAGAACGCCATGCAAAGGAGTACGTATTTCATGGCTCACGTTGGCAAGAAATTCGCTTTTGTGTCTGCTGGCAGCCTCGGCCTTTTCCTTGGCCTGGCGCAGTTCCCGTTCCATTTGCTTTCTTTCGCTTATATCTCTGATATTCGAAAGAACGCCTAATACCTTGCCTTCCGAATTATGCAGCAGCACGGAATGAAACGCCCCGTAAACGATTGTTCCATCAGCACGCAGCAGCTGATAATCGTTGGAGGCCATGGTCGAGGACGTATCACTCCGTATCAATGAGGCAAAATTCTTCAAGGCTTGTTCTCTCGACCCCGGGACCACCCATTGACTGAAATGAGTGCAAATGATTTTTTCCAATGAATTAATCCCTAACAATCTGAAACCTTGAGGAGAAATGTAAATAATACTGCCTTCCGGATCAAAAACGACCAGCGCATCCGGAGACATTTGAACCAACTGGCGATAATGGGAAAAGGAATTCAGGGCCAGTTCCGATGAATTGGAAGCTGCTGCAGTTCCTTTCCCATGAGCTTCATCTTTTTTTTTGTGTAGCCTCTTAGCCTGTAATTTGTGTATACTTGGTCTGAATATCCAATACATGGCGCCGATGCCGAGGATAAAACCAACAGCCAATGCGATCCACATGTTAGCAGTCGATACGCAAAAGGCTAACGCCTGCCCCGTATCGACTGCGTCATGAACCAATAAACCGTCTTTCCCTTGCAAAGGCGATGCGCCTGTGGCGGACAGAGCAAAAGAAAAAAGCATAATGGGTATTGAAAACATTTTTTCTCCAGGAATACCCATACGCCAAAGAACACAAAAAAAAAAGAAATGATACGTGTTATCCGTATGAAAATTTTACAAATGTTATACCTAATTTATTTCACAAAATCCTGATATTGTATTATGTGACCTTGAAGCAATTGAGTTTTTGCGCAAACGAAACTTTTTTTGCCAGGGGGGGAAACATGGACGAACGCACGGACGTACGGAACCAGCAACAGAACACTGATTCGGAACTGGTTCCGACAAATGAAATTGAACCGGATCTGGTCGAAGAACTGGAAAAAGAGCTTGAAGCCACGGGAAAACGCAGCCTGAACTACAGCATCATCCTGATATTGATAATTATCCCGTTCCTGCTCCTGCTGTTTTTTATCAGCAGCAGCAGTGAGTCTCCTTATCTTGCCACACATAAAAACCATTTCAATACACACTAATACCCAGAAAATACAACCTAAGTTATTTAGGCGTACTAAAAGACAACACATTTTTCGCTGCCATAGTCGACATCTATACAACTTGCTACATCTTATAAGATAAATCAATTTGTCCTCCCTTTAAATTTTCTATAGCTCCTTGATTATCTAGATAAATTTAGCGTAATCTTGAAACACTTACTGCTCGTCATCCCATTCGAGCCGGACATGCAACACGGGAGAAATCAAATCCATGAAAAACTTTTTCGCATCGCGTTGGGGTATCATCTCGGTAGGCTTGTTCATCGGCATATTCGCCCCATTGCTGCAATATTGGGGAAACCCGGGCAACATGGGCATCTGTGTTGCCTGCTTCGAGCGGGATATCACCGGCGCCCTGGGCATGCACCGGGCCGCGGTAGTGCAGTACATGCGTCCGGAGATCATCGCCTTCGTGCTGGGCGCTTTGATCGCTGCCCTGTTGCATAAGGATTACCGGCCTCGCCTGGGTTCCGCTCCCATTGTCCGGTTCATTCTCGGGATCTTCGCCATGATCGGCGCCTTGATCTTTCTGGGGTGCCCGTGGCGCGCCATTCTGCGTCTGGCAGCCGGCGACCTCAATGCCATTTTCGGCATTCTCGGCCTCATCGTGGGCATTTTCATCGGCACTTTGTTTTTCAAATCAGGGTACAATCTCGGGCGTACGCAAAAGACCCATGCAGCGGCCGGGTTGCTCATGCCGCTGGTCATGCTCGGATTTCTCGCGTTGATGCTCATCTATCCGCAGGTGGCCAGCGAACCCAAGTCAGGAGTGCTGTTCTACAGCGTCAAAGGTCCCGGCGCCATGCATGCGCCCCTGATTCTTTCTCTGCTCGTAGGCCTGGCCGTGGGGTATATTGCGCAACGCAGCCGCTTTTGCACCATGGGCGCTTTCCGTGACTTCATCCTGTTCCGCTCCGGCCATCTGCTTTCCGGCGTCCTGGCCCTGTTCGCCGCGGCCCTGGTCGTGAGCCTGGCTCTCGGACAAACAAAAGTCGGGTTTGCAGGCCAACCCGTGGCCCACACGCTCTCTTTCTGGAACTTCGCGGGCATGGTACTGGCAGGTTTGGCCTTTGCCCTGGCCGGCGGATGCCCTGGCAGACAGCTGTTCATGGCAGGCGAAGGAGATGGCGACGCCGCGATTTTTGTCTTCGGCATGATCACCGGTGCCGCATTCGCTCACAACTTCGGCCTGGCCAGCTCACCCAAAGGGCTCGGCCCCCACGGCATTGCCGCCTGGGTGGTGGGCATGCTTGTCTGCCTGTATATCGGCTTTTTCATGAGCAAAAAATCGGCCTGAGGCGGTAAACGTTCAGCAGCTTTCAAGCTTCGCTTTGATCGGCAACACTCTTTTTCGAGGTTCCGCCGCGGCAGCAGTTGCCAGTACCGCTACTGCCGCCGCATAATCGCAAGGAGACATTCTCATGAGTGAAACAGTTGACGCACGCGGTCTGTCCTGTCCGCAACCCGTATTGGACACCTTGAACAAAATCAGTCAAATGGGCTCGGGTGAGCTGCTTGTCCTGGTGGACACAGAAGCCTCCAAGGAAAACGTTTCGCGGGCCGTGGCCAGCAAAGGATGGAAGGTGACCAACCTGGTGGAAACGGAAGGAGAATACCACCTGACCATAAACAGCGACTGATGCTTTGCCATGCTCAATTTTTTCAAATGGAAAAAAAAGCCTGCTGCAAAATATGACGCCTGGGGGCGAGGCCTTCTGGTCTTTGAAAACACCAGCGAAGTCATCAGAGCGGAAAAAGCGCTGAAGACCAACGGCTGGGATGTCAAGGTCATGGGGCCTCCCCCGGAAATCCAGAAGGGCTGCGATCTGGTCATCGAATTTTCCCTGATGGAAAAATTGCATGTTATCCGGCTCCTGGAACAGGAACACAACCCGCCGCTGGACGTCGTTCCGGTGAGCAGCCCGCTGTTGCGCCCTGTGGATCTTTTCAATATCCGGGATTTCGGGCAGTTTCTCATGGTCAGGGCCGCCAATATGAAACTGGTGGTGGACAAGAGCAACCTGGTCATTGTCAACGTTTCCGGCGGCGGTTGCCCGGATGTGCCCTATCTGGCGTCCAGACTCGTGGGTAAACGGCTCGCCGAAGCCCCGCGTCCGCGCGATATCGGCCATACGCTCTGCGGCTATGCCCTGGAACTCGCTTTTACCGAAATGGAGCGCCTGTGCTCACAGTCATAGGAACCGTACCTGACGAGGCCTTTCCCGTGACGCAATGCGAGGCAATGCTCAACGGGCGGAATATCCTGCTCGAAGGCAGGTCTGTCCCCATCAACAGGGGCACGCCGGCATTGCTGGCAGCGGCGGTAAAAACCCTTCAGGTCATGGGACGCGAACCGCCTCAGGCCTACCTCGCGGGCGACATCGGACTGGGCAACGGCAGTCGCGAGCTCTATGCACAATTGGCCGAACACCTGGATCAGGACAGCTCCAGCACGCTGGTCTTTCACTATTTGCAGCCTGACGTGGATTGGCACAACCGCGTGCTGTTCGCCATCCAGAAACGCGTACCAAGGCCCATGCTCATCGCGGACGCCGGTTTCATGTACGCGGCCAAAATGAGCGGCCAGGCAGCGGAATACGATCTGTTCACCCCGGATGTGGGCGAACTGGCCTTTCTGGCGGATGAAACCGCCCCCCACCCCTTTTACACCCGCGGTTTTATCCTGCAGGACGAGGATAAAACCCCCGAATGCATCCAGCGTGCCTACCAATATGAAAACGCGGCGCACCACTTGCTGGTCAAAGGGGCCAGCGATTATGTCGCGGACAGTTCCGGCATTCGCGCCGCCCTTTCCGAGCCTTCCGTTCCGGCCATGGAAGCCATCGGGGGCACCGGCGATACGCTTACCGGTATCGTGGCCGGTCTGACCGAGGCCGGACTGGATCTGATACGCGCGTCTCTGACGGCTGCCAAAGCCAACCGCCTGGCCGGACAACTCTGCGCGCCGTCGCCGGCTTCCCAGATTCTGGAACTGATAGAACAGATCCCTGCCGCTCTGGAACAGGCCCTTAGCGAGACGGAAACCTAACGAAAAGGAAGGCGTAATGTCCAAGGAACTCACGTTTACCCCTGAGATGTCCCTTCTGGACGCGGTAAGCCTGAATGGGGCCACGGAAACGGTGTTCAGATCCTATGACGGTTCCGCGGGGGTCTGCCTGCTCTGTACGCATTTATTCGACAGCATCGAGGATGTGGCGAATCGCTATGACTTTGACCTGGAAGAACTACTGGACCAGTTGAAAAATGCGGCCGCCAACGCGTCAACGAATTCGGACGCGAAAAAGTAAGGCGTCATCTATTCGCGGCTCCGCGACCTTGAATCAGAGGGCCTACTTGGTCCCTATGGCGCATTGGCACGGCTTGCCCTCTCCATGATGCGTCACCTGGGAAACAGCATCCGGCGCAAAGCTTGAGGTCAGCAGAGCCCGCATCTCCTGTTCCGAATACAATTGAAAAATCTCTTTGCTCATGCCCGTATGCTCCATATCCGCCCTGTCATAGTAGCCAACAAGCATGCGCCCGCCGGGCTTGAGGATGTGATAAATCTTTCGCACCATCTTCTCGGGATCTTGCCAGAAATAAACGGTGTTAACGGAATAGACCGCATCAAAGCAATCCGCTCCGTAGGGCACTTCGGCAAAATCCCCCATCTGCAGGTTCACCTTTCCCTTGCGCAGATGCGCCCGGTTTCTTTTTCTGGCAAGGGCGTACATTTGCCTGGAAAAATCCACGCCTTCGGCGCGCACGCCATCCACTGAATCCGCAATACGCCGAATCAAGGATCCCGTGCCAAAGCCGAGTTCAAGCAGACGATCGTTTTCCTTGGTTGCAAGGACCGTATACATAAAATTGTTCAAGGGGAGATTCTTTTTGTCAAAGACACGCGGAGCATACCAGCGGCCGAATAAACCTGTCGGCTTGCGGGCCTGCTTGGAAAAATAAAGTTTGAAATCCATCCGGGCTCCTGATTCTACTTGACGCGCACGGCGGCTCACGCACCCCGTACGGGGGTGTATTATAGTGGGAAACTAATTCGCATCATTGGGCGGACGGCCTGGGTAGCTTCGCGGCGCCCGCATGGTCTGGCTGTTGGCTCTGCTTGGTTGCGACCGGCTTCCAGGCACCGGTACCGGGCGGACTTCATCCGGATAAGGTAAAAATTCCGCGACCATCTGAACGCGGTACTCGCCTTTTTTGGGTTCCGTGATCACTTGAATACCCCGACCGAATTCCTGCAGCACCCGGCGTTCATCCGCATTGGGCGCCACGGCCTGACCATTCATGTCGACTTTCACCGCGCTGACAAATTCTTCTTCTCCAGCGGATACGGCGCGCAGCACTGCCACGCGAAGCGCCCCTACCGTCAAAGAAGGCAAACCGTTTTCTATGCAGCAGCCCAGGTATATCTTCCCTGTTTTTCCCTGCACGGCGGCCCCGAAGATTTCTTGCGAATAGGGCGCGTACGCGTTGGACAAAGCCTTTTTCGCAGCCTTGACCATGGTTTCGATATCCGCTTTGCCCAAGTCGGTCAGGAACCATTTTTTATAGATCTTGTCGTATTCGCCATTGTCCCAGATGCGGTCCAGGCCCTTGTTGAGCCTCTGGAACACCTCTGTTTCATCCTTGTTCACGGCAAAAAAAAGCGGCACCACACGCAACGGCTGCCCAACAGGGCTGATCCCCTTCAGTTTGTCCTTGCGTACGTACCATTCGGTGATTTTATCCGCCCCGAAGTACGCTTCGACATATCCGTTGAGAACGGCTCTGAGCCCTTCGAGTTTGCGGTTGAAAAGTTTGATATTGACCCCGCCGAAACTTTCCAACAGGCGTTGGTAATAGGAATTTTCCTCCACTCCCACGCGCCGCCCGCGAAAGGCGTCGATATTGGCCAGACGTTTGCTGTTCAAGGTATAAAAACGGCAGAACAACCTGGACGAGGGACGATTGCTGAAATTGAACAAAATCTCACGCCGCTTGGTTTTTGCCACGCCGGAAGTGATGGAAATGCTGCCTCGCGCCAACTCATCCAGGGCGTTGTCCCAACGCATGGGACGCAGCAACAACTTGATGTCGTTCTCGCGCAACGCAGCCTGGAGCAGTTCAATGTCGAATCCGGCCGGCCGGCCATTATCTTCAAAGGAAAAAGGAGGAAACTCGCGATGGAACCCGTAGCGAACCTTGAGTTCTCTGCACAATCCGCTTCCAGCCGTTACAACAAGCAATACGGCCACAACAACGGCAACACGCAGGGCGTGCAGCGAATGTTGCAAAAACGGGAGGCAAAAAATCGCGGTGGAACCATTCATGTGTTTGAGGATAGCAGGCTTGGAACGGGGGCACAATTATTTTCAGATCCAGCGCCTGAAAGAATTGTCAAATCACGCGGGCTTGCGCGATGCGAAGGCCCGCTCAAAGCCGAAGGCAAGCTGCTATAATGCGCTCAAGTCCTGTTCTTTGCCGATAATCACCAGCGTATCGTCTTCATTGAGCAGCGTATCCGCGCTAGGAATAAACGTAAAATCCGAATCCCCTTTGCCTTTGATGGCCACAACAAGAATATTGTTGCGGTTCGTAAAGTTCAGTTCGCGCAAGGTCTTCCCGGCCCATTGTTCCGCATTGCGTTCCTGCAGCGCAATGCTTTTGCCCATGCCCAGGTAATTCGTCAGGCCGGGAATCACCAGCCGGTGCGCGAGCTGCTGCGCAACAAGGCTCTCGGGGAAAAGCACGTGGTCCGCACCAAGCTTGTGCAGGATGGTTTCATGCTGCTCACTCAGGGCTTTTACCCAGATCTGCTGCACGCCCACCTCTTTGAGTGTGAGCGTCGCCAGAATACTGGCTTCCATGGAGCTGCCGATGCTGACGACAATGTGCGAAAAATCCGCCATGCCCAGCTGCTGCATGGCGGTCTTATCCGTGGCATCGGCAATGTAAACCTGCGACAGCACTTCCTGCGCCCGCTTGATACGGGCCGGATTGATGTCTATGCCGACGGCTTTGTGCCCCAGCTCGACCAGTGTCTGAGCCAGGCGAAAGCCCAATCGCCCCAAGCCAATAACGCCAATTTCATATTTTTTTGCCATACAAGGCTCCAAGAGGCTTATCCTATCATGCAACTATCCTCGGGCCAGGCGTAGTGCGGGGGCTTTTGCCAGCTCTGCAGCACGCTGATAAAAACGACCGGCCCAAGTCTGCCTATGAACATCAAAAGCATTATGATTATTTTCCCAAACACGCTCAGATGCGGTGTTATTCCCGTGCTCAGTCCCACTGTGGCAAGAGCAGAAACACATTCGAACAAGAGTTCCAAAAACAATCCAGCTGAATCCGTATGTGGTCTGCCGCCCGCTTCGCTGAAACAAAGCAGTACGGTGGCTGTAAAAACGATCGCAAAAGTGAAAACGACCAGAATAAAGGCTTTGTTCAAGGTTGGCTCATCCACAGCGCGGTTGCCGATCACAGCCTGCTGTCTGCCACGAAACTGTGCGCCGATAAAAGCTAATATTGTACGGAACGTAGTGGTTTTGATCCCACCCGCAGTAGAACCAGGAGAACCACCGATCAACATGAGTAAAATCATGATAATGAGGGACACATTAGTCATTTGAGGAATATTGACGGTATTGAAACCGGCGGTACGGCAGGTAACGGACTGAAAAAGGGAAACAAGCACCCCCTCGTGCAAATTGTTTTCAAATATGATGTCCGTCAATGCTTCCGTGGCATAGATCAATATAAATCCGGCTGCTACAAGAAAAAAACTGGTACTGAGCACTATACGGGTATGAAATTGTAATGGAGTCAAACGTAAACTGGTTGTCTTTTTCCATTTACGTGCTATGATGTCGTTAATTCTTTTGCCGATATCACTGAGAACTGAAAAACCGAGTCCTCCGAGAGTAATCAAAACAATAAAAATAAGATTGATCCAATTATCATTGCGCCAGGTGTAAAGACTGTCGGGATAGAGAGAAAAGCCGGCATTGCAGAATGCCGATACGGAATGAAACACTGCGCTCCACACCGTAAAACCCTCGGGCGCAGCAAGACGAATACAAAAAGCTCCGGCAACTTCAATAAGAAAGGTGCTTAAAAAAACGAAAAAAAGGAAACGTCCAATCCTGAAAACCGGATCATGCAACAGCGTCTGCCCAACGGCGATACGATCGAAAAGAGAGACGCGGTGCCTCCATAAATAAAAAACAAGGCTGGTATACGTCATGATGCCCAGGCCGCCAAGCTGCATCAAGGTCAAAATAACGCCCTGCCCCCAAAAATTAAAATGGCTGCCCGTGTCCACAACGGTAAGTCCGGTTACGCATACGGCGGAAGTGGAAGTAAAAAAAGCGTCCAGCCAGGAGAGTTTTTCCCCCTGAAGACAGCAGGAAAAATGCAGCAAGGCGGCACCTGCTACAATGGTGATCAGAAAGAGGTAAATAGGTGCGGATAGCGGTGTAAAAAATCGCGAACGGGTTGACATCAAAAACTTCCTGAAAGTGTGAAATAGTATATTGCAAACGACGCGCTCACTAGCCAGTCCCTATATAGCAATCATGTCCGTGAGAAAAGCCTGAATTTTTCAATGAAAATTCAGAATAACGATTAAATACCCCATATACTGGCCATCAACAACTTGCACTCATAAGAATTTGCACCATGCTGCAAACGTTATGAAATCACAAAAACAAATGATACAGTTCAAGCACATATGCAACGATCTAGACAGAACTAGTAATAAGGTGTTCGACAATTTGGAAACTATTGCTTGACATCTCATAAAAGTGGGATATAGATACTATTGGCTCAAGGCGTACTACAACTTGGAGGTTAAAAATGGAGTCATATATCAAGGAAGCTTTGGAAATCGTGAAGGCGCAAGCCAGCGTGCGTAATATGTCTGAAGAAGAAATAACTTCTATGGTCAAAAAATTAGCGGATGGCATTAAGAGTATTAATGACGGTGAGATGGTATCCATTGAAAAGCCCGAGATAACCATTGATCCCAAAAAGGCCATAAAAGAAAAAACCATCACCTGCCTTGAATCCGGCAAAAGTTTTAAGATTCTTACCAAAAAACATCTTGCCAAATACGGTCTGACGCCCGATGAATATCGTGAAAAATGGGGCTACAAAAAGGGTACACCGCTGGTCTGCAAGGCGTTGCAACGTGAACGCCGTAAAAAGATGAAAGACATGCGTCTATGGGAAAAACGCAAGAAAAAAGGTGAATAAACCTGTTCTTGAAAGCAACCAGTTTCGCCGGTTGTTAGAGTTTTATCGCAGCCGGGCAGATGTTGTAATATAAACATCCCTGCAAAAACTATCAGGACCGCTTTTCAATATTCAGAAAAGCAACAAAGTTTTGCAGGCCTGAAGCATGTTGTGCTGCGTTTTCTCAAAAGCAGCCTGCAATCTCTTCAAAAAACTGGCTTGTTAAGTCCTGCCGTTTTTCTTTGTAGTCTGACCGCCGCCTCAGTTTTCTCAAACTGAGGCGGCTTTTTTATAAAAAAAAGTTGACACAACGCGCAGCTAAGTTTATAAAACTAAACATAAGTTGACTACAATACCACAAGGGAGCCGTGTTGATGCCAAATGAATTTGAAAAATTCTACGACAGAGTCTGCCATGCGCTGGGCATACGCTCGCAACAGGAGCTTGCGCGGATGCTGGGCGTCAACAGATCGGCCATCACGCAGGCAAAGCAACGCAATGCGGTCCCGGACAAATGGATACTGCGATTGACTCGCGAGTATGGCCTGGATCCAGCCTGGTTGGAGCAAGGAGACGTCGGAATTGCTCGCTCGTCGTTCTTCCCCGAACAGCAGGCCAATTATTTCGAAGTGCCTAAAGTAGGAGCCAGACTCTGCGCCGGCGGCGGTTCATTCGATGTGGACTCTGAAGTAATCGATACGCAGGTCTTTCAAAAACCCTGGCTGGACCGCAAAGGACGGCCGGACGAAATGGTACTGATGGAAGTTTTCGGAGACAGCATGGAACCGGAAATCAAAGCCGGCGACACCGTCCTGATTGACCAGTCCCAAAAAAACGTCCTTGCGGGCGCCATCTACGCCGTGGGCGTGGAAGATACCGTCATGGTTAAACGCCTGGAAAAACGCCCTAGTGCGCTGGTGCTGCTGAGCGACAACAGGGCCTATTCGCCCATCGTACTCCAGGGAGATGAATTGGAAACCGTCCGGGTCATCGGCAAAATCGTCTGGATTTGCCGCGAATACCGATAATTTTTTTTGCATTCTCAGTTAACATATATAAACATAGTTTAGTTTTTTTAGTCAGAACAGTTGGAGGCCATCATGCAGGAAAGATATTGCGAATGCGGTCATGCGGTAAAGGTTCAATTCGTCAGTAATGCCATTGGCTGGCGGCCGGTTTACTGGTTCATTTCGTGCTTTTCAGGCAACAGGCTGTTTGTCTGCCCCTCGTGCGGACGCCATCTTGATATTGACGCACTGAGTTGAGAATACGTTGCCGCTACCGCTTCGGCTGCATGAAAAATGGCAACGGGCAACAACCACCGATGCGTACTGTATAAACGGATACACACGTGTTCAGAGCACGTAATTATTCGAGAAAGATATCTCCCCTTTGAGTGTCCGGCCTTTCCCCCCGGGCATTCAGCTCCATTGGCCATCCCCTGGCCCACCACGGATCGTTGCGGGACGTTCGATATCCCTGGCCGGACGTCCCTTCGATCCCTGCCCCCTTCTTCGGCAACTGGTTCAGAAAATAAGAAATTCCAGAGACTACGATCCCATGGAAAAAAGCGTATGCATGTGCGCGGCCAGTTTGCGTATTCGGGAACGCCGTACGTACTTCAACGCATCCAGCAACCAAAGAGAATGTTGTCGCAAGGCGTCCAGTCCGCCGCTGTTGTCCACAACCAGATTGCAGGCCCGCATCTTTCGTTTCTCCGGCCATTGCCAGGAATCCATGGTTGCAATGGTTTCACTATCCCATCCGCGCAATTCCGCAAGCCTGCGGACTCGGGTGTCCTGCGGACAAAATACGCCGACGATCACATCCGCGGCGGCCATTCCCCATCCGGTTTCCAGGACCAAGGGTATTTCAGCCACGGCCAGGCGCTCATTCCGGGTTTCATCCCAAAACAATTCGAGACTGTGCAGGACCAAAGGATGAATCGCTGCAGCGATCTCCTCGCGTATGGCTGCGTCCGAACGCATTGCCAGAAACAACGCTCGTTTATCCACCTGCGCATCAGGGGCATCTCCCAAAAAAAATGCAGCACCAAAGCGTTTACGTATAAAATCCCATCCCGGCTCCCCAGGTTCGTAAAGCTGCGAGACAACGGCATCCGCACAGATGGTCGGGACACCGTATTCCCGGCAGACTCCCAGCACCGTGGATTTGCCGCAGCCGGGCAAACCGGTAAGCACAACCCGTTGCCTGCGGCGTGCAAGCAAAAACAAAGTCCGTTTGAAATCTATGGGAGGAGGACAACAAAAAGCCATCTCCCGGCCGGTTTGCGGATGGGCGAATTGCAGATGCCAGGCATGCAGCAACTGGCGTTTTGCCAGCCGAGCCAGATAAACGGGCGCCTCCAGAGGTGCGGCTGCGGTACGGGCATACAACGCGTCCCCGATGATCGGATGCCCCAGGTGGCTCAGATGTACGCGTATCTGATGCGTCCGTCCCGTGAAAATCCGTACGCGCAACAGGCTCCAGAGCTTGTTCGAAGCTGCGTAAAGAACTTCATATTCGGTGTGCGCCTCGCGTCCGCCTTTGGAAACAACCGCCATAAGCACTTTTTTGGTGGGATGGCGCCCGATGGGCAAACGGCAGATACCGTTGGCCTCAGGAATACCGTACACCATGGCCAGATATTCCTTGTGAACTCGCCGAGCGGCAAAATCCTTGGCCAGAGCCAGCCGGGTCCGCTGATTCAGTGCAACCAGCAACAGGCCGCTCGTATCTTTGTCCAACCGGTGCACGATACCCGGCCTGTCCGCATCCAGACCGGCAATTTCAGGAAAATGATACACCAGGCGGTGTACCAGCGTAAGTTCACGGCAGCTTGGTGCGGGATGCACGGTCAATCCGGCAGGTTTGTCGAGAACCAGCAGGTCCGCATCCTGATACAGAAGACGCAAGGGCGCGTCGTGCGGTTCGATATAATTTTTCGGTGGTACATAGGAGACTTCGACAACATCCGCGGCGTTGACTTTGCAGCTCGGTCTGGTACAAGTGCGTCCATTGACGACCACGTTACCTTGTTTAATCAATTCTTTTATTTTTTCACGTGTCAAATCCGCATTTACCAATTCTTTGCTACAGTATACATCTAGGCGCTGCGGCGGACCCGGCGGTACGTGCAGGCGGAAAACCTGTTCTCCGTTTTCCGCGCCTGCGACTTCAAAATTTTTCTGTGCGCACATGGGTGTGCTTTTTATCCTTTCACCGTACGCGGGGCAAGACGCATGACATCCACCTGGACTGAGTCGTATCAGGAGACACCAGCATGAAACAGATCACCGGCCTCGTGCTCACCTATAACGGCGCACGGCATCTTGCGGCGTGTCTTGATTCATTGCATTTTTGTGACGAACTCCTGGTGGTGGATTCGAACAGTACGGACAGTTCGTGCGAAATAGCCACTGCAGCCGGAGCGCGCGTGCTTACCCGTGCATGGGAAGGACCTGGTCCGCAATTCGCCTTTGCATTCGAACAGATCCGTACGCCCTGGATTTTCAGTCTGGACCAGGACGAAATAGCGAGTGAGCTCCTTATCCAATCCGTACGAACGGCCCTCACAACAGCCCCCGATACTCTGGCGGGATATTACTGCCCGCGCCGCTCTTTTTACTTCGACCGCTTTCTCAAACACAGCGGCTGGTACCCGGACCGCTTGCTGCGCCTGTTTCGTAATGGACGGATGCAAGTAAAGGTCAGCGGTCCGCATTATTCTTTTCACCCACTGGGGCCGACTGAAAAACTTTCCGGAGATATTATTCATTATCCGTACGCCAACCTTGGAGAGCATCTGGATAAAATAAATTATTACACGGCCGTTGCCGCCAAAGAACTCCGGGAAAAAGGCTACACAGGCGGACTGCCCACAGCTCTGGGACACGGACTGGCCCGGTTTATAAAAATTTATCTCCTCCGCAGGGGATTTCTCGACGGAAAAGCAGGACTGATACTTGCCGTGCATGGCTTTTTGTATGCGTTTTTAAAGTACATCCGTGCGACTGAACTTTCTCATCAGAACTCGCCCGACACTGTTTGATGGATCGGTTTCCGGATTTTCCGCGTACGCGACAGGCATACATTCTGGCCTCGTTAGAGATATGAAAAACAAATTCTTCTTCAACCATCGATTTGGCATATGTTTTTGGCTTCCGCTCTGCGCGGCCATACTCTTTCTGCTCAGGGCCGCTCCTGTTCACCTGGACGTCTTTTTTCACCGGGCCGTACTCTTAGCATCTCAGGCGCCTTACGCCGCGTATGTTGTCCCAGGCGTCATTGCCCTGTTGTTCTTTCTTTGTACGGCACTCGCCCCACTCTTTTCCGAACGCTTTCAATCCCGCTCCTCGCGCATCCTGTTTCTGATCCTGATCTGCCTGACCATCGTGGCCATACGCTGGCCTTTTCTTTGTCTGGGCGAATTGAATGTGGATGAAAGCCAGGACATTGCCGTCGCCAATACGCTGCTCAAAGATCCCGCGTACTGGCGTTCGGTGGATCCCGGTTCCCATGGTCCGCTGACGGAACTTCCCTTGATCCTGGGGAGAATTGCGGGGTTCGCCTTTGACTACAGCATGTCGAAATCCGTCAATCTCCTGCTTGTCGTCTGTTCGGCCTGCCTGCTCTACCTGGCCTTTGCCCTTCTTTTCTCGGAAAAATCAGCGCGTATCGCCAGTATCCCCATAGTCGGATTCTATGCCCTGACGCACTATTGGGACTTCATGGTCTTCAATGCGGAAGGGCCGTTGATTTTTTTGATGTCGCTCGCCCTGTTCCAACTCGGACGCGTGTCAACTAAAAAGCCTGCGTGCGCTCTGCTACAATGGTATATGCTCGGCCTTGTCCTGGGTTCAGTCCCTTATTCCAAGCTGCAGGGAGTGCCCATTGCCCTGGTCATCACCTGCTGGGGCCTGCTCCTCCTGTGGAAGCAGCATCCCAACTGGAGTACGCGCCTGCGCCCGGCCGTGGCATACCTTTTCGGAGGCATTACCTGCAGCGCTGTTGTGGGATGCTATCTGAGTATTTTTGGTATCTGGAACGACTTCATTTTTCGCTATATCTTGCAAAATTTTCTGTATACGCAACGAGTCAGCAACTCTTTTTACCACAAATTGCTGGCTTTCTTCTACGAGCTCTCCTTCAGTTCTCCCACAAATACTTTTTTGAAATTGCAATTCGCGACAATCGGCCTGTTTTCTCTCGTTGCGGTAATCATACTCTGCTGGAAACATATAAAAAATGTGAAACTACCTGCTCTTTCTGCTTCCAACCGGATACATTTTCTTTTCGCTTACCTTTTTTTATTGGCCAGCGTATATTGCATCTTCATTCCAGGGCATATTTTTCCGCACTACATGCTGCTGCTCATCCCGGCATTCGGTTTGCTGCTTTGCGCCCTTCTTGATTACCTGCGCAATACTACCGCTCCCTATATCTTTTTCATTCTGGTGGCGTGCCTTCTTTTTGCTTCCTTTTCGTTTGCAGCAATATCCTCTCATTTCAATGAAAAACTAAAAATTCTCTCACCGCACAAAATGTTTGCGACAAACAGGCTCCCGGCTTCAAAAATTATTTCACAGCTTGCAGAACCGGGAGATGAGATGGTTATCTGGGGATGGTATTACCGTCTTCACGTTGAAACAGACCTCCCAATGGCAACGCGTACGACACCAATGCATATCTTTGGTATTCCACAACTCAAAGAAAAATATCTGAATGCTTTTATTAAAGAGTTTCAACAAGCAAAGCCGGATTTTTTTGTTGAAGCCATTGGAGACAAAATGAAAATCTTCAACAACAAAAATATCTACAGCGTTGATTCCTACCAGCGTATCAAAGAAATGCTTGCAAAACAGTATGACTATCTCGGCTCTGTAGGCCCCATACGTATCTTTAAGCGCATCAAGTAGCTTTTATTACAATAATTTTACATTGCGTATATTTCGCACCCTTTACATCTGTCCTTTTGCTACCTATATAAGTATTTCAGGCTTTCAGTTAGTCACTTACAACCCAAAGTTGGTATCATGTTCTCAGACAATCCGTATATCCCGTTGAAAAAAATCGCGGTTCTGGCTTCAGGAACTTCAGCCATTCTGGCCGGTACGGCCATGCTGGTTCTTCCTGGGCCCGGCCTGGCGACCATCCTGCTCGGCCTCGCCATACTGGGCACCGAATTTGCCTGGGCCAAAAGGCTGTTCGACAAAATCACCGAAGTTTTGCTTTGCCTGCTGCATAAAGCTCAGGATGCGTACCGGCAAGGCAAAAAACGCTGGAGCAAATAAACCTGCGAAAGTTGCGGCCCTACGAAAAAGACCTGCTATTGCAGGCCTCCGTTTTGCTTCGCCGGCCGCAATTTCGTTGCGACAGCTTTTTTTCCCTCATCAGGACAGAATTATCCTTGCATCAAGCTTTTACCTTCTTGCCCCGCCCCAGAGATACCAGTATGCCCAGACCGGCGTAGATGGAGAACAGCACCAGGCCCGTACGCATGGTGGTGAGAAACGCCGGTACGGTCTCTGGGGTAATGGCGCCTTCGCCCATGAACAGCGAGATGATCAGGGTGATGCTGGTCATGCTCACGGCCATGCCCAGCGTACGCATGGAGGCGATCATGCCGGAAGCCAGGCCGAATTGCTTTTTTTCCACGCTGCTCATGATGGCCGTGGAATTGGGAGTGATGAATATCCCGAATCCGGCGCCGATCAACGCCAGCTCCGAACCGATCAGCCAGAGCGAGGAACTTTCGGACACGGTCAGGGCCGTTGCCAGCAATCCGGCTGAGCTGAGCAGCATTCCGATGGTGGCCAGTTTGGCGGGTTCGTACGTATCTGATAACCGCCCGGCAAGGGGCGAGACAATGATCTGCATGATAGGCTGCAGCAGAAGCACACCTCCGGCAGCCCTGGAAGAGAGCCCCAGCACGTACTGCAAGTACAGGCTCATCATAAAGGTGATGCCGAACGTGGACGCGTAATTGCCCAGCGCAGCCAGGCAGCTCAGTGAAAAATATTTGTTTTTGGTCAGCAGATTGATACTGATCAGCGGAAATTTCGTCCTGGCCTGCAACCATAAAAAAAATCCCAGCCCCACGGCCCCTGCCAGAATCATCACCGGCCCCAGAGGGATTTCTCGGGCGTGCGCCGAGCCCAACATAATCAGGGCCACGCTTGCCGCGTAAAACAGACCTCCTCGCCAATCCATACGGTCGTCAGCGGCATTGCCGCGGCTGGGGGGCATGCCGAACAGGCAACAGGCCGTGGCCGTGATCCCCAAAGGCGCGGACATCAAAAACACATAGCGCCAGCCGAAATGATCCGTGATAAATCCGCCAATCACCGGCCCCATGGACAACCCCGCGTACGTGCAAACGGAAACAATGCCAATCATCCGCCCCCGGACATTGACGGGAAATGCGGCGGCCACCAGGGCCAGACTTCCGGAAAGCATCATGCAGGCGCCCAGTCCCTGAAAAAAACGCTGGATCATGATCATTTCCACACTTTGCGCAAAGCCCAGCGAGGAAGTCAGCGCAGTAAACAGTACGAGCCCCGGCAAAAACACCTTGCGTTGTCCGACAATATCGCCGTAGCGCCCGGCGGTCAGCATGCCCATGGCCATGGATACGACATACAATTGCTCAATCAACCCCAGCTGCATGGCCGAGGTGTGTAGTTCCCTGCCCAAAGAAGGCAAGGCCACTCCAATGGAAGTGAGCATGAACGGCGCCATGAATTGCGCTATTCCAACGGTTGTAAGCACCATCAGCGGCGAAGCCGTACCTTCTCGAGTCATTCTCGGTCCCTTTTTTGATTGATTGCCCGGCTCGGCAAAAATAAATCTCGATGCCTCTAAATGAGGCGTTCTTCGGTAAAGTAGTTGCGCACGCAACGATATAAGAATAGACTTGCTCCCTGTCAAGGGAAACACTAGGGATACCCGGCAGGCAGAAACGACACCCCGCCTCCTCTCCCGTACCAGCCAAGGATTTTGCCATGGACGAACTGTACAAATGGATATCAATCTCGGACAGATTTTCCAAAATATATTTAAACAAAAAATTCAGTGAATTAGGGATAAATTGCAGTCAGCATATGTTTGTAAAACATATCTGCAACAACGAAGGCATTGCCCAGGACAAGCTTGTGGACCTCGTCTATATCAACAAAAGCAATGTAACCCGGGCGTTGTCCCAGCTGGAGGAAAACGGTTTCATTGAAAAAAAAATCAATGAGCAGGACAAACGGACTGCACTATTGTATCCAACTGAAAAAGCGAAACAAATTTATCCTGAGATCCTTCGCATCGAAAATGGCTGGATATCGATCATGACCCGTGATTTATCTGATGAAAAAAAACAAAACCTCTTGCAACTCATCAAACAGGTGGCGTTCAGTTCGATCGACTACATCCGCTGCGACAGCTAACCAGAAGAATACCCTTTTTGATCCTGCAGCGCTTTTCCGAAACATCTTGCCGCCTGAAACATTTTTGTAACGCCTTATGTCATCGCAGCGTCATTTCTAACAGATCCTTGAGTATCTTCTTGCTCTCAACACAGCGCGAATGTTTGCCTAAAGAGTATATTGCCTTTCTCGCGAAATTGGGATACCCGGCAGTTTATGCGGTAAATTTAGTCATGGGTCTTTCATTTAACGACTCAGAAGTGTATACTCCGCGCCATCAGCAACGCTCGTAACCCATAAAAAATAATCCTAATAAGAACCGACGTTACATGACGACGAGCATTTCGTTTTTGATTATGTGCCTGGTGGGCCTGTTGGGTTTCGCCATATCTTTTGCCTCGATTCCCTGGATACAACGGCTGGCTTTCAAGCTGGATTTCATTTCCCGTCCAGGGGGCCACAGCAGCCACGACAAGGCCATCCCCCTCCTGGGCGGATTCGCCATCTATCTGTCGTTCGCCTCCACCTTTCTGGTGTTTTTTCTCGGGGTGCTGATTCAGGGAAATTTTGATCGCGAACCGAGCATCGGGCAGATGCTTTCGGTTTTCATAGGCACAACCTGGATCATGCTGCTGGGAATCATTGACGACAAGGTCAACCTGAGCTGGAAAAAAAAGGTTCTCGGCCAGCTGGTGGGTATCGCCATTCTGATCCTCGGCGGGCATACCATCAACGTTGTCACGCTCCCCGTCATGGGGGGGGTCACCTTCGGATGGTGGACCGGCATTCCGCTTTTTGTGCTGGTGGTGCTGACCATTACCAACGCCATCAACCTGATCGACGGCATTGACGGCCTTGCCGGAGGCATCTGCCTGTTCGCCAGCCTGACCATGGGCATTATTGGCATAGCCAAAGGCGATATGTTCGGCGCCGTAGTCGGTTTTGCCGTGGCCGGCGGCATCCTCGGCTTTCTGCGCTACAATTTTCCTCCGGCATCGATTTTCATGGGGGACGGTGGCAGCCTGATGCTCGGCTTTCTGCTGGGGACCCTGGCCACCAGCAATGCCGCGCCCGAAGCCGGACAGCGTTCCGGCACCATGATCATGCTGCTGGCGCCCTTTTTCCCCTTTGGCATCGCGCTGCTGGATGTGGCCCTTGCCATTGTCAGACGCTGGTGCACCGGGCAAAAAATCTTTTTCCCGGACACCAACCACCTGCATCACAAACTCATGGAAAGCATCGGGAGCCCTCGGGCCGTTGTCACCATTCTCTACACTTTCAGCGCCCTGCTCTCGGCCATGACACTGACCTTTGTGCTCGGCCCGCAAGATAAATTCTTCACGCTCTACATGGTCATGAGCGGCCTCGTTCTCATGGCATTAATGGTCATGGTGCTCAGACTCTATCTGGCCGACGAAGGCTTGCCCCGGATCCTGTTCAACCGGCCGCACATCAAATTTCTTGCCAGCTACATCACGTTCATGAGCCGCCGCATTCAGCGTGCCCAATCCGTGGACGAATTATTTTCATTGCTGGAAACCGGCGTACGTGATCTGGACTTCGACTCGGTCCGCCTGTTTCAGGACGGACGAACGCTGCGCTACTGGTCAAACAAAAAAAAGCGCCACCTCGATGCCCGGAGGTACCACTATACCAGTTCCTTCAGCCCCATCAATCTCACAGTTGAAATTGTCGTGCCGCAGCATGACAGCCAGTCGTACCAACGCCACCTCAAACTGACCTGGGACGAATTTCTGAAGGTGCTGAAGCAGCGTCTCATAGAAGAAAGTGAAGCAGTGACCGTGGCCTGCCATACGCCGCACCGCTGTACCAGCTTGGAAAATTCCTAAATCCTACCTCTATGCAATTTTTAAAAAATATTCCGGCTGGTGAACGCGGAGCCCTGGTGCTCATGTATCTGGTCACCTTTCAGGCTACGTTTCTGCAACCGGATATCCTCAACATTCCAGGCCTGCGCGGCAATTACGGCACGGGGCTGGCCTGCGGTATCGCGTTGCTCGGCGTCTGGGGTCTTGTAGAACGGACACGGCCTTTGCTGCGCTCCTGGGAAAAAAGCATCAGCCTGGTCCTGTTTGTGCTGATCATTGCCAGTTCGGTGAAAAGCAGCACCCCCACTTCGTCCTTTTTCAGGGGACTCACATTGGCCGCTTCCGGACTCGGCGGGTACTGGTGCGGAAGAAAACTGCTCACGACCCGATTGCGTCTGCGCGTTTTTGCCTGGTACTGCATAGTACTGCTTACTCTGCTGTGCGCCATCTGTCTGACGGGAAGCGCTCTCCACGGACACATTGAACATTTTTTACCGGGCGCCGGACCGCATCCCCTGATGCACAGAATCATGCTGATGGGATTCGCGCCCCTCTTTCTTGTCTATACCACCCCTCCAGGACTCACGCGGCAACGCGTGTCCGGCATCTGCGTGCTGCTGCTCTGCTATCTCGTCTTTGTCGTCGGGCGCGTTCGCTCGACCCTGTTTCTGCCCGTACTGGGGGTCGGCGCGTCATTGTGCGTGGGAGCGATGAAAAAGAAGTATTTTTTTCTTCTTCTGGCGGCCAGCATACTTTGCGGCATCCTCTTCGCCCAGCTGCACCCGAAAAAATGGGAAAAAATAACTACCCCCACGGACGAAACCTTCTATTACCGTATCGAATCCTATCCGTTTTCCTGGCACATTGCCCAAAATCACCCGTTATTGGGCATAGGCCTGCGGGCGCCGCGCATGGATTTTCTCGCGGACTATGAAATCCATTATCCGTACGGCAATAAAACCATGTTCAGCCAGACGGTGGAAAACATCCGGACTTCGGAAAATATCTTCCTGACGTTTATGGTGGACTTGGGGCTGCCCTTCGTGCTGCTCTATCTGGGGGCGTTGCTGAAGTTGTTCGCCAGGCTGACGCTACTGCTCGCCAAGCATGCGGACAACACCATTGTGCCGCCCATGGTGCTCTTTTTACCACTGGTCATCGGCATACTCTACAGCATGCTCTATGACAGTTTTCTCTACCCGCAGGTCTGCTGGTTCTTTCATCTTCTTCTGGGGATGGTCCCCAACCTGGAAGAGAACAGCGTATCGGACTGAGGATCCGCGCTATCCCGCAGCAGTGACGAGCCCCGGACAGGGGCCCAAAAATCAATCCACCGCCGGGTTGTCTTCCGCATGCTGACATACCCTGTTGCGTCCGTTCTCTTTGGCGCAATGCAAGGCTTTTTCCGCTTGTAGAAAAAGGCTGTCCAGCTGTGTAACGCCTGTTGCATCCCGGCCGGCAACCCCGAAGCTGCAGGTAATTTTCAGGCTGGTCTTGTCGTCAACATAGATCTCCATGTCAGAAATTCCCGTTCGCATCCGCTCGGCAACAATGACCGCATCCTGGATGGAAGTGCCGGGCAAGACCACAAGAAACTCCTCGCCTGCCCAACGCCCGATCAGGTCGTAGGCCCTGGTGAGCGTATTGAGCATGTGGCCCATGCGTTCGAGTGCCATATCACCGACAAGATGGCCGTGCGTATTGTTCACGTTTTCGAACCGGTCGATATCCATGAGAATCACGCTGAAAGGTTCGCCTTTTCTGACCGCCCTGCTCCATTGCTGACCGGCGATTCCGCGCAAAGCGCTCCGGTTCAGCACACCGGTCAGCTGGTCGGTGGTGGCCATCTGTTGCAACTGCTCGTTCTGCTTTGCAAGGAGCTCGTTGATGAAGGTCAGCTGGTCCTGGGTCTGAATGCTCAATGTCACATCCTGGCCGTTGATAATGAATTCGTCTTCCGCCATGGGGGCCAGACGCAGCCTGGACCAATGGCGCCCGCCCGAAGGCCGGATGATTTCCAGGATCATTTCATAAGATTCAGATTCCGCACGCAACTGACGCCACCATTCCGAAAAAGCGTCCCGTTGTTCCTGCTTGCGAATTTTGTTGCTGATCCAGGCATCCAGCGTGCTGTCCTCGTCCGGCTCGAGATGCAGTATGGACCGCATGGCCGGACTGATGAACTTGAACCGCCCGGAGCCGGAGACAACCGCTACGCCGTCATACGAATTGCGCAGCAAGGCAGCTGAAAACGACTTTTCACGCTGCAGCGGATCCTGGGTTTGCTTGCGCTCCACCGAATGGCACAGAGTTTTTTTGAGCACCCTTGCATCTGTCTCGCTCTTTATAAGATAGTCATCGGCACCCTCCCGTACGGCCTGCATGGCGAGTTCTTCGTCATCCGGTCCAGCGAGCACAATGACTGGGGTATGTGGAGCGACATCATTCACACTGCGCAGAGAGCCGAGTCCTGAGGCATCCGGCAAAGAAAGGTCAAAAAACACCGCGTTCAGGTAAGGAGCCTGCGCAATGTACTCCCTGGCCGAAGCGACGGAGGTGACACGCGCAAGCTTTGTGCCGCTATCGTACTCTTTGAGAAGCTTGTCAAAAAGCTGCGCGTCGCCGGGATTGTCCTCTGCCAACAGAACATGAAAAGGAGCAGTGTCTTTCATTGTTAACCTTTGCAGGTAAGGTTACAATATCTACCCGAAATGTAATCTAATTCCTGACGATATCCATTAACCGCGTCCAAAAATCATCTTATGCGACCGGGCGGTCAATAAAAAAAGGATTTCATATGATACCGAACTACACGCTGAAAATCCAACATATTCAAGGGGCATATTTCAGGTGGTTATTGGGGCAGCGCAGGCTGCTGACGCCTGTGGGGCAACTAGCGGTAGAGACGAATCATTCCCGACAAGTATGAAAAAATAAATCCTGCGGATTCAATTGGAGGGATAGAAGCAAGAAGAAAAAAGCCCCTAAAAAAGGTAGAACCGCGGGTCGAGAAATCTCGACCGCGCGGCCCACCAAACCCAGGGAAGTATTATAACAGGGAGTACCTGTTTATAACCAAGATGGAACAATCACTCGTTGATTTTTTATTATGTCGCTTTGGACATAATGTCAACTTAAATCCTGAAATTTTTTCTTGCCGTACTTTACTCTTTTTTTCTTGTAGCAGGTTCTTGCAAAAAAAATCAAGCACGCCCAGACAATCCTTTTCTTTCCGACAAAAGAAGGATCAGGCTTCGCTGCGCGACAAATAAAGCTCCAGGCGGCGGGCCATCAACGAACACGCCAGGCAAAGGATCAGATACATGCAGCCCACCGTGATCCAGATTTCAAAGGTCCGGAATGTGGAGGCCATGAGCTCGAGCCCCTGAAAGGTCAGCTCCTGAACCGAGATCACGGCAACGATGGCGGAATCCTTGATGGTGGAAATAAACTGACCGGCCAGTGGCGGCAAAATGCGCTGCACCGTGAGCGGTAAAATAACATGCCGCATACGCTGCCAGGAACTCAAGCCCAGGGCTGATGCCGCTTCCCATTGGCCTTTTTCCACGGACTGCACGCCCGCCCGAACGATCTCCGCAATATAAGCGCCTTCATAGAGCGAGAGGGTCAGTAGTGCGGCAAAAAAGGAGGTCAATCGCTCGGGCGGAGCAAAAAATACCCGGGCTCCGTTCTGCATACTCTCGGGCATGGAACGAACAAGAGCATCAACACCGAGAACGCCCATCAACTGTTCGCTCAAAAAGAAATAAACGATAAAAATCAAGACCAGAGGGGGCAAATTGCGAACAGCTTCAACATAGGTCCGGGAAACCAGCCGGAAAAAAAGCAGCGGACTGGTCCGGAAAAGCCCCATGACGCCGCCCACCACAGCCGCCAGCAGCGTACTCCAGATACTCAGGCGGATGGTTGTCAAGAGCCCCTGAAGCAGCAGGTTCATGGTCCATCCGTCCGCCGGGTCGTAGCGCAGGATGTAGTTGAACACCAGAGGCCAGTTCCACGCGTAATCCACCTTGACGCTCGCGCGATAGGCCACCCAGCCGCCTCCCAAGACCAGAGCCAGCAACAGAAGACCGTCCAGTACGCTGAGTTTGAATCGCTTTCTTTTCATAAGAAAAAGCCGGGAGCCCGCGAGCTCCCGGCTCAAGAAGTTACTTGATCTGGCTCTCCCAATCCAGGGTTTCAAACCAATAATGGTGGCGTTCCTGCAACCAGCCGCTCAGCTGTTTGATACGGATCCAGTTGTCGAAATAATTCAACGTGTCCGGATCGCTTTTGCGTACGGCGAATCCGTTGGGTTCGTTGGTGATGGTCCCGGCAATGGGCAGGAACAGCTTGTCTTTGTGTTCCAAAGCCAGCTTGGCCGGCAAGGGTGCCATACTGATAAAGGCGTGTACGCCGCCGTTGAGCAGTTCCTGCGTGGCCTGGGCTTCTTCGTCAAACAACCGCAGATCGGCATTGGGAAAGAATTTTTTGGCAGCCGCGGCGGCCGTGGTGCCGATACGGGCCACAATAGTCACTTCGGGCTTGTTGAAATCCTCCAGCTTGGAAAAGCCGGCGGCATTTTTTTTGTCCGCAACCAGAGCCAGCCCGGACGTATAGTACGGGATGGTGAAGTTGACTTTTTTATTGCGTTCGGGCGTCACGGTCATGCCGCCGATGATCACGTCGAATTTCCCGGTGAGCAATGCGGGGATGATTCCTGACCACTTGGTGGGCACCAGTTCGAGCTTCAGGCCCATATCTTTGGCCAGCTCGCGAGCCACGTCGATTTCAAATCCGATGAACTCGCCTTTTTTATCCTTCATGGCCCAGGGAACAAATGTTGAGAATCCGACTTTCAATGTTCCGCGCTGCAGGGCCTGCTCCAGAGTGCTTTCCGAAGCCAAGTCCTGGCGGGTATCCGCCGAAACAGCAGCAGCGCTGCACAACATGGCCACCAGAAGGCCTACGGCCAGCAACACGCCGGCGACAGGGGTCTTGATTCTGTTCATAGCTCTCTCCTTTTCTCAAATTTTCCGCGATTGGTTCGCTCGCTTCCGTGTTGTCTCGTCTCTCCGGCCATTGCCGGTTCTAGAGTATCTGACTCAAGAACAACTGCGTACGTTCTTCCTTGGGTGCTGTAAAAAAGGCCTCGGGTACGCCCTGCTCCACAATTCGGCCGTCGTCCATGAACACCACGCGATCGCAGACTTCGCGGGCAAAGCCCATTTCATGCGTGACCACTACCATGGTCATACCCTCGCGGGCCAGCTGTTTCATGACTTCGAGCACCTCGCCGATCATTTCCGGGTCCAGGGCGCTGGTGGCCTCGTCAAACAGCATCACCCGGGGTTTCAGGGCCAGAGCCCGGGCAATGGCCACGCGCTGCTGCTGGCCCCCGCTTAAATGGTTGGGAAAGGTGTTCTTCTTGTCCGTCAACCCCACCTTGGCCAGCAGCTCCATGGTGGTCTCCGTGGCTTCGGCGGCACTTTTTTTGCGAACCAGGCGCTGGGCCAGGTTGATGTTCTCTTTGACCGTCAGATGTGGAAACAGGTTGAAGGACTGAAAGACCATGCCCACTTCCTTGCGGATCTCGCGCAGTGTCCGCTTGTTGTGATCGAGCCGCAACGAATCGATGACAATGGAGCCCGAGTCGATTTCCTCCAGGCCATTCAGGCAGCGCAACAGGGTGCTTTTCCCGGAACCGGAGGGCCCGATGATCACCACCTTTTCCCCGCGTGCAACATCCAGGCTGATGTTCTCCAAGGCCCTGACGCCGTTGGAGTAGGTCTTGCAAATACTTTTGACCGTAATGATCGGTTCGTCTGCGTGTTTTTGCATCATCGCTTGGTCAATCTCCCGCTCCCAGCCTGCGCTCCAGATAGGAAACCAGTGCGGAAAGCGTCACGGTTATACACAAATACATGGCGGCGACGGTAAACCAGATTTCAAAGGTCAAAAAGGTTTCCGAAATAATCACCTGCCCGCGCCAGGTAAGATCCGCAATGGCGATGGTGCTGACCAAAGCCGAATCCTTTACCAGCGCCACGGCCAGACCGGCCAGCGGCGGCAGAATTCGCCGGATCGCCTGGGGCAGAATAACGCGCCTGTACGTCTGCCAGGTGGTCAGCCCCAAGCTGAATGACGCCTCCCACTGCCCTTTGGGAAGGGAAACAATGCCCGCGCGAAAAACTTCCGAGGCGTAGGCGCCTTCAAACAGGCTCAGCGCCAGCACGGCAGCCCAGAAACGCCCCAGGCCGATCAACGGAGCAAGTACAAAGTAGAGAAAAAAAATCTGGGTCAGCAGGGGCGTATTGCGGATCAGTTCCATATAGCCACGGGCCAGCAACCGCCCGACGTATGACTGAGAAAGACGCAGCAAGGCCGTGCCAAGCCCGATGGCAAAGGCCAGCACCAGTGAAACGCCCGTGATTTTAAAGGTGATGACCAGCCCTTTGAGCAACGGGCCAGGAACAAACTGCTCACCGCGCCACTGTCCCAAGAATTCAGGCACCCGGTACCACTGCCAGTTGTAACCGAGCCCTTCGGCGCCCCGTATGGTTACCAGTACGGCGCAAGCTGCAAAGGCCAGAAAAAGAACAATATGGACCGCCGCCCACTTCCGCCTGCGTATGGTACGTGCGTGCTTCAGATCATCAGCGCAGAAAGCCATGTCTTTGATATAGCCAAGATAGAGATGAATGACAAACACGAATATTTTTTTGGGAACAAGGGCGCCGTATTGAACGACGCCCTTGCATTGAAAACGTCAACTGCGCAACGCTAGTGCGTTAGCTTTGAATGTAGGCAACGTGGGTCTGCAGGTATTCGTACAGGCCGTGCTTGCCGTCCGCACCGCCGATGCCGGATTTGCGCCAACCGGCGTGGAACCCCTGCATGGCTTCGAAATGCTCGCGGTTGATGTAGGTCTCACCGTACTTGAGTTCGTGGCACGCGCGCATGGCAAGGTTGATGTTGTTGGTGAACACCGAGGAAGTCAGGCCGTATTCGCAATCATTGGCCAGGGCCAGGGCTTCGTCGAAGTCGGAGAAGGTCATCACGGGCAGCACAGGTCCGAAAACCTCTTTCTGGATGATTTCCATGTCCTGCTTACAATTGCCCAACAGCGTGGGTTTGTAAAAGAAACCGCTGGGCATGTCGGTCGGACGTTCGCCCCCTACCAGAACCTCGGCGCCGTCGGCCTTGGCACGCGCCACCATGGCTTCTATTTTTTCCAGCTGCTCCTTGCTGATCTGCGAGCTCATGCCCGGGTTGGGATCCGCGAACGGATCGCCGTAGGTGACCGCGGCCATGGCCTTGCTCAGCTTGTCGATGAATGCGTCGGCAACGGAAGCTTCCACATAGCAGCGCTCGGCGCAATTGCAGACCTGTCCGCTATAAATTACGCGCGAAGCTACCACGGCATTCACGGCCAGATCCAAATCGGCATCGGCGCACACTATGGCCGGGGCCTTGCCGCCCAGCTCTAGAGAAGTCTTGGTGATGTTTTCGGCCGTGGCGGCGATGATCTTCTGTCCGGCCTCCACACTTCCGGTCAGAGTAACCATGCCGACGTCCGGGCTTTTGACCAGGGCGTTGCCCAGGGTGCCGCCGCTTCCGGAAACAATATTCAGCACGCCGTCGGGCAGACCGATGGTGCTGACCAGTTCGGCGAATTCAAAGGTTGTGTTGGGAGTTTCGCTGCTGGGTTTGATGACTATGGTGCTGCCGGTCAGCAACGAAGGAGCGACTTTCCGCGCCATAACAAAGAAAGGAAAGTTCCAGGGACAAATCCCGACAATCACGCCGATGGGCTGGCGAAACAGCAGGATGCTCTCCTTGGGACGGTCGCTTTGAATGATCTCGCCTTCGTACTTGCGCGCCCAACCGGCGTAGTAGTCGAAGTACTCGGCCGTCACATCGATTTCCACCTGGGCCAGGCCGGAGACTTTAGCCTGCTCCTCCGTCAATGTCCTGGCAAGCTCCACGCGGTTGGCCCGGATGACTTCAGCCATCTTTTTCAGATACGACGCGCGTTCCGCTGCGGTTTTGGCAGCCCAGGCGGGCTGCGCCTTTTTGGCCGCTTCAATAGCCGCGGCGGCATCCACGGCGTCTCCCTTGGGAGCCTCGGCCACGATCTGCTCGGTGAACGGATTGAGCACTTCGATCTTGTCCGTGGAATTCGAATCAACGAATGCACCTCCAATGTACTGCTTGTACTTCTTCATAACTAACAATCTCCAGTGTAATTAAGAGGTTAGCAAACAACTCAGAGCGTTAGTCCGACTATAGTACTCTTTATTATGTCTTTCAAGGCATAACTCTGAAGATAGTTCAAGAAAAAAGAGGATGGCAGGACATTGTGTCGTGTAACCGATTCAATCATTTAAAAAAATAGCCAATAGCCCTTCAAGGATACAATAGCAACAAGTTCAGAAATTCACTAACACGTAAAAAATTAAGAGAGTGTTAACACTTAGGATAGTGGCCTTAAATACAGAATCAGGCCAAGTTTGATAAGTTCCGATAAAAGAACATTCTGCAAAATTAATCTATTTTCCATAAAACAATAGTCCATATCCTCAGAGTCAGCTATCTTGCATTGGAGAGGATTGGCTGTTGCAAGGATTGCATTGATCAATTCGGCCAAAGCACCAGTAATTTCTGCTTCTGAGCGCAGCGAAGGTACAGCAAGATACTTGTCTCCATTACGGGAAAAAGTAAAAGCTCCTGCGTCGAACAAACACATATAGTTTTCCCCGTTTTTGGGCATGGCGGGCAGTTTGGAAGTCCGGAACTCCAGGCGTTGTTGCAGACAGATATGACCGATGGCCGCAATGACTTCATCGCGTTCTGCAGGAGTCATACCTCCAGTAGTGGTAAATTCCCTGCATTGCAGTCCATGCCCCGTATCGCAATAATCAGAGTCGGGAACAATGTGCAGGCTTTCACTCAGCTCATGAATCGGCGTATTGGAAGACAGATGGAACAGCTGCGGATTGAACGAGCCGACATACGGTGTCAAAAAGCGCATATCCGCAATGACTTCCTGACATTCCGCGTACGTAATGCTTGGGAAGTCGATGATCACGTTCATGGCGGCAGTGATGGCGTATTTTTTCGCCAGCTGAAAATTACTGAGAATGGTTTCCCGCCTGCTTGGTTTGCCCATCAGTTCCAATATCCGGTCGCAGGTTGATTCCGATCCGAAATCGATGAACCCGACGCCTGCTTCCTGAAGCGTCGCGAAAAAGCTCTCGGTGAGCTGCTCCGAATGCAGCATGTAGGACCAGGTGTTGATCTTGATTCTGTTTTTGATGGCCAAGCGGCAAAGCTGCAGGTACAGAGCCGGACTGATGCCGTCGCTGATCAGCACGATATTGGCGTCCGGATAGCGTATCCGCAGTGCGACTATTTCACGAAATATGGTTCTGGCATCCCGTACGAGATAGGATGGACGGCAGTAGGCGGCCATTTTGGCATAGTCGCAAAACGTACATTTCCCCCAATAGCAACCCTTCGTCGCCAGGACAGGCAGCTCCAGCGGTTTGAAATACAATCGGATTTCATCACGATTGAATTTGACACGGGGCAGCAGCTGCACATTTTCCCTGGAAATCGGTTGCGCCTGATAAATTCCCGAGTCGTCGGCTGCCCCTGTTTGTCGCGTCACCAGAGCGGCGATTTCCGCCTCGTAGTATCCCGTACAAATTTTGTCGAACAACTGCAGCGCACCCAGCTGCTCCAGCTGGTCCGGCTCCAGTAGCGTAATCTGACTGCCGCCGAGATACACGGCTTGCGCCCCCTGCTCCCGAAGCGTTTGCGCGCAAACCAGAGCGGCCTCCAGTTGTTCGGCAAAGGCCACGCTGAGCAGATAGACATCGGCCTGGTCTGCTGCGATCTTGTCTTGCATCAGCCGCGTATAGAACCTGACGGAGCCCTTATCTTTTCCATCCGCCTTGAGGATGTCCAGATTCTTTTGCAGACTGTTTGTCTTGCACAAATAATGCGTTGCCGCCAGCGACAGATAGCCCCGGATAAGCTCGAGCTGTGTATGGATCCTTCGGGAAGCTCTGAGCTGCTCGATACGCAGCAACAGACTGCGAGTGTAGGAATCTTCGCAGTTCTCGGCGATACATTCCGCTACTTCGGGAAAGGCTTCATTGAGCAGCCTGCGAACTGCGTGAATGTTCAAATCGATATAGGAAGCGGACAGTCCGCGCTCCTGGTTGAGCAACGCCGTAAGCAAGGGAGGCGCCAGATGCGGGCCCCGGAAACAGGACGCCACAAGCGGCGGAAAAAGAGTGAGTATGCGCATGGCTCTCCGGGATCAGGCTGAATTGCAACTGCAATACGGGCAGCAGAAAAACAGGTTATGGTTCGGAGAGATAAATATCAAGCAAGCCCTCGGGAGGCGCCACCTCCACCCAGCCCGCATCCATGTCAAAGTCGAGAAGGGTTTCTTCAGTGACGGGCAGCAGCACCTCTTTGCCGGCGGGCGTACGAATAACCATGATGTCCTGTTCAGCGCTGGGCATCATGAAGCCTTCTATCCGCCCCAGCAGCGAACGGTCCGGCAACAACGCGTCGCAGCCCTCCAGCTGATAGAGATAGATATCGTCCGCATCAAGGGGGGGAAGATCTTCCTCGCGGATGAAAAGACCGATATTACGTAACGTTTCCGCTTTGTTGCGGTCTGATACGGATTTCAGGCGCAACAAAATACGGCCCTTGTGTTCGCGCCAGGAAAGGACGTTTTCGCCTTTTCCGGGCTTGCGCAGGGGCTGATCGTTTTCAGGATTGATCGGGCACAGGAATACCGCCACAGCCTGGTCCAACAAATAAGGGGAGTCCGCGTAATAGTCGACGCAGAGCTCCCCCCGGATGCTGTGTGGTTTCACGACCGTACCAATTAAGATATACTTCTGATCGGTCATGTTCGCCAAACGGCGTTTATTCGAGAATTTCAAGCACGGAACGTTTCTTGGCTTTTGTCGATGCAGCGCCAAGAATTGTCCGCATAGCACGGGCTGTCCGCCCCTGCTTGCCGATTACCTTGCCTAAATCCTCTTTGGCGACCTTGAGTTCAAGTACGGAAGTCTGTTCGCCTTCCACCTCCGATACCTGTACCGCGTCTGGATTGTCCACGAGAGACTTGGCCATGTACTCAATCAGTTCTTTCAACATGCTCACCTCCACGAGAGTCACTGGCAGCAGGAATTCGAATCTTGAGTACTCATTCGTACTTGGGACGCAGGGTCACCCGACAATCGCTTTTTATTCAGAGGCGCTTGCCTGCTTCAAAAGAGCGCGAACCGTATCGGAGGGCTGAGCCCCTTTGTCCATCCACTGCTTTACTTTGTCATGGTCGATCTTGAGTTCAACAGGTTCCCGCATGGGGTTGTAATACCCGAGAAATTCAAGAGCACGACCATCACGTCTGGTTTCACTGTTCACTGCGATAATTCTGTAGAACGGGCGCTTCTTGGAACCCATCCGAGTCAGTCTGATCTTCACAGCCATTGCTCACTTACTCCTCTCTGACTAGTTATAATATAATTTTCTGCAAAAAAGGCAAGCAAATAAACGTAATCCAACACCCGGCTAACGCTTCTTCCGTTTTTTCCGCTTGCTGTCTTTCTTCTTTTTGGTGGCCTTGCTGCCGGTGGGGCGCGTGCTCATGCCTTCCATTCCAGGCATTCCGGGCATTCCAGGCAATCCCGGCATTCCGCCCATACCTGGCATTCCCGGCATTCCGCCCATACCTGGCATCCCCGGCATTCCAGGCATACCGCCCATGCCCGGCATGCCTTTGGGCATCCGCATTTTTTTGCCTTTCTTGCCTTTGCCTCCGCCCATCATCTGCTGCATCATCATCCGCATGCCTTCGAAATTTTTGATGAGCTGATTGACTTGCTGGATATCCGTACCACTTCCGCTCGCGATGCGTTCCTTGCGGCTTTGGTTGATGATTGCGGGCTGGCGGCGTTCCTGCATGGTCATGGAATTGATAATGGCCTCCACCCTGGCCATTTCCTTTTCAGGCATTTCAATCTCGCCAAGCTTCTTGCGCAGGTCGCCCATGCCGGGAATCAGCTTGAGCAATCCTTCAAGAGAACCGAGCCGTTTGATTTTGCGCATCTGCGAACGGAAATCCTCAAAATCAAACTCGGCCTTCTGCATCTTTTTGGTGAGGGCCTCGGCCTCCTCGGCGTCGATGGCGGACTCGGCCTTTTCAATCAGGCTGAGTACATCGCCCATGCCCAGAATCCGTCCGGCAACGCGGTCCGGATGAAAGACATCCAACTCAGAAAGCTTTTCTCCCACACCGATGAATTTGATGGGCTTCTGCGTCACGTTCTTGATGGACAAGGCCGCGCCACCTCGTGCGTCGCCGTCCATCTTGGTCAGCACAATGCCGCTCACATTGAGCAGATCATTGAACTTTTCCGCGACATTCACCGCATCCTGGCCGGTCATGGCGTCCGCGACGAACAAAATTTCCTGCGGATTGATCTCCGCCTTGATGGCCTTGAGCTCCTCCATCAGGGGTTCGTCGATATGCAAGCGACCGGCCGTATCCAGCAGCATCACGTTGCAGCCCAGTTCCAGGGCTTCCTTGCGCGCCTGCCGGGCTATGTCCACCGGATTCATCTCGGTGGTGGAGGCGAACACGGGCACGTCCAACTGTTTGGCCAGGGCATGCAACTGGGCGATGGCCGCCGGACGGTACACGTCCGCAGGCACCAGATAGGGCTTCATTTTCTGCTTGCGCAAATGCAGCGAAAGTTTAGCCGCGCTCGTGGTCTTTCCCGAACCCTGCAGGCCGACCATCATCACCACCGCGGGCTGCTCGCCGCGCAGGTCCAGCCCTTCCTGCTCGCCGCCCAGCAGTTCGACCAGCTCGTCATGAACGATCTTGACGACCTGCTGGCCGGGGGTGAGGCTCTTGAGGACGTCCTGGCCCATGCATTTTTCACGGACCCGTTCGACAAAATCCTTGACGACTTTGAAGTTGACGTCGGCTTCAAGCAAAGCTAAACGGACTTCACGCAACCCGTCCTGAATGTTTGATTCATCCAAACGGCCGTGACCGCGCATCTTTTTGAAGACGTCATTGAGTCTGTCTGATAAACTGTCGAACATGCCTCTTTTCTCCCAAGCAGCAAAATTAGCTATAGTAATCGATCATACAACGATCGTCAAGACAGGTCCAGCGTCTTTCCAGGGCCACGCCTTTCCCCGGCCAACACCGGTCGCGCTTTCCGCTTGACCTCCTTCCCTGCCCTCTTTACCGTCCCAACGCAACTAATAATCAAAGCGTCAATAATCAAGACCTGCTGCGCAAATACTTTTTACAAACCGAGCCATGCCGGGGCATGGCCCCGAACCAACAAATGGTCCGTACGTCCATGAAAATTTTTTTCCTGACCTCGTCATCCAACAAAAGCGGCGGTTCGCGCCAGGCGCTTTATCTGGCCCAGGGGCTGGAGCAACGCGGACACCAGCTCTGTTTTTTCGTTCCCCACGACGCGAAACTGCCCGAACTTGCGCCGGAATTCAACTGGCGCTGGCTCCCGGAAAAACGTTCCGCCTGGAAACAGGCCGTTGCCGCCTGTCTGCCGCAAAACCAGCCCTGCGTACTGCACGCGTTCCACAACAAGGCCGTGAAAAAAGCCGCCTGGTGGGGGCTTGCCTGGCGGCGGCGCGGCATGCTGGTGGCGGCGCAGCGCGGAGTCATCTACCGCCCGAACAATCCGCTGCCCTACTGGTCGCCGGGCATCGACTGTTTCATGGTCAACTCCAGCGCCTGTGCGCGCGTACTGCGCAGCGTGGGGCTCAGCCCCGCAAGGCTGCACCTCGTCTATAACGGAATCCCTGCCGAGCGGATCACCCCCGGAAGAGCACCGGAAGACGTACGCCGGGAACTCGGTCTGGAGCACAATCCGCTGTTTTGCTGCGTGGCCAACGACAGCGCGAACAAGGGCGCCAAAAAGCTGCTTCAGGCCTTTGCCGCGGCCGGGCCGGACAATGGCTCGCTGCTGCTTATCGGTGTTACGCCGGAAAAATTCGCTCCTCTCTGCACCGAACTGGGCATTAAGGAGCGCGTCCGGCTCCTGCCCCCGGTGGACCATGTGGCGGACTATCTGCAGCTGGCGGAAATCTTTGTCTTGCCCTCGTTTTCCGAAAGCATGCCCAACACGCTGCAGGAGGCCCTGTGCATGGGCCTCGGCGTGGTTGCCAACGACGTGGGAGGCGTTGCGGACTGCGTCTCGAACAACGGGCTGCTCGTCAAACCGGGCGCCCGGCATGCGTTGACTGAAGCATTGCAAACCGCGGCGTCATCCGCCGCGCTACGGACAAACTGGAAAAAAAGAAGTCTTGAACTGGCAGCGGATTTTACCATGGAGCGCAAAATCCAGCAGGTGGAAACCATCTACCTCGAACGGATTCGCCAACGCGGACTGGTCTGATTATTTGGAGAGACCTTCGGCGCTTACTGACGATGCCGCTCCGCCTTTGGGGGCAGGCAGCAATACGCGGGGCTCAAGCTCGGTGGCCTGTGTCAGGAATGTTTCCCGAGACGTATAGTACGGGGCGTATTCGTCACGAAAGCAGACCAGAACCATACCGGAGAAGTTGCTCCCCTTGTAGACTTCCACCCGGTAAATGCTGTTCTTTTTGTCCAGCGAATAGCCGGGCAGAAAATCAGCCTTGCGAATGGTCACGCCGTCTTCGCTGCCGCCGCCCTTTTTCGCAAAACCAATGACATTGACCCTGCAGCCTGCTTTGGGATGGACCCGAAAGGAGCCGTCGGCCTCGACCAAAGTCCCCAGCGGGACATAGCGGGACACACCGTCGATATCCATGCCGACCTTCCCGACGCTGAGATCGTAGTCGAAAAATTGCGGCTGAAGCGTGGTAAGATGGTGGTTGCCGTAATAGACCTTGTATGCGGGCGGCGCCCCGATAACCGTCAGCAACGGATTACTGGGAATGAATTCCACAGGGCTGCCCTTTTTCAAAGGAAAATACCCCACGCTCGAACGGATGTCTTCCAGGTTCAGAAAAATGCGCCTGTCGTTGAAGGTCAGAGCCAGATTGCTGTCTATGGCCCGCTGTACGCCCTGGGCGCTCAGCTTGAAGTCCCGTTCGTATCCGATGCCGACCAGATCCATGAAGCTCTCCACGGCCTGCAGGTGGTAGTACGAACGAACCCGTGTTGGAAAATTTTTGCTGGCTTCAATGCCGAAAGCCGATTTTCCGCTGTTGATGGCGAAATAGGTCAGGCTTTTTTCCATCTCATGGTCGCCCAGTCTGGTGTGCGTATCTTTCACATGATAAACGTGTTCGCTGTCGATGAGGTAACGGTTGACGTCCTGTACGACGGACCGGGCCATTTCACCGAGATTGCCGAATCGCTCAACCGGAATGTTTTCCTGGTCGATAATCACGCTCTGGCCCCAGCGGCGGGGATTGTTCCACTTGTCGACGTACTTGGGACGGTAATACCCGCTGCCGTCATGCAGATTCAGGATGATGTCGACTTCTTTGCTGCGAATGATGGATTTAATCTCGCGGATAACTTCAAATTCGGGATCCGTATGCTTCAACACGGAAAATTTTCTATTCAGATCCCCATAAACCCCGCGGCTGTTGCGGACGATACTGGTGAAATTCAGATTCGGGACAACCCAGACGCAGCCTTTGGTGATTTTGTAGTTGGAGACAAGCAACGAAGCAGCGTTGAAACCGCCGGGTTCGTCCCCTTGTATCCCCCCAAAGACAAGCATGGTAATTCCGGGCTTTCCGGAATCCAACTTATGCAGCGTAAAATCAAGGTTCCCTTTCGCAAAAGCCGGAGTGGCAGTTGCCAGCATGCAAATCAGTAAAAAAACGAGAGTTTTCATGCGAAGAAACACCGTTGGCTAAGGTATAAAGTTGAAAGGAAATACATTTTCCCGGACTTTAAATATATACTAGAATATATCTAAAAAATCAAGCATCAAGAAGCCGCCAGAGCTGCGCTTCAGCATGCGCTCGGCGAGCAGAGTACGTTTCGCTTTCTTGTATAGTCAGGGCCTGGGAAGGTCAACGAGGGAAACAGGGAGAAAAACATTTGGAAACATCCCCAAGCCAGGGAAAATTACCTGGCCCGGGGAAAAAATGTACCACCATAACGCATTGTCCAGCTAATAAGCCTTTTCGATTTTTTTCATGGCCGGCGTACCATCCGCGGCCTTTATGCCGTCAAGCCATTTTGCAACGACATCTTTGTTGGCCGCAATCCATTCTTTGGCCACTTCTTTTTCAGACCGCTTGTTTTTGCCGTATTCCAGAATCCATTTGCTCTGCATGGGCGCTGTGACCACGAAATGCTTCAGGAAAGCATACACTTCGGGATGCCTGGTCTTGAAATCAGCGGCGGCAATGGTATACACCTTGGAATCGCTGGCGAATTTTTCCGTACCTGGTATCGCCTTGAGATAATCCATCTCCAGCATGAGATTCATCCAATGCGGTTTCCAACAGCCCCAGGTCACCCATTTTTTCTCTTTCACTTTTTTGACCACTTCCTGCATCATGATCGGCGTGGTCGTGTTGACCTGCTCCCAGTCATTGAGGCCCGCCACATCATTTTTGATGATGTTTTCCATCTCCTTTTGCATGCCCGAACCAACTTCAATGTTGTAAATGGTATGGTCAAATTTGTCCGCATGCTTGTCCAGGTCCGCAAAACTCTTCACGCCCGCATCGTAAACATACTTGGGAACGCAGAGACTGATTACGGCCGTATCCAGGTTTGTCTGCACCACTTCCACTTCGCCCTTGTCCTTGAGGGGATTGAGCATGGGATTCTGCTGCGGTATCCAGGCGCCCAGAGCCGCATCCACTTCGCCGGAAACCATTCCTTTGTAGATGATGGGAGGACCAATGGCCAATTGCTTTGTCGGGTAGCCTATGGTCTCGAGAATCTGGCAGGCAATTTCAGTTTTCACAGTAACGCCCGGCCAGGGGGGAACGCCGAACCGTATGGCGTCCGCGGAGAAAGCTGTGGGACTGTAAGATAACAACGTCAACATAACCGTTACAACTGTGACCAAAAATTTCATCAATACTCCTTGGTTACAATTACTGAAGCGGATTTGAGCACAAATCCGGCCGATACGCGATATCACGCGGCCAGGGTACGCGCCAACTCTGCAAACTTCTTTTTGGTGGCGTCAAAAAACAACCGCCATCCGTCGCAAAGTACGCTACGCCGCATTGTATCTCCCATGGGGCGGTAATGCAGGCAATCTCCCAGACACAAGGCCAGATACTCGCATTCCGCGCACTCCTGTGGAACCTGGCTCTTGCTGTTGGAGAATTCCCTGTACCGAGATGAATTACGCGCCTCTTCGAATGTCATTTCGCGTATGTTTCCGAGTTTATATCTTTCCTCAACGAAAAAATCGCAGGGGTAGATATCTCCGTTATATTCTATGACCAGATACTGATCGCACTTGGTACAAAAACGGCATTCAGCTGGCTGCGCGCGTATGCATTGCGCCGCAATGGATTCAAAATTGCGTATGATTATGTTCCATTGCTTGTGCGCGTACCATTCGTTGAACACGGCGAGCAAAAAACGCCCCCATTGTTGCCCACTGATGGAAAAAGACTGCAAGAGGCCTTCAGGGGCGAACTCCACGCAGGGGATGAACTGCAGGTTGTCGAATCCCTGCGCGAGCAGATACCGATACACCTGCAACGGTTCCGAGACATTGCCGGACGACACCAGCACCAGCGCTGCCGGAGAAATCCCCTGTTCGCGCAGCAGACGTACGCCGCGCAGCACGCGCGCATGCGACCCTCTTCCGGAGCAGTCCTTACGGTGCAGGTCATGCAACACGGCCGGGCCATCGATGCTACATCCGACTAAAAAGCAATATTTTTTCAACAACTTCGAAAGCTTTCCATTTACAAGCGTCCCGTTCGTCTGCAGGCTGTTGGCTATATACGCGCCGCGCGGCGCGTACTGCTTCTGCGCTGCAATGACCTGCTCAAAAAAGGATTGCCCCATCAACGCGGGCTCACCGCCCTGCCAGATCATGGAATACACGGGTTGCGCTGTTTCCATATAACGGCGGATGAGAATATCCAGGATGGCAGCATCCATACGCGGCGCGGAACTCTCCGGATACAGCTCCTTTTTCCTGGCGTAGAAACAATAGCTGCATGCCAGATTACAATCAGCCGAGGCGGGTTTAACAAGTAAGGAAAAAGACTGCATGGAACCATCCGCTCAGTAATGTTTTTCCACGGCAAGACGGGCTTCCGCTTCGACGACATTCAAATCCAGATGGTTCCGCATATACTCCTCAGAAGCATGGCAAGGCGGATGATAATCCCACGCTGTATGTTTTCCGGCCATGTGCGCGCCGAAAACGATTCTGCGGCGCCGCTGGCTGGCCAGAATACGCTCGTTGAGCTCCTCCACGTTCGCATGAGCCGCAACCAGCTCCTCGAACATTGCCCTTACGCCTTGAAAGTCGGGATTTGCAGCCAGGTTGACCAGTTCATCCGGATCCTCTTGCATATCAAAAAGCATGGCGGGATCCGCCGGACAATGGACGAACTTGTAGCGGTCGTTCCGCAGCATGATGATCGGCGCCACCGCGCCCTCTCCCAGATATTCGCAAATAACCGGCGCGCGGGTTTGCCTGTCCAAACCGGACGCCAGCGGCACCAGGCTGGAACCGTCCAGTTCGGACGTGTCCACCTTTCTCAAATCCGCCAGTTCCAGAAGCGTGGGCAGAAGGTCCACCAGCGATACGGGGGTATCCACTCGCCTGGGGGAAAACTGCTCGGGCGCGTTGATCACCAGCGGCACTCGGGAAGCCCCCTCATAGGGCGACATTTTATACCACAGGCCGCGCTCGCCGAGCATATCGCCATGGTCCGCGGTCAAAATGATGACCGTATCCTTTCGCAGCCCGGTGGCTTCCAGCGCCTGAAGCAGCCGGCCGATTTTGTCGTCCAGGTAACTGAGCTGGCCATAATAGGCGTGGCGGGCGTTACGGATATGTTCCGGCGCCATTTGTCCCGCGCCCATGGCGCAGGCGTCCCGCAAACGCCTGCTGTGCGCATCGCACTGCTCATAGGGGATGTGGTCCACACGGGGCATGTCGATGGACTCGTGGTCGTATCTGTCCCAATATTCCCGCGGGCAGACATACGGATCATGCGGGTTGGTGAATGAGACCACAAAACAAAACGGGCGGGTGTCCCGGCTGCGCGCCAGGTCGAAAATATGCCGCTCCGCATGAAATCCCACGTCGTCGTCAAAATCGATTTGGTTCGCCCGTTCGTTGCAGCCCGCATGCACCACGCTGTCCATATTGTGATACCACCAGTCGAAACGCTTTTCCGGTTGAGTCCAGTCCGGGGTCCAGCCATGATCCGCGGGGTAGACGTCCGTGGTCAAACGCTCTTCAAAGCCATGCAGCTGGTCCGCCCCCACAAAATGCATCTTGCCGCACAAGCTTGTCCGGTAGCAATGCAGACGCAGATAATGGGCAAAGGTGGGGATGTCCGCGGAAAATTCCGCTCCGTTGTCATAGGCGCCGATACGTGAAGCGTATCGCCCGGAAAGCATGGAAAAACGCGAGGGAGCGCACAACGGACTGTTACAGTAGGCTGTTGTAAACACCACGCCATCTTCGCAAATGGAATCAAAATGCGGCACCTGCGCCACCTTGTTGCCATAGGCGGGCAGTGCGCCCGCTGCCAGTTGGTCGCATTGAATAATGAGAATATTTTTTTCCGACATATCGGCGTCCTTATAAGAGCTCAAACATTCAATTCGGTCTCTATGCGTAACTTCGCAGCCAGTAGTTCTTGCCGCAACTGCTCGACACAATTCGTTCCATTCTGTACCGCCTCCAAAACCCCGACGCCAAGAACCATGGCGACAGAGCCTTTTTTCACCAGTGATACGGCCAGACGGTAGGTCCCCGGATAAAACAACCCCGGATCGTATTGAATATGGTCCCTCCGGGCGCCTTCAATCATCAGGAGCACATCTTCCAGTGCCAGTTTCGGGCGGTGCCTTTCGCATTGCGCCAACAAAAAAGATTCATCCCGCAACATATTGTCGTCGTAATAAAAAACAGCGCCGATCACAGCCAGCTGCAGCTCCAGACTCTTGCCCGAGGGCCATAACGCCGGGCCTTCGTCCGCCATCAGGCTTTCCAAACAAAACATCCTGCCATTGGAACAGGTGAAGACATTCACGGAGATCTCGTACGAGTCGAAAAGCCGCTGCATCTGCTCGCGAATAATCTGCAGCGGGCCGCGCCGCGCCCCAGCGCTTTTCGCCCATACGGCGACCATCAGGCCTATCCGGTACCGCCCGTCGGAGGACTTTTCCAACACCCCGCCGGACTGCAACTCCCTGAGGATCTTGCTCACGGTGGTCGGGCTGATATTGCCCAGCAAGGCCTGTATCTCGCTAAACCGCAAACCGTCGGCTGCGTTGCTCGCGGCATTGATTACCCGGAGCGCTCTGGAAAGAAGAGAATCATGCATTTCTTTGCTACGCATATACGTAGTTAATTTGCTATATGTGTAACCATAACGATTCGTGAAACGATTGTCAAACCACAAATTTTTTGAAATTCAAACAAAAAAAAAGATCCAGCGAGGCGCATCTTACGCAGCCAGTGCCGCTCTGCGAGATGAAAACAAAGGAAGCCTGCAACGCCCCAAAAAAAAACTGCCTTGCCGCCTTGCAGATCGGATGGATCCGCAAGGTGGCAAGGCAGGCTGCTGCGATTACAGGTAAAAAAATCTTATACGTTGAAACGAAATTCGATGATGTCCGCGTCTTTAACAACGTATTCTTTGCCCTCTAAACGCAACATGCCGCGTTCGCGGGCTTTCTTGAAGTCTCCGGCGTCCAGAAAGTCGTCATAGCCCAGAATTTCGGCGCGGATAAAGCCTTTCTGAAAATCCGAATGAATCACCCCGGCGGCCTCCGGTGCCGTGGATCCGGCGCGTACGGGCCAGGCGCGGACTTCTTTGTCTCCGGCCGTGAAAAAAGAGATCAGGCCCAGCAGCTCGTACGTCCGGGCAATGACCTTGTCCAGGGCGGATTCCGTGATGCCCAGATCCTCCAAAAACGCGGCTTTTTCCTCCGGATCCTGCAATTCGGCCAGCTCGCGCTCCAGCCGGGCGGACACGGCGATATGCGCCTGCCCCGGCAAGCCTTGTGGTACTTCATAGTCCGTATCTTCGCCCTCGGCGCAATTCCATACATACAGTACGGGCTTGGCGGACAAAAAGCGGAATCCACGCAACACGGGGTCTGCAGCCAGATCCGCATTGTCCCGCAAGGGCTTTTCATTCTCCAGCTGCGCCAGCGCGGCCTGCAGGGCGGCCTCTTCCTTGGGGTCAACCAGATCCTTGGACTTGCGCTTGTCCAGAGCCAGACGTTCGAGGCGTTTTTCCACAACAGCCAGATCCGCCACCAGCAAGTCGGTCTCGATGGCCTCCCATTGGACCTTGGGATCGTTCAGACCTGAAAAGGCATCCAAAACGGCCACAAAACAATCCACGGGACGCACTTCATTCAGTACGCGATCGCCCAGGCCCTGCCCCTTGCCCCCGCCACCGGGGATATCCAGGTATTCGATTTCGCTGTAGGTCACTTTTTTGGGATTAAACAGGACGATCAGCGGATCCAGGCGTGGATCGCGCACCTTGACCATGGCGCGATTACCTGCCGCGGCCGCATCAGGACCGGCCAGCGAGGCGAACAAATCGCTTTTTCCACTGCCGGAAAAGCCGAATATGGCTGTCTTCATAGCTCTTTCAACTCACTTCTATTAGTAGTTCGATATGCTTTTCGCTAACAAAGCCAAGCTCTCTACCATTGCGTCCGGCCGGCCACAAGCAAAAACAGCCGTACATCACTCGGCGCCGGTTTCGCCGGCCCCTTTTTCCAAATGCTGTTGCAGCTGCAAAGCGGGCGGATACTTCGGCTCGACCTGCAGCAGCTTCTGCAGCGTTGCCTTGGCCTTGCCGGGCTGCTTGTTCCTCTCGTACAGCAGACTCAGCCGGATGTAGGCGTCCAGGTGTTTGGGATCGCAACGGATGGACTCCAGGTAGGCCTGTTCGGCATCCGCAAAACGTTGCGCGGATTCGCAGACTACGGCTAGGCCGAACTGCGCGTCCGTATTGGTCTTGTCTTTTGCCAGCGCCTTTTTGAAAATCATTTCAGCCTTGTCCAGATCGCCGCGTTCGCCATAGGCCATGCCCAGGTTGTAATACAACGTCCCGTCTTCGTATCCCAGGTCAACGGCATTCTGGTACAGCTCCATTTCTTTGATCTTGTTGCCGAGCAGTCCGTAGGTATACCCCAGGTGATACGTAATCAATCCGCTTTTCGGGTTTTCCTTGAGCGCCTGCTCGTAAAGCTCCACGGCTTTTTCCAGCTTGTTCTCCCGAGCGGCCTGCTCCGCGGCCTTGGAAGTCGGGGAGGAGTCCGCGGTTTTCGTCTTCGGCGCGCAGGACGCAACCGCCAGCACCGCCAGAACAGAAAACATCACGTACGCAGCCCCGCGGACGATGCGCCAATTGCCTGCCACTTCTTCTTTCTGCATATAGTTTGCCTTTTTCATCCAGGGTAACAGAATCGTCATCCTTCAAACGCCCTCTTTTCACTTTGCCCAGTGTATAGTACATTCGTCAAACTGAAAAATCAGCACATTCCGACAATATCATGGACTGGATCGAACGAGAAAAACAACTACGCTTGCGGGCTCTGGAAATACTGGGCGTCGAACGCAAAGAATCTCCCGGAGGCAGCCTTTCCTGGCCCTCCCAGGAGGCGATCCGCTACGGCTATCATTGCCGGATGCTCAAGCACCACCCCGACCACAATCCCGAGGAACCGCGCGCCCAGGATATCGCCGCGCTGATCAACGAGGCCTTTGGTCTGCTGTCGGGCAAACGCGTCACGCCGACGCTGCTTCTTGATGAAGCCCTGGTGCAGCTCGTCCTTGATAATCCCGTGGGCCCCCTGGATAACGTCCCCACGTACCGCGAATGGCTTTTGCAGCAATTCTGCAATGTTGAAGAAAAATCAATCTGGACGTATTAACCCCATTTAAAGAATAAGCCGGAGGAATTCCCCATGGCCGTACACCCGCTCGCAGGCAAACCCGTTCCCGAATCCCTGCTCCCCAATATTCCCAGACTCATGACCGCTTATTATTCCAACAAGCCGGATGTCTCCGACCCGGCCCAGCAGGTTGCCTTCGGGACCTCCGGACACCGGGGAATATCGCTCAAGTCCAGCTTCAACGAAAACCATATCCTGGCCATCACCCAGGCCGTATGCGAATACCGCAGCCAGAAAAATATCAAGGGGCCGTTGTATATCGGCATGGATACCCACGCGCTTTCCGAAGCCGCCCTGGTCACGGCCCTGGAAGTTCTGGCGGCCAACCAGGTCACCACCATGGTTCAGGAAGGCCTGGATTATACGCCAACGCCCGTGATCTCGCACGCGCTTCTATGCTACAACAAAGACAAGGGCGACATCTCGGAACCGTATCTGACTTCGGACCTGGCGGACGGCATCGTCATCACGCCTTCCCACAACCCGCCGGACAACGGGGGCTTCAAATACAACCCCCCGCAGGGCGGCCCCGCAAACACGGAAACCACAAAACACATCCAGACCCGTGCCAACGAACTCCTGGCCGACGGTCTCAAGGACGTCAAACGCATCCCCATTGAGCGGGCTCTGAAAGCCGACACCACCATTTTTTACGACTACATCCGCCCTTACATCGCCGACCTGAACAATATTCTGGACATGGAGGCCATCAAACAAAGCGGCCTGAAAATCGGCGTGGATCCACTGGGCGGCTCCGGGCTGCACTTCTGGGAACCCCTGGCTGAAAAGTACGGCCTGAACATCGACGTGGTCAACAAACACCTGGATCCCACCTTTCGCTTCATGCGCCTGGACAAGGACGGCGTGATCCGTATGGACTGCTCGTCGCCCTACGCCATGCGGGGGCTCATAGAACTCAGGGAGCGTTTCGACGTGGCTGTGGGCAATGACCCGGATTACGACCGCCACGGCATTGTGACCAAAGAAGGGCTCATGAACCCCAACAGTTACCTGAGCGTGGCCATATGGTACCTTTTCCAGAACCGCCCGCACTGGCCCAAAAGCGCTGCCGTGGGCAAGACCCTGGTCAGCAGCGGCATGATCGACCGCGTCGCGGCCAGCCTGGGACGCCGGCTCTGCGAAGTGCCCGTGGGCTTCAAATGGTTTGTGGACGGCCTGCTGGACGGATCCTACGGCTTCGGCGGAGAAGAAAGCGCGGGCGCCTCCTTTCTGCGTAAAAACGGCACGGTCTGGACCACGGACAAGGACGGATTCATCATGGACCTGCTGGCGGCCGAAATCATCGCCCGAACCGGCAAAAGCCCGGCCGAACATTACGCCGCATTGGAAGAACAATTCGGCAGCCCGCTCTACGTACGTAACCAGGCCCCGGTTAACGCCATGCAGAAGACTCTGCTCAGTTCGCTTTCTCCGGACAGCGTCGCCGCCAGCACTCTGGCCGGAGAAACCATCCTGGAAAAACTGACCCACGCGCCGGCCAACGGCGCCTCCATCGGCGGCCTGAAAGTCCGTACGGAAAACGGCTGGTTCGCGGCCCGGCCTTCCGGCACTGAAGACATCTATAAAATCTACGCCGAGAGCTTCAAGGGGGCCGAGCACCTCAAACAGATCGAACAGGAAGCCGAAAAAATCGTCACTCAGGCAATTCAGGCCTGATACAGGCAGGGACGATGCCTTTCAAAACTTCCGAACGCGGCACGCACGGGCTCAAGCATGATGAACCCGCAGCCGAGCACAAGCCCGAGGCCCGAATTGCCGAAGCCCCGGAAGAAGTCGTACGTTCGAAAAAGTATGAAACCCCGGACCAGAAGCCTGAAGAACAGGACAGCCCCAAAGCCCAGGCCAGGCCCAAGGTAGCCGTGATCCTCGGCTCCAAGGGCGTGGAAGCCTTTGTTTCGCTGCCTCTGCTGAACCTGCTAGACAACTCCGGCATCCATGTGGACCTGGTCATCGGCTGCAGCGGCGGCGGCGTGATAGCCGCCCTCTGGGGCGCCGGGTTCAACCTCAAACAAATCCAGCAGTTCTTTTCCCATTTTTTTACCAAAGACTGCTTCGCCCTGCCGGACGCGGAAGAGCTCGTCCGCCTGGCCAACAACAATTACGACCCCAGCAGCGGCATTTATAATACCAGCTCGCAGTTCAAGGCCTACGAGCAGATTTTCAAGGACACCCGTATCGAGGATCTCGCACCGCGAACCATCTTCCACGCCACGGATATTCGTACGGGAGAAGGCGTGATGCTTGATCGCGGGCCTGTGGCCCCTGCGATTCAAGCCTGCGGCGCTCTCTATCCGATAATGGCGCCCGTGGAAGTCGAGGGCCGCCTGCTTGTGGACGGCAGCTATACCATGCCGTTGCCCGTCATCGAGGCCGTACAGCACAGCATGGACCTGATACTCGTCAGTTATGCATCCGTAGCGCTCGACCCGCATCCGGAATCCCTGCTCGCCAGCTTCATCAACGTCAACCGCATCACCACCAATTCCTTACGCAGTGCCCAGTTCTTCGGCTCGGTCAATATGCACGACTACGAAATCTGTTTTGCTCCCGTACATATCAGAGACCCCTTTTTCCCCTGGGACGTACAGCACATTCCCAAGATCGTCTCCGCGGGCAAACAAGCCGCGCTGGATGTCATGCCCGATTTTCAGCAACTCTACGCCAACTTTACACGATGCGCGAAACAGCCCCCGGAGGAAAACGACGCAAAGCAGACAGACCAACCGGAACCGGAACAGAAACAAAATACAAACGACTAAGTTGCTTTCCTATCGTACCTATGCCGACGCAGACCGGCAGCACTGTCCGCAGTTATTTCAACCGGCACTTGAGTTCCTTTGCATTGTCCTCTATGCTGCGTTGCCGAATAAGCAATGAAACTTCCCGTACTGGAGACAGCATGCCGCGTCCGGTTTTTCTCTTTTTCCTGCTCATGATCAGCCTTCTTCCAACCGCATGTGCGCACAGAAGCCCCAGCTCTGCGGTCAAAACCGGAGACAGCATCGAATTCCGCCTGCAATGCGTTGAAAGCAGCCTGATGGAGATGCAGCGCCAGCAGGAAAAGGACCGCCAATACATCTCTTCGCTGGAATCCCGGCTCAGAGCGCTCGGCCAACACCCCGCCAGACCGGTTGCGCCTCCGCCACATGCGGCACCTCACCCCCCGGCGGTTGCCAAGCCGTCAACAAAGCCACACCCCGCTCCCAAGCCGGTTGCGACGACTGCCCCGGCACCAAGGCCCAAACCCAAAACGCCCACAAAGCCCGCTTCGGCGGCCAAACGGAAAACAACCAAACCCGCTGCAACGGCAGCTGCCGAACCCAAAACATCACCACCGGCCACAGGCTCGTATAACCAGGCCATGGCCCTGATTCGGGGAGGCAAGCGCAACCAGGGACGCTCCATGCTGCGTGCCTTTCTGAAAAACAACCCGCACAGTCCGCACAGGCCGGACGCGCTTTTCGCCATCGGCCAGACCTTCTTTGACGAGGCAGTGTACGACAATGCCATTCTGGCCTACAAAGATGTCGCCGGCGATTACCCGTCCCACCCCAAAGCCCCGGACGCCATGTTGCAAATCGGCCGCTGCTACATGCAACTGGCCGATCCCAGCAATGCGCGCTTCTACCTGCAGGCTCTTGTGGACGAATATCCGTCCAGTGCGGCGGCCAGGCAGGCCAAGACAATCCTTGCCAAACTTCCCGGCCAGGGCAACAGCACCCCCTAGCCCGTTTTTCCCTGCCCATGACCGATGATCAACGCTGCGAATACTGGGCCTGTCTCGCCCTGAAACATACCAAAGGCGTCGGACCGCGCCTGTGGAAAAAACTTCTCGCCCATTACGGCAGCGCCTATGCTGCGGTCAAAGACGTTAAAAATTGGAAAGTCCGCGGCCTGGCTTCCAGCGCGCAAATGGGGACCTTCCGAACGGAAGCCTGGAGGGATAAAGCCAGATGCGAATGGGATGCCGCGATCAGGAGCAACTGCGGCCTCCTGCTGTTGTCCGACCCGCTCTTTCCCGAACGTCTGCGCCAGATTGCCGACCCGCCCATCAGTCTCTATTACCTTGGAGACACGAGTCTGCTGGAAAATCCCTGCGTGGCCATGGTCGGTACGCGCCGCTCATCGGCCTATGGCGAGCAGGCAGCCAGAGAGATCGGCGAAGCCCTGTCCCGCGCGGGCCTGACCATTGTCTCGGGTCTGGCCTACGGCATAGACCGCCACGCCCACCTGGCCGGACTTTCGGACATCGGCAGTTCCATTGCCGTAATCGGTGCGGGGCTCAACCAGACCTATCCCGCGGGCAATCAGGATGTGCGGGCGCAACTGCTGCGAAAAGGGCTGATCCTCTCCGAATTCAGCCCGGATGCCCGGGCCGAGCCACATAATTTTCCCATCCGCAACCGGATCATCAGCGGGCTTTCGCTGGGAGTCGTGGTCCTGGAAGCGCCCATGCCCAGCGGCAGCCTGATTACCTCCAGGCAAGCCCTGGAACAGGGACGCGAAGTCTTTGCCGTACCGGGTCCGCGCGGTTCCAAAAACCATACGGGCTGTTTCGAACTGATCAACCAGGGGGCCAAGCTGGTCTGCTCGGCCGAAGACGTGCTGCGCGAACTCCATCCCTTGCTTGCAGGATACGGGCAAACTCCAGCGGTAAACACAGAGCCGGACAAAGCTCCACCGCCCGATGCCGTCCGCCCGCCGGAAGATCTCGCGCCCGATGCTCGGCAACTGTTCGCGCTGCTGCAACGTTCGGGGCAGGCCATGCACATCGACAATATCTGCCGCGAGCTGGGATGGGACGCCGGCAAGACCAGCGGTGCGCTACTGTTGCTGGAACTGCGCGGACTGATCCTCCAGCAGCCGGGCATGCAGTACGTCTGCCGCACATAATGGGTCAATTCTCCTCAAACGCATTCTGTCTATAGCCTTGCGTCCGTTCTTTGTGTATGCTGCAAAACCGGAAAGTGATCGGATAAGGAGTTTGGTTCCAGTGCAAAAAATCCCTTTGAAATTAGCAAAACCAGGCATGGTCCTGGCAAAACCCGTACTTCGGGACAACGGACTGGTCCTGATGGCGGAAGGCGCCGAGCTGTCACAGGCTTTACTGGACCGTCTTGAACGCATGGAAGTGGGGTCCATTACGGTTAAAGGCAATCCTGTCGACATGGAGGGGGCATCCGGCGGTACGCAATACGCGAAGATTATCGAGCGGCTGGATCATCTTTTTCGAAAATACAAAAGCGACCCATTCATGAACAAACTGAAGGCCCATTTGCGCAACTATTTTCAGGTCAAGGCCGCCGCCGAGGCCGCCGCCCTTGCCGCTGAAGAAAACGAAGAATCCGGAGAAGAGGCCTGATGGCGGAAGATCTGCGTACGCAATTCAAAGGCAAACTGCTGGGGGTGAAGGACCTGCCGACTCTTCCGAAAGTGCTGGAGGAAGTCTCGCGACTTGTGGAAGATCCCAACTCTTCCACGGATCAGATCGCCAAGGTCATCTCCATGGACCAGGTACTCTCCGCCAAAGTTCTGAAAATGGTCAACTCACCCATTTACGGCTTTCCCGGACGCATCGGCTCCATTCAGCATGCGCTCGTCTTGCTTGGATTCAACGTCATCAAGGGCGTAATCATCTCCACTTCGGTTTTCGACGCCATGACCTCTTCCATGGTGGGAATGTGGGAACACAGCCTGGGCTGCGCCATGGCCTGCACCGAAATCGCCAAAATCGCCCAGCTCAAGGATCCGGAAGAATACTCGGTCTGCGGCCTGCTCCACGACCTGGGCAAGGTGGTCACCGCGGTACAACTGCCTGAAGCCAAAAAGCAAATCGAACAGCTGATCAAAGAAAAGGACCTGCTCTACATCGAAGGAGAAAAGGAAGTGCTCGGCTTTGGTCATGACCGCACCAATGCCTGGCTGGCCAACCACTGGCACCTGCCTCTGAAAATAAAAGAAGGCATGGCCTATCATCATTTCCCGTTGCGGGCGGAAAATTACCCGGTGTCCCCTGGGGTAGTGCATGTGGCGGATTTCATGGTCAGACTGCTGGAGTTCGGTTCAGGCGGAGAGGACAACGTCCCGCCTTTGGATCCAAAAACGCTGAAACTGTTAAAGCTTTCCTCACGTCAAATAGATACGATTCTGGACGTGTTGTGTGAAAAATTCATCGAAATTTCAGACCTCTCTCTAAGCTGAGTACGAATGTGATCGCCAATCTCAATGGAGACCCGTTTGCAGGCCTCCCCTTTCAAGACAGAGCACTGCAGGCTTTTCTCCTGACTCCGGATACGGAACTTCAGGAGCTCATCACTGGTTTATGGCCGGAGGAACGCGTCAGTTGGACCTGCTTTTGCCTTGGCGCCAAGGCCCTGGATTTCCTGTTTACGGACCCACCGGATCTGCTGATTGTGGACAGCCGCATGCCGGATATCCCCGGAGCCAAACTCGTCAATCTGATAAAAAGCGAAAATGTCTACCGCCAGCTGCCCGTATTATTTGTTCTCACACGGGAGGAACTGCAGCAAATTCCAAACTGGGCCACCATCGAAACGGACGATTTCTGCGTTCTGCCGCCAGATCCGGTGGACATCCGCGCCAGGCTGTTGCTGACGCTGAGCCGGGCCAGCCGTACGCTGGACGCCAATCCGCTCAGCCGCTTACCCGGCAACACGACCATTATCCAGCGTATCCAGGAAATGATCGACAAAAAGCAGGAATTCGCCCTGGCATACGTGGATCTGGATTATTTCAAATCCTTCAACGACAAATACGGCTTTTCCCGTGGCGATGAAGCGCTGCTGATGACTGCCCGGATCATCGTCAATACCGTCCGCTCGCTGCAGGCGCCGATTTCCTTTGTGGGGCACGTGGGCGGCGACGACTTTGTCTTCATCCTGCCCGCGGACCTCATAGAATTCGCCTGCCAGGGCATCATCCAGCTGTTCGACTCCATAATTCCCAGCGTCTACGACCAGGAAGACAAGGAAAGCGGCTACATAACCTCGACGGATCGCCAGGGCAACGTTCGGCAGTTTCCGCTCATGGCCATCTCCATAGCCGTGGTCGTCAACACGGACGGACGGCTCTCACACTATGGCGAAGCCTCCGCCATCGCCATGGCATTGAAGAAAAAAGCCAAAGAAAATCCCAAAAGCTGTTATGTCACGGACCGCAGAAAAAGCTGATTCTTCCCATCCGCCCCATGTGCAGGATTTTCTCGCCTATCTGGAGGTGGAAAAGGGCTACTCGCCGGCAACAGTGCTTTCCTACGGCCAGGACCTCGATCAGTTCGCGTGCTTTCTGGAACAACGATTTGCAGAAAATATTTCGCTGGACGCCCCCGAGCGCATTGCAAAAATCCATGTCCAGCAGTTTCTGGCGGAACTGCACCGCCTGGGCATGCAAAAAACCTCCATGGCGCGCAAGCTTTCTTCGTTGCGTTCTTTTTTCCGATTTCTCGCCAACAAAGGACTGACCACCAGCAACCCCGCCGCGGGCGTGTCCAATCCGAAAATGCCCAAACCGCAGCCCAAATGTCTGAACGTGGACCAGACCTTTGCCATGCTCGACCAGGACAAATCCGCACCACGGGGCAAACCGCTTTCTGCCGCGGAACAGGCCGTACACCTGCGCAACCTGGCCCTGGCCGAGCTGCTCTATGGAGCCGGACTGCGTATCAGCGAGGCGCTGAACCTGGATATTTTCGACCTGGCCGATACCGACCATGTGCGGGTTCTGGGCAAGGGCAGCAAGGAACGGCTGGCACCCACCGGCCCGGCGGCCGCAAAGGCGCTGCAGCAATACCTCAAGCAACGTCCGGCTCTGGACCCTTCCGGCCATGAAAAGGCCATATTTCTCGGACTGCGCGGCAAGCGCCTCAACCGCCGCGAAGCCCAGCGCGTCATTGAAAAAATGGCCCGACAGGCCGGACTGCCGGAAGAAATCACCCCCCATGTGCTCAGACACAGCTTTGCCACGCACATGCTGGAAGCCGGGGCCGACCTGCGCAATGTCCAGACGCTGCTCGGACACGAACGACTGGTCACCACCCAACGCTACACCCACCTCGAACTGGCCAAACTCGTGGCTTCCTACGACAAAGCCCACCCGGGTTCGCCTCTGCAGGCCAGCAAGAGCCCCCGCACGAAAGCCCAGAAGGCGGGCACCCGGCCGAAGAAAGAAAACACAGACGATATCTGATTGGCGAACAGAAAAAACAAAAAAGCGATAGCCGCGGTTCTTGATTAAAAAAAACCGATTATGCTAACATAGTACACGCATCATACGCGTCTGCTCCTGCGGCAACCTTTTTCCTTGCATACGAGATACGCCATGCCCGATCCGCATGTTGCTTCTTTGCTCATACCCCCCGCGCCCGTTGTATTTCCAGACACCGCCATTGAAACCGTTTTCTCCCTGCTCCAGCGCCCGGAAATCACTTGCGTCGCGGTCGCCAAAGACTTCGAGCCCATCGGCGCCATTACCCAGGCATCCTTTCTCAAAGCGTATTGCAACAATGCCTTGCGCCTGGACGGGCTCCTGCTTATCGATACGCTGCTCCATATGTACCCGGATACGGAGCAGGAAAAACAGATAATCACCGCATGCATATCCGCCGCGCAGAACCAGTCCTCCCCGCAGGACAACACGCTTACCCGCGAAGACCTGCTGGAATGGATTCAGCTCTCCAATGATCTGCCCCGGCAAGAACTCCTGACCCTCTGCAGTCGCGCAACGCTTGTACCTGTTGCCACGCCCCCTGCCGAAGCGCTGCTCCGGATGCAGCAGGAAGATGCGGCCTACCTGGTGCTGCAGCTGGAGAATCAAACCTACTGCGCCTGGTCCGCCAAAGATTGCCTGCGCCTGTGCCTGGATGCATCCGCCATCCCCCATACGTCTTTTTCAAAGTGCCCCCTCGCGCCCTCTCCGACAGTCGACAGGCAAACCACCATTCCAGAAGCCTGGGCCCGCATGCTGAGCGCTCAAGCTGAATTGTTGGTTGTAACCGGCGCAGATGACGGTCTGCCGTACGTGACCGGCAAAACCGACCTGACAAAGTCAATCTACGGCCCTGTGCTGGACACGCTGCAGGGCGTGTTGTTGTCCGAACAAAAAACCGAACAGAAATACCAGACCATGTTTCTGAACGCCGGTCTTGGTTTTTTCCTGGCCAGGCAGGATGGCACGTTCGTCAACGTCAATCCCGCCTTTGCGCGGTTCATGGGATATGGTTCGCCCGAGGAAATGATCCTGTCCATAGATGATATCGGCAAGCAGTTGTATGTGGATCCGGCAAAACGCCTGGAACTGCTGCATACGCTGCAAACCAAGGGAGAAATCCGCAATTTCGAATTCGAAGCCAGGAAAAAAGACGATTCCACGCTCTGGCTGCTGGTAAACGCCTCCAGCAACACAACCGACCGCTTTCAAAGGGTGGAAGGCACGGTTCTGGACATTACCGACCGTAAGCGTAATGAGGATGCCCAGCTTACCATCCAGGCGGCTCAGGCCGCCAACGAGGCCAAAAGTGAACTGCTGCGGAACATGAGCCACGAAATCCGCACGCCGCTCAACGCGCTGATCGGCATGGCCGATCTGCTCTGGAACACCCCGTTGAACGACGAGCAGAAAAAACTCCTGCATATCATCTCCAACTCCGGCAATTTTTTACTCGAACTGATCAACCATATTCTGAACATGTCCAAGATGGAGGCCGGAGAACTCACCGCTCAAAAAATCCCCTTCGACCTGGTGGACCTGATCGAAGACATCTGCGAAATCATGTCCGTACGGGTGCATGAAAAAAAACTCGAACTGTATAGCCAGATCGCTCCGGACGTCCCCCAACTACTTCTCGGCGACCCCACCTGCCTGCGGCAGATTCTCATCAACCTGGTGGGCAATGCCATGAAATTCACCCAAAGCGGGTACATCAACATCAGCTGCGATCTCCTGCCCGACAACGAAGCAGCCTCCGTCCGAAAGGACACCGTTATGCTGCGTTTCAGCGTACGCGATACGGGTATCGGCATCCCCAAGGAAAAACTCGACACCATTTTCGGCATATTCGCCCAGGCGGACTCTTCCATAACCCGCCGTTTCGGCGGTACCGGCCTGGGCCTGAGCATCAGCCAGAAACTCGTACAAATGATGGAGGGCCGCATCTGGGTGGAGAGCGATCCCGGCGCAGGCAGCACGTTTCTGTTCACCGTCCGGGCGCAACTCGACCAGACCCCCGAATCCAAGACCATTGCCGAGGCTGACATCCACGGCACATCCGTACTCCTGCTGGACAACAACGAACGCAGCCGCCGGCAGCTCATGAATATCCTGCAGGCCTGGGGCGTCCGGGTTCAGGAAGTGGATACGGGACAGGCTTGTCTGGAGTGCATTCACGGCCTGGAGGACACGGATACTCCCGTATACGACGCCATTATCATCGACGCCCAGATTCCCGGACGCGAAGGATATAAAACCGCTTTCCGCGTTGCCAGGAATTACGGTCTCTCGGACCGCCTGATCATGGTTTTCACCCCCAACACGGGCAGCGACAACCTCTCCTGGGTCAAAGAAATCGGGGCTGCTTCCTATCTGTTCAAACCCGCCAAACGCAAGGACCTCAAACGGGCCTTGCTTGTGGCCATGAAGCGGTTGGACACTCAGGACGTTCCCGCGGGGCAAGCCTGCGACCTGTCCTTGCCCCGCGTACGCGTGCTTTGCGCCGAGGACAACGAGTACAACCGTATCATCGTCGACAATTACCTGCAGGACACGCCAGTTGCCCTGGAGTTCGCGGAAAACGGCTCCATTGCCGTGGAAAAATTTTGCAAAGGCACGTATGATCTGGTTCTGATGGACATTCAGCTTCCCGTCATGGATGGCCTGAGCGCTACCCGTGCGATACGCGCTTTCGAAAGCCGTGAGCAGCGAAACCCCACGCCCATTCTGGCACTCACCGCCCATGCTCTGGACGAGGAAAAGGAAAAAAGCCGCCAGGCCGGATGCAACGCCCATCTGACCAAGCCTCTCATCCGGGATACCCTGCTTCAGGCCATACGCACGTATACCGGGCAAGACGGACTGGACTCCGCCCCTAAGCCGCAAGCGGAAGAAACACCTCCCGGTCCTGTCGTCGTCGGCAACCAGCGTTTAAAAAAACATATTCCCGGCTACCTGGACTCCTGCAGAGAAAACCTGCTAAAAATGCGCTCCGGGTTGGAAAATACCGATTATGAGCTGGTGGAACGCCTAGGTCACAGCCTCAAGGGATCGGGTGCCGGTTTTGGGTTCGAATCCGTTACCCGCATCGGGGGCGCCATTGAAGCCGCCACCAGAGCCAAAGACTTCACCACCCTCCGCGGGGCTTTGGACGAGTTGGAGGTTTACCTGAACACCGTTACCGTAGTATTTGATGAACGCACGTAAACTGTTCCTGGGGGAAATTATATGCGATATCTCATAGTTGACGACGATCCCAATATCTGCACACTGCTGAGCGTCTACCTGGCGCCGTTCGGAGACACGATCATAGCCAACCACGGTGAGGATGCTTTGCATCTGTTCAAAGCCGACTTGGAAGAGGGAAACCATTTCAACGTGGTATTCATGGACATTTCCATGCCTGACATGGACGGCCATCAGGTGGTTCAGGAAATGCGGGATATGGAAAAAACGCGTGAAATCTCTGGCCCGGAACGTTTCAAGCTGGTGATGATCACCGCCCATTCCGACGTGAAGAATGTGACGGAATCCTTTTTTTCCGGCGAAGCGGACTGCTACGTCACAAAACCCTTTAGCGAAGAAAGCCTGCTTGATGAACTGAAACAAGCCAAAATCATTGCATAAAAAATGCGAGGGCGGTGCTGGCGCTCATGTTCAGGATTTCCGAATTTACCCCTCCACGGTAAAAAAGGTCCCCACAGCGCCCGCTGCCCTCGCGTAAGCCGCCTCTGACCGCCGAACCGGCCAAAGAGACAGTTAATTTTTCAACGTCAATTCATAGCGCTTGGCTGTCAAGCGCGGTTGATGTCCGCCTTTGACGGGCTTTTTCAGGGTTACCATAACCCGTCTGTTTTTGAATCGCCCGGCTTCCGTATTGTTGTCGGCAATGGGTTTGCCGTCGCCATACCCCCTGGTCTGCACCCGGGCGGCATCGATTTTATACGTGGACATCAAATATTTTTTGATGCTTTCGGCCCGCTCCTGGGACAGCAGCATATTCGAGTGCGGGTTGCCCACGTTGTCGGTATGCCCGTCTATGGTCACCATTGCCTGCGGGTTTGCCCGCAACTGCTGCGCCAGCTGCTCCAGCTGCTTCTTACTCAGTCCTTCGGGAGTGCTCTGGCCCGTGGCGAAATGCAGTTCCAGCGGACTGCCGAGCGCCACGTACCGCACTTCCTGCCTGTAGTAGCCGTTCAAAGTGATAACGGCCCTGCGGTTGCGGCTGCGGCCCTGTTCAGTGGCGTTGGAGACCATGGGGCGCGCATCGCCGTAGCCCTGAGCCACAATGCGCTCGGGCGCCACATGATATTTCTGAACGATACGCTCTTTGAGCACTTCTGCCCGTTGCTGCGAAAGCTGCAGGTTGTCCTGGGTACTGCCCCGGTTGTCCGTATGGCCTTCAATCACCGCATGGGCCAAAGGATTGTCCGCGAGCAGCCGTCCGATACGGTCCACGTCGGAAAGCCCCAAGGCTCCGGGCTCCAGGGTCTGCTTGCCGTACTCCATGCTCACCCGGAGATACAGCTGCACCGGACAGCCAAAAGAATCCACCATCACTCCCGCCGGAGTGTTGGCACATTCGTCGCGGCCATCAAAAATGCCGTCCTTGTCCGCATCCGCGGCCTGAGCCACCCTGCTGCGGTAGACCCCGTCATTTCCGTCGGCCAGTTTGCTTGAACTGCTTTTCGGGCCAAATACCTTTTCAGCAAAAAAATCCTGAATATTGCTGCACCCGGAAAGCAGCAAGCCCACCAGTACTATCAGTATGATGCGCATTGCCATTCCACTACCCCTCTGCATTTGCCTGCTAAAATCCCTTTGAAACAGTATGCTATACTTTTGGAGCAATGATACAGCATCAACATTTTTTTACAACTGCTTATAAGTAAAATTTCAGTATATAAATTTTCTAAACTTTTTCTAGCAAAAAAAGAGTGTTCAACCAACTAAATAGTCGTATTGCATTCCAAAACACAAGGATTTATTTTGTAACACAAAAAACGGTCCGATTTGCCAGCCCCGACACTTCGTTCCCAAAACAGTGTTCCAAAATAGCGAGGACTCCGTCCGCTACAGTGAGGTCGCACCATGGATATCGAGGAAATCTACACTTTTTTTGATAAAATCGGCTGCATCACTTTTGCCACCATCGACAACGGTTTGCCCCAGGCGCGTATCGCGCATCTTTTCGCCTGCGACCATGAAGGCCTGTATTTCCGGACCATGATCATCAAGCCCTTTTACGCGCAGCTCAAAAAGACCGGAACCGTGGCAGTCTGCGGCATCTACCCTTACACCGCCGTCAGCCACGACGACCAGGGCATGCCAACCTTCGAGCCCGGATACGCCGTACGGGCCACCGGGTACGTCAGGGAAATATCCCTGGAGAAGCTGAAGCAAAAAGCCAAAGAAAAGCAACAGTTCGATATGGGCGTGAAAGACATCGAAAAATACCCGGCCATGACCACTTTCTGCCTGTACAAGGGATGGGGGGAAGTCTTTGACTTTGATTTTGAAATGCAGAAACGCGACCACAAACTGCTTCGCAAACCCTTTGCCTTCGGCGGCCAGCAGATACCCTTTCGCGGCGTACGTATCACCGGCGACTGCATTGGCTGCGGTCTGTGCCTGGAACGTTGCTCATTCAAGGCCATCAGCCGGCAAGGCGAAGGCTGCGTCATCGACCAGAACAAATGCGATGTCTGCGGAGACTGCTACATAGTCTGCCCGGCGGATGCCGTTGAGATCGTCAACGAACCTCCCGAACACTGACCCGGGTCAGCCGACGAACTGCTCAAGCACGAGCTTCAGACGGCGCAGCAGGTCATCCACCGCGGCCAGGCCAGTGGGGCGGCCGAAGGAAAAGCGGATGGTCCCGGCCGCGTACTCTTTTGGCGCGCGCATGGCCTCCAATACGGGCGAAAGCCGGGTCTGGCCCGCGTGGCAGGCCGCACCGCCCGAGGCAGCCACATCGTACGCCACCAGCCCGGACAAAATATCTCCGGCGGCCGCTCCCTTGAAACCCACGCTGCAGGTGCCGGGCAAACGTTCCGCATCCGCGCCGTGCACCACAAAATCCGCTCCCAAGGTCCGCAGGCTGCGTACGAAATGCTCGCGCAGATCCGTTATCCGCGCCACTTCCATGGCCAAATCCTCGGCGGCCATGGCGCAGGCTTCGCCCAGGCCCGCGATGTAGGCCACGTTTTCCGTGCCCGGACGCAGGCCGCGCTCCTGCCCTCCGCCCAGGAACAAGGGCTGCAGAGGAGCACCAGAACGTACGTAGAGCGCGCCGATGCCTTTGGGCGCGTACAGCTTGTGCCCGGCGATGGTCAGGTAATCCACACCCAGGTCCCGCACATCAATGGGAATTTTGGCAACGGCCTGGGCCGCGTCCGTATGGGCCAGCCAGCCCGCATCATGGGCCTGTGCCGCGGCGCTTCGTACGGGCTGCAGCACGCCGGTCTCATTGTTGGCGCGCATCAGGGAAAGCAGCCCCGCCTCGCCCGGGCGCAAGGCATCCAGGGCTTCCGGCAAAGCGCCCAAATCAGCGACGCCGTTGCCGTCCACGGGCAGATACGCGACCGCCACGCCCTGTTCCTGCAGCCTGGCGCAAGGTTCGAGCACTGCCGGATGCTCGGTGGTCTGGGTGATGATCCGCCCCTTGCCGTCTCCGGCAAACGGGCTGGTCAGGGCCAGATTGTTGGATTCCGTGGCACAGGAGGTGAAAATTACGTTCTCTGGTTCGGTGTTGATCAAAGCGGCCACCTGCGCGCGCCCCTTGCTCACTGCCTGCCTGGCTGCCAATCCCCAGCCATGCGCACTACCCGGATTGCCCCACTGGTCAGTTAAATAGGGCTTCATGGCCTCAAATACGCGCGGCGCCACCGGTGTGGTCGCGTTGTAGTCAAAATAAAGCTTGTCCATCTTGGCTATCCTCAATTTCTTTGCCAGGAGAAAAATAACGCTTATGTGATGGCTGCATTATTAATCATTTTTTGCGCACTGATCACTTCACACACCATGATACCCAAAAAATATGTTGCGTCGGACGTCAATGGCAACTATGTGATCAAGTAAAACTATCTGGCTGGATAAGATCGGATGTTTGAGCTAAAATGACAATGGACTGCCTCATCCGAAGGAAAGTGCCAGATCAAGTCAGAATCACTCCAAATCTAGTATCAATCACTATACGTCAGCTGTTATTCAAAGCCATCGCATTTCAGCCAGTTGAAAATTCAATAATACGATTCAAGGATAATTTATGATCAATTTCCCAAATCATCACTTACACACGTATAAACGTGTAGTGACATTAATCACGCTTATGTTGATATCCGTAAATTTGGGCCTGAGCTCCCTGGAAGGATATTTTAATGCGGATGCCATAGTCCCTATTTTGAGCAGCCTTCTCCATTGGACACCTTTTTATTGGGGGCAGAGTCGCTTTGGTATGGTGGTGCCCCTAACAACAAGTCTAATTAGCAATCCCCTGTGGAACTTATTTCTTCAGACAATCATCTGCTCATTTTTGGGGTTGCTGGCCTTATTTTGCATGGCCCACTTTCTGTTTGGATCACGTTACGCCTTTGCTATTGGCGCGTTATCTGCTTTGGGCTACCTGGCCCTACTTAATCAACCAAGTTTGTACGAATATGTGGGGCCAAGTCAACCCTACGCACCCGCTTTGGGCCTGGCATTCGCAGGGTTGTACTTTTTTGAGACCGACAAAATATCTCCGAGGGTCCGCTGCTTGTGCCGTATCATGGGAATAATTCTTCTCGCTGGGGGGTTCTGGGTGACACCGTCACTCATAGTGACGCTCGGGCCACTTATTGTCTTGCGCGATCTGCTTGGTTTGCTGAATGAAAATCCAAGGCATCGCTACCTGGGAATTACCATACGAACCTGGTCCATACTTGGAATCAGTATCTGCTGTTTTTCCTTAAGCATTTCTTTGACTATGCTCGCCCCATTCCATGCCAACACGTCTTTTACACCTGTAAATGAATGGCTTCCTGGCATGCAACGACTTGCAGTTAGCTTTGGAAAAAGATTGAAACCAGACGTACTCCCTTTTGGCTATGCAATATGTTATCTGATCTGCGTTGCTTTGTTGTGTCTCAAACGAGACTTTGAGGGATTGCGCATCATTGGTTCTGCCAGTCTATGCATCTTGGCTGCTGTGATTTGTGATTTTTTTTTCGTTAGCACCAATACACATGTTGCCATGAACGGCTATGAGGGGCGCTACTTACTCATTTCACGAAATTTACTTTTCATATTGTGCTCGTTTGTTGCAGTTGTAGCTATTTCAAGAAAATTTCCTTCAATTCGAGACAACTTCGAACGAGTTACCCCCCTCTTGCTGGGGAGCATTCTCATATTGGTCACGATCATACGCTTTGGACTGCCCTCTGCGCATGCCGCTCGTGAATCCGTTTTACAAAGAATTCCGGATCTGGAACCTCAAATCATGCAAGCAGGCTGCACACACATGGCAGGCAGTTATTGGAGGGTCTGGCCGCTGGTCTGGCGTATTCTTCTGGAGCGATATGAACGCGGCGAGCCGGCAAAGGTATGGGGCGTGACCGTGAGATCCGATGACACGCAGCATCTCTGGTCCAGAATTCCATGGAATGAAATGCGTATTTGCGGTCTGAAAGACGACAAGGAGCTGGATTATAATCTTGGATTCATAGGAGTGACAAAGGCTCGCATATCGAGCCAGGGAGATTTACTCCGATTTGAACCCTCCATTCCCTTGCTTTATGACCTTAAAATCCTCCCTCCCCGGAAAATAAATATCTTTCCGCAATTACCTGGACCTGAAACCGCCATCCGTGGCTTTAGAAAAGGTGACCGTACAATAGTATTATTCATATTCCCTAACGAAGAAATCTATCGTTATGATATTGTAGACTCCTCCGGCAAAACTGTAGCAAGCATGCTCGACGCGAAAAACGAAAAAATATTCAAACCAATCACCGGCAGGGAATCCGTAGATTTCGGTGCCTACGGATTACAGGTGCAGAAGTGAAACATTCCACCAGAATCTTGTAAAACCTGTGGCACATACTGAGTTTCCAGAAAGATCAATCATAACAATGCCCGTTTAATCGCCTTGAACACCCTGTCCACCGTGATGCCCCGCATGCAGGCGTGATCGCGTACGCAACGGCTGCCGCCGTGTAAGGAGCACGGACGGCATTCCAGCGACACTTCCAGCACCTGGTCTCGCGCGCCGGACGGATAAAAGCCCCAGGCCTGATGCGTCGGGCCGAACAACGCCACCACGGGCGTTTCCACAGCCGTGCCCATGTGCATGGGCCCGGAATCCCCGCTCACCAGACAGGCCGCCTCCGCGATGCATGCCGCGCTCTGGCGCAAATCCGTCCGGTTGATCAGGCTGCGTTCTTTGAATGCATCCGTCCAGGAGCGGACGCCCGGCTTGGTCTGTCCGATCAGACGCCAGGGGATTCCGGCAGCGTCGAGTTGCCGCAGTAACGCGCGCCAATACACCTCGGGCCACAGCTTGTTGGCGTGGGTAGCGAACGGATGCAGCAGCACTGTCCGGGCGGTCTGCGCGCCCAGCAGCACGCGCGCGGCCGCACGTTCCGCTTCCGTCACGTACAGCACCGGACGCAACGCCTCCCTGGACGGGGCCTGGTCTTCAAGGGCCAGGCTGTAGCGTTGCGGCACCGAATGGGCCAACAACGGCCCCAGCATCCGGCGGATGTTGCAGCGGCCAAACAAACGCCTGTGGAACGCGTATTTGCGGTAGTTCCTGATTTCACCCAGCCACAGCAACTGCAGCAAGCGCGTACGGGTAACTCCGTGCAGATCGATCAAACCGGTACGGGGAAAACGGGCTGCCAGGTTGGAAGCGGTACGCGGCCAGACCGCGCCGCGCAACTGTTCGGGGTGCAAGCCGATGCCCTCGACAATGGCCGGATGGCCTTTAAGCAGCGGCAGCCAGGCCGAACGGGTGACATAAGTGAAACGCAAGCCCCGTGTCTCGTGCCAGTAACGCAGCACGCCCGTGGTCAACAGCACGTCGCCCAAAGAATTCAGCCTGACAACCACCCAATGGTGCGCATCAGTCATGAGATGCCTCCGTGAACAAATAAGCGGCCACCGCCTCCCAGACCTCGCTCACCGTGAGCTCGCGCATGCAGGCGTGGTGCTCTTCTTTGCAGTGCTTGCCGCCATGCAGTCCGCACGGGCGGCAGTCCAGATATTTTTCCAGTACCGTGGTCCGCTCGCCGCGCGGGAAAAAGCCGAGAGAACGAACTGTGGGACCGAACAAGGCCACCAGAGGCACTCGCTGGCACCAGGCCAGGTGCATGGGGCCGGAATCATTGCTGAGATAGCAATCCAGCAGGCTGATGCAGGCGGCCAATTCGGACAGGCTGCAGCGCCCGGACAGATCCTGCACGCGGTCGCGAAACGCTTCCGGAATGTAGCGCAGCACCTCGGCTGCCAGCTCTTTTTCATCCGGGCCGCCGAAAACGCAGACACGGGCGCCCTGTTCAATGGCCTTGGCCGCCACCAGCCCGAACCAGGCCGCGGGCCAGCGCTTGGTGGGCCAGACAGACCCCGGATGCAGCCCTAATACAGGGCCCTGGCCTTGCGGGACCAGTTCGCGGGCCCGGGCTTCGGCTGCCGGATCCAGCACAAGCCGCGGCCAAGTGTCAAAGGAGGTCACGCCCAGCGGCCGCAGCAGCTCCAGCAAGCGTTCGATTTCCTCCAGCTCCCTGAAACGGCGCGGCACGGTGCGCGTATAGAGCAGGCGGTTCCACCACGGGCTGTCGTAGCCCACTCGCTGCGCTATGCCCGAACGCAGGGCAAGCAGCCCGCTGCGGAGACTGCGGTGCGGGGAAATCCAGCAGTCAAAGCCCTCCGTACGCAGCTGCTCGCTGTAATCGAACAACGCGCGCACGCCTTTTTGCGTTCCCCTCTTGGCAAAAACTCTGACCGCAGCCAGCTCGGGCTGCGCCCGGAAAAGATCCTCCAGTCCGCCGCGCACAAAAAAATGCAGCTCGGCCTCGGGCCAAGTCTGTTTCAAAGTCTGCAGCAGAGGCAAGGTCAAAACCGCATCACCGAGGAATGCCGTATTCCATACGCCTATTTTACGCATTTCAGCCCAGCCAAACAAACGTTTTGCCATCCATGGCGCCACTGCCAAAGAAGCCTGCCGCGACAACATCATCTACCGTATTTTTCAACAGATAATTCATTACAATTTTGAAAGCTTGAGGTTGAACGATCATTTAGTGCAGTAAACGAGACTACCGCCCGCGTTTTTTTACTGCCTTGCCGTATTCTTTAGGGATTGCTTTTTCATCCGACAGTTCGTATTATAAACATGTTCATGGAACCCGATATACCTACACCAAGTCACAACCAATGCGCCAGTCCTTGCAGGGGCGGTTTTCGACGACCGAGCCCCTCCTCACCTTTTTATAACCAACGGTAATGATCAATCTTATCCTAGCTGCCGGGTTAGCTATCCTGATATCCGCACTGTGTTCCATCACCGAGGCCGCACTGTACGCACTGCCCTGGAGTCATATCGAGAACCTGCGCAAGCAGGGCAAACGCTCCGGTTACACGCTTTTCGCACTGCGCTCGAACGTGGAAAAGCCCATTGCAGCAGTGCTCATTCTGAACACCATTGCCAACACCGCCGGGGCATCCATTGCCGGAGCCGCGGCCGTGGACGTATTCGGCCAGCAGAGCATGGGCGTGTTCGTGGCGTTGTTCACCCTGGCCATTCTGATCTGTTCGGAGATTCTGCCCAAAACCCTGGGCGTGGCCTATTCCAAGCAGCTGGCTCCCATTCTTGCCCGGCCCTTACAAATCCTGGTCCGCGTTTTCATGCCCCTGATTCTGGTGACAGGCTTCCTGGGGCGCAAATTCCGCCCGGCCAAACCCGGACATTATACCACGGAAGACGACATCACTGCCGTGGCCAGCCTGACGCGTAAATCCGGCGCCATTCGTCCCATTGAAGAACAGACCATCCGCAATATTCTCACACTGGACCTGAAAATGGTCAAAGACATCATGACTCCGCGTACGGTGGTCTATTCGCTGCCCGCCCAGATTACAGTCAGCGAAGCCAATAAAAACAAAGACCTGTTTCATTACAGCCGGATACCGGTATACGACGAAGACAACGAGGATATCGTCGGCGTGGTCTATCGCCGGCGCATCCTGGAATTTCTCGTCGCGGACAAGGACCAAACCCTGATCAGCGAAATCATGCGCCCCGTACGTTTTGTTCTGGAAACCCTGACCCTGGACCGCTTGCTGACCAAATTTCTCGAATCCCGGTTCCACCTTTTCGTGGTTCTGGATGAATACGGGGGCATGTCCGGCGTGGTCTCCCTGGAGGACGTGCTGGAAGAAATTCTCGGCAAAGAAATAGTGGATGAAACCGACGAGGTGGAAGATCTGCGGGCCGAGGCAAAAAGACAGCGCGAACTGTTGACGCGGCAACGCCCCGAATAGTATTCTACGTACTTGCAGGAGACAAAGAGGATTCGTATGGCGAAAAAAAGCAACACCCCGGTTTATGCTGCGGCACTGCTGCTCCTCCTGGGAGCGGTCGGTTTTCTGGTCTACTCGGGCCTTTCTGAAAACAGTGTCTATTTTTTGAATGTTTCCGAAGCCCTGGCCATGAAACCCGACCAGCTGCAATCCGCCAGGCTGTTCGGCACCGTGGCGTCCGGCGGCATTACCCATCCTTCCGAAGGGCCCGGCGTCTCGTTTCAACTTCAGGACAAGGACAACACGCGCCTGACCGTGCCGGTGGCCTATAAAGGGGCCGTACCGGATACCTTCAAGCCCGGTGTGGAAGTCATTGTTGAAGGCGATTTCCATCCCAACGGGTTCGACGCGCACACCCTGATGACCAAATGCCCTTCCAAATACCAGAAAGAAAATCGCGAAAGTTAACACTCCGAGCCGGTAACGCCCGCGTTACCGGCCCGTTTCCACAAAATTCCGGAAACGCAGCCATCTCTTTCCTTTCGGAGTTTTTCGGTCTATAGACCCCGCGTATACTTTGTCGTAAGGAGACTTCATGCACGTAATCGCTTATGCCTGCCTGATCGCCTCACTGGTGTTGTTCATCGGCGGCGGGCTGGCCGTGGCCTGGGACCGCTGGAGAAACGAAAACGTTTTTTTGCCCTGGGTGGAACGCGGCTTTCTCCTGGGCGTCATCCTGATCACCCTGAGCTGCTTCATTCTGTTCCGCGCTCTGGTGGATAGAAACTTTTCCTTCAAATACGTCGCAGACTATACGGATGTTTTTCTGCCACTGTTCTACCGGGTCACCGCCTTCTGGGCGGGCCAGGCCGGTTCCCTGCTATTCTGGGGCTGGATGGTCGCCTTTTTCGGAGCGGCCTTCGTGCTCTCGCGCGGCTACCAGCGTTTGAGCATCGAAACCCGGCAGCTGTACTGGCTGTTTTACCTGGTGGTCATGGGATTTTTCACCCTGCTGGTTACCTGCTGGAGCAATCCGTTTCTGGAACTCGTACCCCGCCCGCAGGACGGCAACGGCCTGAATCCGCTGCTGCAGCATCCGGGCATGATCTTTCACCCGCCCCTGCTTTTCATCGGGTACGCGGGTTTCACCATTCCGGGCTGTCTGGCCCTGGCCCAGGCCCTGAGCAGTTCCGTACGCCAGGAGCCCAACTGGGTCGATCTTTCGCGCAATTACAATCTGGTGGCCTGGCTCACGCTCACGGCCGGGATCATCCTCGGCGGCTGGTGGTCCTACATGGAATTGGGCTGGGGCGGCTACTGGGCCTGGGACCCGGTGGAAAACGCCTCGCTGATCCCCTGGTTCACCGGAACCGCTCTGCTGCACACGGCCGTACTCCAGCGCCAGCGCAACGTACTGCACCGCAGCAACACTTTTCTCATGGCCCTGACCCTGGTGATGTGCTTCTTCGGCACCTATCTCGTCCGCAGCGGGGTTGTGGATTCGCTGCACGCCTTTGGCTCGCGCGAAGTGGGCAAGCCCTTGCTGCTGTTCATTCTGGCCGGCACCGCCCTTTCCCTGGGCATCGTCTTCACCGGTTTTCGCAGCAGTGAAAAAGGGCGCGAACTGAGCGGACTGTTCAGCCGGGAAGGCTTTCTGGTCATCTCGGTCTGGATGCTGCTGCTCCTGGGCGTGATCATTCTCTTCGGCACCATGTGGCCGGTTTTCAGCCAGATTTGGAGCAACAATCCCGTGGGGCTGGAGGCCGGATTCTACAACAAGGTCTGCATGCCGCTTTTTGCCGTGCTGATCCTGGTCCTGATGGTCTGCCCCTGGATGCAGTGGAAACACGGCTTCAAAAAAAGCCCGGTGGCTTACGGCGTGCTCGGCCTGTTCGTCGGCCTCGGCGTGGTGCTCTACATTTCGGGCGTCACTCTGCCCCTGGCTCTTTTGGGCGCGGGCGCGGGCATTGCCTGCGCAGTGGGCATTGCGGCCCTGTTCGCCACGGATCCGGCGCATAGAAAGCGCCCCGCCGCCTGGGCAGCCTACGGCGTACACTTCGGCTTGGCCCTGGTGGCCCTGGGCGTGGCCTTTTCCGGACCGTACCAGGTGGACCGCGAGGCAGTGCTCAGGCCCGGCGAAGTGATCAGTCTCAACGGCTATCAGTTCACCTACAAGAACATGCGCGAGCAAAACGGCCGCAGCATGGCCTTTGTGGAAACTGAAATCGAAGTCAGCAAGGACGGCAAAATACTGGGCACGCTGCGGCCTCAACGCCGGATATACAGAAAATTCAAGCAGCCTTTTGCCGAGGCATCCGTACTGGATCCCGGCATCGGCCTGGGGGACGAACTGTACGCCACGCTGCTGGGGACAAACGCGGACAAAACCGCCAGCATCAAAATCAGCATCCATCCGCTGGTCAACTGGCTCTGGATAGGCGGGACCCTGATGAGTCTGTTCCCCCTCATCGGCCTGCGGCGGCGGTTTAAAAACGAGGCATAAACAGAATCCTTTACTTCGGTCCACCCCCCCCAAAAGTTTTGGGTGATTCTTAAAAACCTTTTTACGAAAAAGATTTTTAAGCTGCCGGAGGCATATTTTACGATGCTGATACGACTTGACCGTGTAGCCAAATTTTTCGGCAACAAACTCGTGTTTAAGGATGTGAGTTTCGCGCTTGAGGCCGGGACCATCCTGCTCCTGGCCGGGCCCAACGGCGCGGGCAAATCCACGTTGCTCAAATGCGTAGCCGGACTCGAACAGCCCAGCGCGGGTGTTTGCGAAAACAACGTCCCGGACGTGCGGGTAGGCTACCTCGGTCACCAGACATTCATTTATCCGCAGCTGAGCGCTATGGAAAACCTGGAATTCTGGAGCAGCCTGCACGGGATGCGCCTGGACCAGGAGGCCCTGCTCAAGGCTCTCGAACGGGTCGGCCTGGCCCATGCGGCCCACGAACGAGCCGGACGTTTTTCACGGGGCATGGCCCAGCGCCTGAGCCTGGCCCGGGTGTTTCTGCCGGAGCCCGGATTGCTGCTGCTGGACGAACCCGACACCGGCCTGGACAAGGCATCCTGTACGTTGTTGTTCGAGACCATCAGCGCCGCACGGGACAAAGGCGCGGGCATCATCTGGGTCAGCCACCGGGTCGAACGCGACATTGCCCTGGCCGACAACATTCTCGAACTCGGCAAATCCAAACCAGCCTATTACGGCCCGGCGGATGTCTACGCCAAGGAGGCGGAATTGTGTTGAAAGCCGCCCTGGCCATAGCCTCCAAAGACCTCAAGCTCGTGGCTCTGCGGGGCAGCGGGCTGGTGCAGGCCCTACTGCTCGGGATGCTGCTGTTGTTTTTGTTCAGCCTTTCGCGCGGCGCGGGCGAACCAGTCTCGCCCCAGGCCGCGGCAACGATTTTCTGGCTGGCCACCCTGTTTTGCCAGGTCTTGATTTTCAACGCGCTCTACAGCCTGGAGGAAGTCAACGCGGCCAAACTGGGCCTGCTGCTCAGCCCGGCCCGGCCGCACGCCATCTGGCTGGGCAAAACCATGGCCGGCAGTCTGCTGCTGCTTTGCGCGCAGCTTGTTTTTTTTCCGGCCCTGGCCGTGTTTCTCAATCAGGAACCCGCGGACGCCTGGCAGACAGGCTTGCTCGGCGTGCTGGTGGTGGATCTGGGACTGGTGGCCATGGGTTCGCTGCTGGGAGCTCTGGCGCTCGGGCATGCGGGCAAGGAATCCTTGCTCAGCGTGCTGCTGTTTCCATTGCTGGCCCCGGCCCTGCTGGCCGGAGTCCGGCTTCTGGCCCTGGGGCTCGGGCCCGGCGACATGAGCACCGCGCAATCCTGGCTCGGCCTGGCGGCGGCCTTCGACCTGATCTTCGCAGCCGCAGGTCTGGTATTGTTTCCCTTTCTTTTCAGTGCGGACGAATAACTTATTGAGGACAGTATGCGATCTTCCCTCTTAGCCCTTCTGGCCGTTGGCAGCGGACTGGCCGTAGCCGCCAGCCACCTGCTGATCTGGACGTACGCGCCGGTGGAACAGACCATGGGGCCCATACAAAAAATATTCTACGTCCATTTGCCACTGGCCTGGCTGGCCTTGCTGAGCTTTTTCGTGGTCTTTGTCGCCTCTGTCGCGCACCTGGTCAAAAAAGGCCCAAAAAGCGACCACATAGCCGGAGCTGCGGCCGAACTGGGCGTACTGTGCAGCGCCCTGGCGCTGATCACCGGCTCCCTGTGGGCCCGCTATTCCTGGAACACCTGGTGGACCTGGGATCCGCGGCTGACCACGACTCTGATCATGTGGTTCATCTATGCGGGCTATCTGGTAGTTCGCGCGCTGGACATGAACAAACGGCAAAAGGCGCGTATCTGCGCGGTGGTGGGCATCGTGGCCTTTCTGGACGTTCCCCTGGTATTTCTATCGGCCCGGATGTGGCGCTCGATCCACCCGGCGGTCTTCGCCTCGAAACAAGGCGGCCTTCCGGGCGAAATGATGACCACCGTCCTGATCTGCTTTCTGGCCATGAGCCTGTTCTGGCTCTGCCTGTGCGTATTGCGGACCAGACAACTCGAACTCGCAGCCCGTCTGGACGACTTCACCCTTTCGGAACAAAGGAGCGTATCTTGAACGCGACAACTTATCTTCTGGCGGCAAATATCGCCATCTGGATCGGCATGGGCGCCTATCTTGTCTTTATGGCCAAAAAGCAGCACGGTCTGCAAACGCGACTGAAACAACTGGAGATGCTGCATGGCGAACGCGACTAACCCCGGCGCGGAGCAGAACAACGCGCCGCAACGGTATGTGATAGTACTCCTGGGAGCGAGCCTGGTGGTGATGCTGGCCGTGTCCTTTCTGTTTCGGATGGACAAGCCCGGTCTGAAGATCCGCCAGATGCCGCGTTCGGCCATGGGCGGCCAAGGCATGGGCGGCGACCAGATGGGCCAGGTGGGCAAACTGATGCGCCAGCTGGGCGATAAGCCCAATGATCCGGACCTGCTGCTGCAGCTGGCCGAATTCTTCATGAGCAGCCAGGACTGGGACAATGCGCAAACCTTTCTGACCCGCGCTCTGGTGGCCAAACCAGGGGATCTGCGTACGCTGCATCATTTCGCCCTGACCCAGTTCCAAAAGCAGCAATACGCGGAAGCCGCGCAAACCTTCCAGCAGATTCTGGCAATCGAGCCGGACAGCGCCATCGCCCAGTTCAATCTGGGATTGATATACGGCCGTTTTCTGAACAAACCCGACCAGGCGCGCGCGCTTCTGCAGCAAGCAGCGGGCTCGCCCAAGGCGACAGCCGAGGTAAAGAAAAATGCCCAGTCCGAACTGGCTGCGCTTGACTCTCAGAAGGACAGAGAGGCGCACGGAAAGGCCACAAAAAACAACTAACCATTTCGGACAGTTGCTTTTTTTCAGCCAAGGTTGGATTTGACAGGATTGTAGAGGCGTGGCATACCTAGCCAGTTTATTGTAGGAAATTTCACTATGTCCGTGAAACATCCCATTTATTCAGAATAACTGTTCCATAAGCGTAGGGGAGGATGAGATGAAGACTTTTAATTGGTTGAAATTGCTGTTTATTGCCGGTCTGATCATCGCATTGCCTTTGTGTGGGTGCGCAGGCGACGACCAGGCCAAGAAAGAAGGCGAAACGATTAAAAAAGAACTGAAGCAGGATGTGGACCAGGCCAAGAAAGAGTACAAAGAAGACGTAGATGAAGCCAAAAAAGCCGGTGAGGCTGATATCGAAGACAAACCTCAATAGGCAGAGCATCGTCTAATTCAAGGAGAACAGGCGTGAAACAGTTTTACACTTTGTTTTGCGGTCTTTTGGCCCTGTTGTTGGTTCCGGGCGCGGCGCTTGCCGAAGCTCCCATCAAGATAGCCGTACCCTCTCCTTATACAGGACCGGCTGCGGCCTATGGCGACAACGTCAAAGCCGGCGTGGTACTGAAGCTCGAAGAAGTCAACGCCGGAGACTACAAGCACAAATACGAAGCCGTATACCTTGACGAACAGTGCGATCCCAAAGAGGCCGCCACGGTTGCCACCAAGATAGTTCAGGACAAGGACATCGTAGCCATCGTCGGCCACTTGTGCTCCTCGGCCCATCTGGCCGCGCTGCCCAATTACGTACGCAAGGGAATCGCCGCCGTTTCCCCCACCGCCACCAACGTGACCATCAGCGACAAGAACAAAGACCGCAAGGGCAAGGTCTGGTCTTTCCGCGATGTGTACCGCGACGATTTTCAAGGCGCTTTTCTGGCCAAATACGCTAAAAACATCCTGGGCCTGAAAAATGTCGCTATTTTCTACGAAAACAACGACTACGGCATCGGCCTGAAAGAAGCTTTCGTAGCCCAGGCCAAGAAAATCGGCCTGAACATCGCCGGCGAAGAAGCCTACGTCAAAGGCACCACTGACTTCACGCCGCAGCTGACCGCCCTCAAGGGCAACAACCCCGACGGCCTGTTCATCAGCGGCTACTACAATGAAGGCGCGCTCATCGCCAACCAGGCAGCCAAGCTCGGCATGAACATCCCGAAAATGGGCGCTGACGGCCTGGACAACGCGGACTACATCAATCTCGCCAAGGAAAACGCCGAGAACACTTATCTGACCACACCGTTCCTGGCTGAAATCGCCAATCCCGCGGCCAAAAAATTCCTTGAAAAGTTCAAGGTCAAATACCAGCGCGATTCCGACTACATGAGCGTCAACGCCTTTGACGCAGCCGGCATCGTTGTCCAGTGCATCGAAGAAGTCGGCCCGGACCGCGCCAAAATCCGCGACTGCCTGGCCGCCATCAATTCGCCGGAAAATGGCTACCAGGGCATCTCCGGCGTGACCTACTTCGACGAAAACGGCGATCCGCAAAAACCGGCATTCGTCAAAATGGTTAAAGACGGGAAGTTTACTCCGGCAGCCAAACAGATGAACTAGGGCACGGAGAGAAAACAGAGAGAATCACGAAACAGGCTGGATCACTTCCAGCCTGTTTCTTTACATTTACAGACCGGCTGCGGAATTACCCTTCCGCCCGCCAGAAAACGCAGGTAACAGATCTTGTTTGAGCAACAACTTATCAACGGACTCACCCTAGGAGTCATCTACGCCCTCATCGCCGTCGGCTACACCATGGTGTACGGAGTCATCGAACTCATCAACTTCGCTCACGGCGAGATCTACATGCTGGGCGCCTTTTTCTGCGTTACGTTCATTTCATCCCTGGGACTCGGTTTTTACCCCGCCATTTTGCTCGCCATGCTCTGCTGCGCCGTCCTGGGCATCCTCATCGACTACATAGCCTATCGTCCGTTGCGCAACGCGCACCGGCTCGCCGCGTTGATCACGGCCATAGGCATGTCCATATTTCTCCAGAACCTGGCGCTGGTCATCTGGGGCAGCCGCCCGCAGCCCTTTGTCCAGGAAGCCGTGCCCGCCTATCTGAAAGATACGGCCTTCACAATGGGCAACGTGACCCTGACCTGGATGCACGTTTTTATTTTCGGCATCACCTTCTCCATGATGATCGGGCTGAACCTGATCATCAAGCGGACCAAGATCGGCATTGCCATGCGGGCGCTTTCGCAAAACCGGACCTGCAGCCAGCTCATGGGCATCAACGTGGACCGGGTGATATCCTTCACCTTTGCCCTGGGGTCGGCCATGGGAGCCATCGCGGGCATTCTGGTCGCCGTCTATTACAACACTATTTATCCCACCATGGGCTATGTTGCCGGAGTCAAGGCCTTTGCCGCCGCCGTTCTCGGGGGCATCGGATCCGTACCCGGAGCCATGATGGGCGGCATTGTGCTGGGCATCGCCGAAGCCCTGGGCGCGGGCTATGTCTCCTCGCTCTACCGCGACGGCGTGGCCTATGCCGTGATGATCGCCGTGATCATCTTCCGGCCATCCGGTTTGCTGGGCAAGGCCATGGTGGACAAGGCCTGAGAAAATTTTCAAGGGGAATCGTTTCCGAAAAAGAGTTTCCCCACCCCCTTTTCGTATTTTTTGACTGGAAGAACAGGGGATACATACAACCGTTGCGAACAATACTGAATCATGAGTAAGATCAAGTCCTTTCTATTTCTGGCGGCCGCGGTGGTGCTGCTCTTTCCCTTCACCCCGGTGGCCAACGATTACGTGTTGCATGTCCTGATCCTGATCATGGTCTACATGGTGCTGGCCATGGGGCTGAACATTGTGCCCGGATTCTGCGGGTTGCTGGATCTGGGGTATGTGGGGTTCTACGGCATCGGCGCCTATACCGCCGGGTTGCTGACCATTCACTTCGGCATGAATTTCGTCTGGATCACCATTCTCGCCGCCTTCAACGGCGCCATCTGGGGCGTGTTGCTCGGTGCGCCCACACTACGGCTCACGGGCGATTATTTCGCCATTGTAACTTTTGGTTTTTCCGAGCTCGTGGTGCTGTTCCTGACCAATGAAATCTGGCTCACACGCGGCCCTCTCGGGCTGCCGGGCATTGATCCGATCAACTTTGATTTCAGCTGGCTCTCCACCATGCTGAATCCTGACTGGGATTGGTATTACGAATTCGACGGCGAAACGCCCTACTACTACCTGGCGCTAATCATGGTGCTGGTGGTGTACCTGGTGATGCGGCGGCTGGAAGATTCGCGACTCGGGCGGGCCTGGTTCGCCCTGCGGGCCGACCCCATGGCGGCGGCCTGCTGCGGCATCAATATCCTGCAGTCCAAGGTCATCGCCTTTGCCATCAGCGCGGCCATCGGCGCCGTAGCAGGTTCGTTTTTCGCCCGCTGGACCCTGTTTCTGTCACCGGACATGTTCAAATTCTGGGAATCGTTTCTTGTTTTGTGTATGGTTGTCCTGGGCGGTCTGGGCAATATCACCGGTGCGCTTGTCGGCGCGGCCGTGCTCATTGCCCTGGGCGAAATCCTGCGTTCGGTTCTGCCGCTGTTCAATCTGCCCACGGAAACGCGTTTTCTGGCCTACGGACTGATCATGATCCTGATCATGCGTTTCAAACCCAACGGGTTCATTCCCAAAATCGCTTCGGTTGCGGAAAAGAATCCGATCCTGGTCGCTCTGCGCAAGCAGCTTGAAAACGACGGACCGGACAGCATGAACCATACGCAAAGTCAACCTGAGTAATTAGTGTATCATGGCTACCATTCTTGAACTAAAAGGACTTTCAAAACGTTTCGGCGGACTCATGGCCATCCATGATGTCAGCTTTCAGGTGGAATCCGGGTCCATCTTCGGTCTTATCGGCCCCAACGGCGCCGGAAAAACCACCATGTTCAACTGCATCACCGGGGTCTATAAACCTACCACCGGCGACATCATGTTCGGCGACAAAGGCCCTGCCGCGCGGGTAAACGGACGCAAACCCGAAACAATGGTCAAACTCGGCATTGCGCGGACTTTTCAAAACATCAGGCTTTTCACAGAGCTGACCGTGCTGGACAACGTTCGTATCGGACGGCATGTCCGGGCCAATTGCGGTGTTATGGGAGCGATCTTCCGCACCAAACCCCAGAAAGCGGAAGAAGCCAAAATCGTGGACGATGCCATGCGCTGGCTCAAATTCGTTGGGCTCGACAAACAGGCCTTCAGCCAGGCTTCCAGCCTGCCCTACGGGGACCAGCGGCGTCTGGAAATAGCCCGGGCCCTGGCCACCGAGCCGCGCATTCTGCTGCTGGACGAACCCGCGGCCGGAATGAACCCCACGGAAACGCGCGAACTGGACACTTTGATCCATGCCATTCTCAACGAGGGCGTCACGGTCATTCTGATCGAACACGACATGAAGCTGGTCATGAAAATCTGTCAGCAGATTGTTGTGCTGGACCACGGTGAAAAGATCGCCGACGGAACGCCCCAGGAGATTAAAGACGATCCGCGCGTAATTGAGGCCTATCTTGGCAGGGGAGCCGCGGCCAATGCTTGAAATACATGATATTCACACCTATTACGGCGGCATTCATGCCCTCAAGGGAGTCTCGCTAGCGATCCGGGAGAGAGAAATCGTCTGCCTGATCGGCGCCAACGGAGCAGGCAAATCCACCACCCTGATGACCATGTCCGGCGTCTTGCGCCCCAAACAGGGCGAAATCATTTTTCGCGGAAAAAATATTACCAAACTTTCAACGGACAAAATCGTCAAACGCGGCATAACCCAGGTTCCGGAAGGGCGAATGATTTTTCCACGCCTCACGGTACGGGAAAATCTCATGATGGGCGCTTATATCCGCAAGGATAAAGAAGAGCTTGTCAATGATGAGGAACGCGTCTATGAACTGTTTCCCATTCTGAAGGAACGCCGCAAACAGGCCGGAGGCACGCTTTCCGGGGGCGAACAGCAGATGCTCGCCATCGGCCGGGCTATTATGGCCAGGCCGAGTCTGTTACTATTGGACGAGCCGTCCCTGGGCCTTGCGCCCATTGTTGTAGAAAACATCTTCGAGGTCATCCAGGAGATCAACCGCCAAGGCACCACTGTCATGCTCGTGGAGCAGAACGCACAGATGGCGCTGAGCATTTCGCATCGCGGTTACGTACTCGCTACGGGGCAAATCATCCTCGAAGGCTCCTCCAAGGAGCTTATTTCCAACCCTCAGGTCCGAGCAGCCTATCTCGGACTTGATTAATAGTTATAGTCAAGGAGAGCGCCATGGACAAAGTAATCGGAAAAGGCTGGACCTTTGACGACGTCCTGCTGTTACCCGCTTTTTCGGACACGCACCCCAATGATGTGGACGTGAGCACGTATCTGACTCGTTCGTTGCAACTCAATATCCCCCTGGTCAGCGCGGCCATGGACACCGTCACCGAATCGCGTCTGGCCATTTCTCTCGCCAGAAGCGGCGGCGCGGGCGTCATTCACAAAAACATGTCCATCGAACGCCAGCGTATCGAGGTGGAAAAAGTCAAAAAATCAGAAAGCGGCATGATCGTCGATCCGGTAACCATCGAACCGGACATGTCCGTGGGCGATGCCCTGGAAGTCATGGCCGAATACCGCATCTCCGGATTGCCGGTGGTCAAGGACGGTCAGCTGGTGGGCATCCTCACCAACCGCGACGTCCGTTTCGTCTCGGAGATGAGCACTCTGGTCAGCGATGTCATGACCAGCGAGGGGCTGGTCACCGTGCCCATCGGCACCACCCTGGAACAGGCCAAGCGCCACCTGCATGAAAACCGCATTGAAAAACTCCTGGTGGTGGATGACAATAACAAGTTGTGCGGCCTGCTGACCATCAAGGACATTGAAAAAATCAGAAAATACCCCAACGCTTGCAAGGACGATGCCGGCCGTCTGCGCGTGGGCGCGGCCATCGGCGTGGGCAGCAGCGCAGTGGAACGGGCGGACGCCCTGCTTAAAGCCGGAGCGGACTTTCTGGTCATCGATTCGGCCCACGGCCATTCAAAAAATATCCTGGAATCCATCCACAACATTCGGACAACCTTTCCGAAATGCCAGCTGGTTGCCGGCAACATCGGCACCTATGAAGGCGCGCGCGCCATTCTGGAAGCCGGAGCCGACACGGTCAAAGTCGGAATCGGACCGGGCTCCATCTGCACCACCCGTATTGTGGCGGGCGTGGGCGTGCCACAGGTATCGGCGATCATGGAAGCATCCCGCGCGGCCAAAGAACTGGACCGCTGCATTATCGCCGACGGGGGGGTTAAATTCTCGGGCGACGTCGTCAAGGCGCTGGCCGCAGGCGGCGACTCCGTCATGATCGGCAGTCTGTTCGCCGGTACGGACGAAAGCCCCGGCGAAACCATTCTATACCAGGGCCGCCGTTACAAAATCTATCGCGGCATGGGCTCCATCGACGCCATGAAAGACGGCAGCAAAGACCGCTATTTCCAGGACGAACAGGAAGGCAGCAAACTCGTGCCCGAGGGCATCGTGGGCCGCGTTCCGTATAAAGGGCCCGTACAGGACAGCATCTACCAGCTCACGGGCGGTCTGCGTTCCGGCATGGGCTACACCGGATGCAAAACCGTACCGGAGCTCAAAGAAAAGGCCCAGTTTGTGGAAATCACCCCGGCCGGACTGCGCGAAAGCCACGTCCACGACGTCATCATTACCAAAGAAGCCCCCAACTACCGGGTTGAAAACTACTAGGTTTGTCCTGAGGAGCAGTTATGGAGTTAGTACAGAAAGTCGTGATCATTGATTACGGCTCGCAGGTGACCCAGCTTATCGCACGACGCGTACGCGAGGCCGGTGTATATTCGGAAATCCACCCCTGCACCATCGGGCTGGACGAACTGAAAGCCTTGAACGCTTCGGCCCTGATCCTTTCGGGCGGGCCGTCCAGCGTCAACGATCCTGACGCCCCGCAATTCGAACCGGGCATCCTTGAGCTCGGACTGCCGATTCTTGGAATTTGCTACGGCATGCAGCTTCTGGCCCACAACCTCGGCGGCAGCATTTCCCGCTCGGAAGACCGGGAATACGGTCGCGCCGAACTGGAAATCTGCGCTCAGAGTCCCATCTGGGAAGGGTTGAAACTGGAAAACAAGCATACGGTCTGGATGTCTCACGGCGACCATGTGCTGACTCCTCCGCCTGGTTTTGCAGTGCTCGCCAAAACCCGGAGCCTGCAGGTCGCGGCCATGGGCGACGATAAGAAGAAAATCTACGCCCTGCAGTTTCATCCGGAAGTCGCCCATACGGACGACGGCGAGCTTATGCTGCATAATTTCCTGTTTCATGTCTGCGGGCTGAAGAGCACCTGGACCATGTCCTCGTTTGTCGAGAGCGCGTTGAAACAGGTCAAGGAACAAGTCGGCGACCGGCATGTGGTCTGCGCTCTTTCCGGCGGAATTGATTCCACCGTCGCCGCCGTGCTGCTGCACAAAGCCCTGGGAAACAAACTGCACTGCATTTTCGTGGACAACGGTTTGATGCGCCTCAACGAGGGCGAGGAAGTCATCGGGTATCTTAAAAAGCACTTCGAACTGAATCTGAACTATGTCGAAGCGCAGGACCTGTTTTTGGGCAGGCTGGCCGGCGTCACGGATCCGGAACAGAAACGTAAAATAATCGGCCACACGTTTATCGAGATCTTCGAACAGGAAGCCAAAAAAATCCCCGAAGTTGCTTTCCTGGCCCAGGGCACGCTTTATCCCGACGTCATTGAAAGCGTCTCTTTCAAGGGACCGTCCGCTGTCATCAAAAGCCACCACAACGTTGGCGGCCTGCCGGAAACCATGAAGCTTGAACTGGTCGAACCGTTGCGCGAGCTATTCAAAGACGAAGTACGCAAGGTGGCCGTGGAACTCGGGCTTCCGGATTTCATCATCTGGCGGCATCCTTTCCCCGGTCCGGGCCTGGCAATTCGTGTCATAGGTGAAATAACAGAGGAACGCTTGCAAATTCTCCGACAAGCAGACAAGATCGTTCAGAACGAACTTGTCGCGTCGAACTGGTACCGGAAAATCTGGCAGGGGTTCGCGGTTCTGCTCCCGCTCAAGACAGTGGGCGTCATGGGGGATGACCGTACGTATGAAAGCGTCATCGCTCTGCGCATTGTGGATAGCGTCGATGCCATGACCGCGGACTGGACCAGGCTGCCTCCGGAAATCCTGGCTCGTATTTCGAACCGGATCATCAATGAAGTCAAAGGGGTGAACCGGGTGGTGCTGGACATCTCCTCAAAACCCCAAGCACCATTGAATGGGAATAACCTTTAATTTGGCCTGCATGCCGCGGAATAGCATATGTTCGGAATAGGTACCACGGAACTGCTCGTCATCCTCGCGGTGGCGCTCATCGTCATTGGCCCCAAAAAACTCCCTGAAATTGCCCGTACGCTCGGTAAGGCCATGGGAGAATTCAGACGCGTTTCCACGGACGTACAGCGTACGATCAATACGGAAATCGAACGCGAAGATGTCGAGAAAAAGTCAAAAGCCGAGGAAAAGCGCCTAGCGGCAAAGACCAAAAAAGCTGAAGACAAAAAACTGGACAAGGATTCGGACAAAGAAAGCAAGGCTCAGGAGGAACAAACGGACAAGGCTTATTCCAGCGCCATGGCCGCCAACAATCAGGACATGGATTTTCGCGAATCCGAGCCCGCAATGAAGGACATTACGCCCGGAAAGCCTGAGGCCGCCTCGACTGGTGCGAATGCTGAAGCACCCGATGCCGAACCTGTTCTGGTTGCTGACGCGTCCGCTACCGGAGCCAAAAACGTTGTTATTGACGCAACCCCCGAATCCGGCAAGGACCAGTCCAAATGAGCGAAACGCAGAAGCCCGATCCGGAAAACAACGCGGAACAGCAGGACCCTGCACAGGAGCAGGCTACCGGCAACCAGGAACAGCACCCCGCCCCTGAGCCGCCGGACGATCCGTCGCTGCTGCCGGAAGAGGACATAGCCGAAGCATCTGAAGAAGCAAACGGAGGGGAGCCTGAAAGCGGCGCCCCCTCCGAAATTTCTGACGCGGACGCGACGAAAGAAAGCAATGAAAAGACCGCTGAAGCTGCAACAGATGACGAAGATGACGAAGATGCAAACGCAGCGGAACAGTCTACCGAGAGTAGCGTAAGCGAGTCTTCCGAAAATGCAACGGAGGACGAAGGAGAAAACGGGGAATCCGGCGACTCCGAAGACGACGTGGACGAAGATGAGGACGACGAGCCTCATGAGCCCATGAGCTTCCTGGATCATATGAATGAGCTCCGCGTCCGGCTTGTTCGTTGTCTGATCGCTGCCGGGGTCGGTTTTCTGGCCTGCTACGGATTTCACAACGAGCTGTTCGCTTTGTTGATGGAACCGCTGGTCAAAGTTTTTCCCCCTGGAAGTTCTCTCATCTATACGGGCTTGCCCGAGGCTTTCTTCACCTACATCAAGGTTTCGATGGTCGCCGGCGTTTTGTTGATGAGCCCCTATATTTTCTATCAGCTCTGGTGCTTTATCGCGCCGGGTCTGTACAAAGAAGAAAAAAAGTACCTGCTTCCCATTGCGTTCTGTTCGGGTATTTTCTTCGCAGTCGGCGCCATCTTCGGCTATTCCGTGGTTTTTCCCTTTGCCTTTGGCTTTTTCATGGAATTCGCCACGGAAACCATCAAACCCATGCCCAGCCTCAAGGAATACCTGAGTTTTTCCTTGAAACTGCTGTTCGCTTTCGGGTTTACCTTCGAGATGCCTTTGTTCGCCTTTTTCCTGGGCAAACTCGGCATCATTACCGCCCAGATGATGCGCAGAATCAGGAAATACGCCTTCCTTTGCGCCTTTGTCGTTGCCGCCATTCTTACGCCGCCGGATATCGTCTCCCAGGTGTTGATGGCCGGACCTTTGATTGTGCTGTTTGAAATCAGTATCTGGGTTGTCCAGATTTTCGGTCGCCAGCCCAAACAAGTGGATGAAGAGGATGAGGATGACGATGCAGAGGACTCCGCGGATACGGCATCCGAAGCTGCATCTGAATGATTCCATAGGGCGAAACACAACTTTCGTTCTGATTTTGTCAATAGATTTGAAACAATAGGGCTTTGACCATCCAGTCAAAAAAGGGCATAAGAAATTCATGAGCGAACGCAACGCTGTTATCAAACGCGACACAAAGGAAACTAAAATCTCTGTTGCGCTAGCTGCTGACGGTACGGGGCAGACATCCATCGTCACAGGTTACGGGTTTGCCGACCATATGCTGACGTTGTTGGCTTTTTGGGCTGGATTCGACCTCGACCTGCAATGTGCTGGAGACATTGAAGTCGATGCACACCATAGCATTGAAGACATCGGGATCTGCCTGGGACAAGCGTTGCATCAGTGTCTTGGCCAACGATCAGGCATTGCCCGTGTCGGCTGGGCCAGAGTCCCCATGGACGAAGCATTGAGCGATGTGGCTTTGGACTTGTCGGGAAGGCCCTATTTGGTGTACGAGGATGACATAGTCCCCGCCGTCCTGGCCGGCGAAGAAAAGGACCTGTGGAGAGAATTCTTCAAATCCTTTGCGTTTAACGGACGTTTTAATCTTCATATACGGTATTTGTACGGCCGCAACGGCCATCACCTGCTTGAATCCGCCTTCAAGGGCGTGGGCTTGGCATTGCGCCAAGCGCTCGGCAGCACCTCGGTCCAAGGCGCATTCAGTACAAAAGGGAGCCTGGATTTATGAAATCACGCATCCTGATTCTACCCCCCCTTCTTGGCCTTATTCTTCTTGCAGCACTTTTCGGGTGCGCACCGCGTACGGTTGTGCAACCAATAGAAGCCCAATTTTCTTTGGGCATAGCAGCCATTGAGCAACCAACCGACTACCGTTTTCTGCTCGGCAGCTACCTCCCGGCTCACACTGAAAAAGCCACCCCGAAAGAACTGACCGCTCTTGATGAATTTATGACCAACGAGCTGAAGACAAAGACAAAACGTAGTTTTGTCCCTCCCCTTGGAATGCTTTCGTGCCAGAACATGGCCAAAAAAACGCTCACCAACTCTCCTCACGCAGCGCTGGATTATTGGGTCAACGTGGGCAAATGCGCCAATGTTGAATATTTGCTTGTGCCTCAGCTTCTTTATTGGAAGGAACGTATCGGTGGTCCGGCCGGCAGTGACGATCCCGCAGGCGTCATGATCGACTTTTTTGTCATCGACGTCAAAGAACACGGCATTGCCGCCCGTTATCGCTTCGAAGAAACACAGGTTTCTCTTTCGGAGAACCTTCTTAAAATCCATGAGTTCTTTTCTCGCGGGGCCAAATGGGTCACTGCAACGGAACTCGCACAATTCGGCATCAATCTTGGATTGAAGAAGGTCGGCCTGTTATGATTCTGTTTCCCGCGGTTGATATCAAGGACGGTCATTGTGTCCGGCTACGCCAGGGCAAGGCAGACCAGGTCACTGTTTTTTCAGCCGATCCTGTTGCCATGGCCGAACATTGGATAGAAAAAGGCGCTTCCTGGATCCATGTTGTGGATCTGGACGGCGCCTTTAGCGGAATGCCCAAGAACTTTGAATTGATCCAAGCCCTCTGCACCCTGAGTTCCGCCTACAATGTCAAAGTACAGCTCGGAGGCGGTGTTCGAGACGCCTCCATTGCCAAAGCCTACCTTGATGCCGGAGTCGAACGTTTGATTGTGGGTACCCTTGCGCTTGAAGACGGCGATGCCTTTGCCGGACTCTGCTCCACCTTTCATAATAAAATCGGCGTTTCTCTGGACGCTGTCGACGGCAAGCTCAAGACACGGGGCTGGGTTGGCGATACGGCTTTGACGGTAGATACCACCGTACCGAAGCTTGAGGAGCAAGGAGCGGCTTTTTTCGTTTATACGGACATCAGCCGGGATGGCATGCAAAGCGGTGTCAATCTCAACGCATTGGCGCATCTGCTTGCCATCACTGATCTCAATGTCATTGCAGCAGGTGGCGTCACTACTATTGAAGATGTGAAACAGCTTTACGCCTTGCAAGACAGCGGACTTGCAGGCGCAATCACGGGACGTGCTATTTATGAAGGCACACTTGATCTTCCTGAGGCTTTCGCCTGGCTTGAGGAACAGGAAGCATCCCGTTGTTAGCCACTGGCAGCGAACCCTCTCCCCTGAGCTGACAAATAGTAATCATGTCGAAACAAGCGCTTTTCTGTAAAACGACCATTCTGAATATACTAAAAAATCGCGAACCGTTGTTCAGCGGCTGGCGTATCCAGGACTTTCTTGGTTCGGGAGTTTCAGGATGCGTATTCAAAATGGAGCGTGTGGATTTGGGGCAAACCTTTCATGCCGCCCTGAAGGTCATTCCGCTCACCAGGAAACTCAACCGTCAAGGCCGGACCGTGGATTCGCTCCAGGAGTCTCTGGGACAGGAAGCGCGCGAAATCATCCACATGTATTCGCTGGGTACGCATCAAAACATCGTCGGATGGTATAACCACGACGTGCTCCATGTCCGGACCGATGATGCCATCATTTCCCTTGTTGCGGTCATGTTGGAATACCTGCCCACCACCTTGAGCGAGCTGCTGCAAGACGGCCCCCTCCCATGGGAGCAGGCCGTAGGGATTACTATTGATTGCTTGAAAGGACTGGAACACGCGCACAGCAACAGTATCATTCACCGCGATTTGAAGCCGGGTAATATTTTCATAGCCAAAGACGGCACGGCCAAGCTGGGAGATTTCGGTGTCGCTAAAAAAATTTCCGAGACGAGCCAGGCCGATACGCGCGTTGGGACTCCGCTATACATTGCGCCTGAAGTGCTGAAAAACGATTTGAGTGATGGCTATGACCAGCTGGTCGACGTCTACTCCATTGCGCTTGTGGCCTTTGAAATGCTGACCGGATCACTCCCCTTCGAAGACGAGTGCCAGGGCAACAGATCCTGCATGGTGAATATGCGCATTTCCGGCGAACCTTTTACATTCAGGCGAACGTTTCCCCCTGGTGTGACCAAAGCCATCATGGGGGCGCTTGCTTACAACCCCTCTCAACGCTACGGAAGCGCCACGGAATTTCGTCAAGCGCTGGAGCGGGTGCTTGCTACCAACGGCAGGGAAACCTCTCTGCCCAAAGACGCCAATATGCCGGGGCGTGGCTCCGATGCCAATTCTTCACAGGCCTGCAGCAACGGCCAGGAGTCTGACGACGAGCTGGATGACCAGGGTTTTCCCCCGTCCTACTCGCGAAAGTCGCATCAAATGCAACCGGAAATGGCGGAGACTTTCATCGGACAGCTCGAACCCGGCCCCTTGCACAAATTTCTTTCCTCTTCGTTCAATACCACATTACGCAAAACCCAAAGCATTTTTTTGTTGGCATTACTCTCGTGTGGAGCCGCCTATCTGTTACGATCTGACGCAATGGCATTTTACCTGATCATATTGATCTGCTATTTGCTGTTGCCCATTTATTTATTATTTATTTCTTCAAAAAGTAGTGCACTAGTCATCATAGCATTCGCACTTTCCATGGCAGCTTACAATGTCCTGGACACCCAAAATATTGCCGCAATTTTCGACAATCTAATAATTATTTTAGTCTTTGTGTATTGCGCATTTTTTGCAGTGTTTGCATGGTTCCGAAAAAAAGTCTGATCTTGAGTAGTTGCCACCATTCATATAAATATTTAAATTCCCAATCAAACGCATTTCGAAACAATCGGTTAAAATCCTGATTTTTTGCAGCAGAATGGCAAAAAAATGGGGATTCAAACGCGAACAAATCTATTCTTGCGAAGATACTGCAGTGCTTTCATCCGTCAAAGCAGCGGTATCGGGCATGCTATGTATGAAGTAACGGCAATAATACGCGTAAATCAACGCGGTCATGGGCAGGGCAATGATGAGCCCCAACACGCCCAATAACTTACCCCAAACGCTGAGGGAAAGTAGAATTATGGCCGGGCTGAACCCGGTAATCTTTCCCATGATCTTTGGCGTAAGATAGAGGTCCTGAACAAGCTGTACAACAATGTAAATTCCCCCGATAATACCCAAGTATCCCCAAATATTCGTTCCTAATTCCAACGCATGAACAATGCCGAAAAACAGCGCAACAGGCACGCTGATCAATTGGAGGTAGGGAACCATATTCAGCACTCCGATAAAAAACCCGAGCAATATCCCCATGGGGAGCCCGATCATCCAGAACCCCAGAGCGAATAATACGCCCACAATCCCCGCTACGATGGCCTGCCCCCGAAAATAACGATTCATACCGTAGCTGAAATCCAGGGCAAACTGCGCGATGGATTCGCGCTGTCCGGGAGGTATAAGATTCTTCCAGCCCTTTTGAATTGTATTAAAATCAAACAACAGGAATACCATGTACAACGCGATGGTAAACAGTCCGAACAGCCAGGCAATGATACTGGTGGTGCCTGTTACAACTCCCCAAACACCAGGTATTACTTTGCGTATAAAATTCAAAGCCAATTGTTTGACATAGGATGACTTGAAATATTGTTGTATTTCCGGTTTCTGCAATTGGTCATGGATCCAGCTCCAGATATCATCAGGCAAAACTTGTTCTGCTCGTGCCGCAAATTCCGAATTATTTACCAATTGCGTTACGATACGCCCCGTATTGGAGATTTCAGCCAAAATAATGGGTACAAGCACTGACGTAATGATCACGGTGAGGGCAAATACGGACACAAGCGTCAACAATACGGCAAGGGTGTGATTTTTGATTCTCTGGGAAACAAGTCCCACCAGGGGATTTAACAAGTAGGCCAAAAGTAACGCAACGGCAAAAGGGACAAGAACGTCGCTCAGATAGCCCATCAAACGTATAAGACCTACAAAAATTACTATGGTAACAATTCCCCGGACAACTCTATCAAACGTGTAGGGGCGATTATCTAGCATATATTGCTCCCTTTGCGATTTCAAGCCTGCTTCGTTCAAGTCCATTTTGAAGTGGTCTTAATGTTGTATCCAATACCTACAGTACTCTTATGTATTCTTTTTGGAAAAAAATGCGTTCAGCTCTCGTTGGAGACGCAAAAGTTCGTTACGTCTTTTAAGATCAAAATCCGGTAAACTCAACAAAGCCATCTGAATAAATGTTACTGCAGCTTCATATTCTCTGGCATTAACAGCACCTACAGCAAATTCATATAAAATGTCGGGAGGTGTTTCCTTCATGAATGGATTATAAGCATTGTTCAAGACTTCATACGCCTCGTCAAAACGCTTCATAGTGGCCAAAGCAATATAATAATTCTTTCCCAAAAGTCTTCTGTCATGAGCCCCTTGCTTAGTTACGGCCTGTTTATAATAGCGCACCGATTCTTCAAGCTGATGCAACATGAACAATGCCTGGGCCTTCAAAATAAATCCAGCTGCTTGATCTGGAAAACCATTTATCAATCTGTCAGCAACTTCCAGCATATTTTGCGGTTGTTCAAAAGCATAATAGGCATTTCCTAATAACACATTTGCTTTAAAACCAGAGACGTCGAAGTCGGCTACACGCTTAAGTTCTTCAATAAGTCTGTTCTTATTTTTTTCCGTAAAGGCATCCTTATTAACTTCCTGTGCAGCTATTGTATCTAAAAAAGCCAATTCAGGAAAACTTGTCGAAACATCTCTGCGGACATAAATAATTCCAAAATCATCAAAAAAAACTGGCTTATATTTTTTAAAAACCACACTATAGTCCGATAACATTTGCTTGTTCAAAGGAACATAAAGGACAGATGCATGATACTTATTGATATGATGTTGCAGTACTACAGGATTATGAAAAACATACATTGCTTCAAAGGCATCTACATCATCAAACAAAGCAAGCTCTAAATCCATAAAAATTTTATGCTTGGGAAATAATGTCCACGCTAAATAACCAGCTTTTGCTGGCGACATCAAAACAGTCTGATCTTTCGGTAACTGATAAATAAACTTAGTTCCAACTTGAGGAACATTCATGAAAGATAACGGGTAGTGAACTGAATGATATAAATAATAAGTAAAAACAGAAAGTGGTACAAAAAACATTATAGCAATGTTTACAAAAATATATTTTTTCTTGTGGACAAACTTCATATTTGACAAAAACATACTCAAAATAGGAACTATAAAAAATATACAATCATATATGAATCGTTTACTCTTACTTAATAAAAAAATACTCCCGACAAAGAGTACTATATAACTTATCTTAAAAGTCTTTTTATAAAAAGAATATATCAGAAATAAAAAAGCCAAAAGTATGACTATAATTTTTATCGTATAAACAAGATAAGGCAGGGGCCAGAATCTAAAAACAAATAACTGTAAAAATGATGTTGGATTCATTTCTACTATATAATAAGAGACAAAAGAGACAGCATTATCAAATGGTAAAGCAAATAGATGATACCAATATGGGGAAAAGAGGAGAAAGAGTGGACTAATCAGGATCACAGCCAAATCTTTTTTTGAGACAGGTATAGGCTTGCATCTCTTATAACAAACATAATAATCCATCAAATAGCTTCCCCATATCAGCAATAATAATGGATATGCAATTCCATGAAGGTTTGCCTCAAGAGTAAACACTATTGGAAATAGCCAAAAAAACTTTTTCCTTTCAAAAGCGAATAGTAAAAGCAGAAGATTTAAATAAGTAAAAATATGAGGTCTGACTACAATACTTCTTGGCATGACTCCTATAAAGCAGAAGACTGTCAAGATTGCAGCCAGAAAATTATAAGGTCTATTTTTTAAAATGATGAGATAAAACAAATACCCGATAAATACATAAATCAACGACCTGAAAACAATGAGTCCAACATAGCCGGTGTGCAAAAATATCTGATAGACAATAGCCTGAAAAAGCCAGGAGTAATTAATCCAGTGCCTTACAGGTTCTATATAAGAAAAAAAACTGGTACTCGGAATGGTACCCGTCGCAAAAAGTTCTCTCCCTTGATTCAGGTGGAACCATAGATCACTATCAACAAGATCAAGCGCCGTTAATGATAGAAGTATAAATGATAGGAAAAAGCTAGCAATGACGGAAAAATTCATTGTTTGCTCTGGAAACCGGTCAACCTTCAATGACAAATCATCAATCATTTTTTGATAAAATTTTTTATTCATTTGATTCATGATAGTTTTCTTCAACATTTACTTCCCATATGGCAGATTTATCTTTTTCATTTGCCAAATAAAGATCCACGGCTGTCATGGCTGAAAGCATTGAATGGTCCATGTTATTATAACGATGCATACCATTGCGTCCAATACAATACAGATTGGGAATTGTATTGAGGTATTCTTTTACACTATCAAAATGATCGTAGCCATCCCAATAGGCCGGATAAGCTTTTTTTACCCTTGCCACTGTTCCTTTGACAAAGGCATCACGCCCAGTAACAATCCCCAACTTTTCCAATTCCGACATGCACAGCTCGAGGAACCGGTCATCGGGCAGCTTCCAAAGAGCATCCCCCTCATAGCTGAAATATTCCAGGCCAAGCCAATGCATATCTGGGTCCTGGACCATGTAGGGACTCCAATTTTTAAAAAACTGAATCCGGCCAAGAAGGACATCACGTTCCTGGACGTAGATCCAATTATCCCTGGGAGGCGGAATGCGTAAATCACGCAACAGTACCCCGGCAGTGATAAAATCTCGATAGGGCAACGTAGCAGCAGCCTCAGCCGCCTTGACAGGGGCCTGCATATCCAGCCCCGCCACAAGATCTTTCACCGGCATGGTGGAAAACACCGCTGCAGCGGGAAATTCGCGTACTTCCCCGCTCTCCATGTGCTTTGCCTGAACTGACAGAAGTTTCTCGCCATCCGTATGCATTGAAACAACGCGCCAACCGTTCTCAATGCGTACTCCTGACTGAATAAGAAGGTCACGCGTATGCTCCCATAAATGACCAGGACCATATTTGGGATACAGGAAAAAATTGATCAGACTTGTATTAACGGACTTTTGTTCGATATCCTGTTTTTTGGGCTGGAAAGCCTGCAACAGCGCTTGCAGCAGGGAAAGTCCTTTGATTCGTTGCCTTCCCCAGGATGGATCAATCTCAGTGCACTTCCGTCCCCAAACCTTTTCAGTGTAGTCTTTGAAAAAAGTGGCATACAATTCCGTACCAAAGTGGTTTACCAAGTAATCCTCAAGGTGCTTTTCCGGTCTGCGGGGGAACAGTTTGGCATGAAATGCTGTCCAGGCAATCTGTGCGGAACGACTTAATCCGAGATTCGCAAAAAGTTTCAAAGTGGGGCGCAAAGGGTAATCATAAAACTGACGCTCAAAAATAATGCTGGATTTACGGCTGCGCACCAGCATCACCAAATCATCAACGTCCGGATCCGGTCCCTCGGGCGCAAGCGGGATGCTTCGCCCGAGCAATTTATCATCAGAGGCGGGAAAACCAGCCATGGGGAGAATTTCATTCCACCAATCAAGGACTCGGGAGGATTTCGAAAAAAAGCGGTGGCCACCTATATCCATCCTCCATCCTTGAAAATTAATGGTTTTGGATATACCGCCGACCTGTGCATCTTCTTCAAGAACCAGTACCTTCGCAGCTCCATGACGTTGCAATTCGTACGCTGCGGTCAAACCTGCCGGCCCGGCGCCAATAATCACTATCTGTTCGTCAGAGTTCAAAACAGCGTCCTTTAAGCGTAGATAAATTCAAAAAAAATCGGTAGTGAGTTGTTTTCAGAACGATTGTGACCTTCTGTGTTGTTCAATAGTTACGCTAAACCCGCAGGATCCGCCAGTGTCATATTGAAATGGAACTCTGCCGCTCTCCCCTCCTCGGCGTGATTGGCGAGCGCACTTCCCCTCGAAACAAAACATGTAACTGAAACACATCTTAGCTGGATAAGCCCCCTCAAGAAAACAATTATTTCATATAAACAAATACAATTTTCTAAAACTACTAAAAAAAACATTAAGCTACTCCAAAGGTTGTCCCGGCAGTAATGGAGGTACGGGACACCCGAGCCGGACAGCAACGGCACGCAGCAATTCGCCTTCTGCGGTGCTGACTTCGTTGTTTTCACAAATGCAGACAACACAAGCTGCGATCAAGCGTTTTTTTGTTTTTGGCTTAAGAGCAATGAGATGATCAAGGGTTCTATCAATATTTTTCAAAGGAAATGTTTTTCCTTGTCTTGAAGAAGAAGAAAGGCCCAGTACAGCAGCACCACGGGTAAACATTCTCCTGCTCATACTGCCGTCGCGTTCGCCCACTGTTGCCAAAGCTTCAAGAAGAGTGGCGCAATGAACGCCCAAAGATTGGAGAGACTGCTCTTGAATCTCTTCACGTTCACTTTCTTCATACAAAGGATCAAGCTGATAGCGTATAATGTTCCATATCAGCCACTCAAACAGTCCCATCTTGTTATCCACACGGATCAAACCGCGTATGGTCTTGCGAAAAAATGTATATGTCGCCGCATCCAAAGACTTGAGCTGCGCAAGGGCTACATCCAGGAGTGGAAGTCGTACGTACGCGCCAGCCTGCTCTGTCAATGGCGCCAGACGGTGTATCAAATCAAAATCCCGTACGCCGCAGCGCTCTGAGAGCAACGCCGTGCATGTCTGCAGCTCCCGCCCCTGCACGCTGAGCAGTAGCACGTACACCACCACAGGCGCTGTCGCGGCAACCCGCGCCGCATGAAACATCTCTTTGGGCACGGCACTCAGCATTTGATGCCGGTAGGCTACGTACGACCGGTCCAGCGAACGCGTCAGCTGTTCGCTCGTTGCAACCGGGAGCGCGCTCCCCACTATTTCGGGATCGGATAGAAACGAAATTCCGGAAAATTCCTCCGCAGCACGTTTCGCTATCTGTTCGCGTAACTCCCAGTCCATTTTTTCAAAATTTCCGGCCCAAGCAGGATCAATACGCATAATGCGTTCGACAAGAGGCGGATGGGTGGCCAAAAGCCGAGCGAACAAGGGCATTACGCCTTGTCCAAAAAACATATGGCTGGCCAACGCGGCGTTGGGAGTTCGGAGTGCCGCTCCGGATGCAAAACCGCCGATTTTTTTTAACGCCCCGGCCAGCCCGCCGGGATTCCGTGTAAATTCCACTGCGGACGCATCCGCAAGATACTCGCGCTGCCTGCAGACCGAAGCCTTCATGACATCGCCGAAAAAGGTTCCCAGATATCCGATGGCCATCAAAACCGCCCCGATGATCAAACCTGGGACAAAACATCTGTTTTCATCAGCATAGGAGGAATCCAGACGGCCCTTGCCGGCGGAAGAATAAAAAAGCCATCTCCCTGTATGCCCGATAAGCGTAATGCCGTGCATCCAACCGATAAGCTGGATGTTCAGCCGCATGTCTCCGTTGAGTATGTGGCTGAATTCATGCCCGACCAGCCCCTGCAGTTCGTCGCGATTCAAATTTTCCAGGCTGCCCCTGGTAACGCCGAGAACCGCATAATGCGGCTCAAATCCCGCGGCAAAGGCATTGATCCCCGACTCTCGCTGTAAAACGTATACAAGGGGAACGGTTATACCCGATGCAATAGACATCTCATCCACGACATTGAGCAACCTGCGTTCAAGGACCGATTCTGATCCGATCCGTACCAGGCTGCCTCCCAGCATTTCAGCAATGGCCGGGCCTCCTCCCTTGCGGAGCTGTACGATTCTCCAACGTGAGCAGACAAGAATGAAAGCGAGAATTCCAGATGCCAAAGCGGCCAGAAAAAGACCGGGGTACTGTATGACCCAGGAGTCCCAGCTGGCAGGAATAAAAGCCATAACCAGATACGAGATCACGGCGATGGCCAGACAAAGCGCAAATGTAATCCCCAGCATGCCCAGGATAAAATAAAAAATAAGACTGCCTGTAATCCTGCGCGCTTTATCCTGGTCTTCAAAAAAATCTACGGACATATTGCTTACCCCTGTCTGCAATACGAGATCATAGTGAAATTTGCGGGGAATTTTTAAATACGGTGTCTTCGAATTCAAGCATACCGGCCTTGTAAAAGCCAAAAATAGTAGCAAGCATATTTACGGGAAACGATTCCCTGTACGTATTGTACTTGGCCGCAGCATCATTGTAATGCTGGCGTGCGAATGCGATTCTGTTTTCTGTCGACCGCAATTCTTCCATCAATTCGGACGAATTCAGAGAAGCTTTCAACTCGGGGTAGGCTTCCACCCTCCCGAGTACAGCTGCCAGGCTATGCGTAATTTGCAGTTCAGCTCCGGAAACATTCTGCAATTCCTCAATGTCCGAAGGAGAACAGGCCATACGAAGCGACTGCAAAGCAGTCTCACGTGCCTGCGTCAACGCATCAATTATCTGGCGCTCATGCTGCATATACCCTTTTACTGCCTGTACAAGACCTGGAATCAAATCATACCTGCGTTTGAGTTGTACATCTATTTGAGAAAAAGCAGCAATATGCCGCTGCTTAAGCAAAATCATACGATTGTAAGCAATAATACAAAAACATAAAAATAAAGTAACAACAACTGCCAAGCAGTAAATCACATAAGATATAGACATAAATTATTCCATCATCATATTTCAACAAAACTTTTTTTCATTGTTCAACAGCTGATAACTTTTCGAATACCAGCATTAATTACACTTCCGATATATTCTCAACACAATGAAAAAAAACGATCAACAGACTGCGAAGCACACTGCAACCAGCTCCTGAAAAAGGTTGACTTACAAAAACTGTTAAATATTCTTATAGTTATATAAAAGTAAACTACTTTAATCTGAAATATAGAAAGGGGAAATACTTTAGACAGACAATAAACAAAATTACGCCAATCAGGTTGCTCAAAACAACACTCTTTTGATATAATTTCTGTTAGATTCTTTTCTGCTCCTAAGGGACTCTTTTAAAAAAGTTTTCAAGAATATTATTTTATTCTTCATACAGTATATGTAGATTATACACAACTCGAAAACCAAAAAAACAATTTTTTAACTAATAAACGACACAAAACGCTAATAGAATAAATAAAGTCCACCTGAAGAATTCGGCTATACTTCAAAACTTGGCAACAATGTCAAAGTATCGAGGTAACAGCATGTATATTTTATATCAAATTAGTACAAGGACAACAATAATTGTTAGTTTCCTGTTATTCCTGTTTTTAATTCCGATGACTGGTTTAGCAGACTACCAACCAGAAAGACAGTATCGTTATCAAAATAATACTGCTGATTGGTGTTTATCTCCATCCGATATCTTTCGAGTAGAATCACCTGCGCAATATTTTTCAATGAAAGAAATAATTTATTTTTCAAAGACAAAGATTCCATTTACCTGTTCATACAATATATTTACCGTCTTAGGTTATAAAAATTTTTGTTTTTTATACCATAATACATTTATTAAAACATCGTATTATATAAATATAAATAAATTTTCTACACCTTTTTTTAAAGTACAAAACAAAAAAATAGAGGGCTTGAGAAACTCAACTCACGTACAAGTCTCAACACAAAACGAGCATACCAACAAAAATCCACATTTGACCTTTTTTAAAAATCCTTTTCTACAATCAACTCTTGTAACATATACTTATATTGTTATTTCACTCTTACTTTTTATCGCACTTTTCTTTTATATACACATACTGAGAAAAAGAATAAAGCAAAGCAACAAGCTGTCTGATTACGATTTAAATAAAAAGAAATTTTTACGTTTAGGCAACGAAGCTGAAAAAGAAAAATATCGTATTTTATTTGATGCTGTTGCAGATCCAATATTGGTTGTAGATATAGATACTGCAATTATTGTGGAATGCAATAAGAATGCAGGGGCATTATTCGGAAAATCAAGAAACGAGCTCATCGGGCTGCATCAATCACAACTTGATCCACAAAATATCAAAAATAATGGAGATTTTGATTTAACAAATAAGTTTAAAACACTTTTGAAAAATCCAAATACCACCATGGAAATTCCTTTGCGCTGTGCTCAGGGCCGTATTCAGATGCTTTCAGTTCAAGTCGCCTTGCTAACACATAATGAGCAAAACTTAATCATGGGAGTTTTCCACGATATTACAAAACAAAAACAATTACTTGATACGTTGAATAAAAAAGAACGACTGCTACGCAAAGCACAGAGCATTGTTAAACTTGGGCATTGGGAATTGGACACCATAAACAACAAGCTCTTTTGGTCGGAAGAAGTCTACCATATCTTCGGCATTGACCCGCGAGAACAAAAAATGTCCTATGAAACCTTCATGGACTGCGTCCATCCTGAAGACTGGGACGCCGTAAATAATGCGTATACTCAATCCCTTCGGGAAAAACGAGATGGATATGAAATAAACCATCGCATCATTCGCAAAGATGATAATCAATTACGCTACGTCCAGGAAAAGTGCGAGCATGTCAAAAATCAGGAAGGAGAAATCATCCTTTCCATCGGCACGGTTCAGGATACCACCGAGCAAAGCACAACGGAGCTCCGTTTGCGGGATGCACTGTACAATGCTGAGCTGGCCAACAAATCAAAATCTATTTTTTTAGCCAACATGAGTCATGAAATACGTACGCCTCTCAACGGAATCATCGGCATGCTCCAACTATTGCAATTCGAACAACCGTCGCCCTTGCAACTCGAATATCTTACCCATGCCATGAACTCGGGACAACGATTGGCCAGATTGCTTTCTGACATTCTGGACTTGTCGAAAGTGGATACAGGCGCACTTACTCTTCACTCAGATCCCTTTGATTTAAATGAACTTGTCCACTCTCTCAGGCAACTTTTCACTCCGGCAATAAAACAAAAGAACCTTGATCTCTATACTTTTATCGAGCCATCGATCCAAACAAACCTGATTGGAGATACACTGCGTCTGCAGCAGGTTCTCACCAATATTATTGGCAATGCCATAAAATTCACCGAATCCGGCTCCATCGAACTGGAAATATTTCCCTTGCCGGGGGCAGAAAAAAACCAGTGCAAATTGCTTTTTTCCGTCACTGATGACGGTATCGGCATCCCTGGGGACAAGCTCGATACGCTATTTGACGCTTTCACGCAGGTGGAAACCAGCTACATGCGCCAGTTTCAAGGAGCAGGTCTGGGATTGTCCATTTCCAAAAAACTGATTTCCCTCATGGGAGGGGAACTTTCCATATCCAGCTCCCCTGGAGTGGGGAGCTGTTTTCAATTTTGCATTCCCTTTCCGATAAACCAGGCGCCTCCTTGTCCGTCTCCACAACAAAACAATGCGTACTCGTTAGAGGCGCGCAATATTCTTCTGGCCGAAGATGACGAAGTCAGCCAACGCGCCATTGCAGGCCTATTGGAAAGGATGGGACAAAAGGTCAGGGTAGTGGGAAACGGACTGGAGGTCCTGGCCGCTTTGCAACACGAAGATTTTGATATTGTTCTTATGGACATTCAAATGCCTATTATGGAAGGTGTGGAAGCAACAAAAGCCATCAGGGCGGGCAAAGCCGGCAAAGATAAAAAAAACATTCCCATTGTGGCCGTGACAGCTTACGCAATGGTCGGCGATCAGGATATTTTCCTGGAAGCGGGAATGAACGCGTATCTTTCCAAACCCGTACATTATGAACGGCTGCAAAGTGTGCTGACAAATTTCGCCGAGACGCCGGCGTCCAAAATCCAGACGCATTGAGAGCGTTCTGAGCATCAAAACTGCCGGCCAACACCGTCTGATCATATACGGCAAAAAGAGGCCCTACCTGAGTTGATAGAGCATTGCCTCCCTCATTACTTGCTTCGCCGGCAAGCTATTGCCTGCACCCCGGCCATAATTATTGATAGCAATTGTCAAAAATCTATGCTACGGTTTAAGAGATTGTTTAGAGAATCTTTTTCAAAATACAGAAAGGGCTTTCAATGATTGAAAATCGGCCAAGTTGGCGCTATTAGAGAGCCATGGCGTCACCAAAAATACTTTTCATTGCTCCTCCTCAGGCCGTCACCTCTTTTTTTCCGGCTCTCAAGGAAGACGGGTACGATGCCGGCATCGCAGAAAATCTGACCGGAGCGCTCAGCTTTATCAAAAAGTCCTCTCCGGAACTGATATTCTCCAGACCGAGCATGCCTGGTTACCGAGTAGAAGAACTCTTGTCCGAAAGATCGAAGGAGCAAATTTTTCCTCCGATCATCATCATCACCACCCAGGGATCCGCCCAGGAAGCCCAAAAGTATCTCGAATCAGGCGCCAAGGATTACTGGCTCGAACCCTTGAACTGGGAAAAGATCGCCGCAGCTTTGCCTCAGCCTTCCGCCAAGCACACCTCCGCCCCCAAACAAGGTGCGATCGACATTTCCCGGCAGATTATAGGCAAACATCCGGCCATCGCGCGGGTTCTGGCTCTGGCCAAACAGGTCGCCCGCTCCAAGGCCACGGTCTTGATCTCCGGAGATTCCGGCACCGGTAAGGAAATGATCGCCAGGTTTCTTCACAAGAACAGCGATCGTGCCGAAAAACCTTTTATCGCCGTCAATTGCGCGGCTCTGCCCGAACATCTGCTGGAAAGCGAATTGTTCGGCCATGAAAAAGGCGCCTTTACCGGCGCCATCAACCGCAAACCAGGCAAATTCGAGCTCGCCGACAAGGGCACAATACTGCTGGATGAAATTTCGGAAATGGATTTCGGCCTGCAGGCCAAACTGCTGCGTGTTCTACAGGAAAGCGAACTGGACCGCGTGGGCGGCGTGGAAAGCATCAAGGTGGATGTCCGCGTGCTGGCCACAACCAACCGATCGCTCCAGGAATGGGTGGATACCGGAAAATTTCGCCAGGACCTTTTTTTCCGGCTCAACGTCATTCCTCTAAGACTTCCTCCGCTCAAAGAACGCGGGGACGACGTGCTTGTCCTGGCCAAATTTTTTGTGGACAAATTCCGCAGCCAGTACTCCATCCCCCCCCTTGCCATTTCCTCCGACGCGGTGGAATGGCTCAGGGCCTACGACTGGCCGGGCAATGTCCGCGAGTTGCAAAACCTCATGGAGCGCGCCGTGCTCCTGGCCGGCAGCGGCCCCATCAGCAAAAGCCACTTTCTGCTGGACGACGAGTTCTGGCCCCAGGATGACGACCTGCTGCCGGAAGTCGATGATGCGGGAGACATCCCCCACCCGCTCCAAGGGGAATCCCTGGAAAATATCCTCGGCGGAGGCATCATGCCTCTGCAGGAAATGGAGCGCATCATGATCATGCGCGGTCTGGAACATACGTCGGGCAACCGTACGCAGGCCGCTGACCTTTTAGGTATTTCCGTACGTACCTTACGTAACAAACTCAACGAATACCGCAGCCAGGGCCTCGATATTCCTTAACCGCCCGCCGGCTGCCAATCCCACAGCCTCAGGCTGCCTCAGGAGTACTCCATCATGTCTCTTCTTTCCACTGAAGTAGAATCCTACATTCAAAGCCAGTCCTGGATCCGCAAAATGTTCGAAGCAGGCGCCAAAATGAAAGCCGAATTCGGCGAAGACCAGGTCTGTGATTTCAGCCTCGGCAACCCGGACCTCCCCCCGCCCGTGGAAGTAAAAAAAGCCATCCAGCGTTTCGCAGAAACAGCGGACCAGCCCCTGGCCGTGGGGTACATGCCTAACGCTGGCTATCCGTGGTTCCGCGAAAAACTCGCCGCGGTTGTCGGCAAAGTCCAGGAAGTCCCCCTCAAGGGCGAAGACATAGTCATCACCTGCGGCGCCGCCGGCGGATTGAACGCCCTGTTCCGCACCATTCTCAATCCGGGAGACGAAATCCTCGGTCTGGCGCCTTTTTTTGTGGAGTATATATTTTATACGCAAAACTATGACGGCGTATTCAAGTCCGTCCCCTGTACGCCCCCCGAGTTTACCATTGATTTAGATGCCTTTGAAAAAGCCATAACCCCGAAGACCAGGGCCGTGCTGCTGAACTCGCCCAACAACCCCAGCGGCCATGTCTACCCCAAAGCGGAACTCGAAGCCCTCGCCGCCATCCTGACCCGCAAAAGCGAGGAATTCGGCCGCCCCATTCTGATGCTCATGGATGAACCCTACCGCTTTCTGTCCTTTGACGGACATGAAGTTCCGGCCGTGCTGCCGCTCTACCCCTACAGCGTGGTCATCAATTCTTTTTCCAAGAACCTCTCCCTGGCGGGTGCGCGTATCGGGTACGTGGCGGTCAATCCGGACATGCCCGACAAGGGCACGCTGGTTGCCGGAATCACCCTGGCCAACCGCATCCTGGGCTATGTCAACGCTCCGGCCATTGGCCAGCATATTGCCGCCGATGCCCTGGAAGCCAAGGTGGATACCTCCATTTACGACGCGCGCCGCAAAGCCATGGCCGAGTGCCTTGACAACGCGGGCTACACCTATGCCATGCCCAAAGGCGGCTTCTACTTTTTCCCCAAGGCGCCGGGAGGAGACGACGTCGCTTTTGTCGCCAAACTGCAGGAAGAACGCATCCTGGCCGTACCAGGCAGCGGATTCGGCTTCCCAGGCTATTTCCGTCTGGCTTTTTGCGTGGATGAAGCCATCATCCGTCGGGCCAAACCAGGATTTGCCGCTGCCATCAAAAAATAACGCCTTTCCGGGGGCTGTTTCCTTGCAGCGGCCCCCGGCACCCCTCCTCTGCTTTTCGCCAGTTCTGTTCCTGTCGGCCCTCGGAAAAAAACCCGTGCAGGATATAATGCCATTGCGTTCGTCTATTGACTTTGCTAGATCCAGCAGATATTATTATTAATTAACCAGTTGTAATATTTATCCTATATGTGGTAAATTACACTTTATCGGAAAGCAGGCGACTCTTCTTGAGGAGCAATTTGAAAAGCCGGAACCGCACGTTACCGCCTACGGTCATTCAAAATACTTCCGTTATTTTGCAGTTGGTTACAAATTTAGAATTTTCAAAAAAACTGAGGCAACGTATCCGGAATTACGGTATACGTTAGTGACCTGCCGATGAAATTGGTAGGCATATTTTTTTAACCCCAAAGCAGAACGCATTGTATCTCTTCTGAGCATTATACTGTTGGGACGCGCAGTTTATTGTGAACAGTCCAAGGTGATGAAATGTCAAGCGAACTCTCTCCGGAAACCATTGTTACTCGTTTTCAAGCCTTGCTTAGTTCTTTTGATTATCAGGAAGAACTCGACATTCTGGGCGTCGGTAAATACAATTTCAATAAAAAGAAAAAACTTATCATAGAAATCAAGGCTCTTTATATCGCCCTTTGGAAAATTGCCTTGGAAAAATCATTTCCGGATAGCTGGAACAGCTATTTCAATCTGTTCCTTGACGAAATCAGCCGCAGCCTCAAATGCAACGCGCAAACAGCGCAGTTTGTCATCCGACGTATCGATGTGTATGATACGTTGCTGGCTCCGAAAAAGGAAAACAACTTTTCCGAGGTCGCCAGACAGCTCGTCTCCACGTACATCAAGAAAAAAGAAGACTTGGAATCTCCAATCCTCAAATTCTCCCTCAAGATACGCCAAGTCTACACACTGATCTTTAACAAGCTGATTTAACACAATCTGTTTGCTCTGGCCCATGGCTTTCGCATACGCCCCTGGAGCTGGAGCCGCCATTGTTGTCCCAGCAGAACGGAAAAATCCATGCAAGCACTTGTTTATTATCATTCCCCAGTGCGGTATCTGGCCTGTAAATTCTTGAGCCGGATTGCCAGACGCCGGTTCTTCCCCAAAATCGCCCCCTTGCAATTGCGCGAAGTGCCTTCCCCTTTGGCGGAAGGCTCCTGGGTGCTGCTTAATACTCGTATGTGCGGCATCTGTGGTTCGGATCTGAACCTGTTGCGCGGTCTGGAATCCTTTCTGCTCGAACCCTATGCCTCTTTCCCGGCCGTACTGGGCCACGAAGTTCTGGCCGAGGTGGCCGAAGCTGCCCCGGAAACGGGCTTTGCTCCCGGCGAACGGGTGGTTGTGGAGCCCATCCTCAGCTGTGCGCAGCGCGGATTGGCGCCTTGCAGTTACTGCGCCCGCGGGGAGTACAACCTGTGTGAAAACTTCACTCGTGGTTCGCTTACACCGGGCATGGTCCTGGGCTACAATCAAAGCGTGGGCGGCGGCATGGCCCCGATGATGCGCGCGCCCGCATCCCGCCTGCTGCGCGTGCCCGAGGTCATGAGCGATGAGACCGCCGTGCTCACGGACTCAGTGGCTTCCGCTCTGCAACCCTGTCTGGACAATTTTCCGCCCGACAATGCCAAAGTCATTATTTACGGCGCGGGCATCATTGCCCAGCATCTGCTGCGCTGCCTGCGCTCCCTGGGCTGCGGCGCGGAAATATTCATGGTGGCCCGCCATCCGTTTCAAAGCCTGCTGGCAAAGCGCGGCGGAGCAGACACTATCCTGCGTTCGCCCGGTCGCAAGGAACTGGCCGAGGTCCTGGGAGCCACCTATTTGCGAACCACTCTGGGGGGCGGCAACATCGAAGGCGGAGCTGATTATTTTTTCGATTGTGTGGGCGGCTCGATATCCATGCAGGAGGGACTGCTCGCCCTGCGCGCCCGGGGCGTCTACGTCATGGTAGGAACGGCGGCTGCTATAAAGAACACAGACATTTCAAGTCTTTGGGCAAGACAATTGACCATGACCGGCACGGCCATGTACGGCCGCGCGCAGTTCAGAGGACAGACGGTCCGGACGTACGAACTCGCCATCGAGCTTCTGGCCGGAGGCAATTACGATACGCAAGGCTTGCTGACCCACACCTTTGCTCTGCAAGATTGGGAAAAGGCGTTCGAGACGGTTTTTAACAAGAAAAAGAACCAAAGCGTCAAAGTAGCCTTCGACCACCGCGTTTCCGGCGGTACGCACTAATCCGGATTGAAAGGTAATGGAGATTGGAATCAGACCGTTTCAGAATGGCGATGCAATGGCGGTCGTCGAGATTCTGACGCGTAACGGCCAATACGAATTCCCCGAAATAGAGGGGCCCGAGGCCATGGCCCGGGTGGCCCGCTGTCCGGCGGCTGTATTCCTGGTGGCCTGCCTGGAACAAAACAGCCCGCCCGTGGGCATGATCAAAGCCGTGTACGACGGCTCACGCGCCTTGATTCATCTGCTCTCCGTGCATCCCGAGGTGCAGAAACAGGGCGTGGGCAAAGCGTTGATCGACGCCGTGCTCAAGGAACTCGCAAGGCGCGGCGCTCCCACCTGCAGCGTCCTGACCACGGACGCTGTCCAGCCCTATTGGGAAGACAAGGGGTTCCAGCGCCTGCCGGCGTTTCTGATGCTGCGCACGCAGCCGCTGCCCAAGGACTGAACTACTGCGCACCGGCAATCTCGGGCATCTCGAACATGGCGCACATGATGGCTATACCTCTACGCTGTGCCTCGTCCGGGCTTTTGAACCCGCCGGCCACAAAACTTTTTCCCATGTGGGAGACACGTACGTGGAAACGCAGATGTTCGTCAGGAAACACGTCAAGCTTTACGAACTTTTTTTTCAGAGCCTGAACCGTACTTAGCATGATTCTCGCCTCCTGTTTGATGATATTTCGTTTAATTGCCCTTTTCCATGACTTATACAAACTTACATACAAATTCAGTGCCAAATCATTCAAAGGAGTTCAGAAGGCCTCATGAAACGCATCTGAAATATGCACTGGCCCTGAACGGAAATATTTTCCAGCTTTTAACTGCATAAAAAATTGACACCGTGTATGCAAACTATCCACAAGCATCTGCCCCCGGAGCAAGCATGTCCCGCATCTCATTGAATTCTCTCAATCTCAGCCTGAACGGCAAGGCTATTCTCAAGGATATCACCTGGAGCCTGGAGACCGGCCAGCACTGGGGACTGCTGGGAGCGAACGGCTCGGGCAAAAGCACCTTTCTAAAATTGCTGCGGGGAGACCTCTGGCCGGACCAGAAGAATGGAGGCTCCCGACTCTACCAGTACGAAGACACCTCCCATCCGGATCCTGCCGGAATCAGGCAACGGTTCGGCCTGGTATCGGCCGAGCTTCAGGAACGCTATACGCACAATAGCTGGAACCCGCCCGCCCTGGAGGTAGTGCTTTCCGGTTTTTTCGATGCCTGCCTGCTCTACCAGCAGCCAGATCCGGCCCAGGTCCGGCGCGCCCAGGATCTGCTCGCCCTGTTGAACGCGGCGAACCTGGCCGAGCGCAAATTTCTGACCCTTTCGCAGGGACAGGCGCGCAGAGTTCTCCTGGCGCGAGCTCTGGCTCCGCTGGAAAACACTCCGGCGGTACTTATGCTGGATGAAGCCAGCGAAGGGCTGGATACGGAGTCCCGCAACACTTTTTTCGAAAGCCTCAAGGAATTGTTTCAGCCGCAATCTGCCAACATCGTTGGCGATGTCCAACTGCTTTTTGCCACCCACCGGCTAAAGGAACTGAAACTGTTGTCTTCGGTTCTCACCCATACGCTGTTGTTGAAAAACGGACGGATTCTTGGGCAGGATTATTTCCCGGACTGCATCACGACCGAGCTGCTGCGCGAGGTATACGAACCGGCTCTGCCCATGCGGTACGCGGCAAGACTTCCCGCAATGAAACAAGACATGCCGCAGCCCGTGCCCGAAAACCCGCTGCTGGAAATCCGCGACGCCGAATACCGCAACAAAGGCAAGACCCTGCTCCATGTGGACAACTGGCGTCTGTTTCCCGGACAAAACTGGGCCGTGTTCGGCGCTAACGGAGCGGGAAAAAGCACCTTTCTGCGCCTGGTTTATGGCGATGTCCCAGCCTATTTTTCCTTTGAAAAACCGCCCCGCATCACCAGATTCGGCCAGAAGGAAAACGACCCCGAGTCCACCCCGCTGCTCTCGCTGCACCGGCATATGGGTTTTGTCTCTCCCGAACTGCAGTCCAGCCTGGGCTACGACATGAGCGCACTCGAACTGGCCTGCTCGGGCATGCATGCCGCATTGGGCGCGCATATCGCCGTGGGACAGGAAGAGCAAAAAAAGGCTCGGGCCTGGCTGGATTTTTTCGGTATTGCGGATCTGGCGTCGCAGGCGGCATCTACTTTGTCCAACGGGCAACTCCGGCGAGTTCTGCTGGCTCGGGCCCTTGCCGGAACAGACCATGTCCAGGGCCCGTACGTCCTGCTGCTGGATGAACCTTTTTCCGGACTTGATCCCCATACGCGCAAGCTGTTTTTCGACGCGTTGCACGTGCTGCCCCAACGCGGTGTCAGCCTTGTCTGCGCCCTGCACCGTCGCGACGAACTTATTCCGGAATTAACCCACGGCCTGGTCCTGGAAAGCGGCCGGATTGCGGCCCAGGGACTCCTGCCGGAAGTTCTCAAGGCCTACGCGTTATGATCCGCCTGCGTCCGGGCGTTCCTTTCCAGGGGCTGATTCAGGTCGCCGGAGCCCACGACCTTACCGAAGCCCTTGAAATCCACGCCGCCGGAGCCCATTGCCTGGGGCTGCCTTTACGCCTCCCCGTACACACGCCGGACCTGACCGAACAGGAGGCCGCCGGACTCATTGCCGCATTGCCCGCTGCGCTGCAGCCTGTCTGCATTACGTACGAAGCAGAACTGCAGGCGCTGAGCACCCTGTGCGTGCGCCTCGGCTGCACGGTTGTCCAATTTCACGCCGATCCGCCACCCGAACAGGGAGCCGCCCTGCTGTCCGCGCTCAAGGCCGCCCGACCTGAGCTTTACATCATCAAAAGCCTGATTGTACGGCAAGAAGACGACATCCTTGATGCACTGGTGCGTACGGCCCGGATTTACTCCTCATCCGCGGACGCTTTCATCACCGACAGTTTCGACCCGGCCACAGGCGCTTGCGGCGCCACCGGCCGGACGCATCCCTGGGAAATCAGCCGCCGGCTTGTCCGGGCCCTGGACAAGCCCCTGATTCTGGCCGGAGGACTGCGGCCGGACAATGTCCGCCAGGCCATTCTGGAAGTCCGCCCGGCCGGTGTGGATGCGCATACGGGCCTGGAAGGCCCGGACGGCCGCAAAGACCCGAACCTGCTCAAAGCCTTTGTCCGGGAAGCCAATGCCGGATTCGCGGCTCTGAAATAAGAAAAGGGCGCATGCCGCAAACAAGCGACACACACCCTTTAAAATCATTAACCCGACGAGGGCTTTGAACTAACGGCTACAGCTTGGCCTGCAGAATTTCGCCGATGGCGTCGATGAATTCTTCCGTATTCAAATGTCCGCTGGGTTTCGGATCCGCGATACGCGCCATGTCGCCGGTCATTTTGCCGGTTTCGATGGCCTCAATGGAAGCCTCTTCAAGCTTCTCCGCAAACCGGATAACATCGGGCGTATTGTCCAGCTCGCCGCGTTTTTTCAACGCGCCGGTCCAGGCGAAGATCAGCGCCATGGAATTGGTGGAGGTCACTTCCCCCTTGAGATGCTTGTAGTAATGACGCTGCACGGTGCCGTGCGCGGCTTCGTACTCGTAGTAGCCGTCCGGAGAAACCAGCACGGACGTCATCATGGCCAGGCTGCCGAAAGCCGAGGCCACCATGTCGGACATCACGTCGCCGTCGTAGTTTTTGCAGCACCACAAATAGCCGCCTTCGCTCTTCATCACGCGAGCAACGGCGTCGTCGATCAGGGTATAAAAATATTCAATGCCCGCGGCTTCGAACTTCTCTTTGAAGCCCTTGTCGAACTCTTCCTGAAAAATCACACGGAACCGCGCATCATAGCTCTTGGAGATGGTGTCCTTGGTGCTGAACCAGCAGTCCATCTTGCGATCCAGCGCGTAGGTGAAACAGGCCCTGGCAAAGCTGCGGATGGATTCGTCCGTATTGTGGATGCCCTGGGCGATACCGGGTCCATCATAGGCATGGATGGTGTCTCTCCAGGCTTCCTTGCCGTCGGCGTCCGTGTAGACCAGATCCATCTTGCCCGGACCGGGAACACGGTACTCCAGGTTCTTGTAGACGTCGCCGTAGGCATGACGGCCGACCACAATGGGTTTGGTCCACGAACGTACGGCCGGTTTGACGTTCTTCACAACAATGGGCGCGCGGAAGACCGTACCGTCAAGCATGGCGCGGATGGTGCCGTTGGGGCTTTTCCACTGCTTTTTGAGGTCATATTCGCTGATGCGGCCGGCATCGGGCGTAATAGTGGCGCATTTGACGCCCACTTTGTACTTTTTGATGGCATTGGCCGCGTCCACGGTAACCTGGTCGTCCGTGTCGTCGCGATTTTTGACGTGCAGATCGTAATACTCAAGCTTGATGTCCAGATAGGGCAGCAACAGTTTTTCCTTGAGCATTTTCCACATAATACGCGTCATTTCGTCGCCATCGATCTCCACCAACGGCGTCGTTACTTGTATTTTGGCCATACGTTCTTCTCCTTATGGTCAACGTAAATAAATTTGCTTGCAATTGTGCGGAGGCTGAAACGGATCAGAAAGGGTCTGGTTGCACACGGTATTCCAAAAGTCAAGACGCCGGAAGGAGCGCAACAGTGTTTCGAAAAATGAGTCCTTCCTCTTCCTCGCGGGCAAGTATACCCCATTTTTAATGAAATACAAGCAAAGCCCGTAGTTGTGCAACAACACAGCCGATGCAATCCGTTCAAGATTCTTTCTGGACCTCCGGCCTGCTCCGGCGTACAGAGTTGCCCATGCAAACACTTCAAGCTTCCATGCCCATCGGCGTTTTCGACTCAGGCGTCGGCGGACTGACCGTGCTCAAGGCCCTGCATGAGCTCCTGCCCCAGGAGGATTACATCTACCTGGGAGATACGGCCCGGCTGCCCTACGGAACCAAAAGCCGGGATTCCATCATACGCTACGCGCTGCAGAGTTCGCGACACCTCGCGAATCAGGGCATCAAGCTGCTGGTGGTGGCCTGCAATACGGCCTCTGCTTCGGCCTTGCCCGCTCTGGAGGCAGCCTATCCGGGGTTGCCCGTGGTGGGCGTCATCAAGCCGGGGGCCCGGGCCGGATGCGCGCTGAACACCACCGGCCGCCTGGCGGTTATTGCCACGGAAAGCACGGTCCAGGGCGGCGCCTATCAGCAGGCCATCCTTGATCTCTGCCCCAAGATGCGCGTCGAAGCCCAGGCCTGCTCGCTGTTTGTGGCCCTGGCGGAAGAAGGCTGGACCCATGGCCCGCTGGTGGAACAGATTGCGGCAAGATACCTGGAGCCACTCTTCCGTCGTTTCGACGACCATCTGCCGGACGCGCTTGTCCTGGGATGCACCCATTTTCCGGTTCTGGCCCAGGCCATTGCGGCTGTCGCAGGGCCCAAAGTGGAAGTCATCGATTCCGCGTACACCACGGCTCTGGAAGTACGCAATCTGCTGCGGGATTCCGGGTTGCTGCATACGCGCGAAAATGATGCGCCAGGCAGTTGTTGTTTTTTCGCCACAGACGGGCCGGAACGTTTTGCCAGGGTCGGCTCCATTTTTCTCGGTCATCCGCTCAATACAGCGGACGTACGAATTGTCGACCTCTGACGCTTGAATGTTCCCGCATTTATACGTACCAGTAACTACCTTTTCCGGTTACGCATTCTCTTCACAAAGTACCACAGGTTGACACACGGACGCCACAGGTCTATCCAATGGACCGTTGATTTATAGGAAAAACACTCCAACTTCCTCTTAAGAGGTTTGCATGCGTTTTTTCAACCATCTGTTTTTGTTGGTTACCCTTCTCGCCATTCTCATCGGAGGCTGTGCGGACGGCCCGCAGGCTTCCTTGAAGCAAGACCCCTTCGCGCACCCATCCGGCCCCTCCGTACGCCAGAAAGTGGCCAAAGACCCCCACGAGCAGGCCGCCCAGCGCTATGCCCAAGCCGCCGTGCGCAAAAAAAAGCGAATAGCCGAAGGAAACTTCGCAACCTCCAAGCTGGCAGAACTGCCGCTGGCGTCTTCACCTGCCGCCAAAGCGCTGCAAAGCAAAATAGACAAAATACTCGACAACAAACATTTTTCTAAAAGCCAGATAGGCGTGTACATCGCCTCTCCGCAAACCGGCGAGACACTGTATACGCGCAGCGCGCACACGCCGCTGATACCGGCCTCCAACATCAAGCTGTTCTCGACTGCGGCCGTGCTCGAAGCCTATGGCCCGGACTATCGTTTTGAAACAAAACTGCTGACCAACGGAAGCATTAGTCCGGAAGGGCTCAACGGCGACCTGATCGTTCAGGGCAGCGGCGACCCTTCCTTGTCGCGCCGCTTTCTGAGGCATGATCCCCGGCTCGTCTTCAGGGAATGGGCTGATGGCTTGAAAAAGAAAGGGATCAAAATCATTTACGGCAATCTGGTCGGGGACGCCTCGCTCCTGAGCCGGCATGGGCAGTATCCGGGCTGGCTCGAATCCGACAGATCACTCTGGTACGCGGCCAGAACCAGCACACTGGTGTTCAACGACAACTGCGTCAACATTACCATCCGCCGAACCAAAAAAGGTCTGGAAACCCTGCTTGAACCCGACACCGGGCTGATCAATGTGGACAACGCGGCCAAAGCTTCTTCCAAACGGCGTGTACGGGTTCCCCTGACAATAGAAAGCGTCCCCAATGAAAATTCCATTCAAGTCACGGGCGAGCTTCCGCGAAACGCCAAACACCGCACCCGCACCGTGACCGTGCATGACCCGGACTCTTTTTTCATGAGTGCCTTGTCCAAAACATTTCTGGACGACGGCATCTCCGTGGAAGGCGAAGTTCGCGTCGAGCACGACCCCGACTTTCTCGAACGCCAGCCTCATATCCAGGAACTCCACGTCCACCGTTCGCTTCCTCTGGCGGACCTGGTGGAATATACCAATAAAAAAAGCCTCAACCTTTACGCGGAACAGTTTCTGAAAACCGTGGGCGCCCGTTTTCATGAAGTGGGCTCGCGAGAAACCGGCGTCATGTCCTTGAATTCCTGGTTGAATTCCATGGGCGTTCCGGCAAACGAACATGATATCCAGGACGGCTCCGGCCTGTCCCTCTACAACAAGGTCTCTCCCTTCGCCTTTGGCATGCTGCTGCGGCACATCAGCCGTCAGGACTACTTCAAATACCTGCGCGACTCCCTGCCAGTCGCCGGAAAGGACGGCACCCTGCGCCACCGCATGCGTGAAACACCCGCCTATGACAACGTGCATGCCAAGACCGGCTACATGAAACGGGTCTGCGCGCTTTCCGGGTATGTCACCGATGCGGACAACAACAGATTGATTTTCTCCATCATCGCCAATACGCACCGCAATATGCCCGGACTGGTAAAAAAAGCGCAAAATGAAATATGCGCACTGCTTGCGGCATATTCCGACGCTGCCAAGGCTCCCAAAAAACGGCAGCCGGCTGCAAAAGCCCACAAAGAGACAAAAAAGAAAGCCAAAAAATAAACCGATGCGGCTCGCCTGGCGGTTCAGGCAAGTGTGCGGCTTGTTTGCGCGCTAGAAACCAATTTTTCCGTTGTGTTGCCCAGGAGGTTTCCATGGAATTGTCGAGAACGACAAAAATCAGCAAGCTGCTCGACGCATACCCGTTCATCAAAGACTACCTCCTTAAAAAATCACCCAAGTTTTCTAAACTGGCCAACCCTGTTTTACGCAAAACCCTGTTCCGTACGGCCTCTGTCTCGCAAGTGGCGGCCATGGGGGGCATTGACGAAAAAGAACTGCTCACGGACCTGGCCGGACTGATCTTTAAAAACAGTTCCGATTCGGTCACTCTGGTAAATCTGAGCATTCCGAAAAAAAAATCCGGCGGCACCACCAGAGAGGACAAAATCACCGCTATCAAGCATCTCGTCGGCAGACTGCGCGAGGGCGAACACCTGGACAATGTCCGCGCCGAAGTCCGCGCCCTGCTACAGGATCTTTCACCCGCCGAACGCCAGATAGTGGAAAGCGACCTGATTCCGGAAGATTTGTCCGAAAAAGAAGCCAAAACCTTTGGCGAGCTGCAGCTGGAATTTTTCCGCGCCTCTTCGGACATTGTGGCTGTGCCCGAACTACCTTCCGGACATCCCGTACGGACTATTCTGGATGAAAACCGCCTGGCTGAAAACAAGGTGACGGCACTGCGCCAGGAAATCACCAAGGCAAGGGACGATTTCAGCTATGTCCGGGCGCGAAAAGCCCTGCTGGACGGCGTCAAGGATCTCACCGCGATTCAGATCCAGTATGACAGGCTGGAGAAGAAACTTTTTCCCGCACTCAAGGCCCTGGGCCTTTCGCCACAGGCCTGGACCATGCACGGCGTTTTCGGAGGAGTGCGCGACCAATTCGAAAAAACCATCACCCTGCTCGAACAGGGCAAACGCAAACCGTCACTGGCCGCCATCAGCGAACTGACTACGGCCATCACCGACGTCATCCACCGCCTGGAAGAACAGGTGCTGCCCATGGTGTTCGGGGTATTCTCCGAGCAGGACTGGGTGCGCGTACGGGCCAAGGAAAAAGCGGTCGGTTTTGCCTGGAACCTGATGCCCGGCGACGAATGGACGCCCGCCCCGCCGCCGGAAGAAAAGCCTGAGGACCTGCCGGAAATTCCCGAGGCCATCCAACCCGTCGAACTCGACACCGGCCGCATGCTGCCCCAGGTGCTTAACGCGATAATGCGTTCGGTGCCTTACGAACTCTCCTTTGTGGGGCCGGACAACCGCGTGGTCTACTACTCGGCCAAAGAAAAACGACTTTTTCCGCGCGATCCCGAATGCATCGGACGCGAAGTGGCCAAATGCCATCCTCCCGAAAGCCTGCCCGTGGTGGAAGAAATCCTTGAGAAATTCAAATCCGGCGAACGCAGCACCGCTGAATTCTGGTTCTGGCACAACGGCCGTTTCATTCTGGCGCGCTATTACGCCATCAGGCGTACGGACAATACCTATGAGGGCTGTCTGGAAGTGCTGGAAGACATCACCGAACTGCATCTGCTCCACGGACACGGCGAGAAACGGCTTTTCGGCTGGCCCTGATCGACGGCACATTCCACACTTGCCTTCATTATACTGAAGTAACTTAATAATTTTTATCTCTTTCCGCTGGCGCTCCTTGACGAATAGCGCTAAAGCAAAGCGACCTGCCTGCTTTGCGTCCATACGGCAGAGCCTCCCCGGCGGACCTGCCGTACGCCGCCCAAAGGAATTACCGTGTCCGAAAGAGTCAAAGCCATCCTACTCCTGGCCCTGACAGCGCTGATCTGGAGTTCGGGCGGACTGGCGATAAAGCTGATCGACTGGCACCCCATGGCCATCACCGGCGTACGTAGCGCCATCGCCGCCATAACGCTGGCCATCCTATTCCGAAAACATCTGTGTTTCGGCTTTTCCCCGGCCAGAATCGGCGCGGCCGCGGGCTATGCCGGGCTGTTGATTTCCAACGTGATCGCCACCAAGCTCACCACCGCGGCCAACGCCATTCTGCTGGCCTATACGGCGCCCATCTACGTGGCCTTGCTGGCGCCCTTGGTTCTCAAAGAAAAAACGCGACACAGCGACTGGATTTTCATCACCGTCACTGTTGCGGGTATGGTCTTGTTCTTTCTTGACAAACTTTCCGCTACAGGGCTTTGGGGCAACCTTGTGGCCGTGGGCACGGGGCTGTCTTATGCCGTGTTCACACTCTGCATGCGCGCCCAAAAGGACGCCTCGCCCATGGAATCCGTGATCATGGGACACGTAGTGACGGCCGCCTGCGGGTTGCCCTTCATGCTCGGGAATCCGCCCGGCGCCGCAAGTTGTGCCGGATTGCTCTATCTGGGGATCCTGCAGCAGGGGCTTTCCCTGGCGCTCTACGCCTGGGCCATCAAACGTTTGATCGCGCTGGAAGCCATTCTGATCACGACCCTGGAGCCCATTTTCAATCCGGTCTGGGTGGCGCTGGGGTATGGTGAGCTCCCCGGTCCGTGGGCCGTACTCGGCGGGCTGGTGGTCATAGCAGCGGTCACCCTGCGCGGCCTCCTGTCCGCGCTGCGGGCCAGGCCTGCGCACACGGCGGACACGGCTGCAGTATAAGCAGTCATGGGATACCGTGTCTTGGAATACTGTGTCCTGGGATACCGTTTGTACACCGGCGAAAATTCCGCTACTAATTTTTGATGATTCAAGACCAACGCGGTGATACGCTTAAAAGACTGTTTCGCCACGCCGATCTGGAAGAAAAACGCATACTGGAAATCGGCTGTGGTTCCGGCAGAGTAACTGAAATGTACGCGGGCATTTCGCAGTTCGCTGTTGGTATTGAACCTGCCCACGACGCCCTCTGCAAGGCAGCGCATAAAATTTCCAGGGCCGCTTTTGTTCGCGGTTCAGGAATGCTACTGCCCTTTCAGGCTGAGAGTTTTGATTGTGTGCTTTTCACTTTTTCGCTCCACCACCACCCCGACTACCTTGCAGCGTTGTCTGAAGCAGGACGCGTTATTCCTTCAGGCGGCCAGGTGCTCGTCCTGGAACCAACGCCGGAAAGCGAGATTCAAAATTTCTGCAAAGTGTTTGAAGACGAAGACCATTGCCTCATCGCCGTAGAACGGACGCTTCCACACTGCGACCTGGAAACCATTGCTAGAGATCGCTTCAGCACGCACTGGGAATTCGCTGACTTCGAAGATGCCGCCAGCCATTTTTTCAACTATTACAATTATCCGCCCGATAAAGATAAACGTGAGGCACTCAAAGATTTTCTTGGTCCGCAAGCCCATGCCGCCCCTATTCAAATGACGGACACGCTTATGCTGACATGCCTTCGCCGCCCATAATTCTTTTTCCGCGCCCTGCCGTTCCCAGGGGGTGCCTTTAGCCACGGTGGCGTGGTGGGAAGGAGATACTCCCCCCTGAAGACCCGGTATGAATGAGATATTTTCTTTGAAACAGAGATAAGCGGCTTCCATTTACAGCACGACAAGAGCGGCTTTGACTGCATTTGATCACGCATCTGGATCAATTTCATAAAATACCGCTTGCCTTTCATTTGCAAAGTACGTATTTTTCTTGGACACAATAATTTATCTCAGGAAACAGTACCAATGCACGCACACCACAACACGACCCCTCTGCTGTCTCTTCGCAGCCTCCTAGCCGTAGTCGTCGTAGTAGTAGTAGTAAGCGAGCAATTACGCGCTGCGCCCTGAGGTAGGCTACGACACCGAGTCCAAACCCCCTGCCGGCGCAGCCGGCAGGGGGTTTTTTTATTTGATTCGCACACACGTTTACCAAGCCTACACAGGAGGATGGCATCATGGAATACCAGGAATATTCCGGCGCAGAGATCATCATCAAGCTGCTCGAACGCCAGGGGATCACCACGGTCTCCGGCATACCCGGAGGCACGTCCCTGCCCATCTACGACGCGCTGCGGGACAGCTCCATCACGCATGTCCTTACCCGCCACGAACAAGGCGCGGGCTTTCTTGCCCAGGGCATGGCCCGGGTAAGCGGACGCGCAGGCGTCTGCCTGGCCACGTCCGGCCCCGGCGCCACCAACCTGCTCACGGCCATTGCCGACGCAAAACTGGATTCCATCCCCCTGGTGGCCATCACCGGCCAGGTGTCGCGTTCGATGATCGGTACGGACGCCTTTCAGGAGGTGGACACCTACGGGCTGACCATTCCCATCACCAAGCACAATTTTTTCGTCCACAATACCGAAGACCTGCTTGAAGTAATTCCCAAGGCCTTTGAAATCGCCGAATCCGGACGCCCCGGCCCGGTTGTCGTGGATGTGCCCAAAGACGTCCAGACCAGTCGAATCCGGGTGGAGGCCTGGCCAGAACCGGCCCGCCCCGCGCCGCGCATGGCCTGTAAGGACTCGGACATTCTCCGCTTGCGGCAGATGCTCGCCGAAGCAAAGCGACCCGTATTGTACGTGGGCGGCGGCATCATCGCCTCGGGCTGCACGGAACAGCTCCGCGAGCTGGCGCATCTGCAGTCCATTCCCGTGGCCTGCACCCTGATGGGCCTGGGCGCGTTTCCCGCGGATGATCCGTTGTATCTGGGCATGCTGGGCATGCACGGCAGGCAGTCCACCAACCTCCTCCTGGAAGAAACCGACCTGCTGGTGGCCCTGGGCGTTCGTTTCGACGACCGCGCCACAGGCAAGGCCGACGAAATGTGCCCCAATGCGCGTATCGCTCATGTGGATATCGACCGCAGCGAAATCGACAAAATCAAACCCGCCTCGCTCTCGGTCTGCGGTGATGTCTGCAATTGCCTGAGCCGCCTGCTCCCGCTGCTTGAGGAACGCAGCCGTACGGAATGGTCCTGCCGCGTCGCGGACTTCAAATCCGCCTATCCCGAGCCGCCGGCTCCTGCCGATCCGCTGCATCCGCTGCGTCTGATGCCCTGGCTGGCCGAACGGCTGAGCCCGGAAACCATCGTGACCACGGACGTGGGCCAGCATCAGATGTGGGTGGCCCAGAGCTATCCCTTTACACGGCCGCGCACGCTGCTGACCTCGGGCGGACTGGGCACCATGGGGTTCGGCCTGCCCGCTGCCCTTGGCGCCGCCCTGGCCGCGCCCGGGCGCCCGGTGCTTTGCGTCAGCGGCGACGGGTCGATCATGATGAACGTGCAGGAGCTGGCCACACTGGCCGAGCTGCAGCTCCCGGTAAAAATCTTCATCTGCAACAACGGCCATCTCGGACTGGTGCGGCAGCAACAGGAGCTCTTTTACGAAGACCGGACCTTTGCCTCGCGTTTCGACATGGTGCCGGATTTCGCCCAGCTGGCCATGGCATTCGGCATCCGCGGCGTAAATCTGAACCTCGCGCAGGATCCGGAACAAGCCATTCTGGAAGCTTTGGAAGCACCCGGCCCGTGCGTCATCGACGCGCCCCTGGCCTGGCAGGAAAACGTCTACCCCATGGTGCCTCCAGGCGCCGCCAACCGCGAAATGATCGGAGGTGCCTGCCATGCGTAATCCCGTGATCGAACTGACAGTGAACAATCATCCGGGCGTGATGACGCACATCACCAGCCTGTTCTCGCGCCGGGCCTTCAACCTGGAGGGCATACTATGCGGCGCGCTGGGAGACGGCACGGAAAGCCGGATGTTTCTGATGGTGCACGAAGACAGGCGACTGGAGCAATGCCTCAAGGAACTGGAACGCTTGCACGACGTCAAGGAAGTCAAGCTGCGGACCGACATTGCACCCAGACTCTTTGATCCGGAACAGGTGCTCCGGGGGTAGTTTTCAGAAAATGAGGCGGTCCGGCAGGATCGCGGACCGCCTTAAAATACTGCAGCTTACGGATGACACTGCTTGTTGGAGTACTGCTCCTTGCAGGTCCCGGCGGAAGGGCAATTGGCACAGGAATTGTTTTTGACCTGTTCTTCGGTGACGCCGAGAAACTTGATGCCGAAATGCGCTCCCAGGGTTACTACCAGCAAGACTACGACCGCCAAAATAACTTCACTCCATTCCATGAGGTACCATCCTTTTCTTCTTTAAGATGTCCTGATGGTAATCACCTCCGGGACAATGCACAAGAGCAAATGAGAAATTGACTCCAGTGAGCTATTCCCTCACCGAAATCCCAATCGTTCCTGTATCATCCCCGGCAGGGTGGTAATATCCCGGCAAATGGTGAAGCCCGCGGATGCGAGCGCTTCGAGCTTGGACTCCACGCCCCGGACGCCGTCCAGGATGGCCCCGGCATGGCCGAGCCGTTTGCCCGGAGGGGCCGTACGTCCGGCAATGAAGGCGAACAGCGGCTTGGAAAAGCCTGTTTCGCGTACGTAGGCCGCCAGGTTCTCTTCGGCCTGGCCGCCGATTTCTCCCAGCACCACCACGGCCTTGGTGGCCGGGTCGCTGTTGGCGTTTTCCATCAGCCGGGCGAAACTGGTGCCGATCATGGGATCGCCGCCGATGCCCACGCAGAGCGACTGTCCCAGCCCGGCCTTGCCCAGGCGGTCCGCCACCTCGTAGGTCAGGGTGCCGCTGCGAGAAAATATGGCCACAGGGCCGGATGCAAAGGCCATGGCCGGCATAATGCCGATCTTCACCTTGCCCGGCGCGATGACCCCCGGCGTGTTGGGCCCGATCAAGACACTGCGCGTATGGCTGAGCACGTCCCGAACCATCAACATTTCCCGCTGCGGAATACCTTCCGTGATGCAGACGATCAGCCGGATGTCGTTGGCAGCGGCTTCCAGGATGGCTTCCGCCGCGGCTTTGGCCGGGACAAAAATGATCGAAGCTTCGATGTCCGGATGGTTTCGCCTGGCCTGGTTGACCGTATTGTAGACGGGCACGCCCTGCACTTCCCGACCGCCCTTGAACGGGGTGACGCCCGCCACCAGGCGCGTACCGTATTCGAGCATTTTTTCCACATGCAGCCCGGCGGCCCGGCCCGTGATGCCCTGCACCAGCACCTGCATGTCCGCGTGCAGATCGAGCAACGAGGCCTGTTCGCAGCCGGAAGTATGTCTTGTTGCAGCCACAGCGGCCTGGACGGTCTCCTTCACCAGCCTGTCCTGCGGCATGGCTTGCGTATCCGCGCCTGCAGGAGCAAGCTCGCGCAACAGTTCCAGCGCATCGGGAACATCGGGAACGGTCCGGACCGATTGGTATCCGGCTTCCTCAATACGCCTGATGCCTGCTGCTGCGCCATGGCCATCCATACGTACGACCATGGGTTTGGGCGGTTCTTCCTGTCCCAGAGCCTGGGTCAGAGCCCGGGCCACGGCCTCGCAGGAAACAATGCCGCCGAACAGGTTCAGAAACACGACTTCCACGCCCGGACAGGAAAACAGCAGATCCAGAGCCCTGCGCATCCTGGCTTCGTCGGCAGCCCCGCCCAGATCCATGAAATTTGCGGCAGGCAGGCCGGAAAAATTCAACAGATCCATGGTGGACATGGCCAGTCCCGCACCGTTGGCCATGACGCCCACCCAGCCGTTGAGCTCGACATAGCTCAGCCCGGCCTGGCGCGCTTCGTTCTCCTCATGGGACATATGCACGGGCTCGTAGAAACGCTCCAGGTCCGGACGGATCGCCAGCGTATTGTCGTCCAGCTCCACTTTGGCGTCCAGGGCCATCCAGCGGCCGTCGTCGGTGTAGATCAACGGATTGATCTCGGCCAGCAGCAAGCCGTAGTCCGCCACCGCGCCATAAAGATTGCGTACGAGGCGTTGAAAACGTTCCAGGGACTCTTTGCGAAAGCTGTCGTCTCCGATAATCTGAAAAAACGCGGCGCGGATCTGGTGGTCCAGCAACCCGGCGGCCGGAGCGATATCCTGTACAAGCGGACCGGCTGCTTTGGCCGCGCCCTGCGCGCTGGCCTGTTCGACATGCATGCCCCCCTGGGCTTCGGTTGTCAGCACAAAGCGTTCGCGCGTCCGCGACAGGGCAATGGACAAATACGCCTCGCGCGTATGCTGTACGGTAGGCTCAATCCTGAGCATCTGCACTTTTTCCCCCTTGATGGACATGCCGAAAAGTCTGTCGCAGACATCCCGCAGCTCCTGCTGCGAATCGGCACGCAGAATCCCTCCGGCCTTGCCCCTTCCGCCGGCAAGCACCAGGGCTTTGCACATCCAGGGGGGCGCGAAATCCGGATGAATTTCCAATTGCGTACGCCGGACCAGCATACCGGACGGTGTTTCAATGCCCGCCTCGGCAAACAGCGCTTTACTCAGGTGCTCGTTCAGCAGCATGCGGCCTCCTTGTTCTGCCATTCGGGTTGTATCGCCGCCACAGTACGTCAAAACAAATCATGGCGAAAGAGTCGCTTTCACAATATCTTTCTTTGGCTTCTTCAGAAAGGACATCCGGCCTTGCCTTTTACCCTGTTGCCATTATACTTTTTTTGCAGAGGGCATTGAACACACCAGCCTCGCCGCAAGGGGAGCTACAGCCATGGACATGACGGTCCGCTTTGTCGTACAACTGGTGGAGAATCCTAATTATTTCAAAAAAAAACCGCCAATGGACCAAGGGAAGATCTGGGAACATTGGGACCAGGCCATCCCGTTGCTCATTGCCATTGGAGCGATTATAGTTCTGCTCATTACATATAAAATAGCCAGTAAATATATCAAAAAATCATTTCTTTCAAAAATCCTAAAAAAGTTGCGCCGATAGGCTCAAGAGTTTCGCATCCCCCCTTGCTTTTTTCGTCTGCTACAGTATAAAAATAAATGAATCATTCGTATACATACGGGACTTGAGGGCAATGTGAACGGTACACCAGTCACAAATCAGGAAGAACTCCTCCAGGAGCTGGAAGACCTGCGCGAGCGCGTCAACGAGTTGGAAAACGCGTTGAGCGGCAATGAACGGGTAAAAGACGAACTCGCCGAGTACAAACTTCTCGCCAGAGCGTTGCTCAATGCCGCCTCCGATACGGTGCTGGTAATGGACTCGGCCGGAACCGTACTGTCCATCAATGAAACAGGCGCCCTGCGTCTGCGCCGCTCATCGGATCAGATTCTTGGACGTCCGATATATGATTTTCTACCGGAAGAGCTGGTGCCCACCCGCAAGGCCTGGGTCGAACAGGCAGTGGAAACGCGCAAGCCTATCCAATTCAAGGACGAATACAAAGGGGTCACGTACGGGCATCGTCTTGTTCCCTGTTTTGATCCCCGGTTGAATACGATCCGTGTCGGCGTGTTCACCCGGAACATTTCCGAAGGTGAAAAGGCCATCAAGGCCCTGCGCGAAAGCGAGGCGCGCTACAAGGCCATCCTGGAAGACCAGACAGAACTCATCTGCCGTTACCTGCCCGACGGTCGCTTGTCGTACGTCAACGAAGCCTATGCCCGTTATTTCGGTAAAGACCGGCGCGAGTTAATTAACAAGAACTTTATTCCGCATATTCCCGAAGACGACATTCTCCGGATCAACTACCATATCGCGCAACTGACGCAGGACAACCCGGTCACCGCGTTTGAGCACAAGATCATCATGGAATCCGGGGAAATCCGCTGGCAACACTGGACACACAGGGCCATTTTCGACAGTTCAAGAAAACTTGTCGAATACCAGGCCGTGGGCAGAGACATTACCCGGCGCAGAATAGCCCAGGGAGCTCTGGGAGAAAGCGAAGCGCGCTACCGTTCGTTGTTCGAGGACTCGCCCATTTCCTTGTGGGAAGAGGATCTTTCCAGAATAAAAGAATTTGTCGACAACCTGCGCGCATCCGGCGTGGAACAGCTGGGCCCCTATTTTGACGAGCATCCGGACGATTTGCAAAGATGCGCCGAACTTGTGGGTATCCTCGACGTCAACAAAGCCACCCTGGAAGTTTTCGAAGCCCAGGATAAAATCCAGCTGCTGCAAAGCTTTCCTTCCATGCTCACGGATAATTCCTGCGAATTGTTCAAACAGGAAATTATCGCTCTGACCAATGGCAACGTCCTGTTTGAATGTGAAACCGCCCGGCGTACCTTGGCCGGAAACGAAAAACATTTTTCTCTGCACCTCAATGTGGCGCCAGGTTACGAGAACACCCTGAGCAAAGTCCTGGTCTCGCTGGTCGATGTCACGGACCGCAAGCGGGCCGAACGGGAACTGCAGGAAAACCAGGATTTCTTGCACCAGATTATCGATACGGTGCCCAGCCCCATTTTCGTCAAAGACCGCGAAGGCCGCTTTGTGATGGTCAACAAAGCCATGGCCGAGGTCTACGGCTCCTCTCCGGAAAAAATGATCGGCAAGACCGGCCAGGATTTCAATCCGCACGAAGATGAAACCTATCTGTTCCGGGCGGAAGATCTGGAAGTCCTGGATTCGCAGCAACCCATTTTCATTCCGCAACGTGTCTTGACCGACGCGCACGGCAGAAAGCGCTGGCACGCCACCACAAAACTGCCCCTGACCGGAAAAGACCAGATTCTGGGCGTGGCCGTGGACATCACCGAACGCAAGGAAGCGGAACTGGAACGCGCCCGCCTGGAAAAGCACATCCGCCAGGCCCAAAAAATCCAGGCTCTCGGAACGCTTGCCGGCGGCATTGCCCACGATTTCAACAACATGATTTTCGCCATCCTCGGCTTTATCCGCCTGGCGCTCAAGCAGGCCGAATCCGGCAGCAAAGTCGAAGAGTACCTCAAGCAGGTGCAATCGGCCGGAATGCGGGCCTCGGACCTTGTCCGCCAGATTCTCACCTTCAGCCGGCAGACGGAGCAGGAAAAAAAGCCGGTCAGGCTCTCGCTGCTCTTCAAGGAAATCGGCAAATTGCTCAGAGCCACTCTGCCCACCACCATCGAAATCCGTATTTCCGTACCGGATACGCTTTCGGAAAACGGCGACACCGTACTTGGCGATCCGATTCAATTTCATCAGGTTCTGATGAACCTCTGCACCAATGCCGCCCATTCTATGCAGGAAAGCGGCGGTATTCTGCAAATGTCGCTCTCGGAAGTGACCGTAACCAGTGAAGAGACGCGAAAGGATCCGAGTCTGACCAGCGGAAATTATCTGGAAATCCGTGTCAGCGACACGGGCCACGGCATTGACAACGCCATCATTGAGCAGATATTCGACCCCTTTTTCACCACCAAAAAGCCCGGAGAGGGAACCGGCATGGGGCTTTCAGTGGTACACGGCATAGTACGCAGCCATGGTGGAACCATCAAAGTGGACAGCGTAGTGGGTGTGGGCACCACCTTTACCGTGCTTTTACCCAAACTCGAAGACATGTCCTTGATGGAAGAAGGTTCCTGCCAGCCCTCTCCACGCGGCAGTGAACGGATTCTCTTTGTGGATGATGAAGAACTGCTCGTCCAAATGGCCGGAGACATGCTTTCGCAACTCGGATACGTAGTGACGGCTGTCACCTCGCCGCAGCTGGCGTTGCAGAAATTTCAGGAATCCGATCCGCCATACGACCTGGTGATAACGGACCAGACCATGCCCCACGTCACCGGGACGGAACTGGCGCAACGGATTCTGGCCATCAGTCCGAAAACGCCTATAATCCTTCTTACGGGGTATTCCGAATCCGTTTCATCGGATACGGCCAAACAATTGGGCATAGCCGAATTTATCATGAAACCAGTGGTAGAAGAACAACTTGCGCAGGCCATTCGCCAAGTCTTGGACTGGCACTCGCAAAGGGAGGAATCATGCCCAGAATAATTCTCGTCGAAGACGACGTCCAGGTCCGCGCCATGCTGCGCGAGACACTGGTCCAGGAAGGATACGATGTGACCGAAGCGTCCAATGGGAAAGAAGGCGTGGCGCTTTTTCGCGAACATCCGGCAGACTTGGTCATCACGGACATCATCATGCCCGAACAGGACGGCGTGGAAACCATCCATATGCTCAGACGGGACTGTCCGTCCGTCAAAATCATCGCCATTTCCGGCGGCAGCCCCAATATCAGGGGCGACTACCTGCTCGGCACTGCGGATGCCTTGGGCGCTGTCCGGACCTTTCACAAACCTGTTGACGTTGCACAATTGCTCTCCTCCATTGAGGAACTGTTACAGACGGCCTGAACCGGCCAGTTTGCACTTTACGAACAAAGGACGCCTTATGGCTAAAATACTTATCGTTGAAGACGATCCACAAATCCGCAGCATGCTGGAGGAAACCCTCAAGCTGGAAGGATTTGATACTGCAGTGGCGGAAAACGGCAACGACGCGCTCGAAAAATACGGCAGTGTTGCGCCGGATCTGATCATCACTGATATTCTGATGCCCGAAAAAGAAGGGCTCGGCCTGATCACCGAATTGAAAAAGACCAATGACGATGTCAAAATAATCGCCATTTCCGGGGGAGCGCCTTCCATTTCACCTGGCTGCAATCTTGAACTCGCCCAGATGTTCGGCGCCCATAAAACTTTCCAAAAACCTCTGGACATAGACGCGCTTCTGGACACCATCCGCGAACTGCTCGGATGATCTTTCTCTCGGGCACCGCTACATGCATTCGAGGCGGAAACAGCTCTAGCTGCTTCCGCTTTTGGTCCTTCCGGAAACTCAGTGGGTGGCCCCAGTCTTGCTAATCTCCGGGTAGAGTTTTAGCCCGCCACAAAAGAAGTAAATCGCTGTTTTGAAATGCTCCTTATTGCTGTAGCCACAAGCTCGGCGTTTGATGGACATGATCTTGCTGTTCAGCCCCTCCGCAACAGCGTTTGTCACGCGATGCCGACAAAAGGTCACGATGTTGTCCATGTGATCCATGAGCATGTTCGCCACTTTGCCCATAGGCTCGAGCTTCGAGCGTTTGGCCCAAGAACACCATTTCTTCAGAAAACGCTTGGCCCACCCAACAGACAGATAGTCCCACAGTCCGCGAAGACTCTCTTTCATGGCCCAGGCTTTGCCCGTCTTCAGATTCGATTTCTTGAGTTCCTCCAGGCGCGGTCGTTGGGAGTCCGAGAGGTTCTCCTCAGCGTATAACCACAAGTATCTGCTGCCTTTCAAAATTTCGTTTGCTTCAGCCATCAGCGCCTTATGTTCCTGGCGGCGTACTTTATCCACGGCTTCCCCTACATGCTGCATGATGTGGAAACGGTCGAATACGATTTTACCTGCTGCATCGGGTACGTTTTCCTTGGTGGCCAGGAAGTATGCCGGCCACATGTCCATTGATACAGCCTTGATTGCCTTGAGCTGTTCGTCGTTCAACTGTTTGTAATATTCTTCAAGGCTTGCCTTTTTGCGTTCCTCGGCAACATATTCAACCGTACCTCGCAGCAAGTCGCAGACAACCGTCATATAGCTATGTCCTTTCCGGAAAGCCTTTTCGTCGACTCCGATGTAGCTGATTTTGCGCTGTTCCTTTCGTGCCATGCCTCGTCGGACAGCTCTTTCCATAACGCCCCAAGCCTGATCCCATGAGATACGCATCAGTTTGCGGGCGCCTTCGACAGTCGAGCATTCTTTCAGAACATCGATGATCAACCTTTCCATGAGCAAGGTAAAACGCGAACCAGGCTCCGCCCAAAAGACCTTGACCTGCTTGACGCCATGCTCGGGGCAATTCACTCGGGGGATCCTTGCATGGATGAAGGTTTTGAACTGGCACGTATCCAAATGCCGCCAAATCCTTTCTTCCACATGATCCCGGCAAGTCAGTTCCTTGCCGCATTCCGGACAAGTCCAAAGCACCTTGCTCTTATGCTCGAGCCAAATATCCACACGGCCTTCAGACGTTTTCAAGTCAACTTTGTCTACAAACCAAGGGCTCTTGACACCCAAAATCTGTCCGTAAAGATCAACATCTCTCATCGGCGATCTCCTCCTGGAAATCGCCTACATTATGCCGCTACCCACGACAAACCCGGAAGGACCCCGCTTTTTTTATCCGCCGAGCAAACAGCACTTTCGCACTTTCCAAAACGAATAACGGACTCAAGCCATGCGGCTGATTCAAGGCGGTTTCCCGGTCTGAAAAAGCTGCTGACTCAATATTGCTCACGCGGTTGATGATTTGTTGCAGACAGCGTACTAACCACTGGTATTCTGTTGCCAAGGAGGGAAAAAATGGAAAAAGCGGCAAAGGAAGCCCCAAAAGACCCGCGCGTGCTTTTCGCGGCGGAACGTACGCTGCTGGCCTGGAACAGGACCTGCCTGTCCTTCATGGCCTTTGGGTTCATCATCGAGCGCTTTGGAATTTTCGTTCACAGCAACAGGCTCGCGGGAGACGCTTTATTTCAAAAGGGCCCGGCATTCTGGATCGGCATCGCCTTTGTCTTCTTGGGGGTCGTCATCGCCCTGACGTCTCTTTTTCAATACAAACGTATTTTCCAAATGCTCAAAACAATTGAAATCAGTGATAATTTCAATCTCAACATGGGGTTGCTGGCCAACGCCTTCACGGCAGTGTTCGGCGTCGCCATGATCATCTTTCTCTTTCTCAGTACATAACGCGGCCTGCAGGCAAACGATTCCAAGATCCTGATCTCTTCCATTCTCTCGCAGCTGGTCCACAAATAAACAACAGGTCCCGGCAAGCGAAACATTGTTTCACTCTCCGAAAATGAGTACGGAACACTCTGCGTCAGGACTCCGACAACTTCCTCAAATCCATGGACAGATCCACAAGTTCGTTGATCGCCTTGGAAGCCTCGATCATGCCCTGGCTGGTTTCATGCGTCACCTGATTGATTTCATCCATGGCAGTGGTGACCTGTTCGCTCGCCGTGGACTGTTCTTCCGAAGCCTGGGCTATGCCGCGGACCTTGCCTGACGTGGATTCCACCAGTCGCACAATACGCTCCAAAGCCTGCCCCGAACGCGAAGCCAGTTCCGTGGCTTCATCCACTGCCTTGGCCGCGTCTTCCATTCGATGCATGCTGCTGCGTGCGCCGTTTTGAATGGCGCTGATCGCATCACCCACTTCCTTGGTGGAAACCATGGTCTTTTCCGCCAGCTTGCGTACTTCGTCCGCAACCACGGCGAATCCACGACCGGCGTCTCCGGCCCGTGCGGCTTCAATGGCCGCATTCAGGGCCAGGAGATTTGTCTGATCCGCAACGTCGTTGATCACGGTAATGATCCGCCCGATATCTTCGGTTTGCGCATTGAGTCCCGACATGCTGGATCGAAGCTCCTTGGTCAACTCATGGACCGAGGTTATGGAATTTTGAGCTTCAAGAACCACTGAAGCACCTTCCTGTGCCTGATCCCTGGCCTGCTCGGCCTCCCCAGCAGCCCCCATGGCACTGTCGGCAATATTCATAATGCTGCTGTTCATCTGCTCCATGGCGGAAGCCGTTTCCATGACACGTCTGCTCTGCTGTTCGGAGCCGTCTCGTGCCGAATCGATGCGTTCGGCAACCATGTTGCTCAAGTCAGCCAACCGTACGGCCGCCTGATTGACCTTGCCATTGACCCGCTCGATCTGTTCAAGGTTGCGGCTGATACGCTGTTCGTTTTCATGGAGGGCCGTCACATCCTGAGCCACTTCATAATAGCCAATTTTGTTCCCGTCGCAATCAAACAGGGTATCCCCATAGGGGCGAACAACTCGACGTTCCCCCTTAAAGTTCAGCTCCAGCATATCACATTGAATACGCTCATTCCGTTTCTTTACCTGGGCGATCGGACATTCGTCCGTCCCGCACACTTTGGTATGCATAACGTCATTGCATTTCATACCTGGAAGATTTTCAGGTAGAATACCGGCGGTCTTTGCCAATCCCTGGTTGGCCGTAATGATCTTGAAGTCTTCATCCACGGCAAAAATAGGATCCGGCAACGAATTCATGATATTCATATACATACGCGTATCACAAAGTATGGAGGCTATCTTTTTCATCAGCGTATTGAACCAGTGAGACAGGTCTCCAATTTCATCATTGCTCGATAAGTGAAGCGTATCATTGAGATCAGCCTTGTCCTCAGCGATGTCCTTTATTTTCTCAATAATGGTCCTGGTCGGATACTGTACGCTGTATACAAAAATCAAACTGCCTGTTCCAATGGAAGCGACAAGTATCAAGGCAAGCACCAAGATAAATATTACCCCCTGCCTTGCTATCATCCGGAGTGGCCCGGAAATATCTGTCGCATACACAATGCAGCCGATTGTTTTCCCCTTGTAATCATGAATGGGGAATCCAATCAGGCCTACAGTACCCATTATCTCGATTATCTTCCCACCCAAGGCGCGTTCCAGAAAAGAAGTTCCCGCCAGACCGGCAAGTCCGGGATCGCCCGCGCCGACTACACTCACAAATTTATCATTCAATACGGGGTATTTCGTCGCATTCCGCAAAGCCGTTGTTATCGTAAGAAAAGCCGTATCCATGTACAGGGCCACGTCCTGTTTGTCGTTATTCGCCAATGCGGCAAGCAAGGGATTGAACGGCAGCAAAACCTCTACGGATCCGAGTTGTGTTCCATCAGCACCCTTGACCGGCGCCACCCCGCGGATAACAAATCCGCCGCGCCCCAGCTCAATGCCTTTCACCACTTTGCCCGTACGGTTCACTTCGAGCACGGTTTCACGAAACGCAGAAATATCGTCTGAAATATCAATCCATTCGCCACCACGTTTGGTTTGCTTGTTGCGCCAGAGCCGCACCAGGCTATGCCCATTGGGCAAATGAAAGTGCAATTTCAGTTTTTCTCCCGTTACAGTTTGAAAACTCTCCATAAAAGGCCTGATTTTTTTCCGTAACAACGCCCTGGCCTCATGGCCGCGAAGATCATTCTCATCATCAATATCGCCGTTGTGCGCTTGACGAAACGCGCTCACAACTTCCGGAATAGTGGCAAACAAGGCGGCTTTTTCAACCGCCTGCGTGGCCAGCATAGCAATGCTGGAACGGATCTGGTCGGCCTTGTCCGTTGCAATTTCCGAAAGAAACTGCTCCTGCAACTCATGCAACCGGTTCGACATGTACCAATAGCCGAAACCTCCGAAAACAAGAGCGCTCACTAAACAGGGAATAAAAATCTTGTACTTAATACTGATACGCATACGACAATCCTGTTTTTTGCATAGCTACGGATACTGCACGACAAAAAAAATACTGTTTCCCTGCCGTTGCTGAGTAAAAAATACACCATTGGTACGTACATAAGCCACAACAGCTGTTACATGCTTCCGTTCGCCTCCAATATACGCCTTAATAGATTTTTGTCTTATTATAGCATCACATGACTTTCCCTGTCTAAGTTTTTTTTCAGAAACCGTTTTTTTACCAAGTTGATCGAAGCCCCCCGCCGACACTGTCACAATGTTAACCCCAACCATATGAAATATTGATTTTTTAAAATAATATTCACTATTTCAGCCACATTGCAACCGCCTGCCAGAATCAAACACAAGGACTCCGTAGCCCAGAACTCCACTGCTCCTCGCATTTGCAAAGGTTTCTTGATTTTACAATTTTATTATTTTTTACGATACTATATTTACTTAATTGAAATCTTTGGATACTATCTTATAGGTCATAATTTTTAATTCCCAAAGACGTTCTACATTTCTAAGACGTACGTAGCTGCCTGGGGGGGCCGGGACGCCACACGTTTTTTTACAGTTCGAAACGTATTGCTTCAAAGCGAAAAGACAACAAAGGGGGATCGCATGTCTGCTTCGCGAGGAATCAGCATCCGGTTCAAATTAGCAGTTATCTGCCTTATTTACTCTCTTCCGCTGGGGTGGCTGCTGTACACCAACATCTCCGCCACCAACTACGACATCCGTTTCAACAGCCTCGAATACTACGGAGACCAGTACCTCCGTCCGCTTTCCAAATTGTTACAGACCCTGCAGAGCTACGGCCGCGAATTGCAGGCGGGACAAGCAGCAGACACCAGGGCCATTGATGCAGTCTTCGATGATCTGCTCAGCGCGGATGCCGCTTATGGCAAGGATCTTCAATTCACGAAAAACGGACTCAGTATCCGCGGACGCGATCATCTCAAACCTGAAAAGGTTTTGGCCAGGTGGAACGAAACCAGAGACTCCGCCCGGTCAGAAGAAAGCAAAACGCGTATCAACGCTTTGCTTGACGATATCATGGGCATGATCGTCCATGCCGGCGACACCAGCAACCTGATCCTGGATCCGGACCTGGACAGCTATTATCTGATGGACATCACCCTGCTGGCCCTGCCCCAGACCCAGCGCCGGATGGCGGAAATCATCGACACGGGGCTTTTTTTGCTCAAAACGGGCAACCTGACGGAAGCCGACCGCCGCAAGCTGAACTCCTTTGCCGAACTGCTGCAGTTGTCGGATTACAACCGTATCACCGCCAGCACCGGCACCGCCCTGAATGAGGATCAAAACTTCCTCGGTCTCAGCGACACATTGCAGAGCAAGGTTCCCCCTGCTTTGCAGCAATACCAGCAAAGCGCCACGACTTTCATCGATTTGCTGCACAAGATCATCGACAGTCCGGACGGCACGATCTCCCCTGAGGCCTTCCGTACCGCCGGCGAACAGGCCGTGAAGGATTCCTTCACCTTCTGGAAAACCGCCCTGGACGAACTGGATATCCTGCTGCTGAAGCGTATCGAGGATTATAAAAACAAACGCCTTATGACCCTTGCCGGCCTCGGCATTGCCCTGGTCATTGCCGTCGTCATCGCTTTTCTGAACTGCCGCAGCATTACCAGGCCATTGTCCGCTTCGCTGGCTTTTGTCCAGGAAGTGGCTGCGGGCAATCTGGAGGCCTCCCTCAAGAACAGCGGCAACACCTCCGAAGTCAACGAACTCAACGACAACTTGCGCCGTATGGTGAACACGCTGCAAGACACCATCAGCATGGCGCGGCAGAAAAACCTGGACGCCGAAAACAACGAGGCCAATGCGAGGCAAGCCCTGCAAACCGCACAGGATCAGGAAAACGATCTGAAGCAGCTCGTTCGGCATTCCAACCAGCTGGCCGAAGAGGCCTCGGGCATTTCAAACAAAGTGTCCAATGTTTCCGGGGAATTGAAAAACGAAATTACTCTGGTGTCGGATGGCGCGGCAAACCAGAACGCGCTCATCGATGAAACAGCGTCCGCCATGGAGGAAATGAATGCTTCAATTCTGGAAGTGGCCAGGAACGCCGCCGAAGCAGCCGAACAAGCCCTGGCCTCGCGTGAAAAGGCCAATGAAGGTGCGGCCATTGTCTCCAGGTCCGTCCAGGCCATCACCACGGTCAAGGAGCGGGCCGACGCCTCCGTGCTGGAAATGCATACGTTTGCTGCCCAGGTGGGCAATATCACGCAGATCCTCAGCGTTATTTCAGATATCGCCGACCAAACCAATCTCCTTGCGCTCAACGCGGCCATCGAAGCTGCACGGGCCGGAGAAGCCGGCAGGGGGTTCGCCGTGGTCGCGGATGAAGTCCGCAAACTGGCGGAAAAGACCATGGTCGCCACAAGCGAGGTGAGCGATGTGGTCACTTCCATACAGAGCGGCGTCAAAAACATTTCCGCAGGCGTCAAAAAATCCGCTGATGCCGTAGAAGAAGCCATTGCCCTGGCCAACGAATCCCAGGGAACTCTTGTGACCATCGTGGATCTCTCGCAGAACACTTCGTCGCAGGTACAGTCCATTGCCACTGCAGCCGAACAGCAGTCAACCGCCAGCGAACAGATCGCGCGAAGCGTTTCGCAGATAAAAACGATTGCCGGGAAAACTCTGGAGGATATGTCCGAAGCCGACGAAAATATCGCCGGTCTTGTGGCCTTGGCGGATTCGTTGGACGGGTTGATATCCAGATTGCGCCGCTAGCCTTGATTTTTGCTTCTTTCAGTCAAAGCAAGCAAAATTGCCGATTTTCTGTTCCGGCTACTCTCCTTGCGATAATCGCGCGGTTCGTTCTTTGGGAGGACCGCGCTTTTTTCCAGCAACGAAAATGCTGCTCCTGCTCTGCCTGGGGCAATCCGTTCGCATTTGTAAATACAATACCTGCTCGTTTGCTCCCAGCCTCGGGCCTACAAAGAAAACGCTTTTCCATCGATTTTTCCCCGCTCGCGGTTGCGTTGGTCGTTCAAAGCATCTACTCTCCAGGCCAACTGGCATCACTAAGAAGGATACGACCGCATGCCGCATATGTTCGTCAACAGAATCAGACTGTATGACCTGACCACAGGCAGAAACGATCTGAGCGCCCATTTTCGTTGGGAAACCATCAATGCGATTCTTTATCAACTGGGCGGAGTGCTGTTCACAGTGGCGTCCATCTCCTACCTGGCACCTGGATACCGCCACGGACAGTACCGTCATTAACGCTTTTTTTACCTGGCAATACCTGGCAGGCGGCATGATTTTTTTGCGGGAGGCGTGTTCAATTACTGGCGGGCCTACGTACTTGTTCAAGAAGCACTGAAAAAATGAACTGAATCCGGGCAGCTCCGATACGCTCGTTAAAAGGGAAGGAGGTTCTTCGTGCACGTTTGCCCAATCCTCCCGGCGAGTTGCGCGTACGCGCTAGGGGTTCGCGGACGGGCTACCAGCCCAAGCCTCTGGCTCCGGAAATAAACGCCCTGACATAAAGAGATACTTATGCCTTCGTATTTCAGCAAAAAAGATAATTTTGTTTTTCTGTTGGTGGGACTGCTGATCCTTCTTTTGACCAACGCCATCACGCAGCAATTTTTCAGCGGCGATGGGACACTGATCATCGAGGCGGCGACCCTGTTTGTCCTTGTCGGAGGTATCTGGAGCAGTCGCAGGCGGCGCGGTTTTTTTCACACCGGCCTTATTCTGGCCCTGGCCTTCGTCTTTGTCTTCGCCATCGGGCTGTTCATGGAAAACGACAGCACGCAGCTGATACCCATCATCCTTACCTTGCTGTTTTATCTGCTGGCCATAGCCTCCGCAACGCGGCAGGTGCTCTTTTCCGGCGAAGTGACTACCAACACGATCATCGGTTCGATCTGCATCTATTTCCTGCTGGGACTAATCTGGTCGGTACTGTTCGAATTGCTGCTGGTGTTGGACCAAAACTCCTTTGCCGGACTCCATGCGACCCAATGGCACCAGGCCTCGTCCGAACTCCTGTATTTCAGCTTTGTTTCCATAACCACCATGGGCTTTGGCGACATCACCCCGGCAACGCCCGTGGCCAAGTGTCTGACCTACCTGGAAGGCATCGTCGGGCAATTCTACATAGCCATCCTGGTCTCCAGCCTGGTAGGCGTCCGGCTCTCGAGGCACTCCAGACACGACAACTGCGACGGGCCGGAGTAAGACGCGGGCTTTCGCCAGGACAGCAACCCCACAGTTTTATCTTGACTTTGGCTTCTCTAAAGGAGTAATAATACTTTTTTACGGGGCGTGGCGCAGTCTGGCAGCGCACCTGCCTTGGGAGCAGGGGGTCGTACGTTCGAATCGTATCGCCCCGACCATAATTTTCCCAAAGAAAAAAACCACTCGGAATGCAATTCTGAGTGGTTTTTTTCTTTGGTGCTTTTCTCCGGCCATCCGTTTTACCAGAAATGGCTCGGGGATGAGAAATTCGCAAAAACTACAAAGGGAGCTTCCGGGATTCCCGGAGGATGACCTTGAATCCAAACGCCGCCCTAAATTTCACGCGACATCCCTGGTGCGGCGGCTCTCAACGTACGGGACAGCAGCTTGTCGGACAAATTCCTTTCCGGTTGGCCGAATGCATAACAGGCGGGTATCACAAATGTGGAACTTTCGTCCGGCCCGAGGGCATGGCGGGCAATGATCAATGCTCATTGTCCGCCCTTTTTCCCTGCCGCCGACTACAAGAAAATACGGTAGTCGGTGTCCAGCGCGGCGGCCAGCCGCTTTGCCATTTCCTTGCCGATGGGGCGTTTGCCGTTTTCCATGGCGGAAAGATTGCTGCGCGAAATCCCCATGCGCCGGGCAAGCTCCAGCTGTGTGAGCTCCTCCCGCCCGCGCAATCCCGCGATAATATCGCCAGGGCCGAATTCGGGGAACACCTCGCGCTCGTCCATGAGCTCCTCGTCCTCTACCATTGTGGCATAGGAGGCCATGGCCCTTTGCGCCGCCGCGACCTTGTCCCTACGCACCAGAAAACGCAACTCCACCAGCTCGGTACGGAGCTTGTTCGTGCGTCCCAACATTATATCACCTCCACAAACTTGACTTTTCCATACGACTCTTTCCGCACGGCCATGTACATCGATTGCCCATCCAGATGTGGCCGTGTCGGCTGACAAATCTGTCCGTACGCGCCTTTACTGCGACGCCATGCACACGCTTGCCAGCCCAGGCTGGGACGTATCACTTTCTGATACATTGTCAACCTCTTGCCCAGGTGAGTCTGCGAGTAGAAGTCACGGAGAACGTCATGGCAAATACAGCTGGGAAAAAGCGGAAATTCAGCCGGTGCGGATGGCGGGGCCATTCCCAAATCAAGCGTAGGGGAAGGAGATCAACTATGGTGAAATATTGAGGCGCCCCAACGTTTTTTATAACGCTCAGGAACGCGTGTCTTTCAAATTTCTCTCTTTAACTGTAAAACGGCACCTGAAAAGATTCAGACACCGTTTTACAATTGCTCGGCCGACCGGCCGTTTCAAAAACAGCCGGATTGATAGATTTGATTTAGTCCTCGGCACTGATCGCGTTGAAGCCGCATTCGTCTTCGCATGCGCCGCAATCCATGCAGTTGTCATTTATCGCATAGTAATTCTTCCCCTCGGGGTGAACGATGGCCTCTGCAGGACAGACGCTCTGACATGCGCCGCAAAACTGACATTCATCAGGATCGATTGTATGCATTTCTTCTCCTTCAGCTAATAATAACAAAATTGTATATTTGAGGTGGAAAAATTTATCCAATATTGTAATGCGATGTCAATAAAAAGATTCGTGATATCTTCTATCAATTAGGTGCGGAAAATACTTAAGGACGTATTGAAAAACGCCATCCATGCTTCTCCACACGAGACAAGCATTCGCAAGGCTCCAGCCCGGCACCTATTCCGCAAGACTTGTAGCCAAAGCGCATGAAAGCGACATACCCATGGACATGGAAACGCCGGACAAGGCCCAAGTGATCGTCCGGCTTCCTTTCACACAAAATCTCGACTCCCATACGTCATAAAAGTTTGCTACATGAAAGCCATTGTTTTTACTCAATACGGAAGTCCCGATCACCTTGCTCTGCTGGAAGTCCCGGATCCGGAGCCAAAGGAAGACGAGTTGCTCGTACGGATCCACGCATCCTCCATCAATTCCTGGGATTGGGAATATCTCCATGGTGTCCCCTTTGCCAATCGCCTCATGTTCGGACTGTTTAAACCCAAAAACGGCAAACAGAGGCTCGGCGCTGATATTGCGGGAGTGGTTGAGTCCATAGGAGCAAACGTTACGCGCTTCAAACCCGGAGACAAGGTCTTTGGGGACCTGTGGGACAATTGGGGAGGGTTTGCCGAACGTGCCTGCATTCGCGAAAGCGATGTCGTACGCAAGCCTGAAAATCTTACGTTCGAACAGGCTGCATCCGTACCTCAGGCCGGTGTTCTCGCATTGGGGGCCATCCGGCACTGCCAGCGGCCGCTGGCTGGACAAAAGGTGTTGATAAACGGCGCGGGCGGGGGAGTCGGGTCATTCGCCATTCAGCTTGCCAAACTGGAAGGCGCCGAAGTTACCGGAGTGGACGCACCGCACAAGCTGGATGCGGTCAAATCCTTTGGGGCAAACCATGCTGTGGACTATACGCGGAGTTATTTCACCGCTATGGGCTGCCGCTACGACCTGATTATTGATTGCATTTTTTCTCGTCCCCAGTCCGGATGCCTCCGGGCGTTAACCCCTCACGGACGATACGCTGTAATCGGCGGCGATACGATGCGAATCCTTCCCATCCTGCTGAAACAACGCATCCTGTCTCGGATACAAAGAAACATGCCTTTTCATCTGGTGATGGAGGGGCCCAATAAAGGGCTTGACTATTTGGGCGAACTTCTTGAGTCGGACAGGCTTGTTCCGCGTATCGATACAACATTTTCCCTGGAACAAGTGCCTCTGGCCCTGAAATATTTTGGCGCTGGAAAGCACAAGGGCAAAATTGCCATATCCGTATGCTGATGGAACTCTGTTCGCACAGGGAAGAAAGCTCCCGAACAAAAGTGTTTGATAACGACAAATAGTGGCTGCTCTCAATCGCTGACCAATGGTCCGGAGCAACCCGACCCACTTCACAGTCCCTCCAAGAGGTAAGCTCTGACGTTTCTTGCCATCTTGAACTGGAGAAACTATTCGTGCTACTTATCCGCAGAGCCCATGGATTTTTCCCGTACCCATCAGCGTCAACGGTGCCCTATATCCGGAAATCTGCCAGGTAGGCAGCAGCGCTTCCGGTTTCAGCGGCGTGATTTGTCTTATATGACACCAGGTTATTTCGGAGGTAGGATACCATGAAAGATGTGTTCGAAAAAAAACTCGAAGCTATTGCCACGCATTTGGATGCAGGACTCACCCCGGAACGGGTCAATAAAGTACTTGCTCTGATAGGCGCAATGACAATGGAGCCGGAGGTGCTTGAAAGGATGCATCTCTACAATGAAACCCTGCCTATGGCCGAGCAGTACCCCTTCACAGAACACGAACGATTCATGCATTTTCTATGGGATACGTTCGACAAGCTGCCCATATGTCTGATGGTCCCCTTCTCAATCCCCTTCCGGCGACTGATGGCCGAGCATATGTTCAATCCGTGCGGCAAGGGAGTAATCATCGAAGAAAACGTCCGTTTCAACTTTTTCAGACGCATCGAAGTAGGCGACAACGTCTTCTTGAACCGCAATGTTTTCCTGGATAGCAAGGGAGGCATCGTACTCGGCGATTTCGCCGCCATTGCAGAAAACGTGAACATTTTCACGCACAGCCACAGCGAATCGTCGCATCTGGAGCGTACGTACATGCCGGTCCGTATCGAAAGTTACGCCAAAGTATATTCCGGTGCGACCATCCTCCCCGGAGTAACCATCGGCAGGGAGGCCATTGTAGCCTCCGGATCAACTGTAACGCACGAAGTGCCCGACGGCATGGTGGTCGCCGGAATTCCCGCCAAAATTATCCGCGAGAGAGACTCCCAGGGCAGACATGGGGATGACCTGGACCACATCTGGCTGTACTGATTTTGTGTCAAGCCAGCATTTTCAGGATCATTTTTTCCGAAAAACACTCTTTTGACGGATCAGTTTCAACAGGCAGCCTCCTACACCTTGGTGAATATTCTTTATATACCCGATTTACCTACCAGGACGAGTAAAGGCGACAACACCAGCAGCATCCCTGTAAGCACGACTATCCAGGATTGCAGTCCGCGGTATTTGGCCAGGGCGTCCACTTTGTAGATGAGGATGACCGGGATGAAGCAGCCGATGACAGCGAAAATCGGGCTGCAGATGCAGGTAAAATAGAGAATGGGAAAATCGACTATGGTTGCGATCCAGCCGAGAAGCACAATAAGCGACACGGCGCCTGCCGACACCCGCGCCAAATTGACCGTTTCCTTGGGCCTGTCTCCGACGAACAGGTTCATGTAGAGTCCGACACAAGCCTCGTGCAGCCCGAGCAGCACGCCGAAAAAGGACGTGGTCACGGCGCAGATGTCGATGACCACCCCCAGGGCCGGAACAATGGTTCCGGGGATCACCTTGACCATGATCGCCAGAAAAGACGTATTGGCCACAAAGGCACTGTAGGCGTCCTGATGCGTTATGGACATGGTGCAGGAAAAGGCGAAAAAAAAGACCACCCCGGCCAGAATCAGAAAAGCCCGGTTCATGATCCGATACGCCTTTTCCCTGGCAACGGCACGATCCTCGTACGCGGACCTTACGTAGACGACCATCGGGCTCAGCGACTGCAGAAACAGGATCGAGGTCATGGCGAACGGCAGGGTGATGACCGTTTGGGACAGCATGCCCCAGACGGAAGAAATGTCCTTGATGTTGTCGAAATCCCACTGCGGAATGAGCATCAGAGCAAGGACCACCAGGGAGGAGAGAATGACCACGACCAGAATTTTGGACAAATGAAACAGCAGGGTTTTACTGACGAAAGCGATAAAGACCAGAAAGCTGATCAGTATCAGGGCATAGAGATGGTTTTGCGACAACAGCCCTTCCGTAAGCCCCGCGGCCTGAATATAGGAGGCGCTGTCATTGGTGACTGTTTCGCTGTACACGCATAACCAGATCAAAAGCATCACGAAGTAAATAATACCGAGCCCTGCTCCCCATTTGCCGCCCAGATATTCGCTGATGGTTGTCGGATAGTCCGAGGCTTCCCTGGACTCGACCAGGGTGTTGATATACAGGCGCTGAAACAGATACAGGGCCGGATAGGCAATAAGTACGGCCAGCAAAAAGGTCCACAGCCCGACCAGACCGGCCTGGATGGGCAGAAACACGATGCCCGCGCCGATGCCCATGCCGATATTGACAGCCACCCATCCCCAATCCTTGGAATTCAATTTCATATCCGCGGTCCCTTTTGTGATTTTGCAAAGCATCCAAGCCGCCAGAACTCTTTCCGGTGCGACTTCGGATTGATCGACGGCAACGGCTACATCAGGTGGTCATTATCTTCAAAATAATCTCGTCGGTCTGCTTCATTCCGGAACTGGCCAATTCGCCGATGTTGCGGATGGTGGCTTCCACATCGCTGCCCACGATCCCGTCGCCGCCATGCAGATCTTTGCGATAGGAGGCCAGGGTGGCCGAGTCGAAAGCGGCGTAAATGCCGGTGGCTATTTTCATGGCGCAGGAGGGTTTGGCGCCGTCGCAGATGATGCCGGAAATGTTTCCCAGGGTGTTGATGATGGCGTGAGCCACGGTCGCATAGTCCTCGCCGAGCAAAAAGGTGATGGCCCCGCTGACTCCGGCCGCGGCGCACATGGCTCCGCAATAGGCGGACAAGCGCCCCACCTGGGTCTTGATGTGCACGGTGCACAGGTGGGAGAGAAAAAGCGCCCTGATCAACTGCTCTTCGGATAATCCCTTCATGCGGACGTATTTGATTACCGGCAGCGAGGCGGTCATGCCCTGATTGCCGCTTCCACTGGTGGTCATCACCGGCAGGGGGCAGCCGCTCATACGGGCATCGCTTCCGGCCGCGGCGTAACTGGCGCAATGATTGCGGATATCGTCTCCGTAAATTCCCTGCTCGATATTTTTGACAATGCTGCTGCCGATGTTCACCCCGTAGGTATTCCGCAATCCCTCGTCCGCAATGGTGCTGTTCAGCTCTATGACCTGCTCGAACAACGGCCTGATCAGCTCGATATCAATGCTTTCGACCAGATCATGAATCAGCCGGACCGTCAAAATGGAGCGGTCCTCCTGGGTGGTATTGAAATTTTCCGGACTGAATCCACGATCAAGAAGCACCTGGCCGTCTTTGACCACTTTGGTGAGATTGGTGTGCAGATACTGCACCTCCACCAGGGCGCTTTTGTCTCCGGAAAAGGCCTCAACGCGTACGTAGAGCTTGACCGGAGTCTTCTCATGGATGATCTCGAACGAGGCTTTTTGCAGATATTCCCTGACGGCCACCATGTCCTCTTCGGTAACGGTGCTGATAACCATCAGATCCTTTTTGCAGTCCCCGGCCACAATACCCATGGCCGCGGCGGTCTCTATCCCGATCATTCCGCCGCTGTTGGGCACGACAACGCTTTTCACGTTTTTGATTATGTTTCCGGAAACAAATATTTTCACCTGCTCAGGAAGCTCGTCCAGGACCTCTTTGGCTTTGGCAGCGACCAGAGCAATGGCAATGGGCTCCGTGCATCCTTGGGCCGGAACTATTTCCTCATGCAGAATCTTCAAAATCTTGGCAGTCGTATCCTGATCAGCTGTCATTACGCCCTCCCCAAAAGTTACGGATTGTTACTAATATAGTACGGCGGATCGGCTTTGCCATTCTCTGGCAAGCATCCTCATCAAGGCCGCCATGAAACATTTTTACGAACTATCCTGTCCCGGAATCCGTCTAAATAGTGTGGCGAAGCCCTTTTTTCCCGGATTGGGCATAATGGCCCAAATTGGACTGTATGCCAAGATTTTCCTATATCATTTCCCACCTGAACTAGATAGTGTAGTCACGAGATTTTAGCCCATAACGCGATACACCGAATGTGGACTGCAGCAAGAAATGAAGCAGTATTCTTGGCATATCGTGTTGCTATACCCCGCCAACGTTTGAGGTGGAGAAACGCATTTTCCACCAAGTGTCTGAGTTTATATAAATATTTGTCATATTCTCGTGGTTCTTTTCTGTTTTTCTTCGAGGGAATGACTGGTTCCATTCCCTGCTTTCGGGACTGTGCAATAATGGCGTCCGTATCATATGCTCGGTCAGCCAGAAGATATTGTGCGTCAAAGTCTTCAATCAGCTCAATCGCTTTTTTACAATCTGCTGTTGTACCTTGTGTAATAATAGCCCGGACCGGCATACCATGCGCGTCCACGGCCAAATGCAATTTTGTGTTGAGCCCCCTTTTGTGCGGCTCATGTCTTGGTTACCACCTTTGGCCCCTGCTGCATGTGGATGAACCTTGCAGTGGCTTGCATCAATCATAAGCCACTCATAATCTGGCTCGTCTATCAATATTTCCAGCAACTTTTCCCAGACACCTTTATCTCGCCAGCGACTAAACCGTCGATGAGTGTTGCTCCAACCTCCATAGTCCGGGGGGAGATCTCGCCAAGGTGCTCCTGTGCGCATGATCCAAAACACTGCATTGATAAATTGCCGATTGTCTTCCGCTATACCGCCCCAAGTTCCTTTTCTTCCAGGTAGATGGGGCTCCAATTTCTCCCAAACTTCATCAGAAATGTCGTGTCGTCTGTGGACCGGGTTTGACATGGCGACCTCGCTTGTTTTGTTTGCCAAGCGAAGTATGCCAGAAAATCAAACTCTAGACAATCTCGTGACTACACCACCTAAAACTATTCCAACGTAAGCACTATAATGAGATACATTAAAAAACAGAAAATCTGCTTTACCGTTTTTTTACATATCAGACGACAGAAATCATATAACGTTCTAACATACTAGAAATATTGAAAAAAATCAAATATCGCCTCATTTCCCCCCCATAATGGATCACTTTAGAACAACCGCCTGATGCTTGATCGAAAGACTCATTTTGGATTATAGTCTCAAAACAGCGCAACGCTGTCCGCATCTTTTTCTGGAGCAGCTCACTTGTATTTTGGGTTCCCTTTACATCGACAACTATCCCAACAAATCTTTCTTTTTTTCATTATTGTCTTTGCTTTTTTTCTTGCAGAAACGCTTGTGCAGGCAGCCTCCAAAGGGGCTATCCCATCAGTGACCTTGAACCCCGCGCAGGAGCGCTACGACGTGGGAAAACAGGCTACGGTGCTGGCAGACCCGGAAGGCCGTTTGACAATCGGCAAGGTACTTCAACTGGACGCCCAGGGGGCCTTTGCTCCCAATTCCTCTGAACTGATAGACCACGGTGGCGGAGACGCCTCAGTTTGGGCCAGGCTGAATCTTCGCCCGTCCGACAACCTACGGAAAACACGAGAACAGTGGATTTTGGAGATTGTCAACTCGGACTGGAGCCTGATTGAGCTGTTCGTACCCGACGCCGCAGCACCTGACGGATACCGCCGCATAGACGGCCGCATGCTGGGGCGAATGCAGCCCGAGGCGGCCTTGCATAGAAATTTCACGTATCTGCTGCCCAAGCTGTCCGGCACCTCCAATGTATTTTACATACGCCTGGAAGCCACAGGTCCGACCTCCTTTCCCTTGATCATCTGGCGTGCCGACTCGTTTCAAAAACATACGCTGCTTGATTTTTTCAGCTTTGGGCTGGTGTACGGTATTATTCTTAGCATGATTCTCTATAACTTTTTCATCTACCTCTCGCTGCAGAACAAAGTCTACCGCACCTATGTTCTCTACATGCTCTCGTTCCTGTGTTATCTGCTGGTTCTCAACGGACATCTGGCGGTTCTTTCTGGAAATCCCGGAACCCACTGGATGCCTCTGGAGTGGTTTTTTCTGGGCTGCTCCATAATGCTGGTGGCAAAATTCGGCCAGCAATTTCTCAATACCAAGCCCAACACACCACGCCTGCACCGTGGATTAAATCTGTTTCATGGGCTTGGTCTGCTTATCATTCTGTTCGGAGCGGCGGGATGTTACGACGAAGCGGCGATCACCGCGTATGTGGCCGGCGCATCCGGCCCCACCTTCGTGTGCATCATTGCGGCAGTCCGTTGGCGTCAAGGATTCACCTCGGCCAGATTTTACATCCTTGCCAACATCTTCTTTCTGATCGGAACATTGAGCTTCATTCTCTGGTCCATGGGGCTCTTCCCTGCCCTGGTAACGGGCAATCTCCTGCTTTCTCTGGGGCCGGCAGCCGATGCCGTTTTGCTCTCTTTTGCCCTGGCCGATAGAATTCGTCAGCTGCGTCAGGAAAAAATGTCGCTGGTACAAAGCCAGGCCCATTATAAAAAAATCAGCGAAACCGACGGACTGACAGGCCTTTACAATAAAAGAGAATTGGCCCACCGCCTCGGGCAGGAAATTGACCATGCATTGGAATCCGAACGGCCGCTTTCACTCCTGATTATGGATGTGGATAATTTCAAAATGTTCAACGACACGTACGGCCACCCTGAAGGCGATGTGGTGCTGCAAGCCTTGGCGGCTGTGATTAAAAAAGAAATCCGCGAAAGCGATGCGGCTTTTCGCTACGGCGGAGAAGAATTCGTGGCTCTGTTTCCGAATGCGGGAATAGAGCAGTCTTTGCGGGCCGCAGAGCGCATTCGCAATACCTTCGCTTGCCAGCTGTTTACTCCCAATGGCAATGACGAAATTTCGGTTACGGCAAGTTTGGGACTGGCACAATTCCGAGAAAACGAACCCCTCGAAAGCTTTATTCGACGCGCCGACCAGGCGCTGTACGACGCGAAACACCAGGGCAAAAACAAGGTGGTTGTTGCTGACTGACGCCGACCGGGTACAGCTTGCATTCGCTTATGAACCAGCCCTCCGGACTGGCTTGGAGTTCACCTGCGAAACGCCGGCAGTAGGCACGTCCTCTCAATAGACTTAGTCTAGGAGATCTGCATGCCAAAACGCATTCCCCATACGGACCATGAAGTCATCACCGGGCAAAAAACGACTCAGGAATATCTGACGATGCAGAAAAAGCTCGGGAATTTTTATTACAAGGATTTTTTCAGCAAATTTGACCGGCTGCAACGACCGGGCAGGTATCTTGAAATCGGCCCTGGCCCCGGCAACCAGACCGGCCTGGTTGCGGAAAAATACGGACCGCAAGAACTCATCGGTCTGGAGTACTAGGCCGACATGGTACAAGTTGCCCAAGAGCATATCCGCAGTACAAAACAAGACGAAACTATTTCCTTCCAAAATGGCTCTGCGGAAGATTCGGATTTGATCGCTTCTTTGGGCAAATTCGATGTTGTCTATTCCACATTCTCGCTGCACCACTGGCCGGATCCGCTACTGGGGATCAGCAACCTTCTGAACAGCCTTTCCGATTCCGGCGTCCTGTATATCTATGACTTCTACCGAGGCGGACTGTTCTATTACCTGAAAATCAAACGAGACGTCTGGGAATCCATCCGCGCATCCTATACGTCCGATGAGATCAGCTCATTCCTGAACCAACTGGGCGTCCAGTCGTTCACCTTGGAAAGAAAAGGGCTGTATCTGGACTTTATTATGGAAAAACAAACAAATATCATATGAGATATATCTCTTCGTTGACAATTATCCAGAAAAACAACCTGCCGAATCCCCCAGGTTGTTTTACCAACTTAGGCAAAAACATCTAGCGGGTGCAACTTTGTTGCATCCGACACTTTACTTTGTCTCTATAATGCCCATTTTGGTGGCAGTATCATGCGGACATTCGGAGAAACAAAATATGCAACACGAGAACAGCATTCGTCCTGCATATATATAACAGTTGTCAAAACAGCTAGTTACAAACAAGCTCACAAGTTTCTTTTCTTTCCCTTACAGTAATACAAATGGCATCATTTATGCTAAAATCGCAATATTATGTTTTGATGGGGAGCCTTTAACGAATTCCGGGAGCGAAAAAAATACGTTGCTCCCGAAAAGGGAGGAGAAGAGACATGAACAGAAATCTCGTGATTGCTTGCTTGGTATGTATTTTTTGCCTCGGACTGAGCGCTGCTGCGCTTGCCGAAGGTGCGGCAGACAAGCCCTGCCCCTGGACCATCAAATCAATTCAAGTGGGTAAATGGGGAAACGGCAAACAAAAGGCCCGAATCTGGGTGCAGGGGAGCTTTCCCATTCCACCGGGAGTGAGCGAACGCCCTGTGTGGTACGTAAACGGAACATACGTCGGAAAATCCGAGATTTTTTTCAACAGCAGGACGCTGCCGAACTCGTCCCGTCTCCTGAAAGAAGGTCAAAACACGATCAAAGTACAGTTTCAAAAGCCTCCCTTCAACGGCGCAAGCAATGAAAAAACCATTTCAGGTTTTAGCTGGGACAAAGTACGGCCTGGGGGATATAAAACGTTTAACTAACGACTCTTGCGGGCAAAGCGGGCTCCGGCCCGCTTTGTCTTGCTTATGTCTCAGGCATGGAGACATCTGTTCGTAGCCTGCCCGGGTTAAAGCTCTGTAAAAAATTTTGCATTCATCTTGCCTCTCTTCCTTCCACGCAGTAAGAATAAGGGAAAAATGCTTTGGGAGGCCTGCCATGTCAGATAATCAACCGGGATTCACATTCGAGCAGCATCAGGAACTGGGTGCCGTCCTCAAAAAAATGAACGCCGACCTGGCTAATTGCCTGTGCGCCTGCACCGGTGCTTTTTCCTTGCAATCCGAAATCACCAAAAAAGGACAAAAAACCATGGCAGCTCTACGTGATCTGCGAATCGCGCTGTACGGAGAGCTGACCGAAGCGTTTTCCGACAAAGATAGTAAAGAACTGGGCGCACTGTATTTTGATGATTCCGGCAATTGACTAAAAAGTGATTCCAGCATTTAATCTCTATAAATACAAGTAGTTATTTATAGTGCACAAACAACCTTAATGGAGTGCTTTTCGGCCGTGAAAAAATGTTTTGCAGTGCTGTGGTTAGGTAGGCGATTGTCTTTTTCTTAAAAAGGCGTATATCCCGGCCATATTCGGCCAATGGATGCTTTCCTTCAAATTGGATGTCCCTAAAGCGGAGGGGCACATGCCATGACAGAAAAAATAGTATTTAAATTCGAAAAGTTGTCTCCAAGACTTCAAATAACGCTTGTGTTGTTGGCAAGCATGCTGCTCTGTGCCGCCAGTGCCCTGGCTGCGGAAGAATACCCGCTGCAGGAAGCCCGCTCGTTATACCTGGACCTGATGAACTTTGCGTGCGAACCTCGCTTTCACCGCTTTGGTCTCTCCGAAAAGGGACCGTACGCGGACTGGAAGGAACATTTCCAGGAACTTTTCTCCTCGAACCAGGCCATCAGCGAATTCAGCAGCTGCACCCGTTATGATCCCGTGGTTCTGCTTGATCTGGCGGCTAAACTTTCCAAGCAGTCAGGCCGGCCGGACGAAGAAACACAACAAACCATCAACCTGTTGAACAATGCCTTGCTTGTGCAGCCTTCGGATTATTCACCGGCTCCGGATATACGTATATTGGAGGGCAGACGGCTGGATGCCGAAATCGAGGGGACGTATGGTCCGGTAACGCCTATCATGGAAGCGCAGGACTATTGGCTGCTGTACCTGAACGGTGCGGACGTCACCCTTGTCGTTCAAGACGGGGTAATCGAACGTACGCTGAAAGGACGCCACGGCGCCCGGCGATTGCACATGGGAGACTAACGTCCGGTCGTGCCCGGCTTTTGTTCCCTTTCCCGTGAGCGTCAGGCCCTGATCCTGCTTGCGAAAAATCCTTTCCATCGAAAAGCCGTTCGCATCCTTTCAGCGGATTTGACTCTGTCACGCAACAAATAGTAGACAGGGCGTGATTATTCAGCTTTCAAGAAAGTTGTGTTCGCGCTGAAGAAATCTTTTTCAATATAACCCCACAAGCCCAAGTAGAGCTCTCATGCAAGCAGTCATCTTAGCTGGTGGCAAAGGAACGCGTTTAGGGAATCTCGTGGAAAAGACCCCTAAACCGATGCTCAATATCTCCGGAAAACCTTTTCTGGATTATGTCATTTGGAATTTGCAACGCTATGGGATTGATGAAATCATCATCAGCACCGGCTATCAAGGGCAGGCAATTGAAAAACATTTTTCCGACGCGCAAAATATCATTATCAGTCACGAAGACACCCCGCTTGGAACTGGCGGAGCCTTGAAACACGCAGCCCACCTCCTTCAGGATGATTTTTTCGTACTCAACGGCGACACGCTTTTCGACATAAATTTCCTGGATCTGTTTCGGGTATACAAAGAAAATAATGCCAAGGCCGCAATCGCTCTGCGTGGTGTCGACGATGTAAGCCGATATGGCTGTATCGAGCTGCATGCAAATCAAATTACAGGCTTCCATGAAAAAACATTGAGCGGACCGGGCGTCATAAACGGTGGCGTCTTTCTCCTTTCCAAAGAGATCCTTTCATTGTTTCCACCCGGGTTCTCTCAAATCGAACAAAGCCTTTTTGAGCAGTTGATTGAAGAACGCGTTTTTTACGGGCAGGTATACGATGGCTTCTTTATTGATATCGGCATACCGGAAACCTTCACGGCTGCCCAACAATCCGTACCCAATTGGAAATGCAAACCAGCCCTGTTTCTGGACAGGGATGGAACGTTAAACATCGACCATGGCTACGTGCATAAAGAGCAGAATTTCGAATGGAACCCCGGCGCGATTGAAACGATAAAATGGGCCAATGATAAAGGTCTCTATGTCTTTGTTGTTACCAACCAATCCGGAATCGGACGCGGTTATTATACCGAGGATACGTTTATCGAGTTTACAAACTGGATCAACAGTCAGCTCCTCTTGCATGGGGCCCATATAGATCAAACATTTTACTGTCCGCACCATCCCACGCATGCCTTGGGTTCGTACCTCAAAGATTGCAATTGCAGGAAACCCAATCCTGGGCTGATACTCCGAGCTGAACAATTGTGGGATATTCAACTTAACAACAGCCTGCTTATCGGCGACAATGATACGGATATTATGGCTGCGGAAGCCTGTGGAGTACCTTCGCTACTTTATCCCGGCGGCGATCTCTTTGCGTATTTGCAGAAATCACCCCTCTGGAAAAAATATACATAAAGGTCTCATTTTTATCTGCAGCAGTTCTATGCGTGTGATACGCACCCTGCCCCGAAAGAAAAACCCCCTCCAGAAAAGAGGGGGGGTTTTGTGTTTGAGAATAATAAAGGGCGTTAGCGTTCCAGACCGGCGAACTTGAGTCCGCTTCCTTCGCGCTGGTCCATGGGAACGTAGCTCCGCTTCATGGGCCCCTGATAAACTTGGCGCGGGCGATGGATCTTGGTGGCGCCCTGGGATTCCTCGTACCAATGGGCAATCCAGCCCGGCATGCGGCCGATGGCGAACATGGCCGGGAACATATTTACAGGAATACCCAAAGCCCGCAGAATAATGCCCGAATAAAAGTCCACATTGGGGTAGAGCCTGCGGTCAACAAAATACTGGTCGTTGAGCGCTGCTTCTTCCAAACGCTGGGCGATCTCAAGCAGCTCGTCCTTGACGCCGAGGTTGCGCAACAGATTGTGCGCGGCATTTTTCAAAACATTGGCGCGTGGATCACGGGTCTTGTAAATGCGGTGGCCAAAACCCATCAAGCGGTATTTCTTTTGTTTGACCTGCTCGATAAGTTTGGAGACATCCATATCGCCTTCCTTGATCTCATGCAGCATCCGCAGCACGGCCGAGTTTGCGCCGCCATGCAAGGGCCCCCACAACGCGCAGATGCCTGCGGAAATGGAAGCGAACAGGTTGGCCTGGGTAGAACCGACCATCCGTACGGTTGAACAGGAACAATTCTGCTCGTGGTCCGCATGTACCAGCAAAAAGAGCGAAAGCGCCCGGACAGCGCCCAGGGGCGGATTGTACAGTTTATATGGTATAGAGAACATCATATGCAGAAAGTTCACGCAATACCGCAGATTCGGGTTGGGGTAGATGAACGGCAACCCCATGGATTTGCGATAACTGAATGCCGCGATGGTGCGGACCTTGCTGATGATTTTCGCCACGGCCCGGCGAAAGTTCTCCTCATGGCTGAAGGTGTAAAGATCCCGGTGATAGCTGCCAAGCGAATTGATAACCGCCGAAAGAATGGCCATGGGCTCCGGGTTGGGCGGAAACCCGTCAAAATGGTGCAGCATGTCTTCGTGCAGCAGTTCTTCCTCACGCAAAATATCCCGAAAGGATTCCAGTTCGTCCCTGGAGGGCAATTCGCCGAAAATCAGCAGCATGGCCGTTTCGATAAAGGTGCTTTTTTCTGCGATCTCCTCAATGGGGATGCCGCGATAACGCAATATGCCGTTCTCACCGTCCACAAAGGAGATCTTGCTCTGGCAGGAGCCGGTGTTCGCAAATCCGCTATCCAGGGTAATCAAACCGGTATCTTGACGCAAACTACGGATATCAACAGCTCTTTCACCTTCCGTACCGGTAACTACAGGCAACTGATATGTCTTGCCGTCATAGGTAAGGGTCGCAAAGTCTTTTTCGCTCATAGGCGTCCTTTATTTTTAAAAGGTTTGCGCTTGTGACGCCGAATATGCTCGATTTGCCACCAGGGCTAGAGCCTGCCGTGCCCAGGGGCTGAAGTCGAATTCCCAGGAGGGAGGAGCAAGTTGAAGAAAACGATTGCTCCTATCAACATAACCATTGAGTTTTACCACAAATACTCTTAAAAAACAAGACGGACTGTTTTCGGATATATCATCCGCAGCAAATAAGCGCTACGATCTGAACAACAAATGTAGCAATGCGCACGAACAGAATTGAATGTATTCTGGAAAAAGGAGAGAAAACAGCTGAAGACTTCCTGCAATACGATCTGGCGTAGTGCCCGGCCGTTTTGCAGGAAGCCGATGATGCGAACGTTAGTTGCGGCAGAACTTGATTGAGTCGCTGACTTCGCGCAGCTCGTCTTTTGCCGCGTCAAAATCCTCATTCTCCGTGTAGGTCATGAAATTCATATAATAATTGTCGCCGTCATAACACTGCCAGATGATCCGCTGAAAGCCGTTCTTCTGCGGGGCTTCGGTCTGTTCCCAGCCGATGACGCCGCAGCCTTTTTTGATGCTGCCGTCATCTCGGCGGCGCGCATCCAGCACCTTGTTGATCTGCATACGTTCCTTATCCTGTTTCAGACCGGCCTTGACCGCCGAAGCACGCGGAAAACTGGGCACCATCTGTTCAAGATGCCCGTTCATGCCGCGAGGGGTGCCTTTTTTCATGAAGCTGAAGGATTCGCCGTGTTCAGGATCGCCGTCCACCAGGTACCACCCCGCAGGGATCGTATATTCGAAATTGCGGTCATGTTTAAATGTCCGCGGTGAAGAAAACACTTCAGGACCGTTTTCCGCAGGCGCGGCCTGGGCCGTGGCTACCGACGAAGACTGATGCGCCGCGGTGGAAACAAGGCCGGCGCCGGTCACGCAGGAAGCCAGACCAAAACAAAGTACTACCAACAACACGCTCAATTTTCTCATTGTCTCTCTCCAATGCTAGATGTGGTGAGTAAGAACAACAGACTCAGGCCCCCATCCCCCTGATCGGAAGCCTCAGTATCCGCGACCAATATCGAGTCATACTAAATTACATCACACCGGGATCTGTGCGCAAGAATTAATTCATTGCTGCTTTCCCTGCTGCCACGGTAAATTTATAAAGGATCGTTGCTGGTCCAATGGAAAAATAAGAGGCGGAAATAAAAAAAACAGCGTCTGAGGAGAATTTTCCCTCAGACGCCGGAATGCTAACATTGTTTTACGACCCCAGGTCGCGGATTCGATGTCTTGTTACGTCGTCATCAAAGCCAGGGCTTCACAATTCAGCGAAAGCACCAGGAAAAAGAGTCCGAGATAAACCAAAGGTTTGAGTCGCAAAGGGGCGGCACTGCGGGCAATGAATGTCCAGCAAACGACTGCCAGAAGCAGCAATGCGGCGGCGGCATAGAGAAACACCACGGTGGGATTATTGAAATCCGCCGCTGCGGCAACAGGCACGCGCAGCATAAAAAACCAGCCCAAGATCACGAACTGCGGCAAGGCAGAAAACAAAGCCCATTTGGAGGTATTTTTCAGGGCATAGGTATAGTAATCCCGCCCGAAATCATCCTTGTTGCGGCGCATCAAAATGAATTGCAGCCCGTACGCCCCGGCAGCGCTGAGAGAAAACAGAAACAACAGTCCGGCCGTGGGCCAGAATTCGGAATTCACGGGAATGGTCGTGGCAGCGGAATAAAATGTCGGCAGGGATTGATCCGCAAAAAACACGCTGCCGTATTTTTGTATGGCCCGCTGCGCCGCCAACCCCAGAAACAGCGTGTCACCGGCCGCCAGAGCCGCCACCGCCCCTGTAAGGATATGGATGCCTTTCTGTTTCTTCATGGCCTTCCAGTTGGAACGATAAAAAAGCAGCAGCAACAGCGCCACCAAGTATACCCCGACCAGAAGAAGGCTCACCGGTGTCAGCAACTCGTGCACCAGGGCTTCCACGGAAAACTCGTCCGTCCCGAAATGAAACAACAGCCATTCGCCCGCCCAGGTTTGTATCCAGGCCGCCAGGGTAAACGGCAACGTGCACAAGCCCATGATCATGCCCATAAACGCCAGGTGTTGCCCGTTTTTATCCAGAAAAACCTTTTTCCGGACCTTGCCTGACCACTCACAGATCGTAGCCAAAAAGGGCGACCCCACAGCCGCGAAAACCATGGAAGCAACCAGTGCGAAAAGCAGCAGTTCACCAAACACTGCGTATGGTATGCCCAAAAACATTCCACATCTCCTTAACAAACCTGAATTAATGGGAGCAAAAAGCTGATGGCCCGCTCCTGCGGCATTCGCCGCCGACCCGGCCTTGCGTATATTTTTGAGTCAAACAGGTCAAACGTATCTGCACGAGTAGTAAAGACATCTGCCGGGCTGATGCGACGGCTCTGCTATGCCTCATTTTCCCACAGGTGGCAACCTGCCTGCCGCTTCAAAAAAGATTGGCATGATTTATATATTGACATTTTGTAAAAATTAGACAAAATGTATCCATGAACACCGGCATTCCCACTGCACTCGAACCATACAAGCCCGTGGCCGATGCCATCCAGGCCTTGCTCCATCCGCATGCGGAGGTGGTTCTCCATGATCTTACCCAAGACCGTATCGTGTACATCGCCAACTGTTTTTCCAAACGCGCACCCGGAGACGAGTCCCTGCTGGACACGGAAGTCTCCGACCCGGAAAGTCCGGCTGTGATCGGTCCGTACGACAAACTCAACTATGACGGCCGCAGGCTGCGGTCCGTCTCCGCCGTGCTGCATGATACGCATGGCAAGCCGATGGGAATGCTCTGCATTAACCTGGATCTCTCTCGCTTTGAGGCTGCGGCCACGCTGCTGCGCGAGTTCGTGAACCCGCCCGACACCCCGCCGCCTGAATCTCTGTTCAGCAAGGACTGGCGCGAACGCATTCACCATGAGACCCGCGAATTTCTGGCCCAGCGCAACATGGTTTTCGAGGCCCTCGAACGGGCGGACAAAATCGCCCTCGTGGGCCGGATTCAGGCCGCCGGGTTGTTCGAAGCCCGCCACGCGTGCGATTACGTCGCTTCACAGCTGGGGGTCTCGCGCGCGACCATCTATAACTACCTGCGCAGTATACGCCGCAAAAAGGAGGAATAGCCCCATGCAATCATTTCGGGATTTTCAATTGGAAATATTCATGTCGCAACACGAATTTTCCGTACGCCATTTTCTTTGCGGTTCGGACGCGCAAACCATGACCTTGCAGGAACTGCTGGCTCTGGCCTCGGACGAAGAACTGGAACAATGGAGCAGACTGGAGCTCAATTACAGCGAAACCATGGGCTCGCCGCTCCTGCGCCGAGCCATTGCCCGGCACTGCTATACGGGCCGGACCGGAGAAGACGTTATCTGCTTTGCCGGAGCCGAAGAAGGCGTGTTCTGCGCCATGCATGCCCTGCTCGGTCCGCAGGACCATGCCGTGGTGTTCTGCCCCAACTACCAATCCCTGGAATCACTGCCGGCTTCGCTCTGCGCCGTTTCCGGGCTCAGGCTGCGGGAAGAGGACGACTGGAACATCGATCTGCAGGAACTCGAGTCCCTGCTGCGGCCCAACACCCGGCTGATCATCATGAACTATCCGCACAACCCCACGGGTAAAGTGCTCCCCCTGGAACAGTTCCAGGCGATTGTCCGCTTGGCCGCAAAACGCGGTATCCACATCTTCTGCGACGAGGTCTATCGCGGGCTCGAACGCGAAACCGACGCCCCCTCTCCCATGGCCGACGCATACGAGCACGGCCTCTCCCTTGGGGTGCTTTCCAAAAGCTACGGTCTGGCCGGATTGCGCCTGGGCTGGATTGCCTGCCAGGATCGCGCGTTGCTGCAGAAAATGGAACGAGTCAAGCACTACTTGTCCATCTGCAACCCCACGCCAAGCGAATTTCTGGCCCGTATCGCTCTGCGCAACAGCGATGCCATCCTGGCCAAAAATCGCCGGATCATCGCCGACAACCTGGCAAAGCTGGACGTTTTTTTTCAGGAACATACGCGGTTGTTCTCCTGGAAGCGTCCCGACGGCGCCACCATCGGCTTCCCAAAGTATCGCGGAGAAGACGGCATAGACGCTTTTGTCGAACGGCTGATAAACGAAGCGGGCGTATTGTTGCTGCCCGCCAGTGTTTACGACGGCGAACTGTTTCCAGCTCCCCGGGATCATTTCCGCATTGGCTTCGGACGCAAAAACTTCGCGGAAGGATTGAACGTGCTGGATGCTTATTTGAAAAGATGAGCAGCAGAAGACCTGCTACACGATGGTGTCGACGAGGTGTCCCACCGTATCCGCGATAAAATACTCCGGCGTCTCCACCGTGATGTGTCCGGTAGAATCAATGGGCGCCGTGTCAACATGCGGGGCCTGGACTTCACCGCTGTCTTTCGCGCTCTGCACTTCTTCAGCGGAATATCTGGGGATATCCCCGGGGATGGAACTTGACTGCATAGTACGTCTTCCTCGTTGTTACCGGGAGCACGAAGTATTCAACATTTCGTCGGCCCAAGTTATATAACAACAATAATACGCGCGGCTGCTGCAGGCAAGGTTCATGATACACTGTTGGCAAGCTGCGTCCGGGAAATCTGCTGGTATTTTCCGAAGCATCCGCATATGCTGCGTGCAGCTGCTTTTGTCTGCAACCGCAAACTGCAATGAGGTGCCCATGAATGACATCCCCGAAATTCTGGAAGGCCTGCGGCATGCTCCGGCGATTCTGCGCGGACTGGCAGCACAAATTCCTGCTCCGCTGCTGGAACGGAAGCGAGGCGAAGGCTGTTGGTCCATCGCGGAGCACATCCTGCATCTGGCCCAGGTGCAGCCCATGTTCTACGAACGCTTGCGTCGGATAATTGACGAAGAACAGGCTGAGATCGTTCCTTTTTTCCCCGAAAAAGACGAATCCGCCGCTCCGCAACGGGAAAAAAGCGTGGACAAAGCCCTCGAACTCTTTGCCGAACAGCGGATGCTGCAGGTAAAAATGCTCGAAAGCACCACCCCCAAAACCTGGGGCAAAACCGCGGTACACCACGAATTCGAACTGTACGGAATCTATATCCTGGCCCGCCATATTCTGATGCACGACCATTGGCACATGTACCGCATGGAGGAACTCTGGCTCACCAAAGACGCGTATTTTACCGCTTAAAGCGACGTATAGCCCGGAGCTCTGTTGTCTGGAGCAACTACAGGGCAACACCCTCCGTCAGAACTCTTGATTTTTTCTAGAGTCTAGCTATATCTATTCGACAACTTCTTTTCAGAAGCTCTCCAAGAGTCTTTTTTCTAGTTATCGCAGTCAATATACATTATTTGGCCCGACTATTGCTTTCTCCAACTTCAGCTGACACTTTGTTAGCAGCATACAACGCTGCAACGGCAGCGCGCCTGCCATGCGAGACAGCTGAAACTTCAAGGAGAAAGCCATGCCTGAGACTGTTCTCAACGCGCCCGTAGTTCCTGCAAAGCTGTTGTTGCCGCTGTTTTTCCTCCTGGTGGCTACTTTGCCCGGTTGTGGCTGGTTTTTCGGTTCAGACACCGTTTTGACGGGATACGGCCCGGAATCTGGCCGGATGCGGACCATTGACGGCCAACTGACGCGGCGTCAGGTTTTGAACGCCGCCAGCCCTTATATCGGCTCGCGTTACAGGCTTGGCGGCAATACGCCGGACGGTATCGACTGCTCCGGGTTTACCCGGGCGGTATTCCTGCGTTTCGGGCACGAACTACCGCGCCGCAGCCGGGATCAGGCCAAACACGGCATGCAGATTGCCCTGCGCGACGTGCAGCCCGGCGACCTGTTGTTTTTCGATACGCACCGTAGCGGCACGATCAACCATGTGGCCATTTACCTGGGCAACCGGGAGTTGATCCATGCGTCCAAAAACCATGGCGTGATCGTGGATAATTTATCCAGTTACTATTACCGCCGATTCGTCATGGCCAAACGCGTGCTGGTCTCAAGCAACACGGCCCTGCGCTAAGGCTTCACAAGTTTAAAAAAAACTTGCCCCTGTTATTGAACTACTTCGGAGCTCTGAGGCGGTGCCGCCAATTCGAGAAGATCAAAGCCGTAGGACTGGCGGGCAGGAGAGTAGAACCTTGAAAAGCGTCGGAAATCAATGGCATCCGGCGAGATTCCCTGCAGGTAGTTGAATATTTTGATGTTTGACCTGTCCGCGGCGAACAAGGGAGAGGAATAACTGACCCCCTCACCAGCGAAATCCTGGCCATGGAGATAATCGTTGAGCAAAATCACCGCCCAAACGCCCTGAAAAACCTGCCCTCCCACACTGGCCTGGAGTTTGCCGTCCAAAACAGCCCGCAATGCGCCCCGGCCCCAATCTATACCTCCGATTACGACCTCTGCTCCGGGCGCCATCAGGGCTGCGCGCTCGGATACGGCCAAAGCCATGGCGTCGGTGGCGCACCATACCAGATTGATCTCGGGGTCCTTTTGATAATGTTTCCAGAACAACCCGGCTGCCTGTTGTGGGTCCGGCCCGGCGTAGGACGTCGCGAATTTTCGAATGGAGGATTGCTGCATCAAGGCGTTTTCAAACCCCTTCATCCGCTCGACTGAAGACAAATCTCCCACATCGCCTCCGAGGGCGAGAATATTCAAATTGGCGATGCCGGAATCTTCCGCGGCCTCCACCAGTTTTTGCAGCAACAAGGCCCCCGCCTGTTCGTTGCTCGCGGACATGCCTCCCAGCCACATATCGTATTTTGTCCGCGGATAAAAATGAATGTCTGGAAATTCCGTATTGATGAGAAAACAGGGGACACTGTTGCGTTCCACTATACGCAGGGCGTCCTCCCCACGGGCCGAAGGCGGCTGAAAAATGACGCCGTCCACCCCCGTACGGCAAATATCTTCCAAACGGCGCAGAAACAAACCGGGATTACTCCCGGTAGGAATCACCTGCAGGCGCATGTTCAAATCCGCGGCCGCCGCCAGAGCGTAATCCGCGACCATTTTCCAGAATCGCGTCTTGCCGGGCAGCAACATGGCAACACGCAGGGGCGGCTCCACCGCAAGAAATGGCGAATAAGCCGGCAGACTTTTGCCTGCCTCCTGCTGCGCTTCCGCCCTGCTTTCTCCTGCGACCCAGCCGCAAAGCAACACAAGAGCGCCGAAAAAAAGAATTATTACCGGTACATTTTTACGCATGATTTTCTTTTCCAATTACCGAGTACGGCGGTTCCCCTTCAGACGGTTCCGGCCCCACTGTTCAGTGATGTCCGAACGGTAGCACAAGCGTTGCGCCAAAGGCAACGCCGTCCTGGCAGCGACCAGTATCGGAGACGGAAATTCCCGTATCCTGTTTCGTTACCATTTCATTACAAAATTTCCTCTCGGAACATTTTTTATCGAGACGATTGCTTGCTTTTCCGTGCATTGTGTGCATATTCGGGGGTTCCGACGTTGCCGTCGGCTGTCGTCACACTGCTTTTCAAGGCGCCCAGGATGATTATATGTAGGGGCGTATGATAAATTGAATTCAGTAAAGGAGACAGGCGATGCTTCACCGAACACTCATATTAGGAGTTTTGCTCATGGCCCTGATCGCCCAGACAGCAAACGCGAACACGACAGCGACGCACCTGAAACGGCTGCCCAACGGTCTGACCGTGCTGATACAGGAAGACCAGCGTTTTCCTCTGGTTTCGTTACGCTTATACGTCCATGCCGGATCCTCGTACGAAACGGACAAACAGGCAGGCATCAGCCACCTGCTCGAACATATGGTTTTCAATGGAACGGAAAAACGCCCTGGCGGACAGGCAGCGGAAGACATTGAAAAGGTAGGCGGCTACATCAATGCGGCCACCAGCTTCGATTATACGGTTTATATCGCCGACATGCCGGATTCGGACTGGGCCATGGGTATGGATGTACTCAAAGACATGGCTTTCAACGCGACCATCGACCCGAAATCCCTTGCCAATGAAAAAAAGGTCGTCCTGTCCGAACTCGAACGCAATGAAGACACTCCGGACTCCATGCTCTTCAAATCCATCCAGCCGCTGGTCTGGCCCGGCACCACGTATGCCCGGCCCATCATCGGCTACCGCCAGACCGTCAAAGACACCAGCTCGGAGGACATCAAACAATACGTCGCCGATCTCTACCAGCCGCAATCGGCGCTGCTGGTGGTCTGCGGCAACGTCTCCGCATCAAAGGTCGTTGCCGAGGCGGAAAAAATCTTCGGCGGACTGCACAACACCCAGGTAGTGACGCCGGTGGAGCCGTGGAATGCCGCAACTGTGGCCAAACGCATCACGGGTCCAACGGTTTCCATCAAACAGGGCGACTGGGGAAAAGTCTATCTCAATGTGGCTTTCCCGATTCCCGGCTTCACCTCGGCACAGGCCGTGAGTACCGATGTGCTCGCCCATCTGCTCGGCGGCGACAAGACATCCCTGCTGTATCAAAAATTCAAATACGACCTCCAGCTGGTCGACGACATTTCCTTTTCCTCACTGACTCTCGAACGTATCGGCATGTTCTATCTGCGGGCATCTTTGAACGCGGACAAAGTAATGCCCTTTTGGAAAGAACTGATCAAAACGCTGGCCGGAGTCTCTGCCGCAGATTTCACCAGCCAGGACCTGGACAGGGCCAAGCTCAATCTCGAGGATTCGCTGTACCAGGCCAGGGAGACGCTCTCCGGACTGGCTTCCAAAGTCGGATTCTTCCAGTTCTTCGAGAACAACTATGCGGCGGAAACCAATTATATCTACGAACTGCGTAATGTGGACAATACGCAGCTCCAGGCACTCATCGACAACTATCTGACGCCACAGCATCTGGTCAGCGTCATGCTGCTCCCTGGAGCCACAGAAAAAGCGGCAACCGACACAAAGACGGCCGCACCTGCTTCCGAACTGCCCACAGCCGAGGCACTCCAGGAAATGGTCGGAACTCTGTGGAAAAAAGACGCCGGAGCCGCAGCTGAAGCCGCGACAACGGAAGCCGCCGACACCACGGAAACCATCGATGCGGGCAACGGCAACACGCTCGTGCTGCTTCCCGACAGGACCCTGCCTTACACCTCCATATCTTTGATGTTCCAGGGCGGCGACAATCTTATCCGTCCGGACGAACAAGGGCTGGCCGCGCTGCTCTCACGGTTGCTGACCAAAGGCACCAGCAAACGCAGCGCCACCCAGATACAGGAATTCCTGGCGGCTCATGCCGCGAATTTGAGCGCTTCGGCCAACCGCGAACAATTCACGGTTAACGCCAAGTTTCCCACCCGTTTTTCCAAAGAAATTCTCGGCCTTCTCCAAGAGATTCTGACGGAGCCGACCCTTTCGCAGGAAGAACTGGAACGCGAAAAAAAGAGCCAGATAGCGGAAATCGTCTCGCGTGAAGACAAACCCCTCGGGCTGGCTTTCCGTCACGTGTTTCCCTTTCTGTTCACCACGCCGCCCTACACGTACTTTCACCTGGGAACAACCGAAGAAGTGGAAAACATGACCCGCGACCAAGTGGTGGAGCTGTGGAAGAAACAGCAGCACCAGCAATGGGTCATGGCGGTCTGCGGCGATTTTGATCCGCAGGCGATCAAGCAACTGGCATCTTCATTGAGCGGGCTTCGCGCCACGGATGCCCCCCCGGCCCCGGAAAAAGTGGTGCCGGACTGGTCCAAGGCGACCACGAAGGACCTGACGCTGCCGAACCGCAACCAGAGCCACCTGTTGCTGCTGTTCAAAGCCCCTCCCCTGGACCACCCGGATACGCCGGCTCTGATGCTTCTGCGCGCAGCCCTTTCCGGACAAAGCGGTCTGTTGTTCAGCGATCTGCGCGACGAACAGGGCCTGGGCTACTCGGTAAGCGCCTTCCTCTGGCAAAATAGCTCCGCCGGATTCCTGGCCTTTTACATGGGCACGTCTCCGGACAAGAGCGACCAGGCCCTCAAGGGCTTTGATACCGTGGTCGAACGGCTGCTCTCCTCCCCGCTTCCTGAAAAGGATCTCCAGAGGGGTAAGAATGTGCTCGTCGGCGAATATTATCGCGACAACCAAAGCCTCAACAGCCGTAGTATGGAGGCCGCCTTGCTGCTCTCCCAGGGCTATTCCCTGAACCTGAACCGCGAGCAGTTGGAACAGGTCAAGAGCATCACGCCGGAAGAACTTCTGGAAGTCACCAAAAAATACCTGATCAGAAAAGACGCCTACCTGATGCGGGTCCAGCCGTAATTATCAAATGCTTTGCCCGGCGGCGCAGTCTGTACTACCAGCGCCGCCGGAGCATTCCAGTCCGGGCGTTCGCGCTTGCCGCAGATTGATGGTTGTCTCCGCCCATGTTATGTTATTTCAACCATTACACGCCGCCCTCCAACACGCCAGCGGACGTGTCAACCATATAGCGAGTTTATAGAAGGACTTTCTGATGACGCAACTTTCCATCCCGTCTACGTTACGTACGATAATCGATAGATATGGAGAATCACTGGCAACAGAAGAAGAGCTGACTCTTGATGCCCTGGAAGCCGCCGTCTGCAAGGGAAGCATGGTCATCCTGGCCAATCCGTCGCATCCCAACGTGGCGCCGGTTGTTATCGGACAGCCTGCCCGCATCAAAGTAAACGCCAACCTCGGAACCTCTCCCATGATTGACGATGCGGACCAGGAACTCGTCAAAATCAAAGCCGCGACGGACGCAGGCGCGCATGCCGTCATGGACTTGTCCACTGCGGGCGATCTGGATGCCGTGCGAACCAAAATTCTCGGAGCCTGCCCCCTGCCCCTGGGCACGGTGCCCATTTACTCGCTGGCGAAAAAGTGTATCGACTCGGAACGGGATCCCAGTGAATTCGAACCCGCCGAACTGCTGGAAGAAATTGAAAAGCAGGCCAAGCAGGGGGTGGATTTCATGACCCTGCACATGGGAGTGACACGCCGGTCAGCGGATCTGGTGGATAACACCCATGGAACCGGCCGTCTGCTCGGCATCGTCTCCCGCGGCGGTTCGATCCTCGCGCGCTGGATGCGCCAGCGTGAAGAGGAAAACCCGCTGTTGACCAACCTGGAGCCCATTTTCGACATCTGCCGCGAACACAATGTGACCATCAGCCTGGGCGACGGACTGCGGCCTGGCGCCGGTGCCGACGCAGGAGACGCGGCCCAGTGGGAAGAAGTCGTGGTGCTCTCCGAAGTGACCCTCAAGGCCCGCCGGGCTGGCGTGCAGGTCATGATCGAAGGTCCGGGACATGTGCCGCTGCACCAGGTGCAGGCGCAGATCCAGGGCATCAAGACCCTGACCCATGGCGCGCCGCTCTATGTTCTCGGACCGCTGACCACCGATGCCGCTCCCGGTTACGACCACATCGGCGCTGCCATTGGCGGTTCCATGGCCGGCTATTTCGGCGCTGATTTTCTCTGCTATGTCACACCTGCCGAACATCTCACGCTGCCCTGCGCCGACGACGTCCGCCAGGGAGTCATGGCTTCGCGTATCGCGGCGCACAGTGCGGAAGTCGCTCTGGGCCGACCGTGGGCCGTGCAGCGGGACAGGGACATCTCCGTTGCCAGAAAACAACTGGATTGGGAACGGATCACCGAACTGGCCCTGGACCCCGTTCTGGTGGAAGCGCGCAGAAAAGAACACCGCCACGAAAAAGAATGCGCCATGTGCGGCAAGTTCTGCGCAATCAAAATGGTGGACGATACGCTCTAGCGCATTTTAACTATGAAGTAGTAAAGCTTCCGGCGGCTAAAGAACCTTTTAAAATGTGGCTATTGCCTTTGGTCCGCAAGGGAAACGTCGTGGGGCTGCCCGCCCCACACCACAGCCAGGGGGACGCCCCTGGACGCGAATAGGAACAGCGTAGGTGTTCTAGCTGATAGCGTTGCGGCGCTTATCTAAAAAAACGCTCTGATAGGAACGCGAACAGTGACTGACACTGTTCGCGTTTTTTAGTGGCTTTATTTGATGCAGCATTACTGCTCCCTGAAGATTATCCTGTCGGGGATTACGGACAATCAGTCCTCTTCCTCATCCTCAGCTTCCAGGACCATGGAAATATGTTCCTGGATTTTCTCTTTGTTAAAAGGCTTCAGGACGTACCCTTTGGCACCGGCGTCGATGGCGTCTATAACCATCTGTTCCTGTCCATGCGACGTAACCACCATGATCAAGGCTTCGGGCGCTTCGGCCAGAATATGTTTGGTGGCCTCAATACCATCCATATCCGGCATGGTGATGTCCATGGTCACCAGATCCGGCTGCAGTTCGCGATATTTGTCCAGGGCCTCGCCTCCAGTCTTTGCCACTCCTACGACATCATGACCGAGTTCGCGCAGCATGGCCTTTAATTTCATGACCACAATGCCCGAGTCATCAACGACCAGTATTCTAAGAGGCTCCACTGCCGGACTCCTTGTAATCTAAGTTATTGTCGAAAAGGTCTTCAGGTCCGATGCACATCACGCTCATAGTTCCCAGTTCGGTTTGAAGATCCGCTGTATAAAAATAGGCGTTTTTCTGGCGCGATACGCTTTTGGCGTGCGACAGTACCACCGGCGGCGTCAGACTGATGATTGAGTCCCCTTTGGGCATTTCCCCCAATGCGTTGCCGATAATCGTATTGATAACCTCACCTGCCGTATCGCCCAGATACATATCCTCTTCTTCGGGATCCAGTTCGATATCGCTGGTAAATATCTCAAAAATATGACGAATCACCGGTTCGTCAAAGCTGAAGGCTATGTACATGCCCAGGTTGCCCCCCACAGCCACCAAAGACGTCAGATACCGCAGTTTCAAAGAAGTCAGATCTTGCAGGTTGTAGGAAATATCCGAGACTTCCATCTCGATATCTTCCTTTAAAAACCCGATACTTCGCTTTGTCACGGCGGTTATCAATAGCTGTGCTTCTTGTTTTACACCCATGAGCAGGAACCCCTCATTTCCTGATTTCATTCTACCGGCAAAGAAATACGTATCACCGTTCCGCTGCCGCGTTCCGACTCCACCCTGATCGTACCTCCCAGGGCCTCCACAGAAGCCTTGACTGCAGCAAGTCCGACCCCGCGACCGGACAACTCGGAAGCCTCTTGTTTGGAAGAAATACCGTCCATAAAAATAAGTTCCGCAGGATCATCAAAAGCATCTTCAAGGCCTTTTTCTATGGCTTTTTTTCTCAATGCCTCCAAATCAATGCCCTGGCCGTCGTCGGCAATGACCATTTCAATGCTTTGACCACGCAAATCTAACCGACAACTGATACTGCCGGCAACTTCTTTTCCTGCTTCCAAGCGTTGATCCGGCGATTCAATGCCATGATCCACGGCATTGCGAAAAACGTGCACCAAGCCTCTGGCAAATGGTCCGAACCGCTCCGGATCCACCCGGATGCTGGGACCCTCAATCTGAAAAAGGCGCACCTCTTTGTCAAGACGTTCCGCAAGCTGCTGCACCAGACGCGGATACACTTCGAGCAAACCGCTGAACTCCACGTACCGGATACGCTGCAGTTCGCGAACGAGTTCCGCTGTCCGGCCGTCAATAGCCCCACCATAACAGCTGAGAATCAACTCTCCCAGCTGCATCAGCGCCTGAACCTTTTCAGCGGGAAGGGTCAAATCCCCCTTGCCGTCAAAATATCCCGCCCCAAGCGCCTCGCGAATCATCGCGCAATCCGCTTCTGCCGCCTGCTGAAGCGTCTGCACATCAGGCATTGAAGCGAACGGCAGCGCATCATCGGATCCATTTTCCAGCCAGCGCGCAAGGCGAAATTCAGCCGTATGCAACTCCTTTGGCAGATGCACGAAATCAAGCAACGCAAAATTACCTTTGGCCGTATGAATTTTCCGGTAACACTCGCGGATATCGTCTCCAAGAATATCCCGAGAGGAGACCGCCACAGCCTGGATATCCCGCAGCAGTTGTTGAAACTCCTCCAGAGATTCGAAAATCAGCATTCTGTTTTTAATGGAAGAAACAATGAACGCCAACCTGCTCCGTTCGAGTTCGACCGCATTCTCCAGAGCCCGCTGCTTGGTGACGTCCGTCAAAATAAGCATCATGCGCCTGCTGCTCAATAAACGGTACGAGACCGTTATATAACTGTCGTCAAGCAGAAATTCTCGCGGCATGAGCGAAAGAAACAAGCGTCTGCGTTTTGCTTTTTCCTCATTCAGAATGCGTACAAGGTTGCCAGCAAATTCCTTCTGCTCGGGGCAAGCAACAGGAAACAGCAGGGAGTCTATAGGCTGGCCCGACAGTTCCTTTTTTTGAAAAATGGTTTCGCATTCGAGGCTGTATTCCTCCTCCACAAGCAAATCCAGCCCAAAAGACAAAAAACCCTGGCCGGAGTTGTCCATGATCTCTCTTCTCGCCCTGGCCGCAGCCTCGACGATCTCACGCTCGCTTTGCGCCCGTTCCTTTTCCAGCCGTTCGGTAATGTCGACCACACTGCCCTCGTAGTACAGCAACGCCCCTGAACTGCTGGTGACAAAATGCAGGGCCAGGGCTCCCCAAAAATGGGTGTTTTCCCTGACCTTGAATTCAAGTTCAACGCCGGACACGCGCCCCTGCCGCCGAACCACGTCCAGGACATGCTGCAAATCCTCCGGACGAGCAAAACAAGAGTCACCGAAATGGGGAACGGAGGCGACCATCTCCTGCTCGGAGGCAAAGCCCCACAGCTGGGCCATGGCCTTGTTGGCGCTCAGAATGCGACCTTGCGGATCCAGCTGAAAAAGGCCTTCCAGAGCATTTTCAAATATACCGTGGTATTTTTCCTCGGCTTGTTTCAATTCCAGGTAGCTGGACCGCAGCGCTCCAACCATGTGCCTAAAGGAAAGCGCAAGCGCTCCTATCTCATCCGCGGACTCATAATTGACGTGGAATTTGGAATAAATATGATCAAATGCAACCACCATTTCCCGGATATCCGCTGTCCCTGATTCTTCTGCTGCTACTTCAGAGACCGAATCCGGCGCAACGTCCCTGCCCTTTCCCGCATTGATGACCTGCAGCATGGCGTTTTTCAGCGAATACACCGGATTAAGCACCAGGCGCGTCATCATGATATTGAGAAGACCGGCCATGAGGAACAAAAAGGTCAGCAGCAATCCTGAAAAAATCGCCACTATATGCCAGGTCTCACTATCAAGCGAGGCAAGGGAATATTCCAGACGCACATAGCCGACGTTCTCTCCGTAGACCTGGACGCCCGCCGTATACACCAGCACGGAAAGTCCTTTCCAGGTCGTCTCCTTGCGAATGGACGCGGTCTGCAATTGCAGCAATTCGGATTCCGCCAGATCCGGCGAAGGGCTATCCTCGGTGGAGGAAAAAAACGCGCCGAGATCATCATAGGCCGATGCGGCCAGGATGTTCTCACGCTTGATAAGTTCCGCCAAAGTCAGTTTGACCGCCCGTTCGTGGCCGGCAAATATCTCGTTGCCCAGTTGGTCCTTGTTGTGCTGCACCAGTTCATTCAACACCACTACATCCTGCTTGATGGCATTGGACCGGCGCTGCATTTCAAACACCGTCAAAAGGGCGCTGAAGATGACGGATATCACCACAAACGTGACAAAAATGGCGATATTGATTTTAAAACGCAAGGTACGTGAATGGAGCATGGCGCCTCATCGAGGGGCAATGGTTTTATAGTACTTCGGCTTCCCTTCAACGATCTGCATGATGTTGACCCCTTTGATCGAATCTCCGTTTTTATCGAAACCGAAGCTTCCGCTGACTCCATGAAAATCAGACGTCGCGGCCAGAGCATCCCGTACGGCTTTTTTATCCAGTTTTCCCGCCCGCTTGATGGCATCGGCCAACAGCATCACGCTGTCGTAGCCGAGGGCGGAAGTTTCATCGAGCGCATAGTGCGGCTGGTACTTTTCAACAAACCGCCTGGTTTGCGGCGTATCAAGATATTGGGACCAATGGCTCGTATAGTATCCTTTTTTCAGCTCCTGTCCGCCATTGGCCAAAAACTGATTGATCCCCCATCCGTCTCCTCCAAGAAGAACCGACTCCAAACCAAGATCCTGCGCCTGTTTGACGATGTTGCCGCATTCATCATAGCCGGGAAGAAATAAAACATCCGGTTTCAACTCCTTTACCCTGGCCAGCAGCCTGGTAAAATTCCGTTCCCCATCCTTGTAATCTTCTTCTGTCAGAATTTTTCCGCCAAGCTGCACAAAGCGCTCGGAAAAATTTTTGGCAAGCCCCAGGCTGTACGAGCTGTTGATATTGACCAGGATGGCCGCAGTCTTGGCTTTGAATTCGTCCACAGCGAATTGAGCGATGACTTTTCCCTGAAAACTGTCCGTGAAACAGCCGCGAAAAATAAACTCTCCCAACCGGGTCAGTTTGGGATTGGTGGAAGAAGGGCTGAGCATGGGGATGCCGGCTTTTTGAAACACCGGCGCCATGGCCAGGGAATGATCCGACCAGGAGGCGCCGACCACTGCCAGAACGTCGTCTTTCACTGCCTGACGGGCAACGAGTCTGGATTTTATGGGGCTGCTGCAGTTGTCGTATTCGATCAGTTGTATTTTTTTGCCAAGCACTCCGCCGGAATCGTTGATTTCGTCCACTGCCAGTCGGACGGCCTGCAGAATCAAAAAGTTGCTGGTTGCCGCATCGCCTGTTTTGGAAAATATCGAGGCGATTTTGATGGTATCGTCGGCAGCCCTGGCAGGGGTATTTCCCATACAACAAAAAATCCCCAGGCCGAGCAGCAGCGTACGGCATAGCAACTGCCTTACCTTTCCATACATTGTGTCATCCTCTAAAAATACCATCGGCTTGCCTTGCTAAATATAACCTTATGCAGGGCATGGCAAATGGTTCTTTTTATTGCATTGCAATATTGGAACGTTTATTTTGGCGTCCTTTTTCCTTGGCTTTGTACATGGCCTTGTCCGCCAGGCGCACCAGGGTACCGCTGTCCACGCCGTGCTGCGGATAGAGGGCAATCCCGAAGCTGAACCGCATATCCAGAACAAGCGAGTCAACTGCATAAGGCGCGTGCAGTTTCTTCAGAATCTTGTCAGCAATCAATTCGGCACTTGCCGCGTCACGCACTTCCGATAGTATAAAACAGAACTCGTCTCCGCCAAGTCTTGCAATCGTATCTGTTTCGCGCAACATCCCGCTCAACCTTTCAGCAATCTGCTGCAGCAGGATATCGCCCACGTGATGCCCGTGCGTGTCGTTGACGTCCTTGAATTTGTCGACATCCATGAGCATCAGGCCAAAATTTCCTTTGTTCCGGTGACAGCGGGCAATTTCAGAAGCCAGACGCTCGTAGAACAACGCCCGGTTGGGGAGACCGGTCAACACATCATAATAAGCCAGTTTGCGGATGATTTCTTCGGCTTTATACTTTTCGGTGATGTCTTCCAGTAGCAGAACATATCCCGCCAGCCTGCAATCCTCATGAATACTGGAAACCCTCGCCTGCAGGTATTTTGATCCACTTTCAGTTTTTCGCTCGAAACGAAAGCTGTACTGCTCGTCATCTTTTACCAGTTCGATGCCCTGTTCCACTCGGGAAAAAGGCACATGGTCCAGCTCGTGTATTGTCCGGATATCCTTGCCGAAGACACGCTGCGAGGAAACTCCCAATAATTTTTCCGCACCCGTATTGTAGTAGTTAACTTTCAAGTTCTCATCCAGGGCGACAATCCCGAGACTTATGGAAGAGCTGAGGATACTTTCCAGGTAAAGCGTCTTTCGGGCCAGCTGGCGGACGGTTTTCGTCAGTTCTTCGCCCTGCTCCCGGATGATCAGTTTGAGTGTCTCGACATAATTGCTCTCCAGGCCTTTGACCATATCGCTTTGCGTAACCACTCCCAGCGCCCTGCCTCCATCGTCCACAACCACGAGACGCCTGATTCCCCTGGCCCGCATCAGTCCCACCGCGTCAAATGCCGGCTGGTTCTCCCGCAGGGTTATCACGGGTCTGCTCATGTGTGTGTTGACCTGTGCCGATTTGAGAGGAACGCCTCTGGACGTCAAATCGGCGATGTCCCGCTCGGTCAGAACCCCGACAGGAATCTGCTCCTCGCAGACGACAAGAAAGCTCAGGTTCTTTTCCGACATTTGCCGGGCGGCATCGAAGATGGTGGCGTCAGGGCATGTGACGATCAGGCAACGGCTCATCACCTGGCTGATGGTTTTGACTTTGATAAAGTAATCATAGCCAAACTGTTTGATCATATTGGAGAGCGTGGACACGCCCACGGCCTTGCCGGCCGCGTCCACCACCACGAGGTGGCGAATCTTGTTTTCGGCCAATAGCGCGACCGCCTCGTACACCAGCGTGTCCTGAGTTACGGTACGCACATCACAGGTCATGACGTCGTTGATGGGGCGCTCGGTAAAAACCGGGCCATACCTGGACACGCAACGTACCACATCCCGTTCGGTAAAAATGCCCACGGGTTTCTTGTCCTGAAGCACAACAATACAGCTCGCCTTGTTCTTCTGCATCAGGGAAAGCGCTTCATTGGTCAAAGTCCCGGGCGAAACACCGAACACATCGGGAGTATATATTTCCTTGATCCGCTTATGCATTATCAAGCATCACCTCGCCTGCCAGCAGGACGACACCGGTTTTTTGTTCAATCATACGGGCAAGCTCACCCGGACTGAGGTTCCCCCCCGAGCTGAAGTCTCCATTCGGATATTCCCACGTTGTGCCTCGGCCATCATCTTGGCGGAATAGGTTCCCAGCCCGGTTCCATAAGGCTTTCCAGACGTGATGTATTTATCGAAAAATTTCGTTCGAATTTCCTGAGGCACTTCGGAGGGGTTGTGCACTGAAATACTGCAAAACTGCGCATGGGCATCCAAGCCGAGACGTATCGTGATCTTCTCTCCCGGCGCTGTGGCCTCCACAGCATTGTCCACCAGATTTGAAAGCATCGTATACGAGAGCATTTCATCGGCCTGAACCAGGAGCGGCTCCGTCTTCGCATCCAGCTCCGCATCAACGGCAACCTGCAACGTAACGCAGCCGTCCCTGGCTTTCCGAGCCAGATCCCGGACGACCAGCTCGATCAAAGCCCGTATGTCCACGGGAGCCGGCGTCAAGGCATACCTGCCGGTTTCAAGCTTGTATATTTCCAGAGACCGGTTGATCTGATTGCTGATCATATATCCGGCGTCAATAATCATCTCCAGAACTTCATTCTGGTCTTGATTCAGATTGTCGGCGCGCTGCAAGGATTTGGTCAGCCCGATAATGCCGTTGAGCGGACCTTTCAGATCATGCCGCATGATCATGTCCACATCTTCCCGCAGCATTTCGAATTCCTTGTGTTCGGTGATGTCAATCGCCACCCAGATCACGCCGTCCTCAACGACTCCCGAATCTACGGCCTTGCCGTATAAGGAACACCAGAACCGTTCCCCGTTTTTCCGCAGATACTGCTGCTCACACTGCATGAAACCCGTCTTGCCCTGCAGAGCCCTGTAGATCTTCCCGGCCTGCTCGTACGACGCATCATCGGGATACAAAAAACGGGTATTTCTTCCGGCGAGTTCCAGTTCCGTATAGCCGAGCATCGCAGCAAACCGTTTGTTGGCCCTGTGAATGATACGGCCGTTTTTTAGATAACAAATACCGACCGAACTGTTATTGAATATGGTTTCGAATTCGGACAACGTCCTGCGCGTGGCTTTTTCAGCCTGTTTTCTGATCTCGACTTCATTTTTCAGCTGCACGGTACGTTCTTCCACTTTATTTTCGAGCTCAGTGGCGAACTCCCGCAACTTCATCTGATCCAGGCACATTTCACCGATTAATCCGGCGAGATTCGAAAGAAATGTTATTTCCTTGTTAACTTTTTCCCGGTCAAAGGGGATGATCTCATCCAGCGCGCCAAGATACGCAGTGGTGTCGAACCCATAGCGTTCGGCCTGTTGTACGTAGAAGTCCCGTTCCATGTCCGGGGGGGCAAATTGTCCCATGAACAAATTGGCGACCTGCTCGCCTTTGATGGTAATCGGGACGGCCACATCGATCAGGCCGTTCAAACACTGGTTGCTGGTTACCCGCATGTCCTTTCCGGCCAGTCGTGAAAGAAGACAATCGCTCTCATTGCAACGCGCGGCGGATTCCGGATGCTTGCGGTGAAAATCAGTACAAATTCTGCGCCATCCGACCCCCATGATAATCGTCCCTTCGCTGTCCGTAATGGCAGAAGGAAGCTCCGTCAAATCATAAAAACTTGTCAGCAGTGCCTCTATTCGCTTCAAATCGACAAGCTCGGCAAATGGTCGCGGCATAATTCCCTCTCTGCAGCAAAAGTCGTCCCCCGCCTCGGGGCAACTCCCAGCTTTTGAAAAAAACAGACCCCGCTGTCCCCTTTTTCAATCGCATAAACATGTTACATAACATTCAACACGTTGTCTCGTAAAATTATCTCACGTTGCATAAACATGCCTGGATGTTCTCTCCCGATGCTTCAGCTTTGCTGAGGAGCCGTACGCAAGGACAGGTTGATGCGCTTGCGCTGCAAATCAATATCCAACACTGTGACGCGTACCTTCTGCCCCACGTTGACGACTTCCGACGGGTTGGCCACAAACCTGTCCGCCAGCTGGCTGATATGCACGAGCCCGTCACGGTGTACGCCGATATCGACAAAGGCCCCGAACTTTGTGACATTGGTGACGATACCCGGAAGCCGCATGCCTGGTTCGAGATCGCTGATATCCGTGACATTCTGATCAAAAGAAAACACGTTGAACGTCTCGCGCGGATCTCTGCCCGGCCTGGCCAGTTCCGCCAGAATGTCCTGCAAAGTCGGCAGTCCGACTTTTTCCGACACGTACTCGTCCAGACATATTTGCTCTCTCACTGTTTTGTCCGCCAACAGCTCCGCCACGCCGCACCTTTTGTCCTCGGCCATTTTTTTGACCAGCGCATAGCGTTCGGGGTGCACCGCGCTGGCATCCAGCGGATTGTCCCCCTTGACCCGCAAAAAACCCGCAGCCTGTTCAAAGGCTTTGGGGCCCAGCCGCTTGACCTGCTTCAAGGAAGCCCTGTCCGGAAACGGCCCATTGCTTTCCCGGTAGGCGACAATATTGCCCGCCAGTACGGGCCCCAGGCCCGACACATAGGACAACAGCTCCGGACTGGCCGTATTCACATCCACACCGACGGCGTTGACGCAGTGCATCACCACATCATCCAGGGCCTTTTTCAAGGCTGCCTGGTCCACGTCGTGCTGATACTGCCCCACGCCTATGGATTTCGGATCGATCTTCACCAGTTCGGCCAGCGGATCCAGCAGGCGCCGCCCGATGCTCACGGCCCCCCGGACCGTGAGGTCCAGGTCAGGGAATTCACGCCGCGCCACTTCGGAGGCAGAATAAATCGAAGCTCCGGCCTCGTTGACCAGCACCACCGGAATTCCCAGCTCCAGCGCGCGTACGAAGGCTTCGGTTTCGCGGCCGGCCGTACCGTTGCCCACGGCCACGGCCTCCAGTTCGTACTTCCCGCACAGCGAACGGATGGTACGCGCGGCCTCTTCCCTGGCCTTTTCCGAACCTGTCGGATACACGGCCGTATGTTCGATCAAGGCGCCCTGGGCGTCCAGCGCCACTGTCTTGGCGCCGGTTCGGAATCCGGGATCAAGAGCCAGCACCCGTTTCTGTCCCAGGGGCGCGGCCAGCAGCAACTCCCGGATATTGGCGGCAAAAACCCCAATGGCCTCCAGATCGGCCCGTTCTTTGACCATGGCCCGAATCTCATTCTCTATGGACGGAGCAAGCAAACGTTTGTAGCCGTCCCGTACGGCTGCCTCCACCTCGGTAATGTCCGAACTTTTGGAACCGCGGCGTTTCACCACCAACTGCAACAGCATGTCCAGGGTCTCGTCATCATCCGCGCGCAGATTCAGCGAAAGGAAGCCCTCCCGCTCGCCGCGGAACATGGCCAAAGCTCTGTGGCCGGGAATCGAACGCAGGGGCTCGTTCCAGTCGAACCAGTCCCGGTAGGTCGCGCCCTCTTCTTCCTTGCCCTTGACCATACGTGACCGGAACTTTCCCCGGCGCTGGTACAAGCTGCGGACCGCACTCCGAATACGTCCGTTTTCGCTGATGTTTTCCGCGATCACATCCCGTGCTCCGGCCAAAGCAGCCGCAATGTCGGGCACCTCTTTTTCTTTTGAAACATAGGCAGACGCCAGCTCTTCCGCCGACCGCCCTTTCTGCGCGAACAGGGTCATGGCCAGGGGTTCGAGTCCGCGCTCACGAGCCATGGAGCCTCTGGTCCGGCGTTTGGGCCTGTAGGGCAGGTACGTATCTTCCAGCTGGGCCTTGTCCTGAGCCTGTTCAACCGACTTGCGCAACACCTCGGTCAGCAATCCGCGTTCTTCCAGGGAAGCCAGAATGGATTCCCGGCGCTTTTCCAGTTCCGCGTGCCGTTCGAGCGCATCTCGGATGGCCGCCACGGCCACTTCGTCCAGCGAACCTGTCGCCTCTTTGCGGTAACGTGCAATAAACGGCACGCTGCCGCCTGCATCCAACAAATCGGCCACAGCCGCCACCTGCCCTTGAGACAAGTCGAGTTCACGGGCAATACGTCCGCAATACGTATCCTGCATGCAATGACTCCAACGAGAAAAAGATAAAGGACTCAAACGCGCATCCCCTGTTCAGGAATGCAGAGACAACTCCAGATACACACTGCAGCCTTTGTCCGATTCGGATTCCATCCAGATCAAGCCGTTATAGTGCTCTATAATTTGCCGGCATATGGACAGCCCGAGCCCCGTACCTTTGGGTTTCGGCAGAAGCGTATCCTGAAATTGAACCTGATGAAATTTGTCAAAAACAGCAACCAGTTCGGACCTGGGCACGCCGCTGCCTGAATCCGCCACGCACACCTGGACCGTGTCGTCTCTGCTGCAGCCTGAGATCCGCACGAATCCGGAATCCGTATTTTTAAAGGCATTGCTGATCAAATTGATTATCAGCTGCTTGAACCTGTCCGGATCTATGATGCATTCGGGCAACGTTTCCGGGAGATGCAATTCCAGGACGACATGCTGCTTATCTCCGAACACGCCCTCAACGGCGTTGATGGACTGCAACAGGCATTCGGCAAGATCGACAGGCTGGTCATGCCATTGCAGACGCCCTGCTTCAATTTTAGCGAAATCCAAAAAATCGTTGATCAAACGGCACAGCCGTTCGCTCTCGCCCTGAATCACGTCAAGGTTGTCCCGTATCCGGACGACCTTGTCCGAGGAATCCGCAACCATGGCGTCCGTGTTTCTGAAAATGCGCTGGTAATCCCGTTGAATCAACTTGACGAACCCGATGATGGACGTCAAAGGCGTGCGAAATTCATGGGATATGGAGGACAGAAACGTTGATTTCAAGGCGTCCTGCCTGAGCAGCTTGGCATTGGCTTCTTCAAGCTCCGCCGCCTTCTGCTGCAAATCCCATGTTCGCGAAGCCACAAGCATTTCCAGCTCCTTGTTGAGCGTCGCAAGCTCCTGCTGGGCCAGTTTTCTTTGGGATACTTCCAGAATCAGATGATCGTTGGCGTGCTTCAGGTCTTTGGTCTGCGCCTCAATGGCATGATAGGCGCATTTCAACCTCCCGGCCATTTTGTTGAAGGCCTGCGTCAAATCCTGCACTTCATCCGTAGTGCCGATGCGGGGCAACATGCCGCCCGTTTTGCCCGGGTCAAAATGTCTGGTTGCCATGGCCAACCGGGACAAGGGATTGGCTATGCTTCTGGCTATTGCAAAGGATAAGAATCCTCCCACCAGCAGGCCGCCAAACAGAATCAGAATCACCGTGCTCAGGAATCTGTCCCGGCTTTTGGACAAAGGCTCTTCATTTGCAGAAAGGATCAGCTGCCATTTCCAGGGCTTGAAAGAATCATAGACAAACAGATAAGGCTCGCCATTGTAATACATCCGCCGCATGCCCTGCCCCCCATCGGACAAATCCAGGGTGGGATATTTCCCTATTTGAAAAATAAAATCAGGTGGATAAATAACCTGCCCCGAATCCGTACGAATCAGAAGCATGCCAGTCTGCGGCTGATAAGACTGAAAGAATTCCCCAAGAACCCTCTGAGCGGTCGGCGTATGGATCCCCTTGTCGTCCACATCACCGAGCCGCATACTGAGTTGCATACGGCCGAACTCACCCTTGATACGCGCCATCTCTGCGCGCAAATTGGTCTCATTCAACGCATCCAACAGCTGATCTATGGTCCATACGGCGGCCACGGTGATGGCAATGGAAACAAGGGCTGCTATCCCCAGGGAAAGGTAACTGATTTTTACTTTTAATCGCATGCGGTCTTGTCTGCTGGCGGATCCTTTCCAGCGCACTTTTCTCTGCAGGCAAAAAAGGACTGGCAAAAAAACTGCCAGCTGGCCTGTAGTCTCTGCTGCGCGGGCAAAAGGCAACACAAGGTCATCTATGCCCGTATCTGAATACCATGAGAGGTTGTAGGGTAAAACAGTCAAAAAAAGCAAGTACTCTGAAACACTTGCCACTGAATCGTCATAATGAAGAAAAACAGGCTAGGGGGTGCGTATGCCCCCCAAACAAACGTGAGTTATAGAATGATATCACATCCGGTCGCAAAAGACATTTTCCAAAAAATGTTCCAGGATATCATCCATACGGGGAATATAGTGTTCGAGGGGAAAAACAGAGCCGCAGGATGGACACTTGATACGGACTTCCCGGCACATTCTGTGCGCCTCAACAGGCTCGCCGCAGTTTTCACAGGGAATGCTGGTTGCAACTTGACGCTTTGCGGAATACCCCCACATATGGCCTCCTGAAAGTGCATAAATATAATGAAAATATGGAACACGCGCTTAAGCGTTTTATTTTGCACTAAACCGGGCCAAGACTCAAGAGGCGCATACTTCCGCTACTGATCGAGCTTGTTCCGTCCCTGCGCTATTTCGACCATGGTTTCGAGCCGTATCAAACGCCGGTCGTGTTCGCGCATTTCCTTGGAAATTTCCGAGAGCATGGTTCCGGCGCGGTCCACTTTTTCGGTAAGCAACAGCACTTCCTTCATGGCTGCAATGACATCCTTCAATGCGCTCACTTCGCCCTCCTCAATGCGGTCAGGGTGGCCTCGGCTTCGGCCAGCCCCAGTTCCAACGAATTCCTGGCTTTTTCCGTAGCAGCGGAAACCTGGGCGATTAAAACCGAAAGAAGCTCTTCGTCTTCATTGGCGGATTTCATTTCACAGCGCTGCCGTACGAGCTGAGACACGCTGATGCCTTCCTTGCGGGCCTCCCGTTGCAAAAAAGCCTTGAATTGGGGCGTGCCAAGGATTGTTATCCGTTCGGTCTTGGCCGCTTGAGCCTGTTTCATACGCTTGCCCTCCCGTTTATGATATTATCATTATAATGATAATACAAGTGCAGTCAAGATGCGTACTTGCAACTACCCACCGACACAGTTTTTTTCAAACAGTACGTTTAAAACAAGAAGGGAGTTCCGCACCTGGCAATCACGCCTTCGTAGTATGCCTCCTGTTTGCGGCAAGAGGGCGTACGGCCTTGTCCGCAGCTTCGGCAAAGCCCTCCCCGGCTTTGGCGTACAAGTCAAAAACCAGATCCACTCCGGCGTCCCGCAGGGCCTGTTCCTCATCGGCGTAGTGCGCCACCGCAGCCAGGGGCACCTCTCCGCCAAGTACGCGGATACTCCTGGCCGCAGTAAGGTTCGCGCTCTGCCCGAAGGTAAGAAACGCCAGGCGCAGGGGCCTACTTTTCATTTTCAGACGCCGCCAGAAATTCCGGTCTTCCGCATCGCCCAACAATACGTGCCGTCCCGACTTACGGAGCGCCGCCACCTTCTCCGGGTTGAAATCCAACCCGACCACCACATCGCCGTAGGTTTCGCGCATCCAGTCATAGACCCCCTGCCCCACGCGTCCCATGCCCAAAACCGCGACCTGCACCTCGCCCGGATCGATAAGAACTTCTTCCGGATGCCGCTGCCTGGTTTCCAGAAACAACAGCCTGGGTTCCAGGCGGCAGGCCAGAGCATGGGAAAAGGTATTCAAGGGGGCGGCCAGAACAAACGAAAGCGATAGCGCCAGGGCAATAACTATCAGCCAGTGCGGTTCGAGCCAGCCGTTGGCAATGGCCACGCTGCCCACGATCAGGCCGAATTCGCTGTAGTTGGCCAGCGAAAGGCTGCCCAGCAACGCCGTACGGGCCTTGAGCGAAAAGCGCGCCAATAGCACCAGAAACAGGACCGTCTTAAACAGCACTGCCGGAAGCAGCAACAACGCCACTCCCAACGTATCGAAGGAAGGCGCGCCCGAAAGGCCGATGGACAGAAAAAATCCAACAAGAAACAGGTCCTTGAAAGAAAGCAGCGCATTGGAGACCTCGGAGGCCTTGGGGTGGGAAGAAACAAGCACGCCGATGATCAGAGCCCCGATGTCCGGCTTCAACCCCACGGCTTCGAACAGCGACGCCCCAAGCACCAGAGCGAGAAGCAGCCCGAAAAGCACCACCAGCTCTCCATGGCCGCAACGGTCCAGTATCCGCAGACAGCCCCAGCGGATCACCGGTAGTCCGGCGATCAGCAGCAAAGCCCACCAGGTGGGGATTTTGCCTGCGGAAAAGGTCAGAAACACCACTGCGAGAATGTCCTGAATAATCAAAATACCGATGGCGACCCGGCCGTACAGCGCGGACATTTCGCCCTGCTCTTCAAGGACTTTGACGGCAAATACTGTGCTGGAAAAACTCAGGGCAAAGGCCAGAGTCAGCGATGCGCCCAATCCGAGTTCCGCGAACAGGGAAAAACCTGATGCGGCGAGCCAATAGATTCCGCTGCCTAGCAATACGACGCACACCAGCATGTGTACGGAGGCCGTGGCCCAGATTTCCTTTTTCAGCAGACTAGCCGGCTTGAGCTTGAGTCCGATGCTGAAAAGCAGCAGCGTCACACCAAGATCGGCAATTTCCTGTAGGGTTTCCCCGCCCTGTATGCCCAAGCCGTGCAGCACGAAACCTGTTGCCAGAAAACCGACCAAAGGCGGCAAGCCCACCAGCTTGACCGCGAGTCCGAAAATAAATGCCAGAGCAATCCACAATGGATCCATTGCGCCCACCACTCCTCTGTATTCTTTTCACTGCGCCAATCCGCCTGCCATCTTTACAAGTGATATTCCAATTGTTATCTGCCTTAAATCAGGCTTCCAGGCAAGTTGCGGAGAAAAAAATCCGCCGCTGTGTTCAACTGATGGTCCCTTTCTTAAGGACCTTACAGAACGTACGCCCTTTTGACCTTTGGCATGAGTCCGCCATCCGTTACAACCAGGACCAGTACCTCATGATAGTTTACAACACCCGCTGCACCATCGACTTTCCCACCTACGGCATGCTGATTCCCCAATTCGGCTCGCGTTCCGCACAAGTCATCGACTATCTGCTGGGCGACCCGCAACTTGGCGAACGCACCGGACAGTGGCTCTATGACGGCCCGCTGCCTTGCATCGAGCGCGAAGATCTGATCCGGGCTCACAACCCCGCCTATGTGGACGCTCTGCTCTCGGATACGCCCGAACCACCGCTGATGCAGACGTTCGAACTGCTCGACGACGCGGGCAACTACCACCGCTACGACCCGAGCCAGGCCAAGCGTCCGCTGGCGGACATCGTGAAACCGGAACTGGCCAACGTGGCTGGTACGTATCAGGCCTGCCTGCTGGCCCTGGAACAGGGCTTCGGCTATTTTCTCGGAGGCGGCATGCATCACGCCATGCGCGACCAGGGCCGCGGCTTCTGCGTTTTCAATGATCTGGTCATCGCCTTGTTCAAGTTGCTGGCCCTGGGCCGTATCCGGCGGGCCTGGGTCGTGGACGTGGACGCCCACCGCGGGGACGGTACCGCCGAGCTCTGCGTGGACGAGGAGCGGATCAAATGCCTGAGCATTCATATGGCCAAGGGCTGGCCCCTGGACACCGCCGCCCTTGACCCCGAAGGCAACCTGCGCCGCGAACGCTACCCAGGCGACGTGGACATTCCCATCCCTGCCGGAGGCGAAGATGCCTACCTGCCTTCTCTGACCCAGGGGCTGCGGCTGTTGGAAACCATGGACACGCAAGGCCTTCCGGACCTGGCCGTGGTTGTCGCCGGCAGTGATCCCTATGAAAAAGACAGACTGCCTGGTACGGCCGCACTGCGCCTGAACCTGGATCAACTCATCGCCAGGGACAGCTTCCTCTACGACTTCTTTGCAAAGCGCTCCGTACCGCAGGCCTACCTGATGGCAGGTGGATACGGCCCTGACTGCTGGAAAGTATCCGCCCGCTTTATCCAGGATGTTCTGCACAAGCGTCTTGCCGCCACGGCACTATAAAGGAGTTTTATATGGATGTTGAAAAATTACGCAACGAACTCTATGCAGCCAATGAAAATCGTGCGATTATTTACTATCTGCTTTTCGACGAGCTGCGCAATGAGCTGGGCGAAGAACGGGCCATGGATATTTTCAGACGCGCCATATACCAGCGCGGCCGGCAGATCGGCGAAAAATTCGCTCAATTTGCTCCGGATAACCTCCAGGGACTGTGCGCCAGCTTTCTCGCCGGCATTCCGGACGGAGGCGCCATGTTCGCGCCCACGGTGTTGCGCTGCGATGCCGATGCTCTGGAAATCCGTTTTGACCATTGCCCGTTGAAAAACGCCTGGAGAAAAATGGGACTGCCCGTGGAAGAATGCGCAAAAATCTGCGAAATCGCCGCCATGGTGGATTACGGAACCTTTGAAGGCGCGGGATTCGACTTCACGCTGCGCGCCCTGCGGGAAGGCGAGGAACACTCCTGTTTTTTGACCATCCGGCCAGGCAACAAAAACGAAACCAGTTGACCTCAGGGAGCATGACATGGCTATCGAAACCGTGATTATCTGTGATGTGGAATGCCCGTATGATCCGGAAACATCCATTGCCCAGGTTTTGTGCAACAGCTGTTCGGCCACCAATGAAATTGAAATCGAAGTTGTCGACGGCGAGGCCATATTCCAAGGCTTTGTCTGCGAAAAGTGCGGCGCCTGGAACGGTCCGGACTGTTCCTGAAGTCGCCTGCTGGCGCATTTTCGCCTTGAAACAAGACTCACATCTGGAACACAGCTCGGCTGAATACGAGTCTCTATGCTCGAAGGCTCGCAAAGAGTCTCTAAAATATCCCATTGTTTCAGATAAATACATAAGAACATCTACACCTTTTCAAGGTTACGGTGCTCTACAAAGGAAAGGCCGCGTACGCGGCCTTTCCATACGGTACATCAGGAGCCTTCGGGCTTGGGTTTGCCGGGATCATCCTTTTTCGGCTTCTTGGATGGCTGAAAGTCTTTTTTAGGAGCCTTTTTCGGCTCTTTTTTGGGCGCCGGAGGCGGCACGGGCTTTTTCGTTTTTTTGGGAGGCGGCGGCACAGGCTTTTTTTTCTTCGGCTTGGGCGGCGGCACCTCTTTCTTTTTCGGTTTTTGTACCGGTCCGGGAGCTGCCTTGCCCTGCTCCTTGGGCTGTTTTTTTTTCACCTGATCCTGCTTGCCGCTTTTTTCGGGAGCGTCCTTTTTCGGCGTAGAAACCTGCGCCAGGCAAAGTCCTGGGACAAGCAGCAGCGCCATCAGCCAGCATAACAGCGTTTTCATTCCTTTTCACCTCGCTTTTTGGAATTGGGCGAGGATACGCAAGAGCATGTCATACGTCACGTAAAAGTTCTGTTTACGAGCGCATCTGCTGAATCTGCTCGCGCAGTTTACCGGCCTGGTCCGTCAGCTCTGTCAAGGCTTCGGACGACTTGGCCATGCCTTCGGCTGTTTCCAGCGAAATAACATTGATGGCCTCCACGGCCATGCTGATGGTATCGTGCGCGGCGGACTGCTCCTGGCTTGACGCGGCAATGGACTGGACCTCGTCGGCCGTATATTCGACAAATTCCACTATCCGGGTCAGGGCATTGCCCGAGAGCTCGGCAAGCCTGGTGCTTTCATCCACCGCGGAAAGAGCCGAGCGTCCGGCATCGATGGATTTTTTGGTGGCGAGCTGAATGTTCTGAATTGCCCGTCCCACATCCTGGGTCGCTTCCATGGAGCGTTCGGCCAGTTTGCGAACCTCGTCGGCCACCACGGCAAAACCTCGGCCGGCTTCGCCCGCCCTGGCGGCTTCTATGGCAGCGTTCAGGGCCAGCAGGTTGGTCTGGTCCGCCACATCCTGAATCAATCCCATGATCTTGCCAATTTCCTGGGCCTGCTCGCCCAACTCGGACATGGTCTTGTCCAGGGTCTGGGCATGGGTTTCGACCAAGGCGATGGCCCCAATGGCCTGGCGTACGATGTCCTCGCCCTCGGCGGCTTTTTGCTTGGCCTCATTGGCGCTGCGGGACACATTGTCGGCATTGGCCGCCACCTGCACCATGGCCGCGTTCAGCTCCTGCACCGAAGCTGCCGTGATCATGGTCCGCTGGCTCTGTTCATTGGCGCCGTCCAGAGCTTCCCGGACCTGGTCCTCCAGCTGCAGAGCCGCACGAGAGACCGAATTCGCCACGTCTTCTGCTTCGCAGGCCATTTGGGCTATTTTCTCATTCTGCTCTGTAATACAACGTTCCTGCGTACGTATCGGCGTCAGGTCGTAATACAATGTAAACGCGCCCATCAACGCATCATCCAAATCATAAATCGGTGTGGCGGAAATATTGGCGCATAATTCGCGTCCGTCCGGCGTCATAATGCAGCATTCGTCCTGAATCGGAACCTGCTCTTCAATGGCCCGGATGGAATTGGTGCTCACGTCCGCGTCCGAACTGAAAAAAGCGCTTGCCTGCAGTCCAAAATATTCTTCGGGGAGCCCCGTCTTACTTACCATCTCCAGCAATTGCCGGTTGCAGTACGTTACGCGCCCGCCCGTATCCAGCACAAGACAAGGCACGTTGACCCCGCCGAGAATCCCCTGGGTAAAAGCCAGTTTATTTTTCACCTCGGAAAACATGGTTCGGATGCCCTTTGCCAGTTGGCCGAGTTCTCCCTTGAAATCCCCTTGCAGCAGGGCTTGCAGGTTCCCTGCCGTGACTTCATTGAGAAAATCGAGAATAACGCGGATCGGACGCATGACCGAACGACTGAAAAAGAAGACCGAAATTCCCACCACGAGCAAAGCCGTGCCCACACCAATACTCAACGCGGTCCAGCGTAAAGAGTATACCGGGGCAAAAGCCTCGTCGCTGTTCTTTTCCGCCACAAGCGCCCAGCTGTTGGTACCGTAGGGAATCTGCGTATAAGCCGCCAGCAACCGCGTATTGTCCAGACCGCCAATGAGTTGCGTATGGGATTCGCCTTTGAGGGCGGCATCCACGGCTTCTGTCTCCATGCGCCCTTTTTTAGGCTGCGCAAAGGAAGCGACCACATTATGAACACCAGCTTCTTTCATGGAATCCGAACGCATGAGCTTGTCCGGACCAACCAGATAGGTTTCACCGGAACTGCCCAGGCCCGAACGCTGGGTCATGACTTCGTTGATACTTTTCAAGGGGATGCGCAGAGCCGCAACACCGGCGATATTGCCGTTGTGATTGCGAATGGGAGCGGCAACAAACGATGCGGGCTTTCCCCCCGTGGCGGGATACGGCTCGAAATCCACAAAAACGACCTCGCCTTGCATGGCCTTTTTCCAGGCCTGCTGCAGGTTCGATCCGTCCAGTTCCTTGCCCTTGGCAAGGTCAACGCCCAGATCGTCATTGCGCGCGTAGGTATACAATACGCGCCCGTAGTCATCTATCAGCAGCGCGTCTTCAAAACCCAGGCCTTTGACAAAAGGCTCGAATGTCGGATTCACGTAGTCGTGGTTGGTCGCATACTCGTCCGATTGTACGTCCACGCGCTGTCCTTCCGGCGTCCCCAGGGCATAATCCGCCAGCATGACCACCGCGTTATACACTTCTTTTGTGGAAGCATAGAGTTCGGCTTCGGCGCGCCAGCGCTGGAACATGGCGCCCAGAGTCTCCTTTTTGGCATCCCGTACCGCTTCCAGCTGACCAAGAACCTGTTCTGACAGGCTCTGCGAAGCCAGTTCGACGCTGTAAAAGCCCATGATAAACAAAGGCACCAACGAAACGGCCAGACAAAAGGCGATTAACTTCAGTCGCAAGCTCATGCAATTGAACTCCGTAAACACCCCCCTCAGGTTAATGTCCCCCCTTGAGATGCTAACTAGTGTGCCTACAGGAGCGACAATTTCGCGTCACACCCTTTAAGATTTGAAGACGCACATGTGGCAACCGTGTGACATTACAGCATAACACGCGGAAAACATGAAAGAAGACCGGGGGAAAGTTATCGATAAAACAAGAAAGGAAAAAAGCATCCAGGAAGGGCTGCCTGAGCAGTCCCTCCTGGATGCCGGTTGTCAAAGGAGTCAGGAAACTTTGGACCCGTTGGTAACGGCCCCGGAAGGAGCGAGCAGACGCATGGCGTCGCCATCGCGAACGGCCAGAATCATGCCCTGGGATTCCAGACCACGCAGTTTACGCGGTTTGAGGTTGGCCACCACCACGACCTGCCTGCCGACCAGGTCGTCAGGCTGAAAAAATTCCGCCAGTCCGGCAATCACCTGGCGCGGGCTTGCTTCGCCCAAATCAATCAGAACGCGAAACAGCCTGTCCGCCTTTGGATGCAGTTCCACGCTGACAATGGTGCCCAGGCGCAGGTCCAGCTTCTGAAAATCTTCGAATTCGACAAAGGTCCCCGCATCCTTTGCACCGGACTTTTTGTCCGCCTTGGCGGTTTGCTGCTTTTCCGGCTCGTCCTGCGAAAGCTCCACACGCGGAAACAGGTTTGATACCTTGCTGAGACTGGTGCCCGGCTTGAGCTTGCCCCAGGCTGCGACTTCATCAGCAAACACGGCTATTTCATCGGTGTTCTGTCCGAGCTGGGCCAGCATCTTTTTGCTGGATTCGGGCATCACGGGCCAAAGCAGGGCCGCTGCCTTGCGCATGCCTTCAAGCAGCGTATACATTACAGTGCCCAGGCGGGCAGTATCTTGTTGTTTGAACAAGGCCCAGGGAGCTGTTTCGTCGATGTACTTGTTCATGGCCCGGATGAATTCCCAGAGGGACTCGAGCCCTCTCGCGAACATGACGTTGACGAACAAGCTCTGGTAATTGGCGATGCATTCTCCGGCCAGCTTCTGCAGGGCTGTTTCCAGCTCGCCGGACTCTCCGGGCTCGGGTACGACGCCCTGAAAATACTTGTGCGTCATGGAGAGTGTCCGGCTGAACAGGTTGCCCAGGTCGTTGGCCAGATCGGCGTTTAATCTGCCGACCAGAGCGGGTTCCGAAAAGCTGGCGTCATTGCCGAACTGCATCTCGCGCATCAGAAAATAGCGGAAAGGGTCCACGCCATAGCGTTCGGCAAGCTCCAGAGGCTCCACCACGTTGCCCAACGACTTGGACATTTTGGTGTCTTTGACCAGCCAATAGCCGTGCACGTTGAGATGCGTATAGGGTTCGAGTCCGGCCGCCCGAAGCATGGTCGGCCAGAACACGGCATGGGGCTTGAGAATGTCCTTGGCCACGAGATGCTGCGCCACCGGCCAGAATTTCTTGAATTTGTCCCCGTCCGGCCATTCCAGCGCGGTAATGTAGTTCAATAGGGCGTCGAACCAGACGTAACAGACGAAATTACTGTCGAACGGCAGCTCAATGCCCCAGGAAAGCCGCGACTTCGGCCTGGAGATGCACAAATCGTCCAGCGCACCGCTCTCCAGCAGGCTCACAACCTCGTTGCGGTAGCGTTCGGGCCGAATAAAGTCGGGGTTGGCCTTGATGTGGTCCAGCAGCCATTGCTGGTGGCGCGACATTTTGAAAAAATAATTCTGTTCTTCGATATATTCCGGCTTGGTACGGTGTTGCGGGCACAGTCCGCCTTCGAGCTCTTTCTCCGTATAGAACCGCTCACAGCCGTAGCAGTAATGTCCGCCGTAGGATCCGAAATAGATGTCGCCCGCGTCGTAAACCTTCTGCAGTACCTGTTGGACGCAGGCCTTGTGTCTTGGCTCGGTGGTCCGGATGTAGTCCGAGTTTTCGATATCAAGACGAGGCCAGAGATTGCGAAACAAGGCGCTGATGCTGTCCGCGTATTCCTGCGGGGTCTGATTGTGCTGCTGGGCCGCCTGGTCGATTTTGTCACCGTGCTCATCGGTGCCGGTCAGAAAAAAAGTGTCCTCGCCCATGGCTTTGTGAAACCTGGCCAGACAATCAGCCACGATGGTAGTATAAGCATGCCCGAGATGCGGTTTGGCATTGACGTAATATATGGGGGTTGAGATGAAAAACGGCATCTGAACTCCTGCTCCTTCAATTGTTTTGTGTGGTTCGCTCTAACGGCTATTCCTTGGGCTTGGGCTTGCGCTTGCGGCGTGGACGTCCCTTGCGGTTCTTTTTCGCTGTGCCGCTCTTCGCATCCTGACCGCCGTCCTTTTCCTGGACGCCGCCTCTATCCTGGCCTCCGCTTTTATCCTGAGCAGAGCCCCGCGCCCTAGGAGGCCTGTTGCGGCCCTTGCGGTTGCGGCCGCCATCTGCAGCGCTCCCTTTAGCCGCATCCTTGGATTCGGAGGATACGCCCGAGCCCGGGACTATCTTTCCATAGAAATTCTTGTCGCCCTCTCCGGCATCGGCTCCAGATTCTTGCGGCAATTGTTTATTCGTTTCTTCGGGCTCTCCGGCGCCGCCTTCTTGTTTGCCAGATTCGGGCTCCTCTGAAGCTTGAACGGCTACCGGTTGCCGGGCAACTTGCTGGCCGCCGGGCTGCGGCCTGTCCGGCCTCACGGGATTAAGCGCCTCCCACTCTTCCAGCGTATATTCCTTTTCTTCTCCCCCATCCGTAAAAACCGTCAGGCTGTTGCGGAACAGGTTGGCGCGAATGACTTTTACCGAGCCATCACGCGTCAGATATTTTTTACCGATTTTGGGACATTGTTTATGAAACGTCTCATAATTGCTCTGTTCATAACTCAGACAACAGAGCAAGCGTCCGCACATGCCGGAGATTTTGGTGGGATTCAGAAACAGATTCTGCTCCTTGGCCATGCGAATGGTCACCGGAGCGAATTTTCGTAAAAAACGACGACAACAGCAGACCTGCCCGCAGTTGCCCACGGCACCGACCATCTGGGTTTCATGCCGGACACCGATCTGGCGCAATTCAATGCGCGTACGGTAGTTACGGACCAAATCTTTGACAAGTTCGCGAAAATCGATGCGATTGGGTGCGGTGAAATAAAAAATGATTTTACCACGGTCAAAAAAAACTTCCACATCAACGAGCTTCATCTCCAGCTCGCGTTCCAAAACACATCTGCGGCAAAAGCGAAAGGCCTCCCGCGCAAGTTCGTCGTTTTCTTTCTGCTTTTCCTTGTCTTCTTCTCCTGCAATACGATAGATGGTCTTTATTTCATCAACTGGAATTTCTTCCGGAAAGGTATCGCGAACAAGGACAACTTCCCCCAAGCCGTAGCCCTGATCCGTATTCACTATGACATGATCACCTGGCTTGACGACAAACGGTCCAGAATCAAAATAGTACACTTGGCCAAAGTCACGAAATTTAAGTCCGAGTATCTGCCCCATACGTTATTTTCGGCGTGCACTTTGCAAGATTATTTGGATTTAGATGAATCCTTTCACCCCTCCTGATGCACGGCGCTCCTCTTTATTTCCTGGCCCGACCGATCCCAACGAGGAGACACTTTGCCCCATCGCTCGCGCCTTATGCTACAGTTATTGCGTATGATACGCTGCCTTTTCTGTCACGACAGTTTCAGCTTTTATTGTCTTCGTGTCAACTGAACCCGAAAGGACTTTCCCCTGTCCGCGCTTGCCCGTCCGATAAAAACATAGCAGAATCATTATTTTTTTCAACAAGTTCTACGAACCTGAGTCTAAGTACGAATTATGTGATAAGCGATAATTGTTATCCTAGCAATACTTGCTTCTTTTTGCTACATGTCCCCCAATGGATCGTGCACGCTGTTCTTGATGAACAACATGGCATACGCCCGTTTGCAGGAGGGGCCAGTTTGGCAACCTCCGACAGGGACCTTGTCAGGGCCAGAGCATCTAATTTTAGCTTTTAAAGGCCGTTTTGTATTTTTTTGAGTTTTGAATCATTTTCTATGTATTATTTTATTGGTTTTTAAAACTCAAATATGTTTTTTGTCTATTACTGTAGATTTACTACGTGATGACTTTTTTTGACCATAGTGTATAATCTTAAAAAAATTTTTTGAGGTTATACTATGGAATCAAAAATAAGCATTATTCGAGCCTTTGAGGATATTACTGATCCAAGAATCGATAGAACTAAACTTCATAAACTTATTGATATTATTTTTATTACTATTTGTGGTGTACTATGTAGATGTGAAGGATGGGAAGATATAGAATGCTTTGCAAATGAAAGAATTGATTGGCTCAGAAAATTTGTTGAACTTGAGAATGGAATTCCCTCACATGACACAATCAGAAGAGTTTTTGAAAGGATTTCACCACAGGAATTCCAAAAGTGCTTGATTTCATGGTCAAATGAAATTTGTAAGCTTACACCTGGTAATATTGTCGCAATAGATGGGAAAACTATTCGAAGATCTTTCAATACTGCATCAAAAAATGATGCTATTCATCTGTTGAGTGCATGGGCCTCTAAAACAAATCTTGTTTTAGGACAACAAAAGGTTGATGGAAAAACAAACGAAATAACTCAGATTCCTAAGTTTTTAAAAATGCTTGAATTGTCTGGCGCTATTGTAACTATTGATGCCATGGGATGCCAAAAAGAGATCGCAAAAACAATTACTGAGGACAGCAAAGCCGATTATGTTTTAGCTCTGAAAGCTAACCACAAAGATTTACATAACGAAGTCTGCTCATTGTTCAAATTGACTGAAGAAAATGAATTTAACGATCTTGAGTCGGACAAATACGAAGAAATAAATAAAGGGCATGGACGAATTGAAAAACGAAGTTGCTTGTGCCTTTCTGTCCATGACTTGCTTGAGCATGTAGCAGGTGAATGGACTTCACTTAACACAGTAGTAAAGGTGGACTCCAGCCGTGAAATTGGGGACAACGTGACAACGGAAACCCGCTATTACATCTCAAGCCTACCATGCGATGCAGCAACGATTGCGCATGCCGTTCGGGCTCACTGGGGCATAGAGAACTCGCTTCATTGGGTTCTTGATGTGGTCTTTCGAGAGGATGATTCAAGAATCAGGAAAGATCATTCTCCCGAAAATTTCGCTACTATTCGAAAAATAGTTTTTAATCTGATAAAACTTAATAAATCTAAAAAGATGAGCACAAAACGCGCACAATTCCAAGCCCTCATGACAACAGAATTCGCTGAGAAGTTACTCTTTGGAATTTAAGATGCGCTTGCCCTGGGGACCTTGTCAATTCTCTTGTCCTGTTCACATAAATAGGATAACAGCCTGTGTATCCGTGTGTTAAGTGTTACGGCAGGAAATCTTTATTGAACCAGCAACTCACGCGTATGCGCATTTTTCAGGAGACGGTTATGCCACGTGCCCATTATTTTGTCCTGCTGCTCGTAACTCTCTGCCTGCTTTGTTCGGCCCCCGCGATATCAGGGGCGACTGTTTGGGATGAGACCTACGATACGGCAAAAATTTTCAAAGCAAAGCAGGATATCAACATTCGCGCCCGGCCAACCAAAGGCTCCAAAGTTCTGGGAGTCATGAAGCGAGGACAAACAGCCACAGTTCCGGCCATGGAAAGGGGCTGGTACAAAGTCATTCTTCCGGACGGCACAACAGGCTATATTTATAAACGCTTTTTAGCGCACGTCCCCGGCGCGCAGCCACCTGCGCCCGTCCCTGAACCCGCTCCTGTAAAAGCTCCCGAACCGGCCGTTTCCACCAAGCCGGAGCCGACACCGGATCCCATTGCCAGCCCTGAGCCGGCGCCCGTACAAGCTGCTCCCAAACCAGTGGCAGAACCTAAGCCGGCACCTGTGCAACCTACTCCAAAGCCAGCTGCAGAAGCCGCCCCGGCACCTGCGCCCCCTGCTCCGGAACCGGTTGTGGAACCCGTTCCAGCCCCCGAACCCGCGCATGAGCCGAAGTCTGCGCCAGAGCCAGCTCCGACAACGCCGCAGCAGAAATCAAAAACGCAGCCTGCTCCCGAAAAAACAGCTGCTCCACAACAGCCCGCCCCCATCCAGATTCCGGCCGACCCCGCACCGGATGCATCCTCCGGCGTGGATTGCGTACGGATAAAATTCAAAAACAACGCCCTGACCGGCACTGCCGAACGTTCCGTAGCCAAGGGCGGACATGATTGCTATGAAGTCAATCTGGAGAAATCCCAATGGATGGAAGTCTGGCTCACTTCGCCCGAAGACGCCTCCATGTTCGAAATTTTCTCGCCAACCGGCAACACGCTCTGTTCACGGGAAATTCACTGGCTCGGCAGATCTGAACAAGCCGGCGAATACATCATCTTTGTCAGCCAGGATTCCGGAAACGGACCTTATACACTCAAGGTGCAGGTAAAATAAGCCCAGCCCGAACATCACTTATAAAGTCGGCAACCATTGCCGGCTTTTTTTGTGTGGAGCAGTTGCTTCCTGCGCGACCGGAATCGTTCCCATATACCGGGCGCCCTTCAGTCTTCCGCCTCCACATGATTCGATTCTTATTTGCACCCCGCTGCTGCGTACAATTCATGCAAGATGTCTTTCAAAAGACGCAACTTCCACTGTTCCTGCAGTCAAAAAAAGGGGGCCCCGCGGCCGGACATCCGCAGGGCCCTACGATTAAGGGAGGGTGATGAGCATGAAGAGAAATATCAGGTACGTCCCTCCGTTTTGAGATCGTCTATAAGGCCTTTCAGGCGCCCGGCCTGGTCCGCGACATCATCCACGGCTTCCGAGGACTGGCGGACGCTTTCCGAAGTCTCCATGGCAATACCGTTGATGGTCTCCATGGCGCTGGAGACCTCCTCGAAAGACGAGGATTGCTGCTGCACGGCTGCTGCAATGCCTTGAATCTGCCTGGAAGACTCGTTGGCGTAATTCAAAATTTCAGTAAGTACGGCGCCCGAGTCGTCGGTCAATTCAGAGGCCTGGCCAATGGCTTCCAGGGCTTTGTTCATTCCTTCCAGATTAGCCTGAGTCGCCTGACGGATGGCGGTAATGATTTCGCCGACATCCTTTGTGGCCACCATGGTTTTTTCCGCCAATTTACGGACCTCGTCCGCCACAACGGCGAATCCTCGCCCGGCCTCGCCCGCCCTGGCCGCTTCAATGGCTGCATTGAGCGCCAGCAGGTTGGTCTGGTCGGCGATATCCGTAATCATATTCATGACTTCACCGATGGCCTCGGTGCGATCCCCCAGTTTGTTCATATCTTCGGTCAGTTTCTCGGCCAGGGAGTTCACCCGACGCATGGAGTCGATGGAATTCTGGATAATTTTTGAACCATCCTTGGCTTTCACCATAGTTTTGTCGGCTTCGGAGGCTGCCCTGCTGGTATTTTGCGCCACTTCCAAGGCCGCACTGTTCATCATGTCCATGGAGTTGGCAATTTCGTTGATACGCTCCCTCTGGCGTTGCGCGCCATCGGAAATTTCCTGTGTCTGCGCGCTGATTTCTTCAGATGCGTGCGTCAACGAACCAACCAGATCATCCAGGCGGGTGGCAGCCAGCAACAAACCTTCGCATTTGGCTTTTTCCGCGTCCTCCCGAGCGTTTTCAGCATCTTTGCAGGCCGTTTCCGCGGCCATGGCCTGGGTCATGGCTTCATGGCTCTTGTGTTCAATTTCCGCGATGTTGTTGCTGAGTTGCTTTACCATGACCATCAACGCATTCTCCAACCTGCTTATCTCGTCCCTGCCATGCGGCTGCAATTCGCTGCTCAAATCGCCATCAGCCACTTGTTGCGCCACAGCGGTGGCGTTTTTCAACGGCAACAGAATGCTCCGGACTATGGCGATGCAAAATGGTAACACCAGCAGCAGGCAGACCACCCCGCTGCCGATGGAAATACGGCTTAAATATTTCTTCACAATGCCGGACAACACTTCGGTGATTCGGCTGCGTTCCTTTTTGATATCATCAACATAAATGCCGGTGGCGATCAGATAATTGGTGCCCGGAATCATATCCGCGTAGGCCAGCTTGGGGCTGGGCTCCTTTTCTTTGGGCTTGTTGAACCAGTAAGTGACGAAACCGCCTCCGTTCTGAGCCTCTTCTATGAGCTGGCTGATGTAGGGGTTGCCTTTTTTGTCCTTCACATCGATACGGGCGGTCCCCTGAAAATCCTCCCGCAACGGATGCGCCACATTGTACCCCTGCATATCGTAAATAAAATAATACCCCTTGGAACCAAAGCGGACAGGCTTGATGGCGGCCCTGAGCGCTTCCACAGGGTCCTTTCCTGCTTGATTGGCCTCGGAGACCACATGACCAAGATTGCTGGCAAGCGTCTGAATGGCATACTTGAGCCCGCGCTGGTATCCGGCGAGCATAACAGCTTCGGCTTCATGCAGCGACTGTTCCTGAATGTGGTCCACACTGTAGAGAAAACCACCTCCCAACCCCAGACAGAACAGTCCAAAGACAACAAGGAGAAGGCAAATTCGCGCCCCGATTGTCACATTCCGTAATACTCCGATCATGGCGTACTCCAGTTTACTTTCATTTATTGCATTATAGAAAAAACCAATTTCTATTAAACAAAATGAGCCAATCAAAACAGTCGGATAACAATGAAAGGAACACGCTAACGACAAAACGCCATTACGAAAGGAAGAGTAAAAGAAACAAGCTTGATGCCGTTCATTACTGGCGTACACCACAGAAAAACAACGTCTTCATCCCCTGTTGTGTTATTCAATGCAGTGCGTCAATCTTGAGAATATCCAGCAAATACTCCGGCTTGCCCAGTATCCTGACGTAACCTCCCTCCCCCTGGGAGAAACACCGGCTGCCGCACAACAAAACGGCAGCCGATCATTAGTAGTGTTATTCGCATCCCAGCCTGCGGGCCATTTCCTTGGCCGCTTTGCGGCCAGCCCCCATGGCAAGGATAACCGTGGCAGCTCCGGTGACGATGTCGCCACCGGCAAAGACATTGGGCATGCTGGTTTCGCTGGTTTCCTCATCCACTTCAATATATCCCCATCGGTTGAGCTTCAGATCGGGTTCGCTTTTCAACAACACGGGGTTGGAACGCGTACCAACGGCGATAACCGCCAGGTCGGTTTCCAACTCGTAAAAGTCCCCCTCAATGGGCTGGGGCCTGCGTCTGCCCGAGTCATCGGGTTCGCCCAATTCCATACGCTGCAGCACAACGCTGCCCAGTCTTCCCTCAGCACCCGCTTTGAATTCCAGCGGAGCGGCCAGGCATTCCATTATCACGCCTTCTTCTATGGCGTGTTCCACTTCTTCGTGTCTGGCGGGCATTTCTTCCTGGGTCCGGCGGTAGACGATATGCACGGTATCCGCCCCGAGGCGCAATGCCGTACGGGCCGCATCCATGGCCACATTACCGCCGCCGTAGACCGTGACTTTCTTGCCGGGGATAATCGGCGTGTCGAAATTGGGGAAATCATAGGCCCGGCCAAGATTGACGCGCGTGAGGTATTCGTTGGCGGAAAAAACGCCATTGAGATTTTCGCCCGGGACGTTCAAAAAGCGCGGTAAGCCCGCACCAACTCCGATGAATACGCTTTTGTAGCCTTGATCGAACAAATCCTTGATGCCGAAGGTTTTGCCGCCCACAGCATTGAGTTGAAAGTCCACTTCCAACTCCTTGAGCGCGTTGATCTCTTTGGCCACAACCTTTTGCTTGGGCAGACGAAATTCGGGAATACCGTACACCAATACGCCGCCCAGTTCATGGAGGGCCTCAAAGACCGAGACCTTGCAACCGCGGGAAGCCATATACCCGGCCACCGTCAAGGATGCGGGTCCGGAACCGATGCAGGCAACCTTTTTTTCATCGTCAGCTATCGGGCAGGTCACGGCATTGGAGCCGGAAATCAGATCGCAGGCGTCGCGGTACATATATTCGTCGGCGACAAAGCGCTCCATACGGCCGATGGCGATGGGCTGGCCTTTGGCGTTGAGGATGCACTCCCCTTCGCACTGCACTTCCTGCGGGCAGACACGTCCACAGATGGCCGGCAGGCTGTTGGTGGTTTTGATGATGGAATAGGCGGATTCAATGTCGCCTTTGGCCAGCGCCCCGACAAAAAGCGGAATGGGCACTTCCACCGGGCAGCCCTGGACGCATTTCGGCTTCTTGCACTGCAAGCAGCGATTGGCTTCGCGTACGGCCATTTCAAACGTATACCCCAGCGCCACTTCATCAAAATTTTTCACGCGCTCTTCAGGCGTCTGTGTGGGCATGGGCATGCGGATGCCGACGGGCTTTTTCTTGGCTTTTTTCTGCTTTTCCGCTTCAGTCATGCATTTGCATTCGTGGTAGCCGTCCAGGGAGGTCTGTTCCAAATCCTTGAACGAGCGCAGCCGCATACTGAGTTCCTTGAAATCAACCTTGTGGCCATCGAACTCGGGGCCGTCCACGCAGGCAAATTTCGTATCACCGTTGACGGACACGCGGCAGGCGCCGCACATGCCGATACCGTCCACCATGATTGAATTCAGCGAAACCGTGGTCTTTACGCCGAAAGGTTCCGTGGCCCTGGCCACGGCGGCCATCATGGGCACCGGTCCCACCGCAACGACTTCGGTAACGCTTTTATCGTTTTCCAGACGGTCCACAAGCAATTCCGTGACCAGACCTTTATGGCCGTAGCTGCCGTCATCGGTTGAAACAAGCACTTCGTCGGCAAACAGCTTCAGCTCCTTTTCAAAAAGCAGCAGGTCTTTGTTACGCGCACCGATAATAGACACGACCTTGTTGCCGGCTTCATGGTGGCCCTTGGCGATATGATGCATGGCGGCAATACCCGTACCGCCGCCAACACAGATAACCGTACCGTCTTTTTCAATGTGCGTGCTCTTGCCCAACGGACCACAAAGATCGAGGATGGCGTCGCCTTCCTGCAAATCTTCGAGCATGGCCGTGGTCTTACCCAAAACCAGATACACGATGGTGATGGTTCCTTTTTCCTTGTCCGTATCCGCGATGGTCAGCGGGATCCGCTCGCCTTTTGGATCCACACGCAAAATAACAAAGTTGCCGGGGAGGGCTTTAGCGGCAATTTTCGGGGCTTCTATTACCAATTTGCTCGTCTGTTGCGGAATCAACTGCTCCTTTTTGAGAATCATATTCGACATCGGGGCAATTCCTTATATTGTTTATGCCCTGCAAAGGGCTGACAGGGAATACGCCGCAGCAAAAAGGTGCAACAAGCCACGGCTAACCATACAGTTTGGCTGCTGTCTAAGGGGCAGGCCTGATGCCCGCGAAATGTCCCTATACACGCGTTTTAGTACTCTGCACGCTGCATGCCATTTATCGAAATACTCAATATTGTGAAATTATGAATTTTTTTATTTTTACTGAAATGCAGAAAACTTTTTTTCCTGGGAAATATGAAAAGATTCCTACTGAAGAAGAAAAATTCTTGATCTAAAAAGTATGTTTTTTCAAAAAGAAAGGAGTGATCTAAGGCGTTTTTGCTTAAACATCCTACACAGTATAATATGGGCGATCCGGCATACCATCCGGATCGCCCAGGCTTATTCTTTTGATAAGAGCAGCCGGCTACTTACGAAGGCCGGAATGCTGTTGCAAGGAGACGTTGGCTCGCTTGAAAAAGCGCCCGCGCAAGTTGATCAATCCATGGTCGAGCGTATGATTTACCGCGAGCTTGGCGACATCCTGCACGAACATCCAGACCAGGTTGTAGAGCCACACCAGACCGATCAGATCCCAAGGAAGCGGCGGCACGAGCCAGCCGTTGCCGCACATCAGAATGGCCAGAACCTGAGTCAGAAGGATGGCCCAGAACAGCTGCCAGGAAGGATGCGGCGGCAGCCAGCAGATTTTGTTGGTACGCGTGACGAAAAGCATCAGATGGCCACCCGCCACCAGTTGCAAAAAAAGCATGGACTGCAAATGCTGTTTGTCAAGTCCCCACTCGCTGATGGCCCATTGCTCGCCGATAAACAGCAGGCCGAAAGTCTGGATAACCGCCAGCAATCCCAAGAAGGACGACAACGTCAGCACCCGGTGCATATCCCAGCGCACAGGTTTTTTATCCAGCCAGGTATTGTCGTAGGCAATGGTCATGATCGGAATGTCGTCCAGTAAAGCCAGAAGGATGATCATGACCGCGGTCAACGGGTAGAAGTCGTAAATCAGCATGGCCAGAACCACGAAAAACATAATGTCGATGGTCATGGCGATACGATAGATGGTGTAACTCATCATCCGGGAAAAGATTTTCCTGGCTTCTTCCACTGCCTTGATGATGACCGACAGTCCCGGCGAAGTCAGCACCAGATCCGCAGCAGCCCTGGCAGCGTCCGTGGCTCCGGACACGGCTATGCCCGTGTCGGCCTGTTTCAAGGCAGGAGCATCATTGACGCCGTCTCCGGTCATGGCCACCAGGTGTCCGCGTTCCTGAAGGGCCTTGACGATACCGTATTTGTGTTCCGGAAAGACTTCGGCAAAGCCTTCGGCTTTCTCGATCCACTCCTGATGCCGTTCACCCAGATGACCAGGGTCCGCCACATCCTTAAAGATGACCTCTGCGGACTGGATATTCGTCCCCAGACCCAGTTGGCGGGAGATTTCTCTTCCGATGGCGCCGTTGTCTCCGGTAACCATTTTGACGTCAATGCCGTGCTCTTTGGCTTTGGCAATGGTCTCGGCCGAATCCTCGCGCGGCGGATCCGAAAGCGGTAACAGACCGAGATATTCCCAAGAGTCCGGAGTCCTGCTTCTGGCCACACCGATCGTACGGAATCCCTTGGCCGCCAGATCATCCACCAGGGCATTGGCCTTGTCCCTTGTGGCCTCGTCGGCCGTACTCATTGCCAGAATAACCTGCGGAGCGCCTTTGCTGACCTTGCAGGTCTCTCCAGACGGCTCTTTTATTTCAGCCTCCGTCCGTTTGCCCACCGGATCAAAAGGGGTGAATTTCAACTGCTGATACGTTCGCCAGGTGTCTTTATTCTCCAGGCCACCAATAATGGCCAGGTCAATGGCATCCTGATTTTCCTCCTTGGAAGCCAGCGCACCGGCCAGGATAAGATCCTGCGCGTCTTTGGCTCCAAAGACGTACGGCTTGCCAAGGGTCAGCTGGTTGAGGGTCAGTGTTCCGGTTTTATCCGAGCACAAGATGTCTATGCCGGCCATTTCTTCAATGGCCTGCAGCTTGGAGACAATGGCTTTGTGTTTGGAAAGCGTGAGCGCCCCCAGGGCCATGGTCACGGAAAGCACCGCGGGCATGGCCACGGGAATGGAAGCCACCACCAGGATAAGCACGAACTGAATCAGATTCAGGGCATCCTGTCCGCGGGCAAGTTCGGCAAGAATCAAAATCAACGAAAGTGCCAATGCCAGGAATATAAGGAAATTGCCGACTTTGAGCACGGCTTTCTGAAAATGCGATACCGCTCCGGCGGACTCCACCAATTTGGCGGTCCGTCCGAAAAACGTACTGGACCCCGTACTGGTAACTACGCCGACCATTTCCCCCTGTTTGACCACGGAGCCCGAATAGGCGGGATCGCCGGACTTTTTGCTCACCGGCAAAGATTCCCCTGTAAGGGCGGCCTGATCTATGCTCAAAAAATCTCCTTCCAGCAATTTGACGTCCGCCGGCACCACGTCTCCAAGGCGCAGGCGGATAATATCTCCGGGCACCAGCTCTTCCGCGGGAATTTCATTCCAATTGCCGTCACGCAATGCGCGCGCCTTGAGCGCAAGCTGTTCCTTGAGTGCATCCAGCGCGTTGGAGGCCTTGTGATCCTCCCAGAAATCAATGAGAGCGTTGAAGACCAACAGGAAAAGAATGATCGAAAAATCCATATAATGCCGGACAATGAGAGAAAGAATGGCAGCCGCCTCTATCATCCAGGGGATGGGTCCCCAGAAGGAACGAAAAAACTTCATGAACGGACATTCTTTTTTGACTTCCAAACCGTTTTTGCCACACTGCTCCAAGCGTTGTACGGCTTCCTGCGCGCTGAGTCCGGTCTCCGTGGAAACCGAAAGTTTTTCAAGAACCGCATCGTTTGCAAGCTGCTCAACTTGCTGGTTATCCAGTTGCAATTCCATTCGAAGCCTCCCTGCGGGAAAAGGGGTTGCATAACGAACGACTAGGGCGTGTTTCCCAATTCTTTTCGTCGCGAGTTTGAACACGAATTTCAACAGGCAAGGCTAAAGGAAAAAATGGGCCGCATACGTAGTACGGCTACGTCGCGGGGCTTTTTTCCTGAAAACGCAGCATGGTCGAATTCTGGCCAAACGTAGCGGAAAAGAATTGAGAGAAACACGCCCTTAACCTCAGGGCTTTTGTATTCCATATATAGCAGGATTTCGGCAAAGAACAAGCCAAGCGTACGGTATCTGTGTGACAAAAAGATCACACAACAATCATACGCTCTGGACAGCCAAAACCGCACAGCGATGCAATGGGTTGCAGCCCTTTTTCAGGAAAAAACAAAATGCAGGAAGCGGATCTGGCGGGTTGATAAAAGTTACGTGAGAGGAATACGGAAAGTAAACGTACTGCCTTTGCCGTTATTTGACTCTACCCTGATGTCCCCTTTGTAGTGGGAGATAATTTCCTTGCAAATGGCCAGTCCAAGGCCGGTACCCCGTGAAGGGAATGGTCCGCTTATCGGCAAGCGGCTTTTATGGAATTTTTTAAATATATCGGTCAATTCGTCATCAGGTATGCCTACTCCGGTATCAGAAACGGAAAACACCAGGTCTCCCTGGCCACGGCGAACAGCGAGCTTCACTTCCCCGTGTTCGGTAAATTTGGCCGCATTGTTGAGTAAATTAATGAGCACCTGCTGCAATCTGTCAGAATTGATAAACAACTGCGGCAGTGAATCCTCCACCTCGACCTGCAGCTCAACCTCATCCTTGCCGTCAAACTGTCCCCGAACTGCATCAACAGACATCCGAACCGCCTGCGCAGGGTCTATCCATTCATCATACCATTCCATTTTGCCGGATTCGATTTTGTTGAGGTCCAGCATGTCATTAATCAACCGGGTCAGACGTTCACCCTCACGCAGCACGATTCCCAGATTATCCACGATGCGTTCGCTTCGCAGCATTTTTTCGGGAGAAGCATCTTCAGCAAGGTGAAAAAATTTCACAAAATCCCGCTGGATAATCTTTGCAAAGCCCCGTATGGAGGTCAAAGGCGTACGTAATTCATGCGAGACGGAAGAGACAAAATTGGATTTCAATTCATCAAGTTCGGTAAGCCGGGCATTGGCCTGTTCGAGATCAGCCGCTTTTGTGGCCAGTTCTAGCGTACGGCTTGCAACGATTCTTTCCAAACTCTGGTTGAGAGCGGCCAAATCGCGCTGAATTTGAATACGTTCCGTAATATCGAGAAAAGACGCGACCTTATCGGAAGTTCCAGGAATACTGACGAAATCGATTTGTACGAATTTTCGAACGCCCTTCGTATCCAGCAAGCTGCAATCATAATCTTCCGCCGCAGTCTGGTTGTCGCCAATTCTGCGCGAATGGCAGGATTCCATCTGGCTGAACGAACAAGATTGCACGAAATCCGACCAATGCATCTTGTTTTCAATAGCTTCACGGGGATAGCCGCTCAATTGTTCGAATTTAGAGTTACAACTCCGAATCCCTCCCTGCGCATCAAAAATAACGGTGGCGGTTCCGGTATTCTCAAAAAGACTTTTATAATATTGTTCACTGACGCGTAGCTCTTCTTCGTATTGCATTCTGGAAGTAATATCACGGATGACAGTCAAAACTCTTTCTTTCCCTCCAATACTGGATTTGCGGACTGTTGCTTCACACCAGAAATAATTTCCGTCTTTCTTTCTTCCCTTCCATGCGAGAACAGAAAGCCCATTATGTGCAGATTTATTGATGGTTTGCATACCATTTAAACCAAACAAATTCAACGAACTATAGCCTAGAGCAGAGAATTGCAACTGTAACATCTCGTCATAGGTATACCCAAACATATCAAGCGCAGCAATATTAACATCAACAAACTTATTACTCTTGATCTCTTGAATAATTATGGCGTCATTTGTCGCATTGAATATTTCTTTATAATTTCTTTCTCCAGCCCGTACTGCTTCCAATATTTGTTTATATTCAGATACATCACGCAACGCAGCAACTCGAACATTTTCACCATGCAATTCTGTATCTCGAACGCGTACTTCTATGGGAAACAGGCTGCCATCCTTTCGCCTTCCAACTGTTTCATAGTAACTTAAATCACCGGAAAATACTTTTGATTCAATAAAATTCAACGCATCAGGGGCAAAAAATAAGGATAAATACTGCTTTTCAAGTAAATCTGTTTCATCATAACCAAAAATAGAATAAAATTGACTATTTGCCAAACGTATTATGCCATCTTTATGAAGTAAAATCCCCTCCCATGTTGCACTTGCCAGCTGTCTGAATCGTTTTTCACTTTCCTGAAGCTCCTGATGTTGTTTTTTGCGCAAGAGTACGAATGTCAATACTGCCAGCAATAAGGCCAGAACCCCCCCAAGCATAATATAAAAATTTCGTAATTCTTCGAGTGGTGCATGCTGCTCAACATCAGCCGCTGAAAGTGCAATGACTATTCTTCGTCCTTTAAATTTGGCAGTATTCCAGGCGATGAGTTTCCTGTAAACCTTCTCACCTCTTGTTACTGTAAACAAATAAGAAGCCATCCCGGTATCTTCAGTCAATATCCTGCGATCCAGGGATTCCACTCCTGGATAGGACGCGTGCATTCCATCGAAAACATTGCGCCCGATGATTTCTTTCTCATGGTCATAAAGAATAGTGCCCTGATCATCGAGAGCATAACCTGTCCCCGAGCTTCCGGATTTTAGCGACTCCAGGTATGGAGACAACACGGAAGCCAAATTCCAAATTACAACAATGAAATCCTGTTCGTTGTCCCCTTTCCTTGCAAACAAGCACCCCATGTATTGATAGTGTTGGGTAACAAAAAAAGGAGGGACAAAAGAACCAACATCGGAGGAAATGTTATTTCCGTATCTTTCAACCCACTGTTTGGCAATTTTTCTAACAATTTCTATATTTTTTTGGTTGAAGCAATGAATCGTACGAATTTCAGCAGAAGAATCGAGGGAGACTACGGAGATTATTTTTGGTTGGATGTCTTTTAAGAAATGTAACTTCTCGTTAAATTGCGCATCAGAAATATTTTCATCTAAATAGACACAATCAGCAATGGAACTTGACACATTCAGTCCCGTTTCAATCAACTGCTGAATACTTCTCCTGACGATTAACGTTTGAATAAGCTGCTGCTTATTGAACTGCTCTTCATTCCTGCGTACGGCACGGATATCAACAAGATATACAAGCACGACAAAAAAACTTACTATTGCAACCAGAAACAGCAAATAGAGATAAAGATACCTTTTAAATTGCGGCATTACCTTTGTATCCCTTGTAAGCGTAGAGATTGTAAGAAGCCCCTATGCGATATATTTCTTGTTACAACGCATCAAGAATTATGAGTATGCTTCTACATCCGTATTCCTTGTGCATTATTCCAGTAGTTGTCATTATATCTTTACTTTTCAGTTCTATACCATAAGACAACTTCATTAAAATGTGGACCTTTGGCAACTCAGTGAGAACAGACTTTTGGGCAATACCAAAAAAAACTCCTGCAGCGCAAGGATATAGTTTTTTTTCATTGCAAAATGATCATCTCCCAATATACCGGAGACGCTTGCGCACGATCTTCGTTTCATCCGCCTCAAGAGCAGGAAATCGTGGCAGGGTATACCGTGGGGAGAAGTACGGTAATAGTCGTCCCTGAATTAGGAGAGGTCTGCATCGAGATGGTCCCCCCCAGAGTCTGGGTGATCAATTTGGCCGAATACGTACCTAACCCCGTTCCTTTGTCCTTTCCACTCGTGGTATATTTTTCAAAAAAAGTCGTACGTACGTCTTCCGGCACCTCTCCCTGATTATGAATCATAATACTTTTATCTTCATGATCATCAAGAAATACTGTGACGATGCTCTCCTCTGGAGATGCTTCAATGGCATTTTTTATCAAATTCGTCAAAAGGCTGTAACAGAGTAATTCCTCTCCATGTACAAGAAAGCGTATTTCCTTGGTAGATATTGGTACACCATTCACTATCAATGCAAGATTTACACTATAAGATCTGCATAATGCCCCCATCTCTTCAATGATATTATTTAATAATGGGATCAAATCAATACATGCCGGTGCGAGTACATAGGCACCTGTTTCCATTTTGAACAAATCAAGAGAAAGGTTGAGCATGTGCAACATGCGATAACCAGCATTTTCAATTCTTCGCAGCTGCCTCGCCTGTTTTGGAGTTGGATTATCGTTGAGCATCAACTGCGGCACTCCAATGATCGTACTTAGGGGAGTTCTCAAATCATGCCGGGTAATACGCTCCACATCTTCTCTGAGTTGATTGTATTTACGCAACTCCTCATTTTGGGTTTCCAACATCTCCCTGGCCACTTTCAAGGCAATGTGATTCCTGACCCGCGCTTTGATGGATGGCGGACTGAACGGCTTGCGCACAAAATCAATGGCGCCGTAATCCAATCCTTTGGCCTCATCCACCACCTCTTGTATAGCGGTGATAAATATGACTGGAATAGCAGAAGTTTCTGGATTTTTTTTCAAAAAGTTGCATACTTCATATCCATCCATCCCCGGCATAATCACATCAAGCAAAATCAGATCAGGCTTTTTGGAAGAGCTCGCGATAACCAGAGCCTGTTTCCCATTCAGAGCGGGGCTGATTATATATTCATCCTCCAATACATCTGCCAACAATCGAATGTTTGTGATATCATCATCTACTATAAGTACCCGTTTCTTTGAACCGGGTTGCGCGTCATTAGCCATGAATTAACTCCGGATAAACCGTATGTAAAAAAGGCTCGATCAACAGTTACTCATCCAGGGACACGGGCAAAGCAATGGAAAACGTGCTCCCCTTGCCAACTTCACTGCTCACCCAGATTCTTCCCTGCAACCTTTCCATAATAACCTGACTCAATGAAAGACCAATACCCAAACCTTTGGGTTTGCCTGTCAAGGAGTCACCCAATTGTTCGAAGTGATGAAAAATAAGCTCCTGTTCCTCGGCAGATATGCCAGGGCCGGAATCCCGAATTTCTATGATGACTTCATTTCCAGAACATCTGGCGTTGCAACGAACACCCCCCCCTGTCACATTAAATTTAATTGCATTGGAAAACAAATTTTCCAAAACCTGCTCCAGTCGGTGCTGATTTCCCAGGACCAACGGCAAATCATCTTCGATGTCGGTTTCCAACTCCATCATATGCTCATGCAGCATCTCATGTGCGAGAGCAATTGTTCTTTGCAGCAGAGGACCGATATCAATGGGGCCTGTAGCTATCTTAAGGTTATCCGCCACCAGTTCGGAAAATTCCATTACGTTCTGAACCTGGAGACTCAAATGTTCGGCCTCTAAAGCGATACAGTGCAAATTTTCCATAACCTGCGATACGACCTTTTTGATTTTCGCATCCTTTTCACTGTCCAGCTTCTCTGCAACACTCGAAGCAAGCTTTTTTTCAGATACTTTGGCGAATCCAATTACGGAGGTCAAAGGTGTGCGCAATTCGTGCGAAACGGAATCCAACAAAGCTGATTTCAGCCTGTCCAACTCCTTCAAATCGTCGTAGGCCCTTTTCAACTGGCTCGCTTTGGCTGCAACGAGTTCTTCGAGTTGTTCACGATGCGCTTTTAATTCTAGTTGCGTCTTTATACGAAGATGTACAATGGCCGGGGCAAGGGGCTTGCTTAAGTAGTCCATGGCCCCAAGTCGCAATCCCCGGGCCTCATCTCCCGGGCTATGTAATGCCGAAATAAAAATAACTGGAATGCCTGCGGTCTTCGGATCGGATTTCAATTCCGCACATACCGCGTATCCGTCCATTTTGGGCATTACCACATCCAAAAGTATGATATCCGGATTACCGCCCCCTTTGACGAAATCGAGGGCGTCCATCCCATTAAAAGCTGAATGAACCTCGTACGTATCCTGTAAAATCGAAGTAATCAGGTCAATATTCGTAACATCGTCATCAACGACCAATACCCGTTTTCTCACTTCTTTTGCGGACATCTCCCTCAACTCCATAGCTTGCGTACGATACGTTCCAGTACTCATTCTTCCATGCCGCTCATAAAATTTTTCATGTTAGGCGTGATACATACGTAACACCCCGCTCCTGCGGGATACGCCGCTGGCTTCGCCAATGGTGTGGTCTTCCCCCATAACTCAATACAAAAAAATTAAATTTTTTTGCAATAACTAGGGGTTGCTGATGTTATTTTCTTTAGCCAATACGTCGAGCAGAGCCAGCGCGTCAGCAAACTCAAATGTCCGCAGTAAGTTGGTCAGCTGATCACGATACTGACCATCGTTTCCATTGTCTTGTTCCATGTGGTCAAGCATGGGTTCAAGAAAATCCAGTGCTCGAATATCAAAATTTTCCACCAGCCCGTACAACTGATGAAACAACGCTTCAAATTGTTCAGGGGATTGAACTTTCGATACAGAATCCACCTCTGCTGCTTGCAATCCTTTGAGTTCAGACACCACGGAATCCAGAAGGTCGGCAAAATGGAGAGCTAAATTTTCAGCTGCCGGGGATTTTCCATGCGCAAGATTCTCCTCCAGCTGCCGCGCTACATCCTGTATTGTCCTGGACACAAGGTTGCCTGCGATTCCTTTGACATTGTGCGCCTCACGGTGCAGTTCGGAAATATCTTTCCCTTGCTGAATCAAATTTCGGATGTGCTCGCCAGTACTTTCATAGCTGCGGATAAACTCGGCCACCATCCGATAATACAGCCGCTTATTCCCCCCCAGTTGTTCGATTCCCTCGGCAGTATCCAAAAACGCTTCAATCGAATCCTCTTCCGGGTTCTGAATATCAAGAGAGTCGGACTGCTCTCCTGAAGGACACACAGCGGCATACGGGGTTGTTCGGGAATCATTGCCTATCCATTTAGTGAGCATAAACCTAAGCTCTCTGGAATTTATTGGTTTACTCATATAATCATTCATTCCGGCTGCCATACACTTTTCGCAATCCCCTTTGATTGCATGCGCCGTCATGGCAATGATGGGTATCTTCTGCAGTACGCTGCCGGCATCTGTTGCAGCAAGCCGCCGAATTCTGCGTGTTGTCTCAAACCCGTCCATCCCGGGCATCTGAACGTCCATCAAAATCACATCATACGATCTGACTTCCGTTCCCGAGAGTGCAAGCATCGCGTCAAGGCGTTCCAGGGCCTTAATGCCGTTCTGCGCCATATCCACCTGCAAGCCCATATTTTCGAGCAATTCGACGGCGACAACCTGATTCACGGGATTATCTTCAACAAGCAGCACTCTGGCTCCTTTGAGTTGTTCCCAGGCATCTTCCATCTGTCTTTGTCCTAACATTTCAGTCTGTAACGGCTCCAGATTAATCTCCACCCCCAGAGCCGTAAGAATAGCCTGAAACAATTCATGTTTGCTGACAGGTTTTAGAATATAGTCGGTAGCACCTTCGCATTCGGCCTGCTGGATTATCTCATCATCCACAAAAGCCGTTCCCATGAGAATAACCACAGCGTGCGGAAGAGCGGACTCCAGCTCAAAACGCCGCATTTCTCGACAGAGTTGGATACCGTCCATTCCAGCCATGAACAAATCCAGAATCACCAGGGCATACGGTTCGTCCTCGGCAGCTTCCAGCAAAGCATCAAGGGCCTCCCTGCCTGACGAAGCTGCCTGCGCTTCGAATCCAAAGGACTGCAGATACTGCAGAAGAAGTTCCAGAACTTCCGGATTGTCATCGGCAACAAGAATACGCATGCCACGTATTTCATCGGGAGCGCTCCAGATTTGCCGCACCATGCTTTGATCCCATTTGAACGAAGCAGTGAAGACAAATTCAGTCCCCACGCCCGGCTGACTCGAAACATCGATGTCCCCGCCCAGCGCTTCCACAAGTCTCTTGCAAATGGCCAGCCCCAATCCGGTGCCGCCATATTTCCGGGTTGTTGAGCCGTCAGCCTGAGTAAAGGAATCAAAAAGATAGGGTATTGCATCTTGGGAAATACCGATGCCTTGATCCTTGACGGAAAAACGGATTACCGCCTCAGCAACATCCGAGGACTCCAGCATGGCGCGGATAACAATGCTCCCATTGTCTGTAAATTTTACGGCATTGCTGGTCAGGTTGATCAGCACTTGTCCAAGTCTGTAAGGATCCCCCATGAGGATTTCAGGGACCTCATCCGCGATGTCCAATATCAATTCCAGCCCTTTCTCCAGTGCTTTGACAGTAAAAATGTCCGTTACTTTTTCAAAGACTTCCCAAAGCTCAAAGGGCGTTTCTTCCAGTTCAAGCTTTCCGGCCTCAATTTTGGAAAAATCCAGAACGTCATTGATGATATCCAGCAAAGACAGTGTCGCACTACGTATCTTCTCCAGATATCCCTTCTGTTTGGCTGTCAATTTCGTCATGAACATCAGATCATTGAGGCCGATGATCGCGTTCATGGGGGTACGAATCTCGTGGCTCATATTTGCAAGAAATTCACTTTTGGCCTTGGTCGCCTGTTCGAGTTCCTCGTTGGCTTCCATCAATTCCTGCGTACGAGCTTCTACCCGGCGCTCCAGCTCTTCATTGAGCCGAAGCAAACGCTTTTCGGCCTTTTTACGTTCTTCGGTCTCATGCTTCAGCTCTTCCGTAGCCAGTCCAAGTTGAATCACATGTGCCGCCGTATTCGCCACAAGCTGCAAAACATCATCTTTTTCTTGAGAAATCTGATGCCTGGAAAAAAGAGCAAGAACGCCGCGGGGTAAACCTGACTCATCCGGCAGCCTGTAGCCGGCAAAAGAAAGCAATCCGAGCCGTTTTTCCCAATCATCCGTACCCGCCGGAGAGTCCTTTGTCAGATCATTGCTCACATATTTTCCTGATTCGCCGGAGGCAATCAATCCGATGTAATGCTCGCAAAACGGTACGCGAAGCTGTTCTCCCTCCCCATTGGCATAGCGCCCCGAACCGGAAAGCAATGTCAGAAAACGCTCCCCGTCAAGCGGAATCAGCATCTCGCTGTCTGCTGCAGGACAGCTCTTTTCCAGTCCGGACGCCTGATCGTTTTTATCCCGAATAATCCAGAGGCGGCAGAAGTCCGCTTCAAAAGTATCCACAATACCCTGGGTGATGCGTTCGGCCAGATAACAGAGGCTGTCGCAGCTGAAAATGCCGTCGAACATCCGATTCACGCCTTCATGCCACCTCAAGGCCTGTTTCCGGGCCTGATCCGCAATCCGCAGGTCCGTGACCTCCTCGTGCATAATAATGACTTCGAGCAACGCATCCTGTTCCCCTTTCACAGGATAAACGGATCCCCTGAGCCAGGTGACTCTGACTTCGTCTTCCATCAGCCTTCTGACGAGCATGTCTTCAAGCTGCACAAACTCCCCTGCGAACCCTTTCCGAATAGACTCCAGCAATTGATCGTCATAGGGACGTCGCCGCTTGAAGATGTTGTATCGGGTCAACAAAAGGTCTGCTTCCCACATCCCGAACATACGCTCAAAGGCTTGATTCGCCTTGATCAAATCTCCTGTTGAAGAAAAAATCTGAATACTCAAAGGAGATTGTTCAAATAATCCACGAAAGCGTGCTTCGGATTCCAGAATTCTCTGCTGAGAACGGCGCCGCTCGTCAACCATCTGGTTAATGCTGTCGGCAAGTCCCTGAAATTCAAAAATAGTCAGGCTGCTTTTATCGATCTTTTCATTGGACACGGCGGATTTTCTAAAATAGGAAAGGAAAATATCAAACTGCATCTGGAGACGGTTGCTCAGAAGATACGCGATTACCACCGACAGCAGCAACACGGCTATCAGAATCAAACCGGTCTGAATGACATAATTTTTGATTCGATTCTGAACCTGCAAGGATTTCTGGGCTATAATTTTGTCCAATTCGTCTACGTAGATCCCGGCTCCAACTATCCATTCCCACTCCGGAATCGCCAGGGTGTACGATATCTTCTCCGACTGTTTCCCCGTACGCGGGTTGTGCCAGTGATAGGTGACAAAGCCGCCATTTTCCTGCTGAGCCGCCCGTAACAGGTCCTTGTTGACTTCTGCTCCTTTCATTCCGGACAGGTCCCGGATATTCTTCCCAACCAAAAATGGCTGGGTCGCATTCACTACCTCTACTCCGTCATACGTTTTAACAAAAATATAGCCATCCGTACCAAAATGCAGTTGCGACAAACGTTGCGCAACTACACTCTGAACCTTTTTGTCCAACGCATCCAGTGAAACACCGTAGCCTATCAGCCATCCCAACGACTTGAAATACTGAACGAAAGCACTTTTTCGAAAATACTTTTCCTCATTGCCTCCCTCTGCTTTCGAACAGGCGTACTCAAAAAAGCCTTCGCCATCTCGCGGCACAACCTGCAGCAACTTCTTCACGAGACCAGATTTCGGGGACAGCTTTCCCTTCCCGTCCGAGACCCTGCACTCGGCCAGCGCTTGTTCTCCCAGCAAAACGCGGCCGGTAGAATCAAGTATGAAATAATGGCCTTGCCCGTTGTCCCATTGCATGGCCCGGAGCACATCCACCAACCTTTTTTCCACTCCCTCATGGGGCAACTCGGCATAGAGCGTTGAGACAACCGCCAACGCTTGACTCACTCGTGATTTGAACCGTTCGTTAGATTCAGCCTTGGATTTTGCCCGCATGAACATCGCGTATTCTATGGCTTCATGCACTTCACTTTTTAAAAGAACACGCTGCGACTCATAATATTCTTTACGTAATCGACTTGAATCATTTGCAAACTCATTTTTTGCCATAAAAGAAAGTAAGGAAATGAGAAAAAGAAAAAAAAAGAGGACTATGGAAATGATGGAAATAAAAAAAAGACTAGAGAGACTCCTTCTCATTACCATATCATTCCCCAATAAAAAATAAATACTAGATGCATGTTATATGCGGCACTTACAAAGAACTGGCGGCGGCAAGACAATTCTGCATGTTTTCATACAATGTTAAAACGTCTCTAGTACAGATGCAAGCAGTTGAAGTACTAAAAACAAATTCAGCCTGGGAGCGAAAAATACCCAACTTCCAGCTATTTAGCTCTAGTCTCATACAAAAAAACAATAGAAATACATAATTATAACACTAATTACATTCACAATCAGATTTACTTCCTCAGTAACAAAAAGCAAATCAGTAATATTCACTGCTATTTTAGTTACATTGTTTTACAATCAGTTCTTTGGCATTATCCAGCGCAACAATTTGTCCATATCTTTCTCTTTTAGAGACATTTGGGAGGATATACAGAGGTCGAAAACATTCTTGGCGAATGCTTTGGCCAGATCAGCCGGCGTATCTTTACCGTTCCATTTGTACCTATACCCCACCTTGCTCAACCCTATCAAAATAAAGTTCGCCTGCTGTCTGGAAAGATGCACATCTTTTTCAACGCATCTGTCGCGCAGGTTTTTCGATGTCATGGTCAAATTGAAGCCGTTTTCTGCAATTTCATCGGCAAGCAATTCAAAAACATGTTTATAGCAGGCCGGAGGAATCAAAGGGATGTCTGTGATGCTATGGACATATTTAGAGAAATCAAAGAGTTCCGGGTCATCTTTTTCAAACTGGCTCGGACCTTCGTCGGTTTCAGGAAGTGCATGCGTATAGGGGTTGTATGCATAGCCGGGAATCACCGAAGATAACGCCAGCCCCTTGAGGTCAATACTCGTGAGAAAATCCCGGAATTTTCCTTCGCCAAACCAGTCATTGAGGTCGGTATCGATGAACTCTCTGCGAATACGGTCGGCCAGAGTGGCCATAACCATGGGTTCGGATGACTTGTTGACCGTTTCGACAATAAAATCAGCAATCTCTTTTTTCAGCGACTCCAGATTTTTGGAAGGAGACCGGCTCTGCTGAATCAGGTAAAAATTCAGGGCTTCTTCAACGAACTGGTCCTCGCCTATCAGCATGGATGCCGCTGACTTGTAGGCGGGAGAAGTAGCCCCCACAGCCAGAACGATCGTTTTACGCCCTTTTTCCCGCAGCCGAATCAAAACCGGCGTAAAGTCCGCATCCCCGGAAAAAATGATGAACTCATCATAGGTTGGCGAATCATTATCAAGCGCGTCGATAATGTCCAGAACCATATGGATGTCCGCACTGGTTTTGCCCCCTTTGGTCAACGGCGGACAATCTACGACATTAAAGGCGGAAGTTACAAAAAAGGGACGGTAGTAATAAAACGCGGCCGGGTTGAAGTAGCACTTCCTCACCAGAATATCACGGGTAGCCTGCCTCTCTCCCTGAAAAAACTCATTCTGCGTCAACCAGTCGAGCCATTGCCCGGGGTTTGTGGCAAAGCTTTCTGCGAGTTCCTTGCCGTGGTCATTTAAAATTCTGCTGTAGATATTATCAAAGTCAACAAACAATGCACTATTGAGAGTCGCCAACGTTTCCTCCGAAAAACATTTTTGATAAAATAAAGCGTACCAATACGTTTAAATGGATATTACTTGAAAAAATATCCAAAAAAAACCCGCGCCCGTCAATACCTACCCTTCCAGCAAATGCATGCGCGGCGGATTGTATACATCAAAAGGCAGCTGCAATTTTCTGCGCATGGCGGCCAGTTCAGGACAATTATTGACCATCCGGCGCAGGTTATCACCCGGACCGCTGGCCTTGCAACGCACCAGCAGTTTGTGGGCCAGAAAAACAGGATAATACCTGCTTACATCCCTTGGATAATTAACCGTAATCACTGGCAGTTCTTGATAATTTCCGCGCACCTCCAACGGAGGAAATGACACCGACCGGACATTTCGTTTGTTTGATAAAATCCTTGTATCCATAACTTCAGGTATCTCCAGCAGGATGGCCTCAATCTCGTAAGCCCCCATGATGCATAGCTCCAGCAGCGAACGAACTGTGAACCAGCGCAGATGGCCCGTATGCCACAAACCCGGACCATACGGAAAATCCCCGCTGAGAATCGTGTGCTGTATCTTCCAGTACTGCACGTTGGGAGTGGCGATGATCAACTGGCCGTCCCGAGCCAGGAAATGACGTATTTTGGATAGGCAGTACCAGGGATCGTTAAAGTGTTCCAGCACGTCATGCATAATGATATAGTTGAAGAAACCTTGAAACTCCGGAGCAAGCTCCTGTCCTGAAATTTCCAAATCAACATGAAACACGCCGTCCAACAAGCCTCCAAGGTCCGCGGTCACTTCCTTGTTGATGTCCAGCCCGAACACTTGCGTGCAATGCTTGTCCCGCTGCAATCTGAGAGCCAGCCCGCCGGCGCCGCAGCCGAAATCCAGAATACGGCTCGCACCTTCGGGTACAAGTCCGTATACATTTTTTCGGAACACATCTGCGGCGATGATCTTATCCCGCTTCTCATTCCTGTTCATTTTCCACGTACCACCCGCTGTCCCCGAATACTTCCGGGAAAAAAGTTGACCCGCAAACCATCCTGGGCTAGGCAAACGGCTTCAGACGAAGCTCATGACACGCATCCTACGTAAATGCGACTCTCAGGTAAACACGCGAGTTTTCACTTTCTTCTTCCCCGTCCTCTCGTCTGAAAGCATCTTGTTTTTTTCTAAATATTTTATAGAGATAAAATCAATATATCGCGTTGAACCAGCCAAAATTCAAACAGCAGGTTGATTTCATTAAGTCTTTTTGGTAATACTCATGCTGGGGAGAATTGCATGAAAAAATTACATATTAGTTTGTTAAGTATTATTTTGTTGTTAAGCGTCACTGCATGCGCCGTCAAAAAACCAGACGACTCCATTCCCGTGATCAGCGACGCAGACACCGAAATTGAGATAGAGCAGGAGCCGCTGGACCAGGAGCTAACTGAACCCTGGCCCGAAATACAAGGCGCCGTCACCCTGACTGATGCAGAAAAAAAGGCCCTGGAAACCAGCCTGGGCATTGAGTACGTGCTGGACGAACACTCCGCGCGGCTCATTCAACAACAATTTCTGTTCCTCGTACGCGAGCACCCGCGTACGCTGCAGCGCTGGATTATCCGCTCCGGCCCATATCTACCCTACATCAAAAAAGTTTTTCAACAGGAAGGCTTACCGGAAGAGCTGGCGTATCTCCCCTTTATCGAAAGCGGATTCAATCCGAAGGCGTATTCCCATGCAGGCGCAGCCGGTATCTGGCAGTTCATGTCTCAGACCGGACGCAACTACGGCCTGCGTGTGGACCGCTGGATAGACGAACGCCGCGACCCCTTCAAAGCCACCTATGCGGCTGCGGGATATTTCAAGGCCCTTTACGGCATGTTCCATGACTGGACCGTGGCCCTGGCTTCCTACAATGCGGGTGAGGCCAAGCTGGACAAAGCCTGCAAGCAGCTGGGCAGTACGGAGTTTTTCGCCATTGCCAAGGGCAACGACAGTCTCGGACGGCGCGCCCGGCTGCGCAAAGAAACACTGGATTTTGTTCCCCGTTTTCTGGCGATCTGTAAAATCGTCGCCAATATTGAAGAACTCGGTTTAACTCCGGCCAACATGGACGCGAACACGGAACTTGCCCATCTTCAGGTGAAACCAGGCACCAATCTCAAAGGCCTTGCCAAGGCCTGCGGCATGAGCTGGAAAACCTTCCTGAGCTTCAATCTGGCCCACAAACGGGTCGTTTCCCCTCCCGGCAAACAAACAACCGTGCATATTCCCCTCATTAAAACGGCCGAAGCCAAAGAGTACTTGTCCAAGCCGGTTTCCAAAATGTTCAAAGACCACCAGATGTACACCGTACGCCGCGGCGATTCCTGGTCGGTCATCGGCAAACGCTTTGGCGTAAGTGTGGCAGTCCTCAAAACAGTCAACAACACCAGGTCCAACAGGCTGCGTATCGGACAGCGGGTCATCGTGCCCATCGATGTTGACGGCGGCGCCATGCTCGCCCAGGAACGCCGGCGTTCTACCAAGACCTATACAAAAAGCGTCTACAAAGTTCGCAGAGGCGATACCTGGTCCGCCATAAGCGCCCGTACCGGGGTCTCTGTCCGTGAACTGAAACGTTACAACCGCACCAGTTCGAACATGATCCGCCCCGGCCAGAAGGTCAAAGTCCCCGGCGCCCGCCCAGCCGCCTCTTCCAGGGATCCCTATGAGGTCCGCAGGGGCGACACCCTCTCGCACGTTGCCGCGCGTACGGGCACCAGCGTCAAGGAGCTGCTCAAGGCCAATGGTCTCAATTCCCCCAAGGATCTGCGCGCCGGCCAGAAACTGGTCATCCCCGGCAAGACAAAAACCGCCTCGCGGCGCTCCGGGCAGACCATCCAGTACAAAGTCCGCAAAGGCGACACCATCTGGGCTCTGGCCAACCGCTTCAACACCTCTGAAACCGAACTGCTGCGCCTGAACAACATGAACAAAAGATCCGTTCTGCGCCCCGGAGACACGATCAAGATCGTAGCCAACTAACGAAGGGAAAGGGATAGTTTATAGACGGGAGGGCGCGCAAGCGCCCTTTTTTGTTAGGGCGTGTTCTCAATTTATTTCATATCGAGAGGTGAGATCCCCCAAAAAGTATTCTCAGCTACCCCGACTTCAAGCCGTAGCGCTGCATCTTGCGGACCACTGTGGACTGGTTGATGCCCAGGGCCCGGGCCACGGCTCGGGTGCTGTGGTGCTTTTTCAGAGCAAGAGTCAGGGCTTTGCGTTCGGCAGTTTCCAGAATTTCCTGAAGGGACGTATTGTCCACGGCAATGGACGGTTCGAGGCAGCCGCCGGGGTCGGAAGATCCGATGGCCCGGTAGACGTCCTCCCGTGTGATGACGTCGCTGCGGGCCATGACCACCAAACGCTCGACAGTGTTCTCAAGCTGGCGGACATTTCCGGGCCAGTCCGTGGAAATCAGCACGTCCATGGCGTCGGCTTCGATCTGTTTGCTCAGTCCGTGTTTCTGGTTGAAGCGCCCCAGAAAAAGATACACAAAGTCAAAAATAGCTTCCCGACGTTCGCGCAGAGGCGGAACATACACCGGCACCACATTGAGGCGGTAATACAGATCGCGGCGGAAAAGCTTCTGCTCCACCAGTTCTTCCAGGTTCCTGTTGGTGGCAGCGACAATGCGTACGTCCACGGTGATACGGTGTACGCCGCCCACCCTGGCGAAACTTTTATCCTGCAACACGCGCAGCATCTTGGCCTGCAGCCCGAGTGGCATTTCGCCGATCTCATCCAGAAACAGCGTCCCGTTGTTGGCCTCTTCGAAAAGACCGGTTTTGCCCGTACGCAATGCGCCCGTAAAGGCGCCGGGCTTGTAGCCGAACAATTCGGATTCCAGGAGATGTTCAGGAATGGCCGCGCAGCTGACCTTGACAAAGGGATGTTCCTGGCGAGTGCTGCTCTCGTGGATCAGTTCGGCCACCACTTCCTTGCCCACTCCGGACTCGCCCAGAATCAACACCGTGGAATCTACCTGGGCCAGACGCATGGCCTGCTCGTAGACTTCCTGCATGCCTTTGGAGCGGATAATCACTTTGGCCTTGTGATCCATATGACGACGCAAGGTATCCAGTTCCTTGCGGTAATGATGCTGCAACCGGGCCATACGTTCGAGTTCGGCCTGCAGCTTGCGCAGTTCGGTCACATCCCGGACATTGGTCACCACGCGCCAGATGTTGCCCTCATGATCCAGGACGGGCGTGCCTGTGACGACAATGGTTTTGGTGTCTTTGACTTTTTGGATGATGGTTTCGGTCTGACGGCTTTTCAACACCCGCAAGGTGACGGACTCGTTATAAAATCCGGCATTCACCAGTTCCGCCATGGTTTTGCCGAGGACCTCTTTGCCCCGGATACCGGTAATCCGTTCGTAGGCCCGGTTGATCCGCAGCGTCCGGCCTTCACCGTCCGTTATGTAAAAACCGTCAAAAGAAGAATCAATGATGGCGTGCTGCTCGGCGGAAAGATCACGCAAGTCGGAAAGCTCGCGCGAACGGCTCATCTGATCCTGCACGTTGCGCAACAAGACCATGAATCCCAAAGGCCGGTTGTCGGCATTCACGCGCCAGATAATCGGCAGCAGGCGTACCGAATCACGCCAGGCCATGTGGATGGACTGCCCGTCTACAGGGTCCACTTCGAGCTCGAAGCCGGCTTTGCGCAGCACTTCCGCCAGCGTCTGGCTGCAAAGATCAATACCGGCGCTGCTGCAGAGCAGCCCGGCAGCCACATTGTGCCAGCCCACGGACCAGTGGCTGTCCACCAGAAAAACCGGCTCGGGAAGCCCTTGAAAAATCTGGTGATAGGGCAAATCTCCGGACTGCCGCGCTCCGTAGTCCGCCTCAAGAACGGTCATGGTATCTATGCCGCCGATGACCGCATCGGCATCCAGGACGGCCAGAAAACGGCTGCCCTGCCAGTCGATTTCGGAAATATCCGTATCAGGATGCACTGTGCAGAATACGGAACGCGTATGAAGGGCAACCGTCTCGGACATGGCAGCCCCATTGGCCAGGGCCTGCATCAGTTCCTCAAGGGTGAAAATGCCGGCCAGCTGACCGTGCGAATCCATTACACGGGCTCCCTGCACCCGCTGGCGACGAAACAGAAAAGCGGCATCTCGAAGCGTTGCATCTTGACGCAGCGCCTCCACAGGACCCTGCATGATATCACGTACGCGCATCAGCACTCCCATGCTAGAAATTCTTTATTGCAAGATAAAATGGAACGGCTCTGAAGTCCAGAGCGGTATGAAATCGATGTAAGGAGCGCTACCGGACGGGCAGGCTATTGCTGGTGGGAGAAAACGCCGCCGGGAGTTTGCCCGGCGGCGTTGCATGCTCAGTCGTAATATTCGGGGGCTTGTCTGACGGATTTCCAGGATTCGGGATCATGGCCGGTGATTACCTTCACGCCGCGTGCTTCCTTGAGATAGCGCATCCGGTCGACGCTGCGCACCGTGTCTCCTGCGCTCCACATCAAGCCCGGCAGAATGCCCTGCTCCAGGTTGGATTGCGTATAACAGGAATCAGCCGCGAAAAAGGTGGGTCCATTGTTTTCCAGATTCACCAGAATGGATTGATGGCCGGGCGTATGTCCGGGAGTGAACCAGACCTGGATGGCGCCGTCACCGTATAAATCAAAACCGTCGTCCTGCCAGCCTTCCAGGATCAACCAGTCCACATCCTTATCAAAATCCTTGCGAATATAGGCAAGCTTCATGTAGGGGTCGGGCACATAGGCAAAATGCAATTCATCGCGCTGCACCACATAACGCGCGTTGGGGAAGTGGCCGACGCCTCCGGCATGATCCAGATGCAGATGCGAAAGGATCACATACTTGATTTCCGCAGGATCGACTCCGACTTTTTTGATGGCATTAGCGCAGAACTGATCTTCCGTCATGATCGGATCATAGGCGGCCACAATGGCGCCCCAATGTTCGTGCTTGTTGTTCACGGTTTCCAAAGCGTTGCCCGTATCGAACAATACCTTGCCTTTGGGATGATCGATGAGGACAAAAGGAACCGGCACGTCAAAGGCTTCTCCATAGCCGCTGTTGAGAGTGAAAAACTGTTTCTGGCTTTTCAGCACCCCTGCCTCGAACATGTACAGCTTCATACTGATCCTCCACTTTTTTGATTGAAAGCCAAGGTCTTCCTGTCTGGACGTTCCCACCGGAAAATGAAACGCACCCTGTTTTCAGCGGAAAAGCTCAGGTACTTCAATGGACACGCTTCATTTCCCGCTGACGCCTGACCTGCGTGGTTGCCGACGTGATCCAGCCTCCGCGCTTATTACTCGAAGCGCAAAATACGTAACGTCGCGCTCCGACGGCAGCCGCTGCCAAGCCCCGCCGGGGCGGGGCGAATCCCATAACTGGGAGAACGAAAGTTAGAAACTTTCTGCTTCCAGCAATACCGACGCAACGTTTGACAACAGTAGAGCGTGCTTAGCGCATCTTCGCCTTGAAACAAGGTTCGCTTCTAAACAGCTACAAGGTTACTATGCTCTAAAGCGCCTTGCGGTAGATTTCCTCCGCGTCAGGCAATGTGAGCTTTCGCGGATTGTTGGCCAGCAGTCTGGTCACCTTCATCACGCCTTCCGCCAGGCCAGGGACATCGCTTTCTTTGACACCGTATTCCGTCAGATGCTGCGGTACGCGCAGATCTTCCGCGAGTTCCACAATGGCCTGAATGCCGGCCAGAGCTGCTTCACGCTGGCTCATGCCGGCCACAGGCTGCTCAAAGAAGTCGGCAAGCTCGGCAAAGCGTTTCAGATTACCCGGCATGTTGAACTGCAGCGTGGGCACGAGCATGATGGTATTGGCAATGCCGTGCGGGATGTGGAACTCGGCTCCGATGGGATAAGCAAACGCGTGAACAGCGGTTACGCCCGCGTTGGCAAAGGCTATGCCCGCCAGCATGCTTCCGCGCAGCATATTTCCCCTAGCCTGGAGATTCTCCCCATCCGAATAGGCCATACGCAGATTGGCGAAAATAGTCTTGATGGCTTCTTTGGCCAGCATATCCGACATGGGCGTTGCATTGCGCGAGGTGTAAGACTCCACCGCATGAATCAATGCATCCATGCCGGAAGCAGCTGTCACCGCGGGAGGCAGGCCAATGGTCAGCTCCGGATCCAGCAAGGCGCAGGACGGATAGAGAAAAGGACTCACAACGCCCTTTTTCAATTTCTCATGATGGTCCGAAAGAATGACGATGGGCGTTACTTCGCTTCCGGTGCCGGCAGTGGTTGGAATCAGAATCAACGGAAGTCCGCGCTTTTTGACCAAATCAATGCCGAACAACTGCGTTACAGACTCGTTGTTGGTTGCCAGCACACTGACTACTTTGGCAATGTCCAGGGAGGATCCGCCGCCGATCCCCAAAACCAAATCTGCTCCTTCGGATTGCAGGAGCTGCAACGCCTCTTCAGTCAGCTCATAGCGCGGATCGGCCTCAACTTTATCGTAACGGCTAAAAGGCATTCCACCTTTTTTCAAAATATCTTCAAGTTTATCTACAACACCAGAAGCAACAAGACCAGGATCTGTAACAATTAACACCTTTGTTCCATTCAACCGTTTAATTTCATCTATTATAGAAAAAATAATACCATTTCCATAAACAATGCGCCCGGTCGTGCTAAATATCTCCTGACTTTTCATCAATCTACGCTCCTTAAATGGTTGCTGAATGCCTCATTGGAAACAAATAGGCATACGCTACTTAGTTGCATGATTCACATACTGAAATGACAATACCAATACGCCTGCAAGCGGCTATGAGTATACTGATGCTCTCAAGAGATTTGTTTTGATAATGGCAAGATGAATGCCAACTACACCAGTATTATTTAATTGCCGCAAAAAAAGTCCGATGTCTGTTATTATCAAGAACTTAGAAGATGATTGACCGATTTGTGAAAAAAGGTGCTTGAGCAATCACCTTTTCCCTTACTTTCGTGACGATGCTTCAGGGCATCACTTCAAAAACACAATCGACGTCACAGCTTATTTAAACCACAAATTCAGCAAGATACATACATGATGCCCTGCAACATCAGGCGATGCGACAAAACATCGGCTGCACGCTTTTCTGCTTACTCCTATAACCAGTTGAAAGTACATGACCTTCTGCGGCAATTCAAATTAAAGAAAAAAGCATTGAGCCTGTCCCCAGAAAAGCGTATTACCTACTGCCCATGGACAAAACTATTTTTCAAACGTTCTTCCAGGGAGCGGCCCTGGAATTTCTGGATAGAGCTATTTGTGCTGCGTTGGAAGAAGACGGCCCGGACCTCACTTCTTCTGCACTATTCGAGGTGCATGAGCAGCTTGAAGCCTATATTGTGGCTAAAGAAACCACTGTTGTGGCCGGACTGCCTTTTGTTACGCGCGTACTTGACCAATGTGCAGTCATGACAGAGCAGGACATGCACTATTCCGCAACGTACCACGTATCCGAAGGCGATTTCGTGGAACAGGGTAAAACTCTGTTCACCTTGACCGGACCGGCTGTGCTGCTGCTCAAGGCCGAACGGGTCATCTTGAATTTCATGACCCATTTATCGGGCATCGCCACCCTGACCCGCCGGTATGTCCGGGCTCTGGAAGGAACCCGCACCCAGTTGCTGGATACGCGCAAAACCCTTCCCGGATTGCGTTATCCGGAAAAGTACGCCGTTCTGGTAGGCGGAGGAAAAAATCACCGCCTGCACCTTGGCGATATGCTTATGCTCAAGGACAACCATATCGACCGCAGCGGTTCCATCACCAAGGCCGTGGAGAGCCTGCGCTCCGCTTACGATCCCTGTCCGCCCATCGAAGTCGAATGCCGCAATTTAGCAGACGTACGGGAAGCCGTGTCTTGCAAAGTGGAACGCATCATGCTCGACAATATGACGCCCGAAGAAATGCACCAGGCCCTCGGACAGATACCTGATGGTATTGAAAGTGAAGCCAGCGGCGGAGTCAGCCTGGAAACTATACGCGAAATCGGCTTGATAGGGCCGGATTTCGTCTCCGTGGGCAGGCTCACGCATTCCGCACCGAGCGCGGACCTCAGCATGCGTCTCGCTCCACTCTAACCAATTCTCTAGCAAAGGTCAGTTCTCATGCATCAGGAAGCCGGTTCGTGTTCCCAGAAGATTTCCCAGGATAGCTCTGTCAGCCAACGGATTACGGATCTCAAGAAACAATTGGGCAGTTCCTGCTGCATCATGGCCCACCACTACCAAACTGATTCCATTGTCCAGCATGCGGATTTAACCGGAGATTCCCTTGAGCTGGCCCGGCAGGTACCGGAAGTCGCCGCTGAACATATCATTTTCTGCGGGGTCCACTTCATGGCCGAATCCGCCGGCTTGTTGTGCCGGCCCGGACAACAAGCCTACGCGCCCAGTCCTGAAGCCAAATGCATCATGTCGGCCATGGCTCCCGCTGACCGGGTTTCACAGGCAATACGGGCACTCAACGGTACCGGGCGCAAGGTTATCCCGCTGGCCTACGTCAATTCTTCAGCAGCGGTAAAAGCCGCTTGCGGCGCCGCTGATGGTACCGTCTGCACTTCTGCCAACGCTCCCAAAATTTTGACCGCTTGCCTGGAAAAAGGCGACGCGGTCCTGTTTTTGCCTGACAAAAACCTCGCCCGGAATACCGCTGAAAAACTCGGGCTGACGCAAAACGAACGCTTCATTCTGGACATCCGCAACCAGGGAACCGCTCTCGAGGCTGCTGCGCAGCGTTCGACCCGGCTGTTTATCTGGCCGGGCTGCTGTGCGGTTCACCATCGTTTTCAGCTGCAGGATATTGAAAAAATCCGTACAGAGCACCCGGAGACCAAAATTGTCGTCCATCCCGAATGTTCGCCGGAAGTAGTCCACGCGTCCGACGCAGACGGCTCCACCTCTTTTATCATCAAATATATCAAATCCATGCCCGAAGGCAGCCGGATTGCCATCGGCACGGAAGTGAACCTCGTCTACCGTATGGCCGAACGCTACGCCGGCCGTAAAACAATTGTCCCTCTCAAGGAAAGCGGCTGTTCCAACATGGCCAAAGTAACTGAGGACAAACTTCTGACTGTGCTGGAAGGGTTGTGCTCGCAAGATCCTGCAAAACGTCCGCAGCCCATTTCCCCTGCTTCCGAGCTTATCGCTCCAGCCCGCAAAGCTTTGGAACGTATGCTCGATTACAGCAAATCCTAACCCTCCGCAGCCTATCCCGGTTTGTTTTTTTCCACACAGCACATGCGCAGCTGTTAGTCGCGAACGTTCTTGCTTTCCACTACGAATTGGAGGATAGCTATTCGTGGGCCTTTAACACGCCCCAAGCAGAAAGGAGATGATAGCATGCGACATGTTTGTTTTGTATTCATTAGCACCCTATTGCTGGTGGGATGCGCAATCAACAAGCCGATGACACCGACGCAATTCCAGTTTCGCTGCATCATGAAGCCCGCACCGGGTGACACAGGAGACGACTCGGGATCGTGCGGCGGGCAGATGGGAATCTGCTCGGAATTTCAAAGCAATATCATGAGCGTAAAAGACGGGGCGGCATGTAAACGGATCTGCCGTGAGACAAAAAATAAGCTGTATCAGCGGTTCGTTACAGATACCTGCCGGGTTACTGTTCGACAGGCATATGATCTGTGCACACTTTATTGCATGAGCAATTACGATTAATGATAACTTGGTTACGTACAAACACTTAAGATTTTTTGACCTGCACTCAGTTTTTCAGGCTTGTCACATCAATGCCATATTTTTTAATACGGTGCCAGAGACTGCGCTGTTTGATACCAAGATACTCCGCAGCCCGTGCCTGGACACCCCCTGCCTGCGATAAGGCGGCGAGTATCATGGATTTTTCATAATCTGCCAACTGCTCGTCCAGCCCCAATGCTTGGTCATAAACTGGATGTGCGTTGGAAATCTGCTGTATGCTGAGCCCCGGCAAATGCTTGGGTAGTATTTTCTTTTCGTTCTCCGCCAGAACCGCTGCACGCTCCATGACATTGCGCAGCTCCCGAATATTACCCGACAACTTGGCGGTCATCAGCAGCTGCAACGCTTCAGGGGACATTTCAACTCCTTTGCCGAACTTGTCGAGGAAATGCTGTACCAGCAGGGGAATATCTTCACGCCGGGTTGCTAGTGGAGGCAACTGTATGGGGAACACATTTAAACGATGGAACAAATCCTCCCGGAATTTTTCTTTTTCAATCATTTCCTGAAAATTCTTATTGGTCGCAGCAATGATGCGGACGTTGAATTTGATCGGTCTGGTGCCTCCTACACGTTCTACAACGCTCTCTTCAAGTGCACGAAGAATTTTCGCCTGCGTATCAATGGGCATGTCGCCGATTTCATCTAAAAAAAGAGTTCCCTGGTTCGCTAGTTCGAATTTCCCCTTTTTTTGTGCCAGGGCGCCTGTAAACGCTCCTTTTTCATGGCCAAACAACTCGCTTTCCAACAATCCATCTGGAATAGCCGCACAGTTGACCGCAACAAACGGCTTATCTTTGCGCTTGCTATGCGTGTGAATAGCTTTGGCCACCAGTTCCTTGCCCGTACCGGATTCACCGGTAATCAGCACAGTGGCGTCCGTATAGGCTACTTTCATGATCTGGCTGAAAACAGCCCTCATGGTTTTGCTCTCTCCAATAATGTTCGGAAAAAAAGCACGGGAATCCACCTCGCTCAAAAAATCCGTGATTTCATGAAATACCGTGGAAAAACGAGACAACTGGTCCCTGGAAGCCAGAGATTTTTGAGGAAGCCGGGTCTGCACTGCGGGAATTTCCTGCGCCTTGGCCACAAAACGTTCGATGGGACGCAAAATACTCCAGGAAACAAGCAACGCCGTGCAAAACGTCGCGCCCGTTATTACCGCTCCCCAAACGACAAGCAAAGACATCACATCAAGGCCCTGACGCAGTCCGTAGAGAACAAGTTGGTAACTTATTACTACCGACAAAAAGGACAAGCTTGAGAAAATAATGGGTACAATAATGTACAGACTGAGATGATAGCTCCAGATTCGTTTTTTCTTTCTGTCAGAAGACTGCATTACGCACCATTACATCGGTGGAAACCTGCCGGGACTTTATAGCAGGAAAAATCATAAAGAATACAATTATAAAAAAAAGCAAGCACCACTGTCATAACACGTTGTATAGTTTAATGAACTGTTTTCGTAAGATCGAACATAGGAAAAAGAATAGCCGTTGCGAAAAAACCAACCACCACAGCAAGACAACACATCAAAATAGGACCGATTAATTCGGACATGCGTTGCACGGAATATTCGACTTCATAATCATAATGGTTTGCCACCTGGGTCAGCATATCGTCCAAGTTTCCGGATTCCTCTCCGATGGCGATCATATTGATGACCATAGGCGTAAAATTCCGTGAATTCCGCAACGGGCCGGCGATACCGCGACCTTCTTGCAGTTTGTCTCTCAAGTTGTCGAATTCCTGCGAAATAGCCGTGTTGCCGATTGTATCCGCGAGAATAGAGACGGTTTCCAAAATAGAAACACCACTGGACTGAAGCAGAGAAAAAATACTGGCAAACCGGGCCATGGCGCCTTTCTGTAATACCGTCCCCACCAAAGGGATTCGCAATAGCATGGAGTCTTTAACATAAGCCCCTTTTTCAGTGCGAATATACAAGAAAATGGATACGACTATTACTGTGATAGTAATCAAGCCGACATGCCAATAGGACTGAAGAGCTTCATACATGAACATGCATATTTTTGTAGGTAAAGGCAATTCAAGCCGAGCACTTTTAAAAATACCAACGAACTTAGGAATTACAAAATTCAACAAGAAGATAAAAGCGCCAACCAATAATACTACAACAATAATTGGGTATACCATTGCGGATTGTATCTGTTTCTTGACTTTATGCTCATGTTCGATGAGATAAATAAGACGCTCAAGAACTTCCGGTAGCGTACCTGCAACCTCGCCTGCACGAAGCATACTGCAATACAGTGGACTGAAAATATCCTGATGCTTATTGAACGCTCCAAAGAGAGTGGAACCTTGCCGAATTTCCTCTCCAATATTTACCACGGCTTTTTTCAATCTTTCATTTTCACTTTGTTGTTCCAACACCTCAAGAAGACTGACAATGGAGATTCCCGCATCGAATAGAGTACGAAATTGCTTGGTAAACAATATGATTTCAGGTATCTTGACCTTGTTGAACTTACGGGCAACGGCCTGCGTAAAACTATTTTCCTTTGAGCCTTCGGGTACAACTTTGGTAGGAATATATCCTTTGGCCAACACCATATCTCGGGCAGCTTCAATGGTCTCGGCTTCGAGCGTACCGTTGATGGAAGAGCCACCCTCAGTTATCCCCTCATACTTATATTTTGCCATAGTTATTTTCCCCAAATCTCAGGACAATAGTAGTTCTCAAAATACAAAACAACTTCATTTTAGAACCTGGACAAAAAACCGTCCTTTAATACTCTATTCTTAATAGTAAAATATTCTCCCTGAGCTCGCAATATCAAAAACCATTTACCATTCGTCAACAAACCTCATACCAATGAGGCCGCTGCTGCTTCTTCTAGTGTGGTGATCCCCTTGGTCGCCTTATTGGCCGCGTCCTGACGCAAGGTCTGCAGTTTACCGCGTTTGATAGCACTTTGCGTAATCTGCGGTGCAGAAGCACGGTTTAAAATAAGCTCTTGGATTTGCTCATCAATGACCAAAACCTCAAAAATACCGATCCGTCCTTTGAAGCCTGTTTCCTGGCATTTTGCACATCCTTTGCCTTTGTAAAACGTATAATCAGAGCCGTCAGTAATACCCATTGCCGCTTTTGCCGCACGTGACGGAGTATACGGTTCGCGGCAATGAGGGCATACTTTGCGGACAAGGCGTTGTGCAATGGCAAGTAACAGAGTGGAAGATATTAAAAAAGGTTCAACTCCCATTTCAATTAAACGTGTAATGGAGCTTGCTGCGTCGTTGGTGTGCAATGTTGAAAAAAGCCGGTGTCCTGTCAGTGCGGCCTGCACCGATATATTCGCTGTTTCCGCGTCCCGAATCTCACCGAGCATGACCACATCCGGGTCTTGCCGCAAAATGGACCGCAGTCCGCTGGCAAAAGTCATCCCGGCTTTGCGGTTCAGTTGCACTTGACGAATTTTTTCGATTCGGTATTCGACAGGATCTTCCAAGGTCATGATATTAATATCAGGGTTGTTGATTTCTTTGAGCATCGCATAGAGTGAAGTGCTTTTACCACTTCCGGTCGGGCCGGTTGATAGCAACATTCCCCAGGGTTTGTTGATGGCCCATTCAACCTTTTTCTTGTCAGCGTCACTCAATCCCAATTCGTTCAGCGTTTGTCCCCGCCCACTCAAATCCAGCAGGCGAAGCACCATATTTTCTCCATGAATTGTAGGTATAGTGGAAACTCGTACATGTATTTCGCGTTCGTCGATCTTGAAAGTAAAGCGTCCGTCCTGGGGTTTTCGTGTAACGGCGATGTCAAGACCGGATAGTATCTTCAGGCGCGAAATAACAGGGGTAAAGTAGCTTTTCGGAGGAGCCGGAACCTGACGCAATTTACCATCGACACGGTAACGCATCTGTACGTACTTTTTTTCCGGGCTGATATGAATGTCGCTTGCCCCCTCACGAGCACCTCTGGCCAGGATATTGTTTACAAGGCGAATGACTGGTGCTTCTTCCGAAAGCCCTTTTAATGAAAAAACCGTAACATCCTTGCTCCAAACGTGATCTGAAGCCCCTTGTTCGTCGTGGTCCGGATCAATATGAAGATCCTCTTTTGAATCAAGCCCTTCATCAAGCTCAGAGGAGATGCCATACATCTGATACATCAGATCGCATAATTCATCATCCGTACAAACAATGGGATCCGTTTCAAGGTTTGTCTTGGTTTCCAGCGTATCAATCGCATTAATATCCATAGGATCTGTCATTGCAACGGTAAGAACATTCCCTTTTCGCTGCAACGGAACTAGATTATGTACTTTGGAAAAATTCGGAGGAACAAGCAAAGCTAGTTGCTTATCAAAAGGATACTTGTCAGGATCAAACTTTTTCAACTTAAGTTGCTGGCTGACAACATCAACCAGTTGTTTTTCAGTCAAAATCCCCTTGTGAATCAGAAATTTTCCAAGTTTCAGTCCACTGGTACGCTGTTCATCCATAATGCCGTCAAGTTGCTGCGCATCCAGCAACCCTGAATTGAGTAAAATTTCCCTGAAGCGATCCCGAACACTCATCCATCCTACAGACACGGATTTATCCCCCAAAATTCATTAACCTAGTATTGTTGCCGGATATCAAGCGCTTGATTGCAGCATAATAATATAGCAATCACAATGAGATGCAAAGCCCAAAGCAGAAGAAATAATCAGGGATTATGAAGCTTTTTTGATCTGATCGTCAACCAGAGCGGACTTGGCGCTTTCACGAGGCCACGCATCCGGGGTGGTGTACAATATGGCGCGTTCCCCCCAGTTTCTGACGATTTTTGAATGCACGCGTACGGAGGGCGGCAACGATTCAAGTATATCAAGAGCTGCTTTTTCGCTTGCATACAACTTTTTTATGACAATCGAAAAACGCAATCCCTTTGTCGAGGTGAAACTGGCTAGCAATGCCGTGGGGACTGTCTTAATGTCTTGCAGTTGTAAAGATGCGCATGCTTCCTGCAGAGTTTGACATGAAGCAAGTTCCAACCAAAACAATCCGTTGAAGGCGTTGCCCGGTGTCTGCAGAATCAAAGGAAATTGCACGTTCATTCCCTTGCGTAACACTTCGGCCTGTTCCACCCCATGATTACTGCTAAAAAAAATCCTGCGATAGCTTTTGCGATCTGTCCCATATACCCGTTTGAGAAGACTACCTAACGAAGTATTCTCTTCCAGGCGAATTATTCCTAAATTCGTAGGTTGTTCCAAAGGTACGCTTTTTTTTACTTCCTTGTGAATGACAGGTGCTACTGAAGTATCAGCAACACGCTTAACTTCCGGAAGTTCAGTTTTTGAGACAACCGGCGATTGCGATTTATCAACTGGAGTTTCATTAGAGGAAAAACCATCAAGTAAAAAAATAGATGCAGCACAAAAAAGCACAAGGCCTGCTGCATAATAAAAAACATTGTATCTTTTAAAAGAAACTCGTTCTTTGTTGGTAATTTTTTTTATGGTTTTTGCCGAAACTTTGCTTTTATGTTCCATAATAATCTGAAGCAAAGCCTTATGGCAAATAATCACTATTTTTCTTGGATACCCCCCAGAAGCTTTGTGAATCGCCCGCAAGGCTCCAAAAGTAAATAGTTGCACATCTGCAGAGTGCTTTTGTGTTTCACGAATGCGAAACTTAATCATTTCAGCCGTTTCACGAAATACAAATGGTCCAATATACAGTATTGTAGAAATGCGATCTGCAAAATTTGTGTAACTTTGCAAGGCTTCTTTAAATTCATTCTGTGCAAATATGACTATTTGAAGAAGTTTGCTACTGTTGGTTTCATAGTTCAAAAGTTCACGCAATAGCTCGATACCGTCATGACGCAGTTTTTGACCTTCATCAATAAGAAGAACTACAGTTTTTCCTTTATTGACAGAGAGCTCAAACAAAATGTTTTTCAACCCTTCTTTCATCTGCCATTCGGAAAGTTCAGCACCATCGGTGCCAACGATCATTTCATACAGTACTTTCAAAAATTCCTTTGAAGAACGAAATTGCGGATCAAGTAGCAAGTAGGACTGAAGCATGTCGTCCCCCTGCATTTCTATAAGAAGCTGTCTGCAAAGCGTGGTTTTTCCAGTTCCGATATCCCCCAAAAGTACGCACAGTCCCCGTTTCAATCTGATGTGCACTTCCATCAAACTCAAACATTCGACACGGTCCTGGGTACGGTAAAAAAAATCAGGATCAGGAGAATTGGAAAATGGTTCCCGTGTTAATTCAAATTCATGATAATAACTCATGATGTGCCCCCCGTGTGTAGATTATATACAACACACAAACGCACCGATAAAAGAAAGCTTGTTGCACGCACAGAATATGGCGCTGTATCGATGCAGGCATGTATCATGGCTTTGACAGTCTCTTGTTCAGTATTCAGTGCAGATACTCAGCTTGCTTCGCACTGAATACTGAAATGATTTGCGCCAGTAGCAACTAGTCGATGTCAATAGTATCAAAATGATTTTGATCTACGAGTCCTTCTTCTTCCAGTTCGTCTTCAATCAATTCGAAGCTCTTCTGAATATCATTCGGCTTAACCGGCTGCATGATGAGGGGCGTTATGAACACCATGATTTCAGTCAATTCTTCTTCATTCAACTGGTGTTTGAACAACCAGCCAAGGGCTGGAACATCCTTCAACCAGGGCACCCCATCATCATTCTTATCCGTCTGCCTTTTGGTCAGCCCGGAGAGGACGATGGTTTCGCCGTCGCGGCACAAAATCATGGACTCGGTCTTTTTCTTCTTGATGTAGGGATATCCCAATACAGACCGGGTTTCGTCCACTTCGTCTTTCAAAACCTGCACCTGGAGTCGGAGAAAATTGTCGCCGACAATCTGAGGCGTCACACGCAAACTGATGAGCGCCTCAGCCCAGTCAACTTCATAGCCGTCGTCCGTTTCAACCGGATAAGGGACTTCGACACCATCCTGAATTATGGCTTCCTTGTTCTCCAGGGTGATCAAAGTCGGACTGGAAAGAATATTGACTCTGTCTTCGGTCTCCAGAGCGGAAAGCTGCGCCTCCAGATAATCCTCGGCAATGTCGCCGAACAAGTAGCCGAGAGAAAGCCCCATGGTCGAGGCCTGCGGAGACGTTAGCGGAAAATTGATACCGTAGCCGTAGCCTCCCCTACCGCCGGAGTAATTTGGAGTCCAGGTAGAAGTATCGGTATCGTACGTCATCGTTCCACCGGGATAAAACATGGTGCGGTCGTTGGTGGAATTCTGATAATCCATGTTACCGCCCCACTGTACGCCCAATTCCCGCATGGTATCGCTGTCTGTCTCAATAATGTAGCATTTTATTCGTATCTGCGCTCGGGGCTTGTCCAGCTTGTTCACGAGGTAATAAACAATTTTCATAACCGAACGGGGAGCCTGAACAACGATCGTGTTCGTATCCGTATCAACGGAAACGTCCCCCGGAACATTATAAATCAATTTGGTTTCCGCATCCCCACTGGTAACGGATTCTCCCTCTCCCTCGCCTACTCCACGAAATTCCCTTTCAAAGCTGTCTTTATTGAGTTGTATCAATGTCGTAAATTCATCAGAACTGCGGGTCTTCTGAGCTTTACTGCCTCCACCAGACGACTTTGCGTCGGATTTGAACACTAATGTATTTATGGTTTGAGCAATGTTTGCAGCAGAGCTGTAACGAATTTTGATGACACGCGTAATACGGGGTTCAGCCTTTTTGACAAGCACCTGCTGCATCAACCGGCGGGACTTTGCAGCCAGCATCACCGTATCTTTCACAATATCATCAATTGTTATGACAGATAGAATTTCTCCCTGCCAGCGAAAAGAAAGCCCATGTGTTTTGATCAAGCCGAGAAAAACTTCATCCCAAGGCTTGTTGTTGACATGCAGGGTCACAACTTGTTCAATATATTTATCTTCTTTTTCAGTTTGCGCTTGCCCCTGATGCCCTACCGCAGCAATTGCCTGTTGAATTTGGGCTTGCGTTCGGGACTGATTTCCAGAGACACGCTTCGTCCCAACCGAACGTTGACTGAACTCAATTGTGGGACTGATTATGATACTGACATCGACAATCCGCGCCAACGCCTTGAGCACAGCAACCAGACTGGCTTTATGCATATCAAGACTGACTAACGTCTTGGGCAACGGCCGATCGACTTCTTTTTCTTCAAAGAGCGTATCAAGATCTTCATAGCCTTCAGGATTTTCAAGGTTGCGCGGATCCGCGTCCGGATTCTGTGTAGATTGTGCAGGAGGAGAATGCCCCTGGGATTGTTTTGCTATCATGCGCCATTTTTCTACAAAGGCATCCTTTTGGGAAGGGCTATTGCTCTTATTGCACCCTGTCAACAGTAAGCCCAAAAAAAGAAGCAGCACTACAAAAGCACACAGAGTGTATATCTTCCTCATAGCCGCACCCATACTTTAAAAGGATTCATCATCATTGATACCAATTTCTAATTCACCGACCATTTTATCATTGTTATCTAGTTTACCAACAATAATTTTATTTTTATAGATATGTGTTATCATAAAATTTTCAGCACCTGCTATCTCGAGATGATCCCCCACCTGATACTCCATACTACTGACAATGGCGTACATCTCGCCGTTCACTGATACATAGCCCGTGTAGTCAATACGAACACCATCCGGAATTTGCAGGATTACATCCTGATCTTTCTCGACATCCATATTTCGATCATAAAAAGGATTGAAAGGCCAAGGAGCTTCCGCTCTTTGCAAACGTGTTATTTCCACTTTGGAAAGTACGTCCCTTTTAGAAATGGTATCTACTTCCTTGATTGCCTTATCCAATGACTCTTTATTGACAAGGTCTGCAACAGTCGGGACTTTTTTGCCGCCGGACAAAAAATAATACGGCCCGACGAATAACAAGCCAATCAACATGACTGCCAATAGAACTTTTTCCCGCTTTTCCATGCTCTGCTACCTGATTAGTGTGTGACCCTGTATGCTTGAACTTCATTGATCGTACAAGTTTGCAATAAAAACATGAGCACAGTTCCTCAACCGGTGGCAACGGAGAGCAGCAAACGCATGGTACAAAGTACGCCGCCTTTTCCTTCCTGCACATCAAACTTTTCAATATGGATCAAAGAATCTACACTTCCCAACGAAATCAAAAAGGCGTGCAGATTTTGAAAGTTTCCAAAAAACTCGCAATTTACGCCCAGAACTCCAGTCACCTGCGACAAGGAATACGGATCAGGAGTTACTTCATTGACCGTCAGACTGACTTTTGTCGCCAGATGACCTATCTGGCTGGTTACCGTATTTACTTCTTCTTCCCCGATAGCCTTTATGGTCGGAAGAGGTAAATTTTTGACAATCGATTGATTTAATTTCGCCTTTATAGCCATATATTTTGGAAAAAGTATTTCCTGGCGCTTAATATTCGCTTTGACTTGCAATATCTCATGCTTGAGTCGTTTTTCTTTTGTTATGCTCGGCAAAATAAGTAATAAAATGAATACGATCAGGATACCGACACAAATTCCGATTTTATATAATGTCTCCTTTGATACGGGCAGTGTTTTTTTTGCCATCGGAAATCGCCTCAAGGTGTGTTGAAATGAACTACAAAATGGAGCACATCGCCGCGTGCGCCAAATCTCTCAATCTTGTTCTCATCAATTATCGGCACGGTAAACAAAACGGAATTTTCAAGTTTGATGATGTAGCGAGTCAACTCATCATCAAATTTTTCAGCATCCGGTCCTTCAATAAATCCTTCGAGAATAATCAGCTTGTTACCTGCGTTTTTCTTAGCATTGGATTTTTTTGTTTGTTTGCCATCGCCACTGTCATCCGTCGGAAGCGGCACAAAAGGGCCAAGATCCATTTTGATGTTCAATATATTGATATTTTTGGATGTTAACGAAAAAATCTCTCCCAGCACTCCCAAACTTTGGTAACGAAGGCTGGCCATTTTCAATTTGCGATTTTTCTCGTTCAGCTTTTCAGCCATGCCCTTAAGCATTTCTTCCGTAACTTTCGGCTTGTACATGGCCAAATTGCGCTTCGATGACGCCAATTCCACATTGGCATCCTTGATTTTAGCTCCCTGCCACATGTACACCCCGGCAAGAACCACCAGCAGAAAAATGGTCGCTACATAAATCAGCTTATCAATCAGCTGGCTTTGTTTTACCTTTTCCCGGTCCTTATACGTAAACAAAAAGTTGGGTGTCAGGGCGTCCACGCTTAGAGACAACGCAATGACAAGGTTGTACTCCAAACGTTCAACTGCGGAATCCGGACTGGCGACACGGCCCATGTTCGGGTTGTCCGGATGCAACGGATCCAGAACCAATGACTCTATTCCCAATTGCGAATAAATATATTGCAGCAGAAGCTTGTTCGTACAGATCACATTGGAGAAAAATACCTGTTCCACCGGGTCGTTGCCCATTGTGGTGGAGTGATACTCAAACGTACGCTCTATCTGCCGGACAAGGCGTTCAATCGAGGGGAGAACCAGATCAAGCACTTCCCGGTCGGTCAATTCGCTTCCGGGGCCGGCAACCTTTGTCGGCGTTCCCAGCAACTTGGAAAACAAAACAAGTTTTCCCTGCTTGAGATCCATCTTCTCCGCCGCCTTGGGAGGCGCTTCAGCGGAATCATCGGACAAATCAAGCGTCAGGTCTTCATCCGAGTCCAGCTCCATGGAAATCACCGGCGCGTCACCGGACGAAGTATCGATTGAAAAACCAATGTCGTCGGCGCCATGCTGCTGGTTGTAATTATCCACCAGCGATTCAACCATGCTGTTGACGCCGGCCTTGATACCGCGGCTCAACACCAGGTTGCTCTTGTCGAAAATATCGATTCGGGACCAGTTGCGTCCCACGTACAAGTTGGCGCAGGTGCTTGCTTCGGTTTGAATCCAATTCGACCGAAAAAGCGTTTGCAGAGCGATGGGCGCGATAGCCAGTCCGTGCAGCTTGAATCCGGCCTTGGCAAACAGATTGGCGGCCTCATCCACCTGCGCCCGCGGCACCAGGCAGACTGTTACCGCAAGCTTGGGAACGCCTTTTTCGGAAATGTCCCCCACGACATCAAAATCGAGCAGAAATTCGCTTTCTTCAAACTGCTTTTCTTTTTTTACCGACCAGTAGACCGCTTCCACTATCTGCCGGCGCGGGACCTTGGGAATGGTGATATGCCAAAGCTCGGCCTTGGCGGAAGAGACAAGCGACCAGATCTGCGGCTTTCGAGTCCCTCTGACGAAACTGCGCAGCTTGTCGCGAAGAAACGAAACAAACTCCGCAGATCCCGGCATCATTGCCGGATCATACGGGATCCGTTTGTAAGCCAAAAGTTTTTGACGCCCACCGGCGTTGGACACCTTGGCCATACGCAGGCTTTCCGGGCCAAAATCCACGCCAATGACAATGCCGCTGCCTTTCTGGGCAAAAGAAAAAGGCAAACGCTTTTTCGCTGCCTTCCTGACTGCTTCGCCCCCCTCTTTTTTCCCTTTTCGCTTTTTTCCGCTCCCTTGAACCGAGCCCTTTTGTTCGTTCTTTTTCCCCTTGCCCAAGCCCAGCGAAAATTTCTTCTCTTTTTTGCCGTTGGTTTCTTTGGCAGGCGATTCTTTTTCCCCTTCCTGATTATGCCCGCCCTGAACCGGCAAACCGGAAATATCCGGCGGAACAGGGGGAACCTTCTCTATGGGCTTTTCGGGCGGATTCTGCGGACGGGATGTTTGCGAAGCAGCTTCCGGCTTGCCTGCTTGCCCTGCAGTATGCTGCGGCGGAGATAAAGGAGGCGCAGCCCTTCCGGCAGCTGCGGATTTGACATTTGCCTTGCCTGCGGGAGACGGCTTCTTTTGCGACGGCGGACGCACAGCCCCTGCCGGCGCATCAGCAGAAGCGGAATTAGCGGCCTTGCCGGGAGTCTTTGCCCCGGCCTGCCCGCCGGCAGGCCCTGCCTTACCAGATTTGCCGGACTGGCCTTTACTCCGAATCAATCCGAGCAGCCTGTCTGTCGATGTCCCCTTGCCTCCAGCCATCTTTTGCTCCCTGGCTTGTCGTATGGCCCGGTTTTCAATCCGCGGGGCGCGTATCGTCTCTTCTCTTTTCCCCTGTGGCGCTCCCGCTTCACTTTATGCTGCAATCATACGACCAGATTTAAACATTTTTCATTTCAATACAGTAAGTGGCTGAAAAAAGTCAACAGATTTTTTAAATTTTTTCTAACAAAGTGTTTTTTTATCCGCTTTTGGAGCAAATTTCATGGTATGCTCACTCTGCAACATACGCGGATCCGATCTTTTTTTTCGGCCCTTTTTCTGCGAGGATCCGTCTATCGTAACAAGGATAAAGGATACAGCGTGCCCGATTTGTTGCAGGAAGCAGAAATCATCCGACAGATTCGCAAAGGCGACACCAATGCCTACGCCGCTCTTGTGGATGCCTACAAAGCACCTCTGTACGCCCTTGCGTTGCGGATGACGGGCAACAGCGCAGAAGCGGACGATCTGGTTCAGGAAACTTTTTACCGCGCCTATACCAAGCTCCATTCGTTTTCCGGACGCTCATCCTTCTATTCCTGGCTCTATACCATCTGCCTGAACAACATTCGTGATTTTCTCCGTTGCGGTAAATTGCGAAAACAGGATACAATGTATGATATTACGTCCGTACCTTCCGCGTCACCAGGGCCAGGTACGGAACTGTTGCTGCAGGAGCAAAAGCAGTGGTTGGAAAAAGCCTTGCTTGCGCTTCCGGTAAAACACCGCGAAGTAGTGATACTGCGCTTTTTTCAGGAACTCAGTTTTCGCGATACGGCCCGCATTTGCGGCATCTCGGAAAATGCCGCCAAAAAACGGGTCTATCAGGCGCTTGAAAAGCTGCAGGCTGTCTACCCTGCGGAACTATGGGATTCGGAGGAGGACGTCTCATGAACAAAAACGACAAACTACTCAAAAAGGCCCTTCTGGAAAACAACACCGCGCTTACGCCGCAGGAAACCCAGGCCCTGCGGACGCTCTTGGACGCCACCCCGGAAGCCAGGCGCAAATACGCCCGGATGCGCTCCTTGATAAAAACGGCCCGCGCGGCGCGGGGCTCCACCCCCACTCAGCCGCCTGAAGGCCTTACCGACGAGGTCATGGCGCGTATCGCCGCATTGCCCGCAGCCCGTCCGGTGTCCGGCCCCTCATCCCTGCAAACGCTTTCCGCACAGGGGCTGGGCTATGTCTTCATCGCCTTTGCCCTGTTCTATTGCGTCATCGGCGTCTGTATGCATCTCGCCCTGGCCGACGTCACAACCGCCGGTCTTCCGGACTGGATCTGGCGCCAGCCGCGTATCGCGCTGCTCTCGGCGCTCCTGTTCGGGCTCTGCGGCGTGCTGCTGCTCAGACGCGGACGCAAGGTCGCCCGCGCACTGTATCTGACGCTCACGGGCTACATGCTCTGCCTCGCGCTCAACGCGCTGCAGGTCCAGTTGACCGCCGGCGCCAGCGCTCTGGCCCTCGGCCTGATCGGCTACATGGGCGGCGGCCTGGTCATCTGCCTGTTCCTGGGAGATCTGCTGCGCCGCCTGCCTCAAACCGGCTGGCGCAAAGCAACCGGCGCATAAATGCGAAACGGCCGCCCTTTTTCCGGGCGACATTAAAGAGGCTACACAAACAAACGGGCGCTGGAAAAAAGATCACCAGCGCCCGCCTTTCTTTTTATTCGGAACCGCTCCCCTTTTTCACATAGTTCCGGCTCGAACCGCTCGGGGTGCTGCTTTGCGAGGAGGAGGCGGGAGTCTGGGAGGAGGATGCGGATGCGCCAACGGCTGCTCCCCCCATCAAGGCCGTATCGAAATCCCTGTTTTGATTGTTGCTGTCCCCGCAGGTGGTGCAGATGGAGTTGGCACACCAGGCAATGCCCTGCAGCACGCCGCTGCCCAGCAAGATTGCCAGCGCAACAACCATTGGCAGCAATGTCTTATAATATTTCATAAGCACTCCATTCTTCGTCAATAAATTTTACGGTTATGCACCCGGCGTCTGTTATCTATTGCGTGTCCGCTATAGTTATAGTCATTGTCTTTGATGAACTGCAGAATGAACTCGGAATACGTCGCTGTCTGCGTTGAACCGCCAGTTGCCTCAGTAAACCCGAACATCATGGTATCAAACCGTTCATGTTCCTCTTGAGTCAATGCTATTGTATATTCAAGTGTGGGGGTATTGACCTTTCCACTGTCGCATTTGTCGTCAGATGCATCATGACACAAAAATCGGCTTGTGTCAGAGAAGTACAAATTATCAGAATTCGCACTGGGATTATCCGTATAATAATCATCATCAAAATATTCTTTGCAGTCTGGAGTACTACAATATTTCAACCAGGACGTGATTGTATAGTCATAGGTACCGTCCCCGTTCTTCACCAGATCTCTTTCCACCTCAGCGCGAAAAGCAAACGGATTGCCCGCCCAGTTTACGCCACTGTAGTATATCAATCCATCAGAATCGTTCTTGGCAGGATTGGTGCCAACCCCGTGCCGGTTGTCGTCATACGTATACGAGCCCGCCAGACTCGATGATCCCGCGGAAAGACCGTTAGATGCGCTGGATACCGTATAATAGGAATACTCGTACTCATACTCATACTCAGTACATACCCATTGCCACTTACACTTTCTATTCCTGCCCCAACCGGTACACTTCCACTGATACTCATAGTTTTTACACGTTTGTCCCGTCTGATTCATTGCATCGTATGCACCGCACAGCAAATAGTAATCCTCCTGATCATCCTGGGCAGTGTTATACGTATTTATATCATCATCCGACATGCCCCAAAACACATGGTCCTTCCGGGTTTGTCGTGGGTAGCGGCATAATGTAGGCGATTTCCAGGAGGAGATCGCCGATGAGAGATGTTGATCTTTACGGACAGATTTTGGGTGTCAAGAGCCCTTGGTTTGTAGACAAAGTTGACTTGAAAACGTCTGAAGGCCGTGTGGATATTTGGCTCGAGCATAAGAGCAAGGTGCTTTGGACTTGTCCGGAATGCGGCAAGGAACTGACTTGCCGGGATCATGTGGAAGAAAGGATTTGGCGGCATTTGGATACGTGCCAGTTCAAAACCTTCATCCATGCAAGGATCCCCCGAGTGAATTGCCCCGAGCATGGCGTCAAGCAGGTCAAGGTCTTTTGGGCGGAGCCTGGTTCGCGTTTTACCTTGCTCATGGAAAGGTTGATCATCGATGTTCTGAAAGAATGCTCGACTGTCGAAGGCGCCCGCAAACTGATGCGTATCTCATGGGATCAGGCTTGGGGCGTTATGGAAAGAGCTGTCCGACGAGGCATGGCACGAAAGGAACAGCGCAAAATCAGCTACATCGGAGTCGACGAAAAGGCTTTCCGGAAAGGACATAGCTATATGACGGTTGTCTGCGACTTGCTGCGAGGTACGGTTGAATATGTTGCCGAGGAACGCAAAAAGGCAAGCCTTGAAGAATATTACAAACAGTTGAACGACGAACAGCTCAAGGCAATCAAGGCTGTATCAATGGACATGTGGCCGGCATACTTCCTGGCCACCAAGGAAAACGTACCCGATGCAGCAGGTAAAATCGTATTCGACCGTTTCCACATCATGCAGCATGTAGGGGAAGCCGTGGATAAAGTACGCCGCCAGGAACATAAGGCGCTGATGGCTGAAGCAAACGAAATTTTGAAAGGCAGCAGATACTTGTGGTTATACGCTGAGGAGAACCTCTCGGACTCCCAACGACCGCGCCTGGAGGAACTCAAGAAATCGAATCTGAAGACGGGCAAAGCCTGGGCCATGAAAGAGAGTCTTCGCGGACTGTGGGACTATCTGTCTGTTGGGTGGGCCAAGCGTTTTCTGAAGAAATGGTGTTCTTGGGCCAAACGCTCGAAGCTCGAGCCTATGGGCAAAGTGGCGAACATGCTCATGGATCACATGGACAACATCGTGACCTTTTGTCGGCATCGCGTGACAAACGCTGTTGCGGAGGGGCTGAACAGCAAGATCATGTCCATCAAACGCCGAGCTTGTGGCTACAGCAATAAGGAGCATTTCAAAACAGCGATTTACTTCTTTTGTGGCGGGCTAAAACTCTACCCGGAGATTAGCAAGACTGGGGCCACCCACTGAGTTTCCGGAAGGACCAAACACATAGGCCACATGCGAGGCATTGCCGCTGGAGCCCGGATCATTACGCGTACCGGATTGGGGAGGTGCCACAACCCCTCTATTACAAATACTGGAGGCGGAATTATAAAAATTATCGAATTCGATTCCCATTTTTGGAGGCTGAATGCCGTTTTGCTCAGGGTCGAGCCAGCCCTTGAGCGTACTGTACCCGGAGGAATTATAACTTTGATAATAACGTCCGTCTCCGGCATAGCCGATCATTTCGCCGTGCTGCGAATCACCGCCGACCGAAGCGTACAAGGTGCAGTTCGAGCTGTCGCTACAGGCGTTGTAAACGGACACATAGATGGGATTGTTCGAATCCGTAAAACTGCTGCAGCTCACACCCGAGTTGAAAAACGCATAATAATCTTCACAATCATTTCCGTGGTAGGAGCCCGCATCTGCCTGCGCATTGAACCAGGTAAACACAATACCGTCCGCATTGCTTGTTTCGTAATCACTGACAAAAAACAACCGAAATCCGCGTTTGAACTGGCACTCGCCGGTCGTACATTCGTTGTCGCCCCAGTTGAGCCTTTTGGTGCCCATGTAATAAAAAGCGCCGAACGCGTAATTTTGATTATTGCCGATCGTGAAGGTCTTGTCGTCGTTTTTGGTAATCGGCGTGGTATTGTTGCTGGGGGTAATGGCCTTGAAATCCTCCCAGTTGTCCGCAAAGGTGATGGCGCCCTGGTCTTCGGGTTGAAAAGACCTGTCCAGAACGTAATTGGCCTCGTTGGCCGTGCCCTTATGCACCGTACCGGTGATTTCGACCTCCATCCAGAGATTCCCCTCGGAATCCTGATGTTGGCGCATGTCGTCGCCTATTGTGAACTGACTGGCGGAATCCACTTGGATGGTCACTCCCTCGAGTTCGTCATAGTCCTCCTTGAACTGCTGGACGTAGGTATACCCGGAAAGCGCCACGGACCGCGCCTGGGCAAAGGACAGGGCATTCAGTTCGGTATATAGTGAAGACGTGGACATGGAGAGTATGCCGGCACTCAGCGTGGAAAGCGCCAGAATCACACCGATAATAAACAACATTGAAAAACCGGCCTGAGCGGACCGACTCTTGTCCGGATCCGGTATATGACGCGTTGTGGTCAGCATGGCTGAACTCCTTATTATTACGTTCAGGAGGTGGGCGCCGCATAGGGCAGGTTGAACATGGGAACGACCCTGGTGGTAAAAGTGACAGCCCTGCCATTGGCTCCGGTCAATTCCAGGGTTATGCCGATGCACATGGTATCTCCGGAGGTATAGGTGCTCTTGCCGGTCGTGTCCGAGGGATTGTCATAATAGGCCAATTCGAAATCCGTGACGTCGTCCACCAGAATCCGGTCATTGGAGCCCGTATTCAAGGTGACCGTGCCCTGCGAATCATTGTAAGCAAGAGTCACGCTGGCATCCGAGGCCCGGTCGTCTCCAAAATCGACGGCAAAAGTAATGGAGGAGGATTTTGAATCCGTGACGCCGTCTTGTCTTTTGGACGTACTGTCATTCCAAAAATCAATGTGGGTCAATTCCAGCGTCATCCTGTCCAGGGCGGCCTGGGCTTTGCCCGCGATATTGGCATTATCCACACCGAACAGATACCCCCTGACCGCATCGGTAAACCCCAATGCCCCCATGGCGGCGATAATCCCCAGAATAACCAGCGAGAGTATCAGCTCGATAACCGTAAAACCTGACTGCCGCGTTTTCAAAACAGACTTCATGAAGCGTCCCCTCCCCAGCCGCCGTCCGGAGTTACCTGATAGTTTGATCCTTCGCAAAAATAATGCGTCAGGGTTGCTCCGTCGGAAGCCGTCAGGGTCACCTGAAGCACATAATTCTGGTCATAAGCACCGCTGATCGCAGAGGGCGACGCATACTGTCCCAATTTGAGCGGCCCCACGGTCGTCGCCGTAATCGAAGCCCCCGCAGGCACCCATTGGCTGAATGTCGCCGAGTTATCAATGGCTTCTTTCAATTTTTGCATCCCCCCGGCTGTGGGGTTACCAGCATCTTCTTCATTGCGATACTGGTAGGGATTCTGCTCGCTGGTGGTTGTGGACGGCTGCCGTACGGCCGCGCTGATATTCGCCATGGTGGCTTCCAGCTGAGCCAGGCTTTCCAGGCGGTAAACGGGTGTCCCGCTGTTGATGACCCCGGACTGAAACAGAGGGAGGATCATAGCCCCCGCAATACCGGCCAGAACCAGGGTCAGAATCAGCTCGATCATGGTAAAACCGGATTGACTTAAAATTATACGCTTGTTCATTGGACAAACCCCGTATCCGCGACAACCGTCACGGTCTGCTCGGTATTGTCTGTCTTCATTTTGATCGCCAAATCATTATCAAGCAATGTTTGCGTACTGCTCATCGGTTGTCCGCGATAGTTGAAGTGGATATTCGAAGTACTGCTGAATTGCACACCCTCCGGCAAACTGATGGTTGCGTCGCTGGAGCCGGGAAGTTTGACCAAATCCTGATCATCGCCATCGAATTGCAGCGTGTACGAAGTGCCTTCGCAGGACAGTCCCCAGACCACTGTGTTGCCCGAAGATGTTTTGTCCGAAAGATGGGACTGGGCAACGCCCAGAGCCTGCGCATAGCGCAGATTCGCCCGGAAGGTGTTCAGGGCGGAGCTGAGATCTTCCCGATCCGTCTGAACGGCCATCGCCGCCATTGCAGCCAGAACCCCCAACGTGGCGAGAACCGCGATGATTTCTATCAAGGTGAAACCGCCGGCCGGGCGTATGTTTTTTTTGTTCAACGGGGTATGCATGAATTTCCTTCCACAAGGTATGCCGGACAATCGCTCCGGGTTGCTTTGCCTTAGACGGTTTCAATGCGGAACAGTGTCCCTTTTTTCTGCACTGAGTTATGAGGAAGCCGCGCCTTTGGCGGAACCGCGGCGAATGCCGCTGAACCGGGCCGTTGAGCTGTTTCCACTCCTATCAATAGACGTACGGCAAGACCAAAAGTGCCAAAAAATGTATTCGCGCTGGAGAAATGCTGCGAGCGCCCTTCCCGGATAGTTCCCGACAATCGGCTTCCTAAGCATAAAGTGGCTTGCCAGCACCACTGGTATACGCTAACCGGGTTCTCTACCAATCACAACAGGACAACTCGGGTGCGGCCCTGCGCCACACCTTTTGAAAGGCCTATGGATTTTTCACAACTTCTGATCATTGCCCTGGCTCTGGCCATGGACGCCTTTGCCGTGGCGGTCGCCACCGGCGTGTCCCTGAAAACCGTGAGTCCGCGCCAGATGTTCCGGCTTTCGTGGCATTTCGGCCTGTTTCAGGCGCTGATGCCCGTCATCGGCTGGACTCTGGGCCTGACCTTCCGGGACGCCATCGAGCAGTACGACCATTGGATCGCTTTTGTGCTGCTCGGGTACATCGGCTTTAAAATGATTCGCGAATCCTTTGCGGAAGAGGAAGGCGCCCAGGGCGACCCCACAAAAGGGCTTACGCTGATCATGCTCTCCGTGGCAACGAGCATCGACGCCCTGGCCGTGGGCCTGAGCCTCTCCATGCTGGGGATCTCCGTCTGGTGGCCGGCCTGCGTCATCGGCGTGGTGGCCCTGGCGCTCACCGCGGCCGGGCTGTATTTCGGCAAAACAGTCGCCCGTGCCCGGCGGATAAGCAAATATGCCGAATGCATCGGCGGATTTGTGCTGCTCCTGATCGGCCTGCGGATCTTGTGGGAGCACGGGGCCCTGGCCTATTTCTTCTAAAAAGCGTACGATCCGTTCACGACAGCAATGCAGCAACCCGGCGTCCAACCAACGCAACCAGCGAGCGCTTTGTGAACATTCACCTGATCTCCGCCATTCTGTTGTCCTTTCTCTTTGCGTCGTTCATGAAAGGCGTGACCGGCCTGGGATTTTCCACACTCTGCCTGGGCATCCTGACCTGTTTCATCGACATCAAACTGGCCATTCCGCTGATCATGCTGCCGTCGCTTTCGAGCAACGCGCTGGTGATCTGGAACTCGGGACGCATCAAGGAAGCGTTGCTCAGGTTCTGGCCGCTGTATTTTTTCGCTGTCTGCGGCCTGCTCGCCGGGCTGTGGCTGCTGGGATCGGTCAAAAGCCAGACCGCCCGCACCGTGTTGGGCGTGGTGATGGTCGTCTACGGACTTTGGGCGCTGCGCAAGGGAGACATCATCGTACCGCCGGCCCTGCGGCGGAAACTTTTTCTGCCCGTCGGACTGGTCACCGGCTTCGTCAACGGCCTCACAGGTTCGCAGGTCATGCCCATTCTGCCCTATCTGCTGGGCCTGCAGATCGACAAAAATCTGCTCGTGGCGGTCATCAACACTTCGTTCACCATCTCCAGCCTGTTCATGCTGGCCGGTCTGACGCATATGGGATTGATCACCTGGCAGGCGATGCTGCTGGCGCTGGTGGGCATTCCGCTCGTCTTGGCGGGCATCACCTGGGGGACGCGCATCCGCGAACGCGCTTCCGAAGCGACTTTCCGCAAGATGGTCCTGCTGCTCCTGATCGGCATCGGCCTGAACCTGGTCCTGCGCGCCTGAACACACGCCTGACTGCCGGGCTAAAGCAATTTGATATTGAAATAGCATGCCTCCGGCGGCCAAAGGACCTTTTCCAAATGTGGCTATTGCCTCAGCTCAGCCAAGCAGGCGAAACAAACGGCATAATGAGGGGTAAACGAAAGAGTTTCTTCCCTCCAAATTCCCCTTTCCAGACAATTTTTCAGATATATTGTTGAGTTATTCGCGTCCAGGGGCGTCCCCCTGGCCGGGGCGTGGGGCGGGCAGCCCCACGACGTTTCCCTTGCGGAGCAAAGGCAATAGCCACATTTCCAAAAGGTCCTTAAGCCGCCGGGCATACTATTTCAAATTGTCCAGCGCGTCGATGGACATGGAATAGGCTTTGAAGACGTCTTCCCGTTTGAGGCTGCCGATGAGTTCGTTATCCGCATCCAGGACAGGGATCATGTCCAGGTCCGTGCTCACGAATTTCATCAGCGCCGTATACAGGTCGTAGTCCGGCCGGACGTGCATGGGTTTGCGCGCAATGTCCTTGGCGATGAACAGATCCTTGAGGGCCTCGTCTTCGAACAGCACCTTGCGGATGTCGTTGACGGCCAGCAAGCCCGTATAACTGCCCTGCTGGTTCATGACCGGAAAATTGAATTCGTTGCTTTCGGTAATAATGCTGACCAATTCCTGAAAACGCGTACCTTCCTGCACCGCCACCACCAGCCCGGGCGTATAAAAGTCCTTGACCTGCTGGCCTTCCAGAATATTGATGGTGGAGTCCGCAATATGCGCGGGCGAATCGAACTTGTTGTCCAGCTGGTACTCGTACAATGAAATCTTGCGGTTGAGGACCAGGCAAAGTGCGGAAGCGAGCATCAGCGGCGCCAGCAGCCCGTACCCGGAAGTCAATTCGCAGACCATCAGCAGCGGACCTATGGGCGCGTTGGCCACTCCGGCGAAAAAGGCGGCCATGCCCACCAGCACGTACCCTCCGGGCTGCGTGACTATATGGGGGTAGAAAAAATTGGACACGTAGCCCACCAGCCCGCCGCTCAGACCGCCCACAAACAGGGCCGGGGCGAACATGCCGCCGCTCATGCCCGAGCCGATGGTCACGGAAGTGGCCACGATCTTGACCAGGATGATGCTGATCATCAGCGTCACGGTCAGGTTGCCCTGGATGGCTTCTTCCAGCCAGCCGTAGCCGCCGGTGAGCACGTAGGGAAAGCACATGCCCAGCAGGCCCATGGCCAGGCCGCCGAGCCCGGTGGTGACGACCAGGCCGAACCTGTCGTTGATCTTCTTGAAAATCTTGTATTTGATAAAAAAGAAACTCTTGACGTAGACCCAGCCCGAAATCGAACAGACCAGGGCAAGAACAATGTAAAACGGTAGCTCGCGTACGTCGCGGAACTGAAATTCCGGAATGCCGAACATGGACGCGCTGCCGAAAAACAAGGTGAAAATCGTGTACGCTGCGACCGAGGAAAAGACCGCCGGAAGGACGGCCTCGGTTTCGAAATCCTCGAGATAAATCACTTCTATGGCCGTGAGCGCGCCGCCCATGGGAGCGCGGAAAATGGCGCCCAATCCGCCCGCGGCGCCTGCCAGCAGCATGATACGCCGTTCGCGCGCCGAAAGATGCAGCTTCATGGCCAGCCAGGAGCCGATGCCGCCGCCGATCTGCGTAATGGGCCCCTCGCGGCCGGCGCTGCCGCCCGTGGCGATGGTCAGCACCGCGGTCAGCCCCTTGATGACCGGTACGAGCGGACGGATCACACCGCCCCGCTGATGAAAGGCCTTGATCATGGAATCGGTGCCGTCCGTGCCGCCGTCCATCGAATCCGGAATGAACTTCTTGACCAGCCAGCCAGTCAATATCCCCACCGCGCAGGTCAGGATGGGAATGACCCACAAACGCGGCACGCCGGGAGCCCCGCCCTCTTCCTCGAACATGGACTCGCCCGCGGGCGCGGGCATGCTCAGCCCCGCAAGGGTATGCAGAAAAAAATGTTTGAGCAGTTCGATGGAATAGAAAAAGAAGACTGCTGCGAAACCGGCAATTACCCCTACGCAGATGCCCAGCAGCAGCCAGCGGACGCCTGGAACATTTTTATAGGAGGAGACGATTTCCGACCAGAGCCTGGTGAAAGGCCAGGCAAGTAATTTCCGTTTTTTGAACCGGCGCCGCTCGGGCTCCGCTGAGGAGAGTTCTGACTGTACCATAAGGGCTATACCTGTCGCGTTGGGACGCTATGGAGCGCGCCTGAAAATAATGACGGCTTACAACTGCGCATCGGGCGCAGCCAGAATCCGTCTGCCCAATGCAATGTCTTCCTTGATGCGAGCGATAAGTTCCTCGATGCCGGAAAACTTTTTCTCGCCCCGAAGACGCTGCACAAAATGCAGACGAAGGTGGGAATCGTAGAGGTCGCCTGAAAAATCCAATAAATGGGCTTCTATGCTCATCTGTTCGTTATTGAAAGTCGGGTTGTAGCCGATGTTGACCACCGCGGGATAATAGTCGGCTTCCACCTGCGCCCAAACCACATAGACGCCGCACTGCGGAACAAGCTCGTTTTCCGGGGACAGGTTGGCCGTGGGAAACCCCAGCAAGCGGCCCCCCCTGTCGCGTCCTTTGATCACCGGTCCGCGCAGCACATAAAACCGCCCGAGCAGAGGGCGGGCGCCCCAGACATCGCCGGCGCGGATCATGTCCCGAATACGGGTGGAGCTGACGATGGCGTCGTTGATGATCACCGGGTCCAGCCGTTCCACATCGTATCCGTACTTTAGGCCCAGTTCGCTGAGAGATTCGAAGTTGCCTTTTCTGCCCTTGCCGAAGGAATAATCATAGCCCACCACAAGCTCTTTCATATGCAGCATGTCCACAAGATAACGCTTGACGAACTCTTCGGGCGCCAGGGCGGCCATGGCCCTGGTGAACTCCAGCACCACCGTCATGTTCAGCCCCATGGTGGCCAGCAGCTCGAGCTTGCGGTGCAAAACCGTGATAAACGGGGGGGTGCGCGGTCCGACAAGAACGCGCAACGGGTGCGGATCAAAAGTGATTGCAGCGCTGAGCAGTCCCTTGATCCGGGCCTGATGAATTATCCTGTTGATAAGCTCCTGGTGGCCTTTGTGAACGCCATCAAAGTTCCCGATGGTGACACAGGTTCCAGGAGTAAGGTCTAAGGCAATATCGGATTGATTTCGTGCGATTAACATTTCCGGACAACCAAAGCAAAAGGTGCGAAAACGCACTGAACCTAGAGGAAAAGCCGCGCGCGGGCAAGGGAAAAAATGTATAGATAGAAAATCCTGTGTGCTTTGGACCAGAAAAAGTTCAAACAGGCTCTGTTCTTTGGATATGTCGAAAAAACATCGTGGGGGCTCCTCGCCCCCACCCCCCTCGCCAAGGGAACGCCTCTGGACGCGAATAAAAAAAATTATTTAGCAATTTTCGATAGATTGAGGCGAGAGACGAAAAGGCCCAAAATGTCTGAACAGATCAATTTCGGGCCAATAACTCCATGCCTACACCTCGTTGTAAGGACCATTTTTGGTTATGCTCCTTGTCTCAATAGTGGGCTGAAGTTGCTCACGTTGCTTCAACAGCTGCTTATGCACCTCAAATCCGAGCGCCGGACAATACCCCAGAGCACACGGACCTTGCGTTTTAGGATGCTTGCACATTACCTCTGCTACACAGTACGGACAATCCTTAGCCGTAATGATTACCGGCCAATTCCTACTCATGATACGTCTCCCTACTTTCTTTCTCCAGATTTACGACATTCTAACATGCCTGCGGTACTATGGCGATAGTTCTTTCAACATTCCAAGAGATCGCCGGCAGGACATCTTTGAATATTTTAATGCAATTAATAAGCCAACTGAAACAAATATAGATATACAACCTGTGGACTGGGTCTTGGGCGCTTGCCGGGGGCGAGTTGTCAGTTTTATGCCTATTGGAGATTTTACGACAAAAATGAAGAGACGGACTGTTTTGAAGTGAATTTTTGTCCGATTTTGGACAATTGCCCTTTTTTCGGTAATTTTTTTCGGGCCCGTGGGAAATTCTCGAAAGATCCCCAATAAAATAATGGAAATCCGCCATCCGGGAGGCGCGGCCACGCCTCCCGGATGGCGGAGCGTGTAATGTAACCACTACGGTAAGAGATCAGGAATCGCCGACATCGAACAAAAAGTAGAGGGTTTTCATTTTTTCGTTCGAGATCTCAACATGCTGCATTACCGTTGCACCTTCATAGGTAGCCTGCAGCTCGTAAATGCCCTTGGGCAGACTCACCAAAAACCAGGGGCCGTCGGAAAAAGCGTTGACCAGCTCTTTTCCTTGAGCATCCGTAATCACGACGTCCACGTCGCTGACATAGGAGCGGCTCTTTTGTTCCGCAAAAACCATCTTCACTGTCCAGGGGTCGGGCCCTTGAGGCGTGGGGCTCGACCTGTCTTCGCCGACCCCGGCGCTCATGTAGGGAATCGCACCGTTTGAAAGTCCCGGATCCCCTCCAGACTGGGCCAGGGCAAGACCGGAAACCAGCAACAGAGCCAGCAACACCAAAAACAGACCTGTGTAACGCATGGGATTCTCTCCTTTGCTTACGCCGCCGCAACAGCGCAGGTTGTTTGCTTGCAGACCATAGAAACGAACTTCATGGAGCCCTTTTCACATGTTCCGCCGCATCGGGCAAGTGAAGCCGGCGGCTGTTACAATTTATTTACAAAGGCGGTTCGGACAGGGAAAAGACCGGGAGCAATAAAAACCTCATGGCCCTTTAGCGACCCCCTGTGCGGGGTTACTTTCGATGGCGGAGCCGAAGGGACTCGCCCCCTCGGCCTCCGGCGTGACGGAGGGTGCTTTACAACACGAGCACCAATCGCAGCATATCTTTGAGTTGAATGCCCATTTCAAAAATGGGCTCATTATAATTGTCGACAAAAAAATCCTTGATTACTCCCTCCGCTCGAAAGCCAGCACGCTGATAAAACGCTAGTTGATATCCAAAAGTGCCCGTTCCCAACTCAATACGCCCGATGCCTTTGGATCTTGCTTCTTCAATCACATGATGCAACAGAGCCGTACCAATTCCTTGTCTCTGAAGGCTGGGGCAAACTGCAATGTTATACAGTTCCAGAGTGCCTTCATTAATACTTCCCAGCACACACACGCCGACAGCAGCGCCTGATTCCAGGGCTAGATAACACAAGGATTCCTTAAGATATCGTTTAACATTGTTTTCAGACGGATCGGCTTCAAGCAAAAGACGCATAGGCATCTTATCTGGAGAAACGGTTATAATATCCAGCATAGCACCCATATTCAAAAATTGTGACTGTTACGTTTTGATTATCATGTATTCTCATGAAACAGCAAAACACGCCAGGACAAAAATGGAGTGGGAATGAAACTGATCCAGCGACAGGCGTACGGATTCAGAAACTTCGAAAACTACCGGCTGCGGGTCAAGGTATAATGCGGATGATCTGACGATAAAATCGGTTGGAGGAGATGCCCTTCCGGAGGGGTGCCCCTGCTCTTGGCGTAGCCCCCTTAGGCTGTTTGCGAAAGTGATGCTGGTGACCCCGGCAGGATTCGAACCTGCGACACCCAGATTAGGAATCTGGTGCTCTATCCTGCTGAGCTACGGGGCCAGTGAGTGAATTGAAATTATTACGCGCAAGGCCTTGGCCCTGTCAAGCCTCATCCTGATCCGTACAAAATATGACAAGAACATTACGTGTGTTCCCGGACGCTTGACTTCCCTGGCGGGCGTATTACACCTATCGAAAAAGCGAACAATACACGCAAGGAGCGAACTTTTATGACTAGTCAGATCAAGACCGTACTTCTCCTCGGGCTGATGACGGCCCTGATCATCTTCATCGGCGGCGCCTTCGGCGGCCGCATCGGGCTGTTTATCGCCCTGTTTCTGGCCCTGGCCATGAACGTGGGCAGCTACTGGTTCTCGGACAAGATCGTGCTGTCCATGTACCGCGCGCGCGAGGTCGACGCGGTCGACGCGCCCGCCCTGCACAGCATTGTTGCCGAACTGGCCCACAACGCGGGCATTCCCAAACCGCGCATCTGCATCGTGCCGGAGGAAACGCCCAATGCTTTTGCCACGGGCCGCAATCCGGAGCACGGCGTGGTCTGCGTGACCCAGGGCATTATGCGGCTGCTTGACGCGGACGAACTGCGCGGCGTGCTGGCCCATGAACTCGGCCATATCAAAAACCGCGACATCCTGATCTCCAGCATCACGGGCGTCATGGCCTCAGTGGTGATGTACCTGGCCTCCATGGCCCAGTGGGCCGCCATCTTCGGCATCGGCGGCGGAGACGACGACGAAGGCGGATCCAACCCGCTGGCCGCGCTGCTCATCGCCCTGGTTGCGCCCATGGCCGCCATGCTCATCCAGATGGGCATCTCGCGTTCGCGCGAATACCTGGCCGACCAGACCGGCGCCAAAGTCAGCCACAAGCCTCTGGCCCTGGCCAACGCGCTGCAGAAGATCCAATCCTACAGCCGCCAGGTTCCCATGCACCACGGCAACGAAGCCACCGCGCACATGTTCATCATCAACCCCTTTTCCACCTCCAAAATGGCCAATCTGTTCAGTACGCACCCGCCGACCGAAGAACGGATCAAGCGGCTGCAGGCCATGGCCTCCAGCATGTAAACGACCGTCTTTCAGAAAAAAGCAATAGAGGGGGATTCCTCACGGTCTCCCCCTCTCATATCACCGGACGTATCGAACGAAACCCCATTCGCGATTCCGGAAACAAAAAGCAATTCATTGCAGGAAAAACAACGTAGCAGGCCTACCCGTCCTGTTGCGACAGGGCTACTTTGGCTTCCAGTTCTTCCCAGCGCGCATAGAGCGTATCCACCTGGTGCTGCGCTTCTTCGCACAGAGCCAGACGTTTCTGGATTTCAGCGGCGTCGGCTGCCACGGCAGGATCTTCCAGGGCAGCCTGGCAGGACGCCAGGGCATCCTCGGCCTCCAAAATACGCTCCTCCATGCCGTCCCACTCGCGCTGTTCGTTGTAGGAAAGTTTCACTCGCTTGGGTTTGGGCGCGGGCTCTTCTTTGCGGGGTTTGCTTTTGGCGGCGCTTTCCTTTTGCCGCGCGCTCCGCGCTTCTTCCCATTGCGGATAATCCGCATAGAACGTGCAGCCGCCCGCGCCGTCCAGGCCGATAACCCTGGTCGAAACGCGGTCCAGGAGGTAGCGGTCGTGCGAGATAAGCACCACGGCGCCCGGGAATTCGAGCAGACTTTCCTCCAGCACTTCCAGGGTCTGGATGTCCAGATTGTTGGTAGGTTCGTCCAGAAAAAGGATGTCAGCCGGGCGCAGCATCAGCTGGGCGATGAGGATCCGGGCCTGTTCGCCGCCCGAAAGACTGCTGACCGGCTGGGTGAGCTGTTCGTGCTTGAACAAAAAACGCTTGCCCCAGGTGGCCACATGAATGGGCCGGTCGCGATAAATCACGGTATCGCCGTGGGGCGCGAGCGCACGGTACAGAGTCAGGCTGGTATCCAGCTGCTGGCGGTCCTGGTCGAAGGTCACGGCCTGGAGTCCGGGCGCGCAGACCACGCTGCCCGTATCCGGGGCGAGCTCTCCGTTGAGTACGCGCAGCAGCGTGGTCTTGCCGCTGCCGTTGAGACCTAGCAGACCGATACGTACGCCCGGCGAAAGCACGATGTCCAGATCCTGAAACAGATTCCTGCCGCTCAGAGACTTGGAAATGTTTTCCGCCACCACCAGATATTTGGTCTTGCGGTCCGTGCTGGAAAAATCAATACCGGCTTTATCGGTCCGGGCATTGCGACGGCGCGCGTCGGCCAGCTGCTCCTGCAAGCGGGCGGCCTCGTCGATACGATACTTGGCCTTCGTACTTCGGGCCTTGGGTCCGCGCCGCAGCCATTCGATCTCCCGCCGCACTTTGTTGGCCAGAGTCTGTTCGTAGCCCGCCAGGTTGGACCGGTAAGCCTCGCGCTGTTCCAAAAAACTACTGTAGGAGGCGTTGACGCTCAGGTAGCCGTCCGGATAGGCCGGTCCGAGTTCAATGGTCCGGGTGGTGACGTTCTCAAGAAAATAGCGATCGTGGCTGACCACGATGAAGCCGCCCATATGGCTCTGGAGAATTTGTTCCAGCCAGAGGATGGATTCCAGGTCCAGGTGGTTGGTTGGCTCGTCCAGCAAAAGCACGTCCGGTTCCTTGACCAGCTCGCGCGCCAGGGCCAAGCGCTTGCGCCAGCCCCCGGACAAATCCGCGACCTTTTGCGTACGCTCCGTGAACCCGGTCTTGCCCAGCATCACGGCCACACGCGTATACAGTTCGGACTCCGGCAGCCCGGCCTGCTTGAGAGGCGCGGCAACCACCTCCTCCACGCTTTGTTCCAGGGGCAGGTCGTCGTCCTGCGGCAGATAGGCCAGGCGTGCGCCCTTCATCAGGCTGCGTTCGCCCGAGTCCGGCGTTTCCACCCCGGCCAGAATCTTCAACAAGGTGGACTTGCCCGTCCCATTGGCCCCGATCAGGCCGATGCGTTCGTCCCTGGCAATGCTCAGGGAGATGGAGGTAAACAGCGGGGCAACGCCATAGGCCTTGCCCACATCGCGCAAAGAAAGAAAAATGCTCATGAGCGAGGGCTTTAGCAGGGAAGCGGGCGGGACGTCAAAAACTTGTTTGCCTTTACTGTTTGTCAAAACACATCCGGCCGGTTATCCCGCCATCCGGTTGGCGAGCTCTCCCAGATCCTTGAAGCCCTGCTCCACTTCCCCGGTCCATTGTACGGCGTAATTAAGCCTGATGAAATTGTTGTATTTGTCGTGGGTGCTGAAAATGCTGCCCGGTGAAATGCCGATGCGCATGGCTGTTGCTTCGTAAAAAAAGGCCACCGCATCCACCGCCTGGGGCAGTTCGATCCAAAGCAGCGCGCCGCCTTTGGGGCAGGTGGCCCGGGTGCCTGCAGGAAAATGCCTGCCGAGCAGGGCCAGGGCATTGTCCCGGTGCCGTTCGAGCATGCCCCGCAACCGCCGCAGGTGTTTGTCGTATTGCCCGCTCTGGAGATATTCACGGATGGTCAACTGCGAAACCGTGGCCGTACACACGCTTCCGGTGGAACGGATGTCGTAGGCGCGCGGCATGTATTTGCCGGGGGCGATCCAGCCGATACGCAGCCCCGGCGCCAGGGTCTTGGAAAAGGAATTGCAATGCAACACGTGCCCCAGACGATCGAATTTCTTGCAGGTACTCGGGCGCTGGTCCGCATAGCACAGCTCGCCGCTGACGTCGTCCTCCACCAGGGGGAGATCATGACGCTCGGCCAGGCGGACCAGTTCCTGTTTAGCCTCGTCCGGAGTCAGGCTGCCGTCCGGATTGTTGAAATTCGGCGTCAGCACCAGCGCGTTGACCTGGTAGCGGTCCAGAACCCGGCCGACCTGATCCGGATCCACGCCGCTTTCCGGATGGGAAGGAATTTCAATGGCGCGCAAGCCCATTATTTCCAACAAATACAGCAGGCAATGGTAGGTGGGCGTACAGATGGCCACGGTATCGCCCGGACGCGTCACCGCGCGCATAGCCACGGACAAGGCTTCCATGGCCCCCGCGGTGATCAACAAATCATCCGGACGTACATATGCGCCGTAAGCTTGCATACGGCGAGCCAGTTCCTCGCGCAGGCCTTTGTCGCCGACTATGGGCAGATAGGTCGTCACCAAATCACCGTAGCGCTGGATGACCGAATTCATGGCGCGCCCCAGGGCCTTGACCGGCAAAATCCCCGGCGTGGGCTCGGCCACCCCCAGCGGCAGTATTTCGATGCGCCCCACGGTATCCAGCACTTTGCGAATCAATTCGCCGCGCTGCACCGTGGCGGGAGCTTCCACGGGCACCACCTTTTCCGGCGGCGGCGGCGTCCGGTAGTTTTCGCGTACGTAGAATCCCGAACGTTCGCGCGATTCCAGCATTCCCTGTTTTTCCAGCTCCAGATAGGCTTGGCTTACGGTTGCAACGCTGACCCCCATGGTGGCGCTCATTTTGCGCAAAGAAGGTATCTTGTCCCCTGGTTTGAGCGTTCCGCTCTCCAGCATGGTGCGCAGCTGCCTGGCCACGGCAATATAGCGAAAAGCCGGTAAATCCTCTTTCTGTTGCGTGCTGTGCATGGTTCTGGCTCGTCTGTTATGGTTGTTTTTTCTCAATCTGTATCTTTTTTTGTAACAGTTTTTTTGGTCTAAGAAAACAACCTGTACAGCCAAACGGCTGTGGACCTTATATTGACCAGGAGGCATACTATGCAACCGCACAACGGACTGTTATCCTTACCCAACAGCAAATTGACCGATATTTCCAACGCGTTCGAACCAAGCTCGCACATGAAACGCATGGGCCGGGTCATTATGGGCATGGCGGCAGGGTTGCTGCGAGCGCGTAGCATCAGCTGCCACCTGGCAACCGGACAGCACGTCACCATCAATCGCTGCAAAACCTGCACCGTAAGCTGCCGCAGAGGGCGCGTATGGCTGACCTCTGAAGACGATCCACAGGATTATGAAATCCTGGGCGGCAACGAATTATCGCTGCAATGCCACGGAAAAGTGATCGTCACGGCCCGTAGCGAGGACACGCTGGTGGATTTGAACTGGCGGGAATTCTAGGAAAAAAACACGTAAACAGGCCGGAAAGCGTTGACGCCCGGCCTGTTTTTTTTTGGCTAAACAGACAAATTTTATGCGCCGCGCAGGGAATCCTGATCCGATGTTGCCTGGACGTCTTCCGGCAAGATGGCATTGAGCACACTGACAAGATCTTTCAACTCAATGGGCTTGGCAAGGTAATTGACCATTCCCTCCTTGATGAAGCGCTCCCTGTCGCCTTTCATGGCAAAGGCGGTCATGGCCACCACAGGAATGTGGGCCACGGATTTGTACTGGCTATCCGTATGGAGTTTTTTTACCGCGCGCACCCCGTTCAGAACCGGCATCTGAATATCCATGAGCACGCAATCGAATGACTGGGCAAGCAGTTGCTCCAAAGCCTGGGCCCCGTCAGGCACGCTCACCACCTTGCAGCCAAGTCTAGCCAGCAAGCCTTCCAGAGCCATACGGTTGGCAAAGTCGTCTTCGGCCAGAAGCACGCGTACGCCTTCCGGAAAGATCGCTCCCGCCTCCTGCGCCTTGGGTGTCTGGGGGTGTAATTCTTCGGCAGGACACAGTTTGAACGGCAGGCAAAAGTGCACTTCGGTCCCCTGCCCCTCCTGGCTCGCCAGCGCAACCTCGCCCCCAAGCAGCTGCGCCAGTTGCCGAACAATGTATAGCCCCAGCCCCGAACCATCCGTCTGCTGCACATACTGTCCCTGGTCACGGGTAAACGTGTCAAACACCCGGTCCAGCATGGTTTCCGGAATGCCTATCCCCGTATCTGATACTGAAATCAGCACGCGCGCGCTGTCTTTCTGTTCTTCCGGCAGAGGATACACTTCCAGGCGCACTTCACCATGATCCGTATATTTGATGGCATTGCCGACCAGGTTGAATAAAATCTGCCGCATCCGGCTTTCATCGCCAATCAGGATTTTCGGAACGCGCTCGTCCACATGGACGGAAAGGCCCAATTTCTTTTTGGAAAGGCTGGGGCGCAACAATTCCTTTATGGATTCAATGGTGTTACGAATATCAAAGGGATCTTCGCACACCGTCAACTGGCCGGCTTCTATTTTGGCTATATCAACAATATCGCTCAACAGACGCACCAACTTGAGACAGGAGTCCAGCGCAGTCTCTGCGAAATCGCTCTGTGTGGGGGTCAAATCCGTGGAGGAAAGCAGCTGCAACATGCCCATAATACCGTTCAGGGGCGTACGGACGTCGTGGCTCATATTGGCGAGAAATTCCGTCTTCGAACGGTTGGCGGCCAGAGCGATTTCCTTGATGTTTTCAACCTCTATCTGCGCCTTGATTCGTTCGCTGATATCCCTGTGGGTTCCGATGAACAACAACGGCTTACCATTTTCACTACGGCGGGTAACGCATCCGCTGCCCGCCACCCACAGGAAGTTTCCATCTTTCTTCTTGATGCGGTATTCACAGGAAAAATATTTGACGCGGCCCTCAAAACACTCTCGCATCGAAGCCCGCAGGTGCTCAATGTCATCAGGATGCACACGTGACTCCCACCAGCTGAGCGTTTCCACCACCTCTTCCGGTTCGTAGCCAAGCATCAATGATGCATTTTCATCGAATTCCAGACGTTTTTGCGAAAAATCAATCTCCCACTTTCCCTGGTTCGCGCTGACCATGGCCAGACGCAGCCGCTGGTTGGCCTCGTACAAGGCGGTTTCGGCCCGACGCTGCTCTGTCATATCCCGGACAATGGCCAAGACTTCTGACTCCCTGCAACGCACCAGACGTGCTTCGAAATCCCGGATACCGTATTCCGCATGGGGGGACTGGTATTCGAAAATCTGCATGGCGCCGGTTTTGCGGACCTTGTTCAAATGCTGCCTGGCCTTGTCCATAATGCGTTCCGGAAGCGCATCTTCCAGAAGCATACCTGTTATGTCTTGTTGCATGGAGACATAGCGATTTGAAATTCCATGCTTGAATTTGACGACCATGTCCTCATCATCAACCACAATCATCATATCGGGGATGGCTTCCAGCAATGCTCTGGAACGCTCCTCACTCAGGGTCAAGGCTTGCTCGAAGCGTTTGCGGTCGGTCACATCACGGGAGACGCCAATGATGCACACGGATCTGTCATCCTCACCTATCAAGGCTGACGTGGTTGTTTCTATCCAGACGGTCCCGCCCCCTTTACGCATCCACTCGAATTCCCAGTTGCGGTAGGAGGCGAACCCGTCCGACTCCAACTGGCGTTTGGCATTTTGCAAAAAGGTTGCCTCCACCTGGCGGGCCAGCCGGCTGTCATTGGAAAGAGTCGTCATTTCCTCGGCCGTATACCCCGTCAGGTTCACCATGGAAGGACTGGCGTAGGTCATACGCATATTCCCATCCATGGTCCAAATCACATCGCGTACATTCTCCGCCAGCAAGCGATAGCGTTTTTCGCTTTCTTCCAGGGCTCTTTGCAAACGGGTGTCTTCTGTGACGTCCCGTCCGGCGCCCACCGTCCCGATCATTTTTCCGTCAGGTGCGTAAAATGGCGCCTTGTGCACATCCAGAGCAAGATATTTGCCGCGCACGAGGCCGTCTTCCAGAAAACGACCCGCCAGCCGGGTTTCTTTCACGATCTCGTCGGAATCGAGGCAAATCTCACCAAAGGTATGGTGGTGTCCCGTCTCCCGTTCGCGTCTGGCGTAGAAAATATCCGACTTGCCCAAGGGCTCGTCCGTGGAATCACACTTGAGCAGTTTGTCGCAAATGGCTTTGTTGGCAAACAGAAAATTATTGCCCATATCCTTGGCCCAGATCAAATCAGGCACATTGTCCGCCATCAAGCGTACAAGACTGTACAGTTCGAAGTACTTGTTTTCGCTTTTTTTGAGCGCCTCCTGGGCCAGACTCAGGTCGGTGATATCCATGATGGCTTCAACCGCGCCGATAATCTCTCCCTGCGCATCTTTTACGGGCGCGACATAAAATCGATATTTTTTGTCATTGGGCAGAGAATCCCCAAAACATGAGGAACGCACCACTGGCGCGCCGGAGGACAACGCCTGCGGTACAACGCAATACGGACAAGGCTCGGTGAAATTCGAAAACAACTCATAGCATCGACGCCCGATCATGCTTTCCTTGTTTTCCGCGCCCGAACTTTCGAGCAGTTTCTTATTAAGATCCTGGACGATGAAATTCGTATCAATAAAACAAACATATCCGGGAATAGCATCCAGGATGGCTTCCTGGCGGGCATTGGTGACGCGCAGTTCTTCTTCCACCCTGATGCGCTGCTCCACTTCCTGGCGCAATTTAAGGGTCGTCAAAGCTCTGTCGGCAAGTTCATTGGCGAAATACTGCAGCAACTTGGAGGTAGACTCGATTGTAGCCCGGCTCACAACCGGGACATCCTGTGCCAACTCCCAGTATTTTTCGGGACAAATACCGAGCTGGCGCGCGTAGACCATGCACGCTTCCCGCTCCGGTGGGTGCTCAAAAACCTGTCCGGTCAATAAGTAGCCTTTGATCTCGTCATTGACGACCACGGGCACGGCTGCGTCAAGAATCCCCGCGTGGCACGATGCAATGGCGATAGATTGTGTCTTTGCCTCGTCCCGATACTTTTTCAGGTGGCATTGACATCGCAATTCGCCAATCTCGGTCTTCCGAATCAGATCCATGCAAAGTGAAACAGGGGTGCCGCCGATGCTGATGACAACTCCGCGCGAATCTGCCAGGGCATTGGGCAAGCCTGTGGCCTCAGCAAAATGGTTCTGCAATTTCTCAAGTGTTTCAAGGCCGAGAATGTCAACAAGACTTGGCGAGGTAAACTCGCTTCTGGTACTGGCAACAGAATGCTCGCAACATCGGGGAGCCTCTTTGCCAAGCTCTATGATATGATCTTTAGGCCGTACGATATCAACGCACGGCTGTTTGACAGACGATCCCGTAGCCATCAACACCCCCCGAATGTATCCTTTAGTCAATCAGGAACCAATTCGGCTTTTCATCAAATTATAAGGTTATCAAAAACAGTGCAAAACGCTAGGATCAAATTAACAGATCCTACAAGAAATACAACCAAAAATATCTTCCTCGAAGAATGAAAAAAAAGAAAAGAGCTTTGAAGCAATAGTCAGCAAAATCGGTAAAACTCCCTGAGACCACGCAACCACAGGCCTGAATGCGGTTCCCCGTTCTGAAAACAGTATCCTGGCCGGAGAACCGCCGACAACATCAAAATCTGGTCAAATCATCCTGAACAGTCTTCGGCGTCTGCCTGGCGGGCTTTGCCGCTCCGCCGGCCTCAAGAGCTCTGGCGAAATCCTTTTCCGTGGAGAAAAAACTGATGACTTGCTGGAGCTGAGCTGCCTGGGAGGACAATTCTTCCGCAGTGGAAGCCACTTCCTCGGAAGCGGCGAGATTTTGCTGTACTACGGAATCAACCTGCCCCATGGCCTGGGTAATGTGTCCGGCCCGACCGCTTTGTTCCTCATTGGCGGCGACGATTTCTTCCACCAGATCGGCTGTCTGAATGATTTCGGGCACCATCTCGGCGAGCATTTTTCCCGCTTTCCGAGCGACATCCACGCTGGAAGCGGAAAGTTCGCTGATTTCAGCTGCGGCAGCCCCGCTCCGCTCCGCAAGCTTGCGCACTTCGGCAGCCACAACGGCAAAACCCTTTCCCTGCTCTCCTGCTCGTGCCGCCTCAATAGCCGCGTTTAACGCAAGCAGGTTGGTTTGACGAGCAATTTCCTCGATAATGGATATCTTTTCGGCAATCTGCACCATGGCTTCTTCCGTCCGCCTGACCGCCTCTCCGCCATCACCGGCTTTGGCCGCGGCCTTTTGCGCCAGATTCTTCGTTTCCAACGTATTGTCTCTGTTCTGCAGAATACTATCGGATATCTCCGCAATAGCCGCGCGTACGTTGACGATTTCCCTGGCCTGTTCGCTGGCCCCGCTGGACAGATGTTCGGAAGAGGAGGCCAGTTCCTGGCTGCCGGAAGCAACATATTCCGATGAAGACTGCACGTCCCGGACAACTTGGCCAAGCTTATCTTTCATTTCAGCCAAAGCGCGCATAAGGGCGCCAATCTCGCCTTTACCCGCTGCAGCCACCTGCACGGTCAGATCTCCGTCAGCAACACTTCTCGCAACACGGGCCGCGGCCGTGAGCGGTTTGACGAGCATCCGCCGCAGAATCAAGGCCACGACTCCGCCAAACACCAGGGCCAGGAGTCCGCTGATAAGCGTGTTGTATAAAACTTCCGTATCCATCCCCTGCAGCATCTCTTCTTTGGTAAGCCCAACGCCAATGTTCCAGTCCCAGGGTTCGTAATATTCGCGGTACGTAACCTTATCTCCGTTGAATTCGTAGCGCACCAGGCCCTGTTTCTGTTTGAGCAACAGCTCGCCGAAAGAGAATTCCCTTAAATTTTTACGAAATACAGCCGGAGAAGGATGATAAATAAACTTCCCCTGCGAGTCGAAAATAAATACGTATCCCTTACCGGTGACGGTAAAATTCTGTAAATACTTTTCCAACTCCGGCGTTATGATTTTACGCCCGGCATAGATGACCGCTATGATCTGTCCCGAAGCGTCCCGCAACGGTTTATACGCCGTCACATACCAGGCGTTGACGACAAAGGCTTTGCCCCAAAAAGTTTTTCCCGCGAGACAGGCCTGATACACCGGCGAGGACTCAGGTATGTACGTCAGACAGGCCCGCTGGCCGTCCGATTTTTTCACATTGGTTGAAATACGCAGCATTTTGCCGGGAAGCACTTGAAAAATGGTCGCTGTACCGCCAATGGTTTTTTGCAGGGAGTCCACCAACTCAAACTGCCCATTGAGGATCTTTCCCCCTAAAGTCAGTGCGGGGATGGTGACGTTTTTGGTCTGGCCGGTAACCTGATTGGTGATGTCGCAGTCGATGGACTCAGCCTCATTCAGAGCCAGCTTCCCAGCCCGTTTGACTTCCATATCCATTAGTATCAAGTCGGATTTCACCTTTTCCTGAGTGATATCCCCCTGCATCTGAATGGCGCGTACGAATTGCTCGCTTGCGCCTTTGACCATGCTTGCCCCCAGCTTATCAAAGGAATGCAATATGCTGTAATAGTTGATTCCTCCCATTATCAAAACGGTAACGACAACCAGAAAGACAGTACCCGCCAAAAGCTTCGCGCTAAACGAAAGTTGTTTGAACATGGGGGCCTCCAAAAAATGATTTTGGCGTTATTCAGAGTTCAGGGTTATCGAGAATGAAAATCATTTTTTCAAACACTGTAGGTACATGAAACGATCTTTCTGTCAACTATAAATTCCGCTGTCCAACTGTACTTTCCTAATGATAAAAGCTTTTTCCTACTCAAAAATGTCTGTTATGAAAATACGGGGGGCCAGCATCATCAGAAAGTAAGGATTCCCCTATACCAATTGCATTCAACTCATTTTGTTATTTTTAATATAAGTTTTTATATACACTCATTACAAGCGTTTCACCTATGTGATTGACCCTATTTTTATTAATAAATGCGAACTGTCCAACAATATTCATCTTATGCGGAATAACAATACAACAGAAATCAGCACTATTCTGTTCTTATAAAAATAAGAACATCCTACAAACGTATTCTAATGAGTATTGTACAAAGAGATTACTAAAATGCAACAACGATATGATAGTCGGAATTGAAGCGGTACGTTTAAGAAAAAAAGCAGATAGAAAGCAACTTTTGAGGAAGTATAAAAAAGGAGGGCCTGAGGCCCTCCTTTGCGGATACAGCAGTTACGGACGTACGGTCAATACAGGAATCTTGGAGCATTTGACCACTTTTTCCGCCACCGAACCAAAGAGAATTCTATCAATGCCGGTGCGCCCGTGGGTGCCCATTATGATCAGATCGCAGTTCTCGTCAGTGGCCATGTTCAAAATTTCTTCAGCAGGGTAGCCGTTCACCACTTTGCCTTGGACTTTGAACCCTTCGAAATTTTCATTCAAAAAAGTTTCCATGGTTTTCTCGGCTCCGGACACAATTTCACCGACAAAGTTGTCAATGGAGCTGGGAGGTACGTGGAAGCCCACATATTGCGAAAGCGAAGGTGCGGAGTAGATGACCAGGATTTCGGCATCCATGCTGGAAGCCAGCATTTTTGCGTACTCGGTAATTGTTTCGCTTGTTTCGGAAAAATCCACGGCCAGAAGAATCTTTGCGATTCGTGCCATTTTGAGCCTCCTTGGTTGTTGAATCACCTGTGATGAGTTACTTATATTATAATCAGTTGCAGTGCTCAACGCAATTAGACAACCAGAGTTTTCTGTCATAAACTATTAATAAAAGAAAGCCCGCAAAAGCGGAAAAAAATGCCCTGCCCTGTGGGGGCTGCAATACATGTTTTCAAGGTTTTCAACCGATAAGAGCAATTGGCAGGCTTATTGCTTAGTCTAAACAAAACCGTGTGACAGGGGTGAGCCATGAAGATTACCAATGACGAACTTTATGCCCTCAGGCAGCAGGAACAAACCAAGTCCAATACCTCTTCCGAGGCCGGGAACTTCCAGGAAGTGCTCGCTCAGGAAATCGGCGGCGACAGCGCGTCTGCCGGTGTGGAAGGACTGGGTGCTCCTCCTCCTGGAGCCAAGACTTTAGGCATCGGCTCCATGCTCCAGGTGGAAGATCTTTCAGAAATTCAAGAAACGATGCCGACTGAGCGTGAGGTTATGGACAACATCGACAACGTCTTGAGCAAGTGGGAAAATTATGCCCAAACGCTGCAGACTCAGGATCAGGATGAAGGGCTGCGGCAGGCTTACGGTGTGCTTGAAAACATCGAACAGGACATCGAAGGCTTGAAAGAAACCGTGCCCAACCTGGCAGAAGAAAATTCGGACCTGCAGGACATGGTCGATGAACTGGAGATTCTGACGGTTACGGAAAAGATCAAATTCAACCGGGGCGATTACATCGCCTAAAGGATCCGTATCCCGCGTACGCAAGGGGAGGGGAGGACTCCTCAGTCTCGCGCGGGAAACTCATGAAGCGCCGTATACACCGGACCACCAGGACCCAGCACGCTTTTCCACAGAACAAAACGGTCCTGCGTACATTGGGGCCAGTCTGTGGACTGCAGCGAAGCCAGCACATCGCCCCATGGGTCCGCCTCCGCGTATCTGACACGCGCCAGGGTCAGATGCGGAGAAAACTCCCGCTCTTCCGGAGTATAGCCCGCTGCTGTCGCCGTGGACTCCACCGCGGCAGCCAACGAACGCACCTGTTGCTCTCCCTGAAGTACGCCTATCCACAACACACGCGGCTTTATGGCCCGCGAGCCTTTTGGAGCAGGAAACACGCCCCCCCCGCCCGCCTGAAAAACAAACGGCGTATGGGCTATGGTAGCCAGTCCCTCAACCAGCCGTTCCAGCTGCTCCTCGGTGGAGTCGCCCAAAAATTTCAGCGTCAGATGCCAGTTGCCTTTTTTCACCCAGCTTAGCTTCGAGCGCAACCCGGAGCCAAGGGTTTTACGCAGCTGCACGCTCCGCTCCTGGTAGACTAGCGGCAAGGGCAGGCCGATAAACGCCCTGATCATACGCGTTTTCCCGGTCTTCAACCCAAGCGGCGCAGCAACACATCCAGAGCCACGGCCACTGTCTGCTCTCGTATGGCCGCCCGGTCGCCCGTGAAATACACGGTACGTCCGTAATTCATGCCGTTTGCCAACACGGCGATGCAAACGGTTCCGACCGGTTTTTCCACACTCCCTCCTCCAGGACCGGCAACACCGGAGATGGCCACAGCCACATCCGCCTGCATCAACCCGGCTACCCCCTGGGCCATGTCGCGGACAGTTTCATCACTCACTGCACCGTGGGCGGCCAAAATCCCGGAGGGCACCCCAAGCACGCGTTCCTTGATCTCATTGGAATAGGCGGCCACACCACCCACGAACCACCCCGACGATCCGGGTACTTCGGTCAAGGCCGCGCTCAACAGGCCGGCCGTACACGATTCCGCTGTGGCGACACGGAGGGATCGCTCCAGACAGCGTTCCCCAATCCGCACCACAATCTCATAAAGTTCCTTTCGCATTACATTCCCCTGCTTGTTGAACTGCTCTTTCCGCTATTTACGCATCTGTGTACCAGCCCGGCAATGGTCCATCAAGTACGTAGTCCAATCCACTGTCGGGCCTGTCGCCTCCGACTTGCATTTTACCCAAAAAGGCTTAGACCTAAAAAAGAACCCTCCAAACGTTCCGGAGTTTCGGGATGAAAGGAATTGATGATCTCGCCGACTCGTTGACAACAGAAATTCTTGTCGAAATGGCCGACAGTTTTTTTGGCGCCAGAAAAGCCATTGATGAAGAAAAAGAGCGCTTCGAAATCCAGGCCTCCGCAGTAAAGGCCATCGGAGAAGCGACCCTGGGGCGTCTTGTATTGCTGCACGGCCTGTTGCTCGATGAAGAACACGTACGGGACTTCTACCTCAGCCTCGGGGTCACCCCGGACAACTACCTTCGGCTGGTCCGGGACACGTCCGATACAATGAAAATTTCGATCCCTTTTGCCCTGACCCGAAAAAAACGCTATGCGAAACTCCTTATAAAGGCGTATGGAGAAGCCGCCGGGGCCGTGCGGGGCTACCTCCACGGAGAGTATTACAACGATCCCAAAGTTCCCGGAAGAAAACGCCTCACCCCAAGCTTTGAATTGCTTTCGGCCTGGGCCGAAAAAATCAATGCAAGCGTCAAAAAAGTCAACGAGAACCATTCGCCCTCTTCCGTATTGAGCTTTTCAAAAAGTCTGAACGGAGCGCAGGTACGCCACGAGAGCATCAGTGAGGCCACCATCGACGGCTATTCCAACACGTTGGACAAATCTCTGGCAATTCATCCTCTCGACTTCCAGGCTTACGGATTGAAGGAATTTCCCGAACTTCCCCCCCTGGAATCCGCCGGGGACCAGGTGGTAAATTTTGCCCGCAGGCTTTACAAGCAGCATGAAGAACGTATAAACGCCCTCCTCGAACACCTCAAAACGTAATACCATTGCGCATGCCCGCTGCCAGACATGCCGGACATGCCGCGGAATAACTATGACCGATACCAACGCCCCCGTACAGCACGGTTCCCACCGTGTGCTCAAAAAATTCGCCTATCTGTTCAGTGCGCACTGGGTCCGGGAACTTTTCCAGACGGCTTTCCAGATCTCCCTGGCACGTATGTCCGAAGTCACTTTCGGAGAATTCATGCTGGCCATGAGCATCGGACAAATCCTGCGCTTTGTTTCCGAATGCGGACTCAACCAGCATCTTTCAGCCATGCTGGCCCGTAAGGACAATTATCCGACAGTGCTTTTGACCCAGTTCACCCTGATCAAATTCTTCATCCTCAGCATTGCCTGGCTCGTCATGCTGGGGTTCATTTTCTGGCAGGGATATACGCCCGGCCTCAAGATGCTGGTGATCATCATCGCCACGGGGGTCGGACTGGAAACCCTGGTCAGCTCGTTCTACGTTGTTTTTCAGATACTCGGGCGCCAGGATGTGGAAGGCCGCCTGCGCTCTCTCGGCGCCGCTCTGGGATTCGGATACGGGCTCACGGCCCTGGCTCTGGGCCTGCCGTCCCTGGCAGTGGGTTTCTTCAAACTCATCGAAACCCTGACCACCATGTCAGGCGCCTCGTTCGCTATGATCAGGCGGCTCAAATTCCGGGCGGGCATCGGCAACTTCAAATCAATCTGGGCGACCTGGAAAAGCAGCATCGTGTTCACCCTGATGTCTGTGGCGGCAATTTTTTACAACAAGATCAACATCTTCTTTCTCAAAAACGCGGCAGGCCCGGAGGGCGTCGCCCAATACAGCGTTACCTGGCAAACCGTGGAAGGAATCTGCGCCCTGGTTTCCGGCATGCTGCTCGGAAAAGTCCTTTTCCCCATCCTGACCCGGCTGTGGGTGCACAACAAGGACGAATTCAAAAACCTGGCCCAGGATACGGCGCGCTGGCTGCTTGCGGCCTCGGTCATCGTCATGTTCGTACTGTTTATTGAAAGCGACCGCATCATCTTGCTCATTTACGGGCCCAAGTATCATGACGCCGTATGGATGCAGCGCTGGCTCGTTCCTGCAGTGCTTTGCGCCTTCATTCATAATCTCGCGGCCTATTTGATGATCAGCGTCAGCAAGCAGAATCTGCTCCTGGTCTTTTATATCCTGGGCTTGCTGGTCAATCTGGTCCTTTGCGCGGTGCTCATTCCGTCCAACCCCCTGATGGGAACCTGTCTGGCCATTGTGCTGACAAAAGCCATCGTGGGATGCATGACCGTGGGGTACTGCCAGATCCGCTTCCAGATGATCCCGTTGCGCTCTCTGCTGTTTCTGCTGCTGGCCTGCGGCGCGGGTGCGGGATTGTACGTCGCCGGAAAAACCTGGTTGTTTCGGGAAGCGGCCGAGGCGCTGGCGCTGGTTCCCGTGGTCTGGCTGGCCTGGCAGTGGCGTAAACAGTTCAATGAAAACGCCGCCCAAGCGAAAAAAAATCAGGCCTAAAGCGGTTGCAAAAGGACTCCACATCGATATACCCTAGGGTCAGATTGTCTTTGTGACCAATTCGGGAGACAAGGCCATTGCAATGATACACAACGCTACGGCGCCAATTGCTTGCAACATGCAATCCGCCCAGGTAACCGGGGCCGGCAGCGCATGCAAATCCGGCTTTGCCGGAGGGGGGCTTGTTCTGTTGTGTCTTCTGGGAGCGCTTTTTGTTCTTCCTCTACCCGTACGCGCGCAGCAGGACCCAGAAACGCCCCAACGCGTCTACTACGGTTACGACAACGCCTCTCCTCCCTTTACCTACGAACGAGAAGGCAAGGCCAGCGGTTTTTACATCGAGCTTCTGGAACGGATTCTTGCTGAAACGGGAATCCAGATTTTGACCAGGCCTTTGAGCCTGCAGCGCCTGCTGATCGAACTTTCGGCCGGAGATGTCCAGATCAGTTCCGGATTGGAAAAAACCCAGCAAAGACTGCTGCTCTACCTGTTCAATGAAAAACCGATTTTGAACATGCGTACGCGGCTTTTCACCAAGAACAGAGACAGGGTGGGCAATATCAAGCAATTGCGGGGCAAGACGGCTTCGGTGCGTAAAGGATCCATTTACCAGACAACCCTGGAAGAATTCGGCGGCCTGATCGTCAAACAATACGAAACCGACTCCGAAGCGCTTCAAGCCCTGTATCGTGAAGAAGTCGACACCTATTGCGGCCCGGATCGTACTGCTTATTTCCTGATGAGGAAACTCGGCTTGAACAACATCAGCCCGGTCGGCACCCCTTTGAGTGTCGCCAATATTTATTACGCGCTGAATAAGGATGAACAGGCCCTGATGAGCCAGATCAACGAAGGCCTGCGCATCGTTGTTGAAATGGGCATTTACGACCAGCTCGTACGTAAGTGGTTTGTCAAGGAATTGACCGACGAGGAAGTCAAGGCCATGCTTGCGTCTTCAGAACAGGCCGCTTCCTACTCGTACGCGCCCTATACCAAATCCGGAAGCGGCGCGGCCGTAATCGGACAAAGCGGCGCGATTTACACGGGCTGCACGGTGGAAAACGGACTGCAACAGCTCTCCTCCAGCGCCCTGGAAGTCGCCGTATTCAATGCGGTGGCCAGCGGCGAATCCGACATCCGCGCGGCGGTGACAACCTCGCCCCTCGGACGGGTGAGACCTCCATCTGCCAACGAACGCCGTCTGCTCTACGAGTTCTCTCCCGAGCTGCTCGTCGTGGTTTCCAAAGAAACCGGCGGCTATGATACGTTCATGGTTTCACAGCTGCTGCCGCAGACGAAAATGCCCGTACAAGATGAACGCATTCCGGAAAATCTGGATTTTGAAAACTGACCTCTATCGAATCATCCCAACAACTGCAGGAGATGCTCGTGCTTTTCACAGCTACAGACTTGGCCGGCGTATGGATTATCAAACCTCAAGTACACAGAGATTCCCGAGGATTTTTTTTGGAAAGTTACAAGTCACCTCTCTTCGCCGAACACGGAATCACAACAAACTTCATACAGGATAATCACGCGCGCTCGGAAAAGCAGGGAGTGCTGCGCGGACTGCACTTCCAAACGCCCCCAAAAGCGCAGGCAAAACTGGTTCGCGCCATCAACGGCTCTGTCTACGACGTCGTGGTCGACATCAGGCAGGGCTCTCCAAGTTATGGAAAGTGGCTGGGTGTGACCTTGAGCAAAGATAACTTCAAGCAACTCTTTGTCCCCAAAGGCTTTGCCCACGGTTATCTGACTCTGGAGCCCGGCGCCGAGGTCCTGTACAAGGTTGACGACACTTACTCCCCGGAACATGACGCCGGTCTGCGCTGGGATGATCCAGATATTGGCGTTGAATGGCCTTTTCCCGGACAGGATCAGCCCATACTTTCCGAAAAAGACCTGCTTCTGCCTTTTCTCAAAGACTTTGCCTCGCCTTTTTCCTACGAAAACGAGTAAACGCTATTTCCTTTTTTTGGACGCGCTTCTCAGTACTATCCGGGAGCGGGACGCCGAGCCCCGCTCCTGCAGACAAATTGCCCACTGATCAGACTGACCTGAGGCCGGTAGTCACTGACAGCGCGGCGAATATCCTCTGAAGCCACGATTCAGCATTTCGCATTCACACTCCCCAGCCACCGAACCGGCAATACGCTTGCCCCTTCCGGGGGACTTCCGCTGAATGCGCCTTGGAGACGCACCTTTTACAATTTTGTAAATAGTCTTTAAAGTAACAGATGCTTGAAGGTCCTCCAAATCCCCTCCACAACTGGCCTCCAAGCCTTGCAGCAGACCTTTTGTGAATAAAATCACCTTGACAGGATGTTCCCCCGGTGCGTAGTAAAGACGGGCGAGGTAAGGTAAAATATGTGTACTTTAATCTCTAAGGCGTGCCTCTAAATTAACTTCACCGCGAGGTTGAGCAAGAATTTCACCAGGCAAGGCTGAAGGGAGAAAGGATCCGCAGGCGTAGTGGCCTACGTCAAAGGACTTTTTTCCTGAACACGCTGCATGGTGAACTTTGGGCCAAGCATAGCGGAAAGGAATTTAGAAACATGCCCTAGTTAACGCAAGACGAGGCGGAAGGGTTATGGAGGAAAAACACAGTTGTGATCAGAGCGGCCAACCTCAGTGCTCCAAGAGCTGCTGCGGCGTCGCACCCTTTTTCGTGGGAATTGTCTTGGCTCTGGTTGTGGGTTGGTGGATTTTTCCCAAGGCGTTATTCAGCCAGGAAAACCAGCCAGTCAGGTTCAGCCATCCCGTCCACGTGGAAGACGGAGGCATGGCCTGTGAGGACTGCCACTACTTCAACGAAGACGGCACGTACAACGGACTTCCCAACAACGAGAAGTGCGGCGAGTGCCATTCCGAAGCCATGGGTGAGGATCCCGCAGAAACCAAATATATCGACAAATACCTGAGCGTCGATAAAGAGGTTCCTTGGTTGGTCTACCAGAAACAGCCGGATAACGTATTTTTCAGCCATGCTGTCCACAACATGGATAAATGCGGCGAATGTCATGATTTCAGTGAAGTAGCGCTTTGCAACCATTGCCACCCGAATGTTGCTGAAGCGGACACGCCTCCTGCATTTAATGAGAACAGGCTGACAGGCTACAGCAAGGACACCATGAAGATGTGGGCCTGTGAGGAGTGCCATGCCATTCCGGAACATCGTGAAAACACTAATGCGAACAACGCCTGTTTTACGTGCCATAAATAAGGGGTGTTAGAGTATGGGACTCGATAGAAGAGGATTTATCCAATTCCTGGTGGGCGGCGCCGTAGGCTCGCTGTTTACGCCCATCCCATGGAAACTGACCGACGATATTTCGATTTGGACGCAAAACTGGCCGTGGGTTCCGAGAATTCCCCGGGGCGAAAACGGCTATATTCCCACGACAAGCAAACTCTGCCCCTCGGCATGCGGCATGCGCGTGCGTACCGTAAAGGGCTTGCCCGTCCGCACTTTGGGCGATCCCAAGAATCCGCTGTCCGGTGGAAAAATTTCCTCGCTTGCCGCGGCTGAAGTACAACTTCTTTACAGCCCTGCCAGGGTGAAAAGACCGCTGAAAAAAGGGCTCGACGGAACATTCGTTTCCATCTCCTGGGATGAAGCCCTGGAACTGCTGCGCAAAAAGCTGGGGTCCATCAAAGGGCTCAAAAACCAGCTCGCGTTTATCAGCGGCGACCAGAACGGCACCATCAACGAAGTTCTTTCCGGTTTCACGAAACAGTGCGGCTCCGACCGTTTTTTCCTGATGCCTTCCGAAGCTCAGGCCGGAACACGGGCCTGGAACATCGCCATGGGCGGCAAGGGGCAGCTCGGATTCGACACGGCCAACAGTGATCTGGTGCTCGCCATCGGCGCCGATATCCTGGAATCCTGGGGCCCGGCCGTACTGCAACGCCGTGCGTTTTCCGCCTCGCACCCGCACGGAGAAAAGGCCAAGGCCGAATACATTTACGCCGGGCCGGTCAAAAACAACACCGGCACCGTATCGCAGTGGCTGCCGCTGAAGCCCGGCACCGAAGGCTACCTGGCCATGGGCTTGTGCAACCTGCTCATCGAGGGCGGCGCGGTGGTGAGTGAAACCGCCGTAAGCCAGACCGTCAGTACGCCGGAAGGCAGCCTGACCGAGACCGTCGAAGCCACGGACAGCACCGCGGTCGCCGGCGGCAGCACCATGACCGGAGTCAAGGACTTTGCCGGATTCAAAAAACTCGCCAAGCAGTATACTCCGGAAAAAGTGCAGGCGCTCACCGGTGTCTCTCCGGAAGCGCTCACCGCACTGGCCAAAAAGCTCAAAGCAGCTTCCAAGCCGGTGGTCATCGTGGGCTCGCCCATCGGACAGGGCGAAAGCACCGCCACCATCATTGCCGGTATTGCACTGAACCTCCTGCTCGGCGGCCTGAACAAGCCCGGCGGCATGCAGGCCATTCCGGACATTCCCAAAGTCATCAAAGCCGCCATGGACCGTACGGCTGTTCTGAGCAGGGATCCCGTCAGCTACCTTGCCAACATCGCGGGCGGAACGGATAAAGCTCCGGCCATCTTGTTCGTGTACGAAGCCAACCCGGCCTATGGATTGCCGCAGCCCAAAGAAATGACCGCGGCGTTGAAAAAAATCCCCATCAAGGTCAGCTTTTCGCAGTTCCTGGACGAAACCGCCATGCTCTGCGATCTCGTGCTTCCGTCCCCCATGGGGCTTGAACGTTTTGACGACGTCATCAACCCCTACGGCATCGGCTTCGGCCTCTACAGCCCGGTTTTCCCGGTGGTGAAGCCCCTTGTGGATGCGCGCCCCACCGGCGACGTCATCCTGGCGCTGGCCAAAGCCTTGAACATGGACCTGGGCTACGGCTCCTTCAAGGATGTCCTGAGCGCCCGTACAGAACAACTCGGGGCCTCTTTCGACGATCTGCTCGGCAAGTACATTCAGTCCAATACGCAGATTCCGAGTTCGGGACTCAGCCTCAAGCCTGCTTTGCTCGCCGCGTCGCTGCCTCTCAAGGACAAAGCCGAGGCCCTTTCCCTGGCTCCCATGTTCAAATTGAACTACGGCACCGGCAATGTGGCCACGCCGTATTTCAACCTCAAGACCATCCCCGACACCCAGCTGAAAGGAAGCTACTCCTTTGTTCAGATGAACAAAGCCACCGCTGCCAAGCTCGGCGTCTCCGAAGGACAGAAGGTTGCCATTTCGAGCAAAAGCGCCTCCTTTGTCGTCATGGTCAACCTGTTCGAAGGTGTCATGAACGATGTGGTAGCGGCTCCCTTGGGCCTTGGCCATACGGCCTTTGATGAGTTCACCAAAGACAAGGGCAGCAACATTTCAGCGCTCATGACCCTGATGAAAGAGCCTGAAACCGGCCTCCCTGTTTGGACGGACACCAAAGTCGAAATTAAGAAAATCTAAGCAAAAGGTGTTTCAACCATGCATGGATATGAACACGTACATTATACTACTCGATGGGGAATGGTCATAGACCTGGACAAATGCACGGGCTGCGGCGCGTGCATGGTGAGCTGCCAGGCTGAGAACAACGTCGCATTCTCCTACAGGCTTGACCTTGCCAACCACACCACGGACATGTCCAACAAGATGCGGACCACCACCTGGATGCTGGTGTATCAGCTCAACAACGGCAAGGACTTCCCGGAAGCGGACGTCGCCTATCTGCCGCGTCCGTGCATGCAGTGCGGCCAGCCCGCCTGTGTTCCCGTCTGCCCCGCGACAGTCACCAAAAAAGACGAAGACGGCGGCATCGTCAGCCAGATCTACCCGCGCTGTTTCGGTTGCCGGTATTGTATGGCTTCCTGCCCGTACCACGCGCGCTACTTCAACTGGTACGATCCGTACTGGCCCAAGGGCATGGAAAAAACCCTGACGCCCAACACCTCCGTACGCCCGCGCGGCGTGGTGGAGAAATGCACGTTCTGCCACCACCGTTGGATGGAGGCCCAGGACCGCGCCCGCCTGGCCGGCGAAGATCCCAAGGCCCTGCCTGACGGCGCCTACGTCACCGCTTGCACGGATGCTTGTCCCAACGGCGCCATCATGTTCGGCAACTTCATGGACCCCGAGCACAAAGTGCATCAGGTGCTGTTCTCGGAAGAGCCCAGCGAAGAAGAATACAAGATTCTGTTCGGCCAGGTACATCCGCATACCTCGGAAGAAGAGGAACTCTTCGGCGAAGACGTCCCGCCCGGGTACTCGCTGACCAAGGAACTGCACGAAAAGATCAATCCGCATGCCTTCCGCCTGCTCGAACAGCTGGGCATGTTTCCTCAAGTTTACTACCTCTCCGAGCGCGAATGGGTACGCAAACAAGGCAACCATTTCCTCGAAGACGAGAAGAAGGCTTAACCTTAGGCCAAAGGGGTAAAACATGATTGACGAAAAATTGTTTCCTGAAGGCTTGCCCCGCTGCTCTTTCTGGCAGTTTCTGGGATGGTTGGCCTTCATAGGCGTTTTCCTTGTCTGGGGAACCTACGCCGTGCTCTGGATCCTCGGATTCGGACTCGGCATCACGGCCCTGGACAACTACTTCGGATTCGGCTTGTGGATCACGTTCGACCTGGCTGTCATCGCTTTGGGTGCCGGCGCCTTTTTCACCGGCCTGCTGCGCTACATCCTGAACATTGATCCGCTCAAGCATATCATCAACCTCACGGTCATCGTCGGTTTCATCTGCTACTCCGGCGCCATGATCGTCCTCGGCCTGGACGTCGGCCAGCCCGCCCGCTCGTGGTTCGGTTTCTGGCACCCCAATGTCCACTCCATGCTGGTTGAAGTAATGTTCTGCATCACCTGCTACCTGGGCGTGCTCACCATTGAATACGTGCCCCTGATCCTGGAAAACAGGCAGCTGGACAAAATCAAAATCCTGCACAAGATCGCGCACAACTTCCACGTCTGGATGCCGCTCTTCGCGGGCATGGGCGCTTTCCTGTCCTTCTTCCACCAAGGATCTCTGGGCGGCATGTACGGCGTTCTTTTCAGCCGTCCTTACGCCTTCCGCGAAGGCTTCTTCATCTGGCCCTGGACCTTCTTCCTGTTCGTGCTCTCCGCTGTGGGCTCCGGTCCGATATTTACCGTGCTAGTCTGCAAGTTCATGGAGATCCTCACAGGCAGAACTCTGGTCGAGTACCGCATCAAGGCGCTGATGGGCAAAATCGCAGGCACCATGCTGAGCGTCTACATTGTCTTCAAAATAATCGACACCTGGGCCTGGGCCGCGGGCTATCTGCCCAGCGTCGGCCTGACCTTCGACCAGATGTTCAATTCGGAACTCGGTTACGGGCAGTGGCTGTTATGGTCGGAAATCGTCCTCTGCGGCGTCGTTCCGGCTGTCATGCTGATGACGCCGTCCATCCGCAACACGCCGAGCCTGCTCTACACCGCGGGCATCCTGGATTGCATAGGCGTCACCATCAACCGCTACGTCTTTACGGTACAGGCTCTGGCCATCCCGGTTCTGCCCTTTGACGAGTGGCAGTCATACAATCCCAACTGGGCTGAATGGGCTCCGACCTTCCTGGTCATCGCCTACGGCTTCCTGATTCTCAGCCTTTCCTACCGCTACCTGCCGGTTTTCCCGCAGGAAAAGGAACTCAATTCCTAAGCGGAGAATCAAAATTCATAAAAAAAGGCGGCCTTTCCGGCCGCCTTTTTTTATGGCTGTTGCTATTAACGCAGCATGCTACATTTCATAACCGAACAATTCGAAATCCTGTCTGAATTTTTCAAAAAACAACTCGCGAAATGTTTCGGGACATTCCGAACCTTGCTTCCAGCGATGTTGGGAAATAAATTCAGTGGAGTTGAGATGCGGAATGTTCAGCATAATTCCGTATGCCCGCAGCAAATCCGGAAGTTCATAGCCCATCTCTTCCATGCGGATCACCTTGTCAACCAGCAATCCGCCGTCATCATCGCAAAGCAGACGCCATTGGGGCCGCCAGTGCAGGTCCGTGACAAGATCGTGCGTATGCAGGACGAGATCAAGAAACCAGGGCAGGCTAAACGCAGTCACCCCCAGCTCCTGTCCATAGGGTGCCTGAAAATATTCATCATGCCGTACGAACTTGCTTTTGAAACCTGAAAAAAGCCTTTCCCACGGATGGCGTACGACGCTGAATTTGAAGTAGGAGTCAAAAGCCGGATCGCGCAGATCAATCTCTCTGCGAATTCTGTCCGGAACGGGGCGATACGGATCAACGAGATCATAACCGGCGTACTGTTGTTGCAATGCTTGATTAATACTGGAGGACGCTGCCTTGGGCACATTGACGTAAATGACCTTTTCCTGGTCAAGCACCACACAGTCACGAATGGTTCCATACTGCTCGTAGACTTGCGCAGTTTCCACACCGCTGTTCAATACGCACAGCGCGATTTCTTCCCAACATTGTCCGGCCAGAAGTACCTCTCCGATCTGATTCCCGAAATCCTCCGGTGCAACCTGGCGAACGGGGAGACCGTCGAATTTTCCCTCAGCCGAAAACGTCAAATAGGAAATGATTTCCAGGTCTGGCCTGGAAATGCTGAGTTGTCGGCGAGCATTTTTTCCAAACTTGTCGCGCCCGAAAATAGAAACCTGGGCATTTTTCGGGATATCCCGGTCGTTGACAACACGCAGCCTTTGCTCCCTGTGCAAACGATGCAATTTTGCACCGAGCCAGCGATATTCAGCCGCATTGGCAGGTCCGGGTTCAAATACCAGTGAGTTGAAAATCGAACGCCGCTCCAACTCTGAGCAAATGTCGCTCCAATGGGTTGAAGCAACCAGTACCAGCCCCTCCGGCACGCCGCCCGGCAGACTATCCAACCTGACGATATCTACCCCTTCCAGTGTGCCCTGCTTGTAGGTATCCAAAAAATTGACGATCGTGACATCGCTGCGCTTGTCTTCAAGGAGTCTCTTCAGCTGCCTTCCTGCTGCGCCGGCGCCATAAATATGCACGCTGGCTTTTTGCGGAATATCACGGAGAGTTGCAAAACTCATTTCCGCCTCCTTCTGTGTTTCCGTCAGCGTCATGTTGCCGAATATCCGGAAGCCGGTATTCTGCGGCAGCTGGACTACCAGAAATCAGGGGACTGTAGCGCGGCGCGATGGCATGACAGCTACCCCAACTGCCTGAGAATCACGGCATGCCCGAGACCATACCGACTCAATTTACGCTTGAAACGTGTTGCCGAGTCCCAGCTATTGAAATCTCCGATCAACACCCTGTGCCAGATTCCTTTGTTGCCAAGGTCCACCCGGCGAATACGCGCATTGAATCCTTTGTTTTTCAACACACGGGCGCGGTCCGCCGCACTTTCGAGATCCTGCCAGGAGCTTTCATGGATGGTATACACCCCGCGTACGCCTGGCTGCTGCGGACTGTACAACCCGTGTTTTCTCCTTTGAGTTTGCGACTGCAGCGGAATGGAATACGTCGCGCTGGTAGTCTGCGCATGGGCCCTGGTCACTGTCGCCTGTGCGATCAGGTCGACCATGGCTTCATCGCTCAAGCCAATCCGCGCGCGGGTTTTGTTCTGCCCAATCCGTTGTTTCCGCGCCTGGTCCGTACGTTGCGCCACTAGCTTCGGACGTTGTACGGGCGCAGCCTGAACATATTTGGGCATATTGTCATGCTTAAAGGAACTGAAACAAGTTTCCAGGACATCTTCTGCCGCGTTGTTTCGAAGCGTTTTTGTCCTTCCTCCTAATACGACGGCCAGAATCCGGTGTCCGTTACGCTTGGCGGTCACAATAATATTGAAACCCGAGGCATTGACATAACCGGTTTTCAAACCATCCACACCGGCGCATTTGCCTAGCAGCCGGTTGGAATTACGCCGGGTATATCCGTTGTGCGTGATGGATCGCAACGAATGAATGGCCAGCGCGTCGGGAAAACGCGTAATATAGGCCGCACCAAGTGCCAGCATGTCACGAGCCGTGGTCAGCTGCCTTTTGGCGGGCAATCCGTTGGGAGTAGCGAAATACGTATGCTTCAGCCCGAGCTTTTTGGCCTTCTTGTTCATGCGTTTCACAAAAACAGATACGGATCCACTGAGATATTCGGCAGCGGCAACACAGGCGTCGTTACCGGAAGCCACGGCCATGCCTTTGATAAGTTCCCGGACTGTCACCCGTTCGCCCTTTTTCAGGTTCATGGTGGAGCCGCCGGTATTGTCGGCCCGCTTGCTGACTTTTACCTTGTCGGTAAGCTTGACCCGTCCTGCTTCAATTTCTTCCCAAAGTATGTACAGAGTCAAAACCTTGGTCAGCGAGGCTGGAGCAATTTTTTTATCCGCATTTTGTTCGAAAAGAATTTTTCCCGTATCGAAGTCCATGGCTATGACCGAGCGTACGTTGTACTTTTTGGCCAGAGCGCTGTTCGTGACGCCCCCGATAATGCACACACAAAAAAAGAGGGCGAATACTATTCGCTTTGACATGTCTCCCCCGACAGTTGTCTTGAACGGTAGGCCGACGCAACGGTACCCCGTACCGTGTACGCCTTCTCCCCGTTGTTCGCGGCTTTTCTCCTATCCGTGTTCAGTTGGCTGGCGACACACATTGAACAAAAAACCAAATGGTATTGCACTGCATTTTTCGTTCAGAATGCAGGCCTGTACATAAAAAGACTGCAGGAAAACAGAGAACACCCCTTGCCACTCGTTTCCATGCAGCTTATCATGGACAGGACTATTGCTTCGCCGTATTCTTTTGCGCGTCCTGTTCTGTTTTTGCTACGGCGACACGCTTGCCATCCTTGGCAGGCAGGGTCCGCAGCTCGACAGAATGAAATTCGCCGGAATGATAACCACCATCTTTGACCGGTGTACCCACGGAAACTTCAAAAGCGGAACAAATTGTGCTCATTCCCAACACCAGTACCAACACGGTAAGAACAAGTATCTTTTTCATCACACCATCTCCTTTTATACTGATTCCAAGTTGTCGACATTCAAGATCAATTTCCGAATTACTCAATGCCAGTAACGTGCCATTTCGCTTGTTCCGGAAAAAATTTCCTATCAACCTGTCGAAAAGACTTGACAAATGAAAAAATCTAGAAAATAACTAAATAAATTCGAGATACTAGTGGGTTAGACAATGCATATTTTTCCGACACCCGCAAAATGGTCAAACCGTATCCGGAGGCAAGCCATGAGAAAGCCCATCAGCGTCATGACACTGTTCCTGTTGTTTCTAACCGTAGCTGCGACAGCCCAGGCCCTTGAAATCAAACAACTGAAGGTCCTTGACTACGGTGTGTACCACTATGACGAAAAAATCGTTCTGGTGACAACGCCCCCGGATGGAAGCGAAAAAGCTGCAAAACTCTCGAATATCAGCCTCGTGGACAAAAGCGCGAAGCTGCCTATTCAAAAAAATACCTTTTTCAGTATTTCGTACGTGCTGGAAGGAGAACCGGCCGGAGAGCCCGTTGATCTGGATTTAACGGTTTCCCGCCCAGGCGGCGTCACAAGCTCCGGCCTGTTTACCGTCCGGATAGGAACTGTGACGACCAACACCATCGAAGTGGCCCCCGATGATGTAGCAGGCAAGTATATCCTGGAAATTCAACATAAAAACCGTAATCTCCTGCACAAGGAAATTACGGTTTATCATCCCTGATTCGTCCGGTCGCTCCTGGCTCGGGCCAGACTGCGTGGACGTTAAAAATCTTCAAGCATTTCTGTTTCGTGGAGGGTCAGCAGCTTATTCAAATCCAGAAGCAGTAACAGCTTTTCTTCCAGTTTGCCTACGCCGCTGATATATTCGGAATCCAGGCCACCGATAACTGGTGGCGGCGGCTCAACCGTGCTGGCTTTGATCCGCAGGACCTCGGAAACCGAGTCGACTATGAATCCCACGATTGTTTTTCTGATCTCAAACACGATAATCCGTGTGTTGTGATCGTGTTCCTTGGGGAACATGCCGAACCGTTTCCTCAAATCAATCACGGGAATGACTTTGCCGCGGAGATTGATGACCCCATCGACAAATGCCGGTGAGTTGGGAACTTTGGTGATTTCCATTATCCGGATAATTTCAAGAACCTTGAAAATATCCACGCCAAACTCCTCCCCCGCCACCGAAAACGTGACCAGTTGCAGGAGCTCATTGTCCAAACGTTCTTTGCTGTCGTCCATAAGCCTCTCGCTCTCCTTTTCAAAGCGCCCGTTTCATACTACAAGTTGCGGTAGATGATAAATTACACGTTTTGTGCGCGGGATACAAGTCTCCTGGTTTTATTTCTCCAGCGCGAAGAAGAAACCCTGCAACGTTAGCTGGTGTTCCCTGACATGGCCAAAGTGCACATCTCTATACTTTTGGAACGGCTCAATGCCTATTGTCTGGAGAAAATGCAAGCAACCGCAGCCGATTGCGGTCTTATGGGACTTTTCGAAGTCAGCCCCGTCCACTTTTTCTCCCAGCTTGTCGAAGCCCCGGATGCGGACATAGCCTGCATCCTCAAACGCTTCGGACTCGACCGGGCCGCGCTGCTTCCAGTCCTGAACAATGCGGTCCAGGGGCTCAATAAAGGCAATACCGGACGCCCGGCCATGTCTCCGGAACTGATCAACCTGCTCCAGGATGCCTGGCTGGTGGCATCATTGGAACTCGAGGAAAAGACTATCCGTTCCGGAGCCGTACTGCTTGCCCTGTGCTCGCGGGTGGCCTCCGGGGCCACTGAAGAGTACGCCCATTACCTGCGGTCCATCAACCGCGACACCTTGCTGGCTGAATTTTCCAAAATTACGCAGGATTCCATTGAAAAAGGCCAAAGCTCCGCCCTTGCGGACGCCTCGCCACGCTCCGGCGACGGCATTTCCCCCCAGGAAGCCCTCGAACGCTTCTGTGTCAATCTCTCCGAAAAAGCCGCACGCCAGGAGATCGACCCGGTGTTCGGACGCGACCGGGAAATGCGCCAGCTTATTGACATCCTGCTCAGGCGCAGAAAAAACAACCCCATCATTGTCGGGGATGCCGGAGTGGGCAAAACCGCCGTGGTTGAAGGCCTGGCCCAGCGGATTGCCGCGGGCGACGTGCCCGCGCCTTTGAAAAATGTCAATATTCTGACCCTTGATATCGGACTTCTGGAAGCAGGCGCCGGTATGAAAGGCGAATTCGAAGCCCGGCTCAAGGCCGTCATCGCCGGTATCCGAGAAAGCGCCACGCCCATCATCCTGTTCATCGACGAAGCCCACACCATCATCGGCGCCGGAGGCAAAACAGGCGGATCTGATGCCGCCAACCTGCTCAAACCCGCCCTGGCCAGGGGCGAACTGCGTACCATTGCCGCCACCACCTGGCCCGAGTACAAAAAATATTTCGAAAAAGACCAAGCCCTTTCGCGGCGCTTTCTGCTCGTCAAAATCGAGGAACCCACCGTGGAGGCCACCATCGATATCCTGCGCGGGCTCAAACGGCGCTACGAACGGGACCACGAAGTGGGCATCCGGCATGAGGCCCTGGTGGCCGCGGCCGAGCTCTCGCACCGCTACATTTCGGGCCGCCTGCTCCCGGACAAGGCCGTGGATCTCCTGGATACGAGCGCGGCGCGCGTACGTATCAGCCTTACCCACAAACCCGCGGTGCTGGAAGATAAGGAACGCGCCATTCTTTCCATCAGGCGGCACATCGAGGCCCTGCATGCCGATACGCGCAACGGCGCGGGAGTGGATGCGGAAGCGCTGAACCAGGCCTGGGAGCAACTGCAGACTCTGAAGCCCAAGTCCACGCGCTTGGAGGAGCGCTGGAACAAGGAACGCGCTCTGGCCCACCACCTGCTGGCCTTGCGCCAGTCCCAGGCCGATCTGCAGCAGCTCAACGGCAGGGAAGCCCCGCCCGAGGCGGACGCCTCCGGCCAGGAGGAAATCAACCGGACCCTGTGCAAACTGCGCGACCTCCAGGGAGACCAGCCCCTGATTCGCTACGAAGTGGACGCCGAAATCGTGGCCATGGTGGTCTCGGACTGGACCGGCATTCCCCTGGGCAAGGTGCAGCGCGATCACGCGCGCTCGATCCTGAATATCGAAACCAACCTCGGCCAGCGCATCAAGGGCCAGAACAAGGCCCTGCGGATCATCGGCAAAAATCTCAAGGCGGCCAAGTCCGGCCTTAAAAATCCCAACCAGCCCCTGGGAGCGTTTCTGCTCGCCGGGCCCAGCGGCGTGGGCAAGACTGAAACCGCCCTGGTCATGGCCGACCTGCTCTTCGGCGACGAATCCGCGCTTATCGCCCTGAACATGAGCGAATTCCAGGAACGCCACAGCGTCAGCCGTCTCATCGGCGCGCCGCCCGGATACGCGGGCTACGGCGAAGGCGGGTTGCTCACCGAAGCCGTACGCCGCCGCCCCTACTCCGTGCTCCTGCTGGACGAAGCCGAAAAAGCCCACATCGAAGTCATCAACCTTTTTCTGCAGGTCTTTGACAAAGGCTGCCTCACGGACAGTGAAGGCCGGGTCGTGGATTTTCGCAACACCATAGTTTTTCTCACCACCAACCTGGCCAGTGATTTCATCTCGGGCATCTGCGCGGATGAGGACAAACCCCTGCCCACCGTTCTCAAAGCAATCCGCCCGGTGCTCAGCGACCATTTCAAACCCGGTCTCCTGGCCCGCATGGTGATTACGCCCTACTATCCGCTCCGGACGCCCGCGCTCAAAGACATCACCCGGCTCAAACTCCAGAAGCTCGCCGAACGGCTGCAGCGCAGCGGCACAAGCAAACTCGATTTTTCGGAAAAACTGGTGGCCCGTATTGTGGAGAGCTGCACCGATGCCGAGGCCGGCGCGCGCAATATCGACTACATCCTGGCGGATTCCGTACTCCCCAAAGTCTCGGAAGAAATCCTCGCCCGTATGGTGGAAGGCAAAATGCCCCGTACCGTGTACCTGGATTGCGATACGAACAACGGCTACCAGGTCCGCTTCGGTGCGGAATAGCGCAGTATCTATTGTCCCGGAGACGCCTCCGCGGCCAAAGGACCTTTTTAAAACAAGGTGCTTTGGAATCTCCAAAAACTTTTAACTGGCGATACATAGATACGACTGATTTAATTTTTAAACACAGAAAACCAGATAACGCCACTCACTTGATGCTCTGGAAGAGGCCTCCTTTTGCTGCTCAATAAAAACGAACTGTTCACCATCTTGCTGGTCATGGCCATGGTCTTTGTGGCGCAGCTGTTTTCACTGAACGATATCATCTTCCCCGAGATAGCCGCTCTTTCCTTCGGCGCCGTGGTCATGGAAAAATGCCCCTGGAAAGGCCACCCGCTGCTCATCTGGCTCTCGCCGACACTGGGCGCTCTGACCGGCGTAACATTGCTCCATCTGGTCTCCCCTTCCTTTGCCGTGCTGGTCTGTCTGGCTTTCCTGCTCGTGGCCCTGGAGCTCAAACTGTTCCATTCGGGCGTCTACCCCTCCATCTCCGCGGCCATCCTGCCCATATTACTCAACGTCCGCAGTATCAGCTATCCCGTCTCGGTCTGCATCATGGCCGGTATTCTCGCGCTTATTCTGCATACCCGTACGAAAAAAAGGCAGGAAGTCCCCGTCGCTGACACCACCAAAGCACTACCAGCCACGGGGCACAATCCCGTGGCCTTCTGGGTCAAAATCGTCGCTCTGGTCTACATCACCGCGTACGTGGCCTACGACATGTCCTGGATCTACATCATTTCCCCGCCCCTGCTGGTGGTCTTTGTGGAAGCCACCCAGGCCATCAGGTCCGGCGAAACCATCCCAAGACTGCGTATCGTTTCTTTGCTCTCCCTGGCGGCTCTGGCCGGACTGTGCTGGTACGGCCTGATCGTGCTCTGGCTCGCGGGCCCGGTCTGGCTGGCGGCCGGACTCTCCGTAACCACGGTTTTCCTGCTCTCGGACCGCCTCCACCTCGCCTCCCCGCCCGCCTTTGCCCTCTCGCTGCTCCCTGTCATCCTCCCCCAAAGCGCCCTCTTCTGGTATCCGCTTCAGGTGCTGGTGGGGAGTTCGGTGTTCCTGCTTTTCAGCCTCTACTGTTTTTCGCCTGTAAAAGTGGCGAGATAAATTCGACGCGGGCCGTCGCCGTCGTTGCGCTCTGCCAGCAACTCCGCAAAGCACGTCGCAAGACCCGCCGTATGGTGGCTACCACCTGAACAATCTGGGAAAAAACATACCGACTTGTTTTTGATAATCGATATATTCCTTGCCAAGTTGTTTTGTCAGAACGTTTTCTTCTGCTTTTGCTGTCGGATAAATGCCAACGAGAAGAAGCAAGGCGGAAAAAAGCGGCAAAAAGTTGAAAAACACCAACCCCAACCCGAGACTTATAAGTACGTACGAAACATACAAAGGGTGCCGAATAATGGCAAAAGGACCTTTGTTTATAAGCATATGCTCTTGTAATGTTCCAGATGGGGCCGGCCGCAGATATTTTCCTGCAACGATTATAGTATAGTAGTACATACTCCCGCCAAGCATAAACAGAAACAAACCCACCATCCGGGTTAGAAGAGGCATGAGAGAAGAAAACGTTTCTCCAGCGAAAAAATAATGATTCGAGTGGGTCAGCAGTAAAACAATACCTCCGAACCAGGATATCCACATGCCCAAAACACCCGCCACGTTTTTTGTCCGCCACGATGTTTCGTCGATGTGGTTCACAGCTGCGCTTTGCGCTACGTCGCCAATTGCTTCGTAATGAGGTTCGATGGCTGTGGATACGCGATCAAGTATTTTCTGGATACCACCTTGGCTGATGGGCAGATCGAAGACGGAGAAAAGAAAATCCTGAACAGCCCGGCGGCTGTCGCCGTGCGCTCCGCAAAGCTCGGCTATCAACGCCGAAATTCTTGGACCGAATCCCGCGCGGTTCTCGGGAGGTACGAGCGCCTTGTTGAGCTTGCCGCAGCAGCTGCAACGCCCGCAATTCAGCCCGATGTGTTTGACGATCAACTCAGTCGGAGGCAGTTCGATAAATTGATGGATGTAATAAGGCTCAAAATCGTAAAATTCGGTTCCGCCGCATTCGCATTGAGTCGGAAACAGCTCAATAACTTCAGTCGGCCGAAGACACTGTTGCCGATGCCCTTTACGCTTGCGACGGCTTTTTGATTTTTTACTGGGTTTGTCTTGGGTATTTTTGAACGGGTTATCGCTGGAGGGAGGCTTGTTGGAATTGGAGGAATTCTGATTCAGCTTGGCTTCGAGCTGTTCAATGAGGAGCTGCTGTTTCTCGACAGTTTCCTTGAGAAGTCTGACCTGCTCGACCAGATACAAAATAATGGAAACCAAAACAGACACAGGCATTTTTTCGAGGATCTCCTTGGAGAGAGAATATTTTTCAAAAATGTTGGGTTCCATTTTTTAAAGATAGTTCTCGACGTTCCTCTTCAGTAAGTCTGACAACATATTTTGCAGGCATAATATTCTCCTTGTCTAGAAATAGTCTAAACAAGGATTACTTGAAAAACAAATAGATAAATTCAAAGGTCATGGCCCACTAGTTACGTAAAAAAGAATTGAAGTTTCAAAAGGCATTTGTACAAAATGTGTTTTATAAGAATTTAAATAGTGAAGAAAATCGTTTTGTTTTGCTTCATACACCAAATAAAAACCGTCAGGTGCAGTTCTTAGCGGTGAGTGATTTGGGATTGTGAAAGGTTCGATTTTTCCATCAAAGGAATAATATTGTAAGCCAGTGATGTTTGGACTTTTATAAAAACTACCATAAGGTTTATCAATTATGAAACATTTGCTGACTTCTAGTTCATTCAAAAATGAAACCAACTCAGGAAAACCTTTACGAGGAATAAATAAACACCGTTGCCAATCTATTAATAAAAATAATGCAAAAATAGAAATAATAATGCTCAGACTCACCACTGGATAAAGACGTGTTATAAAATATGATAGTAAAATGATACAAGCAGGTATAATAAAAACAAAATGCCTTTCAGTATAAAGCGGCTTAATAACTGCTGAGTATAATAGGATTGAATAAACACCAAATACAATCCAAAGAAATAAAAATAAAAATCCACATGCTTCTTTGGATAAATTTTTCCTATACATTACCCTATTAACAATGTTTATCAAGCTACAAACTAATGCAATAAAAATTGCGCACAGCACTAGAAACCTACTTGATCTAAAAAAATCTCCTAGTTCCCAGCTATATAATGTAGGAGGTTGCATCCAACTTGCTGCAGGAAGACCTTCAAGAACATATCGAATTGGGAAAATTGATAAAATTAATAAAATTAAAAATGTTATTAAAAAAGAAGGAATAAATTCTTTATTATTAAGTGATTTTATTAGATAAAATATAATTAAATGACAGAGTTGTGCAGCGAACACTAAATATCCATAATAATGCCCCAAAGGCATTAAAATGGTAAACGTCGCATACAATAAATAATTTTTATGCGTTTTTAAATCTATACATTTTAAATAATAGTAACATGATGCACAAGATAATAATAGTAATAAAGTATACGGTCTTGACTCTGAGGAGTAATAAACTACAAATGGATGAACTGATGTTAATAGTGTTGTCACAACTGCAGTTTTTTGGTTAAAAATCAATTTTGCCAAAAGGTATACATAGATTAATGACAACAAACTGAATACCAATGAAGGGAACCTAAGTACAATTTCGCTATCAAAACCTATTTTAACTAACAGCTTAAGTAAAATTTGATACAGAGGAGCTGAATAGTCAAAAGTTTGTTGAATTGACGATATAAAATCCATTTTTGCCACAGCAAGCATATAAAGTTCATCTAACCAAAGGCTTCTATGGATCATTTTATATAAAGAAAAAAATATTAATGCTGATATTGATATACTGTAAAAAAATAAATTTTTACAAAAAAATATATTACGCAGTACATTTTTAAATAATAGAATGATCATAATAAATGGTATAATTTATTTTATATTTGTCGTTTAGAAACTAAGTTTTAGAGTTTCAGCCTTTTTTGAAACTGATATCCGACTATAAAAATGAAAGAAAGTTCAAAATTTTCAACAAAATGCTTGACAAAGCCCAAAAATTGACCTGCGGCGCTTTCCTGAAAAAATATACTTTTTCAGGAGGTTGCGCATTGATTCGACGTCAAGCTCTCACTCCATTGACAGTAAGCGCTCACACCCCAATCATCCACCAGCATGAATCCAGCTGAAATCAGAGTGCGAAATATTGAAAAAGGAATTCATAGCGTCAACCAGAACTGGGAAGGTTCTTCTTCGCTGAACCCTGCACGTCTGGCGCAGAGACAGAATTCGTTCAGCCCAGCGGTTGCCTTTCTCGCTGGCAGTTCCAAAGCTTCTTTTTCGCCAGATCACCGCGAAGCGCAGCATTCTTTCCGCGTGGTTGTTCGTGGGCGCAACACCTTCTTCATGAAGGGAGACCCAAAGCGTATCCATTTCGTCCTGAAGGCGTCGAACGAGAGTTCCCGCCTCATCCTTCCGGTCGCAGTATTTGGAAATCACACGAAGCAATCGCATATAAAATGCCGCCCACTGGCCGCGCGTGGGCGGCTCGTGGGCCATGTGGCAGAGACGTTGCAACTCCCGCAAACCCCATCTACCGCACTTGGCCAATTCAGGATCGTTGCGTTCGGAAAGCCCGCGAGCCCGGCGGATCAAGTGTGCAAGACATGCTTGACGCAGCCCGGCCCATTTTTGATAAACGCCGTATCCATCGCTGACAAGAATACCGTTCCAGTCCTTGATCAGCTCCAGAAAGGCGACCATGGAACGTTGCGGATGCACCATGAAGTATGCCGCCGTCTGGCTGACCATCATCCACAGCCAAGTCAGCTTGTTTTTTGTCCGCCACGATGTTTCGTCGATGTGGTTCACAGCTGCGCTTTGCGCTACGTCGCCAATTGCTTCGTAATGAGGTTCGATGGCTGTGGATACGCGATCAAGTATTTTCTGGATACCACCCTGGCTGATGGGCAGATCGAAGACGGAGAAAAGCAAATCCTGAACAGCACGGCGACTGTCGCCGTGCGCTCCGCAAAGCTCAGCTATCAACGCCGATATTCTTGGGCCGAATCCCGCGCGGTTCTCGGGAGGTACGAGCGCCTTGTTGAGCTTGCCGCAGCAGCTGCAACGACCGCAATGCAGCCCTATGTGTTTGACGGTCAACTCAGTCGGAGGCAGTTCGATGAATTGATAGATGTAATAAGGCTCAAGATCGTAAAATTCGGTTCCGCCGCACTCGCATTGAGCCGGAAAAAGCTCAATGACTTCAGTTGGCCGAAGACACTGTTGCCGATGTCCTTTACGTTTGCGACGACTTTTTGATTTTTTATTGGACTTGTCTTGGGAATTTTTGAAGGGGTTGTCACTGGATGAGGGCTTGTTGGAATTGGACGAATTTTGATTGAGCCTGGCTTCGAGCTGCAAGACACGAGCTTTGAGCATTTGGTTCTCGTCAAAAAGATCAGAAACAAACCCCAACATGGGCCAAGGCGTGTTGCTGACTACTTCTGCGGAAACCTTTTCGGCGATAGGCGTAAGTTCGTCCATGCTATAAAAATGAACATTTTTTAGAAAAAGTCTACACCCTGTGAGCGCTTACGTTTTTTCAGTGACCTTGCCAAACAGTACTATTTCTATCGTCTGCATTCCCAAAAAGTCTGTGATATCTCGGTGCTGCGCTTCGAAAAAAAGTCAGGCCATGGGAAGACCGATGATAAATCGCGTACTTCGCCCTTCTTCGGACTGGACCTCCATGCTCCCCTGATGCCGGTCGGTGACGATGAAATAGGAAACGGAAAGGCCCAGCCCTGTTCCCCGGCCCACTGGTTTGGTGGTGAAAAACGGTTCCAGCACGCGCCGCCGGACCTGTTCCGGCATGCCCGGACCGTTGTCCTCGATCTCGACCATGACTTTGTCGCCATTCCGGTAGGTTCGGAGAGTAAAGCACGGGCTCTGGCCGCCGTACTCCTTTTCGGCCATGGCCTCGGCCCCGTTCTTGAGCAGGTTCAGAAACACCTGCTGGATTTCATTGCTATCGCACAGCGCCGGGGGCAGATCGCTTTCGTATTCGCGAACCACCTCTATCCGCTTGAAACTGAACCGCCTCTGGATGTCATAGACATTACCGGCCAGATCCACAGCCTGATCCAGCAGATCGGCCACCGCATACGCGTTTTTTTCCGTGGATTCCGTCTTGCGGCTGAAGTCCAGCATGTTGCTTACGATCTTATTGATGCGTACGCCCGATTGCCCGATTTTGTCGAGCATGGCCGGAATATCGCGTTTTTCCAGATACGCATTGACACTTTCCAGGAGCACGCCGCACTCTTCTGCAGTGAGCAGATTCTTGCCCACATCCGGAGTCAAACGTTTTTTGATGTTCTGGATGTAGCCGATGACCGCGGTAAGCGGGTTCTTGATCTCGTGCGCCATACCCGCGGCAAGACCGCCTATGGACATCATTTTTTCAGACTGGACCATCATCCGTTCCATCTGCACGCTGCGGGACACGTCGTCGATACGAACCACCGCTTCTTTGGAAACATCTGAACTCAAAGGAAAAATTGTGATGTCTTCGTACTTTGCCTGTCCTTCTTCATGCCGCAGCAGCCGCTTCTCCCCCCATGGAGCATGTGCGTCAATACTCTCCCGGATCGCTTCCGAGTAAGATTCCAACCAAGGAAAAATTGCGGCTATCTGCTTTCCAAGCACATCCTTTGAGTCGATGTCCGTGCTTTCCTCGGCGGTTCGGTTCACGAGGGTTATCCGCCCATCCTGATCCACCCCCACCAACATGGACGGCATGGAGTCGATGATGTTGGCCAGGTATTTACGCATACGCAATAATTCCTGTTCTGCCAGCTTGCGGTCCGTGATATCCGCGACAGACCCTTCAAAAATGGCAACATCGTCATGAATCCTGGTCTGTTTGATATTGATGCTGGCCCACAGTTTCCGCCCTTCCCTGTGCTTCATCCGAACGTGATGTCCATAGACTCTTCCATGCCTCTGAACCAGTTCCAGCAGGTAATCCCGCTCCACAGGATTTTCGTACAGGTCCTTCCTGGCGTCCGTAATCGTTTCCAAAGCTTCTTCGGGCGAGTCGTAACCGAACATGTCCGCGAAAGCCCTGTTAGCTGACAAGAGCTTTCCACCTTCGGTACTTTGAAAAATACCTTCGCTGGCATTGTTGAAAATGGAGCGATACTTTTGTTCGGAGAAGCTCAGCTCCCTCCGGGTTTTCTTCAATTTGACCACGGTTCGGGAAAGCACGAAAACAAGGAGGGAGAGCACAAAGATCACTGCCGCGGCGGTCCAGACCAGAAGATAATATTCTTTGTAAAAGGAATACGGTTCGTTGATTATCACACTGTCGGGCGGCAGCTGCTCACGCGTAACGCCGAACTTCTTCATACCAAGCCAGTTGAAGCTGTAAAAATTAGTCGCGATTGTTACCACCGGAATGTCTCCGGCTTTTTCTCCCCCCAGGATGCGCCTGCCCATCTCGCCCATCAAGCGGCCATGGTGATAACTGCTGAGGATTTTGCCCCCGATGACATTATCGCGCAGGTTGAAGCGGGCCAGGCAATATACGGGAACAGGGGAATCCTCGGTCATCAGTTCACCCAGCTTTTCATAGGTCAGATACTTGCCGTTCCGATCCGCAAAATAAGCTCCGAACAGAACAACGGTTCCCTCCTGCATGGATTGGATCTTTTCCCGCATCTCCTGGGTGGACAAATTGGGGTTATGGGTAAACTTGACCCTGTCTTCATAGTTTTTTTGGTCCCGCAGAATATTCGCATGCCAAGCCCGTCCTGTTTTGAGATAGTCGTTGATAACGTAAATTTCTTTTGTATTCGGAAACTGGCTGAGGATCACTTCCACCGTCTCGCCAAAGGAAAATACTTCCGCCAGACCGGTAATATTCTGTACTCCTGCAATAGACTTGAGGGTAAAGTCATTGACTCCGCCAAAAATTTCCGGCGCACCTTTGAAAAGCAGATCTCGATACTTTAAAAGAAAATCAAATGCATTATTGTCAGATGCAACGATCAAATCTAAATGCACATCACGATATTTTTCCTTATATATAGAGACCAATTTGTTATAATACTCCTTGCTGTGGTTACGTTTCGTATCCATATATTCAGTGTGTACTATGATATTTTCGTAAGGAGGAAGCATCAATTTATCGCGTACGCCTTTTTCAAGCTCATCAACCCAGGACATTCCTGAATGATACGAGTGTAAAATAAGTACGTGATGTGTCCATTGTGACTGAGCTATTTCAGGAGAAATACACTGAAGGAATAACAATGCAACGATAAGAAGAGCGCTATATAAAAAATAATATTGTTTTTTCATATACTCTCTCTGCAGGAATAGCATACAGACACCCAAAAACACCAAATAAATTTTTATCTCAATAAGTTACAAAAAAATTTAGTTCATATGTAGTATACCCTAATCTAGCGTCATATGCTATTTATCATACCACACCATATACACATTCCAGTGACAGTGTTCCTGTTAACTTCTAAAAACTTCTTTTCGCCCCGGGCTTGCGACATGTTCTCCGGGGTTGCAGCCGACCGGTTGCACGCAAGGGAGGCACAATCAATTTCATTGCAGTTCAAGGGGCAATTCAGGGTTGACAGATTACGGCGTCCTGGGGTTCTCTCTCAAGAGCTGTGTTGATCCTGCACCATGAAACGTTTCTTCTTCAACAGCTCCTGATTTTCCCGCTTCTGTTTAGTCGTAGCGCACTTGAACTATTAACCAGCTTACAATTAAGAACTATGCCCAACAAATCCATTCTCCCCGTTCTGTTTTCTCTGCTTCTGTGTCTGGTCTTCTGCTGTCCAGCCCCACTATTTGCCGGCGACCAGAACACCACTGCACTGGATAATTACAACGGCATCAACGAAACACTGGATACCCTTGTCGCCACCATGCTCAAATACGAACGCGGTGTCCCCAGCGATATGAACCAGTTGCTCAAACTTCTCGAACCTCCGAAATTCATCCAGTCGGACAGAAGAGATACGTATGTCCTCAATGCGGCCAGGAGGCTGTATCTTGTGCTCCAAAATGTGGATTATGACGGATTTGACGATATTCCCAAAAATATCACCGGCGATCATGTCACGCTGTCTTTGGGGGACAAGAGTTCGCATCAAATCGAAATCCATATGATCAAAAAGCCGGACGGCACCTGGGTCATTGCGCCCAAAACCCTGGAAGACAAGCACCTCCGCCAGGTTTATGAACACGTGAAAGCACGTTACGCCAAGCTGACACGGGCGGACACGGACGGCGAATACTTCAATCCCAATCTGATGAGTCCGTTCAAAACCATGCTCACTTTCCACAACGGAGTCAGAGGGCTGAGCGGATTCACCATGGAAGACGCGGTCAGCGCCCTGGACATGTCCGAGATAAATCCGGTTCTCAGAAAAATCCTGGGCCCCACACTGGCCGTGTATATCAACAGGGTTCTGGCCTTTCGCTCGCCTCTGGAACTTACCGAGCTTTCCGCCGATCCCATGAGCGAAACAATTCCCATTCTCCTGGTCACTCCGGAATACGGCGTGATAACGCTGCATGTTGTGGAAAATCCGGACACAAAAGAAAAAGCCTGGAAGCTGACCCCCAAAAGCCTGGAAACCGCTGCCAACACGTATGATGATTTCATGTCCGAGGGCATGGTCCGGGCCATGACCAACGATGGCCCCAACCACGAGTGGTATGAAGTCAAGAACCCTCCCTTGCACATCCTGGCGGACGACTTTTTCCAGTTCAATTTTCCTGCCCTGGAGAAAGATTTCTTTGGCATGGACTTGTGGGAATGGCTGTGCATAGTCCTGATTCTGGTCTTGACCCCGCTGACCTGGCTGCTGACCGGCACACTCATCCGGGGACTGGGATCCGTACTCGGCAGCAAGGCCGGTTTTGAAGACAATATGCATTTCAAATCCCTGCTTCTGCCGCTGAGGTTGGCGGTTATCGCCAACCTGTGGCTGGAAGGGCTGATCATAGTCACGACGAATCAGCAAACCCTCCTGGTAGCCACCACGCTTCTGGATCTGACCATCATAGTCACGGGTATCTGGACGGCCATCGTACTCGTCAACAACATCGCCGGTTTTCTGGTTTCCAAAACCAATAGCAATGTTTCCGGCACCATTATCCAGGTCGTCAGCAAGATAGCCAATATCCTGCTGCTGCTGGTGGGGGCCGTGAGTATCGCGTCCGCCCTGGGGCAGGACAGCACCCGCATCCTCACCGCCCTGGGAATTGGCGGTATCGCCCTGGCCCTGGCGGGCAAAGATACGGTGGAAAACTTCCTGGGCACAGCCATGATCGTATCCACCCGGCCGTTCGCCATCGGCGACTGGATCTTGATCAACAACATCGAGGGCACTGTGGAAAGCGTGGGCGTACGCTCCACCTCCATCCGGACCTTTTACAATTCGCTTGTCAACGTACCCAATGCCACCTTCGTATCCTCCCCCGTGGACAACATGGGCAAGCGCCAATACAGACGCTACCGGACAATAATCGGTGTGGAATACGGCACTCCCCCCGACCTGATTTCCGCCTATGTCGAGGGATTAAAAGAAATAGTCCGCAACCACCCTGTGACCCGCAAGGACTATTTCCACATCCAGCCAAATGATTTCGGACCCAGTTCGGTGAGCATCCTTGTGTACCTTTTCTTTGTGACGGATGACTGGAGCGTCGAATTGCAGGAAAGAGGCCGCTTTATCCTGGATGCCCTGCGCCTGGCTGAGAAGCTGGGGATAAAAATCGCCCTTCCCGCCCAGACCCTGCACATGCTTCAAACCCGGGAAACGAAGCAGACGGCCCCTGAGGACGAAATCGCGGCCCAAAGCATGGGGAAGAACGCGGCCCTGGACATTCTGCAAAAGCACAACTGAGCCGATCCGCCGCTATCCGAATGCAGCAGATTGTGCGATGCAACCAGGAAACACCCTTTCATAAATGTGGCTGTTGCCTTTGCTCCGCAAGGGAAACGTCGTGGGGCGGACAGTCCCACGCCCCGGCCAGGGGGACGCCCCTGGCCGCGAATAACTGAGCAATCTATCTGAAAAATTGCACTATTTTTCCCCTGTAAAAAATTCGAGAAAGGGGAGTTTGAGAGGAAAAAACTTTTTCGTTTACCCCTCATTATGCCGTTTGCTTCGTCTGCTTAGCTGAGCTAAGGCAATAGTCACATTCTTAAAAACCTTATGATACCACCGGGATGTCCGAATCAGGCACCCCGGTGGTTATGAAGCATCCGCGTGTTGACTCAAATCCGGCATCGACAGTACGCAATGGCGCTCTTGCTGGACAAGGCCGGTTCCGGGGAGTTCGCTGCTCCCCCATGGGCTATCCTCGGCTGTCCGATTCGCCTTGCCCCGCTTATTTCACAATCACCTTGCACTGGCTGGGGCTGACCACCAGGCCCACGCAGTTGTTGTTGTTCTGCGTGGTGGACGAACTCAGTCGTACGGCCGGATTGCCCCCCATGAAAACCTTGGTGCTGCCGGAAGTGAACTTTACGCTGCCTTTGACCATGTGCGAAACAACGCCGCCCCCGCCGCTCATGCCGGGCTCGTCGCCGTTGGTCATCGTGACGCTGCTCCCCAGGTTCAAGGCGAACATGGTGCAGATCAGCACATTCTGGACAAAGCCCTGGCTCATGCTGAGCATCCCGATGTTTGGGAAAGGCGTGGGCGTCACCGCCGGCGGCGTCAACACCAGGCAGATATCCGCTGGCGAAAGCGCCTGACCGGATGGAGAAATGCTGCTCGCGAACATGCTGTCCTCCGATAATTTTCAGCCCAGATGGACGGTCTCGCCGTCCACGGCCATGTCTTTTTCCGCTTGCAACCGCGCCGATCCCGCATCCAGCGTATAGCGTTCGCGCGCAAACACGCGCGCCTGCTCCGCGTCCAGCGTATCGCAGATTTCCACGCGCCGGTGGCAGGAGCGCATCCGCGACACCACGTCTCCCAAACGCGTACGCAGGTTGGCGCATACGGCGGAGAGTTTCTGCGCCCCGCAGTGGATCGACTGAGCCAGCACATCAAGATGCAGAAAGTCGACGCGCCCCTCCAGCGCGGTAAAGCGCATCTGCCTGGCCCGGAGCGAAAGATCCGTGTCCGCCCTGCCCAGACGCATTTCTCCGGGAGCTGTGACAACGGACACTGCCGAGTTTTTTTGCAGCACCTCCAGGACAAAGCAGGCTTCCGGCGCGCCCAGATACAACAACACGAGATCGCCGGGCTCGGGTTCGAGCAAGCACCCGGCGCCCCGCCGGGCTTTGACGACCATGCCGTTGGCTTGCGCCACCACGCAGGCGGTTCCGTCCGTGGACTGAACACGCCCGTGGTTGAGCAGGTTCGCCTGCAGGTTCAGATTCAGCTCCAGAAAAGAGCCGTCCGTCTCCAGTTTTTCGGCCATGGTTCCGTCCTTTTGTTTTTTACAGCCCGTCCTGCTCCGCAGTCCAGGTTTCCGCGAAGGCAATATCCTGATCAGTCTTGCGGATATGCGCCAGCTCCGCATCAGTGAAATCGGCGTATTCCATATTCACCCGATGAAAGTTGGCCTGCGCGCACTTGGCGGAAATAAAACTCACGCCCCTGACATTGGCCCTGCTGCAATCCGCCAGTTCCAAATCCGCATAACTGCAGTCGGCCTGGTACAAATCGCTGCCGCAGAAGCGGCATTGCTGCAGCCCGGCGGAAGAAAAATCCGTACCGCGTAAATCCGCGTTGGAAAAATCCGACTGAGGAAAGCGCACACTGCTAAAACGCGCACCCTGGGCTTTTGCTTTGTCAAAACGCAGATACTTTCCCTGCGCCCGGCTGAAGTCCGCGGAGGTTATGGTGGCTTCCACAAAAAAGGCGTTGTCCAGCTGCATGCCGGAAAACTGCGTACCGTGCAGATCCGCCTTGAAAAATTTGGCTCCTTGCAGCCGGCAGTTAGCAAAGCGCTGTTCGCGCAGCAAAGCCGACTGAAACAGGCCGTTGGTCAACACGCTCCTGGCAAACACCGCCTGGCTGAAATCCGTATCGAACGTACGGATCTCCGTCAGGTCGGCCTCGGAAAAATCCACTGCCTTGCAGGAGCATTCGCGCAGCACGGTTTTCCCCATCCGCGCCTGGCGCAGGCTTGCATTATCCAATACGCAGTGCAGCAGCGTGGCTTCGTCCAGAAGCGCCTTGACCAACACGCCGCCGCTCAGCTCGCAGTGCAGCAGGCTCGCGCCGCGCAGATCGATCTCCTCGGCCCGGATCTCGCGCAGGCTGCATTTATGGAACAAAGCTTTGGCGCAGTTCGCGCCGGAAAGCGTGCAGCCCGTCAGGTCCAGCGAATCAAAGCTGTGTTCATGCAGGTCGATCCCGGCCAGATCCAACCCGTTGACCGTTTTTTTCTCATTGATCAGGGCGAAAAACGCGCTAGAGTCGATGGTCCACCTCCGGATCCAGAAGCGTTCGCTTCAGGTTCGTGCCCGTAAAGTCCGCGTTGCCGATTTTCACGCCCAGCAGCTGCACCCCGAACAGATTGCTGTGGCCCATCTTCGCACCGCGCAGATCAGCGGATTGCAGCGAGCCCATGAACAAATCAATGCGTCTGCAGTCCGCATCCTGCAAGTCGGCCCCGTCAAAACGCGTCTCGCGCGCCAGCGCTTCGTAAAGACTGGCCTTGTGCAGACGCGCCCGGAAAAAGCTGGCTCCGTCCAGACAAGCCCCTTTGAAAAGGGCCTCATCGGCTTCCACACTACCCCACCCGGCGCGCGTGAGGTTCGCTTGCGAAAAGTCCGCTTTGCTGAAGGACGTCCCGGCCAGACAGCGCGAATCCGTAAGGTCCGCCCGCTGAAACACGGCCTGCCGTCCGCGGCACTGCAGAAAACGCGCGCTTTCCGCCTGCGCGTCCGTAAAATCCGCGTTGTCCAGACAGGCTTTGGTAAAATCAGCCTTGACGACGGCGGCCTTTTCAAAACAGGCAGCACTGAGATCCGCCTGATGAAAACTCGCTTCCCGGGCATTGGTTTCATGAGCCTTCACCGCGCGCATCCGAGCTTTTTCAAACAACGCGTGCTCCAGATCGGCGCCCGAAAAATCGGCCTTTTCCCAGCAGGTATCGTTGAACTGCGCCTTGCGCGCCGTGCCCGCACGAAAGTCCGCACCGCTAAAGTCGGCTTCCGCGGCATGCGCATTGTCAAAACAGGCCTCGCCGAGCCTGGCCTTTTGAAATGTTGCCCCGGTAAGTACGGCGTCCGTGAAGTCCGCCTTTTCCAGCACGGCGCGGTCAAAACGCGTACGTACCAGAACCGCGCCCTGAAAATTGGCTCCGGCCAGGTCCTGTCCGGTGAAATCATGTTCCGTAAGGTCCTGTTTGGAAAAATCCAGAGGGGTACGCGTATCCGTGGTTGATGCGTCAGCCTCGCCGGGTTGCTGTTCCGGGCTCGCATCCGGCGATTTGTCCTTGCTTTGCCTCGCAATTTCGTCCAATTGGCGCTCCAGCTTGCCCAGGACTCTTTTGGCCGCAAGCAGCTTTTTCCGCTGTCCCTCGGACTGGTTCGGATCAGCAAGAAGTGCATCGATTTTTTCCGCGCCCGAAGGCTCCGAAACGGTATTGGCCTGCACCAGTGTCTCCAGGGCAGCGTCCAGGCCCGCCATGGTCATTCCCACATCCGCCAGATGTCCGGCAAGTTTCTTCTCCAGCGCGGCGGTCAGGTCCTCCAATCCTTCGGCCGCCAGGGACGCATCCGGCGAAGCCAGCGGGTCCTGATCCAAGGCGGCGGCCAGCTGGTCGAGCTTCTTATCCACATCCTGCCGGCTCAGGCCGGCTTTTTTCAACTCTTCCTGCAGCTTGGCTTCCAGGCCGGCCGTCAGATTCTTGATCGAAAGCGCCGCATCGTCGGGCGGCTCTGTTTCCGGCGCTGCAGCAGCAGCCTGCGGAGGCGGGGCCGGAGCTTCCGTCCCGGGTGCAGGAATCTCCTCTCCCTGTTTGGCTCGGGCGTGCAACTCGAAATAGTGCCCGGCAGGCAAAGGGGCGCTCTCCAGCGGCTCTGTAGCAAGCAATACGGACTCCAGAGCGTCCTGTTCGGTCACAGCTTCGGGCAGGAGGTCAGGCAAGGGCACCAGTCCCGCAAACCGCAACACGCCCACGGCAACCGAAGGGAACAGCCAGAGCGTGTCCGCATGCAGAACGGTTTCCTCGAATTGCGGCTCCGCCGTACGGAGAACCTCCATGGAAGCCCGGAGCCGCAGGCCGGGAAGCGCACTTTTGAGCTGGAGAAGCCTGGGGTGCATATTACGGACAAAAATCTCTTCGCTGCCTGTAAAATACGTTTCAAAACGCTGATCTTCCGGCGCGGCGAAACAGGCCTCAGGCTTCGTGCCTTCAGGAAGCGCCGGAAAGGCCTGATGCAGCCAGTCCTTGTCGAACGCACCCAGATGCCTGCTGCGTATGGGGTCGCTCAAGGGCAGGGCTCCGTACGCTTCCAGGGAAGCGTCCTGGTCCTCACTTTCCAGAAGCTTGTTCATCTTCCCCACGCCCACCTCAACCTCAAACGCCGGCAGGCCGGGCTGGGGATGGCACCTGCCGTAAGCCAGAAATTCCGCTCCGGGCTTGGGAAAGCCTTCGTCGAACACGGCATCCTGAATCTGCGTACCGATGATATCCCAGAGGGCGGGTTCTTTAAGCAGTCCGGGAGCATTTTGGGGTAGTTGCTCGGACGGCAGGTGCGTCTTGTCCAGCAAAAAACCGATAAAAGCCCGGCAGCAGATGTGGCGTTCGCCGGCCAAGACAAGGGGGGCGTGCAGAAAAGCGATGGTCTCGGGTTTGAAAATTTCCATTGTCGCTCCGGCGTTATCCAAATTATCCGAGCAGCACCTGGGTGCCCTGAATCATGACGAGCTGGCCGTTGATGGTGCTGGCAGCTCCGCCATTGACTCTGACCCCGGCGATGCCCTCCACATCCACAAAACTCGGAGAACTAAGCTTTGCGCCGGTCGGGGCTAATTCGAGCTTCTGCTGGGAGGCCACCGACAACGACATGGTAGCCGGAGTAAGAAAAATTTTTGAACCCAGCGGTTTAAAACTGAGCATTGCGGAACTCGGTCCCATTTCCAGGGCAAATCCAACAGGTTCCACGGCGAGTTTAATGTCCACTCCGCCGGTCAGTTGCAGCAGGGCCCTGTTCGGCGTCGGAGACAGAGAGCTTTCTATCAGAGCGGTGGGCATGGCCGGATTGAATAGTTTGATCCCACTGTGCGGGATCATAGATCCGCCGTAGGTCATTTTGAACTCAGCCAAAGGGCTGACCATCGGCGATACCGTCATGTCTATGCCGTCGCTGTCCAGATTGATGGAAGCGGGGGCCAGCTTTTTACCGCTTGCCAAGGCGTTGAAAACATTGCCCAGGATTGTGGAATTGGCAATACCAAAACCAATGCCGCCGACCACCCCCGTCCCCAGGCCGACAATGGTGTCCGCCAGTCCCAGGCCATTCATCACTTTTTCAGGAATCCAAAAAGGCTTGCCGTTAGTCAAGGCCTGCGCCATGTACCGGCTTGCCACCTGGACAAAAATATCAAAACCCGAGGCGGCGGTGTTAATTGCGGCTTCCACCGCCATGAGCCCGTTGACTAACTTCAACGGCGTATTGAGTATGGGAGAAGCGCCGCCCATAAGTGTGAGTCGTTCCCGGGCAAACGTATTGATATTCTTTCCTGTTTTATTGAAATCTCCCATGGCCAGATGGCTTATGCTGCCACGGCTCCATTCCGTGGCATCCAGAAGAGAACTAGATGATTTACTCAGTTGCGAAGACGCGTTGAAAAGTGAGGTGGTTCCCACGGCAAGCGCCATGGTCCCCCTGTTGAGTGTATATTCCGAAATGGTAAACGCTGTGGTCGAACAGTTGCCCCCGCTTTCCATAACAAGACTGAAAGGCGATTCTGCGGCTTGTTGCTGCGATGTTCCTGCCGATGTCCCAGTTGCCGCGGACGCATTGCCTGAGGGATGGTAGGTCCCCATGGTGATTTTCGTATCCGCCCGAGGCGTGCTCAGACAAACACGCTCATGGCCGCTGAGGTCGCTCATGTGCAGCATGTTGCCGCTGGAGGTACGGATGGTGTTGCCGGTATGGGAGGCGTCCTTGACCACATTGCCCAGTTCGGCGTTGGGTACGGCCGACACAATGACCGGACTGTCCACATCGCCGTCCACAAAGCTCAGCAGCACTTCTGTGCCCTTGTGCAAGGGAAAATGCATGCCAAAATCCCGCCCCATATAGGGCTGGGCAAGCCGCATCCAGCAAGAAGCCTTGCCTCCTCCCTTGTCCGCCAGGTCAAAGGGCAAGCGGACCTTGTAGCGCCCCAGTTCGTCCAGCTCCGCGTATTGTCCGCTCTGTGCGGAATCCACAAAAGCCGTGAGCAGTCCTTTGAATTCGGGTCTGGGGGTTGTGCGCTCGGGCCGGAATTGTGTTTTGGCGTCAATGGCTTCGAAAACGTTTTCATAGCCCGGACGATCAATCGCTTTTCCCGCAGACGCTACGGTTATGCCTTGCCAATTCTTCCATCCCCGGTGTTTGACCGACACGATCTGGTAGGACGCATTCCAATTGGGGCGCGGATGGTTGCCGAGTTCGAACGTATGCCCGGCAACAAGGCATGGGGCATACCCCGCGCCGTGCATCATGATCTCGCGGCAACTGAAGGCCTGGGCGCGCACTTCCGCAAGCCCCTGGCCTATTTCCGAAGTCATAAAGGTGTCGCCGTAGGAATAATGCGTGCCCACGCCATCCGGCGAGACCTCGTGCTCGACAATCAGATCAACAGTCGGAGTCTGGTAATTGTAGTCCTTGAGTACGACTTTGTGAGGAACCGTACGGCGTTTAGCGATAATTTTGTTGACGACCGTGTCGTAATGGGGTTTTGCCAGGCCGTCAGCCGGGGTAAATTGCAACGGCTCCGACGAACAGGCCACTTCCGCAGTGATGGAATCCGCAATGATCAGTTTTTCGCGTACACCGGACTGTTCGAAAAAATAATACAGTCCGTGATTTTCCAACCAGCGGGAAATAAAATCAAAATGACTTTCATTATACTGGCAGATATAATCCAGCATGGGATAGGAATAAAGCAACCTGAATTCATACTCAAAGAGATTGCATTCTTTGAATACCAATTTGATAATTTCCGGTAGGGTTTTATCCAAAAAGACCTGGTTGTGCTGCGTAACCCGCAACAGATCCAGGCGGGGAGTCAGCTCGATTTTGTACAGGAACAGCCCCGGTCGCGGTTCTCCGAAATGGGTGAACGAACGGACTATGCCGTGGTGCGGATAGTGCTTGCCCTTGCAATGGATGGTCAGTGTGGCGTCGGCGTTGAAAATATCCTTGTCTTCATCGAAATTCTTTTGTGAAAGCAAGGTAATCTCAAACTGATAGGGTTTGCTGATCGCTTCTGTCCCGGAAAACTCCGCAACGCCGAAGGTGTCTGCAGCAAAACCGGCGACTTCGAAGCTGAAGTCGAACTGGGCGTCCGAATCGTGGGAAGCGGGTCTGTTCATACCCATTCCTTTGCTTGGGATGGTTGGCGCCGCATGGTTGCCACACGGCCTTGCAGAGAATTCTCTCCTTTGTTGTTACTATGAATACGGTTTTCAGGTCAATGAATAGTCTCGCTTTGACCTATATCACGATATTACCGACTTCACGCTCCTCCTTCCAGGAGCACCATTCCGCTCGATGAAAAGATGTTGGAACTGCTCCTGCCCGCCCTACAAGCAGGTAAAAGTTTTCATCAAAATGACATCTGCGGTTCAATCATTCTCCCAAAAGCATGGCTACAATGCTGTCAAAAATCAAAAAGATGGGTGGACCTTGCGGCGAGGGGCTATATTCCTGTGATCACTCCATCAGTTTCAGCTATGGTAAAAATAGGCCAAAGGGGATATAGTGAATTTGTACTTAGGTGATTAATTGTGATTAGATACGCTAAACATTTTTTTGTTGATCATAAAACAAGGATCTCTCTTGAAAATTGTTATCTGCACCAAAAAAGATTTGGCCGCCTGCCTGGCCCTCAATAATCTATTGGCAAGCCTGGCCGGCAACCATGAGATACGGGTGATACTTTCCGATTACGTGCTGGAAGAGGAAAAAAACAACCGCTACGGTTCCTTTCTCGCGGCTCACGAACGGGACATTATCCTTGAAAAGGTCTTTCCGTATCTGGACGCACAATTTCCCAACGGAACTGCTGCCGCCTGCAAAACCTACGCTGGGTTGCAGGCGTATTACGACATCCCCATAGAACTATGGGGGCCGATACGCGCGCCGCAGGCGGTCGAGGCCGTCCAGGCCATTGCGCCGGATATGATCATTTCCTGCCGCTACGATTACATTTTTCCCGATGCGATCATTTCCATTCCCCGCCTGGGCATTTTTGGTATGCATCCCGGAGCATTGCCTAGTTATCAGGGCTTGTGCTCCCCGTACCGGGCTATGGAACATAGAGATGCGAGATCCGGCTGTACGCTCTTCATGGTGGACAGCGGCATTGACACCGGACCTGTCATCGACATCGGCTGGTTTGAAATTGCCTATGACAAGTCGGTATTATGGAATTTTGTGCATACCTATTTTGCGGGGATTGATACGTTGATGCACCATCTCCCACAGCTGAAAAATGGAAAAATGCCACTCGCAAAACCGCAGGAATGCAGCAAGCGCAAATACTTTCCCTATCCCACGGACGATGAATTCCAGGCATTCCTCCGCAAAGGCGGCAACATTGTTCTGCAGCAGGACTATCTGGAAATGCTGTCGTGGTTTCTGCCATACGGGCTTCAGGATACACACATGCCCGAGCTGGAAGCTCTGATCAGTTCTTCGGAATGGAGATTCTCCACACTCTCTGGAAGAGAACAGCCAGAACACAAATTACTCCACCCATGATCAACAACGCCTGAGTGGTATCCATAAAAACAATGGCAGCGCCGAACAACACTGGCCCTGCCACTTGGCCGACGCGTTCCAGAGCGCGGTAAATGGATGCGGTTTTTTCCTTGCCCAAAGTCTGCGCCGAACTCAGGGACAATACGCAAAGCATGGTTGCCGGACAGGCTGTGGATTGCGCCAGTCCCAGGACAAACACGGATGCGGACATGCCGTACAAACTCGGAAGCATCGCCGCCACCAGCAGCGACAAGCCTGAAAACAATCCTGCCAGCAGTGGAAAAAGCGTGACATCCTTGGCCTTATCGACCCAATGGCCCAGAAGCGGCCCGATGGTGATACAACACAGTCCGTAGACCATGAATACGCGCCCGATATCGGACTGCTCCACATTGGCCGCGTTGAGCAGAACCGGCAGCAGATATTGCAAAAGCCCTGTGAGACATAATGACGCCGGGATACCGACGCACAACAGCAGCAGGTACATTCGCGGATCTTTCAATAAAATCGAGCTGCCGGAAAAAACGGCAAAAACCGAACCGGAAGCGTTGTCGGGAATTGTCCGGGCCGTTTCCAAGGGGTCCGGGGCCACTGTTTTACGCCGGCTCTTTGCTGCGGAGGTTCTCCCGAGCAGGGGAACGGGCATGGCAAGCAGCGTAACCGCTGCTCCGGTGAGGAGCACCGCAGCATACCCGATGTGCTCCGCCAGCATTGCGCCCGCGGCTGAGCCGCAGATGCTGCCGGAAAAGATACCGGCAAAAACGCTTCCCAGCCCGGCGCCCGCGCGTTCGTCGCCAAGCGTACCAATCTGCGAGGCCATAAGCACCATACCGAATCCGAATCCCGCCGCAAACCGGGAAAAAATCAACATCGGCAGATCTGCCGCCAGCCACCCCAGAACCAGGCCAACGGCGGCGGATACCGCACCGAGCATGTACATCTTTTGCCAGCCGTACCGTCTTGAGAAGCTGCCGGAAATGAGCAGGGCCACTCCGGCGCTGATCATTTCCGCGGAGATAGGCAATCCGATAAGGACCTTTTCAGACAGTCCCCACAGGGGTTGGTAGAGATTCCGGGCAAGCAAGGGAATAAAAGATATGCCCATATCGTAGCCCAAAAAAAACACAAACCCAGACGCCCGCAGGGCCTGCACCACATTGGAGAGGCCACGGCCCGCGTTTTTGCCCTCTGAGGCCGGAAGATTGCCCAGGGTCCGGGACGCAATGAGCGAGAGCAGCTTGGCCAGCTCCAGGAGCAAGAGCAAGCTGATGACCAGCGAGGTGCCTATATTGAGGGCCAGTCTGATAATTTGGCTGGAGATGAACTCCGGAGACATGGAAAGACGCAGTCGCATTATCTGCATCCGTTGCTGAAAGCGGCTGGGCCAGTACACATCCAGGTCAGCTTCCACCACCAGATTGTCAGGGGCGCGGCTTCCCACGGCGGCAATGCTGGAACCGTCCGGGGCAAGCAACTCGGCGCCCTGCAATTCCGCATTGTCCGCAACCAGTTGCTCCAAAACCTTTTTTTTGCCTTTCAAGCGGACAACATCGATGTCTTTCTGGATAAGGTATTCAAAATCCCGCTCCGCGGATTGCGCCAGGATTTCGGCCTTCGTCCGCATGGCCTGCTCCACGAACGAATCGAAGAGTACAAGGGTGCCGCAGGAATAGGCCAACTGCGTTCCGCCGATAACAACAATCAGGAGTTTGCCCAAAATGCTGTGAAGACGGGACCGGTGGACTCTCGTGCTGGTGAATAACGCCAGCCAGCCCGTGAGTATCAGACCGGCGATAAGGCAGGCGGCCGCCAGCAGCAGAAACAACCAATGTAAAAAACTCCGGACAGAGGCTTTTATCTGTTGTTTTGCCACTTCCAGAGCCACCCATCCGGCTGTGCCATGATGTTCGAGGGGAATAAAAATCAGGTAACCTGTCGGTGTTTTTTCAACATGCTCCTGGGAAACGGCCCGGCCATCCGGGTCGGGTTTGAGGGCGAAAAAACGTTTTTGTCTTTCCTCGGAACTCGGTTTTGAATACCCCGTATTATACCTCGAATAGAGCAGCGACCCTTCCGTATTGAGGACTTCGACGAAATTGACCCCCTCGACGCCGTTCAGCAATCCGCCCAGCATGTCATCCATTCCGCTATACGAATGCAAGGGCTTGCCGAAGCGCAGACCGCGTTCAATGTCGTACGCGAGGCGTTCGCCGTAGCTGTGATAACCGGAAATGATCGATTCCGTTGCCAGCGAATCCAATGCGGAAACCGAAAGCAGGACATTGAACCCCAGGGCGAGAACCAGAATCCCCAGGGAAAGCAACATGATATTTACGCGAAGTTTAAACACAGCAGACTGCTGCACGGCAATTCCTTTATTTGTCCGAAGACTTGGAAGGCAACGTTATCTTTTCGTACAGCTCGTCAGCGGCCAAAAGAATATCAAATGGGAAATCAAAACCAATGCTTTTGGCCACTTCAAGGTTCAAGGCAATGGAGGGTTCGGCCCGGTCCAGCATGAAAATGGCTCCGGGAGAGGTGCCGGTGAGTATGGCCTGGGCCTGCTTTGCCAGGAACAGGCCGATGGGACCGAAATCCCACGTGGCAAATCCCATGAGTGCGCCGGCCTTGACATACTCGGTCCCGTCTCTGGCAAAGGTGGGGATGTCCCATTTGTTGAGTTTCTTTACCAGTTCCGGGTAGCCTTTTTTCTCGATGTCAAAGCAATTGAGCGGGCCGATGAAAAACGCATCAATCCCCTCTTTGTGCAGTTCATCAAGCCCCTTGGCACATTCATCCACGGACTCCGCCGATGAAAGCTTGTCATATTTGACCAGCGAAAACCCCAGCTCCGAGGCAACCGCTTCGGCATCGTCCAGGGCCGCGTATACGCGCCCGTCCTTAGTATCAGGATACATCATGCCCAGCTTCTTGAAGCGGACCACGTCGTAAAAAACCCGGAACATGTTCGACCACCTGTCGACGGTGACGCGGCAGGTGAAATTCTTGATGCCCGAATGTTCGGCACTCTTCACAACACCGGCTGCGATGGGGTCTGCCATGCCCATGCCGAGAATGGGCTTCTGACCATTGTTGGCGGCAAGCAGCGCCTTTACAGCCGCCGTTCCCATGCCGACCACAAGGTCCAGGTCATCGCGCTTCAAGAGGGCCTCCGCAATTTCCGGGAGCTTGCGTATTTTTTCAGGCTCCCAGCCGGGGCTGAACCTGGCGTCCTCGGGGTACTCGCAACGGATATCCTTAAACTTGGACATTTCCTTACGGAACGCGTCCCAGGTTCTATCGTAAAGCCAGAAGGAACCGGCTTCAAGATAGCCGATGCGTTTGACTGCCGTTTTTGCGTCGGCCGGCGCGGACGTATCCTCTGCCGCCCACACCGCCGGTCCGGTCAAAAGCGTTAGAAGCAAAAACGAGAGGAGGAAAACGGCAACACCTTTTATGCGATAATGAGACGGTTGCGGCAAAGTATTGAAAAACGTTTTTCTGCTGCCGGCAATTCCCCGTATCGCCCCTACCACATGGGGGATCGACATCCTGCTCCACAATACGGAGCGGCTGTTACTGCCCGACACCCCGGCCTGCTTGCCTACCCCTGAAAACATCACTGATGATTGCACGGTCTCTCACTTATGTTTTTCGGCGTGTTCAAAAAAACGGATTTGGAAACGTATTATCAAAATCATTGATACAACATACCAACTGGAGAGACAACAATGGGACCAGCTGTTTACGATGAAAAACATAACGTCTGTGATACCAAAGTGTTATCCAAATCCAATCATGATGAAGTTTTGTATATCTACTCTCTTCGGATGATAATCAGGTTGCGAATTCGTCACAAATTCAAATTTGTAAAAACACCCTCTTTTTACTCTGCCCGCAGACATTGCAGGCTGCGCTATTTTTATTTCACTTCTCAGCGATCCGCAGAGATTGACTTTTTTCCACCTTGCCGCGCATAACAAGCGTATGCCAGGGCAAGAAGAGAAGACTTTTTTCTGTTCCATTGGACCCCGGGGAGAAATCCGCGGGAGCAGCAAGTACCAGTATGTGCTGTTTCTGCTGTTTTCCATGGGCATCGGCGTGCTCGCCGGTTTGGGGGTGTATGCGTTTCGCTGGCTGACCGAGCTGTTTCGCGAACTCTGCTGGGGCCAACGCGGAGACATCGTCCAGGCGGTGCTGGCCGTGCCCTGGTGGTGGAGGCTGGTGATACCCACCGTGGCCGGACTGATTGCGGGCCCATTGATTACCTATGTTGTTCCGGAAGCTCGCGGCCCGGGCGTACCTGAACTCATCAAGGCCATTTCCAAGCCCGAATGCCGGATCCGCCATTCGGTTTCGCTGCTCAAGGCCTTGATCACCAGCCTGCTCATCGGTGCGGGCGCGTCGGTCGGACGCGAAGGTCCCATTGTGCAGATCGGCGGCTCGGTGGGGTCCTCATTGGCACAGCTTTTCCGGCTCAACCCCAACCTGCGTCCCGTCTGCCTGGCCGTGGGCGCGGCTGCGGGGATCTCGGCGGCCTTCAACGCGCCGCTGGCCGGGGCCGTCTTTGCCATTGAAGTCATCCTCATCGACCTCGAAGTATCCTATTTCACCCATATATTTGTTGCGTCAGTCGTGGGTTCGCTGATTTCCCGGAGTTTTTGGGGGGCCTTTCCCTATATCGACATCTCCCCCTTCAATCTGGATTATTCGCACGACCTGCCGCTGTTTCTGCTGTTGGGCGTATTGTCCGGACTGCTGAGCATAGGCTTTATCCGCAGCATCGACCTGACGGAAAATCTTTTCGACAAGATCCCGCTGCCGCAATGGATCAAACCCGGCCTGGGCGGGTTGTGCCTGGGCATCCTGGCTCTTGGCCTGCCCCAGGTCATGGGCGTGGGCTATCATCTGGTCAATACGGGACTTGCGGGGCAATACGTTTTATACATGGCGCTGCTGTTGTTATGCGGCAAGCTGGCGGCCACGAGCCTGTGCATAGGTTCCGGCATGAGCGGCGGTATTTTCGCGCCGTCCCTCTGCCTGGGCGTCACTCTGGGGGCGGCGGTTTGCCTGAGCATCAAGGCCCTGTTTCCGGAAGCCGAACTTTCGCCGGCCAGCTTTGCCCTGGCCGGGATGGGGGCCGTGGTGGGCGGCACCACCCTGGCGCCGCTGACCGCGGTGGTGACTATTTTCGAAATGACGGGATCATACCAGGTCATCCTGCCCATGCTTCTGGCCTGCATCTCCAGTTCCATGGTCGTCAGACTGCTTTACGGATACTCCGCTTACGAACGCAAGCTCATCAAGCAGGGAGTTAGCATTGCCCGTGGGCATTTCGACAACCCGCTGCGTTACCTGAAAGCTTCTGACCTGATGGTCACGGATTTCCCGTACATCCGCGCCGGAGATACGCTGGAAAAGGTTCTGCGCAAGGCGGTGGAGGGAACCTATCCGCATTTTGTGGTTCTCAACGACGCTGACGAACTCACGGGCATCATCGGTCTGCGCGATCTCAAAGACCTGATGCGGCCCGAACGCCAGATTCCGGACAATACCCTGGCCAGCCATTTCATGACCACGAAAGTCTGCACCATAGCCGCGGACGGCTGCCTGGAAGAGGCCCTGCAGGTCATGGACAAACGTCATATTTCCTGCATGCCCGTGATGGATCCGGAGCACCCGGCCCATGTTCTGGGGATCCTGAAAAAGGACGACGTGATCCACGCCTACCGGGAAAAATCCTGGAAAAGCGGCCAGCTTTCCAGTACGGGCGTCTGAGCCGAAGGTCCGCGACCCTTTACACACTGCTTTCGTGTGTTACACATTGAAAAGTGACAAACACGAAAATCCCATGATCCCCAAAGGAGGTTCTCATGGTTGACAATACAAAACCCACCTGGCGTGTGGTCAAAACAATTCAGGAAAACAAGGACGTGACCTCGCTGATCATTGAGACGGATCAGGATTCCTGCGATCTGCAGGGAAAGCCCGGGCAATTCGCCTCCATCCGCGTGATGGGAGAATCCGGCTGGAGCGAAGCGCACCCCTTCACCATATCCTGCCAGCCCTGCAGCAAACGTATGCAGTTCACCATCAAACATGTGGATGACTTCACCACGCATATCCGGGACCTGGAACCCGGCACCGAGATCCAGTGCACAGGGCCGTTGGGTGTCTTTTGCAAGGACATCGGTACCAAAGAACACATCGTCATGATTGCCGGCGGAGTGGGCATCACACCGTTTCTCAGCGTGCTGCGGGCCTTTCGCGGACAACAGGCTGAAAACGACATCCTGCTTTTCTGGGCCAACAAGACCTTGGCGGATACGTTTGCCAAAGAAGAGCTGGGACAAATGGCCAAGGAACTCAACCTGCGCGTTGTGCATGTTCTGTCACGTGAAGAACCGCCCGCACCGGGCAAGGAAGACAAGATCTTTTATGAATCCGGACATCTGGACGGTGAAATCATCCAAAAATACGTAACAAGCCCCACCGCCTCATTTTATCTTTGCGGACCGCCTGCCATGCAGGAGGCCACTGTGGAAGCGTTGCAGTCCTGCGGCGTGTCCTCCGGTTCCATCCAAAAAGAAGCCTTTGTTCCGCCCAAGAAAAAATAAACCGGCAAGGGGGCAAATGCCCCCTTGCCTCCGCTCTTCCCCCATTTTCTTGCACTTGCCCGATTCTGCTGTATCCCACTTAGCTCATAATTTAACAACAACTAAATAATTTATTACACTATATCTACAAAAGACTTTCTCAAAACACAGCATTCTTCACACAGCCCTATTCCTTGCCGAATCCAGACTTCCATTCCAGCATGATGGCCAATGAGCAACAAAAGCTCAGCAGACAGATGTATGCCTATGCCACTCGCTTCTTCCTAATCCTGTAACAGCGCAGAGCGAGGCCTCCTAACACAACCTGCCATCTTGCCCCCCTATCCAGCCTCTGCTGGCCTCTCTTTTGTTGTCTGCTTAAATCAATGAAAAGAAGAGATATTTTAACAAATCTGAAAATAACTAGTAATAGTGCATATCCTTTATTGTCTACCAATCAGGTTGTTTTTAACCCAAACAAAACATTAACAATTCTTTAACATTACCAACTAGCCGAAATATAGAACTTTTACCTGCAATATACGATTTGTGAAATAAAGCTCAAATTTACTTATGGACTTCGTCTGTTGAAAATGCCATAAATTTATCAATATCCCATTTACATTAGCCTTCAGCAAGGGGTTTTGCCATGCGACGCATAAGTATCTTTTCCAAGATTATTGTGCTCAATCTCGGCCTCACCGTTGTTTTGATCGGTTGCGTGTTGTTTGCCTGCCTTCATTACATCTCTGTCGGGTTTGACGAACAATCCATCGAAAAACTGGCCACAAATCAAAATACCGTTGATGGAGAAATCACGGATTATGAACGGGAGCTTACCGGCATAGCAACCGCGCTTTCCAAAACACAGGGGTTCGCAGATGCCGTGTTCAAACACGACGCTGATACCGTCCAGACAATTATCCGGCAGGTCGGATCCGTACCTCCGGTCGAGTTCATCACCGTATCCGATGCCGAAGGCAATGTCATAGCCCGCAGCCATTCGGACAAGCGCGGGGACTCGGTAAAAAATCAGTATAACGTCAAAGAGGGGTTGGCAGGAAAAACGACCTTTGGCATCGAAGAAGGAACCGTGGTCAAATTTTCTCTGCGCGCCGGCCATCCTGTTTACCATGAAGGCAAACTCGTAGGGGTCATCTGCCTTGGCCTGAACATCGCGTCAAACAAGTTTGTCGACGGCATCAAAAAACGGCTGGGAGTTGCCTGTACGCTTTTCAAGGGGGATATGAGAATATCCACCACGATCATGCGTCAGGGGAAACGCGCCATCGGCACGAAAATGGACAACCCGAAAGTCATCCAGACCGTTCTTGTCGAAGGAAAAACATTCAAGGCCAAAAATACGATTCTCGGTATCGAATACGATACGTTGTACTGGCCTCTCATCGATATCCATGGAAAAATCGCCGGCATGTACTTTATCGGCGTGGAACGGACGCTGATAGAAAAAATTGAAAGCGACATCTTCTTCTCAGTTCTGCTCATCAGCGGTATTGTCGCCCTGCTGATAATCGCAGGATCGGCATTTTTCGCCAAAAACCTCAGCAAGCCCATTGTCCAGGCCACCCGTTACGCACAAAAAGTAGCTAAGGGCCACCTGGAAGACGAACTGTCCGTCAAGAGCAACGACGAAGTCGGCCTCCTGGCTGAAGCTCTGGGCAAAATGGTTGAAAGCCTGAAGCAGATGATTGCTCAGGCTGAACTGAAAACCCAGGAAGCGGAAAAACAGACTGAAGCCGCCAGGCAGGCCACCGAGGAAGCCGAGCAGGCCAAACACCAGGCTGAAATTGCCAAGCATGAGGGCATGCTTCAGGCCGCAAACCAAATTGACGCCGTCATGCAGCGCCTTTCCAGCACCTCCCAAAAACTGGCTACCCAGATCAAACAAGCCACCGACGGTGTGGACCGCCAGAGCGCCCGAACAACTGAAACGGCCACGGCCATGGAACAGATGAACGCCACCGTGGGCGAAGTGGCCAGAAGTGCGAGCGAATCCGCATCCCATGCGGAGAATGCCAAGCTCAAGGCCCTTGAAGGCAACAAGTCCGTCGAGCAGGTCATCGCATCCATCGCCGTCGTCAATTCCCAGGCCGAGGAACTCCAGAACAGCATGACTTCTCTCGGTTCCCAGGCCGAGGATATCGGACGAATCATGCAGGTTATCGAAGATATTGCCGACCAGACCAATCTGCTGGCCCTCAACGCCGCCATCGAAGCCGCGCGCGCCGGTGAGGCAGGGCGCGGATTCGCCGTTGTCGCCGATGAAGTCCGCAAGCTGGCTGAAAAAACCATGCAAGCCACAAAAGAGGTCGGCCAGGCCATCGCCAGCATTCAGGAAGGCGCCCGTAAAAGTATTGCCGAAACGCAAGACGCCACACACTCCGTTGCCGAATCCACATCACTGGCCGAGCAGTCCGGTTCCGCACTGGCGGAAATAGTGAAACTTATCACCAACACGGCCCAACAGGTCACAAGCATCGCCACCGCAGCCGAGGAACAGTCCGCGACCAGCGATGAAATCAACCGGGCTGTGGATGAAATAAGCCACATCTCGGATCAGGCGGCCGAGCTTATGGACCTTTCCACACAGGCGGTTAGCGACCTGACAAGAGAAGCCGACGAGCTGCACTCCATTGTCAGCAGCCTGAAAAGCCAATAGCCCTTCGGCAGGGAAAGCGGCCGCAGTCCGCTTTCCCTGCTCTTTTCATTATTATTTGACGCGATCAGCCACCGTAAAATTCCGGTTTATATCCCCCCCTCTGCCACTGTTTTACTTACATTTGCTGTAGTGGTTGCCGGCCTCACCGCCGTTGCAGAGCCCAGGGTCTACGCATCCACGGTAGAAAACATATGGGATGGATTGAAAACGCGGCAGAGAAATGGATTCTTTCGGGCACTGGTTCAAACAGCTTTTTGCGCCGGCAGTTCAACAGTGAATGTGCTGCCCTTCCCGGGGACTGAAATGACGGAAATCGAACCGTTGTAATGGGAAACGATCTGTTTGCATATGGCGAGTCCCAGCCCGGTGCCGGGGGAGGCACCTTCCTGCGTATCACTTTTGCGAACCTGGTGAAACTTATCAAACACTTTGTCCAGATCACCAGGGGGAATACCCTTCCCCGTATCGATGACCTGGATGCAAATACCCGAGGGGAGGGGCTTAGCCGTTACCGTGACGCTGCCTTTGTCCGTAAATTTGATGGCATTGTTGATCAGATTGATGATCACCTGCTCGATACGATCTGGATCCACATGCAGCAGAGGCAAACCGTCAGGAATGTCTGTAATAAGCGCAACGCCCGACTTGTAGGAGACGATGCCGCCAACACTTTCCACGGACCGGCGCAATAGCCAGGAAGCGTCAACATCCCGATCTGCCCACTCCTGCCTGCCGGATTCGATACGCGCCAGGTCGAGAAAGTCGTTAATCATGCGCGTGAGCCTTGCGCCTTCATATTTGATGATCTCAAAATTTTGCAGGATGCGTTCGCCGCACTTGTCAAGTTCCTTATTTTCCCCGGATAGCGGCCTGTAGTGCTTGAGGAAATCCCGATTGATAAGTTTGACGAACCCAAGGACAGAGGTCAAAGGCGTGCGCAGTTCATGGGAGACGGAAGAAAAGAATGCTGATTTGAGTTCATCTATTTCCAGAAGTTTTTCATTGGCCTTTTCCAGCTCCAAAGCCTTGGCTGCCAAATCCTCGGTACGCTCCTTGACCAGTCGTTCCAGGTCAATGTTCAAAGAGTGCAGTTCGCGTTCCGCACGTCTTCTTTCCTCAATCTCTTGAGTTAATATAACGTTGGTTTCTCGCAATTCTTCGGCTTGTCGCTTGAGATCCGCCTGGGCTTCTTGAAGGCGGTTGGTCATGACAGTGAAAGCCTCTGCCAGCTCGCCGACTTCATCTCTGCTGGCAAGGGTTGGCAGTTTCAGGGTCCAGCGATCCTGACTGATGGCCAAAGCGGCTTCCGCCAGCTGCCGTACCGGCCCCACCACGCTTCGCATAAACCAAAGCAAAGCCACTCCACCGAGCACAAGTCCGACAATGAGAATAACAGCCGTACGCTGGAGAAACTCTCTGCGCATAGCGTACATCTCATCCGTGGACACCGAAATGATTACCAGCCAGTGCCAGGTTTTGAAGTTGCGATAAAACAAATAACGGCCGCCGCCATCGCCCACGTACTCGAGGTTGCCCACGCCGGTCTCTGCCATGGTCGCAAGAAAGGCCTGGCTCAAGGATGCGACGTTTCCCCCGTGGGGCGCCAACACCAGGGCGCCGGAGTCTTCAACTATGGTCAAACGCCCGAACAGTCGCTCCTGATTCCTCCCAAGTTTTTCTATAAGCTCCCGTTGCGCAGCCTGAACATAATCCGGGACTTGCTCCACCCCGCTTACCCGGAGCACATCATACGTTTCCCGTATCCGCTCAAGGACAGTATCCGCTTCGACCGAAAGGAGCTTGCGGTTCAAGTCCAGGGTCAGCCGGTCCAGGGTGACGACACCGGCCACGACTACGGAACAGACCACCACAGCCATAATGGCCAGACTGATAACGTTAACCTTGAATTGAAGCCGCATACGTCCCTGGATCCTGCTACTTCGAACGTAAAATTTTGGCTGTCCTCAGCACGGAGATGGGCACGACAACGCCAATGGCCTCTGCCATGTCCATATTAACGATAAGCTTGGCCTGTTTATTGGTAGTCATTGGAATCTGGTCGACAGAACGTCCGTCCAAAATTTGTAAAACGGTTTTGGCCGCCCATTCGCCTTGTTCTTCGGGAATCTTGCCCAATGTAAAGAGCGCGAACTTCGCCGCATAGGACTCTATGGCTGTTATGGGAATTCTGGCGTTTTCCAACTCAAACCGCTGGAAATCAACCGCATCAAAGCCCGTAATCCCGACACAATCGCCGATGAGCAGCATATCGACCTCATCCTGGGCTTTCAAAAAGGCTTCCTTGGCACTTTGGTAATCCCTGATCAAAAAGCCCTTGAGTGAGCCAGAAAAGAAACGGCTGTTTAAATTTTTAACCACCTTACGTGCGGTGACCGTATCCCCGTTGAAGTATCCCACCCTGTTGCCCCTGGCAAAACGGCGCATATGGGCCACTGCCTGATCCACGAGATCAACCTCTATCATGCCGGTTACGTTTTTGGCGGGATATCCGTACATGGAGGCGTCCCAATTTACGCCGCAAAACACCACGGGCAAGGATGTCCCCTTGAGATAGGGAACCACCAGATAGGACTGGGCGTTGTCGTCAGAAGCGATGAGCGCGTGCGGCTTAACTTTCTTGATGACTTCCAAAGCTTTCAGAGCTGCTTTGCGTCCGAACTCCTTGCTGTTGTTGCGTTTGGTGTCCATATGAACAGCCATGAGCCGGACCTCGCTCCCCGCCAGCCCCTTGCGAATTCCACGGCCGACACCGTCCGCCCATTCATTTCCAATATGATAGGAGTCCACCCACAAGACCAGCTTTTCGGCCAATGCGGGGGGTGACAAAGATAAGAGAAACGCACTGATGAAGCACAGCAGCAATAGCGGTCTATGGCCCATTTGCAGCCTCCTGATTCTTTGATTCGGACTTATAAAGTGCTTCCTGACCGATGACCTCATTCGCGGCCCTCAGAAGATCCACTGGAATAACGATTCCGGCGGCCTTGGCCATCTCCAGATTTATAATGATACGCGCTTGCTGGTTACTGGTCTCGGGGATATCCCCCGGAGATTCGCCGGCGAGAATGTGCAATGCAGTCTTCGCCGCCCACTCGCCATGCTCCTCCGGAGCTTTAGCCATGACCAGCATGTTCAGCCTCGCCAAGTGCTTTGCGGTCGTTCCAGTCGGAATCTTCACATGGTCCAGCATAAAACGAACGGCCTCTTCTTCGTCCCAATCCATGATGGAACCTTGGTTAATAATCATCAAGGCATCGCAATCAGACTGCGCTTGTAAAAACATTTCTTTGAACGTTTTAAAATCCTTTGCAAAATACAGCTGCAGCTTGTCGTTGAAATAACGCTCATTGGACCGCTTCAGGTATTTGTGTTCCGAAAAGGCGTCGTCAGCCAACGCACATAAACGCTCCCCTTTGGACAGACGCAGCAGGTTGTCTTTCAATTGAGTGATCATGGAGTGTTCAAGCATGCCGGTTGCGAATTCATTGGGGTAGCCGTATTCGCTACCGTCAAAGTTTACCCCGCAGTATACTATTGGTACGCCCAGGTGCTTTAGATAGGGGACAACCAGGTGTTTCTGAGCGTTATCGTCCGCTGTAATAATTACATCCGGTTGCATTTTAGCGATTTTCTCTGCAACCCGGCGGGACACGTTGCGAATCTGTTTAGCAGCCTTGCATCGTTTGCTATCCAGATAAAAAATCTCCGTCTGTACGCCTGCGTCCTGCAACACCTCAAGGGCTTTCTGCTGGATGCCGTCGCTCCAGGCGTAGCCCTTGTGGTAGGAATTGACAAAAACAACTGTAGGAGCTTTTTGGAAGTCGATAGAATCGCCGGTCCCAGCCTGGACAGACAGGCGTGACACAAAAAATACGCAAAGGATCAGTGCGCCAAGTAAAACAACGCGCGATTTCTTTTCCCCTTGCCTGCGACCAAAATTCAGAAGCACCAAGCAAGCGAGCCCATAAAAAAAATATTTTTCCATAGACTTAAATTTACCACTTTTTCACCGCCAAGTCCAAGTTCACGCGCTTATTTTTGATCCATTCAGCAAAAAAAATCCGACGACCTGCTGAAACAACAGATTGCCGGATTTATATGTAATATCCTTGGTACCCGGAGCTATACTTGAACCGGCACGATAGTGCTCTCGACACATTTCAAGCCCTTTGCCGCACCATTCCCAGGGCAGACTCCATTTTTCCTTGCTCTATTATGGACTTCCTCAGGGGCTTCGTATAGTTTTTTAACAAAACAGAACCGGCATTCCGATGCTTTCCCAGAGTGATGCCACAACCAGGGAGATTCCCATGCCCCAAGGTTCGGATTTTTATCAAAAACAAATACGCAAAGAATTGAAAGATCAATGCAGCCTGGAGAATTGCTGCAAAGAAATAGATGAATTGCGCGAACGCGTCCGCAACCTGGAGGAGATTGTCCATTCCATGTCGCAGCAGCTCTCAGTCTCCATAGACAACAGCAAGTGGAGCTACTGGAAGTAATCCGGAAGGCTGATGCGGTGCGAAGGTCCTGCCTGCGCCGTCCTTTCTGTTTGTGGTCGGCGGTACATTCGCTGCCGTCCGGGCTGTGTGCTTTCGCCACAACCCGGACAGCCCCGAATGTCCCTGATGCCTACTTATGCCATTTGCCGCCACGTATCGTAGACAGCCGTTTCAAATGCCAGATAGCCTTCAAATGACGGCCGGTCGGCAAACGGCAAAATTTGTGTGGCCCAAAATCCGCCAAGCCCGTTCTTTCTGTCGATCCAATAATACAAATTCGCAATTCCGGCCCAGGCCAGGCTTCCGGCGGGCCGTCCCGTGGGGGCGGGGGCATCGTTGAGCATGAATGAAAGCCCCCAGGATTTGGTCATGTCCGGAAACATCTCGCAGTCGTTCGACATTTGAGGATCCGCGCTGACAAAAGGCCGGACCTTCAAATCTCCAAGTCCATTGCGGTTCATCTGCTCTACGGTTTTCGGCGCCAGCACGGGGCCGTTATCCCCCATACCGTCGTTCAGCAGCATGCGTATGAATCGTATGTAATCGCCCACGGTGGAATACAACCCATGCCCCCCCATGTGCACTTCGGGCGCATCGGGCAGAGTCAGGTCAGGCAAAGGATTGAGCGCGCCCTCGGTATCCCGCTGGTGCAGCGGGGCCAGACGTTTCCTCATGGAGTCGGAGAGGGTAAAACCCGTATTCTGCATTCCCAAGGGTTCGAAAATGCGTTGGCGCATCAATTCTCCAAGGCGCTGCCCTGTAATGCTTTCGGCAACCTGGCCGGCCCAGTCCATATTGACGCCGTATTCCCAACGCTTGCCCGGATCGAACAGCAGCGGCACGCGAATCGATTTTTTCAGGCAGGAAATGATGCCCGGTATATTATTTTTATCATACAGCCTGCGGTAGGCGTCGCTGAAAAAGTCGTACCCGAATCCAGCCGTATGCAGCAGCAGCATACGTGTGGTTATCTCCCGGTTCGGCACCCGCAACATGGGCTGCCCGTTGTCGTCAAACCCTTCGAGGACAGATACATCGCCCAGTTCCGGACAGTACGTTTTGGCAGGCAAATCGAGATCAAGTTTCCCTTCCTCAACAAGCTGCATGATCACCGTGGCGGTCAACGCCTTGGTACAGGAAAAAATTCCGAAGACCGTGTCGGAAGTCATGTCCGCCTCGCCACCGAGCATCCGTTTTCCAAAAGACCCTTCGTAAATTGTCGCTGACCGGTTGGTAGCCATGGCAACAACCCCGGGCACGCCCGCAGGGGTCTTGATCGATTCCGACAGAACCGCATCACACGCGTAACTCAACTTTGTCTGCATACAGTCATCCTCCTTATGGATTCAACGGCACTGTACACAACCAGGCATTCTGTCATCCACTTGTGAACGGCAGGTTGTATCTCCAAACGGAAAAAAATGCGCGAAATCTGTGCGCTATGGATAGGAATAATTTTTTTCGAGGCAGGATCCACCAAAATCCCGTCAGCTGCCTTACGCTTTTCTGAGGGTCTCGGACGGCAGTTCGCCGAACCGTTCTTTATAGGCCTTGGCAAATACGCCGAAATTGCTGTAGCCCCAGTCGCTCACGATGGAGGATATCGTTAAATTGCCATCGGATTGCTGCAATGTGCTGCGAATTCCCAGCAACCGCTGTTCGCGTAAAAAAGCATACGGCGTTGTGCCTCGATGGCGTTTAAAAGCCCCGGACAAAGCGCGGACGCTTACTCCCGCGGATCGAGCCACCTCCGCCAGAGTCGGGGCGTCCTGCGCATGCGCTTTCATGTACTCTTCGGCGCGTTGGATGTATCTGGGAGCAGCGAACAGCGTCTCGGAAGAAAAATCAATATTCGCCTGCTCCGTCCAGTTGATCAGCAGCTGCATACAGATGGACTGTTCCAGATAGGCGGTGAATCTCGACGGTTCCTTCTGGACGGAAATCTCAGCTATAGCCCGCATCAGATACACGAGAAAAGCCCACCAGGCCGAATGGCCGCCGCCGAATTTCACCTTGCTGGTCCAGAGTCTGTCATCCGGAACGAATCCGAACCAGTCCAATGCGGCAACTTCCATCTTGGCATGCGGAACCGTCAGATTATATTGCAGATGTTGCAAGTCTCCATCCAGCCAGTACGCTGTTCTGCTGCAGTCGGCCACGAAACTCTCACCGGAAACCGTGGTAATGCAATTCTTCGCGTCTAATCCATGCCGCAACATTCCCTGCAATGTCGTCAGCACCAGAATATTACCAGCTTCCGGTGCGAAATCACTCAAATGAACAGGCACGCCGTAACCGAATTTGGTGACGGTGATGCTTCCGATTTTCGTTGAATACATGGTGGCATCGGGCCTGCTGGATTTTTCCAACGGCTCGACCTGATAGGGCATGTACACGGAATCAGAAAAATCCCGTACTTCGTCCCAATCGCTGGAATGGGTCCGGTGCTCCTGCCGCAAGGGGTGGCCGGCGGCATCAAGAAGAAGTGATTGAGCGAGCATTTGCCGTATTCCCTCCATTGCATAAAAGCGGGCGCTCCGGCTTTTTTTTGGGGGGGTTCTGGTCGGAAAAAGTGCAACGTTTCTCATTCGCCGCACTTGATATGACTCAAACGCGGCTTTGAAAACGACCTTTCAACTTCTTGCTCAATTCGGGAAAAAACGCAATACGAAAAATCCTGAATCGATATGAGATACGCTGTGGAATTGCATACGCTGGATTTTTTACACCAAGCTATCGTATACGGCTGTCTCAAAGGCCATATAGCCCGTATAGGAAGCTGGATCCGCAAACGGCAGAATTTGCGTGGCCCAACAACCTCCTATCCCGTTCTGTTTGTCGACCCAGTAGTACACATTGGCCATCCCGGCCCAACTCAGCGCCCCGGCGGGGCGTCCCGTGGGGGCGGGCTCATCGTTGAGCATGAACGAGTAGCCCCAGGATTTGGGTACTCCCGGCAGAAGCTCGAAAGGTTCTCCGGAAAGAGAATGCACATTTTTCAAGGCCCGGACCTTCAGCTCTCCAAGCCCGTTTTCATACATCCGCTCTACGGTTTCCGGCTTGAGCACCGGACCGTTCGGTCCCATGCCTTCATTGAGCAGCATGCGAATAAAGCGCATAAAGTCCGCAACCGTGGAATAAACCCCGTGCCCGCCCATCTGCACTTCCGGATCATTGGGTAATGTAAAACCCGACAAAGGATTCAGCGAACCATCCGTACCGCGTTGATGCAGCGGGGCCAGACGCTCGCGCATGGAGGTGCTGAGAGCGAATCCGCTGTCGCGCATTTCCAACGGATCAAATATCCGTTCCCGCATCAGATCGCCCAGAGGTTTGCCGGTCACGGCCTCGGCAACCAATCCGGCCCAGTCCATGCTGATGCCGTATTCCCAGCGCTCGCCCGGATCGAACAACAACGGCAGACGAATGGCGGCCTTGGCACCGGACAGAACAGGCGGCAGTTTCTTTTTGCTGTAGAACCTGCGGTAAAATTCGTTGAAAAAGTCGTAGCCGAAGCCGGCCGTATGCAGCAATAAATTCCGCGTGGTTATTTCTTGTTTGGGAGCGCGAAGCCGGGGCTCGCCTGTGAGATCGAAGCCTTCGAGCACCTGCGCGTCGCCGAGTTCCGGACAATAGCTCCTCGCCGGTGCGTCGAGATCTATGGCTCCAGCTTCCACGAGCTGCATGATGACCGTACTGGTCAATGCTTTGGTACAGGAAAAAATACCAAAAACCGTATCCTCCGACATGGGCTCGCCACTTCCGGAACTTCTGCTGCCGAACGCCCCTTCATACAATACCTCCCTGCTGTCGGCCACCATGCCGACAACGCCGTGAACCCTGGCGGCATCCTTGACGGTATCGGCCAAAACGGCATCACACGCTGCTACCAGCTTCGTATGCATGGATATCTCCTTTGATAAAACGCAACAGGCGTGCTCTATCTTTTTTAACATGGCGGGACAACACGGCGTACAAAATTCACATAATGTACCGTGTTCCTGACAAAACTCGGGGATACTGCTGATCGACACCGGGGTTCTCTCAAAGCAAACCTGTTGCTTCCGGTGCGGCATGAGCGCCCCTCATGAAAAAGGGCGGCAGCGGCCTGCCATTGCAAAAAAACCGCTGCCGTCAAGGGAGAGAATATGCGTGGGTCGTGTTTCAAAATTCCTTTCCGCTACGCTTGGCCAGAATTCCACCATGCTGCGTTTTCAAGGAAAAAAAACTTGACGTAGTACCACTACGCCTGCGGATCTTTTTTCTCTTCAGCCTTGCCTGATGAAATCCTTGCTCAACCTCGCGATGAAATAATTTCGAAGCACACCCTTAAAATTTCAGACCGACTGCAGCCAGTTTTTTGAGCAGCCTGCCCGCATCCTGTGCTTCCGGATTAAAAGGCAGTCTGGCCAGTACGCCAAGCCCTTCCGTACGCTCATGAAAATCCGCTTCCTTGAGCGGGCTGATCACGGCGGTATTGATCATGGCGTTCACTTGCAGCAGCTCCGTCAAAAAATCCTTGCCGTCTTTTTCCGAAAGCGCCGCATCCAGAATCACGACCTCCGGAGTTTCCGTTTTCACCAACTCGAGCCCCGGCTCATAAGCCTTAGCCCAAAAAAGGGTAACCATATCTTTTGCTTCCAGGGCACCGACAAAATCCTGAAGTTCGTCCTTACGCGGGGTCACAATAACTATTTTCATATTTCTGCCCTCTGGCGCCGCTAGGAAACCGTCCGCTAGGGAGCGATTTATCCGCGCCTGTTAGCATCAAAAGTTCTTGCCGCAACAAGAACCGGGGCCTGCGCAACCGGCTGCGCCAGGCGTGCTGCCGCAACAGGCCGTATCTCCGGGTCCAGGATGCGACATGGGCGTTTTTCCGGTCAATGTGCTCGTGGCGGCCAATTGTTTTTCCGTGTTGGTGCTGCCGCAATGCGGACAGGTCAGCGGGCCGTCCGAAATCTGGATCACTTCGCCGCTTTTCCCGCAGTCCGCACACCTAATATCAAATATGGGCATGGTAGCACTCCTTCGGTTGGTTACTGTTCCTGCTGTGTACGCAGTCTGTAATGGTAGTCGGCCACAGCTTCGCCCAGCGTATTCACTGCCAGCCGGGCGCAGTGATAATGGTCTTCCGGCAGAGTGCCCAGGTAGTCGATGACATCTTCCGGATTGATCTCCAGAGCCTGTTCCAACGTACGGCCTGTAGCCATCTGGCTTACCACACTCGAGCAGACCAGCGTATGCGCGCAGCCGTTGGGTTGGATGCGCACGGCCTCGATCACGTTATCTTTGACCGCCAACTGCATGCCGACACTGTCTCCGCATTCTCCCAAAAGCTGGGCTTGTCCGTCCGGAGTCGCAAGCTCGCCCAGATTTTGCGGATCGGTCATATGCAACAGAAAGCGACCGCTATAAAATTCGTAGGTCATTCCTTCGTCTGACAATTCCTCTTGCTCCTGATTTTTAAGGACATGGCGACTGTTGATTCTCCCTCTCCTGCCTGTTTCTGCGGCGGAAGGGATTTTTCCGAAGAATCGATGCGCCGTACTAAATAAACCAGAAGCAATCACTCAGGCAAGCCGATACGCGGCCCTTTCCCCGGCGTCGCGTCGTGGCGTTCCGGGTGGGAGAGGCATATGGGAGCGGGGCTCGTACAACACTGGCTTGTGACGGCCTCGCCCCCTCCTGCCGCAGACTGTGCTGCGAACAAAGTTTAAGAGCCGCCGCCCCCGCAGGTGTTTTCAGAGCTGAAAGGCACCAGCTTGCCTGCCAGAAAGGCGTTTACTGCTTCGCCCACCGTAGGGGCGTCAGCGCCGTAGAACACCTGAATGCCCACCTGGTTGAAGCCCATCAGCGGGCGCATTCCCATGCCGCCGGCAATAAGTACGTTGACTCCATTTTCGGACAAATGATTTACCGGAGCCATGCATCCGCCCTGCATGTGCGGTACGTTGGGAAGCGTGCCCACTTTGGTGATTTCACCGTTTTCAGCTTCGACCACCGTGTACAGATCGCAGTGTCCGAAATGCATGCCCAAGGCGGATTCCAGCCCACCCGGCATTGTGGAAGGGACGGCAATTACTGACTTTTCCATTAGTTCCTCCTGATTATATCGATTCCTGGGCAACGACCGCGGGAGTGTCGATGCCGGCAATCTTTTCAATTCGCGCCCACGCGCTGTGCAAGATTTCCGCAAAGGCCGAGCCGGGCAATTCGGTCACGGTCAACCGTTTGACCATGGCTTCGGTGACCTGGTTGTCATGGGGCAATTCGGCCAGGACTTCGTAGCCCTTCTCAGCGCAGTAGGCCCTGATCTGACCGGCTTGCTGCGGGTTGAGATCCGCCTTGTTCACTATGACCGTCACGGGCACCTTGAAATGTCCGCACAACTGGGCGACGCGTTCGAGGTCGTGCCTCCCGGAAGGCGTGGGTTCCGTGACCACCACGGCCAGGTTGGTGCCGGCCAGCGAGCTGATTACCGGGCAGCCGATGCCCGGCGCACCGTCGCAGAGGATCAGATCAAGCCCCTGTTCCTCTGCCATTTCCCTGGCTTTTTTCTTCAACAAGGTTACCAGCAGTCCGGAATTCTCCTCACCCGGGTGCAACTGCGCGTGCGCCATGGGTCCGAACCGGGTTACGCTTTTATACCAAACTCCGCAATGCTTGCGGGGGAAATCAATGGCCTGGGCCGGACAAAAACGTACGCAAACCATGCAGCCTTCGCAACGCAGCGGGTCCACCCTGTAGGCGGTTTCACCTTCCCCGGGAGCCATGACGGCTTCCCAGCGGCAGCGCTCCTGGCATTCGCCGCAGCCGACACAGGCGTCCGGATTGATAACCGCCTCATTGCCGGAAATGAATTCTTCTTCGTACTGTACCTGCGGTTCGAGCAGAATGTGCAGATCCGGCGCGTCCACATCCAGATCACAGATGATTTTATTTTTTGCCAGATGGGCAAAGGCGGCGGTCAGTGTTGTCTTTCCCGTGCCCCCCTTGCCGCTGATAATAACAATCTCACGCATTGAGGGCCTCCTTGACTGCGAGCTCCGTCCGGATTTTGTCACGGATCGAACAGAAAATCGAGCGAAGTTCGTCATTCAATGTGGCGATAATCTGCCCTTTGGAATACCCTTCGGCCACCGTGCGCTGAAAGGGAATTTCCGCCAGAATGGGCAGCCCATTGTCCCGGCAGAAATCCTGCACGGTGGAATCGCCGATGCCCGCACGATTGATCACCACGCCCATGGGCTTGCCTATGGGCGCGAACGCTTCCCAGGCCAGCTTGAAATCATGAAAACCAAAAGGCGTGGGCTCGGTGACCAGAACAATGACGTCGCTGTCCATCACGGCGTTGATGGCCGGACAGCTTACTCCCGGAGGAGCATCAATAATGGCGTCGGCGTTTTCTTGTTCCTGTAGCGGAGCCAGTCGCTTTTTGACCACCCGCATCAAGGGCGGCGCCATGGCCTCCCCGATACGCAACCGCCCTGCCAGAAAACTGAAACCCGGACCGGCACCCTGCTCCAGATCGCCGAGATCGCGTTCGCCGCTGCTCAACGCGTCTTCCGGGCAAAGTGCCAGGCAACCGCCGCAGCCATGGCACATCTCATCAAAGACCATAGGAATATCGCCCATGATGGTTATGGCCTTGAACCGGCAAAAATCCACGCACGTCCGGCACAAGGTGCATTTGCTCTCGTCAATGACGGGAATTTCCAGCGTGACGCGTTCGCGCTGCCGGATCTCCGGCTTGAGAAACAGATGCAGATTGGGTTCTTCCACATCCAGATCCACAGCCACCACGGGCGTTTCCCATACGGATACCAGCGAAGCGGAGACCGTGGTCTTTCCTGTGCCCCCTTTACCACTGGCAACGGAAATGATCATTCCTGACTCCTACCTGTTCGGCCCCGAAGCCAGTTCGACTTCACCGGCCTTGAATTTGGCGACAGCATCGGCAACGGTCAATCCGCTGAGATTCTGGCCCACTTGAACACCGGCTGCCTTCAAGGCCGTAAAAGCCTTGGGACCTACCGATCCGGTCAACAAAATCCCGGCGCCCGCTGCTACGATGCGTTCCGCAGCCTGAATGCCGGCGCCCTGGGACAAGGCCTGGGACGCGCCGTTATCCACGTACTCAAATGCCATGGTCTCCGTATCCACTACGACAAACCCCCCGGCACGGCCGAATCTGGGATCTACCTGGTCCTGCAGGGTCGGTCCGTCGCTTGTGACTGCTACCTTACTCATGCTCAACTCCTTTGCGGAAACGGGTTCCGCAGTGTCTTGGGGCACTTCCGTGACCTCGTAATGTCCTCCGTCAATACGCAGAGCCTGTCCGTCCACGAGCGCACGGGCAACCGCCGTATGCGCCTGAGCCAGCACGCGTCCGAAGGTATGCCGTGAAACATGCATCCGCCCTGCGGCCTCTTCCATGGTAAGCCCTTCGAGATCCGCCAGGCGTATGGCCTCGAGTTCCTCGTAGGTGATGCGCGATTCCACGAGTTCATTCATGGGAACGCCTCGGGGCTTGAAATACGTTACCTTTGGTGTCTCACTGATTTTTCTACACTTTCGTGGTCTTGGCATCTGCTCCCACCTTTTTTTGTTTTGCTCATATGAGCATCTAAGCCCGCTGACAATCATTGTCAACCACTTTTCCCAGCTTTTTTTTGCGGGTTATTTTTGTCACGAAAATGCGGCTGGTTATGACAACAAAAAAATCACTGAATTTCCTGTCGCCGACACGCCGCATATTTTGAAAACGGAAAGAAACCGCTAATCCAGGCAAGACCGACTAAAGAACTCGCCAAAAAACATCCAAAAGATGACAAGCCCGTAAATAAGCCGTATACTATACGGTATGAGCTTACATCCGAACCAGCAATTTGCCATCGGCTGGGCGCGCACTATTACGGATCTTCCGCGGTCGCAATGGAATGCCTTGACGCGTCCGCTGCCCAATCCGTTTCTGGACTGGGAATGGCTGCGGGCCGTGGAAAAAAGCAGCGCCACTCCCGCCACGGGCTGGTCTCCTGTCCATCTGGCCGTACGGCTTGGAGACAGACTTGTGGCGGCCGCTCCGCTTTACGTCAAAGATCACAGCGAAGGCGAATTCATTTTCGACTATGTCTGGGTTGCGGTGGCCCAGAACCTGGGCCTGAATTACTATCCCAAACTCGTGGGCATGAGTCCGTTTACGCCGGCCAACGGCTACCGCTTTCTGATTGATCCTGATCTGGACCCCGACCCCATCACCCGGCTGATGGTTCAGGCCATCGACAGCCTGTGTCTGAGCTACGGGCTGTTGGGCTGTGCGTTCCATTTTGTGGACCCGTCCTGGCGCCATCAGATGCTCGCTCTGGGGTATTCTGACTGGGTGCACCAGGGGTTTGCCTGGAAAAACTACGGCTACCCCGATTTCGATGCCTACCTGGCCACATTCAACAGCAATACCCGCAAAAGCGTCAGACGCGAACGCCGTACGCTGAAGGAACAAGACGTGCATACGCGGGTGTTTTCCGGGCAGGATATTCCGGAGATTTTCTTCAAATGGATTTACGAACTCTATGTTCTCACCAATGACAAGTTCGGCGTCTGGAGCTGCAAATTCATGGAAAATGATTTTTTTCAAGATATTGCAGCACTAAAACGCGACAACCTGATGATTGTGGCCGCGTATCAGAGCGAACCGCGGGACCCGGACAGCCAACGCCCCATTGCCATGGCATTCTTTGTCCGCAAAGGAAGCAACCTGTACGGCAGGTACTGGGGCTGCTTTGAGCCCCGGCCCTTTCTGCATTTTGAAGTCTGTTATTACACTGCCATTGAGTGGGCCATCAGCAACGGCATCCAGCACTACGATCCGGGTATGGGCGGCGAACACAAGGCCAAACGCGGTTTTATCTCCCTGCAGAACTTCAGCCTGCATCGTTTTTACGACAACAGGCTGAATACATTGCTAAAAACAAATATCGGGGAAATCAATCTCCTGGAGCAATCGCAAATCGACCAGATGAACCAGCAGCTGCCCTTCAAAAAAAACACGTAAGACATAATCGCTACAGGTGTTCGCTCAAGGTCTGGATGTACTCATCAAGTTCCAGTCTGATGTCATCCTCCAGCCCCCTGAACTGCAGCCCAAGCGCATAGAGTTGTTTGACTGCGGAAACGTTTTTTATTTGGCTGGAGATCAGTACGGGTTTATCCACTTGAAAAAGACTGATCTCAACAATAACCATTTCATTGAGCTGGAAAAGTGCAGCATCCAGTTCACTCAACGTCAGGTTCAGTTTTGCGCCGCCACTGCTGAGATCCACGATGATTCCAGGAAAAATACCGGATTTGCAATGCACTTTACTCGGCAATGAGCAATGCGCGCGCTTTTCCTTGCGCAGTTCGATCTTTTCCACCTGATAGGGGTACTCGATAAAAAAAAGCGGCACGGGCTTCATCTGGCTCCGCAGCATGGTGGAATGAAACCCGTAGATAGTGCCGTCGGCCAGATACCGGACCACAACGTCTTCCCCTCCGCTAAACAGCGTACGTATCCCCGGAATGACTGGCGCCTTTACAATCAGAAACTCATTACGAGCGACACCGATAAGCTCGGTTTTGATATCGGCTTTATGCCCCCCCATACGCAGCAACATCTTCGTTCCCAACCCGACATCCAATTCCGAGGCGGAAGCAAGATGCACGTTGTTTCGCTTAGAAACCATGTCCCACCCTTTACACCATGCCCGATAAAAGATGCATATCCAGCCCCCCCTGCTGCAAAAAACGATCTCTCGATCCTGATCACGTCGATTCAGTAAAAGCAACTTATACGAATATACAAAAAGAAACAAATTTTTGCCGCACCGCCGTTATTCAGCAAAATGTCGTTAAATAAAAACACGACATCACATAAATCCAGCACCTGTGCATCCCTCGCAAAACGCACCTGCATCGTATGATATGGTTTGACCAAGCATATTATACGCTCTTCCTTTCTCATTGGGCAATACAAAAGTCACAGAAAGGAACTCTGAAAGCACTCCAATGGAACCTCCCTATCGTAACGCCTGGTCTCTGCATCTGGATTAAGATGATACATTCGGCGGATGTGCCGCAACAGCAGACCTCCCAAAATCAAAACCACATTGCCAGGGGCCGGGATGCTCGTTTTCAACCAGCAACAGTCAGGATTATGCAAGCTCCCTGCGGAACAGATCGAATACCCCGCAAAACGTTCTCCACCCTTTTGACATCACCTTATGCAAGGCGTATCTTGCGCGCCAGACACGCCCTGAGAACAGACCGCGCCGATAGCGGCCAAGGAGTTTACCCGATGGCAGAAATACCCGTAGTCAGAAACCTGTTGGAGGCAAACGAACGGATCGCGGATCAGCTGCGCAAGCTGTACGCGGACCGCAAAATACTGGTGCTTAATCTCATCAGCTCGCCCGGTACGGGCAAGACCACCCTGCTGGAAAGGACGCTCAGCGACCTGAGAGACGAATTCAAAATGGCTGTTGTGGAAGGCGACTGCATGACCGACAACGATGCCCGCCGTGTTGCCGCCACAGGCGCTCAGGCCGTACAGATAAACACGCAGGGCGGCTGCCACCTGGACGGATCCATGGTCTGCCAGGCCCTGGAGAGCTTGGATCTGAATAATCTCGACATCCTGTTCATTGAAAACGTCGGCAACCTGGTCTGCCCGGTGGAATTCGACCTGGGAGAAGACGGCAAGGTAGCCCTGCTTTCCGTGGTGGAAGGAGACGACAAACCCGAAAAATACCCGGGGCTGTTCTCGATCTCCAAAGTCATGCTGCTGACAAAAATCGATCTGCTGCCCTATGTGAACTTTGACCTGGAGCGCGCCAAAAAGCACGCCGCGGCCCTGAACAAGGACCAGGCCGTGTTTGAAGTTTCCTGTACGCAAAACTCGGGTCTGGACGGTTGGTACGGCTGGATTCGCGAACAAGTGGCCGCCAAGCGGAACGCCTAGCGCCCGCTGCGGCGCAGAGACCCTGCCATGGGGTTCCCCAAAGAAATTCCCTGCGGCGCGATCATGGATTCCATTGCCGACGGTGTCTTCACCGTGGATCCGGAATTTACCGTGACCTTTTTCAATCGCGCCGCGGAACAGATCACCGGCATCCCGGCTCAGGAAGCTCTTGGCCGCAAATGTTGGGAGGTGTTCCGTTCGAGCCTGTGCGACGGACAATGCGCACTGGAAGCCTGCATGCAGGCGGACCGCGTTCTGAACAACAAGTCCATTTTCATCCTGGACCCCCAGGGCAACAAGATCCCCATCGCCATCAGCGCCGCCCCCCTGCGCGACGCCTCGGGCCGGTTCATCGGCGGGGTGGAGACATTCCGCGATCTCTCCGAAATCACCATGCTGCGCAAGGAAGTCGCGGGAACCCGAACCTTTGAGGACATCGTCGGCAAAAGCAAAGCTCTGACCAAAGTCTTTGAAATTCTGGCGCCGGTGGCGGCCAGCGACGCCACCATTCTGCTCCTGGGCGAATCCGGTACGGGCAAGGAAATTTTCGCCAAGACCATTCACAGCCACAGCCCGCGTCAAAACGGCCCTTTTGTGGCTGTAAACTGCGGCGCGCTGCCCGAGAACCTGCTGGAATCCGAACTGTTCGGCTACAAGGCCGGGGCGTTTACCGGCGCGCGCCAGGACAAGCCGGGACGCTTTCAACTGGCGGAAAAAGGCACCATATTCCTGGACGAAATCGGCGACATGGCTCCCAGCCTGCAAGTCAAGCTGCTGCGGGTCCTGCAGGAAAAGTTCTACGAACCCCTGGGCGGAGTCAGGACGCTGAAAGCCGACGTACGGGTGATAGCGGCCACCAACCTGAACCTGGACGAATTGGTGGCCCAGGGACGCTTTCGCCAGGACCTTTATTACCGCCTCAACGTGGTCAAACTGGTGATTCCTCCGTTGCGCGAACGAGCGGAAGACATTCCGCTGCTGGTGGATCATTTCATCTCGCGCTTCAATAAACTGCAGGACAAACAGATCCGCTCGGTTTCAGAAGACGTCCGCGCCATTCTAATGCGTTACGACTATCCGGGCAATGTCCGCGAACTGGAAAACATCATAGAGTACGCGTTTATCCTCTGTAATACGGATTTTATCCAGGTCGAACACCTGCCTGAAGCCCTGCGCGCCAGGCAAGGCCTGCCACCGGCCGGCCCCAACGCACCGCAAACTTTGGAAGAGGCCAAATGCATGGCCGCACTGCGCGCTCTTGACCGAAACCAGGGCAAGACCATGCAAACCTGTCGCGAACTGGAAATTTCCAAGGATACGTTGCGGCGTATCCTGCGGCGCTGCGAGGACTTGGGCTTAAAATAAGCCCATTCGCCCGACAGTGGCGTATAGCGCGCCGCTTTTCCCCAGCTGAAAACGCTCCGAACGCCCTTTTCGCCAACACTGACGCATAAACTAGTTTTTGGCACTGAACCTGCTAGACAAAATATCATGAAACTTTGCATCGCCGGATACAACAACCGCGTGGCAACGCTTTACGAACACGCGCAAGAACTGCTTTTTTACGATTGTCAAAACGGCCAGGTACGCGCTTCGGGCAGGCTCCCGGTCCCGCCGGGCGGCCCGGCACAATGGACCGGCCTGCTGCAGAAACAGGATACCCAGCTTTTGATCTGCGGCGGTCTTTGCCGCCACACCCAGCATTTGCTGGGCTCTGCGGATATTGAAGTTGCTCCCTGGATTTGCGGCAGTGTGGATGCCGTGCTCGACGCCTTCGCCCGTGACGCCCTGTCCGAATGTTTGATGCCCGGAACCCGTCAGCGGCCGGGCGCGCGCGGCGGACAGGGACGCCAAAGCGCCTGCGCGAACCGCAGAGACGGATGCGGACCATATGGCTGCAGAGGCAAAGGCGGACACGGACAGGGAGGCAAAGACTCCGGCAATAAAAAAACGTAACAGGTGTAACGCCCGGCAGCACTGAGGCAAGCAGTTTGCTCCATGCACACGGATCTGAGGCCTTACCGCGGGGAGCGTACCCGTCTTGCTTGACAAAGCGGCCGTATGGATTAGTTCTTTGCCACCAAGTTTGTTGAAATCCTTTACAAAATAACATCCCGTTTTCGACGGAAATAAATACCTAGCGTAAGGAGAGGCATAATTATGAGCGACTCGTCATGTTCCAGCTGTCCCAGCCAATCCGGCTGCACGGATAAATCCGCCTGCACCCCGGAAGAAAAACGGCTGGCCGACAACCTGGCCCGCATCAAACACAAAATTGTTGTTCTGTCCGGCAAAGGCGGCGTCGGCAAGAGCACGGTATCCGTGAACCTGGCCGTATCCCTGGCCCTGGCCGGAAAAAAAGTGGGCCTGTTGGACGTCGACGTCCATGGTCCGAGCGTGCCCCGGTTGCTGAGTCTGCAGGACGCCAAGCCGCATATCGAGCAGGATTACATGGAGCCGGTTCCCTGGAGCAAAAATCTGGGCGTGATGTCCTTGGGATTCATGCTGCCGAGCAAAGAGCAGGCGGTCATCTGGCGCGGCCCGCTGAAAATCAGCCTGATCAAGCAGCTGCTGCGGGATGTCTCCTGGGGCGATCTTGATTTTCTGGTAGTGGACTGCCCTCCCGGTACCGGCGACGAACCGCTTTCAGCCTTGCAGACGCTCGGCCAGGATGCGCATGCCGTGATCGTCACCACTCCCCAGGGGGTTGCAGTGGACGATGTCCGGCGTTCTGTGAGTTTTTGCGGCGAAGTCGGCAATCCGGTTCTGGGTATTGTGGAAAACATGAGCGGCTTTGTCTGCTCCCACTGCGGCCAGGTGGAGAACATTTTCAACGCCGGAGGCGGCGAACAACTCGCTGCGGAAATGCACGTTCCCTTTTTGGGCGCCATCCCGCTGGACCCGGAAATGGTACGGGCAGGGGACGAGGGCTACGCCTTCATCAAAACCAAGCAGGACAGCCCGGCCGGCCAGGCGCTGACCAAAATTATCCAGCCGTTGCTTGCCCTGGACGAAAAATAAACCTGACGTCTACCAGCGCTGCCGGACAGCATCCAATAACACTCCGGCAGCGCTTCCTTTTCCCCTTTTCTAAAAGCAGCCATGCTTGTCAATCCTGTCTGTTTCCTTTACCCTACTTTATCATAACATTCTATTAGCCTTTTCATATCAAATAGACACAGCACTACAGGTGAACAGATGGGTACAATTCTCCTTGTAGAGGACAGCAATGCTTTTGGCGTCATTATCCGCCAGAAAATTGAAGAAGAGCTGTCTCACCAGGTTGTCTGGAAAACCAGCTACGCCGAGACAAAGGAACTGCTTGAAACGTCGGACACGGAGTTTCTTGTCGCCGTCCTCGACCTGCACCTCCCGGACGCCTATGATGGAGAGATTGTCGACCTGGTTTTGAGCAAAAACATTCCCGTGATCATTGTCACGGCCGAATTGAACGAAGCACTGCGAGAAAAATTCTTTACCAAACGTATTGTCGACTACATTCTCAAGAACAATATCCAGTGTTTCAACATTATCGTAGAAACCATTCGCAGGCTTGCTAAAAACCACACCATAAAAATTCTGGTTGTTGATGACTCGAAAGTGTCGCAAACTGCGGTCACCACGCTGCTCAAGGTCCATAAATACCATATTCATGTAGCGTCTGATGGAGAAGAAGCGCTGCAATATCTTGAACAAAATCCAGATATCAAAGTGGTCATAACCGACTATAGCATGCCTGGGATGAATGGTATTGACCTGACGAATGAAATACGTAGAAAATTCAATAAAGAAGAAATCGCCGTTATGGGAATCTCCGCATACGGCAATACCTTGCTTTCAGCCCGGTTCATAAAAAACGGCGCCAATGATTTTCTGACAAAACCTTTTTCTCCGGAAGAATTCTACTGGCGTCTTACTCACATTATCGACACCCTCGAATATATTACATTTATCAAGGAAGCCTCTGTCAAAGATTTCATGACGGGCCTGTATAACCGCCGCTACCTGTTCGACAAAGGGCAACAACTCATCGCCGTACTCCATAAACACCGTCAGGATGTGGCCATTGTCATGCTGGATATCGACTATTTCAAAAAAATCAACGATACCTACGGACATGCGGCGGGCGATAAGGTCATCTGTTTTTTCGCCCGACAGCTGCAGCACTATGCCGGCCCCAATGATATTGCGGTGCGGCTTGGCGGAGAGGAATTCTGCCTGCTCCAGACGGAAAAAGCGCCTGAAGCTGTTTTTGAACGAATTGAATCCCTGCGAAAAAACATCGAACAAAGCGTTGTGTCTGCTGAAAACGGCCAACAAATTCGTTTCACCGTCAGTGCCGGAATCTGCACCACCCGCGGGCCGAACCTGGACAAAATGCTCTCTTCAGCCGATAAACAACTCTATGCAGCCAAAACAGGCGGACGCAACCAGGTTCGCATGAAGCACGATCCGGCCCCCGATGCGTCCCCGGACGAATAATACCCGCCTTTCACAATGATAAGGGAGATCAGCCATGAATTATTTCGACAAAAAGTTTTCTGTTTCCGGCCAAGACGCGGAGGAACATGCACCGGCCTGGGAAACAAACAATATCTCCCAGCTGGTTGAAGCCATCAAAAAACGCAATGCCACGGCAAGACGGCCACAAGACAAACAAAAAAGCCGATCCCGAAAAAAAGTCAACGAGGTGCTTTCAAAACTCTTTGACGTATAATACAGGCCTGCGCCTGGCCATTCAGGCAATCCACGATTCAGTAACGTGTGAGAAAGCCACAGTTTCTGCCTGTTCAGTACCCGCAATCCTTACGCGTAAGGTTCAAATCTCCCACTGTCGCCTCTCCCTTGCCGAGAAGCCTGATGGTGATCGTGATTTCATGCTGCAACAGCAATTTGAAATGTTCATCTTTGCAAATATTCTGCAAGTCGTTATCTTCCACCTGCTTCCTCATTTCAGCAGGGGACAACGGAGCGGCTTCGAGCTCCGCGACCTGTATAACCAGAGTCAGCCTGTTTCCAGGGCCACCTATTGCTTTGCGCAGTCTGGCTTCCTTCGAACCAATAGGATTACTCTTGTTTTTCGCAATATGCTTGTTCAGCTCATTTGCCACCTGAATCATTTCTTTTTCAAAATTCTTGCCGCTCCTTGGGGGCGCGGCATCTTGCCGCGAGGCTGCAGATTGCGTTTGCCCGCTCCAGGGAGAAAGCAGCAGCAGAAACAGACAGATAAAACAAACTCCTGAGTTACGCGCACCGGGCATGATTTCCTCCGCGTGCAAAAAATGAAATCATCATCTTTTACTGGGGCGTGTTTCTAAATTCCTTTCCGCTACGCTTGGCCAGAATTCCACCATGCTGCGTTTTCAGGAAAAAATGACCTTTGACATAGCGAAACTACGCTTGCACTCCATTTTTCCCTTCAGCCTTGCCTGTTGAAATTCTTGTTCAAGCTCGCGATGAAATTAATTTAAAAACACGCCCTGGTAATTATTCAAGAATCGGACGTATTTTCAGCTATAGCTGATGTATAATTTTTTGCAAATTAAATCAGCTGCCGGCGCATCTAAAATCAGCCCGCGGGAATAGTCGTCATATTGTGATACGCAAGTAGTCGGGGGAAAAGAAGGCAACCATGGATGCAGGCAGCCCAGAAAATATGCCATCCAGGCGCCTGCTCCAGGGAATTGTTATGTGGGAAATGCTTTTTGGGAAATGTTATTTTTCAGGCAGCACAGATTCCAGATCCGCCCAGATCTGTTCCAGAACTTCTTCAGGCGGCACATCGGCCCGTATGAGGCAAAAACGCTCTTTGTTCAGTGCGGCCCAGGTCAGGTAGCCTTCGCGTATGCGCGTGTGAAATTCAAGGCTTTCGGCTTCGAAACGCCCTTCGCTTCCGGTCTTGTTTTCGGCAAAATTGCGGCTCATGGCCCGCTTCAGTCCCAGCTGCGGACTCAGGTCCAGCAGATAGGTCCGCTGCGGCCAGAGTCCGGTGACGGCAATGTCGTTGAGCAGCCGCAGCTTGTCCAGATCCAGCCCCCGGCCATAGCCCTGGTAGACAACCGTGGAATCGGCGAAACGGTCGCAAAGGACGATTTTCCCCGCATCCTGGGCCGGACGGATAATTTCCTCGATATGCTGCGCCCTGTCCGCCAGATACAGAAACAATTCCGCACGGCTGGTCAGATTGGTGGTATTGATGTCCAGAAGAATTTTGCGCAGCGTCAGGCCCAGATCGCAGCCTCCGGGTTCGCGGGTCAGAAAAACCTCATAACCGCGGTCCAGAAGCCGCTGTTCCACCCCCCGCATGGCGGTGGTCTTGCCCGAGCCCTCTATCCCTTCAAAGGTAATAAACATTGGCTTTCTTCCTGCTTTTTGTCCGACTTCCTTCCGGTACCACCGGCGGGCGTATGTTTCGGACGGTAAATATAGCGTTCGAGCGAACGCTGGTAGGCGGACCAGGCCGGACCGTCATCATCTCCGGGCTCTTCCTCTTCTTCAGTGCTGAACAATGACTGAAGCTGATTCATCTTGGCGTCCAGGTTGTCTGCGAAATGGAGGCAAAAGGCCTCGGCTGTTTTGGGCCGTTTGGGCGATCCGTAGACATACTCCCCGTGGTGGCTGAGAATGATGTGCTTGAAATGCAGAATCAATTCGGATTCCAATCCGGATTTTTTCAAAAAAGGTTCCAGCACTTCCATGCCCAGCTGAATGTGCCCCAGCAGGCGGCCTTGGTCCGTGTAGTCGCAGCTCAACCCGCCGGTCAGTTCCCAGGCCTTGCCCAGGTCGTGGCAGATCGCCGCGGCCAGCAGCACGTCGCGGTCCAGTTGCGGATAATGGTTGCTGTGCATCAGGCAGAGCTCGGTAACGGAAAGCGTATGTTCCAGCAGTCCGCCCACATAGGCGTGGTGAATGGACTTGCCGCCAATGGCGAGCAGCAGACGCGACCGTATTTCGGAATCGGCCAGGACCTTGAGCACGAACTTGCGCCACGGCGGCCAGTTGATATGCTTGCGGCAAAGCTCTTCGAGCTGTGAAAGCAGTATTTCGGGTTTTTCCTTGCTGGACGGAATAAACAGTGAAACATCCGCTCCTTCCTGGCCGACCTCTCCAAGTTCGGCGATCTGATTCACGTTGATCTGGTGTTGTTCCCGAAATTGTGTCACCATGCCGTCAATCCGGACAAGTTGTCCGCCGCGCAGAGACGGATAGGACTGGCTCTGCGGGCTCCAGATTTTGGCTTCGATTCTGCCAGTGGCGTCCTGAAGCTGCAGGCTCCAGAAAGGACCGTTTCTGGCCTGCCCCTGTTTTGCCTCCAAAAGGACAAAAGTATCAACTACTTGCAAACCTGGAACGAGATCTTTAACAAATTGTCTTTTCTCTACTATCACACTACATCCTTGCAAATACAGCGTTAATTATGTACGTAACGCCCGCTGAAGGAAAAAACCGACGTCCTCCGCACGGATGTTGTAATCAAAAGGCACGAATAGAACAACATGGATATCTTACTTACCAACGATGACGGCATTCAGGCTGTCGGCCTTCGCGCCATGTACCGCGCGCTCATTGACGCCGGCCACAACGTTCACGTGTATGCGCCCGTAACCGAACAGTCGGCTGTAGGGCACGCCATCACCTTTGCGCTTCCGCTTCGCATCAAAGAATTCAATGAAGACGGCTTCAAAGGCCATGGGGTATACGGTACGCCCTCGGACTGCGTCAAACTGGCCCTGACATCCCTGTTGCAACTGGAATCCGTCCTGGTCGTCTCGGGTATCAACGCCGGCGCCAATGTGGGGGTGGACATTCTCTACTCCGGCACCGTAGCCGCCGCCACCGAGGGAGCCATGCTCGGAGCCCGTTCCTTAGCCGTTTCCCATGACGACTTCAACCATACCGATCTGGCCGGCCAGGCCGAATACGCGGCCCGGCTCATCGATCAACTGCCCTGGGATACGCTGCCGCCTTTGTCGGTGCTGAATCTGAACTTCCCCAACCGCTCCATGGAGCTGACCAAAGAGCTTGTGGTCTGTCCGCACACCAGGGCCATGTACCAGGACTGGTACGTCAGCCGGACCGACCCGCGCGGCCGCTCCTATTACTGGCTGGACGGCGTCATCCCGCCGGAAAAACCCAGACCGCACACGGACAGGGCGCTGCTCAACGAAGGGCACATCACCCTGACTCCGTTGCGTTTTGATTTCAACGATCAGGAAACTCTGCAATCGCTGCAATCACATATGAAATAGCAGTATGACCAGACAGGGACCATGCTGAAACGTCCCCAACCCCATACGCTAAAAATCTGGCTCGGCAATCTGCTGCTGGTTCTGGGAGCGATTTTTTTCGCCTACCTGCTGGTGGAGCTGCTGCTGTTTCAACACCTGCTGCCCCGGCTGCCCCGCGGACTGTACAACCACATGATCCGCGAGCTGCGGCCCCTGGGCGAGAGTTCCAAACAGGGACTGCTGCCCGCTCCGGGGTACGTCGGCATCGCCGGAGACTCCTACGCGCAGGGCAAGGGCAACTGGTTCATTGACTGCGGCTATGACCGCAACTCAAAATATGCGGCGGCCCATGTGCTGCACGACCTGCTCCGAACCGACGTCCTGTCTTTCGGCCGCAGCGGAGCCGGCAGCGTGGACGGCTTGCTTCTGGAGCCACTGCAGATTCTCCATTTTCTGCGCAAACACGGTTTTCCCCTTACGGATCCGGGCTTGTTGCTGCTGTTTTTCTACGAGGGCAACGACGTCCAGAACAATCTGGATTTCATCGGCCGCTGGTTTCCCCGTTATGAAGACCCAAAACAACTGGACAATCCGGCGGTCTTCCAGCAGTTTCTGAAAAAACTCGTCCAGAACCACGCCGACGGCAACTTCCGGCAACGCAAGGACATGCCTCTGTTCGGCAATTTCATTCTGCGTTCCATCCGCAATGTGCTGCGCAATTCCCTGACCCGAAAATATATCGATGTCGAACCCATCCTGACGCCGGGAACCAGCAACAAGGCCCGTATCGGGGACAAAACCGTCTCCCTGCCGGACCGTTTGCAGTCTCCGCCCCTGGAAGTCTCGCCCAAAAAACTAACCAGAGCGCTGTATGTGTTCGAACAAAGCGTACGCAAGCTGCAGCAGCTTCTGCCCAATACGCGCCTGATGCTGGTCTACATTCCCTCGCCCTTGTCCTGCTACGAACTGGTCTCGGACCATGTCAGCACCTACTACGGCGGCGAGAAGCCCTACCCCAAAGACGCTGTGGACAGCGTCGGTCTGGCCATGCGTACGCGTTTGCGGCAGTTCGCGGCAACGCAGCACATCCCTTTCGTAGACAGTCTGCCGGACATGCGCCTGGAAGCGCAGAAGCAACCGATCCACGGCCCGCGCGACTGGGACCACTTCAACCGCGCCGGGTACGAACGTTTGGGAACACTCCTTGCCCGACGAATTCAATCCCCGGACAACACCGCTCCCTGAACTGCCGCCTTTATTCTTCGCTTGCCAGCCGAACCGGCCCCGCATAGAATCGGTCCATGACTCCCGCAATCAATATGGCGAAAAAAGCCAAAATTCCTTTCAACATACACGAATACGAGCACGACCCCGCAGCCGAAGCCTACGGCAAGGAAGCCGCTGAAAAACTGGGGATTGCCCCGGAACGGGTCTTCAAGACGCTGGTGGTGGCCAACGGCAAGGATCTGGTGGTGGCCGTGGTGCCGGTGCTGCTGCACCTCGACCTCAAACTGCTGGCCAAGGCCGTTGGCGCCAAAAAGGTCGCCATGGCCGACGTACGGCAGGTAGAGCGTACGACGGGATATGTTGTCGGCGGCGTCAGTCCGCTTGGCCAGAAAAAGGCGCTTCCGACCATTCTGGACAGTTCGGCCGAACAATTCAAGACCATCTTTGTCAGCGGCGGACGCCGGGGATTGGACATCGAACTCGCTCCCCAGGATCTCGCCAGGCTGGTCAGGGGCGTTTTCAAACCCGTGGCAAAATGAAAACGCCCCTGGCGCGTTGATTCACGTATGTTCGGAGTCGGTCAAGGACCTTCCAGACGCAGCAGCCGCCCGAAATTGCTCGGGATGGAAACCCAATGCGACACCTGGGTATCGGTGACGACCTCCGAATAGACGGGCGTTGTTCCATAACTGGCTTCCAGCACATCCCGCCAGGTCCCCGTATGGCCGAAAGTTATAGGCACGGAGCACGCGGTGTCCGCAAAATTCAAGGCCACCACGATAACTTCATCGTCCTGCCAGCGACGATAGACCAACACTTTCAAGGCCCTGTCCCAAAACTCCTGCCGTCCGTGTCCTCTGGGCGAACGCAAGGCGGGGTGCTGCCGGCGCAAAGTCCCCAGATGACGATAGAGGGTCACCAAAGGCAGGACCGTGCCTTCGCCGGAATCTCTGTCCGGATTGTAAAAGTAATCCCAATGCAGCGGACGGTATCCGCGTACCCGGACCATTTCCCCGTAGTTTAAGCCTGTGTTTTCAGCAAATTCCTGCCCGGCCCAGAGCATGGGAATACCCACGCAGGTCATCAGGGCAATGGCATAGGGTTGCAATCTGTACCAGTCCGCGCCCTCCAATCCGTGGACGTAATTATAGCCTCCGTCTGAAAGACTTTCGCCTTTCTGCAGCCGGTACATAAGCCGGCATTCGTCATGCGACTCGATATATTGTACGGGCAGGGCCGGAATGATATCGCCATCCGCTGTTTTCGTTCCAGTATACCCCTGTTGGTCGAAATGGTCACCGGTCAGCAGAAGTTTCTCCCCCAGAGATTCGTTGAGATACGAATACGTGGCCATACTGCTGGCGACTTCGAACAATCGTTTTTCCCAATTGCCATTGATGGCCCCCGGCGTTGATGCCGCCAGATGATAAGCGCTTTCGTCGAGGTCTTCGGTAATCTGAATAATCCGGGACGCCCCCTCGGCAGCGCCAAAACGCTGGTGAGCCTTGGACTCCCTGTAAGTATTCAAAGACAACTCCTGCAACGCCGTAAACGTCGGACGGTAGTGGCCCCAATTCACTGATGCCCCTGGCGAATGGTCCAGGTATCCGTTTACATGGTCATATCGGAAACCATCGACATGATATTCTTCAATCCAAAACTTGTTGACCGCCGTATAAAATTCCACTGTCGAGCGCATTCGCCAATCATTCTTGTGGCCAAAGTTCGAGTAGGCGCACAAAAGCGGATTCGGGGAAAGATGCCTGCCGCCCGCATCCGTATATTCGTTGTCCGACCACAATTCGAAAAAGCGCTCATAGCCCGCCTGGTAGGGAAACATGGCGTCCACATGGGCGAAAACCATGTCCAGTATCACGGCAATGCCGTTGCGGTGGCAAGCATCCACCATCCGGCGCAGCGAATCGGGCGGGCCGAAACGTTCTTCGGGCGCAAAATGGAAAATCGGCATGTAGCCCCAGCGCGTGGGTTCGGCAATGCTGCTGATGGGCATCAGCTCGAGCACATTGATCCCAAGGCTTTTCAGATAAGGGATACGGTCCGTGATCCCCTGAAACGTCCGGCCGAATTCCGCCACATTCAGCTCATAGATGATAAGCTCGTCCAGGGGCGGCACGCGGTAAGCGGCGTCCTCCCACGTAAACTCTTTCTGTTCTCCGATACGCACCACCGAAAAAACGCCGGAGTCCGTTTCCCGCGCGCAGGGATCGCCGAAATACAGGCTGCGGGTCGTGATGTTCGTTCCATCGACCGGACCGGTTATCTCAAAACGATAGAGATAGGCGCCCGCGTTCAGGAGAATATCCTTGCTTTGCCAGATGGTTGCAGGCAGGTCTCCCCACATGTCCAGTCCTCCGGCGGGCGCGAGGGGGTATTCTGCGGCGTCGATTCGCGGATTGAATTGATCCTGCTTGCTGATGACCAGCACTTTTACGGAAAACCCCGCAGCTTGCTCGATGCTGGGAAGTGCGATCCTGAAACAAACCGTATTGCCGTTGACTTTTGGCCCCAATGCCGAAAGATTGAACATACGCCCTCCTTTGTCCGGCCTGGGTTGCCGCTTGCTGCCTGGCCGCCGTAACCATACCGCCGCCGGAAAGCTCACGGCACGGCAGACCATAGCATCAACAGAGTTCTTACAGGCTTACTATCATGTTTTCACAATCAAGCAACACTTAATCGGCAACGCAAACAAAATTGACACAGGTTGTCCGGATGGAGGAACTGCCAAAGCAGCGCCGAATCTTGAATAAGAAAGCAGTTCGTACCTTGCTTGAACGACTCAGAGCCTGTTTATTTTGCAGGCCGCGCAGGCTGCTCCAAAGCCGTTGTCGATGTTAACCACGGTGACGCCGCTGGCGCAGGAGGTGAGCATGCCCAGCAGCGCGGCCAGTCCGGAGAAAGCCGCTCCGTACCCCACGGAGGTGGGTACCGCGATGATGGGTTGGGAAACCATGCCGCCGATGACGCTGGACAACGCCCCTTCCATGCCGGCAACCACGATGATCACCCGGGCCGTACGGATTTCCGGAAGCCGGTCGAAGAGCCGGTGCAATCCGGCCACCCCCACATCGGAAATGATCCAGGATCTGCTGCCGAACATTTCGCAGGTTTCTCTGGCCTCTTCGGCAACGGGCAGGTCCGAGGTTCCGGCCGTGACAATGGCGATTTTTCCCTGCCCGTAGGGAATCGGTCTCCGGACCAGGGACAGCGTCCGCCCCAGGGCGTTGTACCGGACGTCCGGACAAACCTGCAGGACATGGTCGGCCATCTCGGGCGCAACACGGGTGGCGAAGACATTGCCGTGCTCCCCCATACGGCTGAAAATTTCACCCACCTGACCGACGGTTTTGCCTTCCGCGTAGATTACTTCAGGGAATCCGTTCCGCAGCGAACGGTGCAAATCGATTTTGCTGTGTCCCATATCCAGAAACGGCAGGTCCCGCAGGCGCTCCAAGGCCTGATCCACATCCAGGCCGCCGTCTTGGATTTTTTCCAGCAGCCGCCGTAATTGCTCTTGCGTCTCCATAATTTGTTCAACAACCTTGCAACGTCTTTTTTTAATTGATCGTACCAGGCATTGAACCATCCGAAGCCTGGCCGGAGTTATCTTTTTTCTGTTGTTCGATGAGCGCGTACACTTCGGCCAAAGAAATTCCGTTGTTCCGGGCCAGCGTACGGCATTCCTCGAATTCGGGCTTGGAACGTATCATTTTCCCCTGAAAATAGGCGTTTTTGACCTTTACCGGACCAAGGGGCGTCTCCACAGTGCCGAAGGTGGTTTCCAACACGGTTTTGCCGATGGAGATGCTTTTCACGCCCAGAGTTGAAGTATGCCGAAAAATCAGCTCCTTGAAACGCTCCACCTCCCCATTCCCGCAAAGCAGCGAAAGGCTTGTGGCGGGTCGGTTCTTTTTCATCAGAACGGGCGTGAAATGTACGTCCATGGCCCCTTCTTCCATGAACAAATCCATGGCCGCCCCGAGCATTTCGGCTGTCATATCGTCGATATTGCATTGCAGCAGACATGCCTGTTGTACGACACCATGGGGTGCGGTTTCTTCCTCCGTCTGCGCCAGATGCACGCGCAGCACGTTGGGCGGGTCTGTCTCGCGGTGGCCTATTCCGTAGCCGGTTTTATGCGCGACCATGGCCGGGGAACACGTAAAACGGTCCGCAAGCGTGGCCAGAATCGCCGCGCCCGTGGGGGTGGTGGCCTCGTGCGCCACCGTGCCGCGCGTGGTGGGAACGCCCTGCAGAATCTCCGCCGTGGCAGGGGCAGGTACGGGCATGGTACCGTGAGCGCAGTGGACAAATCCGCCGCCCAGTTCCACGGGCGCAGCCCATACCGCGTCCACGCCCAGGCAATGAAAACAGATGGCCGCGCCCACGATGTCCACTATGGAATCCGTGGCGCCCACCTCGTGAAAATGGACCTCGTTGATGCCCTTGCCATGCACCCGCGCCTCGGCAGCCGCGAGTTTCGTGAATATGCGCAGACTCGTTTCCTGCACCTGTTGCGGCAACGCGCTGTGGCGGATGATGGCTTCGATGTCCGCCAGGTTGCGGTGAGCGCCATGTCCGTGTTCGTGCTCGTGTTCGTGACCATGATCATGATGGGCATGGTCATGGTGCTCGTGGCCATGCGCGTGCTCTTTGGCGTGCAGTGTTTCCCGGTTGAACAGCAGTACGTCCGCGCGCGTCCCCCGGATGCCCTGGCGGATCGCCTCCGAGATTTTGAGCTCAAACTCCTGCTCCAGCCCGAGTTTGCCGAGTTCCGCAGCCAGGTAAGCGGCATCCACGCCCAGATCCACCATGGCGGCCAGATTCATGTCGCCGCTGATGCCGGCAAAGCAGTCGTAGTAGAGTATTTTCATGTTCATAGTCCTGTCACAGCTGCCGGGTACGCTTGGCAGGTTGATCGCTAAACGGGATATACGCAAGCCCGCGTGAAAGGGTCAGTCCTCGGCTTCCATAACCGCCGCGACTTTTTCCATGAGCTCCGGGATATTGATATGCTGCGGGCATTTTTCCAGACACGCGCCGCAGGCCACGCATTGGGAGGCATAACCGCTTGGGGTGCCGCTCAGTCGTCCGCTCACAAAATTATTGTACAGCCGTCTCCACTCCTTGGCATTGCCGAACATATGCACCCGGTTGTAAAAATCAAAACACTTGGGGATCATGACATCCATGGGGCACGGCATGCAATAGGCGCAGCCGGTGCAGCCCACGGGCATGAGTTCCTGATATTTCCGTGTCGCCCCGGCAACAAGCTCCAGCTCTTTTTCGCTGAGCGAGTCAGGCTCGGCATCAGCGGCAATGGCCAGATTCTCCCGGATATGTTCTTCATCGTTCATGCCCGAAAGCACCACCGTCACTTCCGGGTGGTTCCAGACCCAACGCAGCCCCCATTCCGCGGGCGTACGCTTTGTGTCGGCCTGGGCCCAGATTTCCGCAATGGCCGGAGGCGCCTCCGGCATGGCAAGGTTGCCCCCGCGCAGGGGTTCCATAATGATCACCCCGAGATCTTTGGAGGCAGCGTACTGCAACCCCTTTGTCCCGGCCTGGTATTCCTCGTCAAGAAAGTTATACTGGATCTGGCAAAAATCCCAGGCGTAGTCGTCGACAATACGCACGAACTCGTCGGATTGGCCGTGAAAGGAAAATCCCGCATTAGCAATGCGTCCGTCCTGTTTGGCCTGGTCCAGAAAATCACGTACACCCAAATCCGCCATTCGTTCCCAGGACGCGCCGAAAAGCGCATGAACCAGATAATAATCGATCCGCTCCACCCCGAGCTTCTGCAGCTGGGTATTCAGGAATTTGTCCATATCCTCCCGGGTGTCCACCGCCCAGGTGGGCAGTTTGGTCGCCACCTTGACCTTGTCCCTGTACCCGTCCTTCAAGGCCTTGCCGAGCAGATACTCGCTCTGGCCGTCATGATAGGGCCAGGCAGTGTCGAGGTAGTTGATGCCCGCGTCTATGCCGCTCCGAATCTGGGCAATGGCCCGTTTTTCGTCTATTTTGTCGCCCACCTTGGGCAAACGCATGCATCCGTATCCCAGAATCGAAAGACGGTCTCCATTTTTCGGCATTGTCCTGTACAACATTCCACGTCTCCTTCTATCCGTATGGTAGTAGTAAAGCCACAGCCTTGAGCGGGCTGTGCCCTTGAACGATTTTTTTGATACGTTTTTCATCTGAAAATTTGAATAGCCGGTTCGCCGAAAATCTTGCCTGATCCTGTCAAAATACGAGATGAAGCTTTGGCTGTATCCCGAATTCTAACATTTTCACTATGCAGGAGGGCGGGGTATTTGCTTCCGCCGCTCTTGACTTTTCCCCCAACCATCTCCAATTAAAGACTATACACACCAGAAGTTACCGATTTCAGGCCTCGTGTCTGAAATCGGGCTGTTCCGCAAACCCTGCGTACGGAGGTATTGTAATGGAAAAATGGGAATGTCCCTGCGGATATGTCTACGACCCTGCCGAAGGGGATCCTGAAAACAACATCCTGGCCGGTACGGCTTTTGAAGACCTGCCAGAGGACTGGGTCTGCCCGAAATGCGGTGCGGAAAAAGAGTATTTTGAAAAAGTGGACTGATGTGTGCCGCTTACGGCGGCTCAGTTAACGACTTATATAGAGCCTCCACCCGCTTTTTGCGGATGGAGGCTCTGTTATTCAAAACGGCCGTCAACAGTCTGCCCGTTTGTGGTCATGATTGTATAACATCCTCCTACAAAACAATTCTCCCTGTCATTACAGCATTCAATATAAGTAACATCGCTTTGACTGCAGCAATCCCTGAAAGCAATTTGCACTGCCCCTGTGATTCTTTCGGCACTTCCGTATGTAGTAGACCTTTTTTGTCGGAGACTATCCGTTTACGAATTAATGGTGCACCTGCTCCATTTGCGTCACCAATCAACACAATAATGGTTTCATAAATTATATTTCATTTATTCTATTTATTTCAACATCAGTGAAAAATGAACCCTTGTGCCATGATAGTACAGCACTTGCTTTCCTGCTGTCGCCCCGATCAGTCAACGGCCTAAAAAACCTCGTGCAGTCGTATTCGGTTCCGTGCTGGACTCCAGGCACATGCCATGCTAGAAAATCAAAGAAGTTACTCTAGAGTTTCTGGGACTTCCTTCAATTTTTTAAAAAAACTAGACAAATGCAGCACGTTAACATCTACATCCCTTTGCAGGGGGTATGCATGCGTACTCTGCCGCTACGCGTTTCGAACTCTCTTCCTGTTGTTGTCTGCAGCTTCTTCTGTCTGATTGCCCTGCTCCTGCCGCCCGGGCTCTGTCTGGCTGCCGCTCCGGACGCCGCGGGCGAGGAACAGACCGCTGCCCCTGGTATTGCCTACCAGCCTGTGATATCCGGATCGCCCACCGAAGAGATGCTGGAAGCCTTTCAGGCGGTTTCCAAATGCTTCACGCTGCAGAAAACGCCCCCCGAAAGCATTCTGCTTCTGAAAAGGCGTATGACAGGTGACATCGACGCCTTCATGCAGGTGCTGCGCAGTTTCGGTTATTTCAAAGCCAAGGTCGCCCCAACGCTGAAGGAATCCACCCAGCCGCCCACTGTCAACTTTCAAATCACACCTGGTCCGCGTTTCAACTGGGACAACGTGGTGTTTGTCTCATCTACGCCGGAAGGCGATCCGCCTGAGCTGCCGTCTCCCGCGGATACCGGAATTGTCGCCGGCAAGCCTTATGCCGCCGTCCAGGTTTCCGAGGCGAAAAGCGCCATTCTCAAAAAACTGCGCAACCAAAGCTACCCGTTTCCCAAAATCGCTTCACAAAAAATCATTGCCAATTTTGCCGACAACAAGGTCAACCTGACCCTGGACGTCGCTGCCGGGAGAAAAGCCAAATTCGGCAAAACCTCTTTCAGCGGCCTCAAGAACGTCAAGGAAGATTACGCCAGGACCTTCATTACCTGGGAATACGGCGCGCCCTATGACGCGGAACTCGCGGAAAAATGCCGCAATGCCCTGATCCGCAGCGGTCTGTTCAGCCTGGCGCGCATTGATCCGGACAAAGTGAACGCCGAAGGCTATCTTCCCTTGACCATCGACGTGGTCGAACGCAAACCCCGGACTTTCAGCGCAGGCGTACGCTACCGCTCGGACGACGGCCCCGGCGGCAAGATCGGCTGGGAACACCGTTCCATATTCGGCCGGGGTGAACTGCTCAAGCTGGCCATTGACGGCGACATGAAGCAGCAGTCCTTCACGGCCGACTTTCGCAAACCCAGCCTGTTCACCAAGGAACAGGATCTGGTGGCCAAAGGCAAAATGCTGCGGGAACGCCGGGACGCCTACGACAGCGACTCAGCTGAGCTGACCGTCGGCATCGAACGGCGCTTGAACAAAAAAATCACCGTGGGCCTGGGATCCTCCTACCGCATGGCCGACGTCACACAGGACGACGAAACCACCCGCTACTCCTATATTTCCATTCCGGCCAAACTTTCCTGGGACACCCGCAACGACCTGCTCGACCCCTCAGCGGGCGGACTGCTCTCGCTCTGGGGCGCGCCTTACGGGCCCTTGTCCGGCATTCCCAACGCCTTTGGGCAGACGCTCGTATCCTATACGCATTTCCTGCAGCTGGTTTCCGAAAAAATGGTCATCCTGGCCTTGCGCGCCAATTTCGGCAGCAGTTTCGGTATTACTCTCGACGACCTGCCCGCGGACATTCGCTACTATTCCGGCGGTATGGGCTCGGTACGCGGTTTTGCGCACCAATACGCTGGAGACCTGAAGAACGACGATCCGGTGGGCGGCCGTTCGGTAATGGACGCCACTGCGGAAATACGCTTCCGCTTTTTGGAAAAATACGGGCTGAACTTTTTCGTGGACGCGGGCCGGGCCTATTCCGAACAGCTGCCGACTTTTGACGATCCTTTCCTGGGCGCGGGCATCGGCCTGCGCTATTACAGCCCCTTTGGCCCGGTGGGGTTGGATTTCGCTGTTCCGCTCAACGGACGTTCGGGAACGGACGCGCCCTATCAATTCTATATTACTCTCGGACAGAGCTTTTAAATGCGCAGAAAGAAAATTTTGAAATGGGCGCTTCGCATCTCGCTGGCCCTGGCCGCCTGTCTGATGCTGCTGCTCCTGACCGTTGTGATCGTCCTCCGGACGGACAGCGGCCGGAATATGATTGTTGACCTGGTGCAGGACGCGGCGTCCTCGCCGGATATGACCATACGCATCACGGACCTGAAAGGCGCCCTGCCCTTCGACATGCAGGTGGGGGAGCTGACCCTGGCGGACAGCCAGGGCGTCTGGCTGCGGGTTGCGGGATTTGACTTCGCCTGGTCCGCCCTCGAATTGCTCGGCGGCGTCATCCATGTGGACCGCCTGGTGGTGGCGGACGTGGATTTCAAACGCCCGCCCGTTTCCACCCAGCCCGCACCCGCGCCCGAACCTTCGGGACCGGTCTCCTTCGCCATCCCCTCCATCCCGCCGCTGATCGTCAACGAAATCCGGGTGGACAATCTGCTGCTGCAGTTGTCGCCGGACGAACAGAAACGCTTCCGAATCAGCGGATCCTGCGCACCGCAAGGCGACCATTTCGGCGCTGCGCTGCAAATTCAGGAACTCCTGGACGCCACAACTCCGGGACTGGAATCCCTGCAGCTGGACGCCCGGCTGAACCAGAGCGACGGACAGCTGGCTCTGAAGCTGGTCTTTGACGAAAAGCCCGGCGGCCTGGTGGGCAAAGCTTTGCAAAGCCCGGACCCCGTGCATCTGCTGCTGCAGGGCGACGGTCCGCTGCAGGACTGGAAAGGCAAGCTCAGCTTCACCTCGGGCGACGCCACCCTGCTGGACAGCAACCTGGCTCTGGGCTTGTCCGACACCATAACCTTCGGACTGGAAGGCGCCCTGCATCCGCCCAAGGCGCTGGTTCCGCCAGACGTGCTGCCGCTGCTCGGAGATACGACCAACCTCGCCGTGCAGCTCGCCCTGGTGGACGAGCGTATGGAATTGCGTACGCTGCATATCAAAACCAGGACCACGGATATTTCCGGGAAATGCACCCTGGGTCCGGCGCCGGAAGCCAAACTTGACGGCGCTTTCCGCGTGGCGGTCACGGATACGGCTCCGCTCAAGGACCTCGCCCAGCTCGAACTGGCCGCCCCGGCCACCCTGGACCTTACCATTGCGGGCAGCCAGCAAATGCCCGATTTGCAAGTGGCCCTGCGCGCAGACTCGTTGCGCCAGGCCGACGTCAAAGTGGCCACGGTCGCCCTGGACGCCAAGGTACGAACCACAGAATCCCTGGACAAGAACGGCGGATCCTTCGACCTGGGCGCGACTCTGCGGACCACCGGAACCTACCTGGGCGACAAGCCCGTGGGCAAAGGCGTCATTGCGCTGGACCTCAAGGCCCTGCTCGAGCACAACAAGCGGATCAAGGATCTGAACCTGAACCTGCAGATCGCGGATGCCAGCATTAAGGCCGACGGGCAGGCCGACATTCAGGATCTGGCCGCGGATCTGAATACGCAGATTTTCATTCCGGACATCAACGGCATCATCGGCGGCGTATCGCCCGTTCAGGGCGGTGTGGACATCCGCTGTACGGCTAAAGGCGGCCCCGAACAGGGCATCACCACCAGACTGACAGGCAACATCGCCAAACTCCAGGGACTGCCCCCGGACCTCGCCCCGCTGGTGGGCTCGCGCCTGGACCTGAACGGCGACCTGTTCTTTAAAGACAACCGCCTGGACATCAAGCGGTTCGGACTCACGGGCAAAACATCCGTGGCCCTTTCCGGCAAGATGCAGACCGATACGCAGACCGCGGATCTGGCCCTGACCGTGACGCCGCCCAAGAACATCGACATGCAGCAGGCCGGAGTGGTGGCCAAGGGCATGTCGCCCGTCACGGCGACGCTCAACGGCGCGCTGGCCGCTCCAAAGGTAACGCTGCAGCTGGCCATGGAGCAGCTGGTGGCCAACGGCAACCGCATCGACCATCCGACCCTGAAGCTGGACTTGGTGGCGCCCACGCCGGCGCCGGAGCCCAAACTGACGCCCATCCGGCTGCATGCCAGACTCTCGGGCCAGCCCCTGACATTCGCCACGGACTGCGGCCTGCGTCAGGAAACAAACGGCAACCAGACCCTGCTGCTGCGCAATCTCGCCTTTGACGCGCCGGGCGTCCGGTTGCAGGCAGCCCTGGAAATGGGCCTGGCCGACCAGCTGGCCAAGGGCGAACTGACGCTGCAACTCAAGGACCTGAAACAGCTCGGCCTGGTCACGGGCATGGAAATGAGCGGTACGGGCACACTGCACGCCAAACCGGAAATACGCGCCGGGAAACAGGCCGTCAGCGCCCAAGGCGCGCTCAAAAATATTTCCGTGGCGGGTATTGCCCTGAAAAACCTGGACCTGCAGCTGCAGAGTTCGGACGTCGCCGACCTGGACAAAGCCTCGGGCAAAATTGCCCTGTCCGATCTGCGTACGGGGGGCGTGGCCGTAGACAAGGCCGACATTACGCTCGCCGGAAAGCAGAACGGCGCGACCTGCACGGTCAAAGCCGGCGGCAAGGCGGACAAGCCTTTCACGGTCGCGCTCACGGCCGTCGCCAAGCAGGACAAGCAGGCCTGGGAAGTGACTCTGGACGCATTGCAGGCCAAATACGCGGATTTTCCCGTCCGGCTGACTTCTCCCGCGCGCATCCGCCTTGACGGCCAGGATATCACCATCAGCACCCCCCTGGTGCTGCAGCTGGCCAAATCCACCTTCCGTGCCTCGGGCGCGCTCACCAGCCAGAAAGCCGATCTGTCTGTGGATCTGAAAAATTTCCAAATCTCCAGCCTGGCTTCCATCGCCGAGCTGCCGGTGGGGGGCGAAGTGAACCTGAGCACCCGGTTGAGCGGTTCGCCCAAAAATCCCAGCCTGGTGACCAAACTGGCCGTCAACAAGCTCATGCCCACGGACGAGGACTATGCCAAGGCCCCACCCATGGACGTGGGCGGCGACATCCGTATCAGCGGGAAAAAGCTTACCGCCGACATCGTCATGACCATCAGGAAAAAGGAAATCGGACAGATTACTGCCGCCCTGCCCGTCAACTTCAGCACGGCACCGTTCGCCTTCGCCATTCCGCCCAAAGCGCAGCTGGCGGCCACCACCAAACTGGGCATGGATCTCGGGCCGCTCACGCCTTTGTTCATGCCGCCGGGCCAGAGTTTCAAGGGGCGTATCGATGTGAACATGAAGGTCAACGGTCCGCTCGACGCACCGCAACCGGACGGCATCGTACGCATTTCCAAAGGCATGTACGAAAACGTCGAAACCAGCACCATCATCAACAACCTGTTGGTCGAACTCACGGCCAAGGGCATGCAGATGGAGCTGACCAAACTGTCCGCCAACGACGGCGGCGACGGCCGGATCGACGGCAGCGGATCGCTGCTGATCGATGCGGACAAGGACATGCCCTTTGACTTCAAGATCAATCTGCACCAGTTCACGGGCGTACGCATGGACCTGGCCACCGCGAAAGTCAGCGGCGGACTGGAAGCCAAGGGCAGCACCAAAAAGGCCAAACTCAAGGGCGAAGTCGTCGTGGACAGCGGGCTTGTCAACATTCCCTCCGCCCTGCCCCCCGGCGTGACCAATCTCGAGGTCGAGGAAATCAATGTGCCGGGCCAGAAACCCAAGGAAGTGAACGTGCCCGAGGATCCGGCCGGCGCCATGGCCATGAAGCTGGACATGACCGTACGCATCCCAGACCATTTCTTTGTTCGCGGCCAGGGGCTGCAGTCGGAATGGGGAGGCAACCTGCAAATTTACGGCCAGCCCGATGATCCCCGAATCAAGGGCAAACTCAACGTGGTCCGCGGCCATCTGGATTTTCTGGACTGGCGTTTCGTGCTGGACAAAGGCAAAATCGTCTTCAGCGGCGAATCACCGCCTTCTCCCTACATGGAGATCATCACTTCGGCCAAACTGACCGACATCACGGCCTACATCAACCTGGACGGCAGTCCGACCGACCTGAACTTCGCGCTGTCTTCCGAGCCCGTAATGCCGGAAAACGAAATCCTGGCCCGGTTGATCTTCAAAAAATCCGTGCAGGATCTCGGCCCCGTGGACGCCATCCGGCTCGCCCTGGTGGCCGATTCCGTGGCTGGCGGCAAAACCAACCTCAACGGCGCGGTCAGCGGCATTCAAAACGTGCTCGGACTGGATACCCTGGGCCTGGGCACGAGCGCATCGGGCAACACGACCCTGGAAGCCGGAACCTACATCTCCGACCGGGTTTACGTAAAAGGCCAGAAAGGCCTGTCCTCCAAGGACGACTCCGTATCCGTGGAGGTGGAAGTCACTCCCCAGATCGGCATCGAAGGCGAAATGGGAGCTGATTCGCAAAGCGGTGTTGGCCTCAACTGGAAATTCGATTATTGATATACGAAATAAGGAATTGCCTCCGGCGACCAAGGAACCTTTTTGTAAAAAGGTTTCTTGGATCCTCCAAAAACTTTTCATCAACTAAAGTACCCCTTTAGCTGTCGGAGGCTCTCTTGCGCATGCACGAATCAAATAAAGGAGCATCTCATGCCGGTTACTCTTGTGGACCATCCCCTCGTACGCCATAAACTGGGGCTGCTGCGGGAGAAGGACATCAGGACCAAGGATTTTCGAGAAATAGCCAACGAGCTGGCGCGTTTACTGACTTACGAAGCGGTCAAGGACTTTGAGACGGAAAAAAAGACCATCGAAGGCTGGGCCGGGCCGGTGGAAGTAGAGCAGATCAAGGGCAAAATCATCACGGTGGTGCCCATTTTGCGCGCCGGGCTGGGAATGTTGGACGGTGTCATGGATCTGATTCCGGGCGCCAAGGTCAGCGTAGTGGGCATGTACCGCAACGAGGAAACTCTGGAGCCGGTTCGCTATTACGTCAAGCTGGCCAATGAAATCGAGAAACGGACAGCGGTTATTCTGGATCCCATGCTGGCCACCGGCGGAACGCTCATCGCCACCATCGACCTGCTCAAGGAAAACGGCTGCCGGAACATCAAAGGACTGTTTCTCGTGGCCGCGCCAGAGGGTTTGAAAGCCCTGGAAGAAAAACATCCGGACATCGACGTCTACGTCGCGGCCATTGACGAACGGCTGAATGAAGTCGGCTATATTCTGCCCGGACTGGGTGACGCCGGAGACAAAATTTTCGGCACCAAATAGCCGGGATACACTGTCAAAAATTCACTAACCGGGCCGTCCCCTGCTTTGGAGACGACCCGGATCCCTTCTTTTTTATAATTTTCCCAATTCTTCGAGATACTCCACCACCCGTGTGACCTCCGCTGCCGCCATTGTGCCCCCTATGGACAGGGAGACCGCGCAGGCCTCCAGAATTTCCTCGGCATCTGCCCCCATATTCAAAGCGTGTCCGGTCTGCGAGAGCATGCAGCCTCTACATCCGTGGGTCACTGCAATGGCTATGGCTATCAGCCGCTTGGTCTTGGCATCCAGCCGTCCGCCCGCGTACGCGTTGCCGGTCATGGCGTCATAGCCGTCAGCCAGCCCCGGGAACAGTTCGCGGTAACGGTTCCAGTTTTTATGAATACGTTCGTTCAGTTCTATCTGATTTTCCATGTGTCTGTTCTCCTTTTTACGTAGGTTGCTCGTCAAAGTTGCCCGTACTATGCGCCTGTCAAAAGGATTCGACAAACGAATTCATTGTATGCTAAGCATAAGCATGCTTGATGACACTCTCCTGACCCATTTATCCCTGGAAACACTGCGTACGTTCGTGGCTGCGGCGGAATTCAAGAGCTTCACCAAGGCCGGACAAACCATCCATCGTACGCAATCAGCTGTTTCCATGCAGCTGAAACGTCTGGAAAGCGATCTGGGGCGCCGCCTGTTCGAACGCAATGCCCGCAGCGTCCGGCTGACGCATGACGGCGAACTGCTGTTGCATTACGCGCGCCGTTTGCTGCGGCTGCATGACGAGACACTGGCCTGTTTTTGCGGCCCGCGCCTTTCCGGTCTGGTGCGGCTGGGTGTGCCTGACGACTACGCCACCCGCTATCTGCCCGGTGTGCTGGCGCGTTTCGCCTGGGCCTACCCCAAAATTCGGGTAGACGTACGTTGCGATACCACCGGTGAGCTCATCAAGGAATTTAAATCAGGCAAACTGGATGTCTGTCTGACCACTGAAGATGGAGAAGAGATACGCGAACAAGGCAAACCCGTGGCCCGGGTGCCTTTGCTCTGGATGAGCGCCGCGGACCTGGACCTGCATTCCATCTGGCGCGGAACCTGCGAGCCCCTGCCCCTGGCCGTATTTCACGAAGGCTGCCTGCAACGGCGCTGGGCGCTGGAGGCGCTCGAACGCCTGGGATTTGCCTACCGCATCGCTTTCAGCAGCCTGAGTCTGGCGGCAATCCATGCGGCCGTGGCCGCAGGGTTCGCAGTGACTCCCATGGTCAAGAGCTGCTGCGGTCCGGGGTGCGGCTTTTTGTCTGATGATTGCGGACTGCCGCGATTGCCGGAGGTCACTGTGGCGCTGCACGTACGGCACGCTCCCGAGCACCCGGCCGTGGCCTGCCTGGCGGAATTCGTGGAAGATCGTTTTCAGGAAACCGTTTAGCGCATTCTCGCCTTGAAACAAGGCTCATTCATGAAACAATTTCCAATTGTTTCATGAAAATGCATAAGAGCCTCTAAATCAACCGGCTGATCTGCGCCCCAGATACAGAAAGTACTCCCAGACGCCCGCGTAAGCCCGGCGTACGGACAATTGCTTCCGCTCAAAACGGGCGTCCAACTCGGGCGCCAGGTGCCCTTCCATACGTACGTGGTTGGCGCCCATCCAGGATTTGAAAACCCCCAAACGGGAATCATGAAAATCCGTGACCGCCACCAATCCTCCCGGCTTCAGATGTGTCCGGGCCGTATCCAGGGCCGTATCAAACCCCGGATTGAACATGGTCAGGGCATAGGAAAACAGCACCAGGTCGCAGGAGGCTTCCGGCAGCAAAGCCGTTGCGTAGGCCTCATGCAGCAGGGTTATCCGCTCGGCGTAGCCGGCCGTGCTCTTTTCGGCTTTGGCCAGCATGGGCGCGCACAGATCAACACCCGTGATCTGCGCCTTGGGAAAGGTCCGGGCCAGGGCCTTGAGATTCCTGCCCGTACCGCAGCCGACTTCCAGAATACGCAGGTTATTATTCCGGCCGAGTTGTTTAGCCGCCAGGACTACGATGGTTCGGCGCCCGAACAGAAAACTCCAGCGCGTGGCATCGTATATGGGCGCATGCCAGCGGTAATACCCCTGCAATTTCCCGGTCTTGTCCATCCCTTTAGAAGAACACGTACTCATAGAACCACCGCCAGATGCTGACTGCCGTAGGTGCCGACCCTGTCCTGAAAATGCAGCTTTTCGGTCAGTTCGGGCTGAAAACACAGCTGCTTGCGTATTGCGTCCGGCACAAAGGAAACGTCGAGCCCGGCCGTACGCATCAGTACTTTGGCCCCCGGCGCCGCGTTCCCCAGAAGAAGCTCCCACTCTTCGCGCAAGGCCTCTGGCGCGTGCCAGGCCAGCCAGTCCTGATGGTCGAGCAAGATGAAATGGGTATACTGTCCGGGATTCCGGCGCAGAAACGAGCTGAGGGTGCACGTATGCAGGTGGAGCCTAAAAACCCGCTCCCGCAACATGCTGAAATGTTCCGCCTGCAAATAATCCGGACAACATTGCCGCGTGTATTGGCCGGTTACATAGACCCGCCAGAAATAATTCTCCGAGATGGGCAGTTCGGTGAACACCCGTCTGATCTTATCTTTGACAAAGCCCTGCACGCCGCCCGGATGCTTTTCACGGATCAGTGCTACTTGCGGTCGCGGCACGCCGAGCATGGCCATGGTGGTCGGACGGCCGACGAGCCAGCTGCTGACACGGTCCCAGAATGCGGGTTCAATTTCATGGAACAGGCGGCGCTGTTCTTCCAGGTCGGAGGCGTCCATCAAGCGGATCATCCGGGCGCGGACCTTGGGTTTGAGCAATCCCATGGCCCGGCTGAATATCCAGGCCACCACGCCGGATGCGCCGTGGTAGTAAAAGGACTTTCTGGAGCCCGTATTGGAAAAATAACCCAGATTTTCATCCCAGAAAGACGCTGCATAGTCGGGCAGCCCAGGCCGCAACTTCTCGTATATTGCCGCGCACTCGCTGCTCCCGCCGCTGCCGAAAAAGGCGAACAGGGCATCCGCACCGGCTTGCGTATAGAGTACGCGTTTCAGTTCCAGCAAGGCATTCTGGCGGTAATTGACATCCACGCAATGCACTTCGGCCGGATCGTCCAAGAGATAGGCCAGGGCATTGTCTCCGGCGGAAGTAATCATCACAATTCGGGAATCCGATCCGAAGCCCAGCAAAGTGCGGTCCAGCCGCGGATCCTCCCAACACGTATTGTATACGAGCCGGTTGCCGTGCACCAGGCGAAAGACCCGGTCCTGCATTTTGTGCGAAAAACGGGAAAAATACGTCATAAGCATAGACACCTGTTTCTTTTAGGAATTATTTCATTGTTTACAAGAACCAGGCCGGAGAGAAAAGCGAAGCTTTTATGACTTTTGTGTCAGGAGTGTGAAAAGACAATCTCTTACTGCTGTATCTGAGATGCCCTAAAGATGACGGACACGGGGTGCGAGGTCAGGCCGCCTCACGACGACGCAGTTGCCTTCAGCTTACAGTTCCCACCATCAGGCCTGTAGAGGACTTACACTTCATGAGATTCGCGCCATGCCTGGCACACAAAAAGCCCCCGCTTTTGGCAGGGGCTCAGGCAAGTGGGTGGTCTCAAAAAAAGGGAGAGTAATTGGATAACTAAAACTCTAAGCTCATAAGATTAACGTTACCTTTCCGGCTTATGAATTTTTGGTAAGGTTAAAACAACGAAAAATCAGACAGTTGCCCTTTTTTATGTTCTCGCTGCCCATTCCATACATATTCTACGACCTGTTTTGTCGGTTATTAGTCAGTTTTTTTAATTGAAAAAAATATTTTCCGTATAATATTGACAAAGCGAACCTTCAGGCATAGGGACCCAAAACACCTAAAATACTCTAGTTCTGGCGGTTGTTATGGGACAGTCAGTAAGTCTCTGTTTTTTTCTTATGGCCATTGCCCTGTACGCGGGGGGCGCCCTGGCAAGTCTTGCAGCCGGACGATCCCGAACAGCGAACGGAATCGGTTCGTGGAGCGCTGTGCTCGGATCACTGGCGGGCCTCGTGGCGCTGCTTGCGGACTGGTCCGGCCCAGAAGTTGTTTTTAGCTGCAGCAGCCAACTCCCTTTGGGAATGCTGCGCATCGCAATCGACTCGCTCTCCCGTTTTTTTCTGCTGCCCGTTTTTCTGCTCACAGGCCTTTGCGCCTTGTATGGGGCGCGTTATCTCCAGGCATGGCAGGGACGCCGGAATCTCGGCGCCCACTGGTTTTTTCTCAATCTCCTGGCCGCGGGCATGGCTCTGGTTCCGGTGGTCGACGACGGCTTTTTGTTTCTCATTGTCTGGGAATTCATGTCTCTGACGCCTTTTTTCCTGGTCGCCTTTGAAGACGACAAGGCCGACGTACGTGAAGCGTCCTGGGTCTACCTGGTTGCCGCTCATCTGGGGGCGTTCTTTTTACTGGCCGCCTTTGCGCTGCTCTCCGGGCAGGCCGATTCTTTTTCCTTTGACGCGTATCGCATGGCGGCTCCCAATCTGCCTCCTGCCACGGCGGCTGTTATCTTCATTCTGGCCCTGGTGGGATTTGGCGCCAAGGCCGGATTCGCCCCCCTGCATATCTGGCTGCCCGAGGCCCATCCGGCGGCGCCCAGCCATGTTTCCGCGTTGATGTCCGGGGCTATGGTCAACGCCGGGATTTACGGCCTCTGCCGGACGTTCGAATTTCTCGGCCCTGTGCAAAGCTGGCAGGGGCCGCTGCTGCTGGGAATCGGCCTGGCCACGGCACTGTACGGCGTACTGGCAGCTCTGGTGCAGAAGAATCTCAAACGGCTTCTGGCCCTGAGCACGGTTGAAAACATGGGCATCGCTGCCATTGGCCTGGGCGCCGGTCTGACAGGGCTCTCCTGGCACAACCCCAAAGTCGCTTTCCTGGGATTCGCGGGCGCATTGCTGCACGTCCTGAATCATTCATTTTTCAAAGGCTTGCTGTTCCTGGCTGCTGGAGCCGCGCTCAAGGCCACGGGAACCGCCTCCCTGAACGCCCTGGGCGGGCTGGCCAAGAAGATGCCCGTCACGGCCGCGTTGTTTGCCGCTGGCGCGGCAGCCATCTCCGGATTGCCGCCGTTCAACGGCTTTGTCGGGGAATTTGCCCTCTACCTTTCGCTGACCGGCGGTTTTGAATCATCCGGCATTGTGCTGCAGGTGGCCGGGATTCTCTGCTTCACCGGCCTGGCCGCAGTGGGCGGTTTGGTTCTGGCCTGTTTTGCCCGGGCCTACGGTACGGTATTCTGCGGCGAGCCGCGCAGCGCGGCGGTTTCCCGCCTTGCAGCCAACAGTGACCCCGGACGGAATATGCTCCTGCCCATGCTGGCGCTGGCGCTGCTTTGCCTGGCCGGCGGCCTGTGCGCACCCGTATTGTTTTCTCTGGCTGTCCCGGCGGTTTCCATGCTCTCCGGCAGCAGTCCGGAACTTGCCGGAACGCTTGGCGAGGCCTTCTCCTCCATGACCATGATCGCTGCCTGCGGCCTGTTGTTCGCGCTCTTTGTTCTGGCTCTGGTGCTGCTGCAGAAGCGTCTCTCCGCCGCGCGCCCACCACGCCTATACCACACCTGGGACTGCGGCTACGTGGCACCGGATGCGCGTATGCAGTATACGGGCTTTGCGTTCGCCCACCCGCTGGCCCGTATCTTTGGTCCTGCCACCGGACTGTCGGTGAAAACCAACGCGCCGGAAAACTATTTTCCAGATCCCAGCGCGTTGAAAACGGCTGCGCCGGACCTGGCCCGTGAAAAATTTCTCGGCCCCCTGTTCGAAAAAATCAGACAGGGCTGCGACTGGCTCAAGCTGCTGCAGCATGGCCGTATCCATTTGTATATCCTTTACATGCTGGTCACATTGGTGGCCTTGCTACTCTGGAAACTGGCATGAGCATACATCCTGACGCCGTCTGGCTGCTGGCGCCCGCGCTTGTGGCATCGCCGTTGCTTTTCGGCATAATCAACCGCGTCAAGGCGCTGTTCGGAGGCCGCCGCGGGCGTCCGCTGCTGCAAACCTACTACGACCTGGCCAAACTGCTGCGCAAGGGCGCTGTGGTCAGCGATACCACCACCTGGATATTTCGTACGGGCCCGGTTCTCTCGCTGGCGGGACCTCTGGCTGCTCTGATGATACTGCCTTTGGCCGGTATGCCCGGAGTCTTCTCCTTTTCCTGCGATTTTATCCTGCTCGCCTATTTGCTGGGCGCCGCCCGAATGGCGACCATGCTGGCAGCCCTGGACACGGGATCAAGCTTCGAGGGCATGGGAGCCAGCCGCGAGGCCTGTCTGGGCGCTCTGGGAGAACCGGTGTTGTTTGTCACGCTGCTGGCCGCGGCCGGGATGGGCAACGGATTCACCCTCAACGGCATCATGAACGCGCCGCAACACGCCACTCTGCCCCATGTGCTGCTCGCCCTGTCACTCTTCGTGCTGCTGCTGGTGGAAAACTGCCGGATTCCCGTGGATGATCCCAATACGCACCTGGAACTTACTATGATCCATGAAGTCATGGTCCTGGACCACTCGGGTCCGGACCTGGCTTTCATAACCTACGGCTCGGGCATCAAGCTGTGGATATTCGCGACGCTGTTTTCCGGTCTGCTGCTGCCGCTGGATCCGGCCCGCCCGTTTTATTCCGCCGGACTGGCCCTTGGCGGCGTATTCGCCACCGCGGTCCTGGTCGGCATAGTGGAGTCGATAATGGCCAGGCTGCCCCTGGTACGTCTGGGCGGCCTGCTGGCCGGAGCCGGAGCCGTCTCCGCTCTGGCGCTGGTCCTGACTCTCTGGAGGAACATGCAATGACGTTGACCTTGCAGACCGTGCTTGCTCTGATCATTCTGGCGGACCTCGCACTGCTGGGCGTTGGACGCCTCGGCCATTTGCTGAGCCTGGCCGCCCTGCAGGGCGCGCTGCTTGCCTGTACTCCCCTGCTCATTGCCGGGGCGGAGCCCCTGGAGCTGCATCTGCTGCTGCTTTGCCTGGCCGTGTTCCTGATCAAGGCCGTTGGTTTTCCCCTGCTCCTGGCCAAAACCATGCGCAAAATCGGCGTGCCCGCCACGGTCGAAACCTACGTGGGCTTTGGCCCGACAGTGGCCTGCGGACTGGCAGGACTGGTATTTTCCTTCTGGCTGGAAAGCCGCTTGCAGATTCCGGCCAGTATCTACTTCGGCCTGCTCTTTCCGGCTTCGTTCACGACCATTCTCGCCGGATTGCTGCTGATCATCGCCCGACACAAGGCCCTGACGCAGGTTGTGGGCTATCTGATCATGGAAAACGGCATTTTTCTGTTCGGCACTCCCATGTCCACACACAACGCGGTATGGCTTGAACTTTCCATTCTGCTGGACGTCTTTGTGGCGGTCTTTGTCATGGGAATCGCCGTACACCACATCAACCGAACCTTTGAATCCATCGACGTGGACCGGTTCTGCTCGTTACGGGATTAAGCATGATTCAGGTCCTTGTTCTCGCGCCCCTGGCGGGCGGCATTCTCGCGCTGGCGCTGGGCAGCGATCTGCTGCGCAGAATGCTGCTGCTCGTGGTGGCTCTCCTGCATGCGTCCCTGGTCCTGCATCTGGCGGAAACGTTTGAAACCACGCCCCCGGAATGGCATGGCCTGCTCAGAATCGACGCCCTCGGGTTCATCTTCCTGGGCATCGTAAGCCTGCTTTTTCTAGCCGCCGCCGTTTACGCGCAGGGGTACCTGCGGGACGAGGCCAAATCCAAACAACATCAGGATATTGTGGCCGGAACCACGTTTCGCAATACTCCGGAACGCATTTTCACGGCCTGTCTGCTGTTTTTTCTTTCCGCCATGACCCTGGTGACCTGCACGACCCACCTGGGGTTACTCTGGGTAGGCGTGGAAACAACCACCCTGGCCAGCGCACCGTTGATCTATTTCCACCGCCAGCAGCGTTCGCTGGAGGCCACCTGGAAATACCTGATGATCTGTTCGGTGGGCATCGCTTTGGCGCTGCTGGGCAATCTTCTGTTGTCCATCTCCATGGTGGACGAAAACGCGCGGGGCGGGTCCATGCTGCTCGCGGACCTGCTGGCGGCCGCTCCAACCATGCAGCCGCTCTGGCTCAAGGCCGCGTTCATTTTTCTGCTGGTTGGTTACGGCACCAAGATGGGCCTGGCGCCCATGCACAACTGGCTGCCGGATGCGCACAGCGAATCGCCTTCGCTGGTTTCGGCCCTGCTTTCGGGAGCGCTGCTCAACTGCGCGTTTCTGGGCATTCTGCGCGCGCACCAGATCTGCACCGCAGCCGGTCTGGCCGATTTTTCATCGGATCTGCTGGTCTTTTTCGGCCTGTTTTCCATGGCCATGGCCGCGGTATTCATTGTGGGGCAAGGAGATTACAAGCGGTTGCTGGCCTATTCGAGCGTCGAGCACATGGGCATCCTGGCGCTGGGCGTGGGCATCGGCGGCGGCGCGGCTTTCGGGGCCATGCTCCATGCGGTGAACCATTCGCTGACCAAGGCCGGACTGTTTTTTCTGGCCGGAAACATTCTGGCCCGCTACCACACCAAGTCCTGTTACGACACACGCGGCATGCTGCGGGTCATCCCCTGGACGGGCGTACTCTGGACAGCGCTGTTTCTGAGCATTGTGGGCTCGCCGCCCTTCGGCACCTTTGTCAGCGAATTCACCATCCTGAAAGCCATGCTCGACGGCGGACGAATCATTCCGGCCGTACTCTATCTGCTCTGCCTGGCGGTCATCTTCACTGGCATGTCTCTGGCCGTGGTGCGTATGGTGCAGGGGCCGCCTCCCAAGGCGCTTCCCGTCGCGTCGCAGGAAAACGTGCTGCACATCGCACCGCCGCTGATTCTGGGGGCTCTGGTGCTTTCCCTGGGGCTGTATCTTTCTCCCGGCATGGGCATGCTGCTGCTCAAGGCGGCTTCTCTGGCCATAGGCAACGGCTAAGGAACTATCATGGAATTCGAACACGGAACCCCCCTTCCCCTGGCGGACATTCCCCTGGCCTCGCCTGAAAATTTCGCTGCCGACGTGACGCAGAAAGTCGCCCAGGGCTGGCGTCTGGTCTCGCTCCTCGCGACTCCCGGCGCGGCGGACCGGCAGCTGTTGTATGCGGTGATCGCCAACGACGGCAAACGCCGCCTCTCCATCCTGTCCGCAAAGCCGGGCAAGGAATATCCCTCGCTCACTCCGGCCTGCCCGCAGGCCCACTGGTTCGAGCGGGAAATTCACGAATTATCCGGCATCGTGCCTTTGGGCCATCCGTGGCTGAAGCCGATCCGTTTTCTGGAACAGCCCGGCGGCAAACGTCCGCGCCCGGGCGTCACCTCCTACTACCAGGTGGCAGGAAAGGACATCCACGAGGTGGCTGTCGGGCCCGTACACGCGGGCATCATCGAACCCGGTCATTTCCGCTTTCAATGCGCGGGCGAACAGGTGCTTTCGCTGGAAATTTCCCTGGGCTACCAGCACCGGGGCGTGGAAAAAGCCCTTGCGTCCGGCCCAAACCTCCGGACACTCCCCTTGCTCGAAACCCTGGCCGGAGACACGACCATCGGCCACGCCTGGGCCGGTTGCGCCGCGATGGAAATGCTTGGCGGCATCCAGCCCTTCCGGCGTACGCAGATGCTGCGTACGGTCTGCCTGGAACTCGAACGCCTGGCCAACCATACGGGCGACCTGGGAGCCCTGGCAGGGGACGTTGGCTTCCTGCCCACGTCGTCTTATTGCGGCCGGTTACGCGGTGATTTTCTGAACATGACCGCCCTGCTCTGCGGCAACCGCTTCGGACGCGGCGTACTCAAACCCGGCGGCTGCGGATTCGATACGGACAGGCAGCGCACCGAGGAACTGCTGCAGCGCCTGGATTCTGTCTACCGGAACGTTCGCGGGGCGCTCAAGCTGCTTTTCAAAGCATCTTCCGTGCTGAACCGCTTTGAAAAAACCGGACAGGTCAGTACGCGCACCGCCCTGGAACTGGGCCTTGTGGGACCGGCGGCCAGAGCCAGCGGACTGCCGCGCGACATCCGCTGCGCTTTTCCGCAGCCTGCGGCGCCGCCGCACGCGCATCCGCCGCGCACCTGCGATAGCGGCGACGTGCTGGCCCGGGCCACGGTCCGGCGGAACGAAGTGGACGACTCCGTGGAAATCATCCGTACGCTGCTCGGCGCGCTTCCGGAAGGCTGCGTACGTCCGCAGGCAACCATTCCCGAACTACGCCCGGATACTCTGGCAGTATCCCTGATCGAGGGCTGGCGCGGCGCCGTCTGTCATGTGGCGGCCAGCGGACCGGACGGAAGTTTCGCCTGGTACAAGGTCACGGACCCGTCCCTGCGCAACTGGGCCGGACTGGCCATGGCGTTGCGCAATACGGAAATTTCGGATTTTCCCCTGTGCAATAAAAGTTTCAATCTATCCTACTGCGGACATGATCTGTAGGAAAAGGAATTCGGCATGCTGGGCGTATTAGTGGAACGGCTGCGGCAAAAATACCGGACTGTGGGCTATCCTGCCAAACCGGCGAACCTCCCGGACAGATACCGCGGGCTGCCCGAACTGCATCCCGAACGTTGCGCAAGCGGTTGCTCCGCGTGTCTGCAAGCCTGCCCCACAGGGGCGCTGTTTCAGAATGCCCAGGGCTTGGGCATCGACCTCGGCCGCTGCCTGTTCTGCGGCGCGTGCGCCCAAGCCTGCGGAACAGGCGCCATTGCCTTTGGCAAGGAATTCCGGCTTGCGGCCCGGCGCCGCGCGGACCTGATAGTCAGCGGCGCAACGCGCACCGAGGCAGCGCAAGGGATTCCCATGTCGCCCCTGGAACCGGAAAGGGCGCGGCTGTTCGCCCGCTCTCTCCGCTTGCGCCAGGTCAGCGCCGGGGGCTGTAATGCCTGCGAAGCCGACATCAACGTGCTCACAACCATTGTCTTTGACCTGGGGCGCTTCGGCATTGATTTCGTGGCTTCCCCCCGCCATGCCGACGGTCTGGTCGTGACCGGTCCGGTGACCCGCAACATGCGGGAGGCCCTGCTACGAACCTATGAAGCCACGCCGGAGCCCAAAATCGTCATTGCAGTCGGTTCCTGCGCCGTTTCAGGCGGCATCTACGCGGACAGCAGCGAAACCAACGCCGGAATCGGCGACCTGCTGCCCGTGGACCTGTTCATCCCAGGTTGTCCGCCCCATCCGCTGACCATTCTGGAAGGCTTTCTCGGGCTGATCGGCAAGGTCACGCGCGAAACGAACTAGCCGCCGGACCTGCAGTGCGGATATTTTCTGCCAGTTTCACCCATATCATCCGCTGCTTGGACGACAGCAACCTTTCCAACCAGATATGATTTTTTTCCTCAACGCAAGCCTACGATTCCCTTTTTCTCAACCGCTGCCAGGCACGGGTGCCTAAAACCGACCTGGGCCAGGCATCCAGCATCTTCAGAAAAAGCTCATACGGCACCGCATAGGTGAATTCTTGCGATTTGAAATACTTGATACAATTAATATCAAATCCGCCGATAACTGCGCCCTCTTCTCCATTCTGCCTTAACCGCCGCGGCCAGGAAACAAGGGCCGCGCACCCCATGCCGAAAGGAATCTGAACAGCATGAGGATTTCGGGTAACAAACACGGTAAGTGCATTTAAGCCAATCAGGCTGTCCCGGTCAGGAAACAGCAGAACAATTTCAGGTCGCTGATCAGGGGTGCACTGCTCAAGAGGCTGAAATACAAGGACCTTGCCGCCCGCTGCGGGCGGATTGAACATATCATAAAATTGTTTGCCTGTTTCGATTGAATCCACGTATTGCTCCCCTTCTATCCGGCCGGGGTCGCCCGTGGAGATGAGAGCCGGTTCAAATGGTTCATAATACGATTTGAACCCCATAAAAAAAGCTCCGCCCAAGCACCCGTAATGCTCCCGGTCAAAAAAAGCCGGACAATTTTTCCGGCGCGCATAGCGTATCTTTGAAAGCAAACACGAACTCCAGCCCACGCCCTGATTGTTCTCCGGCGTCAAGACACTCAAAGAGGTCATACGTTTGGGGGATACCCCGAATTCGGGTGGTTGGTCCGTATAAAACAGTCCCATCGGTTTTTCGCTTAGTCCAAGAACATCCAGAAATTCGGTGAGTTGCTCGATCATGGTCTACTCCTTTTCGATACAATAGATTGACCGTCAGGCTGCAAACAAAAAGATGGCAACAAAAGCGCTGATGACGCCGAGGCCCTCTTTTACGGTTATGGATTCGTTAAGCACCAGATATCCCAATACGATGGTGATCAGGGGCGAGAGAGAGGTGAACATGGCGACGACAGACACCTTGCCCGACTTGACGGCAAACAAAAATCCCAAGCCCCCGGCGATTCCCAGCATTCCGGTGACGACAGCCAGGCAGATGCCCCTGGCGTTCACATCCGGCCGGAAATCGAGAATCGCAAGAACAATCCCCCCCATGACCAAGGCGCCGATACTCTCATACACAACCGCGCTCATGGGGCTGATGTATCGCGTGGTCAGTTTGGGGATAAACGCCCAGAATCCCCAGCAAATCAAGGTAACAAATCCGGGAAGCATCCAATTTTTCATAGTTCTTCCTCCTGTGAAGGATACGAACAAATTCCTATTTCCTGATGCAGCCTAGCAGCCCACCGTCCCAGAAACGTCCCAGACTTCCTGGGTTCATTTGAAATTGTAAAAAAACTGCTTTTTACATAGAGTTAAACAGGTGAATACAACTATATCGGCACTCCGATGTCACTTTCTGGGGAATCCCTGCTTTTTCATAAACGGCCAACCTGTCAGGCTTGATCGCCGAAAGGCAGTTGCGCTGGCCGCTTTTCTTGCTGTTCACGGAAAACCCGTGTCCAGAGAACGGCTGGCCGATCTCTTCTGGCCTGACTACAGCAGGCTGAACGCCTTGGCCTCCCTTCGCAGGACGTTATCCGCCATGGGCGGCATTCTGGGCAAATTCTGGTTTAAAGCGGACAGAGGCGCCGTATGCTTTGTTCCCAATGAAACTGTCCACGTAGACGTTTTACAATTTCAAGCCCTGGTATCTCGTAAAAGTCACGATCCGAGTGTGCTGGAACAAGCCGTCGAAATGTATAGCGGGCCTTTTCTGTCTGGTTTCAGCCTCGAAGATACGCCCGAGTTTGATGACTGGCAGTTTTTCAGAAAAGAGGAACTCGAAAGAGAGTTTATGTTCGTTCTCAAAGAGCTCACCGAAAGATACGCAAGCCTGGGGAATGATTCCAAAGCCATAAAACATGCCGCAACCTGGGTGGAACTGGATCCGCTCAATGAATCAGCCCACAGATATCTGATTCAGCTCTATGCCCGAACCGGACAAAAACATCTGGCCCGCCGTCAATATGAAAGCTGTAAACAATTGCTTGATTCGGAGTTGGGAATTCTTCCGAATCCGGAAACCTCCAACCTGGTCTATCAGGTCCTCAGGCAGGATGAGATTTCTGTAGAAAAGATTCAGCCACCGCAACGCGCTCTTCCGGTTCAATCCGGCACATTCATTGGCAGACAGCGGGAATTGGAGGAGATCACGGGCCGCCTGACACAGGGCGATACGCGGCTGCTGACCATTACAGGGCCTGGCGGCATTGGAAAAACCCGGCTGGCGATGAAAGCCCTCGGCAAACTGCGGGATGTTTACCCTGGGAGCCTTTTCATTCTTCCTCTTGCAACCGTGTCATCCGCAGATGCAATGCTGGTCTCTTTGTCAGGGGTTCTTGTGCTAAAAACTGACGTCAATCAAAAACTCGGAAAGCAAGTGCTGGAGTTTCTGAGAGCACGAAAGATACTCCTCTTTATGGACAACCTCGAACACCTGCCCGAAATTGGAGAACCAATAGTCCAAATGCTGGACAAGGCCGAACAGTTGAAAATTCTTGCCACCAGCAGGTCCAGACTGGGACTTGACAGAGAGCAGGTCCTTCCACTTTCCGGCCTGCCGTATCCCCAGGATGATCCCGGCGGGGAAACAGATTTGATTCGATCCATCAACAACGCTGAGGGAACGGCATTGTTTCTGTCCGCAGTACGCAGAGTGCGGCCGGATTTCAAACCTACTGCGCGCAATGCTCATGATATTCTCCGCATTTGCAGGCTAACATCTGGAATCCCCCTGGCTTTGATTCTGGCCGGAGGATGGGGTGATGTGTTTTCGCCACGGGATATTGCGGATCAAATTGCTACGGGCATTGATTTTCTTGAATCCAAACACATAGATGTATCTCCATGCCACAGAAGTATGCGGGCAGTGTTCGACTCCTCCTGGAACGTTCTGAGTCGAAAAGAGCGAAATGTCTTAATGCGGCTATCCGTTTTCCGCGGGCAGTTTACACGAAAGGCTGCGGAAGCCGTTGCCGGACCTTTGAATATAGAGTCCGGCGGTTGTGCACTTTCAGATATTATCAGAAAGTCCCTCGTGAGAATCGACTCCGATTCCGGGCTTTTTGAATTACACTCCCTGCTGGTTCAGTATGCGGGAGAAAAACTTGAAGCCTCAGGACTGCGGGAGAAAACCCTGGACACCCATGAACACTATTACCTGAACAGGGTTCGCATCGCTGAAAAAGAATTGATAGGGCAACAGATGATGGCCTGCCGTACGGATATGGACGCAGCCTTTGCCAATATTGAGCAGGCTTGGTGCCGGGCTGTAAACAGAAGTGATGTTGCCGCTGTTTCCAATTCCGCTACAGGATTGTACATCTACTTCGACATGCATACCCACTACCTGAATGGAGAACGCTTTTTCCGGGCTACAAAACAATTGCTGTTCAGCCCGCACTTGCCTTTCAGCCCGGAAGCCGGACTGATTCTCTTGTGCTGGTTCGACATGCGCAACCAAAGCGCAAGCAGTGTATCTTCCATCGCGGACATCCGGCTGTTTGCCCATAACTGGCTGAGATGGGCAGTCACATCAAATTGCTCCTGGAATAGAGCCCGCGCTCTTCTTTTGATGGCCGCCATCGAGCACAAAAAAAAGAACTATTGCCGCTCCATTCGCCTGTATGGCTTGAGTTTAGCCCAGGATCCCGAAGTGGAACATGCGTTCTGGGTTACCATGCGCATCGGGCTTTGCAAACGCGCCCAGGGTATGATGGATCAGGCTCTGCTCAGCTTTGAAAAAAGCCTCCGAATTGGGCGGGATCTGGAAGATACCGTAAAAATCGCATGGTCTTTAAGAAATGCCGGCTCAGCCCACTTGTGCCTTGGAAATCAGGACGTGGCGCTGCCCTTGCTTCAATCCGCAAAGGACCTGTTTGAGCAGATACAGGCTCCAACAGGAGTGATCTCCAGCCTGGAAGAAATGAGCCTCATTACGTTGTTCCGAGGGGAGTTCGAACGTGCTGCCGAGTTGGCGGACCAGGCCACGGCCATGGCGGATTACGCAGGACTGGATTCTTGTTTGCAGCAACCGGCAACAGCCCTCAAGGGGATGGCATTGGTTATGAGAGGAGCCCCTGACCAAGGTCAAAAATGTTTCCAACAGATCGAAAAAACAGAGCCGCTCGAAATACTGGCCTGTCTGGGCATGGGGTTCATTGCGGTTTGCAACCAAAATTCCTCCAGTGCTGCCTTTTATGAAAGAAAAGCACTGAATCTTTCTGAATCAGTGGATACACCACAACTCATCGCGCTCCTGAATTTGCTCCAAGCCGCTGTTTTTTCTCTCAACAACGATAACGCCTCGGCCTTGGACGAACTCAAAAAAGCCATCGAACATCCCTTTTGCCCTAATGAGCTTTTCGATGCCTGGGAATTTGCACGCGACCTTGTATCGTTACTCAGCCCGTACTAGCGCATTTTCGCCTTGAAACAAGGCTCCCATCTGAAACAATGTCCCATTGTTTCAGATAAATGCATAAAAGCATCTAAACATTTTTAAAGTTAAGATGCTCTAATGCTTTCAATACAGCCATCCCCCTGACCGTCATTTCTTTTTCTTTTTGCTGGAAAACAGACTTTCGATGCCGTCCTGAATGCCCTGTTCGATGGTCAGGGGCGAAAGCAGAATGTCTTTGACAACGTTGGCCGCACCGTCCACCACGTTCCCCACCAGTGCGGCTCCATCCAGGCCCACGTCGGGGTCGCCCAGTTTGCCTTTGATCGTGACCGGAATAATTGGCAGGCCCTGCAGGTTGGCGTTCAATTCGGCCGAAATGGCGTTTTTCGGCAAAACGATTGTGCCCGTTCCATCGATTCTGTTGGGCGGATAGCTGACATGAAACTTGGTAAAATGCACGCTGCCGTTCGTGGCATGGGCCTCGATGACGGCTTTCTGAAACTTCGTCTTGGCCTTGGGGCCCACGATTCCCTTCTGAGAACTCAAGGCGGAACTCGAAAGATTCAGCCCGAGAATACTGCCGTTCACCACCAGCGCCGTGGCGTTTCCGTTCAAACCGTTGAAAAATTCCTTGCTGGTAAATCCGTGGGAAGAGACATTCGCCTTGATGTCCGCGCGCCCGGTAACATGTGGACGCCTGCCCAATGCCGTGAGAAACGCCCGAATGTCCACGCTTTTGCCGGAAAGATCGACGGCCAGGGGCGCGGGCGTACGCCGCAGGTTGACGCTGCCCGAGCTGTTGATGGTTCCGCCAAAGCATTTTCCGCGCAGATCGGACACACTGACCTGACCTTTGTCCGACACGGCCTTAACCCGCAGGTTGGATACGGCGAACAAATCATAGCTGAGTTTTTCAAAAAACAGCTTCGCAGAGCATTTTGTTTTGCGAAAAAAAGCGGGCAATTCGAACTGTTCTTTGCTCTTCGTTGCAGCGTCCGGCTTTTTGCCGTCTTTTTTACCGCCGGCATCCGCCGCTGCCTTGTAGCGGTTCAGATCCAGCGCGCCGCTTTTGAGCTCTATTGAAAGCTGCGAAGGAAACGGTTTGGCGGCCCGAACGGACAAGGACATTGTGTTGCCGTCCAGCTCGAAACGAGGCGTATGCACTACGTAGCCTTGCGGATTGAAGGCGGCTTCCAGGTCCAGCTTTGTCTTGCCCCAGACCGCTGGATCCTGGGTCGGCCCCATGGCATATCCCAGACGCTTCAGGGCATTACGCAGATTTTCGCTGCGCAGGCGTATTCGGGCCTTGCCTGCGTCGGGTTCGAATCCTTCTTTGGGAAAACGGGCCTGTACTTCGCCGGAGAGCGACGCATGGTGCATCTGCAACTGCAAATCCGAAACATCGAGTTTTCCCTGGGCCAGGGAGGCCTTCAATCCCAGGCGGCCGACGGACTCCTTGCCGCAGACCAGATCGTCGAAGGCTATTTGCAGCCGGGCCTGGTAATCATGCAAAGAAGGCTGCCGGGTCTGTTTTCCGGCCCCGGCTTTTGAAGCCCCGCCGTCTTTGCCCTGTTTGCCTCCCGCGGCATGCGGCAGCAGCTTGCAGATGTCAAAACGCGTACCGGATGCGGCCACCTCCACCGCGCGTACGTCCGGCAGGGCCAAAGTGGCCTTGACCTGAAGAGCGGCATCATCGATACGCAAAGCGGTGGTATCAAACTTGAGTGAATGCTTGTTCAGGAAAACAGTTCCGTCGTAGGAACAACGGGTCAGTCCTTTGACGCGTCTCATCCACTGCGGCAGCAGCTGGCAGGCGGCGAGAACTTTTTTCAGATCAAAGATATTGGTACGCACCCGGGCTGTCAGCTGCGGATCCTGCAGCACCTTTGTCGCCGAAGCCGTGATTTCGGATTCAAGCCCCAGGCCATTCAGATGCGCCAGATTCGCTTTGGCCACCCCCTGTTCCAGATCCAGCGAACCGGTCCCTTCAAGATAGGCACGGGCCTGCTTGCCGAACATGCCGCCGCTGACCACGGCATCGGCCGTCAAACGGGTCACGTCAAACAGCCCCTGGTGCGCCAGGATCTGCGTATCCATGGAAAGCGCTATCCCCGCCTTGGCAAAAGGCAACCCCTGGGCCTGCACATTGGCTTCCAGCTTGACGTCGTCGAAGGCGAAGCGCAGGACCTCGGGAAACAGGGACACCATGGCGCGCAACTGCACCGATCCCGCGAGACGAGGCTGCGTACTGGATCCGTCAAACGAAATTTCCGCGTCAAACGGCTTCCCGGATTCGACGTCACGCGCGCTGACATTGCACTTGCTTATCTCGTAGCGTTGCCCACGCAGCTCGTCGACAACTCTGACCGACGCGTTTTGCAACTCCAGACCGCGTATCAGGTACGAAAAAATATACCGGTCGCCTTTGATGGTATCAACAATGACCTCGTCTTCACGGACGGTGACATCCTTGACCGGCAGTACTTGAAAATTCCAGCGTCCCTTGGCGTTGCGTACGATGTTCAGGTCGAGCCCTTCGATTTCCAGGCTTTTGGCGTCGATTTTGCCTTGCAGCAAAGGCAAAAGCCTGGTTTCCACGGACAGATGCGATACGGAAACCAGCTTTTCTTTGAACCCTTCCGGGCTGCTCAGAGACGCCGGTCCCAACTTGATGCCGAACCAGGGATACCATTTCAACGAGATGTCGCCTTGAAGTTCGAGCTGCAACCCGGTGAGCCGTTCGACCTGGTCCTGCAGTTCCGGCTTCAAGGCATCCGGATTCAACATGACCTTGATGACGAGAAACAAGGCCAAGGCCAGTCCGGCAACGACCAGCAGCCCGGCAGCAATAATGGCTTTCTTGCCCATGGCGAATTCCTTTGCCCCCTCAGATAGCGCAACAACACACCAAATCCGATACCGTTATTCCAGCGTACTATAAACGGAGAGAGCGCAAGGGTGCAAGAAAATGCCGCGGACCAGCTCTCCGGCCATCAGGGCCGGTATTTGGAAATGAGTTTGCGCGCGGTGCTGGCCACAATGCCGAGATCCGGCTTGGCCACCTGAAGATCAGCGCCTACGGACTCGCCTTTGTGCAAAAGGCCGTCGGTTATCAGGGACGAAAAAAGGATCACGGGGATATCCTTGAGTATGGGGTCGGACTTTACCCGCTTCGTCAGACTGTGGCCGTCCATTTGCGGCATTTCAATGTCCGAAATGATCACGTTGAGATATTCGTGAATGTGCTTGCCCTCTTGCTGGGCCTTTTCCTTTTGCTCCAGAACCCATTGCCAGGCATCGCGGCCATTGACTTGATGTTTGGTCTCAAACCCCGCCTGCTGCAGCAGCTGCAGAATCATGTTCCGCGCAGTGGGCGAATCATCCACGACAAGCGCCTTGTCCACACGGCCGGCATCCTCTTCCGAAACAGGTTCGGCATTCTGAAAGGATATGGCGGTTTCCGGACTGATCTCACCGACGATTTTTTCAAGATCCAGAACAAAGACAACCATGTCGTCCAATTTGATGACGCCGGTGATGCTGTTTTCGCACAGCTTTGAAAATTCGGATGAAGGCGGTTCGATGGCTTCCCAGCTCAGACGGTAAATGCGGTGAACATTGGAAACCTTGAACGCTGTAACGACCTTGTTGAATTCGGTGACCAGAACCTTTTCCTGGTCGTTGGGATGCAGCTGCAGGCCCAGCCATACGCCCAGGTCGATCAACGGGATAATTCGTTCGCGCTGCCGGAAGGCCCCCAGCACGGAATGATGTGCGCTCTCAGGCATGGCCGTATAATGCGGCATCCTGATAATCTCAAGCACCTTGGCGACATTCACACCGAAATGCCACGTATACGGCGCTTCCGGAGACGCCGTTGCTTCATCGATGCTGAAAACGACAATTTCGACCTCGTTGGTGCCCGCTTCGAGCAAAATCCCTGGCTGGATGGACATGTATGTTCTCTACCTTGCTGCGCGTGTTCCTTCCTGCAGTCGGCGTCAAATCGTGCTAGCGCTTACGACCCCCCCACAGGACAGCACAAATTGATGAATATTTTTTTTACTTTAGATAATCTATTAAGAAAAAAGAATCAAGCAGGTAGAAAAAAATAGCTGCGTTCCTGTCAGGGAGAATATGCTGCAATACTGAGGCGGGCGCTCTCTCAATCCTTTTTCCGACGTACGCAGGCGCGGATACAGCCCAATACCGCGTACGAATACCTGCCATCCAGCGCGTCGTACACCGGCTTCAGATACGCGTCTCCGCATTGGCGGAACTGTTCTTCGATCTGTTGCAGCTCATCCTCGGACAATGCGACTACGTCCGAAAGCCGCAACATGCCCGCTGCAAGCCCTTTGCAGGCATGCGAATAAATGGTGCTTTCCTGCAAACAACGTTCTTTGGCCACCTGCTGCGGATCATGACAAGCCCTGAGCAATCTGACGGATTCACGTACGGTTTCCGTAATCTGCTCTTCCAGCGTCCGCTCGTCCCCGTTGCAGCCGCCTTTTGTATCGATCTCACGCCGCTGCGGCATTGGGGGCAGGTCATCCGGCAGGCCGTTCGCCCGAATATGCGTCCCAATGGCCTCCAGAAAACGCTGCGAATAGCGCTCGAACTTCATCCGCCCCACGCCGAACAACTGGGCGAACTCCTCGGTCAGCTGCGGACGGTAGGCCACCATCTCCAGCAGGGTTCTGTCCGGAAAAATCTGGTAAGGCGGCACGTTTTCCTCTCCTGCAATCTGCAGCCGCAAGGCGCGCAACGCCTCAAAAAGCGTTTCATCCTCCGGTGTGCGTACCGCGTCCTGCTCGGCCAGGCCTGCAATTCTTGATTTTTTGGACGCAGCCCCCCGCGCGCCCTCCTGATCCTTGCGAAACGCTACGGTCTGCCGGCTGCGGAGCACCTCCCAGCTGCGGGCGTTAAGTTTCAGTACGCCAAATCCTTCGATATCCACATCCAGCAGCCCCTGGGCGGCCAGCTGCCGATAAATGGACTGCCACTCCTTGCGCGTATGCTCGCTGCCGATGCCGTAGGTGCTGACTTTGTCATGGCCGAGGCTGAGAATCCGCTCATTTTTTCCTCCCAGCAGCACGTCCGTGAGATGGCCAGCGCCGAATCCCTGCCCCGTACGGAAAATATTGGACAAAGCCTTTTGCGCGGCAATGGTGCCGTCAAAAGTCTCCGGCGGGTTCAGGCAGTTGTCGCAATTGCCGCAGGGCGCTGGCAGTTCCTGGCCGAAATAGGCCAGCAGCATCTGGCGCCGGCAGGTAGGCGCGTCCAGCATGCCCAACAGGGCGTTGAGCTTTTCCAACTCGACGATTTTGCGCTGCTGGGGCGCGTCGCCTGAAAAAATCATCTGGCGCAGGGTAATCACATCGCCCAGGCTGAAGGCCATCCAGGCGTCGGCGGGCAAGCTGTCACGTCCGGCACGGCCGGTTTCCTGATGGTAGGCTTCCACGCTTTTTGGGGGTTCCAGGTGCGCCACAAAGCGGACATTGGGTTTGTCCACCCCCATGCCGAAAGCGATGGTGGCCACCATCACCAGCTTTTCCTCCAGCATGAAGCGTTCCTGGTTGGCCCGGCGCTGGTCCGCGCTCATCCCGGCGTGGTACGGCAGGGCCCGAATCCCCTTTTTGCTAAGCCAGGCGGCGGTCTGATCCACTTTTTTGCGGCTCAGCCGGTAGACAATGCCGGATTCATCCGGATGGTTCTCTTTGATGAAACGCAGCAGCTGGTTCTGGCCGTCGTATTTCGGCTGCACATGGTAACGAATGTTCGGGCGGTCGTATCCGGTGGAAAAAATCCGTGCCCTGTCGAAGCCAAGATGGCGGATGATGTCGTTTTTGGTCGGACCGTCCGCCGTGGCCGTCAAAGCCAGGCGCGGAACATCCGGAAAACGCTGGCTAAAAACATCCAGCTGCGTATATTCCGGACGAAAATCATGGCCCCATTGGGAAACGCAATGGGCTTCGTCTATGGCTACCAGGGCCAGGCGGCACTGCGCCAGCAAATCAAGAAAGCCCGGACGTACGGCCCGCTCCGGAGCAACGAACAAAATATCGAGTCCGCCGGAGCACATGGCCCGCTCCACTTCGTACGACTCGGCTCCGGACAGGGCCGAGTTCAGATAGGCGGCGCGCACGCCGTTGCGTACGAGCCCGCGTACCTGGTCCTGCATCAGCGCGATAAGCGGCGAAACCACGAGGCCCATTCCCGGACGCAGTATTGAAGGTATCTGATAGCACAGGGATTTTCCCCCGCCAGTGGGCATCAACACCAGGGCGTCGCTTCCGGCCAGGACGTGGTCGATGACCTCGGCCTGCCTCCCGATGAACGAATCAAAGCCAAAAACCGTCCGTAGAATTTCCAAAGGCGTTTGCATGGGGAGTTCGTATACCCTGGACGCAGCCGCTGCAAGCAACGCCGGAGGGGAAACCGAACAGCGCGAAAAGAGGAGCAAACAGAAGTTGCTTGAAGATCTTGCAGGAAAAAGGCTACACTGCTTATCTCCACATTCAGACATTTCCAGGAAAGTAAAATGAAAACATCGAAAAAAATATTCATAACCACCTGCCTGGCCTTGCTTCTGCTCTTTGGCTGCGGTGTGGGTTCCGCGTTTTCCGCCCAGCAGGAACAAATACTCTTTTTTGAAAGCCATATCCGGGTGCAGCAGGACGCGTCCGTTGAGGTCCATGAAAAGATTCAGGTCTACTGCGGGGGCAAAAAAATCAAACGCGGCATTTTCCGCAATATCATAACCTCTTACAAAAGCAGCTTCGGATTTAGTTCCGGGCGGATTTTGCACGTGCAGCAGGTGCTGCGCGACGGACAACACGAGGACTATCATCTGAAAAAAGAGGGCAACGGCACCTCCATCTACATGGGCAACAAAAATGTCCGGCTCAAACCGGGGGTCTACACCTACGACATACGCTACACGCTCAACGACATGGTGGGATTTTTCACGGATTACGACGAGTTATACTGGAATGTCACGGGCAACAACTGGGCGTTTCCCATAGAAAAAGTTCAGGCCACGGTGTTTTTGCCGGCAGGCGCTCGGATAACGGGCTACAAATCCTTTACCGGACCGCGCGGATCCACGACCAGTACGGCCAGAGAACAAACCGCGGCGGCCAATCAAATCGTTTTTCAAAGCACCCGGGCGGTCCTGCCGGGCGAAGGGGTGACCATCGTGGTCGCCTGGCCCAAAGGCATCGTGGTCGAGCCGGATACGGCAACACGCATTTGGAACCAGCTCAACGCCAATTTTTCCACCTTTGTGGCTTTTATCGGCGTTCTCGTTGTTCTGGGCTACTACCTGGCGGCCTGGTTTCTTGTGGGCCGCGACCCTACCAAACAAACCATCGTGCCCGAGTTCGTCCCCCCCAAAGGTTTTTCTCCCGCTGCCGTTCGCCAGGTGCTGCGTATGGGCTATGACGACACCTGCTATACGTCCGCCATTTTGAATATGGCTGTAAAAGGATTTCTGCGCATCGAACAAAACGGCAAAAAATATACGCTTGTCAAAACCGGACAAAACAAAGAACCGCTCTCGCATGGCGAAAAAAAGGCCGCAGATTCTTTGTTCTCCGGAAACAATTCGATCACCCTGGAAAAAGCCTCCCATACGTCCATAAAAAACAGTGTGGACGGTTTGAAAAAATCCCTGAAGAATGAATACGAAAAAGCCTACTTTCATCGTAACCTGGGCCATTTTCTTGTGGGTATCGGGCTGACCCTGCTCACCCTTATTTTTGTCGTGCTCGCGCTGCCCGAAGACGGCTCGCGCTCCACAGCCGCCTTCATGACCCTTTGGTTGACACTCTGGAGTTTCGGCTGCGCCATGCTCATCTACAACATTATCAAAGCCGTTTCCCGAAAAGCCGTTGGCCCAATCATCGGAGCCACGCTTTTCGCCCTGCCCTTTCTGGCTGGTGAAATCGGCGGCATAGTGGTTCTTGTCTCGGCCATCAGCCCGCTGACCATGCTTCTGATGCTGCTTCTGTGGGTTACGCTGCCCGTGTTCTATTATCTGCTCAAAGCGCCCACATACGCCGGGCGCCGGGTTATGGACCAGATCGAAGGTTTCAGGATGTTTCTGTGCGTCAGTGAACAGGAGCGCCTCAACCTGCTCCATCCGCCAGACCGTACGCCGGAACTCTGGGAGCGCTACCTGCCCTACGCGGTGGCCCTGGGGGTGGAAAACCAATGGGCGGATCAGTTTGCGTCCATTTTGAACAACGCCGCGGAACCCGGACGCGGCTACAGTCCGACATGGTATGCGGGGGGCTATGCCGCGGGAGGCTTCTATGCGGGCACGTTCGCTTCTTCCATCGGCTCTTCCATTACCAGCGCCGTTGCGTCCGCCACACCCAGCTCATCTTCGGGCATGAGCGGCGGATCCTCCGGCGGAGGCGGCGGCGGTGGAGGCGGCGGCGGATGGTAAGGGCTCCGGACGGCAAACCAGCCTTGCAGGCAACGGTTATTTCCAGTATTTAATTTGGCGGTTCTTTCGGCCTCGGTTCTCTGCCTTGCGACAAGCCCCCATACGGGTTGCGGCAGATCCCAACGAGGCGATACACCCCGGCTGCAAGCTCTATTGAGGAGAACGGCGCTTCGATGACTCAAGATGATAAAATTGCCTCATACGTTGAATGCTATGTCCGCATCAAGGAACGCAAGCTGCTCAAGGAAGTCATGGAGCGCGAGATGCTCCTTGAATTCATCGCCCTGAACGTGGAAGCCATTGACGAATTCCCTTTGCTGGAAAGCGAACAAAAGGGAATGATCTCTTTGCTGACCCACCGGTCCGCGGATTTACCCCTGAATGAGCATATTGAAAAATGGATCAATGAATTTCTGGTGTCCCTGAACCTGTACTCCAAGGCCGTGGTCAACAAAGATGAGCCAGCCCTGGAAGAACAACGGGCTAACCTCAGCAATATCGAAGCCATTCTCCTCCATAATGTCCAGGGAGTGGTCTACGCGCTCGGACTCATCAAAGACAACCTGAGCCACTGCATGATCCGTACGTTCGGAGTTGGAGCGCTGGAAAAAATCAACGAACTTACCGAATCCGTGGTGTATGACGTCAACTACTGGAAGGCCCTGGTGGAAACCTTTTTCCGCGTACGGATTGAAGAAAGCTACAACAAGATCCTGGCGGAACAAAGCTATGAAATGAGCCGCGAGGGCAACCATCTGATAGTCAGCTTTTCTCTGGACACGCTGCTCATGTCCTTGGAAGGCACCATTCAGGAGATCAAAAACACGCGTATTCAGGATGCCTTTCAACTGGCCGGGACAAAAGAAGAAAACGGTACGCTCACGTCGTTTGTGCTGCAACTTCTGAAAAACGCCCCCCCCTTGCAGGGGCTGGAGCAGTTTTCACCACCCGAACTGCAAACCATTGCCCAACTGTCCAGCATTGACCCCCTGGTGAAAAAATGCATGCTGGTGGAAGCTGGCAAGGAAAGCGCTTTGCACGAAGAGGACGGCCAGAAGGAACTCAGCAAGGAGGTCCGCCAAAGACAATTTATCAAGGAACAGGTCCTGGCCCTCAGCGTCGGCGCCGCCCTGGCCATCAAAAAGGTCAAACAGGACCTGCTGCTGGCCCTCAAGGATTTTTCCACACAGGAAAAAGAACAGATCGGCGAAACCATGGGCAGCTTCACCAAAGAAAGCATGGGCCGGGGCGTGGAACTGCTTCTGGTGCGGGGATTCATGCTGTTGCTGCGAATGCGTGGAGAAGAACACAGCGGCAAAATCACCGTACGCCTCCAGCGGTCGCGCCGGGCACCCCAGATGTCCGTACAAAATCTGTTCGAAATAGGCATGAACCGTATCCGGCAACGCAAATTTTTTGATGATGACCCGGCCAATCCCCACTATCTGTTATTCAAGGCGCGAAGCCCGAAAGAATTGCAAAAAATGTGGGACGTACTCAATATCGAAGCTCCGCTGCGCAAAAAACTCGCCCAGCTCTGGCAGGAAGCATCGTTTCGGGTGGATTTTCAATTGATCCTCCAGCTTGCAGCAATTGCCAAGGTGACTACCAATCCTTCACAAAAAATAGCTGAAATTTTTGCTAGTTATGGGCTCAAACCAAAACTGCAGTAAGCCCTGACTGCAAAATTCCCCTGTTTCAGCCCCTGCAAGTCCTTACAAGCCCGCATGTTTTTTGTCCGGGACATTGACAGCAGTCACGAGAATCGCGTATATGGTCGGGTAGAGTTAGTAAGGGTAGTGATACCTCCTTTTTGCGCCTGCTGGTCCGCCAGAAGCGCTGACCGGCGCGATGATCAGAGATTGAGGTATTCACTGATAAGGCAAGTATCCTGATTGAGGGGTGGAGAGCCGGGAGGCTCAAATAGCAACAAGGGAGGATTATACAATGAAAATGGTTAAAATTTTCTTCGTAGCCGCCATGCTCGTGGCTGCCCTGGGCACGATCGCCGTGGCCGGTGGAAAAGAAGACATCTGCACCCAGGTTGGAACTCAGAACGATATCGTAACCGTGCCCCCGAAAAAGGACATCGTATACGATGTGAAACCCTGCAATCCTGCCTTCAAAGAAGTGCAGCAGAGCGCCGGGAAAAAGGGCATCTAGGTTTTTTATTTCCTATGTGTTCAAAAGCGGGTCGTACAATGCGTACGGCCCGCTTTTTTTGTCTTCCATGCTCCCTCCATCCGGCTCACCACAGCATCCGTTTCTTCCATAAGCCTGGACTATCCGTTTTTCCTTCTTATTCTTTGAGTAATGCAACTATGGGCATATCCTGATGTTCTGCCCGAAGAACAAAGAGGAACTGACTCTTGAGGCCCGGCAATGCGTAATCTTGCCAAAGAATAGCTCCTGAGGCATAGTCCAGATACGATAACGTACTTTGTATATTTTGCAGTTCACCTTCCAAATGAAGGATGCCAAAATATGCCGTTGCAGCCTCAGACCGCAGCCAAAAGGCTCTATTCGGGGGAGATTCAGACCATCCGCGGCAGCGTGGTCGACCTCCGGTTCTCCGAAGCCATCCCTCCCATTCACGCGCTCGTCCCCGCGGGCGACGCCATGCTCGAAGTCTCGGACCATCTCGACGCGCAAACGGTTCGCGCCATAGCCTTGACTCCCACCACAGGGCTGGCACGCGGCCAAGCCGTGCAAAGCCGGGGCGAACCGCTCACCGCTCCCGTCAATGAACGGCTTCTGGGCCGTATGCTGGATGTTTTCGGCCACACCATTGACGGCCAGGATGAACTGGAGGGACCGCTGGAACGCCGCAGTGTGCACCGTCCGTCCATCCCGCTTGAACGGCGTACCATCAAAAATGAAATTTTCCTGACGGGAATCAAGGCCATGGATCTGCTGGTGCCGCTGGAGCGCGGCGGCAAGGCCGGACTGTTCGGCGGCGCGGGCGTGGGCAAGACCGTTGTCATCACCGAACTCATCAACAACATGGTGGGTAAACACCAGGGCGTTTCCATTTTTTGCGGCATTGGCGAACGCTGCCGCGAGGGCGAAGAACTCTGGCGGGAAATGGGCGATGCGGGCGTACGCGACAACACCATCATGCTCTTCGGCCAGATGAACGAGCCGCCGGGCGCGCGTTTTCGCGTGGGCCATGCCGCCCTGACCATGGCCGAGTATTTCCGGGACGACCGCGACCAGGACGTGTTGCTGCTCATCGACAACATTTTCCGCTTCATCCAGGCGGGCATGGAACTGTCCGGGCTTATGGGACGCTTGCCCTCGCGCCTGGGCTACCAACCCACCCTGGCCACGGAAATCGCCGAACTGCAGGAACGCATCGCCAGCGCACAAAACGCCGCCATCACCTCCATCCAGGCAGTCTACGTTCCGGCCGACGATCTGACCGACCCGTCGGCAGTGCATACCTTCTCGCACCTCTCGGCATCCATCGTACTCTCGCGCAAACGGGCGGCCCAGGGGCTCTACCCGGCCATTGACCCGCTCGAATCGAAATCCATGATGCTTACCCCGCGTATCGTGGGGCAGCGCCATTACCAGGTGGCCCAGGAGGTCCGCAGATCTCTGGCCTTGTACGAAGAGCTCAAGGACATCATCGCCATGCTGGGCATCGAGGAACTCTCGCGCGAGGACCGCAACATTGTGTACCGAGCCCGGCGGCTGGAACGCTTTCTGACCCAGCCCTTTTTCACCACCGTCCATTTTACCGGCCACGAGGGCCGCTTTGTGGAACTGGACCATGCTATCAGCGGATGCGAACGGATTTTGAACGACGAGTTCGCGGATGTGCCCGAAAAGGAGCTGTACATGATCGGTTCGTTGCAGGACGTAACCGGAAAAAAATAGGCGGACTTTGCCGATGCGCTTGCTCATCACCCTGCCCACACTCATTTTCCTCGAAACCGAGGCCTTCAAAATCAAGGCCGAAGGTCCGCAGGGGGGCTTTTGCCTGCTGCCGCGGCATATCGACTACGTATCTTCCCTGGTGCCGGGCCTGTTTTCCTACGTCGGTCCGGACACGGGCGACAAAGAGCAGTTTTTCGCCATGGACGCGGGGCTGCTGGTCAAGCTCGGAGCTGAAGTCCTTGTGGCCTGCACCAATATCGTTTCCGGCAAGCTCGGCGAACTGGAAGAAGCGGTCATGCGGATGATCGACGCGCATACGGAGCAGGAGCGCAAATCGCGGACTTCACTGGCCCGGCTGGAGGCTGATTTTGTCCGCAGATTCGTGGGGTTCGAACATGGGCGGTGATACGCGCAACGAACAACGCGGCAAAAAGGAGCGCTCGTTTCTCAAGCACATCCGGGAAAAGGAACAGCGCAAACTCCGTTCGCAGCGTCAAGGGCCGCAGGACATCTGGTTTTTCCTGGGCTTTTTCGGTCTGGTCGGCTGGACCGTGGCCATGCCCATGATTCTGGGAATTTTTCTCGGACTCTGGCTGGACGGCCTGTCCCACACGTCCGGAATATGGACTCTGGTCTGCCTGTTGGCCGGACTGGTTGCAGGATTGGCGAATGCCTGGCTCTGGGTAAAACGCCAGGGCAACAACATCAAAAAGGAACGCGAACAATGATGCCTCCGTACGCCGCGCCGTTCTGCTCGCTGCCGCCCGGCATGCTGCTTCTGCTGGGGCTGTTTTGGGGCGCCGCACTCGGGCTGTTCTTTTTCGGCGGCCTCTGGTTGACCATCCGCGCGCTGCCGCATTCCAGGCGGCCCCATCTGCTCTGGTCCTGCAGCCTGGCGCTGCGTCTGGCTTTTTTCCTTGCGGGTGTCCTGCCGCTGTTGCGAACGGGCGCGACGGCCTGTCTGGGCGCGTTGGCCGGCGTTCTGCTGGTCCGTTTGGTTCTGACCCGCCAATTGCGGCCGCAGGGAGAAGGCGCATGAACATCACGCCCGACTGGATCGTCCTGGCCTCCTGGGGGCCTTTCCGGCTTAATCTGACCATTGTGCTGACCTGGGCGATCATGGCTCTGCTGATCCTGCTCGCCCGCCTGGCCACCAGAAAACTGGTCTCTGAAATCAGTACGGACCGGCCCTTGCCGCCCCTGCAGAACGCGCTGGAATGCGTGGTGGGCTTTATCGAAGAACAGACCGCCGACGTGGTCAAAAAGGATCCTTCCCCGTACGTGCCCTTTCTGGGCACCCTGGCGCTGTTCATCGCGGTAAGCAATCTGCTGCAGCCCGTGCCCGGCTACATGGCCCCCACGGGTTCGCTCTCCACCACCACGGCCTTCGCGCTGCTGGTGTTTCTGGCCGTGCCCTGGTGGGGAATACGCCGGCAGGGCCTCTGGAGCTATCTGAAAAACTACGCCCAACCCATTCTGATGATGCTGCCCTTCAACATTATCGGAGAGTTCAGCCGGACACTGGCCCTGGCCGTCAGGCTCTTCGGCAATCTCATGAGCGGCTATACCATCGGCGCCATTCTGCTGCTCATCGCGCCGGTCATCGTGCCCGTGCTCATGAATCTGCTCGGACTGCTCACCGGGTTGGTGCAAGCTTATATCTTTTTTATCCTGGCGGCCGTGTACATCGCCGCCGGCATGGAAACGCAGGATACGCATCAAAGCAAAACCTGAGGAGGATTTGCATGGACAATCTCGGACTCCTTGCCGCGGCCTCTGTGCTCGGCGCGGCCATCAGCATCGGACTCGGTGCCATAGGTCCGGCCATCGGCGAAGGACGGGCCGTGGCCCAGGCGCTGCAATCCATCGCCCAGCAGCCGGACGAAACCAGTACCATCACGCGGACCTTGTTTGTGGGGCTGGCCATGATCGAGTCCACGGCCATCTACGCCTTTGTGGTCTCCATGATCCTGTTGTTCGCCAACCCCTTCTGGAGTTATTTCGTGGAACTGGCCAACAAAGGGAGCTGACGGACCGTGCTCATCGATTGGTACACCGTTGCCGCGCAAGCCTTCAATTTTCTGCTGCTGGTCTGGGTGCTCAAGCGATTTCTGTACGCGCCCATACGGCGCGCCATGCACCAGCGCCAGGAACGCATTGTCCGGGACCTTGAGCTGGCCGAACAGGCACGCCTTCAGGCCGAGGAAAGCCGCCAAGCGCTCGTAGCCGAGCGCGCGCAGCTGGACGCCGAACGCCGCCGTATTCTGGATCAGGCCAGACAGGACGCGCAGCAATGGCACGAGCAGGCTCTGGAGCGGGCCCGGGCAGACCTGGAAGAACAACGCAGGCAGTGGAACAAGGCCATTCTGGACGAACGCAACGCCTTTTCCAAACGGCTAACGGCGCGTATCGCCGCCGCAACGTTCGAAGTATGCCGCAAGGCCCTGGCCGACCTTGCCGACGCTGATCTGGAAATGCGCCTGGCCGATACGATGCTGGCCCAACTGCCGGAAAGCAGCGCCGACCCCAGGGAAGCGCTCGTACGTACGGGCTTCGCGTTGGGGGCCGAGGCCCAGGAGCGGCTGCGTACCGCCTTGCTGCAACGCTGGCCCGGGCTGGAAACACTGCGGTTCGCGCACAACCAGGAACTGGGCTTCGGCATCGAATGCCTGTTCGACGACAACAAGGTGTCCTGGAACGTGGAGCATTACATAACAGGATTCAAAGAGCAGGTTCTGGCGTTTGTGGCGCTTCTGCCGAATCCTCTTTCAGAAACAGACAAGGAAAACGGATCGCATGATGCCTCCTGAAAAAAGCCGCCAGACTGTCCGCGAACTGCTGGACGCGTCTCTGAACAATGCGGACCAATCACTGCGGCAAACCGCCGCAGAATACGCCCCGGAACCCGAAGTCAGCGAGGTCGGGCGTGTCCGTTCCGTCAGCCAGGGCGTGGTCTGGGTGGAGGGGCTGGACAATGTCAAAAATGAAGAGCTCGTCTACCTGGGGTCTGACCAGGCAGGACAGGGCTGCGTGGGCATGGCCCTGGACCTGCGCAAAGACCGCGTGGGCGTGATTCTGCTCAGCCGGAACGACGCACTCGAAGCCGGACAGGAAGCCGCCCGCAGCGGCAGCCTGTTGAGCATCCCCGTGGGCGACGGGCTGCTCGGCCGCGTCATTGATCCGCTGGGCGCGCCCCTGGACGGCAAAGGCGCCCTTGCCGCGGAGAACCGGCTGCCCGTGCTGCGGGTGGCGCCGCCCATCATGCACCGCGCCGGAGTGAATACGCCCCTGCAGACCGGCCTCAAGGTCATCGACGCCATCCTGCCCATCGGACGCGGCCAGCGCGAACTGATCCTGGGCGACCGCCAGACCGGCAAGACCGCCATTGCCGTGGACGCCATCATCAACCAGCGCGATTCCGGCGTTGTCTGCGTTTACTGCTCCATCGGCCAACGCGGCTCCAGCGTAGCCAAGGTACGCGACCAGCTGATCCGCGAAAACGCCATGGAGCACACCGTGATGGTCGTGGTGGAGGCCCAGTCTCCTCCCGGGCTGCAATACGCGGCGCCCTACGCGGCCACCTCCGTTGCCGAACATTTCATGGCCCAGGGCAAGGACGTACTGGTGGTCTACGACGATCTCACCAAGCATGCCGTGGCGTATCGCGAACTCTCCCTACTGCTGCGACGACCGCCTGGCCGCGAAGCCTTCCCCGGGGACATTTTCTACATCCATTCCAGTTTGCTCGAACGTTCGACCCATCTGCGCGACGCATACGGCGGCGGTTCGATCACGGCCCTGCCCATCATCGAAACCGAAGCCCAAAACATCTCGGCCTATATCCCCACCAACCTGATTTCCATCACCGACGGACAGATCTACCTTTCGCCGGAACTGTTTCAGAAAGGCATTCTCCCGGCCGTGGACATCGGCCGCTCGGTTTCCCGTGTCGGCGGCAAGGCCCAGCTCCCCTCCTACCAGGGGTTGGCCGGCGAACTGCGGCTTTCGTACGCGCAATTCGAGGAGCTGGAGGCGTTCGCCCGTTTCGGCACGCGCCTGGATCCGGCCACGCGTAAAAATCTCGAACACGGTAAACGCATCCGGGCCATCCTCAAGCAGGAGCAGGAATCCGCCCTCAGTCCGGAAGAGCAGGTCTTCGTGCTGGTCGCGGCATCGCGCGGCGTACTGGACCGGATCAAAGAAGACTGCGTCTGCGAGGGAGAAACCCTGCTGCGCGAATTCCTCCCCGAAGACCTGGCGCTGCGTATCCGCAATCCGCGTCTGAGCAAAGAGGAAAAAGCACAACTGTGGGATGAAATCATCACCCTGGCCAATGAAATCATCAGCAATATTTTCAGGGATCGGCTAACGCAGGAGTAGCAACGCCATGCAAACCCTGGAAGGCCTGAAACGCAAAATCGTCACGGTCAACGACCTGCTCTCAGTGGTCAAAACCATGAAGAGCCTGGCCGCTTTGAACATCCGGACCTATGAAAACGCCGTGGCCTCTCTGGGGGAGTACGAACGGGTGGTCACTCTGGGCTGGCGTTCGCTCATCCCCGGACGCGTTCGTCTGCCGCGCCTGAGCCCCGGCGGGCTCTGTCTGCTGTTCGTTGTCGGCTCGGACCAGGGCATGTGCGGACAATTCAACGAAGCCGCAGCCGATCAGGCACGGGCCACCGCGGACGAACAACGCGCCCAGGGCCGCGAAGTGCTTGTCTGGACCTCGGGGGAGCGCATTCGGGCGGCCCTGGAAGACCAGAATCTCGCACCCGCGCGCCATTTTTCACTGCCCGGCAGCCTGCCGGGCATCTCCGAGCAGATCGGCGCGCTGCTGCAGGCCTATGCCCAACTGCACCAGAAAGGACAAAGCGTACGCTTTTACCTGACGCACAACCACATACGCGGACAAAGTTCCTACGAGCCCGAAACCTTTCAGCTCTTTCCCTTTGATATGGCCTGGCTGGAACAGCTCGGCGGCGAAGGCTGGCCCGGACGATGCATTCCCCTGCCCGGTCCGGGCGTGGAACGTCTGTTCCGCGACCTGCTCGAACAATACCTGTTCATTGCGCTCTACCGCGCATTCGCCCTGTCCATGGCGGCGGAAAACGCCGCGCGCCTGGCCGCCATGCAGGCCGCGGAAAAAAATATCCAGGAACTCGAGGAAAACCTCCAGGCCGGCTACCGCGAAACCCGCCAGAACGCCATCACAGAAGAACTCATCGACGTGGTCTCAGGCTTCGTCGCCCTGGAAGAAGAGGAAGAAGAAGAAGGAAATAAAGAGCCTCCGGCGGCTTAAACCCTTTTTTAGAAAAAGGTTCCTAAGCCGCTGGAGGCTCTCCCAAAATCAGTTCGTCCCCACGTACATGTTGCCGTAGGGGCGGTGGGAGAAAGGTTTGATACGGGTGAAGCGCGCGTCCAGGATCTGCGAGGCGTCCAGGTTGAATTCACGGGCGAAGGTTTCGACTTTGGCGCGGACGTAGGCCAGGTCCGCGTCGTCGAGTTCTTCGGCGTGCAGTCCGGGACCAAGCAGGTGCACGGGCACCTCGCCGCGGACGTAGATGACGCCGCCGTGCATGCCCGTGCCCAGGCTGCGCCCCGTAATGGGAGCGTCGGGCTTCCCCGAAAACATGCCGAGCAGAATGATGGCGCCTCCGGCCATGTATTCGCCCAGAAAATCTCCGGCCTTGCCGCCAATCACGATACTCGGGACTTTCTCCATATAGGCCTTCATGTGAATGCCCACGCGGTAACCCACATCGTCGCGAACGAAAATTTCCCCGCCGCGCATGGCGTATCCGAGCACGTCCCCGGCCAGGCCGTCCACAACGATTTTGCCGTCGTCCATGGTATTTCCCACGCCGTCCTGCACGTTACCGCGTACGCGGATAAACGGACCGCGCATGAAGACGCCCAGATCCTGGCCGGGTACCCCGCGTACGTTGATTTCCAGGTCGCCGGTCAGGCTGTCGGCAATGTAGCGCTGGCCATTGACGCCGCTGAGTTCCAGAACCCCGGCGCCGCCGCGGACCGCGTCGCGGATCATCTCGTTGAGTTCCTTGTAGTAGACGCCCTTGGCATCCAGAAAAACAGCCATTTTCTTTGCAACCATAGCTTCAGGCCTCCAGTTCGACGATTACCGGCTCGCCCGCTTTGGGCGCCCAAACGCTGTCCAGCTCGGGGGCGACTTCACGGATGGCGCTTTCCTCGCTGGCCATGAAGACCATGCTGCCCTTTTCCGCCACCACCAGCGGCCGCAGCTTGACCCGGTCATTGAGCCCCATCATGCTGGTCGCGTCCGTGACCAGAATGGCGAACGGTCCGTTGAGCATGGCCGAACCATAGACCATACGCAGCGCTTCGAACGCCTGCTTCTGTTCGGGCTCCATGCGATCTATCTCGTCCCAGAACGGCGGCGCGAACACCCAGCTGGCCTGGCGCTTGGTCAGGCCGTGCTTGCGGATCAACAGATCCAGCAAATAGGCCACCACCTCCGTATCTGTCATCAGCGTGCATTCGTAGTTGTGCTCGCAGAGGTAGCGTTTGTTGATGCCGTAGGACGAAATCTCGCCGTTGTGGACAATGGCCCAGTCCAGCAGGGTGAACGGATGCGCTCCGCCCCACCAGCCGGGCGTATTGGTCGGGAAACGGTTGTGCCCGGTCCAGGTGTAGGCCTCGTATTCGTCCAGGCGGTAGAAATCCGCGATGTCCTCGGGGTAGCCCACGCCTTTGAAAGCCCCCATGTTTTTGCCGCTGGAAAAAATGAACGCGCCGTGGGAACGCGTATTGATGTACATCACCACATTGACCACGTAATCCTGCTCGCTCAGCTCCTGCCACTCCGGGCGGTCTTCTTTGGGCGTCGCAAAAAAACGCCAGACCAGGGGCGGATTCTTGATGTGCGGCGATTGCCGGGTCGGTATGGGTTCGGATTCCTTGATGTCGAAATAATGCTTGATGGTCTGCTCGGCCTTGTCCAGCCCCTGCACGTCGTCGCACAGCAGATGGAACGCGTAATAGTCCGGCAGATGCGGATAAATGCCGTACGCGGCGAATCCGCCGCCCAGGCCGTTGCCCCGGTCGTGCATCGTGCACATGGCGCTGATGGCCATGGAACCCGGAATCAACGTCCGCTTTTTGTCGATAACGCCGAATATGCCGCACCCGGAGATGTCCTTCTCAAAATGCCAAAAATCATTCGCAGCTCTCATCCTCTGCCTCCGGCGGCCAAAGAACCTTTTTGCAAAAAGGTTCTTTGGAATCTCCCAAAACTTTTAGCTGATCTTGTTGAAACATAACGAGAAACAAAATCCCCTACTCGCGGGTCCGGGGGGCGTTCCCCCTGGCGGATTTTGGGGCAGCGCCCCAATAATCCCTTCCCATCATAACCCATCCCCATAGGCTTCGCTGGGGTCTTCGAGGTCGGGGTTCCAGCGTTTGTCGAAAAACTCCTCGGGCCAGAGAAGCGACGAAGGTTCGCCGCCCTTGAGCCTGGCTTTGATGTCGCTGCCCACAGGGACGCGGAAACGGACAAAGCCCGTATACAGTCCGGCCTGCGAGACATTGCCCATCAGTACGTAGCCCAGGAGCCGGTCGTCTCTGAAGACGAGCTTGCGGTAGGTCATCCGTTCGTGGTCCAGGTCCATAAACAGTTCGCAGCCGTCTTCCTCCTTGGGATCCACCAGCCCCACCGAGGCTGTAGGCAGGCCAAAATACGTGATGGAGTTCATGGGCAGTCCGCCCGCGTACGGCACCGTACGTCCGGCCATGTTCTTGCCCGCGTGGTTGCCCTGAATGTAGGCGTTGGGCCAGATGGGCATGACTGTGGGCTCGCCGCGCAGCATGTCCGGGGCTTCCGCCACATCACCGGCCGCGAACACGTCCGGTGCGCTCGTGCGCATCTGCTCGTCCACCCGGATGCCCAGTCCGCACTCTATCCCGGCCTGGTCGGCCAGTTCCTTTCGGGGCCGTACGCCCGCGGCCATGACCACGAAATCCGCCGGCACGGTGCCTTTGTTGGTCTGCACCGCGGATACGCTGCCGTCGGTGTTGCGCAAAACCGCTTCGGGCGTGGCGCCGTTCATAAGGTGAATGCCTTTGCTCTCGAGATGTTTCCCCAGCAATTCGCCGGCCTGAGCGTCGAAATAAACGCGCATCAAACGCGAGCGGACCACCAGGGTCACGTGTACGCCGCGATTGGCCAGACCTTCCGCGGCCTTGAGAGCGATAAGTCCGGCGCCGACAATGACCGCGCGCTTGCCTTTGTCCGCCAGGCCGAAGAGGGTCTGCGCATGGGCAATGGTGGTGAAAGCGTAGACTCCGCGCCCGTCGGATCCGGGAATGTCCGGGAAAAAAGGTTTACCGCCCGTGGCGATGAGCAGTTTGCCGTATGGCAGCTGCTCGCCCCGTTCGGTGATCAGCGTTTTCCGCTGCGTATCCAGGGCAACGATTTCACGGCCCAGGCGTTGCTCGACCATTTTCTCGGCATAGAAATTGTCCGAACGCAGGGAAATGCGATCCAGGCCGATCTTTCCCGCGAGAAAATAGGAGATCAGCGGCCGTCCGTAGGTAGGCTCGTTTTCGTTGCTGACTACCAGCAAACTGCCATCCTGGTCGTAACGCCGGATGCCTTCGATGGCGCCGATGGAGGCAACGCCGTTTCCGATAATCACGTAATCCATGGCTCTCCCCTTTTATTCGGCTTCCGGCGCGTCCCGGTCTTCGTATACCAGGGCCGCGTTGGGGCAGGCTTCCACGCAGGCGGGCATCTCGCGCCCCTCGCAAAGGTCGCACTTCACGATTTTGGCTTCCTGCGGATGCTGGCGGATGGCGCCGAACGGGCAGGCCATCATGCAGGACAGACAGCCCACACATTTATCCCAGTCATACAGGGTTTTGCCGCTTTCCTCGTCTTTGTATAATGCGCCCGAAATGCAGGATGCCACGCAAAAAGCGTTGGCGCAGTGCCTGCAGCTAAGCGCCACGCAGACGGGACCATCCTCGTATACGGCCTTGCAGGGCGACAGCCCGCTCAAACGTTCCTGCGTATAGGCGATGATCAGGTCCTTGCTTTTGGAATGCACGGTCAGGCACGCCAGTTCGCAGAGGTGGCAGCCCATGCAGTAGTCTTTCAACGGATAGACCCGCTTCATATGCTTACCTCCCGGCGTGTTTGACGCCCAAGATATCCATCTCGGTCTCAGTCAGGGAAATGGCACGCAGCTTGTCGCGGTTGCCGCGCAGGCTTTCAATGGAGTTCAGCCCCATGCCGCCGAGCATTTCCTTGATTTCATGGCCCCAGGCCCGGACCAGGTTGGCGATACGTTTGGCCGCGACCTCCGGGTTCTGGCGCTTCTTGAGTTTGGCGTCGTTGGTGGTGATGCCCCAGGGGCATTTGCCGGTGTAACAATACCCGCACATGGTGCAGCCCACGGCAACCAGCACGGCCGAACCGATGTAGACCGCGTCCGCGCCCAGGGCAATTGCCTTGAGCACGTCGGCGGAGCAGCGGATGCCTCCGGACGCCACCAGGGACGCACGGTTGCGGATGCCTTCATCGCGCAGGCGCTGGTCCACGGCGGCCAGGGCCAGCTCCATGGGAATGCCGACATTGTCGCGAATCATGGTGGGCGCGGCTCCGGTGCCGCCCCGGAATCCGTCGATGACCACCATGTCCGCCCCGGCCCGGACAATGCCCGAGGCAATGGCCGGCGCGTTGTGCACGGCGGCGATCTTCACCGAAACAGGCTTTTGGTATTCCGTGGCTTCCTTGAGTGCGAAGATCAGCTGCAGCAAATCCTCAATGGAATAGATGTCGTGATGGGGCGCTGGAGAAATGGCGTCCGACCCCAAGGGAACCATCCGGGTTTTGGAGACTTCGGCGTCGATTTTTTCGCCCGGCAAATGGCCGCCGATGCCTGGTTTGGCGCCCTGGCCGACCTTGATTTCCACGGCCGCTCCGGCGTTGAGATAGTCGCGATGCACGCCGAACCGCCCCGATGCCACCTGGACGATGGTATTAGCGCCGTATTTGTACAAGGACTCGTGCAGGCCGCCCTCACCCGTATTGTAGAAAATGCCGGTTTCGGTGGCGGCTTTGGCCATGGCCTTGTGGAGATTGAAATTGATGGCGCCGAAAGACATGGCCCCGAACATCAGCGGCATTTCCAGGCGCAGCTGCGGGGCAAGTTTGGTTTTCAGGCGCGGTCCGTTTTCCGTCTGCTCCAGTTCTATGCTGTTGGGTTTAGCCCCCAGGTACGTACGCAGTTCCATGGGCTCGCGCAGCGGATCGATGGACGGATTGGTCACCTGGCTGGCGTCCAGCTGCAGATGATCCCAGTAGATGGTCTTATCCTGCGGACACCCGGCTCCGGAAAGCAAAATGCCGCCCGTGTCCGCCTGCTTGTAGAGCCGTTTGATATAGCTCTCGGACCACAGGGCGTTCTCTCGGAATTGGGCCGGGTTACGCCGGATGGTCAGACAAAGCGTCGGGCACATTGCCGCGCAGCGGTGGCAGCCCGTACATTTGGTGCTGTCATGATCGACGCGCTCACGCGCTTCGTCCCAGAAATGAACTTCGTAGGGGCACTGGCGGATGCAGACTTTACAATTGATGCAACGAGAAAGATCCCGCTCGATGATAAAATCGAAGAAACTCTTGCTGAGAGGCTTGAAAAGCAAGACGCCCTCCTCGCGAAACGGTTTTCCAGATCAGTCACTCGAGACACATTCATATGGCCACGAAGCGTTCGAACAAAATTGGGAAAAGGCTACCAAATAATTCTGACATTATTTTGAAAATTACCTTGCTGTAAATAATGCTGTCAAGCAAAACCAATTTTTCACATATTCGACCAGTATCGATAAACTGTTATTATTGCAGAGACAATTTGACCCACGCCTTCGCAGATGCTTGTTTTTCGCATTTTGTGAAAAAAATCACATACTAACTCTTCTATAACATTTTGTAAAAACGAGCTTTTTTTAACAGGTACACAACCAAATACAATAATGAGTGCTTGAACTTCCTCGGATATTTGGGTATCCCTGCTCTGGGTATTTGCTCATTTACGACAATATCCTTTGTTCTTTGACATAACGCATCACTGTCGTACTGGACCAGGCCAGCTGTTTTGGTCTTTTTTCCACACCACAGTGCATGGCTCGGAAACTCTTGCGTGCTTTCACTGCCTGGTGTGTAACTGTTTCAACTGTTTATCCGGTTCCTCTTCAAGACATGGGCTCTCTAATGGAGTGTATGATATTTTTTTATTGTATTGAGGAGCATCTGGATGGATACAGTTTTGTAATTGCTTAGATGGATTATTTATTTGCTTGTCTCATTACTCCAACGGTAGAAAAACCGTATTGTATGCCAGACGTAACCAGCAAGGAACTCTCAGAGCAGCAGTTCCGCAACGATGTACTCGCACGAGGAGTTAGCACAATCGCGTGCACGGGAAGCGGCTGACGCTTTCAACACCTCTGTAGAAAAAGGGAGTTGCCCATGTTTTTCAAAAAAATTCTGTTACCGGTAGATGGATCCGAACATTCCAAAAAAGCGGTCCTCTATGCGCGCGGCATAGCACGTTCGCAAGGAGCTGAAGTCGTGCTCTTTCATGCCTATGCCCCTATTTCGGAGCTTATAGGCGGCGACTCGAAAAAAGAGCTCGTCCAGGAATCCATTGCCCAGGCTGAAGCCATGCTCAAACCCTACAGGGATCTTCTGACGCAAGACGGCGTCTCGTTCACTGAAAAAATCGCCATGGGCCGTCCTGCTGAAAAGATAATTCAAACCTGCGAAGAGGTCGGCTGCGACGGTATCGTACTCGGCTCTCGCGGGCTTTCGGATTTTGAAGGACTGTTCGTCGGCAGCGTGTGCCATCAGGTTTTGCATCTCGCCAAGCTGCCTGTATTGGTTGTACGCTAAAGGAAAACGCAACGCATCCTGCCGGCGCGTCAGGGGTCGGGCATCCGGCTTTGTCCGAAGTGTGGTGCACTTCTCAACGCAGGGCAAACAGGCATCCGCGCGGCAGACAGCTATGCATCGGGGTTACATTTCAGGAAGTTCAAACACGGAGGCATTTCAAGGTGAAGCGACGTAACATATTAATGGTATTATTCTCTCTTGCGGTATTGTTGACCATTTGCGTCAACCCGGGGCTGTCGCACGCGGCGGCGGACCAGGCTGCGGGGCAACACGCGGCTGCTGCCGAAAGCCATGCCGACGCCGGTCACGGCGGCGAGCACCACGGCGGTGCACCCCATCTGGACGGAAGCCTGCTTTCCGCTCCCTGGGTCATTCCTTTTGTCTGCATGCTCCTTTCCATCGCCATCATGCCGCTGACGATTCCGCACATCTGGCATCATCACTTCGGCAAGATATCCGTCTTCTGGGGGCTCGCCTTTCTCGTACCGTTTACAATCAAATTCGGCTTTTCCCTGGCCATGTTCGAGCTGCTACATACGATTCTCCTGGAGTACGTCCCATTTATCATTCTGCTCCTGGCCCTGTTTACGGTGGCCGGCGGCGTACGCTTGACCGGTTCGCTGGTGGGCAAGCCTTCCGTCAATACGCTGGTTCTGCTGATAGGTACCGTCCTGGCCAGCTGGATGGGAACCACGGGTGCGGCCATGCTGCTTATCCGCCCCCTGATCCGCGCCAACGCGCACCGCAAGTATAAAGTCCACACCATTGTATTTCTGATTTTTCTCGTTGCCAACATCGGCGGCTCCCTGACGCCTCTGGGCGATCCGCCACTGTTCCTGGGATTCCTGAAAGGCGTCTCCTTTTTCTGGACCACTGTCCACCTGTTCATTCCCATGTGTTTCGTCGCCTCCATTCTGCTGGTTGCCTACTTCATCGCGGACACAATTCTGTACGCCAAAGAAGGCAAACCCGCAGCTCCGGACAATAATACAGGCGAAAAACTCGGCATCGACGGCGGCGTCAACCTGCTGCTGCTCCTCGGTGTTGTCGCATCCGTGCTCATGAGTGGCATCTGGCACCCCGGCACGTCGATCGATGTCTACCATGTGCAAGTCGAACTGCAAAACCTTACCCGCGATGTGCTGCTGCTTTGCATCGCAGGTCTTTCCATGAAGCTGACCAAGTCCGAAACCCGCATCAAGAACGAATTCGACTGGTTTCCGATTCTCGAAGTGGGCAAACTGTTTTTCGGTATCTTTATATCCATGATTCCCGCCATCGCCATTCTCAAGGCTGGCGAACATGGTGCGCTGAAAGGCATCATCGCCCTGGTTTCGCATAACGGCGAACCCGTCAACACAATGTTCTTCTGGCTCACGGGCGCTCTGTCCAGCTTCCTGGACAACGCGCCGACCTACCTGGTCTTCTTCAACACTGCCGGCGGCGATGCCGTCCACCTGATGGGCGACATGTCCCATACGCTCATGGCCATTTCCGCGGGTGCGGTGTTCATGGGCGCCAACACTTACATCGGCAATGCCCCGAACTTCATGGTACGGTCCATCGCCGAATCCCAGAACATCAAGATGCCCAGCTTCTTCGGCTACATGGCCTGGTCCGGCGGCATCCTGGTCCCCTTGTTCATCATAACAACGTTCGTTTTCTTCTAAACCTACGGCGTTTTCCGTCTGTTCACCCCCTTTCGCCACAAGCGGAAGGGGGTTTTTTATTTTTAAAAGCACCAGATTTCATTTCCCAAATAGAATCACTCTCTTCTCCGCAATGGTACGAAGTTTAAAAAAACGTATTGCGCTAACTCGCCGAGTTGGATAGGGCTGTAACAGTTGAAAGGCTTGACGGCGGCAGGCTAACGAGTCCTGCGCCGCGTATTATGCATATAAAAGGGACTACCGATGAAAGGAACCGGAACGCACTGCTGCCTTGTCTCTGAGCAGCTGATACCGAATATCATCCCTCTGCTCGACTTGAAAACGCGCCCCAGGCAAGTGGAATTGCTTATTCCCGGCGACATGCAATCCGCGGCCAGGCCGATACTCAGGCTTTGCCGGGAACTCGGCATCTCCGTACAGCAGCATGCCGTATCCGCCTGGAACAGCGATGTTATTCGCGATGTTTTACATCAGCTCCTCAGTGATTACGCAAAGTCCCCCATAAGCCTGAACGTCAGCGGCGGTTTCCGGCTACTGGCTCTGGAGGCCTACAAGGCGTTCAGCGACCAGGGCCGGGAAATATTCTTCATTGACACCCGTCATGACCGCCGCGTCATGCTTTTTCCGGAACTCGTCCAGGATGCCCTGCCCAACGTTCTGAACATCCGCAGCTTTCTGACCGCCTACGGCTGCACGCTGGGAGCGCATTCCAAGGGCTATCTGAACCGTGAGGAACGTTCCCTGACCGAACAACTTGTCGGCGATCTCAAAAAGCGCGGCAAGAGCTATTGCCATCTCAACTGGTACGCGCAGGAAGCCCTGGCCGAACTGCGTACTGAGATGGCCTCTTCCCATTTGCGCAGCATGGATTTTCTCGAGCTGCTGCAGCTGTTCAAAGCAGCCGGATTCCTGGACTGGGACAGCCAGATGGGCACGCTGTATTTTCCTGACGAGGACAGCCGCTTCTATGCCAACGGCGGCTGGCTGCAGCAACATGTGCTTTGCGTATTGAACAAACTGCGGCCCGCAGTCGATGTAGGCGATTTGGCCGCCAACGCCCGCGTACATGACGCCGGCAATCTCTCCAGCGAAGTCGACGTGATGTTTACGGCCCGCAACCGGTTGTTTCTTATCGAGTGCCGCACAAAAAATGCCGACGCCGACACCATGGCCGCCGGTGAAGCCATCAACACGCTCCAATCCCTTGCTAACGCACTTGGCGGCGCGTACGTCAAAACCATGTTCATCAGTTACCGTCCCTTGAAAAGAGCCCACAGCAACCGCTGCAGGCAATACGGCGTACAGCTGGTTCAAGGCAGCGAGTTCGACAAACTCCCTTCTTTGCTGCGGCAATGGATCGAATCCGCTTAGAGCGAAGACACCTCTCTGAACAGTTACCAACACATCCCTTCCCGCATTCTCCGGTCGTTTTTCACTGATTGCAATTGAACCAGCCGGCTGACGCTCTACCTCTTTTTTTTGAAAAAGCTTGATAGCAAGTAATCGATTGGTTACATAACAACAAAAGGACTGGTTCCAGAACCCTGGACTGTTGTTTTTTGCAGAAACATGAAAGCCTGGGGATTCTCAAAGACAACCTGTTACAACATGGAGGAAGATCATGTCGCAGGTAGCACCATCCGTACAAAAAAATTCCGTAATCCTGAAAGGGTATGACCCCATAGACCAGGATTACGGCACCGGTACGTCCGGCTTGACTGAAACCCCTTCTCCGTTCGTACGTATCAACGCCTGGCGCAAACAGTTCCTGGACACTCCGTTGTCGATTTCGGCGGAACGTGCGTTGCTGTGGACAGAAAAACTCCAGGAAAACAAGAACAAACCGTATATTATCCGTTGCGCCGAATGCTTCCGACATGTGCTGCAACAGATTTCCATTCAAATCGGCCCCTACGAGCTGATTGCGGGCAACATGGCCGCGCCGCCGCGCTGTGCGCCGGTTTTTCCGGAATTTTCCTACGAGTGGCTTGTTGATGAAATGGAAAACCAACCGTTCGAGGAACGCAAAGGCGACCGCTTCCTCATCAGCGACGAGACCAAAAAGCAACTCAAGGGCATCCGGGAGTTCTGGAAAAATGAAACGGTTCACGACCTGGCCAAAGCCATCATGCCGGAAACCGCACTCAAGGGAACGGGAGCTTACGGCAAGGGCGTTTATCTGCTGGGCAACTATTTCTTCGGGGGAATCGGACACACGTCCGCCCGCTATGAGAAGATATACGCCCTGGGCTGGAAAGGCCTCATGACGCAGATTGAACAAAAAATGGACCAGCTGGATCCATGCATTCCGGAGGATATTGCCAAACAAGAATTCTATGACGCCCAGTTGATCTGCCTGGAGGGCATCATGACCTACACCCGCCGTTATGCGGAACTGGCGCGTAAACTGGCGGGGACGGAAGAACAGCCACGGGCAAAAGAACTGCTTCAAATGGCGGAAAACCTGGAATGGACTGCCGAAAATCCGCCCCGGACGTTCTGGGAAGCGCTGCAGCTGTGGTGGATGCTGACCATGGCCATCACCATCGAAGGCAACGGACATTCCATCCACTGGGGCCGCTTTGACCAGCACATGTACCCTTTCTACAAAAAGGACATTGCCGACGGCGCCATCACCAACGACTTTGTACAGGAACTCATTGAAAACGCCTGGATCAAAATCAGCGAGCTGACCAAAGTCCGCGATTCCGGCTCCACCAAGGCCTTTGGCGGCGTGGAACTGGGCGGCCCCTCTCTGACGGTGGGCGGTCTGACTCCGGAGGGTGAAGACGCCACCAACGAGCTCTCCTTCATGTGCGTGGAAGCCCTGGTGCACGTACGGCTCAACGCCCCCTGGATGACCAGCCGCTGGCACGCCAATTCGCCGCACGAATGGTGGATCAAGGTGACCAAAGCCGCCAAAATGGGGTTGGGAATGCCCTCGTTCTTCAACGACGAAATCATTATTCCGTCCATGGTCAACCGCGGGCGAACCATAGAAGACTCGCGCGATTACGGTGCGCTGGGCTGCGTTGAACCCAATTCCGAAGGACGCGAATACGGCTGGCACGATGCGGCCTTTTTCAATCTGAACAAGGTGCTCGAACTGGCGATGAACAACGGCAAGTGCATAGGCTGCAGCAAGGAATGCCCCCGATACGCGGTTTGTGCCGGTGCAGGCACCCAGCTGGGCCTGCAAACAGGCTCCCTGGCGGATTTCACCAGCTTCGACCAGGTCAAGGAAGCCTATGAAAAGCAGATGCGCTACTGGGTGGACCGTCTGGTCATGGCTGAAAACTCCATGGATATCGCCCACCAGACCCGCAAGCCCCTGCCCTATCTCTCGCTTTTGATCGACGATTGCATAGACAAGGGCAAAGATGTCACTGCCGGAGGCGCCCGCTACAATTTCATCGGCCCGCAGGGTGTGGGAGTTGCAAATGTGGCCGACGGCCTGAGCGCCGTCAAACAGCTGGTTTTCGAACAAAAGGCCTGCAGCGGCTCCGACCTGCTGCAAGCCCTGGAACACAACTGGGAAGGCTTTGAGCCCCTGTACGCGCTGATCAACAGCAGCAAAGTACATCATTACGGCAATGACGACCCCTATGCCGACGAACTGGCCCGCTACGGCGCCAAGGTCTATTGCAAGCTGCTGGAACGCCGGCCCACTGCCCACGGCGGCGAGTTCCAGGCCGGATTGTATCCGGTCTCGGCCAACGTACCGCTGGGCGCCATAACCTGGGCCAGCCTGGACGGCCGCAAAGCCGGAGAACCGGTTGCGGACGGCGTATCGCCCGTACATAACAGCCGCGGATCTCACGATGTGTCCGGCCCCACGGCTCTGGTCAAATCCGTCTCAACCCTGGACCACGGCATAGCCTCCAACGGAACGCTGCTGAACATGAAGTTCAGTCCGTCCACCATTTCCGGGGAAGTGGGAGACGAAAACTTCATCGGCATGATGAAGGTCTACTTCCAGCGCAAGGGCATGCACAACCAGATAAATGTCATCAGCCGCGACACACTGGAGGACGCCATTAAAAATCCCGAAAAGTATAAAGGACTTATAGTCCGCGTAGCCGGATACAGCGCCTTCTTTACCGAACTTGACCCGTCCGTACAGCAGGATATATTGGAAAGGACCGAGTTGGAGCTTTAACTGTATCAGGCCCCGGACATCTGGTCCGACAGACTGTATAACAGCGCAGCGGTCCGCAAGGCCGCTGCGCATCAAAATCGGGACAGCCGCAAATCCGAGTTTACAAAGGAAATGAACTATGCATTACGAACCACGGGTAGAACCTACGAACTTCAAACCTGACATGGACTGCAAAGGTATAGTATTCGATATACAACGCTATACGGTTCATGACGGACCCGGAACGCGCACTTCGATCTTTCTCAAAGGCTGCCCCCTCAAATGCCTGTGGTGTTGCAATCCTGAAAGCCAGAACAGCCGTCCGGAGATCGGCGTCTATCCGGCACGTTGCATTGGCGTTGACAAATGCGGACAGTGTCTTTCAGCCTGCCCTCTGAACGCCGATGAGCTGTTCATACGCAACGACGCCAATCAGGTCAGCGCCATCAACCGCGATCTCTGTACCGGTTGCTTTGCCTGCGTGGAAGCCTGCCCTGCCGACAGCCTGACGGTCATGGGCAAGGAAATGACCGTGGCGGAAGTGATGGAAGAAATTCTCAAGGACCTGGATTTCTTCAAGGAAACCGGCGGCGGCGTAACCATCAGCGGCGGAGAGGCCTTTGTGCAGCCCCAATTCACCCTGGAGCTGCTCAAAGCCTGTAAAAAGCAGAAAATTCATACCTGCGTGGAATCCTCGTTGAACGTCAAGTGGGATGTGGTGGAAGAAGCGCTGCCCTTTATCGACTTCTTCATTACCGACGTTAAAAACATGGACCCGGAGCAATACTGCGCTCAAACCGGCGGGAAACTCGAACTGGTGAAGGAAAACATCCACAAACTCGCCCGGGCCTACCGGGAGACCATCATCCGCATTCCGCTTATTCCCGACCATAACGACAGTCCGGATAACATCAGCAAGACCAGCATATTCATTGATGAAGAATTCGGCATCAACCTGCAGCAGGTGCAGGTGCTGCAGTTCCATGAACTGGGAAAAAACAAGTACGCGGCGCTTAACAAGTCCTATCCGCTTGCCGACATGCTGAAGCCCGAACGCGAAGACTATGTCGCTTCGGTCAAGCAGGCCGTGGCCATCCTCAAGGAGCAAGGACTTCCCGGCTACGCAGACAGCAAAATCAGCATGAAACGCTAAGCACAATCTCGACGGCTTTTCCGGATCCGGACCACGATCCGGAAAAGCCGTTTGCTAGGGGCTGTCTCTAAATAATTGTCTGCTACGTTTGGCTAGAATTCTACCATGCTGCGTTTTCAGAGGAAAATGCCCTTTAACGTAGCAAAACTACGTCTGCGGCCCATTTTCTTCTCCGGCCTTGCCTGTTATAATTCTTACTCAAACTCGCGACGAAAATAGTATAGAGACAGCCCCTAGTTACCTTCCCTTTTTTCAAAAAACAACTCATAGACGCGCGCATGCGGCGCATCGTCGATAACGAGCCGGAACCATTTGCGGGACCAGGCCGGATTCCCCAGAAGCAGGCGCAAGTAATTGCTGTGATAGAGCCTGCGGTCCAGGAGCAGATATTCTTCCGGATCGGACAGGGCGACCAGGCACAGAGGATTGGCTGTATCGTAGGTTCTTTCATCAGGTCCGCTGTTCCAGAGCAGCAACGTCCCCACTTCAGTCCGGGTGTCGGAACGCGGCGCATTGATACGCCCGCTTTTCAAATCAATGGAAACAGGGGGGTGCAATATCTGAAACATACCCTGCGTTCCATCGGGCGCCCCGGTACGCAAATTCCAGCGGGCGAAATCAACGATGACCGGCAGCAGCCGCAGCTCATCCAGAGATAGCACCAGAAACTGCCGGTCTTCTCCTTGTGGTTCGGGACCACCGGCAGCCAGTGCTTCCATCAGTTGCTGGGCTTTTGGCGCGCCGAGACGATTGAGCTCTTCCCAGGGATGAAAATCACAAGCCGCACTGAATCGCATCAGCCGGGCAGCGCCCGCCAAAGAATCCGTTCCCAGCATTTTTGAAAGAAAATACACGTACTCCGGCCCCTGGCGTCCGGGATCCGCAAAGCTTTGCAAGCCGGAAAAATACCTGGCGGCGTAGCCGAAATCCCACCATGTCCAGACAATCGAACGCGGATCTGCGGGGACTTTTTTGCCCAAATCACGCAGGGCCGCCGCATGCGGGGCTGAAAGGGCCGGTTCGGGCGGCGGCAGGTGCAAGACCAGAGGCAGACTGACGAGCAAGGTCAACAGGCCCCGGACACCCCAAAAAAGCCCTTTCCGCGAAGTGAATAGTGGTATGCGGGCTAGAAGCGCTTCCGCGCCCACACCAAACCCAAGGGCCACGGACGGAACGGCGAACATGGCCGTTCGTGCGCCCAGATAAGGCGCGCACAGACCAAACGCAAGCAAAGGGCCAAGCAGCAACGCCTCCGGCTTTTTCCCAACCAACCAGATAAAACCGCAGAGTCCGGCCAGGGCCACCCCTGCCCACGGATGCAAAAGCGTCAAAAGCTGCGCGTAAGAAATGCGTCCAGCCTCGGCAATGGTCTGCGTCATGGGCGGATATACGGGCGCCAGTACCTTGCCGTCCTGCTGGCCGGAGATCCTTTTGGTCTGTGCCCGCTGCAAATAGTTCTGTCCTTCTGTCCGCAGATTTGAAAACAGAGCCACGGCAATCAAAACAAGTCCGAGAACTGCAAGCACTCTTTTTTTGTCCAAAATTTCGCGGCTCATGTTCTCGGGTACGAAAAGCAGCATGAGGACTATCGATCCGGCCAGAAGACTCCCCTGCCAGGAAAAAAAAAGACTGGCGGCAAAAAGTGCCAGACGCAGCAGGACATCGGGTTTGTTCCCCCTTGTCCGCACCAGGACGAGCATAACGGCCACAAACAGCATGGCCGCATTGGACAGAGGCAAGAGCCTGTGCCAGGATTGCAGCCAGCCCATTGCGACACCTGACAGTACGGCCCAGACAAAGCCTGTTCCGCAACGTTCGCGCATCAAAAAAAGCAGGGTAAGCGCCATGATCAGGGCTTCGGGGAGGAGCAACATGTCCGTGTCGTAATAGCCCGGCCCCGTACGGCACAAAAAAGCCGGAGCCAATGTGGCAAGAAGCCCCGCGTACAGCCCGGCCAGGGAAAAGCCCAATGAACGGCACAACAAGGCCAGCAACGGCCCCAGGGTGCCGGCCAGCAGGACTGGCAACAGCAGGGCCGCACGCGCCGGTTGCAGGCCTGAGCCGTCAGAAATCGCCTTCAAAAAAAGACTGGGCGCGAGCTCTGCGGCTGCCCCCTTGCCGGCAGCGCCCGCAAGCCAATAATACGCATCCGGAGTCGCCATTAGCGGAGAAATATTCCCGGCGGCATCAAGGATCCGCATTTCCGGTGAGTCCCAAGCCGGTAAGGACGCCAGCCGGATGCCCAGGCCGACGCCATAGAGCACCAGGAGCAGCAACACGAACCAAGGAACGGTGCTCTTCCATAAGCACTTCTCAGCAGAACCTGTCAGCATCGGACGCTTTTTTCACCACCATGTACGTAGAATCACTCTGAAGTCCGGTCTATGCCCCAGGCATGTTGGCAGACCGGGAGCCTTGATGTATAACGCGCCAAAACAAATTGCAAAACTGAAATACAAGAAACAAGCAGTTTGTATTGACAGCGGCTTGAAAATCTACGACCAACAACATACTTGATATGCGACTACTCACTCCGAAAAATAAACCTTACGTATTATTCGCCCTTTGGGTGGGAATAATCTTCACGATTTCCTCTTGGCTGATCACTCCCCCGGAGATGCCTCATGGCGTCCGTGTGGATACAGGCAAAGAAAAATGGAATCTTCCCAGGGCAAATGCCACCGCAGAAGTGGAAAGCGCGTATTCTCAAGTGGCACCCTGGAACTTGTTTCACAATAAAACCGGAGAACCCCAAAAAGCCCCTCCTCCACCTCCTCCTCCACCTCCGCCCCCCCCGCCTCCAGCCAAACCCAAGATTATCTGGCGTTTGAGCGGCATTATCCGGATCGGGGGAGAACAGTTCGCCGTTATCGGGACGCCGGAAGAACACCGCCAGCATAAGCAGGGCGAACTCCTTCCCAATGGAGAAAAGCTGCTCAAGATCCAGACGGACCAAATTACCATAAGCGACACGGGTAAGGAAAAAACGGTCAAACTGTACGACCTTTCCAACAAGGCCACTCTGTTGCTTGGCCCTGAAGAAAAGCCAAAGGCTCCTCCGCCGCCCAAAAAGTAATCGAGAACCGCTTGTTTTGTTCACAGCGGAACACTATTGGTTCGTCATCATGGAGGATGTATCCGCCTCACTCCCGACGCTCGATGCTCTCTATCAGGTGGTCGGGCAAGGTGCGCTCACCCCCCCCCTTGCGTAGTACAAACTACCAAATCAAACTATGGGAGAAATCCATGGACAAAAGCTCCAATCGCGGCATAGCCAAGGGCACTGCGGCCTTTTCTCCAACTTGCGGTCTTGGATCGCCCGCCCGCGCGGCCGGCACTTGCACCCTTTTGCAGACCTTGCAGCTACGCCAAAGCAGGCGCGAATTTGCCTCCAGACCTTTGCCTGAAGTTCTGCTGCTGGAGATGCTCTGGGCCGGATATGGAATCAACCGCCCGGAATCCGGCAAACGTACCGCTCCTTCAGCCAGAAATCAGCAGGAGATGGATATCTATGTCGCCAGGGAAGACGGGCTTTTTTTGTACAATGCGTCCGCCCATGGACTGACAAAACTGACGGACGCCGACCTGCGCGCGGATACGGGCAAGCAGGACTACGTGGCCGGTGCGCCGGTAAATCTGGTCTATGTGTCGGATTTTGAACGGATGCCGGAAATCACAGCGGAAAAAAAGCTGCTTTTCTCCGGAATGTGCACGGGGAGCATCAGCCAGAACATCTCCCTGTTCTGTGCCGCCAACGATTTGGCAACTGTCGTACGGGCCTACTTTGATCCGGAGCTTCTTGCACAAAAAATGAACCTCCGTCCCGGACAACACATCACCCTGGCCCAAAGCATCGGCTTTCCCGCCGCATAATTCCTCGATAGCAATAAACCCCGCTGCGTCGACGACCGCGGCGGGGTTTTTCTGATCTTTCCAGAAAGAAGGTACGTGTTGTTAAATGGCTTTGGATGTCGCCATCAGATAGATTTCGTGCGGGTCCAGGATCAGCACGACGCTTCCGTCGCCCATGATGGTGGCTCCGGAAAGCCCCCGCTGGTCTCCAAGGTATTCGCCCAATGATTTGATGACTATTTCCTGCCGTTCGAGCAGTCTATCGACGACAATTCCCAAACGGCGGTCGTTATCGTGAATCACGAGCACGGAAAGAATCTCATCCGGCGGATCTTTGGGCATCATACCGAGCAGCTCGCGCAGATCCACAATTCCCAAGACTTCGCCCCGCAGGGTGACGGCTTTGCGATTGTTGACATCCGTCAGCTTGGAAGCTTCGATTTTGGTTGTTTCCGAAACAGCGTCCAGCGGAATGGCGAACAACTGCCCTTCCACCTTGACCATCAAGGCATCAATAATAGCCAGGGTCAACGGCAGCACCAGAGTGAACTTGGTGCCTTTGCCCACCTCGGAATGGATATTCACGCTGCCTTTGAGATTCTTGATGTTGGTACGGACGACGTCCATACCCACGCCGCGGCCGGAAATGTCCGTGACCTTTTCCGCGCCGGAGAATCCTGGAGCGAATATCAGCTCCATGGCTTCGCGATCGTCCAGATTCTTGGCTTCCTCTGCGGTAATGATACCCTTGCGAACGCCGACTTCGCGCATTTTTTCAGGGTCAATACCCTTGCCGTCGTCCTCGACTTCGATGGCGACGGAGTTGCCGCGATGATAGGCGCGCAGCCAGACCGTCCCTTTGGGAACTTTGTTGGCGGCCGTACGCACTTCTTCGTTTTCAATGCCATGGTCCACAGAGTTGCGGATCAGGTGGACCAGAGGATCACCAATGACTTCCACCACGCTTTTATCGAGCTCGGTCTCTTCACCTTCGGTGATCAGTTCGACCTGCTTGCCGCTCTTGCGGCTCAAATCGCGAACCAACCGGGGAAAGCGGGAAAAAACCGTCTGGACCGGCACCATCCGCACTTTCATGATGGTATCCTGGAGATCATCGGAAATGCGGGCCATGGCATAGGTCGTTTCGGTCAAATTATGGGCAATGACGCTTACATCGGCATTGTCGTCTTCCAGATTGCGCGCCAGCATGGCAAAGCGGTTTCTGTTGATGATCAGCTCGCCGATGAGATTCATAAGATGATCCAGCTTTTCATGGTCCACACGAATGGTGGAGGACACTTTGGGCTTATTCTGCGCGGCTCCTCCCTGGGCGGGCGGAGCCGCAGTACGTACGGGAGGTTTGGCGGCCGCAGCCGGTTTCGACGCCGGAGCGGCGGCAACACTTTTGGGAGCTGCCTTAGCTTCAGGAGCTTTATCTTCCTGCTTCGTCTCAGGAGCGTCTGTTTTTTGTGCTCCCGTTTTGGGGGCGGCCTTGGCTTGCTGCTCTTCGGGCTGCCCGGATTTCGGTTCCTGAGCTTTCGGCGGCTCTGCCTCTGTTTTTTCCGGCTGATCCTGTTTTTTGGGCTCGGGAGCAGCTTCCTGGGAAGCCGCTGTCTTGGCTTCCGAAGCGGGTTCGGGCGCCTGATCCGCCGGGGCGGAGGGTTCAGCGCCCTTGAGGGCGGAACTCAATGCCGCTTTGAGGGTTTCGATTTCCTTATCCACCATGTCCCGGATAATGGAGCATTCCTGCCGCAAAATATCCAGCATGGCATCAAAAGGCAGGCCAGCCGAGCGCGCCTGGTCAACGAGCTGTGCCGTACGCTGGGCATATACCTTGACCTCTTCCATGCCCATGTAGGCGGAAGAATTCTGTACTGTGATCAGCGAACGATACAGTCCGTCGACAAAATCCGATTGGTCGCTGTTGTCGCCAAGCTCCTTCAGAGCAATATCGATGTTTTGAAACTGCTGCCGGATCGTTCCTTCAAAAATATTGATGTCCTCAGGATCAACATCAAGATCGTCCGCCGGAGGAGCGGCATCCGCAGAGGCTTCGGGAGCATTTGCGGGTTCGACCGCGGGCTCGGGTTCAGGCGCGGTTGCGGGCTCAGGATCAGGGACGCCTTCCTCAACCGCTTTTTGCAAACGGCTGACCAGCCTGGCCGTCTCGAATGGCGTCACTTCTCCGCTGTCCACATCAATTCTGTTGACCAGCGCCTCGATGGTGTCCACAGCGGAAAGCAGCAAATCAATCATGCCGTGGCTGGATGGCAGTTCGCCCTTGCGGACCTTGTTCAGCAAGGTCTCAGCCTCGTGAGTCAAGCCATTGAGTTCCTTGAACCCTATTATGCCGCTGTTGCCTTTGAGGTTGTGAAAATACCGGAACGTATCGTTGACCAGTTCTCCGCCTTTGGTGGGATCCTGTTCGAGTTGCAAAAGCGAATCATTGAGGTTCGCGATATTGTCAACAGCTTCTTCAAGAAAATCATTGAGATGCCCCTCACCAAAAGTGGTGAGTTTGTAACTTTCCAAATCAACGGGCGGCGTTTCGTCTCCATCTTTATCGTTTTCCGCATCCGACGGGTTGTTTTCCGCGACCTCTGGGGTGGATGCAGCCTCTTCGGATTCGCCGGCGTTCTGAGCAACCGGTTTCTCTGGGACAACCGGATTCTCCTGCGCAGGTTCTTCCGGTTCCGGTTGCGCGTGATTGCTTTCTGCGGCGATGCGTCCTCCGCCTTCAAGGAGGGCGTCCAGAGTCTGAACAATGGGCTCGATATCGACATCGCCTTCTGTCCCTGTGGCTTCGAGATTATCCACCAACTGACGCAACGCATCAGTGGAAGTAAGGATGACGTCCATAATCTCCGGCGTGGCGGGCATGGCCCCTTTACGCAGCTCTTCCATGATATTTTCCGCGCGGTGCGCCAGCCGGTTTATGATGTTTAAACCGAGAAAACCAGATGCCCCCTTGAGCGAATGCATGGGCCGGAAAATTTCATTGAGAAGCGCCAAATTGTCTGGACTCTTTTCAAGTTCAAGCAGATTCGGCTCGATAGTCTCAAGGTGCTCTTTGGCCTCAATGACAAAATCCGCAAAAATTTCAGGATCATTAAAATCCTGGCTCATAATCTCACCTTCGTCCTGCGTTATCCGAGAAGCATTTTGACATTCTTCAAGAGTTTTTCGGGTTGGGCTGGCTTCACCATATATAAATTCGCCCCAAGGTTTAATCCCGTCTGAATATCTTTTTCCTGCCCTTCTGTGGAAAGAACGACAATCGGAATATCTCTGTACACCTCTTGTTCGCGGACGGTTTTGATGAACGTAAAGCCATCCATACGCGGCATATTCACGTCCGACACGATGAGATCAACCTTTTCCGCAGAATAGAGTTTTTCCAAGCCATCCAGACCGTTTTCCGCTGTAGTAACACTGAAGCCTTCTTTTTTCATAATGAAAGCTACCAAATTCCTTACTGTTTTGGAATCATCCACAATCAGAATATGTTTAGCCATTACTTCCTCCGGAGGCCTTCAAAACTCTTTCTACCAATCTTGTTATGGAAAGGATCCCCACCAGCAGTTCGTCTTTTTTCATCAGTCCAGTCACTATTTCAATATTACCGCCGATTCGGGATTCAATATTCCATTCTATCACATTCTGCTCCACACGGTACATGGTTTCCACCGTATGGACGAGCAAACCGAATTGCATGCCTTTGTGTCTGCATACAACGATAAATTTATTTTTTCCGGCAGCTTCCTCATCGCTTATGTTCAAAAGCTTGCTCAGCTTGAAAACAGGAGTCACTTTGCCCCGCAGATTGACCACTCCGGCCAGATGCGGAGGCGCTTCCGGAATAGCCGTCGGCTCAAGGTAGCGTACCACTTCCTGCACGAAATTTATTGGCATGGTGTATTCATACTTGCCGATAACCATGCTTACCAGTTGTATTTCATGTTGCCCTTTTAAAAAGGCCTCAGGATCTTCTTCCTCAAGCGTCGCTTCGGCGGCAGCGGTCTCGGGCTCCGCTTCCACCTCATAATCTTCTTCCGTCAGTTCGGCCGCGCTGTCCGCCAAGTCTATATCAGGAAGAAAGCCCTCATCCTCTAAGCGTTCCTCCTCCTCCTCGCCCCTGGCTTCAAGGTCGGCATGCGCCATGGTCTCAGATTCTTCGGCGTATGCTGTGTCGCCGCTGTCCGCGACGGGCGCTGGCTCCATCCGCACTTCAACCTCAGGCACGGAAGGTGGAGCAAGGGCATCTTCTTCAGGAACCAGCGGCACGGCATCTTGCGGGACCTCGATACCCAGTTTTTCAAGCAAATCTTTTTCGTCCAGGCCAAGGTACTTTTTCAAAAAAGCACGTTCCTGGGTGCTGAGCCCTTTTTCACGCTCCTGGGCCTCAGACTGGAATTCCTGTTCCGCAAGGTACTCTTCCGGAGTTTTGCTCATAATGTCGTCACCAGTTCCTGGGCCAGCTGCAGATATTCCTTTGCACCGCGTGACTGAGGCGCCAGGTCATAAATCACCATTCCGTGGGCGCATGCCTCACGAAATTTGGTATCCACGTGGATCACATTTTCGAACATACGGTTTCCCATTTTTTTTCGCAAAAGTGCCAGAACCCTGCGGCAGGCATTCGCCCGCTGGTCAAACATGGTTGCCAGTACGCGGTACCGTATCGGCTTGTCGAGCACTCTGTTCAATGTCCGAATTGTGTCAAACAACAGCCGCATTCCATTGAGCGCCAAAAATTCCGTCTGAATGGGTATCAACAGCATATCTGCCGCCATAAGCGAATTAATCATGATTATGCCCACATTCGGCGGCGCATCCAGCAGAATGTAGTCATAAGAGCCGCGGATCACATCCAGGCACCCGGTCAGAATCTCACCCTTTTTATGACGAGCACTCAAATCAATTTCCAGTTCCGAAAGCCTGATGCTCGCAGGGACAAAATCAAAAACCTGGCCTTCGCGCCAACATACGGCCTGATTCCACAGTCCGGGCAAAGCGTCCGGTTGCGCCTTGAATATATCATAGGCGGTAACCTCCAGCCGCTCCGGATAATACTGCAGATGAACGGACGCACTGATATGCGGATCAAGGTCCATTATCAGGACCTTTTTGCCCAAATGGCCGAGAGCCGCTCCCAAAGTAAGCGCTGTAGTGGTTTTGCCCACTCCGCCTTTCTGATTTGCGACCGGCAGCACTTTAGCCCGCAACACCGCTCTCCCTGCTTGTGGAAAACTGTTTTTCACGCTCTCCCTGACAAAAGCCCATCGGCACCCCTATTCTTTTTTATACACAATGGCCCCAGGGTAATGCACCGGTTTGAACGCCCTGGTAATGTTGTGAAGGGATTCCGAGTGTCCGATAATCAAATAGCCGCCCGGCAAAAGATTATCATAAAAAGCTGAAATAACTTTCTTTTTCATTTCATCATCAAAATAGATGATCACGTTGCGGCAAAAGACTATCTGCGAGCGCTCCACCCTGCGTAACGCCATCCGGTCACTCAGGTTGATCTGTCCGAAAGAGACCAACCGTTTGACTTCGGATTTTACCTTATAAACATTTGCGTCCTTTTGAAAGTAGCGAGCCACTACCTCCTTTGGGGTGGTTCGTAGCGTATATTCATTGTATAGCCCTTTGCGTGCGGCTTTCAACACGGCTTCGGATAAATCATTGGCCGTAATTTTTATGTTCCACCTGAGCAGTTCCGTACGTAAGGCTTCATTCAGAATCATGGAAAGAGTGTACGGCTCTTCTCCGGTAGAACATCCGGCGGACCAGATATTCAGCCGTTTCAAATTCTGCTTTCTTTGCAAATCCAATACTTCCGGCAGGATCTTGTCCTGAAAGACCTTCAATTGCGGTGGATTGCGATAAAAACTGGTCTCATTGGTGGTAACGGATTCGAACAACCGGGACAGCTCCGTGCGTTTTCCCGGATCGTAACGTAAAAAATAATAATACTCGCCGAAGTTTTTGAGGTTCAACGCTTTCAAGCGGTTGGCCAAACGATTTTCAAGCAGATATTTGCGATTGTCGGCAACGTATATCCCGCTTTGGTCATAAATAAAATCCCGCAGCTGTCCGAACTCTTCATCTGAAATCTTGATTGTCTTCCGCAGAGAAGACGCTTCCGAAAACAAGGAGGCCATCTAGTCCTCCTCCCTGACTTTTATGTGTTCCAGAGCCTCTTCAGCAGCGGCCTGAAGTTCCAGGTCGTCGCTGCTGGCCACATCAAGAAGCGATCGAAAGGCCGTTTGTCCGCCCAGACTCCCCAAAGCCTCAATAACTTTCAGAGCCACAAGTTTGTTGGGATCTGAGAGCAAGGGGACGAGTCTGGAAGACGCGCTGACGACCTCGCCCTGGGCCAGAGCTTCCACTGCCCGTATCCGCACCCAGTCATCGCCGTCGTCAAGGGCAGTGAACAAATGACTTATGGAAGCCTCGTTCAGGCATTCCCCAAGCAGCTCGACTACAGCAAGGCGCACGTCGCGGTTTTCATCGGAAAGTCGTGGAAAAACGAGTGAAAGGTCGAAATCAGGACAATCATCAGCGCCGGTTAAGGCCTTGACGGCGATTTTTCGGATATCAGGAACTTCATCTTCCAGCGCGGATTTTATTTCCTCAATATTCTCATGCAAGCCCAAGCGGCCCAGCGCATATGTGGCCATGAACCGGTGAATAGGTTCGGGGCTGGCGAAAAGCTCTTTGAAATGAACCGTCATCGCCGGTCCATTCATTGCGATACAGGCGTCAAGGGCAACCTCTTTCACATCATCGTAAGGATGATCGACAAAAGAAAAGAGCAAATCGCTGTCTTCCGGATTGCGAATCTTGTCGCCAAGGAACATCAGTCCTGCTTTGATGACGTCCCCATCTTTATGCTTTTCCAACAGTTCACGGAAAAAGGGTCTGGCATCAGGGCCGGCAATATGAGACAGCGTCAGCGCCATTTCCCGCTGCAGGTCTCTATCCTTGTCCCAAAACGTTTCCATCAGCATGGTGGTTTCAGTTGGATTATTGCGCAAATTCAAAACCTTGACGGCAACAAGCGCTCCCTTCCAGGTTCCTTCCAGAATTTCCCGTTCAAAAACCGGCAAGGCGTCGATACCGGCCAGATACGGCATGATCATTTCAAGGCGTTCCAGGTCATTGACCGGATCCAGAGCTTCGGCAAGCTCCAGAATAGCTTTGGCGGCGCCTGCGCCCCCCACCGAGGAAAGCCCTTCAATGGCTGCATCCTGAATTTCCTCATCCTCATCATTGAGAGCGGCCAGCGCGTACATCCGAAAATTTTCCCGCTCCGTGCCGGAAAGCAGAGTCAAGGCTTTTCCCCCCATGATCTGAACTACGGCCCGGACTATTTTATTGCGTAATGCGCCAGGCGAACTCTCCAGCCTTTTCAGCAGCACATTGACCACCTTGATGTTGCCCATTTCGCTGAGCGCATCGATAATCATGGAGCAGACAAGCTCCGTACTGCTGTCAAGAGAACGCAGCAGCGCATTGATGGAAGACTCGTCCCGGACTTTGGTCAAGGCCTCGACAACGGCGAACTGTACCCATTCTTCATCGCTCATGGCCTGCCCCAGACAGCCGGAGGCTTCCTTGTTGGCCAGCTCGCCCAGGCTGACCGCGGCCTGATAGCGTACGTTCACTTCCGGATCCCGCAGCAAGGCTTTGCACAGGTGCTCCACCGCCCGTGCATTCCTGGTGGACCCCATAATGTCGGCTATAAAAATCCGGATATCCGGGTCTTCATCTTGCAGCAGTGTGGCCAGGATGTCGAAATCCGTCCCCCCTACTTCGCGCAAAATATCCATGGACAGATTGCGTACCGGCGCATCGTCCGACCGGAGCAGAGGGACGACCGCCTGTACTGTTTCAGGTCCGCCGATTTTACGCAGAGCCATGTCTGCAGCCTCCTGAACACCCAGATTGCGACTTTTCAAGTGTTGGACCAAAAAAGGCACATACTCGGTGTCGGGTGCTTCTGCGGCAGCAAAGGCTCCGGCCCTGATATTTTCCGGCTCGTCGCTCTGCAACATTTCAAGAATCGACTCTTGTCCACACATTATCGAGTCCTCGCTCCCCAAACGGTTTGGCGATCAGTTTCCGTACACGTTCGCCATGATCGCGTCTGCCATGTCTTCAATATCAACTATGTCATCGGCCAAGCCTGCATCCACAATTGCTTTGGGCATTCCGTACACAACGCATGAAGCGTCATTTTGCGCCAGAGCCCTGCCCCCGGCGCGCTTTAATTCACGTATTCCTTCCATCCCGTCATTGCCCATACCGGTCAGTATGACTCCCAGGCTACGCCGTCCGTGCTTTTTCGCCACCGAACTGACCAAAACATTCGCCGAGGGCTTATACAACGCGCTGCTCGGCTCCGGACTGACCACCACTTCCATGCGGCCAAGTTTCTGGTCCAGCAAAAGGTGCTTGCCGCCAGGGGCGACATAGACCGTGCCGGGCTGCAATTTTTCCACAGCTTCAGCCTCTCTCACATTGAGCCGGCAAAGAGAATCCAGCCGCTTGGCAAAGGGACCGGTAAACGCTTCCGGCATATGCTGTGCGATGAGAATGCTTGCAGGAAAACCTGCAGGAAATTTTGAAAGCACTTTCTGTACTGCCGGAGGCCCGCCAGTGGACACGCCTATGGCGACTATATCGCGTACCACCCGCCCTCCCCTTGGAATGACATACTTTTTGCGCTGGGCAGAAGAGGCCGCTCCCTCTCCGCTTTTCCCTGGGACGGCAACCGAACCGGAGCGAGAATGCATCCGCCGCATGGGGGGACGAAATTTGCGTTTGGCTATTTCTTTTACTTTGGCGCGCAGGTTTTCTTCGATCTTGATGATGTCCAAAGAAACTTTGGAAAGTTGTTTGGGGATGAAATCGACCGCTCCCAGTTCCATGGCTTTCAACGTCGCCTCCGCCCCTTCCGTTGTCAACGAACTGATCATCAAAACCGGCCGCGGCATTTCCATCATGATATGCTTCAAGGCGGTAAGTCCATTCATCCGGGGCATTTCTATATCAAGAGTCACCACCTGAGGATTATGCCGCCGGACCATTTCAAGCCCTTCTTCTCCATTCCTCGCAGTGGCCACCACTTTAATTTCAGGGTCTTTTTCAAGCATGGTGCTCAACGCTTTGCGCATAAACGCGGAGTCATCCACTATCACAACCGTTATCACTCCGGGCTCCTTATCTTTTTGGCAAAAAAACTGGTTTAGATGTTTCAGTAGTATATCTTTTTTCAAGATTTTTGTAACCAGCAAAAATAACAAATCTTCTTCGCAAACTTGCTAAGCGTTTTTTTGAGCAGACACAATTTTGGAATCCCCCCGCAAAATGGCGTTGTGGCTTGTTTTTTAAAATCTTTTTTTGACAGTGACATAAGTGGCAATCTTTGTCCAATGAAAACAGCTAGATCGTGACAAGGCAAATAAACTTGAATTACTGAGACCTGATAGTATCTCCCGTGTCACTATTTCCCGCTTTTTATTTGACGCGCGTAATACAGCACAATAAAACTATATAAAAACTCCTCCATGAAACTTGTCCCGGACAAGCTATGGACATCTTTTCCCCGTAGCAGTCCGCTGCAGGGTGCCTGCTCCTCAGTATAAACATTCCATCACTGCTGTCCGGTTAACGTAAAATAAAAAAGTCCAAAATCTCCAGGAAATATGTTATGGAATTGGTGTCTAAGCAATACATAACAAAGGAGATTTTGGACGTGGCTCACCATAACTCAATCCTGAATCAAATGCTATCTTTCATCCCGAGACATGTTTTTCAACGCTTGGAGCGTGAGCACCTTACGGGACGACAGCCCCGAACCTTCGGCTTTTGGAACCAGTTCGTCTGTCTCGTGTTCATTCAACTCTCCGGGCGGAAAAGCATGCGGGACTGCATCAGAAATCTGCAAGCAGCCCCGAAAAGGCTCTACCATCTCGGGCTCAAGCCGGTTTCTCGTTCGACTTTTTCAGACGCGAACAACAAGCGGCCATCGGACTTTTTCCAGGCCTTGTTCGGGGAGATGTACCGTCGCTGTGCGCCTCATGCTCCCAAGCATAAGTTCCGTTTCAAATCCAAACTGATGAGCCTTGACTCCTCCACAATCAGTTTGTGTTTGTCGGTCTTCCCCTGGGCTTCCTTCCGAAGCAAACGAGGCGGGGTCAAAATGCACACACTGCTTGATCATGACGGTCATATCCCTGCGTTCGTTTGCGTGAGCGAGGCCAAAAAGCATGACCTCAGCGTTGCAAAAACTCTCACCCTGCCCAAGGGGTCCATCGTCGCCTTCGACAAGGCATATAACGATTACAGATGGTTCCACCTCTTGGGAAAGCAAGGCGTTCACTTCGTCACCCGGCAAAAAAGCAATGCTTCCTATCGGGTTGTCAAACGCCAGGCAGTCAATAGAAAGCTTGGGGTGACTTCCGACCAGATCATTGAAGTCGCCACAGCCAACGGAAAACTCAAGCTCCGTCGCGTCGGGTTCAAAGATCAGGAGACCGGCAAGCATTACAAGTTCCTGACGAACAACTTCAAACTGGCCCCGAAGACCATTGCCGACATTTACAAAGAACGCTGGAAGATTGAGCTTTTCTTCAAGGAAATCAAACAGAACCTGAAGATTAAAAGCTTTGTCGGCAACTCTGAAAATGCTGTCCTGACCCAAATATATACGGCCCTGATCGTGTACCTTATTGCAGCTTACATCCGGTTCACATCCCGAATAGGCATGAGCGTTCAGCAAATGCTCCAGTTGCTTCAGGTGAACGTATTCGGCCGTATCGCATTGATAGAACTATTCAGACCTCCACAGAAAAGTGACTCAAATGACTATGATTCTAGTTTGTTACGGCTTGCAAATTTAACCGGACAGTAGTGACATTCCATAAAAAAATCTGACTGCGCCTATGCAGACTACAAATCAAGCTCCCCCCTTTGACATCTTTCGATAGATCATTTTCCAGATCCGTCTCAGCCCTCCCCAGCTATGTTATAGTAACATATCATCCAATAATCATACAGTATATCTTTCGCTTTTTCGAACAAACTGCTATTCTCTCATTTCACTTGAAAACTGCCCGGAATGCTATGGCCCGCTGAATCCCCCAGGCCATTCGTTCTTGACTTTATCGGTCTTATGCACCATCTTTGAGTGCTTTATAAGCAAGCAGACCGCGTAGTATCCGGCGGGCACTGCTTACAAATCCGCCTTGCCGCCGGCACCCGGCGTGCCTGCGGCCTCTGCTCCGAAAATTGTACCGGAGCGTTCGAAGCAATATCATTAAGGAGAACATACAGGGCGATGAGCAACTATAAAAAAACTTTGCACCTCCCCAAAACGACCTTTCCCATGAAGGCCAACCTTTCGAAGAACGAGCCCGTTACCCTTCAGTTTTGGGAAAAAGTCAAGGCTTACGACAGAATGAATGCCGTCAATAATCAAAAGGGCACCTATGTGCTGCACGACGGACCGCCCTACGCCAACGGCAATATTCACCTCGGCACCGCCCTGAACAAAGTTCTCAAGGATATTATCGTCAAATCCAAAAATTTAGCGGGTTACAAAGCCGAATATGTACCAGGTTGGGATTGCCACGGCCTGCCCATCGAACACAAGGTGGAAAAAGAGCTGGGCTCCAAAAAAGACCAGCAGGCCAAGACCATCCGCCAGGCGTGCCGGGACTACGCCACGAAATTCGTTGATATCCAACGCGAGGAATTCAAACGCCTGGGGGTATTCGGCGTCTGGGACGACCCGTACCTGACCATGCGGCCCGCCTACGAAGCCGCCACAGCGCGCGAGCTGGGAAATTTCATGGGCAAAGGCGCCGTATTCCGCGGGAAAAAACCGATTCACTGGTGCCTTTCCTGCCAGACCGCCCTGGCGGAGGCCGAGGTGGAATACGCTGATCATACCTCGCCTTCCATTTATGTTCGTTTTCCCTTGCCCGACGCCAAACTCACCGATGTTTTTTCCAAGGCGACTCCGGACACAGCCTATATCGTCATCTGGACCACCACGCCCTGGACCCTTCCGGACAACATGGCCGTGGCCGTGCATCCGGAGTTCAGCTATGTGTTGCTGCAGCATGGCGAGTCGCAGTATGTCCTGGCCGAAGATCTGGTGGAAAACTTCATCAAAGTCGGCGGCATGGAAGACGCGACGGTCCTGGAAAAAGTAAACGGCGACAAACTGGAAAACCTGCAGGCCGAACATCCGTTCTACGACCGCAAATCCCCTGTTGTGCTGGCCGACTACGTCACGCTGGAAACAGGTACGGGCTGCGTGCACACCGCTCCCGGACATGGACGCGACGACTATGAAACCGGACTCAAATACGGCCTGGAAGTCCTTTCGCCGCTCAACGACGCGGGCGAATTCCTGCCCTCGGTGGAATATTTCGCCGGACTGAACGTCTGGGACGCCAATCCGAAAGTCATTGCCTTGCTCAAGGAACGCGGCCATCTGGTGGCGGAACAAAAAATCACCCACTCCTATCCGCACTGCTGGCGTTGCAAGGAACCCGTCATCTTCCGCGCCACCACCCAGTGGTTTATCTCCATAGAAACCAACCAACTGCGCGTCAAAGCTCTGGATGCCATCAACAACGCGGTCACCTGGATCCCCTCCTGGGGCAAAGAGCGTATCCACAATATGATCGCCATGCGCCCGGACTGGTGCATTTCGCGCCAGCGTTTCTGGGGCGTGCCCATTCTGGCGCTGCTTTGTGAAGACTGCGACACGGCCTGGTTCGAATCCGACTGGGTCCACTCCATTGTTGATAAATTCGCCGACTACCCCACGGGCTGCGACTACTGGTTCGACGCGCCCATGGAAGACATTGTTCCCGAAGGTTTGAAATGTCCGCATTGCGGCGGCATCCATTGGAAAAAGGAAACCGACATCCTGGATGTCTGGTTCGACTCGGGCACCAGCTTTGCCGCGGTCTGCGAACAGCGCCCGGAGTGCACATTTCCTGCGGATATGTACCTGGAAGGTTCGGACCAGCACCGCGGCTGGTTCCACAGTTCCATGCTGGCCGCCATGGGTACGCGCGGCTGTGCCCCCTACCGCTCGGTGCTGACCCACGGATATGTGGTGGACGGCGAAGGAAAAAAGCAGTCAAAATCAGTCGGCAACGTTGTGGCTCCGCATGAGATCATCGACAAATACGGCGCTGAGATCCTGCGTATCTGGGTGGCCTCGGTGGATTACCGGGAAGACATCCGGATTTCGGATGAAATCCTCAGCCGTCTGATCGACGCCTACCGCCGCATCCGCAACACCTGCCGTTTCATCCTGGGCAATCTCAACGACTTTACCCCGGAGAACGCCATCGCCTTTGAGGAAATGCTGCCCCTCGACCGCTACGCCCTGTCCATCGCCGGCGAAGCTCAGGCAAAAATGGCTGAAGGGTATGAGGCCTTTGAATTCTACAAGACCTTTCATACGCTCCACAACCTGTGCGTAACCGAGCTCTCGGCCTTTTACCTGGATATCATCAAAGACAGGCTCTACGTCTCGGGCAAGGACAGCAACGAACGCCGTTCGGCCCAGACTGCTCTCTGGAAGATTCTGCTGGTCATGCTCCAGGGCATGGCCCCCATCCTCAGCTTCACGTCGGAAGAGGCCTACCAGCACCTCCCGGACAGCCTGAAGATAGGCGGACACGGCCAGACCATTTTCGCCACCACGACCATTGATCCGGAAAGCCTGCGTATCCCGCAGGATGAACGGACCAATTGGGACACCATTGCGGAGATTCGTTCCGAAGTCACCAAAGCCATCGAGCCCTACCGCAAATCCGGCACCATCGGCCATTCGCTGGACGCCCGCGTGCTGTTGTACATGGATGAGGCGCTGCAGCAGACGGTTGCCGCCAGCGGTGCGAACCTCAAAGAAGTCCTGATCGTATCCAAGGTCGAACTCCTGCCGCTGGAGCAGGCGGACGATCAAAGCCATGCGTCCGAAGAACTGCCCGGCTTGAAGGTGGGCGTGTTCCCGGCCGGTGGAGAAAAATGCGCCCGCTGCTGGACGCTGAGCGAAGAACTCGGCAGTGACCCGCGGCGTCCCGATATTTGTCCAAGGTGCGCGGCCGTTATCAAGGATCTTCCACTGGATGACGACGAATAACGGATGGTAGCGTGAAAGACACTTTTGGCGCGCGCTTGCTGCGCGTGGTACCGCTGGCCGGCCTGATAGTTCTGCTGGACCAACTGACCAAATTCTGGGTGGTGCGTACGATCGCCCCGGGAAAGCCTGTTCAGGTCATTCCCCATTTCTTCGATCTCGTGTACGTACTGAACCGGGGGGCGGCCTTTGGCTTTTTGAACAGCAGCGACATCAGCTGGCAGCGGTATTTTTTCATCGGCATCAAAATTCTGGCCGTTTTCGTTATCCTGTTCATTGTCAAACTTAGCAAAACCGCCGGTCCCTTTTTTCTCGCCGGTCTGGGCTTGATCCTTGGCGGCGCTGTGGGTAACCTTGTCGATCGCCTGCATACGGGACTGGTAGTCGACTTTCTGGACGTGTACGTTGGGGCCTACCATTGGCCGGCCTTCAACGTTGCCGACAGCGCCATCACCGTCGGGGCCGGGTTGTTGATCATTGCCCTGTACCGCCAGGATGCCCGTAAGTAATCTTCGCGGAGTTGCCTGAATGCCTTTACTTGATTTTCTCTCAAAACAGCCCCCAGAGTACCTTGTCTTGTACCTGGCGTTATTTTTAGTTCCCATCGTACCGAATTTGTGGTCTATTTGGCATGTCTACAATCGAGACTTCCCAAGCGTGCAGGAAAAAATGATCTGGATCGGCATTGCCATCTTCATTCCTGTGCTTGGCGGCCTGGGCTATCTGTTATTCGGCATGCGCCGAAGCAAAAAAACCGAGCCGCAGCAACCGGATACCCATTGAGTATGCAAACATCGCAACAACACTGAAAACCCTCTACGTTGCAAGGGAGTAGCCCATGAAGTTACTTAAATCCATTGTTCTGCCGGCCTGCGTGGCCTTGCTTCTGGGAGCCTGCGCACGAGCCGATGATGTTCAGACCCTGCAAAGCCGCACCATGGCGCAGGAGCAACGGCTCAATAGTCTTGAACAACTCCGTAAAACCCAAGCAGACCAATCCCTGCAAATCGACCAGCTGCGTGCCCGGCTGAACAAGATGGAAGGCCGCGTCAACGAGCTGAACCGCCGCCTTGAAGTCAGAGCCCCGGAACCCACCTATCCGGCAGGTCCCGAACTGACGGCACCGGGCATGCAGCCCGGAACTACGCCGACCCAGCCCCAGGTGACCCCCACGACCCCGCCGGTGGCCACCACGCCCGTGCAACCTCCGGTGGACCCCGCCCAGGCGCTGTACGACAAGGCTCTCAAACAATTCAATGAAAAAAATTACCAGGGCGCCCAGGCCTCCTGGAAAGAATTTGCGGAAAAATATCCTCAAAACTCTTTGGCTTCCAATTCCATTTTCTGGCAGGGCGAATCTTACTATCAGATGCGCGATTATCCCAAAGCCATTCTCTCCTACAATGAGATCATCCACAAATACCCGAACAGTCCGAAATACCGCAGCGCCATGCTCAAGCAGGGAATTTCGTTCATCATCATCAAGCGTACGGAAGCCGGCAGGGTTGTGCTCAACGACCTCATCAAGAAGTATCCCAACACTCCGGAAGCCCAACGCGCAGAGGAATTTCTGAAAAATTCAAACTGATTCGAGTCCCTGGCACTCGGGGCCCGGTTGGACCAACATCATGAATGATATCATCAAATCCTATCGAAAAATTATTATCCTCAACTTTCCTTCGGATATGGTCGACAAGCCCGTGATCAGCAATCTTGTCCGGCTTTACGACATCAATTTCAGCATGCTCGAGGCACGAATAACTCCCCGCAAGGAAGGGTTCATGACCATTGAAATAACAGGGGAAGAAGAAAACTGCCGCAAGGGCATTGCGTATCTGAAGGAACGCGGCATCAAAATCAGCGATCCCGCCCAGAAAATTTTTCGAGACAAGGATATCTGCGTCAATTGCGGTCTTTGCACCGCCATCTGCCCCAATGGAGCTCTGCGGATGGACAAGACGAAGTATACCATCATTCATGAAACCGAACGCTGTTCCGCCTGCGGGTTGTGCGTACGTATCTGCCCTGTCAAGGCCATGCAGCTGGAGCTTGAAAACGGACACTGGTAATGACGCCGAAAAGCCGCGAATATTCCAGCATTACAACCCACTTGCCGGTCTGGCTGCGAAATTTGCCCCAGGCGGACAGTCCATCGCGGTATTACGAGTTCACGGCTTTTGCGCATGACTCCCTGGAAAATTCGCTCAGTTCCGGCCTCACCGAGGCTGTGGCCTCTTTTTTAATAGAAATGAACAACAAGCTTGACAGCATCCTTGGAATGCTTTCCATGGATGAATTGCGTCAGGCTTTTCCCATTGAAGCCCGCTGTACGGAAGTTGGCGGAGCAGGATTGAGCTTCAGAAGCAACCACCCTTTTGCTGAAGGAACCTACGTCGAGGTCATCCTCGTCCTTTGCCGTATCCCTTTGCGCCTTGCCGGAGCCATAGGCAGGCTTTCCCAGCTTTCTCCCGCGGACTTTGCAGATGCTGGCGCAGATGTTGGCGATGTAACGGACGAAACATTCTGGCGCCTCGATTTCACGCGCATTCGGGAACAGGATTTGGAAACAGTGGTTCGATTTGTCATTCAGGAAGAACGACGCATCATTCGGGAAAAAAAATGGGCCTGAAGCCTCTTTCCCCCCGACGCTCTGAAAAACAGGAGGGCATATGATTGACCAGCAGAAACTCATGAATCAGATCATGGAACAGGTCACCCAACAGGTCGTAGAGGGTATCCAGAAATCCGTCAGCGAAATCATCGAAAAAGAACTGAGCGTCAATCTGACCAAGGCCCTTGTCGAAAGCGAGTTCTATCGCCGTATCAGCGACGACATGCGTACGGGCTTGCAATCCATTTACAAAGAAATTTCAGACGCAACCAAACCCGAGAATTCTTCCGCAGCCATGACGCAGCAGCGTGCGGACAAACTTTTTTCCGAAGCCTCGGAACAACTTGATGAAATTCTGCAGACCATCGAAAAAGCCACCTTTGAAATTATGGATATCGTGGAAAAGCATATCGAACTGCAGAACCAGGCTTCCGAACATCTCAACGGTCTCAGAAAAACCCGGCGCTCCAATCCCGCCATCAGCGAACTCATCTCTATCAATGACGAACTAGGCGAAAACCTTATCAATATCATGACCTCATTGAGCTTCCAGGATCTGACCGGACAACGGATCAAAAAAATCATCGGCGCTCTGAAGACAATCGAGACCATTGTTTTTGATCTGTACATGTCCACCGGTCTGATCATCAAAGCCAGAGAGGAAGCCCCGGACAAGGACCTGGACGAACTCCAGAGGGAAACCAAACAAAAAGTCAGCGAACTCAAGGGGCCTGTCACGGACGTTTCCCAGGACAACATCGACGACCTGCTTTCCCAGCTGGGACTCGAATAACACTGGTAACAGACTTTCGGCGCCGGGCAATGAACCTTTCCAGGCGTCTGCGTAAGGTAGCATCGCCCGATGACCAGGCTCTACAACTCGTTTTTACAGCGCGCGGGTCGCTGTTTTTCTGATCTTGCGTCCAGGGAAAAATGCGCCCTGGCCGTCATGCTGTTCACCACCTTTCAGGCCGTTGTCCGCCAGCCTTACTTCATCATTGCCGGTAGCCGGCACGTTAATCTATTCGCCGGTGTTCTTTGCACCCTGAGTCTTGTTTCCGCCTGGATTCTGGCGGACAAAAAAAAAGCGCGTCCGAATCGTTTCGAGGTGGGTATCTCGCTGTCCCTGACCATTCTGATCTGCTGCAGCGCGCTGACAAGCCCCATTCCCTATCATTCGCTGTTTCGCGGGCTTGTTTTGCTGAGCTCCGGAATGGGGGGGTACTGGTGCGCGCGCCTGCTGTTGCGTACGCCCCTTTCAAGAGCCCACTTTACGCTTTTCTGCGCCGGACTGTTCGCAATATTTCTTATAATGCAGATCATCGGCTACCTGGGCTACGGCAGCGTTCACCATCTTTTTGACGAATTTCGCCACCCCCAGGTCAGCGTCGGACTGCTGCTGTCCTTTGCCCCGCTGGCCCTGCTGCTTTCCAGGCAGCGCCCGCAGCGGACCATCGGTCTGCTGCTTATCTGCGTGTGCTTTTTCATTTTTTTTCTCAGCGGGCTGCGCTCGGCCGTGTTCATGCCCATTGCCGTGACCGGCGTGGCGCTGGCGTTCGGCTTCGTCCCCTTGCGCTGGTTTCTCGTAGCCGCGGCTGTGTTCATTGTCATCGGCGCCGGTTATTTCGCGCTCTTTCCGGAAAAACGCATGAAGCTCACCGGCGAACCCGCCTATTACCGCCTGGAAAACTACCCCTTTTCCTGGCATATCGCCATGGAGCATCCCCTGCTCGGCGCGGGATTGTTTGCCAAACGCGAAGATTATCTCCAAAATTACGCCATCCATTATCCGCATGTGACCAAGGAAAAATTTGCCTGGACCCTGAAGCGCATCCGGGTTTCGGAAAACATTTTCCTGACATTCGCTTCTTCTTTAGGCTTTCCGTTCGCCCTGTTGCTCGCTTCGGCCCTTGCCGCCTTGTATCTCCGAATGCTCAAAACGCTGCGCAAAGCGGCGCACTCCCCCCCTGGCGGCCTGCTGCACCCGCATCCCATCACTCTTTTCATACCCCTGACGGCAGGGCTCCTGCACTTTCAAGTCTATGACGGTTTGCTGCATCCGCAGGTCTGCTGGCTCTATTGCCTGCTTCTCGGACTGCTGCATCCGCCTGCCCAGGATTCCGGAGACAACGTCTAATTTACTCTAGGGGTGTCTCTAAATTATTTTTGTCGTGAGTTTGAGCAAGAAATTCAATGGGCAAAGCTGAAGATAAAATGGGCCGCAGGCGTTGCTTCTACGTCGAGGCGTATTTTCTTCTGAAAACGCAGCATGGTGGAATTCTGGCCAAACCCAGCAGACAATAATTTAGAGACAGCCCCTATTCGCTCTTGCGTTTTTTTTCGTCGATCTGTTAAGAACATGGTGCTTGCCATTAACTGAAAACACTGCGAGATCACCATGCGTTACCGTTTCCTATTGATTCTCCCGGCCGTTTTGTTCTTGTTTGCCGCCTTGCCCGCCATGGGGCGCGCCTACGAAAAGCCTCCAAAGCTCAAGGCTTCCCGGATTCTTCCGAAAAAAATGCGCAAAGGGCCCTATTTTGAAGTTTCGGAAACCGTCGTCAATAACGGATTCACCAACCAGTATACTGTCACCTCGCCCTTCGGTACGTTCACCCCGGTATCAACCATGTCGCTGGGCAAACTGATTCCCGAACTGGCAGCCATTGCTGCCTTGCGCAAGGCCAACACCGAAAAGGTCGCCACGGACTCCGCTGCCGAAGCGGGCGAAGGCGCGGTCAACGGCCTGGTGAATCTGTTTACCAAGCCGGAAGAAACCGTCAAAGGCGCCATTTCCGGATTGGGCAAGGTCTTTGACAGGGCCGGTGAGGCCATGCACAGCAAAAAAAGCGATACCGAAGGCAGCGCGCTGGAAAACATCGCCGGATATTCAAAAACCAAGCGTGAAATCGCCGTGGATTACGGTGTTGATCCCTACACGCGCAACAAGCCCTTGCAGGATGAGCTCGCGTACGTGGCCCGTGCAGACTATTTCGGCGGTCTTGGGGTGGGCGCGGCCCTGGCTTTCGTGCCCGGAACCGCGGGAACGATTCTGGCCACGTCAGGGACAGGCAAAAAGCTCAATGACGCGCTCCGCAGCAAACCGCCCACGGACCTGCGTATCATGAACCGCGAAAAACTGCTGCGTATGGGCGCAAATGAGGACATGGCTGACGCCTTTATCAACAAAAACATCTATTCGCCAACCGACCAGACCCTGCTGGTGGCGGCCCTGGATGAGTTGAAAAACACCAAGGACCGCATGGCGTTTCTGAATCTGGCCATGTTCCCCAACACGCCCAACCAGGCCTATCTGCTGCAGCGTATGGCGGATCTCCAGCTGGCCTACGACAGAAAAGTCGAACGCCTTGAGCGGTTCGTTGCGCTCAACAACGTTGCCCTGGCCGTGACCGCCAAAGGCAACCTGCTATTCAATACGCCTCTGGATTACGTTATCTGGTCGCCCCAGCTCGAAAAATTCATCAATGCCGCGGACGCCAAAGCCAAAGAGCTGCATATCAAGGACGGCAGGAAACTGTTCTGGGTCACCGGCCGGTTCAGCGACACGGCGCGCAAACAACTCGAGCAACACGGCTGGAAAATCAAGGAAAACAGCGGCTCGATTCTTCTGGAAAATAAAAACTGATGATTCAGACGGCTGAAGGACCTTTTAATAACGGTCCTTCAGTCATCGTAACACGGAAAACTACAGTCACGATTGGTTGCGTAATTTACGGTAAACGCTCCCCTATCATGGCGCTTTAAACGAATTGCCCCGCAAGTAGTTGCCCGTCGTACGCGGCAGCCCCCGCTGGGTTGAAAACACGGCAAAACGGTTGTCCATCAGACACGAATCACGCATCTCGCTTCCTGTGCCGCCACTGATTATTTCAAACAACGCGCCTTTTTTCCTCGACTGCCCGTTGTCGTGGAAATAACAACGCGCCACCTCCAGTCCGGTTGTGTTGCGCAGTACCAGCAAGGCGTCGGATCGGGCCGAACGGATGACCATGTTCCGCAGCACTACGGTCTGCGTATCCACCATTTGCAACCCCGGTTCCTGCAGCGAATGCAGCAGCGTATTGGCCAGAGTTATTTTCTTGCAGCCCGCGCAGCGCACACTACCGCCCTGCAAACGGCAATGAACCGCGGAAATCCGGCTGCAGCGCTGCAGGTCCAGCAAGGCCGCGTTCCCGGAACCGCTCGTCACCTCCAGCCCGTCCAGCAGCAGATCCCGCGCATCCGAAATACGCAGGGTCAGACCCTTTCCTCCCGAGGTCAACAGTGCGCCCCGCTCAGCCCGGATGCTTACGTTGCGCAGCCCCTGCAGTTCGAGCAACATGCCTTCCGCATTGCGTCCGCAGCGTACGTACTTGCCGGCGTATCCGCGCGCTTTTGCCAGGTCGTAGACTCCGGGCTCCAGCAACAGTCTTGTTCCCGGGGCCAAGGCCTTGAGCAGTCCCCCAATGTCGGAAACCCGGACTATTTTCTGCTGCGCGCCTGTTTGCATCTCCGGCAAGGCAAAGGCCCGTGTCATCTGCGCGGCCACCTCCAGAATTGAATTCACGTACTGCTGGCTGTGGTTGTAAGCAAAAAGTACGCGCCTTTTTTTGCTCAGACTGCTCATGTCGCCTTTCCAGCCGTGGCCATGCAGATAGGCTCCCACGGAAAAGACCGCATCCGGTACGGAGAACAGATCCACATCGCCGTCCTTGTCCCCGTCGACCCCGAAACGCAGCACGCTGCTGGGCATGAACTGGCCGATGCCGAAAGCGCCGTATATGGACCCCGGCATGTTCAAGGGATCCAGATTATTGTTCGCGCAATAGGTCAGCAAAGCCTTGAGTTCGTCATAGGCCCAACTTGAACGCAGGCGTACGGTCTTTTTCAGCCAGGCCAGCTCTTCGGAAGAAAGCGACCCTTTTCGGAAATAGGTCTTTGCGCAGGCAAGGTCGTCGCACGAGGCCATGCTCGCCAAAGTGACCAGGGGCGAACGCGTGCCCAGAAAATGGCCGACACGGGTTTCCACGGCCAGAATCCCCGCCACCACCTCCCAGGGCACTCCGTATTGTTCGGCCATGGCATGAAACACGGGCCAGTGGGCAATGACGAACTCGCGCGCCTCGGCCAGACGCGGCTGGCTGCGTACGGCTTTGTAGACGCTTTTTCTCCATCCGGTCTTTGCGGGTTGGTTCAGGTCCTTGGCAAGCGCGTCGAACAGGGCGTCGGAGGGCACCCCGTCTACATCCAGTCCGCGTTTTTTCTGATAGGACTTGATGGCCGCGGCGGTTTTCGCACCATATGCGCCGTCTACTTTTCCTGTGGCGTACCCCAGCCGGGACAAGGCTTGCTGCGCGCGGCGCGTGCGGTAGGAACCAAAATACTTTTTCTGCAATACCCGCAGTTTGCCCCGCATGGGAGCCGGATCGTAGCGCATCTTCGATCTGCGAAACAATTTTTGCATCGAGGAACGTTCGAATCCGTCTTTTTCGAGTTTCTCAAGCAAATCTCCCCACGTACCGGCAGCTTGCGCAGTTGTGGCCGCCAATCCGAAAAGCACCAGAAAAACCAGACCGATAAGCAGAAAATAGTTTTTTCTCATTTGAAAAATTCCCTGAAACGTTTAAGAATAGTCGTTGGTGGCCCCAAATCCTCTTCATCAGATTGACAGAAAATCTGAAAGAATCAATAATAAAACTTTCGCATGTGCTATTGCAATCTAATACCAACGCCTTCGAAAACGGCCCATCTTTAGGAAGCAGCGTATCCCTATGAAACGCCTCATTCTCATCGGCATGGTCCTGGCCCTGCTTATCGGCCTTGTCTTTGCCGGTAAATATTATGCTACACGCCTTGTGGACGCCAAAGTCCGCGATGTGGTGGCCAAAGTCGCCAAAAAGACCAAATCCGAGATCAATTACAAGTCGCTGGACATTGACGTCATGGACAGGGAGCTGGCGGTCAACGACGTCAAACTCTCCCTGCTCAAAGGCCGTAAATTCGACGTCGACCGGATTGTCGTCCAGGACCTGGACATCCGCCACCCGCGCAAGCCCTTGTATGCGAAAGTCGCCGTCCAGGGGATTACCATCCCAGTGAATGAAACAAACTTCGGAAGCCATTATGCCGAGCTCAACGACCTCGGCTACAAGACCATCAAAGCGGACATCAAACTGGACTACCGCCTGGACAAGGCCAAACAATTGATTCAGCTCAACTGGTTCGAAGTCGACATTCCGACCCTCGGCCATTTCCGCGTCCGGGTGAATATTGAAGGCGTGGATCTGGAAGCGGTGCAGGCCGCTGTTGCCAAAAGGCAGATCGGCGGCGTCTTCGACAATTTGGTGGTGGAAAATATGTACCTGGCCTATGACGACAAGTCTCTGCTGCGTAAAATTGTGGAAATAGCCGCCGTGGAGGAAAAGGAAAGCATTCAGTTTCTGGTGAGCGGCCTGCGTTCGGACATCGAAACCGCCAGGGCCAATGGAAATGAAAACGCCATCCGGACCATGGAGGAAGTCATTGAATTTCTCCAATCGCCAGGCGCGCTTGCCATTGAAGTTGAGCGCAAGGAGCCCCTCCCCCTAGGGAATCTGGATCTGTACAAAAAAATCTCCAATTTTATGAAACAATTTACCATCAAAGTCACTGCCGGACCGGCTGAGGAGCCCTCGCATGGCTAACGTACGCCGGATCATTGCTCTCATTGTTTTGTCGATAGCCCTGCAGACCATACCCGCCACAGTTTCTGCTTCTTCTCTTTGGCTGCATCAGGGCGGAAAAGAGAGCAAAATAGATGAACAAAGCGGCCTGGGGCGCATCTGGGACTACCGCCCGCCCCTGGTGACCACGGTCTATGCCAAGGACGGCAGCGTCCTAGGGTATCTGTACCGCGAAATGCGCTTTCTCGAACCCCTGAGCAAAATGTCGCCCTTTGTGCTCAAGGCCTTTCTCGCCGCCGAAGACAGTTCGTTCTACGAGCATGAAGGCATTGACATCACGGCCATTTTTCGCGCCATGACAAAAAACATCAGCGCCGGGGACATTGTCCAAGGCGGCAGCACCATTACCCAGCAGGTGGTCAAGCGCTTGTTGCTGACTTCCGAAAAAAGTTTTGCGCGTAAAATCAAGGAAGCGATTCTGGCCTACCGGCTGGAACAGCAAATGGGCAAGGACGAAATCCTGGCCATCTATCTCAATGAAATCTTTCTCGGCGCCGGAGCGTACGGAGTCGAAGCCGCGGCGCGGACCTATTTCGGCAAGCATGCCGACGAACTCGACCTGGCCGAATCCGCCGTACTTGCGGGACTGCCCAAAGCCCCCTCCCGCTACAATCCTTTCCGTTTTCCGGACGCAGCCAAAAACAGGCAAAAATACGTGCTCGGCCGGATGCTCGAACTGAACTGGATCACCCAGGCCGAATACGACGAGGCCATTGCCGAGCCCCTCGAATACAAGACCATGCCTGATCCATCCTGGACCATCGGCGCCTATTACCTTGAAGAAGTACGCCGCTGGCTCATTGAAAACCTGCCCAAAATGAACCTGCCCGGACGCAACGGCAACGACGCGCCCTCGGGCGAAGACCTGCTCTATGAAAGCGGCCTGCAGGTATACACGACCATAGACCTCGAACACCAGCAAGCGGCTGAACAAGCGCTGCGCAAGGGGCTCGAAGCCTCCACAAAACGCCGCGGCTGGCGAGGTCCCATCCACAAGCTCCAGTCCGCCGAAGTGCCCGCTTTTTTACTTGCCCAGGATGAACTCTACAAAAACATCAAAGCCGGCCAATGGGTCAAGGCGCTGGTCAGCGAAGTGAACAAAAGCGGTGCCAAGGTCCTGGTGGGCAAACGCGCCGGACACATCGGCGTCAAAACCATGAGCTGGTGCCGTACGCCCAACCCCAATGTCTCGTACCGCGGGGCACGCAAAATCAAGGACGCCACCCAAGTATTGCATCCGGGCGACGTGGTCTGGGCCTCGCTCATTGCTCCGCCCAAGCAAGGCACTCCCTTGGAACTGGCCCTGGAACAAAGGCCCAAGGTACAGGGTGCGCTGGTTTCTCTGGATCCGGTCAACGGCGATGTGCTGGCCCTTGTGGGCGGATATGATTTCAAAGACAGCCAGTTCAACCGCGCCACCCAGGCCATCCGCCAGCCAGGTTCGGCTTTCAAGCCCGTTGTCTATTCCACTGCCATGGATATGGGCTTCTCCCCGGCCTCGGTGGTCAACGACGAACCCGTCTCCTATTACGACCCCAGCACCAACAAGACCTGGAGCCCCAAGAATTACGCAGGAAAATATTCCGGCCCCATGCTGCTGGCCACGGCCCTGGCCAAATCCAAAAACCTGGTAACGGTCCGCGTGGCGGATATGATCGGCATTAAAAACGTCATCAAGCGGGCGCACAAGCTCGGACTGGTGGGCGACTTCCAACCCTTTCTGCCCATCTGTCTGGGAGCTATAGGCGTCACTCCGCTCAACCTCTGCCAAGCCTACACCGCATTCGCACGGGACGGCAGCTATGTAATTCCCCGGCTGGTGCTTTCCATCAAGGACAACTCCGGCAAGGAGATCTATCACTCGACGCCCAAATCCGTGGAGGCCATCAGCCCGCAGAACGCCTTTATCATGGCCAGCATGCTCAAAGAGGTCGTACGCCGCGGCACGGGAGGCAAGGCCAAAAAGCTGAATCGCCCGGTGGCCGGCAAGACCGGCACCACCAATGACGAACAGGACGCCTGGTTCCTTGGTTTCACTCCCTATCTGCTCACGGGCGTCTACGTCGGGTTCGACCAGGTCGCGCCCATGGGACGCAGAGAGACAGGATCCACCGCCGCCCTGCCCATCTGGCTGGACTACCGCCTGGCCGTTGAGCAGAACTACCCGGCCCAGGATTTCAAAGTGCCGCCGAACATCGTCTTCCGCCATGTGGCATCCTGGAACACCAAAGCGGACTACTACCTGCCGTTTGACGTCAATGCGCAGCAGCGCTTCTATGAAGAGGACTTTCTCTATTCGGACGGCGGCATGACCTACGAATCCGACAAGGCCTACCAGCAGAGCTACAAGCAGTACGACTACAACCGCGACGCCGTACCTGACCAGGAAGAGTATTTGTTGAAGCAGTTGTTTTAAAAAACAAAAGTTGAAAGAATGCCTCCGGCGTCTTAAGACCCCTTTTGGAAATGTGGCCATTGCCTTTGCTCCGCAAGGGAATCGTCGTGGGGCTGCCCGCCCCACACCCCGGCCAGGGGGACGCCCCTGGGCGCGAATAACTAGTCAATATATCAGAAAAATTGCATTATTTTCCCCTGCAAAAAGTTCTAGAAAGGGGAGTTTGAGGGGAAGAAACTCTTTCGTTTACCCCTCATTATGCACTTTGTCTCGCCTACTTGGCTGAGCAAAGGCAAAAAGGGTTATTAAGAATCTCCCAAAACTTTTGGCATATATAATAATAAGTGATAATGTTACACGATTATCCCTATTCGCACGGCCCCTCACGAATAGGGCTGCTATGGTACCGCGGGTGCAGCACTCCAAAGTATATCATTAGAATTTGCTCTACACTGACAGCAGATTTCCGGCATTGGCCATCAGGGCTTCCAGACGGCTGTCGGAGAGGTGCATCCGGCGTTGCGCCCGTTCGACTTCTTTCACGGGATCGAACACGGGAAAATCACTGCCAAAAAGCAAGCGTTCGAAAGGATGCCTGTCGATTATCGCCTGCAGCATGTCGTCCGGAATAAACGACAACGAGCTGGAGGTATCCAGGTAGACATTGGTGCCTACGAGCTCCTCAAGCGCCCACTTCCAATGGAGATAGCCCCCAAAATGAGCGGCGATGATCCGGGCTTCCGGGAACTGCCGGGCAAGGGCCGCCAGTTTGATCGGGCAGGAGGGATTGTCTTCCGGGGCCGCACGGTCGCCCACGTGGAAGATGTAGATGAAATCCTTGTGCGTTGCCTCCATCAGGGGCAGCAGTCTGGGGTCATCCATCCAGAATCCCTGAAATTCAGGATGAAACTTGAGGCCGATGATACCGGCCTGTTTCAAACGCTCCACTTCCTTTTCCCAATCCGCGTATTCGGGATGCAGCGTACCGAAGCCAATGACTTCGTCATAGCTTTCCTGCAAGCCGATGATCCAGTTGTTGGCCGGTATCACCTGGGCCGGAGCTGTGGCCGCGCACAAAACGACAAATTTATCCACCCCCGCCTCGCGTTCGCGGACAACCAGATCCTCAATGAGACCGGTGCCTTCCGGCTCTATATCATAATGCTCGTGCAGCTGGGCGACGACTTTGTCTGCGATTTTGGGGTGAAAGGCATGGGTATGGACATCATAACGCAATGAATTTGATGATGACATGAAAAAGTTCACTTATACGGGGGACGGCAAACAAGACTGGAACAACCGTCCGGCGCTTCTATTAATTATCGCCCTCAAGAAACATGTGCCGGAACCAATCGGGAATACGCACGGGCTTGTGCTCGGCGTTGACGCAGGCATGCTGGGTGCTGCCTGTGGCCAGCAGTTTTTCTTTGGACGCATCGTAGATTTCATACAAAAACAACATGGACGCGCGATTCCATTCGGCAATACCGACCCGCACCCAAATCATGTCGTCGTAACGGGCAGGCGAACGATAACGGCAATGGGCTTCGCGTACGGGCAGAAAAATCCCCCGTTGTTCGACATCCGCGTAGCTCATGCCCCGTTCGCGTATGAACAACCCGCGGGAGCGCTCAAAATAATGAAGGTATTCTCCATAATAGACCACTCCCATGGCATCGGTTTCTCCATAGGAAACATAATGGGCGTACCAGCACTCGGGCCGGGGGAAATTGTCGATTTTTACCATGAAGATTCACTCAACCGTTCCAGAACCCACTGTATGAACAAATGACCGGGCTCCAGCAACAGAGGAATTTCGGCAGCCGTATGTTCGTCGAACATGGCAGCCGTATGGTTCGGAACGCATCCGGGCCAGGAAACAACAAAGGGCACAGGGTCTGAAACATGCGTACGCTTAACTATGGGCGTAAAATGATCGCATGTCAGAACAAAGGCCGCATCAGGCAAGGCCTCCTGCAAGGGCGCCAGGATCCGCGAGTCAAACCGTTCTATGGATTCGATTTTGTCCTCGAAATTTCCCGCATGGCCGCATTCGTCAGGGGCCTCTACATGTAGATACACATAATCGCCCTGCTCCAGAAAAGCAAGGGCAGCTGCGACTTTACCTTCATAATTGGTATCCAGCAGCCCTGTGGCGCCATCCACTTCCAGCACCTGCATTCCTGCGGCGCGGCCCAGGCCATTGACCAGATCCACGGCGGAGACCACTGCTCCGCGCAGTCCGTAGGTCCCGGCAAAGTCCGGCAAAAGCAACGGGCTGCCCTGTCCCCAGGGCCAGACCGCATTGGCTTTGGTCTTGTTGACGGGTTCGGCCAGAATGGTCGCCGCGTCCTGCAGCAGGGATTCGAGTTCCGGACAACCGCCAAACGCGGCCAGGTCGTCCGTCAGGGGTTTGTCCAGAATATCATGGGGCGGATTGATCTCCAGTCCGGCCTCGGTTTGCTTTGCCCCGCCGCGCTGCACCAGCAAATGGCGGTACTGAATGCCCGGATAAAAGGTAAAACGCTCGTTCCCGAGGCGTTTTTGCAACTCCAGAACCAGCCAGCGGGCGTCCGTATTGTCCGGATGGCCGGCGGCATAATCGCGCATCACTCCATCAGGTCCGTATTCGCTGACCGTGACGATATTCATACGCCAGACCAGGTCGTCCGGCTCCAATTTCAGACCTTGAGCCGCGGCCTCGATGGGGCCGCGGCCGGTATGATACCTGGCCGGATCAAATCCCATCAGGGCCATGTTGGCGACGTCCGAGCCCGGAGGCATGCCCTGGGGGACCGTACGACAGCGCCCCATGAGCCCTTTGGCAGCCAACGCGTCCATGTGGGGCGTATTGGCTGCCATCAGGGGAGTTTTCCCTCCCAATGCGTCCACGGGCCAGTCGCCCATTCCGTCGGCAATAAGAAATAGCAGTTTCGGCAGCATTACAGAATCCGGTAGTGCATGATGGGCGACGTGTGCAGGCTGAGGGATTCGGCCTCGCGCATTGCCGCGTGTATTTGTCTGGCGGTGGTCCGGTGCGTCAAAAAGACCAGCGGAACGCCCTCGCCCGTATCTTTACCTTTTTGAACGACCTGGGCCAGGCTGATGTCGTGCCGGGCCATAACGCTGCCCAGATCACGAAGCAGGCCGGGCCGGTCCTGCACGTTGAAACGCAGGTAATGTTTGGAGACGGCTTCATCCAGGTCCACAATCTCCGCTTCCGGCAACAGACCGCCCGCAAAGCCGAGATTGTTGGGATCCGGACGCTCGGCAATCCCCAGCACATCCGCCAGCACGGCGCTGGCTGTGGGCAGGTCGCCCGCACCGTACCCATGCAGCATAATCGGTCCGGCGTTGCCTTCCAGCAAAATGGCGTTGAACGACCCCTCTACGGCTGCGAGCTGGGATTCCGCGTCGATCAATGCCGGAAACACTCCGGCTTCGATTTTTCCACCCACGTCCTGGGCTTGCGCGATCAGTTTTATCTTGTATCCAAACTCGTTGGCGTAGGCTATGTCCATGGGCTTTACAACGCTCACCCCCCAGATGGGAAGCTTGTCCATGGGATAGCGTTTGCCGAACGCGATCTGAATAAGCAGCACGAGCTTGTGCGCCGCATCGATCCCTTCGATGTCCAGCGTGGGATCGGCTTCAGCGTAGCCCTTTTCCTGGGCCAGCTTCAACGCGTCGCCAAAGCTCATGCCGGTTTCACTCATATTGCTCAGAATAAAGTTGGCAGTGCCGTTAAGGATGCCCATAAACTTGCTGATCCGGTTTGCGATCAATCCGCCCTTGAGGGTCTGCACGGTGGGAATGCCCCCGGCCACGCTCGCATCAAAACAAAGATGCAGATTACGCTCCGCGGCCAGAGGGAACAGTTCGTCCCCATGTTCGGCCAGCAGCGCCTTGTTGGCGGTGACCACATGCTTTCCCGCCTTCAGAGCGGTGGTGATCAGTTCGCGCGCAAAGGTCGTTCCGCCCACAAGTTCGAGGACGACGTCGATCTCCGGATCGTTGACCATGCTCTGCATGTCCAACGTAAAAGCCGCGTCGGTCTCGGCTTCTACACGCGCGCGATGGTGCTCGCGGCCAAGAATGGTTTTGAGGATGACCTCCACGCCCGTACGCCGGGCGATCCAGTCCTTGTTTTTGTTGAGCAGCGCCACAACGCCGCCGCCCACTGTCCCCAAGCCTGCGAGCCCCAGAACAAGTTTATCCATTTTCGGCACAGATGCCTCCTCCTTCTAAGACGTGTTTGATGCCCCGTACGGCCTGCTGCGTCCGCATGTTGTTTTCAATCAACGCAAAGCGCACGTAGTCATCACTGAAATGGCCGAATCCCAAACCAGGGGATACGGCAACTCCGCCTTCGGTCAGCAGCAACTTGGAAAACTCCACGGATCCCATGGCCCGAAACGGTTCCGGAATCTGCGCCCAGACAAACATGGTGGCTTTGGGCGGCGCCACTTCCCAACCGATCCTGTTCAGCCCGTCAATAAGCACGTCGCGGCGTTGCTGGTACGTGCTGCACATTTCAGCAACACACTCCTGCGGCCCGTTGAGCGCGACAATGGATGCGATCTGAATGGGCTGAAAAATGCCGTAGTCCAGATAACTTTTGATCCGTTGCAGGGCGTGAACCATTTCCCTGTTGCCGCAGCAAAATCCCACGCGCCAACCGGCCATGGAATAGCTTTTGGTCAATGAAAAAAATTCAACGCCAACGTCCTTGGCGCCTTTTGCCTGCAGAAAACTCGGCGGTTTGTAGCCGTCGAAAGCCAGGTCGGCATACGCCAGGTCGTGAATCACGTATATATTATGCTCTTTGGCAAAATCCACTATTTTCTGAAAAAAACTGACGTCCACAACTTCCGTGGTGGGATTGTGCGGAAAACACAGTATCAACAGCTTCGGCTGCGGCCAGGTCTGACGCGTAGCCGTCAACAGATCCTCAAAAAAATCTCTGCCCCTGCCAATGGGGATGCGCCTGACGTCCGCGCCGGCGATGATGGATGCGTAGGGGTGAATGGGATAGGCCGGATCCGGGGAAAACACCACGTCGCCCGGCGAGAGCATGGCCAGAGCCAGATGCGACAGGCCTTCCTTCGCTCCCATGGTGACAATGGCCTCGGAGTCAGGATCCAAAAAAACTTCAAATCTGCGCTGGTACCAGTCACATATGGCCCGGCGAAGATTCGGAATGCCTCGGGAAACAGAATACCGATGGTTGACCGGCTTTTGTGCTGCCTCCACGAGCTTGTCCACGATATGCTGCGGCGTGGGCAAGTCCGGGTTGCCCATGCCAAGGTCAACAATGTCAATGTTCTGGCGCCTCAGCTTCATCTTCAGGTCATTCACCTGAGCGAAAACATAAGGCGGCAAGCGTCGTAACCGTGGGAATTTTTCTTCGCTCATCTCCCTGCCGCTCCTAAATATTGAGTTTTTGGGTCGCTTCAGCTGGCAAGGCCATTTCAAACCCGTGGAGGTCGTTTCTGCACATTCGGCCGTTTCACCGGGCCCGGTTCCCTTCCTGGAACGCAGCTCGAGCCATGAAGTTCATAAAAGTGATATTTTTAATCCGTGACGGACATTCTGTCAAAGCTTGGTTGCACGCAAAGCCGGACAGAGACCCCGTACGAAATATTTCACTCCAGCTGCAGTATACGTAATGTAGTAATTTTTCCACTTTCACGTAACAGAGGGATTGATGACAAAAGCGCCTTGCTCTGTTAGGTAAGTATCACTATCCGTACCCTGACACCCGAAAACAACATGGGAAAACGCATGCCCGAATCCATGAAAAAGAGTCCGGCGAACGCGCAGAGCCCCGTACAGGCAAAAACTGCCGGGTCAAAAAAGAACGCCCCTGCCGCACCCGTGGCGGCCAATTATCCGCCACGCCCTGCAGCTCCCCGGCCAGCGCATGCGCAACCCGTACAGCCGAAAAAAAAGCCGCTGCTGCCGCCGGCCAAACCCGTGCAAAAACGGACTGCTCCCACGGCACCGCCGCCACAGCAGGACCCCAGCCCCGCGGATGACATCCTTGAGCTGGAAGATATCGTATCCACACTCCAAACGCAGAATCCCGAAACGACCAGCAGCGAGGAGCCTCAGTTTGAATTCGACAGCCGGCCGGCAGTTGCGCCCGAGCCTGGAGCGGTCCCGACCGCTTCCGGTCAGCAGCCGCCCATTGGCGGGCAGACCGGGGCAAATGCCGTACAGTCGCCCGAATACCAGCGCCCGATGGAACGTCTGGAATACCGTACGAGCAGTGTTCGGAAAATTTGCGACTCATTGGCGGATCTCGAACCCTTTTTCACCAAAACCACGCTGCTCCAGGCCGGCATCGGCGCACTGCTTTTGATGCTCGTTTTTCTGGCCGGAGTTTACGTCGGCAGCACGCCGGGGCAGCCCGAGCCGGAACCTCCCGCGCCGTCCGTATCGCTACAGCCGCAGATCGAACTGCTCTCCACCGCGGCGGTGCGTAACCTGGGAGCCAAACCACCGGATTTCGGTCCCATGGAAATGGCAAAAATCATGATTCGCTTTATTGTCGAACAAGCTGGACGAGAAGTCTACGTGCTCAAATTCAGCCGGGGAGGCGAGCCCAATCTTTTTACTGTGGATTTTCCCAACCAGACCATCGTACATACGGAAGGCATCAAGGGCTCGGGGCTGATTCTGACATGGAAAGGCTTTGTGCTGGAGCGGCTGCGCGCCGCCGCGCATGGACAAAACTTCGAAATGACGCCCCAAGGCGAGAGCCCGGCCAACCTGCAGCGCTTTTAGGCTTGCTCCCCGCGCGGGTACGGCCTATTCCGGATAGGGAATGGCGTCCTGCTCATGCAACAGGTCTTCGGCTTTGCTTTTTTCCACAGGACGTGAAAACAAATACCCCTGCCCGTTCTGGCAGTTGAGATCCACCAGCGTATTGTACTGGCTGATGGTTTCGATGCCCTCGGCGGTGACGTCAAGCCCCAGGCTGTGCGCCAGGCTGATGACCGTCTTGACGATCACATAATTGGCATGAACGTCCATGGAACTGACGAAGCTGCGGTCTACCTTCAGCGTATCTAGCGGGAGTTTCTGCAAATAATTCAGAGACGAATACCCGGTGCCGAAATCGTCAACGCAAATACCCACCCCCAGTTCCTTGAGCGCGCGCAACGTCCGGATGGCCACGTTGGGGCTTTCCATGACCACGGATTCGGTCAATTCAATTTTGAGCCAGCTGGGCATGATGTGCGTGTCGTTCATTATCTTGGACAACTTGTAGACCAGCTCCGGATCGGCAAACTGTTTGGCGGAAAGATTGACATTGACACTCAGGGTGTCGTCTTGCGGCAAGCGCTGTTTCCATTGATAGATGGTCTCGCAGGCATCGCGCATCACCCAATAGCCCACGGGAATAATCAAGCCCGTACTTTCGAGAATGGGGACGAACTCCGCGGGCGAAATAATGCCGTTTCCCTCGCGGTTCCAGCGCAGCAAAGCTTCGAAGCCGGAAAGCCTTTTCTGCCCCAGGGCAATAATCGGCTGGTAGTACAGCTCGAATTCGTTGTTGTCCAAGGCCATGCGCAGGCCGGTTTCCATGTCCAAAAGCCTGGCCGCGCGTTCGTGCATGGACCAGTCGAATATTTTGATATGGGGTTCGCCATGCTCTTTGGCCTGATTCATGGCCATGTTGGCGAAACGCAGCAAATCTGCCGGACTGCCATGTTCCAGCGGCCCGAGCACGATGCCGATGCTGACGTTGGTAAAAATCCTATGCCCCATGACCTTGAGCGGCAGGTCGAAATCCCGTTTTATCAAATGGGCGCGTTCCAGGGCTTCTTCTGTGGTGGATACGCCGGAAAGCACGAGCACGAACTCGTCGCCGCCCACCCTGGCGACCGTATCCATCGGACCAATCTGCTGCAAAAACTGCAGCCCGACTGCCTTCAGCAACTTGTCGCCGACCGTATGTCCGAGGCTGTCGTTGATAACCTTGAAGCGGTCGATATCCAGAAATAAAATGGCGAAGCGTTCATTTTCCCGCTGCGCGTGTTCGTCCGCCATGCGAATGCGTTCTATACAGTGCGTACGGTTCGGCAGATTAGTGAGCGCATCATGATAGATGGAGTGCTGCAACTTGGCCTGGGCGCGTTTTTGATCTGAAATATCATTGAGGATGACGGCAAAACGCTTTTCGGAAACATTATAGGCCGCGACATCAAAGTAGCGGTTCAATGTTCCCAAAAAACCGACGAAACGCACTGACTCGCGCTCCAAAGCGACCTTGCCGAAAATGTCTATCCAGATAGCTTCAACATCAGGAATATTTTTCTTTGCCGTATAGTTGAGCAAATCGGAACGGCCGATTCCGAGACTTTTTTCAAACGCTGGATTTACCTCCAAAAAAATGAAATCATTGGCCTCCCCCTGGTCGTCGCAGATAATCTCGCAAATGGCGAACCCATTGAGCATCTCGTCGAACAAGCGGCGGTATTTTTCCTCGCTCTGCCTTCTGGCCATCTCGGTGCGGTGGTTATGCAGGGCCATTTTTATGGTGGATTCCAGCCAGCTTGTCTGCGGGGGTTTGACAATAAAACCGTACGGGGTGGTCTGTACGGCCCGTCTGAGAATCTCGGGTTCGGTGTGGGCAGTCAGATAGACCACAGGCACATCATGTTTTTCACGCAACAATCTGGTCGTCTCGATTCCATCCAGGCCGCCGTCCAGCACGATGTCCATCAGTATCAACGAGGGCTGAACCTCTATGACAACATCAAGCGCTTTTTCACCCGTATCGACAACACCGACCACCTGATAACCAATATTCTCAAGTTGCCGTCGTATCGACAGCGCGGAAACCCTGTCGTCCTCGACGATTAAGATTGTTTCTGATTGTTCCATCAACCCACCCAACCCCCTCTCACGGTCCAGTTTTGAAATCTAAGCGTAAGGTTTATTAATATCATTCGAATTTTACAATTACCAGGAATACTTTTGTTAGCACGATCCGTTTGCTACAGCAAGAAGTGGGAATTCTCTTTCCGAGTATCGTTGTCTCTCATGGACGAACGCATTCCATACCAGCGACTTGTGTATTGCATTTGGTCTGAGCGACATTCTCCCGGACCTGACGAGCCTGGCACCCAAAAAAAAACTCCCCGGCAGAGTTCTGCTGTCGGGGAGTTTTGCTACACTCCGTTTCTGGTGATGACTGCTCCAAAAGCAAAACAAGGCCTGTGGCTTTATCCTAGACTCCGGAGCGGGAAATCCTCGCATCCGTTACGGGAGCACCTCTCCGGTACCGACTCCTTTGCTACTCCGCGTCCTGCACTTCGTCATACCACTCGAGTTCTATTTCAATAGAACGTTTTGTCGCGGACTCTTTAGCCTTTTCCTTGATTTCAATTTCAAAATTGAGCTCATTGCCAACCGGAACTTCAACTGCTCCCAAGCTCTGGGGAAGATGCAACCGCCCCTGTGCCAGGCCATCGGCAATCTGGCGAAGAGCTGTTGCGACATCATAACGCAGTTTTGTTCCTTCGCATTGGTATAATACGGACTTTTTGCTCATAACCATCTCCTTTGAATACAGATCTGAGGTAGCTCTCTCGTATTTTCAAAATAAAGGGACTTCCAACACAACCCAGAATGTTTTCGTTGCTCCCGCTCACTGGAGCCCGGGCGCATCAACCGAAAACGCCGTCAGTTTGTCAGCATATCGTCTGAGGGTTACAATTTGATGATCAGATTCCACCTTCACCATCCAGCGTATCACCACTCCTGTTGTCCGCTACGCCTGGCCGAAAATCCATCTTACTGCGCATGTGATCCGCTTTCCCTTCCTTGTCCCTTGAATTTACTACTCATATTCACGATAAACATATAGCGGGAACACCCTATGGCAACGCATCATCAACCGAAAAAGCCGGATTTCAAACAAGGTTTCTTTTGGGTATCCCCTTGCACTGAGCGAGGTCTTGAGGTACAAATATAGTATAGGTAATTGGTCTTATTTACGCCCGTTAGACAACTGAAACGATAAAAAAACTGCTTCCATTCAAAACAATCGTCGTCAGCTGCAACAGGCATCGAAAAACGTACTGCATCCGCCAAACAAAATGAGAAGCTTTATGTCTACGGATAAACGCAAAAGATCCCGTGTCGCATCCGGCGAAATCACCGGAAAACTCCTCTGTTCAGGCACTGAAATTCCGATTACATTGATTAATATTAGTCTTAATGGTGCGCTTGTCAAACAATGCCAAACGTTGCCGGAACACAACCGTTGCACCCTCATTCTGCCTCTCGCTGAAACCGTCGTCATCCAAGCTGAAGCACATATTGTAAGAAGAACCAACGAATGCACCGCATTGACGTTTGACGGGATCGATCCGGACAGTTATTCGCATCTTCACAGACTGGTCCAGCTGCATGCAGCGGAACCGGATGCCATTGACGACGAACTGGCTTCGCCTTGCAGGTAAGTCGTCCGCAATTTTTACACTAGCAACACATTTGCCCTACTTTCTCCCTGCCGCTTCAGGCCGACTTCTCGCTGGGTAAACGTTTACTTCGACAAAAAAACAACCTTCCAAATCAAAAAGCTCTTCTTTCGTATCCAACACAAGCAACGGCAAATCGGCTCGTCACGATTATTCTCCTTTTGACAGGATCTTTGCCTGTTTGTTCCATTCCATTTTATCCCGACAAAAAAACGGCATTTTTTTCCCTCCAAAAACTCAAAAAAGTCTTAAGAAATCTTAAGTTATGATTTATTAAGGCTTAATTAATTTTGGCACGCTCAATGCTTGTCATCAGCCATGCAACAACAAGGAGGTTCTGCACCATGGCTATGACGATCCACACAAACCTGATGGCGATGAACGTCGCCAGAAACCTGAACAGCGCCTACGACAGTCTCGCGACGTCCACACAGCGCTTGTCTTCAGGGCTTCGCATCAACTCCGCGGCTGACGATGCCGCTGGCCTTGCCATCCGCGAATTGATGCGCAGTGAAATTTCCACCATGCAGCAGGGCATCAGAAACGCCAACGATGCCATCTCGATGATTCAGACCGCGGACGGCGCGCTCCAGGTCATCGATGAAAAGTTGATCCGCATGAAAGAGCTCGCCGAACAGGCAGCCACCGGTACGTACAACTCGGACCAAAGATTGATGATCGAATCCGAATACCAAGCAATGGCCTCGGAAATCGAACGTATCGCCAATGCCACCGAATTCAACGGCGTCAAACTGCTGGACGGCACCCTTTCCGCCAGACAGGGGGCTTCGATTCAGTCGTCTCACGACGGCTCCGGCCTGCAGGCGACCGGCCCCATCAAAGTGCACTTCGGAACGGGCAACGATTGTACGGAAGACTACTACTACATCAATATCGGCAACGCCACCGCCACCGCATTCGGCCTGGGCAACGCCTCCGCGCTGACCTATGATCCGGCTGCGGAAGGCTGGACTGCCTCCGGTACGGAGACCAGAACGCTGGCCGACGGAACCGATGTTACGGGCACGGTCTGGACCAGCCCTGACGGACAGGAAATGTTTTCCTTCATGGACGCTTCCGGGCAACAATCATTTCTGATCTACGACGACAGCGGCGAATACACCGAATGGCGCCCCGCGGACGGCTACAGCATCTCCACCCAGGAAAATGCTCAGCGTTCCCTGAATGCCATTGAAGACGCCATCATCTCCAAAGACAAGATTCGCGCGGCTCTCGGCGCCTACCAGAACCGCCTGGAAAACACCATCAGCAATCTGGAAATCCAGGCAGAAAATCTTTCAGCCGCCGAATCACAGATTTCCGATGTGGATGTCTCCACGGAAATGACCGAATTCGTCAAGAACCAAATTACCACGCAGGCGGCCGTTGCCATGCTTTCGCAGGCGAACTCGCTGCCGCAGATGGCCCTGCAGCTGATCCAGGGTTAGTTTTAAAAGCATTGGCAGTAACCTCCTCCAGCGCGTGAGCACGCGGAAGGTCGGAACGGGTCCGGTCTTCCGCAGCCCCGCAGCCGGCGAGGTCAAAAAGAAAAAACAGGAGAGGATCACTAAAAAAATTTACGCCCCCGCACCTTAAGGTTCGCCTGCTCATACCCGCAAAAAAAGTCAATCCCACTGGGAACGCGGCATTTTTTGCAGCCTTGGATTACGCCATAAAATCTACATAAAATTTAAGGCGCTAATTTCCTGTTAAAATTTGCATTTGGCACCATGAATGCATTGTGGTGGCTAAGCATTAACAAGGAGGTTATGCACCATGGCTTTGACGATTAATACCAACCTGATGGCGATGAACGTCGCCCGGAACCTGAACGACGCCTACGATAGTCTTTCGACGTCTACAGAGCGCTTGTCTTCAGGACTCCGCATCAACTCCGCCGCGGACGACGCCGCCGGCCTGGCCATTCGAGAATTGATGCGCAGTGAAATTTCCACCATGCAGCAGGGCATCAGAAACGCCAACGATGCCATCTCGATGATTCAGACCGCGGACGGCGCGCTCCAGGTCATCGATGAAAAGTTGATCCGCATGAAAGAGCTCGCCGAACAGGCGGCCACCGGTACGTACAACTCGGACCAAAGATTGATGATCGACTCCGAATACCAGGCAATGGCCTCAGAAATCGAACGTATCGCCAACGCCACCGAATTCAACGGCGTCAAGCTGTTGGACGGTACGCTCTCCGGCACCTTTGACGGTTCAGGCTTGGAATCCACCGGATCCATCAAAATTCACTTCGGTACGGGCAACGACAGCAGCGAAGATTATTACTACATCACCATCGGCAATTCCACGGCCACTGCTTTCGGACTAGGCAACGCCTCCGCGTTGACCTACGACCCCACCGAGGATGGCTACACCAGTTCCGGCACAACCACCCGGACTCTTACTGACGGAACCGAAGTCTCGGGTACGCTCTGGACGACTGCCGACGGCAATGAATTGTTTTCCTACGTCGATGAGTCAGGTCAGGAGACGTATTTGACCTACAGTGCGTCAGGAAGCTACTCCGAATGGCGCCCCGCAGACGGATACAGCATTTCCACTCAGGAAAACGCCCAGCGCGCACTGGATGCCCTTGAGGAAGCCATCATTTCCAAAGACAACATCCGCGCGGCTCTCGGCGCTTACCAGAACCGCCTGGAAAACACCATCAGCAACCTGGAAATTCAGGCGGAAAACCTTTCCGCAGCTGAATCCCAGATTTCCGATGTGGATGTCTCCACGGAAATGACCGAATTCGTCAAGAACCAGATTACCACGCAGGCGGCCGTTGCCATGCTTTCGCAGGCGAATTCGCTGCCGCAGATGGCCCTGCAGCTGATCCAGGGCTAGTTAAAAAGAGCGTACTAAATGCTGCATACCTCCTCTTGAGCTATCAGGATGCCGAAGACCGGGACGGTCCCGGTCTTCGCATCATTTCTTCAGGGAATTTCTTGTTCAAGAAATGTAAGGGCGTTTTCCGCAGCATTCTGTTCGGCTTTCTTGATATTGGAGCCTTTGGCCAGGAACTGTTCGCCCGAAGGCAGTGTCAAGCGGATTACAAAGGTTTTGCCGTGATCCGGCCCGGTTGTGTCTTCAAGAACGTAGATGGGACGATCTTTAAACAACTTCTGCGTCAATTCCTGCAGGCGGCTTTTGAAGTCTTTGACGCGTACGTGCGAACTGGAATCCGGCCAGCGGTCGCGAAAAGCCCAAAGCACCCACTGTTTGGTGGTCTCATAGCCGGCATCCAGAAAAACCGCGCCAATTAGCGATTCCATGGCATCGCCAAGAAGCGCCCCGCGTACGCGCCCGCCCTGATTGTCTTCTCCTTTGCCCAACAACAAACAAGAAGCCAGTCCAAAGTCCTTTGCCATCTCGGAAAGGGTTGGTTTACTTACTAATCTGGCCCGCATACTGGTCATTTCGCCTTCGCGACAGTTGGGAAAGCGCTTAAAAAGCTCTTCACTCACAGTGAGTTCCAGCACGGCATCACCCAAAAACTCAAGCCGCTCGTTGTGCTCCATATCGCCGCCCTGCTCGTTAGCATAAGAACTGTGCGTAATTGCGACTCTTAAGTGCTTGACTTCTTTGAAACGATAGTGGATAAAATTTTGAACGGCCAAAAGACGTTCTTCAACTTCGCTATCTACCCTACGTACTTTATGCGACATATTATTAATCTCCCCGCTCTGTTCAATCCCGCCACTGTTGCGGTTATCGGCGCTTCTGCGGCACCGGGAAAAATAGGAAACATCGTTTGTTCCAACCTGATCGATGCTGGTTATACAGGGAAAATCTTGCCGGTTAATCCCAAGGAAATAGAAATTCTAGGGATTCCCGTCATAAACAGCATCGAAGAACTGCCGGCGCCATTGGATATGGCCGTTATCTGCGTGCCTCCCAAAGCCGTACTCGGCGTATTAGAATCTTTGGCACGGCGGCATGTCAAGGCCGTGATCATCATTACCGCAGGATTCAAGGAAGTTGGAAAAGACGGATATTACCTAGAGCAATCTCTGATCCGCATTGCCGAACAAAACAACATCGCACTGTTGGGCCCCAACTGCCTGGGGCTGATCAATCCATTCGCCGGGTTGAACGTCAGCTTCGCACCCAGCCAGCCGGCCAAAGGCAATATTGCATTTTTTTCGCAATCAGGTGCGCTTTGCGCTTCCATTCTGGATTGGGCGCAGGAAAACAACATCGGTTTTTCCAAATTCATCAGCCTGGGCAACAAAGCCGTTCTCAACGAGTCCGATATGCTCAGCGCTCTTGTGGATGATCCTGAAACCAAAGTCATCCTGGGCTACATAGAAGGCGTGGAAAACGGCACCCGGTTCATTACCACCGCCAGAGACGTTACCTGCCGCAAGCCCGTCATTATGATCAAAGCAGGCACCACCGCAGCCGGCGCCAAGGCCGCTTCGTCGCATACGGGCGCCATGGCCGGATCTGAGCAGGCCTATATCGCCGCTTTCAAGCAGACCGGCGTTATCCGCGCCAACGATCTGGGCATGCTTTTCAACCTGGCCAGATGTTTCTCCAGCCAGCCTCTGCCCACCGGTCCCAACCTGGCCATTGTGACCAACTCGGGCGGCCCCGGCATCCTGGCCGCAGACGCCTGCGAAAAATCCGGACTGATGCTGGCCAAACTTTCCAGCGCCACGGTGGAAGAACTGGCCTCGTTTCTGCCGAGCTATGCCTCGCTCTACAATCCCATAGACATTATCGGAGACGCCGGAGCGGACCGCTATGAACGCACCCTGCGCGCCGTGCTCAACGATACGCGCGTCAACGCAATGATCGTCCTGGCTTCTCCCACGGCCTCGCTGGAACCCGAAGCCACGGCGCAGGCTATCATAGATTGCGCCGCTTCCACCGACAAGCCGGTGTTTGGCTGCTTCATGGGCGGCACCAAAATAAGCACGGCCATCACGATGCTCCGTGATGCCGGTATCCCGACCTTCATTTATCCGGAACCGGCCATCCAGGCCCTGGAGGCTATGTACGAATACCAGGAGCAGATCAACCGCCCAGCAGCGGTGGAGGTTTGCTACCGGCGGCATAAGGATCTGGCCAAATCCATCATCAGCGAAGCGCGTAAAAACCGCCAGCAGGAAATCGTCGAATTTCAGGCTCAGGGCATTCTCAAAGCCTACGAACTGCCCATGCCCCGGACCGAACTGGCCCGTACGAGCGACGAAGCCGTGCACATTGCCGACCGTATCGGCTACCCCGTGGTACTCAAAATCGCCTCACCTCAAATTTCCCATAAAAGCGATGTTGACGGTGTACGCGTACATCTCGCAACCCCCCAGGAGGTACGCACAGCTTTTATGGACATCACCTCACGGTCCCAGCGTCTGCGCAAGGACGCTTACATCTCGGGATGCGTTGTCCAGGCCATGGCTCCGAAAAATTCCAAAGAGGTCATTGTCGGCTTCACACGCGACCGCCAGTTTGGCCCGTTGATTATCTTCGGCCTGGGGGGTATTTACGTCGAAGTACTCAAAGATATCTCTTACCGGCTGGCCCCTTTGACATTGGACGACGCGGCGGAAATGGTCCGCGAGGTGAAAACATACCCGCTTCTGCGCGGTGTGCGTGGTGAACCGGCTGTTAATTTCAAAGCCATTGAGGATGTACTTTTAATCATGTCGCAGCTGGCCCTGGATTTCCCGGAAATATCCGCGGCCGAGTTCAACCCCGTTCTGGTCAACGAAGAAAGCGCTTTGGTAGCCGACATACGGGTGGTGCTTAACCCGGCTTAGGCCGAAACGGCATGATCAAGCAGGGCGGCCTGTTGTACGAGACATCTGCAACGGGTGCTGCCGAACATATTTGGGAGGAACGAACATGGCAGCAGGCATTTATATCGGCTCAACCGCCGGCTATTCCGGAAAAAATATGATCATCATGGGCATTGGCCTCCGCCTGCAAAAAGAAGGCTTTAATGTGGGGTACATGAAGCCTGTCGGCGCAATGCCTCTGGAAGTGGATGGAAAAATCTGCGATGAGGACGCGTGCTTTGTCAACAAAGTGCTCAATCTCGACGCCGACCCCTGCGCGGTCACGCCCATTGTCGTGACTCAGGATTTCAAAATCAAGGCCTTCAGCGGACAATGCGACGACCTGATGCCCAAGATAGTCCAGAGCTACAAGGATCTCTCCTCCAATAAAGACCTGATGCTCGTTGCCGGTTCCGGCAGCATGTATTCCGGCCGCTATTGCAAACTGGACGGCATCCGCGTGGTCAAGGAACTCGGCCTGAAAGCCGTCGTCATCGAACGCGTGCATACGCGCAGTCTGGACTACGACTACCTTGTCGTGCTCAAAGACGCTCTTGGCGATGACTTGGCTGGTGTCATCCTCAACGACATCCCGGCCAATTTCATGAACGAGGTGGAAACCCTGATCAAGCCCTTCCTCGAACGCAACGGCGTCAAGGTCATCGGCGTGATACCGCGGGATCCGCTCATGGGCGCCATCAAGGTGGGAGACCTGGCCGAACGCCTTGGGGGCAAGGTCATTTCCGCCCACAACAAAGCGGACAAAGTCGTGGAAAATTTTCTCATCGGCACCATGCAGGTGGAAAATTTCATGACTCATTTCCGCAAACATAAAAATTCCGCGATCATTGTCGGCGGCGACCGTTCCGACGTCCAGCTCGTGGCTCTTGAAGGTTCGGCGCCTTGCCTGGTCCTCACAGGCAATCTGTATCCCAACGACATCATTCTCACCCGTTCGGAAGTGCTTTCCATCCCCATCGTCGTCGTCCGCGACGATACCTATACGGTGGCGCACAAAATGGAAGCCATCCTTTCGAGCCATAAATTACGCGACATGATCAAAATAAAACAAGGAGCCCAGCTTGTCAGTTCGTCCATAGATTTCGACTACCTCAAAACACAAATGGGCCTCTGATTCTCAGCCATGTTGTTTTCGCAAGGGATTACGTCATCACCGCACTTGACGTAATCCCTTTTTTGTTTGGTCCGCCCCATGTGTTAAGAATACTTCCGCCACCTGCTTATGAAACGCGAAACCGTATTTTACTTGATTATGGCCGGCATCGTCTGTGGAGTGCTTCTGCTCGTGGCAGGAGGACTGGAGCTCTACTTCCGCCATGAGCACCAGCTCCTCAAAAAAAAACATGAGGGGTGCGAACTCACCATCCGGACAGCTTCCAACCCGAAACTCATATACGAACACATCCCCCACGCGTCTTCGGAAATCAACGCCTTCGGCTTCCGCGATGTCGAGCACTCGCTGAAAAAGCCCGATGGCTGCTGCCGGATCGTCATTGTCGGCGATTCAGTCGCTACCGGCCAGTTCGTTGACTTCGACGCCATGTTTTCCCGACAGCTGCAGCATCTGCTGGATGCGCGGGCCACGGGCCGATACGAGGTGATCCTTACCGCCATGACCGGCTACTCCTCCTCCCAGGAACTCGTTCTGCTCGAGCAGACATCGTTTCGCTTCCAGCCCGACCTGATAATCTGGGCTTATTGCCTGAACGATCCCGCCGACCCGCTCTACCATGACGCCAACGGCGAGCTCGGCCCCTTTTTTTATGAGCCTAAATCGTTTCTCTGGTTTGCCCTGAAACGCAAATTTTTCTTACTCAAGGAATCTTTGCGCAGCATTGGCGTACGTGATGAATTCCACACGCTGCTGCATACGTTGTACTGGAATGAAGTGGAAGATAATCTGGAAACAGTTGCGAAGGATTGCCGCGAAAAGAATATCCCGGTGATACTGGCCATATTTCCGGTGTTCGAGGCAAGCCGCCTGAAGGAAAATCCGGACTATGTTCTGGACCCCGGCCATTATTCGCTGATACAAATCCACAAAAATCTTTGCGCTTTTGGCGAACGTATCGGCATGCATCCGCTGGATCTGATCGGAACCTTCAGCCACACCCCCATGCGCGAACTGATGCGGGACCCCAAGGATCCCTGGCACCCCAATGCTCTGGGACACAAACTCAGCGCGCAACGCCTTGAAGCCTTCATTGAAGACAAAGGGTTGCTTGCTCGCTGCCGCTGAACGGCATAACTAGAACCTTCAACCACCGCTCCCGACCTTTGCCAGGTACGATGGGGGGCGTTTTCGGCCGCCCCCGCACCGAACCGTGGAGGGGATTGGAGGTTAAGGGAGTGGAGGCAATATCTGAACGTCTACAAGAGACGTCTACGTCAACAACTCCTCGCGCGCCTTGACAACACGCACCGGTTTCATTGAACTTTTCATCCCGCATGGTTGCGGCTCCAGCACCTGACAGCCAAGCCGTCCGGCACACAAGTGCGGGGTAGCGCAAATAAAACACTGCTTGCCGGTTTGACGTTTTGGGTGCACTCACACCGGTTAAGTAAATGCACCCCGCCGAACAGACACCTTACATACGTACTTACCTAATCCGCTTGTTTCCGGATAAATGTCGGAATTTCAAAATCATCTTCCGAATCAAAAATGAATTCATCTTCGCCCGGAGCATGTACGCCGGTCCGGAGTTCGTCCCGCGAACGGTTGCGCTGGAAAGTGGGGATGGTCAGATCCTCTTCATGCATTCCCGAATAGGACTGGCGGGGCTGGCGCGCCGGTTTGGGAGCAGCTGCCTGCGTTGTACCGCCGGCCTGCTGCTGCATGTTTCCGCGTTTGCGCAACGGAGTGACCTTGTTGCCCATGGCAGGACGTTCGTTGTTCTGCGGACGCAATTGCCCATCGGCTTCGATCCCCGTGGCGATGACAGTGATGCGCATTTCATCCGTGGCATCCTGATCGAAGACCGTTCCGAAGTAGATTTTTGCATCTTCGTGGGCGGCTTCGGAGATGGTGCTGGCGGCCTCGCTGACCTCGTCGATGGTCAGGTCCGGACCGCAGGTGATGTTCATCAGCACGCCCATGGCGCCGTCTATGGAGACATCTTCGAGCAACGGGCTGGTGATGGCTTTCATAGCGGCTTCGCGTGCGCGGGATTCTCCGCGTGCGATGCCCGTACCCATCATGGCCAGACCCATTTCACTCATCACGGATTTCACGTCGGCGAAATCCAGGTTGATCAGGCCGGGAACCATGATCAGATCGGAGATGCCCTTGACCGCGTAGTACAAAACCTCGTCGGCCTTTTTGAGCATGTCGATGAACGTGGCTTTTTTGGAAGCCAGGGCCAGCAACCTGTCGTTGGGGATGGAAATCAGGCTGTCCACATGCTGGCGGAATTCTTCTATTCCACGCTCAGCAATAGACAGACGTTTTTTGCCTTCAAAATAAAACGGTTTGGTTACGACGCCCACGGTGAGGGCTCCGGCGTCTTTGGCCATCTGGGCAATAACGGGGGCTGCACCAGTGCCTGTTCCACCGCCCATACCGGCGGTAACGAAAACCATGTCGCATTCCTTGACGTGGTCCTTGATCTGATTGGCGCTCTCCAGAGCGGCTTCTTTGCCCACTTCCGGATTGGCGCCTGCGCCCAATCCTTTGGTCAGCTTGTCTCCAAGCTGAATTTTGTAAGGAGCGTCCGAACGATTAAGCGCCTGAATATCCGTATTGGCGACAACGAACGTCACACCGTTTAATACGGAACTAATCATGTTGTTCACTGCGTTGCCGCCACCGCCGCCCACGCCGAACACCTTGATTTTAGCCATTGCGTCGCCTTCTAATTCCAAGAATTCCATTACCTTATCCTCCTTTTCCCCACCCTTAGCACAAGGGTCCTACCTGCTTTTGCCTAAGAAATGTCCGAATACCATTTCCGCATCCGGGACAGAATCCGATTGAAGACATTCTGGTCGCGAATACGGAATTTCTGCTCTACTTCGGTTTTTTCCGCTCCATAGAGCAGCAGTCCAACAGCCGTCGCGTATATCGGACTGCTCACGACATCGCGAAGGCCGCCAATTTTGCGCGGATATCCCACTCGGGTGGGCAGATTGAAAATCTGCTCACCTAACTCGTCGATTCCCTCAATCAACGAAGTGCCTCCAGTGAGTACGACACCCGCACCAATGAGATTTTTACAATTTGCCCGAATCAGTTCCTGATCCACCAGGCTGAGTATCTCTTCCACTCTGGGTTCGCAGATCTCTGCTAGAATCTGCCTGGAAAGCCGCCGCGGTTCGCGCCCGCCCACGCTGGGCACCTCGATGATATCGTCGCTGCGGACAAGATCCGCCAGGGCGCAGCCATAACGGACTTTGATTTTTTCCGCCGCCCCCATGGGCGTACGCAGTCCGAAGGCAATATCATTGGTCAAATTGGCCCCGGCGAGGGGCAGCACGCCCGTATATTTGATGGAATTATCTGAAAAAACCGCCACATCCGAGGTACCGCCCCCGAGATCGATCAATGCGACGCCGATCTCGTTTTCTTCCGCGGTCAACACGGCCTTGGAAGAAGCCAGGGACTCCAGAACGATGTCGTCCACATCCAACCCCGAACGGTGGCAGGACCGAACAATATTCTGGGCCGAGGTGATTGCCCCGGTGACGATATGCACTTTCACTTCGAGCCGGACACCGGCCATGCCCAACGGATCGGCTATTCCCCGCTGGTCATCCACAATGAATTCCTGCGGCAGAATGTGGATAACTTCCCGGTCCAGGGGGATGGCCACGGCTTTGGCGGCGTCAATTACACGTTCAACATCCTTGGGCCCCACTTCGCCGCCTTTGACGGCGATGACGCCGTGGCTGTTGAATCCTTTGATGTGGCTTCCGGCTATTCCGGCATATACCGAACGGATCTCGCATCCGGCCATCAGCTCGGCTTCTTCCAACGCCTTTTTGATGGACTGTACGGTCTGCTCAATATTGACCACCACACCTTTACGCAATCCGGTCGAAGGGCTGGTGCCGATACCCACGATGTCCACGCCTTCCGGAGTGGCTTCGCCAACCACCGCGCATATTTTGGTGGTTCCGATATCCAGTCCGACGATCAATTCTGCCTTTGCCATTGCATACTCCCCTAGAGCCTACGTAAAAACGACTGTTCCGGCGTCTCAGGCCTTGGTCTTGCTGCCGGAATTGACGACCCAAACATTTTTGCCAATGGCGCGCAATCCGCGCACCTTTCTGGCTTCGCCTCTCTCACGTATGTCCTTCCAGACTTGCAGCAGTCTTTTTACGTTTCCACTCCAATCGTCCATGCCGATTTCAAAAGTAATGCCTGGATTTTCAAAATGCAGCACCAGCAGTTTACCTGGTCCCACGCGTATCCAGGACGCCTGCTCAGGCAGAAAAGGCAACCCTGCAAAAGCATTGGTTTGCAGCATATTGAAAAAAAGTTCCAACCCGGCATCGGAATTCTTTTCTATTTCCAGCATGGGCTTGGCCTCGAATTTTGACGGCTCAACCTTGTCGATTATGTTGCCTCTGCTGTCCGCGTAGTACATGTTCTTCTCACGCAGAACCCAGAAGGCAGGGATACGTTCGTCCACGACTATTTTCACTTTATCCGGCAAAATCCTGCTGATTTGCACGGAGTGTACCCAGGGGCTCGCGGCCAGCCTGGATTCAATCTCCCGGATATTCATGCTCAAGGTGTTCTCACCAATCGCTATGTTACCCATGGAAAGCACTTCGTTGTAAGCCAGGCGCGTATTGCCTTCCACCTGAACTTCACGCAAAGAGAAAAAGGGGTAGTTGGTCATCCATCTGTAGGCGGCCAGCAACCCGAGACTGACTCCCAGCAGGAAAATCAAAAACGCACCGCAATACAACCCCCAGGCGAAAAAACGCCCCATGCCCTTCCAGCGTATGCCTCCGGACTGTGAACGGGCTTTTTTGTAGCGGTTTCCACCGCCCGATCCACCTGTACGGGATCGGCTTGCGATACCTGCTAACTGCATGGACATAACTTTACTTCTCTTTCAAGGTCAAAACCAAACTCGGCAGACACCGCGCCTTTGGCCATGTCGATCAACTCCATGGCTTGCCTGCTGGTGCCTTGACCGAGATTAATCAAAAAATTCGCGTGTTTTTCCGAAAAAGCCACATCTCCGAGACGTTTACCCTTAAATCCGGCCTTGTCCAGAAGCATTCCAGCGGGTTTGTCCGGTGCCGGATTTTTGAATACGCAACCCGCGCTGTGCGCTTCAATGGGCTGGGTAGCCTTTTTCGTGTTCTTGTTGTTACGCATCCGGGCCTTGATACTCTCGTGGCTGTCCTTGACCATTTCCAGTTCCACCTGGCTGATGATGAACAACCCCGAACCATTGAGAGCCTTGTCCACGACCTTGAATTTCCGGTAATCCGTATTGAATTCGCCCGGTTTCAGCCAGGCCAGGCCGCGTACGGGCGTAAAAACCCGCACCCGCTGCAGGCAACCGCCCATTTCACAACCGAACGAGCCGGCATTCATGGCCACGGCGCCGCCAACGGCGCCGGGTATGCCCGTCAATCCCTCCAAACCGGAAAGTCCATTGGTAGCCAGCCAGAGCAGCAGATGCGGCAAGGGCATTGTCGCGTCCGCGCGTACAATGACGCGTTCTTCTTCTTCACGCAAAATTTTCACTTTGCCCGGCCACGAAAGGCTGACAATGGTCACCGGCAGCTCTCCGTCAAAGGCCAGAATATTGCTTCCCTTGCCCAGAACAAAGGGCGTCCCCCCGATTTTCTCCAGTTCCTTCGGCAAATTGTCGAAATCGTCGGGGGATTCCACGCGAAGTTCCGCCTGCGCACGGCCGCCGAGTCGCAGCGTGGTGCGTTTGCTCAGAAAAGGTCCAGGCAAAGTCTGCATAGCCATTTACCCTTCCTCCAGCCATTGCTGGCCAATCTGCCAGACATTGCCCGCACCAAGCGTCAGGAGCAGATCACCTTCCCGCAGTTCCCCTGGCAATGCCTTGCTCACGGCTTCAAAATCTTTACAAAAGGTCACGTCCACATCGGAAATTTGCGAAATACCCTGCGCCAGGCTCGACCCGCTGACTCCGGGGATCGGAGCTTCCGAGGCCGGGTATATCTCTGTCAGAAAAAGTTTATCCACCTTATTGAAAACTTGACAAAATTCACCAAACAAGGCCTGGGTTCTGCTGAAACGGTGCGGCTGAAAAACCACGACCAGCCGCCTTTCCGGAGAGGACAGGCGCGCGGTTTCCAACGTGGCCGCGATCTCTGCAGGATGGTGTCCGTAATCATCCACCACCTGTACGCCCGCCCGTTCGCCCTTGCGCTCGAAACGGCGGCCCACGCCATCAAACGTGCGCAGTCCTTCAAAAATAACGTCCTTGTCGATGCCGGCTTCCAGGGCCACGCCTATGGCTCCCAGCGCGTTGAGTATATTATGCCGTCCGGGCTGCCCCAGGGTTACTTCGCCCAATTCCTCGCCATGCAGAAAGACCTTAAATCTGCTGACGGCTGCGCATTCGAGTATTTCACCGCGCAATTCGCGTTCGGCACCCAGGCCGTAAGTAAGTACCGGACGCTTGACCTTGTCCAGCAACCGCTGCACTCCCTCGTCATCGCCGCAGACCACATTGCGGCCGTAAAAGGGGATGTTGTTCAAAAAGGTGATAAACGCCCGGTCTATGGCTTCCAGATCCGGATAAAAATCCAGATGGTCGGCGTCGACATTGGTGACCACGGTAAAAATCGGCAGCAGGCACAGAAACGAACCGTCGGATTCGTCGGCCTCGGCAATCAGATATTCGCCTTCGCCAAGACGCGCGTTGGATCCGTAGGCGTTCAACCGTCCGCCGATGATAACTGTGGGATCCATTTGCGCCTGGTCGAAAATAGCTGCCAGCAAGGACGTCGTCGTGGTTTTGCCGTGGGTTCCGGCCACCGCGATGCCGCTCTGCAGCCGCATCAGTTCGGCGAGCATCTCGGCGCGCGGAATAACGGCAATGCCTTTTTCCCGCGCTTCCTCCAGCTCAGGGTTATCCTTGGCAATGGCCGTGGATTTCACCACCACCTGCGCATCCGGTACGTTGCCGCGCGCATGCCCCTTGAACACCTCTGCGCCCAGGCTGCGCAGATGCCGCACAACGGGCCCCTCGCTCAAATCCGAACCACTGACGCTGTAACCAAGGTTCAGGAGCACCTCGGCGATGCCGCTCATACCGGAACCGCCGATACCGATCATATGAATTTTTTTAACCCCTTTCATGCCCGTGCTCCTGATTTTCCACGTCCGCCTGAAACCAAATCTTCCAGTCCGTCCACCACGGCGGCGGCGGCGTCCGGACGTCCCAGTTCTCTGGAAGCTGTCGCCATGGCAGACAAACGCTGCTTGTCCTGCAACAATTCCAAAATACATTTCCCCAAATTTGTTTTCGGCAGTTCCTTTTCTTCCACGCACACCGCCGCGCCCATTCGTTCCATAAAGCGCGCATTGCCTACCTGGTGGTTGTGCGTGGCGTAGGGAAATGGAATGAACAGCGCCGGTTTTCCAGCCACAGTCAACTCGGCAATGGACGTGGCTCCGGCCCTGCACACGATCAGGTCGGCCTGCTCGCAGGCCCCGGCCATGTCATCGATAAATGCGGAGACCTGATCCGAGGCGGCGTGCTGCGCCGCGTATCCGTCAAGTACGCGCTGGTAGTCCCGTTGCCCGGCCTGATGCCTGACGCTGACGCCGGTGGCCTGCAACTGCGGGAGAATCTCCATGATGGCCGTGTTTACCGATTTGGCTCCCTGGCTACCTCCCAGAACAAGGAGCCGTTTGCCCGAATTCGTATCCTGCCCGGAAGCCGTCTCCTGCGGCTGCTCCCTGAGCGCCTTGAAGGAAGCCCGAACCGGATTCCCGGTGACCAGTGTCTTTTTCGCATCGAAGTACCGGCTGCTGTCCGGAAAGGAGACAAAAACCCGTTTGGCCAGTTTGCCCATGATGCGGTTGGTCACGCCCGGAATGCTGTTCTGTTCGTGCACCGCGGTGGGCACGCCGCGCAGTTTTCCGGCGAACATGGGCGCGAACGCGGCATATCCGCCAAATCCAAGCACCACGTCCGGTTTGTAGGCGCCAAGCAATCTCACAGCCTTGACCAGCGAAACCAGCAGCCAGTACAGCGCAAAAAACGCGCGCACGCCGCGTCCCAGAAAAGGCTTGATGGGCAATCCTTCGAACTCCAGACCGGCTTTGGCGGCCAGTTCCTTTTCCAGGCCGCGCAGGCCTCCCACAAACAGCACCCGTACGCCGGGCATCCGGGCACGGAGCTCTTCGGCAACAGCCAGAGCCGGAAAGATATGGCCTCCTGTGCCTCCTGTGGTCAACAGTACGCGTTCCATGTCAACGCCTGCCTCGAACCGCGCTACCGGCGGATTCTCTGGTTTGCGAAATGTTCAGCAACAACCCGATGCAGATGAAAGACGCCAGCAGGTTGCTGCCTCCGTAGCTCAAAAAAGGCATGGGTACGCCCTTGGGTGGCGCCGAGCCGAGCACCACAGCCATGTTCAGCACCGCGCCAAGCGCGATGATCAGGGTTACGCCGTAGGCCAGCAACCGTTTTTCCAGGTCGCGCTGGGTCAGCGCAATGGAAAACGCCCGCCAAATCAGCAGTCCCATCACAATAAACACCAGCGAAACGCCCATGAATCCGAGTTCTTCTCCCACCACGGCCATAATGAAGTCGTTGTGCGCTTCGGGCAGGAAAAAGAGCTTTTGCTTGCCCGCGCCCAGTCCCGTGCCCAGAAAATGACCCGAACCAAAGGCGTACAAAGACTGCACCAGCTGGTACCCGGTGTTCAGCGGATCCGCAAAGGGATCCAGAAACGCCAGCATGCGTTTAAGGCGGTAAGGCGACTGCATAATCAACATATAGGACGCGCCGATGCCCGCCACCAGGGAGAAAAAAATGTAGATAAAGCGCGTACCGCCTACCAGACACATGGCCAGTAGCAGCATGGCCAGCACCACGGATCCGCCGAAATCCGGCTGCAGCAGCACCAGGCCGCACAACAGCCCGCTCACGGCAAAGGGAGGAACAACCCCGACGCTGAAGGTCTGGACCAGGTTCTGTTTCTGGCTCATGAACCAGGCCAGATAAATGACCAAAGCCAGCTTGGCGAATTCCATGGGCTGCAGCGTAAAACCCGCGATACGCAACCAGCGTTTGGCGCCGTTGACCTCCACCCCCAGAGGGGTGAACCGGGTCAGGATCAGCGCCAGCACCACAAAGGTAAGAATGGCGTATTTGAACTTGACCAGCTTTTCCAGCGGTACGATGGTCATCAACAGCATCAGTGCGATGCCCAGTCCCATGAACAGCGCATGGCGTTCGAAAAAGTGGTATTTGGACCCATAGAGCTTTTCCGCCATGACGCCGCTCGCACTCAGGACCATCAACAGCCCCATGCCCGCCAGCATCAATGCCGCAACGAGCACGAGAAGATCCATGCTTTGAAAAGCTTCATGGAAACGGGCTGTTATTTTTTTGACCATGCGAGCTCCTTGACGATACGTTTGAAGTCATCGCCTCTGGCCATGTAATCCGTATACTGGTCATAGCTCGAGGTCGCGGGCGACAGCAGCACAACCTCTCCCGGCCCGGCCTCGGAAAAATGCCTCCGTGTGGCCTGCTCCAGGGTGTTTTCCCAGAACACCGGAATGTCTCCGTTCCAGGCCTTGCGAAAAATATCTTCACTGGCGCCGTACAATCCGACCTGTTTGACCTTTTCGCGCATCAGAGGAAGCAGCGATTTCAGATCACCGCCTTTGAATTTGCCTCCCGCCAGCAACCGTACGGGCTTGTCGAAACATTGCAGCGCCGCGCGCAAAGCGTCCACCGTGGTGGCCTTGGAGTCATCAATGAAGCTCACGCCGTTGAGTTCGTCCACCCGTTCCAGCCGGTGCGGCAGGGATTCAAACAGATTGAGAGCGGCCTGGGCCTCGGTTTCGGTGACGCCGAAGAACCTTGCTGCCTGATACGCCGCTTCCATATTGAACTGGTTGTGCGTCCCCAGCAGCCTGTCGGAGACAAAGCGGGCCTTGGGCTCGATCAGGCTGATCCGCGACTTGGTGTACCCCCGGTGCTGCAGTTCGGATTTCAATTCCGGTTGCACAACGGCCAGGTCGTCTTCCTGCAGCCGGGCGAAAATATTCATCTTGGCGTCCACGTATTCGCGCATGTCCGCGTGGTAATCCAGATGGTTTGGCGAAATATTCAGCAGCACGGCAACCCAGGGTTTGAACGTATTGCAGGTCTGCAGCTGAAAGCTGCTCACTTCCAGAACGCAGACATCCACACATTTTTTGGAGAGCGCGTATTCGGAAAACGGCGTCCCGATGTTGCCGCCGAGAAACACCCGCTTACCCGCTTTTTCAAGCATTCGGGCGGCCAGGGTGGTCACGGTGGTTTTGCCGTTGGTGCCCGTGACCGCGAGAATAGGTTTGCTGACAAAGCGCGAGGCCAATTCCAGTTCGCCGATGACTTCCGGAGACGGATTTTCAGGCAAAAAGGGTTCGATTTTCGCCACAGGCACGCCCGGACTCATGACAACGAGCGTCACGCCGTCGAAATAGCTTTTTTCATGGGGGCCGCCGTAAAAAAGAACGCCTTTTTCCTGCAGCGCACGTCCGCGATCCGAATCCAGGGCCTCCGAGTTGAGATCCAAGATGCGTACCTGCGCTCCCTTGTCCAGCAGCAACTCGGCCGCCGCCAGTCCGGAGCTGCCTGCGCCGACCACGGCGGCTGTGACACTCTGCATCTTGTTCTTGTCAAACATCTTCCTTAGCCTCCGCGTCAATTGCTAGCGCAACTTAAGAGTTGATAGAGCGGTCAGTCCCAACAAAATCGACAGGATCCAGAAACGGATGATGATTTTTGATTCGGGAATGCCCTTTAACTCGAAATGATGGTGCAATGGCGCCATCCTGAAAAACCGCTTGCCGCCGCTCATTTTGAAATAGCCGACCTGAATGATTACCGAGAGGGTTTCCACCACGAACAGACCCCCCACAATCAGCAACACCAGCTCCTGCTTGGCCAGTACGGCCACGAATCCAAGCACCCCGCCCAGACTGAGCGATCCCACGTCCCCCATGAACACCTGGGCCGGATAGGCGTTGAACCAGAGAAAGCCAAGCCCCGCGCCGATCAGCGCACCGCAGAAAATGGTCACCTCGCCCACGCCCGGGACAGGAAGCACCTGCAGGTAACGGGCGATCTGCGCGTGTCCTGCAACGTAAATAAAAACCGAAAAACACACCCCGGCCATGATGGTCGGTCCGATGGCCAGTCCGTCCAGTCCGTCGGTCAGGTTGACGCCGTTGGAAGAGCCCACAATCACCAGCACGGCAAAAGGCAGATAAAACCACCCCAGGTCCGGCTGGAATGTTTTGACGAACGGCAGCGACAGCAAAGTCGAGTACGCCGGCTGGTTGATCAGCAGAATCATGGCCAGCACCGCGACCAGAATTTGCCCGCCCATTTTTGTCTTTGCGGAAATGCCTTTGTTGTTCTTGCGGATGATTTTCGTATAATCGTCCCAAAAACCCACCGCACCGAAGCCCACGAACACCAGCAGGGTCAGCCAGACGTACGGATTGGACAAATCCGACCAGAGCAGGACGCTAATCACCACCGAGCTGATGATGATCAAACCACCCATGGTGGGGGTCCCGGCTTTGCTCTGATGCGCCGCCACGCCGTTTTCCTGAATATACTGGCCAAACTTGAGCCTGCGCAGCCAGCTGATGAACTGCGGCCCGAAAAGAATGCTGATGACCAGTGCCGTCAGCAAAGCCCACACCGACCTGAAGGTGATGTAGCGAAAGACGTTCAGAAAACTGACTTCCGAGCTCAGCGGATAAAGCAGATTGTAAATCATCCCTTGAGCTCCTCGTACAGTTTCTGTTTGAATTCTTCCAGTTTGATGGAGCGCGAAGCCTTGAACAACACTACACCGTCCTTAATTGCCAGTCTTTTGAAACCTTCCAGAAATTCATCCGGGCTTTTGACCTGGGCGAATGCTCCCGTATAACCGCTGGACCGCAGCCCTTTGGCGAATTCCAGACCAAGTCCGCCCCGCCAGAAGACGGCCTGCGGCGTTGTGGCAGCGGCATTGCGCCCGAGCAATTCGTGCTCCTTGCGGCTCAGCTCCCCCAGTTCGCGCATTTCGCCCAGCACCAGCACCAGAGGCTGGCTGCCCGCCAGTTCGGAAGCAGCGTCTAAAGAAGCGGTCATGGATAACGGATTCGCATTGTAGCTGTCATCAATTATTGTCAGCCCGTTCAGGGAGCCGATCTCAAAACGTTGCGGAGTCGGCTGGAATGTGGCGAATCCTTCCTTGATGGCTTCCAGGGACGCGCCGCAGGCATAGCTTACGGCTGCGGCTGCGACCAGATTTTCGGCCACATACGCCCCCCGCTGCGCTAAAACGATCTCCAGTTCCTTGCCCATCAGCCACAGCCTGTAGCGTCCCAGCCCACCCGGTTCGGGGCCGAGATATTCGCCGTTGTATCGGCGGCTGGCTCCGTTGCAGGAAAAGGTTTGGCAATGGGGCAATACCTGTCCGGCTTTCTCCACCAGCTCGGGATAATCCGCGTTGATCAACCCCACGCCGTTGGGCTCCACGTAGGCCAGCAGTTCGGACTTGCTCGCCGCCACCTGCCGTACGTCGCCCAACCCTTGAACATGAGCCGGTCCGACATTCAAAATCAAGGCGAAATCCGGACGCAGGATGGGGCCGAGTTCGCCCATGTCCCGGCTTTCGCTGATGCCTGCTTCAAATACCCAGTAGTCTTCGCTGCCGACGGCTTCGAGCATGCTCAACGGCAGGCCTATCTGATTATTCAAATTCAAAGGATTCTTCGCCACCGTGCCGGTCTTGCTCAAAATATTCGCGATCAGCTCCTTGACCGTGGTTTTCCCGGCCGATCCGGTAATGCCGATAACCTTGGCACGGGAGCAAGATCGCCATGCCGCCGCGATTTGCCCGAGAGCCCGGACGGAATTTTCCACCAGCAGGCAGGCAGGCGCATTTTCCGCATCCTCGCCGACCTGGGGAAAATGCGGCGGCAGATGTTCGGCCAGCACGGCCACGGCCCCCTGGGCCACGGCCTGAGCCGCGAATTCGTGCCCGTCCACGCGCTCGCCCGGTATGCAGACGAAAATATCGCCAGCAGCGACTTCCCGGCTGTCCTTGCGAAAGTGCTGCGGCACTCGCTGATCGGCCTGGCCGCAGACAACCTCGGCCGCCGTAATTTCAGCGATATCCTGTAAAGAAAGTTTCACCCGAAATACTCCCTGACGACCTGCTGGTCGCTGAACGGCACCTTTTCCGTGCCCAGAACCTGATAATCCTCATGCCCCTTGCCTGCCACCAGCAGCACATCGCCGGTATGCATTTCGCTCAATGCGGTCAGAATGCCCAATTTTCGGTCCGGGGTCTCAATAACCTGCGTACAGCCAGAAAGTCCCGGCCGGATGTCGTTCATAATCGCGATGGGATCTTCCGTACGCGGATTGTCCGACGTCAGGACCACCATATCGCTGTACTTACAAACAGCCTTTCCCATAAGCGGACGCTTGGTCTTGTCGCGGTCTCCGCCGCAACCGAACACCGTGATCACCTTTCTGGGCGCCAGTTCTTTGAGAGCGGCAAGCACATTTTCCAGGGCGTCGGGAGAATGGGCGTAATCCACGAACACATGGTAGCCCTTGGGATTATCCACCCTCTCCAGCCTGCCGGGTGCGCCGGTGAAATCTCCCAGCGCCTGCATCTGTTCGGGCTTCAGCCCCAAAGCCAGTCCCACTGCCTGGGCCGCCAGCAGATTGGAAGCGTTGTATTTGCCTACCAGCTTGGAATGCAGCTGCCAGACCTGGCCATTCCATCGCATTTCCATCTGAAGTCCGGAAATTTCACAATGCAGGATACGCCCGTGCAATCCGTCGACATTTGCGGGCGGTTCCTCCAGGCCGAAACAGAACCCCGAATACCCTTGTTCGATCAGACGGCGACCATAGGCGTCATCCCAGTTGACCACCGCGGCCTTGTCGGATAACGGCGCCTCGGTGAACAGTTTGGATTTGGCGGCGAAATACTTCTCCATAGTGCCGTGGTAATCCAGATGATCCTGGGTCACGTTGGTTACCACCCCGGCCGCGAACGGAATACCTGCGGCGCGGTACTGGTCCAGGGCATGGGAGGAGACTTCCATCACGGCGAGTTCGACTCCGGCCTTGGCCATTTCGGCCAGGTATTCGTGTATCAAGACACAGCCGGGAGTGGTCTGGGGCGCCTTGATGGTTTTACCGCTCCAGCGATAGGTCACCGTACCCAATACGCCCGCGCTCTTTCCGTTGTGGTTGAAAAGATGCTCTACCAGAAAAGAAACCGTGGTTTTTCCATTGGTCCCGGTCACACCCACAACAGGGAACGGCCGCTTATCCGTGCCGTAAAAGGCGGCCGCCAGATCGCCCAGGGCAATACGGGGGTCTGGATGCGCCAGAAAAATCGTGCTACCCAGATTCCCATTGTTCTCCAACACAGCGGCTTTCGCGGCTTCGACGTCCTCGCAGACCACATAAGCGGCGCCTTTGCCCACCGCGTCCGGAATGAACGCAGCGCCATCCACTGCCGTACCTTTGACGGCGACAAAAATATCCCCGGTCTCGACCTGGCCGGAATGCGAACGGGCAGGCACACCCTGCCGCGCTGTTTCTTTGAGAGTTTCAAATGCGTTTTGCCAATTCATACGATCGCGTCCTTAAGCCCCGTCTGAGAGCCATACAATACAATTCGTCCGGTTTTCTTCAGACCAGTTGCCGCCGGCCCTGGGCTCCTGCCTGGAAACAATGGTCCCGCTTCCCTTGAAATGCGGAACAACTCCCTGACCGGCAAAGGCCTCCATGGCACTGCGTACGGTCAAGCCCACCACGTCGGGAATCTTGTTGGAAGCAACCCGGCATTCCGGGCTGATTGGCCTGCGCAGGCTGAAGTTGGAGGGGGAGCATTTGTTTGCTTTCCTGCCGAAAGTATCAATTTCCTTCTTGCGTTGTGCTTCGGCCAAAAGCACCTGCCGCGCGGGTTCCGGAAGATTGCCTTCATAAGCCAAAGCTTTTTCAGCCACTTCCTTGAAAACAGGCGCTGCAACAACACCGCCGTAATGCTGCGGTTCGGGTTCGTCAACCACAACCAGAATCAGATACTCGGGCTTGTTGATGGGGAACAGGCCGGTAAAGGAAGCGACCACCTTGTTGCCGTAGCCGCCTTTGGAAGAAGCTTTCTGTGCCGTACTGGTCTTGCCGCCTACATGAATTCCCTGGATACGCGCGCGCTTGCCCGTACCGTCTTGTTCCACCACGTCCTGCAGCATCCGCAACACGGAGGCAGCAACCTCGGAAGAGAAAATCCTGCCGGAGGGCTGGTTTTCAATGACCGGATCAAGCGAAATACGCAAGGGAATGGAAACGCCGAAATTGGCCAGGCACAAATACGCCTTGGCCAATTGCAAAGCAGTCACGGAAAAGCCTTGCCCGAATCCCGCCGAGGCGAGGTCCAGCTGCTCCCAGATCCCAGGAGGTCGAAGAATACCTTTGCTTTCTCCGGGCAGCGGCAGTCCGACCTTGTTGCCGAACCCCAGGCGGCTCAGATAGTCGTACAATTTCTGCGCCCCGACATCCAGAGCGATTTTGGCGGCTCCCACGTTGTTGGAATATCTGAGTACTTTGCTGACGGGCAGCCATTCACGAGGGGAAATGTCGGAAATGTAACGGCGGTCGATACGAAATCTGCCGTTTTCACAGTAGTATAACGTATCCGCGTTGCAAAGTCCCTCCTGCATGGCCGTGGCCACAGTGAACGGCTTGGCGCAGGAACCCGGTTCATAGGCGTCCATGGAAAGTCTGTTGCGCCAGCGCTGCGGCGAATAGCGCAGATACGCGTTGGGATTGAAAGCCGGTGCTTCGGCCCAGGCCAGAATCTCACCATCCGGCACGTGGATGACCAGGCAACCACCCCAGTTGGCATGATATTTTTTCACCGAACGGCTCAACGCTTCTTCTGCCACAAACTGAAGATGGGCGTCTATGGTCAGCCGGACGTCGTGTCCGCGCACCGCGTCATCATTTACCTTGGAATTCAGGTACAGCATATGCCCTGTGGCATCCCGATGCACCAGAACCTTGGAACTGCGGCCTACCAAACGATCGTCGAAGGACGACTCAAGCCCTTCAAGTCCTTTGTCGTCCGTTCCCACGAACCCGAGCAGTTGCCCGGCTAGCTGCTTGTTCGGATACAAGCGCCCGTATTCGGTGGTCAGATAAACGCCATCCAGCTTGGCTTTTCGAATGCTGGCCGAAGCCTTGTCGCCTATCTGCCTGGCTATCCAGACATGTTTCTCATTAGAAGAAAGTTTTTCCCGGATGTCGGACCGGGCAAGCCCGAGCGTTTCCGAAAGAATGCGGGACGTGTCTTCCACATTCTTCACCAGCAAAGGACGGACAAAAATCGACTTGATAGCCACGCTCTTGGCCAGCAGCCGTCCTTTGCGATCAAAAATCTGACCACGTTCTCCGGCAAAGTATTCCGAAACCTCATGCTGCCGGCTGGCCATGGCGGCAAGTTCCGGACCTTCCATGATCTGAATATAATAGGCCCTGACCCAAAGAACGCACCAGGCAAGACCAAGCAAAATACCCACCGCGGCAATGCGTACGCGGGTCCAGTCCGTATTGCCGGAAGGACGCTGCGGCTTGACGCGCTGTGCTCCCAACGTCCGCTTTTGCGGTTTGCTGGAGCGCTGCGTCCGGCTGTGCCCGTAGGTACGAACCGGTTCGCTGCTGCGCGGGCGGGATTTACGCTTGAGCACCATTGTTTTGAACCTTTATGACGCGTCCTTTTTCTTGTTGACAATTTTACGGATCTGCCCCGGCTTGGCCGGATGCAATCCGTATTGCTCGGCCAGCTTGCGCAACCGGTACGGAGAACGCAGATTGTCGCGTTCCAAACGCAGTTTGGAAGCCAACGCCTCGGCTTCATTGTATTTGGTCTGCAGCCTTTTCAGACCATAGGCCAGCTCGACACGTTCAATATTCATCCAGACCACAGAGAGACCGAGCGAGAGCGTTATCAGCCCGGTAACAATGGTCCAGAGCAGTGATTGACGATTCAGCTGTTTCATACGGCCTCAATCCCTCGCCTTGTTTTTCCTGCCGGGTTCCAAACGCTCGGCTGCCCGAAGTTTGGCGCTGCGGGCTCTGCTGTTTGTAACCACCTCGTCCTCACCCGGCGTCACAGGCTTGCGGGTCAGGATACGCAACTGGGCCTCATGACCGCAGTTGCAAAACAACTGACGCGGCGGACATATGCAGTCCTTAGCCTCGCGACGAAAAAAATGTTTCACCACCCTGTCCTCCAGGGAGTGAAACGAAATCACCACCAGCCGCCCTCCGGGACGCAGGTAAGCCACTATACGGGCCAAAAAATTTTCCAGCTCTTCCAGTTCCCGGTTCACCGCTATCCGCAACGCCTGAAACGTCTTTGTGGCTGGGTGGTTGCGCGACTTGGACCGGACCTTGGCCGGATAGGCATTGAAAACGATATTTTCCAGTTCCAGGGTTCGGGTGATGGGCGTTTTCTGGCGCGCATCCACGATCGCACGCGCAATGCGGCCGGCCAGCGGTTCCTCTCCGTACTCTCTGAGAATCCGCACCAGCTCGTCGTAGTGTGCCTTGTTCACCAGATCCGCGGCTGTTGGCTCGCCCAATTCCGGACCAGCCATCCGCATGTCCAGCGGACCGTCTTCCAGAAAGCTGAAGCCCCTGTCCGGAGCATCCAGTTGCAAGGAGGAAACCCCCAGATCCAAAAGCGCCCCATCCACCGAATCCCAACCGGCTTTTTCCAAAGCCTGCTCGAATCCACTGAAAGGCGTATGCGAGGTCAACACCGACCCCTCGAATGGGCGCAATCTCTCCCGAGCGATATCCAGCGCCTGCGGATCCCTGTCCAGGCCAAGCACGGACGCCCGACCCTCCACAGCACGCAGCAAAGAGGAGGCATGCCCGCCAAACCCCAGGGTGCCGTCCAGATAGCGCCCCCCCGGATGCGGCGCAAGGTATTCCAACACCTCGCGAACCATGACGGATACATGTTCCATTGAATTTCACGCTCCATCCCTCTGACCTGCAACCACAAGCAGCTAAAGGGGGATATCGATCCCGGATTCCTCCAGCTCCCTGGTCACATCATCAAAATTCTGTTCTCCCACCGAGTGAAGCCTTTCCGGATTCCAAATTTCAAACTTCTGCAATTGCCCGACCAACTCCAGGTCTTTCCCCAAACCTGCGTATTCGCGATGCGAGGCCGAAATCTGTATTCGCCCCTGTTTGTCGCAAAACATCTCTTCGGCCCAGCCGATGATCACCCGTCGAAAATCACGTAGCTTGCGCGGCGCTCTCTTGATCTGCATCAGCTGTTCTTCAAACGATTCCCATTCCGGCAGCGGGTATCCCACAAGACAACCGTCCATGCAGGTCAATACGAACTTCCCGCTTTCGCACCAGGACTGCAATATTTCCCGGTATTGCGGCGGCAGCATAAGCCTCCCCTTTGCATCGAGGCTACGAGAGACGCGTCCTCTAAACAACATGGGAGACTTCTACCACTTTCTACCACTTTTTACCACCTTTTTCCTTCATCAAATGGAAATCTTCTCCAGACAATCTTAAAAATTTTTTAGACATTATCTCAAGAAGTTCTTGATTGCAAGGAAATATCTATTGCAAAATAGAAATTCAGCAAGACAGTAAGCTGTCTCATGGGAATTACCCGGCTTTTTTAACAAACAATACGCAACTAGTGCTGAAGCTTTGTTTTTCAGGGATTCCACCCAGCAATATGAGTCCGGCTTTTTTGGAGATTCGGGCCGGCGAAAGGAGCGCAGCGCAAAAAATAGCCGTAGCAGGTTTTGATTATTTATCTGGCAGACGAACTTTATAACTTTTTGTTAAGAAACAAAGCTGCTGTTTTATATGTGTCCATGGAATGGTACTCTTCCAGCAAAGAAACCTTTTGTTGCAAAAATAAATCTAGAAAATATTTAAAAAATAAAAAAAGCGCCTTTGCAAAATAAACCTGCAAAGGCGCTCGCTGAGTGATACAATGACAAGCTGATTAATTTTCCCCGGATTCACGGGCGTACGATGTCGGACCATTCTCGTAACCGACTTTTTTCAGCCACCAGGTGGGATAAAACACTTCCACCCCTATGCCGGATTTGGAATTCAGGTAGCCGTCGTTATACTTAATATAGAGCGAGTCGGATAGTTCCCACCAGGCATCAAGAACTGCTTTCGTATTTGCATCCACATACTCCGTGAGCATTTTGACTGCGGCATCCGGTTCGCCCTTCTTCCACAATGCGGCGGCCTTGTTTTCCAGATCGTCCTGACTGCCGAAGGCCTTGGCCTCGAAAGATTCGCGTATCCCGTCGATGTCTTTGATCATATAATCGTATTTCAGCATGGCGTAATTGGCCACGTAATTGAATGCGGTCCAGACGCTGTCGCGATCGAGTTCGAGGATATTGCCTTTCTGAATCTGCACGGGCAGCTCGCTCACGCCGGCGTAATAAGGCATGAGCACTGCGGTTGCCGGGCGGTCCGGGCCGAACCAGCAGACACCGCCTATGGCGTCGGGCAGCCAGCTGCGGGTCTGGTTCACATAGGCGTATACACAGCGGTAAATGTTCAGCGGACGTTCAAACGCACCCTTGAGTGTGGTGGGAACATTTTCCGCAACACTCTCGGCCCGCCCTTCAAAGCGGTTGGGATCACCGAACGGCCCCGCGGCCATGCCCTTGGTGAGGTCGAACTCCGTTCCTTCATAATTATCCCGGTGAATACGCATAATGTCCGAAACATCGAGCTTGTTGTCGGGCTTGATGGCAAACGGGTATTCGCGCGTAAACGCATCCTTGACCCAGGCCTTCAGTTTGAGGGACGGAGCCACGAGCGACTGCGCACGCCAGACCCGGCGCAACGAGTAGTAGGGGTGATGAAACTCGCCGTCGCCGTAGACTTTGGTAAAATCCAGCGGACCGTCCTCCGGCTTCCACCAGCCTTTGCTTTTGGCCACGTCGAAGATGTTCTTGGAATACAGCATATCCGGATCATCCTTACGGATATCGCGAATACGAAACTGGTTGGCCGCGACAAAAAAGCTGTCATCCGGTACGCGCTGCGCAACCCATACGCCGTCCGTGCCGTTCATGTCGTAGCCGCACATCTCAAACACCCAGCCTTCATTGGGGTCGCCCACCAGCAGCGTTTCTCCAGTGCCGTAATAGCCGTATTTCTCAATCAGATCGCCCATGAGTTTGATGGCTTCCCGGGCGGTCTTGCAGCGTTCGAGCGCCACGCTGGACAAGGCGGCCGAATAAAAAATCCGTTTGCCCGGTTCGGGAAGCGGATCCACTTTGGCTTTGTCCGTACATTCGCCAAACGACAGCTGATGCTCGTTGATGATCCCGTAATTGCCCTCAAAGTACGCATAGGTGTGGGCCACCTGCGGGATGGCGCCCAGGGGCACGCTGGGCGGAACGTCCGTGCCGGACATGTCGTAAACGGGCGCGAGCCCTTTGACGTTCAGCCGGAAGGCTTCGCTGCCGCCCCACTCGGGCTTGTAACCAAGCGCACAGGGCGAATAATATATCTGCCGCAGGCTGCCGGGCTCGTGATCCATGGCCGGAACAAACGCCAGACGCGGATCTCCGAGTCCATCCTCCGAATGTGAAATCAGCACCGACCCGTCCGCCGAAGCTTTCTTGCCTGTTATGGTTGTCGTACAGGCAAATACGGGGATAGCCACGGCCAAAAAAATCAAGACTGCACACCATGATATAAACGCCTTCATAACTCCCTCCTCAAATGTCCGATATGCAAACCGGTTGCAAATCTCCATACCCATAATTTGATAATCAATAGCATACGCCGGACGGATTTAAAAAGAGAAATATGAACTGCGAACTTTGAAGCGTATTAAATGAAGGTCTATGCAAAAACTTCAGAAGCAAGACTACAACGTACGTTACTGCGGCACTATTTACTACCACTGTAAGAGGATTTATTGCGAAGCGGCTCGCGTGATAAATGCTTTGCAAACGGCAAGATTATAGACGTCTTTATTCCATTGAAAGGTAAACGGAGAAAGCTCTCCGGCTTGCGTACCATCAAAACGTGTTCCCTGGCAGGCGTATGATTCGGGCTGCTTTTGGTTTCCCGCTTTACAGAGCCAGTTCCAGCTCGTCCGGTTTTTTTTCACAACAATCTCGAATTTCGGCTTGTGCAGATAGCGATTCTCCTTACCGTCATAAATATAATCGCAACGCAGGGAACAAAAATATCCGTCAACAGTGTATTTGGAAAAGCTGCGGCTGGTAAGCGGCAATTTCAACTCCTTCATGTTGGGCTTTTTTCTCTTGTCAGGAGCTTTGTTGTTTTTGGCGCAGCACAGCGTGGAAATACTCAGAATAAGCAGCAGCAACCAGCATACCCGTATCATTTCGGCACTCACCTTTCTCTGACCGTACCGTCGGAGAGTATAATATCAACCCAATATTATTAACAAAAAGGATTAGAAAACAATCACCAGAAAAATTTCTACCAAAGAATCCGGGCCCTGTCAGCTGCTGCTGCCCGACACTCTTTTTCTGCCCAGGAAGCCCGGCAGAAACCAGAGATAAACCACTTGACCTGGTTGTTAGGCACCCTTATAATAAATAACATGGATGCTAAAAGGCATAATTTCGAACAAATGCTGACCGTAATGATGGACTTTGTGGACCAGGTTAACGCAAGCCATGCTGAAGGCGTGGATTTCGGCGTGAAACACCGTCTTTTTCCTGCGGAAATTCACACTGTCGAAGCCATAGGAGATAACCAGGGAATCAATGTCACCCGGCTTGCCCAACTGATGCGCGTCTCCAAGCCCACTATCTCCGAACGGATCAAGCGGCTGATCGCCAAAGGGGTGATACGGAAAAAAAGCAAGGCCACGGATGCCAAAGCCGTCACCTTGTGGCTGACATCCGAAGGAGAGACCGCCTATGCGCGCCATGCGGCACTCCATAAGCAGATGTACGATTGTTTTTGCGAACATTATGGAGAAGCAACAAGCAGCAAAATTGAAGCATTTCATGACACTTTTTCAGAACTTCTTGAAATAATGAAGAATAGTTCAATCGAGAAATAATTTTTTTTCTTTATATTGTTAGTATTCCTAACAACAGCTTTCAACCTAACCTGCACAAGGAGGAATCTACGATGTCCCATACTGCAATGAAGGTGGCCGTTGTCTATTTTTCCGCAACAAACAACACCCGTACGGTGGCTCAATGTCTTCAAAAAGAGCTCGAAGCCAAAGGCTGCGAGGTGACCACGCACGACATCACCACCCCGGCGGACCGCAGCGAGCCAATCGACTTTGCCCCGTATCAAGCGGTCCTGTTCGGTTTTCCCATCCACTCGCTCCGAGCGCCGCGAATGGCCAGAGAATGGCTGCAAGGCCTTGACGGGCTAGGGAAAAAATGCGCCATGTTCTTCACCTATGGCGGCTTTCTGGTGCACCCGGCTCATGAATCCACCCGTACCATTCTCAATAAACGCGGGTTTACCGTGATTGCATCCGCGGAATTTCCCGGAGCGCATACGTTCAATATCGGCGGCTGGAAAGCTTTCCCCGGACGTCCGGACAACCGCGACGCGGAGCTGATGCGGCAATACGCGGACGCAGTCTACGTACGTTTCAAGGGAGAGGATGACGGCGTGCTCGGAGAGCAGGACAAAAGCCCTTTCAGCGACGAACAGTTGGATCAGTTCGAATCCTACCGCTTCATGGTGCTTACTCAATTGCCTGCAAGAAACGGCGCTGCCTGTTCGCTGTGCGGGCTTTGTGAAAAAGAATGCCCCACGGGCGCCATGGATGCCGAGAAAGGTCTGGCGGATCCGCAACACTGTATCGCCTGCTTACGCTGCGTATTTTCCTGCCCCGAACAGGTGTTGCAAATCAACGATACGACTCCGTCCTGGGAAAAAAAGTTGGCAATGGGGAAAACAACTGAGGAGGAAATCAACAGCAAGACCGGCGCTATCTATTTATAAGAAACGGGCGGTCTTGCATGCCTCAAACGCAGTGGCAACCGAGCCTCCTTCAATAAATACGACGAATCCAGCAAAAAGGAGATACCAGTTATGACAAGTACGCCTCGCGAACCCGTACGGTTTTCCTTGGGAGATTTCAGCTGCGCCGCCCTTGCGGACGGACAACATACCTATGAAAACCCTGCCGGACTGCTTTTTCCCACGGCACCGGCGGAAGAACTCCGCAAGGCATTATCACTAGAAATGACACCATCCAAACAATGGACGTCCTGGACAAGCGATTACACCTGTCTTTTGGTCGATACGGGCAAGCAACACGTCCTGATGGACACCGGGGCAGGTGCTTTGCTCCCTGAGGCGGGGCAATTGACTGCCAGCTTGCACTCCCTCGGACTCTCGCCCGCGGATATCGATCTCGTCTGTTTTTCCCACGCCCATCCCGACCATATCGGATTTGCCGACTTTCCAAATGCGCGCCTGATCATGAACCGTGAGGAGTGGCACTTCTGGCACTCGCAGCCGGAGTTGCCCCGCCTGCCCCAGGCAATGCGCGACGCCCTTTTGCAGCTGATACCCCCGACGTTGGCCCCTTTGCAAAAACGCCTGGAACTCATCGATAATGAGCTGGAAATCGCACCCGGCATCAAAACGTTTGCCGCCCCCGGTCATACGCACGGGCATATGGCGGTCTCAATTACGTCCGCCAATCAAACGCTTCTGTATACGGGAGACGCTATTCTGCATCCGCTGCACATCAAGCATCCGCATTGGAGCGCGTTGGTGGATGTGCTTCCCGAGCAGGCCGTCGAAACCAGAAAGCGCTTGCTGCAGCTGGCGCGGCAACAACACGCCCCCATTTTCGGGTTTCATTTCCCTTTCCCGAGCCGGATCGCAATCCTGCAGGAAGAGTAATCCTGTCCGCACTGGAGGAAAAACGTTGTCAAAGGCCCCAAGTTCTCAATTTTGTGCGTACCTTTTACCACTTTCTCCCACCGCTCTGAAATTTGAAGCCGGATTCAGGCCTCCTTCGGAGCGCTGGAGCACGTCCGGGTTGTTCGGGAAACCGCGCACGCCCAGAAAAATCAACCGTAAAAGGCTTGTTGGAAAATACCCTGCCGCAAAATGCCCTGTTGAAAATGCCATTGACGCTCTTGCTCGTATCAGACTATTTTTCATCCTGTTAGTGCGCACTGTCCGGACACGGACAAGGCTTCCGCTGATTTCCACAAGGAGTTCCCATGAGTGACGATGCCGTAGCCCTTTGCGAGCGGATCGCGAATTGGATCATAGAAACACGACGGGCCTTGCACCGTATTCCGGAGCTGGGATACGCAGAGCACAAGACCGCCCGTTTTGTGGCGGACGCGTTGACTGCCATGGGGTACGCCCCAAAGACAGGCCTGGCCGGAACAGGTGTCCTGGCCCGTCTGGATACGGGACGTCCCGGACCGACGGTCCTGTTCCGCGCGGACATGGACGGTTTGGGCGTCGAAGAACAAACAGGCCTGGAGTTCGCCTCCGAACATCCCGGACGGATGCACGCCTGCGGACATGATTGCCACATGGCCATGCTCCTGGGCGCGGCCAGGGTGCTGCAGGAAATGGGCGGCGAGCTGGGCGGAGAAGTGCGTTTCGTGTTCCAACCCGCCGAGGAAGATCCCGGAGGCGCCGCCCCCATGATCTGCGAAGGCGTCATGGATGATCCGCCCGTGGACTTCTGCTTTGCCCTGCATGTCTGGCCCGCGCTTGCGGCAGGTTCCCTGGGGGTCAAAGCGGGCAACCTCATGGCCTCGCCGGGCTTTTTCTATATCACCATCAAAGGCAAGGGCGGCCATGGAGCCATGCCCCACGAATGCGTGGACGCTTTGGAAGTGGGCTGCCAGGTGGTTGCGGCCCTGCAGCGTATCGCCAGCCGCCAGGCCAACCCGCTGGAACCGACGGTTGTCAGCGTGGGCAGCTTTCACTCCGGCACGGTGGAAAACGCCATTGCCGATTCCGCCGAAATTAGCGGCACCATCCGTACCTTCAATGAAGACTGGGCCGCCGGATGGGACAAACGCCTGCGTACCATTGTGGGAGGAGTATGCCGGTCCATGGGCGCGGACTTCGAATTGCAGCTGAGCGGCTCCTATCCGCCGGTGATCAACGACCCGGAAGCGGCGGAGATCATGCGCGCGGCCGCGGAAAAAACCCGATTCGGCGGCAACGTACTGGAACCGCAACCCTCCATGGCCGGGGAGGATGTTTCCTATTTTTTCAAGCGGGCCAAAGGCTCCATGGGCTTTCTGGGCGTGGGCGGCCCGGGCTGCACAACCCTGCACAACCCGCAATTCACCGTACCCGAGGAACTCCTGGCCAGCGGCGCGTCGGTTTTTGTACAGATTGCGCTGGATCTGCTGCGAAAAAAATAAGAAGCTTGTCGGGCGCACAAACTGGAAAACGGACGCCCTTCCGAAGAAAGCCGCCCGTTTTCGTACCAATGGTCCGTTAACCTTATGGTCCCTTAATCTTCTTGCTTACTGCCCCATCAAATCCTTCCAGCCGTCGATGAGTTCTTCCACTACGGACGGATCCGCCAGAGTCGACGTATCGCCGATATTGCCGGCTTCGCCCGCCGCGATCTTGCGCAGAATGCGGCGCATGATCTTGCCTGAACGGGTTTTGGGCAGCTGTGTCGAGAACTGGATGAAGTCCGGAGTGGCAATGGGGCCGATCTCCTTGCGGACATGCACCCGCAGTTCCTTGAGCAGTTCCTCGCTCTCATCCTCGTCCGCGGACAAAGTTACGTAGGCGTAGATGGCCTGGCCCTTGACTTCGTGCGGCATGCCCACGACCGCGGCTTCCGCCACCAGCGGGTGGGCCACCAGCGCGGATTCGATTTCGGCGGTGCCCATGCGATGGCCCGAGACATTGACCACGTCGTCCACGCGCCCCATGATCCAAAAATAGCCGTCCTTGTCCACGCGGGCGCCGTCGCCGCTTTCGTACGCGCCGGGGAATCCCTCGAAGTACTGCTGGCGGAAGCGTTCCGGATTGCCCCAGACGCCGCGCAGCATGCCGGGCCAGGGGCTTTTGATGACCAGAAATCCGCCTTCCCCGTTGCAGCTTTCGCCGCCTTCGCGGTCCACGATACGCGCGTCCACGCCGGGCAAAGGTTTGGTGGCAGATCCGGGCTTGAGCGGTGTGGCGAACGGCAGCGCGCTGATCATGATGCCGCCTGTTTCTGTCTGCCACCACGTATCCACGATGGGGAGCCTAGATTTGCCCACGTTATCATAATACCACATCCAGGCTTCCGGATTGATGGGCTCGCCCACGGAACCAAGAACCCGCAGAGTTGAAAGGCCATGGCCCTGGGTCCATTTTACGCCCTCGCGCATCAAAGCCCGGATCACCGTTGGCGCCGTATAAAAGATATTTACCTTGAACTTTTCGCAAAGATGCCAGTAGCGGTCCGGCGCCGGATAGGTGGGCACGCCTTCGAACATCAGCGACGTGGCCCCCAAAGCCAGCGGACCGTATACTATATAGGAGTGGCCGGTAATCCAGCCGATATCGGCCGTACACCAATGCACGTCGTCTTCCTGCACGTCGAAGACATACTGCGTGGTATGCGCCGCGTATGTCAGATACCCGCCGGTCGTATGGTATACGCCCTTGGGCTTTCCGGTGCTGCCGGACGTGTACAGGATGAAAAGCACGTCTTCCGCGTTCATGGATTCAGGTTCGCACTCGCCGGAGATGGACTCGGAGGCCATTTCCTCATGCCACCAGACATCGCGGCCCGGCTCCATATGCGGTTCGTACTTCGCGGAATCCACGACAAGAACTTTTTTCACCTCCGGGCATTCCTTGAGCGCTTCGTCCGTATTGGGCTTGAGAGGAATGACCTTGCCGGCGCGGTTGACCGCCGTGCCCGTGATCACGAGTTTGGCTTCGCAATCCTGAATACGGTCGCGCAGACTATGCGCGCTGAATCCGGCGAAGATGATGGAGTGCGGTGCGCCGATGCGCGCGCAGGCCAGCATGGCAATGGTCAGTTCGGGAACCATGGGCAGATAAATGCCCACCCGGTCGCCCCGTTTGACGCCGTGTTTTTTCAGCACGTTGGCAAAACGGCAGACTTCCGTATGCAGCATCTGGTAGGTATAGACCTTGACCTCGTCTTCTTTCTCTCCCTGCCAGATGAGTGCGGCCTTGTTCCGGCGGCCGTTGTTCAAATGGCGGTCCAGACAGTTGTAGGCCACGTTCAGTTCGCCGTCCTGAAACCACTTTATATCGATTTCATTCTCGAAATCCCATTCCAGGATTTTTTCCGGCTCCTTGTACCAGGTCAACAACTCGGTTGCCCGGTCGCGCCAATACCCCTCCGGGTCTTCCATGGAACGCTTGTACTGCGCATCGTATTCTTCCATGGATTTGATATACGCGCGTTCGCGCCCCTCACTGGGCGGTTCAAACAACCGGTCCTCATGCATCATGCTTTCAATTTTTTCCGAACCCATTCCTTCCTCCAATCATGGTTTGCCCTCGCCTTGCAACGGACCATGCGTGTTTGCATCGAATCTCTGTTATGACGCATAGTAACCGCGTCCACGACTCTTTTATACGTCCCATGATACACCATTTTCGAGTTATTTCCTACGAACGGTCGAAATTCGGCCCATGAATGGAATTCCAACTGGAACGTCCCGTTCCGATTCGACGAACGGTCGAAATTCGCCGGTGAACGGTAAACAGCAAGCGAACAGGAGAAAATAAGTGCCCATGAAGCTCCCGCCACAGGCTCACGTACGCATTACAATTGAGAAGACTGCATTCGCTTTGTCAATCCGAAATCCGCCAGGATGGCGTACAACGCCGGGACCACTACCAGCACCAGCACTGTGGATGCCAGCAGCCCGAACACTATGCTGATGGCCAGAGGAATAAGAATCTGGGCCTGCAGGCTGCGTTCGAGCATCAGGGGAAACAATCCGGCCATGGTCGTCAAAGAGGTCAGCAAGATGGCCCGGAAACGCTGGCGGCTGGCAGTTCGCGCCGCGTCGGTCACATGCAATCCCTCCCCCATACGCATTTTGATAAACTGCACCAATAGTATCGAATCATTGACCACCACTCCGGCCAGGGACACAAAGCCCATGATGCCGGGCATGGTCAGCGGATAGCCCATGAGCAGATGGCCCCAGATCACACCGATCAGAGCCAGCGGAATAGCCACGATCACCACCAGCGGTTCGATGTAGCTCTTGAATTGAAAACTCAGCAACACGAAAATGCCGAAAATCCCCACCAGCAAGGCCTTGCGCAACGAAGCTCCGGTTTTAGCGCTTTCCTTGGCCTGGCCTTCCAGGCTGATGCTCAAATCGGGATAACGTTTTTGCAAGCCGGGCAGAAAACGCTGCCGGGTATCGGCCATGATACTATCCGCATTTCCCTGGCGCGTATCCACATCGCCCTGAATGGTCACGGTACGCTGGCCGTTCACATGCGCGATACGCGCCCAGCCGCGCGTCTGGACTGCGTCGGCCACGGTGTAAAGCGGCACAAGCTTGTCCTCGGAGGTGGTGATATGAAAATATTCCAGGTCGGCCACGGAATTCTGATCCGTATCGTCCAAGCGCACCACGATTTCATAGGAGGTGTCGCCACGCTGAATTTCATCGGCGGTCTTGCCGTACAAGGCCGCCCGCAGCTGCGAGGCAATGGTCTGGGCATCCAGTCCGAGAGCCAGAGCCCCCTGCTTGAGGCGCAGGTCGACCTCGGGTTTGCCTGGACGCAGATCGTCCGTGAGATCCTTGACGCCCTTGTACTGCGCCAGCCAGTCCGTCAATTCGAGAGAAGCCGCTTTCAGACGCCGCAGATCCTCGCCCTGCAGCCGGATATCTATGGCCATGCCCGCCGGACCGATCTGAGGCTGTTTGTAGGTAATGTTGATCACGTCCGGCACATTGCCCACTTGCTTGCGCCACAATTCCGCCACCGCGTCCAGACGCGCGTTGCGCTCCTGGGCGGAAAGCAGATCCGCTATGACCACGGCCAGATGCGGCCCGGTCTCGTTGGCGTCCGGATTGGTGTTGTATTGCACGCTGACATTTTTCACCAGGTGACGCGGTTTGCCGTCCAGCTTGGGTTGCAGCGGCGTGAACGCTTTGTCCACCTGGTTCAGCGCGTCAGTCACCCGGTTCACAATGCTCTCGGTCCGGCTCAAGGGGGTCCCCTGCGGAAGCAGAATGCGGGCCATCAGAACATCGCCGTCCACCTCGGGAAAGGCCTGGGTTTTGAGGACGCCTCCGGCCAGCATGCTGAGCGAGACCAGGAACAGCGCAATGACCAGCCCCACGAACAAATACCGCCAGTTCATGGCCCAATCCACGACGCCGCCAAGGACACGGTCACGAGCCCAGTCCAGACGCAGGTCGAACCAGGCGCGGAAACGGCCCGGCGCCTTCCCCTGCACCGCCCGCAACGAGTGAGCCAGATGGTTCGGCAAAATCAGAAACGCCTCCACCAGGCTGACGCTCAGTGTCAGCAACAGCACCACGGGCATGACCCAGAGCACCTTGCCGATATCCCCGGCAATGAACACGGCAATGGAGCCGAAAATAAAGACCGTGGTCAAAAAAGAGGACAACACCCCGCCCGCCACTTCGGACGTACCGCGTACGGCCGCTTCCAGAGGCGATTCGCCACGCTGCAAATGGGTGGCCACGTTTTCGGAAATCACGATGGCATCGTCCATGATCAAGCCCAGGGCCAGCAGCAGCCCGACCATGGAAAGCATGTTCAGCGAAAATCCGAACTGATGCATAAAAAACAGCGCTCCGGCAAAGGAAACGGGCATGCCCATGGCAACCCAAAAGGAGAACCGAAAACTGAAAAAAGCCCACATCACCAGAAAAACCAGGGCAAAGCCCTGCTCGCCGTTGAGCAGCAGCAGGTTGAGCCGGTCGCGGACGATTTCCGAGACGTTCTGGGTCACGGTCAGAGAGACGCCCGGCGGCCCTGCCTGCCGCTCGGTTTCCAGGAAAGTCCGCAGTTTTTCCATGATGTTCAGCGCGTCTTCGCTTTTGACCTTGTTGACTTTCAGCAGCCCGGCCCGCTTGCCGTTGAACAGGATTTTGTCTTCATCCAGCTCAAACGTATCGGTGATGGTGGCAAAATCCCCAAGAGTCAGCTCCGCGCCCGAGCCCGACGCATAAACCAGCAGATCCTCCAGCCCGTGCACCGTTCCCCGCTCGTCATTGAAACGGACCAGCACATCGCGTCCGCTGGTTTCAAGCGTGCCGGCCGGAAGGTTCACACTCTGCCGGGCAATGGCGTCGGCCACGTCGTTGATTGATACGCCGAAGCGCCGCAGCGAGCTGACGGGCACCTCCACCCGCAACTGCCTGTCCGAAAAACCTTCTATGGTAACTTGCGATATCTCCGGAATTCGCAGCATCCGCTGTTTCAACTGCTCGCAGTACAGTTCCAGGTCGGTCACGGACATCGGGCCGCTTACCGCGATGGCGCAGACCAGATCCGTCTTGTTGCGCTGCTTGACCGTGGGCGCCTCGGCCTCGTCCGGAAAATCCGTTATAGCTTCGACCTCGGTCTTAATGTCGCTGAGAAAGCTGGTCATCTCGCCTTTGTCGCTCATGGTCACTACAACCTGAGCCAAGCCCTCGCGCGCCTCGCTTTCCACCTCGGAGACATACGTAACGCTGTCCACGGCGTCCTCTATCCGACGACAGACGGCTTCCTCCACCTCCTCTGCCGTGGCGCCCGGATACACTACCGAAATCTGTACCTCGGAAGAGGTATAGTCCGGAAAGGTCTCGCGTAAAATATCGCCCACGGAAAGCGCGCCCAAAAACAGAAAAATCAACAGCAGCAAATTCGCGGCCGTGGGATGGGACGCGAAATAGGCCAGCAACCGGTTGTCCGCAGCGTGTTCGGTCATTTTACCGGCCCCCGGCCTTCGGCCTGTGCAAGTATCTGCTTTTCCAGCGCAGTGTCAGGCTGCGGATCCAGGAGCATGCCTTCTATGGCCGGGCTCAAATCGCTGACAACGACAAGTTCGCCCGGACCAATCCCTTCGCGCAGCGAAACAAACGCCCCCAGACGATAGTCGATCCGCACGTTGCGGCGTTCGAGCCGGTTATCCTGCTTGCAGACATAGGCCGTGTCTTCGCCGTGCAGCGCGGCGCGCGGGATGACCACGGATTCTGGTTGCGGCTTGCCCCGGAATTCCACCTCGCAATACATGTTCTTGAGCAAGGGCGGACGGACGCCCGGCACAACCTGGCTGTACGGATTTTCCACCTTGACGTAGGCAATGGCGGTACGCGTTTTGGGGTCCAACTCCTCCCCCACCCGCTCGAACCTGGCCTTCCACGGGGCAAGATCCTTGACGCCAGCCAGGCGGACTTCGGTGGTGATGCCGAGAAATTTGCGGATTTTGTCCATGGTCACATCCTGAAAAAAATCCGGCGGACGCATCCCCTGGGGCAGCAGATTCTTGAACTTGGCGATGGGCACCTGGGCGGGGATTTCCACGGACTCGATGTCGTAGGCCTTTGCCAGCGTGAACTGGGGCGGCACGTATTGCTGCAACTCGGCGTCCACCTCGGAAATCCGGCAGGCAAAAGGCGTCTTGATGACGGTTTTGCCCTCGTCCAGCTTGACGTTTTCCAGTGTCCGGGTTCCGGAAGCCAGCTGGGCCTGCAGGGAAAGACGCTCCGCCGGGAGCAGATGCAGCGAATTTTCCAGATCCTGGACCTTTTGTTTCTGCTGCAGATAGTTGCGCTCTTCGACATCCACTTCCGAAGCCGCCACAGTGCCTTTTCTTCCCAAAATACGCTGCCGTTCGAGTTCCTTGGTTGCAATCTCCAGAGCCCGCTTTTCCACCCGCAGCGAACGTTCCAGATTCTGTTCCCGACGGTCGAGCTCCTCGATCATGGCCTTGAGCCTGTCCACATCCGCAGCGCTTTTCTGGGTGGCCAGTCCGTATTCCTGCGGATCTATTTTGAACAGCACAGCCCCGCGCGGCAGGATCGCCCCTTTTTTCAACTCCGGGTGGATTTCCACGACCTTGCCGCCCACTTCGGCCACGGCATCCCATTCGACACTGGGTTCGGCCACACCGTAGCCTATGGCCCGGGGCACCACGGCCACCTCGGACGCGCGAACTACCCGTACGGCCCGAACCCGCTCTCCCGCTTCCACTTTTTGCGGCGCTTTTTTGTTCTTGACGACCAGCAGCAGGACAAGAATGCCCAGGACCACTGCCGGAATGATCAATACCCGTTTCCACACTCTTTGCTTTTGCATCGGAATCCCCACAATACGGGAGTTTTTTCAGAGACGCTGACCTTATGAATCCATCCGCTGATCCTAGAACCCGTTTACCCGGTTTGATAACTTTTCGTAAAGTTTTTTTTAAGCAAGGAGAAAAAACACAACCCACCCCTCGTCATTATCAAAAAAACAAGGCATAGGTAGACAGTGACGAGAACTGGGGGAGCTTCCCCTACAACATGGGAGAATCATATGCGTTATTTTATCTGTCTCTGCTGTTTGTCCGCGATCGTTTGCTTAAGCCTTCCCGCCTTTGCCATGAATCTGACCGATTTTGAATCCCGCTGTTCCATGGGGCTTCAAATGGGAAACGACAACATGTGCGGCTCCACAAACGACATCTGCGGCTCATTCATGGACGAGTTGGCAAAAGCCAAAGACAAGGCGTCTTGCAAGCAATCCTGTTCGGACTCTGAGGCCGCACTTCGCCCCAGGCATATTACGGACGGCTGCGGACAGACCGTCCAGCATGCCTACAGCGAGTGCACGATCTACTGCGAAACGCTGGAGTAGCTGCGTTAACCGACTACAAGGCGGGCGCTGCGGCCAGTTCGTCGGCCGGGAGTCTGACCCAGGTCAGTTCGTGCTTGTTCTGCGAGAGGTGCACCAACCGGGAGTCCGGGATGCGTTGGAAGGCTTCGACGGCCTGAAAATCGGTTTCGGCCTGTAATTTTACCGTGCAGACCAGACGGGGGCAGTCGCCGCGCTGGAGCCAGCGTTCCACCATGGTCAGGAGCCGTTGCGGATAGCAGATCACGTCGCTGAACAGCCAGTCAGCAGCGCCCACGTGCTCAGGCTCCAGACCAAAGGCGCTGCCCTGGCAGGCGTTCACTTTGGGGAGCGACTCGATGCGCGGTTCCAGCGGCGCCTTGTCCACGCAGAAAACCCGCGCGCCCAGACCTTGAAGCACCCAGGCCCAGCCCCCGGGGCTGCCGCCGAGATCAAGGCACAACTCGCCGGGCCGGGGCATCCGTCCGAGCCGGGTGAACAATTCCCACAATTTCAAATAGGCCCGGTTCGGCGGCTCGGTTTTGTTTTCCGCAAATGTGTACACTCCGTTGGGAAACGGACTCAGGCATTCGGGCGAGGCCAGGATGCAGTCCGGCGCCCATAGCGTCCAGGCCCCCAAAGGCGCAGCGGGCAGCGGCTTTAGAAATTCATGCGGCCGGGCGGCAACATAGGGAAGTTTTTCCTGAATCAGTGCGGCGCGACGGTGGTGTTCCACCGAACAGAGAACCCAGTTGCGCTGCAGCGCGCGCAGCTTTGCGGCCCCGTCGGAAATGGAGGCAATGTTCATAAAACGTGGATTTCGCCAGACATTCGCCGTCCAGGCAGCCCGGCTGATGCGTCCGGGTGCAAGGACCAGCTCCCCCTTTACCAGAAGATTCCCCGCCTTTTTGTTGCCCAACAGTGCGCGCAGTTCCGTAACCAGTTCGGAGACACGACCGTCCGCCGCCTGCAATACGGTAAAGCTATCTTTCTCGAATCCTTCCACTTTCTGTCTCCAAAATCGCCTGCCGCAACGTCGCGCCCCCGGATGGGAACCCGTCCCGTGCCAGCGGATGGGAACCCGTCCCGTGCCAGCGAACAAACACATTCACATTTTTTCACCCGGGCGTAAGCTTAGCCCTCTTTAATTCGGCATGAATGCTGCATCAATTTATTGCATAAGATTCGCACACGGGAGGGTATTATGACGCATCAACCCTTAATTTCCGTCATTTTGACAACGTATAACCGGCCCCAGGAGCTGGTCAACGCGTTGCGTTCGCTGTCCAGGCAAACCTACGCCAATTTCGAAGTCCTGGTGGTGAATACCGGCGGCGGCGATGTTGCGCAACTGGTTGACAATGCCGACACCGGACATCCGCTGACGACGTTTCAGTTTTCTGAACATACGCATCCGTCCATTGCCAGGAACAAGGCCCTGCGCGCGGCGCAAGGCGAGTACATCGCCTACCTGGAGGACAAGGATCTTTTTTATCCGCGCCATCTTGAGCATCTTGTTACCTTCCTGCAGGACAATCCGAATATCGGGGCGGCCTACACGGACGCGCACCAGGGAAAGCCCTTTGTTTTCGCCAGCGGCCTGGCCACTGTGCGTAAAGAAGACCTCCCGGCACGCAACTTCGACAGGTTGCAGCTGCTGGTCAGCAATTATATCCCTTTTGCCTGCATGATGCACCGCAGCTCTTGCCTGGAACAAGCCGGCATGTTCGATGAGAGCCTTGCCGTTCTGGAAGACTGGGAACTCTGGATACGTATTTCCAAGCTCTATCCCATCCGGCGCATCCCCATAATCAGCGCGCAAGTCGCCACCCCGGGAACAATCATCGGTGCGATTGCTACGTCCGACCGAAATCCCCTGGTTATTGATACTCTGCTGACAATTTACAGAAAACACGAAATAGCGTCATCTGAAAACACGTTGCTGGCCCATATGCGCATGCACCATATCATCGGCATGTATCGGGATCTTGCGGAGCAACACGAAACCGACAACGAATTCGAGCAGGCCGAAAGCCTTTGGCAGCGTATCGCGGAACTGAGCGGACGCCCTGAAGATCTGCTGCGCCTGGGAATGTTGCGGCAAAAAATGGGCAAAGAAGACCAGGCCCGGCTGACCCTGAACCTGGCCAACGAACTCAGGTATCCGCGTTCGGCCAACGGGGATTAGAGCATATCCATGGGGTCCAGGTCCAGGCTGATACGCAGTTCGCCGCAGGAACCGGCCTGGCGGCAGACCGCGGCATAGACCTTGCGGATGCTGGGCCAGTCCTGCGCCTTGAGCAGGCAATGAAAGCGCTTGCGGCCGCGCAGCATACGCAAAGGCGCCGGAGCCGGCCCCAGTACCCGGACATTGTAGTCCCGCCCCGCATTGCGTACGCAGAGTGTGATTTCCCGCATTTTTTCCGCCCCCTTGTCCCAATCCACGGGATAATTGAGGCGAATAAGTCCCAATTTTACGAATGGCGGATAGCCGCGCCGTTTGCGCAGCTGCAATTCGTTTTCATAAAAGCCCTGGTAGTCGTTGTTGCGGACATAGCCCCAGCACGGATGGTCCGGATCCCGTGTCTGAATGCAGACGCTGCCAGGCTTGTCTCCGCGTCCGGCGCGTCCGGCCACCTGGACCAGCAGCTGAAAGGTCCGTTCGTTGGCCCGGTAATCCGGAACGTTCAATCCAAGATCCGCGTCCGCCACCACCACCCGGGTCACTTCGGGAAAATGGTGTCCTTTGGAAAGCATCTGCGTTCCCACCAGCAGCTGGGCATCTTTTTTGGCAAAGGCGTCCAGAATGGCTTCCATCCGCCCCACGCGCCGCGTGCTGTCCCTGTCCAGACGCAGGACTTTGACACCGGGCAAAAGGACCTGCTGCAAACATTCCTCCAGCCGTTCCGTGCCCTCCCCCATGGGCAGGTAGTTGCAACTGCCGCATTTGGAACAGGTCACGGGAAAGGGAATGCTTTGGCCGCAATAATGACAGACCAGCCGTTCGCGCCCCTTGTGAAAGGTCAGGCCGATATCGCAATTGGGACAGCGTACGGTCTGGCCGCACTCCAGACAGTACATCAAGGGCGCGTATCCCCTGCGGTTGAGCATAATGATGGCCTGGTCGCCCTTGCGCATGGTTTCCCGCAGCAGTTCCACGGTTTCCGGCGCAAGCAGCTGGCTGGTGGCGGAAAGCGAGCGGATGTCCACTAGTTCGATACTGGGCAGGGAACCGCCGCTGACCCGTTTGCACAGGCTCACCGCCGGAGTGACGCCCTGTTCGGACGCGTAGAAGGTCTTGATGTCCGGCGTGGCCGAGCCCAGTACCAGCAGTCCGGCGTATTGATTGGCCATGTACCAGGCAACTTCCTTGGCGTTATAGACCATCCGCTCGTCCTGCTTGAACGAGCTGTCGTGTTCCTCGTCCAGGATCAACAGCCCCGGACGTTTCAGGGGCAAAAAAAGAGCCGAACGCGTCCCCACCACCAGGACGGGCTTGTCGGTGCCGGCCACCCGGATAAATGTACGCTCCCGTTCGGCTGCACCCTGGTTGCCGTGATAAAAAATAATTTCAGGCTGGGGAATCCGGCCCTGAAACCAGCGTTTTGCCGCCAGCAACAGATTGCGCGCCAAAGCGATTTCCGGGGCCAGCAAAAAAACCGAAAGCCCGCGCTCAATGCAGGCCTGGGCAAGGCTCAGGTACACCACTGTCTTGCCGCTGCCCGTAACCCCGAACAACAACCGAACCTGACCCGACTCCGTATCCAGTCCCTGCAGCAGCCCTTGCAAACACTGCTCCTGCTCGGCATTCAGAGTCACTTCCCAGGGCGCTTTGCCCTTGAGTTCGGGTTCCTGCGATTCCGGGCAGGGGCCGAAGCGCATCAACCCCTTTTCTTCCAAAGATTTGAAAACAGCGGATGCGCTGTTGCCCAGCAGGGCGGACAATTCGCTACGCAGTACGTGGCCGCGCTCCCAGACGTATTCGAGGGCCTCACGCTGTTTGTGGGCGGACGGACGCAGGGGCCAGGGCGGATCCTTGAGTACCTGGCAGCTCAAAGCGGTTTTGGTTGTTGCCAGGCGTACGCGCATTTGTTCGTCAAGCCAGGCCTGCCCCAAAACAATCTTCTCCGTATCTGGCAACGCGGCCAGATCCTTGGCCGCAAGTGTACGCTTCGATCCTTGCTCTCCCAGCACGAAACTGGCGCGGGACGTACGCAATCCCTGGGGCAGGATGGAGCCAAGAATACTGCCGGGCGTGGTGGCCTGCCGCAGTGCCAGATGCTCGGCGGTCTGGATGTAGCGCTCCGAAAGCAAAGGCCTATGTTCGAGCGGCCAGACCAACGGTTTGATTTCAAAGGAGGGTTCGGGTGTTTCCCGACATTCGCAATTCGCAGTTTCCGCACCGGGATGTTCCGCATCAGCCCTGGAAGCAGCCGCCTCCGAGCCGACCAGGACCGCTACCCGCAGCGAATTTCCCAGGGGTACGAGCACCCGTTGGCCCCTGTGCCAGGCTTCCGGGGGCAGATAACCGGGCTCGCCGTAACTGAGCGTTGCGAACGGCGGACTCAAAAGAGCAGCGCTCCACGTACGTACGGACGCAGTGGAGCTTTTTGACAGTGAAATGGAACTGCCTCCGGCGGCCAAAGGGCCTTTTTCACAAAGGCCCTTTGGATTCTCCAAAATTATGTTGCTTGTTCACACTGTAAACAGGACAGAACGGATTGCCCTACTCGGGGGCACGGGCGTCACCTGGCTTTGGGAAACCGAAAAAAAGCTTGTTCAACCTAGCGAAAAATCTAAAAACACCCTAATATTGTTCGATAAAATTCTTCAGCCGGTTCAACAGATCGTCTCTCAGTCCCTCGTCCTGCAATGCGAAATAGATATTCGCGGTGAGGTATTCGGCCCAGTCGCCCGCATCGAAGCGTTGCCCGCGAATCCTGCAGGCCAGCAGCTTGCTTTCCCTGGCCATTTTCTTCAACGCGTCCGTCAGCTGTATTTCGCCGCCATGCCCGGGTGCCAGGCCTTCCAGATGCGTAAATATTTCGGGAGTCAGCACATAACGCCCTACAATGGCCATACGGGAGGGCGCCGTACCCACGGCGGGTTTCTCTTCCAGATCGCGCACACGGAACAGGCCTGGGGCAAACTCTTCCCCTTTGATGATGCCGTAGCGATTGACCTTGTCCGGCGGCACTTCCATGACGCCGATCACAGGGAGTTTCTCGGTCCGGGCCACGTCCATGAGCTGTTTGATGCCGGGCTGCTGGCTGAAAATCATATCATCGCCGACCATGATGGCGAAGCGGTCGTCATCTTTGACGACTTCTTTGGCGCAAAGAACGGCATGCCCCAGGCCGAGCTGTTTTTTCTGGCGTACGGAAATGATGTTGACCATTTCGGCCACCTTGCGCACTTCTTCCAGCAGCTCGGTTTTGCCGTTGCGTTCCAGAACGCTTTCCAGGGCCAGGCTGTAATCAAAATGATCTTCGATGATGCCCTTGTTTTTATTGCTGACAAAGACAACATCCGTAAGGCCCGAATGCATGGCCTCTTCCACCACGTATTGGACCACGGGCTTCTTGTAGACCGGAAGCATCTCTTTGGGGACGTTTTTAGAAGCGGGAAGGGAACGGGTTCCCCAGCCTGCCACCGGAATAATCACCTTTCTCAAATCCATGCTCGGCCTCCTGAAATTAGTAGCTGTGGTGCGCGATAGGCGGCTGGTCCGGCTTCCGCCCCCGCGTGAACTGGTTCAACAACGTCACTTTAACTGCTTTTGCACGGTTTCCGCAAGGGATTCGGCGAGCTCTTTGACTTTGGCGGCATCCATACCTTCCACCATAACCCTGGCCACCGGCTCGGTTCCGGAGTAACGCAACAGGACACGTCCGCCCCTGCCCAGAGTCTTTTCCACCGACTTGACGGCCTCCCCTATGGCTGGAACTTCTTCAAACGGCACTTTACGCTCGACATGTACGTTCAGCAAAATCTGCGGGAAAGGCTCCATCAACTGGGCAAGTTCCGAAAGCGGCTTGCCTTTTTCCAGCATGATACGCAGCAACTGCAGGCTGGCGAGAATGCCGTCGCCTGTTGTGCTGTAATTCAAAAAAATCAAATGGCCGGATTGCTCTCCGCCCAGAACCGCTCCTTCGCGCCGCATGGCTTCCACCACATGCCTGTCGCCCACGGGAGTGCGAATCAGGCGTCCGCCATGGTCTTGCATAAACAGTTCCAGTGCCATGTTGCTCATCACCGTGGCCACCAGCAGATTTCCGGGCAGGGTCTTCTCTTCCATAAGTTCCAGAGCACACAGAGCCATGATCTGATCGCCGTCCATTACGGCGCCCTTTTCATCCACCACGATCAAACGGTCCGCATCTCCATCCAGGGCCAGGCCGATGTGCGCGCCATGTTCACGAATATGATGCGACAACATTTCCGGATACAAGGATCCGCATTTGTCATTGATGTTCAATCCGTCGGGATGTGTGCCGATCTTGATGACCTTGGCTCCCAACTCCTCGAATATCATGGGCGCCACTTTGTACGCCGCGCCATTGGCGCAATCCAGTACAATCCGAATGCCGTCCAGAGTTAAGCCCTTCGGAAAACTGTTTTTGAGATAGACGATGTAGCGGCCGACACTGTCATCTATTTTATACGCCCGACCCACATCTTCCGGGTTGGGGTACTCCCAGCGAAAATCCTTGTCGGAGACCATCTCGGAGATGGTCTTTTCGACATCATCCGGAAGTTTGAAACCATATTTATCAAAAAATTTGATGCCATTATCCATAAATGGATTGTGCGAGGCGGAAATCACAATGCCCAAATCCGCACGCATGTTCTGGGTAATAAACGATATGGCCGGAGTAGGCATGGGACCGAGCAGAAACACATCCATTCCTGCGGCACAAAGACCGGAAGTTAATGCGGTCTCAAAAATATACCCGGAAAGCCTGGTATCTTTGCCGATGACCACCCGGTGCCGTTTGGATCCGTTGCGAAAAAACATCCCGGCGGCAAGTCCCAACCGCATGGTGACTTCCGGGACCATTGGATAAATATTGACCTGCCCTCGCATTCCATCCGTACCAAATATTCTGTTAGGCATAATTATTCTCTGTGTTTTTTCTGTTACAACAGCATTTCAGAGCTGCTCTGCCCGCCAACGCGGGAAGCAATAGCATAATTGAAAGAAATCACCAAGAAATTGGCTCAATCTGATTTTTCTTTGAGTTCCAGTTCGACATTTTCGGGCGAAATCGTAACGATCCGTCCCCCTGGGTAGGGGCGTATCAGGCAGCTCAGCGGAAATTTTCCAGGGCCATAGGATGCGGGAACGCGCAGGATCGCCTTGAGTTCATTTTTCAACTCCTTTTTCTTGCGCACAAGAGAAAGGGGTGTCTGAACCTCGACCTGCACCTGTTTGGGATGTACGCTGGCGATGTAGGCAGTCTCGTTCGTAATTTCTATGGGCAAGGTAAACTGCAAATTTTCCGTCTTCATACCAAACAACAGGACAACATCGACCGTGGAAGCATCGGATTCAATCTCGGTCGGGAGATTCAAAGCTGCGTTTTCCTCCACCCGCGAAGGCGTAGCCGAAGGCAGCACAACACTTTGCGTCTCAATGTCGCGCATGTTTTCAATGATTTGAGCCGGCCCGCGTACTTTGGCTACTTTCGGATCAGTGGTCACTTCCATCAAGTAGTAATCCGGATCAAGCACTCCGCTCCATTTGGCTTTGATGGGCAGAACTTTTTGCGCAAGTTTGTCCACCAGAATGTCGAAACGCGGAGGATTGACCTCCAGTACTTCAAAATTTTTCGGAAGCGGCAAATCGCCCGATTCTATGCTGAGAATGTTGCGCCCGGCCTTGAGATTGGCCAAATTCAGCGGCAGCACCAGGGTCTTTTGTTCGATGCTCTGCACCAATCCCTTGGGACCGCGGACCAGCACTTCCAGCTTGCTCGGCAGCCCCCCGCGCACCAGCAAACTATCGGGCATTCCGGAAAACTGAACAGTGGCCTCGACCCAGACATCCACATTTTCGCGTCCGGAAACGTAATACCAGGCGATCAGCGCCAGACAAAAAGAAACCAGGGCGTATTGCCAATTTGTTCGCACCCTACTATCGCTCCAGTGCGTTTTTTATCACCCGTTTGAGCCGCACATCGTCCATATTGGAAATCAGTTTGCCATTGATGGCCAGTGAAATGGAGCCGCGCTCCTCGGATACCACAATGGCTATGGCATCGGATTCCTCGGTAATGCCCAGCGCTGCCCTGTGGCGCGTGCCGTATTCGGCGGATCCTTTGGCAGTCTGTTTTATTCCCGCGGAAAGCGGCAGAATGCAACCGGCAGCGAGCAACGTATCGCCTTTGATGATCACGGCTCCGTCATGAAGAGGCGTATTGGGATAAAAAATAGTGACCAGCAGATCTTTGCTCACTTTGGAGTGCAGGCTGACGCCCCGTTCCACCACGTCGCCCAGGGGGACATTCTGCTCAAGCACAACGAGAGCGCCGATCCGGCTGCGAGCCAGAGCGGCCATAGAAACGATTATCTGATTCAGGGTTTCCTCATTTTCACCATTGCGTTTCCAAAATTTTCCCGCTCCCACCTCGGAAAGCGCCTTGCGGATGTCCTGCTGGAAAAGAATGATCATGACCAGAAACAAGGAGCTCAAAAAGTTGGCCAGAAGCCAGTTGAGCGTATACAACCCCACTTCATCGGAAATAAAATACAGGACGACAATCAGCACCAGGCCGATCAGTACGGAAATGGCGCGTGTCCCGCGAACAAGCAGCAGAACCCGATAAAAAATGAAGGCAACCAGGCCGATATCTAAGATATCGCGCCATCCGATGCGTATGGAAGCTATCTCGAACATGACGCTTTAAACTCCGGAATACGCCTACGCCTATTCGCTTGTTAACGCCCGGACAACACCCAGGGTTTGAACGGTCAGATCCACGGCATGCACGCGGTGAAAGGCGACTCCCTTGGCGGCCATGACAGCGGTTCCGGCCTGAGTGGCGTTTTGCCGCTGGTCCTTTTCCAGGCCCAGCAGACCATCCCAAAGACCTTTATTGGAAAAACCGACCAGCAGAGGGCGTCCGAAGGAATTAAAACGCTCGATATCACGCAGCAGTGCCAGGTTGTGCTCCAGGTCCTTGCCGAATCCTATGCCGGGATCCAAAACAATATTTTCTTCCGGAAGACCGGCCCGAGTCAAGAAATGCATGCGTTCTTCAAAAAATTCCAGAACTTCGGCCACGACATCGGCGTATTGGGGAGCTACCTGCATAGTTTCCGGAGTGCCCTGGCTATGCATCAATACGTATCCGGGCTTGTATTCCGCCACAACATCAGCAAGTTCCGGATCGAACAGACACCCCGAGACGTCGTTGATGATTGCCGCTCCGGAATCCAATACGCGTGCGGCAACCGCCGCCCTTCTCGTGTCCACCGAAACCGGAACAGATTTTTTAAAGGCCGCAGCGGCTTCCACCACCGGCAAAACCCGCTCCAGTTCTTCGGATGCGCTCACCGGGTCGGAAAACGGCCTGGTGGATTCGCCGCCGATGTCCAGAATATCCGCGCCCTGGGCAATCAATTCGCGCGCATGCGCTACGGCGTTTTCGGTATACGCGTATTTTCCGCCGTCAAAAAAGGAATCGGGCGTGACATTCACAATACCCATAACGGAAAAAGGGGCGGGCGTTATGCTCCCACCCCTTGCAATTTTCCATGGAATACAATCCATCAGCGCTATCGGTCCTTGTCTTCAGGATCTTTTGGTTCCTGAACGTCGGAAGTGTCAGGCTGCTCTGCCGGTTGTTCGTCAGACGTGCTGTCCGCGGCGGGTTCAGCCGTTTCCGACGCACTGCCGAAGGTGAAGGATTCTTCTCCTGCAGCGGCATCGTGAGCGCTGGGTTCAGCTTTATCCACCGCCTGCTGCCCATGGGCATGGTTGTTCTTCTGCGGATTGAACGGCGGCAGCGGTTCACCATGCAGCAACTTGCCGATGTCGTCTCCGCTGATGGTCTCGCGTTCGAGCAACGCTTCGGTGATCTTGTCCAGGATCTCGCGATGCTCGAAAAGCAGGCTTTCCGCAGTGCTTTCTGCTTCCTGAACAATACGCTTGACCTCGCTGTCGATGAGCCGTGCGGTTTCCTCACTGTAATTCTTGAAATGACCTATATCGCGGCCGATGAAAATCTCCTCATCCCGTTCGCCCAGAGACAGCGGTCCGAGCGCCTCGCTCATGCCCCATTTGCAGACCATGTTCCGGGCCATGCCCGTAGCGCGTTCGAGATCGTTTCCCGCACCGGTGGTTACCTGGTCCAGAACGATTTTCTCCGCTGCCCGGCCACCGAGCAAAACCGCCAGCCTTTGCTGGAGGTAATCCAACGAATAGGTATGGCGCTCGTCTTCCGGCAATTGCATGGTCAAGCCCAACGCCCGACCGCGCGGAATGATGGTGACTTTGTGCACAGGGTCGGATTTCGGCAGCAACTTGGCGACAAGCGCATGCCCGCCCTCGTGGATGGCCGTGGCCCGTTTTTCCTCATCGGAGAGGATCAGGCTGCGGCGTTCCTTGCCCATGAGGACCTTGTCCTTGGCTTCCTCGAAATCATCCATTTCGAGAAAATCCTTGCCTTTTTTGGCGGCTATCAATGCTGCTTCGTTGACTAGGTTCTCCAGGTCGGCTCCGGAAAATCCCGGCGTTCCGCGGGCCAGTACATCCAGATTAACGCCCTCGGCCAGCGGGGTGCGGCGCGCGTGAACATCGAGAATCCGTTTGCGGCCGCGAAGATCAGGTGTCGGCACCACGACCTGGCGGTCGAAACGCCCCGGACGCAGCAATGCCGGATCCAGAACATCCGGTCGGTTGGTGGCTGCAATGAGAATGACGCCTTCATTGGATTCAAAGCCGTCCATTTCCACCAGCAACTGGTTCAGGGTCTGTTCGCGTTCATCGTGTCCGCCGCCTAGCCCGGCGCCGCGCTGGCGGCCAACCGCGTCGATTTCGTCAATAAAAATCAGACAGGGCGCGTTTTTCTTGCCCTGAATGAACAAATCGCGGACACGGGCTGCGCCAACGCCCACGAACATCTCCACAAAATCGGAACCGGAAATGGAAAAAAAAGGCACACCGGCCTCTCCGGCCACCGCTCGCGACAGCAATGTTTTTCCTGTGCCGGGGCTGCCCACGAGCAACACGCCTTTGGGAATACGTCCGCCCAGGCGGGTAAATTTTTTCGGGTCACGCAGGAAATCAACAATTTCCGTCAGCTCTTCCTTGGCTTCATCCACCCCGGCAACGTCCTCAAACGTTACCTTGGCCGCTTCCGAAGATATCATTCGGGCCTTGGACCTGCCGAAAGACAACGCTTTACCGCCTCCCCCCTGCATCTGCCGCATAAAAAATATCCACACGGCTATCAGCAACAACATGGGGAACCAGTTGACGAGCAGCATCATGTACCACGCGCCCTCTTCTTCCGGCTCGGCTTCCACGCGGACCTTTTGATCAATAAGGGTCCCAACCAGCTTGGGATCATTGGGCACGTAGGCCATGAATTTTCCGCCGGTAGCAAGCTCGCCAAAAATCTTGTCGCCTTGAATTTTGACGCTCAGCACCTCACCCCGGTCGACTCTTTGCAGAAAATCGCTATAGGCAAGCTTGGTTTGCGGTGTTTGCGGCTGGTTGAATAAATTGAACAGGACCACCATTACCAACGAGATGGTAATCCATAACAACAGATTTTTCGTAAACGCGTTCAAGTCTGGGCACCTCCGTTAATCGGCCCGTTGTCAGGACATAATTCATTTAATACATAATTCGGCATGCCGCTTTTGGCAATACACCTCAGACAAAAGGAGTCCATCTGCCGGCAGGAAGCCTGTTTCTCTCGGGTTCGGCAACCCGGCCTTATTATTGGCTATGCGTAGCATTCGCGGCAGTATTGCTCTTGAATTTTCATGAAGTCTGCTGTAATAAAAAAAATTCTGGTCCTGACTCTTTGTGGAAGCGTTTCGTCACCGGTGTGGCGCCTGGACTTCAAATCCAGTGGGGGGCTTGACCGTCCCCGGTAGGTTCGACTCCTATACGCTTCCGCCAGCTAGGATTGTTCCAGCAGCCACAACTGCAGCTCGCCGATCTGCGATGCAACGGACTCCGGCCCCGTGCCTCCCGGCGTTTCCCTCCGGGCTACGGCAGTCTCATAGGCCAAAGCCTCGTAGACGTCTTCTTCTATCAATTCGGACAAATCCCGCAACCGCTCCAGAGGCAGATCCTCCAGACGTTGCCCCATGGATTCCGCTTCGGCCACGGCCTTGCCGGTAATTTCATGGGCATCCCGAAACGGCGCCCCCCTGCCCACAAGATAATCCGCCAGTTCGGTGGCATTACAAAACCCTTCGGCAAGCGCCCTGCGCATGGCTTCGGGCACGAACACCAGACTCTCCACCATACCGGCCATCAGGGCAAGTCCGGCGCTGACGGTTTCATCCGCGTCAAAAAACGGCTCCTTGTCTTCCTGCATGTCACGGTTGTAGGCCAGAGGCAACCCTTTGAGCAACGTCAGCAAAGAGGTCAACGCGCCCAGCACGCGGCCCGTTTTACCGCGTATCAGCTCGGCCACGTCCGGATTCTTTTTCTGGGGCATTATGCTCGAACCCGTGGCATACGCGTCCGGAAGCCGGATAAAACCGAAACGCGGATTGGCCCAGATGATCAACTCCTCGCAATACCGGCTGAGATGGATCATGATCAATCCCGCGTCGAACAGAGCCTCGGCAACGAAATCCCGATCGGAAACCGCGTCCATGCTGTTCTTGAAAATGGCGTCGAATCCCAGCTCCTCTGCCACGGACTCGGGATCCAGGTCATAGGTGGACCCGGCCAGGGCAGCGGCCCCCAGCGGAGCCACCCGCACCCGGCGCAGGCAATCCGCCAGGCGGTCGTAATCGCGGCGCAGCATCCACGCGTAGGCGAGCTGATGCTGGGCCAGACTCACGGGCTGGGCCGGCTGCAGATGCGTATAGCCGGGCAGCAACGTGCCTTTGTTCTGTTCGGCCTGGTTCACCAATACGGAAATCAGGCTGCGAATGCCCTCCAGCCAGGCCTCAAGGCGCGTATTGACGTAAAGACGAAAATCCAAAGCTACCTGGTCGTTACGGCTGCGACCCGTATGCAGCCGCTTGCCCGCCAGACCGATCAAATCGGTGAGGCGGCTTTCAATATTCATATGGACATCTTCGAGTTCCGTGTTCCAGGGGAAATCACCGGACTCGATCTCTTTCTTGATCTGAGTCAGTCCCTTAACGATGGCCTCCACATCCTCCCGTTCCAGCACGCCCTGGCGTCCGAGCATCCGGGCGTGGGCGATGGAACCGGCGATATCCTGGGCGTAGAGCCTGCGGTCAAAAGAGACGGACTCGGTGAAATCTTCGACCAGATCACTGGTGCGGCCGCTGAAACGGCCGCCCCAGAGCTTTTTACTGCTCATTATTTGTCGCCCCCGGTCAGCAAGTCGGCCTTGTAGCCGCGCAGCCGCAATCCCTGCAGCCGGATAAAACCGGCGGCATCGGCCTGATCGTAGACCTGATCCTCCTCAAAAGTGGCCAGATCTTCTCTGTAGAGCGAATACGGGGACTTGCGCGCCAGCGGATACACGCCGCCCTTGTAAAGTTTGACGCGAACGCTGCCCGTGACCCGCTCCTGGGTTTTATCCACCAGGGCCTGCAGGGCCTCGCGTTCGGGCGCGTACCAGAACCCGTTGTAAACGCATTCGGCATAGCGGGAAATCAACCCGTCGCGGATGTGCATGGCTTCGCGGTCCAGACAGAGGCCCTCGAGATCGCGCTTGGCCGCGTGTATGATCGTCCCGCCCGGCGTCTCGTAGACACCACGGGATTTCATGCCCACGAAACGGTTTTCCACCATGTCCAGCCGCCCGACGCCGTGCTTGCCGCCCAGCTTGTTCAAAGCGATGAGCATTTCCGCCGGAGAAAGCGCCTTGCCGTCGATGGCCACCGGATTGCCGCCTTCAAAATCAAGAATGATTTCTTCGGGCTGGTCCGGCGCATTTTCAACAGGCACGGACATCACATAGGCCTGCGGTCCGGCGGGAGACCACGGATCTTCGAGCTCGCCGCCTTCAAAACTGCAGTGCAGCATGTTGCGGTCCATGCTGTAGAGCTTGCGCTTGGAATCGCCGAGCGGGATATTGTGCTCCTGGGCGAAATTTATCAGGTCCGTACGCGATTGCAAATTCCACTCGCGCCAGGGAGCGATGACCTTGAGGTCCGGCGCCAGGGCCTGGACGGCGAATTCAAAACGCACCTGGTCGTTGCCCTTGCCCGTGGCGCCATGGGCCACGGCCTGGGCGCCCTCGGCACGGGCGATTTCCACCAGCCGTTTGGCGATCAGCGGACGCGCGATGGAGGTTCCGAGGAGGTAACGGCCTTCGTATATAGCCCCTGCCCGGAACATGGGAAAAATAAAATCCTTGCAGAACTCTTCCCGCAGGTCTTCAATGTAGGCTTTGCTCGCTCCCGTGGACAGGGCCTTTTCATCCAGGCCGTCCAGTTCTTCTTCCTGGCCCAGGTCGGCAGTCAGGGTGATGACCTCGCACTCGTAGGTCTTTTCGAGCCACTTCAATATAATGGACGTATCCAATCCGCCCGAATAGGCGAGTACGACCTTCTCAATCCCGCTCATGAAAATATCTCCTTCCTTCTCCACAAGATATTAAATAAAAAGCATTTCGAGAATAGCCTTTTGCATGTGCAGGCGGTTCTCAGCCTGATCCCAGACTATGGACTTCGGCCCTTCCATAACGGCTTCGGTGAGCTCCTCGCCGCGATGGGCCGGCAAACAATGCATGACTTTAGCATCGGCAGCGGCCAGCTCCAGCAACGCGTCATTGACCTGATACGGGGCAAACACCCGGCAACGGCTTTCCTGCTCCTCTTCCTGTCCCATGGAGGCCCAGACGTCCGTATTGATGTAATGAGCGCCGGAAACCGCTTCTTCGGGATCCGTGGTCACTGTCACATTGGCGCCCGCCTGCCTGGCCTGCTCCAGCACATCGGCATCAGGCTTGTAATCCTCGGGCGTAGCCAGGGTCAGAGCAAAAGGAAACACCATAGCGGCATTGATCCAGGAATTGGCCATATTGTTGCCGTCGCCGACCCAGGCCACCTTCAGCGAGGCAAAATCCGGGGTGCGCTCATAGATGGTCAGCATGTCGCTCATAACCTGGCACGGATGATACTTGTCCGTCAGCGCATTGACAACGGGTACGTCCGCGTATCGGGCGAGTTCTTCGATTTTCTCATGGCCGAACGTACGTACCACCATGCAGTCCGTGTAGCGAGACAATACGCGGGACGTGTCTTTCAGTGGTTCGTTCCTGCCCAGTTGCGATTCGGCAGGCGTCATGAAAATGGTTTCTCCGCCCAGCTGGCGGACGGCGACGTCGAATGAAACACGTGTCCGCGTGGAAGCTTTTTCAAAAACCAGGGCCGCGACCTTGCCTTTGAGGAGGTCGCTCCGATACCCGGAGGTTTTCATTTTCTGAGCCCGTTCAACGAGCTCCTGTGCCTTGGCGGCGTCCAATTCCGTGATGCTGAGAAAATGTGTGCTCATGATGACTCTCTGGCGAGTGTTGTACCACCCTTCTTTTTACTTGCAAAAAAGTAAAAGAATAACGCCAACCAGGGATGTTGTAAAGAACCGTTTTCCGTTATTGTAACGTCTTGTCAATCTTATGATTTTATGAACGGATTACGCATGGGGATCATGAGGTTGTGCAACCGGAAACGTTTCCATGTCCGCAATCTGTAACGGCCTGGGCGCTGCCTCAGGATCACTCCACCGCAGGGGGAGCCCCTTTATCCGCCGCAGCGGACTCCACAGCCGCTTCGGCCTGAGCAATGTCCGCGGAATCCAGCACACCGCCCTTCACGAGCAGCAGGTAGGTCTTGTCCGCGATACGCTGGCTGTTGACGGTCTGCAACCCCTGGGGTTTATCCTGCCACTGTTTCCAATGCTTGTCCCGTATGGCCAGAATGGCTTTGGGGTTGTCTTCGAGCACCCGCAGCACTTTCTGCGGATCGTCCGTTTCCGGGAGATTCTGCCCCGCGTAGTAACTGTAGGTGCCGGAATAGACTTTGTAAACCACGGGCGCGTAGCCCTTTTGGATATAGGCGCGCAGCACGCCGGCCTGGGCCTGCGGACTGAGGGTGGCATCCAGCGAAGGCGCAAGCCAGAACCCGGCCGGAATCAGCCAGATGGTCACGCCGGCCACGGCCAGCGCTAGTCCCTGGCGTACGCGGCGGCGGTCTATCCAGCGCAGAAACAGCCAGCCGAGCAGCCCCGCAAGCCAGCCGCAGCCCGAGAGTCCGAGCGCGCTGACTTTGCCCCAGAGCACCAGGCTGGCCACAACAAGCACAACGCCCAGCAGCAGCCAGAACCGGCCGGTCCATAAAAACAACCTGTCGCTCTGCTCCGGCTTCAGCCTGAGCAATCCGAGCCCGGTCAGCACGGCCAGCGGCGCGAACAAGGGCAGCAGATACACCACGATCTTGATGCTGACGGCGGACAGCAGAACAAACCCGCTTAAAAAACAGATCCACAGATAGGTTTCACCCGCGGGTGCGAGCGTGCGCCGGGCAGCTATGTTGCGCCACCAGGCTTTGGTACGCATCTGTTTCCAGGGAAAGACCACCAGCAACAGCGTCCAGGGGACGAATGCGGCCGGAAAGGTCAGCAGATAATGATAAAACGGCTGCTCATGATGCCACGTATTGGTGGCGCGCTTGTAAATCTGGTCATGAAGGATGTTCCACAAATAGGACGGATCTTCTATCAGCAATACGGCCGCGAGCCAGAGCAGCAGAATCCCGACACAAACCAGCAGCCCGTACAATACGTCTTTGGACCAGAAACGCTTCAGACGGCCGCGCCAGGCCAGAAAAACCAGCGAACTGAGCAAGGGGAAGGCCAGGCCCAGGGGCCCCTTGGTCAAGGTGGCCAGGGCTGCCAGGCCGAACCCCGACACGCACCAGCGGATCACGTTGTTCTTTTTGAGCCACGCGCGGAACAAACAGACCTCGGACGCTATGATCAAGGCTCCGAACAGCAGATCCATGCGGGAGTAATGGCACAAGCCGACAAAATAGAACGTACTGAGCAGAACAAAACCCGCGGCAACGTGCAAGGCGTTTTGTTTGAGCTGTTTGCCCAATGTGGCGCGGCTCAGAGCCCAGGTGGCCCAAAGGTAGAGTCCGCCCGACACCGCGGCGCCGAAAAAAAAGAGCGGCGGACGTTCCGTGCCGATAAACAGCCGGATCAGTGCCAGGAGCCAGAAATAGACCGGCGGTTTGTCAGGGTAATACTGTCCATTGAGATACAGTACGAGCCATTTGCCTTTGTGGTAGACGTGCTCGAAGACGTTGGCGTAGCGGATTTCATCCGAATACCAGAGCTCGCGGGTCCAGAGATAGGGCAGGGTCTGCAATGCGAGCAGTACCAGGAGCCAGATCAGCGGGTTTTCTGTGGCGGAGGCGTAGAGCCAGTCAAGGGCTTTGCGACAATTGGCGCGCGTGTTGTGTAGCATCGGGAGTCTCGCTGAAACAATAGATGGCCCAGCCTGCGAACGCGCCGAGCAGCAACCCGAAAGCCACATCGCTGGGATGATGCATGCCCAGGTAAATTCTGCTGCCGGCCACCAGGGCGATGACTATCCCCAAACCAAGGCTTAAGGCAAGTCTTTGCCAATAGAGCGCCAGAGCCAGGCACGCGCCGACTATCTCGCAGGTATGACCGGAGGGCATCGAATTGTAGCGGGCAGCGAAACTGAAAAACTGCAGCAGATCCCCTTCTCCAGGACGCGGGCGTCCGAGAGCGATTTTCAGAATGCGGACAACCCCGAAACTCACCAGCACCTGAATCACCAGATACGCCAATACAAAGCGCATCAAGTCCGTATTGTTCGTCCGCCAACCGTGCCAGAGCAAGAGTCCGTAAACAACATAGAAAACGGGATTTCCCCAGTCGGTCAGCAACCTGACGCCGAAAGTCAGTACGCCATGCGCGGCCTGAAACTGGCGAAAAAAGACATAAACGGCGTTTTCATCCGCAAAACACTGTCCCAAGAGCACGAGAAGCAGCACCAGCGGCGCCAGCGCCAAGCACGTATGCCATACGCCTTTACGTAGCAAGGATCGGGTAATTTTCATGAAGGGATGACCACGCGGCGCTTTGAACTCCCCTCCAAAGCACCGCGTCGGACGGTCAGATATTATTCAATTCCGAACGCAAACACTTGCTCAATCTGTCGTCGATGCAACCAATCAGGATATCCGTCATGCTGGTCCCCGAACAGGCGGCGAGAATTTTCAGCTTGCGGTGGTAATCCTCGGGCAAACGCAAGGTCAACTGCTTGATCGTACCGTTAGGTTTTTTGTTCGTCGTCATGTTGCGTATCCTCATGGCTGCTTTTTGCCCGTTCGCTCGAACAGGGCACATACGTTGTAGACGTTCCAACACCTCGCCGCCATGGGCGGCAGTTCGCAGCCAGCAGTCTTTCCATACTGATGTCTTGCCGTTTGCTGCGTCATATCTGTCATGACGTCTGAACGTTCCGCCGGGTTGACAAAAAATGCAAAAAAACTGTTCAGAGATACATTGTATTCAAAAAGTCGCTTGCATCTCGGCAAAAGCTTGTTTAGTAGGTGCCACAGAAACAGAGACTTGCATCATGAACATACGTTTTCAACATTTTTCCAACTGGTTGTTGGTCATACTCAGCTGCTTCAGCCTCGGACTGGCAGCCTGCGGTGAAAACACGCCCCGAAAATTCGCCCAGGGTTTTCGCGAACTGCGGTGGCACGCGCCCAGCACGCAGCTGGCCGGCGCCTCCCGGCAACTGCACCCCTCCACCCCGCTTTTTCCGTTTGATGCAAAAGTCCTGGTTCGCACCAACGAGGCCTCGACACTGGGGCACATTCCAGTCACCCAAATAGCGTACGCCTTTACGGATTCCGGATTCCAGGCCCTTCGCATTTCCTTCACCCCGGATTTTCTGGTGCCCGTACGTAAATATTTTGAAGACAGTTACGGCCGGCCGCAAAAAACAAGCGACTGGTTGCGTTGGGAGGGCTACGGGGTACGCATCAAGCTATATCAAAATTCTCCTGCAGGACCGTTTATACTCATCCAGGGACCGTAACACCAAGCAGGAACGCAGCTCCACCGTTACGCAGGAAAAGCCACCCCCGCGAGTGGGGCAACAAACAATCTGCCTACTTGCCCCATTTCTTGCTGAAATAGGCAAATAGGCGCATGTAGCGCTCCTTGCCGATGACCTGGCGTACGGCCAGCACATAGTCGAAACGGGCCAGATAATACGCGGCCCGGTCTTGGAGAACTTCCTGGTATTCCTTGCGCGCCAGGTCCACATCAACCGGCTCTTTTTCCATACAGGAAAACACATCCATACGATTTTTTTCCAGAGCCGCCTTGCGGTCCAGAATCTTTTTACCGTGTTCCAGATAGAGCGCGTCAAGTTTTTGCAGAGTCGCGGCATCCAACTGCAGCATGTTGGCCAGCTTCTCATCGTTCCACCATTTGTCAAACGGATTCGCTCCCTGGTCCGAGTTTGATTCAGCCGCAAAAGCAACAGTACCGGCCGAGGCTCCTATCATAAAAACCAGGGCAATACCCAGCAGAGTGATACGGGCAAATTTCATGTGATCCTCTCATATGTCCACAAAGACAGGGCCTTCTCTGGATTCAAACAACGCATTTCCCTTGTCGTAGAGTCTGTGCTGGGGCGCCAGAAAATTTTCCAGTGCCGCCAGTTTGTCGTATTTGGCTTCCGCCGTACTCGTATACAGCACGGGGACCATGGATCCGGACGTACCAACCGAAGCCGGTGGCACATTGCCGCCTCTATCCCAGACCCAAAGGCTGATGAACAACACGCAAGCGGCCGCAACCCAGCCCATCTTGCGTATCGATACGCGCGGACGCGGTTTTTTTTCAAAAGCAATCCATACGGGGCGGCCCGGAGGCGGGGCATAAGCCCCGGCGAGCTTGCCCAGCTTGGCCAGTCCCGCTTCGAGACTGGCAAGTTCCTCCCGGCACTGGCCGCAGCAGGCCAAATGTACGAGTTCATAGCGGGTGGGTTCTTCCAGCCCGGCCGCCAACGCCTCCAGCCGTTCCTGTGGTATATGCGCGCCTATTGCACTCACCGTACTCGTCCTTCCAAGAATTCTCGCAGCACTCTGTCCTGCTTGAATTTTTTTACAGCCCGGTGCACCAGTGTCTTGATGGTGCCCTCGCTTTTTTCTAAAATAGAAGCAATTTCCTTAAGTTCCAGCTGATCCAGAAATCGCAGATAGAATACCTCCCGTTCTGCGGGCGTCAGCGCCTTGCTGAGTTGTTCGACGTACTCCCAGAACTGGCGTCCGGCCACCTTGTCGGCCGCATCCACCGTATTCGTATCCGGCAGATCAAGGTCACCGACGTCGTCTTCATTGGTGGACAGAAAAAACAGCGCCCGTAACTTGCATCTGCGATAGTGGTCCCGCACCTTGTTTACCGCGATTGCGTACAGCCAGCTCTGAAACTTCTCCGGATCGTCAAGCTTGCGCAGGCTCCGGAACGCCTTGAAAAAGACCTCCTGGGTTATGTCCTCCGCGTCGCTGCAGGAGCGCGTACGGAAAAAGACCAGTCGGTGAATTTTTTCATGATACCTATCCACCAGCTTGCCAAATGCGGCCTTGTCGCCGTTTTGCGCGGCCCGAGCGAGTCGGCCGATCTCATTGCATTCCAGCATGGCGCCCGGATAATTCACCTTGATCTAGTCTGCACCACATTCGATTCGATTCCATCCATACTACGTATGACGTACGTACGTGATGCAAGGTTGACAGAAAAAACAACTTTTTTAGGGCGTGTTTCTGAATTAATTTCATCGCGAGGTTGAGCAAGCATTTCACCAGGCAAGGCTGAAGGGGAAAAAATCCGCAGGCGTAGTGGTGCTACGTTAAGGGGCCTTTTCCCTGAAAACGCCGCATGGTGATATGCTGGCCAAGCATAGCGGAAAGGGATTTAGAAACACGCTCTAAAACAATGCCCGGAAAAATGATCCCAGTAAAGATCTTTGCCCTCCCGTTCCCAGCAGTCAGCCTTCAAAAATGCCCATAACGGTAATGCGGCCGGCATCACAAAAACGCAACAGCAAAAACAACTGTGACAGCCATCAGCCAGTCCTCCCACTTTTTCTTCCCTTATCTCTTACACGTTCACGTCTTTCAATAACCCGCGTGACTCTTTTAATAAAGATATCTTTTACATAACAATTCCCGATAATACCGTTTTGTCTTTTCTTCGTAACCAAAAAACAACTGCAGCGACAATTAGATCATACTTCCAACCTCTATAAATACCTTGTTCGTTCTTTTTTACGTATGGGGGGGCGGAAATATTGTTGCGTCCACTCCCGCGGCATTCGCCGCCAGCCCGCCAATGGCGAGGCCTTTATTATAGCTCGGAGTGAAAAACCAAAAGTTTTCCGTACTGAGCAACAACACATCAACCTAGAGGTACAAAATGAAATCATTTTGGAAAGTTGCAAGCGTTGTCCTGATGTTTGCCCTAGCTTTTCCCGCGATCAGCCTGGCAGAAACCAACCTGGTAGGTTCCGGAGCCAGCTTTCCTGCTCCGTTGTATACAACCTGGTTCAAGACCTTCAGCCGCGAAAATTCCGGCGTACAGGTCAGCTACCAGTCCAAAGGCAGCGGCGCCGGCATCCGCGACTTCCAGAACCATGTTGTCGACTTCGGCGCCAGTGATGCGGCCATGTCTCCCGAAGAAATGTCCAAAGTATCCGAAGGCGTGCAACTGCTGCCCATGACCGCCGGCGAAATCGTTCTGTCCTACAATCTCAAAGGCGTGAAAAATCTGAAGCTCCCCAGAGATGTCTACCCGCAGATATATCTCGGCAAAATCACCAAGTGGAACGACCCGGCCATTGTCAAAGCCAACCCCGGCGTAACCATTCCTGACGAAGACATCACCGTTGTCGCCCGTGCCGACAGCTCCGGCACCAGCTACAACTTCACCCATCACCTCTGCGCCATCTGCAAAGAGTTTGAAACCAAAGTCGGCTTCGGCAAAACGGTTGACTGGCCTCTGGACAAAAATCTGATCAAAGCCCCCAAAAACGACGGCGTAGCCGCCACCATCATGCAAACTCCGGGCGCCATCGGTTACATTGAATTCGGTTATGCCAGACTGGCCAAGCTGCCCATGGCCAGCCTGGAAAACAAAGCCGGAAAATTCATTGCTCCCGGCCTGGCCGGCGGACAGGCCGCCCTGGCCAGCGCCACGCTTCCCGACAACATGATCGTCTGGGTTACCGACCCTGCCGGCGACGCTTCCTACCCCATGGTTACCTACACCTGGATGCTTTTCTACAAAACCTACCAGGACAAGGAAAAGCTGGAATGGATTCACAAGCTCATCGACTACTGTCTGGTCAAGGGACAAGGCATTTCCGACAAGGCCGGTTACATTCCCCTGCCCGAAGCTGTTGTAAACAAAGTGTCCGCCGCAGCCCAAAACATCAAATAGGGTTTCGTTTTCAACTAGGAGCGGAACCTGTCTCCCGCTCCCACGGCATATGCCAACGGTCCGCATGATGCGAGACGTATCTATGACTCAGTGCAGAAACAGTACCTGTTTTTTGCACTGAGTAACTTATTTAACCACGAGGCATTCTTATGGAATCCCAAAAAGAAATGCCCGAGAAGTGGGGGGACAGCTATGCGAGGCCCCCTTCCTCCGGGGATGTTTTGTTCGACAAAATTTTTCGAGGCACGGCGTTCTGGTTTACCGCACTGACCATTATCGTGCTCATCTACATTCTGATCGAAATCGGAGGCAAAGCCATTCCGGCCATGCAGGAATACGGCCTGGACCTGCTGACCTCCACCGAATGGGATGTAAACAAGCAACTCTTCGGCATTCTGCCGGAAATCTGGGGCACACTGTACAGTTCCCTGTTCGCACTGCTCATCGGCGGTGTCTTCGGGGTAGCCATTGCGATTTTTCTGACTCAGGACTTTTTACCTCATAAAATTGAAATCGTTCTCAAGAACATCATTGAAATGCTGGCGGCCATTCCCAGCGTTGTTTACGGCTTGTGGGGCATATTCGTGCTTATCCCCATCATCAGGCCCCTGGCTGATTTTCTGAACGAATATCTGGGCTGGATACCGTTCTTCGGAACCCCGCTCAGCGGTCCGGGCCTTTTCCCGGCCGCGCTGGTGCTGTCCATCATGATACTGCCCACAGTGGCCGCAGTGTCCCAGGACGCCTTCCGCGCCATTCCGCAAAAAACCAAAGAAGCCGTCTACGGCATGGGCACCACACGCTGGGAGGCCATCCTGCGGGTCATGCTGCCAACGGCATCCGGCGGCATCTTCGGCGCCCTGGTGCTCGGATTCGGTCGCGCTCTGGGTGAAACCATGGCTCTGGCCATGCTGGTGGGCAACTCCAACCAGATCTCCCTTTCTCTGTTCTCCCCCGCCGACACCCTGGCCGCGCTTCTGGCACTGAACTTTCCGGAAGCCGGACAAGATGAAGTGCAGGTGCTCATGTTCGCGGCCATTGTCCTGCTCCTGATCACCCTGGCCGTCAACATCATCGGCCAGATGATCATCAACTACAGCCAGCCGGGAGGGAGCAAACGATGAACACGCTGACCCATGAAGCAGACAATACGCTGCACAAACCCAGTTATGAAAAAAATCCTTTGGAAAGACGCGCTCTCGAATCGTATCTGTTGAGCAGCATCACCGTTATCATGGCCCTGCTCGCCTGCTTTCCCCTGTTTTCCGTGATCATCATGCTGCTCTATCGCGGGGGAAGAAGGCTGGCATTCGAAGTATTCTATACGCTGCCTCCCACAGCATTCGAAACCGGGGGCGGATTCGGCAATGCCATCCTGGGCACCATGTTCATGGTCGGACTGGCCGCGCTCATCAGCGTTCCCTTCGGCATTCTGTCCGCAATCTTTCTGGCTGAACTGGGGCCGCACAAAAAGATCTCCCAGATCGCCCGGTTCTGCGCCAAAACCCTTACGGGCCTGCCGTCGATTCTGGCCGGTGTTTTCGCTTATGCGGCGGTGGTCCTGATCATGGGGCATTACTCCGCGTGGGCGGGCGGCATCGCCCTTTCGTTGCTGATGATTCCCATCGTCATGCTCACGGCCGAAGAGGCCATCAAAATGGTGCCCAAAGGCATGAAAGAAGCCGCCTACGGCATGGGCTGCACTCCGGCCCAGGCCATGACCAAGGTGATGCTGCCCGTGGCCATGCCCGGCATCATCACCGGCGTGTTCCTGGCCGTTGCCAGGGCGGCCGGAGAAACCGCTCCGTTACTGTTCACAGCACTGTTCAGCGACTACTGGCTGCAGGTAAACCAGCCTACGGCCTCTCTGGCGGTCCTGATCTACAACTACTCGGGCAGCCCCTTTGAGAACCAGATCGAACTTGCCTGGTGCGCGTCCCTCGTACTCGTACTGATCGTCTTTGTGCTGAACATCGTCAGCCGGGCAATAAGCAATCGTAAAAAATAACCCACGACAACAACCGTTCAACGGAGAGATACAAGGCCATGGAACAATTCAGCACCGAGACTGCAGCGGCTCCTCAAGCCGCGGGCCAGGAGAACGACATCATCCTGGAATGCAATGTGGATACTATCCATTACGGGGACTTCTTGGCGGTCCGGGACAGCTATGTCCCGATCCGCAGGAAGCAGATCACCGGCTTTATCGGTCCTTCGGGATGCGGGAAAAGCACGGTTCTGCGCAGCATCAACCGCATGAACGACCTGATTCGCATTTTCCGTTTCAACGGAAGCGTTCAGTACCACGGCAAAGACATGTACGATCCCAAGGTCGATCCGGTCGTCGTACGCCGGCACATCGGCATGGTCTTCCAGCAGCCCAACCCTTTTGCTCTGAGCATTTTTGAAAACGTGGCTTTCGGCCTGAGGCTGAACCGCTTCAAGGGCAACATGATGGAAAAGGTGGAAAAGGCCCTGCGCGGCGCCGCCCTCTGGAACGAGGTCAAAGACCTGCTCAAAAACAGCGGACTGTCTCTGTCCGGCGGCCAGCAGCAACGGCTGTGCATTGCCAGAGCCATTGCCACCGAGCCGAGCGTGTTGCTCATGGACGAGCCCTGCTCCGCCCTGGACCCCATCGCCACCCGCCAGATCGAGGAATTGATGGTCCAGCTCAAGGAAAAATACACCCTGGTCATCGTGACCCACAACATGCAGCAGGCCCTGCGCGTCGCGGACGAAACCGCCTTCTTCTCCGTGGATATCTCCAAAGGCGGACGTACGGGCCACCTGGTGGAAATGGGACACACCAAGCAGCTTTTTGAAAATCCTGAGGAACAACTCACCAGGGACTATCTCAAGGGTGAATTCAGTTAACAAAAAAAGCCGTGCCCGAAGTGACCGACTGTCGCGGCACGGTCGCTCTTTCACAGGGCTTCCCGGCAACGCGAAGCCCTGTGAAAAACTTTTCTGAAAAGACTCCCTAATTCCTGACGATACGGCCCGCGTTATCAATGACGTAGGCCTTTTTCCCTTCCCGGACCTTGTAGGCGCGGACGGCTTCCCAGGCCCCGTCCCTGGTTGCGTATGGTACGCCCAGCAGCACCCTGTGCCAGAGCTTGCCGCCCGCATCTTGCAGCAGCACAATGCGGACCGCGTATCCTTTGGATTCCAGCTCCCGCTTCATAGCACGTGCGCTTTCGGGCAGCAGGCAGGCGCCCACCTGTACGCTGTAGAGAGAGGGCGGCAGAATAGCGGTCGGTTCATAATGCGTTTCGGAAGGCAGCGCCACAGGCTGCGGCGCCCCGGCAGAAGGCGCGGCGACCAGCGCGGGCGGACGTACGGGATTGGGCACGCTGCCGCGTACGGCCACAAAGGCCTGGCGGCCTTCGCGGCGCATGTAATCGCGTTTGGCCTTGCGAGCCTGGGGCACGGACGAAAACCCTTCCAGGCGGACCGTGTGCCATAAACGCCCGGTCCGCGGATCCTTGTACTGGCCGATATAGGCGGGATAGCCTTTGGCGCGCAAGGCCAGGGCATCGTCCCTGGCGCTTTTTTCAAACTGGTTGGAGGAAACCACAACCACCACGCCCGGATGTCCCTGCAGAGACTCCTGTCCATGGAAGGACTCCGAGACCGGAACGGCCAGAGCAGGCGCAGGCTGTGCTTGCGCCTGGTATCGGGGCTGTGTTCCGGGCCGGGGCCGCGCAAGAATGGGGGCGGGTGGCTGCTCCGCTTGACGCACCGGTTCCGATCGCACGGCTGCAAGCGCCTGGGTAGGAGCCAAAGGCCGGACAGAGCCGCCGCCAGGCACGGGCACCCATTTGGCAAGAATCTTGTTGGCGCTGAAATCCACGACTTCCGTTGCGGCCTCCTGCCCGGAAGGGACAGGATCAACGGCTCCGGCAGGGAGTTGCGGATCAAGCGCAACCGTCAGGTCTTCTGGTGCTGCTTGAAAACCACCGGCAGTCCCCTGAAAGTCCGGCGCAGATGCAGCAACAGCAGCGGCCAGAGGCGAATATTCGCCCCGGACCAAAAAAGTCACAGTGGCCAGCGGCGTTCCATCGGACTGCAACTCGCATTCCCACGGCCCGCTCACCAGTTCCCAGTCCGACGTCACCCGCCAGACAGCAAACCCCGTACGCTCGATACAGGCGGAAAACTGGCTGATTTCTTCGCGTATCACCTGCCCGGTCACCGGATTGCGATAAGGCGGATGGCGCACCACCAATGTCAGAGGTACCAGAGAAACAGACGCGGCGTCAGGCGCATCAACACTTTCCAGTCCTTGACGGCCTCCCTCTAGAACAAATTCAAATCCGATCCAGCGCCCGAGTTCGGCCGTTATCTCGCGTCCGCGCTGCGTCAGCAAATACCGGGCATTCGGGCATCCGTCCGCCCGAAGCGCCACGGCGCCGGACTCGGCCGAACGATACACCCCCTGCGCAAGTACCCGCGCGCCTGCAACTTCTGTCTTTGGCGCGTCGTCATCCGCGGTGAGCAGTTCGTAGATTTCGCTGGAGGAAAGTTTTTCGGGTTCTTCCTTGGGCTGCAACAGAGAGCAGCCCTGCACACCCGCGGAAGCCAGGATAAACAGCACAAGCAACAAGAACAGGTGGCAGACTCTGAACGTTCGCAGCATGGCACTCTTTCGCCGTTTTTAGGGTCAGTCTCTAGGTTATTGTCTGCTACGCCTGGCCAGAATTCCACCATGCTGCATTTGCACAAGAAAATGCCTTTGACATAGCAGCACTACGCCTGCGGCCCATTTTCTTCTTCAGCCCTGCTCGTTGAAATCCCTGCTCAAGCTCGATACGAAAATAATGTAGAGACTGCCCCTGACAAAAAGATTCAAGGGAAAAGCGACCGCCCCGCCATCCCCAAACAACCATGCGGAGCTTCTGTTTGTATACACTTTTCCCATGAATCCGCCAAGCTACAATCATCGCCAGGTAAAAAACAACAGCATCAAATATTCATGCCCACCAGGGCCGCGACTCTTCCTGTCTGATCGGACGTCTTACGGAGCTGCCAGAATCTATTCTGTACGGGCCACCAGTTCATTTGCAGGCCCAGTTTACCGGTCCGTTCGATAATCCGCCGGGCACGGTCAAAGTCCGGTTTATCTCCGTCCAGGGCCTGAAGTACGGCGGCCACGATTCTTTCCGATAAACTCGTATACTGCGTGTGCTGCTGAAGCTTTTCCTTGATAAAGGTCAGCTGGGACGTACGCCAATCGCACAGCAGGCGGTCACCCTGGTCTTGCGCATGGTGTCCTGATTTGCATTGGAACTCCGTGGCCGTGACATAGGCATAAGCCATGGCCGGCCAGAAATCGTCCCAGTTATCGACCAGGTTCTGTACGGACTGTTCCATATGCAGGGGTTGAAAAAAATCCAGCCCCGCACCGAACCGGGCGATCCGGCGCTGCCAGCTGTCCCGTTCTTCTTCCTGGATAAACTCCAGGGCCAGGGCCTGATATTTTTTCCAGGACAATTCACCGGCTTTGAACAACTTGGGTTGGGAGGTTTTGGCGGCCTGCCCCGTACGGGACACAACGAACTCGTTTTCGACAATGCCGCCCTGTTCGGGCATGTACCACTGCCATTTGAAGCGGTCTTCGGTCTGTTCCGCGCCCCAATGGATGGCGATGTCGCCTTTCAACACGTCCTTCTTGTTCTTGTCGTACTTGCCGAAGGATACGGTGGCGCTTACGCCTTCCCAGCCCACAGTCACCGTGGCGCCCTCTTCCACGCGCCCCTGGGCCCAGATTTTCAACAAGGCCTGCGCGGTCAGGGTGGCTTCATTTTCGGTCCGGGGCTTGATCAGTTTGAACCAGATGTCCCGGCCGTTGCCCATTTCGGGATAATTGGACCAGGCCTTTTCCAGCTCATTAACAAAGGACTCTTCCAATTCGTCCACACCGGGCCCGCCGGAACCTGCACAAAATTCCATGGCCCGCAAGGCGTACGTCAAACCGTTGAGCGGTTCGATCCGGGTGATTTCATCAAAAAACCAGGCACAGCTGGCGAACATGGCCAGCCCCCATTCCTGCATGGAGAGCAACCGCCAGGCCTGCGTCATACGGGCTTTGCTCAATTTGGCCTGGAAATGATCCCGCGCAAAGGTCTCTTCGCGCAGGCTCCCGGCCAGGACTTTGCCGTAGGCCAGCAAGGCCTGCTTGGGATCCTTGAACAAGGCCGCGCCCTTGTCGAAAAAGTGGCTGTCCAGCCGCTCCTTCAAACCATTCAGGGCATTACGCAGAGGTCCGCGCCATTCCTGCTGCCAGCCCGGATGGCCGCCTGTGCTGCAGCCGCAATTGGAGCGCCAGCGCTCCACGCCGTGCACGCAGCTCCACGAAGACGGCTCATGCAGCAGCACCCGCATTCTGGGCGGATGCGCGTGCAGGTACGCGGAAAAATTGGTCAGCTCTATTTCATCACGCTGAATTAACATCTGTCCCAACACGTAGGCCAGGGCCATCTCGCCAAAGGGGAAATGGTGTCCATAGGTTTCGCCGTCCGTGGCCAGGGAAAGCAATACGGGGTCCTGCGCGCCGCGATCTCCTGAAAAATAGCCCGCGATACGGTTCCAGAAAATCTCGCCGTCTTCCAGCAAGCGTTCGAAAGCCACCGCCTGGGAAAGCCCGCCGTGGTAGAACACCACCCAGATCGCCTTGCCTGACGGCAGTTCCACCTCGTAGGGCTGGTCGATGTTGAGCGTATATTCATTGACCTCCTGCCAGCCGTCGTTTCCCAGCGGCGCCACAGCCTTGGCCTGACGCGGCGCAAGCACCGTGAACTTGATGCCCGCGGACGCCAGAACCTCCAGGGTAGGGATGTCCACGGCGGTTTCCGAGAGCCACATGCCCTCGGGAGCGCGTTTGAAACGAGCCTTGAAGTCCGCAACGGCCCAGGCCACCTCCACTTCCTTGTCCAGTTCGCTAGCCAGAGGCATGATGATGTGGTGGTAAACCATGGCCAGCGCATTGCCGTGTCCGAAATGCCGCACACTGGCCGCATCCCCCTCCAGCATACGCTGGTAGGCCTCGGGTGCGCCCTTTTCCATCCATTGCAACAGAGTGGGACCAAAATTGAAGCTCATCCACTCGTATTCATTAATAATTTCAGTAATTTTACCCTCGCCATCCAAACGGCGGGCCCAGGCGATGGGGGCGTAAGACTCCCGGCAGATGCGTTCGTCCCAATGAGTCAGCGGCCCGGCCGAACCTTCGGGCAACATTTCGCACAGCCAGGGATCTTCACGAGGCGGTTGGTAAAAATGGCCGTGTATACATACATTCTTTTTTCTCATGAATCGCTCCCACAACGTATGTCCAGGTTACAGTATTGTCGGTAGTTGCAACAAACGCTCTTCAGCGCCTTGTGGTAGTTGCTTGCAAACCGGAGGAACGGCTCCCGGTTCATGAGGGTTACGCTTCGGTTCATACTCCTTTGAACACGCTGGAGTCAAATAGCGTACGAATTTTTATGCATTTATTACGCCGAATACGCGCTATGCCTCGAAAAACAGGCTGTCGGGAAGTTCGTACAAAACTCTAATGTTTTCTAGAAAACCGTCGAAATGATAGCTGAGGCTGGCGCAACGCCGATGTTTTTCCACGGAAGGAAAACGCGCTCACCATCGCCAGCCAAAATTCAAACTAGACCGATGGATCCGGTCGGGAGGTGAGCTTTAATGAATAATATTGTCTACCTGGAAGAGTACCGACAGCGAAAATGGGAAGAGGAAACAGGTCGCTGGCTCCCTGAGGGGGAGCGCCCCTACGTTACGGACGGTTCCATCTGGTCCAAGAACTACAGAAATTTTGACGACCTGGTCACCGGCCTTATCAAGATCAAACAGCTCATGGAACACCATCAACCCTATTCGGAGGAATGGAAATACTTTCTGCTTACCTTGATGGACCAGGCGTTTTCTCTCAAGGGTGACGAACGCAACGTGCGCGTGGCCGAAACCGCTGCGTTGATGCAGCAGTATCTTGCTGAAGAGCTTAACGTGCTGAATAAAAAAGATTATTCAACAGCACTGGTGATTCTGGATCTGATTGTAAAATCCGCGAGAACCGCGAAAAAAATGCAAAACTAATTTTTCAGACAAGGGCAGTCAGGGAACAAACCTGTAGAACAATGCCGTACGCGCCGTCAGGCACGTACGGCATTGTCATCTGGGTTCCGAAAAAGAATCAGGCCACTGCCTCGGCCTCGGAATTCTGCGGCGCGTCAGCCACCGAGCCGGAATTTTTCATCATGGTCAGTTCCTGGATGGAAAAAATCTTGTTGATATCCAGAATCATGATGAAGCCCTCATCCTGACGCCCCATGCCCATGATGTATTCGGCATCAATGGCTGTGCCCATCTTTGGCGCCGGATCAATCTCATCTGGTCGGATCTCGAAAACTTCGCGTACGGAATCGGCCACCGCACCCATGATAATGGGCTCGTTGTCCATCTGCACCTCCACGATGATGATGCAGGTGTTCACCGTATCTTCCTTGCGCTGCATACGGAATTTCAAACGCATATCCACCACCGGCACGGCATGGCCGCGCAGATTGATGACCCCGCGCATAAATTCCGGCGTACGCGGTATCCTGGTGATGTTCGTCATCTCCAAAACTTCCCGGACCGTGGCGATGTTCAGGGCGAATATTTCCTCGCCCAGCGTAAATGTAAGATATTGATTACTTTCATTCAATTCCGCGGCTGCCATGGCACCCCCTTTAACATTCCGAATTGCCAAAAATTCAACCGAGCCCTTGAAGGCATCCCGGCATTTTTTCTCGTATTGGTAATGCCATAGCGGCATCTTTTTGTGAAGCCTAAAATGGCCGGGACATCCCGCAACGGCAAATTACTTTGATCATACTATCAAGAAACCAGGCAAGTTGCCACAGGCCCGAACTTGACGCACAAAAAAATTATCCAGGGCAGCTTGTATTTTTTTCTCGCCTGCTTATTATTTCATACCAAAAGAAACCAGTATGTCTTTTCTGCCGACAGGCCGTGTCCCTTTCCGAACACTGCTCCTGCCGCAGCTACTGGATGTATCATATCGCCATTGCATACGCACCTTGGCAGCCTGTTCCGCCGGAACCGCCGCCACTGCCCACAAGGAGGTTCACCATGAATTTTTCAGAAATACTGGACAAAAGACGCGCTGTGAATTTTTTTGATCCGGATCGCGACGTGCCGGAAGACCTGTTGCGCGCTGTTGTCGAAGATGCGGCTCGCGCGCCTTCGGGCTTCAACCTGCAGCCCTGGCGGCTGCTGGTCCTGCGCGACCAGGAGATCAAACAGAAAGTACGCGCCGTGGCCTGGGACCAGCCCAAAATAACCGAAGCGCCCGTTGTGCTGGCCGTTCTGGCCGATCGCAATGGCTGGAAATCGGGTAACGAGACTTTTGAAAAAATATTTGAAGACTCCGTGCGGGTCGGCAGATTTGCACCCGACCAGCATGATACCTTTGCCGAAACCACAAAAGGCCTCTATGGGACGGATCCGGAACGCGAACTGGCCTTTGCCGTCAAAAACACCGCGTTTTTCGCCATGTCCTTGATGTACGCGGCCTGCAACCGCGGACTGCAAACACACCCCATGGACGGATTCGACTATGACGCGGTGAAAACAATCCTGAATGTTCCGGACAACTTCTGGATTCCCCTGCTCCTGGCCGTGGGCTACCTCAAACCGGAGGTTGCAATCCGTCCGCAACGCTGGCGGAAAAATTACGACGAAATCGTCACAGCATTCTGATCCTTACCGGGCGGGCCTTTCCGCCCGGTTCTCCCCTCCCCCTTTCCCGCATTACCCAGCATGCCACTATAATTTTCCACGCTCCATTTTTTGCTTTCAGTCCAACGGTTATCCGTTTACAATGTTTTCGCCGCTTTTCCCTTTCAACACAACAACATACCGAAATCATGCTAAAAGACACTTCGTTCTTCAGCTATGTGGCCAACATTCTCTCGCACCAGTTCCAGCTCAAGGTCAGCCCCGAACGGATGGCGATGGTGCGAAAGGACATCGAGGATAATTCCATGCCCGAGGTCCGGTTTTACGTCATGGTTCTGGTTTCCACCATGATCGCCGGTTTCGGCCTGGTCTCCGACAGTACGGCGGTGGTCATCGGCGCCATGCTTGTCGCCCCGTTGATGACGCCCATTTTCGGCATTTCCCTGGCGCTCGTCAGGGGAGATTCACACCTGCTGAAGCAAGCCTTGCAGGCGGAATTCCTGGGCGTGCTCATGGCTGTTGCCATGGGCATACTGGTCGGAGTGGTGATGGCGACTCTGGCGCCTCATTACCAGGCCACGCACGAAATGCTCAGCAGGACGCAGCCCAATTTGTTCGACCTGGTAGTCGCTGTCCTGGCCGGATTTGCCGGCGCGTATGCTTTGATCGATGAAAAAATCAGCCCGGCGCTACCCGGCGTGGCCATTGCCACAGCCATTGTTCCGCCGCTTGCCAACTGCGGCCTTTGCATCGGCTACGGAGCGTACCACGGCGCACTTGGCTCGTTCCTGCTGTTTTTCGCCAACTTCCTGTCGATTCTGCTGGTTTCCTCTGTGCTTTTCTACAAGGCGGGAATGGCCATGGACCTGAGCAAAATGGCGTATATCCGCCGTTTCGGACTCGCCACCATCTGCTTTATTTTCATGGCCTGTTTTCTGGGCCATTCCCTGCATGTAATCATTCAGGAAAGCAAATTGCGCACTGCGGTCCGTTCCATTATGACCAAAGAATTGGGAAATTTCGCCACTTCCGGTCTGAATAACCTGCGGATCAACTTTCACCAGGGCACGTTGTTCGTTTTAGCCCAGGTGTATTCCTCGACCCACTTCGACCCCTATCAGGTGGAGCACATGGAAGAAAACCTTTCCGAGAAGCTGAATCGGCCGGCAAAATTGATTATTCGCCAGGTGCGTTCCAGCGACATATCTTCCAATGGCTCGAATTCCCTTGTTATTGCCAATAACCTTGATGGTTTTTCCGTCAGCCAGAATACCACCCCAGATGTCCAGACCATCAGGCAATCCACCCAGGTCATCCGCGAATTTCTCAGCAAGGGACTGGGGTTCAACCTGGAAGAAGTAAACCTGCTGCACCTGAAATTCGGCCCCACGATCATCTGCATGATTTCCGGCTACCGCAACCTGAGCCAGACCGAGGTACGGAAAATGGTGGCCCTTGTTCGCAAAGCGACCGGTATTGCGGATCTCCGGGTCATGGTCCGCAACATCCAGGTTTCCATCATGACGGGAGACGGCCCCATCCGGTACGGCTGGAACAGCCTCAGCAAGCTGACGGAAAAACAAGAGGCCCAGAAACGGGAAATCCTTCTGCAGATTGCCTCTGAATTCAGTAAAAACGACGAATACCTCGTCACCCATGTCAATTCCGTCATCAAGGACCACTTCAGCATTTATCTTGTGGAAGTTGAAGGTTCGGGAAGCTTCACCAGAAACGATCTGCAGCAGTTGCAAACAAAGTTGCAGGCCGTGTCCGACGAACCCGTCACCCTGTACGTCTGGCTGAATCATGGCGCGGTCATGACCGCCAACGGACTGCGCAGTTACGAAACCCTCAGTGAAGCCCGCATCAAAAGTTTCGAAAAAAAAGGAAAAGAATGGATTAAAAAGGTGCTGGAGTCCGCCCAATAACGGCTGTCCGGGCAATCCGCCGTTCGGGCTGCGGCAGGTGTGCCCACATTTGTCTCGACGCAAAGCTGAGAATATGTTTTGTTGCCGACAATGAATTTTCAATCAATTGTCAGGCAATACCTCAGGCGCTCCTATGATAAAGCTTACATCCCTGCCCCAATTCGCACGTAATACTAAACGCTTCAAAGAAATCGCCGCCGTCTTGATCAAATACGGATTCGCCCACTGGATCCGGGATCATGATCCGGATTTCATCAAATCCCTTTTTCTCGGACACGAGGGCCAGACTCTGGCCAACCTCAAACCCGAGGTCCGGATTCGCATGGCCCTGACCGAACTGGGGCCCACGTTCATCAAACTTGGGCAAATCATGAGTACGCGGGCGGACCTTGTGGGACCTTCTCTGGCCAAGGAACTCGAACAACTGCAATCCCACACGCCTGCAGACGCGCCGGACAAAATCCGCAAAATATTTCTTGAAGACATCGGCAAGACTCCCGAATCCTGTTTCGAATCCTTTGATCCGGTCCCTTTTGCCTCGGCGTCCATCGGGCAGGTGCACAACGCCCGCCTGTCCGGCGGCGATGTGGTGGTAAAAATCCAGCATCCCGGCATACGCAGTATTATCAAGAACGACCTGGACATACTCGCCACTCTGGCCGGACTGGCCGAAAAATACGACCCTGCCATCCGGCTTTACCAACCCAGGGCCATCGTTGCGGAGTTTCGGCGGAACCTGCTGCGCGAGCTGGACTTTTGCCGCGAAGAGCGCAACCTGCGGCACTTTGCCCGCAATTTCACGAACCGTCCGGGCATTACCATTCCCAAATCCTATCCGGAGTACTCGGCCTCGCGCGTGCTGACCATGGAACGGCTCAAAGGCACCAGCCTGGCGGAAAAGGACAAACTGCGGGAACTGGGGATAGACACCGGGAAACTGGCCCGCACGGGCGCGGAAATCTACATGGAGATGATCTTCGACCACGGGCTCTACCATGCGGACCCGCATCCGGGAAACCTCTGGGTGCTGGAGGACGGCAACATCGGCCTGCTGGACTGCGGCATGGTGGCCCGGCTGGACAGGCAGACCCGTGAAAAAATCGAGGACATGCTTCTGGCCGCAGTGAGCAGGGACGAACTCTCGCTGACGGATTCCATTCTGCGCCTGGGCACCGCGCCGCTCAGCATCGACCGCGACGCACTGCGCATGGACCTGGTGGACTTCCTGGATGATTACGTGGGCGAATCCCTCAACGATCTGGACCTGACAGGCATGCTCACGTCCATCACGGAGATCATCCGCGGCCACCACATCATGCTGCCTTCCAACATTTCCATGCTGCTGCGCGTACTGATTATGCTCGAAGGCACGTCCCGCGAGCTGAACCGCGACTTCAACATCATGGAAATCATCAAACCGCATGTTTCCAAAACCTTCAAAACCCGCTTCTCCCCCAACCGGCTCTTCAACAAACTGCAGCGCTCCTACAAGGACTGGGAACGACTGTTTCAGATTCTGCCCCAGGACACTGCGGAAATTCTGCAGCGCATCCGCAGCGGCACCTTCGACATCAACCTGCACCACAGGCGTCTGGACCATATCGCCAACCGCATGATCCACGGCCTGGTGGTGGCCTCCACGTTTCTGGGGTCCAGCATCATCCTGGCCGGTAAAATCCCGCCCCTGATCAAAGGCGTCTCCGTCCTCGGCCTGGCCGGCTGCATCCTCGCCGGGATCATGGGTTTCCGGCTTTTCGCGTCGATCAAAAAATCCAGCAGTGAAGAGTAGCAACGAAGTACGCAACAACTTTCATGTAGCGCGCAATGCTTTGCACAGCCGGTCTGGAGTCCGGGTTCGTTCGATGCTGCGTTTTAGCAGGCAGTGTTTCAGCTGTCGGAGACCAGGATCCTTTCGGCTTTGTCGGGCTCTACAACCGTGTTGTCTTTCCCACCTTTTGGAGGCCTGACAGAGGCGCGCGCCGTATTAAAAAAATAAAGCCCCCGCGGCGAAACAAATCTCTCCGTCGCGGGGGCGTTGCATTATCTTCCCAGACGGCTAAGCGCAGGCTTTGTTAAGCGCCTGGTCCAGGTCCGCGATAATGTCGTCCGCATGCTCGATGCCCACGGAAATACGGATCATGTCCGGGGGTACGCCCGCGACCAGTTGTTCTTCCGAAGTCATCTGCGCGTGGGTGGTGCTGGCCGGGTGAATGACCAGGGTTTTGGCGTCAAGAATGTTGGCCAGATGCGAGCAAAGCTTGACGGACTCTATAAATCGCTGTCCGGCGTCGCGACCGCCCTTGATGCCAAAGCCGAACACCGCGCCCGGACCGCCCGGCATGTACTTCTGCGCGTTGGCATGGTCCTTGTGGCTCGGCAGTCCGGCGTAATTGACCCAGCCCACATGGGGGTGCGCCTCCAGGAAAGCCGCTACTTTGCCCGCGTTCTCGCAATGGGCGCGCGCCCGCAACGGCAGAGTTTCCAATCCCTGGAGAATCAAAAAGCTGTTGAACGGCGACGGTGCGGCGCCGATGTCCCGTACGAGGCCGGTACGCAGCTTCAGGGCAAAGGCGGTGCAGGGGGTGCCCTCGATCTTACAGAGTTCGTCCCAAAAATTCATATTGTTGTAGGTGGGATCCGGACCGGTTATCTCCGGGTACTTGCCCGAAGCGGACCAGTCGAATCCGCCGCCTTCAATCACCGCGCCGCCGATGCTGGTGCCGTGCCCGGCAATAATTTTGGTCAACGAATACACCAGAATATCCGCGCCGAAGTCAAAAGGATTGAAAATGGGCGGCGCGGCCACGGTGTTGTCCAGGACGAACGGCAGGCCGTGCGTATGTGCCACGGCCGCGATGGCTTCAATGTCGTCCACATTGCAGCGCGGATTGCCTATGGATTCGGAATACACCAGGCGCGTATTGTCATCGATGGCCTCGGCGAAATTGGCTGGATCCGAGGAATCCACGAACCGAACCTCGATGCCGAAACGGGCCAGGGTATGCTGAAAAAGCGTGTGCGTGCCGCCGTAGAGATTCGAACCTGAAACAATATTCTGCCCGGCCCTGGAGATACAGGTCACGGCGTAGAACACCGCGGCCATGCCGGACGCCGTACAGACGGCCGACGATCCGCCGTGAATGGCGGCAAGCCGTTTTTCCAGCACATCCGTGGTCGGGTTCATCAGCCGCGTATAGATATTGCCCTCTTCCTGCAAGGAAAACAGATCCGCCGCATGCTGCGTGTCGCGAAACATGTAGCTGGTGGTCTGGTAAATAGGTACGGCTCTGGCGCCGGTTTCCTTGTCCGGAATCTGCCCTGCGTGCAGGGCCAGGGTTTCGAGGTGTTGTTTTTTGTCAGCCATAAGGCGTACTCCTTTGCGTCCGGGGTGATTTATCCCCGTTTATAGCAACTCTCCTTCGAGTTTACTACATCAGATGGTTCTGCCTGCCGGCAGCATCCGTTCCACAAGTTCCATCCAGGGATCCAGACCGGCGTCCACCGCGTCCGGCCAGCGTATCGGCGCGCCCGGAGGCGTCCGGGCGGTCTCTCGCAACAGCGCTGCCAGGGCTCCCACGTCGGACGGATCTTCCAGCACCCGTTCGGGGGGCAAAAAGTACGCGCTGCCGTTATCCTTGCCCGAAATTGTCGGCACCCCGGAGGCCAGGGCCTCCAGTACGGCATTGGAACACGCGTCGTAGAACGTGGGCAAAGCGAACAAATCGCACGCGGCATAGAATGCGGGCATGTCGCTCACCTTGCCCGCAAAATGGACCCGCCCTTCCAGGCGTAATTCCCCGGCCAGGCGTTCGAGGCGGTGCGGATCACGTCCGCCAGCCACCAGCAGCTGAAACTGTTCCGGCAGCCGCGCCAGAGCGCGGATCAAAAAGCCCGTACCTTTAAGCGAGAAATTGGTGGCCGCCGTGCCCACCACCAGACTCTCCGGAGCAATGCCGAAGGACTGCTTCCGCCTTGCCCGCAGCTCCGCTCCTGCAGGTTGAAAACGCGAAAGGTCCGGACGGTTGTAGATGACCCGAAGACGTTCGGGCTCCACAAACGGGTAGGCCTGCCGGATCCAGTCTCCCACCAGGTGCGAGACCGCCACGATGCACGGCGTCCGGGCCAAAGCCCGGCCTTCGATGATCCGGGTCAGCGTATTGCTCGGGGCCATCCGGCGGCGCAGCATCTTCCAGTGGCGCGGCAAGCCCGCCGCATAGGCCCGCCTGGATTTTTCCCAAAACACGGGCAAGGGCCCGCCCCCGATACGCAGAATATCCTGGCAAAGGGATTTGCCGAGTCCGATGCTCAGAGAGTAGCCGCCGCGACGCCGCAGCTGCTCCGCGGCCAGGGCGAACCAAAGCATCTTTTCCGCGCGCGTCAGCCCGAAGCGCCCCACTCTGCGGACCCGTACGCCCGCGGGCGCCGGATTTTCCCGGCGCCCGCAGATGTAGTCCACGCCGTAGCCTTCCGCAGCCAGCCTCTCGGCCAGACGCCAGGCAAAGCCCTCGGAACCGCCGTAACGGCTCAGACGCGGCAACAAAAGAGCGATTCGCGGTTCAGGCAAACCAATGCGCCTCCGGCGGTTCAGGGATCTTTTTGAGAAAAAATTCCTGAGACCTCCAAAAACTGTTAACAGTTCAATAGAAACAACTGACTTGAAATGTGCTTCATGACTTACAATGTTTTCTCAAGCACGGTCCAGAGCGTATGGGCGTAGCGGTTCAGGTAGTCGGTCTGGCGCGGATAGCGTACGCGCCGGGCCAGGCGTACGAGGCCTGGACGCGGTTTTTCTCCCGCGAACAGCTCCCGGACGCGGTATTGCCCTTGTTTTTCATGAGCCCGGACGAATTCCAAAGACTGGGTCAGGTTGAAAAACCATTTGTGGCGGTCGGCCGGGCGTTCCAGGGGCAGGCCGTAATGGCTGAACGAACCGTGCCCGCGGGACAACGGACGGCGCGCATTGACCCAGCAGTTATGCCAGGAAATGATCACAAAGCCTTTGCTCACCCGGACGAGCTCCTGAAACATGGCGTGCAGATTGTCCAGATGTTCGAGCACGTCGATGCAAAACACGGACTGGAAACTGTTGTCGTCAAAAGGCAGACGTTCGACCTGCTCGAGATTCAAGCACAGGTCGGCCTCCGGCGCCAGATCAACGCCCGTATAGTCCAGATCCGGACGCATGGACCGCATATAGGCTTTGTCGCAGCCCACATCCAGAACAGGAGGCGCAAGATACTCGCTGAAGCGTCCGACCACATAGCGGACACGTTCCTCTCTGGCCGGAAACGTGCTGTATTCAACAGGAAGTGCGTATTTCATAGAAGGCAGCTATAGCGAAGGCCGGTCCCGGAGTAAAGCACGGACGCGGCTCCTATCATTCCGTATTTTCACCCCGCAGGGTAATGCAATGGGGGCCGGAGCTCTTTTCGCCGCCGGCGAGTTCGAGTGCATGCCGGGCCAGGTCCAGCACTTCTTCAGCATGGGTTTTGGCGCCCGGACGGCAGCTGACCATTCCGATTTTCAGATCCAGAGGAGGCGATTCCACACCAGCTGCGGGCGTACTGTAGAGGGACAGATTGCGTACCGCGTGCCGCAATTCTTCCGCGATCTTTCCGGCTTCGCTGCAATTGCAGTCCGGAACGAAAACAGCCAGCGTTTCGAAATCCACCTTGGCCAGCCAGCGCCAGGGGTAGCGCAAGCGGCTGTCCAGCACCTGAATGACCCGCTGCAAAAGTTCGTTGTTCAGGTAGCCGAAGCTGGATTCCTTTTGTACAATTTCGACCCGGCACAGCAACAGGGAAAACTCTTTTGACTCCAGCGCCAGCGAACGCACACGGCGTTCGAACAGATCGGTAAAACACTTCATACGCAAGGCCCGGGTTTCCTCATCGAAACACAAGTCCGCGTTTTCTCGAAAATCCGGCTCCCGCTCGGGCGGCTGAATCAACGACGTACTGCCGTAGACCGGCAAACTGACCGCGTATGTCAAATAACCGTAATCCGTCGTCAAAGACAGAATACCGCCCATGCTTTTAACCATGCGGTACGTAGTGGGCAAATCGCTGTCCTCGCCGTTTTCGTCAAACGGCATGAACAACGCTTCGGAATCATGCATTTCATCCTCGCCCACGATACGCCGGAATTCGATGTGCAGGGTCTGATTGCTTTCATAAGTCCGGATGCCGCAGACGCCCCCTTTGCGAATGCCGCTGATCACCGCGCGGACCAGGGTAATGCAGACGTCCCGGAGGGAGTACATGTCCACCGCGGCGGAGGGGATGCTGTCGTCGGTGTCCATCATGCACCAGACTCCGGCGCGGTCCAGCTCCGTATACAAGGCCCTGATGCACTCGCCCAGCACTTCATTGACCTTGCATTCCGTGCCTTTTGCCTCCAGCGTACGCAGAAATTCCCGGATTCTGTTGAGCAGTTTTTCCAGACGCATGGCCTCACGCAATATAATGGATGCCTCGGGAGCGTCCGGGATCTTGCGCGACAGCCTTCTGGCGAACCCGGCAATGGACATCAGCGGATTGCGGACTTCGTGGGCCACTTCCGCCGAGATGGTGCCCAGAGTCTTGATTTTTTCACTCTGGATCATGGCTTTTTCAATGTAAACGCGGTCGGAAATATCCAAAAACACCGCCTGAATGCATTGCCCTTCGGCAAGTTCCGGGGTGCTCGGCACGGAACGGATGATTCCGTGCTGTTCGGCGCCTTTTTTATGCAGCATCCGGCATTCCAGAGAAAAAGGCCGCTGGCGCTCAAAGGCCTCCAAAAAAGCCCGCTGCACTTTGGGCACATCGCTCGGGTGCACCCTGGTCAAAAACCAATGGGGCGTATGCATGGCTTCATTGACCGTAAATCGAGGAGTTCTTTGCAGGAATGGTTTATGAACCTGAGTTCGAGCCGGCTGTCCAGTTCGAATACGAGCACAGGCATGCGTTCCAGCAGGGAACGCATTTCACCGGCGTCCGAGGGAAGCCGGCTTCTGTTTTGCTCCCGCGTACGGTATTCCCGGATAATGGTGTCGAGCGATTCCTGGCTGAACGGCTTTGCCAGCACATCGCAGGCGCCCTGCTTGAGGGCCTCCAGAGAATACCGGCCGTTGTCCTGGTCCATGACGACGATGGTTCCGACACGGTCGTTCTCGCGCAGAATTCTGGCCAGCTCCACTCCGCGCGCGCCCGTATGCTCCACGTCGATAAAGGCCAGGGCGTACGTTTCATCCGTCTCCTGAACATGCGCTGCTCCGGGAGTGGCATACGCCACGGAAGCAAATCCCGAGCTCTCCGCCGTATCGGAAACAATATGCCGAATGGCCGGATCCTGATCCACGATTAAAATCTTGAAAGGATCCATCGGTTGTGTGCTTGTAAATCTGTTCATCTTGCAGCTCTCATTGCAACTGGCACCTGGCTGGCGACGCGCGGCAGGCAAAGAGCCGTTAAAATATGTCGGCACTTCTCCAGGTAGTTTTTACTATATGCTTGATCACCCACAGGCGCAACAACAGTAACCACTTGATATTAAAGATACATTAAAGAAAAATTTTTTCGCGGGACCGTTCTACAAACAGGGATACTCCATTTCCCGGACTTGACATAGCAGCCTGCAGCGTTGATATCCTCATCTAGATATTTTTATCACAACCATCCGGACCGTATTGCTTATGGAGGAAGCGTATGACCGAATCATCCCAGCCCGGCGCCATGGAACTGGCGGCAAAACCCCAGCGCGGCGCCATACTGCTCCGCCTAGTCATCAGTGTTGTGCTGCTCATCGCCCTGGAAGTACTGGTGATGCTCGTACAACTCATTGTTATTTTTCAGTATATCCTGTTGCTGATAACCCGCTCACGCAGCGAACCCCTGCGCCGATTCTCCAACAAAATCTCGTTGTACGGCTACAAGCTGCTGCGTTATATGACTTTGAACGACAATATCCGCCCGTTTCCTTTTTCCGACTTCCCGGCAACTCCGGAAAATCCCTGCAAACATGTGGAATTTCCTTAACCTGAATACCCCGGCGCTTTTGGCGGCATCCCGTACGTCTGAATCGCCGGGGTTCTTTTTCTGCCTGATTGCACCCTGGCGGTACGATAATGCGAATCTGGATTAACGCGGGAGAAGCTTCCGGCGACCTGCACGGCGCGCTGCTCGCTCACAAATTGCGGGAGCGGAAGCCGGATATCGACCTGGTGGGCATGGCCGGACCCGCCATGCGCGAAGCCGGGGTAACACCGCTGTTCCGGGTGGAGGCCCTTTCGGTCATGGGTCTCACCGAGGTCTTCGGCCATTTGCCGAAAATCATCAGCCTGCTGCGAGGCATCAAACGCGAACTCCGCAACCAGCGTCCCGACGCCCTGGTCTGCATCGACGCCCAGGCCTTCAACTTTCGCGTCATCAGCATGGCCCGCGCCCTGGGAATTCCGGTCTATTATTACATCAGCCCCAAACTCTGGGCCTGGCGTCCGGGCCGCGCCAGGTTCATCCGGGACAATGTCCGCCGGATGCTCTGCATACTGCCCTTTGAAAAGGAATTCTACCGGAAGTACGGCCTGGAGGTGGACTATGTGGGCAATCCGCTTCTGGACGGCATAGACTGGCCCTCTCTGAACACTATCCAGCGGGACGGACTGCGTATCGGCATTTTACCCGGCAGCCGGAAAAAAGAAATCCGCCCGCTGCTGCCGCAGTTCGGCGAGGCGGCACGGCTGCTGCTGCAAAAGCATCCGTTTCTGCAGTTCGACCTGATCCGCGCGCCCGGCATAGACGAACAAATGCTTCTGGATCTCTGGCCCGCGGACGTTCCCATTTGCCTGCATCCTCCGGAAGAACGTTACCAGCGGATACGGGCCTGCCATTTCGTCATCGCGGCTTCCGGCACCGTCACGCTGGAGTGCGCGCTTCTGGGCACTCCGGCCATTGTGGCCTACAAGCTTTCGGCCCTAACCTTCAGCCTGGCCAGACTGTTCATTCACGTACGTTTCATCAGCCTGCCCAATCTGATCCTGGACAAAGGCGTGCTGCCCGAGATGCTCCAGAAACAGGCCGACGCGCTGCCGCTGGCCCGGCTGGCACTCTCCTGGCTCGAAGATCCGGACCTTCTGGAAGACAATCGCCGGGAACTCGCCCGGCTGCATTCCCTGCTCGGACGCAGGGGCGCCGCCCTGCGCGCCGCGGATATTATCCTGGCCGACCTGCAGGGGGAGCCGATTCCCCCGGGTGTTGCAGCCCCATGACGGCATCATCTCATTGCAACAGCGCTTCGTGGTGAAGCCCCGCGCGAAACCGCTGCGGAAAAATTCCAGGCTCGATAAAAAAAAACCGGAAGAACGGCCTCTCCCGGTTTACTGTGGTCAGGCCTTGCCCTTCGGTCTGCTATGAACGAACAAACTCCCAGGCTTGATCAATGTCTTCGACTTCGAAAAATTTTTCAATCAACTCCTCGTCAGGATTCCCGAGCAGGAGATTGTCCATTTTGATCAGAAATGCTTGCGTCCCGCCATGTCCGACAACAGCGATATGACGCATTTTTTTCAACTCATGCAAGGCGTAGCGAGCATCCTGGATAAAGGCACCGAATTCGCTTTCTGAAATTTTAAGCTTATCGATCTTTGCCAGTAAATTTATCCGTTCATGCCCCTCAGCCAGAACTTTTTCAAATGCTTCTTTGAACGCAGCCACATCTTCCCTGGTATAGCCCCCGGAGATTTCCACCCCCAACACATCGCCGCTACTTGCTTCCAAAACTGAAAACATAAACCCTCCATGGTAAAATAAACACCTGTTCCAAGCATTACGAACATAGCATGTGGTATTTTTGATAACAAGCGGAAAGAAAACCAAAGCAACCGCCGTTTTGCACCCAAACTTGAAAAAACCGCGCGTATGGCCTATTTTAACACCATGAATACCCTTTTTCGCCATCCTTTGCCGCTGTCCCTGCTCCTGGTCCCAGCCATGCTTGCCGCGCTCTTTTTCGCTCCCGTCCGGGCACAGGGCCAGGCACTGGAGGAGCTATCCAAACAGCTGGACGAACAGATAGATTCGAACCGTCTGCTCTCTCTGCGCGACCAGCAAACCGAAACGTCCTTGACCAGGGACGCTATTCCGTCCATCAACAACCCGCAATTCATCAGCACGGAAGACGCGACTCTGAGCAACGAGATGCGTGATATCGTCTTTGTGGCCGAATTTCCTTCCGGTGTTCGCATTTATCCGCGCCTGATCCTGGTCTGGCATGAAATCGTCAACGACGTGGTGGACGGCAACCCGGTCAGCATCACCTATTGCCCGCTGACCGGCAGCGTCTTCGGCTATAACGGCAGCATCGGCAACTTTAAGACGGGCTTCGGCACCACCGGGCTGCGGCTTTTCAACAACCAGATCCTGTACGACCGAAGCACGGACAGCCACTGGCCCCAGCTGCTGGGCATCGCCATCGAAGGTCCCTTGTTCGAACAGCAGCTGAAAACCTTTCCTTTGCTCTGGACCACCTTCGGCCAGGCCACCCAGAAATTTCCCGATGCCAAAATACTCTCGCGCGACACCGGCTACCGCCGCTCCTACGGACGCGACCCCTACGGCTCCTACCGCCGGGGCGGCACATACTACCAAAACAACATGGTGGCCCAGTACATCCCCCACCTGGACAAGCGGTTGCCCATCAAGGAGCAGGTCATCGGGGTTCCGGTGGAAGGCGGGGCTGCCGCAATCATCAAAAGCAAAATGCGCAGCCAGAAAGTCATTGATTTCGATGTCGGGATGAAACAGCTGGTGGCTTTTTACGATCCTTCCCTGGGGGCAATCCGCGTATTCGACCGCAGTATCAAACGACGGACCCTGCATTTCGAATTCGCACAGGGCCGGATTATGGACAAGGAAAGCGGCTCCGAATGGAGCCCGGAAGGCAATGGCGTGGCAGGCAGCTTTTACGGAGAAAAGCTCAAACGCGTGCCCGCTTTTGACAGCATGTGGTTTGCATGGGCCAGTTTTTACCCCGGCCCGGAAATCGTCCCCGGAAAACATGACGACGGATTCTGATGCCCTCACAAGCGACGCAGGACACCTTGCCGCAAAATACGGCGCGTATTCCCCAGCTGCGTGCCCTGGTCTTTGATTTTGACGGGACCCTGGCCAAATTGACGCTCGATTTCAACGTCATGCGCCAACGACTGGGAGAACTCGCGCAGGAGTACGCCCCTGCTCCGCCTGATCCCTTTGGACATGCCATCCTGGAGTGGCAGCAGCTTGTGGCGGGACAGCTCGGCAACGGCTCGCAAGCGGAATCCGATAGTGCGCAGGATTTTCTGGCCCGCAGCGCGGACCTGATCCTTTCCATGGAAGTGGAAGCAGCAAGGCAGGGCATGCTCTTTGCCTTTACCCGGCCGCTGTTTCAAGCATTGCGCAGAGCCGGAATCCAATCGGCGATCATCACCCGCAACTGTTCACAGGCGGTGCAATACGTGTTTCCGGATTACGCGGAGTATTGCCCAACACTTTTGACACGGGATGACGTCCAACGCGCAAAACCAGACCCCAAACATCTGCTGACGGCGCTACAACAGATCGGCTGCACCCCGCAGGAGTCTTTGATGATTGGAGACCACCCCATGGACATTCTGACCGGCAAGCGAGCCGGGGCCTGGACCGCGGGCGTCGCAAGCGGCCGCGTGTCTCAGCAGGAGCTGCTGGCCAGCGGAGCCGACCTGAGTGCTGCCGATTGCGACGAACTGGTCCAGATTCTTCGGGCCATGGGAAGCCTTGAGCTGACTCCGTAAGACAAACCGGCTTGTGTCCGCACCCTTAAGAAGCGGGACGTCCTTTGACCAGTTCGCGTTCCCGATGCGGGAAAGGGCAATCACGTTCGGCTTCCAATTGTCCGACATGCGAAGTCAACGCATGCTCGGCCAGGCTGGAAAGAGTCATGCCGGGGGTCCAGTAGGCGGCGTTTTTGGCTTTCTCGACGATATCCTTGGAAATATAAAAAGTGATCCGCATTTTATCCATAGGTCAACTCCTTTTCAGTAGTAATGTTAATAATGACGGTATCACTCGTATGTTGTCGTTCTGTGACAAAATTATGATAATTAGCTAAAAAACTTTTATCCATTGACACAATTGTCCATTCTTCAACTCTACATAGAATTACTTTAAAATTACAGCATATTATCAAAAACTGACAATCGATCATTCCATCAGTTCTTATGTGCTTTTTTTCCTGAACACAGCTGAAATAGCCTCTGCATCTCGACACAGCTCTCTGAAATTACGCGGTATTTCTACTAACGAAGTGTCGTTTCGGTTACAGGCGCAAGGCATCCGGAGAGACGTTGCCCCTGCTGCTTCGGACGGAAGCCCTGGAACAATGGAGGAATCACTTGAGGTGGGACGCCCTTGTCTTTCGAATCCGGCGTCGGCCCGGACGCGGGAACGGTTCAAAAAAAGAACATCACCTTTTGTACGGATGGGAGGCTTCTTTATGCTGTTCCCGCATATGTTAAAATATATTGATCCCCCGGCATTGCCGGGGGATTTCGCAGCGGATTGAGTTGCTCTTCTCTTTTAGAACACAGGTCTGTGTACGGCCTCAAACTTCATAGCGAACGTATTCGTGCGTGCAGGGGGTGCCTGCAGCTACCAGCATGGCCCCCTGGGCCGGCTGCATGATGAACGATCCCAGTGACTCGGCTTGCAATCCCGGAGGCACGGCCGGGTCCGGGTGACGGCAGATGGAATTTGGGTACCCCTGGTGGTCCGTCAATGCCCGGCCAAGCGTTTCGGGTGTAAGTCGTCCGCCCAGTCCTGCGGCCAGCTCATCCATACGGGCGGTTCTAGCCTTGCTGTCGGGAAATATCATCTTGCATCCGTCCACGGCCTGAAAGCGCGAGGTTCTATAGTTATTTGCATGGACGAGGAAGCCGTCACGGGGCTGGAGGAGCTCGCATTCGTCCAGGGTGCTTTCAACACACACAATGTTGGCCTTCGCGTCTGCCAAAGTGACTGCGACTATGCCCCGGCAGGCTTGCTGCAGCAGTCGGCGGGCCTCGACGATATCAGTCTGGCGCATGGCTCGCGGCAAATAGGCCGCCAGGGGGATTTTGGGCCTCAGATGCGGCTGCATGGCCGCAACGCCATTAAGGCAGCAGGCCAGACCAGCGGAATTAAGGGTGTATTCGCCCAACCCCAATATGGGCAATACCAATTGGCGCAGACCGTCACTGCGTTTGATATGCAACAGGGCAATCGGCGTCCCCGTAAACCAGTCAATGTTCTGGCCCAAGATGGATTGACCGTCCGGAGTTGCCGACCCGGCGCCTGCCAGGGTAGTGCACATGGCGGCCAGATTGGTGTTCATAAACAGCAGCTCCAGGCCGCATCGTATTGCCCACGCCTCTTCCAGGCTCATCCCAGCGCCTTGGGCCTGACCGCGGACAAAGGGTTCCAATTCCGGGTCGAATTGCGTGGCAGCCGGCCACAGTTTCATTGCAAAAGACAGGCTGTCGCTACGCGATGTCTTATGTACGTCGTACACCAGGGTCAGTATGCGGTTCAGGCCCAGATGCATGTTCTCGGCCAGGGCCTGCCCCCAACCTCGCCCGACCTCGGACGGCGTACCTGCCAGCTCGATCAATGGCATCTTTTCACTCTTTTTCATACAATTAGCTCCCCAAACGGGCTGCACCCAATACGTTGCCGCAGCCAGTCCGGCCAGTCGCAGAAATTGCCTTCTGTTGACATTGCACTTGGGTAACATAGTGTTTATCCTTGATTTTATATGTACCTATTTCCTTACAACACGACCTTTTTCCTTAGATTCTGTGTAAAAACATATTACATACATACTGTATGTATGTAAAGGGGGATTTATGCGAAGCGCTAAACAATCCGCTCGCGGCCATGAGAACAAGCAGGATGAACGTAGTCGGCGTACCACAATCCGCATCCTTTCCGAAGCACGGCGCTTGTTTGCCGAATCCGGCTTTGCAGGGGTGTCAGCCGAGCAGATCGTAGCGGCCGCCGGTGTTACCCGCGGGGCGCTGTATCATCATTTTGACGGAAAAAAGGGAGTGTTCCGCGCAGTGCTGGAACAGGTGCAGGCCGAAATCGAACAGCGTGTGAAGACCGCAGTAGACCAGGCCCAGGACCCTATGGAGATGCTCATCGCCGGAAACGACGCATTTTTAGCTGCCTGTCTCGAGCCCGGCCTGCAGCGCATTTTGCTCATCGACGCGCCGGCTGTGTTGGGGTGGGAAGAATGGCGTGCGGTTGACGAGGAGCATGTGCAGGGGAAATATCGCGCCTTTTTGAGCGGTCTCATGGACAATGGGGTACTCCGCCATTTTCCCGTTGATGCCCTGGCCCATATCATCTCGGGTGCGGCCAATGAAGCGGCGTTCTGGGCGGCTCGGGCGGACGACCCTGAAACCGCCCTGGCCCAGGCTCAAATGACCATGGCTGAGATGATCCGCTCTTTGGGCGCCTGAGACGTAGCTGCGGGTGAAAAAACTGGACTTGCGTTCAACCCAGGTAGGAGGTAGATTTTATTAGATTTTGTTTCCACATGCGCAACCGTAGCGACAAGCAAGGATCCACCATGCATGAAATGTCCATCATCTCCAGTCTGTTCGAAATGGTCAAACAGGAAATGCATAAAAACAATGCGACAAAACTCGTCCTGGTGCGCGTCAAATACGGACGCCTGGCCAACTTGGTCCCCGAAGCCATGAGCTTTGCATGGGAAGCGCTGACTGTCGGAACCGAATACGCCGAAGCAAAACTCGAAATTGTCGAGGTTCCCCTGGTCGTACGCTGCAGCAGATGCAACAAGGAATTCGAGCCCGAATACGAACAGATTATTCTGATGCCCTGTCCCGATTGCGGCGAAGAATTCGGCCATACGATTATTTCCGGAAAAGAACTCTATCTGGACAGACTGATCGTGGAATAGACCTCCGGTCCTCTCTTTTTTTCCTCGTTTCTTGCTTCACTTTTTCCCTACCAAATTGGATGATTTAATTAAGACTCTTGCCATTCCATAAAAACTGGGTGATAATTTTTTGTTTTTCGAATGCTGGACAATTGTCGGGGTCATCACAATTTCAACCTTTTTTTACAACACCAGGAGGTTGTATGAAACGGATCGTGTCTCTCGCTCTTGCCTTTTTGATGATCATCGCCCTTTCAGGACAGGCATCCGCGGCCAAGCTTGTCGTCGCCACGGATACCAATTTCCCCCCATTTGAATATAAGGATCCGAATACGGGCAAGCACACGGGGTTCGACGTGGAACTCTGGGATCTCATTGCTCAAGAAATCGGCGCCGAATACGAACTCCAGCCCATGGACTTCAACGGCATCATTCCCGGGCTCCAATCCGGCCAGATTGATGTGGGTATTGCCGGCATGACTATCAAACCCGAACGGGCCAAGGTGGTCGACTTTTCCGATCCCTACTATAATGCCGGGCTGCTAATCCTGGTGAAAATGGACAACAAGGACGTCACAGACGTCAAAAGCCTTGCCGGAAAAGTCGTGGCCACCAAACTCGGCACCACCAGTGAAGACTTCGTCAAGAAGCAGGCAAATGCCAAGGACATCAAATTATTCCCGAACAACGACGCCATGTTCATGGAGCTGATGACAGGCGGCGCCGATGCCGTTGTGTTTGATTCGCCCGTCATCGCGGACTTCGTGCTCAAAACCGGAAAAGACAGCGTCAAAATCGTGGGGCCCCTCTACCAGGGCCAGTCCTACGGCATCGGTTTTCCCAAAGGCAGCAAGCTGGTGCCCCAGGTAAACGAAGCGTTGAAAAAGCTCAAAAAGAGCGGCGCGTACAAAGAACTCTACAAAAAATGGCTTGGTAGCGAGCCCAAATAACTCCGTAGACACCCCCAATCCACAGACAATCCACTGGGAGGCGGCGTGCCGCCTCCCTCCTTTTCTGCCTACGAGGTGGCAATGGCTTTTCAATTCGAACCATCGGTAATCATCGATACCCTTCCCTTGCTCATGCGGGGGGCCAAACTCACCATCATCATCACGGTCGGCGGGCTGCTATTCGGGTTTGTCCTTGGCTCCCTGTTCGGCCTGATGAAAATTTCCCGCAATATGCTGCTGCGAAAATGCGCCGGATTCTACATAGAAACCATCCGCGGGACGCCCATGCTGGTTCAGGCCATGTTCCTCTACTACGGCATTCCCATGGCCATCGGCATACGCATCCCCCCGCTGACCGCGGGCATCGTTGTCATAGCCGTCAACTCCGGCGCCTACATTGCGGAAATCGTCCGCGGCGCGGTGCAGTCCATCAACAAGGGCCAGATGGAAGCGGGCCGCTCCATCGGCCTGACGCACGCGCAGTCCATGCTGTATGTGGTCTGGCCCCAGGCCTTCAAACGTATGATCCCTCCTCTGGGAAATCAGTTTATCATCAGTCTCAAGGATACCTCTTTGCTCATGGTCATCGGTGTCGGCGAGCTGCTGCGTACGGGGCAAGAAATCGTGGCAGTGAATTTCCGCGCGTTCGAGGTCTACATCGCCGTGGCCATCGTGTATCTGGCCATGACCATGACCATCTCCAAGCTGCTGCGAATGCTTGAAAACAGACTGCATATCCAGACAAACTAACAGGGATGTTCCGATGATCGAAATCAAAAATCTGCACAAATCCTTTGGCAGCCTGGAGGTGCTCAAAGGCATCAACCTGCGGATCGAAAAGGGCGAAGTCGTCTGCATCATCGGCCCGTCCGGATCCGGCAAATCCACCGTGCTGCGCTGCATCAACAAACTCGAAGAACCCACCTCCGGCACCATCGTCGTGGACAACCACGACGTCATGGACCCCAAAACCAACATCAATTACGTCCGGACGGAAGCTGGCATGGTCTTTCAGCAGTTCAACCTGTTCCCGCACATGAACGTACTGCGAAACGTCACGCTCGGCCCCGTCAAGGTCCGGAAAATGGCCCGAAAGGAGGCCGAAAAACTCGGCCTGGAGCTCTTGAAAAAAGTCGGCCTCGCCGACAAGGCCACCAATTATCCGGGCCAGCTTTCCGGCGGGCAAAAACAACGCGTGGCCATTGCGCGCTCCCTGGCCCTGCACCCCAAGGTCATGCTCTTTGACGAACCCACCTCCGCCCTGGATCCCGAACTGGTGGGCGAAGTGCTTGAGGTCATGAAACAGCTGGCCCGCGAAGGCATGACCATGGTCGTGGTCACACACGAAATGGGTTTTGCGCGTGAGGTCGCCAACCGTGTCATTTTTATCGACCAGGGTGTCATCCAGGAGGAAAATACGCCAGACGCCTTTTTCAGCAACCCGCAGAATCCTCGTCTGCGCGATTTTCTGGGCAAAGTGGTTTCCCACGTTTAATGATGACGACAGCCTTTTCCAGCATAGTGTACTCGCCGGGAACCGGCATCATACAAAATGTAACACAATCCTTCTTCGCACCTGACGATTTGATTGGAGCTAGATAAATGAAAAAAAGAGAAACCTGGGGATCCAGGACAGGTTTTGTCCTGGCCGCGGTGGGATCCGCCATCGGCCTGGGGAACATCTGGCGTTTTCCCTACATGGCTTATGAAAACGGCGGCGGCGCTTTTCTGCTGCCTTACATCGCCGCAATGGTTCTGGCCGGCATTCCGGTCATGATGATGGAATTCGGCCTCGGGCATAAGTTCAAGGGCTCGGCGCCCAAAATCTTCACTTCCATCTCCACGCGGGCCGAATGGCTGGGCTGGTGGCAGGTGCTGGTAACCTTCATCATCGCTTCCTATTATGTTGTCGTCATTGCCTGGACCATCAACTATTTTCTGTTCTCCTTCACTCAAGCCTGGACGTCTGATCCCAAGGCCTTTTTCTTCGGCCAGTTTCTGGGACTGACAGATTCGCCCCTGCATCCGGGCGGCATTCAATGGCCCATTTTTTTTGCGACGCTGGCCGCCTGGTGTATCTGTTTCTTCGCCGTGTTTACCGGAATCCGCAAAGGGATCGAATGGGCCAGTAAAATCTTCATGCCGCTGCTATTCCTCATGGTGCTGCTCTTCATCGGCCGGGGCCTCATGCTTGACGGCGCTGCCGAAGGGCTAAACTGGCTCTTCCGTCCGGATTTTTCCGCATTGACGAGCGCCAAGGTCTGGGCCGACGCGTTTGGGCAGGTCTTTTTCAGCCTTTCCGTGGGTTTCTCTATCATGCTTTCCTATTCGAGCTATCTCCCCGATGATTCGGATGTGAACAACAACGCGTGCATGACCGTGTTCATCAACTGCGGCTTCAGCCTGCTGGCCGGCATAATGATTTTCAGCGTATTGGGGTACATGGCGACGCAGCAAGGCGTACCGGTCAGCCAGGTGGCCGGCAGCGGCGTGGGTCTGGCCTTCATTACACTCCCCACGGCCATTAACATTATGCCAATGCCGGTGTTTTTCGGCGTACTGTTTTTTACTGCCCTGCTGTTCGCCGGGGTGTCTTCGATGATTTCCATTGTGGAAGCAGTGGTATGCGCCTGCATCGACAAACTCGGTCTGACCCGCAAGAAGGCCGCGACTCTTGTCTGCGTATCGGGCGCTGCGGCCAGCATCATCTTCACCACAGGGGGGGGCTTGCTCCTGCTGGACATTGTCGATCATTTCACCAACAATTTCGGCGTCCTGATGGGGGGATTCGTTGAAATCATTTTCATTGCCTGGTTTTGCAACCTGGAATCACTGCGCGAGTACATCAACCGTATCTCCGACTTCGCCGTCCCCTCAGCCTGGAACGTCTGCCTGCGCTTTGTCACGCCCATGATGCTCGGGGTGATCATACTCAGCAACAGCATTGAAGACCTGACGAAAAACTACGGCAGCTATTCGGACACGGCCATCCTGTCGTTCGGCTGGATGCTGCTGTTCGCCTGTCTCATCCTGTCCATGATTTTTCCTCTGCGCCACGGCGAATTTCATTCCTGCCGGTCCGTACATTGCACTTTCCGCAACAAAAGGAGTTGATCCATGGAACCCGCAGCCATACTCATGATGTGCATCGGCCTGGGCGTCACCTGGGGCGGCGCCGCTCTGTGCATTCGCCTCGCCATCAAGCGAAGCGGCTAAAATTATGTTTTGTTATCGAGTCGGCCCTGAAGAATAGGCATCATCCCAAAGACGCAGCTTCAGGCGGGAGTTGCCGCCACTGCCTTCAATTGTAGAACGTGGCGTCTGTTTGTTGACTTTGCCCTGCCAAACACACCTTTTGGTTTTCACGGGGTAGACAATCTTTGTTTCAGGGACGACTACCTCTGTGATTCTCTAGCAATAAGGGAGGAAAAGATTTACAGGTCAGGGGCACTATTAATTTGCAGAGAAATCTAGCTAATATCCGCGAGGCGATCCGACTTCGGGAAAGGCAGCAGACAAAGGATTGCCGACAACTTCCTCTTATATCTTTTCCGGGAGGTTGCAAAAAGACTGAGACAGCCGGGTTTGTTTTTTATTATCCGTAGGTCCGCAATCGGTCCATTCCGCCGCACCGAACAATGCCGTTGAACAATTCAATTTGTCCTGGTCTGGTGCTTCCCCCCTATCGTCTGGAAAAGATTGCTTTTACCATTGATCACCTCCATGACTATTGCCTGCCGTTCCGGATCGCCCGCTTCATTAAGCGAAATAGTTCCTGTAACACCAGAAAAATTCGTCAATGAACTCAAAGCATCCCGTATTTTCGCCCGATCCAGCGAGCCAGCATTCCGGATCGCTTCGGCAAGGAGCATGACGGCATCGTATGTCAAGGCCGCTGACTCGTTGAGTTCATAATGTTCTTGATAGTGCTTCACAAAATCCCGCGACTCCGGATTGGCAAGATCCTTTGTCCAATGGCACGTATAGTAGCCCCGCTTGAGTTCCATGCCCCCTTTGGCGAAGAATTCACGATAACTCCAACCATCCCCACCAAGCATGATTGCATCAAGCCCCAACTCCTGGGCTTGCTTAACGATTAACCCGCATTCGTCATATCCGGGGATAAACAGAAGCTGGGGATTAAGTTCTTTGACCTTTTGCAAAATGATGGAAAAGTCTTTCTGAGATTGTTTGTAATCAAAGATACCAAGGATTTTTCCACCTTGAATGTTAAATTCTTTTTGAAAGGTACGGCTCAACCCCAAACTGTACGCCGAGTCGATGGATTGGATGACAACGACAGTCTCGGCGTTAAGTGTCCGGGCTGCAAAGTCTGCCAACACCTTCCCTTGGAAAGAATCTACAAATCCAACACGAAAAATATAGTTCCCAATCTTTGTGACTTTGGGATTTGTTGAATCTGGCGAAATCATTGGAATGCCGCGCTTCTGCAGTACTTTGGCAGCCGCGATGGAATGATCACTCCAGGAAGAACCTATCACGGCGACTACCCCCTTACGAGCGGCTTCCAGAGCCACCTGGTGCGTTTTTATAGGCGAACTGCTGTTGTTTAATTCAATCAGTTCAATTTTTTTTCCCAAAAGCCCGCCATCGGCATTAAGCTCGTCCACTGCGTAGCGCACCGCTTGAAAATGGTGGATGGTCGAGGTCGAAGCAAGCCCTGTTTTTGCGAAGATAGCTGCAATCTTGATGGTGTCGGTGGCAAATGCAACAGTGCCTGCTACAAACAAAAGCAAAGAAACAAGAAAAACGACGACAATTCTGCGCATGGCACCCTCCTTATCCTCACGCTGTTTTTAGCTATTGCAACCAGGCAGGATACAGGAACGGCATACTCAGCTGCGGAGAGTCCCTCATGGGATATAGAAAACTCGATCCAAGCCGGTTTTAATCAACGCCAAAAGCCATTCGTCTCTTCTGCCATCCAAAACTATCGATGGTGCGGGATGCTTGCAATTCTTAAATGCCGGGTTCAATTTACCTGGGTGCTTCCAATCTTGACGTTTGGACTGCCCTCCTTCAACTTGGGTATCAGCCGGACCCAAAACTCGCTGCACACGAAATCAACTACACCATATATATTTTCAGTATGGGCCATTTTTTTTCTATTGGCAAACCGAGCAAATTCCTCACCTCCTTATGAATATTATTTCATCGCATCCAGTGGCCCTGTGGCATACTTGCTACCGCCATGGGGGAACTCCACTATGGCCCTCCGGCTGCTGCAGTACCCGAAAAGAATGCGCCTGCAAATCCATCAGGCCGGCTGGTGCAATTCCGCCGGAATTTGAATTGACAGCCGCATCTGGACAAGGTAGGACCTTGTGAATTAATCAACAAGGAGGAAGTGCGCGTGAATATTTTGATTTTTGGTCCCAATGGAAGTGGTAAAGGGACCCAAGGCTCTCTCGTTAAGAAAAAATACAATTTGGCCCACATCGAGTCCGGCGCCATCTTCCGCGAACACATCGGCGGCGGCACCGAACTGGGCAAAAAAGCGAAAGAGTACATCGACAAAGGCGATCTGGTCCCTGACGACATCACCATCCCCATGGTTCTGGAAACCCTGAAGGAAAAAGGCGCCAACGGCTGGCTGCTGGACGGTTTCCCGCGCAACATGGTTCAGGCCGAAAAGCTCTGGGCCGCTCTGGGCGAAGCCGACATGAAGCTGGACTACGTCATCGAAATCCTGCTGCCCCGTGAAGTTGCCAAAAACCGCATCATGGGCCGCCGCCTCTGCGAAAACGACAACAACCACCCGAACAATATTTTCATCGACGCCATCAAGCCCGACGGTGACAAGTGCCGTGTCTGCGGCGGCGCACTCAAGTCCCGTGCCGACGACCAGGACGAAGCCGCCATCAACAAGCGCCACGACATCTACTACGACACCAACACCGGCACCCTGGCCGCCGCCTACTTTTACAAAGATCTGGCCGGCAAAGGCGAGACCAAGTACATTGAGCTCAACGGCGAAGGCACCATCGACTCCATCAAAGAGACCCTGCTCGCCCAGCTCGCGTAACTTTCGACGTACCCGTACAAAAAAAACCGGCTCGGATAACTCCGCGCCGGTTTTTTTATGCAGTTATTATCGCAAAAAAAACGCTACTGCTGTTGTTTGCGCAGTTCGTCCACCAGATTTTTGAGAGACCGCCCGTCCGGGGTGGTGGCCTGCGGGTTCTGCTGCAGCAGCGCTTCCCAGGTTTCCAAAGCATGCGGCATGTCGTTCAGATCATGCAGGTACACGATTCCCTTGTTGAAGCGGGCGGTACGGTGCGTCGGATTTGCCGCCACGGCCTTGTCGAAACACTCGATGGCCTTTTGCGGATTATTGTCGCGGCGGTACATAACGCCCAGGTCGGTCAAGACGTCGGCGTTGCCGGGTTCCAGCTCCAAAGCGCGCGTGTAGGCCCGGATGGCGCCCTTGAACTGGTTGCTGTCGAAATAATGATTGCCCAGGTGGATCCAGGCCCCCAGATCGTTCGGTTTATCCTTGACCTGGGCCTCCAGCCTGCGGATTGCGGCCTGATCTTCAGAAGAGGCCTTATCCTGGGACTGGCCCTGGCCCTGCGGCGGCATGCCCGCAGGCATCCGCATTTGCGACTGCCCAGCGTCTCCGCCCTGATCCTGATACAGGGAAAAGCCCACGCCTCCCACATATACGCCGAACAGAAACGCCACCACCATGGCCACTACCAAAACCCGGGAGGATACGCCTTCCGGCTGCTTTTTCTTATTTTTCGCACTCATAAAATTTCTTTTTCACGTCGCTGTTAAGAGGGTTTCTCACACATGGTTTCCATGGCCGCAATCACAGCCGCGAAATCTTCATCACCCTGCCCATGGGCCAGGGCCGCACGGTACAACTGAAAGGCCGTACTGCTCATCAGAGCCGGTGCGCCCGCGCTGTCCGCAGTCTGTAAAATAAAGCGCATGTCTTTGACAATATTCGCAATAGTAAACTGCGGAGGGGTAAACGTGCCGCTGCGAAACATTGTTTCCTTCAAGGCGAACAGCTGGCAATTCATGGGACCGGACAACAGCGTATCCAGAATGAGATCCGTATCAAGACCGCACTGGCGGCCATGGCAAAGGGCTTCGGAAAACCCCGCCAGCGATACGCTCAGCAGCATATTGGCCGTCATTTTCATGGCCGAGCCCATACCGGTCTCGCCGCAATGAACGACCTTTTTGCCCATGGCCAGAAATACGGGCCGCAGCGCTTCCACGAGGTCGGCCGGACCTCCGGCCAGGATAACCAGTTCGCCGGTTTCCGCAGGCTTGCGCGATCCGGACACAGGCGCGTCCAGCAGCGCCGCCCCCCGCTCTTTCAGGCGGTTATCCAGACTGCGCGTATATTGCGGTGAAACGGTGCTCATGTTCACCACGGTCAGCCCCTCGACCTGGGCTTCAAGAACCCCGTCGGGACCAAAAAGTACGCTGTCCACGGCCTCTGGGCCGGTCAGCATCAGCAACACGCAATCCGCATGTTCCGCCGCCTGCCTGGGTGTAGCTGCCGTGTCGGCCCCGGCTTCCTGCACCGCGGCCAGCTTCTCGATACTGCGGTTGTAAGCGGTAACGGCGTATCCGGCCCCCAGCAGGTTACGGACCATGGGATCGCCCATGGTGCCTGTTCCGATAAAACCGATCCGCAATGCCATAAGCACTCCTTTATCGCGGGGTTGCCGCATACGGCGCTTATTTCCGCCAGAACTCGGGAACAAAAAGGATGATGACGGTAAAAATCTCCAGCCGTCCCAACAACATGCAAAAAGTCAGCACCCATTTGCCCAGCTGCGGAATATGCGCGTAGTTCTCGGTCGGACCGACCGTCCCCAGACCGGGGCCGATATTGCCGATGCAGGCGGCCACCGAGGCGAAGGAAGTCAGTACGTCCAGCCCCAACGCGGCCATGATGAATGAGGAAAAGACGTACAAAGCCAGATACAGCACGAAAAAACCCCAGACGCCGGAAATCACTTCCTGCGGTACGGGTTTGCCGCCCAGCTTGACGTACTTTACCGCGCGCGGATGCACCAGGCGGATCAGTTCGTGGTAGGCATGGCGGCAGAGCACCATCATCCGCATGCACTTGATGCCGCCGCCGGTAGAGCCTGCCGAACCGCCCAGAAACATCAGAAAAAACAGGATGGCCTGGGGCAGGAAGGGCCAAAGCTCGTAATCCGCCGTGGCAAAGCCCGTAGTAGTACAGATGGAGACCACCTGAAACGAGGCATAGCGCAAGGATTGCCAGATGCTCTGGTAATCCCTCCCGTAAATGCAGACCGTCACGACCAGTGTGCTCAGCGCGACAGCATACGTATAAAACCGAAATTCCGGATCCTTCCACAGGGTCAGTGGCTTTCCTCGCAAGGCAAAAAAATGCAGCGAAAAATTCGCGCCGGCCAGAAACATGAAAATCGTGATGACCACATCAATATACGCGCTGTGGTAATAGGCCACCGAGGTATTTTTGGTGGAAAAACCGCCTGTGGCCATGGTGCCGAACGTATGGCAGATGGAATCGAAAAAATTCATGCCCCCCAAGCAGAGCAGGATGATTTCCACAATGGTGAACAGTACGTAGACCTTCCAGAGAATCAGGGCCGTATCCTTGATACGCGGGCTCAGCTTGTCCGGAGTCGGGCCCGGCACTTCGGCCTTGTAAAGCTGCATGCCGCCGACTCCCAGAAACGGCAGAATGGCCAGCGAAAGCACAATGATTCCCATGCCCCCGAGCCAGTGGGTCAGACTGCGCCACATCAAAAGCCCCTGGGGAACGGCTTCAATATCCGTAAGTACGGACGCCCCGGTTGTGGTGAACCCGGAAACCGACTCGAAAATGGCGTCCACGACAGATGAAAAAGTACCGGCCAGCCAGAACGGCAACGCGCCGACTACTCCGGCTGCCAACCAGCCCAAAGCCACTATGGCCATGCCCTCTCGGTGTTTCATGCCTCCGGGATCGGGCGTACGAAACAGCATGACAAGGGCCATGCCCGCGACAACGGTGATCAGCATGGACAGGGCCAGTGGCATGGCGCCCGCGTCGCCGTAATACAAGGAAAACAGAAGGGGAAAAAACATGGTCAGGCCCACGGAACAAATAATCGCCCCGACCACGTGCATGGTGTAACGGAAACGCACTTACAGAATCTCCAGCTTCGCCGTGAGCGCGCTCTCCACCCGCGAAAGGTTGTTGCGCGTACTAAATATAATGATCCGGTCCTGCGGTTCGATAACGGTATCCCCGCTGGGGACTATAACCGCATCGCCGCGGATAATGCAAAGAATCAGCGCTCCTTTGGGAAAATCGAGCTGCTTGAGCGGCTTGTGCACGATATCCGAATGCTCCTGTGCTATGGCCTCCAGCGCTTCGGCCTCTTCGCCCTTGATCTGCACTGAGGAAATGATCTTGCCCTGACGTACGTGGTGCAAAAAGCTGTTGACTGCGGAGAGGCGCGGACTGACGCTGTGTTCAATGCCTATGGCCCGTACGAGGGGCAGATAGCCCGTCTTGTTGATACGGGTGATGGTCATGCGCGCGCCCATGTTCTTGGCCAGCAATGAAGAAAGAATATTGGTTTCTTCATCCCCGGTCAGGGATACGACCATGTCCATCCCGCTGATGTTTTCCTCGCGAAGAAAGTCCTGGTCCGTACCGTCGCCTTTCAGCACGATGACCTTGTTCAAGCGTTCGGCCAGAAACTGGCAGCGTTTCTCGTCGATATCCACCAGGCGCGTATGGTATCCGCGCTGCTCGCACAACCCGGCCAGACGCAGGCCGATGTTTCCGCCGCCGATGATCATGAGCTCTTTGATGGGCTTGTCCCGCAGCCCGAAAAAGGCCCCGAGCTGCCGGAGGTCCTTTTCGACGCAGACGACATAGATCAAGTCGCCGCTAAGGATCTTGTCTTCACCCGTGGGAATGATCAATTTTTCATTACGTACAATACCCGCGATAATGAAATTTTCAAAACCAAGCGTTCCGCGCAGTTCCATCAACGGTACATCGACAAAAGCGCCCTCTTCCACCCGGAGGCCCAGCATTTTGAGCTTACCGTCGGCAAATTCGCTGTATTCCACTATGCCGGGAACATTGATCATCCGGTCGATGGACTTGATGACTTCGACTTCCGGATTGATCACAACGCCGATATTCAGATATTCCTTGGAAAGGGCGTCGCGGTACAGGGTGTACTCTTCATTGCGGATACGAGCCAGTTTCAAAGAGTCCGGTGAAAGCACATTGGCGAAAAAACAGGCGATGATATTGGTTTCATCGCTGTCAGTCACGGCCAGCAGAATGTCGGCGTCCTCGGCCCCCGCCTCCATGAGCACGCGCGGGCTGGATCCGGAACCTTCTATGATCTGCACGTCGATCTGCTCTGTCAGGCGCCGTAGTTTTTTGGGATTGCGGTCGATAACAACCACATCCTTGTTTTCCTCAGCCAGACGCTGCGCAATATGGAACCCGACTTCACCGGCCCCAACAATGATGACCTTCAGCGCTTCCGTTTTTTTCTTATCACGATGAAAAAATTTCATAACCAGCTCAATAAACTAAACAGTTCTGCAAATCCAGTACGCCTTGCAACCGCCCCGCCGGTATCGCAATCCAATTGCCGCCGGAGACAAAGCCGCTGTGGTTGCATAAAAAAACCCCGTTGTGTTTGGCCATCCAAACAAACCAGGGGGTATCTCGCACCCCCTCCAACGAGGCAGCGGTACTATGCGGCAAAGTACGGATCCTTTCAAGTGCGAATAACTTCTCCGCCCCCTACGCATCTGGAAAGCGGGCTTATTTCCTCAGCCTGTTAATTGCGATATCACAAAACAACAGGAAAACATACAGGCCCGGCGGCAGTGCTGCCTGGTAATAAAACTCGCAGGTAGCGTACGTTATTTCAAAAAGCCATTGACGACGAACGAATTCCCAAGGCAAAATATTTGGTCTTTGGACAAAAACACTATCCAGGTATTCGAATCATGAAACGTCCTGTCGGTATACTTTGCATCTTCTTGTGTTTGGCTCTGCTTTCACCTGCAGCGGCCGGTTCGTCCGGTTCGGAATTTCTTTTTTCCTGCCCGTCTCGGGAGAAAGACCTGCAGCCGCCCGCGTCTCCGACCTGCGCCGTCACCCGTGACGCCCAGAAAATCCGTAACGGAGACCAGATCAGAACCGGGACTATCGTACGCTGCCCGACGAATACATACGTCTGTATCCCGGAGGGCTGCCTGTTGCAGTACAACTTCGTCTCCAAACAGGCCGAACGCGTCATTCGCCACGGTTGCCCGCCGACTGATCCCGCATGCCTTTGTGGGAAGATCTGCGGTACGTGTCCTGAACACTGGCGGCAACAGTGATTCTTTTCCAGATCGGGCAATTTTTTTAGACAACTTTTTCTTTACAACATACGCACGTAGCGAATATACTTTTTTTCTTATGAACCGGAATGGCATGAACGCTTCTCAACGCATCGCGAGTCTGCAGACAGGATGCAAAGTCAATCTGCATCTTGAAATCACGGCCACGCGCGCGGATGGATACCACGAGCTGGAAACGCTTTTCTATCCGCTCCCCAAACCGTCCGACGTGCTGCATATCTCCACCGGCGTCCGCGATGCGGGATTGCAATTCAGCTGCACGTCAGAAGAACTCGCCACACCCGGCAACCTTGTTGTAAAGGCCTATGAGGCTTTTGCCGCAGCCAGCGGCTACCGCCCTGATCTCGCCGTCCATCTGGAAAAAAACATTCCCTTTGGCGCCGGACTGGGAGGAGGAAGCGCGGACGCCGCCGCGTTGCTTGGCTATCTGAATGCCAATGCCGGTCCGCAAGCGTTGCCCCAGGAGAAGCTGCACACGCTGGCAGCAAAACTGGGGGCCGATGTGCCTTTTTTTCTGCATGGCCAGGCAGCCTGGGCCACTGGGATTGGAGATGTGTTCAGCGATATTATTCCTTTTCATGCGGATCTGAGCGGCATGGTCATTGTTCTGATCTGCCCTGCTATTCAGGTGAATACGGCCTGGGCATACCGTACGTATGATGAAATGGCTGAAAATATTCATAAGCGCTCTCCCAAATTCTTGACATGCCCTGCCCAAAAAGAGTATTGCCTCTCCTGTTCTAGTTCACTGCTGTTTTTCAACTGCTTTGAAGCTGTGGTTTTTCCGACATTTCCAGCCCTCAGGCTGCTCAAGGAAGAATTTTTGAAATCAGGGGCAGTCGGAGCGCTCATGAGTGGAAGTGGATCCAGCATCTTCGGACTATATAAAAATACGGCCTCTGCAGAAGAGGCAGCGGGGAAGTTGACACTTTCACACCACAACGTATTTATTCATTATTGTTAGCACTGGGGTGTCGCCAAGGCGGTAAGGCAACGGGTTTTGGTCCCGTCATTCGAGGGTTCGAATCCTTCCACCCCAGCCATTTTTTTTAATGAGGCTCCTGCCTTTTTCAGGTAGCAGCAAAGAGCTAAAGCCCAACGAACTGACGGAACAAAGGCAATGCATCGCGATTTAAAAATTGTAACGGGTTCATCCAACCCGGAGCTTGCGCAAGCCATCTGCAACCATCTTGGCTGCAGACTGACTCCCGCAGTTACGGAAACGTTCAGCGACGGCGAAATTCGCATCGAAATCGGAGCCAACGTACGCGGTGATGATGTTTTTGTCGTTCAGCCCACCTGTGCGCCGGTAAACGACAACCTTCTGCAGCTCTCCCTGATTCTGGATGCATTGAAGCGTGCCAGCGCCGGACGTGTTACCGCAGTTGTTCCTTATTACGGATACGCCCGCCAGGACCGCAAAGTTGTTCCCCGTTCCCCCATCAGCGCCAAGCTGGTTGCAGATTTTCTGACCGTTGCGGGTATGAGCCGGATGATCACCATTGATCTGCACGCAGGACAAATCCAGGGTTTTTTCGACGTTCCCGTGGACAACCTCTATGCGTTGCCCGTGTTTCTAGAATATCTTCGCAAGCTCGATGAGGATTTCATCATTGTTTCGCCGGACGCCGGCGGAACGGAACGCGCCAGGGCCTATGCCAAGCGTCTGGGCGTAGGATTGGCCATCATCGACAAACGGCGGGATGAACCCAACAAAGCGAAGGCCATGAACGTCATCGGGGACGTAGATGGCAAAGTCGGCGTACTTATCGACGATATGATCGACACCGCAGGCACCATGGTCCAGGCAGCCGAGGCTCTGCTCTCGCACGGAGCCAGGGAAGTCATGGCCTGTGCCACACACCCAGTTCTTTCTGGACCGGCTATCCGCAGACTCTGCAATTCAAAATTTTCCCAGATCGTGGTCACCAATACGATACCGCTCGGGGACAAACTCCAGGCTTGCCCCAAACTAAAAGTCATGTCTGTTGCCGGGTTGCTCGCCAAGTCCATCTATAACATTCATACGGATTCGTCGGTGAGTGTGTTGTTTGTATAGATGATTCGCCGGTTCAAGCTACAGCCCTACTAAATATTACCTCCCGCCGGAGCATGACGCGACAAGGCCGGAGTTTCAGGAAAGGAGATACTTAAATGAGTGAAATGGTTTCTTTGGCCGTGCGCCAGCGTATGGATGGAGGAAAAGGTCCCAACCGCCGCTACCGTGAACAAGGCAAAGTTCCTTGTGTTTTCTATGATTCCAAGGGGAAAAACATTAAAATTCTGGTAGACGACCTGCCGTTGCGTAAAGTGTATCGTAGCGCCGGGTCCACTTCGGTCATTCAGCTGGAGATTACTGAAGAAGGACAAACCGAAACGCTGCCTTGCCTGATCTGGAAAGTCCACAATCATCCTTTCAAAAATCAGATTCTGCATGTGGATTTCATGGGTGTTGACCTTCAGAAAGAAATCAAGATCATCGTTCCCCTGGAAATCACTGGAACCCCCAAAGGCGTTAAGGTTCAGGGCGGTAAACTCGAACAGTTCCGCGAGCACATCGAAGTCGTGTGCCTGCCTATGAGCATTCCGGACAAAATCACCGTTGACGTTACTGAACTTGAAATCAACCACAATATCAACGTTCAGGATCTGGTACTTCCGGAAGGCGTTTCCACTGCGTCGGATGAAAACTTCGCCGTGGTTGGCGTTCAGGCCCCCACTTCCGATGAGGAATCATCTGAGGAAGCGGAAGAAGCGGAAGCCTAACTATTTTTTCTCCGGTATTTTTTTCAAAATCCGCCGGACAACCTGTCGAGAGATCTGAACTTCTCTCGTGAAAAGTATCGCTGCCTTTGGACCGCAGGACGCTTCCCGAATCTGACGAGACAGGCCGAAAGTCTGTTAATACTTTATGCAATACGCAGGAATCATTACCGGTTTAGGGAATCCAGGGCAACGCTACCACGGAACGCGGCATAATTTCGGATTCAGCATCCTTGACGCGCTTGCGGCTTCGCCTGACAGCTACGGCTGGTCTCAGGCCGAGCCGGTCAAGTCAAGCAAGGCTTTTTTTGAACTCTGGATAATGCGGCACCTTGCCAGCTCAAGTCTTTGGCTGTTTCTCAAGCCTCTGACGTATATGAACCTGAGCGGCAAGGCGGTTAGCAAAATTGTACGTTTTTATAATCTGGAAGCCGACCAGCTTGTCGTATTGCACGATGAACTGGATCTCCCGCTGGGGCGGATGCGTCTCAAATTCGGAGGCGGCTGGGCCGGCCACAATGGTGTCGGCTCCATAGCCGAACTTTTGGGCACCCGTGACTTTTACAGGCTCAGATTGGGAATAGGAAGGCCGCCCCACGCGGATGTCAGCTCGTATGTGCTGCAAACTTTTTCTTCTGAAGAACGAACGCTGGTACAAGAACTTGTTCCGGCTGCCATAGATGGGCTGTCCCTCTTTGTTGAAAAGGGATTCGAACTTGCCAGGCAGCAGTTAAACTCCTTTACGCCCTGACAATATTCAGTATTTCCATCTTTATCCGCTAATCATATGGACTATCTCTGGAGCTTTGGGTATATTAATGCAAATATAGCATTTATACCCCTCATCATATCCCCCCAAGGAGTACTGACGTGTTTGGAGTTGAAGAGCTGGTAGTTTACCCCGCCCAAGGCGTTGGTAAGGTAGAGAGAATTGAAAACCAGGAAATCGGGGGCGCAAAAGCTGACTTTTATATTGTTCGTATTCTCAGCAACAATGTGACCTTGATGGTTCCTGTCAACAATGCCAACAACGTTGGTTTACGTCCGGTTTGCGATGAAAAGAAAGGACAGGATATCATTGCTTCTCTGAAGGACCGTTCTGACTTTTCCGGCTATTCCGGTCAAAACTGGAACCGCCGGTACCGTGAGTATTCCGAAAAACTGAAAAGCGGCGATCTGGCTGACGTCGCGTACGTCCTGAAAGAACTGCTGCTGATCGGCAAAGACAAGGAACTTTCTTTTGGTGAGCGCCGGTTGCTGGAGCAGGCCATGAGCCTCATCACGATCGAGCTGGCTTTTGCACTGGACAAGCAACCGGATGAAATAAAAGAAATCATTGAAGATCTTTTCCAGGATGTGTTAAAAGTCCCTGAAAATGACTCAGACGAATCTGAATAACAAAATTTTCTTGCAAAATTTTAAGGTATACGCTATTTGTTCATCCTGACGTTTCTTTTCAGAATGTGGGAAATTGTTCAAAATCCCACTTTTACTTAATACCCCGCTGATAGAGCATCAAGAAAGAGAGCAGATATCTTACTTCTCGCTTGATACTTGTATATTATAACCACATTAATAGTATTGTTTTATCAAATCTAATTCTTATTTAGCTGTACAATTGATGCCGACACCACGTTAAGCACTTTTATTATCAATACATGATTCCAGTTCAATATTTTCTTTTTAATACTTATTTTTTCGCACGTACACTGCGATACCTATTTTACAACGATCTGCATGGAGTGAGGAGATGAATTTATCCGAATTAAAAACCAAAAGCATGTCCGAACTTATGGGCCTGGCCAAAGAATACAACATTGATAATGCCAGCGGCATGCGTAAACAGGAACTGATTTTCGCTTTGTTGCAGGGCTGTGCGTCCCAAAACGGCTCCATTTTCGGCGAAGGCGTTCTCGAGGTACTGCCGGACGGCTTTGGTTTTCTGCGTTCCCCGATGTACAGCTACATGCCCGGCCCCGACGACATTTATGTTTCTCCTTCCCAGATCCGTCGCTTCGGTCTGAGAAAAGGCGATGTTATTTCCGGCCAGATCCGCCCCCCCAAGGAAGGCGAGCGTTATTTCGCTCTGCTGCGTGTCAACGAAATCGGATACAACTCTCCTGAAAGCTCAAAATCCTTGGTTCTTTTCGACAACCTTACCCCCATCTACCCTGACAAACATTATGTCATGGAAACGACCTCGGGGAATTACTCTTCCAGGGTCATTGATCTGCTCACCCCCATCGGATGCGGGCAACGCGGACTGATCGTCGCGCCGCCCCGTACCGGTAAGACCATGCTTCTGCAGACCATGGCGAACTCCATCAACGCCAACCATCCAGACGTGTACCTGATCGTGCTGCTCATTGACGAGCGTCCGGAGGAAGTCACGGATATGGAACGTACCGTCAAAGCCGAAGTCGTCAGCTCCACGTTCGATGAACCCCCGCAACGCCATGTCCAGGTTGTGGAAATGGTTCTGGAAAAAGCCAAACGCCTTGTGGAACGCAAACGAGACGTCGTCATCCTGCTCGACAGCATCACCCGCTTGGGCCGTGCTTACAACGCCGTGACGCCTTCATCCGGTCGTGTACTCTCCGGAGGTCTCGACGCCAACGCCCTGCAGCGCCCCAAGCGCTTTTTCGGCGCAGCCCGAAATATTGAAGAAGGCGGTAGCCTGACGATCATCGCCACCGCTCTGATCGATACAGGTTCCCGTATGGATGAAGTCATTTTCGAGGAATTCAAAGGCACCGGCAATCTGGATATTTATCTGGATCGTCATCTGGCTGAAAAACGTTGCTTCCCCGCCATCGATATCAACCGCTCCGGAACCCGTAAAGAAGAGCTGCTTCTTGGCAGCGACGTCCTGAACAGAGTCTGGATTCTTCGCAAGGTTCTTGCGCCTATGAACACAGTGGACAGCATGGAATTTTTGCTGGATAAAATGAAAGGCACAAAAAACAACGAAGAATTCTTGAACACCATGAATAAATAATTCCTACGCAGTTGTTCCGTCGCAGGAAAACCAAATCAAAATCAGAACTAACGTTAAATACCGTTGAACGAACCGCCTGGTTCTGTTCCTGTAATCAAAATATCGGCTATTTCCAGTTCTGCATTTCGCCGATATGCATGGGCGGTTCTTTGCCCATCCACATCACACGGCTCGGAAGCGATGTTTTGTCTTTATGATGCGGGAAAAAGGTGATTGAGCCTTCCACCGGTTCGGATTCGCTGAAACTCGGACCATAGGTCCAGATAAATTTGCCTACGGGCTTCAAGGGCCTTCTGAGTTTCAGCTTTGGTATTTCGAGAATAAGTTCGTCCCCCCAAGGTTTTATCTCCAGTACGAGATCCTCCTTTGACATCTTGTATGTTCCGTAAAAATCCTTCTTGCCGAAATCCATGGCGCCAATGGCTCGCAGATTGAGCCTGATTTCATTTCCCTGCTTGAGAATCCCGCCTCCAAAATAAATGCGACGCTTTGTTTCATCACTGGGAGGAACTTGCCGTCCCACCAGCAGCGAATCTCGTTTTACAGGACTTATCAGTTTTACGGCAGGCTTCTGTGGTGTTTCCGTATGGTGTTGCATATCGAGCAATAGTCTTTCAGAAGGGACTTGCTTATCATGTTGCACTACTTCCTGAGCTGAATGCAGTGTAAGGTCGAGCAATTTTTTCATACTTGCAGTTTTTCCACCCCCCAGTTCAGGAAAAATAAGGCCGCAACATATTGAAAAGCCTATATGTAAAAGTAAGGTACACACAACACCCCACACTCTGATCATCTGCGACTCTCCTGATAATAATGGCCCTTCTTATTGTAAGATGTTCCTCCATTGACTTGAAGTCAAGATTCCCCAAGGGAAAAAATCCCGTAACCAACGATCATTATATTCATTTTACACGCATTCACAGCTGGTCGGTCTCTTCTCCATTCAGTCGGCGACATATTTTTTTACTATTAGTAACACTCTTTTGAAAAAAGTATTACTGCAGACTTTAGTAACACTTTTTTTAAAATCGTATTACTTCTTCTAAAATTAAAGTAGCACGAAAACAAAATCTGTACTACTACGAGCTACTCAATAAAAAAGTCCTACAGAGCAAGACATTCAGATTGATTTTCCGTTGACTTGCTTATTGAAGCGGGTTTATTATGTGCCCATTACTTTATATTTCGTATTTCCGATGGGCCGTATCATACTGTCCGCAAATACGGGCAAGGAGGTATGCGTAAACAACTTTTCGCATCTGCTTGGATGTATACGCGTGTTTTTCACCTTTGGTCCGCAATTGTGAAAGCACATTGGCTACTATCAAGACCAACAATCGAGGATGGAGGTATTTATGAAGATTTCCGTAGGTCTCGCTAAGGATAATGCGGAAAAAAGGCTGTTACAACGAGGAGTTACCCGCCGTGATTTTATGAAGTACTGCACGGTGGTTGCTGCTGCGTTGGGTATGGGCCCCGCTTTTGCGCCAAAAGTGGCGGAAGCGCTCACCTCCAAGAAACGCCCCAGCGTTGTCTACCTGCACTTTGCAGAGTGCACAGGCTGCTCCGAGGCGGTTCTCAGGACCGTGGACCCCTACATTGACGCTTTGATTCTCGACACTATTTCCTTGGACTATCACGAGACCCTGATGGCCGGCGCCGGACATGCAGTGGAAGAAGCCCTGGAAGAAGCCATCAAACACGACTTTGTCTGTGTCTGTGAAGGCGGTATCCCGACAATCGACAATGGCTCCTGGGGCAAGGTCGCCGGTAAGAGCATGCTTTCGATCGCACAGGAAATCGTTCCGAAGGCCAAGGCGCTCATCAACATCGGCACCTGCTCTTCCTTCGGTGGTGTTCAAGCCGCCAAGCCCAATCCTTCGCAGGCCAAAGGCGTGAATGACGCCCTGGGCATCACAAGCGGCATCAACCTCCCTGGTTGCCCGACCAATCCTATCAACTTTGTTGGCACAGTGGTCCATTACCTGACCAAAGGCGTGCCCGAACTCGACGAGAACAACCGTCCGCTGATGTTCTACGGCGAAGCTGTCCATGACAACTGTCCCCGCCTGAAGCATTTTGAGGCCGGCGAATTCGCCCCTTCCTTTGGTTCGGAAGAGGCTGCCAAAGGCTGGTGCCTCTATGAACTCGGATGCAAGGGGCCTGATACCTTCAACAACTGTCCAAAAGCTAAATTCAACCAGATCAACTGGCCTGTCGAAGCCGGCCACCCTTGCATCGGCTGTAGCGAGCCTGATTTCTGGGATGCAATGAGTCCGTTTTACGAATCCTAGAATCGATACCATTCAGGCTGAACAGATCGCATAACCAAAGTTAACAGCTACGCCTAAGGAGGAAACCATAATGGCAGCGCCTCACAGCGATTACTCAGGTCAGATCGTCGTTGATCCGATTACCCGGATTGAAGGCCATCTGCGCATTGAAGTCGAAGTGGAAAAGGGCAAGGTTAAAAACGCATGGAGCAGCTCGCAGCTTTTCCGTGGGCTTGAACTGATTCTCAAAGGCCGCGATCCGCGCGACGCGCAGCACTTTACGCAGCGCGCCTGCGGTGTTTGCACCTACGTGCACGCCCTGGCCTCCACCCGCGCCGTTGACAACGCCGTCAACGTCAAAATTCCGAAAAACGCCATCCTGCAGCGCAATCTCTGCATGGCTGCGCAATATATGCACGACCACATCGTCCACTTCTATCATCTCAATGCTCTGGACTATGTCGACGTCGTCAGCGCCCTGAAAGCGGATCCGAAAAAAGCGGCCAAGATCGCCAACAGCATTTCGTCCCGGCCCACCAAAGCCGAGGACCTCAAGGCCGTTCAAACCAAACTGAAATCGTTCGTCGATTCCGGACAGCTCGGCATTTTTACCAATGCCTACTTCCTGACCGACCACGACGCCTACGTCATGCCGCCCGAGGTCAACCTCATCGCCACCGCTCACTACCTGGAAGCCCTGCACCTGCAGGTCAAGGCGGCACGGGCCATGGCCATGATCGGCGGCAAGAACCCCCACACCCAGTTCACGGTTGTCGGGGGCGTCACCAACTACGAATTCCTCGATCCCAAACGGCTCGCTGAATTCACCGCCCTGTACAAAGAGATCAAAACCTTTGTCGATCAGGTCTACATTCCGGACCTGCTTGCTGTCGCCGGTTTTTACAAAGACTGGTTCAGCATCGGCGGTACCACCAACTTCATGGCCTTCGGCGAATTCCCCACGGACGAATACGACCTCAACAGCCGCTTTCTGCCGCAGGGCGTCATTTACGACCGCGACATCAGCAAAGTCGAGGACATGGATCCCAAGGTCATCACCGAATCCATCAAGCACAGCTGGTACAAGGGTGACTCCGACCTGCACCCCTACAAGGGTGTCACCGAGCCCCAGTACACCAGCCTGGAAGACAAGGAGCGCTACTCCTGGATGAAGGCTCCGCGTTACAAAGGCAAATCCACGGAAGTCGGCCCCCTGGCCCACTGCCTCGTGGCCTACGCCCGCGGCGTCAAACCTTTCAAGGATGCCATCGACGGCGTGCTCAAGCATTTCAACGCCGGTCCTGAAGTCCTGTTCTCCACCCTGGGCCGTACCGCCGCACGCGGTATCGAAACCCTGGTTGTTGCCAACCAGACCCAGGTCTGGCTGGACGAACTCACCGAGAACATCAAAAAGGGCGACAAGACCCTCTACACCGAATGGGAAATGCCTGATGAAGCCCAGGGAGTTGGTTTTGTCGACGCTCCTCGCGGCAGCCTGAGCCACTGGATTGTTATCAAAGACAAAAAAATTGAAAACTTCCAGCTCGTTGTTCCCTCCACCTGGAACCTGGGTCCGCGTTGCAACAAGGACCTGCTTTCCCCGGTCGAGGAAGCTTTGGTCGGTTCTCCCATCGCAGATCCCAAGCGTCCGGTCGAAATCCTGCGTACTGTGCACTCCTATGACCCGTGTATCGCCTGCGGCGTACACGTCATTGATCCTGAAACAAATCAGGTGCACAAGTTCAGGGTTCGCTAGGATTACGGTCTTCCAACCTTCACCATCCTACAGGGACCCGGACTTGCACCGGGTCCCTGTTTTTTTTATACTTATACTATGGAATCAAACGATACTAAGATACTTGTCCTTGGCGTGGGTAACATCCTCTATACGGATGAAGGCGTAGGCGTACGTGTTGTCGAGCGCCTCATGCAGCAGTACTCCTTTTCAGAGAATGTCACCCTCATGGACGGCGGCACCCTGGGTTCACGGCTCATGGATCCGCTGCTCAACTGTACACACGTCATAGTGGTGGATGCCGTGCTTGGCGGCGACGTACCCGGCAGCATGTACCGGCTTACGGGTGAAGACCTCAGAAAAAGCCTGGCATTCAAAAACTCCATGCACCAGACCGACCTGGTCGACACACTGATCATGTGCGATCTGGTCGGCAACCGGCCGGAGGCCGTGGTCATCGGCATTGAGCCTGAAGACTATTCCACCTTGAGTCCGGAGCTTTCCGCTACCACACTGGCCCGTATGGATCAGGCCATGGAAATCGTTCTCACTGAAATCAAGGCCCTTGGCGGCACGTTTCAAAGCGCGCCCCAGGACGCCCCTGTAAAGGAGTAATGCAATGTGTCTGGCAATTCCGGCGAAAATCGTCGAAATCGATAATGGAATGGCCACATGTAATGTCGGTGAAAGCGATACGCAGATCAAAGTCTCTTTGATGCTCCTGGAAGGCCAGGTCACGCTCGGAGACTTCATCATCGTCCATGCGGGGTTCGCGCTGCGCAAGCTGGACCCGAAAGAAGCGCAGGAAACTCTGGATATCCTGCGGGACATGCTCAAAGCCCAGGGAGAAGCAGCCAATTTCTAACCGGCTTTTTCTACTGACCGCCGCAGGCAAAACACGTTTATTTGCAAAGCAACATGCGGCGCAGGGCTCTGCCCTGCGCCGTCTTATTTATGGGACGGCTCGCCCCAACCTTTTTTTGCACATCGAGTAAACCGCCATGCAACCCCAAACACAATCTCCGAACAATGGCCTGAACACCAAACTGGCCCAGCGTATGTTGCACACTCAGAAATCCTTTATCCGCGAAATTCTGAAGGTCACGGAGAACCCATCCATTATTTCCTTTGCCGGCGGGCTCCCCAACCCGGAACTCTCCCCGACACGGGCGATGCAGGAAGCGGCCAACGCAGTGCTGGCCGAGGACGGCTGCAGCGCACTCCAGTATGCCACCACAGATGGCTATCCGCCGCTGCGCGAATTCATTGCCGAACGCTATCGCGCCAAAAAAGGCATCGATGTTTCGCCCGACGAAATCGTCATCACCAGCGGATCGCAGTACTCTGGATCTGGCCAATATTATTTCAACCAAAGGTGATACAAAGCGATTGAATAGCAGGATTAACTGATACCATCCATATTTTTTTGCTGGTCAACGTTCTTTTTCAAACAAAGAACGTTGAAGACAGCCCTGATCTGGAGCAGAGAAAAATGCTGCCCCGGCCGCCAAAGCTATAACTATTTTATAGTGTGCCTAACCATCAAACGGTGCTGAAAAATTTTTTAAAAAAATTGTAATGCACATTCATTAATAATTAATCGTACTGCTGAACATAAATTATAAAAATTTTAGATAAAAAAATAGATTTAGCCTATAAAAAAGGTTCTTCGACGAAAACTGTGGAATTTATCTCTTTCGACTGAAAGGATCTAACCGGGATAGGCGATCCAATGGGATAAAATTCCAGTTGGTTGGCTACTTTTCACCTTCATCTGCATATCAGAGGAACACGCTGTTTGGTACAGTCCTTGTGAAGATTTTTGTAGAAGCCATGAAGAGGCGAAGAACAGTGAGTTTAAATATATCAGCTTGTTGCCCTCAAATTAAACGAGCAACCCGTGCGAGAATCCCAATTTCACAGGAAACGTCGAAGAGCCTAAAAAAATAACTTTCCAGTAAAACGCTAAGCTTTTCACATGATACTTATTCTGCTAAGTTCTTTCAATATTGATCGGCATTCTTATCTTGGAAAGTATCATTCAAAGGGAAATTTAAACTCTATAGTTATTCCACAAAGCAATAAACATATAAAAATTATTGCCGTTAAAAACATAAGCGGAGGTTTTATCAAAAGAAAAACAGCGTGCGGCCAACCATCGTAAAATTTTTTACTCTGTTTTTTGTTCGTGAATAGTTAATTTCTTATCTAGAAATCCTTTAAGGGGAATATACAAAATGTTAAAAAAATCATATGGTGTGTTTTAAGTTTTACATTATTTTTTGCCTTTACTTGTACTGCCCAAGCTTTTGCAGACAATGCACAAAGCTGTCCTTCCTATGAAACCATTGATAACGATACCATCAGGGCACTAGTGAAAAAAACTAAAGGTGAATCCCCTGACTTCGAAAATAAAACAAAAAAAATAACTAATGTTGAGTTACGTAATGCCCGTATTGCAGCTTTGCAAAAGGAATTTGATCAACTTTCATATGACGGTTGTTTTAAAACTTTCCCGATAACAGTAGGCTATACTCCTGATCAAAATAAAAATACTTTGCAAGTTGGTTCTCCTTTCATGTTAGTTGGAATTGGAAAAGGATATGATCCTTTCAAATCATATTTAGGGCTTCATTTTGAAAATGCCCAACAGATTAATACTTTTCCGTTGGACGATTTAGCAAACCATTCGAAATTTTTTAAAAAAATGTCTAAAAGTTCAAAAACTGTCGAAGGAAATGCCATCATATATTTTACTAATTTAACAAAAAATAGTCCCTCATTTTACTTGCCGACTATCGAGCCAACACAACGTGGTGAACAGGCTGAGCTTTACGGATTTGCATCAAAGATTGAACTTTACAATACAAAAAATCAATTATTATACGAAAAAAATTTTGATATTCCAGCAAAACAAAGTGTAAAAGAACTGGTCTTCAACGATACACTTGGAAAAAATGGAAAACCTGGGGATTTTGATGTCAGAGGGCTAAAAGTTAGTATGACTCCAGATGAAGTTAACGAGTACGCCCAACAGCACAATTGGAATAAAATTGAACGTCCCGGACGCCTTTTTAATTGGATCACATTTTGTCCGGCGGGGATAAGTTGCGATGCATTGATGATAAACGAACCATCTGGAACGTTTCGGCTTGATGTTTTTCATAAGGACGGTATCATATATAAATTCCGGTATGAAACCAATATTGAAGCTTCTCAAGATTATGTCGAAAAACTGATCCTAAAAAAATATGGCAAACCTTTAACTGACATTCAAGGACATCCAGGCGAATATTTTTATGGAATTTCAACAAAAGAATTCAAGCATAACAGTCATTACCCTCGCTACAGTCATTGGGCTCTAGATCATCCTTTATATATTTACGTTACAGAATATAAGAAAAATGGAATTCTTAGCGGCAAGTATAAGTTACTTATTGATCTAGTTAATACCCCTGAGAATAAGATAAAAAAAATGCAGGACATAAAACCAGAACTTTAGCTTCTACCAAAAGGATACTACAATGAAATTTTATACAATACTACTTATACTATTTTCAGTATTTTTTTGTTCAAATGCATATGCAAAAGATTTAGACTATCATAACATCCTCATTGCTTACATGTCAGAAACTGGAGATACAATTTATTCTAAATTTGTTGAAGATTGGATGAAAGCATTTCGTCCTCAAATATGGCAGCAATACGAAAATGATGAGTTTGCACTTGACGAAAGGAAAGAGGAGACCAAAGAGCTTATTGCTCGCGATTTGAAGCTATATAACCATGATGATGAGTATATTATTCGAACTAATGTAGAATTCGGTGACTATGACTTTGATAAAGCTCAATTCAGTTTCCATCCTCTGACAACAGCAAATTATTATAACATTAAAAGTCCATGGGGAGCTGGATCGTTACCTCCTTCTTTTCAAGTATCTTTTGTAAATCCTGATATTATCGATGGTCTTCCTATGGACAAAAAAAAGGCCAAGCGATTCGTATATGGCAGAAAATATTGTGGATCTATTAATAGGAATTTGGAAACAGTCATTTATTCTAAATATAAATCGGCTTCTGCTGATTATAAAGTTAAATTGGTAATATCCAAAGTTCAGGTTATAGACCAAAAAGATGGCAACCGGATCGTTTATGAAGTTGTAAATGCGCCTAAGTAGAAAACATTGGCTTTTTTTGTTGTAACGCGGAAGAAACCCTGACCATCCTGCGGGACATGATCAAAGCCCAGGGAGAAGTCGCCAATTTCTGACAGGCTTTTAGCCGACCGCCGCAGACAGAACACGTTTTATTTTCATTGCTGACATGCGGCGCAGGGCTCTGCCCTGCGCCGTCTTATTTATGGGACGGCTCGCCCCCAACCTTTTTTTTACACATAGAGTAAACCGCCATGCAAACCCAAACACAATCTCCGGACAATGGCCTGAATACCAAACTGGCCCAGCGTATGTTGCACACTCAGAAATCCTTTATCCGCGAAATTCTGAAGGTCACGGATAACCCATCCATAATTTCCTTTGCCGGCGGGCTTCCCAACCCGGAACTTTTCCCGACACGGGCGATGCAGGAAGCGGCCAACGCAGTGCTGGCCGAAGACGGCTGCAGCGCACTCCAGTATGCCACCACAGAAGGCTATCCGCCGCTGCGCGAATTCATTGCCGAACGCTATCGCGCCAAAAAAGGCATCGATGTTTCGCCCGACGAAATCGTCATCACCAGCGGATCCCAGCAGTCCTTGGACCTGGCCTCCAAAGTTCTCCTAAATAAAGGGGATACGGTACTCATCGAACGGCCGGGGTACCTGGGAGCGATCCAGACTTTTTCACTGTTTGAAGTGCTCTTTCAAACAGTGGAACTGCTTGAAGACGGCCCGGACCTGGAGCAACTGGACGAACGCCTCCGGAAACCGGGGCTGAAGCTGTTCTACGGCGTCCCCAACTTTCAGAACCCCACCGGACTGAGTTACTGCCTGGAAAAACGCCGCGCCATCGCGAAAATGCTCGAAGAACGCGACATCCTGTTTCTCGAAGACGATGCGTACGGAGAATTGCGCTACCAGGGAGAACCGTTGCCGCCGCTTTCGCGCGCGCTGCTCGAACGCAACGGTCTGCTGCTGGGGTCGTTTTCCAAAATCACCGCGCCCGGTCTGCGGCTGGGCTGGATCATGGGCGACCGCGAACTTATCCGCCAGATCGTCACGGCCAAACAAGGCACGGACCTGCACACAAGCATCCTGACCCAGCGTATCCTGCACCGCTTCCTCATGGACAACGACCTGGATGCCCATATCCAGAAAATCCGCCAACGCTATGGCCAGCAGTGCGAGCATATGATTCGCTGCACCGAACAGCATTTTCCATCGCAAATCCGGGTCACGCGTCCGGCCGGAGGAATGTTTTTGTGGTGCACCATGCCTCAAGGGTATTCGGCACGCGAACTTTTTGATAAAGCCATAGAAAAGAACGTTGCTTTTGTGCCGGGTACGCCTTTTTATACGGATGGCGGCGGCCAGCGATCGTTCCGGCTGAATTTTTCCAACGCCGATGAGGATACCATTTCACAAGGCATTGCCCGTCTGGGCGCCTGCCTTGGCGATTTTTGCAACAGTTAAGCTGAAGCCGCGCGCTTCCTGGGGGTTTGCATGATGCGTTTGAAACCATGTCTTGCCGCTTTGCTCTTCATGATTGGCTGTCTCTTGTCCGTCGCCAATCCACCGGCAGCAAGCGCCCAAACCGAACAGGAACACTATTCCGTGCAATTCAGGCTGCCTTTGGATAAAAACGAGGTCTGGAATTTTGTCGAAATGATTTCAGGCCTCGGCTATCCGAGCTACATGTATACGGAAGAATCAGACGGCACCACGTATTATTTCGCACAAATGGGCAGCTATGCCTCCATTGTGGACGCCATTGACGCGGCCAGCGCATTAAACAAAAAAGTCAGCATCGAATACGACGTGGTGCACACCAACACCAACACCATCGTCAAACTGGGAACCGGATCGGACAAAAAAGCCGAGCCCAAAGTCACACCGCCCAAAAAAGCCGAGCCCAAGACCACGGAGACTGCTTCCGATCAGGAAGAATACGACGAACCCGTCATTGCAGCCCCAAAAACTCCGGCCGTCAGCGCGCCCAAAGCCCCGCAAGCGCCGCAGGCGCCTCAAAAACCTGCAACACCGGCCGTGGCTTCCTCCTCCTCTGCTCCTGCCCCCGCTCCCGGCCCAGCCGCCACGCAAGAGGCAGAAGTGGAAAAAGTCTACCTGCTGCAGATCTTTTCTTTTCAGATTCTCAACAACGCGGTGCAAACAGCCAAAAACTACAAAAGCAAAGGGTATGATCCGCTGATCATCAAACTCTATGATTCGCAGGACAAAGAATGGTTTGTGGTGAGCGTGGGCTATGCCAAAACCCAGGACCAGGCTTCAAGACTTGCGGATAGTTTCGCGCAAAAGGAGGGCAAACGCCCGACATTGAACAACGTTGACGCCAGTTTTCTGAAAACCCGCACCGTGCCTTATGAGTAACGCCAGATACCAAGGATGGAAAAGAGCATGGAATGGATCAAAAAGGACGACTCGACGTACACATTCACCATGGGCGGCGTACTGATGGTTGGAATTGTCTACGAACAGATGGGAGGGCCTGGCTGGAAAATTCAGGTTGCCAACCGTTCCTTGCGGGATAAAATACCTTCGGAGGATGACGCCAAACGCGTGGCCATTGCCTTTGCACAAAAAATTCTCCAGCAATGCCACAAAGATCTGAATGAGGTGAAAGCCCAAATGGGCATGGGAGATGCAGCGGACTGACACTTTCAACTTCGGGGCCATGCGCATGCGCACATTTTGCAAAGCAGTTGCAGTCGTTTTTCTTGTGTTTGCTTTCTGCGAACCGGCCTGGGGACAGGACCCGATGCCCGACATTCCCCAACTCATACGGGAGCTGCAGGCCGCGGATTGGAACACGCGAAAAAATGCGGCGGAAAACCTGGGCGCCATGGGCCCGGCAGCCCTGGATGCGGCGCGTCCGCTGGCCGAGACGCTGAGCAACGATTCGGATCCGCTCGTACGTACGGCAGCGGCCATGGCCCTGGGAGACATTGCCGCGCCGCCGGATATCGCCCTGAAGCCCCTGCGCAACGCGTTGTATGACGATACGCCGGAAGTCCGCGCCGAAAGCGCCGCCAGCCTGCAATTGCTCGGGCCAGCGGCTGCGGACGCCCTGCCCCAGCTTTGCAGCCTCATGGAAGATCCCATTCCGGACGTACGCATTGCCACAGCCTACGCCATTGCGGCCATCGGCCCCCAACAGAAGCAAAGCCTGCAAACTCTCTCCCGATCCTTGAACGACAGCAGCCCGAGCGTACGCCAGGCCGTGGTCCTGGCCCTGGGAGATCTGGACGCCGGAGCCGAACCGGCCCTGCCCGCCCTGCTGCATCTGCTGCAAGACCACAGCCCGTTTGTCCGGCTCGCCGTGGCCCAGACCCTGAAAAAAATCGGACCAACCGGCTTTGAAGCCTTGTTCCACATCCTCAGAAGCGGCTCCGTAGCCGACCGGGAAAACGCCGCCTACGCCCTGCGTATCATTGGTCCGGATGCGGTGACATTGCTGCTGCAACGGCTCCATTCTCCGGACGACTCCGTCAAGGAAAACGCCATCTACGCCATCGGCTGGGCAGGCCCCGCCGCCGGCGAGGCCGTGGGGCAACTCATCGAACTGCTGGCCGATCCCAATATCGAAATCAACAACGCGGCTACCATCTCGCTCGGGCGTATCGGCGCTGCCGCCGTTCCCCAGTTGATGCGGGCGCTAAAAAGCAATAGTCCCATCACCCGCCTCTACGCCACCTATGCCCTGGGCAGAATCGGCATCCCCGCCATTCCGGCATTGACCAAAGCCCTGCAGGACATCAATCCGGATATCCGCCAGAAAGCCGCCCATGCGCTCGGCGCCTGCGGAGGAGCCGCCGCCCCGGCGGTAGGCGGACTTATGGAGCTCATGTCCGACCGGGACCCGGCCGTACGCAGTGAAGCCGCGGACGCGCTTGGAGAAATCGGCGTTGCCGCCAAGGAGGCGGTTCCCGGCCTGAAAAAGGCGCTCAGTGATCCGGACCAGACCGTCCGCACCATGGCGGCCTATTCGTTGGGCAAGATCGGGGAAAGCGGCATCCAGTCCTTGCGGGACTCCTTGCAGAACCCGGAAGCACAGATCCGCGCCATTGCCGCCACAGCTCTCGGAATGATCGGCCCCGATGCCGAAAGCGCCGTTGCCGACCTGGAAAAGAGTCTTGTGGATACGGATCCGCAGGTACGCAAAAACGCACTCCTGGCCCTGGGCTACATCGGGCCGAAAGCCGCAGCGGCCTTCCCCGCCCTGCGCGAGGCCTTTATTCGGGCAAAGGATATGGACGAACGGGTGAATGCGGGTTATGCGCTGGCCGAAATCGACGGTCAGGGCTGGGACTACATTCTTTCGCAGCTGCAACACCAGGAAACAAGCAACAGGCTGGCCGCCATACGCGCGCTTGCCATGCTGGATGCAGATGGAGACAAAGCCGTCGGCGCTCTGCAGAATGTCCTGCAAAATGACGCATCCGTAGAAGTCCGCAAGGAAGCGGCTCTGGCGCTCGGTGAAATGGGAAAAGCAGCTGCGCCTGCGCTTCCTGAACTGAAAAAAGCCTTGAACGATGAGCAGCTGCGCCGGGCGGCCAAGCAGGCCATCGACGCCATCACCCTGGACAGGCAACGCGTTGAAAAAGAGGAACAAACCGCGGACAGCGTTTCTGAACAATAGCCTGGCCGAATCTATTCTTCGTCGCTTTCGGCCTGGCTGCGATATTCGTGCACCAAGGCAAGGACCACCCAGCAGAGCAGAACAATCCAATCCAGTCCCAACCGGAAAAAGTCCACTTTGATGTGCACGCCGGCTGTCCGCGGTTCGGGGGTTGTAAACAGAAAACCGAACCCCAGGGGCAACTCCGTACTCCCGGTTTTCCCGACAGTAAACACGACCCACGGGGGAAAGAGCGTGCTGAAAAACAACAGCGCGATTCCAAGAAAAAGAATCATTTTTGCGCGAACAGTCGTAAACATGGTTAGAAGTGTAGCCCGATCCCCTGGAATATTCAATGGGGCTGATTCACTATCGACGGCGTTACCGGCAATTTGCGTTTCAAAAGCCTACCCGCCCGAAAGCTTCACCGAATAGCCCAGCTTTTCCAGTTCCGCTTTGAGAACCTGGCGATGATCCCCCTGAATCTCAATGACCCCATCCTTGACGGTGCCGCCGCTGCCGCATTTCTGCTTCAGTTTTTGGGCCAGGCCGGCCAGCGCAGCGGGCTCCAGGGGGACGCCGGTGACCAGCGACACCCCTTTTCCCTTGCGCCCCTTGGTCTGCCTCGCAATGTACACCGTACGTTTTTTCTCAACCGGCGCCTGTTGCTTGCCGCACGTACATGCGGTAACAGCCTGGCCGCAGTCAGGACAGATGCGTCCCTGATCCGTGGAGTACACCGCCACTACATCTTGTCTGGATTTTTTTCGCATAGCCCTATCTGGAAAAATGCACACATTTTCAAACTGAGGACACCACAGCCTGGTTTATCTGCTGAAAATATAATTGAACTGGGAGGAAAAGCGTCCCTTTCGCGTCATCTCTGACTGGTCCTTTTTAACCAGATGCATCCCCGCATCCGAGAACAGCTCCAAAACATACGCAATCTGTTCCGCATCGCCGGAATCCAGCTCCACCAAAACACTTTTCAAACGCGAATCATTGAACGTTTCTCGAGCCCCATCAAGAATCTGCAGCTCAATTCCATCCACATCGATTTTTATATGGTTGGGAAAATCAATGTGCAGCGATCGCACCAGACCATCTATACTATAGGTTCCAATTCCCTGGCTAAACGATACGGGAAAACAGACGGTCCGAATATGCAGATCGGAATCAAGATTATCCGTACAGGATAAGGACAAGGCATTCCCCGGTTCTGTAGAGCTCATATGCAAACAGCCCAGATATTCTTTATTATCCAGGCCGCAGCAATAGGCCATTAAGAATGCGTTCAGATCGTTAAGTTCAATATTGCGGTTGAGCAGGTAAAAATTGGAAGATGCTGGCTCGAAGGCAAATGTTTTAATCTTTCTCTTTGCAGCATATAAAGAGTAAAGACCGATGTTGGCTCCAATATCCCAAAAAACATCTGCAGGATCAAATGTATCAATCCAATGTAATGTTTCTGGTTCTTTTTCATGATACGTATTTACTCTCCAGGCAACTTTTGTGGATGGAGAATAAAATTTAATCACGCCATATTTCGTCTCCACATCCAGTATAGGAAATATTTTACTATAAAGTGACGATAATGCCAGATTACGCTGCTGCGCAGGCAATACATAGAATGGCGAATACATCGCCCTAATTATTGAACCATAAACATTGAGAACTGCCCCCAGAAACCCCATAAAAGTTCCTATTATTATAAAATTATTAGAAATAAATCAATTTTATCCGATATTTAATGAACATTACCAAAGAAATACACAACTGTCAAAACAACAAAATGGGTTGATATTAACGTGAATATCCAACAAACTAAAGGCGCTTTTAAGCAGAGCCCCCTCAATCAAACAAGTAATTCTTGACAAATACAACAAAAAAAAACGATTCCTCTTCACGGCGGGCGTTTCAACTGACACTCGCACGCCTCCACTTCATATACGCACCCCAACAAATTAAATCATGGCAAGCTCTTTTTCCTTTTTTCCTGACCGGTTGTCGCTTTTTTTTTTGGTGCAGCGCGTTGCTTTGTGCGCCAGTTGCGGAATCCGTTTTTCAAATATGCTCGATGGTATGAGCTACCCTCTGCAATTGTAGCTCTTTTGGTGTCTCGGCACTCTGCTCTGTTTTGCCGCAGCCTTGTGCCCCGAATAAAAAATCCGCTTCTTCCTCCGCTACCTGCTCTTTCTCATTTTCTTCGTTGAAATAGGATTGCAGATTCTGGCGTTTTTCGGCCTGCTGCCGCATCTCAACATTACCCATCATACCCCGTACGGCGAGTGTATTATTGCGGGGAAGGGATTGGGAACGGCATCATGAACCGTTATGGCTGGCACTACCCCGGATTTGTTTTCCGAAAAAATACAAACCGCGTGGCAATCATCGGAGACAGCTTTATCGACGCACTGCAAATTTCCAGGCAGGAGCATATGGGAGTACGGCTGCAACAACTCCTGGAAACCCGTTGCCCGTGCAAATACGATGTCATTGCCACGGGGTATTCGGGGAAAGGCCCGCAGCATTATCTGGAGATCCTCAAGTACGACAAGGAACATTTCGCTATTGATACGGCGATTATTGTCCACTTTTCCGGCAACGACTTCCGCAACGCCAACAGAAAACTCGAACAATACAACAACACGGACCTCTATTTTGCCTATAATCTCGCCCCGGACGGCACCCTCTCCTTAAGCGATGAAGACAGGCGCAATTCCCGGCGATTCAGACACTTCCTTGACGCAAACCACAAGCCGCTTTCGTATTACCGCCTGATCAATATTGCGGAGAGTTATCTCCTGTTGAACCGGGTCCTGGACAAAATAGTGCAAAGCTTCTCTCCCAGGCGATTCAGACATTCCAGGCAGCCAGAAGCTGCCAAAGGAGCTCTCCCGAGGCAGGCGGCATGAAAAGAATCCATGACCGTATCTATGACAGCAACAGCGCCACCGGATTCATCTTCCGGGAACCGCGCCCTCCGGAAGTCCTTAACGTGTTGCGGATCTGCCGAAACTGTACGGAAAAATGGCAGCAGACGCCAAAGCCGAAAATATCCGCCTGACCGTGATCTTTGTGCCCAACCTGAACAGGCCCTGGTACGATTACGTCCGGCGTTACGGCTGGCGTACGCCTTTTCCCGGAGTAAACATGACGGCCGTGGAAACGGCATTATCCCAAAAACTGAACCGACAGGGCATCCCCGTAAACGGCCTGCTGCATATGTATCGCGACCTGATCACACGTCAAGGACTGAAGGGAATACAAACCGTGCAAAAGCATTTTTCTCTGGGAGGTACCGCCCATTTCACCCCCAAAGGACACACGTATTGCGCCAATTTTTTATATGAATCCCTTTTCCGCGCCGCTTGCGATGGGCACACCGGACAACAGCCCTGAATCGCTGCGACGCTCCCGTGTCGCGCACAGCGTACCCCACACCTTGGTTTTGAATCTTCCACTTGCTGCATAACTATATGTAGTGTAAGTTTTTTTACAATGTTGCGCGTTGCTGGGCTCCTTTTCGCCGGTGAGCGTTGTTTTTTTATGACTCCCAATACCGTTCAGAGATTCGCTTGCAAAACAATCTGCCCTGGGAAAGCTGCGTATGGCCGGCCGAACGCCTCAATGAGGCCATGGAACTGCTGGCCAGGAAAAGCCGGCTGACGTCGACGCCCGTCGAACCGCCGCCGGCACCTGATGCGTTGCGGCAGCCGGATCCGGACGTCCATGCCAAATGGATCCAGTTTCTCGCCACCAGACTGCAAATCGAATCCGAAGAGGTGGAGACGACCTACGCCGATCTCGAAGCCATGCTGGACGCCTGTGCGCCGGCCTTGCTGCGCGTCCGGCCGGGCAATGGAAACAGCACGCCGGGCTATATTCTGGTTCTGCGCTCGCAGCGCGGCCGCATGCGCCTGCTTTGCCAGAACAGGCGCACCCGCGTGGTTCCCCGAGAACAGGTCCGCTTGGCCTTGTGCGGCCATTTGGAAGGAGCTGTTTCAAGCCACATAGACGCACTGTTCGACCGGGCAAAGATCGAAGAAGCCAGACGTGATTACGCCAAACGGGCGATCATGCGCGAACAGCTTGGTGCCATTCCCATAGAAGGCTGCTGGCTGCTCCGGCTTTCTCCCGCTAGCAATTTTCTGGGACAAATACGCAGGCAAAAACTGCATTGGCGGCTGGGAACTTTCTTTCTGGCCCACGTGCTGGCCCTCGGCCTGTTTTTCCTGTCCTGGTGGATCATTGGCCAGGGCGCGCTGCAAGGTTATTTCGAACGTTCGTGGCTGACGGCCTGGGCTTTGCTGCTGGTCAGCATCATTCCCTTTCAATTGCTCGAAATATGGTCGCAGAGCCTGCTTTCCACCGGTTCCGGACTGCTGCTCAAACTCCGCTTGATCTTCGGAACGCTCCAGCTGGAGCCCGAATCCATCCGCAGCCAGGGCGCAGGCCAGTTCCTGAGCCGGGTAATGGAATCCGAAGCCTTTGAGCAACTGCTGCTCCAGGGCGGCTTCGCCGCTTTTGTTGCCCTGTTCGAGCTGTTGTGCGCGGTGTTCATTCTGGCCAAGGGCGCCGGCGGGCCGTTGCACGGACTGAGCCTTGTGCTCTGGATGCTGGTCAATTTTCTCTTTTGCTGGAACTATTACCGTAAAAGCCGTTCCTGGGTTGCCAGTTATCGTGAAATGACCAACGGCATTGTCGAACAGATGGTGGGCAACCGGACGCGCCTTGCCCAAAAAGAACCGGATAAATGGCATGAGGAGGAAGACCGCCAGCTGCACCGCTACCTGACGCTTTCGGAACAGCTCGATCGTGCGGGCATCAGCCTGCAGGCATTCAGTTCGCGCGGCTGGCTGCTGCTCGGGTTGGCGGGCTGCGCCTATGCGTTCGTGTTTACCCCGCAGGCCGACAGCGCCCTGGCCATCAGCCTGGGCGGCGTGCTGCTTGCGTCGCAATCGCTGTCCACCTTTGTCATGGGTGTTATCAGTCTGGTCCAGGTCCGCATTGCCTGGGAACAGATCACCCCCATGTTCCGGGTCAAAGATCCCGAACTCAACAGCGAAGCCGCCTCGTTCTCCCTGGCTTTTTCCACCGAACACGACGCCGAAGCCGTTTCGGGAAAAACCACCCCGGACCCGCTGCTACTTTCGCGCGACCTTGTTTTCCGGTATAGGGACTACGGACACTCGGTACTCAACGGATGCGACCTGAAAATTTTCGACAGCGACCGCATTCTTCTGGAAGGACCGTCCGGAGGAGGCAAGACTACGCTCGCCAGTCTGGTTGCCGGGCTGCGCAAGCCTCTTTCCGGGCTGCATTTGTTGCGCGGTTTTGATATGCAGACACTGGGCACGGAAACCTGGCGCAGCCGGGTGGTTTCCGCCCCGCAGTTTCACGAGAACCACGTCTTTACGGAGACTTTCTCGTTCAACCTGCTCATGGGGCGCTGCTGGCCCCCGCGCGATGAAGATCTGGACGAAGCCGAAACCATCTGCAGGGAACTCGGACTTGGCGACCTGCTGGAACGTATGCCGGCAGGATTCCAGCAAATCGTGGGAGAAAGCGGCTGGCAGCTGTCCCACGGCGAACGCAGCAGATTATACATAGCCCGTGCGCTGCTACAGCACACGGACCTGATCATACTGGATGAAAGTTTCGCAGCCCTGGACCCGGCCAACCTGCGGCTGGCGCTCGAATGTGTGTTCAAGCGGGCTCCAGCGCTGCTGGTCATAGCCCATCCGTGACCTCGCGGATGGACTGGAAAAGGACGATTTGAATGGCGGTACCGATGCTTGACAGAGCTTTGTACTACTTCACCATAACGGCCTGGTGCGTTTTCGGAATCTGGGTCTGTTATGTCTTTTGGCGGCAAACGCGTACGCGCGGCCTCTGGACCGCCTTCAAAAACCTGCTGCGCATGCGGCGTTTGCTGATGTTTTTGGCAATGCTGCTGCTGGTCACACTGGTCAACGCCGCCACTGTTTTCATCTACCCCCAAAACGTGGGGGTGGTGGTCTCCATGATCACCCGGGGAGGTATCCGCCCGGAGCCCTTGCACGGGGGACTCAACTGGATAGCGCCCATCGTGGAGACGGTCGTTCCCTACCCCATCTCGATACAGACCTACACCATGACCTGGAGACCTGCCGACGGCAACCACCAGGGCGACGATTCCATTCGTTGCCGTACGACCGACGGCCAGGAAGTGATCATCGACTGCTCCTTCATGTTCGCGGTCAACCCGAACAAAGTGGTCAAACTGCATATCGACTGGCAGAACCGCTATGTTGAAGACCTCGTCCGGCCCATGGTTCGCGGCGTCATCCGCGACTATGTCGCCAAATACACTGTGGACGAAGTCAACAGCAGTTCACGCAGGATCATGGGGCTCGAACTCTCGGGCCAGTTGCGCCGCATCTCGAACCGCGTGGGCCTGCTCATGAAAAATTTTATTCTGCGCAACATCACCTTCTCCGAGGACTATTCGCATGCCGTTGAACTTAAGCAGGTGGCTCTCGAGAAACAGACCCAGCGGCACCATGAAGCGCGTCAGATAATGAACCTGGCCGAAGGCAACAGCCGCCAGATCCGTATTCTCGCCCAGGCCAAGGCGGATGCCATCCGTTTCATGGCCGAGGCCCGGGCCCAGGCCAAGATAATCAAGGCGCAAGCCCGGCAAAAGGCCCTGCAACTCATCTCCAACGCCTTGCAGACCAACAGGGACCTCCTGACCTTCCAATACATCGACAATCTGCCGCCGGAACTGGATGTCATGTTGTTGCCGGACAAGACGTCAGTGATTCTACCGCTACCAAAAACTACAGACAAACAAGCTTCTTACGGCGCCTTGTCCAATCAGAAGGCCCCCTCTGCCACCACTACGAAAGCCCTCAGGCAACCAGTTGGAGGGGAAGCGTCAGGGCCTGGACTGGAGGCATTGAAACAGGCCTTGCCCGGCTCTGTCCCCGGCAGGAACCTCCCGTTTGAAGCCGCGCCCGGAGTGGCGCAGATACCCGCTCCAGAACAAAAGAGATAGCATCATGATCGAAGAATTCCTCCATTTGTTCGTCATTGCATCCTGGATTCTGTTCGTCGTGATGCTTGTGTACTCGTTTTTTCGGGTGCTGCGACGCGAAGGTCCGCTTTCCGCCTGTAAAAAAACCTTTTCCATAAAGCGCTGGAGCATTCATCTTCTTGTTCTGCTGTTCGTCACCACGTTGCATTTCAGCCTGGTATTCATCCCGCCGCAATACACCGGTGTCGTGGTTTCCATGATCGACAAGGGCGGTATCCGGAAAAAACCGCTGAACGGCGGCTTGCATCTTATAGCCCCGCTGCTGCAGCGTGTTGAAATCTATCCGCTCTACTGGCAAACTTACACCATCGTCAGCAATCCGCTGGAGGGACAGCACAAAGGCGATGATTCCATCACCGCCCGTACGTCCGATGGACAGGAAGTGGACATCAACTGTTCCGTTCTCTACCGCATTGCGCCGGAAAAGGTGGTGAACCTGCACATCAACTGGCAGCACCGCTATGTTCAAGAAATGGTCCGCCCCATTATTCGGGGCACGGTCCGGCTTGTGGTCTCCAAGTTTTCGGTATCGGAAATCAACAGCCACAGCAGGCGCCATGCAGAAAAAGAACTCAGCAACCACCTGAAGGTCATCTTCAGCTACAACTCTCTGATTCTGGAAGCTTTTCTGCTTCGCGACATCACGTTTACGCACTTGTACGCCCAGGCCGTGGAACAAAAACAGGTGGCCGAACAGGGCACAACCCGTACGGAGCATGAAGCCCGGCAAATCGCCAATTACGCCAAAGGATTGGCGGAAAAAACCCGAATTGCCGCCAGGGCGGAAGCCCAGGCCATCGTGGTCACGGCACAGGCCGACGCGCGGGCCATCGTACTCCAGGCCCAGGCTCAGGCCGAGTATTTCCATCGCGTGGCCCAGGCGCTTCAGATCAATCCCAACTTGTTGACCTACGAATATATCAACAAGGTCGCACCACAGATCAAATCCTTTTATCTGCCCAACGACGCGCCGCTGCAGCTGCCGAAAACGGCCCTGCCGCCGGACCTCTTGTCTTCGCGGTCCTATTCACCGCAAATTCCTTTCGACAATGCCCCCGACAAGGACCTGGATCCGCTTTTAACAGATCAGGATACGACCCAAAATGCGGATCTCCCGCAGCAGCCTGAAAGTCTAGCAGCAGACAAACCTTCCCCCAAAAAAAAACCAAAGACTTCCAAACCTGCGGCCGCAAAGAATGGGGAAAAAGCACCTGCAGCGTCCTCCAACGCGCAGCCCTCCAGCCGAAAGGACTCCATTGCGGACCCTTTTGATCTGCTTCCGCCCGCCAAAGGAAAGCAATAAATGGCTGCCGCGCGCGAACTCCTTGGCAATCGGGCCGCAGCCTTGTATGTGTCGGTGAAGGTGTTACAGAATCCAGCCGGAGGCTCCACTCATGCACGCTAACTCATCGCAGCACACCCCCTACGTACTCCAGGTCAGGGAGCTGGAGCAGGCCCTAGGCGCCGGGCAGGTGAAACGTTTTCTGCAGCAGGGGGACGTATCAGTCAGCAACGGGACCCTGACTCCAGCACAAGTCCGTATTTTTTTTGAATCTTTGAATTACCCTTACACACAAAAACGTATTGCCTTCATCAACCTGAAAGGCGGCGTGGGCAAAACAACCTCCGCCATCAGCCTGGCCACACGAGCCGCACAATATGGCTTCAAAACCTGCCTTCTGGATCTGGACTCGCAGGCGTCGGCCACTTTGGCCTTTGGCGTGGAACCGGCCGCAGACGACCCGATTTTTTACGATGTCTGGCAAAATCCCGATGAAATGCTCCCGGGTTCCCTGCGGCAAGTGCAGGAAAATCTCTACCTCCTGGCTTCCGCATTGGAAAATGCCCTGCTGGAGATGAGCCTGGTCAATCCGACGGCGCAAAAGAACGCCATGTCCAAAGTATGCGATACGCTCGAACACAACGGATTTGACTGCTGCATAGTCGACTGTCCGCCCTCGTTGGGCACCGCAGTGATTTCTTCCATATGCGCCGTGCGTACCGTTGTCGTTCCTCTTGGAAGCGACGCCTTCTCATTTCGCGGACTGGACCTGACCATCAAGGAAATCGACGCCATCTGCGGCACGTTCGGGCTCGAACGCCCGGCCATTCAGCCGCTGCTCACGCGCATGGACAAACGCTACAAACAAACCGATGCCGCCTGGCACCGTCTGCACGAGCAATACGCGTCCTTGGGATCGCCCTTGGCCATCCGGACAAGCTCCGAGCTCGCCAAAGCACTGGAGAACCGTCAGACCGTCTTTGCCTCAAACCAGAAAAGCAACGCCCGCGAGGACTACGACGCCTTTGCGCGCAACATTCTGGACTTGGAAACATTTCTAAAAAAGACTTGACGTGGTATGTGATATCACGCAGGAGTATTTCATGAAAGATCTTCCACAGGATGCCCCGGTCTCAACAGACCAGAAAATCAAGGTAAAACGGCAGCGCCGGAGAATCTACCAGGAGACGCCTGACCAGACGGATAACACGGCATCCTCTTCCAAGACAGCGACTGTTGCATCTGATGTAATTCTTGAGGAAGACTCTACTCTTTCAGAAAATGAAAGCAATAAAAACTGTAGTAGAAAGACAGAAAGACATCATATACCCGTTACTCTGCGTGCAGCGAGAATAATAGAAAACTCCATGGCTGCAAGTATGGGGTTGGGAATACTGCCGCTACCTTTGTTGGATGCTGCCGGCATTATGGGCATACAGCTTTATATGATTCGTGAATTGAGCAAAGCATACGGGGTTGAATTCTCAGTTATTCGTTCGCAGGCCTTCATTACGTCGCTCATCGGCGGTCTTGGAAGCGTATCTGTGGCTACAGGACTTTTTGGCTCTCTCATTAAAATGATACCTGTTTTTGGAGGAATCGCTGGAGCCTTGACTTTGCCTGTTGTTTCCGGAGCCGTTACATATGCCCTTGGTAAGCTTTGTATCCAAAGCTTTTCACAAGGAGAACAAACACCTGTTTCTATCAGTCAATCTACCCGTAGAAGTTTTAATGAATATTATAAAAAGGGAATTGTGGCGGCCAAGAGTCTCAACAACAGAGTTTCCGGACCAGACAACTAATTTCTATATTCAAGAAAAGTCCTTTATTTCAGCAACCTATGAATTTAACTAAAAAATTTGACAACTTTTTTTTCAAAAACACTTGCTTTTTAAATTAGAGTAGTTAAAATTAATTTCAACAACATAAATCTCAAAAGGAGGAAACACCATGCAAGTTAAAACCAATGTTAAATCCGGCGCTGGCTCCCTTCGTGAAACCTTTGGCTGGGCTGGCAACGACAACAAGTAGCCTTTTGCTTTAAGGCAGGGTTATATAACATAGCCCTGCCTTAATTTTTTTAAAACATAAATACATCAAAACTGTCTTTACATCTATTCTGCATTTCTACAAAAGTGCACCGCAACGCAAAATCTCCCCATAAAAAAGCTGCAGAACGATTGAAAATTTATCCGGTTCGCGTTAGATAGTAAGCGTCGATTTCATTAGCCTTTGGCTCCGTACTCTAACGGCCGGGAAATGGTCCGGCAGTCGTCATGGTGCAGAGAGCTTTCGCTTCACTTCATAAATTTGACAGGGAGTAGACTCATGGTCAAAGATGAAACCACGCAACAGGAATCACCAAAATCGGAAGAAACCAAATCCGAATCCCAACCCCGCTTCCAAGAGGTCACTTTCTCCGCCGAAGAGATCCGTTTTGATGAAGCTAACAAGCTCATCGGCAACAGGGTTAAATGGGCCATGGGCGTCGGCCTGGTTCCCATCCCCATTGTCGACCTCGTCGGCTTGCTGGGACTCCAGATTTCTCTGGTGCAGTCCATGGCCAAAATGTACGATGTGCCTTTCAAGGAAAATGTCGCCCGTTCGTTGATTTCCTCTCTCATGGGCAGCATCATCCCGGTGTTTATCGCAGCTCCGGTATCCAGCCTGCTCAAGGCCATACCCGTTATCGGCACTGCCACCGGCGCTGTTTCCATGAGCCTTATAGGCGGCGCTTCCACCTACGCTGTTGGAAAAATTTTTCTGCAGCATTTTGAATCCGGAGGCACGCTGCTCGATTTCGATTCCAAAAAGATGCGCGGTAAATTCAAGGAAAAATTCACTGAAGGAAAAGAAGTCGCTTCGGAAATCAAAGCCGCTGAAGAAAAGGAAGCAAAGGACAAAACTGAAGGGAAATAAACCCTGCGTTTTCTCCCGAGTCTGCTCCAGGATGCGTGCATCCCGTAACCGATTGTTCTTTGAGCTTTTTTAGATGTACGCCTCTTCCAAGTGCCTCAAACCGTTTTGGCCGTGGCAAATCCGGTCCGGGTGCATTTGAAGAGGCGTCCATCTCTTTCTTTTTTTCAACCGCACGGAGCCTGCCAGCTTATTGTCCGGCCGCAACGCATCCAGGGGGTTCTTTCGTGCCACAGCCTTTTTCCAGAACGCTCCGCTCACTCGAGGCGGACAGCCGGACAACAACTCTGGTCTGGATTTCCACAGCCCTGATTCTGCTGCTGATCTGGACGGCTTGGTTTTTCTTCGCCCGGATCACACGCTATGAAGACAGCAACCTCCTCACAGCCGTGAGCAGAAGCGCCATTGAAGCCGAATTCCCGGCTGAGGCCATGCATACGATCCGGCCCGGACAACACGCGTTCATCACCCTTGCTCCGCAAGACGCGACCGACATGGCCGATGTGGAAACCGAAACGCTGGAAGCCATTGTCGCCAAGATTCCTTCCCGGCACGGTGACCGCCCCGGAATCGTTCGCCTTTACCTTACGGATATTCCGTCCATGGCGCTGGCACGGGGGCAAACCCTCGAAGGTAAAGCCGCGGTCGCCATCGGGACGGTTTCCCCCTTCAAACTGGTCATGCAAGCCAGCGGACTGTTTACGGAGTCGGCCAAAATCAGATTAAGTCCCCGCCAGTCCGCCCGGCAGAGTGTCCGCTGATGCGTCTGCTTTCCAAAGACAACCGCAGATTTTTTGTCCCGGAGGTGGTGCAAACCTCGGCCATGGACTGCGGCCCCGTGGCGCTCAAATGTCTGCTAGAAGGATTCGGCGTACATGTCAGCTACGGACGTCTGCGCGAAGCCTGTCAGACCGATGTGGACGGTACGTCCATCAATACGCTGGAAGACGTCGCCAGGCAGCTGGGGCTCGACGCCGTACAGGTCATGCTGCCCAAAGACCACCTGCTGCTGCCGGATTCCGCGTCTTTGCCCGCCATTGTGGTCATCCGGCTTCCCAATGGGCTGACCCACTTTGTGGTTGCCTGGAGGATCCACGGACCGTTTATTCAGATCATGGACCCCGGCATCGGACGGCGCTGGCTCCGGACCAGCCGGTTTCTCAGCGAACTCTACGTCCACGAACATCCGGTTCCTGCGCAGGACTGGCGCGACTGGGCCGGATCCGATGAAATGATCGGCCCGCTGCGGGCGCAGCTGCTCGTTACGGGTATGGCCGAAGCCGACTGCGAGGAGTTGATCCGTGATGCTCTGCTGGATCCGGACTGGCACGCGCTGGCCTCATTGGATGCCGCCGTCCGGTTGACGCATTCGCTGCTGCGCTCCAACGGCATGGAAAAAGGAGAGGAAGCGGCCGGAATTTTACATACGTTCTATGAAGCAGTCCGCGAAGCCCATGCAAACGGGCAACCGGATCTTGCCGTCATTCCATCCCCTTTTTGGCAGGTCCGCCCATTTGACAGCCCATCCGGCGATGCTCCCGAACCTGGGGAAGAGTGCCCGCCCATGCTTGTGCTCTCAGGCGCGGTGCTTGTCCGCGTTCAGGGCACCCTGTCCGCGGAAGCTGCAAATCAAGAGACGGAAAGCCCTGGAGAGGGCCTGGAACACGACGAAGGCGAAGCCCCCCGGCCGCTCTCACCGGAACTGGCCGCCGCTCTGGAAGAAAAGCCCTCCAAGCCGGAAAAGGAGCTTTTCCGGTTGCTGCGCAAGGACGAGATGCTCTCTCCGGCTACCGTAGTGCTCGGGTTTATCATGGCCGCCATCGGCGTGACCATGGAAGCCATGCTGTTCCGAGGCGTGCTGGATATCGGCCTGCACCTGGACAAACTATACGAGCGCTGGCTTGCCCTGACGGCTCTGGTGGTGTTTCTGCTCTGCATGCTGCTGCTCGAACTCGGGCTCGCGGCCGCCACGCTGCGCCTTGGGCGACGATTTGAAACACGTTTGCGAGTGGCCTTTCTGGAAAAAATCCCCCGCCTTGGCGACCGCTACCTGCACAGCCGCCTGATTTCGGACATGACCCAGCGCGCCCATGACCTCCGGGAACTGCGTACGCTGCCCCAGTTGCTTTCGCGTATGTTGATGACCTTTTTTTCCATCCTGCTGACTGTGGCGGGCATTATCCTGCTTATTCCCAAAAGCGCCCTGCTGGCCATTGCGGCCACCATAATCTGCATCGCGGCCACGTTCGCCGTGCAACCCCTGCTCATAGAAAAAGACCTGCGCGTCCGGACGCATATCGGCGCACTCAGCCGCTACTACCTCGACGCCCTGCTGGGGCTGCTGCCCATCCGTACGCATCGCGCCGAGCGCGCGTTCCGGCGCGGACATGAATCCCTGCTGGTGGAATGGGCCCGTGCCAGCCAAGATTACATCAAAAGCGCCACACTGCTGCAAGGGTTTCTAGCCCTGGTCTGGACCCTGTTCGCCATCTGGCTCGTCAACAACTATATGAACAGCGGCGGAGAAGCCAGCGGCGTGCTTCTGCTGTTTTACTGGGCTCTGAATCTCCCCGTCCTGGGCAAAGCTCTGGCGGATATGGCCCAGCAATACCCCTTGCTGCGCAACCGCATCTTGCGTCTCCTGGAACCCCTGAACGCGCCGGAGGAAAGCGACTTCAGCGAACTAAGCGGCCAGGCCGTTCCCGCGCGGGCATCACTGCAGCCCACACGCATCAGCCTGCAACAAGTCAGCGTGCAGGCCGGCGGCCAGACCATCCTGGAAAATATTTCCTGCGACATCGAGCCGGGCGAGCACCTGGCCATTGTCGGACGGTCGGGCGCCGGAAAATCGAGCTTCGTCGGGTTGTTGCTTGGCTGGCACCGGCCATTGTCCGGCCGGTTGCTGGTCGACGGCACGCCCCTGAGCAAAGACAGGCTGGAGCAACTGCGCCGACATACGGCCTGGGTCGATCCCTCGGTACAACTCTGGAACCGCTCGCTTCTGGAAAATCTGCAATACGGTTCTTCGGACACCGCGTCCGCCTCCGTGACGGCTGCCATTGAGCAGGCTGATTTGTACGCGGTACTCGAACACCTGCCCCAAGGGCTCAAAACCTCGCTCGGCGAAGGCGGCGGCCTTGTCTCCGGCGGCGAGGGCCAGCGCGTCCGTCTGGGCAGGTCGCTGCTGCGCAAGGAGGTGACCCTGGCCATTCTTGATGAACCGTTCCGCGGCCTGGATCGCGACAAACGCCGGATTCTGCTTCAGTCGGCTCGCAGTTGCTGGCAGGACGCCACGCTGATCTTCATTTCCCATGACATAGCGGAAACACGCGATTTCGACCGCGTGCTGGTCATCGACAACGGCCGCATAGTGGAAAACGCCGCGCCGGATGTGCTGGAAAACAACCCAAAGAGTTTGTATTCCCTGCTACTGCGAGAAGAAGAACGGGTCCGCAGCGGTCTTTGGGGCAGCAAGGAATGGAAGCGCTTCTGGCTTGAAGGCGGACGGCTAAAAGTCCGGGATGAGAACTCCTGACTGGATTGCAGATTATTGTTCCTCAACACCCATTGATGCAAATTGGGCAAGCGCTGTTTCCTTATCCGGCGCGATCTTGGCAAAATGCGTAATGCCGATCATCTCGAAAACACGCTTGAAATTCTGCGTAACGCCTGTGAGCAGCATCCGTTGCCCTTTTTCCGCACCCTCTTGTAACAATTGGGAAAGCAGGGCAAGGCCGGCGCCGTTTATGGCTGCATTTTCATCCAGGCAAAACAGCACCTTCCTGGCTTCCTTCTGATTGATGCGTTGCACGGCCAGGGACAGCGGTTTCTCGGATTGAGATGTGACATTGCCGCGCAGCTCCACAACCATGACGTCGCCTTCTTTCGCATACCGTACGTTGCAGTTTTCCTGAGGCCAGGAAGACAATCGTTCCTCGGCCCGCTTCAAAGCAGCTTCCAAAAATTTTTTCTGAATAGGCTTGTGGATGAAATCAGTGGCATTGAGGTTAAGGGCCTTCACAGCCAGATCGAGATCGCCGTGCCCGGTGAAAACAATGACCTCGGTATCGGCGTTGATATTCTTGATACGCCGCAGCACTTCAAATCCGTCCATTTCGGGCATGGCAATGTCCGTCATCACAATTTCCGGACGTTCAGCCTGAAAAAGCTCCAGGCCGCTTTCTCCGTTCTCGGCAGTCAGTACAATATAGCCGTAGGCTTCGAGAAAAAGCCCGAGCATGTCCAATGCGGCCCGTTCATCGTCAATAAGCAGGATGGTACGCATAAGCATAAACCACTCGCGCAAATCATACGGGATGTTTCAGGTGAGAAAAATATATCCGGTTACAACTATGTTGTTTTGTATACAATAACTGAATGGCGGGCAAAAACAAGCGAGAATCGACATCCTGCAAATATTTACAAGATTTCCTTATGAGTTCAACGCGTTGCACTCTTCGTCAAAATCGGCGAACTCCAGGGCGATACGGCGGAACACCTCGTTCAGCTCCATGAAGGCGTCGCAGACGTCGGGGTCGAAATGCGTTCCCCGTCCTTCTTTGATGATGGCCACGGATTTACTGTGAGGAAAAGGCGGCTTATAGATACGCCTGCTGATCAACGCGTCATAGACGTCTGCCAGGGCCATCAATCTGGCGGAAAGCGGAATATCCGTGCCGGCCAGCTGCAGGGGGTATCCCGTGCCGTCCCAGTGCTCGTGGTGGCCGTAGGCGATTTCCCTGGCGTAGTGCAAAAAAGAATTGCCCCCCAGTTTGTCTTCAGCCACTTTCAAGGCGTCGCGCCCGTAAATAGTGTGCTTTTTCATCTCGTCGAATTCTTCCGGCGTCAGCTTTCCCGGCTTGAGCAGGATGCTGTCCGGCACGCCCACCTTGCCGATATCGTGCAAGGCGGCGGAAAGATACAGCAGGTCTATGGTCTCGCTGTCCAGGATGTCGGCATAGGCGGGAGAAAGGGCCATGTGCTCGGCGAGCACCCGGACATAGTTCTGCGTACGCTTGATATGCCCGCCGGTCTCCGGGTCACGGGTCTCAGCCAGGTTGGCCAGGCTTTCAACCGTGACTTCCTTGACCAGAGCCAGTTCCTGCGTACGCTCCTGGACCATATCCTCAAGATGATCACGGTGGCGCTTCAATTCCAGCTGGTTTTCCACCCGGGCTTTCACAAGGATGGGACGAAAAGGCTTGGCAATGTAATCCACGGCGCCCAGTTCCAATCCGCGCGCCTCGTCCTGCTCCTCGCTCATAGCTGTTACAAAAATCACTGGAATAGCGCTGGTCTTGGAGTCTGCTTTCAGACGACGACAGACTTCATACCCGTCTATCCCCGGCATCATCACATCCAGCAGAATTATATCCGGCTGCGGGCTTTTTGCGGCGAGCTGCAGGGCCTTGTCGCCGTTGGTGGCGGCTATGATGGCATACTCGTCGCGCAGGGTCTGCATCAATATCTGTATATTTTCCGGCGTATCGTCAACGATAAGGACTTTCTGCGATTTATGCATTCCGACTCCCTTTAGGAAATACCTCTAACGCCGAATCAACAGCCAATCCCACGTAAAAACAAAGCCCTGCCCCAGGGCTTATCCTCGTCTGTGAATCACGTTGCCCAAAAAAAGTCCCACCTGCCCCAAAGATCTTCCTAAAATTCTCACCAATGAATTGCAAGCCCCGCTGGAACATTTTGAGATCATGAGTAAATATAACTTTACACGTAATAACAAACGCAGCCAACTCCCCATGCCGTCCAAAATTGCCCAAATAAATATAGTGGTTCGCCGTATCAGTACCAGAAGCCCATGCGCCAGCGGGGCTGGCGGGTAATCCGGACGGGAAACCCGTGCAGATGGCCGGTCCCGGCAGCGTGCGCGGCAGGAAAGGCCGGTTGGTCCTTTTCGTACGTCTCCGCGATTTCAAGCAATCTGCGCACCCGCTCTTCCGTGGGCGGATGCGTCCGCAGCAGAGACGGATGCGGATCGCGGCGGCCGGGCAGAAAAATCCGTTCAAACAGATTGCCCTGGTAGCGTTCCATTTTGTTCAACGCGGAGGCCAGCGCACGGGGATCCCCCGAAAGCATCGCTCCGTCCAGGTCGGCGTCATATTCGCGCGAACGCGAAAGCGCCAGCTGCAGCAACGCGCTGATGGAAGGCGCCCCCATCAGCAGCAGCACAGGCCCCCAGGCCAGCTGATACCCGGCGAAAAGCAACGGCAAATACAACAGAAGCAGCACCTGTCCCAGCAGCGAGAACAACGAGGTAATCCGGCTGATCACGTCTGCCAGGCTCATGACCCACATGTCGTTGTTGCGTACGTGGCTGATCTCATGCGCCAGCACGGCCGTCAGTTCGCGCAGCGTCAGCGCCCGCAGCAGGCCGTCAGTCACGGCCACGGCAGCCTGGCCGGAGCTGCCCACGGCAAAGGCGTTCATGATGCTGCTGCGCACGTAATACAACTTGGGCGTACGCGGCAGCCCGGCCCTGCGGGTTATTTCACCCACGGCCTGATACAACGCCGGGGCCTCCTGTGTTTCCAACGCACGCGCACCGTAGGCCTTCAGCATGGCCCTGGGCGTGATCCGCGGAGTAAACAGCAAGACAACCAGACCCAGAAAAAAAGCCCAGAGGATGCCGTCCAGCCCGAAAAACATCCAGCCGAGCGTGCTGAGAATGAGCACCATGCCCGCCAGCAATAAAATAGTCTGCAGAAAATTCTGCAGTTTATGTCCGTGCAAAGCCGTGTTGTTCATAGCTTCGCCTCCTCGTAGCGTTTATCCGCCGCTCGGGGAGTTCGTCCGCAGTGTTTGAGAATAGAACTTCCGGATATCGGCGGTGAATTGTTTCAATGCCTTTTCATGTGCATAAAACATATGACCGCCGAGGTAGTTGCGCAAGTCCACCCGTTCGCGTACCGCGGGAGCCAGATCCATGTGGTTGAGCGTATACTCGGTGGCAAAGCCGGGTGTGGTCATGTCGTAATAACCGCAGCCGATAAATACGTGCAATGCCGGATTGGCCGTCAGGGCCACGGCCAGGTCGTCCGCCGTATTGATGAACCCCTGCCCTCCGTGGAGCCCGCTGGACCAGTCCCACGTGCTGTTGACCTCGTTGCTGATCACTTCGTAGGGCGTATTGTTCGTATACCCGAGCGTTTCCCGATAATAGGCGTTGGCCGCTTCCGACAGGGCCGCCCCCATCAGATCCAGATTCGGGTCGTAGGCCATATGGAAGGGGTTCTCCGGATTTGCGTCAATCCCCGTGATGGTGCCGTCGTAGCGGCTGAGCAGCAGCCTCTTTTTGCGCAGCAGATTTTTGAGAAAATAGACCACTGGGATGGAACCATCCTGCTGTGCGACATCCGCGAGCGGCAGGCCGGTAAAAGCCGCCACCTGCTTGTTGCGGACTTCCCGTTGCTCTTGCGAAAGCGCGCTGCCCTTGAACAACGCCTCCAGGTACGGGCCCGAAGCATACGCCTTGGCTTTGTCGACCACCTGTTGGAGAGACTGCGAGGCATACTCACCAAGGCCGTGGGCCTGGGCTGAGGCCGCAAAGGACGGCAACTCCAGCACGGAAGCCAGCATGCTGTCGCCCCAGATGGTGTCGAAAGACAGCACGGGCGACAGCAGGGTCACGCCGTTGAGCGCGATGCCCTGCTTGTCCATGAGATAGTGGCTCAAAGCTGCCGCGCGTGTTGTTCCGTAGCTTTCACCCGCCAGGAACTTGGGCGATGACCAGCGCCGGTAGCGCGTCAGATACAGGCGGATGAATTCGGCTACGCTGTCGACATCCTGCTGGACGCCCCAGAATGCTTTGCCGTCCGCGGTCTTGCCCTTGCCGTCGGGCGCCTCGGCCCGGCTGTAGCCCGTTCCCACGGGATCAATGAACACCATATCCGTAAACGGCAGCCAGGTCTGCTCATTGGAAACCAGTCTGGCCGGAGGCGGCAAGGTGTCCCCCTCGGGGCTCATGGCCAGCCGCTCGGGTCCCATGCACCCCATGTGCAGCCAGACAGAGGACGCCCCTGGCCCGCCGTTGAAGGCAAAAGTGATGGGCCGTTGGGAACGGTCCGTCTTTCCTCCCGCCTCTTCCAGCTCGTAAGCCACAAAAAAGAAGCGGCCGTTGGCCTTGTCGGAGGCATGCTCCACCAGCAGCTCGCCTGCCCGGGCCTTGTAATGCAGGGTCTGTTCCCCGATACGGAGTTCGTGCGACGTTTCCACCACGGACTCACCCGCTTTGTCATTCGCCGTCTTGTCCGCCGCAGGGGCTTTGTCATCCGCCGCGTACGCGATACTCCCTGCCAGAGCGCACGAGACCAGTATCAGGCAGGCAAGAAATGTAGCCGAGACACGCATAGTCATCCTCCCTCAGGCGTTTTCTTCTTCGCCGTTGACGGGAGTCACCCCGTTTTCTTTGAGCAGATCCAGGAATTCCTTGGACGCGAGTACCTCGTTCTCCAGTAAGTGCTCCGCCACACTGTCCAGGGCCTGTTTGTTCGTTTGCAGCAGAGATTCCACGTGGGCCTCGCGTTCGTCCAGCAACTGCTTCAGCTCATGATCCAGTTTGGCCGCGGTTTCCTCGCTGTATTCCCGCGAGCTGCCCTGGTAGGCTTCATTGCTCAGGAACGCGGGCCGGTTCTGCTTGGGAAATGTAGCCAGTCCGAGGGTTTCGCCCATGCCGTATTCGGCGATCATGGCCCTGGCCGTGTCCGTTGCGCGCTGCAGGTCGTTGTGGGCTCCGGTGGTCACATCCCCGAAGGTGAGCTTCTCGGCCACGCGGCCGCCCAGCAGCACGTCGATCTTGCCGATCAGCTCGGACCTGCTCATCAGATAACGGTCCTCGGTGGGGCGCTGCTGCGTATACCCCAAAGCGGCCAGGCCGCGCGGGATGATGGATATCTTCTCCACCGGGTCGGAGCCGGAAGTCAATGCCGCGACCAGCGCATGGCCGGTTTCATGCCAGGCGACAATCCTTTTCTCGCGCGCGTTGATGACGCGGTTCTTCTTTTCCAACCCGCCGATGATCCGGTCCACGGCCTCGTCCAGCTCGCTCATGTTGACTTCTTTTTTCTTCTTGCGCGCGGCAAGCAGAGCCGACTCATTGAGTACGTTGGCCAGATCCGCGCCGGAAAATCCGGGTGTTTTTCTGGCGATCAGGCTGAGGTCCACATCCTCGCCCAATTTGATATTGCGCGCGTGTACCTTGAGAATCTGCTCGCGTCCCAGATAATCCGGTTTGTCCACCAGCACGTGGCGGTCGAAGCGTCCGGCCCGCAGCAAGGCGGGGTCCAGAATTTCCGGACGGTTGGTGGCCGCCATGATAACCACGCCCACGCGCGGATCGAATCCGTCCATCTCCACCAGCAGCTGGTTCAAGGTCTGCTCGCGTTCGTCATGGCCGCCTATGGCAGCCTGTCCGCGCGCTTTGCCTATGGCGTCCAGCTCGTCGATAAAAATAATGCAGGGGGCCTTTTCACGGGCCTGGGCGAACAGATCGCGAACACGGGCCGCGCCCATGCCCACGAACATTTCCACAAAATCCGAACCGCTCATGCTGAAAAAAGGCACTCCGGATTCACCGGCCACGGCTCTTGCCAGCAGGGTTTTACCGGTTCCGGGAGGGCCCACCAGCAAAATGCCCTTGGGCATCCTGCCGCCCAGATCCTCAAAATAGGACGGATGCTTCAGAAAATCGATGATCTCCTGCAGTTCCTCTTTGGCTTCGTCACACCCGGCCACATCGCTAAAACGCGTATCCAGATCCTTTTCAGCAATAATCTTGGCCTTGTTCTTGCCTATTTTCAGCATGTCCGCGTTGGGATTCATCCGCTTCATCAGCCAGACCCAGATGGCGAAGAACAAAAACATGGGCACCACCCAGGACAAAATATCCTGAAAAAAGGTGTTTTCCACCTCGCCCCGGAAAACGACTTTGTGCCTGGACAGATTTTCCGAAAGATCATGCCCCACGCGTACGGTGGTAAAATTGATGACATCCTCGTCGGACGTCTGGTTGCCCTCCTTGTGGACGGCCTTGTTCTCGTGCATTTTTCCCGAAATGGCGTCGTTGGTCACAGCCACTTCCAGCACCCGGTTTTCACTCAGCGCCTGTAAAAAATCGCTGTACGGAATAACTTTGGGCCGGTATTGGGCCACAATAAGATTCTGCAGCAACAAAACGCCCCAAATGGCCAGCACTACGTACCAGACATTAAACCGTGTCTTCTTATCCATTCAGATTCTCCAGATCATACGTGAGGTTCTTTTGCGACAACATTCTTTCGCAAGCCAATATTCCTTAGTCCGTGGAGTAGTGATTGTAAATGCTTCCTGATTCTATAAGACCCCAGAGAAAATAGGCAACGCCGCGCCGTGTTTTTCAGGCCGGGCTTGCATCCGCTCCGGCCCGAAGCTATACCCAGATCCGGGTTTCCTTCTTTCATTTCAATTGTGTAATTTCCCTGAAAGTTTTCTGAAAGGAGGCGCTCCTATTTCTCTTTACAACCTTACTGGTAAAAAACGTTTGTACTGAACTATCCCACAGGAGAAAGCTCATGCTCGAAGAACTCAATGCCCGTATCCAGGAAAAAGGGCTGCTCTGCAACAGCCTGCGCAACGAAATGGCCAAAGCCCTGGTCGGACAGCAGGCCCTGGTCGACCGGCTGCTGATCGGCCTGTTCACAAAAGGCCACATTCTGCTCGAAGGCGTGCCCGGCCTGGCCAAAACCCTTACGGTCAAGGCCCTGTCCCAGACCATCGACGCGTCCTTCAAACGCATTCAGTTTACCCCGGACCTGTTGCCGGCGGACATCCTGGGAACCGAAGTCTATCATCCAAAAACCGGCGAATTTTCCATCAAGCAAGGCCCGCTCTTCCATAATATCGTTCTGGCGGACGAAATCAACCGGGCGCCTTCCAAAGTGCAATCCGCGCTGCTGGAAGCCATGCAGGAACGCCAGGTGACCATCGGAGGCCAGACTTTTTCCCTGCCCGCTCCTTTTCTGGTTCTGGCCACCCAGAACCCCATCGAACAGGAAGGCACGTATCCGCTGCCCGAAGCCCAGGTAGACCGCTTCATGCTCAAGTTGCAGGTAGACTATCCAACCCGCGACGAGGAACGCGAAATCGCCAAGCGTTATGGTTCGGAAAAGGAAATCGAACTGAACTCCGTACTGACCACGGCACAGATCGATGAAATCGCCGAACTGATCTCCCAGATCATGCTGGACGAGAAACTGCTCAACTATATTCTGGACATCGTCTTCGCCACCCGCGAACCGGAAAAATACGGACTCGATGCCATTGCCCCGCAGATCGAATACGGCGCTTCGCCCCGTGCAACAATTTTTCTGAGCAGCGCCGCCCGGGCCTTCGCCTTTCTGCAGGGCCGCGCGTTCGTCACGCCGCAGGACATCAAGTCCGTGGCCCCGGACGTGCTCCGGCACCGCATCATCCTCAGCTACGAGGCCGAAGCCGAAGACGTTACAAGCGACGACGTGATCAAAACCCTTTTCGATACGATTGAAGTACCCTGAGCGTAAAAAAAGAACGCTCCGGCGGCTTTACGTGCCCTTAGCTGTACGTCAGGTCCTCGGGGTAAGAACTTTTTGAAAAAAAGTTCCTAAGAATCTCCAAAACTTTTAGTTCGATAAGGGGGAGGGTCACCTTGAAGACACAACTACATCTCCTCAGACTATCTGTCCCAGGCAGAATGCAATTGTCCCTTCATCTATCCGGGTCCAGGGCCGCTGCCCTGGCGGGGGTGTGGGGCGCGGAGCCCCACGACGTTTTGTCGTTTAATCTCAATTAACGGCTGGAGTTAAAAAATGCTATCGCCCGATCTGATCAAGAAGATCAAGCGTATTCATATTGCAAGCGCCAAGGCCGTGGACACGGCCATGTCCGGCCATTACCGCTCCGTATTCCGCGGTTCGGGCATCGAATTCGAAGAAGTACGCGAATATTCGCCAGGCGATGAGATCAAATCCATCGACTGGAAGGTCACGGCCCGGATGGGCCGCCCGTACATCAAGCTCTACCGCGAGGAACGCGAGCTGGTGATCATGCTGCTGGTGGACATGAGCGCCTCCGGCCTGTTCGGCAGCACGGACAACCTCAAGCGGGACACGGCAACGGAAATCGCCTCGGTCCTGGCTTTCAACGCCATTCGCAACAACGATACCGTGGGTGCGGTGTTGTTCACGGACAAGGTGGAAAAATACATTCCGCCCAAAAAAGGCAGCGCCCACGTCTGGCGCGTGATCAAGGAAATTCTCAGCTTCACGCCCCAAAGCAAGGGCACGGACATTGCCTGCGCCACGGAATTTCTTTCCAAGGTCATGCGCAAGCGCGCGGTCACCTTCGTCATTTCGGATTTTCTGGCCCAGAACTATTCGGACTCTTTGAAGCGGGCCAACCGGCGGCACGACTGCATAGCGGTGGTGGTCAACGACCCGGCGGACTTTCAATTGCCCGAAGCCGGTATTTTCGAGGTGGAAGACCTGGAATCCGGACAGACCGCCCTGGTGGACTGCTCGGACAAACAGACGCGCCTGGCGTATACCGCTTACCAAAACCGGCGCCGGGAAGCCCTGCGCAAGGAACTCAGCCGCGCCAAAGTGGACAGCATGGAGCTTTCCACGGACGGTTCCCCGGCAGACGTTCTGCACGCGTTTTTCCGGACGCGCGAAAAGAGGATCCGCTGATGGCCACAGCATACGCACAAACTACGCCTCCAGTAGCGGCACCAGGTACTCTTCCGGGCGCAGCACCGGCTGCGCCGGCCATGCAGGCGCCTCCCCAGCTTCCCGGCCTGGCCGGGCAGGCCGGACACGGCGCGCAAGGAGCTCATGGAGCCATGACGGATATTATCGACATCAAGCCGCCCGTGCTGCCGGAATACGACCTGACCTGGCTCTACTGGCTGCTCGGCATCCTGGCCGCACTCGCCCTGGCGGCCCTGTGCATCTGGCTCTGGAAGAAAAAACGCGCCCGCAAAACGCCGCCGCCGCTGCCGCCGTTCATGGTGGCCAACAACGCGCTGGACGCCATCCAGCAGGCAGGCCATGCGCCCCGCGAGTTTTACTTCCAGCTGTCCCATGTCTTCCGGGCCTATATTGAAAACGGACTCGGACTGCGCGCCCTGGAAAAAACCACTGAGGAACTGGCGCCCAGCCTGGACAAACTGCCGCTGGACAAAGTCCTGATCCAGGAAGCCAAATCCTTTCTGAAACGTTCGGACCCGGTAAAGTACGCGGGCATGTCCATGGACGAGAAAGCCATGCAAAAGGACCTGCATTTTGTCCGCGACGTGGTGGATACCACGCGACCGCGGCCCGAGGAAGAATCCAGGGAAACGACCCCTCAAGGCAAAACGGACAAGAACGAGGAAAACAAGAAGGATTCGTCCGGTCAACACACGGAGGCGCAACCCGATGCTTAAATTCGCCGAACCATCGCTGCTTCTGCTGCTCCTGCCCGCGGCGCTGATGCCCCTGTACCGCCGGCGCGCCAAGGTCCGTCCGACGCTGCGCGTGCCCGCCGCCGGGGTATTCGGCGGCGCCACCGGCCGCGTCTCGCCCTGGATCCGTTTCGCCCCAGCGGTGGATGCGCTCAAATACGCAGCCCTGCTGCTCTGCATCTTCGCCCTGGCAGGTCCGCAATGGGGCACCGAGGAAGTCACCATACAGTCCGAGGGCATCAACATCGTCCTGGCCATGGATGTTTCCGAGAGCATGGCGGCCCTGGACTTTGCCCAAAAAGACGAAATGCTCAACCGGCTCGAGGCGGTCAAAGGCGTGGCCCGTGACTTCATCGGCGAACGCCGGGGCGACCGTATCGGCCTGGTGGTCTTCGGCTCCGAGGCCTATACGCAGCTGCCCCTGACCCGTGATTACGACGCCATTGTCCAGGCCCTGGACCGCATCGCCATCGGCTCGGCCGGGAAAAGCACGGCCGTGGGCGACGCCCTGGGCATCAGCCTGAAGCGGCTTGAAGACATCGAAAGCAAGTCCAACGTCATCATTCTGCTCACGGACGGCCGCAGCAACGCCGGGGAGATCTCGCCCGAGGCCGCCGCGCGTATCGCCAAGGACAGAAACGTCAAGATCTACACCATAGGCGTGGGCGGCGACAAACCGGCGCCCTTCCTGGTGCAGACCATGCTGGGCAACCGCGTGGTCTACCAGCAGGTGGACATTGACGAAACCACGTTGAAAAAAATCGCCGAGGAAACCGGCGGGCTCTATTTCCGCGCAACGGATACCGCCGGATTGAAAAAGATTTATGACACCATTGATTCATTGGAAAAAAACAAGGTCGAGATGAAAACCTTCGCAGAGTACGACAACCTCTACCCCTATCTTGTCTGGCCGGCGTTTGTCCTGCTGCTGCTCTGGGTTTTGCTCACCAATACACGTTATCTGAGGGTGCCATGAAGTTCGCGCACGTTGAATTACTCTTCCTGGTCTGGGCCCTGCCCGTCCTGCTGTTGCTGGTCTGGCATACGCACAAGCGCCGCCGTTCAATACTCGCGCGCTTTGCCAGCTCCCAGGCCCTGGCCCGTATCGCGCCTGGCGCCGCTCCAGGCCGCCGGATAGTCAAATCCGTCCTGCTGCTGCTGGCCCTGGCCTCTCTGGTGGTGGCCCTGGCAGGGCCGCAGTACGGCTACACCTGGCAGACCATCGAGCGCAAGGGCGTCAGCCTGGTAGTGGCCCTGGACTGCTCCAAAAGCATGCTGGCCTCGGACATCAAACCCGACCGGCTCAAGCGTGCCAAGCGCGAAATCCTTGACCTGCTCGGCATGCTTCAGGGCGATAAGATCGGCCTGGTGGCCTTTGCCGGAACCGCGTTTCTGCAATGCCCGCTGACCCTGGACTACAGTGCGTTCAACATTTTCCTGGACGCCCTGTCGCCGGACTTCCTGCCCGTGGGCGGCACTGACCTGGCCGGAGCCATCAACACCTCGGTCAAGGCGTTCGCCACCAAAGCCAACTCGGACAAAGCCGTGATCCTGATCACCGACGGAGAAAGCACCACGCCGGGCGTCATTGACGCCGCCAAAAAAGCCGCCGAGGAAAACATCAAGATCTTCTGCATCGGCGTGGGGAGCCCCGAAGGCGCGCCCGTACCCGACGGCAAAGGCGGATTCACCAAAGACACCTCCGGCAACACCGTGCATACGCGCCTGGACGAAGACACGCTGAAAAAGGTCGCGGCCATCACCGGCGGATCTTATGTCCGCTCGGTCACCGGCGACATGGACCTGGACGCCATCTACAAGCAGCAGATCCGCTCCAGCATGAAAAGCTCCACCCTGGAGACCAACCGCCGCAAGCTCTACACCGACCGTTACCAGTGGTTCCTGGGCCTGGCCGTGTTCTTCCTGCTGCTCGAGCTCCTGCTTCCGGCCTCGCGCCGCGTCAACGGACTCCGCAACGGCTCCAATGGCGCGACCAACCAAGGCAACTCCACTGCCATCAAACTGGCCATGTTCGCCCTTCTGGCCGGATCCGGGCTGCTGCTGGTGCTGGCGCTCAGTTCCGGCACGGCCCACGCCGCCCATGCGGACATCAAAAAGGGTGTGGAAGCCTTTCAAAAGGATGATTACAAAACCGCTTTGGACGCCTTTCTGAAAGCCCAGATCGACGATCCGGACAACCCCACCCTGCTTTTCAACGTGGGCGGCGCGCATTATAAACTCGAACATTACAAAGACGCCCTGAACAACTATCAGGCCGCCCTGGAACGGATTCCCGGCGCCACGGACGCGGGCCTTGCGGCTCCGCCTGCGGCTCCCAAGCTTCCCGGACAACTTGCCAAACCAGGCGCCGCGCCAGGCCGGATGCCCTCCGCTCCCCTGGGGCAGCAAGCGCCCCGGGTGGATACATCCGCTCCAGCACAGCCAGGGCAATCCGCGGACAAAACCGTCGCGCTGCCGCCGGAATCGCAGCAACTGGCCGAACGGACCCTTTACAACATGGGCAACGCCAGTTATCGCCTGAACCAGCTTCCTGAAGCCGTGCACTATTACGAGAAAGCCCTGCAGCTGGATCCCAAGGACGAAGACGCGCGCAAAAATCTGGAATTCGTGAAAAAGAAGCTTCAGCAGGAACAGCCCAAAAGCTGCGACAACCCGCAGCAGTCCGACAAGAACAAGGGCGACAAATCCCGGAAGGACAAAAAGGACAAGGGGCAACAGGGCAAAGACAAGGACAAGGATAAGAAGGATCAAGACAATAAGGATAAGCAACAGGGGCAGCAGGACAAAAACGACAAACAGGATAACCAGGACAAGGGGCAACAGGACAAAGACAAGGACAAGGACCAACAGCAGCAGCCCGACAGCGGCTCTGCCCAGCAGCAGAAAGAGCAGCAGAAACAGGATCCCAAGCAGGACCAGGAGGATCCCAAGTTCGGCTCCCGTATGGACAAAAAAGACCTGCAGCAGCCGCAACAACCCGAGAAAGCCGACCAGCAGCAAGCTGCTCAAGCGTCCGCGGCCAAGCCTGAACAAAAACAACCAGAAGATAAAAACGCGGGAAAGGCTTCCGTCAGCTCGCCTCTCAACAGGCTGCAGGACAAGCCAGGCCGCGCCATGCTTCCGAACTATCAACCCCGACGGGTGGAAAAGGATTGGTGATGCGCCGCATATGCCTACTCGTTCTCATCCTGCTGTTCGTTCCGCGCATTGCGTGGGGGGCTGAGGTCTCCGCCAACATAGACAGGCAGGAGCTCTCAATGGGGGAAACCCTTTCGCTGACCATCAATATCCAGGACGGCGACGGAGACATCGACCTGGGCCCCCTGGAAACCTCCGGAGACTTCCGGGTGGTGGGGCGCAGCACGAGCACACGGTTGAATATCGTCAACTTCAAGGCCTCACGAACCAGCTCGTACTTTATCGGTCTTACCCCCCTCAAGACTGGCGAGCTGACCATTCCGCCGCTGTCCGTGGACGTAGATGGCCAGACCTTCAATACGCCCACATTCACGGTAAACGTGGCTGACGGCGCCAGCGGCACCAACACCAGGCTTTACCGCACCCCCCGCGGGGGTGCGGCAGGCTCCGGCAACACGGTCCAGCCCCCGGATCCACAGGCTGCGGCCAGTGACGAGACCATCATGCTGCTGCCGGAAATCTCGCATCCGCAGCCCTACGTGCACGAGCAGTTCCTGTATACGCTCAAGGTCTACGTGGGCGAAGGCATCCGCGACCCGCGCCTCCAGGATCCGGACTTCAAAGGATTTTCCGTGAAAAAGCTGGATGACGTGAAGCAATACCAAACCCCAATGAACAACCGCGGTTATGCTGTGACGGAATTCCATTATCTGCTCACTCCGGAACAGGCCGGGACCTTCACCATCGGCCCTGCGACCCTGCATTACGAGGTGCCGCAACGTATCCGCAACCGGAGGCGTACGCCGTTCGACAGTTTTTTTGACGACAACTTCTTCGGCGGCCTGCAGACCGTGCCGCGTACGACCACTGGCCGGCCTGTCACCGTGGACGTCCGCCCGTTGCCCGCCTATTCCGGCAAACAGCCCTTTTCCGGACTGGTCGGCTCCTTTCTGCTCAAGGCCACGCTGGACAAAAACAGCATCAGTATGGGCGATTCCGCCATGCTGAGCCTGAATCTCGAAGGGTTGGGCAACATCCGCGACGCGGGCGAACCGGCTCTGGATATTCCCAAGGACCTGAAAGTCTACAAGGAAAAGCCCGAGGAAACCGTCACGGCCAACCCCACGGGCGTTGTGGGCAAGAAAATCTTCCGTCAGGCCCTGGTGCCGCTGCAGCCCGGAACGTACGCGATTCCGGAAACACAACTGGTGTATTTCGACACCAAAAAGAACGCCTACGAAACCTTGCGTACCAGGCCCCTGCAGCTGGCGGTGTCGCCTGCCGCGCACGCGGAAACACCGGTAATCGCCACGCCCGCGCCGGTGCAGCCCTTGCCGCACGCCGACAAACAGCAGGTCGAATACCTGGACAAGGACATCCTACCGCTCAAGGAAGGACTCGAAGCCCTGGACGACAGCCGCCCCTTTACGCCTGAGCTGGCGCTGCTGTTGCTGTCCCTGCCGCCGGTTCTGGTGCTTTTGTTGCTGCTGGGCAAACGTTATCTGCGCCCGCAGGAAAACCGCTGCAAGCTGTTGCAGCGTCGGGCCGAGGCCGCACTGCAGGAAGCTGCCCGATGCGCCATCCAGAAGGACGCCACGGCCAGAGCCGCGGCTCCCGGACACTGCGCCAAGGCGCTGGTTGCGGCTATTTTCGCCCGTACGGACCGGGACGGCAGCTCACTGACCTATGAAGAGGCCCGGGAAGCCCTGCTCAGCCACGGCGTAACGCCCGAGCGGGCAGCCGCTGTCGTGGCCCTGATGCAGAAAGCGGACGCCGCCCAATACGGCGGGTCGGGCTCCAGCGAGCTGGACAGCCTGATCAACGACGTACGAACCATGGTCAAGGAGTTGTGCGCATGATTCGCCGGACACTCGCGCTTGCCCTGTTGCTCTGCCTGCTTGGCGCCCGTACGGCCCAGGCAACGCCGGCGGATTTTGTGGACGGGGTCAAAGCTTACAACAACAAGGATTACGCCGCGGCCATAACCGCATTCGAAGCCGTGGCCGCCCACGGCGCGGCCAATGCCGCCCTGTATTACGACCTGGGCAACGCCTATCTCAAAACCAAAAACCTCGGCCAGGCCCTGCTTTGGTACGAACGGGCCGCCAGGCTCGCCCCGGACGACCCGGACCTGCGTTTCAATCTCGAATACGCGCGTTCACTGGTCAAGGACGCGGGCGAATCCCAGGCCGGACCGCTGCGGCGGGTGTTGTTCTTCTGGTGCGACGTGCTCACGCCCCGTACTTTGCAGCTGGCCGCCATCGGCGCCAACCTGGCGCTCTGGCTGCTGGTGGGCGTCTGCCTGTTCCGCCGCAACCGCCTGCTGCGCGGACTGCGTTCCGCTGCGCTGGTTGCCGTGCTGCTGCTGGCGCCTTCCGCGGGCTACCAGCTCTATGAACAGGCTTTTATCAAACAAGGCATCCTGCTCAATGCCCAGACGCCCGTACGCTCGGGCCGGACCGAGGACGCCACAAAACTCTTCGAACTGCACGCCGGCAGCAAAGTCCGCGTGGCCGCCCGAACCAACGGCTGGTTCAAAATTCGCTTCGGCCCGGACAAAATCGGCTGGGTCCCGGCGGATGCGGTGGGGATTATTTAAAAAATATTGAGGGGGAAAAGCTCTTTCAAGAGCTTTTCCCCCTCGCAATTCCCTTTCCAGAACTTTGCAGCATTTTTCCCAATTCGTAGCGAGACCTTGCCCCACCCGCTTTCCTGTCCTATCTTGCCTGCAGCACAAAATATAAAAGAACACCATCAGAAGGAGAAGCGTCATGTTGAGCCGCGAACGCGCGCTGGAGCTCCTGCGCGCGCAGAATCCCGACGAACACCTTATCAATCACGCGCTGCAGAGCGAAGCCATCATGCGCGGACTGGCCCGTCAGCTGGATCAGGACGAGAAACTCTGGGCTCTGTCCGGCCTGCTGCACGACATTGATTTTCCCATGACCAAAGACGACCCCGCGCAGCACGGCCTCAAAGCCATGGAACTGCTAGAAGGGGAACTGCCGGAGGAAGCGCTCTACGCCATTCGCGCGCACAATACCGAAGGCACCGGCGTCGAACCCAAGAGTACGCTTGATTTCGCCCTACGAGCCGCGGAAACCGCGACAGGCCTGATCTCGGCCAACGCGCTCGTCCGCCCGGACGGCATGTCGGGCATGAAACCCAAAAGCTTAAAAAAGAAAATGAAGGAAAAGGCCTTTGCGGCCAACGTGGACCGCAACCGGATCCGCGAATGCGAAAAAATCGACCTGACTCTGGACGCCTTTTTCCAGATCGGCATCGACTGCATGCAGGACCTGGTGAAGTAAAAAGTTCACGGCCATTTCCTGTCCCACAAAAAAACGAAAGCCCGGCGTTACGTAGCCGGGCTTTGTTAATGGGAGCTCAAGTATTGTCAATTGACTTGATGACCGTGCTGCAGAGCTCTGTCATAGGCAATTTCAGAGAAGCCACGTACGGGCACTCCATAGATCAGAGCAAAGGGCACGCCCAACCCGCCATTGTCCAATACGAGCTTACGTCTGACCGCATCCGGATCGTTTTCCAGGTCGTGAACCACATAGTCCACGCCTTTCTGATCCAGGTATGCTCTGGCCATGTTGCAGTATGTGCACCACTGCGTAACAAATAGTTCAATATCGGGCTGCTTGGTGTCGGCAACCCGGATTATTCGTTCTTGCACTCCATTCGCAGCGCCGTTTCCGGCCTGGGCCGCGGCCGGCATCAGAAGAAAGGTCAAGAGAAACAAGCCAAACAAAACACGCACTCTGCGCCTCCATACGTCTCGTGAATTTCCGGATCCGATCCGGAGATTTTCTTTCAGGAGCCTGGCCGGCTCAGTAAACAATCTGCCGTCTATTTTACTATAGCCATTTTTTACGCAATGAAAACCCTCAAATCGTACGATGTAATCTCTTTGTAACGCTGCAAACGGTTCGCACCCACTGAAAACGGCCTTTCCCCGCCTGTTCCGGCTTTGTTCCTTTTTTTCAATTTGGCAAAAAACCCCCGAACCAGAGCTCCACGAGACTTTCACCTTGACAAAATCTTCTTTTATGCTCTTTTATTTTTTATTATACAGGAAAACATTTACTCTTTCAAGGAAGGCACGCATTTTACCATGTTCTTCATCCGAATTACTTTTTTAATTGTTGCCGTCCTCTGCCTTGCCCCAGCTGGTCTAATGAACGCTACGCCCCCTGCCGGGGCCGAGACCATTGTAAAAGTCGGCGCCTACGACAACTACCCCAAAATTTTCTCCGACACTCATGGCGACTACAAGGGGCTGTTTCCCGATTTGCTGCAGCGTATCGCACGGACGGAAAACTGGAAACTCGAATACGTTCCCGGCACCTGGCAACAATGTCTGGACAGGCTCTCCAGAAATCAGATCGACATCATGGTGGATGTGGCTTATTCGCCGGCTCGCGGCAAACAGTTCGACTTCAACAAGGAGGCCGTGTTCATCAATTGGGGAACCGTATACTCGAGCTTTGCAAAAAAATACGAGACCTTGCTGGAACTCAACGGCGCCACCATCGCGGTCATGCGTAAAAGCATCCATACGCAAGGGGCGGAGGGCATCAAAAGTCTGCTGAAAAAATTCAACATTCCCTGCACCTATGTGGAAGTCAACTCCTATGATGAGGTCTTTTCCCTGCTGGACGCGGGCCTGGTTGACGCGGGCGTGGTAAATCGTCTCTACGGCTTGAGCAACAGCGAGCAATACCATGTCCGCAAGACTTCCATCATTTTCAATCCCGTACAGATCAAATTTGCCTTTCCCAAAAACGCCGCCAAAAGCCGGCAACTGATCGACACCATCGATGCCCATTTGACCGCTTTCAAGGACAATCAGAATTCATTCTATTACGCTCTGCTAAATACGTATATTTCCGGCAAAGAACTCAAAAACGCGCTCCAATTCTTCTTTGATACCAAGGACAACAAGCTGTTGCTATCCACAGAGGAAAAACAGTGGATAACCGATCATCCCGTGATCCGCCTCGGATTCGACGCTGAATTCGCTCCGTTCGAGATGGTCAATGAGCACGGAGAATATCAAGGAATAGCGGCTGATTATATCAAACTCATCTCCCAAAGCACTGGATTGCGCTTCCAGGTGACTCCCGCCCGCAAGTGGAAGGAGGTCATCAAAGCGGCAAAACAACGCCAGGTGGATATTCTGCCCTGCGTGGGCGAGACCGTCGAACGCCTCGAATTTCTCCGCTTCACCAGACCTTACACTTCCTTCCAGCGGGTGCTCATATCGCGCGATGACGAACGCTTTCTGTCCGGACTTCAGGATCTTTCCGGCCTCAAACTGGCCGTACAGAAAGGTTCGGCACACCAGGGATTTCTGCAGGAATATTCGGATCTGCAATACGTTCAATTCGACACCCTGCAGGAAACTCTCACGGCGGTTTCCACCGGCAAGGCCGATGTCATGGTCGGCAACCTGGCCTCGTCCAGCTACTGGATACGCCAGCTCAACCTGACCAACCTCAAAATTGCCGCCCCTGCCGCCACGCGTCCGGAAACACTCGCTATCGGCGTTCGCTCCGACTGGCCCCAATTGGTCGACATCCTGAATAAATCACTTGCAGCCATCTCCACGGGGCAGCGCAACGCCATAACCCAACGCTGGGTGGGTCTTGAATTCAAGCCGGATGTATTTTCAAAGCAACTCCGACAGTGGATGTTCTGGGGCGGCATAGTCGCCGTATTGATTCTGGGCGGCACGCTGGTCTGGGGCTTTCTGTTGCAGCGCGAAGTCTCCAGGCGCAAGGCTGTGACCAGGCAACTGCGGATTCGCAACAACTACCAGGGAATCATCAGCGCCATTTCCTCCCAGATGATCAACCTGCCCACCAGCGGCATCAGCGAGCATATCGACAAAGCGCTGGAAAAAATCGCCGCAACTGTGGATGCCGACAGCGCCTATGTCTACAATTTTTCCGAAAGCGGTTTTCCGGTGCTCGCCTATTCGTGGACCAGCCACCCGGATGCGAACTGGAGGCTGCCCACCGGCCAGGGAATGGAATGGCGTATTCAAGAAATCAAAAAGGGACTGGGGATCGCAAGCGCGTTGCGGGTTACCAACGATGAAAATACGGTATCCCCAAACGACTACCACAACATCTCCATACGCCCTGCAAGCGACTACGCGTATATTGACCTGCCGCGCAAAAGCGGCGAAGTGGTCACCGGCATCATCGGCGTCTGCTCTCCCAGCCCGAAACGCAGCTGGACCGACCTGGATGTGGACCTCATCGCACTTCTCGGGCAGACCATTACCAACGCCATTATCCGGCTCGAAGCCGATGTAGCGCGCAAGCAGTACGCCGACGACCTGGCTGAGTCCAATTCCCGGCTTGAAGCCCTGGACCAGTTGAAGAGCATGTTCATCGCCTCCATGTCGCACGAACTGCGTACGCCGCTCAACTCCATCATCGGTTTTACCGGCGTCATCCTCTCGGGGATTTCCGGCGAACTGAACCCCACTCAGAAAAACCAGCTGGAACGGGTCTACAAATCCGCCAAACATCTGCTGGATCTGATTGTTGACGTCATCGACATCTCCAAAATCGAAGCCGGACGCATCGACATTTTTCCGGAGTCCTTTGACATGAAAGAGATCGTGGACGAAGCCGTCAACAACATCCGTTCGCTCATCAGCAACAAACCCATTGAGCTGACGCTTTCCGTGCCGGACGGCATTGTCCTTTATTCCGACCGGCGCCGCGTATTGCAATGCCTGATCAACTTGCTCAGCAATGCGGGCAAGTATACGGAAAAAGGACAGATCTCGCTCCAGACCAGCGTGGTGCAGGAAAATGTAGTCATCAAGGTAGCGGATACGGGCCTGGGCATCGCCGAAGAGGACATGCGCAAACTTTTTGAACCATTCGAGCGCCTGGACACCTATCTGAAAGTGAAAGCCGGAGGCACCGGGCTCGGACTGTACCTCACGAGAAAAATCGTACGGGATCTTCTAGGCGGCGATATCTTTGTGAAGAGCACCGTAGGCCAGGGGAGCACCTTTACCCTGGTGATCGCCAGAGAGCTCCAAAGCGAATCCGAATAAAAGGGGGCGGCAGCAATGCGCGCATTGATTATTGAAGACAATGACGACAATATGGAACTGATCACGTTTATTCTCGAATCCAATGGATTCGAAGCCATGCGGGCGCAGAACGGCCAGGACGGCTTTTCCATGGCCCAGACCTGCAATCCGGATTTCATCCTTCTGGATATCCAATTGCCGGACATTCCCGGAACGGAAGTGTTGCGCATGCTGCGCGCCTCGCCCGCCAGCGCCAAACTCCCCGTCATTGCGGTCACGTCCTATGCCATGGCGGGCGACAGAAAAAAATTGTTGCAGGCAGGATGCGACGGATACATAGAAAAACCCATCGACCCGCTACGGATCATCAATCAAATCAACGAAATCGTCGGGAGCAGGAAATGAAGATTCTTGTTGTCGAAGACAATACGGACTCAAGAAAAATGCTGGAGACCGTGCTCCTGGCAAAGGACTACGACGTCCTGTGCGCGGAGAACGGCCAGATCGCCCTGGATCTGGCGCTGCGGATGCAGCCGGATCTGGTGGTCTCGGATATTCTCATGCCCGTGATGGACGGTTACACTCTTTGCAAAAAACTCAGGCAGGACCAGCAGCTGCATTCGGTCCTGTTTGTGTTTTACACCGCCACCTACACGGATGACAAAGACCGCAATCTGGCAATGGAACTCGGCGCGGACAAATTCTTGCTCAAGCCTCTCGAGCCGCATGTGCTTCTCCAGGAATTGGAAACACTGATCGAAAACCGGCAGGCTGCGGAAACGCGCGAGGCGGTGAAAACGGTAGAAAGCGAACTGCAGATTGAAAAAAAATATTCCCAACAGGTCTTCCATAAACTGGAAAAGAAAGTCTCCGAGTTGGAAGAACTGCGTTCGCAGCTGGAACTCAAAGTCGCGGAACGTACGCAAAAGTTGCAGGAATCCGTCGCACTGCTGACCAAAGAAGTGGAAACCAGAAAAATCGTTCAGGAAGAGCTCTACAAGGAAAAAGAAAAAGCAGAAGCCGCCTACGAATTCATTTCCGACTTCGTCTCCACCGTATCCCACGAGCTCCGTACGCCGCTTACGTCCATTCTGGGCTTCGCCCAGATGCTGCACAAGGAAATCCCCCAACTGTGCACGCCAAAGCATGATGAGATCTGCGATCGCTCGCTGAAACACATCGAGATCATCACTTCCGAAAGCCAGAGAATCATTCGCATGATCAACGAACTGCTGGACAAGGCCAAACTCGAAGCCGGCAAAGTGGAATGGCATTTTACCGAACAGGCTATCCAGAAACTCATCGACCATGCTTTTTCCGTCACATACGCGCTGTTTAAGGCCAAACATCTGGATTGTGAAACCCGCATCGAACCGGATCTGCCGCTCGTGCTGTGCGACCCGGAAAAGATTCTGCAGGTGCTCATCAACCTCTTTTCCAATGCCGCCAAATTCACAACTAAGGGAAGCGTTGTCTGCAGCGCCACCCGGCAAGACAACATGCTCCTGGTCAGCGTGAAGGATACGGGACCGGGCATTCCCGAGGAGGAGCAAACAGCCATTTTCGACAAATTCAAGCAATCCTACGCGGGCAGATCTTCACAGGGAACCGGACTCGGACTTTCGATTTGCAAGGACATCATCGACAACCACAAAGGAAGAATCTGGGTGGAAAGTCAACCGGGTTCGGGCAGCACTTTTCTCTTCAGCCTGCCCTTTACCCAATAACCCCGTTGCACCGGCACAGCCAGGGAACGACAAGCAGTGAAAAGACCCATTCTCCCGCTTACCATCAATGTTTTGACAATCGTCACCGCGCTTGTCTGCGTTGTGGCGGGAGGCATCATATCCTACGGATACCTGAAAAGCTCTGAGGCGGCCCTGGCCTCCGCGCATCAGCTGCTACAACGAATCGGAACCTCCATTGCCGAACGGACACAGAATATCTTCGATACGGCAGTGGTCACCGTGGACTCCTATACCTTTCTGAACAATCTCAGTGAAAAACCCACGATTCATTCCCACCCGCTCAGCCAGATTTTCTTCAAATTTCTTGAACACAATCCTGACTTCACGTCCATTTACGTCGCGTTCAACGATGGAGACTGCTATATTGTCTCCCTGCTCCAGAACGAGCGGAAAAAACTGCTGCAGGCTCCTGAGGAAGCTGTCTGGTATACGGAAACAATAGGGCATCTGCCCACGGGCCGGCGCTACGCACTGCGCAAATTCCTCGACGCGGACTTTATCCTCGTTGATTCCGAAGTGACCACCAAGGTCGTTTATGATCCCAGAAAACGCGGCTGGTTCCAGGCCGCCACCGCCACGGAAAGCGCCGTGCTCAGCGACGTATACGTTTTTGCCCAGAGCAATCTCCCGGGCATGACCATCTCGCGACGTTTCGAAGGCAGGATCCCCGGAGTCATCGGCATCGACATTTCCCTGGCCAATCTCTCGCACTTTTTGCGCAAGCAGATGATCGGCAAAAACAGCAGAGTCATGCTGTTCGGCCCCTCCGGTGAACTGTATGCCTATCCGGATATAGACAAAATGGTCACTGTGGTTGTGGAAAACGGTGAAAAAAAATCCGTCACTTCCAATGTAGGCAATTTCGACGACCCCATCTACGCCTCACTCATGAGCAGTTTCTGGAAAAACAACGAACACCCGTTTCATAATCGCGTCATCAAGGTGCAGGGAAGCCCTTATCTTGCCCTGGTCGACGCGCTGTCCCCTATCTACGGAAAGCGTCTTTTTCTTGGCATCGCCGTTCCGCAGGATGTCTTCATCACGCCCTTGGGAACCGTGGGCGCGAAAACCTTGTTCGTTTCCGTGTTCTTGCTGCTGCTGTTTCTGCCGCTCGTTTATCTGGCTGCCAGACGCATCAGCCGGCCGCTCAAAACCCTGTCCCGGACCGTGGAAGACCTGGCGGTGCTGCGGCTTGACTCCCCCATCGACAATACTTCGCATATTGCTGAAATACGCAGCCTGGCCGCAGGCATGGAGCGAATGCGCAGGCAGTTCAAAGTCTACGCGGCTTACCTGCCCAAACCTGTCATCAACAAGCTTATTTCCAACGACATTCCTCCTGTTCTGGGCGGAGTGCGCAAAGAACTGAGTATTTTTTATAGCGCCGTCAACGGGTTCAACCAGCTCAGCGAAACCATGTCTCCCGAACAGGTGGCCAACAGCCTTTCCGGATATTTTCAAACCATAAACCAGGTTCTGCGGGAAACGGGCGGAACCATAGAAAAGTACAACGGAGATACGTTGACGACATTCTGGAACGCGCCGTCGGACGATCCCCAGCATGCGTTTCACTGCTGTCTGGCCGCGTTGCGTTGCCAGACAGTGCTGAAAGCCTTCAATGGGCTGCGTACGGAACTGGGCCTGCCCGAACTGACCGCACGTATCGGAATCCACACGGGCCAGGCCTTTGTCGGCAACATCGGTTTTTCCGAGCAAATGGAATACACCGCCATGGGCACGTCCTGCTTACTGGCCGCCCGTATCCAGCGGCTGAACAAATTCCTCGGCACCAGAATTCTGATCAGCGAAACCACCAAACATGCTTTGGGCGAGGCGTTCCAGCTGCGTTTTGCCGGACGTCTCCTCTCCCCCGTGCCGGATACGACGACACGCGTCAACGTGTACGAACTTCTCGGTACGCAGCCAGAAGCGCAATGCCTCCTGGCCCCCTTCGCACTCGCTCCCGAAACAGTGGAGCGTATCGCGGACTGGGATGCCGCGGTGGCCTTGTTTCTGGCAAAGGATTTTTCCAATGCATCCAACGCGTTTTCCGCTTTCATGGAAAAACACGGCAGCGATCCGCTGGTGGAGCGGTATCTGGCCCGGACCCTGCTATACGTTGAACAACCGCCGGATGAAAACTGGGATGGGGAGTGGTTTTTTGATGCGCGCTGAAATCAGATTGGCAGTCTTACTTTTCCGGGCCCGCCGTACGGCTATGCTCTTGATGTTGCTGCTGACGCTGGTGTTCCAGGCCGCAACCGTTTCCGCGGAAATAATCCCCCTGCAATTCTGGACCACCGAGGTGCATCCCAGGCGCATGGCCGTTATCAATTACCTGAGCCGGGTGTTCATGCTCTTCAATCCGGACATCGCAATCCGTGTCCAGGGGGTCGAAGAAAATCTCATGGCCGGCGCCATTACCAAGGCCGTGGCCAGCCATACGCAGCCCGACATCATCAGCTGCTGCTCCGACATCATTGTCGCGCTCTCCCAAAAAGGCTGGATGGACAATACCAACGCAGCTTCAATCATCGCATCCGTGGGCAGGGAGCGGTTCTATACGGGCGCGTTGAACAAACTCCTGCTTCCGGACGGCACCTTTTGCGGCGTCCCGTACAATGGCTGGATTCAGGGCATCTGGTACCGAAAGGACTGGTTCAGGGAGTACAACCTGGCTCCCCCGGACAGCTGGACGCACATCATCCGGGCCGCCCAGACCCTGCACAGTCCCGAAGCCGGACGGTACGGCATTCTGATAGGAACCCGGGCCGATGTGTACGCCGAGCAGGTGTTCACCCACCTGGCCTTGAGCGTCAATGCCGAGGAATTCAATCCCGAGGGAAAGGTCGTCTTTGATTCGCCCGCCACCCTGAAAACGCTGCAGTTCTACAAAAAACTCGCCCGGTATACGCCCCCCGGACCGCAGTGGTGGCGCGGCCGCGACTATTATCTGCAAGGCAAACTCGCCATGATGTTCTATTCGACGTTCATCATGGACGACCTAGCGGTGCCTTCGGTGGCCGCGGACTCCTTGACTTCCAAAAATTTTTCCAACCTCAACGGAACGGCCTTTGACCAGACGCTGTTGAACAACACCGGCGTGGTGACGACCATTCACGGCACGCGAACCGCCGGTTACGGCGTTATCCATGCGCTGGGGCTGCTCCGTACGACCGATTCCCGAAAACAGGCTGCCCTGGCCCGCTTTGTCCGCTTTCTCTTCTCCAAGGAGGCCTACATCTCCTGGCTGCATATGGATCCCGGCGGCATGCTGCCCGTGCTCAAGGACATTGCGAGCAGCGACATTTTCACCAGAGACCTGCAGGGCGTCTTCCACCAATATTCACGCCAGCGCATCCGTTCCATCATCGCCGGATTTGAAGCGTTGCGCAGCTTCAGCTTTGTGGAAGGCCAGCTCATTCCAGAGGCCGCACAGGTGGCTGCGGCGGGGATCCTGCCGCGTATGATTCACAATACGCTGCAAAAAGGCATGTCCCCGAAACAGGCCCTGGCCCTGGCCGCATTGCAGATGCGCGAGTTGGAACGTCGAAAAGAACCTCCGTCCCCTCGCCCCCTGTTCTGATCAACATATTCCTTTTTTCAATTAATCGCGTTACATTGTCTCAATAGTCCTCTCCCATCCACAAGGGAGAATAATTCGTTGTTACCACGTTGTTATTTTACTTTTAAACACCAATTTTACCTTTTAAAACAGATAACACGTCAAGCCAACTGTTACACAAGCAAATTGGACACAAAAAATTTTATAGTATATATAGCAGTATCGAAAAAAATTAACACATATTTATACTTTCTTTTGCAATGGATTTTTCAATGAATAAAACATATAAAATAGAACTACAAAAAAATTTTTTTTATTTGTTATTCGCACTGCTTACGATATCACTGGCAATATTAATAATGATCTTTGCCAATGATACGATTGTTCATACAAAATCTGTCAAAGAATATATCGACACAAAAACGCTAAAACAAGAAATCAACCTTACACAAGCTGAAAGCAAATGGCTCGTCAAGCATCCATCCATCAGAACGAGAATCGGGTCCTGGCCTCCTTTCATGATCAGTAAAAAAGACATCACCGGTATCTCTGTTGAATATCTTAAACTCATTGCGGAAGTTCACGGGCTGAAAATATATTATCTGACAGAACGCGATCTCTCCTGGTCAGATACCCTGCGCGGCATCAGTTCCAGGCAAAAAGTCGACGTGGTGCCCGTGATTCAACCCACCAAAGAACGCGCAAAGCATATGCTTTTTAGCGAAATCTACCAAAAGCTGCCTTGGGTCATCGTCACCAGAAATGACATGGACTATATTTCCGGGCTGAACGACCTTAAAGGAAAAAAAATCAGCATCCAGCGCAACTTTGTTTTACAGAATACATTGAAAAAATCGTATCCGGATTTGCAGCTCAATATCACTAACAGCAAAACTCCCACATTGGACTCTTTAAAAGAAGTCGCCACAGGCAATGCATACGCAACCATCAATGCGTTGCCCGTGGTTGTCTTCTTTATCAGGCATTATGGGCTTACCAACCTGAAGGTTGCCGCGCCGGCCAAAATTGCGGATTTGGAACTCGCCATGGCAATACGCGACGACTGGCCCGAGTTGGTCTCAATCATCAACAAAACCCTCAACGCCTTATCCCCCGAAGATATCCGCGCCATCCAGGAACCTTGGCTCTCCATTCGGGTCGGCTACTGGCCCTCGCCTCTGTTCATGTCCCGACTGCTTTTGGCTATCGGATGCACGGTGCTTAGCCTGCTTCTCCTGTTTTTGTTCTGGAACAGAACCCTGAAAAGGCAGGTTATGGAACGTACCAGGGAACTGCAAACCGAGTTGGCGGAACGGGTCAAAATGGAAAAAGAGCTCTTGCAAGCCAAACAACAGGCCGAAACAGCGAATTTCGCCAAATCGGAATTTTTGGCCAATATGAGCCATGAAATTCGAACTCCGTTAAATGGCGTCCTCGGCATGCTGCAACTTCTGCAACTCACCAATCTGCATGCCGAACAAACCGAATATGTTGCACTGGGAATGAAATCCTGCAAGAACCTGACCCGGTTGTTGCATGACATCCTGGATCTTTCGAGAGTGGAAGCCGATAAGCTGGTCCTGAAAAACGACCCTTTTGACCTTGTCGAACTTATGGACTCGTTAAACACCATTTTCAGTCAACAGGTACGAAAAAAAAATCTGCGGCTGAACATCATCACAGACCCGGCCATTCCTCCTTTGCTCCTGGGAGACGACGTCCGCCTCAGACAAATACTCTTCAACCTCGTGGGCAATTCCGTCAAATTTACTGAAACAGGAGAAATCACCGTCGAGGCGCATCTTCTTCCCCAGCGAAAGGAGAACAGACGCTCTCTATTTTTCGCGGTCTCGGACACGGGCATCGGCATTCCTCACGAAAAACTCGACGATATTTTCGAATCCTTTACCCAGGTTGAAAACTCCTACGTCAGATTTTTTCACGGCGCGGGGCTGGGCTTGCGCATTGTGCATAAACTTCTTAAACTTATGTCCGGTAGTTTGTGCGTGGACAGCGATTTACAGCAAGGCACCACGTTTCATTTTTCCGTGACCTTCGGTATGCCTGCATCGCCCGCACTTCCGGAGCATGTTCCCGCTCAAAAGACACTTGACGTTCCTTGCGCGCCTTTACAGCTGCTGGTTGTGGAAGATGACCCGGTCAGTCGCCTCACCATCTCCAGCTTGCTGCACAAAATGAAACATAAGGTCGATTGCACGAGCAACGGATTGCATGCCTTGACTATACTCAATGAAAAACACTTCGACGCCATCCTTATGGACATCCAAATGCCGGTGCTGGACGGGATCAGTACGACACAGCGCATTCGGAATTCCAACAGCCCCTATGCCAATATCCCTATCGTGGCCATGACTGCTTATACCATGAATGGAGACAGGGAATCCTTCCTTGATTCAGGGATGAACGACTACATTTCCAAGCCCATAGGGCTCAACGATCTGCGCAATAAGTTGGAACGCATTCAAAAACAAAAGCTGCAGAACGCCAGTTGAGATCCGCAGGAAAACGCATGCTGCTTTTTACGAACTTATTGACGAGTTCCCCTTTGTTTACGTTTTGCAGAACCTTTCAGCTTATCCCTTTTTTACGGCAATATTTCACTGGAAATGGGAGAGAGGTTGTATGCTTGAAAAATTTTTAAGCCCCCATTTGTTCCGTCGCAAGGGGTTGCCTGGAACATTCGCGTCCCAACAAAGGAGCGGGAAATGATTATCGGCGTGGACACGGGCGGAACCTTTACGGATCTCATTTTTCGCGATGCCTCGGGCTGGCGCGTGCACAAACTGCTTTCCACTCCTGCCAACCCGGCGGAAGCCGTGCTGGCCGGTCTGGCGGCCATCAGCACGGAAGCGGCAGCACGGAACATCGTGCACGGATCCACTGTGGCCACCAACGCCATCCTCGAACGCAAGGGCGTAAAAACCGCGCTGGTCACCAACAAGGGCTTCGAAGACATTCTGGTCATCGGCCGCCAGAACAGGTCCCGGCTCTACGACCTGGCCTTTCGCAAGGAAGCGCCCATTGTTCCGGACGCTTTGCGCTTCGGCATTGAGGGACGCATCCTCTCCGACGGCAGCGAAGCCGATCCCTTTGCCCCGGACCAGGCCCGGGAAATCGTCGAACGTATTGTCCGGAGCGGGGCCGAATCCGTGGCCGTCTGCCTGCTCTTTGCCTTTGCCAACCCCGCGCATGAACGGGCCATGGGGCAGCTGCTGGCCGCCACGGGGCTGTCCGTTTCGCTCTCTCATGAAATTCTGGCGGAATTCCGTGAATTCGAACGGACCTCCACCACAGTCATCAATGCCTACGTCAGCCCCAAGATGGCCCGCTATATCACTTTTCTGCTCGACCACCTGAATCAGAATGACGCCCTGCGGATCATGCAGTCCAACGGCGGCTCCATCTCCGCTGATACGGCCATGAAAGAATCCGTCCGTACCATCCTTTCCGGCCCGGCAGGAGGCGTGGTGGGCGCGCGCGCAATCGGCCTGCAGGCCGGATTCGAACGGCTGATCACCTTCGACATGGGCGGCACCTCCACGGACGTCTCGCTGCTCGACCATGGCCTGTCTCTGACTCTGGAGACCAGCATCGCCGACTATCCGGTCAAAACCCCCATGCTGGATATCCACACGGTGGGCGCCGGAGGCGGGTCCATCGCGTCGATGGACTGCGGCGGAGCCCTGTTGGTGGGTCCTGAGAGCGCGGGCGCGGATCCCGGCCCCATCTGCTACGGCAAAGGCGAGCGGATCACCGTCACCGACGCCAACCTGTTTCTCGGACGGTTGCTGCCGGACCAGTTTCTCGGCCGGGACATGCTGCTCTATTCGGACCGCCTGGAAGCCCCTTTCCGCGCCATGGCCGCGCAGCTCGGACTGGATCCCGTGGAGCTGGCCGAGGGCATTCTGACCATTGCCAACGCCAACATGGAGCGGGCCATCCGGGTCATCTCCGTGGAACGGGGATTCGATCCGCGCGAATTCTGCCTGTTCTCCTTTGGCGGCGCGGGCGGACTGCACGCCGCGTTCCTGGCCCGGATGCTGGGCATCCCGCAGGTGCTGGTGCCGCGAAACCCCGGCATACTTTCCGCCATCGGCATGCTCATGGCCGACGTGGTCAAGGACTATTCCCAGACCATTATGCGCGACGCCGCGGCCATACGCCCGGAGGAACTCGACGCGGCCTTCATCCCGCTGGAAGAACGGGGGAAAAACGAGTTGCTGGCCGAAGGCATTCCCAAGAACGCAATCCGGCTCGAACGTGCGCTGGACATGCGCTATCAGGGCCAGTCCTACGAACTGGTGACCCCCATTGAAAACAGCGCTGGCACGGATACCATACCGACTGTTGTGGAAACATTTCATACGCAGCACGAAAAACAATACGGTTACCGCAACGCAACCAAGCCGGTGGAGATTGTGAATGTGCGCCTTCGGGCCGGGGGATTGCCTGAAAAGCCGGAGCTCGACCCGCTGCCTTCCGGCGGCCCCACTCCGCCGGAAGACGCCCTGCTCTGCGAACGCCCGGTGATTTTCGACGGCCGGACGCATGTAAGCGCGGTCTGGAAACGGGACGCCCTGCTCGCCGAAAACACCATTCAAGGTCCGGCCATCGTGGTCGAGTATTCGTCCACCATTGTGCTGCCGCCCTTTGCCCAGGGCCGGGTGGACGACTGGGGCAACCTGATCCTGACGATTCGGGACACCCCCGCCTGACCACAGACCGCAAAACGCCGTATGGAGTAGAGTAAGGATGACGCTGAACCCCATTCTGCTGGAAGTTTTCAAAAACCGCTTTTCCTCCATTGCCGAGGAAATGGGCATGGCCCTGATGCGTACGGCCTATTCGCCCAACATCAAGGAGCGCCGGGACTTTTCCTGCGCCCTGTTCGACGCTGCCGGCGACATGGTGGCCCAGGCCGCGCATATTCCGGTGCATCTGGGCTCCATGCCCTTGTCCGTCAAAGCGGCCATCGAGGCGGTTTCTTTGGAAAAGGGAGATATGGCCATTCTCAACGATCCGTTCAAGGGCGGCACGCACCTGCCGGACGTCACCCTGGTGGCCCCGGTCTTTGCATCCGGAAGCCGCATCCCGGATTTTTATGTGGCCAACCGCGCCCATCATGCGGATATCGGCGGCATGAGCCCAGGCTCCATGCCCTTGTCCACGTCCATCTTTCAGGAAGGCCTGATCATCCCTCCCCTCAAAATCGTCAAAAACAGAAAAATCGACCCCGAACTCATGGCCCTGATCCTGAACAACGTGCGTACGCCCCTGGAACGCGAGGGGGATTTTACGGCGCAGATCATGGCCAACATCACCGGCGTACGCCGGACCCGCGAACTGCTGGACAAATACGGCAAAGACCAGGCCAAGGACTACGCCGCCGGTCTCAATGAGTACTCCGAAGCCATGACCCGCGCGGCCATTGCCCGGATTCCGGACGGGGAATACGCTTTTGCGGATGTGCTGGACGATGACGGCGCGGGGGCAACGAACATTCCCCTGCGGGTGGCCGTAACCATTGCCGAAGACCAGGCCTCGCTGGACTTCAGCGGCACGGGCACCCAGGTATCTGGCAGCGTCAACGCCGTACGGGCCATCACGGTTTCCGCGGTGCTCTATGTTTTTCGCTGTCTGACCGAGCAGAACATCCCGGCCAATGCGGGTTGCCTGCGTCCCATCAGCATCCGTACGCCGTCCGGGAGCATTGTGGACGCAGCGTTTCCGGCGGCCGTGGCCGCCAGCAATGTAGAAACCTCGCAGCGCATCGTGGATGTGATTCTCGGCGCGCTGGCCCAGGCTCTGCCCGAGCGCATTCCCGCAGCCAGCCAGGGAACCATGAACAACCTGACCATCGGCGGATTCGATCCGCGCCGGCAACAGCCCTTTGCCTATTATGAGACCCTTGCCGGGGGCATGGGGGCAAGCGCCCACCATGACGGCCAGGATGCCTGCCATTCGCACATGACCAATACGCTGAACACTCCGGTGGAAGCGCTGGAATACGCCTATCCCTTCCGGGTTACGGAATACGCCGTACGCAAAAACACGGGCGGCACGGGCAAGCGGCGCGGTGGAAACGGCATGATCCGCGAAATCGAACTCCTGGCGGATGCCGAGGCCACGGTGCTTTCCGAACGACGCATCCACGGTCCCTACGGCCTGGCCGGAGGCGCGGACGGCACCCCCGGCAGCAACAGCATCATCAGCAACGGCAGAAGCGAGGCCTGCCCGGGAAAATTCAGCAGACAGTTGCCAAAAGGCATGCGCCTGCGCATGGAAACACCAGGAGGCGGCGGATTCGGAAGTGCCGGGCCGGATAAAAATTAACGGTTGAACATCGCACGGTTCCCGAATATTTTTTGTCTGGTATTTACGAAGTACCAGCGCATTGGAATGCACCAGCCAGTGATGCAATAGGAAGCTGGCTTTGTGTCCGGAGGCGAACTCTTGAATAATCTCTGTCGATGCTTAATTCTAAGTAAAGATTATGTAAAAATCGAGATACCTATGAGCCCTGCGTCCTTTTTTCTTTTTCTCAAGAAAGAATGCTTGCTGCGCACCTCCGGAACAATCTTCAGCGCAGCCGCAGCGCGTTTTTTTATGCTCACAAACTGTGTCTGGTTGTCTCTGATCCTGGCCTGTCCCGCCTCCATTGCACAGGCAGCCCAGCAGGAACGCGTACTGCGCCTGGACAGCGACATCCACATCCATGCCGACACCACGCTGTCGGTCAAGGAGCGTATCACGATTTTTTCAACGGGTGATCATGTCAAACGCGGCATCATCCGTGAATTTCCCGCATGGTTTACCGACGACATCAATCACAAAGTCCGTCTCCATTATCTGGACCTCGACGTCAGCCGGGACGGCCAAAAGGAAAACTTCAACTTGCAGCTCGAAGGCGATACCTACCGGCTCTACATAGGCGCTCCCCACAAGGAGCTGACGCCCGGAGAACATCGCTACGACATTTCCTATATGGTGCTGCGGCGCTTGCAGTATTTCAACAGCTATGACCTGCTGGTCTGGAATGTCACCGGTCCGAAATGGGGCATGCCGGTGGAGCGGATTACGGCCACGGTCTCGTTGCCCAAACTCACGCGGCCCATTCTGCGCTACAAAGCATACATCAACGGCCAGGGGTCCAAAGGAGTTGATTTCGACGTACACTTTCCCCAACGGGGCCGGGCAGTCTTCACACTACTGCGTCCGTTGAAGTCCGACGAAGATTTTTCCATTGCCGTTGCCTGGCCCAAAGGCCTGGTGAACGAACCCACCGCACTGGAATATTACGACAACAACTGACGCAAGCAAACACGCCCCGGAGCGAACTCCGGATTCAAAGACAAATTTCCTACCTGGCGAAGCCAACACGATGATTTCTTTGTCATCTTTCCCTGCCAACAAAAAAAGCCGTGCCCTGCTTTTCATCTGTATCACATTAGAGAAGGGGCACTTTCTTCTGAAAACGCAGCATGGTGGAATTCTAGCCAAACGTCGCAGACAATACTTTAGAGACAGCCCTTAGCAACTATCCGCCACCGGCAACTGAGCTGAACTTTTTTCCCGAACTCTGGACATGGGGCATGAGATATGTTTTTCTGGATTACCCAAAATTAGATTCAAAAAAACAAGACGTAGACGTATCGCAACCACAAACCGGCACAATAGAAATAAACGAACAGTGAATCACCTCATTTCAATGATCATCAACTATCAGTTACAGCATGATACGGAGGTTTGTAATGGACAAATTGTCACGTCGCGCTTTTATGGGCGTCGCTTTGGGAGCCGGAGGGGCCATGATGGCTCCCAGGCTGGCTTTTTCAGGATCTTCTGAACAAGGCTCCGCGCCGGCCAAACAAACGGGTTCCGCTTTGGAACGTATCCAGCAACAGATCGCAGCCTGGCATCAGGAAGGCCAGCAATACAAAGGCGACCAGCTCGCTGCGGAAAACAACGTCGAATGGGACCGATTGCTGGATGCCTATTACGAGCGCAACCAACTCGCCTGCATTTCGGTAAACTCGGCCAACCTTTGCCCCTGCCTCAAACCTGTAGACCAGATGGTCGACATGGTACGGGAAATGTTGCGCGAGGATATCTCCTTTCCCTGGCGCGGCGAGCTGGCCCAGGCCAGCCTCGGCTACGGACTGGACGCCGTGAAGGAATGGTTCGGGCTGGGCAAAAGCAACGAAAAGGCCGACGCCCTGCTCGCCCTGGTGGCCAATTCCACGGAAGGAAACAACTTCATCAACAACGGACTGGTGACCTCCGGCTTTTTCAACCCGCAAGAGGACAGCGTCCTGACCTGGGACGTCAACCACCCCACCAACCTGGATGCCTGGTATTACCGCAGAGCCACCCAAAATTGGGGCAAGGAATCCGTACGTACGCTGCAGACGAAAATGTTCAGCCAGAAAGTGAGTGAGGAAGAAAAAAAACAAGGCTTCATCCCCTCCGACCCGCAAAGCGAAGATGATATCGTGGAGCCTCTGGCGCACTTGGCGGGAGGCAATACGAAGCTGGTCACGCTTTCCTGGCAATCCAACGAATGCGGCATGCTGCTGCCCATGAAACGCATCGTGGCCGAGCTGCGCAATATCAAAAAAAAGATACACATCCATGCGGACAGCGCCCAGACATTCGGCGTTTTGGATCTGCAGCTGGACGACGTGGACGTGGACAGCATCACCGGCAGTTTCCACAAATGGCCTTGCGGTCCGAAGATGGTCGGCATCATTTATATGAATGGCCGCACCCATGCAGCCGAACGCTTCACCCCCAGCATCTGGGGCTACGACGAATACATCAACACGCCGGTGACATACGGATTCGATCCGGAAAAAGGCCAGATGAATCCCAATGCCAAACGCTTTTCGTATCTGGGACAGCAAAACGACGCGACCCTGGTCTCCACCTGGATAACCGCGCTGTTTCATACGGGACGGTTCCATCCCAACGTATCTCCGGCAAAAATCGAAGCCCGTGTCCATTATCTCGGCACCCAGGTCAAAGAAGCCCTCTTTCGTCATCTTCCCAAGATCTATCCTGATTTTACGGAAAAAACCGCGTACAAATGGATAACCACCCCCACAACCAACGACGCATTCCGCAGTTCCGTTTTTCTGTTCAAACCACCGGCAAATATTTCTGCCGGCGACGTCATGAAGCACGTCTACGAGCAGCATAAATTCGGCATTGCGAATCTGACGGTGAAAGGGCATGATCTTGTGCGCATTTCGCCGACAATTTGCAACTCGACTCAGGATATCAACGACGTGGTGGAAGCAACCGTGGACGTTATCAAGGCCATGCAGCAGAAAAAGCTGGCCAACAATACGCACTTGCGCGCGTATGCCTGATGGCTGAAAATTCAGGGCCTGAGGCCTGCCTCAGGCCCTGCCAGAGATTCCTGGGAGACGCTTGCGCATTGGGTTGCAGGTCTTATTTTCTGTGGTGGCGGCAATGATTGCGGCCTGTGTTTTTTCTCGGCAACCAAAAGCACGCAACAAAAACTCATTATTTTTCAAATGGGAATCTCATTGTCACACGCTTGCTATTGATGCCTTGGCTGAGCTCTGCTAGTCTAGTATTTCGTATAGTAACCATTTTTAATAAACGGGCTGACATGGATACCTACCGCGTTAACGTTCATTATTACTATGCAGAGGGGCAATCGAACGGGCACATGGAGGTCGAGGCCACCAACGAGTCCGAAGCCGTGAAAAACGTTCTGGACTACATGCAACGCAATATGCGCCTGCATCCGGATTACCGGCTTTACATGGTTCAGGTCGCCAGAGCCAAACCGCAACAATAATGCGGGCAGCAGCCTTTCCCCGGGAAATGCTGCATACTCCTGCGACGTTGTGTTCTGTGCCCAAAACCATTTACCTCATCCTGCCGTACTGTGTGCGGCAAATCAGAGATCGTCATAATGCGTCATTCCCCAGGATACGAACGCGCCAAAGGCCTCTTCCAATTCATTGGCCTTGGTTTCTTTGGACTTTTTTCTCCCCTCGCTGACCATTCCCAGGAAGTATTTATCACAATACGCGTCAAACCTGCTGAAATGCGGCTTGAGTATACCCCCTTTCCTGACCGGAGTGACCATGATCCAAGAAGGGACGCGCCCGATATTGAACTTGAAAAAAACTTTTTTGGTTTCAGCGGCCTGTGGACTTTGCTTATTGAAATGAACCTCCACCACGCTGAGAACCTCTTCATTCTCCACCAAAGCGCGCCCGTATAAACTGCGTTGTTCCTTCCAGATCAAACTCTCGTTGGAGTTAAACAAGATAAGAACCGGCTTATGCAATACGTTATTCTTAATCTCCGATAAAACCTCTGGCATTGTCTCCACTTTCAAAGGCACTTCATACTTCCTGATGCGTTCTTCCTTGTTTCGCTCCGTGAAAACTTTATTCAACTTCGTGACCAGAGAATCTCCATTGGCGTACTCCCGACGCATGAATTTGAACAGACGATACTTGAGGTGCAATGAATCCAGCGCAAAGTGTTTTTTTACAGTCGCTTTTTTACGAAATCCAAACACGTTGTGTTTTATCAATAAAACAACAATGGGACTTCCGAATCTTTTAATATGTTCCAATTCTGCTTGAAGTGCAATGTCACTAGCATTGGGAATACGAGAACACAGGATTCTGTTTCCCTGGGAATAAAGAATTTCCAGGCTAGCCACTATTTTTCTATATCTTTAGTATATCCAAGTGATATAGTACTATATACCACGAGTCGCCATTTGAAAAAAAGGCAATGCAAAAAAACAGATTGCAATCTCACAGGCGCGATAACCAAAAGCCAGTAAGGGACCAACGCCGCTACGGATTCTTCTGCCCTCAATTGGGGCTTTTGAGGAGCACCGGCACTCTCGCTTTCAAAAGCAGGACAGCCAAGACGTTTTTCTTGTCAAAATAAGCACAACCAGTCAAAGAATGATTTTTTATTAAAAATAAAGTAGTTGCAGGCACCAGGCACGCTCACTTTCCATGCTGCTTTCGAGACATCTTTCCCTATTCAAAAAAAAATTTCCAGATTGTTTTTTCCTCTCTCCAACCCCTTTTACAGCCAAGAAAAAGTATTGACCGAGTCCGCCCCGGCTTTTATTACTTGGAGCGGAAAATACTTAACGGCCCGCTCCAGCGCGGCTATCGCCGCTTGACCCCGCCTGCGGCGTGGTCGTCCTTATAACCGGGACCAACGGAATGTTAAATACTTCGTGCTCCCGGTAAGTTAACATTCCCCTAGGGAGTACGATATGAACTGGACCACCCTCGGCTTGTTTTTCGCGAGTTCCTGGTTGCTCATCCTCACGCCAGGGCCGGATATGCTCTACGTGATAACTCGTGGTTTGGCGCAAGGGCGGCGCGCGGGAATCATCTCCGCGCTGGGCGTGGCCAGCGGCATCCTGGTGCATACGATTCTTGCCGTGCTCGGACTTGCCATTGTATTGCGTACGTCCGCTGTTGCCTTCGCTTTGGTCAAATACGCGGGCTCCTGTTATTTGATTTATCTTGGAATCCGGACCATTTGCTCCCGTGATCCCATACAGCCGACTCCGGACTCCCCGCCCGTACCTACCAGAACAATCTTCATGCAAGGCATGCTGACCAACGTGCTGAACCCTAAAATCGCTCTGTTCTTCCTGGCATTTCTCCCGCAATTTGTTGTGGCGGAACACCTGGCCGCTACCACGCAAATGCTTCTGCTGGGCATATGCTACGCGCTATGCAGCACCTTGTTTCTGATGCTTGTCAGCCTTTGTTCCGGATCATTGGGGACATTTTTTGGAAAAAGCATCAACCTGTCCCGAGTCCTGGGAAAAATCAGCGGCGGTGTTTTCATCACTCTCGGATTGAAGCTTTTTTTCACAAAACAACCTGGTCTTTCATAAACGACGACCAGACACTTCTCAAAAAAAAACACGCTTAACGTAATTCGTTCCCAAAGCACCCTGCCTATGCTCTGCACCATGCAATTCAGTGGGCAAATTCCTTGCCTTTCTGAACTCGGAATATCTTGAGAGGGATCCGCTGGCCATCAAGGATCATGCGCCTGCTACGACAGGAAACGTCCAAACAATGGTGTCTACTACGCGTCCACCTCATGCAGGATAACGTTGTTTTACAAACACCGTCCGTGTTGCCCGGTGTTTTCCCCTGACCACCTGGTGCAATGCTTTGCGCAGCGTTTCAAAAGCAACGGGTTTGGCTAAAAATTCATTCATACCTGCCTCAATGCATTTTTGCCTGTCTTCCTTCATGGCATACGCGGTCAAGGCCACAATGGGGATATCCGCCTTTTCCGGCGAAGCGCCTCCGCTGCGAATGGCCCTGGCAGCTGCCAGGCCATCCAATACAGACATTCCGATATCCATGAGAACAACATCGAAATTTTCTTCCCGCAATTTTTGCAAAGCCTGTGCGCCATTCTCCACCACTGTAACCTCGCAGCTGACCTTCTTCAACAAACGTTGCAGAGAGTAGCGATTAACATCGTCATCCTCCGCCACCAGAACCCGCAAGGTGTTGCTCTCAACAACCATGGCATCCATTTGCAAAGGGAAAACCCCTTCCTCGACTGGCACCTGACAGAAAGGCAACGATAAAAAAAACGTCGTCCCCTTTCCCATTTCACTGGTGACGCAAAGGCTCCCGCCCAAAAGTATCACAAAACGTTTCACAATGGACAAACCGAGCCCGGCGCCCTGGTAAGCGCGCGTGTCGCCCATATCCAACTGGTTAAAGGGCTCGAACAGGCTATCTAATTTGTCCTCCGGGATGCCTATGCCCGTATCTGTTATGGCAAACAACACCCGGCACTCTTCCGGGCTGGTGGCCGCAGGCAAAAGCGAAGCCGAGATCTCAATGGAACCGATTCTGGTAAATTTAACCGCATTGCCAACCAGATTGTTGAGTATTTGCTGCAAGCGGACCTGATCGCCCAGCAGCATCTCAGGCAAACGCGGGTCCAGATACACCTGAAACGTAATCCCTATTGTGCTGCAAGAGAGTCTGAAAAGTTGGTCAACGGATTGCATCACTTCCGCAAGCTGAAACGGCTTGGCCTGAATCAGCATTTTTCCCGCTTCTACCTTTGCCAGATCAAGGATATCACTCAGCAAATCTGCCAGTCGCTTGGAAGAATCAATGGAAATGGCGACATATTGCTTCTGCTCCTCATCGAGAAGCGTGGTTTCCAGCAACTGGTGCATACCCATGATGCCGTTCAAAGGCGTTCGGATCTCGTGGCTCATATTGGCCAGAAACGCGGATTTCGCCTGGTTGGCCGCCTCAGACGCCTCCTTGGCCTCCAACAAGGCCTGTTCCGCCTCCTTGCGGCGGTTATTTTCCTTTTGCAACTGTTCATTGGCTGCGCGTATTGCAGCCGTACGCTCCATGACAGTTGCCTGCAGTCTGACATGGCGAAAGGTCAACAAATAGACTATCCACCCCGCGAGCATCATCACAGCCAAGCCCAATATTCTGAATACCCGCAACGGCCAGGAAATACTTGCCAACCAGCCCGCAGCAGGTTCCATGGCCACTATCCACTGCCCTTCGGGCAAAGGCATCCGCATCCGAACGGGCGTACCGTCAAAAACGCCCGGATCCCCATGAAAGACTTCGCCGTCACTGGAAACGATGGCGAGCCGGAGATCCGCAGGAATCGGCTGCAGCGTTGCTTCCATCAAAAGGGGGGGTATATCAATGACCATGGACACCAGCCCCCAGAATTGCTCCCCCTTGAAAACCGAAGCCCGGGCCACCATCCCCAAACCGCCCTGGCGCAGCTCATAAGGACCACTCAAAGCCATACGTCCCGTATCAATTGCACGATGCACATCCCGTAGCACCTGCGGACGCTTGTCCTGAAGCAGATTGTGCCCCAAGGCTTTCTGATTGTTTTTGAGAGGATACACGTACCGGTTGACTCCGTCCGGAGCGACTATGAAATTACGGATTCCCTGGGCGGAAGAATAGAGTCCGGAAGCGAACGCTTCAAAGGTCGTATCGAACCCCACAGCAACTTGGCCTCGCTGCAGAGCCGTTTCCACAAATACTTTGAGCCCCTGCAACAACGAAAAACGCGTGTTCAGCGAATAGGAGAGAGTCGAGCAAACAGTTTCCAACCGTTGCTGGATATTCTTTTTTTCCTGCTCCACCATGTACAGCTTATAGGCCCTTTCAACATGCCAAAAGACAAAAAACAATACCAGCAGTGAAATTGCACTGACCCAAAGGGCCTTTTTACGGATATCCCATACGCTGCCGGGAGCATTTCGCCAGAATCGTGCCGCTACTTTCAAAATCATCCCAGCCTGTCCTGTGCTGATGAAAAAAAGTCTGGGAAAACGAACCTGTTTCGTGATTGCCGCTAGTATACAGCAACACGAAACGCGTGCCTACGGATTTCAGAAAAGAAAATGGAGGGCGTGGGGCATCCCACAGGCAACTATGTGAAAAAATATTTTAATTTACTGGAAGCAACGAAAGATATTTGTCGGCGGTTGGATTATTTTGTTCCAAGCGTTTTGACGCACTGAAGACCTCGCGGGCCGCGGCTTTGTTTCCCAGGTTGAAAAGCACCACCCCCACATGGTTGCAGAGACGGTAATTGGTTGGATTCAGGGAAAGAGCCTCGCGGAACCAGCGCAAGGATTCGTCGTCATGATCCAGCATGGACATGGCCCGCCCCATATGCAGGCGTGCATTGAAGCTGTTCGGCTTGATTTTGAGAGACTCTTCCAGATAGGGAATGGCCTTTTCAGGTTCGGCCTGATCCACGAGAATGGCTCCTGCCCAGGCATACGCGCGGTAATTCTCTTTCTGTTTGTGAATGGTGTCCAGCCATAAACCGAGTTCCGAACGATAATCCCAGTTCCTCAGCACGGTGAGAACAATCAACAATGAACAACAGATGATCAACAGCACTCTTCCGAGAATCAAACCGGTCCGGGAACGGTTGTCGGGACCAGCCATCGTGATGCGTAGCAGGCGTACGCCGAAGTGATACCCACCGAATACGGCAAGTATCACCAGGCTGGCCAAAGGCACGTACATACGATTTTCAGCTACAAGCGCCGGCATGGGGAAAAAACTCGATGTGGGAGCCAGTGTCAAAAAAAAACCCGCGAGCACGGCTCCCCAGGGTTTGCGGACCCAGACGCCCCAGACGGCAAGGCCTGCGAAAACGCCCAGTACGGCCACGTACGGCCAGGCGTTGGAAAACGAATCAATCGGATGCACATAGTCAAATATCAATGTATCGGGCCAGAATGCCAGGGATACATAATGCCAGACAATTTTTGCCTGGCTGAGAAAATAGTCCAGATGGCTGAGCTTGACTGCCGCAATGCCGTCACTGATATTCGGAAACCAGAAATACAAAACAGCGGCTGTCGCAATTCCAGGCAGAAAACAGAGGTACAAGGGAATGGAACGGCGTGTCAGCTGGCAGAATACATACTCATAGCAAACAATGAATAAGGCAATGATAGCCACGGATTCTTTACACAGTACGCCCAGCACAAAATTGACTCCCGTAAAGACCATCCATTTCTGTCGCGAACGGCTTGCTTTGGCCTGAAAAAAATGAATGGCGCAATACAGCGTCAAAAACAGAAACAGTCCGGCAAGGGATTCTGAACGCTGCGAAATATACGTTACGGATTGGGTCTGCAACGGATGCAGCGCCCAAATGAGCCCGCAGGCCAAAGACAAGCAGTCGCGTTTATCCCCGTACTGTTCGCGCAACTGGGGCCAGCGTATGCTCAGTCTGATGATGCCGAACAACGTCAGGGCGGCCAGCGCGTGAAACAACACGTTGACCAGATGGTAGCTCCAGACTTCAAAGCCGCTGATCAAGTAATTGATGTAAAAAGAGGCAAATACAAGCGGACGGGGTTCTGTCGTTCGTTCAAAAAGAAATGAACCAACCTGGTCGGTTTGTCCGAACAGCGGATTCCATAACAGAAAAAATTTGTCTTCATGAACGAAGGGACAATGGAGAGTCCATCCGTATCCAAGGGTAACGGCCACAAAAAAAATACCGGCCGCTTTCAGCAGGGATATTCCCGGTTTTGCAGGTTCAGGAGTGGCGAAAAGTGTCGTCGTGTCGCAAGGCATGTTATTGGCCGCCTGTGGCTTGCACCATTTTTTGGAGACCTCCCGCCAGGCGTAGTCCGGAAGCCCTGCCCGGCAGCGGCTTCCTCATCAACGTCGCGGATCTCACAGGAGAACTAGGCCCGCGTATAGACCAGTTTGCCTGTCGTCATCCTGAGCCGCTGACTGATCATTTTCGCAATATTGCGCATCATCCTGAAGCCAAGCTTGGGATAATCTTCGGCAATGCGATCGAAATTCTCCGTGGAAAGAAACAAGAGCGTTACCGGTCCCCTGGCCACTGCCGAAGCGGAACGCGGCTCATCATCCACAAAGGACATCTCGCCGAAATATGTCCGTGGCAGCAAGGTAACCACAATCATTTCCAAAGCATCGGCGCTTTCCTTGATGATGTCTACCTTGCCTTCCACAATGAAAGCCATGAAATTCTGTCTGTCGCCCTGCATGAAAATATGTTCGCCCTGCTTATAGTGCTGCAGGCTCATGTATTTGGCAATGATGTCGATTTCCTGGCGAGTAAAATCCTTCCCCCACTTGGTCTCGTCCAACATATCTGCGATCGAAATTTTGTCTCCGGCCATTGTTTTCTCCCGGCTGCAACGTCTCAAAATACGTACCCCACGAAGGTTGCAGCATAAGCGCTTCTTTTTCTAACGCTATCATAGCCTGAACTGGGGCAAGAGCTCAAGTAGGCTTTTTTCCAATCCGGCTTTGCCCGTACGTGAACAATCCAATACCTGATCCGCCCCAAAACACCCCTTACATTTTTTATTTTAAACAGCATCCGCTTTCAGGACGATACGTCATCCTTCTTTTTGCAGCCTAAAAAAGACTTGAAAAAAAATCAGAAAAGTGTACTTACTTACTAATCAGTAAGTAAATTTATTTAATGTATCGATATATATGAAAAAGAAAACACGAGACGCAGAAAAAACTAAAGAGCAGATTCTTGAGGCTGCTGAAAGTCTTTTTGCTGAAAAAGGCTTTGCAGGCACCTCTCTACGCGAGCTCTCAGAAAAAAGCGGTGCGTCCGGCCCCCTTATCGTTTTTCATTTCAAAGACAAGCAAGGTGTCTACAACGCTGTCAAAGCAACGATCATAAACAGGTATATCCAGACCGACAGGCAGAATGCCGAAGATGATTCATTCAACTCCTTTCTCAAACACCTGCTCGATTCTATGTTTCAGTTCTATCGAGACAATCCAACCATGATGCGGCTGGCCAATTGGGGCAGACTGGAGGGGGAAACAGATCCCTGGCCCGGTGAAGATGAATTGCACCACGAATACTGCCACCGGATTCTCCAGGCCCAGGAACAAGGAGAAATAC
>CAXXDH010000003.1:0-3060000 GCA_963677785.2 Desulfovibrionaceae bacterium | reverse complement strand
TACGTCTTTGGCTTTCGGCAGTCAACAACTTTTTTCAAACTTGTCGACTTTTTCTTCCGTTGTTTCCAGCAGGATGCTCTCAGCTATCTGCCCGGAATCTTGGAGAATCGCAACTTACGCTGCCGCCTTCCGCCTGTCAATCGAAAAAAATTCTTTTTTCAACCGACCCCGCTACCGAAGCAGCGGGTGACTTTTTTACGTCTTTGGCTTTCGGCAGTCAACAACTTTTTTCAAAGTTGTCGACTTTTTCTTCCGTTGTTTCCAGCAGGATGCTCTCAGCTATCTGCCCGGAATCTTGGAGAATCGCAACTTACGCTGCCGCCTTCCGCCTGTCAATCGAAAAAAATTCTTTTTTCAACCAACCCCGCTACCGAAGCAGCGGACAAACCTTCTAAGCTTTCGGCTTCCAGCAGTCAAGGAAAAGTTTCAACTTTTTTAAAACCGCTTTCAACCAACCCCCGAGCGCCGGACTCGTCCGTCACCCGAGAAGCGGAGTTATATGTGGCCGGCGTGTGTCCGTCAACAACTTTCTGGTGATTTTTGGATTTCTTTTTGGATTAAGAGGATTATCGTCAGTATTTCAGCTTGTTAAAAAACAACGGACTCAAACTTCCAGCTGCATGTCTTCACGTGCAAAATCGAATGTAAGGCCTTGAGCGGCTTCTGTTTGCGAAAGCCCCTGACGCAGTGCGTCGAGATCATCGTCCGAACGCGTGGGCTCGTGGTGGGTAATGATCAACCGCCCTACTCCCGCCTGCCGGGCCAGGGACAGAATGTTTTCCTGGGTGGAATGCCCCCAGCCGACCTTGGACGGATACTCGGCTTGCGTATACTGCGCGTCGGCAACCAGCAGATCCGCGTCGGCAATGAAGTCAATGAAGGCTAGCTGTTTGGCAAGTACGTGCTTTTCATACTCCTGGTAATCTTCGTCCTCCGGACTATATATGTTGTAATAGCCTTCGTGATCACCGGTGAATACGAACGTACGTCCGTTGCAGCTGATTTTGTAGCCATAGCAGATGACCGGATGGTTCATCAGCAAAGAAGTCACTGTGGCGTCGCCCACCTGGGTAACCTTGCCCTCCTGCATGGTTTCGTAGCGAATATCGGCTTTGAGTTCGGCTTCCCGTACGGGGAAATAGCGGTACTCCATCTGCAGGGAAAGCGCGTCCTTGATGCTCTGCATGGAGATGGGATCGAACGGCCCGTGCAGGGTTATGGTGTTGCCGGGCACAAAAAGCGGCACGAAAAAAGGCAGCCCCTGGATATGGTCCCAATGAGTATGGGTGATAAAAATGGTGCACTCCAAAGGCATTTCCCGTGCCATTTCCAGGCCCAACTGCCGGATGCCCGTACCGGCGTCGATAATTATCCGTGCGCCGGCATCGGTGATGACCTCAATGCAGGTGGTATTGCCGCCGTAACGGACGGTTCCCGCCCCTGGAGTGGGAATGGAACCGCGAACGCCTCGAAGGGTGACTTTCATGACTCTTGCCCCGCCTCAGGCGTTGATGAAAATTCTCGCACGTTCGAGCTCCTCCGTAAGATCGGGCATGGCGGTGATGACGCGCCGCAGATCCATGCGAAAACGCTGCTGCACTGATTCCGGAAATTCCTCCGCGTTGGGGTCCCCGGAAAATCCGTACTCCAACGCCTTGCAAGCCTGATTGGCGGCAAACACGCAATCAATGATCAGGCAGGACTCTTCGGAAAAGGGACTATGGTGCCTGGCGATACTCTGCACAAGACTCTCGGGGAATCCCCACTTCTCGGCCAGCAAGGTCCCTATCTGCGCATGGTTTACATCCATGGTATGTTCTTCCGCATCAATGAGTCTCATTCCCCCCTTTTCCACCTGGGTCAGGGCCTGGGCGTATTCCTCCGGCATATACAAGGCGAACACGACTTTGCCGATGTCATGCAGCAATCCGGCCGAGAAATAATCCGCGGTTTCATTGCGCGGGACGTCGGAATACTCGGCCAGGCGTTTGGCCATGGTCGCCACCGCCAGAGAATGCAGCCAGAACGCATTCATATCGAAGCCTGCTTTGTTGTCCGGAGGCAAGGTGCCGATACAGGCCAGACTCAGGGAAAGATTTTTCAGCGTGTTGACGCCGAGATACACGCTGGCCTGATGGATGGAGGTAATTTTGTTGGCCAGCCCCATATAAGGCGAATTGACCACTTTGAGAATTTTCAAAGTAAAGACGGGGTCGTTTTTAATCACATTGACCAGGTCCTTGGGCAAGCAGTTGATGTCCGCCGTAAGCTGCAGCACCTGCTGCACGCTTTTAGGGAAGGCGGGCATTTTTTCAACCGCTTTCAGCACGTTGTCCGGGGCTTGTCTCATAGAACTGGGGCCTTCGAAATACGCAGAAAACAGTTATGCAAACATGAGAGACGTCTCCGTGAGACGTGATTCCAGAACAGTGATTACTACTGGCATGGCCTCGGCGCCTTTGGTCTCAAGTGTCGTATGGGCCTCCACAAGCACTCCCTGCAAGGGATCCGCCGTCTCGACGCCCTCGGCAGCAAGAAGCCCCAATACCTTCATAACCTTGTCGAATTTTTGCAACCGCAGCAAAGCGAGCGTCAAGTACAGGCTGGCCAGGCTATCGTTCTTGCGAATCCGCAGCACCCGTTCGAATTCCACTTTGGCCTGAACCAACTGCCCTTTTTCATACAAACAGGAGCCCAAGGCCATTCGCGCCTCATCGTCATTAAGCTCCTGGCGGATGTACGTCCGGAAGGCATCAATGGCTGCGTCCAATTTGCCCGAATCCATCAACTGAAACGCGTTTTCCCTGACCAGAGATTTTGTTTCCAGGCGTTCAACCTCCTTCCGCTCCGCTTCCTGCTGTTCCTGTTCCGAGGCGGCAGCTGTTTCGGTCAACCGTTTACGCCAACCTGTAAACAACTCGCGGCGGGAGATTCGTGCATCTTTGGCCATGAAAAGCTCCTTATTCGAATTTTCCTTATCATACCGGAATAACACAGCAGGTCAATATCCGCGGCTTCCTTACGTTCTGCAACTGTCTTGTGTTCGGTCGAAAAAAAAAGCCGGCATTGCTGCCGGCTTTACAAGTTCATGTGCGGGATGTTCCTCAGCTTTTTTTCGGATCCTGGTTACGTACGATCCGGGCCCAGGTATCCCTGAGCGTCGTAATTCTGTTGAATACGGGCGCTCCGGGCTTGCCATCCCTGCTGTCCGCACAGAAATAGCCCAGGCGTTCGAACTGGACTTTTGTTTCAGGCGCCGTATCCGCCAGACTTGGTTCCAGCAGACATTCGGGAAGGACTTCTATGGAATCGGGATTGATAAAATCCTTGAAGTCCTCGCCTTCGTCAAAATCCATGGGATTTTCCTTGGTAAAGAGCTTGTCGTAAAGACGCACTTCGGCTTTGACCGCATGGGCGGCGGAGACCCAATGCAAGGTTCCCTTTACTTTGCGCCCGTCTTCGGACCAGCCGCCTTTGGTGGCAGGATCGTACGTGCAACGCAGTTCGATAATCTCGCCCGCGTCGTTCTTTATGACATCCGTACAGGTGATATAGTAGGCGTAGCGCAACCGGACTTCCTTACCCGGCGCCAGGCGAAAGAATTTTTTGGGGGGATCCTCGCGAAAGTCGTCTTGTTCGATATAGATGACCTTGCTGAAAGGTACTACCCGCTTGCCCATTGACTCGTCCTCCGGATGATACGGCATCTCGAACTCGTCCACCTGGTCTTCGGCATAATTATCGATGACGACCTTGAGCGGCCGCATTACGGCCATGACACGGGGCGCCCGGTTGTTGAGATCCTCGCGCAGGCAAAAATCCAGCAAAGCTGCATCCACCATGCTGTCGGCCTTGGCCACGCCGATACGGTCACAGAATTCCCGTATGGCTTCGGACGTATAGCCGCGGCGTCGCAGCCCCTGCAGTGTGGGCATGCGCGGATCATCCCAGCCGTTGACCAGTTTTTCATCCACAAGCTGGATCAGCCGGCGTTTGGACAACACCGTATAGCTCAAATTAAGTCGGGCGAACTCGATCTGCTGCGGACGGCAAGGAGCGTCCGCATTAGCCACAACCCAATCGTACAGGGCGCGGTTATCCTGAAATTCAAGCGAGCAAAGCGAATGGGTCACTCCTTCCAGCGCGTCCGAAAGGCAGTGAGTAAAATCATACATGGGATAGATGCACCAGGCATCTCCCGTACGGTGGTGCTCGACATGGCGGATCCTGTAGAGCGTTGGGTCGCGCATGCTCATATTGGGCGAAGCCATGTCGATTTTGGCTCGCAGCACAAATTCACCGTCTTTGAACTCCCCTGCCCGCATTCTGCGAAACAGGTCCAGATTATCATCCGCACTCCGGTTCCGGTCCGGGCTTTCCTTGCCGGGCTCTTTGAGTGTTCCCCGAAACGCGCGGATTTCCTCGGCGTTAAGGCTGTCTACATAGGCAAGGCCCTTTTTAATCAGGACCTCGGCAAAAGCGTACAGTTTTTCAAAATAATCCGAAGCATAAAATTCGCGTCCCTCGAATTCAAAACCCATCCAATGGACATCGTCCCGTATGGACTGTACGTATTCTGTGCTTTCCTTGGTGGGGTTGGTATCGTCGAAACGTAGATTACAGGCGCCGTCATAGTCCCTGGCAATGCCGAAATTGAGACAGATGGACTTGGCATGCCCTATATGCAGATAACCGTTTGGTTCGGGGGGAAACCTGGTCACCACGCGTCCGTCGTTTTTACCCTGGCGCAGGTCCTCGTCGATGATTTCGCGAATGAAATTTGTCGGCGACGCCGTTTCCATGCTGTTTTCAGTATCTGATTCGGAAGATTTTGTGCTCATCAACTTTTCTCCGGAAACGCAATGTTATTATTAAGTCATATCCTGACGCCACAGTCCTTGAAGCTAACATCCGGCAGACGCTGCCAGAAATGTAGCAGTCAGGAAAGGAAGTTCCATAAGGAAAATCACGTAAACGGTCAAACCTTCTGAACCTGTAGAATATACGTGGGGCGCACTTTTTTTTCAATCAGAAAGCAAACGGGATACAAACGCGGCACAAGGACTTTACCTTCAGGCCTAACTTAGGGTAATATATTGTTAAAGAAATGAGAGACTCTATGGGTGATACTGCCAAGAAAAAACTACTCCTGCTCATCGCCGACAGCGATCTGAAAAACCGCAGTTTATATCGCAAGTTTGTCTCCTGCGAAATATTTGAACTTGTAATCGTTTCCAACGGCGATTCCGTTCAGGACACCTATATTTACAAACGTCCCGACATTCTGCTTATCGACTTGAACCTGCCAGGCAAATCCGGACTTGATCTTGTCAAATGGGTACGTATCGCGCGTCGCGACAATGATCTGACCATCATTGTGACCACTTCGGGCAACGACGAAGCGCTGCTCAGCAAATGCGAAATGCTCGGTATTCAGGGCGTGCTCAAAAAACCCCTGGACTACAAAGGGATCAACAGCATCCTGATGGAACGGCACCAGGGCGAAAGCTCCGCGCCGGATGATGCGCAGCCTCCTCAGGAATCAAAACAACTGCGCGTACTGATTGCCGAAGACGACAAGAAGGTAGCCATCCTCTATAAACGCTTTCTTTCCGAAGATGATTTTTCCATTCAGATTGTGGGAGATGGCGTCGAGGCTATGACCACCTATTCGGAATGGAACCCCGAAGTAATCATCCTCGACTTGAATATGCCCGAACTTAGCGGACAAGATTTCCTCAAGGAAGTCAGAGCGATACGTTCAGATTTTTCAACCACGGTGATCATCGCATCAAGCGAAAGCTCTTCTCTGGTGGTAAAGGAGTGCGCGCGCTACGAAATTCAGGGCTACCTGGTCAAACCCTTTAATCTCAAAAAGCTCGGAACATTCATCAAGGCTTACCGCAAAAAACATTTAAACAAATTACGGTCCTCGAGATTGCTCGAAGGCCCCTGAGTCCTTTTCACAACTGCTCTTCTCCTTTCTTTTCTTGTTCCTCTCCTCGGCTCCATCCTACTGAGCGTACGTCTATCTGCCCTCGTTGATCATATACACGCCCTAAAAAAAAAAACGAAAAAAATGCATTTCGGCCTAAAGAAAAAGATTCAGGCGGTCGATAAGATAAAGTGAAAAGGGAATAGTATAGCTCAAGGAGAACTGCCATGGACGCTGGAAATATACGATCCGCAGTGCAAGGGGTCGCCGGAGCGGCTGAGCTTCAGAAAGAGGCCAGCGAGATGACAAACAAGCCCATTGAGCAGGCCGGCTCCAGCCATGAAATTCGTACCGACGTGCAAAACCCGTCCAAAACCGAACTTGCCAAAGCAGTTACAGGGGTGGGAACGAAAATAGATATTACCGTTTGAAGCCAGCCAGAGGCATGGCCGTGAATGGCCGCACGGCCCCGCGCGCTGCGCCCGCGCGGATTTCTCAGACCGGGTAACGTGAAAAATGCCGTTTTCACGTTACCCGGTTTTTTCTATTTTTATCGGCTTACGAACCAGGCTTTTGGGAGTCGGCCAGTTTTTCGTCTAAAAAAGACTTTCCTTGAATTTTCGAACGAATGTAATCTTTGACGAATTCGCTGCGCAATTGCTCCGCCGTAAGCGTTTCTGCATAATGACCGTCTTTGATGATCGCCGCGAATTCATCGCGCCCAAGCTTGTCATTTTTCGCGGCATCCGCCTCAATCAGCTTGGCCATGGGGGCAAAACGCTCCCGCAATTCCTTTTCCGGCACAGCGTTGAGACGCTGCACCTCGGCGGCAATGTTCGCCGGACTGGGCAGGGCGTTGGAATGCAGTACCTGACGCATAATGCCGGCCACATTCTGGCAGCCTTTGACCACATGCTTGTGCTTGACCATGTTGATGGACTTCCAGCCGCCGTTGACCCATTTGAACAAGCCGACCTTGGTCAGAGGCTTTTGCTGATCCGGTTGTTGAAATACATATACGGTGATGGAGTCATACATATACGAATCCGCCCAGCTTAATCCGCTGAGAAGATTGCCTTCCTCTCCGGAGTAGAAAAAATTCCAGTCGGCGGACGCGCCCACGGCAACACCTTTCTTGCCTATTCCAGACGGCTTCTGCATACGGGAAACCGAAATAAAGGTGTCCACACCGTTGTTCGAGTACAAAATCAGCATCCTGTCCAGATCGTAGCGATAGTAGCAGCCGCTGTTTACGTCCGGCGACGTTTCTTCGTATTCCACTCCACGAAAAACCATGGGCTCGGAGATGCCGGGCAATTTGTTCCAATAGCCCGAAAGATTCTTTTTTACCTTCGCAGCATCATACCACCCACCCAGCCGTACGTTGGAGGGATACACGGCTTCCGGCGGTACATTGGGATTGAAAACATATGAGAGCACGTTTTTCAGAGGCACATTCAAAGAAAATTCCCAATAGGCTCCCGTGCCGCCGTCAACGGATTCCGGTTTTATTTCCATCGGATTGCTGTGCGTTCTGGAGGCGAAGAACACGAGGTCCGCAACCTGCTGCGGATCGAAAGAGATATTGGGATCTTTCAGCATTTTGAGCAGGTAGCCCACATTCGCCTCGGCTTTGGAAAGTGGATCATCCTTTTTGTCACCGAACAATGCGGCCTGGGCAACACCTCCCATAAGCAGGCAAACCAACGAAACAAAAGCTATTGAATAAAGAATCCTCTTCGAACCCTTTGGCATTACTGGAAACCTCGTGATTGGTTAAACGTGAACACTCCCCACAGCGGAAAGCAATCCAAAATCCTACTGCGCGGGACCGTTGGCATTGTCAGGTCCAAGCAGCATGTTTTCGCCTTCCATCTCCAGAGCGCTGACCTTTTCCTCAAGCCAGTCGATGAGTGCTTTTGCCGTGTGATAATTCACCAGCACTTTCGCCCCGATTTTTCTGAGGACCACGCGGGTATCTTCGCTTTCATCACTCATTTCAGGCCCCACGGCTCCATCCTCATGAATCAGACACTCCGTTGTCTCGGGTAACTTGTCGCTTTCCGTATAAAACTGCATTTCTATTTCCCCATGCGGGTTCAAGCCACCCCATACGCCATGCGCGTAGAGAGTCGAAGCCGATGCATCTGATTCATATAAATAGCGTATTTTCATGGGAAAGCGTTCATGCTTGTTGTCTTCATCCATCTGGGGTCTCTCCAATTGCAGTCATCAAAAACAAATTGTCCGGAATCAGTCGATTATGCCTCTTTTTATTGATGCGGTCTCCACGGGCATTCTTTTTCGTGGAACCGTTAAAAAAACAAAGATCATGTATTCCAAAAAAAGAAAGCGATCACAAGTTGGCGAAGTTGCTAGTATCCTCAGCTCCTCGCCGGACTGCTCCCCATACCGAAACCGCATGAGTAAAGCATCAAATTATCAAAGTAAACCACGGGATCCGATGATTCAAATGAACTAATTGTAACAATTAACTGCTCAGCCCGGCAACGGGCTGTGCCCTTATCCGCCGGACAACAAGCTGTCACACTTGCTCTTTGAGCCATCCTGAAGTAGTCAGTGCGCATTCGAATATCCTCCGGAGGTGGCGCAGTGCCGAACAAAACAAAAAAGACGTCCCAACAACCCAGCAATTATTCCATTGAGACTCTCGAGCCCAGACCCTGGTTCGACCTGGAAACATATATGATCCTCAGCCAGAGCAAACGGGTCGAAGCGTCCACCGTGGAACTGGTGGAAACCCTGTGGGCAAAATGGCAGAACGCCCTGCGCGCCAGGCGTATCACCGTGGGCGCAGTATCCTATCTGCTCGTCTGGCTGGAAGAATCCGTGGAAAAGGAAGTAAACACAGCCTGGGACGAATCTCCCAGCCGTTCTTTTACCATGAACAGCCTGGCGCAGGCCATCCTGATGGCCACGGTACGTGAGCTTGTGCCCGAAGTGGCCGGCAACAGCTGCGCGCCGGTCCCCAAGCCCACAACCGGGCTCAAAGCCGCATTGGAGGAAGTTGGCCTGCCCTGGCAGGAATCCTCAACCCTGGCGCGGCAGTTCGCCATGCTGACGTACTATCCGTTCAAAGGTGGCTGCGATATCTGCTACCTGAAAGACGAATGTCCTTCCCGTGCCCTGCGCTCCGAACAAGCCGGGAAAGAATGAAACGTTTTCGCCAAGCATAGCGTCTTATATTGAAGAAGGCCTTTTTACGAGAGCGCATGTTTCTGAAAGCAATGCAGCAAACAATGCGGCCAATGCATAAAGTAGTTTTTATTGGCTGTAACTTCTGCGAAACTTGAGGGATCAGTGATCAGGCCGTTGCCGTGGCGGGAAAAAAGGCGAATATAACGCACCTGACATAATCAATATGCGAAGGCTGAAACAAACGATACTATTTTCAGGAACAAAAAAAGAGAGCGCTGTTTGTTGCTCCTGTCTGCTCAAAAGTTTCCGGTTCCAAGACCCTGTTCTCCCCAGGAGCATGCCGGTTTCTTAACAATCCCTTGCCGCAGCCCGTTTGTAATTTTTTTGTAAAAAAATACTGCCGGCCTTTTCTTGAAGCGGCCAATGCCATAAAAATATTTTTTGTGTTTAATGGAAAAGCAACTAAGGCGTGTTTCTAAATTATTCGTCGCGAGGTTGAGCAAGCATTTCCCCGAAAAGGTGGCATTCTGGCCGAGCGTAGCGAAAAGAGGTTAAGAAACACGCCCTAAAGAACCGTAAGCGAGATCCGAATATACTTTATAGAAGGGCTACCTATCGCATGCGGATGCAATGTTCGGTTCAAAGCGAACACCTTGGCTCGTTCCGGGGTAACTATACTAAAAGCATGTAATATGCCGCTGTTGGAACGCACCTCCTGCAGCCGCCGCCACGAGGTCATCATGAGCAGTAAAAACACCTCCATCAGCCAGGAAGAAATTCGTTTTTTACTCAAAGACTTTCCCTGCGGGTGTATGGGCAGCGAAGAGGACAACGCTTATGAAACGCCGTTCACCGCCACCACCTTGCCCGTCAGACGCGATCTGAAGCATGAAAGTCTGGCCAAACAAATTCGCCGGCTTTTCGCAGCTTCCATAGACAACAAGCTGTGACCTTTGTTTGCATTGCCCGTTTGCCAGGAACTTGCCTGTGCGGGGGAGTTCTCAAATATTTTGCGCCCAAAGATCCCTCGGGCACCCTATCGCAAAATCACATACGTCCCTCATTACGCGGGCACTCTAGTTGAGCCGTCTGCCGCTTCCTCCTGAAAATCAATGACAGAATTTCAACTCTGTCACTTGTCTTTTTAGCCCGGCTTGCCTAGGGTCTGTTTCTAAAATTACTGTCTGTTTCGTTTGGACAGCATTCGATCAGACTGCTTTTTCGAATGTCGTTGCCCTGTTCCCTTGAAACAATAAACCACCCGTTCCATGCTCCGAACTTTCCAGACTCCTTTTCTCTCCCGCGATTGGAAAACGCTTGTCCTTCTGGGCATTGCGATTTTTTTTATTTCCTTTTGCACCAGACTCTTTGACTACCCGAACTGGGAGGCGGGGAAATACCGCATCGAAGGTGAGTGGATCATGGGTACCCACGACGCCTATTATTGGCTGGCAGGTGCGGAAGGCAGAGGTCCGGCGAACAATACCGCTCCCTCTGTTTTTCTCAAGACCATGTCGCAACTTTCCGGCGCGTCCCTGGGCAATACCGCCTTTTGGCTTCCCGCACTTATGGCAGGCTTCACCGGTGTGGCCACTCTGCTCTGGGCCTGGACCCTCGGATGCGTCGAAGCCGGAGTGCTTGCCGGCATTCTGACCGTTCTCGCCCCCGGCTTTCTCTATCGTACGCGCCTGGGCTATTACGACACGGACATGGTCACCCTGCTTTTCCCGCTCCTGGCCTCCTGGAGTCTTGCCGCCTGGATGCGTCCCTACCTTCAATCCCGCTGGAGATTCTCTTTCAGCAGAGTTCACAACAAGGAAAGCAACGCTGAACAAGCCGCCGAACCGCAACAAATCCCAGGCACCATCGAATATCTGCTGCTTTCCACTGCCGGAGCGGCCGCCGGGGCCTTCAGTTCCTGGCACGCGCATATCGGGGCCTTCACCATTGTCCTGATCCTGCTGGCCCTGCTTCTGGGAGGGCTCCAGTCCAGACCCTATGTCCGTCCACGACTGTTTTTCGGCTTGCTGCTGTTCAGCTTGGGAAGCTTTGCAGGACTGGCCGGCGCTTGTACCGCACTGGTTGCCGTAGCGGCTTTGGCCATACTGCGCAGCCACATCCACCGCCTGTTTGCCTACTCCTGGCCGTTTGTGCTGGGAGTGTTGTTGCTGCTGCTTTTTTCCGGCGCCGCAGCCAAGGCCGGTTTTGAAACCGAACGTTTTCTTTTCACCTTTGTCAAAACCACCACCCAGCAAACCCAGCCGGAATTTGCCCTGCAAGATACGCCGCGCCAGGAACTCAGCTATCCGGCCATCGGGCAGAGCATTGTGGAAGCACAATCCATTTCTTTGACGCACATCCTCAAACGTATGCACCCGCGGCCCTGGATTCCTATCGCCGGCCTGTTCGGGTTCGCTTTCCTGCTGTATGCCCAGCCCGTTTCACTCTTTCTCCTGCCCCTGGTGCTGTTTTCATTTACTGCGGAACAATTCGGCGCACGGGTCACCATGTTCGGCGCACCGGCGGTAATGCTCGGTCTGGGCATCGGCATTGGTTCCCTGGGCAGGGCCGCTTTCGAATCCGTTTTCAAAAAACGCAACACCCTGCTTGCCCTGATGTCTCTTTTGTTTCTGCTGCTGGCCATTCCCTATTACAACCTGCTGCAAAACCTGGCCCCGACTCCCGTGCTCAGCAAAGCCCACGCCGCAGCTCTGGTGGATCTCGGACGTACGAGTCCTCCGGACAGCGAAGTCTGGACGTGGTGGGACTGGGGTTATCCGGTCGATTATTATGCACGGCGCGAATCCTTTGCGGACGGCAGCAAGCATCTCGGACAGCATATTTTTACTGTGGGCCTGGCACTGAGTACGCATTCGCCGCTGCAGGCCAGCCAGCTTATTCGCTTCAGCGCGCAGGAACACTACCGTCCGTGGGAAAGCCTGAACCAGCTTGGCCCCGAAGGTGCAGAGCGTTTTCTCGCCGATCTGGGCAAAGAGCCCCGGGCCTTTCGCGTCGACCAGCCGCAATATCTGGTGGTCACCACGGAAAACCTGCCACTCGCTCCCTGGATTCTTTTCTACGGGACCTGGAATTTCCTCAGCGAAAACGGCAAACGCGCCAGAGTCATGCGTTTTCTTCCCCCCTATGAGGTCGACTACGAATCGGGCTGGATCCACCTGGAAAGAGCCGACAAAAGCTATTCCGTCCGGACCATAGACGTGCTACGCAAAGAGGGGACAAAACGCTTTCATTTTCCCGACAATACGGAATCTCTCCATCTGGTCCTGTGTCCGGAGACTGCAGATTACTTTCTTGTCGATACGCTGACTTACGAAAGCATGCTGGTACGGCTGCTGGTCGAGCCGCCAGATAGTGCGGACATCGCTTCTTTTTTTCGCCTGGCGTATGAAAAAAAGCCTGCCGTCAGAATCTTCGAGGTCCTCGGCAGGTCCGAATAAACAGTATGTTCCCCCAGGAGAGGCGCGTGGAATCGCAATCAATGCAACGTATCCTGATTGTTGAAGACAGCAAAACCATCTGTTCCTATCTTATGTACAACCTCCAGGCTGAAATCGGGCTGGAGGCAGACGCTGTTCACAGCATGCGCGATGCGGCCTACCATCTTTCCCATAGCTCGGATTACCTTCTGGCCATCCTGGACCTGAATCTGCCCGATGCGCCAGGCGGCGAGATCGTGGATCTGATGCTCTCCCAAAAAATCAGCAGCATCGTTCTGACCGCCACCATCAACAACGAACTTCGCAATACGCTGTTGGAAAAAGGCGTCATGGATTACGTACTGAAGAACCGTGACGCAGTCCATCAGGTGGTGGAACTGGTAAAACGCTTTCAGCGCAACCAGGATATTACCCTGCTGATTGTTGATGACTCGGGAATCTACCGCAAGATCATCCGTTCTTTTCTCGGTACCTACGGATTCAAATTTCTGGAAGCGAAAAACGGGTTTGAAGCACTGGAAGTCATCAAGTCCACCCCGGAGCTGGGCCTGGTTATTACGGATTATGAAATGCCCGGCATGGACGGCGCCACATTGTGCACAAAAATTCGTGATATCAAATCCCGCAACGAGCTCCCCATCATCGGCATCTCCTCTTTTGAAGACAAACTGTTGTCCGCAAAAATCATCAAAAGCGGCGCCAATGATTTTCTTCCCAAACCCTTCCAGCGTGAGGAACTGGCCTGCAGAGTCATCAAAAATCTGGAAACCACGGAATATATCGAAATGATCAACACTTCGCTGCAGACCATCAGCGAAATGAATTCACGGATGAAAAAAGATCTGCAAGCCGCGGCCAAACTGCAACGCAGCCTGCTGCCCATGACCCCCCCCCAGGTACCGGGAGTGGAACTGGCCATGCAATTCATCCCCTGTGACGAACTGGCCGGCGATACGTTCAACATGTTTCCCTTGCCAGACAACAAGCTGGCGCTTTATGTTCTGGATGTAAGCGGCCACGGCGTCCCTGCAGCATTGCTGTCCGTCTCCCTGTGCCGCTTGCTGCAACCGGATCCGCAACGCTCTTCTCTGCTTGTGGAAGAAGCCGAAAACGCGCAGGGGTTGTCCATTCTTTCCCCCGCGGAGGTCTGTCGGCGGCTGAACGAACAGTTTCCAATGGATGTTGAATCATTTCAATATTTCACAATTATTTACGGCATTCTTGACTGCGACACGGGCGTTTTCACCTTCACAGCGGCCGGACATCCTGGGCCCGTTCATGTCGGCAATTCGCAGGAAGTGAAAAGTTACCCGACCAATACGATTGCCATCGGATTCGCGCCTGACATTGTTTTTGAGCAATCGACGATACAACTCCAACCAGGCGACAGGCTCTTTTTTTACACGGACGGTATTATTGAAGCCCGCAATTCCCATGCGGAGGAATATTCTCTCGACAGACTGTCCAGCCAGCTGCTAGCGCAATCCGGAATACGGCTGGACAAGGCGCTGGACAATTTGATCACCGACGTTTCAAACTGGACCAGGGCTTTGTTTGCTGACGACATCACCTTGTGCGCCCTGGAATTAACCGGTATTTAGAGGCCCCCTATGGCTCCTGCTGTTTTTACCATCCCGCAAAGCTACGAAGAGGTTTCCCCCACCGCGTCCGCATCCGGCTCTGGCACAGTCTCGGGAGGTACGACATCCGGACTGAGCTTCACTCTGCGTAGCCAGGCCCGGATAGCCACCTTGAGACGTTTAACGAAAGCGGCTATGAGTTTCTTAATATGCGCGCTGGAAGACAAGGCGCTGCTCTACACGATGGAGCTGGCCTTGTACGAGGCCTGTTCCAATGTGGTCCGCCATGCTTACGACACGGCGCATCGGGGAGAGATGCTGGTCACACTCGAACTCTGCCCCCTGCACCATGTGACCTTTGAGATTACCGACTGGGGCAGGGGCTTTGCAAGCTACCCGGTGAAACTCCGCAAGCCGCTTCCGGAAGACGAAGACGGCCGGGGCCTGCTTATCATCCGCGGTCTTGCGGATCATTTGTCCATCAGAAACAAGGGCGAAGCCACTATTTTGCGAATGCATTTCGGCATTGAGGAGAACAAATGGAGAATATGCGCATTGCAAGACGAGGAAACGGGCTGGTTGTAAGCTTTATCGAGGAAATATCCCTCGCTTTGGCTTCCAAGGCCAGAGACAGTATCTCAGAAAAAATGGACGACCCCAGCATCAAATCCGTGCTCTTCGATCTCGAGAACATTGCTTCTCTCAACAGCATGGGCATTGGGCTGATGGTTGCCACAAAAACCAACTGCACGAAAAACGGAAAAAAATTTTTTCTGCTCTCTCCCAGCGAAGCCGTGCTCCGCACCCTGGATGTGGTAAAAATGCGAAATTTTTTCAATACACTGCAAAGTGTCGAGGATATTGACGACTGATTCGTCTTTAATGGTGGTACGGTAGTCCTTTCAGGATGCTGACGGCGCGGTAGAGTTGTTCGAGCAACACCACCCGGGCCATTTCATGCGGAAAAGTCATGGGACTGAGCGAGAGACTGTAATCACAACGCTTGAGCACAGCATCAGAAAGACCGTACGCTCCGCCGACAACGAAACAAAGCCCCTGCCGCCCCTGCTGTTCCTGGGTGGCAAAAAAAGCGGCAAGCTCGGCGGAACGCAGCTGCCGCCCATGCTCGTCCAGGGCGACCGTACATTCCGTCCGGTCCCCGGCATCCAAGCCCGCGAGCAGCCCTTCGCCCTCCTTCCGGCAACGTTCCGCGGCGCTCATGTTGCCCGCTGCGTCCTTGACGCAACGCTCCTGCAAACGGTAATGCCGTCCCAGTTGTTTCCAATAATGCCCGGCAGCGTCGCTCCAGAAACGGGTGCGCAGCTTGCCAACCCAAACAAATCGAACGCTTTTCAACATAATGACTCCAGAAAGCAGCACCTTCGCACAAATTGTCTCGGCTCTGCAAGCCGGGCGTACGGCCGTTTTTCCCACTGAAACCTTCTATGCGCTTGGATGCAACGCGTGCAGCAAGCAAGGCGCCGAGGAAGTTGTCCGGCTCAAGGAACGCTGCCCGGACAAAGGTTTGCCCGTGATCATCGGTGAACGCGGCCAGCTGCGGATGCTGAGCCCGCTGCAGGATCAGACATGCGGCGGGCGGCAGGGCGATCCGGAACTGGTCCGTTTGGCAAGCGCGCTCATGGATACCTTCTGGCCCGGCCCCCTGAGCCTCGTACTCCCGGCTCGCACCGATCTGCCGGACCTGGTGCGCGGGCAGGTCAATGGCTGCACCAATACCGTGGCCGTACGCCATACGCCCCATCCGCAGGCCGCAGCGCTTTGCCTGGAATGCGGTTTTCCCCTGGTGGCCACCAGCGCCAACCGCTCCGGCAAGCCCCCTGCAGCCCGTGCACAGGACCTGGACCCGGCACTTATGGAGCGTACGGTCCTGCTTGCCGGTACGCCCGAGCCCGGCGGCGGACTGCCTTCCACCCTTGTGCAGCCTGTGTTCCTCCCGGAAAAAGGCCATGTCTGCCGTATTCTGCGCCAGGGAGCCATCTTGCCGCAGGCATTGCGTACGGCCGGTTTCCCTCTTTCGGACTAAGTGCCCGTCCCTGCCGCTCCGAACAAGTTCAAGATCTTTTACGTTGACGCATAGCGCACACAGCTACGCGAGACATTGTAATCTGCTAGAATCAATAGTTTTTTGACAAACAGTAGACCAAATAACATTTTTGGTCCGATCATTGCTAATTTATGAAATACCTTCCTGCTTTTGCCAGAGCCGGTTTTCGGGATGGGGGTCCTGAAAACCGGCTTTGTTGTTTTCTGCTTGTTTACCCCGCCTCTTGAAACGCGCCCGTACGCCTTGCCTTCAGCCGCCAGCAATTGAAACGCCCGGCCCTGTCGGTCATATTTTTTGTACTTTCAGCCCCCTGTCCGCGCCTTTTACCGGGGAAAGTCCAAATTTTTTTACCTTTTTCTAGAGATCGAACCTTCTGTTAGCGACTTTTTATTTAATCATAACCTATTGATATTTTTATTTTTAGACTAAAACATTGTCGTTTTCTTCAGTTTGGCCCGATCATTGCTATATTAAAAATACCTTCCTGCTTTTGCCAGAGCCGGTTTTCGGGATGGGGGTCCTGAAAACCGGCTTTGTTGTTTTCTGCTTGTTTGCCCTGCCTCTTGATACGCGCCCGTACGCCATGCCTGCCATACACCGGCAATTGAAACATCCGGCCCTGTCGGTTATATTTTTTGTACTTTCAGCCCCCTGTCCGCGCCTTCTGCCGGGGAAAGTCCAATTTTTTTTACCTTTTTCTAGAGATAGAGTCTTCTGAAAGCGACTTTTTCTTTACGCATAACCAACTTATTTTATTAGATTTACACTAAAAACTAGCCATTTTCTTTAGTTTGGCCCGATCATTGCTACAGCTTAAGTACCTTCCTGCTTTTGCCAAAGCCGGTTTTCGGGATGGGGGTCCTGAAAACCGGCTTTGTTGTTTTCTGCTTGTTTGCCCTGCCTCTTGATACGCGCCCGTACGCCATGCCTGCCATACACCGGCAATTGAAACATCCGGCCCTGTCGGTCATATTTTTTGTACTTTCAGCCCCCTGTCCGCGCCTTTTACCGGGGAAAGTCCAAATTTTTTTACCTTTTTCTAGAGATCGAACCTTCTGATAGCGACATTTTACTTGATCATAACCTATTGATATTTTTATTTTATACTAAAACATTGTCATTTTCTTCAGTTTGGCCCGATCATTGCTATACTAAAAATACCTTCCTGCTTTTGCCAGAGCCGGTTTTCGGGATGGGGGTCCTGAAAACCGGCTTTGTTGTTTTCTGAGCACTCCATTTTTCCTTTATTCGGGCTTCCAGAGCTCCTGCACCTGATCTCCGCCCAGGACGCGCTCCAGGGCCTGTATCACCGCCGGTACGGGGAGTTCCGTAATGCACCGGGGGGTGTCGCAGCTGAGGCTTCGCGTGGTCCGCGTACAGGGACGGCAGGGAAGGTCCTGGGCCAGCGTGCCGAGCCCGGACGGCGCCCATTGCCGCCGCGACGTAGGCCCGAAGAGCACCAGGCCAGGAGTCCGTACGAGAGATGCCAGATGCATGGGGCCGCAGTCGTTGCCGCACACGGCCCGCGCGTTGACCAGAGCGTCCGTCAGTTCTTCCGGGGTCTGAAAACGGCGAATCTCCAAAGCTCCGTGCATTTCCGGGCGCATGCCCCGTTCCTGTTCTGCCGGACCCAGCACCAGAACCGGCTTCAGCCTTTGCTTTTCAAGCCACTCCGCCAGTTCAAAAAATTTGACAAGGGGCCATTGTTTGGCTTGGTGACCGGCCCCGGGAAACAGCAATACCTCGCGCATTGTTTCCCGAAGTTTGCCTGCTCCATAAGCTTGTTGATAAAAAACGCTCCACTGGTGCCGCCAATCAACAGGCCAGGCAACGCCCCTGGCCTGCAACTGCTCGCGCGCCAGGACACGCGGCGACTTCCAGGAGGTATCCACGCCGCGGATCACCCAGAGGTCGGGCCAGTGCTCTGGAAAGGGGTTCTTGTCGAGTACAAAAAATAGAACCAAAGCCCCATCTAGAGCTTCCGGCCAGGTTGCGGACGTATAAAGACGGCGAATAGCGCGTTGTTCCTCGGGCAGAGCCGGCGTAATCTTCAAGGGATCCAGCCAGAGCGTACGTCCCCCGGCACCGGCCCAGCGTACGGGACAGGAGAAGAAGTGCTCCCGCACGGCTGCAAGAGCGGGAAAAATGCAGCAAAAATCCCCCAAGGCCCCGTTGTGCCCCATAATTATCTTGTGATATGTCTTTGACATGTCTTTGTTTCAGCCTTTACTATTTATATGCATCCGTTCCGGACGCATGCATGGTTTTGACGCGCGCCATGGCCAACAGCAGGCGAACAGGACAACCCCGACAACTGACAACAACGCAATCACTTTTGCCAAATGGAGCCAAGCAGATGGAACAGAGCATACCATGTCCGCATTGCGGCGGCTCGCTGCCACAATACCGAAACCCCACACCGACTGTCGATGTGATCATCTACGCGCCAGACAAGGGCGTGGTGCTCATCGAACGCGTCAACCCTCCCCACGGCTGGGCTCTGCCTGGCGGATTCGTGGATTATGGAGAAAGCGTCGAGCGGGCGGCCGTACGTGAAGCCCAGGAAGAAACCGGACTTGATGTTGAACTGGTCAACCTGCACGGCGTCTATTCCGATCCCGCACGGGACCCGCGAAAACACACCATGAGTGTGGTTTTCACGGGCATTACCGCAAAACCGGAAGCTCTGAAGGCGGGAGACGACGCAGGCAAGGCTGCCTTTTTTCCTTTGGACGCGCTGCCCTCGCCCCTGGCTTTTGACCATGGCAAAATTTTACAGGATTTCATAAAAAAACTGCAGGATCTGAAGCCGCCTGTATAAAAAACGGTTGCTCAGGTTTGACGATACGGGGCATTCAACGTACCACAACTCCGGATAGCCACAGAGTATCCGGTTCAGAGTTCTAGCACGCATACAGAGGGGAGCTATGCCGCCAAAACCTTTGATCCTGTTCGCTACTTCGGAAATCTATCCGTTTTCCAAGACGGGCGGCCTGGGCGACGTGATGGGAGCGTTGCCCCTGACGCTGCACAATATGGGCGTCAATACGGCGGTTATCACGCCCATGTACGGAAGAATCAAAAAGGCGGGCATCCCTTTTCACCTGATCACGCCCGACCTGCACGTGGGCTATCCGTGGGGACCGATCACGGCGGATATCTATTTTGCCGATTTCCACGGCATGCCCGTGTATTTTATCAGCCGTGATGAATATTTCCAACGTTCGCATTTTTACAACACTTACAAAGGCGATTATTTCGACAACTGCGAACGCTTTATTTTCTTTTGCCGGGCCGTGATGGAATGGACAAGACAGCTGGAAGCGCCACCGGCAGTGATCAACTGCAATGACTGGCAAACCGCCCTGATTCCCGGATTTCTGAACTACTGGCGGATGGGGGATCCTTTCTGGGCTGAAACCAAATCCGTTTTGAGCATCCATAATCTCGCTTTCCAGGGGCGTTTTTCCTCGCGCCTGTTCTGGGACTCGGGCCTGCCCCACTGGGCCTGGAACATGGACGGTTCGGAATTCTGGGGCGATTTCAATCTGCTCAAAACCGGCATCGCCTACAGCGACCACATCACCACGGTCAGCCCCGCGTACGCCAACGAAATCATAACGCCCGAATTCGGCTGCGGTCTGGAAGGCATTCTCAGCAAACGTTCCGATTCGCTTACCGGCATTCTCAACGGTGCGGACTATCAGGTCTGGGATCCGAGCAACGACCCTATGATACCTGCGCCCTACAGCATGCATTCTCTGGAAGGAAAAGCCGTTTGCAAACAGGCGTTGATTGATGAGCAGGGGTTGAACCCCTTTCTCGCCAACCGGCCCATTCTCGGTTTCATCGGCCGCTTGCAACTGCAAAAGGGCATCGACCTGCTCCTGGAAATCTTCGAGCGTATCATCCAGCGCAATGTCGGCATAGTGGTACTGGGCGAAGGCAACCTGCGTTTTGAAGAACGGGTGCTGCGCCTCATGGAAGAATATCCGCTCCGCCTTTCGGCCAATGTAAGCTATACGGAAGACCTGGCGCACAAGATCCAGGCCGGATCCGATATTTTTCTGATGCCGTCCACCTATGAACCCTGCGGCCTGACCCAGATGTACTCCCTGCGCTACGGCACGCCCCCGGTGGCCACGGCAGTGGGCGGACTACGGGATACCATCGTTCCCTATCCGCATCCCGAATGTACGGGTTTTATTTTCGACGAGCCCGGCGCGGACCATTTCTACAATGCCATCTGCCAAGCTCTGGATGTCTGGGAAAACGACAAGAATCTCTGGCGGCAAATCCAGCTCCGGGCCATGCGCCAGGAGTTTTCCTGGCAGCTTTCCGCCCACAAGTATCTTTCGCTATACAACCAGCTCGGCAGCGCAATCTAACATTACAAGCTCGGGAGAGATGCCTCCGGCACCTTAAGGACCGTATGAAAAAGGGCCCTAACAATCCCACAATTTTTTAACTATACATATATTGTTTTTCTGTTGATTATTACTGAGTTATATCACCACTATCTGGGGGTAGAGAATTGTTATTTTTGAATACTATCGCCTCCGACGGATTAAGAACCTTCCAACCTTTTATTACAGGCAATAGTATTCTTTATTCTAACAAATTTTCATTAAGACTGTGCGCGGATCAAGGGGGGGCGGTACCCCCTGGCTGTTTTTGGGGCAAAGCCCCATTCAACTCATGTAAAAGTAAATTTGCTCAACCATTCTTTTTTTTCGGGAGGTCGGCATGAGTAGTATCCATGCTACTGAACCTGCTTTTTTTCAACCATTTGATCTTTATCTGTTCGGCCAGGGCGAACATTGGGATATCTACCGTTTCCTCGGAGCGCATCCGTTCGTGCAAAACGATGTGCCGGGCTACAGATTCGCGGTTTGGGCGCCCAATGCGCACGAAGTGTATCTGGTGAGCGAGCTGAACCAGTGGCGCTGGGGCGAACTGCCGCTCTACCAGGTGGGCCTTTCGGGCATCTGGGCAGCTTTTGTGCCGGAAATGCCCCGCCAAACACTCTACAAATTCGGCATCCGGCAACAGGATGACCGCGTCGTATATAAAACCGACCCCTTTGCTTTTCATGTGGAACTTCGCCCGGGTGTGGCCTCCATCACCTGGGACCTGGACAGCTACCAGTGGCAGGACGTCCCCTGGATGGAACAGCGCCGCCAGCAGGGAGCGCCGTTCGACATGCCCATATCCGTTTATGAAGTGCATGCGGGGTCCTGGCGCCGTCATCAGGACGGGCAACCCGGATTCTACACCTACGGAGAACTTGCGGACAGCCTGATCCCTTACGTCAAGGACAACGGATTCACCCACATCCAGTTCCTGCCGCTTGCCGAACATCCGCTGGACGAAAGCTGGGGCTACCAGACCAGCCACTACTACGCGCCCTCTTCGCGTTTCGGTTCGCCGGAAGAGCTGCGCGCCTTCATCGACCGCTGCCACCAGGAAAACCTCGGGGTTATCCTGGATTGGGTTCCCGGCCATTTTCCCAAGGACGACTGGGGGCTAGGCCGCTTTGACGGCACGGCGCTGTACGAACACAGCGACCCTCGCCAGGGCGAACAACCGGACTGGGGAACGTACGTATTCAATTACGGCCGTCACGAAGTACGCAATTTTCTCTTTGCCAACGCGTTGTACTGGCTCAAGGAATTCCATTTCGACGGTATCCGCATCGACGCCGTGGCTTCCATGCTCTATCTGGACTATTCGCGCGGAAACGACTGGATTCCCAACCGTTTCGGCGGCAGAGAGAACCTGGAGGCCGTGCAGTTCCTGCAGGATCTGAACACCGTGGTGCACGGCCATTTTCCCGGGGCCATGATGATCGCGGAAGAGTCCACGTCCTGGCCCGGAGTTTCGCGTCCCGTCTATACGGGCGGCCTGGGCTTCACGTTCAAATGGAACATGGGCTGGATGCACGATACGCTCAGCTACATGCACCAGGAGCCCATTCACCGCTCCTACCACCATTCCAGCCTGACGTTTTCCATTGCCTACGCCTTTTCGGAAAATTTCGTACTGCCGTTGTCTCACGACGAAGTGGTGCACGGCAAAGGCGCGCTGCTTTCCAAAATGCCTGGAGACAGCTGGCAGCAACAGGCCAACCTGCGTCTGCTCTTTGCCTACCAGTGGGCGCACCCGGGCAAAAAACTGCTGTTCATGGGAGGAGAATTCGGTCAGTGGAACGAATGGAACTGCATGAGCCAGCTGGATTGGACGTTGCTGGATTTTCCGGCTCATGACGGCATCCGGCTGCTGGTGAGCGACCTGAACCGGCTGCTGCGAGCGGAACCGGCCATGTACATGGGCGATACCGACTGGCAAGGTTTCGAGTGGATCGACTTTTCCGATGGTTCGGCCTCGGTAATCAGTTTTTTGCGCAAAGCGCCCGATGCCCGGCCGCTGCTCTGGGTCTTCAATTTCACGCCGGTGGTCCGCGAACTCTATGCCATCGGCTGCCCCAGCGCCGGCATCTGGCATGAAGCGCTCAATTCGGACGCCGCTGTCTACGGCGGATCCAATGTGGGAAATTCCGGCGCTGTCCAGGCCCGAAAAGCAGGGCTCGGGCAACGCCCCTATTACCTGGAACTGACTTTGCCTCCTCTGGCAGCAGTCTGTCTGATCCCAGAGGAATAAATTGACGGAGGTAACACATGTTACGTAGTGCAATCCGCGGATTCGGCGCCCATATGAAGGGAATTCGGTTCGCTTTCGGGCACCCGAGCTACCTGCCCCTGGTGCTGATCCCCTTTTTCCTGACCCTGATCCTGTTTTCAGTGTGCTTTTATCTCTTTACCGACAACGCCAACAGCATCCTGGCGTACTTCTGGGATCCGGCCAACCCGGAAACCGGGATGTTCTGGACAGCGCTGCACTGGCTCTACACGTACATATTCAAATACATCCTCTACCTGACCCTGCTGCTGGTGATGTATTTTCTGTTTATGGTCGTGGCCAACATCATTGCCTCGCCCGTTTACGACATCATTGCTCAGCGCATCAGCAAAATCGACCCTTATGCAGCGGCCCGCAGCGGCATTGCCGAGGAAGAAGCCGGCATTCTCAAAACCATCATCGAAGAATGCAAAAAAGCCGTCTTCGTGCTGATCGTGCCGCTGGTGTTTTTGCTTATCCCGCTGGTGGGGCCGGTTTTGTCGGTGGTGTTCGCCATGCTCATGCTGGGATGGGATTTTTTCGACTTCTCGCTCTCACGAGACAAACCGACGCTGAAAGGAAGGCTCGGCTATATCCGTAAAAATTTCTTTCTGATGCTGGCATTCGGATCGTTGCTGTTCATCCCCTTTGTCCATTTCATTCTCTACCCCTTTGCGATTCTTGGGGCATCCGTGGCCTATCAGGACGAGGTGGTGCGGGAAAAACTGCAAAAATAAACCACGTATGCTTCAGGGGGCCCGGGCCCCCTGAAGCATTGAAATCTGTTATTGCTTACTGCCCGGAAAAAATCACGGCAGCGATATATCCCAAAACGCCGAGTAATGTTAACCCTGCAGAAAACGTTTGAGAACGCAGATAGTCCTTGGGCAGGTCGGATGCGGTGAACTTTTTATAAATCATGACCTGGGTGACGATGGTAATCAGGGCCAGCACGCCCATGAAACCGATCAGGTCGCCCTTGGTAATGATAGAAAAATGGGAAAAGGCGATAAAACAAACCAATAGCACGATTACCGGTATCATGGCGTAGACGCGCACTTTGGCAAAGGACTGAAAAATTTGCCTCTGCACCGTCTCGGAAATTTTTTTTCGGGCCTTGACCAGAATCATACGCCCCATCACCACGCAGACCAGCAGAAACAACACGCCCAACATGGGCAAATCAACGTTCATGTCATTCTCCTTGAATTCTATTGCTGAGGCGGCAGTGTACGTGTTTTGATTTTGATTTGCGACAGGTTTTCACGCGGTTTTTCCGGAAAAAAACGGAGCTCCCATCAGGAACTCCGTTTTTTTCTCCGTCTGCGGCTTTAGCGCATTTTCGCCTTGAAACAAGGCTCGAATCCCAATGCACAAGAGCATCTGGATCTTTTCAAGATTACGATACTCTAAAACTTCTGGAAGTCATCATCTCCGTCGTCATCCCCCATTTCGAGCATAACCTGGCTACCGGAATCGACAGGAGGCTTGGCCGGAGTCGCCTTTGGCGGAAGCGCCTTTCTGGGGCTCGAACTATATCCTCCGATCTTGAAAAAAGCCATGGAGGACATCAGCTGCTGGGCCTGGCTGGAAAGCTCCTCGCTGGTGGAAGCCATTTCTTCCGAAGCGGAAGCGTTCTGCTGTACCACCGTATCGAGCTGTTGAATGGCCTTGTTTATCTGTGAAGAGCCTGCGTTCTGTTCTTCGGAAGCAGCTGCTATCTCCTGAACCAGTTCCGCAGTCCGTTTGATGTTGGGGACGATGGTCACGAGCATTTCTCCGGCCCGCTCGGCAATTTCCACACTGGAGGCGGACAGTTCGCGAATTTCACTGGCAGCCTCGCCGCTGCGCTCGGCCAGTTTCCTGACTTCCGCCGCGACAACCGCGAAGCCTTTGCCCTGTTCGCCCGCGCGCGCCGCTTCAATGGCCGCGTTCAGGGCCAGCAAATTGGTCTGTCTGGCGATTTCGCCGATGATGGAAATTTTCTCGGCGATCTGTTTCATGGCATCCACGGTCTGTTGTACGGCCTTGCCTCCTTCCTCGGCGTCGCCGGCGGACTGGACGGCGATTTGTTCGGTCTGCTTGGCATTATCCACGTTCTGCTGGATATTCGCGGTCATCTGCTCCATGCTGGAAGATATTTCCTCCACGCTGCTGGCCTGTTCGGTGGCGCCCTGAGACATGCTGACGGCGGAGGAAGACAGCTCTTCACTGCCTGAAGCCACATTCTCCGAAGCGGCCTGCACCTCGCTGACCACATTGGTCAGACGCTCGGCCATGGTCTTCATGTCCCCGTAAACGCCTATATCGCCTTTGTCGGTCTGGTCGAACTGCAACTGCAGGTCTCCGGTGGAAATCTTTTGCGCAATGTCGGCGATCACGGCCGGATCCTTGCCCAGTTGGCGCAGCACGATACGCGTAATGAACAGGGCAATGCCGATGCCGGCAAGAATAGCGAAAATCGCTATGCCGACAGCCAGCTGCGAGGCCTGCGCATTGGCAGCCTGTACCTTGGGCCCCAGGTCATCCTGCTCAGCTTTTACAGACAGTTTGACATTGTCGACCTCTCTGGCAAGCTGCGGACCGAGTTCGTCCAGTTGATTGATGACCTTGTTCCTATCGAAAATCACCTCGGACATCTTCATGAACGTGGGCTGGTAAATGTCGCTGAGTTCCTTGACTTGTTGCAACAAACTCCTGCGTTCGGGATTTTCGATCTCTTTGTCCAAAATGTTCAGATAATCAGCAAAGGTCATCATCTCCTTTTCCACCCGGTCCACATGCGTCTGCTGGTTGTCTTCCAGAAATTTGAGCACGTACAATCTGGCCAGCAGCAGGCTGCGCAGAGCCATGGCCGCGTTGAATGCCGCGCTAACGTCCTCGTCGGCTTCTGCCGAAGTCATTATTTTACTCAGGGCCTTCTCAATACGCGGCCCGTTGGCATTAAGCACATCCAGATTCTGATTCCGGGCGATCTTGAATTGTTTCAATTTCTCAAAACCATCATTGTAGGTCACGCTGATAGAATCAATGGAGTCCACCAATGCCGCTCGTTCCGGATTCTTGATTTCATCCTGCGCCCTGTTGACCAGCTCATCCATTGCTTTCCAATAGGAGTTGTACTGTTCGATATCCTTTTCAGCGCCAGTGAGAATAAAATCTTTTACATTCATCCGTACCATCAACATGTTGGCCTGCATTCCGCCCATGAGATTCGTATCACGCGCAAGACCACGATACTGCATAAATCCGTCTGTAGCCGTCCCCAGGGCATAATAGGCTATCAAGCTGATACACAACAGGAGAAACAAAACAATACCGAATCCCAGAGCAAGCTTTTTCGCTAACGACATGCCTTTGGCCATGACACCCTCCTGTTAAAAATATTGTCCATGATCTCTGAGCAAAGAATGCGGGCATACCTTCCGGAGTGTCTTTACACGACAATACCGAAATTAAGGAAGCACTTATCAATAAGGTTCCTTTGAAATAGTCGCCGAATATTTTCAAAAAATCAGAGTTTGGAGCCCTTTTGGGTCAAAATTCCTTCGTTTTGTGATGCTATTTTCCCTAAAAAACGCCTTTTCTGGTGAAAAGGACGCACGTTTCCTCTGGCTGGCAGTGGCCTGCCAGCCCGGATGCACATCAAGAGGTTCGCGCTGGTGAACAGCATATGCAGCCGGTGCGTATTTTTTTGCCAGGCCACGGTACACTGTCTTGCTGTACCCAAAGAACCGCTTGACGATCAAAAATGGGTGCTCCACTTTGGAGCGGACCGAAGATTTACGCCGCTCAATGAATTTCTCCCAATTGGGAAGATCGTCAGGAACTGTCTGTATGCTCCCCACTCGCCGGTTAATGCTGTAGTCAATGGAGCAAAGGTGCTCATTCCCGGCTATCTCCTCCCGTTTTTCAATGCCGATGTAGCCGGCATCCCCGTAGGCCACCTCGTCGTCTTCACGAAGGAGGCGTGATGCCACCGTTATATCATGAACATTGGCGGCAGTGGTTTCCAGGCTGTGCACATAGCCGCTACCAGCAACCACGCCAAGGGACTTCATACCGAAATAATACTGATTGCCTTTCTTCGTCTGGCGCATCTCGGGATCGCGCTCCTTCTTTTCATTCTTGGTCGAGCTCGGAGCCTGAATAAGCGTGGCATCCACAATGCTGCCACCGCGCATCATATAACCGCACTTCTCAAGCGTGGAGGTAAATGCCTGGAAAAAAACCTTGGCAATATTGTGCTTCTCCAGCAAATGCCGAAACTTAAGCAACGTTGTGGCATCCGGCACCTGTTCGTCGACAAAATCGATTTTCATGAACCAGCGCAAAGCATAGCTGTCGTAAATGGCATCTTCCACGCCTTCATCCGAAAGGTTGTACCAGCACTGTAAAAGATACATGCGCAGCATTTTTTCAATGCCCATAGGCGGACGTCCGCGCTGACCTTTCGGGTAGTAAGGTTCAATGTAGGACACCCATTCTTCCCAGGGAATGAACTCATCCATAGCCCGCAGAAATTCTTCTCGTTTCGTCATCCGTTTGCGCAAACTGTATTCGACGTCACTAAAACTGAGCTGTTTCATGAATTCCTCCCATGGATGAGAGGACTATACTGGAAAATCAATCTGTTGACGATCATAACTCGGGATTAAATCAGCGGTTACTTAAAATTTGGATCAGCATACACGATTAAACATGAGAGGACCACCCTTTGCGGCCTTTTTTTGAAAAAGTGTCCTCAACAATGATTTTTTCACCAGCAGCACGAAAAAGAACGACAGGGAGATTGTTGCGCATCAAAACGAAGACAAAAAAGTAAAACTCATAACATGCTTATAATATTAAATAATTTTAGATAGTTTTATCATTTTTACTTTTTCCAAAGCGCGGCAGCCAGACAATAAAGCTTGAGCCATTGCCTTCTTCGCTTTCCACCTCGATATGACCGTCATGCGCTCCGACTATGGCCTGGACCAAGCTGAGTCCAAGCCCCAGCCCCCGCTCAGAACGGCTTTTATCGGCCCGGTACAGTCTGTCGAAAATGTGCACGACATCATCTTCAGGCACACCAATGCCCGTATCGCGTACCTCGACCACGGCCATGTCTGCCGTAACCCGTCCGGTTATAAACACTTCTCCCCCGGACTCGGTATATTTGATAGCATTGTCGACAAGATTTGCCAGAATCTGACCTATACGTCCCGAATCCACATACGCAGCCAGATCTTCGGGAATAGCCGCATCCAAAGAAATATTTTTTTCCTCGGCAACGTATTCGTACAGGTCGCATACCGAGCTGATAATGGGAGCAAGCGCCGTGTCTTCCCGGTTCAGGCGCATGGCGCCGGTTTCAGCCTCGGAAATATCCATCAGCATGGCCAGCATCGTGGAGATCCTGTCGGTCTCTTCCAAAGAGTCCTGCAGCATCTCCAACCGTTGCGGCGCGCATTCTCCAGAAATCAGCACTCTTTCCAATCCGCCCCGAAGCCGGGTCAAGGGCGTACGCAGGTCATGCGCCACATTGTCCAAAGACGAACGCATCCCTACAATCAACGTCTGGATGCGTTCCAGCATGCGGTTGAACAACAACACCAGATCATCCAGCTCATCACCGGTATTGCGCATGGGGACGCGTGTTTCCATATGGCCCGCGTCGATACCCCGAACGGTTTCAATCAGATCTCTCACCGGGCGCAAGGAACGATGCGCAAGCAGATAGCCCCCGGCAATGCCGAGAAGGATGACCGGCCCCATGATGAACACAAAACTGCGTTTGAAATGTCCCAGGATGCGGCGACGCGTGCTGGAGCCGAATCCCACCTGCATATTGACCCCATTAGCCAGCTGGCGGCTAGTGATTTCGAGCGACTCACCGCTTTTTTTGGAAACGAAAAGCAGCCAGTTCCCCTGACCGAGAAACTGCGCAGGAGCCACATCCTCCGCGGAAACCGGATCGCACCCTTGCGGCAATGTCAAAAACATAGTCCGGTTCAAGGGGTCCGCGATGCGCACAAAAATCCCTGTTCGTGAATTTATGGTATTGTCTTGACGTAATTGTCTAATCAGCGCACCCAGCCCTTCCTGCCGGTCGGTCTGTTGATAACTCGCCAGTTTGCTGGTTGCCACTTTACGATCGCTTTCACGAATCAACTCACTCAGGAGGAAATAACTAAGCGTAAATAATATAAATGTACTACATATAAAAATAGTCGAATACCACAAAGACAGACGAAAACTTGTGCGCTTCCAGATCGGACTTGCACCAGCCATATGCACTCCTTAATAATTTAATTAGTAAGACAAAGGTCTTCCATCAAGCACGTCTTTTTGATATTGTAATGAAGTTGATAATGGGACACAACGACCACCTCACTGATCCAGATAGACATTTTTGTTTGCGGTAACATCTTACGTTTTGTTCTTTTTTTGCATAGGATATTATATGCCCTATTCAAATTCCGAACCAGTCAGTCCGCGCCCTTGGCGACAACGGAAAAAGCTTGGTGAAATCCTTATAGAAAGCAACCTGTTGGACGAAGAAGAGCTTACCAAAGCGCTTGCAGAGCAGAAAAAGGATAAAGTCAAACTAGGACAATGGCTGATCAATAACGGCTATCTTACGGCCGACCAGATAATGACGGCAGTCAGCCAACAGCTGAAGCTTGATATTTACGAACCATCAAATGAGCAGCCCGAACCGGAGCTTGTCAAACTGGTGCCGGAAGATATTGCCAGACAATACCAGCTTGCTCCCGTAGAATTCGAAGACGGCCTTCTGCGGGTCGCGGTGCTCGATCCGACGGACATTACCGGCCTCGACTGGATAACCACCCAGGAACAGGTTGATGTCGAACCCATGATCACCACCCATCAGAACCTGAGCATTCTGATGAACGCGCTCTATGGATCGATGGTACAACGGGCAGATGAAAGCACACGGGGCCTGCTTGAGGAGTTCGCTGAAAACGACTCTTCATCTTTTGAGTCTGATCTGGAGAAACTCGACAATTTCAAGGCGGAAGCCCTTGCCCAGGATGCCCCGGTCGTCAGGCTGGCCAATACCATTCTGGTCCAGGCGGTCAAACGCCATACCAGTGACATCCACCTTATGCCGATGCAGGACAAAGTATCCCTCCGCTTTCGCATTGATGGAGAGCTTGTCGAATTTCTCTCGCTCCCCAAATCCATATTCCTGCCTCTGTGTTCGCGATTGAAACTGCTTTCCAACATGGATATTTCCGTAACGCGCATCCCCCAGGACGGCAGATTCTCCTTTACCACGGACAACAGCAAAATTAGCGTTCGTGCTTCCTCCCTGCCCACCACGCATGGGGAAAAAATCGTCATGCGCCTTCTGGACCAGACAGCCAAACCGCGTACATTGGAACAGCTGGGCTTGCGCTCGGAAGAACAGAACAAGATTGAAGAGGCGACCAAAAGAGCCCACGGCATGATCCTCGCCACGGGTCCCACCGGCAGCGGTAAAACGACCCTGCTCTATTCGCTACTGCAACGCATCAACAAACCCAACATCAATATTGTCACGCTGGAAGATCCGGTGGAATATCAGCTTGACGGGGTTGCCCAGGTACAGCTGAACCGCAAGGCGGGCATGACATTCGCATCTGGTCTGCGTTCCATACTACGTCAGGACCCGGACGTTATCCTCGTCGGTGAAATACGCGACCAGGAAACCGCCACCATCGCCATCGAAAGCTCGCTTACGGGTCATAAGGTGCTGAGCACCCTGCACACAAACGATGCACCCGGAGCGGTGACTCGTTTCGTGGAAATGGGTGTCGAACCATTTCTGATCGCTTCAACTCTCAATGTTGTTGTTGCCCAGCGCCTTGTACGGCGGCTTTGCGAAAAATGCCGCCAAGAATATCTTGCTCCGCCCGATGAATTGAAAATGATGGGTATACCGCAAAACAAAAAAGTCAAATTTTACAAAAGCAACGGCTGTACCTCTTGCAACAACACCGGTTATAGCGGACGAGTTGCCGTGTGTGAAGTGATGGACATCAACGATTCAATCCGCCATGCTATCTTGCAACGCGCATCTTCAACGGAAATAAAACAGATTGCAATCGACTCGCGATCTTTTCGGACGTTGCGTCTTAATGCTGCAGCAAAAGTACTTGAAGGAATAACCTCTTTTGAAGAATTTTTGAAAATTTACTCGAATTAATCAGTCATTGTCGGAGCAAGTCATGAAGCGATTACATAAACTCATCATTACCTGTGCGGCGCAAGAGATCAGCGACATTCATATTGCCGGCGGACACCCTGTGGTTGTGCGCAAGTTTGGAGAAGTCTATAAACAACCAAACGTTGTCTACAAGCCGGAGGAGGTCGACGCGCTCGTCAAACAGCTTCTTGATGCCAGACAAATGGCCCACTTGCGCAGGCATTGGTCTGTGGATACTTCGCGATTCATGCCCCCTTGTTCCGTCCGCTTCAATATCGCCAACACATCCCGCGGCCTGAGCCTCTCCATCCGGCTCCTGCCTGCGGCCGTGCCCTCATTGGACGCGCTTAACCTGCACCCTTCGCTCAAAGAGCTTTGCAAGGCGCCACATGGGCTGATTTTGTTCTGCGGACCTACCGGAAGCGGTAAAACCTCGACCATTGCCGCCATGCTGAATGAAATCAACATAACCAGAAACGCGCACGTTCTGACGCTTGAAGATCCGATCGAGTACCGTTTCCAAAGCCAGAAATGCTTTTTTGAACAACGTGAACTTGGAGTTCACTTCCACTCCTTTCGCGAAGCGCTGGTAGACAGCCTCAGGCAAATGCCGGACGTCATTCTGGTTGGCGAACTCAGAGAACCTGAAGTCATTCAGGAAACACTGAACATCGCCGAATCCGGCCACCTGGTATTCGGTACGCTCCATGCCGGTAACTCCGAGGAGGCCATCTACAGAATCTGCAGCGCGTTTGATCCCGAAATTCAGGAACTGGTTCGCCTGCAACTGGCTTCAACGCTCAGAGCCATCATGGTGCAGCGGCTTTGGAAAATGCCCAATCTCAACTTCCGTGTTCCTTTGCTTTCCGTCCTGATAAACACCACTGCCGTCAAAAACACCCTGCGTGAAAACAAAATCTCAACCCTGGAAAACATCATCCAGGTGGCCTCGGAAGACGGTATGTTCACTGAGGACCGTTACAGAAACTATCTGCTGCAAAGAAAGAACTTCACAGCCCCGTCCGCCCATTTTCAGGATCCCAAAGCAAAAACCTTGAGCGTGCAGGATTATGCATCGCCGTTGATAGACCGCGATTTTCAGCCCGGTCCCGCTGCCGCAACCGACATCGCTTCTGCGATTCCAACCCGGCAGGTAGCCAACAAAGCAACGTCCCTCAGCATTGAACCGGGCATGCCCGAAGATGCGGATGAAGCGGATACCAATCTTGTGATAGACTCGGAGCAGAATATTGAGGAGCTTATCCAGCAGCTGGATAAAAATTTAGGATAGAAACTGCGGGCGATGACAGAACGGAAACGTCCGAAAGTGCGATTATTAGGCAAGTAGATGGCGTAACAGTGGTTCTTCCCTGCCAAGCCAGTCGACAACTTCGTTTATAATTTCCACCGGTCCTTTTCGGGGAGCCCACCCGGTAGTCTTGCGTACTTTTGCGGTGTCCGTAAGATAGATACGGATATCAGCAGGCCTGTCTTCGGGATCAGGCGTGATTTCAATTTCGTTCCCGGTGGCATTCTGGCAGAGCCTGGTCAGCTCCAGCAACGAAACGCTGCTGTCACGTCCTCCACCCACATTGTACACCTGCCCGTTATGTTTTTCGATGTCTCTCATCTGCAGTACGAGCAGTTCAAAAAGATCCTCAACGTGCAGAATATCCCGGACCTGTTTCCCCAGACCGCCATAGCTGATGTAGGAAAGCTTTTTTTTCCAGAAATGTCTGGCAGCCCAGAGAACGACCACGCCCTGGTCCACCTTGCCGAACTGCCAGGGACCAGCAAGCACGCCGCAACGGTTGATGACCGCCCTGAGGCCGTACATATCCACATATTCCTGAATAAGCAGTTCGGAGCACAACTTGGTTGCGCCATAGAGGGAACGGGAACCATCCAAAGGGAAGTCTTCGGCAATCCCCGCACTGCTGACACCAGTCACCTGCTGCTCAGGGGACAACTCAAAACGTGTCGCCGTCTCTGCATAGCCAAGACCGTTGACATGCCGCATGGGATAGACGCGGCTTGTGGACAAGAAAATGAATCCCGCGCCACACCGACGCGCATGCTCCAAACAATGCGCAGTGCCGGTCAAATTGGTATTGACGCAGTATTGCGGCGAGCCGCCGAACCCTGCCAGAACAGAGGGCTCGGCGGAACATTCCAACAACCAGTCTGCAGGCCCTGCAGCTTCCAGATCTTCCGGGTTGCGGATATCCCCATGCTGAAATTGAATATCCTGTGCAGCAAGACGGGAGACATTGAGTTCGCTCCCGCGGCGTTTGAGGTTGTCCAGACAGCAGACAGAGCATTTCGGAAAACGTTCTTTGAGCATGAGCGCCAACGATGCGCCGACAAAACCACAGCCCCCGGTAATCAAAAAACGTTGTCCATCAAAGGTCATTTTCTACGGTCCAGTAAAATTATTTTGCTAGTTTTTTCAACAGGTCCGAAAAGTAAGCGATGGTCTTTATCAACCCTTCGCGCAAAGGGATTGTCGGCTCCCAATCCAGCTTTTCCTTGGCAAGCGTAATGTCCGGCTTACGTTGAATGGGATCATCCTGCGGAAGCGGCTTGTACATGATTTCGGATTTTGAACCGGTAAGAGCCAGGACCAGTTCAGCTAGCTCCATGATGGTAAACTCGCCGGGATTGCCAAGATTCACAGGACCATGAAAATCGTCGGGAGATTCCATCGCTGCCATAAAACCATTAATCAAATCGTCCACATAACAGAAAGAACGCGTCTGCTGTCCTTCGCCGTAGACGGTGATCGGTTCGTTTCGCAAGGCCTGGAGAATGAAGTTGGAAACCACGCGACCGTCATTGGGGTGCATGCGTGGACCGTACGTGTTGAAAATTCTCACAACCTTGACAGGCATTTTGTGCTGACGAATATAGTCGAAACAAAGGGTCTCCGCGCAACGTTTGCCTTCATCATAGCAGGAACGCGGGCCAATGGGATTGACATTGCCCCAGTACGTTTCTGTCTGAGGATGCACATGGGGGCTGCCGTACACTTCAGAGGTGGAAGCCTGCATCATTTTGGCTTTGGTCCTTTTGGCAAGACCAAGCATGTTGATGGCTCCATGAACCGACGTTTTGGTCGTCTGGACCGGATCCGTCTGGTAGTGAATCGGAGACGCCGGACAGGCCAGATTGAAAATCATATCCACTTCAACATAAAGTGGAATGGTCACATCATGCCTCATGACTTCAAAATTGGAGGATGCAAGCAAATGGCTGACATTGGAGCGGGTGCTTGTAAAAAAATTGTCCAGGCAAATAACCTCGCACCCTGCGGCAATCAGCCGCTCGCACAAATGTGACCCTAAAAAACCGGCACCGCCGGTTACAAGAACGCGTTTATTCAGATGCATTAATAACTCCTCCCAAGGAAAGAGTTTGATCTAATAAAATCACAAGGTGATGTCAATGAGTAGCGAGAATTCAGAGGAAAGTCGCCTCTTAAAGCTCACTTGCATTGAAGAGAAATTTAATATAAAATTATTTACTTACATTACATTTTAATAAACATACCCCGGCATTGAGCTTTGCTCCCAAACAACCCATTTCCTTCCCTGCAATTTTTCTCAGCACTGGCGCCAACCCGAAAATTTCCTGTGCGTTTGAGGTCGGAAGGCCCCTTTTTTGTTGAGTCCGTATTTTATATAAATAAATGTTTGAGTCTCAAACAGCGGGAGCTATCAATTAGATGCATTACTTATGGAATAGCCCTAATCCCAGGACGCATATGGATGCACTTTCAGTAGCACCCTGCTCCAATGGCAATAAATTTTGCTGAGGCACCTCAAACCAGGCATTTTGAACTTGAAAAACGCATGCTTCTTGCTTTATGGAAGATATTTCTGGCTGCGTAATCCTCACGGGGAAAATATGCCCGGCCCAGTAAAACGGCCATGGTGTATAAAGAGGATTTCAGTTATAATTTTTTCCGGCTTTTGCAAACGAACACAAAGCGCTTACGATACCAGTACGCACGCCCCTTTAGACGCATTGCGGGCAAAAATGGAGCTGACATGGGATTTGCCAATCTGTTAAAATGGTTTGCCAAGGATTTGGCCATGGACCTTGGCACGGCCAACACGCTGATCCACTATTCCAAAAAAGGTATTGTCCTGAACGAACCTTCTGTTGTCGCCATCAACGAGCGTCAAAACACCGTAATGGCCGTTGGAGCAGAAGCCAAAACTTTCATGGGACGCGAACCCCAGGGGATAAAAATCATCAGACCGTTGAAAGACGGCGTCATCGCCGACTTTGAAGTAACCAACCGAATGATTTCCCACTTCATCAAAAAAGTGACCAGCGGGCTCGGACTTGTAAAACCCAACATGGTAATCGGCATTCCTCCTTACGTTACCAATGTCGAAAAACGGGCTGTCATTGATTCCGCCCATGAAGTCGGCGTCAAAGACGTCAAACTGGTGGACGAAGCCATGTCCTCGGCCATCGGCGCCAATCTTCCTGTTGAAGAACCCATCGGAAGCTTTGTTGTGGATATCGGCGGGGGCACCTGCGATGTAGCCGTCATCAGCCTTTCAGGACTTGTATGCGGCGAATCACTCCGTGTTGCCGGAGATGAAATGAACGAAGCGGTCCAGGAAGCGGTCAAGCATGAATACAAGCTGCTGATCGGCGAGACCATGTCCGAAAAAATCAAGATCCAGATCGGTTCGGCAGCCAAGCTGGACGAACCTTTGACCATGCAGGTTTCCGGCCGCAGCATTTCTTCCGGCCTGCCTGAAACCGTGACCATTGACGACAGCTTCGTACGCGAAGCCATTGCCCAACCGGTCAACGCCATACTTCAGGCTGTCCGGCGCACTCTGGAAAAAACCCCCCCGCAGCTGGTGCATGATATTTCCGAACGCGGCATTCTGCTGGTGGGAGGCGGTGCCTTGATCCGCAACATGGACAAGGCCATCAGTCAGACCACTTCCTTGCACGTCCAGCTGGACGAAGACCCGTTGACCACCTGCGTACGGGGTGCCGGCCGCATACTGGAAAACATGAAGCGCTACAGCAACGTGTTCATTAGCTGACGGGTACGCGTTCTCAAGCTTGCCCGGCTAGGCATCAAATACGAGGGACGCTTCCATGCAGGAGCTGGGTAAACTGTTGGTTGTTCTGGGCATCATCAGCCTTGTCGTCGGCTGCTATCTGCTTTTTCAGGACAAACTCCCCTTCAGACTTCCCCTGGGCAGGCTTCCGGGAGATGTCAACGTGCAGCGTGGCAACTTTTCCTTTCATTTTCCCTGGGTCACCTGCCTGATAGTCAGCATCGTGGTCTCCCTGATTTTGGGATTGTTCAAGCGCTGACTCCGTGCTGCACGCCGCTTTTCATCAAAGCGTATCGTCAAAATCAATCAGATTTTTATCCCACTGAATCTTGCCCATATTTTTTTTCTGTCGCCGCAGCAGCACGTACAGCGCCCCAGCGCCGCCGTGTTTAGGCAAGGCCGTACAAAAAGCCAGCACCACGCGCTTGAGCGGATCGCGAGTCAGCCAGTTCTGCACCTTTTCACGCAGCACGGCATAGCCTTCGGGAGAATTCTTTCCCCGCCCGGGAATCAACAGCAGACAACGTTTCCCGTGCAGATAATTTTCGCGGATAAAGCTGAGCATGCTCGTATACGCTTGCAGCGCGTTGCAACCATGAAGATCCAGATGCCCTTCCGGACTGAACTGGCCGTTTTTCAATTGAATGAGAATCTTTTGATCCAGCCCTTTGACACGGCCGAGAATGAATTCGTCCGTATGCTCAAAGGTGAACTCCACTTTCCCGGACACCAGATCCTGCAGCTTGCCGCGGATTTCCTCTTCTTCGGACAAAGGTTGCTGTACCACTTTCTTTGACGTCTGGCCTGCCGGATTCACAGGAGCCACCTCGCGCCCGGAAGCGTTCAATGGTTTAACTCCACCCATGGCCGAGAAAAAAACCGCCTCATCAGAATCGTGCGCCTCCATTTGCTGCTCCACAGGAGGAGTTGCTGCGGCGTTTTTTTTCTTGGCCAGAGCCTTGGCTTCATCACGATTTTTAGGGTATTTTTTTTTGTTCAATTGTTTAAAAGGATTGTCCATAATTTACTCCAATTATTCATCTGACGTGCAACATGGCGTCCTCGCCTGCCGTGTTGCCGGACTGTCCCCCTGATGGTATAGGCAACGCGTGCGAACGTAGTAAAAAAACTAATGAACCAGTCTTGCCGCAGCAACCGCTGGAGAGCTCGAAACCATGTATTCCAGTCTGCACCTCTTGCTTATCGATGCGCACGAATCCAGGCGGTCCGCACTTATCGACCTGCTCAGTCAACATGCCGCCATAGGCGAAATGCGTATGGCGGCTTCTCTGGACAACGCCCTGGAACAACTGGAACGTATCGAACCCGATCTGCTGCTGCTCTCGCTGGACTCCCTCCAGGATGATCTTGTCGAACCGCTGTTGCATTTTTCACGCAATGCAGCGCGTCCGGCCTTGATCATTACCCAGGAAAGCGCTTTTCGCAGTGCGCTCGAACTGGTCAAAGGAGGCATCTCGGACGTCCTTGTGGGGACTCCCGAGACCCTGGACGCGAAGTCAGTGGTCGCTTCCATGCAAAATGCGCTGGATACGAATCGGACCGGTCAGCACAACGACGTTTTGGCCAGAGCGGTCATGTGCATCAGCGACAGCATCTGCATCACGGACCCGCATAACCGTATCGTCGCCGTAAACGACTCCTTTTGTCAAACGTACGGCTATACGCGCGAACAGACCATGGGCTTGGCCGTAGACAGCCTCTTGCCGCACATTCTTACGTGCTCCGAAGACGATTCCCAAGAGATTTTCCATACGCGTCGGGACGGAGAATTATTTCCCGTCACGGTCTCCTGGTCAAAGGTCCGTTCTCCAGCTGGAAAACTGCTTTCCAACGTGGCGGTAATCAGAGATATCAGCCGTCAGAAGCGTACCGAGGAAAAGCTCAAGACCTCGCTCAAAGAAAAAGAAGTGCTGCTCAAGGAAATTCACCACAGAGTCAAAAACAACCTGCAGGTTATTTCAAGCCTCCTCAATCTGCAGTCCAGCTTTCTGGAAGACAGACGTGTGGCCGAAGCGCTGCGCGACAGCCAGAACAGGGTCAAATCCATGGCCCTGATTCACGAACTCCTCTACCGTTCGGACGCCTTGAATAAAATCGACTTCAAGGACTATATTCGCAGTCTTGTTTCCCATGTTTCCGGCTCCTACAAAAACAGGGGCGATATCACCATCGACATCGAAATAGCCGATCTCGTGTTCAACGTCGATTTCGCCATTCCCTGCGGCCTGATCATCAACGAGCTGCTCTCCAACGCCTTGAAACACGCCTTTCCTCAAGGCGCCCCGGGCACTATCCGTATCGAACTGAACAAGGAAATCCTGGACGGTATTACTGCCCTGCGCCTGACTTTCAAAGACAACGGCATCGGCCTGCCCGAGGACATCGACGTGGACAGCTCGCGTTCCCTGGGGCTGCAGCTGGTCAGAATGCTTACACAGCAGGTCAAAGGCCAGTTGAGCACCATTACCGGCGCAGGCGAAGGCGTTCAGTTCGCCATAACATTCCCGGCCTGAATCGCCGGCCATAGCCGTCAAAAGGAAATAGTCTGATGCCCAAATATCTGGTTACACCCTTCGTGCTGCTGCTCTGCCTGTTATGCGCGTGTTCACCTAAAATTTCCCTGATCAGCGGCCCCAAAGAGGCTTTGGAAGAACAGGTCCTGTCCGGCGCGGGAAATCGAAAAATCCTGTTGCTGCCCGTCAGAGGCATGCTCTCCACTTCGCCGGGATCGGGGCTCGTCACTACCAGGCCGAGCATTGTCCATGAAGTCACCGCCCGATTGGAAAAAGCCGCCAAGGATGACGCGGTGAAAGCGCTGGTGCTTTCCATAGACAGCCCCGGAGGCACGGTTACCGCCAGTGATATTCTGTACCACAGCATACGGCGCTTCAAAGAAAAAAGCGGCGCCAAGGTCGTGGCCATGCTGCTCGAAGTGGCGGCATCGGGCGGGTATTACACGGCAGCGGCCGCCGACCGTATCGTGGCTCACCCCACCACGCTCACCGGTTCCATCGGCACCATTTTCATCCGGCCGGACGCCGCCGGACTGATGGAAAAACTCGGCATCCGTGCGGAAATAACCAAATCCGGCGAACTCAAGGACATGGGGTCCTTCATGCGCGGCAGCACCCCCAAGGAACAGGCCATGTTTCAGACCATCATCGACCAGCTGAACCAGCGTTTTCTGTCCGTGGTCACGAAGAGCCGCCACCTGACGAACGCGCAGCTGGCCACAGTCCGCGACGGACGCGTCATGACCGCTGGCCAGGCACTGAACCTGGGACTAGTGGATTCTCTGGGCTATGCGACGGACGCCATGAACCTGGCGAAAAGACTGGCGGGACTTCCGGATGACGCCAAGGTCATCACCTACCGCAGAGAAGAATATGAAGACGACAGCCCGTACAATACGATCCTCAACCAGAGCCCTGCAAGCCCCAGCCTGATCCGTACGGGCCTGCCCGAAGGACTGCTCTCTGTACCCCATACGGGCTTCTATTACCTCTGGGCGCCGGAATACGCGCAGTAGAAAACAAAAACGTTTCCATCCTGAGATGAAAAGGCCTCCGGCGGCTAAGGAATCTTGTTATTAGAGAAACGTAGCATCGCAAGATGCTTGGAGTCTCTTATCCGGCTGCGCCGGAAAAAAGATCCTCTTGCCGCCGAAGGCAGTATGTTTTATTCCTGGCCCAACTCAATGCTTCTGGTGTAGGCGGCCTCCACGGCAGCGACAATGGCCGCACGTACGCCATGCGCATCCATGACGTTCAGCCCCTGGATGGTGGTACCTGCCGGGGAAGTGACCATCTCGCGCTGAACGCTGAGATGCAGCGGGGATTCCTGAGCCATTTTGGCCGTTCCGGAGAACAGCTGCTTGACCATCTCGGTGGATTGGGCACGCGTCAATCCGAGGGTGACCCCTGATTCCACCAGAGCTTCCATGAAATACAGCACATAGGCCGGACCGCTGCCCACCACGGCGGTGAATGCATCGAAATAACGCTCATGCAGTGAGTAGACTTTGCCCAGAGGCTCGAACAGCCCGGAAACGAATTCCTTCTGCACTTTTTTGAGATCCGGATCGTCCAGGCATACGGCGAAAACGCCTTCCTGAACCATGGCGGGTGTGTTGGGCATCACCCGTACCACGGGGGAGCCGCCTCCGGAAAAGGTCTTGAGCTGTGTCAGGGTGACTCCGGCGGCAATGGAAATGACCACCTGCGAGCCCTGGAGACGCGGAGCGAGCTCCTTGAGCATGCCCTGCACCTGATGCGGCTTGACGCAGAGCAACAGATAGTCGGATTTTTCCGCAAGTTCACGTATCGAGGAACAAGCCGTAAGTCCGGCCTCTTGATGCAACACTTCAAGCCGGTTCGGATCAAGATCCATTCCGTAGAGTTGCAAATCATCCCGTCCGGCCAATCCTTTCAGGATGGCCGAGCCCATGTTGCCGCAGCCGATACAGCCCAAGCTCGTTTGCATTAGCCTACAATCTCCAGTTGGTTGAAATAGTACGCGATTTCCACGGCTGCGGTTTCAGGAGCATCCGAACCGTGAACGGTATTCTTTTCCACATCCAGGGCGTACAGCTTGCGAATCGTGCCTTCTTCCGCATTGGCCGGATTGGTGGCGCCCATCAGTGCGCGGTATTTGGCAATGGCGTCTTCGCCTTCCAGCACGCTGACCACCACGGGACCGGAAATCATGAACTCGCACAGGCTGTCGAAAAAGGGCCGTTCCTTGTGCACGGCATAAAAGCCCTGAGCCTGCTCTTTGGTAAGCTGAATCATTTTCATGGCTTTGACCTTGAGGCCGGATTCCTGAATCATCTTCAGAACAGCTCCGGTCAGATTCCGCTCCACAGCGTCAGGCTTGATAATCGATAAGGTTTGCTGCACCATCTTTTCACCCTCCTTAAAAAATTGCAATCCAAATGAACTAACCACTGCCTGCGGCGGCATCAGAACCGTTAAAGCTCTGAAAACCGCAGCGCCAGGCTTCCACCGCCCATTCCCGCGCGTCCGACCCGGTCCTGGCAGGTATTGGCGTCCGGGCAAAGAATCCTTCACGGGCGGAACAAAAAGACACTTTCGCCGGCGGAAATTTACACAATTGTCCGGTGTTTCCGCCTGCAGGCGCCATGCAGCCTCTACAAGGTATGGACGGATATTTCAAGGGGCTGTGCGGGTCTGCGCCATATTTCCCTGTTCCTGGCCTTGCGGACGCAGCAATCCGCTGACGGGCAACAGCAATATATCCCTGTCACGAGTCTTGCTCCAGGTCTGCAATGCCTGCAGAGTGGCGCCCTTGGGATGGCCGATGGCTATGGCCCGCCCTTTGCGTCTGGCTATGGCCTCGGTTTTGCGCAATTGCCGCAGCACTGCCTGCGGCGTACGCACGTTGTCCAGAAACACGTCCCGTACGAGACACGGCACGCCGACCCTGGCCGCGGCCCGTACCACCTGTGAATTGGGATGGGTCAGGCTGTCGACGACAAACAAACCTCTGCGCTTGGCTTCAGCCAGCACAATCTCCATCCGCGTTTCATCCTGCGTAAAACGCGACCCCATATGGTTGTTCATGCCGACCACTCCGGGAACAAGAGCGAAATTCTCCTGCAGAATCTCCTGGATACGCCCGGCGTCCATGGTGACGAATAAGGCTCCCAGTCCGGGGTCGTGCTGCGGATATTTTACCGGTTCCATGGGCTGGTGCAAAAGAGTCTCCAACCCGGCCTCATGCGCCACGGCAAGCACATCCTGTGTACGGCGCGTATGCGGAATGATCGAGAATGTCAGGGCCAGGTGTAATGCGGCCAGTTTGCGCGCACTGAGCGGACTGTCTCCAAGGTCGTCTATGATGATGGCCATGACCGGACGTACGGGCGGGGAAAAGCCTTGGGCGCAGGCAAAAGGCACTGCCCAGACGAACACGGCGCATCCCGCAAGAATGGCTGCTGCGGTACGCGGCAGGAAAGACAACGCCCGGGCTGCAAGCCCGGGCAAGGTGTCCGGGCGCTTTGTCACCTGTGGTCGCTCGCTTGTCGGAAGAAAAAAACCGGCGCACCCTGGGGCGCGCCGGTGTGGTGTTTATTTAAACTGGTATTTCGGCTGCTTTTTCACGAATTGCAAACCAAGATTGAGCTGATTGTCCAGTTCGAGCAGTTTCTTTATCTTGTCTTTTCTGGACTGCTTTTCCTTGGAGTCATCCTTGTTTTTCAAATGATGGCTCAAATCCGCTTCCCGCAGAATAAAGTCTTCGGCATCGCCATTCTGAGCCAGCGGGATATGCATATCGGGCTGGATGCCCTCGGCCTGAATGGATTTGCCGCTGGGCGTATAGTACAGAGCGGTGGTCAGCTTCATGCCGCCGCCGTCCAGCAGTGGAATAATGGTCTGGACCGAGCCTTTGCCGAACGACGGCTCGCCGAGCAGCAGGGCGCGCTTGTGATCCTTGAACGCGCCGGCCACGATTTCCGAAGCCGAGGCCGAGCCCGCGTTGATCAGCACCACCATGGGCACATCCAGGTCCGAGGATTGCTTGGCGGCCAGATAGTCCTTGCGTGAACTTTCGGTCTTGCCCTGGATATAGACGATCTTGCCGTCTTCCAGGAACATATCCGCCACACTCACGGCCTGGTCGAGCAATCCACCGGGATTGTTGCGCAGATCAAGAACAATGCCTTTGATGGTCTGTTTCTTCTGATAGTCGTCAATGGCTTCTTTGAGTTCATCCGTGGAGTGCTCGTTGAAGCGCGTCAGACGCAGGTAGAGATAACCGGGTTCGAGTTCTTCGGACTTGACGCTGATGATCGGAATGGTGTCGCGGATAATGGAAACCCGGTGCGGCGCCTTGTTGTCCTTGTGCAGCACGGCGAGTTTGACCGTCGACCCTTTGGGGCCGCGAATCAATTTGACGGCATCCATCAGGGACATGCCATCGGTGGGCTTGCCGTCGATCTCCAGGATGAGATCGCCGCTTTTCAAGCCGGCTTTGAACGCCGGAGTGTCTTCAATGGGGGAAACAACCAGCAGCCGCCCATTTTTCATGCTGATTTCAATGCCGATTCCCGAAAATTCACCTGAGGTGCTGACCTGCATTTCCTCGAATTCGTCCTTATCCATATAGGTCGAATGCGGGTCCAGCTCTTGAAGCATTCCTTTCACTGCGCCGTCAACAAGTTCATTACGGGTTACATCCCGTACGTAATAACGCTCCACCATGTCCATAACCTGGCTGAAGCGTTTGAGGGGTTCATATCTGTCCGGGCTTTTTTTCGCCAGTCCCGGGGCGGGGGAACAAGCCAAAAAAAACACAAGAACGAGAGCTCCCAGGAACGCCGTCAATCGCATAACCGCCTCCATATATACTAAGATGTCGTTTGGTAACGAGTATCGGTCTACACCAGCTAAAGAGGAAACCAAAAAAAATTACAGCTCTGTTCCCTGTACGGCCCCGCTTGAGGCACTACTTCCGGGCAATAAGCCAACCAAAAGGGTTAATAGGTTTTTGGCGAAAACGCAATTCAAAATACAAGCCGGAGCCTTTGGCTTTGGGATAATACCCCGCCCTGCCCAGGGGCGTGCCTCTGGCGACATCCTCTCCAACTTTGACCCGGCTGTTGGAAAGATACGCGTACAGACTATAATAGTCACCTTCATGAACGATGATTATGACCCGCCCGAACCCTCTGAGCACCGCATTATGCACAACCTTGCCCGAATAGACCGCGCGTACCGTGGCCCCTTCGGGAACATCCAGACCCAGGCCGCGGTTGGGGTCCTTGCCTTTGGTTTCAAACCGCGCGATGACCTTTCCGTCCACCGGCCAGGGCAGTTTGCCTTTCATGGAAGTGATGGGCTCTTTGTCCATCTCCGGTTTGACATAACTGACGTCGTATTGCAGCTCTTCCACAATCTGAAGCAGACGCTTGATACGCTCTTCCGTATCTTCCTTGCGTTTGCGGATGGCGGCCAGACGATCACTGAACCGCTGCTTGTCGGCCAGCAGTTCATTCTTGCGCTCGTTGACGGAGGCGTATTTTCTCTGCAGCTTCCTGCTGATCTGCACTTTTTCCGCAGCGGCCAGCCGGATCTCCTGATCCGCGCGTTCCACCGCATCCAGCTTGTCCCGTGCCACATCATAAACGCGCCCCAGCCAGACGAATTCACGATCAGCCTTGCTCCAGGAAGGCAGGCCTTCCCCCCGGAACATCACATAATTCAAATAAACCGGCCAGAGCCCGCCAAGCAGCTCTTTCAGATCCCGCTTGGCCCGATCGCGCTCGGACTGCAGATTCCGCAGTTTCCTCCGTATGCCGCGCTCCTGGCCGGCCACGCCGTTGAGCTCGGTCTGGCGCGCCCGAAGCTGCGCCTCCAGTTTGCGAATCTGGTCTTCGGCCCGGGCCATGTCCGTATGCACGCGGCGTTCTTCTGCGGAAAGACTTTCGATCCGGGATTTCCCGGCACGGATCTGCTCCTGAACCTTGGCTTTCTTTTTGGCTGCGAACACCAGGCCTTCGGGCGGCACGGACGTACTGTACAGCAGCAGCCCCAACGCCAGGGCCGTTGCAAAAAGCGCTGTTCGCAGCAGCGAGCGCCGTTTTCCGCCTGCCACCGTTCGCCTCATAGTCCGTGTCCTCAGAGAAAGCGCCCCAGGGGGCATTCCTGGCAACTGCCCTGTTTTTTTTTGCACCAGGTCTTGGCCGTTCTGACAATCAAAGCATGATATTCGTTATAAAGCCGTACGTCCTGCGGAAGCGCATCCATGAACAACTCGCGCATGTCTTCATAAGTGCTGTCTTCGGGTACCAGCCCGTGCCGGTTCAGAATGCGGTGCGTGTACGCATCTACTACAAACGTGGGTAGTTCCAGAGCATACAACATGATGCTGTCGGCCGTCTCCGGACCGATTCCCTTAACTGCGAGAAATTTGTCCCGCAAAAGGTCCAGCTCCTGATCTTTCAATGTCTCCAGCTCGAACCCGCTTTCGTTTTTCAGGAACACCAGCAGATTGCGCAACCGCGAAGCCTTGATCCGAAAATACCCCGACGGCCTGATCAGCTCAGCCAGCTGTTCTTCGGTCAAGGCATACAGCTTTTCAGCGCTCATCCGCTCGACACGCTTGATATTGGTTATGGCCCGTTCGGCGTTTCCCCAGTTGGTGTTCTGGGTCAACACCGCGCCGACCATGATTTCAAAATCCGTTTCACCCGGCCACCAATAGCTGGGCCCCAGGGATTCAAGCATGGCCTGGTAAAAATTCAACAACAACGCTCTGGTTTGTTGCATAAGCACGTTCAAATCCAGTACAGCGCGGCCCATTCCCCATCAATCCGGGTTTCAGGCGCGGCCATGCCCAAATGTTTATAAGCCTCTGCGACTTTTTCAGCCTGAGTGGTCAGGATACCGGAAAGCAGCAGCACACCGCCCGGAGCGACCCGGGCCTTGATCTGCGGAGCCATCTGAATCAAGGGTTCGGCCAGGATGTTGGCCACCACCAGGTCGTACGGGCCGTCGACCGCAGCGTCAATGCTGCCCAACTCCAGGCGCATTCTTTCCGCGACACCATTGATTTGCAGATTCTCCTCCGCATTTTCCAGCGCGACAGGATCATTGTCTATGCCCAGACCAGTAGCGCCGAGCTTGGCGCAGCCAATGCCCAGAATTCCGGATCCCGTTCCCAGGTCCAGAAAACGCGTCCGCCCGTCCAGACGACCGGCGCCATGCAAAGCGGAAATGCGGTCCAGGCACAACGCCGTGGTGGCATGGTGGCCCGTGCCGAAGGCCATTTTCGGCTCAATGACAATGGCGGTGCGTTCGGGGAACGGACGGTCCTGCACCATCCACGGAGCAATGACCACGAAATCCTTGCCGCAGGGCACTGCCGTGAAAAATTCGCGCCAGGCGCTGGTCCAGTCTTTTTTAGGCACCAGCGCGCTCGTAATGCCGAGTCCCTGCAAACGGCTCGTCAACTGTTGTTTCAGCTCCTCCGCCAGCCAGGGGTTTTCCATGTGAATAACGAAGCAGACCCCGTCATTCGATTCCACTTCTTCCCAGCCATAGGCGATATTGGGCCAAAGCAGCCCGCGAACAAGCTCGGCTTCCTGTTCGGACGAGCTGATTTCCATACGAATGATTTCTTCTTCCAACTACTTCTCTCCAATCCTCTGAGCTATCAAGGCCAGACCTGCATTTTCCATTGCAGCGGCACGGAATAATTCGTTTCTTCGCCAAACCATTTTTTATACAATACGCGATAGGTACCGTTACGCCACATTTCCGCCAGAGCCTTGTTGACCGCATCCCGGAAATCCGAATTGTTCTCAGGCATGCCGATGGCGTAATTTTCGGAGGAAAGCAGCTCTCCCACGATCTTCCAGTCATCCGGATTTTCATCCGTATTCCGCAAGCCCTGCAAAATCACCGAATCCGCCACCATCAGATCCACATGGCCCTCTTTGAGCGCCAGAAAAGCTTGCGGGTAGCCCTCGTAGATATGCACGTCGGCGTTGGGTTGCACTTTTTTGACGTTGTTGCCGGCCGTGGATCCACGGGCCACCGCCACTTTTTTGCCGCTGATGTTCGCCACGGACCGAATGCCCGAATGAGACGGTACCAGCAGGCGCTGGCCGTCTTTGAAATAGGAAATGGAAAAATCTATGACGTCGTCCGCTTCCCAGGTGTGGTGCATGCCCGCCACAAGCATGTCCACGGAACCCTGAACCAGCATGCTCAGCCGGTCGCTCGTGCTCACGGGTTTGAACACGGCCCGAACCCCCAGGCCCTCGGCAATGGTCCTGGCGATATCCACGTCAAACCCCTGTAGGCGGCTGGTCATCTCATCTTCGAACCCGAACGGCGCCGTGGCGTTCAAAACGCCTACGACAACCTCACCCCGGGTTTTGACCATATCCAGCTTGCCCGCCCAGGCCGACCAGGCGGTCAGCAACAGTACTGTCATGAAAACCGGAACATAAACGCTACGCATATCCTCTCCGCTTTCCAGGGTTGCCATGCGATGCGAAACTTTCACTACAAAGAAAAAAGGCCGGAAGCCCCCGGCCGATACGGCACCTCTGCCAGTGCCCGGATAGAATCAAGGACGTTGCGAACATCTCATCCTGTTCTTCCCTCTAACAGCGACATATACCACTGCCGCAGCGGCCGTCAAGATGCGGACCTCAAGTTGCAGGGCGAGCGCATCTTAAATTCCAAAGAGTAACTTCCCAGCGAATTCCGTTGTCATGAGGGTTTGGAATTGCACGCGTTTTGTGCTCATCTTTTTAGATTTATTAAGTTTTATCAGATTAAAAACTATTTTTTGAATAGTAGCGAAATTTTCGGGAGAGTGATCTTTCCTGATTCTTGACTCATCCTCTCGAAAGACCACATCAAGAACCCAATGAAGCGAGTTTTCTATGCCCCAGTGAGCCCGAACGGCATGCGCAATCGTGGATGCAGCGCATGGCAGGCTTGAGATGCAATAACGGGTTTCCGTTGTCACGTTGTCCCCAATTTCACGGCTGGAATCCACCTTTACTACTGTGTTAAGTGAAGTCCATCCACCTGCTACATGCTCAAGCAAGTCATGGACAGAAAGGCACGAGCAACTTCGTTTTTCAATTCGTCCATGCCCTTTGTTTATTTCTTCGTGTTTGTCCGACTCAAAATCATTAAATCCATTTATTTCAGCCAAGTTGAACAATGAGCAGACTTCGTTATGTAAATCTTTGTGGTTAGCTTTCAGAGCTAAAACATAATCGGCTTTGCTGTCCTCAATACTTGTTTTTGCGATCTCTTTTTGGCATCCCATGGCATCAATAGTTACAATAGCGCCAGACAATTCAAGCATTTTCAAAAACTTAGGAATCTGAGTTATTTCGTTTGTTTTTCCATCAACCTTTTGTTGTCCTAAAACAAGATTTGTTTTAGAGGCCCATGCACTCAATAGATGAATAGCATCATTTTTTGATGCAGTATTGAAAGATCTTCGAATAGTTTTCCCATCTATCGCAACAATAATACCAGGTGTAAGCTTACAAATTTCATTTGACCATGAAATCAAGCGTTTTTGGAATTCCTGCGGTGATATCCTTTCAAAAACTCTTCTGATTGTGTCATGTGATGGAGTTCCATTCTCAAGTTCAACAAATTTTCTGAGCCAATCAATTCTTTCATTTGCAAAGCATTCTATATCTTCCCATCCTTCACATCTACATAGTACACCACAAATAGTAATAAAAATAATATCAATAAGTTTATGAAGTTTAGTTCTATCGACTCTTGGATCAGTAATATCCTCAAAGGCTCGAATAATGCTTATTTTTGATTCAATAGTATAACCTCAAAAAATTTTTTAAAGATTATACACTATGGTCAAAAAAAGTCATCACGCAGTAAATCTGCAGTAATAGACAAAAAACACATTTAAAATTTTAAAAACAATAAAAATAATACATATAAAATGATTCAAAACTCAAAAAAATACAAAACAGCCTTTAAAAGCTAAAATTAGATGCTCTGGCCCTGCTCCGCTTACCAGGGCGAGCGCATTTTAAATTCAAAAGGCACTGCCTCCGACGGCTTAAGAACCCTTTTGTAAAAGGGTTCCTTAAGAATCTCCTAAAACTTTTAGCAATAAGAACTATTATAAATCTTCCATATAATTGGTTGCAAATATTATTGTGGGGTCCAGGGGAATCATTCCCCTGGCAGGGCTTGGAGCAGCGCCCCCAAATTTTATCTTCGATTTTTTTCCTTTTTATTTTTACATGCGTTTACCCTGCTTCGCTTAACCGATTCCTCTGGAAAAAAATGTGTCTTTCAAGTCCCCGATCTGGACTGCTCAAACGTACAAGACACCCCGGCTTGCACTGCCTATACGATACGGCAATACAACAACGCCGCAATCAACGAACGGCATCACAGGTGCATCATGCGAAAAATTGTTTCCATAAAGGCGTATTCCGCCTTGATCCTGGCAGTTTTGTTCTGGGGTGTTTCCTACGTGGGCACAAAAGTGGCCCTGGCTGGATTTCCTCCCCTTGTCCTGGCCTTTCTGCGCTTCTTTGCAGCAGGCCTCCTGTTCGGAGGGCTGCTGCTGTTCAAGGGCGCGTACAAAATGCCGCTACGCTTTCACAAACGGCTCTTTGTGCTGGCCTTCTTTTTGCCCGGTTTATATTTTATCTGCGAAAACTACGGGATACAATATACCAGCGCCACCAAGGCCTCGTTGATCATCGCCACGGTTCCCGTGGCGGTGGCCGTGCTCTCGGCCTTGACGCTGGCCGAACGGTTCACTTTCAGACGGGGAATCAGTCTCATCTTGTCACTGGCGGGAGTGGCGTTACTGGTTTTTCAGGGAGGCAATGAGCAGGGAGCGCTGCTGCAGCTGTCTCGCGGAGACCTGCTGATGGTAGGGGCCGTGTTCTCCGCGGCCATTTACATGGTCATGACCAGAAAACTCAGCGAAGAATACGACACATTCATTCTGACCGCCTACCAGATGATTTACGGTCTGCTTTTTTTCACGCCCTTCTTTTTCATGGAAATGCAGACGCCGGACTGGACGCATATCACGCTCGACCAATGGAGCGCACTGGGAGTTTTGGCGCTGTTTTCCACCATAGGAGCGTTTTTTGCCTATAATTACGCGCTGCGAGCCATTCCTGCGGGACGCGCTTCGTTGTTCATCAATGTAGTGCCGTTCATCACGGCCTTCTGCGCCTGGCTGCTGCTGGACGAGCACCTGGGAACCATGCAAATGGGAGGCGGCATGCTGGTGGTCTTTGCGGCCTGTCTGGCGAGCACGGCCCCTTCCCACCCCATCAAAAAGACCGCTTGATCCGGCCTCAACGCAGGTACCGCCCCGGGGTCACCCCGAGTTGGCGTTTGAAGCGTTTCGTCAGGTGGCTCTGGTCCGTGAAACCGGCCGCGGACGCCACTTCCGCCGGAGGCATGCCTTTGGCCAGCAGCTGCTGCGCCTGGCGTACGCGGAGGCAATCCAGATACCTGTGCGGCGCCAGTCCCAGCACGCTGTTGAAATCTCTGGTCAGGCGATAACGGTCCGTACCAACATACCGGGCAAGTTGTTCGAGAGTGATATTCGTGGAAAGGTTTTCTTCAAGGTAGGCTTTGGCTTTCCGTACGGTTTGCTGCCGGCCGTGCGTCTCAACCACGGGATCCAGTTTGGCATGACGAAGTATCAGGTGGGTAAAAAAGCGGATCAGCAAGCCCTCCCGAAGACTCAGAGGGGTTTTTCTCCGCATTGCCCAATGCAGGACGTTGATATCCCGCAACAACAAGACATCATCGATACGCACGCTTGGAAACGACGGCGGGGTGCTGAGGCCGCAAAGGCTTGCGGCAGCTTCGTATATCTGCTCACGCGTCGGATACACCGCCCGCCAGACAAATCCCTGTTCATTGCCCCGTTCGCACGTATGCTCGTGCTCGGGCTCAAAAAGAACCATGCCGCCGGCAGGCAATGCGTAGCCAGTTCCCCGGTGAGTGAACCTGTGATTCCCTTTGGCAATGAAGCCTATGACGTAATACGCATGCGAATGGGCGGAAAAACGGTGCGAAGTGAAATAGGCCTCGCAAAAATCCAGCCCCAGGTCAGCGTCCCGCAGTATCTGGCAACCTTCAGGCTGTTCTGTCTTATTGCCGCGTTTGCCCATTTTATTCTCAAAACAAGACGTACCGCCCGGCAGCCCCGTCACCGGAACAGATTATACTTGAATATGCACCACAACGCTTTGAACCCGTCCCGCCAGCCGATCTTTTTGCCTTCTTCGTAGGTCCTGCCGTAATAGGAAATGGGCACCTCGTAGATACGCAACCCTTTTTTCACCAGCTTGGCGGTTATTTCCGGTTCAAATCCAAAGCGGTTTTCCTCGATCGTTATTCCCTCCACCGCCTTGCGCGTCATGACCTTGTAGCAGGTTTCCATGTCCGTCAGATTGATGTTGGTGAAAATATTGGAGAGCAAGGTCAAAAACTTGTTGGCGAGGGAATGCCAGAAATACAGTACCCTGTGCGCTCCATGCCCGGCAAAGCGCGACCCGAAGACGACATCAGCCTTGCCCGCCAGGATGGGTTCCAACAGCACCGGGAACTCGGCAGGATCATACTCGAGGTCCGCATCCTGCACCACCAGAATGTCTCCCGTGGCTTTTTCCATGGCCGTACGCAGCGCCCCGCCTTTGCCCATGTTTTTTTCGTGAAAAAAAACCTTCAGTTCGGGAATATCCATGGCGCGCAACAGATCACGGGTTCCGTCCTTCGAACCATCGTCCACGACGACAATCTCTATTGTATAGGGAACCTTCAATACGGCTTCCACTGCTTCATGGATTGTCTGTGCTTCATTGTATACCGGCATAAGCACACTCAGGGTAAATGTGTCTTTATCAAAGGCTCGCGTCATTTGTGATCAGTCTCCCTTTCATTACAAAAATATCCGACCTCCCGGAGGTCGGGGAACAGTATCCGCTGTCACCCGCCTTGGCAACTCCCAGGTACGCACAGGACAAATCATATTCTCTCCATCAGGACGTATAGCCCTCGAGCAGAGAAAACGCGTCCTGGAAAAATGCATCGTCCAGAAGCGCCCCCCCGGATGACACCTTTTTCGCCAATTCCTTTGCGTCGTTGTCTTTTGTCGACAAAAGCAATCTTACTGCCTCGTCCGCTTTCCCATTGTTGGCCAGACTCCAGGCCAGGCCCTGCGTATAGCGCATCCTACCGGGATCAAAGGCATGCAGCCAGGCAAAACAATTTTCAGCCGCTTCCGGACGTCCGGCAAATATCGCGGCAAGCCCCAGAGCCAGATTCGTACGCGGTTTGTCGGGGTCCAGCGTATGCGCTCCCAAAGCCAGCCGGTAAAACCCCTGAAAATCTTCGGCCAGCAGTTTGTCACGCGATGCATAGACCATTTGTTCCGCACGGTATACCCGCAGCAAACGGAATTTGTCCGACACATACTGTTGCCAGGTCATGGGTCTGGAACGCGGAATCAATCCGTTGACATACTGAAACACAAGCAGCTGGTTCCAGATGGTAAAAAACAACAGGCACGCGACGCACAATGCTTTCAAGCCCCGAATCCGTCCGGCGGCTTCGAAAAGCAAGCCAAAGCCGAAGGCGAACACCGGCAGCCCGCCAACAATGAAACGCATGCCGAACGACCAGCCCGCACTCCATTGCAAAGAGGAAATAAACAAAAACTGCAAGAGCAGCGCGCAAATCAGCGAACCGCCCAGCAGCCTGTCTTTGCGCCACAAAAAAACAAGCCCCACGCACGCCAGTAGCAGCAACGGGTGCCAGCTAAGCAGCCCGTCGGCCAGATTCAGCAACGAGTGCGCCGGATGCATCTGCAGAAAATCGATTTTCTGTGCGGTGGGAGGAACCAGCAAATACCCGCCGTATAGAATCTTCCAGGCCAGCATCTGCGGCGAGATGACCAGGAAAAATACCGCCAGATAGCCCAAATGGCGGCGCAGCCAGCTCAAGACAGCTGCACCGTCCTTACGCACCGTATATAGCGAACGAAACGACGCCACCACGAAAGGCAGGCCGTACAACAGATCCTGCCAGCGCGCCAGAAACAGCAACCCCATGCACAGGGCGGCCCGGTAGCCGATGCCGTAGCGTGTAAAGACGAACAGAAACAACGAAACCGCAAAAAAGGATACCGCATGGGACATGACGGTCATGCCCCAGAGATAATAGGTCAACTGCGTACCGAATAGCGTGGCCAGGCAGGCGAACAAGGCGCTTTTCCGGCTCATGTAGCGCTGCAGCACCGCCCCCAGCAGCAGCAGCCCGGCCAGGCCGTACAGCGAATTCCCCACAAAAATGCAACTCTGGTACAGAGCCGAATAACCGTCGACGGCCAGATGCGCGCCGCCGGCGTTGGCCGCCAGCGTGGCCCAATGGCCGAGCAGAAAAAACGGTGTCCAGAGAATAGCGGGGCCGACCGACCAGTGGTTGTCCGGCAGGCCGGTAATGGTCAGGTTTCGCGTTGCCTGCTCAGGTCCGAGCTGACTCGCCACCTCGTTGCTGAAATCAATATCCCCGTCAAAAAATACGGACCGCAGATACATGTAATAATACGCGCTATCCACCGGCGCGATACGTTGCTGCGGATTGCGCAGATAGCCCAACGAGGCAAATGCCAGGGTCAAACCCAGATAGGCAAAAAGGAGCACCCCGTAGAATCCTCCGGGAATACCGCCGCCAAAGCTAAAATGGACACATTTCATAATCTTGGTTGTTTACAGCAGATCGGCCACGCTTTATTGTACATCTCGCGTACCGTCATGAAATCAGCAAAAAATACCATAACCATCTTCGCATCGTCCGCTCTGGCTCTCGGCTGCTGGGTGTATACCCTTTTTCGCGCCATGAGACTGGCCATCACCCATGACGAAGCCCTGAGCTATCTGATTTTCTCTTACAGACCTCTGGAGGAACTGCTCAAACCCGAGATCATCGGAATGAGCGCCAACAATCATCTGCTGAATACGCTCCTGACGCATTGCTGTGTCGACCAGTTTGGCGCCACGGAAATAGCCATGCGGATACCGACCCTCTGTGGTGCGGCCTGCTATTTTCTCGCCTGCGTACTCATTGCTCATGGGCTTTTCCGGGGCGTGGCCGCTGTCTGCGCCTGCGTTTTGCTGCTGGCCAATCCCTATGTACTGGATTTCATGCCCTTGGCAAGAGGATATTCCCTGGCCCTCGGACTGAGTATGCTGGGCGTCTGGCTGCTGCTGCAGCGAATCAAACGCAATGAAAACAACGTACGCCCGGGCCTGACGCTCAGTTTTTTGTCCGCGCTGTTGTTCGGCCTGGCGCCTTTCGCCAACCTGGCCTATCTGAACCTTTTTCTGGCCGCGTGCTGCTGCCTGCTGGGTATCGAATACCTCTACGGCATCCGAACCATCCCCATGGGAATGCCCGGCAGACGATCCGCCATCAGCAAACATCTGCTGCGGACAGTGGCGCTCTTTGTTCCGTCCGCCGCCGCCCTGCTGCTGGTCTACTGGCGGCCAGTGGCTCTGCTGCGGCATAACAAGCAGTTTTTTTTCGGCGGAGAGCAGGGATTCGTACGGGACACCATGACAAGTCTGCTCCACAACTGGCTCTACGCACCCTGGTTCGATTCCGTCAACCTCGTCCCTGTTGCCTGGATTGCATTGCCGCTGCTTGGCCTGGCCGGGCCTGTGAGCCTGGTGCTGGCGTGGCGCAGAAAGCGGATCGAGGCCTATTGCAGCAGCCTTCTGCCCTGGAGCTGGCTGCTGTTGGTCATTCCGGCGCTCGAAAGCCAGACACAGCACTTGCTGCTGGGAACACGTTTTCTGCTGGACCGGACAGCCTTGTTCTTCATACCCGTGGCGCTTCTCCTGCTGCTGGGGGGCCTGCAGGCCCTGGGCGAAACGGATATTTTCACAAGCAGCGCAAGGATCCGTCGCACCGGCAAAATGCTGCTGGCCTGCTGCGCCGGAATAGCCCTGTGCCATACGCTGCTCGTATCCACCCCCGAAGCCACCCGCGAGTGGCGTTACAACGCGTGTGCAACCAGGCAATTGGAAAAACTTGCGGACATTGCCTTCAAGGCGCTGCGTAGCGGGCAACTCCAGCCCCCCGTGCTGGTTGGTACGGACTATCTGCTGGAACCCTCCACGCTTTTTTTCATCAACAAATACCAGCTCGGCTGGATGGAATGGCGCACAGCAGACACGCCGGAAGAACATTTTCCGCTTTATCTGGGATTCACCAAAAACGCCCAGGCCTTTCTCCAGGCAGGTTATACAGAGTACGGCGCGTGCGACCTGGCAGGCAGCACCATCTTTCTGCGGACCGACCTGTCCGGCCGCTGACTCACCCCTTGGGGGCCACCGTTTCCGTCAGGCGATGCTGCAAGGCGCGGCGTATTTCCATAATCTGGGAGGCGTCCAGCACTTTTTCGCCGTACACATCCCGTACGTGGAAATAGTCCGCAGCCTGGTCGCCGTGGGTGGCTACCTTTGCCATGTGAATATCCAGTTCGAGCCGGTTCAGACAATTGGCTATTTCATACAACAGGCCGATGCTGTCCGGCGTCAGAACTTCGATGACGGAATGAAAATCGCTGGATTCGTTGTCCACCGTGATTTGCGGTTCGGCGAGGCCCTCGAATCCGCCGCCGGACAAAAGGGACGCGCGTTTCTGGCTCAAACGGTAATCCACCGCGAGCTTGCCGGTCAGGGCGTATTTGAGCGACGAGCGGACCAGTCCCCAGAATTCATTCACGTACGCCGGGTCTCTGGGAGCGGAAACCTGCAGCAGAATGATGGCGGTCTGATCGCTCCAGGTAAAGGCGTCCGCGCAAAAAATATTCAGATCATGCAGAGAAACCACACCGGCAATGGTGGCGAACAGACCGAAATGCTTCCTGGCCACCGCGGTCACCCGCCAGACGCCCCCCTCGGTTTCGCGGGCGTCCAGAACCACAGCGCCTTTTTCCGCACGGCTGGCAGCAACCCTTTTTTTCTGTTCGGCTATTTTTTTGTTCAACTGCCTGACCAGAAACAAATGGGGCACAATGTCCTCAGCGGCAACGCGTTCCGTATATCCCGGCGGCATGACCTCGAGACAGGCCTCCACAAACTCTCCGGGCAATTCCGACGCCTTGGCCAATGAGCGGACCTTGTCGCGGTTTTCCATGATTCGCGCAGCAGCGTTCTTATCCAGCAAATAGCCTCTGCGCAGCATGCTGCGGACCTTGTCGTACAGCTCGGCAAGCAAGCGCCTGTTCCAATCGTTCCAGGCCTTGGGACCGGTTGCTTTGGCATCCGCCAGACTCAGCAAGTACAGCATTTCCAGCCGCTCCTCGCCATTGATCCGCCTGGCGCAGTCCAGCACGATGGTCTCATTGCCAATATCCTTGCGCAGAGCCGTCAGCGGCAGCAGCAAATGCTCTTTGATCAAAAAGGCCACGTCGTCGATGAGGCCAGGCTCGGCCTGCCAGCGTTTCAAAATGGCAGTGGCCTTTTCCGCGCCCAAGCGCTCGTGCTCCGGGTGGGGTTTGCCGATATCATGAAACAGCGCGGCCAGCAGCAGTACGCTCTTGTTTTTTGTTGCCGCCCACAGCTGAGCGGCATGCGGGGATAGTTCCGCATCTTCGTTGCCCAGGCGCTCCAGGCTTTCCACTGTCATCAACGAATGCCGTCCCACGGGATAGGTGTGGTACGCGTCGAACTGCACGTGATCGCTCACCTCGCCGAACTCGGGGATCAACACGCCCAGAAGTCCGGAATCGAGCATCTGTCCCAGCACTGCGGAGCCGTTGCCCGAAATCAGAATCCGCTTGAGAACAGTCAGGCTCTGCGGCGAAGAAACAAGCACCCGCAGCTCGTCCAGACGTCCGGCGACCGTACGCATGGCCTGCCAGGAAAGATGCCCTCCCTGCTGCGCGCTCATTTCGAACAACTCCAAAACACGCCGGGCCAGTTGTTCGCCGTGCAGAAACGCCAGACTTTCAACATCAAAATCCAGCACATCCGAAGCAGGGGAATTCTGCTCCAGCGGACGGCCGATACGGGTGCACCAAAATGCTTCCGCCACAAGTTTGAGTTCGTTCATGGCCCGATGCAAGGCGCTCAAAAACAGCTCCACGCCCAGGACATGCGTACGGTCCGTATAGCCCATATCCACGGCCACTTTCGGCTGCAGTTCCTGGTACAGCAGATCGTTTTTGCGCTTGCTCCATTTATGCAACTGGTTGCGAGCCTGCAACAGCACCCCCGTGGTCTCGCGCAGGATTTCCTTGTCGCGTTTGGAAAAAAGATCCTCGGGAAGATCCGCCAGAGTGGAAATCTGCAACGGGCACAGGCCCAGAGCCTTGGCGGCCCAAAGCATCGAATGCCAATCGCGCAGAGCGCCGATGCCTTCCTTGAGCTGGGGTTCCAGCAGCATGCTCGCATCACCATGACGGGCCAGGCGGTTTTGCCGCTGCTCCGCCAGCCAGGCGACGAACGCCGAGCCTTTGGGGTTGATCAGTTTTTGTTCTATCCGTTTGACCAGCGCATCGAACACCTCTCTGGAGCCTGCGATAAAACGAACGTCCAGGAGGGAAGCAAACACCTGAAAATTTTCCAGCGCCAGTGTGGTGCAGTCCTTGATGGACCGGAAACCGTGCCCCAGATCGTAGCCCTGGTCCCAAAGCGGCAGAAACAGGGGTTGGGCAATGTCCAGCGCCATGGTGGGAATGCCGCTGCTGCAGACGATCAGCAGGTCGATATCCGAATGCGGACTCAATTCCCGCCTGCCGTAGCCTCCCACAGCAACCAGGGCGAAGTCTTCGCACTCCGCAAAAGCGGTATCCCTGTCGGACAGCAGTTCGGCAAGCCGCGCCTGTAAAAACGCATCCACCAGGTCCGCATGCTGTTCGGAAAATCCCAATCCCGCTTCACGTCTGTTCGGTGAGCAGAGATTCTGGGAGATGATCGTTTTTTTGGCCGTAACAAGAAGCGAATCAGACGGTACGGAGCTTTTTTTGTCCGCCTCGCCTTCTCCGCCGTGATCGAAAAAATCAAGGGTGTTGCTCATCGAATCGAGAGCACTCCTGTGGGAAACGGGCCCCTGCCGGTTGGCAAGGGCCCGGAGTTTTTCGTATTAAATAGCGCTTTCGCCGCTTTCACCGGTACGAATTCTGATGGTCTCATCAACCGGGATGACGAAAATTTTTCCATCGCCAACCTGGCCGGTCCGTGCGGCAGCCACAACCGTGTCCACCACTTTGCGGACCAGAGAATCGTCAACGATCACTTCGACCTTGATTTTGGCCACAAAGTCCACCTGGTATTCGGCGCCGCGATAGACTTCCTTATGCCCGCGCTGGCGGCCAAAGCCTTTGATCTCGCTGACGCTCATACCTTTGATGTCCAGTTCGGTAAGGGCCTGCTTCACATCGTCCAACTTAAAGGGCCGGATAATTATCTCAATCTTTTTCATACGCTATAACCTCGCTCTATCGTCACACCTTATAGATTTGAGCCGCGATGCGCAACATCAGGAAAAGCCCCCGAAACGCCTCGACGCTTGTGCTGGGCACTCTCTCCAGACAGGACGCCCCGCCGGGAAAGACGATACGGTATACGCAAAAATCAAACCTCTCTCACTTTTAGACATTGTAATCGTATCAGTCAAAAGTTTTGAAAGATTCCTGCGCCCCTGTTGCAAATTCGCCGCTTACATCATCTGGTAGCCGGTCTCGCTGTGCTGCGACACATCCAGTCCGCGCGTCTCTTCGTCCTTGTCGAGCCGCAAGCCCATGATGATGTCCACGGCCTTGTACAATATCCAGCTGACGCCGAAACAGTAGACCCAGGTTGCGAAGATGGAAACAACCTGAATCCAGACCTGTCCGGGGTTGCCGTAGAACAGGCCGTTGGCGCCGTCCGGATTGACCATGGTCGTGGCGAACAAACCGGTGGCCAATGCGCCCCAGGTTCCGCCCACGCCGTGAATGCCAACGACATCGAGAGAATCGTCGTACTTCATGACGTTTTTCAGCAACACGCCGCCGTAGCAGATGATTCCGGCCATAAATCCGATGGCGATGGAGGCCATGGGCGTCACGAAACCAGCTGCGGGCGTAATGGCGACCAGCCCGGCAAGAGCGCCAGAAGCTGCGCCCAGGGTGGTGGCGTGTCCGGCATGAAACTTTTCAATGACCAGCCAGCCCAGCATTCCGGCTGCGGTGGCCACGTGGGTGGTGACGAAAGCGCTGGCGGCCAGGCCGTTGGCGGCCAGAGCGCTGCCCGCGTTGAAACCGAACCAGCCGAACCAGAGTATGGCCATGCCCGTAAGCGTCATGGGCAGGTTATGCGGGATAAAAGACTGCGATCCGTAACCGCGCCGCGGCCCAAGGACCATGGCGCCCGCCAAAGCGGCCGCACCCGAACTCATATGGACAACAGCACCGCCGGCAAAGTCCAGAGCGCCCATTTCGCCCATCCAGCCGCCGCCCCAGACCCAGTGGCACATCGGGCTGTAAACGAAAATCAACCAAAGCGTGGTAAACAACGCAAACGCCCCGAACTTCATGCGTTCGGCGAACGCACCCGTGATCAGCGCCGGGGTGATGACCGCGAACATGCATTGAAAAATCATGAAAGCCAGGTGCGGAATGTTGTCCACCGGTCCGTTGGGTTCCAGTCCCACGCCGTCTAAAAAGACAAAATCAAATCCACCGATCACGCCATTCCAGTCCGTACCGAAAGAAAGAGAGTACCCCACAATAACCCAGACAATGGTTGCCAGTCCGAGCATGAAAAAACTCTGCATAATGGTGCCCAGGATGTTCTTGCTGCGCACCAGACCGCCATAAAACAATGCGAGCCCTGGGGTCATAAACATTACCAGAGCTGCGGAGATCAACACAAACGCGGTATCCGCTGCATTCATAGACTTCTCCTTGCCAGTCCGAAATCGGGTTAAAAATAGACGAAACAAGACAATGCCAGTAGTCCGCCAAAAAACGCCACCGGATCGGCTAAGCTTTGTCGGTTACGACAAAAAAAGGAAAAATGCGGCTGTTCCGGTTCCCAACGACGTATTCTGAGGTTCAGGTACTTAAGCAAAAGTAATGCCGTAATTTTTTAAGCATTCTATCCTCGGGGGGTTAGCTTATACGACCATAACAGACTGCTTTTTCAGATAATAGATATTTTACAAAATAAGGAATAAAATCACACATTCGAAGCGACTTTCCTCGTTCTACTCTCATGTGGAAATCAAGATTTTTCAGCGCAACAACTTGAACTCATAGAAAAAACAAAACAATACCCACACAGAATCACATCACCGAGGCCCAGTACACTTCTGGCATTTTCGTGTAAAAGTTGCACTATTTTGTAAAAGCTGAAAAGGGATGAAACTCCGTAGAAAAAAGCAAAGCCCCTGAAATCAGGGGCTTTGCAGCGCTTTTAACAAAAAAGAGCGCTTCACAAAATCGAAAAAAATTAAGCTATCTGAAATCGCTGAGTTCCAGAACCACGACCCGGTCGGAACCTTTGGAGACTTTGACCCGCCTGGGAAGCTTTTCAGACGCAAGATCCGCCACCACGCGAATCTTGTCCTTGTGCAAGCCGATACGCAGTTTTTTCAGGTAGGGGTTGTCGGGGATGTCCCGGTCGGATACGCCCGTACGAAATTTTCCGAACATATCCAGATAGACCCGGTTCGGAGAGCGCAAACGATCCCAGCGCGTATTCTCTACCGGTACGGAAGTCTGCAACCGGATGACCACCCCGTATTGGGTGGGGACCACATTGATGGCGGTCAGTTTATTTTTCTGCAACGATGCCCCGGTCTTACGGCGTTCGGGTTTGGCCTCGGCAGCCGGGCTTGCTTTCTCTGTCTTCTGCGGGGTGGTTTCGGCAATGGCTGCGGCGGCCTCCTTGGCGGCCTGCTCCACGGAATCCGTGGCTGCGGCCGCGGCTTCGGCGCCCTGCTCTACCGCAGCAGCCGCTTCTTCTCTGGCGGCCGGCCCTTCGGCCTCCGAAGCGCTGGAGTCCTCAGCCTGTTGCGCCGCGCCTTCTGCAACGGCGGCATCCAGATCGTCCGCTTTGGCTTCTGCCTGCACTTCCGGCTGCACGTCTGGCTGGATTTCCGGTTGCGTTTCTGCCGCTACGTCCGTCTTGGGCAACGGCGAATCCGATGCAGCGCCCGCCTGATCCGCATCCGCCTGCGCCGCTTCCAGCTTTTGTTCCACAGCCGCGGCATCCGGCATGGTCCCGCGAACCGAGTCGCTCAGTTCCTGTTTTTCAGCTGTTTGCTCCTCAGCCGGCGGAACATCGGTTTTTTCCATCTTGCCGGCCCCGCCGCCATACATGTACCAGACAACCATGATCAGCATCAGAAGGCCAACAACACCTAACATAATATAGGAAGCTTTTTGATTCACTTGCTGGGTAAGTTTCATGGCGCAAACAGACGCGGCACTGGGAAGATGTACATGGACCGCGCTTTTTGTTGAAGGTTCAGGACCGTGGACGGACCGGAATGAAACCATTTTAGATTCGCAGAATTCCGAATATTCTTATAGAAAATCTCCAGATTGTAAAGAAATGAGTGGCCTTATTTCGTTCTTTCCCTCTTGCCGCCGCCTGAAAACACCTTCCGGTCCCGGCATTCGCGTACGGCAGAGCCCCTGGTTCCGCCTGAAGTTCTCAAACGCATCAAAAACATATAGAGTGACGGCAGTTGGTACGGCTTACATTTTTGACGCTCCCATCACCCGGTGTTTTCCCTCAACCAATTGGGCAATCCTATGAAAATTCGAGAGTTTTCCAAACGTACGGGCTTGAGTGTCCATACTCTGCGCTATTACGAACAGCTCAACTTGCTGAAAATTGACCGAGACGCCAGCGGACACCGCGACTACTCGCCTCAGGACGTCAAATGGGCTCGCTGCATAAGACGTCTGAAAGAATCCAATATGCCTTTGAAGGACATGCAGCAGTTCGCAGCCCTGCGCCACCACTGCGGCGGACCGGATTGCCAGCGGTTGCAAATTCTTGAAAAACACAGGGCCAGACTGGAAGAATTGCACAAGGAAATCTTGGAACATATTGATATGATTAACAATGAAATCGACACCTATAAAAAGTGGAATAATCTGTAAAAACACCGCATAACCGCTTGACTTCGAGTGAACTCTAAGTGCTAGCCATGAGAGTTGGACCGCATCCCCCACTATGCCGACAACAAAAGGAGGTCACTCTCATGATACAACAACGTGATAAAAAAATTGCGCCTTACCTGGAAATGCAAAACATTCGGATTGCTCCGAAACGTTCCCTTTTTTCTTTCACTCGCTCTTTGCCCGCTCCCTCGTGTTCCGTGCTCCGGCTGACTCTGGCATGCATCATTACCATGCTTGCCGTGGGTACCGTTTTTATGAACCAGGCCATATTTCTGGAAATTGCCGCATCATTCAGCCTGGACGCACAGGACGCCCGCTTTTCATTCAGTCTCGCCTCACTGGGCTATTCGCTGACGTTTCTCTTCATAGGGCCGCTGGCGGATACGTTCGACAGCAAGAAAATCGCCGCCACCGGCCATGCCGTACTCGCTGTATTGCTCCTGGGCGCCTCCGGGCTGCACACGTATACGTGTTTTCTCCTCTGCTCGGGGTTGCTCGGCATGGCTGCCGCAACGGTTCCGGCGGCCATGTTTCCCTATGTTTCGCGCTTGGCTCCACCGAAAAAAACAGGAATATACCTTGGAGCCATAGTCGCTTCAGCGACATTGGGCATTGTCGTCGGACGCGCGGCCCTCGGCGCATCCACCAGCCTGCTCGGCTGGCGGACTTCGTACCGTCTTCTGTCTCTGCTGTTTGCGGCGCTTTCGCTTGCCTCGTTGTTTCTGTTTGAAAAATCCGTCAAAAACAAAAAAGCCAAGGGCCAGTTGCACACATTATACGCAGACATGATCCGCATGCTTTTTGTTCCGGCAACCGCCTCCCTGTTGCTGACGGGTTTTTTCCTGTTTTTCGGCTTTCTCGGCAACATCACCTTTTTGACCTATCATCTGGCCGGCCCGCCTTTTTCCTTCAGTGCCTCTCAAGTGGGCTACATCAGTTTCGCCGGCCTCGCGGCAGTCATCGCTCCCTTTTCAGGCGGATTATCCAGGCGATTCGGTACGGACCGGATCATAATACCCGGCCTGCTCATTTGCCTTGCGGCAGTTCAATTGCTGTATTGGAGCCACGGCACGTTGTTGATGACCTTGGGAATCTTACTCTTTTTCCTGGGCGTATACGCCTGCCAGCCTCTGTTGCTCCTGCTCATCAGCAGGCGCATCTCTCCCGAGGCCATGGGATGCGCCTCTTCGTTGTACATATTGTCCTGTATCGGCGGCGGAAGCCTTTCTTCTATCGTCTTAGGGGGGATATGGGAGACATACGGCTGGAAAGGCATCACCCTGGCCAGCTCTGCTTCAATAGCGCTCGCCATGGCAATTCTCATCGCGAGCACACGGCTGCTTTTTTCAGCCCGCCAGGCATGACAAACAAACGACCTCTGCGCCCGGGGCACAGCAACATGGAGAGGACTCCGGGCCGGACTCTTTGAAAAAACGACGGCTATTCCCGGTGCCGCAACAATCGGGAAGTTGTGACAGAGCAATACGCGCCCACACGCGTTACCTGGGAAACAATACGCGTATTCTCTCTCTCCGGACGGGGAATAGCCGTCAGAGTTCTGTCCGTATCCCTGTGAAATTCCTTTTATCGATGCCGCTCGTGCTTATGCTGCAGCCGTTTCCACCATACATTCATGGATTCCAGAGCGCCCGAGATAAATGTGTTGCGCAACAGGGTGCCCGCGTACTGGTAGCCGTGGCGGGCGAAAGTGATGTTCATGCCGAAGGATCCGGCCCTGGCAATGGTGTAGGCCATGTGATAGCCCTGCCTGCGCATCTCCTCCTCCATGTGTTCCAGGAGCACGAAGGCCAGGCCGCCGCCCCGGGCTTGCGGGTCCGTGGCAAAGTCCGTCATCTCCACCAGACCGAATGCCGCATCGGTTTCGCACGAGCTCAAGGCAATGATCTCGTTCCTGCGCCGCAGGCCAAAATAGATCACGTGCGTTTCCATGGTCTCGCGGATGTAGTCCGGATCATTGATGGGAAAAGGATAGCTGGCGAAAATGCTGTCGTAAAACGCGGCCATTTGCTCCGCGTCCGAAGCGTCCATACGCTCCAGCGGACGCTCTTCATGCAGCCTGGCCGGCAGTTTTGCCCGTCCTTTGACAGTCGCCGCGCGCAGCACGTCCAGAATGCGCCCCGGATCCTCCTCCCTGGAGCGCCAGTCCGCCAGATAGCGGGCCAGAAAATGGCCGTTTTCGCGCTCTGACCCGCCTGAAGCCGGAAAGAAGCCGGGCACCAGCGCCTCGGTGACGTACCCGGCGTCATGAAAACCCGCAACCAGGGATTCCGGCGCTTTGGCGAAAATCTTCGAGTAGCCGTTGGCTACCGCAAGCCGGTCCATCTCCGCCATGATGCCGGGATAGTCCGCCGGGTCCAGGTGCATCAGGTAGACCCGATCCGAATACGTCCCGTGCTGTACGGACGAGTTGCCGATGGTAATGACCTTGTCCATACACGTCCTTTACGCCCCGGCGTCCGTACGTTCTATGATCGTGGCCACGCCCTGGCCGCCGCCCACGCAGGCCGCGGCGCACCCCAGGCGTCCGCCCTTTTCCGCCAGAACGCGCCCCAGCGTACCCACCAGGCGGATGCCGGTGGCGCCCATGGCGTGTCCCAGGGCCAAGGCCCCGCCCTTGACGTTGACCCGTTCGGGGTCGATGCCCATGGTCCGGATCATGTGCAGTACGACCACGGCAAAGGCTTCGTTGATCTCCCAATAATCAATGGAATCCGTGGTCACGCCGTACTTGGCCAGGGCCATCTGCGCCGCCGGGATGGGGCCCACGCCCATACGTGCCGGGTCCACGCCGCAAAAGCCCACGGACCGGACCTGCGTCTGCGTGGGCAGTCCGTACTTCTCGGCCCGCTCGCGGCTCATCAGCAGCATGCAGCTGGCGCCCGAATTCAAAGGCGAGGCATTGCCCGCGGTGATCACGCCGTCCTCACGAAACGCGGGTTTGAGCCCGGCCATGGACTCCAGGTTGGAATTGGGCCGGATACACTGGTCCTGCTCCACCAGCAGCTGCGTACCGTCCGCCTGCTGCGCCTCCACGGGCAAGATCTCATCCGCGAAATAGCCAGCATCCACGGCCGCTGCCGCGCGCTGGTGCGAACGTACGCTCCAGGCGTCCAGCTCCTCGCGGCTCAGGCCGCTTTCCAGGCACAATTTTTCCGCGGTCAGCCCCATATTCATGGTCAGATTCATGTCCCAGTGGGCGTACTCCGAATCCTCGAATAGCTTTTTGTTCATGTCGGCCCAGCCCGAGGCGTAGAGGCTCGGACCAATCGGTACGCGGGTCATGTGTTCCATGCCCGCCACCAGCACCGCGTCCGCATAGCCCGCCGCAATCTCCAGATAGCCCGTATGCAGGGCCGCCATGCTCGAACCGCATTGCTGGTCCACGAACTTGGCCGCGGTCTTTTCCGACAGATTGGCCAGAAACGCGGGCGTACGCCCGCCGTAGGTCCATTGCTCGTTCACGCCCAGGGCGCTGCCCACGATGAAATCATCCACATCCGCGGCAGCCACGCCCGTACGCTGCAACAGTTCGGAGAGAATCAGGGCCAGCAGCTCGTCCGCGCGCAACGCGTTGAACCAGTCCACTTCGGGTTTTGTGGGCCGCGAACGGGAAAACGCCGTACGCAAATAGCCCGCTATAACCACATCTTTCATTTCGCTATCCTGTAGTTGTGATGTCTCCGGCGGCTTAGGGACCTTTTTGTAAAAAGGTCCCTGAGAACCCCCAAAAACTTTTAATTGATACGTGTATTATTCGGGCAAAATTCTGTGCCGTCTCTCTGGAGAAGGAGCCCCCATATTCTTGCCTCTATTCCGCCAGACCGCACCAGCGCGCCAGGAACAGACCGTAGACTTTGGCGGTCTGGATGATGCTCTCCAGGCGTACGCGTTCGTTGGCGGCGTGGATGTTCTCTGCAACCGGGCCGTAGCAGGTACCCCGTGCCTTGCCGTAGCAGAAAAAAGCCCGCAGGTCCGTGGTGCAGGTGCAATTGTAGTCCGCGGGTTCCGAACCGGTCAGTAGCTTGTGCCCGTCGCTGACGATTTGCAGTACGGGGTGACCGGGCTCGATGTTGTGTCCTTTCGAGCGAAAGCCGTAGAAGTTGACCTTGGGCTGGTTGGCGGCCAGCCACGGGTCCGCCGCAGCAGCCTGGCGGACGCAGTTCACAATACGTTCGCAGGTGGTCTCGTAGCTCTCGTGCGGATAAAAGGCCAGACGGCAATGCAGCTCGGCGCTGGAGGGCACTGTGGAAGGCCAGAATCCGCCCTTCATGATGCCGATGTTCAGATTGAGCGGATTGGCGATGTCTTCAAACCCCGCCGGATGCGGCGCCGCGTTCATTTCCTTTTCCAGCTCCCGCAAAGCCTGGATAATGGGGAAAAGTTTTTCCACGGCATTGGAACCGGCCTGCGTATTGAGTACGTGGCTGGCCATGCCGCCCACGTCCACGCGGAACCAGAGCACGCCCACTTGCTGGGTCAAAATGGTCAAATTGAAAGGCTCGGGAATCAGCACCGCGTCGGCGTCGTATCCGGCGTCAAGACAAGCCAGAGCGCCGTTGCCGCTGCATTCCTCCTCAATCACGGTCTCCAGGGTCAAATCGCCTTTGAGCCCGAACCCGGCCCGCTCCACGGCCTTGGCCGCGTATACCATGGCCGCCACCCCGGCTTTCATATCGCCCGCGCCGCGTCCGTACATCCAGCCGTCCTTGACCACCGGCGTAAACGGATCCGTTTTCCAATAGTCCAGGGGCGTTTCCGGGGCCACGTCCAGATGGCCGTTGAACAAGGCGCTCCTGGCGTTGGAATCCGTTCCTTTGAGCACGGCCACCAGGTTATGGCGTCCGTCCGCGGTTCCGTACTTCCAGGGCACGGGCGCGAATCCCGGATGATTGGCCAGACGGTCCGGAACAATGGGCACGCGTACGGGGTCGTAGCCGAGCCCGACCAGCGCGTCCTCCATCACATTGAGCACCGAAGCCTCGTTCTCCAGCGTGCTGGGCTCCGCAGTCAGCCTGCCGGTCAAATCAATGATCTCATCCGAAAACGCCTCAACCGCTTTGAGTACGGCATTTTCCTTCGCGTCCATAACCGCTCCTTGTCGCAAAAGTTGCTCCCAAAACCTTTTTAATTGGCAACAATATCCTTGAGGATTCCCATGTTAAAATGTCGGGAAACTCTCTTCCCGTACCAGCAGATCGGCGTCGGTTTTTTCCAGCACTTCTTCGACGCCCACGCCTTCGGCCAGTTCGCGCAGAACCAGTCCTTCCGGCGTCACGTCCATGACCGCCAGGTCCGTGATGATTCTGTCCACACAGGCCTTGGCCGTGAGCGGCAGGGTGCAGCGTTTGAGGATCTTGGATTCGCCCTTGCGGGTGCAGTGGGTGGTCATGACCACCACGCGCCTGGCCTTTTGGGCCAGCTCCATACCGCCGCCGATGCCCGGAGCGAACTTGCCCGGAATTATCCAGTTGGCCAGGTCGCCGTTGCCGGCCACTTCGAGCGTGCCCAGAAAAGCGATGTCCAGGCGGCCCGCGCGTATCATGGCAAAGGATGTGGCGCTGTCGAAAAACGAACCGCCCGGCACCAGATCCACATAGCCGCCGCCCGCGTCGATGAACATGGGGTCGACCTGTTCCAGGGGCACGTGTCCGCCCATACCCAATACGCCGTTTTCGGACTGCACCAGCACCGGGAACTCCGGCTCAAGATGGCGTAATATCAGGGCGGGAAGGCCGATGCCCACGTTGATGATCTGGCCGGGCTGGATTTCCCTGGCCGCTCTGGCTGCGATTCTATGCTTGAATGACATGGTGTTGCATCACTCCGTACGCGTTGGAAAGCTTGCCGCCCAGGTCCACCACCCGGTCCACAAAGGCGCAGGGCGTATGTATGCCGTCCGGGTCCAGACTGCCCGTTTCAACCACCTCAATGGCTTCCGCGATGACCAGATCCGAGGCCTGGGCCATGAGCGGATTGAAATTGCGCGCGGTCTTCTGATAGACCAGATTGCCCATGCGGTCGGCCTTGCAGGCGTGCAGCAGAGCCACGTCGGCCCGCAGCGCTGATTCGATGATCAGCTCTTTGCCCTCGAACTCGATCACCCGCTTGTTGTCCTTGATGATGGTGTCCACGCCGATATCGGTGAGAAAGCCGTAGAGTCCGGAACCGCCGCAGCGGATCTTTTCCGCGAAAATGCCCTGCGGATAGAATTCCACCGCCACCTGCCCCTTGTTCATCATCTCGATAACCACGGAATTCAGGCCGAGATGCGTCAGAATCACCTTGGAGACCTGTCCCGCCTCAATGAGGCGGGACACACCGATACCGGGCTCGTTGGCTTCATTTTTGATCACCGTCAGATCGCGCAGTTCGAGGCGCAGCAACGCGTCGATCAGCGTGTGCGGCGCGCCGGGCGAACCGAATCCGCCGAACATGATCGCCGCGCCGTCCCGGATGCCGGCCAGCGCTTTTTCCAGAGCCACGGTCTTGTCAATCATAAGATCGCTCCTACGCCAACGAATTAATTTTTTCCTGGAGACGGACCAGCGAACGCTCCAGTTTTTCCAGCAGCTCGGTTACTTCCTCCGGGGTGATGATCAACGGCGGCGCCACAAGTATATGGTCGCCCTTGAGGCCGTTGAGCGGCCGGCGCGGATAGACGATCAGCCCCTCGTCAAAGGCCTCGGCCTTGATGATGGAGCCCACGTTCCATTCCGCCGGATACGGTTCCCTGGTCTCGCGGTCCGCCACGAATTCCAGGGCCCAGAGCAACCCCATGCCGCGGACATTGCCCACGCAGGTGTATTGTTCCCCCAGCCGCTGTAAGCCCTTGCCCAGCAGTTCGCCCATGGCCGCGGCGTTTTCCGAAATCTTGTCCTCGATCATGATGTCGATGATCCGGTCGCCCACTGCGCAGGCCATGGGATTGCCGGCGCTCGTATGTCCGTGCTGGAAACCGCCGTCAGCCAGCACCGTGTCCACGATTTCCTGGCGGCTCAGGGTGGCGCCCAGCGGGTAGTATCCCGCGCCCATGCCCTTGGACAGGGCGATGATGTCCGCCTCCACGTTCCAGTGCTCGTAAGCGAAGAATTTGCCCGTACGCCCGTAACCGGTCATGACCTCGTCCAGGATCAGCATAATCTTATATTTTTTGCAGATTTCCTGAATAATGTCGAAATATTCTGGTGGAGGCGCAAGGGCCCCGCCGCTGGCGCCGGTGACCGGTTCGGCCAGAAAAGCCGAAATATTGCGCGGACCGTAGTCCAGAATGCACTGCTCCAAAGCATGGGCGCAGCGGACCCCGCACTTGGGATATTCGCTGCCGAAGGCGCAACGGTAGCAATACGGAGCCGGGATACGCGGATTGGATCGCATCAGCTGGCGGAAAGGCATCTCCAACCCGCCGCTGGCCGTGACCGACAGAGCGCCCAGCGTGGCCCCGTGGTAGCTGGGCCAGCGCGAAATCACCAGATAACGCGATTCGCCCCGTGCGTAATAATACTGCTGGCACAGCTTCAGCGCGGATTCCGTGGCTTCGGAGCCGCTGGAGACGAAAAACACGCGGTTCAGATGCGGCGCTGCATTTTCCACCAGCTTTCTGGCCAAGCTATGTGCCGGGCCGTTTTCAAACTGCGTGCGGTAGCAGAAAAACCCCTCTTTGGCCTGCTCGTTGATGGCCTCCAGGATACGCGGGTCCCCATGTCCGATGTTGCAGATGATGGCCCCGGACGCGCCGTCCAGGTATTTTTTTCCATTATTATCCCATAGATAAACGCCTTTTCCCCCTGCCATAAAGGGGTTGACCACCGCGGTCTGGTAATACAAATAAGGTGAATAATCTGGCTGTCCCATTCCTAACCTGCACTTTCCATACACTGTTAACCATACTCGTATCGTCTGCTCGGATGTGATGGTTCCTGGCCATCGGGCAGGCGTACGCGACAAATACGCCCGCGGCGCGCTTCCGCTCTCAAAGAAGCGCTGTCGCGATCAACATGCACCCCCCGCGGGTCCGTCGCGCAAATGAAACAAGCTGCGTGCAGGGACCTTCACGGGTTTATCCTTCATACACGACCTGACCGTCGAAAACGGTCAGCACAACTTGCGAGCGCCCGATTTCCAGCGGGTCGATCTCGTAAATATTTTTGTCCAGCACGATGAAATCCGCGCGGAAGCCGGGCTCCAGCTTACCGGCGCAATCCGCCAGGCCGTACGCGGCAGCGGGCACGCTGGTGTAGGCTTTGACAGCCTCGTCCACGCCGACGCGTAATTCCGGATGCCAACCGCCCGCGGGCGTGCCGTCGTTGCGCTGCCGCGTGACTGCGGCCTGAATGTTCACCAGCGGGGCCGGATCGCAGACCGGACAGTCCGAACTGAATAGCACCGGAATGCCCGCGTCGATCATGGGGCGAAAGGCGTAGGCGCTGGCGGCCGAGCCTTTGGCGCACTGCTCGATCATGTTGATGTCCAGCACCATGTTGTGCGGCATCATGGACACGGGCAGCCCCAGTCCGGCCAAGCGCGAGATGTCGTCCGGTCGGATGACCTGCGCGTGCTCGATGCGATGGCTGATCCGCGGCGCCGAAGACGCGGCCCGGCGCTCGGGAGTCAGCATCCGCTCGTAGAGGGTGATCAGTTCGCGGGTCGCGCGGTCGCCGATGGAATGGACCATGGCGGCCAGTCCGGCATCGTGGCAGGCGCAGAGCTCCTCGTAAAGCTCCTCCGGAGGATAGACGCACAGCCCTGTCTGGCCTTCATCGTCATAGGGATCAACCATCCAGGCCGTACGCGCGCCCATGCCGCCGTCGAAAAAATATTTCACATGGCCGATACGCAGGTAGTCGTCGCCAAGGCCGCTGCGAAGGCCGAGTTCCTGGGCCAGCGGACGCAGTTCGTCCGGAATGCCGGTCCAGCAGCGCAAGCGCAGTTTGTCCTGTTCGCGCAGTCGTTGCCAGGCCCGCATGGTCAGCTGGGCCTCGCTTTTGACGCCGCTTAGCCGGACGTCTCCCAGGCTGGTCAGGCCCAGGGCATGGGCCGCAGTCTGCGTAGCGTCCATGGCCTCGGTCAGTGTCTCCAGCGTCACTCGGGGGATGGCGTCGCGTACGAGACAGACAGCGCCTTCACGCAGCACGCCCGTGGGTTCGCCTTGCGCGTCCAGATCAAGCTTGCCGTCCGATAGCGGCCTGCTGCTTCCGGTCACCCTGCCGCGCCGCAAGGCCTCCGTATTGGCTACGGCCAGATGTAAATCGCAACGGTAGATCAGCACCGGATGGCCTGGAGCGGCCTGGTCCAGATCCTGCCGCAGAGGCATGCGGTTTTCCGGCCAGTCCGATTCGTTGAAGCCCTGGCCGATGATCCACTCGCCCTGCGGCGTCCGGTCCGCGAATTCCTTGAGCAGGCGCATGAATGCGTCGAAACTGTCCGCCTGTTCCAGATTGAGCTGCTGGCGGCCCATGGACCACTGATAATAGTGGATATGGGCGTCCATGAATCCGGGCAGACAGAGCCGCCCTCCCAGGTCGATACGCCTGGTGCCGGGGCCGGCGAAAGCCGCGATTTCCCGGTTGGTGCCCACGGCCAGAATGCGGCTGCCGTCCACCGCAACGGCCTGGGCCTGCGCGCGGTCCGCGGACTGCGTACGCAGATCCCCGTTTTCCAAAATCAATGTCGCATACGCGTCGTGACGGGTCATAGCATAAATCCTTGCTGGAACGGATCCGTGGGATCGAGAACAAAGGTATGGCAACCGGTGACGTACGCGCTGCCTTCGATTTCCACGCACACGGCCGGAATATCGCCGACGCGCGTATCTTCCACAACACGGGCGGCAAAACGGGTGCCCAGCGGCCCGGCGTTGAACCAGGTCTGCCCCGCTTCAATGGCGCCTCTGCGCCGCAGCAAGGCGGTCTTGGCAGTGGTGCCCGTACCGCACGGACAACGGTCCATGTGCGATTCGCCGTAGACAACCACGCTCTGACCATTGCCGTCCGAAGTCTTGTGGTAGAACTCCGCCACGTCCACAGTGGAGACTTCCGGACGCTCCGGATGGCGTACCGTGAGCTGCCTGTTGGCCTCGTCAATGATCCGCATGCCCAGGGGAATCAGATCCGCACGCTTTTCCGGGGACATATCCAATCCGGCCTTATCCGCATCCACCATGACGAAAAAGCCCCCCACGCAGACCGTATCCACCCAGATGAGGCCGAGTCCGGGCACATCCAGGGCCTCGTCCAGCGCATAAACAAAAGACGGGACCGAACGCATGACCACTCCGGCCACCTTGTCGCCCTCCATGCGCAGCCGCGTCGTCATCGGGCCCGACGGCGTATCCACCACAATTTCGTCCTGCGCGGGAACCAATCCCAGCTCCACAAGCGTGGTCACCGCTCCGATGGTGGCATGTCCGCACAGGTATGGATAGCGCCTGGCGTCCATGTAAATGAGCCCGAAGCCGGCGCCCTGGCTGACCGGTTCGGTCACGGCCGCAGCCAGCAGATCGCAGCCACGGGGTTCGCGGGTCAGCAGGCAGCGGACATGGTCCAGGTTCTGTTGGAAATACGAGCGCTTCTCGCGCATGTCCGCTCCGGGAATCGTACCGCAGCCTTCAATGATCAGCCGGGTGCTTTCACCCTGCGTATGGGAATCAACAACAGTCCAGCGATCCTTGAAACGCTTCACAAATTGTTCACACGCGTTGATGCTCATGGATGTCAACGGGCCTCTTCAGCGGGCAGCAGTCCGCACCGCCGGGGGGCGATGCCCACCAGCACCGGCATGCCGATCTTCAGCGCCCGCAGTTTGACCTGGCTGATGGCGTGCATTTCAATGCCGCTTTCCAGGGTGATGAAGTAGCTGACCTCGCCGCCCATATAGCTGCGGTCGGTGATGGCGCCCTTGAACACGTTGGCTTCCCTGGCCTGGTCGGCTTCGTCTTCCGTATAGATGGTGCAACGCTGCGCCCGGATGACCACCTCCACGGCCGAGCCTTCGGGCCAATCGCCCGGATGCTCCACAACAAGCGTCTCGCCGCTTTCCAGGGCCACCTCCGTCCGCTCGCCTTTGGAATGGCTGACCGTGCCGGGGTAAAAATTGGACGTCCCCAGAAAGTCCGCGACAAAGTGGTTCACGGGCTGGTTATAAACTTCCTCGGGCGGCCCTTCCTGCAGGACCCGGCCCGAACGCATCACAACGATCTTGTCGGACATGCTCAGGGCCTCGCGCTGATCGTGGGTGACGAAAATCGTGGTCACGCCCAGCATACGCTGCAGGTTGTCGATTTCCCGCCGCATGTCCTCGCGCAGGTTCTCGTCCAGGGCCGAAAGCGGCTCGTCCATCAAGAGCACGTCCGGCTCGATGACAATGGCCCGGGCCAGGGCGATACGCTGCTGCTGCCCGCCGGAGAGCTGGGCCGGATAGCGCTTCTCCACACCGGGCAACCGCACGATTTCCAGCGCCTTGGTCACTTTGTCTTTCACTTCGGACTTGAGCACGTTGCGGTATTTGAGTCCAAAGGCCACGTTGTCGTAAATGGTCTTGTGCGGAAACAGGGCGTAGTTCTGAAAAATCATTCCCAGATTGCGCTTGTGGATAGGCACATCGTTGATACGCTTGCCCTTGATGTAAATGTCGCCGCCCGAAGGTTCCTCCAGTCCGGCCACCATGCGCAGCAGCGTGGTCTTGCCGCAACCGGACGGCCCGAGCAGGGTGACAAGCCCGCCCTCCTCAATGATCAGGTTCGTCTCCTGGACCGCTTCCACTTTTCCAAAGCGCTTGCACACGCCCTTGAATTGCACTGCCGGCGTTTTCATCTCCACAAACTATCTCACTTTCAGCTTTTTCGAAGTAAAATGTGCCTTCGGCGGCTTAAGAACCCTTTTGTAAAAGGGTTCTTAAGAATCTCCCAAAACTTTTAACAAAGTACATCAAGGGAGCACGCCGAAGATAGTGTTATACTCGCGGGTCCAGGGGGGCGTTCCCCCCTGGTGTTTTTTGGGGCCGCGCCCCAATATTCCCTTTTTATTTCATATGTTATGCGCCGGTCTTGACGCGATCCCATTTTTCGGCCCATTCGACCTGTTTGGGGTTCCAATAGCTGGGATCCGCGAACAGGAAGCCTTCGAGTTTTCCGGTGGGGTCGTAGGCCGGAAGTTTTTGTACGGCTTCGGGCATGGGCACCTTGGACGGATCCAGACTGGAGGGGTAGCCCTGGCCTTCGGCAACGGCGATGGCCGCCTTGGGTTCGAGCATGAAGTTGAGCAGCTCCTGGGCGACTTTGAGGTCCGTACCTTTGAGCACAAAAATGCATTCCTGCCAGGAGTAGCAATTCTTGGGAGACAGCCAGCCGATGGGGTGTCCTTCTTTCTGCAGGGTGGCGACGCGTCCGGAGTAGGCCACGGTGGCGTAGATTTCTTCGTTGGCCAGCAGGCTCATAAGTTCGGCCCCAGAGGACCACAATTTCTTCATCAGGGGCAGCTGCTCGCGCAAGGCATTCCACATGGCCTTCATATCTTTGATGTCATTGGGATTCTGGCCGGTATACAGGGCCGCGTACCAGATACTGGTCCGCCATTCGTCACGGCCGCCGAGCTTGCCGGAAAGTTCCTTGTCCCACAGCAGGGCCGCGCCGAGCTTTTCGGCCTTTTCCTTGGAAATTATCTTGGTATTGTAGGCGATGCCGGTCTGGCCCACGTCGTAAGGCACTGCGGAAAGCGTGCCATTGGTAAGCTTGCGGTAGGGCTCGATCATGGTGGGCATGACCAGAGACAGATTGGGAATCTTGCTCTCGTCCAGCACAACGCCGTAGCCCAGTTCAATGTAGCGCGCGTAGTCGAACACACCGCTCAGGTGCGCCAGGTTGAACTCGCCTCCGGGAGGATAAGAGGCCTTGACCCGGGTCAGGTAGGAGTCCATATCGCCGAATTCGCCGTCAATGACCTTGACGCCGGTGGCCTTGGTAAACGGTTCGAACGCGTACTTGCGGAAGGCCTCGGAAACGGTGCCGCCCCAGCCGTCAAAACGGATGGAACCAGCCGCCATGGCCCGGCGTACGGCCGTGAACGGACCGCCGACGAGACCGGCGGCCACACCGGCAACGGTCAGGTACTTCATGAAATCGCGGCGCGAAAGTTCTCCGCTGGAATACTTCTCATGAACGGCTTCCAGGTGCTTTTTCATTCGATCGTTCTCCTCAATAGTTAAAAAGTGCAAAAATGCGGCGACATCACTACCCTCGGGCAAACCTGCGCGCCACGAACCCGGCGAGCAACGGAATCGATACGGTCAGAAAAACCATAACCGCACCCAGAGCGTTGATCTCGGGACTGATGGAGTTGCGCAGCATGCCGAATATCTTCACCGGAACGGTCTGATTCTGAGCAGTGGCCCAAAACAGCGTCGCAGTGACATCGTCAAATGAAATCGTAAAGGAAAAAAGAATTCCTGCAAAGATGGCCGGCATCAAAAGGGGCAAGGTCACTTCCTTAAAAGTTTGCAAAGGGTTGGCCCCGAGCGACAAGGCCGCTTCTTCATAAACGCGCTTGATGCCCACCAGCCGGGCCTGCACGATGAGCAGCACGTACGGCAGCGTCAGCACCACATGCCCCATGAGCAGCAGCGCAAAGCTCTTGGGCTGCTGCGCCCAGCGAATGACCAGCAGCAGGGCCACGCCCAGCACCACCTCGGGAATCATGATCGGCGCGAGCAGCAGCGTATTCAGCGTGTTTTTGCCCGGGAACTCGTAGCGGACAAAGGCCATGGCCGCCAAAACGCCGATGGCCGTGGTAATGATGGAGGTCAACGCGCCGAGCAGAATGGAATTCTTGAAAGCGTCCAGAATGGCCGAATTGTGCGCCAGTTTGACGAACCACTTGAAGCTGAAGCCCTCCATGGGGAAACAGCCGAACTGCATGGGGTTGAAGGACAAAATGATAACCACCACAATGGGGGCGAACATGAAAACATACACCAGAAACGTATACAGCTTGATGAGCGACCAGCCGGATAATTTCATGACTAGGCCCCCTTGAACGCCTTGAAAAGCGTGTTGATGCCGAGATAGCGGTTATAGGTCCAGACGATGATGCCCAGAAGCACGAGCAGAATAACGCTGATGGCCGACCCGAAAGGCCAGTCGAGCGTACCGATGACGCGCTTGAAAATAAGATTGGCGATCAGTTCGTTGCGGGCGCCCCCCAGAATCATGGGCGGCAGGTAGGTGCCGGAGGTGAGCACGAACACCAGCAGACAACCGGCGCTGACTCCCGGCAGGCTCAGCGGCAGCGTCACCTCGCGAAAGGCCTGCCACTCGCTGCAGCCCATGCTGCGCGCCGCCTCGTGCAAACTGCGGTCGATGCCTTCCAGGCTGACGTAGATATTGATGATCATGAACGGCAGCAGGTATTGCAGCAGCCCCATCATCACGGAACCTTCATTATACAGGAGCGAAAGCGGCTTGGACAGAATGCCGATGGAGATCAGAAAATGGTTGAGCAAGCCCGTATCGCCCAGAATGTTCACCCAGCTCATGGTACGGATAATGAAACTGATCCAGAACGGCAGCATGATCAACAGCATCAGCAACGGTTTGTGGCGGCTCGTGGTCCGGTAGAAAAAATAGGCCGGAATGTAGCCCAGCACCAGACACAACGCCACGCATTCCAATGCCATGCGGATGGTCCGCAGCAGAATGGATGGATAAAAGAAATCCTCAAAAAATTTTGCGTAGTTGCCGAACTGAAACGCGACAATGTCCGAACCGTTCGGGGCGCGCAGCCAGAAACTGTAGACCACAACGAAACAGACCGGCACCACCAGGAGCAGGAAAACCGAGCCCAGCGCCGGCGATAAAAGCGCCCAGGGCTGCCATGCTTTACTTTTCATAACTCTCCGCTTCTCTTTTGTTTAGCATCATATTTAGCAATCAAGGGGCCACCTCGATAGTTATCAAAGTATTTCAAGTGGATAACTAAAATTCGAATTTAACAAACAAAAAAAATTGATGCTATTTAGCATCAAATATTCTGTAATAGCCTATTTTAACAGATTATTTTTTTGATGCAAAATATCATCAAAATATTTGCTTCTTTTTCTCGTCCCAGATTCTTCTATATGATAAAAAATTCTTTAAAAACAATAAATAAGCATCAAAATCCATTTTTATTTGCTCACGCCCTTGATGCGAAATAGCATCAAGAAACGAATTCCTGCGCCCCGATTGCGTATTTGGCGAGCTTCCTGACGACAGTGGACTGGTTCACGCCCAGGAACGCGGCCATCTCCCGCGTGTTGGCGCAGGCGGCCCTGGCCTGCAGCAGCAACTCGCGCTCGAGCGCCGCCACAGCCAGGGGCAGCGAACGGGCCGCAGCGGATTCTGGTGTTTGCGAGGGCTCGGGCGCATCCGTACGGCCCAGGCTGAGAGCCAGAAATGCGGCCAGGTCGTTCTCTTCGCTCATGACAGCGCCTTTGCGGATCAGAGAACGCAGTTCGCGCACATTGCCGTTGAACGCATATCCGTGCAGCAGATCCAGGGCGGTCTGGCTGAGAAATTTCTCGGTCTTGAATTCCTCGTTACTGCTTAACAAAAAACGACGAGCCAGCTCGAAAATATCATCCCGTCGCTCGCGCAGAGGGGGAATCTCCAGGGTAAAGGCGCTGAGCCGGTAAAAAAAATCTTCTCGAAAACGTTTTTGCCGGACCAGCTCCTCCAGATTCTTGTTGGTGGCGAACACAAGCGCACAGCGGACTTTTACGGGCCGGTTGGCGCCGATGGGAATAAATTCGTTCTGGTCCAGACAGGTCAACAGTTTGGCCTGCAGGGCCAGGGGCATTTCACCCACTTCGTCCAGAAACAACGTTCCGTCCGCAGCCAGATTCATAAGGCCGAGGCGACCGGTCTCCTTTGCGCCGGTGAAAGCGCCCCCCTCGTAGCCGAAGAGTTCGGACTCGAACAAGCTTTCGGGCAGAGCCGCGCAGTTGATGCTCAGAAAGGGTTTTTCCTTGCGGCGGCTGTTGTTATGCAGAAATTTGGCGAGCATGCCCTTGCCCACGCCGGATTCTCCGGTGAGCAGAATGTTGGAGACATTGAGCTGGGCCAGCTTCAGGGCCATGGCCAGAATACGCCGCATGGTCTTGCTTTCGGCCACCACTCCGCCGCTGTCGCGTTCGAGCACCAGAAAACTCTTCAGTTCGTTGCTCGCTGATTCCTGGCTCTGCTTGGCGATTGCCAGATCGCGGCGCAGATTGTTCAGCTCGGTCAAATCGCGTTCGTTGACCACCACCAGAGCCAACTTTCCGGCTTCATCGAACACCGGCGTTCCGGTGGCCAGAATCTGGCGGCCCGTGCTTTTGATGTGCTGAATCAGACTGATCTGGCGGCGATGTTTCATGACCTCCAGGGTAACGGCCTGGTCCACTCCGCCCATGGCCACGATATCCTTGATATTGCGGCCGATCAGAGGCACGTCCCTCATGCCGTTCAGTTCGATGGAGGCCTTGTTGACGTTGGTTATCACGCCCTCGCCGTCCGTGACCCAGATACCGTCGCTGGACGAATCGAACACGGCCTGAAGCTGCATGAACAAGGACTGGTAGGCTTCCAGGCGTACGGCCATTTCCTCGAAGCGCTCCGGACGCTGCAGACTGACCACCGCGCCGATAAGCTGACGGCCCCGCATCAGGGGCGTGATCTCGAAAAACAACTGCCGCCCCTTTTCAACAACCCGGCCTTCGCCCTTGGCGAATTCCCTTGAAGCCAGAGCCTTGCGGGCCAGAGGCGCGGCAATGGGCAGAATATCGGAGACCGGTCCGCCCACACAGGAATCGAAATTGCGGCCCCGGACCTTGAGAAACTCCCTGGCGGACTTGTTCACGAATTGCACGACGCACTGCGTATCGATGACAACAATGGCGTAACTCACGGCGTCGAAAGAGAGATTCAGGAGCGAAGATTCAGACACGTGTTGCATCCCCAAATAAGACGATTGTTGATTTTTCATCCAGCCTACGATTGTGACAATTACGCGTCAACACGCCTGCAGCGGAGATAATGGATGGCGGATCGGAACATGAACAGTTATTATGGATGAACGGTAGCACCGAATCTGAAAAAGGAGAAGAGGCATGCGCCACGGACGCTTTATTACGTACGGGGTCTGGGGATTCGGGCTGACCGGCCTTGCAGGGCTGTACGTCAGCCGAATAATAGAATCGGAAAGCCTGCTGTTGTTTTCGCTGGTGTTTCTTCTGGTTGCGTCAGTGTATGTCTCGCTGGAAACCATTCTGAGCCGCCAGGAACCCGTCAGCCATGGAGAATATAGTGTTCTCGGCTATTTTTACGGACTCCAGGCCGTGCTGTCCGGGCTCTCCTACCTGCTGCTGTCCCTTGCGGTACTGCTTCCCGTTCTGCTCTGGCTCGTCGGCTGGGGCGGATGGCTGCAGGGCTTCCTGAAGACCAACCCCGGCCTGCTGCTTGTTCTGGGCGGGCTGTGGCTGTTTTTGAACCAGTCCGGCCGGGTCATCGGCAAGACATACGCCCAGATACAAGGCACGGCCACGGACGGCAAAATCGAACGCGGTATTTCCCTGGTCAACATGCTGCTGGAAAAAGGCATCAGCACCATTCTCAGTATCGCAGGGCTGCTGTTGCTGTTATGGGGGCTGATCTCTCTTTGTTCAGGCAAGGGACCGCTGGAAATGCTGTTGGCGGTGCTGTAGCAGAAGAACGCGGACTGCAGCCCAAATAAAACTAAGGCCCTGTTAAGGTACATATTTGCCCCCAAAAAAGCCTCTCTTCGGGTGTATCCGAAAAATTTTATTTAATAATTTCAGCTAATAAAAGTAGGGGCCGGATGGTGTGCACACCCGGCCCGCCCCAGGAAGGAATATACTGAAAGGCTTGTGGAGAGCCTTTCCAACAAGAATAAAATCTTACTATTAACTGAACCTTTCCATTGCATTACGAGATGTTAATATTATGTTCTCAGCAGGCACTGGATATTTCCTGGATGTAATTCGTAAGATACACTTGGTTTTTTGAAGATATGCCCAGGAATTCAATGCCCAGAGAAAATTTGTCTTCCCCTTCCAGGATATGCCGCAACAACCCCTTTATAACGAACAAATCCTGGCAGCCGCAAAGAATAAAATCCAGATAGACATCGCTTCCCGCCTGTAGTTCCGGCAATTCCGCTGCTTCTTTGGCCGCAAAATTGATACGGCAGCCCCCGACTCCCAGATCAACAATGTAGCCGTTATGTTCGCCATTTTCATTATACACTTTGCAGGGGACCAGACATTGAATCCGCAAGCTTTTGCGTAGCGAAAGCTTTTCGTACTGATGCGGGTAGGCCAGAAAAACCAAAGGACAGGGCGCAGTTGTGAGCGCGAGGACCTGGGAGTTGAACCCGTAAACAACACCGTGATTCAAGTAGCGCACAATGACTGCACTTCCTTTGAGGAACTTTTCTTTCAATCCTGGGACAGGCGGCAGCTTCAAGATGATAAAATCAAAGGGGTGCAGTCCCACAAGCTTTGTCTTGTAATCCCCTTCCTGCTGCGGAAGCCGGATAATCACATCATTGCCAATGGTTGCAACGAGTTTGCCACCATGATCGACCTTGACGACGCTGCGCTCCTGAAACAAGGGCATAACGCACCTCCTTTTCCGGGATCCCGCCAACTGCTTTCGCTACCTCACGGACAAAACACAACCGGAGGTTGCATTCATAGGTTTCTCTCATGTAGTATATAATGCAGCTGTCAAAAATTCCAATACGATGATTAAAAACTCCTGGAATTGTGATGTCTGAAAATTTATGCAACTGGCCGGACCTGGAGCAAATTCCGTTCGAACCTATTTTCGTAGCCAGACAGCCCGTGTATGACCGGGACCAGAACATCTGGGGATATGAACTGCTGTTCCGCCACAGCGGCATGGCGGCCAATGCCGAATTTGCGGATGCGGGCTCGGCCACTGCCCAGATTATTGTCGATGGTGTTTCCATTGCGCTGAGCAGCCTTGACGAGCAGAGCCGGATTCTGATCAATTTTCCTCAGGATCTGCTGCTCCAGGGGACTCCGTACGCGCTGCCCCGTGAATCCTGCGTGATAGAAATCCTGGAGACCGTTTCTCCCACGGCCGACGTTGTCAGGACATGTCAGGAACTGAAAACAGCCGGATATACGCTGGCCCTTGACGATTATCAGGGAGATGCCTCCTTCGAACCTCTGATTCAGCTGGCCGACATCATCAAAGTGGATGTTTTCGGACTTTCGCCCCCGGACTTGATCCGGGTGACCAAATCTCTTGCAGGATCCAACGCCGTCCTGCTGGCCGAGAAAATCGAAGACGAGCGAACCTGTCTGCTGGCTCAGGCTCTGGGATATTCGCTCTTCCAGGGGTATTACTTCAGCCGTCCGGAGGTGTTTCCCGGCCGCAAGGTTTCACTCGGCGCCATCGCCAGACTCCGCTTGCTTCATGAGCTGCTGCACGAGGATCACGACGTGAAAAAGCTCGGCAAAATCATCACAACCGATGCCTCGCTGAGTTACCGCTTGCTGCGTTTCATCAACTCCCTGGCCTTTTCGCTGCGCACCAAGATCAGCTCCATTTCCCAGGCGGTCGCCTACTTGGGCAGCATGGCGCTACGGCAATGGCTCATGGCCGTGGCCATTGCGGACGTCTCCCCTACGCCGCGCTCCGAGGAAATAGCCTTTGGCTGCGTCCAGCGGGGAAAATTCCTGGAACTCCTCACACTGCAATATGCGCATGTCGGCCTTTCTCCCGACCACATGTTCCTGCTTGGGCTTTTTTCCAAGCTTGATCTTTTGCTTGGCTTGAGCATGCAGGAGCTGCTGCAGCAAATGCCTTTGAACGAAATGCTCAAAAACGCTTTGCTGTTCAAGCAGGGAGAGTTGTACGGCTGGCTCGAACTGGCCTACGCCATTGAGGCCGGAAACTGGAACTCTGCAGAAACACTGGTTGAGCGCCTGCAGATCAATCAAAGCAAAACCGCCCAGATACACCTGGCAGCGGCGAACTGGACCAACGCCATCATGCGTATTCCGAATCAGTAGTTCGCCGTTTTTTTACTACGCTCGATAGTACCCCGCCCGCCCCTCGGGCCCCTTCTTCAAGACATCCTTTTGCTTTTATTCAATGATCACATGTGCTATGGACAGAAGTAGAGAGCAAACGAAAATAGACGACGATTCTATAATCGATAACACGAACCTCAATCCACAACGCCACTTATGCGATTAACGGACTTTTCCATCAGAAAAAAACTGCTGCTCAACTTTGTCCTGCTCATCGGCGGCATCCTGGCCATCAGCATTGTATCAACGCTCAGCATCCACAATTTCCGCAGTGTACTCAATGAGTTGCTCAATACAACCGTCAAGGAGAACACGCGATTTCAACTTACCCGCTACAACCTTGCCAAGTTGGAATCCGGTTTTTACAATCTCTTTTCAGCGCCGGACCTGAAGCGTATCAAACAGACCAATGAGGTCTTTGAAAATTCGCTGACCAACCTCAACGCAAACCTCGTTGCCCTGGAACATGCAGGCCTGATAAACACGACCGCAAAAAATACGGGTGTTCTTTTCTCAAATCTGTTTCATGAAATCAAAGACAGCAAAATCCGTAATCTGACGATCAAGCAGGAATGTTCCGAACTGTTGAAAGCCTTTTCGCATCTTATCGATGAGGACAAGAACCATCTCTACACCCTGTTGGACAATAATGAATTAAGCATTTTCAGCGCAACGACGCTCAATGAATCCTCTTCAGGTTATCTGGAAAATTTTATCAGTTCCACGTATGGACTTGCAAAAAATACGCTGGACCTGCTCAATGCCTTGAGCGAGCTTGAACTTGCCGCTACCCGCATCCTTTCCATTGAAGACAGCGACTATATTTCCCCTAAAAAGGAAAAACTTTTTTCTGCATTGGAAAACATCCATCGCCTGGCCAACACTCTGGGGAAAGAACTCCCGGAAAAAGACAAGGCCATCCTGAACCAGGCTGTGGAAAATTTTCCCCTTTTCAAGGAGATGTTGCTGTCCGACGACGGTATTCTGGAAAAGCAAGCCTTGTATCTTCAAAGCAGAGATGAATACAATAAAAGACTGCATGACATTATCTCCAAAATCAAAGAAGTGACCGCGAAGGCAACCCAATATGCCAACGACATTGCAGGCACGGCCCATAAACGCGGCGAACAGGTCATTTCCCGGCTCAACCGCATTGTCACCAGCATCAGCCTGATCGTCCTGCTGCTGATTTTTGTAGGCAGCTGGCTGTCGATCATGATCACCAACAGTATTTCCAAGCCGTTGACCCAGGGTGTGGAATTCGCTTCTTCCATTGCATCCGGCAACTTCCATGTTTCCTTTGACCTCGACCGCCAGGATGAAATCGGCGACCTGGCCAACGCCTTGAACCATATGGCCAAAACCCTGCGGGAAGAAGACGAACGCAAAAATGCCGAGGACTGGCTGATTAACGGCAAGGGACACCTGGACGACACCTTGAGAGGCGAACAGGATATCGAACGACTTTGCCAGACATACATCAGCTTCCTTGTCAAGTACATCGACGCGAAGCTCGGCCTAGTTTATCTTGTAACACAGCAAGGCGACACACTGCACCTGATCGCCAGCCACGCGTTTTCCGAACGCGACGGCAACTACAACAAACTGAATTTCGGCCAGGGTCTGGTCGGTCAGGCTGCTCTCGAACGGCAAACCCTGATTTTCAACAACCTCCTGGGCAACGCGCCCAGCCTCAATTTCAGCGTCGGACGCAAGATCCCCCCTCATTTCGCCATCCTGCCCCTGGTCTACGACGACGAGGTGCTCGGCGTCATCCAACTCGGCGGGTTCAATCCTTTTTCCGAGCTTGACAAACGATTCCTCGAACGCTGCAAAGAAAGCATTTCGATTGCACTGCAGTCCGCGCAATCCAGAAATAAAGTACAACAGCTGCTGCATGAAACACGCGAGCAGGCCGAAGCGCTCAAAGCGCACCAGATAGAAACCGAACGCACCAACAAGGAACTCGAAGAACAGGCGGCCGCCCTGCGCAGCTCCGAAGCAAAGCTCCAGGAGCAGCAGGAGGAACTGCGGATCATCAATGAAGAGCTGCAGGAGCAGACCAAAGCTCTGCAGGAATCACAAGTCCGCCTGCAGCAGCAGCAGGAGGAACTGCGCGTCACCAATGAAGAACTGGAAGAACGCAACCAGGCGCTCCAGGACCAGAAGGACGCCACCTTTGCCCAAAACAGAAAGCTGGAAAAAATACAGGGCGAGCTCGAACTCAAGGCCGAGGAAGTCGAACGCGCCAGCCGCTATAAAACGGAGTTCCTGGCAAACATGTCCCACGAACTGCGTACGCCGCTCAACAGCATCATTATTCTGTCCCAGCTTCTGGCTGCCGACAAGGAATGCACTCTGTCTGAAAAACAGAAGGAATTCGCCAACACGGTGTACTCCTCCGGACAGGACCTGCTTTCTTTGATCAATGAAATTCTGGACCTGGCAAAAGTGGAGTCCGGCAAAATCGATATTGCCGCCCAGCCCGTTGTCTTTGACGAGCTTACCGGCAGTCTCTACCGGATTTTCAGTCCACTGGCCGCCCAAAAAAGCCTGAGCCTGTCCTTCAATGTTGCCGAAGATCTCCCCGAAAACATCACCACTGACCCGCAACGCGTACAACAGATTCTACGCAACCTGCTTTCCAACGCGGTCAAGTTCACCGAACAGGGCTCCATCACCATGACCATCAGGCCGGGAGATCCCGCCCAAGACCCGGCGGACCTGCCTCTGCCTCCCGCTTCCGCAGTGGTTTTCACGGTAAACGATACGGGCATCGGCATCCCCCCGGACAAACAGGATATCATTTTCGAAGCCTTTCAACAGGCGGACGGGACCACCAGCCGCAAATACGGGGGTACAGGCCTGGGGCTTTCAATCTCCAGACAAATGGCGGCTCTGTTGGGCGGCGAACTTCGGATGCATAGTTCGCCGGGTAAAGGGAGCTCCTTCATGCTGTACCTGCCCCAACACTTTGATACGCTAAACAGTCGCGCGCGTACGCAGGACAGGGAGGGAAAACCAAAGCGAAAACATGCCCCACGGCGTCCGGAATGCGACATCGTGGCAGCCGAGACCCTGGCCAGGCTTCCGGATTCGTTCCCGCGCGACGACCGCGAAAATATCTGCCCGGAAGACAGAACGCTGTTGATCATTGAAGACGACTCCGGGTTCGTGCCGGGAATCATGGAACTGGCGCACAGCCGGGGCTTTAAATGCCTGCTCGCCCCGGATGGTGAATCCGGACTGCATCTGGTGCAGGCCTTTTCGCCCAGCGCGGTGGTCCTGGATGTCACCCTGCCCGGCATAGACGGCTGGCAGGTCATGGAGCATCTCAAAGGTTCGCCGGAAACACGCCATATACCGGTCCATTTCATCTCAGCCGCGGACGAGCACCTCGAAGGCATGAAGATGGGAGCCATCGGCTTTCTCCAAAAGCCCGTCACCATTCAGGAACTGGAACACGCCCTGTTCACCGTGGAAGAAGCCCTTTCCTCTCCGGTCAAAAAACTGCTGCTGGTGGAAGACGATCCGCAGCAGCAACGCAACGTCAAGGAACTTATCGGCAACAGCGACGTCATCACCACTGCGGTCGCCACCGGAGAAGAAGCCCTCGAACTGCTGGACAAGGAAAGTTTCGACTGCATGATTCTGGACCTTCGGCTGCAGGGCATGTCCGGATTTGACCTGCTGGCCAAAATTCGCCAGGCGGACAAATTAAGCAACCTGCCGATCATCGTCTATACGGCGCAGGATTTGACTGCCGACGAGCAGGCCAACCTGTCCCGGTTTGCGGAACGGATCATCATCAAAGGCGCCCGCTCGCCGGAACGCCTCCTGGATGAAACGACCCTGTTTCTGCATCGGGTCGAAACGAACCTGCCCAAGGCAAAACAACGGCTCATCCGCATGGTGCACGACAAGGAAACCGAGCTTCAGGGCAAGCGTATTCTTATTGTGGACGACGACATGCGCAACCTTTTCGCTCTGGCCGGCATTCTGGAAGAAAGAGGCATGGAGGTCCTGGAAGCTGCCAACGGCAAGGATTGTCTGACCCGGCTTGAAAAGAATCCCGATGTCGATATTGTCCTGATGGACATCATGATGCCCGAAATGGACGGATACGAAGCCATACGGGAAATCCGCCGGCAGGAACGCTTTCATAAGTTGCCCATTATCGCCCTGACCGCCAAGGCCATGAAGGATGACAGAACCAAATGCATCCAGGCCGGGGCCAACGATTATCTTTCCAAACCGGTTGAAACGCGCAAGTTGTTGTCGCTGCTGCGCGTCTGGCTGCATGGCGACATTGGCAGCGCATGACGCTCCGTCAGCCCGCAACAAAAGGATATTGCACCAATGACGGACTTCAATAACGTTGATATTCTCGTCGTTGACGATTATCCGGAAAATATTCTGGCCATCGAAAGTATTCTGGAAAACGCCGGAGTCAATATCGTCAAAGCGCATTCCGGAAAAGAGGCGCTGCTCGCGGTACTCAAGTACGACTTCGCGTTGATCCTGCTCGACGTGCAAATGCCCGGCATGGACGGCTTTGAAACCGCCGAACTGTTGCGCAGCCGCCCCAAGACCAGCCAGATCCCCATTATTTTCGTCACGGCGATCAGCAAAGAACAAAGCCACGTGTTCAAAGGCTACGAAGCCGGCGCCGTGGATTATCTTTTCAAACCCTTTGATCCGGTCATCCTGAAAAGCAAGGTTCGCGTCTTTGTGGAATTGTTCTCGCACCGTCGCGAACTGGAAAAAACCAAAATATCTCTGCAGCAGCTCAACCGGAGGCTGGAGGAACGCGTCAAGCAAAAGACCCTGGACCTGCAGGCCAAGGCGGACGAGCTGCAGCGGGCCAACCAGCGGCTTGTGGAACTCGACGAGATGAAAACCGCCTTTCTATCCTCGGTTTCCCACGAACTGCGTACGCCGCTGACGTCCGTTATGGGCTTCGCCAAGCTCATCGACAAGGAATTTCTCAAATCCATCGCCCCGCTGGCCGGCTCGTGCCCCGTGCTAGGGAAAAAATGCAGCCGCATTCATGAAAATCTAGTGGTCATCGGCAATGAGGGCGAACGATTGACCAGGCTCATCAACGACGTTCTGGACCTCAACCGCATCGAAACCGGCAATGTGATCTGGAACGATGTGGAGCTTTCGCCAAGCGACATCCTGGCCCAGAGTCTGCGGGCAGTGGACGTATGCTTTCTTGACCGCCCGGAAATCAAGCTTGTCACGGATTTTTCCGAAGACCTGCCCGGCGTTGTCGCCGACCGGGACAAACTCGAGCAGGTCCTCATCAACCTGCTGGACAACGCCGGCAAATTCACCCGCGAAGGCTTCATTGCCGTCAGAGCCCGTACCACGCACGACGGCCACCTTGTGGTCATGGTGGAGGACAGCGGCGAAGGCATCCCGCCGAAGGATCTGGACAAGGTCTTTGACAGCTTTCACCAGGTCAAAGGCGACACGCTGCACAACAAGCCCAGAGGGACCGGCCTCGGGCTGGCAATCTGCCGCCAGATTATTCAGCATTATGGTGGAAAAATCTGGGTGGAATCCCAACTCGGCAGGGGCAGCACCTTTAATTTCACTCTCCCCCATACGGGCGGGCGGCAGAACGCCCCGCAAAAAAAAACCGGGAAAGCCCAACCAAGCTCGGAGCTCGCCCTTGTGGCGGACCATGACCACAGGACCAGTCTTGAACTCTCGGACCTGATGTCGGAATACGGGTACTCCGTGATCAACGTCTACGACTGCCCTTCCGCTCTGGAAAAGGCCAGGCTCTTTCTGCCGGACTGCATCCTGCTGGAAACCCTGTTGCTCGAGATGGCCGATACGGACATTTTAAAAACCTTGCGCACGGATCCGGAATTGAAAGATATCCCCATCATCTTCCTTTCCCCGTCGGCGGAGATGTCCATCAGCAGCTTTGTCACCCTGCAAAAACCCGTAAGCCCGGAACGCCTCAAGGAAGCCCTGATTTCAGTTCTGGGAGCAGATCGTTTCAATTCCCCGGCATGAGCTGCAGACGCAGCGTTGCATAAGTCGCCGGCTTCTCCTTTCCAAAAACAAGAGGGGCGCAACGGCCCCTCGTTGAATGCATCATGGCAGGCTGCCAACTCACCGCCCGCATCCACTATGGTTCGGCCGCGCCTTCTCAATACTCATGCAGCCGCGAATATCGCCAAGGGGGAGTGGCTCAGGTCTGACCCCCCCCTTGCGATGTACCCATCCCATCAAAAACGTTGCTTACGGCGTACGCCATGGACGCCGAGCCCAATCAGAAGCGCGGCTAGGAGCAAATATCCTAACAGCGGCAGCGTTGGTACATCTGAACCGCTGCCACCACCTGCAACAACAGAAATAACGAAATCAACAACATAGAAATTAAAGACAGCGCCCCACTTAATGCCTTTTATCCCATCGGGATGCCTAGAAGGATAGTTTTCGCAATACAATTTAAATGCAGCTGAATTTTTTATTGTAAAACAATACTTGTTACCTGCGGTAATAGGAACTGAGGACGTTAGGGTGATTAATCCGTCACTAGATGACAAATTTATTCCTTCTTGAGTATACAAAATTTTACTACTACTAGGATAGTCACCGTTGTATACATTTAAAGTACCGTTTGTCACACTAGTCCCAGCAACAACACGTACAGTTATTGTAGAAATAGACCCACTGCATGAAGGTATAAAAGTATTTCCAAGTGTTGAGTAATTGGCCCACGTAGTGTCAGTGCCATCCATTTGCGAGGTTATAGTGCATTGAGCAAAAGCCGTTGATGTGAAAAAGACAATCAAAAGAAGTGTCAATACAATTGTAGAAACTGAAATTTTCATGTATTCTCTCCATCAAAAATAAATTAATAAGAAGTAGCGGTTGTTGTTATTTCACCAAGGAAGACGTTTTGGTGTCAACCGCTGCCCGCCCCTAATCAGCCGTTATCAAAAATATTATGATGACGCAGTTGCTGCAATTAAACATATTCAAGCGTACCGCCCTGGAATCTTTTTTCAGGCATCCAGATAAATCATCAAAGATCGAAAATAGTTATCCACTGTTTGTCATGCTCGGTTAACCGAACACGAATGTAGCCATAAATATCCCTGAAACGCTATACCCCTATAACCAGGTTTTTTAAAATTATTTCTCCTATATGAAATTCATTTCATACCATAAAAAATGCCGACTGGCGGTTTGCAGCAATCGCTGGCCATGGTTCGCATCCACCACGGACGTATTGAACCGCATTCTTGCCGCACAAATCCACCAAACGAGACATCGGACCGCACTATAAGCCGCAAAAAAAGATGCCTTGCGAGCATGCAACTCACAAGGCATCCGGTTGTCGTCTTGCTGCAATCGCTGCTGCTACGAATCAGAATTCAATGCCGCGGCTATCTGGCTGATATCCGTCAGGGCCTTGCCCCGGGTCTGGGCCAGCTTTTTCCATTTCTTTTTTTCCTGCTTCAGGGCCTCGATGGTATGCAGCAGGTTCTGCACGGTGGAGGCCGGATAGCCGTGCGTAGCACGGCTGCCCCGGCGGAGCTCCTCGTCGTTGCGTTGTTTGATGGCCGCGAGCTGGTTGGCGTCGAGAATCATGAACCTGCCCTGTTGGTTTTACGCAGTGGCGCAAAAGGATTCCTCGGCGTATTCCACCCGGTCCTTGTACTCCTGCTGCTTGCCCTTGTTCCAGCGTCCCACGGGCCGGTAATAGCCCACCACGCGCGTATAGACTTCCGCTTCCTTGCCGCAGGTCGGGCAGGTGAAGTGTTCGCCGTAGATATAGCCGTGGTCTTCGCAAACGGAAAAGGTGGGGGTTATGGATATGTAGGGTATCTTAGTATTGGTCATGGCCTTAAGCAGAAAGTTCTTCACGCAATCCTCGTCCGGCACGGCTTCGCCCAGAAACGTATGAAACACCGTGCCGCCCGTATACAGGGGCTGCAATTCGTCCTGGTGTTCGAGGGCGAAAAAGACGTCCGACGTAATGCCCACGGGCAACAGCGTGGAATTGGTATAATACGGCACATCGTCTCCGGACGTATAGATGTCTTCATAAAGATCTTTGTCGATTTTCGCCAGCCGGTAGCAGGTGCCCTCTCCGGGAGTGGCTTCCAGATTGTAGAGATTGCCGGTCTTTTCCTGAATATCCACCACCAGATCGCGCAGGTGATTCAGCGTCCGCTGCATCATGCGCGTACCTGCGGGCGTGTCCAGTCCTTTGCCCAGCAGATTCATGCAAGCCTCATGGCCGCCGATGAGCCCGATGGTGGCGAAATGGCCCTTGAAGCCGTTTTTCAGATAGCGGCGCGAATAGGGAAACATGTTCGCTTCCAGATTCTTTTCCACAATCTTGCGCTTGTATTCCAACGACTCGCTGGCCAGTTCGGCGTACTCGGTGATCAGGTCGAAGTAGTCTTCCTCGTTGTGGGCCAGGTAGGCCAGCTTGGGCAGGTTCAGGGTGACCACGCCGATGGAGCCGGTCAGGTCGCCCGCGCCGAACAGGCCGCCGGTTTTCTTGCGCAGTTCGCGCAGGTCCATACGCAGTCGGCAACACATGGAACGGACGTCTTCCGGGTTCATGTCCGAATTGATGAAGTTCTGAAAATACGGCGCGCCGTATTTTGCCGTCATCTTGAGCAGCAGTTTGCCCTCTTCAGAATCCCAGGGGAAATCCTTGGTCACGTTGTAGGTGGGGATGGGGAACGAGAAAATCCGGCCATCCGCGTCCCCTTCGAGCATCACCTCCAGGAAGGCCCGGTTGAGCATGGCCATCTCTTCGGCGTATTCGCCGTAGGTCGAATCCTGCAGCGCGCCGCCAATGATCACGGGCTCCTTGGCGATATGCTCGGGCGGTACGACGTCAAAGGTGAAGTTGGTGAACGGGCTTTGGCCGCCCCAGCGCGAAGTGGCGTTGAGGTTGTGCAGCAGTTTCTGCACCTGCTGCTTGACCACCGTGTAATCCAGGCCGTCATGCCGGATAAAGGGCGCCAGGTAGGTGTCCACATTGTTGAAGGCCTGGGCGCCGGCCCACTCGTTCTGCAGCGTGCCCAGAAAGTTCACAATCTGGCCGCAGGCCGCGTCAAAATGCTTGGCCGGGGTGGACGAACAGCGGTCCCGCAGGTTGAAGCCCTCCAGCAGCAGGTCGCGCAGGCTCCAGCCCGAGCAATACCCGGCCAGTCCGAACGAGAGGTCGTGAATGTGAAAATAGCCGTGCGTATGCGCCATACGCACCTCTTCCGGGTACTTTTCCAGCACGTACCGGGCCTGGACAGAACCGGCCATGTGCAAAATAAGTCCCTGAAACGAATGCACCATGTTGGAGTTTTCGTTCACGCGCCAGTCGATGTTGTCCAGATAGCCTTCCGTGACACCCGAGATGTCCAGATAGGCATCCTTCTGCGTACGCAGTTCGCGGCGTTTTTCACGATAGATGATGTAGCGTTCGGCCACCTTGTAGAGCCGGGCTTCCATGAGCACCTGCTGCACCATGTCCTGCACCTGCTCCTGCTCGGGCATGTCGATGCCGTCGAGTTTCTGCTCCACCTTCCCGGCCATGCGGGTGGCGAGCAGCGGGTCTTTGATGCCGCTGCCTTTGAGGGCTTTGAAAATGGCGTCGGCGATCCGTTTGGTGGACCAGGTCTCGATACGTCCGTCACGTTTCTGAATGTGTTGAGGCATAGGCTTTGTTGGGCAAACAACGGCAATGATGCGTCGCATCATTGGGTGTTTCTACGCTGTTTGCGCTGTTGCCGGAGTAGGCTGCCCGGCGGCACCGGTGCAGTTTCGGCAAGAATTGGGGGTGAGCGTCTTCAAGTCCGTCCGCGGGTTCCGCGATCCGCGTACGGCAGGAATTGTTTCAGGCAGGAATACTGGCTTTCCCCATCGTCATGGTCATTCCGGCTTTCACCCTTCCCGCCTTGCGGCGGCTAACTGGTGCCGGATTCACCACGGGGATCACAGCGGCGGGACCGCTCCGGATTCGCACCGGATTCCCTGTTACGGCCTTTGCGGCCACCTGAAAAACCTCAGGCTGCAATCTCTTTAGCCTGGACTCTCAAAAATATCAAGACATTTGTTTTCCCAAAAGGCGGCTGGAGAAACGAAGTTTTTTCCAGCTGCTCGAAGGGACATACGTTCTGTTCTGAGTGACCTGAAATTGTGGCCGCAATACTGTTTTCAGACAACCACCTCGATGAGATGCGGGCCTGGCTCCCGTATGGCTGCGCTGAAAGCCTCGCGGAAGGCCTGCGTCGTCTCCACCCGCAGCGCGTTGACGCCCATGCCTTCGGCCAGCCTGACCCAATCCAGCGAGGGATTGTGCAGGTCCAGCAGGGCCAATGCGCGTTCTCCCTGCGATTCCGCCTGGACCAGGCGCAACTCCTGGTTCAACACCGCGTACGACCTGTTTGCAAAAAGCACCGTGACCACATCCAGCTGTTCCCGAGCCTGGGTCCAGAGGGCCTGCAACGTGTACATGGCGCTGCCGTCTCCTTCCAGGCAGACTACTTTGCGGCCGGGGGCGGCAATGGCGGCTCCCGTCCCCAATGGCAGGATGTTGCCGATGGAGCCGCCCGTGACGGTAAGGTAGTCGTGCGGCGCCGCGTCGCCCAGCAAAGCGGCATAGGGCAGTGTGGAGGTGATACCCTCGTCCGCGACGATGGCATTCTCCGGAAGCGATGCGGTAACAATACGCATGACGCCCGCCGCTGTAAGCGGTCCGTTTGGCGGCAATTCCACTGTTTCGTTGGACCCGGCCAATGTCGCCGCCGTGGCCTTGAGCGCTTCCGCGAGAGCGGCAAGCGCCGTATTGCCGTCTTCATGGGGGTGCGACAAGGTCAGTAGCCCGCACTCCGGCGGCGTGAGCCAGTCTTCCTGGTCCGGATACGCGAAAAAAGAGACCGAAGGCTGGGCGCCGACCAGGATCAACTGTTCATATCCGGCCAGCCGTTCCAGGATGGCTTGGCCGCGGTACGGGAGCGGCTCCACCTTCGGGCAACCGCGTCCGAAACGGATCCGTGGAGCGAATGTGTCGCAAAAAAGCGCAGCCCCTGTCTTTGCTGCTATTTTGCCGGCCATCTCCAACCCCTCGCCAAACAACACCGCGCCGCGCATAAGCAGCGCCGTTTTTTTGCCGGAGGCCAAGGCCCTGGCAGCCGCATCAACTGCCTGCGGTGAAACACTTGAAGGTCCGGCGAACGGAAGCTCGGGCGCCGGGCGTTCGGCAGGCGTCCAGGCCGTGTCGGCAGGCAGAATCAACGTCGCAATCCGGCCGGGAGCCTGACGCGCCGCACGTACGGCCCTGGCCGCGTCCGCCGCCACCGTACGCGCGCTCCGCGATCGGTGCACCCAGTGAGATATCGCTTCCGCAAAGCCTTTGACGTTGGAATTCAGGGGCGCGTCGAAGCGTTCGTGATAGGTGGCATGATCGCCGACAATATTGATCACCGGAGACTGGGCTCTCCGGGCATTGTGCAGGTTCGCCATGCCATTCGCGAACCCCGGCCCCAGATGAAGCAACGTACAGCCCGGCTTGCCCGTCATCCGGGCATACCCGTCTGCGGCGCCGGTGGCGACGCCTTCAAACAGGCAAAGCACGGAATGCATGCCGGGGATACGGTCCAGCGCACTGACAAAATGCATTTCAGAGGTGCCCGGATTGGCTAAACAAACTTCAACGCCGCTTTCCACCAGAGTTGCGACAATGGATTCGGCCCCGGTACAGACTTCATGAGTGTTTTCCGCAGTTTTGGCTTGTTCTTGATTCATGCTGGGATACCTTTTCCCTTGCTTCTTGATAATGAGGATAAAGAGACAGATGCTTTCAAAATTGGTCCTTCCGGAAACTCAGTGGGTGGTCCCAGTCTCGCTAAATTCCGGGTAGAGATTTAGTCCGCCACAAAAGAAGTAAATCGCCGTTTTGAAGTGCTCCTTGTTGCGATAGCCGCAGGCTCGACGCTTGATGGACATAATTTTGCTGTTCAGCCCCTCCGCAACGGCGTTGGTCACCCGATGCCGACAAAAGGTCACGATGTTGTCCATATGATCTATGAGCATCTTCGCCACCTTGCCCATAGGCGCGAGATTCGAACGTTTGGCCCAAGAACACCATTTCTTCAGAAAACGCTTTGCCCACCCCACTGACAGATATTCCCACAGTCCGCGGAGACTTTCTTTCATGGCCCAGGCTTTGCCAGTTTTCAGGTTCGCTTCCTTGAGTTCCTCCAGTCGCGGTCGCTGGGCGTCTGAGAGGTTTTCCTCTGAGTATAGCCACAAGTATCTGTGCCTTTCAAGATTTCGTTTGCTTCGGCCATCAGCGCCTTATGTTCCTGGCGACGTACTTTATCCACGGCTTCCCCTACATGCTGCATGATGTGGAAGCGGTCGAATACGATTTTGTCTGCTGCATCGGGTACGTTTTCCTTGGTGGCCAGGAAGTACGCCGGCCACATGTCCATTGATACAGCCTTGATCGCCTTGAGCTGTTCGTCATTCAGCTTTTTGTAGTATTCTTCAAGGCTTGTCTTTTTGCGCTCCTCGGCAACATGCTCGACCGTACCGCGCAGCAGGTCGCAGACGACGGTCATATAGCTATGTCCTTTTCGGAAAGCCTTCTCATCGACCCCGATGTAGCTGATTTTACGCTGTTCCTTTCGTGCCATACCTCGCCGGACAGCTCTTTCCATAACCCCCCAAGCCGGATCCCACGAGATTCGCATCAACTTGCGAGCTCCTTCAATGGTCGAGCATTCTGTCAGAACATCAATGACCAGCCTTTCCATGAGCAGAGTAAAACGCGAACCAGGTTCAGCCCAAAAGACATTGACCTGCCTGGCGCCATGCTCGGGGCAAGCCACTCGAGGGATTCTTGCATGGATGAAAGTTTTGAACTGGCACGTATCCAGATGCCGCCAAATCCTTTCTTCCGCATGATCCCGGCAAGTCAGCTCCTTGCCGCATTCCGGGCAAGTCCAGGGCACCTTGCTCTTATGGTCGAGCCAAATATCCACACGGCCTTCAGACGTTTTTAAATCAACTTTATCCACAAACCAGGGGCTCTTGACGCCCAAAATCTGCCCGTAAAGATCAACATCCCTCATCGGCGGTCTCCTCCTGGAAATCGCCTAGATTATGACGCTACCCACGGCAAACCCGGAAGGGCCTCAAAATTTATTCTCCGTTGCTTGCCATGATTTCACTCCATACAGTTGCACGCAAAGGATGCCCTACTCTTACCCATTGAAATAACATGAAAAAACCTACGAAATACATAACGAAGAAAATCTAGCAGGAGATTCAACATAACAGAATCCATCCGCAACTGCCATCATTGATCCGAACCATTTTAGCGAGTACGGGATATTAGAAAACCTGCTGATTGTGGCGAAATCAATCGTGTCCGGTTAACCCCAAAGAAAAACGTCCAAAAACTCCAGGGAATATGTTATGAAATCAGCAGCTAAACCAATCATAACAAAGGAGAATTTGGACGTGGCCCATAATAACACAATCCTCTCCCAGCTGCTATCCCTGATTCCGAGACATGTTTTTACGCAAGCCGAACGCAAGCATCCAACAGAACGCGAAACCCGTGTTTTCAGCCGATGGAATCAGTTTGTCTGTCTCTCGTTCATCCATCTGGCGGCCCGCCATTCCATGCGCGATGGCATTCGCAATCTGGCTGTAAACTCCCGAAAGCTCTATCACCTGGGAGCAAAGCCTGTGGCCCGCTCCACCTTTTCCGATGCCAACAACAACCGGCCAGCGGAATTTTTTCAAACCTTGTTCGGTGAGATGTACAAGAGATGCCAAGCTGTTTCGCCTGTTCACAGATTCCGTTTCAAAAACAAACTCTTCAGTCTCGATGCCTCCACCGTCAAGCTCAGCCTTGAACAGTTCCCATGGGCCTCATTCCGCGAGAAACGTGGCGGAATCAAACTTCATGCCCTCCTGGACCACGACGGGCACATCCCAGCTTTCTTGGAGATCACCGACGCGAGAAAGCATGAATCCAATATTGCCAAGGCCCTCACGTTGCCCAAGGGGTCCATCGTCGTGTTTGACCGGGGCTATGTCTGCTATCGCTGGTTCGCTGCGCTCATCCAAGCAGGCGTGTTCTTCGTCACCCGGCAGAAGAAAAATATGTCGTACAAAGTGCTGGAGCGCAGGTCAGTCAACAAAAAACTGGGCATCACCTCGGACCAGATTATCCAGGTCATGAGCGGCGGCAAGCCTCTCAAACTCCGGCGTGTAGGCTATCGAGACGCTCAAACCGGTAAACATTTCGTATACCTGACCAGCCACTTCACGCTCTCTGCCAGGACCATCGCCGAAATTTACAAAGACCGCTGGCAGATAGAAATCTTTTTTCGACTGATCAAGCAGAATCTCAAAATCAAGCGTTTCATTGGGACATCAAAAAACGCCGTGCTGTCGCAGATCTACGTAGCCATGATCATGTACTTACTGGTCGCGTTTCTGAAGTTTACATCCAGAATCGGCTGGTCCATCCAGGAGATGATGCAGTTGCTGCAGCTGAACGTATTCAAGCGTATGGACCTGGAATCCTTTTTTAGGCCTCCAGATAAATTGTCTAAGATCGAAAATAGTTACCCACTGTTTGCCTTGCTCAGTTAACCGGACACGATTGTGGCGAAATTGAAAAAATCGCATTTTCGTAAGCGATACGAGATTTTGTGATATTGCCGCAGTCTGTCTGGCGCATTCCATGTCTAAGCAACGCAAATCCCCCTGTGTACCGCCCAGATAACGAAATAGGCACATCGAAGAATGGCAACCACCCTGGTAGTCCGAGCATATCTTGCGCTGCCTTTGCCTGGCGGGACAAAAGAGCCACTTAATAGCAAAATATTCTGAATAGTCATAAATACAGAATAGTTACATTACAATAACACCCCATTTCAACACCACAAAAAGAGGTTGCGGACGAAAATCTTGCTTTTTTGAGTTATCTCTTGCATCATGCATCCATACAACGCCATATGGGGCGTTATAGAATGGCATTGTCTGTAACTCATTTCTACTATTAAGGGGGACCCCGAAATATTACCGCAGATGGTCAGCCGGACATAATGCTGCCGATGGTGTAAGCAAAACTAAACTGATGTTGTGATCTGAACGCAGAATCGAATTTACATTTAATGAGAAAAAAGTATTTTCCAAAGCTTTTTTCTGTATCCCTGCTAATCTTTCAATAAAAAGACCTTTAATAAAAAGCATTGGATGGAGCTCTTTACACATTTTATTAAATTGGCTAGCTCTTAACTACAAAAAATATTAATTAATCAGATGAAACTTTTTATTCTTTTCCCTTTCTGTAGCAGTCTTATCTTGTTTTTCATTTTCTATTCAGCAAAGAAAGCAAAACACAGCTTACTTGAAGCTATTGTTCAAACATACATTATAATTTTTTTATATATTGCTGCATCAACTGAGTTACTTTCTCTTTTTCAAGGATTAAGTTTAGTAAACATTACAATATCATGGGGTATTTTTATTATTTTTTGTTCTGTTTTTCTTTTTTACAATTATAATAAATTTTATCTTTACAACACAAAAGCATCTAACAAAAAAAGTGAATATATAATTTACCTAAGTATTACAAGCATTATATTATTAACACTACTGACTGCGCTTGTGTACCCCCCAACAACATGGGATTCAATGACATACCATATGGCACGAATCCCACATTGGATCGAAAATAAATCTGTAGATTTCTATCACACCTCGATTCCAAGACAAAATTATCAAATGCCTCTTGCAGAATATGCTATTTTGCACCTACAAATTCTTACAAATTGTGATATATTCGCTAATCTTGTCCAATGGATCAGTTTTTGTGTTCTTATTTGTCTTTCCAGTCTTGTTTCAGCTTCTTTGGGTTTGAATAAAAAGCAACAGCTCATTGCCGCAGTGGCTACCGCAACATTACCTATGGCTATCGTACAAGCATCAGGTACGCAAAACGATCTCGTTGTCTCTGCCTTTATTATGGCATCCTGTTACTATTTTATTAAGTTATCCAAAACAATTTCTATCGAAAATAGCTGCTTGACCGCTATTTCTTTGGGCCTTGCCTGCCTGACAAAAGGTACTGCCTACCTCATTTGCATACCGATGTCCTTATTCCTTGCAATTCAATTTACTACACTGCAAAAAAAAGCAGGAAACTCTTTTTTAAAAATTCTTGGTATACTTGTCTTCATTATCAGTATTACCGTTCTTATCAATTCGATGTTTTTAAAACGTATGTACTTTGAATATGGAAAATTTACTCCTGATGATACACGATTATACAAAAATGAAGAACTATCATATAGCATCATTGCTGCCAATATTCTACGCAATATGGCTCTCCATATAGGAGTTCCATCAACCAGAATTAATCATTTTAGTGATTCAATAATTACTTCAATATTACAAGAAGAACTCAATAATTCCAAAAGTACCTGGCCAGGTACCAGCTATTTGACCTGTTACAGCAGACATGAAGATAGTGCAGGTAATTTATTGCATTTTCTTCTTGCAGTATCTTTTTTTATTGCAACACCACTATTTATATATAAAAAAAAATATTCTTCCATACGACTGTATTCATTTGGCATTCTCAGCTCGTTCTTATTTTTCTGCATCATATTAAAATGGCAACCTTGGGCCAGCCGACTTCATACACCTTTATTCACCTTAAGCGCCCCATTGATCGTACTCGCCATAACCGAAATCAATACATACATTTTCAAATATTTTGAGTATCTAATGCTTTTTTTATTTATTGTTTCAGGGGCCAATTGTGCTTTAAGAGCTCAACCTAGATCATTAATATCTCTACAATGGCTACATAACAATAGAAATCAATTGTATTTTATTGCCAATGACAAAATAAAAAATGATTATTTTCAAGTAATAAATGCCATCTGCTTAGATAATACACAAAAAAATATTAATATAGGCATCGACATCAAAGGAAATGATTGGGAATACCCATTCTGGATTATAGCAAAGCAGAAATGCCAATCCAACGTAAAATTTAATTTTCGCCACATATATTCAAATGACATTTCACAAGATATAAATAATCAATATATCTTGACAACACAACACTATAACAACTGGAAAAGTTCTACAAAGCATAAACTGATTTACAATTCAGCAATTATTCAAGCTTACAAATTAAAAACTCCAATTCCTTCTTCAAATTAGATAACTTCTAAATTCGATACTAACTGAAGAAAGCTCTTCATCAAACCACCTTATCCACAATTCGAAGTACAGATCCCCATCATAATTCGACAAGCGTCAACTACTACGCAGTATCGGAAGAGAAACGCTCATCGCCAAGCCATGGTTAAACGCGAATGGACAGCAACAAGTTTTCATGTCACACTATACACTTAGAGATAAGAGTTGCGTTTTTCAATCAGCTCCTTCTGTTGCGCTTCGTTTTCTTCTGATGTGACTGCCGACATTTATTGAGAGTGCTCATGAAAATTCTTGTTGTCGACGACGAGATCACCAGCCGGATGAAGCTGCAGAAAATTATGGGCAGCATCGGCGAATGCCGCTCCGTGGAAACCGGCGCCTCTGCGCTGAGCCAGTTCGAAAAGGCCCTTGCCAACCAATCCCCCTATGATCTGATCAGCCTCGACCTCGGGCTGCCGGACTGCGACGGACTCGATATTCTGGTCCGCATGCGCAGCCTGGAAAAGGACTCGCAAATACCGCCGGCGAAACGCTCCAAAATTCTCGTGGTTACAGCCAGAAGCGACAAGGAAACCATCGTCAGCTGCGCCAAGGCAAAATGCGATGGATTTATCGGCAAACCCTTCGAACGCGAGGTCATCATCAAACAGCTCGCGCGCATCGGGTTGAAGGCCGCCCCCAAAAAGCAAACCACCTCGATTGTCTACGATACCATCGTCAAGGAATACATAGAAAACAGCAACGCCCAGGTCATTGTTGTTTCCGACGACCCGCTTTTTTTCAAGCTCCTGCGGGCCTTGATGTCCAAAACCCTCGACATCAAGGTCGACTGCGTACTGCATTACCAGGACACGCAACAGGCTCTCAAAGTCATTCAGAAAAAAGCGGACATGAAAATCCCCCTGCTCGTCTTTGCCGAGCGGATGATCAATGCGCAGGTCAATACGGAGTTCATCAAACAGGTCAAGCGCGTCAAACCCATCCCCAAAGTTATCGTGCTCACCTCGGAGACCGATCAAAGCAACCTCGTATACCTGCATGAAATCGGGGTGGACAGCGTCATCACTAAGCCGGTCTCGACCAACAATCTAATCCAGAAAATGGCCTTCACCATCAAACCCCAGGGCAAGCTGCGCAAGCTTGTGGAAGAAGCCAAAAACAGCCTGGCCCTGGGCGCGTATGAAAAAGTGCTGCGTATCTGCGAGGCCATCCTGAAACTCAAGCCCGACAGCCCCACGGGCCTGATGCTCAGAGGCGATGCTGAATACCAGCTGGGCAGGCGCGACGACGCCATCAACAGCTATGAAGAGGCCCACCAGAATTCCACGCTTTTTCTGGACCCGCTCAAGCGTCTGGCCAGGGTATACAAGGAAGTCGACCAGGAAAAATATCTGGAGTATCTGCGCAAACTGGACGAGATCAGCCCGCAGAATGCGAAACGCAAGACAGAAATGGGCCGGGTCCATGTGACCAAGGGCGAACTGCGCCAGGCCGAGCACTACTTTGACGAAGCTCTGCAGTACGCGTCCAAGGAAGCCCCTGTCGCCCTGGCCACCATCGCCAATACGGTTGTGGACGCCGTCTACGGCGCGTCCGCCGAGCTATCGGAAAAATACCTGACCAAAGCCATAGAACTCCGGGAGCACCTGCTGGACCCCAACGACATGGTCATGTACAATAAACTCGGGCTTTCGCTACGCAAACAAGGACGCTGGGAAGAGGCCGTGGCCTATTACCAGCACGCCTTGCAGGTAGTTCCGGACGATGAAGGATTGTTTTACAACATGGCCATGGCCTACATGGATGGCGGGAAACCCGAAGACGCCCTGAAGGCCATGGAAAGCGCCCTGGCCATCAATCCAAAGCTCTATATGGCGAACCAGACCGTCTGCTACAACATTGCCAAACTGCATTACATGCTGCAGCAGTACAAACACTCAGCCCATTACCTCAAAAAACTGCTGCAAAAAAACCCGAAACATCCGGACGCCCTCGCCCTGATGCGTACGATCGGCAAACACCTCCCCAAAAAGTCTTCGCAAAACTGAACCGACTCACTAAAAAAACAGCGGCCTGTAGACTTTTTTTACAAAGCCCCAGGCCGCTGAAATATTTTACAATTCAGGTTAATCCATATTGAGTATGCGGACGGGCGTGCCACGGGTAATGGCTTTGTTGGCCGCAGCCACAAACCGCGGTTGCCAGTCTTCGCCCTCCCAGAGACGGGCCAGAAATTCGAGCGTATGCAGCACCTCGCGCGAATCGTTCATGGAGATCAGGTTGCGGTGAATGCCTATCTTGCAGGATGGACAGCCCACCACAATGGGTTTTCCCGCATCATACGTACGCAGATCGCTCTGCAGCTGTTCTTTTTTGCGGCTGCGCAGCTTGGCGTACAGCTCGGGCGAAGTCATGGCGCCCAGGCCGGACTCGCCGCAACAGCGCGGGCTGAGACTGACGGAGGCGCCGGTGATATTTTCCAGGGCATTCTGATAGGTCGCGGCCGCTTTGGTAGCCTTCACGCCGCTCCATTCGGCATGGCAGGACGCGTGGTACAGCAGCTTTTCGCCTTCCATGGCGAGCTTTTCCGGCGCGGGATTGACCTCCAGCAGAAACTGCACCACATCTTTGAGGCCCAGTTCTTCGTTGAGATTCATGCCCAGTTCGTAATGCTGCAGGCCGCTGCGGCACGAACCGCAGGCAGTCAGAATCGACCTGATGTGCACGTTTTCGGCTTTGGCCTCGTCCAGCAATTTGCGGAACGTGAAAATGTTGCGGGCCTGGTTGGTGGTGTAGGCCTCCTCGCAGCCGCTCACTAGCAACGGATAGCCGCAGCAGAGATGTTCGCGAGGGATCACCACGCCAAAGCCCGTACGCAGCAGCAGAAACATACCGGCCAGGCCGATGGACTTGTAGAACAGCCCGCCGCCGCAGCCCGGAAAATACAATACGGCTTCGCTACGCCCTACGGTCTGCTCACGGGGAAGGAAAATGGATCCCCGCTCAGTGTGCAGGGTCTGCACCAGGTTGGAAAACTGCGTCAAAGGCCCGGGACCGGAAAACAACGGATTGTTGAACCGTTCGCGCCATTTGGCCGGAACAAGCCCCAGGGCCTTGTTGGCCACGCTCTGGCCCACACCGGCGGCCTTGGCGGCCAGGGGGACGCGTTTGGCCGGCGCCGCAGCCAAATAGCTGAGCACCTTGGTCTTGATGGGATGCCCACCCGCTTCTTTGTCTTCCAGAAACGAACGCAGATGCAGCATGACTTCCGGAGAATTGATCTTGACCGGGCAAACGGCCGTACATTTGCCGCACCCGGTGCAGTGTTCCATCAGGCTGCGGAGTTCGTTCATCAAGCCCTTGTCCGGCTCGCCCCGGTTGACCTGCGAATAGTAGATGGCCTCGATGAGCGCGCCCAGGCTGATATTTTTGTTGCGCGGATGAAAAATCAAGGACTGCTCCGGATAATACATGGGGCAGACCTGCTTGCATTTGCCGCAGCGGGTGCAGACCTGAATGTTCTGCAGCAGGTTGATGAGCCGCTCCTTCTCGGGCAGGCCGCTCTTGCGGATGTCCTGAATCAGCCTGTTGAAGGAGAACGTATACGGCTTGACCGGCAGCTGCCGCTGAGTCAGCTTGCTCGGATTGAGCACGTTGTTGGGATCCACTTCCTTTTTATAGGCCTTCAGGGCCTTGATCTTGTCTTCGGACAGGAAGTTGATCTTGGTGATGCCGATGCCGTGTTCGCCCGAGACCTGGCCGTTGAGTTCGAGCACCTTGCCGAACACCGACTCTGCCGCGGCTTCGGCGTTGCGGACCATCTTGTGGTCATTGGAATTGACCGGAATGTTCACGTGACAGTTGCCGTCACCCGCGTGCATGTGGCTGGCCAGAACGATACGCGTGGCCTGCATGTCCTCGAAAATCTTCTGCAGCTCGGCCTGCATGCCCGGATAACGGCTCTGCAGGTCCTTAAAAAAGTAATGGGCCTGCATGCCCAGTTCTTCGTCGTTGAGTTCCTTGGCGCTCAGTTCGCCCTTGAGCACGCGCGCCGCGAAGTCCTGCTCCATGACCAGGAACTCGTCTTCCACGGGCATCCAGGGCAGCTCGGTGACCATATGCAGCGCCAGGCGGTAGGCCTTGGCCATATAAAACAGGTTGAGCTGTTCGAGGAAGTCCGCGAACTCGGGCACCACCTCCAGCGGAATAACGATGTCCTCGTTGATTTTGAATCCCGAGGTTCGCTTGGAAATGGCCGAGAGCTTGTGCCGGTCTTCCCAGAAGATTTCAGCCTCGCGATCATCCTGGGCGACAAAAACATCGACGTTCTCATAGGGCTGGGCAATGTTCTCGATGCTGTTGACCGCGGATTCCAAAGCCTGTGCGTCGTTGGAATCCAGCTGCAGCAGCAGCACGGAAATGGGATCGCCTTCGTACTGGGCGGATTTCTTCACATAATTGATGGCCTGGACGTATTTGATATTCCACTCTTCCAGGGCGGACATCTTCACATGGTCGCCCTCTTCGCGGATCTTGTCCCGAAGTTTGACCAGGTCCTTGATGACCAGCATGGCGTTGTGCATGGAGCGTCCGAAGAACTCCAGACAGATGGTCCGCGAGTACTGCAGCTGCGGATAGACCGTGAAGCAGCAGTCCGTGATGATGCCGTCCACGCCTTCCTTCTGCACGCCTGGCAGACCGCCCAGAAACTTGTTGGTCACATCCTTTCCCAGGCCCGGCGTACGGATCTGTTCGCCGCTCAGGGAGATGGAATCGCGCAACGAACCAAGCTCGCCCGACTCTTCCACATTGAACACCTCGAACGTGACCATCTCGTCTTCCAGAATCTTGTGGCGCGGGTGGTTCTTGCGCCGTACCTCGATGAGGTCGCCCTGGGGCAGCACCATTCGGTAGCTGAGAATATTGTCGATGGTGGTGCCGTATTCGAAGCAGAAGGGACCGCCCGAATTCTCCGCAATGTTGCCGCCCAGAGACGAGGCGGTCTTGGAGGCGGGATCCACGGTGAACAACAGCCCCTGCTCGGCCGCCGCCTTGATCAGGTCGCTGGTGATCAGGCCGGACTGGGCGCAGACGAGCATCTCTTCCGGATTGATGTCCGTGATCTGCTTGTACTTGGAAAGGCTGAGAATCACGGTACGGTCGCTGGCCGGAATGGCGCCGCCGGTCAAGCCGGAGCCGCCGCCGCGCGGCACGATCACAAAGCCCATTTCATTGGCCAGCCGGACCACGTACTGAATCTGCTCGGTGCTGGTGGGCGAGACGACCAGCAACGGCAACTCCATACGCAGGTCCGTGGCGTCCGTGGCCGACTCCACCAGTACGTTGGGACGGGTGCTGACGTCTTCCTTGGCCAGCTTCTGCCGCAGGCGGTAGACCAGCTCCTTGCGAAAATCCTGGTCCGTACGGTACTTGCGCCAGAAGCGCTGAATGCTGCCGTCCAGGATATTGATAAAGTCGCTTGAAAGCGAGGGCTGGGCCTGTTTGAACCTGGAGTTGACGCTCAGGTACACCAGACCCGGATCAATGAACGGATTGTACCGGACTAAAAAAAGCTCCTCCGCGATCTCCAGACCGAGATCGCGTACGTCATCCGGCCAGGAGCTGAACTCCTTTGCCGTCAGGCCCAGGACGCGTGGTATTAAATATTCGGAACTGATCGATATATGTGGTCCTTTACGGGGCATTGTTCCCATCCTTGTCAAATATGATACTAGCAACACACGCTGGCAAGTGTACTGCTCCGGGTTGTAAAATTCAGCCCGCGCAAGCGGGGTACTGCAATGAAAGCCGCAGAAGCGCGCCGTTACACGTTTTTCGCTGCGGCTCGTGTAAACAAGCGACCTACGTATCGTCTCTTTCTCCGAGAGTAAAGCAGGCTCGTAAATCCAAAGATAACGGTCATTGAGCGTATCAAATATGAGTACGGAAAGACAGCGCAAGATTCTTTTTGATACCAAAATCCCAGTCGCTCGATAAAACTTGATAATCTTCCGCTCAGGAGAGTCAACCCCGGACTCACGCTTTGAATCCTGCCTCCTGAAAAAAAAACAGGCCCGCGCAAAACCTGGCGGGCCTGTTTGAACTCTATGTTTCCTGGCCTACTGATGGGCGTGCGCGGCTGGCTTCGCTCCTGTTTCAATGGCCAGCGGGCTCATGGAGCGTTCGGGGTTGTCCACGACTTTGGCCAGAATTTCCTCCACCGGCTCCTCCGGCAGCCAGGCGACCTTTCCGGTGCCCACATCGTAGATGGCGCCCACTACTTTGACTTTTTCCTCTTCCACCAGAGCCCGGGAAGCCGCGCTCTGCAGGAACAGATCCTCTATGGCCTGCCAGACGTTCTGCTCAATGGCGTAGGGAATGATCCCGCTGCCCTGCGCCAGGTCCGGGTGCTCCTTCATGGCCCTGGCAACAGCCGGTTTGATGGGCGCGATGAGCGGCGGGATGTTGCGTTCGAGCGCGTGGCCGTGGCCCTGCAGCTCCTTGGTGACTGCGGTCACCGCGCCGCACTGCGTATGGCCCAGAACCACCAGCAACGGCGTATGGACGTGGGCCAGGCCGTATTCTATGGACCCGGCTTCATCCGTATTGACCACGTTTCCGGCCACCCGGATCACGAAAAGATCCATCACGCCCGTATCAAAGATGCGTTCCACAGGCACGCGGGAATCCGAACAGGCGATAACGGTGGCAAAGGCGTGCTTGCCCTGGTCTTCTTTTCCCGCCAGGGCCAGCCGTTTGGCGTCCAGGTGCGGATAGACCGATTCTCCCGCGGCAAACCGCTCGTTGCCTTCCTGCAGCCTGGCGAGCGCCGCGTCGGGGTCTGTCTTGACCGCATGGCCGGTCGGTTTCAGGACCGCGAGCAGCACCAGCGCCACCACCAGGGTGACCCAGCAGAACATCATGCCGATATCTTTGGACGGCGTCGTATGTGTCGTGTGATTCATCGTAACATCCACTCTGTTTGGTTGCGGTACGAATTAATATGTGTCGGCCTGCGCCATGGGATCGACATAGCGGTCCGGGTCTTTGTTCACCTCGGCCAGAATGCCTTTGACCTTGTCTTCGGACAGCCAGCGGACCTTTCCGGTGCCGACGTCGTAGATGGCGCCCACGACCTTGACGTCCCCGTCCTCGACCAGCTCGCGGGTGGCGGGGCTGCGCATGAACAGGTTGCGGATGGCCAGCCAGACATTGTTTTCCACGGCATAGGGAATCAGCTCGTTGTTTCCCGCCAGGTCGGGATGCTCGTGCAGGGCCTCTTCAACCGCGGGTTCGATGGAGGCTATCAGGGGCGGAATGTTCCGTTCCACCTTGCCGCCCTGTCCCTGCAGGGCCTTGGCCACGGCCGTGACGGCGCCGCACTGCGTATGGCCCAAAACCACCAGCACGGGCGTACGGACGTGGGTCAGCCCGTATTCGATGGCTCCGGCTTCGTCCGTTTTGACCACGTTGCCGGCCACGCGCACAACGAACAGGTCCATGACCCCGGCGTCGAAAATATACTCCGCGGGCACACGGGAATCCGAACAGGTCAGCACCGTGGCATAGGCGTGGTCTGCCTGGTCCACCGTATCAGCCAGCTGCAGACGTTCCGCGTCCGTGTGCGGATGCTGCAGTTTTCCGGCTGCAAAGCGTTTGTTGCCCTCCTGCAGCATCCGCAAGGCCCGGGATGGGCCGGGTTTGCCGTTCTGCGTGGCCACCAGGGCAATGGTGACGGCGATGATCACATAAATAATTGTGGAAACCTTGAACACCTTCATATCGTTCTCCGTGGAGTCACGTTTTGGGACCTGGTCATGTCGGTTTGCTCAATGAGCGCCCCGCCCTGTTTCTGCCTCGGTTGTTGCTCAGGGCGTCTGCTCCGGCGCCTGTCCGGAAACAGCCCGGCGCGCCGCCGGTTTGGCCATGGCGTTCGTGGCGCGCTGCGGATCGGCCTCGACCTCGGCCAGAATGGCGTCCACCTTTTCCAGAGGCAGCCAGTTCACTTTGCCCGTGCTGACATCATAAATAGCGCCCGTCACCAGGGCCTTGCCGCTTTTGACCAGCTCGCGCGTGGCCGGACTCTGCAGAAAAAGATCCTTCACCGCTGCCCAGACATTTTCTTCAATGGCATAGGGAATAATCTTGACGGAGTCGGCCAGGTCCGGATGCTCGTGCATGGCGGATTCCACCGCCGGTTTGATGGGACCGATCAAGGGCGGGATATTGTGCTCCAGCGTATGGCCATGCCCTTGCAGGGCCTGGGTAACAGCCGTCACCGCGCCGCATTGCGTATGGCCCAAAATCACCAGTACGGGCGTATGGACGTGCGCCAGCCCGTATTCTATGGAACCTGCCTCGTCGGTACGGACCACATTACCGGCCACGCGCACCACGAACAGATCCATGACACCTGAGTCGAAAATGTATTCCGGAGGCACCCGTGAATCCGAACAGGTCAACACCGTGGCAAGGGCATGGTCGCCCTGGTCTTCCTGGGCGGCCTGCTCCAGGCGCGCGCTGTCCGTATGCGGATGCAGGGATTCTCCGGCAACAAAGCGGTCGTTGCCCTGCTTGAGCGTCTCCAGCACTTCGGCGGGAGCGGGTTTGGCGCCTTTGCCGTAGAGCAGCATGGCCTCTTGGGCGCTTTCAGGATCCGCCTCAGCCTTTTCCAGCAGCTTTGCCACGTTGTCCTCGGGCAGCCAGCGAACCAGACCGGTGCCCACATCGTAGACGGCGCCCACGACCTTGACCTTCCCGGCTTTTACCAGCTCGCGAGTAGCCGGGCTGAGTCGGAAAAGGTCCGAGATGGACTGCCAGACATTGTTCTCGATGGCGTAGGGCAACAGTTTCTTGACATCAGCGTCCGGGTGCTCTTCCATGGCCCGGCTCACGGCCGAGCGAATGGGAGCGACCAAGGGCGGAATATTGCGTTCGAGCTCGTGCGTATCCCCCTGCAGGCGATTGGCCATGGCGGTCACCGCGCCGCAATGCGTATGCCCCAGAACCACCAGCACGGGCGTATGGACGTGCGCCAGTCCGTATTCTATGGAACCCGCCTCATCGGTACGGACGACGCTCCCAGGTACGCGTACCACGAACAGGTCCATAACCCCGGCATCAAAAATCCGTTCCACCGGCACCCGCGAGTCCGAACAGGCCAGCACCGTGGCGTAGGCATGGGCGCCCTGGTCTTCCGTACCGGCCTGCTTGAGCCGGGCGGCGTCCAAATGAGGCAGGCCGGACGTGCCGGAAGCAAAGCGTTCGTTCCCTTCCCGCAACATCTGCAATGCCTGGTCCGGTCCGGGCTTGTCCCCGGCGGCATGGTCTCCGGCCCAGGAGGCGAAAGGCGCAGCCAGGGCCAGCATCAGGCAGCTGCAAAGAAAAATTCCCCGTACCCGCGCCGGACGGCCCTTGGCATTAAAAAATGCTGAGCACATAAGATCCCCATTCTTTCCTTAAATGTTCAATACGCAGCCCAAAAGGCAATAGCCTCATGCTGCAATCGCACGACGTTTTCAAAGGTTGCTGGAGCCTACCATACTGTATCGGGCAGCTCAATTATCCTTGTATAAAAAAGCTCCTCAAAAAATTAACTGTAAAGAGAAGGGTTCAAACAGGTCTCGGCGCGTTCGCCCTTGAGCATGGCCAGAATGTTGCGCGCCGCCAGCAGGCTCATGTCGTCGCGGGCGCTCCTTGTGGCGGAGCCGATATGCGGCAGCAACACCGTATTGGGCAGCTCGGCCAGTCCGGCGGCCATCTTGGGCTCGTATTCGTAGACATCCAGCCCGGCGCCTGCGATTTCCCCTTCGTCCAGGGCCGCAACCAGGTCGTCCTCTTTGATAACAGGTCCGCGCCCCGTATTGATAATGTAGGCGCTCGGTTTCATTTTTTTGAAGCTCGTGGCGTCGAACGCGTGCCGGGTCTGGGCGGTCAGGGGCGCATGCAGGCTGATGAAATCGGATTCGGCCAGAAGTTCGTCCTGTGAGACCAGCTGCGCGCCCAGCTCGGCGTCCAGGAGCTCGTTCCTGCGGCCGGAGGCTTTGGTATACAATACGCGCATTTTATACCCCTTGGACATCAGGGCCATGGCCGTACCGATGCGTCCGGCGCCGAAGATGCCCAGAGTTTTTCCGGTAACGCCGCCGCCGATATATTGCATGGGGCCCCAGCCGTTCCATTGGCCCGCGCGCATCACCTTGTCCGTCTCCACCACGCGCCGGGCAACGGCGAACAACAGCGCCCAGGCCAGTTCCGCGGTGGCGTCGGTCAACACGTCGGGCGTATTGGATACGGGCACTCCCCTTCTGGTGGCTTCGTCCACGTCGATGTTGTCGAATCCGACGGCGTAGTTGGCGTAGCCCTTGAGCTTCGGCGCCGCATTGAAAAACTCGTCGTTGATTTTGTCCGTCAACACCCCGATCACGCCCTGGCAGTCCACCACCTTTTTCAACAGCAATTCCCGCGGCAACGGGCGATCCTCGAACATCTCCACTTCGCATTCCCGGCGAAGCAACTCCACTCCGGCAAGCGGAATCTGACGCGTGATGAATACCTTGGGCTTCATATTCCTTCCTCGTTTCCTGGGGTTGGTTGTTCTGCAATAAAAAAAGGCCGCTCCAACCGCGGCCTGCTCATCAAGTCCGGGCCGCGCCTGTTAGCGCCCCCATGTCCAATGCTGAAAATCCCTGTCACCTGCTTTCACATCGGTACGTACCTGCATGGCTTTTCTCCTTGGTTGTATGACATCATGAAACTGCATGTTTCCCTGGTCCGGGCAGGAAGGCAGACGCTTTGCGCACCGCCCCGCACATTATGGGAACTATACGCATCAATCCGCAGAAGTCAAAGCGCTATGGACGCCGGGAAAAAGACAAAACCAGTCGTTTGCCAGCGTGCGTTCAGCAGTAGACCTCGGGATTGAGACAATTTTCAGCCCGTTCTCCCTTGAGCATGGCCAGCAGGTTGCGGGCGGCCAGCAGGCTCATCTGGCTGCGAGCGGCACGGGTGGCCGAGCCGATGTGCGGCACCAGCACCACATTGTGCAATCCGGCCAGGCCGGGGGTCACCCTGGGTTCGAATTCGTACACGTCCAGCCCGGCTCCGGCGATGTCCCCGCAACGCAGGGCCGCAACCAGGTCGTCCTCCTTGATCAGCGCCCCACGGGCTGTGTTGATGACATAGGCCGTGTCCTTCATTTTTTCGAATGCCGCGGCGTCAAACCTGTGCCTGGTCTGCTCGGTCAACGGAGCGTGCAGACTCAAAAAATCCGACTCAGCCAGGAGTTCGTCGAACTCCACCAGCCGCCCGTCGAGCTGCCCATCCAGCACGTCGTTTCTGTGGCCGGACTCGTTCATATACAACACCCGCATACCGAATCCCGCGGACATGCGCGCCATGGCAGTGCCGATCCGCCCGGAGCCGAAAATCCCCAGAGTCTTTTCCGAGACACCACTACCGATATATTGCATGGGCCCCATGCCCGGCCATTCGCCCGTACGCATCACCCTGTCCGTTTCCACCACGCGCCGGGCCACGGCGAACAGCAGCGCCCAGGCCAGCTCCGCTGTGGCCTTGGTCAGCACGTCGGGCGTATTGGATACGGGTATCCCCCTACTCGTGGCCGCAGCCATGTCGATATTGTCAAAGGCCACGGCATAATTGGCGTACCCTTTCAGACAGGGGGCCGCTGCGAAAAACGCCGCATCTATCTGGTCCGTGCCCAGCCCGATAACCCCCTGGCATTCCCCCACATTTTCCAATAGCAGATCGTAGGGCAAGGGCTGGTCCCCGAACACCTCCACCTCGCATTCGTGACGCAACAGGTCCACACCGGCAAACGGAATCTGGCGCGTGATGAAAACCTTTGGTTTCATGAATTTTCCTTGTCGTGTTTCAATCCGGCTTGATTGAACAAACGGCCGCGGAGGCAGCGTAGCGCACAGCCCTGAAACCTCTGCCTTCCCGACCCGAGGTCATTTTACGGCAACAACGGCAAATTCTTTGGAATCCGCGGCGAAGGCAGCGCCTGCAACATCCGCGTACTGTTCAATGATCCGCAGCCCCGCGGCGGCAAATTCTTCTTGAAGGCTTTGCAGGTCGTAGCACTGCAGCCAGTTGTAACTCTCACGGCGGCAATTGGGTTCCAGGATCACGTACTTGTCCAACAACAGGCTCCGCTCTTCGTAGCGAAAGGTTTTTTTGAACACATGATGCGGCCCTGGAGCCCAAAAGCCGTCCCGGGCGGCGTACTCCCAGCTCTGTTGTTCGGGCGTGGCCGCAAAAAAGAATTTGGAAACCACATCCAGCAGCAGATGCCCTCCTGGCGCCAGCAACGAATGCATGCGTCCCAGCAATTGTCCGCGCTGCTTCGGACTGAGCACGCAAAAGTCGCAAAAAATCAGCGTGATCAAGTCAAAGGGGCCTTCAACGTCGGCATCCAGGTAGTTCTGCAACACGTACCGGATGCCCAGACCTTTTTCCTGGTTCACCTTGCCGGCGTACGCTATGGAACGTTCGGAAAAGTCGATACCGGTGACGCTGGCGCCTGTTTCCGCAAAGCCCCGCGTATAGAGCCCCGGCCCGCAGCCGAAATCGCAGACGCGCGTACGTGGTCCCAACTGAAAACGACCGAATATCCAGGCCACGGATGCGGCTATGGCAGCTCCCGTACGCGATGCCAGGCCCTGGTCCGGATCCAGGTGCAGGGCGAGCATCTGCTGCGAGATATAAGGATCGTTCCACAGCTCCGGGGTCGTGTAATAAGCATGGGGTTCCGGCCTTTGACTGATTTCCTGCAGTGCCGCGAATAGGGACATGAATCGCTTTCCTCCTGACGGATGTCTGGTATTATTCTTAGTTCCAATCCGTTAGACGCGCAACCGCATTGCAGAGGGAAACCCGTTGCTTTTTCATGAGCCCTTTTCATCTTGTGGCATCCCTGTTATTTTTGACCGATGAACCCATTAACCGCTCTGATTGTTGATGATGATCCGACTTCGCTGCAGCAACTTGCGGATACGCTGCACGAAGAGCATTGCCAGGTAACGCATTGCGACACCACGGAAAAGGCCATCCAGCTGCTGCAGGACCATTCCTACGACCTGGTGCTGACCGACCTGCACACGGACGGGCTCGGCGAGCTGCGCCTGTTGTCCCGGGTCAAGGAATGCTGGCCCTCCACCGTGGTGATCATCATCACCGGTTCCACCTCTATCGAGCGAGCCGTGGAAGCCATGCGGCGCGGAGCCTTTGATTATCTGGCGAAACCCTACAATCTTGAAAAAGTCCGCGCCCAGGTGCAAAAAGCACGGGAAAAGGTTCTTCTGCAATACGAACTGGATGAGCTCCGGGACTTCGTCAAGGGCTACAAGGGACCGCAACTCATAGGCAAAAGCCACCAGATGCAGGAACTCAAACGACTGATGGCACGGGTAGGGCCCCTGGACTGCACCGTGCTGCTGCGCGGCGAGACAGGCACCGGCAAGGAGCTGGTGTCCAAACTGATCCACCACGAAAGCCAGCGCGCGGACAACAAATTTCTGGCCATCAACTGCGGCTCCTTTACCGAAGAACTCCTGGCCAACGAGCTATTCGGGCACGAACGCGACGCTTACACCGGCGCCAGCGGCCTGAAAAAAGGCATCTTTGAGGCCCTGAACGGCGGCACGGTGCTGCTGGACGAAATTGGCGACATGCCCTACTCCAACCAGATCCAGCTGCTGCGCGTGCTGCAGGAAAAAACCATTATTCGCGTGGGCGGCACCGAGGAAATTCCCGTGGATGTCCGCGTGATCGCCGCCACCAACCGTGGCCTCAGAGATGCCGTCGGTACGGGCGCCTTTCGTGAAGACCTGTATTTCCGGCTCAACGTCTTTACCCTGCGTATTCCTCCTTTGCGTAAACGCCGGGACGACATCCCGCTCTTTTGCCAGTCATTTCTCGAACAATACGCGAAATCGTACAAAAAACCGCTGGTACGCATCTCGGACGAGGTCATGTCCCTGTTCATGAATTATGAATTTCCCGGAAACGTACGGGAACTCAAAAACATCATTGAACGCGCGGTGGTCATAGCCGACGGCCAGGTCATCGAACGCGAGCATCTACCGCAACGCTTCCAAAACCCCAGCTGCGCCCTGAACAGTTCCTTTTGTCTGGAAAACCCGCCTACCCTGGCAGACGTGGAAACCAATTACATCAAAGACGTGCTGCGTATGACCGAGGGCAACAAATCAAGGGCCGCCGAAGTTTTAGGCATTGACCGGGTTTCCTTATGGCGCAAAATAAAAAAAATGGGGCTTGAGTCCTGACCTCTGTTGCATCCTGCAACTTTAGTTGCAAATTGCAACGCAGTTTTCTCCAATCCTCCTGAACGCCGACAGACAGGTCTTTGCCTCTTACTTTCATAACGACAGCTCAGAACATGTTGCATCATGCAACATTCCCTCTTATTTACCTAAATAAAAAAACTTTTATTTTCAGGGTATTACAAATCCATAAAAGTTTGGCATGATGCTTGTATATACTAGTCCAACCAACGGGAACCATCGCGAACCGGCGATGGTAAAAAACAAGGAGAGGTAAGACTATGATCTGGTTACTCACAGCACAGCTTTGGAATATAATTGAAAAGTGTGAAATCGCCATCGCCTTTGCAGAGGCCAACGAGCAAGAAGACGCACTTGATTTCATGGTCTAACCACCGAAGGCTCCAGAAGACTACGTTTACTCCAACTGAAATTTTTTGCGACACCTAGTGTCACCATACCCCCCCTTGTGAAATTCTCTGTTCGGTCCCGATTGCCAGCGGGACCGAACAAGGTTTCACCTTGTCTTTTCATTCAGCAGCACCATTATCCTGTTATTGCAGATACGTAATCGCAGGTTATCCACGTACGTTCCGCCATGGCGCTCCTGCCCGGCATTTGCCTCTGAAATAATCCGATTTTTTTGATAAAAACTTTGGAACAGGAAACCTTTACATTTGCCAGTTTCTCAAACTTACTGTAAGGATAATCTTATATTAGGTTATTTTTTCCTGTAGCCGTTCATCCGCACTAGCCTTTTATCTGCACTCCGGAGGGAAGCATGCATGAGTCGTAATACCGGCATCTTTCACAGAGTGCATCAGCGCGTCATGACGTTTTTTTACCGATTTTCCATTTATCACAAGATGTTTCTGCTGATCATAGCGGTAATGTTCTTTTCTTCCCTGCTTGTGGGCTGGCAAAGCGCCAAAACCATCTGGGAAAATTCCCAGGCGGAACAAAATGCCCTGGCGAGCAACCTCCTGCGCCTGTCCTTGCAGAAAATCCATGTAGACCACCAACTCCTGGTTCAGCATAAATATCTCATGATCGTGCACCAGCGCAAAATGTTGGAGGAATCCCTCACCACAATGCTCCCGCTGTTCGAAGGACTTGACAGTCGGTCCCACCAGACGGATATGCCTGAAAAAAAAATGCAGGACCTAGCTCTCAATCTTTTGCGACTCTATCCCCATACGAAAGAAAATCTTTTTTTTGTCTTCAACAATGATCTGGAGCCGGTGTTCCTGCCATCCACCACCCTTTCGCTGGAGTCATTGCAACGGGCGCGTACGTTCCTCGGGCAAAACTCCTTGGCAACGGCACAACGAGGATGCCAAAAAAAGGGCAATTATTTCCTTACGCTCCAGTTCGCGGACGCACAGAGCCAGGAGCAGAGCTATGCCGGATATTTTGTTTATTTCAAACCCTGGAACTGGATTGTCGCACGCATCTCAAGTTCCAACGGACTCAAGTCCCTGATTGCTGAACACCGTCGATCCTTTTTCTCCCAGGTTACAACATATCTTGCTGATATCCCAACAAAAAAAGGTAGTCTCATCCTGTTAAACCGCGAGACCAACAAAATGCTTTTTCCCCTGAACATACCCCAGAAACAGATACATTCTCTCTTGCGCGCGTCGCTGGCGCTTTACGGAATCAACAGAGAAAATAGCATTTACCTTCCATCTGTCGACGGGCTCCCCCCCTGCGACATGTATTCCGCCACCTATCCCGGCCTCAAGCTGCAGGTGCTCTACCTCGCACCCCGTACGCATTTGGTTGAAACCGCCGTGAACCTGATCATGAAGCAGGTCGTAATCATCATTTCGTTGTTTCTGGTCAGTGTTGTGATCACCTTTCTGATCCTGAAGCGTTTTACCGCGCCTTTGGTCGAATTGACGAATTTTGCCAAGGAACTCAGCAGTACGGACTGCATTCTCCCCTCGCCATCCCTGCGGCGGCTGGAGCAATTATCCCACCACGCGCCTTATGAAACATCCAAACTGGCGCACTCCTTTCTGCTGCTCCAGAAAGTCCTGTCGGAACGCATCCAGGATCTGATCAAAGCCTCCCACGACAACAAGGTTATAGCCGACGCGCTCCACAGGCTGAACATGGAACTCGACCTCCGCGTCCAGGAGCGTACGCGCCAGCTCGAAGAAGCCAACAAGGAACTCCAGACTCTGGAAAAAAACAAAACCGACTTCCTCTCGTCCGTATCCCATGAACTCCGTACGCCCATGACCGCCATCGGAGGCTTTGTGACCATGATACGCAACCGTCTGGAAGAAAGAATCTACCCTTTGCTTCTGCAACACGACCTGCAAAAACACATCGACCGCATCAACCGTGATCTCGGCATTGTCAGTTCGGAATGCGTCCGGCTCACTTCCCTGATTGAAACCGTCCTGGACATCGCCAAAATTGAATCCGGCAATATCCAGCTTCGCCGGGAAGAGTTCGACCCGCTTGCAGCCATCAGCCACGCCGCCCAAACCGTTTCCGTCCTTTTCGAACAGGCCGATATTCGGCTCGAACTGGACCTTCCCGAATCGCTGCCTTTGCTGACGGGTGATCCGGACCGCGTCATTCAGGTCATTATCAATCTGCTTTCCAATGCCCTCAAATATACGCACCATGGCAGCGTTAGCTGCCGGGCCCGAAGGATGGGCAATACGGTGCTCATTCAGATCACGGATTCGGGCATCGGAATTCCACCCGAAAAACTTTCTTCTATTTTCGGCAAATACATCCAGCTGGACGACAGCTGGAATTTCCGTATCAAAGGCACGGGCCTTGGACTGTCCATCAGCAAAATGATCGTCGAAGCCCAAGGAGGCAGTATCCAGGTGACCAGCGTGGTGAACCAGGGAAGCACGTTTACAGTGACTCTGCCCATCCGCCAGCAACCGGAGACACAGCCTGAAAAGAGCAACCCGCCCCTTACTCCCCACTGACAAAGCGCTCCCGCGTCCTTCCGGCCCGCTTGAATTGCATCATATCCTTGAACATCAGCACACAAAATTATAGAATCTGAAAATTATGCGTTCTCAAGAGATTTCACCACACACGCTTCGACCAAAGCTGTGTGCAACCGCCGTTATGGGCCGGACAATGGTACGTCTGTGCCAACGGGCGTACGCAAGGTTTTAGGGGGGCTTGCATGGAAGAGAAAAAGCTCCGGGGGGTCTACTCCACGGAATCACCGCTTACTGCGTCCAAGGGCGTCACCGGTTTGGGCGGTACGGCGCGCCGACTCTGGGTCATCTGGGACAATGACGAAGATACCATGCTGGCGCAGCCGTTGAACCAGAACCTTATTCCTTCGGGCGAACGGCGTGCCATCCCTCTCAAGGAATTTCTCGAAGAGTACCGCCGGGAGCCTGAATACGTCATCGACCACACATCGCCCCAATTCAGCTCCATCTGGAAAGCCCCCAAGGATGATGCCTCGCCCCAGGGAACGGCCCCGCTGAAATCCGTCCAGCAACCCGCATCAAAAAATCAGACTGCGGCCACCGCTCCCCCCTCCGGGCGGCAGCAAGAGTCCCTGGCCCTGGACGACACGCCTCTGGAGCTGGGAGACCCTCTTCCCGAGACGCAGCGGGAACCATCCCTGGCCCTGGACGATACGCCCCTGGAGCTGACTCCCCCCCTGCCCGAGACGCAGCAGGAATCCGTCGCGGTTCCGGAGCAAGCTCCCGCGGACGCAACCCGGCTCCAGCAGGAAAAACTCGAAGCTCCCATCAAGGAAATCATCCAGAACATGCAGGATGATTTCGCCGACGGCCTCAAGCACCTCAAAGCCGGACGCATTGAAAAGGCAGTGGAACTGTTCGAATACCTGGCAGGCATGCAGGCCGATTTCCAACCCGAGCACAAGCACATGTTCAACGGATTCGGCATCGACCTGCGCAAAAACAAAATTTTCGATCTTGCCATCAAGCATTACACCAAGGCGTTGGACCTGAGTCCGTCGGATGAAAATCTCTACCACAACATCGCCAGGGTGCATTATGAAAAGGGAGATGTGGACCAGGCCTTGAAAAACCTGGAGAAATCCCTCGAACTCAACCCCAATCTGCGGGAATCGGAACTGTTTTGGGACTTCATCATCAAAAAACGGCGAAAAACAGCGGAAAAAAAATATAAAATGGATTTTTAGAACCATTGCGGAATACAAACGAGATCGTTGGGAGGGAGGTGTGCTTGTAGATTATACGAGTCTGCTGGAAGAACTGCAAAAGGGGCTTGCCAAACGTTTTCTGGAACAACCTTCGTTTCTCAATGTTCCGGGCCGCTCTCCGGCCATGCGTCTGGATCACTCGTATTTCCTGGCGCTGTTCCCGGACTTTCCCGCCGCCCTGGGCAAAATAGCGCGTATTGACGCGGACACCGTGACCGAGGCGCTGATACGTACGGGCAATCTGATTATCCGGCGCGAACAGCGCCGCCCGTCCTTGCGCCTACGGCTTGTCTGGCCCGAAGGCCGGGGACGTCTCAAACGCGCCAAGCTGCAAGTCTGTTTTCTGCATGCGGGGTTCATCGACAGGGCGCTGCTGCTGTACGCCAAGCGCCAGGAGCCCCTTCCGGTTTCCGAGCTGCGTATCGAGGCCTCGGACCGCGGGTTTGTATCCCATTTTCTGGCCAACAAAACCGAAGTGGCCGGGTTCGCTTTCTACGACAGCTCCCACGCCGCTACGCGCCGTAGGCCTGTAAAAAACGCTTGATGACTTCCGGATTTTGCCGTTCTTTTGCAGGCGCTTGGCGCAGCAGGGACGCCAGGGCGATTTCATCCTCGGGAACAGTATCCGTTTCCAGATAATTGGCAATGCCGCCCACGGAATACGGGTGGTGGGTGTCCGTATTGTAGAAGGGAATCAGCTGATACTCTTCACGCGCCCGGCTGTAGCAATGCTTGTTGCGCGGATAGCATCCCTCGGCGCTCCAAACCGGATCTTTCTTGAAAATATTGATTGAATTCATCTCGATGCCTTCCACGTTCCGCAGCACGGTCTGCAGGCCGGGGGTCAGCTCGCTGCTGAAACGAAACGGATGCGCCACAAATAGAAAAGACTCTTCCAGGGCCGGACCGAGCAGCTCCCGTACTTCCAGCACGGACAACATGGAAACCACGTCGAGATCTTCTTCGGCAGTGATGCAGATAACGTCATAGCCTTCCCGTACGCTGATTTCAACACCGCGAAAAATCCGCAACTGCGGGTATTTTTTCTGTAAAGCGTCCCGCTCCTGCGGACTCCACAAGACAAAGTGCTCCGTCAGCACGATGGCGTCCAGTCCGCGCTCAATGGACAACTGGCAGAGATCGTCCGGCTGCAGAACGGAACAGGCCGAATACCGGGAGGTGTGCGTATGCAGGTCTATAAGCATAATCTGGAAAAAAGGCCGGCGGGCTACGAACCAAGCAAAAAGACTTTCAATTTCTTGCGGCCGAAGTGAAGCGCCTTAATTTTATTGTTCATGAAAATATCCAACTGATTCCGTTTGCGCTTATGCAGCAGGTCTTCGATAGTGTAGACGCCTTGATTGACAATGTACACTTTTTTCCCAAAAACCCAGCCCTTGGCAAACAGGTCCTGCGAAACTGCCACAATGCCCTCGCGGACACGGGTGTTGCTGGCGGTAATGAACGGCGTTGCGTCCGTCTCGGTGGAATCCGCTGTGTAGGCCGTGACCAACAGATGCTTGCCTTTCTGCATGCTGTTGATGAGATGATCTTTCAATTTTAGAAGCCGTGAAAGCTCCATGAGTTGGTTCTTGTCCTTGTAGGATGCAATATGCCATCCGATGACAAGGCCTTCAACGCTGGCGAGATCCTGCTGCAGTTGCCAGTTCTCCTGCATCAATGCGTCTATATTGTCTTCAAACAGAGCTATTCTGTTGTGCTGCATGGCAATATAAATACCTAATCCTAACATGATGACAACAGAAAGGTATTTATACATTTCTTACCGCCAACAGGAATCGTGGATGTTCAAATAGGCTCATGAGCTCTCTACAAACAACTTAATCAACAATCCGGTATTATAAACCCGCTCAATATATACGTAAAACATGCCCCCAACAAGCGCCCCGGCGAGAACTGCCTCCACAAGGGCGTTCCCCAGACGGGAATGGATCATGCTCAAAATACCGTTGATGATTATGGCAACAAACACAGCCACCAGAAACAGCAGCAGTGTCCCCAACAGAGAGACGCCCAGTTTCAGAGCCTGCACGTACAGTGTGACATTGGCGTCTTCGGAAAGAATTTCCTTGGCAAGCTTTACGTAGTACCGGTCTTCAAAGGGATTGTAATGATAATACAGCATGCCGAAGCATACGACGAAGACACCGAGATACAACAAAAAGGCAAGTAGTCCGACAAGAAACTTCCTTCGCTTGCGCCCCTGGTAAAAGGAATCCAGATTGTCCGCCATCCCTTCGAGATATTTTGAGATAGTGGAAAAATCTTCCTGATTCAGTTCCTGGGGATTTCTATCCTGAAAAAACCTGGCGCGCTGGCGCAAGGCTTTGGACGTCGTCTGCAAGATCTGCTGAATATCCTTATCCATCCATTATACTCCACATGCAAGCTGTGAGTGAAAAAATACCGTCTTGTGTTCTACCGGTCAACGGTCCTGAAAGTTGCATTGAAATAATATGGATCCCGCAGCATTGCAACTCCAACACGAGAATTATCGCCGGACCGAGAGCTAAGCCGTCCTGGGGGCCCGTACGTCGAATCGTGGCAGCTCTTTTTTTTACAAGCGCCAATTTTCCGGCCACTGCCGCCTCATGACAAAAAAACTCTTCGAATGCCGGTGTTCCTCCTTTTTTATAGAGGCATAAACAAGTTAGACTTCAGATACTTTTTCCCCGCTACATTCCTCATATACGCATTCCACCTGCTTATGGTATTTTACTCTGCTATAAATTGAAAAACATATTGCAAAAATTATTTAAAAAATGATATGTGATCAGTATGCATTAAAAGAATTACACGCTCAATTTTACTGCAATTTTAACAATTTAACCGTAAAAATCCAGTGATATGATTATATTAATTTATTACATACGTCTATAAATGTATTAATATACATAAATAATATCGAAAACTCTTTTTGGAACCAGAAAAAAATAGATTTATAACGCATTGCAAAACTATACAACATAACTTCTTATTACTTGGAATTCATCTATTTATCGACAGTCTTAAAGGATCTAATACTGCATGAGCAGTTGTCATTAAAATATACTGTTCAATTATGGAGGACTCAATGACAATTCAGCCGTATGAAATGCATCCGGATCAACTGAAAAAGGCTTCCCTGGAAATCGAACAACAGGCACAAAAACGTTTTCAGGAACGCACTGAATCACGCAAGCAGACGTTTAAGGCGCTGGAGTCATCTCCGCTTACGGAAGTCGACGAAGAAAGCAGAGTCCGAAGACGTCTGGCCTCCATCCCGGAAGACGACGGGCTGGCTCTCGAACGTATTATTCACAACAATGATTTGTTCCCAATCGCCTACCTGGAACAGGGCATCAATGTGGCACGCTCCGTATGCCGCATAGAATTGTGCGACCGTGTTGGAAGAGTCTTGGGACATGGCACGGGTTTCCTGGTTTCACCCAATTTGTTGCTGACCAACAACCACGTCCTGGAATCCCCCTCATGGGCGCTCTACGCGCAGGCGGAGTTCAATTATCAAAAGGATGTCAATCGCTACCCGCTCCAGTCCAAACGGTTCAACTTAAATCCCAAACGATTTTTCATTACGGATGCGGAGTTGGACTTTACTCTGGTCGCCCTTGACCCGCACGGCCAGGATGGCGCAACCCTCTCCGAATTCGGATACCTGAAGTTAATCTCCGAATCGGGTAAAGCCCTCAAAGGAGAATATGTCTCCATCATCCAGCATCCTGGCGGTGGTTTCAAGGCAGTTGCAATCCGGGAAAATGAAGTAATAGACGTCTTTGACCAGTTCATACATTATCTCACGGACACACAAAAAGGCTCATCAGGGTCTGCAGTATGTAACGATGCCTGGGAGGTGGTCGCTCTGCATCACTCCGGAGTCCGGGACCCAAATGCACCAGATAAATTCATTGCCAACGAAGGCATCCGTATCAGCAGTATCATGTCATTCCTGCAAGACAAACGCAAAAATTTGAGTGTCGACCAAAAGCAACTGCTTGACGAAATATTATATGAAAGCAGCCCTGCGGTGAGTTTGGACACATCAAGCCAGGAAATGGTCGTCGGGGAAAGTTCACTGGAATGGTACAAAGAAGACAATGGATATAATGAACATTTTTTGGGAATAACAGTTCCGTTACCAACCCTGCGGCAGGATCTACAAGATGATGTTGCCAAGTTGAAGGACGGTTCCGAGCTGCTCCACTATACCCATTTTAGTATCAAAATGAATGCGCCACGCCGCCTGGCGTTTTATACTGCCGTAAACATTGATGGCAGCAAACGCGTATCGGTACGCAGGCAGAACGATCATTGGTATTTCGATAAACGCTTGGATCAAAAATACCAATCCGGTCCCGATTTGTATAAACATAATCCCATCGACCGGGGCCATTTGGTAAGACGCCTTGCCCCGGTATGGGGGACGGAAGCACAGGAGGCCAACAGGGACACCTTTCATTTCACCAATTGCGCCCCGCAGCATAAGGGGCTCAATCAAAAAACCTGGCTGGATTTGGAAAACTACATCCTGCAGAATGCTGCAAAATACGACATGAAGGTCTCTGTTTTTACCGGACCGATTTTCCGCGATGACGATATGTTGTATCGGAGTGAATTCCAAATCCCCGCCGAGTTCTGGAAAGTGGTGGCTACCGTTGTCGACAACCGCTTGTCCGCCACGGCGTACTTGCAAACCCAAAAGAATCTCATATCGGATCTCGAGTTCGCCTTTGGAAGCTATCAGACCTACCAAGTTCAAGTGGCGCGAATCGAAAAACTGACTGGTTTGGATTTCGGCGATCTTCAGGATCATGACCCCTTGTACCTGCTGGAAGGCATCATGGGGCGGCCGATTCTCGAAGCTGCCGATATTCGCTTATAACTGCTTTCTGAAAATCCGGCCGGCCCTTGCGCGCATCAGCCAAGGGCCGGCTGGTGCCTCATGCCGCGTTGACAGAACCGGCTCTCGTTCACCTCTTCCATCTACGCAATACACGAAAATGACTCCAGCAGCTATGCTGCGATCTGTATCCGACCAGGCCGTATCCCCCCAGGGAAAAAGCCGCAGGAGCGTTCCTTTACCCCCAGTACGCAGGTTGGTATACAACCAGAAACTTCTGGAGGCCCTCATGCTCATCATATGCTCTGTTCTTTGCCTTGCATTCCTGTGTTTCTATTCCCCGGCAACCGCCTTCTGCGATGATCTCACCGACGTCGCCGACGTCGCCAACGTCACCGATGCCTGCGAAATTCCTGCCTGTCCGGATTATACGCTGGACGAAAGCTGGGCTTCCAGGCCCGGAAATCCGGACAAGCCCGTGGACGTATTCTACGTCTACCCCACCATCTACGCGGGCAGTAAGCCGAAAAACATGGACATATTCAACGAGCAACTGCGTTCCGACGCCAGGGGGCTGCTCAAGGCCCAGGCCGGAGTCTTTTCCGGTTCCGCGAACCTGTACGCGCCCTATTACCGCCAGGCCTCTTTCGTCTGCCTGAACCCCAACGAAAAAATGACCCTCAACCGCTACTTCCGTATCGGTGCGGACGATGTCCACAGGGCCTTTGATTATTACCTGGCCTTTCTCAATCAGGGGCGGCCCTTTATCTTGGCTTCGCACAGCCAGGGCTCCGTGGTCATGCTCGACCTGATCAGAAGTCGCTTTCACGACCCGCAGCTGCAAAAACAGCTGGTGGCGGCCTACGTCATCGGCTTCTCGATCACGGATAAGGATCTGAAGAACTACCCCTGGATAAAGCCCGCGCAAAAAGCGGACGATACGGGCGTGGTCATTTCCTGGAATACCCAGGCCCCGGGCGCGACCGGTTCGCCTGTGCTGCGTCCCGGCGCGATCTGCATCAACCCCCTCAACTGGACCACGGACGCCACCCCCGCGGCCAAAAGCCTGAACCTCGGGGCGGTCTTTTTCGATGACTTCAAGGGCACAATCTTGCGCGAAGTCCCTCAGTATACGGGCGCGCAAATCGACACGAACACCTCCGCCCTGGTCACCAGCCCGCCCGACAAACTGAAAATCGGCCACTTTCCCGCGGGTGTCCTGCACAAGTTCGATTACGCCTTCTGGTTTCGCAATCTGGAGCAGAACGTCCGGGACCGCATCAACGCGTACCTGGAGAAATAAGCGCAGGCTTTTTTTCGGAAATAGAGAAACAAAAACAAGAAGCACAGCCCTTCGCGCGCACCTTGTACGCAACCGGCTGTTCCCCAACAAAAAACGTGAGGACCGCCCTTCACGCAGCCACGCGAGGAGCGGTCCATCCCAATGCGTTGAATCAAATCTGTCAATACTATACGTGTGGCCTGTGACGCTTTGATGACGGATGCAGAAGGCACACGCGGGACGGCTGGAATCAGAAGGCGTTTTTGCCCTTCCAGTGCCCCCTCACCCCGCGACCGTCAACGGCAGGTCGATCTGCAGGCAGACGCGGCCGGAATCGTACGCGGCATTGATGTTCCCGTCATGCAGAGCCGCGTTTTTCGAGGCTGTGGCCAGCCCCAGGCCGGTTCCGGCTTCCTTGCCCTTGTCTAGGCGGTGGAAGGGAATGAACATGTCGCAGAGGTCCTTTTCGGAAAGGGGCGGATGCTCGTTGCGGACTTCAATGTGCAGCTCCTCGTCCGCCCAGAGTTTCAGGGCAATGGCGCCGCACCCGGCGGTGTATTTCATGGCGTTGCCGAGCACGTTCTCCAGTATGATGCTCACGTAGGGCGCGTGGCAGTGCAGCCTGGGAGAGTCACTGAATTCTTTGGTTACCCGCAGCCGCTTCTGCTCCACCACGGGGCTGTAGGTGTCCAGCAGGGAAAGCAGCAAGGCATTGATGTTCACAGTGTCCGTACGCGGGGGCGGTTCGCGCAGATTCAGCTTGGAAAGCTCCAGAATATGGCCGATGAGCACGTCCATGCTCTCGATGGTGCACTGAATTTTGTCCAGATATTTGCTGTTGTCCTGGCCCTGTTCGCCTTTCTCCATGGCCATCTGCAGCGCAATACGCATCCGCGCCAGCGGACTGCGCAATTCGTGCGAAAGGTTGTCGGTGAGTTCGCGGCCGGAGAGGATCATTTGTTCCAGGCTGGCGGCCATGGAATTGAATTTGCGCGCCAGCATGGCGACTTCGTCCTTGCCTTTTGCGGGAGCCCGCCGGGAAAAGTCTCCCTCGGACAAACGATCCGCGGCTTCACTCAGCTGGTGCAGCGGGCGGGTGATGGTCCGGGAGACCGGAATCAGAAAAAGCGCACTGAGCAGCGTCATCAGCAGCAGCCCGTGCAGCAGCCACTCTTCTTCCCGGTGAGGATGCAGGGACAAATACATGTGCAACAGCAGGGGCTTACCGCCTTGTTTGCGCATTTCAGCCGTAATATAAAGCAAATGGGCATTTCCATTGCTGATGGTGTACAGCCGGATGCCGCTGGATTCATTCAGATACACTTCATTTTGCTCACCTTCCAGATCCGGCGGGAATTTGTAGAAACTTTTGGCCAGAATACGATCCTTCAGATCGGTGACCCAGATCTCCGCGCTATTGCCTTTGGCCAGGCCCCGGATAAGCGGAGTGATGTTCTTTGCGAACACGGTGGGCCCCTGCCGCGCATCCGGGATTTCCTGCTCGATGAGTGCGCGCCATGTCCATCTTGTCCGTGAATCTGCGCATGCGGTGCGACGGCATTTCATCCGAAATGATGATCAGAAAAGCAATGACGTCCGCCACCACCAGCACGGGCACAAAGACCAGAAGAATCTTGAGATAAAGCTTGCTGATCTTCATCACGACCCCACAAACAGGTAGCCCGTCCCCCAGACGGTTTTGATGCGCGTCTTGTGTTCCTGGTAGGGGTTGAGGTTGAGCAAGGAACGGAGCTTATGCACGTGGACGTCGATGCTGCGGTCAAAGGCGGAGAAATCCTTGTCCCAGACCAGAGTCATGAGCTCGTCCCGGGTAAGCGCCTTGTCCGGATTTTCCATGAACACCTTGAGCAGCCGGAATTCCGTGGAGGAAAGTTCGATCTCGTCCACGCCCACCAGCAAAGTCTGGTTCGTCATGCCCATCGTGGTCATCAGCGTTTTTTCCATTTCGCTTATCGAAAGCCTGTTTATCCTGCCCGCACACCTGGCCCACATGAAACAAAGCGCCGACAAGGGACTCATGGGCCTGATCATGCGCGGACAGAAGCGCGTAGGCAACGGCTTGTTCTTCTTTATCCACCGCATCTACCGCCCGTTTCTGGACAGATGTTCTGCCTGGCGCTACGTGACCATCGCGGTTGGGCTCGCCGTCCTGATCCTGTGCGGCGCATATGTGGCCAGCGGACGGCTGGGCTTTACCCTGTCGCCCCGGGTTCAGTCCGACTTCGCCTATGCCACCGCGGAGTTGCCCTATGGTTCGCCCGTGGCCAATACCAAGGCCGTACGGGATAAACTGCTGGCCGCGGCCGACGAGGTCATTGCCGAAAATGGCGGCGACAAGCTCAGCCAGGGTGTGTACGCGAAAATCGGCGGAGCCGGGCGGAATATTTCCGGCACCATGTGATGACCATCCAGGTCTACCTCACGAACGCGGAAACGCGCCCTATCAGTACGGAAGAATTCGTTCAGAAATGGCGGCAGAAAACCGGCACCATCCCCGGCCTGGAAACAGTGTTGTTTCTCTCGGACAAGGGCGGCCCCGGCATTGGCAACAGCGACGTGACCATGACCCGGCGGGGCGAAAGCCTGGGATTACGCGAATGAAATCGCCAACCAGATCCGGACCGTGTACGAGGGCGTGGAAGTGTTCCGGCAGCAGCGCGGGCGCAATGAAATCAAAGTGGTGGTGCGCCGACCGGAAAGCGAACGCATCTCCGAGTTCGACCTGGAAGAATTTATCGTACGTACGCCCGGCAATGTTGAAGTGCCGTTGCGCGACGTGGTGAACATCACCAGTGGGCGCGCATATACTGTCATCAACCATGTCAACGGACAGCGCTCGCTGGTCGTCACCGCGGACGTAACACCCGACAACGAAACCAGCCAGGTGCTTTCGGATGTGCTGCGGGACACCATGCCGCAGTTGCAGGCCAAATACCCCGGCTTGAGTTATTCCATAGAAGGCAAACAGGGAGACATGGCCGAAGGCACTTCCATCCTGTTTTCCGGTTTGATTCTGGCTATGCTGGTCATCTTCGCGCTTCTTGCCATTCCGTTCAAAAGCTACTCCCAGCCCGCCATCGTCATGTGCAGTATCCCCATAGGGCGCGGCCGGAGCAAGCATCGGGAACGCGCTCCTGGGCTACAGCATCAGCCTGCAAAGTTTGCTGGGCATCGTGGCCCTGGCCGGAGTGGTTGTGAACGACTCGCTGGTCTTTATCGACTACACCAACCAACTGCGCGCCAAAGGCATCAATGCCTATGATGCCGTATTGCAGGCTGGCACCTCGCGCTTCAGGCTCATCATGCTGACGACCCTGACGACCTTCGGCGGCCTGGCACCCATGATCATGAAAACGTCCCGCCAGGCCCAGTTTTTCATCCCCATGGCTATTTCCCTCGGCGTGGGCATCCTCTTTACCACGGGCGTAACACTGATCCTGGTTCCCGCGTTGTACCTGGTGCTGGAAGATGTGAAAGCGCTGCTGGCCCGTGTCAGGGGCCGTAAACATCTGCATGCGCCCTTGGCTTCCCCCGAGCACAATTGTTAAAGGAGTTACTAATGGCTGTACACCGAGAAAAGCAACCTGAAAAATCAATCACAAAAACTATGCGTGCGTGGCATCGCGATGCTTGAATACGGCCGAATAATGCCGTCAGGAAGCTGCTCTCCTCTACCCATTGTTGAGCAGGCACCCGCATTCATTATGGAACTCATGGGTGAGTCGTGCTAAGCTGATAGAATGAAAATCAAAAATTCTCATTGCTCTTACTGTGGCGCCGGGTTTGGATTCCAGCAACCGTGGCCGAGGACCTGCTCCAATTGCGGCAATATCAGCTACGTGAATCCGCTTCCGGTGGCGGTGATCGTGATTCCCACGGACAACGGCGTCGTGCTCATACGCCGCGGCATTGCTCCCGAACGAGGAAAATGGGCGCTGCCGGGCGGCTACATTCATCTGGACGAAACCTGGCAACAGGCCGGTGCGCGGGAAGTATGGGAGGAAACAGGCATAACCATAGCCCCGGAGACCATACAGGACCACTGCGTACGCAGCACGCCGGACGGCGCTTTGCTGGTCTTCGGCATCGCCGCCCCCCTGAAGACAGCCGATCTTCCCCGGTTCGAGCCCTGCGCAGAAGCCCTCGAAAGAGCCCTGCTGCCGGCACCGCCCGCAGACATGGCTTTTCCCTTACACCGTGAAGCACTGGAGATGTTCCTGGAAGGACAGAAAAAACGGTGAATAAGTACCTGACGGAATGTGGGGCGGGGAGCCCCGCGACGATCTCTTTTTTCCCGATGAACACGGGCGGCAATCCATAGAACTTGCCGCTCTGCCAGGCCCTGCCACGAAACACGGGCCTGGCAAGTTGCGGCGAGTCAAGGGGTATGTGGTACAAAGAAAGGAGGTCTCAAAAAAGAAACTCGAAAAGTCTGTCCAGGCCGAACCAGGCCAGAGCCAGGAGGAACAGCAGCAGCAGCGCCTTGCCGTAAATGGGCGGCGCCTCTTTGACGTAGGCCGTGCCTTTGCCGCCGTCCGCAGCTTCCTCGATTTCAAGTACGCGGTAATGCGTTTTCTTGTTGCCTGGTTTGACCACATGGACTATTTCGCCCGGTTCAAAGGTTTCCGGGTTCAGGGCGTCGGTATCCACCACCAGTTCCTGACCGCTGTCCTGGTCCACAAACCTGGGGGCTTCAAAGGGAATCTGCACTTCTTCCACAAGCTGATCAGCAACTGCTTCCATACCGTTTTCCTCTCCTGTCCTGTCCGGGTTGTTCCGGGGATTCCGGGCGTCGTTGTCGCCGTTCTTGTCCGGGGTCATGATTTCACCACCAGCACCGGGCAATCCCCCACGGCGATGACCCGTTCGGTAACGCTGCCCAGCAGCATACGTCTGAAATTTGTTTTGCCTTGCGACCCGATCACGATGAGTCCGCAATCCTGGCGGGAAGCCTGTTCGGCCAGCGCGCGATACACCGGTTCGCCATGGGCGATCACGGGCACCACATGGCGTACGCCCAGTTTGGCCGCACGGGCGATGGCCTCGCTCTGGGTCTTTTCCGCTTCCTTGTAAAAGGCCGTGGACAATTCGGGCGAACGGGCGAATCCTTCCAGAGAAAGCTCATAGATGGTTCCTACAGCCAGCACAGAACCGTAGCGCATAGCCAGTACGCAGGCCTTTTCCGTGGCCGCTTTGGCGCCTGCGGAACCGTCGTAAGCCAGAAAAACGCGTTCCAGGCGGATGGGGCGCATGGGCGGAATCACCAGCACGTCGATTTCGCTCAGCCGCAACACGCGCGAAGCCATAGAGCCGATGGGCACCAGGTCCATCAATGGATTTTCCTTTTTCCCCACCGCTATGAGATCGGCGCCCCTACGCGCGGCCAGGGAAAGCACTTCGTCATAGGGTTCGCCTTCGTGCAGCTCGCAACGGCAACGAATACCGCGCTCAGCGGCCATTTCACCGACTTTTTCCAGAGCCTTTTCATACGGCTCGCGCACCTGGTCGAGAATGGCCGCGTCGCCGAGAAGCCGCAGATCGCCCTGGTAGGCGGGAACCACGGAGACAACTATCACTTCGCTTTCTTCAGATCTGGCCAGGTTGAAAACTTGTTCGGCCGCGTACAGGGAAGCCGGGGCAGCATCTACGGCAAGGATGATTTTCTGGTACATGACGCGCTCCTATGGGCCTTGCGGGAAAAGTACGCCGCCCCGTTTGGGGCGGAGCGGCGTACGAATTGTGGAGGTTCGAACTACTGGCAAATGTTTTTCGAACCCTTCATAGCATGTTTTGCGTCAGGCTGCAGCCTTTGCCGCCTCAATTTTTTCTGCCCGCAACCCCACGGCCATGTTCTTGAGGATGATATAGGCGCCGACGATCAGAGCGAAGCACATGAATCCGAAACTGACCTTGGAGAGGATCGACAGCACGGTCTCGTCCATGTTCATCAGGCCGAGCTGGGTCAGGTATTTGGGCATGGCCAGACCGCGGCTGACCGCGACGATCAGCATGATGGTGGCCATGACGAATTTGATCATGTAGTCCTTGACGTAAGTGGTGCCGATGGCGCCCAGCTGTACGCCGAAAAGCGAACCGGCCAGGATGATCAGGGTCAGGCGGATGTCAACCAGGCCGTAGAAAGCCCAGACCAGCGTGCCGCCAAGGCCCATGACAAAGGCCACGACCAGTTCGGTGGCGGAAGCCATCAGGCTGGACATGCCGATGATGTAGATCATGCCGGGCACGCCCGCGAAACCGCCCACCGCGATGGTGGCTGCCAGAAGACCGGCGCCCAGTCCGACCGGAGCCGTGAACCACAGGGAAATACGGATGTTGCTGCTCTTGCAGTTGATCATGGGCCAGATTTCCATGGACTGCAGCCTCTTGGCCAGATTGGTGACCTTTTCCTCGCCGCCTTCACGCTTGATCTTCAGCGCGTCGCGCAGGACGAAACCACCCACACCGACCAGAACCAGAACAAAAGCCACGCTGACGTAGAGGTTCGAGCCGGCCTGGCCCCACATTTCCAAAATTATTTTCTGTATCTGAATACCGATCTGTACGCCGATCTCAGCCGAGACGCCGATGATCAGGCCCATTTTGATATCCACCTGGCCGTAACGGTAGCGCTTGAGCGCGCCGACCAGGGCTTTGGGGAACTTGTGACACATGTTGCTGGCTACCGCCACGGTACCGGGAACGCCAAGGCTCATCATGCCAGGGGTGAGCACGAAGGCGCCGCCGGATCCAATAAAACCGCTGACCAGACCGCCGACAAAACCAACGAAGAAGAGAAAAAGAATTCCAACCAGGCTCAGGTCTATAAATCTGAGATTTTCTGCGAGTAAATCGTGTCCCATACCGTTGTCTCCTTACCCCTAAAGAGCTTAAGCGTTCACCGTGGCGCGCGCGGTTGTTGTTTTCTGAACAGGCTTTTCCACTTCCTTTTGCGTCGACTTTTTGGCCGCTTCAATTCCCATGGCGGTCCAGACGTTGCTTGCAAACGTGCCGTGCACCCAGGAAAAAACAAACACCATGCCTACAGGGATCACGGCACGGACGCCGCCTTTGGCGATGTAGGAAATGAGTTCATCCGCATAACTGAACACCGCGGCATAAAGCCCTATACTGAGTATACCGAACAGCAAGGAATTCACCTTCGCCTTTCTCTTTTTCAGCTGCATCATGGTCATCTTAGGTTCCTTTGGTTAAATGGGTTTGCGTACTACGCTAGACGCGCATCCTTGGCCGTGTATCCGCTGGCCGCTGTTGCACAACCTGCGGCGGGTTTTCCACTTCATTGACAATCCTCAGAGCCTCGTCCCACTGCCCATGCTCCGCCATGCCGGCGGCGGCGAAATAGGCCTCTAACTTTGCAAAAAACCGTTTCATGACTACGCCCTCCAAGCTCGTTGTTTTTCAGTCTCCAAGCGCCTCAGGAGCACGCGCTCCGCGGGATCATCGACCGTCTTCCTTGAACACGAACAGAGGCAGACTGCTTGTTACGCCCTGCCCTAACGGCGAGCTCCCCTGGACAATGGCGAACTCAACGCCTCCGACGTGGTGGTACACATTCTCAATGGCTGCATAGGCCGACCCTTTTGACAGCAAATGATGACATTCCACCCCGATGGTCCGCGCGTGGGCCGCCAGTTCGCGGTAGAGAGCCAAAAAATCTTGCGTCAAGCGGTGTACAGCCTGTTTCATGCCGCCTTCTGCCAGGCCGCATGCCTTCTTTTCATTAATGGCATGCGTTGCAACTATATCGTATTGCATACGTTCGCTCAGTTGCATGGCATAGGTGACAAGTTTTTCACTGATCATAGTATTCTCAGATACGATTAGAAACTTTCTGTTCGGGCTTTTTGCCGCTGCTTCGATGTCACAGGCAAGCTCTTTTGCTTCATCCAGCAGTCCTGCCTCTGCGAAGGCTACCGCTGCTGCAAGAGATTCCAGTTTTTTAATCATGTCCCATCACCAGAATTCAATTGTTGTTACAGTGTGCAATGCCATGTGGTTTCGTTAGTATTATATCAAGTTCCGTGCCAGACCTATCAATTATGATAAACATCTATTTTTGCTAGTTAAATTTAAGAAAAATCATTTTGCAGCACAAAGCGGGAACCGTTGCAAATTACAGCGACACACTCTTTGTGAATAAAAAAACATTATATATTCAGAGTGTTAATAAAATACGTTGCATTTTATGCAACCGTTGCCAATGGCAACACCTGTTCTGATGGATCAATGAAACACTCTGTGTTAGGAATTGCTTTCAATCATGTTCCATCCGAAGCAAGCAGCGAGGAAACTGTGATGATCTTCAGCAGAAAGACAAAGGCCCAGCCAACGGATACGCCCGCTCCTCCAGTCGAGGAAGGCGGGTTGACCGGGCTGAGCAAATCCATAGCCGAGGCCGACCTGCCGTCCCGAACGCGTGATGTGGCGTACAAGGAGCTGGCCAGGCTGGAAAAAACCGACCCTTCGGTGGCAGAATACGCCATCGGCCTGAACTACCTGGAATTCCTGCTCGCATTGCCCTGGAACATCGCCTCGGTGGACAACCTGGACATCTCGCGTGCGGAAAAAATCCTCAACGACGAGCATTACGGACTGATGCAGGTCAAGGAACGGGTGCTCGAATACCTGGCAACGCGTATTGTCTGCAGTCTGCGGCAATTCCACATATTGGTGGTGGATGACGAAGAAATCGCCAGGGACAACATCGCCTACGCGCTGCGCAAGGACAGCTGCGAAGTGCTAGGAGCGGCGAACGGCCAGGAGGCCCTGGACATTCTGTCCAAAACCGAAATCGACCTGGTGATCACGGACCTGAAAATGGACAAGGTCAACGGGCTCGAATTGCTGGACAAGGCCAAAACACTCTATCCAACCGTGGATTTTATTCTGGTCACGGGCTTCGCCACGGTGGACACCGCGGTCAACGCCATGCAGAAAGGCGCGCACCATTATCTGCCCAAACCCCTGAACCTGGACGTACTGCGCCGTTCGGTCAAAGAAGTGCGCCGCAAGCAACAACACGTACATATGTCGCAGGGGCCCATCCTCTGTTTCACCGGCCCTCCCGGAACCGGCAAGACCTCCATCGGCCGTTCCGTGGCCAACGCCCTGCAGCGCCAGTTCATTCGCCTGTCCATGGCCGGCATGCGCGATGAAGCCGAATTGCGCGGCCACCGCCGGACGTACGTAGGCTCCATGGCCGGACGCATCATCAACGAACTGCGCCGGGTCAACGCCAACAATCCGGTGTTTATGCTCGACGAGGTAGACAAGATCGGCCAGGACTTTCGCGGCGACCCGTGCTCGGTACTGCTCGAAGTGCTGGACCCCGAACAGAACAAACATTTTCTGGACTATTACCTGGATATTCCGTTCGACCTGTCCAACGTGATGTTCATCACCACGGCCAACGCCCTGGACAAGCTGCCGGCCCCGCTTCTGGACCGGATGGAGACAATCAGCTTTCCCAGCTATACGCTCGGAGAAAAGCGGCGTATCGGCCTGGATTATTTGCTGCCCAGGCAGCTGACCGTCAACGGACGCAGCGAAGAAGACGTGGTCTTCGAACCGCAGGCCATGGACGCGCTGGTCCGCGGCTACACCCGTGGGGCGGGACTGCGCGGACTGGAGCGGGAAATCGGCAACGTCTGCCGCAAAATCAATCGCCGCGCGCTGCAGGAGCAGTTCAAACTGCCCGTCAACATCGATCCCGAGCTGGTTGGCGAACTGCTCGGACCGCCGCGCTTTGTTTCCGAAGCCGCCCAGGAGGCCAATATCGCCGGCGTTACCACAGGCCTGGTCTGGACCGAATCCGGGGGCTGCATCATTTTTATTGAAACCGCCAGGATGCGCGGCAAAGGCAATCTGCTGATGACCGGTTCTCTGGGCGATGTGCTCAAGGAGTCCGCTCAGACCGCCCTGAGCTACGTCCGCAGCAATGCCGGTGCCTTCGGCATTGACGAAACCTTGTTCGAACAGTCCGACATCCACGTACACATTCCGTCCGGCAGCATCCCCAAGGACGGCCCCTCGGCCGGATTAACCATCGCCATGGCTTTTGTTTCGCTGATGACCGGACGCCCGGCCCGGCGCGACGTGGCCATGAGCGGCGAACTGACCCTGAGCGGGCGCGTGCTGCCCATCAGCGGCCTGCGCGACAAAATCCTCGCCGCCCAGGAAGCGGGAGTCCGGACCGTTCTGTTGCCCACCCGCTGCAGAACCGAAGTGGAATCGCTGGAAGAAGAAGTCCGTACGGCAGTGGAGATCATTTTTATCGAAGACGCGGCTGCCGCCGTGGAGCTGGTGCTGGAACAAAAATAACACCTATTACCCATTCTTACGACTGCAGCTCATTGCAATTACATAATTCTTTGCCGCATTTCTACTTATCGGGAAGGCTCGCACCACGGTGAGCCTTCCCTTTTTCCCGCAAACAATTCTTTCCTTTCTGCCGTACCAACTTCATAATTTATTACTATTCTGACTTGACTACTCCTGCATCATTTTATTCGCCAACAACTAAATGTCACATTCTCGTGCTACACTCACTCGATCATTACATAGCTTTATTACTATCAAAAATATCAAAAATATTTTTAGAAACAATCTATTTTTTAAATTTTCTTTTATATCAAGGGAGGCTGTAGTGAGATTGAACATAAAAAACAAGTTGGTGCTGCTTGTTCTTTCTGCGGTATTGCTGTGTGCGGGGGGGCTTTCATACGTTGCCTATGTCAAAATGACGGATATGGCAGAAGAATCCTTTTTACAATCTTCACGTAATGAATTGTTGCAGGTCGACAATTTCATTACCGATTTCATGCAACAGACCCTTTATAACGCCAAATTCCTTTCTTTGGATGCTACCGTCCTGGAAACATACGGCAAAAACCCCAACTTTACCCAGGACAAAAGCCTGGAGAAAATCTCCAGAGCTGCTTTGAGCGACGAGGCAAAACAAGCCTATGATCTTTTTGGGCGGATGGTCCAGGCACATCCGTTTTACGCTTTTGCGTACGCGGGTTTTCAGGACGGCGGCTTTAACCAGTATCCTGAAGATGCCATGCCCAAAGGCTATGATCCGCGGGTCAGGCCCTGGTACAAGGAAGCTCTTGCCTCCTCCCAAGACGTTTCATTCAGCAAAGCGTACCAATCCGTGACCGATGAGCCCGTAAGCACAATCACCGCCAAATTTTTCAAAGACAATGAAGTTCTCGGCGTAATCGGCATCGACATCAACCTGACGACCCTCACGGATGTGATCGGAGACATCAAAATCGGTGAAACAGGATACGTCATGCTCCTGGAAGCCGACAACACCATTCTTTCGGACCCGAAACACGAGGACTACCTGTTCAAAAAAGCGGAAAATGTTGAAGATACGGGGCTGAAGACTCTGGGGATGATGACGAATGAAGTGCGGGATCTCACAATTGACGGCAGAGACAAGCTCGTGCGGGTTTATACCTCCCCAAAGCTCGGCTGGAAAATGGCCCTGCTGATAGACAAATCAGAAGTCATGGCAGGAGCCTACCGTACGGTACAGCAAACGCTGCTGGTGGGAGTGGGCATTGCGCTGGTGCTCTGCCTGGTGGGCTGGCTTGTTGCCCAATCCATTGCCAACCCCATTCAATTGCTTGTGACGTCGGCCCAATCCGTTTCCCAGGGCGATTTCAACGCCATCCCCGATCAAAAACGCTTTTACGGAGAACTGCTCAGCCTGCAGCAAGCCTTGAAAAACATGGTCGCGGAACTCGTCCGCCATCTCAATTCCGCCGAGGAAAAGAGCCGGGAAGCCGAGGAACAGACACAGCTCGCACAGCAAGCCCTGGAAGAAGCGGAATCCGCGAGAAAAGAGGCGGAAAACGCTAAACAAGAGGGTATGCTCCAGGCCGCGCATCATCTGGAAAAAATTGTCGCCCAGGTCACCAAAGCGAGCCAGGAACTGTCCACCCAGGTGGGGCAGTCAAAAACCGGCTCGGATTTGCAGCGGGAACGTACCAGTGAAGCAGCCACGGCCATGGAGCAGATGAACGCCTCTGTTTTCGAAGTGGCGCAAAATGCCTCACGGGCTGCGGAAAGTGCGGACAATGCCCGCAACCAGGCGGAAACAGGCGGCACTATCGTCAATAATGTCATCACAAGTATCTCCGAGGTGGACAAGTCCACGAGGGAAATGGCCGAGGGACTCAGCTCCCTGGGCATGAAAGCCGAAGGCATCGGTCAGATATTGAACGTCATTTCCGATATTGCCGACCAGACCAATCTGCTGGCGTTGAATGCCGCCATCGAGGCCGCACGCGCCGGAGAAGCGGGCCGGGGATTCGCCGTAGTGGCGGATGAAGTCCGCAAGCTCGCCGAAAAAACCATGAGCGCCACCAAGGAAGTCGGCGAAGCCGTATCCGCCATTCAATCCGGTACCAAGCACAGCATCAGAGACATGGAAAAAGCTTCCGTAATAGTGGCCAAAAGCACTGATTACGCATCCGAGGCAGGTCAGGCACTGACATCCATAGTGACCATTGTGGAGTCTACCGCCGACCAGGTTAGGGCCATTGCCACCGCTTCCGAGCAACAGTCCGCAGCGTCTGAAGAAATCAACCGCGATACGGAAGAAGTGAACCGCATTGCCCTGGAGACGTCGCAGACCATGGAAGAATCCGCCACAGCCGTCCAGGAACTCTCCCGGCTCGCAGGCGAACTCCAGAGCGTCATCGAAAAACTGACGAACGCATAAGCCAGCTTTTGCAAGCGCTTACGCAAGGGCCGCTTTCTTCGGGAGGCGGCCTTTTTACTGGTGGAAGTCCAGGTGAAAAACACCCTCCGCGCGTCAATCCAGGCCGAGGCGTTTGAGTTTGCGCCAGAGGGAGGCGCGATCCACGCCCAGAATTTCGGCGGCCTTGGTTTTGTTGCCGTCAACGGCCTCCAGGACGCGCTGAATATGGCGGATTTCGTTGTCCTTGAGGGAGATCAGTTCGACAGGTCCGGGTTCGGCCTCGCTGCAGGGACGGATAACATGCCAGCCCAGCCCCTGGATATCCGGGGGCAGATGCGCGGGCTGCACGGTGGAGCCGTTGCACATCACCACGGCGCGCTCCATGATATTGGCCAGCTCGCGGATGTTGCCCGGAAATTCGTAGGTTTGTAATATCTGCAGTACTTCCGGCGAGACTTCGGCGATTTCCTTGCCCATGGCCCGGGCGTAGGTCTGGGCAAAATAATTGCACAGCAGCGGGATATCCTGGCGCCGTTCGGCGAGCGCCGGGACATGAATGGTGATGACGTTGAGCCGGTAGAACAGATCCTGGCGAAACTGCTCCTCGGCCACTTCTTTTTTGAGGTCCTTGTTGGTGGCGGCCAGAATCCGGACGTCGATGGGGATTTCCTCCGAACCGCCGATACGCATCATAGAACGGGTTTCCAGCACGCGCAACAGCTTGGCCTGCATTTCCAGCTTCATGTCCCCGATTTCGTCCAGGAAAAAAGTTCCCTGGTTGGCGGATTCGAGCAAGCCTTTCTTGATGTTTTTGGCTCCGGTAAAGGCGCCGGCTTCGTGGCCGAAAAGCTCGTTGGCCAGCAATTCCTCGTTGAACGAGGCGCAGTTGACCGCCAGAAAACGCTTGTGGCTGCGGGAACTGGCCATGTGTATGGCTCGGGCAACCAGCTCTTTGCCGGTGCCGGTTTCGCCCAGAATCAACACGTTGCTGTCAACAGGCGCCACCTGGGCGATGGTCTCTTTGAGACTGCGTATCGCGGGACTCTCGCCCACAATACGTACGCTGCCGCCCCCGGCCATTTCCAGGCGCAGCCGCTTGACTTCGAGCCTGAGCCGCCGCTTTTCCAGAGCGCCTTCTGTAAGGGCACGCAGTTCGGCTATTTTAAAAGGCTTTTCCAGGTAATGATACGCCCCCTTCTGCATGGCTTCCACGGCCGTATTCACCGTGGCGTGCCCGGTGACCACGAGTACCTCGGTGTCCGGACTGGTGGCCTTGATCTGTTCGAGCACCTCCAGTCCGCTCATGCCCGGCATTTTCAGATCCGTGATCACCAGGTCGAACTCCTCCTGGGCCAGAATCTTCAATGCGTCCTGTCCGTCTACGGCCTGGCGGACGCGGCAGCCGTCCCGTTCGAGGACATGGGCCAGATTCTCCCTGGCAATGGTTTCGTCCTCGACGATCAGGGTGCTGCACTCGCTCATGCGGCGTTCCCCTCCGCGTGCTCCTCGCACGGCAGCTCAATCAGAAAACGGGTGCCTTTGCCTTCTTCGCTTTCGACCTTGATGTCACCGCCATGCTGCTTGATGATGCCGTACACGATATACAATCCGAGTCCGGTGCCGCTGCCCACGTCCTTGGTGGTGAAAAAGGGATCAAAGACCCGCACCAGGTGTTCTTTGGGGATCCCCTTGCCCGTATCTTCCACAACCAGAAAAATCCGCCCCTGTTCAGGCGAAGGTTTTGTAAAAATCCGTACGCTGCCTGGCGGGCGTTCAATGGCCTGGTAGGCATTGAGCATCAGATTGATCAAACATTCCTGCATCCGTTGCGGGTCCATGAGCACACGGATATCGTCCGACACATCGGCCTGCATATCCACGCCCGCCGGCGCATGGCTGGAGACCAGCGCCACGGAGCGCTTGACCACAAAAGAAAGCTGGGTCCAGGAGAGCGAAAATTCCGCGTGCCGCGAGAACTCCAGCAAGCCGCGGACAATATCACGCGCGCGCATGGTTTCCTGTTCGATATTGTGCAGCAGCTTGGCCGCGAACTCCGGATCGGCCTCTTCCTCTTCAATGAGGATCTGACAGGACGTGGAGATATTGTTCAACGGATTGTTCAGCTGATGGGCGATGCCGGAGGCCAGAGTACCTATGGAAGAGAGCTTCTGTGCCTGAACCAGCTGGTCCTGACGGTTCTCCAGCTCCCGGACCATGCGGTTGAAAGCCTGCATCAGCCGCTCGATCTCATCATTGGTGTTCCAGATGGGCAAAGGTTCGAAATTGCCATCCGCGATACGGGCAGTGGTCTGTTCGATTACCTTGAGAGGCAAAAAAATCTTGAAGGTCACGAACAGCATCAGTCCCACGGCCAGCACAGCCATGGTCACCACCGAATACAACAGTGTACGCCGCAGCCGCTTGGTAATGGAAAAAATATCATTGCGCTCGATCTGCGCGAGCAGGCCGGTCTGTTCCACCAACTCCTTACCTATCTCGCGCAGCTGGTCCACCTTTTGTGTCCGGACCGGTTCGTGGCTTTCCTCCACCAGGGTCTGCAAGGCATTTTGATAGGTGTCCAATGCGCCGTGTAAACGCTTGAGGCGGGCATTCACGGACTTATCCGTCACATCCAGAGCGACAACTTCCAGAAGTTCCCTGACTTCATTGGAAAACTTCATATTTTCTGCCAGGTTGTCGTCACCGCCATACAACAGCCAGTTTTTTTCCGAACGTCTGATCTCCAGCATCATGTTGCTGATGTCGTCGGCAAATTCCACCAAAGCGAATTTATTTTCCATGGCCTGCAGGCTGGAATAGGAAATATAGGCCATGGACCCCAATGCCGCGGACATCAACACCAACCCCAGGACGATCTTCTGACGGATATTAATGGTAAACAATCGCATCATTGCCGGCTGCCTGTTGCTTTGTTAAAAATTCCACAAAGTGCGAGTATAGAGGCTTGCCCCCATCTTTGGCAAATCACAATTTGCCTTTTCTCAACCCATTAACAAGCTGCCGGAATTTTTCCGCGTATTCATTTTTCACTTGCAGAAGCCCCGGTACGGAGCTACCTATCTGCATGCCCGTCATTCCTGCCTCCTCCTATCATCCGCGTTTCCCGTTCACACTCAGCCATGTTGCAACGATTTACGCATCCAAATGCAGACCCTGTCCCCGCGTACGGTATACGCGTGAACGCATCGACACGCCAGACGGGGATTTCCTGGACCTGGACTGGAGCCGGGTGGGCTCCTCCCGGCTGGCGGTCATCTCCCACGGACTGGAAGGCAATGCGCGGCGCTGCTACACCTCCGGCGCTGCCCTGGCCCTGAACCAAGCCGGCTGGGACTGCCTGAATCTCAACTTCCGCGGTTGTTCCGGCGAACCGAACCGCACGCCCCGGTTTTATCATTCGGGCACCACGGACGACCTGCATACCGCGCTGACCCACGCGCTGCACACCGGGGGCTATGCAACTGCCGGACTGGTGGGATTCAGCATAGGAGGCAACCAGACCTTGAAGTACCTGGGGGAGAATCCAGAGCAGGTTCCCCGGCAGGTACGCTGCGCAGCGGCCTTTTCCGTGCCCTGCGAACTCGTCACAGCCGCCGCAGTCATGGCCAGCCCCGCCAACCGCATCTATATGCGTTATTTCATGCGTACCCTGGTACCCAAGGTACGCGAAAAGGCCGCGCGATTTCCAGAGTTGGGGGTGAACCTCGACGGCATCGAACACATCAGGATCTTTCCGGAATTCGACGACCGGTATACCGCCCCCCTGCATGGCTTTTCCAGCGCGCTGGACTATTACCAACGCGCCTCCAGCCTGCAATTCCTCGAATCCATCAGAATCCCGACCCTGCTGGTGAACGCCAAGGACGATCCGTTCCTTTCCGCCGCATGCTACCCTGCGAAAACAGCCGCCAACAATCCCGATTTTTTCCTCGAATCCCCGGCCCACGGCGGCCATGTGGGCTTTGTTCCGCACAAAGGCAAAAAATATTGGTCGGAATCCCGCCTGGTGGCATTTTTTACGGAACTGCGCTGAAACACTACCAATAGGCTCCCTTATCAGCGGCCTGCATGGAGCAATTACGGATACGAATTCCCCTGCCCTCCCTCTTGCCTTTCACAGCCAGCCATTGCAAAATGTCTTTTTGTTCTATATGGGGACTCAATGACTTCAACCATTTACGACACCTTAGGATTCAACGACAATCCCTTTCCTCCGGGAGCCTGTCGGGATCATTATTTTCAGACCGAGACCACCAACCGGATTCTCGAGGTGCTGCATTACGGCATCAAGTCCCACAAGGGATTTCTGGTGTTTATCGGCGAAGTGGGCCTGGGAAAAACCTCTCTGCTGCTGCAGCTTCTGCCGCTGCTCGAAGCGGACAATGTCCGGACGTCCTGGGTATTCAATACGGCCGTGGACAAATACGAACTGCTGCAGACCCTTGTCCAGGACTACGGCATCAAACTCCCCGAAACGCCCCACCTCAGCACGCTGATTGATTCGCTGCACAATTTCTTTCTCAGCGAGCACCGCGCGGGACACAATTGCTCCATTATTATCGACGAAGCCCACAACCTGGACTTCCAATGCATGGAAGCCCTGCGGATGCTTTCCAATCTGGAATTGAACGGGGAAAAACTCGTTCAGATTCTGCTCACGGGCCAGCCTGAACTCAAAAGCAAACTGGACCAGCCGGAAATGCGCCAGCTGACCAGCCGAATCAATGTATTTCTTACCCTGCCGACCCTGAACAGCGAAGAAATCGGCCAGTACGTGAATTTCAAACTGACTGCCGTGGGCTCGCAACTCTATCTGGAAGAAAAGGCGCACAAGCTACTTTGCCAGGTTTCGGGCGGCAATCTGCGGATGATCAATCTGCTGATGGAAAAAACCATGTATGCCATGGTCGCCCTTGGCGAACGCCGAGTCTCCAGGCGTACCGTCTATGAAGGCGTCAAGGATGTGGGCGCCTGGAACAAAAACGTGGCCCGCAGCCTGCGCCGTGTGACCATGAGGCAATTCAGTCTGTATGCCGGTATCGGCGCCGTGTCGGTTCTGCTGATCGCGGCTCTGGTGTATCTGGTTGTTCCGGGCACTCGCGATGACGACGTCCTTCCTCCCGTCGCGGAAACTTCCAGACCGGCGGCGCATGCAGCCGCATCCGAATCAGACGCACCGTCCGCAGCGCAAAACGATTCGAACGCTATCGAGGAAACCAATTCCGACTCCGACCCTATTATCCTGGACACGGCTCCGTCTGTTTCCGGCGGCGCCTCTCTCCAAGCGTCCGGCGAACATGACGCTGCCCCCAAAGGCCCAGCCCATCCCCCTCAACCAACCGCTGAGAACGAACTTCTCAAGGCATCCGCCGAGTTCCTCGCCCCTTGGGGACTCAACTACCTGGCTGTCCCCTTGCGCAAGGCCGTGCAAGAAAAGGAACTGGACAGTTTTATCCTCAGTCTGCCCACGGACAAGCCTGCGGCCAAAAATCTTCGCCTTGTACCGCTGCGTGAACGGCCCCCCGAAGGCAGCATCCGGGTGACGTACTTTCCCTGGCGGCGTTTTACCGGAACCGGCGACAACTGGATAGCGCTGTGGCAACCCCCTGTCGAAATAACACGTTTCACAAGAGGATACTCTGGCGATGAAATTCGCGAGCTCCAAAAACGTCTCCAGTTTTTTGGATTTTATTCCATGGGATTGGATGGAAAAGTCGGCCCCGGAACCATTCGGGCGCTCATGGATTTTCAAAAAAGCCGCGGTTTGAGCGCGAGCGGAACGCCGGATCAGCAAACTCTGCTCTGGCTGTACCAGGACAATCCGGAGGGCGATCTTTCCCTGCAGGGAGAAGAATCACACGCGGGAGATTACGATCCGTCCACCCCGCCGCCCGAACCGGAAAAGAATCCCTTCAACCTGGTGCCCAAAAAGACCTCACCCTCACCTCCGCCCCGCAAAAAGGCGCGTTCGGAAGAGCTTGAATTCACCCCCGGCAACCAGATTCCCAAACGGCAGCAGCCAAATACCGTCCGGATCCGCCCCAATACAACAACCAGCGCACCGGCACAGACAAAACCCGTCATCAAAAGGCCTAGAAACATCCCGAACACAAACCAATAGCACCGGCGCCAGCCAGCGCCTGGGAGCTTGCCATGTCCTTACCGTTGCAACTCGGCGATCTGCTGCAGACCAGGGGGCTTATCACAAACGCGCAACACAGGTACGCCAGGCAGGCCCAAAAAATCACAGGTGAATCTCTGGGCCGCATCCTGACCCGCATCGGCATCATTTCAGAATACGATCTGGTCCATACGCTCGCGGAGCATCTGCAGCTGCCCTATGTGGATCTGACCAAGGAAGTTCCGGACACGGAAATACTGCACCGGTTCAACCGCAATCAATGTCTCGGATGGCGTATGCTTCCTCTGCGCCCCCTGATGAACGCCAACAACGAGGAAGTTCTGTTGGTGGTTGTCTGCAACCAGCCCGACGACCAGTTCCATCAGGCCGTCCTACAGGCCTCGGGACTGCGGCCCTGTTTCGCTCTGGCGGAAGAAAGCCGCATTGTCTCCGCCATCTACAACCACTTTTTTTTCTCGGATACGCCTGTGGAGAACCTGTTGGCGCGTGAAATGGACGTTCTGCAGTCCGATTCCGGCAAAACCGTCAATCCTGACAAATTCATCAATTATCTGCTTCTGCTCGCTCTGAAACGGCGCGCCACAGACGTGCACATCCGGCCCATGTCCCAGGGGATCGGGGTGGCCTTCCGTGTGGACGGCGTCCTCTGCAACGAATTTTTTCTGCCCAGGGAACTGGGCCGGATCATCACGGCCATCAAGCTGACCGCCTCCATGGACATTTCCGAGCAGCGCCTGCCCCAGGACGGACGCTGGACCGCCAACCTCCTGGATCAGAGCTACGACATCCGGGTTTCTTCCCTGGTGACGCCTTATGGAGAAAACATTGTCCTGCGGCTGCTCTCGCAGGACAAACGCGCCTTCAGTCTCGACAACCTGGGTTTCCTGCCGCAGGATCTGCGTACGATCCACCAGACCTTTCAGGAACCCCACGGACTGGTTCTGCTAACCGGACCGACCGGTTCGGGCAAAACCACCACTTTGGTGGCAGGGCTTATCTCCCTGGACCTGTTGGGAAAAAACGTCCTGACCATTGAAAACCCCATCGAGTACCAAGTCCCTTTGGCCCGCCAGACTGAAGTCAATCCCCTGGCCGGATACGATTTTTCCAATGCCATGCGCTTTTTTCTTCGCCACGACCCGGATGTGATTTTCATAGGTGAAATGCGCGACGAGCAGACCGCCCAGACCGCCGTAACCGCTTCCACCACTGGCCACCTGGTGCTTTCCACCCTGCACACCAACAGCGCTTTCGGCGCCATTCCCAGGCTGCGCAATCTCGGACTGGATACCCTGACGCTTGCCGAAAGCCTGCTCTGCATCGTCAGCCAGCGTCTGGTCCGGACCATTTGTCCGTATTGCCGGCAGGAATACGAAGCGGAAAACGAAGAACTGACCTACCTGGGGAAACAGTCCGCGCGTTTGGCCAAAGGAGCAGGCTGTGCCGCCTGCAACCATACGGGCTATCTCGGCAGGACGCTGATCTATGAAGTGCTTTCTTTGGACAGACAGCTTCGGGAAATGCTCGAACGGGACGCCAGGGTGACGGATATGCTGGAAACCGCCCTGGCCAAAGGCTTTACCTCCATGTTCGAAACAGGCGTACGCAAAGTCTGCGAACGCATCACCACCGTGGAGGAGCTGCGCCGCGTTCTGGGCCGGTCGCAGCACTGACGGCGTCTGCTATTCGGCTATGGCCGAAGGCAGTTCAAACACGATTTCCGTTCCTTTTCCCGGCTCGGATTCGCACCAAATCAGCCCATTGTAATGCGCAATGATGCTCAGACACAAGGACAAGCCGAGCCCCGAGCCTTTGGGCTTGTTTATCAGCAATTCGTCGTCCTCGCTGACCTGGTGAAAAGATTCAAACACGAGCAGCAGATTCCTTTTATCCATGCCGATACCCGAATCTTTGACCCGCACCTGAATCCAGCCGTCGAAAGAACATGCTTTGATGCTGATATGCCCCTTGGGTGTAAATTTGACCGCATTTTCAATGATCTTGTGCATAACCTGGATGATACGCTCCATGTCGGCCATGATCTGCGGCAGGTTGCTGGCTATTTCGATGCAGATCAGAACGTCCGGGTGTTTCTTGAGGCCGGGTTCAAGACGACTGAGGCTGGGGCCCAGAATGTCGGAAAAACTGAAAAGCGTATCTTGCATCTGCGCGCGTCCGGACTCCACGCTTGAAAGATCCAGCAGCTCGTTGATCAGCCTGGTCAGACGCTCGGCTTCCGAATTGATAATGTCCAGATTCTTGTCGATCCGTTTGGCAATCTTGTTCAAACGTGGATTTTCGCTTTGTTCCGCATCCCTCGCATGATGCTGAAAATCGCGTTCAATAAGCTTGGCGAACCCCATGATGGACGTCAACGGCGTGCGCAGCTCGTGCGAAACGGATGAGAGCAATGTGGACTTGAGTTTATCCAGTTCGAGCAACCGTACGTTGGCCTCTTCAAGCTTTTCCGTTTCCAGCTGCAAATCCCGGGTCCGCTCCCGGACTTTGTTTTCCAGGCTTTTGTTCAACGCTTCGAGTTCCTGCTGCCGCAGAGCGTCCAGATGAATCAACTCCCGTACGGTCCGGACCATCACGTTGAAATGTTGGGCCAGGAATCCCACCTCGCCCAAGGCATCCTCCCGGGCAGTCGCATCAAGGTCACCCTTGCTGACTTCCTGGCAGACCAGGGTCAGCTCATGAACAGGCTTGAGCAGATTGCGCAGCAGCAAAGCCAGCGCTCCGCCCAAAACCAGAATGGCCCCCAAAGCGGGGAAAAAAATCAACAGAACATATTGGGGCAGATCCTCTTCCACCTCTTCCACGTAAACGGAAGCCCCAACGTACCACCCTGTGGCGGGTTCACGCGTACACCAGGCCATTTTGGGAAATACGTAATTTCCGGATTGGCCTATGCGGTCCCAATTGTACGAGAGTTTGTTAGTTCCCCAGGGTTTGATCGCTGTTTCCTGAATGGCTCGGCACAAGGAACGCCCATCAACCTGCAGTTTCGTGTTTGCAAGGTTCGCCCCGCTCATAGTCGGATGGATTAAAATCTCGCAGTTCTTATCCAGCGCAAAAACATAGCCGCTCTTCCCGATGACGATTTCCCCTATCCGGGCGCGCAACTCGTCAAGCTGCATCCTTTCCTGCTCCCGTACGAGGGGCTCATTTGCCTGAAGATTCCGGTCAGCCACCAGAACCAGATCCCAGGGCGCATAATAGCGCGCCTGTGTCAGATGCATCTCCATGGGCGTATGTCCCGAATCGGTTACCTGGTAGACCTGGAGAATTTCTTCAGGTGCGGCTTCCCGTGCCTGTCCGACAAGTTCCAGATACTTCTCCCAAGCCCCAGAGGGCCCGGCTGCCGCCTTTTTGTTGTCGGCAACGGGCTTCTGCGCTAGTGCCAGATCCTGTACATCCTTATCAAAAACAAACAGCTGCACTTTGCCCGGCCGCGTTTCAAGCTGCAGCTGCTCAAGCGCAGCCCTTCGAGCCTCGGACGGGGACAAGCGTCCGGTTATCGCCTCATTCCTGAACGCATCGAACAATCCCAACGCATTGGCCGTCGTATTACGCAGCAATTCTTTATCCGCCTCAAACAGCGATACGCGGTACTGGTCAATATTGCTGCGCGAACGGTTGATGTAATCCACCGCGTTGGAAAGAACCGTGTACCCGGTTTCCTCCATCAGTTTGTGCACCAGCCCCCGGCTGATGCCAAAGGCGACCAGCATGGCAGCCAGCGCGGTAATCACCCCCACTATGACAGTTGCAATGAAAAACTGCCAAAAGGTCGAATTTGGCAAAACAAGCTGCAGCAAGCGTCTGATCCCCCGCAGCATGTTCATGGTTTTTCGTCCTCGAACAGTTCAAGCCGCACGGGCAATCCGGCTTTTTGTCGCAGGCGTTTCCACTCTTCCGCATCCCGTACGAGATCCTTGCCCTCCATCCTGCTGATGATGCTGAAAAAATCCTGCCTAAGCGGATCATTGAGAATGTCATATTCCCTGTTGCCCCGGACCATGTACATCGTCTGTACGTTTTGATGATCCAGCATCCGCCAGGTCTGTTCGTCTTTGAGCAACGCGTAGCTGTGATTTTCGAGCGCGCGGACCACTGCCGCAGTCCGGGTTGTGCCGGCCCGTTCCACTGCGCTTTTGTATTCATAGACAATGGAGTAGGCACTGGCTCCCGCGGTGCTGGGGTAGCGGCGGTAACGCTTTTGAAAATTTTCCACGAACTCTTTGCCGCGGACTGAATTTTCAAGATAAGGGACCTTCCAGGTCCATGGCAGGGTTCCCACAACACCGGATATGGCTTTTGCCCCGGCGCGCTCCGCCATGCCCAATGTCAGGTTGGGAACAACGATCTGGCTTGTCCGGCTCAAGCCCATTGCCGCCGCCTGTTTGAGCGCATGCCCCAAATCCTTGCCGAACAGCACCAGTACGAGCACATCGGGTTTGTAGGCAGCAGCTTTGCACAGAGCTTCGGAAAAATCCGTAGTTCCCAGAGGGGGCGCCACCTCCGGATGTTTTGCTTTATCCTGCGTCCGTGTCACCTGCCGCAAGCTGTCTTCCGTGGTCCAGCCCCAGGTATAATCCGCGGTAATATAGAAATAGCGTTTTCCTCTGAACCGGCTGTTCAGCCAATTGGCCATCACCTGGGCCGCCATCCAGGAATCATTGCATTCGCGAAACGCCACACGATGCGCATTTTCCAGCGTTGTTGCAGTGGAGTAGGTCAGCGTGCCGAAAAACGGAATCTGATGCTGCTGGCAGATGGTCGCGGCTGCAATGGCCACGGCAGAGGACGACCCGCCGAAGAGCATCACACAGCCCGCGTCGATCAATTCGTGAACGTTGATTTCCGCCAAAAGGACATCCGAGGAGGAATCACGTGTGATCAAGTCCAGGGGCCGCCCCAATACCCCGCCATTGTAATTGATCTCGTCCACAGCCATCCGGGCAGCCCGGATCTGGTCCAGGCCCTCGACGGAATACGGCCCCGTAAGCGGATAGTTGATCCCCAAACGTACGGGTTCACCTGATGGCGGGGCTGCGGCGGAAGCGGTTCCCAGTGCCCAAAACGAAATGAGGAACACACCTGTCCAGATGAAAGCCCAGGGAAACGCCAAGGCACCCGCATCTGACGAAGACGACTTGGATATTTTTTGCATTTGTATAAGATTCAACCATATTTTTTGGCTTATGACAATATGGAGTACCCCCGTGAAAACTGTCACCAAGGGTATATTCTATGGTCAAATCTTCTGGGATTGTGTGGTAATTTTTGGCTATACTGCGGGGTGAATGTACCGGAAAAGTCAGATGCGTTAACTGCGCCTTGAGCCTTCTACTGGCCGCGTACGAAGGCAACAACGCCCTCAATCACTGCGTCACAAAAGCGGACAACCGGATTGCCCGGCAGCGTCGTGACCGGCGAAAGCAGGCAATGAAGAAGCATAAAGGACTTAACGTAACGGTTAAAAGCCCCCCTTTGGCTCATGAGTGTAGCCCCGGCTGCTATCTACAGCATGATACGGACACAACCTGAAGGACATAAGCTCGCCCGTTTTTTCTATAAAATAACTCGTGCCGTAAGATGGCCTTTTCCGATCCCCATACTCCTGTTATACTACGCTCCTCATTTCACAACCCGGTATTCAAGACTAAACAACCACCAGCTAGAAGCTGGTGGGTTTGGGGCAGCGGACTGAAAGTCCAGCTCAAACCGGCAGGCTGCGCAGCCGGTAATTTTTCGATGTCGAAACCATCAGTAGGATCACGTTCAAAATGATGCAGCAGGTATTTATATATAAATTCAATATGATAACTATCATACCTTGCTCTGCCCGTAGTATTGCTTCGATATTGCCATTTCAGAAAGAGTTGAAAAGCAACCGCTAGCTGAAAGCTACCCGGCTGAAGCCGGGGGCTTAAACCTTTGAGGCGGACGAGTTAATGAAGAGGCTATTTTAGCCTTGTATTTTTTTCAAATTTGTGATGGATTTTCAGCTTTACTATACATATTTGTCATTTTCAAAAGACAGCACCAAATTACACTTCTAAACTTTAAATAATTTCAGTATATTAGTTTTTCAATTCTGGTACAAAAAATGCGAACTAAGTGTATGAACGAAGAAACAAGGGAATTAAAATTACGCGTACTTTCCGCCGTCAGTCAGATCGTTGCCAAGGCACTTGATCTGGAACAGACCCTGCGCGATATTTTGAGAATACTTTCCGACACCTTGAGCATGAAACGAGCCACGGTGACGTTGTTCGACCCCTCCAACGAACGCCTGATCATCAGCGCCTCCCACGGCCTGACTGAAGAGGAAAAGCAACGCGGCATTTACCGGCTGAACGAGGGCGTGACAGGCAAAATCTTCCAAAGCAACATGCCCTATTACGTGCCCGATATCCGCAAAGAGCCGCTGTTTTTGAACAAGACAGGTTCACGGGGCATTGAAAAAACCAAACTCGCCTTTGTGGGCGTGCCCATTTCCCTGCACGGAAAACCCCTGGGCGTTCTGAACGTGGACCGCCTCTTCGGGGACGAAGTGGCAGTGGATGAGGACATCGAATTTCTCAATGTGGTGGCCACGCTCATCGCCCAGTTCATCAACCTCAATGAACAGGTCCAGACGCTCAGGCAGGAAAACGCCTCGCTCAAGTACAAGGTCTCCAAAAATGCGGACGGCCTCTACATTGTCGGCAAGAGCCCGGCCATGCTCGAGGTACAGCGGCAGATTGAAAAAGTCGCCCCCACCAAGGCCACCGTGTTATTGCTGGGCGAATCAGGAACCGGAAAAACCCTGATCGCCCGTATTCTGCATGAATTATCCGACCGCAAGGCCCATCCTTTTATCAAGGTGAACTGCGCGTCCATTCCGGAGAACCTGCTTGAATCCGAGCTGTTCGGATACGAAAAAGGCGCGTTCACCGGAGCAACCGGCTCAAAGCCCGGAAAATTTGAAGAAGCCGACAACGGCACCCTGTTCCTCGACGAAATCGGCGAGCTGGGCATGGGGCTGCAGGCAAAGCTGCTGCGCGTTCTGCAGGAAAAAGAATTCGAACGTCTGGGCAGCAACGTCACCCGCAAGGTCGACGTCCGCATCCTGGCGGCCACAAATAGGGATCTGGGGCAGCTGGTCCGCGAGGCCAATTTCCGGCCGGACCTGTATTACCGCTTGAACGTATTCCCCGTGCAAACCCCTCCCCTGCGCGATCGCAAGGAGGACATCGTCAGCCTGCTCAGCTTTTTCCTCAACAAAGTGGGCAAAGAATACGGACGCAGGATGCGCTTTACCCCGCAGGCCCTGGAAATTCTCTCCAACTATGACTGGCCAGGCAACGTACGGGAAATGGAAAATCTGGTGGAACGGCTGGTCATCCTTGCCGAGGAAGACCGCATCGACGCTCCGCTGATCACCCCCTATATTGACGACGGAATAGAGGAAAACTCCTGCCCGCTCCCGCAGGCGCAGGCAATCACTGAGTCCAACCGGCCGTCTTCCCTCAAGGAACTGGAAAAATCCGAAGTGCTGGCCGCGCTGCAGCGCAACGACTGGATTCAGTCGCGCGCGGCCCGAGATCTGGGGATCACACCGCGCCAGATGGGCTACCGCATTTCCAAGTACAATCTCGAAGTTCAGGTGGCCGAGGAAAAGGCCCGTTCCAGAAGCCGCAAGAGCTGAGTCTCCATCAGGATATTCCGGTTGCCGTTATCGCGGCTCGAAATAGGGCGCCAGGCGGCGCACAGCCGCGGATTGCGGCGCCAGCGCCTTGAGACGCCGGTAGTTCGAGGCTGCTTGCTCTGTTTCTCCTTGCCGCAGTTGCGCCAGGGCCAGATTATAACGACATTCAGTATCTCCGGGCATCCGGGCAAGAACCTCGCCGTAGTATTTTGCAGCAGCGGCCCAGTCGCCAAAGGTCAAGGCGCAAAAACCCCGCCACTTGAGCCCGCCCAGGCTCTGCGCGCCGAGTATCCGCAGCAGCCTGCGCAAGACCTCCTCGGATCGTCCGGCATCCCTTGCCCGGAGCGCAGCACGCAGGGCCTGTTCCAACTCCAGAACCCGCTCGTTGCGCCTGACCTGGGCAGCGAAATGACGGTCCAAGCTCTCCTGGTCCTGCTCCCACTCGCCGTCCGGACCGTTTACGTCCGCCATCTCGCGCGGGGACGTTTTTTCTTCAACTTCATTGACGCGAGGTTCGGTGAAACCGGAAAGCGCGCGCGGACTTTGATATTGGGCCGAAAGCCTTCCCGGCGCTTGGACTGCGGGCTGTCGCACGACCGGCCGTATTGCAGGTGCCTGCTTCGCTGCAGGCGGCTTTTGCCCTGATCCGGGCGAGGGCTGTTGCAAAGACTGGTGCAAAACCTGGTTCTGTGACCGTTCGGACTTTTGCCGAGAAGGAGCTCCGGGGACGAGAAAAAAGGTCGTATACGCCTGGGCGAGCAAAAACAGAGCCGTGCTGCAGGCCAGGACTCCTGCCGCCACGGCGAGCAAGCACTTTACTCTTGTTGCCCCCGAACTGGACGTACGGAGGGACGTACGTCCGCCGGAACTGCAGGAATTCCTGCGGATACGCTCCAGGCTGCGATGAATCAGCATTCCGTATCAGCCTTTACAATTTCCACAACCAGCCCGGTCTGTTAAACGTTTATAACAGTCTCAAGGAACTGTGATAAATACTCCTCAAGCTGCAGGTGATGTTCCTTTTACCCCCCAAGCACCTGCACGTGCATGATGATCACCAACTCGCGCACCAGTTCGCCGCGTTCGCGCTGCTGGAAGAGCCAGCCGAGTAAGGGCACCTGACCGAGGCCGGGCACGCGGCCGTCTGTTTTGTCGTGCTCCTTGTCGATCAAACCGCCCAGTATCACGGTCTCGCCGTTGCGGACCCTAACGCTGGTGCTGATGTTCTTGATATCCACTTCGGGCAGGCTGATGTATACGCCGTCCGCCACTTCCACCAGGCTCAGGCTGCTCTCGTCCACCTGGCTTTTAATGGGAAAAATCTGCATGTCCACGCTGCCATCGGCATTGATAAAGGGCAAAACGCCCAGCATGATGCCGTCGAAGATCTTGGCGGTCTCGACCGTATAGCTGATGCTGTCCACACCCGAAGACGTATTGTCCAGATTCCGCTCCACGGAATCCACGTATTTTACCATCCGGCCAGAAGTCAGCAACGTGGGCTGGCCGTGTTTCGTCCGTACATGCGGACTGGAGATAACCTTGATGCCGCCGAAGGTTTCCAGAGCCTCGATGGTGGCGTCGAGCAGATGCGTTCCCTGCGATACGGTGGTGCCGTTCTGGGAAATGACCGAGGGCGCGTCCGACGAGCTGGAAATAAAATTATCCGGAATGGATATCACCGGGCTGCTGGACTGGCCGTTCCAGCCGATATTCAGCCCGAGAATGCTGTCGTTGACCAGTTCGTTAGCCACGTAGTTCCAGTCGATGCCGAAAGAAAAGCTGTCGCTCAGCGTCACCTCCAGAATCCGCGCGTCGATGACCACCTGGCGCGTCAGCTTGGATTTGAGATTGTCGATCAGCCGCTCCACGGCTTTGACCTTGGCCGGAGTGCTCTTCACGAACAGCGTACCGGCCACCGAATCCAGCACATAGGTCCCGTTGCGCTTGTCTATGACGTCAGAAGGCACGCCCTGGCCGGTTTCCACCCTGCGCCGGCTGGAAACGCTCCCGGAATATTCGCTGTGCGCCTCGTCCGCCTCTGTATTTTTCGACTTGTTGTGTTTGGCGCCGGACTGTCCGCCCGTACGGAAACTTTCGGAATAAATCTGGTTCTGTGCAGGCTGTGGATACTCGTTGATGATGCTGGTCACGTTCTGGTAAAGCTGCTCGTAGAGCGAATCCTCTTCCCGGGCCTTGCCCATGACGCCCTCGATACGGACGCTGCCCTGCATGTCGCCGAGGTTGCCGTCCTGAACGTCCACGGTGCCGAAGATGTTGCCGCCGCTTTTGATTTCCATGGTGGTTTTGGAATTCAGAAAGCCCAGGTCAAAAGTTTTGTCCACGAAGCACTTGACGTAGAGTACGTTGTCCGCCACCTCCCAGGCCAGATCGTAGGCGCGCAGCAGAGTGTTGATCACGATAGAGGATTTCGCGTTTTCGAAACTGATGGTCACCCGGTTGTTCAGGCTGACCCCTGGTTCGATGACCAGATTCAGCCCCGCGTTTCGGGCCACCACGAACAAAATATCGTGCAAGGTCTCCTGCTGCATGGAAATGGAGATGCGCACCTCGTCCAAAGGGTTGTAACGCGGCGCCAAAGGTTCGAGGGGCGGCAGCGTCGGCGCTTTGGCCACTTCCATCTCGTGTTCGCGCTCGCGCAGTTCCCGCAAACGCTGGTTTTCAAGTTTGGCGTTTTTGTACAGCTCCTCGTACCCGAGCTTGCCCTTGAGCTGGTCTTGTTTCTGCGTACAGGAGCAGACGCACAGACAAAGCACGGCAACCGCCAACAACAAAAAACGCAGCCCGGCCGTTTTCATGAGCCGCTCCTGCTCAGACGCACCTGCCGCGGATCGTGCCAGGGAATCCGCCGGATCCTGCCCCTGCCTCCCAGCACTACGGCGTTGCGTTCGATACGCAGTACGCGGCTGCCGTCCCACAGGCGGCTGCCCTGGCGGACGACTTTGCCGTCAATGACCGCCATACGGTTGGTTCCTGAAAAAAACACAAGACTCAGATGCGGCAGCCGTTCGGTTTTCTGCCATTTATACGCCAGGATCTGCTCCAGATTCAGATCATCGAAATCCAGAGCCCTGCCGCGTGGTTCCCTCAGCAGCCGCAACGATGCGCGCACCGGCCCGGGGAGTCTGCCGGCGGCCTGTTCCCGCCGAACTCGCTCCAACGTGGCCACGCAACGGGCCACGACCTGCTCGTCAGCAAGTGCGGGCAGGCCAAGGTCCGGCGCCTGGGGTGGCGCGACAGCCGGCACAAGAGCACCCGCAGCCGTCCACCACCATACAAGCGGACTCAGCAAGGCCAGCAAATAGACGGCCCAACGCAAGAGAATCTGGCGGCGCGCCGGGTGCATCATTTCCCCCTTTCCTGATTGAGATATTCCAGTTCCAAAGACAAAAACTGCTCGCCACCGCCGGACAGTTTCAATTCATGCGCCAGAATGAACGCGCGGTCCGCACGAAGGCGCTCGATAAACTCCAACACCAGCTCCTGGCTGGCCTGCAGTTCCGCATAGACGCGCCCATGCAATACGACCCGCACCTTTTCCGGAGCGTACGCCAGCTTCAGGCTGGTCACGCTCAAGGCCTCGGGCTTTGCCGCGCCGAGCCTGTTCCAGACAGCGGCCAGACTCAGACTGCCGACAGCCCGGTTCAGCAAACCGGCCAGGGCGGCTCTGTCTGAAAATCCGCCCGCGGGCAACCGGGGAATGTCCGCGGGCACGGCCGCCGTGCGGCGCAGCTCCTGACGGAGCGCCGTTGCATGTGACTCCAGTGTCCGCGCTTGCCGTAGCGCAAACCAGCCAACACAACAGGCAAAGAGGATTCCTGCGCAGAGCAGCGCCCAAACCGGCTTTTCGAAACGTTCCAGCGGCCGCAAGAGCTTTTCCGGGGCTGGACCCAGCGCGTATGAAAGTGAAAAATCTTCCACAAATTCAGGCAAAGCCGAGAGATACGCCCCACCCTGGGCGACCTCCAGGATACAGGGAGGCAGCAGTTCGAAGCCCTGCAGTCCGGACGCGGCAGCGGCAAGCTGTCCTTCCGCCCCCTCACGGACGCCCGTTTCCACCAGCCGGATGTCCACCACAGAGCCGCCCGAACCCGCTCCACAAGCCGCGTCAACATCCCGCCGCAGCGCCGCCAGACAGCCGGAAAGCGAACGAGGGCTGGAATCCATGAACGGATAGCGTCCGGCCAGCACGAAGCGCCGGTCTTCCGCCACCAGCAGCAGCAATGCCCCTGGCACCCGCAGAGCGCAGGCCCGGAATCCTCGGGAGTCCCGCCCCCGCGCATGTTTGCTTTCTCTGGCAAGCACGCCCCGCAGCAGCCCGAGCGAGTCCGCGTATTGCATTCCTCCGGGATGACTGCTGCAACATTGCTCCACGGCCCGCAAGGCCTCCCTGGGCACGACCTGGTACAATACGCTGAATTCCCGGCCGCGCTCCCGCCGGACCCCATAAAGCAGCAATTGTTCGGAAGCGGACAATTCGCCCTGTTCCTGCAACTTTTTTCTGGCCAGGACGTCCGCGTATTTGCTCGCCCCCTGCAACCGGAGCACGCCGGTGCTCGTGGCCGTGTGAAAGTCCTTGATAAACAACAAAAAGCCGTCATGCCCGATACGTTCATCCACCCGGCGTACGCGCTTTTCAGTGAACAGCATCCTGTCTTTGGAAGATTCGAACACAAACGGGGTGTAGCGCGGCGTTTCGAAGCGCGTTTCCAGGCTTACCGCGGTGTCTGCAACGTCTGCGGCATCAGTGCCATCCTGCTGCGGCGGCAGTTCCTCCTGAGGACTCTCCGACTCCAAAAGCAGGGGCGTATCGCCGATCAGATCCACCTGCGGGCCGTTTTTTTTCCGGTCGCCAGCGTCCTCTGCCGCTTCCGGATACGGGCTGAACTCAAACAGCCCCAGTTTTTTGTCACTCATGGCGCCGCCCCGGCATTTTTGCCCCCTGCCTGCTGCGGCGCCAAAAAAGTTCCCTGGGCCCGTACCTCGTACCGGTCCGCGGATACGCGCACCAGCTCAAAAAAATCCGGAGCGAACCAGGCTCCCTGCGAGGAATCGGAAAGGTCGTTCAACAGGCCAACCACGGCCTTGCCTGTATACTGGGTCCGGGTTTCGATCCATTGACGACGTTTTCGCAGCCGGTCCTCCAGCTGCTGTAACAGGTTCCCGGATTCCTTGTCCGCGATACGTTCCAGCTGCAAGCGTTGCTCCGGCGGATTGCCGGACCGATTGATAAGGGCCCGCGTATCGCCCTGCTCCTTGACGATACGCTCTTTTTCCAGGCGCAGGCGTTTGATCAACGGATCCTCGGACAGCAACACATCCAATTCGCGCCCCGTATCCAGCTTGAACGAAGATCGCATCCAGAGGTCCGGATCCAGCCCCAGAGCTCGGGCATGCGCCAGCAACGCTGCGGCCTGTCGCACATGCGTCCGGCAAAGTTGCAAGCGTTTTTGTGCGGCGCGCGTACGCTGTAGGGCGACCGAGAGCACGGCCACGCTTTCATCGGCGCTGCGGACCTGGTGCAACGCCCGGACGGCGTACCAGGACGCAGCCGCGAACAGGCAACACAGCAATATTCCCAGGACCCAACGCCCCACCCCCATGCCGCCCCCCATCAGTGCAAATTTCCCAGCAGGTCGTAAACGGGCAGCAACAGACCGCCGATGAGCATGGCGAACACCGCCCCCAACAATACCAGCATCAGGGGTTCCAGACTTTTGGAAAGCACTTCCACCAGCCCTGCCAGTCGCTCGCGGTAGACATCCGCCACATAACGGGTCTGCTCTTCAATACGGCCGGACTGCTCGCCAACGGAAATCATACGAATGGCGAACGGATGCACGGCACGGGCCTGGCGCAAACCGTCCGCCAGCGTGGAGCCGCTGCGAATGGCATCGCCCACCCGCAACAAACGCAGACGGTAGACTTCATTCCCCACAGACTCGGCCACTATCTCCAGCGTACGGAGAATGCCGATGCCGGCGCCGATCAGAATGCCCAAATTTTCGCTGATCCGGGCCACGGCCGCGGTCTGGATCACGTCTTTAACCAGCGGAATCCGCAACAACAAGGCGTCCAGCCCAAGGCGCAAACCGGAAAAGCGTTTTCGCCCCTGCCAAAGCAGCAGTACCGCCAGCAGAACCAGTACCATAATCTGCAAAAAATACCCCTGGAAGAGTTCGGAAAGCCTGATAACCAGGCGGGTCATCAGGGGCAGCTGCAGATCCATATCCTGAAACAGCCGCACCAGGCGCGGTACGACGTATAAAAACCAAAACGCGGACGCGCCCGCGACCACCAAGGCGAGGAAGCACGGGTAGAGCAAACCGCGCCGTGTGGTGCTGCAGATCTGTTCGATATGCAGCAGATGTTCGGACGATTTCTTGAGCATGGCATCCAGAAGGCCGGTTTCCTCACCGATACGGCACATGTTCAGCACCAGGGGCGAAAACAACCGGGGCTGACGCGCCATGGCTTCGGAAAGCGTCTGTCCGCCTTCGATGTCCGTACGAATAAAACGTACGACCTTGCCCACGGCCTGGTTGTCCCCGTCTTCTTCAATTTCCTGCAGGGCGCTGAGAATAGGCACACCTGCTCGCAGCATTATTCCAAGATTGTTGAGCATCTCGGCCAGTTCCTTGCGTCGGACGCGCCCCGGCGGTACCAGGAGTCCGTACACCAGTCGCCGCCCCGGCCCCAAAGGATCGATGGCCAGAACCGTGCCGCCCTGGCGTTCGAGATAGCGCATGGCCATGACCATATCGTCAAAGGGCAATGCGGCCGTGCCCTTACGTACTTCGCCGCTTCCATCCAGCATTTTGTACTGAAACATGGCCATAATTCACCTGAGGAACGCAAACGGCTCTGCACTTGTTTCGTAATAACAACGGAAAAGATGTATTAAATAGGCCATGAAATCTCAAAAAAGCATTCAAAGACACAGCCTAATTGTTCATGCATGTTTGCTTACTATACGGAATAAGGTAAGTCGAGTTCTTTGGTGGGAGGATAAAACGAGCCAATATAAATCAATTTATACCATATTACGCTCTTACACAGTACGTAATTATTATATTACAGTACTATTTTACAATACAATTCGTTACCTCAGACACTGTGCAGGCTCAAAAGCCGCACAGGAATCTGTGTGATACGGGGAAAGAAAGGCTGGAGAGCTATGCTAAAAGGATACTCCAGCCGGAATGGTCGTACGCAGCACCGAATCCTGATGGAAACGTTGTTTATAGATCTCCCGGATTTCCTCGATCTTGCGGTCGGCGTCGTCAGTCCGGCCGGTACCGGGCAAGGGATGCAGCAAATACAGCACTTTTCCTTTTTCTTTGACGATACGTCCCTGGTGCCGCCATTGCCCTCTGCTGTCCAACACGGTCAGACCGTCCGAAAAGCGCGGCGTGACAACGCGGTCCACAAAGTCCTGCCACTGCTGTTCGGAGACTTGCGCGTCGGTGCCGTCCGGATTCTGCACCGACAGCCCGAAAAACAGCTCCGTACGCAACAGGAGCTCACCGTGGCAGGCGGCGGGCTGCACCGGCGCAGCCTGCCGTACGCCCTGGGGCCCGGCACAGGTGCACGAACAGCACACCACAAGGCAGAATCCCGCAAGAAAAAGTTGCAACGGTTTCCTGAATTCCATTTCAAATTGCCTCCTCCGATCAACACAATAGAGAAACACATCTCACCACAATTGCCCCCCGCCGCACCCGGCCCACCTGCTCCTGGGGGCTTTCAGCATGACAACTGTTCCATGACACAGCTTCAATTCCCCGTAAAGTCGCTGGAAATATCCTTATCCGTTGCGCCGGGCCGGTTTGTGGGACGATCCGTGGCAAATCCTGCCCCGCGTATGGTGCAGGTGAACAGAAAACATGCGGTTTACTCCGCTCTGGCGATGCGCTATTGATGCAGATAACGGCTGAAACAATTTTGTGACTGAATCCTGTATTCTTTATCCAAACACTGGTTTGCATTGCAGGGAGGAATGCCTCATGCGTCATATGCTACTGCTGGTTTTTGCCTTTTGCGTCATCTTGCTGGCGGCACCGGGCCCCTCGTTCGCCAAGAACAAAATGCCCGTAGTCAACGGAAAACACTGGACCCATTCCACGGTTGATGAAAAAAACGCTTTTCTGCTGGGCATGGGCACCATCATCAAGCTGGAACACGAAGTCCAGAACGGCGCGAATATTCCTGATGACAAAAGTCTGATCGACTCCTGGATCGCCGGTTTCAAGGGCCTGACCATGACAGATATACGCACCGCCCTGGACAGCTATTACGCCACGCATAAGGACAAACTGAATCGTCCTGTTGTGGAGGTCATGTTTGTCGAAATCGCGCTGCCCCACATAAAGGCCGAAAAGAACTAAGTCTTGCACAAGGAGAAAGCGATATGAAATACCTCGTTATCCTGGCTCTCTTCGCGACACTCCTGTTTTCCACAGGATGCACGAACATGAGCAAAACGCAGCAGGGTGCGCTTTCAGGCGCGGGCATCGGTGCTGCCGCCGGCCTGGGCATCAGCGCCCTTTCCGGCGGAAGCGTGGGCGTGGGCGCCGCTGTCGGCGGTGCGCTGGGCGGAATTGCCGGCGGACTGATCGGCAACGAACAAGAGCACCGGCACCGCCATCCGTAACCGCATCACGGAAACATTCCCGAGACGCTCGGGAGTTGCGGAATAGTAAAAGGGCGGCTGACTTCTCGGCCGTCCTTTTTTGTATGCCCGTACTGCCGAGAAAACAATCAAAAGAACACCACTTGCTCTATACCCTTTTGAAAACAGCATGACTGTTCTGACATGGATCCTTTCGGGCTATTTTTTTGCTTTATGCCTCTATTTCTCCTTTTTTTTGCTCTTTTGGGTAAAATTCCATTTCACCTTGAGCAGAATGATTGCCAGGCAGGGCAAAAAACCAACCTGCTACGGGGCAAACCGTTCTTTTGTTTCCAGAACCAGCCGCTTCGGATATTTTTTCAGCGATCTTTCCGCCTATGGGATGGCGCTTGAAAAACAACGCTTGCACCTTGTTCGGTTGTTGGTGATCCTGATACTGGCCTGCCTTGCGCTGTTGCCTGTTTCCCTGCTCACCCCGCTTCTCTTCTAACCAAGCCCCTATACTGCATGCCCTTTCCGGAACCGCACGGGCCGCTGCAGACATACACCGCCGGAAGATGCATTTGCCACACGCGCACTTGCCTGTCGCAGCGGAGCTGGATACAGTATGGGGAATCTGCCCATTGAAAGGAGATGCCCATGGCGACCAACAGCGATCTTCCCAGTCTGGACCAGATGATAACCTACCTGCAAAGCAACGGATGGAAAAAGCAGGCCTGCTCTGCGTGCAGCAAGGTATATATCTACACCAACGATCAGGACGAATCCCTGACCTTGCCCCGAAGCGACAGGTTCATCGACTATGAATTCAAAATGCGGAATGCCTTGGACCTGCTGGCAAACGCAGCGAACGTTTCCAAGAGTGAACTGGTTGAAATAATCAGATTCAGCGCCGCGCCGCATAAGTCAGACGCCCCTCTGCACTAAACGCCGCTTTTGCCTGCAGGCAATGACGCTCCAAAGGCGGAAAAGCGTATTACTCGGGCTATCGGGCTGCTGGGCTGCCTGGCGCTTCATCCCTGTTGCCGTGACCTGAACAGGCGAAATCCTGCGTATGCGGTGTCGCTTTCCCCTGCGGCTGCCGTTCGCCCAGAATAGGCTGCCGCACGACCATCCACCGCCCCAGCTAGCGGATGCCTTCGGAATTACATCTCCTTCGCCTTACCGGATCGCACGGCCCCGGATCCCTGTGTGCCGTTCGAAGCATTTCCCCATCCGTAATATTTTTCCACACCTCTGATTTGTCACGGAACTGCCATATCTATCGTGTACGATAATTCCCATTCGGTTTTTCTATGGATATAACACCCGAGTGACAGATATGGACCAGCAGCATACGGCCTTTTTTTTCGGCCTGGATGAGCATCCGGACCGCAGGTTTTCAGTGGTTTCCTTTCAGGGAAAGGAAGGGCTGAACACGTGCTATTCCTTTAGCGTCACCCTGGCCAGCAAAGACACGGAAGTCCCTCCCGATGTGCTGATCGGAGCCAAGGCCCGGTTTGAAATCCAGCCTGTCCAGGCACGGGAGATGGTCTATCACGGCGTGGTTTCCTGTTTCGAGCAGTTGCAGGCGCAGGGGGATTACGCCTTTTACACGGCCACCCTGGTTCCCCGGCTCTGGCTTACGACCTTGTCGCGGGGCAGCAACATTCTCCTGGACAAAGACATCAAGCAACTTGTTCAGGCGGTTCTGCAAAACGCGCAACAGGATCCCCACAGCTACGCATTTAAATTCACTCAAAGCTACCCAAAAAAAGAATACATCTGCCAGTACAACGAGACTGACTTCGACTTTATTCTGCGTTCTATCGAACACAGCGGGATCTACTTCTACTTCGAACAGACGCCCATGGGCGAAAAAGTCGTTTTCAGCGATTCCATGATAGCGCATGAACACCTTCCGGAGCATCCGGAGCAATCAACCTTTCTATTCCATACGCCCACCGGAATGCATCACGATCACGCTCTGGATACGATACAATTTTTTTCCTGCAAAAAAGACCACACGCCCGGAAAAATTCAGCTCAAAGACTATAATTATGCCAAACCCGACCTGAACCTCCACGTCAGCGCCACATTGCCGGGAACGGATGGTCCTGAGACCGAATATCTCTACGGCGAACATTATTTCGGACACAGCGACGGAAAAACGCTTCTCAAACTTCGCTCCGAGGAAATGCTCTCCCGCCGCGAACGGTTCAACGCGGTCAGCAACAGCCCCTATTTCCGCCCGGGCTATACGTTCGCGCTCAAGGGGCACTTTCAGCAGAAATTCGACCAGGACTACCTTGCGCTGGAAGTACGGCACAGCGGCAAAAGCATGCGGGCTCCCTGGGCGGGACTTTCGCAGCATCCCGAAGAGCAGCAGATTCCTTATCAGTCCCAGGTGGTTGCGGTCCCGGCATCGGTGCAGTACCGGCCCCACCGGCGAACCAAGACGCCGCGTATCCTCGGCCTGCTCAGTGCCAAGATCGACGCTGCCGGAAGCGGAAAATACGCCGAACTGGACGAGGAGGGACGCTACAAGCTCAAACTGCCCTTTGATCTCGAAGAAAGGCGGGACGGCGGTCATTCATCCTGGGTACGCATGATGCAGCCTTACGCGGGATCCGACCACGGCATGCATTTTCCCCTGCACAAGGACGCCGAGGTCCTGCTTTCGCACATCGACGGCCATCCGGATCGGCCGATTATCGTTGCAGCGGCTCCCAACCCGGACAATCCGAGCCTGGTGACCGAAAAAAACCCCAGCGGAAACCTGCTGACATCCAGCGGCCAGAACAAGCTGCACATGGAAGACCAGAAGTCCGGCGAAAGCATTTATCTCGAATCCCCCACCATGAGCACCGGACTGCGCATCGGTTCGCCGTCCGGGAGCGGTTCCGGCGTGGAGGGAATCACCATGGAGACGCAGGGGGACAGCACGATATCCGTCAATCAAAATGAAATCACACAGATCGGGGGCACACAGGAAAGCAGCGTCTCGGGCAACCGCAGCAAAAACGTCATGGGGAACAATACGGAAACCGTCCATGGCGATACAGACCAGACATTTGAAACCACTTATACGCTCACGGCCCTGGACGCGGTCACCCGGAACTTTTCCGGCGGGCGCCGGATGGTTACTCCAAAACGTACGCGCTTGATGAACAACGTGCTGATCACTTCCGACTCAATTCAACAAATTTCCGGCACCACTGAAGAAGTCAGCCTGAAAGAACTGTATAAATCCGACAACAGTATCGAACTGGTGGGCGGTTTTTCCTGCGAAGCTAACGGCGCCAGCTGCTCTTACACCTTCTTTGAATTCAAATACTCCAGCGCATCCGCCGGAGCGGTCGGCGCTTCGGCCAGCTATACGACCGCAAATTGGAACATCCATGATACAAAAGTGGATGTGGTGCTTGTGGATTTCGGACTCGCCGCCCTGATCAAAGTGGGAGCGTATAAGAAAAAACTGGGCATGACGCTTTGTAAAATCGCTTTTTTAGCTATTGAAAGCGACGATAAATCAAAGAAAACGGAAATTGACGGGGTCAAAATCGGCGCCTCCGCCCAGCAAAATGCCGTTCAGGCCACAAAACACGACAACTAGGCAGGACCACTACAGGAAGACGGCATGCACAATACGCAATATCTCAAGCACACGGTGACACTTTCCGAGTGGCCCGGGGAACAGCCCGAAGTTGTCTGCTTTACAGGAAAGGAGGCCATCAACCATTGCTACTCTTTCCTCGTACTGCTTGCCAGCCCCCAATTGCTTCCGAACATTGACGCCCTCATCAAATCCGATGCGAGCCTGGAAATCGCCTTCGCCAACAAGACCCGAACGTTTTCAGGAATTCTGACCAGCATCGAACTGCTGCACGGAGTTGGAACCACCTATTTTTATCAAATAAAACTGGTCCCCAAGCTCTATCTGCTCCATTACATGCATTCCAACCAGGTATTTCTGGACAAGAGCCTGCCGGATATCCTGGGGCAGCTGCTGACGGATACGGGACTTTCCACTGCTGAGTATGCCTTTCGGCTGCTAAACCAATATCCGCAGCAATCTATAACCTGCCAGTACAAAGAAACCCACCTGCATTTCCTGCGACGTCTTACGGAACGTAACGGTCTGTTTTTCTTTTTCGAACAGGACGGGAAACAGCAAAAACTCATTTTCACCGACAGCAACAGCGTGCTCAGGGAGCCGGATGGAGCTGAGAACCTCCACTTTTCGCCTCATACCGGCCTGGAGCCCGTAGGCTCTGCCAACGCGGTCACATCACTGGAATCCGCATGGATTCTTCCGCCCAAGCAGATACGCCTCAGGGACTACAACTACGAAAAGCCCGAACTCCCCCCGGAAGCCACGCTTCCTGTATCGCCCGACGGCCAGGGCGAACGATATTTTTACGGCCGGCACGTACGCAACAACACCGAAGCCAGACAGCAGGCCCAAATCAAGGCGGAAGAGCTGCAAAGCCACGAACAGGTGCTGGCATTCAATTCCTTTGCGCCCTTTGTGGGCTCAGGCCATCTTTTCACCCTCCAGAACCATCCCGACGCACAGTTCAACCAGTCTTATCTGGCCACACGGGTCCGCCATTTCGGCAACCAAGCCAACAAGCTTTCTGCATCCATCAAGGATGCCTACACCTCCTCGGCAGGGCTCTTGTCCGATACAACGCCGGACGTACGCTTCAGCTACAGCAACCAGATCACCGCCCTGCGGGCGGACAAGCAATACCGGCCACCGCGCATCTCACGCAGAGTGCCCACCTGCGGGTTGCTGTACGCAAAAATCGACGCGGCCCAGAGCGGCCAATACGCGGAACTGGACGAACAAGGACGCTACAAGGTCGAGCTGCCATTCGACCTTTCCGGAAAACCCGACGGCAAAGCCTCCTCCTGGCTGCGTATGACGCAACCGTACGGCGGAAGCGAGCACGGCCTGCACTTCCCCGTACATAAGGGAACCGACGTCCTGCTGTTTTGTACGGACGGCGATCCCAGCCGTCCGGCGATTCAAGGCGTGGCTCCCAATCCGACTCATATGAGCCAGGTAACGCAAAGCAACCAGACCATGTGCAACATCACCACCAGCGGAAAAAACAAACTGCACATGGAAGATACGGAAGGCAGCCAGGGGCTGGTAGCCTCGTCCTCCACTCAAAACACCTTCATGCGCCTCGGCGCCGCCATGGATGGCGGCGGCAGCAGCGGCCAGGGCATTGAAATGGGGACCGAAGGCAACCTGTACAACAAGGTGGTCACAAATTTTGCCGAAACCATCTCCGGCAACAAGCAACAGACGGTCAGCGGAAACTCCACCCGGATTTACAAGAACACATTTGCCGGCGCTGTAACCGGAGCGGCAAACTATTCCATACTGGGTACGCAACAGGACAGCTGCGAGGGGCAGCGAAAAGAAAACTACAATGAGTCTTTCCAATTCTTCACCCCTGCCTACACATCCACAACGGGACAACTGCTGACAAACACTTCATCGACAAGCACTGAAACAAAAATAATAAAGCGTGAATTTACATTTGAATGCAAAGCCAGTTGGTTCAAAAAAACGGCCATAGGCGCCAAAACATCCACGACTCAATGGTCTTTCGGGGCAACCTCCGTGGGAGGCGTATCCGCAAAAGGCGCTGAGGCATCACTGGTGCCGGGAATCAAAATAGCTCTGGAGCTGGAACTTTTGAGCATCAAAGCGGTATGCGCCTCAGGATATGGGATACGGCTCGAATTTGGCCTGAGCAAAGGCGCTTTTGAAGCACTGAAATTTGATCTCTGGATTGCCAAGGATGGAAAAGAGACAAAAGGTACAGTCATAAAAGGCGTTGATATTGATGTCAGCTCTTTCAAAAATAAATTGTCAAGTACCTATAAAGGCATCTCCGCATTGATGCTGCGTTTTTAGGGAGAAGACAGATGACGACATTGCCGCATCACGATACGCACTTCTCATTGCATCTGGATGGCCTCCCTGACGACACGTTCAGTGTGGTGCAATTTACAGGGACAGAGGCCCTGAATAGTTGCTACCACTTCATGCTCACCCTCACTGCGTCGCGCCACTGCAATCCGGCCGATGTTCTGGCTGGAAAGGCCGCCCTGCAACTGAAAAAAGGCCAGGAAGAACGAACCATCCACGGCGTGCCGCTGCTGTTCAGATACATCGGCGAACACTCGCAAAGACCGCACTATCAACTGCTGCTCGGTCCGCGCCTGGAACGCCTCAAATACGTCCGCTCCAACCGCGTTTTCATCAACAAAAGCATCAAAACCTGCATCAGCGAAGTCATCCAACAAAACAATATCGACAGCTCCAGCTTTGAATTCCGCCTGGAAAAGGACTACCCCCTGCGGGAATTCATCTGCCAATACGAGGAAGACGACTACTCGTTCATTGCCCGCTGGCTCGAATATTACGGTATGACCTATTTTTTCGATCAAAGCGGTTATGCGGAAAAAATCATCATAACGGACAGCATGATCGCCCGACAGGCCGCTCCCGGACTCGATCCCCTGCCCTATGCGCCCCAATCCGGCCTGGAACAGTCCTTCCGCAACAGCGTGGTGACCCGCTGCACCTGCAAGACATCTCTCGGCCCCCAAAGCGCGCGTATCCGGGACTTCAATTACCGCAAGCCGGATGTATTTTTCCAGGGCCAGGCAACGGTTTCCGATTCGGGCAAAGGGCAGGTCTATTCCTATTCCGAAGACCTGGTCAGCCAGGCCGAAGCGGATTTACTGGCCCGCGTACGGGCTGAAGAAATCGCCTGCGGACTGCGGCTCTTCCAAGGGGACTCCAGTTCGTCCCTGATTCAGACCGGCTTTCAGATGACGCTCAGGGACCACTTCAACAACGCGTTCAATCGCGATTTTCTTGTTACGAGCCTGACCCATACGGGGAGGCAAAATTATGAAGGCACTTCCGGTTTGGGCGCTGCTTCACTCGGCGAACTGCAGTCCGGCTATACCAACCGGTTCGAGGCCATCCCGGCGGATACGTCCTTCAGACCGGTGCGTAAAACCGTTCTGCCCCGCATCCATGGAACGCTGCATGCCCGCATAGACGCCAAAGGAAGCGGGAAATACGCCGAGGTGGATTCCCAGGGGCGCTACAAGGTTGTTCTGCCCTTTGATATCTCAGGCGCGACTGACGGCCAGGCGTCCCACTGGATACGTCTGGCCCAGCCATACGTGGGAAAGGACTTTGGCTTCCACTTTCCATTGCTGAAACACACCGAAATAGTTCTGGCCTATGTGGACGGGAACCCGGACCGCCCGGTCATTGTCGGCACCCTGCCCAACCCGCAGCAAAAAAGCAGTGTGACCTCGGGAAACAATACGCAGTGCGTGCTGCGTACGGCGGGACAGAACCAGCTGCAATTCGAAAACAAGGAAGGTTCGGAAAGCCTGCGGATGTCTTCGCCCTCGTCCTCCAGCACCATACATCTCGGCGCGGCCGCCAGCGGCGCCCTGGCCGGCATCACCATGCGTACGCAGGGCAACCAGCAGAATACCATCGGCAGCAACCAGAAAACATCCATAGGCAACAACGCGTCTAAAACCGTCAAAGGGGCCTCCAGCACTTCCACCACAGGCGCCGATACGTTCAGCCTGACGGGGAACGATACAAGAGCCTATAAACAACAATACGCTCTGATAACCAATGGCGCAGCGACAAACAACAACACGAACTCCACCATTGAGGTAACCCCCACTGACGAAGAAATCCTGACAAAGGCCTACGAGGAGTATGACGCCTGTGCCATTTGGGGGAATACGCTCGTACTCTATGAGGCCTGCGCTTCTTCATCAAAAAAAACAAAGGACAGCGAAAAAAACGTCAAAATTTCTTGCAAAATGTCCAGTGCGAAAGCCGTGGGAGCCTCCGCTTCCCTGGGCATCGTCAAAATCGGCATAGTCTTGCTCAAATTTTCTGCAAAAGCGGCCGAAGCCCGTGTCATCGCCATCCGGCTCGATACGTTCCGAAAGCTCAAGGGCTTGAAAATAGTCGCTGTGGACAGCGGATTGGTCAGCCTCGGATTCGCCAAAACAAAACAGGACATCGACGGCTGCAAAATCAACTTGAAGGCCGCAGTCAAAAAAGGCGCTGCCAAATTCAGAAAATTGTTCGGCCTCAAAGTTGTCGCGTCCACCAACAACAATCAAATTTGACCGGCTGTCATATATGAAAATATTCAAGGACACCCAGCATTCTCTCTTTATCAAGCCCGTGGAACTGGATGAAACGCTTTATCTGTCCATGGGGGTCTCCCTGTATTTTGACCTGCTCACTCCGGGAAAACTGCATGGCGAACAGGAGCTCTGGACGGATCTCACGGACATCATGGGCCGCGATTTTGATTTCGACATGGGATTTCCCAAAAAGACCGGCGAGTTTCTCGTCACCGGCTCGTGCTTCGCCCCCCAGGGAGAGACACGGGAAGCTTCAAAAGTCTGGGTGCGTATCGGCCAGGTGGAAAAGGAACTCTGGATTTTCGGCGACCGCAGCTGGAAAAACGGCTACCTGACCAAAGCAAAACCCTTTACGGAAATGCCTGTTTCCTGGCGCACTGCCTATGGCGGCGAGGACTTTGCCTCCAATCCATTGGGCAAAGGGTTCGTGGAACTGGAAGACGAACAGGGCAACAAGTACCGCCCGGCGCCCAATGTGGAGAATCCCGGACGCCTTATAGACTCGCCGGAAAGCAAGCCGCTGCCCTCGAGCTTCGGCCCCCTGAATCCCACCTGGCCCCAACGGACAAAGATGCTCGGGGAGTTCAATGAAAAATGGGTCAAGGAACGCTGGCCCCTGGGCTACCCGGAAAAGACAGACCCCATGTACTTCAACGCGGCCTACCCCGACCAGCACATCCGGGGCTTTTTCAATCCTTCCGAACAGTTCACCATCCACAACATGCATCCGGAACATGCGTGCATCCAGGGACAGCTGCCGGGCAAACGCGTCCGGCTGTTCGTTTCCAAGAAAAAGGATTTCCGACTGTTTCCGCTGGATAGAAAGCATGAAACCCTGTTTGAAGAAGTGGACCTGAACATAGACACGGTCTGGTTTCTGCCCTCCGTATTGAAGGGAGTGGCCATTTATCGCGGCATGACGCGTATGGCCGATGAGGAATACGAAGACATGGTACGCGTGCTGATACGTACGGAAAACGTATCCGACAAGCCCAAGTCCCTGGAAGAATACCATGAAATCATGAAAACCGCGCACCTCATGCCTATGGAGCCGGATCCCAAAGTTCAAGCGCAGTTGCAGGAGGCCAAGGCGGAAGCCCAAAAAGCCATCATCCGTATCAAACAGCTGCCCAAAGATATTCAAAAAGCAAAACTCGCCGCCGAAGGAAAGCTGCCTGTTCCCACGCTCAATGCCAGAGAGCGCAGCCTGCAACAGGCCGGCGATATCGCCAGAGCCAGGCAGTTCGCCCAGCAAATGCGCCAATCGATGACTGCAACCCGCCAGGAACTGATTCAAAAACTGGGGACCTGTCCGGTTTCGACAGATACGCTGCTGAACGGCATGGACCGCCGCATCGACAAAATCGACAAGAATTTTCAAAAAAGCGCCCAGGACAAGGCCGACGCCATTTCAGATTTGAAAAAATCCTTTGAAAAGCACGGCATGAAGCTGCCCCCGTCAAAAGATGAGCTGGAAGTGGCACGGGAAAACGATCCGTCGCTTGCATTGAGCTGGAAACAACGCGCCTGGTATTTCGCATCCAAATGCCGCAAGCATCTGCTCTTCAACAACCGTGTCGCGCACGCGTTGACGGAACTCGGCTTTGACGAAGTGTTTCTGCGTTCCAATACCTGGATCGGCGCGCATCCCATGGACACCGAATACGATGCCGCTGCCTGGGGGTTGAAAGACAAAGAGCCCTTGGCCATTCCCATGGGCCTGGTATTTCCGACCTTTGACGGGAAAACCGTCACCAGCATCACCCTGCGTCCGTGCTCCCCCCTCGAACCGCTCACCGACAACAGCAAGGACATCCTCATCAAGGGATCTCAGCCCGCCACGGCACTGCGCCCCGCCCCCAAGGACCCGTCCGCCCCCATCATCTGCCTGCCGGACGAACTCGCCGCCTGCTACGCGGAACAGGAACTCGGCGACTGCTGTACCATACTCACCATACGCGCCCCCGAAGACGCCCCCTCAGAAGAGGCCGCGGCGGCCTTGAAAGACGCCATGGCCTGCATTGTGGTGGTCGGCTACACGGACGGACGCGACGGCAAAGCTCCAGCGCTCGAAAAGCAGTGGCAGGCCTTGCATAAAAAAGCTCAGGTCCTTGTTCTGCCCCAGGGCGACGACGTTTTCGACGCCAAAAAGCAAGGTGAAGAATTGCGGCCCCTGGTATTCAAACTGTTGCCCAAGGATTTCGCCGAAGAAAATTCCTTTGACTTTACCGACCTCGACTCCGGAGTGGAGCAAATGCTCGTTGACGATGCGCTGGCCGCTGGCGACGACATGCAGGATTTCGGCAAGCAGATTGAAAAATCCATCAAAAAAAGAGTCGCCGCCCGGGGAGTGGCCCTTCAGAAAACCATCGAAACGCTGAAAAAAGATACCTATGCCGAGGCAGCCAAAACCGGCCGTGATCCGGCAAAGGCCATCAAAAATCTGGACAACTTGATGGCCGTCCCCCAGGAGCAAGGCGGTTCGTTCTATGAAAAAATCAAGTCGCAACTGAAACGATCCCCTGGCGGGGCCACGCACGAACATGTGGCCGGGCAGTTGCAACAGACACGGGAAATGCTCGGCAGCCAGGGGGCGCTTACGCCCGAGGCCGACACCAAGCTGCAGGACCGCATACGCGCACTGCAGGAAAATGCGCAGCGGAGCAGCGCCAGCAAACGCCACAAAATGCAGCTGCTGCAGCGCAACAGGAAAAAACTCGAAAACTACATGCCCGACGCCGATGCGCTGCAGAAAAAAATGGAAGCCGCCAAAGCCGCGGGCAAAAAACCATCCATGGGGCTGGAGGACATACCGCCTGGGATGCAAAAGCAATTTGAGAAAAAAGGAATGCGCATGGATTTTCTGAAAAAATACGACCGTGAGAGCCTGCAGCAACTCCTTGAGACCAAAGATCTCCTTGAAGAACTGAACTTTGACGACATCGATTGCTCGGACCTGGATTTCAGCAACAAAATTCTCAAACGGGTCATTTTTGATTCCTGCAACCTGGAAAAAGCCACGTTTTCCAACACGCAGTTCGATTCGGTCTCCGTGACGGACTGCAACCTGAAAAAAGCCGATTTCAAACAGGCCAAATTGGAAAAAACCATTATCCAGAACTGCAAGCTGCGTAAGGCGGATTTCTCGGAAGCGTCCATCCTGCGTTCCTGCATCAATACGTCAGATTGCAGCAAAGCGAACTTCAGCGATGTGACTCTGGAGTTCGTTTGCTTGGACGAGTGCAAGCTGGATGACGCCGTATTCAAAAATCTCAAGGGCAGCTTTTCCGCCATTGACGAGTGCAGCATGAACGGCGTGGATTTTACCAAAGCCAGCCTGACGCGCAGCATGGTGAATACGGCCGAACTGCACAAGGCGGACTTCAGCGAATCTGACCTGGAATCCACCTTGTTTTCCGAAGCCAAAGGCAAAAAGGTCAAATTCAAAAAGGCCAAGCTGTTCAATACGCGTTTCAACGAGGATTCGGAATTTCCCGAAGCCGATCTGGACGGAGCCAACCTGGAACAGGCCTACATCAACCGTACGGACATGTCCGGCGCTACTTTCCGCAACGGACGCCTGGTCAATTCGATCATCGAACGCAGCGACCTGACCAAAGCGGACTTGCATAAAGTGGTCATGAACGGAACCCGCATCCAGAAAACCGATCTGGAACAAGCCGACATGCACGGCGTCAACCTCCTGCACGGATCGCTGAAAAAAGCCCGGCTGGTGGCTGTGGACCTGACCAATGCCAATCTGTACGCTACTGAATTTTTCAAAACCGTCTTCGGCAATACGCGGCTTTCGGGCGCCAATCTGAACAAGAGCAACCTGCAGCGGGTCAAGAATTATTTGTAGTACCCCGAAACAAGAAGCAAATCACAATGAACAGAGAACGCATTCTCAAAAGAATCAAATCATTCACTCCCATCATGGATGAGGATCTCAGCGGCATTGATCTTTCCGGGCTGGAAATCACCGGCGGTGTATTTCATAAAGTCAATTTCACAGGCGCGGATTTTTCCAAATCCACGCTCAACAAAACGAGTTTTATTGACTGCCAGCTGCAGCAGGCGAATTTTTCCCAGACAACACTGGACAGCACCAGTATGGTCAATATGCAGCTGGAAGGCGCGTTGTTTTCAGGCGCGCAGGGCGTCAGATGCGCCTTCGTACAGTCCAGGCTGCCCCAGGCCGACTTCTCCAAAGCGCATCTGGACATGTGCTTTTTCGACCAGGGCGTGCTCACCCAGGCCGACTTTTCAAACGCGCACCTCAAGCGCATCAGCATGACCAGCTGCAAAATGGAAGGCACGGACCTGAGCAACAGCGACCTGGACAGCGTCGCCCTGGTAGACAGCGTATTTTCCGGCACCTGTCTGAACAATATCTCCGGACATAAAATCGTTTTCCGCAACAACAACCTCGCCGGATACGACCTGAGCGGCTGCCGCTTGCGGACCTGCCAGTTCGACGGCTGCAACCTGACAGGTGCCAAGCTGAGCCGGACGGATCTGCAGTACGCAAATTTTACCAATGCCAATCTTACGGAAACCGATTTCCAGGGAGCGGACTGCCAGAACGCCATGTTTCTCGGCGCCAAACTCTACAAGACTTCCTTTCAATACGCGAAGATTCAGGAGTGCTGCTTCAACACCTGCGAGGCCACTCTTGCCAATTTCCGCAAAGCCAATGTCACCTATTCGGTGCTGCAGGACGCCCTGTTTCGCCATTGCGATTTCAACGACGCGGACTGCCGGTTCGCGGACTTCAGCCGTACGTCCCTGATCCACTGCGATTTTACCGGCGCCAAAACCTATCTGGTCAATTTCCACCGTACCTGGGAAGAAAACACCACCTGGGGCATGCTGGGAAAACACATCCAGATCCGCGAAACCGACAAAGAACTGGCCGAAGCGGAAACCTTCGGACGCAAATCAGCCTAAGACGTCAAGGAGCATCAATGACATTCGCCCTCGCCACTTTTCCCGGACATTCGGTCCGGCTGGAATATGCGCGCGTCTGTTCCTGCGCGGACGGAACCTTCGGCGTACGCACTGGAGCGGAAACCGTCACCGCGAAACAGGCCGACGGCTGCCTGCTGCAGCCGCAGCCGGGAGACACCGTACTGCTCAGCCTCAGCCCGCACGGCAACCACTACATCCTCACCGTCATCGAACGGGCCCGCAAAGAGCACAACGACATCGTCCTTTCCGGCGATGTGACCCTTACCGCCATGGGCGGCTCCATCAATCTGGAAGCGGAGCACTGCTTGAACCTGGAAAGCCCCGGCATCCGGGTTGATGCCCAGGAAGGCGCACTGAACATCGAATCATGCAGCTTTCTCGGCAAACTGTTCAACGGTCATGTGGAAAGCATCAACCTGCTCGGCAAAAACTGCAATTCGTTATTCAAACGAATGACGCAGCGGCTGGAAGTGCTTTTTCGCCACGTCTCCGCCCATGAGGAAATGCAGGCCGCTTCTTCCCGCCGGGTTGTGGACGGCCACTGTGTGATCCAGGCCGAAAATACGACGGTGCTGTCTGAAAAAGTCTCGAAAATCGACGGAAAACAAGTCCAGTTAGGATAAGGAGAAACACTATGTTCGCTGCAAGCATGGGACCCGGCATGAGCTTGAGCCCTGCCGATGTCTGCAAAACCCCCCCTACGGCCATCCCCGCCCCATTTCCGAATCTCGGCGTGAATTCCGTGGCGGTTCCCGCGGTCTACAACGTCCTTACGGGCTGCACGCCCACATTAAACATGCTGTCCACCGGCATGCTCAGCAACGGGGACGAAGCCGGAACCTTTACCGGAATAGTTTCCAACCTGATCATGGGGCAAAAAAAATTCATCGTCGGCTGCATTACCCTGTTTAGCGGCGGCCTGCCGCTGCAACGCTTGTCCAGCGTCACGGCGCAGAATGTCACGGGCGTGCTCCCCAACACGGCGGGCGCCAATTCGACTCCCAGCCAAGTGACGACCATCTGCCTGGGCTGATCCGCGGCCATCCTGCTCCAACAATCTGTTGTTTCACGAAAAACTGAGTTTCTATGGATCACACGAAGCTTGCCATTGTGCTTACCGCCACACCTGAGGACAGGCCTGAAGACCTGCAAAAAACCCTGGAAAGCATCCGGGAATTCTGGGCCGCAGGCCTGAAACCATTCGCCAGCATGGAGCTGCTCACCCCGGAAGGACTGGAGGACGCGCCTCTCCCCGAGCAGAAAAACTTCTGCCTCGCCCTGGCCGCCCAAAACAACGCGGGCTGGTGCCTGATCCTTAATCCCGGAGACGTGCTGCATTTAAAGGACACTGAGGATATCGAGGAATGTTTTGCTGCCCGACAAGGCATCTGGGGCATTATATCGAGCCATAAGCCCGATGACACGTTCAGCATCAAGCTCCCGCAAATTCTCGAACTGGAAGACTATCAGGAGCTGCTTTACTTTGATCCGCTGATGACGCTCTCCACACCTTATTTCGTCCGCACCGACGCCGCATTGGAAACAGGCTTCAGTTCGGACTATCCGCTGGGCCACGACCTGCACTTCGCCATCCGCTTCTGGGCACGCTGGAACGCTCTAAAAACAGCGGTGCTCATCGGCGGTTCGCAGCATGGCGACAACTGGGCCGATGAAAACTTGCGCGAAGAGTACGGAGAAATCATTCTTGCCGCTCGCCAGGAAGTCGGCCTCGGCCGGGAAACACCGGAAATCGTGGAAGCGATCAATGTGAAAACCCGCGGATTGCAGGCCTACTGCCGCGGCAAGCAGGCCATATCGGAAAACTATCTTCCCGAGCTTAGAAAACTTATGCCCTACAGGGGCTTGCTGGACGTCACCATCAGCCCGCATCACGGGTTCATGCTCACCACCAATAATGATGATTGCATCGCCGAACAGCTGGCCTGGCGCGGAAAATACAAAGAGCTGAAAACCTCCGTCTGGACGGTGCTGGCGGCGCAAAATCCCGGCATTATCTTTGACTGCGGCGCTTACAACGGCTTTTTCGGACTGGTGGCCGCCACGGTCTGTCCGCAAAGCCAGGTCTATTGCTTCGAACCCGAACGCGAGGCTTTTACGCGCGTCGTTGAGAACATCAGAAACAACAACATGCGCAACATGCAGGTGCTGCAGTACGCGCTGGACGTCGCCCCCGGACTGGCCACGCTCTACCGCCTGGAGGAAGACGACGGACTCTGCCTGCGGGCCTCCATCCATCCGGAAGAGCCGTGTCCCATCCAAGACGGACAGCCCGTCAACGTCATCAATCTGGACAGCTTTCTGCTCGGCATCTCCAGCCATTCCGAAGAGGCCCCCGTGACGCTGGTGAAAATGGATCTTTGCGGACAGGAATCCCAGGCGCTCCAGGGAATGCTCAATACGCTCTACGAACAACGCCCCACGCTGTTGCTGACCGTCTATCCGCAGACCAACACGCGCAAAATCGAACAACTGCTCCTGGAAAACGACTACGCCTTGTATCTTCTGGACCAGCGTAACGGACTGATCAGCGCGTTTGAAGCCTTTCCGACCGATCTGCAGCACGAGGCGGACATTCTGGCATCCACCATGGATCAGGAGCAACTTGCCGCCCAACTGGAAACGCTGCAGGAAGAATAAGCCGCCACAGCAGCAACGCGTCCGTTCCAATATTAATGAATGCCCTTCTGGGCAAAGTACGGCTATAGTTTTTTTAAGTCTTTCCAAAAACGGCCGGTCCTGCGTTCTCTTTTGCGATCGGCCCTGCTAACGTCGGCTCCTTGTTCTTGTTGCAATGCATCACATCATAACAAGGAGCTTGAGATGTACCGTTCCTCCGTATTGCTTACAGCAGCGCTTTGCATGCTCTTGCTGGCGCTTTCCTTTCCAGCCCTGGCCGCTGATGATGCCGCCGGAGCCGCCGCGGACACGCAGCAGCCGCCCCAGGACGGCTCCGGTCCGCCTCCGCCACCTCCGGACGGCAAAATGCCTCCCAGGGACGGCAAGCGTATGCCGCCCCCACCCAAAGACGGCAAACACATGCGCCCACTACAAAACAGCAAAATGCCGCCTCCCGGCGTTACGCAGGGCATGCCCCCGGCTCCGCCCGACGGCTCGAAAATGCCGCCTCCCCCGGGCATGGGCAAGGGCATGCAGCAAGCCGAACTCAAAGGCGCCTATGTCCTGGAAACAGGCCCGGTTGTCCTGGACGGCAATCTCTTCAAATCCGACATCCGGGATACCTCGGCCATCTGGGTCAAAAACGGCGGCAACCTGCGGCTGCGCAACGCCACGGTGCGTACCACGGGCAATACGTCCTCCAACGACGGCAGCAGCTTCTTCGGCCTGAACGCCGCGGTGCTGGCCGGCAAGGGCGGACATATCACCATAACCAAAGGCAGCGTCTTTTCCACAGGGTCGGGCGCCAACGGCCTTTTCGCCACGGACAAGGGTTCGCGGATAGATGTTTCGGAACTTGAAATCCGCGCCACCGGCAACGGCGGACACGGCGCCATGACCAGCAACGGCGGCGCCATAACGTTACGGAACTGCCGCATCTTCACCACCGGCGCCCATGGCGCGCCCCTGGCCACGGACCGCGGCGGCGGCACCGTCAGCGCATCCGACTGCGAATTGACCGCCCAGGGAGAAGGCTCGCCCCTGCTCTATTCCACGGGTGTTCTTACCGGAACCCGGCTCAACGGCCTTGCAACCATCTCGGAAGCCGTGGTGATTGAAGGCCGGAATTCCGTCACCCTGCAGGACTGCCGGCTGACCGGCAGCAAAAACGGCGCCATGATCTACCAGAGCTTCTCGGGAGACACCCAGGGCTTCGGCGGCGTCCTCAAAATAACCGGAGGCAGCTTCACGGCTGAAAAGGGCGCTCTGTTCTATGTTACAAACACCACCGCGGATGTCACTCTGACAGATACGGCGCTCAAGGCCAGCTCAGGCGTCCTGGCCAAAGCGACCGCGGATCGCTGGGGACGGACCGGGCAAAACGGCGGCAAACTGCGGCTGACAGCTGTCCGGGAAGCTCTAACGGGCGACGTGATCGCGGACTCGGGCAGCAGCATCAACGCCGCGCTGACGGACCATACCACGCTGACGGGCAAAGTAGCCAATACGAGCCTGACCATTGACGCCACCAGCCAGTGGATCGTGACCGGGCCGTCCGGCGTCGCGGGCCTGACGCTGCAGGGAACGGTCCCGCTGGAACGTATCCGGAGTAACGGATACGCCGTGACCTATGACGCGTCCCTGCCGGCCAATGCCTGGCTGCAGGGCAAAAAGCAATCACTCCCAGGCGGGGGCGTACTGCAGCCGCAGTAACCCGTCTTTCTCAGATACGACTACGCGCACAGCGGGTGTCCTGTTTCTGCACCCGCTGTGCGCCCCCGGCCTGCCACACCATTTCCCCTGCTCTCTCTGTCATGTTTTTGTAACAAACTGATGCGATACTGCATTATGAAGTACAAATGAGGCTTTGGCTTGCCCGTTGGCAAGGCAGGCTCAGAAAAACAGGGAGTTCGCCATCTTATCCCGGCACAACGACCACAATTGCCGGTCCCTTCGTTCCTTTGGCAGACACAGCCCAGGACATTGCCTGCGAAAAGGCTGCAGCCGCACCGCTTCCACATCTTCCGGAAAACACCTGCATCAAGGCTCCCCGGCTGCGTTCAAAAAAACATGGCGAGGCAACGGTAACAGACAGGTACATCTAAATATCTCATCGAGGTTTGTATGCGCACCCTTCCATGCTTGATATTCCTTTGCGTTGCACTGGTGCTCGTTCCGTTGCTCTCCGGCTGCGGGGGCCCATCCTCCAACGAGCCTTTTTCCATCATCGCGGGCTCCGAATCAAAGGTCATTGAAGACCTCATCACGAAATTCGGCGAACAAAACGGCTATCAGATCCATATGAAATACATGGGTTCCGTGGACCAGAAGCGGCTGCTGGAACAAAGTCCGAAAAACGCCCTGCCCGATGCGGTCATGCCCGCAAGTTCGTTGTGGCTGCGGCTGGGGGACAAAAGACGCCTGGTCAGCGACGAGGCGGCCATCATGCGTACGCCCGTGGTTATAGGCGTCAAGATCGGCAAGGCCAAGGAACTCGGCTGGTACGGCCGCGAGGACGTCGGCATTGCCAAGGACATCCTGCCCGCCATCGAAAGCGGCGCGTTCCGTTTCGCCATGACCTCCGCCACGCAGAGCAATTCCGGCGCGTCGTCCTACCTGGGTTTTCTCACGGCCCTGACCGGCAAGCAGACCGCGTTGACCGCCGCGGATCTGGAAAGCAACGACCTGCAGCAACGCGTCAAAAAGCTTTTGAGCGGCCAGAACCGCTCTTCGGGGTCTTCCGGCTGGCTCGCCCAGAGCTTTCCCGAACTCTATGACCAGCTGGACGGCGTGGTAAACTATGAAGCCATGCTCATCGAAATCAACAAAACCCTCGTACAACAAGGCAAGGAGCCGCTGTACGCCGTCTACCCTGTCGACGGCCTGGCCCTGGCCGATCCGACCCTGGGCTTCGTGAACAAGTCGGACAACGAAGACAAGAAGGCGTTCTTTCTGAAGCTGCGCGATTTCCTGCTGCGGGACGCGACGCAGAAGCAGATTGCCTCGCGAGGATTCCGAACGGGTAAAATCGGCGCCACCATGGCCGACGCCGACCCCGAGGTCTATCGCCGCGACTGGGGAATCAATACCACCTTGAGCCTGTCTTTCATCCCCCTGCCCACCGGGCCGGTCATCGACCAGGCTCTGCAGCTCTACCAGCAGGCTCTGCGCAAGCCCAGCTATACGGTCTTTCTGGTGGATGTGAGCGGCTCCATGCGCGACCATGGGCTGCCAGCGGCCAAAGACGCGCTGCTGGGGCTGCTGGTCCAGAGCCGCGCCGCCGCCTACTACCTCCAGGCCACGCCCAAAGACACCATACGTATCATCCCCTTCAACAGTGTGGTGCTGAGCGATGGGCTCAAGGCCACGGGCCCGCAGGAGATGGAGAAGGCCGTTCAGTTCGTGCACAGCCTGCGAGCCGGAGGGAACACCAACATCTACGCTCCGGTGGTCCGGGCGCTGGATCTGATGCAGCAAGACGAGGAACAGGTCAACGAATCGCTTCCAGCCATTGTGCTGCTCACGGACGGACTCTCCAAGGAGGGCAGCCTCCAGGAAGTGGTGCAACGGCTCGCCGGCCTGCAGGGCATGGCCAGACCGCCGATCTTTTCCATCATGTTCGGCGCGGCCGATCCGGACCAGCTCAAGGCCTTGTCGCAGCTCAACACCGGCCGCGTATTCGACTCCAAGAGCGGACTGGCCGAGGCCTTCCGCAAAGTCTCGGGATACAACTGATGCGCGTACTTTCCAACAACGCCCCCATCTTTGCAGGGCTGCTCTTCGCGCTGCTGGCCGTGGCCGGGCAATACTTCAATCCGGCAGCCACGCTTCTGAACCTGGCTGTCAGCGCCGTCATCGCCTCCGGCGTGTTCCTGTTCGCGTCCGGCTCCATGGACAAAAAAATCCGCTCCGAGGCCGGACGCCTGACCCTGGAGGGACTGAAAAACAAGGTTCTGGCCAGCCGGGTCATGGTGGACGAAATCCAGAAACTGGCCCAACAAACGCCCGACCAGCAGGCCAGGGAAAAACTGCTGGAACTCTGCGAGGTCTCCCGCCTCATTTTCAAAAACTTCGAACAGGACGCCAGAGACATCACCAAATCCGGACGTTTCATTCTCTACCTGGAGCGTATTTTGCCCATGGCCAGGCATTACGTCCGCGTCGCGTCCTCGCCCCAGGGGCGGGAGCTGCTCAAGGAACGCAACGAAGACGAGGCCTTTCTGCAGTATCTGGATACCGCCATCAAGGGCTTCAACCAGGGATTCAAAAATTATCTGGACAACGACGTTGTCGAACTCAAACGGCTTGGAACCGTTGTCACGCGGATGATGGATGTGGCTGAAATAGGAAAATAAAGGAACACCCATGAACAGCAAACAGATCGCCGGGGTCGTCATTGTTCTCATCGGCCTCGCCGTGGTGGCGGCCATGCATTTTTTGCATATCGGCGGAACCTCCGGCTCAGAACCCGTCACTGTGAAAATGTTGTATGGTTCCGAGAAAAAAGGCTTCCTTCACGATGAGGAAGTCCTCGAAATACTGAAAGACGACTTCGGCATCACCATAGACGGCGTCAAAATGGGCAGCCTGGAAATGGCCGAGGCCGACCACGCCGGGGTGGACGGGCTGTGGCCTTCCAGCGAGCTGGCCGCCGTGCTGCTGCGCGAACACTATCCCAACAAAACCTTCAAGACCGCCAATCTCTTCAATACGCCCATTGTGTTCTACAGCTGGCCCGAGATTGTGGACGTCCTGGAAAAAGCGGGCGTGGTGCAAAAACGCGAAGGCGTGTTCTACGTCATTGATTGCGCCCGGTTCTTCGAGATGATCGAGCAGCAGAAGCCCTGGAGCGAACTCGGCCTGCAGCGGCAACTCGGACCGGTCTCCATCCATCCCACGGATCCGGCCAAATCCAACTCCGGCTTTTTGCTCATGGGGCTGATGTCCGTGCTCTTCAACAACGGTCAGGTGCCCCTGGATACGGACGTGGCCACTGTGGCCCCGCGGCTGCGGACGATCTTTCAACGTTTGGGCTATCTGGAAAACTCCACAGGCATCCTGTTCAACAAATATCTGCAGCAGGGCCAGGGCAAGTACCCCGTGATCTCGGCCTACGAAAGCCTGCTCATCGAATTTTTCCAGGCCAACCCGGACTACCGCGAGATGATCAAAAACGAGGTGCGCGTCTTGATCCCCGAGCCCACGGTCTGGTCCGAGCACCCGTTCATCGCCCTGACTCCCAAGGGCGAACGCTTTCTCAGCGCCGCGCAAAGCCCCAGGCTCCAGGCCATTGCCTGGGAACGCTACGGCATGCGTTCCGCGATTCCCGGCGTGAAGAATGACCTGGGCGTACTCAAGGAAATCGGCCTTCCCGAACGTATTCGGGTGGTCTCGCCGCTGCCGACGCCCAAGGTGATGCGTGAGCTGCTCGGCAACCTGCAGTAGACAAATGCATCAGACAAAAAACTATTAAGTAGCTAAATCTTTTTTGAAACTATCACCTGAGTCGCCGGTCGCCTTGGAAAGAGGCCGGCAGTCATTTAAAAACAGTAAGTTGCTCTCGCAAGAATCAAGGAGCATTGCCATGACAGACGTACCCAATCCGCCTTCCCAGGCGCCCGAAACGGCAACGGAACCAGTGAACGCAGAAACCGCACTGGCAGTGATCGCGGACAACCTGCCCAAGGAAGCCAGGGACGCGGCGCAACAGGAAGCCGAGGCCATCGCGGTTCAGCTTGTCGAAAGCCCGGACGACCGTTCGTTGCTGCGCGAGATAACCGCCCAGGATGATGCCTTCCATAGCAAGTCCAACGAGCAGTTCTCTTTGCTGCGTACGAGCCTGGGCAGTCTGATGGGCCAGGTAAAAGCGACCGGCTCGTCCACCTCCGTTCCCGATGACCTGAAACGGCTGCGCGACATCATGGACGAAATAAACCCCTATTCGGCCATTGAAGAAATGAAGAAAACCCAAAACGGCTGGGCTTTGATACGCTTCATCAAGCGCGTGCCCGGTGTTGGACGGATTCTCTCAGACATTGCGCGCAAGTACGAGTCGGTGCAGAGCAATGTGGAGGCCATCATCATCTCCCTGGAAGGCGGCCGCGACAGACTGACCGAGAACTCCATCGAACTGGAGGAGCGCTACGAAAACCTGAAACAACTGCAGCTGCAGGCCAAGACCCAGGGCTACAAGTTGCAGATGATTTTCAACAAGTTGAAAGAAGCCGGAACTGCCGCTGATGCCGGATTGCAGAGCAGGCTGGCGCGCATTCAGGCCAAGCTGATGCGCCGTATCCAGAATCTGGCGGTGACCAGCCAGATGTTCAGCCAGTTTTTCGTGACCATGAACACCACGCTTGACAATCATGAAAATCTTTCGGATGCCATCTCCTCCATGATCAGCCTGACCCGCCCAGTGCTGGAAAACGGGCTGGCCCTGAAAATCGCGCAACAGGATGAAAAACAGATCGCCGCAGCCCTGGAAGCGACCCAGGACTACCTGGGCGGCTTGATGGTGCACATAGCCGAAGATGCCCGGGACAACGCCGCGTATGTCACCGAGGTGGCCAACAAACCCCTGGCTGATTTCCAGGATCTGGTAAAGTCGTACACAATCCTCAAGGAATCTTTGCAGATCACTCAGGAGAAGGAAGCCTCCATGGTTGCCGTGGCGGAAAAAAACGTGTCCGAACTGCGGCGTATGACCGAAGAACTGGAACAGGCTGCCAAAGACCAGGAAGCCGCACGCGCTGCAGGCGACATCTGACAAACCCGCCAACACCATCTGCGTACGCAGGAGCCCTGGGCATTGCCCGGGGCTTTTAGGTCGCTATGCCGTCATTGCAGCCTGTATTTCGGATACTGTTCCCGATAATTTGGCCCGGTTATTGCTAGTTTAATTACAAACAACCTTTGAAGTGGAATATTCAAGGTTTTTCACCACAACATGTACTTTACATGTAAAGTTTCGGAACACATGTCATGCATTAAAAATGAACAGGCCGCTTGGCATCCATTATTATCAGAGCCAGAAAAACAATGTCCACCGATCGCAGCCCTGTTTTTTTGAGCACAAAAAAATTGATTTACATCTGCCTGGGGTAGTACATAATATACCTTTCGCAAATACTGATAGACTTACATGTAAGCAGGAAGCATACGTAGTTATGACGTCTCATCCGACAATCCAACTCTTACGCAGCCAGATTAGCGATTTCAGACTGCAGATTAGCGATCTTCTCGAACGTGAAGCACAACTCAGAAAGCATGTTTTGCCCTTGCTCAGGGCCAGATACGAAACAGAGATCGGCATACATGAGTTCAAACTTCTGAAAATCCGGATCGAAGTGCTTGAACTGAAATTTCGCATCGAACATTTGCTAGCCATTTTTAACAATGGAAACGATCCCCTGCCGGACCACCTGGCCATGCTGGACCTGGAAATCCAGGAAGTTCGGGAGCATTGGCAGCAGGAAATCAAAAACAAGAAGCGGTTGCTTCATGCGAGCTTTTCGTTTCTCAAAACAATGACCGTCCTGACCCAGGATGAAAGCGACAGGCTCAAACAGTTGTACCAAAAAATGTGCCTGATACTGCATCCTGATCTGAACGGAGAATCCGAGACGTTCGTACTTTTTTGGGAATGCGTGCAGGAAGCCTATGCAAACGGTGAAATCAACCGGCTGGAGGCCCTGCTCGTGGCTGTCCAGACGCACGAAAGAACGCCCCCCCAGGAAACGAGTCAGGAAACGGTTGCGGAGACTGCGGACCTGAGGGACGAACGCGACAGGCTGGAATCTCTTGTGCTGGCGCGCCTGCAGCGGTTGCGGGAAATTGGCCAGAACCCTCCATTTAATATGGAACACGATCTGAACAATCCCCAATGGATCAAAATGAAGCAGGCGGAGATCAAGGAATCTACTCAGGCCATGACGGTACGGCGCGACGAATTGCGCGACGTCTACCACGACATCGTCGAAAACAACAACCTTAAGCTTCACTAAGGCGGAGCGAGCAGACACAGCAATGGTCATACAACAGGCCGGACCTGGCAACTACGCGGAACTTGCCGCACTCTGGGAAGCTTCTGTCAGAGCCACGCACCATTTCTTGTCCGAAGAGGATATTCTCTTTTTCAAGCCCTTGATTCTTAATGAATATCTTGCAGCCGTAGATCTCTATTACGCGCAAAACGCATCCGGCGGGATACAGGGATTTCTGGGCGTGTCCGCTCGAAAAATTGAAATGCTTTTTATAGCGCCGCAGTATTTCGGCCAGGGAGTGGGAAAACGCCTGTTGCTTTTCGCCGTCAACCAACTGGGAGCTGGCGAAGTGGACGTTAACGAACAGAATCCCCAGGCACTGGGGTTTTACAAACATCTGGGCTTCAAAATCGTCAGCCGCTCCCCCGTCGACAGTATGGGAAAACCATTCCCCATTCTGCACATGCAACTCGCCGGGGACAAAGGCAGCCCCTGACAATGCCTTACCCCCCCTCCTTGCGAGAGTCGAAGAGATACAGTCGCAAAGATGCTTGGCAAAACCTTTCCGGACAGGATATAGAAATATCTACTATTGATGCCGTATAAATCCATGGACTGCACCCGCGCAGCATGTGCACCGTTTCGACGACAAGTTGCCTGACATGAAATTGCCTGACATGCGCCACGCTTTTCGCCTTGTATTGCTCACTCTGCTGGTTATTCTGGTTCCTGCTACACAGGGCCAGGCCGATACGTATCGTTCGCTTGAAAAATCACAGGATCAGGGGCAGAGCCGGGTGGCGCTGGTCATCGGCAATGCGGCCTATGCGGAATGCCCCTTGCAAAATCCCGCCAACGACGCTGGGGACATGGCCGCCGTGCTGGCAAAATGCGGCTTCTCCGTACTCCAGGGACAGAACATGAACCGCCGGGAAATGCGCGAGGCGGTCAGAGCTTTTTCCAAACAGCTCCAAGGGGCGGATGTGGGGCTGTTTTTCTACGCAGGGCACGGCCTGCAGGTTGACGGACTCAATTATCTGGTTCCCATTGGCGCGGATGTTGCCGAGGAGTTCGAGGTGGACGACCAGTGTCTGGAAGCCAATTATGTGCTCGATGCCATGGAGCAATCAGACGCCCGGCTGAACATCGTCATCCTGGACGCCTGCCGCAACGATCCCTTCCGGCGCTTCAGGAGCAAAAGCGGCGGACTGGCTTATATGCGGGCGCCCAGCGGATCCTTCGTTGCCTTTTCCACCGCTCCCGGAGGAGTGGCTTCGGACGGACCGGACGGCCGGAACGGCCTGTTTACCGCGAGCCTGCTCAAGCATTTGCCGACCCCGGGCCTGCGACTCACCGACGTGTTCATCAATGTGGGCAACGACGTCTTCAAAAAAACAAAAGGCGCGCAGGAGCCCTGGGTAAACCACTCCATTCGCGGCGCATTCTTTTTTGTGGCCGATGGCCTGCCTCCGGACGCGGGCGGCACTCTGGAGGTCGAGACCGAGCCCCCCGGCGCGTCGGTCCTGCTGGACAACGCGGTACGGGGACAGACGCCTCAAACCCTGCCGGATGTCCCTGCCGGACAGCACACGGTACGGGTGGAGCTGCAGGGCTACCAGCCCCAGGAACGCGTACTGCGTATGGAAACCGGACGCAAAAAACGCCTGCGCCTCGTACTTGATGCCGCCGCCCCCGCGGTCTCGCGTCTGCGCGTAGATGCCAGCCCTGCGGACGCCTCTGTCACGTTTCTGAACAGTGTGCAGCCCTACAGTCCGGGCATGGAACTTGAGCCGGGGCAATACCGCATCCGGGTGGAAAAACGGGGCTACGAACCTGTCGAACAGAACCTGACCCTGCGCGAAGACGAAGACCTGAGTTTTCCCGTGCAGCTCGAACAAATCAAAACCCGGAAAAACGAGCGCGTACGGCGTTTTCTAACCACCTGGCTGGCGGCCTGGAACACCGGCGATGTCACGCGCGAGATGCAGTGCTATGCGCCCTCCGTGAATTTTTACGGCAAACCCTACTCCCCAAAAAACATCCGCAAGGAAAAAGAGTATTTTTATAAGCGCTGGGCAGTACGGGATTACACCATCTCCGGGGATATAGCCTGCCGGGGAGACTGCCGGGAAGCCCCCTTCACGGTCGAATACAACGTACGCTTCACCGCGCTTGCTCCGGCCAGGGGAAAATGCGTCACAGGAGAAACAAAGCGCCACTTCGTGTTGCAAAACGGACCGGGCCCCGAAGGGCTGCAAATCTCCGACGAGTCCGAAAAAATACTGTGGAAGAAAAACGGAAAAATACGCAATGGCCAATGTATTACGGGCAGGTAGCTGCCTGCTTGCCGCAATACTGCTTCTGCTGGCCGGTCTGAGCGTTTCCGTACTGGCTGGGCGGCAAAAAACCTTGAAAGTCGCCATTGACGTGGGCCACACCAAAAAAAGGCCCGGTGCGACAAGCGCTCGCGGCCGCAGCGAATATTATTTCAATCGGGATCTGGCAAAAACACTTCTGGAAACGCTCAACGCGCGCGACGGAATCCAAGCCTTTCTGGTCAATCCGTCCGAGACGGAAATCACGCTTGAAAAACGTCCGCGATCAGCTGAATCCAAAGGCGCGGATCTCCTGCTTTCGATCCACCACGACTCCGTACAGCCTGGTTATTTGCAGTCCTGGTACCATAACGGCAAAAAAAAACACTATTGCGACCGCTTTTCTGGCCACTCCCTGTTCGTTTCGCTGCGTAACGGCGCCCCCTGGACAAGCTACATCCTCGCCTACCTTATCGGAGACTCCCTGGAACTGCATCAGCTGCGGCCAACCCTGCATCACGCGGAAAAAGTCGAGGGCGAAAACCGCGAACTGCTCAATACGGAGCTGGGAATCTATCGCTTTGATAATCTGGTGGTACTGCACAAGGCAACCATCCCGGCCGTGCTGTTGGAATGCGGCGTCATTGTCAACCGCCAGGAGGAGCAGACGGTTTCAAACGCGCATTTTAAAACCACTATTGCAACCTCCATCGCTGATGCTCTTGCCGATTTCAAAAACCTGTATGCTGATGCGAAAAAGGAAGACTACGTCCTTTACCGTGCGCCCATCGAACTGTCGGGAACAATAATACAGCCCAAGGATAGCGGACCCGCGCTCTGCGCCCGCACCCGGGTCTGCCTGCCGCTTTGCTTTCAGAAAAACTCCGGACTACGCAGCAAGGCGCTGTCCTTAAGCAACGAAAATCTTACGGTATTGTATCAAGGCGTTCTGGATTATTACGGTGCGGGAAGCTATCAGCTGCTGCACGAACAGCAGAAGTAAAAACAAAGAGTTACGGATCGCAAAAAGACTCGGACCCCGGCAGTACGGGCAGGGTAAAAGAAAAACGGCTGCCTTTGCCCGGGGTGGATTCAACCCAGATGGCGCCGCCGTAATGCTGGATGATTTCACGGCAGATGGCGAGCCCCAGACCAGTGCCTTTATCTTCGCTGTCCGTGGTATCGCCCATCCGGGATTTATGAAATTTTTCAAAGATGCGCTCCTGTTCGTCCGGCGGAATACCCATGCCGGAATCGGAGACAGTCACAGTCAGAAATTCCGGACTTGAGGCCACGGAGACGGTAACCTCACCCTCCATGGTGAATTTGCGGGCATTGTCCAGCAGGTTGATGAGCACCTGCTGCAGCTTGTCCGGATCCGCATGCACGGCAGGGAGATACTCTGGCAGTTCAACCTGCAATTGCACTGTTTCCTTGAGTTCGTAAGCGCCAAACACGGCGCTTACGGCCTGACGAATGACCCTGCATGGTTTGAAAGGGACATCGGTCCAGGTGGCATTCCCGGACTCGATGCGGTTGATGTCGAGAAAATCGCTGATCAACCTGGTAAGCCGCTCGCCCTCGCTCTCGATGATCTCAAGATTTGTCCTGATACGTTCGCCCTTCTCATGCAGCAGGGGCTCGGTGGCGAAGGCTTGAAAGTGGCGTGCAAAATCCTTGCTTGTGAGTTTAGCGAAACCGCGTATGGAGGTAAGCGGCGTTCTGAGTTCGTGCGAAATGGAGGAAACCAGGGCCGACTTGATCTCGTCGAGTTCCTTGAGGCGCTTGTTGGCCGCCTCCAGCTGCGCAGCCTTGTCGCGCAGTTCGGCGGTCCGGTTTTCAACCTTGCTTTCCAGTTCCTCATTGAGCCGCGTCAATTCCTCCTCTGTGGCCTTGCGCTCGATGGCCAGCGCCACCTGCTCGGAAACAGCCTCCATAAACGCCACGTCGGATTGCGTGTAGTGGTGCGGGTTGGCATAATGCTGCACCGCCATTGCGCCGACAATACGCCCTTTCAATACCAGCGGGACTCCCAACCATACGGCCGGAGCCGTTCCCACAACGCCGATCTCATCCAGCACTTTTTCCCAGACCGGTCCTTCTTTCGAGAAAAAAAGCGGCTTGCCCGTACGAATGACATGAGCGGTCAGGCTGCGGGTCTTGTTGTTTTTGAGATCCCGAATATCGTAACAGGCATCATGCTCGTCCATGAAGTGGGGAAAAAGCAAGCGGTCTTCCACTTCATCCACAAGGCCGATAAAAAAATTGGCTGCGTCTACATATTGCCCAAGTATGTTGTGTATATCTTCATAGAGATGCTGCAAGTCGCGTGTGGTACTGATTGCCTTGGATATGGCGTACAGAGCATTGGTCGTCCGTTCGTTCTGTTTGCGATCGGTAATGTCGGTATACGTACCGGCGAGCCGGACAGCCTGGCCGTAATCATCCCGGATTATCGTCCCGCGGCTGAATAGCCAGCGGTGGCTTCCGTCCTTGTGCAGCATACGAAATTCAACATCAAAGCCCGAAGACTTGCCGTCTATGCAATCTCTGGCAGTGGATATGGCGAGTTGATGATCCTCCGGATGAATATAGTGTTGCCATGATTCGGGATCATTGTGGAACTCTCCCTCCTCATAGCCCAGGATTTTTTGGTAATGAGGAGAAAAATACATGGAGCCGGTAATCAGATCATAATCCCAGATACCGGCATTGGCTCCCTGAGCAACCAGCTCATAGCGTTCGGTGCTTTTGCGGCGTCTTTCTTCGTCTATAACCCGGGCGGAAATGTCCGTGAGCGAACAAACCCTGAGATCCGTGTCGGGAATGATTTCCAGAACAAGGTGTACGTGCTTGCAGTTGCCCCCTTGGTATTGAAAAATGAATTCATAATCCTTGGGTGCATAACAAAACTCTTCCCGACGCATGGAGTGGTAGATCTCTGCTCGTCTTCGGTCCGCCGGAGCGACAAACTCGAACCAGCGCAGCTTGTTTTCAATCTCCCCGTGGGAAAGTCCGCAGAACGATTCAAACCGGGCATTGCAATGCCTGATAATCGCGTCTTCTCCGAATACGACTACGGCAGTACCCATTGTCTCAAGCACGGTTTTGAAAAAAGTGTCGTTCTGCTTTTGCGCGGCGCCCGCATTGATAAAACCGGTAATGTCATTGAATGAGATCCTGACGCCGGCCAGTTTTTCCTTTTTAAAGATCCGCCGGGAATTGCTTCTGACGGGAAAACTTGTTCCATCACTCCGCAAAGCTCGATACTCCTGGTCAAACAATCCCTTGCCCTCCAGAAGAAAGCGAAAATTCATCATAAGCCGTCGGAGGTCATCCGGATGTACGAGCTGTTGCAGATAAATTCCGCCGTCAATATCCTCCTGAGAATATCCAAAAGAATCAAGCACACTGGATGCGGCGCGAACGACTTTTCCTTCCGTGTCGCATTCAAAAACCAGTTGCTCCTGCAGGAAAAGCCACTGCAGCTGAGGCACGACACCGCCTGAGGCCGAACAAGCCTTTTTTTCACGAGCAGACACCTGGGCGCGAAGCGCTGCAAGTTCTTCAAGAAGTTCTGTTCTGCTCTTCATTTCGTCGCGCATCAATGCTCCGGAGAAACAAGATGGGAGAAGACGTAAACGTGCGGCATATGAAAAAGGCACACACGAATAATGCAAGTCACGCGCAGGATACATCCAATCAAGTTTGATATTGATTAATTATTCTTAAAATCAATTTTTATGCAAGTTCTTTTTTATCCAATATAACATCAAAATTAAAAATAAAAAACATGGTGGTATTGCACACCATCGTTCAAAATCCAAGACAGCAAGATCAGCGCTTTTTCAATCAACTGAAGTATAAAAACGAACCTATCCAATCAGAAACATGAAGAAATGCTGATTTGCATGAAGGATTTGTCCGAATTCCCCTGTCACGATTGTTCATAACAAAAGAATGATTCAACGATACGAGGTTTGATTATATAATAGAATATCCTGATGTAGTTATTTCACTAACTACAAAAATAATCTGCTACAGGAAGGAATTGTGGAAGCGACAGAAGCGAGCCTTTAAATATATTTCATCCTCCGGACATAACTTTTTGTAACAAGAAATATAAAATTTTATCTATTCAGTTCCTTCTGCTTGGATACATTCATTAAGCGTACACCCTTGTATGTTTTATCCTCAATAACATACAAAATACGTAAGATATCTCCATTTTCAGGAGGAATGCCAATCACTGCCGTTGAAATATCAAATTCTACTTGTGTTCCGGTTTCCATGCCGTACGGATGCCTGAAATTGAAATTCGTATCATATTCTTCTACGAGTATTACTTCTTTTTTTACATCAATCTGTACACACTTTCCTTGAAAAATATCAGCAGCGTTCACTTCAAACGGCACAACAAAAAACATAATGGCAAGACAAAGCATATTAGGCATACTAACTAACATACAACAAAAATTACACTTCATTCCTATCTTACCTATAAATTGTCATTTTTTACATTGCTAGCAGAAATAATGCCTTGACACAAACTTTTCAAAACAAAAATAAAAATCACCCCCATACCACTAAAGAAAACAACTGCGGAATACGAGTAGTACTGCGCTTGCTGCAAGAGGATAGAAACCAGGTACAAAAGAATGGTTGCGATAGACAGTTGTTTTCTGGAAAAACGCGAAACATGGGGAGACGTTCTGTTTCCAATTTGCTCACCAATGATAGAACAGAACATCAGGACAAAAACCGCCACCAGTTCGACCCGACCTTTATAAGCATATGTAAACGCGCCATACATTCCGGAAGTCATTATCTCGACAATATCCGTCCCAATGACAACAGGCGAAGATATCCCCATCGGATAGGCAAGGACCGGCAAGAGTAAAAGTCCGCCCCCCATGCCCAGAAATCCCGTAACCATTCCGCTCATCAGACTGACAAGGACCGCCCCCCATACCGAACAGCGCATGCACGAAGCGCTCAGGTAGAGAACAGGCGGAACGGGAGTCCTGCACAGAGACATGGTTTGCAACGAAATGTCGATACGGGTCCTTTGGCTGCCGCCTTGCGCGGACCGTACAACATTCCGCGCCTGTTGGCGAAAAGCGACGACCAGGAAGAAAACAAGGATCAGCACATACACCCATCGCACCACGCAGCCTGCCAAACCGGCCCGTTCGAGATACATGACCAAATACAATCCGCCTTCAATACCGGCGATGGCGCCGAGAAGCATGACCAGCCCCAGTTTGTAGTCCATTTTGCCGTCAAACCTGGGATGCCTTAGAGCGAAAACCATGGACATTCCAGCGATATGGCAAATAGCCGTACCAATGGCAAAGGGCATGGTAAAACCAAGAATATTCAATCCGGGAGTTACCATCCATGCGCCGCCCATGCCGAAGCCGCCTCCGAACAATCCAATCAAAATGCCGAGTAGGATCAACCCTGGCCAAAAAATGGAAACGTCCGATAGCGGCATATATATATACAGCCAGTCGATGCTGCCCAAATGAATGCCTTCCGTATTCGTTGGTTGCGAGACAAAGAAAACGGCATCAAACACAGACCTGCTTCGCATTATCCCTACGACGTCAACTCATAAAAATATGTCTGCCCGTTCTCAGGAAACGCGTAATGGACGTGCCCCGCCGGAGGAAATATGCTTGTCGGCTATGCCACGTGTTCACTTTTCCGACTGTGAGTGAGAAGGGAACACGCTTTGCGCCAGCACGGCGAGTCCGCCGCACCCCCAGGTTAACGCAACGACCCAAATCGCCAGAAGCGCAGGATTGGTATTGTACAGATTTATGAAGTAGCGCAGTATAAAAGAGGAAACCCGGCGCGCGTCGGCCACGACCACCAGCCAGTCCGCTTTTGCTCCTGAAATCCACAGCCAAACCAGGATAGCCAGCAAAGTCACACCGGCAAGTACCAGGCCAGTTCCTCTGCTCCATTTTCCCATACCACTCACCAACCTTGCCGCTCGTCCTGTTGCGTTTCTCCATAGTATCGCATCATCCATCGCGCGACCTGAGTAAAGCAACAGATATGCCATTGCGAGATACTTGACGAGCTTGCGAGAAAATGACTAGTTAGCAAGAAACGATATCGATTCCATGAAAAATACGTCTTGACCGAAACAATACTACCTACAGGGCAATGCCCACCCTAGCCCTTTGAGGTGACCATGGCCTTTTTCGAAAATCGCCGCCAGACAACCGGTCCTTCGTTCCTGTCAAAACGATTGGGGGTCAAAACTCTCGCAAACCACCTGCTCATCGCTCTGGTCCCCGCCCTTGTTATGCTCCTGGCAGTGACAGGCTATCTGACGTACCGGCTTTCAGCAGACTTTATCGCCATCGCGCTGCATCGCAACGTACGTGTTCAGAATCTGGGACAGGCCGACGCCATAGAGCGTTATCTCAACGAAAGCAAAAATGCCCTGCTTGTTCTGGCAGAGCATACGCCCGGCGTTGAGCGAATGCGTGATTTTCTGCATCGGGAAGCCCAGGTGAGCGCCAGAAACCATCCTTTTTTAGGATTCATTTCCCTTGAGAATGATGCGCACTTGTTGTTCGCGCAGCACAACGGGCGCCTCATGCAGCTCGAATCCGCGGACATCGAACGCTGCAAGCCCGATCTGTATGGTCTGTTTGAAAAAATCAAAGAATTGCCGCAAAGTTCGGCCTGGCTCTCATCCATACGCCACGCGTGCTATCCCTTCCCCACTGCCACAAACCGGCATAACCGCCTCGAGATGCATGTGCTGCTACTGGCGACGCCGGTATACGGGCACGAACGCCTGAGCGGCTATCTGGTGCTGGCGCTGCAGGTCATAGAGCTTCGCAATATTCTCAGTCTTTACAACTCCAATGAATCCCCGCTCTGGGCTTTTGCCAGAAGTCCTGAAATGCGATTCAGTTTTCTGTTCAACACGGACGGGTGGATTTTATTTCAGTCGGAAAAATTCAAAACCCCGGTCAAAGAACTCGGGACCTACCTCATCCGTTCGCAGTGCGACGGGACCATGGGCTTGCCGGAGCAGCAGAGCGCATTCAGGCCGAGCTCCGACTGCAGTCATTTCTGGTCAATGGTGGCCGGGATACGTGAAGGAAAACAGGGGTTGCTGGAAGTGTCCGACAGCCAATCCAAGGAATTCCCGACCAAAGAACATTCCATGGCCTATGCCCCGGTGCGTTTTACGCCTGGGTTCGCAGGACAGGGAAAAGTCGTTTTCGGTATCGCCTTTGAAGACCGTAGCCGCCTGACCATGGTCGCCGGATACAAGCAGGTGGATGTGATGTTCATCATAACGGTGGCATCCGGTGTGCTGGCAACGCTTTTGATTTTCCTGCTCAGCCGGTTTGTCACGCGTCCTTTGAAGCACCTGGCCATGGCCGTTCACTCGGTACGGGATTCCGGACGGTTGGACCCCATTGAGATCAAAAACGGAAGTTACGAGATCTCGCTGCTGCAGGATGCTGTCAACGGCATGCTGCAGACCATGCGCAACCAGTTGGAAAAAATCCAGATTCACGACATGCGAATCCGTTTGGAAAACCTGCGCGAACCTGTCGAGGAAGACGAAGAGCCTTCGAAACTTGCCGCCAGCCTGGCCGCCGACAGTGTGCCCCGGATCATCGGGTTCGGCACCAAAATGGACACGTTGCGTGAGGAAATCCTCAAGGCCGCCAAGGTTGACGTGGACGTGCTCATCGTAGGGGAAACCGGAACGGGAAAACAGTTGACGGCCGAAGCCATACACACCTGCAGCAACCGCAAAGACAATCCCATGATCTCAATCAACTGCGGAGAGTTGGACGAAAACCTGCTCATGGATACCCTGTTCGGACACGTCAAAGGGGCGTATACGGAAGCCAAAACCGATCGCAAAGGATCTTTTCTGGAAGCGAACGGAGGAACCTTGTTTTTGGACGAGATCCAGGTCGCCTCACCCAGGGTGCAGCAGGCGTTGTTGCGCGCAGTGGCTTTGCGCAAAATAAAACCCCTGGGGAGCGATTCGGAACTGGAAGTGGACGTACGGGTCATTGCGGCAACCAATATTGATCTGCAACATCTTGTCGAGGCCAGGGTTTTTCGTGAAGACCTGTATTATCGGTTGAAGGTGATCACAATCCACACCCCGCCGTTACGTGAGCACAAAGAAAATCTGCTGCGGCTGGCAATGCATTATCTGCGAGAGGGAGAGGAGCTCACTGGCAAAAACGGGCTTGCATTGAGCAAGGGCGCTCTGGAACGAATGAAAGGCTATAACTGGCCCGGTAATATTCGCGAACTGCGCAACTGCGTGACGCGCGCCGCCGTGATGACCGAAAACCAGGTAATCCAGGCTGATGAACTGCACCTGGAAGGAGCAGATGCGGCCAATAGCGACGAAAACGTCCCAATCATCGTGGATGTCGCCCAGCCCTCCCAGGAATCGATGCGGCCCGAGGAAGAGGTACCCGCAATCCGGAAATCCGGCGCCAAGAATCACGTTCCGGACACCCCCCCGGAGCCCCCCCGTGACAAAGAAGAACCGAAACACACCTACTGCAAAGAATCTCTCAACCCCAGGCAACTCAAAGCCTGGCCGGAAATCGTCTCAAAAGGCCGTATTACCCGTGGCGAATATGAACGGTTGATGGAAGGCAAAGTTTCTGCCCGTACAGCGAACAACGACCTTCAGGATATGGTCGCGCAGGGCTTGCTGCGCAAGCAGGGGCACGGGCCGGCAACGTGCTATGTGATCGCGAACAGCGAACATGCCGCGTAACTCTCTCCGGCACCAGGGATTGCTCTGCCCACCATTCGCCGATTTCTCCGTTGGCTTCCGAAGCTTCCCATGTTTTTGGGGCCCAATCCCATTATGTAAATTACCGCCGCAAATGGTTCCCTGCTATTCGTATTTTCCAAGTAAACGTTCCAACACCAGCTCCAGAAAATCCTGCAAACCGCAATTGCAATAATTGCATCAGGCATCTCAGCACTCCTTCAGCAAAAAATTTTTACGACCTGCGGACGGCAGAGGATTATTGCGCAAAATCACGCAATGGTATGTGTATTGCTTCAGATTTTTCACTGTTTTAGGGTGACTTTTGCCCTATTCAGCAGGCACTTGCGTTCCCAGAAAAGGAGTCGATTTTCATGAGCAATCAGAATAACTCGTCTGAACCTTTCCAATATGCCAAACGAATGATCTTTCTTGGAATGGTCTTCGTACCTCTGGCCCCCTATCTGCTGGCCATAGTGGTGAGCTGTCTGTTTTTCCTCAGTTCCTTCAAGGAAAACAGCTATGAAACCATGAGCCGTGTGGCTAGCGGTCATGCAAAAGCCATTGAGGCTTTTCTCCAAGAGCGCGTGAACGACCTGGAATTCATCCTTACCTCTTTCACAGAGCAAGAATTGACCGAACCGGGCATGCTCGACGAACTGCTTGCATCGTTGCAGAAAGAAACCGGCGCCTACGTGGACCTGGGGTTGGTAGATGCTACGGGCCGGCATATTTTTTACGCAGGACCATACGACTTGCAAGACAAAAACTACCAGGATGCGTTATGGTTCCAGCAAACAAGGAAAAAGGGCGTACATATCAGCGATGTCTTCCTCGGATACCGGGGGGTTCCGCACTTTGTGGTGGCTGTGCAAAAAACAGGGCCCGCCCCTTTGATACTGCGCGCAACCATAGATTCCGACGCATTCGGCCATAAGGTTGAATCGATCCGCATCGGCAAGTCCGGAGAGGCTTTTCTCCTGAACAGGAAAGGACGGTTTCAGACCCGGCTGCAGGGCCAAAAGAACCTGCTCGATGTGGACCCGGATTACTCCGCGTACCAAAAAAAGGACAATGACGTAACGAGCTTCTCTTTGGAAAACGTTTCCGGAACGAAATTTCTCTGTTCCACAAGTCCCATCAACAACGGACAATGGCTTCTGGTGGTCCGGCAAAAAGTAAACGAAACGTTTGATGAAATCACCAGAGTGGGCATGTACATCCTTGCCGTGACACTGCTTGGGGGGGCATTGACCGTACCTCTGGCCATAGCCGCCAGCAGAAGAATCGGTACGGCGCTCAAAGAAGCCGATGCAATCAAGGACAATCTTCGAGACAGATTATCTCGCAGCGTCCGGCTTGCAGAACTGGGAGAGATGACCGCCAGCTTCGCCCATGAAATCAACAACCCTTTGCAAATCATGGAGTCGGAAATTGGGGTCATGCATCTGAATCTGGAAGACAGTTTCAAAGAAGACGTTGAGGATAAAAAACTTCTTCAGGATGCTTTGGAAGACAACATGGAACAGCTTGAACTGCAGATTCGCCGCTGTTCGCAGGTTACGCGATCCATTTTGTGGTTCGGACGCCAGGACCATGTCCAGGACGTGGAAGTTCGGCTCGGACCGCTTATGCAAGACGTAGCCGCGATGGTAGTCAAAAAAGCCGAGATGCAATCAATCGATTTCAAAGTTGAAGACGCGCCGGATACACCCGCGGTACGATGCGATACCGGAAAATTGCAACAGATTTTTTTAAATCTGTTGAACAATGCCATATACGCCATAGTGGAACGCCATGGTCAGGAAAGGGGCCGCCTGGAATTTACAGCAAAACGCCACGGCAACGGCTGGGCCATGGTCCAGGTTCGCGACAACGGCACAGGCATACCCAAGGCCGTACTTGCCAACATATACACCCCGTTCTTCACCACAAAACCCCCGCGCAAAGGAACAGGGCTGGGGCTGGCCGTATGTTACGGACTCATCGAATCCATGGGTGGATCCATCGACTTGGAGACGAAGGAAAACGAAGGGACTACCTTTACAATCCTTTTGCCGGCCTGCTGATGCGTTCTCCAAACATTTATTCTTGAACATTGTCGCATTCCAACGAACAGCCCCTCTTTCAGCAGAGGGGCTTTCGTTTTTCCGTGTCCCATTATTCGTCGGACACTCCCCTCCTTCTGCTTCCTGCAGCTTCTCTGTTCGCATCGCCCTCGTTTCCATTGATCTTGTAGGATCTTGCGCGATTTAATTATCGTCTTTCATGATAATCATCTTAAATTACAAATAGTTATATTGGCATAGCCTTTGCTTTTTAAAATCTTGAATTCTTGATGCGCAATTTCAATTGCAGGATGTCCGGGCAGACGCAAGTCCTGCGGCCCACTGGACAGGGCAATGCCGCAACCACTGCCGGCCTACCGGAGCGCCGGTGAAAACAGGGGAGTCTTTCGACTCACGTATGGTCTTTCGCACATTTGTACGCAACCAAATAAGCTCAAACAGAGTTGTTTAAAACCAAGCTGGAGGATAACATGGTTGGAATTGAGTGGACACCGCAGGTGATTGCCGTCTCTCTGATTCTAGTGGCCGCGCTGTTTTTTCTAATTTCGGAAAAACTGCCTATCACCGTTACCGCCATAGGAATTATCGCCGCATTGGCCCTGTCAGAGACAATGCTCGGCGGCGTGCTGAAACACAAAGCCATCTTCGCGTCTTTTGGAAGCCGAGGCCCGCTTGCCGTAGCCATGCTGTTCATTGTCAGTGCTGCGCTCATCAGAACAGGGGCGCTTTCCTTTGTAGTCAACGCCTTTGTCAAAGTCTCCAAGGGAAAACCCTTTCTACTGATGGTCTGCATGGTGGTAACGGTCATCACCCTTTCAGCGTTCTTGAACAACACCCCTGTGGTCATTATCTTCATCTCCATCATTCTCATGCTTTGCGAACGTTTCAGACTGCTCCCGTCCAAGTTCCTCATCCCGCTCTCCTACGCATCCATCCTGGGCGGCACCTGTACTCTTATCGGTACGTCCACAAACATTATTTTGAGCGACATGATGGTTCTCAACGGGCAGACGGCTCTGGGATTTTTCGAACTCAGTATCGTCGGCGTACCCGTGGCGATAATCGGCGGTCTGTTTCTTGTGTTTTTGGCGCCCAAACTGTTGCCCGAACGCAAATCCACATTCATCTCCAGCGGCGACGTCCAGATAAAAACCTATGTCGCCGAGCTCTCCATCCCCAAGGGAAGCCCTCTGGCCGGCGTGAGTACTTCGGACGTTACCTCCAAGGCAGGCCCCAACAGCACCGTCCTCGAAGTAGTCCGTGAGGAAAAAACCATTTTTCTCACCGGCGACGAAAGCGTTGTCATGGAAGCCGGCGATCTGATCGTCATGGAAAACGACGTGGACAATCTCACCACCCTGCTCAGCAGAAAACACCTGAACCTGCAGAACGGCGCGGAAGTTTTTCTTACCAGCCCCCAGGACACCCACCCCATCGCCGAACTCATCGTCCCCCCGAACTCCAAGGCCAGGGGCCGCAGAATTCAAAATACGGAAGTCGGACTGAACGACGACCTTACTGTGCTCGGCGTGATGCGCAAGCAAACCCATTTTGCCTGGCAAAAGGCCAAACAGCTCCGCTTTGCCACTGGCGATACCGTCCTGGTCCAGGGCACGAGCAATGCCCTCGCCTCCCTGCAGGCCGACGGCGACTTTCTGGTGGTCGAGGAAGCCAGCGCCAAAATTCATTACACCAACAAAGCCCCCCTTGCGTTGCTGCTCTTCCTGGCCATGATCGGAGCCGCCTCTTTCAAGATCATGGGAATTCTGCCGGCGGCCACCATCGTCGTGGCGCTTCTTTTCATCACCCGTTGCATCACTGTTAAAGAAGGATTCCGTTCGCTGGACGGCGAGGTTTTGCTGCTCATCGTATCCACCATCGCCCTGGGCAAGTCCCTTAGCGACACGGGTGCAGCCGGAGTATACGCGAATCTATTCCTGACTCCTTTCCATGGGGTCTCGCCACGGATCATTCTTGTGGCCCTGATCTTCTTTACCGCTCTGGTTACCAACTTCCTGAGCAACAACTCCGCCGCCGCACTTCTGACCCCCATTGCCGTGTCCATGGGCACGCAACTCGGCGTGGACCCGCGCGCTTTTCTCATCGGCATCGCCTTTGGAGCATCGGCCTGCTACCTGACTCCCATCGGCTACCAGACCAACCTGCTTGTTTACAATCCGGGCGGCTACAAGTTTTCGGACTTCTTCCGGGTTGGTATTCCCATGACCATTCTCGTCATTGCCGCCGCCTCAATCCTTATACCCATCTTCTTCAAGATTTAGCATCAGGGAGCGTCAGTCATGAAAAAGAAGAGCCATGTAATGATCGTCGACGATGAAAAAAGACTGGTCAACAACCTGCAGACCATTCTCAAACGTCGCGGACTGCAGACAACAGGCGTCACTTCGGGAGAAGATGCGCTGGAAACATTGAACCATCTCACCGATGTGGACGTGATCCTTCTGGATGTGAAAATGGACGGAATGAACGGTATTGAGGTCTTGCAGCAGGTAAAACAACGCTTCGGCACCATTCAGGTCATACTCTACACCGGAAACGCCACAATTCAACAGGGCGTAGAAGGGCTGGAACTGGGCGCGTTCTATTACGTCCAGAAACCCGCTCCGGTGGAAGAACTCGTGGACCTTATCCAGAGCGCCTGCGACAGGCGGGAAAGGGAATACGGCGAGGAACTACGAAAAGCGGCTCAATAAGAGGGCTTGATAACGAGCCGGTCCGCATCTGGCTGGCTCTTTCCTATACAAACAAACAGGGACGCAGGTCGGGCGTCCCTGTTTGTTGCTTCTGTAAGCAAAAATTGCGTAATTCTTTCAGCAAATGCCGCAGGGCACAAACCACCTCAATCCGGTGCATTTCCCGTGTGGACCTCCACGATTTTTCGGGCCAACTCCTCCACTGATAACGGTTTGAGCTGATAGTCCACAGCCCCCATGTTCATCCCCTCTGCGGCGTCATCCATGGAAGTGTGGCCGGTGAGAAAAATAACCTTGGCCCTGCAGCCTTGTTCCTGTAAACGACCCAGAGTCTCCAGGCCGTCCATGCCCGGCATTTTCTGATCCAGGACAATGACGTCGAAGGCTTTCTTGGATGCCAGCTCCAAAGCCAGCATGCCGTTTTCAACACACGCCACATCAAATCCCTTCGCAGCAAGCAGACGCTTGACATTCGAACGAAAGCGGTTTTCGTCGTCCACAACGAGAACCTTGATCCGTGCTGCATCGCCGCTCATATAAATACCTCGTCGAATTGGCCATTACTGAAACAAAACGCCGTATCCGGCGCTATTGGTTCGGCGTACACTGGCTCAGTTGCAATTAAACGAATAAAAACGAAAAAGCGAAATCATTTTCTGTTATCAAGACTATCCTTTCCCCACTAGGTTGGCAATAGTCGCTCCTGCGAATTCCATTTACGCTACTCAGTTGATTTCCCCAATAGACATTAAAGTCCGGACGCCCTCTTCCGGCTGCTATGATACGGAGGAAACGAAATAATAACACCTTCTCCCAAAACATTCCGGATGAACAATCGCTCTTCAAATTGAACTTTTTGCGCGTCTGTATTGCGAGATATGCCACTAATGATTATCCGGCCTGTGCAGCCCTTCTTTTGCTTCGACATATCTAAAATATTTTTTCCTATTGATTTCAAGCTAATAGCACTTATCGCGCAACAAAATCGCCAAAAAACCATGGGAACAGTTTTTGCTTTACCAGTCTTCATGACAACAACGAAACCGAAAATGCGCCCGCGGTGGGCGCTTCCTCAGATAATCTTCGTTGCTTTCCGGAGGTGATTCATGGAGCCTGTTAAGGTGCTGCTTGTGGACGACGAAGTCGATTTCCTTGATCTGATGCAGAAACGGCTGGCCAAGAGAAATATCGACATCGTCGTCAGGGATTCCGGCATGGCCGGACTGAAAGTCCTGGAAAAAGAGACTTTCGACGTTCTGGTGCTGGATGTGAAGATGCCGGGCATGAACGGTATCGAAACCCTTCGTTTAATACGCGAAGCGGGAAATGATGTTGAAGTGATTATGCTCACAGGCCATGCCGATCTCAATTATGTTGAACAGAGTCAGACCATGGGCATTTTCGACTACCTCATCAAGCCTGTGGCCATAGGCGAATTGATCGAAAAAATTATGGACGCCTGGCGCAAACGGCACAACAGCATCTGATGCCGCCCTTAGGAGAATGCAATGCCCCTGCCTGAGTGGCTGAATACGCTGCGGAACAAATTTTTCAAAAAGGGCATCACTATTGATGAGGATGCTCTTCTGGCACTGCGACAACGGCACAACACCCGCTGCATCGCCTTCAAACTCTTTATTGCGGCCAACAACAACGTTCTGGAGACCATGGCCGACATGGAGGAGGCACTGCAGGGGCAGCGGATCTTCGGCGTACACTACGTACGCAGCCAGTGCATCCGCGCCCTGTCCGGGGTGCATCAAATGGTGGAATACTTCGAAGTCCTTTCCGAAGCCCCCGGCACGGAATTGCGGCAACGCTTGAAGCGTATCCGCGAGAGTATCGGCGCCTCTCTTGAGAGCCGGAATCTTCCGGCTTCGTCGCAAATGGTGCTGCCCCTGGACGCACTGGCCGCGGGCACAGTCGCTGATGTCGGACTGAAGGCGCAACGTCTGATCGAAGCAGCCGCGGCCCTGGATCTGGGCATTCCGCACGGATTCGTACTCACTGCAGGGGCCTGCCGTCATTTCATGGAACACAACGACCTGCAATCCTTGATCGATACGACGCTGCAGCAGATGGACACCACCAGAAGCGACGCCTTGTTCACCGCCAGTTCAACCATTCAGCAAGCCATTCTCCGCGCCTCCATGCCCAAGAATCTGCAAAAAGAGCTGGCCAACGCCTTACAGCAACTGAAACAGGAAACGCCTGAAGAATTGCGTCTGGCGGTCCGCAGCTGCGCCCTTGGCGAGGATGGCCTGAATACGTCCTTTGCCGGGCAATACCATACGGAACTCAATGTGCAGCCCGACGACCTTGAGGAAGGCTGCAAAAAAGTCATTGCCAGCAAGTACGGTGTCACGGCCATGAGTTACCGCCTCTCCAAAGGACTCAGGGAGCAGGATGCCGACATGTCCGTCATCTGCATGCGTATGATTCCGGCTGCGGCCGGAGGTGTTGTCTACACCAGAAATCCATTGGGTTCGGACCAGGACTGCCTGCTGGTGAACATGGTCCTGGGGTTGCCGTGCGCCGTGGTCAACGGCCAGGGGCAAACGGATTCCGTTCTTATCAACAGGCGTACGTTCGCCATCGGACAGCGTACGACAGCATCCAAGAAAAACAAATTTCGCTGTGCGGACATCGGCGGACTGGAAAGTCTTGCCACAACCAATGAAGAAAGCGGCAAGCCCGCCATGAACGATACGGAGTTGATCGGTCTGGCCCGCGAATGCATGCGCCTGGAGAAACACTTCAACCATCCGCAGGATGTGGAATTCGCGCTGGATGAAAACCGCCGGCTCTTTTTTTTGCAATGCCGCCCCTTGAAGGTGCTGGAAGCGCAGCCTCAATCCACTGCGCTCAGCGATGCGGATCTTGTCCTGGAAGGCGGCAGCCCGGCCAGCCGTGGGACGGCGTACGGAGAAACGTATCTCCTGCGCAAAGATATGGACATGCTCCGCTGTCCCGATGAGGCGGTCGTGGTGACGGAACGGGCCGAGCCCCGCTGGGCTCCCTTGCTGCACAGAATTTCCGCCCTGATCACCGAACAGGGCAGCGTCGCGGGGCACCTCGGCAATGTGGCCCGGGAATTCGGCGTACCGGCCATATTCGGCATGCAGGACTGCACAAAGACGCTGGCTCCCGGCACAGGTGTGACCGTAGATGCGGACAACAGCCGCATTTACGCAGGCAACGTGCTCGGACAATTCGGCCCAAGGCAGAACAAACCCGGTCCGATGCTGAATTCTCCGGTGCACAGCACGCTGCAGGCGGTTATGGAACATATCGCCCCCCTGCATTTGCTGCATCCGGACGGTCCGGACTTTACCCCGCAGAACTGCCGGACCCTGCACGACATCACCCGGTATTGCCACGAACAGTCCGTACGCCTGATGTTCTGCTCCGAAAAGGACCAGGACGCCCTGAAACAAATGAGCCTGCAACTCTTCCACAAGGTGCCCATGCAGTACTGGGTTATCGATCTGGGAGACGGCATTGCCAAAGGCGAGCGGGAGCGTTTCGTGCAGTTGAAAGATATTCGCAGCACGCCCATGCTTGCGCTGTGGAAAGGGATGACGGCCGTACCTGTGGAAGCCCCGCCAGTTAACTTCAAAGGCTTTCTTTCCGTGCTGGCCGAATCCAGCTCCAACCCGAATTTAGAATCGGGCGCTGCTTCAAGTTTCGCCATGCGCAACTACTTTTTGATTTCCAAGGAATTCTGCAACCTGCAATCCAGATTTGGATATCATTTCTGCACGGTGGAAACGCTGATGGGGGACAAAGCGCCTGAAAATTATATCGCCTTCCAGTTCAAGGGGGGCGCTGCGGATCAGAAACGCCGCAACCTGCGGGCCGATCTGGTAGGCGACCTGCTTGAGGAGCGGGGGTTTCGCTGTGAAGTGAAACAGGACGCCTTGTTCGCCAGGCTCGAAGGTCTCGAACGCGGCCTCATGAAGACCGAATTGTCCGTTGTCGGCTATCTCATCATGCATACGCGTCAGCTGGACATGGTCATGAACGACAGCCAAGCGGTATCCACAAGAAAAAACACCATGTTGCAGCATATTCAAACTATTACTGCGCCTGATTCCGCGAGCGCACGTCCATACGGAGAAGAGGCATGATCCATACCAACTACAGCCGGCTCACTATGAAGATCGTCATAGTCATAGTGGGCTTTTCCATGATTCCGCTCATGAGTCTGGGGTGGATTCTTTTCCATCAGTTCAATGCGGCCTACGAGGAAAAGGCCGCATCCAACCTGGTGATCATGGTGGACAACAAACAACGCGCCATCGATCTCTTCCTCAAACAAAAAATTGCCTTTCTGCGAACCCTTGCCGACTCCTTCAGTTTCGAGGACTTCAGTTCCAAAGGCGCGATCCAGTCCTTGTTCAAGACAGTAAAATCCTTCTCCAACGATTTCGTCGACCTGGGAATCATAGACAAAGAAGGAAACCATGTGGCCTATGACGGCCCCTATAAGATTTCTAACGTTAACTTCAAAGATGAAACCTGGTTTTTAAAAGTCCAGATGCAGGGAATTTACGTCAGCGACGTATTCATGGGCTTCAGGCAATTCCCGCACTTCATCATCGCGGTGCTGCGCCAGGAGGGTGATTCGCTCTGGATAATGCGCGCCACGGTGAACCTGGAGGTCTTTCTGGAACTCGTACAGACCGTGCAAACCGGAAAAAAAGGCGACGCTTTTCTCGTGAACAAAAAAAACGTTCTGCAGACGCCGTCGCGATTCAACGACACCGTGCTGAGCAAAAGCGGCCTCAAGGAGCTGCCGTCGCATTTCAACGGCGTGATGGTCGAACGCGGCAAGCTCGACGGTCAAAACAGATTGCTGGGGATGAGCTGGCTCAAAAGCGTGAACTGGCTGCTGGTCATCAGTGAAGACTCCCGCGAGGAAATGAGCCAGATGATCAGGTCCGAACATAACGCCTTCATGGTCTTCATGGCCGGGACCCTGATGGTCTGCATTGGGGCCGTATTCGTCACCCGCAGCATGGTCAAAAAAATCATGACTGCGGACAAGGAAGCGGCAATGCTCAATGCTTCGCTGCTCCAGTCCAATAAAATGGCCGCCCTGGGCAAGCTGGCCGCGGGCGTGGCCCACGAGGTGAACAATCCGTTGACGCTGATTCGCGAAAGCGCGGGCTGGGTCAAGGACCTGCTGTCCGAGGAGGATCCGCAGAAGATGACCAATTATGAGGACATCAACGAAACCCTGGACAAAATTGACCGCCACGTGGAACGCGCCAAAGGCGTCACGCAGCGAATGCTGGGTTTCGGCAGGCGAATGGACCCCTTGCAGGAGGACGTGAGTATCAACAGCGTGCTTTCCGAAACTTTGACGTTCCTCGAAAGTGAAGCATTGCACCAGAACATTGCCATCGAAAAACAGCTGGCCCCCGACCTCCCGTCCATCACCAGCGACCCGAACCAGATACAACAGGTATTTCTGAACGTCCTGGAAAACGCCATTGACGCCATCACCACCAACGGCGGCAATGAGGGAACCATTACCCTGCGTACGGGCTCCACACCGGAGGGCAAGGAGATTTTCGCGGCCATCAGCGACACCGGCGGCGGCATGCCGCCGGAACTGCAGCAAAAGATCTTCGACCCGTTCTACACCACCAAGGCCGTTGGCGAAGGAACGGGCCTCGGCTTGTCGATTACCTACGGCATTCTGGAAAAAATAGGCGGACGGATTACAGCTGACAGTGAAATGGGCAAGGGATCGACGCTTACCGTCTATTTCCCGCTACGTTAGAGAAATGTAGTTTTATAATGAGTTAATTGGGGCTCTGCCCCAAACCCCGCCAGGGCCCCCCCCTGGACCCGCGTATAGCATAAATTATAAGATGATAAAATAAAAATAGCATCGCCTGTTAAAAAGTTTGGGAGATTCTTAAGACCCTTTTACCAAAAAGTTCTTAAGCCGTCGGAGGCCTTACTATTTGGAAATTCCAATTCTCTAAGCCACAGGGAGCCAACCTATGGACAACACCGCAACACAAAACGAGCAGAAAAGCCGGACCAGGGTGCTCGTTGTCGATGATGAAGCCGACTTTCTCGAACTCGCGGCCAAACGTTTCCGCAAACGCGATCTCGACGTGGCCGTCGCAGGGGACGGCATGGAAGCTTTGCGCTATCTCGGCAAGCACGATGCCGACGTGGTCATTCTGGACGTGAAAATGCCGAATATGAGCGGCCTTGAGACGTTGCGGGAAATAAAAAAGCGCCACCCACTGGTTGAAGTCATCCTGCTCACCGGCCATGGCACTGTGGAATCAGGCATTCAGGGCATGAACTACGGGGCTTATGACTACGTCATGAAACCCTTCAACATGGACGACATCCTCTTCAGGATCGGCAAAGCCTGCGAACGCAGACGCATGACGCTGGCGGAGAAGCGTTGATGACCGCTTTCACCGCCGGCAACGAACCCGTCCGGGAGCTGCGGACAACAGACGCGTCGCCCATGATGTCCGCGCGCCTGCTGCACTTGTTGGCGCTGCCCGCCCTGGCCTTGTGCTGTTGTCTTTGCGCTGCGGGCGTCACCACCAGAGGTTTTCTGTGGGGCGCGGCAGGGTTTGCCGTGGTTCTGGCCGGACAGCTGCGGCTGCTGCGTATGGCGAACAAAGCCATCAAAAGCGGCTCCGTCCTGAACGAGCAGTTGCTGCAGTCGCGCAAGATGGCGGCCATTGGAGAATTATCTTCCGGAATCGCCCACGAAATCAACACCCCCTTGAATATCATCATTCAGGAGGTGGAATGGCTTCAACATCTGCTGACAGGCCCCCTTTTCGCCGAAGCCGACACCAGAGAATTCAGTGATTCGCTGGAACAGATCCTCACCCAGGTGCGGCGGTGCAGCGAAATCACCCACGGCATTCTCAATTTCGCCAAAAAGATGCACTCGGTGGAACAGGCCACGGACGTCAACCAGCTGGTGGGCGACATGCTCCGCTGGGTCGAACGCGAAGGCCGTCCCCGCAACATCACGTTTGAACGCCGCCTGGACCCCGCCCTGCCCGAGATCAGTACCGACGCACCCATGCTGCGCCAAGTCGTTCTCAATCTGCTCAACAACGCGGCCCAGGCCGTGGATCATGACGGTACGGTGATTGTCGGCACAGCACGGGATGACGGCAAATCTCTGCGTATCTTCGTACAGGACAACGGTCCGGGCATTGCTCCGGAACACCTGGAGTCCATATTCACACCGTTTTTCACCACCAAGGAGCCGGGCAAAGGCACAGGCCTGGGGCTTTCCCTCAGCCAATTCATCGTAACCAAACTGGGTGGCCGTATCGACGTGTCCAGCGAGCCCGGCAAAGGGGCCTTGTTCAATATCATCCTGCCCCTAAAAAAGGCCGGAGAAAAAGAAACAGCATAAGGAATACCATGATGAACAAAACGTACCGCATTCTCGTCGTTGACGACGAAGAGGTCTTTCGCAAAAATATTCTGCGGATGCTTGCAAAAAACGGCTACGACGTAACCGCGGCTGAAGACGGCGGCCAGGCCTTGAAAGCCCTGACCGAAACCGACTACGACGTGGTGCTGCTCGATCTGAAGATGCCGGGGGTCGGCGGCGTGGATGTGCTACGCGCGGTCCGGGAGACCGGAAGCACCGCCAAAATCATTGTGCTTACCGGCCATGTCTCCCACGACACAGGTTCGGACCTTATCCAGCTGGGCGCTTTCGACTCTCTCATCAAACCCATTGAAGAGCGCATGCTGTTGGATTGCATCAAACTGGCCTGCGAAGAACGGGATTTGCTGGCGCTGTAAAATCAATCCCGGACATCGTGCGCCCCCTTTTGCGGTTCTCCCCCACAAGAGGGGGCGCTTCTTTCCGTATCGCATCCCCTCCGCCCTGTTCTCTCATTTGATCGTTTTCGCTTTTCCTTCTGCCCCGTCGGCAGTTGCGTTTTTATTCGTGAACAAGACCCGTTGTCGCTGCTGGTGTGCGTCCAATGTCCTTATGCCTGGTAGGATTGAGAGCATTTCCGGTTCAGACGAAAAAATATTTTTTTATATACGCTAGTATATTTCAAAATTCACTACGTAATTCTCCAATTATACATAGAACAACCTGATTCAATTGCATCTTTAACTTTGGACAGTATTGCAAAAACAAATGTTTACATTATTTCAAAGCATACAACTGAGAAATATGTTACATATTATTCTATATTCTATTAACAGTATATCAGGCCCAAGCTATCAAGAAAATCTGTTATAGTACGATTCATCGCAAATATGTGCTTGCACGTGACCCCGAATAAGGTAAAATGTTTTTTTCATATCATTTTCATGGTAGAATATTTCAGGCACACGCTCCAGGCTTAGGGGCTGTCTCTAAATTATTTTCGTCGCGAGTTTGAGCAAGAATTTCAACAGGCAAGGCTGAAGAAGAAAATGGGCCGCAGGCGTAGTGTTGCTACGTCAAGGGGCATTTTTTTCTGAAAACGCAGCATGATGGAATTCTAGCCAAACGTAGCAGACAATAATTTAGAGACAGCCCCTAGTATCAAACATGTCGCCTGAACACGTATGTACTAAAAGGATTACCATCATTCCATGAGAAGCATCAAAAAATTTACCGCAATATTTTTTATTGATATTCTGGTTGTTATCCTGGCTGCCTTTGGATCGGCCTACGTTATGGAAGACCAGGAAATGCAAGCCATCGACGGGCGGCTGGCCACCGCGGCCAAGGGACTCAAATATATGCTCGCCGACGATTTTCATGACCGGGCTGTCGATGCCGATTCCATAAGCTTTGAAGAAGAACTCAAAAACCGCAAAGCTCTTTCGAAGTATGCAGCCGAAACGGGTTTTGTCTACGCCTACACCCTGGTGGAAAAGGATGGACGCTATTATTTTGCCGCTCCGTCAGTGACCGAGGAAGAAGCCAAGGAACGCAAACGCTGGTATTTCTATCCCTATGACGACATCCCCGAAAGTTTTATCCGCTCCATGCGCCAAGGCGTGGAGACCTTTTCGACCTACAGCGATCAATGGGGAACCTTCCGCTCCGTGGCCGTGCCGGAAACATCCCCAGGCGGCAGGCGCTATCTTTCCTGCGCCGATGTGGACGTCTCGTATATCAAAGAGGAAAGGATCAGGATTTTCACCATTGCCGGCGGTATGGCCCTGTTGCTGATCCTTTCTTCCCTGCCGCTATTGATCCAGTACCGACGCTCCAATGCGCAGTACGCAAGTTTTCTTCTGGAACTGAATACCGAGCTGGCTTCGGCCAATGCGCAGCTGCAGGAGCTGGATACGGTAAAATCATCCATGCTGACCAAAGTATCGCACGAACTGCGTACGCCATTGACCTCGATCATCGGCTTCATGAAAATTGTGGCGCGCGATTTCAAACGCTATTTTACCCCTGCAAATATTGAAGACAAGGGACTGGAGCAGCGGAGACAACGGATCGAGGAGAATCTCTCCACGGTCATCAACGAAAGCGAACGTTTGATGCGCCTCGTCAACGACTGCCTGGATTTATCCAAAATCGAATTGGGAAAAATGGAATGGCGCGATCTGGAACTGTCGCCTGAATCTTTTGTCCGGACCGCGGTAAACGCACTGCGAGGAGAGGCGGACCAGAACCCGGATGTAACGCTCCTGGCAGAGGTCGCCGCCGGCCTGCCTTCCATACTGGTAGACCCGGACAAGATACACCAGTTGCTCATCAACCTGCTGGGCAATGCGCTCAAATTCACGGAGCGCGGACATGTTGCGTTGCACGCGGACATGCGGGGCGCATTTCTCCGGTTGCAGATAGAAGACACGGGCATAGGCATCAGGCAGGAAGACCAGGAAAAGATTTTCGACGAGTTTTATCGTTCACTGAACAACGATACGCTGCAGGACCTGCGTAAAGGTACGGGACTGGGCTTGGCCATCTGCCGCCAGATCGCCGAACATTATGGAGGCTCCATCTCTGTAGAATCCGAATGCGGCAAAGGTTCGACGTTTACCGTATTGCTTCCGATCAAAGACGTTCCGGCAGCTTATTGAACCAACCGTTATCCTCCGCTCGCGGCATGCGCTCCTCGCCGGGAATTGTTTTTTACTATCCGACAGGCATGCATCCGGTCGTAACGAAACAGAACACCGTCCCAAAGACCGACCCCCTCCGAAGAGGGGGCCAGGGAAGGAGAACCGGGGGGAGAGACCGGTTTATCCGTTATGAGATGTCAGGTCTAAAAACTACCGCTTGAGCTGCACCACTTCGGAGAGCATCTGGTCCGTGGTGGTGATCACTTTTCCATTGGCGGAAAATCCGCGTTGTGTGGAGATCATGCTCACGAATTCGCGCGCCAGATCCACGTTGGATTGTTCCAGCGAATTGGAGGAAATATTGCCCAGTCCGTTGGTGTTGGCCGCGCCAGGATAGGCGTTGCCCGAATCCAGGGTTTCCGAAAAGAGATTGCCTCCATCCCTGCGCAGCCCGGTGGTATTAAGGAAGTCGTACAAGGTCACCTGGAAAAGTTCTTTGGTGATGCCGTTGGAGTAGCTGCCCTGGACGATTCCGTAGATATCCACGGAAACATTCTGAAGGTAGCCGAATGTATATCCGTCCTGCGACATGTAGATCGTCGAGGATGAGCCGCCGCGGCTGGTGGTGGATAATGGATTGATCTGAGCATTGTCTCCAAAGCCCGGCAGGTTGTTCGGATCAGTTCCAATGGCCGATGCAGCGTTGCTATTAGACCACGTGGTGGTCGGCGTAGTGGCTATTCCAAAGTCCATTTCTATTATCTTGCCCTTCGCATTGGACGGCAAGGGCGTAAGCGGATTGCCGTTGGCATCAATTACTGCGCTTGCATCGTCAAGTCCCGAAAAGTTGGCAGCCAGCATGGGATAACCGTTTTGAGAGATTGCCGTGGGCATCCACTGAGAAAGGTCATGCGGGTCCGTGGCGTCTTCATTCAAAGTGAATGAACTCATGTCTTCAAGATTCCCCGCCGAATCAAAGGATAATGTGCCCATCATCAGCAAGCCGGCTCCGCTCGTATTGGCCGGTTGATAGCCCGAATTGAAAATACGTTTGTCGTCGCCCGGATCCATGGTCACAATGTATTCCCAGACAAGATCGCCGTCGGCATTGCTGGCCCTGTCGTAGTAAACCGACAGGTCATGGGCGGTGCCTCCTTCGTCGTAGACCTTGATGGTGGATTGATACCCGTACAGCGTTGACCCCAAAGGCGGATCCTGAGTGCCGTCCCAGGCGGACGCCAGAGCGAAGAAGGGGTTGGTGGAACTGGGTGTATGATCGGTTTCATCCGCATTGAGGTTCGTGATCATGCTCACGCGCGAAGTATGTTGCGGTGCAGTCGTGAATCCGTCGATTCTGATATCGGTCGGAGAACCCACGCCTCGAATACTCGACCGGTTCACGCTTGTGTCGGTATTGGAGGAGGTTGTCACCTGCTCGTCTTCAATTTCCCAGCCCTGCAGCACATAGCCGTGGGGATCCACCAGATAGCCGTCTTTATCAAACCGGTAATTGCCCGCACGCGTATAATACATCTGTTCCGAGCCTTGCGGGGAAACCCCAAAGAATCCTTTGCCGCCTATGGCCAGATCCGTGGCGGTATTGGTGGTTTCAAACGCACCCTGGCTGAAGTCTCCGTATACAGCTGCCACACTCACGCCGCGGCCAATTTGTCCGTTACTCTGGGCGGTGGTGTTGGCGTACTGATAAATAAAATCTTCAAAGTGCATTGTGGATGCTTTAAAACCAACAGTATTCACATTGGCTATATTGTTACCCACAACATTCATTTTCTCCCCATGAGCAAGAAGTCCCGAAACTCCCGTCCACATAGATGCTGACAATCCCATAACTGCCTCCTTCTATTACTTTTAACCGCTTATCTATCCATCAGATATTTTCAATCAAGTTTCATTATTCTTTTTTTCAGGATTAATAACCTCGACAATCTGATGAAGATTGACCTTACGTCCATCTTCCAACCTGAGATAATAGGTTGAATTCTCTACTTCCACGCCGTCCACGACACCGCTGGACTCGGGATTCACCATAATGGCTTTGCCTTCAGCATCCTGTGCGCCCAGGTAAGCAAGATAAATTCCATCATCCAACTCAGTACCGTCGCTTTTCAGACCATCCCATTGGAATGTATGCTCGCCCTCGTCAAGCTGCCCCATCTCAACGGTATCAACAATGTTTCCATTTTCATCAAAGACATTCACAGTAACATCCGCGGCTGCTTCGCTCAGCTCGAAGAACAACGTACTGATTCTATCCCCATCTTTGCTCAAGCTATTGCCTGTAGCGGTGATTTCCTTGCCGATAAAACTGACAGCATTGAGCATCTGCTGTTGCTGCGTGCCGGTATTCAGGGTCTCAACTCCGGTATTGATGTTCGTCAGCTGCTCCAGGCTCGAAAACTGGGCCAGCTGTGCGGTAAATTCCGTATCCGCCACCGGATTCAGCGGATCCTGATGTTGCAATTGGGCCATCATCAACTCCAGAAAAGCTGTCTTGCCCAGTTCATCCCCGCCGGAAGCCGGATATTGATTGTATACGTCAAACTCTTGCTCTGCCTGTCCGAGTAAGCCACTCTGATATACTGGCATAGCCGTACTCCTTTACAATACTGCTTGATCAACTCTGCGTTCCAGGTATAGCCGCACCAAAAATTGGAGAAGCCATAGGATTACAAACTCCCAAAAAATACGCCGGGGGCGCTGCTACCAAAAGACCGTTGCAAATAATTCACTGTGCCTGGAGACCCTACTATCTGCCCCTTCAAATAACCCGCATAAAAAATATACGTATACTTTAGTCTGATATATCCACACAGCTTTACTCCTCATGGTATTGCTCCGTTCAACTATGCTATGAGGTGTAATCCGTCGTGAGATGCTGTGGCGGCTGTCGTTTCTTCCAGGGCGTCCTGGGAGAGAGATTCGCCTTGCATTGCCAGATTCTGCAGGGTGCGCAACGAGCCGCGCATCTGGTTCCGCTGGCTTTGCTGCTGCGCCTGATTGTGCTGCTCGGCGCTTTGCCAGCCCTTGTCGCCCTCGTTGTTCTGCGTCTGGGTCTGCACGTCGAGCTTTTCCACCTTCAGGCCATGCTGTTCGAGACTGTGGCGCAGCAGGTTGAGATGATCCGAGATCATCTTGCCCACTTCTTCGCTGTCGGTCTTGATAATGGCCTGAACTTCGTCGTGCTTTACCTGCAGGGAAACCGTCAGCTGTCCGAGGCTCGGGGGATCCAGCCGGATGGTCAGCTGCGTACGCCCTTGTCCCATATTGTTCAGCACACCGGTTTCCACCGTACGCATGATCCGGGCGGCGGAAACATCCTGCTTGGCATCCGCCACCGCTTTGGAGGTGGCGTTTGCCTGCTGCGATGCATTTGTCTGCAGCACGCTGCCTTCTTCAACTTCCACCTTGCTCAGGAGCTCTTCCCAGGCTTTCTGGGTTTCGGACTTGGTTTCCTGAGTGCTGGCTTCCGAGGTCTGTTCGCTGCTTTTTTTGTTGATTACAAGATTTGCATCCTTGTCGCTCAACAAATTGTTCTTGCCATTGTCGGATTTTTCCTGGGAATCACCGCTTTCAGTATCAAATTCCTTACCCGCATCTTCAGGCTGCACTGCGCTTTTTTGATTCGCGGCGATTGTTGCATTCGTGGAGTCCTCGGTCTGCTTTTGATTCAGAACAATCTTACCGGGCTTGCTCTGCTTTACAGGCTCTTCCACACCAACGGCGGCAGCCTTTGATTTTTCACCCGCCTCATCCGGCTCCACTGCCGCTTGGGCGAGATCCGTCTTGACTTGCGTATCAACGACCGTCTTGGCTTGTGCTTGTGCATCCGCCTTTTCACTCATATTCTGTGCAGTGGCAGTGGTACTTGCCTTGCCAACCTGTTCCGGCAATCCGGCAGTTTTTGCCTGGGACTCTTTTTGGTGTGTGTCTCTCTCAGTCTCGTAGGCCTTGTTCTGCGTCACAGGCGCATCACTTTTGCGGCCCCCGGCGGACGTATTGGTCCCGCCGCCGGACGCATCGGACGTATCGTCTGCCAGCGCCGTCTTTTTCTCGCCGTAGTGTTTCTCCGCTCCATCCTCGATACGCACCTTGGCGTTGTCCACTTCCTTGGAGCTTCTGTTGTCGGCGAGCGTGCTGTTTTCACCACGTTTGGTGGCGGCCTGCAGGCCGGTATGCAAAATATCTTTCAAAGCCGCGGCTTTTTCACTCAGGTAACTGCTCTGCTCGTCAGCCTGCTGGAAAAGAAGATTCACAGCGTTCTTAACCTTGGAACCGTCACCTGAGGCAGCTTCGGAATCTCCCATCAATGCTTCCGTCAACTGCGTTGAACCCGAAACTCCCAGAGCTTTTCCCAGAGCACTTACTTCACTTCTGGTCACGGTCTTCAGACTGTCATCGGAAAGCGCGTTGACGTGTTTCTTGATCAGAGCCCAGGCATCCTCAGCCTCATCCGATCCGGAAACCGCATCCAGCAGCCGGTTGGACTGCTCGACAGTAAAATTGAGCTTCTGAAAAAAACTGAGCAGTTCTGTTTGTTCCTGCTGAGTCAGTTCAGGATCATAACTATCATCGGAAAGTTCGAGCTTGTTGGAAATGATCTTCTGCAGGCGCTTCCAGGAAATTTCACCTTCGGATGAAATTTCCTCAGATATTTCCGAAATAGACTCATCGCTCATGCCGTATTCCTTAAGCTTCTTTTTAATCTCGGACAAAGCTTGCCGGTCTACGGTAATGTCGGAAGGAACTGCCGACTCGGATGCGGCGCTCTTGCTCGCCGAATTGACTTCCGATTTGGTCTTCGCCTTGCTGTCCTGCTTCGATGAGTTGACGGACTGCTTCTGGGAAGCACTCGTTGAGGAGCTTTTTCGACCAAAGCCAACATCCCCGTTTTCCTCACTTTTCTGTTCACGGGCCGTATCGATGAGACGGTTCATGACGTCAGAAAAAGGCTGCTCCGGAGACACCGACCGCTCCAAAAGCGGAAGGTATCCGTCGGGTGCGTTGCCTGAATCGAGTTTGGGTAATATTTGCATGGCTTGTCTCCTCGGCCCTTAACATACAAAAGCTGTTCCAACTTTGAAAAAATCATTAAAACAACAAGTTAGGGAATGAGAAAAACAAAAACAGGAGTTTTTTGCCGCTTATCTTAAGAAATTGTTAAGCGAAGCTGGTCAATAACTTCCACCGAACGCCGAAGCGCCTCGGTGGAGAAGTCCTGATTCTGAAGATCCAGGTGAAGATAGCTGGAAAGCGGACGCAACACGGGCGGCAGATTGGCCCAGAAGCTTTGATCCATGCAGGTGTCTGGCTTGCGAATGGCCTGAACAAGACGCTTGCCGAGCACGACCAGCGCCTTAAGCGATGCGTCGGAAAGAACTGGTGAAACCTGGGCAACGGCTTGCCAGGCCTCTGAGGCGCGCGTTTCGTCCCACAATCCGAAGCGTACGCCGAAAAAAGACCGCCAGAACTCGCCGAGTCCGTTGCGCAGGGCCTGTTTGTCCGCCGTATCCGGTCGCAGATCCGGCAAAGCGTACAATCCGTCCGCTGTCCGGCTGCTCTGTTTCAACCGCAGTCCGGCCAAACGCAGTTTGGGCAAATCTTCCGGACGTCTGCGCAGCAGACGCTGCGCCACCAGGGCCACATGCCGCGGAGAAAACATTTCCCGGCAATAATACGTCCGCGGATGCGTGCATTCCCAACACCCCGCGCAACTCAGCGCGGCCTGTAAAACATACTGTCCCGGCTGGTAAGGCCCGGTTTCCCACGGACTGACCGGCCCCATGGATAGATTGCAGACAAGCACGCCCATCCAGGCGGCCAGGTGCATGGGGCCCGTATCCGGCGTGAGCAGCAGCCCCAGGCCGGAAAGCGCGCTCACAAAACCGGGCAGCGCATATTTGCCGCACAGGTCCAGACACGGGCTCTTTGCCAGTTGCCGTACTTGCTGGCCCAGGGGAATTTCATCTTTGCCCCCCAACAGAACCGGCAGTAGCTGCCGTTCGTGCAGGCGCTCCACCAGGCGCGCCCAAAACGCAGCGCCCGGACGTTTGAACTCCTGGCTGGCGCCCAAAAACAACCCCACCCGCGAGCTGTGTTCCCTGGCGCTGTGCGGAGCCGCCCAGGCCGTGGCGGCCAGGCCGGAAAGAGGGATAAGATCCAGGGCGTTGAGTTCGGCCCAATGGAACCGGTTGTGCCGGTTGTTGTTGATAAGCGAGGCGCGGTAAAGCTGCCAGTTGCCCCGGATGCGGGAGGTGCCGTCAGCCTGGAGCACAGGGCCTATGGTTTCGTCCGAACGCAAAGCTCCGGCCAGTTGCGCGGCCTGTTTGCGAATGCTCAGATTGACCACCAGATGAAAGCGCTGCCGCAACAGCCCCGCGGCCTCTTCCCAAGGGACGTAAACGAGTTCCGGACTCAGCGGACGCAACCCTTCAAAAAATTTTTTTTCCGCAACCACCCAGAGCGGATGACCGGGAAAACGCCGCCTGAGCCAGAGCGCGAACGGAAACGTCAGCACCAGATCGCCCAGGCGCTGCATCTGCAACAGACAAATCGGCTTCTGCCCCATGGCACTCCCGTTCGGCTAGAGCATTTTTATGTGGAAGAGAAAGAGCAACTGGCTCTTCAAAACACTTACCAAGCAAAACAAGTAGCTAAAGCAGGATACGTGGTTCGGCCCGAAGACAGTCTTGTCCCACTCGAAAGCCTGCACCTGATCTTCCGATATCCATGGCGAGAAACTATGCCGACGCCATTCGGGGAAGTCAAACAAAGCTGAGGGGACATAATTGAAGGGTCAGATCAAGTTCAGGAACCGGTCTTTTGCGTCCGGTGGCGCATGGCGGGGTTCAGGCGTGAATCATTGTAGGTTTTGAACTGGTAATACACGCGCGGCTGTTTCTGCCCGGAAGCGTATTCGTCCAGCAGCAGAAGCATGTCCGATCCCAGGTCTTCGCGCTGCCGGATCAGAATCTCCAGTTTGACGCCGCATTCGGCCCGCAGGTCAGGTTCCAGGTCGGCATCCATACTATTTTCACGCATGTGAAAAATCTTCAGGGACAAAATGGACATTCTGTCCAGAGCCGCGCCAAGGGTCTCCGTATTGTAACGCTGGGCTACATTTTCCGGCAGCAGTGGCTGCATCACGGCAACAAGGCAGGTGTCGAAACGTTCGATAAGATCGTTGCGGTTCTGGTTCAGCGAATCGATACGGCGTTTGCAGTCCGCAATGACCGAATCGCCCACATCCCTGCGCCGGGCTTCATCCTCAATATGCCAGAGCTGAAAATTGGCCGCATGCTGGGCCTCGGCAATACGGATCAGGGATAGCGAACCGTTTTCACTGTCGCAGGGCGCCCCGGGCATGGTCATATCCGGCGGATGCAGATGCCACTGCACCACGGAACGCTCCTGCATGGCGAAACATGCGAGCAGGATGGCTTTGATATCTTGAAACGTGCTCATAAATTTACTTCGTTCACCCGGTATCGGCCAATGGCGGGTTGCAGCCTCCTATCACGGACGGCACGGTCCGGCAAGAAAACAAATACGGCCTTGCCGGATCTATTCGCTCAGAGCGTTGACAGGGCTGCTGGATACTTGTAGGAGCTGGTACAAAGATCTCCGGGAAACGGAAGACGGTGAGAATCCGTCGCAGACGCGCTGCTGTATTCGGGCTGTGCCGGGGTACTCCACTGGACAGAAACTGTTCGGGAAGGAGCCCCATAATGGCCGGACATAAGCCCACCCGTAAGCCAGAAGACGCCCCGGATCGATTCCGCAAGCAAGCCTCGCGATCTGGGCTGGTGCGATGGTTCCCCCGTTTTGACATTCGGGGCCATATTGCGCTGCGCCCGTTCTCCCTGGAGAATGGGTTTTTTTGCGCCTGCTCCCTTACCGGGTCTCCTTTTTGCGTTTAGAAGGAAACTCGGAGGAGAGTACTCCATACGCCATTTCTCCCCGTTCGCCTCTCTCTTGCCTGCTGGCCTTATTGAACGCCAACAACCGAATTGCAAGGAGGAGCAATGTTAACGCACACTTTGGGTTTTTCCCGTATGGGAAAACAGCGGGAGCTGAAAAAAGCCCTGGAATCTTTTTGGAAAGACCAGGCAACAGCTGCCGAACTGCAGGCCGTGGCCAGGGAAATCCGCCAACGGCACTGGACCCTGCAAAAAAATGCAGGCACCGACATGCTGCCTGTAGGCGACTTTTCCCTTTACGACCAGATGCTGGACATGAGCGCCATGCTGGGCGCCATACCGCAACGTTACGGATTCGACGCCGGCAACGTGGATCTGGAGACCTTTTTTCTCATGGCCCGTGGCGGCAGCAAAAACGGCCAGGGCCTGGCCGCCATGGAAATGTCCAAATGGTTCGACACCAACTATCATTACATTGTTCCGGAACTCGCTCCGGATCAAACCTTTGCTCTGCGCAGCGCCAAACTCTTCGAGGAGCTGGAAGAAGCCAAGGCTCTGAATACGCCCCTCAAGGCCGTGCTGCCCGGACCTTTTACCTATCTGAGCGCCTCCAAGGCAACGGATCCGGCTTGCAACCTCTTCGACCTGCTGCCCGCTCTTCTGGAGCGCTACAAGGAAATACTGCAAAAATGCGCCGGGCAGTGCCAGTGGATCCAGCTGGACGAACCGGTCCTGGCCCAGGACCTGCCCGCCGCACTGCAGAAAGAGGATTTCCGCAAGGCCTATGAGGCCCTGGTAGAAGCAGCCGGCCCCGCCAAGCTGCTCCTGGCCACCTATTTCGGCTCTGTCACGCACAACCTCTCCTTTCTGGAACAGCTGCCCGTGGCCGGCCTGCACATCGATCTCGTACGCGCGCCTGAGCAGTTGCAGCCCGTGCTGGGCGTACTCGCCCCGCAAACCAGCCTCTCGCTGGGACTAGTCAACGGCCGCAACATCTGGAAAGTCGAAGCGGACAAGGCCCTGGTGCAGATCAAAACAGCTGCCGACGCCATCGGCTTCGAACGTCTGCTGCTGGCCCCTTCGTGCTCGCTGCTGCATGTGCCCGTGGATCTGGACGACGAAACCGCCCTGCCGGAAGAAATCCGCGGCTGGATGGCTTTCGGTAAACAGAAATGCGAAGAACTGCGCATGCTGGCGGACGCGGCCTCCGGCAAAGACTGCGGCTCCTGGCTGCAGGCAAACCAGGAATCCTGGGCCTCGCGCCGCAAGGCACCCGCCCTGCACAACGCCGCCGTACGCGACCGCATCGCAGCCGCCGGTCCGGAAATGCTCGAACGTTCGCAGCCCTATCCGCAGCGGCGCAAGTTGCATGAAGAGCGCTTCGAACTGCCCCTGCTGCCCACCACCACCATCGGCTCCTTTCCGCAGACCCCGGAAATCCGCAAAGCACGGCGAGATTTCAAACGCGGGGACCTGGACCTGGAAACCTATACCGAAGCCATGCGCGGCCAGATTCGAGAAGTGGTCGCCAAACAGGAAGAACTCGACCTGGATGTGCTGGTGCACGGCGAACCCGAACGCAACGACATGGTCGAATACTTCGGCGAACAGCTCGAAGGCTATTGTTTTACGCAGAACGGCTGGGTGCAGAGCTACGGCTCGCGTTGCGTCAAGCCGCCGGTCATCTACGGAGACGTCTCCCGTCCGCAGCCCATGACCGTGTCCTGGAGTTCCTACGCCCAGTCTCTGACCAAAAAACCCATGAAGGGCATGCTCACCGGACCGGTGACCATTCTCTGCTGGAGCTTTGTCCGCGACGACCAGCCGCGCAGCGAAACCTGCCGCCAGATCGCTCTGGCAATCCGGGACGAGGTCAAGGATCTCGAACAGGCCGGCCTCGGCGTCATCCAGGTGGACGAACCCGCCCTGCGCGAGGGCGCGCCCCTGCGCAAGGCCGATTGGGACGCCTACTTCCGCTGGGCGGTGGACAGCTTCCGGCTGGCCATCAATGGCGCGGCCCCGGAAACCCAGCTGCACACCCATATGTGCTACAGCGAATTCAACGAGATTGTGGCCTGGATCGCCGCCATGGACGCGGACGTCATCAGCATCGAGGCCAGCAGAAGCAAAATGGAACTGCTCGACGCGTTCCAGCAGTTCGACTATCCCAACGAAATCGGCCCGGGCGTTTACGACATTCACAGCCCGCGCGTACCCTCTGTGGAGGAAATGAGCGACCTGCTGCGCCGTGCGGCAGCGGTTATTCCTGTGGAAAAGCTCTGGGCCAACCCTGATTGCGGACTCAAGACCAGGGGGTGGGAGGAAAGCTACGCATCTCTGGAAAACCTGGTTCAGGCCGCTAAAACCGTACGCAAAGTGTTCTCTTCATAGTCATCACGTCTCACTTCCATACCCCTTGTCCGGATTGGCCGGACAAGGGGTATGGAAGCACAAAATCCCCGTCGTTTTCTCTTTTCGTTGCTGCTATCCCCTTCCCAATAAAAGATATCTGCAGAAGGTTTTCTTCCTGCCGCGCTTTTGATAAGTTTTTTCAGTACGCCGTTCCAAGCCAACACGAGGAGTCTTCCATGCGCGCTTTGCTCTGCAGCCTCTCCTTACTGCTGATCGCCGCCCTGCTCTGCCACAGCCCGGCTCTGGCCGAAGACGGCATTAGCTCCAAGCACATTCTGGTAGGCGTTTCCAATGCGCAGGACGGTCCGGCCGGTTTTCTCGGTCAGGAACTGCTCAAAGGTGCGCAGGCCTATTTTTCGTTCATCAACGACAACGGCGGCGTTCTTGGAAGAAAAATCCAGGTGGTCGAACTGGATGACGGCTACGAACCCACCAGATGCATCGACAACACAAAAAAACTCCTCAACGAGTCCAAGGTGTTCCTGCTGTTCGGCTACATCGGAACCCCCACATCCAAAGCGGTCCTTCCTTTGGTAACCAAAGCCAACGTCCCCTTCTTTTTCCCCTTTACCGGCGCAGAATTCCTGCGGGATGTGCACGAGGCGCCGACGGTCTTCAATCTGCGCGCATCCTATGAACGGGAAAGCCTGAAGATGGTGGCGCACCTGGCCAAGGCGGGAAAAAAACGGCTGGCTGTTTTTTTCCAGAACGACTCCTACGGACGCAACGGCTTGTACGGCGTGGAGCAAGCTCTGGAAAACTATCCTTCGCTCAAGCTCGTCGCCAGAGGCTGCTATAAGCGAAATACGACCGCGGTCAACCATGCGCTGATCGCCATCACGCAGGCCAAACCCGACGCAGTGATCATGGTCGGCACCTACAAGCCCTGCGCAGCCTTTATCGACCGCGCCCTTCGCTTGGGCTTGCGCGATGTGACATTCATGAATATCTCCTTTGTCGGAAGCAAGGCCCTGGCCCAAGAACTCGGCAGTTCGGGCAACGGCGTCCTGGTGTCCCAGGTGGTGCCCCTTCCCTGGGACGACACGGTCCCTGCCGTGGCCGAATACCAGCGTATGATGCTTAATGCCGATCCGTTGTTTCAACCCGGATTCGTCAGCCTGGAGGGATTTCTCGACGCAAAGCTGCTGGTACGCCTGCTGCAAATAACCGGCCCCGACCTCACCAGAGATACACTGCTGCACACAACTCGCAACGCCTACGACATTGACATCGGCCTGGGCACCAAAATCAGTTTTTCCCCTCTGGACAACCAGGGGCTGAAACGCGTTTATCTTACCAGAATCACCAACGACAGCTTTGAAGCACTCTAATCCGCTGCTTTTTTGAAATGCGGAAACGGTTTGGAAGAAAATGCTTTTTCACAAAATAGTTAAGAACCTTTGCAACGCACAGCCACAATCGAGCGAATCAAAATACAACATTCTGATTTAACTGATAAAAATTAATATGATAGCTTGCAATGTAAGTTAACTGCTTTACTCATTAAAAGAATGAATCCCCTGCATACCTAAAAAAGAGGTGCAGGAAAAAACAGGCGTAGCATACTGGCAACGCCCCGAAACCAAATAACCTCAACAATGCTCCAGGAGCAGCCAATGTCAGAGAATAACCGCCGTATCCAGGCCCCGGTCAAGGGCATGCATTGCGCGGCATGTTCCGCGCGTATCGAACGGGTTGTGGGAAAAATGGACGGTGTATCTAACATATCCGTCAATCTGGCGGATGAAACACTGAACCTCGAATGGGACCCGCAACAACTCGAACTGGACGCCGTGGCCGAACGAATCAAGAACCTCGGTTTTGAAGCGGAAATGCCCGCGGAAAAGGAAGACGTCGCACCGGACAAAGAAAGCCTCGCCCTGGATCTTTCCGGCATGCATTGCGCGGCCTGTTCGTCCCGGATCGAACGGGTGGTATCCAGGATCCCCGGAGTGGAAAGCGCCGCCGTGAACCTGGCCGCGGAAAACGGCGTATTTGTCTTCGACCCGCAGCAGACCTCGCGCCGGGCCATCAAACAAACCATCGAACAGGCCGGATTCGGCGCCAGCACCACCAGCGCCGCCCAGGACAATTTCAAAGCCAGGCAGCAGGAAGCCCAGGATAGGCTGCGCGCCCAGCGCAGGCAACTGATCCCCGCCTTTGCCTTTGCCCTGCCTTTGCTGGTGCTTTCCATGGGGCACATGATGGGTATGCCGCTGCCCACTTTTCTGGATCCCGCTCATTCGCCCCTGACCTTTGCCCTGGTGCAGCTTTTTCTGGCCCTGCCCGTGGTCTGGGCAGGGCGAAATTTCTATCTGCGCGGCATTCCGGCCCTGGTTCGCGGCAATCCGGACATGGATTCGCTGGTGGCCGTGGGCACGGGCGCGGCTCTGGTCTACAGCCTCTGGCGGGTGCTGGAAATGCTGTTCGGCGTAGACCCCGCGGCACTGGCCATGGACCTCTACTTCGAATCCGCGGCAGTGCTCATCGCCATGATCTCCCTGGGCAAATATTTCGAAGCACGTTCCAGGCTCAAAACTTCGGACGCCATCAACGCGCTGATGCGCCTGGCGCCGGATACGGCCGTGCTGCTGGTGGACGGCAAACAGCAAACCATTGCGGTGGGAGACGTCGAACCCGGCGATCGGTTGCTGATCAAGCCCGGCGACCGCATCCCCGTGGACGGTGAAGTGGGCGCGGGCGCGTCCAATGTGGATGAATCCATGCTCACGGGCGAGCCCATCCCCGTTGGCAAGCGTACGGGCGATACCGTCATCGGCGGAACGCTCAACACCACGGGCTCGCTGGAAATCGTAGCCAAGCACGTGGGGCAGGACACCATGATCGCCCGGATCGTACAACTCGTACGCCAGGCCCAGGGCTCCAAAGCGCCAATAGCCAGCCTGGCCGACAAAATCAGCTTCTACTTCGTGCCCACGGTCATGAGCATCGCCGTGCTATCGGCCCTGGCCTGGTATTTCATCGGCGGCGCGGACTTCTCCTTTGCCCTGCGTATCGGGGTGGCGGTCATGGTCATCGCCTGTCCGTGCGCCCTCGGGCTGGCCACTCCCACGTCCATCATGGTCGGCACCGGGCGCGGCGCGCAGCTTGGCGTGCTGATCAAAAGCGGCGAAGCCCTGCAGGCCACCGAAAAAATTCAAACCTTGGTGTTCGACAAAACCGGCACCCTGACCATCGGCAAGCCCTGGCTCAGCGACGTGGTCCGGCTGGGCGCGGACGATGAAGACAGACTGCTGACTCTGGCCGCTTCCGCCGAAAGCTCTTCCGAGCATCCGCTGGCCCAGGCCGTGACACAGGCCGCCGCGGAGCGTAATCTCATCCTGCATACGCCGTCCGGATTCGAGGCCATCCCCGGCTTCGGACTCAAGGCCGAGGTCGACGGCGTGCAAATCGTCCTGGGCAACGCGGCCTGGATGGAAAAATGCGGCGTCACGGATTCCGCCCCCGAACAGACCGCTGAAAAACTGGCCCCGCTCGCGGCCCAGGGCAAAACCGTCCTGCATCTGGCCCTGAACAACGAACTACGCGGTCTGCTGGCCGTCTCGGACCAGATCCGCGAAAACGCCGGAAAGGTCATCTCGGCGTTGCAGCAGATGGGCCTGCGTTGCGTCATGCTCACGGGCGACGCCCCCAATGCGGCCCAGGCCGTGGCGCAAAAGCTCGGCATCGCCGACGTGGTGGCCGGAGTCTACCCGGACCGCAAGGCCGAAACCGTGACCCAGCTGCAGGCCCAGGGCCAGCACGTGGGCATGGTGGGCGACGGCATCAACGACGCGCCCGCGCTGGCCCAGGCCGACGTGGGCATCGCCATGGGCTCGGGCATCGACGTGGCCATGGAATCCGGAGACATCGTATTATTGCAGGGCGATGTCGGAGCCGTGGTTTCCACCCTGGAACTCAGCCGCGCCGTGATGCGCAACATCCGCCAGAACCTGTTCTGGGCCTTCGCCTTCAACACCATAGGCATCCCCGTGGCAGCGGGCGTCCTCCACATCTGGGGCGGACCAACCCTCAACCCCATGATCGCCGGTTCCGCCATGGCCCTCAGCTCCTTCACCGTGGTCAGCAACGCCCTGCGCCTGCGCTTTTTCCAACCCAAAAAAATGAAATAAACGGCAACAACGACAACGTCGCGGGGGCTCCTCGCCCCCGCCCCCTTGCCAGGGCAACAGCCCTGGACCCACGAATAACATTACATTCTAATATTAAAGATAATATTGCCTATTAAAAGTTTTTGGAGAGTCCAGAGAACCTTTTTACAAAAAGGTTCTCTGGCCGCCGGAGGCATTGCCTTGCAGTCCGTACTACGCCTTCCAGGCGCAGACACGGCGTTCGAGGAGGTCGGCGCTTTCGTAGAGCAGCACGCCGAGAATGCTCATGCCGAAGATGCCCACGAACATGTCCGTATAGTCCATACGGCCCCAGGCATCCATGATCTGGTGTCCCAGGCCGCGTTCGGTGGCAAAGGATTCGACAAAAAAAAGCACGGCCACGCTCACGCCCGAATTCAGGCGCAGGGCCGTGAAGCCGTGCGGCAGCGCCGCCGGAATCATCACGTCCAGATACAGCCGCAGGCTGCCCGCACCCAGTGAGCGTACGGAGTCCAGATATTTAGGATGCAGTCCGCGTACGCCGTCACGCGAGGCCACCAGCACCTGGTAGCCGAGGATCACGGAGATAAGCAGAATTTTGGAGCTGTCGCCCAGGCCGAACAGCAGCAGCACAATGGGCAGCAGCACTATTTTGGGGATCGGGTAGGTCAAAAACACCATGGGCGCCAGTACGGCGTCGACCTTGCGATTGCCGCCCATCAGCACGCCCAGGGGAAAGCCCAGAATCCAGGCCAGAAGCATGGCGGCGCCGGCCCGCCACGTACTCGCGGCGAAATCCGCCCAAAAATCCGCCGTTGCCAACGCGCGGAGAAAGGCAAGCACCGTGTCCGCGGGTTCGGGCAACATATTCGTGCCCAGGGTCAGGGCCAGCACCTGCCAGATGGCTACGAGCACGGCCAAAGCGATGCCGTAATGGGCAAGATGCCAGATGTGCCGTAAATATTCGCGTCCGCCTTTTACCATAAGGACTCCATGGTCCGGCGTACGTCCCGTACTAGCGTGTAGAATTCGGGCTCTTCCCGCAGGCCCGGCCTGCCGAATTGAGGATTCTCGAACACGGCCCCGATCGTGGCGGGCGAACCGGAAAGCAGCAAAATACGCCGTCCCAGATACACGGCCTCTTCCACGCTGTGCGTCACCAGCACATAGGGCGTTTTGTCCGTACGCCAGAGTTCAAGCAGGGTCCGCTGGAGCTTTTCACGGGTCAGGGCGTCCAGAGAGGAAAAAGGTTCGTCCAGCAACAGCAGATAGGGCCGCATGGCATAGGCCCTGGCAATGGCCACGCGCTGCTGCTCGCCGCCGCTGAGGCTGGATGGATAATCCTGTTCGCGCCCGGCCAGCCCCACGTCCGCCAGGACCTTGCGGGCCAGGGCCTCGCGCTCCGCACGGGGCTTTCCCTGCACCTTCAGCCCCAGGGAAACGTTTTTCAACACGCTTTTCCAGGGCAGCAGCCCGTAATCCTGCAGAATGATGGCCACGTCCGTGGAAGGCCGCAGCAAGGGACGCCCCTGCAGCAGAATCTCTCCCGCGTCCGACCGCAACAGGCCGCAGAGCAAATAAAGCAATGATGTTTTACCGCAGCCGGAGGGCCCCACAATGGACAGCGTTTCTTCCGGGCCGAGCGTAAAGTGCAGATCGCTGAGGACTTTGCGCCCGCCCGGATAGCTTTTTTCTAAACCGCTAACCTCAAGCATGCGCACCCTCAGGGAACCAGCGTATCGTAGGGCAGAAATTTATCCAGCAGGCCGCGCGAGAGCATCCACTGCTGCACCTCGAAGACCTCATTTTCCGTGGGCGCCTGGGGCTCCGGAAGAGTATAGACCGGGAAATCCTTTTCCAGAGGTTTGGGTATCCGGCATTTTTCCACCATCAGTGCGCGATATTTTTCAGGATCATCATTGATCCGCCGAACGGCTTCTTCATAGGCTTCCATGAACGCGTCGGCTTTAGGCAGCGCCTTTTCCACCAGGCAGACCACGGTCACAGGTATTTTCAACTCTTCATCCGTGGTCAGCACAGCGCACTTTTTCAGCTTGGCCAAAGACAGCAAGGGCTCCGGCAGCAGCGCCGAATCCAGTTGGCCGGAAAGCAGCATCTGCAGCCGGATGGGTATCTTGCGGACCTCCAGAATGGAAAAATGCTGTTCCCGCAGCTCCGGCTTTCGCTGCATGCGGTTCAGAAGATACTCGATGATGGATGAGGTGGAAATGCCCACCTTGCAGGGCTGCGGCAAGGCCTTGGCGTCCGTGCCCGGTGACAGGGCAATGCCGAACATGGGCTGCCCCGGAGTGCTCCGGTAGCAGACCGTGAGCATCCGCAACGGCACGCCCTGCTTGGCCAGCAGCAGCGTATTCAGCATATCTCCGAAATAACCGTCGAGCTTTCCGCTCTGAATGGCCATATCCCGCTCCAGCGCGCTGGAGAACGACACGAGCGTGACATCAAGCCCCTGCTCCTTGAATAGTCCTTCCTGCACCGCCACCTGCAGGGGGAGCGTATCCAGTACGGGTAAAATACCTATCCGCAGGTTTTCTTCGGCTCCGGCGGCGCCGGCACAAACAAACAACAGCAACAGCGACGAAATCAGACCAACAGCAAGCTGTCTCATGTTCTTACTCCTTCCTGGTGCTTAAAATAAAAACACAACACCCGAAAAGATCTAGCACGAGGCCCGCCAAATGGAAACAAGCCAAGAGCCTGGATGTCTATTCGGGATTCGCCACGCCTGGACGTATTTCCAAAAAAGGAATCCTACTATAGTTACCTACAATAATTGACAAGCCAATCGACAGTTATTACCTATATACTCACAAAACAACTCTCTGGAGGATTGCATGCTTGAAGTATCTGAAAATGCTCTGAAAGAGCTGGATTCGTACTTTGCCAAAAAGGAAAAGTCACCTATCCGCGTTTACCTTGCCCCTGGCGGCTGATCTGGTCCCCGACTGGGTCTGGCTCTGGATGAGGCAGGTGAAAATGATGAGGTGTTTGAAAAAGGCAACTATATGTTTGTCATTGAAAAAGGTCTGGCCAGCCAGGCTACCTACTTTAACATCGACATATCCTACATGGGATTCAACATCGATTCCGATGTTCCCTTGATCGGCGGAAGTTGTTCGACTTCCTGCGGGTCCGGCGGTTGTGGATCCGCCCATTAAGGCCCGCCCCCATGGAGTGAAAAAAGCGGCTTCTGTTGGAGCCGCTTTTTTTTGCGGTTTTTTCCGCAAATCGTCAGCGGGGTTTGGCCTGGCTGTATTGTTTTTTCCATTCATCCAGAAAAAGTATGGCCGTATCCAGTGCGCCCAAAGCCCCCTCCTGCTTGCGCAAGGCCCATACCACATCCTCAAAGGGCGTATCCGGCGCAAGCCCCAGGCGCTGCAGAACGTCCGTGAGCTCCTTGCGGAACGCTTCCGGGAAGGACGCGTCAAGACTCTCCAAGCGCCGTTCGGGCCAGCCCGGACGCCGGGCGGCCACCGTATCCAGTAGCGTCCGCATACGGTGCGCGTACGTATGCGCAGCGAGCACCCGCTCGCGACCTTTGCGCGCGTATACGCTGCGCTCGTCCGGATGTTCCAGAAAATATTCGATCCGTTCTTCCAGCTCCTCCATGGAGCCGAAGGTCGCCATCTCGTCCGGCCCGAACAGTTCCGGCAACAGCTCGCGCCTGTCCACCAGCTGAAAGGCGCCGCACCCCGCCAGCTCAAAGGTCCGGGGATTCACAAAGTCTCCGGGCGGGACGAGATCCGCGGACTGTACGCTGGAATGGAGATTCAGGTTCACTGCCGTGGCGTTGAAAATGCGGACCGCCTCTTCCGGTTCGATACGCTGTCCGGGCCGCTGCAGGTATCGCGCGAGAGCGCTTTCGTTATCCCAATCGTTGCCCCAGATTTTCAGATCAAAACGGATCAGGCGCCGGAACGCCGCACGCCGGTTGGGATAGCCCGCGCCCAAAAAGGACAATTGCGCGCCGAACTTGCGTTTTTCCACGGAATCCAGTTCAAGCGGACGGTGAAAGGACGGATCTGCCGCCAAAGGCAGATAAAAGGCGTTTTCCACGCCGATTTTTTGGAGTTCGGCCAGAAAGGGCTCTTTCTGAATCACCGCGAAAAAATCGTAATACGGCGCAAAGGCGCGCCAGTAGCTGAAGACCTTGTAATCCTCCACAAACCACATGGCCGTGGGCACGCCGTCCCTTCGCAACCGTTTGAGCGCCTGGCGCGAAAGCGGCGCCTGGGCCAAAGCCAGCACCAGATCCGGCGCAAAGCTCTCTACCTTTGCCAGGATGGCCTGGGAAACCAGCTGCACGAAGCCGCTTTCCAGATGTTCGAGCCGTTCGGCCCCCACCCGCAGGTCTTTAAGAGCGGTGAAAGCCCCATAAAACGCCGGCGCTTCAAAGACTTCCACCGTATGCCCCAGACCGGACAATGCACGGGCGCAGTAGCGTCCCACAGGCAACGACCCGCCGTAGAGCGGCAGCACAACCAGAATACGCAGCTTTGTTTCCATGAATCCGTCAGCTCCACAACGTCGCATACGCGTTTTTTTCATTATCCAGCATCCAATCCCGCTCCAGATACAGTGATTCCGCCGCGGACTGCAGCCTGGCTGGGCATTCACCAGGGGCCCCAGGCCGCGAAATTCCAGCAACAGCGTACGGGCTGCCCCGCGGGCCGCAGCACAAGGGTCCGTACCGTAACGCGGCACGAACACCTGCCCCAGGGCATCGAATTCGGGCTCCAGGGCAAGCAGGTCCGGGGCCAGTTCCGGCACATCCTTGCCTGTGGCCAAGCTTTTCAGCAGCTCCACCCGCTTGAAAGGCTCCAGGCAGCGTACGCCGCAGGGGCATGGTTCGGACTCGCGGCAGGGCGAACATTCCGTCACCGACTGCCAGACACGATGGCCCTTGCCGTAGGGGCCGGTTTCCCAGCTCCAGGCCGTAGCCAGAAAAAAAGCCTGCACGGGCACCCCCAGATGGGCGGCCAGGTGCATGGTTCCGGTGTCCGGACTCATTACCGCGTCCAGCCCGGCCACCAGCTCGAACAACTCCTTCCAGCCCGTACGTCCCACCATATCCTGTACGCGGGCCAGCAATTTGCCGTCCGCCGCCTTGCGAAAGCTTTGCGCTGAGGCTTTGTCGCCGGGGCCGCCGAGCAGATAGACCGGTCCGGCATGGCGCGACGCCAGCGCCCTGACCAGCGGGACGAGCACATCCGGCGGCAGGGTGCGCCTGGCGTGCCTTCCGGCCAGCACCACGCCCAGACCGCCGCCTCTGGAGACGGCCTCCGGGTTCACCCGCTCCGGCGTCAGCGGCTGCTCCGCCAGCCCGGCCCAGAAGTCCACCAGATTCGCCGGGCTTTCCCTGCGCCGCCTGGTCCAGCGAAAGGCCAGCGACGCCCAGAGGTCCATCAACACCTGACCGGCCCGTACGCGGTAGCCCCGTACAGTCTCTTCGGGAAACAACCCGGCCAGGGCCATGTTCATGCCGGAAAAATTCAGATTGTAAACATAACCGGGAGCAAGTTCCCGCAACGCGCCGAACGCGGCCTTGTTCTCGGTAAAGACCTGCGCCGCGTCGTCCCTGCCATGCGCGGCCATGCCGTGGACAACAACCTCCGGATAGACCAGCCCGGCCAGAACCTTGAGCGAACTGTCCACCACCAGATGTACCTCGCTCTCCGATTCTGTCAAAAGCGAGCGTACCAGTCGCTTGGTCTGCAAAATATCCCCGAACCGGGCCAGCTGAATCACAAGATGGGTAGCCATAGGGTTTTATACGAAGTTCCTCAAAGCGAAGCAAGCTGACCCGGTACGGACAATCTCTCTTGCCTTATTTGTCAGTGCCCATTCTATGTTTTGAAAATAGCGAATGTGGCTGTTTCACGTTCTTTTCACGCCTTTTTGACGTTCCTTTCAACCTGCTTTTCCTAGAATTCGTTCCATCGACAGCGTTACCCGCAAAAAGAACAAAGTGGATGAAACATGCAAACTGAAAATAAAGGCTGCCAACCAGAACGCTCAAGGACTTCAATCATCCTGAGCATCCTTTTCCTCGTCATCGGCACGCTGGGTCTGACCGCCATGGTGTACCAGAACAAAGATCTTAAGGCAGTCGTTCCTGAAGAACGCTCACTGCCCGTCTCCGTGGCCAGTGTCCAGCGAAGTGATTACCCCGTCACGCTGCAAGGCTACGGCGAGGTCAAAGTTGTTAACAATGTGATCATTTCAGCAGATGTGGACGGCGCGCTCATTTATGTCAGCCCCAAGCTGGATCCCGGCGAAGTCTTTGAAAAAGACGAGCTGTTGTTCCGCTTGGAGACAAGCAAGCTGGAAAGCTCAAAAAAAGAGCTGGAGGCCACGGTAAAGCGTCTCCGGGAATCCATGGCGCAGAAGCGGGAACAACACACAATAGACCTGCAGCGGCATGCCATCGCCAAACGCAACCTGGAACTGTCCCTGATCGGATATCAACGCACCCGGAGTTTGTATGCCGAGCACCAGGTAAGCACGAAATCCGAACTGGATAAAGCCGAGAGCGATCTGAACGCGGCAAAAGAACAACTTTATCAGCTTGCAGAAGCAATTCAGACCTACCCGCATGTACTCCTGCAGGCCGAATGCGAGGTGGCCGAAGCCACGGCAAAACTGGAAGTCGTGCTGCAGGACCTGGCAAAATGCGAGATTCGCTCCCCCATCACCGGCAGGGTCAAAGAAGCGTCCGTCGAGGCCGGCAAATATGTTGAAGCCGGACAAACCTTGGCGACCCTGGCGGATGACTCCATGCTGGAAATGGAAGTGGCTCTTGACGGTCGGGACGTACGTCAGTGGCTGCGTTTCGAAGAACAGTCCACGCCACGAAAATCCGTATGGTTTCACGGATTGAGCAAAGTGGCTTGCAAAGTCCGCTGGGTGGAAGACACGCAGGGATATTGGAGCGGTCGGCTGCATAGGGCCGTCCGGTATAACCCGACAACCCTCACCCTTACCCTGGCGGTACGCATTGACACGGCAAACGAGGCCCCAAAAGGCAACGGGAGCGTTCCCCTTGCCGAAGGGATGTTCTGCCGGGTGGAAATTCCGGGCAAAACCCTGCGCGATGTCGTCCGCCTGCCCAAGTTGGCCGTGACCTACGATCAAACCGTGCATGTTTCGTACAACAATCGTCTCAGGACAGTCCCGGTGCAAGTACTGCGTACGCGGGGCGATTTCGTCTTTATCGGCAACGGGTTGAACAACGGCGATCACGTCATAATCAGCCGGTTGGTGAACCCTTTTGAAAATATGAAACTACAACTGATTTCTACGAACAAAGGAGTTGGAAAATGCGTGCAACAACACTGCTGTGCTTTGCGGCCCTGATGCTGGTCTGTTTTCCTTGTTACGGATGGGGAGGCGAAGACAACGATGCGTCCACAGGGTTCAAAGCTGACATATACCTGGGCGGCGGATGGGAATTCTCAAGGAGTAATCTCGAACCAGACGATGACAACAAAAGACTGGGCAATCTGGACCAAAAAGGAAAAACACAAAATGACGCCCTGTTCGTGGGAGCCCTGGATTTGTCCTACTCTTTTGAGAACGGACTCACACTGTTCGGCGGCCTGCTCCGTGCAAAAGAATCCAGGCCCACGCTCGGCCTGCGTTACGATTTGGGAAAGTACGGAGAAGTGGAAGTTGCCGGATTTTACATCATGCCGGAGGAGGCATGGGAAGATCCGTTCCTGTTGGGCGGAGAGCGGAAAAAAACCACGCAAACGGCCTACGGCGGCTCCCTCGCATACGGGCTCGGCGACTGGCAGATCAATTATGAGCTGGCGTTCGTAGATGTGGATAAGGACCTGATCGGCGAACGGTACAGCGAACTCAAACGAGACGGCAAAATACATCTGCTGGGGACCGAGTATGAAATTGAACTCGGAAACGACTTTGAACTTGCTCCAAGTCTCAATCTGGCCATTGCGGACATGGACGGAAAAAGCAACTCATACACCGGATTCGGCGGAGGCATTGCTTTCACCAAGCGCTGGAACAAGGTGGAATTTCTTCTTTCTTTCGAGGCAGGCAACAAGAGTTATAACTCAAGGCAACCGCTCTTCAATAAAACGCGTAACGATATGGAGTACGAGGCCATGGCAATGCTCTCCTGGTACGATCCCCTGGGGCTTAAAAACTACTCCTTGGACTTCGGCTGCAGATACGAAAAAACCGATTCGAACATCAACTTTTACGATAGCGTCGCGTACGTGCCATTCCTTCTCATCGGATACCATTTTGGCGGCGACAACGACTAAGAATGCGTTTCTGCCGGCACAACGACACACTACAACAATACGGCATGCGATAATGAAAAAAATATTCCTTTCTTTCTTGTCAAATCCGGTGCTCGCTACGCTTGTCTTCGTGCTTATATTGGCGGGGGGCGCCATGGCCCTCGCCAGTATGCACCGGGAACTGTTACCGGATTTTTCCCTGGATGAGATTCTCATAGAGGCGGAATATCCCGGCGCTTCCCCAACGGAAGTCCAGGATGGAATAATCCGCAAAATTGAAGAAGCGCTGAAAGGCATGGAAGGTGTGGCCGATTATATTACCCGCAGCGAGGAAAATCACGGAAGCGCTGAAGTCGCGGTGCGCTATGGCTATGATTCCACCACGGTGTTGAACAGGATACGCAGCCGTATCGAAGCGATATCCACGTTTCCAAGCGGTGCGGAAAAGCCGGTGATTACAGAACAACTGAACCGTACCGAGGTGCTGCGCCTCTATGTGGCGGCGCAGCTGCCGGAACAACAGCATAAGGAACTGGCCAGATCCATACAGGACGATCTGCGCGCATTGCCGGGCGTCACACAGGTAGAGCTGGTCGGTGTGCGGGACTATGAAATAAATGTTGAAATCTCCGAGGAACGCTTGCGCAGCTTCAATCTGCATTTTCAGGATGTGGCCGAGCGCATTGCCAGTGAAAGCTTTGATCTTTTCGGCGGAAGCATCCGCACCGCGGACCGAACCATACGAATACGTACATTGGGAAGCCGCTGCACGGCCGAGGATTTGGCCACCCTCCCGTTGCTCACCCAGAAAAACGGTGCCGTGGTCACCCTGGACAGAGTGGCCGACATCAAGGACGGATTCACAGACGACACAAGCAGCGTGGCGGTGAACGGCCGCCGCGCGGTGGTCTTTGTTCTCAATAAAACGCGTACGGAAGATGCATTGGAGATTTCCGAGACAGTAAAAGAATACGTACGGCAAAAACGCCTTCAGCTTCCGAACACTCTGGATTTCAACATATTATATGATTCAACCGAAGACTTGCGGTCTCGCATCGCTCTTATGGCCATAAACGGTCTGGGGGGGCTTTGCCTTGTTATGCTGTTGCTCTGGCTGTTCCTTGATTCGCGGCTCGGTTTCTGGGTCGGCATGGGCATCCCCGTCTCTGTTTTGGGAACGCTGGCGGTCATATGCTCCCTAGGGGGAACCATTAACATGCTTTCACTCTTTGGATTGATCATCATACTGGGCATCGTGGCGGACGATGCCATCGTGGTGGGCGAAAATATATTTTTACACGTACAACGCGGACTTTCTCCCCCGGCAGCGGCGCTCAAGGGAGTGCAGGAAGTGGGCCCGCCTGTTTTCGCCGCGGTTCTCACAACAGTGCTGGCCTTTGTACCATTGGCCTTTCTTAACGATACCATTGGGAAATTCTTACGTATTCTACCGCTTGTCGTGATTCCCTGCCTGCTCATTTCTCTCCTGGAATCCCTGTTACTCCTGCCGGCCCACCTTGCTCACGGACTGAAGCTTAAAAAACAAAAAAAGCAAGACAAGCGCAATAGCCCGCCTTTGATGAAGCGATTGCGGCGGATGCGAAACCGGATAAAAAAAATGCCGACTCTTTTCGCCGACAAACACTACCCCCCGTTGATAGAACGCGTTCTCAAATTCCGGTACGTGTGGCTGAGCGGCGGACTCTGCGTACTCTTACTCTGCATGGGACTGTTCCCGGCCGGGTTCGTAACAATCGAAGCTTTACCGGACACCGGCGGCAGGCTGTTAATCTCTTCCATCACAATGCCGAGCGGAACATCCGAACGGCTGACCCGGCAAGCCGTATCCCAGGTGGAGCAGGGCCTACTGCAATTAACTTCGAACCTGGGAACCGCCGCGGAGGGATTCAACCTAAAAAGAATGAGCGTTGTGGGGGCCACTTTGTCTGAGGACTCCGAAACAGGAAGCAATCTGGGGGGCGTGCAGGTGATCCTGGATTCGGATCTGCACGCGGATTTGACGAGCCTTGATTTTTTAGAGCGCTGGGAAGAAGCCGTCGGGCCTGTGAACGGGGCGGAGTCCGTGGTTTTTGAAAGCGTGGTCGAGGGACCGCCTGGAGAGCCGATTGAAATCTGGCTTCGCGGGCGGGATTATACTGTTTTGAAAAAAGCCGCCCGCGAGATGACGGAGGCGTTGCAGGCCGTCCCCGGCGTACGGCGAATACGTTCGGATCTTTCTTCCCAGGTCGACGAGCTGCGCTGCACGCTCAAACCCGAAGCCGCGCATCTCGGAATCACCCAGACGGAACTTGCCCGGCAAATACGGGCCGCTTTCTATGGTGTTGAGTCCGTGCGGCTGCAACGCAGCCGGGACGATGTACGTGTCAAGGTTCGTTACACCGGCAAGGAGCGCGCCAGCTTGGCGACTCTGGATAGCCTGAGAATACGGACCCCGGACGGCGCGAACATACCTTTATACTCGGTGGCGGAGCTGTCCCTTTCCAAAGGAGCGAGTGTCATCAGGCGGGTGAACGGCATGCGCTGCCTGACCGTAACCGCCGGCGTGGACGAATCCGCAACCAATGCGGATGAAATAATAGCGTATCTTTCAAAAGGAGTGGCGGAGGACATGAAAAAAAGATTCCCAGGACTGGACGTATCCTTCGAGGGAGACGAAAGACAGATGGAAGAAGCTTTGAGCGGCCTTACCATCGGCTATCCCCTTGCTCTGCTAGGCATTTTTTTCGTCGTCGCTACCATCTTCCGCTCCTATGCCCAGCCTCTGCTTATTTTGTGCATAATCCCTTTCGGGATATCCGGCGCTGTAGTCGCGCACCTTGTGGCGGGCGTCAACATCTCGCTGATGACTCTCTTCGGCATGGCGGCGCTCTCCGGCATCGTGGTGAACGACGCAATCGTGTTTATCGAGCGCATCAATAAAAACCTACTTGCCGGAGCGGAAATTTTTCAAGCCATCAAGGATGCCGGGAGGCATCGCTTCCGGGCCATTCTTCTTACCACCATCAGCACTGTGGGAGGTCTCACGCCGTTGCTGCTGGAAAACAATCTTTCGGCCCAGTTTTTAAAACCCATGGCCCTGGCCATATCCGCCGGGTTGGTAGTTTCCACAGTCGCGACACTGGTGCTCATCCCATGCCTGTTCGCGGCGTTAAGCGACCTTCGACTATTTTATCACCGCTTCCGTACGGGCGAAACCGCCAGCAGAGAAATGCTGGAGCCTTACCCGGCACGGTTCAATAAAGCTCTGGAGGAAGCGTTGTGATTCCTGTTATGCTGTAGGGAAAAAATATAAAGGAAAAATAACGATGGAGCCGTTGCGTCCGGACAGACCATTGCGCATTCTCCTCGTGGAAGACAACGAGGATATTGCGGAAAACATCGCCGATTATTTCGAGGCCCAGGGGCATGTGCTGGACTTCGCCTTGAACGGTGTACAAGGATTGCACCTTGCGCTGACACAGGATTACGACGTGATAATTTTGGACATCATGCTGCCGGGGCTGGACGGGCTGACGCTCTGCGACAAATATAGAGAATCCTCATCCAAGCAGGCTCCAGTGCTCATGCTTACCGCCCGCGACACCCTCCGCGACAAGGTTGTGGGTTTTGAGGCCGGCGCCGACGATTATCTGGTCAAACCCTTTGAGTTAAAGGAACTTGAAGTACGGACCTACGCCCTGGTGAAGCGGGGGATGCGAATCGCGTTCAACGTGCTCAAAGTCGCCGATCTTGAGCTGGATTTGGACGCCATGACCGTACGAAGAAACGGCATACCTATTGAGCTGAACCGAACCTGCGTCAAGATATTGGAACTGCTGATGCGGTCTTCTCCCAAAATGGTATCGCGTACGGGCCTGGAACACGCTTTGTGGGGAGACATGCCGCCGGACAGCGACGCCCTGCGCAGTCACATGTATTTACTCAGAAAAAAAATCGACAAGCCCTTCTCTTCCTCTTTGCTGCACACGGTGCGCGGAATCGGCTACACGCTGAGGGAAGAAGTAAAAAGTGGATTATGAAGTATACACACAGCCTCCGGAACCGTATCGTCTTTGCTTTTTGTATCTTTTCCTTTATTCTTTCAGCAACTTATTGGACATTAATAGAAGCGTCTATGATTTTTGTGGAAGATATGATTTTTGAAAATCGTCTCCGAAACGAAATAGCAGACTTCATTAAACGCTACACCGACGATCAGAATACATCATTGCCGCACACCGCGTACATCAGGAGCTATATCGGTCTGAACGGCATGCCGGAAAACTATGTCGCAATGGTGAAAGGACGCCCGGAAGGACTGTATGAGACCGAAGGATTAGGTGCAATAGAGGGACCAGCAGATTATCATATAGCGGTGACGGCAATACCCGGCAGTCCGGATCTCTTGTATATGTTTTATAATGTTGGCGCTCTGCGGATGGAGGAGCAATATGAGCTGATAATTCGCTCACTGCTCGTGGGAGTTGCGTTGGTGGTCACCGGAATTGGCGGTATATTCGGCGCGTTGATAGCCAAAAAGGTTATTGCCCCCGTGTCGGAGCTGGCCGAGTGTGTGGCAAAAAGCGAGCCTGACACCCTGCCGATGGATCTCTCAAAACGCTTTGCCGATGATGAGATCGGCCTGCTTGCGGAAAAGCTGGAACAAAGCATGCGGCGGACGCATGCCTTCATTATGCGCGAGCAGGAGTTCACACGCTACGTCAGCCACGAACTGCGGACTCCTGTGACCGTCATCAAAGGAGCTGTTGAGCTTCTTGCCGATCTGCCGGCCAACATGAAGCAACCGCATGCAAAGCAAATAAACCGGATAAAGCGTGCCCTCAGCACCATGGAGTTGACCATAGAAACCTTTTTATGGTTCGCCCGGAAAGATTCCAAAGATATCGCCATGGAGTCTTGCGATATTGTTGCCGTGGCCAGGGAAGCTTTTGAGGAACATGTACTGTTGTATAATAATAAACCCATTGAAGCCGTTATGCATGAACACGGCGCACCGGTTGTCAATGCACCGGCCGCCGCGTTTAGAATTGTCCTGAACAACCTGTTGCGCAATGCCTTCAGCTACACCTCCCAAGGCTCCGTGCAGTTAAACGTGAACAACGAGTGTCTTGTACTCTTTAACACAGCGTATTCACAGGCCTTAGGCTTCTTTGACACGAGACAGACCACGCAAAAACAAGCCGGAGAACAACAATATAAACCACATGGATTCGGTTTTGGCCTGGAAATCGTACAAAAACTCTGCGAACGGTTTCATTGGAGAATTGAAATAACGGCTGAGACAAATCAGGGCACGCGGGTTGTTTTGTGGTTTACTTGATGAAAAGACGCCGCTGTAGAAAACTGAATCGGAACGCTTCTGATTCTCTGTTCCAAAAAAAAATGACCGTACAGGACATAAAATGAAGTGAAGTAGTCATGACGCCGGTGGCAGTCCCAATCCCCACACATCTATACGTCAAAGACCTGATACAAGTCCTCCCGCCTTATTAGTTGCCCCCCTGCCGACAAAAAACGGTGTTTTTCCGGGAAATGGTCCGGAAAAACACCGCAAGTGTCTATAGACCGCGACTAAGGTCTGATGCGGCTATTCGCACAACCCCACATAGTTCCAGGCGTCTTCCCAATTCGATCCAACGCCCGGCTCGTAGTAGGCGGGCGCGTCCACATTGGCCCAGCCGCTATAAGGCCATTCGCGGACTTCATAAATGGAGCCGTTGTTCTGCACCTGGTCGCCGGCTGCATAGCTGCCGAGTCCTACGGGATAATCCTGCAGTCCGCCGCAAGAACCCGTATTATTGTTGTTGTCGTCATCCCCCGAATCGTCGCCTGAATCGTCGTCATCAGAGTCGTCATCAGAGCCGTCATCATTGTTGCCGCCGTCATCCCCGGTACTGCAGATGCCCTGATCATTCCAGACACCCCACTGCGCATCGCCGTCAGGCTCATCGCCTTTGGTCCACCATTTGGCCTCCCACTCGTGTCCGTCATACGAGACCAAGTCGCCGGCCGTATAAATTGTTTCCGAATCCCACGCATCCGCCGAACAAACGTCGTCGCCCACAGTGACGGCAATGATAGATGAAGTGGTTTGCGCTCCCTGGTCATCGGTTGCCACCGCCTGAATATAATACGTTCCGGAGGTGGAGGTGGACCAGGTCGTGGTGTAGGGGAATTCGTAAACACTGCCGATTGAGCCGCTATCAATGAGAAATTCCACCTGGGCAACAGAACCATCGCTGTCGCTTGCCGATGCGCTGATGGTGATCGTCTCATCAAGATCAAAGCTGGATGCCTCCTCCGGGGACGTCACCGAAACAGTCGGCCAAAGGTTGCCGTCACTAGAACCCGTGGTGAAATTCCTGAAGGTTTCAGTGAATGCATAGTCGTCGATATCAAGCCCGCTGCATATCGCGCTGACGTAACCCGTACAATCGCCATTATCGCGGTTCAGCGACCACATGGACAGCAGCCCCATGTCGATATCGTCGCTCTGCTGCGCCCAGCTCAAAACCGTGTCGGCATCGGATAAATAGAAAATCTCCGTACTCACGTCATTGTAGCCGATCATCGGGGTCACGCCCATTTGTACGTCCGTAAGCCCGAGTGCAACAAGCTGTTCGTGAGTATTCTCCACAGACTGGATGGCATACTCGCCCATCTGGCCGTCCGGATTCGGGGCGGCGCTGTCGCCATAGTCCATGGCCATGACGTTTACCACATCAATGGCAACACCCGCGTCAATGGCGCTTTGAATGACATTGAGGCCGTCGCTGGTCAGGCCGGTGGGCAATACGGGAAGACAGTACGCCACTTTCAGATCGGGATTGTTTTCCTGCAGCTGGGCGATAACGTTATTTCGCCTGTCCACGGATACCGTGTCCGCCACAGCGGAGCCTTCGATATCGAAATCAACCCATTTCAGATCATAGGCGTCAATGACGCTTTGGTAGGCTTCAAGCAGTGATTCCTCGTCACTGCAACTCAAAGCCAGTTCGGTCCCGCTTGCTCCGCCGAATGAAACGATAACATCGCCGCCAGCGGCGCGAATCGCTTCAATTTCGCTGCGATAATACTCCGTGTCGTATGAAGAATAGCCGCCCCATGAGGGAGTGCACATCCCGGAGCTTACGACAAATGCGAGCGTGAAATACTTCTGGCCTGTCTCATCTGCTACTTCTGATATAGAAGGCGTTGGGTACAATGTAACATCAACATACGGGGCAAATACACGATCCGGCAATGTTGCATGCGCATTCATCGGCACTAGAAATAGTAGTGCAAGCAGCAACAAAGAATTCAACTTCAACAGATTCCCCATCAAGCGCATAAATCCTCCTGCGTTATATTTTATAAATATAATTTTATAGATATAATCAATATAGACTAAAAAAGTGCATAGTTCACCCCTTGGATTGTTAAAGATATGTAAAAAGTGTACTCTCCTTAACTGGCAACATGAACATATGCTCCTGTTTTCAAGTGGGATCAGTATGCTATTCACGGCAAACGATCATCAAAGCTCTCATAATCTGACGAGTGGATCCAATACCCAAGCACAGCAATATACACAGCGCATACAATGCTATTTTTTGTATTAACGCCGTAATACTTTTATTTAAAATATGTTAATCGAGAGAAGAAGAGTTTGATTCAAATCGGTTCAACTTCATGCGGACATACAATACATGACGCGACAAAACCGTTTAAGGTTGACATGGAATGGGCAAAAATTTGAAGTCTGATCGATTATGGAGGGTTGGTAGAGAGCCATGGCAATTCGCCAGGAGGAAAAGAGTCATTCTTTTCTTGCAGCTGTCCCAATATGTTGTACAGTCTCTTGACTTGGGATCTTCTGATACAGATCCGAGATCCCTCTGGATAATTTGCATGGTGTTTGTGTATTTTACAAGAAGTTGGGGGTTTGGTAGGGAGGCCTATGCGACGGTATCCTGCATTTCTTGATCTGACGGGTAAACGCTGTCTGGTCGTCGGCGCCGGGGATGTCGGCCGGCGGAAGCTGGAGACCTTGCTGGAATGCGGGCCGGAGCAGGTTCTGGTGTTGGATCCCTATGCCGACCCTGCCCAGCCCGAGCTGGCCGCGCTACTGGATCACCCGACCGTCAGGTTCGAGTCACGGGCCTGGGAAGAGTCTGATCTTGACGCCTGTTTTCTGGTCGTCGCCGCCTCAGGCGCTGGCGACGTCAATGAAGCGCTCGCCTCTGCCTGCCGTACGCGCAAAATTCTGGTCAACCGGATAGACGCTCCGGAAGACGGCGATTTCATCGTACCCGCGTCCATTGCCATGGGGGATCTGCAGCTGGCCGTTTCCACCTCCGGACAGAGCCCGGCCCTGGCCAGGCGTATCCGGCAGGATCTTCAGGCCTATCTGGGATTGCGGTACGAGACCTTTTTGGTCATAATGGGGCGTTTACGACCGTTGATACTTGCAATGGGCAAAGACTCGCGCTGCAATTCCCGCCTGTTCCGATCGCTGGTCGATTCCAGCCTGCCCGATGCGTGCAGCGCCGGAGACGGCAAAGCCGTTGCCGCATTGTTGCAGAAACTTCTTCCGGAAGAACTGCATCCGCGAATTGAGGAAATTCTGTATGGACTGGTTTAATATTCTGCGCCTGCTCATCGTGGCGCTTTATCTGCTCGGCACAATTCTGATCACCTGGGGCACCCTGCGGCGCAACCAGCAGATGACCCGTATCGGCACCAGAATAGCCATAGCCGGATTTGTGCTCCATACGCTGGAGCTCGGCCACTTCATGACCAATTACAGCTTCAAAGTGCAGACGGACGCTTTTTACATCAGGCTGCTTTCCTGGAGCATGCTGGCTATTTTCTTTTTCCTCTGGTGGCGGCTCAAGCTGGCCTTTCTGGCCTTGAGCACCTCGCCGCTGGCCCTGCTGCTTTTTGTGGCCGCCATGCGCATGCCCAAAAAATCCATGCTCATCGATACGTCCTTTTCCGGGCTTTTTTTCTGGCTGCATATCTGTTCGCTCTATCTCAGTCTGAGTCTGCTGACGGTGGCCTTCGGGGCCGGAATCGTCTTTGTCTACCTGAACCGCAAAATCAAATCCAAAGAAAAACTCTTGGGATTTCAAAAGGATTTGCCCGCGTTAAGCACATTCGACCGGGTCAACCACCTGGCGGCGGTCATTGGTTTCCCGCTCTTTACCCTCGGCATCCTTTCCGGCTTCATCTGGGCCGGTTCTACCTGGGGCAAAACCGTCAGCTGGGATCCCAAAGAACTCGTCTCGATTTTTGTCTGGATTGTTTATTGTTTCTGGTTCACGCAGCGCCTCCTGCACGGATGGCGCGGTCGCAAGCCCGCCTTGCTGGCTATCTGCGTCTTTTGCTTCACCATAGTCTCGCTGCTGGGCGTCAATTTTCTCCTGCCGACGCACCACAGTTTTAAGCCCTGACCATATGGACAAGGACATTTTCCTTTTTGGTCTGAACCACAAAACCGCCAGTGTCGAGGTGCGCGAAGCCTTCGCACTGAAGGAGTGCCAGGACCCCGATGACATACGCTTTCCTCTGGGCGGGCCGTTGAAAGAGGTCATGTTTCTTTCGACCTGCAACCGCGTGGAGATTATCGCCGTCGGCAACCCGGACACATTGTTCGACCATGTTATCTGCCAGTGGGCCGGTCTGCGCTGCCAATCCGCGGAGGATCTCGCCCCCTACGTCTACTCTTACCGCGGCCTGGAAGCCGTTCGCCACCTGTTTACCGTGGCCTCCAGCCTGGATTCCATGGTCGTGGGCGAGCCGCAGATTCTGGGCCAGCTCAAGCAGGCCTACCAGGCCGCCATCAAACAGCACACCACACGGGTGGTTCTGAACCGCCTGCTGCACAAGGCGTTTTCCGTGGCCAAGCGCGTCCGCACCGAAACCGCCATCGGCGCCAGCGCCGTATCCATCAGTTACGCGGCCGTGGAGCTGGCCAAGCGCATTTTCGGCGACATGCACGAAAACGCCGCCCTGCTCATCGGCGCGGGTGAAATGGCCGAACTGGCTGCCACCCATCTGCTGCAATCCGGAGTGCAAAAAATCTACGTGGCCAACCGGACCTTTGCCCGGGCGGAAGAGCTGGCCAAACAGTTCAAAGGCATTCCGCTGGCGTTCGAAGAACTTTTCGACCGGCTCGACGAGGTGGACATCGTCATCAGCTCCACAGGCGCGCCCAATGCCATCATCAGGGCCAAAGACATCAAGTCCGTTCTCAAACGCCGCAAGAACAAGCCGATGTTCTTTATCGACATCGCCGTTCCGCGCGATATCGACCCGGACGTCAACAACCTCGACAACGTCTATCTGTACGACATCGACGACCTCAAGGAGGTGGTCGAGGAAAATCTTGCCAACCGCCGCGGCGAAGCCGCCAGAGCCGAGGCCATTGTGTCCACCGAAACAGACAGCTTCGGCGCCTGGTTGCGCGCACTGGATCTCAAGCCCACCATCGTCGACCTGCTGGACCAGGGCCGGGACATCGCCTCCAAAGAACTGGCCAAGACCCTCAAACGCCTCGGTCCGGAGGTTTCTCCTGAAACCTGTGAAGCACTGGACGTGCTGGCCAATTCGCTGGTGCAAAAACTGTATCACGAACCCATCACCTTTCTCAGACGCCGCGCCTGCGAGGAAGACTCCGCCAAACGCTACATTGACGTGACCAGACGGATGTTCAACCTGGACCATGATACTGTTCCGCCGGACGCCCACCAGGACAGAAAAACTTCCGCTACGTGCGACGAAGACATCCCAGAACACAAGTTTCTTTAGGAATCCCCATGCGTTGCTACCTCATCGAAGACCTGCGTAAAGACGATATCAACACATTGAAAGCACGGCTCAATGAAATGGAACTCGGCGGCCTCATGGACGACCTGCACTGGTTTCCCCTGCCGCCCGCACTGCTCACCTCCGAACAACAGGAACACAAAGACTGCGGTCCGCACTGTATGGCTCTGGAAGTGGGCGATACGTGGATCAAGCTGGAACTGCTCGTACGTGCGCGCAACATCCTGCGCTGCTCCTGCGTGGGCTATGCCACGCCCGAGCAGCGCGCTCATATGATGGACTATCTGGACGCGCTTTTGAAAGAGCTGGACATTGCTGTTTAAACAGGTACTATCAATACGACTTATTTACCAACAGCCGCGGGAGTTCCGCCCATGGAAGCCGAAAAAAAAAACGTATTGGATTCCCTGATTGCCAACCTGAATGTGCTCCCCAACGATGCCGTTGACCAGATCGCCAAGTACGTCAGTGGGTTGAAAGAAGAATACGAGGACATTCAGCTTATCGAAGCCTCCCCCCTCCGCCCCATGGAAGAAGAAAGCTTTGTCGGGCTCTGGTCGGACCGCCCGGACATGGCCGACAGCTCCGGCACCATCCGGCGCTTGCGCAAAGGTTGAGTGAGAACGCCATGAACAGACTCGTGCTTGTGGATACGGATATTCTGCTGGACGCCGGACGCAAGGCCCCTGAGGCCGTCAGTTGTTTGCAGCAGCTGGAAAACGACTACAGCACCAGCGTCAGCGTGGCCACGGAACTCGAACTTATGTCCTTATGCCGTACGCGGGACGAAGTGCACAGCGTCACCGAGTTTCTCCAGCGGTTCATCGTGATTACCTACAATTATGAAGTGTCCGTCAAAAGTGTCGCATTGCTGCGGTCCTATGGTCTGGAAAAGGGCCTGGCCCCTACGGACGCCCTGATAGCGGCCACGGCGCTGGTGGTGGCCATCCCGCTCTTCACCAAATTCCCCCAAGCCTACGACTTTATCCCCGGTCTGGAACTGCTGCCCTATCCTTTATAATACGCACCGCACAAGCCATGTGTTCTTTCCGGTACTCTCGTATAGTGCGACGAAATTTTTACCAAAAAATTCCTAAGCTGCCGGAGGCACTCCCATTTCATCCCTACGCCAAGTGACTCTGCAAAGCATGCCGCCGCGCCAGGCTCATTTTTGCCTGGGCATCGAACAGTGCATCCGCGACACCCTCGGCCTGGAGCTGTCCGGACAACGCGTACTGGTGGCCTTGTCCGGCGGCGTGGATTCGACCGCCCTGCTGCTGGCGGCTCTGGCGCTGGCCCCACGTCTTGGCATCACACTCTGCGCCGCCCACCTGAACCACGGTCTGCGGCCGGAAGCCGCTGCTGAGGCTGCAGCGGTCAGCACGCTGTGCGCGGACTTGGGCGTACGTTGTATTGTGGAAAAAGCCCGGGTGGCGGAAAAAGCCCGGACCCAGGGCGTCGGCCTGGAAGAAGCCGGACGCAAGCTGCGCTACGCCTTTCTCGAAAACGTCAGAACCGGCCAACAGGCCGACTGGATTCTGCTCGGCCATCATCTCAATGATCTGGCCGAGGACGTGCTGATGCGCCTGATCCGCGGTACGGGCTGGCCCGGCCTGGGCGGCATGGAAGCGCTTGACTCGCAGCGCCGCCTGCTGCGGCCCCTGCTGCTGATTCCCAAGAAACAGTTGCGCGTATTTGTTTCAGCGCTGGAATTTTCCTGGCAGGAAGACCAAAGCAACAGTGATCCGCAATTCTTGCGTAATCGGGTCCGCCAGCAGATTTTGCCGCTTTTCCTGCAGGAAAACCCGAATTTTTTGCAAAATGTCGCGGATCTCTGGCTCCTGGCCCGTCTGGATCAGGAATATTTCCAAAAGGCCGTAGAAAGTCTTGAAAAAAAAGACACGACCCCCCTTGTCCAGGGCAGCGGCTTTCTCTCCAGATCCTTGCTGGAGCGCGCGCCCCAGGCCCTGCGCCTGCGGCTCTACAAACACGAGCTGGACGCCCTCGGCCCAGGGCAGGCCCTGCACACCGGGCTCAGGCAGCTGGACGCGGCCTGGCAAGCCCGGCGTACGGGTAAATGCTTCCAGTTCCCAGGGGACAAAATTGCCCGTGTGGAGCGGGAAGGCCTGCGCTTCAATTATTCCCGCTGAGCTTTGTCGCCCGCCTCCGTACGTACGGCATGCAACCGACGCTGCCATTCGCGGTCGAATTTTTCCACTTCATTGAGATGTTTTCTGGAGGAGTTCATGGCCATACGCTGGACCATGTCCACGAGGACATCCATGGGGTCTAGGAGCGCACCACAAGTGGCGCAGTACACTTTGCGATCCGCTACGTATACGGTCACCTCTTTGTGCTCACAGGCGGGCGCGTGGGGTATTGCAGCCTTTTTCCTGGCCATTTTCGCGTTGAAATCAATGATCCGTCCCATGACCGACCCCCTTTGGGTTTCGCGAACGTCTTTTCAACTTAAACGATTTCGCATTTTGTCCTCTTGTTCGGGTTTGTAAAAAACAGTTGCATTACCGAGGTGTTGCCGACTCTTCCATTTTGTCACCAAACTGCCGGTGCCTGTTGGTGCTACTAAAATAAAGCAAAATCCATGCCGTACACGCCGTATTTATGGCCGGACTTGTCATTCTTTTACGCGCGTCGTATTCCTGCTTTGAGATGCAACCGACAACAACAGGAGCTCTCGGAGATGCACGCCCAAAAGCCGACGCAGGCCATTTACCAGTTCGAATCCTTTTTCGCCGTCAATCAAGCCCACCCCGCCCCCGGAAAAATCGTCATCGACACGGACATGGGCTGGGACGACAGCCTGTCCATTTTGTACCTGCTCAAAAAACCGGAAATCGACATCGCGGGTATAACGGTAACGGGCTGCGGAGAAACCAACCTGCGCTGGGGCACGGCAATCGCCCTGGCCCTGCTCGAACTGGCCGGCCGGACCGGCATTCCCGTCTGTGCGGGCACGGAAACGCCGCTCAAGTACGACCACGTGTTTCCGGAAGCCTTTCGTAACGACATGAATACGCTGATGGGTTTGCTCGACGGCCTGCCGGCCGGCCTTACACCTGACCCGCGTCCGGCCTGGCAATTCCTCTCGGAAACCTTGAACCGGGCCGACGAACCAGTCACCATTCTCTCACTGGGCGGATTCACCAATTTAGGCCGGATGCTGCTGGAATACCCGGACACCAAGCTGGAAATGATCCGGGAACTCTACGCCATGGCCGGGGCGTTGTTTGTGGACGGCAACGTGGCGCTGTTGAACGATGCCGACAAGGCATGGGACCAGGGGCCCGTGTACGCATCCAATGACCTGGCCGAGTGGAACGTGTTTGTGGACCCTGTGGCGGCGAAAATGGTCTTTGATTCGCCCATCCCCCTGACGCTCATCCCCCTGGACGCCGCGAATTATGTGCTGCTGTCTACCGCGACGGTGGAAAGCCTGAAACCCAAAGATGCCCTCGGCCGCCTGGCCAGACGAATTTTGGAACAAAAAACCGGCCCCTTTAACGAATGCATCCCCGTTCCGATTTTCGACCCGCTGGCCGCCATGATCATGACCGGGGACCTGGACGCGTACCAGTACGTAACCGGCTATTTCGACGTGGACGTCAGCAACGACGCGCAGAACAACACCTCCGGCAATGTATTCCCTGTCGCACAAGGTTCCCGAAAAATAAAAGCCGTACAGGGAGTTTCCAGTAAACAGTTCGCCGCTGTCTTCGCGGCAGTGCTGAACAGCTGAATTCGCATGAAAAAATCAATTAAAAACAAAGTGATACGTTTTCATTTCTCTTCAGATCAACAAATCACAAAAAAAATGACCGTCAAGTTACAATAATTGTTGACGTCACCGCTGGATACTGGCAAAAAGACTCTCTCGGGCGGTTAGCTCAGCTGGGAGAGCATCGGCCTTACAAGCCGAGGGTCATAGGTTCGAGCCCTATACCGCCCACCATTTGCGGAGCCGTAGTTAAGCTGGTTATAACGCCGGCCTGTCACGCCGGAGGCCGTGGGTTCGAGTCCCATCGGCTCCGCCATCGAAAATAAGGGGTTAGGACTAATGTCCTAACCCCATTTTCTGTTAGGACACAAAGACCGGACCCAAAAAATATTTTCTTTCCAGTTTCCAGACAGTTGCAAAACCGAATTTCCTACGACCTCCGGCCAATTGAAGATACCTGCCTGACATTTTGGGTCATGATTGTTTCGTATACTTAGTTTTATTTTTGTTGCAATGATCACGAACGACACCAACCCAGTTTTCATACCAGTGCCAGTGAGTGCCTGCTACCATAACCCCAAATCCCTTTGCAGAATTCTTAGCGTCTTTCTCTTTCCAGAGAAGCGTATGGTAATGCATCGAAAACTCCGAAAAGCCCTCTTCCTTCATCATTTTGACGATCTGGCCCGGTAAGTATTTTTTCTTTTCGGCTTCCTTGAGGAGTGCATATTCCTTGTTTATCGTACTCGCTAATGGATCATCAGACTTGACAAACTCAATCACCCGGTCAGCCTGATTTTTCCTATTTGCTGCTTTTGGCACAAAAAGTATGCGATAAGCATAGTGCTGGCTTGAATACTCTTCGTCAGACAACCCTTCATCAAAGTTCATTATGTAACTTTTCAAACTCTTTGGCAGGTCATCATGTTCTTCAAGTAAATCTTTTTGCTCATCATCTATCGTTGAAAATTGAAGGCTAAATGAAAGATGCTTTTCAATTCCGTACTTTTCACCAAACAACTGCTTCACATAACGATTGTAGTTCAGGCAACAAGCCTGAAATCTTGCACTTAAAACATCATCAATTCTTGATGTCATTTGGTGCTCAATTTCATGCCTTAGTCCAATTAGAAATCTCAGATTGTTGCTCGTGTCTTTGTCTATCGGAGAATCTTGGTCATTAAGGCAGCGCTCAAGTTCCCAGTATTTATAAGCTCCATTCTTAGTCCGATCATATACGCGCCGTTGACCATTTTGCTTGTAGTACTTGTACGTAATCTTTTTTGAGCGGTAGTATGCATGCAACAGGTAGGTCCATGAGATTACCATCAAAACCACATAACTTTCTGCCTTAAAAGTTATACTTGGGTTGTTAAATATCTGAACAGCTGCTAACGCTGCCTCTCTAGACTTTTTGACCAATTCATCTTTGATAGAACCCCATTTTCTAACTCTAGACTTAGGCATATCGCTCCCTACGTTAAGAAAAGCCGTAGAGCGCACAAAAAAAGTAGCGCCTACGGCTTTTTTGCGTTGTGTGGCAGTTTTATTGCTGGAGGCAGAGGGAGAGCTTGCGAGACCGACAGGCCTGCTCTTTGAGCGCGTTAAACTGTATAAGTAAGCTCTTTTTCTAACCTTAATTATGCATCTTTTAGAGCGAAAAAAAGCATCATGGCAATTTTTTTTACACTTCCCCTGTAATTAAAACTGCATAAAGGGGAGCCTTATTATGACTACGGCTATTACACTCCAAGAAGCATGGAATTGGTATATGAAAAACAAGTTTGCTGATATTGTCGATCAACGAAACGATTCGATTCGTTGGAAGCGACATATTCGTCCGGTGCTTGGCAACAGCCCCCTTGAGAGCATCAAAAGCGTCGATATTCTTCGCCTTAGAAGAATTCTCGAAGGGAAAAAACTGAAGCCTCAAACCGTTTACCATTGCCTGAATCTCGTTCGTCGATTGTTTAACAGCTCAATAAAATGGGAACTCTACTCCGGTACCAAGCCGCATTTCGAAATGCCAACAGTCCACAACCAACGGACACGTTTTCTGCATCGTGATGAAGCTACACGACTGCTGGAGGAAATCAAGCGTCGTTCACAGCTGACACACGATATTACATTCTTTGCTCTGCTTACCGGGCTACGTTCAAAAGAAATACTCACCTTAACAGTGCAAAATATCGATATGAAGGCCAGAGTCGCTCATATTTTGGATAGCAAGTCCGGCAGCAGATCCATACCACTTTGTCAGCCCGCCGCAGAGCTTTTAGAGCCGTATCTGCTTTCGAAAAAACGGTCCGACCCAGTTTTCCTCTGTGCCGGGCGGCCTATTTCGAGAGTAAGCAGAACGTACGTCCGCTCTGTTGAATTCTGTCGCCTGAATGATGGCGTCAGAGATGCGCGCGAGCGCGTTGTTTTTCACACTCTCAGGCATACCTTCGCGTCCTGGCTGGTCATGAATGGAACGCCTATTGCGACGGTATCCCAACTATTGGGGCATAGTTCCACAAAAATCACAATGCGATATGCCCATCTCGCACCCGAATTCGGACATGAGGTTGTCTCACGCCTTTGGTGATAACTATCAAAAATTGCACATAGCAGTCAAGGGTTTTCCCGTAAAATTCAAATAAGTTACGGGAAAACCTTATTTGTTCAATTCTATTTTGACTTTCTTCGTCTATATTCAATTCTATTTCGGATTCTTTCAATTTTTTTCAATTCTACTTCAGTTTTATTCAATTAATCACAAATAATTCCAACAACTTAACTTATCCAAAAAAATATTGTACAAATCCGAGCAAACCCGAGGAAAAGCCAAAGGCGATCGGGAGGCAGGACAGGTAAAGTGGTCCCACTTTACATCCTGCCCCTTCGGGGAAAAAATACTTATTCGCCTGCGGCTCAACGTGATAATAACAATCAGACACACTCCAAATGCATGAAATCAAGACAAGACAAAGACAGCTCATCATTGCAAGGAGACCGCAATGAGTAAAGAAAAGCGAAAAATATGTTTAAAGTCGTACATCACAACTAAAGAATACAGTCAAATTGTTGACCTTTCTAAAAGCTGCGATCTGTCAATATCCGAACTGACCAGGCGCGTACTTCTCGGCCAGGAGATCAGTTCCAAAGTTGACAGACAGGCATTTGTCGACCTGCTGCACATTCGCGCGGATCTCGGCAGGCTTGGCGGTTTGCTGAAGCTCTGGCTAAGCGATGATACCAAGGCCAAAGGCTATACCGCGAACGTCCGGAGCGTATTACATGAAATCGAAATGCGGCAGGCCGATATGAAACCATTGATAGAAAAACTCAGGGATTTCATATGATCAGCAAACGCGAACCGCACGAACCAGCCAACGACAATTACGGAAGGCTCGCGCGATACATCGCCGACGCCTCCCATGGCGGAGAAAAATGCCTTGCGAGCTGGACGGCCGGATGCGCGGCCGGGGATGATTACGATCTGGCTATTGACGAGGTGCGGGCAACACAGGGTTGCAATCTGCGTACGAAAAAAGAAAAGACCTACCACATGATCGTTTCCTTCCGTCCGGAGGATAACACCAGACTTACCCCTGAAACTCTCAAAGAGATCGAAATCGAGTTTGCCAAGGCGCTCGGCTACGAGAACCACCAGCGCCATTGTGGCGTACATATCAATACGCGGAACATGCACATGCACGTGGCTTACAATATGATTAATCCGGAGACCAAAACACGGCTTGAGCCTTTTAGGGACTATTACAAACGGGATACCACATGCCGCGAATTGGAAAAGAAATACGGGTTGAGCGTTGATACCGGGAGAGATGAGCATACGGCGTTTATCAAATATATTGAGGATAGGCGTGCACGGCTGAAACAGTCCCTTGATGCCGCTGAATCCTGGCAGGATCTGCACAAACGTACGACAGCATGTGGAATCGTCCTCCGGATCCGTGACAACGAGTGCGAATTTGTCGCCATCGGCTCCAAGGACAAGGAAGGCCATTCTATCAAAGCCAGCATATATAGTCTTGACTTTTTAGCAGACAGATTAGTGAAAAGATTCGGGGAATTTGAAAAAAGCAACTGTGAGCATCGTGTTTTTGAGCATTTCAAACCGCCCTGCCCCTTCGAGGATTACATCAAGGAACGCAAGGATGGACTGCGCGAGGCCGTACACACTGCTGAAACCTGGCAGGATCTGCATAAACGCCTGGCTGTACATGGGCTGACACTTCGCACATGCGGTAATGGCTGTGTGATTCAGGCCATGGGTTCTCGGAAAGAAAACAATTTTCAGATCACTGCAAGTCGAATCGACCGGAAATTTTCGAAAAAGCATCTGGAAGATCGATTCGGAGCATATGAACGGAGCGAAGGAACCTACCCTGCCGAGGAATACTTCGTACCGCAGAAGTTCGACGAATACGTTCAGGAACGCAAAGAGAATCTACTTGAGGCCTTCACCGAAGTAAGCACCTGGCAGAATTTGCACGAACGCCTGTCCGCGTACGGAGTCGAAATCCGATTACGGGGTAACGGCAGCACGATCGCGGCCATCGGTTCCAACAATCAGGACAAACACCATATCAAAGCCAGTGAGCTGGACCGGGCGCTTTCCAAAACCTCCCTGGAGGAACGGTTCGGACCTTTTGAAAAGAGCAATGGGAAATACGCCATAAATGATCGCTTCAGATTTTTCGATCCCAACAGAGCCTTGCGGGAAAACGAACGGGCGAAAAAGTTCGAGGCGCACAGCGGGTTGAAGTCCTTTTACACCTACGCCACCGAACGAAAGGAAAAATTGCTGGAGGCGCTTGAAGTGTCCGCAAGCTGGCAGAACCTTCATAAACGTATGGCCGAACACGGCCTCGAAATACGGCTCCGAGGAAACGGCTGCATCGTCTCGGCAATTGGCACCCAAATGGAAGGCAACCACAACATCACGGCCAGCAGCCTCGGCAGGGAATTTTCAAAACGTTCTCTTGAAAAAAAGTTCGGCGAATTCGAAAAAAGTGCAGGTGGGTATGCGCTGGGAGAGGCGTACAAGCTGGAGCCCAAAGATCCGCTCAAGACTGCGAAAGACAAGGAGCTCTGGCGAATCTACCTGCTCCAAAGACAGGAAGCGAGGGAAGGCGGAAGGCAAATCGTCAGAAGCTGGAAGAATTTTACTTTTCAGGCGCAGAAATTTTTGGATGAGGATCTGGGACGATGACATTGAACCAATAACCAATAGGCTAAAATAATCTCTTAAGGCCGTAATAATTACTGATGTCACGGTAACTGATTTACGCTGATTTTGAATAAAAAAATTCCACGCCAACCAACGAATCTGTTCCAGCAAACAAGGGACAGCACGCCATCAAATTACATATTTTTTTCTCCTGTTTTTTAAAAAAGCACTTTGCCGCTGTTTAGAAAAATTGAACGCCGGTAGCCAGCATCAAAACAGGAGGAGAGTATGAAAAGCTTCAAGGTTTCGCCCGAGTTTTTCGAACAGGAAAGCAACGCCGTTTCCAACGAAGACTTGCAAAATATCGCACAGGACGCGGAAAAAATTCGTGAAATGATGCAATCCAGCAAGTTGAAAGCTCTGACATCCGAAGTCGAGCATCTGATCGCAATGGTGAAGGACTATTTAACCGGTCGCTACAAGGAACTTCCGTTCCAGACCATCGCGGCGGCCGTGTTCGCTCTGGGGTACCTGCTGAATCCGTTCGATCTCATTCCGGACGTCATCCCAGTAGTCGGTCTGGTGGACGATGCGGCTGTGCTGGCTTTTTGCATTGCCCAGATCAAGACCGATCTTGACCATTACAAGGAATGGCGGATGCGCCGCAATGGAAAAACTATTCCTGTAACAAGATAGGAGGACAAATCATGCATACGGTCACCATTCAGTTGAACTCGTCCCCTCAGGAGGCACTTTCGCGCGTATGCCAAAGCATCCGCGACAACGGAGCTGACATCTCCGGTGATGGACATACGGGAAAATTCCAGGGAAAGGGATTCGCGGGGAACTATCGCATATCCGGCGTGACCTTGGTTGTGGAGTTCCATCAAAAGCCTTCGCTCGTTCCCTGAAAGATTGTGGAAAAAAAGTTGCGCGCCGTTTTGGTGTAATCGTCATCAACTTTCAGCACACAAGGAGTCAGCCATGAGCAAAGCCACCAAAATTGTCCGCGGATGCAGCACCACAGGTATGGTAGCCGTGCAGCAGGCTGCAAAGGTCGCCGCCCCCACGGGAATAAAAAGCCTGCTGGTGGGTATCGGCATAAAAAGCGCGCCCTGGATTTGCGCCGCTGCCCCTTACATTTCGATTGGGCTCACTGTCATATATCTCGGCAGCGAGGTCATCGACGCGTGCATGAAGGAGGAGGATTCATGACCAACAGACCTTTCACGCCGTCATGTTGCAGGAAATACTACCTCCAAACCTCCGAGCCCCATGCTGGCGCCCTTGCCTACCTGTATTATGGAGGCTATCAACAGCCCCTGCACAAAGCCAGGATCAGGAGCAAGAAATAGAATCTCGCCCATCAGGCCACCGAGCGGATGTTTGCGCTTTTGCCGCGAGGAATACCTTTCCAGATCCTGCCAGTAAAGCTTTTCAACCGACTTGGGCGCTAATGGAAGCGCGCCTTTCACCATTTGCCATTGCTGTTTGTCCAAAGGCTCTCCCTGTTCGAAACAGACAGACACCTGTTCCAGACGGCGGGCCAGCATGGAAAAAAGGAATGGCCAGTCGACCCGCGACAAATAGCGGCCGTCTTTTCGCAAGCGCAAGGGAGTTGTCAGCCGGCAGATCACCTGTTTGGGAACGGGCAAAGGACATCGTACCCAGCACCCCAGCGGGACGGATGCTTTTTCAATAGGAAAGGCCTCGCTTGAGTCAATGATAAAGCTCTCTCCTCCTGGAAGATCACTCCAGCTTTTCTCGATGACGTATTCCTGCTGCTTGCTCCCCACCCCTCTACTGCAAGACAATTTGAAGGCTTCCCAGACCACTGCCGCATGCATCACCGCCTCGCCCATCAGCGTGATGCGAATTTCCTGATGCAGCGCATCACGGCCTTTGGTGCATGAAACAATGTAGGGCCGGAGTGAAGAAGCATACGCGGGAAGTTCGCCCCGCGATTCATACAGAAAATGATAGGGGCAGTCGGACGATGCGCCGCATCCGGAACAATCCTTGTCCAGCGATCTCCCCAATACACAGGACAATTGTCTCAAAGACCATCCCAACGCTCCTCGCCAGGCGGATCCCATGAACGCATCGACAAAAGGGCCATGCAATGATTTTACTGTGAAATTGAGACGTAAAATCCGCACTGAATCAACGAACGGAAAGCAGGAAGGCTCGCATGAAATTAATCGTTTCATTTTTTGTAAAATGCAGTTTGCCGCCGTTATTCACATCAAGAGGGAAAAACTTCTGTAATCGATTCACTAGGAGGATGTTCAAATGCCAAATGCAGCAAAAATCATCGCCTACCCTGTCAAGGAACACAAAGACACGGATGCCCCTGTCAAAGCGCCGGAACACACTTCCATCGCGCCTGCAGATGATTTTTTCTCTGTTCTTGCGGCTGATCCTCAATTCTCGAAAAGAATTCAGCAGACTTTGAAAGATTCTCTCGCAGAAATCAACATGCTTCGCGCAGAAAACCGCTGGGAAGACATTGTATCACTCTATTACCCGGTACAGGAAAAATGTCCCGAACTGCATGCGGCAGGACTTGATATCCAAATCAGATCCGAGCTGGCCTTTGCCATGGGACACATCAACCAGCATGAAAAGGCCATAGCCGAATACATGGCCTGCATTGAACAACAGCCTGAGGCATTCCGTTATCAGTCTGGTCTTGCCTATACGCTGTATGACTATCTTTTTCTGGCACAAAAGAGCAAATCGCTCTGTTTGCCGCACCACACCAGAAAACTCCTGATCAACAACGCCCACATGGCGTTTCAAAAAGCCCAGCAACTGCGGGAAATGGGCGTCACCAACTACTACCGGGAAGGCATGCTGTACAAAAGCATTCAGGCTAAACCCAATGATGCCGTACCACTGTTCAAAACAGCCATAGCCAATTGGGAAGCGTACTCCACAGAAGAACAGGAGCGTTATATAATGCAAAAAAAGTATTATATAAAATCACTCTACAATTTGGCGTCATGCTTGCTCGCTCTTGGTGTAAATGCCGAAGCTCGCGGCCTTCTGGAAAAATGCCTCTCTTTAGACGTCAAAAGCGCCTATATTTCCCAGCACAACAAGCTGTACGCCTATGGGAAAGTCCTTTTTGCTCTTGGGAACAAACACGAAGCGCTCCAGTCGCTCCAACAGGCGGCTGCCCATACCGATACAAAGGACGGAGACTACATACAGGAGCTCTTGGCTCGCGTGTATCTCGCCTTGCGTGAGCCGGAAAAAGCTCTCATAGAGCTCGAAAAGGTGCCGGCTTTCGTGCAAAAGCCCTATCTGTCGTGGTGCAAGTCCGATGTATTGCGTGCCCTTGGTCGCAACGAGGATGCCAAGGCCATACTCTTGCACTGCCTGAAAAAGGACGGAAGGTCCAGACACGTCACCCATCTTCGGCTTGCTACGTTGGCTTACGATCAGCAGCTGTATCCGGAAGTGCTGCACTGGACGCAAAACGCTCTTGATTTCCACCAGGGAAAATACGGCAACCCGTGCGCGGATGCGTTGTTCTGGTGCGCCATTGCCCACATGCGCATGGGCAGCATGGAAAATGCCGCACAGGCGGCCGATGATCTCAAGGCCTATCGTCCAAACTACCATTTCTTGCCCAAGCTCCTGGCTTTGCTGGAACAAGCAAAAATCAACAGCCTATAGCGTCAGCATCAGGAAATCCATCATGCCAACACTTCCTGCAGTCCCAAAAACCGACTACGAACTCCTGATGAAAAGAATGCGGGATTCCTTTCTTGAAGGAAAGACCGACAACGCGGCCAGCGCTCTTCTCGACAAGGAAGGCATCTGGAAACAATTGAATGACGCCCAGATGCTGGAGTGGAGCCGTCTGGCGTTCCTGGTCGGCAAAAAGGAAACCGCACGGGACATTTTGGACTTTCTGCTGCAGCACCGTCCCTCCTTCAAGGAAGCCTGGCAGGAGTATTGGGATATCTGCCTTTTTTTAGAAGAGACCCAAAAAGCGGTCAGAATCCGCACAAAAGCAATCGCGCTGTTTCCGGAACTGCAGGAAACCATGCACCTCACTTCCCTCAGGAAAATTGAAACATCTCAAGATGACAACATCTATACGCCATTCCAGGAAGAACGTACGCGGCAGGAACTCACCTTGTGTTACATGAACCTTTTCGCCGGAAGAGAAAACTGCTTTGCCCGGCAGTGGGTGAACAAACGCGAGGGAACACAGGGGTACCTCCCAGTCCGCAGTCCCATGACGGAAGAAGATCTCCGGAATCATCTGTCCGGACGCATGACTTATGGAATCTACCTGCTTCGGGAAGACAGCAGCGTCAAGGTGGCCGCCATCGACTCCGACCTCAAACCCAACTACCGGAATAGGAAACTCACTTCCAAGGAACAGAGCGTTCTCAAGCGTGAGCGCGATTACCTCGTGCAACGCATCAGGGAAATTTCCGCAAATCAGGGGATGGAAGTGCTTACCGAGTTCAGTGGTGGAAAAGGCTACCACTTCTGGTATTTCCTACAGGAACCAATGGCAGCCGCCGTTGTCCGCAGCGCGCTGCTGTCCATTGCCAAAGTGATCGCCCCGGACCTTCAGTGCTTCTCTCTGGAGGTCTTTCCAAAACAGGATACGCTCTCGGGAAAGGGCCTGGGAAATCTCATCAAGCTTCCGTTGGGCGTGCACAGGAAAACCGGCAAGCGGTCCTATTTTCTCCCCCGCTGCTCCGGAACGGTTTGGGAGCAGCTGCGCGTGCTGCTTTCCGTCAAACCGGTTCCTCCGGAAACTCTGCACCAGCACCGCGGGCAGCACTCCGCGCCTGTCAGCCTGCACCCCCAGCTCAAGGCCTGGAATACGTCGTATCCGGAACTTGCCCTGCTTTCAGACAAGTGCCCGGCTCTCGCCCAGGTTTTTGCTTCCTGCAGAGCAGGCGCCATGCCTTCCCAACGCGAAGAAAAGGTCCTGCTTTGGACCCTGGGGTTCATGACAAGACGAAACATTCTGCTGGAAGCACTGCTCAGGAACACACCGGGACACAACACGCACCTGCTCCAATACAAACTTTCGAAAGTTCGCGGAACCCCCCTGGGCTGCAAGAAAATCCACACGCTCCTGGGACTCGGCCTGGACTACTGCCAGTTCGAAAACGTGCACAGCTATGCGCATCCCCTGCTCCACTGCCCGCAGGATGCTGTTCGCGACGCTCCCTTTTCCGAAAAGGTGGAAACACTGCAGGACGCCCTGGACCAGTTGCGTGCAAGCATAGATCTGGTTTGCCGCCATCTGGCGCAACAGGACTCTACTTCGACCTTGAAAAAGAGTTAGCAGACGGCACAGCCATGGAACGAACATACATTATCCAGGACAAGGCCTACCTGAAAAAGGCGGGCCGTCAGCTGTGCCTGATGCGGGGGAAGGAACTTCTGGACGCTGTTCCCCTGAACGGCTTGAAACAATTGACTCTCATTGGCTACCTCTCCCTCAGCGGGGCGGTTGTCCACACGCTCATAGAAAACCGTATCGAGACCGTGCTACTGGATGGTCGCGGCCGCTATCGCGGACGCCTTGTCCTGGATGAATCCAAACATGTGCAACTCAGACGTGACCAGTACCTGAAATTGAGCGATGACACTTTTCTTCTGCACACCGCGCGGCTCATTGTGCAAGGAAAACTGGCCAACCAGGCAAGATTGCTCCGTTTGCGCGGATTGCAATTGAAGAATGGGCAAATCATGGACGCAGCCCTTTCTCTCAAGGCACTGCAGCACAGCCTGAACCTGAGTACTTCCATCGAACACGTCCGGGGTATGGAAGGACGCGGAGCGCATCTGTATTTCCAACAATTCGGGAAAATGATCAGAAACGAATCCTTTGATTTTCCAGAGAGAAACCGCCGTCCTCCCCTCGACCCCGTCAATGCGCTGCTGTCTTTCGTCTATACGCTCCTGACGCAGGAGGTGCTTACCGCCATCAAGATCATAGGGCTTGATCCGTATCTGGGCGCGTTGCATGCGCCCTTGCACGGACGTCCGTCCCTGGCCTGTGATCTTGTGGAAGAATGGCGAAGCCCTTTGGGAGACCGCTTCGTACTTGGCCTGGTCAATAAAAAAATGCTGACCATTGATGATTTCGTGTTTCGCAACACATCCGTATCCGGTTTTGTGGACGAAAAGGATCTGAAACAACAGCGCCCTGTGGAAATGAAACCCCAAACCTGCCGGTTGTTCATTGAGGCCTATGAAAACATGATGGAAAAACGAACAACGGGCCGCAGCGGAAAGACTGCGAGCTACCGCGGGCGTGTCCTTGAACAGGTACGTTTGTTCGCCCGATACCTGTCGGGAGAACAGGATGGCTATGACTCCTTTTCATTCTGAAAACCATGCTCACCGCATCCCGAAAACAGGATCGCGCCATGTTCATGCAAATATGCTTTGACATAGTGAATGACCGCAGCCGGGCACGAGTCGTGTCATTGTTAAAGGGAGAGGGATACCGGGTGCAGAAGTCTGTTTTCGAATGCCCGAACCTGACTGAGGAGCGTTTTCTCAAGTTGAAGGATGCCATAGAATCCGAGATCGACCTTTTGGAGGACTCGGTACGCTATTATCTTCTTTGCCGCTCCTGCGTTGCCCATGTCGAACTGTCCGGCGTGGGGGACCTGCCTGCTTGTGAAAAATTTCGAATAGTGTGAGAAAGTTTTCCACTTTCCGGACAATTGGGACAACCAGCTGTTTTTACAGTAATATAGACAAATAGATCCGACAAAACATCAAATTAAGTGAAAACAAACAGTTATTGAAAAAATGAGTCATTTTAAAAGCGAAAAAAAACCTCGGCGCCATTTTTTAGGGGGGGTCCGTAAAAAACCCTTGCCAACAAATCAAAATATATATATTTTTTTACCCAAGAGTCAGAAGTACTGCCCCGATTTGAGGGGGTTAAGACTATTGCCGTTTCACCTGACCTCAGATAACAGGTATGTCAGAAGTACTGCCCCGATTTGAGGGGGTTAAGACTGCAAGTGTTGGTGCGGATAGTGAGTATTGTACTGTCAGAAGTACTGCCCCGATTTGAGGGGGTTAAGACACTTGTCTGGACCGTTTTTCGGTCAAGTGCCAGTTGGTCAGAAGTACTGCCCCGATTTGAGGGGGTTAAGACAGGACTGTTAAGTCCTGGCTTACTTGTCTGGACCGGTCAGAAGTACTGCCCCGATTTGAGGGGGTTAAGACAACTGATTTTTTTCAATACATTATCTCCCACCCTGGTCAGAAGTACTGCCCCGATTTGAGGGGGTTAAGACAACCCCATTGCAGCAACAGGGTTCTTGGACATGAAGTCAGAAGTACTGCCCCGATTTGAGGGGGTTAAGACTGCTTTTGTCAGTATGCTGCGTATGCAACCATTTGTCAGAAGTACTGCCCCGATTTGAGGGGGTTAAGACACATTAGTCGTAATAGCGTTCTGGTTGGATGCATTGGTCAGAAGTACTGCCCCGATTTGAGGGGGTTAAGACATGTACAAATCCCACACAAGTTCAAGTGCAGCTTTGTCAGAAGTACTGCCCCGATTTGAGGGGGTTAAGACCCATTTGGTGTTTACCCATGGGGAGTTATCAATATCAGTCAGAAGTACTGCCCCGATTTGAGGGGGTTAAGACTCGATGCGACCAATTCCGGGGAGACGAATACCACGGTCAGAAGTACTGCCCCGATTTGAGGGGGTTAAGACTACGGGGATCGTACACGGTACATGTCGGATCAATAAGTCAGAAGTACTGCCCCGATTTGAGGGGGTTAAGACTTGCCGCAGACTCGGAACGCTTAACCTTCTCTTCCGTCAGAAGTACTGCCCCGATTTGAGGGGGTTAAGACTCGGATTTAATTCTTTCAAGTACGTCTTGATCCGGTCAGAAGTACTGCCCCGATTTGAGGGGGTTAAGACCAGGGTTTTCTCTTCTTTCGTCAAGTAAATCTTTTGTCAGAAGTACTGCCCCGATTTGAGGGGGTTAAGACGCCACCCGTGTTGGGTGACAAAACTCTCTGTCCCAGGTCAGAAGTACTGCCCCGATTTGAGGGGGTTAAGACTGTGGGCATAACTTAAAATAGTGCCTATAGGCATGTCAGAAGTACTGCCCCGATTTGAGGGGGTTAAGACATGAAAACTTCATCGACGTGATGCCCTTTGCCAATTGTCAGAAGTACTGCCCCGATTTGAGGGCAGTTGAAAAGACGACACAATGGCCGCCGTATATCACAATGCAGGGATGGGTCGGGCAGTGGTGCACTGCACCAAGCGATTGATTCCGGAGTCTTCCGGCGGATCAATTGTATGTGAAGGGAAAAAACTTCCGGTAGGATTCACGCAGTTTTTTCAAGGCGCTCCTGCAGTTCCCCGCTTCAAGCAGCCCCCTGAAATGAGCATTGCTCAAGCAGGTCAGGCAATTCTCTCTGATCTCCAGAAACTGTTTTTCCATATTTTGATACGGCATGGCGTCCGCCTCCGCCAAAAATGCCAGCGGAAGCAGGGCCAGGGCCTTTATGGTGCCTGTTTTGGGAAAGGCCAGATCAAAGGAGAGTTGCAGCAAAGTCTGCCGTGCAGTCTGGTCCGGAGCAAGAAAGGCCAGGTTGAAGAGAACAAGATTCCAGGGGTGTGGATTGTCCTTGACGGACATTGGCGGACCGCCCAGTATCTCCTGGAAATCGTTACGTCCCGCCACCGACTCGTACATTTCCGGCACGTCATACAGCCGCGCTGTCTTTATGATGGCGTGCAGCGCGTACTTGTCCGCAACTGCCGCCTTTTCCATCAGACTCACCCTGGTGCAATGGCGAACCGACGAATAGCCGAGATATCTGGTCAGCGCATTCCAGGCTTCCTGTTTGTCGGCTTGATCCACATAAAAATGCACCAGCTTGCTATATTGTCGCTGGCACGCATCCAGGGTTTCCAGCTTTTTTCCGCTTCCAAAGGCACAGACCGCATGGGATACGTTTTCCCGCACCTTGTCCGCATGGGGAGCTCCCAGAAAGCAGTAATTTTCCGCAAGCACACCGTACCATTTGGCTAATGCCAGCGATACGCTTTCCGGATGATCCGTTAGACGGTCCTGTTCCCTTCCGATGGCCCTTTTCTGCGTACCGTCCAGAAAGGCTTCCACATTTTCAGGAAACATGAACATGTTGTGGTGGTAACCAAGCTCCCTGATTGCCGAATCAATAGCATTCTCATCCAGCAGCCAGGATTCCATGCATTGCGGAGCTATGCCATCTCTCCTCTTTTTCAATTCCAGATAGCCGGCCGTATCCCCTGCATGCATGCAACACCGTATCCGGTGCGTCAGAAATCCGTATTGCCACCTGGATTCGAACCCCTGCAGGAACTCGCGGTCCATATGGTAGCAAAAAAGCGCGAACTTGTCTTTATCCTCTCCGTCATTTTGACGCCAACCTTCCAGAAGCCCATACAGACGCTCCCCCAGTCTACGGGAATTTACCTTCTTCAACTGCTCCAGAACTTCACCGGAAGCGAGCACCCTCTCGAACAGAGCCGGTGAGATTTTTTCCAGCGCATCCACGAAACCATCGGGGTTTTGCCCGTTGCGCAATAGTTTCAATGAATCACGGGCATCCCTGCCTGAAGTCAACGAGGCAATTTCCTCGGCTTCTTCAAGCGTCCGGACGCGCAATAAGGCCGCGGATTCGAAACTCTCCTCTTCCCCCTCCACCTCGGGCGCGAGAAAAAACGCGTAACGCCCCGTGCACAACTGCGCCTTTTCCGAAACATGTTCCACAGGGCACAAGCAGTATTCGACAACTGCCCCCGTTGCCAAAAAATAATATGGGCCGGTCACATTCCTTGCCAGCAGACAGCCGGCCAGATACACAGGCAGCCCAGAAGAATTGCCCGTCACATTTTCACCCCACAGCGGAAGCAGGGCGAAGGTTTTTCCGAACTTGTTTCGCAGACAATGGAGAACAGCCAGCAACGAAGCGCCCTGCTTTTCTCCGACTCCGGCCCCGAGAATGCAATTGGCCGTTTCGGACGAGGAAGAGATTCCCAACAGGGCGTACCTGATGAAGCCTTCTCCATTCCTGCAAACCATGGGAACAGGCACTCTGCTCCAGGCATAGACCGAGGGATCCAGATAGGTCGCCAACGGCTCCTGCAACAGGCCGAACTCTCTGCCCCGCTCCTCCAGCCAATGGAGCAGTTCGGGAGTTGCATACTCGGGATTCAGAAAAAGGGAAGCCAGATAACTGGCAAGACAAAAGCTGTCATTGCCCAGACAAGTCAGGCATTCCTTGGCATCCGCCAAAGGATCAGTCACATGCCACAAGCCCCCCTGGGGTTCGTGCAAAAAGTCCAGCACGTCTTCCCGGAGCTCAGGGATTTTTGCCAAGTTTTTTAAAAAGCGTATGTTCCTTCTATGCTTCATGGCAAATCAAAACAACGCGAAACTCAAAACCATCCGTATTGGAAACGCCCCGCTCCAGTTGAATGGTGAAATACGGACTGTCCGGCTCGAAATAGACCGTCTCAAGCTTCCTGCAATCCCCATTGCGGACCCAGACCTGGATCTCCCTGCAGTCGGAAACCTCCCCATCCAACTCAAAGAAATATCGTATGCCGTCATCCTTTTCCCGTTTATCCACAAGAAAGGCGCGCGTCATGGACAACTGCACGTCGGCATCCCGCGTACGCATGACAGTGACATCAATGTGCTCTTCGTTGGCGGCAGCCAACGACAGGAGCGACCGCGGCGGAGTGGCAAGGGCTGCAGCAAGAAACGGATCATCCAGGTCCTCAGGAAAGGTCCAATCCGGATTGGAACTGCGCAATGCATCCATTTCGAGAATGGCTTCTTCAACTGAAAGCGCTTTTCCGATGGACTGCATGGCGAAAAAAGCACCCACGTCTGTTTCGAGATCACGGAACATCCGTATGATGCCGTCCGGAACGGGTATGTCGAGTTCGGAGAGCCGTATCACTTCCCGCACATTGCGTGGATTTGTTTCTCCCCAGCACCTGTGCAGATCATCGATCCGGACAGTATAGACATTCCAGGCTTCGGCAGTTCCATGCGCATCCTCAAGAACAAGATCGTCAACTCCCAGCAGTGTTTCGTTGGGCGCCAACTGGGCCACCTGAACGACACGATGGGGAATGTCGAGAACCGCAAGAATAAGCACCAATGGAGGATTGTAATAACGGTCGCCCGGCCCCCATCCTGCCAGGTAAGGCTCCAATGACCAGATCTGTCCGGCAGACACCGCCGGCCGCTTGGGAAGCTCCGGTAACGAAGTGCCCAAAGGCAATGCTTTGCGAGCGGAACGCTGCTCGAGCCTTTCCCGGCAAAAAGGACAAAGGGTCATGTGAGCCTGGCATTCGGCGCCGGGGTCCGCAGCGAACAGAATCGCATCGGGCGGGCAGGCACGCAAGCAATACAGAGACTGCCAAGCCAGTCTCTGAAGAAATTCTTCCTCTTTGGTAATCATGGGATCATCCTGTGACAAATTCGATTGCAAAATTTTTCTCCACTCATTATAGCAACGCCGTCAATGAGGCGAATTACAAATTTCAATGAGCCTGCTAAGAAAAACAGCTCCATCGGCCTGCTCGTCAATATCCCAGTTTTCTATGGCTTCCTTCAATAAAATCATAGACTTGTCCAGATGATACTTGACGTTTTGCGGGCTGGACATTCCGAGTTCGCGGGCAATTTCATCCAGAGTCGTTTCTTTGCCATCAGAAGCGATGAGGTGTTTCCAGCGCATCCCGAACACCCTCCGCATCGCAGGCGTAAAAACAGAAGCAATGCGGTCCGCGATCTCTTTCAATTTGTCGCTGTCGAGAGGGACACCGTCCGTTGCGGATGCGTTCGTATCCTCCAGCTCGTCCAGTCTTTGATTCTGTTCGCCTCGCTCGTTCTCAAACTCAATGCTTGCCCTGTCCGGCATGGCCGATGAAAAAACCCAGGCGACCAGGTCACGCACCGGTAAAAATGCGTCCGACTCCCGCAGTTTGGTGACCCCTGCGTAAAAATGGGAAGCAAGAGCGATGACCGACTGTTTTTTGCGGATGGCATCTCCTTGTATTGCGGGATAGGAAATGGTTCTCCAGGTACACTCGTCCACTTTGCTCAATTCGGGCATATCATCCTGGAAGTTACAGGAATACCATGTCTTTTTGTCGTGAGATATGCTGTTGATTTCCGGAGATTCGCGAAAAACATCGGTACAGCGACGGTAATACGAATAAAATGCATCCGTATTGCGGCGGGCATTCCTTTTTTCGTTGAAGAATATGGTCACGAAAAGATTAACGAGCCGGGAGCCGTTGTCCTGATATATTTCGTGCTTGATTTGCGTTTCAAATCGTTTGGAACTGCCAAGAATATCGAGCAGCTCCCCTTGTATGGCCAGTATGGCCGCTTTTTTGTCACTTTTATCAACCGACTCCAAATCCAGAGATTCACCGACCCAGGCGAAAGGAGTCCCCGGCTTCAGGCTCTTGTGAAAAATCATTTCAGCGCTACACTCCAGGCAATGCAGCACCAGGGGAAGTTGCAGCAAGTCTTGAAAAATTTCACTCATTTATTAGTTCCCCCGGAGCGTTTTCCTTTCATGATGCATTTTTTGGGTGCAACCCCTCGAAAATGCAATTGTGCCAGAAAATCCGGATGCTTCGGACGATTAAAATACAACATGTCCAGAATATAGCTGTCCCGGTCCTGCTTCCTTCCCGTATCCAGCACACAACCGGATCTGACATAAAAATATTTTGGATGCACCTTGGATGTCATGGGGCAAATCTGTATCATACCATTTTGCTTCACGCGCAACACAAAAACAGGATGCGTTCGTGTGAGATCTCCTTTTGCCGGAAAGACACCTCCTGTCAGTTGTTTTAGTATCCTGTCAGGAGCATTGCAAAAAATCGCATTCTCCACCCATCTGATCGCATTTTGTCTGACATGTGTTGATCTTGTCTTTCCGGAAGCAACAAAATTATCTCCCTTGAGCACTCGAAGCAGTTGACTGCAAGCATTTTTGTCTTTGACTTTGCCCATCAAAAACCTCGCATCAAGAATATTAATTGAAAATTCTATCCGTGTTGCCACATACCATGAACATTCACCTGGAACAAATTCGAAGAAGTCTTCGATGCCATGACACGTCAAAAATCAATTTGAGATACGAAAAAAAGACTCGGGATAGCAAAACATATACTCACATTTGCGAGTTGACAATACGACTCAGTGTGGGTTGCGACGTTTCTAATATCTTGGCGGCTTCACTCTGGCTGCGGGCCTGACTCAAGACATGCTGCACGTACTTCGCCTTGAATTCCTTTGTCGCATCCTTCAGGCTCAGGCCGGACATGAGGAGCTCTTCAATGTCACCTGACGCGTCACCATTTTGAAATATCAGATAGCTGTCTATATCTTTCCTGGTAACCATGTTCCCTTCAGTGAGAATCAGGAGTCTTTTCAAATTCATTTCAAGCTCGCGAATATTCCCCGGCCAATTATAGGAACACAAGACTTCAGAAGCCTCTGCGGACAGCTTGCAATTCTTATTGATTGTTCCCCGCAACTTTGCAAATCGATTCTCAATCAATTCTGGAATGGCGTCTTTCACTTCGCGCAGAGCCGGCAATTTCAACGGCAGGCTGTTCAAACGATAATACAAATCCGAGCGGAACTCCCCGGATTCAATCATTTTAAACAGATCACGATGTGTTGCCGCAAGAATACGAACATCAACTTTCGTTTCCTCTGTTTTTCCTATTTTTCGTATTTTTCTCTCCTGCAGAACCCGCAACAGTTTGACCTGCATCTGCAGCGGCAATTCGCCCACTTCATCCAAAAAAAGCGTGCCCTTGTTCGCCTGCTCAAAAAGGCCTGCCTTTTCAGCCATGGCACCTGTGAACGCGCCTTTGGCATGTCCGAAAAACTCTGATTCGAAAAGCTCCGAGGGAATGGCGCCACAATTTATCGGAATGAATTTTCCGGATCGTCCGCTACAGTCGTGAATATGTCTGGCAATCAGTTCCTTGCCTGTTCCGGTTTCACCATTGATCATGATCGGTTCATCAAAGGGCGCCATTTTCTCCGCACATGCGTACACTTCCGCCAACTCGGAACAAAACAGAAAAGGGCCTTCCTGCTTGCTGACAAGCGCAGCAGGAGAGGCTGAAACCTTCTGAAAGGACAAATTGAAAGGCATGCTGACGACCGAAACAAGTTCTCCCTTGTCCGTGGGACGACGCGTCTGCACCAGGCGGGACGGGAAACGTGTTTTTGACAGGATTATCCATATTGCCTGCATGGTCGGAGTTCCAGGAGACAGATGGATGGTGTATTCCGCATCAGTTCCATATTCACTTCGCACCTGCATCAACAATCGAGATGCCACATCATAAATACTTTTGTAATCAGTAGGATCCTCTATCTCAGTTACCAGAGGGTATACCGTTTGAACATCATGCTTCAACCACTCATTCAATGTCTCAATCTTATTGTGCAATTCCGCGGTATAAAGAATATGTACAGCATCAAATGGATAATCCTTGTTGCTGGTCAGCGTTCGAATGGGTCCCAAATTTTTGTCATGTTGTTGCTCTGCAGCCGCACAGTCCGTTTTGCCCGCCCAACACACGAGAATGCGTCTGTCCTTTTTCATCGCCCTCTCCATAAATTCATTTTTGAATCAAAAACTTCACAACTGAATATATATCGACAGAAAAATTGTTTTGTCAAAGCCAACTGGTTATTTTCAGTGGGTTTATGCATACCCAGCATATTGGCACACATTTTGTTATCCCTTTTCACTACATGTTGCATTCAAATCCAATGCAAGGGGGATATCAATGCGCCATTATGTTTTTCGCAAGCCGGATCTGGACACCTGCCTGACCGCCTGGTTGACAGGCTACAGGCCCGGTTTTCGGGTACGAGTTTGCCATAGCATGGCCAACTCGGCCGAATTGGACTCCAGAGAAATCGTCTGCATCGAATGCGGCGGCTCGGGCATGGCTGAGCAAAACAATTACGACCATCATGACACCTCCTGCGATCTTCCCCCGGCGTGTGTCCAGGCGTATGAGTTTTTTTCCTGCAAAAATAGACAGATAAAAACAATCGTGGACTACGTCGCAGCAGTGGACCTGGGGGCTCCTGGCATTTCCAAAGCATTCGCAGGATGTACAAAGACAACACTGTCGATGTTGTATTCGGGCATGCGTACCCTAATCAAAGCACCAGTTTCACAGTTGGATATGGGGGTTAAACTATTAGACGCAATGATCGACAACGAAGTCAGCCCTACGAATATGGACGATTACATCCTCTCCAATCCCGGCATGCAACCATTTGTTGTAGCGTATCACAGCGCCAGAAAACAATTGTATTCCCGGATGGAGTGCATCATTAAATTCAAAACAAATAGCGGCAAATCCGGTATGTTTCTTGATTGCGACGCGCCTGGAATTCATGGGTTGCTGCGCAGCATGGGAGCGGATGTATCCGTCGCATCAGGCCTTGAAGGCAAGCGTCATGTCACTATTTCATGTATCCCTTCATTAACTCACGGCCTGAAACAGGCTCTCCATCAACTGAAACGGTTGGAATCCGGCTGGGGAGGACGTCCGGAACAGGGGATAATTGGAGCTCCGATCATGGGAACCGTTTTGGACGACATAACTGTCATCAACATTTTGAGTTCTAACCTATAAGAAAAATCAACAATTATTTACAATAAAAAAATAATTTTATATGATTATATATTAACTATTGACAGTAGCTAAACATACTACATTCTATATTAAAAACTCAATTAAACAACTAATGCCCATGTTGTTCTAACCATAAACAAACTTAGGAAAGGGAGAACATGAGTCAAAAATATTTTTATGTCTCGTTGCAATACTCCGCTATTCAAAAAGTTATAGCCCGCGTCGACCGGTTATGGTCCATGGCAGGACTCAGCCAACTGTTGCAGGAGCTCAATGAACTTACTCTCCCCGACATTGTAAACTCCTGTCATGGAGATGTTCTCATCGCGGGGGGAGGCAAACTTACCGCACGATTCGGATCGCAATCCGCAGCAAAGGACGCCTTGAAACTGTTGATCAAGGAAGTGGCCACCACGCTTCCCATGCTCGAATTCCAGGCTGCGGGCCCAGTGGAAGCCTCCAGCCTTAAGGAGGCGATCCTTGAAAAAAAGTTGCTTGAAACGCTAAAAACGCAGAAACGAAATTTGCGAGGACATGCCTCGGCCCATCTTCCGCATATGGCCGTATGCGAAACCTGCGGAGAATTGCCTGCCGAAACAGAATTGAGGCAGGGCGGAAAACGCATAAAATCCTGCCGCATATGCCGCCGCATCAAGGAATGCGCCCAACTGGATCTGCAACAGATCTATTCGACTCCTTCCGAACAACTTACTAATCTCCAGCGGGTTTATAAAAAGTACTTCGAACTGACAGGCATCAACCCCCAACCGGTTTCCCTGCCAGTGGACTTTGAAATGCTTTTTCCTTCCCAGGAAGCCGAAGAACGTAACCGCCTCGGCATTTTCTTTGCCGACATCAACAATATGAAAGACAAGGTAGTGGCCTGGCTTAACCAGCCCGAAGATCAAATAAGAAAATTGTTTGAGTGTGTTACCGAATTCCTCGCCAAAAGAGTCAGCGAGGCCCTTGCCGAAACCTTTCCGCACGCTCAAGATGGATATCTCCCCTTCCGTATCATTGTGGCCGGTGGCGATGACCTCTGTTTTGTCATGACGGACAAAGCTGTCGTTCCTTTTTTGGTCAATCTGTCCAAAATCATGGAATCCGAAATTGAAAAACTCGACAAAGACCATCCCTTGAGCACCGAATGGCTGAAGAACAACATGTTGGATCCGTCCAGACTAAAACCATATTGTTTCGGAGCCAGCTTTCTCATCACTTCTTTGCACACACCTTTCAGGCGTATTTTTGAAAACGGTGAAGAGTTGATGAAACAATGCAAGAAGGACACCGACCGAAAGGGAAACGCAGTGACCTGGCGGGTGATGGCGGAAGAAGGTTCCTTTGATTCGGAACCATTGCATTTTGCAAAGCCGCTGTTCATTACGCACAATGCGCCTGATACCCCAGACGGCTTCGCCAAACGTCCGACCCTTGCCGATTATGTGGAACTCTGCGGGCCCCAGAAGCATGGCAAACTCAAAAACAGCCAGATTCACGCCATGGCGGGAGTGCTGGCCCTGTCCTCCCAAAAAATCGAAACTTGGATAAAATGCCTCAGTTCCCGTGTACCACGCCCCGCGTTGGACAAAATCCTGAACGACAGTCTCCTTACGCCGCAGGGCGTGATCGACCCCGCCAACCTGGCCACCCTGTTGGAACTGAAAGGGATTCTCCCCTCCAAGCTTCAACAAACAGAGGAATAGATCCATGGAAACGCAAACACTCTTTTTTGCCGAAGGCAAACTGCTCATATCGGCCCGTGGCTACTGGTTCACCTCCGGCGGGGAAAACAAGACATTCGGCTTTACCCCCCACCTAAGGAATTCCAAGCAACAGCCCATTTATCCTGACACCCAGGTCCGCAACAATTTGCGCATGGCCGCCTCCTGGTTGCACCGTTTGGATGAATCCTTTTCAAATGCTCTGTTGCAAAAGATTTTCGGCAAAACAGGCCAGGCGACTTCGGCCTTGTTGCAACTGACGGACCTGTCCCTGGCTGAAAAATCCGCGGATAGCTGGACCCCCGAACGTTACAAGGTGACGACCCGCATCGCCCTGGACAGCGACAAGCGGACGGTCAAGGACAACTTTTTGGCAAGCCATGAGCTGGCCTGGCTCGATGGACTCCAGCTGGAATCCACTCTTTTTCTGGGGTATTTTTCAAGCGAAAAAGATCTGGAGCTGGCAATGGATCTGATCGCACAGGCCGCGCCTCTTGCCGGCGGATTCGGCGCCTTTCGCTCGCGCGGCTACGGCAAAGGCGAGGTTTCCGTCGCTTGGGAAGAACCGGAAAAAATTCACTGTCCGGCCGATGCGGAACTGATATCACCTTCCGAGCAAACGATCTTCTCACTGACCTCTCTCACGAACCTGCGCAACAAGCCCATAGAAAAGGACCAAGCCCAGGTGCTCAGTTCGGAAGTGGCCATTTCCGGCAACCAGTTCCGCGCCTGGCTGGTCAAGACCTACTACCAGCTGTTCCGGCAATGGCCCCAGCCCGAGGAAATGTACGGCTTGCGTTGCAGTGCCTTGCTGCCCACGGACAAAAGCAAGGTCTCCTTTGTTCCCGCACCCATGAGCGTATTGAAAAACGAGAAAAATGTCGTCCAGGACTTCTGGGGAAAAAGTGAAGAGTCTGACAAGGAAGAAAATATCTTCAGTACGAAAGTCAAAGAACTGGGGGAAAATTTCTTCAGCTCGAAAGTGAAAGGACTGGGAGAGGATTATTTCGTTAGCAACAGTCCCGAGCCTGTTTTCCTGCAACTGACGCCATCAAAACGAATTCGCAATGCCATGGAAGAGGACTCCTTTTTGACCAGGGAAAACGGCCTGTTTGTTCAGGAATATATCCCCGCGCCTGTCTCCTTTTCCGGCCGGATGCGTTTGCTCGCCCCTGACAGCGTGTTTGCCAAACGCGTCTGGTTCATTGTCAACAACATACGTCCCACACTCAAAAGCTCCCTTTTTTCAATTAGTTGTCATGCAAACACTAAAAAAACAGCCCAAGCGGCTCCTCCAGCGGTCGTCACTACCCCGCTGCCTGTTTCCAGAATGATTGCAAATAACGGCGACTCACAAGACCAGCTGACCTTGCAGTCCGAACGCCGCTATAATTCCATGCAAAACCGTCCGCGCCGCAACAGAATAACCGTTGCTCCCGGAAGCATGCTTGTCGACACGTCCTGGGTCATCGACCCCTCGGAAGGCTTCGGATTCTGCCAATGGCAAGGAATTCAGGCAGAATTCAAAGAACTTGAAAAAGCAAATGGCAAGACGGACAAGAAAAAGAACTCTTCCGGCGATAAACAGATTGAACCAATCGACATTTCGCAAGGGGTATCCCCTTCGTTCGCAGGGAATCTACGCGAACTGCTGAACCCGTGCATGCCTGAAAATCAGGTGAAGGACTTCCTGATCTCGCAACAGGCCAAACTCAAGAAACAGAAGCAACAGCGCAACATAAACAACCTGGACGCGACATTGGAATCTTGCCTCCAAATTCTGGAATTGCAAGATATCAAAAACATGCGCCAGTGCCTCAAGGCCGGTTTGGAGGTTTACCAGGTGAAACAATGGAACAAAAGACAGGAGCGCCCATGAAAATCACTACTGCAACACATGCCCTGAGGATACATGCGCTCTTCTCTTTGGCCACTCCGCTGTTGCTGCGCTCGGGAGAGGAAGGAGAATTCACCGATGCGGTTTTGCAGCGTACGCCGGATGGGAAACTGCACGTCAATGGTTATGTCTGGAGCAACCTGCTGCAACGCGCGCTGAACAGAATCGCGGAGGGAGAAACCCTTGCCAGGGAGATAGGCAACTACCCGATCGCAAATGCGTCAGGCAAAGGCGAGGAAGCGAAGAAAGTGAATTCTGGCGGTGTCTCGCAGCTCTGGTTCGAGTCCACCAGTGTCGCCCTTGAACATTACGATTCCCTCTCGGGCAACAGAATAGACAGAGAGTACGGCAGCGTGGCGGCCCAGGCGCTGTACAACTTCGAACTCGCGCCCGCGGGCCTCCAGCTGCCCCTCTGGTTCACCGCTTTTGTACAAAAAGGACAGGACCCTTCCGAGCTCCGGCAAAAACTGTCCCAGGCTCTGTGGATTGTCGCGCAGCACATCGAAACCATAGGCGGAGGATGGGGCTACGGATACGGAAGGCTGGACCTGGTCAAGTCAGATGGGGCCATCCTGGACCTGCGCCTCCCCGATGACAGGAAACTGCTCTGGAGTATGGACCAAACGAAGCTGTCGCCCCTACCGGACGCCCCAAAACCGGACATTGCCCAGCCCTGGACGCGCCTTGCCCTCAAATCGCGCGTATTGGACGGCCAGCTGCTCTGCGTATCCAATTCGTCCTTGCCTTTGACAGCAGATGTTTCCGTCTACACCGGTTTCATGCCGGACCATTTCGTGCACCGCCAGGTCATTGTACAACCGGACCAAAAAGCGAAAGACGCCATGGTCATCCCTGGCAAGGCCTTCCGACAGGCCGCACTCTCTGTTCCTCTGGAGCGCCGCTGGCGTACGGAGGGTGAAGAGGTCTGCGACGTCAACAATATCAAGCATAAACCATGTACCTGTCCGCGCTGCCGCCTGTTCGGCAACATGGACAGGCGGGGCATGCTCTCCGTGGGGGACGCCCTTGTCCGCGATCCGCAAACAACTGTGCTCAGCCGCCTGCAGCTCTGCGAGCACACCCGTCAAGTGAACGGAAGCACTCTGTTTTTCGGAGAATACCTTTCGCAGGGCGACTTTGATTTCGAAATCATCATCGACAGTGCCACGGATGCCGACTTCTACCAGGAAGCCCTCGAACTCATCGGCAACGAGTGCCGGTCCATGGAACCGGACAACGCCCCTCCGGGCTGGATGAGGCTGGGCAAAACCGCCACCGCCACAGGACAGTTCGTCGTCACCGATATCCACAAGGAGGCCTTCGGCCATGACCCAAGCAACTGAAGCCATCACATTTGAGGACGGATGGATACGGTACGAGGCGCGGCTGGAATCCGCAGACGCGCTCGAAGCTCTGCTCCGGCAGGACTGGACCGGCGGATTCATTGCCTGCGCACGGGGCGAAGTACTGCTTTCGGACAGCGAAAGCATACGCAATGCCTTGGCCGCCCTTGCAGGCACGAAAAACAAGGCTGGAGACTGGTTTCCAGGCCTGGAAGGCCCTGTGATGGAAGCCGGGTTCTGGCGTTCCGGGCAGGATTTTTTCCAGGAAACAGCCGTGGAACGCGAAGACGCGGGTTTTCTTGTGCAGCAGATGCAGCTGGCTACCAATCAGCCGCCGGACCAGGAATCCGATTCCTTTTTTCCCTGCTATTTCAGAGAGGTCCAAATCCAGACACGCAAAGGCCAGCAGCTTTCCGGACGCATCAGCGCCATGGAAACCATCACGCCGGCCTCCCGGCTGCATCTTTTCCTGACAACCGACTTCAAAGCGCAATAGGAAGAACCATGGGCAAAAAATATCGCAACCAATCCCCCCCCCCTCGGCCGACCGATACAAACAAGGATTCTCAGGAACCCCAGATCTGTAACCTCCCCTATAATTTCCAGGCGCGCCCCAATACGCCTAAAAAGGAACTGCAGGAGGAAAAACATCACTGTCTTTCCGACGGGCGTTTCGATGTCGCCTTTGAAGTCACCTGGAAAACGCTGACGCCCGTTGCTGCCAACCCCTGCCTGGATGGGACGGTATCCTCCAGCAACCCGGAAAACATGGCAGAAGGCGAATTCGGCGGCAACGGCAGGCGCTGGCTGATGCAGCAGAACCGCCCGGCCATCAGCCCCTTCACGGTCAAATCCGCAGTGGCCGACGGGTTTGCCGCCATCATGGGCGGCTGCTACCGCATCATAAACGACGAAATTGGCCACAGCGACGACATCTCCGACGGCTCCTACCCCTATACCGGCGTTTGGAAACGCTACCGCGTCGATAAAGCAAAATCCAACCCCGCCATTGTCGAGCAGGTGGACACAAGCAACGGTGAAGTCACCCTGCATCTCGTTGAAGAATACTACTATAATACCAAGGAGGTGAACTTCACAAAAGGACAAACATATCATGTTGATTTTACAAATAAATTTGCAAAAATTATAAAAAATATTTCTTCAGACAAACCATTTCCAGGCTCCATCCCCCTGATCTATCATGGGCCCTATCGTTTTGGCATGAACAACGAACTCGCTGGTGGAGACCTGAAGACAAAAACGTATCATCGCTTTTACAAAACTACAGGGCGCAAACTTACAGGAAATGTGCCAAAAGAATGTTTCTACTCGGTAGAGGAACTGAAAAAACGTGTCTATATGGGCAGCACCAAGACCATGACCCCAGGTGACGAAAGGGAACAAGGCCGCCCCTGGTACGATGACCTGCGCGAGCTGAAACCGGGCGACTGGGTCTACTACCAGGCCTTTCAGGGCAAGGTCGTGGCCATTGGAAAGAATTTCCAGTTCAAGGCCCTGTTCAACCATCAGCATGCGATTCCCGAAGGCCAGAAGGCCTGTTCCAGCCTGGATGCTCTCTGTCCGCGCTGCCGCATGTTCGGCCTGGCTGTAAACGACGACGCGCAAAACGTTGTCGGTTTCCGCGGCAGATTCAAATCATCCACGCTGCTGTGCGACACGCCCCTGCTTCCGCAAATTGTCAAGGAAAGCATCCCCACGGAAGAAGGAGTCAAATCCGTTTCCATCTGCGAATGGCAGGATGACAAGGGGGAACCCCTTGCAAGGCAGGTGCTGCTGCCCATACTCGGCCAACCCAAGGCCAACAAACGGGACATAAGCGCTTATTTCGACGACAAAGGACAGATCTCGGGCTCAAAAATCTACCGGCATTGCAGCCAGGGATTATCCAACAACCTGAGGGATCTGCAAAAATTCTGTGACACAGCTACGGGAGAGGCCGCCGGGAAAAATCTGGCGCCCAGTCACAAAATGCGAGGTTGGGCCCAGGTCTGCAACAAGGGGCTGGAATTTCACGGCACCCTGGGGGCGGAAAACTGTTCCGAAGAAGAACTGGCTGCCCTGATTTTCCTGCTGGAACGCCGCATAAGCAACCATGGTTTTAAAATCGGCCTTGGAAAAGCCTTTGGCCTGGGTACTATGGCATCCAAAATCCGCGCAATTTGGATTCGCGACGCATCAGAATATGCCTGGAAGCGGATTGATTTGCATCAATTCACCAAGACAAAACAGTTTGAGAAAGAACTGAAGACACTGACCCCGAACATGGAGGCCTGTCTGGACAAGTTGGATACTAAAACGACAACCAACACTCTTGGACAAATGAAGGACACGAAATCCGGATATCACGGTCCGGACAAATATTGGCAAAACGCCCTTGCCTAATCGGTACGCGATCCTACCCCCGTTTACACACCACTGGCTAAATCCGGTGTCCGTGCCCATACGCAAATGTGCTCATCATTGATACGTAGTTCGCAACCATGCCCCAACGGGCATGGTTGCTCTATTTTGAGGCAACAAATTGCCAGACTGGCACCCCACACAGGAACAATGTGAGGATGTTTTCCATTTTCGGGACAAATGAGCCAACAGGCTGTTTTTGCACAATTATAGACAAATAGATCCGACAAAACATCAAACCCTGCAAAAACAATGAGTTACGCAAAAAATTGGTCGTTTTCATGGCTCAAAAATCTCTCGGCCCCCTTTTTAAGGGGGGGGTCCGTAAAAACCCCTTGCCAACCCATCGAAAAACATATATTTTTTTGATCAGGAGTCAGAAGACGTGCCCCGATTTGAGGGGGTTAAGACATTTATCACGAAGAGCTTCAAATTCTTCTTGAGAGTCAGAAGACGTGCCCCGATTTGAGGGGGTTAAGACATTCATTTCTGGTTACCTCGTCAAAAGCCTTTCTGAGTCAGAAGACGTGCCCCGATTTGAGGGGGTTAAGACATGATTACTTCGTGTGCCAATTCTCCGTTAAGGAGGTCAGAAGACGTGCCCCGATTTGAGGGGGTTAAGACTTTATCATTTTTCATCAGTCGTTTGGTCAAAGAGTGTCAGAAGACGTGCCCCGATTTGAGGGGGTTAAGACCGGGGTTTTGGGAAGTCATGGTTTTGATACAAATTGGTCAGAAGACGTGCCCCGATTTGAGGGGGTTAAGACACCATTCCTCCCACGGTGCAGGCTACCGTGTTGAGGTCAGAAGACGTGCCCCGATTTGAGGGGGTTAAGACCATCTTCCGCAACTTGGCTTGCAATCCATTCCCTTGGTCAGAAGACGTGCCCCGATTTGAGGGGGTTAAGACAGCTTGCGCAAGTCAAGAAAGTGGGCATAAAGATAGTCAGAAGACGTGCCCCGATTTGAGAGACGGTACACAATGCACCATTATGGTATCGTGTCTTTCCCAGCCGCCATGCCTTTCAATAATTAATTTTTCCATTCAAAACTGAATACAGCTGTGTCACATCACGACGCCACTCCATTCGAACTTTTTTTCTAGTCATGATTTCAATAAGTTAAAACTTTACAGCTTTTGGCATGGCTTGTGCTGTTGCTTCGCTGTCCATTCACCCCACCCAGGAGGAAGAACATGTCAGCTGACAAGAGCCGCCGGACCGAAGTGTTTTCCATGGGACTGTTGTCTGTGGGCGTGATCTGCTGCCTGGTTGCTACGGTCTTGTTTTACGGCATATTGCCGGCGGACCGCTCGTCCCAGCAAGTCGCGTCTGCAACCGATACCAAATCCGGTTTGCGGACTCGGGATGTGGATCCGACTCTGCTCACGGACAAGTTCATGGCATCCCAGGAATCCCTGTTGCAGAAGTGCGAAGAGCAGGACCTTCAGGCCTTGGAGGGCTGCGCCCGCCAGCTGGCCAATGCATTTCGCGACAAATCCGCCAACATGGACCCTTTTTTGGAGGAACTGTTTTCGCTCAAGAACAAGTTCAAGATGGGCTGGTTGTTCCTCAAAAACGACGGCAGCCTCGAAAGCCATCTGGAAGAACTCCTCTATACGCGCCTTGTTTCACCGAAACAGGTGGAGCAACAACTCATCGCCATCACCGGCGCACTGACCAAGGAGCTGGACAGCAACCACAACAGGCTTATGCTCGCCATGGGGCAGGCATTGGCTTCCAACGCCGCCGAAGCGTTCCCTGACACACTCGGCGCCCTCACCACAGACGATTTTTCCGTCTCCTTCGACCATGCCCTCTCCACGGTTCTGCCCAAAACAGTAGGTGTCCAGGTTGGTGTGGAAGGAATCAGCCTCCTGGCAGATGCCTTTGTGGCGCCTTACATCATCAAGGTCATGGGAGGCTTGTCCAAAGTGGCCACCGGCACAGTGGTCGCGGCCATGGCCGCCTCCAACGGCACCACCGCCGGGCTGATGGCCGCGGGCCTGGCAACCAGCTGGGAAACCCTGGGCCTGTCTCTACTCGTCGGCTCCGCGCTGGCCATCGGCATAGACTACTTCAGCAACGAAATCGCCACGGAAAGCGTACGGAAAGATATGGAAAAAGCGCTACGCCAATGGCAGGAAGCAACCTGCGACAAATTCCGTACGGGCGCCATAAAGGGCATTAGAACCTTTCAGCAACGCCGTCGCCAAGCCCTGCGCGCAGCAGTACTGCATACCTACACCGCAGCTCACGCGTCCTAAAAAATCCACCTCCACACAACTCCTGCTCCAAAAAGAATTGCCGGGCATGGTTGCTTTTTTTGAGGCAACAAATTGCCGGAATGGAAACCAACATGGAACAATGTGAGGATGTTTTCCATTTTCGGGACAAATGAGCCAACAGGCTGTTTTTGCACAATTATAGACAAATAGATCCGACAAAACATCAAACCCTGCAAAAACAATGAGTTACGCAAAAAATTGGTCGTTTTCATGGCTCAAAAATCTCTCGGCCCCCTTTTTAAGGGGGGGGTCCGTAAAAACCCCTTGCCAACCCATCGAAAAACATATATTTTTTTGACCAGGAGTCAGAAGACGTGCCCCGATTTGAGGGGGTTAAGACTTGAATTAGACGAGATATAACGGTGTTGAGAACCTGTCAGAAGACGTGCCCCGATTTGAGGGGGTTAAGACCATGAATCCACTTTGTTATTGCCCACGGAGCGTTGTGTCAGAAGACGTGCCCCGATTTGAGGGGGTTAAGACATCTTGGGATGTGATATGGCGTGGACCGATTGGATGTCAGAAGACGTGCCCCGATTTGAGGGGGTTAAGACATATTTTCTCTCCAGAGGAAAGATCAGTATATCCACGTCAGAAGACGTGCCCCGATTTGAGGGGGTTAAGACTTGAATTAGACGAGATATAACGGTGTTGAGAACCTGTCAGAAGACGTGCCCCGATTTGAGGGGGTTAAGACCATGAATCCACTTTGTTATTGCCCACGGAGCGTTGTGTCAGAAGACGTGCCCCGATTTGAGGGGGTTAAGACATCTTGGGATGTGATATGGCGTGGACCGATTGGATGTCAGAAGACGTGCCCCGATTTGAGGGGGTTAAGACATATTTTCTCTCCAGAGGAAAGATCAGTATATCCACGTCAGAAGACGTGCCCCGATTTGAGGGGGTTAAGACTTCCAGCATGGGTTCATACTAGATATTACGTTTGTCAGAAGACGTGCCCCGATTTGAGGGGGTTAAGACTTTGCGAATGATAACATCCTCATGTATTGTTCACGGTCAGAAGACGTGCCCCGATTTGAGGGGGTTAAGACTGATAACGATCTTAGACAGCTCTCTATTGAGGAGAGTCAGAAGACGTGCCCCGATTTGAGGGGGTTAAGACATGGTTGCCTCGTCTTCTACGGCCAGACATGTATCTGTCAGAAGACGTGCCCCGATTTGAGGGGGTTAAGACAGTACAGCTATCAAGGAAAGAGTCGAATTCACGATGTCAGAAGACGTGCCCCGATTTGAGGGGGTTAAGACATGACAAGTACGTCGTTCCATGTGAGTTGTTCAATGGTCAGAAGACGTGCCCCGATTTGAGGGGGTTAAGACCAGGTGTTATCTTTATATCGGTTTCCGTTTATTTGTCAGAAGACGTGCCCCGATTTGAGGGGGTTAAGACAGGTCCGCGTGGCTCAGGTTTGCATAGCTCAGGTTGTCAGAAGACGTGCCCCGATTTGAGGGGCACTACGTAATGCACAAGAATGGTGCACTGTGCCATTTTCACCACAGTCCTTTTCCAAAAAACATTTTTTCATTCATAACTGAATACAACCGTCATTCTCCACAAAATAACTCCAACCGCTTTTTTTCTCCCAACATGATTTATATGGACTGAAGCACGCGTCAGCGGGGAGTCCGGAGCATTCTATTTTCCCCTGTTTGCCGTGTTCCACGAATCCGATGCAAATTTGCCCCATGCCGGCTGAACGCCAATAAATTTGAGTCTGCCGCGATTTGTTGTTTGCGCAGGGTAATTCAAACTTGAATAGACATGCACGCATCTTGAGACGCTGCAGTCGGTCTTTGCGAATTTTCCTCACTATTCAAAGCCATTAAACACTGTCACCTCATTGGCACGCTTTCTGCTTATTCCCAGCAATCAACAACCCGCAACCTGGAGGAACTCCATGCGCCACTGCATCATTCTGCCTATGGTTTGTCTCGTGCTTGCCGTTGCTCTGCTGCAGAATGCCCAAGCCTTCTGGCCAGGCAGCGGCAAAGCCGCACGCGAGGTAATCGAAGAGGTGGCTCACAAATGCAGCATCGAGTTGGGAGAGAGCGCTGGAAAGCAGTTCGCCAAACGTGCGAAAAAATTCCTGCTCACCCACGGAGAGGAAGGCGCCAAAGCCATGTTGAAAGTCGGTTCCGAGATCATGGACAAGACCGCAGTCATGGGCGACGACCTGATTGCAATGTGCGCGGCGCAAACGGATGACGCCGCCCGTTTTCTGTTTGCGCACGCGGATAAAACCTTGCCCGTATGGCGCACCTACGGCAAAGCCGGTACGGACATGCTGCTCAAGCACCCCGACATGGGAACCGAGTTGTTGTCCCGTTTCGGCCGGGACGGACTGGAAGCCGGTCTGCGGCTAAAACCTGTCCAGGTGCAGAAACTGCTCGCGCTGGCGACCAAAGTGGCCAAGGCGGAAAAAGAGCCTCTGCTTGACGCCATCCTCAAAGGGGGGGACAACGTCTTGGATTTTCTGTGGAAGCACAAGGCCAAGCTGGCAGCCGGCGTCGGCGTTTACGCCCTGCTGCAGGCGCACGAGCAGGAAAACGTCTCGACTGCGCCGGACGGCAGCCAGCTAACCTCCCGCACCAGGGGATCCATGGCCGGTCAGTTCATAAAACACTTGGCGGACAGTTTGCTGGGCTATTTTCCCTGGCTCGGGCCAATGTCCTATGCTCTTGTCTGTCTGCTGATCGGCCTGTTCGTCTGGCCTTTCGTCAAGGTGGGCCGCCGGGCTGCAGCATATCTGGAAATGATTATTCACCAACGCACACTTGCGCATAAAAAAACTGTTGGAGAGCACAATGTCCCAAATCGTAGAAACCATCCGCATCGATATGCGAAAAGACGTCAAAATCCGTAAAAAAGGCGCGCCAGTTTCCAAGGCGCATCGCAACAAAAAGGCCTACGACCGGAAACAAAAAACTGTTTTTGAGGAGGAATAATGGAAAACGGACAAGCCATGCGTGAGGCACGGACAAAATTCCGAGCCGCACGCATGTGGTCTGAGCACAGCCATACGGCTACCAAGTTTCTGAAAATTGTTGACCGACATAATATCAACCTGTAGATATCAAAAAAATCCTTTTCGAAAACTTTACAGGAAAAACCATGCACTTCATCTCGGCCGTCGGAACCCAGCCCATTGCCATAATATCCCCGCTTGCCTCCCTGATCGAATCCGGTACTGCCATCGAACGCGTCTGCCTGCTCTCCACCTGGAAAAGGGACGATCAAATCGCCAGGGTGAAGGAACTTAAGGACATGATCTGCAAAAAGTTCAAGCTCAATAAGGATGCGGTGCAAATTGTGGACATCTCCTCGGGGTCCGCTCCACAGGGAGAACGACCGCCCTTTGCCACCTGCCTGAAGCAACTCACCGCGGATGGAGGATGGATTTTCAATCTCGCCGGCGGCATGAACTGGATGCTCGCCCAGGCAGCCTATGTTCTTGATCTGGAACAGGGTATGATCATATACCCCATGCGCGGCAAGGTCGCCTGTTTCCAGATGCATTCGGGAAAACTGCAGCAAAGCCAACTTCCTGAGGCCGACCTGCCCTTGAACGACATCCTTAAACTGCATCATTTGGATACGAGCAATTGCGATCATGAACCCAAACCACAGTTGCAACAATTGCTCGAACGCCATGATATAAGTATCCCGAAGGAAGTAATCTTCAATCTAAAAATCAATGACGTCATCATCGACATGATGTGGAAAAATGGCAGTCAACTTTGTTTTCTGTGTCATTATACGCCTGAAAGGGACAAAAATTCCACGGATATCCGTCAAGAAATCCGCGAAATTGCAACTCTTGCCACGGGAAAGGAACTGTTTTCGGAAATCTACCATAGGCGTTTTTTCTTTCTTACAACGCACAAGGACAACGCAACGCGATTCACCTCACATAGCCGCCACAAAGCGGATGTTGTCTACCTTTCCCGCAAAATGCCTCATTCCAGTAAACGCAGGGTGCTGCAAGAAATTTTCACCCCACCGCCCCAACAAAACATCTATCAAAAAACAGAAATCATTCCCGCAAATCAACAGTGCAATGGTGAAGGCACTGCAATGATGGCCATTGGCAATGATATTTTGCCTACCTTAAACGCCATTTGGACACACTCCCCCGTTGGCCGGACGACCCTGTTGTACACTCCCATGGACAAAACGATACAAAAGGTGATCGAACCTCTGAAAAAAAATGCAAACCTTTTGCCCGCTTCTGAATTGTGCCTGATGCCGACATCCATCGAAGGAATGGAAGTACTGGACTACAAGCTTTGCACCTCTCCTGCGGTGGTGAACATATCCCCTGGCAACAAGAGTCAGGGTTTTTTTCTTGCCTATTTTGCAAAAAGCAACAACGCCAAAGCATACAGCTTTCGTACTGATACCAACCAAGCCCAGGAACTTTTGGGAAACGCCGCTCTTCCCATAAAAATGCCCTTATTGGAAGAGTACCTTGCTTTGAGTGGTGAAAGTTTGGAATCAGCGACTAGGTTCTTCGGAAATGAATCGAAAGGAACGATCGTGCTGCAGTTTCTGCAACAACTCAAAAAGGAAAAGCTATCGCCAAAGGTGCTGTGGTCCAAAAATCGTACACTCGGCAACAAATCTTCTTGCTCAAGTGAGAAAATGAAAATCGAGAACAAAAATACACGTAACGTCACCATTAGTCTTTCTGATGGATCCAGTACGGTTATTGAAAATTTGCTACAGGGGTATTGGTTTGAGGAAATTGTTGCCGTTGCATGCTGCAAGGCTGGCATGGAAAACGTGTATCAAGGAGTACGCATCAAATGGGACCCGAAAAAACAACAAGCTCTCAAATTGAAATATCCTGGCCAGCCCCATTTCAAAATTGACAGGGATGTAGTCGGTTCCAAGCATGGCATATACTGGTTGATTTCCTGCAAGGCCAGGCAAATTGAACACGTTAAAAAGGACTGTGAGGAAGCCACGGCCGTAAGCGAACCCTTGGGAAGATTTTCCAAAGCCCTGGTGTGCTATCTGTATTATGACGGAGAGCCCCAGGAGGACGAAAAATACAAGGGCACGTATTACTTTGGATGGAAAACGCTTGTGGATCCGCAGGCGCTGTCCGAGTTGTTTGAAAAGGTATTAAAAAAAGCCAGGAAGGCTTCCTAAAGGCTTCTAACCGCCAAGGAGGACTCTGCCTTTGGGCGGTTTTTGAACCCGCTTTGAGCGACTCACAGGTTCAGCACCCGGTTTTACCGAGATGATTCCTGACTTCTTTTGGAACTGCAATTCTGAGAGAGGATATACGCATTGCAACTTATCACAATCGCGAATCTCGTTTTCGATCTGACTCAGAAGACTCATCTGATTTCCGTGGAAGTGTAAAATCCCTATACATAGCAAGATGGCGACAAATTTTTCTCAGCTTCAGTTTGATCTGTTTCGTGAACCTGCGCATACTGTGTTCCTTAACTGAATAGTTGGTTTCAAGTTTTAATAATTGTCAAAACATCTTTGGCACTTTAATTCCTTATCAACAAAAAAATTCCAAAAATTTCATTTTTCCCTCCAGGTTGCAAGAAGCCGTGATATTGTCGCTGGGTGGACCTGAAAAAGCCGTGCAACGTCAGCCGCTGTTTTTTGCCCAGACTTGACCATGGAAACGACTTCCTCTTTTTGCTGTGGAGTCAACTTTGATTTGCGTCCGCCTTTCCGCCCTTCCCTTCGTGCGGCCTCAAGTCCCTTTTTCGTTCTTTCCCGGAGCATGGCGCGTTCGAATTCGGCAAACGAGCCAACTATCTGCATCATCATCCTGCCTGCCGGTGTCGAAGTATCCACCGCTTCGGTAAGGCTTAAAAAACTGGCACCCGCTGTTTCAATTTTTTCCAGCGTTAAAAGCAAATCTTTCAGAGAACGAGAAAGACGGTCGAGCTTCCAGACAACGACCAAGTCCCCTTTCCGCAGTTGGCCAAGAAGACGCTGCAGTTCTGGCCGATCCCAGCGTCCGCCGGAGGCTTTTTCCTGGAAGATCAATTCACATTTTGCCTCTTCAAGGGCAATGAGCTGTGCCTGGTTGTCCTGATCCTGAGTGCTGACTCGCGCGTATCCGATACGCATGGCAATTATCCTTGTGTTGCGTAAACCTGTTGCAATTCGTTTTTATTTTGCAATAGATTTGTGCAATTCGCAAGGCTTTTATTTATATGGAAGGGAGTTTTATTGCGCAAACGTTCGTTTATGCAACGCTCGCATAAAGGACTTAAAATCCCTCGATAGCAATATCGTGCCGGTTCAAGTCCGGCCCCGGGTACCAAGGAATATCAAGGAGTTAGCGAAAATCTTCGTTGACTCCTTTTTCTTTCAAGATAAATCCTCTCCCCATTCTCTCCCCACTTTTATGGTAATTGGCAAATCTTGTCCTTTTGAAAACATGAGCTCCATTTGTCCTGCTTATTATGTACGTTCCGTCCCTAGACGCATTGACACCCATTGTAAGGCATTTTAAAGCCCAAATAATAGCAAATTAAAAATTCTTCACAGGCCCTCTCCATCAACGCCACGCCGTTTGGTTCAATCTCATCACGAGGTGCAGCAATGAAGATAGGCTCCGAACATACGCACAAGCACGATGCGCTTTATGAACGACTTGATCTCTTATTTACTGCAGCCCAAGCTTCTCTCGGATTTCTACCAACACAGATCAAAACAGAGGCCTTAGTATTTTTATTTCGGTACGCCATGCCCATTATCGACTCCTCAGCTTTGCATGTTCCTAAAGCGATCAAGAATAGCATTGTAGTTATTGATATAAACAATATGGCAGCTGGTAATCATTCTTTCCTTCAAAAAAAACAATTTTCAACGTTCGATTTCGACATAGAAATTGCCAAAGTAATCCCGGAATACTTTAAGAAGAATGTTTCAGACACAACCAATGCAAAAAAATCTTTGGCATATGCATGTGCAAAGCAATTTGAACAGATAGATATCGAGCTGCCCTCAGAACAAAGAACTGCTTCTTCTGTTTCTAAAATTTTTGCCCAGTCAATTTTGAACAACTTTCCAGATAAAATGTTCGAGCATCGACATGATCTTGTGGGATTGTGGACAGTTTCCAATGAAGTCAAACACAATTACTTCAAGTTATTGTATGCTTTCAGAAACAAGGCGTATACGTCTCTGACTCAAAAGACAAAGTCAATAATCGAAACGCTTCCGCCACATGCTCAACTTCTTGCACAGCTTGGTAATTCAGAATTTGATTATATTTCATTAATGCACCCCAGAGGGCTAGAGTTACTTGACGGTGATCCAATTACTCGGCCTATTGTCGAAATCTCCGGTGATTTAATAGAACTTGAAAAACAATGTATTAATGAGTTCGGGTTGCTTCTTATATTTGAACACAAACAATACACCCCAGAAAGAATACTCAAAAGAATTCTCGCAGATCAATTTTCTTTCTTTGAGGTCAAACTACCTCCATTTCCATGGATTACTCCTTTTCATGAAACGGAGACCCGAGATTATATTGAGTACACGACCACAAAGATTGACGACAATCGTCTGGACTACTTTAAAAATAATATTTTTAGAAACAACGTCACAATCGATGACAAATGGATCGCTAAATTTGGAACACTGCTCTACAACTACCTGTACGCAAAAGACAGCACCGCTGAAAATGTAGCACAATTCAAAAAGCATCTTGCAAGCTTCGCTGAGGCCCAGAAGGAACTCGCCAAACAAATGCGGTCACCCATCATTGGTGATATTCGAGGTGACACGATTAATCGAATTGCTGGTTTGGTTCTCTTTGATCTGAAACAGGTACTTCGGAACCAGGGAAAGACCTACGGGAACGAAAAAATCGTGGATATCTTCTATGACCGCTACAAGCAGGATTTCATAGACGCAGTATATACACCCAAACCCGCTTTTTATGATCGAGATCATTTGATGAGGCATCTTCGGCACGCCGAACGATGTGTTGAAAACTGCGCAGTACTTCCGCTCTCAGGAGTCACGAACTAGCTCGAAACACGTACAATTTTCGCCGACACCAAAATAAATTTTAGGTGTCGGCGAAAAGCACTTCGAGTTTCTCTAGCCTTCTTCACATCAAAGCAATGTGAAGGAGGTTTTTTAATGTCTGATCATCAATTCGATTTTTCACTCCTCGCCGACAGTCTTCCTTCGATTATCTGGCGGCACCGCTGGAATGAGCTGGCAGAAAAACATGGTCTGCCCTACAGGCGCGGCTACATGCAAAATCTTGATTCTAAGGGGAGAGGCCCGAAACGAATGATTTTCAGAGGCCGTGTAGCATACAGCCGTGAAAATCTCATTGAATGGCTGATCTCTATCTCAGCCTAGAACTAGCGGGGACAACATGAATAAAAAAATATCATCAGCCTACACAGCACGTACCAAGGCACCTGTCCAGACACCCGCTGCAGCATCTCGGCAAAACGCCGAGCAACTCAGCAAGCAACCAAGCAAGCTTTCCAGCATCCTCTTGCGCACCCCAGAGAGCGGAGAGTCTTCGCTTTCGGACGAACAACAAGCTGAAATAGTGAACATTTCTCATTATGACTTAGTGAATGGTCTGAATGACAACCAGACAGCTGTACTTAAGTATATCATCGTGAATTGCGGCAAGATTCTTTCATATAAGCAGATTGCATCTGAACTACAAATCGCTGAAGGAACTGTAAGAGGGAACATAGCAAAGCTTTCTCAAGCAGGATTCATTACACACCATCCTGTCAAATCAGGAAAAATTCAGGGAAATGCATTTGGCCTCAATGAATCATTGTGCTGCATATTCAGCGCAAAACATGAAATTGCATTTCACTTTCCTGTCGACGAAGATCCGTCCGCCCTCACTGATCCAGCAACTGCTTCGGCAACCTCTCCCCAGATAGATAGAAGTCTTCTTACTATCAAAAACAATCTACTGGCGCTGACGCAACAAGATCTCTCCTTACGCTTTCCCAAGCTCGCGGAATTTAATCTCAGCCCAAAGCAGATTAAGCAATTCGTCGATACTCTAGAAAAGCACGGGTTCCCCCTCGATGACCTGCTGCAGTCACTTGATTATCTCAACTGGGAGCTGGAGCAAGGTCCGATACGGGACAAGGCCGGTGATACCGTGGAAAGCCCGCTAGGATATTTATTCAATGCCATCAGATCTACTGGTTATTATCGACGGCCAAAAGGCTTTATCTCGCCTGATGAGCAAAAGGCTTATGATTTAGAGCTGGCTGGGCGCGCTGTCCTTGAAGCATACAAAAAAGCAGCCGACGTCTATTTCCAAATTTGGCTTTCATCGCTTGCCCCATCCGAAAGAAAAGAAATCCTATTGCGAAAGCGAGGTCCGGAAATGCCATTCCTCAGGTACTACTGGGAGCAAAATATCAAAAGTAGCATGCTCTCCAACTATCGAGAAATTTTGTCTGAAATCCTCAGCAAATTTTCAAAATTGGATTCGGATGCAAAATCTGATGAAGCGTAGCGAAAGCAGACGCAATATACATTTTTCTTGGGGAAAAATGATTGCGCTCTGCGAGGCTGAAAACGGAGGAATGCATATGGCCATAGCATTCGCGCGGGTGGAAATCGTTTCCACCAAACTGGGCGGTTCTGCCGTCGGGCTTTCCGCCTACCTGAATCGTGACCGCAGGCACCAGGATAGCACCGGCAGGCAGTTCGACTTTACGGCAAAAGCGCAGGACACGTCCGGCGAGTACGTACGCAGCGAGCTGCTTCTCTCGGAACGTTCGGGTGAAAAATGGTCCTCAGGTGAAGCGCTTTGGAACGCGGCGGAACAAGCGGACCTGAAAAAGGACGGCACCATAAAGAAGAACGCGCAGCTGGCCAAGCATATGGTTTTGGCCCTTCCTGCTGATCGCGAACTGACGCGGGAACAGCAAATCGAGTTGGCGCGTTCGTTCGCCCTTGAACATTTCGTGAAGCATGACCTGGCCGTGGAAATGGTCATCCACGACAAAGGCGACGGAAATCCGCACGCGCATTTGCTTATCTCCACCCGGACGCTTGGGCCGAAAGGATTCGGCAGTAAGGCCCGGCATCTGAACCCCGGCTTTGCCAAGGGCAAACACGTCTTGAGCAAGGATGACTGGGGGCGGCAGTGGGAAGCCTTCCAGAACGGCTATTTTCAGGCGCGCGGATTGGACCTCGAAGTGGATGCTCCCGGTGTGACTGCGCAACAGCACGTGGGGCCGGTCTGGCACAACAAGCAGGAGCAGGTCCATACCAAGGCTTTGAATGATCAAATTGCCGAGGACAACAAAGAATGTGCGCCTGCGGACATTCTGGCCCAGCTCACGCGCAACAAATCCGTTTTCACCGAACGCGACATTGCCAGGGCCGTGCTGAAACTTATGGATTCCCCCCAGGCCAACAACGCGTTGCAAGAGGCCTTGCTCACACATCCCGACCTGGTCAAGCTATACGATCCGCAAACACGCAAGGCCGCCGGCTTCACCACGCGGCATACATTCGAACAAGAATCGCGGGTTATGGATTTGGCCACCAAGAGGCATGCGGACACCGGCCATAAAACAAGTTCGTCAGCTATTCGGCAGGCCTTGAAGACCCGGACTATGGATCCCGAACAGGAAGCGGCGTTTCGCCATGCTCTTGATCCTGGTGGCCTGAAGATTATCGAAGGCCGTGCGGGTGCGGGCAAGTCCTACACCATGGGAGCCGTACGCGAAGCATACGAAGCTTCGGGAGTCCGTGTGGTCGGGCTATCGCCCACGAATACGGTTGCCCAGGACATGAAAAAGGATGGTTTCAGCGAAGCCAGCACGGCGCACTCGGCCATCTGGCACCAGGAAAACAACCAGCGCTGTAAGAAGTGGGATCGAAGGACGGTCATTCTTGTGGACGAGGCTGCCATGCTCGATACGCAGATCCTGGAGAAGATTCTCATCCATGCGGACGAAGCACGAGCCAAAATCATCCTTGTTGGCGACGACCGGCAACTTGCCTCAGTGGCTCGCGGCGGTATGTTTACGGAATTCAAGGAACGCTTTGGATCTGCGGAAATCACCAATGTACGCAGGCAGGAAAGCGAGTGGCAGAAGCAGGCCAGTACGGACTTTTCCGAGGGGCGCTTCCTGGATGGATTAAAGCTGTACCAAAAGCATCCCGGTTTTATGCACTGGGCCGCTGATACGCAGAAGCAGCAGCAAGCGTTGATTTACGAATGGACTCGCGATCTCGGACAGGATCCGACGCGAGCGCGCTTTGTGTACGCCGGGACAAACGCCGAAGTGAACGAATTGAACAAGCAACTGCGCGGTATCCTGGAGGAACGCGGCGAGGTGACCGGTAATCACACCTTTGACACCTGCAAGGGACAGCAGACGTTTGGCGTGGGCGACCGCATCCAGTTTCACGGCACGGACAAAAAGGCCGGAATTTTCAACGGAAGTCTGGGCACTGTGAAATGGATTAATGGCAACACACTGTACGTTCTGACTGATGCGGGCACCGAGCTGTCCTTCGACGCCAGGCAATTCGACAAGTTCGCGCTCGGCTATGCGGGCACGGTCTACCGGGGGCAAGGCAAAACACAAACCACTGTCTACTGCCTGCACGGCAAGCTCTGGGAATCCCGGACAAGCTATGTCGGACTGACACGCCACAAGGAGCGCCTGAAGTTCTTCATCGACAAATCAACGACAAAGGATCTGCGAACGTTGGCAAATCAATTGGGACAGAAGCATTCTGCAAAAGCCAGCATCGGGTTTATGCCCGAATCCGTACTTACGCGGCAGCAAACAAAGACGCGCAGTAAAACCCAAACACCCTCCAGATCAATCGACATGGACTTTTCCATGTAGGGAGCTGAGACATGACAAAGAAGCCCACACCAGAAAAAGAATTGGAAAATGCCCTTCAGCGTAAAAATCGCGCCATCAAAGCAGAAAAAAACGCCAGGGAAAAAATCCGTAAGGCTGATCAGCGGGTCAAATACGAGCTGGGCGGCCTGGCCACAAAGGCCGGATTTCGGGAGACGGACCGCAAAATTGTGTTCGGCGTGCTCTGCTTCGGCAGTGTTCTGCTGCGTACAGGCTCAAACACGCAAGGTTTCGAGGGATTTTTTCAGCGGCTCGGCACGGCGGCCTGGGAGCGTTTCGCCATCGAAAAGGACAAGAAACTGTTCAAAGATCTCACGTACGAGGAAACCCAGCTTCTGCTTTCGGATATCGCGTCCGTTGCCCAGTCCTTCCCGTTTGCGCAGTTCGGCGGCAAGGCCAAAACAGAATTTGCCGATCCACAGCCCCAGCCGCCGGTTGAAAAAAGGCAGCTTGTCACAACCACCACCCATGCGGGTTTTGAAGAGGAGGTCTGAATGAAACGCGCCATTTTCGTTGTTAGTCAAAAAGGCGGTTCGGGGAAATCCACTTTTTCGCGCGCCTTGCTGGATGTTTTTCGTTTCGAGCGCCAGCTTTCCATTGCCGCATTCGACGCCGACGGCAATGTCGGGCAACTCCTCCAATACTATGGCCAGCGCGATGAACACGGCAAATTGCTCGCTGAGCAGGATCCCTTTCAAGGTGTATTCCCCTTTGACGTACGGGATGCCATCCAACGGGACAACGTGATCAATGCGCTTGATTACGATGCGGAAATGCTGCTGTTCGATTTCCCCGGCGGCGCGGTGGATGCCCTGCAGAACGTCTTGCAGAGCGAACGCGGCATGACCGCCCTGGCCGAGGAGTACCAGCGCGCGGGCTATGGCGTCACAGTGGCCATAGTGATTTCCAATATCCTGGCTTCGGCCAACAATGTCATCCGGATCATCAAGCAGTTTGGCCCGGCCTTTGACTACCTTGCGGTCAAAAATCTCTTTTTTGGAGAGAACGAGGATTTCATTCTCTTTGACGGCTTCCAGGATGCCGAGGGCAATTCGGTCGGCGGCATGGGTCGCAACAAGTTGCTCGAACATGGCGGCCAGGTTCTAAGCCTGCCGAAATTGCGCGGGCGAGAATACGCGCTATTGGATTTGTACAGTCTCGGATTCACCGAGGCCATGCAGTCGCCCAAACTCCGGCGCGCGGAAAAGAGCAATATTTTCTATTTCCTCGATGGATTCAAAACCGCCTTACACGATGCCAGCGCTTTTTTCGAAATGCAAAACACAACGGAGGCCGCTCATGCCGCTACTCGATAATCTGCTCCAAGGACTGCCCGAGGAAGTGAAAAACAACGTGCAACGCGTGATCATCAACTACAAACTCGACCCGGACAATCCGGAGGTACTGCTCGCGGTTCTCTGCGGCCATATCGAAAGCATCACCCGCACCATCCCTGCCCAGATAGCCGAGGAAACCCAAAAAGCCGCAACGCTTGCCGGAACCATGGCAGAGAAAAACATCCAGCAGCGCGAGCGCGACATACAGCAGCGCCTGGTGCAATCCGTCATCGACAACTCGGAAACCGTGCTCAAAGCCCGTACCCGCACCAACAAACTCCGCTGGCTTTGCGCCGCGTGCATCCTGACCATAGCCCTCGCCGCATCCTGCCTCTACGGCGGCTATGACTGGGGATATGGCGTACGGGATGCAGACTACCGCGTGGAAGTGGAAAAACTCCCCAAATACGCCGCATGGGTGACTAACAACATGGAGACAGAACAGGACCGCGAGCTGATCATCTGGTCCTTATCAGATGACGGGAGGCAGGCAAAAAAACTTTCCGACCTGAACCACGGTGTTGATGACTTCTTATCCTGCTTCAAAGGCGGTCAAAAGAAATTTGAAAAAGGTGGCAAAGTAACCTGTTTCCCTTTTTACGGCGAGGGAAAGGTTTATGGTTGGCGAATTGAATGACTATTGTTTATATATTTCAGCGTGATAACGATTGTCGACAAAGTCCGTGACTGTTGAAGCGTTTCAGCCTGGCAGCTCAGAAAAACCTCAAACTCCGTAGCGCTTTCTGCCATAAAGAGTGAGGCCAATGTCCCAGTCGGATGTGTGAAGAACTCTCATACCGCTATCCAGACACTGTAGAGGTGGGGCGCCTGGAGTATTCCTCACGCCAGTTTTTTAATGAAGTCATGTCGACCAGAAGATCGTCTGGTTTCGGCAGATCCACAGGTGATTCTGTTGGCTGTGAGTGTTCAAAACCGGAGTATTTGGTCATGAGCGAATCAAGGAGAATGCAATCCGCGTCCTTTAATTTGGCCAGATCCTTGAGCTTCAACGTATGGACCGGTCGTTGGAATCTTTGAACCACTCCGCACAGCAGATCATTTTCAATAGAGCGCTCCACCAATGTTCTGAAGTCGCTGCATATCGACTTCAGCAAGATTTCGGCATGTTCAAATTCGCCGTTTTCACTTGCCTTTTTTGCATCTTGATATCGCTGATTCATGAGTGTGTTTAGGGCGGATTTGATGTCACTCTGTGAAAGTGGAATGGGAGCTGGCTCTCCGGTCCCCCAGTCCGCAGAACGGATACTCACCACATCGGGCTTGATGGTATTTTTCTCGGCAAAATGTCTGACCGTTCCCAGCAAGGACAGACGATGAGTAAAGATAATGACCTGTTTGTCATGAGACAGCTCGATCAGCCTTTGAACCACGGCCTCCTCATAGCTTTGGTCGAGTGATGATATTGGATCGTCAAAGATAAATGGGGCCTGGTTGCTCTTGCCTGTGACATCGGCCAAAAATGCCGCAATGGAAACGATCCGATTTTCTCCCTCGCTCAACACATCGGCGAGTCCACTTTGAGAGGCTCCTCGAAGCTGGAGCTTATGAAGGACTCGGCCCTTGGAAACTTTTGACTTCACGAGTTCGACTTTTACCTGAGACGCGCCCAGGACCTTGAGCTCCGCATTGAACCTTTGCACGAACGCATCCGTGATCAAGGCTTCTGCCAGCTCCCCTTTCTTCTGGGACAGGGCTTTGGTGTTGGTCGATTTCTTGGCTTCTTTAATCTGGTTCAGTAGCTTCAGTCGGGTAACTTCTTCATCAATGGCGGAGCGGTGCTCAGACAACCACTTTCTGGCCTGCAGGCTGTTTAGCTTTTTCTTGATCTCCTCTCGATTGTCGCTTTTGGCATCTTCGTCATATTTTGCTGCGAGTTCACCGAGGCTTTTCGACTGGGCATTGGCTTCATCGATCCATTTCGGTGAGAGGAGAGGATCGGGAATGGCTTCCTCGGAATCGATCCCAGGGAGTAGGTCTTTTCTAGCCTGCAATTGAGCAAAGAAAACCGTCACCTGGTTGGCGACTTCATCCTGTGAAATACCAGCCGCATCGATACGTGTCTTCAGCGCCTCCGATGTCGGTAGTGCCTCGATAGTTTGACTGGCAGTCTCGTATTCCTTGGCCGCATCCGTTGCGGCTTTTTGCATTTCGCCCTTCACGAAATTTTCGAAGGAGATCAGTCTCTCTTTGGCCTCCTGGGGCAAGGTCTGGTGGCATAGGACACAACGGGAACCATCAGAAACATTCGGGTACTCGGCTTCTTTGTAGGCTGCCGAGACGGAGTAGTTCCGGGCTGCTTCCCAAAGCTCTTTCCATACATCGGACCCGATGCCTTCCAACTCGCTACCGGAGAAAACCTTTTCCGCCGCCGTGTCTGCCGCTGTCTTCTTGAGAATTGACTTCTTCTTGGCAGCAATGATCAGTCGGTAATTCTCGTCCGATAATTGCTTCAGATATTTTTGGGCATCCTGAACAATAGTGTCGATATGCTGTTTCTGATTTTTCAGCTGCTTTGCTTTTTCCGCCGGTGCCTGTTCGGCAAGGCGCGGCTGCAGCGTTTGCATTTCGGTCTCGTCAGCGCTGCCAAATGTGCAATGCTTGTCGATGTCCTGGGTGCTGGTCTTGGCGCTGATGGCTTCGTACCAGATCCCTTCAGGGGTTACCTTTTTGTCAGCCGGTATATTCGGCTTTTTGGACGGGTGCCGGTTGACCTCGGCGTCCAAGGCAGTTGCGACCTTTTCGCATGCGACGATGAGCGAGCTGAAAAACGATAATACCGGCGGCTCGTAGCTCACCTCGTCTTCGCTGCTTACAAAAACCTTGCCAAACGAGGTGTCAAAAATATCAACGCTGTTGAGATCATCGCAGATGCCTTGTCCTGACCAAGTATGGGTCTTCAAAATGCCGTCCTGCTCAAACGAAATACATGCCTTCTGTGGGGTAGAGCCGGGCTTATATACATTGCGGTGGAGGGGCCCCGTCTCGCGGGCTCCGCATACATGCTTGAGGAGTCTGACGTAACCGGATTTTCCTGACCCGTTGTTGCCATAAACAATCGCGATATTGCCCTTGCCAAACTCTAGTGGCTTTTTCGGTGCAAGGGCGTTTACTCCTTCGACTTCACTGATTGAGCACAAACGCAGGGTGCCTGCTGTGCCAGGGGAGAACGCAGTAGCAGGAAAGGAACAGGTCGTTTGGGGTAGTTTGCCTTCGGCTTCCTGCTGGCACAGGGTTTCGAGCTCTGAGACGTCATTGTCGGTAAGCTCAGACTGCTGAAGTAACCGGGTAGCCGCAATCTGGAGCCATTGGGGGCGCTCTGAAAACCATTTGCTCAGTGATGCCGATATCCCACTCATGTTATTCCCCATAAGCTCCATCTGGTGTATTTTTAATGAACGTCACCTCGAAAGCCTTGCATGGGCGATATTGCTGCAACCTATTGGTGAAAGTGAAGGCATCGTTCATCTCATAGTGCTGGAAAATGTCGAGACCGCGATCCAGGGAAATTTTCCACCCATGGTCGGTTACGATGTGGCGAGCATGGAGAGTGCCTGTACGGTCAAACTCCCATGTAAAGCCCACGCCCACCGAGTTGGCCGACTCCTTCATCTTCTCAAAATTTTCTTTCTGCTGTTCGCCTTTGAACTCGTCTTCCGTCGTCACCAGATGAATGGATACTTCTTCATCCTGGGCTTTGTGTTTGACCACTGTCTCCAAAAATTCCATTAAGTTGCGCATCTGGTAAAACAGGCGGATGTACGGGTCGGTGATTGTAATCGCAGCCGCGCCCTTGAGATAAGGACCAAACAGTGTATCGTAGGAGAGGCCCTTCTGGTTCTCCTGGAACGCGAGGTGTTTTTCCTTGAGGACGGGTTCGGCCGGAACCAGTGGTTCGGATGGATCTTGGGGTGAGTCCGGTTGCGCAGCTTCTAAGATTTCCCCGTCTTCATCCTCGGCGATGGTCTTGTGGTAGTAGCCGGGGTATTCCTCCTCTTCGAGCGTGGTGACAGGCCTGGCCTGGCCATCCGTGTCCAGATAGATAAAGCGGACGTTGCCGTAGGTGGAGTCCATTCGCATCAGTTGGTCTTTGACGCGCTTGCGGCCTTCAATCGCGAAGCGCAGCAGTTCCTCGATCTCTTCCTCGGTCGCCCCTCCATGTGGAAAAAGGATCTTCATCAAGCCGGAGAATGTCTTGTTGATGCCATCGCGGTCCCGCGTAGAGATATCGGAGGAGAGGGAGAAGTGCTCCTTGTAGCGGTCCGAGTAATCGTGATTACGAAGCGAGCGAAGGATCTCGGCCAGGTAGTCCACCACGAAACCATAGCCGCAGGAGAACATCTCACCCCGGATGATATCGACCTCCCAACCGGGAATATAGAAGTGTATGCGGTCCAGAAACGCAGAGTCGTAAAACTTGTCGGGTAGCTCGCAAAAAAGGTCCGAGTGTTTGAGCATGTAGGGCACGGTGTGCTGGGTATTGCCCACAAACACCATGGAGGCCTCTGCCCCCAGCGTCTCGACACCTCGCGAGAAGGACTTGTTGGCCATATAATTCTTCATGATATCGACCAGGGCCTTATCGATGCGTTTTTGCTTTCCGGCAAACTCGTCGAAGGCGACACAATCCCAGTAGCCGACCAGACCGATCTTTCCGGATGAGTTGTTCACGAACAGCTTTGGAACTGTGACCTCCCCACCGGAAATCAGGATGCCATGAGGTGAAAACTCCGAGTAGATGTGAGACTTGCCGGTCCCCTTTGGACCAAGTTCGATCAGGTTGTAGTTGCGCTCGCAAAACGGGATAAGGCGAACCAATTGAGTCAACTTGCTGCGCTTGCCGAACATCTCAGGGTTGAAGCCGATACTTTGCACCAGTAGGTCGACCCACTCTTCGGTGGAGAATTGCGCTCTGGCCTCAACGTATCCTTCAAAATCGAAATGGGAAAGTTGAATCGGCTTGAGGGTTGATAAGATCCAGGGGCTGGAGTTTTTTTCTTCGGTAAACTCATATTCCAGATCAGCAATGCACCACACGCCGCCGACCAAAAGCTTAGGGTGCTTTTTCACCGTTCCGGAATTAACAAGAACCTCTTTGATGCCCAGGTTGGAGAATTGCGCTTCATAGATATCCTTCTTGTCGTTCAAATCAACGCTGATTTTGTCGATGACTTTGTAGCGCCCCTTTTCTTTGATCTTCGAACGGACTAATCCGGCCTCATTTCGGTGAACATAATGTTTGGCAAGGATCTCTTTGACTGTCTCGATACCGGTCTGGATAGTCGCCTCATCGTTGGTGGCGCAGTACTGTCCTAGCAGGTATTCCAGAACATAGGAGGGAACGATGGCATTGCCTTTGACCGTCTTGACGAGATCTTTGCGGACAACGAGTCCCTGGAAGTGTGTGTTGATTTTCTGGTCAAGTTCGTTCATCGGTTCTCCGTCCTTTAAAAGTCGAAGTCGCTGGTAAATGAGCGCCTTATCAAGTATCGTAGGGACTTGTATTTCTTGTAATGTGAAGTCCCGGCGTGTTTTTCCTCCAGTCGAAGGATAACCTCCTGGCCATTGGCTTCATCGGCCTTACGGGTCAGCACGAAGCGCACCTGCAGCTCCCGCTCACGGGGATTATCCGAGCTCAGGTCAAAGGTCAGGTCGTGGCTGTCGGAGATCAAGTCGCCTGCCTCAGTAAATATGCCAGCCCGCAGCACACGAGGCTGAATCTTGTCCGTCACCGGACCGGCCTGGTACATGGTCACCGCCAGTTGTCCGGAGGTAATCACCGAGCTGGCTCCGCGCAGGATGTCCACCTCGACGGCTGTGACATCGCTTTGGCGCTTTTTGTTGATCTTGAGCACCGGGATCACCACCTCCTGCAACGACGCGCCGCCATGCACAAAGCGGCTGCCGGAGCCCTTCAGGCGCAGGCGGTTGATCGATTTGGGAATCTGTACCTCCACCTCACCGGCCAGGCCAAGCTGCTCGGAGGTGAATTTGTGCAGGCTGGATGCATCGACAAGACTTTTGCCGAGCACGAAGCGACGATCCCGGAACAGAATCTGGTCGCCCTCGGCATCGACTCCGGAATAGTCGCTATCATCAATGGCGCGATTCTGGTAGATGAAACCATGGTCCGAGGTCACCAACAAGTTTTTGGCGTTGGCCCCAGTCAGCTTCTTGATCAGGCGAATTAACTCCTGCAGGGTTTCTTCCACCGCCTCGAAAACCCGTTCCTCGGATTCCCGTTTGTCGCCGGTGGCGTCGATCCGGTTGTGGTAAACGTAGATTACGTCATGATCGCGAACCAGCGCCCGGCAGTCGTCACCCTTCATGGCCATCAGCTCGTCGGCCTTGCAGGCCGTAGTTCGTTTATTGATTGCCTGACCAAGGATCTTGATGCGGTTGGCGGTTCCCTGGGAGCTTTGTCCATCCACCAGCACGGTGCCGGTTTCATTATCGGCAATCGCAAGTTCTTTGTGGGGCAACAGCGCCGCCATGCCGAGCTGGGTGTAGCTGGGCAGCATCGAAAGCGCCGGTTCCAATTCGGCGCTGTACCTGTCTTCCCGGCGGATAAGGCTCAACAGCTCATCGCCGATCTCGTAGCGCATGGCATCGGAGATGATCACGCAAATCTTGTTGTCCTTGCGCAGGAAAGGTCGTACCCAGTACTCGAAAAACTCCTTCTGCTTGCGTACCGGGAAAGCTTCCCACTTTGTTGCCGACGCTACAAAGGATTGGAAGCGGTCGCCCAGCTTCAGCAGGTAGTTGTTGGAGTAGAGGTTTTCGATCTGCTCGGTCAGGCTACCCGTCAACGAAGCCTGTCCTGACATGCGTACGTGGTAGGTGAACTTGCGGTAGAGCTGATCGAGCTGATACCAGAAGCGGCTGTAGCGCTGCACGCCTTCGGCCAGGCTGTCCATGGCGAGTTTGGCCTCGCCCAGGGCATAGGTAAACTGAGCGGCGTAATCAACCGCCTCGTAAAGATGCCGGTATTCGCGATACCAATGGCCTTGTCGCCGTTGCCGAATCCAGATCCCCACGTCTCCGCTGGAGGCCGTTTGGGCCGTCACCGCTTGCACCAGATCGCTGATGATTTTCTGGTCAATCAGTCGGAAGTAATCCAATTCGATCAACTCGCGGAAATCTCGCTTGGCCAGATCCTGCTCAATACCAATGACTTCAGCGCATTCTCCCGAGATGGTCTCGAAACCGCTTTCAAACTGACGGCTGTCCTTCCAGCGCTTAAGAAATACCAGGGCGTCGCCAGTCAGTTTCATCTGGCCATCGGTACCCATGGAGTAGCAGGATTTGAACAGCTCGATGGCAAAATCACGGATGCCCGGCTCGTCGGACTTGTAGCCATAGCAGCGGGTCATCTGTTCCCAAAGGAAACCGTCCAGGCCACATCTGACGACCAACTTGTATTTATCATCCCTGTCGTCGGCCAGTTCCTGAAGCAAATTTTCCAAAACCGAATCAATACGCGATTCGCTGCCCGCGCATACGGCCAACATTTTCAGACGAATCTGTCCGGGAGTGTCGTCGTTTTTCAACAGCTTCTTGAGAGCATCCTTGCGCTTGATAGCCTGAAAGAACTCTACATGGGCCTGCACCACATCCATGAACTCCAACCCAAGCTCCAGTTCAGACAGCCAAATTCCCACTTGATCAGTGCGAAATTCGCCCTGGGACAGTTGCACATCCAGCAACCAGTTATCCAGATCAGCGGGCTGAGGCCCCTCACGGTAGAGGAGAAATTTCTGTTCTGGCTGCTCGCGCAGGAGTTTGTATTTGATGCCGTACTCGTTGTTGGTCAGCTCTAGCTTTTCGACGTCGGGAAGCTGAAGCGCCTCAAAGTCGGTTCGTAACTCCTGATTGGCGTCGTACCAGAAAACGATCCGGTGCCGGTCGAAGAGTTTGGTCAGGGCTTGGGCGATACGATCATTCATCAACTCAACCCCGTAATTTTTTTCAACGCAGCGCCGAGCAGCGGGTAGTTGTTTTTTACTCCATTGTCGAGTTCTATCTTCACCTGTTTGGTGGCCAACGGATAGAGCACTTCGCGCTCGTATTCTTCCATCTCCGCGATCATTTTGGTGGTCTTCTCGATTTCCTTCAGGGCCTTGGTTTTCTCGCCCTGGGAGGCGCTGGCACTGATGCTGACCGTCTCCAGATGGTTCTTGTGCGCGGTGAGCTTGGTGCGGAATTCCCGCAGGTAGTCGTTGAGCACGACGCTGACCGTATCCGGGCGATAGCGGTGCAGGTAGATCAGCGCGTTGAAGCTGCCTTTAGGGCTGGAGAACATCCAGTAGATGGGACGTTTTTTGTAGCGCTTCACATGGTCGGTATAGAACTCGCCGAGAAAGTAATCGCGGATGGAGTAATTGCGCTTACTCTTGATGTTCAGGGCCTGCTCGACGAACCGGAGGTTTTCCTCATAGTGTTCTTCGCCAAAGGCCACGCGCAGAAACTTGCGGAAACGTTCGGCGATGTCATCTGTGAACCAGTCGCCATCAAGCAAGGGGATGACGTTGTCATCATCGGCCTCAAAGCTCGGCTCAGGAACGCGTTTTAAATAGTCCTCGATGGTTTCGCCCTGGTTGGCCAGGATCAGCCCCGGCTTGTCCAGCGCATAGCGGCCGAACATGCAGCCCACGGCATAGGAAACCAGCTCGCGCATGGTGTCGGCCATCAGCAGTGCCTCCAGCTCGTCCTCGCTCTTGTCGTTACCGTAACGGTAGTGGGGGTTGCAGGTCAGAGTGATTTCGTTGAGTGGCACCTCGGGCTTCAACTCGTTTTGCAGGCCGTAAGCGTCAATGAAGATACGGTTGTTTTCTTCCTCCAACCGTTGCATCTCCTGTGTCATCTCTCTCCAGTGGGCGCGGAGTTCCTTATAGGTTGCCTCCAGTGTTGGCTGGCGGTAGTCAGGATTCAGTAGCGGCAGTCTTGTGAATCCCCAGGACGTTTCATAGGAATCCCAGTCGCGTTTAGAAATATTAACCAGTTGCCGTACAATAGGGTTAATTAATTTACCTGCCTCGAAAACGAATGGCAAATTCCCTATATCTCCACTGGTAACGCTCATCGATGGGTTTAAAATTTTCAAGGCCATATTCACTGCACTTGAACACATATGCGCAAGTAGAAGAGGAATATCTTCTTGAGATTCTGGGAAAGCAGACCTTCCTGTATCATCGAAAATGAAACCGGATTCACGCAGCCTCGCTGCAAAGTTGCTTGAACTAAGCTTTGTCCATGTGACTCCAGGAGAAAAGTAATAGCTAGTGTTCTGAGGACGTGACCTCAATTTTCCAGTAGAATCTCTGAAATTTTTTATTTCAAATCCATCATTTTTCCAATTTACGACAACTTCATTGTTTCCAAACCACTTTCGAAAACTACCACCACTATTGCATGGATACCAAACCTCCACTCTCTTTTTACTTTCCTCGCTTGAACAGCAATCGAAAGCTATATTAAATAGTGCCACCTCGTGCCACGCTCTTTGAAACCTTAAATTATCCCCTGTTGCTAACCCGGCGCGTGGGGCAGCCACATCTCTAACTGCAGGAAATCTTTCAAAGGCACTCCTAAAGTCGTCGGACACCCAATATGCAATTGGACTCCCAGGTATTCTTTGAAAATCCTCAGAGGAAGTCAGGTATCGCCATTTGCAGCTTGAATCATTTATTGCTTCTAGTGCTTTTATTGGTTGAATATTTGCTCCGTAGAATTTCTGCAAATCTATAAATATGCCACGCCTACTGGACTCATTATTAGCGAATACTGTAAAAGCGCAAATTGGCACATATGCGGACTCAAAAAACGAATGATATTCTGGGCGTACAAGTGACCGAAGTTCAACTTTAGAAGTTATTAGGTTTCGAAGGTTGGTGAAAGAGCTGAGAAACATCCAAGTAAACGGAGTCATCATACCGGCAAAACCACCATGCGGCAGGCTAAGTAGTATTCTTTCCATAAAGGCGGAATAAAGGTCTGCATTAGCCGTAGGAACGTTTGATTTAAGCCATACACATAACTTTCCATTCATCCCCTTGCCGCCCATATACGGCGGATTGGCAATCAGCACATGGTATTTCGGGCTTAGGTAATCGGCCTGCCGCAAGATTCTTAGTACTTTTTGGTGGGTCGAGCTGAGTAGCAGATGACCTGATACGTTCTTTGACTCCAGAATCCTGAGCACGCCGCCCACGTCAGTGACCTCGGGACGGATCAGGGAGCCGAAGTTGTCGGCCTCTTCAAACTGGCACAGGGTGTTTTGCAGTGACATGGTGAACAGGTCGCGCCCGACAAAGTCCATGTAGTTGTTCAGTTCGCCCTCGTCGAAGTGGACATTCTCCAGCACGCAGATGTTCGGTTTGACGTCCTTGTTGAAAAAACGGCGTTGCTTGGCGCGGGCCTTCATGGTCAGGGCAAAGGCCGCCAGCTCCCCGGCGCGTTCGTCGATCTCGATGCCGTAGAGGTTATTGGTAAGGATCTTTTCAGGGATTTCGGCTGGCTCGTGGCCTTCCTCCTCGTAGATGGCGTAGAGCAGATCAAAGGCATAAGTGAGCATGTGTCCGGAGCCACAGGCCGGGTCGCAGATCTTGATCTCTTCTGGTTTGCTGATGCGCAGGAAGTCCGTTTCGGGCTGTTCGGGCTTGATATAGTAGTCCATCTGCTCGACCAGCTTTGAGCCTGGTCGGTTGAGCAGCCAGAGTCGGCCAAGGGAATTCTCCACCAGGTAGCGAACGATCCAGTGTGGAGTGAAAAGCTGGGTGGCAGCGGGGATGTTCTCGGGCGTGATCTTCTTGTTCTTCTTCAGGCCCGCAAATACATCGTCCTTCTTCTCGGAGATATAAAATTGGTAGAGCCAACCAATAACTTCTACATTCTCGCAGGCATCCGGAGTCATTGCCTCGCGGGTATAGGCAAGAATGGAGTTGCCCGAAAGCAAGTCGTCAGGCATCAGCAACTCGGTGTAGTCATTGATGCGTTGGAACAAAAAGGGCATGGCTTTGTTCCAAAAGTTGCAGGCCGCTACCACCAGCATTCTGTAGGCTTCACCTTGGGGGTCGCTACTGGGCGTTTTGCCATCGAGCAATGAGAAGATCTGCTGCCGAACCTTGTCCTTCACCATCTCTTCGTTGATATGCCCCATCTTGGCTTCGGCCAGAATTTCGGGCTGGAACTGCCCATCGGCAGGCGACACCACGCCGATTCGGGTATAGCGGTTCACGTCCATGAAACGCAGGGCACAGAAGCGGTTGAACCAGATGTAAGCCACTCGCTCAATGACCTGATCCTTACCGTGTCTCTTTATCGCCTCTTCGAGCTTCTTGACGGCCTCGGCACGTTCACGCCGGGTGGCGCTGTTTTCAGCGAGTACAAGTTTCAGCTTAGCAGAGACCTGCTCCAACAAACTACGCCGGGCAAACTGGGCGAATTTTTTTAGTTTAGCGGTTTCCATGCTTAACTCTTGTAATCGCTGACGCGCCAAACAGAGTGGTCACCAAAGACTTTTTTATATGTGTCAAGTTTAAGGATAACACAGGAATCAGCGCAATCCTGATTCCACTGCTGGTGTGAAATCGGAATCGCTGATCTAAGCACATCCGTTTTATTGAGGATTAAGGCGTCGTCCAAGGAAGCCATGCTGATTAGCACTACGTAATGGATAGGCTTATCAAAACCTCCCCTGAAGTGGGTAAATAGCAACGAGTCTCGATATTTACCTGCAAGTTCGGGAATAAGGTTTCCACCTTGCAAATTTTGTTTTAGCTTTTCCGGGTTTGTTGCCCCAGGTATGTCGGGATCTTTGACTTCAAGAAAGATGACTTTGTTTTTTTCTTCTATGATAATATCCACACGCTTCATCGTACTATCAGCACCATGAATTGCATCGTCATCAAATTTCTCTGCATTGATTGCTGAGCTTACATCAAAAAGCAAGTCTTCTTCTTGTAAAGTTTTCATCTATTTGTCCCAAGCGAGCGTTTGATTTCCTCGTCGTAAAGGTCGCTAAATGTGTTTGATATGGAGTGGGTTGGGAGTCTTTGATAGCTGTCAGAACTCTCAGCGATAACTCCGTTTTCAGTCGTTTTTAGTACATGAAAACGCACATGGTCATCCTTGCCTTTGTCCATGAGCAAATCAAACCACTTAAGCAGCACATAGTCATGAGTAGCCAAAATGATTTGCTGGCCGTTGCGCGACAGCTCCAGCAGAATCTGCACTAGCAGCTTCATCAGCTTGGGGTTAAGATTGGATTCGGGCTCGTCCCAGAACAGCGGGCCGCTGACACCAGGCTGAATAGCCCCAGTTTCCAAGAGGCGTGAAAGCATGCCCGCTTTACGAAAACCTTCAGCCATGGCATTTGCTGAGTATTCGGCATTCTCAGTTTTGAAGGTGACCTTGCCGCCACCATAGAAAACGAAACGGCCGCCGCAGATGCCTTCGATCTCGGCCATGGCCCATTTGGATTTTTCGTGCAGGGTTTCCGGGCGGACCTCTGGGAGATCCAGCAGCAGGCAGATATCCTGATAGGTCTGGTCAAAGGAGAGCCCGTATTTCTCGTACAGACTGTTAAACCCCTTCATGAACGAGAGGACTTCCTTGGTTGGGATGAATACCGCCTCGGCATGGTACTGCTCGTAGTTGGCGCGATCCTGGACGGCCAGAGCTTTCGAGTTATTGAAGAAGGTCGCGGCTATTTCCTGCCCTCCTGCGAACCGGGCCGACAGATAGGCTTGGTCGGTCGCGCCCTGGCGATGTATCTTGCCGAGCTTGTCGTCCAGGGGCATGAAGAGGCGGAGAAGTTTAGCCGTCAGCGCCGCTTCAAGTTCATCTTCGCTGGTATTGGGCTTGTTCTTAAACAGGGGCGCACCGGCGCAAAGCCCGTAGGCAGCCTTGAGCAGATGGGTTTTACCAGTGCCGTTCTCACCGATGATCACGTTGATCTTAGGCGAGAGCTCCAGTGTAAGGCCGGTGAAGACCGTGAAATTTCTCAATTCAAGACGCTCGATCATATTTGAATCCTTTTCCCTTTGCGAATTTCATCCAGCAACGCTTCGCGCATGGATTTCAGGTAACTTTCCACGTCGGCTTCGTCGGCCAGCCAGGCTTTATCAAAGGAGACTTTCACCGAGCGGCTGGGTACATACTCAATGTGCGGTTCTGCCTTTGCGGGTGACGTGGGGTTGGTATCTTCATCCGGCGTAGCGGTTCCACTGAGTTCCGGCGCGGGTTTGGGAGTTGGTGTCGGTTGCGCCCAGGATGTCATCTGCCAAAGGAGCCTATGATAATCGTTTTCTTCAAAACGGCGCAGGGTGTCTCGGATAACGGCAATGAGCTGCTGACGCGCAATAGCGGTGTTGAATTCGTTAAATGGACGGGTGACTTGTTCCCGCTGATCTCCGTTCAATGCGTCAAATTCAGCCATGCCACAGAGACGACCTTTGAGGGCAGCGACCGTTTCCTTGGCCTTGGCAATCTCGATCTCAATCTGGGCAGTGACCTTCTCCTGCAATGTTTCGACTTGCGTTTTTACCTGCTGCATGCGGTTGCCCTTGAAGCATCCCTGATCGGTCAAGCTGGCGACCACCTGAGTTGCTTCATCGCCATCGATATAGGCGAAGTTAGGCTCCTGGGTTTGAACGAACTTGCGGGCGTTATCGAAGATGCCTTTTTGCGGACCGCTCATAAATTTACGGACAGGGTCGATTGCACCTTCCTTCATGTCGAGCAGCGCGTCTTCCTGTCGAGTGAGTTCGGTCAGATACCAAGCGTAGGGCTTGCCGGTCAGTTCCTTGAGCTTCTCAATCACTGGCACCAACGCATTCAGGAACGGATACTGGGATGCCTGGGCCGCCAGTGGTGTAAGCTGATGCGTGAGCTCTTCGAACGCAGCGCCGGTCTCCTTGCCGAGTGCCTTTGCTTCGCTGGAACGGGGTGGGGCGTCGAAAAAATCCTCAAAAAAATCTTTGAGACCGCGGACTTGTGATGCAGTAAATTCGACCTGAGGTTCCAGCACCACATTGCCGTGGCCATGGGTGTTGCGTAGCGCCCGTTCCAGTTCGTCCTCTTCCAGCAGGTTGCCGTCGGCGCGAACCTCGACCTTGCCTCGAGCGCATAGGTTCGCCAGGGTACAAAGTACGGCGGCATAGTACCAGCCGTAAGGTTTACGCTCGAATTTCTCCAGCAGGTTCTTCAGCGTGGTGCGCACGCCACCCCGGTTGTTGCTCTGGATGAAGGCCAAAAGCTCCTGCTCTGACTCGGCCAGGGATGTGACGTCGTTTCCGAACAACCCTTGTTGTGAGTGCTTGAGGCACTTAGTGATGTCGTTCTCCGTGTAGGCCATACCGCGCAGCATGCGAAGGTTCGGATAGGCGCGGGTAACAAGTTCATGGAACCCCCGCACTAATCTTGCCTGCGCATCAGCTGACCCAATTTCAATGTCTGTCCCGGCCACTACCAGTTTAGCCTTCTCCATGAGGGCCCGGACGCGCTGTTGCAACTCAGTATACCGTTCTTGGTTCTGGAAGCCCTTGTCGGTCAGGATGCGTTTAACCGCCTCCTGTTGCGTAATCGAAATGTTCTGGCGGATATATTTATCCGTCCGCTTGTACATGAGGATGTCGCGGACGAGGCGTTCATCAGCTGGCATCAAGACCAACAGCTCGTCCCGGCCCATACTCTGCATTCGCAATATGGATTCGCTTTCGGCATTTTCATGGAACGGGCTGATGACATGGATTGCCAGCTCATACTCCCGACCGTGAAGCCGATCGTCGAGCTTTCTGGAGAACGGGTAGTCCTGTCCGTTTTCGTCGTAACGGATTTTCCTCTGCTTGATGACGTGGTCGAATATGATCTTTTCAAGCTCAGCGGCGACGTCTGATGATTCTACCTCGGTGTTCTTGATTTCCTGCTCGACATCCTTTTCTTCGTCGGTGAGGTATTCGTAAAACTCGCCGTTGCGCTGCACATAGGTCTGCTGTTCCAGGAATCTGAGGGCTTCTTCGATACGTTGCCTCAACTTGGGAAGATCCTGATTAAAGCCATCGAGCATAAGGACGCACAGGTTGCGAACGGTCGGTTTGAATTCCTTGACGTATTTGACCAAAAATAGTGTTTTCAACAGCCGGATCGCAAATGGGCCGTCAAGATGGTTCTCTGCCTGGATAATGGCTCGCTGGATATTGGATTTCAGCGCAGTGCGAATGCCTTCGAACATCAGGTCAAAGGTCGCCAACTGACCAATTTCATAATTTCCGATCTGGATCGCCACTTGCTGGAACACACCCAGCATGGAGCGTTCGCCCACGGAGCTGTGCTTGCCCTCAAAGGCGTTATGCTGCGACAGATTTTGAATGGCCGACTGGAACAGTGCGAACTGGTACGGAATGAACGGGTAGCTGTGAATGAAGTGATCCCGATCCTGATAATTCCTGTAAGTTTGGGATCCATCTGCAAAGTCGAACAGGGTCTTAAAATTGTTAGACTGGACGTGATAAATATCCGACAGGCGAAGAGTGCCTTCTTCGGTTTTCATGAGCAGGCGCTTTTGGATAACTTCCGCCACGTCGGCGCTGGTCAGTTTCATGCGATTGGCGAACCGCGCCTGAATTTTCGAGAAATCGTTACCTTGCTGTTTACCCATCTCGCCGACAACCGTCCCCATATCTTCCTGAGCGGTAACGATGACCCATGCGCGGCCTCGGCATTTGGTGGCCATGCTCTCGGCGATAGTCTGAAGGTTAGTCATTAGCTTAACGTTTTCAGCGATGTACTGACCAACCTCGTCAACAAAGAAATTTAGACGGAAATCGGGGGATTGCCGTTCGATATATGCATGCACCTGTTCGGCAAAATCTTCGATGGAGACCCGGTATTGGCTGCGGTACTTATCAAGTATACCCATTGCGGATGAATCGTCACCACCGGTTGCCTGGGCATAGGCCTTAGCAATATTTTTCGATTCGAGCAGGGCCTGTTCACGACCCTTTTGCCATGTTCTGCCCGCTGTGGATTCATAGGCCGATTTGAAGTTTTCATAGAGGCCACGGCTGTCGAGGTCGCGCTCGAACTGGGCAATGTGCCCCTGCTTGCCATAGTAACCGCACATCTCGTCAAAAACCTTGATGAAGACCGCAAGGAGCGCATCGATTTGGGTTTTGCTGATGACGTCCGCTTTCTGGTCGATGTTGAACAGAATGCTTTTCGACGGGATGGCAACCGCGCGCTTGAGATCGCCGCGCAGGATTTCGTTGTCACCGCACTTGGGCAAGAACAGTTCAAGAGTTGAGGTTCCGTCTATCTGACGGTTTTCGAGCAAGAGCGCCAGCATTTTCAACAGGTGCGATTTACCTGACCCAAAGAAGCCGGAAACCCAAACACCATTGGCCCCTTCGTAGTTGTTGTAGGCATCCAAAAATGCCTCAAGGCGTTTCTCGACTTCGTTGGTCAGTACGTATTCTTCAATCTCGAGGCGAAGGCTGGCTTCATCGTCGGCCTTGATGACCCCTTCAATTGGACGGTCAACAGGCTTGTCGAAAATGGTCTTAAGAGTCATTACTCTTCCCCCGGTTATGCTTCGCAGTGAAATATGTTAAATGCTCGGTAGTACTTGTCATCATGCAGCCTTCCGAAGAGATCGAGTGATGCTCCGGACTCCAGCGAGTGGGTGTAGGCTCCAGGAAAAAAAATGACGGTAGGCTTTTCTTTTGCCGTGCTCTGTAAATTGTTTAAAACATTGTGCGATCGGATGTAGGGGAACACCTCTCCAACACCGGACATGAAGAGGACCTTGAAATCGCTGCTGGCCAGCTTTTTTGCTATGGCTGGGACGAGATGCGCTTCGGGGTCAAGCACTCCTTGCAACAGCTCTTTGAGCTGTTCTTTGGCGACGGAATCCTCCATATCGAGAATCTGGTCCCAGATGCCACGCTCAGTGAGGATTTCTATCGAAAGGTCATACAGATTGATCTCCAAAATCCGAACTCCGGCCTGCTCAAGACGATTGACCAGCTGACGCTGGAGCCGCTCCATTTCGACGGTTTCTTCCGGCTTGAAGGGACAGATAAAGAACGGGACCTCGTTACCGAGACCTTGTTTATTGAGAAAACGCTGGCTCGAGATCACAGCAAAGAGATGTTGAAATCTGTCCTGCATCGACATTTTGGCTATATCTGTAGTCACTATGCCATCCTCTTCAGTTCTGATTCAAATATAGGAAAGAACAAAACCTCTCTTCGGTTACCTTGATGGATCAGTTCAAACAGTCTCGGGCTGAGCATGGCCGCGTGTATCATATTATTGGCCGTTAAAAGATCGGCCTCTCGAAGTATCTTGAATAGGACCTGCCGCAATTTGTTCCGTGTTGCCGGGGAGATTTCATCCAGCTCTAGGTGCAATTCCGATTTTCGGTTGAAGAAAGAATCGAAATCCTCGTAAGTCAGATCGCTTTTCAATGTGATGTAACGTTCTCGAAGAACCTCGACGGAAAAATTAGCGATAAATGTGTACCGGCGGCAAACCGCGAGCCACAGAAGATAGGCTTGATCCTGAATAGTGCTATCAAGAAGGAATTCAAGTTCTGAAAGAGTCAATGTTTTTAAACGAGCTGAAATCTCTCGAAATAGCCGCTTGCGTGATGATAACGTACGCACTTGTAGTTGGTTATAGTCTATAGCTTTGTCGCGGGTAGAGTCCCAATCTCCAAGACTGAGGTACATTTGAGCAAGGTCAAGCGACTCTCGAATAAAAAGTCCGCCTGTTGTAAAAGACATGCAATATTTGTCGCTAATCATTTGTTAGCCTGATTTGTCATTTTTTGTCTGCCGCGCCGCCAGCTTTTACCCACTCGTCCACTTCGTCTTTCTTGAATTTCCAAAGACGCCCCATGCGATGCGCGGGCAACGTATGCTTGTCGATCCAACGATAAACGGTGTCATTGCTGACGCCGAGATATTTACCTATTTCGTCAACTGATAACCAGCGGTCTTCCATCTCAACCATTTCAAGCTCCTCATTGGCGATTGGATTAAGCCACGCCAGAGGCGAAAGCTGTAATGCGGACATACCCTTCCCCTTTTCAAGTATTGTCCAATATGGTTAGGCAGGGGACGATTGTCAAATGGTTTTATCGGGATAAGTATGCAAAGAGCGATCAAAGGATACATTCTTGGACTCTCTGCCTTTTTTCCCTGTAAGCAGGGCATCGCGTAGAAAGTTCCAAGTCAGCATCAAGATGTATTCGTCTGCGCAAAGGCATTCTCCGTTGGCAAACTATGGAAGTAGAATCGTGTCGACATACGAATCTGAGTGTAAATGTCGTGTCAAATGTAATACTGTAAAATTTTATTTCTTTACAATATAGAAATAAAATTTGAAGTAGAATATATTAAAATAAATCTGTCACAGAATAATTATTCTTTTAAAAAACGAAAAACATTAATGCAAGTTTGTTCAGTGCGTTTCATCTAAGTTATAATTTTATTTGAATGTGATTGTGAAAAATTTTATAGCACTATAGACAATGTCTTCCTAGAACGTGACAAACATTTCGATAATAGTGATACATCTAGATAAATGATAAGCAATGTTGTTCGTAATATTTATACGCGCTATTTTGTTTTTAAAAAATTCTAAAATTTGATATTAATTAAAATTCTTATTGTTTTAATCAAGCCTAAACCAACACCCTTGCCTTACTACATATTACTTATTTTGAAGGATTCTTTTTCAGAGCTGGCTTTTTCAATTGCAACAACGGCTCCCCGCATTGCGTCAGGGGCTAAATGTGCGTATCGTTCGGTCATGGCAAGTGACCGATGCCCCAACAGTTCTTTAACTGTGTACAAGTCTATGCCTTGCATAACGAGCCAGGAAGCAAATGTATGCCGCAGGGTATGGAAAACCACTTTGTCACGTTTGTCGGTCACTGCTTCATTCAATTCGCAAACCTTGACTGCTGCATAAAAAGCATCGCTGATCTCGGAATGCTTAGTTCCCCTTGCCGTCTTAAAAATGGGCTCGTCCCTGTTTCCAGAGGGGCGATTTTTCAACATAGCGTGAACTTCATTGGTCATATACGAATAGCGGGTTCTGCCGTTCTTTGTGTCCCTAAGGCGGATTAGACCGCCGTTGAAATCGATATCCGACCATTCTAAGTCAAAGATCTCACCGGCGCGCAACCCACAATGGAGAGACAATAACGCAATGTCATGCGTGTGCGGAGAAATCTTGCTTAGTTCAGTTAAGAGTCCTCGAGCTTCTTCCTGGGTTAAAAAGCGCAGGCGTCTGTTATTCACTTTGGGGATTTTGACTTGGCGTACCGGATTGTCACCATTGTAGAAGCCTAACCGACGGGCGACATTAAATACCTGCCGAATAGTCGCCAAAGCATATTGTACGCTTCGTGGGGTACGTCCTTCATCCGACATCTGTTTCTTGATGCGTTCGAGGTCAATAGCGGAGATATTATGCAACGGCTTTTTACCAATGACAGGAAGCACCCATAACCGCATTAAGGACTCTTCACGTTTCCAGGACATGGGCACTTTGTCACGCTTGGCTAGGGGCCAGTATGTATCATAAAAAAAAGTAGACAAGGGAATATTTTCACGGGCTTCCTTGATACGGCGCTTTTCTTCGGCTTCGCGGCGTGCCTTTTCGATGTTGCGCTTTTCGGATAGGGACTGATGGCCTTCACCTGTTCGAAAGGCCTCTTTGATTTTCATCAGCTCAGCCGCTGCCCGTTGAGCGCTCCAGCCTTGGGACGCCCAGCCTAATCCCTCCTCTTTGCGTTTGCCTTCATGCTGATAGCGAATTGAGAAATAGCAGTCTTTCTTCACGCCATTCTTTCGAGTTTCATGCTCATAAAAACGGACACCAGGAAAGGGTGATTTTTTCCATTTTACTGCCATGCTTTTTCCTCCAGATCTAAAAAATCTCTCCCCATCCTCTCCCCACTTTTTAGATGAAAGGGTGGTAAAACGTGTATAAGCAAGTGAAGGGATGATACGATAAAAGTTGCTATTTGTCGAATAGTTAGTCTTAAAATGGCAAGTAGGCTGAAGGCAAGTGAAAGTGATTAAAACGGACTTAAAATCCCTCGATAGCAATATCGTGCCGGTTCAAGTCCGGCCCCGGGTACCACTTGATATTACAAAAGAATCCGGCAATCTGATGCAAATGCAGGTTGCCGGATTTATTTTTTGGTGCGGATTTGTGCCACTATTGTGCCACTTTAGCGGGCTCTACACGGAAGACAGGAGCACCCCACCGGAAGCGTACCAAAGCCCAACTGATTTTATCGTTCGATTCTCCATTTAGCACAGCATCTTGATTCGAGGCCACTAGTTTTATGAGGCTTCTCACTTTGTATTTATATGTCAATCTAATTAACATACTTTATTGTTCGAAGCAGTTGATATATAAATTCAATTGACTGTTTCAAAATAACCTATTGGCCTGGTTGGCGAAGTCGCTCTCTGTTATACTTGATAAGAATACCACATTTATAACTCAATCCGTAATTATCAGCAAATATTTGATGATTATCAATAGGTTGAGAACAATCGGTTAGATCGTTCATATCTATCCAGAACTGATAATCGATCTAAGTCTGTGGCACACACTCACACAAGCATTTTTTATTAGTAGTTGAAATAGACTAGGAAATGACCCAGCTATGAAAATAATAAATTTTTGGGCAAAAACGACCTCACAAGGAAAACCAGGCGTTTCTTGTGAATGTCATATGTGGGTAGTTGGTCTTATAGCCTGCCATCTTGCATTGCAGCATACCAGATTTCTTAAGCGAAATGGTTTGACAGAACATGTTGTGGGTGCATTGGCTGCCCTTCATGATTTGGGAAAAATCAGCCCAGGTTTCCAAAGAAAATGTTTTTTTTGGTTATGTCAAAATAATTTTGAAGAAGTTGACCAAAAATTTAGGTGGATTAGCACTATGGAGGGAGATCATGGAAAGGTCTCCCAATGCGCTATTCAGGAATTTTTGATTAAGACAGGTATCACAGAAAATACTGCAAAATTCCTTGCTACTGTATTGGGTGCTCATCATGGATCCCCAAGAATGCTTCCTATAGGCAAGAGGAAAAAACCAAATATTGGCGAGATAAACGCTCCAGAGAGCAACATAGACTGGCATTTTGCAAGAATGCGCTGTGCAGAAACACTCTGGCAACAACTCAATCCGAATGGAAATTTTATTGAATTGGAAAAGGATTCTCCAGCTTATTGGTGGATTGCCGGATTGACCTCAGTGGCGGATTGGATTGGATCTAATGACAGATATTTTTCATCTGAACATGGCGCCGAGATAGGCCAACAGCAGGTTGATGCCGCACTGACCGACATTGGCTTTCTGCCTCTAAAAGTGCGGGAAGGACTTTCCTTTAAAGATATTTTTGGGAATGAGCCCTATGATATGCAGACTCGTGCCATAGCCTCCATCAAACTGCCGGGCGTTTATGTGATTGAAGCTCCCATGGGTATGGGCAAGACCGAGGCCGCCCTGGCAGCGGCCTATTCTCTGATGCTGCGTGGATTGGCCAATGGGGTGTATTTTGCGCTTCCGACGCAAGCCACGAGCAATCGTATGCATCTACGCATGATTAAAGGCTCTTCGACGTTTCTTGTGGAATTCATTTTCCGACAACGATGTCGCCAAGTGGCGCAGCATTCAGATAGATCATGGTTATGAAATTTACCGGATTTCTATAGCCCCTGGCCCGCGCACGTGCTGCTTGAAATAGACCGTTTAGTCCTTCCAGACGTGCGTTTGTATGCCATGATCGCCAACGATAAAGGATACGATCCAAGTGCTTTTCAAAAGTTTTCAGCGCGATCCTGACGGAACTGAGAAGCGGCTCGTCCTGCACCTTTTCGCGGGCGTAATTGATGAAGTTCGTCGCCCGCCATTTCGCCGCATGGCTGGTTTCCGCTTGCCGTATTCACCGCAGCTGCTCCTTGATTCGATATGCGATTCCAGTTGCATATGCCTCACTCTCCAGCTCCTGAAGCGCCTCAGCCTGAGTTTGTGTTTTGGCGGTTTCTCTCCCTTTGAGAACGCCCCATCTCGTCCCTTTAGGCAATTCACGGTTTCTGGCTTCGGCCTTACGGACATCATCCACGGCTTTCGTGAACAGTTGCACCACATGGAACCAATCCACCGTTATCTCGGCGTTTGGGAAATGCTCACCCACAGCGCCCACAAAGCTGCCGGACATGTCGCTCACGACTTCCAACACCCGATCAGGCGCACCTCCCTTTTTCTTCAGATGCGCTTTAAATCGTTCGACAGTTTCTTTGCCTTTCCCAATGGTGGCGAAAACAACGGGCCGGGTATCACGGTCCAGGTCAATGAACACGGTGACATACTTGTGGCCCCGCTTATAGGACGTTTCATCCAGGCCAAACGCCTCCAGGTTACGAAGATCAATTTTCTTCATTGCCTCGGTGACATAGTGGTTGATGACACGCCAAAGCCTGTTGTCGGTTGTGCCCACGAAGCCCGCAATGGTTGCTACAGGCATTTCCCGCGCCAACGTCATGATCACCTGCTCAAAAAGAAGGGTGAAACCGCTGCCGGGACGCGCCCAAGGCACTGCAACCCGTCCCAAACCATGCTGCGCACACCGGACGCGCGGGACCCTGGCCGTGATCAAGCAGTGGTGCTGGAAAAAGTTGAGATGACGCCAAGTGTATTCTTTGAAATCATGGGCCTTGCAAGGTGTGCCGCACTCCGGACAAGGGTAAAGCGATCCCCGTTCGGCTTGGATATCAAGACGCAACTCACTCGGCGTCTTTTCAAGGTCCAGCGTCTGATCAACGACCTTCCAGGGGGCGGTCAGTCCAAGACCCAATGTCAGCAGATCGTTCGCGTTCACAATAGGTTACCTCCTTCTTGGAGGTTGTTAGCTACAGTGCATTAGGTTGTGCAGTCAACAAGACTGAATTCCACATGTTTCGTCGAAGAACCTGATTAAATTCGTACAGGCAATCATGGAAGAACCACGCGCAGCCCGGTTAATTCATGGCAATTCCTGGCTCATGGACGTCTACCCTCCCATACAAATAAACGCCGATGCGACATATGAAGATGCGTATTGTGCAGTGGATTGGTTTTCTTCGCCCAAACGAGCTTTGCTTGCACCTTTTGGTGTGGGCACTGTGGATCAGGCCCTGCTCAGTGTTGTAGCTGCGAAGCATTTTTTTGTCCGGCGTTTCGCACTGTCCGGCAAAGTCGTTATTCTTGATGAAATTCACTCCTATGATTTGTACACCGGTACGCTCATAGATGTTTTAGTAGAAGAACTGACCAAACTTGGCTGTACGGTGATTATCCTCTCAGCCACGTTGACCGGGGCGCGGCGCAGAGGATTGTTCCCTGGTGCTTCAAGCGATGAAAAATCCATGTCTGCAGATCTGGTTGCGCCATTCCCGTTGATATCTGGACTCGATGAACAAGGTTCGGTTGTGGTAGAAGCGACGACCTCGCCAAAATCCAAAGACATTTCCGTTGAATTCGTAAAAATTGAAAAAGCATATGAGGAAGTCATTTCCTTAGCTCACGATGGAGGAGCGGTATTGTGGATCCACAATACCGTAGATGCCGCGCAGCAGACGTATCAGCGATTGAAATCAGAGATTGGAGAGGCTTTTCCCATTGGACTGCTGCATTCTCGCTTTCCGTTCTGGCGCCGAAAGCAACTTGAAAATGAGTGGATGGAGCGTTTTGGCAAAGATGGACACGGTCGTTGCGGCTCTATCCTTGTGTCCACCCAGGTGGTCGAGCAAAGCGTGGACTTGGACGCCGACTTGTTAGTGACAGAGTTGGCCCCCTCGGACATGCTTCTACAACGGATTGGCAGGCTTTGGCGTCATTATCGAGAAGGACGTCCGATTGATATTCCGCGTGTTTACATCCTGCAGGAGGATTCTTCACTGGAAGAATTTAGTGAAATGAATCCAGAAAGTATTGTTGCTTCCCTGGGTAAAAAAGCTCGGATTTATTCAGCCTATATACTGCTACGTACGCTCGAAGTTTGGTCAGATAGGATTTCTGTTGTTTTACCCGGACAGATACGCGAACTAATTGAACTGACGTATCGAGAAAAGAACGACATACCGAAATCTTGGATCGAACTTGAAAGGAAGAGTTTCGAAACTGATACTTTTCATAAAAAATTGGCCACAAGAAATACAAATCCTTGGCAACCTGTTTTGAAGGACATGGAAGGTTGCCAGACCCGGCTAAATGAAGTTCCCTCCATTCCGCTTGTACTATGTAGAGAACTATCACGTGAGAATGCCCAACTCCTGGATGACACCCGAATTTCTTTTGCTGGTGAAGCATTCAACCTGTCCGTTGCTCAGGGCATTCACAAAAATATGGTACGCGTTCCAGAATATTTTATTCCTGGTGCAGGTGCAGGTGCAGTGCATGGCCTTAAGCGATATGTACATGGGAAACATGCCGCCTGCATTGTCCATGACGATAGTAGTTGCACGATACATGAACTCATGCCCAAAAAGCGCTTCACTTATACCGATGATTTAGGATTTGTCGTCGCTGGCGAGTCCTGAAAGGAGGAAAGATGAATGTAGCGATGGATGCTTGGATACCTGTTGTCGATCTCAATGGAATTCCCAAACGAATAAGTTTGCTTGAGGCTCTGGCCCACGGAGAACGTTACACAGACCTTAATGTTCGTCCCCACGAGCGCGTTGCTTTGATGCGTCTTTTCGTTTGTATTACACATGCCTCCATTAATGGACCAAAGGATGAGGACGAATGGGAAAGTGCTCCGGAAATCCTGCCGGAAGCGGTGGACGATTACCTGAACACATGGAAGGACTCTTTTGAATTGTTTCACCCGGAAAAGCCATGGCTGCAGATGGCGTCCATCACCAAAGAGAAGCCTGGAGCTAGGAAGGACAAAGCAGTTGAAAAATGGACTCCGGTATCAACGCTGAATTTTTCCATGGCAACCGGGAACGCCTCGACTTGCTTTGATCATGAGGGGCTGTCGGAACAACGTAAAATCCCTATTGAAGATGTTATCCTCTCCATGCTGACATTTCAGTGCTTTTCGCTTGGCGGAACGATGTCCCAAGTATACTGGGATGGCTTGCAAAGTATTAAAACATCCAAAGATGCTCCCTGTGCTCCAGCCTCCATGGCTCATGCTTTCATTCGTTGCGCCAACCTAAAAGAAACGGTGCTATGGAATACGCCAACATATGAACAGGTTATTTTTAGCTATGGAGAAAGAGAAATAGGGCGCCCTGTCTGGGAACAGGTTCCAAGCTCCAGAAGTGATGAGCTGGCTATCGCCAATGCAACAACAAGTTATATGGGGCGTCTCGTGCCCCTCAAGAGGCTTATGAAAGTGTTTCCAGGTCAGAATGTGATGCTCCTGGGGGACGGACTTGTGTATCCGACCTACGCGGATGGCTTCCCTCAAGAGCCCACAGCCACTGTAAGTATTAACCATGTGAAAGGTGAAGAAACACGAAATCTTTTATCCTTTCGGCCTGATAGAGCGTTATGGCGTGAACTGGGGGCGCTGATGGTAAAGCGGGCTCCTGACAATGGCGGACCGCTTTGTTTGAGCGCCATTCCGAAGGGAGAATCGTTTGATCTGCTCATAGCGGCTTTGGGCAGGAATCAGGCGAAAATCCTCGATACTGTAGAATCCGTCTTTCACATCCCTGCCAACATGTTCACAGTGAAAGGGCGCAGGCTGTACGAAGCCGGAGTTGCTTACAGTGAATTTGTTGCCAAAAGTCTCGGTTGGGCAGTGGAGAGCTACCGCAAAGAAATCGATGTAGGATGGGAAGGAAGGTTGAAAAGCGCAGGGACCAAAAAGCTCACGCTCCAAGGCAATCTCCACGCTAAAGCCACAACTCATTACTGGACACAGGTGGAAAAGCAGCTTTCCGTACTTATGGACCATGTCCAGTCCTTGGGAAGCGACAAAACATCTGCCACAGAAAAAGCTTGGTGCCATATGTGTTATTTCGCCGCACGTGATGCTTACAGCACTGCTTGCGGCCAGGATACACCGCGAATGATGCGTGGATTTGTCAAAGGATTGCGCAAGCTGCAATACGCAAAATCCGAAACATTCGAACGTCTGAAAAACAAGGAGACGGTATGAGTGGACTGATGGAGAGGCTTCGCAAGCATAAAGAGGACAGAGGAATGATGGCCAACCTGCGTTGCGTGTACGTACCCAGCAAACAGCAGCGAGCCTGGCCTTCTCTGGGGCGTCTGGGAGTGGATGTCACTAATGATGTGGATGCGCTGATTGCCGGACTCTATGCAACACATCCCAGCGAAACAGGTAAAGGTGACTTTGGAGCGGTGTGCAAGGCCATCGATAGGAAGCGGGAAGGCGGGAATAACGATGAAAGCAAACTCACCCCTGTGGAGCGTCGTTTTCAGCACCTGCTGGCGGCTGAATACGGTGACGAGTTGCAAGGCCGCGTTTTGCGCATGATTCTTATGGCAAAGTCTTATGATATTCCAGTCAACTATGAATCCTTACGTATGGACATGAAATATTGGGGAGATCGGACAAAAGCAAAATGGGCGGCCTCATTTTGGAATATACCTGCAGCAGAAGAGAAAAAGCAGTTGAATGAGCAGGAGGCGCAGTCATGACTTGGATCACCCGCATGTCGGTGGATTTCAACGCGGTGCGTGAGAATAGGTTTTTTGACAGCTACGCCTGGCATAAAGGTGCCTGGCAGTGTTTTCCCAAGGCAGAAGCTCATGATCGCCGTGATTTTTTGACACGTATAGATGAATCACAGGAAGGCTATCAGATTTGGCTGGTCAGTGAGAAAAGTCCCACATGCCCCGCCTGGTGCGAACCTGAAGATTTTGCCAGCAAGGAAATAGCTCCTTCATTCTTTTCGCACGATCATTATGTCTTTGATATCCGGGCCAATCCCACCAAGACAATCGTGAAAGATGTAAACGGAATCCTTCTGGAAAAAGGAAAACGGGTTCCTCTTATCAAAGAGGATGATTTGCGGGCGTGGCTTCGGAGAAAGGGGGAGGTGCGACGTTGCCGTGATTCTGAAGGCAAGGACGTGCCGGGCGGATTTCGCATAGAGGAAGACGCGCCTTTGGAGATCAGCACTGTAAGTAAAAGCTATTTTCGTAGAAACGGCAAGACAGGAACACATGGGGGCGTACAGTTTCGCGGCGTCCTGACCGTCACAGACAAAGATCTGTTTATGCAAACCTATCGTTGCGGTCTGGGAGGAGCAAAAAGCTTCGGCTATGGCTTGTTGCTTCTCGCCCCGGTAGCTCTCTAACAAATCTATTCAGGAGAAAGATCATGAAACATCTTGAATTACACATCCTTCAGTCCGTACCTGTTGCCTGCCTCAACCGGGACGATCTCAATTCGCCAAAGACAGCCGTTTTCGGTGGCATTCAACGCGCACGTGTTTCCAGCCAATGCTGGAAGCGAGCCATCCGTGAATTCGCCAAGGAAGAGTCTCCTGAATTGTTCAAAGGAGAAAGGACGCGTCTGATGTTTGCCCCCCTGTTCCAGGAAATGCTTGCCGCCGGATTGTCAAATGAAGACGCCCAAAAAGGTGCTGAAGAGATTGTGGACAAGCTGGTGAATAGGGACGCTAAATCCAAGGATAAAGTGAAGTCGAAAACTCTGTATTTTCTGTCCCCCTTGGAAATCGAAACAATGGCCAAAGCGTACGCGGAGACCAAGGATATAAAAAAGGCCATAAAGGCCATTAACGCCGCCAAACTGAAAGACGCAGCGGATATCATGCTTTTTGGCCGGATGGTCGCCAACGATCAATCTTTGAGCATCGACGGGGCATCCATGTTCTCCCACGCCATTTCCACGCACAAGACCGATAATGAAATCGATTTTTTCTCTGCAGTGGATGATCTGCAGCCAAAGGAGGAAAGCGGCGCCGGAATGACCTCAACGTTGGAATTCAACTCCGCCACATATTATCGTTTCGCCGCACTAAATCTGGACATGCTGACCGACCAGGCTCATCTGGGATGCCTGAACAAAGAAGAACGCCAGGCAGTGGTGAAGACTTTCATCAAGTCCGTGATCATGGCCATGCCCGGCGCACGCAAAAATACCATGAACGGCAATACACTTCCCGGCTATGTGTTGGGGGTGGTCCGGGAAAAGGGCCATCCCATCCAGTTGGTCAACGCATTTGAACAGCCTGTGAGACGTTCCGCAAAAGGATATTTCGAAGCATCCGTGGAGCTTTTGAAACAGGAATATAAGAATTTGACTGATATTTGGGGAATAAAAGCAGAAAAAGAGCTGGTTATCCCTGATTGCAGTTTTTCTGGGCTTTTAGAAGGGATGGTGAAGTATGTCGACTGATTCTTTTCTTGCCTTGCGTTTGCAGGGCCCCTTGCAGTCCTGGGGGGTGGAGAGTCAGTTTGACCTCAGAGGTAGTGCTCTCATGCCTACCAAAAGTGCAATTGCTGGCATGTGTTGCGCAGCACTGGGGTATATTCGTGGCGGCGAAGACGAACAGATGTTTCTTGAACGGTTCGCCCGATTGCGAATGACCGCTGTCGCCCTCCCCAGGAAATTGAAAGAAAAGGAATTGCCTGTGCGCAGGCTTATCGATTTTCATACGGTCCAAGGGACGTTGCGGGCCACAGGAGGAATCAAAGACTGTCATATCACCCGTCGCACGTATTTAATGGATGCATCATTCGGTGTCGTATTGCAGGGAGACGGGCCGTTGCTTTCAGATGTTGCCCAAGCTTTGGCAGACCCTGTATGGGGCCTGTGGCTGGGACGCAAATCCTGCATCCCATCGATCCCTGTTTTGGCAGGATTGGTTGAAAGTCGTGAAAAGGCTTTCCAATTACTTCTTGGGAGCAGTTCGGTGGAACAGTTTACCCGCCAGATTGAGGTGGAAGATTTCGTTTTGGGAAAAGACAGTCTGCGCGACAATGCGATATCCTTCGCCACGTATAAACGAAGTCATGTATTGCGCCGCGTGCAGACTTTGCAAAAAGGCGAGAAAAAGTAAGCAAAAACAGGAATCCATCACCCCTATGCCTTCAAGGAAAGGCTGACCTTCCTTTTCATCGAACAGGGCGCATGCCTGGTTTGATTACGGCCTCGGGGCGATGCGGATTTATCAAAAAAGGTGCAGATACACTCACCAGTTAGAGAAGGTTTGTCTGGTGCGGTGTTGCTCTTTGAAAAATGCATAGAAATTGGAAAGAGCCAACTCCGCGTGTTCCCCGCGCGTGCGGGGATGATCCGGGCTACGAAGAGCGCTGGGCTGAAGATATCGGGTGTTCCCCGCGGGTGCGGGGATGATCCGTCGCCGCTGGCCTCGAACTTATCTCTGGCCATGTGTTTCCCGCACGCGCAGGGATGATTCCGGTGTTAGTGCCTTTCAGCGGCGTGATGGGATCGTGTTCCCCGCGGGTGCGGGGATTGATTTGAAACTGGACGCTTGGCGGCGTGTCACACCCAAGTCGGCAAGAAAAAGCTGCTTTAGGGGAGTTTGCCTTTAGGCCCGGCCAAGCGGTCGGGATCGTAACTGTAGCCCTTTTTTAGACGTTGCGGCCAGCGCGGCAGCAACGGGGCTATGACTCCCTTGGCGAATCCGAAGAAAGCGCCGAGAGCGAACAACACCAGAAAAAGTAGGATTGCACATTCAATCATGAGAAACATTGGCATTAGCTTTGTTGTCGGGCCGTACTTTCGGGAAAAGTCAATAAAATTATACCACGACGACACTAAAGGCGCAAGGATTGCGCAAAGAACTGGCGAAAGATTCCATGGACAAAAAGCTTATAGGCGAGCTTGTCCAGTATAAGTCCCAGCTTGCGGATTTGCGTCAGCGCCAGGGCGCAGCCGGGCATGCTTGTTCCCCCCGCATGCGCGGGGATGATCCTACAACGGCAGGGTTGCCAGAATATGTTGCGATGTGTTCCCCCGCACGTGCGGCGCGCGTTCGGACAAGTTGCTGTATCAGGCTTCGCTGGCATTGGAGCCGGAAGCGCGGTTGAAGGTCGTACGCAAGATGTTCGCCTTCCGGTTTGGGGAGGAGCCGCCTTCCCGGCGGAGCGTGGATCAGTTGCGCGGTGTGGAAGGCACTCGCGTACGCAAGATCTATGAAATTCTGGCCCGGCAGTACAAAGTGAAATGGACCAAACGCAACTACGACCCGAACAACTGGGGCAGCGGCGATGTGATAAACCGATGTCTGTCCGCGGCCACGGCCTGCATGTACGGCTTAAGTGAGGCCGCTATTCTGGCCGCGGGGTATGCTCCGGCCATCGGTTTTCTGCATACCGGCAAAGCCAGGTCCTTCGTGTTTGATGTGGCGGATTTGTTCAAGTTCGACACTGTGGTGCCAATAGCCTTTCAGGTGGCTGCGAAGCCGCATGAGGATGTGGAAGGCGAGGTAAGGCGGCGCTGTCGGGACGCCTTTCGCGAACAGCGGATTCTTAAAATGATTATTCCCACCATAGAAGAGGTGCTTGCGGCCGGTGGCAAACAACCGCCGCCCCCGTATGAGGATCAGGTGGGTCCGGCTTTTGTGGAAAAGGAGGCGGATGATGCTGGTCATCGTGCTTGAAAACGCGCCGCCGCGCTTGCGCGGCAGGCTTGCCGTCTGGCTGCTGGAAATTCGCGCGGGCGTGTATGTAGGGAATTATTCGCTCCGCGTGCGGGAAATGATTTGGGAGACCGTTCGTGAAGGACTCACCGAGGGCAATGCGGTGATGGCCTGGAGTTCGAAGGCCGAGGGCGGTTTTTCCTTTGAAACACTGGGAGAAAATCGGCGTATTCCTAAAGAGATGGACGGCGTACGCTTGGTTTCGTTTTTACCCCGCCAGCAGGATGCGGATTCTGGCGAAAAAAGTGATGAGATACTCTATAGTTAGAGTGTACATGTTTTGGTGGCTGAACAGCTATTTGAAAAATGCATAGAAAATAATAGGATGTAGATACTGTGTTCCCCGCACGCGCGGGGATGATCCGATATTTGCCGCTTTTTCGGTATTCCGCCCCATGTGTTCCCCGCACGCGCGGGGATGATCCGTGCTCAACTCCACCCCAGAACGCGTCCTGAAAGTGTTCCCCGCACGCGCGGGGATGATCCGACTGAGTCGTGTCCAGACGATACTGCAAATACGTGTTCCCCGCACGCGCGGGGATGATCCGCACTTTTTTGACGTACCGTTCGTTGTTGTGCGGTGTTCCCCGCACGCGCGGGGATGATCCGTAAATCTTGAAAGAATTTTGCAGGGCCGAAGCGTGTTCCCCGCACGCGCGGGGATGATCCGACAAATCACCTTTGATGTTATCGGCGGGCTTGGTGTTCCCCGCACGCGCGGGGATGATCCGCTATTGCATGGCTTGTTAACAAATAGGCGTAAGTGTTCCCCGCACGCGCGGGGATGATCCGGTCCCGATCAGAAAGGCGCATGGTCCGCAACAGTGTTCCCCGCACGCGCGGGGATGATCCGCAACCGAGTTCAAAGCTATCATTGCGATGAATGTGTTCCCCGCACGCGCGGGGATGATCCGCCTCGCTCATCTTCAGGGCAGCTTGAGGTTGCGTGTTCCCCGCACGCGCGGGGATGATCCGTTCAGGGTGCGCTGCTCAAACGCGTAATCGTTGTGTTCCCCGCACGCGCGGGGATGATCCGCGTGGATTGACGAGCAGGAGACCGAGACATACGTGTTCCCCGCACGCGCGGGGATGATCCGTACCAAGAAGACATCCGGCATGGTAGTTGCATGATTGTTCAGATGCCTCTTGTTTGATTTTTCTGAAAATAATAATTGCACAGGCCAACTTTACTGATGCTTCAAAATTGCTCAAATAGCGGCAATACCGGGTACGAATTCCACGAAAAACTTTCAGCCAGGCAATGGTCCGTTCCACAACCCAACGGCGGGTGGGGTGTTTATTTTCTTCCTGATCAATTTTTTCTTCACCCCGTGATCGGATGTGAGATTCAATGGAGTTCCCCCGATTCTGTGGACGATTTTCGGCTTTGGGCCTCATGAAGCGAGCCCGTACTCTTTTTCATAAGCCAAGGGCGACATGTAGTTGAGAGCAGAATGTCGCCGATGCGTGTTGTACCAGCCTTCAATAAAAGCAAATATTGCCAGTTTCGCCTCCTGCCTTGAACGGAAGCTGTTTTGCCAGAGCAACTCGCATTCCAGGGATGCGAAGAAGCTTTCGCACATGGCGTTGTCAAAACAATCCCCAACAGAGCCCATGGATTGCCGAATACCCAATGCTTGGCAACGATCTCCGAATCGACACGACGTATACTGCGATCCTTGATCCGAGTGGTGGATTACGTCGTGTGCATGGCGTTGCTTCATGGCCATTTCCAGTGCATTGAGCACGAGGTCGGTCTTCATGTGACTGGCCATCGCCCATCCCACGATACGACGACTGAATACATCAAGGACGACGGCGAGAAACAAAAAGCCCTCCCAGGTAGGGACATAGGTAATGTCTGCCACCCAGAGTTGATCCGGAGCTGAGGCCGTGAATTTCCGGTTGACCAAATCAGGGGCTGGACGAATTCGATCCCGCCGAATAGTAGTGCGAATCCAACGCCGTCTGCATGCTCCGCGCACACCCTCAGCCCGCATTAAACGAGCTACACGTTTTTGGCTTACGGTGAACCCTAGCTCCAGCAATTCGAAATGAATTCGAGGAGCGCCGTAAGTTTTCCGCGATGTTCGGTGAATTTCGAGAATTCTCGCCGTCAAAATTGCATCTTCAATTGCCCGGCGGCAAAGCGGCCGTTTTGTCCACGAATAGTAGCCGCTGGGGGAGACGCCCAGAACCCGGCAAAGCGTGGACACGGTATACTTGGCCCGATTCGCCATCACGAACTCGAACGCTTCCGCGTAGTCGAGTCGGCCTCCTTGGCGAACCAAGCCGCTGCTTTTGACAATATCTCCCGTTCCTCTTGAAGTCGTTTGTTTTCGCGGCGTAATCTGTTCAGTTCTTCACGTTCCGAAGTTGTGAGCCCGTCCTGACGTCGACCGCTGTCAAGATCTGCTTGGCGGACCCAATTGCGAATCGTTTGCCCAGAGGGCTCGAACTCCTTCGCGAGTTCATCAGGGCTGCGGCCTGAGCGAACAAGCTCAATCATCTGCCTCCGAAATTCTGCAGAATATGGCGGGTGTGTTGGTGGCATCGTGAACTCCTCCTTCTCAAAGGATTACTTGTCCACGAAATCGGGTCAACTCCATTTGGGCGGTGTGCTTTTCTCGCGGTCGACCAGCAGCTTCTTGATTTTCTCCAGCAGCGGCTTCACCCGTTCCTGACGCATGGCGTAGATGTCTTCGGGCGGCAGCTTTGCCTCACGAGCCTGCTTTTCGAGGTGATACAGCTTCTGGATCAGATTCAAGACGGTCTGAGCCGTGCCGACTTAGGTCTTGCCTTTTTTGGGAGCGGCCTTGAGCACGTCCTTGAACTTCCGCCGTACGTGCGCCAGGCAGCCCACATGCGTGATGCCTTCGCGTTCGCCCAGGCCGGTGTAGCCGATATACCCGTCGGTCTGCAAAAAACCCTTGAAATCACCGACGATCTCTGCGGCCACCGAGCCGCCGCGGCCGGGAGCGTAATGAAACAGCAGGACCGGATGCTCGGGCGGGCCTCCCCTCGCCACCCACATGTATGATTTACTTGTGTTTTTTCGGCCCGGCTCCTTCAAAACCTGGACCGTGGTTTCGTCCATATTAATGATGGGGCCGGAGCGGATTTCCTGTTTGAGCAGAGCGACCAGCGGTTCGCAGGCCCGCGCGGCCCGGAGCGCCCAGCCGGACATGGTGGCGCGCGAAATGTCGATGCCGATGCGTTCGAACATGTTCTGCTGCCGGTAAAACGGCAGGCCGTCCGCGAATTTGCCGACCAGAATGTAGGCCAGCAGGCTCGGCGTCACGATTCCCTGCGGGATCAGCTGCAGCGGCATGGAAGCGGTGCGTACCGTGGGTCCGTCGTCCTCCACGCCCTCGCACCCGCGGCAGGCGTATTTGGGGCGGATGTGGCGGATGACCTGGACTTTGGCCGGAATGAAGTCCAGTTTTTCGCTGACTTCCTCGCCGATCCGCGTGAGTTGGCAACCGCAGGCGCAGATTTTCTCTTCTTCGGGAATGTCGTGGACGACCTCCACGCGCGGAATCGGCCGACGGCCCGACTTTTTGCGCGTATGCCCGGCAACTTCGGTGATTTCGTCAGCTTCGGCCTCCGGTTCTTCCGGCTCAGCGGCAACCATCTCGGCCTCGTCAAAAAGCGAGTACTGGTCTTCGTTCCGGCGCGGCCTGGCTTTTTCTGATTTGGCCAGGAACTGCAGGGCCTTGAAGAAACGAATCTGTTCTTCGAGCTGCGCGATGTAAGCGTCCTTGTCGGCGAGGATGACCTTGAGCGCGGCAGGATCGTCAGGAAGAAACGAAGTGTTCATGACTGCGCATATTACACATAACTATTTGAAATATGATTAGAAAATAATATTTGCAATGTTTTCAACAAAGTGTCGAGTAGTTCAGCTTCCGATGTCCACGCAACGTGAGGGGGGCAAATCCGTCCAAAAGCCAGGCAAGCTCGCGCTGGCCGAGCTCGAGGATTTCAGCCGCGGTTTCGGGCCAGTGAAAGCGTTCCTTTTTCAGGCGCTTTTACCACAGGCAAAACCCGTTGCGATTCCAGTAGAGAATTTTAATGATGGTCCGGCCGCGGTTGCAGAAGGCGAACAAATGATCTGAAAAGGCATCCCGCTCCAGATGATCGGCCACCAGCAGCGCGAGCCCGTCAATGGCTTTGCGCATGTCCGTTGCGCAGGACCAGAAATATTTTGGTGTGCGGACCGAACGGATTCATTCCAGCCGCTCCAACGTACGCAGCAATTTTTTCAGAAGCGCGGGATTGAAATTTTCCCGGATCTCAATCCGGTAGCGCTCTCCAATGTGCAGCTGCAGTGGTTCGCACGGCCCTCTCTCCGGGATAAAATGCATGGGAACGGGAACCACGGTCGGAATATCGCCGTATGCTGCATCCCGCTCGAACCGGCGCTTCCAATACCCCAGCGTACTCTTGGATATCCCGTGCTGCCTGCAGTACGCCTCCTGACTCAGGCCGCTGTGCTTGCAGCTCTCAATGTGCCTGCGCCATCTCTCGATCTCCTCAGCCGATGTCCGTCCCTTCGAACTTGCCGCCATACTTTCTCCTCCTTGGTTGAGGAATACAGTATGCCAGGGCTACGCGCGTGAGTAGAAGGAGTTGTTTTGACCGTTACTTTGCTTCCCTCCCTGCTGCATTCAAACCTTTTCGATCAATGAAACCTGTACCCGTACGCCGCTCCAGGGCAATCGATCCGGGGTCACTTCAAGCACTTCGCAATAAAGATTTACACCTTGTGCGAGCATCCTGCTGATGTGCCTGTTATCGCTCCGAGGCACGTAGCCCAATTTGTTCTTCCCTTGAAATATCTCCACAGCAAAGCCATCATATGCATTGCCCGGTTCGGGAATAAGCCGGAGCGTATCACCGGAGACGAGACTCCCCGCGATTTGCGGTCCTTGATAATATTGCAGCCCTGCAACTGAAAACAGGTTGATCACTGTCACCTTTGGGGCCGCCCCTGTTCGCTTCTGATTGATTGCCGCACCAGTGAGAGATACGGCTCCCAAAAATGTAAGAAAGGATCTTCGTGTCATTCTCATGATAGTCTCCAGCTTGTCCGAATAGCCACCTTCAATCCTCTGCGGCATTGCCTCTCCATTGAAAAGAACATGCCAAAGCCATTTTTACCTTTTTATATCTGAATTTACGTGCGCTATGGAGCAATGACCATATAGCACAACCTGAAAAATCATAAAAAATCTTGTGAACATGTAAACGATCTTGTAACTTATCCCCATGCAAAAGCTCTTATTCTGTTGGGTGGGGAGAACTGATCTTCGGGCACGAACGGAATCCGAATCTCTCGGGCTCGGCCCCATTGCGCAGGCAGTTACTGAGCGCGCCTATGATGGAGTCATCCTCATCAACAATTACCCTGCGGATGAGACAAACGTTTACGTTGAATGGCTGACGACTCTCACCTCCGCACCTATCACAACGCATCACTGCACGCTTTCCTCCCCTACCCATTTTGGAGAAATTTACGAACAGGTGATTTCAGTCGTCGGCAGCACCATTGACGATGCCGATTCCGCGAAGCTGACATTCCACCTCAGTCCGGGCACCCCGGCAATGGCCGCTGTCTGGATCATTCTGGCTAAAACGCGCTTTCCTGCCGAACTCATAGAGTCTTCGCAGCAGCACGGCGTTCAAACCGCTTCTGTGCCTTTTGATATCGCAGCCGATTTCATCCCCAATCTTTTCAAAGGGCCGGACAAAAGACTCGAACGGCTCAGCGCCGGGTTGCCCCCCGATGCGCCGGAATTCGACGACATCGTCCACCGCAGCGAAGTAATGCGGCGTGTGATCCTCAAGGCGCGAAGAGCAGCTCCCCGTTCCGTTCCCGTACTGATTGAAGGCGCTTCAGGTACGGGCAAGGAATTGCTGGCCAGAGCCATCCACAAGGCCAGCCCCAGAAAAGACCAGCCTTTTATTGCTGTGAACTGCGGCGCCATTCCTTCCGAACTCGTCGAATCCGAACTTTTTGGTCACATGAAAGGCGCTTTTACCGGTGCTGACAGCACGAAAGCAGGCTATTTCGAGGCTGCGGACAACGGTTCCCTGTTTCTTGATGAAGTCGGCGAGCTCCCGCTGCTCACCCAGGTAAAACTCCTGCGTACGTTGCAGGAAGACGAAGTGCTCAGGCTGGGTACTTCGATTCCGAAAAAGGTAAACGTACGCGTCATTGCAGCCACCAATCGCAGCCTCACGGAAGAGGTCGCCGCCGGGCGTTTTCGCTCGGATCTTTTTTACCGGCTGGCGGTAGCGATGCTGCACCTGCCGCCGATCAAAGAACGTCCGGGCGACCTGAGCCTGCTCATTGACGCGCTCCTCGATCAGGTCAACGCAGAAAGCGCGGAAGAGCCCGGATATACGCATAAGAAACTTTCCGCTTCCGCAACAAATCTTCTTATGCAGCACCCCTGGCCGGGCAACGTACGCGAGCTGCTGAATACGCTCCGCAGGGCGTCCATCTGGGCCGAAGGCCCCGTCATACGCAGCGACGACATCCGGGAATCCTTGATCTGCGCTACTCCGGATCCGCAGGCCAAGATATTGAACCGTACGTTGAGCGAAGAATTCAACCTGCCCGAGCTGATCAATACGGTTGCGCGTCATTATCTCGAACGAGCGCTTGACGAATCGCGCGGGAACAAGGCCAAAGCCACCAAACTCCTTGGACTTTCCAACTATCAGACCCTGACGAACTGGCTCAAAAAATACGGCGTAACCGAATAATGGTACGCTGGTTGCTATCAACTAAGGCATGCATGAGGACTACATGAATTCCATCAATTTTGAGTTCATCCGGGAACACTGGGAAGATCTGGCAGCTCTCGGCGCATACGCCGAAAAATACGTCTGGAGCGATCCCTCCAGCGCGCTGGTAAAACTACGCCAGTTCAACGAACGCACCGTGGAGTGGGTTTATCGTACGCTCAAACTTTCGCGTCTGCCGGAATCGAACCTTTTCGATCTGCTCAACGATGAGGATTTCAAGGCCAAAGTTCCGGAGGCAGTCCTTTCCAAGCTTCACTTTATCCGCATTCAAGGAAACAAAGCCGCTCACGGGGAAGCATCCACCCCGGAAAAAGCGCTTGGCGCTTTGCATGACGCCTTTGATATCGCCCGCTGGCTGTTCGTCGCCTCGCGCAAAGGAACCAAGGAACAATGTCCGCAGACGTTCATTCGCCCGAAGGGCGAAGCCGAACGCCCGCCAAAGGCCGTTGTCCGTAAGCGACACGAAGCAGAAGAAGACAAGGACAACCAGCTCAAAGAGCTTCTCGTAAAATTCGAAGCCGAACGCCTGGCGCGTGAAACCGCCGAACAAAAAGCCCAGGAATACGAGGCGCTCCTCCATCTCGGACAAAACACTTCCAACGAACTGGGCTTCAGCGAAAAAGAAACCCGCAGACGGCTCATCGACACCATGCTCATGGATGCGGGATGGAATGTCGGAGTGGAGGGAAAAAATACTGAAGAGGTCTGGCAGGAGGTCCCGGTTCCGGACAAGTCCAACGACTCCGGCACAGGCATTGCCGATTATGTCCTCATGGATGACAACGGAAAACCGCTGGCCGTTATCGAAGCCAAAAAGACTTCCAAAGACGTGGAAACGGGCAAGACCCAGGCCGTATGCTATGCCGACGGCTGTGAGGAAAAATTCGGACAACGCCCCGTCATCTTTTACACCAACGGCTACGACATCAAGATGCTGGATGACGCGCAGGGCTATCATACGCGCCGGCTATTCGGTTTCTACTCCAAAGAGAGCCTGCAATATCTGGTAAACAACCAGCGCGCGGACAAACTGCCGCTGGATTCGATCACCCAGCGCTCCGACATCGCCGGACGAACCTATCAGCACAACGTCATCAAACACGTGATCGAGCGCTTTACCAACAAACACCGCAAGGCGCTCATCGTCATGGCCACCGGTACGGGCAAAACCAGGGTGGCGGTTTCTTTGGCGGACGTGCTCTACCGCGCGGGCTGGATCCGTCACGTTCTTTTCCTGTGCGACCGCAAAGAACTGCGCAAACAAGCCAAAAACGCCTTCGGCAATTACCTCTCCGAAGGCGTCAACGTTCTCAACTCGGCTTCAAAAGAACGACGGGACAAGCGGATCAATATCGCTACCTATCCCGCCATGATGGATTTTTTTCAGGAATACGACCCCGGTTATTTCGATCTGATCATCGCGGACGAATCCCACCGTTCCATCTACAACAAATACCGCGATCTGTTTCTGTATTTCGACGGTCTGCAGGTCGGACTTACCGCGACCCCCATCAAAATGGTCCAGAAAAACACTTTCTCGCTTTTTGGCTGTGAAGACCAGGACCCCACGGCCTTGTACGACTTCGAACAGGCCGTGGCCGACCATACCCTGGTCCCCATGGAAGTGTTTTCCCATTCCACCCAGTTCCTGAAGCGCGGCATCAAATACGGGGGGCTGACGGACCAGCAGATAAAACAGCTCGAAGAGGACGGCGAAGATCCCGAGCTCTATGATTACGATCCGGCGGAGCTGGAAAAAACCATCACCAGCGAGAACACCAATACGCTCATCCTTCGCAACCTGATGGAAAACGGCATCAGGGACGGGAGCGGACAGCAGCCAGGAAAGTCCATCATCTTTTCCCGCAACAAGGCCCACGCCAGACGCCTCAAAGAGCTGTTCGACAAAAACTACCCCCAATACGGCGGATCGTTTTGCGAAGTCATTGTTTCGGAAGATTCCAGAGCCGACGAGCTGCTGGACAAATTCAAGGAAAAAACAAAACAACCGACCATCGCCATCTCCGTGGACATGCTCGACACGGGCGTGGACGTTCCCGAAGTGGTCAATCTGGTCTTTGCGAAGCCGGTGAAATCCAAGGTCAAATTCTGGCAAATGATCGGGCGCGGCACACGTCAGTGCGAGAATCTTTTCGATGTGGGAAAACATAAGAAGAAATTCCGCATTTTCGATCATTGGCAGAACTTCGAATACTTCGATGTCGACAAACCCGAGACGGGAAAAGGCAACGGCAAAGGGTTGATGCAACGCCTCTTCGAAGCCCGGCTGGAATTTGCAAAATACGCGCAGCAACAGGCCGCATATGCTGTCTGCGACCTGGCCACCAGCCTTCTGAAACAGGATATTCAATCTCTGGACATGAAAACCATCTCGGTCCGTGAAAAATGGCACGAGGTAAAAACCGTGCTCCAGGACGGCGTACTCAAACAACTTGCCCCGCCCACCGTACAAATACTCTCCGAGACTATCGCCCCCCTGATGCAGTGGGTGCCGGAGCAAGGGAACAGTACGGCCTACGATTTCGATCTGCTCATTGCGCTCTGCCAGCAGGAAAAAATCAAAAATCCGGGAACGAGCAACGCCCTGCGCAATTTGCAGGACCGCGTCGTCAACAAGGTCAACAGCCTGCAGAAACATCTCAACCCTGTCAGGGCCAAGGCCGAGACCATCAAACGCGTGCTTGACCGCGAGTTTTGGAATGACTGCACCGTGGGCGACCTGGAGGAAATCCGCAATGAGCTTCGCGGCATCATGCGCTACCGCGAGAACGGCGGAGAGGTTCCTCTGCCCATTAAGGTCACGACGATTACGGACGGGGAAGAACAGCTGCAAAAGCGCGATTTGCCTCTTCCCGAGAACGAATTCGCCCTCTACAAACAACGCGTGCTCGAAGCCTTGAACGAACTTTTCGACACCAATGCCACCTTGAAAAAAATCAGGGCAGGCCAGCCCGTGAGCGAATCCGATATCAAGGCCCTGACCTCCCTGATACTGACGCGGCGGCCGGATGTGGACCTCGCTCTGCTCAAGGAGTATTTCGACGAAGCCAAACCGCTCGAACAAAGCATTCGCGACATCATCGGCATGAATAAGGAAGCGGTGCGGGAACGCTTTGCCGCTTTTGTACGCAACCACCCCGGACTGACGGCGAAACAAAGCGATTTCATTCAATTATTGCAAAGCTATATCACCAGAAACGGCAGCATCGAGGTCGAAAAGCTCTTTGAACAGCCCTTCACCAGACTTGACAGCGGCGGCCCGGACAGTGTCTTTCCGGATGAACGAATGATGGACGAATTCCTGGAAATCGTTGAAACCTTCAAACCCAAAACCCTGTAAAGAGAAAACAACCGTATGATTTCAGGCGAATTCCGTAATAAAATCGACAACCTCTGGACCGAATTCTGGACCGGCGGCATCACCAACCCGCTCACTGTCATCGAACAAATATCCTATTTGATGTTCGCGCGCCTCCTGGACGGCAGTGAGACGCTCAACGAAAAATGCGCGCAGCACACCGGCAAGCCTTTCGTCAGTTTGTTCACCCCCTATACGGACATCAAAGTGGAAGGAGAAGTCATAGATCCGCAGCAACTCCGCTGGTCCCGCTTCAAGGAAATGGGCGCGGACAGAATGCTGCCCCTCGTACGCGACGGCGTGTTCCCCCATTTCAAGATGATCGCCCAGAATGGAAACGGGGATGAGAACGGAAACAAAACCAAGGAAAACAGCGGGAAGAGCAACGGACAAGACGCCAAACTGGGCGTGTACATGAAAGACGCGCAACTCATGATCCAGAAGCCCAGCCTGCTGGTTTCGGCCGTAAAAATGATCGACTCCCTGCCTCTGACCCAAGGGGACACCAAAGGCGATCTCTACGAGTATCTGCTCGGCAAGCTGACCACCGCCGGCATCAACGGCCAGTTCCGTACGCCCCGCCATATCATCCGGCTGATGGTGGAGATGGCCGCGCCCAAGCCCACGGACGTCATCGGCGACCCGGCCTGCGGTACGGCCGGTTTTCTCGTGGCCGCGGTGGAATACCTCTGGCGTACGTACACCTCGCCGGAGGGAGTGTTCGAACATGCGGACGGACAAAAAAACTATTCGGGCGATCTGCTGGAGCCGCACCTGGAGCATATCCACAACCGCATGTTCCACGGCTTCGACTTCGACTCCACCATGCTGCGCATCGCGGCCATGAACCTGCTGCTGCACGGCATCGACGCGCCCAACATCCACTATCAGGACACCCTCAGCACCAGCTTTCCGGACAACTTCCCCGCCCATACGGAGAACGGCTACAACCTGATCCTGGCCAATCCGCCCTTCAAGGGCAATCTGGATTACGAGGACGTGCAGCCCGCCCTGCTGCGCCAGGTCAAGACCAAAAAGACCGAACTCCTTTTTGTGGCGCTGATCCTGCGTATGCTCAAGCTGGGCGGCCGCTCCGCCACCATTGTCCCGGACGGCGTGCTCTTCGGCGCGTCCAACGCCCACGTGGCCCTGCGCAAGCTCCTGGTGGAGGAAAACCAGCTCGAAGCCGTGATCTCGCTGCCCTCGGGCGTATTCAAACCCTACGCGGGCGTATCCACCGCCATCCTGATCTTCACCAAGGGGGGGGCAACCGAAAACGTGTTTTTCTACGACGTGCAGGCCGACGGCTTTTCCCTGGACGACAAACGCGAAAAAGTGGACGCCAACGACCTGCCCGACGTGCTCGCCCGCTGGCAAAACCGCGATCCGGACAAGGACACGGACAGAACCGCCAAATGGTTCTTCGTTCCCAAAACCGAAATCAAAGCCAACAAGTACGACCTCTCCATCAACCGCTACAAAGAGATCGTGTACGAAGAGGAAGAGTACGACCCGCCCAGAGAAATCCTCAGCAGAATGAAGAATCTGGAAAAGGAGATATTGCGGGATATTGATGAGCTGGAGGGGATGCTGGGATGACGCAAACAACTCCTAAAGCGCAGATTGGGCACTTTATTGACAAGGTAACGACATGGAATCCTCGTGCAGCTAAAGATCGTAATCCATTCCATTACATCGACCTAAGTTCGATAGATAGAGAAAAAAAAGAGATCATTGAAACCTCAGAAGTCCTGCCATCTGAGGCTCCAAGTCGTGCGAGACAACTTGTCCAAGCCAACGATGTCCTCGTCGCTACAGTTAGACCCAATTTAAATGGAGTTGCAGTTGTTCCAAAAAGTCTAAGTGGAGCAACTGCTTCAACAGGTTTTTGTGTTTTAAGGCCAAAAACTAATAAGCTAGATCACCGATTCCTATTCCATTGGGTCAAAAATCCTCTGTTTGTCTGTGACATGGTTAGCAAGGCAACGGGGGCAAACTATCCTGCTGTCTCAGATAAAAGTATCAAGGATAGCAAAATCCCCCTCCCCCCCCTTTCCGAGCAAAAACGCATCGCAGCCATCCTGGACAAGGTGGACGGGATTCGGCGGAAGCGGCAGGAGGCGTTGCGGCTTGCGGACGCGTTTCTGCGCAGCGTGTTCCTGGATATGTTCGGGGATCCGGTGACGAATCCGAAGGGGTGGGAGGTGCGGCAGTTGGGCAGCGCACTGGAATCCATTATAGCTGGATGGAGCGCAAAAGGCGAAGATCGTCGAATTGAAAAAAATCATGAAAAAGCTGTACTAAAAATAAGCGCAGTAACTTCGGGGCGTTTTAACTATTCGGAACATAAGGTTGTAACAGATTTATCAACAAAAAAAAATCTCGTACACCCCTTAAAAGGAGACTTACTTTTTAGCAGAGCAAATACCCGTGAACTTGTAGCAGCAACGTGTATTGTTGACGCTGATTACCATAATATTTTTTTACCCGATAAACTTTGGAAAATTACAACGTCAAGCAATGAAGCAACTCCGGAATATATAAAATTTCTCCTTTCAGCTCCTAGATTTCGTGATGTTTTAACTAGCAAGGCCACTGGTACCAGCGGATCGATGCTAAATATTTCCAAGCAAAAATTTATTTCTACTTCTGCGCCGATTCCCCCATTAGATCTCCAAAAAAAATTCAGCACAATATTCTGGAGGACAGAAAACCATTTTGCTCGCATTATGAGTTCAGTTCATCAAACTGACGAAATCTTCTCCTCCCTCTCCCAACGCGCCTTCAGAGGAGAGCTCTGATGGAAGCGAGCCTTGTGCAAACCATATCTTCTATCGGCCTTCTGGGGCTCACGGCCATCCTCGCCTGGTATACCCGTATCCTTGCCGCCGAAGCGCGGAAGACGCGGGAAATGTACAAGCAGCCTCTGGTGGTGGTGACGATAGAACCTGGTTCGAAAGAAAGTCTTTACATGAATCTTGTGATCGAAAACGTAGGCATGGGTCTGGCGCGTAATATCCGTATCCAGGCTGAGCCGGACTTTGAGGTTATCGCCAGTTCGCCAAATGCTACATTCAATAATTACACTTTTTTGAAGCTCGATGTTTTGAAGCCGGGCCAAGCCGTCACACATTCCTTGGGAACTTTTAAAGATTTAAAAGAGATCCGCGCTGTTGTGGTGTCACGTTATGATGATATCGACGGCAAAACACATCTTTTTTCTTCCTTCCTTGACGCTACTGTTTTTAGAGGGTTAGCGTACACATCTCCAACACATGAACAAAAACTCATAAAAAGCATAAGCGCCATTGAAGAACACCTGAAAAAAATTTCCAAAATGACTGACACTTGCAATCGAACATCCTCCTAAGTAAAAACACCTACTTCTGACAAACCCAAGGCCCCCATCATGCACACCATTCGCGACAAAACCGCCCGAGCCATTGCCGAGCAGAGCCATGAACTGGTGGCGGACGTCTCCCGACGGCTGGACGGACAGCGTACGCTTCCCGACGAAAGCGTTCCCGAGCTCAAGTTCTTTGAGCTGCTCGACGCACACATCGAGGTCAAGCTGCGTATGCTGCAGTGGTCCATGGAAACGCTGGTCCGGCAGATGAATGAGCTCGGGACTGGGAATAAGAACGAATTGGCAGCACTCCGGCGCTGTCTGGAGGATATTCTCGAACTTTCCGAGCAGGTCCGGGGCTGGCAGACCGCTCCGGAACTTGAAGACGGCCCGCGACTGCTCTGCCGGATCATCGAACGCCCGGTACGCGACGTGCTGCGGATGTTCTCCACCATGCAGGCCGTAGTGGCCGATCCGGAGCCCCACGCGCGGGACGGGCAGGTGCACAAGGATTTGACCATCACTTTTGACTGCGAAGACGAAATGACCGCGCTTGAAGCCTGGCGGACGTGTTTCTCCTCCAACTCCCCGAAAGCCGGCCCCAGCTTCGGCCTGGGTACGCTGGTCGCCGCCTGCGGCCTGGGCTGGCTCGTCGGCCGGGATTGAACGCAACAGCAGACAAGCCGATGGAACTGCAAGGCGCGTACGACTTCCCGGAGCAATTGCTCGAACTGCCGGAGGAGACCTACAGGGAACTTTTAGGTACGGGAACGTTGCGGGGAAGCGGCCAGGAAGGCGTACGCCCCGACTGCTTGCTCGTCATCCATCATGAGAACTACGACTTTTGCGGGAATACCCCCGGACGGGACATCAAAAAATTCCTCCGTGAGGCCCGGCTGGGCGCATACGATACGCAGCGCGACCAACTCCTGCTGCTGTCGCGCGAACCTCTCGGGCGCATTTTATCTTCTGTTGCCCATTCCCTTCCACCAGAAGAAACCTTGCGGGGACGCTTCCTGAACGATGCCCAGGCACGAAACAAGGCCCGCGAATATAATGCCGTAAGATACCAGTTCATCATGGGGTCCAAAGAGTACGGAGGCAGGTTTTGGTGCTGCGGCTGCGGCTTTCCGGCATGCGGTTCGACATGCGCCTGGATCAGCAACTGGGCGTGCATGGCCATCTTCATAGTCGGGGGGGCGTCCCTGGACAGGGTCATCCTGCAGCCGCCCCTGCCAATTGCTGCCGAAGCCTTGTTCCATAAACCGCTCATTCCGTACGAGCATGCCTCGCAAAAGAAATTTGCTCTCTTTCCATGACCAATGATCGGATGGGGTTATAATAGGTCCCCGGGGGAACGTTGGAAGTGACTCGGGATATCGGACCGTTTGCAATGTATCAAGAAGACAATCAAAACGTCTTGTATAAAATGCGGATAGTAGGAACCGCTGTCGCTTGGCTCCTTTTATTCGAAAACTACCGATTGCGGGTCAAGGTGTTATGCGGAGAATCGAACAATAACATCAATCGGAATTGATGCGTTTCCGGAGGAGGTGCCCCTGTTCTTGGTGTAACCCCATTAACATCAACTAGCCCGGATCTTCCCTACAAAGGCTGGACAGAAGTAATATCCTTACAATGGACACTGTCTAACATATTGTTTTATCCAACTATAATGGCGGAGGGAGAGGGATTCGAACCCCCGGACGAGTTGCCCCGTCAGTGGTTTTCAAGACCACCGCCTTCAACCGCTCGGCCATCCCTCCGTGCGTTTTTCCTTTATACATAATTGCCGCAAAAAGGAAGAGCGCATTTTCCGGTTTTTTTTGAAAAAAAGATTACTTGTCGGCGGATGCTGGAGCGGCGCTGCTTTGCGGGGAGAAGCGTTGGATAAGCGCCAGCAGCTGGCCGGCCTCGAAAGGTTGGGGCAGCACGGCCTGGCAGCCGACCTCAAAGTAACTGCGGTCGCTGGGATCGCCGTTGGTTCCGAGCAGCCCCACTATGGGAACGCGCCCGCGGCCGCTTTGCTGTTCGAAGCTGCGGATCTGCTGGACAGCTTCCAGACCATCCGCCATACGCATATCCACGCACACCAGATCATAGATGCGGCCAGTGTATTGGGCCACCGCCTGAGAGCCGCTGGCAACCAGATCCACAACATAGGGCAGGTGCGCCAGTTGCGCTTTGCAGGCCGCGAACTGCGCCGCGTCCGCGGCTGCGACCAGCAGCCGTCCGCGGGGCCAGGGCGCAATCACCGGATGTGTTTCCGCCAGATTTTCCCCGTCTTTTTCCGGGCGGAAACAAGGCAGTTTGACCGAAAGCTCCAGCGTATCCGGCGCAATGCCGCAGACCTGCACTGCGCCATGGTGCAAAGCGGCGATACGCGCCGCAAGCGGGGCCTGGATATTCGCACCTGGCTCCGCACGGACAGCGAAAAGCACTTCTGCCGTGTCGGTATGACTTAGGCACCTGCAGGTTACTCGGCCATCCGGACGCGCACAGGAACACGCCGCCTGAGCGCTGTCGTAAAAAAGCGTATGCAGCAGCATCGCATCGCCAGCCACAAGCACGCGCGCAGCCCCGGCAGGTTGCAGACCATCACAGTCCAGCTTCACCCGTGCCGTGACTTCGCCCTTGCCGGAAACAACATCCTCGCAGATCCGTTCCAGCAGCGAGGCCAGATCCACCGGACCTGGGGCAAACTCATAGGATCCGACGCCCATTCTGTAGGCATCCAGCGAGTGATGCAGCGTCCGCAGCAGCACATATCCGGCCTGTTCCACGGCCCGCAGCCGCTGCTCCTGTTCGGGAGAAAGTCCGTTTGCCTGCAGAATACGACGGGGCAGGTCAATGACGGACGCCAGAGGCGTTCTGGTGTCCGCGTTGTCCAGATCCTGCAGGTCAATCCGCAAGCCTTCCAATGCTTTCAGCGCGGAGATGTCCAGAAAAAAGCAGAACAGAGCCGGGCGTTGCTCCCACTGCATGCAGACGATGGTGACGCGTACCCAGACTTCGGTATCGTCCGGACGCTGCAGGCGGCAGGAAAAACAGCGGTTGGCTTCTTCGCAACGAGCGCCCTGCGTCAGTTCCTGCCAGACGAACTCCTGGTCTAGCGGATGAAAAACTTCTTGTGCGGACTGTTCGCTCAGCTGCCCGAGGGATATGCCGCAAAACCGCTCGAACAACTTGTTGGCGTAGACGAAAATACCTTCCTGCAGCACGGCGATGCCCTGAAATCCATTTTCATACATCGCATACAGCCGCGCTTGGCAGGATTGCAGCCGCCGCACGCCGGACTGGTCGTTGATGGCCACCAGCAGCAGCTCGCGCGATCCGTAACGCAGAGGCCGGAAATCCACCAGGGCGTTGATGCTGCCCCGGCACTCCGTCCCCTGAAACACGTACGGCAGGCGCTGGTCCGGTCCTTTGGCAATATCCCACGGATCATCCGGCGAGAAATCCGGGTCCATCAGCAACTCTTGAAAAGGATGCCCTTCGAGTTCTTGCGCATCCACGTTAAAAAGCCCCAACGCCGCGTCATTGGCTTTGACGATACGGCCCGTACTGTCCAGCAGCAGCTGTCCTTCGGATGAAACGTCGAAAAGCGTGTCGCACGCGTCGGCCGCATGCCTGCTCCGCCGCCACAGCAGCACCACCGCGAGCAGCAGGACGAGCAAAGCAGCCACATACAAAACAACGGCGTACGCTGGTATGGCAATGATGGAGGTCATGCTTCAGGCAATTACCAGAGAAATGCGGCAAGAGAAAGTCGCAGGCGCTCTTTTTACCGAAAAATTCAGAGGACGGTCACCAGACGTGAAAAAAGACGGGGGCGCAGGCCCCCGCTCGCAAATGTTCGACTCGTATTCAGCTCTGTTGCAGAAAAGAGCCGGTCACCGAGGCCGGATCGGCCATAAGTTCTTCTGGCGTGCCCTGAGCCACGATACGCCCGCCGCTGTCGCCGCCGCCGGGCCCCAGATCGATGACATGGTCGGCGGCCAGAATCACGTCCACATTATGCTCGATGACCAGCACGCTGGCTCCCTTCTCCACCAGGCCGTGCAATACCTGGATCAACTTGCCCACCTCGTGCATGTGTAGCCCGGTGGTGGGCTCGTCCAGCACATAGAGCGTACGGGGCAGGCTGCGTTTGCCAAGTTCGCGGGAAATCTTGATGCGCTGGGCCTCGCCGCCGGAAAGCGTGGTGGCGGGCTGGCCGAGGCGGATGTACTCCAGACCGACTTCCTCCAGCACGCCCAGCCGCCGCTCCAGCACCGGGTAATTGCCGAAGAACTTCCGGGCCTGGCGGACGGTCATGCCCAGCACGTCCGCGATGTTCATGCCGTTGTATTTCACGTCCAGAGTTTCGCGGTTGTAGCGCATGCCTTTGCAGACGTCGCAGGTCACGTAGACGTCGGGCAGAAAATGCATCTCCACGCGGATCTGGCCGTCGCCCTGGCAGGCCTCACAGCGGCCGCCGCGTACGTTAAAACTGAAACGTCCGGGTTTGTAGCCGCGCTGGCGGGCGTCCTGGGTCATGGAAAAGATGGTGCGGATTTCATCAAAAACCTTGGTATAGGTGGCCGGATTGGAACGCGGGGTCCGGCCGATGGGCGTCTGATCGATGGAAATGATCTTTTCCACCAGTTCCAGGCCCTCTATGCCGCCGATGATGCCCGGATTGTCCACTTTGTTGCCCCGGGCCAGGGCCAGGTGCTTGTAGAGCGAATCCACCACCAGGGAGCTTTTGCCCGAGCCGGACGGACCGGTCACGCAAGTCAGACAGCCCAGAGGGAAATCGCAGGTCAGATTCTGCAGATTATTGGTGCGTACGCCTTCCAGGCGCAGCACGCCCTTGGGCTCGCGACGCTTTTCCGGACGCTCGATACGCAGGTCCCCGCGCAGGTACTTGCCTGTTAGGGATTCCTTGTTTTTCATCAAAGCGTCCACCGTGCCGTTGTGCACGATTTCGCCGCCCAACATGCCGGATCCGGGCCCCAGTTCGAGTACGTGGTCGGCGTTGCGGATGGTGGCGTCGTCGTGTTCGACCACCAGCACGGTATTGCCCCTGGCCTGCAGGCTGCGCAAGGTGTCCAGCAAGCGCTGGTTGTCGCGCGGATGCAGCCCGATGCTGGGTTCGTCCAGCACGTAGGTCACGCCCACCAGTCCGGAGCCGAGCTGTCCGGCCAGGCGAATGCGCTGGGATTCGCCGCCCGAGAGCGTGCCCATGTTCCGGGCCAGGCTGATGTAATCCAGCCCCACGTTTTTCAAAAAGCCGAGCCGGTGGGTCAGCTCCTTGAGCAAGGGCTCGGCAATGGCGGTCTTGTGCCCTTCGAACTCCAGGCCCCGCATCCAGTCCAGGGCCCGGGAAATGGAAAGTGAACAGAGCTGAAAAATATTGTGCTCGCCCACGCGGACGGCCAGGGCTTCGGGCCGCAGCCGGGCGCCGTTGCAGGCCGGACAGGGACGGTTCTGCCGGAAGCGCGAAAGCTCGTCACGCCAGATGTGCCCGTATTCCATGCCTTGCTCCAGCAGATTGAGCACGCCCAGCCAGTGCGTTTCGGAATCGCCTATGAACAACTTTTCCAGGGCCTCGGGCGCATATTCGGCCAGGGGCGTATTCAGGGTAAAACCCCACTTTTCGCCCAGACGCGCCAGGTCGACGCGGTAGCGGTCCAGAATCCGGGGCTTTTTCCAGGGCAGGATGCCGCCCTTTTCCAGGCTAAGCCCCTTGTTGGGGGCAATCAGGTCCGGCTCGAAATATTCCACACTGCCGAGGCCCGAACAGGTCGGACAGGCGCCCTGCGGACTGTTGAAAGAAAACAGCTGCGGACTCGGAGAAGGCAGGCTGATCTTGCAGGTGGGACAGACAGATTCCGTGCTCAGATAGCGGTCCCCGCCCTGTTCGCCCAGCACATGGAGAATGATCCGCCCTTCTCCGTATTGCAGCGCCAGCTCCACCGAGTCGGCCAGCCGCTTGCGAATCTCGGGTTTCATCACCAGGCGATCGACCACAAGCTCGAGCGTATGCTTTTTGTTTTTTTCCAGTTCGGGCAGCGGCTCCAGAGCCAGAATTTCGCCATCCGCACGTACACGGGCAAAGCCCTGGCCCTTGAGTTTTTTAAGCCTGTCCAGCTGCGTGCCCTTCTGATGCTCCACCAGCGGCGCCAGCAAAATGAATTTGGTGCCTTCGGTCAGGGCCAGCATCTCGTCGATGATCTCATCCGAGGTCTGGGCCTGGATGGGTTTGCCGCATTTCGGACAATAGGTCTGCCCGAGGCGCGCATAAAAGACGCGCAAAAAGTCGTAGATTTCGGTGACCGTGCCCACGGTCGAACGCGGGTTGCGCGAGGCGGTCTGCTGTTCGAGCGAAATGGCCGGGGAGAGCCCCTCGATTTTTTCCACCAGGGGCTTGTCCATCTGGGGCAGAAACTGCCGCGCGTAGGCGGACAAGGACTCGACATAACGCCGCTGCCCTTCCGCATAGATCAGATCAAAGGCCAGGGTGCTCTTGCCCGATCCGGACGGTCCGCAGATCACCACGAGTTTCTCGCGCGGAATGTCCAGGGTCAGATTCTTGAGATTGTGCTGGCGGGCGCCTTGGATATGGATAACCGACGTATTCATGATGGTAACGGTCTCTTTGGCTGCTGATGTGTCGTGTGAAAAATACCTTGCAAAGAAATAGGAATAAGCCCGGCGCGTCAAATGGCAAGGGGGAATATTTTTGAAAAATGCTCAGTAAAGAATCAGAAGAGGCCGGGCATAGCAAGCGAAAGGACAGGCGCTCGCCGACTTTGCAGGGCGGACACGTCGTCAATCAACTTCGGCGGCGCAGAGATTCTTTTCTATGATACGCAGCATGCGGCGCAGTTCGGCAAGATCCTGTTCGCTCAATCCGCTGTAAAAGAACGCTTTTTCCTTGGCGAGCCGCGGACGCAGGGTGTCCAGATTGGCCCGGCCCTTGTCCGTGAGGCGTACGCAATGGCTGCGGCGATCTTTGGGACTCGGCCGGCGCTCTACCAGTTCCTTCTTGCTCAGCTGGTCGAGCATCCGGGTCACATTGGGATGATCGCCGAGCACCGGATCGGCCAGCTCGCCCTGCACGCAGCCTTCCATGGCATCCAGCTGCAACAGCAGCCCCCATTGCTCGGGCGTAATGTCCGCGGCGTTGTTCTTCAAGAACTTGGCGACGCGAAAGCGCAGAAGACGCCCCACCCGGTATACCAACGCCGTTGCTGATTCAAATGTATTGTTCGGCAGCGACATCTTGCTCACTCCGTTTATTTGCCCCGTCTAAGTTTGCCGGGACAACTAACCAGACCTTGTTTTTTTGTCAACCGCACGGATAGGGGAGCAGGTGCAGGAACCGTGGCCGGGTAACTGTTTGATGCAATCAACAAAAATTTTGGAAAACCACTATGCCAACACTATCTTCTCGTATCATCTGTGGTTCGGGCAGGGTCCGTTTTATCCACCTGCCTAGCCCGTCAGCTGCTCGTGAAAATTCTTGGCCCAGACCAGGGCCTCGCTGTACGAATTGGCGACCTGCATCGGATCCAGCCGCAGCTCCTCGATGATGCCGTCCAGCTTGTCCCAGTCGCCGCGCTCAAAACTGCGCGCCAGCTCCAGCCAGGGCGAATATTCGTTGATTTCCTGGCACAAGGCATCCTTGATACGGTCTTCCAGGGGCAGATTTTCGGCAATTTCCCCCATGGGGGTGTCCAACATGGCTTCCAGCAGCGAGAACAAGCCCAGCAGATACAATGAATCGGTCTTGACCTCGTCCACTTTGTGGTTACGGGCCGTGCATTCGAGAAACTTGGCGCGGATGACGGAAAGATGCGGCAGCTCGGAAGTCTTCTCTTCCGGACTGATATCCGTGAGGATCACCAGCCACAACCAGCTGCGGATCTGTTTCCATCCGAGCAGTACGAGGGCCTGCTTGATGGAGTCCACCTTGCGCGAAAGCCCGAACGCGGCTGAATTGATAAAGGAAAGCAACCGGTAGCTGATGGAGACGTCCGACTGGATCACTTTGGCCAGTTCGTCGAATTCCGGGTCCTTCTTTTCCAGCACTTTGAACAACATGAACCGGGAAATATGGTTGGAGGAAAGCTTGCGTCCGGGCACGATGACCGGTTTTTCAAAGAAAAACCCCTGAAACAGGGCAAAGCCCAAAGAAAGAGCCAGCTCAAACTGATGCAGCTCTTCCACCCGCTTGGCCGCAAGCAGAAACTTGTATTGTTTGGCCTTGTCGACCAGTTCCTGCAACTCGTCATTATCCTTGGCCAGAAAATCCACAAAGGCCATGTCGCAAAGCTTGTACAAGTTTTCAGCCTTGGGATTGCCGGTGAAGTTGTTGACCACTATGATATATTTTTCTTTTTTCAGCTTCAGCAAGGCTCGCAGCAATTCGATGTCCGTGCAAAAATCCTCGCTGACTTCCACGGCCGTGGTCTCCGCTGGCAAAGCCCAGGGAATCTCGCGAAAAATGGATTCCTTGGTAAAATGAATCAGAACCTTGCCCCCCTGCTTGGCCTGTTTCAAATTCATGATGGCATTGGAAATAACCGTGAGCGTGGCGACGTCATTGTCGGTGAACGACGCGTAGGTGTCTTCCGCACTCCCTCTGTATAGCAATTCATAGCCCCAGACAGCCTTTTTGGCATTGAATATGGGCTGCCGGGCGAAAAAAGTGTCTATGTATATGCGTTGCTCATCCTTGGCCATGGCAGTGGGCTTCCTTTTCATTTTTTTTTGCAATCCAAAGAACAATCAATTAGCAAGAATGACCTGATTTGCCAATCGAATAAGCTTGCTCTCACCCCCCAAATTCCTTCTTGCCTGATCGGATTCAGGATCTGATTAAATTCAATTGAATTATCAAGAAAATAGATGTAAATTTATTCAACCCAGGGGGGTCGTCTGCTTTTGGCGCATTCTCTCCTTCATGCATAAGGCGCTTTTTGTTCCATATACGCGGCTGACCGCGTTGGTTAACGGTGCAATCACGACGCAACACGACGCAATCAGTGACGTATATCATGAACCAGCAAGAACAGGCGAAAAACGGGATGCAGGAAACGGCTAAAAACGAATTCGAACAATTCAAGGCCGTACAACGCAAATCCGGAGTCAAGCTCGCGGAATATTTGCGCCGCCAGGGCAAATTGAGCGAAAGCGAGCTCATGGAATACGTCAGCGGACAGCTGAAAATCGACCGCTACTCGGCTGAAAAATACCCTCTGGATGCGGAACTCAAAGACGAACTGCCGGAAGAGGTTTTCCAGGAACGCGCCCTTGTACCGCTCAAACGCAAGGACAACATGCTCTGGGTCGCCACGGCGGATCCCATCAATCTTTCCATGCTCGATGCGGTGGAAAAAATCACCAAGCTCGACCTGGAGCCGGTCTATTGTCCGCAAGAGGAGCTCAATGAACTGAGCTATACCTTCTGGGGCACCCAGGCGGACATGGGCGAGATGATGGGCACGCTCGAAGAGCTCGACACCGAGACCGACAGTGCTATCGAAGAAGTCACCGATATCAGCATCGCCTCTCTGGAGGACGCTCCCATAGTCAAGCTGGTGAACCAGATCCTGGTGCAGGCCGTCAACAGCAGCGCCAGTGACGTGCATATCTCGCCCAGGCGCGACAGCGTTCAGCTCCGATTCCGCGTGGACGGGCAACTGCGGGAAATTCCAGGGCCGCCAAAATCCGCGTTCATGCCTGTGATCTCGCGTCTCAAGCTGCTCTCCAACATGGACATCTCGGTGACGCGTATTCCGCAGGACGGACGTTTTTCCTTCCATGTCAAAACCAAGGAAGTCAACGTCCGCGCTTCCACCCTGCCGACGATCTACGGCGAAAACATGGTAATGCGGCTGCTGATGAAAAAAGCGGGAATCCTTACCTTGCCGGATCTGGGCCTGGCCGCTGAGGAAGAAGCCAAGATCATCGAATGCCTGAACAAATCCTACGGCATGATTCTGGCGACCGGCCCCACAGGCAGCGGAAAAACCACCCTGCTCTACGCCATGCTGCGCCAGATTGACGAGCCCAATATCAACATCATCACCCTGGAAGACCCGGTGGAAACCCGTATCGACAGCATCCGCCAGGTGCAGTTGAACCGCAAGGCCGGAATGACCTTTGCCAGCGGCTTGCGGGCCATTCTGCGGCAGGACCCCGACGTGCTGATGGTCGGCGAGATCCGAGACGGAGAAACCGCTCACATTGCGGTGGAATCCGCCATGACCGGCCACCGGCTGCTTTCCACAGTGCACACCAACGACGCCCCCGGTGCGGTCACCCGCTTCATCGACATGGGCATAGAACCGTTTCTGGTGGCTTCCACCCTGCTTGTGGCCGTGGGGCAACGTCTCGTCCGCCGTGTCTGCACAAAATGCATGGAAGAATACCAGCCGTCCAAAAATCTGGTCGAAGCCCTGCACCTGCCGCCAGGCAAAAAAATCACCTTTGTGCACGGCAAAGGCTGCGCCGCCTGCGGCAACTCCGGATACAAAGGCCGGGTGGGCATTTATGAAGTGCTGCCCATCACTGATCTGGTACAAAACATGATCCTGAAAAACACCTCGTCAAAAGAAATCGCCAAAGCCGCCATTCAGGCAGGACAATTCCGCGACATGCGTACCGATGCCCTGAACAAAGTGGCCAAAGGCCTCACCACTCTGGAAGAAGCAGCTCCCATCATCTTCATGTAATCCTGAACGCGTGCCTTTTTTTCAGGAATGTGCCATACTGCGTCACCATCTTTTCTATTTGTCATATAAGGAACAAAAAATGCGTCCGGTATTTTGTATTCTTTGCGCTCTTACCCTCTTTCCCGCAGCGGCAACGGCCCAGCCACCCTTTCACCTGGCGGGCGACTGGAAAGGAGAAATTGTTTCCGCGTACCGTTTGCAGGAAGGACTCTCACAAAAACAGAGTTGTCTGTTTTCCATCAAGGAGGAAGACAAGGGCGTGTTTTACGGTCACAGGATCTGCCATACGGAGAACGGCAGGCGCTCCTGGAAATTCGCAGGCATATACAATCCGCGAACGCAGACTCTCCAGTTCAGCGAAGCCGACGGGAATCTGTTTTCCGGAAACGTGATCACACCCAATGAAATCGAGCTCAATCAGTTGCAGATGCAGGAATCACCCGGCGCCGCCTTGTATATTCTGCATCGGGCGGACTGAGGAAGTCATCAGCCACATGTTTTTTGTAAATGGGCCGAATTGTTCGCACCACTGAGCGGCTTTTGTACGGAGCTTTTCGGATTCAGACGGTACACCGCCAGCGGTCCGGAGCAATAGGCCCGCGAATAATACGGAAAGACTTTCTGTTTGAACAACGTCTGCAAGCTTGCCGGTACGGGGTCCTTGACCACGATGAAGGCCGGTGACGCATCCAGAACCGCCTCCAGCAGCCCTTTGCGCATATAGCCGTGCCGCACGAACGTATCTCTCACAGCGACCATATCATGCATATTGGACGGATGCGCCATAGGGCGCAGCAGCAATGGTTTATCCATCCACCAGTTGAAGATATGCGCTTCCAGAAAAAGAACATCGTTTTCCGGGGAGCAATGCGTATTCAGATACGTCCCTATCTCGCGTACGTAGTCTGCCTTTTTCAAGGAATTGGCAAAAAACTGTCCAGCACCTAAGCCGAAGGTAAACAGAACTACGGCTATCAGCAAACCCGCCTGAAGGGGACGCCAGGACAGTACGCGCAGTTTTCCGGTAAAAGCAACGAGGACACAAAGCAGCGGCAAATACTGCAGCGAGTAATGCAGATAGCTCTGCCCGGTCATCAACGAGGCTATGACTGCGCCTGCAACGGAAAACAGTAAAAAAACAGCGGGGCTGAACTCCCTATTGCGTACGCGGCGCCATGCCTGCGGCAAGAGGCCTACATAGCCCAAACAACCGGCTCCGAGGGCGAGCAGGAAAGGATATGAAACATATGGCGTACCAACAATACGCGCATAAACTGTCTGCCACGTACTGATAACATTCTTCAGATAGCAGCTCCCCGCATGAGAATACTCCAGAGGGGCAATGACTGAGCACAATATGAGCCGGTCCAGTGATCCGGAAACGGCATACAGAATAATAAAAACAAGAACTGGTGCAATACCGCCTGCGGCATACGCAAAGAATCGATACAACGTTTTTTTAGTAAAAGAAAAATCATAAAAAAGGAGATAACAGGAGATAATAATCACGAAATAGGCCAAATTCATACGAACAAGGCAAGCAAGAGAAAAACAGAATCCGACCCAAAACACATTCCTTTTCAAGGAATATTTCAAAGCAAGATAGACGCCTGCGAGCAAAAAAGACAAGGCTATTATTTCAGCACTGAGAAAATTTCCATCGTAATACAATGAAACAACTGGAAACAGTTGAGCAGCTATAAATGAAAATACCCGATCAACATAGAATCTGGCGATACCATAAATTAACAGCGATATAAAAAAGATCTCCAACACTCCCATGAACCGCACGTATTCAATGTGCTTTCCAAACAACAAAGGAAGTGCCGTGACAAAAAAAACCAAAGGCGGCTTGATATCCATCAGCGTTTCATAAGGCAGGTGTCCGTTCAATATGCCCTGAGCAATAAGTATGAACGAATGCTCATCCCAGTTGGTATCCAAACGCGAGAACCAGGGAATTCTCGCTATAAGAGCAACAAGAAAAAAACTGCTGATGCAAAAAACATCCTGCAGACGTTCATTTTTTGAAAAATGGATTCTGAAATTTTTCCGTTCAAACACGCTGAAATCCCCTGGCAGCAATAAACCTGCCGCCTTGCCACGGTTCCATCGACCGCGGACAGCTCATGAAGATAAAAAGTACCCGGCACAAAGAATACGGCCTGTCCTGCTCCGAGCAGATACAACTAGCGACGACAATAGTTTAGAGACAGTCCCTAGTACCAACAATCATGGTATTCGACAACCGTCGCGCCAAAAGGTCAAGGAATACGCGGCTCTCTTTTGTCCGGACAGTCCGACCAACTTCCGATGCAGCTTTATCATCCTCCCTGTAAAAGAAAGCTGACTGCATCCCGTCAGGAGCACGCAGACCGAGGACCACCACCGGCAGTCGAAATACTATTTTTCCATCCCTTACAAAAGTTTCATGGATTTTCCTTGGGAAAGCAGCGCTCCCAATGTAGACTTTCTCTAGATGAGCATGCTATGTATGCCGCAAAAAAGATGGAGCATACCGGAATGGGTGAATTGGGATTCTTAGAGCTTCTGGGCCATGCGACACTTGTTGTAAAAGGAGTGTTGGGCCTGTTGTTGGTCATGTCCTTGGTCAGTTGGTATATTATTTTTACTAAAATGTTCACCTTGTCGCGCGCGAGGAAAAAGATTGCCCGCAACGTGGACGCGTTCCAGGATGCGGACGAGTTGCGTATTGCCATCAAACTCATGGGGCAGGATACGAGATCGCCCTCGTATCAGGTTGCCCTGCAAGGCGTAAACGAACTCAACCGGCTGGAAGAGCATGGCGGGAACCTGGGCAAACGCCTGGAAACCGTGACAGACAACCTCAGGCGTGCGCTGCGCCAGGGCGTCAGCTCGCAGGTCGGCCGCCTCGCGTCGCAGCTCTCCTTTTTGGCCACCTGTGCCAATGCCGCGCCGTTTATCGGTCTGTTCGGCACGGTCTGGGGCATCATGCACTCCTTTCATTCCATCGGCCAGATGAAGACAGCCGCCCTGGCCATTGTGGCTCCCGGTATTTCCGAAGCCCTGGTGGCGACTGCCATCGGTCTGGCCGTGGCCATTCCCGCCACCGTGGCCTACAACTTTTATGTGGGAAAAATCGGCCAGATCGAGGCCGATCTCGTGAACTTCGCCGGTGTCTTTCTGAACAGAGTGCAACGCGAACTGCCGGCCATGGAAGATGGTGCGGCTCGGCCCAAAAAAATGGGCTGAACCAGTCATTCTCAAAGGATGCTGCCCACGGCAGCTAGCTACGCTTTTAACAAAGATTCCTGGTAGTTTTGTAATGTGTCTCCGGAGCATGGCGCCAGGTCGAATACCATACGATGTGATCTGTCAGCAACGAGTTATTACCGGGAGCACTAAGTATTTAACATTTCGTTGGTCCCGGTTATAAGAACGACCACGCCGCAGGCGGGGTCAAGCGGCGATAGCCGCGCTGGAGCGGGCCGTTAAGTACTTTCCGCTCCAAGTAATAAAAGGAATTTGCCATGAAACTGAATAGCAACGGCATGCTCGCCGAAATCAACGTCACTCCGTTTGTTGACGTCATGCTTGTCCTCCTGATCATTTTCATGGTCACCGCCCCCATGCTCGAACAAGGCCTGGAAGTGGACCTGCCGCAAACCCGTACAGTGGAGGCCCTGCCCACGGAAAGCGATCATCTTGTCCTGACGGTGGGCAAAAACGGCGCATTGACCTTGGACGAATATCCGGTTCCTTTTGACGAGCTGCAGGGCCATTTGAAAAGGCTGGTCGCGGACAAGCACAAACAGCTTTTTCTGCGGGCCGACAAGGAAGTGCCTTACGGCATCGTGGTCCAGGTCATGGGTGAAATCAAGGCAGCCGGCATCGATCATATGGGTGTAGTCGCCGAACGCGACGACAGCGACAGCAGCCCTGCGGCCAAAGACGAAACAAAAAAATAACCAGCATCGCCGTAGGATTCGGGCCAGTATTCCATGCGTTTTTTAAGCTTTTTCCTCTCTTTTCTCCTCCATGCCGGAATTTTCGGCATTGCCGTCTATTATAGCTATTTCGGCGGCCCTCCCATCAAGCTGGACGTGCCCGTCTACTATGTTGATCTGATCAACCTCCCCGGCGCGCCCGGTGCTCCCGGCCCCAGCGATGCGAACAAAAAAGCGGCTGCTCCCAAGGCCGCCAAAGCGCCCGCTCCCGCACCGAAACCGGCGCCCCAGCCCAAAGCCGCCCCCATCAAGGAACCGGCCAAGCCCGCGGCCATAACCCCGCCGCCCAAACCGGAACTCAAAAAAGCGCCCGAACCTGTGGTCGCCAGTAAAGATAAGCCTATCAGCCCAAAAAAACAGGAAAAACCCAAAAAACCCGTACCCAAGGAAAAGCCTAAAAAAGAGCCGAAGAAAGAACCGAAAAAGGAACCCAAGAAAGTAGCCAAAAAAACGGAAAAGCCCAAGAAAAAGCAGACCAAGGATAAATCAAAACAAACACCTAAAAAAACCAAACGCAACGCGGCTTCTGCCACAAAAAAGCAGAAACGCAACCTGCCCCCCACCAAGGAGCAGATACTGGCCCAGGCGCTGCAAGCCACGCAAATGGAAGTGGCCAAGCAGGATAAAATGGACCAGGACGCCGTGGCCAGGGCACTTGCCGATCTGCGCAATACGCAGCCCGGAGGCACCGGACTCGGCGGGCGAGGCTCCGGTACCGGCGGAGGCGGCGAAGGCGGTCATGAAGGCGCGTATTTGCGCGCTATCACGCAAATCATCAAGGACCATTGGGCCTATCCGATTCTCAACGACAAGGCTGTGTTGCAGGCCCAGGTGGAAATTACCCTGGACAGCCGCGGACAAATACGCAATTTCGTCCTGACCCGGAGTTCCGGGCGGGCGGACTTTGACGCTTCGACCATGAAGGCGGTGGATGAGACCCGCATGACGGAACAGCTGCCTGATCCGCCCGCCGGCTTGCGGACCATCCGTATCAACTTTAATTCGCAAGAACTGGGATGATTGTAATCATGTGCAGAGCTTTGTATTTTCTCTTCACGACAAGTGTATTGCTGGTACTGCTGGCAGCTACCTGCGCCGCGCAAACCGCGGCGGAAATCGACGTTACCCTCGAGCGCCAGGCCCCGCTGGGCATTGCCCTGGCCGATCCGGTGAATACGGGCAGCGCAACCGTCAACATGACGGAGAGTCTGCAGAAAGAACTGATCCACAATATCGGGTTTCTTCCTTTTTTGAAGATCATTCCCGCCGATGCCATACTGGGCGGCAATACGCCCGCGGGCTTTCTCGCGGATTCCGTGGACTTCAAACGCTATCAGATCGCCGGTTCCGATTACGTATTGACCACGGGCTGGACCAACGGCAATACGGTGGAACTGCGCGTATTTCAGGCCTTCACCCGGGAACTGTTTCTCGGCAAGTCCTACGACGACGTCAGCCTGAACAAAATCACCCTGGTGGCCGACAGATTCTGCGAGGCCCTGATGGAAAAACTCACCGGAAATGGCGAGTTCTTCCGCTCCACCCTGGCCTTTGACCGCAGCACCGGCCCCAAGGAGAAAAACATCTTTGTCTGCCACGCCACCGGACGCAACGTACGCCAGGTCACGAACCTCAAGGGGCTGAGCCTGTCGCCTGCCTGGTCGCAAGACATGGGACGCATCGCTTTCACTTTTATCGACGGCCGCTATCACAACCTGGGCATACTGAACACGGCCACCGGCAAGGTCGGTACCCACCGTTTCAAAGGCTCCATCATCGGGCCCGCCTTTACTCCCGGCGGCGACATCGCCCTGGGCATGTCGGACGGCGGCGGCGAATCGGACATTTTTCTGCTGAACCGCAGCTACAAAGTCATCCGGACGCTCGTGTCCCACATGGGCATCGATATCTCGCCCTCGTATGATAAAAGCGGCTCCATCATGGCCTATGTCTCGGATCGTTTCGGCGGTCCGCAGATTTTCATTCTAGGACGCGGACAGGTGACCCACGAAGGCAGCTACAACACCGACCCGTCAGTGAGTCCCGACGGGACCAAGCTGGCCTACGTACGCCGTACGTCGGAAGGATTCCGTATCTTTGTGCAGGATCTGGCCACAGGGGCTGAGCAACAGGTGAGCTTCGGACCCGGCAACGACGAACAGCCGGCTTTTGCGCCGGACAACTACTTCATCGCCTTCAGCTCCACCCGTGTCGGCGGTCACAGGCTCTTCCTGACCAACCGCCACGGCGCGGACGCCGTCCAGATCCCCACCGGCGGAGACGCCATGTCGCCCGCCTGGGGTATACGGTAAAAAAAAGAACGTCTCTGGACGCGGATAAAATGGATTAGTCAATTTATTTCAACAAGTTGAAATAAATATCCCGTTAAAAAAGTTATTGAGAAACTCCAAAACTTTTAACTATCCAATAATTTTTTTCTTATATTTTTTTATAGTTATTCAATGCGCGGGTCGAGGAGGGCGTTCCCCCCCTGAGCGGGGTTTGGGGCAGCGCCCCAATTTGGACGAATGGCAGGAACTCAGGCTCGTTCGCCGTACAGTACCCTGTCCAAACCGGCCAGGTCTTTAAGAATACGAGCTTCCCGCCAGATTTGCGGTTTTGTTTCCAGCAGCTTGCGCGCCGCGTTTCCCTGCCGCATGCCGATTTCCACCAACAACAGGCCGCCGGATTTAAGAACGCGCGCAGCCTCGGGCAACAGCCGCGCGACGTCTTCCAGTCCCGTTGCCGCATCCGCCGGATGCTCTCCTGCCTTGGGCATCAGTGCGCTTCTGGGTTCGAAATCCCGGACTTCGTGCCCGCATTCGTCATGAAATTCTTCCCACGAAACATAGGGAGGATTGGAGACAAGCAAGTCCAGGGAGTTCGAAGCACAGGGCAAGGCGCTGTAATCCGCCCGGATGCAATGGACACGATGTTCCAGACCGCAGGTCCGGAAATTGTCCGCCGCCACCTCCAGCGCGGAAGCGCTCAAGTCCAGAGCAAGGCCGTATGCCAGCGGGCGTTCGCAGGCAATGGCCGCCGCGATGGCGCCGCTGCCCGTTCCGCAATCGGCAAAACAGAAGGGTTGCTCCGGAGCGAAACGGACCAAGGTCTCCTCCACCAGGTGTTCGGTTTCCGGACGCGGAATCAGGACCTCCGGACTCACCCGCAGCACCAGCCCGTAAAATTCCTTTTCCCCCAGTAAATAGGCCACGGGTTCGCCCCTGCCCCTGCGGGAAACAAGTCCGCTTATGGCTTCGGATTCTTCGGAAGTGATCTGCCGATCGGCAGCCGTGATCAGCTCCAGCCGGTCCATGTCCAGCACCCGTCCGGCCAGGAGCTGTGCGGAAAGAGCCGGACTGTCCACGTCGCAACTACACAAATAGTCCGCGGCCTCGCGCAGCAAGTCGCGCAGGGTCGCGGATGTTGGTGTAAACTTTTGATGAAAGGAAAATTCTCTGGTGATGAGAAGCCTCCGGCGGCCCAGGAACCTTATGAAAAAAGATTCCTGGGAACCTCCAAAAACTTTTAGCTGTAAGCTGGCGGATGGGATATACTTTTTCCCGAATTCGCGCGTCCGGGCTTAATCGCTCTTGACGGATGCTTCGAGTATCCCCCTGCTCTTCCAGCTATTTCTTCAATCGCCGCTGGCCTGGTGCTTGAGGGCTTCGGTCTGGTAGTGGGTTGCCAACGCGTCGATGAGGTCGTCGATATCGCCTTCCAGGGCCTGTTCGAGCTTGTACAGGGTCAGGTTGATGCGATGGTCGGTGATCCGGCCCTGGGGAAAATTGTAGGTGCGGATACGTCCGGAACGGTCGCCCGTGCCCACCTGGGCGCGCCGGTCGTCGGCCTGTTCCTGGGCTTTGCGTTCCTGTTCGGCCTGGAGCAGACGCGAACGCAATACCTTCATGGCCTTGACCTTGTTCTTGATCTGCGACTTTTCATCCTGGCAGGTGACCACAATGCCCGTGGGAATATACGTCACGCGGACGGCGGAGTCCGTGGTGTTGACGCTCTGCCCGCCCGGTCCGGACGAACGGTACACATCCACGCGTACGTCCTCGGCCTTGATGTCAATGTCGACCTCTTCGGCTTCGGCCAGAATGGCCACGGTAACGGCGGAAGTGTGAATCCGGCCCTGGGATTCGGTAGCAGGTACGCGCTGGACGCGGTGCGTTCCCGACTCGAACTTGAGACGGCTGTACACCCGGTTTCCGGTGATAAGCGCAATGACTTCCTTGTAGCCGCCCGTGCCGGTTTCACTCGAGCTCATCAGCTCGACCTTCCAGCCGCGTTCTTCGGCGTAGCGGAGGTACATGCGGAACAGATCCGCCGCGAACAAGGCTGCTTCCTCTCCGCCCGTACCGGCGCGAATTTCCAGGATGGTGTTCTTTTCATCCATGGGATCCGGCGGCAGCAGCAGAATTTTCATCTGCTGTTCGAGTTCCGGCAACTTGGCCTTGATGTTGTGGATTTCCTCTTCGGCCATGGCGCGGATCTCTTCCTCCTCATCCTGCAGGAGTTCCTTGTTGTCCTCAAGATCCTGGGAAAGCTGCCTGTGTTCCCGAAAAGTCGCAACTATATCCTTCAGGTCGGCATGCGCCTTAGCCAGCTTTCTATAGCGTTCCTGATCGTTATAAATCTCAGGCTTGCTCAAATCACCCTCAAGCTCCATGTACTGGCGCTCAAGAGCTTCTAGTTTGGCGTACATTTAATGCGTCTCGGCAGTAGCGGTGTTGGGCAGATCAGCGGCAGAAGCGGCTTTGCAGTCCGCGGCTTCCGGAGCCAGGGCGCGCTTCAGCGCTGCCACGGCCACCTCGATCTGGCTGGCGTCGGGTTCGTGCGTTGTCAGCAGCTGCAACCCGAGGCCCGGATAATTGACAAGTTTGCACAGCGTGTTGTCGCAATGCTGTCCGGCAAAACGGATAAGCTCGTATGCCAGGCAGCTGATGGGAATCATCAGCAGGAGTTTGACGCCTACGATGAACGTATGCTTGAGAACTATGGTTCCGGGCGAATAAATCGCCAGAATCAAGGGGACGAGCACCGCGTGCAGGACAATGGAAATGCAAAGCACAAACAGCAGAAAAGTCGTTCCGCAACGCGGGTGCAGCCGGCTTTGGGCTATGGGGCTTTTCGGGTCCGCGGGATCCGTGGAATCCAGAGAACCGCCCTTTTCATAAGCCCAGACAGCTTTGTGCTCGGCTCCATGGTACTGGAACACCCGGCGAATGTCGGGGACAAAGGAAATGCCTCCGATATAAGCCAGAAAAATTGCCAGCTTGAAAAAGCCGTCCCAAATATGGAACGTCAGTCCGTCCACGTCCCCGCCCAGGCCCAAAGCGTTCATGCCCAGGGAAAACAGATGCGGCACCACCACGAACAGCAGCAGCGCAAGCCCGATGGAAACAACCAGCGTCAAAGCCAGGTGCCAGGGCTTGAGTTCGTCCTTTTTCTGGCCCTCTTCCGGTTCTTCGTCGCTTTCCAAAGCCTTTTCCGCGGAATAGTTCAAAGCCTTGATGCCGTTGACAAGCGTCTCCAGCAGCACGGGGAATCCCCGTACCCAGGGTCTCTTGAGAAAAGCGAGCGAGGACAGCGTAAACCAGGGCCAGCAGTCTACGGCGATTTCCCCGTTGGTTTTTCTGACTGCAATGGCCAGCTTGTCCAGATTCCGCATCATCACCCCTTCCATGACGGCCTGGCCGCCTACGGTGGGGTTGGCCCGCAAAAACGGAACCATGCTGCGCATGATTCCTACGCCTCGCTTTTTAGTCCGCTTCAAGACTCTGCCTCCTCGCTTGAGCTTAACGCCCGGCGGCGCCATACCGACAGGCTTTTCGTGCGTCATTGCTTGTGCATGATCCGTTCCATCGTACCTCAACCGGCACAAAAATGAAACGGATGCGGAGGCATTTATTTGTCTTTCTTCTCGAACTTGGCGTACTTTTTGCGAAAACGGTCGATACGTCCGGCAGTGTCGACAAAACGCTGTTTGCCAGTGAAAAACGGATGGCACTGGGAACAAATTTCCACTTCCACGGTTTCACCTTTGGTAGAGGTAAGCTCCGCCTCGTGACCGCAGGCGCATTTGATCTTGGCATTGAAAATTTTGGGATGAGTATCTTTTTTCATAATAATCTCCTTCGTTGTTCTCGGAACATATAAATATACGGCTAAATTTCACACATGGCAAGTGCTTTATCCGTTCTTTTTTTCCTCAGGCACAGCGGACAATTCCTTGGGCTTGAGCAGCGGCGCCCAATTGACGATTTTGGAGACCAGAACCGCCATATAGCAAAATCCGAGCAAAGCTCCCACAATGGCCACGGTGCGCGCGCAGAGACCGGTGGCGATAACCCCGGGAGGCCCCATGGGCGAGAGCAGATGAAAGCTGTAGGCCGCGGCGTCCGCCCAGGTGAGTCTCGTCTCGCCGGGCACCTGAATCCAAAAGGAATGGGGATGCACCAGCTCGATGAACAAAAACAGATCCGTCAAAATGAATCCCATCAGCACATAGGAAGTCAACGCCGCCAGCATCACTCCGCCGTGGCTGCCGCGCCTGCAGAACACATACACGAGCAGCATGGCGGCAATATACGTATTGGCCACCACCAGGACAAGCAGATACTGCCCTTCCACCGCCAGGCCCTGAGCCCCGTTCTCCGCAAGAAAGACGGACATGACACAACGCCAGAGCAGCAAGCTGCCGCCGAAAATCAACCCCGCGCGGCCCGGCCTGGTGAGCCGGAGCGTATAGAACAAGGCCGTGGCGTAGAATACGTTCAGGCAAATGAGTCCGACCTTGGAGGTAAACAGCGGGATCATTAGAAAAGCGCCCAGAAGACCGAAAAACACGGTGCCGAATTGCCAGACGTCTCGATCAGGAGTCATTTTCTTTCCTTGTCCGGTCGAAGTAACCGCTCAGTTCCCCTACTGTTTCCAGAGAAGCCTCAGCAAAATCTTCACGCAGCAGCACCCGGCGTACGGTCTCCTGCTCCTGTTGCAAAAGCACCGCTTCCTCCTGCGCCACGTGCAGCGCAGCCTGATCTGGAGCGATGATCCGCAGCCGGAACCGCCGCAATCCGAGTGCGAACAGCGCATCCTCCGCCCGCCCGAGGCGTTCCAGAACAGAGGCCTCCGCCTGCAGGCCGTAATTGAAGCGCGTCAGCAAGCACGGACGCGAGGGTTGGTCGGACCAGTCCAGGCCCATCCGGGCGCCTGCCAGCCGGATTTCGGATTTGGAAATGCCGCAGGCGGCCAACGGACTCCCTACGTCCAATTCGCGCAACGCACGGGTGCCCGGACGGTATTCTCCCCTGTCCGAGCCCGTACCGCCGTCAAAAATCCGGGGCCTGCCCAGTTGCCGGGCCAGTGCAACAATCCGCTCAAAGCTCAGGCGTTTGCAATGGTAGCAGCGATCCTCGGATGTGGTACGTACCTGCGGAAGCGTCAGAAGATCCAGTGAAATGATCTGAAAATCAGGCGCATTGCGCTGGAGCCAGTCCACAGCCCAGGAACGCTCCGCCGGCGACATGTGCGGCCCGTCCAGAAAGACGGCCGTATAGTCCAACTGACGCCGCCAGGCGAAAAAGGATAGAAACCGGCTGTCCACCCCGCCGGACACGGCCACAATGCCTGGGGCCGCGTCCGCGAGGACCTGGGCCAGCCTGGTGAGCTTGGCCTCCATTTCCGGTTATTCAGCAGGGATCTCTTCCTGCGGCGACGTCAGCAGGAATTTTCCTTTTTCTATCCAGGATTTCAGCTCATTGGCTATTTCCAGTGAAACGGCATAGCTCGTGAGCGGAAAGGCCGGGACTTTCCGGCCCTGGAGTTCGATTTCACCATTTCTGAGGTCCGCGTAATTGGCATGTCCCAGAATACGCGGCAACCCCTGGGGCGCGTCGTGGCCATAATCCTTGATGGGCATCAGAATGTCCGAATCGTCAACGCCGGTGAACCAGGCCATCTCTTCGTTCAAAATCGGAATGGGTATGCCCACGCCCATAAAAATGGAACAGCCGTATCCGACAATGCTCGCTCCGCGGATATATTTCGCGTTCATGCCTTTGAGGTCGCCCTTGAGCATCAGGGTCGCGGCCGGAGTCAGCGGAATACCGCGCTCGGTACGTTTGGGATTGGAGACATGCTGCGTGCCCGCGCCGAGCACGTACCCGACGCCGCCGCCCAGAAAAATGCGCGTGCCCAGGCCGATGGTCTTCAAAAACGGATCGTTGAACAACGGCGACAGCTTGCCCGCGGTGGCGAAATTGACGTTGCGGGCGCTGGGTTTGAGCGGCCCCATATAAGTATAGATGATCCTGCTGGTCAGGTTTACCGCGCAATTGTAGTTCTGGTAACAGTTACGCGGATTCACCAGCATGGCGTAGGGCAGATTGGCCAGGGTGATGTTTTTCTCCAGCCGCGTCCGCGGATAACAATCCGTACCGTAGGCCTTGGCCTCCAGACGGATGGGCTTGCCGCGGACCAGGTCCTCGATGACATGGCCGCCGCCGTATTTGAACTGCCCGGGGTATACTTTGTTCAAGGGGTCGTCCTTGGCGGGTTCGGTGGCGCCGAGATAGGCGTCCACCGCCGCTACGCCGGCATGGGCCGGAACGCCGTTGAGCTTTACGCCCGATGTTTTGATAACCGGCGGTTCCTGTCCGATGTTGAAGAACATGCCGGACGAACACATGGGCGAAAACGTGCCAGTAGTGACCACGTCCACTTCTCTGGCGGCCTTTTCTTTACCCATCTCCCTTACGGCCTTGGTCATTTCCTCCGCATTGAGGACCACTGCCTTTCCGGACTTGATGCGCTTGTTGATTTCGTCAATGGTCTTGTTCACGCTGTATGTCGACACGACGTTTCCCCTTGTTTCATTTCATTACCGTTGCCAGTTGTGGATAGCGCATTTGGAAGCCAGAGACAACAAATCTCCGGACCGGAAAACAGCGCACAAACATCAGACGGCAACTGAGCGTTTTTTCGAAAAACAAGCCTTGTCCGGGACAATTCCGGGCAAGGTTTGAGCCTTTCGACAATGCGGGAAACGCAGCACGTTCAGGGGTGATTCCAACCGAAGGTTCATCCATCAATCAAGCAGCTTGTCCATTTTCAGGCACGGCAGGCTTGTTCCGTTGGACAACGTGTGCGTTGCCTTACGCACCAGGTCGTAGCCATGGCGCAAATAAAAACCCTCCGCATTCAAAGTGGCGAAGGTGCTAAGCTTGCGTATTCCGGCTATGGCGGCCAGGCGCTCCAAAATCGCCAGAATCCTTGTGCCTATGCCGTTGCCTGCTTGGTCAGGATCCACATAAACCGCGTTGATCATGGAATCAGCGCAATCCAGCATGCCGAAACCCAACAGGCCGGACCTGCCGACCACCACAATGAACTGCAACCGGCTCAAAGCATGATCATATATTTCCGGATGAATTGCATCCTGCCACCCCTGCAGCAACTCCGAATCATAGGCTTTGACGCAGAGGCGCGCGATGGAGGCCCTGTGCAGTGCAGCCAGGTCTCTTTTATCTTCCATTCGGGCTTTACGTATCAACAACATCAGGTACTCCTATAGTTAAACAAAAACAAAACGCAAAAGCCGCGCTTGTTTTTGCCATTGCAAAACAGTAGAAAACGTTCCGGCGCAATACGGATTTCCGCCCCGACTCTTCCTGTCACACACCCCTTATCTCTATTCAGGGGGGACATCCCCGCAGCCGGTTCAGCAATGCATATAACTCTTTTTAGGTATATTCCAGCATATCAAATAGTTATCATGAAAAAAACCGTAACAGGGACAATTCTTTCAGACCTGAACCGCCCTGTTCAGATTTCAACTTGATGTCAGACCATGACATTGTTTTAAAAAGAATCATTTTAATGATATTCTCTTCCGATGCATTTACAAGCAGAGGAAATCCTGGGTATGTCTTTCCAGCTACAAGGACCAAGGAGAAAAAACATGGCAGAAGACCCATCCGCCACAAAATACGCCCCTGCAGAGCGGGCGGACCAAAATACGGTAGAATCGAGCTACAAACTTATTTCCAACCACGTCTGTTCGGAACTTATCAGCCTGTTTCCGCTGCCGCTCCTGATTCTGAACACGCAGCGCCAGATCGTGTTATGCAACAAGGCGTTTGAGGAGTTACTGGGCTCTCATAAACTCGAAGATTTTCTCGGCGCCCGTCCCGGGGAAGTCCTGCAGTGCGTTTATGCGGACAATGCCGTCAACGGTTGCGGCACATGCGAACACTGCCGCAAATGCAACATGTTGCAAGCGATACTGGAGTCCATGCATACCAAGGAAACGGCCCAGTATGACTGTCAGCTCCTGCAGTCCGTCGATGGTTTCATCAAAGCCAAGGATCTCCGGGTATTCGTTTCCCCGTTGCCTCTCGATAATGACACCGATGCCTATTACGTCCTCACAGCCCATGATATCGGTGATGAAAAAAGAAGGCGCATCCTGGAAAAAATCTTTTTCCACGATCTGCTGAACACGGCCGGCGGCGCCAGAGGACTGGTGGATCTCGCCTACGAGGAAGGCCCCCAGGAAATCAAGGAGTTGCTGGGCACCATTCGTGTGGCCCTTTTCAGCCTTGTGGATGAAATCATGAAGCAAAAGCAGCTGGTGGACGTGGAAAACGGCGATTATCAATCCACTCCCATCACCCTCCAGGGGCTTGAAGTGCTCATGAACGTAGCGGATAGCTACCGCAACAATCCGAATTTTCAAGGGAAACTTATCGAAATAGACCTGGAGAGCGAAAACCTGACCATCATGGCGGATTATACCCTCTTGAAACGCGTTCTGGGAAATATGACCAAGAACGCGCTGGAAGCCACACCCAACGGAAAAGTCGTTCGCATAGGTCTGAAACCACATGAGGATATGGCCAGATTCTGGGTGCAGAATCCGCGCGCCATGGATCCCGAAGTCCAGCTGCAGGTATTCAAACGTTCGTTTTCCACCAAAGGCAAAGGACGCGGTCTGGGCACGTACTCAATCAAACTGCTCACGGAAAACTACCTGAAAGGGAAAGTAGGCTTTACATCCAACGAAACTGAAGGGACCCTGTTCTGGGCGGATCTACCGCAAAAAAGATAACTGCACGAAAGCAACTGCCCTTTTTTCCCGGCACAGCTGTGAACCCCATTCCATCCGCCGGTAAGGCCCGCGCAAAGAACACCTGTGATACGGCCCCTACAGAGCAGGGAGGGGCAGCGACCGGACAAAAAAATCCAAGATTTCCTGGTTCATAATCCTGTGGTACGCTTTGCGATCGAATCCTTCAGGGTCCTCGACTACTCCTCCCAGACTCTTTTTCGCCTCTTCAGAAAAGGGTGTGAAAAACGAAAAATGCCCCGCATTTTTGACAACAACATATTCGGCGCGTTTGCCGCAGTTTGCGGTGGATGGATTCCGCATGATACGGAAAGCGTAGAATCCTGTCCTTTCCCGCACGATATATCAGTCTGAAATATCGGTTTATCCCGGCCTCAAGCCGTGGCCTGCACGGCCTCTTCAGGAGCCGGCTGCGGGGCGGCCGCGCCTTCCAGTTCGCTCAGAGCCTCAAGTTCTTCCGTGGAAAAAACCTTGTCGATGTCGAGAATGAGAATAAATTTGCCGTCGTGCTTGCCGATGCCCCGGATAAAATCCGTACGGATGCTGGTGCCCATTTTGGGCGGCTGGTCTATCTTGTCGGCTTCCATTTCGAGCACTTCCTTGACGGAATCCGCCATGGCTCCGAGCACGGCAATGTCCTCATCCCCGCGCTTGATTTCCATAATCACGATCCGCGTGTTCAGGGTAGTCTCCCCTTTATCCATACCGAACTTCAAACGCAGGTCTATGACAGGCACGGCATTGCCGCGAACATTGACCACGCCGAGCATAAACTTCGGAGTCTGGGGAATACGGGTAATCTCGGTCATATCGAGTATTTCCCGAACCGAATATATATCAAGAGCGAAATATTCGTCGTCCAGAGTCAGCGTAAGAAATCGTTCCGTGCCGGAATTTTTTGTTTCACTCATACGTCCTCCTCAACGGAAAACAGTTAATTCGCTCAGGTGAACGCTGTCGCGAGCCCAGTACGGCCCCCCTGTCCCCGGAGCAATTGCAGCCCGGCCTGGTGGCTTCTTTTTCATCTTAATGATGCGGTAAAAAAATATCTCCAGCGGCCGGCGAACTTGCCGTCTCAAATCAATACGACCTTATACCCATAATACGTGAGTCCACGATAATTTGCAATTCAAAGACCACAAAGTCTGACAACATTTTCAAAGCAAAGGGTCAGATGAGACAAAATCCCGGCGCATCCAGAAACTGTTCAGCAAAATGACAGGCCACTTGGTGGGCAGACTCGTCCGACGCAGTAACGGAACGCAGTGAAGGTTCCTCTTGCGTGCAACGCTCCTGAGCGAACGGGCAACGGGTGTGAAAGCGGCAGCCCGACGGCGGATGGCGCGGAGAAGGCACCTCCCCCTCCAGCGTACGTTTGCAGCGCTCGCGACGGGGATTTGGTACGGGTATGGCCGCAATCAGAGCCTGCGTATAGGGGTGCAGCGGCCGCTTGTACAATTCACGGGCCGGGGCTTTTTCCACCAGTTTGCCCAGATACATCACGCCGATGTTGTCGGATACGTGTTTGACCACGGCCAGGTCGTGGGCGATGAAGACGTAGGCCAGGCCGTACTCGCGCTGCAGTTCCAGAAGCAGATTCAAAATCTGCGATTGGATGGAAACGTCCAGTGCGGAAACAGGCTCATCGCAAAAGACGAGCTTGGGCTGCAGGGCTATGGCGCGGCCAATGCCGATGCGCTGGCGCTGGCCACCGGAAAATTCGTGCGGGAACTTGTTCGCGGCGCTTTGCGGCAGCCCGACCACGTCCAGCAACTCGCGCACCCGTTTGCGGCGTTCACGCGTACTGCCTACACGGTGAATGACATACGGTTCTTCCAGAATCTGGCCCACGGTCCAGCGGGAATTCATGGATTCGCAGGGGTCCTGAAAAATGATCTGCATGTTCTTGCGCAGTGCGCGCATGTCGCTTTTATTCAGTTCTCGCAGTTTCCAGCCGTCAAAAGTGATTTCACCGCCCGTGGGCTCGTCCAGGCGCAAAATGGCTTTGCTCAAGGTGGATTTACCGCAGCCTGATTCGCCCACCAGGCCGAAAGTCTGTCCCGGCTCCACTTCAAAAGAAACTCCGTCCACTGCGTACACCGTGGCCACACGGCGAAAAAACAGCCCCCCGTAAATGGGGTAATGCTTTTGCAGATCACGTACGCTCAATAAAGGCTTGTTCATTTGACAACGCCTCCCGAGGGAACCGGGAGTTCCTCATCGAGCGTACAGGCGGAACAGTGCCCCGGAGACACTTCCTGCAACTGGTTGGAACACTGGCCGCAGGCAGCGGAATACTGCGGGCACCGGGTTTGGAAACGGCAGCCGGACTGCAGCGAACCCATCTCCGGGACCATGCCCGCCATGGTGGGCAACAAGGTTTTCGGTTCGCTGTCAAGGCTTGGGATGCACGAAAGCAGGCCCTTGGTATAGGGATGGCGCGGATGGGAGAAAATGTCCTCCACGTCCGCTTCTTCCATGACTTTTCCCGAATACATGACCACAACGCGGTCGCAGAGTTCCGCGACCACCCCGAGGTCATGGGTGATAAAAATAATGGCCATGCCCATTTCTTCCTGAAGTTGCTGCATCAACTCCAGAATCTGCGCCTGAACGGTCACATCCAGAGCCGTGGTCGGTTCGTCCGCGATGAGGACCTCCGGACGGCAGGCCAGAGCCATGGCGATCATTACCCGCTGGCGAATGCCGCCGGAAAGCTGGTGCGGATATTCCTGAAGCCTGCGCTTGGGGGACGGAATACCGACTTTGACCAGCATATCCTGGCTGGCCTCTGCGATCTCCCTGCGCCCCATTTCTGGAAAATGCAGGTGGTAGGCCTCCGCCAGCTGGCGGCCAATCTTCTGTACCGGATTCAGCGCCGTCATGGGCTCCTGAAAAATCATGGCAATGCGGTTGCCCCGAATGTCCCGCATCCGCGAAGGCTTGAGTTTGAGCAGGTCCTGGCCTTCGAGCAGAACCTCACCGCCGTAAATCTGCCCGGCGGGCTTGGGCAGCAGCCGTAGCACCGCCAGGCAGGTCACACTTTTTCCACAGCCGGATTCGCCCACGATTCCCAGGGTCTGCCCCTTGCCCACGCTGAAGCTGACGCCATCCACCACGCGCAGGGAGCAGGACGGCGTATCGAATCCGGCAACGAGGTTTTTTACCTCCAGTAGCGGGGCTTGGGGCGCTTCACTCATTTTCTGCGAAACTCTTCGTCGATGATGGTCTGCGGAGGAAAGCTCTTGCCGTCTTCCATGGCTTCCTTGGTTTCCTTTTTGGCTTTCTTGTCCAGCCAGAACAATCCGCCCGTATTTCCCAGCAGCCCGAAAGCTTCATCGGACAACTTGGTGGCCGGCACCTTGGGCAGGCGCCAGTAGCGCCAGTAAGCAGTACGGAAGTACGGCACCAGGAATGTCGGGATATACGCGGCTTCATCGTATACTTTCTTTTGGATCTGACAGGCCAGGCGACATTTCTTGTGCTCGTCGAATTCCTTGCGGTAACTGTCGATGAGCTTGTCCATTTCGGGGTCGTCCGTATTGGAGAAGTTGTTGGTCTGCGTTTTGTGCGCGTTGTCCGAATGATACTGGCTGTAGTACTGCGGTCTGTAGGCAGCACCCCAGCCGGACCAGGCTATCTGGTGCTTCTTTTCCAGCATCTTTTTAAAGGCCGCGTTGGGATCCAGCAGTTCGAGCTCCAGGTCGATGCCGGCTTTTTTCGCCTCGTCCTTGAGCACCAGCAGCCGTTCCGTATGATGCGGCTGCCCGTAGGTCACCGTGGCCACCAAACGCTTGCCGTCCTTGACGCGGATACCATCCGGTCCGCGTTTGTCCCAGCCGGCCTTGTTCAGGCATTCGTCGGCCTTCTGCAGGTCGAACTCACGCGCCTTGATGTCGTGGTTGGTGTATTCGCCGTAGCCCTCATTGTTGGTATTGGCCCTTTCGTAGTCCCCGCGCAGAACGTTCTTGATGACCTTGTCGATGTTCATGGCATAGGAAAAGCCCTTGCGGACGTTGATGTCCTTGAACAACGGGTTGTCCTGGTTCAGCCACATGCCCATATCCGTCTGGGGCGAGTCGTTGAAGAACCAGAGTTTCACGATATAGCCTTTGTCATAATATCCGCCCGTGGCTTTTTCGTGCCAGAACATGGGCTGGGTAATGGAAAAGGAATCCAAATCGCCCTTCAAAAAATGTTCATAGGCGATATCCAGATCCCGAATGACGTTGAAACGGATCTTGTCCACGTTGAAGCGATTTTTGTTGTAACGCTTGTCTTTGCCCCACCAGTCCTTTTTGCGTTCCAGGGTAATGGAGCGACCTTTTTTGATCTTGGTTATTTCATAGGGCCCCGTGTTGGGAGGAATCTTCCAGTTGTACTTGCGTACGAAATTGTCGTCGAGTTTGTAAAAATGACGCGGCATGGGGGAAAGGCCGTAGTAATATTGCAGTTCCTTGTGGCTCTTGGGATATTTCCCCACCACGGCGATAGTGTAGTCATCATATTTGATGACCTTGTCGAACTTTGTGCTGTAATATTCGTTGTACCAGGGCGCCACGATATATTTCGAACGCATGAACTCCAGCGTAAACAGGTAGTCGTCCGCGGTGACCGGTTTGCCGTCGGACCAGCGCGCGTCCGGGTCCAGTTTGTAGTAGACGGTTTTGTTGTCGTCGCCGTAGGCCCAGTGCGTGGCTAGCGAAGGGATGATGTTGTCCGTGTTCGGCTGAATATCCGTCAATCCCAGGTCCAGGCCGCGCATCACCCCGGCGAAACCGCTATTGGAGTCAGGCCCGACCACCCGCAAAGTCAGGGGGAAAGACATGAAAAACGTCCGGTAGGTGCCACCCTTCTGCGCCTCCGGCGAAGCCCAGCTCGGATCCGACTCATTGGTAAGCCACACCAGATTGTCGGGCAATTTTTCCTGGGCCGCGGCAGCGACAGGCGCAAGCAGCAACAAACAGAACAACAGGGACAAAACGGTTCGCATAGGGTTTTTCCCCCCTTGGTTGAAGTCAGGCGTCAGCAAGACTGCCCACGCCCCGAATATTTATTCATAAGTCGTGTACTTTTTCGGATCCACGGCTTCACGAATGGCTTCTCCGATGAACGTGACCATCACCAGAACCCAGACCATGGCCACCACCACGGACCAGACTATCCAGGTGGCGTGCAAAGTTTCGGTGCCTTCCTTGAGCAAAGCTCCCCAGCTCGGGGTCCCGGCCGGCAGGCCGAATCCCAGGTAATCCAGCGAAGTAAGGCTGACAATGCCGCTGGAAATGGAAAAAGGAATAAACGTGACGACCAGCGAAAGCGTGTTGGGCAAGATGTGGAAAAAAATGATCCGCCCGTTCCCCGCTCCCAGGGCCTTGGCCGCCATCACGTACTCCCTGGCCTTTTCCTTGTAGGTGGCCGTACGCATGTACCAGGTCATGGAGGTCCAGCCGAAAAGAACCATTATGACCAGCAAAGCCGTGAAATTGGGCACCATGACCGAGGCAATGATGATAATGACATACAAAATAGGTATATTTGACCAGATTTCAATGATCCTCTGAAAAAAAAGATCGAACAGACCACCGCGGTAGCCCATCAGACAGCCGAGGCTGACGCCGACGAGATAGTTCCCGAGCAGCAAGCAAAAGGAAAAAGCCATGGCGATGCGGAAGCCGTAGACGACCAGGGCCAGCACGTCGCGTCCGGCGGAATCCGTCCCCAGAAAATGCTGTCTGGCAAAGGAAGGCGGGTATGGCGGATACCCGTATTTCGCGTCCAGGTCCGATTCCGTCGCACTGTAGGGCACCAACGGCATGATCACGAAATTGCCGGAATGTTCCTTTTCAAAACGCTGCTGCAGCTTGCGGTAGTTCGTTTCATACTTGTAGCCGCATCCGAACGTGGTGCCCGGAAGGACGTCGCTGAAAACAGGAAAATAGTTTTCCCCCTGATAGCGGACAAAAAGCGCCTTGCTGTTGATGAACAATTCGGCGCCCAACGAAAGCAGCAGGATGACAGCAAGCAGAATGCTGGAATAAAAACCGCGCTTGATGGAGCGAAAGCGCCTGAATCTGCGACGGGCAACAGGGGTGAAAAAACGCATCCGTAGGTCTCGCTCTTTCGCTTATTTGAATTGTACGCGCGGATCCACCAGGGCCACGCACAAATCCGAAAGAATGTTGCCAATGAGAAAAAGCAGGGAGGAAATCACCAGCGTCCCCATGACCACCGGGTAGTCCCGCTCGATGACGGAATCAATGCCCAAAAGCCCCAGCCCTTCAATATTGAAAACCTTTTCTATCAAAAACGAACCGGTAAGAATGATGGAAATATTATTGCCGAAATGGGTGGCCAGCGGCACCAGGCTGTTGCGTAGGGCATGCTTGCGGATGGCCCCCCCGAAAGACAACCCCTTTGCCATTGCGGTACGTACGTAGTCCGTGGCCAGATTGTCCAGAACCGAATTCTTCATCAGCAGGGTCATTACGGCAAAGCTGCCGGCCATGTAGGATATCAACGGCAGCACCGCATGATAGAGCACATCCCAGGCCTGGCCCCAGAGGGTCAGGTCTTCAAAATCATCACTTACGAAACCGCTGAGCGGGAAAATATCCCACTCCGAAGCGAACAGTACCAGCAGACCTATCCCCACGACATAATTGGGAATGGCATAGCCCGCAAAGACAAGGCTGGAGCTGAGGTTGTCCACCAGTTTGCCGTGCCGCAAAGCCTTGAGCAACCCGAGAGGGATACAGACCAGATAGGTCAACAGCATGGTCGTCACACCGTAAAATATGGAAATGGGCATTCGCTCGACAATCAGCTCCCAGACCGGCTCGCCATAGCGTGTCGAATATCCCAGGTCCAGATGCAAAACTTTCCAGAGCCAGCTGCCGTAGCTGACCAGTACGGGTTTGTCGAAACCGTAGTATTGCTTAAGTTCGTCGAGCTGTTCTTCGGAGAGCGAACCGATGCCCAGGCCGTTGTTCCTGAATTGGGAGATTTCACTGGCCATGTTCCTGCTCTGCGCAATATAGCGCTCGACAGGCCCCCCGGGGACAAATCTGGTGATCACGAAAACCACCAGGGTGATCCCCAGAAACGTTGGAACAATCAATAAAAGACGTCGTATGAAATAGGCGGTCATTGAATTGTAATCACCATGTTACCGTTTCTCTCACCTGAGTTCTATAAGATTTCTCCAGGGGCTTTGGCAACCCGCGTGAAATAATCCACGGGCGACTGGTCCCGAACACTAGAGCATCTTATATAAAAATGATATGGAACCTCGCAATACTCAAAAATTCTGAGGCGTTTTCTTCTCTGTGCTACAGGACCTCTGGTCCGCATGCTTTTGGGAGCATCTTGTGAAAAACATTCGCACCCGGCTACTCTCACACTTCATCTTCCTCGGTGTTGTCCCCCTGCTCTGTGTCGGAGGCGTTATTCTGCTGCTGACGTTTACGGTGCAAGAGCAACAGGCCGTGAACCTGCAGTCGGAAATCGCCAAACAGGTCGGTTTCCGGGTGCAGGAGTACATGCAGACCCTAGAACACGTATTGCGTATGGGCGCTTCTTTGACCGAAATTCAGGAGCTGCCCCCGGAAGAACAAAAACGGGTGTTGTTCTACCTCGCCAAATACGGAAACGCCCCTTTTGCCTTTCTCGCCCTGACGGATAAGAACGGCCGGCTTTCCGCCTGTGTCGGGCAGGAAAGCAACGCGCCCCAGTGCACGCCTGACCGCTGGACAAACGACCCGAGGGTTCGTGCCGTACGGGAAAAATCCCGTACGCTGCTGGACTGGGTACAACCCAGCGGCCCCCTCGACTCTCCCCTGAATCTTATCGCCATGCCCATCGGCAGCGATGCCGACGGGGCTCCGGAAGCCGTGCTTGTTGCGGGCGCCCGTCTGGAACCGATCTGGGATCTCCTTGCCGGGCTCAAACTGGGCAAGGAGGAAACCGTCTACATTATCGACGACACCAACCGCGTCATAGCGCACAACCTTGCGGGAAAAGCCCACGAAAATGCCGTTGTCCAGATTCCCCAACAGCCCGGCTTGGCCACGGGGCTTTCCGGCAAAGCCGTGATCATGGCCTCTTACAGCGTCAGACTTGGCGACCAGTATGTCACAGTGGTGGCCGAACAGGCCCGCAACAAGGCCTTGGGACTGGCGTACAGCACATTCGAAACCGTGGCCGTGCTGTTTTTCGTCTCCCTGCTTTCCGCCGCTGCACTGGCCTTTATTTCCATTCGCCGGATCGTCACGCCGATCCGCAATCTCGCACGCACCGTCCGGGCCGTACGCGCCGGAGATCTTTCGCGCCGCGCAAAAATCGAGCATTCGGACGAAATCGGCGTTCTGGCAGAGAGCTTCAACGAAATGACCTCCCAACTTGAACTCACCCTGCAGGGACTGCACGACAATATCAAAGAGCTCACCGATACGCAAAAAAAGCTCAAAAAAAGCGAACGTAAATTCCGCGGCATCTACGAACAGGCCTCGGAAGGCATCCTTCTGATTGATGAATCCGGCATTATTCGCGGCGCCAATCCTCAGGCGCTCAAATCCCTGGCCCACGAATACGAGGAAATCATCGGGCTGCAGACTTCTGTTCTGTTCCATTCGGAGGATCTCAAAAAACTGCCTTTTGCACAGGCCCTGCAAAAGGTGCACATGGGGGAAACACTCCGGCTGGAACGCCGCCTGCGCCGCAAAGACGGCGTCTATATTACCGCGGCCGTGGGCATCAAGGAAATGGATGACGAACGCATTCTGCTGATGTTCCGCGACATCAGCAAACGCAAACGTATGGAGCAGGAACTCTTCCGCGCCAAAACCACGGCCGAGGAAGCCAACAAGGCCAAAGGGCAATTCCTGGCCAACATGAGCCACGAAATACGCACCCCCTTGAGTTGCATCATCGGCATGTCGGAACTCTCGCTTGAATCCGAACTGGACGAAGACACCAAGGAAAACGTGGAAACCATTCTTGATTCCGCCCTGTCCCTTCTGGACATCATCAACGACATCCTGGACTTCACCAAAATCGAGGCCAAAGGACTCGACCTGGTGGATCATGATTTCAACATCCGAAAATCCATTGAGAAAACCATACGTTCGTTCAAACCGCAGGCAAACCGAAAAGGCCTCGACCTTGGGTATACCATCCAGAAAGAAATCCCAGAAATGCTTCATGGAGATTCCGGCCGGCTGACACAGATAATCCGCAACCTGATCGGCAACGCCATCAAATTTACACATAAAGGTTCCATACATGTGACGGCCAGCCTGCCTTCTCCTTCCAATCGTCCGCTGAAACTGATGTTCAAGGTGGAAGATACGGGCATCGGGGTTCCGGAGGGCAAGCTCAACAAGCTTTTCTTCAGTTTTTCCCAGGTGGACAGCTCGTATTCAAAAAAATACCCCGGAACCGGGCTGGGCCTGGCCATTTCCAAAAAGCTGGTCGAAATGATGGGGGGCAGTATCTGGGTGGAAAGCATGGAAAAAAAAGGCAGCACCTTCTATTTCACCTGCCTGCTGGACCCTGTGCAGAACCAGGAAGAACTCCAGGAAACCCAAACGGATTCACCTGACAAAGTTCCAGCCGCCTCCCGTTCGCTGCACATTCTCTTTGCCGAGGATAACGCCATCAACCGCCATTTCATCACCGGGTTCATCAAAGACGCGGGCCATGCCGTCACACCCGTGGGCAACGGACAAGAAGTTCTCAACGCGCTTGAAAAAAACCATTTCGACATTATCCTCATGGATGTGCAGATGCCCGAGATGGATGGTCTCACCGCCACGGTAAAAATTCGGGAAGGCAATTCCGGAATCAACTCCACGCATATACCCATTCTTGCCCTGACGGCCTACGCCATGCGCGAAGACAAAAAACGCTTTCTTTCCATGGGAATGGACGGCTGCGTCACCAAACCTGTGGACCGGGAACTGCTCTTCAGCACCATCTACAAACTGACAAGCGCAGAGCCGGAAGCCTGAACGCGCTTTCCTGAAAACAGACGGAAAACACAATGACACAACAAACAGACGTCTATGACGTGATTGTCGTCGGCGCCGGTCCGGCCGGACTGTTCGCCGCCTACCATGTTTCGCACCACTCCAGCCTGCGTGTCCTGGTTATCGAAAAAGGACGCAGCGTGGAAAAACGCCATTGTCCCATCAAAGACACCATCGGATGCGTCCGTTGCCGTCCGTGCAACATCCTCTCCGGCGTCGGAGGCGCCGGGCTGTTTTCCGACGGGAAGCTGAACTACATCCACAAACTAGGAAAAACCGACCTGACGCAATTCATGCCCCTGGATGAAGCCAAGAAACTGATCAGCGAAACCGAAGAAATTTTTAACAAGTTCCACATGGACGGCCCCACCTATCCGACGGACTACAATACGGCCAAGGAATGGCGCAAGGAAGCCAAGAAAAACGGTGTGGACCTGCTGCTGATACGACAAAAACATCTCGGCAGCGACCTGTTGCCCAAACATATCGCCCGAATGACCGAAAGCCTGGAGCAAGCGGGCGTCACCTTCATGACCGGCATCGAAGCCACGGACCTGCTCCTTGAAAACGACCGTATCAAGGGTGTGGCTACGGACAAAGGACATTTCTACGCGCCCGACGTCATTCTCGCCCCCGGACGCATCGGCGCCGAATGGATCGGAAGCCTTGCCGCCAGATACGACATCCCCGTCAGCCAGCGCGGGCTGGAAGTGGGCGTGCGGGTGGAAGTCCACAAGGATATCCTTCAGGATCTCACCGACGTCATTTATGATCCGACCTTTTTTATCCAGACGCACAAATACGACGACCAGACCCGGACCTTCTGTACCAACAAGGAAGGCTTTGTTTCCCTGGAAAATTACCAGCACTTTGTCTGCGTCAACGGCCATGCCTACCTGGGAAAAAAATCCGACAATTCCAATTTCGCCTTTCTCTCCAAGGTGGTCCTGACCGAACCCGTTTCCGACAACCAGACCTACGGCGAAGCCATTGGGAAACTCTGCACGCTTATCGGCGGTGGCAAACCCATACTGCAACGATACGGAGACCTGATCCGCGGCCGCCGCTCCACCTGGAACCGCGTCAAAAAGGGCTTTATCGAACCCACGCTCACCAATGTGACCTGCGGCGACCTGGCCATCGCGCTTCCCGAGCGTATTGTGACCAACCTGATCGAGGGGCTGGGCAAGCTGAACCAGGTGGTGCCTGGGGTTGCCAACGAGGAAACCCTGCTGTACGCGCCGGAAATCAAATTCTTTGCCAAACAGATTGAGACCAGCGGGCACTTGGAAACCCGCTACCGCGGATTGTATGTGGCGGGAGATGGTCCGGGCGTGGCCGGAAACATCGTCTCTGCCGCGGCAACCGGCCTGGTCCCGGCAAAAGCCATCGTCGCAGGGGCCGACAAATGACAAAGCCCCTGCCGGGGAGGAAAGGGGCTTTGCGCATGAGGGGGGTGCGATGATTGAGATTTGCTACTTTCATTAGGATAGATGTCCGACATTAAAAAAACCTTGCTGATAAATTAACGCTTTGTAATTTCAACCAATCAATTTTTTTGCCTGTTTTTATAGCTAATTGACAATTCTTAGTATATTCGGCGGACAATGGGGCCAGCATAAAACCGCTCTACCAGCACATAACCGAACATTCTGCTGCCCCTTTCCCCTTACTGACACGCTCCAGACAGCTGAATACGTACATCTGAGCAATTATTACAACAAGTTAACTTCTTGGAAAGGTTCTATCCATCTTTCTGGTGCATTTTAATAAAGCAGGCTCCTTGACAAACCCCCCTTTCACTTTGCTCGGCCCCTCCCTCCCCGGAGGGGTCACTTTTTTTTTGGGAACCTCCCCCAACGGGGCATCCCATTCCCCTGACTGGTTGATTGAATCCTTTTTCAGCACCAGCTTGCTGCGCATTGTAAGAGTATCTTTATGGCACGCGCCCCCTTACAAACTGCAGTTTCATCTATATTCCCCCAAAAATAGTATAAATAGCCTCTTACCGATGTGAAGCGCAAAATTCACGCTGCTAACACGATTTTTTGTTTTTACGTGATAGTTTTACATTTTCTTTCATATCTTGAAAGGATCATGTTACGCATGGTTTGAGATGTCGTACTGAAGTAACAGAATATCAGTCGTACTGTTCTAAAGCCTGATACTGTTTCTTTACTGAAGTGTGACACCTTAGTGCAGCTTTTTCTCATTCTTTACCAACCTCCCTTACACACCAACGGGACAAAACCTTACAATGGGGAGTAACTTGAACATATCATTTTACATGGCCTCTGCGTATAAATCTGCAGTGATCGGCTTTGAAACCCTAGAACCGGAGGCTTAGCCATGGCTCGTTTTGTTTTCGTTCACGGCGCCTTTCAAGGGGGCTGGGTCTGGAAGCCTGTCGCGGCAATTCTGCGTTCAATGGGGCATGAAATCCATACGCCGACGCTTACCGGCTGCGGCTATCTGGCCCATACGCTTACTGAAGGCATTGATCTGAAGACTTATATCCAGGATATCCTGGACTACATCCGGATGGAAGATCTCAATGACATCGTCCTGGTCGCCCAGAGTTTTTCCGGAATGATCTGCGGTGCTGTCATGCAACAGATTCCGGAACTGCTGCGCCGCGCCATTTTTCTGGATGCGGTGATTCCGGAGCAAGGGCGCTCCTTCGTGGACATCGCCGGGCCGCAGTTTGACCAAATGCTGGGCAAGCATCGCGAGGGCTTCAACATCAATCCCTGGCCCATGCCCGTGTTCGGCGTTGAAGGCGATCAGGTTGCATGGTTTCAGCCGCGGCTTTGCCCCTTTCCGGAGGAGGCGTTTCGTACGCCTTTGCCTGTGGCGTTCGATCCCAACGGCACCAAAGTCTCTTTCATCACCTGCACCAAGACCATGGCCCCCTTTATCCGGGCTCAGGCCGAGACCGCACGCTCAATGCGCTGGCCCATCCGGGAGTTCGACGAAGGCCATTGCTCCATGGTGATGAACCCGCAGCTGGTGGCCGAGACCTTCAACGAACTCGTGTCCCTTTAAAACGGGAGTCAAGCCATGAAAAATACATCGGAAACAGGCCTAAGCGCAGTCATAAAAAAACGGCTGACCCATTTTGACCTTGATGTGTCCCTGGAATGCCCCGCAGGGAAAATTCTCGCCGTTGTGGGCCCCTCGGGAGCCGGCAAGTCCACACTGCTGCGTTGTATTTCCGGGTTGGAAAAGCCTGACCAGGGAGAAATACGTTGTAACGACATTCTCTGGAGCAAAGACGACCGCTCGCTGCAGACGCCGCAGAAACGCCGTATCGGCCTGCTGTTTCAGGACGCCCTGCTGTTCCCGCATATGAGCCTGCTGGAAAACATCCTTTTCGTCTGCAAACAACACGACAAAGCGCTCGAGTTGCTCGAAAGCATGGGAATCTCGCATCTGAAGGACAGAAAACCGCATCAGATTTCCGGCGGCGAACGACAACGCGGCGCCCTGTGTCAGGTGCTGGCGCGCAAACCGCGCCTGCTGCTGCTGGACGAACCCTTTTCCGCGCTTGATGTGGAAAACCGCCTGGCCTTGCGCGAACGTCTCATCAATATTCCCGTGGAGTGGAATATACCCACGTTGCTCGTGACCCATGATCTCGTGGACGCCATGACCATGGCGGGCAGGATCATTTCGCTGATCAACGGACGCGAAGACCCCCATTGGCTCGAACGCCAGAACGACTTGCTGGCCAAAGATCTGGAAACCATTTCCAGCACCGTCAACAAACATAAAAGTACCCAAAAATGCGTCGGCGAAGCGGCGTAGCAAAGGAAAGTACCATGAAAAAAAATCTCGGCATTGTCCTGTTCGGTCTGATCCTGCTCATTTGTTTTTCCTTTCCCGCGTACGCGGAAAAGACACTGACCATCGCGGCCGGGGCTGGTTACAAAAAAATGGTCAACGAGATGAGTGCGGCCTTTACCAAAGCCACGGGCATCAAAGTGCAACAGCTGTACGGCAACATGGGCCAGGTGACCGCGCAGGCGCAGAACAGCGGCGTGGTGGACATCGTCATCGGCGACAAAAAATTCCTGGACAAAACAAAGCTGGTCTGGGGGCCCGAGTTCGCCATCGGCCAGGGCAAAGTGGTCATGGCCGTGGCAAAAGGGGTCAAACTCGACGGACTCGATACGCTCAAACTCTTTGACGCGGCCGCTGCCAAAAGCATCCTGACCAACGACGCCATTACGCGCATTGCCTTTCCGGACAAAAAAAAGGCCATCTACGGCCGGGCTACGTTCGAGATGCTGACCAAGCTGGATCTGTACAAGACCCTCGAGCCAAAACTGCTGATGGTGGGCACCGTCCCCCAGGTTTCCGCTTACGTGCTCAGCTCCGAAGTGGACCTTGGCTTCATCAACCTCACGGACGGTCTGGCAATCAAGGATAAAATCGCCAACGTAGTCCCTGTGGACACCTCGCTCTACAGCCCGATCATAATCGTGGCCCACACCTTGAAAGACTGCCCCAACCCGGATTTATCCGAATCATTCGGGAAATTTCTGGAAACTCCGGAAGCTCGCAAGCTCGCGGAAAAGCACGGTCTGTAAAAAAGGAACGCAACCATGCTTTTGACGTTTTTCCTGCCCCTTGCTGAAACATCCGCCACGGGGCCCATGCTGCTCAGCCTGCAGACCCTGCTCGTTGTCGCTCCTTTTCTGGCCGTAGCGGGAATCGGCGCCGGCTATCTGCTCGGACGCTGGCATAGCAACTGGGCTTCCGTGTTGGATTTTTTCGTCACGCTTCCTCTGGTGTTCCCCCCCATTGCCACAGGATTTCTTTTGCTCCTGTTTCTTGGGCGGCACGGCGTTCTGGGGGAAGCCCTGTCCAACATCGTGGGTGTGGAAATCGTCTTCAGTTTTTGGGGGGTGGCGCTCGCGTCGTTTATCGCTGGCCTGCCCCTCATCGTCAAAACCGTGCAGGCCGCCATCCGGCAGGAAACCAACCAGCTGGTGGAATTCGCCTATGTGCTGGGAAAATCGCGCTGGACAACCTTCTTCCGCGTGGTGCTGCCCAACATCCGTAAAAGTATCTGCGTGGGCATGTTCCTGGCCCTGGCCCGCTCGCTGGGCGAAGTGGGCATCACCCTGATGCTCGGGGGCAATATCATCGGCAAAACCAACACCGTCTCGCTGGAAATCTACAACGCCGTATTTACCGGCGAATACGACCGCGCCATGGCCCTGGTCGTGGTGCTGGGCATCGCCTCGCTGGTCCTCGTTTGCGCCACCCGCTGGTTCGCAATCAAAGAAGCCAGATAATTTGATTAAAAACATGCCTCCAGCGGCCAGGGAACCTCTTTGAAAAAAGATTCTTGAGCCGCCGGAGCATTCCTTATTCTTCCAGTCCGCCCTAAAAAACCTGCATGCCGTGTTTTTTGATATCTTCCTGCATCCGCGTACGCAGCAATTTGCTTATGGGGCCGGGCCGGGCATCGTGAATGGGTTTGTCTTCGTACCGGACAATGGAGAGCACGTCCGTGGTGGTGCCGGCGATCATCAGCTCGCGCGCTTCGTACAACTCGCCTTCCATGACCTTGCGGACCTGCACTGAAATGCCGTCGTCGTGCACCAGCTCCATGCAGCGCAGCAAGGTGGTGCCGGCCAGCGAATTGGAAAATTCGGGCACGATGATCACGCCCTCCTGGTTGACCAGAAAAATGTTCTCTGTGGAGCTTTCCGCCAGAAACCCATGTTCGTCAAAACAAAAGCCGTAATCGTTGTTTTTGATCATGGCTTCGCGCTTCACCAACATGTTGGGCAGGTAGTCGGTGGACTTGATCTGCGCCATGTAGCTCTGTTTGGCCGGAATGGACGAATGAAACGCGGTGGCGCCTGTTTCATACAATTCCTCGGGCGGAAACTTGATGCGGTAGGCCACGATGTACAAACTGGGTTCGGGGCATTCGAAGGGATCAATGCCGAACCCGCCAGGACCGCGCCCGACCAGAATGCGGACCAGCCCGTCGCGCTCTTCTCCCGCGCGAATCACTTCGGGCACGATTTCAGCGATAGTGTTCCAGTCGCAGGGCGGTTTGAGAAAAATGGCCTTGCACGAACGCTGCATACGCGCAATATGCGCATCGAGCTGGTAAAGACGTCCGTCAACGTATTTAAGGGTTTCGAAGACACCATCGCCGCGGTGGACCAGATGGTCGTCCAGAGGCACAAGCATCATGCGGGGATCGCGGCAAATGGCACGCGTCCGGTGGTCGTAAAAGGCCAGGACTTTTTTGCACGCCGGACAGGCGGCGTTGCGGATTTCACGAAGATAGTCTTCGGTGTTGAGAATTTTGGGCATGCGCTTTCCTCGATATGCCATACTGAAATGGTTACAAAAAAGGGCCCGGCAAAACCGGGCCCGGAGTGTCGATAGATCAGGAGGTAAACACGGTCCTGTCGGTAACGCGTACGAGTTCTCGCTGTATCAGGGTTTCGGCGATCTGCACGGTATTCAGGGCGGCCCCTTTGCGGATGTTGTCGGCCACAACCCACATGTTCAGCGTATTGGGCTGGGTTTCGTCCGTACGGATACGTCCGACATAGGTGTCGTCTTCTCCAGCGGCCAGAATGGGCATGGGGTAAATCTTCTCAGACGGATTGTCCAGGACCTTCACACCCGGCGCCTGGCTCAGGATGACTCTGGCCTCCTTGGGCGTCAGGTCATTGGCGAATTCGATATTCAACGCCTCCGAATGGCCATAAAACACGGGGACGCGTACGGTCGTGGCCGTGACTTTCACACTGGCGTCTCCCAGAATCTTGACGGTCTCGTGGACCATTTTCATTTCTTCCTTGGTGTAGTCGTTATCCAGGAAGACGTCGATATGCGGCAGACAGTTGAAGGCGATACGATGCGGATAGACTTCGGCCTGGGCATCCTGCATGTTCAAGAGCTGCTGCACTTGCCGGGAAAGCTCCTCAATGGCCTTCTGGCCCGTACCGGATACGGCCTGGTAGGTGGAAACCACGACGCGCTTGATCCGGGCCGCGTCGTGCAAAGGCTTGAGCACCACGACCATCTGAATGGTCGAACAATTGGGGTTGGCGATGATGCCGTTGTGCCCGTCCAGCGCCTCGGGGTTGACTTCGGGCACGACCAGAGGGCAGCGGTCGTCCATACGCCAGGCGCTCGAGTTATCCACAACCACGCATCCGGAAGCCGCCGCAAACGGCGCGAATTTTAGCGATGTCCCGCCGCCCGCCGAGAACAATGCCAGATCCACTCCCTCAAAAGAGGTTTCGGTCAATTCTTTTACGGTCAACTCGCCGCCTTTGAACGGCACGGTAGTGCCCGCTGAACGCGATGAGGCCAAGGCGATGACCTCTTTTGCAGGGAAATTCCGTGTTTCCAGCGTATTGAGCATTTCTCTGCCCACAGCGCCAGTGGCGCCTGCCACTGCTACCACTAATCCTTCGTTGACCATGACTGACTCCTAGCATTCGTAGGTTAACAAGTTAAAAACTCCTTCTAAAATATTCGGCTGTTTGGGGCAAGTACAGAACAACGGCATACGGCATTGCAACACGTTTGAGGTAATTGCTTGCCATACTATCTGTATTTTATCTTACAGCACATCTGCCACATAGCCTGGTACCGGCACGATGCAGTCCATGCGGCAAACCGGTTTCTCTTCCCGGTCCGTTGCGCAACACTTGTCAGGCCATGGCACAAGGTGTAAACACCCTGCTTAGTTTTCTCTTTAGATACGACATGCTTGTTTCTTACTTCCAAGCATTCGTCCTGATAAACATGGAGGTCGCATGGCAAACAAACTGCTTTTACTTTGTTTTCTGGCCCTGGGCATTATTCTGGGCTTGTATATTCAGGCTGTTTTTTTCACCCCCGAACTGGACCTGGAAGTCAACACACGGGTTGAACATTTTCTCACAGAAAATCCCGAGGTTGTTTTCGACATGCTTTCCAAGGACAGCGAACGGTTGTTTGACCTGGTTCTCGAAGGGCAGGAAAATAAACGGCACAGCGCCATGATTGAGAGCTGGCAGCGTCAGATCGACAACCCCATGCAGGTCAAATTCGACACGTCCCGTCCCATGCGCGGCAATGAGAACGCCCCCATAACCATCTTAGAATTTTCGGATTTTCAATGCCCCCACTGCTCGCGGGCCTCGCGAACCATCCGGCAGCTGGTCAAAAAGCACCCCGACCTGATCAAGGTCTATTTTCTCAATTTTCCCCTCAGGTCCCACAAGGAAGCCCGGATCGCGGCCCAGTATTTCGAAGCCGCAGGGCTCCAAGACCATGACAAAGCCTGGAAGCTGCACGATCTGCTGTTCGACAATCAGGCGGAAGTCAAAAAAGGCGGCGAAGACTGGATAAAACAACAGGCCGGCGAACTCGGCCTGGATGTGGTGCGTTTGGACGCCGACGCCCACGGCGAACGCGTCGCCGACCAGATCAAAAGCGATCTGGAGCTGACGGACATCCATGAACTGGCCGGAGCGCCCTCGTTTGTGATCAACGGTGTTTTGATATCCGGAGCCGCCCCGCCGCAGGAATTCGAAGAAGTCATAAAGATGATTCTTGAGAACTCCAAAAAGGCGTCAAAGAAGCAGGCAACGCCTTCAAAAAAAGACGCACAAAAAAGCACCGAATAATATAGTTCTTGATCATTACCGAACAGAAATTCAAGCGGCCGCAGCCACACTGCGGCCGTTTTTTTTGCGGACTGAGGACTTGAAAAACAACGAAAATGAGGTGGGGGCCGGTTCGGGACATGAAACCGTCCGTGCGGATTTGAGCTGCTGGCTACGCAGGTTGTGATGACCGCGGAGCTTTGCGTTTTTGTATCCTGCGGATGAGCATGCCGCACAAGGTTCCCAGCAAAACGCCGGCCATACCTGCCACGATATCTTTTTCCGAAAAACGTCTGTTGGGTATGTGCATCTGCCAGAATTCGAGAATCACGCTCAGCAACGCCAGCATGGGCGGCGAGACGCACAGCAAAAACAGCGAGTCGAAAAGCAACGGGAACGCTGCTGCCAACCAGGCGAAACCCAGCGAATGCAGAACGTAATCCAGCGAAAGCGCGCCGACAAGCGGATATTCGAGAAAGGGAAAACGCAGCGGACTCAAAGCCAGGATGCCGAAAAAAAGCACTCCCAGCAGCCAGATCAATGCGAAAAGCTGACGCGAACGGCTCCAGGAGGGGGCAGCGGTACAGGTATGTTCAGAAACAGCCATAGGGGTTGCATTCGAACGGCAGATGCCGTGGCGAGAGGTGGCGCCTGAAAAAAATCAGTCGTCCTTTTTCTTGTCTGAAGAAGCCGAACGTTTTTTCTCAAGTGTCAATCCGGCGAAAAAACCGCCGATCATTCCCAGGGCCGCGCCCCGGCCCATGTCGACGATGCCCAGGAGTCCGGCAAAAACTCCAAGCGAACCGCCGATCAGAATACCCCGTACGAGATAATTGGCCATTGCTTTCTCCCTTCAAACGGCTTGAATCATTGTTGTAACTATGTCAGGCCAATACGTCAACAAGTAGTTGTCCGCCAGTCCCGTACAAAGGCACGCAGGCTATACCCCCACCTGCCGAAATTGTTTCATCCGTCATAAAAAGCGCTTCCCTGGCAGAAGTTCTTTTCCTCTCACCGTACTCAAAAGCCGAAAAAGAGTTATTTCTCCTGCCCGCTTTTATCTCTAAAATAATCCAAAGCTGTAAGCACATAGCGCGCATAAGCGCCTGCAGCGCCTCCGCCCATTTCAATGGCGACATCTATTGTTTCATACACCTCCGCATCCGAAGCTCCGGCTTGCAGGGCCTGATCCAGGTGCCATTCCATGCATGGCTCGCATTTGGTGACTATGGCTATGGACAATGCCATGAGTTCTTTTGTTTTCTTTGCCAACGCGCCATCTGCAAAAGCCGTTTCTTCCAGTTCAAGAAAGGGCTTATATGTTTTGACCGACTCAAGGAACCGGCGATGGAATCGTTTTCGGTCCGCAATACTTTGTTCGATTTTTTTCAGAGTCAAATCAGAAGGCATGGGCTACTCTCCGGATTGTGTATTGTGAAATCTTATTCGCAATTCAGTTGTACCCTATCCGTTGGAAAAAAAATGCACACCGCCCCGGCGTACCTCTGAATGACAGAGGCCTCCGGGATGGTGTGCAAGGTGGGATCAAAACGTCTTATCCAGGATGCGAAAGACGCATCGGCGATTCAGAGAACAGTCCGCGGGGTATGTCCCGGACGGGAACCTAGAAGATATACGCCAGGCGCATACCGACATTGCCCGTCTGGAGGCCGTTGTACGTTGCTACATCATATTTGAAGTACGTCTGGAACTGGGTATGCGCAGTAAACATGTAGGCCAGGGTTGCACCGAGAGTGTGCGTATTTGCCCAGTCTTGCTGCCGTACTCCGGCAAGGCTTGTTTCACCGCCATAAGCGTAGAAATAATCTAAGGATCCAAGAAACTTTTTGGTGAAATCATAGCTGACGTGCGCTTCGACACCCAGCTGCGGATCCTTATCCAGATCAACATCCTGGCCATTGAGGCCAGGGCCTTCGTCATTCTCAAAATAAAATTCAACATTGGTGATCAATTCGAGCCAGAGCGGTCCAAAGCCTTTACCGAAAGCAACTTCATGCTTGGTGGCCCAGCGGTTGGCGCCCAGATTCGCGGGAGTGTTTTTGTCGTAGGCGCCGGTGGGCAGGGTCAGATAGGGCGTATAACCGAAATAGTACTGGTCTTCACGGTTATCCAGAAACCAGATAGTCGCGGCCAGCGTAAGATCGCCGATGCCCGAGGAAGTCTGCCCGGCCAGCGAGGATTCCCCGACGGGAAGGATGAACTGCGGATCAATGGTGAAGGGTCCGATCTGCGTGTAATAAATGGGACGGATGATGGCCATGTTGGCATTGAAATCCAGGGATCCCGTAACTTTGTCCCCTTTGGAGTACGAAGTGTTGGCAAAGGTGTGGCTGGCATAGAAACAAAAAATAAATGTGCCTGGATCCATGGGAACATAGTCACGCGGGCCAGTAGTGGCTTGGACGAAGCCGGGACAAAACAGCAGGGATGCTACGATGAGAAAAATAGGGACAAGTTTTTTCATAACGTCTCTCCTTTTAAAGTTTAGACCACTCCCAACTCTATACGAAACAGAAAAGCCTAATCAGCTTTCCCATTTTTCGTAACAAATTTAAAAAACTACCAGCTCAGATTTATATATAAAACACGACACCTTTTTCATTCGGACAATGACAGCCTTATCCGAACTTTCTCCCCATGCTCTGCCTTAACTTGCCAGTACTGTAGCTTAGCCGTGAAAAGTAACCGTTAGCTCGCAAAAAAACTTGTATCATTTACATGTATACTACTTACACACCCTTTACATGTTCAGGAACTCTGTTGGGCAAACAGCTTCGAAGCAACGAATACTATGGCAAAAAATGCAATTTCAAAATCGCTTACAAACTATTTCAACTTTTATTTTACTGCACTTTTCCAAATAAATGTGACGAGTTGAACTTTTTTTGAATTAAGGAAAACTGCCATCTGTTGCTCAAAAGTAAACTACAATTTGTTATTCTCAATGGGGTAACATACGAATTCAATAATTAAAAGTGTTGTGCGTACAAATTACAGCACTGAGTCGTTATGACACATCAATGAGTCGTTATGACACATTTCTAAAATCACGTACCAGTTGATAGAAAAAATTACTTTCGCTAACAACATGAACAACATTACCTGGTACATGTATACTTGCGCACTACAAAGTCCATTTAGAATGCTAACCAATCAATTAAACAAACTTTATGCAGCTTGTGAAAAAATAAGCAAAATAAAAAATCTCTCACGAACATGCATTCTTTTCATTCGAGCTGCCCGGCGGCTCCGGAAAAAGACCAAATTCCTGCCGTTCAACTGGACAGGCTGTTTTTACTTCCCTTTTGGCGTGCGGTTCATACCGCAACAGACTGTTTCAAAAAGAGATTGCTATTCAACACAATCAAACTCCACGGGGCTGCGTCCGTCTCAAGACCGCCAGGAATCAACACGACCCTGCTACGCACCGCGCATTGACTGTGTCCATATGCGCCATTTACACACTTGCGACAGTAGTCTCATAGTGAAACAGGTGAGACATTTACCGAGGGAACTCAAGCTGCCGCATCAAACTCGTAACAGCTTGAAATACAATTATAATATCAACAAAAATTCTCTGATAACCCGCCTGTCCGCGTCCTCGGCTTGGGATTACGGCTCGATTTGCATATATAGTTCAAGCAAAAAGCATTCCCGAAGTGCTACTCAAGATAGCTCTCCGGACAATAAAAAAAGGCCGGGCCAAGATATCTTCCCGGCGTCGGCCCTTAGTAACTGTTATAGAACTATTGGAATGATTTGCTACATATGCTTTTTCACAGTTATAGAAGAAACACCCAGGAACAGGACATCAAATAATTGAGATTCTGCAATCGAAAAACAGGAGAGAGAGGCAACAATACAAACTTGCTACGAACAAATTGATTTGTCCTAATGAGCAGGGGCAAGGTGGGGCGGGCGTTGGTGTTAGCCAGCCCCTTTCAGACAGCACGGGACTTTTCCCGATACGCAAGCGGCATTTCCAATTTGCATGTTTCAGGATTTGTTTTCTTCGGGAAAGGCGCTTCCTTCCCATGCGTCCAGCGCAATGGCTTCGTCCACCAGCATGATGGGAATCTCATTGACAACGGGATAAACCACCCCGCAGGACTCGCACAACAATCCATCCTCTTGTATCGCGACCCGCAGCTCGCCTTTGCATTTCGGGCAAGCCAGAATTTCCAGAAGTGCGGGATTAAGACTCATAACTAACCTCCATAATATCCTTGGAATAGAGCGCCAGGGAACAAACAAAGCTCCTGCTGGGCTGCTTTTTGAAGACATTTTTTCGAATTATTAACAGCTTGCAACTGGCTAGGCAAGCATGAAACAGGAGGAAACGGACTGAGTCCGCAATATACTCGTTACCTCAACAGAGTGGAACATGCGCCTGCCGTTCGGATCAATCTCCTGCAGCACGGAGGCGGCAAAATCACGGACTCTGTTTTCCTTAAGGAGGCACTAAAGATTGGCCCCTGAATGCCGATACGTAAAAGTAGCTTGGGTCCTGCACCCTAAAAACATCAGAAGGGGACCATCATGCTTGATTACTACCTTTTTAAACAAGTGCATGATCTATATAATCAGGGGCGTACGGAAAATGCAAGGATTCTCCTCAAGGACTTGCAAGAGAAATACATTGAACTCTGTGATGAAAACACTCTGCTGAAAACCCAGGTGCAGGAATACGAAGATATTTTGTATCTTGCCAAAAACCTGGAATACGACGGCGCCAGCTACTGGCTCAAAACAGGGACTATCAAACAAGGCCCCTTTTGCCAGCACTGTTTTGACAAGGAAGGGTTGCTCATCCGGCTGCATGAAAGCGGCGATCACTGGAAATGCCTGAGCTGCGGCGAGGTCTACGACAGAAAAAAGGAAAACTCGCTCAACGAAGAACAGAGCGGGCAGAAAGCCTCTTCACACAAGGTTATTCAACTCTATAAGTAACTCAAGCCTGCCTTTTGCTGGACTACACCCCGTATTACCCGGATATCCTCGAACTGTACGGGCCGAGCCGTTCAGTTCTTTTTTCTCTATTGCTGTTGCCCCGCGTTCGGAGTACAGGAGGCCATGCCTGTTCGTTCGAAAGACAATTTTCTGGTATTTGGCCAGCCACTCATCGATGACGCCGAGATCAATGAAGTGGTGGACAGTCTGCGCAACTGCTGGCTGGGCACCGGCCCCAAAGTCTCGCGTTTTGAAAAGGCTTTCGCTGAATACCGCCAGGCCTCTCACGCCGTTGCGGTCCACTCCTGCACCGCGGCCCTGCACCTGAGCCTGCTCTGCCTGGAACTCCAGCCAGGAGACGAGGTCGTCACTCCGGCGCTCACCTTCGCGGCCACGGCCAACGCCATCATCCATGCCGGCGCCACCCCCGTGCTGGCTGACGTCGACCCGGTTACCATGAACATCGACCTGGAGGACATCCGGCAAAAGCTTTCCCCCCGCACAAAAGCCATATTGCCCGTGCATTTTGCCGGGCGCCCGTGCGACATGGACGCTCTTTGTTCGCTGGCCCGTGAGCACGATTTGAAAATCATCGAAGACTGCGCCCATGCCATCGAGGCCGAATACAACGGACGCGCTCTGGGCACGTTCGGCGACTTCGGCTGCTTCAGCTTTTACGTCACCAAAAACATGACCACCGGCGAAGGCGGCATGATCCTGACAGCCAACAAATCCCACGCGGACCGACTTCGCATGATGGCCTTGCACGGACTCAGCAGCGATGCCTGGAAACGTTTTTCCGACGCTGGATACAAACATTATTATGTTGAAGAACTGGGATTCAAATACAATATGATGGATCTGCAGGCCGCCATCGGCCTGCACCAGCTCCAGCGCGTGGAAAAGCAATACCTGCGGCGCCGGGAAATCTGGCGGATGTATTCCGAGGCGTTTGCCGGGCTGCCAGTCACCCTGCCCGCCCCGCCCGAACCGCGTACCCGCCACGGCCTGCATCTGTTCACCCTGCTCATTGACGCGGACAAAACCGGCTGCAGCCGCGATACCTTTCTCGAACGCATGACCGCGCACAATATCGGCGTGGGCGTCCATTACCTCAGTCTGGCCGAACATCCGTATTACCAGCGTACTCTGGGTTGGCGCCCCGAAGCCACGCCCCAGGCCATGCGCATCGGCCGCCAGACCGTCAGCCTGCCTCTTTCCGCCAAACTCACGGACGCGGATGTCCGGGATGTGGTGGAAGCCGTACGCTTAAGCCTGAACAGTTAGCGGCCCCGGCGAAACAAGCTCAGGCACTGATACGCTGCCGCCATTGATTTTGAGCCGTATTCCCTCTATAAAGTTGGAAGGAACCGTATCATCCCGTCAATACGCAGCAATAGTATCATGTATTAAGGATACAGCGTGAAAGATCTGGACAAACTCAGCCATCTGCTGATCGAATTTTACGAAAAACTTTCTTCCTGGGAGCACAGTGTGGTCAAGGGCAAAGGATTGACCCTGCCGCAGATGCACACCCTCGAGATCCTCGGCGTGAACGGTCCGTTGCGGATGAAGGAACTGGCCGGGAAAATGGGTGTGACCACGGGCACGCTCACCGTGCTTGTGGATCGCCTGGAAAGCAAAGCTCTTGTCCGCCGCACCCCCAATGAAAACGACCGGCGTTCGTACCTGGTCGAACTCACCGAAAAGGGGCAGGAGCATTTTCTCGAACATGACAAGCTGCACTCCCAGCTCACGGCCGAAATCACCAGCTCTCTGACCGATGAAGAAGCCGCCGCCCTTTCCGACGGGCTTGCCAAGCTGAACAACGCGTTCTGACCAATTCCGCGGCAAGACAAGACAATGCCTCCAAGCTTTCTCGAAATATTTGTCGCCTTCCTCCGTCTTGGCTGCAGCGCCTTTGGCGGACCGGCCATGGCCCCCTACATCCGGGCAATGGCGGTCAAACGCAAGGGCTGGATTTCCGAGAAAACATTTCGTACCGGCCTTTCCCTGGCCCAGATCATTCCCGGCGCCACGGCCATGCAGATCGCGGCCTGGGTCGGCCTGCGCGTACGCGGTGTATCCGGTGCGCTGGCCGCCTACCTGGGTTTTGCCCTTCCCGCCTATGCCATGGTCCTGATACTGTCCGTCATCTATGTCCGTTTCGGAAATGCCGCATCCCTGATGGACATGTTCAACGGCCTGAAAATCGTTGTGGCGGCCCTGGTGGCCCACGCGTCCGTGGATTTCGCCAAACGCTACCTGAAAAGCGGCAGTGATAAACTGCTGGCGGTTGCCGCGGCGCTGTGGTTCGGCTTCAACCTCAACCCCATCCTGGCCCTGGTGGCCATTTCGCTTGTCTCCATGCTGCTCCCCGGGCGGGAGGACACGCTGGGGAACGGATCCTCGAAGCAAGGGCTGGATGCTGGAAAGACCTTCCGCGGCTGGATCGTTGCAGCCGTGTTTTTGGCGCTGCTGCTGGCGCTGCTGTGGCTCTTCTCCCCCGCCTACGCCGCCATGTGCCTGCTCATGGCCAAAATCGACCTGTTCGCTTTCGGAGGCGGCTACGTCTCCATACCGCTGATGCTGCATGAGTTTGTCGGCGTACGCGGCTGGATGAGCGAGCAGGTCTTCATGGACGGCATAGCACTCGGGCAGATAACTCCGGGCCCCATTGTCATTACCGCCGCATTTGTGGGATACTATCTCAAAGGACTGGCCGGGAGTTTTTTTGCCGCGTTGTATATGTTCGCTCCGTCCTTTCTGATTGTCGTAGGCAGTGCGCCCTTTGTGGACAAGCTGCTGCACTCGCGCAAAGCGGCCCGCGCGCTGCATGGTTCGCTGATCAGCCTGGTCGGGCTCATGACGTCGGTGACCGTACGCTTTGCCTTTGCGATTACCTGGGACTGGCTGGGAATAGTCCTGGGACTGGCCGCATTTGTGGCCCTGCACAAACAGGTGGACATTATCTGGGTGGTTCTGGGCGGCTGCGTGTTGTCGTTGTTGCTCTTTTAGCCGGCTCCTGTGCAACGGCCCGTTTTTTGCTGACCCCTTTGAGCAGATACGGAATTCCGACAGTCAAAAAAGGGAGCAACATGCCGCGGCCATTTCACTTTCCATTGCAAAAAGTGCTTGAATACCGCGCCCAGCTGGAAGAAGAAGCCAAGCTGGAGCTGGCCAAGGCGCAGCAGAACTACGCCAGGCAGGGCAAAAAAATCAATGCCATACGAGCCCGTATCGATGCGCATAAAGAGTCCTTGAACAGAAACGAGGGCGCCACAGCGGATGACTGGTGGCTGTGGAAAAATTTCGCGCAGGGACTGCAGGCAGACCTGAAAAAGGCGGAGGAACACCTGCTGGAACTGGCCAAGGAACTCAACAAACGCCGGCGCGAAGCCGTCGCAGCGGCCCGAGAACATAAATTGCTGGATAAACTCAAAGAAAAACAGGCGGCCAAACATGTCCAGGAAGAAGAAAGAAAAGAGCAGAACGAATTCGACGAAATGGCAACAATTCGTTTCAAACCTCAGAATTTCTAAACTTCTCAGCATCCTGATGCTGACCGTTGTTTTCAAGATAGCGGTACTCGGCATGCTGGTGCTTGAAATGCCCGCAAAAAAAATGTTCGAACCCATTTTCGGTCCGGATCCCATCAGCATGACGGCGAAAGCGCCCCAGGCGGAGACGACAGCCGGTCCGCAGACCGCCTCGGACGAGAAGGCCCAGGACGAGCCCATGCTTATGGATTTCGCCCTTGCCGCCAGCGAAGCGCATGCCCAGGCCACTCCACCGGCCGATGCAAAACCCGACGCCCAAAAATCCAATCCGTTCAACGGCAATACGCTCAACACTGAAGAGGACCTTGCCCGCCAGCGCCAGGAACTGAAAGAGCTGGAAAAATCTCTGGATGCGAAACTGGCGCGCCTGCAAAAGCTGGAAGCCAAGCTTTCGCGTATGCTGGATCAGGCCAAAGAACTGCAGAAAACCAAGCTCAAGCATCTGATCGATGTCTACAAGAACATGAAAGCCAAGCAGGCCGCCTCGGTCCTCGAGACATTGGACATTGACATTGCCGTCAAGATTTTGGCAGGAATGCCAGGACGCCAGGCAGGTGAAATTCTCAGTTATGTCAAACCTACGGTTGCGGCCAAACTGACCGAACTGCTGACTGTGATGCAGGTGCAATAAAACACCAAAGCGGGGAGCCTGGGGCTCCCCGCAACAAGAAGGACTTGTGGCAAGGCTAAAACTCACGCTGGCCTATACGGGGACCCGGCTGCACGGCTGGCAGATCCAGGAACACAAAACCGGCAGCAGGCCCCGGACCGTGCAGGGCTGCCTGGAAGAGGCCTTTGCCAGAATCCTCGGCATTCCGGTCCGGGTTCAGGGCGCCAGCCGGACCGACGCGGGGGTGCACGCGCTCTGCCAGGTGGCCCATGCGGATGTTCCCGACGACAAGCTGGATATTCAATGGCAACGCGCGCTGAACCACAATCTTTCACGGGACGTGTCGGTTATCGATGTGGTCCAGGTGCCGGAAACCTTTCACGCCAGATACGACGCGCAATCCAAAATCTACACCTACAGCCTCTGGCTGTCCCGACAATACGTGCTGCCGCAGCGGCGGGTGTTTGTCTGGGAAACCGGTCCGCTGGATCTTGAAGCCATGGACATGGCGGCCCGCCACTTCCTCGGCGAGCATGATTTCGCCAGCTTTCAGAACATCGGCAGCGTGGTGCGCTCCACGGTCCGGACACTGCTTGCCGTCAACCGCTCCGGTCCTGCGGACCGGGAAAACGGTCCGGGCTGGCCCGAGGTGGTCTGGCGCTTTCACGGACAGGGTTTTCTGAAACAAATGGTCCGCAATCTGATGGGCTGTCTCGTATACGTCGGGCGCGGCAAACTTCAGGCTGACGAAGTTCCGGAAATCCTTGCCAAGCGGAACAGGAGCGCCGCTCCTCCCACGGCCCCGGCTCAGGGGCTCACCCTGGAACGCATGCTTTACTGACCCGAACGCAAAGATCCGGCATCGGCCGGATAGTTTCCCATGAAACCGCGATGCGACAGATTACGACCATCAACATGCTGTTTTTAGAAGCTGTTTGTCTTGATTTGCTGACAACTTTCCCCTATTTTGCAACTATCATGATGTCCGGCACGCAGGCACGCCCATCCGCCTATCCGATCATCTTTGGAAGCGGAAAGAAGTTTCCGACGGACCCGACCCGCTATTTTTCAGGGCATCAGGTCCGTATATTCGTTTATAACGTGTCCGGACCACAAGTTGATGGAGCATAGGGGTGCCTTTTTCAATCACCTTTACCGGCTAAACGCTTTTGGAGTTTTTTGAGAACCGCCTCTGGAAAACTGCAGCACTGCGTGGCTTTCGCGCGAATCCCTCGCCCTGCCGGAGCTGTCCGAAAAGTTCTCAACCCGCCGGAAGCATTACCATTGGACATGTCCAATGCTTCGGTGCGGCTTCCTTCAGCCTGTTCACCACGGGGTATTTTTATTATGCGTCCTTTTTTGCATCTGTCGCTCGTCATTCTGACCATCACCCTGTCCCTGACTGCCACAGGCGGTATCGGAACCACAGCAGCCCAGGCCGAAATCTGGGGCAAGCTGTACGTCGAAACCGATCCCCCAGAAGCCCAGGTCCGTTTTCTGGGAATCAAATACGAATACATGCCGGGCATTATTTTACGCGACGGCACCTACTCTGTCGAAGTATCCAGTCCGGGCCGTCAGAACGTTACGCGAAAGGTCAGAGTGGTCGGCGGCCAAAGCACCACCGTGCAGATCGCATTACCTCCTCAAAAAGGAAGCGCGGCAGAGCAGACATCCGCCCTCAGCCAGGCCGAGGTGTTGGAAGAAAGTCCGCAGGAAAACGCATCCGAAACCTGGGGAAAATTGTTTATCGACACGGACCCGCCCGGGGCAAACATCCGTTTCATCAACATCAATTACAAATACAAACCCGGCATCATTCTCCGCAAGGGAACCTATCTGGTTGAGGTCAGCCTGCCCGGGATAGGCAGCGTGCAAAAAGAGCTGCCCCTGCTCCCCGGCATCGATAACCGCTTTCTCATCCATCTGAACGACCCGGTGGACAAGGCCGAGGCTCTGCAGATCCCGACCACGGGGCTTTCAGACGAACCAGGCAGGTTGATCGTGATCACGGACCCGCCCGGAGTGCCCGTGCGTTTTTTAAACTCGGATCTCCGCTATACTCCGGGCATGCCCCTGCAACCCGGGCACTATCTGCTGGAAGTCAGCGATACGGCCGGACGTAGCGTGGTCAAGGAAGTGGACATTACATCCGGACGGGAAACCCGAATTCTGGCTTCCCTGGGAACGCGTGAACAATCCGGATCCGCCAGCCGGAACCTGCCGCCCGCCCTGAAAAAATTCGCCATCCCCGACTCGCGTATCCGGGATACCAGCGCCATGGAAGCCGCCGCCCCCCCGCCGCCGGCTCCCGAACCACAGGACGGCCAGCTCGTCGTATATACGGAACCTGCCGACGCGACCGTTTCCCTGCAAGACAGCAACCAGCCCTACCAGCCGGGAATGCTGCTTCCTGCGGGAACCTATACGCTGGAAATCCGCAGAGAGGGGTACGACACGGTACGCAAAAACGTGAACGTGGCCGGCAGCCAGATCCAGCAATTGCACGTACGTTTGCAGGAGCAAAACAAAACATCCAACCTGCCTGCATCATTGAAACAATACGCCATCCGCGCCCCAAAAAAAACCCGGAAGCGGCCTGCCGCCGCGCCCCAAAAAAGGGCTGAAGGCGGCCTGATGCTGCATATTGATCCTCCGGACAGCACCGTGTTTTTCCTGAACACGAACACGCCCTACACGCCGGGAGTCCGCCTTCCCGCCGGAGGCTACCAGGTAAAAATCGACAAGCCGGGCTACGAAAGCGTCACCATCCAGGTTGAAATCAAAGCCGGAAAAGAACTCGAAGCGCAAATCCGACTGCGTCCGAAAGCCGCGGCCTCAACGGCCCTGCCCCTCGCACCGGCACCAAACGCTGCGCCCGCGTATCCGCAGGTCAACGCCGATCTCTCCACGCCGGTTCCCCTGGGGGCGAATGCGCCCGCCAACGCGGCACTCACACCGGAACAGCAGCTCGTACTGGAAGCCAACGATCTCCTGAATACGGGGAACTACAAGGAAGCCTTCCAACGCTTCGGACAGGCTCTCAAAATGGATCCCAAAATGGCCGCCGCGTTCAAGGGACGTGGATTCATCTACTACCAACTGGGCAAATACAAACACGCCATCAAAGAATACGACAAATGCCTGAGCCTGGCGCCGGATGACTCCGAAGGCTTTTACGAACGGGGCAATGCCTACCTTGCCGCGGGAAGCAAAAAGCGCGCGCTCAAGGATTACAACAAGGCCATTGCTCTGAATCCCGGTTTCCCGGACGCCTACAACGCGCGCGGTACCGTACACTTTGCGGCAAAACAATACCTCAACGCGCTCGAAGACTACACCCGTGCCTTGAACATAGACGGCAGCTACACCGACGCCTATTTTAACCGCGCGACAACACATATGAAACTCGGAATGTACGAACTGGCCGCCAAGGATTACGACGCCGTGCTGCGGATTGATCCTTCCGACCGGAACGCTTTGAAAAAACGGCAGGAAGCGTATAAAAAGCTTGGGAAGTAGCTCAAGAGAGACACACTGTTTCTTGATTACGCGTCCAAAATCTACTAAAGACACTTCTTGTATGTATGAAGATCAACGGCGTCGTCTGCCATGTTCTGTAACGTATTTTTTTGTGGAGACGTCATCGAACTATACGTTTGCCAACAATTTTTGAACACCCTTGGGGGCCAGTATGACTTATCCTTGTAAAAAACTGTGTGTCAGAATTCTTCTCACCGCCATGCTTGTCATGTGTGCGAGCACGGCCCTGGCCGAACCTGAAACAACCGATGCAGAGCTCGGCATGGCTCCGGATTCCGACCTCTCCATTTCGGTGGACAAACTTCCGAGCGTAATGGAAGTGGAAAAAGACTCTCTGGCCAAAAAAGCCCTCGAAAAAGCCAAATCCGAGAAAATTCCCACAATCGACGGGGAAATGACTGAAGCTGAAAAAATGGCCATAGAGTGCGAAAGCGGCACGCCCTATACCATGCAGCAGGCGGTTGAGCAGGCTTTGAAAGCCAACCCGGGCCTTTCCGCCTATGTTGCCGCCGCAGTGGGCGCCGAGGCCGGACGCAAGGCCGCTCTCGGCAACATGCTGCCTTCCCTTAGCACAGGCTATACCTACACCCGGCTCGACCATAAAAAGCCCAACAGAGATATCTCTAATCTGGAACGAACCTCTTCCGCCGACAATACCCAAGCCACGGTCACCGTGCATCAGGATGTCTTCACGGGCGGCAATCTCTGGAGTACGTTCCAGTCCGCCAGATATACCAAGCACAAAGCCGAACAAGATCTGCAATACGAGGAACTGTCCATGATCCTCGACGTACAGCAGAACTTTCTTTCCCTGCTCGAAGCCAGGGAAAACGTCAGAAGCGCCAGGGATTCCGTCAAGCGCCTTTCCTCCCAGTACAAGGTGACCCAGGCTTTTTACGATGTTGGGCTCAGCCCGCGCCTTGACGTCCTTCAGGCCGAAGTCGACCTGGCCACTGCCGAAGACACGCTGCTGCAGAATGAAAACACCGTGGCCACCCAGATCGCCCAGCTCAACACCTTGCTCGGCCTGGCCATTGAGTCAAAAATCAACTACGTCGGCGAGCTCAAATACGTGCCCTTTTCCATGTCGCTGAGCGAATGCTACGAACGCGCCTATGCCAACCGTCCGGATCTGAGGTCCGCCAAACTGGCTGTTGAAATCGCCAAGCAGGACGCACGTGCATCTTTGAGCGCCATCTACCCGCAGCTAGCCGCCGAATGGAACTGGGAAACCAACGGCGACCATATCCTGGCCGATGGTTACGTCAACTCCAGAACAGAATTCAGTTCCTGGTCCGCTTCACTCGCGGCCACCTGGAAAGTCTTTGACTGGGGCAACACACTCTATACCTGGCGCAAGGCTCAGGCTTATGTCCGCCAGCTTCAGGCTACGGAAGAGAACACAAAGAACACCATCGCCTACCAGATCAAATCGCGCCACCTGAAGCTTGCCGAAACCACGAAACGTATCAAGGTTAACAGAAAATCCGTGGAAGCCGCGGAAGAAGGCTACCGTATGGCTGTGGCCCGGTACCAGGCGCAGGTCGGTACCAACACCGACGTTCTTGACGCCCAATCCCGCCTTACCGATGCGGAAGCAGGGCTGACTTCGGCCATGGCCGACTATCAGGACGCCCTTGCCAGCCTGTATGCCGGAATGGGGATGCGCAACTTCGCTCTGTCCTCCCATTAGAGTCTTTTCGCCTTGAAAAAAGGCTTGCTGGACTACGAAAAAAAGCTTCTCGCGCGTCAGCGCGAGAAGCTTTTTTTCGGCAACCGGCAGTAGTTCCGCAAATTCTTCCCCACTCCCCTGCCCCCGGATTCCGACTCCAACGGCGGGTTGCATTTTCATTCAATTGCCTTATTGTTTTTTAAAGTCAGTGTAATTTGAAAAAACTATTGGAATGTTCCTTGCCATGGCAGCAGCAAAAACCAATCCTCTGCAACTGTCCGTTCTGTTGGCGATAGTGCTTATCGCCCCCATCATAGGAGCCGCAATCGGCTACCTCAGCCCGCAAAAAACGCGCAAGCAGGCCAGAGAACTTTTGCATACCGCTTTGAATATACAGGACACCGAGAAACGATCCCACGGCTCCGCCAAAAAGCAGGGGGACTTTCTCAGGATCACCAATGCCTCCGGAGATATCGTGTGCGCGGATGGAGAACAGCATGAAATCCCTTGCTGGCGCATGCACATGGAACAAGGGCTGTTGAGCGAGGTTCCGGACACCTATTCGCCGAGCGCGCCCGAGCAGCTGTATGGAATCATCAAGGAACGGACCGGCCCCAATGGGACCATCACGACGTTGACCAAAAAGCACGACCTTCTTGAACCGAAGCGCCCCAGACCAAAGCACTCAACGGGCAGCAGGCTGTCCTCGGCACAAAAAGCCTTGAGCCACTGACCTCCCGGCTTCTATCCCTCAGCACCGGCTATTCCGTATCAGTCCTGAAAACCGACAGTCGGTTGCGCTGCAGAAAAGGCCTTGTCTGTACGACAAATATCTCCGGTTCGTGGCAGATGTTCTGCAAAATACGCGGATCAGGCGCGAATCTGAGCGCCAGGCGGGCCTGGGAATACACGTCCGAAGCAAAACGGATGTAGGGCAGGCTGGTATATCCGCGGTAAATGATCCCTCCGAAACAGGCGCAAAGCAGCAGGACCAGGACCGCTCCCCGAAGTTTTTCTTTCCACTCCCGGAAAGAAGCATTGGCAACCGCCGCGTACAGCAGGTAGAGCACAGCGAGCCAAAGCAACAGGGAAATGGTCGTGTACCGGGACGACGACGCCTGACTGAGCCCGAATCCCGAACGTCCGAGGCCGGTGACCAGGGCGCACCCCAAGGCATAGCTGCCGAGAAACAAAAAAAACAGAGAAGCGCGGCAACGTGCGGCATTGGCCCGCCAGAGAATCCAGACTCCGCCGCATAAAAAAATGGCCAGGCCGGCCGCTCCCACAGCGAGGCTGAAAAGGTCCATACTTCCGATTTCAGTCAGCAGCCCCCCCAGATACAGCAGCACATAGCGCACGCCGTCACCGGGCGTCTTGAAGAAATGCAGCAGTCCGCCGGGATAATTGCCGCCTGCCAGACCGAGAAAGTAGAAAAAAAGCAGCACGCCGAACAGCGCGCACCATACGCACAGATAGGCCCAGATTCGCGGAATCGTGGCGCCGCGAAGCTGCATGAGCAGCAGAAAAACAGGCACCAGCACCCAGTACAACGCTCCGGCCGAAAGCGAAAACAACGAAAAAAGACCGCAGCAGACCAGGACGGCGAAGACACCGGGAGTCAGTCTTTTGTTCGTCAGCACAAAGGCCCCCAGCGCCATGCCGAATACATTCATGTACCACTGGACCTGAAACCCCCAGAACCAGTTTTCATGCTGGCGCAGGCTGAACACGGCATAGGCCGTGAGCGCCCAGAGCCAGATCCAGCCCCGTTCCATCCCCAGAGCCCGCCGGTTCAGAAACAGGTGCAGGCCGATGCACGCGTAAAACAGCAGAGCAAAAACAATGCTGGCCGCCATGTCCCAACGGACATCATAGTCCGAAACCATGGCCAGGCCCAGCAGCAGCAGTTTGGGCAGCACAATCCGGTGTTCATTATGCTGCGCCCAGAAATCCGCGAACTGCAGCGTTCCGGAAAAATACTTTTGCAACAGCGGTACGAAGCCCCACCACTCGTCCCAAACAGGCAGATCCACCGCGTAAAAGTAAAACGCAGCAATCAGACACCCCAGAGGCAGCGCCGCGAGCAGCAGGGCCAGGGGCGGGGCGAACCGGGAAGAAAATCTTTCAGCAATCGTTGGGTTATTTGTATTCATGTGCAATCACTCTGACGAAGGAATTGGCGAGCGATTGACATACCAAGCGGCAGCAGGCTTTGGCAACCCGGATTAATTGCCAGATCATAACCAGATCATTGCGTATCCGGCATAGGGACAAAAAAACATTTATGTCAAAGGCTGTGGCTTCAGCGGCGCATACAGGCAATTCGGGCTCCGGGAACTGCCTGTGCTGCAGCAGGAAGTACTGGGTCTTAACTAAGAATTACGGACATTGCCTTGAACATGAATACAAACGAGTCGCCTTTTCCGATGCCGAGGCTTTCAAAACTGGCCGCAGTGATCAGACCGCAGACAGGGGTGCCGTCATCCAGCGTTCCGGACACCTCGGTGACGATACCGTCGCTGACGACATTGGTGATCACTCCGGGAAAGGCGTTGCGGGCGCTCGTCTGCGCTTCCGCCTTGTGACTTTCCAAAATGACCCAGGTAGCCTTGATCATGGCCGATGCCTCTTTTCCTTCGGCCAGTGCAAGTTTCTGGCGGCTCTCATTGGTAATGATCCCGACAACTTCTTTTCCGGACTCGGTTTTCAGCGTCACCTCGCACATCACTTCATTTGCGTTTATTGATATGATTTCGCCGCGAAACGTATTCCGCACGCTGGTTTCCATGCCGAATTCCTTTCTAAAGTGTTGATGAATGATCTGGTGCAGGTCCTCGTCCGTAAGCGTGACGTACGAGGCGGTATAATCGGTTTTGGAATGGCCGAGCAACACCTGGACGGCGCGCATGGGCATGCCGCCCTGCAGCAATTCAATGGCCCTGGAATTGCGCAATACGCGCGGGTTGAGCAATTCCTTCGGCAAACCGCTCCGTTCTTCCTGTTCATAAAATTTACGCCGGATAAATCCCTGGTCCAGATCAAAAATCCGTTCATTGGAGTTCTCTCCCACGGATCCGACATTATATCTGACGCAATAGCTCCTGATACGGGCAATGACTTCTTTGGGCAAAGGCACTTCGCGTTTTTCAGATCCGTCAGGGATCAGCACAACGCCGCGGATAAAATCAAAATCTCTGCGCTCATCCAGTGCCAGAACCTCGCCGAGCCGCGCCCCTGTGTAGCGCAACATCATAAAGACCAAAAACACCCGCTCGCGGGAACGCCTGGTCCGGGCGTCGCGGGAAGCTTCCAGCCAGGCCGCGAAGGCTTCGGTCAGCAACTTCAACTGTCTTTTATTCAGCCTGCGTACGCCTTCCGTAACATTGAAAAGCCGGCAGGCTTTGGACTGCGGTTGCGCTCCCTGCGGCAAGGGAGCGGCCGCCGTACTTTCCGCCGGTTCCATGGCCGTCAGCATTTCATCGATTCGCCCCCGCAGCGCGAAGAGCTCCTCTTTTTCCAAATTTTCAATACGATCCGTTATATTTTCGTTATATGTCATGATAGCACCCTGGGCTTTTCTATCTCATCAGTGAAAAAAAAGTAAACAAAGTTGCCAACTGTCCTTGATTTGTTTCTTTTAGTGATATCCCGGAAATAATCTACCCCCCCCAAATAGTCGGATATCCCTGTTATCTGCAGACCATCTTCTTGTCACGTATATTTTTTAAAACGTGATGACTATGCCAAATGATGTACTTTTTTTGTTAAAACAGCTACGAACCATTTGAATAGGGTTTTAGTTGTGAGTTTTTATTGTCAATTCTAACATACCAAAAGCCATTGTTACTACCGGTATGTTGCCGTGCTCAAGGCGTCTTTTGCGTCCGTACAGACTCACCCCCATTTTAAAACATGAGGTCGGCCTCCTTATAACTTGACTGCCGCAACGCCTGTGGCACTTGTCTTTTTGGATGCCGCCCGTCTGAAAACCGGATCAACCGAGCGGAATAGTAAGAAGGAACCAGTCGCTTATGGTTATTAGTGAAATTTTCAGCCAACAGGAATTCTTTCAGCCCCTGCTGCTTACCCTCAAGGTATCGAGCCTGGCCACTATCACGGCCATGTTTTTCGGCGTTGTGGTGGCGTACGCGCTGTCGCGCTGGAAGTTCATAGGGCGGGACGTCGTAGACGCAATCTGTACGCTGCCCATGGTCATGCCGCCCACGGTGTTGGGCTATTATCTGCTCGTACTTATCGGCCGCCGCGGTATTGTGGGCATCTGGCTCAAGGATGCCTTCGGCATCACTTTGATGTTCACCTGGAAAGGAGCGGTCATCGCCGCAGCAGTAGTCGCCTTTCCCCTGGTTTTCAAATCCGCACGAGCCGCACTGGAAGGCGTGGGCAAACAGTTCGAAGACGCCGCCCGTACCCTCGGGCAGGGAGAACTCTCCGTATTTATCCGCGTCTCGTTGCCCCTGGCCTTTCGCGGCGTTCTGGCAGGGACCATGCTTGCCTTTGCCCGTGCCATGGGGGAATTCGGCGCAACGCTTATGGTTGCGGGCAATCTCCCTGGAAAAACACAGACGCTTTCTCTTGCGGTCTATTCGGCGGTCCAGGCAGGAGAAGACACCCTTGCCAATATCCTTGTTCTGGTCATCAGCATTGTCTGCGTCACCATCCTGGTCATTACCAGCCGTTTGCTGCAGCCCAAATTTTAGTACTACAACAACAAAACTAAGGAGCATACTATGAAACGTTTTGTATCTGCAGTCGTATCTTTGGCTTTGGTCTGCTTTTTCCTGTTACCCATGGGCAACGCCTCTGCCGAGGAACTGATCGTCTCAGCAGCCGCCAGTCTGACGGACGCCTTTTCGGACATCGAGCCGGCTTTTGAAGCCGCCAACCCCGGTGTGGACGTGGTCATGAACTTTGCTTCTTCCGGCGCCCTGTACCGCCAGATCGAGCAAGGCGCCCCGGCCGACGTCTATGCCTCGGCCAATCCCAAATGGATGGCCAAAGCCGTGGACAGCGGCTTTGTCACCAAAGACGCCGTGACCGTTTTCGCTCACAACTCCCTCGTACTGGCCACCCCGGCCAACAATCCGTCCAAGGTCAGCGGACTGAAAGACCTGACCGGCGACAAGGTGAAAAGCATCGGCATCGGCACTCCCAAAACCGTTCCCGCGGGCAAATACGCCGAAAAAGCCTTGACCGCGGCCGGGCTGTTTGAAACCCTGAAACCCAAGTACATCTACGCTGAATCCGTACGCCAGGTTCTGGATTACCTGGCGCGCGGCGAAGTCGACTGTGGTTTTGTTTACGGAACAGACGCGACCAAGGGGGGCGACGCGGTCCTGACCATCGAAGAAATCCCGCTGAAAAAGCCCGTAACCTACCCCATTGCCGCACTCAAAGACGCCAAACAGAAAAAACTGGCCCAGGCCTTTGTCGACTTCGTCGTCAGCGCCAAGGGACAGGAACTTCTGCAGAAACGCGGCTTCAAAAAACCTTAACCAGCCTCAATAAATGGAATTACGCATCGACATTACAAAACAAATGCGCAGCGGAGGAGGCAAAAGCTTCCTCCTCCGCTCGCAGTTCAACACTGCCGATCGTGCGCTGGTCCTGTTCGGACCTTCCGGCTCGGGCAAGACCCTGACCCTTCAGGCAATTGCCGGCCTGCTGACTCCGGACAAAGGCCGCATTGCCCTGAACGGCGACGTGTTTTTCGACAGTGAGGCCAATATCAACCTGCCCACGAGAAAACGCGGCGTCGGGTATGTCTTTCAGGACTACGCTCTGTTTCCACACCGTACGGTCTGGGAAAACGTCAGTTTCGGCCTCAAACCTCTGTTCGGCAGAGTCAGCAAAGAAAACGCCGAACGGGTTGACGCCCTTCTGGAACTTTTCGGTCTGGCCGAATTGGCCCAGCAGCGACCGACAACCCTTTCCGGCGGGCAAAAGCAACGTACCGCCCTGGCCCGGGCTCTGGCGACCAAACCCAAAATTCTCCTGCTGGATGAACCCTTCAGCGCCCTTGACCAGCCCCTGCGTCTCAGAATGCGGGAAGAACTTTCAAATATCCTTGAAAACTTCGACATTCCCATGATCATGGTCACCCATGACTCGGATGAAGTGGAATCCTTTGCGCAGTCGGTCGTGGTGTACAGCCATGGAGAAGTCCTCGGACTGCACACGGCTGAAGATATTACCGCACGGGGAGAACGCGTTTCAGAGACTATCCGCAAACAGATTTCCCGTGTTTACGATACCTGAGCCCCAGCCATCAAGCTTTGCGGCTGCTCCCGAAATAATCACAGGCCGCGGCATCCCGCCGCGGCTTTTTATTTCCCGCCAGACGAACTGTTTTCCCCCTTTCCACCGGAAAAAGGCGAGAGACAGCCAATTTTTTTCAGGATTACCTGGACATACCATGCAAACTATGCTGAAATAATACAGTATAAGCCCCTATCCAGTCAGAATTTCCGGTGATTTTCTCTGCAACCGCAACCGAATGCAACGGTATACCATGTTGGTGAAAGTCAAGGAACAATACGAACGCCGTATCAGGCAGCTCGAAGAAGAGCTGCGGAACGCGCGTAACCGTATCTCGGAGCTGGAAAATACCTTGAGTCCACCCCACGGGGACGTACCGCAGCCTCCTGAGGGGCTTTCTCCCGCCGCACTGCTCGAAGCCTTGCCCACGGCTGTTTTTTACAAAGATCTCGATGGGAACTATCTCGGCTGCAACAAAGCCTGTGAGAACCTCCTCGGCCTGTCGCGGGAAAAACTTTGTGCGACCAATGCCGCCGCCCTTTTTCCCCCGGCCTACGCCGCCATTCACAAAACAAAAGACCAGCGCCTGCTCCAGGAGGGCGGCATCCTGGAGTATGAATCCCTGCTGCACGGCACGGATGGCACGCTGCAAAAATGTTCTTTCCGCACCGCCCTCACCTTCGATATAAATGGCATGCCAGTCGCCATCGCTGGAGAAATCTCAAGCAACACGGTCAGGTCCTCCCATGATGAAAACGCCATGACCTCCGACGGTGCTTTCCTGCGCAATTTGCTTAACGCCATCCCCGACCCTCTGGTCATTCTGGACGTTGACGGGATCATCCTCAGTTGCACCCCCGGTTTTGAACAAATCGCCGAATGTCCCAGACAACGAATCACCGGCCGTCGATTTTCTGAATTCTTCCCCGAATCCCTTGCAAAAGAACTGAGTGCACTTGCCGCACGGGTTTTGCAAAACCAGGAGGCCGACGCTCAAGTCACCTGGTACAGCCCGTCTGTAAGCTCCACCCTATTGCTGGATACGATCTTCACCCCGTTTTACGGCCCCAACGGCGTGTTACTCGGACTGATCGGAGTCTGTAGAGACATAACGCCACAAAAACAACGGGAAGAAGCACTCCAGCAATCAGAAAAACTGCTTTCGGCAACCCTCTCGTCCATAGACGGCCTGCTCAATGTCCTGACTCCGGATCTGAACATTCTCTTTTCCAACTGGAAAAATCATGAATACGTCCCGGAACGGCAACGAACAAAAAAGCCCTTTTGCTACAAAGCGTTCAAGCATCGCAATTCCCCTTGCGAGGATTGCCCGGCCCGCAAGACCTTCAAAGACGGCAGAATCCGTACTGTTGAGACCCGCAACGAGTTTACAGGTGCATATAAGGAAATTACTGTTACACCGATTTTCGATGCCGCCGGCGAAGTGTCCCATGTCGTCGAATTTGTCAGGGACATCACCGAGCGCAAAGGGACCATGGAAGCCCTGGAAAAAAGCGAGCAGCTTTACCGTATTATCTTCCATTCCGCCAACGACGCCATGTATCTTTTTCCCTTGCTGGAAACCGGCAAGGCCGGCCCGTTTCTCCAGGTCAACAACGTGGCCTGCCAACTCCTGGGATACAGCCGAGAAGAACTGCAGCAGCTGTCCATCTATGACATCGACAACAGAGGGTCGGGGTCGCTTACCCCGGAGATGCTGGCCCGTTTTCTGCGTACGCACCATCTCTTGCACGAGACTGTACACGTCACGAGCTCCGGCGAGTTCATCCCGGTGGAAATCAATACGCGTATGTTCGTGCTGGACGGCCGGACCTGTTCGCTTAGCATCGTACGGGATATTCGTGAAAGAAAGCAGGCGGAACAACTGTTGCGGGAAACCGAAGAACGCTACAGGCTGCTTCTGGAGGCAACCTCCGACGGCATCTGGGACATCAACCTGGAGACAGGCGCGGAATACCTCAGTCCCACCCTGGGGGCCCTGTTCGGCCTGGAGCCCAAGAAGTCTCTGACACGGCAGCATCTGGTTGAACACGTACACCCGGATGATCGCGAATGTTTTCTGCAAGCCCCAAAAGCGTACCCCGATACCCAGGAGGAGGGGCCCGGCTGTGAATACAGGCTGCGCCGCAAAGACGGCGAATTCCGCTGGATACTGACCCGAAACAAAGTGGTCCAATGGTCGCCGGAAGGCCAGGCCGTACGCATTATCGGCAGCAACATGGACATCACCGGGCGTAAACACATGGAGGAAGCGCTCAGGCAAAGCGAGGAACGCGCACGGGCCATCCTGGCGGCCATCCCGGATGCGATGCTGCTTGTTTCCCGCCAGGGTTTGATACGCGAATGGTACGCCGCAGAAGGCGCGAACTTCTGCCCGGATGACATGTCTCCCACCGGACGTTCACTTGGAGATCTGCTTCCGGAAAACATCACCAGAAGCATCCTCGCATCCGTAGGCGCCACCCTGGACAGCGGCGAAATGCATATTTTCGAATATCGCCTGCCAATACGTTCCAACGACATGAAGGAATTCGAAGCCAGAATCGTCAAACGTTCGGCCAATTCAGCCCTGATCATGGTGCGGGACGTCACGCTGCTGCGCAATACGGAAGCGGCGTTGTATGAAGCCAACCAGCGGCTGCGTCTGGCCATGCGCTTTGCCAACGAAGGCAAATGGGAATGCGACTTTGCGGCTGATACCTACCAGTACGACGAACAGGCCGCGCTGATGCTCGGCTATGAACCAGATGAAGCGCAATGGCCCGCGGAACAGTGGCAAAAACGGATCCATCCCGAAGACCGCGAGCGTGTGCTTGCCGCCATGAACGCCAGTTTGCGCGGAGACGTTCCGTATTATTCGGAAGAATACCGCATTCAGCGAAAAAACGGATCGTATATCTGGATTTCCGGTGTGGGCGGCGTGGTACGACGTGAAGAAACCGGCGCCCCGCGGCTGTTCATGGGCATCAACCGGGATGTTACCGAACGAAAAACAGCGGAACAAAGACTCAGTGAAAGCGAACAAAAATACCGCATTCTGGCTAACAATATCCGGGATGCTATCTATACCCTGGGAGAAAATCTGGAGACAACCTATGTCAGCCCCGCGGTCGAACATCTCACCGGCTACACCCAGGAGGAACTGTACGCCCTGGCTCCCGAGGACTGTCTGTTGCCCGATTCCCGCACACGCTACCTGGAGATCGTGAGGCAGCAGATCGTCAATGACGCCAAAGGGATCGCGGATCAGGCACCGCAATATTTTGAATTTGAATGCATTCGCAAGGACGGTGCGGTCATAACAGTGGAAGCTTCCTCTTCCGTACTCCGCGGTGATGACGGCAGCTTCAAGGGGTTTATCGGCGTTGTCCGGGACATTTCCGAACGCAGACTCATGGAGCAAAAGCTGCGGGAATCGGAAGAACGCTACCGCTCGCTTTTTGAAAGCGCCGGAGACTCCATTTACGTTCTGGACAACTCGGGGACGACCTTTCTGGATGCCAATCCCATGACCTGGATACGGCTGGGCTATACGCGTAAGGAACTGCTGCAGCGCAATCCAAAGGAACTGATCTCCGGCGTCTCTATTCCCACTACGCAGGAGAAAGCTCTATGCCTGTCTTATGAATGCGAACATACCACCAAGCTGGGCGAACGGATCCCCATGGAGGTCACCACCCAACGCGTCGCCTACGGCGGTATGGAAGCAATGCTACACATCGCGCGTGATATTTCCGAACGCATCAAAGCCCGAAAAGCCCTTGAGGATAGTGAAAAGCGTTTCAGACTTATTTTCAACACCACGCCTGTGGCTCTGCTGGAAGAAAACTACTCGCAGGTCAAAAAGAGCCTGGACATGCTTCATGAGCAGGGGGTTACGGATTTCAAAGCTTTTTTCACCGAACATCCCGAAATCGTTCGCACCATGGCGGACAGTGTGCATATCTGCAGTATCAATCCCTTCACTTCGCAGCTTTTTGAAGATGATGCGCCGCCCACTTTCCCGCTCAGCTTGTCACAGGTGTTCAACGAACAATCCTATGTCGCCTTTGCTGAAACTCTTGCACTGGCAGCTCAAGGAGAAACATCCGTCGGACAGATGCGTATCCACCAAACCATGAAAGGCAGGCCTCTGGACACCAAGTACACCTGGACTCTTATCCCCGGACATGAAACCACCTGGGACCGGGTGTTGATCTCCATCGTCGACGTGACGGAGCTCACGGAAGCCAAACGCCAGGCCGACCTGGCAAACAAAGCCAAATCCCGGTTTCTCTCAAGCATGAGCCATGACATCCGAACCCCTATCAGCGGCATCATGGGCATGCTCCAGCTCCTGGAACAAGGGGCGCTGGAAGCCCGGCAGAGAGCCTACGCAAAAACGGCCAGACAGGCCTGCGCACAGCTCAACAGGTTGCTGGCCGATATTCTTGACCTGTCCAAGCTCGAAGCGGGAAAACTGGTCCTCGTACAGGACCCCTTCCTGGTGCAGGACGTCTTGCATTCCTTGACGGATCTTTTTTCCTTTGCCGCGGAACAAGCCGGAATACGCTTCAGTGTCCGGGCCGAAGAGCACATTCCCCCGCTTTTGGGAGATGAACACAACCTGTTGCGCATACTGACAAACCTGGTCGGAAACTCGTTGAAATTCACGTCGGCCGGCCACGTTTCGGTCAGTGCGGCGCAGACCAGCCAGGATCCTGAAACAGGTTCACTGCACGTTCTGTTCGCCGTATCGGATACGGGCATGGGGATCCCTGAGGATAAAATTGAAAAAATGTTTCAACCCTATGCGCAGGGTGACTATAACGCACCGCAGCAGGGCGTAGGCCTGGGACTATCCATTGTCAAACAGCTCGTCACCATGATGCGGGGCACCATCTCCGTTACAAGCACAATCAATAACGGATCAACCTTTCAGGTGGAACTGCCCTTTGCCCTGGCTCCCGAAACCGCCGTTTTTGCCCCAAAACCGCAGCAGGAAGTTATGCCTCTGGCACTGTCCGGGTTCACCGCGCTTGTTGTAGAGGACGACGCCATAAGCCTGACAACCATCAGCCGTTTTCTCGAAAAAATGGGAGGGCAGGTGCATGGCTTCAAAAAGGGAGAAGACGCGCTCGATTTTTTGCGAACCCAGGCCGTGGACGTCATTCTGCTGGATATCCAGCTGCCTGGGATAAACGGCCTGCAGGTAACCGAACGCATCCGGACCGCTTCCGAATTCCATACGCGGTCCCAAACGCCCATTATCATTCTGACGGCCTATGCCATGAGCGAAGACAAAAAGAGATTCCTGGCTGCGGGGGCCGATGCGTATTTGCCCAAACCGTTGGAAAAACAGGATCTGGAAAAAACCCTGGCGCGGGTGTTTGGGGGATCATTACCGAAAACTACTGGTCAGTAGCCCCATTGTCCGCCCTTTCCCGTGGACGCCGGGGCGGAAACAGGGACGCAATCCGCCGCGTCAGCCGCGCCATGCGAACCAGGGCCACTGCACCGGCGACCCGTTCCACCACGCCGCGATACCCTTCGGACAAGGCACCGCACTCCCGGGCCAGATCGTTGCGCAGCACGGAGCTCTGCGCCACAAGCGCGCGTTTTTTCTGCTGCAGCCGCCTGCTCATGACTCCTCCAGGTGTTTCCTGTCTTTGCGCAGTTCGTCCAAGGTCTGGCCAAACGGCGCCGGATGGCGGGCAAACAGCGCTTTTAGCCATAGGATGCAACCCAACGATCCGAGAAAATACACCAGGGCGCAACCGGCAATGCCCGCAAGCCTGTGCTCCGCGGGCAAAGCAAAAAGAAACAGGACCGTGACCAGAAGCACACCGAACATGGCCAGAAAAAAGGCCGCGAGCAGCACGGTGAACACTTTCAGAGAAAAATGCAGTTCCTCGCGGCACTCCAGTGAGAACAATTCCAGCCGGTTGCGACCGATAGCGACGACCAGGGCCACGGCTCTCCGCGTGGTATCCGGAAGGTCCAGAAGCTGTTCAAACGAAAACCCCATGCCTATTTCCTCGAAAACAGCCAGCCGATAAACATGCCTGCAAGCACACCGAGCCCCACAGCCTGATAGGGCTTTTCCCGTACGAATTTATCGACCTTTTCAGCCTTTTCACCCAAACAGCTTTCCGCATCCAGCCATTTCAGTCTGGCTTCTTCCACGGTTTTGTGCAAACGCTCCCGGGCTTCTCTGGTTTTTTCATCCGCGGCATCGGCCGAAGCATCCAGCAGGGCGCGGGCATCACGCAACAGGGCTTCAAAATCAGTCTGCAACTTTTCTTTTGCCTTTTCAGTTTGGTTCATCTCGTCAACCTCTTGTTGTTTGACGTTTTTCTCCAATAGCCCCTATCCTTTCCGGAAGATCTTCGCCGTTTCTTCGGCCGGCAACCAGAGCTCCCCGTATCATGAGTCCGGAGACAATCGCGGCAAAAGGATACTGACCACGGTTCCTTTTTCCCTGTCCGAATCCACTGTAATATTTCCCCCATGCGCTTCCGCGATGAGTTTGGCACTGTATCTTCCGAGCCATGCGCCCTCGTTTTTACCGAAAGCCACGTATTTTTCAAAGAACATGCTCAGCTGCTCCTGCGGGATGTACCCGTAATTGTGCACTGAAATCTGGACCTCCTGTTCCGTACACTCAAAAATGACCGTTACCTCGTCCTTGGGCCTGGAGGATTCCACGGCATTTTTAATGAGATTTACCAGCATGCTTTCCAGCAAAACCTGCTCGCCGTAGTGCTGCAGTTTGCCCAGTCCGCTTTGCGGATCATTATGATAAATCACCCGAACAAGGTTCACCTCGGCTTCCGGATTGATGAAACGACTGATATTGCGAAAAATCCTACGAAAATCGAACCAGGCAAATTCGGGCTCATAGTCTCCCCGTTCCATTTGAAAAATTTCACGGGACAAATCTATAAACCTGAGCAGGTTGGCGGCGATGCCGTTCAATTCCGTCGCATAATCCGCGCATCGGCTCCCGGTCTTGTCCATGAGCATCAAGTGCGTCAGACTGATGATGCCTTTGAGCGGCGTACGCAGTTCGTTGCGTATCAGCCGGTCCACATCTTCCTTCATTCGCTGCAGTTGTTTTTCCTCGGTTATATCGGATATCACGCCGAAAGACCCGATGAGTTCGCCGCCGTCATCGGTTCGCGGATGATGCGTTACAAGAAAAATGCGTTTCATGCCGTCTTTTCGTGGAAAGACTATTTCATATCGCTGCACGGAAGTAATCTTGCGTTTTATCACCTGTGACAGAAAATGCTTACGATCCTCAGGGGAAACCAGATCCACAAAACGCCTTCCAAGCAGTTCCTCGCGCGTATACCCGAGCAGTTCGCAGAGCTTCCTGTTGACAAACAGAATTCTGCCGGATCTGTCGATGACTTCCAGTCCTTCGTGCAGAGATTCCACCAGTTCACGCTGCTTCTTTTCTCTGACCCGCAGCTGGTTTTCGATATTTTTCTGTTCGCTCACGTCGCGCACGATGGCGACAATGCCCGCGACCTCTCCAGTATCGTCCAGCAAGGGAGCGGAACTGATGGCACAGATAAACGGTTCCGCGTTTCGCGGCATGAACCGATATTCATTGGGAGAGTGTTTCCAGCCTTTCCCGACTCTGATCAAATCGGCTATATTCGCATCCAGACGCTCATGGTCCGCAGGATCAATCCAGTCATGCGCGCGGGAGCCGATAAATGCCTCCGGCTCGGTTCCCCCGAACAACCTGCATCCTTGCAACGACACGAATTCTATCCGCCCCTGGATATCGAGCCGGGTGATGGCGTCGGGGGAAGCCTCCATTATCCGCGTCTGGAACTCCAACGTACGCCGGAGCGCTTCTGCCGCTTTAACTTCCTCCGTCACATCCCGTATCACACTGATAACACTATCAAGCTCGCCATTTTCTCCGTACAAAGGAGCGGAATGAAAGGATCCGTAACATTCGTTTTGGTCCTTGCGTTGGAGCTTGTAGCGGTTGGGAGGATTAATGTCCCCAGGTTGCAGCTTCTTGACACGGTCAAAATTATCTGCCGCCCGGGCAAATTCGTCAGGTTCCAGCCAATTCTTGAGCGTATGTCCTATCAAGTCGTTGGCATCCGCTATTCCAAACAATTCCCTGCAACGTGGCGAAACATGTAAAACCTGCCCCTGGGGATCCAAGCGAACAATGGTGTCCGGACAGACCTCGAACAGTTTGGCCTGAAATTCGTACGAGCGCCTGAGTTGCTCGGCATGCGCCCGCCGCGGGGAGGCGTCTCTGATAAAAAGAATGATGCTGTCCCGGCCATCGATAAAAGCTTTTGCGCCGTTGGTGTCCGCATAAAAACGTTCCCCGTTTTTTCTCAACAGGCATACGTCGGTACGCGACGCCAGCATGTACGCTACCGGATCATCCGTACCGGATGCTTCCGAAAAGGATGCCGGATCAATAAGATCTGCAAGCTTCAGCGAACGGAAAGCGCCTATTTTGTATCCCAACATGGTGCTGATGGCCGGGTTGGCATACGAAAAGCGCTGGGTCTCCATGTTTATGGCGAGAATGCCGTCAAGCGAATTTTCAAAAATCACCCGAAAACGCGTCAACAACTCCTCGCGCTCGACCCGGGCTCGCAAGCGTTCGCTGATATCCCGCACCTGGGCCAGCGCCAGCATTTCTCCTTGCAACGTAATCAGCGAACAATGAGTCTCCACCGGCAGCAATGCCCCATCCCTGCGCAAGAGGGCGGTCTCATAACGAATGCGTTTTTCCATTTTCAAATTGTGTACGAACCGTTCGAGGTCCGGCTGCCGCATCCTGACATCCAGATCCGTCACCTTCATGCCGCGCAACTGCTCATGACTATACCCCAGGTACTCCGTTGTCCGGCGGTTCACATCACGTACCGTTCCCCCCAAGTCTAGCAGCAACACAGCATCAGCCCCATCCTCAAGATAGGTGCGGAAACGGAGTTCACTTTCCTGCAGTGCCATTTCCGCGTGCTTCTGCTCGGAAATGTCGATGATCATAACCACTATGCCTTCAATGGCTTCCGTTGAAAACGAGTACGGGCCTTGATGCACGCAAAAGTATTGCTTTTCGCCGAAAGCGGAATACCCGCTGATTTCATACTCCAGTTTTTCCCCTGACATAGAACGCTGTATGTAGGGATAAACCAGTTCAAAATATTCCGGACTCAAAAGTTGCCGGATATTTGAGCCTATAACCTCCTCGGGACGTTTCCCATACCAGGACGCGTACAGGGAGTTCACAAAACAATACCGCAAGGATTTGTCCACAAGGCAAAATCGCGCATGGACGTTTTCGATAATCAAATCAAGCTCGCGCCTGCTTGCGGCAAGGGCTCCCTGGACAGCCCTGCAGTTGGTGACGTCAACTCCGGCGTCCAGCGTCCTCCACCCCGCAATCCGGGGCGGGGCGATACGCCTTGAAAATTGAATAATCCGTTTCGTTCCATCCTTGGCCGTATACTCGACATCAACATTGGAGGAAAAAGAATTCAAATCATTTTGAGCAACGAATTTGTTCACCTCGGCCAGATACGCTGCATCCGGAAACAACTTGGAACGGATCTGCGCATCCCCCACCACTTCGTCTTCCGTGTACCCCAAAACGCGTTCGCTTTCCGCATTCCAAAAGGTATAATTGCCCGCGGCGTCGTGCGTATGAATCAGCAGAGGCAGTTTGTCGAGGAGCCGCCGAATATCTGTTTCATCAAAGTCAGGCCGGGCAACGTTTCCTGCCTCCAACTGCTGCAGCTTGCGCTCGAATTCGCGGTAGTTGCGCTGCGGCGCAAAATAATCCGAAGGAGGCAGATAGGAAGGATTTGCAAAAATGCTGTTGTTTCGCAGCACCAGAGGATGCGTACGCAGGGCTTCCAAAAGAGCCTCGCCAGAAAAACGCCGCTGATCGTAGAGACAGCACAATTCGAACTCAATATGCGGCGACAGAGCGTTCACCCTGCCTTCGTAGCCGAACAGTTCCGCTTCGGATAATCCCTGGGCAAGGCACCAGCTTTTTTCACTGATCAAACAGACACCGCGGCTCCCTTGTTCCTGGGCGGCTGCCGCGGCACGTTGCAAATAATCCAGCAAAGCCTCCGAGGATACCGGGTCCGTCCCCCAGAAGGCGATCCCAGTCGGGACCACATCCAGCCTGCCGGAGGATCGGTAGTCGGACAGGTCCATCCCAGTCTGATCCAACCGGCTCCAGGCGGTTTCCGCCGAGTCCGTATCCGCCACATAAATGACATGGCGCCCTGTTTTCAAGCGCAGGCGCAAAATATGGGCAAGCGCCGCAACCAGCTCTGCATCAGTTTGGTAAAAGCTGCACAAATGCTCCATTTTTTCAGCTGCATCCGCGTCGTTCACAATGCTCGTTCCCCTCGTGGTACAGGAAATCCAATAAGAGTTTGGCAGAAGAATTACCCGGAAAAGTCAAACAATACAAGTTGGGAAGTCAGCCGGGCTGCTTCTGGCGCTATCGCATGGGACCGAACGCACAGGCATTGTATTGAGGCATGGACGAGCCTGCCATTTGGAGCAGGAGCAAAATCACCTTCTATCGCCTCAAATGGTCTTACTCTGATGCAGAGGGAACTTTTTTGAAAGGAAATATCGTTAAAAAAAGAAAAAAAGGCCGCAACACGCGAAAGGAATCATGAATCGCGCTTGCGGCCCTGCTTGCAATCAAAAGCGTATCAGAGCTTTCTGATGCCCACGGCAGCTCTTACTTTCTGTAACAAGGGAACTGTGAACGATCTGGCCTTTTCCGCCCCTTGCTTTAGAACGGATTCGATGTAGTCCGTATCCTCAATGAGCTCGTCATAGCGCGCTCTGGGTTCTTTCAGAAGCTCATTCAGATATTCGAACAGCTCGGACTTCATGGTGCCCCAGGCAATGCCGCCGGCATAGCGTTCGCGCATCTGCTGTTTCTCTTCCGGTGTGGCAAAGGCCGCATAAATGCTGAAAAGCGTGCAGTCATCCGGATCCTTGGGCTCGTCCGGCCCCAGAGAATTGGTTTTTATTCTCATGATCAGCTTGCGAAGCCCCTTTTCCGGAATGAACAGCGGAATCACGTTATCGTAGCTTTTGCTCATCTTCCGCCCGTCGAGCCCTTGCAGCAACGGCACGTTCTCGTCGATCATCGCGTCCGGCAAGGTAAAACATTCGCCGTACAGATTGTTGAAACGCGAGGCAATGTCTCTGGCCATCTCGATATGCTGCTTCTGATCCTGGCCCACAGGGACAAAATTGGCGTTGAAAATCAGAATGTCCGCGGCCATCAAGATGGGATAGCAAAACAGGCCGATGTTGACGTCCTTGTCCGGATCCGCGTCTTTTTCCGCAACGTTTTTATCCACGGCGGCCTTGTAGGCATGCGCCCTGTTCATCAGCCCCTTGGGCGCCACGCAGTCGAATATCCAGGCCAGCTCCATGGTCTCGGGGATGTCGGACTGGCGGTACAGGATGACCTTTTCAGGATCCAGGCCAAGAGCCAGCCATGAGGCGATCACCTCTTTGCTCGAGCGGTGAACCCGCTCGGGATCTTTGCATTTTACGAGCGCGTGATAGTCGGACAAAAAGTAAAAGCACTGCGCGTCATCCCGTGCGCTCATTTGTATGGCCGGACGAATCGCCCCGATATAGTTTCCCAGGTGAGGGGTGCCCGAGGGAGTGATACCTGTCAGAATCTTGGTTGGTTTCATTGGATGAGTCCTTCATCAGTTAGGATGTGCAAACACAGCCATTCCAGTTTCATGGCTACAGATGCATCAGAAGTTGAAACGCCTGCGGAGGCAAGCCGAAGACATCCACAAAAAGCTGCAGCAGTCCGAACAAGACGGGGCCGAGCACGCGCCCCAGCACCCCCAGGGCCAGCAACAGAATGATGACGAGCATGCCCCATCTGCCGAAGCGCATGTAAGCGTACGCCATCCGCGGCGGCAGCATGCCGGCGATGATGTTGCTGCCGTCCAGGGGAGGCAGAGGCATCAGATTGAACAGACCGAGCACGATGTTCACCACCACCCCTGCCGTGCAGATCAAAATCAGAGGCAGCATCACTTTTGCCAGCATGGTGCCCGGTGCGACGCCGACGGCCAGCATGACAAGGACGCGCAGCAGCAGCGCAAAAAGAATCGCCAGAATAAAATTGGTGGCCGGTCCGGCAATGGCGACCAGCACCATGCCCTTGCGCGGATTTTTGAAGTAGCGCGGATCCACGGGAACGGGCTTGGCCCAGCCGATGACAAAGGGCGCAATAATGGCCGTGAGTACGAACATCAGCGTACCCATGGGATCAAGGTGTTTGACGGGGTTCAGATTAAGACGTCCGAGATTTTTGGCTGTCGGGTCGCCCTGCAGATACGCGACGTATCCATGCGCCACCTCATGACAGACAATGCCCAGCATCAAGGGAACGAAAAAAATGGCTATGCGCTCAATGGCGCTGTAAAATTCTTGCATAGTGCACCTGTAGCATCGTCTTGAGCCCGGACATACGGCGTGTACGCCGTAACCGCCTGGCTGCAACGATAAAAACACATTTAGATGAACAGGTTATCTTGTCAGCGTTGTATCTTCACCTGTAGAGCGTACGTTGCGGCTTTGGCCGCATGCACCACAATGACCTTGTCGCCGGTGGATACGCAACGCCAGCTGAATGTTTTCTGCTTTTCAGCGACATGCCCGCTAGCCGGGGTGAAAACATCCAGAAATGCGGCGCTGTCCGCGGGCTGCAGAGTCAGGCTGACCGTGTTGCCTTCAATCCCCAGAAAACGATAGCAAAGACGCTTTCCCGAGACCAATTTTCCTTGCAGCAAAGTTTCCGAGGCATCCGACGCGAAGCTGACGCGCCGGTAGTTTTCACAGCCGTCCGTACCGAAACTGCTGCTGCGTACGGGGCGTTTTTCGGGTTTGACTGCATCCTCGGCTTCCTCCGCGGCCTTCTCCGTCTTTTTCGGCGGAACGGGCTCGTCTTCCGGGCCCTGGGGAATGTCCGCCAACAGCGGCGGTTCCGGCGGGTCCTGATGCGTCACGGGTGGGGCGGCTTCTTGTTTTTGCCCTGTCTTGTCAGGCTCCCCGTCCGTTTCATAGTGCACGATGGGTTCGTCATAATCGTCATCGGACTCCGCAACCGTTTTGTTTTTGGACTCTGGTTCGGGCTTTTCAGGAGCTTTTGCTTCCGCTTTTTCTCTCCGTTTTTTCGCCGGTTGTTTTGTTGCGGCTTTTTGCTTCTTCTGCTCCACTTCAGCTTTGGATGCGTTCTTTTTCGTTTTCCCGCCCTGAGCCGGTTTCAGATAGCGGCGGAAAATATAAGCCGAACTTCCGTCAATCAGTTTGAAGCAATGCCAGCCGTTGGTGATATTCGTGACCCAGATACTGGTCCCCTTGGGCACAATGCCCAAGGCATCGTAGTTATTGCTCGGGCCGCTACGCGCGGTCATGTTCTGCGTGATGAGGAATTCCCTGGGCGAACTGAAGGTGTCGTTCCACTCGTCGGCCCGCGCAAGGGATGCCAGGATGCAGAAAAGCAGCAGCCCCAGTCCGGCGGCGCCCCAGGCCGGCAGAATCGGTCTGCGTCCCGTGTTGTCGTGCAATCGCATGATGGCCGGGCGCACTAATGAAGGATTGAGCCTATGCGGTTCCAGCGGATATTGGACAGGCCGTTGGAAGACCAGTACAGCAGCCAGGCCTTGCCTTTGATTTTGTTCCTGTCCACAAAGCCCCAGAAACGCGAGTCATAGGATTCGTCCCTGTTGTCGCCCATTACGAAGTATTTTCCTTCCGGCACGACTACGGGCGGCATATTGTCACGCCGGCTGCTGTTGATGATGCTGTCGGTATGCTGCGTATAGGGCTCGTTGAGCTTTTCTCCGTTGCGGAAAACCTGCTTGTCTCTGATCTCGATGGTGTCGCCGGGCAGTCCAATGACCCGTTTGATAAAATCCTTGGACGGATCTTCGGGAAATTCAAACACCACGATGTCGCCATGCTTGGGGTCGCTGAATTCCGCCAGCATATAATGCGTGAAAGGAACCTTGATGCCGTAGACTATCTTGCTGACCAGCAGATGGTCGCCGATCTGCAGGGTTTCCAACATGGACCCGGAGGGGATCTTGAAGGCCTGAATGAAAAACGAACGGATGATGAGAGCCAGTATAATGGCTATTATGAGTGCCTCTGAGTACTCTTTGAGCATCTTTTGCCAACGTGGGGTCATGATGAGTCCTTGGTGTTGATGTGGAAATGGAGAATCTGCCGGGCGAAACTGCCGGGATCAATCCTCACCTGCTTTCAAGGCAGCCAGGAACGCTTCCTGGGGTATTTCGACATTTCCCATGCGCTTCATGCGTTTTTTGCCTTCTTTCTGCTTTTCAAGAAGTTTGCGCTTACGCGTGATGTCGCCGCCATAACATTTGGCCGTTACGTTCTTGCGCAATGGAGGATTGCGCTCCCTGGCCAGAATCTTTTGGCCGATTGCCGCCTGGATGATCACCTCGAAAAGCTGCCGTGGAATGGACCGTTTCAACTTCAGCGCCACGGCTCTGCCCTGCTGGTAGGCGTTGTCCTTGTGCAAAATGCAGGACAAGGCGTCCACAGGTTCGCCGTTGATCAGAATTTCCAGTTTCACCAGGCTGGCTTCACGGTAATCGATAATTTCATAATCAAGAGACGCGTATCCGCGCGTCATGGATTTCAATTTGTCGAAAAAGTCATAGACAACTTCGGCAAAGGGGAGTTCGTAGGTGATGATGACTCTTGTGGAAGTGAGATACCGTACGTCCTTTTGAATGCCGCGCTTTTCTTCGCACAGTTTGAAGACATTGCCCACATACTCGTTGGGCACATGAATTTCCATGCGCGCGTAAGGCTCGTAAAAGGTCTCGATGTCCTGCGCCGGGGGCAGTTTGGACGGATTGTCTATGTCCTCTGTTTCGCCGTCGAGCTTCTTGACCTTGTATACGACCGTAGGTGCGGTGGCAATCAGGCTGGCCTCGAACTCGCGTTCCAAGCGCTCCTGGATGATTTCCATATGCAGCAGGCCCAGAAATCCGGCTCTGAACCCGAAGCCCAGGGCTTGCGAGGTCTCGGGCTCGAACTGAAAAGCCGCGTCGTTGAGCTGCAGTTTTTCCAGAGCGGCCTTGAGCGGTTCGTATTCGGCCGGTTCGGTAGGATACAGGCCGCAAAACACCATGGGTTTGACTTTCTTGAAGCCCGGATAGGGATTTGTGGTCGGATTGTCCGCGTCCGTAATCGTGTCGCCCACGGGCGCGTCATGCAGATTCTTGATGCTGCCGCACATAAAGCCGACTTCGCCGAATCCCAGCTCCTTGACCTCCGAAGGCTCCGGAGCAAAGACGCCCAGCTTGGTGACCTCGAAATCCTTGTTGGTGGAAAAAATCTTGATTTTCTTGCCCTTGCGGATGTTGCCGTCCAGAATCCGGAACAGCACCACCACGCCCTGGTACGAATCGTACCAGGAATCGATGATCAGGGCCTTGAGCGGCGCGTCCGGGTCACCGCTGGGCGGAGGCAGTTTGCCGACCACCTCTTCCAGCACCTTGTCCACGTTCAGGCCGGTCTTGGCGCTGACATCCAGGCTCTCCGCACAGTCCAGGCCGATGGCTTCCTCGATTTCCTGGCGCACGCGCTCGGACTCCGCGCTGGGCAGATCGACCTTGTTCAGAACCGGAATGATTTCCAGATCATGGTCCAGGGCCAGAAACACGTTGGCCAGGGTCTGGGCTTCCACGCCCTGGGTCGCATCCACCACCAGCAGCGCCCCTTCGCAGGCGGCCAGCGATCGGGAGACCTCATAGCTGAAGTCCACATGTCCGGGCGTATCGATGAGGTTGAGAATGTATTGCGTACCATCGCCCGCCGTATACGGAATCCGTACGGTCTGGGCCTTGATGGTGATGCCCCGCTCGCGTTCCAGATCCATCTTGTCCAGATACTGTTCGCGGCGCTCGCGTTCGCTCACAACGCCGGTCAGCTCCAGAATACGGTCCGCAAGCGTGGATTTTCCATGGTCGATATGGGCGATGATGCTGAAATTTCGAATAATGCTGTTTTTTTTCATAGAGGGCTCAAAACGTCGGTCCTGTCGTTGCTCAAGACCCCGGGCAGGCTTTTCTTTACGGCATTTGTCCGGGGAAGTCTAATAACTCCGCAAGGCAGTTTTCGGGAAAACACGGCAATCGTTGTCTCCGGCGCCTTGACCTGTTCCCGGCGCCGCAAGACGCTTGAAACACGTCTTCCCCTGAGGGTAAAGGCCTTTCTGACCAGGCCAGTGAATATTCCTGAAACGTCAGCGAATTAGCAGCGACAGCTTACGCAAGTTGCCGCTTCTTCCACGCGTCCAGGACCCTTTTGGGCTCAGTAAGCGGAAGCATCTCCCGCGGACAGGTCGGTACTCCGAATCGTCCCGCTTTTCAAGAGCCAATGGAGAGTGTATAAGCATTAATATGAAATGGTACACCTTGTTTCCCAAATTTTACAGGTAGCCCCATGTCGCAACTGCGTACGCTGCTGCTCCATCCCTCGCCCGAAGTCCGCACTTTTCTGCGCGACGCCCTGGCCGACTGGGATATTCTCCGCGTCCTGGGTGAGGCCGCCAACGCGCACGAGGCGCTGGAACTGCTCGACGCAATTCATTACGGCGTTTTTTTCCTGGGCGTGGAGCTGGACCAGAGCATCGACGGCATCGAGCTGGCCAGAATTCTTTCCACGCGCAACAGAGCGCCCGCGCTGGTATTCATCGCGCAGGACGAAAGCAACGCCTTCACCGCTTTCGAACTGGGCGCAACGGATTATCTGCTCTGGCCCATCACGCACGCGCGCCTGGATCGGACCCGGCACCGGCTGCAGCAATTCAAGGCCCATTTCAAGGAAATTCCGATTCCCGACCTTGCGCCCAAACACCCTGAAGAAGAAGACGAGGTGGCGGGAGAGGAAACCCTCAAGCTGCCCCTGGGAGAGGAAGAGGAAGACCGATTTCTTACCGCTCTCCGCCAGGCCTGGGACCAGGAGCAACGCTTTTCCACCATTGACATCGAAAAACTGGCCATCAACCAGGACGGCCGTACGCTGCTGCTGCCCTACGACCAGATCATCTTCGTGGAAGCCTACGAAGACTACAGTTACGTACACACGGCCTCGCAAAAATTTCTGACGTCTTATCGCATGAAACTTCTGGAAGAAAGGCTGCGCAAGCACCGTTTTTTCCGCGTACACAGAAAATATCTGGTCAACCTGGACATGGTTACGGAAATCGCCTCGCTGCCGGGCAGCAACTTCATGCTGCGGACCACGGGCAAGACCCGGATCGAGCTGCCCATCAGCAGGCGCCGTATTGCAGACCTGAAACAAATTCTCGGGCTGTAGCCCGGAAGCAGCACAAAGAACTTCGCTGCTCTCTTATAGAGTCGCAAGGAGGGAGTTATGGACCATTCGGGCACTTTGGACGCATTGCTTCAGGAAGAGCGGGTCTTCAGACCCCTGCCGCAAATGACGGCCCAGGCCACCGTCTCTCCCAAAAAGCTGGAAGAGGCCTATAAAAAAGCCGGGGAAGACTATCTGGGATTCTGGGAGGAAGCGGCGGACGAACTGGACTGGTTCAAAAAATGGGACCAGGTTCTGGATGATTCCAACCCGCCCTTTTACAAATGGTTTATAGGCGCCAAATGCAACATCGTTTACAACGCGCTGGACCGCCACATCACCACGGCCAACAAGAACCGCCTGGCCCTGATCTGGGAAGGCGAATCCGGCGACCGCCGCAAGCTTACCTATTACGAGCTGTTCCGCGAGGTGAACAAGTTCGCCAATGCCCTGCGCTCCCAGGGCGTGGAAAAGGGCGACCGGGTCATCATCTACATGCCCCCCCTGCCCGAAACCATGGTTGCCATGCTCGCGGTCGCCAAAATCGGCGCCGTCCACAGCAGCGTCTTCGCCGGGTTCTCGGCCAAGGCCCTGCGTACGCGTATTGAGGACGCCCAGGCGCGCTGCATCATCACCGTGGACGGTTTTTACCGCAACGGCCGCGTGGTCAACCTCAAAAGCGTGGTGGACGAGGCCACCGTCGGCCTCAGCAACGTATGCGCGGAAACCGTCATCGTCGTGCAACGGGCCAACGTGGACGTGGATCTTATCGAAGGCCGGGACGTCTGGTATCAGGACATCATCCGCCAGGAGCGCCCCGAATCCCATACGGAGGTCATGGACTCGGAGGACATCCTTTTCCTGCTCTACACCTCGGGCGCCACAGGCAAACCCAAGGGCATCGTGCATACGCACGGCGGCTACATGGTCGGCGCGAACCGTACGCTCAACTGGGTCTTCGACATCAAACCCACGGACATTTTCTGGTGCACCGCGGACCCGGCCTGGATTACCGGCCACAGCTACGTGATCTACGGGCCGCTCATGGCCGGCGCCACCATCGTCATGTACGAAGGACACCCGCTCTACCCGCAGGCCGACCGGCTCTGGTCCATGGTCGAACGCTACGGAGTCACCATCTTCTACACCGTGCCGACCCTGATCCGCATGCTGATGCGCTTCGGCAAGGAATATCCCAAGAAACACGATCTCTCCACGCTACGCCTGCTGGGCTCGGTGGGCGAACCTATCAACCCGGAAGCCTGGGTCTGGTTTTATAAAAACGTGGGCAAAGCCGCCTGTCCGCTCCTGGACACCTGGTGGCAGACCGAAACAGGCATGTGCATGATCAGCCCCATGCCCGTTTCCCTGCTCAAGCCGGGCTCCGTGAACAAAGGGCTGCCCGGCATCGAGGTTGACATCCTGGATGAGGAGGGCGTACCAGTTCCTCCCAATATGGGCGGATTATTGGTGGTCAAAAAGCCCTGGCCCTCTATGCTGCGCGGCGTCTTCAACGATCCGGACCGCTACCTGGAGACCTATTGGAAAAAATTCCCGGGGCTCTACTTTGCTGGCGACGTGGCCCGCAGGGACGTAGACGGCTACATCTGGATCCAGGGCCGCGCGGACGACGTATTGAACATCGGCGGGCACCGCCTGGGCACGGCCGAGCTGGAAAGCGCCCTGGTCTCGCATCCGGCCGTGGCCGAAGCCGCGGTCATCGGCATCCCGGACAAGATCAAAGGGGAAGTCGCCAAGGGCTTCGTGATCCTCAACAACGACTTCATTCCGGGCACTGCGCTCGTCAAGGAACTCCAGGCCCACATCCGCAGCGAACTCGGCCCCATCGCCGTGGTCAAGGCCATTGCTTTTCCCGACGACCTGCCCAAAACACGCAGCGGCAAAATCATGCGCCGCGTCCTCAAAGCCCAGGAACTCGGCCAGGACGCGGGCGACACCTCAACACTGGACGACTAAACCAGAAGAAACGGACGTGTCACAGAAAGTCTCAATCGCCCTTGCGGCGCTTTTTCTGGCCCTGGCCTGTGCCGCGGGCCTGTGCCCCGGTGCGGCTCTGGCCTCGGATACGGATTTACGGGTTACACCCATCGTACGCGCCGTACGCCGCGTTTCACCCGCGGTCGTGAACATCACCACCACCCAGGTGGACCGGCGCGGCTTCAAATCCCTGGGGCCCGGACTGGACGATTTTTTCGCCCCGTTTTTCCGCGAATTCTTTAACGCCGTCCCCAGGCAGCAGAACTACGCCAGGCACAGCCTGGGCTCCGGCGTGATCATCGACGGCAAAAAAGCCCTGGTGCTCAGCAACGCGCACGTCATCTCCGGCGCCACCACCATCATTGCCCGGCTCATCGACGGGCGCGAATACCAGGCCGAACTGGTGGGCTCCAGCCCGGATCTGGACCTGGCCGTGCTGCATCTGCTCAAGGCCAAGGACCTGCCCCAGGCCTCCATGATGGACTCCGATGAGTTTTTCATCGGCGAAACCGTCATCGCAATCGGCAACCCCTTCGGTTTCAACCACACCGTGACCACGGGCGTCATCTCCGCCCTGCACCGCTCGGTCAAAACCAGCGACGGCGTGTATACGGATTTCATCCAGACCGACACGGCCATCAATCCGGGCAACAGCGGCGGACCGCTCTGCAATATTCTGGGCGAGCTCATCGGCATCAACACCGCCATGCACGCCTCGGCCCAGGGCATCGGATTCGCCATTCCCATCACCAAAGCCAAGAGCGTCATCAAGGAACTCGTACATACGGGCAAGGTCTCGCCCGTATGGTTCGGCATCTTCGGCCAGAGCATGGACCAGCGTACGGCCAGTTATTTCGGCCTGGACCACGTGCACGGCCTGCTGGTCACCGAAGTTCTTCCCGGTCCGGCCAAGGACGCCGGCATCCGCAGCGGCGATGTGGTGCTCGCGCTCAACGGCGTCAGCGTGGAGGACAAGGACCATTACCTGAGCATTCTGCGCAATTATTTTGAAAACGAGACGGTCCGTTTCACCGTGTTGCAGCAAGGCAAGAAACACACCTTGAACGTACGTACGGCGCCCTTCACCCTGCAGAACGCGCTGGACCTGGCCGCGCAGCGCTGGGGCTTCACGCCCGGACGCGCACGCTCGCGCGATACGGGCCTGCCCATCGTGAAGGTGGTCCGCGGCGGGCCTGCCGCCCGAATCGGCCTGATTCGGGGCGACAGCGTACTGCGCGTGGAGAATATTCCCCTGCGAAACAATGACGACTTCATCCAGGCCGTGCTCCGCTTCCGCCTGAACAACAACGTGATCCTCCAGGTGGCACGGGGCAACCGCGCCTATCTGATCCAGCTGCAGCTGCGCTAGAAAAAAGGAATGCCTCTGGCAGCCTAAGAACCCTTTTGAAAAAGAGTTCTTAGGAATCTCCCAAAACTTTTGAAATGTAATACGACCTTACTATACAATACATTTTCCCCCTATATACGCGTCCAGGCTTGACCTTTCTTGGCGAGTCTTAAGGCCCCTGGAGCCGTTGGCCTGGCTGGGGACGGTTCTTGTTCACTACACGGCGCGCAAAGCCACGGCCAGGCTGGGGACGGGTTTTTTCATTTCGCGCCGGACCTGGACTTCTCGGACGGCCAGCACGGCGAAACCGTGCTCTTCGGACACGTCGCGGATGTAGTCTTCGGAGTGGGCGTATCTGCCGTTCAGACCGAGATTGACGCCTGGTTCGCGGCTTTTCTCCAGGGTCAGCACAAAGAGCCCGCCGGTGGCCAGCACCCGGCGCGCCTCGCAGAACAGACGCTCCAGCGGCCCCACGTAGACGAGCACGTCCGCGGCCGCGATGCAGTCGTAAACGCCCTGCTCCTTTTCCAGAAAGGCATGGGCCTCGGCTTCTTCGAGCCTGTCGTACACTTCCAGAGACCTGGCTTTGGTCACCATCTTCCCGGAAAGATCCACACCCACGAGTTCGTCTGCGAACGCGCGCAGTATGGGACCGCACAAGCCGGTGCCGCAGCCGAGATCCAGAATACGCAGTCCTTCCGGACGGGAGAGCCACTCTTCCAGCAGCGACTTGATTACCTGCGGGCCCTGATAATCCAGTTTGTTCACCAGATGCGCGTCATAGCGCTCGGCATATTGATCGAAAAGATTGCGTACGTAGGCCTGGGATGCCTCAGGCGCGGCTTCTTCGCCCGTCAGGGCGGCGAGAAACACGCCGGCGCCGAGCTTTTCATCGGGATCCAGCCGGACGCATTCACGAAACTGGACCACGGCTTCGTCCATACGCCCCAGGTCTTTCAGCGCCATGGCCATGACGAAGTGGCTGTCCGCGCCGGGTTGCAGTTCATTGGCAATGCGTCCGTGCTCCAGAGCCTCCTCCGGCCGGTCCAGCTTCATCAGAACCTGCGCCAGGCAGATCCGGCCGTCGACAAATTCCGGATCCAGTTCGATGGCGCGGCGGGCGGCGGCTTCGGATTCGGTGAACTTCTCCATGTGCATCAATGTCAGCGCCTGATTGTAATGACCGCCCGGAAAATCCGGCATCAGTTCCACCATCTGCTGTTCCATCTGCAAGGCTTCTTCCTGACGGTCGGCTTTGAGCAGGAGAAACGGCAACATGCCCAGGATGTGCGGATTGCCTGGATGTTGTTCGTAGGTGGCCATGGCCAGGTCCGCGGCCTCGCCGTAGCGCCCCTGTTCCTTGAGCAGGGTCACCAGGTTCACGGAAAAATTCGCATTCTTCGGGGCCAGCCGCATGGCTTTGCGGAAATATTCCTCGGCCAGGCCGAAGCGACGCGCGTCTTTGTGCACCAGGGCCAGGTTGTTGAAGATTTCCGGATTGTCGGGACGGCGTCCGCCGGCTTCCTCCAACACGGCCAGGGCCTCTTCCAGACGCCCCTGGCGGCGGTAGATCATGCCCAGGTTGGATGCGGCGGCCGCGGATGCGGGATTCAATTCGCGCGCTTGCAGCAGCAACTGCTCGGCTTCGGGAATCCGTTTTTCGGTCAGCCGCAGATAGGCCAGAGCCATCAGGGCCTCCGCAAACTCCGGATCCAATTCCAACGCGGTGAGTATAGCCTTTTCCCCTGCTACGGCATCGCCCGTACGCAGCAGAACCAACCCGAGGTTCTTGTGGGCTTCGGGCAGTCCGGGATCCAGTTCGAGCGCCTGCTCGGCCAGAACCCTGGCCTCGGCGTATTGTCCGGTCTTTTGCAGGGCCAGAGCCTGCCCGGCCAGGACACGGGCGGTAAACGGCGTAAAGCTCCGGGCCTTCTCGAACGCTTCGTAGGCCTTTTGCGGCAGTGAAAGTTCCAGGTACGTCCGCCCGAGCAGCAGGCAGCAGTCCGGGTCGTTTTTTACGGCAAGGCGTTGCTCCAGGGCCTCGACGGCTTCAGGCAGTCTGCCGGATTCCAGCAGGGGTTCGATTTCGGCGACAAGCGTATGATGCGAGGAATCTGATTGCATAGCATTCCTTTTGTATTGTAATTTTTTTAAAGCATACCCATGGCATACCAGAAAAGCATCTCAGAGAAAACGCCAGGCAATCGCCCGGCTACGAAAGCTGCCCGCCAATACGCGCGGCCCGTCCCTGTTCACTGAGCAGAGGCAGGATGTCCACCTTTTCGATCTGCTCGGGTTTCATGAATTTTTCGGCGTATTCCAGATACATGCCGCTGGTGAGCAACAGGTCGAAGACATCCGGGTCAATGTGCGCGTCGTCGCGCATCCGGCTCATGATCTTGAGCACCAGTCCGAGGGGCTTCGGACGGTTGTAGGGGCGATCCGCAGCGGTCAGGGCCTCGAAAATATCCGCCACGGCCATCATTCTGGCCGGCAAGGACATCTCGTCCTTGTGCAGTCCGCGCGGGTAGCCCGCGCCGTCCATGGTTTCGTGGTGCGCGCCGGCAAACTCCGGCACGCGCCTCAGATTCTCCGGGAAAGGTAGTTTTTCCAGCATGAGAATAGTCTGGATAATGTGCTCCTGGATCTTGAAACGCTCCTCGTCCGTGAGCGTTCCTTTGCGGATGCACAGGTTGTAGACTTCGCCCATGTTGTTGCGCAGCTCAGGGACGTCCATTTTGAAGCGGTCGCGTCCGTTCGCGGAACGGTCGCGGCGGCGCTTGATCAGGTGCTGGGGCTTGTCCGCAAGCAATTTTTCCGTGACCGGCAGCTCCACCGCATCCAACGAAGCACGCAGGGATTCTTCCTCCTGCGAAAGTCCGAGCCCGTCGTCCAGATGGCGTACCCAGGTGCGGTCCGCAATCTCCTTGATACGTTCGATCCGTTCGTCGGTCATGAATTCGCCGCCCACATTGCATGCGGCCACAAAGGCCCATTCATCCCGGATACGCTCCCTGGCGGCGTCCAGCTCGGCGCGTAAGGAGGCTTCGTCCCCATCGCCCTGGAGCAGCTTCTGGTAGTAGAGGATTTCCGCATCCCGCCAAAGCACCTCGAAGCGCGTACGAATTTCATGTACCCTGTTGTAGAGCGCCTCAAGCTTGGTGGCTTTGTCCACAACGTATTCGGGCGTGGTGACTTTGCCGCAATCATGCAGCCAGGCCGCGATATAGAACTCGCGCCATTGGTCTTCCGTGGTAAAGGCAAAATTCTTGAAGGGGCCGAAATCGGCATCCGTGGCCGCCCGGGCCAGCATGAAGGCGATTTCCGGCACACGCGAACAATGCCCGCCCGTATAGGGGGATTTGGCGTCGATGGCGCCTGCAATGAGCTTCACCACCGAGTCCAGAAGTTCTTTGAGCGCATCCACCAGATATTTGTTGTCCAGCGCCACGGCGGTCTGCGCGGCCAGGGATTCGACAAACGCGGCAAGCCCGCTGTGAAAATGGATGGCCTCCCCCGAATCGGGATCATGCGCGTTGATCAGCTGCAACACACCCAGGACAGACCCCTGTCGCGTCCGCAACGGCACAAGAATTACGGAATTTTCCGTTACTTCCGCCTGCGGACAAAGCTCCGACAGCAAGGCCAGGCCTGTTTCCCGGATACGCGCGTTTGATTGCAACACCACGGTTTTCCCAAGAGCCAGCACCGGATAAAGTACATCCGCTTGTTTGGAGGCCATGGAGTCTCCGTACGGCAACGACAGGGCGTCTGGGGAAGCATTCGCGCTGATTTGTTCCATGGGTAAGGACAGAGTGCCCAGGCGCGCGTGCCGGATACGCATCTGCTCGCCTTCTTTGATATACACAATGCCGCCTTCGGCATTGGTCAGATACTGGGCGGCCTCCAGGGTCAGGCTCATAAGTTGTTCGAGATCCTGTTCGGACGCCAGCAAAACCCCCTGATCCACGAGCTGCTGCAATTTGCGCTGCGTATCCATGAGCTCGTCCATGTACTCGTGCAGCGTGGTTTTCATAAGATCAAAGGCCTTGCTCAGCGAATCGATTTCCAGGATATGGCTATTGAGGGGGGCGCTTTCGGAAAAATCAAACTGCCGCACCTTGTCGGCGTCTTTGCCCATAATGGTCAACGAGCGCGAGATCCTCTGCGAAAGATACAACACCAGAGGCAAGACAACCAGCATGATGCCGAAGGCGAAATACAGATTGTTACGCTGCATACGCGCCACATGGCCGGTAAAATCACTCAATGGCGAGCCCACGGCTATGAGCAGCTCCATGCCCAGGCGCGAACCCACGTTGTAGACGCTGAGCAGATAGGGCTCGCCCTCCACCTCGCGTTCCATGGGCGTGTTGTAGGCAAAAGAAGGAGAACGCATGTCCTCGCCGATCTGACGTACGACCGGATCATTGAAGGTCTCCGTACGTTGCAGCTTCAATTCATCTTCCTTGCTGCGAGCTGTGGTAACCACGGTTTCCTTGGCATGGGCCAGCACCTGGTGAGCGAAGTTCAGGAAAAAAACCGTCCCATTTTCAGAAATGGGTTGATCCCGCAGAAACTGGGAAAAGTAGGTCAGGGCGAGATCCACGCCAAAAACACCGTTTTTCAATTCCAGCCTTTCGGCGCAGGTAATGCCGGGCTGGCCTGACGAATGAAAAACATAGGGCTGGGTAAAAATGGGGCCCTTGGTCTCCATAGCCTGCTGGTACCAGGGGCGCTTCCGCGGATCATACGTGGTGTTGTCGGCGCTACGGTCTAAAATGGGTTTGCCGTCGGCATTCAGAAAAACCCATTTGGTCCGTTTTCGCCCCCGATAGACATAAATCATCCGCAGCAGGAACGAGGTGTTTTCCGGTGCGTTGTAGAGTTTTCGCAACGTGGCGCTTCTCAAGGCCATGAGTTGGATGAAATCGCCCGTCTCATAGCCGAAATAGATGGAAAAAAAGTATTCATAGCGGTCCAGCATATCGCACAGGAGATTCAGGACATGCGGGTTGGTATCGCCCTGTTGCACCAGACCGTCCAGCCCTGAGGCGCTGGCTCCCAGATCAACCAGGCTTTTGGCGGCGTCCAGCATCCTGGCGGTCCGTTGCACAAGCCCTTCCGTGGTGCAGTTGAACAACTGGTTGGCCATGATTTTCGCGGCTCTGGTGCTTTCGCGCTGGCCGTTCCAGATGAACAGTACGGAAAGCGTGAGGACGATGAAAAGGACAAGCGTGGTCAAACTGACGCGAAAACTGACTTTTTTTCCGAACATGGCCAAACCTTCCATTGATTGAAAAAACAAACAAAGCTAGCAGGGCGCTACCGGAATACAACCATACAAAATCGCCCGCCTGAGCAAGACGTTCAGGCGGGCGAAAACGATACCGGCATGGCAATCAGTCTTGATTCATACCAGGAGGCGTGAATGTCTCGGGCCTATCGCTTGGCATTGACTCTATATAGACTGATTGACTCGGAAAAGCAAAGCCGCATCCGGCGCCTTCAACGATTTCTTTGACCTTGCAGGCGAGCTCTTCCTTGATATCCATGAATTCCAGCATATTCGTAGTCGTTGTAAAGCAATTCAACCAGATATCGATAGACGAATCGCTGAACTTGTCAATGTAGACAAAAAGCCCCACTTCTGGCGGTTTGGCAATGCCCTCGTTGGCCTGCAGATAGGCTTCGATCTGTTCGCGGATCGCACGCAACTGCGGCACCGTGGCGCGGTACTCGATGCCGATGACCCAGGAAATCCGCCTGTGGGTCATTTCACTGAAATTGGTTACCGCGTTGTCCGCCAGCCGCGCATTGGGTACATAAACCGGCGCCTTGTCGAACCGGCGCACCAGCGTGGAACGGAAACCGATCTTTTCCACCGTACCTTCCACCACGCCGTCCACCAGGATCCAGTCGCCCACGCGAAAACGGCGCTCCATGATGACCAGAATACCGGAAATGAGATTCTTGAACAGATCCTGCGCGCCCAGGGCAACGGCGACACTCAACAAACCAAAACCGGCCAGAATGGGGCCGACTTTAATGCCCCAATATTCCAAAACCGTGGCGGTACCCAGAAATATCAGAAAAAAACGAATGGCCCGGATGATCCAGTCCACCATGGCTTCGGTCAGCACGTTGTCCAGGCGATGCAGTACGCGGGCCACAGGTTTGACAAGGCGCAGAAACATCCAGAAAAAGAAAATCACGATCATGGTCTGCAGCAGCTTGAGCACCACCACTTGCAGGTTTCCTTTGATCTGGAGCATGACCACAGCGAAATACAGGCCAAAGATGACAAACAAAAACTGCAACGGCCCGGCGAGCAACCGCGCGATCTCATCCGTAAAGTCCGGCCAGAATTTTCTGATCGGTGGCTTGAGGAACCAGAGCAGAATACCTGCCAGCACTTTGCGCAAGACGGCAAAGGCCAGCACCACGGCAAGCGCAAGCAGCAGCTGGTGCAGTGCGACACCTTGATATCCTTGCAGCCAGACAGTCTTCAGCATTGCCACGATATCGATATTTTCAAACATTACCCCTCCTGAGGATTTAATCGGTTGTATGCCCCTTTTGAAGTTGTAGACCAAAATTCCAGGTTCTTTCAACAGGGAAAATCAACAATTCGATGACAGGATCGTGGGAGATAACACAGCCGATCAAAAGAGGCTTGCGCCAGTTAAACACGCCAGATCGTATCAACTTGTAACCAGCATAATTTCCATTACTTTTGAGATACTACAAATTTTTTCGGTAAGATTTCATTTATTGCCCTTTAGTCCCTTGTATCCTATGCTGCTTCAGCAGCGTCTATGACTCAAGCACCGCCAATCCGGTTTGTCTTTTTTCTGCTGCTCCCCCAAGGATATGAATGGAAGGAAAAAACACCTGACAGCCCGCTCCTTGCAACTCATTGCATGATCGTTGCAAACTTGCTGCTCTGAGTAATAATTGTTTATTGGCCAGCAACGATAAGCAACTCGTAGCCACTATTCTGCGTTCAATTCGCGGGAAAGCCACCAGCAACAAAGTGACCGTATGTTTGTATTTGAAAAACCAAAAGCCCGACTCAGTTTCATAGTATTAAGCTGCTTGTTTTTGTCTTTTGTTATCTTGAGTTTTTATACCTTAAACGTCGAATTCAACAGTCCTGAAGCCCAGAAGCATTTTGTTTCGGAAGACTCGATGCATTTCCTGAATGGGGCTAAAGAGCTCATCTCCGGGAACTTTCACTTCCATTACATCACCCGCTATCCGCATCGGGAAATCCTTTATGCTGCAACCTTGGCTGTTCCGCTGTATTTTTTTGGAGAAAACTTGTACGCCCTCGGTACGGTCAATATCTTTTTTTTCTGCCTGGCGGGAGTATTTGCATTCCTTGCCGTAAAAAAACTCTACGATGACAATGTGGCGGCGTTTTTCGCTGTTGCTTTGCTCTTGTTCAATAAATTCACTCTGTTCAACGTAACATACGGATTGTTGACAGAAGGAATGTTCATCGCTTGCATCGTTGCCGCGATCTACTTTTTTCTCTCCTACCTGAAATCATTCAAGACTATTGACCTGCTGCTGCTTTCCGCAATCTGCGGCATTGCACAAGGCGTACGCCCCAATGGTTTTTTCTTGTACGGAGCTTTTCTTGTGGTTGTCATGCTGCGCCTGGCGTTCCTGAAAAAAAAGCACGGGCATGATATCCTGCAGAATAAAAAAAGACTGACGGGCGTTTTATTGGCGAGTTGCGGCGCGTTTCTCTTGTTCAGTCTGCCGAGCTGGGGCCCCAGAGTCTATTTTTTCGGTGATCCTCTCTACCACGGGTATCTGACGAATTTTCTGTGGGAGGACAACTACGACCTGGCCCATGATGCGGATCTGGTATTCACATTCCAGGACTATGTCAGCTACCACACCTTGGGGGATATGCTGCCCCGCATCCTGTTGGGATTGAAAAAAAGCTACCTGAGTTACCCGCTGGACCATATGAGCGTGTTTGTGTGGCTGGCCCTGGTGGTTGGCTTCGTCGTCGCCGTCTGGCAGAAAAATAAAGACATGCTGCTGCTTGCAGCAACTCTTTTTATTGTCATGGCGCCCGTTGTCTGGACGGTCATTTCCAACCCGACGCCAAGAATAGGGTTCGCCTTCACTCTTCCCTTTGCAGTGTTTCTGGGGACGAATGCGCTGGTTTTCATGCGCCGGCGGCTGAATGCATGGAAATCCGCAAAACGATCCCGACGCCGAAGCACGAAAAAGCAATACGCCTTTCCCGTAAGCGTCCCCCAGCAGGCGGAAGCTTCCGAAGAATCGGAGGCGACAATCTCCGCCACGCAATCGCTGTAGAAATACCCTCCCGGCCTCCGGGACGCAGCTGCTACTCGGACCGGGACTGCAAATACTTGTTGATGGCCTGCCGGGAAACGCCGATGAGCTGCGCGGCCAGGGACTGGTTGTTGCCCGTACGGCGCAGGGCCTCTTCGATCAGCAGCACGCGCGCCTGTTTCAGGGAGGGCAGCCGGGGGCCGAAATCCAACAAAGCGGTTTTATGCGGGATCTCGTCCTGCTGCTTTTTCGGGTTCAACTCAAAATGGCCTACCAGCTGGAAGGTTTCCGGACCGAACCTGCCGCTGCCCGCCATCCGGGCCGCATCGTGAATCAACAGACGCAGTTCGCGGATATTGCCGGGAAAATCATACTGGCTGAGCAACGCCGCAATGCCTGGAACATCAATCTTAAGCTCCATGCCGAGCTCCTGCACGGCTTCTTCGGCAAAGGAAACAATCAGCAGAGGCAAGTCACCCATCCGTTCGCGCAGGGGCGGCAGCGTAAGCATATGCCCGCGCAGCCGGAAGTACAGATCGCGCCGGAATGCGCCGCTTTCCTGCAGTGCGCCCAGATCCCGGTGGGTGGCGGCCACTATCCGCGCCGTGGACTTGCGCAGCATGTCCGAGCCCAGGGGCGCGTATTCGCCCTCCTGAAGCAGGCGCAGCAGCTTTTTCTGAGATTCCGCGCTCAGGTCGCCGATTTCATCCAGAAACAGCGTCCCGTCCCGTGCGGCCTCCACCAACCCGGTACGGGCCTGGCTCGCACCGGTAAACGCCCCTTTTTTATGGCCGAAAAGCGTATCCGCCACCATGTTGTCGTCCAGCCCCGCCATGTTCACGGCCACGAACTGCCCGGGCCGCAGGCTCGCCCGGTGAATGGCCCGAGCAATGAGCTCCTTGCCTACGCCGCTTTCTCCGGTGACCAATACGGGCCAGGCGGTTTCGGCAATGGCCTCGACATAATGAAAGACCGTGCGCATGTTTTTGTCCGCGGTGACGATCTCGGAAAAATGCTCCGGATGATCCAGCTCTTCCCGAAACAACCGGTGGCGCAGGCTGAGATTTTCGCGCTTGAGCTCGAAGATCTCAATGGCGTGCTTGATGCCGCCGATGAGCGTATTGCGGGATTCGGTCTTGACGATGAAGTCGAAGGCTCCCAGGCGCAGGCAGTTTACCGCGGTCTTGATCTGGCTCAATCCGGAAATGACCAGCACGGGCAGATCCGGATGCTCTGCCAGAATCCTGGGTATCAGCTCCTCGCCGCTGATGTGGGGCATCATCAGATCCACTGCCACGGCGCAGAACGGCTCGGAGTCAAGCGTCTCCAGAACCCGGCGGCTGTCGGACAGAGTCACCACGTTGTCCACGCCTGCAGCGCGCAGAGCGCCCTGAAAACTGCGCAGCCAGGATTCCTCGTCGTCGACCAGCAGCACCGGATATCTCGGAGAAGTACGCTTTTTGACTTGCTGCGGCGCCACGGCCGTTTCTGAAAAGTCCGTTCCTTTGATGTTCGTCATAGCTGGTCGCTCCGCCAGGGGGGCGGCACCGATTGCCGCCGTCCCTGGCTGTGTTGCCTGCATTATTCCTCGTCATTGGCGATTCCATTCAGCGCCACGGCCAGTTTGCTGCGAAGTTCCGCGCCATCCGCGCCGGAAGCCGGCAAACAAAGATCCACAATGGTGCCGCAGCCCGGCCGGGAATTGAATTTCAGCGAGCCTCCATGCTCCTCGACAATGGCCGAGGAAACGGACAAGCCAAGACCCGTGCCGCCGACTTCGCGTTTGGTGGTAAAAAAAGGATCCATGATCTTGGATTGGATATGCTGGGAGATCCCGTTTCCTTCATCGCGTACGCGCACCACCACCTCGTTTCTGATGCGATTATGAAAACTCTGCACCAGAATCGCCTGCTCGCGATTGGTCAGGGCCTCGCAGGCGTTTACCACCAGGTTGATCAACACCTGGGAAATCTTCTGCGGATTGGCCGTTACCGTGGGCAAGCCCTCGGGCAACTGTGTTTCAAAACGATTGGTGCTTTTGGCCACCATGTTGCCCACCAGTTCGAGCGAAGTGCGTACCACTTCGTTGATGTCGATGTCCCATTTGAATTCATCGGGCGCACGGCGTGAAAAATTCTTCAGACTGCCCACAATTCCCCGGATGCGGGTGGCGCCTTCGTGCATCCGGGCGAGCAGGTCGGGCATCATGGAGCGGAGTTCAGAATACTCCAGCCCGCCGGCCAGAAAATCGCCGTTTTCCTGATAATACTCTTCCAGAACAGGCGAGATGTCGTTCCAGATGTCCTGGAGCAGCGGCAGGTTCAGCGTCATGAAACTGTTGGGATTGTTGATCTCGTGGGCCATGCCGGCCACCAGCACGCCCAAAGAGACCATTTTGTCCGCCTGAATCAGCTGTTCCTGTTTTTCCTTGGCCTCCCGCTGGGAACGCACGCGCTCGGTAATGTCCCGGACCACGATTACGCTGGCCGGGCTGCCCTGAAACACGATATCGCGTTCGCGGATTTCACAGATGCGCCTGTCGCCGTCCCCGCGAACCAGTTCGGCAAGGAAGGCGTCCGGATCGCTGTCGTCAATGGAAACATCCGCCAGCCGCATATCGATGGGTACAATCAGCTTGTCCATGACCTGGCCGACGATCTGCTCCTGGGGGGAGCCCGCAAGCGTACGCCCGGCCGTGTTCACGTCCATGACCACGCCGTCCTTTTGAATGAAAATGCCCTCGAACGTGGCTTCGGAAAACTGGCGGAACCGTTCTTCGCTTTCGCGCAGGGCCTGTTCGGCCTGCCGCCGGAGTTCGATGGCCTGAGCCTGCAAATAGTTCTGCTGGGCCAGAGTGGAAATCTGGTTGGCTATCAGGCACAAGGCCTGGCAGATATTGTAGAACTGCTCGTACGTGGTTATGGGCACCTCGGCCAGGGCTTCCATGTAAATTTTATCGTCAACGCCGATTTCCTCCGCATACCTGCGCATCAGATCTTCATCACCCAAGGAAATGCGTACCTGCCCCACCACCCAGTTGGCAACATGACGGTCCCCCACATAAATGCTCGTGCCGCCGTCCCAGAGACCGCTGCTCAGACAAGGACGCAGCATGGGTTTCAGAGGGTCCTTGGAACCGAACGAGGCGTCGGAACGGATACAGTTGGCCAGACCTTTGGGAGTCCTGCGGACCACCTGCTGGCACAGCCGGCAGAACCGGCTGGGACGGGTTATGGGGCGGCCCTCCACATCGGTGATGATGGAAGCCACATTGGTGGCCGCGGCAAAGGCATCCTGAATGGCCTGAATGGCTTCAACATTGAAAATATCATGGAAATCCAACTGATAACTGCCGATATCCTGACCGACAGGCAACAGGGTGCTGCTTTGAAAGCAGTTGCAACCGGCATAGAGGGTTTTGTTGGACTCCAGTTCCCGGATCCGGGCGCGCAGGCTCTCCAACTCGCGCAGAAGCTTCACATGTCCGGAGCGAGGCGCGGGTGTCTCTGGTTCGTTGTGCTGCATGATGAATCTCCGCCCAAAGGGCGCTGATGAGAACGCGGCTGTTTGCGTCGGCCCGGCAGGATGCGGCAGGTCCAATCGCCGTGTGGTCCCTCTAAGATAATGGAATCATCAAAAACTTTCAAACCGCGACCAGCGCCTGAACCCCCTTGTCCACTGGCCTGTAAACCAGTGCGACAACCTTGGTTGACGTTGAAACCGGCCAATTTGACTGATGTTTTTTCCCGCCCTTCCCCACACCCCGCAACCTGCGTCAACCTGGATTGCGCCCTTGTTTCGTCAACAAGCTGCAACTTTTCTGAAAAAATCGACAACACACTATAACATCAAGCTTTTTTACATTCTGGAACGCTCCTTGTTTAAGAGAGGGGGAAAGACTGATGCAGGTCTGGCGAATTGGGCGTCGCCGGGTCATGGCAAGTGCAACAATCTTACAAGGAGGGCGTATGGAGCCATTTGGTGTCGGCACACTCATTCTCTGTTTCGGCGGTGGCATAGTCGGCGCAGCTTTGGGAGGTCTGTTTTCTTTCGTACTTTGCGGAATCATTGTCTTGTCCGGCTGCCTGGTGCTTTTACAGGGCGGATCGGACTTTCTACTCCTGCAGGTCGGGCTCGGGCCGATTTTCGGTCCGCATGTGGGAGGATTCGCCGCGGGCGTGGCCGGAGCCACCTATGCCGCGGCGATCAAAAAAAGCATGCCCGGCGGGGGAAAGGACATCCTCTCCCCGTTGATGCCCCAGAGCTGGGACGTTCTGCTCGTGGGCGGCATTTTCGCGGTCATCGGCCATCTGATAGTCCAGGCCTTCGGCAAAGTTCCTTTCGTGCAAGACTTCGACATCATAGCATTGAGTGTCGCCACAACAGCTATCCTTTGCCGATTGATCTTCATGAAGGAAATGCCCTGGGGCAACGCGGCCTCCATCAAGGAAAAAGGCTTTCTGAAAGGCAACCTCGACCTTGCCTGGCTTCCCTGGACGCATCCGCTCCCCAAAATGCTTCTTTTCGGGCTGGGTGCGGGATTGTTTTCCACCGCCCTGGCCATCGGCGCCCAAGGCGCCATGCAGCCCCTGGTGGACAAAGGCGTTATCCCTGCAGGAACAGCCTTTGTCGTTCCTCTGATTCTTGGCTGGGCAGTGGGCGCCGTCTCGCTGATCGCGTTGCAACTCGGCACGGGCGCGATCCAGCAGGTCCCCGTATGGCACGCGCAGGCCATATTGTCCGCCATGGCTTATCTGTACTTCGGATCCTTTGGAGTGGTAGTTGTCGTCGCCCTTCTGGCCACCCTGCTGCAGGAATTCATGGCCAGGGTTTTCTGGTACCACGGCAGCAACCATATTGATCCGCCTGCCTGCTGTATCGCATTGGGCACCTTTATTCTCAATTGTTTACATTGACAGTTGTCAAACAAACAAGGAGCACACCTATGCCTCTCAACCTCGAATCCGCAAGGCGCATGATCGAAGCGGCCAAAGCCAAGGCCGTGGAAATCAAAGTGCCCATGGTTATCGCAGTGGTCGACAACGGGGGGAACCTCATCGCCCTGGACCGCCAGGACGATTCCCTGCTGGTTAGTATCGCCGTGGCGCAAAACAAGGCCTATTCGGCCGTGGCTGTCCGCGCTGATACCGCCACCATCGGCAAACTCTCGCAGCCTGGCGCCGAGCTCTACGGACTCGCAGATGCGAGCAACGGCCGTATCGTGACCTTCGGAGGCGGCCTTCCCATTGTGGAAGACGGCAAGGTCATCGGCGGCATCGGCGTCAGCGGCGGTAGTGTGGCGGAAGATACGCAATGCGTTACTGCCGGTTTGGAGGCTTTTTAGCCTGCCGGCTTTTGTTAAAACACCTCAGAGCGTTCGCAAGAGTTAGGGCGTGTTTTCTCAATTAATTTCATCGCGAGCTTGCGCAAGAAATTCACCAGGCAAAGCTGAAATGAAAATGGTGAAATTCGGGCCAGGCGTAGCGGGAAAAAACTTGAAAACACGCCCTGGTCAAACAACCAATTATTACCGGAGGAAAGCATGTCTCAACAACAAACCGAAACCACTGAAAAACAGAGCGCAGCTGTGCTGACGCCTCAGTTCAACAAGAAGCACACGGTTGCCATGCCTGATTTGTGCGGCCCCACGAACAGAGTCAAAGCGGCTTTGCAACGCTTCGTTGAGACCACTCCCGCGATTTGTCCGGAACGCGCGGTCCTGATCACGGAATCCTACAAGGAAACCGAGGCCCTGCCCATGGTTCTGCGCCGGGCCAAAGCCCTGGAAAAAATCCTGACGAACATGTCCATCTTCATACAGGACGGCGAACTCATCGTGGGCAATCAGGCCAGCTTGCCCAGAAGCGCCCCCATCTTCCCCGAATTCTCCTGTGATTGGGTTGAAAACGAACTGGACAGCTTGGCGAAACGCAGCGCCGACGTTTTCCTGATTTCCGAAGACGCCAAGGACCAGCTGCGCAAGGCCTTCACCTATTGGGATGGCAAAACCACCAATGCCTACGCCTCCGCCCTGATGCCGCCCGAAGCTCTCGAAGCGCACAACGACGGCATCTACACCGTGGGCAACTACTTCTACAACGGCGTCGGCCACATTTCCGTGGACTACGCCAAAGTACTTAGCCAGGGGCTGGACGCGGTCATCGCCCAGGCCGAAGAAGCCAAGACCAAGCTTGACGTGGCCGATGCCGCGGAGCTTAAGAAAATCCACTTCCTGGACGGCGTGATCATCTCCAACAAGGCCATCATCGCTTTTGCCAACCGTTTCGCGGACCTGGCCGAAAAGATGGCCGGCGAATGCTCCGACCCCGTCAGAGCCGACGAGCTGAAAGAAATCGCCCGCATTTGCCGCAAGGTGCCCGCCCAGCCTGCGGAAACCTTCCAGGAAGCCCTGCAGTCCTTCTGGTTCATTCATCTTTGCATCCAGATCGAATCCAACGGCCACTCCATCTCGCCCATGCGCTTCGACCAGTACATGGCGCCCTACTACCTGAACGACAAAGGCCGCCTGCTGCCGGAAAAAGCCCAGGAAATGCTCGACCTGGTCTGGCTCAAGTTCAACGAGATCAACAAGGTCCGCGACTGGAACTCCACCCAGGTCTTCGCCGGCTACCCCATGTTCATGAACATCATCGTGGGCGGCCAGAAACGCGACGGATCCGACGCCACCAACGACCTCTCCTTCATGTGCCTGCAGGCCGCCGCGAACACCCGCTTGTACGCGCCTTCCCTGTCCATCCGCGTCCATGAAGGCACCCCGTACCCGCTGTACCAGAAAGCTGCCGAAGTCAGCCGCGAAGGCATGGGCTACCCAGCCTACTACAACGACCGCGTAATCATCCCCGCCCTGCTCGCCCGTGGCCTGTCCCGCGAGGACGCCCGCGACTACGGCATCATCGGTTGTGTTGAGCCCCAGGTGGGCGGCAAAACCGAAGGCTGGCACGACGCCGCGTTCTTCAACATGGGCAAAGTGATCGAACTGGCCCTGAACAACGGCGTGGACAAACGGACCGGCAAGCAGATCGGCCCCAAATCCGGCAGCCTGGATACCTTCAAGTCCTTTGACGACGTCATGGCCTCCTACAAGGCCCAGATGGAATACTTCGTAAAACTGATGGCTTCCGCCGACAACGCCGTGGATATGGCACATGCCGACCGTTGCCCTCTGCCCTTCCTCTCCAGCCTGGTGGATGATTGCATCGCCGAAGGCAAATCACTGCAGGAAGGCGGCGCGCACTACAACTTCACCGGCCCGCAGGGCGTGGGCGTGGCCAACGCCGGCGACTCCCTGGCCGCCATCAAAAAACTGGTCTTCGACGACAAGGCCGTTACCCTGGAAGAACTGCGCGAAGCCCTGGATACGGACTTTGAAGGCAAGGAATCCCTGCGCCAGATGCTCGTCAACCGCGCTCCCAAGTACGGCAACGACGACGAATACGCCGACGATATCGCCAAGGAAGCCGCGCTGATCTATTGCGACGAAGTCAACCGCTACACCAACCCGCGCGGCGGCCAGTTCCAGCCCGGCCTGTACCCGGCTTCGGCCAACGTACCTCTGGGCTGGGTGGTTGCAGCCACTCCGGACGGACGCCATGCCTGGACTCCTGTTGCCGACGGCGTCTCGCCCATTTCCGGCTACGACACCAGCGGTCCGACCGCTTCGGTGCTGTCCGTCGCCAAACTGGACCACCACATCGCATCCAACGGCACGCTGCTGAACCAGAAGTTCCATCCCACCGCCCTTGCCGGCGATCATGGCCTGGACAACCTGATCTCCGTGACCGAGACCTACTTCAGAAACGGCGGATTCCACGTACAGTACAACGTCGTCAGCCGCGAAACCCTGGAAGACGCTCAGGCCAATCCGGACAACTACAAGAGCCTGGTGGTTCGCGTGGCAGGATACAGCGCCTTTTTCACGGCTCTGGACAAGACCCTGCAGGACGACATCATCGCCCGTACGGAACAAAACTTCTAACATCACCCGAACCAACAAACCACACCGGGGGGGCGCGTACGCGCCCCCCCGGCAAAGGTGCATCATGAATTGGAAGCAACGACAGCACTCCTTCAAGTTATCCGACCGTGACCGTCCCGGCCCCACCGGCCTCGTGTTCGATATCCAGCGTTTTGCCGTGCATGACGGCGGCGGCATTCGCACACTCATATTTCTCAAAGGCTGCCCCCTTCGCTGCAAGTGGTGCCAGAACCCCGAATCCATGAGCCCCAAACCGGAGCTGATGCGGGTGCCGCATTTCTGCATCTCCTGCACCAAATGCATGACCATCTGTCCCCACCAGGTCATCAAACTCAACGAAGCACGGGAAGTGGTCCTGGAGCGCGAACGCTGCGATTTCTGCGGCGAATGCGTGTCCATCTGCTACGCCGGCGCCATGACCATCGTCGGCCGCTACATGACTCCGGAAGAAGTCATGGCCGAGGTGGAACGCGACCGCCAGTTCTACCAGATATCCGGCGGCGGCGTGACCTTTTCCGGGGGCGAGCCCACCATGCAAAACGATTTTCTGCTGGAGTGCCTGCGCCAGAGCAAGGCCCGCGGATTTCATACAGCCATTGAAACCTGCGGACATGCGCCATGGGAATCCTACGCGGACCTGCTGGATCATCTGGACCTGGTGCTCTGCGACATCAAGCACATGGATCCGGAGCGCCACCGCGAGCTGACCGGCGTTTCCAATGAGCGAATCCTGGACAACATTGCCAGGCTCAGCCAGGCGGGCATGCCGCTGCGCGTACGTTTGCCCCTGATTCCGGGCTGCAACGACAGCGCGGAAAACATGGAAGCCACGGCAAAATTCGTCGCCACCCTGCCAACGGCCGACGGACTCGACATTCTGCCCTACCACCGCCTGGGCGAACCCAAGTGGGGACAGCTCGACCGGCAGTACCCCATGAACGGCGTCATGCCGCCAACACGCGAACACGTGAAGGGCTGTGCTGAAATCGCCAAACAACACGTCGAAGGCGTCAGCGTCGGCGGATAAGGCCCGTAGCGTCTGAGGCCTGCCGCACCCCTCAGCCGCTGTTCAGATCTTTGAGGATTCCGGGGCCGTTCAGCGACCGTACGTGGCCGCAGCATTGCTGTCCGGAGACGTGATGCCCCTTCGGACGGCGCGGCGTACGCAATAAGTCGCGCCGGTCTCCCTCCCTGCGACATGGCTGCAAAACAACTCCGTAGTTGCCTCCCGGCGTTGTTTTGCCGGCCATGCGCGTTTTCCTTCTGGTCGTGTTTTATATTTCTCCGCGTCCTTTTTATGCTATACTGCACCCAAAAGGAGAACGCGCATGATTGAAATCCTGAACATCCCGGCCGAACATGTCATTGGCATCAAGATCACCGGAAAAATCAACAAGGAAGACATCGAACGGGTCATTGAACCCACCAGCCGGGCCATGGAGGCGACGGACCGCCGCCTGGGCGTCTACGTCGAACTGATCGACTGGGGGGGCATTTCCCTGGAGGCGCTGTTCGAGGACATCAAATTCGGCTTGCCCAATCTCCGTCGCTTTGCCAAAAAAGCCGTTGTTACGGATAAAACCTGGGTGGCCATGCTGGCGGAGGTCGGCAGATTCTTTCCCGGCATCGAGGTCCGCACTTTTTCATTTGAAGAAAAGGACCTCGCGCTGCAATGGATTCAGGAGTAGCGCCGCCCGGCAACTTTTTGCGCACGCTTCCGGCCCCCTCCGGACCTGCGCCGACGGGATGGTGCCATGAAACTCTTTCGCGCGCTCAAACGATTCGAACCCAAAACGCTCCAGGCCCACCTCATCGCCATCGTCATGGCGCTGCTGGTCATCCAGACCGCCGTGAGCTGGCATATGGCCTCCAACCTCACTTCCGACATTCTCAAGGAACAGATCGGCGAGCGGGCCCTGAACATGTCGCTGATCATCGCCCAGATTCCCGCTATACGGGACGCGCTGCTGGCAAAGGATCCCACGGGCATGATCCAGCCCCTTGCCGAAAGCTTTCGCATCATCACCGGCGCCGAATACATTGTGGTGGCAGACGCCAACACCATCCGCTATTCGCACCCCAAGCCGGACCGGATCGGCAAGCACTTTGTGGGCGGAGACTCCGGACCGGCCATCCACGGTGGCAGAGCCTATGTTTCCGAGGCAGTGGGCACCCTGGGCCCCTCCATCCGCGGCTTTGCGCCCATTTTCGACGTCGACGACACGGTCATCGGCTTTGTCAGCGTTGGCTACATGAAGGAAGACGTCCGCCAGATCATTCAGAGCCATTTGATAAAACCATTAGTCTACACCTTCGCCATGTTCTGCCTGGGGCTGCTGTTCGCCATTTTTCTGGCCCGGCACCTGAAAAAATCCACCCTGGGGCTGGAGCCCGCGCAAATCACCCGGCTCTATCTCGAACGCGGGGCCGTTCTGGAGGCCATCCGCGAAGGCGTGGTGGCCGTGGACCACATGGGCAATGTCTGCCTGGCCAACAAGGCTGCCCTGAGCTACGTGGACGCCGCCCCCGACGAACTCATGGAACAGCCGGCAGAAGAAGCTCTGCCCGGTCTGGAACTTAACTATACGCTTCAGACCGGGCGCTCCGAGCGGGACATGGAAAAGCAGGTGCGCGGCAGCCAGATGGTCGTGAACACCATGCCCCTGTTTTTTGAAGACAAAATCCGGGGCGTGGTGGCCAGCTTCCGGCCCAAGGATGAAATGGACCGCATAGCCCGCAAGCTGGCCCGGATCCAGGAATACGTCGAACTGCTGCGCGTGCAGAGCCACGAGTACTCCAACAAACTGCACACTATAGCGGGCCTGATCCAGATCGGAGCCTGTCAGGAGGCCCTGGAACTGGTAGCCGCCGAATCCAGCGGCTACCAGGAGCTTATCCACTTTCTGAACCATGCAGTGCCCCATCCGGTCATCGCCGCCATCATTCTGGGCAAATACAGCCGCGCCAAAGAACTGAAAGTGTACTTCGAAATCGACCGGGAAAGCAGCATGCGCGATGTTCCAGTATGGATTTCGCAGGAAAAAATTGTTACGATCCTGGGAAATCTTCTGGAAAACGCCTTTGAAGCGGCCATGACCAACCCGTACAACGCCAAGCACGTGCTGCTGGCGTTCACGGACCTGGGCAACGAGCTGTTGTTCGAAGTGGAAGACAGCGGCACAGGCCTCGACCCCGAACGCATCCAGGAAATCTTCGAAGTCGGAGTGACCACCAAAGGCAAATCCCACCGGGGCATCGGCCTGTTCCTCGTCCGTAAACGGCTCGACGAACTGGGCGGCAGCGTCACAGTGGAAGAAAGCGAAATGGGCGGCGCCACCTTCATCGTCGCCATTCCGAAAGCGGCACCGAACGAAACGGCTGGATAACGACCTGACAGGGGCATAAAACACCATGAACCAGATCAAGGTGCTTATTGTCGAGGACGATCCGAAAATTGCCGACCTGCACCGTAGGTTTACGGAGAACGCGCAGGGCTACGAAGTGGTCGGCATTGCCCAGGGCCTGACGGACGCCGAGGCCATGGTCGAGACCCTGGAACCGGAACTGATCCTTCTGGATCTGTATTTTCCCGAAGGCACCACCATCGACCTGCTGCGCAACATACGGTCCAAGGGGCTGGAAACCGACGTCATTCTGATCACGGCCGCGCGCGAGGTCGGACCGCTCAAGGAGGCCCTGCGATGCGGCGCCTATGACTACATCATCAAACCCGTGATGACCAACCGCTTCCACGAATGCCTGGAAAAGTACCGCAACCACCGCCTGTTTCTCACCAGCGCGCGGACCATCGAACAACAGGACGTGGACGGCCTGTTCACTCAACAGCACTGCCCCAACGGTCCGCTGCTGGAAGAAGTGCCCTGCCTGCCCAAAGGCATCGACCCGCTGACCCTGAGCAAAGTCCGCACCATTTTCGAAGCCCTGCCGCAGCAGACCGGCCTGAGCGCCGAGGAAGCCGCCACACGCATCGGCGCCAGCCGCTCCACGGCCCGCCGCTATCTCGAATACCTCGTATCCGTCAGCTTCGTGATCCCGGACGTAGTCTACGGCACGGTCGGCCGCCCGGAACGGCGCTATTTCAAGACAGTGCCCGTGGGAGTCTGACGCTGCCGTACGAGAAGACGCTTTGTCGGCAACGAATTTTCACATGGAAGGACCGTCTGGAGGGGAATGGAGGTGATGTGACCTTTCCGGCCGCACAAGCCGGTTGGTAAGCTGAAATCGCATCTCAGCTATCCAACTCCGCGACCAGCTTCTCCAATGAGTATTCGGCTATCCCGCTTGCTTCGCCTTCGGACAAGGCCAGCTGCAATGCCTTGAGTTTGGCTTCCCGTTCCTCAAGCAGCCGCAGTCCGGCCCGGATCGCTTCGCTGGCTGAGCCAAAACGTCCTTCTTTCACCTGCTTGGCGATAAATGTTTCGAAATGAGGCCCAAGCGTGACACTCGTACTTTTCTGCGTTTGAAGCCTCCTGTCATTTTATCCTAAATAATACTAATTATTGGTATTAAAGGCAAATCTAAGATATTCAGACGTTAACGGTGATGGACTGTAGGTGCATCTGCATGCGAAAAAATCGGTGCTGAAGAAGTGCCCCCCACAATCATTATACTTATCCTACTCCTGGAAGAAAATAGCATTGACATATATAATATTAATTGACATTAACATATTCAGATATATAGAAAATCAAACAGAAGCCACCCCAACCGACAAAAAAAACAGCCCTCCACTGACAATAAAATAGGGACAGTCACAACATCAATAACGACTGTCCACTATGCTCATTTATAATCGAACAAGAGAATTTACACCATCGCCCTCTGCCCCCAACTCCCCCTCCCAAATTTGTTCATTTGAACAAAATGAACAAAACCACCAAAAAGCAGAAATCCCTTTTTAATTGCAAAACCGTTTTTTTCGCGACAACTATTCTATTCTTTTTTGCGTAGGTTCTTGGAGTTTTTTTCCGCGGCTTAACCCCATCTAAACGCCAACCAAAAAAGAGAGGGATCATGAAACGCGTAGCAGGTATTCTGTGCATCACTTTGCTGGTTCTTGCCATGGCTGTTCCGGCCTTTGCCAAACCCGTAGTGCTCAAACTGGGGCACATTGCCGAGCCTGTGCATCCCTACGGCCAGGGAGCAGACCATTTTGCCGAACTGGTGAAAAAGTATTCCAACGGCGAAATGGAAGTGAAAGTGTTTCCCTCCTCCCAGCTGGGAGGACAAAAGGACCTGGTGGAAGGGCTGATCTTCGGCACCATCGACATGGCTCTGGTGGGAACGGCCGTGCTCGGGCAGTTCCAGCCCCAGATTTCCATTTTCGACCTGCCCTTTTTGTTCGAAGACCGCGACCACGCTTACAAGTCCCTGGACACCGTGGGCATGGAGATCGGCAAGGCCCTCGAACCCAAAGGCATCAAATTGCTCGGTTACATGGAAAACGGCATCCGCCACATGACCAACAACGTCCGCCCCATCAAGACCCCTGTGGACATGGAGGACTTGAAGATCCGGGTCATGAACAACAAGATTTACGTCGAGATGATGAAAGCGATGGGCGCCTCGCCCACGCCCATGGCCTTCGGCGAACTCTACTCCGCCATGCAGCAGGGCACGGTGGACGGCCAGGAAAACCCCAGCGCGCACATCTGGACCAAACGCTTTTTCGAAGTACAGAAATACGCCTCGCTCACCGCCCACTCCTACGCGCCCGAACCCATGCTGATCTCCATGATGACCTGGAACAAACTCAACGACAAGCAGAAGGAAATCATCCAAAAGGCCGCCAAGGAAGCCATTGCCTGGCAGCGCGACATTTCAGCAAAGCAGGACCAGGAATTCTGGGACAAGATCAAGGCCACAGGCAAAATCGAAGTCATCGAAGTGGACCGCGAACCGTTCATGAAAGCCACCAAGTCCGTACATGCCAAATTCGCCGGCCAGGTCGGCCAGGACAACCTGGACAAGATCGAAGCGCTGAAAAAAAGCAAATAAGCAGCCAAAGGCCCGGACTCCGCGTCCGGGCCTTTTCCGGAGAATCGTATGGATAAAGCACTCAAAGCGTTGCGGTCCGTGTTGTACGGGGCGTCCGTCCTGGCCATGAGCGCCATGCTCATCATCATTTTCATGCAGGTTGTTTCGCGCTACTGTTTCGGCTACACGCCCGAATGGTCGGAAGAAGCCTCGCGCTTCCTGTTCGTCTGGGTCGTGTTTCTGGGCTCGGCTCTGATCATGGGCGAAAGCGGCCACCTGGCCGTCAAGCTGCTGGCCACCAAGCTGGAAGGCACCGTGGCGGGCATTGTTCTGGAGATCTTCGTCAATCTCTGCAGCTATGCCTTTATTCTGCTGCTGATCATCCAGGGCAGCAAAATGACTTCCACCATGACCTTTCAGACCTCGCCCGGACTGGGCATTTCCATGAGCTGGGTCTATTGCGTACTGCCTTTCAGCGGCGCGCTGATGCTGCTGTACCTGATTAAGGATTCCATCAAAATCATCAAGACCATCGCCGCCAGGCGCGGACAGGAGACCTAGCCATGGAAGCAACACTGCTCGGCGCTTTTCTGTTGATGACCGCCATGGGCGTACCCGTGGCATTTGCCCTGTGCCTGTCGGTTTCGGTGATTCTTTTCGCCTACATGGACATGCCCCAGGTCATGATCACCCAGATCATGTACTCGGGCATCGATTCCTTTTCCTTTATGGCCGTGCCCTTTTTCATGCTGGCCGGTTCGTTCATGTCCGCCGGCGGCGTGACCACGCGGCTGGTGAATTTCGCCCAGGCCATGGTGGGATCCTTCACCGGCGGCCTGGCCCAGGTCGTGGCCGTGTCCGGCATGTTCTTCGCCGCCATCTCGGGTTCGTCCGCGGCCACCACCGCGGCCATCGGCTCCACCATGGTGGATGAAATGGAGAAAAAGGGCTACCGCCGCGAATTGGCCACGGGCATCGTGGCCGCGGGCGGCACCGTGGGCATCGTCATCCCGCCGTCCATCACCCTGGTGGTCTACGGCGTCATAGCCGGAACGTCCATCGGCGACCTGTTCGTGGGGGGCTTTCTGCCCGGTCTGATCATGGGGCTGGTGATGTGCGTGGTCAGCTGGGTCATCGCCAAAAAGGAAGGCATCCCGGCAGAGGGCTCGTTCTCCTTCCTGGCGCTCATCAAGGCCTTCAAGGACTCCTTCTTCGCCCTGATGACCCCGGTGATCATCATCGGCGGCATTTACGGCGGTATTTTCACCCCCACCGAAGCCGCCGCCGTGGCCGCGGTCTACGGCATTCTGGTCGGATTCTTCATTTACAAAGAACTCAAGCTGAAGGATTTTCCCAAAATCATTTTCCAAGCCGTAATAGGTACGACCCTGATCATGTTCATCGTGGGCGCGGCCAAGGTCTTCGGCTGGATGCTCACCAACCTGGAGATCCCGCACCACATCGGGGAGTACATTGTCAGCATCACGACCTCTCCCGTGATGTTTCTGGTCATGATGAACATTCTGCTGCTGGTGATCGGCACGTTGATCAACGCATCGGCCGCAGTGGTCATCCTGACTCCCATCTTCCTGCCCGTGGCGGTAAAACTGGGCATCGATCCGCTGTTCTTCGGCGTTTTGATGGTCGTGAACCTGGCCATCGGCTGCATCACGCCTCCGGTCGGGCTGGACCTGTTCGTGGCCAGCGCCATCACCAAGGTGCCGCTGGAACGCGTCATGAAAGCCTCATTACCCTACCTGTTCGCGTTGCTGGCCTCGCTGGTCATGTTCACACTCTTTCCTTCCATCATCACGGTTTTGCCCAACGCGCTGCAATAATCCCTGCCCGGGTTCAGATGAGCTGCCGCATTCGGAGTGTTCTCCGAATGCGGCAGCGCTTTTTTTATCCATTTTGGTCTGAGTAATTCTCAATGCGCAACATCCTGGTATAAAGAAGGTTGCAAGGGCCGTTGACTTCACCGCCTGCCTCGTGAAATACCGTCCCAACCCAGAGAAAAAAGGAGCTCCCATGGCAGAACCATGCCCCTGCGGTTCGGGCAAAGCTTTTTCCGAGTGCTGCGAACCGCTGCTCAACGACATACGCCCCGCGGAAAGCGCCGAAGCCCTGATGCGTTCGCGCTACTGCGCCTTTGTCACGGACAACATCCCCTACCTGCGCGAAACCCTGGACAGGCGCAAACGCAACGGGTTCGACGCCACCGACGTCCGTACGTGGAATGCCGACGTGGAGTGGAAGGGCCTGCGCATTGTGGCCACCGAAGCCGGACAACCGACGGACAACTCCGGCATTGTGGAGTTCGAGGCCTCCTTTGCCAAGGCGGGGCAGGACGAGGTGCTGCACGAGCGCAGCCGGTTCAAGAAAAAGGACAACCGCTGGTATTACGTGGACGGCCAACACATTCATGAAGGCCAGGCCCCGCGCACCGAATCCGACGCGCCGGTCAAGGCCGCGCCGAAAATCGGCCGCAACGCGCCCTGCCCCTGCGGCAGCGGCAAAAAGTACAAACGCTGCTGCGGCCAGTAGCCCGAACCAATGGTCCGCCTGTGCCCGCCATCATTCCGCAGATCATTCCCTTTGCCAACAGTCTGATTGCCCGAGCCCTGCAGCCGGGCGGCCTGGCCGTGGACGCCACCGCGGGCAACGGCAACGACACCCTGCACATGGCCCGCCTGGCAGGGCCGCGGGGCCTGGTCCACGCCTTTGACGTACAGCAGGACGCCCTGGACAACACGCGCCAACGCCTGGACCAGGAAGGACTGGCCGCTCGCGTCCTTTTGCACGCGTCCGGGCACGAACGTCTGGCCGAATGCATCCCGCCGGACCAGCACGGCCGGATCAGTGCCGTGATGTTCAACCTGGGCTATCTGCCGGGCAGCGACAAGCAAATCATCACCCGCCCGCAGACCACCCTGGCCGCGCTGGAAGCCGCGCGTACGCTCCTGGCTCCTGGCGGGGGGATCTCCGTGCTCTGCTATACGGGCCACCCAGGCGGCGCGGGCGAAGCCGAAAAAGTGCTGCAGTGGGCTCAGTCCCTGGACTTCGCCGCGTTCCGCGTTCTACAATACGGCGTCGTCAACAAGCAGGACAACAACGTCAGCCTGCTGTTCATTGAAAAAATCCCGGAAAAGTAGAACTGCCTCTGGCGGCTTAAGAGACTTTTTGAAAAAAGTCCCTTAAGAATCCCCAAAAACTGTAGCTGACTATCTTTTAGAAACAAATTCATCAATTGCCATGGCACAGCCAATTCCTGCATACGCGGGCCTGGAACTCGGGCCCATCCGGCCACCCAGCGAGGCGCAGAGCCTGCTCGTACGGGTTACGCGCAACTGCCCGTGGAACCGCTGCACTTTTTGCCCGGTCTACAAGGGCGCGACCTTCAGCCGCCGCCCCCTGGAGCACGTACGCAAGGATATCGACGCGCTGCGGGACATAGCTGACAAACTGCTGGCCGCCCGGGACAGCCACGGCGCCATCGGTCCGCACGTACTGCGTACGCTCTATACCGGAGGCGGGCCGCACAACCGCCGGGCCGTGCACCAGGTCTACCGCTTCATCACCCACGGCATGCAGTCCGTGTTTCTGCAGGACGCCAACAGCCTGGTGGTCAAGCCAGACGTACTGGCCGCCCTTCTCTCGCACCTCAAACAGGCTTTTCCCGAGGTCCGGCGTATCACGTCCTACGCCCGTTCGCGTACCGTGGCCGCCATCAGTCCCGACGACCTGGCCCGGATCGCGGACGCGGGCCTCAATCGCATCCATATCGGCATGGAATCCGGTTCGGACGCGGTACTGGACAGGATCAAAAAAGGCAGCGACAAGGCCGCGCACATTGCCGCGGGGCGGAAAGTCAAACAGGCGGGCATGGAACTGTCCGAATACGTTATGCCCGGACTGGGCGGCAGGGAACTCTCGACACTGCACGCAACCGAAACCGCGGACGCGCTGAACCAGATCAACCCGGACTTCATCCGCATCCGTACGCTGGCCCTGCCCGAAGGCGCGCCGCTGACCGCCGCCCATACGGCGGGCCTGTTCGAAAAACCAGGGGACGTGGAAAACGCACGGGAGCTGCTGCTTTTGCTGCAGAAACTGGAAGGCGTCACCAGCACCGTGACCAGCGACCACATGCTCAATCTGTTTCCCGAAATAGACGGTACGCTCCCGGACGACAAGACTCGGATGACGGGGGTCATCGAACGCTTCCTGTCCCTGCCCGGGGAGGAGCGGATGCTTTATCAGATCGGCCGCAGGAATCTGTTCATGGAGCGTCTGGACGACCTGCAGGATCCGGAACTGCGCGCCCAGGCCGCCGCGCTTTGCGCCCGGTGGAGCGTAACCCCGGATACGGTGGACCTGGCCGTGGACACCCTCACGAAACAATTCATTTAGCTACTAAACTTACATGCGTATGGATCTGTTATGGTTGAAGTCACGCTAATCACTTCCTTTTCAGACGCGCATCGTGACCAGCTGTGCGCATTGCTCACGGACGCGGTGGACGACGGCACCTCGCTGGGTTTTCTAACGCCGCTGGCCACGGAAACAGCCGCCGCGTACTGGCACTCGGTGGAGGCTGCCTTGCAAGCATCAGCACTCGTGCTGTTCGTCGCCGCGGACGGGGAAGACGGCGGACGTATCGTGGGAACGGTGCAGTTGGCGCCTTGTACGCGGGAGAACAGTCGGCACCGCGCTGAAATCAAGAAGCTCTGCGTCCTGCGCAGCCACCGGGGCAGGCGCATCGCATCGCAGCTGATGCGGACCGCCGAGGACCACGCGCGCGCCATGGGCCGTACGCTGCTCGTACTGGATACGCACCAGGGCCGCCAGGCCGAGGCCGTCTACGCGCACCTGGGCTGGCAGCGCGCCGGCGCCATCCCCAACTTCGCGGCCACCCCGGACGGAGTTCTGCACGCTACGGTTTTTTTCTACAAGCAGCTGGATACGGAAAAGCCTTCGACACCAGTTACCGTCTAGACGGGAGCACGTAAAATGGCCGGCAGAACACTTGGTTCCGCCGGCCATGGCAGCAAATGATATCAGATCAGCGGACCGCTATCTGCCGCGTCCGCCGCCGCGCCGGGTCAGGACTCCCGGACCGTGATGACGATGGCGGTGGTGCCTGCGGGAAGAAAGAAGCGGCAAGAGAATCAGCGCTCCTGCTAATCCGGCCAATGCGGTGGTGAATAAAGAGCTCATGGGCATCCCTCCTAACGGGGTGGTATTTTTACGTGGACGTACCACATGTTTTTCATAGCTCCCAAGGAGGGAGCTTCCTTGCCTCAAGTACAAGGTAACACGTGGTTATGTTTTGTAAACCTGCGAGATTGAAAGTTATTTTCATATTCAATATTTTTCATACCAAAATTCTATGTTACCAACAGGATAGCGTACCGGAGCAGGCGAAAAAAAAGGTTCTTCGACGAAAACTGTGGAATTTATCTCCTTCAACTGTAAGGATTTCACCGGGACAGGCAATCCAATGGGATGAAATTCCAATTGGTTGGGCTACTTTTCTTCTTCTTCCGCTGAGCAGTGGTGCACGCTGATTGATGCAGTCGCTGGGAGGATTTTTGAAGAAGCCATGAAGATGCGAAGTACCTTGAGTTCAAATATATCAACCTATTACCCATGGATTGAATAAGCTGTCAGGGACTATAATCCCAATTCCACAGAAAACGTCGAAGAGCCAAAAAAAATTTGATATTTTTTCAATGGAGCTTTGCTGAACGGATTTATGAGTATTGTTTCCCAAGTCAATTGTTCCATATCTTGCGAAGAGATTCCGGCCTTAGCCTGAATACTGCCTGCACAAGGCTCTGACCTTGCAGGCCGCCTGGCTTAGCCGCTCTTCGGACAGCTGCCCGGTCGCAACCGCTTGGATGATGGTTTGGGCCACGAGATCGAGCTGGTCGCCCGTGTCGGCCAGAAGCAGCAGATCCGCGCCCGCGCTCAGGGCTTGCAAAGCTGCAGCCGGAACGGAAGCGCCGCGCAGGAGTGCGGCGGCGTCCAGATCGTCGCTGAGGATCACGCCTTCGAATCCGAGCTTCCCGCGCAGAACGCCGATAACCGCCGGTGAAAGCGACGCGGCATTCTCCGTGTCCAGCGCGTCCGCAATGGCCGGACCGGTCATGACCAGCGACACGCCGCAAGCAATGGCCTCGGCATAGGGCTGATATCCGGCTTCCAGCTCCGGCAGGGGCACGCTGCAGCGCGCGCCGGGCTCGATGGCCGGATCCAGCGGAATGTCGGCATAGCCTGGGAAATGTTTGGCCGTTGCGGCCACGCCCCGCCCCTGCACGCCGCGTACAAAAGCGGCCGAGATACTGCCGATGGTCCGCGGATCCGCGGACCAGGTCCGGCCCTGCAGCCAGGGGTTGGGGCCGGTCAAACGGTCCAGTATGGGCGCCAGGAAACAATTTACGCCCAAAGACCTGGCGGCGGCGGCGATCTCTCCGGCAACCCGTTCGAAGTCCGCCGCATCCATCTCGCCAAGCGCTTGCGGCTGCGGAAAAGCGGGCACCAGGTCGTGCAAACGGCAGATACCGCAGATTTCCTGATCCACCGCAACAAGCAGATCGCCGCAATAGCCACGAGCGTCGTCGACCAGCGAACAAAAACTCCCGGCCGTCTCCTGCTGCCGCCGCGTATCGGACATACGCCTGGTCACGTATTCGTCCCTGCTTTCTCCGAGCAGCAGAGAGCACCCGCCGCTGGACAAAAAGCGCCGCACCGCGCCGCTGAGACGCAAATCCGCAAAAGCGGGCAAAAGCACCGCGTACGCATCGGCTGTGACAGATGATGGCATGCGTTTTCTCGCTTAAAAAATTATTTAGCAGCTAAACAGCATAACGCCCGCTATGAGAAAGGCGCTCTATACCGCATAATGGGAATCTATACCGCTATTTTTCTCAGCCAGTCCAGCGTATATTTCTGCACCTTGTAGGCGTCTTCCGCCGTCCAGAAACCGATATGCGACGCCTGGTTGATCCAGAGCAGTTCCGAGCCCTCAATGCTTTGGGAAGCGTATTCAGCGTCACGGCTGGGCACGTCGTTGTCCGCGTCGCCGTGTATGAGCAGGGCCGGGCAGCGGATTTTGTCCAGCGGCAGCCGGTCGATGGCGGAGCCCATGGCTATGTCGTTGTCGGCCCCGGCCTTCCGCTCGCTGAACCTTGAGGTCATGGTACGGAACATGGCATCCACAAAAGCGAATTTTCCCTGGTCGCCCAAAATTTCTTTGACCCGCTGGCCGATTTCATGCTTGCCCAGCGTGCTTTCGGTCTGCAGAAAACTTCTCACCACCGCGGCGGGAAAATGTTTGAAAAACAAGCCTGTCAGCCACTGTCCGGGCTCGCTCAAATACATCCATTCTTCCAGTTTGTTGATGTCCTGGCCCTTGGTATACCTGCAGCTGATGCCGTCGATAACCACCAGGCCCGCGACCTTGTCCGGATGGCGCTGGGCCAGCTGATAGCAGGCCGGGCCGCCGCCTGACGCGCCGACCACCAGCGCCTTGGGGATGTTCAGGGCGTCCAGCACGGAGGCCATGAAATCGCCCTGCTCTTCCGCGCTCCTGCCGCACTCCAGCGGAGTGCCCAGATACCCGGGCCTGGAAGGGGCCACAATGCGAAATCCGTTTTTTCGAAACAATTCCCCCAAAACCAGAGCCTGGTCATACCCGCCGGGGCCGCCATGCGCGAGGATCACGACCGGTCCCCGGCCCCGTTGCGCGTATTGCACCGCGCCGCAGGCGGTCTGGACAGTTTCGGGAACAACCTCGAAGCAGGCCTTTAAATCTTCCGCAGTCACTGCTTCGTGCGCTTCCAACGCCTGCGCGAAGTCGCGAGAATACAATGTGGTCATACGCATTCCTTTTCTCCTGATGGATTGACAAAAGGGGGCCGGTGTACGCTTGGAAACAGCCGCGCGTACTGGCGGTAGTTATGGATAGCATGATTATTCAGACTAGGCCACTTGCTTGCGGCTCGGCTGCGTGGAGGATTGCTGAGGCAGGGGAACAATGCGCGTTGATTGAAACCCGGGAAGCCGGCTGTCGTAGCGCGGCCGGCTTCCCGAGCAGCAACTGCGGATTTATTGGATGATTTCGTAAATGGCGGTCGTACCGCTGACTTCGTTGCCCACGAGCAGCAGGTCCTTACCGGAGGGGCTGCTGGACGCGGGGACAAAGCACAGGCCCTCGGGGCCGAGATCTCCGGCTTTGCCGCTTTCCGGATCAGCTGAAAAGTCGCGGTCCAGCTGATACAGCACAAAGGAAGGGTTCTGCGGATCGGTGATGTCGTAGACCATGATGCCGCCCATACGTTCGAGCCCCACAAAGGCGTAGGTCTTGCTGCCGATGGCGCCCACGGTCACGCCTTCGGGCTCCGGACCTTTGTCGTCGCTGCGGTTGTCCTTCTTGTTCTTGTCGTTGGAGGCGTTGAAATTGCCGGGGTAGAGCTCGGCGAGTTTCTTTTCAAAGACGTCTCCCGAATCAAACACCTGCTTGCCGTCGCTGGTGTAGATGGAAAAAGAACGTCCGCCAAAAGCCACCAGGCGGTCCAGATCGCCGTCGCCGTCCGGGTCGGACAGGTCCTTGACGACTTTCAACCGGCCGAGGTTCTTCTTTTTCTGCAGTTCAGCGGCATTGGGAAATTTTTCAGGATCCAGTTTGGCCTTGCCCACGCGGATCTCATCCACATAAACCGGGTTGTCCTCGTCTTCTCCGTACTCGCGGCTGTCGCCCTCGTTGGCGACCACCAGGTAGGTCTTGCCGCCGACCTCGTAAGACGCGATGCTGTCCGGCATGTAGCAGCCCAGCACGGGCCAGGACTGGAGGTTGACGGCGTCGTCCTTGTCCGAGGCGTCCAGTTCGAGCCCCAGGGCGGCCCAATCCTTGAGCCCCAGGCTCCAGATGCCCGCCAGCCTGGCGGATGGAATGTCGATCACGGCAACCGCGTTGTTTTCCTGCAAGGTCACGTACGCGGTACGGGAATCCCCCGAAATGGCCATGTATTCGGGTTCCAGATCCTGGGCCACAGTGGATCCGGGGTGGGAAATCCGGATGCCTTTGGCGGCCAGGGCTTGCTTCCGGTCGTTGAGGGAGGTGAAATCAACCTGGGTGACTTTGGCCTTGTCCAGCCCCTGCGAGATGTCCACGACGGTCACCGAGCCTTCGGGATCGTTGTCGTACTGCTTGTTGGGCTCGCCCTCGTTGGCGGACAATATGTAGTTGCCGTCCGGCGTGAAGCAGACCATGTCGGGCAGGGCTCCGGCCGGGAAAACGCCCTGCACGTCTCCGGACGTGTCCATGACCACGATCTTGCCGGGCTCCTGCTTGGGATCGGCTTCCACGGCAATGGCCACCAGGCCGTTTTTCACGGCCACGCTGTTGACCCCCTTGCCGAACTCCTTCAGGGATGCCGAGGCCGCCAGTTTGGGAGCGGTAATGTCCGCAAGATCGAGAACATCCACTTTGTCGGCGTGCGCATTGACCACAAAAGCCTTTTTGCTTTGCGCGTCATATCCGACGATTTCCGCGGCGGAAGCGTCAAATACGCCGGAATTATAGGTCCCGGCTTTGACCAGCTGCAAGGCCATGGCCTCCGCACAGCTCCAGCAGAACACCACTGCCACGCACAGTATGCTGATACTCCATTTTTTCATGAGGGGATCTCCTTGGGGGGTACTGTTTCAGGGAATACTATGACAAAAGATGGAAAATAACAGCGGTATGTTACGGAGAGACGGCAGCGGTATGGCGGCAGCAAGGCGGCGATTGCAGACGGTTGGAGGACCGGAAGCTTTTCCAGGCGTTCGGAAGTCGCTTGCCTATTCCGCGGCTTCCACCCGGTTGCGTCCGGATCCCTTGGCTTTGTAGAGGGCCATATCCACGCGGAAAATGAGTTCTTCCAGTTTTTCACCGGAATGATACCGGGCAACGCCGATGCTAAGGAGGGCATCCATGGCCAAGGCATCCCGTAAACAGGGAAAGACACGATCATCCGACTTATGGCGCAAACGCTGAACACGGCCTGGACCATGCCCGTCATCTTTGGGGGACTTCAGAGGGAATTCAAAGCCTTAAGCCCCGCTTTGACCAGTTCAAAGCGAGGCTCAATCAAGACTGCGCCGGCGATGCCCGCGGGCACGGACAGCACCGAACTGCTTACGAGGTCGTGCTCGTACGGTTGCTTAGGTTCACGCCTTTGCGCTGCCGGTGGGCTTGCCAACTCCGACCTCCATCAGGTCCTCGCCCACGATCATCTTGCCGGAGAAATTCTTCTGGGCCGACTGCTGCAGGCGTGGAACCGACGCGTTACCAGGCGAAAGGTGGGTCAGGTACACGGTCTTGACGCCGCACGACTCGGCCACCTTCCCCACATCCGCGCTGCTGGTGTGCGCTGTGATGAGATGGTAGTACAACGGCCAAGTGGGATCCCCTTTCTTGACGTCCTTGTACGAATTCTTGATCCAGAACTCGTCCTGGACCTCATGGACCAGGACATCCGCCCCTTTGGCCAGTTTCTGGAGGTTGCCCCGGGTGTCGGGTCCGGTGTCGCCGGAAATGACCAACGAGCCGTCGTTGGTGTCAAACCGAAAGGAAAAAGCGGGATAAAGCTGGTAATGATTCACAAGGATGGCCGTGACGCGCAATCGCTCGTCCTGGTAAATTTCGAAAGGCTCCATCTCCGGACAGGCGGTGTCCGAAGTCCATTCCTTGTTCGGGTCCGGAATGACGAAGCCTGGAGGCCAGGGAATTGTCTTGGGATCCCCGATCTCCTTGACGTCGATGATTTTCGGAAGATCCGGGTAACCGACGTCCAGGGCGCAGTCGTTGAAAGTCTGCGCAAAGGCTTGCAGAATATGATCCGTCATCATCTTCGTGCCGGGCGTAGGCGTGGTCAGGGAGGGACTGCAGTTTTGGGCCTGGATAATCGTACCCTTGTAGCCGGAATTGTTCTGGTCAAGCCTGCCGCGGTCGCCCGGACCGATGATCTTGAGCGGCTGTTTTGCCCCAAAACCAGCCTTGGCGCCGATTTCCAGAAAAGTGGGGTAGTCGCCCAGATGGTCCATGTGCAGGTGGGTGATAAAGACCGCCCTAACGTTGGAAAGAAAGGTGGACAGCCCCATTTGTATCTGCTCCCCGTCAACGGTGGCGAATTGACCGTAGTTGAAGGCTTCGGCCAGACGGGGGCAGGCCCCGAAGCCCAGGTCGATGACATACATGGCGTCGCCAACGACGAGGACCTGGGAATTACTGGCCCGATTGGAGCCTGGCCACCAGGTCATGCCGCCGGTTGTCCCCAACAAAACCAGTCTGGTGTTGTACTTGGAGGCAATGCGGTTGCGGCTTGAGGTCGAGGAAAAAGCTGAAGCGACCTTTCCGCCAACCCCCATCACAAGCGGCGCGAGACACAACGCGCCGGCGCCTTTCAACAAGTTGCGCCGCAATATTTTTCTCCCACCTCCGATTAATTTTGGCATACCTACCTCCCCAGCGTGCTGGTTGAAATCAAAGACTTGAAAAGCTATGCAGCCGCAATAAATAAAGAGAATCACTTCAGCGATCCTATGGCCAAGTATCAATGCAAGCGCATTTTTTCCAAGCTGCCTCAGGATTCAATATCCTGTTAACACGCCAAATTTACGGCGGCAACAAATAGCGGCAACGAGCCTATTCTTTTTTCTTTGGGCTGTATGCCTAAGCCTTTCAAAAAGAGCGTGCAGATTTCGCAAGGGCTTCCGCCGCGTCGAACAACGAATACTGCCGCTCATTGGCCGGGGCCCGGCCCGACACTCGGAAGACGCCGCATGCGTGACTGCCTTGAGCCGCCGCCCCCCTGCATCACGGCACTATCTTCGTCCCGATCGGCAGAGATGGCATTCAATGCCTTGGGGGCATAAACCGGCACGGATGTCCAGGGCGCCCATTGCAGGATTTCCGGTCCATGCTATGGAGAGCCGTCGGCAGCGCACTGGAAAAGAAACCAGGACAACTTTGAGGAAAGGCCACGGAGGCCTGTCAGGGTGGGGAATCAGGGGGGACACGCCCCCCTGTGTATTACGCGACTCCCGGAACAGGAAAGCCTTCGCACAAGGCGCGAACCTGCTTTTCTATCTTGCAGTGCAGGTTCGTATCGCCCGGGTTGGCCAGGACATCCGTCATCCAGGCGGCGAGCAGGCGCATTTCAGCCGCGTTCATGCCCCGGGTGGTGGCTGCGGGCGTTCCGATACGAATGCCGCTCGGGCGCAGCGGCGGATTGGGGTCGTCGGGAATAATCTGTTTGTTGGTGGTGATGCCGACCGTATCCAGAAGCTCTTCCGCCTCTTTTCCGTTCAGCCCGAAGCTGGTCTGCGTATTCAGTACGAGCATGTGGTTGGCGGTGCCGCCCGTGACCAGCCCGACATTCCGCTCCAGAAACTGCTCCGCCAGGGTGCTGGCGTTTTCCAGCACCTGCGCGGCGTAGGTCTTGAAAGCGGGCTGCAAGGCCTTGCCCAGGGCAACGGCAATGCCAGCGACCACGTTCATATGCGGACCGCCCTGCAGTCCGGGGAACACGGACTTGTCGATACGCGGGGCCAGGGCCTTTTTGCAAAGGATCATGCCGCCCCGTGGGCCGCGCAAGGACTTGTGCGAGGTGGTGGTCATCACGTCGAAGCCATGGTCGAGAGGATTGTCCAATGTGCCGCCCGCCACCATGCCCGCGTAGTGGGACGCGTCGCACATGGTCAAAGCGCCGACCTCGTCCGCGATTTTCTTGAACGCGGCGTAGTCAAGGTCGCGCGGATAGGACGTATAGCCCGTCAGCAGCAATTTGGGACGGTGCTCCAGGGCGGCCTGGCGGATGGCGTCGAAATCGAACGAACCGTCGGCCGGATTGGTTTTATAGCGTACGAAGTTGAAAAGTTTTCCCATGTGCGAGACAGGCGCGCCGTGGGTCAGGTGGCCGCCGTGGGAAAGGTCCATGGCCAGGATCGTGTCGCCGGGCTCCAGAAGCCCCAGGTACACGGCCTGGTTCATGGGCGAACCGGACAGGGGCTGCACGTTGGCGTGCTCGGCCCGAAAGACCTGGCAGGCCCGTTCCCGGGTAAGCTCCTCCAGAGTGTCCGTGAATTCCTGCCCGCCGTAGTAGCGCCGGCCCGGGTAGCCTTCGGAATATTTGTTGGTAAATACGGACCCCAGCACCGCGAGCACTTCCGGATAGGTGTAATTCTCCGAAGGAATCAGTTCGATGCCGCGCTTCTGGCGCTGTTCCTCGGCTCTGACGAGTTCGTAGACATTGGGATCGGAAAGGGCGAGAAGATTCATGTAAGCCTGCATGGGCAGCCTCCTTGTTCCCCGTATTGCGGGGGTTGTGGAAGCACACCGCGGATGCGGTGCGGCCCAGGCGAGCGGCTGATGCTCTCCGCCTGCTTCCCCGTGGTTGATTCCACGTCAAGTCGCCAGTTGCAGGGGAGATGTCTTGTGACTGTCCTTCAAATAGATGAGCTGCGGAAAGGTGTCAAGAGGGGAAAAAGTACCCGGTTCGAAGCTTCGAGCGCAACGGAGGGCTTCTTCAACCGGCCAGTCCCAGAATCTCCCTGGCGCGTTCGGGGCCGGCCACGCCGCCGCCCAGGAGCGTGACGAGTTCCACGGCCTTTTCCACCAGCTGTTTGTTGTCCGCCAGCCGGCCTTTGCTCAGGTAGAGGTTGTCTTCGAGCCCCACGCGGATGTTGCCGCCCAGGAGCAGGGATTGCGCGGCAAAGGGAAACTGGTTGAAGCCGATGGAGAACCCGGACCACAGGGAATCCGGCGGCAGCTGGTTGCGCATGGCCAGCATGCACTCGGGATCCGCGGGCGCGCCGTAGGGGACGCCCATGCAGAGCTGAAACAGGGCCGGACTTTTGAGCAGTCCTTCGGAAATAAGTTTTTTGGCCATCCAGATGTGGCCCAGTTCGAAGACTTCGATTTCCGGCTTGACCCCGGCGTCACGGATGAGTCCGGCCATGACGCGCAGCTGTTTGAGCGTGGCCAAATAGGCGTACTCGCAGACATTCATGGTGCCGCAATCCAGGGTGCAGATTTCGGGCGCCAGCTCGAGGATATGCCCCACCCGGTCCGTGGACGGCGCCAGGTCCGTGCCCGCGGCGGGCAGGCGCGGATTGCCGTCGTCCGGAACAAAATATCCGCCCATGCCGGCCGTGATGTTCAGGATGACATCCGAGCCCGAGTCCCTGATCCGGTCCACAACCTCGCGGTACAATCGCGGATTCATGCTGGTTTTGCCGGTTTCCGGATCGCGAACGTGGACATGGGCCACGGCGGCGCCCGCGGCTCTGGCTTGCAGAACCGCCGCGGCGATCTGCGCCGGAGTGACCGGTACGGCCGGATTTTTCAAAACAGTATCGCTGGCGCCGGTTACGGCGCAGGTGATGATGACTTCCTGATTCACGGATGACTCCAAGCATGCTGCCGGGCCGTAGCGCCCCGGTATTGGGGTTGTGTACTCCTGATGGAGGCAAGGAGCAAGGCATGCGCCCGACAAATTGCGGCGAACGCATTGACTGTTCGAGGCAACGCTGATCAGGAAATGATGCGGGCCGCCCGGCAGACCTCTGTCACGGCGTAGACAAGCCGCGGCTTTCAGCTGTTCAAAAAGCCCGTATTGAATTCCTGAAGCCGATGCTCCAGCAGCTTTTTCTTTTCGGCAGGAAACCCTATCCGTTCGAGATGCGCGGCGGCATTGCCGCTCATGGCCGCAAAAAACTTTTCGCGTACGCCTGCCGGCCGGGTCGCCAATCCCTTCCAATCGCTCAAATGCCACTCCTTGAGCGTATCCGCGATGGCCAGACGAAAAACGCCTTTTGCCGAGAGCTGGTTCAAGCCGGGATGGAGTTGCTCCACTATGGCGACCATACCTTCAATCTTCTTCTCCTGCCTGGTGTTTCCCCGTACTCCCATGTCTTTCTCCTCCTTACGTTTGCACGGACGTTGTGATTTCGTGAGAGGCTTTCACGCATAGGGCTTCAAGCAACACTGTTCTTGAGGTTCATCGTACAGGACGTACAAAGCAACGCATTGATCCTGATCAACAGAATACACATAAACCGTTTTTTATAAGCTGAAATTTGTTATTTCTTCGCTGTTGCAAACGTTTTTTCCTTGCACCGCGCAGCAACTTCGCATAGAAATCGGAACTGGTCGGCAGTTCACCCAGGCGTCGCCGCCCCGCAAGGGGAGCTAAACCTGCCATCACGTATTCCATTCGACACCTTATCCGCGTGCCGGGTCGGAAGTCGGCGACCACCGGCAATCCAGTTTTTCCTGGTAGGCCCGAATACGAGGATAAGCCATGTCCAGAACCAGTCTGCCCCTGCATGTGGGCGATGTTTCAGCTTTTGCCAAATCCCTGCGCCGTTCGCTGGACGGTCTGGAACAACTCCCCAGCCATCTGGAAATGCTGAACCTGCTGGCCAAAGCCGGAGGGTACCGCAATTTTCAGCACCTCAAGGCCCAGACCGACGCCATGGAGCGGCTGGCAGCCCCCAAAGCCGCGCAGCCCGCTATCAATTATAAGCTTGTCCACAAACTGACGCGCTATTTCGACGATCAGGGCAAACTTGTGCGCTGGCCCGGCAAGTACAGCCAGCGGATGCTCTGCTTGTGGATCATCTGGTCGCGCATTCCGGCGCGTAAGACCTTTACGGAAAAGGAAATCAACGCCCTGCTCAACGAGCTCCACCTCTTCGGCGATCACGCGCTGCTGCGGCGCGAACTGGTGGACAACAACATGATGCAACGTACGCCGGACGGCAGGCAATACAAGCGGCTCGAACTGCGGCCTCCGGATGACGCCGCGGCCCTGCTGGAAAAATTGCGCTCATAAGCAAGCGTTTCAGAAAATACCGAGGCCGGGGGCGGTTTGCCATCCCCGGCCTTTCAGGTCAAAAAATCACAATCAGAGTCAAGAACAAAAACACTCTATTGAAAATCTGCCTGTCCAATGGACTCGCAGTCAGGGCGTGTTTCTTAATTCTTTTCCGCTGCGTTTGGCCAGAATTCCACCATGCCGCGTTTTCAAAAAAAAAGCCCCTTGACGCAGCCGCACTACGCCTGCGGCCCTTTTTTCTTCAGCCTTGCCTGTTGAAATTCTTGCTCAAACTCGCGATGAAAAGAATTCAGACACGCCCTAAAAAAATGGTCATCATTCCTGCCCTTGCTTGATTAACGCGTACACACTCCGAACAGCATCAATTCTTTCCAATTGATCTTTTCTTCTGGAACAATCAAAGCTATTATCTTACGCAGCGTATTGTTGAATAATAAAGCAGCCTCGCAACAGGAGATTGTATGCGCCCGAAAGAACTCGTCGCACGCTGGGTGGAAGCCTTCAACAACGGCGATATCGCATCGTTGGCCTCATTCTATGCCGATGCGGCGGTCAATCACCAGGTGGCGCAAACGCCTGTGGAGGGCAAGGAAGCCATCGAAACAATGTTCCGCCGGGAATTCGCCCAAGCAGAAATGACCTGTATTGTGGAAAATCTGTTTGAAGACGGCGAATGGGCCATACTGGAATGGAAAGATCCGCTGGGACTTCGCGGCTGCGGCTTTTTCCACATACGTAACGACAAAATCATCTTTCAGCGAGGCTATTGGGACAAGCTGTCCTTTCTAAGGCAGCACAATTTACCCCTTCCGGAAAAATAAGCCGTGACTGCGTGCCGCGCGTGATGCCGATTTCGAAAGGCTGTCCTTGAAGAGAATTCAGATTCAGCCGGTTCAGCATGGACAGCTTGCGGACCGACGCCCTTTTTTTCTTCAGCCTCGCATGTGAAATTCTTGCTCAAACACGCGACGAAAAGAATTTAGGGAAGCACTGATCAATAAAGCTCTCCTGAACTTGTCGCCGAATATTTTCAAAAATTCAGAGTCGGGAGTCCTTTTTTGTCAAATTTTCCTCGATTTTTACTGTTATTTTATATGAATAACGCCCTTTTATCCGGAAGAGGGCGCACGTCTCCTCAGGCTGGCAGTGGCCTGCCAGCCCGGATACACATCAAGATGTTCGCGCTGGTGAACAGCATATGCAACCGGTGCGTATTTTTAGCTAGGCCACGGTAGACTGCCTTGCTGTACCCAAAGAAGCGTTTGACGATCAGGAACGGGTGCTCCACCTTGCAACGGACCGAGGATTTGCGCCGCTCGATTTGTTTCTCCCAATTGGGCAGATAGTCAGGAACCTTCTGCACGCTCCCCACTCGCCGATTGATTCGGTAGTCAATGGAGCAAAAATGCTCATTACCGGCTATTTCCTCTCGCTTTTCAATGCCAATGTAGCCCGCATCCCCGTAGACCACCTCATCGTCTTCACGCAGGAGGCGTGATGCCATCTTTATGTCATGAACATTGGCGGCAGTGGTTTCCAGGCTGTGTACATAGCCGCTGCCCGCGTCCACGCCAATGTGGGACTTCATGCCGAAATAATACTGGTTGCCTTTTTTGGTCTGGTGCATCTCGGGATCACGCTCTTTCTTTTCATTTTTGGTCGAGCTCGGAGCCTGAATGAGCGTGGCATCCACAATGCTGCCGCCGCACATCAGATAACCGCACTTTTCAAGCGTGGAGGTAAATGCCTGGAAAAAAACCTTGGCAATATTGTGTTCTTCCAACAAATGCCGAAACTTGAGCAACGTTGTGGCATCCGGCACCTGTTCGTCGACAAAATTGATTTTCATGAACCAGCGCAAAGCGTAGCTGCATAAATGGCATCTTCCACGCCTTCATCCGAAAGGTTGAACCAGCACTGTAAAAGGTACATGCGCAGCATTTTTTCGATGCCCATGGGCGGACGTCCGCGCCGACCCCTCGGGTAGTAAGGCTCAATGTAGGACACCCATTCTTCCCAGGGGATGAACTCATCCATAGCCCGCAAAAATTTTCAAGTTTTGTCATCCGTTTGCGCAAACTGTATTCGACGTCACTAAAACTGAGCTGTTTCATGAATTCCTCCCATGGATGAGGGGACTATAATGGAAAATCAGTCGGTTGACGATCATAAAACAGGATTAAATCAGCGGTTCCTTAGAGACATGATTACCAATTCCTCTTTCAGGAGGATGAAAGAGAGTAAGAGGGCAATATTTTCATATTTACCCTATGCAAAACGTCACAAACGTCATAAACGTCACCAGCCCTGTAAACACGGGGCTTTCCGGGCGTGACGTTTTATTTTCTCATGCCACTAACGCCACTTGGATATTAATATAGAAAATAAGATGATATCGTCAAAAGCATCAAGGAGAATCCTTGTCATCAAATCGAAAAGCGTTCGTTTTTGGCGGAATCGATTCTTGAAACAGATTCCTTTCTGTTTTAATATATGTTCTAACAGGAGGCAGCTATCATGAAAGCGACAGTAACAAAAATCGGCAATTCCACAGGAGTGATTCTTCCTAAGGAAGCTACTGCCCATCTCAAGATAAAACCCGGCGACAGCGTTTTCCTGACAGAGACGCCGGACGGGTACGCAATTACAGCATATGACCCTGAGTTTGCGGAACAGATGGAGATAGCCCGCGAAGGCATGACGCGCTATCGGAATACTCTCCGGGAACTGGCGAAATGACCACATGGCGCTGGCTCAAAGAAGCAGTTGTTCTTGCTCTCCATGACGAGCAGCTCGCCGAACACGGAGGAAGTGAGGGCTTGCGCGATGAGGGGCTTTTGTCTTCAGCTCTGGCCAGGCCGCACAATCTTTTTAGTTATGGTGATCCGAGTGTTTTTGATCTCGCCGCAGCCTACGCATACGGGATAGTTCGCAATCATCCTTTCGTTGACGGCAACAAGCGGACGGGATTTCTTGCCGCGTACGTATTCCTTGCCCTGAATGGTTGGCAGCTCATAGCATCAGAGGCGGACGCCGTAGCAGTTGTCCTTGCCCTGGCACAAGGGGAGATGCAGGAAGCCGAATTTTCTGCGTGGCTGCAGCAACAAGCGGCTTCAATCGAGTAAGGCATGCAAAGCTGTTTAGGTGGGCGTGGTCCTGAACGGAGGCCGTTATCAAAAGGGTTATCGCTAAAATAGTTGTCGGAGTTGTTCTCTTGATCACGGTTTCCGCCGCTGGCGGTAATAGGGCGGAACAGCTCTTAATGGGTGTGGGCACGATCTCCAGTTCTCCATGTAATAATAGAAGTGGTTTTGTTTGTTATTCTTGCCTGGTGGATAAGAAGAGACTTGCCAAAACGGAAATCAAAAGGCGAGAAGATCCCAAGAAACAAGTTGATCCCTTGCCCAAGGTGCGGAGCGCAGAACCACCCTGAGAACAGTCGGTGTTATAAATGCAACGAGTTAATAGGGGAGTAGAACCCCGGTATCATTTTGCAAAAATTGAGAAAAAGATCATAGCCGAATTTAATATTCCAGCGGCTATAGCTAGCGCGAGGTAGGGAACCTGCTTTTTTATAGCAACACAAACTATGCTAGATATAATAAGTAACACAAAGAGCCATACGAATATTCCCGCAATTGCTGTAACAAAATTTTGTATGCCTCCAATGTTGTGCCCCCCGAGCGCAAGCAATAGAACCCCAAACACAGTAAAAGCACTGATCGTCCAGAATATTTTTGCTTTATCACTTTTCTGAGCTTCATCTTCTGATTCATACGATTCTTCGTGGATTTCATGCTGCTGGCGGGTTTCCGGTGATGGTGAGTTAAAATCTCGTAGCTTAGACTCGATCAACAGTCGATACTTTTTTAAAGTCTCATCATCTACCAGTTGTCTCTTATGTAGTCCGTTGAGATTATTAAGGAGTTTCCTTAATGTCTCTTCGTCTATCGGACCATTAAGATACTTGTAGTAGGCGTATAAAATGCCATTGACGGCCTCTGAAATGGGTATGGATTTTTCTTGGTATTTAATGGCGATCTTTTTTATCTCGCCGATCACGTCGTATGTGGGGGCTGGTGATGAGATCTTCAAGTTTAACTGTTCTGCGCAGTTCCAGCAATTGCTATGCTCAGGGGAGTTTGTTTTGCCACAATGGGGGCAGGTTGCTAGACCTGTGTTGGGATCGATATTGCTCTCGTTTTTTGCTGTAGGTGATGTTTTGCTACTATGACGCGTTTTTATTATTCTAGAAAAAATAAGAAAAACAAGTCCTGCAAAAAGAAGAAGTCCTAACGCTGAGATAAGAATATTTTTTACTGTACTTGTATCTGGGGGGGCTTCTGTTTTGTCTGCATATACATAGGTCGATGGTTTGGATTCATAATTTTGTTGTACTTGAAACTGGTTGTTCACGTAGAAACTATTTGCCATCTTTACAAAAACAGGATTGTATTTTTTATAAAGTCTTGAGAGTTCTGTAGAAGTATTTTCTGCTTTGGGTAAACCAACAATGCCTTGTAACTGTACTATGTTGCCACCGGCAATAAAATAGTACATGATGCTTTGCGCTTTAAAAGTTTTATCCATAGCCTTTTGATCCATGTTGAACTCTAGATATATGGCGTCATGGTTATTAATTACTACCTCTCCTCTCCCAAAAAATTGAGAACCTGGAATGGATGAAGAAGTAAATCCTGTTATGTAAGCTAAAAGTTCTTTCGCACTCCCTTTCGGCAGATAGGAAATGCCGAGATCTGAAATATCTCGCACCTGAATCATGAACGTCACAAGACCAAAACCATAATCGCTGGTAAATTTTTTGACTATATGTGGACCTCTCCCGTCTTTAGCCTTCCAAGACGCGGGGTAGAGGATTGAAACGTCAAGTCCAAGCAATTTTTTATTATCTGAAGACTTCCATTCTTTTACGATACCGTCTGAGAATTCTACCTCAGGATGTGCTCTATATTCAGGGATGTTTCGAGCAAGGCCAGCATGAATTGAATTCGGGATATCGCCTTCAGACCTTGATTTAAGTTGGGCGATAAAGGTACTGCAGTCATCGCATGTAATTGAAGAGAAATGATTTTTCTTTTTTAGCTCATTCACTAATTCTAAATCATATTTAGAGAAGTCGATCTCTGTCCCATATCTGCTTCGTATTCTATCGATAGCTTTTTGATACTTGGACATAATCTTGTTGTTATAATATAGCAACTCTCTTGATATATTTGGACACTTTTGAGAACAAAACAACACGGAATATTCTTGTCCAAATATGTATCCATAAGATTCAAAGTCTATATTGATTAGATTTTTGTTCAGTTCGGCTACATCTTCAACGTTAGCTGCAATTAAATATTTGGGTAAAAGCACAAGTATTAGAAAGAATACTAGTATGTGATGAATGTTAAAAAAGGTATTTTTTGCGTAATATTTATTTGTCATTTTTTATCTAACCTTTATTTTGCATAAAGACATACGGAGAAGACCATATTTAAAATTCCAGATAGTTTTTAGAAGTTTACTATACAGTTATAAATAATTATAAGTAAACATATTCTTTGTACGCAATTAGAGTCAATAAAAATTTGAAAAGCCTTGACAGGAAAACAGGAAAACACTATTGATGGCTCATGAGAAATGAAACAAAGACGATCTCTCTTAAGGTGGACCTTGAGTTCCATCGCCGTTTAAAATTGTACGTCGCTGGAAAGGGGATCACTATCAAAGACTTATTTATTAATTATGTTGAGGAATTGATAAAAATGGAGGACGAAAAAAAGAAAAAAATGTCTGAAAAATAGAAACGGCCCCGCCCGGTGCTTCCAACACCAAACGAGGCCTAACCACAAACAACCTTACCGGAGGTTGCCATGGCTACTCAAAGTCTAACAAATGTCCAAAATACGGACAACCCTTCCCCCTGCGCACTCAGTACAGAGGAAATTCTCACTGGAGTTCCCCCGATTCTGTGGACGATTTTCGGCTTTGGGCCTCATGAAGTGAGCCCGTACTCTTTTTCATAAGCCAAGGGCGACATGTAGTCGAGAGCAGAATGTCGCCGATGCGTGTTGTACCAGCCTTCAATAAAAGCAAATATTGCCAGTTTCGCCTCCTGCCTTGAACGGAAGCTGTTTTGCCAGAGCAACTCGCATTCCAGGGATGCGAAGAAGCTTTCGCACATGGCGTTGTCAAAACAATCCCCAACAGAGCCCATGGATTGCCGAATACCCAATGCTTGGCAACGATCTCCGAATCGACACGACGTATACTGCGATCCTTGATCCGAGTGGTGGATTACGTCGTGTGCATGGCGTTGCTTCATGGCCATTTCCAGTGCATTGAGCACGAGGTCGGTCTTCATGTGACTGGCCATCGCCCATCCCACGATACGACGACTGAATACATCAAGGACGACGGCGAGAAACAAAAAGCCCTCCCAGGTAGGGACATAGGTAATGTCTGCCACCCAGAGTTGATCCGAAGCTGAGGCCGTGAATTTCCGGTTGACCAAATCAGGGGCTGGACGAATTCGATCCCGCCGAATAGTAGTGCGAATCCAACGCCGTCTGCATGCTCCGCGCACACCCTCAGCCCGCATTAAACGAGCCACACGTTTTTGGCTTACGGTGAACCCTAGCTCCAGCAATTCGAAATGAATTCGAGGAGCGCCGTAAGTTTTCCGCGATGTTCGGTGAATTTCGAGAATTCTCGCCGTCAAAATTGCATCTTCAATTGCCCGGCGGCAAAGCGTGGACACGGTATACTTGGCCCGATTCGCCATCACGAACTCGAACGCTTCCGCGTAGTCGAGTCGGCCTCCTTGGCGAACCAGGCCGCTGCTTTTGACAATATCTCCCGTTCCTCTCGAAGTCGTTTGTTTTCGCGGCGTAATCTGTTCAGTTCTTCACGTTCCGAAGTCGTGAGTCCGTCCTGCCGTCGACCGCTGTCAAGATCTGCTTGGCGGACCCAATTGCGAATCGTTTGCCCAGAGGGCTCGAACTCCTTCGCGAGTTCATCAGGGCTGCGGCCTGAGCGAACAAGCTCAATCATCTGCCTCCGAAATTCTGCAGAATATGGCGGGTGTGTTGGTGGCATCGTGAACTCCTCCTTCTCAAAGGATTACTTGTCCACGAAATCGGGTCAACTCCAATCAGAAAATGGGGGCTTTTGCGCAGCCGGAGAGAGTAAGGTAATTCGGCTGCGACTTTTACAGCTTCGGCCTTGTATTTTGAAGCCGGAGCGTTTTTCCTGGGCCGTGAAAAGTGACGTTTGGTGACATGTGGTTTTTAAAACGTCACGCCCTGGAGCCCTTGCTATATCTGGCTTCGTGACATGTGTGACGTTAGTGACGTTTCCTGAGGTATAAATCTGAAAAAAATGTGCAGTGACGTTTGGTGACATGAGAAAAACAAAACGTCACGCATGTAACATATTATTACAATCGTGTCCGGTTAACTGAGCAAGGCAAACAGTGGGTAACTATTTTCGATCTTAGACAATTTATCTGGAGGCCTAAAAAAGGATTCCAGGTCCATACGCTTGAATACGTTCAGCTGCAGCAACTGCATCATCTCCTGGATGGACCAGCCGATTCTGGATGTAAACTTCAGAAACGCGACCAGTAAGTACATGATCATGGCTACGTAGATCTGCGACAGCACGGCGTTTTTTGATGTCCCAATGAAACGCTTGATTTTGAGATTCTGCTTGATCAGTCGAAAAAAGATTTCTATCTGCCAGCGGTCTTTGTAAATTTCGGCGATGGTCCTGGCAGAGAGCGTGAAGTGGCTGGTCAGGTATACGAAATGTTTACCGGTTTGAGCGTCTCGATAGCCTACACGCCGGAGTTTGAGAGGCTTGCCGCCGCTCATGACCTGGATAATCTGGTCCGAGGTGATGCCCAGTTTTTTGTTGACTGACCTGCGCTCCAGCACTTTGTACGACATATTTTTCTTCTGCCGGGTGACGAAGAACACGCCTGCTTGGATGAGCGCAGCGAACCAGCGATAGCAGACATAGCCCCGGTCAAACACGACGATGGACCCCTTGGGCAACGTGAGGGCCTTGGCAATATTGGATTCATGCTTTCTCGCGTCGGTGATCTCCAAGAAAGCTGGGATGTGCCCGTCGTGGTCCAGGAGGGCATGAAGTTTGATTCCGCCACGTTTCTCGCGGAATGAGGCCCATGGGAACTGTTCAAGGCTGAGCTTGACGGTGGAGGCATCGAGACTGAAGAGTTTGTTTTTGAAACGGAATCTGTGAACAGGCGAAACAGCTTGGCATCTCTTGTACATCTCACCGAACAAGGTTTGAAAAAATTCCGCTGGCCGGTTGTTGTTGGCATCGGAAAAGGTGGAGCGGGCCACAGGCTTTGCTCCCAGGTGATAGAGCTTTCGGGAGTTTACAGCCAGATTGCGAATGCCATCGCGCATGGAATGGCGGGCCGCCAGATGGATGAACGAGAGACAGACAAACTGATTCCATCGGCTGAAAACACGGGTTTCGCGTTCTGTTGGATGCTTGCGTTCGGCTTGCGTAAAAACATGTCTCGGAATCAGGGATAGCAGCTGGGAGAGGATTGTGTTATTATGGGCCACGTCCAAATTCTCCTTTGTTATGATTGGTTTAGCTGCTGATTTCATAACATATTCCCTGGAGTTTTTGGACGTTTTTCTTTGGGGTTAACCGGACACGATTGATATTATTATATAAGGGATAGTGACGTTTGTGACGTTAGTGACGTTTCGTACTGTGTAAATATAAAAAAATCCCGCTCCCACTGAACAAGGAAGTCGAAAGATTAATAGCCGTTTCTATCCACTCTGCCGTTCTCGCAGGGGGACCCTAGCCAACTAAATCAGCCCTCGGCCTTCACTAATCATCACTAGCCGTCCAATTAAAAGTGGGGACAGAGTGGGGACTGGAACAACACCTACGGAAAAAGCCCTCACAGCTATTCACCGTAAGGGCTTGATTTCTATGGTGCGCCAGGGAGGATTCGAACCCCCGGCCGACGGCTTAGAAGGCCGATTCAATAATATCAGCAAGCTTCACTACCCTTCATAAACCCATTGACATAACAGGATTTAGCACCTAGAGTCTTCATAGAGTTTCATATAGTTTCACTCCCGATTCCACCAAAAGTGGTGGAATTTTGGTGGAATGATTTTGGAGGTGATCATGGGTTTCAAATGGCTTCCAACAAAGTTTAAGGGGCTTCGTTACCGCGAACACCCCACAAGAAAACACGGTAGTGTTAAGAAGGATGTCTGCTTTCAGGTCAGATATCTTCTTGAGGGTAAGCGCATAGAAGAAACTCTTGGCTGGGCTACAGAGGGTTGGACTCTTGAAAAGGCAGCTCTAAAGCTTGGAGAACTACGGGAAGCCCAACGTACGGGAGAAGGCGAACGTACCTTGTCCGAGAAGAGAAAGAAGGCCGAAAAGGAACGCAAAGAAAAAGAGCAGTTGGATGCTCTTGCTAAGAAAGAGTCCATTACATTCGGTACAGTCTTCGAGGATCACTACTGGCCCCACGCTAAAAGCTACAAGACCCAGCGTACCCTTACTACTGAACGTTCCATGTATGATAAATGGATGAAGAAACAGCTTGAAGATAAGCCCATGAAAGATATCGTCCCTTTTCATATTGAGCGTATCCGTAAGAATATTCGTGATGCTGGAAGAGCACAGAGGACACAACACACAGCCTTACAGATTGTGAGACAGGTATATAATTTTGCTATTGGCAGTGAATTATACGCGGGATCTAACCCGGCTACAGATTGGCAGAAGCAAAGCAAGTTAAAAGGCAGAGAGAAGACACGAGATAATAAGCGAATTCGTTTCCTTACACATACAGAAGCCGACAACCTCTTATCTGAACTCTCTAAAGTCAGTGAATTCACGCATGATCAGGCCCTACTCTCTTTGCATACCGGAATGAGATATGGAGAACTTGCTTCCCTTACTTGGCCGGATATAGATTTTAACAATGGTATCATTGTTGTGAAGGATACAAAGAATGGATTTACCAGGAATGCTTTTCTAACCCAAGCAACAACAGTTATGCTTCAACTACGTAAAGAAACTGAAACAGAAAGTAATCTTGTATTTCCTAACCGTCTAGGTGGATTACAATCAGAGTTATCCCATACATTCAATCGAGTAGTAAAAAGTATTGGTCTCAATGAAGGTATTGAAGACCGTCGTCAGAAGGTAGTATTCCATACTCTACGTCATACCTTCGCTTCCTGGCTGGTCCAACAAGGTACTGACTTATACACTGTTAAGACTCTCATGGGCCATAAATCCTTGGCTATGACAGAACGCTATGCACACTTGGCCCCTGAGGGTGTTCGTTCTGCAGTAAGACAACTGGATAAGAATCTGAATAAGAAGCCAAGCAAGGTAGTAGAGTTAAGAAATAATAAATAATTCAGACTATTACTATATGTAACCAATTTGGTTACACTCACTATTATTAGTAATATTCATAAGCTGACATATGATTGAATTTATAGTGAGGGTATAACCCCTGAGAGACAGAGCAGATGGACGATTCATAGACGTTAATTAAACAGACACTAAGGGTAAGCGCTATATCTAAGGGCGCATGAGTGGCTTATCCTGTATGATTCGCACAGAATAGCCCCTCAGAGACGAGAAAACTATTTTTGTGATACATGAGCCATAAAGAAAGAAACTAGAGCTTAAAATCGAAATATGGGCGTTTTATCATTTGGATGTACATACGAAGATTATTAAGGCCGGATTTAGAGACATGGATATTAATTCCCCCTTCAGGAGGATGGAAGAAAGTAAGAGGATACTTTTTTCATATTTACTCTATACAAAACGTCACTAACGTCACAAACGTCACGAACTCAATAATAACAAGTAGTTATATGAGTGACGTTTTATTTCTTCATGTCACTAACGTCACTCTGATATTTTAGTATAGGAAAAAGGATTTTGCATTTTTTATGAAGGTAGAAACAAAGTCTACATTGTCTACAAAACCATTATCGACGTGGGTTCCAGGGCGTAGGCTTCGACAATGCAAAGTCCACATTGTTTACAAAGTCAGCTGGTTAAATTGAGTGAAGAAGAATTTGAGTCATGACTTTTCATATTCACACAGTACAAAACGTCACAAACGTCACTAATGTCACTATCCCAGTAAACACGCGGGTTTTCGGGCGTGACGTTTTATTTTCTCATGTCACTAACGTCACTTGGATATTAATATAGAAAATTATATAATGCCGTCAAAAACACCAAGGAGAAACCATGTCATCAAATCGAAAAGCGTTCGTTTTTGGCGGAATCGATTCTTGAAACAGACTCCTTTCTGTTTTAATATATGTTCTAACAGGAGGTGGCCATCATGAAAGCGACAGTAACAAAGATCGGCAATTCCACAGGAGTGATTCTCCCCAAGGAAGCAACTGCCCATCTCAAGATAAAACCCGGCGACAGCGTTTTCCTGACAGAGACGCCGGACGGGTACGCAATTACAGCATATGACCCTGAGTTTGCGGAACAGATGGAGATAGCCCGCGAAGGCATGACACGTTATCGGAATACTCTCCGGGAACTGGCGAAATGACAGCATGGCGTTGGCTTAAGGAAGCAGTTGTTATTGCTCTCCATGACGAGCAGCTCGCCGAACACGGTGGAAGTGAAGGTCTCCGCGATGAGGGGCTTTTGTCTTCAGCTCTGGCTAGGCCGCATAATCTTTTGAGCTATGGCGATCCGAGTGTTTTTGATCTTGCTGCAGCTTACGCATACCGGATAATCCGCAACCACCCTTTCGTTGACGGCAACAAGCGGACGGGATTTCTTGCCGCGTACGTATTCCTTGCCCTGAATGGTTGGCAGCTTATAGCATCAGAAGCGGACGCCGTAGCAGTTGTCCTTGCCCTGGCACAAGGGGAGATGGAAGAAGCCGAATTTTCTGCGTGGTTGCAGCAACAAACGGCTTCAATAGAGTAAGGCATGCAAAGCTGTTTAGGTGGGCGTGGTCCTGAACGGAGGCCGTTATGAAAAGGGTTATCGCTAAAATAGTTGTCGGAGTTGTTCTCTTGATCACGGTTTCCGCCGCTGGCGGTAATAGGGCGGAACAGCTCTTAATGGGTGTGGGCACGATCTCCAGTTCTCCATGTAATAATAGAAGTGGTTTTGTTTGTTATTCTTGCCTGGTGGATAAGAAGAGACTTGCCAAAACGAAACAAATCAAAAGGTGAGAAGAACTCAAAAAAATGAAATATTCGCTTGTCCAAAATGCAGTGCTCAGAATCACTTTTGGAATAGCCGGTACTATAAATGTGGTGTGCTGATGGGTGGCAGTTAGGGAGTAATGTTAAGTTAAGTTCTGTCCTGTTATGTTGAAATTTAATTCACAAATGTTTCTTTTACGCGTTTTGATAAAAGTACATAAATCACTACGACAATTAAAATTGGAAGCAGCTTAAATGTCCGTTGTGTCTCATGTTGTATATCTGCCTGAGATAATAATTGATATATAACTGGCGTGCTTTTTAGAAAATTAACGAGCGATATTTTTAGTATGAATTCCAAAGCGATATAAGAAATGAAGATAATTTTAAATAATTTTTTTTTCGTAATAAAAATATAGAATGCAAATGAAGAAGCAATGAGTGCTAGTAAATTTACAGATAGTTCAACAGGAATATAAGTTAGAGTTGTTCTAACTGCATGATCAAGATTAGTTCCTAACAGTAATTTTAGATCTTTATTTAATAAAGCTGAAAGATCATTATATACTCCGATAGAGTTTCCTACTATTGACCTAACAAGGAATATACCGACTAAAATAAGAAGGCCACCTATTTTGCTATTACTATGTTTCACTGGAACCCATTTTTGTTTTTCTATGTCATTTTCGTTAAATATTTCCTCTTCGTGTTCAATATGTACCTGTTCCTGATGAGATAATTCTTCAATACTATCCAGCTTATTGTGTAGTAACTGTTTATACTTCTCAAAAGTACTATCATCTACCAGCTGCCGTTTATATAGCCCATAGAGGTTCTCGAGTAGTTTTTTTATAGTCTCTTCTTCTGTCGGGCCATTAAGATATTTGTAATACGCGTATAAAATGCCGTTGACGGCCTCTGAAATGGGTATGGTTTTCTCTTGGTATTTAATGACTATTTTTTTTATCTCACCGATAACGTCGTATTTGGGGGCTGGTGATGAGATCTTCAAGTTTAACTGTTCTGCACAGTTCCAGCAATTGCTATGCTCAGAGGAGTTTGTTTTGCGGTAATCCCCCCGAAAAATAGTTGTCCTCAAAAGTAGAATTTTCTCGTAAACCCGAGCGAGGAGATTCGCATGAAAAAATCACGTTTCACGGATAGCCAGATTTTGAATATTTTGAAGCAGGCCGAGAACGGAATAGCCGTTTCTGAGTTATGCCGCGAACACAGCATGAGCAATGCGACTTTTTACAAATGGCGAGCCAAATATGGAGGGATGGATGTTTCCTTGATGGCTCGAATGAAAGAGCTGGAAAAAGAAAATAACCAGCTCAAAAAAATGTACGCTGAGTCGCAGATGAAAGCTGAAGTTCTCCAGGAAGCACTCTCAAAAAAGTGGTAAGGCCATCTCGTCGCCGCGAGATGGCCCAAGACGCCGTGAAAATGAAGCAAATGAACATACGCCAGGCCTGTGAAGCGTTTGCTATAAGTCAGACTTGCTATCGGTATGAACCGAAGCTTGTAGCTGAAAATGATCTCATAGCAGATTGGTTGATTCGGTTAACCACGAACCAGAGGAACTGGGGCTTTGGCCTTTGCTATCTCTATCTTCGTAATGTTCAGGGCTTTGGTTGGAACCACAAAAGAGTTTACCGCATATACCGTGAGCTAGAGCTGAACATGCGGATCAAACCCAAGAAAAGGATCATTCGGGAAAGGCCTGAACCATTGGCTCAACCGGACACAATTAATCAAGTCTGGTCCATGGACTTCATGCATGATCAACTTATCAATGGTCGTAACTTCAGGCTTTTCAATGTGATCGATGATCACTACTGTCCGGTTAAATTTGCAAGCCGTAACAAACTAGAATCATAGTCATTTGAGTCACTTTTCTGTGGAGGTCTGAATAGTTCTATCAATGCGATACGGCCGAATACGTTCACCTGAAGCAACTGGAGCATTTGCTGAACGCTCATGCCTATTCGGGATGTGAACCGGATGTAAGCTGCAATAAGGTACACGATCAGGGCCGTATATATTTGGGTCAGGACAGCATTTTCAGAGTTGCCGACAAAGCTTTTAATCTTCAGGTTCTGTTTGATTTCCTTGAAGAAAAGCTCAATCTTCCAGCGTTCTTTGTAAATGTCGGCAATGGTCTTCGGGGCCAGTTTGAAGTTGTTCGTCAGGAACTTGTAATGCTTGCCGGTCTCCTGATCTTTGAACCCGACGCGACGGAGCTTGAGTTTTCCGTTGGCTGTGGCGACTTCAATGATCTGGTCGGAAGTCACCCCAAGCTTTCTATTGACTGCCTGGCGTTTGACAACCCGATAGGAAGCATTGCTTTTTTGCCGGGTGACGAAGTGAACGCCTTGCTTTCCCAAGAGGTGGAACCATCTGTAATCGTTATATGCCTTGTCGAAGGCGACGATGGACCCCTTGGGCAGGGTGAGAGTTTTTGCAACGCTGAGGTCATGCTTTTTGGCCTCGCTCACGCAAACGAACGCAGGGATATGACCGTCATGATCAAGCAGTGTGTGCATTTTGACCCCGCCTCGTTTGCTTCGGAAGGAAGCCCAGGGGAAGACCGACAAACACAAACTGATTGTGGAGGAGTCAAGGCTCATCAGTTTGGATTTGAAACGGAACTTATGCTTGGGAGCATGAGGCGCACAGCGACGGTACATCTCCCCGAACAAGGCCTGGAAAAAGTCCGATGGCCGCTTGTTGTTCGCGTCTGAAAAAGTCGAACGAGAAACCGGCTTGAGCCCGAGATGGTAGAGCCTTTTCGGGGCTGCTTGCAGATTTCTGATGCAGTCCCGCATGCTTTTCCGCCCGGAGAGTTGAATGAACACGAGACAGACGAACTGGTTCCAAAAGCCGAAGGTTCGGGGCTGTCGTCCCGTAAGGTGCTCACGCTCCAAGCGTTGAAAAACATGTCTCGGGATGAAAGATAGCATTTGATTCAGGATTGAGTTATGGTGAGCCACGTCCAAAATCTCCTTTGTTATGTATTGCTTAGACACCAATTCCATAACATATTTCCTGGAGATTTTGGACTTTTTTATTTTACGTTAACCGGACAGCAGTGATCGATGATTTTAACCGTGAAGGCTTAGGCATAGAAGTGGATTTCTCGTTGCCTGCGGAGAGAGTGATTCGCAGCCTGGACCAGATCATTGAATGGCGTGGAAAACCGAAAGCAATACGTTGTGATAACGGACCAGAATATATCAGTAGCAAGCTCCAGGCCTGGGCGAAGATGAACAGTATAGAGCTTAATTACATTCAGCCAGGAAATCCTCAGCAAAATGCCTATGTTGAACGCTATAACAGAACGGTACGCTACGATTGGCTGAATCAGTACCTGTTTGATTGTATTGAAGAAGTCCAGGACTTCGCAACCAAGTGGCTCTGGATATATAACAATGAACGGCCAAACATGGCCATTGGTGGCATTACTCCTATGCAAAAATTGAGAACGGCAGCATAGCCTCTACTTCTGAGAGATACTAAAAATGGGAGGATTACCTTGCCACAATGGGGGCAGGTTGCTAGACCTGTGTTGGGATCGATATTGCTCTCGGTTTTTGCTGTAGGTGATGTTTTGCTACTATGACGCGTTTTTATTATTCTAGAAAAAATAAGAAAAACAAGTCCTGCAAAAAGAAGAAGTCCTAACGCTGAGATAAGAATATTTTTTACTGTACTTGTATCTGGGGGGGCTTCTGTTTTGTCTGCATATACATAGGTCGATGGTTTGGATTCATAATTTTGTTGTACTTGAAACTGGTTGTTCACGTAGAAACTATTTGCCATCTTTACAAAAACAGGACTGTATTTTTTATAAAGTCTTGAGAGTTCTGTAGAAGTATTTTCTGTTTTGGGTAAACCAACAATGCCTTGTAACTGTACTATATTGCCACCGGCAATAAAATAGTACATGATGCTTTGCGCTTTAAAAGTTTTATCCATAGCCTTTTGATCCATGTTGAACTCTAGATATATGGCGTCATGGTTATTAATTACTACCTCTCCTCTCCCAAAAAATTGAGAACCTGGAATGGATGAAGAAGTAAATCCTGTTATGTAAGCTAAAAGTTCTTTCGCACTCCCTTTCGGCAGATCGGAAATGCCGAGATCTGAAATATCTCGCACCTGAATCATGAACGTCACAAGACCAAAACCATAATCGCTGGTAAATTTTTTGACTATATGTGGACCCCTCCCGTCTTTAGCCTTCCAAGAAGCGGGGTAGAGGATTGAAACGTCAAGTCCAAGCAATTTTTTATTATCTGAAGACTTCCATTCTTTTACGATACCGTCTGAGAATTCTACCTCAGGATGTGCTCTATATTCAGGGATGTTTCGAGCAAGGCCAGCATGAATTGAATTCGGGATATCGCCTTCAGACCTTGATTTAAGTTGGGCGATAAAGGTACTGCAGTCATCGCATGTAATTGAAGAGAAATGATTTTTCTTTTTTAGCTCATTCACTAATTCTAAATCATATTTAGAGAAGTCGATCTCTGTCCCATATCTGCTTCGTATTCTATCGATAGCTTTTTGATACTTGGACATAATCTTGTTGTTATAATATAGCAACTCTCTTGATATATTTGGACACTTTTGAGAACAAAACAACACGGAATATTCTTGTCCAAATATGTATCCATAAGATTCAAAGTCTATATTGATTAGATTTTTGTTCAGTTCGGCTACATCTTCAACGTTAGCTGCAATTAAATATTTGGGCAAAAGCACAAGTATTAGAAAGAATACTAGTATGTGATGAATGTTAAAAAAGGTATTTTTTGCGTAATATTTATTTGTCATTTTTTATCCAACCTTTATTTTGCATAAAGACATACGGAGGAGACCATATTTAAAATTCCAGATAGTTTTTAGAAGTTTACTATATAGTTATAAATAATTATAAGTAAATATATTCTTTGTACGCAATTAGAGTCAATAAAAATTTGAAAAGTCTTGACAGGAAAACAGGAAAACACTATTGATGGCTCATGAGAAATGAAACAAAGACGATCTCTCTTAAGGTGGACCTTGAGTTCCATCGCCGTTTAAAATTGTACGTCGCTGGAAAGGGGATCACTATCAAAGACTTATTTATTAATTATGTTGAGGAATTGATAAAAATGGAGGACGAAAAAAAGAAAAAAATGTCTGAAAAATAGAAACGGCCCCGCCCGGTGCTACCAACACCAAACGAGGCCTAACCACAAACAACCTTACTGGAGGTTGCTATGGCTACTCAAAGTCTATCCGAAGTCCCTTACGCGGACAACCCTTCTATCTGTGCACTCAGCACAGAGGAAATTCTCACCAAACACAGGAGAGCTTTTCTCTCCCTTCGTCAGTTCACAGATATCCTTTCCGACTCACAATGGAGTCATACCGATTCCCCCCGAATAGAGCTCGAAGACATCGCGGAAGTCTGGATGGCTCTCTATGAGAGTGCTGAACGCCGTTTCCGGAGATCTTTGGAAGGGGGTGAATCATGAAAGACCGTAGAGACAGCCCCTCCAACCCCCTGAAGACTTCTGACCAGGTTGAATTCATGTTCTCCTTGATTGAGGGAGAAGCCACGAAGTTTCAATCCTTTGCCTTGCTCCTCGAACGCATTGACTCAGCTGAAGAATACGACCTCGCCCTTGCCGGTGATGCACTCGAAGGACTCTTTGACGGCTTTATGAGGCGCATTCGTACGCAGATGTGGGCATGCCTCCCTCTGAGGGAAAACGATGAGTTCACCAAGGGAAAGCTGCACGTCGTAAACTCCGACACTGGCAGAGTACAAGAGGAGATCGCGAAATGAACATGCTCAGAGATTCTTCCGACAATCCCCTTCGCAACAAGGCCCATGCTCGTTTCATCACAGGAGTAGTCCAGAAGAACGCGGAAACTTTGGATAGTTTCGCGGATCTCCTCAAGAACATTGCTTTTGCCTCGACACCCTATGACCCTAAAAAGACAGGGAAAATTCTGCAAACCCTTATACGTAGTTTTGTTGATGGAGTTTCGAGCGATCTCACCAGCCTGATCAAGCCTGAAGAGAAGAAGGAACCGGTGAAGGCCAATGTTCACGCCATCAAGAATACAGCGAAGGCAGCGAAGGAGGTGCAATCGTGATACGATTCAAAATGAATCCCAAAAACCGGCATGAGGAAATCATCGTCGAAGATCATGAAAAAATCTCAGAAGAACAGTTCAGACAGATATTCCAGATTTTTGAGGATGCAGCGTTGCCGTTATGGAGCTTTCAAAATCTCCTTGCCCTGGACGGTGATGGTCCGAAAGCTGATTTGTCCGATGTGTTGGAAGTCTTGCTGCATGATTTGAGCGATAAGTTGTACAACAGCCTTAAGAAGCTCGAAGTAGAAAAAGTGGTTTGATTTGCCTGGGGCCGGTCGCTTCGGATGGCTGGCCCCGCTGACAACAAAAGGAGACGGCTATGTCTACATCAAACAAATTCAATTTTCGGATGTATCCTAACAGTAAGTGCAAAGTTTTCGTAGATTGCCCGCCAATGCTTCAGGATGTGGTCAAACGTTGCCTGACTTGCGCATGTGGGCTTGAGATCGTTTTCGAGAAGGAAAAGTTCTCAGAACGTATGCAGAAGGAAGGCGTACAGCCGGAGCATATTCAAATGGTCCTTGAGAGCGTAAAATTCGATAACGAAACATATTTGACCGCTGATAAACGTTGGCCTTGACCTCATGTATACCGGTAAAATTTGTTGAATTGACATTAACCTAAAAATGGTTACTATTCATCATGACATGGAAAGTTGAATTGACGGCCAAGGTAAACCGTCAGAAGAATAAACTCCCTGAAAGGATCTACAGGCGATTGAACGCGTTGCTCCTGGCCATCGAACAAAGCGGTCCGGTGCAGCCTTCAATGCCTCATTTCGGAAAACTCAAGAATTGGCCCGGCGAATACTACCACTGCCACCTGAACAAAGGACGTCCAACGTATGTGGCAATCTGGCAGGTGAAAGATGACATCGCTGTGCTTGTGGAGGTTACGTATGTTGGAACTCACGAAAAAGCCCCATACTGAGGGATACGTTACGGTTACCGCTATCGTCCCGGAAGATCGCGTACAGGCCGTAGAGATAGCCATCCAGGAGGCCAGCGAACCCAACGTTCCACTGCATGAAGCCTTCCCTGATTCCACCCCCGGAACGGTTCTACGCGGAGCACGTGGTCTGCGCGAAATGACTCAGAAGGAATTGGCGGAAAAGATCGGCGTTAAAAACGTGCATATCAGTGAGATGGAGCGCGGGAAAAGGACCATCGGTAAAGCCATGGCCAAACGCCTGGGGGATGCTTTGGATATGAATTACAAAATGTTTTTGTGAGGTCGAAATGGGAAAGAAACTCCGCGATCTTCACAACCAGAAGATGAAGGCCGATCCCGGATACAAGGCCGAGTATGAAGCCTTGGAAGACGAATTCAAAAAGGCGGATGAATCGATCAAAGCTTGCAGTCGTGCGAGCAGTACGCCGAAGCCACAGACCCAAAGCTGAACATTGCCCATATGAAGGGGAACCCAAATGAGCGGTCCACAGATAAAATTGCTCGACGGATCCTTTACCTTCGGAGAGAAAGACCCGGCTCCGAACTATCCGCGTTATGAACGCGAATTTTCCTTGCTGACCAAGTCCCTCAAGCAGGAACAGGAATCACCTCTGGACTTCAAGGGGAAGGTGTCTCCATTGTGGCGTCTGGCCCGGCTGAGGTGTCTGATAGAGATTGAGCGCATCCGTTGGTGTAAGGCGCTGAGGAGCGAGACGGACGAAGAGCAAGCAATGGATCATTTAGGAGAAATAAGGGACCTTTCACACCAAATAGGTTGCTTACTTGATGATATTTACCCCTCTGAGGAAAAATCCTTTGAAGATTTACCACCTCAAAAGATGGAACGGGAGTTTTATGAAATTTCTACCAGCTGGTCTGTAAAAGATTGGCAGATAGGCGGTGAAATTTGGGGATTTGGAAAACGTAATATCAAAGATACATTGAAACCGGAGTATAGCTTTCTCCTCGATTCGATACAATATATGGAACATGGAAAGAAAATAGGTAATGGTCCAGATTACACCCACGTAATGATGCCTCTAATGTATAATAAGAAATGGTACAACAATTTTAGTAAAACAAGAAGACAGAGGGGTATATCTACAGCAGAAGATTGGCACGAAGAATTTACACTGAAAAGTATCCCGATGTTATTAGATGCTGCATACCTGAATAGTACCTTAAATTATCCTTCAGACACTCTTCAGGATCATATAAAATTTTGTGATCGTCAGTTAAGATGCATTGGCATATTCAATGAATTTGTTTTCCATAATCAGGACATTATTGATCTTGTGGGAGATATTCTGAGTGAGTTTAAGCAGGTGCGTTCCTTAGAAAACATGAAAGAGTGGAAGATATTTCTTGGGACAGTCAATTCACTGATAAGTCCAGATGAAGACGAACAGAAAAAACCTAATTCAGGAATACACCCCCCAAAAATTCACACTACTCAGAACATCGAACAACAGGTACATCTCAGCACAGACGAACACCGCAAACAAGCCTATGATAATGCCGAGACAAAAATTCGGGAATTACTGAACGCGGGAGTAAAAGACGACAAACAAATTGTAAAATCTATGCCACCGGAGCTACTCTTGCCGTTAACCAATCACGCCCTTGGAAGAATTTTGAATGGATTAAAAGGCAAAAGTCTCGGGACTGAAGCTTGCAAAACATGCGGAAAGCGAGCCCGTCAAAACTAATCCCTTCTCTCTCTCTTTAATGCGGGGTCATTGTTGTCTTATTTTTGACCCTTTTTGGCCCAGGTCACGAGGTGCACCCCTCCTCTTGATTTGGGTTTTATTTTTATGCCTACATTAACATACTAGAAATAAAAGCAAAAATATTTTTTATATTTTTACTTGACTGGTCCACTAGTGGGTCAAAGCCATCCTAGCTTCATTCCAAATCATTTTGAAAAGGAGTGAAGCCATATGACTACCATAAACCCCGATTGGCCCGACATAAACCCCGAATGGCCCGATTTTATCAAGCAAGCACGTCGAGCATGGCCCTCAAGTGCGGTTGCTCGTTCAGCGGTCCCAGATTTTACAGGGCAGATGGTCAACAAAAGATCGCTGGCTAACGAAGACTCACAAGGTCGTGGTCCAAAAGTGAAAATTGTCATGGGGCCGAACAAAGTCGGCTACGAAGTTAACAGCTTCTGCGACTGGTGGGCATCCAAGTGCACAGTCGTCATGGAGGCAAGATAGCCATGACGACGAAAACAAATACCGCTAAACCCCTGAAAAAGCTGGACTTCAAATCCCCCATCGAATCCGTCAAAGGCGCCAAAGTTCATCCGCTGCTACGGTCGCCGTCCACGCCGAATCCGAAACGCAGCAAGAAGAGCCAACTCGAACAGCGCATTGCCGAACTGGAATGCAGTTTTAACGAACTACACGCCGCATGGTCCGAGGAAAGGCGTCAACTCCGTATGATCGCGGAACAACTGTTGGATTGCACATTTCCGGTGACCGCTGGGCACATTGAGGCCGTACGCTGGTTCAAAGACATCCTCAATATTGATGGGGGGATACAATGACCACAAAGAGAAAAGCCCCCTACGCCGGAGCCACGGCGCAAGGGGCGGAAAAAAATCGTTCAACCAGGACTATTTTCCTCAAAATATATCATATTGTCAATAGGTTCTCGCCGGAATTCTGCGGGTTCGTTCATTGGGTCATCCTCTGGTTGTCTCAGATCTCGGGGAGGTGCGCGCGATGATCAACAAAGCCGAAATCCTTGCCCGCCTTGATATACGAGCTTTTTACGAAGCCGAATTGCCGGGGTTCAGGCCCGCAGGCGGAGAGGAAATAAAAAATTTATGCTGCTTTCATGACGATTCGACACCAAGTCTCAGCGTGAATGTTCAGACGGGAATGTTTCAATGCTTTTCATGCGGTGCGCATGGCGATGTTTTTAGCTTTTACATGCAGAGGCACGGCGTTGACTTTCCAACCACCCTGAAGGCCTTAGCCGACTTTGCCGGAGCAACGGAGAGTAAGAACTTCCCGAACGCTCAGACCGCCCCAACTCCCACGCCGAAGTCGAAAAAAGAGATTGCCCGAACAATCGAAGCGAATTGTTCCGCTACTTACCATTACATGGATGAATCCGGAAAGTATCGCTTCTCGGTCTTGAGATTCGAGGAGCAGGGCAAGGTGAAGACGTTTCGACAGTGGCGGTTTGAGCACCAGGCACAACGGTGGGTCCAGAACGTGAGAGGGGTTGAGTTGATCCCCTACCATTTGCCCGAAGTCCTGAAGGCTGGAACCGTTTTCGTCGTTGAAGGCGAAAAGGATTGCGATAACCTTGCCGCTCTGGGGCTTACGGCTACGTGTAACGCAGCAGGTGCCGGAAAGTGGAAAGACGAGTATTCTCAATGGTTCAGGGAGAAACAGGTCGTAATTCTTCCAGACAACGACGACCCCGGCCGGAGCCATGCCGCAGACGTTGCGCAAAAACTGGGCCCATACGCCGCAAGCCTTCGAGTAGTTGAGTTGCCGGGCTTGCCTGAAAAGGGGGATGTATCCGACTGGCTGAATAACGGCGGTACTGTTGAAAAACTTCACGAGCTGGTGGCACAAGCCGGAGTGGAGACGCCCTTCCAAGGGCAGGCCGAAGCAGTCATACCGCCCATGCCCCCGACCGAAGAAGAGGACGCCGCAGATACAGCACCCACCTCTTTTCTTCCGCCCCCGCCGCTGGTTCCAATTGAGGTTTTCCCGCCGGAACTGCAATGGATTATCCGAGACTCAGCCAAGGCTTACGTAGTTCCTCCGGAAGTCCCAGTCTGCGCTATCCTTGCCCTGGCTTCCGCAGCTGTAGGAAGATCAAGAGGGATAATCATCAAACAGGGATGGGCCCCACACGCAAATTTGTATCTATGTCTCATTGGTCCGAGTGGCGCCGGAAAGAGCCCATGCACGAACTCTATCTTCAACAGCGTTTTTCGCGCGGACTGCTTGATGCACGCCGAATGGCAAGAAGCTCGCGAATCCTACCAGCTTGAACAGACTCGCTATCAAGAGGCGCTCAAGCAATATCGTAAAAATGAAATCGATGATCCCGGACCAGCCCCGGAGAAACCGAAACGCAAGCAAGTATTTGTCGATGACGCTACTGTTGAGGCCTTGACTGATGCCCTTTCAGATAATCCCCGCGGAGTTCTTTGGCTGCGTGATGAACTCGCCGGATTGATTCTGGACCTGGACAAGTACAGCGGGGAAAAAGGCAGCACTAAAACGCGCCTCATGTCCGCCTATGACAGCGGTTCCTGGAAGGTATCCCGAGTCAACCAGGGCCGGACCGGCTATATTCAACACGCGTGTCTTTCAATCTTTGGAGGGATTCAGCCGGGGGCGCTTGTAGACGCATTCTGCGGGAAGGACGCCGCAACGGGCTTCCTTCCACGATTTCTCTTTGTGCGATTCGAGCAGGCCGAACCGGCGCTATGGACGGATCACATTTTTAGCGCCGACCGCAAAGCCGAATTGGACAGGATCACGCGCTATCTCATGGGGTTGGATTTCTCGCTAAATGGCCAGCCGCAGTACATAGGCGTGTCGCAGGAGGCCAAGCAACTATACGTCGAGTGGCATAACCGCCTCGCCAATGAGGCTTGGGCCGGATTGGGCGAAGACGATTCAAGCGTACTTTCGAAACTCCGGGATCAGTGCTTGCGCCTATGCCTGATTATCCACCTGTTGGAGGCGGCAACCGGCCACCATGACGAATTAGCAGCCGTAAACGCCGCCACAATGAGCAAGGCCATTCAACTTGCCGACTGGTTCCGCGAACATCAGCGCCACGTTTGGAGCCTGATCGGCCATACCGGGCAAAAGGCCGTAGAGGCCGCACCCCTGGAACGACGTGTGGCAAAGACTATTCTCGATCTCCAAGCCGAAGTGCAAAATGGTGCTCTCCCCACCAGCCGAATTGCCGAACAGCTTAATGCCGGAGTCGATGAGGCGTTCAAACTGGATCCACGGGCTATAGGAAAAGCCTGCTCAAAGCTAGGCCTGAAGAACAAGCGGTCAAACGCGGCCCGCATGATTGCTATCGATAATGCAGCCTTTTCACGACTTCAAACGCTTGTGGGCACATCTGAGGGTAATGCCTTCCACTGTCCGACGACAGACACCGCCCGCCCCCCCAAGGAGGTCGTGATATGACCCCGCTCCTTCATTTTCACAACGCCGGAGTTCACATAAAACTCGATAGTGACAGGCTCCATATGTCAGAACTTGATGCTCTCCCGGCCGAAAGAGCTACCCGAGCGATTGAATACGCGAAGCAAAATAAGGTCGAATTACTCGCCGAATTACAGGAAAAAGAAGCCGCATACGCCACCTTGTTGGAATTGGCGCAATATGACGGGTTACGTTTCTGGTTTTCAGATGACGGCCTTCAGGGTGCTCCTATTCATGAGCCAGGAGAATTCCGTTTCGGTCTTGTGACTGGGCTTTGGATGGCTGCGAGTCCGTTGCCGTATCAGCGCTTCCGGGAACTCTTGGACGCCGTAGCCGGAGTTGAAGCCGGAACCAACACGAGCCGTATTTCCAGTTTGAGGAGGTAACAAGCCATGCGAATTGTGATCGACAGCAGAGAGCAAACCCCGCTCGATTTTTCAAAATACGATTGCACCGTAGAGATCGGATCTCTGACGACCGGAGATTACAGTTTGCATGGTCTTGAGCATCTCATTGCCCTGGAGCGGAAGTCTCTCCCCGATCTGGTTTCAAGCCTCAGCTCAGGCCGGGACCGTTTCGAAAGAGAAATCCAACGCGGCACCGGAATGGAATTCTTCGCCGTAATCATTGAGGGCTCTATGGAAGACGTACGGGCCCACAACTACCGCTCACAGATGAAACCCCATGCCGTACTGCAATCCGTCCTAACTTTTCAGATCCGTTACGGAATCCCATTCATATGGGCTGGAACCCCAAAGGGCGCGGCCTACGTGGTCTATTGGACCCTGCAAAAATTTCTACGTGAGGCCGAAGTCAGGCTGAAGGCCATCGCGGCCCACGCAAACCAAATTTCAGAAACAACAGTCAGTCCTGATTAACAATCAACAATTCAAGGAGTTACAAAATGGGCATCAACTTACAAAAACTCATCCGCGAAAAACACGCTGCCAAACTCAACCAAGCCGAAGAAGCCGCCCGCGCCCAGCAGCCAGCGACAACGGTCGGCGGGACCCGTATGAAGCCCAACGCGCTGGACGTTGCCAGAGAACAAAACCGGGGAGCACTGAATCTGCAAGCTCTGCGCAACCAAGGGGCAAAGACCTCCGCTCCATTGGGGGGCGGTGGCGGTGATGGTGATGGTGGGGCACTGGCAAACGCTCATGGTAATTACCTCTCGAATCAAGACAAGAATCAGGCGGCGCTCAACCTTCAAAAGCTCGCTGGAGAGCAAGATTACAAACTCCAGGAACTTAAAAATTTGGGAGCTGAAAACGTTCAACGGTTGGAAAACGAGGGGAATGATCCTTACCCAGGCGGGGAGGATGACAAATCTACCTCGACAGGCCCGACTGAAATGGCGAGCAACTTGAATTTGAACCCAAATTCCCTCAGCCGGGGCTTGCTGCCTCAGGCCCAAAACGCCTTGGGGCGACCTTCTATCGATTTGAGGGCAATGAATCCCAGACTGGGCGGCGGCCTTTCCACATCAGGACAGACACCTACTGCACAGCAGCTTGAAGAAGATTTGATGCGCAGACTCGGGCGCTATTAAAACAAGGGCCACGTTACGCGGCGTGGCCCCTACAAGGAGAATATACCATGGCAAAAAGCAAGATATGCGATCATCCGGACCGTCAAGATATAGAGGCGGAAATTGTAGCCGACAAACTTTCTCTGCAGAAAATAGCAGACAAATATGGAGTAAGTAAAGCTAGCATTTATCGACACAAGTCATATATGCAAAGTACATTACAACATCAAGGTTGTTCTATCGTCGAAATCGATGCAGGAAACGCAGCACCAGAACTACTTAGTATCGACAAACAAAGGCCAATACAGGCATGCAAGGTTTGTATATTTTGGCATCGCATGAATAACGATTGTGGGCAATGCAGACGATTCCCGCCACAATGCGTTCAAAATAATTGCCAACGTTTCCCACTTACAGAGGCGTCTACATTCTGCGGTGAATTCGTAGCTGATCCAAACATGTTTCAATAGGAGATATAAAGATGCAACAACGCTCGAATTATTTTCAAGATATCGACAAAAACGACACCAACGGCCTGATTGAAAGGGCCCGCTCATTGGGTTTGGGGGATGACGCACTTCAACGTGTAGGGCTCATGAATTCCCCCACGGCCACCCCCTCTACGACAAGCCCGGCCAGTCAACTAGCTTCCAAGGCCGGGGGGTATTTTGATGACGTAGACGCGGCTGACACCGAAGGATTGATTGCCAGGGCTCGGAAGTTGGGCTTGGGAGATGACGCCTTAAAACGTGTTAGATTGCTTTCGTCAAACACTGCAGGAAAAGCTCAGGACTCCGGTCCGTCTTTCGCAAACCCCAGGCTAAATGCTGACTATCGGCCCGGAGAGCAAACACTCAACTACGTCCGATCCCCTACACAGACGATTTATCCCGAGAGCGGCGTCACCGCTCAGAATGACGAGCTGTTTTCATCAGCGGCAAATGCGATTCAAGGTGGAGCGGATCCTCAAGAGGTCGCAAAGCATGCTCGACAGATGGGTATGAGCGACAAGGATCTTCAGGACCTTCTGAATCAAGAAAAAGGTGCTTCACCCGTCGCCGAAGCGAAATCACAATGGGATCCGTTTGCACACCTCAAGCCCTCGCAAAACCAGACAGGATCAGCAACAACGTCAACCCCAGCGTCCATATCCAGAGATCTGCCTATTCAGGATAATCCTCCGCAGGTGTTTTCCAATTCTCGACTTCAAGCGACATACGAGGAAGGTCGTAAGCAAGCCCTCATGAAAGCCGCCAAAGGCATCGAACGCCAACGTCTGGATATGGCGAAAAATTGGAACCAGCAGTCGGCGGGCAGTGAAAAGGAACAGGAATACGACATTCTTGGCGGGCTCAAAGTCGCAGGTGGAGAATTGGCCCGAGTTCCTCAGAATGTTGCCGCTTCAGCTATTCAGGCTATCCAGGGCCAAAGCGGCCAGTCTGTTGTTGACCCGGATTGGTTTGAACGCTGGGCAGACGAGGTGTCACGTGAAAATCAGCTTCGCCAGCAAAGAATAGCCCAGGAATATGGTGGCAAGAAGTTTCTTCCCGGCGTTGACGTTAAAGACGTAGCTGGACTCGGGCAAAGCTTGGGATACTCGGGAGTGAGTATGGCAACCGGTCTCGGAGCCGGTATTGGGGCCGCTGCGCTTTCTGCGGAGACCGGACCAGCCGCCCCGGCCATAGGGTGGACTGCTGGCGGTGCCGTGTCTGGTGCAACCGCGTATCGCATGGCTACCGCAGATTTTATGAAGCGCGTTTTACAAGCCAAAAACCAAGAGTCTCTGGAGATAAATGGCCGTCCTATGACTGCGGATGAAGAGTCCGTATTCAAGAAGGAATTCGATTCCAAAGCAACGGAGTATGGTCTTTGGGAAGCCATTCCGGAAGCGATTGGCAACGTTGCCGGTCTCAAGATTATTACCTCCCCGCTCACAAAAGTTCTGGGGAAATCTTTGGCAACTCGTATATTGGGAAAAGCGGTGGGCATGTACGGTGCGGAAATGGGCACCGAGACTGTCACCCAAATGGGCCAAAGCCAGGCAGAACAAGGCACGCCGGTTCAATCGCAGGAAAAAGCATACAGCTTCAAATCTCCGGAAGATTACTGGAGTGCTTTTAAAGAGATTGCCCCGCAGACTTTTTTATTGACCACGTTGGCAGGTGGTGCTGTCGGGGCAGGTGTTAAGGCTCATCAAAACGCCAAACAGAATAAAGCGATCAAACTTTATGCTGACGCTGCTCAAGAAGAGCTGCAAAATCTTTCAAACGAAGATCTCACCGCTATTGCCCAGTATGGTGATGCTCTCGCAGAAAAAAGAGTGAACAAACGAGATGACTTCACAGCTGCTCATCAGGCCATAAAAGATGAAGTCGCAAGACGGGCCACGCCTGAGCCCCAGCAAGCACCTCCATCCTTCGACCAAAATCTTGACCGCCTCTACGTAAATGACCCCGCGTACGACCTCCCCCAAAACATGCAGGTCGTCACCGAGCCGGCAGAAGCTGATAGAGACCTTGTCCAACTCGCCCAATCCTTGCCGGTTGTCGAGCGTAAAATGGTCGAGGCCACCGTATCCCAGGCGAAAAGCCCGGAAGATGTCCTTCAGCAGTACGACCAAAATTCGGACGAATATGCCTACGCCCATGCTTTGATGCAACGCCGGGCCTCAGTTGCGACAGGCGAACAGACGGAACCCCAGTTTCCCAACCAGCAGCCGGTACAGCCCCAGAGGCAACAGCAAGGCCCAGGCATAGACATCCGGAACGAATCCGAACTTGATGCGCAGGATTTGGATAACATCAACCTTGCTGATCTCGACGCCGTAGACGAACTCTTGCAACGCCGCTCGAATATCCAAGCAAGAATGTCCCAGGCGGAACAGAAAGGGGACAGCGAAGCATTGACGTTTTACGGTTCAAAACTCCAAGAACTTGATGCTGAACTGCTGCAGATGGAACGTTTCGCGGAACAAGCGGAACGACCGGAACAAGAGCAGAAACAGGAGCCCCCGCCCCAGCAACAGGCACCGCAATCCGTGGATATGCGCCCTCAGGATGTAGGAAGTGAAACGGTTCAGGAACGGTCAAAACCGGCACCAGAGCAGCAAGGTCCACTATCCCGTCAGGAAACCGTTGACCTCGCATGGCGTACTGAGGAACTCGGGGACCAGCTTCCCAAGGAAGTGAAACAGGGGATCGATGACAATGCCACCACCCTGACGGACGAAGAGATAGACCGCGCCTATCCGGACCCGGTCGCCAATGAATACGCCCGGAATCGCAGACGGCTTTCCCCTCCTGCGGAAGCACAGCGGCCCATATCACCGGATGAAGTAGAAGCTCTCGGCGCCAAACTTCATAGGAGTATGCGCCAGCAGGTAGAGCGGAAAGCTCCCGGCATGACTGAAGCCGAAGTCAAAAAAGCATACGGGAATTCCTTTGCCGGGAAATACGCCCGAGCCATTCGTCAGCAACAAGCCTGGAACGAATACCTCAATGCTGTTCCTCAGCAGCTGGCCCTACCCGAAGGAACACAAGACTTTGAATTGTCGGATCCGATCAGAGGCAAAGCGGCCACCTTGGCGGGGAAAAATGCCTTACCTGCTGGGTATGGAAGGGAACAGGCCGCGTTACCCCCTGGAACGCAAGACTTCGAACTCTCCAGCCCGGCACAAGCCGAAGCTCGTAATCTGGCCCGACAACAGGCCTTGCCTCAGGGGAATCAAACTCTTGCTCTGACGGAACGGCCAGAGTTTGAGCTTGTCGGAAAATCCTTTGAGTCTGACCCGCCAGAAGTCGCAAGTCTCGGGGATTGGATGCGACCGAAGCAGCGGGAACGGATCCGGGAACAGGCCCTGAAATTGACGCCGGAGCAAGCCTACAAGAAGTGGGGCAACTCCAAGACCGGCAAATACGTCAAGGCTCTTCATCAGTGGAGAGATGGACTCCTGCAAGGTCAAAGCGCTGCCATTAAACAGGACAAACAACCGGTCATCGACAATGGAAAAAGTACGATAACTGATCAGGATCTCGACGCATTTTATGGACAGTCCCATGGTCAAAATGCTGGACAAAACCCGGCTGCAAATACTCTCGATACGACCGCACAACAACCCAATTCCATGGAATCCGGTCAAAGTGAAACGATGGAACGCGTTCCACAGACCCGGCAGAAGTTCTTTTTCGACGATATCACTCCACAAGCGAAACAGCGGAAAACCTCGACGATTCAGCAGGTAGAACAGATCATAAGCACGTATCAATCCAAGGCGAAGAACGCGCTTCCGTCCATCGTCGTACAGCGTCAGGAGGATCTCCCGGCGCATATCCTCGATGAACTTGAGCGTCTCGGAGGTGGGGAAACCCCAGCCGTTTATGACCCCAGTACCAAGGCCGTGTATTTCGTCGCTGATAATGTGAAGTCGGATGCCCAAGCCGTGGCCGCTCATCTCTCCACAGAGCAAAGACTCTGGCGCCATGAACAAGTAGGCCACCACGGCTTACGCGAATACTTCAAAGAGAAACACGGCCCGCTCTGGGAAAAACGTTTCGGGTATTTTTTGGACGAAGTTCACCGGAGCGCCAAGGACAAAGAGGCATTCAGCAAACTGCAACAGACGTATGCCAAGCCCGAAGATCTCAGCGAACAGCATTACAACCAGCTCCTTGCCGAGGAATACTTTGCATCCGAAATCGTGGAGAAACGGCTTGCAGGGGAAACGCTCAAGGGAAAAGCGAAACAACTCTGGAACAGGTTTATGGTCTTTGTCCGGAGTCTGGTTCGTCATGCGTATCCGGATCTGAAGATCTCTCATGCTGAGATGGAACAAGTGGCATTGAAGGCTTTCAACTGGACCATGGGCAAGGGAAGTGAAACGGGGGGTTCAGGTGCCGTGTTTGGGGACATGGCTTCCAGGGCAAGCAAAACTCAATCGAACACTTCGACAATAGAAAACGCTGTTTCCGACTTGAACAATCTGCGTTCCGCCCGTGGGACCAAGCAGGCCAGAGAAGCAGCAAAGGAATTCAGAAACCGTCCATTAAAAAACTACCCCAGTGGAATAACGGCAACAGTGTCCGGGGAATCCCTCGGCAAGATGCTCAGCTATTCAGCGGTAACCCGGTCTGTTTCTCCTCAGGCGCATATGCAGGCCGTTGCAAACCTGGATAAGTTGTTTGCCCATGCACTTCCAACGCTCTCCAGGCCAGACAAAAAGGCGACCGGCAGTATAAAGAGCATGCACCATTTTGAAGTGCCCATGCCGTTTGATGATGACATTCTCAACGTCAAAATTCTTGCGAAGGAGTATATCAAGAAGGAACAGGGAACGCGCTTGTATTTGGTTCAGGCAGTGGAAATAGAAAAGCCTGCGTCTAAAAGGGGGGATCCTACCTCGGCAATGCCCTCGCAGGTGTCCGTCCCGCCCGCAGGCTTCAATACAGAGTTTAGCACTCTATATGAGGCTGTCAAGAAGGGGCAGGCAGAGAAAAAGAACAATCCGCTTTTCCGCAAATCCGACACCAGCCCCGTAGACCCGAATTCCCGTTTCGACCACGTCAATGAACGGCTTAAAGCCGCGTCAAAATCCCCCGGCAAGGCCCCTATTGGTCAACAGGCAGCCGAGTTCATGAGCGATGCGTACAAGTCCTTCACCCGGCATTTCATCCACCTGGATTCGAAGACGGACGGAGCGGTCATCAATATCCTGCGCGAATACCAGGAGACCCCTCAGTCCGCTTGGAACAAAGCCGGGTTCACTACGGTTGACCATATCCGTGAACTGAGCCCGGACGAACGCACCGTGTTCACTATGAATCTGATGCTTGCCGATATGATGCGAGATATCAACAACGGCCTGCTTGACGGAAATAATGAGTTGCCATTCGATTACAAGAGCGCCGAGCAGGTAAAGACCGACTTCGCCCACTACCAGCATGAAGCCAACCGTACGCCAGCTATCAAAAAAGCCCTGGAAGAACGGCGTGCATTCATGGGTGATATGCGGAACCAGTTGGTGGAACATCGGCTCTTGCCCAAGGACGTACTTGAAACCGATCCCAATGAGTATTTCCATCATGCCGTGTTGGATTACATGGCGCTAAAAAAAACCGCCGGTATCGGATCAAAAGACCTGCGGACGAAAAAGAAGGGCTGGCAAAAAGGACGTATCGGTTCCTCGAAAGATTATTCCACCAACTACCTTGAGGCGGAAACAGAAGTTGTGGCTCAAGGGCTTGTTCAGATAAAAACGCAAAAAACTCTGAATAGAATCCAGGCTGAGGCCGATATCAAAGCCGATTGTGAAAAGCAGGCGCGGGAAGCCAATCTGAAGGCCATGAGCGAACGGCTTGCAAATGAAGACGTATTGGCGCCGTTCAATAAAACCTCCAGGACGGAATTGAAGAAACTGGCGAAGATGGCCAAGAACGGCGAACTCCCCATTTACCCGGAGTTCGAACACATAGTTGAAAGTCTCGCCAAAGACGAAAACAAGATCTTCCTGCAGGCGGGCGAATACCAGGCCGAGACGGACCCCAAACTTCTGCAGTTCCTGTCCTCTCTGGTCAACGGCCAGGGTGTAGGAGCGAAACAAGCCGCGGCTATTCTCAAATCCATCAAAGGCAGAAACGCCCTTGTGAAACAGACCCTGGGCAAGCAGTACAAGACCTTCCGGGATTTCATGCCCGAGGGCTACACCGAATGGAAACCCAAACCCAGAGGCGTTTTCTACTTCACAAATTCTCTGGGAGACAAAATCATTGAAGACCTGCTGGTGAACAACAAACAGCTCCAGGAAACCGACGTACAGCAGGTGCTTGCCATTGGCCGCGATGTGGTATGGGCGATCCCGGACCGGATTGCCAAGACGCTTGATGAAATCAAACCTCCCCGCAACGCCAATTTTATTGGGGATCTCTCGGAAAAGGGGCTCAATGCGTGGAAGCAATGGATTCTCATCAACCCGATGCGGTGGACCAAATTCAACATCAACAACACGTCTGGCGATCTGGACATTGTCTTTGCTTATGATCCGAAGATACTTACTAAGCACAGTCTAAAAGCCGTTATGGACTTGGGTAAGGCCTACGGTAAAGGCAAATGGAAAATCGACGACGCATTACGCGCTGAACTGGATGAAGCCATGGATCGCGGGGTTATCGATTCAGGTATGGCCAGCACTGATATTCCGGATGTAGCCTGGATCAACCGTATGGATGAATTCACGCGCCAATTGGACGGACGCAACTGGAAAAATCCTTTGACCCCTCTCAAGTGGTTTTGGGATCAAGCCAAGGGGCTTACCGTATTTCGCGAAAATGTTCTGAGGCTGGCCGCGTACCGGCATTTCAAGGAGCAACTCGCAGCCGGGAAAACGAACATCTATGGAGCGAGCAAAAAGAGCGAAATCGATGCCATAAAAGACCCCAACGAAAAGGCCGCGAAATTGGCCCGCGAACTCATGGGCGATTATGGGAATATTTCCCACAGCGGCCAATGGATCCGGAAACATTTGATTCCGTTCTGGTCCTGGTGTGAACTCAACGCACCCCGGTACGTGCGCTTAATCCGCAACCTGCCACATGAAGGCGGCACTGGATCATTTTTGGGCCGGGCATCCCTGGTAACAGGAAAGAAACTGGCCTTTGCTGCGCCGAAGCTGGCCCTGAAGGCCTCTATCCTGTCGATTCTGGCCCAAGTATGGAACCATCTTATCTTCCCCGATGAAGAGGAGGAATTCCAAAGAAATGGCGGACGAAACCAGCTGCATTTGATTTTTGGGCGCAGGGATGACGGAACCATCCGCTCCCTTCGGGTTCAAGGCGCACTGTCTGACGCCCTGGCCTGGGCGGGCCTTGATAACCCTATTGCGACCATGAAAGAGTTGTTTACCGGAGATACCGAAGGCACGCTTACCGAAATGGCGAAAGCGCCCATAAATAAGTTATGGCAGGGGGTACGACCGGAAGCAAAACTGGCGATCACCTCAACCACTGGGTACGAAACATACCCCGATGTCTTCAATCCCCGACCTGTACGAGACAAAGCCGAAGCCTTTCTCAAGACGTTTTCGCTCGACAAACCATACAGATATGCCGCCGGCAAGCCCATGAAAGATGGCAGCAAGTGGACTCAGTTCCTTGACGATATCGGGGGGCTGGTTTTCTATTACACCGACCCGGGTCAGAATGCCTACTGGAATGCAAGGAAACAGGTTTGGGATTGGAAACGGGCCATGGGCTATGAGGATTCCTCTACGACTCCGACCAACCGAAGCAATGCCCTGTACTACTACAAGCAGGCCATACGGTACGGAGACTTCGACGCGGCCCGGAAATACTACATGCAATATCTTGAGCATGGCGGAAAACGAAAGGGTATCGCCGAGTCCGTCAAAAGGGCCCATCCCCTGGCAGGCATCCCGAAGAAATATCAAAAATGGTACGTAATCCAGCTGTCGGAGAAAGAGAGGAAAACGCTCCGGTCTGCGCTGGCTTGGTATCAGGATGTTTACCTTAGGCGGTCCAGGGTGAAACGAAACACGAAACAATAAGCGGAACGGCCTGACGTAGAGCAAAGTACAGGCTCAAAAAATGGGAAGGGATCCTGCTTCGAGGTGGGGTTCCTTCCTTCTGTTTTTGTGGGGGGAGGAAGCGGCATAGACCCGACAAAAACCGCTAGTAGGGCACCAAGAAAACACAAGTTGAAAAAATAGTGATTTTGTTCCGAAACAGCCGGCAATTTACAAGTCGCATTTTTCACCAACACCTTAACTTACCTTCACCAGGAAAATAGTTTTTTGGGTGTGCGAACCAGAGAAAGACCTGTCGTTTTCTGTCGTTACAGAAAATCAGGGGTTAATATACGGAGGTTCAAATTCGAGGCTCTCAACACCTGGGAATCATCCAAGTTTTAGCCCTGCAAAATGTTCCGAATTCGGTGTAAATTTGGCCGTTTTGTTTCGATACACGTATCGGAACGTTCCGCATCAAAAATAGGCGGTTTTTGGCGTGATCTCTGGACTGAAGGCCGGGACTGCGATGAAAATACTGCTCACGAAATATCACGTTTTCAAAACGCAATGTCTGTTTCGATACAGTCTGAATATGGGCCACCGAGAGGGAAAACGGCATGCCCCTGGACCTGAGCCCCGAGGTCCTCGCAAGGCTCCAGAATGAGGGGATTATCGGGCCAACACCTTAACTTTACCTAAACCCCATGGGAAAAAATGTTTTTGGGGCATTCCAGCTCGAGAAAGCCTCATTATCGTATATGGTTATGTATGAATCAGGGGTTAAGGTGTGCATCTCCTGAAAAGGTAACCAAATTTCAGCCGGGAAAAGTGGTCAGGGACAGCCTAAATATGAACTACTGAGGGAGATCATCGGGCCAGTTACTTCATTTTTGCTTAACCCCATGGAAAAAATACTTTTTGACGTGTTCGTGGCCTTTGATCGTCTGTGATCGCAGATGGTTACTGTGCGTTTGGGGGTTAAGTAACGGCCTGTCAATTTCGGTGCAAATTATTGCCACAATTCCCGGCCGTGTTTATACTATATTCACCGCGCCTGAAGAACCCCGGCCAATTGTGGGCCGGACATGTCCTTCAGGATTGCGGCAATAGCCTCACATGGGACGCAGCATCTTGGGCAATTGTAGCCCCCCGGTCCTGGCCCATGGTGAGGCTTTTTTGTGGTTTGTTGCCTTATCCGTATATCCGCTATTTTTAGTTTCTCATGTCAACAATATCGCTTTTCCTCTTGCTTTCTTTCGCGACGGCTGCTAAAAGTCTGAGCACATAATCCTTACATTTTGTTAACCCACTAGGTTACTCTTTTTCGTTGACTATGAGGCAACATGAACATATCTTATAAGAACAAGAAGATCGAAAAGGAATTCAACGAAGAAAAGAGGCTCATAAAGAATTATGGCCCCAAACAGACCAAACGAATACAAGCCAGACAAAAGGCTATAAGGGCTGCAGCATCGTTGTATGATTTTTGGCCCCCAAAAAGTGGTCCTGAAAAATGCCATGAGCTAGCGGAGGGAAAAAGGAAAAAAGAGTTCCAGCTCTCTATGGATTTGGCACAACCCTATCGCTTAATTTTTATTCCAAACCACGCGCCCGTACCTATAAAGGAAGATGGGGGGCTTGATTGGGAAAGGGTTACAGCTGTAAAAATTTTGGGAGTGGAGGATACTCATGACAACAAGAACTGAGACCTTTCAAAATAAATACGTTCCTGATTACCTCGTAACTCCAGGCGATGTGCTTGAGGAGTATCTTGAAGCTTATGAGATGTCCCAGGTAGATCTCGCGCTTAGAACCGGACTTGCGAGGAAAACTATAAATGAGATCATAAAGGGGAAGTCTCCAATTACCCCTGAAACAGCCCTAAAATTCGAATTGACGCTTGGGAGACCAGCCCATTTTTGGAATAATTTGGAAAGCCAATACCAGGAGGACCGGGCACGCTTTGAGGCAATGGAGCGGCTTCAAGTTCATTGCGATTGGCTCAAAAAATTTCCAATTAAGGAGATGGTAAAAGAAGGATGGATCTCAAAGGCTTCAAGAGCAGTTGACCAACTTGCTGAGTTGTTACGATTTTTGGGTGTAGTTTCCCCTGAACAGTGGGGCCTTGTCTGGGGAAAGTATGAAGTGAATTACCGTCAGGCGCAGTGTTATGAAGTTATCCCCGAAGCCGTCTCTGCTTGGTTGCGCATGGGAGAACTCAAGGCTCAAGAGATCGAATGCGCACCTTATGACAGAGTTCGCTTTCAAGAGGTTCTTGAAGAGGTTCGCGAATTGACTTTGGCGCCCCCGGAAATTTTTCAGCCAAAGCTTGTCGAACTTTGCGCTTCAGCCGGTGTTGCAGTTGTTTTTGTAAAGGAACTTCCCCATACGGGCGTTTCTGGTGCAACAAGGTGGATGGGGGATAAAGCAGTTATTCAACTGTCCTTGAGGTATAAAACTAACGACCATCTGTGGTTTTCTTTTTTTCATGAAGCTGCTCATGTCATTAAACACGGGCGTAAAGCTCTGTTCATTGAAAACGATGGGGAGGAGTCCGACAAGGAAAATGAAGCAAATGAATTTGCTCGAAACAAATTGATTCCTAAGGCTGCCTTGAGCCGTTTTGTCTCCACGTGGAACCATTCCAATAAAGAGATTGAGCAGTTTGCAAAATCCATCGGAATTGCTCCCGGTATTGTTGTGGGCCGGCTACAGAAAGACGGCTTTTTGCCTTTTTCCCATGGGAACAAGCTCAAAGTTTTTTTTAATTGGAATTGATTGATCCCCAAAACTATCCGAACCATTTGAGGGCTGCTTGCATTTCGATGTAGGCGGCCCTTTCCAATAGGTGAAGGCTGCGCGTATCAAACGAGCCTGTTTCCTTAAAAGCAAGCCTGTTTAAGTGCCACTTGCCCCGATATCGGTGCAAAATCCCCTCATTTTTTCGCAGTTTCTGGCGCATCGGCCACCATCCCCCCGGCGTAGGTGCTTCCTGATCACATAAGGCGCACATAAAATTGCCCTCCAGGAAAGTCGGGGAGACTCCTGCAGATTGAAACGCAGATGTAACGCTCCCTGGAATCGCTTCTCTACGTCTTTTTTCCTTGTGGAATCAGTATGCTATAGAAGGTCAGACCGATGTCAGACCGATGTCAGACCAGAAGTAAAGCATGCAGTCACGTCGAAGTCACGGACATGTCACGCTGCCCAGATAGAGCGCAAAGCCAGAGAATATGCATGCCTGAAGACGACAGTTCCAAATGTCACACCAGAGTCACGGGTGATGCCCGATAAAGTCACAAGCACAAATCCCGGCAGAAAGTCTCAGAACCTCAGAAGGATTTCTCTCCCCTCGATGCGCAGCGCATAAATCCGTATTGCTCCCGGCATAAATGGGCAATGCCAAAGCACAACCTAGGCAATGCTCGGGCATAACCTTTCCGAGGAAAGGACTACCAAGGCGAGAACATCCATCTACCAGGGATAACCACACGCATTTTCCTCAGTCGGGAGAAAACCGGCCTCCATATTTTGATTCTAAGGCACGCTTTTTCATTTCATGGACTTTGTATCATGATTCCGTCTTTCGAGGCTTACAGAGTTATTTCTGTGTTAAATTCCACGATTCCGACATGATGGATACTGCTGCAGGTGTCAGGAGGGCTTTGCAATGCTCATTGCTGGCGTTCGCTTGGGGTAGCCCTGGGGTTGGCCGGGCAAACGCTGAGATTTCACCGGGGGATTGTTGGGCGGTCGTTCTGCTGTCGCTGGGTTATCGCTATCGTTCATGGCTCTCCAAAGTCCGCACCATCTACCCGCAAAAAGTACGCACCCCCGAAAAAGAAAACTCAGTCAGGATGCAGGCGTAAAGATCACCGGGCCCAAAAGTACGCACTACAGGCCGGGCAAAGTGAACACTCTGGAAAATGGAAGTCATGGTTCTTCAGCGGGATCTTTCTCCCGGCAACTCACAATAAAAGCCTGTCCCTTTGAATTTCACACAGAATGGCTCTCAGGAGCGACGAACGGAAGCGGCTTGGTACTTTGTCTATAAAAATGAGAAACGGCGCTTAGAATCGATTTGGGAGCGTAGTTTTGTGGAGGTGTGGCGTTGTGGCTCAGATTTGGGCGGGAACGAGACACAACCGGCTTTGCTTCTCAGGAGTGAGACACAAGTTTTGTTCCCCGGTGGGGCATGCTTCTACGGTCATTGACGTTCGTTCAACGATTTCCCTAACGCCTGTTAACGATCCGTTGAAGAACCACGCTGAATTCAATCCACCGCAATGGGTGGGACCAAAACAGGCCTTTTCAGACTTATCATACTGGAATATCAGACTTTTAATGTGGGACCAAACGGCGGTCCCAGGTTGTCTTCCTCCTCATCATCGCTGAACATATCGACAACAAAGAAGTCCCGCCCGGCATGGTCGGGATGCTCAAACAGGTAGGCGTCTATTGCGTCGTCAACGTCCTGGCCTTCCTCAAGCCATAGGGTGATGGTTTCGGTGTTCATGGGCGGGAAGGTAGTCTGTGGGGAGTCGGGAGGCAATCAGAAAATGGGGGCTTTTGCGCAGCCGGAGAGAGTAAGGTAATTCGGCTGCGACTTTTACAGCTTCGGCCTTGTATTTTGAAGCCGGAGCGTTTTTCCTGGGCCGTGAAAAGTGACGTTTGGTGACATGTGGTTTTTAAAACGTCACGCCCTGGAGCCCTTGCTATATCTGGCTTCGTGACATGTGTGACGTTAGTGACGTTTCCTGAGGTATAAATCTGAAAAAAATGTGCAGTGACGTTTGGTGACATGAGAAAAACAAAACGTCACGCATGTAACATATTATTATATAAGGGATAGTGACGTTTGTGACGTTAGTGACGTTTCGTACTGTGTAAATATAAAAAAATCCCGCTCCCGCTGAATAAAGAAGTCGAAAGATTAACAGCTGTCTCCATCCTCTCTGTCATTCTCGCAGGGGTACCCTAACCAACTGAATCAGCCCTACAGATAAAATCAGCCTTCAACCTTCACTACCTTTCACTGCTCGTAATTATAAAAGTGGTGGAATTTTGGTGGAATTTCCTACATCGACGAAAAAAGCCCTCACGACTATTCACCGTAAGGGCTTGATTTCTATGGCGCGCCAGGAAGGATTCGAACCCTCGGCCGACGGCTTAGAAGGCCGTTGCTCTATCCTACTGAGCTACTGGCGCAGACTCAAGAGAATATTTTTATCAAAAAAGAGGCGCAATGGTCAAGAGGCTGCTTCGGGTACTTGCCATGGTAAGTGTGTTCGGCCGAACACACTGGAATTCAAGGTCAAATGCTTTGCCCGCACGACTCATTCCGAACTCTTCAGGATGCCCCGCAGGGTCCAGGACGTATCCATACGCAGATCCTGGGCCACCAGGCCGGAGTTGCTTGATGCGTTCTGCGCCCGGGCGGTTTTATCGGTAGACATGGACTGAAAGGCCGCCGGGTTCGCGGGGTCCAGTGTGACGTGGTACACGGCGCCGGTCTCCGCATGCTGCAGAAAAAACAGGACCCGTTGGTCCACAACGGTGGCGCCCGCGAAAATATAGCCCTGATCCAGAGACAGATCCATTTTCACCAGCCCCCAGCCGCTGCCTTCCACGTCGTCCGCGAGCTCCCCGTCGGAAGTCAGCTTCCAATAGGCGATGGCGCCATTGGTACTGTTTTGCCAAAGCAGCATGGGCTGATCCGCCACCACCACAACCGCGCGCAGTTTCCAGTTGGAGGCCACCTTGACCTGATCGGACACCAGCCCCCAGCCGCTGCCCTTTTGGATATCCTGCATCGTGCAATCCCGCGCGTTGATCCGCCAAAACGCCAGCTGTCCGGCCGCTTCATTGCGCCAGATCATGGTGGTCCCGCCGTTGACTTCCACGATCCCGCCGAGCACCCAGCCCTTGGAAAGGTCCACGCCTTCGGCCACGTAGCCCCAGCCACTGCCCTGCAGACTGTCCAGAAGCGTGCTGTCCGAATTCAGCCGCCAGAAAGCGACCATTCCGTTGACCAGATTGCGCCAGAAAAGCACCTCGTGCTCTCCAACCTTGGTAATGTCCGTCAGTTCCCAATTCGAACCTACGCGCATGTCAGAGGAAACCAGGCCCCAGCCCGTATCGTCCACATCGACCAGGCGGCCGTCGGCCGTTATCCGCCAATAAGCCACCAGACCTTTCTCGCGATTATGCCAGATCAGAATACGCAGATCACCCGAGGGGTAACTGCCGACAAGCTCCCAGCCCTGCGGAACTTTTTCGGTATCGGAAACCAGGCCCCAGCCCGTTGACTGCTTCTGGCTGACAATCTCGCCCTGGTCATTGACTTTCCACCAGACAACGTCTCCGGAGGAATAATTTTGCCAGACAAGCAGGCTGGTGCTTGCCTGTTCCTGCGCCACTGCTTCCGGACTCCCCTTGAAAAAGAAGACCAGGCAGACAAAAATCACCATTGCCAACTGTATTACTTGCCTCGAGGACATTTTTTGCTCCCGTATGGCATGATTACCGCTTTCCGTCCCTGATTCGTCCCGGCTGCAGGGGGTGTCCGCACCTGTTGCCTCTTCAGAGATCATTTCTGGACAGTCTGTTGCATCAGCTATATAAAAAAATTATCTGAAGTTTTATCTTTTACCGAGAAGACAGAATAACCATTTGAAATATAATACTTATTCATCTCTTCTGCTCTTTTTGCTTTTGCATTGCCTTGTTCCTCCGTCAGGTTGGAGCAAAATGCAAGAGAGAGTTCTCGCTCTCGACCAGGCGCAGCAAACTTGGAACGCCGCTCCCTTTACGTATATACGTCCAGCCGGCAGCAAACCGTTACAGGTTGAGGAAATCTTTTCCACTTCTGTTTTTTCACCGCCCGCGGCGGACAGCGATGTGGTCTGGCTCAACGAAAAAGCCCCGGGCTACTGGCTCAAGTTGCGCGTCCGCTCCCGGACGAAAGACGGCCATTTTATCCTGAGCACCAAATGGCCGAGTTACTGGGATTGGATCGGGTTCACCTCGTTTGCTTTTTTTGAACGACAAAATGATGGAAACACACTCTTCACAAAATATCAAACGGTCAGCAACGGCATACTGACCAAGGAGTTCAACAAGACCACGCCTTTTGCCCTGGCCTTCTTTTTGCGAAACAATCAGGAAAAAACCTTTTTCATCCATCTTTCCGGCCAGGACCAGCCCCTGCCTCTGGTGGTTAAAACCGCGGACCAGTATGTTCAAAACCTGCGCGGCCAGAATTTTGTATACAGCATCTATTTCGGCATCATAGTCTCGTTGATCATCTTTGCCCTGGCCATGAGCATTACCATGCGGGAATTCCGCTTTGTCTGGATCGTGATCTATGCTCTCACAGAGCTCATGCTGTCTCTCGTTGCCACAGGTGTTGTCGTTCTCTTTTGCAACCAGACCAATCTGCTGCTCTGGAATGCCGTTTATTACGTTTTACTCGGTCTTATCGCGGTCACCTCAGGCCTGTTGGCCATTAAATTTCATGACCTGAAAACCAATGCGCCGCGCTGGCATCTGATTTTCATCTTCTACATGGTCTTTTCCTTTCTCCTTGCCTTGGGCTGCATCTGGATCAACAAGCAATATTTTTATCCCTACTGTTTGTTTTTTGTGTTCCTTCTGACGCTCGGACCAGCTTTTGCCCTGGCCACCTGTATTGGCATTGCCAAACGCACCCAAACAAAAAACGGATTTTTCCTGGCGGCCTGGTCGGTCTGGACTTTTAGCGGCACAATGGATTTTCTCACTTACGCAGACATAATTCCCTACTCTCCGGTTACTGCCTACCACGTTCTTTTGCTTTGCTCGGCAATGACGGGCCTGCTGCTGATGCTCGCGCTGTCCGAACGGGTCAATGCCCTGCGCCGCGCCAACGACGTTGCCAGGGCCACCAACAGGGCCAAAAACACCTTCATCGCCAAGGTCAGCCATGAAATCCGTACGCCCATGAACGCCATCATCGGGCTCACGGAACTGGTTCTGGACAGCCCGCTCACTTCGGAGCAGCGGGACCAGCTGTGCACCGTGCGCCAATGCGGAGAACATCTTCTGGACGTAGTCAACGACGTTCTGGACTTCAGCAAGGCCGAAGCCAACAAACTCAAGCTGGATATCCAACATTTCGACCTGCACCAGCTTGTTCGGGGCACGCTCAAAGGACTCTCCGTTCTCGCAACGGCCAAAAACATCGAACTGCACTGGCAAGAAACTGAAAATGTGCCGCGCTTCGTACAAGGGGACCCGCAGCGGTTGCGCCAGATTCTGGTCAATCTCGCGGGCAACGCCATCAAATTCACCGACCAGGGGCGAGTGAACGTCCGTGTCGAACGGATTGCGGATCAGGATAAACGCATACAACTGCATTTTACCGTATCAGATACGGGTATGGGCATTCCAGCCGAACACCTGTCGCATATTTTTGAGGATTATGCCCAGGCGCACATAAGAAGCGGATCCGAGGGCACCGGACTTGGGCTTTCCATCTGCAAGGAACTCGTCAAACTCATGGGCGGCAGCATCCAGGCCCGTTCCGCCCCCCGGAAAGGCAGCGTGTTTTCCTTCACCATTTTCCTCGATCCCGGCCTCGAGGAGAACGTCCGCCAAGGCCGGCATTCCCAGCCTCTTCTTCAGGGAGCGCCGGGCCTCAGGGTGCTGATCGCGGACGACAACCTCATCAACGTCAAGGTTGCCGTGGCCCATCTATCGCGCCTTGGCTATGCCACGGCCGCCGTGGGGGACGGACAGGAAGCCCTTGAAGCCCTGTCCAAAGCCACCTTCGACATCGTCCTGATGGATCTGGAAATGCCCCGGATGAACGGCATCGAGGCCATCCGGCGCATCCGCGCGGGCCAGGACGGCGTACGCAATCCAAACATCCCCATCATCGTGCTCACTGCCTACAGTCTCACAGACGCGCAGGAACAATGCCAGGGAGTCGCTGTCAACGATTTCATGCTCAAACCCATCAGTTTTCATGAACTGGCTTCGCGTATCAATAAACTCCTCTACCCGAGCGATCTCCCTTCAGGTTCCGCCGCCCCGCCCCAGACAACCGCTTCGCAACGCCGTGAACATCCCGTACTGGATAGCGAAACCGCCCGCTTGCGCCTAGCTCTGGACGAAGATTCCTATCAAAACATCCTCATGTTGTCCCTGGAAGAACTGCGCGGCCTGAAAAAACAACTTCTGGTGCAACATTCCGCCAACGAGCTGTTTGCGCCTTCAGAGATCCGGAACACCGTACACACCATCAAAAGCACGGCCGCAACCATGGGTGCCGTGGAGCTGCAGCATGCGGCCATGGACCTGGAGCAGAAAATGCTCCGCAATACACCCAAAAACCTGGAGCAGGAAATGCAACCTCTGATGCGCGCCATAAATACGCTCATCGAGCAGTACGGGCTGCAGAAAAGCATACCAGGAGATATTGACTGAGCCGCAACTCCAGCCTCTTTCCCCCTTTGCCGCTGCTTGATTGCTCCATGACAAGATTATCCAATACGCGCGTACCGGCCGGCGCGTATGGTGCCTCCAAAACATAAACATGGAGGTACGTCATGAACGCAATGGAATTCGAATCAGGCCGGGTGGCCTTGGCTGCGGGAGCATACTCGTGTACAGACAAAGAATGGAATGCGCATCCGAGCTGCGCCGGCGTACGCCTTAAACACCTGGTAGCAGGCGAGCACACCGGCCAGGCCCTGAGCTGCCACTTGGTTTGCCTGGAGCCGGGGGCGTCGCTTTCCCTGCATACGCATGATCCGCAGTGGGAACTGCACGAGGTGCTCGAGGGGGCCGGAGAGATGCTTCTGGACGGCAAAGAAATTCCCTACGCGCCGGGCGCCATGAGCGTCATTCCCAGAGGCTGCCCGCACGAACTGCGGGCCGGGGACAACGGGCTGGTCCTGTTGGCCAAATTTTTTCCACCTTTACGATAAGTCAGACCCATGACGCAGAAGCGCAGCATCCGCTTTTTCGCCCCTGAAGACATGCCCGAAGCCACAGCCGTACGCGGCTTCGGGCTCACGCAGGATTTTGCGCCCCATGTGCACGCGCGCTACGTGCTGGGCCTGTGCGAACAAGGGCTGCGTATGATCGGCTATGCGTCCGCGCAGTACGCAGTGTCTCCCGGAGAGCTGTTCCTAATTCCCCCCAGGACCGCGCACCGCTGCCTTTGCAGCAGGGAGCATGCCTATCGTGTCATCTGCTTTCGGCCGGACCTGCTGCCCGAGGATAGCAGCCACGCGCCCGTGTTTCAGGACTGGGGGCTCGCGGCCGACATCCGGCAATTGCAGCTGGCCTTTGAAACATCAGGAAAGCTGCAGCACCGCCGGGATCTGCTCGACAAGATCATCCGTACGCTACGTATGCGGCATAGATTCGGCGGCGACGGCACGACCCGCGGCAAACGAGAGTCGGTTCAACGCGTACGCACCTGTATCCACAACAATTTTGCCGAAAAACTCAGCCTGGACAGCTTCGCGGATGTGGCCGGACTCAGCCCCTGCCACCTGCAGCGGGTGTTCTGCAAAGAAGTCGGCGTCTCGCCCCAGGCCTATCTGGCGCGCCACCGCGTTCGCCAGGCCGCCCGGATGCTGCAGCAGGGGGTGCCCCATGCCGAAACAGCACTGGCCTGCGGCTTTACGGACCAGAGCCATCTCATACGCGTTTTCAAGCGCTATTGCGGCCTGTCGCCGCACACCTACCTGCAGCAAAACCAGGGAGAAGGACTGCCATGAAACCACGATTCGCTTGCGCACTGCTTACGGTCATCATCTGTCTCTACGCTGCCCCGGCGTTCTGCGGGGATATGGCCACGTACGTCAATCAGCGTTTCGGCTTTGCCATCGGCTATCCGCAGGACCTGCTCTATCCGCAGGGCGAATCCGCCAACGGCGACGGCCAGACCTTTGTATCCAAAGACGGCAGGGCCGTACTCATCGCTTACGGCGCCTATAATGCCCTGGACCAGTCCCTAGATGCGTTGCTCGCATCCGACTCCAGCCGCAACGGCCGCCGGACAACCTACACGGCCAAACGCGCCGACTGGTTCGTCATCTCGGGCTACGAACCTGACGGGCGGATTTTCTATCAGAAGACCCTGCTCAGGCAGGACGTACTCTACAGCTTCGAACTCAGGTATCCGCAACAGCAAAAAGCCCGGTACAACCCCTTGACCGGCATAATCGGAAAATCCTTTCGCATTCTGCAGTAAACACCCCGTACGCACGCCGCCGGCATCGTGCGCCAAAATGCAGTGCCCGGGAAACTGGACTTTCGTCCGGACTGCGGATAGCATCCTGCTCTGCTATTCCATTTTGGTGTTCTCTATTTCTGCATGTTCCGAATGCATAACAATCACTACCCAACCCCCGACTCCCCATGTTGACAGACACTCTTGGAATATTCGCCACTGCGGCAACAGCGATTTTTATGGAATCCGCCCCGTTTCTGCTGCTCGGTTCTTTCATCGGCGCCCTGCTCGAAGTGCTGGTGCCGCAAGAAACCCTGCTGCGCCGTCTGCCCAAAAGCGCTTCCGGGCAGATCGCCGTCGGCCTGTTCGCCGGCATGCTTTTGCCCACCTGCGAATGCGGCATCGTCCCCGTGGCGCGCAGGCTTTTGCTCAAAGGAGTCCCCCCGCGCTGCGCCATCCCCTACATGATGGCCGCCCCGGTGGTGAACCCCATTGTCATGGCCTCCACTCTGTTCGCGTTTCAAGGCGACGTGAGCGTCGTGGTGCTGCGCGTTTTTTTAGTCATCGTCCCGGCTGTGGGGCTCGCGCTTACGCTGGGCGAGGCCGACGCCCATCTTGTGCTGCGGCACGGCCCTGTGCTGGAGCAGTTTCATGAACTCGCCCTGGAAGATGATCACGCGGACGGGCACACGCACGAGCATACGCCTGGTCACATGCACGAGCATGAGCATGGCTGCGCCTGCGGCTGCTGCGCTTCTGTGCAAAGCAGTAGCCGCGTTGCGAGCATCCTGTTTCATACGGCGGCCGAATTCCTCTCCATGTCCCGCTTTTTGATATTCGGCGCTGTTGTGGCCGCGGGGTTCAAAACCTGGCTGCCCCCGGAAACCGTCGAATGGTTCACCGGCAATCCGTTCATCGCCGTGGGCGGGTTGATGCTGCTGGCCATTCTGTTGTCCATCTGCTCCGAGGCCGACGCCTTTGTGGCGGCATCCTTCGCCTCTTTTCCCCTGGGCGCGAAAGTCGCCTTCATGGCCGTGGGCCCCATGGTAGATCTCAAACTCATCCCCATGTTTTTCGCCGTATTCCAGAAACGGCTGGCTCTGGCTTTGACGCTCGTACCTGTGATCGCCGTTTACGCTATGGGACTGGTGCTCTCCCTGGGAGGCGATTGATATGGCCTCTTTTCTGCGCCTGTGCGAAACCTGCCTGTTCTGCGCCGTGGGCTCTTTCATGGTCTTTCTGGCCTGCTCATCCGAGTATTGGCGTTATATTCATCCCAAATACAGCTGGCTCAGTTTTGCGGCAGGAGCCTCGATCATCATTCTGGGTATTGCGACCTTTTTCAACAAAGCCCAAAAGCCCAAAGCAAGCGAATTGGGCGCGCTGCTGCTGCTCTGCAGCATCACATACGCCTCAACCACATTGCCCACGCCTTTCATGGGCGCCGAACACGAAGCCTCTCTGGAAGATCTGGGACCGGACGATCCGCCTCTGTCCTTCACCGGATTGCCAGAACCTACGCAGGAGCAAAAATCTCCGCGCCTGACTATCGACGGCAAGGAATACGTTAAAATCAACCAGGCCGAGCTGATTATCCTGGATGGCGACGGACGCGCCAAGCCGGGCGACGGATTCGTGATTCAAGGAAGTGTGGTGCGTACGCCCGTGCTGGACGCGGCCGGAGTGATAGCTGTGGCGCGCCTGCTGATCACCTGCTGCTTCGCGGACGCCGCCGCCACGGCGTATCTTGTCAAAGTACCCTCTCCAGACGCCTTTGAGAACGGCCAATGGGTACGCGTCGCGGGCAGAATTCAGCCCGAGGAGGAAGCCCTGAAGCAGATCACCCTGCCCGTACCCGGGGCCATCACCACGGTCATCGGCGAAAATTACATGCTCTGGTCCGACGATATTCACCCCGCCAAGCCCACGGGCCTGCCTTTCTTGTTTCAAGTCCGGAATCAGGAGCCCTTTGCTTATTAGGAGCTCCCCTTACTCCTTGAACAACTACTATCCTTCATATTTGATGAGTGACTCCATAGCACAAGTTTTTTGGAGGGCATGAAATATCAGGAACTAACAGCAAGCAAAAGCAAAAGGGCAAAACCCGCTTGTGCTACAATAAGGCTGCCATATGCTGGCCTTATCAGAATTTCAATTCCTCAAAATTGCGCAGCGGGCCGAAATCGATTCCCGTAATTTTTTCTATTTCAGTAATTTTTATCCGGCTGTTGACGAAATCGAATGGTACGGCATCGCCACTGAGATCTTCTTCGGCGACCGCGGCCCGTTGTCTGAGCATATAGCCTGCAACCCTGGGCCGCTCATTCTCGATGGCGATCATGATCTTCCAATAAGCCTGAGGAATTTTAATCGTGCGGTACATGGGATCAGCCTCCTCAAAAACAGGCCCAGAAAAAATAGAGGCGCGTGTTTCATGCTCCGTAATGTAGGATAAAAGTGCATCTTCGAGTAGAAGCCATGTAGATTGATTGAAAGTTTTAAGTTGTGGCGTTGCATTGGTATAATATTGAGTCGCACTTCCTGCACATTGTGCTTCATCCTCATTGCCCCAGGCGACATTTTTACGGCGTACGAGATGTCCACGATCTAAAATATTCATTCTATATAAATTATAATCAGTCTGCATTGTCTGATCCAATCGAGGATCGACACGCCATTCAATGTTTTTTCGAACAGGAAGCAAGGACGTTCCATCTATGTTCTCTGCAGTAAAGAAGGCTATTCTCCTATCTTGATGCGTGTTCATAACGATGCTGAAATGCGTATAATGCAACGGTTCACTCGCCTGTTTCGCACCACGCATGACCTGTGGCAAAGATATTGTCGTGGAGAGAAAATCCATTTGGTAACCGGCTGCACTTAAGCTGCACTCTGGCTCGTTCTTCGACAGTTTTTTTTCAATGTGCCCGGCAGGCGTGAGCTCTGCAATAATAGTCTGTTCATCCCGCGTGTTCACATCAGGAACCTGGGCCACAATTGAATCCATAGTGAGCGTAGCGGAGGGCGCGTTCAAAAAATTACGCAGCCTGTCGCCCGGAAAAAGCCATTGGAGCGGCGCGGAATAGCCAAATTTACCCTGCCCAATATCTTGCCATGAACCAGCGAAATGAACGCCGACAAGTTCGCCGCTTGCCAGGTCTATCAATGGCCCCCCTCCTGTTCCCCCGGTGGTGCTCGCATCAACAATGATCGCGTTTTCGCCAGATGCAGAGAACTGTTCCGCGGCATTTGTAGGCGGCAAGCTGATCACCCGTCCGGGCATGGCCCGCTTGCACCTGTTTTTCTTATCTCCAAATAAAACCGTGAGAAATTCTTTGGGGAGTCTGCTATTAAAAGCAGGGTACCCGATGATGCAAATAAAATCCTTTTCATCTAAGCCTTCCACGGCGTTCAGATTAATATTCAAAGGAGGAAACGCATCGCAGTTGTGCCCCTCGATTTCTAGTAATGAAAGCCCGGAGATACCGAGTTTTCCTAGATGGAAGATCCTTTTTACTTTGTGACGGCGGATTCCCGTATCCCCCTCTTGCGGCGGACTGTCGGCAAAAACAAATTCTGCCGTAAAGGAGTCAGGTATAGTAATCAGCTGATTACTCTCTGTCGCATGAAGCTTGCCGATGATGGAATAACTGGCTGTCGCAATCAGCCCCTCACCAATGGCAAACCCCAACTGCCATAACTGCTGCAGTGCTTCCGAATCGTCTTTGCGGACAATCCGGAACAGGCCGGTGGCTTTTGCAGCGCGTTTTACCGCCTCTTTGGACTCATCCAGTTTAAAGACACACCCCCACAGTTTGCTGATCTGTTCGCTCCCCTTTTCTACCTCCCTAGACAGCGCAAGCTCTCCCTTCTGAACGCACAAAGCAGGCCGGGCTAAGGCCAGGGCCCGATACAGGGTTTCTCCACTGGCCTGGCCTTTGGTGTCGGCAAGAACTTTGGCAAGGTATACGAGCTCGTCATTCTGTTTTTCTTTCCGCAGTTCCGCCCTGCGCTCCGCCGGCAACAACCCCACAAGATCCGCGCGCAACTCCCAGAACTTGGCATAGGTGGCGCCGGCTTCGATCGCCTTGGATATACTTGTTCGTAAGGATTCGACCTGTTGTATCTCTGAATCGGTCAATTCGCCCGAAAAGGCGTATCTTCGTGCCAGACGGAGGTAGCGGGACCAGTGGCGCGTCCAAGTGCAGAATTCCTGGTAATTGATGCGCGCGATGTCGGCTTGTGCACGCGCCGCGTCAAGCCAAATTATTCCGCAGGCAGCCTCGAAGGCAGCCTCGTCTAGATCTTTCAGATCCGAAAAGTACATTGCGCTGGCAACGGTGCTGCCGTCTTTCAGCGTATAGCCGGACTCGGGAAATTGAAGCGTGATGTCGAAATGATTGCTGACATTGAACACCATGCCGGTAATTTCCTTGGGTGAACTGAACCAACTTTGCAGACGCCTCAAAATTGCGCTGACATTCACCTCCTGGACGGTGATATCGATGTCCTGCAACACCTGCTGCGGCCGCTTAATCGGCTGAATGGCCAGCTGTAGGCTCTCCCCGCATTCGTCGTCGGAAGGCTGGCTCTCTGCAAACTGGCGGCGTAGCCTGCTATGGTGGCCGGCAATCCGGAGCACCAGTTCCTTGCCGCGGTTGGCTTGTTCGGCTGCTGCATCGTAATAACGGAAAGTCCCGAGCCGGATCTGGTCGTCGAACCAGACTCGATGGGCTTCAAAAAGAAACAAACAGGCAATGCTCAGGATAATCGCCGTATAGAGAATTTTCAGCCACGAAATGTTGCTATAAATATGCAGCAGGGTTCCGTCACGGTAAGAGCCTATTCCAAGAAGCAAAAGGCCCACAGCGAGAATAACGATGCCGAAAGTACGCAGACTATACTCCAGAACTGGCATGACTCCTCCCGGACGGACTGCAATAAAATATGACTTGAATTACTATCTAGCAGGCACTCCTAATTCGTCTATTTTTTGCATATAGCAAACTATAAAAAAATGTAAACATTTTAATTGGTATTGTTACAAGCGCCTTTTCGAAAATGAACCAATGGCGCAATGGGAAAATACGAAGGCATATTTACTATTAGGACCGTTTCGCGGGAAACGTTGTTCCCAACTCACTGCCGCTGCTGTCGAAATGATTCCAGCGAGAGACCGTAGCGGCGGATGTGCGCATAGAGCGTCACTCGGGACACTCCTACGTCCTTGGCCGCGGCCCGGACATTGCCGCGGGCTTTTTGCAGCGCGTCAACGACACGCTGCTTGTCCTGGTTGGGCCGTTTGCCAGGGCCTGATTCGGGCTCAACGGCCATGTTTCCAGGAATGGAGACCTTTTCTTCCAGCGGAGTCTGGGGAACCGTCGTCCAGAATTCCGGGAGCAGGTCTTCTTTGTTGATCAACGGCCCGTCCGCCATGACGGCTGTCCGTTCGACCATGTTTTCCAGCTCGCGGATGTTGCCCGGCCAATTGTAGGCTTTCAAGCATTTCATGGATTCAGGGCTGAACCCTGTCAGCTGTTTGTCCAGTGTTTTTGCTATTTTGGACAGAAAAAAGTTGGCAAGCACCGGAATATCGCTGCGGCGTTCGCCGAGGTCGGGAACCTTGATGACCAAAACATTAAGCCGGTAATACAGGTCATGGCGAAAAGTTCCGTTCTCGACCGCTTTGGCCAGATCCCGGTGCGTGGCCGCAACAACGCGGACATTTACGCGGTGCGGCCGTTTGCCACCCACACGGGTCACCTCTCCTTCCTGCAGCACCCGCAGCAGGCTGACCTGGGCCGACAAGGGCATGTCGCCGATTTCATCCAGAAACAACGTTCCCCCATCGGCGAGTTCGAACTTGCCGGGAGCGCCCTGGCGGGTGGCCCCGGTAAACGCGCCGGCTTCATAACCGAACAGCTCGCTCTGCACCAGATCACGAGGAATGGCGCCGCAGTTGATAACGATAAAGGGCTGGTCGCGTCTGTCGCCGCCGTTGTGGATAGCCTGGGCGAAAAGCTCCTTGCCCACGCCGCTTTCTCCGAGAATCAACGTGGTCATGGAATTTTCACTGGCCTTGCGCGCCATGCGCAACGCCCGGCGCATCTGGTCGGAAGTGCCCTGGATGTCGGAAAAGGTATAAACGGCTTTAGCCCGGGTGATGCGGTTGGTCAGCTTATGCACGCGCCGGCTTTCACGAAGTGTGACGCACAGGCCGCCTTCCGGGGTGGAAGACGAGGAATACAGACACTGCAGCATGGTGCCGTCGGTTAAACGCATGATGCACTCGTTGTCTTTGGCCTTTTTATCCTGGGCCTGGAAGCACTGGCCACCTGTGGTTATTGCTATATCATTAAAATCAATTCCGATCACATCTTCTTTGACATGAAACAGCTGTTTGGCGTTGCGGTTCATCATCCGGATGCAGCCATTGGCATCCAGCACCACAACAGCTTCTCCCAGAAGTTCCATTATGGTCTGGGTCTCCTGCAGCAGATGGCGCAAACGCATCTGTTCGGTTATGGCTTTGGCCGCCGCGATAACCAGACCATAGGTATGATGATTGAAACTCTCCCTGTTCATTGTCAGGGAGATCGTCGCGACCATGTTGTTCTCGTAATCAAAAATCGGTGCGGCTGCGCAGGACCAGCCGTCAAAATAGGGATTGTAATGTTCGCAGCCGAGAACACAGGTGGGTTCTTTCTCCACCAGACAGATGCCCATGGAAGTGGTTCCCTCAATGGATTCGCCACTGAGCAGGCCCGGCAGAAGACAGGTAGAGCCTCCATTGGCGCGGCCATCTCCAAGGGTTTGCAAAAAAACCCCGTCCGTATCCGTGAGGATGATGGAGTTACTGCTTGGCTTAATATTTTCCAATAATTCAGCCATGATAGGCTTGGCTGTGGAAAGCAGAAAATCGTTGCGCTTAAGAATTACTTCCAGTTCTTCATTGCTGAGAAGTACGGACGACATGCCCGCGCAGGGGGCGTTCACCGCACGGGAACGTTTCCAGGAACGCAGAATGTGCGGCCGGATATGGCTGAAGTCAGCGGGATCACCACGATGAAACTTGCTGCGCGCGTTGAAAATTTCTTTCCAAAACAGGGAGCGCGAACCGTTGGAGGAAAAAAAAGTGCTGTAAAAGTCGCTGGCTCCAGACTCTCCATACTGCGCCACAAGCTTATTCTCAAACTGCCTAAGATAACTTGCGGAAGTGAATGTATGCATGTCGCACTCCTTCCAATTCTTTTGAAAAAATAACGGGGGCCGCGTTTACGCCACGGAGGATCCTCCTAAATGCTTTTTTTACCATACGCCTCTAATAGCACGCGCACAAGGAATTTCGTGACATGAATTTACTAAAATTCTCCGTTAATTTTTTATTTTACTACATAGCCGATTGATTACAATGAAAATTACTGCATCAAAGACATATGACAGAGTGCAGTGCAATGATTTTTCAAATCCCTCAACGGATCACGCTCCAGCTTCAAAAGTCCTTAAGATCGTCATTGATCAGAATGATTTCGAAGACCACAAAAAAAGCCGTTCCGGAAAGCGGTTAAAACAGAATGGACTACGCCGGTGTCCGGGTTTTTGAAAAAAACCTGGCGTATTTTTTGCTGCCAGCCCAACACTTTGTCCGAAAATACAATGGATTATCTTCTTCAGGCATTATTATTGAGAAGAGCATGACCGTCTCCCTCCAGGCAGGGAAGAGAGGGAGACGGCAGTGCCACGTGTGTTTTGTTACCGGTGAGTGGTTACCAACATTCGTTGTACAGCGCTTCGATCTGCGCCTTGCTTGCCGCGCGCGGATTGCCCGGATACGTGGGATCGTTCATGGCATCCTGCGCCAGGACCGGAATGTCTTTGCTGTCTACTTTCAGGCCGACACGGGCGGCCGCTTCGCTGATTGTGGCGGGAATGCCGACTTCGGCGTTGAGCCGTTTGATAGCGGCCACAGCCGTATCTTCGGGATAATTGCCGAGATCCGTGAGTCCGCTGGCTTGGGCCACTTTGGCCAGCTTTTCCCGGCAGACGATTTTGTTGAAGTTCAAAACGTATGGCAGAATAACGGCATTGGCGTCGCCATGGGCGATGTTGTAATGGGCGCTCAAGGGGTGAGCCATGGAATGGACGATGCCCAATCCGGCGTTACTGAAAGCGATGCCCGCCATGGTCTGCGCGTAGCCCATTTTCTCACGGGCTTCCACGTCGTTGCCGTTGCCCACTGCCCGGCGCAGGTATTGAAAGATCAACTTGATGGCGCCCATGGCCAAAGCATCCGTATATTCGGACGCACCCAGCGCGATGTACGATTCAACGGCGTGGGTCATGGCGTCCATGCCGGTGGAAGCCGTGATATGCGGCGGCAGCCCGGTCATCAGCAACGGATCGATGATGGCTACGTTGGGGAGCAGCCGCGGATCCATTACGCCCCCTTTGACCTTGTGTTCGCCCTTGGTATTGGTGATGACCGCGATGCAGGTAGATTCGGAGCCTGTGCCTGCGGTGGTGGGAATGGCGATGTAAAACGGCAGGGGCGCCTTGAGCATACCGAGTCCGCAATAGGGGCCGATGTCGTCGCCGCCGCTGGTAGCCAAAACGCCGCAGGCCTTAGCCGTATCCATGGAGCTGCCGCCGCCCAGGCCGATCAGGCTGTCGCAGCCTTCACTTCTGTAAATGGCGATGGACTCGGATACGTTGGCTTCCGTGGGATTGGGAACGGTGCCGTCATAAATCGCGTATTCCAAACCGGCCTGCTTGAGCACTTCTTCAACTTTTGCAACCAATCCGACTTTGGAAATGCCTTTGTCCGTGACAATCAAAGGTTTTTTCAATCCACTGTTCTTCAAAGATTCAGGAGCTTTTTCAAGCGCTCCCGCTCCAGTAAAAATCATATTGGCCATCTGAAAAGCAGAAATCATAATTCTTCGCCTCGTTTGGTTTCAAGTTGCAAGTTCATACACCGGCATACTACCAGATTTCATGGTACAACCATTTGATATCCTTCAAAGAAGGGACTCTTGGCGTGGTAAAGGTGGAAACTTCGTTAAGCGCGTCGACGGACATCTGTTCGATATCCTTGGTGTCGATTTTCGCCCCGATCTGCTCCGCGCATTCGGTGATGGTTCTGGGGATGCCCACTTCATCGTTGATTCGTTGGATGGCTTCCACAGCCGCATCTTCCGGATAGTTGCCCAGATCAGTTAAACCGCTGGCCTTGGCGATACGCCCCATTTTCTCGCGGCAGACGATCTTGTTGTATTCGAGCACCACGGGCAGACAGACCGCGTTGGCGTTGCCGTGGGAGATATTGTAGAAAGCGCTCAAGGGATGGGCCATGGAGTGCACAAGCCCCAACCCGGCGTTGGTGAAGGCCATACCGGCCATGGTCTGGGCATAGGCCATTTTTTCGCGCGCTTCGATATCGTTGCCGTTGCCCACGGCCCGGCGCAGATATTTGAAGACCAGTTCGATGGCGCCAATAGCGATGGCGTCGGTATATTCCATGGCGCCGATGGAAATGTACGCCTCCAGTGCATGGGTCATGGCGTCCATACCGGTGGAAGCGGTGATATGCGGCGGCAGGCCGGTCATCATCAGCGGATCGATGACGGCGACGTTGGGCAACAACCGACCGTCCAGGATGACCATTTTCCAGTTGTGGTCGCCTCTGGTGTTGGTGATGATCGAGGCCGAGGTGGATTCGGAGCCAGTGCCGGCGGTGGTGGGCACTGCGATATAAAAAGGAATGTCCGCCTTGAGCAAGCCCATGCCGCGGTAGGCATCAATGGGACCGCCGCTGGTGGCCAGAATGCCGCAGGCTTTGGCCGCATCCATGGAACTGCCGCCGCCCAGCCCGATCAGGCAGTCGCAGCCTTCTTTTTCGTACAAAGCAAAAGAATCTTCCGCGTTCTTTTCATTGGGATTGGCCACAACCTCGTCATACAAGGCATAAGGAATGTCGGCGGCGCTCAATGCCTCTTCCACCTTTTTGGCCAGGCCCGCATTCACAATACCTTTATCCGTTACAACAAGCGGTTTCTTCAAACCGTTCATCTTGATTGTTTCAGGCATTTTTTCCAATGCGCCCGCACCAGTGAAAATCATGTTGGCCAGTTGAAACGCAGTAATCATAGCTCGCCTCGTTTAGTTTAGATTGCAGATTGCCGGCGTCTTATGGCGTCGACGCTGATAACAATATAAAAATGAGGAGGCATGGCCCCCGCGTTGCGGGGGCCTGTCGCCTTATTACAGATTATTCAGCGCTTCCAAAACCTTCTCAGGCTTGGCTGGCAGTGTGTAGATTCGAGCTCCGCAGGCGTTGCGGATTCCGTTCAGGACGGCGACATGCGGGCTGACCATGGGGCCTTCGCCCGAGCCGGAGGCGCCGAACGGGCCGTTCTCGCGAGGATGGTTCTCGAAGTAGACAATCTCCATGTCGTCCGGGATGCTCTCGATATAGGGGAATCCCGCTCCGGCCATTGTGGAGTGCTTTTTGATGTCCTCGAAGTCCTCGGTCAACGCCAGGCCGATCCCCTGGGCCATACATCCGTAAATCTGCCCGTCGGTGGCCAGGAAGTTGTTGATCTTGCCGAGATCGGCCATGCAGGTCATTTTATCCACTTTGACCTTGCCGGTGGCGATCTCAACAGAGACTTCCGACATGTAGATGACGTACATAAAACTCAGGAACGGGCTGCCGAGTCCGGTTTCCGGATCGCAGACCTCGCCGGGCAGGCTGTAGGTGCCGTCGAAACGGGTGGGTTTGCCTGCGGCCACGGCTTCATCATAGGTCATGAAGCTGCCGTCCGCCTTTTTCAGCCCCTGCATCAGGGCTTCGCAAGCCACACGAATGGCGCCGCCGACAACAACCTGCGAACGGGAGGCGCCCGCCGGACCTGCGGGAGGCTGCAGCAGGGAATCCGGCCAGCTGAAGCGGATTTTGTCCGGCGGAATGTTCATGGGGCTCAGGGCCTCATGCGCGGTACCCACGGCGCCGATGTCGGCACCCTGTCCGTGGTCTTCCCAGGAAGCGCCCACAGTCACGCCGTTGTCAGCGTCGTACTGGACAAAGACGTCCGCGCTTTCCACGCCGTCAGCACCCGCGCCGTAGATGCCCAGGGCCAGACCCACGCCTTTTTTGACCGCGTCCGTGGATTCCTTGGCCGCCTTTTCCTTGGCCGCCTGATATTTGGGCCGCAGGGCGTCGAACATTTCCGGAAAACTGATGACGTCGGGTTTTTGTCCGGTGGGAGTTGTAGCGCCTTCGCGATAGCAGTTGTTATAGCGAAATTCCAGAGGATCCTGACCGAGCGCGTACGCCAGCTCGTCCGCCAGGGATTCGCCCGCCAGGAAAGCCTGCGGTCCGCCGAAACCACGGAACGCGGAGCCCCAGGTGTGGTTGGTGCAGACGCACTGCCCCAACGCCCGGATATTCGGAATGTCGTAGCCTGAGCCGGTGAACTGGATGCCGCGGCCTGTCAGGGCATTGCCCATCTCGCAATACGGACCATGGTCCACCGCGTATTCATGCTCCAGAGCCACAATGCGGCCGGTTTTCTTGTCCGCGGCCATACGCGCGTGGATGTGGAACGGCGAACGTTTCCCCGTATAGGTCATCTGCTGGTAGTAGTTGTACCGCAGGAAGCACGGACGTCCGGTGGCCAGTACGGCCACGCCCAGCAGGGCTTCCGAGGTGGGGCTCAATTTGTAGCCGAAAGTGCCGCCCATTGGATTCGAGGCCACGGCAATCTTGTCAGGGGTCAAACCCAAGCCTTCGGCAATCATGAACGCATGCAAATGCACTGCAATGGATTTGCTGTGAATATGCAGCAACTCGTCGTCGTCAAGGTATGCAAAAGCAACGTCTGGTTCGATGGGCATGTGCGGCTGGCGGCTGCTGATGAAATTGCCTTCCGCTATGACCACATCGTCACTATCGAAAATGGGGCCTGTCTCGTCACCTTTTTTCAGCGGCTGATCAAAATAGATATTGGGCGTTCCGGGATGAATTTCAATGGCGTCGTCGGCCATGGCTTCCGGGGCGCTCATGTAGGCGGGCAAGGTCTCGAGATCAAGCACCACGGCATCAGCGGCCGCCTGAGCTTCTTCATAACTGCTGGCACAGACCAGAGCCACCACGTCGCCGTACTGGAACACCTTGGAATCACAAACAATAGGCCGTTCCCAACCATCACCTTTGTGATTCGGATGGTTGACCAGGCCGAAAATACGGTTTTTGCCCTTCACATCCTTGGCGGTGAGCACGGCATGCACGCCGGGCATGGTTTCGGCCTTTGAAGTGTCTATGCCTTTGATATTGGCATGGTGTACCTTGGCCTGCACCAGGCCGATGTGCAGCATATCTTCGGGCAGCTTGATGCCCAGGTCCGCGCCGTAGTCCAGCGTACCGGTCACCTTGGCTTCCGCAGTGGGACGCGGATATTTCGATCCCCAAATCTTGCCGTTTTCAGGCATCTTGAAGTCCAGACTATCTTCCGGAGCATCCCCACGGACCACTTTCGCGGCATCCATGACGGCATCGACGATGGGTTTGTACCCGGTGCAACGGCAGGCGTTGCGATGCTTCTGGAACCAATCCCTGACCTCCTCGCGGCTGGGGTTGTTATTTTCATCCAGCAAGCCCTTGGCGGAAACAATAAAACCCGGCGTACAAAACCCGCACTGCGCGGCTCCGTACTTGGCCCAGGCTTTCTGCAGCGGATGCAGGCTGCCCGGCTGGCCAATGCCTTCAATAGTGGTGATTTGCGCTTTTTCAGGAACGCGGTTGATCTTGGTAATGCACGAGCGAACGACCTTGCCGTTAAGCAATACCGAACAGGCGCCGCACTGTCCTTGTCCACAACCTACTTTCGTACCGGTCAAGTGCAGTTGCTCCCTGATTACCTCAGCCAATGTGCTTTTGGATGAAGCGAGAATATTGTATTCCACTCCGTTGATGTACAACCTCTTTTGCAACAATGAACTCATGATTTGCTCCCGTGTTTTCCCCTTATTAAGCAAGGGATGTGCCACCCTCACAAACTAGCATATCATTTTAAAATAATTCATTTTATTTTACGGAACCCGCACAGCTGTACATTTCCAACACGTTAGAATCTCCTTTACATGTAAGGCACTATGTAAAGACTGCGGATGCACTCTGAGACAGGCGCAACATGTTCCTGAAAGTCCGGTTTGAGGCACAACGACCTTAAAAAAGCCCGTACGTTCCTTTGCCAAGGAACGTACGGGCCCTCATGCCGGTACGGTGTCAACCGGCGCGCCCCCGAAACAACTTAACGTTTTATGGGCCAGAATTCGAAATAATCAGAGACGGTAACGATGACAGGAAAGGTGATGGACAACAACGCATTGGCAACAAAGAGTTCTTGATCATACGTCGGGGCCCCCGCGGGCAGGTCGACTCCAGTGAGCAGCGGGCCGAAAGCTGCATATAGAAAATACATGATGAACCCATAAAACGCGGCGAGCAGCGTCAACAAAAGACCGCGCTTGGGCTGCGCCATACCGGCAAAGAGCTGATGCTGCATCAGGGTATCGGCCAGGAATACGCCGAAAACAAAGCAAATGGGAACCTTCACAAAGTATGTGGTTTTATCGACGCCGAGCACCTGGACGAACAGGTACCAGCAGGCCCACGTCATGGCCAGGACGGCCAACGTACCGACAATACCCATCATGGGCTGTTCCAGTTTGCCCGTAACTTTGGTCAGTAGTGTCATGTCGGTAAGCAGCAAAATCAGAATGGCGCCTGTGATCGTCACAACAAAGGAAAGAGCCGTACCGCTGGAAAACAATCCTTTGGGGTCGAGTGATTCCACATAAAACGGCGCACCGGCCATGGCGGAAAAGTCAAAGAAGATGACGAACAGAATCCAGGAAAAAATGTAGACGAAAAGCAGAGCACCTAGCCCGAGGAGCAGGGGGTTGGAAATAAATCGCGGCAGCGGCCAGCAGTTCATGACGGGCACAAACCAGAAAGTCACGATGACTGTCATAATGATGTACTGGATCAACATGGGGGTGGGCGGCCCTATTCGTTGCCCCACCAGAGAAAAAGTCAGCACGGCCACCGCCGCTGCAATGGCGGCGGTAGTCAATAAAAGCACCACTCCTTTGGCTGGCTGCCCCAATTGTGTGACAAAAGACGGCTGACTGCATTTCCAGACCATGCCCATGACAAGTTGCGCCGGCACAGCGCACATGAACACAAAACACACCCAGGTGGAAAAGAACTGATACTCGAACGAGCCGATGATTACTGCGGCTATGGCCAAAATAAGAATAAAGGCGGGTACGGCCAATAGAAACAAACTTCCGGTAAGACTCTTTTTCTCTTCATTTGCAATAGTTGCTTCCACCTGTACGTCCTGTGTATTTGACGACATAACACCCTCCATAATGCGCCAGGATTACATATCCGGACGGCCTGTTCACATGTATTTACATGTTTACTGTGTCAAGAAGCCGTAAAAAAAATTACAAACTACACTCTGACCAACAAAACCACATAGTTATCTCGTAATGAGATCACAACAATACGAGGATGGATATTATTTTTGCAAACAATAGACCGTAAAAATCTTTGACCAGAGTTAGTATTCTGATTTCATCATGCAGATACAGTAAAGGCAGTCATAACATGCCACAGATATATATCTTTTTTATACTGAAAAGAATGTATTGTTTTCTGAGAAGATGTGGGAGAGCAAACAAAAGGGATTAAGTGAACAACCTGTCAACATCACAAATTGATACATCTTTACATGGCGTGTTGTCGTGAAAATTCATAATTTGAAAAAGTTCACCGCGTTGCGAGAGACATTGGGCACACCAGAATATATCTTTGTGTATCAGGAAGCGACACCTTTACATGTCCCCTCGTACGCCAATTGACGCATACGGGCATATCCAGGCGTTGCCGTCCGTTGCCAGGCAAAGAAACGTTTGCCTGGCAACCAAACCTTTATGGTGGTGTTTGCATAGCAGGGAGATAGCTATGCTATACGCAAGAACAGGCCTGACTCCCAACAATATGTTGCGATGTCATCAGATATTCGTCTTTTAAAAAGGGAAGAGTCCCCTGAAGGATCTTCCCTTTCTTTTCACAGTGGCGGCTTAATCCAGTTGCAACAGATGTTTTGTCATGGACAGCAAATTAACGGGTTCGATTTTCTGAATAGTCAAATCCCGAATGATCTGCATGTATTTCCACAAAATATCATAGGCTTTTGTCCACCTCAGCTTGCCGAACCTGGAGTCGAAACGAGCTCGTTCATCCGGAGCGCATGTTCTGCGCTTTCCTGCCGTGCCGGTCAGTACGAGGGCGGGAAAAACCTCGAATTTGCCGCGAAACAGCGCTTTCAGCCAGAACAGTTGTCCACGATTCTGCACCAGCAGCGTGAAACGGCCGTCGCGATCAAGATTTTCGCGTAGCTTCTGTGGCAGTTTTTCAAAATAGAATCCCTTACCCTCCCCGGTCAAAAACACGGACCAAATGGTGGTTACTCTCGGCGAACCATCGGCATTGGAGGTGCCCATGGTCATGGTGGGACCACAGTGTATCATTTTCTGGGCTTCATTCCAGTAGTGCATATGGCTATTCCCTTTTGGCCTGATGCGGATCAGCTCTTGGAGGAAGGCCGATCAGCTTGTTGAGGTTGTCCAGTATTTCCTTTCTGGCTTCCCCGCGTTGCGGAGGAAACAGGTGCCGCAAGCCAATCATGGTGGAAAGTACAATGGTCGCAATCGTTCTGGCCTGTTTCTTGTCCTCTATGAGCTCCTCCAGCAGCCCTTGCAAATAATCCAGGCGCGTATTGTCTACTTTGCTTTGATATGCGGCAGCCAATGAATTGTGCATGGCCCAGGCGCGAATATTTTTTTCCAGCTTGTGGGGGAGAGCTCCGCCAAATTCTATAATCTTTGCATACCGCTCTTCCGGCGTCTCTTTTTCTTTCGCCAGAGCTTTTTTGTGTTCCGTGTGTTTTTCCAGCCAGAATTCCAGTAGAGTTGCCTGAAAATGCTCCCGATTTTTGAAGTGGTGGTAAAAAGACCCTTTGGTCACGCCCAGCCCGGTGCACAGGGCGTCAATGGTCACCCCTTCCACCCCCTGCTCGGCCAGGATTTCAAGCCCCCGGTCCAGCATTTGGTCTTTGGTCTTTTGTCGTTGCGGATGGTTGTTCATGAGTACCTCTATACCATACGGTATGGTATGTTCATATCCTTTACAAAAGGCTGTCCAGAGAAAAAAAAATTTCTCAATCATTGCTGCCCGGTTACTTTCGAATTCAACCGTCCATAGACTTTAGGGAAGAGTACACAATGGCACTGTGTACTCTCGGGAAAAAATGAAGCAGCGATTGCGCTCCGGGTCAGGAAACCAACTCGTCCAGCAATGCAAAAAACGGCTCTCGGGCGTACTTTTCCTGCCAGGGCTGGTGTCCGCATTTTTGCAACAGGATAAACCGAAAATCTTTCAACACCCCGGACAGGGGTTTTTTCACACCCTCGGCAGGATGCGAATCATAGGCGCCGTGGATCGCAACCACAGGACACTTAATCCGGGGAGCCAGACGCAAGAAGCCGCCATCACAACGGAATTGCGCAACATCCTCCCATACGCCGTTGAAAACCTGAAAGCGGTACTCTTCCTTTTCCTGTTGCGGCAATGGCGCATACGTATCCGCCAGAGACATAAGCGTCGCGTATTGTTCCATCAAGGCGTCTTTATCCCTTTCATGCGGATCAGCCAAACGGTTCGCCAGGTCTTTGGCCTGTTCCTGCTGAATGGGCAGCAACCGTTCCAGGCGTGTAGTGGTGATAGCCTGGGCATACCGCTGGTCAAAAACACCGCTCCCTACAAGAATCAGCTTACGGACCATTTTTGGATGATGCGCGGCAAGCAGAAACCCCAGCATGGCGCCCCATGACGAACCAATCACTGTTATAGGATCAACCGTATTTTGCTGCAAAACAAGATACAGTTCCCGAATTTGACCCTCCATACTCGTACTGGCCTGCAGGGGTTCTATCACACCTCTTTTGGCAGCCAGTACGGAAGCCACAGGCGCCATGGCACCTCGCGCTCCGGGGCCGCCATGAATTACAGCCACCGTGTAGGGTTGTTTTCCGTATGTTCTGAAGTCCGGCATACAATACAAAGGAAAAAAGATCTAAAGATCACACCCGCTTGCAACTGTGCTACAAGCGGGTGTGCCAGGGCTCCAAGGCCCGAAAGTCTCCAATAAGCAGGACGATCAGGGTAATCAGCGTGCTTTATTGTAACGATATACTCTATACATCAAATCTACCTGAAATGCGAACAAGTGTGTTACGCCTTTTTGCGCTTTTCCCAAAGCTTCATGTCTTTCATTTTCTTGCGGCGCTCACGCTGCAAAGCCTTACATACCAGAGGCTGATTCTTCTTGTAACCGTACTTTTCCCGGTACTCATCAGCTGTAAGCCCATGGGTGGCAAGATGTTTCTTGGTTATAATTTTGAACGCCTTGCCGCACTCAAGACAGATTACGGACTTTTCTTTGATGGCCTTTTGTGCATCTGCCCGGGATACCTGAACGACTTCGGTCTCATCCAGACATTCGCTGATGCCTTTGATTCCATCTGCCAGTTTTTTCACCATTGAGGTGATTTCTTCTTCGGTCATGTTCCGGACACTTGCCTGTGCCTTCACAATCTCCAATGCCTCTTTTACGTATTCTTCCATATTCCACTCCTTTGAAGTTACTTAACGTAAGAACTCTACGGCATTCGCACAACATTTGTAAATAAAAAAAAAGCGATTCGCAGTTATCCCTCTTCTCTACTACTGAATTCTTATTTATTACAAAAAACTTACAGTCAAAAAATGACACGTATTTAAATTTTTCTACTATCGATATATCAAAAAAATCCTATAATTATAAGCAATGGTACAGCTCCGACATCACGAGCCGTATACATATCTGTTCCATGCATCTGTTGTATAAGAAAAATTGCGCATTTCAAATTCCCTTTTTTGGTAGGATAATGAGTCAATAAACTATAACGAATTAAAAACAACTAATAAAAACGGTACTATCCGGTTTCATTTCAAGCGCAAAAAAATAAGGGGGAAGTACGTAACGTAAACTTTCCCTCACGCCTTTTTTTTTCTTATAAATATGATGCAATAAAGAAATATTAAGCTGCTCTTTGTCTTTTTTATCAGACACCGCAACTTAAAATAGCAAGAACAGATCCCATGCAACATATCAATAGAGGCTACAAAACAACTTGTCAAATGTGCTGAGAACTTTTTTTGATTTATGAACCAGCTCTCTCTATGTATTGTTTTCACTATCTTCAATACCCAATGTCTTTACTGAAGAATTTTCCCCAAATTGCATCAGAACTGGCTCAGAGGGTCAGGGAAAACTCCGGCTTTTTTCTCCTGACACGAGCGCACAAAATACGCTTATATATTTCTTATAATACAAATATATATATTATTTCATTTATTACACACAATTGGCTCAAAGTCTGCCGCACGCAATCGAGATTGACGTCCGCCCGGTCTTCTGCAATGCAGATGTCATGGACGAGTCAAATACATACTCCTCTATAGGCGATAACACAAAGGCACTGACCGCTGCTGCCAGTGCCGGATTTGCCTCGGCCTTTGCCCAAATGATCTTTTTACGGGAGTTGCTGGCGCTTTTTTCCGGGTACGAACTGGCCGCAGGACTGTTCCTGGCGTCCTGGCTCCTCTGGACCGCCCTGGGCAGCCGTCTGGCCGCAGACCATTCTCAAAAACTCTCTCCCGGACTATTGCTGCTGTGTATCGCCCTGTTGCTGCCCGGAACCTTGCTGCTGCTGCGAGGATCGCGACCGCTCTGGGGCATTCCCCTGGGCGAACTGCCCGGGCTCGGACTGATGCTGGCCCTCTGCGCGCTCGTTCCTGCGCTGTTCTGTCTCTGCTCGGGGGCTCTGTTCGCGGTCTGCTGGGGCAGAAGTGCGCCAGCACGCCCGCTTCGGGTCTACCTGGCCGAGGCCCTTGGATCAGGCTTGGCTGGATTGATCTTGTTTTTTCTGCTCCTTCCCCTGTTTTCCACACTCGCAGCCGTACTGGGAGTCTCCTTCTTGCTCCTCGCCATAGTCTGCCTGCTGCTGCGACCGCCCAGACAATGGCTCTGCCCCGTTCTTACCGTACTGCTTGCCCTCCTTTTCCTGATTCCTGCGGGAAATACGTACCTCGAATACCGGAGCCGCATCTGGCAATGGGGGCAAAGTTACGTGGACGGACGAGATACGCCTTACCAGAACTTGGCCGTATGCAGGCAGAATGATCAGTTTTCGCTTTTTTCCGATGGCGGCTGGCTGTTCTCCATTCCGGATCCGCTCAGCACGGAATACGCCGTGGAGCCGGTTCTGCTGCTGCATCCGCATCCTCAATCCGTGTTGCTGCTCGGTGGGAACCCGCTGGAACTTCCGGCACAGGTGCGCAAGCATCCGCTGATCAATACCGTACGCCTGGTGATGCAGGACCAGGGCATTCCCGACCTGCTCCGCGAACTCATGCCCGACCGGAAAGATGCGGTAGCCACGTCCGCGGATCTGCTGATTGCCGATCCCGGCGTGACCACTCGCTCGCCAGGTCCGCGCTACGACATTATTCTCCTGCAAATGGGCGAACCCGTGAACGCGGCCAGGAACCGCTTTTATACACGGGATTTTTTTCAGGCAACCGCCCGAAAACTCGCTCCAGGCGGGCTTTTCTCCTGTAGCGCGCCCGGTGCGCCAGAAGCCGTAGGACCGGCGCAGGCGCGGCTCCTAAGCAATCTCCATGCCACGCTTCGGGCCGTGTTTCCCATGGTCCTGGCCCTGCCTGGCGACCAGATCCGCTTCGTGGCCTCCCAGGACACCAGCTACGCCGCCGTCAACACGGCCACCCTGCTGCAGCGTATGCAGCAACGCGGCAATACCTCCCGTTTTTTCCGCGCGCCCAACGTTCGCGAAATGTTCAATCCGTTCAAGCAGGTCTATCTTCAAAGCCTTTTCGCGGAAACACCCGCCCCTGTGCTGAACCGGGATTTTCACCCGGCCTGCTATCTGGACAGCCTGCTGTCCTGGGCCCGGCAGCTGAACGAACCTCTTTATTCCCTGCTCAATACGCTTTCCAAGACCGGTACAACCACGTTGTGGGGAGTTGTGGCAGCCGCAGGGCTACTCCTTTTCCTGGCGCCCCTGGGCTGCAAAACACAGCCGCTGCCCCTGGCCACCGGAACCGCCGTGGCAGTCACGGGCGCGTGCCTGATGAGTTATCAACTCTTGTTGTTGCTGGTGTTTCAGATTCTGGCCGGGAGCCTGTTCAGCCGCCTGACGCTGCTGGTGGCCGCGTCCATGGCGGGCCTGGCCCTGGGAGCCTGGCTGACGCCGCGGCAACGTCCCGTCTTGCGCGCCCTGCTTTGCACGCAAGCTGCCCTCTGCCTGCTGCTGGCCGTATTCGGCCCCTTTTTCAGCCTGCTGCACGGGTTGGAAACGCCCCTGCCCTCCCAAACGCTGCTGGCCGTCTGCATTGCTATGGCCCTGGGCGGCGGCGTACTCGGCGGCCTGCACTTCGGCCTGGCCTCGCGCTTGCTCTCGGAAAGCGGCCAGCACCAAAGCCGATTGGGCGGCAAGCTCTACGCCCTGGACCTGGCCGGAGCATCCGCGGGCTCGCTGCTGGTCTCGCTGCTTTTGCTGCCGCTCTACGGACTACTTCCCGTCATGTTCGCCTGGACGCTGCTTTGCGCCGCATCCCTGGCCGGGGTGTTTCTGGCTGGAAAAAGGCAGAAGGCGGACGTGAGAACGCTGGGAACCCATTGTCCGTGACCATTTGCAGTGAGTTCGAACCTATGGATGCCGTCCGTGTTCTTTTTGCCGAACGCGCCCTATGCCTATGATCAACGCGACGCCCAGCAAAACAAGCACAGAACCTAGCAGAAAGCTCACGGAAAGGCCTTCGCCGAGATTCCAAAACGCGAACACTCCGGAAAAAAGAGGAATAAACAAGGAGATCGTAGAGGTAACCAGGGCAGGCAGCCTTTTTGAAGCCACAGCGAATCCCAGGCTGGGCACGGCCGTGGAAACCAACCCCAGACACAAAAATAGCAGCAGCTCCCTGCTGCCCAAACCGGACAGGCCCGATGGTACGGGCAACAGCATGGCGACAGTCCCCAGGACTGCGCTGCCAAGCGCGAAAGTCAACACGGACACACCGCCGCTATCCGGCGCGCGGCCCTTTTCGGCAAGCATGCGGAAGGAAAATGCGTATCCGGCCGCCAGGGCGGCCGCGCAGATCGCCAGGCAGTCTCCCAGGAGATGCCCCAACGATACGCCGGCGGCCAAAGATAATCGAGGCGAAAGAATAACGGCTATGCCGCCCACCGCCAACAGTGCCCCGGAGAGTTCGGCCCTTGAGGACGGCTCGCCCCGGAGTCTGCGGAACGCCAGTACAAACAGCGGCGGCGTGCTCAAAAACAGCGCCACCTCCGCCACAGTTGCCAATTGAAACGCCGCCGTGGCCAGCAGATAATATCCGGCAAGCAGCAACGCGAGCACATAACTGGATGCGCGGACCAACGCGCTCTTGAAAACGCCGCGCGTATCGCGAAACACGAACAACAGAGGCAAGGCCGTAGCCAGGGCGATGGCCAGCCGTCCGGCCGTGATTGTCAAAGGCGGTATGGGCGGCAACAGCCGCACGAAAACGCCGGTCAGCCCCCAGGTCAGCGACGTCAGCCCTGCCATGCCCATTGCTTTTCGCTCGTCCATGCTGTTTCCTTTGCGAGACGAAAGCGCAGCCCGTGAAACTGCAGCCCCAGTTACAACGCCAGTTACAGCGCCAGCAGCATAACCGCTGCGATTTTTTTCGCGCGGCACAGTTTGCCGCTGTTGCCGTCGAGACCTGCCAGCGCCATGGCCCCTTCCAGAAGAAAAGACAAATGCTCCGTCAAAGCCGCCGCCTTTTCCCCGGTCATTCCCTCGCACTCCAGGAGATGCGTCTGCACCAACAGGGCAACCTCGTCTTTATGCCTTTTCACCGCAACACGTCCGGCGTCGGCGGCAGGAAGTTCGGCCGCGGCATTGAGCATGCCGCAGCCCCTGAATCCACTGAATCCGCGTCCACAGAAAAAATCCGCGTGGTCGGCATAGGCGTCAAACACTGCCAGCACCCGTTCCTGCGGCGTGGCGGCCTGTTCAAGACGCTTGCGGTACAAATCCATCCACTCGGCATGCCGCGCGTCAATGTAGGTCTGCACCAGTTCGGCTTTGGACGAAAAATTGTTGTACAGACTCATTTTGGCCACACCGGCTTCCGCCGTTATGGCGTCTATGCCGGTCGCACCGATCCCCCTGCTGTAGAACAGGCTCCCGGCAGCAGCCAGTAAACGCTCCCGGGCGGATTGCTTTTTCGCGGGCATGATGTTCTCCATTGCGTATATTAGGTAGACTAGTCTACCTATTTTTCCAAACTGTCAACCGTGCTTTACAAAGGAGCACACTATGTCCAACAAGAATTTCGGAAGAAAACGACGTATCAAACGCCCGGATCGAGCAGGGAAATGCCACGCATTTCCTGAATCAACGCCAGGGAGGTGCGCGTGCCGCCGGGGAGCAGGCAGATATCGCGTACGGGTTCCGGCGGAAGGGGGTAGCGGTAGCGGATACGGAAGGAATCTTCCAGAACCACCAGTTCCTCGGAGCAGACCACGTACAACAGCTTCGCGTTCTGGTCCGCGGCGATCCGGTAGGGCTGGTGCAGCTGCGGACCGCGTACGGGCTGTGGCCGGTCGCCGGGGCCGAAACGCAGCGGCAGTTCCAGCAGCGTGTTTTGTCCGGGGCAGACAAGATAGATCCGGTCCGCGTCCGGGGCCGCGACCAGATCCGGCGTCACGGACCAGCCGCCCAGGTCCAGCTCCTGAAAGTCGCTGAAGTCGCTGAGCGCATACCGCAACAGCCGTTGTTTCCGCGTATCCAGCAGCAACAGACCGCCCAGGCCGTCCGCCGTCATCCGGAACGGTCCGCCCACCGCACCATAGGCGGGCGTATCAATGGCCACGCTGCGCAGCAGCCTGCCATTGGCGTCCATGCAGTCCAGTTTGCAGGCCCGCTCCCTGCCCAAAGCGGCCAGCGAACCATACAGCAATCCGGACTCGCGCTCCAGCCAGAGGCCCGTATAAAACCGCTGCTCGGACAACAGCCGGGTCGCGCCTGTCCGCAGATCCACCCGCAGCAGACGGTTGGGGATCTCCGCATAATAACAGTCGCAAACATACACGCCGTCCGCGCCGTCCGGATGCATGATTCGGGGAGAATGCAATTCGATCTCGGGCTGCACGCTCCGGCGGCTGACGCGGTAGCGCGCGCTGAGCGCCCGCATCTGTCCGGCCGCCTGCGGGCCTTTTTCCCCAACGCAGTGTTCCGTACGCAATGGCAACCAGAAATTACGCTCCGCAAACCGTGCGATCAATCGCGTATCCGCTGCAGGCAGCGTCTCCAGTTCGGGCGGTTCACCGGTTGCGCCTGTTCCTGTCTCCAGTTCCGCGGCCATGGCTTCCAGGCGCGTATGCGCTGCTTCATAGGTGGGATCGCTCTTCAGGACGGCCTCATAGGCCAGACAGGCCCCGGTCCGATCCCCGTTGCAATACAGGTGATTGCCCACGGCCAGAAGCGCGCGCCGCATCCAGAGCCGCAGCACGGCCTGTTCCTCGTCGCCCGGCACACTGGCCACAGGGCAGCCCTCCAGAGCCCGGCCCAAGGCCTCCTCAGCCTCAATCTCCTGCCCGAGGCAGCTCAAAGCCCGGCATTCGCCAAAGCGCAGCAAGGACGCTTCCGGCGAGAGCCTGAGCCCGAAGCGATACAGTTCGAGCGCCTCTTCCGGACGACCGCCTTCCATGCAGGCCTCGCCCGCTTCCAGCAGCCGCCGGAGCATGCGTTCGAGCAGAGCGCTCTGCCCAATGGCCCGGTCTTTGGCTTCCATCATGATTTCTCGAAAATAACGCCGCAGAGGCGTCCACTCGCTGGAAGGCGGTTCGATGTACCGTTCGAGCAGGTTGCAGGTCTGCAGTTGCGTACGCGCTTGCCGCGCCACACGCGCGTAATCCGCCAGAAAAGTCGCGTACCAGGGAGAACCAGGCTGCGGCAGGCCGGTATCGCCATCGGTTTTGCAGACAGAATCACCAGCCAGAAATTCCTGAAAACGCTGTTCCAATGCGGCGATCTCCTGATACAAGGCAACCAGCTGATACCCGCGCATCATTTCTCCTTTTCCGGCCCAGGTTCGCTTGCTCCCGAGATAACCAGCCCCGCCACCCGGCCTTGCTCGGCCGCTCCGGACAGGCCGGGAAAATCCCCGGCCCGGAACAGGCAAAGCGTCCGGTCGAACTCGTACAACGGATAAAAATCCTGACGCCCGGTGATAGCCCTGCCGGTCTGACCGTTGGTACGCTGTTTCGTGGCTTTGTCCACATGCCAGAAAGATCCGGACGCGGACGCCGGAGCTTCCAGCGGCTCCATGAAATCCACGTCTTCGCCCGACGCGCGCTCCAGAAAGGCCACGGCCAGCGCGTCCGTTCCCTCCGGAGGCGCAAAGCGCAGCACCGGCCCGGCAAAGGCCGCATTTCCCCGTCGCACCGTGGAATACGCCTCCGCATTCACCTGGTCGTTTTCCATGGGCGGTACGGGCAGCAGTCGCCGCTCCCCAATGGGCCAGACCCGGACCACGGGTTCGCTCCCGTCAGGCGTCTCGCGGACATGGAGTCCCACTTGGGTGGAAGATTCGCGCAGCAGCAGACAGGAGCTTCCGTCCAGGGGCTTGAAAAACGGCACGGCGCAGGCTGCGCGCGTATGCTCCAGCCGCAGCGCATCCGTTGAGACCATCCGCCGCGCCAGGCCGCTCCCAACGGAAAGCAGAGTTACGCTGTCCGCGTGGACCGAAGGTGTTTCCGGTACGCCTTCCTCCGTACGCAGCCGCCAGGAATCCGCCTCGGGTACCAGCGAACAGAGCAGTCCCGGGGCCGGAGGCTGGTCCGCGCCAAAGGCTTCCCACTCCACGAACTGAGGCGCACTTTGCAACCAGCCGGGATTTTCGGCGTCCGGCTCCACAAGCGCCAGCAGCTCCACATCCAACAAGCGGTAATAGGCATCCAGCTGGGCCGGATGATCCTCCACCTCGGCAACGCTGGCCACGGCCAGGGGGGATTCCCGCTCATACAGACGCAGTGCCCGTTCCACGGCGTCCAGAGTGGCGGCCCCGGGCAGGGGCGCACTCAGATCCAGCACGCACCAGAGCGCGTCTGTTGTAGTATCCGGCTCAGCCAGCACCTGCTCCAGGATGGCGTCCGTACCGCAGGGCAGAAAGCCGCAGCTGTCCGCATCCGGTTCGATGTCCAGCCTGCGGCAAGACACGCCGGAAGCGGCGGCGATTTCCAGCAGGTCCGCGTCGGCGGCAACGGCCAGCACGCGCCAGCCGGGCGGCGGTCCGCCAAGGGCTGCGAGATCCCGCAGAAAAGGCGCGCGTCTGAGCGCTCCGGGCAGCAAAGCCCGCTGCGTGTCGTTGGTTGGGTATAGCGGCAGCAGTATGTTCATCGCAGATCAAAATCGAAGAGGTCGTTTTCGATGATCTGTTCTGCGTACCGCAGGTCGTGAAAGGTGTCTATATCCAGGGCGGAAATGGGGTCGGTAATCCGGTGCACGTAGGTGCCCAGCGGGCCGGGAACCCGGCGGCTGGCGACCAGCAGGCCGTATCTCCTGAAAAAGGGTTTGCCCAGGTCCTGATGTTTCTCCTGCCCTGGGTATGCGTTCTTGTACAGCGGCTCGAGCCGTCTGTTGCCGTTGGTGAAAAAATAACGCTTGGGATCTATGGTGACGGGTCTGGCCGTGATCACCTGGCGATAGGGGCCGACCGCCTTTTCCAGCAGCGAATCCACCAGGCGCGGATTGCGGAAAGGACTTGTGGTGAACAAAACCGAGATGACATCGGGCACGTAGTCCTGTTTGCGCAGCTCCTTGAGCGTATATTCCACGGCATGGGCAATGTTGGAGTGGTCTCCGGCCAGATTCTCGGGGCGCAGAAAAGGCACTTCCGCCCCATAGGCAACGGCCATATCGCGAATTTCCTCGTCTTCGGTGGAAACCAGCACCCGTGTGACATGGCGCGACTTGAGGGCCGCTTCAATGGTATAGGCGATGAGCGGTTTTCCGGCCAGCGGATAAATATTTTTGCGGGGGATGCCTTTGGAACCACCCCGAGCCGGAATCAGCACCATGACTTCGGGGCGCTTGTCGGATCTTTGGCCAACCGCTCCGGACCGGCTTCCGGCAACGCCTATGCCGCCCGCGCCGTCCGCCTCAGGAACATTGCCCCCGGACGTCAGACGCCAGGCAAGAGAAATCTTCCGTGGTCTTTCTGTCATGCCTCAAGGCCATGCAAAGTTTATTCCGGAAAATAGTACACTTTTCGCGCCTCTCAGGCCATCCGCAATCGCTCAATCCGCCTCGCGCAGGGCAACGATGTTCTGGTAGGCGAAGAGTTCGAACAGCAACGGATTGCGGTAGTTTCCCAGGGGAGCGAGCCCGTCCGGCAGCATGCGGTAAAAGCTGTATCCATCCAGAATATCATAGATATCTTTAAAAAATGTCCTTGAATAGACATTCATCTCGTTAAACTCGAAATGGACCGCAGCGATGTCCCCGCGTTCGATGGAGCGCAACGCCCCGCACAGAATGGGCAATTCGTGCCCTTCGGCGTCGATTTTCAGCAGACTGACCTTGCCCAGTTCCTCCTGTGCCAAAAAACCGTCCAGAGTTTCCAGCTGGACCTCATAGCCGGTGGCCTTGCTCAGGTGGATCCGTTCGATGACCTCTTTGTACAGCGACGAATGCTGCGGCTTCCGCGAGTCCTCGTAATCATACAGCATGCTGCTCCCGGCAACGTCCGACATGCCGAAAGGATGCGCCTTGGTGCCCAGCTCCTCGGCGGTCCGCTGCAGTTCCAGAAACGACCGGGGATGGGGCTCGAACGAATGTACGTCCGCGTCCGGGGCCGCATCACGCACCAGGCGCGCGTAGCCGCCCTTGAGCGCGCCCACGTCCAGCACCAGCGGATTGCTCTTTCCGGCCAGCCAGGTACGCAGAAAGTGCGCCTCGCCCGAGACCTCGGGATTCCAATAGTTCAGAATCCCGATGCCGTGCAAAGCCAGTCTGAACAGACGCAGATGCTGTTCGTAATATTTCTCCGAACGCAACGTATCCATGGAGCCTTCATAATAGGCCAGGAACTCTTCCAGCCGTTCGGCATGTGTCTTGTTGTTGTCCGCTTTTGTATCCATAGTATCCTGTTGTTCCGGCATGCTCACCCCTTGTGCTGCTGTTGCGGCGAATCCTAGCGTATGCGCGCCGCTAGTGCAATTGTTCCTGGCCCGGCCTGCTTTTTTACCGCAATTCCCCTTCCGAAAATATAATTTTATTTCGCTTCCAGCCGATTATAATAGAAGTCGGTTTGCTTCTTGCAAACTTTAATTCTAGTATATTGTACGACATGGCCGGACAGACGCCTCTTATTCCCGGCTCAAAGCAGCAAAGGAGCGAAGCCAATGCCCTGGACAACGGAGACCCTGCCCCTGCCCAAGCAGGTGGGCATCGAACTGCAGGCCGACTGCAACCGCAACTGTTTTTTCTGCCCGCGCCAGGGCGACAGCAGTGGCAAACGCCGGAATTCCGACGGTACGCATGTCAAAAAAGCCATGCCCACCGAGCGGGTCCTGGAGTTTCTGGACCAGCTGCAGGAGATGGGGTTCACCGACATGGTCTTTTTCCGCCATCTCAGCGAAGCCTTTCTGGATCCACGGCTGATGGACATCGCCCGGGAGGCCAAGAAACGCGGCTTTGTCATGGGCGAAGCCACAAACGGCGACGTGCTGCAGCGCAACGACGAAGTCGCCCGCCAGGCCAACGAAATCTACGACATTCTGAGCATCGGCCTCTACGACTACAACAGTCCGGAGGAAAAAGAGGCCAAAAAGGAATTCTGGCGCAAACGGCTGCCCGACGTGGAATTGAATTTCAGCGAATACGAAAACGTCATCTGGCGGACGCACACAAAATACGACCCGCGTATGACCACGACGCCCCGGGCCTTTCCGCACAGCCCGTGCATGCGGCCGCTCAAGGGCTTGTTCGTCCATTACGACGGCACCATTCCCATCTGCTGCGACGACATGCTCACCGAGTACGAACTGGGCAATGCCTTTGATACGCCCCTGCGCGACATCTGGTTCTCCGAACGCCACGTACGGATCATCAACGACCTGGAAGCTGGCAAGCGCCATCTCTACCCGCGCTGCAAAATCTGCCACGAACCCGCCTACCAGCTCGAACGCCGCATTTTCACCACGCGCGCGCGCGATCCGGAAACCAACATCCAGGACGTGGACGAGCGGCGCTACGCCGACGACGCGGCACTGCTCAAGGAACTCGCGGGCAAACGCATCCTGGTCTGGGGCTCGGGCGCGCTGTACCGCGAACGCTTCAAACCGCAGCTGGTCTCACTCAACGGTACGGCCACCTGGCTCGGATTCGTGGACAACAGCCCGGACAACTGGGAAAAAACCATCGATGGAAAACCCGTGGCCGCGCCCGAACGTATCCGCGAACTCAACCCGGACATCATCCTCGTGGCCTCTGCCGCGGCCCTGGAGATCTCCACCCAGATCTACGAAATGGACATCCCCGGCATCGAGGTGGTGACGCTGTGACAAAAAGGAACGTCGCGGGGGCTCCTCGCCCCCACACCACCCGCCGGAGGCATAAAAATATTGGAGAAAACCATGACCTGGACGCTTGAGACCTTTCCGTTGTTTCGGAAATTGAATGTCGAGTTGCAGTCCAACTGCAACCGCGAGTGTTTTTTCTGCCCCCGCAGCGGCGACACCAGCGGCAAACGCCGCAATGCGGACGGCTCCAAGGTGGCCAAGTCCCTGCCCAGCGAGCACGTACTGCGGATCATGGACGAGGCCAAAGCCATGGGTTTTCAGGGCGACATGGCCTTTCGCCATCTCAGCGAGGCCTTTCTGGATCCGCGCCTGCTGGACATGGTACGCGAGGCCCGCAAGCGCGGATTCCGTCCTTTTGAGGCCACCAACGGCGATTATCTGCGCAAACACCCGGAGCGCTGCGCAGAAGTCGCCGAGTTGTACGAATCCGTCTGCGTGGGCATTTACGATCTCGTGGATCCGGAGGAAGTGGCCGCGGAAAAAGCCATGTGGCGCGAACGCTTGCAGGGCACCAACCTGCTCTTCAGCGAAGTCACCAACGTTTTCTGGCGCAACCACATCGAAGCGGACGAGCGTATGATCAATACGCCCAAATGCTTTCCCAACAGTGCGTGCCATTTCGCCCAGAACCAGCTGCTTATCCATTACGACGGCACCGTGGCCGTCTGCTGCAACGACATGCTCACCGAGTACGGCCTGGGCAACGCGCTGGACACGCCGGTCAAGGAGCTGTGGTACAACGAGCACCGTATCGCCATGGCCAACGACCTGGCCGCTGGCAAACGCGGCAAGTATCCTCTGTGCGCGCAATGCCCGGCCTATCCGCCTACGTTGGACAAACGGGTATTCACCGTCCGGACCGGCGCGCGCAATGGAGACATCAAAAAAATCTTTGAAAAACCCTATGCCGACGCGCAGGAGCTCGCCGCCCGGATCGACGGCAAGCGCGTGGCCATCTGGGGAGCGCCGGACCAGACCGCGGATCTGCTGCCACGGCTCCGTACGCATGCGCCCGGACTGGACATCACCTGCTTTGTGCCGGAAAACGGCGCGCGCCCCAACGGGCTGGACCTGACCGTGTGCGAACCCATCAACCTGCTGGTGGATACGCCCGAAGTCGTCCTGGTGACCTCGGCCAATCCGCAGGCCGTCATCGACCAGGCCATCGAACTCAACACAGACGGCCTGGAAATCGCTGTCGGGTAGGGAAAAGACGAAAGAAAAAGGATGGGGCAGGGTCTTGATTGGGCTCCGCCCCTTACCACGCCGGGGGAAATGATTCCCCCCAGCCCCCCTCAATAGGTTTCATACCCCAGCAATGCCAGTGTTTGATGGTACGCGTCGCAGGCTTCGAAAGCGCGCAGCAGTTCTTTTGCCACCGGACGGGGCGGCTGCCGGCGGATTTCCGTGGCTTTTGACCGGTCGCCGGTGACCTTGTCGTAATGCATCCAGCGCCGCGTATAGTCCGGATCAAAGGGAAGTTCCAAATGATCGCAGAGCGTCCGCAAGCCCCTGTCCGGATCCTGCAAAAAGTCTTCGTAGCGGATAAACCCAATTTCCCGCGCGTATTGCGCGAACCGCAGGCAGCCCTCGGAGTATTCCACGGGCGATAACGTCACTTTGAGCTCGGGCATAAAAGCCAGCAGGCTGACGTACGACCGCACGGGATGGCGTACGGTGGCCGTAGGGCGGACGCGATAGTCAAAATCGAGCATTTCCACCAGGCGGGGGCGAAAGCAGGGCGCGAATGGAAAGGGCTTGCCCGTATAGTCCACATGCGGCCAGTCACGCAGCAGCAGGTGCAGTCCGTGCTCCGCGCAGCGCTCATGCAACAGAGCCACGGCGCGCAGAAAACGCGGGTCCGGTTCGGGGACAGTCCGGCGATCATCAAGGGGCCAGGTGTTGGCCAGCCAGTCCTGGAGTTCGTCTTCGGTTATCAATCCGTGCCAGCGCTGCGCCTGGACCATGATGTCGAAAAAATCCAGATCTTCGGGCAGAAATCCGCTCGGATGGGTCTCGCTGAACAGGCGAGTCTTGTCCATACAGGCTAGACACCTGGCAATCAGCGTACCGCCCGTACGCGCCAGATGCTGCAGTACGCGGATAACGGGTTTGTCCGTTTTGCCCGGTTTTCCTGTCGCGGATTTTTCCCCGGCACGCGTCACAGAGCTTGTCACAGAGCTACTCCTGGGCCTCAAAATGGTCCCAGACCTCGTCTTCGGCCACCATGTTCCAGGGCGGATTGCGCAGCCGCTCCTCGTCCTGAAAGAAGTGGCTCGAATACGGGCCCAGCCCGCAGTTGTAGATGGTCCGGACCGGGGTTTTCTTGTGCTTCAGCCCGGCCAAAGCCGTCACAAAGGTGGTTGCCGCGTCCCAGACGAAAAAGCGCTCCAGCACCCAGGTCACGTCGCGTCCGGGAGTCACCAGCAGCCGCGCCTCCAGTTCCGGAGTCATCTGCGCGCGCACCCAGGCCAGGTACTCGGCTTCGGGCAGCAGAAACAACTCCTTGAGCCGCTTGAGCACGGGCAGCAATTTTTGCCGGGTCGTGCCCCAGCCCCAGCCCTGAAAACGCGTAATGGTTTCTCCTTCGGCCGGGACCTTGAAATGATGGCCGTAGACCGAATAAATCTCCGGATCGTTCGCCACTCCGTCCAGCTCGCGGCTAAAGGTCTCCACCGCCCGTGCCGTTGGAAAACAGTCGTCCTCGATGACCATGATCTTGTCGTATACCGCGGCCATGGCGCCCAGTCCGTCGAACATCAATTTGTCGATGCCCAGCCGTCCGTACTGCGGCCGCCAGCAGGCCTCCGCGTATTCCGCGGCAAGCGCGCGGCAGGTTTCGACTTTTTCAATCACATCCGGGGGCGAAAAGGTCTGCCCATCCAGCCAGACCTGCGTCTGGCCCAGCGCGCCCTGGCAGCGCAAACTCTCCAGCACGTTGCGCAAGGCCTCCGGACGCTTGTGCCCGAGCACCAGAATGCCCAATTCCTTATCCGCACTCATACGCACCTCCGGCAGTGAAGAAATAACGTCTCCGGCGGCTTAGGAACCTTTTGCAAAAGGTTCCTAAAACCTCGAAAAACTTTTGATTTGTTAGAGCATTACATAACTTCGTACGACTTGATGATTCCGGACGCCATGCTTGTTCGCATTCCGGTCTGACTAGACAAGGGCATATAGTTTGCATAGTTATCTCTCAAAAGGAGGCATGGGATGCTGATTATATCTGCCGGAATGTGCAAAGCGGGCTCAGCCTGGTATTTCAACATGCAGAACGATCTGCTCGCCCGCTGCGGCCAGTGCGACATCCGTCAAATAAAAGACACCCACGGCCTGGAAGAGCTGCTCCAGTGGGGCAACTGCAACATCGGCGATGTGACGGAAGACAAATGCGGCCGTCTTGACGCCTGCATCCCGTCCGGACTCCTGGCTGTGGTCAAAACCCATTGCCCGCCTTTGCCCGCCATCCGCGACGGCCTGGCCAAGGGTACGCTCAAAGCCACCTATATTTTCCGCGATCCGCGCGACGCGGCGGTTTCCGCCTACAATCACGGCGCCAAGGACCGCGCCAAGGACTACCCCGGCCCCTTTGTAGACCTTGACACCCTGGAAAAAGCCATCCATCGCGTCGGCTTCTGGATCGACGAATGGGAATCCTGGTTCGCCCAGTCCGGCGCCCTGCACGTACGCTATGAAGACCTGCTCGCCGATCCGGCGGGCGAATTACAGCGCTTCGCCGCCTATTGCGGCCTGGAGCCCTCGCAGGATACGTACGCGGAGATTATCGCCGCATACGACAAAAACAGTCTCGCGGACGCCCACACCAAGGCCCTGCTCCACTTTCACATCGGCGGCGCCGTCACCTTCCGCGACTCCATGACCCCCGAGCAGCAATCCCTCTGCACCGAACTCCACGGCCAGCGCATCGAGCGTATGGGGTACGCGGCGAGTTAGGAACAAGTTAGCGTTCCTTGTCAAAAATTTTTGGAAGTTCTCAGGAACCTTTAGCTAAAGGTTCCTGAACCGCCGGGGCATTCCTTCTTTTTAAATTTTCCTTCCTATCGCCCGGACGTTTCGCGCAAATAATGCCGCGCTTCGCGCACCAGGGCTTTGGATTCTTCGAACAAACGGGACCATTGCCTGGGCGAATGGTTATACTCCCGGCGTTCCGCGCCGTGGTCCCGGACACGGGCCAGGACCTTGCGAACGTGTTTGAGGCGCGCGCCATTCATGGCGAAACGCTGGTACAGCTCGTGGTCGTGCGAGAGCAGATCCTCGCGGTAATAGCCGAAACGTTCGTGCAATTCCCGGCGGTAGAGTTTGCACACCCCGCAAAAATACCAATGGCAGAAGGTGTCTTCAAAGGAATAATCCGGCAGCGCGAAATGACGCAGAATCCGGCCCACGTCGTCCACCACGAACATGTCCGCATAGGCCAGATCCGCACCTTCTTCCAGCGCGCGTACGAGATCGCCGGCCATGGTCGGTTCGAGCATATCGTCGGAGGCGATATAGGTGCAGTAGGCGCCCGTGCAGGCTCTGGCGCCCGTGTTCAACGTCGGGCCCAGGCCCTTGTTTTGTTCGTGGAAAATGACCTTCAGTTCGCGCCCCTGCGCCGGGTAACGCGGATGATGGCTACGTTCCACCTCGCCGCTCGCTTCGTTGTAATTGGCGGCAAAGGAGGTCTGATCTTTCTGCAGCGCCTGCTTGTACGCGGTCAGCACCTCGGCCGTGTTGTCGGTCGAACCGTCCACCACGCAGACGATCTCTATTTCGGGGTAATCCTGAAACCAGATTGAATCCAGGCAGATAGGCAGATACTGCGCCTGGTTGTAGGTCGGCACAATTATGGATACTTTTGCGGTCTTGTCCATCCGCTTACTCCTTGTCGCCATGTCGGGCAAAGAAAACCCGCCAGTAGTCCGCACTGCTCACCCAGGGATAGGCCTCGTCCCATTCCTTACGTACTTTGCGCCAGCGCCAGAGCGTTTTCAGCATCAGCTTGCTCCAGACCCAGCAATGTCTGAGTCCCAGAAAAGGAACGATCTCTGTTTCGACCATGTATCCCGCGTCCAGCAGATAGGCCACGGAACGCCTTTTGAGAGTGAATTTTTTCCACTGGTTGATGCCCACGGCGTCCGTATAGGCCGCTTTTTTGGAGAGCAAAAAGCGCGGCACCAGATGGTTGCCGATGGTGCACCAGCGCAGCAGCGTCCGCCAGGCTGATTCCTTGGCAGGAATGAAAAACTTGTGCGCATCCCTGGAAGGGATGCCGTCCACTTTTTCCGGCGTAAAGCCGCGCTGACGCGCTCCGGCCTGCAGCTGGGCCGACTGCTTGATCACATCGGTCTCCAGCACCAGGTTCGGGCCTTCCAGAAAATCCTCCAACGCGCGGATCAACAGAAAGGTGCCCGTATAGCGGTACTTGAAAAGCTCCATGATGAATTCGAAAGTGCAGCAATACATGGTATTGAGGCAGGAGCTCTTGCGGTAGACCAGCCCGACAATCAGCAGGTTGCGGATCCAGAGATAGCGCGACCTGGCCTTGGGGCTGCGGTAAAAAGGCATGTGCCAGATGGATATCGGCGGCAGAAACAAAATCTTTTCGCCGAAGTGTTTCCTGATACGCAGCGAATATTCGATGTCGTCGCCCAGAAGAAAAAAGGGCATCAGCAGGCCGATCTCCCGGACGTAAGCCATGGGCATGGCGAAAAACCAGAACCCGCCGTAATCAATGCCCCACTCCACCAGCAGGCTGTTCAACGCGCCGGTCTGCTGCATGTAGGTCTGGTGGCGGTTGACGAAAATCTTCAATGGATTGGGTCCGGGATAATCCTTGCCCACGTTGTGGCGCGCGCCCGCTTCGTAGAGCACGTGCGGTTGCTCGAAATCCATCATCCCGCCGGAAATGCAGTAGTCTTCCTTGGCGTACTGATAAAAGGTGATGGTCCGCAGCACTATCTCCGTATCCAGGGTGACGTCGTCGTCCATGGCGACCAGGTGCGTACATTGGCTGTGGTCCACGGCCTCGAGCATGCCCCTGCTGTAACCGCCCGATCCGCCGCAGTTGATGTTGGGAATCAGCCGGACGCGCGGGTCCGGGAAAGCGGCCGGATCCAGGCTCTGGCCGTTGTCCACCACGATGAGTTCCAGGGACAATTTTTTCAGGTCCGGATCGTCGGTGATCTTGGCGATGGTCCGGGTGATCAACTCCTCACGCTTGAACGTGCAGGTGGCGATGCCCAGGCGGACTTCTCCGGGTTCCTGTTCAGTCAGCAGCTCGCCGCCCAGAAATTCGCCCTGGTCGCTCATGCAGCGGATGCTCAAATGCATGCGACCGCTCTGCTCCTCCTTGTCCTTAAGAGGCAACGGCACCCAGGCCGGAGAGTCCGGCGTCTGATTCGTCAAATGCACCTCGCCCACGATCTTTTTTTCGTGGTTGAAGCGCTCGCGGTAAATCCGCACGCGAAAGTCGCCCCTGAGCTGCAACGCATAGCCCACCTGGCGCAGCCTGGTGTATTTGATGTAAAAGTACTCGTAAAAACTGTTGAAATACGTATTGGTGGACAGCTCCTGATCGCGGCGCAAGACAACACGCTCGCCGCCTTCCTGCTCGAACGCCATATACGCATTACTGCGATAATACAAACCGCTGATTTCGTTCAGCGGAGAAAACCTCAGTCGTTGCACCAAATGCATACGCGAACCACCTTAAAAAAATTGTAAAAATCAATAAAAAAGGATTTTAGCCGCCACAGGCCTCTTCCGTATCATGCGGCCTGAATATTCCGTACGGCGTAAAACTGTTCCAGCCAGGGCGAATTCACAATGCCCTGCGTATCGTGAAACCAGCGCAAAAAATCCAGCGCCTGGTAGACCTGCTGCAATCCGGCCCGTTCCAGAAAGCGATCTTTGCCGCGCAGATCGCGTATCTGCCCAGAAAGGAGCGTACATTCCGCCGCGATGTCCGCAGCCCGCATTCTCCAGATCCCCATGTACGCGGGCAGCTCCTCGGAATCGTCCGCTTCTTCTCCGAGTGGAAAAGCCGTGGGCCTGTCGTAAAAATTGGCATGGCAAAGCACCATATCCGGTACGCACTCCTTGTCCAGGGCTTCCAGAGCCTGCAACAGCTCTGCCACTTCAGCCTTGCCGATGGTCTCAAGCTCGTTGCGCAGCTCCTGGGCCCGCTGCGGCGGCATATCCAGATAATGACAGCCCACCTGCGCATGCCGGGCCAGGCGGATAACGCCTCCGGCCCCGCGTACGGCGTGCGCGCGGCAGAAATCCCGAACGCTGAGATGGTGCTCGTGCCGGGCCGCCAGATGCCAGAGATACAATATCCGCGGATCGTCTCCATAGAGCCGCCAGGCCAGTTCTATGTCTTCCGCGCCAGGACCGGTAAAGGCCTCGTCAAACCCGCCCGCATCCAGCACGGCCCGACGACCGACACTGATGTTGCAGGTGTAGAAATGCGGATAGGGGTAAAACTGATTGGAACGCGACCGGGCGAAATCGAAATACAAATCCGAATATTCCAGCACGTACCCTGTGGGCTTGCAGGTAAAGGCGGGGGGGAAATAGGTCCTCCCGAGCACGGCAATGCCACCGGCTCCACTCTGATCAGAGGTTTGGTGCAGGGCCTGGTAACGCGTATGGATCGCCAGACCGTCCGGGTGGAGGATGGTGTCGTCGTTGATGAACAGCAGCCACCGGCCCGAAGCCTGGGCGATGGCCCGGTTGCGGGCTGCGGACGGACCGCGCCGCTGGTCCTGGCGCAGAGTCATGAGCCTGTACGGGCGCTCCTGCCCGGCCAGCAGCTCCGCCGTACGGTCCGTGGAACCGTCGTCGCAGACAATGACTTCATAGTCTTTGGCGTCCAGCGTCTGATCGGCCAGGGCATCCAGGCATTGCTCCAGGGCTCCGGCCCGCTCAAAGGTCGGGATAATCACGCTCAGCAAGGGGGAAGCTGCAGTCCTGCGCGCCAGATGCGCCACCGACCGCGTACGGTGTACGACCTGCGGCCCGAAAGCCGGACCGGACGGCATAAGCTCATGAGGCCGCATGCTGACGCCTTCATCCGCGGCTCCGGCCAGCGCTTCGCAGCCCAGCAGATCATTCATCCGCAGCGCGTACCAGCGCCGGGGCAACGGGTCCGCAAGCGAAGGAAAATGCAGAGCCGCGCCTTGGGCTTGACGGGCGGCGGCAGCGGCGAAATCCTCTTTATCCAAAGACACGAACCGTATGGGCGCGTGACTGCAATCAGCCGGTACGAGCTGTTCCGGATTATCGCTGTCCGTGCAAATCAAAAATTCGATTTCCCGAAAAACATCCTGGCTGATCCGTTCAATGACCGCCCGCACCTGGGCGGCTTCCTGCGGTCGTTCCTTGCGCAAGGGCAACGCAATGCTGAGCAACGGTCCCTGATGGGGGATATTTTGCGAGAGACTGCAGTAGCGCGCGAAAATAGTTTTGAAATCCGGGTAAAACGGCTCCCAGCAATCTCCGCTGCTGCCTTTGGCCTGATCGTGAAAACGATAGGCGGCCAGAACGCGCGGCAGGTAGCGGATGGGTTGTTTCTGCGTCATCCGCAACCAGAGGTCGCAATCCATGCCGTAGTGCAAGCTCTGATCGATCAAACCCACTTCATCCAGTAAATCGCGTTTGAAAAACAGGGATTGCTGGGACGGATGGACGAAGTCGTCCCAATACTGCAGAAGATCCTCAAAATTTTTCTCCTGGTTCATGAGCACGAACTGGCGTCCGGTCCGTTCGAAAATCCAGAGACAGTCCCCCATGACCAGGCGTTCCCGCGGATGGGCTGCAAACCAGTCAGAAACGGCCTGAAACGCGCCCGGCAGATGGAAATCGTCCGAATTGATCCAGGCCACGATCTCGCCGCGGGCCAGGCGCAAGCCTTTGTTCAGCGCATCGCTCTGTCCCTTGTCCGGCTCGGATATCCAGCGCAGATGCGGATAACGCTGCAATATCTCCAGAGTGCCGTCGGTGGAACCGCCGTCGACGACGATGTGCTCAAAACTGGGAATCCCCTGCCAGAGCACCGCGCGGATGGTGTCTTCGATGTAAGCGGCCTGGTTGAAAGACGGCGTTATCACGGAAAAAAGGGGGCGGTTGATGTTGTCCGAAAACGTTGGCGGGCCGTGCAGGCCTTGTTCGAATCCATGGTACAACTCGGCGTAATGGCGAACGTTGGCGGCAAGTTCCTGTTGCGCGGAGCTATCTTCCGGGCGCCTCTGGCAATAGCGGGCCAGCGCAAGACGCCGCAGAGCCGGTAGCCCGGCCTGCCGGTATAATTCGCAAAGCCCGCCGACGTAGGCCTTGTCGCCCATATGGGGCAGCTTGCAACGAAAAACAGAATCGATTTTTCCGCACAAATTGCTGTTTCGGCCGCAGCCCTGCCAGGCATCGGCCAGCCGCCGCAACAGCCAGGGGGAACCCGGCGTACGTTGCAATGCTTGCAACAACACGGAAACGGCCTGCTCATATTGCCCTGCGGCAAGCAAGGAAACGGCTTGCGTATGCTGTGGATCAACCCGATGCGCCAGTTGACTTTTATTTGTTTTCAACCCCATAGGCTCCTGTGTATCAAATCAACGGCCCAACCATCAAGCAGGTGAATGATTGCGGTCTTTATTTTGCTTTTTCTTGTGCGCTCCATGCGTAGCCAGCCACAAAACAGGCAACTTCAGCCCTACTCTCGTTTTTTTTCATTCAACAACCGAATAATCGTCTGTATGTCCAAAAAACTTTAGCTTTTCCGGGTAGTCATCATTCCTGGAATCGGATGTGAATCTTTTGTAACCTTTTTGGATCTTGCCTCTTTTATCTCTAGGGGAGTAAGGTTCGCCGTACTTATTTTTTTCAGAACCATTGAACGCATCTCTTGCCTCAATTTTTTAGGTGCCAAAATTCTTGTTTATGGTATACCCAAGTATGAACGGTCCGTTTGAACCTTAATACTATGCAAAATATTAATACATACAAAAGAGTTGCACTGACTTTTCTGGTTGGATTGCTGCTGGTGTGCAATCCGGTGGCGATAAGTTTCGGAGCAGACAACACCGACCGGCCAGGCGGACTGTGGCAACGCCAGAGCTCCGGTACACCTTTGGGGCTGGCCTATAGTTCGGACGGCCGGAATTATGTGGCCTTTTTGCGCCCTTTGACCTGCATTGCCGGACCGGACACTGCCAGCGACAACTGGATCTGCCGTATCCGTTTTTCTTTATATGATACGAGCCCGCCCGGACCAAAGGCGTTTATTGTTGTTCCTTCTTCCATAGCCAGACCCATGGGGGTTTCCCAAGGACGCGGAGACTGGGAGGGATACGAACCGGCGTATTACGACCAGGGGGCCATCACGGACGGGCAGGCGCACATTCTCAGAGCGGGATGGGAGTGGTTCGCCCTGATCGACTGGCGTGTACGCTGGATGGAAGCCAATGAGCCTTGCCAAATCGCCGACAGCTCCCTTTTTTCTTTGCTGCCCGCGGACAAGGAACAGGCCGAGAGTATTGCCCGAACCATGGGATTGCGCGGTGACACGCCGGAGTGGCAGAATTTCCAAGCCCTTATGGAGGAGCTGCAACAAGAGCGCTATCGGCTGGCAACCAGGGACTCTCTGGGCATGCAGCCTTTTGCTCCGGATAAAGTAACGGTACTGCTACGCCATGATGTGGACTTTTCGCTGTACGGCGCGCAGATTATGGCTTTTGAAGAGGCCCTGCATTCCATTCCGGCTGTTTTTTGCATCAACCTGGTGTCCAGCATATACGCGTTGGCCGGAACCAACGGCATTTACATCCACCGTCCCGGAGCTCTGGAAGACCTTTTGACGTTGCAACAGCTGGGTCACGGCATCAGCTGCAGGGTTGCCCCCCGGAGCCTGGACGCCTACGCCGCTCCTGTTTCAGACTGGCTGCATGAGGAGCACCGGCGCATGCACGCTGCCGGATTTCAGGATATGGCCCAGTCCTGGAACGTCTGCGCCGCGAGCGCGTTTCACACTGTTTCGGACACACAGGCGGAGCAAGGCCAGCGCCTGAATTATTTGCTGCGCTCATTGCGGGAAAGCAAGCCGGGCGAGATAATAGAGTTGGTACTGCATCCGCGATTATGGACCACGGATACGCCTGAATTTGATCTTTCCTTGCAGAACACGGCCTTGAGGCTCGCGCTTACCCGCTGACCCAGTGCTCTGCTGACGACAGGTACGCCCCCGAACACTTACAATGCAGGCACGGATGCCGCTCCAGGCGAGGCCGTCGTGTTGTTCCACCCCGCTCCCCTGGCCGCCGCTCGGCCCAGGTCGCTGTTCATTCCAGGCAGATCGCCAAGGCCTTTGCGAGCCAGCCCCCGGTAGTAATAGGCTTCCAGGTTGGCGGGATCCAATTCCAGCGCCTTGTTCAAATCCTTGAGCGCCGCTTCATAATTTACCTGGCGGAGATATACTGCCGCGCGACCGACATACGCCGGAACATATTCCGCGTCATGCATCAGGGCCTGATTGTAGCGCTTCAGGGCCAGCCAGTCGTGCTCATGAGAGGCCAGCACTTTTCCCAACCCTGTAAACAGGTTGGGAAGATCAAAATGCAGTTTGAACTTCTCCCGCATACTCGGACTGCGCCATCGAAGTGTTGTTTCCATGGCAAAAGAGGTCAACAGCTTTTTGGCGTCTGCTGTGGAACGCAGGCCCAGGTCCCAGAAATCGAAACCACGGGCAATGTACAACTCATTGCGCGGATACCAGGGCTCCTCCGGATTGTAATGCTCGAAAAAATTAAAATGGTTCGGATCCACCAGATACCAGCGGCCCTCGACCATGACTTCAATGAAACTATGCCCGTAGACCAAAGACAAGTCATTGTCACGATAGCGCTTTATCCAGTCGTCGCTGGCCGTGACAACGAGCAATGAGGGATAGCCCATGGCCCGGAACAAAGCCAGCCCCACCAGGGCATAGTCGCTGCAGCCTCCCAAAGTCCGGTCCTGAAACAGCTGGTCCGCCGTACGGGTGAACTGTCTGCTGTTATACCACGGATCATAGGCGAAATCCTCGATAATCATGCGCATGGCCGCGCCCAGGCGTTCGAACGGATCATCGCCTGGAATCGCCAGCGCCACATCGCGAATCCGGGGAGTAATGTCGCTTTGGGAAAAAGAATTCGGATTCAGGCTGCTTTTTTCCTCATGCCGCTGCCGGATCTCCTGCATCGTAACCGAAAGCTGCTCCTGTTGTTTGACAAAAGACGTGCATGCCGCGGAACAGAGCAGAAGCAGCAAAAGCCCGCAGCGCAGCACAGATACACCCATCTGGAAAGAGAACGCGGCCGGAAGCCGCACAGGCTTCCGGCCGCGAAACGGATGCTTCATAGGTTACTCAAGTATTTCGGGCATATCCATAACACTGGCCGACGGCATGGTCCGCCGCAGCGTCTGGGTATACAAACCCGCTGTTATGGGCAGGTGGGAAATCATCTTTGAACTTGAAAACAAGGTGCCGGTATTGGAGTTGACCTTCATGGCGCTGAACGGTACGCCCGATTTCGGCGTCAGCTCCAGGTGCGTGTCGTCGCCTGTGGCCAGATAAATGTTGTCATTAAAAGACTGGGCATAGGCCGGCGGCGGTGTGAACAGCTGCAGCCAGCTCGTTGTCTCGTACTGCTTCGCGGCTTCTTTGCCCACGTAGGTCACGGCAAAGTCGGAACCACGTACGCCCAGTGTGGCCAGTGGTGTTTCCACGCGGAAGTTCTGGTCCTTGGCTTTGAGCTTGGTGACGACATAACGCACTTTGCCGATCAACATGTTCAGCAAGGTCTCACGAAAGCTCTTTTCCGGGTTATAGACGCTTTTGTCGATCCGCAGCTTGGTGTACGCCCCCAGAGTCAGCTGGCTTTTGTCGTTCAGCAGAACAATGAGGCTGGACTGCGCATCGGATAGCAGCAGGTCCCCTTGATACACGGCAAGACCTTTTTTAAGACGGTACGCGGTCTTGTCATTGCTCGAGTGAACAACAAAAGTATCATTGCGTACGAATTCCACAGCCCCCACGGCCTCGCCGGGGCCGTCCTCAAAGGCTGCCGCCACCGTCACTCCGGCAGGCAAAATTTTTGTTTCCACTTCAACATCAAACAATTTAAGCAGGTTATCACCTGGACTTTCCGCAATGGCGGACAGAACCATCCCCAATACGAGCAAACTGCTCACCGACAAGACCATGAGCAGTTTCGAACGCGTAAGTTGCTTGAACCTCATCACACTCCCCTTTATGCGCTTGAGCCGAATCAAATGTTGTTTCTGTTACCGCAGCCATTTTACATTATAATATTTTATTCCACTTGTCTATACCATTGATTTACTTAAGACCTTCTCAGCCTATCCGCCCCATTTCAAAACACCTTGAAACTATTTCCCCTATTCCCTAGACTTTTTTTAAAAAAATTTTTATAAAAAATAAAGCTTTCTTCAACATTTTTAAAAAAAAGCTGCAGTGGCTATCTCGCAACAACACAACGCACACAGGGGAAAAGACGTTTGCCAGGTTCGTCCGTTTGTGGGATACAAATGAGGAACTTTTTTATGAGTACTTGGGGCAAGGGGGCCTGAGTGATGAAAAAAACTTACCGTACGTTGTCATCGTGTTGTACCGCATTGCTGCTGGTGATGCTTATTGCAATCCTCTCGGCTCCGCCCTTGCTGGCGGACTCCAACGGCACGCCACACCCGCCGGAGCCGGATCCTTCACCCTCTCCCACCCCTGTGGAAGATTCTACTTCGCAGGGCGATACTACGACATCTCAAGAAATTCTTCGCAGCACCATCACCACCAACAATAAAATCGTCACAGCCCGTATTGAAAGCCGCCAGTCCACAGGAGGCGGTGGCGGCGGTGGATCGGATTCCACGGACAGCAATATTCCGGGTTCCAAATTCGTTGCTAATTTCACATCTCAACCTTTCGGCAAAAAGGCCGTACTGCCCAAGTCCTATTTTGTTTCTTCCCTGACCGCCGACCAGGAGACCGAAACTTCCTGGAAACAGGCCGTGGGCATGGCGTTCACTTCGCTGGAAGACCAGCAGCAACGTCAGGCACGTGGCGAATCCCAGCAGCAGTTCGGCGTCTGGGGCATGCAGGGCACATCTCTGATATCCAACGACCAGACCAGCACCAAAATCTGGGGCAATGTCATTACCCTGATGGGCGGCTTCGATTACAAGCCCGTAGACCCGTTACTCATCGGCATGGGCGTCGGCTGGGAGCATGTTTACGTCAAAACCAAGTTCAACGATGGCTGGGTCAAAGGCGACGGCCTCACGCTGATGCCCTACGTCAGCTACGCCATCCTACCCACCACCATCATCGACAGCAGTTTCGGCCTGACCTTCATGGGGTACGACACCCGGCGCTACAGCTCTGCCAACAACAGCGACGTGGACAGCAACTACAACACCACCCGGACACTCTGGGCCGTGAATATCAACCAGTACTTCCTGCTGGACCAGTGGTCGTTCCTCGCCCGTGTTTCCAATTTGTACGCCAATGAATTCTGCCCGTCCTACGACGACGATGCGGGCAACTCTTTTGACGCGAACAACAGCTACCTCGGCGAATTCCAGGTCGCCACACGCGCCACCTACAACTGGGAACGCTTCAGCCCGTACATCGGCGTGGCCTATATTGTTGATTACGCCATACGCAGTCCGCAGGATACTGATATCGACGAATTTCAGGGGTCCCTGGGCGCGACTGCGCGTCTGCTCGATACGACCTACCTGACCGCAGACGTTACCAACAGCTTTTTCCGCGACCACACGCAGAATACGACTTTTTCATTCAATCTGCGCTACGAATGGTAACGCGGACGCCATGCAAACACCTTGGGCGGCCTCCGGGCCGCCTTTTTTTATTCCCGGCCAGCACTTATTGCGGCCGACAGGAGCGTACGCGCCAGACACCGCCAATGGCCGGGTCGTAGAGAACCGGTTCGAAACACGGATGGTGAAACCCCGTAGGCACGGTCAACTGAAAGGCCAGGGTCTGGGTAACGGGAAAGTCCGCCGCGTACACCCAGGGGGAGGCGGGCGTATGAATCAGATAGGGATCCGGACGCGTATGCAGGGCCGGTCCGTCCAGCCGGTCCGTACCGGCCTGCAACACCGTGGGAAAGCTCTCGTATCCGCGCGCGCGGCAGGCTGATGAAAGACGCGGCGCGTCCCCCTCGAAATCAAACCCTTCCGCGTGAAACAGCTCCAGATGGAGACGCTTTTCCGGGCGTTTGCCGTCGTACCAGGTGCCGAAATCCAGCCAGTATTTACTTATCCGCAAAAAATCCACGGGCAGGAACACATAGGCCTCCACATCGGGAAAAAACGCATCCGGCGCGGACCGCTCGCCGCTGAACGCCTCTTTGAGCCAGGCCACGGCTTCCTTGCCGCCGCCCCGGACCTTGCTGATTTCCGTAAAACTGTCCAGTCCGCGCGCCGCGAAAAAACGGATCCAGTTGGCGGCCATGACCGGATCATCGCCGGCCAGCGGACAAGCCGCCAGCATGCAGTTGCGCAAGTTTTGCATGCCGCCGTCCAGGATGGTGAAGCGCTGCGCGCGATATTGGAGAAAATAACCGTAATCCCACCAGTTCCAAATCACGGCCCGCTCAGAGGCGGCCTGCTTCAGGGCCAGGGCCAGACGGTCGTCGCCCCGCAAAAGATAGGGTTTGGGATGCTGTTGCCAGGCCACAGTCAGGGAGGGAGTCAGCAGTACGGCCGCAAGCAGCAGCGACAGAACCGGACGGGGCGCAAGATGGGCCCTGCGCGACAGCAGATCCGCGGTCCGTTCCACAAAGTACCCCAGGCCCAGGCCGACCAGGGGAAAGAACAACAGCATGAAACGGCGCGTATGCAGACTGAGCAGTCCGAACACAAGCAATGGCGCAAGATATACCAGGACCCGGCGTTCGCGTTTTTCCTCCCCGGCCACACCGGAGAACCAGCCCGCCCACACAAGTCCGGCAAGTCCTGCACCAAAGGTCCACAAACTGCCGCCGGCGGCCCGGGCCAGGTCCGGCAGACTCAGACTGGTCAGCTCGTCTATGGCGTCGGACACCGTCGCCATGGAGCCCGTCTTGAAAATCAAGGGCAGCAGGTCCGGCACCTGTCTGAGCCGTTCCGTTAACAACAAACCGCCCGGCTCTTGCGGAAGCAGAAAAAACAGCACCTGAATCGCCGCCACCGAAAGCAGCACGAGTTTCAGGACGCGCTCGCCCGCCGAAGCCCGACTAAAACCAAAGATCGCGTATAGAAACACATATCCAAGACTGATCGGAGCGGCGGCCTTCTGCCACCACCAGTTGAAGGGCACCAGCACGGCCAGCGCACCCAGGAGCCAGAACCACCGGGCCCTGCCCTTTGCCTGGTCGTTTCGGGCCAGACACCAGGCCAACAGCAGCAAAAACACCGGATTCAAACAATCTTTGTCAAAGCGCCCCACTGCCGTGACCTCCAGCCAGTACGGCGCCAGTGCGGCCCCAAGTACGGCAACGGCCACAGTCCACGGACCGCCCAGCAGCCGCGCCCAGAGCAGCACGGCAACGCAAAGCGCGCAGGAAAGCACGGACGGCAGATAAAACCCCAGCTTCTGTAACGAGAGGCCGGTCAATCCGTGCAGCCAGTCCGTCATCCGGCAAAGCAACGGCGCGGGAATGGGCCGCGGATAGGCCCGCAAAGGATCTTCCGGCGTATAGTTCCCGGCCCCGACGTCCTGAGTAAGGCGCAGGAAAAAATACCCGTCATAATTGCTCAACATGGGATTGATGGAATCCGCGTATTGATACGCTTCACGGACCTGGAATTCCCGCGTATCGCGCATCATCTTCCGAAGACAATCCCCAGGGCGAGACACAAAGCGATTGCCACCACCAGACCATCAGACAGACGCGTACTCACGAACCACTCCCTTTCAAAAATTGACGCTGTATTGCCTTGAGCATTGCCACAACCCCCAGGGGTCGTTACAACCGAAATCGTTGTCAATCATTGTTCCGGACCTGTAGCCCATCCGCCTGCCGTCTGTCATCACGGGCGGCTGGTGCGGGACGGATCCATATCCATGCCTAGGGGAGCGCCCGCATGCCTTCGTCCATTAAGCATATAATCGTGTTCGCCTGCCTCATCGCCGGCCTGCTTTCCCTGCCCGTACGGGCTCCGGCCCATCCGCTGCGCTATCTGGACCTGGCCGGACCGGCCAGTGAACCACGGGCGGAACTGTCCGGACTGGCCTGGCACGGCGACCGGCTGATCCTGCTGCCGCAGTTTCCCGAGCGCTTTCTGGAGCCGAAAGGTCTGGACAAAGGAGCCGTAGGCCGCCTGTTCGCCCTGGACAAGAGCGCCCTTGTCGCAGCCATCCGCAATCCCGGCAGCGGTCCGCTCTATCCTTCCGGAATCCCGGTATTCGGTCCGCCCCTGCGTACGCTGGCGCCGGGCTATGAAGGCTTTGAAGCCATTGCCTTTGACGGCGATACGGCCTGGCTGGCCATCGAGGCCCGCTCCTACGGTCTGATGCGCGGCTACCTGCTGCGCGCCCGGTTTGTCTCCGGCAAAGGGCTGGTGCTGGATCCCAAAAGCCTGACCAGGGTGGTGCCCCCGGCCAATATCCGCAACATGGGCTTTGAAGCGCTGCTCCTGGCTCCGGACAAGGTCATCGCCCTGTTCGAAATCAATTCTCCGTCACGGGTAAGCAAACCGGTGGCCCGCGTGTTCAACCGCGCGCTCAACCCCCTCGGTTCCGTCCCCATGCCCCGTATCGAATACCGCCTCACGGATGCCACCAGCCTGGCTGTGGACCAGACCTTCTGGGCCGCCAATTTTTACTGGCAGGGAGAATACCGATTGCTCAAACCCGGTTCTGACCACATTGCCCGGCGGTTCGGACAACATCCCATCGACCCGGCGCATATGAACCTGGAACGGCTGCTCCGCCTGCGCTACAGCGACAACAAAATCGAACTCACGGACACGCCTCCCATTGTCGTCGGCAGCAGCTTCATCCCAAGCAATTGGGAAGGCATCGCCCGGATTGAGGAAAAGGCTGTGGGCAACCAACCAGGCGTTCGGGGCCTGCTGCTGGCCACGGACAAGTACCCGGTGACTCTGCTCGCTTATGTACCACTGGAAACGCGCTGATGCGGTCCCCTCCCCAACTGGGGCCGGGCCACCTTTCGTCTGCGTATTCTGCCTGGTTCCGGAAGGCGTCAGTGGGGCTTCACTTTTTTCCATACCCGCCGCATTCCGCTTGTGGGCCAACGGACGCGTTGTTGCCGGAGAAGGTACCATGGGGGACAACTCAAGGGAGATGGTTGCAGACAAGGAAACGTCATGAACAAAAAAACTGCACAGGGCGTACGCGTCCTGCTGATGGACGATCATCCGACCATGCGCGCCGGTTTATCCATGCTGCTGTCCCATGTGGGGTACGAGATTTACGGCGAAGCGGAGAATCAGGCCGAACTGTTCCAGTGCCTGGACGCGGCCAAGACCGGCGTGGTGCTGCCGGACCTGTCGCTGGACCAGGAAAACGGGCTGGATCTGCTTGACGTTCTGCGGGAACTGGGCGTGGCACCCCTTATCTACTCCATGCATGAGAACGGGGCCACCATCGAGCAGGCTTTCAGGCGTGGAGCCCACGGCTACGTCACCAAACGTGAAGGTCTGGAACTCGGATGTCACCTGCCCGGCCATGGAGCCCTTCGAGATTTACAAAGATAATCTCGTACGCGTCACAACCACGCTGGTGGACCACTACGAGTTATACCCGGCCTTTGCTTTCCGTTTCGACACGGATGACGGCTCGCTGGTCATTTCCGGCGATACCGGCCCGAACCCCTGGGGCAACCTCCAGAAGCTGGCCAAGGGAGCCGATGTACTGGTGCACGAAGTCATCAACAATTTATGGCTCAAGGCCAAATTCGGAGGCATGCCTGAAGACGATCCCGAATACCCGCTCTACATCCACATGATCACCGCTCACACCAGTTCAATCGACGTGGGCAAAGTGGCTGAGCAGTGCGGGGTCAGGCCCCTGATCCTGAGCCATATTGCTCCGAGCAATGCGACGCCACCGCGCTCGCTTGAGGACTCCCGGCAGTTTTTTTCCGGCCAGGTGATCGCGGGGAAGACCTGATGGAAATCGGCGTGGGCATACACACGGGCAACGCCAAGGCCTGACAGGCACATATCAGAGAAAAGGGGATCCAACCAAGCCCGCAGTCCGGACTTTCTCCCCTCGAGCTGCGGGGTTGTCCAAAACAACTGCGGAGATCAAACTCAGCGGCATCCTGCCCGCCCCATTGTCCGGTCTACGGGCCATCTTCCGGGCTCTCATCCGGTGCGGGTGCTGTTCCTGTATCCACTATTCATACAGATTTTGTCGAAAATCGATACAAGCCCGTCTCCTCCTCCAATTGACAAAAACCCGCCGGGTACTTGCTCATCGGCCCTGAGTCTGATAGTTTTTGAAGTCTGTTTCAGCTGGCAAGCAGGGACCACAATGGGGGCCTTTCCCTCTCTTTTGACAATCCAAAAGACCCCGAAGCATGCGCACGTATTTACACGGGCAAATTCATTAACTTGTAAGGAGCAGCACACATGGGTAAAAAACTCCTCATTGTTGAAGATGAGCTTCATATTCGTACGCTCCTGGAGCAGGCTCTGGAGGACCTTGAGGACGACTTCGATGTCGAAGTGCTTTCCGCTGCCGACGGAGAGGAAGGACTGGCCATGATTCGCGAACACAGGCCCCAGGCAGTGTTCCTCGATATTATGATGCCCAAGAAAAACGGCTACGAAGTCTGCAGATCCGTTAAAGAAGACCCGGAACTCAAAGAAACCATCATTGTCCTGCTTACGGCCAAAGGCCAGGAAGCGGACCGAAAAAAGGGCCTCGAACTCGGGGCCTATGATTATATGACCAAGCCCTTTGACCCGGATGAAGTCGTCGACCTGGCCAAGGAACTTCTCAAGGTCGAGGAGAAATAGCCTGACGGCTTGAAGCTGTATATTTTTTCTTGCGAACTACGCGGCCAGGAAACCGTGCCTGTTTCGGCGCGGTTTCTTTTTTCTTCCAATTCACCCTGCTTCCGGTCCCTTTTTTTTACAAATCCGTCCATTACGCTTCTTGACAGAGCCCTTTCCCGTTGCTACCCATTTTAGCACTCTTATTTAGAGAGTGCCAACAAGGGTACAACCATGACAAATCTCCTTGAACGTGAAATCGAGGTTCTCAAGATCATCATTGAGGACTACATTGAACATGCGCAACCGGTAGGCTCAAGAACCGTTTCCAAGCAGTCCGCGCTGAAGCTTTCAGCGGCCAGCATGCGCAACGTCATGGCGGATCTGACGGACAAAGGCTTTCTGGAGCAACCGCACACGTCAGCCGGGCGGGTCCCTACTGCTCTGGCGTTCCGGCACTATCTGGACACCAATCTTGAAACCAATCCCATCAGCGAAGAAGAGCGGCAGCGCATCAACGACACACTGGAAAACGCCGGTCTGGAGCTGCACGATATTCTGAACCAGGCGACCAGACTCGTATCAAGTTATTCGCAGCAGGTGGGCATGGTGCTGGCGCCCAATCAAGAAGACGTCCGCTGGCGGGAAATCGGCTTTATTCTGGTCAAGTCCGGCCGTCCGTCCATGATCATGACCGTGCTGATCCTGGACGGCGGGATCGTCCAGAACAGGCTGGTGGAGCTGGACGAGGAAATCAGCGCGGACGAACTCATCAAGTTCAGCAACTACCTGAACGATAACTTTCAGGGCATGACGCTTTCGGAAGTCCGCTACCGGATTCTTCTGGACCTGGAAGATGAAAAAGACCGTCTGAAGCAGCTCTACCGCAGCGCCCTGAATCTAGCCAGGTCGACTTTTGAAAAATCCGAGGAGCGCCGCCTGTTCGTGGACGGCACCCTGCATATCCTCGAAGCGGCCGGGCAGAACCAGTTCACTAAAATGCGAGACATTCTGCTGCTCATCGAGGAACGCTCGCGCCTGCTGGAGCTCCTGGACCAGACCATCATGGAACAGGGCGTACGCATTATTCTGGGCGACGAATCCGACGTCGAATCCCTGGATCAATGCGGCGTCATTTCCTCCAGCTATGGTCCGAACTCGCCTCTGGGCGTGGTCAGCGTCATCGGACCCATCCGGATGAATTACGCAAAAGTGATTCCGGTGGTTGACTATATCTCAAAAAAACTTACTAGTCTGTTGAAAACACGTTTCTAGTTTTCAGCTTCATCCAATAAACTGTGCTTCGGCGCCGGGCGGTTGCGACTCATAACACGCCCTGGCTCCTATCGCGCCGAATTCAGGATGAACATACGCGGCTGGCGGGCTCCTCGCCCGGCCACTGCTGGGCAAAATGCCCGAAAGACACATGGTGATTACAGCCGGTCCGTTGACCGGCAGCGACAACAATTATTTCAGGAGGCATTCAATGTCGGAAAAACAGTCCGAAACGGTCCAGCCGGAAAATCAGGTTGGGACGCCCTCGGAAGAAGCGGACGCATCCCCGGAGCAGGAACTGACGCTCACCGACGAGGAGCTTGTGGCTCTGTGCAAAGAGCGCGTATGCGTGACCTGCAACGAAAAAGAACAGGCCGATGAAGAACGGCTGCGTTCGTTGGCGGAAATGGACAATTTCAAGAAACGGCTGCTGCGCGAACAGGAAGAACTGCGCAAGTACGCCACGGAAAGCGTTCTCGCCGACCTGCTCCCGACCTTGGACAACCTCGATCTGGCCCTGGAACACGGACGCAAGGTGGAAGCCTGCAAGGACGTGGTCATGGGCGTGGATATGACCCGCAAGATGTTTCTGGACGCTCTTAAGCAGCATGGTCTGGAAGCCGTGGGTACGGCCGGAGAGGAATTCAACCCGGAAATTCACGAAGCCGTGGGAGAAGAAAGCACCACCGACATGAAACCGGGCCATGTTTTTTCTTTATTGCAAAGGGGATACAAACTCAGAGAACGTTTGCTGCGCCCCGCAAAAGTGGTTGTCAGCAAGTCCTGAATTAAAAAAAATCAACCGCACCCCTAGACTAACTGGAAATCTTGCTTAATCTCATTGCATATTTCTGCCAAAGCTAAAAAGGAACCAGGAGGCTTGTTCAAATGGGTAAGATTATCGGCATCGACCTGGGCACGACCAATTCGTGCGTCTACGTGATGGAGGGCAAAGACGCCAAATGCATCACAAACCCCGAAGGCGGACGTACGACCCCTTCCATCGTCGCCTTTACAGATAAAGAACGCCACGTTGGAGAAATCGCCAAGCGTCAGGCCGTCACCAATCCGGAAAGAACCATTTTCGCCATCAAACGTCTTATGGGCAGGACCGTGGACTCCAAAGAAGTTTCCAGCTGGAAAGGCCACTGCCCCTACAAGATCGTCCCCGGCACCAACAACGACGCGTACGTTGAAGTCGAAAACAAAAAATACAGCCCGCCCGAAATCTCGGCCATGATCCTGCAGCAGCTCAAAAAGGACGCCGAAACCTACCTGGGCGAAACCGTTACCGAAGCCGTCATTACGGTTCCCGCCTACTTCAACGATTCGCAGCGCCAGGCCACCAAGGACTCCGGACGCATCGCCGGGCTCGAAGTAAAACGCATCATCAACGAACCCACGGCCGCGTCTCTGGCCTATGGTTTCGACAAGAAAGCCAATGAAAAAATCGCCGTCTTCGACCTCGGCGGCGGTACTTTTGATATTTCCATCCTCGAAGTCGGCGACAACGTCGTGGAAGTACGCGCCACCAACGGCGACACCTTCCTGGGCGGCGAAGATTTCGACCACCAGATCATCAACTACCTGGTGGAAGAATTCAAAAAAGACAACGGCATCGACCTCGGCCAGGACCGCATGGCCCTGCAGCGCCTCAAGGAAGCCGCTGAAAAAGCCAAAAAAGAGCTCTCCACCTCCATGGAGACCGAAGTCAACCTCCCCTTTGTCACCGCGGACCAGAACGGCCCCAAACACCTGCTGATAAAACTCTCCAGAGGCAAACTCGAAGCCCTGGTCAAAGATCTCATCGACCGTACCACCGAGCCCTGCCGCAAGGCTCTGGCCGACGCCGGACTCAGCGCCTCGGAAATCGATGAAGTCATCCTGGTGGGCGGCATGACCCGTATGCCCCGTGTCCAGGAAAAGGTGAAGGAAATTTTCGGCAAAGAGCCCAACCGCAGCGTGAACCCGGACGAAGTGGTCGCCATGGGCGCGGCCATTCAGGGCGGCATCCTGGCCGGAGACGTCAAGGACGTGCTCCTGCTCGACGTCACGCCCCTGTCTCTGGGCATCGAAACCCTGGGCAGCGTGTTCACCAAGCTCATCGACCGCAATACCACTATTCCGACCCGCAAGAGCCAGGTTTTCACCACCGCGGCCGACAACCAGCCTTCGGTTTCCATTCACGTACTGCAGGGCGAACGCCCCATGGCCACGGACAATATGACCCTGGGCCGGTTCGAACTCACCGGCATTCCGCCGGCGCCCCGGGGCGTGCCCCAGGTTGAAGTCACTTTCGACATTGACGCCAACGGCATCGTGAATGTCTCGGCCAAGGACCTCGGTACGGGCAAGGAACAGTCCATCCGTATCACCGCTTCCAGCGGCCTGTCCGAGGACGAAGTCCAGAGGCTGGTCAAAGAAGCCGAATCCCATGCCGATGAAGACAAACAAAAACAGGAGCTCATCGAAGCGCGCAACCAGGCCGACACCCTGATCTACACCACGGAAAAATCCGTACGCGATCTGGGCGACAAGCTGGACGCCGCACTCAAGACCGATATCGACACCAAGATCGAGGCCCTGAAAAAGGTCATGGAAACCGAGAGCCCCGAAGACATCAAAAAGGCCACGGAAGACCTGGCCCAATCCGCTCACAAACTCGCTGAGCAGCTCTACGCGCAGAAGACCGACGCGGGCGGACAACCCGGCCCCGACATGGGCGCGGGCCCCGGCCCGGACGCGGGTGCACAGGGAGCCCAGGGCCCCACGGGTTCCGGAGACGACGACGATGTGGTCGACGCCGACTACACCGAAGTGAAATAAGCTTCCTTACCCCCTTGCAAAACAAGCCGAAAAGGCGCGGAACATCGGTTCCGCGCCTTTTTTGTTTCAATGTCCTCCCTTGCAGTCCCGCCCTGAAATTGCCCTGAAATTGGTTGACATCCGGCCGCTATCATCTCAATAGTAGTCACCAGAATTTACCAAGGAGCTTTGATGAATTACCAGTCAATGGATCTTGCGCCCCACGTTGTGGAAAGACAGGGCGTCGAACAGGTCTAAACTGCCTCCCGGCCGCCCCCTTGAGGCGGCGTGCATACGGCTGATCAAGCCTGTCCGGATTTGTTTCGAACGAAGCAAAATCTTTTTTTGCGTCCTTTTTCCACAACGTTTTCACCATGCCATCGGCCCGCCGACCTGGACAATACGCGTCCCGGACGGCTTCCGTGATCTCTTTTGCTCGATGCGCGCATCGACCAGACAAGATGGTGAAACCAATGACGCAGCAACAGCTCTCAAAGAATGACGTATCCGACAGAACAAAACAGCTCGGCCCACTCGGCTGGGACGACCATTTCGAGCGCCGGCTCATGCCCCTGGACACTCCGTATGATCGCATCGGACGGATCTTCAGCGCGCAGCGCAACCTGTTTCTGGTTAACGACGGCCATACGGAGCAATTCTGCTCTGCCTCGGGCAGGCTACAGTACGGACTGGGCCTCTACCCCGTCACGGGCGACTGGGTGCTCTGCAACGAGGGTGTGATAACCCATGTCCTCCCCCGCAAAAACATGCTCGGCCGCGGAGAAGCCGGTTCACGCGGAAAGCGCGGCGGCGCGGCTCCTGTCGAGCAGGCTATCGGCGCGAACCTGGACGCCGCGTTCATAGTCTGCGGCCTGGACCGCGACTACAACCCGCGGCGGATAGAACGCTACCTGACGCTAATCTACAACTGCGGGATCTCGCCCGTGATCGTGCTGACCAAAGCAGACCTCCACGACTCCCCGGACACCTTTCGGCAGGAGGTGGAGGACATCGCCTTTGGCGTTCCCATCGTGCTGAGCTCCATGCAGGATCCAAGCGCTGCTGACGCCCTGCTCGCGTATCTCCACCAGGGCCGGACCGCGGCCATGCTCGGCTCTTCCGGCGCGGGAAAATCCACGCTGGCCAACCTGCTTTGCGGCGGCAACGTCCGGGCAACGGGAGCCACAAGCGACAGCTCGGGCAAAGGGCGCCATACCACCACCGCAAGGGAACTCATCAGCATGCCGCACGGCGGCCTGCTGATGGACAACCCCGGCATACGCGAACTCGCCTTTCACACGGATGGCGACGGCCTCGACGCGGCCTTTCCCGACATCGAGGCGCTGTCCGTGCGTTGTCGCTTTGCCGATTGCGCCCACCAGCACGAACCGGGATGCGCCGTACTCCAGGCCGTTGAATCCGGCGAACTGTCCCGTGACCGACTCGAAAGCTATCGCAAGATGAGGCGCGAACTGGAGTACGTCTCGGCCCGTAGCGAAAAAAGTGCGGATCGCGTTGAAAAGGAACGTTGGAAGGATGTGGCGCTCAGGATTCGCCGCATGAAAAAACACAGATAAAGCCTTCAAGGGGCGGCCACAAGGCCGTCCCTTGAAGGCTATGCAGCCGGTGCCGGCCCCAAAAAAAGAGGGCCGGGAGGAGCAGGCCCGGCCCAGAAGCAGTTTGAAATGAAACGTTCGGGGGGGAATGTTTCGTTCGTGATGAAAGAATACTAGCGGCTGAAGATTGCCGCATTCTTGCTGCGACATTACCAGCGCGAAATTTTTATGCCGTTTATGACTCCAGCGGTAAAAAAAAGGCCGGGGGAGCAAACCCGGCCCTGGACGGATGGTTCAAATCCGTTTCAACGTTGAAATTTATACCATCATACGCAAAATTCATTTCAAATTGCTTGCCGAATCATTACAGCCAGGAAAAATTTACCTTGGAAAGCAAACGCAGGCACTCCGCTGAACCGCCTTTCCCCTTTCTCATAACAAGCTGAAATAAAGATAAAAATAAAAATTTCATATATTGTTTCAATGAAATACTATCTTTCTATTACTAAAAGTGATACGTTGAATATATTTTTATTATACGCATAGACCGACTGGAGTCGAAATTTCATGCGACCCTTTGCGACCGCATTCGCCATGAATTTGTTGAGCTGCATTGCTTTGATCCTCTTTGCCGCTGCTCCCTCCCTTGCGGCTATTACGCGGACGGTTACCAGCCTTGCGGATGACTCTACTGGGAGCCTGCGAGAAACAATCTCCGATGCGGACTCGGGTGATACCATCGTATTCAAATCAGATCTTGCCCCTGCCGGCGGCACTGCGACAATCACCCTCGACAGCGCCCTGAGAATCGAAAAAGATCTCACCATTCAAGGTCCTACAGCCTATACCCTGATCATCACGATCGACGTTGTAGAGACCCCGCTCTTCGCCATCTTTGACAGCAGCTATCATGACAGCAACAATTTTCCCATCAAGGCCCCAAAACCAGACCAGAATGATTTGGACAACGGTCCGGGCTCGGGCTATTGGCAGACCGTCACACTAAAAACCTCCACATGCAAGGTGCCTATGTAGATGTCGGCGGGGCCATCATGGCGCTTCTGAGTGAGGTGACCTGCGACAACTGTACGTTCACCAACAACCGCGCCATTGATTCAGGGGCAGCCGTTTTTGCGCAGCTGTGCTTTCTGCATTTTTCCGGCTGCAGCTTCACCAACAACCACGCCGTCTATACCGGCGATGCCATTTACGCGGGCGCTTGCGCCCTGGACTTTACCAACTGCACCTTCTCAGGCAACGGCGGATCAGAGGCAGGCGGCTCCATCTTTGCCGAAATGAGTCACCTTCAATTGACCAGCAGCACCTTTACCGGCAACAACGCGCTCTTTTCCGGAGGCGCCGTGTACAGCGCCGACTCGAATGTCACGGTCACGTCATGCACCTTTTCCGGAAACACCGTGGCTTATTCAGGTAACGGGAATGACAATGCCCGACTGGACCTCCCCCCTCCGTCGGACATTTTCACAGACGGCGGGGCTCTCACGCTCACTTACGGCACCCTCACCCTCAACAACTCCACCTTCAGCAACAACACCTGTAGCAATACCAGCGCTTATACTGGCGCCTACAGCTGCGGCGGCGTCCTGTCCGTGGTCGGCACGCTGACGGCCGACAGCTGCATTTTCGAACAAAACACCTGCTCTTCGACGTATTATACGGCCTTTGGCGGCGCCCTTTCCATTGTAAACGACAGCAACGATTCCCTGACGCTGAAAAACTGCTCGTTCAATTCCAATTCCGTCCTGTCGGGCTCCGCTTGCGGCGGCGCCATCGACTGCGACGCCATAGCCGGCCAGACTATCGAAAATTGTTCGTTCATCAGCAACCGTTCGCAGAACCACGGCGGGGCATTGTATCTGCGCGGCACCTCGTCTCTGAATTGCACCAACACGACGTTTTACAACAACACCGCCGTCAAAGGCAGCGTACTGTACGCGGCCGCGGATGCCGTCGTAAACACACTACGGTTTGTATTCGACACCATCGTGGACAATACGGCATCCAGCGGCAATGCAATCTCGCTGAAAAACGCCACGGTAAAATCCGTCACACTAACCAATACGCTCCTGACCAACACCGATTCCTCGGGTGCGGATTTATCCATTCCCGGCGGCACCCCTCTCACCCTTTCCGGCGGCAATTTCATCGGCTCCATCTCGGGCATCTACACGGATACGTACGCATACACAGATTACGCCAGCGAAGTGGGCAGCACGTCCTCGTACCTGCAGCTCTCACCTCTCCGAACTCTGGAAACTACCCCGGCCAGGCTGCAGGTGCTGATCCCCCTGCTGGACAGTCCGGTCTGTGATGCGGCCATCCCTTGCTCTGTAACCACCGACGCGCGCGGCGTCAGCCGGCCGCAACTCGACGCATGGGATTCCGGCGCAATCGAGGCCGTCCGAGCGGACTTCACGCTGGCCTGCCTGCCTCCCCTGGCAATCGCCTTGCTGGCGCTGCTGCTCGCGGGACTTGGTGCTGCCGGGGGACGTGCAAAAAGAATAGCCTGAGCCCTGCAACGCATGAGAGGAGGAAAACAACGCGCCAAAAGCGTCCTTTTTTCTCTCAGTCTCCGCAGTCCTTGAATTTCCTGATCTTTCCGTATATTGTCATTTGGTCCTGTATACGATAACGATCACGAGTTGCTTCAAATCTCCATAATCTTCGCAAGATTTCCAAAAAAAGTGCCAGGGTTCCGCATGAATATCCGCATACTTCGTCAGACGTCCAACGCGTGCCGCATTGTGCTCGCGCTCTGTTTGTGCTCACTTCTGTTCCTCCTTGCCGGTTGCGGAGCCGTCCGCCAATTGACGTCCTCTCCGGAACCCGTACGTACCACCCAGACAAAACCAAAGGTGAACCTGCGGGCCAAAGCCGCCAAGGCCTGGGAACAAAAAAACTACGCCCAGTGCGAAACGCTCTACGCCAAACTACTGCAGCAGCCGGACCTGACCAAACAGGAGCGGCTCCAAGGGTGGGAACGGTTCATGGAGAGCACCATTCAGAACAAGCATTTTCAACGCGCTTTGAAGTCCTTGCCCATCTGGGAAAAACTCCTGCCCGAAGGCCAGCAGTCAACGGCCTGGCAGGGTGCCATGCTGCGTACGCTCCAGGGCATCTCCGATACCGACCAGGGCCGCGGACAACTCAGCGAACTGTACCAGAACCAGAGCCGTCCCGTACGGTTGCGCGCGGGCGCGGGCGCCATTCTGGCCGCCCTCAGCCTGAAGCAAGGCGACATGCAGAACGCCTATACCATGCTGATGGATGTCCGTAATCTCGCCCTTGGCGACGGCCGCGAAGCCCAGGCCGTGATCGAGCGCTTTTTTTTCCTGAATCTCGCCGAGCTGCCCGACAGCAACATCCAGTCCTTGCTGGCGCATTTGCCCCCCAACGAACACGACCATTTCCCGGCCACAGTGCTGCGTCTCGAGCTGGCCAGGCGTCTGCTCGCCACGCCCGCAGGCAAGGCCCAGGGAACGCGTCTGGCCCAGGAACTGAGCCCCTTTCTGGCGGACAAGGACCTGATCGCCGAGGTCCTGGGCATTGAACAGCTCTCCGGCGACGCCAAAGGCATCGCCCTGGTGCTGCCCATCACCGGCCCCTACGGCCGCGTGGGCAGCAAAGTCGTACGCGGCGCGGGCTATGCGCAGGCCGAACTGGCTCAGCAGGGCGTCAGCCTGGACATCCAGATCATCAACAGCGACTCCGCGGACTGGGAAAACACGCTCCGTACCCTGCCTGAGGGCATCCGCCTGGTGGGCGGTCCGCTGCAGGTGGATGTGTTCAAGCGTATGCAATCCAACGGCCTGATCCGCAGCAAACCGACATTCACCTTTTTGTCCAGCCTGGGCAACGCACGCGAAGGCCAGGACGCCTGGCGCTTTTTCTCCAGCCCCACGGACCAGATCCACACCTTGCTGGATGCTGCCACGGAATCCTTCAGCACCACCAGCATCGGCATCCTTGCTCCAAACGACCAGTACGGCCTGAAAATGGCCCAACAGTTCGAACAGTCCGCCCTGTCGCGCGGCATGGGCGTCAGCACGCGCATCAACTACCCGCCCAAGGAGTCCCTGCATTGGGGCGACAGGGTCGGGGAAGTGGTTCAATCAGGCTGCAACGCCGTCTTTCTGCCCGGCGACTGGTCCGATGCGGAGCTGCTCGTACCCTATCTGCTGTATCACGGTGCGGAAAACATGCTGGTCATGGGCACCACCATCTGGGGCCAGACCCTGGCCAAAAAAAAATACGCCGAGATGCCCAGCTTTCACAAAACCATTTTTCCCGGCGTCTGGTGGGAACACAACAGCACGCCCGCCACGACAGCTCTGATGCAGCGCGTACGCGGGGCCAGACAGCCGGAGCCGGATTTCTGGGTCGCCCTGGGCTATGATTTCGTCCGCATGGCGGCCAACATGGGCGATATCCCGGCGGACTGGCAGGCGCAGCTGATCAACCAGAAATTGCAGAGTGCGCAAAACATCAGCTGGAGCATGGCCCCGCTGAGCTGGGACGCCACCGGCCGGGCCACGCAGCATCTGTTCGTGTTCAAACCCACGCAGACAGGTTATACGCTTTTGCAGGACGTGGGGCCGACTCCCATGCCGGAAACGCCCGCCACATCCCCCGCGTCCGCAACTAAACAGCAGACAGGGCAACAGGACGAAGAAGTTCCCAGCGATATGCCGGATGTGCCTTATCCGGCCCAACAGCAGCAAAAGACCCAGGCGCCGCAACAACAGAATTACATCATCCGTTCGTACCAGCAGCTGCCCGATCCGGGCACGCAAAACACGGCGCCGGCGGAATAAACACGGTGCGGCTGCTGGCCCTCACGCACAGAACCGGGACGTCAACAGGAAAAACAAACGCATCCTTTTCCATATACTACAGCAGTCGAACGTTCATGGGCCCACAGGCAGAAAAGAACCACGACACAGTTTTGACAAGCTGCAGGCTTTGTGGAAATGAGATGGTTTCGGCTGGATTGGATCCGGCCATGAAGACACTGGAGAGAGACATGTCTGAGAGCAAAACAAAACTCACGGCCGAAGACGCGGCGCGTATCGCCCGCCTGGCCCGTCTGAACCCGCCGCAGGACAAACTCGAACTGTTCGCCCAGCAGTTCAATGATATCCTCGGGTATATGGAAACCCTGGGCGAAGTGGACACCGCCGACGTGGACCCCTTGTACAGCCCGGTATCGCACGGTACAGTCTTCCGCGAGGACGTAGTGGAAAAACGGGTCAGCCGCGACCAGGTTCTGGACAACGCGCCCGAGGCAGACGGCCAGTTTTTTATCGTGCCCAAAATCGTCTGATGCAGACGCGTTCATAGATTTTTCTTTATTTCTGAGAGGGAGTTCTCATGTCCGAGTTGTCCTATCTGTCGCTGACCAAAATTCGCGATATGCTTCGCGCAAAGGAAATCAGCGCCCAGGAAACCATGCAAGCCGGCCTGGACCGTATCGCGGCCACGGAACCCGACTGCAACGCCATGGTCACGGTGCTGGCGGAACAGGCCCTGGAACAGGCCAAGGAGCTGGACCGCCAGGGGCCTGATCCGGAAAAACCGCTTTGGGGCGTACCGGTCGCCGTCAAGGATCTGATCACGCTCAAGGGAGTCGACAACACCTGCGGATCAAAAATACTTCAAAATTTCAAGCCGTTTTATAACGCATTCTGCGTGGATAAAATCCTGGATGCGGGTTCTGTCATCGTGGGCAAGACCAACATGGACGAATTCGCCATGGGCTCCACCACCGAGAGTTCCTGTCACGGACCGACCAAAAATCCCTGGGATCTGGAACGCGTTCCCGGCGGATCGAGCGGCGGTGCGGCAGCGGGTATTGCCGCCGGACAGGTCTACGGCTCCATCGGCACGGACACGGGCGGCTCCATCCGCCAGCCCGCCTCCCTGTGCGGCTGCGTCGGCCTCAAACCCACCTACGGACGTGTCTCGCGTTACGGACTGGTGGCCTATGGTTCGTCCCTAGACCAGGCCGGACCGTTGACCCGTACGGTGGAGGACGCGGCGCTGATGCTGCAGGTCATGGCCGGACACGACAGCAAGGACGCCACCTGCGCCAATCTGGACGTGCCGGATTATCTCGGCCCGCTGCAGCAGCAGGACCTCAAGGGCGTGACCATCGGAATGCCCAAGGAATACTGGGGCACTGGCCTGGATCCTGAAGTGGAACAGTCCCTCAAGGCCGCAGTGGACAAGGCCGAAGAACTGGGCGCCAAACTGGTGGAAGTGTCTCTGCCCCATACGGCCTATGCCGTGGCCACCTACTATATTCTCGCCATGGCCGAAGCCAGCTCCAACCTGGCGCGCTTCGACGGCGTACGCTACGGCCACCGCGCCAAGGATCCCGCGGACCTCATCGACATGTACGTCAAATCCCGCAGCGAAGGTTTCGGAGACGAAGTGCAGCGCCGGATCATCATCGGCACGTACGTGCTTTCCGCCGGGTACTACGACGCCTATTACCGCAAAGCAGCCCAGGTACGGCGGCTGATCCGCCAGGATTTTCTGGACGCCTTCGAGTCCTGCGACGTGATCTGCGGCGCGGTCTCGCCCGTTACAGCCTGGAAACTGGGCGAACTGACCGCCGACCCGCTCAAGATGTATCTGATGGATATTTTCACCCTGCCGGTCAACCTGGCCGGACTGCCGGGCCTGAGCCTGCCCGTGGGGCTGGGCGCGCAAAGCCGGATGCCCGTGGGCATGCACTTCATCGGCAAGGCCTTTCAGGAGGACCGCCTCCTGACCTTCGCCCACGCCCTGGAACAAGCGCTCCCACAGCTGGGTACGCCGCGGGGAGTGTGAAGAAGAGGCCTCCGGCGGCTTAGGGACCTTTTTGCAAAAGGCGAGATCGTGGGGGCAGGGAGCCCCCACGATCTCGCCTTTTTTCTTTACGCCTGGGACACAGCAACGGCCACACTGACTGTGGCGCCCACCATGGGGTTGTTGCCCATCCCCAGGAAACCCATCATTTCCACGTGTGCGGGCACGGAAGACGATCCGGCGAACTGCGCGTCCGAATGCATCCGGCCCATGGTATCGGTCATGCCGTAGGAAGCCGGACCTGCCTTCATGTTGTCCGGATGCAGCGTACGGCCCGTACCGCCGCCCGAGGCCACCGAGAAGTACTTTTTTCCCAGCTGTACGCATTCTTTTTTGTAGGTGCCCACCACCGGGTGAGTAAAGCGGGTGGGGTTGGTGGAATTACCCGTGATGGAGGCGTCCACTTTTTCGTGGTGCATGATGGCCACGCCTTCGCTGACGTCGTCGCAGCCGTAGCAGCGCACCTGCGCGCGCTCGCCCTGGGAATAGGCGTGCTCCTCCACAATGCCGAGCGTACCCACATGGTAGTCAAAAGCGGTTTTGACGTGGGTGAATCCATTGATACGCGAAATAATGTGTGCCGCGTCCTTGCCCAGGCCGTTGAGGATCACCCGCAGGGGGACGCTGCGGACCTTGTTGGCGGAACGGGCAATGCCCAGCGCGCCTTCGGCGGCCGCAAAGGATTCGTGCCCGGCCACGAAGGCGAAACACTGAGTCTGTTCGTCCAGAAGCATGGCAGCCAGGTTGCCGTGCCCCAGCCCCACCTTGCGCTGATCGGCCACGGATCCGGGAATGCAGAAAGCCTGCAGGCTTTCGCCGATGATCACGGCGGCTTCCTTGGCGGTCCCAACCTGCTGCTTGATGGCCATGGCCGCCCCCAGGGTGTAGGCCCAGCAAGCGTTCTCAAAACAGATGGATTGAATGCCGCGGACCAGCGTATAAACGTCCAGCCCCTTGTCAGCGCACACGGCTTTGGCATCGTCCAGGGTCTTCATGCCGTATTTTTCGAGCACGGGCGTAATCTGCCCGATACGCTTGTCGTAATTTTCAAAAAGTTCCATGCAGCCCTCCTTATTTGAGCCTGGGGTTGATGGTCCGGACGGCTTCGTCATAACGCCCGTACGTGCCCGTAGCCTGCGCCAGGGCTTCAGCAGGGTCAGTGCCCGCGTCTATGGCCTGCATCATCTTGCCGAGATTGGTATATTTGTAACCAATGATCTCGTCCCCGGCGTCCAGGGCAAGCTCGCGAACATAGCCTTCGGTCATCTCCAGGTAGCGCGGCCCCTTTTCGAGCGTACCGTACATGGTGCCCAGCTGGCTCCTGAGGCCTTTGCCCAGGTCTTCCATGCCCGCGCCCACAGGCAGGCCGTCAGCGGAGAACGCGGTCTGGGTGCGCCCGTAGACGATCTGATTGAAAAGCTCACGCATGGCCGTGTTGATGGCGTCGCAGACCAGATCCGTATTCAGCGCTTCCAGCAGGGTCTTGCCGGGGAGGATTTCACAGGCCATGGCCGCTGAATGGGTGGCTCCCGAACAGCCGAGAATTTCCACCAGGGCCTCCTGGATGATGCCCTGCTTGACGTTGAGCGTCAGTTTGCAGCCGCCCTGATGCGGCGCGCAGCCCCCGATCCCGTGTGACAATCCGGAAATATCCTTGATTTCATAAGCCTGTACCCAGCGCCCCTCCTGGGGAATGGGCGCGGGACCGTTTTTCGGGCCTTTGGCCACGCATACCATGTTCTCCACGGCATCGGTTTTGTCCATGCGAACCTCGCTTGCTTGGTGGTAAAATAATACCGGTTGTTCCAAAAAATTTATGGGTTACCGCTCTCTGCATCCGGAAGTGCCTTTATTTGATAAGTACTTTTAATATGTATACACACCGGATTCTATGAGCATTTTAGTACCAGACTGCGAGAATTGAATGACGGCAGGGTGTATTTTGGAAAACGGTTCGCCGGAAAGCAAACAAGCTTCACTTTGCAGATCACCCCGCAACCGGCAGCTGCTGGAAACGCGCGGCACCAGCAGCTGTTTTTCCTTGACAGAGCCCGGTCTGTTGAGGTGAAACCCTTTTCCGGGGAGGACGGATTACTCGATAAGCAGTTTCCACCAGGCATTGAAGACGAACCAGCCCAGTGCGGCGATCAGGATAAGCTTGAAAATCTGGGAGAAATGGATGGGAATGGGTTTGAGATACACCTTGGTGCTGACTACGTCGTCTTCTATGCCCACGATACGGTAATATTTGTAGTCCCGGCCCTGCACGGACGATTTGACGATTTTTCCTGTTTCCAGCTGCCAGCGTTCCCTGTTCTGAAAATGCTCATGGATTTCCATTCCGGTCTTCATGCTGATATACAGGATGGGTTCGAAGCTATGCATCTGATTCTCAGTCCTTCTGCCCCGCCGGACGGCAAGAGCGTATGGTATCCGGCACGCACCGGCCCGTCAATTTTTCCGGTATTCGAAGGTGACGTCATGCTGGCCGGAAACCGTTACTTCCGGGTTATGGGCGCATCCGGCCGCCACGGCGGCAAGCAGTAAAAGCAATGCAAAAAGCGCGCTGATCCGTTGCATGGCTTATCCTCCTTACAGGATTTTGCTACAGCTTCCCATGCTTCAAAGTAATACGCAAGTTATGAAAAAAGTCAATTTTTCCCAAGGCTCCGGAGGAACTTCCCAATGAAACAGCCCGAGACGCCCCTTGCCGTCGCCGTCAGCGGCGGTGCGGACAGCCTGCTGGCCCTGGCCTTGCTGCAGGAGGCAGGACACAGGCTGCTGGCCGTGCACGGGCGTTTTTTCGCTCCCGACGCCGCAGCCCTGCAACGCGAGCAGGCTCTGGAGCGGCAATGCGCGGTCTTGGGCATCCCCCTGCACATCCTGGACGTACGCCGGGAATTCCGGCAGCTGGTCATCGCCCCTTTTGCCCAGGCGTACGCGGCCGGATATACGCCCAACCCTTGCGGGCTCTGCAATCCGCGCGTCAAATTCGGCCTGTTGCTGGACAAATGCCGCGAACTGGGGGCCGGAGGCATTGCCACGGGCCATTACGCGCGCCGTACGCCTTATACGGACTCCACGATACTGCTCTGCCGCGGCAAGGATCCGGGCAAGGACCAGAGCTATTTCATGTCCATGACGCCGCCTGATCGCCTGGCCCTGGCCCATTTTCCCCTGGGCGAAACCTTCAAGGAACAGACTCTGGACGCCCTGCGCGTACGCGGACTCGAACCGCCCAACCCCACGGCCAGCCGGGAGATCTGCTTTATTCCCGACAACGACTACCGGAGATTCCTACAGCAGGCCGGACGCGAGCTTTCGCTTGACCTTCCCGGAGAAGGCCCTATTGTGCTTAAAGACGGCAATGACTACGGCCGGGTTGTCGGCCGCCACCAGGGGCTCTGGCGCCATACATTGGGGCAACGGCGCGGCTTGGGCGTTGCCTGGAAAGAACCGCTCTACGTCCTGGGCAAGGATATGGCCGGCAATGCGCTCATCGTGGGGCCGGAGCACGAACAATACACCCGCGTATGCGCCGCTCGGGACTGCGTCATCCACCTTCCCCGGAGGCAGTGGCCCGCAGAGCTGCTGGTGCAGACGCGCTACCGCCAGAAGGCAGCGCCCGCGGACGTGGAACTCTCGGAAGAAGACCGTATCATGCGGGTCGTTTTCCATGCCCCCCACGCCCTGCCGGCCCCCGGCCAGCTCGCCGTGGCCTACACGCCCGCAGGACACGTACTGGCTGCCGGAGTCATCGATTCGGTGGGCGAGTGACTGCCTCTGGCGTGTCGCTACTGTCTCCGGCAGTCCAAGAACCCTTATTTTCTCTTCCATCAAGGAGGACGCCATGCCTTATAAATCAATGTTTTTCGCAGTGTTGCTGGTGCTTACCGCTTGTACGTCAGCCTGGGCCTTCCCCAATTCGCTGCTGGGCACCTGGCAAGGCAAGGAGCAGGCCGTACATTTCGCCAAAACCCAGAAAGTCAACCCGGACGCCGTGCCCGAGTTCGTTGAGGCAACCCTGGTGCTGCAGATCAACAAGCAGGACAAAGGCCGTTTTTACGGCACCCTCCAGCGCGACGGTAAGCAACAAACCATCATCGGCCTGACGGATGCCGACGGCAACCTGACCTTGGTGGGCAACAAAGGCACCTACTCCGGACAGGTGACGCCTTCGGGAGAACTTGCTCTGACCTTTACGCTCACCGATTTCACGGACACCTATCTGGGATCTTCCACCCTGAAAAAAAACTAACCGGACGAGATTGCCTTGCCTACCAAGCAACCGCTGTTTCCTCTTGAACGTTTTGTTCATTTCTGCATCCTCACCCTGGGCTGCCGCAGCAACCAGTACGAAAGCCAGGCCATCCGCGAGGCCTGGACCGCTCTGGGGCTGGTCGAACACGACTCGCCGGAACAGGCCGAATGGGTCCTGGTGAATTCCTGCGCGGTCACGGAAAACGCCGTACGGGATCTGCGCCACACCATCCGCTCGGCCAACCGCGCCAACCCGGAAGCCCGCATTCTGGTCACCGGCTGCGCCGCCAAATTCCACGGCAAGGAACTGCGCAAAATCCCCGGCGTGGCCGGTTGCCTGGACCAGCCGGACAAAGCGCAGCTGCTCAATCCCTTTGACACGCCGCAAGCGTTCGCCGAGACCAACTTTCCGCCCTTTCGCATCAGCGGCTACGACCGAGCCCGGGCCGTGGTCAAAATCCAGGACGGGTGTTCGCACCGCTGCACCTATTGCATCGTACCCCTGGCGCGCGGCCCGGCGCGCAGCCGCCCGGCAGAGGACATCCTGCAGGAAATCCAGCGCTTGTTTGCGGCAGGCGTGGGCGAAGTCGTGCTCAGCGGCATCAACCTGCGCCAGTACGATTTTCTGCACCACGAGCAGAGCTCCGGCGGTGATTTCTGGGACCTGCTGCGCTGGTTGGACGCGCGGCTCGCTTCCCGCTGGCAGGGCGCCGGACGCCTGCGCTGCAGTTCGCTGGACCCGGCCCAGCTCGGGGAAAAAGGCCTGGAGGTCCTGACAAGCGCGCGTATCGTCTGCCCGCACCTGCACCTTTCCATCCAAAGCGGCAGCCCGGAGGTCTTGCGGCGTATGGGACGCGGACACTATGATCCGCAGGACATTCTAAAGCTGGTCGACCGCTTGGCGGCACAGGCTCCGGCTCTGGGGCTGGGCGCGGACCTCCTGGTGGGATTTCCGGGCGAAAGCGAAGCCCAGTTCGACGAAACCTTCAACCTGGCGGCCGCTCTGCCCCTGAACTATGCGCATGTTTTTCCCTACTCGCCGCGCCCCGGCACGCCCGCGGCCACATACGCCGACCAGCTCGGACTGGACGTACGCAAGGAACGCGCCGCCCGGCTGCGCGCCCTGGTGACGGAAAAAAAGCAGGCTTTCATCGCGTCGCAAACCACTTTGCCGGAAGTGCAAATGGCCCTGCGCGACAAAGCCGCCGGAGCGGGCATGAACGAATACTACGTCTCTTGCCGGTTCACCGGACCATTGCCCGATGCACCCGAACGTTCGTTGCTCCGGGCTGTGCCCGCGGGAGCGGAAAAGGGCGTTCTGCTGGTCCGGATGCCGGACCAGGAGGCTGGAGCATGAGTACGCCCAAAATCCCGGCCCCGGCCCTGTTGTTTCTTTCCGTACTCAGCGCCAGGATGGAGGAAATCTGGCCCGAACTCGAAGCCATGCTGCGGCAACAATTCGGCCAGATACGCTACCTGACGGAACCGTTTCCTTTCGACCGTACGGCCTATTACGACGCCGAACTGGGCACGCCCATCATGCGGCGGGTCATGGGTTTCGAACGGCTGCTGCCCCAGGACGAACTCGCGGCGGTCAAGCTGCTGACCAACACCTGGGAATCGCAACTGTCCCGGCCCGACGGAACGCGCCGCTGCAACCTCGACCCCGGACTCCTGACTCTGGAACGGCTGGTGCTTGCCACGGGAAAGAACTTCAGCCATAGGATTTATCTGGGTCAGGGGATCTGGGCGGATCTGACCCTGACCTTTCAGGCCGGAGACTGGCAGGTCCATCCCTGGACCTTTCCGGATTACGCCGGTTCTCCTTTGCGCGAGCATTTGCATGAATTGCGCAAAATCTATAAACAGGCGCGGACGGACTTGCATAATGGTAACCATTTTTAGAGGATGGAAAACATGGCTAAAAGCATGACGGGATTCGGAAGAATCGCCGTACAAGATAGCGGCTGGACTCAGACATGGGAAATTCGCAGCGTCAACGGACGCCATCTGGACCTGCGCTGGCGGATGCCCTGGTCTTTGCGTTGCCTGGAAGCGGACTGGGAACGCATTGTTCGGGAACAAGCGGGACGCGGACGACTGGAAGTTTCGCTCCAACTGCATGTCAGCCGTCCGGACCTTTTGGGCGCAACGTTGAACACGGTGCAGGCCGGAGCCATGCTCGACCAGCTCGAAGCCTTTGCCCAGGAGCGCCAGACAGTGCTCGCCCCAGATATAAACCGTCTGCTGAACATTTCGTCCTTATGGGAGGATGATTCGGGCGAACCGGACAAGGAACTGGCCCAGAGCCTTGAGCAGGGGCTGCGCGCCGCACTGGACGACTGGAACAGCTCCCGCGCCAAAGAAGGCGCCGCCACTATTGCCGACCTTTCGTCCCGCTTCGAAAACCTGGAATCACTGCTCGCCCGCATCAAGGAACGGATCCCGCAAGTCAAGGACGACAAAATCGAACAGCTGCGCTCCCGCATCCAGAACACGCTTGAGACCTATGCCATTGATCTGGACCCCAACCGCCTGCTGCAGGAAGTGGCCGTGCTTACGGACAAGCTCGACGTGAGCGAAGAGCTATCGCGGCTCGGAGCGCACCTGGGCCGCCTGCGCCAGATAGCCAAGAACGGCGGCGAGTTGGGCAAACGGCTCGACTTCACCCTTCAGGAGTGCTTCCGCGAGATCAACACCTGCGGCAACAAGGCCCAGGATTCGCAAATTTCCGAACTGGTGGTTGACTTCAAGGTCGAACTTGAAAAATGCCGGGAACAAGTGCAGAATCTGGAATAATCCTGCCATACAATCCTGAACCACCAACGGATGTTCCATGCAAAAGCAAAAACTTCTCAATATCGGATTCGGAAACTATGTCGTCAATGTGCGCGTCGTGGCCATTGTGAACCCCACCTCCGCCCCCATGCGTCGGTTGCGTGAGGACGCGCGCCAGGAAGGCCGCCTTATTGATGCGACCCAGGGACGCAAGACCCGCTCCATAATCGTGACTGATTCCAATCACATCATTTTATCCGCCATACAGGCCGAAACCATTGGCCAGCGTTTCACCCAGGAGGAGGAATCCTGATGTACAGGCATGAACGCGGTGTGGTGCTGACTGTGTGCGCGCCTTCCGGCACCGGGAAAACCACGCTGCTGGACAAGCTGCGCGAGGAATTTTCCAACTTCGGCTATTCCATTTCCTGCACCACGCGCGCGCCGCGCGGCACGGAACAGGACGGAGTGAACTACCACTTCATCTCCAAAGATACCTTCCAGGAACGTATCGAGCAGAATTACTTTGCCGAATGGGCGTATGTACACGGCAACTACTACGGAACGCCTCTGGCCGCCGTCCGGCAGCTGCTGGACCAGGGCAGGGACGTGCTTTTGGACATCGACGTCCAGGGCGCGCAGAAACTGCGTACTCTGCTGCCCGGCCTGTACCTTTTCATCCTGCCGCCCTCCTTCGCCGTTCTGGAAGAACGCTTGCGCAGCCGGGGCACGGATTCTGAAGAAGCCATTGCCACGCGTCTGGCCAATGCGGCCGGAGAAATCGCCCAGGCGCACACCTTCGACGCTGTGCTGGTCAACGACGATCTGAAGCTGGCTTACGAGCAACTAAGAGCAGCGTATATCCGCGAAACCCTCAACCCGAAACTGCATTCGCGCTTTTTGGAGAACCTGCTAGCCCAATCGCGCGCATAACTCTCTTAAAGGCATTGTTTTTTTTGATAGTTTAGTGTATAATTACTTTCGTCATCTCAGATAATCGTGCCCAACGGGGCCGCGTACCGTTTCTTGTGCGCAGTTGGTTTTATGGGGAAAACAATGGCGGAAGCGGAAAAACAGGCTCTTCAAATAGACAACGAGACCTTGGATGTAGAGGGAGGCTCCGGTATTGATGAGCACCCCCAGACTGCCTCCGGACCAGGCACAGCTTCCGACACGGATGTTCCCGACCTGGCCAGACCGAATACTTCCGACCCGAAAAAGCAACGCATCAAGGGCGTTTTTTCCACCCAGACCGTAGAAAAAGTGGGAACGGGCACCACCGTACGCAAAACCATCCAGAAGACGTTCTGGATGTGCGAGGAGCTGCAAGGCGACACGGTGCAGCTGCAGCCGCTCAATGTGAACTGCGTTCCGTCGGGGCCGAAAAAATCCATTCAAAAGGAAGAATTCCTCAGCAAATTTTCACCGGAACCCGAGTTCTACCTGCACTCGGTCTATCCGGCCATCAAAAAACTCAACCAGGCCATCGAGCTCGGCGAATCGCACCGCAACAAGGGAAAAAGCTTCAGCGCCGAATTCGAATACCAGAACGCCTTGAACATCGACCTGGACAATGTCCGGGCCAATTTCGGACTCGGACTGACCTACCTCTCCAGGGGTGAAACCAAAAAGGCCGACAATATCTTCGAACGGCTGGTGAATCTGGACGCGGCCTTTGAACCCGAACACAAACATCTGTTCAACGATTTCGGCATCAGCCTGCGCAAAAACAAAATGTACGACCAGGCAGTGGATTACTATACGCGTGCTCTGGACTTGTCCAAAGGCGATGAGAACCTGCATTACAACATCGCCCGGGCCTACCTGGCCAAAAACGAGCTGGAACTTGCCGTGCAGCATCTCCAGTCCGCCCTGAAAATGAACCCCGATCTGGACGCCGCCATCCAGTTCCGCGAATGGCTCAAAACCAAAGGCGTGCTCAACGAAGATGGCGAACTGAACCCCAATGCGTCTCTCATCTCCGAGACGGATGAGGACTCGCGTCCACACGGCGATGCTCCGGACAAATACAAACTGAATCTCTGACGGAACCTTCATGACGGACCAGGCCCGCGGGCAGCAGTTTCTGAAAGACCTCGCGGAAATACGCAAGGATCTTCCTTACTCGCCTTCGCTGTTGCGAGATCTTTTTTCCTCCACCAGCGCGGATTCATTCGCTACGGCCGATGAAATCGCCGAAACCATCGGGCGCGACCAGGGCCTCAGCGCCCGGATTCTGGCCCTGGCCAATTCGGCCTTTTACGGACTGCAGGGCAATGTTTCCTCCATCGCACGCGCCGTTGCCCTGATCGGGCTCAAAGAACTGCGTAACCTGGTACTGGTCATCGGTACTCAGGGGCTCTGCAGCCGTCACGACCTTCCCCAGAAATTCGACATCGAGGCGCACTGGACGCATCAACTGGCCGTGGGCCTGATATCCAGGCTGCTGGCTGAAAAAACCGGCCCGGCCTCTCCGGACCTGGCCTTCACCTCCGGTCTGCTGCATGACTTCGGCAAACTGCTCACCGCGCTATACCGTCCGCAGGACTGGTTCGTCATAAGCAAACTGGCCCGGCGTATGCCGTACAATCTGGCCGAAGAGACCCATTGGGGCCTGGAACACGGTCTTATCGGCGCCCTGACCCTGGATTCCTGGAATCTGCCACCCGAACTTCACGAACCTGTCAACTGGCACCACTCTCCGGCCCTGTCGCCCGGCTTCAGCACGGAAGCGGGTATCATTTGCATGGCCAACGCCTTGCACCATCTGTACCTGGACCCGGATTACAGCTACTCCGAAGAGGCCGGACAGCTTTTTTCAAAACACGACTTGACTCCTGAAGCACTGCTTGATGAAATCATGCCCTTGCTCGAAGGCGAGGAACTCTCCCAGTTCGTCGGCGCACTTGCCTGACCCTTTCCTCGCCGCTCATTTGTATTGCCCTTTTACCGGAGATCATCATGCGTTGGTGTATGCGAAACAACGACCAGGCCCTGCCCTCTGAAACCGAAATCAACCGTCTGGGGCGGATCCTGACCGTATCGCCGCTGCTGGTATCCCTGCTGTGCAAACGAGGCCTGCGCGAAGCCGAGGAAATGGACCGTTACCTGAGTCCGGGCCTGCGCCACCTGGCCGACCCGTCCTGCATTCCGGGGCTCGAGCAGGCGGCCGAAGCCCTGGCCGCCGCTCTTGAAGCGGGCAAACAGGTCGCGGTCTGGGGCGATTACGACGTGGACGGCGTCACTTCAACAGCCATGGTCAAAGAATTTTTGCAGCTGCGCGGACATAGGGCCCTGCACCACATCCCGCAGCGCCAGGATGAAGGCTACGGCCTGAGTCCGCAGGGCCTCAAGGAGCTGCGCGACAAGGGCGTCGAGGTCCTGCTCACGGTGGATTGCGGCATCACCGATACGGAAAACATCGATCTGGCCCGGTCCTACGGAATCCAGGTCATTGTCACGGACCACCACCTGCCAGGAGAGAGCCTGCCCAGTGCCGAGGCCATCTGCAATCCGCGCCTTTCCACCTGCGGCGATCCGGAGCTAGCGGACCTGGCCGGCGTGGGCGTGGCCTTTTTTCTGTTGGGGCGCGTCAACCGCCTGCTTTCCGGCCCTCCATTGGACATGCGCCGTTTTCTGGACCTGGTGGCTCTGGGGACCCTGGCCGACGTGGTGCCTCTATCCGGCCAGAACCGCATCCTGGCCAAAAACGGCCTGCTGCTCATCGCCGAAGCCCCCAGGCCCGGCATCGCGGCCCTGAAGGAGGCCTGCGGCTTTGCAAGCAATGCCGCCCTGGGCACCGGACAGGTTACCTTTGGCCTGGCTCCGCGAATCAACGCCGCCGGACGCGTGGGCGACGCCTACCAGGCCCTGGACCTGCTGCTGGCCCCGGACGTGGACGGCGCCAGGCCGTTGGCCAGAAAACTGGACGCCCTGAACATCGACCGCCGCAAGGAAGAGGAACGGATACTCGAACAGGCCCTGGAGCAGGCTGAGGAACAAAGCCGCAACCTGGGGCTGGTGCTTTACGGTCCGGACTGGCACCAGGGCGTCATCGGCATTGTGGCCTCGCGCGTGGTGGAGGCCTGGTACCGGCCGACCCTGATCCTCTGCGATGAAAACGGCGGGATGAAAGGTTCCGGCAGAAGCATCTCCGAATTCAACCTGCATGCGGGGTTGCAGGAATGCTCCGAAATCTTGAACAGCTTCGGCGGCCACCGCCAGGCAGCGGGGCTGAGTCTGGAACATGAGGCTCTGGAGCCGTTGCGCCAACGCTTTCACGAGGCCGTAATCGCCCAGATAGGTGAGACGCCCCTGGAACCGCGCCTGAAAGTGGACGCCGAAATCGGCTTCGGCCCTCTGGACTATACGCTCCTCAAAGAACTGGAAATGCTCCAGCCCTTCGGCATCGGCAATCCCGAACCTGTGTTCGCCTCACCCCTGCTCAAGGTCCGCCACTGCAGCATCTTTGGCAAAAAACACGTCGCTCTGGACCTGACCGATCCGGAATCCGGCAAAACCTTGCGCGCCAAAGCCTGGCGTATGGCGGACAAAATCAGCCCCGAAGTGGTGGGCAGCCCCATGCGCGTGGCTTTTTCTCCGAAAATCGACACCTACAACGGCGTTGCCAGTATTGACCTGCGGCTCAAAGACTGGAGAATCGGCAAAGAGGCCGCGAACGGCATCGAACCTTCGGCCTGAAACCTTGCCTTGAAACCTTGCCTGAAGAACTTATAGTAGAATAACACAGGCGATAATGGGTTCTTTCGACTACTGTGCTTTCTTACCGATTGGACGGGCAATGTATGTGGCTGATCAAACGTGAACTTTTCCTGGAGTTACTGCGCAATTCCTCTGCACGCCTTTTCTGGCTTTGCGGCACGATCTGCATCGCGGGTGCGGCCGCATTGTTGATCCATGTGGTTTTTCCCGCCTTTACCCATGAATTGATTCTGCACAAAGAGCAGGATGCCGTACAACTGAGCCGGCATATCATGCACGATTATCAGCTCAACCGGGCAGCACTTGCCGCATCTGACTTCGGTCCCGAAATACGCAAACGCATTACCACCCTGGCTGAAGATCTCGATTTATATAAAATCCGTTTTTACAATGCCCAGGGAGTCATCCTCTTTTCCACAGTGGCGGCGGAAACAGGAGAACAGAATGTCTCCCCTTACTTTAAGGATATCATTGCCAAGGGCCACACTTACTCTAAGCTGACACGCAAAAACGAACTGTCCCTGGAAGAACGTAGGCTGTTGCGGGATGTGGTGGAAACCTACGTTCCCATCATGCAAGATAGCAAATTCATCGGGGCCATCGAGCTGTACACCGACGTCACCGCCACGTATCTTTCCATCGGTCGCCTGGCCGACTATCTGAAAACCGTAATCATCTTCCTGGCATGCGTGCTTTTTTGCGGCATGACCCTGCTTCTGCTGGCCCGTGCCAGGCAGGAACTGGACACAAGGACACACCGGGAGCTTGCGGCGGACATGGACCAGATCATGCGCCACGATCTGAAGGGACCGCTATCCACGCTGATCCACGGGTTTGATTTTCTTGTTCAGGAAAAAACTCCGAGCAACGAGCATTACGAGCTGCTCTTGGAATTGAAAAAAGTGGCCTACCGGATGATGCATACGATCATATCCTCTCTGACTCTGCAAAAAATTGAAAAAGGCGGGTATGCAAGCAGCCGGGAGCCGGTCGATATCACTGTGCTCCTCAACAATATCCAGGAGGACCTCTCGCAGCTCATGCAAAAAAAAGGGCTCAGCGTCGTCATCCGGCACAAAACCCCTGAGGAAAGCTTTCTGGTCTCCGGAGACCACGCCCTGCTCTACTCCATTCTCGCCAACCTGCTCAAAAATGCCATGGAAGCCTCAGCCCAAAACAAGGAAATCAGCATTACCCTCTTCTCCCATATTCACAGCCGGAATATCGCCATCACCAATGACGGATCTGTCCCGCAATCCATTCGGGACATTTTTTTTGAAAAATTCGCCACCTCCGACAAACCTGGAGGAACAGGCCTCGGGACGTATTCGGCCAAAGTGATGACGGAAATTCAAGGCGGAAGCATACGGCTCGAATGTAATGACGACGCGGACACCACCACGGTGTATTTAGCGTTTCCTTCGCAAACGCCCCACTAAAACACACGGACGGGATACACATGCCGTTATATGAATTTTATTGCCAGGATTGCCACACCATATTCACGTTTTTCTCCCCACGGGTAGATACGCAAACGCAGCCCGACTGCCCGAAATGCAAACGGCCGCACCTGGAACGCCGGGCTTCGGTATTCGCGGTATCCAAAAACAGGCCGGACAGCGAAGACACTGCCGAGGATTTTCCCGACCTGGATCCAAGCCAGATGGAACGAGCCATGCAGTTGCTCGAACGCGAAGCTGGCAACATGAATGAAGACGACCCGCAGGCCGCGGCCCGGGTGATGCGGGAATTGTCCAGCGTCGCGGGGTTGGAATTGAGTCCGGCCATGGAAGAGGCCATGAGCCGCATGGAGGCCGGAGAGGACCCGGAAGCCCTGGAGGCCGAACTGGGAGACTCCCTGGACCAGGATATGCCTTTTCTGCCGGCAGGCCGCGCCAGACTCGCCGCACGGTTGCGCCCCCCAAAAAAGGACCAAACCATCTATGATTTATAGATGGCCTCTTTTTTCCTCCAACGACCAAATATTTAGGTGCTAAACATAACTACAGATAGTCTTTATTGCGGGAGATATTCTTCCAATAACTACAGCCACTTCTTAGCCTTGAACCAGCCCAGCATGGCGAATGCGATGCACAGCATGATGCCCAGGCAGATATAATAGCCCCAGTGCCAGTCCAGCTCCGGCATGTTTTTGAAATTCATGCCGTAAAGGCTTGTGATAAAGGTCAGAGGCAAAAATATCGTACCGAGTACGGTGAGCACTTTCATGACCCGGTTCATACGCATATCCGCAATGCCCGAGTTCAGGTCGATAAGACTGGAGACAACGCTGCTCAGCATGTCCAGCATATCGATGACCTGCTGCGTATCGTCGCGGATTTCCCGCAGATAGACCTTGGCGTACGGAGAGACTTCCTTGGAATTGCGTTTGTGCAGCAAAACATGATTGACTTCGCGCAGCGGCCAGATGTGTTTTCTGAGCACGGCCGTGACCCTCTTGAGCGAATACATGTTGAACAGGGTCTTTTCCGTCTGCACGTCCAGCAATTTTTCTTCCATGTCCTGCACTTCGTCGGCGATCTTGCCCAGGGTGGTCATATAACTGTCCAGAACAAGCGAAATCAGAGCAAAAAACGTATAATACGGGTCGTTTCTTTTGAGATGGCGCCCACGCCTGAGCTTGTCGAGCCAGATGTCCCACGGGGCTTTGGGACTGTCCTGAAAGGAGATGACGACATTGTTCACCAGCGCCAGGCTGACCTGCCCCACCCTCAGGGTTTTCAATTTCTGATCGTAATCCAGGGTCTTGAGAATAACGATAAACAGGTCATCCAGATCCTCGCACTTGGGCCGTTGCGAAATATCCACCATGTCTTCCTGCAGCGAATGCGGCATCCCAAACTGGCTGCAGATATTTCTGACGTACTCCGTATCGTGTACGCCCGCCACCTTGATCCAGCGAATCTGCTCCTTCTGCAATGCGGAAAGCGAGCTGTCCACGCTTTCCACTTCCTGCTCTTCCAGATGCCCCTGGCCAAAGGTGATGCTGCGTATAAAGGGAGAAAAATCTTTTTCCGGCCCCACGTAGACGAGCGGTTCTTCGGACACGGGTTCCACCTGTTTGCCTTTCACCGGATTGAACATCAAAATCTCTCCTTTGTTGCGTTCATGTGCGTCTCCAACATCGGCAAACTGCAACAATATCCTTTGGAGTTGTCGATATCATTACAGTCAGGCGGACTGCACGACGCAAAAGCACTGCTTGCCAGACCTCCCGGACCGGATTATTAATCGGATATGCGACATTTTTTTTTCAGTACCCTATTCCTTGTGCTGCTGCTACTCCAGCCGCACCCCTGCCTGCCCCAGGGGACCCTGGAGAACCCCATCGTGGACAGCGCCATGACCTTCAGCCAGGCGGTTCTTGAAAACCAGCCGCCGGGCACGCCTGCAGGAATCCAGCAAAAACAGACACTGGTCACTGTTCGATATTACGGGTATGACGGAAAAATTCACCAGGGGCAGATCGTGATGGACCGCGCCCTGGCTGACGACGTTCGCCGGGCCTTTCAGACAGCGCTGAACGAGAAATTTCCCATTGAGTCCGTGCTTCCGGTGGCGCATCCGGCGAATCTGGCCAAAGCGCCCTACGGTCTCACGCCGGATACCAACAACACGTCCGGATTCGTTTACCGTCCGATGGTTTCCGGCAACAAGCTGTCGTATCATGCGCGGGGCTGGGCTCTGGACATCAACCCCAGACAAAATCCCTATATCAGCGGCAAAAAAATTCTGCCCCCCGGCGCGCACTACGACCCCGCACAACCGGGAACGCTGATCTCCGGCCATCCGCTGGTAAAAGCCTTCAAGGCCATGGGCTGGTCCTGGGGGGGCGACTGGTCCTCGCACAAGGACTATATGCATTTTCAGAAAAAACCTGCGGCCTCCCAACCAAACGCTTCCCCGGCCCGGTAAACGGGTTACTGCAAAGGCCGGCTTTTTTCTTCGTCCAGCATCTTGCGCACCACGTTGAAAAGCACCTCTACGCCCAGTGGTTTGGTAATGTAGGCATTCATCCCGCTCGCAAGAAATTTTTCCCTGTTGCCGGTCATGGCGTATGCGGTCATGGCGATGATGGGAATCTCCTTGTTGTTGCGTCCGGCCTCGCCCCGTCGAATGGCTTTGGTGGTCTGCACGCCGTCCATGACCGGCATTTGCACGTCCATGAGCACAATGTCGAACCGTTCGTCCCGCAGTTTGGCCAGGGCTTGTTTCCCGTCCGTCACCACGCTTGTCCGGCAGCCGTGCTTATTGAGCAGCTTCACGACAAGCAGTGACGACACCACGTCATCTTCCGCGACAAGTATGGAGCAGCCCGGCATGGGCTCCGGAAAGACAGCTTCGCCGAACAGCGTTTCTTCCTCTCCGCTGCTCGTGTCCACACCGAACGGAATACTGAAGTTGAAACTCGAACCAACGCCCTCTTCACTTTCAACAGCCATGGTACCGTTCATAAGCATCACCAGACGCTTGCAGATGGCCAGCCCCAACCCGGCGCCCTGAAAATGGCGGGTGTAGCTCTGCTCCACCTGCGTAAAAGCGGAAAAAACATTTTCCAACATGCTGTTTTGTATGCCGATGCCCGTATCCGTAACGGAAAAAAACACCCTGTATTCTTCCTGGGCTTTTGCCGGAACAGGGTGGGCCTGGATCTCGATAAAACCGCTGTTGGTGAATTTGACGGCATTACCGATGAGATTGCTGAGTACCTGCTGCAGGCGCGCCACGTCGCCTACCAGTCTGGCTGGAATCTCGGGATTCAGCACCACCCGAAAATCCAACCCCTTTTCTCTGGCTTTTGCTTCAAAGAGTTGCACTACGGCTTCCATGGCTTTCGTAAAATAAAAAGGCGCAGCGACAACAGCCACTTTACCGGCCTCCACCTTGGAGAGGTCGAGAATATCCGACAGTAAAAGCGTCAACCGTTCGCTGGATAAAAACGCCTGATCTACGTACTCTTTCTGGTCCGTATCAAGGTCCGTCATTTTCATAAGCTGCAGCATGCCTTGCAGGCCGTTGAGCGGAGTTCGAATCTCGTGGCTCATGTTGGCGAGAAATTCCGTTTTCGCCGCGTTGGCTCTTTCCACTTCGCGTATGGCCTTGTCCCGTACTCTGGAATCATGTTCCAACGCATCGGCCATGGCGTCGATGGACTGAGCCAGCGTACCGATTTCTCCACCGCACCCCGCCAGGGAGGAACGCGTTTTCAAATCACCGGCCCCGAGACGCTGCGCAACCTTCCCCAAATGCAGAATTCTGGCATGTATTGCGTAATAACCGATTAGCCAGGCAAGCCACAGGGACAGCACGAATGCAATGATACCCCATATGACATAAACCGACGTCACGGCATCCGCCTTGGCAATGAGCACGTTTTCCGGAATGCCCACGATGATATTCAGATAAGGAATGTTGTCTTCCGTGACTGCCACGCGGCTGACGGCAAACACCAGCTGTTTGTTGTCACTCCCATTGGAGCTGAACATTCCCGCATGTTTTATTTCCGACATTTGCTGCCAGACATTGGCAAAAATTTTCTTTCCGATTGTAGCTTCCTGAGCGGGATAGCGAAACAGAAGCCTTCCCTCATGGTCGACAAGCTCGAGAGAGGACCCCGGCGGCAATTTGGCGCGCTCGAACAACCCCGCGTATTCCTGAAGCTTCAAAGAGGCGATAAGAATACAGAGCATATGTCCGCTCTCGTTACGGACGGGATAGGCAACAGGCAGAATCTGCATCCGGCTGACTTTGCCCACCGAATATTCGCCGATGGCGAAAGAACCCGTTTTCAGCGCATCGATAATTTCTTTGCGTTTGGAAAGATCTTTCGGTTTTTTGAAAGGAAGTGCGGAAGCAACCGCAAAGCCCTTCGCGTCCATCATGGCGAAGTTGGCGTAATTCGGGTTGGCCCTCAGGTATTCTTTGAAAAGCGTATTGCAGGCCGATTCGTCGACGGTCTGAACCGCACGCGTGCTGGCCAGAGTTTCAAGAATCTTCCTGATACGGTCAAGTTCATATTCTTGCGAAAAGGCGTAATATTCGGCCAGGCGAAGCGTTGTTTGCCTGGCGTGCTCGATTGCATCGTTCCTGCGTTCCAGGCCTGACGATACAATCACACCGAACATGGGCAAAACACCCAACAGCACAACCAATACCAAATTGAGCCTGATGGAACCTGGAAAATGCATCTCGCTCTCACTCTGTTACAAGCGCCTCCGGCCGAAGGGAATATAATTCCATGTAATTGTACCCTATTTTTATTGCATTGTCTTTTTCCAGTCTGGAAAATAATTGGGGGGCTCAGTGCATTTTCGCCTTGAAACAAAACCTGCAGTCCGGCCTGGTCTCTCAATCAATTTTATCCAGCGTCTGCCTGTTGCGTATTGCAAACTTCGTTGATGGTCTGCAGCAGGGTTCGCAAAGTGACAGGCTTGGCAAGGAAAGCGCTCATGCCGGCCTCCATAATTTTCTCTCTTTCTCCAGCCATGGCATAGGCGGTCAGGGCAATGATGGGAATACCGACATTGCTCTTTCCAGCCCGGCCTTGACGAATGGCCCGTGTAGCTGCAATGCCATCCATGACGGGCATCTGCACATCCATCAAAACCAGGTCGAAATCCCGTTCCTGAAGCAGCTGGAGCGCTTTGCTGCCATTTTCCACAATGCACAGGGTATAGCTTCGTTTTTCCAAGAGCCTGGCAACAAGCAGCTGGCTGACATGGTCATCTTCCGCCAGCAATACGTTCAACTCCGCAGCATGCGAATTGCCGTTTTCCTGCAGCCTGTCACTTTCCTTATCATGCTGTTTCTGTTCCGGAAGGCTGGAGCGAAACGGCAGGGCAACCCTGAAAGCAGTCCCGCTTCCCTCTTCGCTGGCCACAACGACGGTGCCCCCCATCAGTTCGACCAGACGGTTGACAATGGCAAGCCCCAGCCCGAAACCTGATCTTTTTTTGACAAAAGCATTCTCAACCTGCTCAAACGGGTCGAAAATGCTCTGCAACTGTTTCCGGGGAATACCGCAGCCCGTATCGGTCACGGTAAAAACAATGCTCAGGAGGCCGCCCCGAATATGCGTACCGGCAAGAGATACGTCCACACGCACGTGCCCTTCATCAGTAAATTTGACGGCATTGCCCACCAGATTGAGGAGTATCTGGCGCAAACGGTTGTCGTCTCCAATCACTGTTTCCGGCAATTGATCATCCAGGATGAAATTGAAGCCTATCTTCTTTTTTCTGGCCATGCTGCCGAATATATCCAGCACGGAAGACCTGACCTCGGCCAATGAAAATTCTATTTCATGCAGGGAAAGTTTCCCCGCTTCCACCTTGGAAAGATCCAGAATATCGCTAAGCAGCCGATTCAGGCGTTTGCTGGCCTGGAGCGCCATTTCCGCAAACTCGGCCTGTTCTTCGGAAAGCGGCGTATCTTCCAGTAACTGAAGCATGCCGAGCACACCATTGAGAGGCGTACGTATTTCATGGCTCATATTGGCCAGAAATGCGGACTTGGCCGCATTGGCCTCTTCTGCCTTGGCTTTGGCCGCCATCAGGGCGGTTTCAGCCTGCAGCCTGGGCGTGATGTCATTGAGAATCGCATGCAGGTACACGCTCTCTTCAATAATGATATTCCCGACAAAGGCTTCCACGTCCCGTACGGCTCCGTTGGCCACAGTGTGGAGAAAGCGGTAGCGGGCATGTTCCGCGTTCTCTGCCAAAAGCATCCGGTTGCGCGTATCCGAATCGGAGCGATCAAAATCATGCAGACGGCCGTAGTTCTTTTGCTCAGCGTCGAAACCGTAAAATTTGCAGGCACTGGGATTGGCATCCACAATACGCCCGGTATGTGGTTCGATAAGCAGCTGCATGGCGGGATTTTTGGTAAACATGGCATTATACAGCGCCTCGCGAAATCTGACATGGCGCAGTTCGGCTTCCACCCCTGAACGCCTGATGAATTGTTTGGCCGCATACACAAGCAAAAACGTGATGCCTATGGCGCTACACAGCAAAAAACTCATGGTCAGCCGGGCACTGGTACGCCATTGGCGCAAAAGACGCCGGGTCGCGCCAGCTATGCCCACATGAAAAGGAAAGCGGCGGAGCTGGGTTGTGGCCAGTATCGCTTCCCCCGTATTCTTGAGCTGGCTGCCGCCTTTGCGATAAAAACTTTCCGGAGCCGTATTGAACAAATGTTCCTGCGAGAAAGGCTTCCCACCAAAATCGGTTTCATTTTCAGCCGAACGCCAGGAACCAAGCAGCTGAAAATCCATGTCGTACAATACGACATGATCCGGATTGCCTGCCTGCTGCTCCCAATATTCACTAATCAGGTTGGAAACGTTTACGCAGACAACCATCAATCCTAAAAATCGTCCATCAACATCCTCAACCCGGCGGCTCATATACAAACGTGGCAGAGCAGCGCCCGGCGGGTAGGTAAATGTCTGGAAGCTGCTTAAAAAATCCCGCTGTTCTTTGAAATTCGGAAGATCCGCCATTTCCGGAATCAGGCTCTGTTTCCTGCCCTGCCAGAATGTAAGCCCCCCCTTTGCGTCAAAAAACTGCATGCTGCAGGTATAAGGAAACAGGGGGGCTTTGCGGCGAAGAATCCGCGCTAGCGCCGCATTATCTTCGGCCAGCAGGTCCTCTCGAAAACTGTCCAGTTCAACAATGGACAACAGAGCAAGGTCCACAATCCGCAGCTGGCTGCCAAGGTACGCAGCAAACTGTTGCGAAGAATTATGTGTCCGGTATTCGGCCAGATCCATGGCCGAACGTTTCTGGGACGCCACGTACCACAGTACCAGAACAAAAACTCCCACCAGAATGCAGAGATACGCTGCAAACCAGAAAAGCAGAAATCTCCGGACTCTCATTTCCCTGTACAAAGCGCCCCCTGGCCTTACTGCTTGAGAATGGTTGCCGCCTGCTGGTAAAGCAGCTCGTCCACGCCAACTTTTTCCATAATCTCGTCTTGGCGGGTCAATAACTTTTCCCGCCATCTCCGAACCTCTCCCTGATCAGGCACAACGAATGCGATGCCCTGGTCTTCAAGCTCCTTGCGTGCGTTCTGCTGTGCGATAGCCGCCTGTTCCCGTTCCCAGGAGGCCGTTTCATTCCAGAGTCTCCGCAGCCCCAGGCGAAGCTCGTCCGGCAGCAAACGCCAGAGCCTGGCGCTGATGACGGGCACGTACATCGGAAAATATTCCCTGTCTTCCAGACAGAACCGCACCCCATGCTCCCACAGACCGGCGCTGCGGATGGTTTCATGGGTCGTCAAAATGCCGTCGACTTTTCTTCTGTCCAGCCAGAGAGGCAGGTCCGGCCAGGGGACAATGACGGATTCGGCTCCCATGGCCTGGATCCGCAATTCGTTCGCCAAACCTCCAGCCACACGAATTTTGAGATGCCGCAAATCCGCAGGAGAGGTTATTCTGCGCTGCAGCATGTACAGATTGGCATGCCCCAGATCAAGCCACTTGCCCGGCACCACCACTCCCAACGCATCCTCGATACGCCGGTTCAGTTCGCGCCCGACCTCGCCTTCCAAGACGGCATGATTCTCCTCCGCGCTCCGTCCATAAAACTGTGGTAGCAAAAATACATTCACACCCGGTTCATACCTGGCGATATGCCACGTACCAGGGACCGCCATTTCAATCTTTCCCTCAACCAAAGCGCCGAAAACATCCCGGTCCCTGAACAGCCTGGCCGCGTCATACAATTCGATCTCCAGGCTGTCGCCAAATTGCTCGTCCAGGGCCTGGACGAAACGCCGCAAGGCCTGAACCTGGATATGAGAGGGTTGATTTTCCACAGAAATACGAAACAGAATACGCTTTTCCCGGGCACCAGCCATTGTCACAGGAAAAATGCTCCACGCCAACACAAACAGAATTCCCAACCAAAGCAGCCCGACACGCATACAATCCTCCCGCTTTGTTTGCCTGATCACAAGGCACTTAGACGCTTATTCACTATATAGCATGTTTCAAACTTGCGGGCTAGACAGCTTTCCTGTTTGCGCACCATAAAAAAAGGGCGGCCGCAAGCCGCCCTGTCCGATAAAAGTACTGGCAAGAGCCTCCAACTAGATGCCACGCTCGGCCATGTAGGCGATAAGATCGCCGACGCGCGAGGAGTAGCCCCATTCGTTGTCGTACCAGGAGTAAATCTTGGCCAGGTTGCCGGTCTGCACAATGGTGAAATCCGAGTCCACGATGGAGGACAAGGAATTGCCGATCAAATCCGACGAAACCAGCGGATCGGTGGAGAAGCCCAGAATTCCCTTGAGGTAAGTCTCGGAAGCGTCTTTGAGAGCTGCTTTGAGAGCTTCCGTGGTGGTGTCTTTTTCCAGGATGGCCACAAAATCCACCAGGGAGACCGTAGGAGTAGGAACACGTACGGAATAGCCTTCGAAACGTCCGGCCATCTCCGGAATGACCAGAGCAACGGCCTTGGCTGCGCCGGTGGAAGTGGGAATCATGTTGCAGGCCGCAGCGCGCGCACGCCGCAAGTCTTTGTGAGGCAAATCCAGAATACGCTGGTCGTTGGTGTAGGAGTGCACCGTGGTCATCACACCTTTGACGATGCCGAATTGCTCGTGAACCACCTTGACCACAGGAGCCAGGCAATTGGTCGTACAAGAGGCGTTGGAGATCACCACATGCTTGTCCGGATCGTAGAGCTCGTGGTTGACGCCCATGACCAGCGTGATGTCTTCCTCTTTGGCAGGAGCGGAAATAACCACCCGCTTGGCGCCGGCTTCCACATGCTGCATGGCCTTGGGGCCGGTACGGAAAATACCCGTGGATTCAACGACCACATCCACGCCCATTGCGCCCCAGGGCAGCGCGCGGGGATCGCGTTCGGCAAAGCTTTTCACCACAAAATCGTCGCCGACGTACATGGTATCGCCGTCCACGCTGATGTCCGCAGCAAAATGGCCGTAGCAGGTGTCGTGGGCAAGCAGCTGAGCATTGGTGTTGATATCGAAAAGGTCGTTGATGGCAACGATTTCCATTACATCGCGATGATGTTCCCATACGGTTTTGAGCACCTGGCGGCCGATACGTCCAAACCCGTTGATGGCTATTTTGATTTTGCTCATAAACTAATCCTCAAAAACTTGGTATGTATATTCGTGTGCAAGCTCCTGGGCTCTTTTCAGAGCAGCGTACATGCGCGCGTTTTCCAGAGCCAGCCCTGAAAGGTCCGCGATACAACGCAGGAAATCCAATTCATCCTGGTCAAAGGTCCGCTCTTCGCCGGAATAGACGCGTACGGAACCGATCACACGGCCGCCGCCAACGGTGAGCGGAGCTACAACCAGGGAACAAAGGCCTTCTTTAACGGCCTCTTCCGGGTACTGGAACCGCGAATCCGTACGTACGTCCGCAATGGCAACAATCTCGCCCTTGAGAACGTCCTGATCGAATTTGGACTTTTCCACTTCCACAGGACCTTTTTGCGCGTAGCGTTCGGACAAGCCGTAATAGCCGCCGGGTTCCAAGGTTTTTCCGTCTTTGCTCAACAAGCGTATGAAGCATCCTTTCGCTTTCATACCCTTGGTTGTTTCCTCTGTGATTTTGGTCAATACTTCAGAAGGCTTGAGACTAAGATTGATGATTCTCGCGACCTCGTAAATGACCTTGTACAATCCACTGGATGGCATGATGCGGCCTCCTTTTTACGGGTTGAAGTATAAGATGAAAATGCTACCGTCAGTCTATGACTTCTTGTTGACGATTTCGTCTGCATTCCGTGTTATTTCAAGTTTCAATTCCATACACGTTCGGCAAAAAAAAGCTAGTGTGAATCCTTTATTCTCCTGACGGCAGACTCCTTTTTTTACCGCCCCGCAATCCCGCATGCCCGACTAGAGTTTTCACAAAAAAAAAATTTGTTGTATTATGAACATGTTTTTTTGACAACAGCAACTTGAAAATTCCCCAAAAAAGAAAAATTTATTTTTTACCTGTAGATAAATCAGGTTACAGAAAGCTACTCTGGACAAACAGGAAAAACTCGTATCTTAAAAGAAAAGAATGTTTTCAAAATTGAACACAACAAAACTATGCATGTATTTTTTTCGAAAAACCTATAAAAAACTACCGGGAATTTCCTGTTCGCCGTTGCCCAGGCACCGATCATGGCGTTTCGCTGAGCAACCGCTGCTCCCGGCAAGGTGTTTCAGCTTTTTTGTCGGGCCAGCAGTGCGCCGGATTTGGCGTCCCGGTCTTGCCCGCAGGTATATTCCAACAACCGCCCCGGCCATAGCTGCTCGGGTGTGGCCGCCTCCAGCAGCAACAAACCGTCCGGGCCGCACGCGTAGGCTGCGGAAGGTCTTCCCGGACGTTTGAACGCTTGCGAGATGATCCGCGCCCTGGCAGACGCGCCGGAAGCTTCCGTCACCTGTTTCCCGAGCAGCGAAAAACTCAGGCTCAGGCCCTCCTTTTCCAGGCCCGCGGCCCTGGTCAAACGCCCCAGCCAGGGCGAAACCTGCAAGGTTTTGAAGGTAAAATGGCACCACATGCCCCGGCGCCTGTCCAGCAACGGACATACCGCCTGGTGCGTACAAGGGGCCAGAACGCTGAAGCCCGAGGACAACGCCTCCTGCCGCAGCAACTCGACCAATCCGCCACCCACCCGTGTGCCTGGTTCGACGACGAACATTCTCCCCCCGGAAGCAAGCCGCGCCGCAGCCTGACGTACGAGCGCCTGTACGCGCTGGCTCCCTTCCCGACCGCGCTTTCCGCCGATTTCATTCAGCACATTGCACAGGCTCAGCAAATCCACCTTGCCCTTGTGCTGCTCCAGGGCCTTTTCCAACGGCGTATGGCGCAACTCAATCCGCCATGCCCGCGAGTCTCCCATGACCGTACGCAACAAATCAGCGCCAATGCTCATGACCTTTTTGGAACGGTCCGAGCAGACAAAAGTCAGCTTTTTGCCGCGCAAATCCGGCCTGGCCAGCCACAAGGCCAGGGGAAACGTCAGCGGTCCGCTGCCAAGATCCAGAATCTGCGCCCGGTCCGGGAGTTCCAGAGCGAGCCCGTGGAGCAACGATGCAAGCCGGTGCAGATTCCAGGGCAGAAAATAACAGACATAAGCGGACAAATGCGCGGGGGACTGCAGATAGCCCCGGCTGAGTTCTCCCCGCTCGCTGGTCAGCATCCGGGAAAGTTCCTGGATGTTTTTGGGCAAAAGGGCCAGGTGCTTTGATTTCAACTGCAAAACCTTGGAAAGCAACTGTTCGACCTGTTCCAGCTCCTGGGCAAGGCGGGAATATTCCGGGACGCTTTTGGCAAAAAGATCCCCTGAGACAAAAGACGATACGTCCGTTTTCATGCAACATATCCAAAAGCCATTGCCTGAACAAAGGCCTGGTTAAAAGATTCATTTCCGGCAAGTTCGAGCACGGAGGTCCGGTCGGCCATCCGGGCGGCCCACCCGCGGGCCTCCGGACGCTGCAGAAACAATGCCGCTCCGGCCAGCGAGCTGTTGCCCAGCACCTGCGTACGCGCTCCCATGCCCGGCGGCAGAAAGCCGAGTAGTTCGAGCGTATCCACTCCCACATGCGCGCCGAAAGCGCCGCTCAGATAGACGGCATTCAAATCCGAAGTACGCACCCCGGATTCCTGGAGCAAGGATGCGAAAGCCACATTGAACGCGGCTTTGACTTTGAGAATTTCCTCCACATCCGAGGAGAGCAGCTTGACGGCGTCGGTAAAGCCCGCCAGAGGCAGGCAGCGTTCACCCCGCGCGTCTTCCAGCCGTCTGCTGATCCGCATGGCCAAAGGCGAATACGGCTGATCGGTAAAATGGCCTTGTTGCGTAAGCACTCCCAAACGCAGCAGGTGGGCTATCAGCGAAAGATAGGCAGCACCGGTGATGCTGTTTCCGGTGACGTCAGTTTCGGGAAAAACCGGAAACGGTCCATCCGGACGCATGCTAAAGGAAAGCGCCGTACCCGGTCCGGCAACATTGCCGTACGCCAGCCCTACGCCCTCCAGGGCGGGCCCCATGGGAACGCTCGCAGCCAGGTAGCTCTTATCCTCCAGAGCCAGGATAAATTCACCGTTGGTCCCCAAATCCGCGAGCAAAAAAGGCGGTTCGGGAACCGTATCGCGTCCCAAAGAGAGCCAGGTCAGTCCGGCGCTGAGATCGCCGCCCACAAAAGGCGCCAGCAGTGGCGGAATAAACGTGGGCAGCCGCCAGGAGTCCCAGGTCAGTTTCATTTCCCTGCCGCCGTAAAACTCCAGATGATAGGGCGCATGGGCCAGACCATCCACGGGTTTGTCCAGCAGGACGCAGGTCATGGCGGAATTGCCCGCGACGCAAAGACGCTCCACGCGTCCCAGGGGTTCGAGTTCGCGGATGATCGCTTCCAGACGTTGCAGTACAAGCAACCGCAGCCGTTCCCTACCCCGAACATCAAGCGCGTACGATATCCGTGACATCACTTCGCTGCCCGCTCCCAACTGCGGGTTGAGTTCTGATCCCGCCCGGACCGGCAGACCATCGCGCAAGGCCTGCCATTGCAGGCTGGTGGTCCCCAGGTCCATGGCCAGAGCAAGCGGGCCGCCGCCTTGACTCTCCGCACCTGGCTCCAGCTGCCAGGAGCGTCTGCTTTTCGGATGCTCGGGCAAATACAAACGCAGCCCCTCCCGGCAATGATGCAGGCAGGAGAGCCGCCAGCCCGCTTCCAATTCCTCCGGGGAGAACAACCGCTCTTCGGCTTTTACCGGGTCCAGGGGCACGGATGTTTCCAGAAGGCGTATCCTGCATTGGCCGCAGCGTCCGAGCCCTGAACAAAGGGCGGGAGCTTCGAAGCGGCTGCTAAGAAAAATGCTCTCCACCAGCTTGTCCCCCGTATCCGCGACAAGCTCGTGGACCGTTCCCCCCGCGTCTTCCAGAAACATGCGTACGCGCACCTTCTGCCTCCTGAAACTGATTAGAAAACGGCCCTGGAGCTTCCGGCAGTCCTCAACCGCTGACCAGTAAAATGATCAGGCAAGCGTGGCAAGCCCTAACCGACCAGGTAAAAAGGAAACAACAGAAACAACCCCTGCCAATGTCCGGCTGCAGCTGTGGCACGGGCATAATACACAAACCAATGACGAACAGGGACAGACTGCAGTCAGCGGACAGGCCACCGTCTCGAACAATTGCAAATCCTTGAGGCAGCCTTTGACCACAGCGTACTCAACGACGTTGAAAAACGCCGTCAACAGAGAAAGCGTAAACCAGAGCATTCGTATTGCCGACTCCCGCCGGAGTCGCATGCAACGCGAGAAGGCTCGGGGACAAGCCCCGGAATGCTCAGTCTCCCAAGGATCGCTTTACGGTAGTCACCAGTTTCACGGTATCTATGGGTTTGGAAAAGGTTTCCACCACTTCAAAAATATTCGCCAGTTCAAGAATGGAGTCGGGGTTGAAGGCTTCCCCGCCGGAGATGGCAATTATCTTGTGGTTCTTGTTGTATTTGACAATCTCGCCGATTACCTGGAGCCCCCCTTTTTTGGGGAGGAAAATGTCGATAATGCTCAAATCTATGGGTTTGTCTTTGGCCAGCTGAAGCGCTTGCTCGCCATCCGCGGCCTCAATGATGTTGTACCCCTCTTCTTCGAGCAAGCCTTTCAACAACTCTCTGATCATGGGAGAATCATCAACGACAAGTATTGTCTTCACGATACGCCACCTCACTCTGTCAGGATTTCCGAATCAAACGGTTGCTCGCCCCTGCGGTAAAACACCCCTACGTTCTTCTATTGATAGATTGCCTGATGGATTCTGTCAAACTCAATAAAAATAGAATGAAAACGACTCATTCCATAGCGTCGTGTTCCTTTTGCAGAGTAGCGCAGACGAGTTGAATTTCCCTGGCCAAGGACTGAAACAGCAGCTCGGAGTGTTCATGATTATCCAAATTCAAGGAATACTCCAAATCTCTGGCCAGTGCGCTTGCTTTGGCCGCCCCGATGGTGGAAGATGCGCCTTTCAGCATATGTGCCAGGCGCACGGACTCTCCTTTATCTTTCGTTTCGCATGCCAGACGCAAAGCAGCTAGATCCTGATCTGCATCCCTCAGATACACTTTTTCAAGCCTGTGCAACAGTTTGTTATTTTCCTGCAACAGATGCAATGCGTTTTCACGTTCCGTGATGCCGGATTCCAGTTGTCCCAAATCAGGCTCGGCAACACTCGCGGAGTCTTCTGCGGCCCCACGGGCGTCATTTTCATCGGCAGGGGGCTGTAGTGTTGCCACGTTTTCCACCGGAGACTGTTGCGGCATCTGAAGAGTGGCCGCAATCACTTCGGAGAGTTTTTTCAATTCAATGGGTTTCGAGATATAGCCGGTCATGCCCACTTCCAAAAAACGCTTTTTGTCTCCGGGCAGCGCGTGAGCGGTCATGGCGATGATGGGGATATCGTTGGGCACGGCCAGATCGGTTGCCGTGCGAATCTGTTCCGTGGCGGAAATGCCGTCCAGAATGGGCATCTGCACATCCATCAGCACCAGATCCACGCTTTCGGTCCGGAGCATATCCAAAGCCTCCTGGCCGTTGGTAGCTACCAGCACCTCGCTGTTACGCCCCTTCAGGTAGCGTGTAGCAAGCTCCCTGTTCAGAGCATTATCCTCCGCCAGCAGAATGCGCGACTTTTTGGGCATGTTCATCTCTCCCTTTACCTCGTCGCCTGATTCTTCCGCAATGACCTTGTTTTTGTCGCCAAGTTTGAAAGGAATTCTGCACGTGAATGTGGAGCCATGTCCTTCGCGGCTTTTCAGAGTCAGACTGCCGCCCATCAGGGCGACAAGACGCTTGGAAATGGTCAACCCCAACCCCGTGCCGCCATACTGGCGCGTTGTGGATCCATCTGCTTGCTGAAAACTATCAAAAATGATCTTCCGCTGCTCTTCGGCAATACCTATGCCCGTATCCGTAACGGAGATGGAGACGTTGGTCGTATCTGCAACGTTGCTTTGCCCCTCCGACCAGACATTGATGATAATGGCCCCCTGTTCCGTAAATTTGACCGCATTGGCCAGGAGGTTGTTGAGCACCTGGCGCAGACGGTTGGGGTCTCCCTGAATGACAGATGGAACATCCCGGCTGATTTGTAATTCCAGGCGCAGATTTTTTTTCGAAGCCTGATAGGAATACACCTGCTGAGTAATCTCCAGCAGTTTCCTGAGGTCGAAATGCAGCTCCTCCAATATCAGTTTCCTGGCTTCGATCTTGGAGAAATCCAGAATGTCGTTGATGATCGCCAACAGCGACGTTCCGGATTCGCGGACCATTTCCAGGGCGCGGCGCTGGTCCACGATGTCCGTACAGGTCAATGACATTTCCGTCATGCCCAGAATTACATTTAACGGCGTCCGTATTTCGTGGCTCATGTTGGCCAGGAACTGGGATTTGGCGCGAGTGGCCACTTCCGCCCGTTTGCGGGCCTGCACCAGCTTTTCCTCGGTGCGTTTGCGTTCTTCGATCTCCTGCTCCAGCTGTTTGACGGCTTTTTCCAGCTCCGCAGTCCGTTCCCGTACGTGCTTTTCCATTTCGCTGTGCGAGTACATCAGCTGGTCAACGGCTTTCTTGCGTTCCGTAATGTCGTGGGCAATGGCCGTAAGGCCGTCCAGGCCGCCGTCGGAAGTCACAATGGGTACACGGATCGTCTCCATCCAGCGAGTCTCACCGTCCTTGGTGACAATGACCTCCTCTGTTGTCTTGTGCTCCCTGAGCCGCATGACTTCATCATCACGATACTGGAATATCTCCGCGGTTTCACTGTCCCAGGCGTCCGCGTCGGTTTTGCCGATAAGATCATCCTGCGCAACCCCGCAGACCAAAGCAAAGGCGTTGTTTACTGCAACAAATTTGCCGGCTTCATTTTTGAGCCAGACCAGGTCCGGAATATTGTCCAGAATGGACTGCTGGTAGCGCTGGGCCAGTTTCAAGGCATCTTCCGCCATTTTACGCGCCGTAATGTCTATTCCCATGACCATAACCACAGGCGAAAGATCCACATCGGTCATGGGGTGGGCATAGAGATGAAAAGTCCGGCCATCCGTATAGGTCCATTCCCATTGCACGGGGCTCTGTGATTTGAAAACATTGATGGCGGCACAACCAATGCAGGCGTCGCCCTTTTCGTGGATAACTTCATAGCACTTCCGGTTGCGCGGCCGACCGAACTGCTGGCGAAAATACCTGTTGGCATAGCGTATGGAATAGTCCTCGCCCAGAAGAAACACGAACCCGGGCAGGGATTCCATGTAAAAAATCTGCCGCTGCTGCTCCCGGCGCAGTTCCTCGTCCCAGCGATAAATATTGGTGACATCGGTGACATACAAAATCACCCGCAAAACAGCTTCTGACGTATCGGCCACCGGCGCATAGGTATACTTTTCATAACGGTCGCCGGATTTATCCTCCAGCAGTTCGGTGCTACCGCCATGCAAAACCTTCTCAAAAATTTCCCTGTGGTCATAGCCGCGGTCCGTCCGCTCCAAATCGAACACACATTTTCCCAAAAGAGCCTCGGAGCCGCTCACATTGAGCCGTTCCGCGGCTTTTTCATTGGCGGCGATGATGTTCCCCCCGGCCGACAACAGATAGGTAGCTTCAGAGGCGGCTGCAATAAACGCCAAAGCATCGGGAGACGGCCCTGAAAATTCAGAGCTGTTTTCTTTTTCCGACTGTTCCGCCGAGTTCATTGGTTGTTTTGTATTCATCCTTTGTCCCAAAGCCACTTCGTTTGTCCTTCCCTATTGAAATATGGAGTACGCCCCCATCAGGCGCGTTTTTTCAATGTCGTAATAATCTCGTTTATTTCCACCGCCAGCTTTCCGAGCTCACTTGCCACTTCCATTGCTTCCCCCATTTCATCCATGGTGCGGCTGGCAATTGCTCCGACAGACTCCACTGAAACCCGAATCTGCTCTGCAGAAGCGGACTGTTCTTCAGATGCGGAAGCGATATTTTGCACCTGGCTGGCGTTTTCAACGGCCAGTGAAACGATTTCATTGAGCTTGCCGCCCGAAAGATTGGCTTTTTCGGTTGCCTGTTCCACAGCCTGCGCAGCATGATCCACATTGCTCATAATCAATCGGGCCGCCTCCTGAATGGCCTGAATACTGTCGCCAACATCCTTTGTAGCACTCATGGTTTTTTCTGCAAGTTTGCGCACTTCGTCTGCAACAACGGCGAATCCGCGCCCTGCCTCACCCGCCCGGGCCGCCTCGATGGCTGCGTTGAGTGCCAGCAGGTTGGTCTGATCGGCGATATCATTGATCACATTGATGACCTGTCCGATGGCTTCAGCCTGAGATCCCAGCTGTGTCATACTATTCTTGAGATCCGCTGTCATCTCGCGGACTTTGGCAATAGCATCCACTGCATCGTTGACAATTGAAGCCCCTTCTTCGGCCCGTGTCTTGGAGTCCTGCGAACTCTCGGCCGCATGGCTGGCGCTTTGGGCCACATCAAGAACAGCCTGATTCATTTCCTGCATGGCGTTGATGGTTTCATCCAGGCTCTGTTTCTGCTCCAAAGCTCCGCGGTTGACTTCATCAAATCTGGCGCTCAATGTCTGGGCGGTCGCATCCATCTGTTCGGAAACAACCCTCGATTTATTGACCACGTCATTCATTGTTTCCAAAAGGCTATTCAACGAGGCTATATGGTCTTGCACCCGTGCTACGGCATGCTCCGCTTTATCGGCGTTTTCCGTGGCTTCCAGCTGCTTTTCCTTTGTCAGCTCCATTTCGTCTTTCAAATGCGCCACCATGGCCTCAATGGACACTTTGAGGTCCTTGAGTTCGCCAATAAATTTACCCCGGATCTCCGTCTGGAGATCCCCTGCCGCAATGTTTTTGGAGTAGTCCACTATTGCCTGCAGCGGTTTGTTCAAATCGCGCCGCAACAGATACAACACGACCGTCATGACCACCAGGGCCACAATAAAGATGATGCTGCTGGCCTTGAGAAGCAGACTGTTCATGGATGCCTGGAAAGCCGCTTGTTCGTGGGCAATTTCCTCGTCGATACCATCTACATATTCACCGAGACCAATGACCCAGCCCCAGGGTTTGAACAATTTTGCGTACGCAATCTTGGGATAGGTTTTCCCGGCATCCCTTCCCGGTTTGCTCCACTGGTAACCGACAATCCCCTCTTTCTTCGGGCTCATATTGATGGCTTCCACCAGTGCTTTTGCAAAATTTTCATTTCCACTTACATCTCTTTTTACGCCGCCGATCCCTGCCTGAATAAACGTCGCGCACTGATACTGAGCGCCTTTCAGCTCCTGGCCGTTCATTTCGGGTTTGATCGGATGCATGATCATTTTCGGATACGGCAACGCATCGTCGTGTACCCAAAAATAATTTTCATTTATGCGCAGCTTCGCTATCTGCTCCAGAGCCTGATGCTTCATTGCATCTTCAGTATCCTCAAGCCAGGCCCCCGTACCGAGCACCCACCCCAGGTCGGGAAAAAGCTTGACGTAGGAAATTTTGGGTTTGGGTTCCTTTTCCCCGGGTTTGGTCCAGAGATAACTGACCATGCCGCTGCCTTTTTCCTTGCAGACCTTCACCATCTCATTGAACAGGTACGTTCCGTTGGGGTCCTTGAAATTCGACAAATCAGATCCATCCAATGATGGCTTGACAGGGTGCATGACCATAACGGAATCCATGTCATTGATCCAAATATAGTTATTCCCGTCATACCTGGCCATGCGGACCATTTCCTTGAGCGCACTTTGCAATTCGGCATCAGGTATCTTTCCTTTGTTTTCTTTATAAAAAGTTTTCACCTGGCTAAAAACAGTATCCAAAACTTTTTTGAGTTCTTCAAATTTCAATCGTTTCAGCTTTTCAACATCCTGGGATTCTACATAAAGCATATCGACAATATTATAGGCTACGCCCACGAGATCCCGCAATTTGATCATTTCTTTTTCATACATTTGCTCTTCTTGCTTCATCAATTGCTGTTCTGAAAATGAATTGAGGCTAAAGTAAAACGTACTGAAACTCACTCCGCTCACCAAAACGAAAATACCAATCAAAGTTGCGACAATCCGGAACTGGATGCTACTCATTTTCAACGCGGATCCCCTTTGCCTGCATGGTCATTTGCAAAAGCGCTTTTTAACCGAAAAAAAAACTTAGTATTTCATAATATAGATGATCCTGAACGTCAGGTCAACGCGTCTGGAAAAATCAGCCAATGCCTTTCAGCCGTTTTTATGTTTAAAGAACAGTTTAAGCTCCAAGTGAGTCCCGCACGACACCACGACAGGCAAAGGCAGTCCCTTTTGCCAGTCAAAGACAATACCCACTGATACGGCAAAGGCCACTGCCGGTATTTTTTCAAGAGTCAGAAATCGCAACAGAGCCACCTACGATCGACATTGGCAAAATGGCCTGGATGGTATTGCAATACCGGTATATTGCTGGTAATTATTTTTAGGCCTTATTTAAAATTGGTTACGTAGAAATAGCTTATGGAGGGAGGTATGACGACAAATGAAACCTGCACATTGAACGAGGCACGCGAACTGCTTGGAGTCAGCGAAAAAACAATACGCAACTACTGCAAATCAAACAAAATCCCTTTTTTCAAGGAACGCAATATCAGAGGTGTGCTCGAATACCGTTTCCGGCGTGAAGATCTGCTGTTTTTTTTACAGCAGCATTCGACCGGTAAACATTCCGGAAAATATAACGAACTTTTTCCGGTAAATATTGTAGATGATAACATTGTATTACCTTTGAATAAACCGAGTCTTCCAGGAAAAACACAAAAAAATGAAACGGAAATAAGCAGAAAAAAACTGGAAAAATCATCGGACGAACATACTGGTAACTTCAATGATTGTTTCCTGGATAAAGACTTGCACGCTGCCCTTTTGAGCCAGCTCAAACAGGAAAATGCCTTCCTTAAAGAACTTCTTCTGGAAAAAGAAAAACAGCTCGCGACCAAAGATACGCAACTCGAACGCTGCATGGATAAAATAAGTGCTCTCAGCGAGACTTTGGCATTGATTACACGCGAAAGCCTGACAAAAGAGTTTCCATAAAAATCATTTCTTCCTATTGACACTATCCTTTGTTTTAGGTAAAGTCTAGATAAATTCTAGTTTAATTGTATCTTTTTAGTCTTTTACCTTCGTCGAGGCTGCAATGTACGATATTTCACATCTATTGGAAAAACATCGTAAAGAAATGGCCGACCTGCAAAACGAACAAAAGCAAAACCAACGAAGACGCGACCAGAAACTCCAAGAGCTGAACAAACTTGCTGAAGACGCGTTGCGACTCAACACTGAAAAAACGAAAACTGAAATCGAAGACCGTTTTGCCATTTAGAACTGCATGGTTAGCACCCTCCTTAGATAACCTTTAACCTTTTTTGTGATTAGGCCGTGCCCAGGCTAAGGGAAACGCCACCCTTGTCTGCCTCCTGAGTTGATGCTTTGATCCATTGAAAAAGCCTGGCTGAAACTGATTTCAGCCAGGCTTTTTTTGCCTTGCTTGCCGGGCGGATGACCTTGATCACCTATTGTTCGGTGCATCACCTTTTCCTTGCAATGCCTCCAGGGAGTTTGCAATCTGCTCCAGAACCGGACGCAGGCTCTGGGCAAGCACCTGGCCGGTTCGTTCGCTTGCCTTGAGCATTGATTCCGCACTGGAGCCGTTGCTGCCGCCGCTGTTTCTGGCCAGATGCAACAACGCTTTTTCCTGTTGCGCCACGCTATCCAGAATGGCACAGGATACGCCGCCTGGAGTCATGGTCGCATTGCCTTTTTTCGAAACAAACAACTCCTGCATAATTTCCCTGAAAACCGCACTATATTCAGCCAATGTCACAGCCCGCTCATCCATGGCGCTCATCTTGAACCGACTATTCAAAATTTCCGCCATTTTTTCGATTCTGTCCTTGGTGCGGGCAATCAGATTCTTGGCGATAAAAAATTGCACCACCGATAAAATCATGCCTACGATAAAAACCACCATGCCGTTGGCAAGATACAACAGGCATTGCTTGATACTCGACATGATCGTATCCGAGGAACTGATGTCAAACACGGCCAGCCCCAGAATCAGCTGCCCGATGATGGCGCAAAATCCAATGAAAAACAAAAAGCTCGGAGCAAACAACCACAACCGTTCATTGATGTGCTCACTCATTATGCGCGTACTGCTGAAATAATCACGGGCGTCATGCGTAGTCCGTTTGTTTTTTTCCAAATCCAATATAAAGGTATTGGAGTATCGTTCCCAATAAGGTCGCAGCAGACGACTTTTCTCCATCAACTCCTCAGTGAATTTTTTACGCGCACGGCGTATGGTGAATCGCATCACGCTTGTGCGCAGCAAATAGTACCCCAAAAAAAGGATAAACAGCACAATCACAGCTCCAAGCAGGTACAATGTCAGAGATTGACCGCCGTAAGCTAAAAATTTTTCAAGCTGAGGAGTGAGAAATTCTTTCATGCCTGAGCACCTTATTGATCTTTGCCCGAATAAATACGGGCGGTTCTAACAGCACACCGGTTGCTGGTCCCTTTTGCGTACCCCTTGTTCCTTCAGATCTCTTGATGACGATCTATCAGGAATCTGCTGTTGTTACAATAAAAATAGAAGTTGTCCGTTCCAGCTTTTGAGAATCCCAGCGTATTCCAATTGACTTTAAAAATACCTCCTGACTATTATATTTTGCTTTTAGCGAATACGAAAAGGAGCCCCTTCCATGCTCGATTTAAAATTATTGCAACGTTCCCCGGAACTCGTGCAAGAGGCCTTACATAAACGCGGTTCCAAGGTGGACATGACCGTGTTCAGCGAACTAGACGGCAAACGGCGTGCTCTGCTCACCGAAGTGGAGACGTTGAAAAGCGAACGCAACAAAGCCTCCGCCGAAGTTGCCAAGCGCAAACGCGCAGGAGAAGACGCTTCCGACCTGCTGGAAAATCTGTCCGGACTTTCCAACAAAATCAAAGAACTGGACCAGCAAACAGTTGAAATTTCTGAAAAAGTCAATGAATGGTTAATGACCCTGCCCAATATCCCGCACGAAAGCGTGCCGCTAGGTGCGGACGAGAACGATAATCCGGTATTTTCCGTTTGGGGTGAAAAACCAGACTTTGCCTTTAGCCCCAAGGAGCATTTCGAAATCGGCCAGGAGCTTGGAGGACTGGATTTCGAACGAGCGGCCAAACTCAGCGGCGCGCGCTTTGCTGTTCTCTGGGATTGGGCGGCCAAACTCGAACGTGCTTTGGTTGCGTTCATGCTCGACACGCATACGCACGAGCACGGTTATACGGAAGTCATGACGCCGGTCATTGTCACACGTGAGACCATGACCGGCACCGGGCAATTGCCCAAGTTTGAAGAGGACCTCTTCAAACTCGTTGGCCGCGAGCAGTATCTGATCCCTACAGCCGAAGTGCCCGTAACGAATCTGCACCGGGAGGAAACCCTCACTGAAGAGGAGCTTCCTTTGACGTATGCGGCATTCACTTCGTGCTTCCGCTCGGAAGCCGGAAGTTATGGCAAGGATACCAAAGGACTTATCCGCCAGCACCAGTTCAATAAGGTGGAGCTTGTTCGTTTTACCCACCCGGACCACTCTTATGAAAACCTCGAACTATTGCGCTCCCATGCGGAAAACATTCTGCGCAAACTCAATTTGCACTACCGGGTCGTCACTCTCTGCACCGGAGACATGGGGTTTGGCGCTACAAAAACCTACGATCTCGAAGTCTGGCTGCCCGGACAAAATACCTACCGGGAAATTTCTTCCTGCTCCAACTGCGAAGACTTTCAGGCCAGACGCATGGGCATTCGTTTCAAACCCAGCCAGGGGAAAAAAGCCCAGCTGGTGCATACGCTCAATGGCTCGGGACTGGCTGTGGGGCGAACCATGGTCGCCATCCTTGAAAACTACCAGGAAGCGGACGGCAGCGTACGTATCCCCGAAGCATTGCGCCCCTACATGGGCGGTATCGAACGTATCAGCCCGAAATAACGTATTGATTAGTGAAAAATAGAAATGCCTCCGGTAGCCCCATAACTTTAAAGCTGCATTTGGGCTGAGCCCAGAAAAGTATCGAACAATGCCAGCTCAAAGTTTTTTGGAGAGTCCAGAGATCCTTTTTGGCAAAAAAGTTCTCTGGCCGCCGGAGGCAATATTTGTCTAAAATCTACGCGTTAAAATCTTTTTCCGGATCGGTCAGTCCCACAATACAAAGCCTCTTCTTATCGGCAAGCCGCAGGCTTTGCTCCAGGTCGAAAAAAAGTGTTTTACCTGCTTCAAAGCCCAGGCAAGATGCTTTGGCTTCGATCATGGTCTGAAGAGTTTGCAATCCGAGGGCCGGGAGGTCCACCCGTTCGTCCTGTCCAGGCTTCACGGTTTTGACTACCACTACTCCGCTCCCGGCCAGTTTGCCGCCCCTGAGAATCGCCGCATCTGATCCTTCAATTGCTTCCACCGCCGTGACGACACCTTGTTTGAGCACAATGCATTGCCCGATATCCAGCGACCCCACTGTCTTGCCGATTTTCCAGCCGTATTTGAGATCGGAAATTTCGTGCGCTGTGGGCTGGCGCAGGCTCAATACGCCGGCCGGAGCCCGAAGATCCGGCACGAGATCCGCGGCTTGAACAGCATGCAATCCTTCGGTCTCGAATTCGGCTATAAGCAGCTTGAGAAGCGTATCGTCTCCTTTGGCCAGGCAGGAAAACAACAAACGCGCCGCACGCCAATCCGGACGAATGGAAAGGGCTTTGGGCTTGTTGATTGCTCCAGCGAAACAGAGCGTACGCACCTTGTTTTTCTTTAAAAAATTGATGGCTTTGTTCAGCTGGCCGATCCGCAGCTGCTTATAGGCCTGCACTTCTGTGGCGAATGTTGGATCCGTATGCCCGATAAATCCGATGGCGACGACGCTCCCGCCGACGGCTCGTACGGAGCGTGCGACCAGAAAAGGGAATTGCCCTTGGCCTGCTATTATTCCGATGGGGTCGTCTGAGGTCAAAGGCAACTTCATGTGCGCAGGAATGTGTAAACTTGAAAAGATCAGGAAAACCCGTTTTCAATCTCTTCCATATTTTTCGGAGCAGGCAGCACACCGCGCTGGCTTTGAGCTATGAATTCAAGCATACGGTTGATTTCCTGCATGGAAGAAAATTCTGTGGCGATCGCATCGATGGCTTCTTTACGCGGAATTTCCGAACGCCAGATACGTTTATAGGCCGTACGCAGTGCGGTGATCACTTCGGGCGTCACGCCCTGTCGTTTCAAACCAATAGCGTTCGGCCCCATGAGCCTGGCCCGACTGCCGCTGGCAAGCATGTAGGGAGGGAGATCATGCCAAGCCCGCTCATGGCTCCCAGAAAAGCGCACTCCCCTATGCGAACGAACTGATGTACGCCGGACATACCGCCGATGACGGCATAGTCGCCGATCTCAATGTGACCGGCCAGCATGGCCGCATTGGAAAGAATGACGTTGTTGCCGAGTTTGCAATCATGGGCAACATGGACATAAGCCATCAGCAGGCACTCGTCGGCAATCCTGGTAAAGCCCCCGCCGCCTGACGTACCACGATGCAAGGTGACGTATTCGCGGATGGAATTGTTGTTCCCGATGACGAGGTAACTCTCTTCACCTTGGAATTTAAGGTCCTGCGGCGTTCCTCCCACTGATGCAAAGGAAAAAACCGTGTTGTCGGTCCCCATGGTGGTGTGGGATAAAATTTGAGCATGGGATCCGATACGGCAACGATCGCCAATGGTGACCTTGTCTTCGATAATGGCGTATGGGCCGACCTCGACGTCATTGCCCAATGCGGCATCAGGATGCACAATAGCTGTGGGATGGATGGTAACAGGCACTATTAAATCTCGTTTTTATCTACTACGGCCGCAGAAAGCGTGGCTTGTACCTTGATGGCTCCATCCACCTCCGCAGTACCCGTCATTTTCCACAGACTCAATTTGTTTTTGATATCCGTACATTTGAGGATAAGCTGATCTCCAGGAAAAACCGGAGCGCGAAATTTGACTTTATCGATGCCGGAAAACATGAAAAGCTTGCCCGTCATCTGTTCTTTGGCGGATTCTGCAAGCAAAACCGCACCGGCCTGCGCCATGGCTTCAAGTATAAGAACACCGGGCATCACCGGTATCCCTGGGAAATGTCCCTGAAAAAACGGCTCATTGAATGTCACGTTTTTAAGAGCTTCGATGTAACTGCCATAGGTAATCTTCGTAATCCGGTCTACAAGCAAAAAGGGGTAGCGATGCGGAATCCGCTCCATTATTCCTCTGACATCGATACGGGACACATCCGTTTCAGCCATTCGATTCTCCTTTTACTTGCGATTGTTCCAGGCCGTTGAGTCTCTTCTCCAACCGCAGGACTCTGCGCGCCAGTTCTGGCAGTTTCGGCAATGCGGCCATCACCCTCAAAAACGTCGAACGCTCCAGATGCGGCGTCCCAGCAACTACGGAACCGTCATCCAAGGATCGTGTTACTCCGGCCTGGGGCCCGATGACGCTGCCGGACCCGATATGCAGGTGTCCGGATAAACCCGCCTGCCCGGCAATGGTCACCTGATCGCCAAGTTTTGTGCTTCCGGAAATGCCTACCTGCGCAACAACAACGCAATGACTGCCGACCTCGACGTTATGGCCCAACATGACGAGGTTATCAATCTTGGAGCCTGCGCCCACCTTCGTTGTGCCAAGGGTTGCCCTGTCAATGGTGGTGTTGGCCCCAAGTTCGACCATGTCGCCGATTTCCGTATGGCCTAGTTGAGGAATTTTAAAAAGGCCGGTGGGAGAAGGAGCAAAGCCGAACCCGTCACTGCCGAGAACCACGCCTGGGTTGACAATGACGTTTTTGCCCAGGATGGTGCCTGCCATGAGCACCACATTGGGATATAAAATACACCCGGCGCCTATTTTACTGTTTTCGCCAATATAGCATCCGGGAAAAATCGTGCAATTCTGATCAATGGTAACCCCTGGGGCCACGTACGCAAAGGGATAGATGGTACATCCGGTGCCAATAACCGCCTCAGGCGCAATGTGTGCCTGTTCGCTGATACCACTAAAAGAGCCTTGCGGTTTTGCAAAAAGCGTCGCGGCCCTGGCAAAATCAAGATACGGATTCGCACTCACCAATGGGCGTTGCGTATGCTGGGCAAATTCCGCCGTTACGAGCACTGCTCCTGCCGATGATGCGGGAAGCAGATCAATATACTTCGGATTTGCCAGAAAACTCAATTCACTTGGACCCGCTTGGTCCAGAGAATTAACGCCATGTATTTCAATGTCGTCACCCGTATAGGCAATGCCAAGCTGTTGCGCCAAAGCCGCGAGCTGCAAAGTCATAAGCGTTTGCCGTCTATTTTGCCGAATTGAAGGCTTTGAGAATGGATTGAGTCAAATCTAGCTGTTTTGTCGCAAACAGCACGGTAGTTTTAGCGTTAAGGATCAGATCATACCCGTTTTTCTTGGCATAATTCTGTGTTGTTTTAACCAGAAGCGAAATAACGGGTTCTACAATCTGCTTTTGCGCATTGGCAAAATCTTCCTGGGATTGTCTCCGCAGCTGTTCGTAAGCAGCCAGTTTGGAACGGTACTGCTCAATCTTTTTAGCCTGGGCATCTTTGCTGAGAGCCATGCTTTGCTTCTGCATATCTTTCTGGAATTTTTCAAGATCCTTTTGCATTTTTTGCAATTTGGCTTCAATTCCTTTCATTTTCTGATCAATGCGGTTTTTTGCCTGCTTGCCCTTGGCCGACTGGGCAATAATCTGTTCCACATTGATCACACCGACTTTCAACTCTGCGAAAGCAGTGGTTGCAAAAGCCAAGCAAAAAACAATGGTAAAAAGAATGGTTTTGCGCATGTGAAAAACTCCCTTTAATCCTTTGAGCTAAAGATTGTTTACATATTTTGTTGATTATCAAGAAATTGGGATAAACTGCGGCTGGTAGGGTTATGATGAGCGGGGCAGGTCATTCGACCAGCCCCGCTTTATACTAACCGGTTACAAGTATCGGCTTAAAAGAACTGACCAATGGAGAACTCGATCTTATGCTGGGTATCCTGATCATACGTTTCATCCATGCCATATCCGTATTCGAGACGCAGGGGCCCCATGGGGGAAAACCACCGTACGCCGGCGCCGACGCTTTTCTTGAGTTCAAAGTCGTGCGCGTCATCCCACGCGTCACCTGCGTCAAAGAAGAACAGGCCGACAAGCCCCAGCTCCGAATCGATCGGGAAAATGTATTCCAGATTGATGAAAGCCTCGTAATCACCGCCGATGAGCTCATGGGTACGGGAATCTCGCGGAGAGATCGTACGAGTATCATAACCGCGGATGCTCTGCATACCGCCCAGGTAGAATTTTTCAAAGACCGGAACGTCATTACCGGTTCCGTTGTCAAAGACGCCTCCAGCCTGACCATGCGTATGGAAGATGTTCTCATGCAACCAGGGCAGCAGAAAATACCAGCTGGTATCCGCGGTGGCTTTCAAGAAATCGTCGTCTCCCTGCAGGGGGCCGCCGCCGTATTCCAAGGAGATGGAATTCTTGGAACCATCGGAGGGATTAATGTTTCTGTTTGTGGTGTCGCGCAAGGCAGATACGGAAACGACACTGGCCCAGGCTTCACCTTTGGCTTCCTCAATGGAATCGGCCGCATCGTCCGCCACATCGGTTATGTCATACCAGTCCAAACGATAGCCCCAGTACAGGCGCGTAAAGTAGCCAAGCGGGTAAGACATCCGCAGCACGCCGCCGATGGTGTCTTTGTCGAAATCGTTGTAGCTGTAATAGGTGTAGTACAAATCCGTTCCTAATCCCAGCTGGGTATCCATAAACCTGGGATCAGTGAAACTGGCTACATAGTTGGTATCGATGGTGCTGAAAGAACCCGACAATTTTACGTTGTAGCCCTTGCCGAAGAGATTTTTTTCCTCAAGCTTCACACCAATATACGCACCGGCATAACTCGAATATCCGACACCGCCGGAGAGCTGTCCGGTTGATTTTTCTTTCACCTTGACTTTCAGGTCGACCAATGCCGGATCTTCAGTCGGAACAGTTTCAATATCAGCAGATTCGAAGATGTCCAGACGTTTCAACTTGGCTGTGGAAACTTCCAGAGCGCTCCCGCTGAAGAGATCGCCATCGCTGACGGCGACATCGCGGCGAATGACATTGTCGCGGGTCTTCGTGTTGCCTTCGATGGTGACACGGCGAATGTAGACCTTCTGGCCTTTGTTCATTTTATACGTAATATTGATGACTTTGCTCTGATCGTTCCTCTCCAGCCCCACGTCCGTGGTGGCGTACGCATAGCCAAAGTCCTTGTAGAAGTTGGCCAGATTGTTGGAGTCGTCACGCAGAATCGAACGGTTGAACCAGCCATCGTCAAGTTCGGACATCTGATCGGCCTTGGCCACATTAAGCAGCTCTTCCGTTGGAGCCAGCAGATCGCCGGCGAAGTCAACCGTTCCCGCTTTGTAGCGGGCGCCTTCAATTATAGTAAACGTAATTTTGATACCGTCTTCGAGGTATTCCACTTTAGGCTGGGCCACCTTTGCGTCCACGAAGCCATGATTCGCGTAATATTCTTCAATGGCGGCAGCGTCACGGTCCAGCAACTCTTCCTGCAGTACGCCGGTCCCCGTCAGCCAGGAGAGGATGCTGCGCTCCTGTAGCGCCATTTCATCTTCCAACTCGCCGTCACTGAAGGCATTGTTTCCTTCCAGAATTATTGTCTCGACGTACAGCTTCTTGGCCTGTTCGACCACAATATTCAAACGCGCCTGCCCGGTTTCCTCGCCTTCAAGTTCGTAATTGATCTTGGCGAGGTAATAGCCTTCCTTGCGGTACAGTTCGCGCACTTTGGCAAGATCTTCGGAAAGAATTTTCGGATTGAGAACCGCACCGGTTTTGGTGCTCATAACCGCGATGACGTCGTCTTTGTCTATGCCGCCGCCGCCGACAACATCAATGGTCTTGATGCGCGGCTTTTCCACCAGCTCGACCACAACTTTTTTACCCTCGGGAAGATCATCCACGCTGATCCGGACATCGTCAAAATAGCCCAGATCAAACAACCGTTTGACTTCTTCGTTGAGAGTAATCGGATCGTAGGGCTCGCCTTTCTTGGTCTTCATCCGCATCAGGACAACATCCTTGTCCAGCGTTTTCAAACCTTTAACTTCAATATCTGCAATGATCTCAGTTTGATACACTTGACTGCGAATTTTCGTGGCAAGCTCGTCCACGGCAGGGATAATATTGCTTTTGCCCTTTTCCGTAACATAGACCGCCTTGGTCCCCTGATCGCCAGAAGCCGCAACCAGCCGGGCATCAATGCTCAGACTTTCACCCACGGCATTCAGGCTGCCGTACAGGGCGAACTGCGCGCCTGAGCGACTGGCGAGCTGCTTGGCTTTTGCTAGATCCAGAAACTTGACATTTCCGCTTTTCAGCAGCTCAAGAGTCTTCTGCGGATCAACAACGAAAAAACCAGCGTTGCTCAAACGCTCTCCTATCATCCGGGGCAGCGTGTTCTGCAGATAATCCAGCTTTGCATCCGCGTTGACCTCAAAGGGCAAAACAAGGATGGTGACTGTATCCCCGGAATTAACGGCCCAGGATGGTGAAGAGCTGACTGTAACTAATAGTAACGTGACCAAAACCAGGAATAATCTAATTGGCAAGGGCATAGAGTTCTCCGGAACGCAATTCCAAACGTCGGTTCATCATTTCCGCCAGTGCATGATTGTGGGTCACCACAATCAGCGTCGTTCCTAGATCCCTGTTCAAGCGCAAGAGTAACTTGCCGACCATGTCACCGGTAGCTTCATCAAGATTTCCGGTGGGCTCATCTGCAAGCAGCACTTTGGGCTCTAGTAGTATAGCGCGTGCAACAGCCGCGCGTTGCCTCTCCCCTCCAGACAAAGTGGTAACCTGATGGCTCTTTCGATGACTCATCCCTACCAGCTCCAATGCCCGCTCCGCCATGGCGTATGCTTTCTTTCTGGACAACCCCGCTATCAGGCCTTGCAAGGCCACATTTTCAACGGTGTTGAATTCGGGCAATAGGTGATGGAATTGAAATATGAATCCAATCTCCCTGTTTCGAAGCCGAGCCCTGGTCATCTCACTCAAATCCGACAGCTCTCTTCCCTCAAAGAAAATACTGCCGTGCGTCGCGATATCCAATGTTCCGAGCAGGTGCAAGAGCGTTGTCTTGCCGGATCCGGAAGCACCAAGTATCGCCAGAGAGTCCCCGTGATCCACTGAAAGCGAGATATTCTTCAAGATATGCAGCTTTTCAATCGGACCCGAAAACTCTTTACCAACCTCTTGTAAATCATACAATAGCGAATTGACCACCTTATCGCGACCTTTCTTTCAACACGCTAAAATACAAGTCATTTTTGCGAAAAACAAAAATCATGATTTTTTTTAGTATCCTATGAATCATTCAAACCGCAACGCATCCGCCGGATTCAATCGTGAGGCTTGAAGTGCCGGGTAAATGGTTGCCACAAAACACAAAATCATGGCCGCGACACCAATGCCCACCAAATCGAGCGCTTCCATCTGCACCGGCAGGTGATCCATGGAATAGACATCCTGCGGCAATTTGATGAACTGATATTCTTGTAACAATAAATTGGCGCCGATGCCTAGTACATATCCTAAAAAAGTGCCGACAAATCCAATGGCGGTGCCCTGCAGCATGAATATTCTGCGAATATTGCGGCGTGTCGCACCCATGGACATCAATATCGCTATATCTTTGGTCTTCTCCATCACCATCATCACCAGGGTCGTGATGATGGAAAAGGAGCCCACCAGAACGATCAGCACCAGGATGATGGCCATGGCGGTTTTTTCCAGTTCCAATGCGGAAAACAGATTGGCGTTCATCTCCATCCAGTTGCGCGTATACACGGTCGGCCCCAAAACGGACCTGACCCGTTTGGCTATTGCTGCGGCCTTGTATACGTCGTTCACCTTCAGTTCCAGGCCTGTGGCTCGTATGCGTTTGAGCCCGAGCAATTTGCGGGCTGACTCCAGGGAAACAAAGGCCAGCGTACTGTCGTATTCGAACATGCCGGTCTGAAACACGCCGCTCACGTCGAAAATTTCCACTTTGGGAGTAAATCCGGCCGCCGTACGCTTGCCGGAGGGCGAAAGCAGGTTGACCCGGCTGCCCATGCCCAGGGCCAGACGCTTGGACAGTTCCTTGCCGATGAGGATGCGCGGCGGGCCGTCTGTTGCCTCCAGGTCGGCCAGCTTGCCCACCTTCATGGTTTTCTCGATATTCAGCACGGCTCCGGCCGTACGCGGATCAATGCCGCGCAGGACCACGCCCTTAACACCGTTGGAGCTCGACAGCATCACTTCGGAATAAATAAAGGGAGTGACTCCCTCCACGCCCCGCACCTGAGAGGCTTTCTCCACAAAGGGCTCATAGTCGGTAAAACCGCCCTCCAGGCTCAGCACCATGACGTGCGCATTGACGCCCAGAATCTTGTCCCGCAGTTCATTGGAAAAGCCGGTCATCACGCCAAGCACGATGATCAGTGCCGCGACCCCTAGGGCCACGCCAAGAACAGAGACCACGGAAATGATCGAAATAAAGGAATGGTGTTTGCGCGTAAACAAATAGCGCAGGGCGATGAACAATTCGAACTGCATCACCCTCAGCCTTCAACCTCGGGCTTGAGCAGAGGAAAGAGGATCACTTCCCGAATACTGGCCGAATCGGTCAGCAGCATCACCAGGCGGTCGATACCTACTCCCTGCCCGGCAGCCGGAGGCATTCCGTACTCCAGTGCGCGCAGATAATCGTCATCCATGCAGTGCGCTTCCTCATCCCCGGATTCTTTTTCTGCCACCTGGGCCTCGAAGCGCTGACGCTGGTCAATGGGATCGTTGAGTTCGGAAAAGGCGTTGGCCATTTCGCGTCCGGTCATGAACAGTTCGTAGCGGTCTGTTATATTCGGGTCGTCGTTGTTTTTACGGGATAGCGGAGAAATATCCGTGGGGTATCCATATATAAAGTGCGGCTGGATCAACTTGGGCTCCACTTGCAGGTCGAAAATCTTGGCCTGCACCTTGCCCAGGATCTCCCCTTCTATGACCTTCTCGCCGTTTTCTCTGACGTACTTCACGGCTTTGTCATAATCCATATATATGGATGCGGGCACGCCCCCGACCTGTTCCAGAGATTCATGGAAGTTCAGGCGCTTCCAGGTGCCGGGAGTAAGGTCAATCTCGTCGCCCTGATACATGACCTTGGTATCGCCGGTGGCCTTTTCGGCAATGCTGGCGAACAGTTCTTCGGTCAGGTCCATCATGTCCATGAAATTGGCGTACGCCCAGTAAAATTCACACATGGTGAATTCCGGATTATGCCGGGTGGAGATGCCTTCGTTGCGAAAATTCCGGTTGATCTCGTACACCCGCTCAAAACCGCCCACCAGCAGCCGCTTGAGATACAGCTCGGGCGCGATGCGCATGTAGAGCTTCATGTCCAGGGCGTTGTGATGCGTGGTAAAGGGCTTGGCAGTGGCTCCGCCGGCTATAGGCTGCAGCATGGGCGTTTCCACTTCCAAAAATCCCTTGCTGTCCAGAAAACGCCGGAACTCACGGACAATGGCACTGCGCGTATGAAAAATTTCCTTGGTCCGCGGCGTTACGATCAAATCCACGTAGCGCTGCCGGTAGCGCGTTTCCATGTCTTTCAGGCCATGGTACTTTTCCGGGAGGGGGCGCATGGACTTGGAAACCAGTTGCACGTCCGTGGCTTCCAGTGTCAGCTCATTGGTTTTGGTCCGGAACAACCGACCGCACACGCCGACAATATCTCCGATGTCGAATTTCTTGAACAGCTGGTACTTTTCCTCTCCCAAACCATCTTTTGCGGCAAAAACCTGAATACGGCCGCTGGTATCCGTCAAGTTAAAGAAAGTGACCTTGCCAAAGGAACGAAGAGATATAATCCGTCCGGCCAGCTTGAATTCTTTATCAACAGTCGCAAGCTCTTCAGCGCTGGTGTCCTGATACGCGTCCAGCAGTTCAGAGACAGCGGTATCTTTTCTGAATGTATTTGGAAACAGCTCAACACCTGCGTCCAATATGGAACAGGCCTTTACCAAACGGTTCTTGATGACTTCGTTGAGCTCTTCCTTGGCGGCAAAACTCATCAGCAGCGGTTCAAAATACGACACATGCGGAGATTTTGTCGCAAGCTTGGGCGGCTTTTTGCGCGCCTGCTTCTTGTTACTCAAGGAATGCCTCTCTCTTTTTAAATCTGGGAAAATGACGTTAAAACACGTTTTTTAGGTCAAAGCACACTGCCCGTCAAGAAAGCCCTGCATTTTTTTTCATGTTCACAAAAAAAAACGCTTGACTTCCGAGGCGAGTTCGAGCAAATTCTCTTGATGCGCACGTGACGCATCGCGATCCCCGGTAGCTCAACCGGCAGAGCGGGTGGCTGTTAACCACTAGGTTGGGAGTTCGAGTCTCTCCCGGGGAGCCAGTAAAAACAAGCCCTTACGGTAAATGCACTGTAAGGGCTTTTTGCTGTGCAATGAAAATTCCACCAAAATTCCACCACTTTTGAAATGACGAGTTATGAAATTTAATGAAGGTTGGGGGTTGAATAACCAGCGTAAGCACAACGATCGTTCGATGAATGCGCTCCAAGAACCCCATTTTCTGATTGCCTCCCGATCCCCCACAGAATACCTTCCCCACCATGAACACCGAAACCATCACCCTATGGCTTGAGGACGGCCAGGACGTTGACGAATTGATAGACGCCTACCTGTTTGAGCATCCCGACCATGCCGGGCGGGACTTCTTTGTTGTCGATATGTTCAGCGATGATGAGGAGGACGCAGAGGAATGAAATCAACGGATCGTTAACGGGCGTTGGAGGGGTCGTTAAACGAACGTCAACGACCGTAGAAAGATCTTCCATATTGCCTGAAGAAAAAAGCTATAACCCCACCGGGAACAAAATTTGTGGTTCACTTCTGACCAGCAAAGCAGGTTGCGTCTCATTTTCGCCCAAATCTGAGCCACAACGCCACACTCTACAAAACTACGCCCCCAGATCGATTCTAAGCACCGTCCCTCGATTTTATAGTCTATGGGCAAGCTGCTTTCGTTCGTCGCTCCTGAGGGCCATTCTGTGTGAAATTCAAAGGGACAGGCGCAAAATACAATCTGTCTTGGAGGAAGGTCCCGCGATACCCTCCGATGCTCCCCGCTATGCCCTCCGCACAGATCCGCATTACTGCGCATACCTTTGAGCATTGCCCCTGGCATCAGGCGTATACTTTCAGGCGTATACTTTCGGTCTGACCGCCTCCTATCCCCCTGAAGGACCATGACTTCCTTTTTTCGAGGTGTTCACTTTGATTCGCAGAGGGTGAACACTTTCGGAATAAGCTCCCCCTATCCCGTTGCCGTCTCAGATTTTCCTCTGCCTGGAGGTGCGTACTTTTGGGCCCGTGGATAGTGCGTACTTTCGGGCTCTGAAGGCTCTACGTCTTTGCCGGGCCTGAGTTTTATTTTTCGGGGGTGCGTACTTTTTGCGGGTAGATGGTGCGGACTTTGGAGAGCCATGAACGATAGCGATAACCCAGCGACAGCAGAACGACCGCCCAACAATCCCCCGGTGAAATCTCAGCGTTTGCCCGGCCAACCCCAGGGCTACCCCAAGCGAACGCCAGCAATGAGCATTGCAAAGCCCTCCTGACACCTGCAGCAGTATCCATCATGTCGGAATCGTGGAATTTAACACAGAAATAACTCTGTAAGCCTCGAAAGACGGAATCATGATACAAAGTCCATGAAATGAAAAAGCGTGCCTTAGAATCAAAATATGGAGGCCGGTTTTCTCCCGACTGAGGAAAATGCGTGTGGTTATCCCTGGTAGATGGATGTTCTCGCCTTGGTAGTCCTTTCCTCGGAAAGGTTATGCCCGAGCATTGCCTAGGTTGTGCTTTGGCATTGCCCATTTATGCCGGGAGCAATACGGATTTATGCGCTGCGCATCGAGGGGAGAGAAATCCTTCTGAGGTTCTGAGACTTTCTGCCGGGATTTGTGCTTGTGACTTTATCGGGCATCACCCGTGACTCTGGTGTGACATTTGGAACTGTCGTCTTCAGGCATGCATATTCTCTGGCTTTGCGCTCTATCTGGGCAGCGTGACATGTCCGTGACTTCGACGTGACTGCATGCTTTACTTCTGGTCTGACATCGGTCTGACATCGGTCTGACCTTCTATAGCATACTGATTCCACAAGGAAAAAAGACGTAGAGAAGCGATTCCAGGGAGCGTTACATCTGCGTTTCAATCTGCAGGAGTCTCCCCGACTTTCCTGGAGGGCAATTTTATGTGCGCCTTATGTGATCAGGAAGCACCTACGCCGGGGGGATGGTGGCCGATGCGCCAGAAACTGCGAAAAAATGAGGGGATTTTGCACCGATATCGGGGCAAGTGGCACTTAAACAGGCTTGCTTTTAAGGAAACAGGCTCGTTTGATACGCGCAGCCTTCACCTATTGGAAAGGGCCGCCTACATCGAAATGCAAGCAGCCCTCAAATGGTTCGGATAGTTTTGGGGATCAATCAATTCCAATTAAAAAAAACTTTGAGCTTGTTCCCATGGGAAAAAGGCAAAAAGCCGTCTTTCTGTAGCCGGCCCACAACAATACCGGGAGCAATTCCGATGGATTTTGCAAACTGCTCAATCTCTTTATTGGAATGGTTCCACGTGGAGACAAAACGGCTCAAGGCAGCCTTAGGAATCAATTTGTTTCGAGCAAATTCATTTGCTTCATTTTCCTTGTCGGACTCCTCCCCATCGTTTTCAATGAACAGAGCTTTACGCCCGTGTTTAATGACATGAGCAGCTTCATGAAAAAAAGAAAACCACAGATGGTCGTTAGTTTTATACCTCAAGGACAGTTGAATAACTGCTTTATCCCCCATCCACCTTGTTGCACCAGAAACGCCCGTATGGGGAAGTTCCTTTACAAAAACAACTGCAACACCGGCTGAAGCGCAAAGTTCGACAAGCTTTGGCTGAAAAATTTCCGGGGGCGCCAAAGTCAATTCGCGAACCTCTTCAAGAACCTCTTGAAAGCGAACTCTGTCATAAGGTGCGCATTCGATCTCTTGAGCCTTGAGTTCTCCCATGCGCAACCAAGCAGAGACGGCTTCGGGGATAACTTCATAACACTGCGCCTGACGGTAATTCACTTCATACTTTCCCCAGACAAGGCCCCACTGTTCAGGGGAAACTACACCCAAAAATCGTAACAACTCAGCAAGTTGGTCAACTGCTCTTGAAGCCTTTGAGATCCATCCTTCTTTTACCATCTCCTTAATTGGAAATTTTTTGAGCCAATCGCAATGAACTTGAAGCCGCTCCATTGCCTCAAAGCGTGCCCGGTCCTCCTGGTATTGGCTTTCCAAATTATTCCAAAAATGGGCTGGTCTCCCAAGCGTCAATTCGAATTTTAGGGCTGTTTCAGGGGTAATTGGAGACTTCCCCTTTATGATCTCATTTATAGTTTTCCTCGCAAGTCCGGTTCTAAGCGCGAGATCTACCTGGGACATCTCATAAGCTTCAAGATACTCCTCAAGCACATCGCCTGGAGTTACGAGGTAATCAGGAACGTATTTATTTTGAAAGGTCTCAGTTCTTGTTGTCATGAGTATCCTCCACTCCCAAAATTTTTACAGCTGTAACCCTTTCCCAATCAAGCCCCCCATCTTCCTTTATAGGTACGGGCGCGTGGTTTGGAATAAAAATTAAGCGATAGGGTTGTGCCAAATCCATAGAGAGCTGGAACTCTTTTTTCCTTTTTCCCTCCGCTAGCTCATGGCATTTTTCAGGACCACTTTTTGGGGGCCAAAAATCATACAACGATGCTGCAGCCCTTATAGCCTTTTGTCTGGCTTGTATTCGTTTGGTCTGTTTGGGGCCATAATTCTTTATGAGCCTCTTTTCTTCGTTGAATTCCTTTTCGATCTTCTTGTTCTTATAAGATATGTTCATGTTGCCTCATAGTCAACGAAAAAGAGTAACCTAGTGGGTTAACAAAATGTAAGGATTATGTGCTCAGACTTTTAGCAGCCGTCGCGAAAGAAAGCAAGAGGAAAAGCGATATTGTTGACATGAGAAACTAAAAATAGCGGATATACGGATAAGGCAACAAACCACAAAAAAGCCTCACCATGGGCCAGGACCGGGGGGCTACAATTGCCCAAGATGCTGCGTCCCATGTGAGGCTATTGCCGCAATCCTGAAGGACATGTCCGGCCCACAATTGGCCGGGGTTCTTCAGGCGCGGTGAATATAGTATAAACACGGCCGGGAATTGTGGCAATAATTTGCACCGAAATTGACAGGCCGTTACTTAACCCCCAAACGCACAGTAACCATCTGCGATCACAGACGATCAAAGGCCACGAACACGTCAAAAAGTATTTTTTCCATGGGGTTAAGCAAAAATGAAGTAACTGGCCCGATGATCTCCCTCAGTAGTTCATATTTAGGCTGTCCCTGACCACTTTTCCCGGCTGAAATTTGGTTACCTTTTCAGGAGATGCACACCTTAACCCCTGATTCATACATAACCATATACGATAATGAGGCTTTCTCGAGCTGGAATGCCCCAAAAACATTTTTTCCCATGGGGTTTAGGTAAAGTTAAGGTGTTGGCCCGATAATCCCCTCATTCTGGAGCCTTGCGAGGACCTCGGGGCTCAGGTCCAGGGGCATGCCGTTTTCCCTCTCGGTGGCCCATATTCAGACTGTATCGAAACAGACATTGCGTTTTGAAAACGTGATATTTCGTGAGCAGTATTTTCATCGCAGTCCCGGCCTTCAGTCCAGAGATCACGCCAAAAACCGCCTATTTTTGATGCGGAACGTTCCGATACGTGTATCGAAACAAAACGGCCAAATTTACACCGAATTCGGAACATTTTGCAGGGCTAAAACTTGGATGATTCCCAGGTGTTGAGAGCCTCGAATTTGAACCTCCGTATATTAACCCCTGATTTTCTGTAACGACAGAAAACGACAGGTCTTTCTCTGGTTCGCACACCCAAAAAACTATTTTCCTGGTGAAGGTAAGTTAAGGTGTTGGTGAAAAATGCGACTTGTAAATTGCCGGCTGTTTCGGAACAAAATCACTATTTTTTCAACTTGTGTTTTCTTGGTGCCCTACTAGCGGTTTTTGTCGGGTCTATGCCGCTTCCTCCCCCCACAAAAACAGAAGGAAGGAACCCCACCTCGAAGCAGGATCCCTTCCCATTTTTTGAGCCTGTACTTTACTCTACGTCAGGCCGTTCCGCTTATTGTTCCGTGTTTCGTTTCACCCTGGACCGCCTAAGGTAAACATCCTGATACCAAGCCAGCGCAGACCGGAGCGTTTTCCTCTCTTTCTCCGACAGCTGGATTACGTACCATTTTTGATATTTCTTCGGGATGCCTGCCAGGGGATGCGCCCTTTTGACGGACTCGGCGATACCCTTTCGTTTTCCGCCATGCTCAAGATATTGCATGTAGTATTTCCGGGCCGCGTCGAAGTCTCCGTACCGTATGGCCTGCTTGTAGTAGTACAGGGCGTTGCTCCGGTTGGTCGGAGTCGTAGAGGAATCCTCATAGCCCATGGCCCTTTTCCAATCCCAGACTTGTTTCCTTGCATTCCAGTAGGCATTTTGGCCGGGGTCGGTGTCGTAGACAAACATGCTTGAAAGGTCGTTCAGGAATTGCTCTCCGACACTTCCGCCTCTCATGGGCTTTCCCGCCAGAGCCTTATATGGCTTATCGAGTGAAAAGGTCTTGAGGAAACTTTGCATCCGGTCCCGTACCGGCCTGGGGTTGAAGACATCAGGATACGTGCTAACTCCTGCTGTCGTCGTAATCGCCAATTTCATTTCCGGTCGTACTCCCTGCCAGATCTTGTTTACGGGAGACTTCGCCATATCGGTCAGTGTTTCTTTGGTGTCCCCCTCCATGAACCCCCTGAAGGTCTCGAGGGGATTTTCCAGGCCTACCCATGCGAGAGCATCGGAGAGGGCCCCTTGAATACGTATGGAGCGTATGGTTCCATCTTCCCGGCGCCCGAGTATCAAATGCAGCTGGTTGCGCTCGGCTTCCTGAAGTTCGTCGTCTTCGTCGGCAAAGAAGGTCCGGTTCCACAACTGGATGAGCCCGGCCATTGCGTAATATTTTAAGCCGAGTTTTGAGGCCTTCCAAGTCATCCGTCCTGCATTAACGGCCATAGCCCGCCCGAGATCCTTGCCGCCTTTTCCTTCATGGGGAAGATTGCGAATCATGCGGACGTATCGAGGGGCGTTGACCTCTGCCCAGCTCCAAAAGGGAATCAGGTGTTTTCTGATCCACTGACCGGAGTGTGAAACGTTTCCATAATCGCCCACCAATTCGCGGGCCAGTTTCGCGGCCTTCTCGTTGGGATCGGTTATGGCGTCGATTTCGCTCTTTTTGCTCGCTGCGTAGATATTCGTTTCACCGGCTGCAAGTTGTTCCTTGAAGTGCCGGTACGCGGCCAACCTCAGGATGTTTTCCCGGAGAGTAGTGAAACCCTTGGCGTGTTCCCAGTAGAGTTTTGCCCAACCCTTGGCGCTTTTGAGATTACGACCATCCAGAACCTGAATGAATTCGTCCATACGGTTGACCATGCCCAGATCCGGAATATCCATCTGCGTCATGCCCGAGTCGATGACCCCGCGTTCCATGGCTTCATTCAGTTCAAACCGGAGAGCATCATCAATTTTCCAGCGGCCTTTACCGTATGCGCTCCAAAGATCCTTGAATGCCTTCGGCGTGTGCTTCAGCATCTTGGGATCATAGGCAAGGGCTATATCCAGATCACCGCTCATGTTGTTCATGTTGTATCGAACAATGCGCATGGGGTTGATGAGGATCCATTGCTTCCATTTCGCAAGAGCCGCTTCCGAGAGATCCCCGATGAAATTGGAATTGCGAGCCGGTTTGAGTTCATCCAACGTCTTGGCTACCCTGTCCGGAACAACCCACACGGCATCACGTCCACGGGCAAGCACCTGATGTACTTCGGTTTCCTGAAGCTGTTTATTCCCTGAGAGTAGATCCTCTATGGCCTTATCCGCCAGGGAGTTTGTGAAGTGGAATGCTCCGCCCGGCTGCGGTTTCCATTCGACGTAGCCCTCGGGCATGAAATCCCGGAAGGTCTTGTACTGCTTGCCCAGGGTCTGTTTCACAAGGGTGTTTCTGCCTTTGATGGATTTCAAAATAGCCGCGGCTTGTTTCGCTCCTACGCCCTGGCCGTTGACCAGAGAGGACAGGAACTGCAGAAGTTTGGGGTCCGTCTCGGCCTGGTATTCCCCCGCCTGCAGGAAGATCTTGTTTTCGTCTTTGGCGAGACTTTCAACGATGTGTTCGAACTCCGGGTAAATGGGGAGTTCGCCGTTCTTGGCCATCTTCGCCAGTTTCTTCAATTCCGTCCTGGAGGTTTTATTGAACGGCGCCAATACGTCTTCATTTGCAAGCCGTTCGCTCATGGCCTTCAGATTGGCTTCCCGCGCCTGCTTTTCACAATCGGCTTTGATATCGGCCTGAGATTGGATCTTGTTCAAGGCCTCCTGTGTTGTGACCTGAACAAGCCCCTGAGCAATGACGGCCACTTCGGCTTCGAGATAATTGGTTGAATAGTCTTTCGTGGATCCGGTACGCTCTTTTTGCCATCCCTTTTTCTTGGTCCGCAGATCCTTGGAGCCTACGCCGGGGCCCTTCGTCAGGTTCATGTACTCCAAAACGGCATGATGGAAATACGCGTTGGGGTCGGAGTCAAGAATCTCCTTGGGTAAGAGGCGATGTTCCACCAATTGCTTACGCAAATTGCCCATGAATTCCCGCCTTTCCTCCAAGGCTTTTTTGATAGCTGGCGTACGGTTGGCTTCATGCTGGTAGTGGGCGTAATCCACTTTTGCCTGCTCGGCATTCTCGTAGGCAAATGGCAATTCACTATCCCCATCGAGAAGGCCGCTTTCAATATCGCGCATCATGTCCGAGAGAACGAGAGTCCGCGTAAATACGTCCCGTTCGTCCGGGCTGAGTTCCTTGATATGCTTGACCGTAGTGTACCCGGCTTTCTCCCAAGCTGCATGGGGAGCTTCCTGGAATTCGCGCAGGGTGTTGATAACTGCGCCGTCCGTCTTCGAATCCAGGTGGATAAAATGCCGGGTGAAGGATTTGTACGCATCGCTCATAAACTCGGCTGCTTGTTTACCCAGGGGAGCCTTGCCGGGAGATTTGGACGCGGCTTTAAGCCGTTCATTGACGTGGTCGAAACGGGAATTCGGGTCTACGGGGCTGGTGTCGGATTTGCGGAAAAGCGGATTGTTCTTTTTCTCTGCCTGCCCCTTCTTGACAGCCTCATAAAGAGTGCTAAATTCTTTACTGAAGCCTGCGGGCGGGAAGGGGACTTGCGAGGGCTCTGCCGAGGTAAGCGCCTCCCTATTTGACGCAGGCTTTTCTATTTCCACCGTCCTTACAAGATAGATTCTGGTCCCTTCTTTTTGGTCTACAAACTCCTTCGCAAGAATTTTGACGTTGAGAATGTCATCATCAAACGGCATGGGCACTTCAAAATGGTGCATGCTCTTTATACTGCCGGTCGCCTTTTTGTCTGGCCTGGAGAGCGTTGGAAGTGCATGGGCAAACAACTTATCCAGGTTTGCAACGGCCTGCATATGCGCCTGAGGAGAAACAGACCGGGTTACCGCTGAATAGCTGAGCATCTTGCCGAGGGATTCCCCGGACACTGTTGCCGTTATTCCACTGGGGTAGTTTTTCAGCGGACGGTTTCTGAATTCCTTTGCTGCTTCTCTGGCCTGCTTGGTCCCACGGGCGGAACGCAGATTGTTCAAGTCGGAAACAGCGTTTTCTATTGTCGAAGTGTTCGATTGAGTTTTGCTTGCCCTGGAAGCCATGTCCCCAAACACGGCACCTGAAACCCCCGTTTCACTTCCCTTGCCCATGGTCCAGTTGAAAGCCTTCAATGCCACTTGTTCCATCTCAGCATGAGAGATCTTCAGATCCGGATACGCATGACGAACCAGACTCCGGACAAAGATCATAAACCTGTTCCAGAGTTGTTTCGCTTTTCCCTTGAGCGTTTCCCCTGCAAGCCGTTTCTCCACGATTTCGGATGCAAAATATTCCTCGGCAAGGAGCTGTCGATAATGCTCCATACTCATGTCTTCAGGCTTGGCATACGTCTGTTGCAGTTTGCTGAATGCCTCTTTGTCCTTGGCGCTCCGGTGAACTTCGTCCAAAAAATACCCGAAACGTTTTTCCCAGAGCGGGCCGTGTTTCTCTTTGAAGTATTCGCGTAAGCCGTGGTGGCCTACTTGTTCATGGCGCCAGAGTCTTTGCTCTGTGGAGAGATGAGCGGCCACGGCTTGGGCATCCGACTTCACATTATCGGCGACGAAATACACGGCCTTGGTACTGGGGTCATAAACGGCTGGAGTTTCCCCACCTCCGAGACGCTCAAGTTCATCGAGGATATGCGCCGGGAGATCCTCCTGACGCTGTACGACGATGGACGGAAGCGCGTTCTTCGCCTTGGATTGATACGTGCTTATGATCTGTTCTACCTGCTGAATCGTCGAGGTTTTCCGCTGTTTCGCTTGTGGAGTGATATCGTCGAAAAAGAACTTCTGCCGGGTCTGTGGAACGCGTTCCATCGTTTCACTTTGACCGGATTCCATGGAATTGGGTTGTTGTGCGGTCGTATCGAGAGTATTTGCAGCCGGGTTTTGTCCAGCATTTTGACCATGGGACTGTCCATAAAATGCGTCGAGATCCTGATCAGTTATCGTACTTTTTCCATTGTCGATGACCGGTTGTTTGTCCTGTTTAATGGCAGCGCTTTGACCTTGCAGGAGTCCATCTCTCCACTGATGAAGAGCCTTGACGTATTTGCCGGTCTTGGAGTTGCCCCACTTCTTGTAGGCTTGCTCCGGCGTCAATTTCAGGGCCTGTTCCCGGATCCGTTCCCGCTGCTTCGGTCGCATCCAATCCCCGAGACTTGCGACTTCTGGCGGGTCAGACTCAAAGGATTTTCCGACAAGCTCAAACTCTGGCCGTTCCGTCAGAGCAAGAGTTTGATTCCCCTGAGGCAAGGCCTGTTGTCGGGCCAGATTACGAGCTTCGGCTTGTGCCGGGCTGGAGAGTTCGAAGTCTTGCGTTCCAGGGGGTAACGCGGCCTGTTCCCTTCCATACCCAGCAGGTAAGGCATTTTTCCCCGCCAAGGTGGCCGCTTTGCCTCTGATCGGATCCGACAATTCAAAGTCTTGTGTTCCTTCGGGTAGGGCCAGCTGCTGAGGAACAGCATTGAGGTATTCGTTCCAGGCTTGTTGCTGACGAATGGCTCGGGCGTATTTCCCGGCAAAGGAATTCCCGTATGCTTTTTTGACTTCGGCTTCAGTCATGCCGGGAGCTTTCCGCTCTACCTGCTGGCGCATACTCCTATGAAGTTTGGCGCCGAGAGCTTCTACTTCATCCGGTGATATGGGCCGCTGTGCTTCCGCAGGAGGGGAAAGCCGTCTGCGATTCCGGGCGTATTCATTGGCGACCGGGTCCGGATAGGCGCGGTCTATCTCTTCGTCCGTCAGGGTGGTGGCATTGTCATCGATCCCCTGTTTCACTTCCTTGGGAAGCTGGTCCCCGAGTTCCTCAGTACGCCATGCGAGGTCAACGGTTTCCTGACGGGATAGTGGACCTTGCTGCTCTGGTGCCGGTTTTGACCGTTCCTGAACCGTTTCACTTCCTACATCCTGAGGGCGCATATCCACGGATTGCGGTGCCTGTTGCTGGGGCGGGGGCTCCTGTTTCTGCTCTTGTTCCGGTCGTTCCGCTTGTTCCGCGAAACGTTCCACCTGCAGCAGTTCAGCATCAAGTTCTTGGAGTTTTGAACCGTAAAACGTCAATGCTTCGCTGTCCCCTTTCTGTTCCGCCTGGGACATTCTTGCTTGGATATTCGAGCGGCGTTGCAAGAGTTCGTCTACGGCGTCGAGATCAGCAAGGTTGATGTTATCCAAATCCTGCGCATCAAGTTCGGATTCGTTCCGGATGTCTATGCCTGGGCCTTGCTGTTGCCTCTGGGGCTGTACCGGCTGCTGGTTGGGAAACTGGGGTTCCGTCTGTTCGCCTGTCGCAACTGAGGCCCGGCGTTGCATCAAAGCATGGGCGTAGGCATATTCGTCCGAATTTTGGTCGTACTGCTGAAGGACATCTTCCGGGCTTTTCGCCTGGGATACGGTGGCCTCGACCATTTTACGCTCGACAACCGGCAAGGATTGGGCGAGTTGGACAAGGTCTCTATCAGCTTCTGCCGGCTCGGTGACGACCTGCATGTTTTGGGGGAGGTCGTACGCGGGGTCATTTACGTAGAGGCGGTCAAGATTTTGGTCGAAGGATGGAGGTGCTTGCTGGGGCTCTGGCGTGGCCCGTCTTGCGACTTCATCTTTTATGGCCTGATGAGCAGCTGTGAAGTCATCTCGTTTGTTCACTCTTTTTTCTGCGAGAGCATCACCATACTGGGCAATAGCGGTGAGATCTTCGTTTGAAAGATTTTGCAGCTCTTCTTGAGCAGCGTCAGCATAAAGTTTGATCGCTTTATTCTGTTTGGCGTTTTGATGAGCCTTAACACCTGCCCCGACAGCACCACCTACCAGCGTGGTCGATAAAAAAGTCTGCGGGGCAATCTCTTTAAAAGCACTCCAGTAATCTTCCGGGGATTTGAAGCTGTATGCTTTTTTCTGCGATTGAACCGGCGTGCCCTGTTCTGCCTGGCTTTGTCCCATTTGGGTGACTGTCTCGGTGCCCATTTCCGCACCGTACATGCCCACCGCTTTTCCCAATATGCGAGTTGCCAAAGACTTCCCCAGAACTTTTGTGAGCGGGGAGGTTATAATCTTGAGACCGGCAACGTTGCCAATCGCTTCCGGAATGGCTTCCCAAAGACCATACTCCGTTGCTTTGGAATCGAATTCCTTCTTGAATACGGACTCTTCATCCGCAGTCATGGGACGGCCATTTATCTCCAGAGACTCTTGGTTTTTGGCTTGTAAAACGCGCTTCATAAAATCTGCGGTAGCCATGCGATACGCGGTTGCACCAGACACGGCACCGCCAGCAGTCCACCCTATGGCCGGGGCGGCTGGTCCAGTCTCCGCAGAGAGCGCAGCGGCCCCAATGCCGGCTCCGAGACCGGTTGCCATACTCACTCCCGAGTACCCCAAGCTTTGCCCGAGTCCAGCTACGTCTTTAACGTCAACGCCGGGAAGAAACTTCTTGCCACCATATTCCTGGGCTATTCTTTGCTGGCGAAGCTGATTTTCACGTGACACCTCGTCTGCCCAGCGTTCAAACCAATCCGGGTCAACAACAGACTGGCCGCTTTGGCCCTGGATAGCCTGAATGGCTGAAGCGGCAACATTCTGAGGAACTCGGGCCAATTCTCCACCTGCGACTTTGAGCCCACCGAGAATGTCGTATTCCTGTTCCTTTTCACTGCCCGCCGACTGCTGGTTCCAATTTTTCGCCATCTCCAGACGCTGACGTTCGATGCCTCTGGCGGCTTTCAGGAGGGCTTGCTTACGACCTTCCTCGTATGTCGCTTGAAGTCGAGAATTGGAAAACACCTGCGGAGGATTATCCTGAATAGGCAGATCTCTGGATATGGACGCTGGGGTTGATGTTGTTGCTGATCCTGTCTGGTTTTGCGAGGGCTTGAGGTGTGCAAACGGATCCCATTGTGATTTCGCTTCGGCGACGGGTGAAGCACCTTTTTCTTGATTCAGAAGGTCCTGAAGATCCTTGTCGCTCATACCCATCTGTCGAGCATGCTTTGCGACCTCTTGAGGATCCGCTCCACCTTGAATCGCATTTGCCGCTGATGAAAACAGCTCGTCATTCTGAGCGGTGACGCCGCTCTCGGGATAAATCGTCTGTGTAGGGGATCGGACGTAGTTGAGTGTTTGCTCTCCGGGCCGATAGTCAGCATTTAGCCTGGGGTTTGCGAAAGACGGACCGGAGTCCTGAGCTTTTCCTGCAGTGTTTGACGAAAGCAATCTAACACGTTTTAAGGCGTCATCTCCCAAGCCCAACTTCCGAGCCCTGGCAATCAATCCTTCGGTGTCAGCCGCGTCTACGTCATCAAAATACCCCCCGGCCTTGGAAGCTAGTTGACTGGCCGGGCTTGTCGTAGAGGGGGTGGCCGTGGGGGAATTCATGAGCCCTACACGTTGAAGTGCGTCATCCCCCAAACCCAATGAGCGGGCCCTTTCAATCAGGCCGTTGGTGTCGTTTTTGTCGATATCTTGAAAATAATTCGAGCGTTGTTGCATCTTTATATCTCCTATTGAAACATGTTTGGATCAGCTACGAATTCACCGCAGAATGTAGACGCCTCTGTAAGTGGGAAACGTTGGCAATTATTTTGAACGCATTGTGGCGGGAATCGTCTGCATTGCCCACAATCGTTATTCATGCGATGCCAAAATATACAAACCTTGCATGCCTGTATTGGCCTTTGTTTGTCGATACTAAGTAGTTCTGGTGCTGCGTTTCCTGCATCGATTTCGACGATAGAACAACCTTGATGTTGTAATGTACTTTGCATATATGACTTGTGTCGATAAATGCTAGCTTTACTTACTCCATATTTGTCTGCTATTTTCTGCAGAGAAAGTTTGTCGGCTACAATTTCCGCCTCTATATCTTGACGGTCCGGATGATCGCATATCTTGCTTTTTGCCATGGTATATTCTCCTTGTAGGGGCCACGCCGCGTAACGTGGCCCTTGTTTTAATAGCGCCCGAGTCTGCGCATCAAATCTTCTTCAAGCTGCTGTGCAGTAGGTGTCTGTCCTGATGTGGAAAGGCCGCCGCCCAGTCTGGGATTCATTGCCCTCAAATCGATAGAAGGTCGCCCCAAGGCGTTTTGGGCCTGAGGCAGCAAGCCCCGGCTGAGGGAATTTGGGTTCAAATTCAAGTTGCTCGCCATTTCAGTCGGGCCTGTCGAGGTAGATTTGTCATCCTCCCCGCCTGGGTAAGGATCATTCCCCTCGTTTTCCAACCGTTGAACGTTTTCAGCTCCCAAATTTTTAAGTTCCTGGAGTTTGTAATCTTGCTCTCCAGCGAGCTTTTGAAGGTTGAGCGCCGCCTGATTCTTGTCTTGATTCGAGAGGTAATTACCATGAGCGTTTGCCAGTGCCCCACCATCGCCATCACCGCCCCCGCCGCCCAACGGAGCGGAGGTTTTTGCCCCCTGGTTTCGCAGAGCTTGCAGATTCAGTGCTCCCCGGTTTTGTTCTCTGGCAACGTCCAGCGCGTTGGGCTTCATACGGGTCCCGCCGACCGTTGTCGCTGGCTGCTGGGCGCGGGCGGCTTCTTCGGCTTGGTTGAGTTTGGCAGCGTGTTTTTCGCGGATGAGTTTTTGTAAGTTGATGCCCATTTTGTAACTCCTTGAATTGTTGATTGTTAATCGGAATTTTCCGCTACTTTTGAAATTTTGGTTGCGTGGGCAGTGCCGCGTACCTCTGGGGCGCCAACCCCAAACCACTTTGGGGCTTGGCGCGCTACAGCGCACAGCCAAGTACCCCCCGTAGGGGTGCGCTGTGTGCGCTGTGCGCTGACTGAAATCATTGACTTTTTTCACCGCACAAAACGCTGTGCGCTGTAATAAGTGTGCGCTGTGAACCATTTAAAATTACTCATTAAAAAGTGTGCGCTGTAACTGTGCGCTGTGTGCGCTGTTCCAACTAATTGAATTTCCATTGTATTCAGTGTGCGCTGTTCCATCATCCTGAATACATTCATTTTTATTTTCTAAATTTTCGACTGCTAAGTAGTCATATGAACGGCCTTTTTCGTTTCTGCCTCGCTCAATTACCAAACGACCTTCAGCTAAAAGTTCGTCAATGGCTGTCTCCATTTTGCGCACAGAAAGACCGAACCCCATTGCATAGTCTCGGGCAAACTGCCGTTTCGTCATGCGATCGCCTTGAACTTTGGTATCTGTGATATGATCGATGATTTTCATCTTTGATTCTGCATCAGCGCCGCCCTCATTCAGCTTTGAGTCAAAACGACGTAATACACCGCCCTCTCTGCGTTCCATCCAGAAGCGCGTTTCAGGCTTTCCCACGTTTTTTTTCACAACCTTTCCCGCGATGTAGTTAAAATGCTGAGCGGGATTCCCGCCTGCCTCACGAACTTCATTTATCTTCAATGTGGTAAGGTTCATTTGCCATCTGGCCGCGTTCGTGAAGCCAGATGCACCACGTATTGCACCTTGGAACAGTGCGTTGTAGCTGCTTTCATTCGGGTTTGTTGCGGATTTGTTTGTATGGTGGCTGATAAGAACTGTAGCCCCAGTTTCGCTGGAAATGCGTTCCAGGAGACTGCAAAAATAGGTCGCCAGAGTGTTGTCATTTTCATTCCCGGCGTAAAAACGGCTCACTGGATCCAATATTACCAGCTTTAAATCTCTGATGCCTTTTAGCCGCTTCAACAGTTCAAGATAAGTCTGAGTAGGGACGGGGTTCCCGCTTTCTTCGCGGATAAACCGTAAATCTTGGCCTGCCCCTGGAAGTAAAAAAAGGTTATTATGCAACTCGGCGATACGGTTTTCTCGACTGGTAGGATCACAAAAGATGCCTTCGCGGGGATTCATCGTATAGCTATTAAAAATCGATTGAGTCCTGGCGTGGACTACTACGTCTACGTCCTCACCGAAAATACAAAAAGCCCGGCCCCGTTCCCCAATTGTAAAGATACCGTCGAGGCAATCCAAATTTGTGGACACACTCATGGCCGTTTGAAGTAAGAGCCAGGATTTACCAATGCCACCATTTGAGACGATAAAGCCAAGACTCCCCTGAGGTAGGCTATCCGTAAAAGTCCATCTGATTCTTTCGGGCTTTGTCTCGATGTACCGCCCGGCGCGAAGTGTATTCAGGTCCAGAGATGCAAAACTGAATGGTAGGGTTGGTGGTGTTTCCTCTTCCGTATGAGAAACAATTTGAAGCAATTCATCGACAGTATGGCCTTGACTCAGCCAGTCCGTCACATCTCCTTTGAGAGGAAGATCGGGCAAATTTACAATACGGACTCCTGCGACGTGAGGGAGCAACTTCTTTTTCACGTCTTCTGCATGGTTTTGCCCTGGCTGATCGTTGTCCGGAAGAATGATGACGCGTTTATTTTTGAGCCACTGACTGTATTCTCCACGCCATTTCCCGGCGCCCTGGGGGTTGCATGTGGCCGTGAGCCCCAGGGCGGCCAAGGAGTCAACGTCTTTCTCGCCTTCGCAGACGTAGACCGTGTCTGCTTTTAGAATTTCGTTCAATTTATAGGGAATGAGCGTGACGCCCTGGACATTTTGAATCCATCTGTCAGTCTGGAAATCGAAATGCCATTGTCTGAAATTCTTATCCTTCCCTTTTTCCTCGAAACGAAGAACGCTGAAGACGTAATCCCCATTTTTATCCAGATAGTCATACCTGACCGTACAATTCTCAATGAGAGCTCGGGCTTGTTCACGCTTTGTTTTAGCCTTCTCTCCATTGCCGTTACCCAAACCAACCATTTGAGCCAGCTCAGCGACTGCGGTCTTGAAGTCCACTTGGTGCAGACGTTGATAAAAACTAAAAACATCACCGTGTTCATTGCAACCATGGCAAAAGAATGCGCCCGTCTTGATGTTGGCGTAAAAACTCGGCTGGCCGTCGTCGTGAAAGGGACAGCGTGTTTTGATTTCATCGCCACCAGCAGGACGGAAGCCCTCCAGTTGTCCCTCGAAAAAGGACTTGAAATCTAGGCGGGACAGAATCTCTTGCTTGTCGATATTCACGCTGCCCCCTGAAAGTCATCCCAACGCATCGGGGCTACGGGGTTCAAATATCTCGCTTGCAGTGCATATTTGCCATAGAAACGCCGGTCGGAGGATGGTTGTTTTGGCAACATATCCTCCGAGCACCATCCGACCAGATAAACGAGAGCAGCACTATTATGCTGAAATAAATCCACTAGTGTAAAATAGTAAACCCATCTAAGCCGTCTTTCTCGTTGGGGGAGAATCAAATGATGATTCAATATCTGAATGTTTTTGTACGTGTACCGAGAAGATTTCACGTCTACATTGCTACCGTCCAAATCGCTTCCGCCATCTGGGCAATTACGTTCGCAATGTGCGCTGAATTTTTTGTACGCTTCTGGCCCTCGGTAGTGCTTTAAAAATGCAAGCTCTCCGCAGTGGCCCGTCAAAGCATCGTCCAAGATTGTCGAGGATCTTTCTTGCTGGGATCGAACAGAGCTGAAGCCGGGGCGCGTCCAGCGTGAAGCGTACTTGCGGACCAATTCCATGTCATATGGAGTCAACCGAATTGTGCGGATATCGCCGGGGCGTATCATCGTCCACCCCCCGCCGACCGATGGGCCAGCCACAAAATCATCCAAAAAACAGCAGCAACGAATTCAGGGCGGATCCGGTTGACAAAGTAGAAAATTCCAGAGAAGATATAGCAGCTAAACGTTTTTCTTGATGCGCCGTGTTCCATGTGCCGTGGGGGGCGGCGCTTTGATTTTGTCTTCATGCCGCTTCCCCTCCAATTCTTACGGGCCCCAGACCTTTTGACTCCAAGTTCGCCAAACTCCGCGAACTCATGGGGATGATTCGCATACCGCCAGGGCTGCGGAGCTTGTCAAGTTCGTGCCTGAATACTGTAGCGGGAAGTTGGTGGTTCAATTCTGTCGGATCCAACTCGGGGAAGCGCTGAATGGCCCAGTCAACAAAATCCGCACGTCGATAAGCAACACGGCTTTTAGACGTCTTTCCGATTTGCATATTCATAGGTTTTTGCCTCCGTGAAATTAAATGTTTAATTTCGTAAGATTGTGAGACACCCGAAGCTTCGGAGGCGAGAAAAAAGAACGGAGGTTGGAAAAATTCTATTTTTCAACAACCTGCTTGAATAAAAGAGAAAAGCCGCCACGATGGACGGCTATTCTTCGGAGGTTTTGAGGGAATTTTCGGAGGTTCTTAACCTCCGTTGTTTTATGCGGGAGAATTTAACAAGTTCATGGCACTTTCAATCCAATCTCTAACGGTGCGATCTGGCTGTAGGGATTCTTTTTCTTTGATTTTGGCGTAAATCTTACGCGCAAGTCCCGTTTCAACTATTTGGCGAGCAGTTTTTAAATCATCGTACACCCAACTACGCGGGATGGAGGGGCCCTCTTCTATTCGCATCCGGAAGGCCTTCAAAGCATTCATGGGGCCTGGATCAAGTTTGGGGTGGGCATCAATGTATTTGTCGATCTCTTCGATTGTATAGACTTTTTCACCACTGGGCTTAGTCTCTATAGCGGGAGTTTGTAGAGAGGCGAGTTCGATCAATTTATTCACAAAACCCATCAGTCTATCCATAACTCCTACTCTTGGTTCAGCAGTATGCCCACTGAGCTTTGAGGTTAGATCTACTTCGATAGCTTTTATTTTTTCTTCAATATCGCCCTGCGTTTCCTTTTGAATGGTATTAAGATGTTTCTGCTCTTCGCTCTTTTTAGCGGCACTATACTTCATAAAGAAATTATTTATTATGTCTGCAATATCAGAGTTGCTATCAACAAATAAATGTGAATAATGCTTTATGCTTTGTAATTCATACTGCAATAATAGTTTTTCATCTTGGATTGCATCTTTTTTAGGACAGTCCTGATCACTTAATTTTTTACTATATCTTATGATTGCTGAAGTAATATTTTTTATTACATTCATAATATATATATTATTACATATAAGAGCTATTTCTAAATTGTGTTTTTCAATTATTACCGCAAATTTTTTATACCATTCAGATGTAAAAATTTGTGGAATATCATAGTAAAAATGACAATTATTCCACTTTCCACTAGCTCTATCCGTGTCCATTATCTCTTTTACCCAAAGAGCAAAATCTTTTAAACTATCTGCAACTTTATTCGTGTACTGTCCTTTTATATTGTCAAAATTCTCAATCCAAGTTTCTACTTCTGAATAAAAACCTGAAATAGTAAAAAGTAATCCACGTATCGAATACGCATCATTTTCCAACGAGTTAAAAAAATCTTTTGCAATGATGCGTGGAGTTCTTTTCGCAATTACTTGATAGTATTCTTCGAGAGTTTCCCAGTTGCTTTCTTTTGTTTTTTCTTCGGGTTCATAGTTTTTGAGTAACCCCTCAATCTTTTTAGCGAAATCCCCCCAATGCTCTTGAGGATTATTATTATCGTTTTCCACTTGTTTTATGCTCACGAGCCTTTCAAGGCGCTTCAAATTCTGAAGCGGTTCGCGTTGTTTCTCGGAGGATTTTGTTCCAGAAAGGGCCACTTCTAAGTGGTCAAATTCAGAGGTGTAGCGTTCGGGGATCATAAGCAACTCCCTTGTGTTGCTTCCCCTGGAGAAAGGTCCCGCCCCTGCATATTCCAGGGTAAACATGCCCATCGAGATGATCAGTCCCAACGGTGGGGCGGGGAATTCAAGAAACAATATCGCTCAATGCGTACGAATTCAAGACATAGGCCGGTCGTAAGTCAGATACGTTTCATCGTCGAAGCTGACACTCTCCAGGACCATCTGAACATGCTCAATGGACGCCCCTTCCTTCTGCATACGCTCCGAGAACTTTGCCTTATCGAAAACGATCTCAAGTCCGCATGCACAGGTCAGGCATCTTTTGACCACATCCTGAAGCATTGGCGGGCAATCTACGAAAACTTTGCACTTACTGTTAGGATACATCCGAAAATTGAATTTGTTTGATGTAGACATAGCCGTCTCCTTTTGTTGTCAGCGGGGCCAGCCATCCGAAGCGACCGGCCCCAGGCAAATCAAACCACTTTTTCTACTTCGAGCTTCTTAAGGCTGTTGTACAACTTATCGCTCAAATCATGCAGCAAGACTTCCAACACATCGGACAAATCAGCTTTCGGACCATCACCGTCCAGGGCAAGGAGATTTTGAAAGCTCCATAACGGCAACGCTGCATCCTCAAAAATCTGGAATATCTGTCTGAACTGTTCTTCTGAGATTTTTTCATGATCTTCGACGATGATTTCCTCATGCCGGTTTTTGGGATTCATTTTGAATCGTATCACGATTGCACCTCCTTCGCTGCCTTCGCTGTATTCTTGATGGCGTGAACATTGGCCTTCACCGGTTCCTTCTTCTCTTCAGGCTTGATCAGGCTGGTGAGATCGCTCGAAACTCCATCAACAAAACTACGTATAAGGGTTTGCAGAATTTTCCCTGTCTTTTTAGGGTCATAGGGTGTCGAGGCAAAAGCAATGTTCTTGAGGAGATCCGCGAAACTATCCAAAGTTTCCGCGTTCTTCTGGACTACTCCTGTGATGAAACGAGCATGGGCCTTGTTGCGAAGGGGATTGTCGGAAGAATCTCTGAGCATGTTCATTTCGCGATCTCCTCTTGTACTCTGCCAGTGTCGGAGTTTACGACGTGCAGCTTTCCCTTGGTGAACTCATCGTTTTCCCTCAGAGGGAGGCATGCCCACATCTGCGTACGAATGCGCCTCATAAAGCCGTCAAAGAGTCCTTCGAGTGCATCACCGGCAAGGGCGAGGTCGTATTCTTCAGCTGAGTCAATGCGTTCGAGGAGCAAGGCAAAGGATTGAAACTTCGTGGCTTCTCCCTCAATCAAGGAGAACATGAATTCAACCTGGTCAGAAGTCTTCAGGGGGTTGGAGGGGCTGTCTCTACGGTCTTTCATGATTCACCCCCTTCCAAAGATCTCCGGAAACGGCGTTCAGCACTCTCATAGAGAGACATCCAAACTTCAGCGATGTCTTCCAGCTCTATGTTTGGTTTGTCGGAATGATTCCACTGTGAATCGCTTAAAATGTCAGAGAATTGGCGGAGGCTTTGGAAAGCTCTCCTGTGCTTAGTGAGAATTTCCTCTGTACTGAGTGCGCAGGGGGAAGGGTTGTCCGTATTTTGGACATTTGCTAGACTTCTGGGAGCCATGACAATCTCCTTGTAAGATTGCTTGTGGTTAGGCCTCGTTTGGTGGTAGGACACCAGGCGGGGCCGTTTCTATTTTTCAGCCGTTTTTTTCTTTTTATCCTCCTCTAAAAGCTCTTCTACGAATTTCACAAAAAGATCCTTAACCGTGGTCTCATGCTCGACAACATAGAGCCTGAGCCGTTTGTGGAGTTCAGGATCAACCTTAATTGAAATATTTTTCGTTCCTCTGTCCATGGTAGTTACGTAACTATTTTGACCTGTAACGTCAAGAGATAAAGCGTTTTTTATTGACTTCTGATAATAGTAAAAATAAGTTTATTTAAATAGTAATATAAAGTTATTTATAGAATATGTAAAAATACTCTGGAGTTTTTCTTATGGGCATTTTCCGGTCATTAAGACGCCGCGTAGACGTAAGAATTTCAGCCATCGATAACGCTGTAACTCAATACAACAAATTTCTTGCAATTGAAGTGGATCCAAAAGAAATTCCAAAGATGATGTTTCTTTTTAGATATAATAATGCAAGACTTGATTCAAAAAATGAACTCAGATTTTCACACTATATGGTTACAGAATTTGAGATTAAAACAGTTATTGATTTCATCTTGGCAAATCTCGACATAGAAATGCTTTATTCCCCTGAATGGGCAAAGTATTACTTAAACTCGTGTAATATGATTTTGAAGGAACTTAAAAAGCAAAATATCTCTCTTTCCTTTTACGACGTCGAACAATTTATTACAAGGTGGGGAGCTACAATCATGCCGTTACGTGACTAAATATGTACTATTTCTTTACCACTGCAAAAATATATACACATGAAGTTTAACGGTCATTGGGGGCCGTTCAGGGGTATTCTGACGGCATCACCTCCTTTTTCTTGCATCTTATAAAATTTCAAGGCTCTCATTTCGATTCTAAGGGCCGTTTTTCTTTCTCATGACCAATGTATCGTAAAAATTGTTTTCGTGTCTCTGGGGGCTATTCCTCGTGATCCTCTTCATATTCCCATTCGTCATCACGCGGCCATTCGTGTCTCAGGTAGAACCGCCACAAAAAGAAGACCGCTCCGCCCAGCACGGCAAGTTCTATGAAATACAAGGGCCAGATTATTCTTGCTCCCAAATAAGCGCTCATTATTTCGGGAGGGGTAAAAATAGAATGATATCCAGTCGGGAACGTGTTCATGGTCATCCCTGGCTTTACATACGTATACTCCCACGGCGCATAGGTCGCTGTGATAAAAAGAACAACCGTCAGGATGATGCTCACGATTAAGAAGAACTTTTGACTGACCATAATATTCTCACTTTTGAGGGACTATCAACCCCGATCACGTAGGTTGATAACCTTGTCGGATTTCACCTTCTTTTGCTGCAACGCCTGGTCAAGCACGTCAACGGACTTGCGCAACGTATCCGGTGCCATATGGGAATAGCGCGTTGTCATTGCCAGGCTCTTATGTCCCAGAAGCTCTTTAACTGAGAAAATAGGAACTCCATTCTCCACCAGCAGGCTTGCGAATGAATGCCTCAGCGTATGGAATACCACCCGAAAGCGCCGGTCCTCGACATCTTCATTGAACAGTTCGTCTGCCACCTCTTGGAAGACGTTGGATATCTCTTTGCGCATTCCCCCATGTCTTTGATCGGGGAAAACCAATTCATCTTTGCCGCCGCGCTCACGACCTTCAAACATTAACCTTGCGCCGTCAGTGAGGTACGCCGCCCTTGTTTCGCCGTTCTTGGTGTCAACGAGCATCAACATGTTGCGTTCCATATCCACGTCACCCCAGCGAAGAGCGAAGATCTCCCCCGCCCTGAGGCCACAATGCAGACTCAACAATGCCATGTCGTGAAGATCCTGGCTTCTCTCCGCCAAGGCTTCAAACAACTCGTCAGCTTCTGCTTTGCTCAAGAATCGCATGCGCCGATTATCCACTTTGGGCTTTTTTACCAGACTGACAGGGTTACGCCCGGTGTAGAGGCCATGTCTTGCCGCGAAGTTAAAAACCTGTCGCACTGTCCCCAGACAGTAGTTGATCGTCTTTGGGGATCTGCCGGCATCGGCCATTTTCTTTTTGAGCTTCTCCAGGGAAAACCCGGAAACTTCCTTCATGGGCATGGTATCGATAACATCCGTCATCCAGTTGCGGAAAAACCCCTCTTCTTTGTCGCATGAAACTTTGCTCTTATTCTGGCGTTGAACCGGCATATAGTGCTCATGAAAGACTGTGGCAAAGGTCATGTTGTCCCGCTGCTCTTGGGCCCTGCGGGCTTCTTCCGCCATACGTTCTGCTTCCGCCTTCTGACGCTTTTCAGAAAGAGTACGTTCACCCTCTCCTGTGCGCTGTGCTTCCCGCAATTCACCAAGCTTCAACGCGGCCTTTTCGAGGGTCCAACCTTCAGTGGCCCAACCAAGGGTTTCTTCCACACGCTTACCGTCCAAAATGAAGCGGACCTGATAGCAGACGTCCTTTTTCACGCTTCCTTTTTTTCGTGTGGGATGCTCTCTGAAACGCAGTCCTTTGAACTTAGTTTGATGCCATTTGAAGCCCATTTTCACCTCCAAAAAATTCCACCAAAATTCCACCATTCCACCAAAATTCCACCATTTTTAATGTGGTAATGAGTGAAATTATATGAAATTTGATGAAGGAAAAATAGGCCATATTTCCTGTTGTGTCAATAGGTTGATGAAATTTTATGAAGTGAAATGTCGGTTTTAGAAAAGGGCTGTTAACCACTAGGTTGGGAGTTCGAGTCTCTCCCGGGGAGCCAGTAAAAACAAGCCCTTACGGTAAATGCACTGTAAGGGCTTTTTGCTGTGCAATGACATGCGGTTCTCCCTCGCAAGAAAGAAGCGCATCATTACCACTGGCTGGGTTCGGCCTTGTGTAACGGCAAGGTTAAGTAGCAGTTGCTCCCGGTATGCGGGGGCGACGTACAACTGCTTTGCCGGGTCGGCAATCTCTGCCATCATTTGCTTGGGATCGGCATATCCAAACATTTTTGCCATGGCCGGATTAACGGCAACAAGACCTTTTCCCATGTGCGTACGAAACATTCCCTCCAGGGCCTGCTCGAATATGACGCGGTATTTCTCTTCAGAGTCGGCGAGTTGGCGCCGGGATATTTCCAGGCTGTCCATAAAATGGTCATTCAACAGGTTGAATATCTTTCAAAGGCGTCTCTTGACACCATGCTCAGAATAAAAAACCCCACAGATGACGGATTCGGATCACCCCGCTTGACTCTGCGAACCATTTCGCTATGTTCGTGCTACAAGTGCATTTTTTCTGCAGCCACAGCCAACCACAAGGATACGCCGATGGATATGTCTATTCCGGTACTCATTGTCGACGATCATCAGGCCATGCGCCGCACCATTGCCGACATCATGCGCAGGCTCGGATTCGTGAATCTTTCCTATGCCGAGGATGGTCAGATGGCCTGGGACAAACTGCAGAAGAACGTATTCGAGCTCATCTTGCTGGATTGGAACATGCCGCGGGTAACCGGGATAGAGCTGCTCAAACAGGTCCGCTCGTCCGAGGAAGATTTTTCGGATATTCCCATCCTGATGGTTACAGCCGAAGCCGAAAGAGAACAGGTGGTGGAAGCGATTCAATCCGGAGCAACGAATTACATCGTCAAGCCGTTCACTCCGGCGACACTCGAACGCAAACTGCAGGAAATTTTCAAATAATCCAATACGGCCGGTGGCTTCCTGTTGTCACAACTCGGGCAGCAGTACGCGTACGCAAACCAGGCCGTCCTTGCTCTGCATGCTGATATCGCCACCATGCGCATTGGCGATAAGCCGGGCCGAATAAGTTCCCAGGCCCGTTCCCCTGCTTTTTCCCGCCGTGGCGTATTTTTCAAAAAAACGCTCCTGTATCTCCACAGGCACTTCACCTTGGTTGCTGATGGCTATTGAAACATTTTTTTGTGCTGTTCTTTCAATTTGGACCGTTATGTTCGTGCCGGCGGGCGAAGCATCCAACGCATTGCCCAGCAGATTGCTAAACATCGAATGGCAGAGCAACTCCTCGCACTTGAAAGGAAAGGCGTCCTCCGGCAAGGCGTCCTGATCCTGAATCCGGAGTTGCAATTGAATATCGCGCAGCTGGGCGGTGTCTTCAAGGCTGCCGAACAACTTACGCATCAGGGATGCCAGATCCATGGGCTCCGGGGTCAGCTGGTACGTGCCGTGCTCCATCTTGAAAATGGTGGTGGACAGGTTGATCATGGACAACAGCGTATACCCGGCATCCTCAATACGCAGCAGCATGTCGCGTTGGGATGCGTCCAGGTTGTCATCCATAAGCAGCAGCTGTGGCAAGCTGATGACCGCCGTCAAAGGGGATTTGAGATCATGGCGCATGATGCGTTCGACATCGTCCTTGAGCCGTGCGGCCTCACGCAGAGCCAGATGATTCTTGACCCTGGCCTTGACGATGGCCGGATTGAACGGTTTGGTGATGTAGTCGATGGCACCCAGTTCGAGGCCTTTGGCTTCGTCCGCGGAGTCGCTCAGGGCGGTGATGAAGATCACCGGCACATCCGCGGTCCGCTCGTCGGCCTTGAGCCTTCGGCAAACTTCATAGCCATCCATTTCCGGCATCATCACATCCAGCAGGATAAGTTCCGGCAATTCATCAGAGATGCTGTCCAAGGCTTCCGCGCCGCTCAAAGCGACGCTGACGTCGTAGTCCTGTCCGAGGGATTCCACCAGAATATCAATATTCGCTTCCGTGTCATCCACAATCAGAATCGGTCCGGTGGTATTCGGGGCCATGCTGTCTCCTTTCACGGGCAAAAAACGAAACGCGGGTTACAATTCCACTTTATAGAGTTCGCTATCCTCACGCCGATTCCAGAAATCTCTGATGGCGGTCACTTCTTCTTTGATGGACAGGAACAGTTCCGCAAGCCGCGGCTCAAAATGGCCTTTGCTGTCGCCGATATATTCCAGGGCTCTATCGATGGGCCAGGGCTCCTTATACGGACGCCGCATGGTAAGCGCGTCGAATACGTCGGCAATGGCCACGATCCGGGCCGCTTCCGAAATGTCTTCTCCGGACAAATTCTGGGGGTACCCGCCGCCTTCCCAGCGTTCGTGATGGGACAGGGCTATCTCCGCAGCGAGTTCAAAAACATGCGCTTTGCTGACGGAGAGAATCTTGTGCCCGATGGTCGTATGCTGACGCATGATCACCCACTCTTCTTCCGTGAGTTTGCCCGGTTTTTTAAGAATGGAATCAGGAGTGCCGATTTTTCCCATATCGTGCATGGGCGCGGCAAGCTGCAGCAAGAGTTGATCAATGACGGACCATTGCGCGGCCTTGGCCAGGGCGCGCGCGTATGCTGCCATACGCCAGATGTGCACGCCCGTGTTGTCGTCATTGTAATGACCCGCCTGGCCGAGCATGAAAATAGCGTCCTTCTGGGCCTGGCGAATCTCCGCAACCTGGCGTTCCACGGTACGTTCGCAGGCCCGTTGCTGGTCGGCAAGGGCCAGATGCGTTCTGACCCGTGCCTGGACAATGAGCGGAGAGATCGGTTTGGTAATATAATCCACGCCCCCTACCTCAAAGCCTTTGGCCTCGTCCTGCACCTCGCTCATGGCGGTGATGAAAATCACGGGTATCCTGGCCCAGGCAGGTTCGGCCTTGAGCCTGCGGCAAACTTCGTAACCGTCCATGTCGGGCATCATGATGTCCAGCAAAATCAAATCCGGCGTTTGTTCGTCCACGACTTCGAGCGCATCCTTGCCGTTGGTGGCAACACTCAATTCGTAGCCGTCGCCCAGAACCTCCAACAACAGGTCAATGTTTGTTTCCGTGTCGTCCACGATCAAAATATGCGGCAAGGCCTCTTCCTGGGTCATGACATCTCTCCTTCCACGTCCTGTAGCAGGCTTTCCAGCACAGCCATGGCGTCCTTGAATTTATACTTCTTGATGAGTCGTTGCAGCTCCTGCATCTCTTCCCGGCTTTGGGGCGGCCAGGACAATGCCGCCATTTCCTCCAGAATCGGCTCGCACAATTTGGGCTTGCGCGCTTTAACCTGCGGCAACAACCGCTCCAGAGCGTCTTTGCGTTGTTCAGGAGCAGTTGCAGCGCCCGTGCCGCCGCTTGCAGGCATTGCGGAGGATTGCGTGTCCGCCACAGGCGCCAGGCTTTGCATCAGGCCTGCCAGCACCGTGCTGAAGTCGGCAAGTACAGCTTCCTCGATGTCGCGCCCTTCCTTGAGCGGAGCTTCAACGGCAGCGGCAGCGGCCTGCAGGTCCGTAGCGCCCACATTGCCGGCCACGCCCTTGATGCTGTGGGCAAGGATCTGCGCATTCGGTCTTTCCTGTTTTTCCAGCAGTTCCCGCAACTGTTCGTCCGCGTTATGGTAATTCTCATACAGTTTGCAGAGCAGATTCTTATAGAGCGTACGGTTGCCCGCCACCCTGTACAAACCCGCGACCATATCAATTCCCGGCAATGTTTCCGGCAAGCTCTGGTCCGCAGCTGCCGCCGAAGCTCCTGTCAAAGAGTCAGCGGGCGTATCGGACGAGGCTGTTACTTCGCCTCCAATATCCGCGGACTCATCCCCCGCCCTGGCTGGAATCCAACGAAGCAAGGCTGCGAAAAGTTCCGGCGGATCAATGGGTTTTGTCACGTGATCATTCATGCCCTGATCCAGGCTTTTCTGGCGGTCGTCGGCCATGGCATGCGCGGTCATGGCCAAAATGGGCAATTCCCTGAACTGCTCCAGAGCGCGCAACTGCGTTGTTGCTTCAAACCCATCCATTTCAGGCATCTGAATATCCATCAGTATCAAATCAAAAGACTGCTCCTGCGCCATTGTCACTGCTTCGCGGCCGTTGTTGGCGATGGCTACCACCAGGCCGACGCCCTCGATAAGCTCCTTGGCGACCTGCTGGTTGATTTCGTTGTCTTCGGCCAGCAATACGCGGGCTCCTTTGATTTTTTTCAATTCCTCCAGACTGCCGTGATGCAGGGATGGGCGCAGGGTTTTATCCATGCCCTGCCCGAACACTTCCATGATCGTATTGAAAAGGACGCTCTGGTTGACCGGCTTGATGAGAAATCCCGCCACTCCGACGGATTCTGCCTGAAGCATGATCTCTTCACGTCCGTAGGCTGTGACCATTATCACCGTGGGAAGCGAGGCGAGCGTATGACTATGCTTGATGCGCCTGGCGGTTTCTATGCCGTCCAGATCCGGCATTTTCCAATCCATGAGCACCAGCTCGTACGGGTTGTCCGGCGGTGCCGCGAGCAATCTATCCAGGGCCTCCAGCCCGGAAGAAGCGGTTTCGGGGGCGCAGCCCATACTCGACAAAGCTTCAGCAAGAATTTCGCGGGAGGTTCTGTTGTCATCCACAATCAGCACCCGCATGTCGCGAAAGTCTTCGGCCAGCGTACGCGGCGGACGTTTGTTGTTGGTGTGCAATCGCATCCGGGCGGTAAACCAGAAGGTGCTGCCCACATCGGGCGTACTTTCCACTCCGATCTCACCACCCATGAGCTCCGCGAGTTTTTTGCAGATGGCCAGCCCCAGCCCCGTACCGCCGAACTTGCGCGTCGTGGAGGTATCCGCCTGGGAAAAGGACTGAAACAAACGTCCTTGCTGTTCGTCCGTCAAACCGATGCCCGTATCCTGTACGCTGAACCGCAGCAGAACCGAGCCCGTTTGTACGTCTTTTTCCAGCAACTTCGCACCGACGACTATCTCCCCTTTTTGGGTGAATTTGACCGCATTGCCCGCAAGATTGAGCAGAATCTGACCGAGCCGCAACGGATCGCCGACCAAATTCACGGGCACGTCGGGATCAACCCGGAAAAGCAGTTCCAGGCCTTTTTCCTCAACCTTGACCGTCAGCAGGGCGGCAAGATTTTCAATGACATCATCCAGATGAAATTCGGTTTTTTCTATGTCCAGCTTGCCGGCTTCAATTTTGGAAAAATCCAGAATGTCATTGATGATACGCAGCAAGGCTTTGGCCGAGGCGTCTATTTTGAACAGGTAGTCATGCTGTTTGGGGCTGAGTTCAGTTTGCAAGGCCAGATGGCTCATACCGATGATGGCGTTCATAGGGGTACGGATTTCGTGGCTCATATTGGCCAGAAAATCCGATTTGGCGCGTGTGGCTTCTTCGGCGGCCTCTTTGGCTTCCAGAATTTCCTGCTCCATCTTTTTGCGCGCGGAACTGTCGAAAGTCAGTCCTGCGACCTTGACGACATTACCCGAATCATCGCGTTCAATGATCCGGCCCACATTCATGGTCCAGGCCCAGGTGCCGTCTTTGCGGCGAAATCGAAATTCCGCCTGGTGGAGGGGACTTTTCCCGGAGATATGCGACTGAAAAGACTCAATGGCGGGAGGAACGTCATCCGGATGGATGTACGTCAGGTATTCATCCAGGGTCTCGGGGATTTCTTCTTCCGAATAGCCGTATTGGGTATAAAAACCAGGCGAATCATAGCTGGCGCTGCCGGTTACCAGGTCATCCTCCCAATAAAACGCCCCCATGGCGGCCAGGGAAAAACGCAAACGTTCCTCGCTCTCCCGGATAGCTTGTTCCGCGAGTGTCCTTTCCGTGATATCTTCCACAGTGCCGATTACTTCCGTAGGAACTGTCTCTGGTTCCACCGGGTTGAATCGAAAATGGATATACGCCTTTTTATTCCCCAGCAATGACGTATGCCAGCCTTCGTAATGACTTGTCCGGCCATTGAGGCCCTGCTCCAGCGCGTTGCGCAAAGCGCTTTCTTCCAATTGATCCAACGGACCGAAACCAAGCAGCGTATCAATGGAAGTGCCGAGGATATCCGCCGCCACTTCGTTGCAGCTGACCACCACGCCGGATTGATTATACAGCATGATCCCTACCGGTGAGTTCATAAAAATGGTGCGCAGCTGTTTTTCGCTCTCCCTGACGGCGTTTTCCGCCTGCTTGCGGTCAGTAATATCTGAGAACCATCCCAGTACGCCATCTTCCCCATCATGTTCGTAAGGCAGGTACGTAACCAGGTAATCCCGGATCTGGCGTTCGGCATCATACATACGTAGTTCCCAATCATGGATGGGTTCGCCCGCCTGCATGCGCGTAACCAGCTCCTCGTGCATGCCGTAGTCTTCATACAATGCCTGCGAGCCATCGCCTACGGAAACACCGAACATCAACTGAAATTTCGGATTGACGAACTGAAACACCCCATTGGTGGTAAATGCCACGCCAACGGGGCTCGTACCAAGAATAAACTGCATTTGCAGTTCGCTTTCACGCAGAGCCATTTCCGCTTCAAGCCGCCCCGTGATGTCCCTGAACGTGACCACGGCTCCGACGATCTCTTCATTCTTCAAAATGGGAGAACTCGTATATTCGACATGAAAACTGGAACCGTCCATGCGCCACAGGACTTCTTCATCGACCGTATAGGTTTCACCCAACGTAAACGACTTATGCATGGGACAATCTTCGATAGGGTACGGAGACCCGTCGGCATGGCTGTGGTGAATCAACTCATGCACATTTTGTCCGATGATGTCGATGTTGCAAATGTCGAGCATTTTGCAGGCTGCCGTATTGATGAACAATACTCCTTCTTTGCCATCGACGCCGAAAATACCTTCTCCAGCGGATTCGAGCACCAGTCGGCTGCGTTCTTCCGCATCCCGCAAGGCCTCCTCCGCGGCTTTGCGTTCCGATATGTCCCGTACCGTGCCCACGGCATACCACTGGTCGTCGATTTGAAACGAAGCGACTGCAACCTCGACAGGAAATTCCCGCCTCTGTTTGTCATAGGCGAGATATTCATCCAATTTTCCTACTACCGGCCCTTTTCCGGTCAGCGCAAATTGCTTCATCCCCTGCTTGACCTGTTGGCAATCCTCCTGGCTCAAAAAAATGGTATGCATATCCTGGCCGAGAATCTCGGCGGCGGTCACACCGAACAACGTTTCGGCCGCGGAATTCCAAAACAAAACACGGGATTGAGAATCGATCATGATCAAACCGTCATGAACGGCTTCACTCATGGCTCGAAACTTGGTTTCCGACTCGGCAAGTTTCTTTTCCGTACGTCTTCTTTCAGCGATCTCTCCTGCCAGCCGACGGTTCCAGATAAAAACCACAAGCAATATGCTCCCGCAAAAAACAAAAATGATCAGGCCTACCTCCCAGACAACGCTCCAGTCCGTTGTCTGCTTGAACTGAACGTTGATCCAGCGGTTCTCGATGGCGGCCCGCTTTTTTTCCGGGATACTGTCAATGGCGCGATTGAGAATGGCCACCAGTTCCGGCCAGTCATTGCGAACGCCTATGGACAGGTCAAAAGCGTACTTTGCCGTTGCAGCCACTTTGATGTCCTGGATGGCGTCCCGACGGCTGATATAGGTGATGGAAGCCAGATTATCGACAAAGGCGAAAATGTTCCCTGCGGCAACGGCATGCAAGCCATCTTCTATGTTTTCATAAGATACGAGCTTGATCTCGGGGTAATCACGAGAAATATTTTCGTGCGTAACATAGCCTTTCACCACGCCGACCCGCCTTGAAGCCAGGGATTCAAACCCGGTTATGAGCGGTGCGTCATCCCTGGTAATGATGGCGGAAGGAAACGATATGTAGGGCTTGGTAAACAGCAGAAAACTGGACCTGTCTTGTGTTTTCGTTACGCAGGGCAACACGTCCAGTTCCTTGTGTTGCGCACGGTTGATAACTTCATTCCAATCCAGACCTTCCACCGGATTCATGGACACGTCCAGCAGGTTTGCCAGGGTGCTTACATAATCCGAGGCAATGCCCTGATACTTTCCCAACGCATCCATAAATTCAAAAGGCGGCCAGGACGGGTCCACGCCCAGGCGCAAGGAATCGTGTTGCTGCAGCCATTGCTTTTCCGCTTCCGTCAAAAGCAGGTGGGACATGCCTTCCTGTGTTTTGGAAAAATATCGCTCCTGAATCTTTAAAATTTCCCGGCGAGAAAGCGAATCGAGCCCCTTTTGCAAAATACCGCGCAGCAGGGGCTGGTCTTTGGGAACAGCCATGGCGAGTTTCATGGGCATCTGCTGGAGGTAGTCCACAACCTTGAGGCCCCGTATCAGGTAACGTTCGATAAAATACGTTCCAACGGCGTACGTTCCGATATAGGCGTCGGCTTCGCCTGTAGCCACGGATTTCAAGGCTTCCAATGTGGAGTCGAATTCCAGTTTTTTTGTTTGCGGGAACTCCGTATCCAGGATCTCGGACATGAAAAAGGCTTTTTCCACGGCAACTGTTTTGCCTTTCAAATCCTTGCCGGAAACAATTTGTCCGTCGCCTTCCCTGGCCCAGAGGGCGACAAAAGAGGAAATGTAGGGATGTGTGAAAAGAAAATCATTTTCGCGCTGTGCAGTGGGCGTCATGCACGGGGAAACATCGAGTTTCCCCTTTTTGAGCAAATCCTCAAGAACGGGCCAGGGGCGAATGATGTCAACGGCTTTCATCCCAAGCCGCTTGATAATCAGACGAAAAATATCGGTGCTTATGCCTCGCAGCTGGCCTTTCTCGTTTTTATATTCAAACGGAGGAAATTCCGGATCAGCCGCGACAAGCAGCGCCCGTTTCGAATGAAGAAAATCCTTTTCCTGGGGGGTAAGCGCAATGGTTGCCTTTGATAATCTGCTCCCCAGCCATTTCTGCTGCAACCGGCTCAGTTCCTCATCGCCGATCATGGACATGCCTTTGGCCAATATGGACTCAAGCAGTTTGTTTTCTTTATTCACGGCAAGGCGAATCGGAAGTGCGGCGCGTTCGCCTATTTTTGCGCCTCCTCCGTATTGAATATTCCGGATATGCTGTTTCTTTATGAGCCAGCCGGCGACAGGGGCTAGCTCATAACAAGCATCCGCCTGGCCCATGGATACGGCCCGAAGCGCATCAGCGGCATTTTCCACAGACAGAACGCTGCAATTGTCCAGATCTGCCAACTGTTCGGCGTAATACCTCCCTTTCGGGACCGCGACCGTCTTACCCTTCAATGCCGTGAGAGAATTGATGGGCGGTTCGCCCGTACGCGTATAAAGCTGGTATTCCAGCGTGGCGTAGGATTCGCTGAAGCTGAATTTTTTTTCCCGTTCCGGAGTTTTTACAATGTTGAGCAACACGTCCAGCTGCCCATGCGAGGCCATGTCGATATAATCGCTCCAGCTTTTGCCGTACACGAATCGGGGCTCCAACCCGGTTTTTTCGGCAAGCAATTGGACGTATTCTATGGAGAACCCTCTTGGCTTTCCATCGCTGTAATAATTGATCGGCGCCCAGTCCTCCTGGTTTTGCATTGTTACGATGGTATGTTTGGCGAGATATGCGCGCTCTTGAGAATTGAGCTTAAGAAGAAATTCCGGCGGTATGGCTTTTGCCAGTCCCGAAAACCATTTCTTCTCCAGCCGGGCCCGCTCCTTGGGCGTGATGCGTTCCAGCCCCTCATTGACTTCTGCGATACGGCCTGAGCTGTCTTTGGCTGCAGCGGAATAATATGTTTGGGTAAACAGGGGCGAACGTTCAACATATCCGAAGATACCTGCAAGATCTCTTTGAGATAAGAAATGAAACAGACTCAATTTCGGCGCTATGAAGGCGCGAATGTCTCCACGCAGAGCCGCCTCGAACATGGCGTCAAGTGTTTTGAACGTTTGAATCGCCTGTTTGGGCGTCTTGCGGTGCAGCAAATCCTGCGTGTAACCGCTTTTATGAACACCAACGACAAATCCTGACAGATCCTTCAGCGAACTTACAGGCCGTACGGATGGATGCGTAAAAATATAATAGTCGATTGACAGGATTGGTTCCGAATATGTTAAATAAGCTTCTCGTTCTGGAGTTTTGAACAACCCGGCATGCAAATCGGCTTTGTCCTCGCGAACCATACGCAAAGATTCTCCAAAGGAGTCTGTTTTTATAAAACGAATTGCTTGTCCGCTTTTTTCAGCCCACAAACGCCACAAATCCGGCAGTAAGCCTGCAGCCTTCCCCTGGCTGTCTTCAAATTTCAACGGAGCGACACCGGCGTTGTATACGATAGTCATTTCTTTTTCTGCAAAGGCTGAAAATGAAGCTATCAACAACAACACCAATGTCATCCAGGCAATCCGCATTATTTGCTCCTTCAAGCTTCGGGCCGTAATGAAACGGACAAACACCGCCGTACAAGCAGGACACACTGCACCTATGGAAAACTGATTAGATTACGGGATAATATCGCGAAGTTCACCGCATAAGTCAATTGATTCCTTGAAAATCTTTATTGCACGATAGACCGCGGGCCGCCCTTGAGACAAAGAAAGCTCGCTGCAAGGCAAAAGGCCCTGAACCGTTTTTCCCGGTCGGTCGCGTTCAGCAGAAGATAAAATTGTCCTGAATATATTGACAGAAGTTTAACCGCATCCATCATTCTTTCAGTAAATATTTAGATATAACAGCGCGTTACTACGAGAATGCGCGTAAGACCCCACCGCGTACCCCGAAGCCCAGGGCGGCGAAAATTTTGGCCTGTGTTTCGTCGGGTTCTTCGATGTGACGGACGGGTTTGCGTCTTTTGGCGCACCATATCAGGCAGGAATGCAGGCGATGCATATTTTCCATGGCCGTAGCCGCAGTCATCTGCTCTTCGCCCTGTTGAAGGCGAAGTTCAAGGATACGCAACAAGGCCAGAGAGGCGAAGCAACACAGGAAATGGCAGCGTATTTTACTGTCGGTCCAATGCCGTAGAGGCATGAATCCAGTTAGGTCGTCATCCTTGCTTTGCCGGAAGGCTTTCTCCACTTTATAACGGTCCAAACTTGCGCGTACGATTTCATCAGTGCTCCAGGTATGGCTGTCGGTGATGAGGATATTTTTTCCGAACCGGTTGATATGTCTTCCAATCCGGTAGTAGCTTTTGCGAAACCCCATAATCGGCTCGCTATCTTTGGTGGAAAAGTTCAGGTCGTAAAGGTCATCCGGCAAGTGAAGCGCCCGGCAAAGCTCCTGGTATCGTTGTTCCACTATTTCTTTGTTTTTCCAGTGGGGGGCCTGCTGGCGATACTTCCTGCGCATCTCGTAGAGCGCCTGCTGCAACTCGTCGAGTTTTTTGTCGAATTTGTACCTCTGCTTGCTCGCGGTAAGCGGATTGTATGTTACGACCACGGTTCGTTCCCGCCCCCAATACTTACCCTTTGTACGCCAGGCCGTAAGCAGGTCATCTTCACGTCCCTTGTCACGAAGCTCTTGATTTTTCGGCGTATCCACAATGGAGAAGCGCGAACGATCAACTTGAGCGAGTTCTTCGGCAAAATACAAGGAGTAGGAGGTGATAAAATGTATTCGCTTCTGCGCGTCGACGCTCTCAATGTTTTCTTCCGCGTTCATTCCCTTGTCAAAAACGACCGTGATGTCCGCGTTTTTGTTGCCAGCACCGCGCATGGCCTCGATCACATCATCCATGACTCGGGCGAATACCTTTGAGTCATGGCGATTGCCCTCGTATTCTCGGTAAAAAAGCGGCATTTCGGTTTTTCGCGAAACAAGCAGCGCCACGCCAACCTGACGCAACCAGTCTCGACCCTCCTTGTTTTTGCCACGCTGTGCAAGCTCGGAATCCGTATCGCTGGCCATAAAAGTGAAATAATTGCTGGTGTCGAACATGAAACAGTCGTCGTGCTGCGGTTCGAGAGCGGCCAGCCGGCTGAAAAGCTTACAAGCGATGGTCTTGATGTCTTCTTTGGAAACCCGATCCCATTTTTTCCAAAAGCGCTGCGAGGAGAGCGCGTCCGTATCAACGGGCCGAATGTGTTGGATGGCCGTGGATTTGAACCAGTCTGACAGAGCGCGCTTGGAACGGGCCTGCACCATGCGGTTGAGCACGCAGTAATGAAAATACTCGCCCACGGACGGGCCGGTCTCGTTCTTGGTTGCGGGCACAACGGCATCGACGATTCCGGCCAGGTCAAGCTCTTGAGCGAGATGATTCGCAACCCAGAGCGCGCCAAACTCCTGGGATTGAATCCTGGCGATACCGCCCGCCTGGGCCTTGGTTGCAAGTTCCATAATTTTTTCCGGACTGCCGAGGTACACTTGGTTGACGACTTTCGGCTTTCCATTAACCCGAGCCATTTCCCGGACGTAATAGTAGGGTCGTCCTTTTTTGATTTTCTTATGCAAGTGTGCCATAGGCTGACGATATCGGTAGGGTCTTACAATGTCAACAGTAAAAAGGACAACGCATTGAAATTTTATATAAAATATCTAGGATATAAGAAAATTGAAAAGGGTCTTACAGTTGCTCTAACTACAACAAACTGAAATAATAAGCAAAAGAGGATGATTTGGGTTTATGCGGTTAAAGTCCTGATTGACATCTAAAAAATTATATAAGACACTATAAAAAAAATTTTTCATCATTACCTTAAAAAAGCATACGTGTTCTTCAGCCTTGTGCAGCCAATGAAACATCACTTTTTTTACAGTGTTCACAGCAAACCAACTGGATGGTGCAGTAGGATTTGTTTTATTTTGCACCAAACACCGTTTTTTTAACTCGGTTTTATCTGTTAAATTCCGCGTACACATCAAAGAGCATGCAGTTCTTTTGAGTCACAAGAGGATAAGACACATGAAAAAAATACTTCATTATACCATGTATATCGGAACTTTACTTTATTTCAGCATGGTCTTTACGTTTTTTTCAACCACGGTGCGCGCTGATGACAATGAAATTAAAATCGCTTCTATTTTTGCCAAAACGGGAACTGCCTCGGCCAGCAATTTTCAACTCATTCAAGCTGTTCGATTCGCAGTTGAAGAAATCAACGCAAATGGCGGATTGCTGGGGAAAAAACTGAAGATACTCGAATACGACAACTGCAGTACGCCGATTCAATCCAACCAGGCGGCGCGCAAGGCCGTAAAAGATGGTGTGGTTGCCGCTATCGGCGCATCCTGGTCGGATCATTCCCTGGCCATGGCGCCTGTTTTTCAAAAAGCCGGCATTCCCATGATCAGTCCGGATTCGACCAATCCGAAATTGACGCGCGTTGGCGATTTCATCTTTCGCGCCTGCTTTTCAGACACGTTCCAGGGCCAGGTATTGGCCAAATTCGCAACGGAGGAATTCCATGCCAACACAGCGGTATTGCTAGTCAAAATTGTGAGTTCTTACAGCATCGGGCTTGCCGAGACGTTTTCAAAGGAGTTCACCCGGCTTGGCGGCAAAGTCCTGGCGGAAGAGACCTATAAAGACGGTCAAAAGGATTTTTCCGCCATGTTCGCCAAAATCAAGGAACTGCAACCGGACGTCTTGTTTATTCCCGGACATGATGAATGCGGATTTATCGTCAAGCAGGCCCAGAATAGGGGAATCAAAGCCGTATTGCTCGGTGGGGACGGATGGGGATACAACCAGTTCTACGCCAACGGCGGCCAGGAACTGAAACAGGCCTATTATACGAGCCATTGGTCCAAGGATCTGGACACGCCGGAGTCGAAGCGCTTTGTGCAGCAGTACCAAAAACAGTTTGAGCTGGATGAATCAGCCGGCTCGGGCTATGAAGCCGTCATGCTGCTGGCCGACGCCATTCGCCGGGCCGGCAGCACGGACCGAAAGGCGATACGGGACGCTCTGGCCGCAACCAAAAGTTTCAAAGGAGTCAGCGGCACGTTCAGCATCGACGCGCAAGGCGACCCCATCAAGCCCGTCATGGTCATCAAGGTTGAAGAGGGCAAATCCAGATTCTACAAGGCCATCACCCCTTGAACCTTGCCCGGAATTGTTTTCACTGCGCAATCCGTACGCAGCAGTGACAAACGACTACCCTGCTTTGCCGGACCGGCATTACGGCAACGCCCTGCCCGAATGCCGCTACCGTCGCACATAGTCCGCAACGTAGAGGATGGTGTTCACGTACACGGTGCTGTGGTTGTAACGGTACAAAGCGCGGCGCTGCTGCCTGCGGCTGTTGCCGTGCCATCCGGCACGTTTGAGGTAATTGCCCAGGCTGTGCAGGGCGTCTTCCAGGTCGAAAAGATCAACCCGGCCGTCACCGTCACCATCTTTCCCGAATTTGTCTATGTTGCTGGGCATGAACTGACAGATGCCGATGGCACCGTAGATGGAGCCGGGAATATGCATGGGATCGCGTCCCAGACAAGCCGCATGACGCAGCAGCGCTTTCAGTTCGCCATAAGCCCAATCGGACTTTTGTTTTGTCCGGGTTCGTAAGTACCGTACCTTTGTTTCGTTCAGGTGCTCGCCTTTGAAATAGCTGCGAATGCTCTCAAAAGACGCTGTTTGCGCCATTATCGCCAGATTCAGAAAGGCCTTTTCTTCACCGAGAAAGGTTCCCAAACGAGTTTCCACAGTCAACAGGCCCGTGGCAATGGAGGCCGGCACTCCATAGGTACGCTCCATTTTCAATAATTCACGCTGATGCTTACGATAGAATTGCTTTGCTTCCCGCAACCGTTCCGGAGTGGTCACGGATTTATAAATTGCCGGACGTTTGGGAATGGGGGGCAACGCGTATCCTGCAGGACGTTTTTTTCCTCGCGTACGCAGTTCTGTCAGCAACTTTTGAGTGGGCTTGCCATCTTGTTTGAGCCCCTGGACCTTCTGAAAGCCCCGTATGGCCTGACGCGTTTTGCTGCCCATGACACCGTCTACTTTATACGTGTAATATCCGAGGCTGTGCAATTCCTGCTGGATATGGCGGACCAGTTGGGAACCGAACTTTTTCGTATACAAGGGTTCTATTTTCCGAAACATCACTTTCGGGTCATAAATCACATCCGGACGCGAGAACAATGCCGTAAGTTGTTTTTTGTCGAAACCGTCGGCAACCAGCCGCGTAATCAATGGCGACCAGTCGCGTTGGGAGGCGCGGGCGTGTTGCGCTCCAAACAGCATACAGGCCAACGCGAAAAAAAGTACCACTCCATTCAACCGGATAGTACGTGCGGTTCCTGCCGTAAAATCAACTGACTTCAGATACTTCATCCTTTCCTCGTCGTAGTTGCAAGTGCATGAATAATGCAAAATTTACCGTAATTTCAAATTGTTCCATATTTTTTATAGAAAAGGACCGGTCTTGCCCGCATCAAGCCTTCTGTGCTATCTCCTGGCAAAACATGGAAAAACCATCAAATCCATGTCTTCTTCCTTCATTTATGCTACTCACAGCAAGGAGTGTATACCATGCGTCGTATTATGCAACGCTTTCAACCTGCAGCCATCATCAGCCTGTTGCTGGTATTTTGCCTGTCGCTGTTGGCGGGCTGCTCCTGGACCAGCCGTCAGCTCGGCATGTCGGATGAATCGTCTGAAGCTTACGAGCAGAATCCTGATACAGCAAAAACCTCTTTACCTGCCAACGCCAATGCCGCGGACAAGCGGGCCTTGCTGCGCCTCAATTTTGGCATAGAAGGACCCATACATATTGCTTCCAAGCAACGACGTCCGATTCAAACGCAAGCCAGTTATACGACAGGCACGCCCAAATCACATGCGGACAGGCCCAAAGCAAAAAACAAAATGGTCGTCAAACGGACGCCTCCAAAAACAGACACGACTCCCGCGCCGGTGACCAAGCCCGAACCAGCACAGAAAAAAGCAGACCCCCTCAAAAAGGCTGAACCTCAAACAGCCGAGCCTGCTGTTTCGCCGTCAAAACCAGACACCCAAAAATCGTCACCAGCCACCGCCCCTTCTCAAACAGCTGCAGCCCCCCTCGACAAAGGGACTGCAATCGACCCCAAGGGCCCGCAGCCGCCCAAGAAACTGCATACCAGCGTCCCGATGCAGCATGCGGAAAAAACACCGCCTCACCCCAGTAAACAGCAAAAGGAGCGCGGTGATATCATTTACGGATCCACCAAAGCTCTACGAGAAGCCGTGGACAAGGCTGTGAAGCAAAAATCTTTTCTCGGTTACACGGATCCTTTTGACGCTTTCCCCGCTCTCAAAGGCAACGACACCATGAGCGCCGCCTTTATTCCGGTGGACCACCCCAACCATAAAGTCTTCTACCACGCGTTTTATACGCCGGATAAACCTTTCAACCGGCGGGTCTACGGTTATACGGTCATCGACATGATCACCAAAAAGGACTACGGCCACTTTGATGGAAACGCAGATGGAAAATTCGAACAGAGTACACTGCACCCGAGCGTGGTATTTGAAGATTACGCCCGGACTTCCAATTCCCAATTCGGAGAAAAAATGCCGGAAGTGAAACGGGAAGACGGAAAGAAGAAATAAAACAACCCGAACGGTTGTCAAAAAGACCCGGTTCAGCCAGCCGGGTCTTTTTTTATGCCAGCGCCGCGTCAAAAGCCAGTTTGGTCAATGCCGCAGTCTTGTCCCAACTGAATGCCGCTGCCCGCTTCAAACCCTTTTGACGCATTTCCCGACGCAGTGCGATATCTTGCTCAATGCGTTCCAGCAATCCTGCAAGCTCGGCCGGGTTGGCCGGATCTTGCAAATAAAGCGCCGCATCTCCGGCAACTTCCGGCAGACTGGCCTTTGTTGTGGTGACTACCGGGCAGCCGCAGGCCATAGCTTCAAGAATGGGCAGCCCGAACCCCTCGTATACACTGGGAAAAATCAGTGCCAGCGCGCCGCTGTAAACAGCGGCCAGATCTTCGTCGTTCACAAAGCCCAAGGGTCTGCAGCGTCCGCTGCCATGGCTTTCTTTGTCCCATCCGCTCCAGCCCACGGAAACCAAGGGGGCTTTGGTTCGATTCATTGCCAAAGCCTTGGGGATGATCTCCACATTCTTGCGCGGATCACCGCTGCCGACAAAGAGAAAATACTCTTCGGGCAGGCCGTATGTCTTCCTGACGTCCTTTACGACAGCTTCCGAACACTGGTAAAAAATCTCAGACGTATGCGCTTCCGGCGTAACTGTTATCAACGAGTCATTGACGCCCAGATCGCGCAACATCTCGGAGCGTGTGAATTCTGATACCGCTATGAAGCGACTGACCTTGGCGAGCCTTCTGAAATAGAACGTCTTGAAAAACAGCACGCGTTCTTTGGGGTGCCAGTCCGGATGGTTGCGCAGGGAAAGATCATGGATGGTAAAGACCACGGGAACCCTGCCCGAGGCAAAAGGGAAAAACGAGGCCTCATGGTACAAATCTATGCCCCGCAAAGCGTCCCGGAAGCGCCATTCACGCCGCAAATGCAGCAGCAAGCGTATGCAGTAGCCGAGATGGGGCGGCAGCTTCCAGAGCAACTCCACCCGTTTTGACCAATTTGCGATGGAAGGCGCTTTGGGAGGGATGGTGTTCGTGGTGTTCTTGCCGTCAAAATAAACAAACTCGTAACTATCCGCGTACATACGCTCCATGGATGTATAGAGCGAACGGATGTAGCGGCCTATCCCCGTACTGACATTAATCATGGGGATGGCATTGACAATGATCCGTTTTCGCGGCTGTGAGATCCCTGAAACATTTGGCATTAAATTTACTGAAGCTATAGGTTAACGACCACACTTTTCGGGTAGTACAGCGCAGATGGCAGCATACGGACTGTCAGCATTTTTGGTATGCAAGGAGTTCTTCGTAGAGTTTGCAATATTCATCGGCCATACGTTTTGCCGTAAAGAACTGTTCATAGCGCTTTTGCGCATTCAGACCGTAAGAAACAGCAAGATGCTTGTTGCTGCCCAGGGTATCCATGGCGCGGCTGAGTGCTCGCGGATCTGATGGAGGGACAACGATCCCCGTTAATTTGTCAATGTTCACGAAGGTGGTGCCGGTGCCTATTTCCGCGGAAATAAGCGGCTTGCCGAACATGGCGCCCTCTACCAGGCTGACTCCGAAAGCTTCGGACCGCAAATGCGAAGGAAACACTATCGCATGACAAAGGGATAACAGGGCTACTTTATCTTCCTCTGAAATGCGTCCGACAAAAATAACATTGTCCAGCAGCAGTTTTCGCGCTTTTTCTTTCAGTTCGGCTTCCAGCGGTCCGGCCCCGGCAATGACAATGGTATGTTTTTTGGAAGTAGCAGCTTCCAGAAGGATATCGAGCCCTTTGTAATAACGCAACACACCGACAAATAGAAAAAAATCTTCTCCGACCCTGTCACGCCATTGCAGTACGCGTTCCTTTTCAATTGGCGGGAGCGAATTTCTGTTGATCCCTATGGGGATGGCCCGCACCTTATTGAGATATTGCTGCAGCGTATCACTGGTTTGCATGTAGTTTTCTGAAGTAGCCACAATGCAATTCACTTTGGAAAGGAAGCGCTGCATCAGTGGAAGATAAAACCTGAGCAGTATTTTCTGACGAACGATATCGCTATGGTAGGTGACAAGCGTTGGTTTTTTAACCCGAAACGCGATGTGCAGCAGGTCCTGAACTGGGTACGGAAAGTGATAGTGGACCAGATCGGCCTCTTTCACGCACCGATGGAAAGCAGGAAAAAGGCCCAAACCGAAGGGGGTGGAGGCCCGGTCGAATTGCGCATGGCAGCGTACAACCGTGGCTTCTTCACGCTCCAGAACTGATCCGCCGGACTCATTGCAAAGGCACAGGACGGTATTCTTCACACCGCGCTTACTGGTTTCACAGGACAGGTGGTAAATAACCTGCTCAATCCCTCCCTGCGAATCAGGGAGGTAGAGTTTGAAAACATGCAGCACTTTCATCATGAATTCGAAAGGCTTCTTTAATTGTGGTTATACGGCTGTTGTACGGGAACGTAGTTTTGCGAATAGCCCGTATCGGGATGAACCATGTTCCGTGTGCCCTGAGGCTTTGACTTATCGCAGTCCTTGCATTCAGACGGGGGCACCACCATACCAATTGCATCCAGGCGGCTTTTCAAGGCGTTTGTCACATCGATGGCATCCTGATCATTGTCAATGATGTAAGGGACGATAAGCATGACCATTTCGGTTTTTGTCAATTCCTCAGTGTCAACCCTGAACAGCCGGCCAAGAACCGGAACCGTGCTCAATACCGGCACTCCGGTATATCCCTTTGACCGGGATCTGGAAATCAATCCGCCAATAAGCACCGACCCGCCGTCACGAAGACCGAGAGAAGTCTCAATGGTCCTGTTGAAAATCGTCGGGCTGTCAATATCCGAATCGGTTGTTTTTTTGGACTCGCTGACTTCCTGCGATATTTCCAGATCAATACGCTGGCCGGAATGCACAATGGGCTCCACAGTCATTAGCACGCCTGTTTTTCGGTAAGTGATGGACTGATAAATATTCGTATCGTCAGAATTGCTTGTGGTCTGGCTGGTGACGGTGGGTACTTCATTACCCACGTCAATGGTGGCGGTACCACCGCTTTTTACCATGACACGAGGCGTGGACAAAATACTGACCCGGTCTTTTGAAGCAAAAGCGTTGAGGATGGCCCGTGTTGATCCGGCATTGTCGAGAATAAATGAAATACCATTGCTGCCTATGCCCAACTGGTTAAGGGTGCTGATCGTTCCGCCCAAGCTGTTGTTCTGGTCTCCACCAGTGAAATCATGTCCGAGGTCCGTATTTTCCAGAATCCACTCAACGCCGAATTCTTCATCCTCGCTCAAGGTGATTTCAGCAATGGTGACTTCAATCAAGACCATACGCGCGGCATGGTCCATTTCTTTGATCACGGACAACAATTGCCGCCATTCGCTGCGCTTTCCCTGGAAAATAATCGCGTTACGCGCTTTGTCGACGACCAGGTTGCCTGGATCGTCCTTATCTTCATCGCTATTTTGGGACTTGCTGTCTTTTTTGGCCTGGTCTTTTGTTTTCGTGGACTGGCCCGGACGTGTCGCACTGGGATCTTTTGTATTCTTGCTGCTCGAAGTGCTTGCAGTACTTTTCGTAGAGGAGCGCGATTTGCTTTTGCTCACACCCGACTGGCCGCTTCCATATTTCTGGAAAGCTCCTCCTTGCGGCAGGTTTTCCACTACATCTGCCAGGACATCATACAAATCTTCCGCACTGGTATTCTGTACGGGGTAGTAATAAATACCGTACACGTCTTCTTCCATGGCCTGGCCGGGATTATCCAGTGTTTTTACCCAATCCCGAATATGACTCAGCGTTTTCAGGTCCGGTGCGAAAGCGATCACGGCCTTGACGGACTCAATGGGCAAAAAGATAATGCTGTTGCCCGACTTTTCGATACTTTTGGAGGTGGAATACCCTTCCGCTCCCAGCACGTCGCTGAGCATGTCGCACAAATCTTCCGCTTCCAGATACAAAGGTTCGATGCGCATGCTGTACCGTCCGCTCATTGCCGGCTGATCAAGCATACGAATGCCTTCCACGGCCTGGGCCACAAGCGGACGCGGCCCCATCAGGACTACCGAATTACCTTGCTTTGAGGCAGTTACCGTAAGTCCGTAATCCTTGTAGGCGCTGGCCAGCCATTGCTGCATCTGCGTACTGTTTACAACCTGCATAGGAACAACCTGAAATATGGGGCGATGGGTCACAGGCACTTCGGGCAACGTACGGCCGCTGACAAGCAATGGCGGCTCGCCTGTTTGTTTGGTATTCAACGCCTCGTAAAAACGCAGCACCGCTCCTTGTTCTTCCACAATAATACCGTAATTGTTCAGCACCTGGCGACAAAGAGAATCAACTTCCTCCGGGGCTAGATTCTCGCTGGTCCGGACGGTGACGAGATCCGTCAATTTTTGAAGGGAAGGAGCAATTTCAAAGGAACGATGCAGAATGTTGCCGTACACTTCGTTGATAAAAGCCGGAATCGGCATGCTCTCAATACTCAGCATGATCCCGGCCTGTTGAAATTTGGAAGCAGCGCGTTTTTTCACGCCGACAACATTGTTCTGAGCGTAACTTTGTCCAGGAGGACTTGGCGTATGTTGGAATCGCTGTGGCATCTGCTGCTGTTGCTCTTCCGGTTCGTTTTCCACCAAAACAGGCTCTTTTCGCGGAGCACGCAACGGTTCTGGCAAATTGATCAAGGATCCCTGCTCTTTACTGCATCCCGAGCCGGTCAACAACAACGGCAGGATGATTAGCAAAACGAGCGTTCCGAATTTTGCGGACCGGACAATCTGGCGGCGTACTGGTTGTGGCGTAAACAATGAATTATCCCTTTGAGTCCTCAAGTTTAAAATACGCTTTCACTCCCAGAGTGAATCGTTTAGGATCCCGGATTGTCTGGGCATTCTTGGTTATGATGAGTCTTTCAATACTGAGCAGTTTTTCAGAACCTTCTACTTCGCGAAGTATTCCGGCAATATTCTCCGGGGGATATTCAGCCTCAAGGGTCGCGGCGACCTGCCATAGTGAATCCACATCCGTGACTTCATAGGCTTGTTCAACCCGCAGAGAAGGCCCACTGAATTTATACTTTTTTATCAGCTCCTCAGCCCAGGATTGCACCATTGCTTGAGCAAGCCCGCGAGATTTCGCCCTCCAGGCGCGCGATTCAACCAACGCTGCAAAATTCTTGGCTTCTTCATAGTGCTGCAGCCAGCTTTCATCAAGGCCCCCGCGTTTCAGCTTGGTGTATTGTTTTGCAATTCGATCGAAATTTTTTTTCTGCTCAATCTGATAGTCTGAAACAACCAAAAACAGATAAAGCAACCCAATGCCTGCGATAGCCAGAATCCCCAATCGCAGCCGTGGATTCTTTTTCCATTCATCACGCAAAGACCCGATACTGACATCACTCATGCAGGTCATCCCAAGAATTCAGCTTCATATGCATCCGTAATTTCCCGGAATTTAATTTTTCCGCCGTTACTTCCGTAAAAAAAGGGCTATCTTGGAATGCATTGATATATGATACCGGAGCCAGATTTTTTCCTTTTATGATAAATTCCAATTCATCCTTTGTATAACGCCATTCTTCAATCGCCACTTCAGTTGTGGGAAAAAGATGAACTACTTGATGAAACAATTTCAAAGGTGAACTATAGCCTGCAACTTTAAGCAATAAGGCCCCTTGCTCCTTGTACTGGAGGGCCTTGGCTCTGGCGTTTTTCAAAGGACGCGCCTGTTGCGACAAAACTTTCAATTCCGGCTCCAGCGTGGCAATACTCTCATGAAGACGCCACAATTCAACACCTTTCCACATAAAAATACCTGAAAAGACGAGCAAACCGATAATGATCCAAAATCTTTCCGTCCGAACGTCAAACACATCAAACCCACTGGACCTTCGAGCCCAGGGACGTGGCAACCACTCAAAACTTTCAACCAGGGGCGGAGCCGCTCCAGGTGCTACATCGTTCCCCAGAAGAAAACGAGTCCATTCCTGGTGCCGGGGCGCATTTTTCCACCACCTGCTGGCCATCAGTACGCCTTCATTCCAAATACGTCCTTCCACTCCCTCCTTGCAGGCAACAAGCTGTGGAATATCATCTTCCGGTTGTGGATTCAATACAGACTCAGGAAAAGCTACCGCAGAGTTTACGCCCATGGAATGCATTTCTTCCAGACGCAACAGCTCATCCCAAATCCAGACTTGTGCGATATCTCCTTTCCAGGACACATATTGACCTGTTTGCAAAAACGGACTCCACTGCAAAATACGCACACTCAATGCATTTTTGCGTTCGGCAAAAGGCACTTCGGAAAGATTGAACCTGCGATAGAGGCAAAGTCCACGGCCAACTATCCAGTGGCGTTTTCCGACATGCGCCTCAGGTCGTTCTACAGTTTCTTGTCCCTGTACATAACGGCGTATGGGATAGCTCAAAAGCCGCTTTTGAGGTGTTTTGCTTTCAATATCGACGGTGCTTTCCCTTTCTCCGGATTCCAACCCAAAAGTATCAAAGGAAACTTGCGATGAATCAATGTCAGAAGGCTTATTTGTTCGCTTTCTGAAAAAGATCGCTTTCAATGGATGTAAAATTTGCATTCCGTTGATCCTCTGCCAAGGGGACAGAAATAATATAACTCATTTTCCAGGGGGAATCGTTTTCCGAATCTTTTGACGCCTGTTTGAAATGAATTTCCCGCATCCTGTTCGAACCTTCATACCATACTGAAAGCCGGTAATAGGTTGATGACCAGAACGATATTTCCATCTCCATCAGACTCAATTCCCTGCCGATAAGTGCATAAATCTCAGCAAGATCATTGAAGATTTGTGTTTCTCTTGCCCTGAGAATAGTTTTTGTTTCTTCCTCTGATATCCCGAGTACGAGTTGCAGCACCGGCCCGGGAGCCGTATTCACATTCGGCAGTCCCCCAATATCAATGGTTGTTGTCATTCTCGGAAAACTGTGCCCCTGCCAAAGCTCTTTGGTGCCCGCCCAATCCAAAATATTAAATGCTTCCCATGAAGTAAACAGCGGCCTGTCAGGAGGGGGAGGCAGGCCCCGAGCCTTGTAGTCGCCCGCTTCAGCTCCGTTCAGCAGTTTTTCATCATTGGAATCCGTATAGTCGAGATATTTGCTGACCAATGGGCCGGTTTTACTGGATGCTACGCCCACATATTCCAAAAAGTTTGGAAACCGAGGCAGGTCCGACAATTTGAGCAGGCCACTCTCATCCTGATAGGCGAAACGCCCTCTGCCCACCCCTGAATAAGGCCGATCGTCCAAGCGGACATGAATGGTCTGATTGCCCTCTCCCTCTACTATGATCCCAGTCAAATCCGTCTTACGGGTGGCGACAAGATACAGAGCGAGCGCTTCCGTGCTCACCTGGTCGATTTCTCCCTGCAATTCGTCCTTGACGAATTGAGCCCGTTCCAGTGACATGTTGGTCCAGGATGAAAAAAAACCCACACCAATAGTAATGGCCGCAAGAATCCATAAGGTAGCGGCAAGTACGAATCCCGATTCCTTTTGCTGTAGGGACACGGTCAATCCATAAACGAATTCTCGTCTTTTATCTGCCATGCTCTGCGCCGTCCGGACACGTTGGAATACCAAATTATCGGCCCCTGAAGCGATTTGACTTCAAGGAGAATACCTCTGGGTACGGATTCCCTCCCTTCTCCTGCTGTCGGCCAGGACATATGCCAGTGCCCGTTGCTGTCCAGATAGCGGAATTTTCCCTTCCCTTTGAACCAACGCGCCAATTCCCATTCCTCGTCTTCATTTTCCGAATACAGTAGCTTGAGAACGTTGTCTTCCTTTTCCAATTTTACTTGTATGTGTGTAACTGTACCGACGCCACTGACAAGTGAGGCAAGACACATGCCTGAGAAATCATTGCTGTCGCCTTCGAAGTAACCCGATTTTTTTCCGGAAATCGGCGCACTGATATACGACGTAACTTCTTTGAACCAAAACGCCTCCAGCGTCTCCGTTCTTTGTCTTTCCACCTGGGCCAGCAAGCGCAGACGCAGTGTAATAACCTGAGAAACGCCCTGCATCAGCAACATGGAGACGAAAACCACCAGAAACAGCACAATGATCATCTCCAACAGAGTAAACCCGGAACATCGCCTCATTCCAGCTCATTCTCCAGTCTTACCGAGCTACTTAACGCGCCGGTAATAGCCGACTTGCAATACATCAAACGCTACGATCTCTTTGGCTTCCAATGTGATGGTTACATTTGTATTATACAATCCGACAATATAGAAACTGTTGTCCGAATCACGAACCCGGGGTTCCACCAGTTTGGCTTTCCAGCGTATTCTGTAGGGACCGAGTTCCGATGACCCGGTTTTCTTGTCCATGGGATTTATCTGTTCCATAAACGCCAAGCCATTACGTACGAGCTGCACGCGGTCCAAATGGTCCTTGATACGTCCAATATTGGACACATTGGAATTGATCAGGGCATAGGCGGCCATACCTATCAGGGATATCAGCACCATGGAAACGATGACTTCCAGAAGTGTGAATCCGGCGGCAGAAGATCCGACGGTGACTGTCCGCGCCATGTTCATTCCATTTCCGGACGACATAGCGGCCCTTCAAGCTTTACGTCTATTGAACGGCCGCGGCCGCTCAGCAGTACTGTTCCACCAAGGCATACGCCGCTGGACCTATAACGGATGGGGTGTGCCGCCTGCAACGTCCATCCCACTGGCAAGGGCATGGTCATATTACCGTCCAGTTCGCCCGGATACTGGACTAGGTCGAATTCCCGCCCCTGAATTCTGGCTTCATACCCGAGGCTGCCGAGGGCTTCCAGGGCCTGGTCCCGCTCATTGGTCCAAAGCATCGAGTCATACATCTTCATCACTTTGGGAACGACAAGCCCGGATACGGCTCCCAGCAATACCAGAACAATAATGATTTCCAGCAGAGAAAATCCGCCCTGACGCGCAAATTTCCGGTTCTCAGACATTCCTGCTATGTGCCCCGCACTTTTGCGTTACGCGTCACTAATTTCCTTCGGGAGGCAGGTAGCCGAGATCCTTGTTGATCCCTTCTCCACCACGTTGTCCGTCCGCTCCCAGGGAGTACAAGGCAAAAGGTTGATTGTCCGCACCGGGCATACTGTATTGATAGGGATTGCTCCACGGGTCGTCGGGGATGGCTTCGTCCAGATACGGGCCATTCCACAAATCTTTGGCTTTCTCATCCAGGGGAGCTTTCCAAAGCACGCCGAGCCCTTCTTCCTCATTGGGAAAACGGTTTACATCCAGTCGAAATGTCTCAAGCGCGCCTTTCATCATCTTGATCTGTGCTTCGGCGGTATTCACTTTCGCCTTGTCCACCTGAGTGAAAAGACGCGGTCCGACGAGCCCTGCGAGAAGACCGATAATCACGAGTACGACCAACATTTCAAGAAGAGAAAAACCAGCCGCCCGTACGCTGCAACGTCGCTTTGATTTTGTGTCGTTCATTGTTCTTGTCCTTTTTTATTCGTTGCCGGTGAACGCATCCTAAATACTGATATTATTTACACTCGTAATTGCGAGTATGATACCTGCCATAATCAGGCCGACCACGCTTCCAATGGCAATGATCGCAAGTGGTTCCAGCAAAACCAAAAAACGTTTGGTCCTGGCGCGTACGCTTGCCGTGTACAACGCGGTCATCGAGCGCAGCATGGCCGCCAGCTCGCCCGTACGCTCGCCCACACGAACAAGGTTGAAGCCCATTGGAGTGATGGCCCCCGCCTCATGAAGCGAATGCGACAAATGCACGCCGTTTTTTACTGATTTGGAAACATGCGCAAGACGGGCCTGCAACTGCGAAGAAATCACGTAACTTCGGGCAAGCTCCAGAGCCCGCATCAACTCGACCCGGTTCTCCAGAAGCGTGGCCAGCATGGCTGACCAATGCGCAATCTCGGACTCCATGAGCCACTCGCGGAACAATGGCACTTTTGAAAAAAAATCCCGTACTTTCAAACGTATGTTGGGATTTGAAAAGCTATACACCGCTACGGCGGCAATGGCTGCCGCCAGGGCGCAGATGACGATGAGATTGTTGTTGACGAATTCCCCGGTTCGCAGCACGGCCAACGCCAGAAACGGGATGTCGGCTTTTGATTTTTCTAAGAGATTTACAAATTTAGGAACAACAACCGCAAATATAAGCATCACCGCGCCAATACCGGTGACAATGAGGATCACAGGGTAGGTCATGGCGTTACGCATTTCCGTGGCCACTTCCATGTCGTATTCCCACTGCGTCACGCCATCACGCATGGCCGCGCCCAGTTTTCCGGTCAACTCGCCGGCCTCGCAGAGCGGATAAAAATATCCAGGCAATGGAATCTGACTTGCCTTCAAGGCCTTGGAAAAATTGTCGCCTCTGCGCAAGGCAGCACCGATTTTTTCAAATTCCTTGGCAATGAACGGCTGCCCCGAAGATTCGGCCAAAGATTCCACAGCCTCTTCCAGGGAAACTTTGGATTCCAGCAACGTGGTCAGCTGGTGCATGTACATGACCAGCTCCTGTTTGCTGGCCTTTTTCTTGCTCATGCGCCGTGAGGATGCTTTTTCTTTTTCCTCTTTGATATCCACAACACGGAGTCCCTGCTTCTGCAGGCTCCTGATGGCGTCACGCGGTGTTGCTCCCGAGGTTGTCCCTGTGACGGTTCCGCCTTCGGCGTTGAGAGCGCGATATCTGTAATTCATTGCCTGTTCGAAAAAATAAAGTACACTGTTAAAATCATGCGTTATCGCCGGAACACATTCCGGGACTGGTGTCGGAGCACTCCGCTTCTTTTGGTCGCGGAGGTATCAACTGCTGCTCATCCATCAGGTCCCAAAATCCGCACGTTTTCACAAACCGCGCGTTTCTTTGCCCGGCACTTACCAGCCGCCAGGGAAACAAGCAAACAAAAGAAGCAAGCCCCACCGCCATGCCGGCCAGAATACAAACCGAATATCGCGCCTTCCCTTTCATGAGAACATACGCGGCCGTCGCAGCTCTGAAAGGCACGCACAGGGCATAGGATTTCAAAATTTTGCCAAGCGGAAAATTGCGCAGCACGACCCAATAACTGTTTCGCTCGCAATAAAAAATTTTACGTACCGGTGCGTGCTTTTTAACTGATGCGCCGAACTTGTGAAAAATCACAGCCTCTGGAACGCAATAGAGTTCCCAGCCATGAATACGCAGCCGCAAAGAAAGATCCACATCCTCGGAATACATGGAAAAGCGCTCGCAGAACATGCCGGCGCTCCGTACGGCTTCGGCCCGCAGCAACATGGCTCCGCCCGTAATGCCCAACACCCGCTGGGGATCGCGCTGATTTTCAGAATAAGGCTTGCGGAAATCCTTGTCCCAGGTCTTTCCGGACAGCGAACAACAGCACCCCGAGGAATTCACCAGGTCAGGCTCATCCATGAAGCGCAAAACCGGCTGGCAGCCTCCGGTTTCCGGATGCGTTTCCATGAAACCGGCCAATCGCTTGAGACAACCTGGCGCCAGAGCCGTGTCGTTGTTCAGAATGAACAAATACTCCGCTCCGGCGGACAACGCCTGGCGTATGCCGACGTTGTTGCCTTTGCAAAAATAGAGATTCTCGCTGTTGGCAAGAATCTCCGCTTGTGGAAAATGTTCACGGACGTATGCGACAGAACCGTCCGCGGAAGCATTGTCCACAAACAGCACTTTAAGATTGCCGTATCCGTTGGAAAAAATCGAAGACAGGCAATCCTGGATGAAATGCCGGCCGTTATAATTCAAAATGATAATGTAAATGAGCGGTTCGTTCATTGTCTGGCAACGCGACTTTCAAACCAGGGCACCTGCGCGTACGGATGCTTCAGCAAGCCATTGGCCGCCCGGCGTGCCGGTCGGCGGGTTGTAATTTGTAACGCCATCCCCACCCGATATCTTCTCTGATACTGCAATGTATCCGTATCACCGCCATTAGTCTAGAAAAAGTCTATTTCACAAAGAGAATCCGGCGGCGTTAGTGCCTGCCGGATTGCAGCTCCAGGGGGTCCGGCCTAAAAAAACGTCATTCCGCTGACAAAGCCGAACGGAGAAGAGTTGCATCCGTGCATGCCCCGAATAAACTATACCGGGACATGCACGGAAGGATGCTATCTGAATTATTTCAAATCCAGTGTCTTGAAGAAATTGTTACCCTGCCGGCGGATCAAAAGCATGGCCACGCCTTTCTCTTTGGCGTCGGTCTGCACTATGGTCTTGAACGCGCTGGGGGACCCGACAGGCTGCTGGTTGATTTCCAGAATGACATCTCCAGCGCGGATACCCGCTTCGGCGGCCTCGGAATCCTGATCAACATCAAGCACCAGCAGGCCTTCGCCTTTTTCCAGGCCCATGGCTTTGGCCTCGCGGTCGTTGACAGCGCGCAATTCCAGTCCAAGCACAGTGGTGCCCGCGCTTTCGGGTTGCATTTGCCCGTTGGCTGCGACCTTTTTGAAATCCCGTTCTCCCAATACAGCGGTAAGAGACAATTTTTTGCCTTTGCGCCAGATGGTCAACTTGGCCTTTTCACCTGGAGACAAGGTTGCGATCTTGCGCGTCAGCGCTCCCGCGTCTTCCACCGCATCTCCATTGACTTCGAGAATAACATCGCTGGTTTCAACGCCGGCCTTGTCCGCGGGATCGCCATTGTTCACGTTGGCCACCAAAGCGCCCTGCGCTTCGTCCAGTCCCAGGGCCTTGGCGGTGTTCTCATCCAGATCCTGGATGGAGACTCCCAGCCAGCCGCGCTGCACTTTTTTGTGTTCACGCAACTCGTCAATGACTTTCTTGGCCATGCTGCTGGGCACGGCAAAGCCAATGCCTTGCCCCGAAGCGATAATGGCCGTGTTGATGCCAACGACCTTGCCGTCCAAAGTCAGCAACGGACCGCCGCTGTTACCCGGATTGATGGAGGCGTCCGTCTGCAGGAAATCGTCATAGGCCCCGGCGCCGATAACGCGGCCTTTGGCGCTGATGATGCCGGTGGTTACCGTATGGTCCAGTCCAAAAGGATTACCGATGGCCAGGACCCAGTCTCCCACTTCGGCCTCATCCGAATCCCCGAATTCCAGGACAGGAAGATCTTTTTTGGTATCGATCTTGACAAGCGCGAGATCGGTCTCGGGATCGCGCCCGATGATTTTGGCCTTGAAGGGTTTGTCAACGTCCTGCAGCTGCACTTCGATTTCATCGGCTTCAGCCACCACATGGTTGTTGGTCACGATATAGCCGTCTTTGGAAATGATAAAGCCGGACCCCAAAGAACGCTGTTTGGGCGTACGCGGCATGCGCCGCCCGAAATATTTTTCGAACTGGTCGAAAAAATCCTCAAAAGGAGAGCCCTGGGGATCCTTGTTTTTCGGCATTCCCCGGAACGACTCGAACGGTTCCGCACTCTTTGCATGTTTGGTCGTACTGATGTTGACTACAGACTTGCCCGCTGTTTTTGCCAAAACGGACAGCTCCGGCAGGCCGTTTACCGATACGGACGCAAACGCCGGTACGACCAGCGAAAGAATCAGCAGCATTGTCACGAATGGGACGTTTTTTCTCACTCTCATTTTCATTAGGTATATCTCCTTGCGGGAATCTACTCACGGTCTCTCCGTGTAGCGTATGCACTTTCGATTGATCAACACAGGTGTTGTCTTGTTTCTAGCAAATTAACCCGCGTATCTTTCAAAATTCTTTCGCGCAAATTACAAAACTGAAAGAGTGTCCGGGCCAGTCAGCCGGCTGTCGTCAATCCGTCTTCAGTACATAGCCTACCCCGCGTACGGTGTGCAGCAGCTTCTGATCAAATCCTTTGTCGAGCTTGTTGCGCAACCGGCAGACCAGCACGTCCACCACATTGGTTTGCGGATCGAAATCATATTCCCAGACGTGTTCCAAAATCATGGTTTTGGACACCACGCGTCCCGCGTTGCGCATCAGATATTCCAGCAAAGTGAACTCCCTGGGCTGGAGTTCCAGTACGGCATCACCTCTGCGCACCTCGCGTTTGAGCAGGTCTATGGACAAATCTCCCACATTCAAACCCGTGGGTTCGGACTCCGACGCCGAACGACGGATCAGGGCCTGTACCCTGGCTAACAGCTCGGAAAAAGAAAATGGTTTGACAAGATAATCGTCGCCGCCGGTCTGCAGTCCCTTAACACGGTCTTCCACTGACCGTTTGGCGCTGAGAATGATGACCGGAGTTTTTATTTTTTTCTTGCGCATTCCCTCAATGAGCTGCAGCCCGTCCATATGAGGCAGCATGATGTCCACAACGGCCGCATCATAGGGCTCGCCAAGAGCCAGATGCAGCCCTTCCACGCCGTCGGGCGCGTGGTCCACGGCAAACCCGGCTTCCTGCAGTCCCTTGCGTACGAACTGCGCGATTTTCTGATCGTCTTCCACAAGAAGAATTCTCATCGGTATTCTCCTCTTTCAGTTCCTGTTCGCCAACCCGGATGTTCGCATTTGATAGCGCCCAAGCGGCTCTTTTTTCGAATGCTTTTGCCATGACACACTCCCCCTGTTCGCGCAACTCTTCTTTCACCCCCATCAGATGCAATGCGCGTCCTTATTTTATAGACAAAAAATCGCGTATTGGGGTATAGTATTTGTTATCTCGAAAAAGGATGTACACCGATTGAGAAGGAGCAACACAGCCTGTTCCGCCAAGTGCAAACGAAAAAACTCAAAAATCCGCCATAGGAGACGTACATGAGCAAGTTGATCAAAGAAAGCGGCGAGACTGGACGATTGCATATCGACACCCCCCTGCTGGGGGAGTCGCTGGTCAGCAAGGAGTTGCTGAAAAGCACGGAGAAAAAGGGGTACTTCCGCATGCACCCGGATGTGAACGTCCTCAAAATCGGCGGCCAGTCAATCATGGACCGGGGCGCAAAAGCCATTCTGCCTATTCTGGATGTTCTGATCGAAGCCAAGGAAAAACACAAGCTGCTCCTGATGACGGGCGGCGGTACGCGCGCGCGCCATGTTTACAATATCGGGATCGACCTGAACATGCCAACGGGCGTACTCTCCAAACTGGGAGACAAGGTCTCCTGGCAAAACGCGGAAATGCTCTTTGTGCTGCTTTCCAAGCACGGCGGCGTCAAAATCGGCCACGGCGACAACCTCGAGCAGCTGACCATGTTCTGCCGCCAGGGATTTTTACCCATCACCTACGGCGTTCCGCCGTACGGATTCTTCGAGCATCCAGCGGAACTGGGATCCATTCCGCCCCACAGGACGGATTGCGGCGCCTTTTTGCTGGCCGAAAACATCGGGGCGAAATCACTGATTTATATGAAAGATGAAAAAGGATTGTATGAAAACGATCCCAAAAAGGCCAAAGACTTGGAAAAACTGGCCTACTACGACAAACTCTCCGTCAGCGAACTGATCGAGCTCGACCTCGAGGATCTGATCGTCGAACGGCCGGTCATAACGTTCCTGAAAAACGCCAAATGCTTGAAGGAGTTCCAGATCATCGACGCGCTCAACCATCCGGAGCATATTCTGGCCGCGTTGAATGGCGAGCATGTCGGAACGATTATTTACAAGGATTGACGTCTGTCGCACAAAAACAAGAGCGCCGCCCGTTTTCACGAGCGGCGCTTTTTTTTAGCCAGTTTGGGCTCCACCTTTTTTTTCGCCGTCCCGCGGCAGGTACACGACCTCCGCTCCGGCGTGCCGAGCCACTTCTTCCAGCTCCATCTTGCGGAGATGATCCGCGCGGAACTTGATCGACGATCCGGCAACCGCCACAACCCGATAACGTGGCTTGCGCTCGCCCTGTTCGATTTTTCTGCGCTCCCGTACAAATATTGTAGACATGGCATACTCCTTGTTCCATGTTCTTCACATACTCTTTCTTGCTCATACGACACCAACTACTCCCCCCGGAGCAGTGTCCCCGTCCTCGCTCATCTTTCTGAAAGCAACCGTTTTCCGCAAGGCCATTTGCAACCGCAACATGATAAGGAGCATCATCTCTGAAAAGCAAACCGCGTATCGACCTCGACTCCCCGTCCCTTTCCAACTCAGAGATCAAGCCCGGCCGCCGCCTTTGCGCTCGCCGTCCGTCGGCAGAAAAACCAGCTCCGCGCCAACATGCTCGGCGATATGCTCGAGTTCCAGCTTGCGGACATGATCTGCCTTGAATTTCACCTTCAGATCGGCAACCGCCACCACCCGAAACCGCGGTTTACGTTCGCCTTTCTCCATTTTCCTGCGTTCACGTACGTAAATGGTTCCCATAGCTCACTCCTCATGATTAGTTTTTAAAGTTCTTAAGTTTAAATTTAATATATGTACTTATAACACCTATGTCAATCAAAAACTTTCTTTTTTTTAAAAACTCTCCTGTAACAACTTTAAAACGTTACTTTTTTTCTAAAAGAAAAAAAAATTGAGCAAATTATACTGCACTTCCCCCTAATGTTCGACTAAGCCGCCGCCGATAAGAAAAGCATAATGGGGAATCTTTTGGGGAGGAGAAACCATGAAGATTATGGGAGTGCTGCCCGGCATACAAGCCGCGCAGCAGTCGACCAGGACCAACGCCAGCGGTTCCCGGTCGACCACAAAGACGCGTGAGGGAGCTCGCGACAAGGTGAGTATCTCCGCGGAAGCTAAGCGGATCGTACGCGGGAGTTCGTCGGAGATCACTGACAGACAGTCACGGCTGGAGGCTATCAAGGCTCAGGTTGCGAGCGGAGAATATTCCATTAATGCCAAGGAAATAGCCGAGAAAGTCATTCAAAAGGAACCAGAAAGCTTTCTCGCCGAGGCGTAATCCCGGGGGTTCCGGCTGCTTATTCTACAAGTTGCCACATGCCGGGCCTGGGTGCGACGCACTCAGGTCCGTTTTTCTTTCACTTGCCTGCGGATTGATAAAAGAAACACCTCATGGCATTCTGTCCGGTGTGTTTCAGGTATTTTGACCAGACAACCCGCTACTTATGAGCAAGATGCTTCGTTGGCATAGTGAAACCATGATTAATTCCGAGAACAACGCGCAAGGCCATGATGTGCCGCCCAATGTTTCGCCCGTGGCCCTGGCGGCTCCCCTGCCTTCGGGCTTCAACCTGAACGGCTATGAAATCGAACGCCTGCTGGGCCAGGGAGGATTTGGTTTCACCTATCTGGCCAAGGACAGCAAACTGCGCCATCAGGTCGCCATCAAAGAATATCTGCCAGTCACCCTGGCCCGGCGGGAAGACCGCCTGCGGGTTGGGCCACTGCAACCGAAACTGCTTGAACGTTTCGAACTCGGGAAAAAAGGCTTCCTCAAGGAAGGCCAGACGCTGGCCCGATTCAAGCATCCCAACATTGTCCGTGTCCTGACCTTTTTCGAAGCCAACGGTACGGGCTATCTGGTCATGGACTATGAACAGGGCGAAAGCCTCAAGGACATGCTCGCCCGGCTCGGCCACCTGGAGGAACGTGAGCTGCACGACCTGGCCCGCCCTCTGGTGGATGCGTTGCGCGTCTTGCATGATTCGGGCTACATCCACCGAGACCTGAAGCCTGCCAATGTATACGTGCGTGCGGACAATTCCCCGGTCTTGCTGGACTTCGGAGCCACGCGGGACACCATGGACAACGAAACATCGAGCTCGGACACCATGCTCACTCCAGGGTACGCGCCTCCCGAACAGTACGAATCTTCCCTGGACCACCAGGGGCCTTGGACGGATATTTACGCCATGGGCGCGTTGCTCTACCGTTCCATCACCGGACGCATCCCTCCGGATGCGCTCCAGCGGCTGAAGACCACCCGCTCGGGGGCCCCGGATCCATTGTCACCGCTCTCTCAGTTGACGCGCCTGCGTTTCGCACCCCAGTTTTTGAAAGCTGTGGACCGTGCGCTCGCCCTCAATACCGTGGAACGCCCGCAAAGCATGGACCAATGGAAGATCATGCTCTGGCCGCCCGGAGCCTTTTCCCATTCCGGCGAGGCCATACATACGGATGAAGAAAGCGCAAAAGACCAGTTCGGTCCGCTGGCTTCCCAGATCGCCAGGGATCTCGGTCTGGAAGGCGATCAACCCCAGCTTTCCGCCCCGGAAAAAGATCTGCTGATCGGCTTTTTCAAACAGATTCTGCACCTCAGCAATATACCGGAACACATCCGGCAGGATGCCGATTGTTTCTCCCCCTTGCGTCCCGTTGTTTTCGAAAGCATATCGCACGGGCTCAAGGCACTGGAATATTTCAAGGAACGGCCTGTGGACCTGGTGGTCTGCGATTCGCTGCTCGCAGACATGGGCGGACGCGAATTTCTCGAACTGCTGGGCAATCTGCCCCGCGGACGCCGGACGCCCGTGCTGGTCATTTCGCGGGACCGACGGCAGCATTATATTCTGGACATGACCGTACGGGGAGCCTGGGCCTACCTTGTCAGGCCCTGTACACCGGACGAGCTCAAACGGATCATGCCCCGGATGCGCGCTCTGGCGCTTTTCATGGATATAGAGGAGGAGCTCTGCCGGGAAGGCTGGAAGCAGCTCGGTGCGGACGCTCCCCATAAGGCCATGGAAGCCTTCGAAGAAGTCATCAGCTTTGAAGACGACGTGGCCGCCGGAGAGGAAGCAGGCTGTCAGGACTACCAGGACCAGGGGTTCAGGGAACTGCTCGCCGAACGCTACGGCGCCGCCATGGCCGCTTTTTCCAAGGCGGATCGGGCGGCAGAACTCATGGCCCGTTCCCACGCCGGTTTGTCCCAGGCCTACAAACTACTCAATGACGCGCGTCGCAAAGGACAGGACCGCGTAGCCCGTGAAGCCCTGCTCAAAGCCCAGAGCCTGCGCCTGATGCGTACAAAATTCGTGGACGTTATCAAATTTCAAAGCCACGTTCCCAATCCGTGGAATACGCTCGGCGTCAAACTCAGCAAGCTGGGCGAACTCGAACAGGCTGCCCATGCATTTGAACAGGCCTTACGTGATGCGCCGCAAGACGGGGTCATCCATTTCAATCTGGCAAAGGCGCTTCTCGGCAGAAACGCAACAGACAAGGCCATGGCCGCGCTGGAAAAAGCCCTCGAACTGGAGCCGGACCTCAGCCCCGCCAAGGACCTCTATTTGCAACTCGGCCGGAGAATATCGCGCGAGCGGGCGGGCCGTCTCTCCCAGGGAGAAACCACTGCTTTAGGCTCCGTGCTCGACGATTGACCACCCGGCCGTCTCCCCCCCCCCAAAAAAAAAGCCCGCCTCAAAATTTCTTGGTGCAGCAAGAAATTTTGAGACGGGCCGCAAAGATCCGATTGTTCACCGGACCGGATCTTTGCTTATTGGCAGTACGACATGTTACCCTATTGAGCTATCTTACAAGAGCGGTTTCAACGGAACGCAAGCCAAATGCGGCAAGCTGCTGATCAAGATCAGCCAGAAGCGCGGATTTGGCTTTCCCATTTTCTTTGCTGTTGGACCGGGCAGTGACCTGCGTCTGCGAAGCGAGCAGAGGCAGAGAAAACCAGGTTTTCAGCCATTCAACGGGGATATAGGTTTTGCCGCTGCTGTTGCAAAGTTCCTGATAGGCGCTCAGCAGCGAGTTGAAACCAGGCGTCTCTTCCAATTCCTCTTTTACCTGCGGTTTCTCGTTTTCCTTGGCTTCGAACCAGCCCATCAGCATCTGCGAGAGGCAATCCGTAGGCCGGGCCTGAGCAGGCTGGGGCTCCAAAAACATCTCAGGATCCTGCACCCTGTCGGAAAACCACCCCAGTAACAGCTGGGACTGGCAGTCCGTGGGTTCCGTAGGCAAGGGGCCGAGATACACCGGGGCTTCTTCCCGCTGGATGCCGGCGTTGGCATCAAACCAACCCATAAGCATCCTGGAAAGCGTATCCGTGGGCAAAAATGCCATTTCCTGATTCATTTCCTTGACCGCCACCGTAGCGGTTGCTTGATTCGACTTTTTCATTGTACGAGTCCCTATGTGAATTCGTCACTTTTTTCCTATAAAACGTGAACGTGACGAAGTTATAAAGAATGATCTACCTTCAACAACAATATATCCTGCCACTCAAAATTGCCTTTCAAAGAGAGTTTGTGCGCACCTGCATTGGAAGCATTCCAAAAGTGCAATGCACTTCCCTCATGTGCAATTTTTCACATGGATAATCCCTTCTCAAGCAAATGTGAACCCCTTCGCGTGATTTTTTTCACAAAAAGTTTTTTTATAAATTAAACCAGAGTGTTATATCAATAATTAAAGTATTTTATTGTCGCAATTTCGGCAAAAGACCTCTTGCCTCAGGAAATCCGCGCCTCGTAAAACCTGAATTCAGACCAAAGGCGACCCCTATTTCAGAAACAAACTGAGTCCATTTTCAAGCAAGCCTGTCCCAAAAACGATCCCGGTTGAAAACAATCTCCAGTGCACGTTTTCTAAGCCGTTACAATGAACGCTGACAAAAAAATGCTTCCAAAACAAATTTTTTTCACGCTGCTTAAGCCCCCTGTTCCAAAAGGGAACTTGCCTCTTTTTTAGAAAAATTGTCTGCAATTTTAATGAGTTTGTACCATTTTCGAACACATCTGAGATTGAACAAAACATCTGAATCATGTAAATCCATCGCGTTGTTGAGTGCGGCGTATTTCGACACGCCGCGTGGCAGTTATCTTTTGGAGCGGCAACAGGCACCGTTCGCTCCGCGGCATGCGCCGCCGGCCCGTCCCTGGCGTGGCCTGCAATCAAACCCGGATAAACGCTCAGAGCGTTCCGTACCGGGTACCATAAAACCAACTGAGGAAGTTCACGATGTTATTGGATGAAAAAATCATCAGCGAGGCGATTCTCACCACTTACTTTGAAAAGTTCAAAGACTGTCTGGACCTGGACGTTGCTATCGTCGGCGGCGGCCCCTCCGGGCTGACTGCCGGCTGGAAGCTTGCTGAGCAGGGATTCAAGGTTGCCATGTTCGAGCGCAAACTTTCGCTGGGCGGCGGCATGTGGGGCGGCGGCATGACCTTTAATTCCATCGTTGTTCAGGAAGGCAGCAAACATATCCTGGAAGAAGCCGGCATTCCGGTCACCCGTTTTCAGGACCAGTATTTCACGGCCGACGCCGTTACCGCCACCACCACCCTGGCTTCCAAAGCCACCCTGGCCGGAGTCAAGGTATTCAACTGCACCAGCGTGGAGGACGTGGTCATTCGTGAAGTAGACGACGTCAAACGCGTCACCGGCCTGGTCGTCAATTCGTCCCCCGTGGAAATGGCCCGGCTGCATGTGGATCCGCTGGTGCTGCACTGCAAGTACGTCATTGAAGCCACTGGACATGACACCGAGGTGCTCAAAACCCTGCTGCGCAAAAACGACGTCAAACTGAATACGCCCTCCGGCGGCATTGAAGGCGAGCAATCCATGTGGGCCGAAATCGCAGAAACCAACACGGTCACCAATACGCGCGAAGTATTCCCCGGCGTCTGGGTTTCGGGCATGGCGGCCAACGCTGCCTTCGGCTCCTACCGCATGGGTGCTGTCTTCGGAGGCATGCTGCTTTCGGGTGAAAAAACAGCCAAAGAAATTGCCCAAGGATTGAAAGCCTGATGCGCACGCTTCCCGATCTGAGTGTTTATCTGGTGACGGACCGCCCCCTGTGCGGCGGCCGTCCCCTGGAAGAGGTTGTGGCCGCCGCTGTCCGCGGTGGCTGCGGCCTGGTGCAGTTGCGCGAAAAACACGCCTCCACAGGCGAATTCGTGGCTCTGGCCAGGCGTTTGAAGCTTGTTTTGGATCCTCTGGGCGTTCCGCTGCTGATCAACGACCGCGTCGATGTGGCTCTGGCCGTGGATGCTGCCGGCGCGCACGTCGGGCAAAGCGATATGCCCTGGGAGGATGCCAGGCGGCTGCTCGGCCCGGACAAAATTCTCGGACTGACCATAGACACCATGGACGAGCTCCGCGAAGCCCAGCCTTTCGACGTTGATTATCTGGGAGTGGGCCCCGTGTTCGCTACCAATACCAAAAGCGACCCGGCGCCCACATGGGGGCTGGAAGTTTTCAAGCAGGCCTGTACGGCCGGTAAACACCCTGTGGTGGGTATCGGCGGCATAGACGCGTCCAATGCGGAGCAGGTCATCCGCTGCGGCGCCCAGGGAGTGTCCGTGGTCTCCGCTATCTGCGCGGCTGCCAGCCCGGACCAGGCCGCCGCGGAACTTCTGGCCGCCGTACAACGTGGAAAAAACAGCTAGTCCTTGTTCAAAATACCGCAGGAGGGGTCCAACGGCATAAAAAATCACAAAGGAGTCACAGAAGCCCGGAATTGTCACTTGCTTCACCACTGCCGCTCTGATAGTATTTAGAGAATATCTAGATAAAGAAGCAGTGCGGCTCCTATGCGAAACAACTCCACGACGGACCCTTCTGACATGAGCTCCGGCAGAAGCTTCCGAAAGCAGCATGCTCGGACAGCAATGGTGCGTATTGTCTTTATTGCAGCACTGCTGTCGTTGATATTGCATGCCTGCGGCGGCAAGGGCACCCCCCCGCCCGCGTCCCAAAATGCATCGCGACAACCACTGAATACGCAGGCCTCCCCTCCTCCCCCGCAAGATTCCAACGGTACGTATTCCGAAACAACGCTGGGCGCTTCCTCGCAAGGACAGGCGGACCAGAGCGTCACCAAGGCGCAAAACGCCACTGCGAGCCAGATCATGCTGCCAGGACTGCCCTATGGCGAGCCTGACGCCGAAAGCAACGACCTGCAGGCCACAGCCTGTATTCAGGCCAAAGATCACATGGGAAGCAGCATGCAGGAGCTCCAGGAAATTCTGCACAAAATGATCCAGAAAAAACTGATCGTTTCCGCCCTGAGCGGCAGTTCCGACGATGCGGCCATGGCCAGGCTCAGCCAGCATGTGGACGATTCGTTGCTGAGCGGACTGATTATCGACAAGGAAGGCTATTACAACGGCAAACAGTTCGGCGAGCTCTGCGTGGATGCCAGGGGAAAACTTTCCCAGGCGCTCATGGCCCAATACCAGAAAAAACGCCTTTCCATTTCGGATTTTTGCTACAGCAATCCGAAAGTCGCGGATAATGTCCTGCGGCCCCACGCCATGACCGCGGCCTTGCAACAGCTGGCCACCAGGCAGGATTCCCGCCTTGGCGACTTGAGTATCAGCGAGCTGCGGGATTTTCTTTCCCGGATCACGGTCAGCAATGAAAAACTCAACGCTGGCACGCATCAACTGTGTCTGGACATTGTCGCGGACTACGACCCCATGCAGGCACGGCGTACGCTGCAGGCACACGTCATGGAAACCACCAAAGCCGAAGACGCCTCCACAAAGACACAATCTCTGCAGCTGGCCCATTATGCGCTCTACCTGGACATCACGCCGTATCCCGTCGGCCAGCCCGTGCCTGCTTACGGCGACGCCATCAGCGTCGTGGAAGCGCCGCAGGGCAAAGCCCTCGGCTTGACCGGAACAAAATCGGGCTGGGCCGTGTTCACCAATCTCAACCAGGTGGGCCAGGACGTTCCCAGCGCGCTGGAAAACAAGGGTAAAGCACCTGGTCCGGAAGACCGCTTCGCCTTCAGCGACCATCCCATCGGCGATTTCAACGCCACGGTCACCGTTGCCTACAATATCAACATGAAGCCTGAGGATTCGCCCCTCAAGCTGGACCTTCTGAATTTCGAGTATCAGGATTACGTGACTCAAAGCGTGCGCATCAACCTGACCATGGACAAGGACAAACGCACCTACGTCAGCTTTGACCTGGAACATACGGCAACGAATCCCATACCGTTCAACTGGGGGCACGATCCGGTTGCCTTGACGCTACAAAAGCAAAAGGACGTGCTCAAGCTGTATGTGAAAAAACAGTTCATTGTTTCCGTGCCATCGCCGATCAGCCCGCTCTATTCCATCTCCGTGAACCTGCTGAACAACAACATGCTCTACGCCCTGAAAGTGGATGGCGAGCAGGCGCGCCCGCAACCCCGGCCACCCAAGGGCGTCGCCGGCATGATCCCCCATTCGAGCAAATGGACCATTCCCCAGTTGCCCGGTCAGCAATCCGGAACCCAGGCCCAAAAACAGCCCGCATCTCCGGACGGCGCGCAGCCCACTGCCCAGCAGCCTGATCAGACGGCTCCGGCGGCAGCCCCCGCATCAGGCCAGCAAGCTCCGGCGGCTAAGGAGACAGGAAAATGACGCAGCCAACCGCTCCGCTCGCGTTCTGCTGCCTCTTGTTGGCACTTTTTTGCTTTCTGCCGCCAAGCCTTCCTGCCGGCGCGCAGAGCACCACTCCCGGCCTGGCAGATCCAAAGGCTCAATCCGCTGCAAACCAGCCCCCCCAGGATACGTCCGTACAAAATGCGCCTTCCGGTACGCAGGAGCCCCAGGCCCAAACCAACACGGGCACTGCTCCGGACGCTCAATCTCCGTCCGCGGGACAGGACGCAACCGCCGCTCAGGCAAGCACGCAGAACACGGGGCAACAATCGGATCAGAACCAATTCTCCCCGAACGACACCGGCTCAACGCCTTCCTACAACGTACAGAACGCCCCGTCCGGCCAGATCGATGCTGCGAAGCCCCCTGCAGCAACACAGGAGCAGCAGGGGACGCACGAGGCTCCGAACTCCCAGTCAGGCTCACGAAGCATGGACGGGGGCAACATCGCCCAGCAGATATCCACATGCATGGACCTGGGGAAAACCGACGGTGCGTCTATGGAAGAACTCAAGCAGGTGCTGCTGCAGAAATTGCGCCGCAACGCTGTGGACGTGCTGTTCGGCAAGGTCTACTACCAGCAGAAAACCGGTCTGGATAAGAAAAGCTATGCCGGCGGCTATGTCGACAAGGTCGCTGATCAGCTCGAATTTCAAACCCAGCCGGAATTCTACAATGGCAAGCAGTTCGGCGAACTTTGCGCACGGGCCTGGGTCAGCATGCCGGCCCGGCGCGTACCGACTATCAGCCCGCGCGTGGTGCGGCTGGACAATTTTTGTTACCAGGCGGACCCTGGACAAAGCCGGGAAACACTGCGCAAGCTGGCTACCACAGCAGCCGTGGATCGTGTTCTGGAAAACATTGCTCCGGGGTCGCTGGTTCCGCTGCAATATCGCCAGCAAATAGAGGACGGAGCAACCATCAACGGAGATCTCCGCAAGCTGGATGAAAAAACCTACTGCCTTTCCATTTCCATCAACGTCATCCCCCTTCAGGTGAATCTGCTGGAGGGCAAAAACAAAAAAAAGAAAGAAGCTCCGGCCATAACCGAGCCGAAGCCCGAATTTTCCCTGGACCTGAAAGCCAGCAAGGAAGGCGACCTGGTGACGGAATTCGGGAAGAACATCGCCGTGTTCCAGGACATCGAGGGCAAATCCCTGGGCAGCAACGTTCACGCGGGCGCCACAGCCGAAATCAAACTGAATTCGCATAAAAACTTCAAAGCCCTTGTCTACATCAAAAAAGACATTCCATTTGATTTTCTGCACTCCGAAGACCTGCTGCTTTTCACCCTGCACTACAAAAACGGCAAATACGAACCCTATTCATTCAACCTCACGCTTACGGATGACAATCAGCCCATGGCCTATTTTCGTTCCTGGTCGTATTCCACGGAAACATTCCCCTGGGCCAACGCCGCCAATTTCAATGAATACAAAGTGGAGAAAAAAGACGGTTTGATCGTCTTTTTCTACAACGGCAAATTCATGTACAATTTTCCCTCTGAAGGCGACGAGCTTATTCAGATGAAGATCCCTTTGCGCTGGAACGACCGGTTCTACAATGTCTTGATCTTTGATGAGGACTCAACCCCTGGAGATGGCAAACAATGATAAAAAAACTTGTCCTGCTTGTGCTTGTCCTCATACTGGTCCCCTTGACCTACCTGCTTTACAGACAAATGGAAGAACTGCGCCCGGCCAGAGACATGCATCTGGTCCAGGAAGCGGAGCATGTGGAACAGGAGCTGGATCCGCAGAAAATCATGCGACAGTGGACGCCACCGGAAAAACGCATGGGCCCGGAAGTCAAATCCGACGATGCTGCAAACCTGGCCAAAAGCATCGCGGCTGAAACACCGCAGCAGGAGCAACCCGCAGGAGCAGCTGCGGATGCGACGGACAGTGTCGATGCGGCTGATAGCGAAAAGAGCAGATTTACAGACAAGGAATTGCTCTCTCCGCAGGAAGAAGTGACCGAGTTGATGACGGCCCTGCAGGCGCGCTCGCTGCGGCAGGAAACAAAACCCACTTTGGATCTGCCCCAGCCGGAGCAGCCGCAAACCGCGTTTCCCGCCTCACAGCCCTTGCCCAAAGGCATCAACTCCCTCAAGGAACTGCATGCCGTTGCTCAGAATGATGCGGTCGAGGTGCAAGTAGTTGGCCTTGGCGACATCGGCAGCTACAAATATTTTTTCATCGGCTCGCCAAGCAGGCTGGTTGTGGACCTCCTCGGCAAATACGACCGCTCCATCCCCGAACGGGACGTGAGAGACAACGTATTCATCAAGGATATTCGCACCGGCCGGCATCCGGACAAACTCAGGATCGTTGCGGATCTGAAAAGCGCGGCCCGCCTGCGCTTGTCCGTGGAAAAACCCCAGGGCAATGTACTCTTGCTGCACCTGACCAAACAATAGCCAGCCTTATAAAACAAAAGGCGCAGGATCAGTCTTAATTACTGACCCTGCGCCTTTTCAGCGCAACAGTGCTGCTAGCGCATTTTCGCCTTTTTCCTGAATGTCGCCTCCGGCCTATGGATCCATTCCCCACTGTTTGAGGCCGCCCATGCCGCCCATAAGGTTCGCAAGATCCTTATATCCTTTGGCCCGCAGCGTAATCTGCGCCTCATAGGACCGTGCGCCCGTATTGCAAAGAAGAATGATCAACCGGTCCTTGGGGATCTCATCAAAGCGTTCCGCCAGCTGGCCCTGCGGGATATTGTGCCAGACGTCGGGATGGCGTTCCAAATATTTGCGCGCGTCGGCCTCTTCACGGCAGTCGACGATATAATAGCCGTTCTGGCTGCGTTTGGACCAGGCTTCGCTGAATTCGCTCGCGCTCATGCTCGTATTCATCCCATCCAAAACATTTTCCGCCACGTTGGCGATGGTATTCAGAATGTCCATGGCCGAGGCGAACGGTGGCGAATACGCCATTTCCACATTGGAGAGCACATCAAGGGTAGGCTTGGCGGGCAGCAGTCCGGCCACGGTATTGATACGGCCCACAATGGCGTCGCCCGCGGCGCCGAAGCCCTGAATGCCCAGTACCCGGCGTGTTTTTTTGTCGAAAACCATTTCCAGAGTCATCAGATGCTTTTCCGGGTAAAAATGCGCTCTGTCCAGCTGCACAAGATACACGCTGTCCGCATCGTATCCGGCGTTCAGAGCAGCCTTCAACGACAGGCCCGTACCCGACATGGCGCGCTCAAACAGTTTGACGCACCAGGAGCCCACCGCACCGGGGAAACGGGCGTCGCCTCCGGCCAGGTTCGTTCCGATCACCCGTCCCTGACGGTTGGCCAACGATCCCAAGGGCAGAAAAAGAGGCGTATCCGATACCAAATTTTTGATTTGTACGCAGTCACCACCGGAAAAAATATCCGGATCGCTCGTACGCATGGTTTCATCCACAACAATGGCGCCGCGCGGAGAAACTTCCAGGCCCGCCTCTTTGGCCAGTTCGCTGTTGGGGATAACGCCGGCCGAAACGATCACCACGTCTGCTTCCAGGGTGGTGTTGCCGGTGATGACCCGCTTTACGTCCCCGTTTTCTCCTTCAAAAGCTTTCACGGAATCGTTCAGCAGAAAAGTGACGCCCTTTTCCTCCATGTGGCACTGCCCCATACGGGCCAGTTCCGGACCGGCGATCATGGGCAGGATCTGGCTGCCGATCTCCACCACGGTAGTGTCGACATCCCACATATCCGCGAACGCTTCGGCCATTTCCAGGCCGATAAAACCAGCGCCGACGATTACGGCCTTTTCCACGTTTCCAGTGGCAATGGCTTCCTTGATGTGTTCGGCGTCATGTACATCCGAAACGTAATGGATATTTTTCAGGTCCGAACCGGGGATCTCCAGCTTGCGCGGACGCGATCCGGTCGCAATGACCAGTTTGTCATAGGTGTAGGAATTCTCGAGTCCATCGGAAAGACGGCGCGTATGAACCGTTTTGTTGGCCCTGTCGATACGCACTGCTTCCGTACCGCTGACCACGTCGATGCCCTTGCAACTTTGAAAAAACTCCTGGTCGCGGACCATATGAAACGCAGTGGTCCGCAGTTGCGATGAATCCGGAACATCACCCGAAACGAAATACGGGATGCCGCATCCGCCATAGGAATAGACATCGTTCTTTTCAATCATCGTAACGCACGAATCAGGTTCCAGCCGTTTAAACCGGCTTGCGGATTTCGGTCCGCAAGCTACGGCACCAATAACTACGACGTGCTGCGCCATACTGCCTCCTTCTCGTTGAAGCATTCATGCAAGTAATTAACGGGAACGCGCACTGCGCAACAACGCGCTCCTGCGGCAATCGCCGCGTCACCCCGCCGGCGGCGTGGCAATTCGTACGTCCCGAAGCATGAAACAGTAATTTCAGGTCCTGGGACTACCGAATAAATTGTTTCCAGGAAAAAGACCATTACCCGACCGACTCAGACCGAAAATGACGGGATTTTCGTAAAGATAGCCACGAAAGGTGTCCGGGTCATGCCTCTTCTGCATTTTTCTTTGCGCAAGGGGACGGTAAAAAGAAAAACAATATGTTGAAAAGCCTCGTGCACGGAATTGCCAGCAACAACACCTCGCCAAGCAAAATATGGGCGGGTAGCCAAAAATCATATCCAGGCATCCGAAAACGGAGCATTAATCCGGAAAAAAAAGGCAACGCGCACAACAGCAGCAATCCAAACACGGTAGCCCGGCGGGATCCGCTGTTGTCGGGCAGTTTCACAATGCCGAGAGCGGCCAGCAAGGTTACGGCCAGAGCGGCAATCCCCAAAATATCGCTATACGAGTGGGGAAACGCAGGCCAGGCGACATGCCAGTTCAAGGACAACAAATCCGCATGCCCCTGGTAAAAAAACGGTGCGGGCACAACCAGCAGAACCAAAATCCAGGTGGGCAAGGACAGCGGCACCGGATCAGAAGCATTCTCACGCCCTTTTCGGGCGCATGGCGCCTGCCAGACATCAGCCTCGTGAGGTTGTTCTTTTCCACGGACCAGCTGTTTCGGAAAAATATTCGTATAGAGCATTGCACACCGGACCAGGCAGCCGGCGACAAAAAAAACACAAGAAAACCAAAGCAACTGGCCAGTAAGAAACGAAATCATGCTGCTCTCCTTCTGTTCGTCGCTACTGTAGAAAAATCGTAGACTTATTGCCTGGCCTTGTGGCATTCCTGGCAATCTTCCGGGCCAGGCGCCATGGGTTTCTTGCCATCCGTTCCGATGTCAAGCCCCATGCGTTGATGGCAGCCAATGCAAGCCCTATGGTAGGCGTCTTTGAGTTCCGGCAATTTTTCCAGCGTACGGGACAGGCCATTGCCATGGCAATGCGAGCATGCCGAGGGTATTTTTGCAGCGGGCTGATTGTGATGACAACCCTGGCAAAATGTCCCCTGAGAACTGTGAAAATACGCCGCTAGATCACTGGCACCCGCCTGGTCGACAAGATACCGGACAATCCGGCGATGCGGCATTTCCGCCGGGCGCCATTCTTTGGCCAGTTTATCGATGTGCACCTGGTCGGGAATGTCGGCCTCAGGATACGTTGTCCTGACCCGCGGACGTTTTTCCCTGGCTTTCTGCCCCTCTTTGCCAAACTTTCTTACCAAAAACGTCTTGGCAAAATTATCTTTGCGCGGGTCTTCCAGATCTATAATGTGGCAGGCACTGCACTGGCTCTGACGCAGCACGCCCCGGCGTTCGGGCGAATGGCATCCGGCACACTGCTTTTCGGCCTGTTTCTGCGCATGGCAGCCAACACATCCGCGCGTATTGTTCGGGCTGTGCATCACTTCGCGCAATGTCCAGTAATCCCCTTCGGCGCTGCCATCCAGCGTGTGGCATCGCTTGGCGCAGGGTTCCATGGAGGCATGATGGCAGACGCGGCAACTTTTCTCATTGTCTTCGTGGGCACGGTGCGGAAAAGCCACCAACGGCATAAAGTCGACTTTGTGTTGCCACTGCGGCGAAGGCACACCATCCGCCAGGTGAACCGAGCAATAGTCCTGCTGGCCCCTGTCCAGTTGAGGAAACGTGTGTGCGGCCTGATACGCGTCATCACGGTTCTGAATTGCCTGTTGTTCCTTGTGTCCATGACATCCGGAACACGAAATGGGGCCATGCGTCTTATTTTGCCCTATCCGCTTTCTGTGGCAGGAAATGCAGTTCAGGTGGGCTGCATCCGCCAGGGAAATCACCGTATCTCCATGCTGTTCGGTTTCCGTCTGTTTATGACAATATCTGCAGCTGTCTTCCTTGCCTTTTTTATAGACAACCTGGTCGAGTTTTTCATCATAGGTGTGATGACAAAGTTGGCAGGAGAATATGGGCCTGGCTTTGTCAATCCCGAAAATATGCCGCATATGCAGCGACTTTCCCATCTCGAAAGGCTCTAATTCGGAACGATAATCCTCTTTGGCCCCATGGCATTTGCCGCAGAAAACGGCCGTGGGGCCGCCGGTTTTGCCCGCTTCCTCTCTGCGCTGATGGCACCCGATACAATTGGTGTGATACAGCTCTTTCAGATCAATTTTGCCTGAGATCTGGTCTGCCTGCATCCGGCGCATGTACTTTGGTGAAAGCCAATTCTTTTTGCCCAGTTTGGGATGACAGGACTTGCACGAATCCTGCTCCTTGCCCAAACTGTCCGTATGCAGGTCATGCAAATACGGGACAGCGCGCACCTGTTTTTTCCCGGCAGGTTGCAGCAAAATGATATCCGCCCTTCCCTGAGGAACATTGTCGGCTTCAGCGATTACGTGACAAAACAAAAGCATACACAAGGCTGATGTGATGATCAGAAAAAGGAAACGTAGTTTTTCTGCTTGCTCGGAACAAAAAAATATCATTTTCGTGCGTAAGGTAGGAAGTTGGAAATTGATTTGATTTTTCAAAAATAGGTAGCAACGAATTAATTAACCTGCAGAACCATGTCAAGTAGCGGCTGCAATATCCAGGCGCACCCTCCCCACAAAAAAAGGGGCTTGACGCCCCTTTCGTCTGTGAGGGAAATGATAAACTTATTGTGCCTTGCACCCAGGGCCCATGGCCTGGGGACCAAAACCAGGGCCTCTGCCCTGAGGGCCGAAGCCGGGGCCTTTACCCTGCGGTCCGCACCCCGGCCCCATGGCCTGGGGACCAAAGCCGGGGCCTCTGCCCTGAGGGCCGAAGCCGGGACCTTTACCCTGCGGTCCGCACCCCGGCCCCATGGCCTGAGGACCAAAGCCGGGGCCTCTGCCCTGAGGGCCAAAGCCGGGACCTTTGCCTTTGGGCCCCATGGGCTTGGGACCAAAACCAGGGCCTTTGCCTTGCGGACCAAAACCCGGCTCAACACCAGCCATGAAGGGCGGCAACTTGCTTTCCATGGTTTTGGCCAGCAATTGTTCGCGCAATCCGAAAATTTCTTCTGCCAGAGCACGGGCCTTTTCCGCGTCAGGAGATTCCTGCTTCATGATCGCTCCCATGGCGGCATACGCACCAGCAAGCTTCTTGCGCTGTTCCAATGTATCCTTTTTAAATTTGGCGATAGCGGCGGGGTCAATTTTCTTTGGTCCCTTGCTCTGTTCGGTGCAAGCTTGTTTCTCAGGAGTTTGTTCCGGTTCATCTGCAAATGCGAATCCTGTAGACAGAGCCAAGGCCACAATCAACGCTACGGCTAGATAGGACTTCTTCATTCTTGTACAACCTCCATCAGTTGTTTTGGTTCGATTTCGTCTGAGCAAACAGCAAGCCAAAGCCACAACATGCTGTTTTTATTCAATAAATCAAAAAATAGCGCACATCGATTGCCAGTAGGTGTATACTATTTATTCGTTATTTCTTCGTCCCGGGTAACGTAAATGAATGCAGTACAAAGGCTTTCGACCTGCTGCATTGAACGCTGCGTCTTTATTTCGGCAGCAGGTACTACATTGTCGCCAGTTACCGGGGGCGAAGTGTATATTTTCTATGCAATACGCCCCTGTTAAGTGTATAGATGGTGCCCATTCAGAAATGGTTACAACTTTCCGAAAAGGCCTCCCTTTTCTATAACAATCAACAAAAACAGTATGTTATTCAAAAAAACTCTTTTTTACAAAAAATGGCCTGCATTCTGCTTTACACTTATTAAGACAATTGGCGTCCTGGCTCAGACTCGCTTTCAAAAAATCACATAAGGAAACAACAGGCTGATGCGAAACAGATCTCCAAAATTTCCTTTGCGTTATTCTCCTTTGGTCATGGCGGGAGCGATTGCAATACTGGCCGCAGTTGTAGGCTTGCTGTTTGCTTTCAACGTCCGGCAGGAAAAGCACAATCTGACGCGACTGATGCTTAATGAAGGCGATGCCCTGTTGAGCGCGTTCGAGGCCGCTTCCAGGGCAGGCATTCGCGGCGGCCTGGGCAACCAGGCCCGGATCAGCATGCTGTTGGAGGAAACCACCAAACATTCGGATATCCAGTTTCTGGTCATTACCGACGCCCAGGGCAAAGTGCTGCTCTCAAACGCCCCGCAGCGCATAGGAAAACGAATTTTTACCCCTGCTTCGCTTCGGGATCTTTCCCCTCAACCAACGGCCGGCTGGAAATTTTTCAATGACAGCGAACTGGGAAACGTATTTCTGGTCTACCGCCAGTTCAAACCGCAAATCAGCCCCAGGAGACGGCCTCCCCCACGCATTCCAAACAAAGATGATTTCTCCCTTGACCAGCAACCGGAACCACAGCCTGGTCCGGAAACCAAGTCGCCAGCCGAATCCGAGAGACAACTCTGCCGGCGCGATCCGGCTCCTTTTTTCTTTGCCGAACCACCTCGCCCGGGCATGGGCTGGATCCCTCTCGCGGGCAAGCAACTCTTCATTTTTCTGGGCATGAACACCGCTCCCTTTGAGGCCGCCCGCAAAGCGGACATCCGCAACACGCTGCTTATTTCCACCATTATATTGTTGCTGGGACTGGCGGGCATACTGGCCTTGTTCTGGGGGCAAAGCTACAGGGCATCGAGACGCCAGCTTCTGGACGCGCGCGCCTTTTCCGACGAAGTGGTGGAGCATATTCCGGTTGGGATAGTGGTAACAGGCCCGGACGAACGCGTGGCCCTTGTCAATGATCCTGCCGAAGCCCTTTTGGGGGCTTCGCGGGCTCTGCTGACGGGCAAACCAGCGGCAGAGATTTTGCCGGACACACTGCTGGAAATGACAGCTCACGGGCAGCCCGGACAGCCCGTGCTGGAACGCGAATGCCTTTGCGCTTTTTCATCCAGCAAGCCCCTTCCGCTTTCCATCAGCGCCGCAGTGGTGGCCACGGAAGAGGGGCACTACGTGGGGAAAGTCTACATGCTACGCGATCTGCGCGAGATCAAACGCTTGCAGGAGGAAGTCAGACATCGGGAAAAGCTCGCCGCCATCGGCACCATGGCCGCGGGTGTCGCACACGAAATCCGTAATCCTCTCAGTTCGATACGCGGTTTTGCCGCCTACTTCGGTGGAAAATTCGCTGCTGATAGCGAAGAATGCAGCAATGCTCAGGTTTTGATTCAGGAAGCGGACAGACTTAACAGATCCATAACGGAACTACTTGAGCTGGCGCGGCCCACGGAGTTGCGAACCACGCGGAACGACCTCAATCCCCTGGTGGAACGGACGTTGCGCCTGGTACGCCGTGACGCGGAAGTGGCCGGCGTACGCCTGGAACAGCGACTGGCTCCGGATCTTCCAGCCACGGACGTTGATTCCGACAAGTTCACGCAGGCTCTGCTCAATATCTGCATCAACGGCATTCAAGCCATGAAAAACGGCGGAGTGCTGCGTATCGAAACCCTTGTCTCCGAAGCTGCCCAGGCCGCTGACGAGCATTCACTCTGCATCCGAATTACGGACAACGGCCCAGGCATTCCTCCCGACGCTCTGGAAAAAATCTTCGAACCCTATTTCACGACAAAAGGCAAAGGCACCGGACTGGGACTGGCCGTGGTGCAAAAAATAATTGAAGCCCATGGCGGCGAAATCCGCGTCAGCAACAACATCGATACGGGCGTCTGCTTCGAAATCCATTTGCCTTTACGTGGCGACATCCGCTACGAATATCCGAATGATACGCATGAAACCTGACATACTGATCGTTGACGACGATCCCGGACACCGGGCCATGCTCAAAGCCTTGCTCAAGGACTGGGACTACAGGATCCAGGAGGCCGACGACGGCAGACAGGCTGTGGACGCAGTGCATACGCAGCCTTTCGATCTGATATTGATGGACGTCAGGATGTCCTCCATGGGCGGCATAGAGGCGCTCAAGGAAATCAAGACCTACAACCCTGCTATTCCCGTCCTGATCATGACCGCCTATTCGTCCGTACCCACGGCTGTTGAGGCTCTGAAATCCGGCGCTTACGACTACCTGACCAAGCCGCTGGACACGGATGAACTCAGCTTGACTCTGGAACGGGCTCTGGATCATACGCGGCTGCAGAGCGAAGTCGCCCGCCTCAAAACGCAGCTGCCAACGACTAAAACTCTGGACAGGTTGCTCGGCACCAGTCCCCCCATGCGCAGGCTCAAGGAAATGATCGCCACGGTTGCCCCGAGCGACGCCACTGTGTTGATCACAGGCGAATCCGGTACCGGCAAGGAACTCATCGCACGGGGAATCCATGAACTCAGTTTCCGAAAAAACGGTCCCATGATCACGGTTAACTGTGCGGCCCTTTCCGAAACCCTGCTGGAATCCGAGCTGTTCGGCCATGAAAAAGGCGCTTTCACCGGCGCGGACAAACTGCGTGAAGGCCGCTTCAAAGCCGCGGATTCGGGGTCCATTTTTCTGGATGAGATCGGCGAAATCTCCGCCTCGGTGCAAGCCAAACTGTTACGGGTGCTCCAGGAACGGGAAATCCAGCGGGTCGGGGGCGAATACCCCATCAAAGTCGATGTCCGTATTCTGGCCGCCACCAATAAGGACCTGCGGGAAGAGGCCGCTGCCGGGCGTTTTCGGGAAGACCTCTACTACAGGCTCAATGTAGTTCTGCTCGAATCTCCGCCACTGCGCCAGCGGACTGAGGATATCCCCCTTCTGGCCCAGGAATTTCTGTTCCGCTTTACGCAAAAAAACAACAAACCCTTGAAGGGGTTTACGCCGCAGGCAATGGATACTCTGCTCAAGGCTGGCTGGCCGGGCAACGTACGCGAACTGGAAAACGCCGTGGAGCGCGCTGTGATCATGGCTCCCGGCGACTATGTTAGCGAAAAGGAACTTCCTTTGCATCTGCAAACGCAGGACAACGGATTTATTGCCGTCGATCCCGCCCCCGAATTCTTCGAAGGAGGCTCGCTGGAAGAACTCGAACGAAAAGCCATCCTCAGCACACTGGACCAGGTCCGCGGAAACAAAAGCGAAGCGGCCAGGAGACTTGGAATCACCAGGGCAACCTTGCACAAAAAACTCAAAAAATACGGTATGGATTGAAGCGGATATTGTTTAAACGGAATAACAAAATAAAAAACCGGCATTTTCATACGACAAAAACGCCGGTCAGGGTGTGCAATCCAAGAAGGACGGCAACAGACTAACTATTCTGGCAGACAACTAGCCCTTGCTGATGCACTCTGCGGGGCAGGCGTCGATGGCTTCTTCCACGCAGTCGGCGCTGCAGTCGGCATCTTTTACAATAGCCTTGTCGCCGTCAGCGTTCATTTCAAAAGCGTCAGGACAGATCTCAACACACGATTCGCAACCCATGCAAGCATCATCATCAATAACAATAGACATTTCTTCACTCCATGCTAAGAGTTAAATAAAGTTACTCCTCTAACCTTTGGACCTTTCCGCGGACTATACAGATTAGCCCTCCATTGTACAACCCAATCAACCATCTGGTTCTGTTTCAAAAAAATATTTCCAAACCCTTCTTCCATGGAAACGGGTTTTTCTTCCAAATGATTCACCAACCAAAGAGTGCCCCTGAAAACAGGAGGAACAAATCTATCAGCCTATATTTTCGGAATCAAAAAAAATAAGATGACACATGTTTTCAAAAAAACTGCGCAATTTTCCCAAGGTTCCATATTTTTACCCAAACCTAACAAAAGTTAAGATTCGATTCTTTGAGGTACGCCCCCAAACAAAGCCGTCATGGGATAAAACATGAAAAAAACGAAAGACTGGACGAAGCAGGCATTTCCTCTACATGTTACGCGATGACTGTGACACGATATTGCGTTTCGTCAACTTTGTATGCTACTTTTCTACTGGAGCAATTCTTTTCAGAACAATTTGGGCCGTTTTTTTTCAACGTTCGACTTGAGGAGTAACTGCATGGACAAACGGGCAGCCGTTGTAGGGCTCGGCGATTTTTTTGCCGGGGATTTCGGCGCGGGCGGTTACGTACTCGAAGCCCTGCAGCAGGAGCCGAAGCATCCGCGCGTATCCTATGCCTTTTTGGGATTGGAAGCCTGGAAAACCGGACTCTGTACCCAAGGAAACGAACTGGTTTTTATCGTGCATGGGGTTTCTGCCGGACTCTTTCCGGGGACTCTCCGCAGCCTCGACCTCCCCGCTTATCAAAGTTTTTGTCGCCTCTCTGCCGATGTTGCGCCCTTGTGCAATTCCGTACTGGATTCCCTGGCCAAAGCTGCCCTGTTTTCCCCTGCCCCCGACCTGCTGCGTTTTTTGCTTATTGAAATCCAAAACAACTCGGGGCTCTGCCTCAGCAAACCCGTTTGCCAGAGCGTACGCAAAGCAGTGCAACACATCAGCCGTTCGCTCGTATGCGCCGGCTTTCATTCCAGCATTCCCGCCAACGTCTCCAGAGTATACCGCCTTGAGCTGCTATCTCTGGCAGTTTGACACTCAACTCTCTCATCATTTCAGGCAATTCATTCAATTGTGAAACTATTCACAAATAAAAACTCTTGATTGACATAAAATATTATATTGCGTATTTTTTAGGTGTTACTTTTTCAGAATAAGTATGCTTAGCTCATGTCTTGGATCCCGCGATCCCTGGCCTGTTCCTTCGTAGTCGTAACCCGGAGTCCCTGAGACACCGTGTTTTTATTCCGTTTGGAACACATACAAGGAGGAATGACATGTTGGATGCTGAAGGTGTTTTACTGAAAGCGAACGCCCCAAAAGGGAAGAATCCTGACGAGCTGTATTTCGTTCAGGTCGACCCGGAAAAGTGCCAGTCGTGCGGCGCTTGTGAAGAAGTGTGCGCCACTGGCGCCATTCAGCCCTACGGAGATGAGGAAAAACGCCATGTCGTTGATCCCGCTGCCTGCATGAACTGCGGCCAGTGTCTGATCAACTGCCCGTTCGGAGCTATCTACGAAGAAATATCGTATATCGATGAAATCTTCGAAAAATTGAAAGATCCGGATACGGTCGTGGTTTCCATGCCCGCACCTGCCGTACGTTACGGCCTGGGCGAGTGCTTCGGCTATCCCACCGGCACCTACGTGGGCGGCAAAATGCATGCGGCCCTGCGCAAACTCGGCTTCAACATCATCAACGACAACGAGTGGACCGCCGACGTAACCATCATGGAGGAAGGTACGGAGCTGATCCACCGTATCAAGGAACAAGGCAAGCCCAATGCCCGTCCGCTGCCGCAGTTCACTTCCTGCTGCCCCGCCTGGGTAAAATTCGTTGAAACCTTTTACCCGGATCTGCTGCCCAACGTCTCCAGCTGCAAATCGCCCATCGGCATGCTCGGCCCTCTATCCAAGACCTACGGCTCGGAAGTGGCCAAAACTCCGGCCAAGAAACTGTACACGGTTTCCATCATGCCCTGTATCGCCAAAAAATACGAAGGCATGCGCCCGGAAATGAATGCCAGCGGTTTCAGAGACATCGACGCGACCATCAACACCCGCGAACTGGCCTACATGATCAAAAAAGCCGGTATCGACTTCAAGTCCCTGCCTGACGAGCAGCCCGATCGCGCGTTGGGAGAATCCACCGGCGCCGCAACGATCTTCGGCTGCTCCGGCGGTGTTATGGAAGCCGCGCTACGCCTGGCGTACGAGGTGCTCTCCGGTGAAAAACTCAAAGACCCCTACATCAAAGCCGTCCGCGCGCATGAGGGCGTCAAGGAAGCCACCGTCACCATCCCCAACTTTGGCGATGCCAAAGTATGCGTCATCAGCGGACTGGCCAACACCATTCCAGTACTGGAACAGATTCGCCAAGGAAAGTCTCCCTACGCCTTCATCGAAGTCATGACCTGCCCAGGCGGCTGCGTCAACGGCGGCGGACAGCCTCTGGATCCGGAAATTCGCGCATCCCTGTTCCGCAGCACTGTCGCCAAGATCAACAAACGCTTCAGAATGAGAAGCATGGGCTAAAGGAGACGAGAATGAGAGACTTCACCAAAATATCCAGACGTGGATTCATCAAAGTGGCCGGTATTGCCTGCGGCTATGCCGTCCTTGGCCTGAACGTGACCAAAGAGGCCGTTGCCTCCGTCATGAAATTTGTCGAAAAACGTCAACAGGCTGTCTACGCCGCTGACAGTAACGACAAACTCTACGAGTACAAAAAGTCTCAGGACAACCCCATGATTGTTGCTCTGTACGGCAAACAGGACGGTTTCCTCAAAGAAGGACCGTGCGGACACGAGTCCCACCACCTGCTGCATACGCACTACACCGACCGTAGTGCCGCGCTGAAAGCTCTCAAAGGCAAAGGCGTAAAACTCGCTATCTAAGCACTCTACGATTCAACCTGCGGCGAGGGGCCACTGATCCAAGGGTTGAGCGTTTCCACCCGGCGCGTTCATACATGTACGTACACGGTGGTTGCGCCGCTCTCCTGTCATTCGCGAAATGCCGCCGGAAACGGCCCGAGTACCCGGCAACAGTAATGTCTCCCTCTTAGAGGGCTACCCCCGGCCTTTGCAACTAGTAGTACTACTTAGTTAATATACAATCAGAATATTCGTTCAAGTGACGGCATTACAAAAAATTTTCAGCTCCGCGCATTGCAACAAAACTGACATTGTGCTATTATTCACAATACTTTTAATGCTAAAAAATTAAACGACTTGACCTCTTTTTGACTGATTTTAACGTGGAGAACAACTGCCCGCGGGAAGGAATTTCTGAACCAAAAGGTGGGAGTCAGGAACTTGCCCTGTCAGGTTCGCTTCTCTTCCTACACCCTTTGTCCATTTTTCCCGGCGTGCGTCAGAAACGCTGACACCCCGCAACCGTTCCCCCATTATAGCAAGGAGAATATCATGGATAAGCGGATCGGAGTTATCGGCGTTTTCATAAAGGACAGACTGAAATCCGCCCAGATGGTGAACACCATCCTCGCCGACAACGGGCACCTGATCATAGGACGTCTCGGGCTGCCCTGCCCCGAACGCGAGATCAGCGTCATCAGTCTTATTATCGAAGCCACCACTGACGAAGTTGGCGCCTTTACAGGAAAACTCGGTATGCTGGATGGCGTACGTGTCAAATCCTTTTTAGTCTGATCCTGTGGGAGCCTTACTACGCAACGAGCACCAAGACAAAACACAAAACTGGCAGCCTGTCCTATTTTGCATAATGCGCATTGAAGTAATACGATGGCGGTGCTCGAAAAACCGGTTTTAAAAATTATTTAGCTGCTAAATTTTTTCTTAATAAAAGGTGTACTCATTTTACCTGCCGGAGTGCAGAGAGAAAAAAAACCGCATTTGCTTTTCCGGATTGCACAATCCGCCCGAACCGCAAAGTGAGCGCGTTTATTCCCTGCTTCGGGCGATTTCTGAAATACGGACAGATCTCCATGAGAAAAGAAACCGACAGTCTGGGCGTTCGTGAACTTCCTGCCGATGCCTACCACGGCATCCATACGCTTCGAGCGCTGGAAAACTTTCCGCTTTCCGGCCAAAAACTGCCGCGAGTGTTCATCCGTGCCCTGGGCCTGGTAAAGGAAGCTTGCGCACGCACCAATCTGCAATACGGCTATCTGGAAACGGAAACTGCCGAAGCAATCATCCGCGCCTGCCGTGAGCTCGCCGAGGGGGCATTGGACGCCCACATCCTGGTTGATGCTTTCCAGGGTGGAGCAGGCACTTCCGCCAACATGAACTGCAACGAAGTCATCGCCAACAGGGCCATTGAACTGCTCGGAGGCACAAAAGGCGATTACACCCTGGTGCATCCGTTCCATCACGTCAACAAGCACCAGTCCACCAATGACGTCTTTCCCACCGCCCTACGCGTTGCCTGCCTGCTCGAACTCAAGGACCTGGAAACGGTTGCCGCCTCTTTGCAGGAAGCTTTGCAACTCAAAGAGGACGCCTTTAAGGACGTACTCAAGGTCGGGCGTACGCAGCTGATGGACGCCGTGCCCGTGACTCTGGGCATGGAATTCGGCGCATTCGCCGAAGCCGTGGCCCGTGACCGCTGGCGGGTGTTCAAATGCCGCGAACGCATCAAGCAGGTCAATCTGGGCGGTACGGCCGTGGGCACGGGCCTGGGCGCGCCAAGGGACTTCATTTTCCGCGCCACGGAACGCCTCAAAGAATTGACCGGTCTGGCGCTGGCCAGGGCAGAAAATCTGGTGGACGCCACTCAGAACCTGGACGCCTTTGTGGAGGTTTCGGGCATGCTCAAGGCCTTTGCCGTGAATCTGGTCAAAATCGGCAACGACCTGCGGCTGCTGGCCAGCGGCCCGTACGCCGGGCTGGGAGAAATAGAACTCGAACCGCTCCAGGCCGGATCCTCCATCATGGCGGGGAAAATCAACCCGGTCATCCCCGAAGCCGTGGTCCAGGCCGGGCTGAAAATCATGGGCAACGACACCACCATCGCCACGGCCGCCTCCCTGGGGCAGCTCGAACTCAACCACCTGCTGCCGCTCATCGCCCACGACATTCTCGAATCCCTGGCACTGCTAAAAAACAGCGTGCGTATTTTTGACACGCGCTGCATCCGCACCCTTCGACCGCGGACCGAACGCTGTGCCGAACTCGTGGCGCAAAGCCGCGCTCTGGCTACCGTACTGGTGCCGGTGATCGGCTACGAACAGGTGCAACAGTACTTGAAGGAATCCGACGCCACCGCCGTCCCGCTGGCGGACCTGCTGGTGGAACGCGGCATCGCCAGCCGAACGCGTATCGAGGAGCTGCTCTCCCCCAAGCGTATGCGCAAGCTGGGCTTTACGGACGGGGACTATGCGGGCATCACCCCCGAATCCTCAAAGCAGGACAACACGAAGGACAAATGATTAGGGCGGCACAGCGCCAATAATTACAACTTGGTCCAGCTGTCGCGGCTGCAGAATACGTCACGGCGGCTCTACGATATATCCGGGCACAGGCGCGGTTCGGCTTCGGGATACGCTCCGAAACCTGAAGAGCCCCCGCGTACTGGCCCCCAACCCCCAACACCGCAAGGCTTCGTACGCCGGAGTAGCTATGTCCGAAAAAGCCCCCAGGGGTGTCAGGCTGGTGATTACGCTGGCCGGACGCCGTAATGCCGGAAAATCCGCTTTGATCAATGCCATTGCCGGGCAGGAAATCGCCATTGTTTCCGACCATCCCGGAACCACCACAGACCCAGTGGCCAAGGCATACGAACTGTTGCCCCTCGGCCCGGTGACCTTTTACGACACCGCCGGGCTGGACGATACGGGCGAACTGGGTCTGATGCGCGTCAAGGCAACACGCAAAGTGCTGCTGCGTTCGGATGTGGCCGTGGTGGTGGTTGGCGACGGCACCATCTCCGAGTACGAACAAAAACTCATGGCCGAACTGCGCGCTCTGGAAGTTCCGTTTATTTTGGTTTTCAACAAATCCGACCTCAATGGCGGCTCCTTGCCGGATATGCCCGGTCAGGTCCGGACTATCCAAACCTCCGCGCTCACCGGACAGGGAGTCCGGGAACTCAAAGAGCTGCTAATCGAAATGGCGCCCGCCGAACTCAAGGCAGAACCTGTGCTGGCCGGAGATCTGATCAACGAAGGCGATCTGGTGGTCTGTGTGGTGCCCATAGACCTGGCCGCGCCCAAAGGGCGGCTGATTTTGCCGCAGGTACAGGTGCTGCGGGAAATACTTGACTGCGACGCCATCGGCCTGGTGGCCAAGGAACGCGAACTGACCGCCACGCTGGAATCCCTGAGCCGCAAGCCTTCGCTGGTGATCACGGACTCGCAGGTGGTGCTGAAGGTGGCCGGAGACGTGCCCCCGGATGTCCGGCTGACAACCTTTTCCACACTCTTCGCCCGGTTCAAAGGCGACCTGGACAGCCTGGTGGCCGGGGCCAAGGCCATTGACGGGCTTCAGGACGGAGACCGCGTACTGATGGCGGAATCCTGTTCGCACCACCCAGTGGCCGATGATATCGGCAGGGTCAAGATTCCACGCTGGATCACCCAGTATACCGGCAAGGAACTCGAATTCACTATCTACTCCGGGCACGATTTTCCCGACGATCTCGATCAGTTCGCTCTTGCCGTGCACTGCGGCGCGTGCATGACCAACCGCGCGGAGATGCTGCGCCGCGTTCGCGAATGCCAGCGCCAGGGCGTGCCCGTGACTAACTACGGTGTAGCCATTTCCAAAGTTCAAGGCGTGCTGGAACGGATTATCCAGCCCTTTTACGGTTAGGGCGTGTTCCTCATTCCTTTCCGCTACGCCTGGCCAGAATGCCACCATGCGGCGTTTTCAGGGAAAAAGGCCCCTTAACGCAGCACCACTACGCCTGCGGATCATTTTTTTCTTCAGCTAATATTATTTTGACGTTCTCACACCAAGGCGCCCGGCGAAACGGCAATCCCTTGCCTTTCGTTTTTTGGCAGTCCTTGGATAAAAAATAAATTCATCTCTATTTTCAAGGGCCCGGCAAAATCTGCCTTTTACTATTTTCATATAATTTAGGCAGTTACTTCAAGAACCCATAACGCTCTCTCACTTAAAGTCAAAAGGGCGGCCTTTTCCGAGTATCCGGAAAGGCCGCCCCTGTCATATCTGGCATGATTCTGGAATGAATCCTTCCATGTGATTCCGAACGGTAAATCTTTCCCCCCAAGGAATGCTTACCTGCACGAATCACTTTTTCCGACGTCGACCTGGCAGTTGGTACCTGCCGGGACGATACTCCAAGTTACGTTACGTGACTATCCGATCAGCTGCAGGGCCATCTGTGGCAGCGAGTTCGCCTGCGACAGCATGGCCACTGCAGACTGTACGATTATCTGATTCTTCACGAACTCGGTCATTTCCAGAGAGACATCCACATCTGAAACCTGCGATTCGGCCGCCGAGAGGTTCTCCGCCTGAATCTCCAGGTTGGAGATGGTATTCTCCAGCCTGTTTTGCATGGCGCCGAGCTGAGCCCGGATGTTATCTTTGGAGACAATGGCGGTGTTGAGGGCGTCCAGGGCGTTCTGGGCAGCCTGCTGCGTGGAGATGGCGTATCCTGCCGAGCCCTCTGCAGACTGATTGCCCACACCGAAGGCCGAAGCAGTGGAGACGCCTATCTGGACATAGTAGTAGTCCTCACTGCAATCGTTGGCCGTACCGAAGTGAATCTTGAGCTTGCCGGTGGCACTCAATCCGGAACCATCATGCTCATCAGAGCTGAGGTTTCCGTTGAGCAAATACAGCCCGTTGAAATCAGTCGCATTGGCAATTCGGGTAATTTCCGAAGCCATGGCCTGATATTCGGAGTCGATAATCAGACGCTGCGTGGAGGTATAAGTACCGGTGGAAGCCTGTTCCGCCAGTTCCTTCATCCGGATCAGCTTCTCATCGATAACACCGAGCGCACCGTCAGCCGTCTGAATCAGACTGATGGCATCGTTGGCGTTGCGTACGCCCTGTTCTAATGCGGAAATGTCCGACCGCATGAGTTCGCGGACGGCGAGGCCGGCGGCATCGTCAGCAGCGCTGTTGATACGCAGACCTGAGGACAATCGCTCTGTCGAGGTGGCGAGGTCGTCATACGCGGTGCTCAAATTTCTTTGAACTGTTGACGCCATAAGGTTGCTAGCAATCGTTAAGGCCATAACACTCCTCCTTGAATGTTGTGATAGAAACGCCAATAAGACCTTTTTGTGGAGGTCTTATTTATCTTTTCGAACACTCAAGGGTGAATCCTTAATCGACTGCGCCTAACCCTTATTGTATTATTTTAAATAGTTATAAAAATTTTACATAACTTTTACTCTATCTTTACATTTCTTATTATCCGACACCACACATGCCCGATCGCTGAAAAACACCATCGGAAAGGAAACACCGTAGAGAAGCTGCAAAAAAACAATCGGCCAGACATGCGCCTGCCCGGCCGATTGCCTGGTTATCCTATGTCATTATCCGATCAACTGCATAGCCATTTGCGGTAAGGAGTTGGCTTGCGACAACATGGCTACCGCCGCCTGCGTCACGATCTGATTTTTCACGAAGTTCGTCATTTCCAGCGAAACGTCGACGTCCGAAATCTGGGATTCCGCCGCGGAAAGGTTTTCCGACTGGATTTCCAGATTGGAAATGGTGTTCTCAAGCCGGTTCTGCAAGGCGCCGAGCTGGGCCCGGATATTGTCCTTGGAGGTGATGGCTATATCGAGCGCATCCAGAGCTTCCTGGGCAGCCTGCTGCGTGGAAATCGCGTAGCCGGCCCCCTCCACGGACTGGTTGCCCACGCCGAATGCAGAGGCGGTGGAACAGCCGATCTGGACGTAGTAGTAGTCCTCACTACAATCGTTGGCGGTACCGAAGTGGATCTTCATCTTGCCGGTGGCAGTGAGGCCGGAACCATCATGCTCATCAGAGCTGAGGTTTCCGTTGAGCAAATACAGCCCGTTGAAGTCAGTGGCATTGGCGATACGTGTAATTTCCGAAGCCATGGCCTGATATTCGGAATCGATGATCAAACGCTGCGTCGAGGTGTAGGTACCAGTGGCCGCCTGTTCGGCCAGTTCCTTCATCCGGATCAGCTTTTCATCGATAACACCCAGCGCGCCGTCAGCCGTCTGAATCATGCTGATGGCGTCGTTGGCGTTGCGTACGCCCTGGTTCAATGCGGAGATGTCCGCTCGCATGAGTTCGCGGACGGCGAGGCCGGCGGCATCGTCAGCAGCACTGTTGATACGCAGGCCGGAAGACAGACGTTCGGTTGAGGTTGCAAGATCATCATAAGCGTTGGCCAGATTTCTCTGGACAGTCGCAGCCGCCAAGTTACTGTTGATTGTAAGAGCCATAACACTCCTCCTTGAATGTTGTAAGGTGAACTCAGCCGAGCCCTCTTCTCTGAGGACTTACTCACCTTGTCGAACGTTCAAGGAAAAACCCACAATTTTTGAACTTCTCCTTTTTTCTATTATTTCAGATAGCTATGCTATACTTACAGTACTTTACCTTTACTTATGATTTCTTATCTCTTTTTCCCTCAATTTAATGAACCTCACCCCGTGCGTAATAATCACGCAAGCGGATGATGGCGCTGTTGCGCAGACTGCGCACTGTCTGCGGATGCACATCCATAAGCGCCGCGATGTCGCTGGTGGGCAGATCCTTGTCAAAGCTCAGATGCAATACGTAAATCTGGCGCGGCGTGAGAACATTGTTCGGCAAGGAGAGATAACCGTCTTCCTGAAGCTCTGCTGGAGCGGCCAGGTCCAGATCGTCTATGTCGCAGTGGGGCATGTAGCGCTGGTTGCGCATATGGTCCAAAGCGGCGCTGCGGGAAACCACACACAGCCAGGTGGTCAGGGAGCTGCGCTTCGAATCATAGGTACGTAATAATTTGTAGGTTCCCCGGATCAAGCGGTAGTAGACTTCTTGGACGACATCATCCACTTCCGAAGCTGCGGCAAATTTTTCCGCCCTGCTTTTCAATGTCCACTGCACTGCTCGGCGTATCACTCGATCGTATGTTTCCATGAAACGCTCCCAAGAGAGCTTATCGCCGGACAGGCAACCGTCGAGGTCATGCTGAGCAACCCCCCCGATATGACTATTTTTATCTGCTGTTGCTGACAGTTGCATTTTTTCTCTCCTTTGCAGGTGTTACCTTTTTCACCTTATGAGCGTCTTAATCTAATACTAGGATAAAATTTACACGGCATAATTAACCGGGTGCACTTTTTTCTCTGCACGAGGGGGGCCCAAGTCGGTTAAGAAAAAACAAATTAACATTAAGAACACTTAAGTAATATTTGGAAATCTTTAGCTTTTGTTAGCCAATATTGGCTTCGTACTTGCTCGAACTACTTTAGTTAAGAAAACGGAAAAAATTGCAGCACAGAGGAAAAAGTCATGCATAATCTGCTTATTATCGACGACGACCAGGAACTTTGCTCCATGCTCCGGGATTATTTTTCCCCTGAAGGATTCAAAGTTTTGACCTGTAGTGAAGGAAGCACCGGTCTGGACATGGCTTTGTCCGGTGTGTGCGACATGATCATTTTGGATGTCTGTCTGCCGGACAAAAGCGGCTTTGAAATCCTTGCCGATCTGCGGAACCAATCACAGCTGCCGGTGCTGATGCTCACGGGCCGCGATGATTCAGTCGACCGTGTCGTGGGGCTGGAAATGGGCGCGGACGACTACCAGCCCAAACCCTTTGTCCCCAGAGAGCTCCTGGCCCGTGTGCGGTCCATCCTCCGGCGTACGCAGTACAACCAGTCCGCACCGCCTGCGGCGTCCAAAACACTCACCGACGGAGACCTTGCTCTGGATCTGCGGACGCACAGCGCAAGGCTGGGTAATGAAGAACTGCATTTAACCTTTGTTGAATTTACAATCCTTAAGACTCTGCTCGAATCTCGTTGCATGCTCGTCACCCGTGAAGAACTCTCCAAAAATGCATTGGGACGTGAACTCACGGTATATGACCGCAGCCTGGACGTGCACATCAGCAATCTGCGCAAAAAACTCGGGCCCGCCCCTGACGGCGGGAAACGCATCAGCACCATTCGCGGCACGGGCTATATCTACAATTCCGTGGAACTGAGCCAGGGCGCACAGGAAGAAGAGACCGACATGCCTCTGATGGGTTCCGCACATGGCCCTGAAGCCCCGCAGATGGAGGCCTCTGCATGAAAATCTGGGGCATTCGCCTCTTTGCCTTTGTGCTCATTGGGGTGGGGTCCATGTTCCTCACCCAGGTAGCCTACGACCTTTTTCTGCGGCACAATCCCATCCTGGAGAACTGGGTAATCAACAGACAGGAAATGCTGCAGAACACGGGGCTGCTGCTTGCGGACTGGGTTGACCACGGCGATATGGAGCAACTCCACGCCTACCTCAAGCAGCATGAGGCCAATGGCTTCCAGTACGCCCTGTACGATGCGCTAAGCGGAAAAGTGCTCATGGGGAGCCCAGACCGAAAAGCGCAGGAAGTAGCCCGTACCGCTGGTCGAGACAAGCGGTATACCATTGATGCATTCAGCTTTAAGACTCATTTATTGCCGGAAAAAATCGAGGCCGTCCCCTTTCTTTCACCACAAGGTAAGGCACTGATCCTTGGCCTCAAACAAATAGACACAAAACCGGAAGCCAAAGACTCGCTGCTGACCCAGATTGTCAGCATCCGGCTCGTGGGCATCATTCTGGCCATGCTGGTCATCGCGGCGTTGGTCTATACGGCCGAACGGCCTGTGGCCCATTTACGAGAGGGCATGCGCCGTCTGGCCGCCGGAGACTTCAATGTACAACTGGATCCGGTGCTGCTGCGGCGAAAAGACACCATCGGCAGGCTTGCCAAAGAATTCAACAGGACGGCCACGAACATGGCCAGAAAACAACAGGCGCAACGCCTTCTGCTCAGTGAAATTTCTCATGAAATGCGCTCCCCCCTGTCGCGCATGGCCATCGCCACGGAGCTGGTGAAAAACGGTTCAGCGGATAACAAAAATCAGCTTATCGAACGTATCCGCACGGACTCGGACCAGCTGAATTCCTTGTCGGGACAACTTATGGATTTTGTCCGCCTCCAGTGGTTGCAGTCCGTACGTGCCTCCCTGCAGCTGTCGCCCCTGTTGCAGCAGGTTGTTTCAGAATGCACGGAAGAAGCCGCCGCGCTGCAGAAACGGGTACTTCTTTCCGCCCCAGGCCAAGGAGCCGTTTCGGGCAATGCGGAACAACTTTCCAGCATGTTCCGCAACATTATCCGCAATGCCGTGCGCCACACGCCTGAGAACAGTACCGTAGAAGTCATTGCCAAAGAAGTTACCGGCAATGGGCATGGACTGGCGCTTATATTCATCCGGGATAAAGGTCCCGGCCTGCCTGAAGAAGATCTCGAACGCGTCATGGAACCTTTCCAGCAGGGCAAATCCTCCGGCATCAAAGGTGAAGCAGGATTGGGCTTGGCCATCGCCAGGCAGGTTGCGGAAACCCACGACGGCGGCATCACCCTTGAGAACAGACATGAAGGCGGGCTTCAGGTGACCATCAGGCTTCCTTTGCGTCTCCAGTAATTTCCCCCACACTCCTATTTAGGCATATAATTTGCTTTAATTCCGATCAGGAAAACGATTTTGCCGTATTCCTGCGTGTCCGCTCATGCTTGCTCGGGATGTTCCGGGAGATGGCAATCAGCTCGAGCCGCTTCCAGACATAGTTTCTTTTCCGAGTTTGTTTGATCTTCGGGGAAGAAAAAGTCACCGGGCAGGGCAGGCAGAAAATGCAGGGCATCCTTTTATCTGCTGCAATAAAGTAAAAAATGTTCAACAAATGCTTCATATTGTCTAAAGCGAAACGTTGGACAGCGTAAGAAATCTTGAACAAGAACAAAAAAGGACAAAAATACAGCAAGTTACAACTAATTCAAAACAAAAAAAACAATGAATACGGTTTGGCCTACCAATGAAGAAATTAATCTTCGGGAAAAAAGTGCCGAACAGAATTACAGCAACTTTTGAAGGCAACAGATTTTTGTTGTCTTCCAGAGAGAGAATCCTCTCTCTGACCGCCACCCTTGTTGCGAGCGGGGCGACATCCGCGGCGGCTCAGAGCGTGAGAAACATAAGGCAAGGCCCTGACTGTTTCATCACAACTGCTCTAAGGAGGCTGACATGACCAGTATCGGTGACATTGGTGTTAACACCCAAAGCCTGGATGGATTGAATTATGTAAACAAAACTTCTTCCACCAGTGAAGAATCCGAAGAAACAAGTATCGCGAGTACTTCTTCCTCCGGAGACACGGTGGAAATTTCGGAAGAAGCGTATGCAAAACTTGCTGAACTCGAAGAATCCGGCAACATGACTGCCCAACAGGCCGGAACCAGCGAGCTGATTTCTTCCATGGATTCCACTCTTGACGAAGACGGTACCACCACAGAGAGTACGGAAGAGGAAGATGATTCTATCACTATTGCCTCTGGTGAAAGCGCAAGCACTGAGGAAACTGAAGAAACGGAAGGGACCAGCGGTTCCAGCGGCAGTTCCAGCTCCAGCGACGATGAAGATGATACCGAAGACGAAATAGATGAGCTGCAGGAGCAGATCTCTAATTTAGAATCTCAGATAGCCAACCTGGCTAAAGAAGCGGAAACAGACGACAGCAAATCAGCAAAACTGCAAACTCTCCAAGCCGAATTGGCCTCTCTGCAGTCGGAATTGGCCCAATTGCAGACTGAATCCAGCTCAGCATAACTTGAGTATAACATGCCTTGGTTACAGACATCCGGGAAAACAGGGGTCGGAATCAAACAATTCGGCCCCTGCTTTTGTTTTTGACAACTGCGCAGCATCTTCGCGGTAAAACCGGCAAATCATGCCTGCAGCAACAGGGCCCCGGCGATGCTTGCCGCAGCATCCTCTCCAACCAATTCCCGCACCAGGGCAATGCCGAATTCCAGCGCCACTCCGGGTCCCGCAGCGGTAATCAGCCCCGTTGCCAGCTGCAGCCGTGCATCCGTACGACTCGCTTCATTGACCTGCTCCCGAAAACTCGGATAACAGGCAACTTTGCGCCCGGCCAGCAATTCCTTTTGCTGCAGCACCACGGCTGGGGCAGCACAGATGGCTCCCAGCAGCCCCTGGTTGCCGTTATGCTTTTGCAAAATACGGTGCAAGGCGTTGGAAGCGGACAAATTTGCCGCCCCAGGCATGCCTCCCGGCAGCACAATCATGTCGAAATCCTGGTCTTCGCAATCCGTTATGGCCGCATCAGCCCGCACGGCAATGGCGTGCGCTCCGGACACTTCCAGGCCATTGCCGCCCACAGCGGCTGTGGTCACGGATACGCCGGCCCGCCTGAGAATATCAATGACCGCCACGGCCTCGATTTCTTCAAAGCCCTCTGCCAAAGGCACCAGTACGTGTTTGCTCATGAAAAACTCCTGTTAACCCGTCGCATACGCCCCTCAGGACAGAATCATGACTTTTTCCTGGCTGGGTTCGATCACCACTCCGATCGTGTTTTCATTGTTATGCGTGGTGGGCGTTGTCAACCGTACGGCCGGACTGCCTTCGAGCCGCACTTTTTCGCTGCCTTCTGAAAATTTCATATCAGCCATTACGGTTTCGGAGGCCACTCCGCCCATGACTCCCGTGGTGTCTCCCAAGGTTATGGGAACTGTTGAGGAAAGGTTCAGGGCCGGGGTTCCCACAACCAGAACCTTCTCGGCTGTGGGTTCGGCCAGGGGCATTTCCGCCTCATTGGGATAAGGGACGGGCTCCCCTACCGGCGGGGTTTTACAGACATCCGGCACGCCCAGGGCCATGCCGGTTTCCATGGTGCAAGCGAACATAGGCGCTCCTCAACTCTCTGTTTTTGAAATCTCATGCCCCTGCCGGCCGCGCAACGGCGCTTCCGGCTCCCAGTCCTCGGCTTCCGCCAGCAAGGCGTCCGTGGTTTTGACCTTGCTCGTATCCGCCTGATGAAACCCTTCCTGCTTCATATCCACACGGTGCATGTTCGTGGAAAGCAGCGACGCAAAGGAAAAGTCTGTTTTTTCCAGCTTTGCTCTGGAAAAATCCGCATAGTCCAGCTGCGCTCTGGAAAAATTGGTTCCCATACAGCCGGCCTCCCTGAATTGCCCGTATTGCAGCTGTGCGGAAAAAAAATTCGCCCCTTGCAAATCAGCCTGGGAAAAAACCGCCATGGGCAATTCGCACTTGGAAAAATCCGTGTTTAGGGCCCTGGCCTTCTGAAAATGCGGATATTTTCCCCGACACCTCTCAAATCGCGAGTCGGTAAGGTCGGCGCCGTTGAAAGACGCGTTGGTAATCTCCAGGTCGGACAGGCGTACGCCCCGCAGGTCGCTGCCGTTGAAACAGGTCAACACCAGGGTGCATCCGGCGAACGTCTGCTTGGCCAAATTGGCTTGCGTCAACAAGGCTTTTTGCAAATTGGTGTTTTGAAAGCGTACGGATTGCAGCTGCGCCCCCAGCAGCATGACCCGGTTCAGGTCCGCATGGGAAAAATCCGTATCCGTGAACACGCAGTCGGTAAAAATGGCCTGTGGCAGCCAACTGTTTTGAAAACACGTTTTACTGCAATCACACAGTTCGAAAACCGCGTTTTTCGCCTGAGCCTTGGTAAAATTCGCCTCCACGAACGTACAAGACTCCCATTCCGTATCGGACAGAACGGTCTCACGCAATTTGGCGCCGTCAAACGTGCACTCCTGGAAAACGGACCGCGTCAAGAGCGCCTCATTGAGTACAACATTCTGAAAATTCACATTTTCAAACATGGCGCCGGAGAAATCTATCCCTGATAAATTCTGGCCGGAAAAATCAAGATTTTTGATCGTCTGCCCTTCGGCCATCATTTTCTGCAGTATCTCACGCATTTTCAGAAGTCCTTTCGCGCAACGTACGTTTGATGTTCGAATCCTTGGCCCGCCTGTTTCTGATATAGACGCCGTAATGGTCCGCCCCAAAAAGATTGGCCAGCTGGACCCGTGTTTTGACTATTCTGGCTTTGCGCAGCGTTCCCCGAAACATGTTCACCCGGCGCAGGCTCGCGCCTTCGATGCTGGCCTTGTTGGCATTGGCCCAGCGCGCTTTTACCCGAAGCATGACTATTTTTTCCAGGGACGTATTGGAAAAATCACCTCTGTCCAGGGTCACATTCCACAACCGGGCTCCTGTCAGATCCGCTCCGCTCCAGCGCGCGTTGTCCAATTTGACGTTGCGCAGAACCGCCTTGCGCAAACGCGTTCGGTGATCAGCCCGCGAATTGATAATGGAAGCGTCCAAAAAGGATACCCGCTCGCCATTTGCGGCGTAAAACTCCGCCTTGTCGGCGTTGGATTTGCGAAATACCGCCTGCAACAGAACAGCGTGGGAAAAATCCGCCTGCCGCAAATCGGCATTGCAAAAAAACGCTTCTGTCAGGTCGGCGTAGGCACAAGAAATTTTTTCCGCCCGTATTCCTTTGGCCGTGATTTGACGCATGGTTGCATGGGAAAAATCGCAGCCCGCAAGTTCCGAGCAATCCAGACTGGCTTCGGAAAAGTCGCTGTTGGAAAAATCGGCTTTGCTCAGGTTGGCCCCAAGCAAATTGGCCTGATTGCAGAGTACGCCATTGGCCTGGGCTCTGACGAATTGCGTACCTGACAGCTGCGCCCCTGTAAAAACGGCTTTTTTCAAAATCGCCCCGGAAAAATCCGCGCCGACCAGAATGGCATTGGAAAAATCCGCCCCTTCGAGGATGGCGTCCTGAAAGTTCACGTACGCGAGATTGCGCCCGGAAAAATCCGCTCCGGAAAAATCCTTGCCCGCGTAGCCCAGCGTCCCTTCCTTATGGGGAGTTTCAGACGACGCAGAGCCTGTGGAGAACTCTTCTTGAGGAGGCGCGGCCGGAGACTGCATTTCCCGGTGCAGCACATCAAGTCGGCTGGAAACGGTTGCAAGTTCCTCATGGGTTTTACGCATTTCCAGCAGGGAACTGCGCTGTTTGGCCGAAAGACCGGGCCGCGCCAGAGTTTTTTCGAAAAAAAGCTCCACCTGTTCCGGAGTAGGCGGTACGGCCTGTCTCGCCTGCAAAATTTTATCAACGGCCTCCGGATCGTGCCCCCGGTCCGCAAGCACTTTTTCCACCTCTTGCTGCAACGCCGCAACGCTTTCATCCAAGTCCGGCTCCGGATGCGGAGTTTTGATCTCCGGCTGCACGGACTGCAGAAACACATCGAGTTTTTCCGGCGTGAGCCCGGCTTCAGCCATACGGCTATTCACAAACGTTTCGAAGGCTTTTACTTGCGCTTTGATCTCATGCTCTACAGGATCTTCGCTCTGAATTTGGGGTTCCGGCTCTCTCTTTGACGCAACCGTTTCCGCCGCAGAGCCGGCGGATTCAGGGGCAGGCCTTGCCTGGTCTTCGTCCGCAGGAACTTTCTTTGTTGTGGTTTCCGCTCGCAACTGCTGTAGATAGTGCTCCTCAGGCAAGGGTTCGCTTTGCCGCGGTTCCCAAGCGGCGACAAGATGAGCCACGTCGCACGCGTCCTCTTCCACATCCTGCAATACGCCCCGATAGCAGAGGATGGCGGCCTCTTGCTCGGGGAGCAGCCAGAGCGTATCCGCCAGAACGGGTAGTTCCAAAAATTTGCCGCCCCCGCTCTTTCGGGTCATGGCAAAAATTCGGGCCCGCAGATCGGGCAGTCTGCCCTCAATGACCTGGCGGCGCGGGTGGGCTCCTTCAATGGTCAAAAATTCATTTCCCTGAAAAAAGCCCTCGAAACGTTGCCCCGGCTGGGCCGAAAAAAAATATTCCGCCTTGCTGTCGCTGGGGAGATAGGGCCAGTCCTTGTATTTCCAGTTCTCGTCAAATGCGCCCAGCAATTGCGTCCGCTGGGGCCAAAAAGGCGGCAAGGCCGCAAAGCTCACGGGCTGGTGCTCTTCATCCGGCCGGGTGAGCAATTCATTGGGCATCAGAAGCTGTGGAGCGTCCAGGCCGTCCGTCTTTTTATCCCGCGTATGGCCCTTGCCCAGGGGGTTCTGCGGATACTCCGGCCCCCCGTAGGCCTGCGTCCAGTCCAGGCGCACCGGTTCCAGCGGTTCTGGCGCGCCGCAGTGCGCGCCCTGCCAGCGGCGCGGGCCCATGATCTGCAGTGATCTGCTCCGCTCGCCCACCTGTACGCGTACCGTCATGCCCGTGAAGCCGGCCGCGGCGGGATGGCAACGCCCGTACATCAAAAACTCGGCCCCGGGCTTCGGGAACCCCATGTCAAAAATATCACTGGGCTGCAAGGCCTTGCGCAGCAGCTGCCACATGTTTGATTCAGTCAGCAATCTGCCCTGGTCTTTTTCCCCCAGGGAAAAACAGGCGTACGCTGAGGCGGCCAGGGCAAATCCACCTTCCCTGGGAAACGTCCGGAACAGCAGACCTACTTGAGGTGTTTTGAGGATGCGCATGTTTTTTCACCCCAGAGAGATCAAGCCGTCCGCATTGATTTTCACTTCACTGTCGGCTTGCGCTTTGAGAGCCGGAGATTTCATGGCTATGCCTTCCTGGCCTAGTTCGATTGAGCAATCCAGATATTTCAACAACAGCTGTTCTTCATTAAGCTCAATAGTCGGTTTCGTTTCCACGCCCGAGGTGATTGTCAATTGATCTTCATCCATCACCAGAGATGAATTTTCTCCAAAAAGCAGTTTGGCATCCGTTGCAGTCAATACAAGTTCTCCGGCGCCCTTGACCTGAAGATCGATCGTAGTACCTTCATTGAGCTTCAGGCTGGCTGTGTCCTGATTCGTCACAGTGACCGACTTTCCGCCTGCATCAATTGAAATCAGGGAACTGGCCAAGGGATCCAGCGTGGACGTGGATGCCAGGTTCGTTGCTGCAGCCCCTGCGACAGGACCGGGCTGTACCGTAGGGATGGATTCCCCCACTCCGATTGCCACTTTCGCCTCTGCTCCGATGGCGCTGTCCACTTTGACATCCACGCCGTGCTTTTTGGAAAGCGTAAATGAGGCGGCCGTCGAGGATTGCTGCGATATTGTTTTCACTTGGTTCAGGAGCTTGTGAACCCAGATCATGATGGCCGAACTGAATGCGATATCCGCCAGACTGAAACCATCCGTCATCAGGCTGACCCAGTTCTGGTACCCGTCGTTGAGGTTCTCTTTATTATTAAAAGCCAGCTCAAAGGAGAGAAAATTTTCAGTAGATGTGGCGATAGAGGACGCTATCAGGGCTTTGAACGCTGTTCGAAGTGAATTCATTGTCGTGACCAGCGTGTCTCTCGGGCCAACCTTGACCTCAAACTCCTCTTCCAGCAAAAAAGCTCTTTCTTCGTGACAACTGAATTCTTCGCTGCCGAACCCGACTTTGTCGCCCCAGGCGTATTCCATGGAAGGCCCCAGGGTGGCGCCCCAGGATAATCCGGCGGCGAGGTCGGACTTGCCGCCCACAAACAGTTCATTTTTGACGCCGAAACCTATTTCCGTGCTCGTTCCGCCCGTTATCTCTGTTTTTTGACTGAAAGAACTTTCAAAGTGTTCTTTATCGTAAGACATGAACGTTGAATCGTCGCCACTTTCGCCGCTATCGCCCCCGCTTTCGCCGCTATCGCCCCCGCCTTCGCCACCTCCGGATTTGCCGCCGGATTCGCCGCCGCCGTCATCACCGCCCTTGCCTTCCGCGCTGGAATGGCTCCCGGCACTGCCGCTGCCTGTCCCCTCGTCCGATTCCGCAATGACCCATCCACCCTGGCTGTTGGGCAGGCGGAAGCCGATAAAGCCCTTGCCGCCGGTGTCCCCCATAACAATCTGATTTCCCCCGGCCGTGGTAATGGAGTTGATGGGCTGGTTGCTGTCCTTGACATGGTTCAGTTGTTCAAAATTATGAATGGCTGTGATGATCACCGGCCGGTCGATATCCCCCTCCACAAAAGTAATCAGCACTTCCGTCCCTTTGAGCAGCGGAAAATGCAGGCCGTAATTGGATCCCGCGTACGGCTCGGCAAGACGCAGCCAGGAAGATGCCTTGCCGTCTTTGCGGCCTGAAAGATCGAAAGGCAGAATCACCTTATAGCGGCCGTATTTATCCAACTGGGCATATTTGCCCGAACCAGCGGCATCGATATGCGCGCTGAGCATACCGAAAAACTTGGGTTTTTCCGTATCGATGGGCGGACGAAACTGCTGTTTCAAAGGGATGGTCGTAAACGAATTGGAGTAGACGCTTTTCTTTTCCTCGGCTTGCCGCTGGGTGCCCATGGCCGTGGTAAAGGCCGTACGGTTTCTGGCCTTGTGCTGTACTTTGGTCAGCAGATAGTCCCCATTAAAATCGGAATGAAAATGTTTCTGCAGAGAGAAACTGTAGCCCGAGAGCATTGCCGGACAAAGACTTTCACCGTGCATCTGTGTCTGGCGGCACTGGAAGCCTTCTGCGCGCACCTGGGCGAATTTGGCGGTTTCCTGGGGATCCTGAAAATTTTCTCCATAGCTGTAATACGTGCCCACGCCGCTTTCCAGGACATCTGCCTGGCCTTGCAAGGAGAGAGAGGGATGCTGGTAGCTATAATCCTTGAACAGGACATTTTTCGGCACGCTGCTGTACTCGGCAATAAAATTATAGACCACATCTTCGCGGATATTGTCGTCCAGGCCTGAAATCGGCAAATAGGTCAATTCAGAACCATCAAACATGCTGTGAGAAATGGCCGTATCGGTGATGATGAGTTTTTCCCCATCCTTTCCCTGCTCGAAAAAATAATACAATCCCGAATGTTCCATCCAACGCGAGAGAAAATCGTAATAGGTTTCATTGAATTGACAAACATACTCCATAGGCTGGTAGGATCCCTTCAACCGCAAATCATAGTTGCTGATATTGCCAACATCCAAAACGGACTTGATTATCTCGGTCAAAGAGCTGTTCAAAAAAACCTGGCTATGTTTTTGCAAAGTGAGATTATACAGTTGCGGCACAAGAACTGCCTGGTAGAGGGCATTTCCGGATTGGAACTCCTTGAATCTGAGAGAGCTGACGATTCCATTGAAAAGGAGGGAATGATTTCTTCCTGTAACTTTTAATTGGCAGGATTTTTGGAGAATTTTATCATAATTGATGTCCGTCTTTTCTGACACAAGCAACACATCGAAATGATAGAGTTCCGAAATGCCTTCATTTCCTGTAAAGCTATGAACAACAAACGTATTCTCCGGCAAGCCACTGACAGTAAATTGGAAAGAATACACGGCTTCGGACATGTTTTTCAGCCTCCCAAACAGTTTCTTCCATTTCCCTTTTCATCTCATTTCGGGCAACTTTTTTATAATGAAAATACACTTTGCAGACAACCTGAATTTGAAATTGTTTTTATGTCTTGGTTGTTACGGTCATATTCCGCGTATTATACCTGTCTCAATCATTTCCATTTTGAAAGAATTTGCGGACTACCGGGCAACTTTTTATAAGCTGGCCGCACGTTAAGCCACCGGGCACCCTAAGTACCGGGTGTGCGCTTTTCCTAACCTGACTGTTTCAAGAAATTCTTCAATAATCAGTTACGCACTCAGCTACAAAATGTTATTTTTATGTTCAAAAAAAACGGAGAGCACTTGAAAATTCATTTTTAAAATAAGCTGGTTATACACCAATACTATCTGCTTATACCCGAGATTTTGCTGTCTCAACGTTGATAAACCAAAATCTTACTTTACTCCTAAAAAAAAAAGGAGCACAATTTTCTTTCTTCCATTTGGTATTAGAATATACTATACTATTTTTCTTGGGGGCAGGTTCATTACTTGTGGTATCATCCCGCCCGTACACTTGTCGCTTCCAAGGTAAAAGGCTCTGTTTACCGACTAGCAGATACTTCGAATTGAACCCTACAGGACTTGCCGATCTGTATCTTTTTTTTACAACAAACAACGAAGGTATTACCACAGACTCCGCATACAGTAGTTCTATCCGGTTCTCAACGTCGGAATTGATATTTTATGTTTACTGCTTTTTCTAAGCAAAATGCCACCATGTCCAGGAAAAAAACTTCTTTACCCCTTAATCATCCTATTCCGGACGACCTGTTGCAAGTGGACCACCTGCAGGCCCTCAGCCGCGTGCCTGTGGGCGTCTGCTATATCGACTCAGATTATACCGTGCTTTTTTGGAACAAAAAGCTTGCCCAATGCACCAATATTTCCAGTGATGACATCCTGGGCAAAGATTTACTCGAAGCATTTCCCAAGCTGAAGAATCCCATTTATTCTCTCAGACTTGATTCTGTTCTCCAAGGCGGTCCCCCCGCGCTTTTTTCCCCGCAATTGCACAAAAACTTTTTTACCTGTCCGGCGCCCGACGGTACGGAACGCTTGCAACATACGATGGTCAGTGCCGCCAAGAAACGGACTGCTGGGGATTCCGGTTATTATGGAATTATCATTGTTCAGGATGTTACCGAACTCTACCACCGACTCAATGATTATGCCGCAATGCGCGATCGCGCTCTCAGAGAACTAGAGGATCGCCGCCGAGCCGAAGATGCGCTCCGGCAAAATGAGTGCAAACTCCAATCAATCACTGATTCAGCTCTTGATGCTGTTATCATGGTCAACAGCAACTCCACTGTGGTTTTTTGGAATCCGGCTGCCGAAAAAATGTTCGGTTACAGCGTCAATGAAGCCATGGGTAGCTCCATTCTTACCCTGATCACCCCTGACATCTATCTTGAATTTGTCGAACATGGCATCGAAGCTCTACAGCACCAGAATCATGATGCCGCTTTTACCAAATTTATGGAAGCTGTAGCGCAAGACAAGCAGGGTCGAAAATTTCCCATCGAAATTTCCCTCTCCACAATCAAGTTGAATGATGCCTGGCATGCGGTGGGCACGATCCGTGATATTACCACTCGAAAGGAAAACGAGGCCAAGCTGCAGGAGCTGGCCAAGATGGACAGCCTGACCAAACTGTACAACAGGCGTTATTTTATTGAGATAGGACTTGCGGAACTCAGCCGGTGCAAACGCCATCAGCATGAAATTTCTCTGATCATGATCGACGCCGACCATTTCAAAAATATAAACGATACGTACGGACATTATACGGGTGATAATGTCCTGCGCGTTCTGGCCAATACCTGCGAGGAAACCTTCCGCAAAGAAGACATCATCGGCCGGATAGGGGGGGAGGAATTCGCTGTTTTGCTACCGGAAACCAACCTGGAAGGCGCCGTGCAAGTAGCCGAACGCTTGCGCGAGCGTATCGCCGATACCGTTATTGAGACGGAAGACGACTCCCTCAGGATTACCATCAGTGCGGGTGTGACAAGCGGCTATTGCGTGAATTTTTCAGAAGATCCCATCCGCCAGTTGTTGATAGAAGCGGATAAGGCCTTGTACAGGGCTAAGGAGAAAGGAAGAAATCGTGTTGAGGTGCAACGAATCTGAAACATTCTTCTCAGGACAAAACTCTTTCGGCCCCAGGATCTGTCTATGGCCCCTAGTAAGAGAATTGCCAATGCGGTGTGCTGCTTTGCTCTGCGCGTAGCGTTTTTAATTCATTCACAAGCGTACTGGCGGACTCCTTTACCAGTTGCTGCAGAAAGTTTTTTTCCTTGACTGGCCCTTCCCGGACGGGCAAGTCCTTGTCCTTGCTCACTTTGCAAAGGCGCTTCAAAATATCCAGAGCCTCTTCCTGACCGCCGAGGCCGTCAATCAACCCTTCCACCTGAGCCTGGCGACCGGTGAAAACACGGCCGTCGGCAACAGCCCGCACTTTGGCAGGATCCAGTTTTCTGTCTTTGGCCACATCCGATACAAACTGGTCGTACATATCCATGATCACGGAGTTGAAGTAGGCCTTGTCTTCTTTGCTCAAGGGCTTGAAGGGCGAACCGGCGTCTTTGAATTTTCCGCTGACTAGGCTTTGCTGGCCGACTCCAATCATATCCATAAGCCCCATGAAATTGGCCATATCCATGCGGACGCCTATGCTGCCGGTGATGGAACCGGGATTAGCGATGATTTTATGAGCCGGACTGGAGACATAATACCCGCCGGACGCGGCTACGGTCCCCACCGAGACGACCACGGGCTTTTTCGCGGCCAGTTTGCGCACTGCGCGGTGAATTTCCTGTGACGGACTCACGCCGCCGCCTGGGGAGTCGACCCGGATAAGCACACCGAGGATATTGTCGTCTTCCCGCAGCTTTTCTATCCATTTATTGACTTCCCGAGAGTCCATAATGACGCCCTTGATGTTCACCAGGCCCAGGGAATCGCCGGAAATCAGCGGTCTGGCATCGCCGTCGATAACAATATAACGGAAAGCGACCATGGCTCCAATGAGCAGAACCATGGCCGCGAATATGAGTCCGAATCCGAACAGAAAAGGATGCCGTTGGCTAAAGCTAGGCTTTTTAGCTTTGCTCTCCTGCATCTTCTTCCAGCTTCTGCTTCAGCAAATCACCAAGGTTTTGACCGGTTTCGCCGGAACCGGCGGAACGGAATTCCTTGGGCTGCTTGCGCTCTTCTTCTTCTTTGAGCTGTTTGATCGAGAGGCCGAGCCGCCGTTCTTCAGCACTGACGTGGATGACTTTGGCCTGGATGGTAACGCCTTCCTTGAACATCTCGACAGGGCTTTTGACTTTCTTCAGGCTGATCTCGGAAACGTGCACCAGACCTTCGATGCCTTCCTCAACCTCCACAAAGAGGCCGAAATCGGTGATGTTGGTCACCACTCCGCTGACCAGGCTGCCTACGGGGTAACGATCAGGCACCTGAGCCCAGGGATCTTCGCTCAGCTGCTTGATGCCCAAGGTGAACTTTTCGTTCTCCTTGTCCACGGTCAGTACCTTGGCCTGCACGGTGTTGCTGGTCTTGTACAGTTCTTCGGGGTGACGGATCTTCTTTGTCCAGGAAATATCCGAAACGTGGATAAGACCGTCGATACCGTCTTCGATGCCGATAAACAGGCCGAATTCGGTGATGTTCTTGATGGTGCCTTCGAGGATGGTGCCTTCGGGATATTTCTCAGCAACCACATCCCAGGGATTGGGCTTGATCTGCTTCATGCCCAGAGAGATGCGTTTTTTGTCCTGATCAACACCCAGGATGACCACTTCGACTTCCTCACCGGCTTTGACCATCTGGGACGGATGGCGCAATTTGCGCGTCCAGGACATCTCGGAGATGTGCACCAGACCCTCGACTCCGGGCTCCAGTTCGACAAAAGCGCCGTAATCAACAAGGTTGGTGACTTTACCCGAGAGGCGGTGGCCAGAGGGGTATTTCTCGGTGATGCCTTCCCACGGATCAGGCACGAGCTGTTTCATGCCCAGAGAGACTTTCTTGCTGTCGCGGTCGAAATTGAGAACTTTGAGATCGATTTCCTGACCGAGCTTGACGAGCTCCTTGGGATGCTTGACGCGCTTCCAGGACATGTCCGTGATGTGCAGCAGACCGTCCAAACCGCCGAGGTCGACGAACACGCCGTATTCGGTAATGTTTTTGACCTTACCGGTGACGACTTGTCCTTCTTCCAGCGTACCGAGCAATTCACTGCGTTTGGACTCGCGCTCTTCTTCCAGAAGGACCCGGCGCGAAACAATCACATTGCTGCGTCTGCGGTTTATCTTCAATACGCGAAATTCGAATTCGTCTCCAACGAGCGCATCCATGTCCGGAACTGGTCTGAGATCCACGTGCGAACCGGGGAGAAAAGCTTCCAAGCCTCCAAGGTCCACGGTGTAGCCGCCTTTGATGCGTCGGATGATCCGACCGGTGATGACCCCGTTCTGCTCTTGAATCTCTTCCAGCTTGTCAAAGAGCTGCATGCGCTTGGCTTTGTCGCGGGAAAGGATGATGGTGCCTTCCACCTCATCCTTGCGAACCACGTAAACGTCAATGACATCACCGACGTCTACGGACACAGCGCCTTCGGCGTCCTTGAACTCGCTTAAGGGGATCTGCCCTTCCGATTTAAAATTAACATCGACAAGGACATTGTCCTTGCCCACCTTCACGATCTCACCGCGGATTATGGTGCCTTCATCAAGGTCGCCAAAATCTGAACTAAGATAATCTTCGAGTGCGGATTCAAAACTGAGATCTGAATCTTGAGGGTTGTCATTCATAGTTTCTAGTGCCGTTGCCATTGTTACCTCCAGGACCTGGGACTTTTTCCCCTGCAAAAGGGGAATTTGAAGATTAGCAGCTTCATCTCGGGATGACAACTAAAAATTGCAATTTTTATTTTAATATATTTTGATGCGTTATTAGGACAGTTCTATTCACATGCCCCCCGCCTTCAGCTATACTCTTCCCAAAAACGTTAGACCATTGCGGAGCCACCGGTCTGCAGACACTGCTCTCTCTGCCGTCATGCTCCGCGCGGAGGAATACATGGACAGAATGCCTGTCGTCGCCGGACAATTCTATCCGGGAACAAAAGCCGAGCTTGAAGCCGAGGTCCGCAAAATGCTGGGCAAACCGGCTACGCCCGAACAGGGCTCCTGCGCCAGACTGGTCATGGCGCCCCATGCCGGGTACGTTTATTCCGGCTCCACAGCCGCCCAGGCCCTCGCCCAGGTCCGCCTTGCCTCGTCCATCATCCTGCTTGGCCCGAACCATACGGGCTTGGGAGCCTCTCTTTCCGTCTGGCCGGACGGTACGTGGTTTTTTCCCGGCGGCGGACTGCAGGTGGACGAAGGCCTGGTTCAGGCCCTGCTCAAGGCCGAGCCCGCGTTCTCTCCGGAAACCGCCGCGCACCTGCGCGAACATTCTCTTGAAGTCCAGCTTCCCATTCTGGCGCAGCTCAATCCAACATGCCGGATAGTGCCCATAGTGATTTCCGAACGCAATCTTGGAAAGCTTCTCAATGTTGCGCACAGCATGGCCGCTGTCATCTCCGCCCGCCCCGAGCCCGTCACGCTCCTGGTCAGTTCGGATATGAACCACTTCCTCTCTCATGAAAAAACCGTGCAAAAGGACAAACTCGCCCTCGAGGCCATTGAGCAGCTCGATCCGGAGCTGTTATTCCGTACGGTCAGAGAAAACGCCATTTCCATGTGCGGCGTGCTGCCCATGACTCTGGGCATGGCCGTATGCCGCGAACTCGGCGCAACACAAGCCGAGATCACCAGCTACACCACCTCTGCCAAGGCCAGCGGAAATTACAGTCGCGTGGTGGGGTACGCGGGAGCCATCGTTCAATAACCGGCGCCTTTGCCGGACAGAGGCTTCAGGCTCCCTGACGGACGTTTCAGACAGGTTGTTTCTTGAGCTCTTGCATAAAATTGGCGAACAGCGGCAGGAAGGACTCGAACACCGGAAGATCTTTCTGTTCCAGCAGGACGCTGCTGAACAACTTGAGCCCGACGGCAAGGGCTTCCGCATTTTCGCACGTCAAATCCTTACGATTTTTGATATACTCCGCAAGGATGAACACGTTGTCCGGGTTGCAGATTTCAAAGCGCAAGGGTTCCTGAGCAACCTTTTCGCCATGCGGGGCGGCCAGATGTTCGACAGTGACCCGGTAGGCATGTTTTTCCATGTCTTCCTCCTTGTCGATGAGTGATCGATTACTTGTCACAAAGCCGCAACAGGCCGCGAATCAGGACTCGTCGTCCTCGCCCGTGCGAAATCCGCCCCGGTCCCCTCGGCCGCCGGGGCTTCCAAATTTTCTCCGTCCGGAAAACCAGCCGCCGAAATCCCGCCCGTGCTGGTCTTTGCGCCTGTGGTCGTGCATGCCGAACGCACACCTCCCATCATTTTCGTCCCGGCAAAGGCATTGATTTTCCAAAGAACCGATTATCTTCCGCAGCAGCCCGCCCAATTGGTGCCGCTCGGTCTCGTCAAGACAGTCGAACAATGCGTCCGCGCTTTCCCTGTGGCCGCCTCTGCGACCGGAGGGGGTTCCTGTGGCGCCTTGTACGGCGCTGATCACAAAACTCCGCTTGTCTTGTTCGTTCCGCTTGCGCTCGATCCAGCCGTTGCGTTCGAGTTTCCTCAGAATCTCACTTAACGAAGACGAGCGCACATCCAGAATTTCCAGCAAATCGCTTTGCTTCATGGGCCCGTCTTCCCTGATAATCGACAATACGCGCTCCTGCGCATGGTGCGCATGAGCTCCCCTGTGACACGTACGGGCCATCATGCGCGAGGCCCGGCGAAATAATAAAGCCAAAGCCTCGTTGTCATACGCCGACGAGTTGGAATCGCCCTGGTTCATAGTTTTATTGCCCCGTCGCTGTTTTCCAGCAACTCCTGCACGTAGGCTTTGCCCTTGTCGCAGGTAGGATCGCTCAACGGGCAATGGTTCTTGCAAATCGGACAAAACCCGGACTGTACGGGTTCCTGCAGAAGCGGCGCGGATTCCACCGCTTCCGCCTGTACCGTACGGGGCGGAGTTTGCGACGCCTGCAAGGGCATTCCGAATCGCGTTTCCTCCTGTGCCGGCTCAAAGCCGCCCCCCGCGCGCATACCGCCGAAACCACTGTTCCCGCGGCCGCCGTGCTTACCCTTTCCACCGCGTCCGCTGTGTCCACCTTGTCCGCTGTGTCCCCCTTTTCCGCTGTGTCCACCGCACCCGCCGCGTCCGCCGCGTGTTTCCATGACACCTTGTCCACCGCCTCCTGTCCGCCGCTTACCGTGTCCGGGACAGCCGCCGTGCGCATTATTTCGTTGATCGTGTCTTCCTTGTTGTTCAAACATAGCTGTTCTCCTTTTTCGTTTTATGATTAATCAAAAGGTACCTTCCTTTTATATAAGACTACTCTCTCCCCTGTCAAGATAAGAAGGTACCTTTTTATTTTTTGCACTAAATAGCCCTTTTTTTCTATTTAATTTGTCTGTCCCTCTTATAAAACTAAAACAACAGGCTGCTGTTCGAGTAAGCACGCCTCAGTTGCTATGAATAGACAATGATTCGCGAATCCGGTCAGGCTTGTCTTGATACGGTGTCGCTACTCTCGGGACAGCGCCTGGTCCAGGTCATTCATCAGGTCCGCGGGGTCTTCAATGCCCACGGAGTAGCGGATCAGGCTTTCGGGGATGCCCATGGCCGCGCGCTCGGCTGCCGTACACTCCACGTGGCTGGTGGTGGACGGCGGACCGGCGATGGTTTCCACAGAGCCCAGATTTGCGGCGCGATGGGCCAGTTTCAAACGATCGAGACAACGGCAGGCGTCCGCGTACGTGTTGCCTTTGACCATGAAACTCAGCATACCGCCGAAGCCGCGCATCTGCTCGCGGGCTGTCTCGTGTCCGGGATGGCTTTCGAGTCCAGGGTAAAATACGCGTTCCACTCCTGGATGTCGGGACAGAAACCGCGCGATTTCCAGGGCGCTCTGATTCTGACGCTCAATACGCAGCTGCAGGGTTTTCATGCCGCGCAGGAGCAAATACGCGGCCATGGGGTGCAGGGTACCGCCCGCGATCTCGCGAAAAGCGAAAATCTTGCGGACCAGCTCCTTGTTTCCGGCCACCACGCCGCCCAGTGCATCGGCATGCCCGCCGAGGTACTTGGTGGCGCTGTGCACCACCAGATCCGCGCCTAGCAGCAGAGGGTTCTGGTTGATGGGCGTGGCAAAGGTGTTGTCCACAATGACCACGGCCCCGGCCGCTTTGCCCGCAGTGGCAAGACGCTTGAGATCCAGTATTTTGATGGTCGGATTGGTGGGCGTCTCCAGATAGAGCACGTCGCACTCCTTGCCCACCTCCAGTTCGATGGCTTCGGCATCCTCCGTATCGCATAGCGCCACGTCCACTTTCTGGCGCGGCAGAAATTCCGTAAACAGCCGGTTGGTGCCGCCGTAGGTGTCCTTGACCGAAACGACCCGGTCGCCGGGCGCCAGCAAGGCGAACAGCGCGCTGCTGATGATGCCCATGCCCGTTGAAGCGCTGGTGGCGGCTTCCGCATGTTCCAGCACGCGCAGTTTTTCCTCGAACACGGCCACGGTGGGGTTGGTATTGCGTCCGTATATGTGCCCGGATTGCTGGCCCAGGGCAACGCGCATCCATTCGTCTATGTCGTCGTAGCCAAAAGAAACGCTGTGCACCACCGGAACCTGGGTGGCGTTTCCCTCAAACAACCGCTGCTCTCCAGCCCAGACCGCCTGGGTACCAGGCTTATATTCCTTTTCCCGGCTCATATTGCTCCCCTGTGCGCTCCCGGCGCGTACATTGTTCTCTATAGTACTGTTGGAAGGCATCTGTTTACATATTTTCAGCTTCTCTTATTACGTCCTCTTTCAATATGCCCAAAAAATCTATACATTCCTAATCTCATACAAATCAAGAATAGATGGACTTCCAAATGCAAATAGCGCAAAAAATAATTATCGCCTTGCATTGAATATACTGCAATAAATATTGTACATTAAATAATTATTTTCGTATGAAATCCACCGTATCATCCCAAAAGCAACAGAGCCTCTGCCGGCAAATCCTCACCAGGGTCAGTTTGCTGGGTGCGCTGTTCGTGGTTGTGGCCACAGTCCTGTGTTATTACCAGGTCAATGAGTCCACGAGAAATGCGAAACTGGAACATCTGCGCCAGTACATGCGCGAGCGCAGCAGGCATGACAATGGTATTTTCACAAAGGCCCGCAACCATTTGAAATTTTTTCGCAAGGAATTCCTGGCCCTGTATTTGTCGGACCTCACCTTCTCGGAAGAGGATTTTTTGCAATTGTTTCAAGTTGACAAAGACGGCGCCACGCGCATGAAAAAAAAATTCTTTGACGAGCATCTTGATTCGTTTTTGGGCAGACAATGGGGAAAGTCCGGATTTATCGGCAACAACCAGCCCACGGCTGATCCTGATTTTCAACGCCGGCTGCTTGTTGCCTCCATTCTTGTAAACCGCTACGGCCCGGCCTGGTGGCCTGACGAAGGACTGCATGTCACCTATCCGGAAAACGCCATAATCATCTTTTACCCCACTTCCCCCTGGGGGCTGGAAGCCAAGCCGGATCTGCCCATGAACGAACTGGGGACGATCAAAGCTACCCTGCAATCGGAAAATCCGGAAAGACATCCTGTCTGGACCAGCCTGTATTATGACGAAACCGGAGGAGACTGGACCATCACCTATGAATTGCCTGTGGACTACCAGGGCCGCCACCTCTGCAACCCGAGCCTGGACGTGCATCTGGAAGAGATCATGGACCGCCTCGTCACCGAACACCCCGAAGGCGCGTACAATTTCATCATCCGCACCGACGGCGACCTTGTGGCCCATCCGGGCGCACTCCAGGAAGACCAGAAATGGAAGGGACAGCTTTCCCTGGACGAAATCGCGGATCCGGAAATCGTGCGTATGTACCATCTGCTCCAGGACGCCATGTCCAAACAGCACAAGAGCATTGCAGTCATAGATGATAACGCGGGCAGCAATTACCTCCTGGCCTTCCACATTCCCGGACCTGACTGGTGGTTTGTCATGGTTTATCCCAAACATCTCATAGACAGGGAAGCGCACCAAAGCTCCCGCATCGTTCTGTTTCTCGGCCTCTCCCTGTTTGTTTCCTATTTTCTCGTCATTTTCGTGGTCATAAACCGCCAGATACGCACGCCCCTGCAACACATGCTGCACGCGGTATCCCTGGTCGCAGACAAGCAATACGACGAACTGGTCGACAATCCGGAGATATTGCCTCTGGACAGCAGAAACGAAATCGGCCGGCTGGCAAACGCGTTTCTGGATATGGCCAAACAGGTCCGGGAGGTCAATCAGGACCTGGAAAATATCGTGGAGAGCAGAACCCATGAACTGGAGCAGGCCAATGCCAGCCTCAGAGATCTGAGCCTGCTGGATGGTCTGACCGGCATTCACAACCGGCGCTCTTTTGACAGGGATCTGGAAATCGTCTTCAAGCAGGCCCAAAACGGCATGGGGGCCTTTGCCCTGCTGCTGGCGGACGTGGACAGCTTCAAAAAATACAACGACACCTACGGACATACCGCCGGAGATGAAGCCTTACGCCGGATAGCGCGGCAACTTGCCGAAAACATACGCAATGAAGATCGCGTCTACAGGTACGGAGGCGAAGAATTCGCCGTCATTTTCAACACGGCTGACGCGGAGATCGCCGATTGCATCGGGCAGAATCTTCTGGATCTGATCCGGCAGCTTAACATACCCCACTCGGGCAGCCCGCACGGCATTCTCACCATCAGTGCGGGAATCTGCCCCTTCCAGGGGGAGATTGACGAAGCAGTAAAACTGATCGAATCCGCTGACAAATTCCTGTACAAGGCGAAATTTCAAGGAGGCAACCGCCTCGGTACCCCTCCAATGAAGTCGGCTTCATAAAAAGCCCCGGACTGCTTCGGCAATCCGGGCGCGGACCACTGCCCGTGCGGCAGCTTGCAGAAGAGTGCACACAAATCGAGTAGGGGGATTCCTCACGGTCTCCCCCTCTCACACCACCGGGCATACCTGCTCGGTACCACGGCGGTTTCTCTCAACTTGCAACACTTCGTATCTTCCGATCAAGCTGACGAGGCCCTGCGCCCTGAACCAATCGTTGTTCATAGCCCGGTGGGCTGTCCGGATTCTGGACATTCTCCACCTCCCTTTGCCCGATGCGGCCTGCATCCATGCATTGAAGTCTTCCACACCGAGGCTCATGAAGAACTCCGCCATCGTCTTGACACGCTTGCATTGCTTCAGACGTACGCAGCGCAATTTTCGCCGTATCCATCCTTCCATTTCAAAAAGGAAGCTCTTACATTTCGCAAGCTGGAAGCAGCCCAGCCAGCCAACGCAGTACGAGTTGACGCGGCGTATCCTTTCTTCAAACGACATCGGTATGTTATGCTTCATTCTTGAATCTGGCCAGACTCTGGGGGGGCGAGGACGAGTCATCCGCTGTTCAGCAAGCGGTACCCCGGAAACTTCCTTTTACCCACATAATCCACAGCGCTTTTCTCTTGATTCACCCGCAACTTCAGGCGCTTCTCAAAAAAATGCGTCACGGATTCCTTCACCCTTTCCCCGGCCTTGAGACTGCGTACGTAGATGTTGCAATCATCCGCGTAGCGGCAGAAACAATGGCCTCGGCGTTCAAGCTCCTTATCGAGATCATCCAGGAGCAGGCGAGCAAAGGAGACAAGGGGGCCCCCTGAGGCGTTCCCTCATCTCGTGCTACGCATACGCCGTCCTGCATCATCCCGGAATTCAGGAAGGCACGTGTGATACGCAGAAGGCGTTTGTCTTTCACGTGGCGGGCAAGCCGCGCCTTGAGAATATCATGGTTGACACGGTCAAAGAACTTTTCCAGATCCATGTCCACCACGACAGTACGCTCGTCTTCCACATACTGCTGCGCCTGCAGCAGAGTATCATGGGCTCCGCGCCCCGGACGAAAACCGAAGCTGGAATCAGAGAACAACGGATCAAGGATTGGGGTGAGTACTTGTAGGAAAGCCTGTTGCACCAAGCGGTCACGCACTGTGGGAATGCCCAGCTGTCGCATTCCCCCTCCCAATTTCGGGATCCGCACTCCTTTAACGGGTTGCGGCTGGTACGTGCCGTCAAGCAAACTCGAGAGCAGCTCGTCTTTGTGGGTGGAAAGCCATTCGCGCAGGCCCTTGACGGTCATCCCGTCAATGCCTGCCGCGCCCTTGTTGTCTTTCACCCGCTTGTAGGCCTGATTGAAGTTTGCACGGTCGCAAACCTGTTCCATCAGATACTGTGTCAAGGATTGTTCTTCCCCCCAACACCGCGGACGCTCTCGCTCCTCAATAGCCCCAGTGCGGGGTCCGCCGTTACCTGGGCGTCGAGGCGTGTTGTCCACCTTGTCTGCTTCCCGCGTCTGTCGAGTTGTTGGTGACTTGTTCCTTGCATTGAAAGATTCGGCCCTTCATCCGTCAAGGGGACAGATTACTATGGCTTTTGCCTCCGGCTTCCTCCCCACCCCGCCTCACGACGACGCAATTGCCTTCAGCTACCAGTTCCCACCATCAGGGCCTGTAGAGGACTTACATCTCATGAGATTCGCGCCATGCCTGGCACATAAAAAGGGAGACGCGCGGCAAACGCATCTCCCTTGGATCATTCGTATGGTTGAAATACAGCTTATTTTTGCAGCAATTCTTCGGCGGTTTTAACGATGTTCGCGCTGGAGAAGCCGAATTCAGCGAACAGCGCGCCGCCGGGGGCGGAGAGGCCGAAACGGTCCATGCAAATGACCCGCCCGTTCTTGCCCGTGTATTTGTACCAGGGCATGGGGTGGGCGGCTTCCACGGCCAGGCAGGGGACGTCCGCAGGCAACACGGTTTCGCGGTAGGCCTCGTCCTGTTCCTCGAAGACTTCCAAGCAGGGCATGGAGACCACACGGACTTTGCGGCCGTTGGTGATCAGTTCGAGGGCCGCTTCAACGCAGAGATGCACTTCCGAACCTGTGGAAAGCAAAATCAGTTCGGGCGTACCTTCGCAGTCCGAAAGGATATAGCCGCCGCGTTTGACCGTTTCCATGGCCTTTTTGGGAATGCCCAGCTGGGGCAAGCCCTGGCGCGAAAGGGCCAGAACCGTGGGGCCGGAGGTGTTCTCAATGGCGTTGATCCAGGCCGCCGCGCACTCCATGGCGTCGGCCGGACGCCAGGTACGCACGTTGGGAATCAGACGCAGCGATGCAATGTGCTCGACCGGCTGGTGTGTCGGGCCGTCCTCGCCCACGCCGATGGAATCGTGCGTCAGGACGTAAATGCTGCGGATGCCCATCAAGGCCGCCATACGCAGGGCATTACGCGCGTAGTCGATGAAGACCAGAAAGGTGCCGCTGTAGGGAACCAACCCGCCGTGCAGGCTGATGCCGCTCATGACGGCGTACATGGCGAATTCCCGAACACCGTAGTTGATGTAGTTGGCGTCAAAGTCTTCCTTGGTCAGAGCCTTGAGCCCGTCCCATTTCACGCCGTTGGAACCGGCCAGATCCGCGGAGCCGCCCAGCATTTCGGGCAGAACCGGATTCAGCACCGCCAGGCAGGCCTGGGAAGACTTGCGGGTGGCCTGCTTGCCGTCCACGGCGTCCGTGGCCTTGATCAGCTCAAAACAGATATCCGCCCAGTTTTCCGGCAGGTCGCCCCGTATCCGGCGCTCGAACTCGGCAGACAGTTCGGGATGGCGTACGCGGTAGGCGGCCAGGGTGTGCTCCCATTCGCGTTCCGCTGCTCTGCCCTTTTCCTGCGCGTTCCAGGCCGAGTAGATCTCCTCCGGAATTTCAAAAGGCGCGTATTGCCAGCCAAGCTCTTTCCTGGCCGCGATCACTTCCTCTTCTCCAAGGGGGGCGCCGTGGCAGGAGGAGGAATTGGCCTTGGCGGGCGAGCCGTAGCCGATGATGGTCTTGCAGCAGATCAGGCTGGGCTTTTGCGTCTCTTCCCGTGCCTGCAGAACGGCCTTGCCTATGGCTTCCGGATTGTGTCCGTCCACATCCGTGATCACCTGCCAGCCGTATGCCTCGAAACGCTTGGGCGTATCATCCGTGAACCAGCCCCCCGTGGGCCCGTCAATGGTAATACCGTTATCGTCGTACAAAAAGATCAATTTGCCCAGGCCGAGATAGCCGGCCAGCGAACAGGCCTCGTGCGAAATGCCTTCCATCATGCAACCGTCGCCCAAAAAGACGTAGGTGTAGTGATCCACAACGGCCAGGTCGTCGCGGTTGAAATGGGCGGCGAGCATTTTTTCGGCAACGGCCATGCCCACGGCATTAGCCAACCCCTGCCCCAGGGGGCCCGTGGTGGTCTCCACGCCGTGCACCTTGTCGTCCGCGGCCTGGTCCGGCCCCAGATGGTGGCGGTATTCCGGATGGCCCGGAGTCTTGGAGTAGAGCTGGCGAAAATTTTTGATGTCGTCGATGCTCAGGTCATAACCCGTGAGATGGAGCAGCGAATAAAGCAGCATGGAGGCGTGACCGTTGGAAAGTACGAAGCGGTCCCGGTTCCACCAACCCGGGTTTTCCGGATTGTGCTTCAAAAAATCGTTCCAGAGCACCTCGGCCATGTCCGCCATGCCCATGGGAGCGCCGGGATGGCCGGAGTTGGCCTTTTGTACGGCGTCCATGCTCAGAGCGCGGATGGCGTTGGCAAATTCTTTACGCGTCGGCATTGTTCTTCCTCGTGGCTTTGGCTGATGTCTGCTGGGATTGGTTTGTTACGGCCGGATGACCGGCCGCAGAGCGGTTGTAAACGCTTCTGTTCGGATTGCCAAGGCCGGGAAGCCCGTTGTATTAATTTTTCAGCATAAAAAAAAACCCGGATATTTGATACGCAAATACCCGGGCCTGCGTCAGCCACAGACGCAACAATCACTGAAGGTGTTTACTGCTTCTCGAACAAAATCTTTTTTTTACATTTCATCTACTGCAATCATATTCCACGGCAGCTCGACCTGCGGCGAGTAGCCCTTCTGCCGGGCCAGGATATCCAGATGGATGAGCCCCAGCGGAGCCAGGCGGTGGTCCGGCGGGGTCAGCTGGTCGCGGATGTCCATGGTCAGCAGATACTGTTTGCACTTGTTGCAAAGCTCCACCCGCTCGAGGTTGTTGCCTTCCACGTAGAAATAGTGGCGATCCTCTTTTTCATCGTGCGCGCAGGCCGGACAGACCGTACGGCCGATGCGCCAGGTATGGGCGCAGTGCGAACAGCACAGCCAGCGCTGCGCCGAGACGTTTTTCAAATATTCGGTGGGCTCCTGCGGTCCCGGCTGCAACAACGACATGGAAGGCGCGCTGCCGCATACGGGGCACTGGCCCTTGAGCCAAAAGGTCCAGGGGACCTGGCGCATGGTTGCTTCCAGGGCTGCGGACAACGCCTCCAGACCTGGTTTGCTCAGACAGTGCAGCTGAAAGCCCAGCACCTCCGCGGGAATTTCCACTTTCTCGGCCAGGGCGCGTATCTGTTCGACGCTTCCCACGGCCATGGTTGCGGCGCATTGCTCGCGTACGGGCGCATCTTCCAGGGCAAGGGCGAGCGTATGGCAAGCTTTTTCCAGGGCCGGAAAGGCCTCGGCCATGACCGGAAGCAGCACCGGCGCCACGGTGGCCAGATGATAGTCGATTTCCGGCGCGCCGGGTTGTTCGAGCAGCGGCACGCCCTGCCGTAAAAGCGTGTTGTCCGGAACCACCGCGGCCACATCAGGCTTGGGCAGCATCTCACGGCAGGTTCCGACTGCGGTCAGGAAGCTGCCGAAGGCCTGCAGCAAAAGTTCGAGTCCGGGTTTGGCCGCGGCCATGGCCGCGACACCGGCGGGAACCTGTTTTTGAGCCGATTCAACACCATGTTCCTGTGCTGGCATACGCTACTCCGTATTGGCTTGAGCCCGCGGGAGTCGTTGGCTCCCGCGGGGCGTTATAGCATGGACGGCAGAACCAGATTCATCTGGAATCACTTGCCGAGCGACCTGATCCGGCGACAACTCCCCTCAATAACCAGTTAACGTTTTTGAGGATTCCTAAGGAACTTTTTACAAAAAGTTCCTTAGGCCGCCGGAGGCACACTCTTCCTACCCGCGCAGCAACGTACGCAGCGGGGAGGTCATCATGGCGAAGAGCTGCTGCCGGTTCATGGGCCCGGGCGCCTGCGCCACGGCGTATTTCCAGTAGCGTTCGGGCTTGAAGGTCAGCAGGTAGATGACCGAATCATATTCCAGGTCGCCGAGCATGGCTTCCGGGAAGTCTTTCTTGACTTCGGCCAGACGCTCCTTGGCCAGCTTGATCATGTCCTCGCGCTCGCCGAAGTTCATGGTGCCCGTACAACAGGTTTTGACGCACATGGGCAGCATGTTGTTTTTGACTCTGTCGATGCACATGTCGCATTTGACGATGGTGCCGTCTTCCTCGTTGCGCCGGGGGATGTCGTAGGGGCAGTCCGAACGCATGTCCTCAAAGGCTTCCTTGGGAAGCTTTTTGGTCAGCTCGGTATAGTAAACCGCGCCCGTATCGCCATCCTGCATGACCGCGCCTTCGATGTAGTTGTCGGCGGCGGCTTTGCATGGGGGATTCACGCAGTGGCGGCACTGGTCCGGAAAAAAGTTCCAGTGCACCACGCCCTCGTCGTCTTTGAACTCGCTGAAACGGACGAGTTTCCAGTTATAGGGGTTCAAATCAGGCGGATTCTGATGCGTGCCGCGCTGCAGCGTCTTGTTGGCCTTGAGCTCGTTCCACTCTTTGCAGGCTATCTGACAGCCTCTGCAGGCCGTGCACCGTGACGTATCAATAAAAAATGCCTTTGGCATATGTTCCTCCATTCTGACCGCGCATAAAGGAGCTTTCAGTCTCTGCCGGCCCTAGCCGGGGCAGCTGCCCCGGCCACGCGTATGATCAATTCCAGCGTACGTACTAAAAGCTTCTCCCAGCCAAATAGTTTTGGGAATTCTTAAGGACCTTTTATAAAAAGGTCCTTAAGCCGCCGGAGGCCTTTCCTCTAGCGGGCCAGTTCGGTGACCTTGTCGGCTTTTCTGACATTGACCAGGCTGCACTTGTATTCGGGGATACCCGTATTGGAATCGCCCACGGACGGCGTCAGCCGGTTAGTGGCGTCGCCGCAGCCCGGAGTGGTCCAGCCGAAGCTGTAGGGCATGCCGATTTCATGCACCGTACGGCCCTGAATCTTGAACGGCGTGAGGCGGACAGTAACCATGGCCACGGCCTGCACAGCGCCGCGCGCGCTTTCCACCACCACGACGTCGCCGTTCTTGATGCCTTTCTCCTTGGCCAGCTCATGGCTCATCTCCACGTAGGCCTGGGGTTCGGCTTCCAGCAGATTGGGCGTATTGCGGGTTTCCGCGCCGCCGCACCAGTGCTCCACAACCGCGTAGGTGGTCAGCACGATGGGGTACTTGGGATCGGCCGGCGGAGCGAGCACGTCCATATCGCTCGTGACGAACTTGTAGCACGGACTGTTGAGCTGCTTGGAGAAGGGATGCTGTTTGACCGGCGTTTCCACGGGCTCGTAATGCTCAGGGAACGGCCCTTCCACCCGGCCCGGTCCGAACAATTGGCCAAAGCCGTGCGTATGCATGATAAAGGGGTATTTGCCGTCTTTCTGCGCCATGGGTTTCCAGCCGCCGTCCGGGATGTCGCCCTGCCATTTGGAACCGTCCCAACGGATGACCCAGAGGTCTTTGTTATAGGGATTTCCTTCGGGATCTACCGATGCGCGGTTGTAAAGAATCCGGCGGTTGACCGGCCAGGCAAAGGAGAAGTTCGGGAACAGCCCGAGCTTGGCCGCATGTTCGTCCTGGCCCAGATCGCGGCGTTTGGCCTTGTTGCCGTCCTCTTCCGTATAGCATCCGCTGAACAACCAGTTGTAGCAGGCCGTGGAGCCGTCGTCGGCCAGGGCCACGAAGGTCGGAACCTGCTGGCCTTTTTTGTAGATCTTGCCGCCGACCTTGCTGTCCTTGGTGAAGTAGCCGTTGTTGATCTTGGCGATGGCGTCGGCGTCGTACTTTTCCGGCCACTGCATGTTCACGATGGGTTCGGGGAACGTACCGCCTTCCTTGACATAGAGCTTCTTGACGCGGTTCATGATGTCCACGAGCATGGCGCCCATGTCGCGGCACTGGCCCAAAGGTTTGCCGGCTTTGTAATGCCAGAGCATCCAGCGTCCGCTGTTGGTGACCGAGCCGTCTTTTTCAGCGCGCTGGGTGGAAGGCATCAGAAAGACTTCGGTCTTGATCTTTTTGGGATCAACACCCGGGCGGTGCCAGTTGTCCGAGGTCTCGGTGTGGTGGATTTCGCCCACCACCAGCCAGTCCAGATTGTCCGTGGCTTTGCGGACCTTGTGCGTATTGGGTACGGACTGGCAGGGATTGTGCGCGAACACGAACCCGCCCTTGATCTTGTTTTTGTACATCCGGTCGTAGAAGAACAGATAGGAGTAATCTTCGCCCGGATCGCACTTGGGCAGCCAGCTGTAGCCGAAGTCGTTTTCCTTGGTTGCGGCGTCGCCGAACCAGCTTTTCAACAGACTGACCACATATTTGGGCCGGTGCTGCCACCAGTTGGCGCTTTTGGGGTCATGGGAAACCGGGGTGTTGATCTTGAGGTACTCCGCCAGCGTATCCTGTCCGGCCTTGGGTACGGAGTGGTAGCCGGGGAGAATGTGCCAGAGGATGGCCATGTCCGTGGAGCCCTGTACGTTGGGCTCGCCGCGCAGGGCGTTGATGCCGCCGCCGGCCACGCCGATGTTGCCCAGCAGCAGCTGGACCATGGCGCTCGTCCGGATGATCTGCACGCCGATGGTGTGCTGGGTCCAGCCCAGGGCGTACATCACGGTTCCGGCCTTGTCCGGCGCGCCGGTGGCAGTGTAGGTCTCGTAGACCTTCATGATCTTGTCTTTGGGCACGCCGGTGATGTCCGAGACATTGTCCAGGGTGTAGCGGGAGTAGTGTTTTTTGAGCAGTTGGAAAACGCAGTGCGGGTCCTGCAGCGTTTCGTCGCGTTTGGGGATGCCCTTGTCGTCCAGCTGAAAGGTCCAGGTTTCCTTGTTGTAGGTCCTGGATTTGGGGTCGTAACCGGTAAACAGGCCGTCGTTGAAGCCGAATTTCTTGTTCACCAGCAGCGGCGCGTTGGTGTAGTTGACGACATAGTCTTTGAAATACTTGTCGTTGTTGATGATGTAGTTGATCATGCCGCCCAGGAAGGCGATATCCGTGCCCGAACGGATGGGAACGTGGAAATTGCAGCGGGCAGAGGTTCTGTTGAAGACCGGGTCCACGTGCATCACGGGAGCGCCTTTGGCCTTGGCCTTGAGCACCCACTTGAAGGAGATGGGATGGTTCTCGGCCGCCTTGCCGCCCATGATCAGGATGGCGTTGGCGTTTTTTATGTCGATCCAGTGGTTGGTCATGGCGCCGCGTCCGAAGGACTCGGCCAGGGCCGGCACTGTGGCGCTATGGCAGATACGCGCCTGGTGGTCCATGTTCACGATGCCCAGTGAGCGCAGCATGTGGTGATGCACGCCGCACTCCTCGTTGTCCATCTGCGAGGTGCCCGCCTGGAAGATGGTCTCACAACGGTTGACCACCTGGCCTTTGGCGTTCTTTTCGGTAAAGGTCGCGTCGCGCGTATCTTTGATACGCCGGGCGATCTGGTCGTACATCCAGTCCCATTCTTTTTCTTCCCACTTGTCGCTGTACGGCGCGCGATACATGGGTTTGGTGATGCGGTGCTCGCCCACGTGCATGCTGAGCATGGCAGCGCCCTTGGCACAGAGCGCGCCTTCGCTGACCGGGTAATCCGGATCGCCTTCCGTGGAAACGATTTGGTCGTTGATGGTATGCACCAGAAAATTACAACCGCACGAACAAAAGGGGCACACCGAGATGGACTCTTTGGCCCCCTCGATCTTCAACCCCGCGGCGTATGCCGAGGCCATTTTCATGTCCAGCCCGAGCTGGCCGAGCGTCAAACCCATGATGCCCGCACCGGTCAGCTTCAGGAATCCGCGACGCGAACACTCCATATAAGCCTCCAGATAGTTATAAAGCGAATAAATTATATATTCCAGATAATCCTTAGACACCTAATCATGTTGTTTTTAGAGAGTCTGCCTGAGGAAGTCCGGTGCGTCAATAAAAAAAGTACATTATTTCAAGAAGTTATATGTATTTTGTTTAACACATATCACGGATGCTTTAGATGATGGGAACACTTTCATCAAAAAAATAAGGACAAACCGAAAGCAAAAAAAAATACTTTTTAACCTTTTATTATAAAAAATATATGCTATTTATAGCATACACTTAGATATATCGAATTTGGCAAAAGGGCGAGCCACATCTCATCAGTTCAAAAGATATCTTCAAATTCAGCTATTTTGATCTTCACTGAATCCCATAAAAAAGCTATTATTCAAGGAAGAATGTCAAACCTTGATCTTGCTACAATGCGAATTATTGCTTATACTCTATTGAATATACTTAAATTAACTCTTCAAACCCCTTAGAAAAGCATCCAACTACATGAACTCCTTCGCTGTCTCCATAGTAATGCCCTGTCTCAATGAAATAGACGCTCTTCCTTATGCTATAGCTATGGCTAAAAAAGCTGCGGACCTTTTGACCTCTGAAGGCTTGCAGACTGAAATTGTAATCGCTGACAACGGCAGCACAGATGGAAGTATTGAATTTGCAAAAAGTATGTCCTGCCGGGTTGTGCATTGCGAACTGAAGGGTTATGGGAATGCGCTGAAATGTGGCATTTCCCATGCAAAAGGCGAATATATAATCATGGGAGATGCTGACGGATCATATGATTTTGAAGAAGCGGTTCCCATGGTGCAGCTGCTGCAGCAAGGCTTCGATATTTGTATGGGAAGCCGGTTCAAAGGTGAAATCAAACCAGGGGCCATGCCCTTCAAGAACAAATGGCTGGGAAACCCCGCCCTGACGGGAATATTGAATCTCTTTTTCCATTCAGGTTTCAGCGACGCCCACTGCGGTTTGCGTGCCTTTACCCAAAAGGCTTTTTCTCAAATGCAGTTGAAAACAACGGGTATGGAATTCGCGAGCGAAATGGTCATTCAATCTGCCCTACTGCACCTTAAAAGCTGTGAAATACCCGTCACCCTCCATCCTGACAAACGAAAACGCCCACCGCACTTGCGTCCTTGGGCGGACGGTTGGCGCCACCTCAACTTCATGTTGATGTACTCGCCGCTCTGGTTGTTTTTCATTCCAGCAACGGTCATGATCTGCTTCGGGCTGCTTATTTCCATTACTCTGCTGGCTTCTGACCCCACGGACGCGTTACATATCGGGCCGATCTGGTATGGAGACCATTGGATGATCGTGGCCGGCGGCGCCATGGATGTCGGCTATCAGACCGCCATATTCGGCCTGGTGGCCATGACATTGCATGTTCAACAGGATACACTCACCATTTCCAGCGTCAGCAAACGTATAATGCGCTTTCTGACTCCTGGAAAAGTGGCTTTTTGGTCGTTTTTCCTCATCATTCTCGGTTTTTCGTTTTTATTATATACACTCCTGCAATGGATCCCTGCTGTAATCGCAGAAAGCAAATTTCTCCTTATACGGCCGATGGTTTTTGGCACCACTTTGGGCGTCATGGGGTTGCAGGGACTCTTCAGCTGCTTTATTTTCAGCCTTATCTCGCAGCGGGACAAGCAGCACGAGAAATAATCATTTTCCTTAGGGAAGTGTTGCCGACAACCGTTGTTGTTATCAACAAGTTTTCAAACCAGGGGGATGACCGGTACTGCAATGACTTCACAAAAACAATGGTTTGATAAACGCGCTGCGGACTTTGACAAAGAATTTTTTTCTCCTTGCGGCCCGGCTGTCACACGACGTTTTTCAAGCCTGAAAGCCGTGAAAAGCACCACCGATACCGAAAAAACAGCGCGGTGCATCCTCGAAATCGGTAGTGGGACAGGTATTTATTCCCAACAAATTCTTGGTCTTTCCCCAGATCGTCTGATTGCCACCGACATCTCACGCCCCATGCTGGACATCGCAAAAAACAAATTATCTGACAAAAGACTGTTAGGCTGTGTCAACCAGGCGGAATCTCTTCCCTTTGCCGACAACAGCTTCGACTCGGTATGGGCTTTTGCCTGCTTTCATCACGTCGGCAACACTCAGTCCGGATTTAACGAAGTATCTCGTGTGCTCAAAAAGGATGGCGATTTTTTTTTAATGGAACCGAACAACTTGTTTCCATTGAACATCCTCCTTGCTCTGATAAAAACTGTGGAACGAGGAATGCTAGACTCCAGGCCTGAACGATGGATACCGGAAGCAGAACGCGCAGGTTTGCGTTGCACTAATTACAGATGCGGTTCTTTTTTTCCTGGATGGTCTTTTTTCGCTTTGAATTTTTTCGAACAGCTTGAAAAATATCTGGAACAGGTTCCTGTCCTGAGCAAATTCGGGATCTGTCATTACTATCATTTTACCAAATAATGCGGCTCGGATATTCACAGCTGCATTATTTGCACAAAGAATAATCCTTTATCCCCGCTTGTGACGGGACGACGTCAAACAATTTAACAACTTTATCCTTATGTCTACAACAGACCGCGTTTTGATCATCAATGAGCCGTTTGTACCGGATTTTTGTCGTACGCAACGCTGGGCGGCCAGAACCCGAGGTCGCGTATTACGTGCACCGGACTGGCTGGCCTATGCTACAGCAGTTCTTGAGCAGTCCGGTGTGGACGTACGACTCTATGACTTTCCCGCCAAGCATTGGGAAAAAGACAGGCTATTCACCCTGACCCAAGAACAGAAACCCGCTGTTGTCGTACTTGATTCCACGACCCCTTCGATTTATTCCGACATCGACTGCGCGCGCCTCATCAAAAGAGCCTGTGCTGAGACCAAGGTACTTATGGTGGGTCCGCATGTCTCGGCCCTGCCGGAAGAAAGCCTAAAGACAGCCGACGGCTCGGTCGACGCCGTGGCCATCGGAGAATACGACCACACGGTACGGGATGTGACTCATGCCTGGTTGAACGACACTCCCTTGAATTCGGTTCTGGGACTAGCCTACCGCTATGAATCCGGTGAAATTCACCGTAATCCGCCGCGCCCACTGATAGAAAATTTGGACGAGCTTCCTTTTCCGGCTTGGCACCATCTTGACCTGTGGGATTACTTTGACGGTGGCAAACTGTACCCTTACATCACCGTCATTGGTGGAAGGGGCTGCCCTTTCGGCTGCTCATTTTGTCTATGGCCGCAGGTAATGCACGGCAAACGCTACCGCTTTCGTTCACCGGAAAATATTGTCGCCGAAATCAAATGGGTTCTGGAAAAATGGCCCAAGGCGCGCAAAGGGGAATTCTTTTTCGAAGATGACGCATTCACGGTCAACAAAAACCGCGCACATGCACTCTGCGACGCGTTTGAAAAAAACAAGCTGGGAATAACTTTCTCCATCAATTCACGCGCGGATTGCGTGGACAAGGAGCTTATGCGCCATCTGAAAAGCGCGGGTTGCCGTATGCTGCTGGTGGGATTTGAATCCGGCTCACAACGCATGCTGGACAACATGGGAAAAAAGACCAACCTGAGGCAGATGGAAAAATTCACCCGTGTGGCAGTCGGCGCCAAGCTGGATGTCCACGGCTGCTTTGTCCTGGGGCTTCCAGGAGAAACCAAAGAGAGCATGCAGGAGACGCTGGATTTCGCACTACGCCTCCCGCTTACCACCCTGCAGTTTTCCAACGCAGTTCCCTTTCCTGGAACACGGTATTTTGAAGAAGCCAAAGCAGCAGGCGTATTGCTGGCAAAAGATTGGGATGAATGGTTGTCGGACGGCGAACAGTCCCCAGTTGTGGACTATCCGGGGCTTAAACGCGGAGAAGTGGAAGAGTACGTGGACCGAGGCTTGAAACAATTCTACTTCCGCCCTTCCTATATGATCAAATTTCTGCTGCGTACGCGTTCCAAGCAGGATCTGTACAGAAAATTCCGCGGTTTTTATAACTTTATGACCTACTTATTACGCAGGTGACGGCATGCAGCATACTGACTCCCCGGCTGTCACAGTGGTCATTGCCGCGTATAACGAAGAAAAAACCATCACAGCCTGTCTGCATTCCGTTGTCAGGCAGGAGTATCCGGCAAAAATGCTGGAAATTCTGGTAATTGACGACGGTTCGACGGACAATACCGCCAAACTGGCACGACAACTGCCCGGCGTTACCTATCTTCACCAAAGGCAGCAGGGCCCTGCGGCCGCCCGCAACCTGGGCGCAAGGCATGCCCGAGGCGAACTTATCGCCTTTTTGGATGCGGATTGTGAAGCCCCACCCGGTTGGCTGTCAACTCTGGTACGTACTTTCATCAGATTGCAGAATTCCTCCCCCATCGCAGGGCTTGGAGGCGCTCAATACGGGCATCCCGATGATCCTCCCTATGCGCGGCAAGTTGATACTTTTCTGCGCGCTGTAGGATTTATTGGTGATTATGTGAAGCCTTTTCAACAAGAACGTCGTGTTAGCCATAACGCAAGCTGCAATGTCCTATACGCAAAGCAAAGCTTCCTTCAAGCTGGAGGATTCCGAGAAGGACTTTTCCCCGCAGAAGATGTTGACCTGGATCGCAGGCTCCACAAACAGAAGCTGGCTATCTGGTTTACGCCAAAAGCGATGGTGAATCATCACCGGGCAAACACCCCGGAAAAATTCCGCAAAATGATCGCAAGCTATGCCCGCAGCCAAGCAGACGTGGTCTTTCTTCACGGATTGTTCCGAAAAATCCACGCCATGCCCTTTCTCAGTGCGGTGCTCTCTTTGCTACTAATCGTATTGGGATGCTTGCATCCACTTGTATTTGCAGTCCTTGCCGCGGCAGGCCTGGCCATTACAACTATTTTCAGCAGGAAGACCGGCTTGTCTCTCAAAACAAGCTTCCTTTTTATTGCCTATACGTACGTCCTGTATACGTACGTATTCATCGCTCGCCTGATTCAAAACACCTTTTCTCCTCCCGGCTTCCTTATGCAGAAGCTGCGGCCCCTTGCTTGAGAAAAAGATTTATTTTTCAGCAGCATTCTGGTGTTGTTCACTCGGGAAAAGCCAAACCCCCGTTTCGGGATCATTTTCATACGAAACAGCATTGGGAAAAAACTTAGCCATGAATTTTTTTTCAAACGAGCGGCCGGGGCTGACAAAATACAACGGATTGTTCGTCAGAAAGGGAGTATTCTGCACCAGGTCCATAGCATAATACCCTTCCTTGAATCGAATCCAGGAAATCTGTTCCCGCCCTTGAACAATAGGCGGACGTTGTGCCAAATGTCGGGTAATGAAAGAATCCACCTGAAACATTCGCAAAGCATTATTGCAAACAAGACTACAGAAAATGAGCCAAAGCAAAAATTTCTCCAGACGCTGCCGGGTATTGCTTTTGGAAACAGCCGCAGCCGCAAGTAGCGGCAACCCACCCCAGGCGGGATGGATATAACGGTATCCCCAGCCATGCCCCTGTGAATACCCCACGAAAAAATAAACCGAAAACATGACCAGCAACGAAAACGAAATAGCAACAAACCGGCTGTCTTTACATGTTCTTTTCATCCCTATAAGCGCCAAAAACAACAGTCCGGGAACGGCCCAGGCATGGACCTTGATTACTCCCATAATTCTAAACAAAAGAATCTTCAAAGAAGGACGGGAGAATGCATCTCTGACAGTGTACAAAAAACCCTTGTTGACATATGAATTAGATGTATTCGCCTGTAAAATGGATTCCTCGAACAAAGACCATCCCATTCCACCGATAATTACAATAGGCAAGTAACCTGCCAATAACCATAATATATTCTTTGTCTTGTCTTTTTGAAACAACAGCCAAACAAACCATACTCCAGCATACACGGCATGTGGAAAAGGATTGCTCAACAACAAGGCCAGCGAACCTAGCATCCCAGCACAAAATAGTCTAAGCGGTTTTGGTTTCAAAAGCAGCGCTGTAAAGGCAAGATTCAAAAACATATGAGCTGTCATGGAATAAAAACTCATTCCATTTATAATAAACACAGGTGAAGCAATGGTTAGCAGAACAACCAATCCACAAAGTTTCTTTTCATCGAACAATACGTTGGAAATATAGGCAAGCAACAGGATTGAACATCCACTAAGAAAAGGATTCAACATCCAAGGAACCCCAAAATACATGAAAGGCGTAAGCATTGCTGCAAATCCCGGCCAATATCCTGAAATAACCTCTCCTGTCTTCAGCGATGCCTTGAAAAACATATTGCCGGCAGGAATGACAAGGTTAACCAGTTCCGGCGGTGTGATTGTTGCGGAAAGTTGTCCTTTACTAAAAATTTGTGATTGAAAATACGGACAGAATTCATCCATTGTAAGAGGAAGATTATGATAAACAACAAAAGTTCCTATTGATGTCACACCAAACACGATACAAGCAATAAAGCTACGCTTGTTGTATAGATACAAAAAAATAGTATCTGTATTCAATTTAAGTGAACTCATTACCCAAGAAAAAAGAATTGAAAAAAAAGATAAGTAAAGAGCAATAGTATCCTGGGTAATAAATTTAAAATAAAAAATTTTCAGGGTAAAATAATTATTTACTCCAGCTACGCTTAGATAAGCTATTACAAGACCAACTATAGCAAGTATGACACTAAAGACTATCAAACTTTTACAATCAGAGCATACAACAGTTTCCTGCTTGCACAATTTCATTCTGCCACCTTTGAATAGTGAAGTTCTCAACAATTGAATTCAATGAAAAATATATATCATTTGCTCACTAAATAAAATCAAATTTCCATGAACATTCTTGTCCTAAAATTGAACAAGCATATTGCTCCCAATTTTTCAGTCTGTGACATGTCAACTATACCTCCATGTGAAAAACTTCTATAAAAGACATAATGATCCTATAGTTACCGTAGTATTATTAGCAAAAAACAATTATGATAGGCCAGGACATTTCGTCGCTAGCAGTTAGCCAATACATTATTTTTTACCAGAGAGAACAACATAGTAATAACTAACTGATAACAATAACATCTTTTCTTTCATTTCGATTATTTCATGTACTAATCACCCAATCACTCCATACCCGTAATATCTATGCTGTTTTTCGCATGACCAAAAAGCTGTCAACCTGATAGTTAGGTGGTTTTTTAGGGCGATAACCTTACATGTAACTTTTTGTATATTTACATGTTTCACTTTTTTACATTGTGTCTATAGCAATAATTTTTTCAATTTCTACAAAAATATAACCACCTAGTATAAAAGATTACTTTTTTCAAATATATCCCCTTCTCAGTATTTCAACATGGCACTCATTTTGCTAAAATAGTGACAACTTCATACAATAAGCACATGAGTGACAACTTATTTTGCCGTCTTTACCCGACAGCAAGCAATTCTTGTGGTTCATCCGGATGTACCAACCCACCAGGCAAAAAAGAGAGTATCATGAAAGTTGTTTCAGTTGAAAACGCTATCGGCATGGTTTTAGGACATGATCTTACCCGCATAGTGGCCGGCGAATCCAAAGGTCCGGCTTTTCGCAAAGGGCATATCATAACGGAAGCGGACGTCCCCCTGCTGTTGGAAATGGGCAAGGAACATATCTACGCGCTGGAGCTTTCTCCGGGCACGCTGCATGAAGACGATGCGGCCAGGCGGCTCGCCAAGGCGGCCGCAGGTCCGGGCATTGCGCTGAGCGAGCCGTCCGAGGGGCGCGTCAATCTGACGGCCGAACAGGATGGCTTGCTGAAGATCAACACCAAGGCGCTCGGACGGTTGAATGATCTGGAAAGCATTGTCTTTGCCACGCTGCACACCAACCACCGGGTGGAGGGCGGCACCATTGTGGCAGGTACCCGTGTCGTGCCTCTGATGATCGCGGAAACCCGTATCGAGACGGCTGAAACCATTTGCGAACATTCCGCGCCGCTGATCGAAGTCAAGCCATTTATACCGCATCGGGTGGGCATGATCGTCACGGGCAGCGAAATCTATCACGGCAGGATCAAAGATAAATTCGGTCCTGTGGTGGAGAAAAAATTCAAGACGCTGGGCAGCGAGGTGATCCGCAGGACCTATTCTTCGGACGACACCGACCTGACCGTGGCAGCCATCCGCGAACTCGCTGCCAGCGGCGCCGAGCTTATCGTGCTCACCGGCGGTATGTCCGTGGACCCGGACGACCAGACCCCGCTGAGCATCCGTACCGCGGGCGCCAAAGTGGTCACCTACGGCGCGCCCATACTGCCCGGCGCCATGTTCATGCTCGCCTACCTGGACGATATCCCGGTGGTCGGCCTACCCGGCTGCGTGATGTACCACAAGACCAGCATTTTCGACCTCATCGTCCCGCGCCTGCTGGCCGGTGAAAAACTCACGCGCGCCGACGTCACCCAACACGGACACGGCGGCCTCTGCTTCGGCTGCGACGTCTGCCGCTACCCGCAGTGCAGTTTTGGAAAAGCGTAGGAAAAACAATGCCTCCGGCGGCCAGAGAACCTTTTTGTAAAAAGGTTCTCTGGGCTCTCCAAAAACTTTTGGCTGAAAAGCAACCTTGCCCTACTAAAAGTTTTTGGAGGTTCTAAGGAACCTTTTTTCAAAAAGGTTCCTTAGCCGCCGGAGGCTTTCTTTCTTATCTCTCTAGTATCTGTAATGATCCGGCTTGAACGGTCCTTCCACGGGCACGCCGATGTAGTCGGCCTGTTCCTGGGAGAGTTTGGTCATGCTGGCTCTGAAGCGGTTCAGGTGCAGGCGTGCCACCTCTTCGTCGAGTTTTTTGGGCAGGATATAGACCTTTTTCTCCAGATCCTTGGCGGCCAGTTCCATCTGGGCCAGCACCTGGTTGGTAAAGGAGGCGCTCATCACGAAGCTCGGGTGTCCGGTGGCGCAACCAAGGTTGACCAGGCGGCCTTCAGCCAGAACGATGATGGACTTGCCGCTTTTCAGCGTCCATTTGTCCACCTGCGGTTTGATGTTCAGCTTGGTGCATTCGGGCGTGTTTTCCAGGTAGCCCATATCGATTTCGTTGTCGAAGTGACCGATGTTGCAAACGATGGCTTCGTCTTTCATCTTTTCCATGTCCGCGCCGGTGATCACTTTGTAGTTGCCGGTGCAAGTGATATAGACGTCGCCCAGTGGCAGGGCCTCTTCCATGGTCACGACCTCGTAGCCTTCCATGCAAGCCTGAAGTGCGCAAATGGGATCAACTTCGGTAACCAGGACACGCGCGCCGAAGCCGCGCATGGACTGTGCGCACCCCTTGCCCACGTCGCCGTAACCGCAAACCACCGCGACCTTGCCCGCGATCATGATGTCCGTGGCGCGCTTGATGCCGTCGGCCAGGGATTCGCGGCAACCGTAGAGATTGTCGAACTTGGACTTGGTCACCGAGTCATTGACGTTGATGGCGGGGAACAGCAGTTCCTTGCTCTTTTCCATGTGGTAGAGACGGTGCACGCCCGTGGTGGTCTCTTCGGAAACACCACGAATTTTATCAGCGACCTTGGTCCAACGCTGCGGTTTTTCCTTCTGGCTCAGGGCCAGACGGTCAATCACCAGCTGAAACTCCTTGTTGTCGTAGGCTTTCTGCGCCAGGGAGGGATCCTTCTCCACCTTGACGCCCTGGTGCACGAACAACGTGGCATCGCCGCCGTCGTCCACAATCAGATCCGGTCCCGAACCGTCGGGCCAGGTAAGAGCCATTTCCGTGCACCACCAATACTCTTCGAGGCTTTCGCCCTTCCAGGCAAAGACCTTCGCGGTCTTGTTGGCGGCGATGGCCGCGGCGGCGTGGTCCTGGGTGGAAAAAATATTGCAGGAAGCCCAACGGATGTCCGCACCCAGGGCATGCAGGGTCTCGATGAGCATGGCCGTCTGAATGGTCATGTGAAGCGACCCCGTGATCTTCAAACCGGCCAGGGGCTTGCTCTCGCCGTATTTTTTACGCAATTCCATGAGACCGGGCATTTCGTTCTCGGAGAGTTGCATTTCCTTGTTGCCCCAATCGGCCAGGGAAATGTCGGCGACTTTGTAGTCCAAAGAAAGGTCAATAGCTTTGGTCATGTTGTTCTCCTTCATTGTTTCCGTGCTGCAAGCAGCAGTATGGTAAGTCCGTTGGTCGTTGCGAATTGATGCCGGCTTTCTATGGCAAAGCCCGCATCTTCCACCCAGCCCCCAAGCTCCGCTCTGTCAAAGCCGAGCCAGCGGTCTCCATAGTGGTATCGCATTGTTTCCATATTATGCCTTTCAAAATCAATCAGAAAAAAGGTTCCGGTTCGATCCAGAACGCGAAAAATCTCGCGGATGCCCTCGGCCGGAGTCGAAAGATGGTGCAACACCATGGACAGCAAAACAAAATCCGCCTCGTTGTCCCGCAAAGGCAGATGTTCGATGGCGCCGATCCGCAACGACAGGCGCTGTTCTTCCGCTGCGTAACGCCGCCGGGCGATTTCCAGCATATTCTGCGAGCTATCCACTCCGATGACGTTCCGGGCTTTCGACAGCAACACGCCCAACAAATCGCCCGTACCGCATCCCAGATCGAGAGCGACACGGCAATCCGGCATACGTGCGGCCAGCTCGGACTTAATGTCCCAGCTACCCAGCATATCCTCGGTGATCCGGTCATAGTCCGGCGCTATGGAATCGAAAAATCGCGTTGTCGCCTTGGAACGTTCGTGCACTATCTCTTCCGCCTTGGCCTGGTCCGAGAGCCAGAGTGCGTCTTTGCCGAAATGCGCCCGTATGGCGTGCAGCAGGGAGATAAACTCGCCCTTGCGGATAGCCTCATAAAAAACCCACAATCCGTCGCGTCGAAACGTTACCAGTCCGGCTTCATTGAGAATTTTCAAGTGACGTGAAATCCGGGGCTGCCCCATTTCCAGGATTTCCACCAGTTCGCCGACGTTCAGTTCGTACAACAGCAAAACATTGACCAACCGGAGCCGGGTCTCGTCGGCCAGAGCTTTGAGTGCGTGCAGGAGTAATTGCATAGTTATATTCCTAAATCTTGATATAGAGATATTCAGATCAATCGTCTTTGTCAAGCCCCTCTTCAAAAATCTCCACTACCCTAGTCCGAAAAAAAGTTAGCTGGTTCCTTCACAGCTTTTTAGTGCATTATCTCAAAGAATTTCAATAATTCCTTAACCAACCTGGCTCATTTGCCGATAATAAATCAGGGGTGCTAAGACTTGCTTCCCGGCAAGTTCGAATTTACCTTTATTTCAGGTGGACGCATACGAAGCGGTTAAGCCCCGCTTTGAGGACTCTCATGCATTCGTACGACCGTTTTTTTTCAATCAAGTTTATACGCAAAAAAACCGTTTCCCTGTTTTGGAGCCGGCTTCTTGCTACGTTCCTTTTGCCGGCAGTCTGTCTTGTATTCTGTTGTACGCAAAGCCTGGCTGCGGAATTCTGCGTGCAAAATGAGGAGGAATTCCGCCAGGCTTTAAACACCGCCGCCAGCAACAACTCCAGCGACGTTATCAAAATCACCACTACGGCTACGGATCTGGGTGATTTTCAACTCAAGCCCGAAACCGGCTATTCCCTGAAAATCATTGGGGGCTGGGACAACGGCTGCACTACCCGTGTCGCCAGGTTGGTCCATCCGCAACCCAAAGTCCGTGCGGATCTTCCGGCCGATTATTTTGAGCCTCACCTGAGTACGAGCGGTCCGAAACGTCCCTCCAGAGCGCTGTTCTCCGAATCGCAGGCAATCAGCGGCCAGGATTTCGGCGGCGGCGCCGAGGCCACCATTGTGGGCGTACCCGCCTATATCTGGCGGCACGGATGCGGTCCGACAGCCGTGGGCATGATCGCGGGTTATTACGCGCTGAACGGCTATGGCGACCTGCTGGACGGCTCCGCTTCCACCCAGACGGACGCGGTCCAGCAAATGATCGCTTCGCAGCGCAGCGATTCGGATCCAGGCAACTACAGGGACTATTGCCTGCCCAACGATGAAAGCACGCCGACCATCCTGGCCGATAAATCCGAGGCCCCGGAAGGCGACGAGCATTCCGACGACTGCATCGCGGATTTCATGAAAACGTCCCAAAGTGTCGAGTCACTGCGCTACGGATGGAGCTGGTCCAACGACATCATCCCCGCTTTCGAGGAGTACGCTCCCTATCGTTCGTCCGCCTATTCCGTCACCGGTACGCAGTATTACATGGGAACCACCCTGACCTGGAGCGTACTGACCACGGAAATCGACGCCGACCGCCCCATGGCCTTTCTGGTGGACAGCGATGGTGATGGAGCTACCGATCATTTCATCACGGTTATCGGCTACCGGGATTCGCCTTCGCAGCAGTACGCCTGCTACGACACCTGGGACGACAGCGTCCACTGGTACAATTTTCAGGCCATGAGCTCGTCGTATACTTACGGCGTATGGGGGGGCATGGCCTTTACCGTCAGCGGCGGAACGGACCCCGAACCGGATCCGGATCTTACCGAAGCCGCACGGCTGATCTGGCAAAATGCCTCCAACGGCAAAGTCGCCTGGTGGAAAGTGGCCACCACCGGAAAAATCTTCGACACTACTCAGGGCTCGGGCTGGGACTTTGTCTCGGATTCACTGACCCTGAACAGCGCCTGGCAGCTCAGCGCCACCACCACCATAGGCAGCGCCACAGCCCTGATCTGGCAAAAACAGACCAACGGAAAAGTGGCCTACTGGAAACTCACCGACGGCTACGCGCTGCAGGATGAAACCCAGGACAGCGGATGGGGCTTCGTATCGGATACGCTGACCCTGAATAGCGCCTGGCAGCTTGGCGGCATTACGGAAATGGACGCGGGCAAATTCCTTGTCTGGCAGAAACAGACCTCGGGCAAGGTGGCCTGGTGGAAGCTGGGAGACGACGGAAAGCTCACCAACGATACGCGGGACGACGGCTGGGGCTACGTATCGGATACGCTTACGCTCAACAGCGCGTGGCGATTGGCGGCCATCACCGATCTGGGAGTCTACAAAAGCCTGATCTGGCAACAACAGAGCAACGGCAAGGTGGCGTACTGGCAATTGAACACCAACGGCTGTACGTTGCGTAATACCACCCAGGGCGACGGTTGGGACTATGTTTCGGATTCCATCACCTTGAACAGCGCCTGGCGGCTGGCCGCGATCACAACCATCAGTTCACAGAAGTACATGCTTTGGCAAAAGACCAGCAACGGCAAGGTGGCCTGGTGGAAGCTGGGAGACGACGGAAAGCTCACCAACGATACGCAGGATGACGGCTGGGGATTTGTTTCCGATGAATTGACCCTGGACAGCGCCTGGACTCTTGGCGGCGTCGCCGAAATTGACAGCCTGCCCGTATTGATCTGGCAGAAGCAAAGTAACGGCAAGGTGGCTTATTGGAAGCTCACGGCCTCCTGCAAGCTGCAGAATACCACCCAGGACAGCGGCTGGGGATTCGTCTCCGACAGTCTGACGCTGAACAGCAACTGGCGCCTGGCGGAAGTGTTGCAGTAGCTTACGACGCTTGGGCTCGGGAGGATTCACAGTTGTAACAGCTTGCCTGAAAGCGTTTCTGGTCGAGCAGCTGCATTTTACGCAAATATTTCACCCAAACTTCACCCGTGTTGGTGCAGAAATACAGTTTGCGGCCTCTGTCGCCCTGTACGCTCTCGTTCATGATCCGCAATCCGTGTTTGCGGAGTCCTTCACGGGCAACGGCCACATTTTTCGCACCCACGTCCACGATACGGAGCACGTCCTCACGAGAACTCCGTTCCGAAGTGAACGCCCCGCCGAACAGTTTGATTTCCAGTTCCTTGAGCCTGATGTCCACTCTGCGAAATTTCTGCACCATGCTGTCGATGGAGTAGTCCACAAAACGACAGGCCCCGAATTCGGACTTGACCTCACTGGACAGCGGCAAAATGGCGTGAAAAATTCCGGAGTAACCGGTTCTTCTGTGATAAAACGAAACGCTGACGCAGGATCCGAGAACCGTGCTGATGACCATGGGCGAATTCGTAAAAATGCACTCGCCGATTTTGAGATGTTTTACTTCCAAATCTTCATTGATGAAGTTCTTTAAGGATCTTTCCATGTGTACCATTCTCCCAGAGCACAGAAAAGGACAGCGCAACCGCTGCCCTTACGGTTTCTCTGGAATTAGTCTCGCGTCGAACGGACGTCAAGAGGGTTCTTTTTCAATCAGATTGATCGCCCGTTGGGCCAGCATGACGAATTCGGGTTTGGAAATCTGATCATCCGCCCCCACGGACTCACCGCGGTGGCGCAATTCGTTGGTGATCAACGATGAAAACAAAATGATGGGGAGATCATTCAGATCAGGATCGTCCTTGACATATTTTGTCAATGTGTAGCCGTCCAGTCGCGGCATTTCAATATCCGAGATGAGGATGTCGATATAATCCGTTATCCGTTTTCCCTCGGATCTGCCGCGCTCTTTCAATTCTGTGATATAGTCCCAGGCCGCAGCGCCGTCGTTGCGGGTTTCCACCGTAAAATGGGCTTCTTCCAACCGGTCTTTGACAAGCACGCGCAATGTGGTGGAATCGTCAACAACCAGCGCATTGTACTCTCTCTTGCCTACAACAGACTCGGGTACGACTTCCTTGCCGTAGTCAGGATCAAGTTCCGTTAAAATTTTTTCCAGATCCAGCAACAGGGCGAAATGGTCTTCCAGTTCCACCATGCTGGTGATGCACATATTCTTCATACTCGACAGATACGAATTCGGCGGCTTGACGTCTTTCCAGGTGACACGGTGAATCTGCGTCACGCCCGAGACAAGAAATCCGGCTATGGTCTTATTGAATTCCGTTACCAGAATAACCTCGAATTCATTGGGGACTTTTTTCATATCCAGCCAGACGCTCAGATCGAGCACCGGTAGAACGATGTCCCGCAAAGGAATAGTGCCCAGGAAACAGGGGTGCGCAGCGGATTTTTGATGTGAAAGGGCGGGGCTCTCGATGACTTCAAGAACTTTGGCCACATTCACCCCAAAATAACAGCGTATGGTTTCACCCGTGTCCGAATCTTCTTCATCAATAAAGAACTCGATAACTTCAAGTTCGTTGGTCCCAGCTTCCAGAAGGATCTCGGTCTGCTTCATAGCATTGCCCCATTGATGGCGCCGTTATTGATTGTTAATCGTTCAAAAGGTCCTTGAGTTCTTTTCCGGTACGGAATACGGGCAGCCTTTTGGGAGGAACCTCAACGGAAATACCGGATTTGGGATTTCTGCCCTGATATCCGTCGTATTCTTTGATTTTAAAAGACCCGAATCCCCGGATCTCAACACGCGCATCTTCCAGCAATGCCTCACTTACGCAGTCAAAGAAGGTCTCAACATAAAGACTTGCTTCCGTGATCGGCATGTCGAGTTCTTCGGATAAGGTTTTTACGAGTTCGCTCTTGTTCATGGTCGCCCCCAATAACAGCCGGTCGAGTTCGTGAATCGAACATTTTTTCTGGATCAGCAGGTTTGAACGATACACAGTCCTGAGAAAAACAAAGCACTCACGCTTTATGTAATAAGTTATATGAGTTGCACATTTATAGCAAGCAAAACCTGACTTTTTCCTTGACAAATTACGTTATAATCCGCCTTATTCCTGGTCTGGCCTGTTACACCGAACTGGGGTAAGAACAGGAAAGAATCACTGGAGGTCGAGATATGAGTCATCCCAACACCGCTGCCAGGCGCCGCTTTTTCAAGGGGCTGATCCTGGCTCTGGCCCTTGTGGTCTTACCATGCCTGCCCGGCTGCGACTTTTTCGGCGGGTGCAATCCCTTTTCGTATACCAAAGCCACGGTCCGGATGCTCGGTAAAACAGAGCTGCCCATTGATACGAGCATCACGATTCAAGGACTGCCCATCGGCAAAATACAAAAAGTTGAAAACAACGCCTCCGGCGAACAGCATTTGCTGTTGTGCATAGCCAATGACCAGGCCAAATTTCTGAATAAAGCCACATTGTTTTACGCGGACCAAAACGATTCGGGCAAAACCCTGGTATGCGTCCCCGGCGAGCCCAAAGAGGCCCCTGTTTCCAAGGAAATGCTCTTTCTCGGCTTTCCTTCCTATACGGAGATGCTGAACTGGAAGACCAAGACTTTCCTGAAACAAGGCATGCAGCAATTCCTCGATGCCATTGACAATGCATTAAAATAACACCGTAAACTCAATGAATCTCATGAATCAAAACAACACAACACCCATCGATACTGTTTTTTTCGACTTCGGCGGCGTCATTGCCGAAGAAGGATTTCTGAATGTCTTCATGTCCGTGGCCACGGCCCAGGGGCTCGACCCCCGGCAGGTGCTGCAGGAAGCCGTGAACGTGGCCTATGACGACGGCTATCTCGTTCAGGACATTGATGAAAAAACCTTCTGGCAAACCGTACGCCAGCGTACCGGCCTGCAGGGCGAAGACGTGCAGATGCGCAACGTGATGTTCGACGGATTCCATATCCGGCCCCGGATGCTCGCTTTTGTTGAACTGCTCCAGAAATCCGGGCGCAAAGTCTGCATCCTCAGCGATCAGACCAACTGGCTGGACGAACTCAACGAACGCTACCAGTTTTTCGGAAAATTCGATATCGTCTTCAACTCCTGGCACGAGCGCTTGCACAAGCGGGACCCTCGCTGCTTTGAAAACGCCTTGCAAAAATCCGGCAGCGCCGCGAACACCAGCCTGTTCGTCGACGACGCCACCCGTAACGTTGAAGTGGCCCGATCGCTCGGAATCCGCTCCATCCACTTTGACCACCCGGAACAATTTGAAACCGAATTGTACCAATGGATCCCCGACCTGCCGCAATTGCCGGCCAACATCTAAAACACACGGAAAGCCATCATGCGTAAACCAGGATTCGGCATGGCCTCTGAAGGCTTGTACTATGTGGGCGCCTTTGCCTTCTGCGCTCTGTTTCTCGCAACCCTGAGCTGTGTTACGGGCGCGATTATCTTCTTCCTCGCCACCCTCTTCAGCCTCTATTTCTTCCGCGACCCCGTACGCTACGTCCCGGAAAATCCGGACGACATTGTCTCGCCCGCGGATGGAAAAATCATCAAAATCGGCCCCGCGCCCGATCCTTTCGACCCGTACGTCACGCGGACCAGGATCTGCGTATTCATGAATGTCTTCAACGTACACGTAAACCGTACGCCCGTGGACGGCGTGGTGGAAGCCCTGCATTATCATCCGGGCAAATTCATCAACGCCTCGTTCGACAAGGCCTCCGAACACAACGAACGGTTGGCCATTCGTCTGGTGGACGACAACGACCAGCCCTGGACAGTGGTGCAGATCGCCGGACTGATCGCCCGACGCATCGTCTGCCACGCGCAGCTGGGGGACAAACTGATACGCGGCGAGCGCTTCGGCCTGATCATGTTCGGCTCGCGCCTGGACCTTTACATACCCGAGGGCTTTGCGGTAGTGTTACATAAAGGTGACAAAGTGATTGCCGGCGAATCCGTCCTGGCACGAAAACGCACGGCCCAACAATAATAATAAGCAGTAATGGACGATTATCTTGGTGCAGACTCCCCCTTCTTTCCGCAAAGGTGTATATTTACTTCCTAATTTATTCACTACAGCAAGTTTATTTTCGGGCTTCCTGGCCATAATCTGGGCTTCTTCCCACCAGTTCGAAAACTGCGCGCTTGCCATTCTGGTCAGCGCGGTTTTTGATGGTCTGGACGGCAAAGTCGCCCGCCTGACCCGTACCACCAGTGAGTTCGGCGTACAGTTCGATTCGCTGTCCGACCTCATTGCCTTTGGCCTGGCCCCGAGCATGCTGCTCTATCACTGGCAGCTGCAGCCCTTCGGACGGCTCGGCCTGATGGCCTGCTTCCTGTTCGCCGCGTGCGGCGCTCTGCGCCTGGCGCGTTTCAACGTCCAGGCCGCGGTCTCATCCAAAAAATACTTCGTGGGCCTGCCCATTCCGGCGGCCGGATGCATCCTTGCCACTCTGGTGCTGTTTCTGCCCTTTCTGCCGGAAGCCTTGTCGGGCAAATTCCTGGCCTGGTTCTGCCTGATCCTGGCATACGCGCTCTCCTTTCTGATGGTCAGCCGCGTTCGCTATGCGTCCTTCAAGGAATACAGCGGACTGCGCGCCCATCCGTTCAGTTCCATGGTCACGGTGATCCTGATCTTCGTCCTGGTGGCCTCGCAGCCGCGCCTGCTCGGTTTTCCGCTGTTTATGGCCTACATCATTTCCGGCCCGGTCATCACCTTCTTTGTCCTGCTGCGCCGCAAGCCCAAACTCCGGCGTACGGCCCAACAACGCGCCAGCGCCAGGGATGAAAACAACGCGTTGCGGGAAAAGGAAAGCGAATAAGCACAGCAAAGCACTCGTTTCGATCTTTTCAAGGCCGGCCGATGAAATCGACCGGTCTTTTTTTCTGCCGGTATGTTTCCCGGACACCTTTCAAGTCCAACTCAGGCATTGCGCTTTTTTTGGGCAAGAACGGTAAGGAATTACAGATCAGAATAAGGCGGGGATGGTGCGATTGCCGATGCCGAACGCATACTCAACCTGTTCCGCATTGCACCCTGAACACCAAAAAACCAGCAAAACCGGGAGCCCCTGTTTTGCTGGTTGTATGCGAAATGCTTTGCGGACGGCTTTCCGGGTCAGTCCACGACAAAGCCCTTGGGCAGATGGGCCGTGCCTTTGAAACAAGGCAGGCCGGTTTCGGCGGTGATCTGTTCCATCAGGGCGTTCAATCTGGTGTCGTTGCAAAACCCGCCGCCTTCCAGGGACCAGCCGTCGGATTTGTGGTTGGCGAAAATACAGGTGGCGAAATGCAGGGTTTCCGCTCCCTTGGCCTTGAGAATCTTGGCCAGGGCCGGAAGATTGTCGCCGGGGCAACGGCAGGTGAACACACCGGCGAGCTTGGCATCCTCATACCTGGCGTAGCCCTGCGTACACTCGTCAAGGCAGCTGAAACATTTGGTCAACGGGCACTTGTTCTCATTTTTTTCACAGCGAATGATTCCCACTTTGGTCATAGCCTTTCTCCTTTTGTAACGGGGGGACAACAGGGAAGCGCAACAATCACGGGTTCAATCTTCGGCAGTATATTTTTTCCGGCTTTTGTAATAGCCGCCCAGGGCTTCGTGCAGCGCGTTGGCCGCAAGCCAGGCACAATGGTGGTCTTCGTCCGGCAGACCGCCCAGCTTTTCAAGAATCAATTCGCCGCTGATTTCCGCCAGAGCATCGCAGGGTTTGCCCAGGGCCAGATCCGCGGCCATGGAGCCGCACACCTGGCTCGATCCGCAGCCGTCCGTGGTGAATCCGGCCTTGCGCACCACATCATCCTCGATACGCAGAAACATCCGGATGGTGTCGCCGCAGCTCCCGGTCATCGCGCCGACGCCGTTGGCGTCGTCAAGCGGTCCGAAATGTTTGAGTTCGCGCCAAAGATCATAGGCGACCTTGCCGTAGGATTCCTGGGTTTCCTCCAGAATCTGGCTCTGCAAACCATTGACGAAATCATCGAAATCGTTGCTCATGGGCTCCTCGCGCCGTATAAAGTTGGATGGGCGGCCCGAGTATGCTCCCGCAGCCCCTGATTGCGCAAGCGTTTTGCGGGGTATTGCCGACATAATTAAAACGCGGCGGCAGCCTGTTCGGCCGCCGCCGCGCCTTTTTTTCCAACCGCCTACTTGGCGCTTCCAGGTACTTCCAATTCGGCCAGGCGTTGTTTTATGGATTCCAGCTCGGTCTGGAGCATGTCCGCCTGCTGCTGCAGGTACTGCTGCTCCGGAACCCCGGTCTGAACCGGGGCCGCCGGTCCGGGCTGGTAGGCCGGGGCAGCACCCCAGACTCCACGGCCGCGTCCGCCGCCCATGCCGCGTCCCATGCCGCCGCCGCGTCCCATGCCGCCGCCACGGCCCATTCCGCCGCCGCGGCGCATGCCCATTCCGTATCCGGGGGCCGGATTGGTAAATCCGGGCGCGTTGGCGCCGCTGCAATATCCGAGTCCTCTGCCTGTACGTGCGCCCATTCCCATGGGTCCGCTTTTGTCACCTCTTGGCATGGCAACCTCCTTTCATTCTCTTTTTCATCTGGCCCGTACGAGCAGTGTTCTGCAGTGCGGGCATCTAAGCTGTACGCAGGGGGTTCCTTGCGTGTGCGGGGTTCTGTAGCCGCAGCCGGGGCAGACGCAAATCTGTTCCGTGTCCGCGACACCCTGCGCGCGCATTCTGCCGCCCTGATAACCACCACCTTTGCCCTGGCCCCGGCGACCGCCCGCACGTCCCATACGGCGCCCCCGGCAACCAGGCATGAGGAACCCGTCCTGTTCGAGCTGATCCGTACGCCAGGCCCTGATCAGCTCCTCCACTTCGCCCATCATGAACGGCAGCACCCGAATGCCCTGGCGAGCAATGCTCTCCTGCAGAGGCCGCGAAATGGCTCCGCACACCAGAGTGGACACCCGCTGCTCCACCAGCATTCCGGCCTTGAGAGCCGGGGCCTCGGGCAGAGCCAGCACCGACCGCTGTTCGGGATGCGTACCGGACCTGTCCGGCGTGTGCTCCACCAGCAACACCTGGCGTGCCACATCGAACACCGGGGCCATTCGGCCTTCCCAAAAGGCAAAAGCGGCTTTGTTTTGTCCTTTCATAAGCTCCTCTTGAAAATGAAAAGCAGTTTCCATGCCAAACAGCAACTTTGCTTTTCTTACCTTTAATAGCCTGAAATATTGAATATAAATTTTTTTCTTTAAACAGGCTTGTCAGCTATAGAGTAGCTAAAGTGCAACACTACCGGCCAAAAGAGTAGCCAAACTGCGCCTATTTGGATGAACGGCCGTCCTGTTTGGGCAGGGCCAGGCCAAGCTGATGGATTTTGCGGAACAGGGTGCTTTTATGGATTCCCAGAGCCCTGGCAGCTTCCAGGCGGTTGTAATTGGCGCGCTCGAGTGCGTCCAGAATCCGCAACGCTTCAGCGTTCTGGCGCGTATCTCGAAGACCTGATCCTGCGGCAGCCGCATGCGCCCCCCCCAAAGAGTCCGGCATGAGTCCAGCCCGCAGTTCGTCCGGAAGATGGCGCGGTTCCAGAAGACCATCGCTGCAGAGAATAAATGCCCGCTCAATGGCATTGCGCAATTCGCGGATGTTGCCCGGCCAGTCATGAAGCATCAGCAGGGAAAGAGTCTCAGAACTGAGACCCTCCACATGCTTGTTCTGCAGGGCGTTGAAATGCTCCACGAACAAATCGCACAGCAGCGGGATATCCTCCATCCGCTCGCGCAGGGGAGGAAGTTCGATGCGGGCCACATTGATCCGGTAAAAGAAATCTTCGCGGAAAACGCCCTGCCGCACCAGTTCGGCCAGGTCCCGGTGGGTGGCGGCTATCACGCGTACGTCGGCCTGCTCCGAGCGGACCGCTCCCAGCGGCTCGTAGCTCCGCTCCTGCAGCACGCGCAGCAGCCGGACCTGCATGGCCGGGCTGATCTCGCCTATCTCATCCAGAAACAGCACCCCGCCTTTGGCCAGGGCAAAGCGTCCGGGTTTGTCCTTTTGCGCGCCCGTAAACGCCCCGGCCTTGTAGCCGAACAGTTCGGATTCAAGCAGATTTTCCGGCAAAGCGCCGCAGTTGACCGCCACAAAAGGCCCGTCTTTACGCGCGCTCAGGCTATGAATCGTCCGGGCCACCAGATCTTTGCCCGTACCGGTTTCCCCGAGCACCAGCACCGTGCTCGGACTGGCCGCTATGGCTTCCAATGAATCGAAAATTTCCTGCATACGTGGACTGCGGCTGACCAGATCTCCAAGACGTACGCGTCCTTCCAGTTCCCGGCGCAGGGCCTGGACCTCGCTCAGGTCCCGAAAAGTCTCGGCCCCGCCGATTACCGCGCCTTCGCTGTCGCGCAACACCGCGGTGGAAAGGCTGATGGGGATCCTGCTGCCCGCCGCGTCGATGATATAGCCCGTACGCCCGATGACCGGTGCGCCCGTACGCAGGGTTTCCCTCAAGGCGCAGCGGCTCTCGCACATGTTCGAACGAAACACTTCCCAGCAGCGCCGTCCCAGAGCTTCCTCCCGGTCAATGCCCGTGATTTCCTCGGCCGCGCGGTTGAAAGACACCACCCGCCAGTCCGCGTCCACCGTGAACACCCCGTCCGAAATGCTCTCTAAAATCGCTTCATAATAATCAGAGGCCATAGCTTTGAAAAAAAGAGAAAGGAAGGGGGAAATATAATTGGGCCGCTGCCCCAACCCCCGCCAGGGAAATGATTCCCCTGGACCCTCAAAATAGTATTACTCTAACCGTACGCAACCGATCCAGCACCTAGCCAGTTAAAAGTTTTGAGAGAGTCCAGAGAACTTTTTTGCAAAAAGGTTCTCTGGCCGCCGGAGGCATTCTCACATCTCACTTCCCGCTGATCTCTCCGGCCACGGATAACACGGTACGGGCGTAGAAGGTATCGTTGTTGTAGCGTTTCAAGGCCTTGATCTTGCGTTTGCGGCTATGGTTGTTGCGCCAGCCGGCCTTGCGCATGTAGTAGGCCACGCTGGCCACGGCGTCGCACGGGTCGTAAAGATCCACCACTCCGTCGTCGTCGCCGTCCCGTCCGTAATGCAGCGCGCTGCTGGGCATGAACTGGCAGATGCCGATGGCTCCGTAGATGGAGCTGGGCATGTCGCCCGGCTGCAGATTGTTCACGCGGCTGAACGACAGCAAAGCCTTGAGCTGGCGATAGGCCCACTCGGATTTCTTCCGCATCCGCTCTTCTATCCAGGGAATCTGCCATTTCTGGGCCGGATGGGCGCTGAAAAACGAAGACACGTCGGCGTATTTGCGCGTCACCGCCATGGACGCGAGCACCGAAAGCGCGTCCTGGTCGCCCAGAAAATTGCCCAATTTGGTTTCCACCACCAGCAGGGCCAGGATAACCTCTTTCTGCACCTTGTACTTCTTGGCCGCATTACGCAGCTCGCTGGCGTGCGTTTTATTGAATTGCTTCAGTTCGGCCCGCACCTCGGGCGTCAGATGCGGCTCATAAAGATATTTCCAGCGCGGTTTATCCACAGCCTTTTTCCTGGGCGGCGCGGGAATATCGTATTTAGCTCGGTACAATACGCGCATTTTTTTGCCCATGAAGGCCGGGTCGTAATGAACGTTTTTGTTGGAAAAAACTGTGTCCAGCCACTCGCGGGGAAATCCATCTCGTTGCAAACGGGTCATCAGAATCTGGAAACGCGGATCGATCATGGACACGTCCGGCCGCCGCGCCCGTGCCTGTGCCAGGGGCGGCAGGAACAGTGCCGGCGCCAGCAGCAGAAAAATGGAGGAAAGAACTAAGCTGAAAAGAAACGTTTTATATACAACCGGTTGCCTCATGAATCGCCACCTGTGTCGGCTGGTGTTTGCAAAAATATCCGGCTCCAGGGCGTACGGCCCGCTCAAACCGACCTGTTTTTTTCACCCTATTCTACCAACTTTCAGCCCAGGCGCAATACTTGGCCGCTCCGGTAAACTGAAAATCCGATTACAGACGCGCGGCCACCGCTATCTTTTCCAGGGTTTCCGGATCATGGATTTCCACATCCCGGCCGTGCAGCGTAAGCACCCCCTGCTGGGACAAAGCCCGGAAAGCGCGCGACAGGGCCTCGTGGCTGGAGCCGATGATCTTGGCAAGTTCGCGGTGGGTCATGGGCAGATGCACGGACACTGCGCCATCAGCGGACGCGCCCTGCTCCGCCTCCTGCGAGTGGACGAGCTTGACCAGAAACAGGGCCACCCGTTCGTTCAAGGTGCGTACCGTGAGGGTCTCCACCAGATCCAGGGCCTCTTTCAAACGCCTGGCCAGATGAAAAAGCAGATTGAACAGCAGCGAGGGTTCGTCCGTGGCCATGCGGTCCAGGCTTTCGGCCGGGATGAACAGCACCTCGCTCTCTTCCAGGGCCGCGGCGTTGGCCAGAAACGAACGGTTCTCGAACAACGCGCAGAGGCAAAAGGGCTCGCTCGGTCCGAAGTGGTAGATGGTCTGGTCGCGTCCGTCCGGCGAAATCTTGAAAACCTTTACCCGGCCCTTGACCACCATATAAAAGCCCCTGGCCACGTCTGTTTCGCGTACGATGATGTCACCCGCCGCATAGTGCTGCAGACGCGCATGCTGCGCCAGATATTCCAGTTGTTCCTGCTTGAGCCCCTCGAACAGCAGCGTGGAAGAGAGCGTACGCAGCATGGAATTCTGGGAATTCTGGAGCCCCTGCCCACCGGATTGTTGTTTTGTCGTACTCATAGAGCTAGCAGTGGGGCAAACCGGAGCCGCTGTCAAGCCTGCGGAGCGTTCTCCAGAGCATCCAGAATCCTGCCGAGCACCGCGCAGACAAACGGCACCTGGCCGTTCAACTGATGGTCCGCGTCCACCAGGTGCAGCGTGGCCTTGTGCTCCTGCGCGAAGCGAAAAGAATCCTCCGGCGGAATCAGGACGTCCCGCCAGCCGTGGATAAGAGTCGCAGGGCAACGCAACGAGGAATAATCCCGTACGCTGCAACCGGGCAGATACAGGGCCGGACACAACAGCAGCACGGCCCGGAGCTCGTATTGCAACGCTGCCGCCGCGGCCACGTAACCGCCCAGGCTGGAGCCCACCACCACGGGCGGTTCCTGCTGCTGCGCCAAAATAACCAGAAAATGGTTCAAGCGTCCGTCCGGCGTATCGATGGCGCGAAAGTCCGGCGCCTCGAACCCCAGGCCGCGTTCCCGTACCATGGCCGCAATGGCCGTGCTTTTCATGCCCATGGGCGCGGCGTCCTTGCCGTGAATCCAGTAGACCGTAAGCATCCGTCCTGCTCCTTATTTTCAGTGAACACCCTTTTTCGACAAAAAAAATGCCGTTTTTCCTTCCGTGTTGACGCGTATCAACTCCCCGAAAGACTGCGAGGCCTATGATGCCTTCACAAAACGGATACCCTGTCATTTGACGACAACAACTATGGAGGAATCGCTATGTGGCTTATACTGCAAAAAATCACCAAAAATCTGATCATCGCCATTCCGGTGATGATGGTGCTCGGATTCGCCTACGGGCTGCTGGCGGACCCGGCCTGGCTGAAAAACCTCATTCTGCCCTTCACCTTTCTGATGGTCTACCCCATGATGGTCACGCTGAAAATCAAAAAGGTCTTTGAAGGCGGCGACACCAAGGCCCAGCTCATCGCCCAGGCCATCAATTTTCTGATCATTCCCTTTCTGGCCTACGGAGTGGGGACGCTCTTTTTCGGCGACCGGCCCTATATGGCCCTGGGCCTGCTGCTGGCCGGGCTCGTTCCCACCAGCGGCATGACCATATCCTGGACGGGTTTTGCCAAGGGCAACCTGGCCGCAGCCGTCAAGATGACAGTCATCGGTCTTGTGGCGGGTTCGCTGGCCACGCCCTTTTACGTCAAAGCGCTGATGGGCGCGGCCATCGACGTGAACATGGTCGCAGTGCTGCGCCAGATCTTTTTGATCGTCTTTTTGCCCATGATCCTGGGTTACGCCACCCAGCGCGCGCTGCTCAAGGCCTATGGTCAAAAGGAATTCCAGCAGCGTATCGGACCGCGCTTCATGCCCTTGTCCACCCTGGGCGTGCTGGGCATCGTGTTCGTGGCCCTGGCCCTGAAAGCCGGAACCATCGCTGCCGCGCCCGAGCTCCTGGCCCGTATCCTGCTGCCCCTGGCCCTGCTCTACGCCGTCAACTTCACCCTGAGCACCATAGTGGGCAAGAAACTGCTGCCCAGAGACGACGCAGTGGCCATGGTCTACGGATCCGTGATGCGCAACCTGTCCATCGCCCTGGCCATCGCCATCAACGCCTTCGGCGCCGAAGGCTCGGACGCTGCACTGGTTGTCGCCATGGCCTACATCATTCAGGTGCAGTCCGCGGCCTGGTACGTCCGCTTCACCGACCGCCTCTTCGGCGCGCCCACCCCTGCGCCGCAACCGGCAAAAGCCGGACAGGCGGCTTAAAAGGCCTCCGGCGGCTTAAACCCCTTTTTGGGAAAAGGGGTTTAAGCATCCCCAAAAACTTTTACTATAATTAGCAACAACAAAAGGAGGACAGCGATGCTTCCTATGATCAAGAAGATATTGTATGCGACGGATCTTTCCGAGTGTGCGCGGCACGCCATAGGGTACGCGGTGGCCATGGGGCGCGCGCATAAGGCCGAGGTCACTGTTCTGACCGTATTGCCCGACGTGCTCGGCGATATGAGCGAGGCGGCCGGGCTGGATCTGGAGACCCATTTCGATAGCCGGCAACTGGAGGATTTCCGCCAGGCCGCGTTGGAAAAGGCGCGCAAGGAACTGCACGCGCGGATTACGGAAACAGCCAGGGCCATAGCCGCGGAGAGTTTTGGCGAACCCGGGTTCGCCCCGGCGGAAATCCTGGTGGAGCCCGGCGATCCGGCCAGGCGGATACTCGAACAGTCCGCAGGCTATGACCTTATCGTTATGGGTACGCACGGCAAGAGCGGTTTTCTGGGCCGCCTGATGGGCAGCGTGGCCGAACGGGTCGTCCGCCAAAGCACCGTGCCCGTACTGGTGGTCCGCCTGCCTGAACCGGAGCAGGAAGAAGACTAAGTCATTCTGCGGCCCGGGCCAGCACGAACACATCCACGCGCCGGGCTCCGGCCCGGCGCAGACAGCGGGCGGCCTCGTTCACTGTGGCGCCCGTGGTCATGATGTCATCCACCAGCAATACGGCTGCTCCGCGAACTTGTGCGGCATCTGCGGCAAAGGCGTTTTTGATGTTGCTGACCCGTTCGCCAGGAGGCAGATTGAACTGCGGACGCGTATCCCGCAGCCGCTGCAAAGCGCTGGGACGCAGCGGGCAGGACAACATCCGGGACACAGCACGGGCCAGCACCAGACTCTGATTAAACCCCCGCGTACGCAGTCTGCGTACGTGCAGGGGCACGGGGACGATCAGATCCCATTGGCGCTGCTCGGGTCGCATTACGGGCAAACGCAATTCCAGCGCCCGGCGGGCCAGAGTCCGCAGCAGACGCTGATGAGAAAGCCGGTCCTTATATTTGAAATCCAGCAGCAGCCGCCGCAGCAAGCCGTCGTACGCGCCGTAGAACAGCACCCGCTCCCAGGGGCGCGTATGCTCCGCCCCCGCGCGCCGGCGAAGACACTCGGCGCAGAGGTGGGGTTCGCCCGTTTCCAGGGGAAAAACAGCGCCGCACTGCGGACAATAGCCGCCCAGGCGCGGACGCAGCTGTTCGGCGCATTCCGCGCAGAGCAGATCCGATGAATTTTTCGGTGAAAACGGCGTCAGGCAGACCGCGCAACGCCTTTCGTCCAGCCCCAGAATCCTGAAAAACGTCCGCAGCCTGTCGGGCAGGGACTTCAGGGGGAGCAATGGTTATCCCAGGCAGCGCGTCCGCAGGCCTCGAGCTGACGCAGGGCGTCGCCGTCCGCGGCCAGATCGCCGATACGGTCCGTGCCCTTGAACAGCAGCGGACTTCTAAGCCCAAGCCCAAAGGGATGCAGAAAATAATGCAGGGTCAGCAGGCTGCCTTCAAAAAGGCGCTGCCCGGTGGGGCGTCCGGCCACCAGCGAGACGTACGCCGGACGCTGGGCTGCCGGTTCGGTGGTCCCCTCCTTCTGCAGATACTGCTCGTACGGGGCCTGGGCGCGGTCGATAAAGGCTTTGAAGCCTGCAGGCAGGTGGTAGAAATAAATGGGCGAGGCAAAAAACACGAACGGCGCCGTACGCAGCAAAGCGAACAGCTCCTCGGCCTGATCCGCGTCGGGCAAGACGCAACGCGCCAGTTTTGCGCAGCCGCCGCAGCCGGTGCACGGACGCAGCGCATGCTCCCGCAGCCGAATGACCCGGCACGCGCCCCCGGCCTGGGCCACGCCGCGGCAAAAACGCTCCACGGCCGTATCGCTGTTGCCGCCGGGACGCGGACTGCAGGCAAAGGCCACGGGTTCTGCCACGATTTTCTCCTATTTTTTCACAAACCGTACGCGGCGGCCTTCCTCAGACGGTTCGCCAGGTGATTCATCGAGCAATTCAACGGCAGCCACCCGCCAGTCGGTCTCAATAAAACAGACGTCCCTCGCCTCGTCCAGCTGGTCCGGACGCAGCAAAAACACAAACGCGTCGCGTTTGCCGAAACGGAGATACCAACCTATCTCCACGCCCAGACGTCAACACACCGAACGCAAATCTATTTCTTCAGACAGCATAAAAGGCCTACCGCCTGAATGCGGTAAGAAAGGGGTTGTGCATTTTTTCATCGCCCACGGTGGTGGGGTTGCCGTGTCCGGCGTAGATCACGGTATCGTCCGGCAGGCTGAATATCTGCGTACTGATGGATTGCAGCAGTATTTCGTGGCTGCCGCCGGGGAAGTCGCTACGCCCGACCGAACGGTTGAAGATCACGTCGCCGGCGAAGAGCACGCCCGCGTCAGGGAAATAAAAGCTCAGGCTGCCGGGCGTATGTCCGGGCGTGGAAAAGGCTTTGCAGGTCTGCCCGAGGGCCTGGAACGCGCCGGGGGCCAGGGGTTCGTAGCTGAAATCCGGCACCAGGGGCAGTCCCATGAGGCCGCCTTTGCCGATTTCGGTGCCCAGCAGAAAGGCGTCTTCCTCGTTGGCGTAGGCTTTGGCGCCCGTGGCCTCGGCCAGGGCTTTGACGCCGTAAAGATGGTCGCAGTGCAGGTGCGTCAGCAGAATATGCGTCAGTTCGAGCTTGGCTTCCTGGAGATAGTCGACGACACGGGCGGGATCGCCGCCCGGATCCACGGCCACGGCCTGATCGCCTTCCATGGCCAGGTAGCAGTTGGTTTCCAGCGGTCCGATGGGAAAAGTCAACACTTGCATCTAAAGAGCCTCCACAAGAAATTCAGAAAGTTCGCGCCGTGAGCTGGCGCCCTCGGCGGCCGGATGCCCGAAGACGAGCAGAGCCATGAACTCGTACTCTTCCGGGCTGAGGTGAAACAATTCGAGCACCTGGGGCGTGCTTTTGAGTATCTCGCCGACCCAGACGCCGCCCAGGCCGAGCGCGTGCGCGGCCAGCAGCATGTTCTGGATACAGGCCCCGGCTGCCTGGTGGTCCTTGACCGGGTCATACATCCGGCTTTTTTCCAGAAACACGGCCACGAAGGCTTTACCGCCCTGAATCAGGGGCTGGTATTTGGTCAGCCCGGAGAGCTGTTCCTGGCGCGGATCTCCGGCCAGAAGCGCCGCGAACTTCCAGGGTTGGTTGTTTTTGCCGCTGGGCGCCCAGCGACCGGCATCCAGAATCTGCAGCAGGTTTTCCCCGGACACGGGGTCGCCGGTATATTTGCGGATGCTGCGCCGCTCGTGCAGTGCGGCCAGCACCGGATTGGTCTGTTCGGACATGGCGAGAGCCTCCTTTTGAACCATTGACGTCGGCTAGACGGCGTTGTTCAATGCAGGATAGCTGCTCGATCAGGCAGGGGCAAGCGCTTTTGTGGCGCTCCGCGACACGAGGGGATCATGGAATTCGGATGGGATTCGGGCTGAGCGAACGCGCTCGGACACGCATCCGCTCTGCGCGGCATTAGATCAATGGCCGTCGAGCTTGGGCCGTTTCCGTTCGTTGGGAATCTCAAAGGTCAGGGTGGTGGTCAGCTTGCGCTGCAGATACTCGCCCTTATCGGCCTCGGGTGCGGGCAGTTTGACGAAAAAACGGACAAACCAGCGGCCCGTTACGTCCAGCGGCAGGCTGATCTTGCCGTCCTTAATCTCCGTACGCTGGATGTACATGTCTTCGGCTTCGGTGGAGAACCCCATGTAGGTGGCGTCCCAAAAGCCCGATTCCTCATAGGGCTTGCCCTCGGAATAGACCGTCAATTCGAGCGTGTCCCCTTGCTTGAGGGTGGAGGGATCCTGCCCGGGCACCAGTTCGAGAGGCATTCCGATCTTGGCCGGAAAATCCTTGGAAGGCTCCACGCAGGTCACATAGGTCTTGGCCCACTGGCTGCTTTTGAGCGCGGTCTTGACGGACTTCGCCTTGTCCATGATCGTGTTCATGGGGCGCATGGTGTGGCGCGTGTGGTCTTTCTTATCAATCCAGGTGGTGAAGTATCCCGGAGTCGTGGCCGCGTACAAAGCCCAGGTGCCGGGCTGGTTGTAGTCCACCATGTAGGAATGCAGGCATTTTTCATCCCGCAGGGCCACATCCGTGGTCTTTCCGTCCGGCGACAGGATACGTACGTAATCGAGTTTTTTCCTGCGAATGGCATCGTCCACGGGGAAATGGTGTCCGTAAAGAAAGAAAAAGGGCGAGTTCTTCCCCTGCGAAACCGTGTAGCGCCCGACCTGGATAAACAGGGAATGGGCTTTGGCCCCCGGCGGGGCGGAAAACAACACCGCAACGGCGCAGACAAGCACGGCACAGACCGATACAAAGCGTTTCATACGTCTCTCCATGGGTTTGTCGTTTATGATGAGCAGGCGCATCCGCCGGTAAAAGCCGGATGCAACGGCCCAGAGAGCATACCTGTGCATTCCGCGTCGCTGGTGCCGCAAAAAACACTACATCCCCGACCGCAAACGACCCGGGGATGCTCTGTAATCCGCGCAGCTTAGCCATGGCATCGTACTCCGCGAGAATGCCAGCCAGGGGTTCAGGCAGGTCTTCTGACTTCCGGTTCATCCTACTTGCCGCGCCTTCCCGGCGCATGGCGCCAGTGGCTTTGCTGCGGCGTTGGTCCCCGGTTACAGCGGCGGGCCCGTTCCGGATTTTCACCGGATTCTCTTTTCATTCACGGATGTGAAACCTGAACGTATTGTTCGCTATAGTTGCGGCGGGACAGCCTGTCAACCAATTGCAAAAGACCTCTTTACAGGCTCCAACCAGTGTTCGTTCATTGATAAAACCCCAAAAAGCATATAGACATTCACTATTGATCGTATCAAAAGAAGCCCGGCGGCAAAGGGGCGGCGTTGGGAAGAATGCCGCTCCACAACACCGGCCGGTTGCTTTTTTTTGCTTGCCAGCGCATAAGATACGTTCAGGGTGAATAAACACTCCACACGGCGTATTGAGGAGCCCATGAAAATAGTCAAACCCACGAATCTCGGCCTGTTGCCGCGGCCTTTCACTTTTGCCGGAAAGAACAGGTTGTGCGTTTCAGCCTACGCGTTTTTTTCCTTTGAGAGCCCGCGCGAGCTGCTGGAAGAAAGCTCCATGTGGGAAACCCTGGAAAAAACACTGCTGGAGGCTGAAATTTTCGACACGGGCGAACCCAAGCCACGGGCGGAATATCTCGTGTACGGCCGCTGCCACCCCAAAGACAACGCCCGGGCCGCGCGTATCAGGCTGCGCGTGGACGGCCTGGAAAAGACCCTGGAAATCTACGGCAACCGTTCCTTGCAGATGGGCGTGCAGAACGATCCGGAAATACTGGATCCGTTGCGGATCTGCTGGCAATACGCCTACGGCGGCCCCGGCCACGCCATCAACCCCCTCGGCAAGGGCTTTGCCGTCAAAGAAGACGGCAGCACCGAGCTCCCCAACATTCTGGCCCCGAGCAAAACCGCCGTCCCGCAGGACGCGTCGCACAAGCCCGCCGGACTGACGGCCTATCCTCCGGATTCGCCCCGGCGTTCGCAGCACTACGGTACGTTCGACAAAAACTGGCTGCGGGATACCTGGCCCTCCCTGCCCACGGACACCAATCCGGAATTTTTCATGACCGCCCCGGAAGACCAGCGTTTCAAAGAGTTTTTGCACGGTGATGCGCCCGTATATGTGGAAGGAATGCATCCGCAAAAGCGCTTTCAGGAAACCACGCTGCCGGGTCTGCGGGCCCGTATTTTCGCCCAAAAACAAGGTGAAGGGCCGGAAACATTCGTAGAGGGAGAAGCGCGGCCGGATACGCTCTGGCTGCTGCCGGAAAGCGAGCTGGCCATCCTCTGCTACCGCGCGCAACTCCCTGTTCTGGATGACGAGGCCTCGGACGTCACCCATCTGCTGGCCGTCTGGGAAATGCAGGAGGAAACTCCGCGGACCAGCGCGTACTACCAGACGTTTCTGCAGCAACAGCTGGCCGAGGAGCAAGGTCTGACCGCTGAAGCCGAAGCAGCGGAAGAACCTGAAGCCGCGGCCCGGCCGGAAGAAACAGCCGCCGAAGCTCCCGAACCCGAAAAACCGGAAGCCGAGGATCCGGAGCTGGCCGCCCTCAGGGCGGAAACCGCCAAAATCGAAGCGGAAACCAAAGCCCTGCAGAAAAAGCACGGCATCAGCGACGCGGAACTGGAGAAACACCTGCCGCCCAAAAGCCCCGTGGACGAAAAGCCGCTGACCGAGGCCGAGCTGCAAAAAGCCACGGCCCAGATCGAGGCGGAAACCCAAAAGCTGTTGCAGGAAAAAGGGCTGACCATGGCCGACGTGGAGCGTATGGCCAGGGAACGCTCGGGAATGGACCAGGTCCCGGACCTGAAGACGCTCATGAAACAGACGCTGGATAACGACAAGCTGCCCGCCGAGGCCAAGAGCAAAATCAGTGCGGCATTGACCGCCTTTGCGGAAGCGGAACAGGCCCTGGCCGCGGCAGAAGCCGAGCTGGCCGCCACGGAGGCTGCTGCTGAAACAGCCGCGGATGTGGCCCCGCAGAAAGAACCGGAACCCGAAGCACAGGGCTACGCCGGGCAGGACCTTTCCGGGCAGGACTTTTCCGGACAGGATCTGCGGGATACTGATTTCAGCAAAGCCGTGCTTTCGGGCTGCAACTTCAGCGGCGCGGACTGCGCGCGGGCTGATTTCAGCAATGCGCTGCTCGACGAAGCGGACTTTTCCAATGCCCGTTGCGAATACGCGATTTTTTCCCAGGCCACGGCGCCAAAGGCCTGCTTCAAAGCAGCCAACCTGCGCCAGGCCGTGCTTTCGGGCGGAGATTTCACGGACTGCGATTTTACCGACGCCAAGCTGCGCGAGGCCGAACTCTCCGAGGCCCTGTTCCAGAACGCCCTGATGTGGCATATCGCCGCGGACAAGGCCACGGCAACCATGGCCGAATTTTCCGGCGCGGATCTCACTGGTTCGGATTTCAGCGAAGCCGGACTCGAGGCCGCGGATTTCAGCAACGCCAAAATCGGCTCCGTGCTGTTCAGCAGAGCCAAAGCGCGAGAATCCCGCTTTTTCGGCGCCCAGGGTGAAGAAGTCCGTTTTGAAAGCGCGGACCTGACCGACTCGCGGGCCGATGCGACCACGGAATTGGTGGAGCCGAATTTCAGTCATGCGCTGCTGGACGATGCGAAATGGGGCGGCGCCCGCTTGCCCAACGCCAGATGCATTCATACCGCAATGGATCGCGCCGACTTTGCAGGGGCGGATTTATGCGGCGCGACTTTCAATGGCGTGATTGCCCGGCAGGCGGATTTCAGCAAGGCCCTGTTGGAGGGAGCGCACCTGCAACACTGCAATCTGTTTTTCGCCTCGCTGCGCAAAGCAAGCCTGGTCGGCGCCAGACTGGGACACTCCAACCTGTTCGGCGCGGATCTGTTTAAAATCCGGCGGGGAGAGACCAAAATGACCGAGCTGAACCTGAAGCGAACGCTCCTGGATCCGGCGCTGTTTGAGGACTAACCGCAGCAAGGACAATACTAATGATACAAGATCTTGCGGACCAGATACGCCAAAACGGCGCCCTGCGCGACCTGGACCTGAGCGGAGCGAACCTCGCGGGCTTTGATTTTCAGGGAGCTGCCCTGGAACGCGTCCGGCTGGGCGGTGCGAACCTTTCCAAGGCCGTGCTGCAGGGCTGCGCGCTTCAGGAATGCGACCTGAGCGAAGTAAACCTGAACAAAGCGAATCTGGTTGAAGCGCAATTTTCGGCTTGCCTGCTCGACAAGGCCGTTCTTGTCCAGGCAGACCTGTCCCACAGCCAGTTCGAACAGGTTTCCTTGAAAGACGCGGACTGCAGCCAGGCCACCCTGGAGCAGGCCATGCTCCAGCGCTGCGACCTCACGCGCGTCAACTGCACAGGCGCAGACATGTTCCGTGCCTACCTGCCGGAGCTGGACCTGCGTACGGTCACTTTTGCAGGGACCAGGCTGGAAAAAATTCTGCTGTACCAAGCCAACCTGAACGACCAGAGTTTTCCGGACTGCATTCTGAAGATGGCGCAGTTCAATGGCTCCAGCCTGTCCAACGCCGTATTCGACAGCCAGGATCTCACCAAAGTCTCGTTTGAGGAGGCCAAGCTGAACAACGCGCGCATTACGAATTGCAAGGGCGCCTACGTCCGTTTCGCCAAAGCCCAGGCCCTGGAGGCGGACTTTTCAAACAGCACCCTGCGGCAAAGCGATTTCAGCCAGGCCATGCTCACGGGCGCGTCCTTTTCCGGAGCCACGTTGAACGAATCGCTGTTCGTCAAAGCCCACTGCGCCAGCACGGACTTTTCCGGAGCGCGCTTGGCCTATGTGAACTTCTCCCACGCCAGGTTGCAAGAGGCCCGCTTTGACAAGGCCGTGTTGCTGCATACCAACATGCACCGCGCGGACATTGAAAACGCAACATTCACTCAGACCGACACCGGCACCGTACGCGGTACGGACAAAGACCTGGCCGAGGCCGAAGACTGGCAGCCGGCGCACCATTTCGGCCAATAACGCCTCAGGAGAAAAACGAATGAAAGAGATGAAAGTGCTTTCTTTCAAACCCATGAAATCCAAACCCGGCGACCATTCCGCCCCTGGAATGCCGGGAGAGCTGCTGCAGGGCAATGTTTTGGCCGGGGATAACCGGGAAGCGGGCGACGCCGGGGAAGCAGGCTTTTTTTCCTTGGCTCTTGAAAACGGCTCGCTGCTCCGCGCACGCCGGGCCGCCGGCTGCCTGCTGCTGCCCGAACCCGGCGATCTGGTGCTGGCTTTTGTGGCGGGCAACGGCTCGGGCTATATTCTCAACGTGCTGGAAAAAAGCACTCCCGACAGCAGTACGCTTTCCCTGCCCGGCAAAGTGGAAATCGAAGCGCAGCAGGGACTGGCCCTGAACAGCCCGGACATCAGCCTGCGCGGTGTCTCGGGCAGCGCCCATTTTGTTGATTTCGGCCTCTCGGCCTTTCGGGTGGAAACCCGCGCGCACAAGGCCACTATTTTGCTGGACAGCATGCGCAGCACGGTGCGCCTGGTGGTGCAGAACATCCGGGACAGCCTGCGCCGGGTCTCGAATCTGGACACCGTGGAAGCCAAACGGATGCGGACCCGGGTGGATGAAAGCTATCACCTGAAAGCGGGCAAGGCAAAAGTGCTGGCCGATGAAGACGTCAGCATCGACGGCGAACGGATCCATTTGGGATAACTCATTTTCGCCTTGAAACCAGAAAACTGAAACTCAGGAGCATTCCATGCAGTGTTGCACCACCCAAGGCGGCCTGGCACAGGGTACGCCCGACCTTTGCAAGACCCCCCTGCCGCCCACGGGCCAGCCCACGCCAGTGCCCTACCCCAATCTGGCCGTGCCCTCCATGGCCCAGCCCGTGACCAAAAAAGTGGTTGTATGCGGCATGCCCGCCCTGAACAAATCCTCCAAGATCCCGGTGACCAACGGGGACAACCCGGGCGTGGCCGGAGGAGTCAAATCTTCAACCTTTATGCAGAAGACCGAATTCTCCATGAGCAGCAACAAGGTCAAGCTGGAAGGCGCCTTTGCCGTGCGTATGGGGGATGTGACCCAGCACAACAACGGCAATATCGTGGGCTCCTGCATCGCGCCCAGCCAGGTCAAAGTCATGGTCAACTCGTGATCCCAACCGGGCCGCAAACTCTCCGCGCTGCCTAACCGTCGGGCAAAGCGGCCTCCATGAATGTCTTGTAGCGCGTATCGTAGGGCGGATGGTTGAAAAAGGCCGAGCCCGAGACAAAGACATTGGCTCCGAATTCAACCAGTTCGCGGATGTTGCCCGGTGAGACGCCGCCGTCCACCTGAATCAGCGTATCGGCTTTCTGCTCGTCGATCATCCGGCGCAGGCGGCGGATTTTCGCCATGCTGAAGGGGATGAAGCTCTGGCCGCCGAACCCGGGGTTCACACTCATGATCAGCACCATATGGAGCTGCGGCAGCAGGTATTCAACGAATTCCAGAGGCGTATGCGGGTTCAGGGCCACGGCGGGCTTGACGCCCAGCCGTGCGATTTCACTGACCGTACGTTCGAGATGCACGCAGGCTTCCGCGTGCACGCAAAGCAGGTCGGCGCCGGCATCGGCAAAATCCTGCAGATAGCGGTCGGGTTCCTTGATCATCAGATGGACGTCGAAAAACAACCCGCAGCACTTGCGGCAGGCCTTGATCACGGGCGGGCCGAAGGTGATGTTGGGGACGAAACGACCATCCATCACGTCCCAGTGCACCCAGGACAATCCGGCCTGCTCCAGGGCTTTCAACTCCTCCCCGATACGGGAAAAATCAGACGACAGCAACGATGGCGTCAATATGACGCGCGATTCGGCAGACATGGCAACTCCTACAAAATGTAATAGCCCAGGGCTGCATTGTTTTGAAGCTCAAGTCAAGAGGCATTTCTTTGCCGCCCTGAGTCCCTTCCGCCCTGCCCTTTCCCGGCGGAGACGCCCGGAAACAGCTCAGCTTTACGTTATTGTCATGGAATAGTCGCGCTGCTTTTTGAGAAGTCCGTCAAAAAGATCCTGATATTCCGCAACGGCCACGTCCGGATCTTCTTCATAGGCTTTTGAAAACTCCAGGTAGTCCTTTCCCGCATCCAGCGGGGAAGCACAAGCGCTTGTTTTCCTGAAACCGTTGCAGAGTCCGGGAAAATCGGCAAATGCGGCCTTGATCTCTTCTTTTTGCGGATGGGCGCTATCACTTCGGTTTGTCCCTCGCTGTTGGAAGCCTGCTCAACCGGCGGATCCCGTGCTGATGCCGTTTTCGCTCAACAAAGGAGATCATTATGACCGCAAAAATCAAGGCCGCATGACCGTTCCGGGCGAGGCAGACCACAAGCCTCGGCCGGATGAGCGTACAAATAGTATTGCCTTGGCTTGCACCACTCCCGTCGGAGGTTTTGCTCAGATTTGAGCGAAGCGTATACCTGGATTTATCTCGCTTCTGAGAAAAAAAGTGCTGCTTGATTCCGAACTGCAAAGGCGGGCAATGCCGTCGGATATAACGACAGTATTTCTGCTGCCCATTTTTAATCGACAATCTACTTGAGGTTGTCGTACATTTTGACGAAAATCAACGTAACCCGAAATGATACTAATAATTTTAACCGAGATAGCTGTTAGAAATGGAAACTATGTCGTTTGGATGGTGGGCAAACCTTTTATCGTTAGTATGTGGCGGCTTGCTCGCAGTTCTTTCCTTGGTTGTTTGGTGGCGTAAACGTATAGACGGTATTCCTACTGTCAGTCTAGAAAAGTATACGTCCACAGAAACGGGATATGATGTTGAATTCTCAATATATAATGCAACAAAAAATAAAATCGTAATAACGAATGTCAAAATTCCAGTCGGAACAATTGAAGTTTACAAAAGCAGTAATTATGGGACAGTCACTGCAAAAACAAATAAATCTGGCAAAAAAGCAATCGCTTTAAATCTATCTATTTTACCGCAACAGAGAATACGCTATAGTTTATCGGTCCGATGTGAGTGTTATAGGCCGGAACTTGATGTTATTGTGAGATGTGACTGGGCTCGGTATTCGTATGAGATTATACTAGGGGCTGTCTCTAAATTATTTTCGTCGCGAGTTTGAGCAAGAATTTCAACAGGCAAGGCTGAAGAAGAAAATGGGCCGCAGGCGTAGTGTTGCTACGTCAAGGGGCATTTTTTTCTGAAAACGCAGCATGATGGAATTCTAGCCAAACGTAGCAGACAATAATTTAGAGACAGCCCCTAACCCGCATATCGCACGAACGCCCCTGAAAAAGATTTTCAGGGGCGTTCGTGCGATATACCGGCTAGCCCAGCATGATCATGCCGTTGGCGTTGGCCCTGAGCATGCCTTTGCTCGTGAGCTGGCCGTTGGCAAACTGCATGCGTACGCCGGAGCTGGTCACGTTGATGTAGTTCTGGCCGGTGCCGTCGCCCTTGATGAACGCGCCACCCGAACCGAGTTTGATGTTCGCGGCGTTGTCCTTTTGCAGAATGAGCTGGCTCGTTGTTATCTTGACCGCGGCAACGCCCTGGCTGGCCATGGAAATACCTGAGGAACTCATTTCAATTTTTTTGCTGCCGTTGTTCAGGTCCAGAGTAATTTTCTGGCCTTTGTCCAGGGTAATCTTGGCTTTGGCCTTATTGGCCAGGGTAATGGACGCGCCCTTGGGCGCGATGGACAGCACGGACGCGTTGCTCTTGAGCGGATTGGCGTTCTGCCCGTCCACGACCATGATATCGCAGCCCACGTTGTGCAGGAGCGAACTGCGTACCGTGAGTGCGGCGCCGTCCTTGCCCAGATCCATTGTGGTCGTATAAAAGGAATTGCTCTTTTTGGACTTCATCTTCAGGTAGCAGCCCATGGCAAAGGCCGTGCCGGCAATCTGGCCGATGAGGCCGATGCTGCCCACGATGGACCCGGCAATGACCGCGGCCTTGCGGTTGATGCCCAGGTTGTCTTCATTGGCCCCGGCAATGGCGGCCCAGGAGCCCACGCCCGTGGCCAGCGAACTCACCGAAGCCACGATCATGGAAGCCTTGATGGCTTTGTAATACCCCTTGACCACGGTGTTCATGCCCCCCTGCAGGCTGACGTTCTCGTCCGCTGACGAGGAGGATTCGGAGCTGATCCAGCTGCTGGTCTCGCCCAGTTCCACCTTGCCGCCAAGCGCCGCTTCCAGAGACGCGCCGACCGATACGCCCGAGCTGAATCCCACGGTGATCTCGGACTTGGTGCCGCCGAAAGCCCCCAGCGAAGAACCCGCGGTAAAATCCATGCTGGAGCCGCATTTGGCTTCCACGCTGTCGTTCCAGCTGGCCTTGACGCATTTTTCCGTGGTCGCTTCGGTGATGCCGGGATTCACGCCGTCCGCATTGATGACCAGCATGGACTTGCCTCCGGCTGTGGCCATCGAGATGGATTCCTTTCCCTCCGTGTCATCCAGCACAATGCGGTTGCCGCCCTTGGTTTTGATGACGTTCTGGACCTTGTTGCCGCTGTTGACCGGATTTTCATTGTTGGCGTTGTATACGGCACCGACGATGATGGGGCGGTCAATGTCCCCTTCCACGTAGCTGAGCAAGACCTCCGTGCCTTTGAGCAGCGGAAAATGCATGCCGAAGGCCTGTTCCTGAGCCGCGTTGCCCGCGTAGGGTTCGGACAGACGGATCCAGTGCGAGGCCTTGCCTTGGGCTTTGTCCTCCGAATCAAAAGGCAGGCGGACCTTATAGCGCCCTTTGGAGTCGAGTTCGGCGTACTGCCCCTGTCCTTCAGCGTCGATAACCGCGGTCAGCAAGCCCGTATAGCGGGGCACGGTGGTCGTACGACGCGGCCGGTAGGTGACATCGGCCCGGAGCGCGCGAAAAGTGTTTTCGTAGAGCTGAGTTTCGCTGCGGTCCGGCCCGGAGAGCTCCTGTTTCATAAATCTCAGGTCCGTACCTTCATGCTCGACGCTGTACAGCAGGTAATTGGCGTTGTATTTCGTGTAGTAATGATCCTTGAGCGCAAAAGTCGTCCCCGTACGCAGATCCGGACAATAACTCTTGCCATGGAAAACGCCCTCCAGGCTTCCATACTGCTGGGCGAGCACCTGGGCCGGACTGGTGCCGTAGCCCTGACCGAGAAAATTGTCGCCGTAGTGGTACTCCGTATGCTGTCCGTTGGAGTCGACCTGTTGCGTTGCCGTCACTTCGGCCTTGGACAGCTCGTAGTTGTAATCCTTGAAACTGACGGACTCGGGCAGACAGCAATGTTCGGAGATAAACGAATGGACCACGTCTTCACGCTGCAAATGGTCCAGGCCCGAAGGCGGCGCGTAGACCATGGGCGCGTCCTTCTCGCGGCAGGGAACATGGGCCAGGCTGGTGTCGCTCAGCACCAGCAGTTCGGAGTTCTGCTGCTGTTCGAAAAAGTAGTGAATTCCCTGGGCTTCGAGCCAGCGACTGACGAAATTGAAATCGGATTCGTTGAACTGGCAGATATACTCGCGCTTGGGATAGGCGCTGTTGCTCTGCATCCGGTTTTGATAAGGCACGTGCGCCTGCTTGAACACCTCTTCGATGACGCTGATGCAGCTCTTGTCCAGAAACACCCGCGCGTTGGCGCCAATGGACAGCTGCTGCAGCCTGGGCATAAGCAGCAGCTGGTAGATGTAGCGTTTGCCCGCCTGCCGGACATGGCGGAACAGGTACGCCAGGCCGCTGAAAATCCTCGGCTCGCCCTTGCCGCGTATTTCCAGTGTGCAGGGTTTGTATAGGATCTTCGCGAAATCCAGTTCGGATTCGGCGGATGCCAGCACAATTTCAAAACGGTACGGCCTGGAAAGATGCTCGTACCCTTTGAAACTGACCACGGAAAAGGTATCCGAGTCCAGGCCTTCCACGCTGAACGCGAATGCAAATGGATGTTTCTCCGCCATACGCCCTCCTTGGATAGATCCCTATGCAGCTCCCTACACTATCTATACTTTTCTCAGTATACAGTAAATGCGGGTAAATTTATACAGGATCAAAAAAGAAAAAACCACCCGGCCAGAAGCACAAGCTCCGAACCTGGCTGCTGGCAAAGCAAAGGGAACGGCGGATACAGGTTCAACCCAGCATGACCATGCCTTCTGAGTTTAGCTTCAAACTGCTTGAACTGCTGATTTTGGTGGGTTTAGTGAATTTCATCTGAATGCCGGTGCTCCCGATGTCGATGAAATTGGAATCATCGGCTTTGAGTAAAAGCCCCTTTGGATCCATTCCTATCTTGCTTGGCTTGGTTTCCAAGGTAATCAAATTGTCTTCCAGGCTCAATGCACTGTTGGCTTTATGTTTCAACGACAACGAAGCCTGCTTAAGTTCTACCAGATTGACCATGCCTGATACAGAACTCCGATTAAAAGTATACAATTCTATAGACTTCCCCTCGCTGAACATCATAACGGCATCTTCGCAGTTCGTCAGCGACATGTGCTTCCCCTGGGGACTGATGGAAAACTCCGACGTTTTACCCAGAAGATTGGTGACACTGATGCTGCATTTCCCGCTGCTCCCCACCGGACTGTTCACAAGCAGTCCGGCGCCGTCCTTGCCCAGATTCAGGATGCCCGTATACATGGCGTCCTTCTTTTTCGAACTCACCGCCTTATAGGTTCCTATGCCGATGGTCCTGCCGAAGGTTTCGACCAGCAGCCCGAGGCTTGTAGAGACAGATCCCCCGATGATCGCCGCCGTGTCGTGGATATCCTTGTTCTGGTGCGTTGCTCCGGCAACAGCCGCCCAGCTGCCCAACCCGGTTGGGATCGATCCCAGGCCTCCGATACCCAGCGCATATTTGATGGCCTTGTAATATTTTTTCAGCGCCACGTTCATGCCGCCTTTCAAGGACAGCGTATCTTCTGCTGAACCGCTGAAATCCGAATGGACCAGGTTTTTCTTCCCGCCGATATCCACCTTGCCGCCCAAATCCGCGGAAACAGACATCCCTACAGTCATACTGGTGTGGAAACCAACGGTCAGGCTGGCTTTGGTCCCGCCGAAGGCGCTGGTGCTGGAACCGGCCGAGAAGGAAACGTCCGAACCTACTTTCACGTCGAAGCTGTCGCTCACTTTGAATGAATAGGCATTTTCCTTGGCCCCCACGGTAACGCCTTGCGGATTGCAGACCACCAGGGATTCATTGTTCGGACAGGCCATGGCAATGGATTCGTGCCCTGGCTTGTCGTACATTTCCAGTTTGCATCCGTTCTTGGTTCGGATAACATTCCGGTAGGGGTCGGCATTGTTGACCGGATTGTCGTGGGATTGGTTGTAGAGCGCCCCCACGATCACAGGGCGGTCGATGTCGCCTTCAACAAAGCTGAGCAGCACTTCCGTGCCCTGGTACAATGGAAAATGCATGCCGTACGCTTTTTCTCCCAACGCATTGCCTGCAAAGGGTTCTGTCAGCCGGATCCAATGGGACGCCTTGCCTTTCGCATCGGGTTCCGCACTTTGTTTTTTCGGTTCCCAGAGGTCGAACGGCATACGCACTTTGTAGCGCCCCTTGTCGTCCATTTGCGCGAAAAGATCCATGTCGCCTTCGGCATGGATAAAGGCGGTGAGCATGCCTGTGAAACGCGGCACCGGCGTCAGCATGCGCGGACGGTAATGGACTTTGGCAGGTGCGGCATTGAATACGTTTGAGTACATTTGCCCCTGGTCGGGATGGTGCGGATCGTGATTGGGATGGTGCTCATGGGAACCTCTATCGGGCTGGCGCGGATCATGACCTGGATGATGTTCATGAGCACCACTTTCGGGGGGATGCGACACGAACTTCTTGTTCACGCCCTCATGTGTGACATGGTAGAGATAGAACTCATCGTTGTATTCGTCGCGGTAATGCTTTTCCAGCTTCATGGTGGTGCCGGCGCGCAGGTCAGGGCAAAAGGATTCACCCTGGTAGGCGGCTTCCGTACTTTCCAGTTGCTGGGCCAGAATGGTTTCCCCGCCCACGCCGTAGTGTTCGGACAAAAAGGTATTGCCGTACTGCCAGACAACGCCCATGGCTGTCTTGTTCTGCACTTCGGCCGAGGCCCTGGGATCGGCCGGCTGGCCTTCATAGCTGTAATCACGCAAGTGAATGTACTTCGGGGTGCTGCCATGTTCGGAAACAAAGGTTTGCACCACGTCTTCACGCCTTCCGGCATGCATGCCCGAAGCGGGCGTATAACGCATGGCCTTGTTGTCTTTACGGCAGGGCGCCTGTGCGTCATTGGCGTCGGCCAGCACCAGAATATCAGCCTTTCCATCCTCACGCTCTTCAAAAAAATAAACAATGCCCTGCTTTTCCAGCCAACGGCTGACAAAGGCGAAATCCGTTTCCTCGAACTGGCAGGAGTACTCCCGTTGCGGGTAGCTCTGATTTCCGGCGATACGGATCTTGTATTCGATGTCCGCATCTTTGAGGATGTTTTCAATCATGGTCAGGCAGCTCTGCTTCAGAAACACCCGGGTCCGGGTGTTCAACGTCAGCAGCTGCAAACGGGGCATCAGCACGACCTGGTAGACGTATTTGCCATTCAGGCGCCGGATATGGCGAAACAGAAAGACAACCCCGGAAATGATCCGCGGAGCGTCTTTATCATGTCCGGTAATTTTCAGGTGACAGGTTTGATGGACAAAATCCTCGGCCTTGAGATTGGGATCGTCCGCGGCCAGCACGATTTCAAAACGATAGGGTTTGGAAACATACTCGTGCCCCTTGAAACTGACGACGGTAAACGTATCGTCCGGCTTTTCATTATCCACGGTGAACGCAAACTCATACGCCTTGCTGGCTGACATGGTCCCTCCTGGCTGGTGCAGTGACTGCTGAGTATCGCTTCATAATTTAATAATCAATAAATACGATCAAAATTATTGATGCCTTTTTTGGTACTGTTCGTCAATAGACCCACTAGCCAGGATTTTTCGGTCCGTACATTTGTCGCTGAAAGGGGAATGAAAAAAAGGGCCGGTTATCCCGCTCGGACAACCAGCCCTTTGGCTGAACATTTTCTTGTTGGCCAAGGAAAAAGCAACTCCATGACCAGCATAACTAGCTATTTTTATTTATATTCTTCTTCCAGATTCTTGATTGCGGCAACGAGCGTATCATCCAGTTTGACGATGTCCGCATAGGCGTAGTCTCTTCCAAGATTAATGTATTTGGGCTGCCCCATACGGTGGAAAGGCAGCGCCTCGTATTCGCACTTTTCACCGGGCAAGGATTTCACAAAGTCGATAATCGCCTGGATGTCCTCTACGCTGTCGTTGAAACCGGGGATAACCGGCGTACGGACCCGAATCTTGATTTTAGGAAATTTTTCTTTGATTTTGACGAGATTTTCCCGGATATGCGCTCCGGTACGCCCGGTATGTTCCTTGTGCTTCGCATCATCCATGGACTTGATGTCGTACAGGATATAGTCCACGTACGGCAGGCAGGATTCAATGACCTCCCAGGGAGCCTGTCCGCAGGTTTCCACAGCCGTATTGATACGCCGGACCTTGGCTTCGCGCAGCAGCGCAAGCGCAAATTCGGGCTGGGCAAAGGGCTCGCCGCCGGAAAGCGTCATGCCGCCGCCGGAACGGGCGTAGAAGCGCTCGTCCTCCTCCACCCGCTTCAGAATCGTATCCACGCTCTGCTCTTCGCCATAAACGATGATGGCATTGCCCGGACAGACGTCCGCCAGCAAAAGTTCGTCTTTGATTTTGCCATGGTCGACGTCGACCTTGCCGTCCGCACCGGCGCTTATGCCGCCGCCCGCACAATGCTTCATACAATGCGTACAGTTCTCAACGCCGATGCAATTGTTTCGATTATAGGCGATTTGCGGTTTGAACTCCTGGGATTCGGGATTCGAACACCAGGTGCAGTGCAGTGAGCAGCCCTTCATGAACACAATGGTTCTGATGCCGGGACCATCATGTACGGAATATTTCTGTACACTGAAAACGGTTCCCTTGATTTTCTTGTCCATAATCGAGCTCATCGGTTTTCCTTGTTGGGTTCTGCGAAAACGAACAAAAGGGGCAGAGCCGTCCCCTGCCCCTTTTAGTCCTTGCGGCGTTACAGGACTTCGTGTGCGGTACGTGCGATCAAATCATCCTGAAGATCCTTGGACAGGTCGCAGAAGTAGGCCGAGTAACCCGCGATACGTACGATCAGGTTGCGGTAATGCTCGGGATTCTTCTGGGCCTTGATCAGGGTATCCGCGTTGATAACGTTGAACTGAATGTGCCACAGGCGCAGGTCGCAGTAGGCCCGGATCAGGTCGACCAGCTTTTGCGTCCCTTCCTCGCCCTCGACGCATTTGGGAGTGAACTTGATGTTGACCAGGCGGGCGGCGCGCTCGCGGTGGCTGAAGTTTTTCGTGGTGTAGTTGGACATCAGAATGGCGGTGGGGCCGTTCTTGTCCGCACCGTGCGAGGCGGACGAACCGTCGGAGAGCGGGTACCAGGCCACGCGGCCGTTGGGAGTGGCGGAGACCACGCGTCCGAACGGAACATGCGAAGTGAACGGTACGTAGCGTACGTCCAGGTGCACGCCCAGTTCCATCTGGTAGGCTTCCGCGTATTCTACGCTCAGGGCGTCCACATATTTGCCGAGCTTGTCGGCGTATTCGTCGTTGTTGCCGTAGCAGGGAGCGGTCTTGAGCAGCGCCTTGACGTCTTCGTAGCCCTCAAAGTTGGCTTTGCACGCGTCGATGACCTGTTTCATGGTCAGCTTCTTGTCTTCGAACACCAGCTTCTTGACGGCGGCCAGCGAATCAATGACCGTACCGTAGCCGATGACTTCGAAGTAGCCGAGGTCGATGCCTTCGGGCACGTCGGGCTGATGGATGTCAACGTAGTATTTACGGCAAAGCGCATGCATGGCGTCGGCCAGCGGAGCCGCGAAATGATCCTTGCGCAGGTTGATGACATGGGCCTGCTGGGTAAAGGCGTTCCGGAGCAGGTTCCTGTGATGCACGGTGTAGGCGTTGAGGAATTCGTCAAAGCTCTTGAATTCGCAGGGATCGCCGGTGACGGGGCCGAGCTGTTCGTCGCCGTACTTCAGCATTTTGCCGTTGTACAAAACCATTTCAATGGCCGCGGCAAAGTTGATGTAGGGGTTGCCGGAAGTGTACGTATCGCGATTGGGCATACGGATTTCCGCGCAACCGGAGATGGCGTAGTCGTAGATTTCCTCGAACGTGGCGCCCTTGGAAAGGTGCAGGGGAATGACTTCCTCATCGTTGATGAGTTTCGGGAATCCGGAGCCTTCCTTGATGGTTTCGGCGACCTCGGCCAGGAAACGTTGCGGCGCGCGCGCGTGAATACGGGCGGCCAGGTCTGGGTAATGGTGCGGGAACTCACGCTTGGACCGCAGAAACAGATAAGAAAGTTCGTTGGTGGCGTCCAGGCCCTCCTTGGTCTGTCCGCCGACGGTGACGGCTTCCCAGTGGGCGTAGCCTTCGTTGAAATCACCGCCCTGGGGCGAGATGTAGAGGTCGATGAACTGCGCCATGCCCACGAACATGCATTCGATAAGTTCCATGGCCTTGAGGTCGTCCAGGCGGCCTTCTTCCACGTCTTTCTTGTAATAGGGGTACAGGTACTGGTCCATTCTGCCGTTGGAGACAATCGTACCGGTCTTCTGCTCCAGACGGGAAAACATCTGCGTCATCCACTGGGACTGCACGGCTTCATGAAAGGTCTCGGCCGGATGCTCGGGAACCTTGCGGCACATTCTGGCCATTTCGAGCAGTTCGGCCTTGCGGGTTTCATCCTGCTCTTGGGCGGCCAGTTCTTCGGCCAGATCGGCATGACGGTTGGCCCAAAGCGTGATGGCGTCGCAAACCAGAATAATGGCTTCGATGAAGGGCTTCTTTTCGACATTGTCGATGGGGGAAAACGGATCCAGGGCGTAGAGCTTTTCCTGCATTTCCCGCCGGATGCCGCCGAAGCCCCGTTTCAGGATCACTTCATAGTCGTGCACCCACTGCAGGCAGGAACGAAACGAGGAAGTCTCGTTGACGATGTAGCGGGAGTGCAGTCCGTCGGGATCATCGTAGGTCAGCGCGTGCAGTTCGGAATTGAAGGCCTTGTTCAAGGCTTCATGATAGGTTTTGCCCTTCCAGTACGGAGCGATCTCGTTGACAACCGTGTCGGCGTCTTCCTGGGTGATGGTGAAGGGAGAGCTCTCACGGGTGGGCAGCTCTTTGACCGCCAGATCCAGAAAATCGCCGTCCAGCTCCGGATACAGGATGCCGTAGCGGCCTTCGGCGCCGGCACGGCCGCAGATCAGGCTGTCTTCATCGATGAACACATCGATTTTCTCGGCGATATTGTACAGCGCTTTTGCCCAGCGCAAGGTCAGGTGCTGGCCTTCCGTCTCCTGCATGGACTGCGTAAAATACAAGGCGCGTTGAATGTCGATGGAAGGGGTGAGCCCTTCGATCCTGTCGAGAATCTTGAAGACGCGCTTGTGTGTTTCGCGATGCGGATTATCAAGACCCTTGATTTTGTTTTCCAGCATTTGTTCCTGATGCGAGAGGCAGCATTCCATCTGTCTGTTCTCCTATAAAGTGTTTTGCGACTTTTCAAATTTTTTAAATTATGAACGAACCCGTTTTGGGTTAAGCATAGTCTGTGCCAACGAAAGAAACAAAAACAACCAGTTGAAATATAATATTTTTTTATATTTATTCCGTCTGTCTTGCCTGGAGCCGTATTCCCCTGGTGCAAACCTGCATCATTTTTTCAAAACGTTTGTTTTTATCCAATAACCAAGCAGGATAAGGGGAAGTTGCGTTTTGGCATCCTGTGAATACGTTCGTTGCAAAACGGCAACATGGTTCCTGGAATGTTTCTATTCCTTTTAGTCAATAACAATTCTTAGAAAATAAAGATAATCCAGGTTAGAAAACACGAATCGCGCCTTGGAAACAAAGCCCTGCAAGAAATTGCAGGGCTTTGTTCAAATGCATCAGTTATTTGTCACCGAGAACCCACAGGGACAATTCCGGCACGTAGGTAATTGCCAACAAGACAAGGATCATCAGGATGAGGATCGGCGCAATGTGCTTGCTGATATCATCCAGTTTCACCTTGGCCACGCCCGCAGCGACAAAGAGGTTGACTCCGACCGGCGGGGTAATGAAACCGATGGCCAGGTTGACGACCATGACGATGCCGAAATGGATCGGGTCGACGCCGACCTTCACTGCGATGGGCAGCAGAATGGGCACCAGAATGACAATGGCGGCCAGGGCTTCCATGAAGGTTCCGATAAACAGCAGGAAGATGTTGAAGAGTAGCAGGATCAGGATCTTGTTGCTGGTCAGTCCGAGAATGTACGAGGCGATCTGCGCGGGAATGGCTTCCACGGTCATGATCTGGCCGAAAACCTTGGCCATGGCCATCAGAATGATAATGATCGCCGACGTGGAGCAAATTTCCACCAGCGTACGGACGATATTGTGCCGGTTCAAACCCCTGTAGACGAACATGCCCACGATCAGGCCATAAAAGGCGGACACCGCGGCGGCTTCGGTCGGGGTCATCAGCCCGCTGTAGATGCCGCCGAGCACGATGACGGGAACCATGAGAGCCAGCTTGGCGTCCCATGCGGCCCTGGCAAAGGTGCCCAGGCTTCGCTTTCTGGGCTCGCCCATCCAGCCGTTTTTCTTGGAGTACCAGTAGCTGTAGCCCATGAGCACCAGACCGGTCAGCACGCCGGGGACGATACCGGCAAGAAACAGGTCGCCGATGGAGGTCTGGGCCGACACGCCGTAAATGACGAATGGGTTGCTCGGAGGAATCATAACGCCGATGGCGCCGCCGGCCGCGACGATAGCGCAGGCGAAGTAGGTATTGTATCCGCGTTTTATCATGGCCGGAATGGTCAACGAGCCGATGGCGGCCACTGTGGCCGGTCCGGAACCCGAAATGGCGGCAAAGAACATGCAGGTCGCCACGGACGCGATGGCCAGGCCGCCGGGAAGCGCCCCCAGCATTTCATCCGCCAGAGCCAGCAACCTCTCCGAGAGACCGCCCTCCCCCATAAAAATGCCCGCGGCCACGAAAAAGGGAATAGCCATGATGGGGAAGCTGTCGATGGAGGTGAAGCTGATCTGGGCAATGTATCCGAGGTCGATGGTTCCGGTCGCCAGGATAGTCAGAAGCGACGCCAGGCCCAGGCCGATGCCGATGGGCACGCCGATGACCAGCACCAGAAGAAAATAGCCGAAAAGGATGAGCGAAGCGGAAGGCTCGAAATTTTCAAAGGCTTCAAATTCCGGCAGATACCAGAGGATATAGGCAGGGGCGATGATGACGGCCGTGATGACGGCCGCTTTGAAAAAATCCTTGAGGCCACACACCTTGAATTCGCGATAAATATCTTGAATGAGTCGAAAACTGATCAACGCAAAGCCAAGGGGGACGATGCAGTAAGGAATATAGTACGGGATCTGCATGGCCGGCGCCATCTGGGGATAGCGCATGCCTTCTCCGATCATGTGCACGCCCAGGCAGGTCACATAGACGCCCAGAAAAAGAAAACAAAGGTCGTTGACTACCCAGAAAATGCTTTGCCATCTGGGACTGAATTTATCGTAGAGAATATTAACACGAATATTCTCGCGATGTTTAATGGCCAAGGGCACGGCAAGATAAGAAATCCAGATAAAAATGAAGCGGGAAAGCTCTTCTGTCCAAACGGCGGCACTGGCAGTATCCGAAAAATTTACGATTATGTAGCGATAGGCTGTCTGGAATGTGATAATCAAAATGATCGCCAGAAGCCCGAGACACAAAAACGGCTTTTCCGCATTCTCATCCAGCCAGGCCAGAAAGCCCTTTTTATTGGGAGCACTTTGGGGCGTGGTCATTATGAGATCCTTCTAGCCCGTACGCAGCGGCCCTGATGTAAAGGGCCGCCGCGAACAGGGAATGTGGTTTCGATAAAGTGGACTATTTTTGTGTGGCGGAAATCATCTCGAACAGTTCGGCGGGGATGTCCTTGCGGAACTGGTCCCAGACAGGGAGAGTCAGGGTCTTGAATTCGTTGAGTTCCGCTTCGCTGAGATTGTGGATCTTGATGCCTTCGTCGAGCATTTTCTTGGTGGCCTTGGCTTCCAGTTCGGCCGTGATGCCGCGCTGGTAGACGAGCGCTTCATGTGCGGCCTGCTTGATCCAATTCTGCTGCTCGGGGGTCAGCCCTTTCCACCACTTGTTGTTGCACATCAGCATATGCATGCTGTAGTTGTGGCGCGAATCAATGGCGTATTTGATAACTTCGTCATGTTTGGCGTCGCAGAGCAGGGAGAAGGTGTTGCCTTCGGCATCCACGGTGCCCTGCTGCATGGCGGTGTACACTTCGCCCCAGGCAATGGGGGTGGGGTTCATGCCCAGAGCCTTGGCGGTTTCCACTTCAACCGGCGAAGCCGTGGTACGTACCTTCAGCTTGGCGAGGTCGGCAGCCTTGGCAATGGGTTTGTCGGAGGTGACGAAATTACGGTAGCCGTATTCGCTGAACATGATGGGGCGCAGATTGATTTCTTCGGCCAGGTCGTCGAAGTATTTGCCCAGATCGCCTTCATCCAGGGCTTTATACAAATTTTTCTGGTATTTTACGTTGGTGACGTACGGAAGGTCGAAAATAAGAAATTTTTTGGAAAAATTGGCCATGTTGGGAGAGGAGCTGGAAGCCATTTCAATGGAACCGCGCTGAGCCGCTTCCATGCCGTCGCGGTCAGAGCCCATGGTGCAGTTGGGAAAGAGCTGCACCTTGATTTTTCCGCCCGAAATCTTCTCCAGGACTTCCTTGAACTTTTCATACCCCAGGGTCACGTTATTGCCTGGAGCCATGGGGTGGGCCAGGCGGATTTTCAACGCACGCGCGTGGGACACACCGGGATGGGCGCAAACCACGAAAAGCATGCAGATAGAGGCCAGTCCCACGAACAGTCCGATTCTGGATAAAAATTTTGCCATCAGTCACTCCATGTTGTTGAAAAAAGTTAAAGGTTTGGTCTTTTTTTCACATCAAAAGCAAAGAGCATTCCATGTTTTGTTTTGCTATGCAAAGACAACCGCTACGTGCAATTATGTCGGATTTTCCTGTGCCATGCGATTCGGAATCACCATTTCAGCCATTGCAGGTGCAACAAATGGTGCAATTTTGCACCATGCTCTCCTCAATACTTCCGCAACATTCCGGTATGATGGATGTTCCCCCTATCAGTCCGAGAATGGTGCATTTTTGCAACATGTTGCAAAAATGAGACTCATCCGTAACACGCTTATTTCAAACAAAATCCCCAAAAATTTATCCTAAGGATTCTGTTTTTACTCGATCATAGGCTAAAGCCCAAGCACACGCGCAGCATTTTTGTACATGACTTTTTCGTAGACTTCCTTTTCAAACGGTAATGCGGCGTACTTTTCGAGTTGCTCGCGATAATCCACAAACGGATGGGCGGAGGCAAAGAGCATCTTGTCGGAAATGAGCTCATTGGTCGCCTTGGTGTAGACGTCGGCATGGGGCCACAGCTCGTATTCGGACATTTCAATAAAAACGTTCTTGTTGCGCTGCGTGACGATGATGGCTTCCGCCACCCAGGGGTAACCGCCGTGGCTCATGATAATCTTGAGTTCGGGAAAATCACGGGCGACGTAGTCGATATAACGGGGAGCCACGTGGTCGATCACGGCGCCGGGCACAAAGCTTGCCGTTCCGGTTGTCATGATAATCGGCACGTCGAGCTCGCAGCACTTGGCGTAAACCGGATAATACTTGGCGTCATGGGGGTAAATCTTGGCCAGGTAGGGATCAATGGCCGCGCCCCGAATGGTTTCATTGTTCCGCACCGCTTGTTCCAGATCGCGAATCGCGGCCATGCCCTTGTGCGGATCCACACCCCAATAGCCGATGAATGTGTCCGGAGCTTTCCGGCAAAACTCCAGGAGGCTGCCGTTGCCGTTGGCCATGGAAGCGTACGTGCTCTCGCAATCGCGCCCCGTAATGACCGCCTTGACCACGTTATTTTCCTCCAGGCCCTTGATGATGGCATCAAAGGGCTCGGGCCGGCATTTATCAAAATTGGTGGCAGCGCAGAGGTCTTTGAACATGGCGCTTGTGGCTATGCCGTTTACCACTTCGGGAGTATGGGGTCTGAACCTGAAATCAATTACATTCATTAAAAGTCTCCTTTAAAATTTACATCTCCGGGTCAAAAGGCCCGAAAGCAAAAAGCAAGCCAACAAAAGGATCCTTTTCGGCTTGCTTTTTGCTTTCTCCCTTTGACGCAAAATACGGGTTTGTGAGGAGACCATGACCTTAGCCGTTTTTACTTTTTCCTGGTGCCTGGCCGGATTTATCAATCATGTCGTTGGATTGGGTGCGGCCATGGTAGCCATGCCCATTGTGGCGCACTTTGTTCCATTGAATCTTGCCGTGCCCAGCTCCACCCTGATCGTACTGCTGCTGAACCTGCAGCTGGCCTGGAGCTACAGGCAAAGCATACGCTGGGCTCATTTGATCTACATAGTCGCAGGCTGCGTACTCGGAGTATTTGCCGGAATCTACTGCATCCGTATGCTGGACAACGGAATCTTGAAAATCCTGATGGGAATTTTTCTTATTCTGTATTCGCTCTACGCCCTGTTCCTTGAAAAAAAGGCTCCCAAAGGAATTCGCCCGCTGTGGGGCGTGCCCGCCGGAATCTGTTCGACCTTTCTGGGTGCGGCATTTGGTTTCAATGGTCCGCCGCTGGGCATGTTCGTCACCATGTCGGGCTGGAGTGCGGACGAGGCCAAGGGAATTCTCGGGGCTTCGTTCATTATCAGCGGCTCCGCCATTCTCGGCGGCCAGTTCTTGGCTGGACTTCAGAACGCGCAGACAATAACCTATTTCGCCATGGCCGGCCCGGCGGCATTGCTGGGTGGTTTTATCGGCATCAAGTTCTCCAGACATTTTGCCCCGAAGTCAAACCGTACCCTGTTGCTCTGTGTCTTGCTTTTTGCCGGGTTGTCTCAAATTATTCCAGTGTTTCAGGAGTTTTAATGAGCTTTTCCATACTGCATCAGCAGCATATTCTGCAGGCGCGAAAGGATTTGATTGCAAGCCACCTGTGCCACGTCTTCGATAGTCTGAACGACGGCTTGTATATTACGGACAAAAATGGCGTCACCATCGCCGTCAATGCAATGTATGAAAATCTCACCGGCTTGAGTGCCTCGGATTTGCTCGGCAAAAACGTTTCCGAGCTTGTGAAGAACGGTATTTTCAGCGTCGCCTTGAATAGCGAAGTGGTACAGACGAAAAAAACCGTCACCGCGGTCCAGGTCATTCACAAGGGACGCAAGGTGCTGCTGGTTGCCAACCCGATTTTCGATTATGACAACGACGTTGAAATGGTCGTCACCTACGTACGCGACATAGAGCTGATGTCGCACCTCAAGAACCAGGTTTCCACGCAGCTGCAACTCATCGAATCCTTCCGGCAGGGCGTCACCCAAACAGCGGCCTCCCTCTATCTGACCCCCAAAAGCAAAATCATGCAGGAGCTTTTTCAGCAGGTACGGCGTATCGCCAAAACCGACGCCACAGTGCTTTGCCTGGGAGAGACCGGCGTGGGCAAAGATGTCATGGCCAAGGAGCTGCACAAGCACAGCGCCCGCCAGAAAAACCCTTTGATCAAGGTCGATTGCACCTGCATCCCGGAAAATCTTATTGAGTCCGAATTGTTCGGCTACGCGCCGGGCGCCTTTTCCGGCGCCGACCCCAAAGGCAAACGCGGGCTTTTCGAAGCCGCGGACAAGGGCACCTTGTTTCTGGACGAAATCGGGGAACTTCCCTTGCTGTTGCAGGGCAAGCTGTTACGGGTTCTGCAAGACGGAGAAATTCAACGTATCGGCGCAACCACCGCAAAAAAAATAAATGTCCGGGTTGTGGCCGCCACCAACCGCGATCTGGCCGACGAGGTGGAGAAAGGAAATTTCAGACGCGATCTGTATTACCGACTGATGGTGGCCGTGGTGCATATCCCGCCATTGCGCGAACGCGTGGAAGATCTGCTGGAGCTGATCCATTTTTTCATTCAGCAGTTCAACAACCGCTACAAAAGGAGCATTCGTTTTTCCGCCATGGCCGAAGAAATCATGCTCAATTACGAGTGGCCCGGAAACTTGCGTGAACTGGAAAACCTGATCCACAGCCTTGTGGTCACCTGCGACAACAACATCATTCAGATGGAAGACCTGCCCTGCTCCATTTCGGGCAAAAGCACCGAGACGGAATGCTCCTGCAACGAAGAGACGCTGGATATCGAAAAATTCAAGGGACAAAGCTTCAAGGAAATCATGAAGCATTACGAGGTGCAAATCCTCAAAAATGCCATATCCGCCTACGGATCAATCCCCAAGGCGGCAAAGGCCCTGGGGGTCAACCGAAGCACCGTGTTCAGGAAACTGCAAAAAGCGGACGACGGCGCTCCGGACGAATGATCTGCGCGGCCGGCAATACGGTATTTCAGTTTGCCGACTTCAAATCCCGGATAAGGTCGCTCAATTTAGCCATTTGCGCCATCAATGGCGGCGCAAATGGTTTTTTCGGCAAGCTCGGCATCTTCGCCGTTGGCCTTGGCCTCTTCGTACACTTTGCAGAGCTGCGAGGCGAAGGATTCGATGCCAAGCTTAAGCGACCACTCGTACCCTTTGTTCCTTACCCCCTCAAGTTCCTTGAACGCTTCCTTCACGACCGCTAGCACAAGGAAAAGGCAATGCCTATTCCAAGAGAGAACACGGCAATAAACGCCACAAGAAAAATCATCTGACTCGTGATGGAGAACTTTCTGAACATAGCCCTTTCAAAATAAACAAAATTGACAAATCACGGAAAGCCGTGAGAGGAAGCAGTTTTTAACTGGAGAACCCTGTAAAATCAGCTTATTTCATGATGCCAGCATATTATGCTTGCAATTATCCATACGCTGCAGCAGTTCTCTTTTTTGTCAGCCAGCTGACAGACGGACGACGGCGCTCCGGACGAATGATCTGCGCGGCCGGCAATACGGTATTTCAGTTTGCCGACTTCAAATCCCGGATAAGGTCGCTCAATTTGGCCATTTGCGCCATCAATGGTGGCGCAAATGGTTTTTTCGGCAAGCTCGGCATCTTCGCCGTTGGCCTTGGCCTCTTCGTACACTTTGCTGAGCTGCGAGGCGAAGGATTCCACCCCAAGTTTGAGAGAGCGCTCGTACCCCCGGTTCATTACCTCCTCAAGTTCCTTGAACGCTTCCTTCTCGACCGCTAGCACAAGGAAAAGGCAATGCCTATTCCAAGAGAGAACACGGCAATAAACGCCACAAGAAAAATCATCTGACTCGTGATGGAGAACTTTCTGAACATAGCCCTTTCAAAATAAACAAAATTGACAAATCACGGAAAGTCGTGAGAGGAAGCAGTTTTTAACTGGAGAACCCTGTAAAATCAGCTTATTTCATGATGCCAGCATATTATGCTTGCAATTATCCATACGCTGCAGCAGTTCTCTTTTTTGTCAGCCAGCTGACAGACGGATCAGGACCTCTTTAGTATCTTATTGATACGTTTCCAACACGTATACTACAATAGATCGACAATACGTTGGAACCATCAGGAGAAAGCTATGAACAAAAATGTACAAACAGCCCTTTCCACTGAAAATAGCGGACTGTCTCCCAATACGACCCCGAACGTATTGGATACGACTTCCTGGGAGACCCTAAACGACTCCATAGATATGTTCGTCAAACTGCTCAAGTTTGGAAGAGTCCGCGGCGTAGTTAGCATTGTGGATCCTCCGAACTCCGGAAGCAAGGACGATTCCGCGCATATACAATTGACTCAGGAACTGATCAATCGTGACATCCTGGTGACAATATTCCGCTCTGAGACCGAAAATTTAAGCAAAGCTGAAATGACCGGAGCGAATGTCTTTAAAAAAGCGGGCGACGGACTTGCCGAATTCTGCGATTTCATAGGCATACAGCCGGTTTTATATATTGACAGCACTCTGGACAATCCCGATATCCTCGAATTCTACAACGACCTGGCACAACGGGCTGCAGTGGAAGCAGTGGATTTACCTGCTGCCGCAATTGCACCAGGCCGCCATCAGATACAGAGTGAAACCTTTGGTGCTGTTTTTACTATGGAAGACGCCCCTGAGAAGACTGCTGATCTCATTGACAAGCATATTCACGATAAGCGGACTGGAGTCCAGTGGTGTGATCGCTGCGGCGGGTGTTTTTCGCCCTTTTCTTAGGAAAATACCTTATCAAAAGTGTACTGAAGCCAACAGAAGGTCCGTAGCCGCGTCCTTGCATTGAACTGGGGGGCTCTTTTTTCAAACCAGTCCCTGTTTGCGCTGTCTGTACAATGCGGCATCCACCATGGAAGCGGCCTGTAGCACATCGAGTGCGTTCCCCAGGAACACGCTGACTCTTTTCGCCGTAGTCACGGGATCGCGTCCGGTGTGATTATAGTTGACGATGAGAAAAGGACTTCTTTGGTCAACGAGCTGTTTTTGCCCTGCTGCATCTGCCTGCGGTAGACCGCCGCCAGCTCCTTGTCCGAAAGAGCGGCTCCCTTTTTTTGTTCTTGCCGCAGCATGGCCTGTTGTGAAGCAAGCACCTCATCCAACGCGCGTTGCATGAGAATGACGCGATAGGACGTATCCGGCAGGCGCTGCTTGTCGCTGAGCACCGGCAGCCCTCCGGCTTCGAGAGTCTGCATCATCATGGACGTCCCCGAACGGGGCAGCCCTGATACAATCACGGCCGTTTGTTGCAGATCAATAGAAACGTCGGGGGGAGCGTCAATGGGAGCATCAAGGCTGCCGGAAAAAAGGGCTTCGGCCAGAGAGGCGTCACGGGATGACTCCGGGGTAGGTGTCGCGCTTTCCTGCAGTTCGTTTTGGTCTTCACTCCAGCAATCGTTGTTTCGGATGGCCTTGACCCGTTTTGCGGCTTCCCGTGCGCGTTGCCGGCATTCCATAGCTCGCGCCGGATCGTTGAGAAATTTTCTGTACAATAAAGCCAGCAGAGACCAGGCTCGCGTATAGTCGGGAGTCTGCGCCGTGGCCAGCTTCAAAGCATCTACGGCCCTGGAAATCTCGCCCAGCCGGATACGCGCACGGGCCAGGGGTAAGTGGGCGCTGGGATTGAGAAAAATCAAACCTACGGAATGATCCGCGGCTGCGGCCGCCTCCTGATTTTGCCTGCTGCGCAAATATACGCGCGCCAGGCCATGCCAGGCCTAAGCATTGTCAAGATCCAGTTCCAAAATCTGCTCAAAGGCCTGCCGGGCTTCGGTGTCATGCCCGATACGCAGATGCACTTCCCACAGTTTCAGAAAAAGAAAAACCTGCATATTATCCGCATTACCGGCCTTTAACAGGTGCTCCAGAGCCTGTTCGTGCCGACCTTCTTCATGACAGATGCAGCCCGTCAGATATTCGAACGCATAGGTGTGCATGGTTATTCCATAGCGCAGCATACGCATTCGCGCTTGCAAGCGTTCGTGCTCACCAACGTCCGTCTGCTTCAGGCCGTCTCTGTGTTGGTCTTGCAGTTTTTCCATTTCTTTTCGGCCCTGATGCGGTTTTGCGTCCGGGCTTCAATGAGCTTGTCCACCAGCTGTCTGGCCCATGTGATCCGGCCCAGGGCAAAGCAGCAGTCGGCCAGGGCGTGAGCAAATTGATAATTTTCAGGATTCCGGGCGCAGAGTTTTTCCAGATAAGGCACGGCCTCGGCATAACGCAAGGCGTCCATGTAGGAACAGGCCAGATTGCAGGTCAACTCGTCGACCGTATCGTCAAGGGCTTTTTGCCTGTCCGCCGGGAGGACCTCAATGTAGCCCAAGGCCACGAGCTGGCGCAGAACCTCGACAGCTCCCACGGAATCCACACGCGTATCTGCGGAATGACTGCCGTCATCGCCGGGAACCTCCTCCCAGGAAGGAATGGTACGCAGCTCGGGAGGTTCCTAAAAAATATCCAACAGGGGTTTGCCGTCCATATCCTCGGCCACAGGCAATCCATAGAGCGTCAAAATGGTCGGACAAACATCCAGCAGGCTGACGCCGGAGATGATTTCGTGCTTTTTTGATGTCCGGTCCCTTAGCCGTGAAAATGCCGAAATGACGTTGCTGCTGCACAGGTCCGGCCGGCTCGCTGGGCAAGTATTGCGGCCGCAGTGGCCCGGAATGAAAACCGTGGTCGGCAACCAGGATAACCGTGGTATCCGCGTCGATTTCAGCCAACAGGCGACCGAGCAACCTGTCGTGATAGATGTAGGTATTGTCGATGACCTTGTTGAAACGACCGAATTCCGCAGCATTGACCCAGGAAAGCCGGTACGGATAATATTACATGAAGCAATGGCTGAAATGGTCGAGAGAGTCAAAAATTACGGCCGCAAAATCCCAGGGTTTATGATGGAGAAGGTCCTGGGCCACATTGCAGATGAACGTACACTCGAAAATGATCCTGGCCAGAATCCCAACGCGCTGATCCTCATCATGGTCAATCGCCTGCTGCCCGACAAACTCCTGCATCAGCCCAGGATCGACCTGCTGCGGATGCTGCCGCAGCCGCAGCAGCTTGCTGGCCAGCCTTCGCGGATGCACGGTGCCCGGACGCATGGGCCAGGGTTGGCCCAAAGGCGCGTGCGCATGGGAGTAACGGTCCGAGACCATCACACCGTTGACGGGCTCGGCCGGATGCGTAGCCCACCAGCCCACTACCACGGATTTTTTGTCATTCTGGTTCAGAATGTTCCAGACGGCCTTTGTTTTGCGGGACAGCACGGAAACCGGCCGGACAAAGCCCGTATTTCGGTCAGGCTCTTTGAACCCGAGCACGCCGTGACGGAAAGGACGCTGGCCGTGGCGACGGAGGTCCACAACATGGGCGAAAGTGCGGGATACAAGGTGGCAATGTTTCCCCTAACCCCGTTCTGCAGCAAACCGGCCAGGTGGGGCAATTTGCCCGCGTTGAGCAGTGGAGCAATGATATTCCAGTCAGCGCCGTCCCAACCAATGAGCAGGACTTTTTGAGGAGTATCCGGTTTTTCTTCCACTATCCCTTTCCCTTACGCAGCACTCTCCCCAGGGCATTTCAATGGCAAAATCCCTCTTGCCCGAATATAATCTGCCCCCGTAAAAAGCAAATGATAATGCAGAGTTACGTAATTTTACACAATGCTGCAACCATACCAGTCACTCAGGGTGTCACATCTGTTTTTGGCCGGCCGGCAAAGTGACAGGTCCGGGAAGGGGCTGCTGCAAGTATCCGAAACTTGCTATACTCTGTCTTTCTGAGGCATGAAGACCGAAGCTTGGCTGCCTAACTTGGGTAGAATAAGGGCGAATGCGACATGTATCGAAGTGACTTCCTGTTACTGATGGAACGGAAAAACCTTACCAGCCCGCTCCAACGCGGCTATCATCACTTACCCCCGTCTGTGGCGTGGTCGTTCTTATGGCTGACGGGACCAGCGAAATGTTAAAGACTTCGTGTTCCCGGTAATCTTTGCAACAGAATCGGATAAATCCCCTGTTGCGGTCTATTCCTTTAACTGACAATAATACTCCTATGACGCAAAAGAAATTTTTACTCCTGCTCTGCCTCCTGGTTCTCGTACTGCTGGCCCATGGTGGCGTGATCTTTAATGATTATGTCATGTACGATGACCACCTGTATATTTCAGACAACGCTTACGTACGCAACGGATTATCTCTTGAGAGCATGTACTGGGCCTTTTCCAATTTCGAAGATGCCAACTGGATTCCTCTGACCTGGCTTTCGCATATGGCAGTGGTTGAATTCGGCAATCTAGACCCAATCTGGCATCATTTTGTGAATTTGCTATTGCACACGGCCAATGTATTGCTGCTTTTTGGTTTGCTTTGCTCCATGACCGGCGCCCCCATACGTGCTTTCGCCGTGGCCGCGTTCTTCGCCGTGCACCCCTTGCATGTGGAATCTGTGGCCTGGATCGCGGAACGCAAAGACGTTCTGAGCATGTTCTTCGGATTGCTGACTCTGCAAGCGTACGTACTTTATACAAAAAAAGGCGGCATTGGATGGTATGTAGCCGCCCTGGCATTGCTGCTTTCGGGCTTGATGAGCAAACCCCTGCTGGTATCCCTGCCGCTGCTCATGCTGTTGTTGGATTATTGGCCCCTCGACCGGATACACCTGTCGACGCCGGGATGCTTTTTCAGAGAAAACAAACGGCTTTTTTGGGAAAAACTCCCTTTTTTTCTTATGGTTTTTGGCTCATGCATTTTGACCATGGTGGCCCAGCACGTGGAAGGCGCCATGGCGAACCTTGAAAACTATGATCCTAGCATGCGCCTGGCAAACGTGCTGTCTTCGTATGTCCTCTATCTTTGGAAACTTGTGGTCCCTTTGGGGCTCGCACCTATTTATCCGCTTAAGCTGAATCTCCCTTTGTGGAAACCGATTGGGGCACTGGTGGTACTCGGTGGTATAAGCACAGGCGTGCTTATTTTAAAACGCAGGGCCAGGTATCTCATCGTAGGCTGGTTCTGGTATTTAGTGGCCATGCTGCCCATGATCGGCATCGTACAAGTCGGCTCGCAGTCAATGGCCGATCGCTATGCCTACCTGCCGTTCATAGGGGTATATGTGGCCCTGGTTTGGGGGGCAGGCGACTTGCTACAGAAAATCACAGATGTTTCCCGACGTAATTTCGCGGCAATAATCTTGCTCATTGTGCCATTATTTTGTCTGACGTTGCTTACGCGCCACCAGGTAATTCTCTGGCGAAACACATTCATCCTGTTCCAGCACTCCGCCAGTGTGATGGAAGACAACTTTATTGCCAGAAAAATACTGGCCAAGGCTTATACCAAGGTTGGGTTGTATAATAAGGCCATGGAACAGTACGGTATCGTGCTCGACGATCACCCCGGAAAAGCTATCAATCATTGGCACGTGATCAAGATGCATATAACTATGGGCGAATACGATGCGGCGGCAAAAGCAATGGCCCTGGCTCTTGAAAAATTCCCCGAGGATTCCGAACTTCGAAATTTGAACGGCTTTCTTTTATATAAAATGGGCCGTGTGCGGGAGGCTCTCAAGGAATTTGCCTATACTCTGGAATTGGATCCCAAAAACACGGAAGCGCGACAAAATTGGCAAAACATGACCAACCTGTTGAAAATGCAAAATGCCAAGCGTGACAAGCCCTAGCATCTCTCTGCATCCAGTGCTGAATGGTCCTATGGTCGACGGAGATCCCACCCAGCAACACCAGCTTTTCCAAGTCGTGTAAAAATTTGCAAAGGGAGGCCACGCTTTCTGATGAGAGAACGTGGCCTTCTTCCTCTTTTATTAAGCAGCAACCACCTTTGGGGCGCTTCTGAACAAATACATCAAAAGATACGGTTGCACCAGGGCGGCCAGAATGGATAGCCCCGCAACCAGTTCCATTCCGACCAAGGCTCCGCCGGCGGTGGTGGCCAGGATGCATGAGGACACGACCCCTCCCAGGCCATTGCCCATATGCTGCACCGAGGAAAGAAGCGACATGAAGGCAGCGCGTTCGTGCCGTGCGGGTATCTTCGCCGCCTCGGATGTGGCGGACACATTGCGCAGGCACGCCATACCCATAAACATGACGAAGACGACGACCAGCGGACTCGTATTGGGATGCATGAAGCCGTCGGCGGTAAAAACGATCAGCAGCGCCGTACCCGCAATGTTGATGGATACGGGCCCGATGCGGTCTGAAAGCCGTCCTCCCAATTGAATCATCACCAGGCTGATAACGCCGCCAACCATGTACAAAAGCCCCAGATCCGCCCTGGGGAAGTTCCTGTTGTACTGAAAGAATGCGGCTATGGCGGGGATGATCAAAAAAGAGGAAAACATTGAGGAGCCCATCATCAACAAAGCCATCCGTTTCCTTTTTTCCCCAAGCACGAGCCAGAGGGTCTTCACGGGCGAGGACGTAATCGGCGGATGCTTTGGATCTGAAAGGTGCGCCCTCATGGGCGGGGTGAACAGGATGATGCCCGCTACGACGGCTGCTCCCAAACCGGAAATTGCGAAAAAAGGGGATCTCCAGTCCCCGATACGCGCGAGTTCCAGCCCAAAAGGAACGGCCACCACGGACGAGACCGAAAAAGCGCCCATGACCGCGGCCACAGCCTTGCCCCTGTGTTCGCTGGAAACGGCTTCCGTGGCCATGGTCAGGGCAATGGCCGCCGCAGGCCCGCCAAACGCGCCGGCCAGCACGCGGGCGCCGATCAAGCTGTATAGCCCGGTGCAAAATGCCGCGGCAAGCGTGGCAAGGCTCAAGCCGGCAACCGAGGCAATGGCCACGTTCTTGCGATCAAACCTGTCCAGAAAGCCTGCCAGAAGAAAACCCGACACGGCAATGGCAAGCGTATAGCACCCGCAGATCGTCCCAATGTCAGAGTTGCTTACCGGTAGCGCCCGCGCAATATCGGGCCCGAGCGGCATCACCATCATAAAATCCACCATGTTGACAAACTGCACCAGCGAAGCAAAGCCGACGATGATTTTTTGCCGAGACATATCTACTCCTTGTCTGTCTTCACAGGAAACACGCGCTAAAAGCGGACTGAATCGCCATTCCCGATATACAACGTCGCGTCGGCATCCTTGCCCAGCGCTGCGACTTTCGTATAGGAACGATAGTTTTCGGTTCCCCGTACCACCGACAGCCCTTGCTTCGCCGCGTGTTCTCCCCACACTCTGCCCGTGCAATGGTTGCAGGCGATTTTTTGCAACCCCGCCTGTTGCAGCAGCGTGATGCTTTCCTGCATACGCGACTCCCATTTTTCCAGCGGAGCAATGTGCAGACCGCCATAGCAACCGTATAATTTTTCTCCATCCTTAAAATGGGTGACGGGATAGGCCAGGATGCGGGAAAGACCAGGATGCCCGCACCCGGTGATAACAACGAAGCCTTTGTCTTTCACGTTGAGATACATGACGTTTTCGCCGCGTACGCCGAGCGGCATCTTCACGTCGAAGGGTGTCACGGCCATCCCTGGCTGCGGGACGTACAATTCGCCAAAGCGTGTGGGGATACGTGTTCCCAGGTGCGGGATTCTGTTTTTCGGGCACCCCGGAGGAGCAGAAAAATCCACCCCGTCCAGGACTTGCAAACTCTTTTTCTGTATCGTCTCAGGATGGTAGATGGTAATGTCCGGCGCACGTTTCAGCGTGCTCTCAATGCCAAAAAAATGGTCGTTGTGATCATGCGAGACAATCAAGGTCTTGATGGCGCCTGATCGCAGCAAGGCGTCCACTCCAGCCTTTTCAAAGGCGTGGTCCATCCAGGCGACGCTCCATCCGCTATCCAGCAAATACAGCGTATGCTCGCCATCAAGGGCTTCCACGTCGATAAGGGCGCAGAATCCCCCAAGGTTGTCTTCCGCGTACGGGATGTCATACTGATTGGTTTGGAGACCGCCCGCACGCTGAACATCATCCCAGAGTATGCTGGTATCAAACCATCCCGTTTCCGAGACGCAGGTGACTTTGACGCTGCGAACTTCGCCTATTTCACATCTGGAATCACATTCGAAGCCGTTAGCCAGGTTCCAGGCGCCACTTCCGACCACCAGCCCGGATGCTCCAAGCAGATGTCGCATGAAACTCCGCCGTCTCATTGTTCTTTCATCCGTATTGTTCGTGCTCATTTTTGCTCTCCTTTCAAACGATAAACGTGCCCGCTCGCTTTCGCCTCATGCCCAATTCGGAACAAGGAATTCGCGAAACACTGCGCGGGTGCGAACAAAGCCTGCATCGGGGAGCGGATTTATGCTAATACCTCCCGTTCATTCTTTTGCATCTGCCGCTCAAATAGACGGTGTGAAAAAAGTAAACGCTTAATTGGAAAAGGCGAAAATGAGGGTGATGCTAGGAGTGATGCGCCTGGCGGTAAGCGCCAGGGGTCATCTTGAAACGTTCGTTGAACAGGCGAGTGAGGTGGCTGGGGTTGGAAAAACCTACAAAATAAGCGACTTCAGTGATGTTCATGGTAGTGGATTCGAGGAGCGTCCGGGCTTTTTCCAGCCGTTGAATCCTGAGAAAGGCAAAGGGCGACATGCCTGTGGCCTTGCGGAACCCTCGAGTCAGGCTCGCTTCACTCAGCCCAGTCATTCTGGCCAGTTCGGACAGAGAAGGAGGCTGCGCCATGGAATCCAGCAAAATGCGCTGCGCATGCTGTATACGTTCATCTCCAGACCGCTCCTTGCATGCGTCCGCGCTCCAGTCCGGATTCAGGATGCCGGCCATAAAGTGGGACGCCAATTCCAGCGCCTTTGCCTCCAGAAACAGCTTTTCCGTGGCCCCCTGATAGGGGCACTCGAAGAACTCCTGCGCCACGTGCAGCATCTGGTCGCTCATGGTTGAACAACTGTAATAGATGCCGTCATCACGTTGTTCCAGAAGAACGCGAACCTGCGCAGGCAGCCTGTCCAGATCGTCTCTGACAATCTCCGCAAGCATGCTGCGCCGCATGCGGATGCAGATGAACCGGATGTCCTCATCAGCATTGCAATCATGAACCGCGTATACCTCCGGGGTAAGCCAGAAAGCAGCCTGCCTTGGCGTCACCACGATATCCTCAGCCAGACAGGACAATCGATTTACGATCATGCCGGACAGGACAAAGGCGAAGTGGCATGTATCCCCGCTGGTCTTGAAATGAAATTGACGCGGCTCCACCAACCGAAAATCCCCGAACAGAATCTCCAGCCCCGGACGTATCGCGATGGTCCGTTCCTTTTCCCCAAAGATACTCGTGGAAGCCATTGCATGCATGCTCACGGTTTCAAGGCGTGAAAAAACACCCAGTTTTTCCGTAGTGGGTATATTTGCCATTGAAAAAAATGTCTGCCGCCAGCGTACGTTTCTGACCCAATACTATTTCTTAAACAAATAGGTCCTTCCGGAAACTCAGTGGGTGGCCCCAGTCTTGCTAATCTCCGGGTAGAGTTTTAGCCCGCCACAAAAGAAGTAAATCGCTGTTTTGAAATGCTCCTTATTGCTGTAGCCACAAGCTCGGCGTTTGATGGACATGATCTTGCTGTTCAGCCCCTCCGCAACAGCGTTTGTCACGCGATGCCGACAAAAGGTCACGATGTTGTCCATGTGATCCATGAGCATGTTCGCCACTTTGCCCATAGGCTCGAGCTTCGAGCGTTTGGCCCAAGAACACCATTTCTTCAGAAAACGCTTGGCCCACCCAACAGACAGATAGTCCCACAGTCCGCGAAGACTCTCTTTCATGGCCCAGGCTTTGCCCGTCTTCAGATTCGATTTCTTGAGTTCCTCCAGGCGCGGTCGTTGGGAGTCCGAGAGGTTCTCCTCAGCGTATAACCACAAGTATCTGCTGCCTTTCAAAATTTCGTTTGCTTCAGCCATCAGCGCCTTATGTTCCTGGCGGCGTACTTTATCCACGGCTTCCCCTACATGCTGCATGATGTGGAAACGGTCGAATACGATTTTACCTGCTGCATCGGGTACGTTTTCCTTGGTGGCCAGGAAGTATGCCGGCCACATGTCCATTGATACAGCCTTGATTGCCTTGAGCTGTTCGTCGTTCAACTGTTTGTAATATTCTTCAAGGCTTGCCTTTTTGCGTTCCTCGGCAACATATTCAACCGTACCTCGCAGCAAGTCGCAGACAACCGTCATATAGCTATGTCCTTTCCGGAAAGCCTTTTCGTCGACTCCGATGTAGCTGATTTTGCGCTGTTCCTTTCGTGCCATGCCTCGTCGGACAGCTCTTTCCATAACGCCCCAAGCCTGATCCCATGAGATACGCATCAGTTTGCGGGCGCCTTCGACAGTCGAGCATTCTTTCAGAACATCGATGATCAACCTTTCCATGAGCAAGGTAAAACGCGAACCAGGCTCCGCCCAAAAGACCTTGACCTGCTTGACGCCATGCTCGGGGCAATTCACTCGGGGGATCCTTGCATGGATGAAGGTTTTGAACTGGCACGTATCCAAATGCCGCCAAATCCTTTCTTCCACATGATCCCGGCAAGTCAGTTCCTTGCCGCATTCCGGACAAGTCCAAAGCACCTTGCTCTTATGCTCGAGCCAAATATCCACACGGCCTTCAGACGTTTTCAAGTCAACTTTGTCTACAAACCAAGGGCTCTTGACACCCAAAATCTGTCCGTAAAGATCAACATCTCTCATCGGCGATCTCCTCCTGGAAATCGCCTACATTATGCCGCTACCCACGACAAACCCGGAAGGACCAACAAATATAAATCGCATGTGAATGCCGACTGTGACAGCCAGGAATTGGCTCGGTTTTTTCGGACCAGCCTATCAACTGATGTCATGGACTTGGAAATACCTTTTTGCCCCTTCCGGGGGGGCCGTGGGTAGCGGCATAATGCAGGCGATTTCCAGGAGGAAAACGTTGATGGGGATGCATCAATTTTCTTTTTCTAACAACATATCTACTGATAGTCCTTTGGATACTACCCTCTTTGCCCTGGAGATGAAAATCGTTTCCATCTCTTTTTGATCCAACTGGGAAGCGATCTCAGCAAGAGTCAGATATTGATGATATGAAAAATCTTTTGCGCACGTATGATCCAGGTAGTTCCATAGAATCTTTGCTTGATCAAAATTTTTCGTGAGCATGTAGCATTTATACAAATCAATAAAGAGATCAGAACTAAGTTTGTGGAAGTTCTGAATTTCTAACAAAAAATGAGCAGCCTTTTCATATTCTCCACCTTGAAGAGCCTTTTCAGCCGATGCAGTAAGTGCGAGTACGTAATATGGAATGGTATCTTTATCTGCAGCAATTTCGATGGCTTTCAATTTTATGCTATCCAATGGAATAGTACACGCAAAACATATAAAATTATTAGTTGTATAAAAATTCTTTGTTGTTTTCGAAACGACTATCTCGCTTGCAACCTTTGCAATTAATTTCGTTTGGGCATACTCTACAAGCAATTGAGCATAGTTAAAATCAGAAAAATAGCTTTCAATATCAATTGATTGTAATGCAACATTTTTGACACATTGAGAAACAATCCTTGCTGAAAGCTGACTTCTCATATTGGACTGAGGAATTGACTTTCTTTTTGGCGCGACAGCCACTCCAAAACAACTACTAGCGTTTGTAGAAACTGCAATTGCGCTACTTCTAGAGACAGAAACTGTCTCTAGAAGATCTTGTCTGGTATTTTCCTGTAACGATAGTAAGCCTATAGCTTGTTGAAAAGCTGTGATAACATTTTTTTGAGAAGCATTTGCATACTGACTAAGACCAAGCCCTAAAAAAACGACACAAATACTGCTGACAGTTTTAAAGATTTTCATCTTTAGAAACCTGGCCAGTCGGGCCTTGGGGAACAGGATGATCTTGTTTGGAATTTAGATGAGGCTTTTGTCGGCCAAGGATACTTCCCTGGGTCATTGATTGGGCTGCGGCTTTTGCCTGGAGACTTCTCGCAGGGTTGTAAATATATGCAGCATACACCCAGTCATTATCCAAACTCTCCCAGGTGATGGCTTCCAAGCCTGGAGGCAAAACACCATGTCTTGCTGATGAAAACACTTCGGTTGTCTTCATCCTGTTTACAAAAGATGTCTTGATCGTGTCTAATTGTTTAACAGCTGGTTCCTTAGTCGGATTCTCCTTGGAAAATACTGCATCAAACATTTTATTTTCATTACTTGTAGCAGCATTGATCCCCAAATTCCACATAACATCGTCGCCAACTATCATACCGCACAAGTTACTCGCAGCTCGAGCTTTTGCTACTTTGAGCATATTTAACTTCAGTTGTCGATTTATTGTAGGGTTTGACGAAGTTTTATTAATAGCAGATCCAAAACCGATAAAAAAGAATTCACGAGTTCCATCATCATTTGGAGTCGTAATAAGACGTCCGCCGGAAACAGGCACCACACCTGTTTTCAGCTCTGCAAATACTTCTTTCATACCGGACGCAACATCAGCGGCTTCAATGGAAGATTGGGAGAGTCGCATTGTTTCACCACGCGTCTTGGGTGTAGTGACAATCGCGACCGAAACTTCCTGCCCCTCGGTGTCGTCATTCACAGAATATATAACGTACCCTCGTAAAAGTCCTGCAACACGTTGATCGATACTTTCCTGAGATCTGCCGGTAATGTTGGCTAAAGATTTTTGGGAATTGTCATAGGTGTCAAGGGATTCAACCAACTCCTGTTTTCCTTCGGACGAGAGACCATAGAGGAAACTTGCAAGATTGGCCTTTGCTTTGAGCAAGGCTTTCACATACGCTTGTCTTTTATCAATCAAGCTCGCATTTCGATTAGGAAACGTGGAATAATTGGCAATCCCTGTAGCAACCAGCCCAATTCCACTACCGACTTTAATTTCGCAAACGTCTTTTTGTAACTTTTTTAACTCATCCAGAGATGCGATGATGGCATCTTGTGTGCTGGCGGCTTGCACAACGGGTATTGATTCACCATCCGTTGAAGTAATACGTTCAATTTGCAGTTTCTCAGGTTTTTGAACAGAAGTAGGCGCCATAATACCTTTTGTTTCATCGTTCTGAACAGGTGCAATAAAATTATCAACGGAGGGCATGGCCGCATGAGATTGTAGAGATACAACAGGCAAAAAAAGCAAGAACAAACACAAAGCGAGAATGCGTAATGGGTGCATGACATGTCCTTCCTTTTAATTGAATGAAATCTTTACGTGGTCAATTTTTTGAATTTCATCAGGAGTAATTTTAACTTCAACATCAGTATGATAAGGGCCTTTTATTGGGCACTGTGGTGTACCAAAATAGGGACAGCCAACGTAGGACCTCAAAAACACACAGCACGAGATACGAAACATATCAGCATTAAAGTCATGTTCTTTTGAACGTAAAGTTTTTGTGGCAATGAGATTATCGTTAGTGTCAAAGAATCCTATTTCGATATTGTACCTTGCCTTCTTTTCCATATCCTCCCATAATTTTTTGCCGACCTCTTCTGGCACACTATATTTTATATATTTATATTGTGAGTAATTCGAGCTATGCCATGTATTTATTATTATATCTTTAGCTCCGCGCTTGCAATCTGCTGTTGCATCGTTAACCCTGTAATAGTAATCAGACTTACTGAAAGATGTATTGGCCTTGGTTATATTCTCCTTAGATGTCGCAATTTCGTCATATATTTTTATAAGTGGATTAATAGCAGCATTATATTTTTTTAAATCTGCTTCAATAGCAATTGGCACGATTAACCCGTCGCTAGTTTTATTGAGAGTTAATTTACCATCAACATAAACGTGGTAATATTTTGAATCAATAAACTTTTTTATTGCTCTTTTTAATAGAGACTTTGCGTCATTTGACTCTTTTTGTTTTGACACAGCCATAGCGTGGAGACTTTGCGCATCAATTTTATTTTCATAAGAAATATTTGATTTGACAACATCAACAAGAGGTTCTTTTCTAACTTTTGCCAGGATTGAAACGGAATAGATTCCATCCTGTATATTCTTTTTCAGTATATCAACATGCTCAATGTATCCTCTTGAGTGCGTTAAAATTTTATCATCAATAATTGCATCATTTTTTACTATAGTTTCAGCATCTACAAAAAGGCCAATAGCCTGTTCAACTGCGTTTGAATAAGCATTTTTTAATGCCGCATCCTCTGTTACACCCATCCCGTTGGCTTTTACTTTAATCAAGGAAACAGTTTCATCGGCCAACGCAATTATTGAAAACATGTGAAATACAAATAAAAACAAAAAAATAGCCATACAATTTTTTTACTAGTCATAAATAAACACCCATACGTTATAGAATAAACATCACATTCGCCATCAAGCCACAATTATGCACTAAAATTAAACAATGCATTATCAAATCTACTTATCCAGAGTTCAGTAGAGCAAATCCTGCAAATTCCTTATTTCATCAGGGGATCAAACTTAACAAAACCATATGACAACTTGTTCCCATCCAAAGTATATCAGCCGCTAATATCCATTTTACATTATTATTTTCAGATTGAAAATTAATAACCTCAGCCCTAACGTCTGTGGCTAATCCAATATCCAATTCGTTGTTTAAGCTCGTACCAATAGTACTGGAAACGTAATCGCCACTAGTCAAACAAGTTAAAAAAACAACAGTCAAACACCCACAATGACCAGCGAGTTCAATGTGGTATCCAAAAATTCTATAACAATACGCAGGATAAAAGCACTGACAGCGATGCAAATATTTCCGGGAGCTAATCACAAGCATATTTACGATGTGGGGACGAATAATGGAGGTAAAATGAAAAACAAAAACAAAACAAAACTCGTCCAAACAACTGTCCTCTGCCATGACAAATAGAATTCGAAGGAAAACGAATTACAACTTGGATAGTATAACATCCGAAAACCCCAAAAAATATATTGCTAATGCAAAAAGAGTACTGAATAGTTAGTTTCTATCGCCCAAAAAAAAGAAAAGCCGTAATCCACTTTCCATTTCAGAATTAACGTTTATATAACGTATATTCTTTCCTTTTAGTTTTTTTACAAACTTCCAAAAGTAGTGTCAATGCAAAAACAGGAGAAACGGGACGAGTGAACCGCCCCAGAAAACGCCCGCTGGTTCGCATCTACAATACCCGTATAACATACGCCAAAATGGTTTTATGCCTGGGGAATTACTTCCTTAAGTCCGTTCCAGGGCGGCATGATATGTCAATTTGTCCACCTTAAAAATGCCGCTCGGTGGTCCGAATAACCTGAGCCACTTCTCCTCCACGCATGCCCGGCAAGCGGGCCGCGTACGATGCGGAACACCTTTTAGTTGCTGCCTGCTCTTGTTTTTCCAATAATTCCCCAGAGGCTCATTATGATGATTCCCAGAATGCATAACCAGGCGAACGTGTCTCCAATACGTGAATAGATTGTCTCAACTCCTTTGGTCGGGAAACAGGCAAGCATCGAATTATGGTCTGCGGTAAAAAAATCGGAGGCATTGATTGTTCTGCCATAAGGGTCCACCGCGATCGACAACCCGCCGCCGGTGCTTTTGACCATGTACACCCCATTTTCAATAGCTCTGAAAACGCTCATATGTGTGTGCAAGGGGTCCGCCGCCGCCCAATCCTGGGCTGGAATCAACAGTATATCCGCAGCATATACCTGACCTTGGTGAAGCAGACTGGGATAATCCAGGTCCGCACATATAACCGAAGCAATCTTTCCGTAAGGAGTATCCAGAATTGGAATCGCATCTCTCCCTGGAATAATGGGCTCAAGAGCTTGCGCCGGTTTTGATTTCAAGTACTCGGCAAGTATCGTACCATCAGGACCAACCCACAGCAGTTTGTTTTGCCATGGCTGATCCGGATAGTTCAAAGGAAACACTGCGATTGCCATAGCGAGGTAGATATTGTTCGCATTGGCAAATGCCGTTGCACGGTCGATAAATTCTTGTCGCTGTTCCTCCATGACGGCGATGGAATATTCCTGCCATACTACTACCTTTGCGCCGGATCGAACGGAACGTGCGGAAGCCTCAAGAAAATATGCAAGATCCTTGTTCGTACTTTCATATGATGATTTTCTATCTGTCCAATCCGGAAGATAAAACCGTGAAAAAAAAACTCTCGGGTTTGTTATGGATGCTATGCAAACCTCGCCACTCGGTACGTGCGATGAGGCAAGGCGAATAAAGCCGTACCCGAAAACACAGATAAGAATTATGCCGTATGCTATGGCTGTTTTTCTGAATCCGCGCCAGCGGAAGCCCTTTTCCCAGGCGTAATTAACAATTGATGCAAACCATGCGACAATAAAAGACAGTCCCCAAATGCCTGTGATTGAAGCCAGCTGCATGAACTGCAGGTTGCCGTATTGGGTGTACGCAATCGCCCCCCAACTCCCGCCGCCCAATGATTTGACGTATTCGCAGGCTGTCCAGGCACAGGGGAAAATCAGCGTTGCCGCAACTCGAGGGACTCTGGCAACGAGAAGGCGGTCAAGTATAAACGGAAGCGCAAAGATGACTCCCAGCGCTATCCCAGAGACAACGCGTACCCCTGGGGAAATGGCATCGATCCCCAGAAGTTTCCACATTGAGACCACACCGACAATCATACTGACCGTACAGAGGACAAGCAGGCCTGAAAATGCTTTCTGAGTGCGCGTATAACGGAGCAGAAACACGGCGTATAGCCATGTAGCCGGCGGTATCGCCCAGTTCCAGTTGGAAAAATACATCAGAACAGATCCGATAACGAGCCAGGCGTAAGCCCATTGCTTGTGGAAATTCATGTTCATCCAGCCCTCTCCGGATTCTTTAGCAGCTAAAGTATGGGACAAAAAAAATTTACTTCAACTCTCGCAAATAACTATCAATCGTCTTCTCAAGCAATTGAAAGACTTCACGTATGGTTTGCAGTTGTTCAGTATTCATCTCGAAAATTCTGTCAATCATTGGCTGATCATATTTTGCATGAAATTTTTCATGATTCTGCAAAGCAACGGCTCCCAGGTCCGTCACCTGTAGGGACACTTCCTTCTTATTCTCAGGTACGTAATTTTTTTGGACAAGTTGTTTATTTTCCAGCTTAGCGACAACTTGTGATACCGCCCCTATCGTAACACATCTCTTTTCGGCCAATTGGGTGAGATTGATTCCTGAACATTTTCCAATGACATCCAAGGTGTTCATTTCAGACGCATACAACAGATGCCCGGTCCCATGGTCGATGGGAATCTTTTCCAACATCTTGAACTTGTTTACTATACGCAGAAAAGTATCTGTAAAATCTTGAATATAGGCGTTTTTTTCCACAAGAAAAATGCTATAGCAGCTAAAGAATTATGTCAAGATGGACCGAACCCACAAAGAGCCGGCGCAAAGCGCGAATTGACGACGTACCGGTGGAAAGACCAAATCTGACCTGCCAGGCCAAACCAACAAGGGCCGGCGATAATGCGCCGGCCCTTGTCTTCTTTGTCCGTTCTCTCCAGAATTTGGTGATTCTTTGGGGCACCAATGCGTTATTTCATGATACCCCAATTCTTTCCGTAAACACCAGAATCTTATTTTTTGGGCGCCACAATAGGCCGGGAAGCGGCGGATGTAAGCAGCTTCGCGGCATCTTCTTTCAAAAGAAAACCTTTTTTGACAAGTTCCATAGTAGCGGTGCGGTACTTGTGATAGTAATCCTGATTACTCTCATACAGTTTTGCAAGAGTCTTCGAATCAAATGGCTTGATGGCATTACTACAATCGGGGTCTAAAGCTCCGAATCCGATATATGTAGCAATGGGCACATCCATTTCGGGCATACGAAGCCCACCGCGAATATTTCCATAGGAATCCCGCACAAACTCTCCATGTCCTATGTATGTTCCCCAAGCATTTTTAACCGGCTTTTCTGTATTCTTCAATTCGGGCTTTGGAGCTGCAGGCGGCGGCGTATCAGTTAAAACCCAGTTATCAAGATGCTCATACATGGCTTTTTCAAACATGTAGAGATTAATCTCAGGCTGCATGGCACTACAAATAAAATGGGGCCATTTTGGATCAAACATGTCCGTAGCCAGGAGATCATCATACGCAGCGTCGCTGTAATCATACTGCCAGGTCCAGCCATGGCTCGCTCCTGCGACCATCCAGATCCAGAGTTTGTTATCCGGCGTATTGCTATTCGGGGGACTATCATGATGCCAGAACCACTCCGAATTAACTACAACAAGAGGATCACTGCCGGCCTTAAAGTGTTTGTATTGAGGATCATCTTCGGAAAAATCTTGCGCGCATTGATTCAGAGGTTTGAATTTGGAGCGTCCGAGGGGAATATCTTCGATCAAATAGCCGTCGTAAACCCTTTTTCCATTGGCCATTGTTGCTAATGGCCGAATCCACGAATAATAGGATTTGATATATCTGCCGCTTTGCGATTCGCCCATCAGGTAAGCCCGGTCCGCAGGTCTGCCAAGTGGGTTTGAAGTCTCCGGGCTTTTGAACAATGCCCCGACCTGGGAAATAATGTCGTATGCCAATCCATTCTCATACAGTTTAGAAAGATTGGGATCATAGTCTTTATCCCCCGGAAGTGTCCCGCAAGATTGTTCCTCGGGCGGCAATGGATTTGCCATCGAAAGCCGGCCATATCGTTTGGCGTCAAACTTTACCATTCCAGGAAAGACATTCGGCTTGGCCGTAATCCCGACATAAACATCTTTACGATTGATAATGCTCTCCCAGAGCGCCCCCCAATTGGCAGTCCAATCGTAGCCCGCCGACATATTGATAATTTCAACGGCAACCACTCCTGACCACTCTTTCATGTCGATTGGGCGTCGAACAACTATCCGCGTCGTATAGGGGCCGGAGCGTAGTACTTTCGTTTTAAAGTCACTGTAAGGAATAGCCTCGTATACGTTAGCCGTTCCACTGACATAAAACTCTTCTTCAACATAACCGTAAGTTTTAAGGTTTATCGGTTTCCACTGCCAGGCGGCGCCATTCCATGGGTGCGATGCTTCGGTGTTGGCTATTGGCCCCTCAATGGTGGGTACCGGAACAGTGGTTCCGGCTATCAGGCTACCTGGGCAGATGGCCCCGAAAAACAACCACAAACAGACGGCAATCATTGAAAAACAGCAATTTCGACTGCTCAATCTTGACATGAATTCATCTCCTTTGAAAAAATTCAACCAATATTGCTTGTCACCTGAAGCACAAACAGGTGAACCTACAAGCTACCATTGCAATTAAAACTTTGAGGGGAGAGCAAAAGCAAAGCAAACGCAAAATGTCTAAGGTACAAGAATCCGGATCCCTTAAGGAAAAAGGTCATACAACAATGCAGGCCGTTCCCGCAGGCTGATACACCAGGAAATTGTGCGAGCAGACACAAGCTCGTAGAGGTAAAATGCTTATGGCATTTTCCGAACTAATGACGACAGACGAAAGAAAAAAGACAAAACATAGTCTTTGCTCAGGCCCGCAAATGTTTTAAGGAAACGTCTCAAAACCTGATGAAGCTACGTATTGGTGGGGAGCGATAGTCCGCAATGAAAACCGGCAACCCGCTAAATGTGCAAGCAGCCTGCTGTCAAACTTACGGGCCGCTTTTGGGCAGAAAAAACTATAACCAAATCAGATAGTTATAATTCTTAACAAAACAAGCAGCATTAGTCAAATCCCCCTGTCTATAGGCGGGTTTTGCGAATAGATCGCCCTGCTCGGACAGGGCTGCACTATCTCGACGGCATGCGCCTTGAGGCACCTCGGATGTACATCCGGGCCGGCAGCCCACTGCCAGTCAGAGGAATGGATTATTAACGCAATTCAGAATCAGAATGGAATTACACGCAATAAAGGACTCTTAATCTTATACTCTATGCGGACTTCAATGCGGCCCGGTATCCGTCAAACAGAATCCGGGCCGGACTGCATAAGGGAGAGGGCCAACAATCCCCCTCTATTCGAGTTTCTGGTTAGTGGGGTAAAGTGGCTGACAAGGCGTTTTAAAATGATTGCGGCGGGAATCAGATGTATTGACAGACTTTGTCGATTGCTGTTTCCCAAACGCCAACGGTGAAAAGATCGCTGTAGGCTATTTCAAAAACCTCGGCCCGGAACTTCCCCTCCTCTTGCCCTTTGTTGAAGGCGTCCATTACCGCAATGGAGTCATTGAGGGGGCGCAATTGTGGAGGGCTGCCGTCATTTGCCCGAGGGTGGTAGCCTATGTAAATGGTTTTGAGCTTTTCCTGTTCTCTGTTCATTTCCTGTCCTCGTTGCTTTGTGCTTGTTCTGCGTTCGGTCACGGGCCGATGTCCGTAATTCGGCCTGGGTATGGGGTTTCATGAATTTCCTCAACCTGCGCTTCGTTGCGTTTAATCTGAGTCCGGGACTCTGTTTGCAATCCTACTCGCATCTCAAGTGGCCCCGCCCCATTTTTATGTGATAGCTAAAGCACTATGAAATAGCCCCTTTGATTAAGGAGTCAAGTTCTTTTGATTGTATACTATCCGCAATTTCATCATTTGGAAACAGACTCGGGGCCTTTGCGTACGTATAGCGCGTATGTTCAAATGGACGCGCCCCCACACCCTATATCGTTTCCAAGCTTCTTTTCTACAGGCAAAGCCGTTGAGCGCTCCGACGAATCCGGCTGCGGACCCGCAGATGAGGTGTTTCGTCTGCGAGGGCCGCAATCCGGGGGCTTCATGCTTCGCGATGGACGCTGAGGTCCGCCGGAAAGAAGCCGCTACAAATCAAATTCCATGTGCGTTTCATCAATAAGCGTGGGCGATTTACTTTTTTCCTGTATATTGAGCTGATTGGCCTCATAGGAATTGGAAATCACCGTGGGCGTGATAAAAATGAGCAGCTCGGTCATGTTGTTGTCGTCTTGCTCGTTTCCGAAAAAATACCCCAGAAGCGGAATATCCTTGACCCCCGGAATGCCGCTTTTCGTCAAAGGGTTCCGCTCACGGGGCTGTGCCAACGGTGGTAGTTAAAAGCGCTCAGGAAGGCCTGGTAAAAGGTTCCCCCAACGAATTGTTGGGCCAGCGGGTCTCCGTCCAGCAAGATGTGGCCCCAAAAATCTGGACCAGAAGTGAAGATGCAACTCATGGCAGTCTTACAAGAAGTCCCGAACAAACCAGCCCCTCGTGTTGCGTCTTTGAAATAAATCGAGATAAGGATCTTCATCAAAGGGGATCATTATGGTCACAAAGATCAAGAAGATGGAGCGGCGTTTTAGCCACTACGGGTTTCAACTGCATCCTGGAAAAACAATCATGCAAAAATACTCAGTCTCTTTTTAGGCCAGCGACTGAACAAATGAGCAGCGATGATAGCACGACAGGAAATTCTTGAGAATCTGAAAAGACAAATACAAAGGAACCAGCATCTCATTGGAGTGGCTGCCGGGGCCGGGATAACGGCAAAGTACGCACAAATGGGCGGGGCTGATTTCCTGTTGTTGCTCAACTCCGGCCGATTCCGGCAAATGGGGAGGAGTTCCTTGGCCGGCTATTTGCCCTTTTACAACAGCAACGAAATGGTAATGGAGTATTCATTACGCGAAATTAAGACCTTAATTACACGAATTCCCCTTATCTTCGGCTTGAACGCCACTGATCCATCCGTAGACCTGGAGTATTATATCGAACAAATTAAATCCCTTGGATTCGAAGGGATCAATAATTATCCAACCATAGGATTGATCGACGGGCAATTCCGCGAAGCTCTTGAAGAACAAGGCAGCTGTTATCAGACCGAAGTCCGGGCCATTGCAATAGCACATGCCAAAGACCTGTTCACCATCGCCTTTGTTTTCAACGAACAACAGGCCCTGGACATGCTCAGGGCCGGAGCCGACATCATCTGCGCCCATTTGGGGTTTACCATGGGCGGAATTCTCGGCGCAAAGAAGGTTCTTTCACTTGAAGCCGCCAAGGAAAGAGCCTTGAATATCTTTTCCGTATGCGACCAAATACGGCCTGATGTCATAAAAATGATTTATGGCGGGCCCGTAAAAAATCCTATTGACATTCAGTACATGTACAACAACCTGAATGTAATGGGCTACATTGGCGGATCTTCCTTCGAGCGTATTCCTTCGGAAAAATCTATTGTCAATATAACAAAAGCTTTCAAGTCATCGGATCATTTAGGCAAGGACGAACTGATGATGAAAATGCTGGACGGCATTACCAAGCATTTTGAGTATATAGAATTTGTAAAAAGATATGTTGCCGAAAACTACATGCATGACATCTCTTTTTTGGATCTGGCACAAATCTCTCACATCTCAAGAAGCCATCTGAGCAGACTCTTCAAAAAGGAGGTCGGATGCGCTTTCCCGGAATATCTGGTCAAATTCCGGATGAAAAAGGCCACCGACATCATGAAGGAGAATCTGAATATCAGTCTGAGGGACGTGTCAGAATTGGTCGGATATCGAGACTACAGTCAATTCAGTAAAATGTTCAAAAAATACATAGGAATAAAGCCAAGCGACTTCCAAAGGAGACATAAACACAACTAATTGCAACATGGACACATTTACTTTCAGCGCTCCAATTCGTACTCTTTATTTGTAATCAGGGATGTTGTTTGCAAACATGTTTTACGACATCAGTAAATCGTTAATTTCAATGCTGAGGGTAACATTTTGAAAACAATTGCAATTGCAGGAACATTTGACTCAAAAGGCGCGGAGTACACCTACGTTATAGACTTGATCCAAAGCCTGGGATTAAAAACCTTTACAATCCACACAGGTGTGTTTGAACCGGCTTTCGAGCCGGATATTTCAAATGCCGAGATCGCAAAAGCCGCCGGGGCAGACATTCATGAAATTGCACAAAAAAAAGATCGAGCCCTGGCCACTGAAATTCTCGCAAAGGGAATGGAAAAAATGCTGCCTGAACTCTACCGCCAGGGAAAGTTCGACGGAGTCATTTCCTTTGGAGGCTCTGGAGGAACATCCCTTGTAACACCCGGCATGAGAGCATTGCCCATAGGGGTGCCCAAACTCATGGTATCTACCGTAGCCTCCGGGCATACCGCCAAATACGTAGGCACCAGCGACATCGTCATGATGCCTTCCGTGGTGGATGTAGCAGGCCTGAATTCCATTTCCACAACGATATTTGCAAACGCGGTCTTCGCCATTGCCGGAATGGTAAAATTCACCAACAACCAGCCCCCCATCGAAAAGAAACCTCTTGTCGCCGCGTCCATGTTCGGAGTCACCACCCCGGCCATCGACTTTGCCAGGGCCTACCTCGAAAACAGAGGGTACGAAGTCTTGATTTTCCACGCAACAGGCGTTGGCGGCCAATCCATGGAAGCGCTCATTGATGGGGGCTTCATAGAAGGCGTCCTGGACCTGACAACCACGGAATGGTGTGATGAACTTATCGGCGGAGTGTTGGCCGCGGGTCCGCACCGTCTGGAGGCTGCGGGAAAAAAGGGCATCCCCCAGGTCGTGTCCGTTGGAGCGCTGGACATGGTGAATTTTGACGCCATAGACACGGTTCCCAAGGAATTCAAGGACAGGCTGCTGTACAAGCACAACCCCACTGTTACGCTGATGCGGACAACAGTGGAGGAAAACAAGATGATCGGTAAAAAAATTACCGAAAAATTGAACATGGCCAAGGGCCCCACGGTCATGATGCTGCCCTTGAAAGGCGTATCCATGATCGATGCGCCGGATCAGGTCTTTTACGGAAAAGAAGAGGATGAGGCCTTATTCAATGAATTCCGTACGGGCTTGAACAAAGACACGGTGGAGCTCATTGAATTGCCGTTGCACATCAACGACCAGGCCTTTGCCGAAGCAGCCGCCCAAAAATTGATCGATTTGCTGTCTGCGAATAGCTAACCATAATTTAGGGGAATGAGCATGAACAAGAAGACAAGAACTGAAATCATGGCCATGTACCGCAAGCAGGTTGCGGAAGGTAAAATTCTGCTGGGTGTCGGCGCAGGCACCGGCATTACTGCCAAGAGCAGTGAAAAAGGTCAGGCGGATATGCTGATCATCTACAACTCCGGCCGGTACAGAATGGCCGGACGCGGTTCCCTGGCCGGACTTCTCTCCTACGGCGACGCCAACCAGATTGTCGTCGAGATGGCCGCAGAAGTTCTCCCCGTTGTTCAGGAAACCCCTGTGCTTGCAGGTGTGTGCGGAACAGATCCTTTCAGAGTCATGGATGTGTTTCTGGCTCAATTAAAGGCCATGGGCTTTGCCGGCGTTCAGAACTTTCCCACTGTGGGCCTGATCGACGGCGTATTCAGACAGAACCTGGAAGAGACCGGCATGGGGTACGGCCTGGAAGTCGACATGATCCGCAAGGCCCACGAGCTTGATATGCTGACAACCCCCTACGTATTCGACCCCGAACAGGCTGCGGCCATGGCTGAAGCCGGCGCTGATATCCTCGTCGCCCATATGGGACTGACCACAAAGGGAACCATCGGAGCCCAGACAGCCCTCAGCCTGGATGATTGCGTCGATAAAATCAATGAGATCATCAAGGCCGGTAAAAGGGTCAATCCGAACATCATGGTCATCTGCCACGGCGGTCCTATCGCCGAACCTGATGACGCCGCGTACGTCATTGACAAGATCAAAGACATCGACGGCTTTTTCGGAGCATCGAGCATCGAACGTTTCGCAGCTGAAAAAGGCATCCAGGCGCAGACCGAAGCCTTCAAGAAAATCGTCAGATAAAGCAGCGTTCCTTCCACTGGTCCCATGTATCTTTTAAAATCGGGACCAGAGCCCATAAAACAACCCCCTTGCGATATTGCATCGCAAGGGGGTTGTTTTATGAGACAGCGAGAGATTTTCGTCCGCTGGATTGGGGATCGGTAGATCACCAAAGCGGTTCATCATGGCCCCCCTCACTCGACCAAGAGTCGCCGCTGCAGCAGTGCCTGCAGGTCTCGGCGTCCATCGACAATCAGCATCACGTACGCTGTATTGCCCATAACTTGATAAATGATACGGTATGGTTTGAAAAAAATCTCGCGGAACTTCCTGATCGCCACGGAGTTGATCTGGCTGGAAAGCTCCATGGCAACCTCGCAGTGTGTCAGCAAGACTAAGTATCGTCTTAATTTTTGTCCGACGGCAAATATGTTTTATAATCCATGTATCTTTATTTACATTGGCAGACATGGTACGAATTCAATAATGTGATGCGTATTGAAAAAAGCTCGTCCTATGAATAATTGAGGAGAAATTATGAAATCTGTTATCTGTTTGTTGATCGTTTCTTTGACGCTGGCGTTTTTTGTTCCTGTGTTCGCTTGCACCACGACGCTTGTGGGCAAAAAAGCTTCGGCTGACGGATCTGTGCTTGTTTCCCATTCGGATGACGCCATGGGCGATCAGAGGCTGGTATACGTGCCGGCCAAAGATCACGAACCGGGCAGCATGCGCCAGATTTATTACTCACATTGCGCAATGGGCTTCAAACCCGAATGGGGAGGCAATCAGGTTTTTCGTCTGAACGCCAAAGACATCGCGCCCGCCTATGACATGACCAGCACTGATGTTCCGCTCAGCGTACCGCTCGGCGCAATCCCTCAGGTGCCGCATACTTATGCTTATTTTACGGCAAATTATGGCATTATCAACGAGCACCAGCTTGCCATGGGCGAATGCACGGACAAAGCCAAAGTGCACCCGCAGCCCGAGCCGGGCAAGCGGATATTCTATTCGGCGGCCTTGTCCAACATCGCTTTGGAACGTTGCAAAACCGCGCGTGAAGCCATCAAGCTCATGGGCGAACTCATCAAAGAGTACGGCTATTACGGCACCGGTGAAACCCTGTTGGTTGCGGATCCCAACGAAGGCTGGGTGTTTGAAATGTGCGGCTACGACTTGGACGGAACCGACGGCGTATGGGTGGCCAAACGGGTGCCGGACGACGCTTTTTTTGTCGCCGCGAACCAGTTTCGCATCCGGGATATCCGCAAAGATGATCCCGACATGATGTATTCGGACAATATTTTCGACGTGGCCAAGAGCAAAGGCTGGTGGAAACCGGAAGACGGACCGCTGGATTTTACAAAGGTTTATGGAGACGGCGAATTCCATCATCCCTATTATTCGTTGCGCCGGGTATGGCGCGCGCAGTCTCTTGCAGCGCCTTCCCTCAATCTGCCGGCCTGGGTGGACGGACCTGATACGCGCGCCTATCCGTTTGCAGTCAAACCGGACAACAAGCTGGATGTGGCCGGCGTCATGAATATTCATCGGGATAATTACGAAGGCACGGAGTTCGATCTGACCAAGGGGTTGGCTGCCGGTCCGTTCGGCAATCCCAACAGGTTCGAAGGCCCGGCTGAAAGCGTCGTGCAAAATGCGCCCACACCCCCCAAGGGAGCTTTCGAACGTCCGTTGAATATTTACCGTTGCGCGTATTGTTATGTGAACCAGGTGCGCAGCTGGCTGCCCGACGCCATAGGCGGCATCAGCTGGTACGGTTCGGACCGTCCGGCTACGTCAGTTCTTCTGCCTTATTATACGGGAGTCAGCGACCTGCCCGAACAGGTCCAGAAAGGAAATGCCCTCGAACTCGACCGGGAAAGCGTCTGGACGGCGTTTAATTACGTGGCCAATTACGCCATGCTGAAATACGACTACATGATCAAAGACATCAACGCCCAACGCGAGACGTTCGAAACCAGGTTTTTTGGAGAGCAAAAGGATTTTGAAAACAAGGCGGCGGAGCTGTGGAAAAAGGGCGAACAGGATGCGGCAGTGAAGTTGCTGACGGAGTATGCGAATGCGAACACAAAGGAAGTGCTGGATGCATGGTGGAAATTGTCCGACTCTTTGTATATAAAATACAATGACGGGTATATCAATTCAAAGGAATCCATTGCTGTCAAAGCTTTCTATCCATCCTGGTGGTTGAAAAAAGTCGGCTATACTAATGGACCGACATCCTACAAAAAACTACCTGAAGAAAACTAATAGAGCAAAGTATCCGCCTTTTAAGAAATTCAGACGATACTTTTATGTACTTGAAGTGTCTTTGACGTTATACGTCAAAGACACTTCACACTTTTTTTGTGCACCAGCAGGTACGCTTACTTGGAGGTGCAAATCCTCTGCAGTCCCGACAAGGGGAACTGCTAGCCCGGATGTTGCACAAAAAATGGCGCGTTTTTCTGCATTTCGATAGACTTTAGTTGCTTACACACTGCTGTCCGGTTAACGTAAAATAAAAAAGTCCAAAATCTCCAGGAAACATGTTATGGAATTGGTGTCTAAACAATACATAACAAAGGAGATTTTGGACGTGGCTCATCATAGCTCAATCCTGAATCAAATGCTATCTTTCATCCCGAGACATGTTTTTCAGCGCTTGGAGCTCGGCGCCTTACGGGGCGACAGCCCCGGACCTTCGGTCTTTGGAATCAATTCGTCTGTCTCGTGTTCATTCAACTCTCCGGGCGGAAAAGCATGCGGGACTGCATCAGAAATTTGCAAGCAGCCCCGAAAAAGCTCTACCATCTCGGGCTCAAATCGGTTTCTCGTTCGACTTTTTCAGACGCGAACAACAAGCGGCCATCGGACTTTTTCCAGGCTTTGTTCGGGGAGATGTACCGTCACCAGACGTATAGAATGCCAGCCTTTTTTCTACGGGAAATTTCCGGTGGAGCTGAGAAGAATTGAACCTGCAGCAATACACATGACGTTTTCTTCCTGCACCTCATATGGCTGGTAAAACTGTTCAGCTTGTATGGGGTGTCTCCATTGTCCTATTTCCCGAAACGCCGCAGCAACTCTTTCGCACCCTGGTGCTCCGGATATGCTTCGAGCAGTCTTTCCGCCATGGCCAGGGCCTTGTCCGGACGCCGCGTACTGAGATAGAGCCGGGTCAGTGCAAGAAAAACGTCCTGATCCTCCGAACTCAATGCCTGAGCCTGAAGCAGCGCCTCCTCGGCCCGGACGCCCTGGCCGAGGGCCATGAGCACCTGGCCGAGGTTGTAATAGGCCCGGGCGTATTGCATGCCCGCGGCGGCTCTGCCCAGATACTCCGCCGCATCTTCGTAACGGCCCATTTCCCCAAGCAGCAGTCCGAGCGAATACGCGACCTCGTACTGCTCCGGCTCCTGTTCAACCACCTGGCGCAATAGTTTTTCAGCCTCTTTGTTTTTACCCTGGCTGTTCAACAGCATGGCCAGATTCACCTTGGCCGGATAAAACTGTCCGTCGATTGCTATGGATTTTTCATAGGCGGCCAGAGCTTCTGCTTCATGTCCCAGGTTGAATGCGAGGTTGCCCAGATTGTAGCGCTGCGGGGCCAGATCGGCATTGTATCGCATGGCGTCACGATACTCAGCCAGCGCAGACTCAAAGGCCTGGCGGTCGTCCTTGCGCAATTGCTCCTCAGGCAGCATGGAAAGCATCAACGCAGCTTCCATGCGTACGGCCTTCACCGGGTCGTACAGCTTTGGCGCTATCCGTTTGCGTCTGGTCTCAGCGTCAAAAAATTCCAGGCTGCGAATGGCGGTGTAGCGGATCAGGGCGTCGGCGTCTTCCAGGGCCTTGGCCAGGCAGGCCCGGCTGTCCGCAGTGGGATAGGACCGCAGCAGGCTGAGAGCCGTGGCCCTGACTATGGCCGGCAACAACACGTCCTCGGCCGTGGCGATCAACGCCGCGTCCGCTCCGGCCCTGTGCGCGCGCCCCGCGGCAATGACGACGCCGTAATGCGGTTTACGGGTTTCTCCGTACCACTTCTGAAAATAATCGCTGTTCCAGGCCAAAGATTTGTCCGCGTGGCAGCCCTGGACGGAACAGGCGTTGGGGGTTCCAAGCTCGATGCTCAGGTCCGGACGCGGCACCCGCAGGCTGTGATCCGGACGATAGTCGATCCCCATATAATACCGTCCGGGCATATGGCATTTCACGCAAAGATGGCCGTCGCTGGGCTTCCCCTCGTACATATCCTTGTGGAAATGATGCGCCTTGCTGTCGTAGACCTCGGCCCGGTGGCACTGGCAGCACAAGGCGTTGTCCTGTTTATGGAGTTTCAGGCTGTGCACGTCGTGGCAATCGCTGCAACGTACGCCCCGCTGGTACATTTTGCTTTGGGTGAATGAGCCGTACACGTAGACTTCGTCCAGAATCTGACCGTCCGGATAGTAAAGCCCCTCGCTCAAAAGCTGCGGCACCATGATGTCGAGCAGCTCGGCGTTGGCATGCGGATTGTCGCCAAGCTGGAACCGCCGCGAATGACACGGGGCGCAGATTTTGATCTGCCGGTCGTTCGTGAGGTCGCGGGTTACCACGGTCAGGCCGTAATTCGCTGTCTTGCTCCGGGCCAAAGGCGGCTTTTCCGCCCACCGAAGATGCGCCGCTCCGGGGCCGTGGCAGGCTTCGCAGCCGACGTCGATTTCAAACCAGCTCGTCCGGTAGGTTTCCGTATCCGGGTCATAGCCCTTGCGCAGGCGGGTCGAATGGCATTCGGCGCACATGGTGTTCCAGGTCTGCCCTCCGGCGGTCCAATGCAGCCAGTCGCCCGGAGGAATGGGCTTGTCGGGCGGCAACCGGTACCAGCGCCTGTTTTCCACATCCCAGGCAATGTTCAGACATTGCAGCCGTCCTCCGGGAAAAGGCGCGAGGTATTGCTGCAAGGGGGTGGCGCCGAACGTATGGGTGATTTCGAATTCCCCCAACCGGCCGTCCGGCCCTTGCGTTGCGACGAAATATTTTTCACCCTTGCGATAAAATCGGGTCGTGACGTTGTTGTAGGGATCCGTAAAGCTGGCGTCGTTGAAATCGCCGAGTACCGTTTCCGCTCCGGCCACATCCATGGCGCGGTCATGATCGGACCCCCGCCATTTGTTGTAGACGCTCTCATGGCAGTTCTTGCATTTTTCACTCCCCACAAACTGGACGACCGCTTTGTTCGGAAACGATTGCGCGGGGTTCTGAAAAAGAAGATACAGAACGGGCGACAGCAGAATCACGACGGCTGCCGCCAGCGCGCCTCTTTCCCAGATGCGCGTATCTGACAGTTCACGAGTCATAACGTACGGGGGCTCTGGGCGTTGCTGTCGTCATATCCGGGTTGCCTGGTCCGGCTCGAAGCGTTCCCGGCGGGCCGGGGCGGACACTTCCACTTTCACGATGCCGTTTTCAATGCGTACGGGGTAGCAGTCCAGCGGACGCGGCGCAGGAGCAGTAAGCACCTCTCCCCGGAGGTTGAAGCTCGATCCATGGCAGGGGCAGACGAATTTTTCCTCCTCCTCGTTCCAGGTGACCGAGCAGCCCAGGTGTGTGCACGTCCGCGACAGGGCCAGAAATCCGCCGTCTTCCAGGCGGGAGAGATAAAAACTTCCCTGCGGAATGGCGGTCACGGTTGCCGGTTGAAACTGCTCCACACCACCCGCTGTGACCACTTTTTTCGTTTTTTTCGCACTCGCGCGCTTCTGGCGGGAGAGCAGAAACGATACGCCTACCCAGCAGAACTCCATGGCCGCAGCCAGACCAGCCACTACCCAGAGCCGGTTCAGAAACACCCGGCGTCCGGTGTCCGCCACAGCGTACGTGCTGCCGGCGGCGCTCTCCTTGTTTTCTCGTTTCATTCAGACGCCTCCTTGCATCCAGGGCCAGATCAGACGCATTTCGGGCCCGCGAAACCAGATGCCGGCGACAGTCAGCACAGCCAGCATTCCGAGGGCGAAAACAAAACAGGCCATGACGGCCTCAGCCCGCGTACGCCGCAACGTACGGACCAGCAAAGCATAGCCGCTTCCCAGCAGCAATCCCAGGCATGCCGTGGGGATGGCGCCGCGATGCAGCCAGCCGTTGGCACCGACGTTCCCGGTCCCGGCAAGCAGCGTATCGCCCACTATCCATCCCGCTGTGAGCGCCATGCCCGCAACGGCCGACCAGACGGCGAGCCCGCGTCCCTGTTTGCCGCCGAACCAATTCCCTGGAGGCAAGGCGCTCCCATTCCAGAAAGGCACGGCCAGCACCAGCGCCGTTGCCGCCAGGGGCCAGACGGTCACGGCAAAGACCGGATGCAGATGCAGCAGCAGCTCCTGAAAGCCTTGAAAATACCAGGGCGCCTTGGACGGATTCGGGCTCATGCCCGGATTGGCCTGCTCCAGGAGCGGGGCATTGTAAAAAATGGCAAAAAGCAACGTACAGGCGACAACACCAAGCCCCACTGCCGCCTCGCGAACGAGCAGATGAGGAACTGTGGCAACGCGGACGTTTTCCACCTCCCCCTTTGCGACCAGGCCCCCTGCCCGCCTCACCAGCCAGAAATGCCAGGCCATGAAAAACACCAGCGCGGCCGGAATGGCCGCCACGTGCAGGACAAAAAAATTGGCCAGCGTACCGGGGCCGATTGCAGCGCCCCCGCGTACGAGTTCCTTGAGCCAGTCGCCGCAGAGCGGAATGTAGTCGAGCATGCTGGTGCAGATGGTCACCGCCCAGTAGGAAAGCTGGTCCCAAGGCAGCAGATAGCCGGTGAAATTGGCCGCCAGCACCAGAAACAACAGGCCGAGTCCGATAACCCAATTGAGGCGGCGTCCCGTGCTGAAGGCGCCGGTCAGGACAACACGCAACAGGTGCAGCAAGGCGGCTGCGATCAATAAATTAGCGCTCCAGTAATGGATGTTGCGTACCCAGGCGCCGAAAGGCACTTCGCGCGTCAGTACCTGCACCGAATCATAGGCGTGCTCAGTGGAAGCCTGATAGACCAGAAGCAGCAGCACGCCTGTCATGAAAAGCAGCCCTATCAGTACCGCGGCCATGCCGCCCAGGCCCCAGCTCAAGGTGAAGCGCAGCGTGGCAACGGGAACCTGAGGTGGATGCAGATGCAAAATGAGATCCGTGGCGGATCTCCGGGACGGCCGCATGGGAACACTCCTCGCCGGCTGCAGCCAGGCAACGCGCGCCTGGGTTGCACACTCAGGCAGGAAACACCGGGGCACCATCCCCCGGCATTCCCCGCAACATTATGTATTTATTATTTTTCAAGCGGATAGATGTCCTTCCAGTCCTGCTTCATATCCACGACAATCCAGCCTTTGTACTTGGCTTCCTTGAGAGCCTTTTCCGCGCCTTTGTCATAGGCCCATTCCCGTTCGGCGTCCGTGTGATGGACCAGGAGCCCGAGGCGAGCGCCCGGCCCCGCGGTGGTCCACTGCAACATTTGCAGGTCGCCGTCGGAGTTGCCGAAAGCCGCCACGGGACGACGGCCGATGTGCTCGTTGATGCCCACGGGTTTACCGGCCTTGTCGTCGATGAAGCCAATTTCCGGCAGGCGCATCAGGACAGGTTTGCCGTCCTGCATGGCAAATTGCGTTTTCACGCTGCTGCCCACCACCTGCTCGGGGGGAATGCCGTAGACGGCTTCTGTCCAGGGGCGCATGAATTCGATGCCGCCTCCCGAAACAATGAAAGTCTTGAAGCCATGAACGCGCAGATACGTGAGCAATTCGAGCATGGGCTGGTAGACCATTTCCGTGAACAGACGGCCGGTTTTGGGATGTTTGGCGGTGGCGATCCACTCCGCGACAAGAGTCTCGAATTCCGCGGTGGTCATGCCCGCATGGGTGGCCAGGATGATTTCGAGCAACGCCTTTTCACCGCCTTTGAGCGCGCCTTTCAGGTCGCCCTTGAGCACCGAGGCGAACGGCTCCTTGCCGGCCCACTCCGGATGCTCCGGCGCCAGCTGCCTGATACGATCGAGGGCGAAAAACAGTTGAAAGCAGACAGGTTTTTCCGACCAGAGCGTTCCGTCATTGTCAAAGGTCGCAATACGCTCCGGCTCCGGGATGAAGTCGGGTGCGCTTTCTTTGGTGGTTCGCTTTACAAAGTCTATGAGCGCCTGCTTTGCTTCACAGTCATTCCAGGAAGGAAGCGGATCGATGGTATGGGCCAGCGATACCTGGGCGAAAAGCACAAGCAACAGCGCCATGCACCAGCACCGAAAATATTTGAGTATATACATAGGAAACTCGTACGTTATGGTTGGGGGTATGCGCAAGAAAATCTCCTGCTGTCGTTCCTTACCAGAGTGATATACTATCTGCCCCCCGAAGTTAGGCTCTCCGAGGGCAGATGTGTTTTAATAACGGTCCACCAACTTCTAGTTGCCGGTTGGCATCGTAAGGCTGACGCCCTGCTCCTTGAGATTCTTGCGGACGTATTCAAAGTGCTGATACTTGGAAAGGGTCAAGGGTCCCGAATAGGTTTCGCTTTGCAGTTTGCGCGGAGGATACTTTACATAGGTTTTCATCAAATCCGTAATGGCCTCGTTGAATGTAACCATGGTCCATGTACGCTCCGTAAAGGTCGTCATGAAGATGTCGTAACGTTCCTGCGGATCCTGCCAGAGATCGAAGATCTGCGGCACGGTGGCCACGTATTTGTCCGCACCCTTCCAGCCGAGGTTGGTGTCCACTGCCAGACCGCCGGTGGCTTGCCCGTCGTCGCCGCGCAGGTTGAACACGGCCTTGTAGTTGCCCACGCGCGCCGCGCCGGGAGTAAGTTCATTCTCGGTGAAATAGAACCATTCGTTACGCGCGCATTTGCCCGTACCGAACAGCACGGGAGTCATGTCGTAGCTGTCGAAGATGATCGGCTTCCCCTCGCGGTCATTCTCGGGCAGTTTGACGCCGGCCACGGAGGCGAAAGTGGCCATGAGATCCAGGCCGCCGAGGATGTCGTTATTGCGTACGCCCGGTTTGATCTTGCCGGGCCATACGGCGATGGCCGGAACGCGGTTTCCGCCCTCGCGTACGGTGCCTTTGGTGCCGCGGAAGGGGGTGTATCCGGCGTCCGGATAGACATCCTGCCAGGCGCCGTTGTCGGTGGTGTAGAAGACCAGAGTGTTTTTATCCAGACCCAGCTCGCGGAGTTTGTCCATGACATGGCCGACGCGCGTGTCGAGTTCGACGGCGGAATCGGCGAATTTGGTCTTGGACAGGGACTTGTGCTTGAACTCGGGGGCCGGCAGGTTGGGCTGGTGCACTTTCATGAAGTTCACATTGATAAAAAACGGCTTGTCGGATTTAGCCGCTTCTTCAAGATACTCCAGGGCGGCCTGTTCCACGTACTTGTCCAGGAAGGGGATGCCCACGACACCTTTTTCCGGGGTATCCACGTACTCGCCGTTGACTTTAAAGTCTTCTTTGGCCTGTTCTCCGGCTTTGCCCGAAAGGGCGCCCTTGGTCACCTTCTGGAACATTTCGCGCAACTTGGGGTCCATGTCCGGAAACCAGTTGGGGTCGCCGTAGGTGTAGGCGTTGAGGTGGTAGAGAAAGCAATACTTCATCTCGTCGTAGCCCTGGGCGTTGGGCAGCGCGTAGTCGGCTTCTCCCAGGTGCCATTTGCCGGTGAAGTAGGTCTGGTAACCCGCCTGCTTCAATACCGAGGCCAAGGTCCACTCGGCCGCGGGCAAACCGCCGCCCTGCCCCTGGAACGCCACCGTGGTCATGCCGCTGCGGTTGGGGATACGGCCTGTTTGCATGGCTGCTCGGCCCGGAGTGCAGCTGGGTTGGGCGTAAAACGAGAACATGGTCATGCCCTCGTCGGCCATACGATCCAGGTTGGGTGAAGGCATTCCGCGCCCCTCGCCGCCGCCGTATACGCCGATGTCGCCATAGCCGTGATCGTCGGCTACGATGAGAAGGATGTTGGGTTTGTCCGCGGCCTGGGCCAGCCCGGCCGTACAAACCATTGCCATCAGTAACAGAAAACAGAAACAATGTTTAATGAAACGCATTGTTTTCCCTCCATCCCGTTTGATGTTCCGAAGTATCTTTACTCCCCAAATACAACATAAAAGGTGTTTTCGCAGTTATAATGAATATAATAAATGCACACAGAAAAATGACCACATGAGATAAAGCAGCTTTTTTTGTATAAAAGAAATAAGTTTACACAAATAGACTGCAAACTCGTCAGTGCGTTAGTAAAAGACGAAATTATGTTTTAATTGTTTTTGATGATTAGCGTTATATTGCATCTCGTATCTAAATCTACTGCTAAAAAAAACTGGCGAACAAGGGAACACTCGAACACAGCAGTGTGAGTGAGGCAGGAAAAACAGCTCTACAGAAATACATGGCTACTACCTCTCTATGAAATGACAAATGAAAAACAGGACATCAAGTGCCCCCCAAAAAAAACGACATGTTATAGAGCTAATACGTATGAAATGCCTCAATGGTATGCAATATTTAACCGTAGACTCCCCAAAGTGAAAAAAGTCAAGTTATTTTCCAAAAATATTTCAATGGGGCTAACCGAACAGAGCGAACAATGGATAACTATTTTCAATCTTGGACATTTTATTGGAAAGCCTGAAGAATATCTACAGATATGTACGCTTAACCAGGTTAGTTTGAAGGAGTTAGAGGCTCTCTTTGGGGCATCTCATACCAACAAAAGAGCCTTTCCGCCGCTTCAGCTAAAAGCTCAAAGCTCAAAGCTCACGTGCCTGGCTTTCCGGTTCATTGTAAATACAGGCTGCGCACCAGCTTGCTGGAAGCAATCAACAACAAGATAAAAGTAATCAAGCGAATGGTATACGGATTCCGGAATCACGAGTAATTCTATCTCACGATGAGAGCCGCGTTTCCCGGAAATCCGTGAACAACCGTATTTTTTGGGGGGAGTCCTGACCACAAGATGAGGCCTCGTGGCCAGGACTGTCTTTAGGATGTTTGTGTCTAGTGCAATCCAGTCGGATGACACATGGAGTTTACACAACCAGTCAGGTCTTTATCGCCGGAGAATTCTTCCACATGGCACGAGAGGCAAGAGTTCCGTTTCGGATTCACTGCTGTCCGGTTAACGTAAAATAAAAAAGTCCAAAATCTCCAGGAAATATGTTATGGAATTGGTGTCTAAGCAATACATAACAAAGGAGATTTTGGACGTGGCTCACCATAACTCAATCCTGAATCAAATGCTATCTTTCATCCCGAGACATGTTTTTCAACGCTTGGAGCGTGAGCACCTTACGGGACGACAGCCCCGAACCTTCGGCTTTTGGAACCAGTTCGTCTGTCTCGTGTTCATTCAACTCTCCGGGCGGAAAAGCATGCGGGACTGCATCAGAAATCTGCAAGCAGCCCCGAAAAGGCTCTACCATCTCGGGCTCAAGCCGGTTTCTCGTTCGACTTTTTCAGACGCGAACAACAAGCGGCCATCGGACTTTTTCCAGGCCTTGTTCGGGGAGATGTACCGTCGCTGTGCGCCTCATGCTCCCAAGCATAAGTTCCGTTTCAAATCCAAACTGATGAGCCTTGACTCCTCCACAATCAGTTTGTGTTTGTCGGTCTTCCCCTGGGCTTCCTTCCGAAGCAAACGAGGCGGGGTCAAAATGCACACACTGCTTGATCATGACGGTCATATCCCTGCGTTCGTTTGCGTGAGCGAGGCCAAAAAGCATGACCTCAGCGTTGCAAAAACTCTCACCCTGCCCAAGGGGTCCATCGTCGCCTTCGACAAGGCATATAACGATTACAGATGGTTCCACCTCTTGGGAAAGCAAGGCGTTCACTTCGTCACCCGGCAAAAAAGCAATGCTTCCTATCGGGTTGTCAAACGCCAGGCAGTCAATAGAAAGCTTGGGGTGACTTCCGACCAGATCATTGAAGTCGCCACAGCCAACGGAAAACTCAAGCTCCGTCGCGTCGGGTTCAAAGATCAGGAGACCGGCAAGCATTACAAGTTCCTGACGAACAACTTCAAACTGGCCCCGAAGACCATTGCCGACATTTACAAAGAACGCTGGAAGATTGAGCTTTTCTTCAAGGAAATCAAACAGAACCTGAAGATTAAAAGCTTTGTCGGCAACTCTGAAAATGCTGTCCTGACCCAAATATATACGGCCCTGATCGTGTACCTTATTGCAGCTTACATCCGGTTCACATCCCGAATAGGCATGAGCGTTCAGCAAATGCTCCAGTTGCTTCAGGTGAACGTATTCGGCCGTATCGCATTGATAGAACTATTCAGACCTCCACAGAAAAGTGACTCAAATGACTATGATTCTAGTTTGTTACGGCTTGCAAATTTAACCGGACAGTAGTGTTTCGGATTCTTGACATGCATCGCACGGAAGAACGAAATGTATCCACCGGCTTCCGGATCTGTATTTTTGTGACAATTCGAGCACGATTCGGGAGTGTCCTTCACCTTGTTTCTGTGGTGACAGTCGAAGCAATCCAAGTGTTCATGGCTGGAGTGATTGAAAGTGACGCCGAGGTTGCGCTTGCTGTGTCCTTTGATGACATTGATTTCAAGATCATCATCAGGAGCATCAATAGCCGATTCCAGCTTTTCCTGCGCAAAGGCAACCACTGTGGCAAAGCACACACAGAGCAGGGACATGATGAATATTTTTTTCATAATAATTCCTTTGAGTGCGCGCTTACACTTTCACTTTGGAGCCGAAACGGCCAGCCAAGATGTCGCGACGGCTGACGCCATTTCTTGCCTGAGCTTTGTTCGCCAGCTTGCTGCCATCAAAGGAAGCCAACAGATTTCCATTGTAGCTTTCCGGCGGAGCTGTGCACAAGTAGATGACCCGGACGGATTCAGGGTCCGCAAGGTATGCGTCCGGGTATTTTTTCTGCACTGCGGCCAGGCGTTTTTCCGCAAGAGCAAGCATCTCCTCACGGTCGCCGAAGTTCATGGTGCCTGTGGGGCAGCTCTGCACGCAAGCGGGCAGGAGGCCTTCCCGCACCCGGTCCAGGCACATGTCGCACTTGACCCATTGCCCGGTCTCCTTATCCATACGGGGCACGTTGTATGGGCACAGTTCCTCTGAAGTGACCTTGTTACCCATGCGAGCGGTGTCGCTGTTCATGACAACGGCACCGGTCGCTTTATCCTGCGCAATGCCGTTGCAGTACATGTTTCCGATGTACATGCAGGGCGGTTCAAGACAGTGACGGCACTGCTCCGGGAAGAAGTACCACTGCAATTTACCGTTGGCGTCGTGTGCTTCGTGGAAATGGACAAGCCGGATGGTCTTGGACGAAAGATCCTGCGGGTTCTGGTGGGAACCGACGTTGCGGGTCTTTTCAGCAGGAAGATTTTTCCACTGCTTGCAGGCAACCTGACAACCGCGACACGCGGTACAAAGGGACAAATCAACGAAAAAACTTTTTCCCGTCATTAGTTATCTCCTTCTTCCCACTTGCGCAGGTTGACCATGAACGCCTTGTATTCGGGGATACCGGTGTTAGGATCACCAACGTTTGGAGTTAAAATGTTCGCAGAATCGCCGCCGTCCAGGGGACGAGCCCAGCCATAGTGCCAGGTCATGCCGACCATGTGGATTTCAGCGCCGTCAATATTGTAGGGCTGAATTCGTTCGGTCACCATGGCGATGGCCCACATGGAGCCGCGGACACTCTCGAGGGTGACCTTCTCTCCATTCTTGATGCCGCGAAGTTCTGCCAGTTGCGGGCTGATTTCAACGAACATTTGCGGTTCGGCTTCCACCAACCAGGAGCACCAACGGGTCATGGACCCCGTCTGCCAGTGTTCGGTCAAGCGGTATGTGGTGCCAACGAACGGGTAGCGCGGATCACAAACGGCTTTTGCTTCCCTTGCCACCTGAACCGCAGTCGGGCTGTGAAGGGTCTTGGAGAATGGATGCTTTTTGACCGGGCATTCCAACGGTTCGTAGTATTCCGGCAGAGGGCCGTCTGCGCGGCCTGGGCCAAAGAGCTGCCCCACGCCGTTCTTGCGCATGATGAACGGATGCTTGGTGCCTGGAGCCCAACCGCCGTCAGGGACGTCTCCTTCCCATTTCTTGCCGTTCCACTTAATAACGGCCCGTTCCGGATTCCAAGGATTGCCCTGCGGGTCCACGGACGCCCGGTTGTAGAGGATGCGTCGGTTGACGGGCCAGCACCAGGTCCAGTTCGGAAACAGTCCGATTTTCTTCTGTTCGGGCGTTTGGTCGGCATTGTGGCGTTCGGCCTTGTTTTCCGTGTCACTGACCGAGTTGCAGTAAAGCCAGTTGCCGGAGGTGGTGGATCCATCATCCTGAAGGTAGGCAAAGCTGGGAACCTGTTGTCCCTTTTTGAATGACTTGCCCTTGACGACCGTGTCCTTTGTGAACCAGCCGTTGCAGAGCCGTGCGGTCTTCTGTGCGCTGAATTCCATATGGCCATGGCCATTGTCCACGCACATGTTCTCAAAGCTCAGACGGGTGATCGGATCAGGATAGGCGCCGCCTTCCTTTTCATACAGATGAGCCAACTCTTCCCACAATTCGTGGAACATGTGGCCGTCGGTAAGCACGCCGTCTTTAGGCTCCGGACCGGCATAGCGCCACTGCATCCAGCGACCGGAGTTGGCGACCGAACCTTCCTTTTCGATTGCGGTAGCGCAAGGAATGAAGAAGGTTTCCGTCTTTACCTTGGACGGGTCCATCCCCGGACCTTTCCAGAAGCTGGAGGTTTCGCAGTCAAAGACGTTGACGTTGACCATCCAGTCCAGTTCCCCAATGGCCTTGCGCGTCTTGAGGGAATCGGGGCCGGAACAGGCCGGATTCATGCCCCAAATCCATGCACCGGTAAATCCGCCGTTGTACATGCGGTCGATGAGCGGAATCCAGGAGTATTCGCTTGCCTTGTGGTTTTCCAGCTTGGGCAGATAGTTGTAGGAATCTTTGGGATCATCATCGGAGTACATGGCCTTGAGCAGACTTGCGGAATACTTGGGATAATTCTGCCACCAGTTTGCGCTCATGGGGTCATTGGTCACGGGCGCGAACTTCTTGTTGTACTGGTCGAGAGTGTCCAGTCCTGCAAGTGGAGTTGCTATGTATCCGGGAAGGATGTGGTAGAGAAGCGCGTAGTCTGTGGAGCCCTGCACATTGCATTCGCCGCGCAGTGCATTCACACCACCGCCAGCAATACCGATATTGCCGAGCATGAGTTGGATCATGGCCATGGCGCGAATGTTCTGCACACCGACGGAGTGCTGGGTCCAGCCCATTGCATACATGATCGTTCCTGCTTTATCCGCAGTACCGGTCGCAGAGTACAGGTCGTAGAATTCGATCAGATCCTCAGGGGAGATACCCGACATTTTCGAGACGTTTTCCAGCGTATAACGCTCGTAATGCTTTTTCAGAATCTGGAATACGCAACGCGGATCCTGCAGGGAGTTATCCCTCTTGGGAACGCCGTTGGCATCACACTCGAATGCCCATTGGGACTTGTCATAAGAGCTGGTGTCCGGATTATACCCGGAGAAGATGCCCTCCTCGAACTTGTAATCCTTGCCAACAATGAAAGACGCGTTGGTGTACTCACGCATGTATTCGAGGAAGTAGCGCTTGTTTTCGATAATGTACTTAATCATACCACCGAGAACGGCGATATCGGTACCGGAACGAAGCGCAATGAATTTGTCCGCTCGAGCGGAAGTTCGCGTATAACGCGGATCGACATGGATGATCTTTCCGCCCTTGGCTTGCGCTTTCAAAGCCCATTTGAAGGAAATGGGATGGTTTTCGGCAGCGTTGCTGCCCATAATCAAAATGCAATCACTGTTCTGGAGATCATTCCAGTGATTGGTCATCGCACCGCGTCCGAACGACTCTACCAGAGCCGCAACAGTTGCGCTGTGTCAAATACGGGCCTGATGTTCGAGATAGACGATGCCCTGGGCTCGCATGAAGGCGTGCATGGCGTAACACTCTTCATTGTCCAGTGCGGCGGAACCGAGGGAGGCCACTCCCATGTTGCGGTTGACGACCTGTCCTTTATCGTTCTTTTCCTGGAAGGATTTGTCGCGGGAGTCCTTGGCCAACTTGGCGATGCGTTTCTTGCACCAGTCCCAGCTTTTTTCTTCCCACTCACAGGAATAGGGCGCGCGGTACAGACATTTGCCGTCGCGCAGGTCGTTCTCGGTCATCTGGATGGAGCTTGCGCCCTTTGCGCAGAGAGAGCCTTCGTTGATGGGGTGGTCGGGGTTGCCTTCCACATTGATGGCACGCTTGGTCTTCAGGGACGTGGTTACGATCAGTCCGCAGCCTACAGAACAGTAAGCGCAAACGGAGGTCGTCTCCTTGCAACGGTTTAACTTCATCTTCGCAATTTTTTTGATTTCCGCTTCCGCAGGCGCCATACCGAGGCCGGAAAAGGCCACGCCAAGCGCCGTTGCTGAAGACAGCTTCACAAAGTCACGACGGTTCAATTTCATTCGATACTCCCAAAATAGGTTGTTATCGTCCTCTAATCTCACGATTGAGCACGGTGAGCAGTCTGTATCCGGAAAGCGACACGGAAGACTGATAAAGCGGCATGTCATCGCTGCAATTGACCACAGTCCAAGCATGTACTTGAACGTGGAGCGATTCGGCATACGCTTCACAAACTTCGAGCGACATACCGAGTCCGCCAAAGGGGAGATCGGCTGTCCTGCTGGTGGATACAGATCCTTCGTGTTGTGCCATAATGCACCTCCATGGCCTTAGCTTTTGTGCTTTTTGTCACAAAAGGTCATCTTCTATATGAAGTAATTAGATAGAAGGCAATAAACATTTTTTTTAATCAAAGTTTTCTAGGACTTAACTATGGTTCATAACGAAAAAATGGGATGGGAAAGTGGCTCCCCATCAAAGACTACGGCATCACAGGGGGCTTCCTCTTTAAAATGAAACTGATCCAGCGGCGGGCGTACGGCTTCAGAAATGTTGAAAACTACCGTCTGCGGGTAAACGTATTGTACGGATAATCGAACGTTAAAACCGGCCGGAATGATGCGCTACCGGCGGGAGAGTTAGGAAGGTGTAGCTGCACCAGGTTCACCGAAGCTGTTGACAGGCGGGCGGCGTGCAAGATTGAGATCATCAGTCACAAGATTGGCTCAAAGTGCTCCTAATATGAAACAGTTACAGTAGAAGAAACTCTTTTTGCCTTCTCTACGGCACCCGCAACGTCGTCAGCAAGAGCCAAAGCAACGCCAAGACGACGGACACCGGAGCATTCGCCTTTTCCGAAAATTAAAACCTTTGTATCTGCCTCACGAAGCGCAACATCAACGCCACCAAAGGCGGGTTTGTCTGATGTGCCATTGGACAAGATCACACTCGAAGCGGCGGCTCCATATTGACGAATACCCGGAATCGGCAAGCCCAAAACAGCTCTTACATGCAGGGCAAATTCACTCAAATCCTGCGAGATCACAGTCACCAGTCCCGTATCGTGAGGGCGAGGGGAAACTTCGCTAAAGATAACAGCATCGTCTTTGACAAAAAGTTCAACCCCGAAAAGGCCGCGCCCGCCTAAAGCGTCTGTGATCCTGCGCGCGTATTCCTGAGCTTTCGCAAGGGTTGCCTCACTCATGGATTGCGGCTGCCAAGATTCGCGGTAATCCCCATTTTCTTGCCGGTGCCCAATCGGCTCACAAAACGATGTTCCATCAACGTGACGGATTGTTAACAGGGTAATCTCATAATCAAAAGGGACAAATTTTTCGATAATGATACGCCCTTCACCAGTACGGCCACCGGACTGAGAATACTCCCAAGCCTTTTGGATATCAGCCGCACTTTTCACAATGGATTGCCCTTTTCCCGAGGAGCTCATGACAGGCTTGATCACGCATGGGATACCGATTTCAGCCACTGCCGCCTGGTATTCTTCTTCCGTATCGGCGAAGCGGTAAGGCGATGTGGGCAGCCCAACCTCTTCAGCAGCAAGACGCCGAATGCCTTCACGATCCATTGTCAGCCTGGTCGCATTGGCAGTAGGGACAACATTGAATCCTTCTTTTTCAAGCTCGACCAAAGTAGACGTGGCAATAGCCTCAATCTCGGGCACAATATAGTCCGGCTTCTCTTCCGTAATAACTCGACGAAGCGCATCACCATCCAACATGGACATGGTGTAGGAGCGGTGCGCCACCTGCATGGCTGGGGCATCTTCATAGCGATCGACCACAACAACCTCAATGCCGAGACGCTGCGCTTCAATCACAACTTCCTTACCAAGTTCTCCACCACCAAGAAGCATCATTTTCCGTGCTGATGCCGTCTTGGCTGTTCCTAATATTGTCATAGCCAATCCCTTTGGATTAATTGAAATCATGCGTTACTCAGGAAACCTCTATGCCAAATTTTCCCGACAATTGAAAGAATTTCTCTCTTCGGTTTCAGGGGAAGTACGGCTCTCATCGAACCAGGGAGCCCATGGGAGTATGGATAAGCGAAAGCTTCAACAGGAAAAAATCGCTTTCAACTTGGGTGTTCTTACCGGCCCCTCGGAGTTGGTTAATGATGCGATATGGTTAGTTTTTATGTTGAAAATTTTTATTTATTAATATATCTTGGTATCTTATTTTTCAATTGGATATAAATTTTTCAAAAAAGAGCAAGGTTCTCAAATGAGAAGCACAGATCATTCAAAACGTGCCGAGTTTAGGGGCTGTCTCTAAATTATTTTCGTCGCGAGTTTGAGCAAGAATTTCAACAGGCAAGGCTGAAGAAGAAAATGGGCCGCAGGCGTAGTGTTGCTACGTCAAGGGGCATTTTTTTCTGAAAACGCAGCATGATGGAACTCTAGCCAAACGTAGCAGACAATAATTTAGAGACAGCCCCTAATATATAGAGATACATTTAAAAAAAAGGACGATTGTAACCCCAATAATCCTGCCTACGGGATACTATTTAACATAATACAAGAAGACCTATATAAAATATATTTGAAGGATCCCGTTGGAAATGGTTCCAGTTGGGAATTATTTTGGAATAAACTCGTCCAAAAATTATTTTCCTTCTGCTCTACCGATAAAGAGCATGACGATATCACGCTTAAGGTTTATAGAAGGCTGTTATTAAGACATAGTTTATTAAATATAGTTGAGAAGCTTTCCGGAGGCCATGTTGTAAATAGAGAAAATGAATCTCTGTTTAAACTTATCGAAGACGAAAATATTGGTGAATTAATATTTGAAGATTTAAATAAAAACAGCGGAATAATACCAAGCGGAATAGGGGCTGTTGGGGCTGCCAGCAGGAATTTTGACAGAGTGCTTGCCACTTCTCCAAAATTGCGAGCGTGCAACCTGGCTGCAACGGATCTTTTTGTAGAAAAAGCACTAACGTATTTGAATCGCAAGGCACGAAAATATGACAAACTTGCCAAGTTGTTGATTCTCGGTGCTTTTTCTGCCGTAATCGCAGGAATTTTTGTCTCGTTTGTCGGTTTAATAGATACTACTGATGTAACTTGGATACCCTTCAAATTTAAGGCTTCCTTAGCTAACAGCACAGACTGGAAGCTATTCGTATTGAGTTTCATCAAGTCATTTACTTTTTTTGGGTTGCTCGTCCTATTCTCCGTCTATTGTTACCGGATGGCCAAAGCCTTGTTTGATCAGGCGGAACGCATAAAGGATCGCAGGCATGCCTTACGACAGGGGCGGTTATTTGTTCATTTGAACGGAGGAAAACTCACGGTCGATGAGTTGGAAAAAGCGTTTAACTGGAATGTGACGCAGGAAAACGCATTCTCAAAACTTAACCCTGAAGCTCAAGCGCCCATGGGGGCTTTATTAAAAGAATTAATGATCACTTTGCGGGAAACACCAAAAGCAAATTTGGAGCTCATTGAAAAATTGGTAGAAGCACATGCAAGAAGTACAAAAAAATAGCCAAATAGTTAATACTATCCAAAATCACTAATATATTTCGTCTTACCAAGTCAAGAACTTGCTGTAATCGCATCTGCTGCAGCAAAGCTTCATTAATACTCCAACACATTCACAAGTTAAAACAAGGCTACCCATGCTGCATTCTTTTAATTTGCAAGTGCAGCCTAAATACCACCAGCCATTAACTATTAAAAATGCTTCCAAGCATTATCATTAATATTTGCAATGGCATTGAAGTTCATCACTGCTGCAGAAGAAATTGCCAATAGAGGTGGCCGAAGAGGATGTAGAGCATCAGGCCGAGGCTGAGGAAGGGGCCGAAGGGCACCATGGTCTGCAGGGCCTGGCCTTTGGAGCGGAGCATATAGAACAGGCTGGCCACCAGGGCGCTGACCGCGGAGATGATGATGATTATGGGCAGCGCCATCCAGCCCGCCAGCGCGCCGATCAGCAGCATCAGTTTGATGTCGCCCGTGCCCAGACCTTCGCGCCCTTTGAGCTTGCGAAACAGACGCTGCAAAAGCAAAAACACGCCCGCCCCTCCCAGCGCGCCGAGAAGCGACTGGCTCAGCGTGGGAACGCCCAGGGCTGGACGCAGGATGAAATACGCGCCTGCAAGCGCAATGGCCGCTCCCGGCAAGGTCAGGATGTCCGGCAGGATGTAGGCTTCAAAATCAATGAAACTGGCGACGATCAATATGCCGCCGATAACCATGAACAGCACCCAGACCATGGTCGGACCGAACCTGAACGCCAGTCCCAGCGCCCAGAGTCCGGACAGCAACTCCACAAGCGGATAACGCAGACTGATGCGGACCTTGCACTTGCGGCAGCATCCGAGCAGCAGCAAATAGCTTAGCAGCGGGATGTTCTCCCACCAGGAGAGCACATGCCCGCACTTGGGGCAATGCGACCCCGGCCGGACAATGGATTCTTCCGCCAGGTACCTGTATACGCAGACATTGTAAAAACTGCCCAGAATCAGGCCCAACACCATGGCCGCCCAGGGGAAATACGCCATATTCAAAACCCACATGGTCTACTCGCTTGCTTGGGATTGCGTACGCACAATAGTCCAGATTTTGCCGTTAACTGAGTGTTGAAAAAATTCAGCAATACAGGCTGCTCAAAAAATGTGCGAGCGCAAACCATCAACCGTTAGCGAGTCCACGAGCTTTACGGATGTGGCTAGCAGACCGGCGCAGGAAAAAACCAAGGCCGGTGCATCGCTACAATACGCGAGGGTTTGACTTTTCGCAGCAGCACAGCAATCGTGCATTTTTCAACAGCCTGTTGATAGGGACCTTGGCACAGACACAGGCCTATGGCAAGAAATTCGGCTGGTTGCGCTTGTCTTTCAGGCAAAACGGAGGATGAACCAGATCCCGGACTGGGGCTAATCAGCCAAAAATATTCATCTATTTATCAAGATTACTTGATTGTAACCCGGAAAACCTCTTGACCCTGCAAATTGAAGACTATATTCTGAAAAACTGTGCAATGAATGAGGTATGCTGATTCGTTATCCGTCTCGGCTTTACCGCTTCTTTATTCCAGCGCCTGATATCGTGAGGATTTTAAAATCATGCTAGATGTTCGAAAACTGTGTCATCATTATGGAAACGTCCAGGTGCTCCACGATCTCGACTTCAGTGTAAACCAAGGTGAGATTGTTGGATTGCTCGGCCCCAACGGTGCGGGCAAATCAACCACCATGCGTATCCTGACCGGATACTACACGCCCAGCTCAGGCGACGTGCTGTTTGACGGCCAGGACATCCGAAAAGACATCCTGCGTATACGCCGCCAGCTCGGCTATATGCCCGAGGACGTGCCCCTTTACCCCGAACTCAAGGTTCGGGAGTACCTGCTGTGGGCCGCCCGTATCAAGGAATCGGTCAACCCGGCCCGCCAGGTGGAGGAAGTCCTGGAACGTTGCGGACTGGCCAAAGTCAAAAACAAACTGATCCGGTTTCTTTCCAAAGGCTACCGGCAGCGGGTGGGGCTGGCCCAGTGCATTCTGGGCGAGCCGCGCTTGCTGATCCTGGACGAACCCACGGTCGGACTCGACCCGACCCAGATCCGCGAAATCCGCTCGCTGATCAAGGAACTCGGCAAGGAACGGACTATTTTCCTGAGCACGCATATCCTGCCGGAAGTGGAACTGACCTGCGACCGGGCCCTGATCATCGACAAGGGCCGGATCGTTGCCGAAGACACGCCCGCGGGCCTTGTGGCCGCCTTTGGCGGCAAAGGCCGCTATCTGCTCCGGCTGGACGTCCCCAAGGACAAACTGGGCGACGTGCTCGCCGCCTACCGCGCCGTTTCCGGTGTCTTGTCCGCCGAGCTCGGCGACAGCGGCGAAGTCCTTCTGGAGACCGCTCCCGAGCAGGACCTCCGCTCGCAGCTCACCGGCCTGGCCTTTCAGTCCGGCTGGCCGCTCGTGGAATTCAAACCCGCCAATGTGAGTCTCGAAGAAGTCTTCATCAGCCTCGTACGCGAGGAAAACCAAGGAGTGGCCGCATGAGAGGATGCCTGCTGCTTGCACAAAAGGATCTGATCGTTCTTTTCAGGTCGCCGCTGGCATACGCCATCCTGACCTGTTTTTTGTTCATATCGGGCTATTTTTTTCTCATGGGCGTGCAAACCTATCAGCTTCTGAGCATGCAGGTCATGCAGAACCCTGCCGTCACCGGGTTCACTCCCATGGAATACATCATCAATCCCTACCTGGACAACACCAGCGTCATTCTGCTGTTCATCATCCCGCTTTTGACCATGCGGGGGTTCAGTGAAGAAAAGAAAATGGGGACTTTCGAGGTGCTCATGAGCTACCCGCTCAAGGAAAGCCAGCTGGTTTCCGGAAAACTCCTGGCCCTGGCCGTGTTCATGTTCCTGGCCCTGGTCCTGAGCGCCATTTCGCCCGCCCTGCTGTTCACGGTCAGCGAGCCGCAACTCGTGCCCATGCTGCTGGGATACGGAGGCATTTTCCTGCTTTCGCTCAGCTTCTGCGCCATCGGGTTGTTCTTTTCCTCGCTTACCGAAAACCAGATCGTGGCCGCCATCTGCACCTTTGCCGCATTGCTGGTGCTCTGGCTACTGAACTGGCTCGAACAGCTCGGCATAGGACAGGCAGGCGCGGTTATCGCCCAGATTTCACCTCTGGGGCATGTGCAGTCTTTTCTTAAGGGCGTTCTCGAGGTCAAAGACCTGGTGTATTACGTAACGTTTGTCCTGGGCTTTGCCTGGCTGACGCTGCTGAGTCTCGAAAATCAACGCTGGCGGGGATAGGCATGAAACGGACAAAACGCTATTCACAGACCTTTCTGGCCGGTCTGCTTGGACTGGCTGTTCTTGTGGGCATCAATGTGCTGGCGGTCAAGGAGTCCTGGCGCTGGGACGCCACGGCCGGCAAACAGCACTCCCTGGCCCAGGAAACCGTCAAGATACTGCATACGCTTTCGCACCCCGTGCAGGCCGAGGCCTTTTACGTACCCGGCGAACCCGGACGGCGCGAAATCGAAGAACTGCTCAAGCTGTTTTCCACGGAAAACGATAAATTCAAATATGAAATCGTGGACCCCGACCGTTCGCCCTTGCGCGCCAAACAGGCCGGGATTCTGCAAACCGGCACCGTGGTATTCAACAGCGGCGACAAACGCGAAACCGTGGCCATGCCCGACGAGCAGAAGCTGCTCAACGCCCTGGTCCGGGTAAGCAATCCCAAACGGGCCAAAATCGGCCTGGTTGCCGGCCATGGCGAACTGAACGCCGCCGGGCAAGGCACTGCCGGATGCAAGGTCCTGCAGACCACTCTGGAAGAACAGGGTGCGGACGTCGAACCCGTGACCCTGGCCCAGCTGGACAGCATGCCCAAGGATCTTGACGTGCTCCTGATTCTCGGACCCCGTGCCGACTTTCTGCCCCGTGAGCTCGAACTGCTGACCCAGTTCAAAAACGCGGGCGGCCGCCTGTTCGTCGCGCTTTCCGCGGAAAACACCACCAACCTGGACGGCTGGCTGGAAAAAGAGCTTGAAATCAAACGGCTTCCGGGCCTCATTGTCGATCCCGTGGGACGGCTGTTTTCCCAGGATGCGCTGACGCCCATTGTGCAGAGCTACGGACAAAGCCCCATCACCAAAGATTTCAACATGATCACCCTGTATCCGACCTGTTCGGCGCTGGCCTCCAACCTGCCGCCAACGCCGCAGGGCGCCGCACCGCCGCCCACCGGCCCCAAGTACCTGGGGCTCAGTCCGCAGCAGGCCTGGGTGGAAACCGACATGGACGCTATGACCGGCGGCACGGCCGAATTCGACGCACAGAGCGATACGCCCGGACCGCTGTGGATCGCCGCGCAATATGTCGGAAAACCCGCCGCCTCTGAAAAGGCCGAAACGGCACAAGACGGCAAGGATGCCGCGGTCGCCGTTGCCCGTGCCGTGGTCTTCGGAGACCAGGATTTCGTCTCCGACAAATACGTCAAACTCGGCGGCAACCTTGATTTTGCCAGAAACAGCGTCAACTGGTTGCTCGAACGCGAATCGCAAATCCGGGTCAGCAAACCGGATGTAGCCAATGTGTTCCTGATGCTCTCGCCCCAGCAACAGCTCTTGATCAGCTGGGTGCCGTTGATCGTCTTACCGGGCCTGTGCCTGGTGCTGGGCATCGTCGTGGCGGTGAGAAGGCGTAGAGCGAAATAAGCGAACAACCTGACACGTTGCAATTTAAATAGTAGCACTGTAGTTTCCGGCTGTTTGGGGATCTGTTGTTGACAAAAGGTCCCCAAGCATCGCCAAGAACGTTTCGCCGGATAAAAATTGTCGTAAATTACTACATACGTACGAAACGGATTCAACTCCGCTCAACATATAAATGCTCTAACGGAGTCGTTCGAGTGAACAAAAGACTGTTTATACTGGCCGGCCTGGTGTTGCTGATCTGGCTTGGCGTTTATTTTGTCCCAGAAGAAAAACCCGTAAAACATGAAGACGCCAACTGGCCCGCGTTTACCATGGCCTCCACGGACAGAATCGACCAGGAAAGCGCCAAACACAGCTTTTCCTTTCGCAAGATCAATGGCGAATGGTACGCGCCCATGCCCGGCGTGGCCGATCCCGGTCTGCGCCTGGACATCACCAAGGTGGACGCCATGCTCAATTATGTGGGCTCCCACCCGCCCAAACGCAGGCTCAGCAGTGAGGGAGGCGAAGAAAATAAGGCCTACGGACTGGACAAACCCGCAGCCAGCATTATTTTCTACGGCGAAAGCCAGTGGAAAATACAAGTGGGCGCAAAAAACGCAACCAATACGGGGGTATTCGCCGAAAGCTCCAAGGAGTCCGGCGAGTTGTTGCTTTTGGATACCACATACGCCGAACAGTTCAGCAGGGATGCCGGCCATTTTTACGACCTGCGACTGCTGCCCTTGCAGCCTGAGGCAGTGAACCGCATTAAGCTGGACCTCCCGGACGGTTCGGGTTGGGAAATTACCAGGAAGGATGGCAAAACCGCTTTTACCTGGCCCGCGGCAGTAACACAGAAAAAAGTATCGCGTACGGAGCTGGACGACTACTTGCGGGAGCTGGCCGCCCTCAAGGGCAAAGAATTTTTGCTGCCGCCCAAAACTGACGCCAAAGGCGAACCGGAAGCCACGCTGCAAATCTGGAAAAGCGGGGCCTCCGATCCGGAGGAAATCCACTTTTACGAACCTGCAGCCGCGAGCGGAGATGCGCAAACGCCTCCCACCGGCACGTCCCTGATTGCCGTTTCCAGTTGGCAGAAAGCACCGCTGGCCATGGGAACCGGAATCCGGTCCAAGGTTTTTCGCAACGCGTTTTCGTTGCGCGACAAAAGCGTGCTGCAGCTTTCTCCCGGCCAGGTCGAACGTCAGGTCATCCGGCGTGCGGCAGAAAACGGCCAATCCGCAGTCGAATTGACCGCGGTAAAAAGCGACTCCGGCTGGAAGGCGGACGGCAAGGAGCGCCAGGGGTTGGACATGCTTCTCTGGCGATTGGGCGACCTACAATATGAAAACGAACCGGAGCCCCAGCTGCCCCAGGGGGCGCAAGCCGAACTGACCTGGGAGCTTTACGGCAAGGACCGGAATCTGCTGCATACGCTCGAATTTTACCGGACTCCGGCCGCTTCGGGCCAGAAGAGCGCCCAGTGGATTGCAGTTGAGGGCAAAGCACCGTATTATCCCGTCAGCGGCAAGCTTGCAGGCGATCTCGCGGCGTTGCTACCGGCTGCGGGAGGCAGGGATGCCGCACCAGCTGCGGATGCGACACAAGGGATCAAGGCAACACAGTAACCTTTTCAGGCAAAACGCGGCGGCGCATTGCCTGATATCAATAGTTTCAAGGAGCATTTCATGGCACGTATCACAGTGGAAGACTGCCAGCAGATCGTCGACAATCGTTTTTTGATTGTTCAGATGTGCATCAAGCGCGTCCATCAGTACAGAGAAGGCTACAATAAGCTCGTGGATAGCAAAAACAAGGAAGTAGTTACGGCACTGCGGGAAATCGCCGCCAACAAGGTGCTTATTCATCAAGCGCCGGCCACCCCGGTGGAGGAACTGGCCGAGGAAACCGTTTAAGCCTACAGGATCAATGCTATGAGTTCACGTCGCTGTTATTATGAAATCCTGGAGGTCACTCGAGAGGCAAGCGAGGACGAAATCAAACGCTCCTACCGAAAACTTGCCATGAAGTATCATCCGGACAGAAACCCGGACGACGCTGAAGCGGAGCAAAACTTCAAGGAAGCCGCAGAGGCTTACGAGGTTCTTCGAGATCCGCAAAAACGAGCGCGTTACGACCAGTTCGGCCATGACGGGCTCAATGCCAACGGCTTTCAGGGTTTTTCCAGCTCCGACGATATTTTCAGTGCTTTTGGAGACATTTTCGGTGAATTTTTCGGCTTCGGCGGTTCCAGCCGCGGCCGTCGCAACAGACCCCAGGCCGGGGCGGATCTGCGGTACAATCTGAAGATTTCTTTCCGCGAAGCCGCCAAAGGCTTTGAAAAAACCATCACCATTCCCAAAAACGTCACCTGCTCGGAGTGCAACGGCACTGGCGCACGGCCCGGATCCCAGCCTGAGACCTGCCGCCATTGCAACGGCACCGGCCAGATTCATCAGTCCCAGGGATTCTTCCGCGTGGTGGTCACCTGCCCCTCTTGCCGCGGAGAAGGAAAAATCATCACCGATCCGTGTCCGAAATGTCGCGGCGCCGGCCAGGTGGAAGAGGTCAAGGAACTCTCCGTACGCATTCCCGCCGGTGTAGACAACGGCAGCCGCTTGCGTCTGCGCGGCGAAGGCGAACCCGGTCATTTCGGAGGGCCTCCTGGGGATCTGTATGTGGTGCTGTACGTCGAAGAAGACAAAATTTTCAAGCGCCAGGACCAGGATCTCATCTATACTACGGACATCACCTTCGTGCAGGCCGCTCTGGGCGACAAAATCGAGGTTCCCACGCTGGACGAGGACGCCGCGGTGAGCATCCCCAAAGGAACGCAAAGCGGCGAAGTCTTCAAGCTCAAGGGACAGGGGCTGCCCTATCTCGGCAGTTCGACCAAGGGAGATCTGCTCGTGCAGGTCAAAGTGGTGACGCCTACCGGATTGTCCAAAAAGCAGGAAGAGCTGCTGCAGGAATTTCAGAATCTGGATGAAGAAAAGCCTTTGAAAAAAGTTAAAAATCTCTTCAAGAAAGCCGGCAAGGCCATGAGTGGATAATACATGACAACAGAAAACACCTTTTCACACCTGGACGAAGAAGGGCGGGCCCGGATGGTGGATGTGGGCGCGAAACGGGAAACATTGCGTCACGCCATCGCCAGCTGCACAGTCTGCCTGAACGAATCCACATTCAATCTTCTCAAGGACCGTGCCCTCCCCAAGGGCGACGTACTGGCCACGGCCCGTATCGCAGGAATCCAGGCGGCCAAACGGACTTCCGAACTGATTCCCTTGTGCCATCCCGTTTTTATCAGCCATGTTGATGTTTCCTTTGAAATCGACGCCGACAACTGTGCTCTTTTGATCAAAGGCGAAGCCCGGACCACCGGTAAGACCGGCGTGGAAATGGAAGCACTCGTGGCTGCCCAGATTGCCGCGCTGACCATTTACGACATGTGCAAGGCCGTACAGAAGGACATCGTCATCACCGATTGCCGCCTGCTCTACAAGAGCGGAGGCAAGAGCGGCGTCTTCCTGGCTCCGGGCCTGGAAGAACCTCCGCTGTAAGCGGTTTGCGAAACAAACTATTCTTCGCTATACGCCGAAGAAAAAAGGAGACGGACAAAAGCAGCCCGTCTCCTTTTTTTATAATTTCAAACAGTCTTGAGCTGTGGGAAATTTCAGTTCGCTGAAAGCTTATTCACAATTGAGAATTTTTCCCGTCCATTCGCCCCGCCAGTCCGCATCGCCCGAGTATTTCCAGTTGGCAAAATATCCCCAGGATTCATGAAATAATTCGAAATCCCCCTTTTTAGCTCCTCGCCGCCACACGCCGCGTGTCTGCGGGGCGTCCTTGATCCCCGCAACCGTGCCCGCCTGATTGGGGAACGAACCGATGACAGCGCCGGAAGTATCATTGAAAGTCAATATATCCGGACCGTTTGTCGTTTCATAAAAGCAGGTGGAAATTGCCACCTTGGGCGCCGGAGGAGGCGGTGCGAACGGCGGATGGGGAACAGCTTTTTTGGCAAGAACGGACCGAATGACCGAACCGGCCTGCGCGTAATCAGGCAACGACGCAATGGCTCTGTTGACGTCTTCGCGCTGGCGCAGCCAGACAGTATTCTCGCTCACGCTGGACAAATAAACCACACTGTCGCCCTGTCCTACGCCATCCCCCTGCCCCTGGGGCTTGAAACAACCAATTCCCAGCAAAATGTCCGTGATGTTGTCCTGGTTGTAATCCTCGAAATAAAGATTCCAGACATTGCATTCGACCAGCGGCGTCGGACTGCTGCTCATGGGCGGAGTTAACGCATCCAGCAGGTTGGCCTCCCTGTCCGAGATTTGATACACCATGTCCTGCGGCGTATCGCTTTCTTTCCCAAAAATATGAAAACACAGGTATGCTCCGCTCCCGGCATCGAAAAAAGCATTGGAAAACAGCGGCATGCTTTTCAGATCTTTAGCAAACACCGCGCCTGCATCTTCACATTCGCGGTCATACTTTTTGGCGTACATGGGTCCGCCGACAGTGTATTCGGATTCTTCTTCAATTTCCGTGTCGGCCCAACCCGTCGAAGTGAAGAGCAAAATCGCGACCAGGCAACATACTCCACGAGCCAGCAACTGCATTTGCGTCATGATATTTCCTCGATTCAGGTTGGGGGAGTTTTTTTATTTTAATAGCTCATCCCCCTGCGCCAGTCCAGCCGACATAAACGGCGCGTTTGTCCGACACCATGCAGCCCCTTTTTCACGCGGTTTTCTGACTGATTCCTTTCATGCCCGAAAAATGTGTTTACCGCATTGCAGGAACACGAACTTCAAGCTACCCAAAAGGCGACTATAATTGTACGTTGACCACAAAATCTGATCACTATCGACTGTTTTCTCAAATAAAAATGTATGCTATGCTACAAACAACCAATTCATCCGAAATGGTGTGCATAGCCAAGGGAGTTTTTTATGAAAGTCGAACTGAGCGGGCCCTGTACGGTGGATAGGGGAGAGGAGTTGAAGCAACTCCTTTTGCAGGCCTTTGAAAAAGACGACAAAATCGAAATAGATTTTCAAGAGGTCACGGATGCCGACCTCTCTTTTTTCCTGCTTCTGCATGCGGCCAAAAAAACCGCGCGTGAACAGGACAAGGAACTCGTCCTGCTGCCGAATCTCCCTGAAAGCCTTGCCCAGCGCGCTCTTTGGACAGGATTTTCAGAACTGACAGCCTGATCGGCGCCATTGCGAGCATGCTTAGTAACGTAGTTAATCCGAAGATCTTCTATCAGGGGGCGAATTATGCAGGTTGACGGTGCAGCCAAAGCATATATGGAAGAGGCGATCGAACTGCTCAACGACCTGGAGGAATCCTTGCTCGAGCTGCAACAGGATCCTCAGAACAGCGAATACATCGGCAAAGCCTTCCGGGCCATGCATACGATCAAAGGCTCCGGCGCCATGTTCGGCTTTGAAGAGATCGCCAGGTTTACGCACGAGTTGGAAACGATCTTCGACAAGGTCCGCTCCGAGGAAATCAAGCTGACCGAACAGCTTATCAATGTTGCCCTGAGTTCCAAAGACCATATCGAATCCTTGCTGCAGATGGGGCTCGAACCCAGCCCCGACCTTATCAGCGCATCGGATGAACTGATAGACGCTTTGAATGCCATTGTTCCCAAATCAGATACTCCGGATGAAGAAGGCGCTCCCCAGCCCGCATCCGATGAGGGCGAACAAGGCACTCCGGAAACCTTCTGGATCCGCTTCGCCCCCTCGCCCACAATCATGCACGCAGGCACCAAACCCTTGGGCCTGATCGAAGAAATCAGCGAGCTCGGCAACATGTGCTGCAGTTTCAATACGGACGACATTCCCGGTCTGCAGGATTTTTCTCCGGAAACGGCCTACGGCGTCTGGGATATCGTGCTCAATACGGACAAAGGGTTGCCGAGCATCAAAGACGTTTTCATCTTTGTGGAAGACGATTGTGAAATGGCCGTCGAGCAAATCGGGGAAGGCAATGTCCGCGCCTCCGACATCGAGGAGCTTCTGGGCGTTGCCTGCGAAAACTTTGATTTCAAACCGCAACGGGTCGCCACCATCCTGCGCGATTCCTACCAGCAGAAGCTTTCCAGCCGCCGCGCTGCCCCCAAAAAAACTGCCGGACCTCCGGTCAAAACCGTCACGGGTCCTTCCAGCATCCGGGTGGACTCGGACAGACTGGACAAGCTGGTGAATATGGTCGGCGAAATGGTCATCCTCCAGTCCCGCTTGAGCCAGGCAGTCCATGCGGAGCACGATCACGCGGTGATGAGCCAGATCGCCGAGGACCTCGAACGCCTTACCGACGAAATGCGCGAGAACGCCCTGGGCCTGCGGATGCTGCCCATCGGCACCATGTACAACGCTTTCAAACGCCTGGTGCATGACCTTTCCGGCTCCCTGGGCAAAGAGATCGAACTGATCACCGAGGGAGCGGAAACCGAGTTGGACAAAACCGTCATCGACCGCTTGAAGGACCCCCTTGTCCACATTCTTCGCAACAGCCTTGACCACGGCGTAGAATCCCCCGAAGAGCGGCAACAAGCCGGCAAACCGGCCAAAGGCACCATCCGCGTGGCGGCCTCCCATTCGGCCGGGGATGTGCTCATCACTATCACGGACGACGGCAAAGGCATCGATCCGGAGAAAATCCGCGCCAAGGCGGTGGAAAAAGGCCTGATACAGCCGGACGCCGAACTGGACAAGAACGCGATCTTCAACCTGATTTTCGAGCCCGGTTTTTCAACTGCCCAGCAAATTTCAGACGTGTCCGGACGCGGCGTGGGCATGGATGTGGTCAGGCAAAGCATCGACAGCCTGCGCGGCCAGGTGGATGTGTTCAGCGAACTGGGCAAAGGCACCACCCTCTCCATCCGCCTGCCCTTGACCCTGGCCATAATCGACGGCTTCAACGTCCTGGTGGGAGAAGAATCGTTCATTGTTCCCCTGGCCTGCCTGCGCGGTTTCCAGGAGCGATTTGTCGAAAGCTACGTCAAAAAAATCGCCACAATCGAGCGTATGGGCGATATGGTCCCCTGTGTCAGCCTGCGGCAGATTTTCCATGTACCCGGCGACCAGCCCGAATACGAACGCATCGTAATCACTGAAGTGGACGGCAGCATCATCGGACTGGCCGTGGACCAGGTGGTGGGCAGGCAGCAGGCGGTCATCAAAAGCCTGGACGACGCATTCCGACGTATCAAATGGATTTCCGGCACAACCATTAACGGCGACGGAAGTATCTCGCTGATTATGGACATACCGCAGCTGATACGTCACGTTACCCAGCAGACTGAAGCCGTACGGAGCAACTAAGCTCGGGCCTTGCTTGCCAAGGGCATTCCGGGGAGGGGCGTTCTGACTGTACTTGCGGATTTCCTCTGTTCCCTGGCCGCACGGATTTTGCTGTGGCTTATTTCTCTGAAAGAAAACCGGATACGTACTGGAGTCCGCATGCTTACCCATGACCAGGCAATACAAGCCTTTTTTGATGAAGCCAACGAACTCCTGGGGCTTCTCGAAAATGCCCTGCTGGAACTCGAACACGCCCCGCACAACGCTGAATTCATTGCCGAAGCCTTTCGCGCGCTGCATACCATCAAAGGCCCGGCATCCATGCTCGGGTTCGAAGCTATCGCCGGTTTTACCCACGAGATCGAAACCTTTTTCGATGCAATCCGCTCGGGCAAACTCCTTTTGGATGCTCCGCTGCTCGCTCTGATGCTCAAAGCTAAAGACCATATCGCCCTGCTCGTATCACAAGGGCTCACCCCATCGCAGCAATCCGTCTTCGCCTCCCAGGAACTGCTTTTCGAAATACAGCAATACGTCAATCAGGCCCAATCCCTGCAAGACTACGCCGCCCAGGTCTCCCAGCCGCCCGCAAGTCCGGAAGCAGCTGAAGAACCATCACAGACCGCAACGCCATCGCAAGAGCCTTCCGCAGACCAGACCACGGGGTTTCGAATCCGTTTCACTCCCGCATCCGCTTCCCTGCTGACTGGAGCCAATCCGCTCGATCTGCTGGAGGAGCTCTCCAAGCTGGGCGCCTTACACTGCGTTTTCCATGCAGACGCTATTCCATCCCTGGAGCAACTGGTCCCGGACAGCTGCCATGGCTCCTGGGACATTACCCTGAACACCAGCGCAGACCTGGAACAAATCCAGGACATTTTCATCTTTGTGGAAGACGCAGAGACCATCGATATACAACAACTGGATACCGGCGCGGTGGAAGCAACAACGGAAGAACCGCTTCCCAAACCGGAGCCCGTACCCGACAAAGCCGCGGAAACAACCTCCAGACACGAACCGGAGCCCGTTGCAGTGCCCGAACCTGCTCCTTCTTTCCAACCGCAGATGCCCAGACCAGCCGCGCCTCCTGAGGAGGATAAAATCGAGGACCCCGCCCCCAATGTCGTGCATGCGGCCAGCACAAGCATCCGGGTCGATTCCGCCAGACTGGACAAACTCGTGAACATGGTCGGTGAAATGGTCATCATCCAGTCCAGCCTGAGCCAGGCGGCCAGCGGTCCGCTGGACCCGACGATGATCAGCCGGATAGCCGAGGATCTCGAACGCTTGACGGACGAAATGCGGGAAAACGCCCTGGGGCTCCGGATGCTGCCTATCGGGACCATCTACAGCAACTTCAAACGATTGGTGCACGATTTATCCAATACGCTCGGCAAGGAAGTCGCCTTCATCACCGAAGGAGCCGAAACCGAACTGGACAAAACCGTCATCGACCGGCTCAAAGATCCGCTCGTGCACATCCTGCGCAACTGCCTGGACCACGGCATAGAACATCCGCAGCTACGAGAAGACGCGGGCAAACCCCGTACCGGGCGTATCTTCCTTGCCTCCCACCATTCGGGCGGCGACGTGGTCATCACCATCCAGGACGACGGCCAGGGCATGGATCCGGTCAAAATCAAGGAAAAAGCCCTGCAGCTCGGGCTGATTGCGCCGGAAACCGAACTGGACGCCAAGGAAATTTATGAATTGATTCTCACACCGGGTTTTTCCACCGCCAAGGAAGTCTCGGATGTTTCCGGGCGCGGCGTGGGCATGGACATCGTCAAACGCAGCATAGACGATCTGCGCGGACGCATCTCCATAGAAAGCGCCCCGGGCCGGGGCACGACAATGACTATCCGCCTGCCTCTGACTCTGGCCATTATCGACGGCTTCAACGTGGTGGTGGATAACGAATCGTTTATTATTCCCTTGGCAAACCTCAGAGGTTTTCAGGAACGTTTCGTCAACGGCGACTTCAAAACAATCCAGTCCATCGAGCGTATGGGCGAACTAATCCCCTGCGTGAGCCTGCGCCGGCTCTTCAGCGTGCCCGGCGAACAGCCGGATTACGAACGGATTATTATCTGCGATGTGGAAGGCACCCAGATCGGGCTGGCAGTGGACAACGTCATCGGCAGGCAACAGGCGGTCATCAAAAGCCTGGACAGCTCGCTGCGCAGCCTTAAATGGATTTCCGGCACCACCATCAACGGCGACGGCAGCATCTCATTGATCCTGGACATCCCCCAACTCGTACGCCACGCGTCCAGGTTGCATAATTAACAAAATGCCCGGGGCACTCACTTTACAAGATGAGCGCACCGGGCTTAAGCGCTCTTCAATTACTACCAGACCATACGCATTTTAACGTCTTTGTTCGAGATGTATTCCTTGATCTCTTTGATGCTGTATTCGCCGTAGTGGACAATGGAGGCGATCAGGGCTGCCGAGGCTTTGCCTTCGGTCAGAGCCTGGTACATGTGTTCGGGCGAGCCTGCGCCGCCCGAGGCGATGACCGGAATATCCACGCTTTCGGAGATCATGCGGGTCAGATGCAGCTCGTAGCCGTCCTTGGTGCCGTCCGCGTCGATGGAGTTGAGGCAGATTTCGCCAGCGCCCAGGGCTTCCACGGTTTTGGCCCATTCCACGGCGTCCAGCCCCATGGGCTTGCGGCCGCCGTGAATCACGATTTCATATCCCGAAGGGATATCTTCGCTTTTTTCTACCCGCAGCACGTCCATGCCGACCACCACGCACTGCGCGCCGAAAGCGGCGGCGCCTTCGCTGATGATGTCCGGATTCTTGACCGCGGCGGAATTGACCGAAACCTTTTCCGCACCGGCCAGCAATACGCGCCGCATATCGCTGACAGTGGAAATGCCGCCGCCAACGGAAAAGGGAATGAAGATCTTGGAGGCCACGTCGTTGACCACATCCAGAAAAATGCCCCTGTCCTCGTGCGAGGCCGTAATATCGTAAAAGACAATTTCATCCGCCCCTTCCTCATAATAGATCCGGGCGGTCTCAACAGGGTCGCCGATGTCCTCGTTGCCGACGAACTTGATGCCCTTGGTCAGTTTGCCGTTGCGGACATCCAGACACGGAATGATACGTTTGCTAAGCATCGGCCACCTCCCCGCAGTATTCGTAGAAATTTTTCAAAAGCTTCAAACCGGGAGCGCCGCTCTTTTCCGGGTGGAACTGTACCGCCCACAGGCCCGGACCGCCATGTACGGAACAAAATTCATGGCCGTATGTCGTGACGCCGATGATATAATCGGGATTCGGATTAGGATAATAGCTGTGTACGAAATAAAATTCCGACTCGGGCGCAATATCTTTGAAAAGAACGCATTCTTTCTTCAAAACAATCCTGTTCCACCCCATATGCGGTACGCGGATGGGCGAACCGTCCTCTTCGTGCCAGGAACGGTTGAACAGAACGCATTCTCCGGGAATCACCCCCAATGCCTTGGTATGATTTTCCTGGCTGTAATCAAGAAGAATCTGGCAGCCGACACAGATGCCGAGGAGCGGTTTGTCTTCCTGTACCTGTTCTCGCAAGACCTGATCCAAACCGGTGTGTACGAGTTCGTCCATGGCTTGCCCCGCGGCGCCGACACCGGGGAAAATAATCCCCTTGGCTTTGGCGATGGTCCACGGGTCCGCGCTTATCGTGTTGGGAATGCCAAGATGATCCAGGGCGCGCTTCACACTGGTCTGGTTCCCTGCCTTGTAGTCCAAGATCGCGAGCATTTTCTTCTTCTCCGTTGCTGAAAGGCGTTACATCCCGAGAGATCTTACTCAATGCAAAAAATTTTCTTTGACTGCAATGAGTTATATATAAGGCCACGCCTTGGCGAGGCCGGCGGCGCATGCCGCAGGAGCTGACCGTTACGTCATTGCGCTCCATTAATAAAACGTTCCAGACGTTTGGGCAGTACCAACGGACGTGGGGAAATGCAACAGCTTAAAGCATACTTTTCGTCAACCCCTTGGCTTTTCGCCGCGATTGTGCAACATACGGACCACGCCATAATAAGACGCAGACGTGTCATGGTCTTGCCTTTAGACCATAATAAAGCGTCCGTAACCTTACGCAAGGAGTGAAACATGCCTGAGGAAAAAAAACCGTACGAAGAAATCGCGCCCCGCTTACGCGGCCTGCGCGATGCGTTAGGGTTAAGTATTGAAGAACTGGCGGAACGGACGCAGGTAGCGCCCGAGGAAGTCTCCCGCTATGAAAGCGGCACCACTGAGATTCCCGTGAGCTACCTGTTCGAAGTCGCCAAAGCCATGGACATGGACACCACCGTACTGATTACCGGCGCTGAAGCACACCTGGACCACTACACCGTCACCCGCAAGGGCAAGGGCCTCTCGGTCTCGCGCCGCAAGGACTACGCTTACCAGTCCATGGCCTCACGCTTCAAAAAACGCATCATGGATCCTTTCATCGTGACTGTTCCGCCAAAGGCTGCCGAGGCTTTGAACTTCAACGAACACCACGGCCAGGAATTCATCTACGTTCTCAAAGGCCGGCTAGAAATCCGGATCGGCAAGGACATCGTCGTCCTTGAACCGGAAGACTGTATGTATTTTGATTCGCGCCAACCCCACGCCCTGCGTGGCCTGGATGATGCCCCGGCCGAATTTCTCGATGTCATAGTCTAGCCTCAAGCACAGGAGTATATGATGCAGCGCCTCACCCCAGCAAGTTATGAAGAATTTCTCCGCGACTTCAGCGTGGAGGTCCCTGAAAACTATAATTTCGCCTACGACGTCATGGACCGCCTGGCCGCGGAAAAACCCGACGCTCCGGCCATGGTGCATGTGGAAGACGACGGAACCGCCCATACCTACGATTTCGCCTTTTTCAAAGAGGCCTCGGACCGTCTCGCCTCCGCCATGCTCGAACAAGGCCTGGTCAAAGGCGATCGGGTCATGCTGATTCTCTACCGCCGCGTGGAGTTCTGGATTTCCATGCTCGCGCTCCACAAAATCGGCGTCATTGCCGTACCCTCGCCGGCCCTGCTCACCCCCCACGACATTGAATTCCGCGCACAGTACGCCAAACTCGCCGGAGCCATTGTCGAGCACAGCGTGGCGGACCGCATCGACGCGGTCAAAAGCACTTGTCCGTCGTTCCGCGTGCTGGTGCAGGTGGACGGTGTTCCGGATGCCGATCTGCACCCCGGCTGGCTGCGCTATTCGGAAATCGTCGCATCCGCGCCCGCATTCAAGGTTCCCGAACCGCGTCCCGGCGGCAAAGATATCATGCAGATTTTCTTCTCTTCCGGTACCACGGGCATGCCCAAGATGGTGGAGCATACGCACGAATACCCGCTCGGGCACTACACTACCGCCGTCTACTGGCACGACCTCAAACCCGGCGACCTGCACCTGACTCTGGCTGATACGGGCTGGGGAAAAACCTCCTGGGGCAAACTCTACGGCCAGTGGATCGCCGAGGCCACCATCTTTGTCTGGGATTTCCGCGGTAAATTCGACCCGGTCCATTTGCTGGAAATGCTGCAGAACCACCGCATCAGCAGTTTCTGCGCACCGCCCACGGTCTACCGTTTCCTGATCCGCCAGAATATCGCGGACTACGACCTTTCCGCTCTCAGACATTGCACCACCGCGGGCGAACTGCTCAACGCGAGCGTTTTCGACAAGTGGAAGGAACTCACCGGACACAAAATTTATGAAGGCTACGGCCAGACCGAAACCTGCCTGCAGATCGCCACGTTCCCTTTCATGGAACCCAAGCCGGGGTCCATCGGCAAACCCACGCCCGGATGGAATCTCACCCTGCTGGACGAAAACGGCGATCCCTGCGCGGCGGGAGAAGAAGGCGAAATATGCATCAGCGTGGAGCCTGAGCCTCCACTGGGACTGTTCCACAGCTATCTGGAAGAACCGGAAAAAACCGCCGCTGTTATCCATGACGGCTGGTACCACACCGGCGACAAGGCCTGGATGGATGAAGACGGCTATTTATGGTTCATGGGCCGAACCGACGACCTGATCAAAAGCTCGGGCTACCGCGTCGGCCCTTTTGAAGTGGAAAGCGTACTGATCACGCACCCGGCCATCGTCGAAGCCGCGGTCACGGGCGTTCCCGATCCGGTGCGCGGCCAGGCCGTCAAGGCCACGGTCACCCTCGCACCCGGCTACGAGCCCTCCGAGGAACTGACCAAGGATATCCAGAACTTCGTCAAAAAAGAAACCGCCCCCTACAAATACCCGCGCGTCGTGGATTACGTGGACGAATTGCCCAAAACCATCAGCGGCAAAATCAAACGCGCCGAAATCCGCGAAAAAGACAACGCTTAGAGTCAGAAAGAATAAATATAAGGCCTCCGGCGGCTTAAGAACCCTTTTGCAAAAGGGTTCTTAAGCCGCCGGAGGCCTCTTTTTCTGTCAGTTCTGTTTGAACTGCTGCAGGTCGATATCCAGGCGGGCGAAGATTTTTTGCAGGGCCACGCGGGAGAGACCGCTCATCCGGGCGGCTTCCGAGACATTGCCCTGCGTACGTCGCAGCAGCGAGCAGACGTAGCCCGCGGTGAAATCATTGACAACACGGGCCTTGGCTTCCTTGTAAGGCAACTGGGCGTCATCTTCGGGCGGGCAGTTGCCGGATTGCGGTACGCCCCCTTCCACCAGGGCCACGCTGGACATGGTCACTTCGGAGCCCGGACAGAACACCGTCAGCCGCCGCATGTAATTCTGCAACTCGCGAACGTTGCCCGGCCAGGAACGGCTGGTCAGATGGCCGAGCACGTCGCTATGCAGGTTCTTTTCCTTGGTACGCATTTCCACACAGGTCTGCTGCAAAAAGAAATTGGCCAGCAAGGCTATGTCCTCCTTGCGTTCGCCCAGCGGCGGTACGCTCAGATTGAGCACGTTCAAGCGGTAATACAGGTCCTTGCGAAAGGTCTTGGCAGCCACCTTGGCCTCCAGATCCTGGTTGGTGGAAGCCACCACGCGGACGTCCACCGGGCTGCTTACGCTGGAGCCCACCGGACGGACTTCTCCTTCCTGCAGTACGCGCAGCAGCTTCAGCTGCATAGCCAGAGAAATGTCGCCGATCTCGTCGAGCAGCAGGGTGCCGCCGTCCGCAGTGGCGAACAAGCCTTTGCGGTCCCGGTCCGCGCTGGTGAACGCGCCTTTGACGTGGCCGAACAATTCGCTCTCCAGCAATTCCTCGGGGATGGCCGGACAATTCACCGTGACGAACGGCCCGGAGGCCCGGTTGCTCGAAGCGTGCAGCAGGCGGGCCGCCAGCTCCTTGCCTGTGCCGGATTCGCCCCGAATCAGCACCGTGTACTCGGTCTGGGCCACGGCGGCTATGGAATGGGACAAATGACGAATGGCGGCGCTGTCGCCGAGCATGGCCATCTGTCGCGTGGCCACCAGCTCCTTGAGACGGCGGTTTTCCCGCAGCAGCCGGTTGCGCTCGAGCCCCTTTTCCACAACATGATAGAGCTGGTCCGGCTCCACAGGCTTGGTCAGAAAATCATACGCTCCTGACTTCAGGGCTTCCACCGCTGTTTCTATGGCCCCGAACGCCGTGAGGATGATGGTGGAAAGCTCCGGACATACGGCCAGGGCCTCTTTCAACAACGCCAGGCCGTCCATTTCCGGCATCCGCAGGTCCGTCAGCATGACCTGAAAGGGCAGCTGTTCCAGGAGACGCAACGCTTCCGCGCCGGATGTGGCCGTACGTACGGAGAAATCCTGAAAATGGGTTTCCAGTAGCCGCTGTAGCCCCCGTGCAAAGTCCTTTTCGTCATCCACGACAAGGACAAAACTCGTTTCACTCATGATTTTTCCTCCCCCCTGTTCGCTGCAACGGGAAAACGCAGCGTGAACAGAGCGCCCCCTTCCCCGGTGTTTGCCGCCGCAACGCTGCCGCCAAGATCCTGCATGTAGCCGTATACCACCGCCAAGCCCAACCCCGTGCCCTTGCTGACTTCCTTGGTGGTGAAAAAAGGATCGAAAATATGCGGCAGGGCCTCGGACGCAATACCGCGCCCGTTGTCCCGTACACTGAGTACGACCTGTTTTTTGCGCTTATCATACGTCACCTTCATGAAAATAAGGCCTTTGTCCTGCTCCACCGCATCCAGGGCGTTGAGAATCAGGTTGGCGACGATATGTTCCACCATTTGGTTTTCCACGCGTACGAGGGGCAGATCCGGTTCCACTTCGGTTTCCAGCTGTACGCCTTTTTTCTCGGCCTGCACCACAAAGACCTTGCCCACGCTTGCGGCCACATTGCCGATGCTGATGCGCTCGGAGGTGGAAATCTTGGGGCGGGCGAAGTTGAGCAAATCCCGGAGCACGGCCTGGGCCTGCTTGGTGTGCTTGACGATGACGTCGAGATCCTGCTGCTGTTGCGGATCCTGCACCGCGTGCTTGAGCAGCTCCGCGTAGCAGAGAATCACCCCCAGCGGGTTGTTGATTTCATGGGCCAGGCCCGAAGCCAGGCGCCCCACGGTCACCATTTTTTCCGATTGCGCGGCCTGGGCCAGTATCTGCTTTTCATGGGTGGTTTCCCGCAAGTGGGCAATGATCCGCCCGGATTCGCCGCCCACAGGAAAAAGCCGGATCATGATGCTGCGTCCGCCGGGCAGATTGATCTCCTGCTCCAGCTGGCTACCCTGCTCCAGGGCCCGGGCCAGACCGCAGTTGGGATGCTCGGATTGTTCATTGCAAAGCAGCAGGAACAGATTTCGATCGCTTTCGTTGCTCCGCTCACCGAACAAATCCTTTGTCAGCAACCGGGCCGCCTGGTTGATGATCACCGCGGTGCCCTGCGCATTGAGCAGCAGCAACGGATCCGCGATCCCCTCAAAGATAAACTGCAGATTCTCCGTATGGCGCAGAATGTCGTCCAAAGCTGAAATATTCTCGGCCGCGATGCCCAGCTGCCGTCCTACAGCCAGCAGCAGTTCGCGGTCCTGGGGCCGGAAAAGGTCTCCGGGCTTGCGATAGAGGCAGAGAAATCCCTCGGTGCCGCTTTCGGTGGATTCCACAGGGACGAACGCGCGGCTTTCCTCGATCCGGGCCTCGGAAGCGGCAATCATTTCCTGCCAGTCCTCCGGCAGTAGGGACTGCGTATCCTCGGTCTCGGCATTGTCCGGCCAGACATACTGACGGAAAGAGGCCATGGAACAGACATACACCACACGTTCGAGGTCAAAGCGGCGGCCGATGAGCGGCAAGGCGTGGCGCCAGAGTTCACCCATGGTCTGGCTCTGGTTCAGCCCGGCCAGCATGCGTACGAACAGACGGACGTCTTCCTGGCGCTCGCGGCTTTCACGGGCCAGGTCCTCCGTACGGTCCGCCACTTTGGCTTCCAGATTCTGGGCGTAATCTTCGAGCTGGGCCCGGGTCTGCAGCAGGTGTTCGCCCAAACGTTCCATTCCGTCGGTCATTTCGTCGATTTCATCCACATGCTCGAACGAACGGATCAGCTCGTCGCTCTGCGTATCGCTCAAATTCCGCCGGAACGCACCAATGAGCGTACGCATGTTGTTCACCACCACGCGGCGGAAAATAAGGTTGGTGGCTGCAAAAAACAAAAATGCGGCCACCGTGAAAAATATCAGATAGGTCAGAAGCGTATCCTGCAGCCTGGCCACCGAGGCGGTCACGGGCATGCCCACGAAATCCAGCCCGTCTATGCTGTCCGGTTTGTGGCCGAAGCCCCTGTCCCCGTATTTCTGCACCAGTTCCGCCGGAGCTTCCTCCATACGGCCGTGGCAATACATGCAGCCCTGGCGGTAGCGGGCCGGGCGGGCCATGACATAATAATTTTCGCCGTCGATGGTCTTGTACCCCTGCCAAAGATTCCGATCCGGATGCGCGCGGAAGTAGTCGATCAGATTGTGCTCCATGATATTGGCTTCATATTCGGCATTGCGCGCGCCCAGGGCCACCCGGCGGTAAACCGTGGCATTGGCGTGCTTTCCGGCCTTGGCCATGACCTTGCGAGAAATATAGGAGGAAGACATGGCCTCGATGATGAAATTTTTCGGAAAACGCTCATACATGGCCGGCCGCAGGGTCTGGCGTACGTATTGCTGCACCGCATCCACCTGCGCCAGTACCAGGGCGGCTTTCTGGCGCACTTCTTCGTTCAGAAATCTGCTGACATGAATATAAAAGCCCACGGCCAAAAGTCCGCCGATTATAAAGGTGGCTATGGAAAGACCGAGCAAAAACTTGCTCTGCATGGAATAGGGTCTGGGAAGCTGCATGGTCGTTCACTGCTCTCAGGGGGCACCGTCAAGCGATGCGCAAAAATCATTTCGCCGGGTTAACGAGCGTACGAGCCACGTGGGGGAAGTGCAACAGAAAAAACGCTCCGGGATGCTGAAAAATTCTTTACCTCCTTGGTTTCATGAAATTTTATTGCACACGCCTCTCCCCCCGGGATGACGTACTCCCGGCTATCGCTTTGAGAAGTCCGCCTCCCGAGGGAAAAAGACGCCACCATCAACCGCCGTGGGGCATGTATTCGATGGTGTTGCGCGCGTTCGAGTCCGCATGGCCGACGATTTCCACGTCCGTATAGTAGAATTCGCCGGTTTCAATGCCGGAAAAGTCAACGAAGTTGGCCATGGTTCTGATTTCGGGCACGGCGGAGGTCAAAGCCGGAGCCGCCACGAACATCACAAACCACAGTACGGCCAGACAGCCGGCCAGACGAAGCAGGCGTACTTTCAAGCTCTTCTGTTCCATATCTTTCCTCCATGCTTGGCGGCCGGCCGCCCGGAGGAAACGGGCGGCCGGTGGTTGTCAGTATACTAGATAGTGGCCGTGATGTCAGGGAATACCAGGTAGAACATGATGTAGGCCATGAGCAGCGTCAGGCACAGGTTAAAGGACTGGCCGCAGACATACAGGATCAACGGCTTGCCGCCCTTGAAGTACTTTTTCAGCTCACGGAAGTTGGTGGCCAGGCCGATGGCCGCGAACGACAGACAGAAGAACCAGCCGCGGAAGATGCGCGAGAAACCGCGCAGCACGCCCTGGTCGATCATGGTGAAACCGGCGTCCGAGCCCAGGCTGCCGTAGACCACGGAGAAAACGATGGAAGCAGCCAGAAATCCCAGCACGAACTTGGGAAAACGGTGCCAGATTTCCATCCAGTGCACCTTGGCGCCCGGCTCGCATTCCACGCGCGTGCACCAGTACACGGCCACACAAAAAGCGGTGACGCCGATGAGCACGTTCTGGATCATCTTGATGGTGGCGGCCACATAAAGGGCCTTTTCCGAGAGAAACGCACCGGCCGCGGCCACCGCGCCCGTGGCGTCGATGGTACCGCCCATCCAGGCGCCGCCCAGAATGTAGGGCATGCCCACGGCCTTGATCACGGCGGGCATGACGATCATCATGATGGAGGTGAAGACCAGAGACAAGCCGATGGACAGAGTCAGCTCCTCCTTTTTAGCCCTACAGGCCGCAGCCGTGGCAATGGCCGCTGACGTTCCGCAGACGCTCATGTCCGCGGAGATGGTGATGTTCAAGGTTTTGGAAGGAATTTTCAGCACTTTCTGTCCGAAAATATAGGTGGAAATCAAGACGATGGGTGTTACCACCCAGGCAACGAAAATACCCGGCACGCCGATGGCGACAATCTTGTTGAAAAGCACTTCCGCGCCGAGCAGGACAAGACCGGTCTTGATGTAGAACTCCACCTGCAGCGCGGGTTTGACCCATTTGGGCGTGCCGATGGTGTTGGATACCAGCATGCCCATGAAAATGGCCCAGGCCGCGTATCCTATGCCGTAATGCTTCATGGTCGCCTGGCTGGCGAACATGTAGGATAGCACGCAGATGACAAAGACAACCCCGAAGCCTTTGAGAAAGCCGGACACGCTCTGCCCCATCATGTAAATGCCCGGGGAGAAAAACAGGGCAATGACGATCATCAGGCCGATCAGGCTCGGAAAGAGGTTATAGGCTTTGTTTTTTGTTTTTTTCTTGGCTTTGGATGCCTTGGATTTGGCCTTGAGCCAGGCGTCGATTTTGTGAGAGGCCGTTTCATTCAAAGACTTGTCTTTGAAGCTGGCAGCGGCGGCCGCGTTTTCCGCTTTCAGAGCGGCGGCCTTGGCTTCTTTTTCCGCAGCCTTGGCCTTTTCATACTTGGGCATGTTCTTCACGTTCAAGGCGTCTGCCTGCTCCTTGCTCATGATGAACGCGTCCAGAGGATTGGTTTTCCAGCCGTGGGGTTTATGCGTAAAATTGCTGATCATCTTACCGATGGGCGCATTGCGCGCGCGCACTTTTTCCTTGGCCAGCTCGGCCTCGTACCAGGCCACGGTCTTGAACGGCGCACGGGCCGCTTCCGCCTTCAAAATAGCATTGGACTTGGCATAGACGGCATCCATGTCCGCAGGCGCGTTGTTGAAATAAATCAGAGAGCCCACAATGAGCACGATGAATCCCAGCCAGATGGTCAGATAATCTTCCTTTTTCCAGAGATCACTCCAGGTACTCTTCGCATGGTCGACAACAATGTCGCTTTTAGGGATGTTCTGATTTTCATTCTCAGCCATGAAATTCCTCCTCCTCCTCTAAAAGTGATAACTCAAGTTGCACATTCGCCGCAGACACACTCCAGCCACGCGCCCCCCACATGGCCGAATTTGAACCTGACAAACAATAGCAAAGAGCAGGCCACTGAAACCACAAAACTAATATATTGTATTTATTAGATATAGTAAGACGACATACAAACAGAGCTGTAAACTTAAGTTTACAGCTTTAAACTCAGGTTACCACTGATGTTGGGGTTGATGCAAAGTCGCGCAACAGTTCTCAGTTGGGTAAAGCAGATGACAGTACCGAAAGGAGAAATTCGATTGTATTCGTGGAAAATCTGTTTGAATGCGAGCGAGGGGAAATGCATGGTACGGCCCGCAACCGACGCATCGCGGGCCGTATGGATACACTATTATTCGGCGATGACTGCAGCACCGGCCTTGGCCACGCTTTCGTCTTCGTCAACGCTGCCGCCGCTTACGCCGATGGCGCCGACGACCACGTTGTTCTTGTCCACCAGCAGCACGCCGCCGGCAAACAGAATCAGGCCGTCGTTGCTGACTTCAATGCTGTACAACGACTTGCCGACCTGGGAGGCCGCCCCCAGAGCACGAGTAGGCATGTTGAACAGACGGGCTGTCTTTGCCTTTTTGATGGAAATATCAATGCTGCCAAGGAAGGCGTCATCCATGCGATAAAAGCTCTTGAGATTGCCGCCGGCATCCACCAGGGCAATGTTCATGGGAACTTTGATTTCTTTTGCTTTCTTCAAAGCAGCCTGCATAATAGTCTGAGCCTGCTCCAGAGTAAGATCACCAGGGAGAGTTTTTACCATATCTGCGGCAAAAACAGAAGATACAGTCGCAATAAACAATAAACAGGAAACAATACACAAACAGCATATACGATACATCAATACATCCCTCCAAATAAATTAGTAATTCATTCAGAGTACACACTAAAATCGACTATTGTCAAACAATTCAAATAAATAAGTGATAAATTTCTTGAAATAGAAAAAATTATACATAGCAACATTTAGAAAATAAAAATTGATTAAGAAAGAGTACAAGAGAAAACCATCTGCCACATACAAAAAAATACAGTCAATAGAGCAGACTGAAACATCAGGACGGGACACACGAGCCGTTTTCTACAAAGGAATAAATTGTGCAAATTGCTGGAGGCACCTTCAAACCGGGGATTAAAATTAATTTTTATAAAAATGAAAAATACATGCAAAATTATATAGTTATTTTATAAAGCCAGGGGCTGTCTCTAAATCATTTTCGTCGCGAGTTTGAGCAAGAATTTCAACAGGCAGGGCTGAAGAAGAAAATGGGCCGCAGGCGTAGTGTTGCTACGTCAAGGGGCATTTTCTTCTCAAAACGCAGCATGATGGAATTCTTGCAAAAAGTAGCAGACAATAATTTAGAGACAGCCCCTAGAAACTTGACGGAGTATTGACCCAGATTACCTTGGCAACGGCTTTGCCCGTATTCCGGTAGCTGTGTTTGCGCTCCGAACGAAACAAAAAGGAATCGCCTGCGCGCAGGTGATGTTTCTTCCCATCCAGGCAAAGATCCAGTTCCCCTTCGAGCACATAGCCCAACTCCTCGCCCTCGTGCGAGTATTCGCCGTCCGTATGACCGCCGGGTTGTATAATGTGAATATTCGCCTGCAGCAGCCTGTCCGACGAGTGGGGGGCCAAAGCCTCAAGGACGATATCCGTGCCCGAACGGATGGTGGAGATATTCAACAGCGGGCGCGTCCCCTGGCGAGCAATAAAATCCGCATCTTCACTTTGGTAAAACAGTGCGCTGGCGCTCAGATCCAGGGCTCGGGCAATCCGATGCAGATTCTTGAAGGACGGGTTGGCTTTGCCGTGCTCGATCTTGGAAAGCATGCTCTCCGAACAGCCGACAGCCTCTGCCAGGTCCGCCAGCCGCATACCCATCATGGTCCGGCGATGGCGAATCCGTACCCCCAACGCATTGTCATTCTCACTCAAAATGCTTCCTCCCTTGTAGGGGAACTATCTCCTTTTTGAAGAAAATTCAAGCTTGACTATAATTTTTCTAATTTTTTGCATTTAGAGTTCATTTTAACACAACAAAAGTACGTCATTCCCAGCTTACCTTTAATGTATTTTACAAACTTGTCATAAAAACCACATTGCAAATAATCTTTCAACACTGTCTTATCTTTGACGATTCGATTAACCCATTTATATTATAAAATATTAACTACCGACACAGTGCTGGCTTAAACTAAATTCAAGAAATTTGAATAATAATCCAACCTATAAAATGAAAAGTACTGCAAACCCAACATCTTTCCAAGGCCTTTGGCGCTTTCTGCGCCACGCACAACGTGGACCTGCACGTACGCAAAGAGTCTATTCACGCGATTATCGAGCCAAGCGGCGCCGGAAAGACCACCCTGTTCAATCTCCTGACAGGCATTTTTCCGCCGAATTCCGGCAAAGTCTTGTTCAAGGGACTGGATATTTCCAGGCGAACGGTGCACTAGCGCTGCCGGCTCGGCATCCCCACCATCGGGCATTCCCTAAGGAGGAACACTACGCGCCCCCCCAAGGACCGCTGCGACATTGCCAAACTCGTCAAAGCCACGGCCGGCAACGCGGCCATAGCGTACGCGTTTTTGGTGTAACACCGATACGACGCATTCCCAGCGATAGCTATTTGAATTCATTGGTTCAATTTAAGCTTTACATATTTGTTTCGGATAGCTTGCTAAAAATACTCATTTTGTGTATAGTGAAACTATGAAATATGTAAGCTTGGTTGTTTCTTTTCAAATTCTTCCCATTTCTCCGTCCAACAATGGGAATCCTACGCAGGCGGGCTCGATACTCTGCTTTCGTCAGTTCTGCCTCCCCTTTACTTGAACGTACTCTGATCCCCTTTTTTAAGTCGTATCATCGTCGTCACTGGTAACGATTCAAACTGTACCATATCGCAGCAGTGTATTCCGTGCATTGTGCTGCAGTATGATACGCGCAGCATAACGCCGGATCGCGAACTGCATCTGAACGCGGCCGTGTCGTATTGCCTGCTGTCGCGTTAAGAATAAAGAAGGAGAAGAGTATGACCAGCATCAAACAGCCCGAAGGGTTCGCCAAGTCCCTCAGCCATGGCGCATCACTCGCCGACTGGACCGATTGGAAATGGCACATCCGCCACGCGGTAAAAACCATCGACGACTTCGAACGGGTGCTGGGCGTCAGATTCGCGCCCGAAGACAAAAAAATATACGAACAGACCGTACGTACCTTTCCCATGTCCGTGACGCCGTACTATCTGTCGCTTATTGATACCAGAGATTACATGAATGACCCGATTTTCAAGCAGTCGTTTCCCAGCCCCAAAGAACTGATCATCGAGCGCTACGACCGCAACGACCCCCTGGCCGAGGACGAGGACAGCCCCACGCCCGGCCTGACGCACCGCTACCCGGACCGCGTGCTCTTCCACATCAGCAATACGTGCTCCATGTACTGCAGGCACTGTACGCGCAAGCGCAAGGTCGGGGACGCGGACTCCGTCCCGTCCAAAAAGATCATCGAACAGGGGCTCGAATACATCCGCCGGACCCCGCAGATCCGCGACGTGCTGCTCTCGGGCGGGGACCCGTTCATGCTCTCGGACGAAAAACTGGACTGGATCCTGACCGAGGTCCAGCGTATCAAGCACGTGGAGGTCGTCCGTATCGGCTCACGTATGCCGGTGGTGCTGCCCTACCGCATCACCGAGGACCTCTGCCACATGCTCAAAAAGCATCATCCGCTCTGGCTGAACACCCATTTCAACCATCCGCGCGAGCTCACCGAAACCTCCTGCAAGGCCCTGCAAATGCTGGCCGACGCGGGCATACCGCTGGGCAACCAGAGCGTGCTGCTGGCCGGGGTCAACGACTGCCCGCGCCTGATCAAAACCCTGAACCAGAAGCTGGTCATGAACCGCGTGCGCCCCTACTACCTCTACCAGTGCGATCTCTCCGAAGGGCTTTCCCATTTCCGGACGCCCATCGGCAAAGGCATCGAGATCCTCGAAAGCCTGCGCGGACATACCAGCGGCTTTTCCGTGCCCACCTACGTGGTGGACGCGCCCGGCGGCGGCGGCAAGATTCCCGTCATGCCCAACTACGTGGTTTCCTGGGGCGCCAACAAGGTCGTACTGCGCAACTACGAAGGCGTCATCACCACCTATCAGGAGCCGGCCACCTACGAAGCCAACAATTGCAACCGCGAATGCGATAAATGCAACCTGAAACTCAAGGAAGAAGGCGCCACGGAAAAAGCCATCGGCGTGGAAAAACTCCTCTCCGACTGGGACGGCACCACCAGCCTGACCCCGGAACACAACGAACGGTTGGACCGGCGCGAACAGTAAGAAAAAAAGCACGGGACACGTCGTGGGGGCTCCCCGCCCCCACGCTTCCGACCGGCTGAATCCTATCCCCTGCGTCATAGGACACCTACGGCAAACTAGGGGCTGTCTCTAAATTATTGTCTGCTACGTTTGGCTAGAATTCCATCATGCTGCGTTTTCAGAAAAAAATGCCTCTTGACGTAGCAACACTACGCCTGCGGCCCATTTTCTTCTTCAGCCTTGCCTGTTGAAATTCTTGCTCAAACTCGCGACGAAAATAATTTAGAGACAGCCCCTAATCGCGGGCCGGACAAAACTTTCCGGACTATTGCCCCTTTTTCCGCCGCTCGGTCACGGACTCGCCGCCGATACCCCAGTTGTCCGTGTCCACCTCTTCGATGACCACCACCGTGGTGGCCGGATTCTTACCCAACACGTCCGCCAGCAGCTGCGTAGCCCCGCTGATGAGCTGTTCCTTCTGCTCCTTGGTGGCGCCCTCATTGGTGATTTTGATATTCACATACGGCATGGTGTTGCTCCTTTTACTGCTTGTTTTGCATTGTTTTCAACTGATCCCCGCAGTATGCGAACTGTTGAAGCAGAAAGCAAACTACGGACACGTGTAGTGTTCACAGCCTGGCGAACAGTAGGACGTATAATTTCCATCTAACATTTGGAATACAATCTTTTTATTCAACCAACCATCATGCAAAGAATCCTGATCATCGGCAATTCCGGCTCCGGCAAAAGCTGGCTGGGGACGCGGCTGGCTGCGATTTGCCATGTGTCGTACGTGGCCATGGACAAGTTGTTCTGGGAGCCGAGCGGATACAATGTGAAGCGCTGCAAGAAGCTTGTTGCGCTGGACCTGGCGCGGTTGCAAGGCACGCATGCGTGGCTGGTCGAAGGTGTTTTCGGGCAAATGGCCGAGGAGATGGGCCCCTATGCGGACCCCCTGTTTTTTCTGGAGCTTCCCTGTGAGGAGTGCCGCAGCAACCTGCTCGTACGGGGTTAGGAAAGCGCCAGACAGCTCGATCCCGTCAGCGCAGAGCAGTGCTTTCAGGAACTGCTCGCCTGGGCCGCGCAGTACGCTACGCGCCAGAACAAGAACTCCAGCGCATGTCATACGCATCTTTTCGAGCAGTTCAACGGACATAAGCAGCGCGCCACCTCGCGGCAGGAGGTGGCGCTGATTCTTGAAACCGCGCGTTCGGCCCGGGAATGATTCCTCTAACCCTGCCCGTCCCCCACTTTTTTCAGCACCCAGTAGCCCAGCGATCCGGCAGCGAGCGAAGCCAACAGGATGGCCATTTTGGCCAGGGGCACGAAATCCGAACCCGCCGGGTAGGCCAGGTTGGCAATGAAGATGGACATGGTAAAACCTATGCCCGCCAGGCAACCCGCGCCGTAGATTTGCAGCAGGCTGCAGCGATCGGGATATTCGGCCAGGCCGAAGAGCTTGACCAGCCAGCAGGCCCCGGCCACGCCGATCTGTTTGCCCAGCACCAGGCCCAGAAAAATGCCCGCTGATGTCGACGAAAACAACTCGCCCAGCAGCGAGCCGTCGATAGCCACGCCCGCGTTGGCAAGCGCGAACAAAGGCATGATGGCAAAGGAAACCCACGGGTGCAGCGCGTGTTCGATGTTCTGCAACGGCGTGGTGGCGGCCGCGTGGGCATGCTCCATGCTGTGCAGGGCCACATGCTGCTCCTTGTTGGTCAGCACGGTCTTGCCAGGCGTGATGGCCCGTTCGAACAGATTCGCGGCCTCGCGCAGCTCGCGGACAAAGCCCGTACAGTCCATTTTGGTGGAGGCGGGAATGGTCATGGCAGCGAGTACGCCCGCGATGGTGGCGTGGATGCCGGACTTGAGAAACGCGTACCAGACAATGCCCCCCACGATAAGGTAGGGAATGGAATGGCGTACGCGCCAGCGCAGATTCATGACCGCCATCAGGCCGAGCAGCAGCAAGCCGATGATCAGGGCGGTGATGTTCAGGGAAGCCGTATAAAACAACGCGATGACCAGAATGGCGCCGATGTCGTCCACAATGGCCACGGCCGTGAGAAAAATTTTGAGGCCGACCGGTACACGCTTGCCCAGCAGCGAGAGAATGCCCAGGGCAAAGGCGATGTCCGTAGCCATGGGAATGCCCCAGCCCGAGATCGAGGGCTCGCCCGCGTTGAACTTGTAAAAAATCAGAGCCGGAACAACCATGCCACCGATGGCCGCGGCCACGGGCATGATGGTCTGGCGCGGGGTCGAGAGTCCGCCCACCAGAATTTCACGCTTGATCTCCAGCCCGACCAGAAAAAAGAAAATGGCCATCAGTCCGTCGTTGATCCAGAGAATCAAGGCTTTGGAAAGCCCCCAATCCCCGAATCCGATGCTCAACGGGGTCTGCCAGAGCGCGTCGTAGCTAGCGCCCCAGGGCGAATTGGCCCAAAGCAATGCCACCACGGTGCAGACCATCAGGGCGATGCCGCCAGCGGCCTCCAGCTTGAAAAACGTATTGAACGAATCCAGTACGTAATGCACCGGCAACTTGTTATCGGATTTGGTCATACGCGTACGCTCCTTTATTTGGGAATACGTACGCGGTACCATAATTTTGCGACAATTCAAAGCCGCTCTACGCACAAACAGCTTACCATTCGCCGTAACTTGCCGTTCCGGCTATTTCCGCTGTTTTACTGCCCTGGCGAACACGCCCGCGAAATATATAAAACGGTGCTTTGGAAGCGGACCGCAAGTTCCTGAAGCCGTAAGGGAACTATTTCCTAATCACTGCCAAGCCGTCGCATCAGGTCGTTGAGCCGTTCGGCCTGTTCCGTCAGTTCCCCGACCGCGTCCATGGCCTCGTTCATGCCCTGGACGGTTTCCAGCGCAATGGTGGTGATGTCTTCCACGCTGCGGGTGATCTCGTCGCTGGAAGCGGACTGCTCTTCGGCGGCCGTGGCAATGGCGTCCACGCTGGAAGCGCTGCGATGCGCGACCTCGGTAATGCTGGTCAGCGATTCCTGGGCCCGGCCGCTCAGGTCGTCGGCCTCCTGTACGGAAGTGTTCATGATCCCGGCCGCGTCTATCCCCTTCTGTACGCCCGACTGGATGGAGCTGATCTGCTGTTCGACCTCCTGGGTGGCGACCATGGTTTTCTCCGCCAGCTTGCGGACTTCATCGGCCACCACGGCAAAGCCGCGCCCCGCCTCTCCTGCACGGGCGGCCTCGATGGCCGCGTTCAGGGCCAGCAGATTGGTCTGGTCCGCGATATCATTGATGGTCGATATCACGCCGCCGATGGATTGTGCCTGCGTTCCGAGTTCCATCATGGTGGCCTGTAAGCCCCGTGTCTGTTCCGTGACCCGCCCGATGGAGGCCTTGACCTGCTCCACCACTTGCGAACCGGACTGGGCCTCGGACATGGTCTGTTCGGCGTTTTGAGCCGCCTCTCCGGCATTGCGCGCCACTTCGCGTACGGTCTCATTCATCTCTTCCATGGCCGTGGCCGTGGAAGAGGTCCGTTCGCGCTGCATTTCCGCGCCGCTGACCACCTGTTCGATCTGGCCGGAAAGTCCGGCGGACGTGTCCGCCACATGCCTGGCCACGGCCACGGCCTGCTCCGCAGTCTGCAGGATGACCTTGTTGGTGCCCTCGATTTTTTCCTGCTGCTCACGCAGGTCTGTCAGGTCGTACCAGCACGCAATGGCCCCGATCAACGCGCCGTCCAGATCGTAAAAAGGCGTGGAAGTGATATCCACCACAAATTTCTTTCCCTGGCGGTTGGTATAATTGATTTCATCCTGTTCGCGCTGTTGCTTTTCCAACGCCCTGTCCGTGATGGTCTCCCGTCCGGGATCATCCCAGATCAACTGGCCGACGTTGAGCCCGAAACATTCCTCCACGTCACACTGCTTGCCCAGGATCCCGAGCATTTCCTTGTTCACCCAGGAGACGTTGTGTTTTTCATCGATAATGGCGCAAGGCATGGTGAGCCCGTCCAGAACACCCTGGGCGAACCCAAGGCGTTTTTTGAGTTCCTGCACCATGTCCCGGATGTCCTTGGCCAGTTCCGCCAGCTCGTACCGGAAATTGCCTTGCAGCGGGGTGGTAAAATCCCCGCCGGTCACGGCGTGCGTATAGTGCTGAATGGTGGTCAGAGGTCTGATGACCAATGTCCTGGCGGCGAAAATAATGGCTCCGGTCAGTACCAGGATAAGCAGCACTCCCACCAGCAGCAATACGGTCCGCTGTTGTTTCGCGGTCTTGGCCAGATCATCGGCATAGGCCGTACCCATCACCCGCCAGCCGGTGGAAGGCACGGCGGCAAAATACATGCTTTTTTTCTGCCCTTGATAGTCATATTCCATAATGCCCTGCCGTTGCTGCAGCACGGTTTTCATGAAAGGAAACTTGGAGAAATCCTGTTTGAACTTCACGTTCGAATCCGGATGTGAAATATTCTCGCCTTTTGCATTGGACATCAAAGCATATCCGCTGGAACCGATGCGTATGGAATCGATAATCTGCTTTTTGTATTCCTTCCAGTTCACGGCCACTGCCAGAGCCCCGATCAGCTTATCTCCCTGGCGGATTTCCCTGGAAATGGAAAAAAATTGTCTGCCGTCCACTTTGGATTCGGCGATGTCCGAGACAAAACGCTGGGCATTGGCGGTGATGGCTTTGAAATAATCGCGGCTGGAAATATCGATTCCGGAAATGCGCTTGTCCGGAGCGCTGATGCCGAACTGAATGATCCCCTTGTTGTCGAAGTAATAAAAGACCAGAAATTCGGGGTGATGCCCCATGATCCGCGCCATCAGATCCTGAGCTTTCTCCTTGTTGGCATCACTGGGATCGTCAACGGCTGCAAGGATCACGGGATTCCGGGAAATATCCAGCAAATTGGCTTCCAACTGCACGAAATCGCTTTCCATCCGGTTGACAGCCGCGTCGATGATGGTTCGCATGCAATCGTATTCCGCATGCAGCACGGCCTGATACGTGGAACTGGAAGTGTATACGACGAGCGCCGCCACAGACAGAATGACCAACAGCGCCACAACCATTGCCAACTGCGTAATGATACTTTTCAGCCGCATAGTACGCCTCCAAACGAACAGTCAAAGCAGCCTGTGGGGCCCACAATTATATTCCCGTACGGAGTAATACGCATCAACCGATACCAAACGGGAAACTTTTTATGGCTCTTATGAGCCTAGCATGGTTTCTGGAGCAAGAAAAGGGGGGCGGGCGTTTTTTCCGGGGTGCTGAGGCGGGCTACGCTATACAGTAACGTATTGCAGTACGAGTCAAATACAAATCGAGTAGGGGGATTCCTCACGGTCTCCCCCTCTCACACCACCGGACATGCCTGCTCGGTACCACGGCGGTTTCTCTCTACTTTCAACACTTCGTATCTTCTGATCAAGCTAACGAGGCCCTGCGCCCTGAACCAATCGTTGTTCATAGCCCGGTGGGCTGTCCGGATTCTGGACATTCTCCACCTCCCTTTGCCCGATGCGGCCTGCATCCACGCATTGAAGTCTTACACACCGAGGCTCATGAAGAACTCCGCCATCGTCTTGACACGCTTGCATTGCTTCAGACGTACGCAGCGCAGTTTTCGCCGTATCCATCCTTCCATTTCCAGGAGGAAGCGTTTGCATTTCGCAAGCTGGAAGCAGCCCAGCCTGCCAACGCAGTACGAGTTGACGCGGCGTATCCTTTCTTCAAACGACATCGGTCTGTTACGCTTCAGTAGGCAGCGCATTTTGTTCTTGAATCTGACCAGACTCTGGAGGGCGAGGACGAGTCATCCGCTATTCAGTAAGCGGTACCCCGGAAACTACCTTTTACCCACATAATCCACAGCGCTTTTTTCTTGATTCACCCGCTTCTGGAACGAGGAGAGATCACTCCTTCGAAAAGCCTGCTCGGCCGAGCCATCTCCTACGCCTTGGGACAGTGGGAGCGGGTTGAAACGTATCTCGAAGACGGCATCTTGCTGCCTGATAACAATTTCGCCGAAAACGCCATTCGACCCTTTGCGGTCGGTCGGAAAAACAGGCTCTTTTCTGGTTCACCAAGAGGCGTTACGGCTAGCGCGGCCTTGTATAGCTTGGTCGAGAAGGCGAAGGCTAACGGCTGGAACCGCTGCGGTATCTGCTCTTTCTTTTTGAAAGGCTGCCGGGCATGACGTCTAAAGAAGAAAATAAAGGCGTGTTGCCGCTGAGGAATTGGCGCGTTAAAAATTGGGAAGGGTGAAAAAATTGCGCTTACATAACTTCGGCATTCTCCTCCTAAAATCTTAGCTTCAAGCATTCCCTAAAACGGGAGGTCGATCTTTGCGTAAAATTCATTTGTTTCAGTTTATTAAACGGTCCTCTGGGGAATTTTCGGCACCTTTGTTGGAACGACCCCAAACTTCCTCAGAGAAAAAATTTTTCAGAATCTTATTCCTTCATTTACAGTGGTTGGCTTTGGCTTGGCAAGATGCGTCCCATACTGTCCAGGGAGGACGATGAAACGTTTCCGATCGCTGGTTCAAGGCGACGAAAAACGTCACTGCAGGTAAGGCAAAGCCTGTTGTTCCAAGTAATCACATCTGGACAAAGAGATGGTTACAAGGCAAGTTTTCTTGAGATGCCACCTGTTATTCGAGTCTTCATAGTAGAGGCCATGACGCTGCAGAAGCTGCCCCTGTTTCGATTCCGTGTTGCAGGCCTGGTCTTCATGCTGCTGGGCTGCTGCCTCCTCACATCCTGCTCTGATGCGGCGCAACATTCCTTTGCCAGTAAAGGCAAAATCGATCTTTCGCACTGGGATTTCAATACGTACGGTACAGCCAGCCTTGCTGGAGAGTGGCAATTCGTCCAGGGGCGGTTGCTTAATCCGGAACAGTTCCCGCTGCCCGAAACGTCGCCGGACTACCTGCAGCTCCCCCACATCTGGCAAGGGACAACAACGCGCGGAAAGCCCCTCAACGCAATCGGTTGCGGAACCTACCGCCTCAGGGTCCAATTGCCTCCCGATGCTCATGGATCGTTCTCATTGCTGACAACAGGCACGCTTTCGGTTTGCAAAATCTTCGTCAACGGCAAAGCCCTGGCAGCCAGCGGCACTCCAGCCTGCCAAAAAAACGAGGAGCGGCCCCAAGGCCATTTCAGCATTGCCAGCTTTTCAGCAGCCCCGAGCATTGAACTCGTGATCCAAATCTCCAACCACCACAACACCCAGGGGGGGCTTGGCGGCTGGATAATGCTGGGAAATGCACAAGACATTCAGGGGCACATGCGATTTCTCTGGCTCTCGGGCGCACTTGTGAGCGGGGCTTTGCTCTGTATGAGCCTGTATCACTTTGCGCTCTACTTCCTGCGCCGCTCTTTCAAAGCGAATTTATATTTCGGATTGTTCTGCTTTTTCTGGTCCGTGGCAACGGGATTCAGCCCCACGTCCGGTTATCTGATGAACGCCGTGGGGCTTAAGCTCAGCTGGGGGTTGTATGTGACCCTGGCGACCCTGCCCTACGGACTGACCACCCCGCTGCTGTTGCTCTTCTACCAGACCCTGTCCCCCAAAAAATACGGAAAAACCGTGACCGGGATCTATCTAGTGTTGGGAGCACTTTACATCAGCTACATCCTGGCCACTCCCCCAAACGCGTACGACCCCGCGCTTTTCGTCTATTTTCTGCTTACGCGGGGGGCTTATGCCTATATCTTCGCCATGTTTACTCTGGATGCAATACGCAGGGAGCATGGAATCCTGTTGCTTGCACCAGGCTACCTGGGCCTGGCTTACGCCGAGTTGGACGACATCCTTTTCGACTTGAACATCGTGACCTCGGCCGATTTCGGGCTTTTCGGTGTGCTGCTTTTTATCCTGGCCTATTCCCTTTTCGTTTCCTCTCGCTATGCACGGGCCTATTCCAAGCTGGAACAATTCTCACGGTCCGCAAGCGGCGACGGACGACAAACACTTCTTGCAGGCATGACAGGCATGTTCGATTCCCTGAAAGAAGCCGTGATCGCCCTGAACGAGGACAGGGAAATCTGCTTCTGCAATAACGCTTTTTCACGGCTCTCGGGATTCGGATGCGACAAGCTGAAAGGACGGCCGTTTTCTGATATGCTGGAAACACAGAAAACCCCGGTTTCGACCGCCTTGCTGGAAATGATCGAAGGCGAAGGTCCTCCTTTGGGCAAGGCCTGTGCCTTCCAGGACGTCCGGCTGGCGCAGGGAAACAAGAGCCTGTCAGCCAACCTGCTGATCACCGGTATCGAACTGGCAAACGCCCCCCTGCTGCTTGTGCTCGTGCGCAAGCAGAAAAAAACGGGCTCGGGCTTGAAAAGGACAGAAGACAGAAAACGCATAGAGCATGTTCCCGCAAACATGCTGCGCGACCTGAACGCCAACCGGCAGCGCATCCTGAAGCTTGAAAAAACAGTCACTTCCCTGGACATCAACGACAGGCAGGAATCTCAATTCGTGCTCGACGACCTAAAGGCCCTGGATGATTTATTGATGCGCCTTGGCAAGTGTCTGACAACGAATGACCCCCTAGAAGAAAGACGCCTCCTGGCCGTGACCGTGATGGAGCTGGCTCTGGATTGCTGGTCGGCGGCGGGGCACGGGGGCAAGGTGGAGCTGGCCGAGAAATCGGGCATCTGGAACGTCTACCTGGAAAAGGACGGCTACTTCAGAACCCAGACCCTGGACAAATATCTTGCCATCAAGACCCTTCCGTCGCGCCCCCGCTGGCGCGACATCCACGCCACAGCCGAGTTCGTTCTGGCAAACTGCGATGCTGACATCCCTGCCTGTCAGCGGCTGGTCAATGCCCTGGCCGAATTCAAAGCGGCTTCCTGATTTTCAAAAAAATCTTTTCTTTTCGAATTGTTGTGAAGTTTCTTCACGGGATTTCACGTGGGGAAAGGTTGACCTCTCAAAAAGGTATAGTGATTAGTAGCTCTGATATACATGATCAAAAAGACTGAAACTCGAAGAGCGTTCTCCCCAACTGCAAGGAAATGGGATTACTTGTCCACGAAATCGGGGCAACTCCAGTCCTTGGGTACTTCGACTTGATAAAGAAAACCGCGAAGATCAAAAAGTCTGGTCTTGCGATCCCTCACATTAATATATCTCTATGAAATTTGGGGAGATGGATGGGGTCTTGTGGGAGGTTCCCGGTGGGATTCATATCTGTCTGCATTCCCTGACACGTCCATTAGTCGACATAAAAACATCACGGTTCTTCAGTAATATACAATGCTATATGACAAAAATCATTTGCTGTCCTCCCTGAGCTTGGAAATAAAAGCGCTGATCCGGGTGGCTAGATCAGCCAGCTCTTCCAACGCTTCCCGCGATTGGGACATGTTGTCGGCCGTATCAGAAGAGACCTGGTTGACAGTCTCAATCGTGCGGGTGATCTCTTCGCTGGCGTGGGTCTGCTCCACCACCGCAGTGGCGATGGCGCGCACCTGGTCTGTGGACGAGAGAACGCTTTCCACGATCTGATCCAGCGCCTCACCGGCCTTGCCCGCCAGATCGGTACTGTGCTCTACCGCCTCCGAGGCCTGTTCCATGGCGCTGATATTGGTGCTCGTCTCCTGTTGGATGGCGTGGATGGCCTCCCCCACCTCCCGGGTGGCCTGCATGGTCTTTTCCGCGAGTTTGCGTACCTCGTCCGCGACAACGGCGAAACCGCGACCGGCTTCACCGGCACGGGCCGCTTCAATGGCCGCGTTGAGGGCCAGCAGGTTTGTCTGGTCTGCGATATCGGAGATGACATCCAGGATGGTGCCGATGCCTTCGGCGCGGTTGCCCAACTCCCCCAGGCCTTCTTTCATAATGGTGGCCTGGGCCTGGATATTGCCGATGGACGAGATCACTTCGTTGAAAATGGAAGCGCCGGTCTGGGCATGGTCCTTGGCCAACTCGGAATTGCCCGCGGCTTGCTCAGCGTTGTTGGCCACCTCCAACACCGTGGCGTTCATTTCCTCCATGGCCGTGGCGGTTTCGGTGAGGCTCCTGTTTTGAGAATCCGCGCCCGCGGAGACCTGGTCCACTTTCGAACGTAACGATTGGCTGGAATCGGAAAGTTGCCTTACCATGGCGTCGAGATGGTCCGCCACCTCAAGTTGGCCCTTGCGTTTGGCGTCCAGGGCTTCCTGCCGGGCCTCTTTGGCCTCCTCCATGGCGACGGTGCTCAGCTCGGCCTGTTTGTTGGCCTCTTCACGGGATTTTTCCGCGTCATTGACCATGGATTTCAGTGATACGACCATTGTTTGCAGAGCCAGCGTAAGTTTCCCCAGGATCCCGGCGCCGCCGGTTTCCACCTTCGCTTCCATGTCGCCGTCGGCAATGCGCTGCGCGATGCTTACAATACCACCGATCTGGCGGAAAATGTCCCTGTTGGTCAACCAGGTGATCAGCAAGCTACAGACAACGGAAATAGAGATGACCAGGAAGAAAATAAAAAAACCTTGTTGAATGGTCTGTGAAAATTCTTGGCGCTGGCTTGCACTTTGTTTTTCAAGGAGAAGAATGATGTTGTCAACTGTTTCCGTAACCTCAACCTCAATTGCATTTTGCCTGTCCACATGCATTGTATATTCAATAACAAGTTTTTTTACTTCAGTGTTTAATCTCTTTGCTTCAATGGCCAACGTATGGAACGGTGTGTTGGCCAGCATCTTAATGTCTCTTTCTACATTATCCAAAAGAATGTTGATAAAATTCAACATTTCTCCCCGTTGAGAAGGATCTTCTTTCAACCGTAAGAAGCGGACAATAATTTCATAGTTTGCTGAAGTATTTACTATCGCACCGGCAATGGTCTTTCTTTGCAACACTGTTACGTCATGCCTCTTGATCTCATCAGCAAGTTGTTCGCTCATGGACGTGATAAAGCCATTGGACATCTCAATGGAGCTTTGGGCAAGTTCAGAAATTTTGGAATCAATGGCCTCGTTTCTTACACGATTTTTTTCAAATTCAACAATCTTCTCCCATAAAGAAGAAAATATATCCTTGATCGGTCCGTTCTGGAGAGACGCGGACAAAGCATTATATTTATTCTCCATATCGACGATTTTGATATTGTTGTTGATATAGTCGCGGATAGCGCGTTCTGTGGAGAGAATGTCGGATGATATTACGTTAAATTCCTCTTCTTGGGCGGTCAGGTCGGCCATCATGTTTTTAATGTTGAGAAACAGGACAACTAATATGCCAAGCAGAATGAGCGACAATACGCTGGAAGCATACAGTTTCACGCGTAGCGGTATTCGAGTAAACAATCCTTTCATAATTATCCCCCCTCCTTGGCATTTTGTTCAAATGCGCATGAAGTAGTCCCTAGAATATTATTTATTAAATCATACTACAAATGGCTGTTTTGTATCCAGCGCTGATGTGGTGGAGACCAGGGCTATAGCACTTTTGTTTGCCTCGATCCAGTCCTCCAGACTCTAGCTGTCCAGCGCGCGGACGAAAGTATAGTTGCTGTGCCCAAGAGCGGCCACGAAAATCTGCTTGGCAGACACCTCGCCCGTTTCAGGGTCAATGACGTCCATGGTCATTCCGGTGAAATCGATGAACATTTTCTCGCCGGCAAAGTGCGTCTGACGCATGGTGACGTCCAGCGTCCCGGCCCACTCTTTGTAGAGACGAAGAAACTGGGCAACTGTAGCCGTCAGCATATTCCTGGCGGTATTCTTTCCACAACAGCTTGAGGGTGACTCCTTTGCGGGCCAGTTCGGTCCGTACGGCTGGCCAGTCGGGAAGCGTTTTGTTTCGTTCGGGATTCGGAGGCAGCTTGAAAAGCCGAGAGTTGAGCGTTTTGCCGTCAAAGTCGCCTGGCAGCGGCCATGGCAATCCCGAATCCTTGAACCGCTTGGCGTACTCCTGAGCCGTGGATCCGGCGATTCCACAAGCGCTGGCCGCTTTGTTCAGGGACAGTTTGTGATTGAAATGAAGCCGCAACAGCTCCTTTATTTCTCGCATGGACAACCTCGCTTTCGGCATCTTCTCCCTCCAAGGTGATTTTGGAGGGGAGTACCGTGTTGACGGTTATCCAGCGTCGAATTTCACTTTATAGCAGACAAAATCATCAAATCGGCCGGCCAATCGCATTTACGACGAAAAAATGGCCGGTTTCAATACGATTAGGCGGCCGGTTTCCGTGCGACTGGGTGGCCGGTTTCAATGATTTTCGGTGGCCGATTTGGATGCGATTTCGCATCTACCTAAAAGAGATGGAAACGACTCGGGAAATACGCCAGGAGCTAGCGTGGTGGTTTGATTTCTACAACAATCGACGCCCGCACTTCGCCTTTGACGGAGCGAAGCCGATGCAGGTATATAAGCAGCTCAATCCTGAGGGGCACGCCCCTCAGGATTGTCCCGGCAAGGCGGCGTGATCCATAGAACCAGTCCACCTTAAATTTGCCGCATAGTGGTCCAAACAACTGGGGCCACTTCTCAGTTGAAAGTCCTCCATCGTATCAATCCTCGTTGGGATGTTTCGCCGACCGGATACGGCTACAAGGCCACTGGTCCGCAAAGAAAGGCATCATTGTTTAGCTTTGGCAGTCTCAAGCGCCTCTGTCACTACCCTTTGATGTTCGTCCATATCCACCGGCTTGGCAATGTACCCATTCATGCCCGCCTCCAAAAACTTTTCCTTGTCACCACCCATGGCATAGGCTGTCATGGCAATAATCGGAATGTCCTTCTTGTCTTGTCCCGCATCTCCCCCTCGAATGGCTTTGGTGGCTCCAACGCCGTCCATGACAGGCATCTGGATGTCCATCAAAATTACGTCAAAACTGTCTTCCTTGAGAAGGGCAATTGCTTCCTGGCCATCCTTGGCGGCTTTGACGGTATGTCCCTTTTTCTCCAGCAACTTGGTAGTAGCGAGGCTGTTCACGTTCTCATCTTCTGCCAGCAGAATTCGAAGTTGCTTGCTCCTTCCAATTCCTGGCGAGGAAACCTCCTGCTTCATAACAGGCTCACCCACGCCGAAGGTGATGCAAAAGTGGACGGTGGTGCCTTCGCCTGGTTCGCTTTCTATGGCAATGGTCCCTCCCATAAGTTCAATCAGTTTTTTGCAGATAGAGAGACCCAAGCCCGCGCCTTGGTAATCCCTCCGATAGCCTGTATTCACCTGCGAGAAAGGCTGAAACAACTGTTTAATCTTTTCGTCTGTTATGCCGATGCCGGTGTCCGTTACGCTAAAAAGAACACGAACCTGACTCGAATCAGATGTTACCAACGGATATGCTTCGACAACAATGCGTCCTTCCTTAGTAAATTTGAACGCATTGCCGATTAGATTGGTCAAGACCTGCTGCAGACGCGGAGCGTCCCCGTTCACAACACTTGGAACCCCAGGATCAACATAGCAGAACTGCTCAATCTTGATCTGCTGTGCAGTTGACTTGAAAAGTTCGCATGTTTGCTTGAGCAATTCAACGAGGTTCATCGGCTGTGACTGGATTGTAAGCCGATTCGCCTCTACCCTGGACAAATCGAGAATGTCTGATAGCAGGCGTGTCAAACGCTTGGAAGATTGAATAGCGGATAAAACGTACTCTTTCTGCTCTTCGTTAATACCGGTCATTTGCAGCAATTGTAACATCCCGAGGACGCCGTTCATCGGGGTTCGTATTTCATGACTCATGTTGGCAAGGAATTCGGATTTAGCTTTACTTGCCTCTTCTGCGGCCTCCTTGGCTTCCACAAGCTTTCGCTCATGCTCCACCTGTGCAGATATATCCTGGATGATGGTGCTGTGGAATAGTTTTCCACGCAGGCGAACAGGGCTGGAGGTCATGCTTACGGTCAGTATTCCGCCTGATTTGTTCTTATGTTTGCGGCGACTGACCAGGAGAGGTTTCTCCGAACCTGCTAACTGTTGCACGACCTCCTCTGTCCTTGCTAACTCAGCGGAGATATCCTTCTTACCCAGTTTCTTGAACTCCTCGAGGCTAAAGCCATACATGGCAGTGGCGGCAGGGTTCGCATTGACGAAGCGGTCTTTCTCCGGATCATAGACAAAGATCGGATTAGGGGTCGAGTCGAACAGGCTGCGATAGTGCTCTTCACTTTCCTTGAGAGCCTGCTCGACGTTCTTGCGTTCAGTGATATCCTGGTGAGTTCCAGCCATGCGTATAGGAGCTCCCTGCTCATCCCATTCAACAACCTTCCCCTGATCAAGAATCCAAATCCAATGTCCGTCCTTGTGCCGCATCCTGGCTTCACATTGGTAGAATTGCGTCTTTCCCTGAAAGTGATCTTGCAAAGACTTTTCAGACCGTTCGAGGTCTTCCGGGTGGCAGAGGCTCATCCACGTCTGGATCGAAAGGGGCTCTAACTCTTTCAAAGTATACCCAACCATGATCGCCCATTGTTCGTTGAAGTACACCTCACCACTCTGGACTCTCCAGTCCCACAAACCGACTAGAGTTCCCTCAACTGCGAGCGCCAGGCGCTCCTGGCTTTTCCTCAATTCTTCGAAAAGGTGTTTTCGTTCAGTGATATCCACATGAGTGCCAGTAAGACGAACAGGAAGTCCCGCATCATTATATTTCGTGACGCCTCCACGAGAGAGTATCCATTTCCAACCGCCGTTTTTCCTCCGCATGCGCATTTCCATGGAAAAAGACGCCGTTTCCATACGCTCCGAGGTGTTTTGGATGACGCCGTTTACAATACCGGCCGCCCGCTCTTTATCCTCAGGATGAAGAAGGGATAGCCAGGTTTCATAGGATGCGGGCAGTTCATTGGGAGCGAAATCGAGCATTTCATACAATCGAGGACTAAAAAACACTTCATCGGTTTCGATATTCAAGTCCCAGAGCCCATCGTTAACGGCTCGCATGGCGTTGTCAAACCGCTCTTCGCTAAATTGCAGGGCGTCCTGCATGATTCGTTGTTCGGTGATGTCGCGGAACATTCCCATGACCACCTGCCTGCCATTGAGGGTGAACATACTTGTCCTCAGCGAAATAAAGCGCTCCACGCCTCCTGCGGCCATGACAGTGAGTTCATTGGCGTCGCCCACTTTACTCAAATAATCTTGAACAGTTGCACTCTTCCCATGAGCCCAATCCCATTGCGGTAAAATTACCTCATAATGCATTCCAAGGAATCGCTCTCGAGGAATACCGAAAAAGCGCTCCGCCGTCTGATTGCACTCGATGATCATTCCGGTTTCGTCCTCTGTAACCAGAATAGGGTCAACCGCTTCGGAAAAGAGCGCCCGGTACTTGGCTTCACTTTCTTGTATCCTCTGCATTGCTTTCTTCCACTCCGTCACGTCCCGGGCCAGCGCGTAGGTCACCCCTTGCTCAAGCTGTGGATGTGAGACCCAGCTCAACCAGCGGTATTCTCCATTTTTACTGCGGTAGCGATTTTCAAAGTGAAGAACGGCTTCTCCCTTTCTGAGCTTCTCCTCAAGGATGAGCTGAGCCTCTGGAGCATCCTCGGGGTGGATAAAATCCATGAAAGAGCTTTCCAGCAACTCTTCTTCCGTGTAGCCGAGAACCTTGAAAAACGCGGGATTCACTTTGACGAATTTGGAGCTAAGAATGTCGACGATACAAATCAAGTCCAGGGACATGGCGAAAAACATCTCCAGACCTTGTTCGATCTTTCTGGTGTCGGTAATGTCGAAAAAGACAACAACCGCGGAGGAAACAGCGCCATCCTCATTTAGCACCGGGGCGGCGTTGACCATCACATTGCGAAACTCTCCGCTTGGGCGCAGCATGAGGAATTCCTCAATGACGTGCTCTCCATTGAGAATAGCCCGCGCCAAAGGGTCTTCGTTCTTGCGGTATGGGGTCCTGTCCAGGTAATGGATATTGTAGACAGATACATAATCCTCGGCGACAACCCCATCGACCAGCGTCTCCGGTCCCCCCTCTCGAATAGCCAATCCGGCTTTGTTCACATATCGCAGTTTCCCATCCGGAGCGTCAGCAATGGCGACTCCCGCTGTGCTATTGTCCATGGCCGCCATGAGTATCGCCGTGGTTTCCTGGAGCCTGAGTTCGGTTTCTTTTTTATCGGAGATGTCTTTGTGGTAGCCTAGCATGCGAAGGGGCTGGCCGTTCGCATCCCATTCAATAACCTTGCCCGAGACTTGCTCCCAGTACCACTCGCGGTCATTACGCCAGAAACGATACTCGGCCTCGAAGCGCTCTGTTTCACCGTTCAGATGCCTTGTTAGCGCCGCCCACACGCGCTCATGATCGTCTTTGTGTATAGCGTTATCCCATTGTGCGATGGAGCCGCTGAATTCATCGCGGACTAATCCCTTCATTGATAGGCAGTAATCGCTTAGCGTCGCCGTGTCCTCAGCAACTTGCCAATCCCACAGACCAAGCCCTCCGGTTTCCGCCGCAAGGTTTAGGCTCGCTTCTGAAGCTCGCAGGGCCGCTTCGGTCCGCTTGATTTCTGTAACATCATGAAACACTCCCAAAAGGAGATTTTTGCCCTGAAGCTGAAAGCTGCTTGTACTGACGTCGGCCAGTACGATCTCGCCATCAGGCCTGAGAAATCTTACAGCATTGGCAGTCCCCGGACGCTTCACTTCTTGCGCAAAATGCTTCGAATAGCCCTCAGGATTGATATCTTCTGGGGGATGCAACTCCCGCTGATGAAGCCCTATGATATCCGATCGCGTGCGGCCCAAAAACTCTTCCGCGGCTTGATTGCATTCGATAAAGATTCCGGTGTCTATATCAGCCACAAGGACAGGATCCATCACGGAATTGTAGAGGGCGCGATACTTCTCCTCACTCTCTCTGGTAAGCAGCCCTGACTCCTCCCGATGCAGCCTCCAGGACAGAAACTTCCCAAACAGCATCACACCAAGGGGATAAATGAGAAGAACTGGCGCTGCGATCCGGGAAAGGACCTCGCTGGCGATTTCCCAAGGTAGCAGAAACAGCAGAGCCAGCATAACGATGTGTACCGCCAATCCCATCAGATACAGATCTCCCCACGACAGGCTGGATAAACGCTCCCGGCGGTAGTGACGCCATATGAGCCCTATCGCCATGGACGCGAATATCAAGATGACGCCTATCCATTCGTCTATACCTCCCAGGCAGAGGTGAAAAAAAGCCGAGAAGACCGCGCCGATAAGAGAGGGAATGGCCCCAAAAAAAAGACCAGTGACGGCAAAAAGGATGGATCGTACGTCCAGCAGCTCCCCAGGTATGAGGGGCCAGGTGGTGGAGATGATAACAAGGCTGATGGCGCCAAGAAACAAGCCCGCGAGAACCTGTTGGCGTTTCGATTTTCCTATGGTCCATCTGGCCGCAGTAATGTCATACAACACGACCACGGCCAAGAGTAAGGAGGTATTGTGAGTTAGGTTAATATAGTACTCAGTTTCCATGCTACACCCGTCGACCAAGCGGAAATTGGCTCCTGCCTGAAGCAAGCTTTGTAGCTTTTTTATTATAGCCGCAATGTTATACAAACTGCAAGAAGAGCTAAGGAACCGCTGATTTAATCCTGTTTTATGATCGTCAACCGACTGATTTTCCATTATAGCCCTCTCATCCATGGGAGGAATTCATGAAATAGCTCAGTTTTAGTGACGTCGAGTACAGTTTGCGCAAACGGATGACAAAACGTGAAGAATTTTTGCTGGCTATGGATGAGTTCATCCCCTGGGAAGAATGGGTGTCCTACATTGAGCCTTACTACCCGAGAGGTCAGCGCGTACGTCCGCCTATGGGCATTGAAAAAATGCTGCGCATGTACCTTTTACAATGCTGGTTCAACCTTTCGGATGAAGGCGTGGAAGATGCCATTTATGACAGCTACGCTTTGCGCTGGTTCATGAAAATCAATTTTGTCGACGAACAGGTATCGGATGCCACAACGTTGCTCAAGTTCCGGCATTTGTTGGAAGAGCACAATATTGCCAAGTTTTTTTTTCAGGCATTTACCTCAACGCTTGAAAAGTGCGGTTATCTGATGCGCGGCGGCAGCATTGTGGATGCCACGCTCATTCAGGCTCCGAGCTCGACCAAAAATGAAAAGAAAGAGCGTGATCCCGAGATGCACCAGACCAAAAAAGGCAACCAGTATTATTTCGGCATGAAGTCCCACATTGGCGTGGACGCGGGCAGCGGCTATGTACACAGCTTGGAAACCACTGCCGCCAATGTTCATGACATAAAGATGGCATCACGCCTCCTGCGTGAAGACGATGAGGTGGTCTACGGGGATGCGGGCTACATTGGCATTGAAAAGCGAGAGGAAATAGCCGGTAATGAGCATTTTTGCTCCATTGACTACCGAATCAATCGGCGAGTGGGGAGCGTGCAGAAGGTTCCTGACTATCTGCCCAATTGGGAGAAACAAATCGAGCGGCGCAAATCCTCGGTCCGTTGCAAGGTGGAGCACCCGTTCCTGATCGTCAAACGCTTCTTTGGGTACAGCAAGGCAGTCTACCGTGGCCTAGCTAAAAATACGCATCGGTTGCATATGCTGTTCACCTGCGCGAACATCTTGATGTGCATCCGGGCTGGCAGGCCACTGCCAGCCTGAGGAGACGTGCGCCCTCTTCCGGATAAAAGGGCGTTATTCAGATAAAATAACAGTAAAAATCGAGGAAAATTTGACAAAAAAGAGCTCCCGACTCTGAATTTTTGAAAATATTCGGCGACAAGTTCAGGAGACCCTTATTGATCAGTGCTTCCCTAAGATCCTCATTCTCATTCAAACAACTCCCCGTCATATATTGTGGAAGGGGGAACACGGAATGTCATTCTGTTTGATTGCACAAGCTGGGGGCTGATTTTGATTTTGCTTTCCCAGCGGTAAACAACCGGGTACGCATTTTATTGAAGTGCTCCCCGCAAATGCTCAACTCGATGGCCACGGGCAGGCTGTGGAAATTGGTCAGCGCCGTCTTGAACAGGAGTTTCCAATAGAGCACGTTCGCTCGAGAGAATATCCCAATGCGTAACATGCTTTGGATCAAGGCCAGAATGTCATTCAATGTGATGTGTGAACGTGCAGTTGGCGTATAATGCTGTAAAAATAGGTGGATGCGTTTATAGTATATACGCCTGGAATACAATTCGCCGATGATGCGGCGGTAGCCTGCAACTAATGCGTCTGCATCCATTTTTGGAATAAAATTCAAGGTACCGTCGGTGTTTTCACCGGAAGTTTCCTGCAGCAGGCGATTTTCACTTTGCAGACGTCGCCAAAGTCGGGTGCGGGGCAAAGCATTGAGCAGTCCCACCATGGCCGTCACTATGCCAGCCTGCTGGATAAAACGAATTTGCTGTTCGAAGATGCTTTCCGTATCGCTGTCGAACCCGACAATGAACCCGCCCATGACTTGCAGACCGTGCTGGTGCAGTTTTACCACCGCTTCGGGAATATCTGTTTTTAAATTCTGTATTTTCCCGCATTCATCGAGACTCGCCGTGGAGGGAGATTCGATACCAATGAACACTTTATGAAAATTGGCCTTGCTCATCATGCGTATGAGATCGTCATCGTGCGCTAGGTTGATACTTGCCTCGGTCATAAGCTTGAAGGGAAATCCATGCGCCTTCTGCCAGTCGATGAGCCGGGGCAGGAATTGTTTCACCGATGCGATGTTACCGATAAAGTTGTCGTCCACGATAAAGACCGTACCACGCCAACCTGCGTCGTAAAGGCTTTCGATCTCACCCAGCATCTGATCGGACGATTTTACTCTTGGACGGTGTCCGTTCATCACCACGATGTCGCAGAATTCACAATCAAATGGGCAACCGCGTGAATACTGTACGGGCATAGTCACATAGTCCCGGAAGTTGAGCAAATCCCATTGCGGGATAGGCGTAAGCGCAATATCCGGCCTCTCGGTGGAGGTATAAACTGGCTTTGGTATTCCGAGCCGCAAGTCTTCAAGAAAAAGCGGCAATGTGATTTCAGCCTCGTTGAGAACGAAATGGTCCACCCCCTGAAAACGCTCGGGCTGGGCTGTAATCGCTGGTCCTCCTGCAACGATGATTTTACCCATGGCTTTAGCTCGGGCAATGACGTCTTTGGCTCCGGTTTCCTGGATGAGCATCGCACTGACCAGAACCATGTCGGCCCAGGCTAGGATTTCGTCACTAAGGGGGGTGACGTTGACATCTACAAGTCGTTTTTCCCACTGCGCCGGCAGCATGGCGGCAACCGTCAGCAAACCCAGTGGAGGAAAGGCCGCTTTTCGAGAAATAAACGGCAACGCATGTTTAAAGCTCCAGAAGGTATCTGGATAAGTAGGGTAGACTAGAAGAATTTTCACAATATAATGCCTCCTGTTGGCGAATCTCAATTCTAAAATCGAGACTATTTCTTATATAACACAATTAAAAGAAATAGTCCTTTATATTTTTCGATTGTTATAAATTTACATGGATTGATTTGTAACATTCGTAAATTACAGCAATAGACAGCCTATGCGTCATTGTGACTGCTTCGTTTTTGATATGAAAGGATACTCGCTTATTCAGAAATTGTGTTTGTAGGCAAAATCTGCTGAGAAAATAAATCATGCGGGCTTGCATTGAGTTTTAGAAAGCTGGATTGGCAATAACCGTTTGAAAAGATGAACATAATTGAGCATATCCTAAGGAGGCTGGCATACTCGTCCAATAATGATGTTCGTCGAGGACTGAAACTAGATTATGACAACTCACAATTCTGTGTTATCTATATAAACAGCGGTTAAGATGTTAAGCGTAATTAATGGTAAATTTCTTTGGCCTTGGTAACGAGCTAGCTGTTGCCGTTGGGAAACCTTTTTTTGAAAAATCTTTGAAGGAGATACTTATTGGAAAAGACAGCCGAATTACCCACCCCGGAAGCGTGCGCCAGCATCCTTTTTGAAGCCAGCGGCGTCAAATTCGAACAGGACGCAGCTTCGGATCTTTGGCAGAAAATAATGCGGCATAAGTGGATGCTTTCCGAAAGGTTGAACCGTGATGTCGGCTTCAGGATTGCTTGCAACGATTTTATTGAAAATATTGGAACGGACGAAGAACTTGTCACACACCACCAGGAAGAGCTTTTACTGCAGATGGGAGCGCGGACGATCAGCAGTGACATCTGGGATACCATTGCCGATACCCAACCTCCTAAAAAGCTGATCGAAAAGAGGGTCATATTACCCCTGGTGGAGGACAAACTCTCTAGTAAGCACGGTGTCATTCCGCCTAAAACCATCATTTTTTTCGGACCGCCTGGTACCGGTAAAACACATTTTGTCAAGGCGATGGCTGGAAAACTGGCATGGTGGTTTATTGAGATAGTGCCGAGTATGCTCATGGCTCACGGTGTAAACAAAATTGGAGCACATCTACGCGGAATCATGGAAAAAGCGCGGAATCTGGACGAAGTTGTCCTTTTTATCGATGAATTTGAAGAACTTGCAGGAAACCGTGATACCGCGAACAGAGTTGACAGATCCATCACTAACGAGTTCCTCAAGCAAGTCCCACTCATTAAGAGTAATACCAACAAGATATTACTCGTTTGTGCGACAAATTACATCCGCCAGTTGGACTCCGCTCTGCTTCGTCCTGGGCGTTTTGATTGCGTGATCCCAGTTGGCACCTTGGGTGATGACGAAAGAAAGACTATACTGGAATATTATTTGACGAAGTTGAACATAGGGATTGTAGATGTGGAGCACCTTGTTTCTTTAACTTCAAAATTCACCCCAGCTGATATTGAGTATCTTTTTCAAACCGTTGCTCAGCATGCCTTTGAAACGGAATATGAAAGTAATGTCGACTTCTTAGTAACCACAGAGGTGTTAGTCAATGCAATCGCAAGTTTCAGGCCTTCATTGACGGAAATGTTGATCGAGGATTTCAAGGAAGATATTTGCAAATATGCACGCACTTGATATCCTGAGACAGGCAATGCATAAGTGCTATATGTAGATATCAACTCTCTGAAATTATTAATAATTTTATAAAATTCTTCGTTCACTTATTCATCAAATGGATGTGAGAAAGCCTACAATGGAAAGAAGTAACAGTGAGTAGATGGTGCACGATTCCGTTTTGGAGTGAAAGGATGAGAGGGATGCTCGCGAAAATAAAGCAGAAGGGGTACTTAACTGTTATTATAGTACTTATGCTACTTTATTCATTTTTTCTCAGTCAAAATACTGGAGAAGTAACGGTATCATTATTTATCTGGTCGTTTGCTATTCCACGGACGTTATTGTTTTTGGCAATTTTTTGTACCGGCATCATTATTTGTTGGGCAACAGTAATTGAGTATGTAAAAATGTCATCTGAGCCTGTAAATAAAAAACATTTTCTCTTTCCATATATTCAAAAAATTATAAACCAAAAAGCTCAACTTAAAAATTTGAAAACAAAATTAAAAAGGGCAAATTCAAATTTAGAAACAATGGACGCCGCCAGCCTTGATGCAACGGAGCTTTTAAGCACTTCACATCTTAATCAACTGAGCCTTGAGTGGCAATTGAGCACTGCTAAAGCAGATTTGGAAAAATCTGTCTCAGCAATTTCCCTCCTTAAAAAGGAATTGTCTGATCTAAAAGAAGAATTAGACGTCAAAGAATTTATTGATCGACTGCTTCAGCACGATCTTAGAGGCTCTTTGGTCGCTTCGGTATCTTTACCGAAACTCCTTCTTGATGATTCTACCTTAACTGAGAGTCAAAAGGAAATAGTAGGGGTTATGCTGGAGAGCGGGGAAAAGATGCTCGAAATTTTAAACTCAAGTTTAATTCTGTATCGACTAGAAGAAAGCACATATCAGCCCGAGCTTACCAATGTTAATCTCTACAAAATTTTGATTACTGTGGTTGAGCGAATGCGTAAGACCCTACTGTATTTAAAACAAGATATTGAAATAAAATGCCTTGATACTGACTGCCAAGCAGGAAAAATCTTTCAGGTTTATGGTGATGAGTTTTTACTATTCAGTATTTTTATGAATTTAATATCCAATGCTTCTGAGGCTTCACCGCATAAAAAGACAATTTCAATAATTCTGAGTCAAAATGAGTACTGCAGTATCAGCATTCGCAATTATGGAGAAGTCCCGAAAAGTATACGAAAAATTTTTTTCAATAAAATGGTAACGTCTGGTAAAAAATTTGGAACAGGTTTAGGCACATACTCAGCAATGTTAATGACCAAAGCGCAAGGAGGAACTATTGAAATGAACTGTTCTGAGCCAGGAATTACAACTATACATGTGAGTTTACGAAAACCTCCAGCCCAAGAAAAATGAAAAATGTTGTAAAATGTGCATAAGTTATTAAACACAGAGTTTTCTCCTATACAGCATACGTCAGTTCAATTGCAGCATGTCATAGCGCTGCATAATCCTTGAAACATACTGAGTCGTTTCCGGAAAAGGCGGAACACCGCCAAATTTTATCACATTGGCGTGCCCGGCGTTGTATGCGGCCAGGGCAAGTTGCAGATCGGAATATTTTATCGAAGAGCCAGCGAAGATGCGTAAGCGTCCAACCAGCTGCTTCTTCCATTCCCCTCTGATCCAGGCATAATCCTGCTCCAAAAGGAGTTGGATCATGAGTAAGAAAAAAGGTCCTTCCGGGTTTGTCGTGGGTAGCGGCATAATGTAGGCGATTTCCAGGAGGAGATCGCCGATGAGAGATGTTGATCTTTACGGACAGATTTTGGGTGTCAAGAGCCCTTGGTTTGTAGACAAAGTTGACTTGAAAACGTCTGAAGGCCGTGTGGATATTTGGCTCGAGCATAAGAGCAAGGTGCTTTGGACTTGTCCGGAATGCGGCAAGGAACTGACTTGCCGGGATCATGTGGAAGAAAGGATTTGGCGGCATTTGGATACGTGCCAGTTCAAAACCTTCATCCATGCAAGGATCCCCCGAGTGAATTGCCCCGAGCATGGCGTCAAGCAGGTCAAGGTCTTTTGGGCGGAGCCTGGTTCGCGTTTTACCTTGCTCATGGAAAGGTTGATCATCGATGTTCTGAAAGAATGCTCGACTGTCGAAGGCGCCCGCAAACTGATGCGTATCTCATGGGATCAGGCTTGGGGCGTTATGGAAAGAGCTGTCCGACGAGGCATGGCACGAAAGGAACAGCGCAAAATCAGCTACATCGGAGTCGACGAAAAGGCTTTCCGGAAAGGACATAGCTATATGACGGTTGTCTGCGACTTGCTGCGAGGTACGGTTGAATATGTTGCCGAGGAACGCAAAAAGGCAAGCCTTGAAGAATATTACAAACAGTTGAACGACGAACAGCTCAAGGCAATCAAGGCTGTATCAATGGACATGTGGCCGGCATACTTCCTGGCCACCAAGGAAAACGTACCCGATGCAGCAGGTAAAATCGTATTCGACCGTTTCCACATCATGCAGCATGTAGGGGAAGCCGTGGATAAAGTACGCCGCCAGGAACATAAGGCGCTGATGGCTGAAGCAAACGAAATTTTGAAAGGCAGCAGATACTTGTGGTTATACGCTGAGGAGAACCTCTCGGACTCCCAACGACCGCGCCTGGAGGAACTCAAGAAATCGAATCTGAAGACGGGCAAAGCCTGTGCCATGAAAGAGAGTCTTCGCGGACTGTGGGACTATCTGTCTGTTGGGTGGGCCAAGCGTTTTCTGAAGAAATTGTGTTCTTGGGCCAAACGCTCGAAGCTCGAGCCTATGGGCAAAGTGGCGAACATGCTCATGGATCACATGGACAACATCGTGACCTTTTGTCGGCATCGCGTGACAAACGCTGTTGCGGAGGGGCTGAACAGCAAGATCATGTCCATCAAACGCCGAGCTTGTGGCTACAGCAATAAGGAGCATTTCAAAACAGCGATTTACTTCTTTTGTGGCGGGCTAAAATTCTACCCGGAGATTAGCAAGACTGGGGCCACCCACTGAGTTTCCGGAAGGACCATCTTGTGGAATACCACGGGAAACCAATTAAAAGCCTGCACAACGGTTTCCGCCATGCATGTGAACGGGCTGGGATAGGGAAAGATATTATTTCTTATGATATCAGACACTTATTCTGTTCAACCCTTTTGTCCAAAGGCGGCGACCTTGCATCCGTATCACACTTGATGGGGCACTCGTCGATAAAGATGACCGCCGACCAGTACTATCATGTAATGGAAGGTGAAAAAATTCGGACAGTTGGATTACTTCCCCGTCTGAATGGTTGAGTTTGGTTTATTCTGTAACGGCAAAATTGGAGGGCTGGACCTGTGGTGGGTTCAGCCTTTATTTTTGATTCTCCTTTTTCATACTTTTCGCCATTCTCTTAACGTTTCCAGAAAACTTAATAAATTTGCAAAGGTAATCAAAACATTCTGGATGCAAACATTGAGTTGGATATGCTGTTACAAAATGTATATTATCATTTTCTGACTCTACAATTTCGCCCTTCCAATATCTGTTGCTCCATACAAGTTGATTACGAATGTTATATTTCTTACCAAAAAATATTTTTTCTAGATACCCGTTAAACAAAGGACGAAACTCATCTAATTCTTCTTTGTGATTTTTTATCTTAATTAATTCATGATTCAACAAACAAATTTTTTTTCCACAAATATTTTGATTATAATTTACAACATAGCAATATGCTCTAACCTCAAAAACAATTAAATCAAGCCATTCCAAATGAAAATGTGTCGCCTCATGGTAATGTTCAAAATATCTGTTGCTTCCTTTTCTATCTAATATTTTTAAAAATTTATTACTCTCTTTCGACAAAGAAAAATTCAACTTTGTAGAGGAAATTATTTTATCGCGTGCTTTTTTCAAGTGATGCCCTACTTCAAGAGTAGACACTCGATTAAACAGCAGTATAGCTTTTAAATATTTCTCGACTGCCTGATGAGCTAAGTGCATAAATTGAATTGTTAGCCCCAACCGGTAACATGCTCTTGCTGCGATATAGTCTTGATCTGCGACATCACGAAATGATCTTTTTGCTGCATCAATCAGATAAGGATCACATGGATCATCCATGTTAAAAAAACCTCCTACAAAAAATCCCCGCCCTCTATTTCGTCCAAGCCCCCTTGCCCCAAATTCAACCGCCCACAAAATATCCCCAACAACTCCGGCTAGATAGCGAACAACCCCATTTTTCAACAAAACATAAAATCATACTATTTCAACCCATTACCCCTGGCCAACCGCCCGGTTGACCGCTGGTTGACCAAACGAAAAAGGGCTGTTTATCTTTTTCAGATAAACAGCCCTAATTCTTGGAAATTTCTGGTGGAGCTGGAGGGAATCGAACCCACGACCTCTTGAATGCCATGCCAGACAACCTATAAAATAACGCATTAAAATTAATGGCAAATTCAAAAACACTGGTCAACCTGAAGTGGACATTTTCGGACATTTTCAGACTAAAAGCGGGGATTGCTGATCAGAAAATTACTAAAGTGGTTCATCATAACAACGTGCTCCTCACTCACCAAAGAGCCGCCGCTGCAGGAGTGTCTGCAGGTCTCGGCGTCCATCGACAATAAGCATCACGTACACTGTCTTGCCCATAACTTGGTAAATGATGCGATATGGTTTGAAGAAAATCTCGCGGAATTGCCTGATGCCCACGGCTTTGAGTTCCATGGGATATGCGCCACGCTCCGGTAATTGCGCCAGGCTTTGAAAAGCGTTTTCGATCTGGTCCAATACGTACGTTGCGTTCTCCTCGGTGTCGTGGGCTGCAATGTAATCGTAAATATTCTCAAGATCGCGGGCAGCAGCTTCGGTCAACAACACCTCGAAAACCATCAACGCTTTTCCTTGCGTTCCCGCAAACGCTGGATAACTTTCCCGGCAGGCAGGACCTTACCTTCCTCAATCTGTCGGTTGCCCAGCGCCAGAATTTTCAGCAGCGCCAAGGTATCCTGGGTCTGCTCGTAACTGGCGATGTCCTGAATCACCGCCTTAGCCTCGCCATTCTGGGTAATAACCAGTGGTTGCGCCTGTTCGGACAGGTTGCGTACGATCTCGGCGGCATGCGCCTTGAGATAACTGATGGGTTTAATTTGGTTTGAAAGCTTCATGAGCACCTCACTGCTTACTTTTAAGACTAAATATAGTCTTAATTTGGGACAGCATCAAGTGAAATCTTTAAACTTACCCCCTAAAAACCGCCTCCTCAGTGGTCCGAACAACCCGAGCTACGTTCTTTGAAATCATCTATAATTCTAAAAAAGAGATTGCGGTCGTTATAATTCTTCGGTTTCAAGGGGTCGGTTATATCTTTTGATTTAAACGGATTGAAAAACATGAGTCACCTCTCATGTGTGATATTAAGAGGTAAAGTGACATAAACTAAAAAGGGGAGTTAAAATAAAAAAATCTTAAAATAGCACAGCTTTAATATTATTTTTTGACTTATAGCTAATGATGATACTCTGTTTATACTGGGAATTATCAACTAATACTCAAAAAGAGGACGCTAATGTTCGTAATCACGAAGATGACTGCCTATTCGCATCAAATCGGCCGGCTAAAATCAGATCGGCCACCCTCGAAGTGAACGACGCTGGGTTCCTTTCTTCTTGGATCAGGTGGCCGATTTGGTCAAGCTCGAAGTCTTTTTTCTCATGGAGTCGCCGCTCAGTTCCACGCGGTGCGAATCGTGGACAATGCGATCAAGCACCGCGTCCGCCAAAGTTGGATCCTGGAAGCGGTCATGCCAGTCGCTGACCGGAATCTGAGAAGTCAGCAACGTCGAGCGCGTACGAAAGCGATCATCCATCAAGTCCACCACGCATCTGGCCTGTTCCGGTGTCAGCGGTTCGCGCAGCCAGTCATCAATGATGAGCAGGTCGCGCTTTGCCCAGCGACGCACAAGTCCGTAAATCTCTCCCTCCGCGCGGGCGATGGCCAGATCACGAACCAAATCCGAAAAGTGGACGTAAAGGCAACGGAAGCCCTCGCGGCAGGCTTTTTGCGCCAGCGCACAGGCCAGGTACGTCTTTCCGACACCAGTCGGTCCCGTCATAATCAGGCTGTGTTTGCGCCGCAGCCAGCCGCCGCCGGTCAGTTCAAGGAATACTCTTTTCTCAAGGCCACGAGGCGTCTGGAAATCAACATTTTCCACCTCGGCTTTGATTTTCAACCGCGCCTCCTGCAAGCGGCGCGTCAGCCGGCGGTTCTCACGCAACAGGTATTCCTTGTCCACGAGAAGGCCGATTCGTTCCTCAAAGGTCAAATCTGCGTATCCGTCGCCTTCGAGCTGTTCGCGCAGGCCGGCAAGGATGCCGGACAGTTTCATCTCGGCCAGTTGATCCATCGTCTGATGTAACATTATCTCACTCTCTTATTGGTAAAAGTTCGCCCCGCGAATGTTGCCGTGCCTGAGGCGCTGCACGTCCTCCTCCACGGGCTGTTCCAATAGATCCTGCTTCTTTTTCAGAATCTCCAGCACCGGCCGGCGGCCAATGAGGTCAAAGAACAAGGCGCGCTCGCAGGCCTTTTCCAAGCGACCCACCCCATACGTCTTTTCCAGGCGCAGCAGGCCGAGACAACTCCTGAAACCCTGCTCGGGGTGTTGCTTGGCTTCGAGTATCGCTAACACCATTCGAAGTGTTGCCGGCCCCATTTTTTCTGCCCAACTTCGAAAACGCGAAGCCGTCCATCCAATGGCCTCCTGGTGGGACTTGGGCATATGCTCCGGGCAAGTGGTATGCTGGTGTCGGCGCCGGTTCCGCATATGGCTGGCGATGCGTTGCCCTTGGTGGAAAATTTCCACGACGCGTTTCCCGGCTCGCACCTCGACTTGCTTGCGAACGAACGTATACGGTACGGAATAGTAATGTTTATCGATTTCAATATGATAATCGGGATGGACTTTGGCCTTCTTCCAGGCCGCCGGTTCGTATTCCGTGTCCGGCAGCGGACGTAGCGCCTGCTTTTCCTCTGCTTCGAACAGTTGACGACGAGATACGCCGATTTTGGTCAGGGGCCGGTTGTTGAGTTGTTCCAGCAGGTCGGCCACGGCCTCGTTGAGCTCCTCAAGGGAGAAAAAACGTTGGTTGCGCAACGGAGCCAGAATCGAACGCTCAACGATTTGCACCGCCACTTCGGCTTTGGCCTTGTCGCGCGGTTTGCGTACCCGTGCCGGAACCACGGCGATGTCGTTGTGCTCGGCCCATTCCTGGTACGTCGGATTTATCTCCGGCTCGTAGCGGCACGGACTCTTCACTCCGGCCTTGAGGTTGTCGGGAACCGCGACCTCGGGCACGCCGCCGAAGTATCGCAACGCGAAATTATTCGCCTCGATCCAGTCCTCCAGACTCTGGCTGTCCAGCGCGCGGACGAAAGTATAGTTGCTGTGCCCAAGAGCGGCCACGAAAATCTGCTTGGCGGACACCTCGCCCGTTTCAGGGTCAATGACGTCCATGGTCATTCCGGCGAAATCGATGAACATTTTCTCGCCGGCAAAGTGCGTCTGACGCATGGTGACGTCCAGCGTCCCGGCCCACTCTTTGTAGAGACGAAGAAACTGGGCGTAACTGTAGCCCTCAGCGTATTCCTGGCGGTATTCTTTCCACAACAGCTTGAGGGTGACTCCTTTGCGGGCCAGTTCGGTCCGTACGGTTGGCCAGTCAGGAAGCGTTTTGTTTCGTTCCGAATTCGGAGGCAGCTTGAAAAGCAGCGAGTTGAGCCTTTCGCCGTCAAAGCCACCTGGCAGCGGCCATGGCAATCTCGAGTCCTTGAACCGCTTGGCGTACTCCTGAGCCGTGGATCTGGCAATTCCACAAGCGGTGGCCGCTTTGTTCAGGGACAGTTTGTGATCGAAATGAAGCCGCAACAGCTCCTTTATTTTTCGCATGGACAACGTCTTAATTTTGGTCCGACGGCAAATATGTTTTTTAATCCATGTATCTTTATTTACAAGAGTTTAGAGTCCCAACTTAAGCCATACCTGGAAATTTGGCCGCAACTAACTGCTCCACCAGCTTTGAGCGGAGGCAAACAGAGGCACAATGACACTTCGGCGTTTGAAATCAGGCCGCTTTGCCCAACTTCGGCTCCAAGAATTCTTCTGGGAAGATGCATTTTTGGCATTTCCGATCCCAGAATGTTCGGACTCGATAGTTGCGGAAAATTCCAGCCAAGCCCTTGAGCATCCATCCTGCTGTCATGGCTCGGTTTTTGCGCCAGGGGATCGGTTGAAGCGCTTTGCCCAGGCTCTCCCCGAAAATCACTGTCAACAACTGGGAAAGCCCATAGGCAAGACACACTATGGTGCGCCATCGGGCGACAGTTTGGCGGGTCTGCTGCCATGTATCCTTGAGGCCGAAGGTATTTTTGAGGCCGTTGAAACACGATTCCACCAGCCATCGCGAACTGTATTTCTCTATGATCTGCAAGCCGCAAAGAGTCACATTGGTGCACAGAATCAGGTGCCATCCTGTCCATTGCGCATCGGGTTTGTCTTCCCGCATGCGAACCCACACCAGGCGACATTCTCGTCCTTTGAGAAAGCGAACACGGGCATCGAAACAATAGAACTGAAAAAAATGTTCCGTGCCGTACGCGTGCAACTTTGCCTCTTGTACTTTGAAGAGATTGCAAATTTGCGTAAAATCGAGTTTGAGTCCGTATTTGCGCGGACGACCGCGTTTGGGTGTTGCGTTTGCCTGCGGCCGGAAAAAAAGAGCAGTGTCTTTCCGAACTTGTCCGATAGCATGCATTTTCAGTTTGAGCATTTCGTGCACCAGTGGCCCCTTCATGTACCACGCGTCCATCAAAACAAGAATTGGGACATGGTTGCCAAGCCAACGCACGAACACACGCACGAGCACGACAGCCGCATTGATTTTGGATCGATTGCCGCACGTGCGCACCATGCGCATGAAGATGGGGAAAGCGCCTTTTCTGTTCTCGACCTCGCAGATCAGAGCAAGGCTGACGAGAACCTGCCCCCATACATATTTGGGGCGGTTGGGCCTGTTGGCGTGGTCGTAATGCAACGAGGTGGAAGGCGCTTTTTTGGAGCTTCGAAAAATAATCGTGTCGTCGATGGCGACCATGATTTCCTTGGGTTTGATGACTTGGCAAAGCAACAAGGTCCATTGCTTTGTCAGCGCAAGCCAAGAGAAAGCGCCATGTTCTATTGCGTTGTAGTATGTGGTCCAATGTCGGACGGTGGTGATGGCCAGTATGGCTTCCGTGATATGTCCGGACCCGGACCCGGCGGCGGCTATGGAACCAAGAAGCAGTTCGAGAAGTGTTGGTCGAATTCTGGGTGGAACGGCATGAAAAAGAAACGTTATCCACTGTATCAATGAAGTGAGAGCTTGACGTCGAATCAATGTGCAACCTCCTGAAAAAATATACTTTTTCAGGAAAGCGCCGCAGGCCCATTTTTTTGGACCTTGTCAAGCATTTTATTGAAATTTTTGAAATTTCTTTCATTTTCATAGTCGGATATCAGTTTCAAAAAAGGCTGAAACTCTAAACCTTAGTTTATTTACATTGGTAGACATGGTACGAATTCAATAATGTGATGCGTATTGAAAAAAGCTCGTACCTATGAATAATTGAGAAGAAATTATGAAATCTGTTATCTGTTTGTTGATCGTTTCTTTGACGCTGGCGTTTTTTGTTCCTGTGTTCGCTTGCACCACGACGCTTGTGGGCAAAAAAGCTTCGGCTGACGGATCTGTGCTTGTTTCCCATTCGGATGACGCCATGGGCGATCAGAGGCTGGTATACGTGCCGGCCAAAGATCACGAACCGGGCAGCATGCGCCAGATTTATTACTCACATTGCGCAATGGGCTTCAAACCCGAATGGGGAGGCAATCAGGTTTTTCGTCTGAACGCCAAAGACATCGCGCCCGCCTATGACATGACCAGCACTGATGTTCCGCTCAGCGTACCGCTCGGCGCAATCCCTCAGGTGCCGCATACTTATGCTTATTTTACGGCAAATTATGGCATTATCAACGAGCACCAGCTTGCCATGGGCGAATGCACGGACAAAGCCAAAGTGCACCCGCAGCCCGAGCCGGGCAAGCGGATATTCTATTCGGCGGCCTTGTCCAACATCGCTTTGGAACGTTGCAAAACCGCGCGTGAAGCCATCAAGCTCATGGGCGAACTCATCAAAGAGTACGGCTATTACGGCACCGGTGAAACCCTGTTGGTTGCGGATCCCAACGAAGGCTGGGTGTTTGAAATGTGCGGCTACGACTTGGACGGAACCGACGGCGTATGGGTGGCCAAACGGGTGCCGGACGACGCTTTTTTTGTCGCCGCGAACCAGTTTCGCATCCGGGATATCCGCAAAGATGATCCCGACATGATGTATTCGGACAATATTTTCGACGTGGCCAAGAGCAAAGGCTGGTGGAAACCGGAAGACGGACCGCTGGATTTTACAAAGGTTTATGGAGACGGCGAATTCCATCATCCCTATTATTCGTTGCGCCGGGTATGGCGCGCGCAGTCTCTTGCAGCGCCTTCCCTCAATCTGCCGGCCTGGGTGGACGGACCTGATACGCGCGCCTATCCGTTTGCAGTCAAACCGGACAACAAGCTGGATGTGGCCGGCGTCATGAATATTCATCGGGATAATTACGAAGGCACGGAGTTCGATCTGACCAAGGGGTTGGCTGCCGGTCCGTTCGGCAATCCCAACAGGTTCGAAGGCCCGGCTGAAAGCGTCGTGCAAAATGCGCCCACACCCCCCAAGGGAGCTTTCGAACGTCCGTTGAATATTTACCGTTGCGCGTATTGTTATGTGAACCAGGTGCGCAGCTGGCTGCCCGACGCCATAGGCGGCATCAGCTGGTACGGTTCGGACCGTCCGGCTACGTCAGTTCTTCTGCCTTATTATACGGGAGTCAGCGACCTGCCCGAACAGGTCCAGAAAGGAAATGCCCTCGAACTCGACCGGGAAAGCGTCTGGACGGCGTTTAATTACGTGGCCAATTACGCCATGCTGAAATACGACTACATGATCAAAGACATCAACGCCCAACGCGAGACGTTCGAAACCAGTTTTTTTGGAGAGCAAAAGGATTTTGAAAACAAGGCGGCGGAGCTGTGGGAAAAGGGCGAACAGGATGCGGCAGTGAAGTTGCTGACGGAGTATGCGAATGCGAACACAAAGGAAGTGCTGGATGCATGGTGGAAATTGTCCGACTCTTTGTATATAAAATACAATGACGGGTATATCAATTCAAAGGAATCCATTGCTGTTAAAGCTTTCTATCCATCCTGGTGGTTGAAAAAAGTCGGCTATACTAATGGACCGACATCCTACAAAAAACTACCTGAAGAAAACTAATAGAGCAAAGTATCCGCCTTTTAAGAAATTCAGACGATACTTTTATGTACTTGAAGTGTCTTTGACGTTATACGTCAAAGACACTTCACACTTTTTTTGTGCATCAGCAGGTACGCTTACTTGGAGGTGCAAATCCTCTGCAGTCCCGACAAGGTGTCCATCGCGAGCTGGAATCGAAGCTCCTTGCTCGCAAACCCGACGAGCGCGTTCCTTGAGTTTGCGCAGGCATTCTTGCGACGGGCGTGGTTTACGAAAGGGGTGGAGCCGGTATCCGAGGAAATCGAATCCGGCTGTGGACCTGCCGGCGAAGCGTTTCGTCTCCGAAAACCACAGCCCGAGGGCTTAAAGCTACGCGATGGACGCTGAGGATCGCCGGAAAGAAGCCGCTACAAATCAAATTCCATGTGCGTTTCATCAATAAGCGTGGGCGATTTGCTTTTTTCCTGTATATTGAGCTGATCGGCCTCATAGGAATTGGAAATCACCGTGGGCGTGATAAAAATGAGCAGTTCGGTCATGTTGTTGTCGTCTTGCTCGTTGCCGAAAAAATACCCCAGTAGCGGAATATCCTTGAACCCCGGAATGCCGCTTTTCGTCAAAGAATCCCGATGAGAGATCAAACCGCCGATGACCAGGGTTTCCTGGTCCATCACGGAAACGGTTGTGCTGGCTTCTCTTTCGGAGGACTGGTAGGTTCCGTTGTCTGAGTTGTACGATACGAGGGACGACAATTTCTGCTGAATGTTCATAGTCACTTCCCTGTTGTTTGACACAACAGGGGTCACGACAAGTTCCAGGCCGAGGTCAAGTTGCTCGTAGGTGGAAATCTCATGATTGTCGTTGTCGTAGCGGGTGCCTTTTTTCACGGGAACCTGATTACCCACACGCAGTTTAGCCTCCTGATTCTCCATTGCCAGGATATGCGGTGTGGAAATGACACGGGTATTTCCATTGCTGGACAAGAACTTGGCAAGAACACTGTACTGATCGGTTTTCAGAATAGACAGTTTCAAACCGGTCCCAGAAATGGTCTGTACGGCGTTCACCGTGCCCACCGCATTATTGAACCAGGAACCGGATTCGTTGGCGATGTTGGTATGCACGCCGTGGTTCAACCCTTGCAAAAACCATTCAACGCCCATGGACAGCTCGTCTTTGAGAGTAACCTCGACAAACATCGCTGAAATGGAGACCTGTTTTTGGGAAACATCCAGTTGTTTGATAAGCCTGCAGATGGCCTCATGTTGCGCCGCGGTTGCCGTGACAATGACCGAATTGGTTTCCTTGACAGCAATCACCCCGCCCCAGACGCCGTCCTTGGTCAAAGAGGACTCGGCCACTTTGGTCAATGTGGCGGCGAATTCTTCCGCCTTCATATACTGGATTTTATAGGCACGGGCTTCAGGCACGGAGTCCGGCTGGTCAATCTGTCTGACAATAGCCTCTATTTTTCGAAAATTCGCGGCAGTGGAGGTCACCACCACGTAGTTGAGTTCTTTCGCGGCAAAGATGGCGCCGTCATCCGAAATCAAACGGGCAAGGTCCGGGGCGATGTCCTCTGCTTTTGCGTACTTGAGATTAATGATGCCGGTTGTCATTCTGTCGGCGTCCATGCCCCTTCCTGAGAGCTGCAGCGGACTTTTTGTGGCGTTTTGCTTGGTCATTACTTTAAAATACGAATCATATTCGACAACAGCCATTTGCTTCATGTCGAGAATGGAAAAAAGCAATTCCTTCGCTTCCTTTTGCGATACGGGATGGGGTGATATAACCGTTACTTCTCCCTGTATTTCCTCACTTGGAATAAAGGTTTTCTGCAGCAGTTCGGAATAAAATTCGAGCACAGCGAGAATATCTTCATTACGAAAATTGATGTGGATCAATTCCTCGTTTTTCCCCGCGAATGCGTATGTCATACACACGCACACAAAGAAAAACGCGAGTCCTCCCGCGACTGCTGCTTTCAAAACTGATTTGCTGATCATGTCGAATACCTGGTTGTTTTACTCATTGGATATGGGTTCCCACGGTCTGCTCCAGGAAAGTTCGAAGTCCTTGCCGGACAGGCGCAACACAACCTTGTCTTGAGAAATGGCCACGACTTCGGCTCCTCTGACAGTATCTCCAACGCGTGCTTTGACGATTTTCGAGTCACGGATGTCGTGCAATACGGCGTATCGCCGCCCTTTGTTGTTGAGTATCGCCATGAGAGTCAGATCCTCGGAATCCAATTCGGGCTCCGACGGAGGCGGCGGAGCTTCATCTTTCTTTTCCACCACGACAAAAGAACGTTTGGTCGCAGGCTGATCCTGAAAGGAAAACGGAGCGTCCAATCTGGCTCGCAATTGCGCGAAATATTTGTAGACAACCGGGGCGACGGGCGGCGTTGTCTCCGAAAAACCCACCACGGAAGGCACGACCTCTTTCCCGCTCCGGGTCAGCAGCAGACAAGCAATGCCGAGCGCGCATGCCGCGCAGACGTACTTGCACAGGCGCATGACCATTTTTGCTTGTCCTTTCGTCATGCGCATTTCATTTATCCTTTTCACCAGGTTCGGACGTTTGCTGGCACCCGATCAGGGGTCTGATTGCGGTCCAATCGAAAAAATCGTCAGACGGAAGTGAAACTTTTTTCTGATAAAGCGCCCCAAGGAACTGCTCTTGCCGTTGTATATACGTATCGAGCGTACGTGATTCCTCAGCACAGCCGACAAGCGTTTTTTGCTCCTCCGGGGACGGAAAATGCACCTTTTTCAATCCCTGCCGCACGACCGCATCCGGCGTATGCAATTGCTCAGCAACGATCTGAGCAGCCTGGTCGGGATGGGCCGCAATCCATTGCGTGGCCTTTTCCAAAGCCTGCAGCAAAAACCGTACGGCCTCCTGTTTGTCCCGGAGCACGTCGTCGCGAACAACAAGCGTATCAATGCAGTCCTTGGACAGCTTGTCCGAACTGAACACTTTTCTTCCCATATGATCTTGAAAAAAGAGCGAAAGATAGGGTTCCCACAGCACTCCGGCTTGAATCAGGCCGGTTGAAATGCTTTGCATGACCAAGGCGCTGTTCAGGTTATGAACCCGTTGACCTGAAAACGGCAAATGTTCCGCTGCAAAGGCCCTGTAAACGATATATTGGGCCACTCGCCCGGCTCCGTAAATGTCCACGTTTTCGAGATCCTTCAAAGCGCGAGCAGGAGAATTATTGGCCACGACAACGGCTGCCCCCCCACTGCTCCAGGCGAGCGGATAGATGCCCTTGAGCTGGAACCCTTCTTCAATTCCCGCAATCAGATCACTGAGCGGCAGGCAGAGACCATCCAGGTCGCCGCTACGCATGAGCCGGGCCAGTTGATTGGTATCGGCGCCTTGAATAAGCTGCACGTTGATGTCCTGCTCCGTGAGCCAGCCCTGTTTTTGGGCAACGTAAAACGGCGCGAATCCTATCCAATACTCCAGTCCGATGCGCAACACGTTCAAATAACTGTCGGCAATGTCGCCCTCGACGGTTTCAATGCTGATCTTGCTCACTTGTAAACGCGCGGATACGTGATCGTCCTGCCCCTGCATTTGCAGATCGGAAATTACGAGCACCAGAGGAGACGTTTCCAGGAAATAAATGAATTTGCTTACCGCGACAAAGGTTCCACTGACCCGGACGAGAAGGGGCAGTTCCTGGTACGTAGGGTCTTCCACCATGTCGAGGGGCGTGATCTGGTCAAGAGCGACACCGGCCTCCTTGCCGTATTGTTTTACGCTGTAAAGCACTTCGCCCAGAGTATTGGCCCCGCTGTTTTCAATCTCCAGCTTTTCCACCAGATAGCCGCTTTCATTGCGGACTTCTTCCAGCTTGGCTTTGCGGCGATAGAAGGAAAGTGCGGCGTTTTGATTTTTTTCTATACTGTTTTCCAACGCATGCTTTTGCTCCAGCAAATCATCAAAGGCATCAAATACGGGTTCGATAACGCAAAGGTAGGCTGAGAGTACGGCAATAAAAACAGCGAAAATCAGCAATGACTTTCTGTCGCGTGCCGCAAGGGAGTTCCATGAGGACCGTACGCGTTCTATCATGCCGGATTTTCCTCAAAGAACGCGGTCCAGGCTTCGGAGCGGCCCTGAATAGTGAATTTGTACTCTTTGCTTTCCGCCACGTGTTCCAGAGAGGTCAGTTTGCATTGAACTATGCGTGGAGATTCCTCGAGTTTTTTCACAATGGCGGTGGCGTGCGAGGCGTCTTTGCTGATGCCGTTGATCACGATTCTGCCGTCCCGGGTAATGGAGACGCTCTCAAGGCGGGACTCCGTCGATGTCGCGTCGGCAATGATTTTTAACAGTTCAAGGCTATAAGGTTTTTCCTGAGCGAATTTCCGAATGGTCTTGTTTTTTTCCTGCAGGTTGCGAATCAGCTGGGTGGCCTTGGCGGCCTTTTGCGATGCCCTGGTCACATGGGCGGCTTCCTTTTGCAGAAGAGAGACTTCGCCCTCTAGCTGCGCGTAAAGGGTTGCTGCAAAAGCAGCCAGCAAAAACAGCCCGGCGGCCAGGAACGCGAACATTTTGCCATATCCGCGCGCATCCAGAGCCTGCTGATTGTCGCGATGCAAACATTCTGCAAAAGGCAGGCGAATCCTGGTCTCTTTGCCCGGCGCCAAACTAGGCAAGATGTCCGCCCAGCTTTTTACGACAAGACAGGGCGTCTCAGTTTGACCCTCCCCCGACGAAAGCCCGGGCACGGGACTATCAGCGCGTATGTTCCTTTGCCAGACCACAAATTGTACCGGCTCCGGCGCGCCCAGCCCACGGACTTCCTGCAACACCGCGCCAAGCAGCGCGTCTTTATCAAGTCCGCCCGGCAGGCCGCATTGAACGATTGGCGGGGACTGAGGAGACGCGTGGCAAAGCAGCAAGTCGTCATGCGCGTTTTCATAAAAGAACAAGCAGCTTTCCGTACGCCCGAGCAACAGCTCCGGCACGAGAATGCCCCGGACCGTATACCCCGTACGCTCCACTTCGGACACGCATGCATCCAAAAATTTTTTTTCACACCAGAACAGAACGGCCAGGGAGCAAGCACCGAGCTTCGCCGTTCTGACGGCGACGTATCCGTCGTCATACGGATGCAGCAGACTGCTTTCCGCATAGCATTTCACGGCCTGCAGTACGTCCTTTTGCGAAACCTCGGAAAGTTGCAGACTGCGTACCACGCAACAGCCCGGTGGAATGGCGAGCCAGCAGCGGTTTTTCCTGCGCTTCGCGTCACGCAGGTCCGTCTTGGCGAATGAGCCGTCCGTATTCCGATGATACGCGGATTCCAGGTTGCCGGACGCATCGACCGCAACCACGTATTCCGTCTGTTTTTTGCTAAAAAAGACGCTTGCCGGGTTCATCGGGAAACTCCGTCATAGGCGACTTGCCAGAAAGAAAAAGCAACGTTTGCTTCCCGTACGTCGCATCGCCCGAAAACGGTCAACTGCGAAATATTTTGTAGAATGGCGGCCGTACTCGCCATACGAAAATGCGTTGATTTAGCAGTCAGGAAAGAAACGTTTTTTTTCAATTGCTTCTTCTTTACCCCGGTTTGCTCAAAAAACGCATCAACGCTTTGCGCGTTCTGCCCCTCCCCCCGGAACAATAGAATGGTGTCTACATCTTCTTCACTAAAGCCAAGACTGCTGAGAACCCTTGGCCGCGCCGTATTCACGTTAATTTTCCCGGACGAATAACAGGTGATGTTGTTCCCGAGCCGGGTGTCCCCGTCCTGCCCCCCGAACAAAATATCTTTGGTCAATCCCTGAATACGCAATAACTCCCCGACGTCGCAAATGGGGCCGGACACTGTGGGCGCTCCCTTTTGCGGAGTATTTTCCTCAGTTGTCCGGCGCGCACGGTAAAGGACAATTTCCTCGGCGAGAACGTTGGTTATTCCTTCAAATCGCACAAGCATTTCCGGGGTGGCCACGTTGATGTTCAGATAGGATTCCTCGTCGACCACGCCAAAGGAATCGTTTTTTTTCGCCAAATTGTTTGCAAACGGCCTGATGCTATAAACGCCGTTTTTCAGCCGTACGTTGCGATACAATTGCTCGTCGGACCACCAGGGAGATCCCGGCCCATTGGCCTTTTCTCCGGCATGCGCCGCCAGGATGCCGCCCGTACGCTGCAGGCCGGCGCGCGCCGTGTAGTAGGCGTCCAGCGCGTGCCTCTGCCAGCCTGTTATTTTAATTTCTGCTCTTGCGTTGAATACGAAGCTCCAGGCCAGCACAGCCAGCACAGCCATGACGCCCAGTGTTGCGATCAGCGCAAAGCCCTTGGCGTCGCGTTCAGGGCAGCAGCGTTTTTTCAACAAGAACCGCATAGTGATACCGAACAGGATCGGGTTTGCACGCAAAACTGACATTCATTGAAATCAACACCGATGCGGCATCCATCCCTTGGCACGGCTTTACCTGTTGTTCAAAATGCAATTGCTCGACATGTTGTCCCAGAACTTCCTGCTTGACTTCTCCACTTTTGCTGGAATCCGCCGCCTCCTGCCGCAACTCCTTGACGAGTTCCTTTTTGGAGTTGAGCAGATAAACGGCACGCATAGGAACGTTGCCGGACCGTATGGGAATGCCGCAGGTCTCGCCCGCGCACTCCAGATTGACAACGTGCGCATCTGCCCGAATACGCTGCAGATCGCTTTTGATCGCGGAAAAAAAGTACCGCGCGCTCCTGAGCGGCGTCATGACGTCTTCCGCCCGGGTTTTGGCCTTTATGGCCGTATGGAAGGTTCCGTATACGGCGGCGACAACGATGGAGCCGATGCTGAGGGCCAGCAGCAATTCGAGCAGCGTAAACCCGCGGCTACCAGTTGGTGATTTCCGCATTGTCGCCGGTTCCCCCCGGCTTGCCGTCCTTCCCATAACTCAACAGATCAAAGTCCGGCCCGTTTTTGGCCGGATACGTATAGACGTAGGGATTGCCCCAGGGATCCAGCGGCACGTCCTTCTTGCGCAAATACGGACCGCGCCAGTTTTTCGGGATGGGCGGACTGGATGGTTTGGTGATCAAGGCCTGCAACCCTTGCTGCGTGCTCGGGTAGTCCCCCGTATCAAGCTGGTAGCTGTCCAGGGAAATGGAAAAATTTTCTATCTGCGCCTTGGCCGCGGCCACTTTGGCCTGCTCCGTTTTGCCGAAAAATCGCGGTCCGACCACTGCGGCCAGAATGCCGATGATCACGACAACGACGAGCAGTTCAATCAGGGTGAAGCCGGCCCTTCCAGGTTCTACGGTGCGTTTGTGCATTGTTACCCTTCCGTCAATTGCAATGTGAGTTCCATTCGTTTGCCTTCACGAAGGAGCTCAACATACACGAAATGTGTGTCTTTGATTTTACGCATCACCGCATAGGAATCGGCCATGCCCGTAACCCGTTCGCCGTTGATCTTATAAATCAGATCGTACGGTTTTATCCCCATTGTCTCGGCATAGGTCCCCGGTTTGACCAGGGTGACCAGAAGCGCGCGTCCTTTAAGCTGCCCGGGCACGGAAAAATACCCCTCATCCACGGACTTGACTTTGAGCCCCAGGATGAATCTGGGGCCAAGTTTGGCTTCGGGCAGAATATCGTTGTTCTTGGCGCAGCCGGCAAGCAGCATGAAGAGGCAGGCGGTCACACACGCAATCCTGATTTTTGACATTATCTTTTCCACTCGCTTGTATGCATCACTGCTTGTGAGCAATCTGGGATGTTTCGAGTTCCACACTACGCATCTTGCCGGCATGTTTGAAACTGACCGTAACGGTCAAAACGTTCACGCCGGGAAGATCGCTTTGTTCTCCCTGTGCAGTCCATACGCAGCCTCCGGGCTGATCGGTCTTGCCCGAAAGGTTGAAGGGGACAGCCTTGTCGGCAAAGAGCATCCTGGCCAAAACGGACTCTGCCGTAAAATGGGCTTCCTCGTATTTTCCGGCAAGGGACAACCCGTTCAGGGACGACGAATACAGCGTCAAAATTGCCCCAAGACCGATGGAGAGTATCCCGCAGGCGACCAGCACTTCGAGAAGCGTAAATCCGCCTTCGGCATTACCGCGCAACAAGAGCCCCCGTGGCGCCGTTTATTTCAAACAGCACGTGTTGCTTATTGTCCGCCTCAATTTCAATCCGGGCAGGCACTGTCGTGCCGTTGGGATAAAACGGAAGCGTTACCGCCCGGTAGCGCTCACTGTGCAGCCCTTTTCGGACAGAGGCGATCCGCAGCCCGGATGGAAGACGCTTTTTGACGCAAACGCCGCTTTTGCTTTCAAACGAAACAGCGTCCTGCTCCATATCGATAACAACCTCCTGCGCCTGTCCGGTCTCCACGGCATGATACCTGGCAAGGCCGATGACCGTGGCAAAGTCGGAAAAGCACGCGTTTTGCCTGGCGCTTTTGGCTTGCTCCACCAGACGCGGCAGAGCAAGCCCCGTGAACACCGTCATGATCACAAGCACCACAAGCAATTCGACAAGCGTGAATCCATACGGCCGCACGTCTATTTTTCCATGCGCCTGCGCTTGAATATGAAGCCGTAGTTATCCGTATAGTTGACCAGTTCCCAACCTTCTTTTCCCAGCTTGTTGATGTCGATTCCGTCCATGACGTGCTCGCCCATGTTGCTGGTATTCATCGTATTGGGAACTACCACTTTGTACTCCCACACAGGACGCACCAGTTTTTCCAGGAGCGATTCCACGTGCGTGAGGCGTTTGTTCATGTCTTGCGCCGTATTCGACAGTATAAGCAATGCGGCAGATGTCTCGGACTCGTTGTTTCCCTTTGCATGCACGTTCATGGCAAGCAAACAAAGCAGAGAACACACAAACGAAAAAACAAGAATTTTGCTAACACGCATACCACTGCTCTCCAACTCTTTGAACAAGTGAACAACGGAATTTACAAACACTTCAGTTTTCTTTTCAGTCCGTGTTTCGCATGGCACCCTCACAAAGCAGGGTACAATGGACAGATTCCCGCCCGTTCTTTTGTATTGCGGCATTGTTATTTTTTATCAGGATCCTCAAGAGGTCCGGCTTCCTGAAAATAGCCCATTGCGGCGGCGTATCCCTCAGCCACGGCCTTTTCTCTATTCTCAGCCGTCATATCAAAATCCAGCACCCCGACAGTCGGCGTGTCAATAAACACTGTTCTGTACGAGTTGTTTATCATTCTGGGTGCGATATTATCAAAGAGCCCCCAAAAAATGTGCCCCAAAAACGCCCAGAAGGATTTAACCGGTTCATATTTCGGCGAAAGATAGGCGTCCCTGTCGCCGAGCACAAAGCCTACAGGATTAGCGCCGAGGGAATCCATATATTCAATGGGGAAATTATAGGTAGTTCCTCCATCCACCAGAAGATCCTCATGGCCACCGTGCTTGTACTTTACCGGATCAAATACGATAGGTATGGACATTGACGCGCGTAGGGCGTCAACCACATCCATATCCGGTGTCGTCTTTGCGGAAAGAAAACACGTTGTATAATAACAGGTACTAAAAGCGACTACATAAAGGTCTTTATCCACTTTATCGTTTTCTTTGACTCGTTGTTTCAGCTCCGCAAACGTTGTTACAACCTTTTTCTTTTGCCCCTTTTTATACACTTTACCCATATACCTCGAAACAATGTCCCGCATTTCATATTCAATGTTATTTCCAGTCGACAATCCATAGCCATCTTTAAGAGCTGCGATAATCCATGGCATATTTCTGGTCAATTTAAACCAAGTAAAATTTCTAATAATGTCAAGAAGATTAATTCTTTCTTTGCACTCTATGAAAGATTTCCACTTTATCCTATTATAAAGATCCTTTATCTGATATTCATCATAGTTCAAATAGAACAGTAAAGAAAAAATAGCTCCTGCGGAAGCTCCCATGTAGCTTTTTACATTTTCCAATTTCTTTATGTGTCTCATATACTCCAAAACTCCGGCATAGGCCACGCCGCTTGCTCCGCCCCCGGAAAAAACCAATGCGTCAGGATCAAGTACTTTGTCTTTTTCCACACGAAGTTTTAGCGTTTGCGGTTGCGGAACATACACATAGCTGGGGAGTTTCGCTTTTGCGAAACTCGTTGTTGCGACCAAGCAGACGATACAGACCACCAGGATCATTAAAACTTGACGTTTCATCGTATCTCCTTCTGTTATTGATTCTCCGGACTGCCGTACGGCTTGCTGCAGCCGGAATGAACAAAAACATCACCCCCAAGGTAGGGAGTCCCTTAACCTGCCATCAAATTCATCTGAAAAATGGGAAACAGCATCGCCATGACGATAAAGGCAACCAGCCCCCCCATGACCAGGATCATAACCGGCTCGATAAGCGACGTGATAGATTTGACCAGCTGGTCTATTGAACGCTCATAGGTCTCCGCGACCTTGACGAGCATCTGGTCCAGCGTGCCGGACTCTTCCCCGATCGTCGCCATCTCGCTGACATATTTTGTAAAAAAACCGATTTGCTCCATTGCGCCCCCCACCGGGCTGCCTTCCTGTACCGCCTTGCGCACTTTTTCCAGAGCGTTTTCTATGGCCTGATTGCCGGTGACGCCTCTGGCCGCCTGCAATGCGGAAAGCAGGGGAACCCCGGAATTAAGCAGCGTCCCCACGGTACGGCAAAATCTGGCCATGCTGACGGTCAGCAGCAGTTTTCCCAAAATTGGCGCTTTCAGTTTCAGGAGGTCGATCTTCAATCTACCGTCGGCCGTTTTGGTGAATTGCCGCAATCCGAACCAGCCCGTACCGGCCATAAGAAATGCCAGCCACCACCCGTTTTTGATGACATCCGAGCAACGCAGCAGCAGCAGCGTGGGCAAGGGCAGCGCCTGCCCCATATCCTGAAACAGCGCGGCAAAGCGCGGCACCACGAAGCCGACCAGCACCACGACGCAGCCGACCATGGCCAGAAACATGAACGACGGATAAATCATGGCGCTGCGTACTTTGGAACTCAGCGCCTCTCTGGACTCGCGCATCCGGGCCAGGCGTTCGAGGGCCGTATCCAGAATGCCGCCGGATTCCCCCGCCCGTACCATGGAAAGGTACAGTCCGTTGAACAACTGCGGATACTCGGCAATGCATTCCGAAAAGCAGACCCCGGAGCGCAGCTTCTCTCCAATAGACGAAATCGCGGATTTCAAAGATACGTTGGTGCTTTGTTCGGTCAAAAAGTCCAGGGACTTGGCCAGGGGTAGCCCCGAGCCCAGAAGCGTGGCCAATTGCCTGGTAAAATGGGTCACATCCTTTGTTTTGATCCGTTTGCCCGCAAAAAAAGAAGTCCGGCCCGAGTTACCGGAAGCAAGCGTATAGCGCGCTTCTTCCGAAGGAACGAGCGTCAGGGGAACAATCCCTTGCCGCCGCAGCAACACAGCCGCCATTTGCTTATCCGCTGCCTCAATGGCGCCGGAGACGTTTTTCCCGAGGCGATTCGCCGTGTAGGCAAAACGTGCCATACGCTTACTCCGATGCAACCCGGTTGACTTCGGATTCCGTGGTCAGTCCGGCCTCGACCTTGCGCATTCCGTCAGCGTGGATGGTGAGCATGCCTTCTTTCAGCGCCAGGGCTTTGATTTTGGAGGCATCGTCCTTGCGCAAAATCAGTTCGCGGATGTTGTCGGAGACCACGAGCAATTCGATCAAGGCCATACGGCCTTTGTAGCCGGTTCCCCGGCACAAATCGCAGCCCACGGGCCGCCAGGTTCCTGTATCGTCCCGCCGTTTGCAGACGCACAATTTCCGCACCAGGCGTTGAGCCAGGATTCCGACGACACTGGAAGCGATGAGATACGGCTCGACTCCCATTTCTATCAGTCGGGTAATAGCCGAAGGCGCGTCGTTGGTATGCAGGGTGGAAAGCACCAAATGGCCGGTCAGAGCCGACTGTACGGCGATTTCCGCTGTTTCGCCGTCCCGGATTTCCCCCACCATGATCACGTCCGGATCCTGGCGCAGAATCGAGCGCAAGGCCGCGGCAAAGGTCATGTTGATCTTGGCGTTGACCTGAATCTGATCAATCCCCTCCAGTTGGTATTCCACCGGGTCTTCAATGGATATCAGCTTCAATTCGGGCGATTTCACATGGTTTAAGGATGCGTAAAGCGTGGTGGTTTTTCCCGAACCGGTCGGACCGGTGACAAGAATGACCTGATTCGAACGGGCAAGCAACCCCAGCCATTTTCGCAAAGTCTCGGGGTCGAAACCGACATCCTCAATGGAGACCTGGATGGAGGATTTATCCAGAATACGCATGACCGCGCCTTCCCCGAAAACCGTGGGGGTGGTGGCCACACGAATATCGTATTCGCGGTTGTCCGATTTGAGCTTGATGCGGCCGTCCTGCGGTACGCGCCGTTCGGCAATGTCAAGGTCCGCCATGATCTTGATGCGCGAAATAATCGCCGCCTGATACTTGCGCGGAACGGTTCGCGCCACCTGGAGAATGCCGTCTATCCTGTAACGGACCTCCAGGCCGCTTTCATACGGGGAGACATGAATATCCGAAGCCTTTCCGGCTATGGCTTCCATGAAAAGCGTATTGACCAGCTTGACGATGGGCGCGGCCTGGGCCATGTCTTTCAGATCTTCAACATTCTCAAGATCCTCAAGACCATCGTCGTCAAGTCCGGACAACATGTCCAGATTTCCCTTGTTCGAGTAGCTGGTTTCGATAAGTTGCTGCAACAGATCGGCCTGGGCAAGCAGCAGGCGTACGGGTTTGCCCAGTTCTTTTTGCAGTTCCAAGGGCACCGTGCCTAAAAAAGGCGTGGCCACGGCCAGCGTGACATGTTGTTCGTCGCTCCTCTCAAGCGGCAAAATCTGATGCGTCAGGGCATAATGTTCGGGGCACTGTGCAAGGACATCCGGGTCCACCGCCACGGCATTATTGAGATCCACGCACTCCATGCCGAAGCGGGCCGCAAGCTCGCGCAAAAGCGCGAATCCGTCCGCAACCTCACCGGATTTTCTCTGCCAGAAGGCAAGCGCTTCAGCCACGGAAACAAAGGGATACTTTGGCGCGGGCGCAGTTTGATTTTGCAATGCAACCATGTGTTACCGCATTTTCTGAAGACCGCGTGCGTTGTTGTCATCAATGCCTCTTGAGAAAACAAGCTGACGGGTCTTCAATGAAACCAGGAGCAGGAGTGCGCAGCCTTTTTTCATCACAACCGCTTGGAGCCCATGGCGACGGAAAGGTAATAAAACTCTCCGCCTCCATGGACCGGACTGCGGCTGGAAATTCTGCAATCGGTTCAACGTAAACGTTACTCCGTGCAGAAAAGACGTACCGCTCCTAGTTCGTCTTTTGGCTCAACCATAGCCATGACTTCACGTCGTTCAGCAGTTTTTCAGGCTGTGTGGACGATACGGAATGGCCGGAAGAGGCGTAATGCGGATAATACAAATCCACTTGTTGTTTGGGGGCTGCAAGACTGTCTTTATACACGCCATTTTTGTAAACGATGGTGAAATTCCCTGGGGAGTGGCTTGTTGCTCGTTTACAATGCACTGTCCTGACGACTTTTTTGTGTTTTTTCAAGGCTTCCGGAATCGCCGGCGAGTAAATGACCAGATCATGCTGCGCGTCCGTCAGGAACGTGTCGACGAGCTGCACGTTTTCCAAAAACATCTCGCCATATCGCGGCGACGAATCCGCGTTGAGACCGTACAGCAGGACATCCTTGGACAACACAAAAGCAAGATAAATCTGCTCACTCCAAGGATTCATATAAGTGTCGCACCTGTTCAATCTTCCCAAAGCCTGTTCCATGGTTTTGCCGGGCAGTTTACCAAATTTGGATTCCAGCTCGTTTATTTTTTTGCTTGCCTCAAACCGGGCCGAGAAACGAGAACTGACAGGCTCCTTCATATGCAGAAATGCATTGGCCATTTCCCGCCCCAAAGATTCGGTCAGCTCTTCCTTGAGGCGCGCCATACCCTTTGTTTTAAATTCTAAACGCGCTTTAGCCTCCTCCGCCTTGAGTGCCTTGGCATCCATTGGCTCTTCCGTCTCCATGGGAAGGGAGTCATTTTGGGTCGTAGCCGAACGTTGGTTATTCTTCAATTGGAAGGAAGCGGTCTTTTTGAAATAGCCGAGACGCTTGAAAGCGTTCTTGCGCGCAGAGGGCTGCATTTGGGGGATGTCCTTGGGATCGAACTTCAAAATCGTTTTCAGCACGTCGTAATTGCGCAGGCTCCTTGTCGCGAACGCTGCCAGGTCGTCGGACCAGCTAGCCCGCTCCATGTCATTATAGGGGTCTCTTTTGAAATGATACGGCGCGTGATACGCTACAACGCAACTGGACTTCGAACTCAACAAAAGAGAATAGTCGGCGCAAACTAATTGCCCCCACCAGGACCTCAGATAATATAAGCCTGGAAAAGTCGAATGTGTTTCCTTGGCAAGATTTTTGATGACTTTGTCCTGGTAGGGCGCTTCATCATAATACATATTTCCCTGCACCTCATCCTGATACTTTCCCGACAAGGAGGGTTGAATCAAGACCTGCTTGCCGAATTGTTCCGCTACCCGTTCGGGCGTAAGCGGTTGTAGTCCCAAGAAATCGGTGGAGTTAGTATCGATGGGCCGCGTCGAGTTCGAGTCTCCCCCTTTGCCTTGTTGACCGTGTTCTGCAACGGCCGCAAAGTGAGCGGCAATTTCGTCGACCAAGCTCTGGTCTCTGAAAACACCTGTCCCATCCTTTCCATACCGTTGGCTGAAAAGAAGCAAGTTCAGCATGGTGGAGACACGGGTTCCACCGTAACTCTCTCCCACAAGAATGACTTCATTGGCCTGTATTTTCTTATGCCGTGCCAGAAAGCGCAAAATAACGCGAACGATTTGGTCCGCATCGATAAAAGGATTGAAATTTGCACCGGACAGAAAGTCAAGATGTCTCTGAGCCATGTTGTGGTTGGCAACAAGATACGAAAAACCAGTTGCCGGCGCGTCTATATACATAAGATTGCCCACGGAAGTCCAACTGTGTTTGTTCTTGACATATCCTTTATTGCATTTCTTTACCCCTTTGCCGCAGATGCGTTCCATGTCGAGCGTATAGGGCGCCGTGTTCATGGAAAACAAATTAACCGTTGTGGCCGCACCGGGACCACCGTTAAGCATGACAAAGAGCGGTTTTTCCTCAGGATCGTCGTCAGCGGGAAAAAAACTGTAAAAAATATTACTCTGCAAGGTTTTTTTGTGAGTGCCTGATGTGGGTGATACATTCAAAGTATATTCAATCGGTTCCAATTCAACAAACCCGGCCTCGGGCAACAACGCCACAAATGCCGAAGCGGATGAAACAAACAACAGGCACAGCAGCACACTCAAAATCAAATTCTGGACAAACCGAAACAATGTCATGGAATTCCCCTCCCTATCTCGGTATTTTTCCTACTAATTGAATATGAATACTTATAATAAAAAAAACGTTATCCAAAATGCATGATGGATACAATTATATAATACATGCCGCATGAAACAATCAAGCAGAACTTTCAATTATGCAGAAAACTAAATATTTTAATGCAAAGGATCAAAATGTTAAAGAAAACTGAAGCTAAAAATAGCGGACGGAAATGGTCTGGGGAGAGACGAAGGCTGTAAGGCCACCCCGCCCTCTCTGCCTCTGCGTATTCCCATTCTTATACGCCCAAAGGCCCTTTTATTTTTTCCAAAATAGCGGTCAAACGCAGCAACAGCGGCGCCAAAGCCATGCAATACGCTATTGAGCCAACGAGCCGGTTGCTTGATGTTGTTTCCGCTACGGACAAGCATTCTTATTCGTCCAAGCGGCTCGTGAAATTGTTTCCAATTTCAGCGTCCGCACAGGATGTTCGGAGCTGCTCTCGTTATGGTTACATATCCAGGCGGCAGAGCCTGAAATAAAGGGGCTGCGGCCACACACCGGAACGTTTTAATCGGAAAATCTTTTTTTCAACTCGACAAATATCAACCAGCTGGTTACAAACACTATCAGGAGAGAAGCTTATGAATAAAAACAAATGGATACGACTTAGTCTACTGCTGCTTTTTATTTGTGCGTTTAATTGCTGGAATTATGCGTCGGCGTCAGAGGTACGGAGTCAGGCCGCTGATAAACAGGCTGTGCAGACGGCGGACTCCTTCACGTTGCCGGGGGAGTTTGAACCCATTGAATCTGTGTGGATGGCGTATCCTTGTTACGACAATTTGGCCGGACGGCCGATATCGGCGGTTCAGGGGGCCATGATCAAGGCGCTGGCGCCTGGTCATTATATTGACCTGCTCGTTCAGGATGCGGCCGACCAGGCAAAAGCGGAACAATGGGTCGCTTCGCTCGGCATACCCGAGGGAAAAGTGCGTTATCATATCATCCCGCATACCGATGTCTGGGCTCGTGACATGGGCCCCATTTTTCTTTCCAACAGAAAAGGGGGACTGCAAATAGCAGATTTCGGGTTTAGCGAATGGAGTTACAGCAAGCCCACCGACCCGGACGCCATGGAGGACGAACGCGTGGACCGTCTGGTTGCGCGCGAGCTGGGGGTGCCCATTGTACGTTCGTCTTTGATCAGCGAAGGCGGCGATCGCGAGTCGAACGGGCGTGGCACACTGCTCACCACAGAGGCAGTCGAGCTGCAGCGCAATCCAGGCATGACAAAGGAACAAATCACGGACGAGTTAAAGCGCGTTTGCAATGTTCAGAATGTCATCTGGCTGAAGCAGGGGCTGGCGGATGATGATCTGACGTATAACGGACCGCTGCCCAACGGCAAGCTGCCGGTGATGACTACCGGCGGTCATATTGACGAGTACGCGCGTTTCGCCGACCCGCACACCATCCTGCTTGCCGCTGTTTCGGAAGAAGAACGCGATGCAGATCCGGTTGACGCCATCACCTATGAACGTATGGAAACCAACTATCAGATTCTCAGCCACGCGGTGGACCAGGATGGGCAACCATTTACCATCGTACGGGTGCCCATCGCGGAACCTATCGAAGTAACCGTGACCGAAAAGGACCCCATCTATCAGAAACTGGCAGAGCTGGAGTACGCAAACGGCTATACCTTCAAAAAGGGCGAACCTGTAACCATCGTCCTGGCTGCCAGCTACATGAATTTTTTGATTGCCAATGACGTGGTCCTGGTCCCGGCTTACTGGAAAGAGGGACGTAGCGAACGTATGAAAGAAAAAGACGCGCGCGTGCAGCAGATTTTTGAAAAGGCATTTCCCAACCGCGCCATAGTTCGGATCAATCCTGAAAATGTCAATGCCGGCGGCGGCGGAATACATTGCATTTCGCAGCAGATGCCGAAAAGCCGTTGATTCAAAGCAGCGTAAAAGTTGCGTTTGCTGGAACCCGGGGAAAAACACTGCTGGGGATTGCGGTTGGTCCATGTGGATCATCTGAACCTGTTGCCTCTGTTTTTCCCCGGGGGCACCCCGGCAAACCGGCCATAATGAGAACATGGAAAAGCCGGTCACACGTCAGATTGTTCCGTAGTACCGAAATAAAAGTTATTTAATCCGGGTCAGGCTTCCTGTGAAGCAACAACGCTCAGAAACGTCCCGCCCGGCAGCAGCGACGACCACAGCCGACAACCGTCCGGGGAATGCAGGCGTAACCGGGGCGGATGGAGCACTGTGTCCAGACGCAGCTCTATTGGACGCGGCGATTGCAGCAGCCCCGTACCCAAGGCTTTCAGAGTCGCCTCTTTCGCTGTCCATAGTTGAAAAAACAGTTGGTTGCGTTCGCTGTCGGGAAAAGTTTCAAAAAGCGCCAATTCGTTTGGGCTGCATATCGCCGCGAACATGGCGTCCATATCCGGCAGCGTTTTCCTTTGTTCAATGTCCAGTCCGATTTTGCCATGACGACTAACGGCTAAAGCCAGCATGTCGGTACTGTGCGACAGGTTGAAATCGCTAATCCGATTATCGCCGATGTTCCGCCCGATAAAAGGCTTTCCATACGGTCCGACTTCCAGAGGAAGCGCTTCCGGAGACATATCCAACAGCCCGGCAAGCCACCTGCGCAGCACTGCCCGGCGGCGGACGAACGCGTCACGATCCTTTTGGAAGCAATACGTCGCGGCCCGTGCGCGCTCCTCCGCGGAAAGCAGCTTCTCTTCCCCAGGCAGGTCGCTTGCCGCGCTGGGCAATTGGACAACAATGACATCCACTCCTCTGCCCAAATGCTGACTGTGCAGAGGAGCACAACCGTGCTCCAGAGCCGTTTTGACCAGATGCGCCGCCCTACTCGCCATGATCGCGGATAAAGTCGGTACTTTGAAAATAGTGCAGATAGCGTTTGAAAAGTTCCGGCAGATCCAAGCGCATACGCTGTTTCAGTTCCGGACAGAGGGCCAGAAAAGTATTCTCCGGCGGCGGCGCAAACTGCGGCGTCTGATCCGTATAAAGTCCTTTAAGCATATACAAGGCGGAATCCGGCTCCGCTTGTTCCAAATAGTCCCGATACCATTGGTCGTGACTGATCGTCCGGACCAGATAGCCGTCGGCATTGAGCAGCGCCACGAGTTCCAGCCAGCTGAACCGCGGCAGACCGCTGAGATTCCAGTCGCCGCAGCGCGCATCCGCATTTGCAATCAGATGCGCGATTTCATCGGCAAGAAGATCAACCGGCGTTATTTCAAGCTGCCTGTCCCAGTCTGGAGCCACGCCGGTTTCAATACAGGAGCGAATAAGCAGGGAAAGATGATTTCTGCTGTAATCGACCAATCCGCTGCGCGAATGGCCGGCAACATAGCCGACCCGCAGAATGCGCGAATCGATTCCATGACCGCGCAGACGTTCACAGAGACGTTCGCCGGTCCATTTGCTGAGGACATAGCCGGACCATGCGGCGTCCGGAACGGCATCCTGCGCGGCGGTCGTGGAAATGAAGTCGAAACGCTTCATGCCCGCTTCCACGGCGAGCCTGATAAGCTCCAGCGTGCCGAGAACATTGGCCGGACGGTGTTGGGCATACCCGTACAAATGATTGACCATGGCCCCGCAATGCAGGATATGCCCGGCATGTTCCGTGATTGTCCGCTGATCCTCTTTGCTGATGCCCAGGCCCGAAGCAGCCAGATCGCCGGGAATCACATTCACCCTTTTGCGCTCTTCCGCAGTGAGCTGAATATTTCTGGATTGCAGCGCGTTCTCAAAGGTTGCCATCGGATCAAGCCCGTTTTTCGGCCTGATCAGGGCAATGATGCGTCGCTTTTGCCCGGACAGCAGTTTCGCCAGAATGTGGCTGCCCACGAATCCGGCTGCTCCGGTGAGCAAAATGGCTGATGTTTCCTCTGCGGGTTGTGTTGTGCGCTCCCACTGGATTGCCGTGTCCGCGTCCGCTCTTGCCCGCTCCAGCGAACGATCCCTCTCCGCGCACGATTCCGGTGCGCCGCACAGTGCGGCCAGATGTCCCAAAGTAGGCTCCTGCAGAAAAACCGGAAGGCGTACCTCCACCCCGGATTGCTTGCGCAATTCAATGACCATCTGCATAAGAAGCAGGGAATGGCCGCCGCTCTGAAAAAAATCGCTCGCGCGGTGGAATGTCTGCTCGTTTTGCCCCAGCAATTTGCCCCAGAGCGCGGCGAGCTTTTGTTCCCACGGAGTGAGTTGCTCATACGCGGCATTCGGGCGCTGCTCCGGCTCTGCCATGAGAGTAAAGTCCGGTTCGGGCAGCGCGTTACGGTCCACTTTGCCGCTGGCGGTCAACGGCAATCTCTCCCGCTTGAAAATTCTGGCCGGAACCATGTATCCCGGCAGCAGTTCCTTCAAGCTTCGGACCGCGTCCCGTGGTTCTGGGCAATGCGCATCGCCCGTATAATCCGCCACGATGCACGGCCCTTGCGGACTGTGCGCGCAATAGCGCGCGGCAGCCATACGGACGCCTTGAAGACGCGCCAACGCGGATTCAATTTCCCCCAACTCAACCCTGAAGCCCCGGATCTTGATTTGATGGTCGTTGCGCCCGTGATATTCCAGGGCCTGTTCGGCATTCCAAGCGACGAGGTCGCCTGTCCGGTAGAGACGCTGGTCCGGAATCCAAGGCAAGGACAGAAAACGCTCCCCTGTTTTTTCAGGGTCTCGCAAATAGCCCTCGGCAAGGCAATCTCCCGCGATGTACAGTTCCCCCTCCAGGCCGTGAGGAAGCGGAATTCCGGCGGGGTTGAGCAAATAATAACGCGTATTGCTGATGGGGTCGCCTATGGGAACGACGTCCGGTCCCCGCTCTTGCAGCGAGCAGGCTTCGGCGCTGCTTTCTCCGGTTTCCGTGGGGCCGTAGAGGTTGTGTGCTTCCACGTTGAGCATACGCAGACAGCGATTCACCAGCGATTGCGGCAATCCTTCCCCGCTGCAAAAGATCCGTTTCAAATGCGGCAGCTCCGTCTTTTCGCAGCTTTCCAGAAAGTCGAGAAAAATGGAAAGCATGGCGGGAACAAAATGGACGTTGGCCGCTTTTTCCGTTTGCAGTGTTTCCAGAATGCAGGCCGGATCGCGATGGCATTGCGCCGGGGAGACTACCAGCGTCGCGCCGCAGGTCAGGGGCCAAAAAATTTCCCCCACCGAGACATCAAAGTGGCTGGGGGTTTTCAGCAGATAACGTTCCTCCGGCTCCAGCCCGTATGTACGCTGCATCCAGCAGACGCGGTTTACGGCCGAGCGATGGCTGACCACCACGCCCTTGGGCACTCCCGTGGTTCCGGACGTATACAAGATATAGGCGGGATGTTGCGGCGGGAGGGAGGCCGGCTCGTATGCGTGCGTCCGGTCCAAAAGCTGTTTGATCGTAGTCGTTCCCTGCGCGGCAAAGCGTTGAAAATCCTCTTCCTCCGTACAAATGACCAGAGCGGGACAGGCGTGGGCGTGAATCCTTGCCAGCCGCTGTTCCGGCAGATCGGGATCAAGCGGCAGATACGCGTACCCGGACTTGAGAATGCCGAGCATGGCGACGACCATTTCCGGACTGCGCCTGAGATGGATGCCTATTGATTCCCCCGGCCGGCCTGGACGCCCTGTTTGCGCAACAATGGCCCCGGCCAGACGATTCGAAAGCGCGTCCAGTTCTCCGTACGTGGTGGACCGCCCCTGCCAGATATAGGCGGTGCGTTCGGGGTGTTTTGCGGCGCACCGGCTGCATAATTCCCCAAGAGATACTTCCGGATATTCCGTTCGTTCCCTGTCGGCAGCCACTGCGACGGCACGGGCAATCCAGTCGCGCAGTTCCAAGGCCTGAGCGCGCTGCTGGTTCGCGGCAAGCGCTTTTGCCAGTCCGACAAAGTTTTCCACAAGGATGGCGGCCAGATGGCGGCCCGGCGTTTCGGGGTTGTATTCCAAAATAATCTCAAGTCCCTGTTCCTGCCTGTTGAAACAAAAGAGCAAGGCGTCGAATTTGTGGGTGTTGTTGAACAGCTGTTCCAGATCATAGTTGAGATCTTGCCAGGCGCCGCTCATGGACATGGAATTTTCCATTGCGAACAAGGCCTGAAACAGGGGCTTGGCGTTTTGTTCCCGTTGCCGGTCCAACATCCGGGCCAGGGCGTCAAGCGGGATCTCCTGGCGGTCGAGCATGGCGAGAGATCGCTGTTGCAGGTCGGCCACGAGGTCGCCCAGGGTAAGGCCATTGTGAAATCGAGTGCGAAAGGGCGCCGTGACTACCAGAAAGCCAATCAAATTTTCAGCCTGAGGATAAAGGGGACGCGAGGATACGGGAACGCCCACGGTCAGATCCTCCTGCCCGCTCAGCGCATAAATGGCGCTCTGGTACAGGGCCAGCAGCAAAGCGAACAAGGTGGCGTTGTGCTGCCGGGCGATTCCGGACAACTGCCGCACTGTTGCGCAATCAAGGCTGCTGCGGATCAAGTTGTTCTCTTGCCGCGTATCCGTGAGTACCGACCTGGGCCAATGGATTTCCGGATCCAGATTCTCAAACTGGCGGGCCAGCTCCTCAAGCGCAGCTTTGGATTGCGCATTCTGTTCGGCATTCCTCATGGCCAGGGCGTAGTGCCGGTATTGCCAGTGCGGCGCGGGAAGGGGCGGCTTTCTATGCAAGGCCGCGCCATAGGCGCGGGCAAGGTCTTTAAGCAGCACGTCGTAGGAATTGCCGTCAAAAACAATATGGTGAATGTTTATGTAGAGGGCGCTTGTCTTGTTGCCGCAGTCAATCAGCCTGATGTCGAAAAGCGGATAGGTTTCAAGATCAAAGGCCTGTTCCGCCCATTTCGCGCACGTTTGGGACAGGGCGTCTTCCGGAATGCGTTCAACAGGCAGTTCGTAGACGCGCGGTTCCAGTATGCGTTGGTACACTTCTCCCTGCCGGAAACTGAACACCGTGCGCAGACTTTCGTGCCGTTCCAGCAGACTGTTTAAAGCCGCCTGCAATGGCACAGGATCGAGAACGCCGTCAAAGCGGACCAAAAAAGGAACGTTATACGTCTGCGGGGCTTCCGCATGGTACAGGTAGTACATCGAACGCTGGGCCGGAGAGACCGGAAACTCGCTGTCCGCGCCTGTCGCTTCGCAGCAGTGATTCTGCGCGGCCGATTCTTCCACAACGGGCAGGTCTTCAATCTCGCGGGCCAGGTCTTCAAGAACCGGATGATTGAATACATGTCTGATGGAAATGTCACGCGCAAAGGTTTTCCGGCAGTGCATCACCATCCGGGCCCCGAGCAGGGAATCGCCTCCAAGCATGAAAAAATTATCGGTAGCGCCCACCGCACCGACGCGCAACAGTTTGGACCAGATTCCGGCCAGTCGGCGTTCGGTGGCGGTGCGGGCTACGATCATATCGCTATGATCCTGCTCCTGACATGCTTTTTCCGGATCGGGCAGCGCTTTACGGTCGGTTTTGCCCGTGGGGGAAAGGGTGAACTTGTCCACATGGATAAACCGCGACGGAATCATGTAATCGGGAAGCGTCTGGGCCAGATGCTCCCACAAAATGCGCACCGGAACCGGGTTGCCGTCGGTGGCCACATAATAGGCGGCAAGTTTTTTATTCTCCCCCTGGCCATACGCCAGGACCACACTTTCCTTGATGGCCGGATTGCTTTCCAGCGCGGATTCGATTTCCCCGGTTTCAATACGGAACCCGCGGATTTTGACCTGAAAATCCGCCCGTCCGAGATAATCAAGGCTTCCGTCGATTTTCCGTACGACCAGATCACCGCTTTTATAGAGCCGCGTATGGGCGTGCGCCCCGCTCTCTTCGAGAAAGGGCGACGGAATAAAGCGTTCGCGGCTGAGGTCCTCCCTGAGAAAATAGCCGCGCGCAACGCCCGCGCCTCCGATGTACAGTTCCCCCGGAATTCCGGGCGGCACAGGTTGCAGCAGCGAATCAAGCACGTAAAAGGACAGGTCCGGCAACCGTTCGCCGATGGGAGAAAGCGCGCTTGCCCGTTTGAGATCGTCCGGACCCAGCTCATAAAACGTGGCATGTACGGTGGTCTCCGTGATGCCGTACATATTGATCAGCTTGGGAGCATCACAGGGATGGCGCCGCCACCAGGATTCCAGGCGCGGAACGTTCAAGGCCTCGCCGCCGTAGACCACGTATCGCAGGCTGGCGCAAGGCTGTTTTGCCTGTTTGTCCGCCTCTGAAAACTGGTAAAAAGACGATGGCGTCTGGCTCATGACGCTAACCTTCTCTCTGCAAACCAGCTCATGGAAGCGGTCCGGTTCGCGGGAGACGTCGTACGGAACAATTACAAGTCTGGCGCCGTGCAGCAAAGCCCCCCAGATTTCCCAAACCGAAAAATCAAAGGCATAGGAGTGAAAGCAGGTCCAGACGTCCTGCTCGCTCAACTCAAAAAGTTCCTCCGTGGCGTCAAAGAGGCGTACCGCGCATCCGTGTTCGAGCATGACCCCCTTGGGTTTTCCGGTGGAACCCGAGGTGTAGATGACGTACGCCAAATTTTCGTCGGACGAAACCGACGCCGGGCAGGTTCGCGGATACTGCGAAAGATGCTCCCACCCCGTGTCGAGAGAGATGATTCCGTAATCGCCGTTCACCATATAAAGCAAATTTTCAAGATGCTGCTGCTGCGTCAGGATGATCCGGCAGCGGGAGTTTTCGGCCATATACTTGAGCCGGTCCTCCGGATAGCGCGGATCAAGGGGCACGTAGGCTCCTCCCGCCTTGAGGATGGCCAGAATGCCGATGATCATATCAATGGAACGATCCGTGGACAGGCCGATCAACTCATCAGGGCAAAGGTGTTTGCCGGTGAACAGTTCGAAATGGGCGCGAATCGCATGGGCCACCTGGTTCGACCGGATGTCCAGCTCCTTGTAGGTCATTTCCCGCCCCTGACAGCTAACGGCAATCCTGTCGGGAAATTGTTTCGCCTGCTCCGTAAATAAACCGTGCAGGTTCCGACCATTGCAATCGTACTGCGCCGTTTTGTTCCAAGTAACGACCGCATCCCGCCTTTCTGCTTCTGTCAGCAAGGGAAAAGCAAAAAAATTCTGTTCGGGATTCTGCAAACAATGTTCGAGCATGAGTTCGAAATGGACGGCCATCTGCTCGAGAAAACGCTTTTCGAAAAGCGCGCCGTGCGCCGCAATGGCAGGGGGGTGCTCTGCCTGGGGCCGGACGACAAAACACAGCCCATCCTTTTCGGCGCAGGCGTCCGTCGCGTGCGCCGTCAGCGTGCGAACGGACCTTCCGTTGATGGACAGCGGGCCGGGCTCCGCAGCGATGCTCCCTGTCGCAAGCGTTTGCTGCAGCGACGCGGCAAGCCGCTGAAAACTGCAATCCGACGCAATGGCTATGGAACGGGTTGCGCGAGTTGCAGCGCCCTCGCAATCAATCCATTGCAGTTCGTCCTGGGCGCAATATCTGGCTAACAGTGCCAGCCAATTCAGCAACAAGGTGAACGAAGCGTCCTTTCCTGGAAAAAGAGTCCCGGCTTGTTGCCGTTGGGCTTTAGTAAGATGGATACTGACGGCGCGCAGAGCGTCGGGCATAGTCTGATTCATAAAATATACTCCTGAAGACAGTGTATAATCTCCCTTGCGGCCTGCCAACCGCCCTGGGAGTCCTTCAATTGAGGTGGCACCCGAACGGTGCGCGATGAAAACGAACGTACGCGCCCCGAGCAAGGACGGCCGCAATGATGCTACATGCCGCTCCCAGGCTGCATGCGAACAAGACTGCCGCGTGGGAGGCGAAAAAACGAATCATTCAAAGCAAAGACAATGCATCGTACGGCATGACATTTGATACAAACAGAAGGCGCTGAGCCTTGACGTCCCCGAAGATGCGCCTTGGCAAGAGCGGGCTTGCTGATAAGAACCTGTCGTTTGAAAAAGAAAAAATTCCGGAAGGTCTCCCGATAGCCCGGCTCGCGTCCGAGCTCCGGCCAAAGGAAAAGAAAAGAAATCGCCGCCAGTTGCGACAGGAACAATCCCGCCCCTCTTGGCTGTTCGAAAGTCCGCAGCCCCAACGATACATAGATACGCCATGATCCCCCCCCGAGAATACGCTGCCTGTTTATCCCTTTTTTATATCACATACGACTTTCGGGGTTACTCCAAAAGTCAAAGCAACAATTTTTAGGTTGAAATAACTAAATTTTTTTTGAAGGGTCCTTACAACCTTACTATTTGTTGTTTCCACACAATAAAACAGAAAAGGAGAAGGACCCAGGTGCAAAATACCTTGAGTCGCCATGAATTTCAAGATGAAGAACTGCGTACCGCATCGAGAATCGAGGCTTTTTCCAAGCAATTTTCGATTGCCGATCTTCCCCGGCGGTGCGGAATCAAGAAAGCAAAGGGAGTTTCTTCTCCAGAAATACTTCTTTGCATTTTTTCGCTCCCTTTTTATCGGCTCAACATTTTTCGATATTTTCAGACCACAGGCGAAACAGACTTCGGTAAGGACGTGGTTTATGAGTTCATGCGTTCCTGCCACTTCAGCTGGAGACGTTTTCTCCTTCAACTGGCGGGGCGCGTTTGCATCCTGCTCCAAGAGCTTACCTCGGAAAAACGTGATTCCGTGTTAATCATTGACGATTCCAGCATACACAGGCCCAGGGCTAAAAAGCTCGAGCTGCTCGCCAGGGTCTATGATCACGCCGAGAGTCGTTTCATCAAAGGGTTTCGGCTTCTCAGCATGTGCTGGTCCGATGGCGCCAGCCTTGTGCCTGTAGATTTCGCACTTATGTCTTCCGCCAAGGAAAAAAATCGTTACCAGGATGTCACAAAACGAATCGACAGCAGGACTTGCGGAGCTAAGCGCCGTAGGGAAGCCGTCTGCAAGTCCACTGAACTGATTGAGCCGATGTTGCGGCGTGCGCTCGCTTCCGGAATCAAGGCCAAATATCTGCTTATGGACAGCTGGTTCGGCATGCCTGCGGTTATCAGCAAACTTTGCAAGCATCTGCCCGTACTTGTATGATCAAACGTACGTCCAAAACCTCTAGCAAATATGTTATGGAATTAGCTGCTAAACCAATCATAACAAAGGATATTTTGGACGTGGCCCATAGTAAAACAATCCTCTCCCAGCTGCTATCCCTGATTCCGAGACATGTTTTTACGCAAGCTGAACGCAAGCATCCGACTGAGCGGGAAACCCGTGTTTTCAGTCGATGGAATCAGTTTGTCTGCCTCTCGTTCATCCATCTGGCGGCCCGCCATTCCATGCGAGACGGCATCCGCAATCTGGCCGTGAATGCTCGAAAGCTCTATCACCTGGGGACGAAGCCCGTAGCCAGATCTACTTTTTCCGACGCCAACAACAACCGACCAGCGGAATTTTTCCAGACCTTGTTCGGTGAGATGTACAAGCGATGCCAAACTGTTTCGCCTGTTCACAGATTCCGTTTCAAAAACAAACTATTCAGTCTCGATGCCTCCACCGTCAAACTCAGCCTTGAACAGTTCCCGTGGGCCTCATTTCGCGAGAAACGTGGCGGGATCAAACTTCATGCCCTCCTGGACCACGACGGGCACATCCCGGCTTTCTTGGAAATCACCGACGCGAGAAAGCATGAATCCAAAATTGCCAAGGCCCTCACGTTGCCCAAGGGCTCCATCGTCGTGTTTGACCGGGGCTATGTCTGCTATCGCTGGTTCGCTGCGCTCATCCAAGCAGGCGTGTTTTTCGTCACCCGGCAGAAGAAAAATATGTCGTACAAAGTGCTGGAGCGCAGGTCAGTCAACAAAAAACTGGGCATCACCTCGGACCAGATTATCCAGGTCATGAGCGGCGGCAAGCCTCTCAAACTCCGACGTGTAGGCTATCGGGACGCCAAAACCGGTAAGCATTACGTGTACCTGACCAGTCACTTCACGCTCTCTGCCAGGACCATCGCCGAAATTTACAAGGAACGCTGGCAGATAGAAATCTTCTTCCGGCTGATCAAGCAAAACCTCAAGATCAAGCGTTTCGTAGGGACATCTAAAAACGCCGTGCTGTCGCAGATCTACGTAGCCATGATCATGTACTTGCTGGTCGCATATCTGAAGTTCACATCCAGAATCGGCTGGTCCATTCAGGAGATGATGCAGTTGCTACAGTTGAACGTATTCAAACGTACTGACCTGGAATCTTTTTTCAAACCGCCAGATAAATTGTCAAAGATCGAAAATAGTTATCCGTTGTTTGCCATGCTCGGTTAACCGGACAGGAATGATTTGATCAAATAAACAGGAGCTGCTAACGATCTGAACAGCTTTCACATATTCAAAGGGGGAGTATGTCATGGATAACGGCAACGCACCGGATTTAGGTGACCTTGATGAACTTCTTGGCGATATTGACGAATTCAATAAAGGTGTCGAACTTGAAGAAAAGCTGGCCGATTTGGCGAGCCTTTATGTAGACGTGCTGCCAGAGGGGGCAATTAGCACCATCTCTGATTATTCTGACTATGTGAAGTCCTCTCTTGACGAACTTGTAGAGGAAGAACGAGCGATAAAAATAGTCAAGTTGCTAAACCGATATGTTGTCCAAGACCCTCAACTCCTGGTCGAGGAGGAACAAAAAAATGGAAAAACAAGCGCCAATCTATCAAAAATACTTGAGTTATTCTCTGATCTAAGTGAAATCAACGCGCAAAATATTTTTGAACTTAAGTCGAACTCATATGATTGCTTCATCCACGTATTGAAGATGGCCTACAAAAGCAATAAGCATCTCATAACACAGTTCTCCACTGCCCATATGGCCATGTTGCGGTTTCACGTTCTGAGTTTGCTCTTCAACGTTGATAATATAGAAAAAACTCAGAGCAAAAATATATTAATGGCAATAAAAGTAGCATACTCAATTGGCTATTTAATGAAAGAAATTCATTTATGCGTTCAGCTTGACGATGATGACTACTTAAAAAAAATGCATTCAGTCAGCCAAAGCAGAGTTCAACAAAATGCTGAACGTAGAGACTACACCGTTCAGCTTAATCTTGCCAAATCTGCGTGGAGCGAGCCCGTCAGGTGTAAGTTGCTACATAGCCAGATGCTCTACCTACTTGAGTCTGTGATCGGTCTGAAAGCTGACCTTTCAGACAAGCTAAACAAAGAACTCAAAAAAGTCGCACCGGCAGATCGCAAGTTTGGGACCGTCAATAAAAAGCTTATTGAAATATGCCCCTGCGATGATCGCAACATTTGCCCTATAATGAAACAACATCCGTTAGACAAACAATACGATATCCCGACATCAAAACGGACATCTCGCAAAAAATCATATTCAGATAAATAGCTCCTCAAATCCTCTTCCGACACTCTCAAATGTCACGGATTTTTTCGGAGTACTGCCGTTACCTCCTTAAATAACAAGAAAATACTTGTAGTGACGTTTGTGACAATTCCATAATGGCTTCTGATTTTTTTCAATCAGAAAAAGCCATCCCTTCAATCTATTATTTTTTGCTGCTAACCCTCGCTATCGCCTTCGGGCAGGATCCCTTTTCGTCCTCCAGTTGTTAATCTTAATCAAACACAGACGAACAAAAGGAGAATCTTGTGAACGACGATTCAAATTTGCCCCTGGAAGTCTACAACCAGGAGGATACCGACGAGACTATCGGCCCTGGTGTAAAAATAATTACCCTTTTTTCACTCGACGATTTTGGCTTGGCAGATCGGATTTTTTCGGAATATGGAACACTATTTCGATATATTACAGACAAAGAAAGACTTTACGTGCACGACGGGAAACGCTTCGGAGATTTTCCGCATATTCGCCAAGAGCTCATCACCGCCGTTATCAAAAAATTGCCAGATGAGTATGTCCCCGGATGCCTTCACATGACACCAGAGGGCCAACTAATAACCTTCGCAGCCCACGAAGCATTTCAAAAAAAATCACGTAAGTACAACAAAATAAAGACCACGCAAAAACTCTTGCCTGTCTATAAAAAGCTACAGATCCACTCACACGAGCTGGATGCAGACATTTACAGTCTCAACGTTCAAAATGGCATGCTTGATCTCAGGACCGGTGTCCTAACGCCGCATGACCCGTCCCAACTGGTGACGAAAATCGCGCCCATCCATTGGGTCCCTGATGCCGAATGCCATGCCTGGCATGAATTCATCGACCAAATCACTCTGGGGGACGTTGAAATGGCCTGTTATCTCAAGCGGTTGGTTGGCTACTGTCTTTGCGGTTCCACTCAGGAAGAAATCCTACCGATTTTATATGGCAACGGAGCTAACGGCAAGAGTGTATTTCTTGGCCGAATTCGCAAGCTGCTTGGACCGGAATACGCCGTGACCCTCAATGCAAACTCTCTTTTAAGCTCGATTTTCGACAGTCCGCGCTACGAGCTGAAAGACCTAAAAGGTGCACGTGCTGCCTTCGGCGTTGAGATCAACAGCGGACAGGTTCTCGACGAGTCCACCATAAAAAAACTCACTGGAGGCGATGAAATTGGCGCTCGCGGTATCCGGGAGAGGCCAATACGCTTCACCCCCCAAGCCACAATCCTAATGGCGGTCAACCATCTCCCCGGATTCGTTGGCAATGACCGTGGCATTCACCGTCGTTTGCAAGTCGTTCCATTTCGAGCCGAGTTCGACGGCAGCAAAAGAAAAGAAGAACTCGAGGCCAAACTGGACGCCGAGCTTGAAGGCATCCTCTTATGGGCCGTTCAAGGTTTTCAGGAATGGCTGAATGAAGGCCTTACCCCTCCAGAATGTGTTCGTAAAGCTACGGAGGAGTATCTCGACCAGAACGACCATATAAAAACCTACCTCTCTGAAAACACGATAATAGACGAAGACAAAAAAGGCAAAACTCCGATTCGAATTCTTTTCGAAAACTACGAAAAGTGGGCGTTTGAGGCGTGCGTACAGTCATTAGGATACCACGAGTTTGGCAAACTTCTTCGCGCACGTGGCTTCGAACAGGGGAGAACGAATTCTATCCGTTTTTGGAAAGGCATCACGCTTAGAGCCAGTTAATTCACGGGGAGCCTAGGCTAGAAGGCTCTCCCAACAACAAAAAGGATTAAACATGAGTAAAATCCACGATGTTATTCAATCAGTACAAGACGAGACAAAATCTGAGGCTCCACTCTGCACAATGAAATCAGCCCGGTTCAAAGCTTTTATTCAGCTGATCCGCCAAATCACAAAATTGAATGGGCCTCTTCCGATTAGAATTTCTGACTCCCGAATTTGCCAAGCAATCGGCCATGACAATTATGTAGTTGATATCGATCTGAGTAATTTTTTCGATAGCAATGCCCCCATCAAGGATTCCGTACCGTACAAAGGCATCAATTTTACACTCCAACCCTCGGGAAGCGATCTCAAAAGACTTTCTGGATTATTTGGTGATCACGTTCAGGTATACGACAATGGCGATGCGCTAATTTTTACAACATTCCGAACACAGGAACAGCTTTACCAGCCGAAAACGCTTATTCCGCACTTAATTTCGCCGTCTATCCCCGAGAGTAAACGTATCGGCGAAGAAGTCACTAGCCAAGACCTTGCCTTGGCTACGCTCAAAAACTATGTCCCCCGTAACGAAATCGTTTTCCTCTGTTGTTATGATGGCCAGCTTGAGCAAGTCAAAGTCCAAGGGAAAAATCCATATACTTTCCATCCCACCGCTCTGGCAGCGCTCAAGGGACGTGAATCGGACAAGATATTCATCTCACAGCACTTCCTCGCCCTGGCAGGTAAACTGGAGTTGTCTCTGGGAATATACGCGAACGCGAGGGGCTACTGGCTGAAAACATCCTCCCGAAACAACATGGTGAAACGTCTGACTACGTGGGAACTTTTGTGTGAGGGCACGGTGTAGCCATGGCCGCCCTTATCAACTGGCAGGGGCGCGATATCGCCCCTATCCCAACTCAACGCCCAAAAATTCGTTACGTTTATGTCGCTGGCGGCGGTTCTATAGATTTGTCCCTTGATCTCGCCATCACCAAGCAAACTGGTTTTGCCTTGTATTCCCTGATCCATGGTTTGAAACAGGCGGACTTCGGTCTCCATACAATTGAGGGCGTGACCTGTGACATCCGGGAATTCACCACACTGTTCGTGAAACCCGTGGCAGGCAGGACCTATGTTGACTCCGGCGGCTACTCTTTTATTGTAGGAACAATCTCTCCGGCCCAGCTGGACATGCTGGTCGACTGCTACGAGGTCTACCTCGAAAGTGAAGCTGGTGAATTCGACTTTATTTTCTCGCTCGATATCCCCTTCAGCCTTCAATACGACGCGTTTAACACCGTCCAGAACGTGTACGAGGCGAACAAGGCGTCACTGACAGCGACTCGGGAACTCCTCGACGGAAACCCGTTACTGCAAAAAATGTTTTACCTCGTCTGGCATTTCAAAATTGCTGAACAATACCTGATCTGGCAGCACCTGTACGAGGAACTGGAACTGCGGCGTTTCGTAACGAACCACGCCATTGGCGGGATGGTCGGCCTCAAGGGGGCCACCGGCATCAGATATACGCCTTTCACCGGCATGAGCTTCCATCTCCTCAACTCCTACCTGGAGAGCGACTTTGTCGGTGAGGAACTGCGCATTCATTTCTTGGGAGTCTATGCCCAGTACGATCGCTTCCACATAGCCTTCCTTCGTGCTCTGTTTCAAAGATATCTCGACGGAACGGCGGAAGTGGCCATGTCATACGATTCCATCAATCCGGTTCACACTGCCCGGATGAACGCTCAGGTCCCCCTGTACCATTTCGTTGGCGACAACCTGGAAATCTACCCATCCCTGATTGACGCCCCGGACGACGTGCTTCGAGGGATCGCGGTGGACGAAAGCCACGTACAGCACCTGCTTCAAGAAATGGAGCGACGTCGCAATGGTCTTCGCTTGGAAGATTCCGGTTCGTTCAGTCCGCTCAATGTTTTCAGCAACATTCAACTCGACATATTCTTCGAAAAAATCATCGAGCAGTATGATTTTACTGGAGAATTAACCCAGTCATGCAGTCCCACCAACCTGCAAGGACGTCTTCATCGTATCTTCGACGATATCGAGCAGAAATACCCAAATGCGTTTTCCCGGCAGATGATTCGCAGCATCCTTATGACCTTGGACCGCACCTGGCGTTGGCATCGCTGGTTTGTGGGCAGGCGTGACAGGTCCACCCTTGACCGCCAGATGCTCGAAGACATCAAGGACATCGGTTTCCCCGCAACGTTGAACTAACCCTTAAAAAAATAAAAATAAAACCGAGAAATAAATATGACAAAAATCTACACACACAGCAAAAAAGTCGGCATCGACGAAAGCCTGGAATTCCAGAAGAAACGCCTTGCCACCCATGGTTTGAACGTGGGCACGTTGTGCGGTCATGGTTGCAAATACTGTAGCACCGCCGCCATGGTTTACCGTAATCCGATATTCAAAAAAATTGGAATGACTTCATTCGAAGCTCTCCAACAGAACGTCGCTATTGTTGACCCCTCCACGCCTGAACGGGTGGTCAAGCAGGCGGCGAGACTGGAAAAAGAGCACATTGTTATGCTGTCCACCACCACGGACCCATATTCTCCGGAGGCTCAAAAAGATGACCTTGGTCGAAAATGCGCCCAAGCAGTCCTGGAACACTCACAGGCATCTTTGCGTATTCTGACGAAGAACGCAGCCGTAGTGAAGGACCTGGACCTGTTTGCTCAGCATAAGGCTAGAGTCTTGTTCGGCCTGAGCCTGACCTCGACGGTTTCCAAGGAAAAAATCATCAAAGTTCTGGAACCGAATGCGAGTTCGATTTCCGAGCGATTGGAGGCATACCGTCAGGCCCATGCACTGGGCATTCGGACTTACGCCATGCTCTGCCCCCTCCTGCCGGGTATTGCTTCTACGTACTCCGAAATCCGTGAATTGATGGAGACAGTCCTGAAATTTGAGCCGGAGGATATCTGGGTGGAACCTGTGAACCCGCGTGGAAATGGTCTGAAAAAATGCAGTGAGACACTTTATGACGCAGGCTGGACCGATGCCGCCTTTGAGGTAGATGAAATCCAAAACCAGGAAATGCACCAATTGTATTCGGATGACCTCATTGAAGCCGCAACCAATGCAGCCACCGATCTGGGATGCAAAGACAAGCTGAAAATCCTGGTCTACTCCGACGGCACCGGTTTCTGCTGTGATGACAGCGCCGTTATCTGGCTTAAGAAGTAATTTTTAAAAAGGGTCAGGGGTCCATTCCCTTGGCCCTTTTCATTTCAATAAAATCAGACAAACTGGCCTGGATCTTCGGGTTCAAATCGACCTGCCCCTGTCATTTCTACATTATAATTGGACTCTGCTGATTTTAGGAACTCAGGACTTTCATGTGAATCCAGACTGAGGCCATCTGCCGTTCCCGTTGGTCCTTCTGGCGTTGTAGATGTTTCTTCAAAAAATGGATTGAAATTTTTCTGATTCAATCCATACGTTTCAATGAGTTTTTCAATATACATGATTAGTCTCCTTATTGTCTCCGCAGACTCTGATATGTCTTCAAATGGTTTTCGTACTAAAAATACCAAAGGATCCGCCCCCGGTACCAACATTATAATTTATCATTAATATTATATAACGTTTCAAAATTTAACATAAATTATATAAATTTATTTAGTAAATTTAGAACTTATCCGTAAATAATGCCTGTTTTCCGTAAAGCTATGATCGTAGCAGCTAACTGAGTCAAAGCCATGTGTGTTGAAAAAAGTTTTTCAAATCTTACAAGGAGTTTCCTGAATCGGTTGAACCAGGAAAGGCTCACCTCTACAATCCATCTGCGTGCTTTGAACTCGGGGTTACGTTTCTTTTCGTCGATCTCTTCACCACGTGGGCGGACATGTGGAATATACCCAGCTTTTTCAATGCAGCTACGAGCTTCATCTCCAGTATATCCGGCGTCTGCGCAAAGATTCTCTTTGAGTTCAATGGCTGGCTTATGCACGACTTTGTCGTTCAGCACATTCTCCAATTGGGAAACATCATGCCGATTGGCCCCGGTCACGACGATCGATAACGGGACGCCACGCTCGTCCACCAGCAGGTGGCGCTTGGATCCTTTTTTTTCCCCGATCCGTGGGGTTTCGCCCCTCGGCTTCGCGCGCCAGAGGAGCTTTGTACATCCCCCCATCAATGGCTTGCCACTCCCAAGCTATACCCATCATTTCATCGTACTCGGCCAATCCTGCTTGCCAAAGAGCCAGAAAAAATCCTTCTTGTTCCCACTTGCGAAAATAGGCGTGGATCGAACTCGGACTACCAAACATTTTTTTGGGCAAGGCCTTCCATTGAATTCCAGTACGCAGAACAAATACAATAGCTTCAAAAACCTTACGGGGTGGAAGAGGCTTACGTCCGCCACCGGTTTTTCTTTTATATTGCTTCGCCTCGTCCCGCTTTGGGACGGGGACAAGAGGTTCAACGATCGCCCAAAAGGCATCGGAAACTTCCCAAGATTTTATTTTACTGGCCATTTATCACTCCTCAATAAAAAGGAGGATAGCAAAAAATCTAGACAAAGTCTAATTATTTACGGATAAGTTCTTAGTACGTTTATAATATTATACCAAGGGAGACGGATCCGGAGATACTGACGCCCGGCTCCAGATCCGTTCCCGTCCATTAGTCTGACTCTCCGGTGGCGTTCAGACCAGCTTGCAGGAGACTCTGATCAATTGCCGAACGTTTAAGGGCATAGACATTTTTCTTGTTCTGTCCCATTGAAACCTGAATCTGATTCCCTTGGGACGAAGCATTACATTTTAACCAGTCACGATTTAACCAGTCATTGATTACCTGTCGGAAATCGAAACCTTCAGTTTCAAGTATCGACTTGAGACATCCACTTGTGAAACCAATGAATTCCCAACTTTCCTGATACCAGTGCCCTCTGATTTCAGTCAGTGGAGTCAGACAAATACCGTTTTCATTAGGACATCTCCCCCAAAATAAATGCTGATGCTGGCATGCCCATTCATAAACAAGACGAACGGCATCAGAGGGCCTGTCTTCTCTGGCAATTGAAGCCTGTACATTATTCCAAATAGTCCCCAATATGTCCCCAACGCTGATGTCCCGATTCAACTCCGGAAGAGCTGCATGGACCATCGGGATAATGATAGTGAGAGCGGCAATATTTTTGCTCACCCGGCCTGCAATAGGAGAATCATAACTTCGTTCGACAATCCTTTTACAAGCCTCCTTGAACGCTTCTTTCCACAGGGGCCATTCATCCCGGTGCTGAAGGATAAACTGAACCACCCGAGGACCAGCATGGCCAAAATTCTCATAGACGACATCATTGATGTCCTCCACGAGTAACTTCGTACTTAAATCAACAGCCCCAAAGGGTTTTCCTCGGAGAGGCAAAACTCGAGCAAGTGTTCCCCCATCTCTGGACATATCAACAGAGGAGAGCTCGCCACTTGTTAGCATTACCGTTTTAAACGATGAAGTAGTCCGCATGCCATCTACTTTGGCGCTGCCTTTACCTTTACCACTCGAAATCATGTAAAGTACACTTGAAATCATCTCGTGCGCATCTTTAGCCTTCATTGCTATTTCTGCTTGTTTGGTATCGTCAACGATGAACGGTAAATCTGAAATGATTGAAACACAGCCCTCCATGGCGTTTGAGGTCTGGTACCAAGTTCTGGCGAATGACTCCTCCCGAAAATCTGGATTTCCCCAACAGCTTGCGGCCACCTTCAAAGCTGTTGTTTTACCGGTGGAAGTTTCGCACCCCAGATCAAAAGTGAAGTTATCGCAGTTAAGTATTTCCATGAACGGAGGCAGTAACGACGCATATAAGGTTGTTATTACTGATGGGTAGACAAAAAGTTCATTAATAGTTGCTACCCATTTTTCATATTCTCCCTTGGAAAACAGGCCATCAGACAACTGAGACTCGCCGGAGCTCTCCGGATAAAATATAGGTCCTTCCGGGTTTGTCGTGGGTAGCGGCATAATGTAGGCGATTTCCAGGAGGAGATCGCCGATGAGAGATGTTGATCTTTACGGACAGATTTTGGGTGTCAAGAGCCCTTGGTTTGTAGACAAAGTTGACTTGAAAACGTCTGAAGGCCGTGTGGATATTTGGCTCGAGCATAAGAGCAAGGTGCTTTGGACTTGTCCGGAATGCGGCAAGGAACTGACTTGCCGGGATCATGTGGAAGAAAGGATTTGGCGGCATTTGGATATGTGCCAGTTCAAAACCTTCATCCATGCAAAGGATCCCCCGAGTGAATTGCCCCGAGCATGGCGTCAAGCAGGTCAAGGTCTTTTGGGCGGAGCCTGGTTCGCGTTTTACCTTGCTCATGGAAAGGTTGATCATCGATGTTCTGAAAGAATGCTCGACTGTCGAAGGCGCCCGCAAACTGATGCGTATCTCATGGGATCAGGCTTGGGGCGTTATGGAAAGAGCTGTCCGACGAGGCATGGCACGAAAGGAACAGCGCAAAATCAGCTACATCGGAGTCGACGAAAAGGCTTTCCGGAAAGGACATAGCTATATGACGGTTGTCTGCGACTTGCTGCGAGGTACGGTTGAATATGTTGCCGAGGAACGCAAAAAGGCAAGCCTTGAAGAATATTACAAACAGTTGAACGACGAACAGCTCAAGGCAATCAAGGCTGTATCAATGGACATGTGGCCGGCATACTTCCTGGCCACCAAGGAAAACGTACCCGATGCAGCAGGTAAAATCATATTCGACCGTTTCCACATCATGCAGCATGTAGGGGAAGCCGTGGATAAAGTACGCCGCCAGGAACATAAGGCGCTGATGGCTGAAGCAAACGAAATTTTGAAAGGCAGCAGATACTTGTGGTTATACGCTGAGGAGAACCTCTCGGACTCCCAACGACCGCGCCTGGAGGAACTCAAGAAATCGAATCTGAAGACGGGCAAAGCCTGGGCCATGAAAGAGAGTCTTCGCGGACTGTGGGACTATCTGTCTGTTGGGTGGGCCAAGCGTTTTCTGAAGAAATGGTGTTCTTGGGCCAAACGCTCGAAGCTCGAGCCTATGGGCAAAGTGGCGAACATGCTCATGGATCACATGGACAACATCGTGACCTTTTGTCGGCATCGCGTGACAAACGCTGTTGCGGAGGGGCTGAACAGCAAGATCATGTCCATCAAACGCCGAGCTTGTGGCTACAGCAATAAGGAGCATTTCAAAACAGCGATTTACTTCTTTTGTGGCGGGCTAAAACTCTACCCGGAGATTAGCAAGACTGGGGCCACCCACTGAGTTTCCGGAAGGACCATCTTGTGGAATACCACGGGAAACCAATTAAAAGCCTGCACAACGGTTTCCGCCATGCATGTGAACGGGCTGAGATAGGGAAAGATATTATTTCTTATGATATCAGACACTTATTCTGTTCAACCCTTTTGTCCAAAGGCGGCGACCTTGCATCCGTATCACACTTGATGGGGCATTCGTCGATAAAGATGACGGCCGACCAATATTACCATGTCATGGAAGGTGAAAAAATTCGGACAGTTGGATTGCTTCCCCGTCTGAATGGTTGAGTTTGGTTTATTTTGTAACGGCAAAATTGGAGGGCTGGACCTGTGGTGGGTTCAGCCTTTTTTGATTTTTAAAGTAAGTAGATATAATTTTTTTGACAAACGCCATCTTGACTTTTTGAAAATTTATTGTGATTAATTGTAAAATATTATGTGATAATTTATTATAATGAACTCTTTTATACAAAGCAATCCATGGCTTCTAATAAAAATCAACATTTTGTTCCTAGATGCTACCTCAGACAATTTTCAAGCGACACTAAAAGAAAATGCATTAATCTCTTTAGATAGTGTAGTCACGAGATTTTAGCCCATAACGCGATACACCGAATGTGGACTGCAGCAAGAAATGAAGCAGTATTCTTGGCATATCGTGTTGCTATACCCCGCCAACGTTTGAGGTGGAGAAACGCATTTTCCACCAAGTGTCTGAGTTTATATAAATATTTGTCATATTCTCGTGGTTCTTTTCTGTTTTTCTTCGAGGGAATGACTGGTTCCATTCCCTGCTTTCGGGACTGTGCAATAATGGCGTCCGTATCATATGCTCGGTCAGCCAGAAGATATTGTGCGTCAAAGTCTTCAATCAGCTCAATCGCTTTTTTACAATCTGCTGTTGTACCTTGTGTAATAATAGCCCGGACCGGCATACCATGCGCGTCCACGGCCAAATGCAATTTTGTGTTGAGCCCCCTTTTGTGCGGCTCATGTCTTGGTTACCACCTTTGGCCCCTGCTGCATGTGGATGAACCTTGCAGTGGCTTGCATCAATCATAAGCCACTCATAATCTGGCTCGTCTATCAATATTTCCAGCAACTTTTCCCAGACACCTTTATCTCGCCAGCGACTAAACCGTCGATGAGTGTTGCTCCAACCTCCATAGTCCGGGGGGAGATCTCGCCAAGGTGCTCCTGTGCGCATGATCCAAAACACTGCATTGATAAATTGCCGATTGTCTTCCGCTATACCGCCCCAAGTTCCTTTTCTTCCAGGTAGATGGGGCTCCAATTTCTCCCAAACTTCATCAGAAATGTCGTGTCGTCTGTGGACCGGGTTTGACATGGCGACCTCGCTTGTTTTGTTTGCCAAGCGAAGTATGCCAGAAAATCAAACTCTAGACAATCTCGTGACTACACCACCTAACTTAGGTAGTGGTAAAATTATAGAAAATGTACCTATTAAAAATCAATGTTCTCGCGATTACTTCTACGGAAACAATGAGCGCTTAGAAAGTGGCATTCAAATCATAGAAAGGTCATATGCTGATATTTTAAGAAGTTTAACATCACAGCATAAATTTTTTACCAATAAACAAAAACTAGCACTACTTCGGTTTTGGTTATTTCAGTATTTAAGAACCGAAGCGGCATCATCACGTTCTGTTGAGTCGATCTCGAACATTGAAAGCTATACTGGCTTAGATCCAGGGGCTTTTAATATGAGATTAAAGGATGCAGTTAACATTGCTATGCAGCTATATGGACAAAATCTAACGTTGATAGATGATTTGCAAGTTGTTTTATTAGTTAACTATACACAAATTCCTTTTATATCCTCTGATGACCCTTCCATACGAACAAATAGATGGCACCTGTATAACAATAAAGATGGCCCTCCTGGATTTGGTTTAAAATCTTCCGGTTTACTTTGCTTCCTCCCGATGACCCCAAACATTTGCATGTTAGCATTTGATAAAGATGTTTATAGTATTCAACGAAAAAGTGCTTTTGTAAATATCAAAAAATCAACAGATATCGATACAATAAATCAATTTCAGTATTTTAATTGTCTCTCAAACATATACTTCCATAACATCAATAGCTCAGAATATATCCAGGAACTGGATCTTCAATACAAAAAAAATCGTCCAATTACACGTCAACAAACAAATTATGCAGTTCAAGTGGAAGCATCTAGGGGGTCAAAGTGCTACATGACAATAGATCCTAAAGAAGCCCCAAAACATCAGCATGCGCTGATATACTCCTATGAGATTTACCCCCAACCACAACGATGGCCAACGTTTTTACATTGGAGAAAAAAAGGGTTCACCTACTCTAAGGAAACTTCACAAATTCATTTTCGGCGTGCGCATATCAACCGATACTTTGAACTCCCTTTTAATAAATTAAAAACTGGCTATTGAACCAAAAAACTTCATTAAGGGTAAATAAAAACAATTCTGCGTCCAAGACCCCTTGCCCCCAATTCAACCGCCCCCAAAATATCCCCAACAACTCCAGTCAGATATCGATTCATCCCACTTTTCAACAAAACGCAAAATCAAACTATTTCAACCCATTACCCCTGGCCAACCGCCCGGTTGACCGCTGGTTGACCAAACGAAAAAGGGCTGTTTATCTTTTTCAGATAAGCAGCCTTTTTTCTTGGAAATTTCTGGTGGAGCTGGAGGGAATCGAACCCACGACCTCTTGAATGCCATTCAATTTTTTAGTACACATTCTATCTAAGAATATTTCACATAACCATTTATTTTTCTAACTTTTCTTGCTAAAGAAGTTCAGAACACATCACATAATTTCAGTTAATTTTGGCTAAAAAGTGGTACCAAAGTGGTACCAGTAGATCACGAGGACAGCATGGCAAAAGATACGCGCAAGTGGATTACTTCGAAAAAATTTCCCGGCGTACGCTGGTACCAGCACCCTACCCGGAAGAACGGCGTACAGTACGACAAATGTTTCTGCCTGCGGTACCTGGCGAACGGAAAACGCTTTCAGCCTTCACTGGGATGGGCAAGCCATGGATGGACAGAGCAGAAAGCCGCCCTTGAACTTGCCAAGCTGAAGGATGCCTACAAAACAGGTGAAGGCGATTACTCGCTTGCAGAGAAACGGGAGAAGGCCAAAGAGAAGAAGCGCCAGGAAGAACAAAAACGCGAAGCTGAAAAAGTCGCTGCCATGACTTTTGCTGAGTTCTGGGAAAAACAGTACTGGCCAGCGCAGAAACATAAAGCAGCTGGCTCGCTTACGGCTGAGAACGGATTTTACAACAATTGGCTTTACCCAATTATCGGAAAGCTGCCTTTGGCCTCAATCACCCCCGGACAATTGACGCCCATCAAGAACAAGATGCTCGAAGCCGACAAAGCACCTTCTACAATCAAATACGCCCTGGCTGTGTTCTCGCAGGTCTGGAATATGGCCAAGCGGGAAGGCATCGTCACGACAGACTGCCCGAGCAAAAATGTCAGCCTCCCGAAAGTCGATAATCGCCGGATACGCTTCCTGACGCCCGAAGAAAGCGAACAGCTGCTTGCCGTTCTCAAAAAAAAATCACTTCAGGTGCACGACATGTCCTTACTCGCGCTCCACTGCGGCCTGCGGTTTGGAGAAATCGCCCAACTGACTTGGGACCATGTGAACTTCGAAGCCGGAACACTGGCCATTATGGATCCCAAGAATAAAGCCTTGAACCGAACCGCCTTCCTGACAAGGCGGACCTCTGAAATGCTCCAGATACGAAGAGCAAAACATTCGCAAGATAGCAATCTGATCTTCCCGAGCAAGAAAGGCACGATCCAAACTGACGTTTCAAAAACCTTTCCCCGTACGGTCAATGAAATGTTCAACCAGGGCATCACAGACCCCAGGCAAAAAGTCTGCTTCCACACCCTCCGCCACTCCTTCGCAAGCTGGCTGGTCCAACGGAGCGTAGACCTTTACAGCGTAAAAGAACTCATGGGGCACGCGACTTTCAAGATGACGCAGAGGTATAGCCATTTGTCGCCGGAGGGTTTACGGCGAGCGGCTGCGGCGATTGAGGGAGAGAATTGAAACGACATGAGGTTTAAAATTTCTCGATAGCAATAATGTGATGATTCAAGTCAGGCCTCTGTCACCATTGCTAGAATAAAGAAACCCGGTAATCTATTGCAAACTCAGGCTGCCTGATTTCTTTTTTGAGTGCTTGGTTACGCCGATATCGTGCCATTTTGACGAAGCGATTTTTTACTGGACTACTTTTAACATAAAAGAGTGAGGACCTGTCTCCTTTTCGACTGTTTTTATAGCAAATTGAAAGAATAACATCTTTTTCCTCCACTGTAAGTAAGAATAATTGATCCATCAAAATGTTCAAGTGGAGGGCAATGGGGGTGCCAATAACGATTATTTTTTGAACATGAAATTATAGAATAATTTGAATGATAATCTCTGAAAAAGTTTGAGCAATAACCTGTTTTACTTCCATGATGGCTTACTTTGTAATAGTCTAGATTACGTGGGGTTTCATTAAATTTATCTCTAAGTATTTCATTACAGTAATTTCCAGGAATATCTGCTCCAAGGAACGCAATTGAAGATGGTGAAGTTAATATGATCGCAATAGAATGTTCGTTTGGGTCTTTACTAGGGTAATCCCCCCGAAAAATAGTTGTCCTCAAAAGTAGAATTTTCTCGTAAACCCGAGCGAGGAGATTCGCATGAAAAAATCACGTTTCACGGATAGCCAGATTTTGAATATTTTGAAGCAGGCCGAGAACGGAATAGCCGTTTCTGAGTTATGCCGCGAACACAGCATGAGCAATGCGACTTTTTACAAATGGCGAGCCAAATATGGAGGGATGGATGTTTCCTTGATGGCTCGAATGAAAGAGCTGGAAAAAGAAAATAACCAGCTCAAAAAAATGTACGCTGAGTCGCAGATGAAAGCTGAAGTTCTCCAGGAAGCACTCTCAAAAAAGTGGTAAGGCCATCTCGTCGCCGCGAGATGGCCCAAGACGCCGTGAAAATGAAGCAAATGAACATACGCCAGGCCTGTGAAGCGTTTGCTATAAGTCAGACTTGCTATCGGTATGAACCGAAGCTTGTAGCTGAAAATGATCTCATAGCAGATTGGTTGATTCGGTTAACCACGAACCAGAGGAACTGGGGCTTTGGCCTTTGCTATCTCTATCTTCGTAATGTTCAGGGCTTTGGTTGGAACCACAAAAGAGTTTACCGCATATACCGTGAGCTAGAGCTGAACATGCGGATCAAACCCAAGAAAAGGATCATTCGGGAAAGGCCTGAACCATTGGCTCAACCGGACACAATTAATCAAGTCTGGTCCATGGACTTCATGCATGATCAACTTATCAATGGTCGTAACTTCAGGCTTTTCAATGTGATCGATGATTTTAACCGTGAAGGCTTAGGCATAGAAGTGGATTTCTCGTTGCCTGCGGAGAGAGTGATTCGCAGCCTGGACCAGATCATTGAATGGCGTGGAAAACCGAAAGCAATACGTTGTGATAACGGACCAGAATATATCAGTAGCAAGCTCCAGGCCTGGGCGAAGATGAACAGTATAGAGCTTAATTACATTCAGCCAGGAAATCCTCAGCAAAATGCCTATGTTGAACGCTATAACAGAACGGTACGCTACGATTGGCTGAATCAGTACCTGTTTGATTGTATTGAAGAAGTCCAGGACTTCGCAACCAAGTGGCTCTGGATATATAACAATGAACGGCCAAACATGGCCATTGGTGGCATTACTCCTATGCAAAAATTGAGAACGGCAGCATAGCCTCTACTTCTGAGAGATACTAAAAATGGGAGGATTACCATGCCACCTACTTCAAGCCTTCAAACACCAAATTTGGGTATAACTCGTAATTCACCGGTTTCCCGCAACTTGAGGACCCACGGTCTGATGGACCAGGAGCTGCAACCGAGTTGGCTGGCGGCTTCCTTGTAAGAGTAGCCAAGTCGGCCACCAGCTTGGCCGCTGAGAGCTTAAATTCCTTCGAGTACGATTTGATCTTTCCCATGCATTCCTACTGCATGAGCTAACTTTAACCTCTCAATACGTGTCCGTCATCTTTGGGGCGCCTCACGGATGATTCTCTTTAGTATCCTCAAGTATAGTAACAACCTCATTTCCTTCAAACGTTAGCAACTTTACGTAAAGAAGCTCTCCCAAAAATCCATCCATCCTGATGGAGCTAGGGAACGCTTGTTTTTGGCCCACTATTGCCCAGAAAGGTTGAAGTTCTTCATCTTCGAGAAGCTGGACGAAAGAATCTCTTCTAATTAATGCAGCATTAGGTCCCTTTTCTGCTACAGAAGGGTCAAAGAATATGATTTTATTTGTCCTATTTACATAGTTAAGTCTTTGCCCGTTCGCGAGTCTAAGGCCAAGTTTATGGATAAGCCAAGGTGCAGGCAGGTAAATCTCTCCACTACTTTCCATGGAAAAGTCATAGCCCCCCGTTTCCCAAGTCAGTCTTGCAACAGTCGGGCGAACTAAAACTGACTTTTCAGCCTTTTGATTAAAAGGAGTCCAGTCTTTAAACTCTATTGAGGGGTGCCAAGGGTATTCACCGATAAACTGCTTGTCGCTCATTTCTTGTTGTGGAAAGTCGTCGATCTGCTTCCATATACTACGTTTTATTTCTCTTATAAGCTTCTTAGAGTCGGCTTTTCGCGTTACAAAGCAGTGCACTTGCAAACTGCAGTTTCTTTCAAAATGCCTATGCCCCTCTGAAACATTATACTGTCTTGTCGAAGAGAAAATGCCTAAAGCTAGCCAGTTTTCTCCGTTTCTGTCTTGGATCTCTATGGAATCACGAGCTTGTACAATGTCGTCAACTCCAAATACCCAACTTTTTCTTTCTTTCGGAGGGACGTGAGTTAGTTTTGGTGAATATGGTGCCCACCATGTAGATGGCCACTGACGCCAGCCATCTGAATAAGTTTTTCTCACTAAGAGGGAGGGGTCTAAATTTCTTTTGTATATTTGCCACGGACCTCTGTAGGCCTTCATTTCGCCATCATAGCCAGGATCCATGGCTAAATTGTCGGCAATTCTTGCCAAAATCTCATACAATGCAAGCCATTGATATTTTTTCCCTATGCGTTCAACCTGGTGCTCTCTTCGATCATGAGTGCGGTTATCAGCGTCAAATCTGCTAAAGAGGTCAGACTCCCAACCTAAATCATGAGCGCGTTTGGCGACCCAACGCCTTGCCCAGAGTTGGTTAAATCGTACGCTCCAATGCCTTTGTTGGTTGTCTGCGTGATTATTTTCAGATTGTTCAATAAGTTTGAAAGTATTTTCAATAAGGTCTCCTTCGAGTCTTACTGGTAAATTGCCAGTATCTTCTAGGAGGCTAATCTCCTCTACCTCTAAGACAAGTGAGTCAGTAAGGGACTTCTCAATGGCGCTATCGTTAAAGCAGGGAAGTCCGAATATCTGAAATGAATCCCATTCTTCCTTGCTAAGTATACCTTGAAGAGTCTCTTCGGCTTTCTTTCGGTGCTCATGTTCGCTAGAGTAGTCCTCTGCTTCGTCATTTGGTTTGTTTAGAGCATTCTTAAGTGTATTAATAAATACTTTTACTCGTTCTTTGGTCGTCTTTTGCTGAAATGCTCGAAACCATGACGTGAAGAGGTCCAGATTGCTCGGAAGATGTTTGGTATTTATTGGGGCAAGAATCCAATCGTCAACCGTGTTATCAATGACATAACGTGCAAAGTCTCCATTCTCAACGCAGGAATGTACGATCCTGCTAGAGAACTTCTGACCGCTGTTATATTCTTCCGTGAACTTGCTGATATCCTCTTTGCTTACATAGCTAATTGGCCATTCGCTTTTATATGGTGGCTGTGCTAATTTTAGATCGATATTGCGAGGTAGAGCGGAGCGCCAATGTGCATACTCAAGAATGCCTCTTCCATAGTCGCGTAGTAAAATATGTGGTGGAGGACTTCCATTGGCAAAGAAAGAGGTAAATACTTCACTTGCAAGCTCTGGTAGCTTTTCAATGGTTAGCCCTTGAAGGACAGCACCATAGCAAGCAGCAAGCACTCGTTCGATGATATATAGGTCATTTATTTCCTTAAAATGAGAGATTAAATAGATGGCCAATCGTGTCCGGTTAACTGAGCAAGGCAAACAGTGGGTAACTATTTTCGATCTTAGACAATTTATCTGGAGGCCTAAAAAAGGATTCCAGGTCCATACGCTTGAATACGTTCAGCTGCAGCAACTGCATCATCTCCTGGATGGACCAGCCGATTCTGGATGTAAACTTCAGAAACGCGACCAGTAAGTACATGATCATGGCTACGTAGATCTGCGACAGCACGGCGTTTTTTGATGTCCCAATGAAACGCTTGATTTTGAGATTCTGCTTGATCAGTCGAAAAAAGATTTCTATCTGCCAGCGGTCTTTGTAAATTTCGGCGATGGTCCTGGCAGAGAGCGTGAAGTGGCTGGTCAGGTATACGAAATGTTTACCGGTTTGAGCGTCTCGATAGCCTACACGCCGGAGTTTGAGAGGCTTGCCGCCGCTCATGACCTGGATAATCTGGTCCGAGGTGATGCCCAGTTTTTTGTTGACTGACCTGCGCTCCAGCACTTTGTACGACATATTTTTCTTCTGCCGGGTGACGAAGAACACGCCTGCTTGGATGAGCGCAGCGAACCAGCGATAGCAGACATAGCCCCGGTCAAACACGACGATGGACCCCTTGGGCAACGTGAGGGCCTTGGCAATATTGGATTCATGCTTTCTCGCGTCGGTGATCTCCAAGAAAGCTGGGATGTGCCCGTCGTGGTCCAGGAGGGCATGAAGTTTGATTCCGCCACGTTTCTCGCGGAATGAGGCCCATGGGAACTGTTCAAGGCTGAGCTTGACGGTGGAGGCATCGAGACTGAAGAGTTTGTTTTTGAAACGGAATCTGTGAACAGGCGAAACAGCTTGGCATCTCTTGTACATCTCACCGAACAAGGTTTGAAAAAATTCCGCTGGCCGGTTGTTGTTGGCATCGGAAAAGGTGGAGCGGGCCACAGGCTTTGCTCCCAGGTGATAGAGCTTTCGGGAGTTTACAGCCAGATTGCGAATGCCATCGCGCATGGAATGGCGGGCCGCCAGATGGATGAACGAGAGACAGACAAACTGATTCCATCGGCTGAAAACACGGGTTTCGCGTTCTGTTGGATGCTTGCGTTCGGCTTGCGTAAAAACATGTCTCGGAATCAGGGATAGCAGCTGGGAGAGGATTGTGTTATTATGGGCCACGTCCAAATTCTCCTTTGTTATGATTGGTTTAGCTGCTGATTTCATAACATATTCCCTGGAGTTTTTGGACGTTTTTCTTTGGGGTTAACCGGACACGATTGATAGATGGCAAGTTCGAGGCGTGTTGACAACAGTGACGCCAGTGATTTTGTCGCTCTGTCTCGGATTATTCTACTTGAAGTGCTTAGCATCCAAGAAAGCGTGATGGCCGCCAACTTGGCCCGTTCTGGCTCTATAGTTTCATTACCATTTTGGAATGCCCATAGAATGAGTGTTTCGACAGGGTGACTTTCGTTTTGGCTTCTTTTAGCAACATGAATTGACCAAAAATAATCCCTTTCCGCCATAGACCAGCTGGATAGAATTCTGTCTAGGTGAAGAGCATTAAAAGGATTTTTGGGCTCTGTGGCAATTGACAACAGTATCTCAAGAACTTTTTCTTCGTTCCATAGTTCGTAGCAAATATCGAGAGTTCGTTTGGAAAATTTTGACTGATCTCTCAACAGAAGGCTGCTGTCGAAAGCTTGCTCCAGTTCCCAGGACTCTGGCCCTTTATTGATCGCATCAATTAATTCTATGCCACAAAGTTCTGGAAGCTGAACAGAGAGAGCTTCGATTATTCCCAACTTATTATAGAAATCACTTGAAAAAATATAGTTGTGTAAAAAACTACTTTTACCAAATGAAGATTCCGGATCTTCTAAGTGCAAGTTTTCTCTGAGAAGTTTTTTTGCGATCTCATGGTCACTGAGCCTCTCAAAAGTGAATCGAACGTAATCTTCTATTTCACCAACTTCGTTTCGCATTGGCTCAACAGTAATTGCTCCCTCTCGCTCTAACTGGTCCAATATACTGAAGTGCTCCTTTCCTTGAGACGGAAGTATCCTTTCAACTAGATCATCAGCTTCGTTATATGGTATGTAGCCAATTCCATTTGCTATGAAGGCTTGAGTCAAGCTCTGAATTGCTTTCTTAACAAGATGTTTACGTGGAGCGAGGTTCATTTTGTGATTTAGAGTTTTCTCAACTGCTTCAAGGTAAAAATCGAAGATTGAAGAAACACCTCGTAGTCCACGAGGAAATGACTTTCTGTTTTGTTTGTCCAAGAAGTCACAACATGTTTTCAAAAATAAAGGATTTTCAAACTCTGGTGCAAGGTTTGGGGCTCCTGGCCTTACTATCCCCCTTTTGCTAAGATAATACTGAGCAGCCTCATAAGCGACTCCAGAGAACCCTAAGTGCTCTATATAGTGAAGCGACTCCAGAGGGGGCTTTTCTTGGAATATACGGTCGAGATATGTTGACCTACAGGAGAGAATCAAAGAGACATTAGGGAAGGTGGATACGGTCTGAAGGAAAGCCAGTATTCTTGAAGGCCAGATATTAATTCCATGCCTTTCATTTATAGCGTCAATTATAAGAAGAGCTTTTGAGCCTGCCGCTTCAGCCGCTGAATCTAGAGCTCCCAAAAGTGTCTTTGCTTGGTAGCCAGAAGGCAAGTCTAGCATACTTAGAACCTGCCTCCACAAATCATCATCTATAAACTGGCTGCCAAGAAGAAGCAAAGCAGGTTTGCCATTGTTAAGTTGGTATTCAGTAACGTCTGCCAATAGATGGGATTTTCCCTGACCAGCATCTCCAAAAACAAGCAGATTCTTTTGATTTGCAATCTCCCAATATTCTGACTGAAGAGATGAAATAATCTCTTGCAACAAACTACTTAGCTGGGCCAACTTATGTTTTAAGTGGCTGTTTTTACTTGCTATATGCTTTTCTTTGTCTTCTTGTTGATTCGTATGGAGCCAATAGCGACATTCATAGACAACAGTAAGGGCAGAGTTGGACTGTTCAATAATCTCACGCGTAGGAAATTTGGAGGCTGTAGAGAAGGGATGCTGAGAAAGAATGTTTTCGAGGGGGTGAATTGTTACTTCCAGATTTAGGTTTGCAAATTCTGGATTTGAAGCTAACTCTTTAAAGAAGAGAACAAGTTCATACGAATACTCTTGTAAGTTTTCATACCAATCTCGAATCTGGTCATTGAGAAAGTCATCTCTAGATAAGGCCAGTAAGCTTTTTCTGATAGGTAGTTCAACATTAGTCTCTGGCGTATAACGAGACCCTAGTGAGGCACATGCTTGTGAAAATTTATCCTGAAACCATTGGGTTGAAAATGAGTAACCGATCACGGGGTCACATCCCCGCATGAATCCATGCGAGGTCTGGCTGTTGCCCATGAAAGTACGCGCACATAGCATCCACCAGCACTGGGTAGGTGCGTTTGGTCTTGAGCTGACATGTGTGGCGCAGGGAAAGGATGCGTTCTGTCCAACGTTCTCCTTTCTCACTGGCCGAGCCAAAGCTCGATTTGCGCCAGGTTACCGCGAACCGAAGCAGGCGTTCGGCATAATTGTTCGTCGGTTCGACGCCTTCCACCTCAAGGAACAGCCACAAATTCGCCATCTCTTGCCGCAGTCGACGAGTGAACGCCCCGGCTTCATTTTTATCGGCGCCGTATTTGGAGGTCAGGCGAATGAAACGGGCGTAAAACATGTTCCACTCGCCCACAGAGGGCGGTTCATTGGCCATATGACACAAACGTTGCAACTCCTTATGCGCCCATCTTCCGCAGTTGGCGACGCGTGCGTCCTTGCGTTCGGAAAGCGCTTTTGCCCTGCGGATCAGATGTGCCAGACAGGATTGCCTCTGGCCGGTCCATTTTCGATACAGCCCGTAGTCATCGCTGACAAGAATGCCGTTCCAAGCGCCCCTGAATTCTTCGAACGCCTTTTTCGATCGTTCATCATGGACCTTGAAGTACGCGACGAGCGCGTTTCCCATGACCCAAAGCCAGGTAAGCTTGCCGTTACGCCGCCAGGACGTTTCGTCCACATGATTGACAGGGGCGTTATGCGCGATGTCGCCAATGACCTCATAATGAGGTTCAATAGCGGTGGATACGCGGTCAAGGATCTTTTGAATGCCGCCCAGGCTGATAGGCAGATCCAATACCGAGGTGCAAAAATTTTGGACAACCCGGCGGCTGTCGGCCTGCGTGCCCACCATTTCGGCGATCATGGCCGAAAGCCGGGGGCCATAACCACTACGCTGCTCGCAGGGAATTAGCGCCTTGTTCATACTGGCGCATCGAGCACACCGACCGCGATAAAGAATAATATGGCGGACATTGAGTTTGATCTCCGGAAATTCGATGACCTGGTGGATGTAGTAAGGCTCGGCATCGGTTATTTCGTGGCAGCCGCACTTGCATACGCCTGGAAGCAGCTCAACGACTTCGGTTGGCCGCAGGCACTGTTGGCGCGAGCCTTTGCGATTGCGCCTTTTGGCTTGCTTCTTCGCTTGGGGGATGGATTTTTTAAACGGATTGTCTGAGGATGGAGGCTTATTAGAGTTATCTGAATTTTGGTTCAAACGGGCTTCCAAGTGTTCAACACGTTTCTGAAGCACTTTGAGCGCGTCACTAAATTCCGCAAGCACCACGAGGACAGGTTCTGGCGTCTTTTCGAGTACTTCCGAGGTGAGGAGCTTGATACTTGGGATCAATGACTTCATAAAAAGTAAAATAAGCATTGTTTAGAAAAAATCTAGACCCTGTGATCGCTTACGAAAATGACACTTCATCGAACCAGTATAAGAGGCGCCCTGTATAAAGAGGGTTATCCCGTACTAGTCGCTCAGTAATAGAGCTGAGGCTCCATAACTCCAAAGTGATACTACGGCCTAGACTTGATGCTTTAAGTTCCCATTTTGAAACCCAATCCTGCCAACGTGCCAATTGTGTTTTTGATTTGCTGTTGTCCGCCCTGGAGTCTCTTAAGTCTATAGGTAGACAGACAATATACTTACTCAGTTTTGGGTGTTTTGTTAAAGCTGTGAGGATAGAGTCATTGAGCTGTTGGAGCTGCGTAGATTCAAAATCAAAAAAATATTTTGCTTGCCAACCTATTTCAAATCCATCCTTTAGGGTTGCGTAGCACTCGACACCTGCATCACCTCCTGGTCCTTTTCGATAAAATTTCTCTTTTTGCGGTACCTCTTCTAACGCTGCTAACTGACAACATAATTCCTCAAACCCCAAATTTTGGCTGCCATGGTGGGGACGAATTTTTTTGAAGTCAATATTTGGTAAAGTCAAAACACTTTTCTCCAGGCTGACGTGCCCCAAATATGAGTGACACGGACTGAGAGGTTAGGCTTCGCTCATGCAGAGGAACGAATGAAGCGCCACACCATTAGGGTATTGGATATTCACTGCGAGCGAAAAAGGTTAAAAGGTATAGTGGCTACATAATTTTACCTATGTCAAGCCCCTTAATGGCTTGGGATGTTGTCTTTGGTTTTTCGGCATGAGTATGCTGAAGATTGTTTATTCCTTTACAATTGTTCATTTTGTATGACAAATATGAACTTCGAAAAAATTTTCCACTGTGTCCAAGATTCATCATGAGTTCGAAATTGATTGGCCTATCTCCTGGAGTTTTTGATTTGTTCATGAACAACCTCCTGGGGATTAATTCTTAACCCCAATTCGGTGTCCAAAAAAACTCTACCCAATCCACTGGTTGCTACATCTCAAACCCATCATCCCTCCCCCTACCTCTTTGCATACGCATCAACCGAAAACCTATCTCACTTTCCCCAAAATAGCGTTCAAACGCTGCAATAGCGGCTCCAAGCTTTTGTAGAAATCGTTGAGCTGCTGTATCTCGGTGGTGTGGTCGTTCACTGTGTTGGCTAGATTCTGGATTGCCTGGTCCTGCTGGGTTTGTCTGGCGCGTATTTCCTGATCCAACTTTTCCAGGCCATGCAATACGTGGCGTTCGAGTTCGGTCTTGCTCATGGTTTACTCCTCCAGCTTGAGGGCTTTCTGTTTGTTGAAGGTCCAGTCGGTTTTGACGGTCATGCCCTTGGGCAGCAGGATGAACCGGCCCGAGTCCCGTTCCAACAATTCGAGGCCCCAGGTTTGTTCCTGGAGATTTTTTATGCTGGCTTGCAGGCGTTCTTGCCGGGTTTCCAGGTCGCTGACCCGATTGCTCATTACCTTGATCAGGCCCCATGCGCCGATGGTTATGCCCAGCACCAGAAAAAAGCCGAGCAGGGCTGTATGAAAGCAGCTCCGGGCTATGGTCTTGTGAAACAGCGTATTCCTGCTTTCCAGTTCCTGGAGCTGGCCAGTAATTTTCTGATTCCAGGGCTGGAGCTGCGCATCTATAGCGTTCGAAGTTGTATCCAGCGCGCTTTGCAATGACGCGTTCAAGCTCTTTTGAAAGTTCTCGAACTCTTCGTTGGCGATCTTCTCCAGAGTCTGGCGATCCTGGTCTATTTTCTCTTTGAGTTTGCTGCTCAAGTCTCCAATACTCATTATAAATTTCTCCTTTCATACGGATGCGGGTTCCTGAATCCGGATCCATGACAGTCAGATAGTTCTTGCCAATACGCGGCGTTTCCAGTCCAGCTTCATGGAGGGCGCTGACCATTTCGGTCCTGTTAGTTACCAGCCCGGCTTCAATACGTTGGGTAATGTAGGCATGTATGAGCTGGCGCGGATCTTCCTTAATGTCCTCTTTGTCCGCCTTGCCCCAGCGTTTCAGCCGCGCCTGGTGCAAATCCGTGTGAGAGGGCTTGTAAGCGCGCGCACGCTCCGGATCGTCCGGTCTGGCCCAGCGGTAATCCTCCCATTTTTAGTATCTCTCAGAAGTAGAGGCTATGCTGCCGTTCTCAATTTTTGCATAGGAGTAATGCCACCAATGGCCATGTTTGGCCGTTCATTGTTATATATCCAGAGCCACTTGGTTGCGAAGTCCTGGACTTCTTCAATACAATCAAACAGGTACTGATTCAGCCAATCGTAGCGTACCGTTCTGTTATAGCGTTCAACATAGGCATTTTGCTGAGGATTTCCTGGCTGAATGTAATTAAGCTCTATACTGTTCATCTTCGCCCAGGCCTGGAGCTTGCTACTGATATATTCTGGTCCGTTATCACAACGTATTGCTTTCGGTTTTCCACGCCATTCAATGATCTGGTCCAGGCTGCGAATCACTCTCTCCGCAGGCAACGAGAAATCCACTTCTATGCCTAAGCCTTCACGGTTAAAATCATCGATCACATTGAAAAGCCTGAAGTTACGACCATTGATAAGTTGATCATGCATGAAGTCCATGGACCAGACTTGATTAATTGTGTCCGGTTGAGCCAATGGTTCAGGCCTTTCCCGAATGATCCTTTTCTTGGGTTTGATCCGCATGTTCAGCTCTAGCTCACGGTATATGCGGTAAACTCTTTTGTGGTTCCAACCAAAGCCCTGAACATTACGAAGATAGAGATAGCAAAGGCCAAAGCCCCAGTTCCTCTGGTTCGTGGTTAACCGAATCAACCAATCTGCTATGAGATCATTTTCAGCTACAAGCTTCGGTTCATACCGATAGCAAGTCTGACTTATAGCAAACGCTTCACAGGCCTGGCGTATGTTCATTTGCTTCATTTTCACGGCGTCTTGGGCCATCTCGCGGCGACGAGATGGCCTTACCACTTTTTTGAGAGTGCTTCCTGGAGAACTTCAGCTTTCATCTGCGACTCAGCGTACATTTTTTTGAGCTGGTTATTTTCTTTTTCCAGCTCTTTCATTCGAGCCATCAAGGAAACATCCATCCCTCCATATTTGGCTCGCCATTTGTAAAAAGTCGCATTGCTCATGCTGTGTTCGCGGCATAACTCAGAAACGGCTATTCCGTTCTCGGCCTGCTTCAAAATATTCAAAATCTGGCTATCCGTGAAACGTGATTTTTTCATGCGAATCTCCTCGCTCGGGTTTACGAGAAAATTCTACTTTTGAGGACAACTATTTTTCGGGGGGATTACCCAGCCTTCGCGCCAGTTGAAGAGATCACGGAAGACATCGAAGTCCTTTTGCCAGCCCGGCGGGCACGGGTTGTAGGCCTTGCCCGAATGCAACTCCATACGCGGGATTACGAAATGCAATTCGTGGTGGTCGGCGTGCGTATGCCGTACCCAAAGGATGTCGTACTGGTCCGACTGCAGCCCGGCGAATGCCACGGACTCGAATGAGTCCATGAGTTCCTTTTCCTTGTCCGGTGTGACCTCGTCTCCCGGTGCGCTGGAAAGCACTCCGGCGGTGAACTTCCATGTCCGGTCCTGCGAATCGATCAATTCGCGGGTTGTCTCCGGATCCCCGCGAAGCACTTCTGGCGGATTTTCATCACGTCCGGGGTAATCCGTACGGATGAGATAATTGACCGGGCCGCTTCCCGCCCCTTTGCCATGGGGAAATACCTTCATGTACATCAGGACTCCTTGCGCAGCTCTTGCAGAATGGCATCGAGGCGCATGATTATCTGGATCGCTTCCAGGCCGCTCTTATGGCTATTGGCCCAGCGGGCCAGTTGATTGATGTTGTTTCCGACGCGGGCGAGCATTCTGATGCGTTCCTGCTCATGCGCTGTCTTTCGAATTCGAAATGTCAAAAGACGCTGGCGGATGAGATCGGCCATGGTCATTCCTGATTCGTTCGCTTTCTGCTCGAAACTCTTTTTCTCCTCTGTGGAGACACGTATTTTGATCCACTGATCGCGTCTCATGGACTCACCTCTTTGCCGTTGACGTTGCGGGGATCCAAGGGGGCACCCCTGGCCAGCCCCTGAGTGGGTGTACCCACGAAGGGTAGGCTGGCCTCCGAACGATTGCGGCGGACCAAAAAACAATGCTTTTGTGCTTGCATCGTGCTCATTTCGCCTTGCTTTTTCTTGTCCGGATTGTTGACGAATTAAACGAACAAAACGATTTTTATCCATTGGCCGGGTCCGCTTTTTTTTCGTTTAATTCGTTTTTTTCGCAGAGAGAGAATATTTTTTTGGGGCGTCCGCGAGTGCCGGATTTTTGCGTTTCAACGACGATACGCGCACTGGCAATGAGTGATGCCAGCGCATCTTCAAGATGTCGCTTTGATATATTTCTGGAAAAAATGTCGTACAATCCGCGCGTATCCAGTTGGCCTTTCTCACGCATGGCTTCCAGGATACGTCTCTCCGTTGATCCGGCATCAACTTCTCCAAAAATGAACTGGACGGATTGTTCGCAATAATCCCAGAGGGCAAGAGCGGACTGTAAATGTGCTTTTTCAACCTCTGTAGCGGTGTCGAGTAGCGCGTATATCAGGGCTAAACGTATCGTATTGGTCTCAGCTCGACTCGAAATGGCCCCAGCAAGCCCCGGCTTCTCTTGTGTAAGCAGAGGATAAACCTCACCCCACAGTTTTTTTGCTTCCGAATTTAAGGGAATATCCCCTCGATCCGTGTTGGTTCTGAGGATATTTACAAGGCGTTGCCTGAATTTTTGCAATCTGCCTTCATCCAACGGCTGAGGAAACGGGACTAGCTTTTGACGGCGTACGCAAACCCATAAAAAACGATTGGCAAACCCATTGAAGGCTTCCACCATATCCATTTTGTTGAGCAACTCACGTTTGGTAATATGGGTGACAATGGCAACGTGCGGTGATGATGCACCAATTTTGCTTGTCTTTATGAGAGGCTCAACTTTATGGCCGTCATAACTCCCTCTAATAATAGATGAAAGCGTATTGCCATCACGTTTTGAGCAGGACAACGCCCCGGCAAACTCCTCATCGATGACATGAAGCCGTTTGTCTTCGATACCTGGGTCAGTGACGATGAATTTTCCAGAGTTCTTTTGTTTATCGACCACGTATTCGCGCCGTTCGTCCCGAATCGTGTAGATTATGCCTTCGCCACTGGACAATGGGCCTGGGCTAAATTGGGCAAGATTCCATTTATCCTCCGAAATATTGAAAAGTGCCTCAATGGGAACACATGAGGTTCCCTTTCTTGCTTTGGAGCTTTGCCCGACCAGGACAGCGTTGATACGCGCATGTTGTCGATTCCCGGCCACAATACAAGGCCCGCGACCAGCTTCAATGCCAAAACGCGAAAGGAATGTAACCAAAACCGCGATGGGGTCGGCTTCGGAATCCTCTGTGGCGAATTCGACGAATTCTCCCGCGAAACCGGAAAACATGGCGGGATCCGCGACCGGCCAGGGAAAAATATTCAGTTCTTTGCTTGAGGCAAGGTCGGGCGTATCCTTTAAAGGATTCTTTTTCCCGGCCTCGATGCCATTCTGTATGGTCCGGAAAGATTCACCTGCGGGAAGTCCCACGGCCTTCGCCGCTGCGTACAAATGGCCGATGACATCCTTTTTTGTGAAATCGCCTCGCGTGATCAATTGACCGATGGCGAAACAAGCCCTGTTGAGCGAATCATTGCGTTGTCCTTCCTTTGCTGCGGTGATGGCGGCCAAGTGTTCCCTGGCAGTTGCCGGCGCGGTGGTCAGATCAACCGTAAGCGGCTTATTGGATGAAAGGGTTTGTCCAGTAATTTTCTCAATCAGCCAGGCAGGCGCTTCCTGAGTTTTTACGTATTGGCCCCACTGGTACCTGTTTCCGGACGTATGTAGAGACGGCGGCAGAATCACATAACCGCCCTGGGCGCGGATATCGAGCCCGTTGCCGATTTTGCCCGCCGAATTGTGCAGCTCAATGCCCGGAGGAATTTTGAAAAACAAATGTTTGCCCCCACTGCCGGTCGTCTGCTCGAGCGTTTCCGGGAGAGGACCATTGGCCACAGTGAGTGCTTCCAGAGACGCAGGACCATCCGGCAAATCAATATCCAGCACGAAACTATGCGCCCCTGTCGGGCTGCCAATGTTGGCCTCAGGATATTGTTGCCACCAGGCTTGCACTTTTTCGGAATCAAGCGAAGCGTCCTTGAAGCCATGGGCAGTAAGCGGCCTTTTGTCTTTGCAGGGAAACACGGGAATGCCTGACTGCGCATATTCCAACGCAGCAGCGGCAACCGACATGATGTTGATCTGTGGATAATTGAGCACTTACATTTCCTCCATGCGCGAGATAAGCCAGAGGATGAAGGAATCGCGCTCATAGACGATATTGCCGCCGATGCGCCGGGATTCAGGACCTTGGCCTGACGAATCGAGATTGGCCATATAGCCGACGCTGATCAGGCTCCCAATGTATCTGGGGAGATCTTTTCGCGGGAAAACAGCGGGAAGGGCTTTACGCAGCGATTCGAAAAAGGAGTCGCCTGAATCAGGGGGTGTGGTGAGCTTTTTTAACTTTTTGAATGACATCGTCATACCTCCAGAATTGTGAATTATTCTGAAGGTAGGCGATTTTTTTAATGAATACTGATCATATTCAGTATATGCGAAATATTATTTTCAGAACAAAAAGTATGTATTTCCGAGATAATAGGCTTCAACTTGGGAAATACATTTGTGCGAAACCCACTATTGATAAGAGAACTATAATTGTCGGAATTATTCAGAAGTCCGGTATGAATAACTCTGCCATCAGAAAAATCGATGCAGATGCTATGACCATCGAGACTTTTTCCCATGAATGGTTCTTGTGATAAAAAGTCCTCCAGCCAGCTCCAAAATTCCTTGAACCTCCAGCGGTGACCCAAAGATTCAAATTCATGCCCCAAAAGAGCAAAGTATACTTCCTTGCGGGGGTATCGCGTTTCAAGATCAGATAAAAGTGCTGCAGCCTCTTCACCTAATGCAAATCCATCAATAGACCTTGCTGGAGCGGACACAGCTTTTTGCATCTCCAGGGCTTCGATGGCTGCTTCAAGTTCAAACTCTGGAATGGAAGGGGAAAAGGATTTACGCGACGTATATTCAAGGCCAATCTTTTCCTCAATGACAAACGGTTGATTACAGGGAATCATGACGCGGTTATTTTCATCCGCGATCACCCCGAGGAGTCTTTCTTCACGTTCTCGCTCGAAGTCGACAATATCTTCCCTGGAATGCGAGGGGTCCAATAAAAACGCCAATTCCTGTCCATGTGCGATAAGCCGTAGCAGAAATGCCGTACGGACTTTCAGGGTTGCATTATACCATTGCAGTGCAAGGGAAGTTTCAAGAAAAATCTCCATGGCAATTCGAATGGAAACAATAAGTCTATTGTCATATTCCGTATAACGGACGTTTTTAGAGCAATACGGATGGTACGCACAAAAAACAAATTCAGGGATTACAAATTGGGAATTTATGAAATAGACAAAGTGATCATTGAGTTTATAGAGCGGCATCCAAGGGCTACATTGCTCTTTATCCAGATATTCCAGAATGGAAAGAGAATTTTCAGCTGCAACACCGTAGGAAAGTCCTTTTTCAAGCAATAACAAGTCCCTGCTCTTCACATGAAGTGAGGCTAGGGCACTCACAAGATTTTTCAATAAGCCTTGAGTTCCATATCTATTGAGAAGTTTTACGTCTCTAGCAAGAACATTCAAAGAATCGAGCAAAGCATATGAGCGTAGTCGCTCTCGTTTTTGTTCCTTCTTCGCATCTGCAGTGCGTTCTTTGAAATCATCTATAATTCTAAAAAAGAGATTGCGGTCGTTATAATTCTTCGGCTTCAGGGAGTCGGTTTTATTCTTTCTAAACTCTCCAAAAATCTGAGACAGCATTTTTTATACCCCGAAAGACCTATTTCTACGATATCTTAATGCACAAGAAATTCGATTAAAAATGGACGACAATTAGTAACTCTACGAATGAAAAAAACCTAAAAAAATTTAAGATATCTTTTAACCATAATAAATATAGAGTTGCTATCATTTTCTAAAGGTAAATGACGGTTTGAGATTTAGTTTATTTCGAGCAAACACTGAGTACGACAACGGTTCTCTACTATAATTTATTTCATTACCACCAAACCAAGGTGCGATCATACCTATGACATCTACCTCCGGTGGCACATTGTCACAAAAACAATGGAGACCTATAGTAAATAATGGAACAATTTTATTTAAGATTACATTCTTCCATTGTCCTTTCATGGCATCTTCAATTTCTCTTATTTCAAAATCCATCTGCTTAAAAACAGACATTTTTACTTCCTCATAATTTTCTCCATTATCCACAAACTGTTGAATCTCAATTATTATATTTTCTACAAACATACGGAATTTAGCTAATATCTTATGATGTTTTTCTTTAAATTTGTGCAAATCTTCAAATGATATAGTTCCATCTGGAACTGGAATTAAAAATTCTAAAACATTATTACGAATTTCATTCGTTCTTTTATTGTTATACTTATAAAAATTATTATAGGTAATAGCGTCTGCAGAAATTGATGACTTTTTTGAGATATTTTGAGCAATATATTGCATAAATAAATCTGCAATATTCTTTGGCATAGATAACCACCCGTTACCAATATTCTCAACTACATCCAGGGATTCAAGCCTTGAAGCAATATCTCCCAATTTTTCTACATGAATACATGATCTATTTTTACTCTTTAAATTAATTTTAGGGTTACCGTCTTTTATATAATCTTCTATTTTATCTGCAAATAGCGCTAAATCATCGCACCTTACATATTGACTTGGAACAATCGGCACCACTAAATTTTCTTGCAGAAGTCGTTGCATAAATAAAGAATGCAGTTCTGGCTCATAATAATATTTAATAGGGACTATTGAATACAACTTTTCCCAATAGAGAAGTGTATGTAGCAACCATTTTTCATTTGGCACATCGATATAAGGGTAATATAAAGCATTGGATTGCATTATTACTATCCTCCCTTGTTAACCATACCATTTTATGAAATAATACTAATAAAATAAATCTAAACACTTTGTTTACGTAGAGATTTTTTCCCAATCTGAAACATCCTGAAACCAATCCACCCCAACTTCACAGAAAAATCTCAATAAGTGGTACCAAACTGGTACCGCAAACCGTAAAAACGAAAAAAGGGTTTATGACTTGTCGTCATAAACCCTTGAAATTTCTGGTGGAGCTGGAGGGAATCGAACCCACGACCTCTTGAATGCCATGCCAGACAACCTATAAAATAACACATAGGTATTATTGAACAATTCAAAAACACTGGTCAACCTGAAGTGGACATTTTCGGGGATTTTCAGGCCAAAAGCGGGGATTTAGTGGCTGACCGGCTAGTTGCCATAAAATTAGGGGTCCTTCCGGAAACTCAGTGGGTGGCCCCAGTCTTGCTAATCTCCGGGTAGAGTTTTAGCCCGCCACAAAAGAAGTAAATCGCTGTTTTGAAATGCTCCTTATTGCTGTAGCCACAAGCTCGGCGTTTGATGGACATGATCTTGCTGTTCAGCCCCTCCGCAACAGCGTTTGTCACGCGATGCCGACAAAAGGTCACGATGTTGTCCATGTGATCCATGAGCATGTTCGCCACTTTGCCCATAGGCTCGAGCTTCGAGCGTTTGGCCCAAGAACACCATTTCTTCAGAAAACGCTTGGCCCACCCAACAGACAGATAGTCCCACAGTCCGCGAAGACTCTCTTTCATGGCCCAGGCTTTGCCCGTCTTCAGATTCGATTTCTTGAGTTCCTCCAGGCGCGGTCGTTGGGAGTCCGAGAGGTTCTCCTCAGCGTATAACCACAAGTATCTGCTGCCTTTCAAAATTTCGTTTGCTTCAGCCATCAGCGCCTTATGTTCCTGGCGGCGTACTTTATCCACGGCTTCCCCTACATGCTGCATGATGTGGAAACGGTCGAATACGATTTTACCTGCTGCATCGGGTACGTTTTCCTTGGTGGCCAGGAAGTATGCCGGCCACATGTCCATTGATACAGCCTTGATTGCCTTGAGCTGTTCGTCGTTCAACTGTTTGTAATATTCTTCAAGGCTTGCCTTTTTGCGTTCCTCGGCAACATATTCAACCGTACCTCGCAGCAAGTCGCAGACAACCGTCATATAGCTATGTCCTTTCCGGAAAGCCTTTTCGTCGACTCCGATGTAGCTGATTTTGCGCTGTTCCTTTCGTGCCATGCCTCGTCGGACAGCTCTTTCCATAACGCCCCAAGCCTGATCCCATGAGATACGCATCAGTTTGCGGGCGCCTTCGACAGTCGAGCATTCTTTCAGAACATCGATGATCAACCTTTCCATGAGCAAGGTAAAACGCGAACCAGGCTCCGCCCAAAAGACCTTGACCTGCTTGACGCCATGCTCGGGGCAATTCACTCGGGGGATCCTTGCATGGATGAAGGTTTTGAACTGGCACGTATCCAAATGCCGCCAAATCCTTTCTTCCACATGATCCCGGCAAGTCAGTTCCTTGCCGCATTCCGGACAAGTCCAAAGCACCTTGCTCTTATGCTCGAGCCAAATATCCACACGGCCTTCAGACGTTTTCAAGTCAACTTTGTCTACAAACCAAGGGCTCTTGACACCCAAAATCTGTCCGTAAAGATCAACATCTCTCATCGGCGATCTCCTCCTGGAAATCGCCTACATTATGCCGCTACCCACGACAAACCCGGAAGGACCAAAATTAGGGAGAACGCCACAAGAGTCCTGCCCTTACCATTGTGCTGCTAGAACAAAGTTGTTAAACAACATTTAATAGTCGATATTTTTAAAGACAATTATCTACAATGTCAAACTAACCTCGAAGACAAAAACTATCGTAACCGATCACGGGGTCACATCCCCGCATGAATCCATGCGAGGTCTGGCTGTTGCCCATGAAAGTACGCGCACATAGCATCCACCAGCACTGGGTAGGTGCGTTTGGTCTTGAGCTGACATGTGTGGCGCAGGGAAAGGATGCGTTCTGTCCAACGTTCTCCTTTCTCACTGGCCGAGCCAAAGCTCGATTTGCGCCAGGTTACCGCGAACCGAAGCAGGCGTTCGGCATAATTGTTCGTCGGTTCGACGCCTTCCACCTCAAGGAACAGCCACAAATTCGCCATCTCTTGCCGCAGTCGACGAGTGAACGCCCCGGCTTCATTTTTATCGGCGCCGTATTTGGAGGTCAGGCGAATGAAACGGGCGTAAAACATGTTCCACTCGCCCACAGAGGGCGGTTCATTGGCCATATGACACAAACGTTGCAACTCCTTATGCGCCCATCTTCCGCAGTTGGCGACGCGTGCGTCCTTGCGTTCGGAAAGCGCTTTTGCCCTGCGGATCAGATGTGCCAGACAGGATTGCCTCTGGCCGGTCCATTTTCGATACAGCCCGTAGTCATCGCTGACAAGAATGCCGTTCCAAGCGCCCCTGAATTCTTCGAACGCCTTTTTCGATCGTTCATCATGGACCTTGAAGTACGCGACGAGCGCGTTTCCCATGACCCAAAGCCAGGTAAGCTTGCCGTTACGCCGCCAGGACGTTTCGTCCACATGATTGACAGGGGCGTTATGCGCGATGTCGCCAATGACCTCATAATGAGGTTCAATAGCGGTGGATACGCGGTCAAGGATCTTTTGAATGCCGCCCAGGCTGATAGGCAGATCCAATACCGAGGTGCAAAAATTTTGGACAACCCGGCGGCTGTCGGCCTGCGTGCCCACCATTTCGGCGATCATGGCCGAAAGCCGGGGGCCATAACCACTACGCTGCTCGCAGGGAATTAGCGCCTTGTTCATACTGGCGCATCGAGCACACCGACCGCGATAAAGAATAATATGGCGGACATTGAGTTTGATCTCCGGAAATTCGATGACCTGGTGGATGTAGTAAGGCTCGGCATCGGTTATTTCGTGGCAGCCGCACTTGCATACGCCTGGAAGCAGCTCAACGACTTCGGTTGGCCGCAGGCACTGTTGGCGCGAGCCTTTGCGATTGCGCCTTTTGGCTTGCTTCTTCGCTTGGGGGATGGATTTTTTAAACGGATTGTCTGAGGATGGAGGCTTATTAGAGTTATCTGAATTTTGGTTCAAACGGGCTTCCAAGTGTTCAACACGTTTCTGAAGCACTTTGAGCGCGTCACTAAATTCCGCAAGCACCACGAGGACAGGTTCTGGCGTCTTTTCGAGTACTTCCGAGGTGAGGAGCTTGATACTTGGGATCAATGACTTCATAAAAAGTAAAATAAGCATTGTTTAGAAAAAATCTAGACCCTGTGATCGCTTACAAACTATCTTGTAGATAATCATCGTCAACCTTCTGTGTATAAATTTGAAATTGCCATATGATACCCCTTGCCGAAATCACATATACCGAACTGATTACTCACGGTGCAGGTATTGAATTATGGCGAGGGGTTACAAAACAAGGTGAACATATACTCCTGAAGCAATCCGTTCCGGATGCAGCCCCTTCCGCTTGTGATCGTCTCGAATACGAGTATGGCATTCTCAAACAAATTCAATCCTCGCATATCCTTCAACCAAAAGAACTGCTCAAACTGGAGGACAAATCGGTTGCCGTATTCGAATCCTTTTCCGGTGTTCCACTAAATGATCATTTAGCCGCCTCGCTGCCCATTGAGCGTGCTCTTGCCATTGGCAATCAGCTTGCTGAAGGACTCGGTCATCTCCATTTGGCAGGTGTTATTTTTTTGGGACTGGCTCCCGAGAATGTGCTTTTTGATCCGGTCACAGATCAAATCAAGCTCATAAATTTTTTCAACAGCTCCACTGAGGCAAATATTGCCTTCAAAATACCAGACGCTGATATTTTTTGCCCAAGGCATTGCTGGTATTCTCCCGAACAAACCGGCCGTATGGACAGAATGGTAGACTACCGCGCCGACCTCTATGTCCTGGGGCTTTTGCTGTACAAGTTGATCTCCGGCGAATTCCCCTTTGAGTACCATGACCCCCTTGAACTATTGCATGCGCATCTTGCTCAACAGCCCGTATCTTTGCATAAGATTGCTGCAGTACCTGAAACACTATCTAAAATCGTAGACAAATTGCTCCGAAAAGATCCCGAAGAGCGATATCAAAGCGCTTGGGGCGCGGCCTATGACTTACGCAGCTGTTTACAAGAAATGCAACAGCATGCGCCGGCAATGGGCAAACTCTGTTCAAGGGATGTGCCCCATGTTTTTCGTATTCCTGACATCTTGTTCGGGAGAGAAAAAGAGCAGCATATTCTTCGCAAAATATATACTGAGGCCTGCCAGGGGGAGTCACGGATAGTATTCGTCAAGGGAAGTGCCGGGATTGGCAAAACAGCCTTGGTCAAAACTCTTGAAGAGACCGTGGCCAGAGAAAAAGGCATTTTTATTAGCGGCAAATACGAACAATTGCGCAAGGAAGTACCCTACAGCGGGTTTGTTCATGCATTTAATCAACTGGCGCGATGTTTGACAGCACTGGATAATGATACGTTTGAAAACTGGCGTACGCATCTTCTTGGCAACCTGGAATCCATGGGCAAAGCAATAACCGACTTTGCTCCAGAGGTGGAATTGGTACTGGGGAAACTGCCTGAACTACCTCCAACCGGAGCCCAAGAGGCCTTGGTCCGTTTTACAAGTGCATTCCAGATATTTCTCAGACTTTGTTGTGAAAAAGCGGATCCATTAGTCTTTTTTTTAGATGATTTACAGTGGCTTGATTCAGCAAGCATAGATCTTTTTGAGTTGATTATCGACAATCTGCCCCAAAATCATTTCCTTCTCATTGCTTGCTATCGAGATAATGAAATCGATTTATCACATCCTCTATCGTATCTTTTGCTGCGTTGGGGAAAAAAATCATCTGTTGCAACTATCGCACTGGCTCCTTTGGAAATTGATAACATCCATATACTGCTCTCATATGCATTGCATTCATTGGATGTTTCTCTTTGGGAACTTGCCAGTGTTGTAAAAACAAAGACACAAGGAAATCCTCTTTACACAAGACAGTATCTGGAATCAATAATTCATGATCGACTTATCAATTTTGACAAACAACGTCTCAACTGGAATTGGAATATCGAACAGATCGAAAATTTTGAAGTGCATGAAGAACTCATTGGTTTGTTCTTGAGAAAAATTGATGAACTACCATCAAATACGCAAAATATTGTCAATCTGGCCTCATGCATAGGCACTACGTTCGACTTGGAGACTCTGGCCCTTGTTGCAACAGGACCAGGCCCGACCAAAAATTTTTCCCCAATTGTCGATACGCTTAAACCGGCACTTGCAGCAGGTTTGATCAAGTCAGCCGATGCGGCCGGCTCTATTTCAGGCTCTGGAAAACAAAAAAAATTTTCCTTTGCCCATGACCAGATTCAAGAAGCCGTTTACAGCAGACTTGGCACGACGTTGCGTCAGAAAACACACCTGCAGATTGCCCGTGCTCTTTTTCAGTTCCTTGATAAAAAATCTCTTGAAGAACGCATTTTTGAAGTGGCGGATCACTTCATATCAACTCACAGTCTGTTGACAGATACGCAAGAGCGGCTTGATGTCATAACTGTGGTGCTCCAAGCGGCAGACAGAGCCAGCACCTCCACGGCATATCAGGCTTTTTGGGAGTATGCCCATTTCGCTATGGAACTGTATGCTGAAAAATATTGGAACAGCGAGCCTGATCTGGGCTGGAGATGCGCTTTTGCCAATATCGAAGCAGCGCTGGCAATAGCGGATATGGAACTTGCGGACAAATTATTGGACACTTTTTTAGCACGGGCAAACGATCAGACCATCAAGGCCCAGTTGTTGTCCCTTCGTGTGCAGCGTTTTGTCATTGCCTCGGAATTCCCCATGGCCTTTGAGGCAAGTGTGCAAGTGCTTATCCCTCTGGGCTATCCCCCTCCGGAAGACCTCGAAGCTGCCAATCTGGCTTTGCGCGAAAAAATCAATGCCGCAATCAAGGAAAAAGGAGTTCGCTATTTTCTGGACGGACCGCCCATGCGCGATCCTGTATCTCTTTTGATCCTGCAAATTATCGGATACCTGGCCCCAATGAGTGCAGGCAGGAATCAACCATTTTGGATGTGGCTGATTAGCCTTGCCGTGAATCTGGTTCTTGAGCATGGGGCTACATCAGCAGCCTTTTCAAGTATCCTTCTTTACTTCTACCTTGAGGCAATCGCTTACAACGAGTGCCAATTTTATGAGCAGGGTGTAAAATCAATCAGTACCTACTGCATGAGTGTAAAGATGGATTACGGGTCATTTTACGGTCTGATGATTTTGAACTCATTTTGCCTGAACAAAAAATTTCTTCCAGTCCATGACAATGTCCATAAAAAAATACAATCCTTCTGCAAATCATGTGCTTCATTTTTGCTACTGATTATTTCTGAAATTTCAGTCAATACATCTAAAAATTTTGCATATTCCTGGGACTTAGAAAACTCATTGAATACGATCCGTGACATAAAAAAATTTCTGCTGGCCAGAAATATAACTATTTATCTCAACGGATACGCAACTTATGAATTACTACTTGATCGACTGTGTTCCGATCTACCTGAAAACAAAGAACCTATCGAATCGCTCCTTTCGTATCAACAGCTGGAAAAAGACATTGAAAAGGTAAAAGATCCTTCGGAACAGTTTTTTCTCAAGTTTATAACGTTGTTCGATCATTACATGCAGGGGGACTTTGTTTCCGCCCAAGAGGCCACTAAACGCATAGATTTTGAAGCCAGAATGTCAGTCGCCCATACCATTCCTTTGGTTTGGCCTCTGACCATTGTGTTTACCTGCCTGAACCACGCGCAGCTGGCGTCTTCCGCCGAGCCAATAGAAAGGCACTCGCACGCGTCTTATCTTGAAGCCCTTCTGGAAAAGCTGAATATTTACCGCACCATCAATCGCGACTTGTTTACACCTTTTATCTTGCTCGTAGAGGCGGAACGCATTCGTATCACGTCCGACTCTTTGGAAGCCTTTGAGCATTATGAGCTGGCAATGGCCGAAGCCAAGGCCACAGGCTCGATGCTTGCGTTCGCATTGGCCAATGAACTTACCGCCCACTTTTGGATGGAACGAGGCAATCGTGAAATTGCAACCGTCTATTGGCAAGAAGCACACAATGCTTATCGACAAACCAGGGCGAAAAACAAAGCAACCTTGCTGGAGGCGGCCCATCCCGACATTTTCCCTCCAAAGTCCGTCATCAATGAAAAAGACGTTTTTGAGCCGCATTTGGATATGCATACTATTCTCAAGGCGGCACGTGCGCTCTCGGAGCCTCTTGAACTGAACAATTTCATGGCGACTTTTTTAAATTTGACAATGCAGTACGCGGGCGCCACGAAAGCGGCTTTTGTCCGAGAGCAAGGTCGTGACCTTGTTCTCATGGCCATAAAGCCTGACGGTTGTTCCTCAGACCTTGAGCAGAACGTAGATCCGAGACTTTTTTCCATTGTGCGCTATGTGCGACGCACCAACGAGAAGATCACAGTGGGAAATCTCGCTCAAGACGCGAGATTTTCACATGGTTCTCATGGGGATGCTGCCCAGGCCAAATCCGTACTCTGCAAGCCCTTGGTACATCGGGGGGAACCTCAAGGCTTTCTCTACCTCGAAAATGACCTCTCCCTTGACGCGTTCACTGCCGAACGGCAGGCAGTATTGGACATTTTATGCGCCCAGGCCGCTATTTCTCTGGTAAATGCCGAACTGTTCAGCAACTTGCGGCTGACGGAACGGCAGCTTCGCAACTATCACGCCGAACTGCTCAATATTCAGGAACGCGAGCGGCAGCACATTTCCCGCGAATTGCACGACAACATTGCCCAGGAGTTGCTTAGCCTCAAACTGTACTGTGACGAACAAAAGAAAATGCATCCTGATGCTGTTGCCTTTTCACAGCTGTCACGCAAGCTTTTGGAAGGAGTGAAAAGCATCCGCTCCATTTGCTACGACCTCAGACCGCCGGGACTCGATCAGTTGGGCCTGGCCAACGCGATAGAGCAGTATGCTGCGGATTTCTCCGTGGAACATGGACTGAAAGTGGAGTGCTTTTTTGCGGGAGTGCAATCGCTGACTCTCCCTCCGGATGTTTCGATCAACCTTTTTCGTGTCGTCCAGGAAGCCTTGCGCAACGCCTTGTTGCATGGGGAGGCGCAAAGAATAATCGTGCGTATGGCGTATACGTACCCCGACCTCATCCTCCGTATTCAGGACGAGGGAAAAGGATTCGACATGGACAGCCGACTTCCACTGGCCTTGAGTGACAGGCGTATGGGAATCATCGGCATGCGCGAACGGGTCGAACTCATGGGCGGCAGTTACGAAATCGAATCCAGACCGGGCAAAGGGACACGGATTCGCATTGAAATTCCATTGGAGGAACCGGCATGAAGGCTGTCTATCGCATTGTCCTGGTCGATGACCACCCCTTGTTTCGTGAAGGATTGAAGACCATCATAGCCAACAGTACGTGTTTCGAAATTGCCGGGGAAGCCGGCAATAGTAAAGAGGCACTCAAACAGGCGCGGCATTTAGAGCCTGACGCCATCATCATGGATGTCACGCTCCCGGACACCAATGGCATCAGACTGACCAGCGAAATCCTCAAGCAGCGGCCCACTACCCGCATTTTGATGCTCAGCATGCACAACAAGCAGGAGTACGTTACGGCCTCCTTGAACGCCGGCGCATGCGGCTACATACTCAAGGAGTCCGCCTCGGAAGTGCTCATTGACGCGTTGTCCGCCATTATCGCGGGCGATACGTATGTGGATAAAAACATACAAGCCGAAAAAGTTGATAGCACGTTAACCATGCCGAAACAGGGCGAAGACCTCGCCAGCCTGGCTTACGGAAAACTCAGCAAACGCGAACAGGAAATTTTGCGCCTGGTGGCTCAGGGATTGACGTCAAAACAAGTCGGCGAAAAACTCTTTCTCAGCTCCAAAACCGTGGACAACCACCGACGCAACCTGATGCAAAAACTCAACATCCACAGCGCGCCCGAACTCGTGCGTTACGCCGTACGCTATGGCCTGATCGAACTTGACGATTGGGCCGACTGATCAAAAAAAAATCCGAACAAATTTTTCCTTTTCGATAAATTGGGTAATTCTACCTATTGTTCCGTTGCCCCCAAAAGGGATACAAGAATGATAACCTGCAAGAAGATTTTACCCTACAGGGGAAGTCTCTCGGGGTTCTCAATTCAAGACGGCAAAAATACCTTTTAACCATGGGAGAATGACCATGCTCGAACATATCCGCAAAATGACCACCCGCTCGCGCATCCTTTGCGCCGTCCTGCTCCTCTGCTTCACCTGCGCGGCAGCCACAGTCGCCCTACAGGCGCTGCACCCGCAGGACGCCAGGGCCGAGTGTATTACGCCAGATTGCTAGTAAGAGGCTGAAACGCCGGAACCCCAAACCAAAAGGAGATCCAGACATGTTGCAGAAATTCCGCTCCCTTTCTACAAGGTCAAAGATCCTTTGCGCCGTCCTGCTCCTCTGCTTCACCTGCGCGGCAGCCACAGTCGCCCTACAGGCGCTGCACCCGCAGGACGCCAGGGCCGAGTGTATTACGCCAGATTGCTAGTAAGAGGCTGAAACGCCGGAACCCCAAACCAAAAGGAGATCCAGACATGTTGCAGAAATTCCGCTCCCTTTCTACAAGGTCAAAGATCCTTTGCGCCGTCCTGCTCCTCTGCTTCACCTGCGCGGCAGCCACAGTCGCCCTACAGGCGCTGCACCCGCAGGACGCCAGGGCCTCGTGTCTTTCGCCAGATTGCTACTAAGAGGCTGAAACGCCGGAACCCCAAACCAAAAGGAGATCCAGACATGTTGCAGAAATTCCGCTCCCTTTCTACAAGGTCAAAGATCCTTTGCGCCGTCCTGCTCCTCTGCTTCACCTGCGCGGCAGCCACAGTCGCCCTACAGGCGCTGCACCCGCAGGACGCCAGGGCCGCGTGTCTTTCGCCAGATTGCTAGTAAGAGGCTGAAACGCCGGAACCCCAAACCAAAAGGAGATCCAGACATGTTGCAGAAATTCCGCTCCCTTTCTACAAGGTCAAAGATCCTTTGCGCCGTCCTGCTCCTCTGCTTCACCTGCGCGGCAGCCACAGTCGCCCTACAGGCGCTGCACCCGCAGGACGCCAGGGCCGCGTGTCTTTCGCCAGATTGCTAGTAAGAGGCTGAAACGCCGGAACCCCAAACCAAAAGGAGATCCAGACATGTTGCAGAAATTCCGCTCCCTTTCTACAAGGTCAAAGATCCTTTGCGCCGTCCTGATCTTGCCTCGGTTGCTGGGGGCCGCCGTCATGTCCACGCAGGCGTGTGATCAGTTAACAGGCGCTGGCTGCCAACAAAGTAAATGTGGACGTAACACTGTTCCACTGCGCTGCAACAAGAAGATACGACTCCATAAACAATATTTTTAGAGTCTATATTGCAATAAATACTCAATCGATAAAGGTAGGTATCCATGTTTTACAATTTTTTAGCCAATATCAGATTATTTTTTATTAGTTCATTACTTCTTCTTTTTGTTTTATCTTTTACAAATCAAGCAATTTCTCAAGACCAAAAGGTCTTAGACTCTTTAGAAATAAAAGAAGATACTGTAATAGAAGCAGACTTTATAAGAATAAATAAAGACGCCGAAATAACAATTGCACCAGGAAAAACTTTGCGGTTAATTGCTACAGAACAAATCGACATTCTAGATAATGTCACTGTAAATTCGTACCCTACGCCAGCCAATAACGGTAACAATGGAAATGCCGGAAAAAGCGAATCTGTTGTTTGTCACAATGGTGGAGACGGATTAAATGGCCTAAATGGTGCCAACGGCATGAATGCTGGCAATCTTACAATTGTTGCGAAATATTTAGTGGTCAGTAATCAGTTAGATATTAACCTACATGGAGGTGCGGGTGGTCGCGGAGGTAATGGAGGAGATGGCGGCTATGCAGGGCGTGCATCAGCAGCCTGTTACGGGGGGTGTGACGCAGGTAGAGGAGGGAATGGTGGGAATGGTGGTGATGGTGGATATGGAGGGAATGGAGGCACTGTGCGATTATACTTGCTTGATTCCAAGCAAAACAAGAAACAAATTACTTTAATCCCTCCTCCTTCTATCCAAGGAGGGCCAGGAGGAAACGCTGGCCTTGGTGGTATTGGAGGGAGAGGAGGAGATCATCATAAGACAGTATGTGGCAGAAGAAATCCTGGTCCTAATGGCAGCAATGGAAATCCCGGTCGGAAGGGGGCAAAGGGTAAAGATGGTGCTTTTCCAATAGTCTATAAATTTTCCTACCGTGATTTGATCAGCTCTTTCGAAGCGGAACAATAAAACGCTACGATCTGATATTGTAAGGAAACAGCATGCATGATTTCTTTGAAATCTTGAATATTCCTCGTTCAAATGTTTTTTCTTTGCTTGGCATTGCCATCGCTTTTTTAGCTGCAAGCTTCATGGAAGAGCCTATAGAAATTTTTGGGGCGAGAATACCTCCAGTTCCAACAAGGCACCGCAGAACAATTTCCTGTTGCTCAACAATATTTATTGTTTTTTTAGCATTAGGTTTATTGGACGTGTTTCCGGAAAATGGCTATTCTATATTTTCTTGCTATGATGAAAAAAACCTGTTACCTTTTATTTATGTTTTTATCGGAATCATATTGCTTTGCACGATTGTCTTTGGATTTTATTCTTGCCAGAGAACAAAAAACACAAATACAATATTTAATATAAAATTTAAACAGAGATTAGTTCTCTGCTTAACGTTTTTTATTTGCATTTTTACTTTTGTATTATTTTTCCCTTTGTGTCAACGCTTAATTAATGACAGCGTTTATAAAAATAAAAAAATTGAACTTACTAACTACATTCAAATATATAACAATTCTTTAATTAATGGGAATCCTCGTTCTGTCGCTAAGCAAGTGGGAAAAATAGAAAATTTTTTACAAGAAATTGAGGATCTTCCCCCGGTACAAAAAAGAGGTTTATATAATATGATGGAAGAACTACATGACGATTGTAAAGAACAAATTCAATATAAAAATAATGATAATTCAGTTTTCGATTTTAATATCTGTCCTTGTATTAAATTGAAGTAAGCAAACTTGGTGATACTTTTTTTTATGTTTCCCCATGCGCCCCATCTCCATCCTCTTCCTCCTCCTTGCCCTGGCCGGGGCCATCATCTCCTGGTTGTTGCTTGATGCGCATCACGCGCCCTTTGCGACCTTGCCCGCCTGCGGGCAGATGGAGCCCGGCGGCTGCGGGGAGTTGAGTCATTCGGCCCATGCCGTGTTCCTGGGGTTGCCCTGGGCCGCCTGGGGGTTGTGGTATTTCGCTTTCGCGGCGTTGTCTTCCCTGTGCGCGTCTCTGGCGGGAGAAAGTTGGCCGCGACGCGTGCTGGCGCTGTTTCTGCTGCTCGGGCCACCGGCCCTGGCCGTACAGTTCGTCTTGGCCGTATTGATGTTCCGTATAGGTCTGCCCTGCGGCTATTGTCTGTCCACGGACGTTTTGAATCTGCTCATGCTGCTTTGCTGCATGTTCGCCTGGAAGCGCTGGCGGAGCGAACGCCCTGAACTGCCCGCCCGTGGCTTTTTTCTGCCTGTCCCGCATGATACGCATTCCTGCCCTGAGGACCGCTCCAACACGGGGAACGCGGCCGCTGCCGACCGGCGCGCGGTCTGGACCTTGCTCGGGGTGCTTTTCCTGCTGGTGGGGGCGGCCGTGTTCGCAGCATCGCGGATGCTCCAGGCCCAAGGGGATATCTGGGACGAACAGCGGATTACCCGCTATTGGCGAAGTCCCGCAATCCACATGGATTATCCCGCGAGCGATCTGACACTGGGGAGCGCGCCGGACAAGAACGGCCAGTCAGACCATCCGGCCAAGGCCGATATCTACATCTTCACGGACCCCTTGTGCTCTGCCTGCGCCTTTTTCCACAACACCCTGGAACAATACATACGCGAAAACGGACGCGAACTGGACGTGGTGCTCTACGAGTTCCCCCTGGACATCACCTGCAATCCATCCAGACCAAAGACAACGCACCCCAACGCCTGCCTGGCCACCCGGGCCATTCTCGCGGCCGGACGCCTGGGCGTCTACCGGGAATACCAGGACCGTCTGCTGCGCTCCGGTTTTATCCGCAACGGCGGCTTTGACCGACAGGCCGCCCTGGATCTGGCACACGGACTGGCTGACGCGGACGCGTTCGCAAAGGCCATGGATTCACAGGCCGTTACGCAGCGGCTCCAACGCGATATCGCCCTGGCTCACGAAGCCGGCGTGAAGGCCACGCCGACCCTGATTATCAACAACCGACGGATACGCGGAGCCATAACAGCCGAGGTGCTGCAACGACTTCTGGGAGGAGAGGAGTAAGAGCTTTTCGGCAATTTTTTGCACGGATGTTCGACAAATAGCCACCTGATTCTGGTTCAAGGATGCATAAAAAAGCAAAAAGGAGAGCCGCCGTGTACGGTACGGCAGTCGAGCAATACATCGAGGATATTTTTGAAAAACAAATGCGGGACGCGCGGCGCAGGCAAATGCAAGAGGGGTTCGAACCTACCGGCGACGCAGTCGCCCATGCGGCGCAATGGGCCTTCGGCAGTCTGCGTACAGTTCCCAGGATTCCGAAAGAAAACTACCTGGAACGCTGCCTGGAGCGGCTAAATAAAGCACACCAGGAATACAGACAATCGGCGGATGACGACGCCGGATATGGTTCGGCCACCTTTCATGAAATGCGCCGGGATCTGGAGCGGCTGCTTCCTGGAGGACAAAAAGAAGAAACCGCGCCAACGTACGAAGCACCGCAGCCCGCCGCCAAAGAATGTTGGCCGCTACGTGCCGCGTCTGCCCTGCGGAACATGTCCGGCGACAAGTACGTTCTCTGCATTCTCGTGGCGCTTCTGATCGTCGGCGGACTGGTCCAATTGAATCTGGATACGATTACGGCGAATCAGGAAAGCCTCAAACTGTGGGGCATGCGCATGGGGCTGGGAAGCGCTCTGCTCCTGCTGCTCTGGTTTTCGCTCCTGTATCCGCTGTTCACAAAGCAATATCATCGATTTGTGTTGCAGCTGCTGCTTGACGGATTCGCACTGCTGCTGGCGGTGGGCGTGCTGCTCCTCACCCAGGTGCTGCCCGACATTTTCAAGTTTCTGCTGCTGATACCGGCGACCATGCTGTTCGTGCTCCTCATTTCGGGGCTGGTGTCGGCGTATTGGTTCGACTGAATTCAGGAGACAGTACATGAGCCGCCTTTTCGGATTCCTGCTTCTGGCGGGAGTGATCGCCGGCAGTTGCCGGATAACGAACTGTCTTTCCCTGGTTGCGGACATCCCGGTCATGCTGTTCGTGCTGGACATCACCATCGGCGGGGTCCTGTTCGGGTTCGGCCTGGCCACCCCCTTGCGCGCGCTGGAAGCCGTTTTTCGTACGCCTGCCGAAGCGCCTACACAGCGGCAATGGCAATGCTACCAGGCCGTATGCAAAGCCGGGAGCGTCTTTGCGTTCGCGGCCGGATGCGTGGGGTCGCTCATCAGTCTGACGCTTTTCCTGCAGCATTTTGCTTATTCTGAAAGTAATTCGATTCTTTCCCATAGAATCGCGATCATCCTGGTCCCTTTGTTCCACGGTCTGATCCTTTCGCAATTCATTATCCGGCCCATGCAATACGCGCTGCGGATCAAGGCGAGCAAGGCCGGGGAGCAACGCGCATGAGCAGAGTCATCGGCGCACTCCTTGTGGCGGGCATGCTCTGTGCCGACTGCTTTCTGAGCGGATCATGCGACAGCTTCATCAACCTGCCCGGTTTGCTGTTCGTGTTCAACTGTACCCTGGGCGGACTGATCTTCGCCTTCGGATGCGCCCTGCCCTGCAAAGCGCTCTACGCCGTTTTTTTCTCACCGCCATCGCCCGTCAGTACGCAGGAACTGGAACGCTACCAAATCGTGTTCAAAGCCGGGAGCGGATTTTCCCTGGCCGGGGGCTGGCTCTTTTTTCTGCAGGGGCTGTATGCGGTCCTCAGCAATACGGGTCTGACCAGCGACGCGCTCCCCTGCGCCCTGGGCATACCCATGGTTCCGCTGCTGTACGGCGTACTCTTGTCGCAGTTTGTGTTTCGACCGCTGCGCTATGTGATTTTCAGCCGGTATGGCGAGAAGGACGAGGCATGAAGCAAGAGTCCGCAACCGACCACGGGAGAGTCACATGCCATCCTTGCCAAAATCAAGTACGCGTTTTGCCGCACCGCTGTATTTTCCCCTTTCCCTGGACCTTCTTGCGGATGGAGCCCATTGGTTCGCGACTTTGTTTCCGGACAATGACAATGTCGTGTTTTTCGACAAGGACGAAACCCTGGTCTCCATACGCGACAGGAAACGCGTACCGCATACCTGCCTGATCAACGGCGTGGTACGCCAACTGCGCGCTCATTCGCGCAAACCTCTGCTGGTGCTCTATACGCTGAGTTCCAGAAGCGACCTCGAAGCTGATTTACTGCGGTTTCCTGAACTGCAAGACTTGTTCGACGTCTGCATCACGTCGGAGAATTTTGACGAAGCCCGTATGCGGGAATTTGTTCGAACGGGCAAACTCACAGGAGACCCGCTCAAACTGGAGTGGGAACGGATGCTTAAGCCGGTGGGAAGAATTGTTTGCCGCCCTGGCGTAGTGCTCGTGGATGATTGCGTTGACAGCGCATGGAGCACCGCCAGGACCGGAATAGATGGAGTGAAGGCCTACCGCATAGAAGACGATACGCAGGAGAATGCAAAACGGGTGTGGGCTGAAATAGTAAACTTTTTTGTTTAGCGCATTCTTGCAACAACCATGTTCACGACTGGCGGCAAGGCATCATATCCGTTTTTTCCAGTGCTCGGGGTGCCTGCTCATATGCATGACAGCGACGACCAAAATGCAATCATCCCGAAGCTGGTAAATGACTCCGTAAGGGAAACGGGATACACGACAGCGTCTTGTTCTCTTGGACAGGGCGTGCCAGGCCTCGGGATGGTCAACGATACGAGCCAGGGTCTTTTTCGCCTCGGCCGCGAATTCAAACCCAAGTCCGGCGCTTTGTTCATTGTAATACCGAACCGCATCCCGCAATTCATCTTCCGCCACGGAAAGAAACCGGACACGCATTATTCCTCACCCAACCGGCCGAACACGTACTCGGCACTGTCAGCCTTCAGTTCTCCCGCCTCGAAGGCGTCAATGCGTTTTTCCACTTCCCCGGCCCAGGCGTGATCAATTGTTTCCCGTGCGGTTGTCTCAAAACTTCCAAACAGCAGCTCGATCAACTCGGCCTTTTCCACCGGACCAAGTTTCAAAGCCATATCGGCTATGGATTGCACTGTGCCCATGATCTTTTCTCCTTGCTTGCTTATAAAAATACGACAGCCGGACGCGAAGGGCAAGCGCTGGTGCACACTTTGCCGGTGCGCACTGTAAAGGACAGGATCGTGATCCAAAGTTCGTTAAGCGGCCTATCCCTGGGGAGGACAACGCAGCAAATTGGGTAATTTTACCTATTGCCCTTTTTGGCCGGAGCCCTTTATTATCTGCAATACGAAAATACCAGAAATACGAAAGCGGCTTGCTGCAAAAGCCACACAGCTCTCGGCCAGCGTCCCGAGTCTCAAGACGCCTGCTCCGGAAGAGCATGAAAAAGAGAAAAATCCATTGATGTACTCCATTCGTCTCACTACGGATAGAATACATCAAAGACCAAGGAGGAACCCCCATGAACAAACACCTTGCAACCCTGCTGCTTGTTGCCCTCTTTGTTCTGGCTGCAGCCGGAAGCGTCTGGGCGTGTGGTTCTTCCGACCCCAGCAACTGCCGCTCCGGCGACTGCAAGGAAAAAATTCAGGATCAGGACGGGTAAAACAGCTCCAGGATTTTCTTCCGGGACAGGTCTTGCCGCTGTCCAGACCAACGCCCCGCGCTTTGTTTTGGTGCGTGGCGTTTTTTTTACCCAAGCCCGGACTTTGGAGCTGCCAGACTTCGCAGTTCACAGTTACCAACGCACGCGAGGAGCAGCACTCCTTATTCGGGCGTCCAGGGGCCTCCCCTGGTCGCCGTGTGGGGGCGAATCCCCACGACTTTATCCTTATCCTTTTTCCTTTGCGTTGGTCTTTCCCCAGGATACGCCTCTGAACGCCACTGACCGGAAAGGAGCCTCTCATGAACTGTCCCAAATGCGCCGCCCCTGTCATGGATTGGAAGACCTTTCAACGCCGTTGTCCGCCCGAACATCTCGACTGTCCGCACTGCGGCGCCGCGTTGCTCCGGCCGTGTCTGCTGCTTCCCCTGGCCCGTTGGGGCAGCGTGCTGCTGGCCGTGGTTTTTCTGGGCCTGGCGCTGTATTCCGGCCTTGTGCTGCTCAATCCGCACCATCTGTTTCATCCGCGCCTTGCGCATGTCGCCGTGCTCTTGCTGGCTCTGTGCGCCCTGGGCTTCGCGCCCTGGAGATGGAACCGGCTGCTCTGGAAACAGGGCGCGTACCTTGCCTGTGACGAACCCGATCCCGGTCTTGGCCTGGTGACCAACAAAGGATTCCGGCGCATTCCCGCGCGCATGCTCCTGGAGGGGCTGGCCGGAGCGCTCGGCTTGGCCGTGCTGGTCTACGGCCTGCTTTTTGCCAACTCACGCCTTTTTGACGCGGATCTCGAACCCGAAGCGGCAACGCTTCTCCGGCAACTGCCTGAGCAGCAAAAGCGACTGCAACTGCTCGAACTGAATCCTCAAAACGCCTTTTTCACCCTGTTGGGATTCACCAACGCCAAGGAGAGCGATCCGGCCCTGGTGGGCATGGAGATACTCAAAAAACTGCAGAACAAGAAAACCACCCCCCCCATCACCTTTTCACGGACAAAGGAGACGGACACCGTACGGCCTGACACGATCCTGCAGGAAGTGCACTACGGCAAGTTCCTGCTGCTGCACGCTGATGCGGCGGAGCAGCGGGCTCTTGACCTGGCAGCGGAAAAAAACAACATCTTTCTGCAACGCTATCAGACCCTTGTTTCGCTCCCCACGTACGCGGACGCTCCTCTGCCCCATGCAATGGCAGCACCGCTTTTCGCGTCGCTGCGCCCGCTCCAGCAAACCCATCTCCTCGCGCTGTGCCTGCTGGCCCGCCAGGCCCAGACCGGAAACACGGACCACCGCGCCCATGCGCTGAACGAACTGCAGCGTATCGGCCGGTTTTGGCGTCTGGTGGCGAACAGCACCACCAATGCCAGCGTGCTGCTGACGGCGCGGGAAAATGGCTGGTACTGCTGTGCGGCCGCTTCCGGTATCCTTGCCTCCACTCCGCAACTCGTACGCGATCCCGCGTATGCTCTCGCCGGAGCGCAAACCCGAAAGCTTTTTGAGCCCTTGAGTCCGGCCGAACGCGACGCGACGCGCTGCATCCTTCCGGCTTTTTACGCGGCAGTCCGTTTCGTGTCCCAGCCCCTGAACCAGACCTTCAGCCAAAGCGGCCTTTCAACCCGATTCTGGATGCGCATCCTGCACCCGCTTTACAAGCGGAACAAGACCGTGAACGCGCTTTACCACGGACTGCAGACCACGACGGAACTTTCCTACGCGCCCGCAAGCCGGGCGCAATCCATCCGCGCCTGGATCCGGCCGTTTTTCCAGAGACTGAAAAGCCCCTCTGCCCGCCTGGACAATCCCTATGGTACGGTTCTTTTGGAACGGGCCTTTTACCTCTGTTACGGATATCTTGTCATACCCCATCCGCTCGAATTCCTGATCCGGGCCGACGCCATGAGCCGGCTCTGCACCCTGCAGCTGAATATTCTGGAGCAAGGCGTGGCCGAAAAGGATATCCAGACCTTTCTGGACAACGCGTCACCGGCGTTCAACGATCCGTTCACGGGAGAACCGGCCCAATTCGACGCACAACACGGAACAATCGTTTATAAGGAAACAAAAACCATCGTGCCGGTTCGCGTGCGCTGATTCCGGGGAATCCCATGCGCTGCCCGCATTGCAATACACTGCTCACGCGTTTTGTTCCGGCCATGTTCGGACGGATCCCTTTGCGTTCTCACTGCCCGGAGTGCGGTGCCGCATTGCGCTACGATTCGCCTTGCCTGTTCTGGGCGCGGCTGATTTTCTGGCTGAATCTGGCCTGTGTGCTGGGATACGGAACCTGCGTCCTGGCGCTGGCCCCGACCCGCGTGCCGGGATTCGGAACCTATGCCCTGACGACAGCCAACCCCGAAGAGGGCCTCTTTGTCTGTGTGCTTGTTGCCAACCTGGGCATTCCCGGCCTGTTGCTCAGCCTGCTGCTCTGGTATCGCTCTTCGTATCGGGCTGCGGAACAGCCGTCGGCTCCCCGGCCCCATCATCGTACGTGGTTCCTGCGCGTATTGCTGGCCCTGCCGTTGCTGGCCGTGGTGCTGACCTGCGCCTATTGGGGCGTGTTCGTCCTAAACAAACTTTCTGATGTGCTGTTTTACGACGACGTTGCGCTGCTCTGGCATGATCCGCCGCGCTATCCCCATGCGCTGCCAAGTGAGACAACCCAAAGCCAACAGGCCTTTTTGGGCATGCTCGCGCCTCCGGATACCGACAGCCTGGCGTGGGGCATGGAAGCAATGCAATGTCTGACAGCCGACCACACGCCGGACTCCTGCCTGAAGCCCATGAAGTGGCTCTATGGACTCTACGAGGAAACACTTCCGCTCGACGCAAAGCAATTGCTCGAACGCTACAAGCAACTCGTACGTACGCAGGATTTCAACGACCTCAACGAGGCTGGAGCGCCCCTGATTTTCGTTATTGAAAACCTTGAGACAGAAAAAGTGTCGGAAGGGATTGTCTGCGGCAGCCCAAACCCGGAAAATTTTGGCCGGTTCTTGTATACAATCCACGAACACTATCTCCAACAGCTCCTGACCTCCCTGGAGAATGCCCCAACACCCGAGGAGGCGAGCGAACACACGGACAAGCTTTTGGAGCTGGATCAATTCTGGCGGCGGATCAGCCAACGTACGCGATTTGCGGAAATCTGGAATCTTGCCATGAAAATCCGGGCCGCGACCTATGCGGGATTGTCCATGACGTTGACTCTGCCGCACCGTGAACCGGCTTCACGTATCAACGAGCAAACCAGAAACAAGCTGTTGCAAATCGCCCAACCGGCAAGCGAGGAAGAACTGGACTGGACGCGGATCTACCGTAGTCCGTCTTTCATCGATACGTTCGAAATCCAAACACGCTATGACAAGGAAAGCCACTATGATATTCGGCGTATGGTACTTTCCAAGCCCGCGCCTTTGCTGGAGCTGTATATGCGCAGGTATACGCTTGACCTGCTGAGCGAGCGCCTCTGGTTCTACTCCGAACTGAGCAGCATGCCCCTGCCCGACCTCAAACCCAAATTCGAACAGTTGGATGCGTTCGAGCAGGCGCTGCAGCCCGGCCCCGGCTATCTTGTTAACGGCGTGGGCAAGGCCAGGCTCAACAAACGCTGGTACGACGGCCCCACTCCGGCCTGGCTCTACGACAGGGCGCTGAAACTGGATCTGCTGCCCCGGCTGCTGCACGCGCAAATCCAGCTCTATTCCACTGACGATCCGACCACACATGTGAAAGAACTTTTCCAGATCTATCCCGAACTCCCCTACTATTCGCCCTACGCTGCAATCCGGATGACGTATGACAAGGAAAAAAAAGTCTCTGCAGTATACGCTTGGCCACCTGACCCTGGCCGTACCGCTGCGGATTGTCGCAATACAAGATGAAGAAGCTGTGCCGCCGCCGGCAATCGGATCAAATCCCACCGTCGAATCTGAAGCAAAAAGACCAAGGGAAGCAACCAGCTCCGAAGAAAAACATGCCCTACGCCGGAATATCGCCCGGAACACCCGTAAAGGAAAGCGTCCCCCGGTTGTGTTGCACAAACCATACGTTGTTCTTTCAGGCCCAGATCTCTGCCAGGGAGAAAAGCTTGATGCGAATTCCTGCTTCTATCCCTTTGATCCGCTCAAACACTACTACGCCAGGGAAAAAGAGGATGCGGCTTATTCCAGCCCACAATACAACCAGAAGAAAGGACTCGTCGAGGAATGGGAAGAAATGCTGAGACAACCGGGAAAGCTGACACAGCGGAACCGATGACCGCGACCAGCGCGACCACCGCGAGCACGAGTTTGGTGTTGGTGTTCAGGTTTCTCAAAAAGCTCATGGGGCATCTCCTTAAACCTGTTTTCTGCTTTTGCCACTTATTTCTGCAGACGAGGAAAGTTTCCTTTTTGTCGTAGAACTGCGAGTCAAAAATCTCAAAATTACAGGACCCTATTTTAAATTATAGTTTTTTAGTATGGTTTTGCTATTGCGCACAATAGGTAAAAATACCTAGTGTGTGAATGATGAAAGCGTATAATCTTTGCTCAATCACTTATTGATCGCGGTCTTTCTGAGGAGACACTTTGTCACGCCCAGATTGCTCCAGAATTCTGTATCTATCAAAAATTATACAACTTCCACTCCAGTGACAAAGGTGACAATTCATGTGCAAGGCTGAAATTTCTCAGCTCAATTGCTTCTGTTTGATCAAATAAACAGCAGCTGCTAACGATCTGAACAGCTTTCACATATTCAAAGGGGGAGTATGTCATGGATAACGGTAACACACCGGATTTTGATGACCTTGATGAACTTCTTGGCGATATTGACGAATTTAATGAAATTCTTGAACGCGGGCTTTCTGATGAGGATAACGCCTTTGTGGAGAAGGCATGTCGGGATTCAAAAGGATACCTGGATAACCCTTATGAAAATCTGGAGTCGATAGACGAGTTCGTAGATCTGATACGAGAGCGCCTTGATGACCTCATTATAGTTGATGAGGCTATTCCTATTGTTCGCGAATTGAACCGATATGCGGCTATGAACAGCGATAAAATCCTGGCTTTGGCCAAAAAACATAAGGTACAGGACTGGCAAAAAAAACTCCCAAAGAATACTCAAGCGATAAAAATCTGATCCACATCGAGGAAGTGGAAGAACTTTTTTCTTCGGATTGGACATTTGGACATTTCAACTGCATTGTGCGAACTTTTTTTTGGGTCAGCTATTTTTGCTCGTACGTTCGAGGAGGCTTCCAGGTGGGGTTCCGCGCCAGCACTCCTTGAATCAGCTTTGGGCAATAGGTTCGTCGACCTGGGGTCGGTAGGTCGCAATCTTTACACAGACCTTCACTGAAAGCAGGCAAGTCCAAATTACGGTCCCCCAGTTTGTCACGGTAGTCATAGTTGAAATCAAAACAATCTATCCGCTTTTTATCCATCTTCTGCACTTGTTTCTGCTGTATCAACTCAGCATTATCTTCGTTAAGCTTTTTGCATTGGCCTCCTTTTATTAGGGAGGGATCCATATCGCAATCACGGCAGTAGTCAGCGTCGGGATAGCGTGGCTTTTTGCATTGCCCATGCTTCAAATTTACAGAATCATACATATGCTCAAAATGAGTACGCTGCCTTTTCCTACATGGGATCGTCTGGTACTTTTTCGACTTCGATTTTGACGCACAATTGTCGTTACAATATTTTTTTTTCCCACTCCTTTCTTCAAAGTACAATGATTTGCATACGGGACAGATTTGTATTCTTTCGTAGCTCCCAAAAATTAACTCAAAGTACAGCAGCAATGCACAAGCAAACTCCATAAAGCTGTCCCATTGCTCCGAGGTAATGAATTTCGCTTCCAGCTGGAGTGTGCTTGGTGCAAACTTTGAAGTTTGGAACCATATGCATGGATCGACTTCTTCTGCCAGATAAGAGCCAAACTCAGTTTGGGTTGAAATAGAGTATACAATCTCCGTCGTCGGCGTGAGGGTCGAACCAGATCCAGGCACTTCTGAAGCTCCATTCAGAGAAATGCACTGGCCCTTCATGTTCCTTTGTGCGGTTTTGAAATAATCCTCGACCACCTCCTGGGTGGTCGGCGGTGTACCCGTCAAGGCGATGAGTTCAGGCGCAACAGCAGCGATCACCGTCGCCTCAATTCCGTTTATCTCAAAATGCCCCATACCCCTGTCCGCTTCGGTGAATGTGGAAAGCAACGCGTCAAGCTCATTGGCATGCTCCTCTCCCACCTCCAAATCAAAGCCATATCCGGGTAGCACTTCTTCAGAAGCCCCGGCACTCTCTTCGAGCAACCCCCTGTACTGTACGGGCAGCACCACGAATTGATCACTCCCTTCCTTTCGTTCAACCATCCCAAAGGTCGTTCGAAGAAATAGATCGATGGCCTGCTCCAGCGCCTTACCCTTCCTTCGCTCCCGCCGGTTCGCCTGCTGTATCCCTAAGAGAGCGCTCACGGCGTCCGCTATGAAACGTTCGTTTTGTGTGAACTTCATAAAATTATGATACGGATAAATTTTATTTTTTTCAATATAAAACGGGTCATATTTTCATACTTTTTTTTGCTCTTCCTCTCTATTCTGAAGCCAAGCAAGAGCTGCTGATCAATAATAATTGCAATCTCGGGAGAAACATTATGGAAAATATTTTTGGCGAGAACAAGTACCAGACCTCCAGTGACGTGGCAACGGATACGGCGAGCACGCCGCGCATCATCCAGCCGCTGACCGAACTCGGTAACGCGACCCTCTTTTTAGCGCTGTTCTCCGGTCTTGTCCGCTATGTGACCGAGCAGCGGAAGTGGATCGTATTCAACGGACAGCACTGGACGACCTGCCCGGAAATGTTGATGAAATTCAGCAAATCCTTGATCAAGGTCCGCTACTCCGAGGCCCGTTCCCGGCGAAATCTCGAAACTTCGGAGGGCGAACCCGTCAAACATGATGCGGTATTGAAATGGGCGAAAAAAACATCCTTTAAGCGCTCTATCAATGGCTTCCTTGATCTGGCAAAGGATTTGCCGGGTATCCGTATCAGCCAAGCAATGCTTGACGCAAATCCGCACCTGCTGGGCGCACCGGGCGGAGTCATCGAGCTGGTCACGGGAGAGTTTCGCCCTGGAAGGCCGGAGGACCTGGTGAGCAGGGTCATCGGCACCCGTTACAACCCCAATGCCAAATGCCCAACTTTCCTTCGCTTTCTCGACGACATCACCCTTGATCGTAAAGATTTAGCGCAATTTTTTCAAGAAGTTTTCGGCTATTTCTTGAGCGGACTGACGACGGAGCATGCCTTTTTCATTTTTCTCGGAAAAGGAGCCAACGGGAAGTCTACCATTGTGGAATTGTTCACCAAGTTGATGGGCGACTACGCGGTTGGCATGCCGGGGCACGCCTTCGTCGCTTCGGAATCCCGGGCGATACGTAACGATCTGGCCAGGCTGGTCGGAAAGCGTTTTGCCTCGGCGGTGGAGGTGAATACGGGCCGCAAATTAGACGAATCTACCGTCAAGCGCATCACTGGCGGCGACACCCTCACCGCCCGTTTTCTTCGTGAAGAGTTCTTCGATTTCAGTCCGTTGGCGAAGTTCGTGTTCGGCGTCAACACAGTGCCAACAGTGACGGGCGCTGACGAAGGCATATATAGGCGACTGAGAATCGTGCCTTTCGACGCGGACTTCCGAAAACAAATTGACAAAAAGCTGCCCGAAAAGCTGGCGGGGGAACTGGAGGGAGTCCTCATGTGGGCGTTGAAAGGCTTCCAGCGGTACCACGAACGCGGTGGCCTCGAGTATCCCACCTGCGTTGTCGACGCTGGGCTAGCCTACCGCGATGAAATGGACGGGATCGGCGCGTTCATCGCGGAGATGTGCACTGTTGACCCGGCGCACAGCGTACCACTAGGCGCTATCTACAACGCCTACACTGAATGGGCTGTAAACGCCTGCATTGATCCTGTTAAAAAACACATGTTTAGCACGCTGATGATGCAAAAAGGTTTCCCGAAAAAACACTCTGGCGAACGCAAGTGGCTGGGCATCAAGCTGAAAGACTCCCCTAAATCCGGCGGCACCATCGTGGGGCTCGCTCCTAACACCCAGAAAAAATGAGTAAAAAACAGAAGAGTCGCGGCAGCTGTCGCGGCCCTTCAGGAGGAAAAATGATCACGAAAGATATTGCAGTAACTACCCTGAAACAAAGGGATTTCATCAAAATTTCCAGGGTGCTGGAAATCATCCTCAAGTTCGCACCATCGTTCATTCTCGCGGTCGGATCGAAGATTCTGGCCAACCCCAGCCAAGCGGACGGGCGCATCATCGTCGACTTGGCCGACACGGTGGAGACCCCGCTCAATTTGAGCCTGGGCGATGATTTGCACCGTATCAAAATGTTGCGGAACATCCGAGGCGGTAAGGAGGTCCGCATTCAACCTGCCGCCGACGGAGCTGGTCACATCATTTCTGGAGACCATCTGGAGGTCGAATTGGAACCCGGCCCAGTCATGGGGGAGGACGCGTTGACTCTGCCGGCAATAGAACCGCTCGGCGTCCCCGTTCGTGGCTATGACCCGCGTGTTCTCAAAGGATATTTGGGACGGTGCTCAAGTGCCTTCCTGGCCGTTTATGACGATCAAGTGGAGTGCATCGCCCCGGACCTGGAGACCACCCCCTACATATTCACAGCTGGCATGAAGGGCCGACTCAAAGAGAGCAAGCCTGACGTGGTGCTCAAGTCCACGCTCGCTTTCACTTGGTTTGGAAAGCATCACGAGTTCCAGCTTGGTCGTGTTGGTGAAGCCTATGTACTCACGGCCAGCAACAAAATCGACCTAAAAACCACCATTAATGTTGTTGAGCGTTTGGAAGTGGTGACCGCGTAAACCGATAAGGGAGGCGCGTCATATGGCGTGTCTCCCTCTTTCAAGGAGGGTACATGAAATTTGTCAACGTTGGGGCTCTGCGCACCGACGGTCATTACGATCTCAATCCGGCAATAATCCAACCTGACGGATTGGCCCTGATGTCGCTTATCGACGGATTCCGGCAGGTTGATTTCAACACGCATACGTTAGCTGATGTTTTGGAGCGAATCGAAAAATACAAGGCTTTGTACATCGATCCGGTTAGTGGGAGCCTGTTCATCGACTCCGGCGGCTACTCAATTATTGTTGGCGACGTCCATCCCAGCGCGGTGTTCCGGCTGATCCAATGTTTCAATGTCGTGCTCGCAATGCCGGAGTATTTCGACCGGATTTTCAGCCTGGATATCCCCTGGAGCAAACTTTTTGACTTCATGAACACTAAGCAGACCGTGTACGAGTTCAACGAATACTCGCTCAGCACTGCACGCGCAGTCCTCATGAAAAATGAAGAAACACTCAGAAAATTTTATTTTGTCTGGCACTTTAAGATGCCTGGGCAGTATGCGGTTTGGCAGCGTCTTTACGAGGAGTTACAGCTCAATACTCTGATCAAAAATAGAGCCATCGGCGGTCTGGTGGGATTGCGTGGCGTTACGCGAATCAACTTCTGTCCCTTTATAGGCATCGCCTATCGTTGCCTTCTGGACTTTCTCGACGCAGACGATTTCGAACATGATTTCACGCTGCATTATTTGGGGTGCTATCTGGTGCCGGACAGATTCATCATGGCCGTGCTGGACGACCTGTTCACGCGCTACCTGGAAAACCAGGTGCAGGTCAGCACCACCTACGACAGCATCAGTTTCAGCCACTCCGCCCGCATGAATAAGGCCATGCCTTTGTTCCACATGAAAGGAAGTGAGCTAACTTCTTACCCGCAACTCATCGAAGCTCCGCAACATATTCTCAAGGCCGTATACGGAGAAAGCCATGCCTTGCGCGTGGTTCAGAGCGAGATAAAGAGACGCCGTAATCATCAGCATCTTGAAGACACGGCCTCATTCGTGCCGCTCAACACCTACAGCAACCGCCAGTTGGACCTTTATTTTGAAATGGTCGTACGGGAATACGGTCTTGGAGAAATTTTCTTCCGGCTCAAGAGCCTCACCGCAATCAACCACCACTTGGCGCTGGCAATGGACACACTTCAGCTCACGCACCCATCCGTGTTCACCAAGCATGTCCGGGAATCCATTTTTCAAAGCATGATTTTCATCTACCGATTCCACCGCTGGTTTATGGCCTCCAGAAACAGAGCAACGCTTGAACCCCTTATGGGTGAATTCATCAATGCCATCGGCTTCCCCGGCGATCTGTACTGAGTGGCAGCCACACAAAATCAAGAGGAACATACAATGACAAAAATCTACACACACAGCAGAAAAGTCGGCATCGACGAAAGCCTGGAATTCCAGAAGAAACGCCTTGCCACCCATGGCTTGAACGTGGGCACGTTGTGCGGTCATGGCTGTAAATACTGCAGCACCGCCGCCCTACTTTACCGTAATCCGATATTCAAAAAAATTGGAATGACTTCATTCGAAGCGCTCCAACAGAACGTCGCCATTGTTGACCCCACCACGCCTGAACGGGTGGTCAAACAGGCGGCGAGACTGGAAAAAGAGCACATTGTTCAATTATCCACCACCACGGACCCGTATTCTCCGGAGGCTCAAAAAGATGACCTTGGTCAAAAATGCACCCAAGCAGTCCTGGAACACTCACAGGCATCTTTGCGTATTCTGACGAAGAACGCAGCCGTGGTGAAGGACCTGGACCTGTTTGCTCAGCATAAGGCTAGAGTCTTGTTCGGCCTGAGCCTGACCTCGACGGTTTCCAAGGAAAAAATCATCAAAGTTCTGGAACCGAATGCGAGTTCGATTTCCGAGCGATTGGAGGCATACCGTCAGGCCCATGCACTGGGCATTCGGACTTACGCCATGCTCTGCCCCCTCCTGCCGGGTATTGCTTCTACGTACTCCGAAATCCGTGAATTGATGGAGACAGTCCTGGAATTTGAGCCGGAGGATCTCTGGGTGGAGCCTGTAAACCCGCGTGGAAATGGTCTGAAAAAATGCAGTGAGACACTTTATAACGCAGGCTGGACCGACGCCGCCTTTGAGGTGGATGAAATCCGAAACCAGGAAATGCACCAGTTGTATACCGATGACCTCATTGAAGCCGCAACCAATGCCGCCACCGACCTGGGATGCAAAGACAAGCTGAAGATCCTGGTCTACGCCGACGGCACCGGGTTCTGCTGTGATGACAGCGCCGTTATCTGGCTAAAGCTAAAGAAGTAATGAAATGGAAACAACAGGGCCAGAGGTGTATTCTCCTGGCCCTTTTCATTTCAACAAAATCAAACATACTGGTCTGGGCTTTCTGGTTCAAATCGACCTGCCCCGGTCAAATTTATCATGTAATTGTCCTCCGGTAATTTTGGATACTCAGGACTTTCATGTGGATCCAGGCTGAGGGCATCTGCTGTTCCCGTTGGTTCTTCTTGCATTATAGATGTTTCTTCATAAAATGGGTTGAAATTTTTCTGATCCAATCCATAAGTTTCAATGAGTTTTTCAATGTACATGATTAGTCTCCTTGTTGTCTCCTCAGACTCAGACGTGTCTTCGGATGGTTTTCGTACTAAAAATACCAAGGGATCCGACCCCGGTACCAACATTATAATTTATCATTAATATTATATAACATTTCAAAATTTAACATAAATTATATAAATTTATTTAGTAAATTTAGTACGTTTATAATATTATACCAAGGGAGACGGATCCGGAGATATTGACGCCCGGCTCCAGATCCGTTCCCGTCCATTAGTCTGACTCTCCGGTGGCGTTCAGACCAGCTTGCAGGAGACTCTGATCCATTGCCGAACGTTTAAGAGCATAGACATTTTTCTTGTGCTGTCCCATTGAGACCTGAATTTGATTCCCTTGGGATGAAGAATTACATTTTAACCAACCACGATTTAACCAGTCATTGATTACCTGTCGGAAATCGAAACCCTCAGTTTCAAGAATAGACTTGAGACATCCACTTGTGAAACCAATGAATTCCCAACTTTCCTGGCACCAGTGCCCTTTGATCTCATTCATTGGAGTCATGCAAAAGTCATTTTCATCATGACATCTCCCCCAAAATAAATGCTGATGCTGGCATGCCCATTCATAAACAAGACGAACGGCATCAGAGGGCCTGTCTTCTCTGGCAATTGAAGCCTGTACATTATTCCAAATAGTCCCCAATATGTTCCCAACGCTGATGTCCCGATTCAACTCGGGAAGAGCTGCATGGACCATCGGAATAATAATAGTGAGAGCGGCAATATTTTTGCTCACCCGGCCTGCAATAGGAGAATCATAACTTCGTTCGACAATCCTTTTACAAGCCTCCTTGAATGCTTCTTTCCACAGGGGCCATTCATCCCGGTGCTGGAGTATAAACTGAACCACCCGAGGACCAGCATGACCAAAATTCTCATAAACGACATCATTGATGTCCTCAACGAGTATCTTTGTACTTAGGTCAACAGCCCCAAAGGGTTTTCCTCGGAGAGGCAAAACTCGAGCAAGTGCTCCCCCATCTCTGGACATATCAACAGAGGAGAGCTCGCCACTAGTTAGCATGACTGTTTTGAATGATGAAGTAGTCCGCATGCCATCTACTTTGGCGCGGCCTTTACCTTTACCACTCGAAATCATGTAAAGTACACTTGAAATCATGTCGTGCGCATCTTTAGCCTTCATTGCTATTTCTGCTTGTTTGGTATCGTCAACGATGAACGGCAAATCTGAAATGATTGAAACACAGCCCTCCATGGCGTTTGAGGTCTGGTACCAAGTTCTGGCAAATGACTCCTCACGAAAATCTGGATTTCCCCAACAGCTTGCGGCCACCTTCAAAGCTGTTGTTTTACCGGTGGATGTTTCGCACCCCAGATCAAAAGTGAAGTTATCGCAGTTAAGTATTTCCATGAACGGAGGCAGTAACGACGCATATAAGGTCGTTATTACCGATGGGTAGACAAAAAGTTCATTAATAATTGCCACCCATTTTTCATATTCTCCCTTGGAAAACAGGCCATCAGACAACTGAGACTCGCCGGAGCTCTCCGGATAAAAAATGATTCTTTCATTGCACTCGTCGACATGTTCAAGAATTTCTTCCAACTCCATTGCTTTATTCGCAATAAAGCTGCTGGTGATCGGCTGTTTTCCCCACATGAACTGATTTTTGTCAGGTGTCCATCCCAGTTTATTCGTGAAGCTAACCTTTGGAATTAGATGGCTGTTTATCTTTTCGAGTTCGGATAAATATGCCACCAAATCATTCGCATTTACACTGGTCACAGGCAGGCCATAATTAGCGAGATTTGTAATGTCGACTGTTCGCGCTATTTCTTTTCGGTAGACTTTCCTGGAATTCCATACTTTATCTCGCCGCCATGTAAGCTGCACCAATTCTTTTGCTGATTTCGAATTGACCATTCGCGCCGTGATAAACAGTTCAGGTATGAATGGCTCCTCTTCACCCTCTTTCTCAGGGAAACAGCTTGATGGAAAACAATACTCATCCGCGACAGGTGCATCTGGGTAGTAATTTTTAACAGGAACTCCATTAAGAGATTTCTGCCTTGATTGTTTAGCTCGTACGGCTTTCATCTCTTCAATTGTTTCTTTGACTTCTTTTGAATCTACTTTAGTCATACCGTTATCCTGAAGATCTAAATAAAATCTTTTATACTCCAGAGGATTGCTATGACTATACTCAACCAACAATTCAACACACTCTGAATCGTTAAGAAGACCTGATGCTGTTTGCTTCTTCACATTCATTCTCTGCTTCATTGCCACAAATCTCTGTTCGATTTCACTCATGGGTAAACTCCTTTAAATTTGAACTTGAGTACCCTTGTGATATCTTTATATTTGTGTTCCCCCTCTTTTAAATGGTATATAAGCGCTTAAAGTCCCAAAATACCCTACCTACATAAAATAATTCCTCAACAAGCGTCCTAACAAACGATAATAAATCAACTATAATTGTCCTGGGGGGGTAATCCAGACTCAAAACAATATTGTTCCTGAAAACTTGATTAGATAAGCATAAGCCTTACAATCAGTGGTTAAAATTCACAGATCACCGATTGAAGTCATTTAACTCCCCGTCACTCCCAAAAGACTTGGACAGAGGTTCTCCCCCCGTGACCTGTTTTTCAGTTTGTGGATATCCTTTGGATAATTTTAATTTTTTCCAAAAGGAGCTTTCCATGAACGAAAATCGCACCCCAATTATCTATTCGTACACACGTTCGCAGGCCTTGGAAGATGGAGTGCTCATCGACGTAACTCCGCATGCTAAAGAATCAGGCTTCAAAGTACCCGTGGCAGTCGGCGACAACCTTTACCACCGTTACATCGTGCCTCCGGACGGACTAGAAGGATACGGCCAATCAGTAAAAGGTAGGCTGCATGACGTGTTGTATCTGGCACAGGCGGCGGCGATCAAAAACGACGGCTGGCGGGTGGTCTTTGACTGCATGTTCCTGATGGGGGAAGGACCCAGGTTCGAGACAGTGGAAATAGTTGCCGTTATCGGCGGCGATGACGATGGCAAACCAGCCATCACAATCTGCCTGCCCGAGGACGAATGATTTACTGGCGCGAAAGTATCCGGATCAAGACGTGAAGGTGGCGAAGGGTTTCGGTATTGGCACGGCTAACATAGCGCTGGATGTCCTGGCGCATCTCTTCCGTGGTCGCCTGGAACTCTTCCACATCCAGGAGCTGCGTCATTTTCATGGCCAACGCGTCGCTGATTTTTTCAACCGTAGAAAGCGTCGGGTTGGCTTTGCCCCGTTCGACATCGCCCAGGTACTGCACCGAGAGCCCGGCCATATCCGCCAATTTTTCCAAGGTCAGGCCCTGGGCTTTGCGGATGGTTCGCAGCCGTTCACCAAATGCCTTTTGAAAGTCTTTCACCGCCATACTCCTTTATTGCAAGTATAAACGATGAAATGAGCCGTCAAAATAAACTATGGTCTATGTTTTGCAAATAAACATCGTATTTATACGATTATATAGGTTAATAGGACAACTTTACCTGATTTTTCGAAGGTAAGCCGGATGTTCGTATGGAAGGCCGGTCAATTTTTCCGGTTAACAATTTGGAGCGAGTGAAATGGCCATTTCCTTCAATACCAACCTGATGGCCCTGAATGTGGCCAGAAATTTGAATGAGCACTATGATGGCCTATCTGAATCGACCCGCCGGTTATCATCAGGACTCAGGGTAGAAACTGCTGCTGATGATGCCGCTGGTCTGGCGATCCGGGAATTGATGCGTTCGGATATAGCAACCATGAACCAGGGGATACGTAACGCCAATGATGCAGTCTCCATGATTCAAACTGCCGATGGGGCCTTACAGATCATAGATGAAAAACTCATTCGGATGAAAGAACTGGCTGAACAAGCTGCTACGGGAACTTACAACTCCGACCAGCGTTTGATGATCGATTCTGAATTCCAGGCAATGGCATCTGAAATCGAACGGATTGTAAATTCCACCGAGTTCAATGGAATAAAATTATTGGATGGATCTCTATCTGGCACCCATAACGGTAGCGGTCTGCAATCGGTTGGGGCGTTAAAAATTCATTTTGGTTCAGGCAACGATTCAACAGAAGATTATTATTGTGCTCAGATTGGTGATTGCAGTTTGTATGGCTTGGGACTGGCGACTGAACAGTCTCAATCGGAACAGGAAGAAATGCCTGATGACATAGAAAGTATCGATTCGATCATTTCGAAAAATATCGTCTACGAGCAAATGCCCTCAGGGATGGTGCCCTTGGGATATATCCCGGCTGGCTCGACCAATTTTACATTGGTACTTAATGCCAATGGGGAAGATTTCTACAGCAACATCTCGGGTGCCGACGATGACATACAAATTTTTACCAGAAGTGGAAAACATCTTGTTGGAACTGACCTGAGCGACTGGTGCTGGACTGCCGAAGACAATGACATTGACCAGGATACCATAAATGAAATTTTTATTACCGAAGAAAACGGATTTTATTCGGACGCTGTATACGATGCGTCTGACCTCAATTCCGGCGGCTCCGTTTATAGTGATAGCGCAAGCTATGTGACCAGCTACAACAATATGAACATAGGATACGGTGGCGATGGCGACCGCACGAATCCTGACGACCCGGTTCATAACGATGGTATTCAGACGAATGAAGATGCCAGCCCATGGGAATATGTGCAGATTGACTACGTAACCGAAGATTTGCTTGTGTTCATTAACGGCGGCGTATGGCATTCGCTGCGTGCTTCCTGGGACGAAATCTCCTCTGAGACAGCAAATACGGAACAAACCGTGTCTGACGACATGATTCACATCAGTACACAGGAATCTGCCCAAAACGCACTGGATACCATTGATACCGCTATTATTTCCAAGGATAAAATTCGCGCCAGCCTGGGAGCCCTCCAGAACCGCCTGGAAAATACCATCAACAACCTATCTACCCAAGCCGAAAATTTACAGGCTGCCGAATCTCGCATCTCGGATGTGGATGTCGCGACTGAAATGACTGCTTTTGTCAAAGAGCAGATTCTTGCGCAATCCGCCGTGGCCATGTTGTCTCAGGCCAATAGCCTTCCTGAAATTGCCTTGCAACTTATCGAAAACAGTTAGTTTCTTTTACTGCTTCAGGAAAGCATTCTCGCAGCATCCTGCGTATTCAGTCCGCCGGACTGTTTATTTGGTCATTTTGCCAATTGAAAACCCAAAATCCTCTTTATTTTTCTTCCATATTTCGCTTCTCCGGGCTTTTTTTCAAAATTTCATGGTTTAGTCTTCCAACCGGTATTTTTTGCAGGAAATCGCAAATATGGGCCAAAGACATTTTTTATAGGTTGATAAAACGGCTCATTTCCTGTGTTTTTCGCGTTAAAATACGTATTTTTAAGCCATTTATATCTCTTTTTGAACGTTCATAGAGATATTTTCCTGAAAAACCGCAAGGAGGAGTTATGTCTAAGAAAGAAAAGGCCCCAACAGGAGAAGAAACTCAGGAGAAAAAGCATTTTGAGTCCAAATTCAATCCGATAAGGCTGCGCGAATGCATCCAGTCAGGGAAGAACGCGGGTGCAATCATGCAGGAACTTGAAATCGGGCACATGCAGACCCTACGTCAGTACGTGTTGAAACTTATGGACCTGGATAAAGCCTTTTACGAAGTGCCTGGATTGTATAAAAGCAATACCCGTAGACCTATCTGCAACTTCAAGCAGGATATTGTCATCCGTAAAAAGATGCTCGAGAACCTGGGGCTTGTCTTCAACAAAGGAGACGAGTTCGACATTGAGGTTGTCGAAGGCAAAATCACCCTCACGTTAGTCGAAAATGGCTGATGATCAACTTTCAGTCTGGAGCCGTGCTTACTGGTACGGCTTTTTTCTTTTTTTACAAGAGGGCCGACGCCCCATGCAGGTTTGCGGCTGTTTGTATGAACTCTCAAAGATATTGCTCACGAAAGCCCCGAACCCTGAATCCTATTCCGAAATGTCTTACAGATATTACTTTTCGAAGGAATCGCAACCAGATACGTTTCAGGGTTCGCGGTTTTTCAAAGCAAGTCAAGGAACCCAAAGACAGTTCAATAAAAAGTCATGGGTGTCCCGAGGAATTCAAATTTCTAGTGCCGCTGATGTGTGGACAGGATGGGCCGAACCATCCAGAGGCCAAAAAATACCATTTTCTGGAAATACCTTCAGAAGATCGTTCCCATCGAATCGTGATTCAGAAATGCCAGCCGGACAGGCAGTGATGCCGCCGGTGAAGTGGCTGAGGCCGAGATTAGGGACCGCCGAAACATCTTCCATAAAGCCAGGTAACGGTAAGGCTGCCGGTAGCCCAGGAGTTGCAAACCATTTCGGAGTTGGTTTGGAACGGCATATGGATCGAATGGCGGTAACATATTGAATGAAAATTGAATTTAACCGGGAGAAGCCTCTCCGGATGCGTTTAGCTCATTGGGAAGAGTAGTGTCCGGAAAGGTGGCTGAGTCTCGTAAGGAGACGCGGCATAGAGTGCGTCCGAGGTTCGTTGGTTTGCGTATGAAAAACCACCAGCGAACTTTGCTACAGGTTTCGCAGACCTTCAAAATTTTAAAACTACGCACTCTATGTCGTGCAGCGCAGTACGGGAAATCCGTATGCTGTGATGCAAACGGGCGCTTGAGCTGGTGACAGATCATTCGACCCCATAGGCAGGTACAAATGAGTCCAATCCTCTTTGTCCCTGCTGGAACTGTTCGAACAGGCTCCTTCCCGTATTCGGGCGGGAGTCTTTTTGTTTGCCTAAATCCCAATGTCCGTTTCTACCCAAAATCTGTCTTTCCATGCGATTTTATTGAATTTTCTTTTAATTTGAAAGAGATATTGAACCTTAAAGGGAAAAACAATTTCCCGTGCCGTTTTGAAAATCCGTTTTTATACTTCTTTAACAAAAACAAGACATTGAAAGGAGAGGCACATGCGAGTAGAGCCGATTACCGAAATAAAGCATTTGAGGAGCATTAAACGGTTACTGGCGGATTCGCCTCGCGACCGGTTGTTGCTGGTATCAGGTATTAATTCTGGTCTTCGTGTTCAGGATTTGCTTGGATTACGAGTCAAGGACCTTACTAATCGAAAGGTTGGAGACCGCGTACTCATAAAAGAGAAAAAGACGGGTAAAGAAAATGTCTTCATCCTCAACAAGGAAATAGCTGCGGCTTTTCAGGAGTTCCTTCAGAAAATGCAACCCGAACCAGATCACTTCATTTTCAAAAGCCGCAAAGGCATCAATGCCCCACTAACGACGCATCGTGTAACGAAAATGGTCAAGTTCTGGTGCTCTGAGATCAACCTGAACGGAAATTTTGGAGCGCATACTTTAAGAAAAACTTGGTGTTACGTTCAACGTACAAAATATGGAGTATCGTGGGAGGTTTTATCAAAGCGTTTGAACCACTCCTCACCATCCATCACCCGCCGTTATCTGGGAGTAAAGGAGGAGGAAGTGGAAAAGGTGCTCCTTAACGCCATCTGATGGCCGGAAACGTCTGGCTGAACTCTCTACAGGGACCGTTTCGGTCCCTTTTTTCATAGCTGATGAAATTTTTTTTAAAAAAATTCCGTTTGTAAAGCCGATCTTAATATTCATCTGTATGAGTGGTTAAAGGACCTCGTACAAGAAGTGTATAAAACTGTATGAGAAGTATATAAGGAAATATCTGACTGTATAATATCTGTATAATTTAAATAATGAAGAAGTTAACGACTATATTTTTTCTTTTGTAAAGTATTTTTTGCTTGATTTTAAAATGCAATTTCCTGTATGTATGACTCATGGACAGCGGCACAAAATACCTGAACGGCAGAGGTGCGGCACTCTATTGTGGCTACTCATACGACTATTTTCGAAAGATAGCCAAACAGTATCGAATCCCTCGATGCGGAGTGGCCGATAAAATGTTCAAGGTGGAAAATCTTGATCTTTTTATGCAAGACACCGAGTATTTCTTGAGAATTGCATCAATACAAATCAAGCAGGAGGTAAAACCCATAACTATAAGGCGATAAGAAAATGAGCGTACGGCTAAACACAAGAACCAACTCCTGGGTTGTCCGGTACCGCAACGAATCAGGCGTCCAGGTGCAGCGTTCTTTCGGCAAAGGCAATGTCAACAAGGAAAAAGCGGAAAAATTTGACAAACAAATGAAGAAGAATGGAAGGCTGAAAATGTCAAAGAAAATCAATCAAAAGGTATATTTCAATCAGATCGCCCAAAGCTGGTACGATGCCAAGATTGCCCAGGGATGCTCCGATTGGATTCACGATTGGTTAAACGTCTTGAATAATTCATTTTTAAATGAATTGTGCAAAGTGCCGGTCGAACAACTCAAGCAAGCCGATATCGTTTCCTTGGTCGCGACGAAAAAGGCAAAGAATTCACCGACCACACGGTCTCGCTACCTGTCATACCTCAAAATTATGTTTAATTGGGCCGTTGAACAAGACATGATTGAAAAGAATCCACTGGCAAAATGGAAAAAACCAAAGGAAAAGCCGCGCCAATCAACGCTTACTGTTGGACAGCTTCAAAAAATCATGGAGCATGCCGCACCCCACGTCAAATGGGCCATCGAAATCGCTTTCAACCTGGGTGTTCGCACTGGGCCTTCCGAGTTGCTGTCTCTTCAATGGAAATATGTGGATTGGGAGAACGGCACAATCCGCGTCTTTGGCAGCAAGACTAATCGTTGGCGCACCATACCGTTAAATCCTGAATTCATGGACAGGTTGGAAGAAATGTTCGGACTCGCCAAGACGGAATTCTTGGTGGAGTACCGCGGGAAGCCAATTAAAAGCCTGCACAACGGCTTTCGCCATGCATGTGAACGGGCTGGAATAGGGAAAGATATCATCTCATATGATATTCGCCACCTCTTCTGCTCAACACTTTTGTCCAAAGGCGGCGATCTTGCGTCCGTGTCGCACCTGATGGGACACTCGTCGATAAAGATGACGGCAGACCAATATTACCACGTCATGGAAGGTGAAAAAATTCGGACAGTTGGACTACTTCCCCATCTTAATGGCTGAGTTGGTTTATTCTGTAACGGCAAAATTGGAGGGCTGGACCTGTGGTGGGTTCAGCCTTTTTTGATATGCAATAATCTCATTATAGTTTTTTCTGAGTAGCAATTTCGTCCAAGACCCCTTGCCACAAATTCAACCGCCCACAAAATATCCCCTATAACTGCAGCTAGATAGCGAACAACCCCATTTTTCAACAAAACACAAAATCAAATTATTTCACCCCATTACCCCTGGCCAACCGCCAGGTTGACCGCTGGTTGACCAAACGAAAAAGGGCTGTTTATCTTTTTCAGATAAACAGCCCTAATTCTTGGAAATTTCTGGTGGAGCTGGAGGGAATCGAACCCACGACCTCTTGAATGCCATGCCTAGAGATTGTGTGTCGTAACAGTTTAGAATTTTTACCAATATTTGCTCACATGGTAAACCGTGAACCGGTGAATCTCGGGGATTCCCAGGTTCAAATCGGTGGTTGGCGCTTCGAATAAACGCACTCGATAATCGGTTCCCCTGAGAGCCTCACCTCACCCAGACACACCGTTCATTCCCAACTATATAACAACGCGCAAAGGCGTGTTTGGAAAGCGGCTTCTCTAAGGACAGATTTTGCTGCGCAGGCAAACCATAATCTTGGTCATATATGACCGTTGGCTAAATATGACCTTAATGTTTACGTGCAAGGATTAAAAACTGTGAATACACTTTTTTCTCATTCTGTAAACATATCATTGTGTTAAAATAGATGCGCTGCGAAATGCTCATGTGGCATGGGGATTGCTTTATAAACATAAATTGCAAAAAAGATTTTTTTGAAGAAAGTAATCATCCAATCTAAGTAAAATCCGTTTACGAAATCCGTGTTGTATTCATAAGTAATAGTTAAAAGCAATTAGCCATGAAATACAGATGTTATGCATGTATATTTTTTCAAAATACAATTATTTTTACGACTCAATCAAGCAAAGCAGTTAAATTTATTTATTTTGATAAACGCTTAAGAAACGAGACTGCAATGATAATTGTGATAATAAAACTTAGAGTAAAAGAAAACAAGAATTTTGAAGTTATTCAAACAATTCAAGATATGAACAAATCAAGTGCAAACAATGTGAATTCTATTCGTTACGACATTTATTGCGAACTCGAAGACAAAAACAGTTTCATTTTGATCGGGAAGTGGGAAAAACGCGAGTCGTTGAATCAGTATATTGCGTCTCACAAATTCAGCGTCTTGTTAGGAACCAAGGCACTTCTATGTGAACCAATGGATATACAGATTTTCACGGTTTCCCATTCAGAGGGAATGGATGCCGTTCATTCGCTCAGAGAATCAAAGTCGAGGCAGACAACCCTTGACAAAGACAGCTAAAGGAACCTTGATACATGAACATTCTGCTTATTTATCCCAAATTTCCAGATACGTTCTGGTCATTTTCGCACGCGTTGCGTTTCATCAGAAAGAAAGCAGCGCTGCCACCGCTTGGCCTGATCACGGTGGCGGCAATGCTGCCGGATCATTTTCAAATGCGCCTTGTTGACTTGAATGTGGATGCTCTTGGCGATGACGATCTGGCGTGGGCTGACATGGCCTTTATCAGCGCGATGGCGATTCAACGCAAGTCGGTCATGGACATCATAGACCGATGCAAGGCCAGGGGCCTGACAATCGTTGCCGGAGGGCCGCTTTTCACGGCGCAGCCCAATGATTTCGAAAAAGTGGATCACATGGTTTTGGACGAAGCCGAAGCCACGATGCCAGCCTTTCTTGCTGATCTGAAAAATGGTTGCCCAAAGCCACTCTATCGGGCGTCAGGCTACCCCGAGATTCGCCACAGCCCCATCCCCTTGTGGGACTTGATTGATATACGTCACTACGCCACGGTAAGCATTCAGTATTCCAGAGGATGCCCGTTCAATTGTGAATTCTGCAATATCACGGCACTGCTCGGGCGCACTCCACGCAACAAGACACCTGAGCAGGTGATCGCGGAACTGGATGCTATTTACCAGACAGGGTGGCGCGGCAATGTATTTTTTGTCGATGACAATTTCATCGGCAACAAAGCGTCCCTCAAAGAGCATCTGCTTCCTGAGCTGATCAAATGGCGCCAGGATAAAACTGGGATTGTTTTCTTTACGGAAGCCTCCATCAACCTCGCCGACGACCCCGAACTGATGGACATGATGGCTCAGGCGGGATTCGATTCCGTTTTTATTGGCATAGAAACACCAAACACTAACAGCCTTACAGAATGCTCAAAAACGCAAAATAAGAACAGAGACTTGCTTCATGACATCAAAACGATGCATCGCTCCGGATTGCAAGTCATGGGCGGCTTCATCGTGGGCTTTGACAATGATCCGCCCTCAATTTTTCAGCGCCAGATAGATTTCATTCAGCAAAGCGGCATCGTAACGGCCATGGTGGGCATGCTACAGGCCCCTCCTGGGACTCGGTTGTTTGAGCGCCTGGCGCGGGAGAACCGCGTAAGTGGGGAGTTTTCCGGTGACAACGTGGACGGCTGCACCAATATCGTCCCGGCCATGGGACTCGATAAACTGATCGCCGGCTATCATGCCATCATGAACGAAATCTACTCGCCACGCATGTACTACCAACGGGTCAAGCGCATTTTGAAAGAGCTCAAGGCGCCGGTGGCGAGCACTCCCCTCGAATTCCAACGCTTCCTCGCGTTTTGGCGCGCCAGTTTGAGGCTGGGCGTGTTTGGCAAAGAACGATTTCAATACTGGCGGCTGGTGGCGTGGACACTGACCCGGAGGCCCAAAATGCTTCCGCAGGCCATAACCTTTGCAATCTATGGCTACCATTTTCGACGGATATGCGAACTGCACATCCATTAAACGCGAAGCAAGTTAATTGGCAGCCCATGAGTGGACGAATACGCATCGATATTAATGATCGGTGCATGAACCAGGAGGTTCGTTATGGCTGAATGGAATCAACCCCCAGGAGGCTCAATGCTGACGCTGGATGCTGTGTTGGGAAAGATTCAGCAGCGCCTGAATAAAGTCAAAAGCGGTCCAATTGTCCTCATAGTCGCCGGTCTTGTGGTGATGGGCTTCTGGACCGCATGGTTCACAGTTCAACCCGAAGAGACAGGAATAGTTCAACGTTTTGGAGAAGTCATGCGCACAGCCGGTCCGGGGCTGCACCTGAAAATGCCCTACGGTATCGAAAAGGTCCACCTCGTGCCCACGGCGCGAGTGCTGAAAGAAGAGTTCGGCTTTCGAACGGTGTCCGCAGTTCCAGGAGAAAAGACCCGCTATGATACGCGCGGCGAGTACAAAGACGAATCGCTGATGCTCACCGGAGATTTGAACGTCATCGATGTCCAATGGATAGTCCAATACCGCATCGAAGACCCGATCCGTTACCTGTTTCAGGTCCGCGACACAACGAAAACAATCCGCGACATAAGTGAGGCAGTCATGCGCCGCGCGGTGGGCAACCGCCTGGGAAGCGATGTGCTAACCACCGGGCGGGTGGCGGTTGCCAGTGAAGCAAGAAATGAAATCCAAAAAGTTCTCACTGAGTATGACACAGGCGTACGGCTGGTGACTGTGGAACTCCAGGATGTCACCCCGCCAGATACGGTCAAGCCTGCCTTTAATGAAGTCAACGAATCGCGCCAGGACAAGGAGCGCACCATCAATATGGCCCAGGAACAGGCCAATCGAGAAATCCCCAAAGCCAGGGGCGTGGCGGCGCAAAGCATCAGCGAAGCCGAAGGTTATGCACTGGAACGCGTAAATCGGGCCAAGGGAGAGGCCACCCGCTTTGAAGCCATTCTGGAGCAGTATCTGCACTCGCCGCAGGTCACGCGCCGCAGGCTGTATCTGGAGGCCATGACCGGTCTCTTGTCGGCCATGAAAGCGCTTTATATCGTTGACCAGGACCAGAAGGCCATGGTGCCGTGGCTTCCAATTGAATCCGGCACGCCACAACCACAGGCACAAGGAAATAAGCCATGAAATACATCTTTAAGATTATTGGCGCGGCTGTGGCGCTGGTGCTCGCTATCGTGCTCTATAGCGGTCTCTACACGTTGGAAGAGGGGCTGCAGGCCATCGTCGTGCAGTTCGGCCGACCAGTCGGGGAGCCAATCACCAAGGCGGGGCTGCACATGAAACTGCCCTTGATTCAAGAGGTCCGACGATTTGAAAAGCGTCTGCTGGTCTGGGACGGTGATCCAAACCAGGTGCCCACCAAGGGGCGCGAGTTCATATGGGTGGACACCACCGCCAGATGGCGGATCGCCGACGCAAAGAAATTCCTGGAGAACGTGGCCAGCGAAGAAGGCGCCCAATCGCGTTTGAATGATATTCTCGATTCGGTGGTGCGCGACCAAGTGTCGAGCAGCGAACTCGTAGAGCTCGTGCGCAGTGCTTCGTGGGAGGCACCCAAGGGCGAGGCCCTGAAGGAGATCCCAAAGGAGCGCGAAGAAGAGCTGAAGCGAGAGATCGTTCGCGGCAGGGAGGAGATCACCCGCACGATACTTGCTGAAGCACAAAAGATCATCCCGCAATACGGTATTGAGCTTGTAGACATACGCATCAAGCGCCTGGATTACGTGGAAAGCGTTCGCGAGAAGGTCTATGAGCGCATGGTTTCCGAGCGCAAACGCATTGCCGCGCAGTTCCGTTCAGAAGGCGAGGGGCGCAGCGCGGAAATCCTGGGCACGATGGAGAAAGAGCTGCGCCAGATCCGCTCCACCGCGTACCGCCGGGTGCAGGAGGTTCAAGGGCTGGCCGACGCAGAGGCCACCCGCATTTACGGCCAGGCCTACGACAAAAACCCGGAATTTTTCGCCTTTCTAAATACCCTGGAAAGCTACAAGGACAGGGCGAATCCAAACTCCGTACTGATACTGACCACGGACAGCGACTTTTATCGATACGTCAAAAACGCACATCCGGGCGAAGCGTTGGCGGAGGGAAACAACCTGAAATGAGTCAGTTGGGAATCACAATGAACCTGTTGCAACTCAGGAAAGTAGACATGAACGCAAAACTTATCCTCGGATTGATACTGGTCGGATCGGCGGCCACCTTCATCATTCAGAATATTGCAGTGATGGAACTTCGTTTTCTTTTTTGGACAGTTTCAATCTCTTCGGCATTGATAATTGTTTTGATATTGACGATAGGGATCTTCCTGGGATTGCTGTTGAACAGCAGCTTCAGCAAAAGAAAAGGCAACACCCCCAGCAGTAAATAACATTTTGAATTCTCACGAGCACAGAGATGTGCATGTTGAGTGAAAGGAGTAACACCATGAAATCAGGCACAAGAGACGAGACTGAAGGCAAGTTGCACCAAGTCAAGGGCAAGATCAAAGAGGTTGTCGGAAAAATCTTTAACAAGCCCGATATGGAAGCCGAAGGAAAAGATGAAAGCACATCCGGCAAGGTTCAAGAAAAAACTGGCAATCTCAAAAAAGTTATCGGGAAGTAAGCTGATACGCAAACGCTACAACAGATTAAAACTCGAAGGGGCTAAGATGCTTTGGACAGTATTCATAGTACTTCTCGTTTTATGGGCCCTGGGTTTGCTGACCGGCTACACGCTGGGGGGGGTTATTCATACTCTGCTGGTGATAGCCATCATTGTAATGCTGATCCGGGTTATTCAAGGTCGCCGGCTGCTGTGAACCGCCGAAGCCTTCTCACAAAACATAGTACATCAACAAAAAGGAGTGTCGGTCATGGTAACAAGACGCAGGCTTATCAGCAGTTTGGTCTTCCTCCTCGTCCTCTTCACCTTGTCAGGCTGTGCCTCGACATCCAAACAGTCGAGCACCGGGGAATACATCGACGATTCGGTCATTACTACCAAGCTCAAGACGCAGTTGGCTGGGGACGATTTTCTCAAATCATTCCAGATCAGCGTCGAGACGTACAAGGGCGTCGTTCAACTGAGCGGGTTTGTCAATACTCAAATTGCCAAAAACAAGGCGGGGCAAATCGCGCGCAGCGTTAATGGGGTTCAGTCCGTCAAGAACAATCTGATCGTGAAATAGACGGATGCCATTCATACAGGCGAGCCCTCCCCCCCCCCCGGAATGTCCGGGGGGCGCACTCTACGCAGCCTCCAGCCATCAGGGAGAGAGCATAAATGGCTTGGAAGTATAAAAGGAGATTACGGCTTGCGGATGTTGAGCTTGCGCATACGCGCGCGCAGGGTGCTGCGATCAAGGTCCAGTATCTCAGCCGCACTGTTTTTGCCGCTCACTTTCCATCCGGTCTGTTCAAGCACTCGCTTGATATGGTCCCGTTCAACATGCTCCAGGCTTTGTTCCAGCCTTGGGGCGTCTTTGCGAGGTCTTTTCAGGTCATCCACCAGCCGCAGCTTGGCGCCCGAGGAATTGATCACCGCCCTCTCAAGGACATTCTCCAGTTCGCGAACATTGCCGGGCCAGTGGTATTGTTGCAGCGCATCCATGACGCCCACCGGAATCTCCCGGATACCTTTGCCCAGTCTTCGTGAAATACGGTCGATATAAAATTTGGCCAACAACGGGATGTCGTCCAGGCGATCACGCAGTGGCGGCATGGTGATCGGAAAAATGTTCAGTCGATACCACAGATCCTCGCGGAAGGAGCCATTCTGGACCTCCGCCTGCAAGTCGCGATTGGTGGCGGCAATGATTCGCACATCCACTTTTCTGGTCTCTGAGCTGCCCAAGCGTTCGAACTCTCCGTCTTCGATCACCCGGAGCAGCTTGGGCTGGAGTTCCAGCGGCAATTCGCCTATCTCGTCCAAAAACAGGGTCGCGCCGTCGGCAACTTCAAAGCGCCCCAGCCGCCTGGAGAGCGCGCCGGTAAAAGCGCCCTTTTCATGGCCGAAGAGCTCGCTCTCGATGAGGTTTGAAGGCAGGGCGGCGCAGTTCATCTTGACCAGGGCGCGATGCTTGCGGAGGCTGGAGCTGTGAATAGCGCGTGCGATCAACTCCTTGCCTGTCCCGGTTTCTCCGAGGATCAACACGTTCGTATCGGTGCAAGCAATCTGCTCCACCTTGAAAAACACGTAATTGATGACATCGCTTTTTCCGACGATGTCATCATGGTTGTAAACCAGTTTGATTTCTTCTTGAAGATAGGCTCTCTCGGCTTCAAGCTGCTCTTTGAGCTTAACTATTTCGGCCGTTCGTTCTTCAACCAGCTCCTCAAGGCGTTGTTTGTAATATTCGCGTTTGGTCACATCCTCGATGGCCAGCAGAATAAACTGGGGCTGGTTGCCCTGGTCGTAGATTCGCCGGGCATTCAGATGCATTATCTTATGCCCTATGGCTTCAAAGTCATGTTCCACCTCAAAATCGTGAAAACTGGTGTTTTGAGGCAGGATATCCTCCAGCAATTCCTTCAACCTGGGGATATCCCATTGCCCGTCGCCCAGTTCGTAGATCATCACGCCCTCTGTGTCGGCGGGTTTGACCTTGAACATTCGATAAAACGCGGCGTTGGCCGTTACGATTTTCAACTTCGAATCCAGGAGGAGCAACGGCTCGCGAATTGATCCGAGGATGCCTTGGTGTGTCTCCAGGAAGTTGTTTGCCATCATGAGGCCCCATTCTTCTCAAAAGATGAATTTTAACTTACCATGCAAATAGAAAAAGAACCAGATGGCATCAATTCACACGTGGATGCGGCCTCGGTTCTCCTGACCACCAGGCAACTTCGTAAGAGGACTACCCACATTGAAACCGAGCGGACCTGATTGAGGGCATTGCATAATGAACACGCAATTCTTCCGAGTTGCACTGGATTCGGCGACTGAGGGAGTGTGCTTTGCCGATAAATCCGGTCTGATAATATACTGGAGCAAGTCAGCTGAGCGTTTAAGTGGATACGCAGCCAAGGAAATACTGGGCAAGCACTGCGCCCATGAGATTCTTCTCCATTTGGACGAAAACGGCGAGACACTTCTGCCATCCAGCCTCATGGCGGCTACCCTGGCCAACGGCAAGGCACAAAAAAAAGAAATCTATATCCGTCACAAATATGGTCACCGGATTTCTGTGACCGCTCGTACTTCCCCGGTGCTGGACGAAAACGGTGACCTCCTTGGTGTTGTTGAAGTCTTTATGAGCAACACGAAAAGTCTCAACCTCCTCAAAAAATTGGAGGTCATGCGCAAGGAGGTGCTCAAGGATGAACTGACTGGCATCGGCAATCGACGATGCGCAGAAGTCATTATGAACGACTTGGCAGCCTCGCTGGCCAAGTATGATGTGCCATTCGGAGTTTTGTTTGCCGATATTGATCATTTTAAGACGGTGAACGACACCTGGGGGCACCAGGTAGGGGACAAGGTTCTTTTCATGGTGGCCCAAACTCTTGTCAACGGACTTCGGGGGCTTGATCTCGCCTGCCGCTGGGGCGGTGAGGAATTTCTGGTGCTAGTGCCCAATGTACAGAAAGAATCTTTGCTTGGCTTGGGCAATCGTTTACGCGTTCTGATTGAGAACAGTTGGCTGGAACACAAAGGACAGCGCATCCGGGTGACTGTATCCTTCGGCGGAGCTGTTTCGCGGAAGGGAGAGACTGCGGCAGAAGTGGTAAACCGTGCCGACAAGCAAGCATATCGAAGCAAACAGGAGGGGAGAAATTGCGTTCGTGTGGAGGGTTTCATTTTAGATTAGGCTGTGTAAATACGCCGGAGTCGAAGTGCTCGCAAGAAAAAGCACTTTCTGCATTCACAAATATTTTCCGACAACCTCGCACTGCAATCCACCAGTCTCCATCCAATTTTCGTCTCGATGCAATGTATGGATACTGTTTGCCGAGCAATTTCACGTTGACATTATTCCACGAAAGGCGGATAGGTAGTATTGAATTATAAAAGGGGGCCATTTTGTCCACTTCCACAGCTGACAAGCAATCTGATAAGTATGCCGAACTTCGACGACAGGCTGAAAGGCTGATCGCGCAGCGCGCGGATGGCCCCACCTCCGCGTCCGTTGAGTCCTTCCCTGACATCCTCGAACTCATCACCGAACTGGACGTGCATCAGGCCGAGTTGGAAATCCAGAACCAGGAACTCCAGGAGGCCAACGAGAAGCTGGACGTCCTGTTTCGGGAATACACCGATCTCTACGACCATGCGCCTTGCGGCTATGTCACCCTGACCCCGGAAAGACTCATTTCTAAAATAAATCTTGCCGGCTGCACGCTCCTGTGCATGAGCCGCAGACAGAACGTCGCCGAGCCTTTCTCTGCCTTTGTCGATCCCCTTTTTCATGACGCCTTTCATGCGGCGCTCAGCCAGGCCGGTAAGCTGGCCTGCCCCCAGCAGGTGGAGCTGCGCCTGAGAGAAAAGGAGGGGGCCATCCCTTCCTGGATACACGTGGACGTCATGGCCGAGCAGGACCAGGCAGGGGTGGTCGAGACATGGCGCCTTACCCTGACTGACATAAGCAAGCTCAAACAAACCGAGACCAACCTGCGTGAGGCCAAAAGGCTGGCCGACGTGGCCAACAAAGCCAAATCCCTTTTCCTGGCCAATATGAGTCATGAGATCAGAACGCCCATCAACGGTGTCATGGGAATGTTGCAATTGCTGAATACAACAGCCCTGGACGAAGAACAGAGCGAATACACAATGCACGGCGTCGAGTCCTGCAAACGCCTTACCAATCTGATCTCGGGCATTTTGGACCTCTCAAGGGTGGAGGCGGGCAGGCTTGAAATCATATATACACCATTTAGCATCCGTAACTTCCTTCGCTCCCTGGAGACGCTTTTTCATGACGCAGCCAGAATGAAAGGACTGGAGTTGATATTTCGTCATGACCCTGAGTTACCCCTGATGCTCATTGGTGACGAGATTCGTGTACAGCAGGTGCTGAGCAATCTGTTGGGCAACGCCCTCAAATTCACACAGAGCGGGCGCGTGACGTTGGAAGCCAGCTACCTGCAAAGCCCACACTACGATAGAAAAGCAGTGCTGTTTTCCGTGTCAGACACAGGGATCGGCATATCCGACGACACGCTCTCCAATCTGTTCCAGCCATTTTCGCAGGCCAATGCAGGCCTCTTACACCAGCACCAGGGGGCCGGTTTGGGCCTGGCTATCTCCAAAAATCTCATTTCGCTCATGGGCGGCGTCATCTGTGTGGAAAATGAGGAGGGTGCGGGGACAACCATCCATGTCTGCCTGCCCCTTGAGCCGGCTGATGTGAATGACCTCAAAGTTCCGCCCCTGGCTGAAGCCGACCGCGAGCCAATGACTAAACTGAAGGTACTGCTGGCTGAGGATGAGATATCGAATCAACTAGTGTGTACCGACTTGCTGGAAAAACGGGGGCACGCTGTGACCCTTGCCCAAAATGGCGAGCAGATCTTGCAGGCGCTACGCAACAGTACATTCGACTGCATCCTGATGGACATTGAGATGCCGGTCATGGACGGTGCAGAGGCCACAAGAGTTATCCGCAATGATCATGAATTCCGCGATCAGAAGGACATCCCCATCATCGCGCTTACGGCCTATGCCATGGCCGGGGACAGAGAAAAGTTCCTTGCCGCCGGCATGAACGATTATCTGGCCAAGCCAATGGATGTAAATGATTTGAACCGGATCATGGAGCGCGTCGCTCACAAGGTCTATTAATTCCCTCCTCGCCAAAGCCTTTGCCTGCCGGCGGGCCTCCTGCTACATAATGACGACGGTAAAGAGCCGCCTGCAGTCTTTCATCTTTATTATTCCAATATCCACGAGGACTCTCATGGCCAAGAAAAAGCAATCGGCAAAAGCCCCGGAGAAGAACGCTTCGCATCAGGATGAAGCTTTCCCCGTCGTCGGCCTGGGGGCCTCGGCAGGCGGCCTGGAGGCGCTGAAGGAGTTTTTCCACAACGTGGACGCTTTGCCGGCGGCAAGCGGCATGGCCTACATCGTGGTCGTGCACATGACCCCGGACAAGCCCACCCTGATGCCTGAACTGCTGCAGCGATACACGGCCATGCCTGTGGCTCTCGCTCTAGAAGGCCAGCGTGTCGAGCCCGGCAATGTTTACATAATGCCCCCGGGCAAGGAAGTAACCTTGGAGCGGAAGTGTATTAAACTATCTGATATTGCAGATGAAATGCCTCACCTCCCCATCGACAGGCTGTTTCGTTCCCTTGCCCGGAACCAGGAACGCAACGCCGTAGGCGTCGTGCTCTCCGGCACGGGGGCGGATGGCTCCCTGGGCGTGAAGAAAATCAGGGCTTACGAAGGGCTGGTGCTGGCGCAGTCTCCGGACAGCTCCAAGTACGACAGCATGCCCAGAAACGCCATGGCCACTGACGCCGTGGACATGGTCCTGCCACCAGAGAAGATGCCCGCCACCATCGCCAATTTTTTCGAGCCAACCCTTGACGACCAGGATCAGGGCACATTCTTGGCTGGCGAGGATTCGATGATGTGGCTGGGCAAACTCTTTGCCATGCTGCGCACAAAAGTGGGGCACGACTTTTCCGCCTACAAACGAAACACCCTCCTGCGTCGAATCAAGCGCCGTATGGTATTGAATCAGATCGAGCGTCCCGCCCAATACCTGGATTTCTTGTGCGCCAATCCGGACGAAGTGGAGTCGCTTTTCCAGGAGCTCTTGATCGGGGTGACCAGCTTCTACCGCGATCCCGGATCATTCGAGGCGCTGCAGAATTCTATCCTGCCCGAGCATTTCGCCCACCTCAATGATGACGACGTGTTTCGGGTCTGGGTCCCTGGTTGCTCCACCGGCGAGGAGGCCTATTCCCTGACGATTCTGTTCCGGGAGATACTGGACAAGCTCAACAAGCGCATCACCCTCCAGGTCTTCGGCACGGATATTGACAAACATGCCATCGACAAGGCCCGTGAAGGGCTCTATCCGGCAAGCATCGCCACGGACGTGACCCCGGAGCGACTGCGCCGGCATTTCATCAAGGAAAACGAACTCTATCGCATCCGCAAGGAAATCCGCGACAGCATTGTCTTTTCTGTGCAGGATATCCTCAGGGACCCGCCCTTCTCACGACTGAACATGTTGTGCTGCCGCAACCTGCTCATCTACCTGGACAGTGGGGCGCAAAAAAAGATCCTCCCCCTGTTCCACTATACCCTCAAACCCGAGGGTCTGCTCATGCTCGGCTCCTCCGAAACCATCGGCGGGTTCACCAACCTGTTCAGTACGCTGGACAGCAAGTGGAAAATCTTCGAGCGCCAGGAAATCCCGAGGGCGCTGGTGCAGCAGGTGGACTTCCCCAGTGGGCTTCCGGGCAAGGAAGAGAGATTCGACACAGCCCCGGCCTTGGGTATCGAGGACAAGCCCAACCTGGGCCAGCTGACCCGGAACACCGTGCTGGAGCGTTTCTCGCCGGCCGCGCTGCTCATCGACGCCGCGGCCAACATCCTGCACATCAGCGGCCGTACGGGGAAATATCTTGAGGCCAGCAGCGGACCGCCCAGCCAGAACGCCCTGGACATGGCCAGAGAGGGGCTGCGCATCGAGCTGTCCTCGGCCATCCGCTCGGCTCTTGCCACCAAGACCATGGAAACACGCCGGAAAGTTCGCGTGAAGACCAACGGGGACGTGCAATGCATCAATCTGCACATCTGCCCAATGAACGCCCCCAAGGAGCTGGTTGGTAAGCTGCTGGTGGTGTTCGAGGACATCGCAAGTGATGACTTGACCTCGGTCGCACAGTCAGAGGGATCCGGCGACGATGTGGAAACTCGCAACACCAAGATATCCGAACTGGAGCGGGAACTGCAAAACACCCGCGAGAGCCATCAAACGACCATAGAAGAGCTGGAGTCCTCAAATGAGGAACTCAAATCAACCAATGAGGAGCTTCAGTCATCCAACGAAGAATTGCAATCAACAAACGAGGAATTGGAGTCATCCAAGGAAGAGTTGCAATCGCTCAACGAGGAGCTGCAGACCGTGAATTCGGAGCTGCAAAGCAAGGTGGACGAGCTCTCCTCGACCCACGACGACATGCGCAACCTTTTGAACAGCACGGAGATAGCCACGATTTTCGTGGATAACGACATGCGCATCAGGCGCTTCACCCAGGAGGCGACCGCTATTGTCAACCTGATACCCACAGACATCGGCCGGCCCCTGCAGCATGTCATGACCAACCTGGCCGACGACGTGATGATCCCCGCCCTGGAACAGGTCCTGAAAGATCTCGCTCCGCATCAAGCCGAGGTGCAGACCAGCGACGGCAAGTGGTTCAAGATGCGTGTCATGCCCTACCGAACCATGGATAACCGTATCGACGGCGGGGTGCTTACATTTTCCAGCATCGAAGAGCAGAAACTCGCCCAGGCCGTACTCAAGGAGGCCAATACCACACTGGAGGACGCCTGGCAGCTGGTGCGCAACGTTTTCGACCTCAATCCCCAACCGTTGCTGGTAGTGGACGGGAAAGGGGATAAAGTATTCATCGTCAATACAAAATATAAGCAGTTCGCCGGCATGGAACTGGACGCTAAAGCAGAGAGGGGAAACTTTGCCGAACTGCTGCCTGCCCCCTTGCGCGTGAATGATATACAGAAAGCCATTCAGGCTGCCGTGAAAGAGGAGAAGAAGATTATTTGCGGCCCCTACGAGATGAAAACAACATCGGGCAGCAAAAGTGTTACGGTAACAGCAATGGCAATGCCTTCCTCTAAGAACAAGCAGACAAATGTCTTGCTATGTTTTGAAGAGTGACGCCCTTTGCGCTGGATGCTCCGCCCCTGCCGATGAAACACTTGCCGGGCTTTGCCTATGGTTTCTACCAAAGTCGATCTTCTTTGCCTCCCGAAATGAACTTCCGGAGGATACGCTTCGATGTGTCGTCACTCTTCGACGCCCATTCGAGGGCGAGTCGGAGGACTACTGCATGCTGGTTAACAGTTCGCGAGCGGGTACGCTTTCCAAGCGCTCCAGGGCGTAAATTCTCGTAAGTTCGAGGACTCGCAATCGGGTCATGCAACATATTACTCAGGGCACAAAGTTTCTCACTTTGTGCACGCTCAGCTTGGCTGCGCGGGAAGTCAATTCCCGCTGGCCTCGCTGGCGGGCCGCGTTTTCACGCGGCATTCCTGGGAGCAAGCATGTAGAGTAATTCCTGCTCCCATATATGGCCCCGCCCCGGAGTCAAGAGAAAAGATCGAAAGAAAAATGGACAGATGCACACGTATATCCGGCGTCTTGCCGCATTGGCAGCGCCCAGATGGGGTATCCGCGCTTCCGTTCCTCATCGGTAATTCGGCGATTTCCGCCATGGGAGCAGCCAGGTTTTTCGGAAGCAGGTCTGACCCCTTCTTCTCATCACTTTTTTCTTGGCATCCTCAGTTGGAAAAATATTTTTACTGTCGCGAGCCTGGCGCGCTGCCTGCGAGCGACAAACTTACGCCTGTCGTGCTTGCAAGCGGCGTGACTGGCGGTTTTCAATTACGCCATCTGGAATTCAGCACCTGTCGCCATCATATTCCAGACGATGCGCGCCATTTTATTCGCCAACGCCACACACGTTCGATTATAGCCACGGCGCTCCAAAAGTTCTGCAAGCCAAACGGTCATCCGGCCATTGCCAAAAGGCTTATGCCCCAACTTCATCGATCGCAATACAGCTCTTGCTCCGTGAATAAGCAAGGTACGTACGGCACTATTGCCTCGCTTTATTATGCCGAACAGTCGCGACTTGCCTCCTGTGGAATATTGCCGAGGCACAAGCCCCAGAAACGCGGCAAATTCTCGGCCATTTTTAAAGTCAGTCGGTCTGCCAGTTACGGTCAGCAAAATGGTTGCGGTAAGATAACCAATGCCGGGAACTTTCACCAAACGTTTGCACTTGTTATTTTGCTTTGCAAGCTGCTGCAGCTCAGTGCTTTGTATCGCGATTTGCTTATCAAGGTGCTGGAGATGTTCGTACAATGCGCTGAGAAGTTTTCGCAATGTCCCTGTGAGTTCACTTTCCTGATTATCAATTATTGCGATCAAAGAGCTGCGAACATGACAGGCTCCCTGTTTCAATACAATACCGTTCTCAGCAAGAAGTCCTCGAATTTGGTTTATCGTCGCAGTTCGATCTTGAACGAACCCTTTTCGGACACGATGAATGGCCTGGATGTTGGCTTGTTCCTGATTTTTATGGGGAACAAAACGCATCTGCGGACGCTGAACCGCCTCACAGATCGCTGCCGCATCGTTGGCGTCATTTTTATCGCCCATGAGAAATGGCTTAACGAAGCGAGGATGGATGCGTTTTACTGTGTGCCCGCAAGATTCAATGGTCCGCGCCCAGTAAGCGGACGTGGCGCAAGCCTCCATCCCAACAAGACAAGGGGAGAGGTTGGCGAAAAATTCAATGGCTTTATCGCATTTGAGCGTTTTTTTCAAAGCAACGCGTCCTTTGGTATCGACACCGTGAAGCTGCATACTGTTTTTTGCCAAGTCGATTCCAATGATGCTAATATCTTTCATGGGATGGCTCCTTTTCAAGGTTGTTAAGGTTCCTTGACTCTACCCCTATTGGAGGGGTGGGGCCATCCCATCAGTAATAGTGGATTAACATTTTGTTGGACCTGAACCGGACCAAGATGATATATTAGAGCATCCCCGGACAACCTCGCCCCCTTGACGCGTTTACGAGTCACGACGTCCTGGCCGGTTGGAATTCCCTCCATGTCCGTACCAACTCAAGCTGAAAATGGTTGTCACGCTGCGAAAGTAAATGTGCTGGCTCTTGCCGACTCAGCCCGGCAATTTCCACAGTCAGTCCAGCTTCAATCCCAGCGGGCTTGACCACTGTTTTGGCGAGGAGGGACAACAATATGGGCATGCTCCACAAGGACATAAGCCAACATATTTCTTGCGCCTGGGCCCGACTGAGCAAATCAGGCGGGGCGCGCCAATGCGCGGAAGAAGAGCCGCCCCTGCACTCAAAACTGTTCAGTGCTGATCAGATGAAGCAGCACGGCAAGGTCCTCGCAAGCCTGCATAAGCTGGAGGCAGGGCGATCGCCCGCCCGACTGCTTCGACGGTTGACAGAAAACGAGACCCTGCTGCTCGATGTCCATACGCAACTCACGGAAGATGTAAAGGCGGGCGACCGGATTACTCCAGCCGCCGAATGGCTGTTGGACAACTATTATGTGATCGAGGAACAGATCCGCACGGCCCGCCTTCACCTTCCTAAGGGGTATAACCGCGAGTTGCCTTGCCTGGCGAGTGGTTCCTCAGCCGGACTCCCGAGGGTATACGACCTCGCCATGGAGAGCATTGCACACAGTGATGGACAAGTGGCTCCGGAGAGCCTGAAAAGTTTCGTGATCGCCTATCAGTCCATGACTTCATTGAACATGGGCGAACTCTGGGCCATCCCGATCATGCTGCGCTTGGCGCTCATAGAGAACTTGCGTCGGGTAACCGCCCGCCTTGCAGTCCAGAGGGAGGAACGCAACCGCGCTGCCGCCTGGGCCGAGCAGATGATCAAGGTTGCCGCCAAACAGCCGCAAAGCCTTATCCTGACCATTGCCGACATGGCGCGCTCCAATCCGCCCATGACGAGATCGTTCGTGGCGGAACTCTCCCGTCATCTGCACGGCAAGGGGGCGGCCCTGGCCTTGCCGCTGACTTGGATCGAGCAGCAGCTCTCCGGATCTGGGGTGACCATCGAGCAGTTGGTGTTCTTGGAAAACCAGCACCAATCCGCCGAACAGGTCTCCATGAGAAACAGTATTGGCAGTTTTACGTTCCCTCAGCGCAATAGACTGGCGCGAATTCGTTGAATCCACGAGCCTTGTCGAAAAAACTCTGAGAGAAGACCCAGCGCACATATATGGCATTATGGATTTTGCTACCCGTGATCGCTATCGCCACAAGGTGGAGCGCACGGCCAGGAAGAGTCCCCTCTCTGAAGCCGAGCTTGCGCACAAGGCCATCGACCTCGCCAGGGAGGGGGCAACCAGAAATGGCGAAGACGCCCTCACAGCTCATGTAGGCTACTACCTCATCGATGAGGGTTTGGCCCAACTTAAAAGATCGGCGCAGGTGCGCAACTCGCTAGCCGAATCCATGTATGCGGCGGCCAGCAGGTTTCCCCTACTGCTATACGGTGGCAGCATTCTGCTGTTGACCGTGCTCTTCGCCGGAGGATTCGCAGCAAAGGCGCAGGCCGATGGACTAAAGGCATGGAGCCTGGCTCCAATGACTCTGCTTCTACTCTTATGCGCCAGTCACTTGGTGGTGGCCCTGGTAAATTGGCTGGCAACCCTGCTGACCACGCCGCACTCTTTGCCGCGCCTCGATTATTCAAAGGGAATCCCGGAGGACCGACGCACCCTGGTCGTGGTCCCGACCATGCTGACCAGCGGCCCGGCAATCGAAGCCCTGATCAAGAATCTGGAAGTTCATTTTCTGGCCAACCGGGACAAAAACCTGCATTTTGGATTGTTGACGGATCTCAGCGACGCTGCCGAGGAAACGCTGCCCGAAGACGCCTTCCTGACGCGTCTTGCTCAACAAGGCATAGAGGGGCTTAACAACAAATATCCAAGTCCGACGGGCGACTATTTCTACCTATTCCACCGGCCACGACGCTATAATCCTCCGGAACGGTTCTGGATGGGCTATGAACGTAAGCGCGGCAAGCTAGCGGACTTGAACTCCCTGCTGCGTTCCGGCGAAATTGCACCCTTTGCTCTGATTGTCGGTGACGTGAGCGTTCTGTTGGGGGTCAAGTACGTCATTACTTTGGATACCGACACACAACTGCCCCGGGATTGCGCCCGATTGTTTGTTGGCGCAATGGCGCATCCGCTGAACCGTCCGCGATACGGTCCAGGCGGCACGCGTGTTGTCGGCGGCTACGGTATCCTCCAGCCGCGAGTGGCTGCCAACCTGTCTGGCGCCAACCGGTCGCGCTATGCGCGTATGTGCGCCAGTGAAGTTGGTATCGACCCATACACCCGAGCAATCTCTGACGTTTACCAGGACCTGTTCGGCGAAGGCTCGTTCATCGGCAAAGGCATCTACGAAGTCGAGGCCTTCGAGCGCACCCTTGGCGGAGGCTTCCCGGAAAACCGCATCCTGAGCCACGATCTTTTGGAGGGCTGCTACGCCAGGGCGGGACTCCTGAGCGACGTGCAGCTGTTCGAGAATTCCCCCCCCAGCTACTGCGAGGATGTGAAACGCAGAAAGCGCTGGATTCGCGGAGATTGGCAGATTGCACGCTGGCTGTTGCCCGGCGTTCCCGGCGCTGACGCCTGTCGGCGGAAAAACCCGCTTTCTCTCCTGTCGCGATGGAAGATCCTGGACAACCTGCGTCGCAGTCTGATTGCCGCTGCACTGACCCTGCTTCTGCTGGCAGGATGGACCGCTCTGGCTTCCGCCTGGTTCTGGACCATAGCTGTCTGCAGCATCATTCTGCTGCCGTCGGTCATCACCGCGGTGCAGAGCGCACTGCAAAGACCTGCAGATATGCCTGTCAGACAACACATATCAACCATAGTGAGCCTGCTGCCTAAGCATTTCGCTCAGGCGGTCTTTTTTCTGGTTTGCCTGCCCTATGAGGCATACTACAGCCTCAACGCCTTGATGAGCGCTACTTGGAGAATGCTCGTCTCACATAAAGGGCTTTTGGAGTGGGCCCCTTCTGGCGGAGAGGGGAATAAAGGCTGCATGGAACTCATAGGCTCCTACCGGATCATGTGGTTTGGGCCATTCCTTGCCTTAGCCACAGCCCTTGCCCTGATTGCAGTCACCCCGTCTGCATTGCTTGCGGCCGGACCGGTGTTGGGCCTATGGCTTGTCTCGCCGGCCCTGGCATGGTGGATCAGTCAGCCAATCACCCGACGCCAAGAGCGGCTCACCGAAGCCCAGGGCCTGTTCATGCGAAGGATAGCCCGCAAAACATGGTTCTTTTTCGAGACCTTCGTCGGTGAGGAGGACAACTTCTTACCCCCTGACAACTTTCAGGAACAACCTGTGACCGCCACGGCTCACCGGACATCGCCCACGAATATGGGGCTGGCCCTTCTGGTGAATCTTTCCGCGTTCGACTTCGGCTTCATCTCCTGCGGTCGGCTGATGGAGCGCACTTCGCGGGCCTTGGAAACCATGGGGCGTCTGCCCCGCTACGAGGGCCACTTCTTCAACTGGTACGACACCCGCACCCTGCAGCCGCTCCCGCCCCGTTATGTTTCCTCTGTTGACTCCGGGAACCTGGCCGGGCATCTCCTGACCTTGCGCGCGGGCCTGCTCGCCTTGAGTGAGGATCGAATTCTCTCTCCCAGACTGTTCGAGAGCCTTGACGACGCTTTAGGCATTGCGTTGGACGAACTGCCCGACGATCTGCCAACCGCTCCCCCAGCTCTCTTGGAGACTCTGCGCCAGGAGATGAGCTCGATCGCACTCAACCCGCCCGTCACATTGAGCGCCACGCGTCTCTGTCTGGAACGTCTGACAGCGTCCGTGGAGGTGGTGGCCGCCAGTCAGGATTTCAAAACTTCGACCTTCGACTGCTCCTTGCATTGCTGGATTCAGGCCTTTGCCGTGCAATGCAGGGACGCCCTGGCTGAATTGGGCTTGCTGACTCCTTGGGCGGCGTCTCCACGCGAATTCAGTAAAGAACTGGCTTTTCTGGATGAGATCCCCACATTGGGCGGGCTGGCTGCTCTGGAAACCCGGTTCAGGTCCGTCTCGACAGCGGCGCAGGCTGCGGAGTTGGGAGACATGATCAGCGCTGTCCGCCAACAGGCCAAATCCAGACTGACACGTCTGAACGCACTCGCCCAAGACTGTGACGTGATGGCTCAAATGGAGTACGGATTCCTGTACGATGATACGCGGCATTTGCTTGCCATTGGCTACAATGTGGACGAACTCCGCAGGGATCAGAGCTTCTACGATCTGCTCGCCTCGGAGGCGCGGCTCACAACCTTCGTGGCTATCGCTCAAGGGCAGTTGCCGCAGGAAAGCTGGTTCGCCTTGGGGCGATTGCTCACCTCCGCCGGAGGGGCGCCGATCCTGCTCTCTTGGAGCGGCTCCATGTTCGAATACCTGATGCCTAATCTGGTGATGCCCACGTATGAGCACACCTTGCTTGACCAGACCACCAAGGCGGCTGTGGCCCGGCAGATCGAGTACGGTAGGAAGATTGGCGTGCCCTGGGGTATTTCGGAATGCGGCTACAACGCCATTGATGCCCACCGGAACTACCAGTACCAAGCATTCGGCGTACCCGGTCTGGGGCTCAAGCGTGGCCTTGCCTCCGACATGGTCATTGCGCCGTATGCCACTGCTTTGGCGCTCCTGGTGAACCCGAAGGAGGCCTGCAGAAACCTGGAACGCCTGGCGGGAGAGGGGCTTGAAGCCCGTTATGGATTGTACGAGGCCGTTGACTTCACCTCCTCACGCCTGCCGAGTGGGCAGAAAAATGCTATCGTCCGTTCTTTCATGGCCCATCACCAGGGAATGACCCTTCTATCCCTGGCAGGAGCACTTCTTGAGTTCCCGATGCAACGACGCTTCGAATCCGATCTCCGATTCCAGGCCACGCTTCCCCTGCTTCAGGAGCGTATCCCTCAAGCAGCAATGGTTTATGCCCATACCTCGGAACTTGCCGAGATACACTTGGCTGCCACTGCTGAGAATACGTCCACGCGTTTCTACGACACTCCCGACACGCCGAGTCCGGAGGTGCAACTCCTCTCCAACGGTCGATATCATGTCATGATCACCAATTCCGGAAGCGGGTACAGCCGTTGGGAGGAACTCGCCGTGACCCGTTGGCGCGAGGATCCCACCTGCGACAACCGGGGCATATTCTGCTACCTGCGGGACGTGGACAGCCGAGAATTCTGGTCCACAACCCATCAGCCGACACGCAATCCACCGAAGGCTTTCAAGGTGATTTTTTCGGAAGGCAAGGCCGAATTCAACTGTCGCGTACACAACTATGACGCATATACCGAGATCGCTGTTTCGCCCGGGGACGACGTCGAGTTACGCCGGCTGCGTGTCAGCAACCGAGCACGCACGCGGCGAGCTATGGATGTGACAAGCTATGCGGAAGTGGCAATGGCCCCTCAAGCGGCAGACGCGCTGCATCCGGCCTATAGCAATCTCTTTGTACAGACTGAGATCATCCATGGCAACCAGGCCATCCTCTGTACCCGTAGGCCCCGCTCCCAGGATGAAGAGACGCCCTTCATGCTGCACATGATGGTCGTTCGCAGTTCTGATATTAAACACGTCTCCTATGAAACCGATCGTATGCGCTTCATTGGCCGCGGCAATACCTCTGCCGCCCCTCTGGCATTGCATGCGGACGCAGCCGAATATGCAGACTCGCTTTCGAACAGCGAAGGATCGGTGCTTGATCCCAATGCGGCCATCCGCCAGCGGATAACGCTTGAGCCGGGCGAGTTCGTGACCATCGACATGATCTACGGCATTGCCAAAACCCGTGACCAAAGTTTTAGGCTGATGGAGAAATACCAGGATCGACGCTTGGCCGACCGCGTCTTCGACCTGGCATGGACGCACAGCCAAGTACAATTGCGCCAATTGAACGCCTCAGAGACGGAAGCGCAGCTCTACGGAAAATTGGCCGGTTCTATCCTGTTCGCCAATGCAGCGCTAAGGGCCGAACCAGACACACTCATCAAGAACCAACGGGGTCAATCAGGACTATGGGGCTATTCTGTTTCTGGCGATCTACCTATTGTACTGTTGCAAATCGAGGATGTGGCGAACATCGAATTGGTGCGCCAACTGGTGCAAGCCCACGCCTATTGGCGACTCAAGGGGCTGGCCGTGGACCTGGTAATCTGGAACGAGGACGACGCGGGCTATAGGCAGACCCTCCATAACCAGATCATGGGGCTCATTGCCGCAGGCGCCAAAGACGAACTGACTGAACGGCCCGGGGGAATATTCGTCCGGCCTGCGGACCGCATCGCCGAAGAGGACCGTATCCTGTTCCAGGCCGTGGCCCGAGTAATCATCACCGACTCTCGGGGGACCTTGGCTGAACAAATTGGCGGCCGCAGCCTGGCGGAAAGCAATATGCCCCAACTCACCCCAACACGCCCTCTGCGCGCCGCGCCTCCTGCCGTGGATGCGCTGCCGCGACAGGACTTGAGTTTCTCCAATGGCGTGGGAGGCTTCACTCCGGACGGCCGGGAATATGTCATCACCACGGCCCACGGACAACAGACGCCCACACCCTGGATTAACGTGCTGGCCAATCCGGTTTTCGGCACCATGATCTCTGAGAGCGGCATGGCCTGCACCTGGAGCGAGAACGCCCACGAATTTCGCCTGACCCCCTGGGACAACGATCCCGTAAGCGATTCGCGAGGCGAGGCCTTCTACCTCCGCGACGAGGAGCGCGGCCATTTCTGGTCGCCTACGCCTTTGCCCTGTCGCGGAACAACGCCCTACGCTACCCGCCACGGTTTCGGTTACAGCGTCTTCGAGCACGTCGAGCGCGGCGTCGCCACCGAACTCTGGATTTATGTAGCTCTCGACGCCGCAGTCAAATTCGCAGTGCTGAAAGTCCGTAACGAGTCGGGCCGGACTCGCAGGCTCTCGGCCACCGGCTATGCCGAATGGGTGCTGGGTGATTTGCGCAGCAAGACCGCCGAGCACGTGGTCACCGAAATCGACCCGAACAGCGGTGCGCTTTTTGCCCGAAACCCTTACAATACCGAATTCACTGATCGGACGGCCTTCTTCGATGTTGACGAAACCAAGCGTACCGTGAGCGGTGACCGGGCGGAATTCCTGGGCCGTGGCGGTACGCTGAATGCCCCGGCCGCCATGATGCGCACCCGACTTTCCGGCAGAGTGGGGGCAGCCCTGGATCCTTGTGCGGCCATCCAGGTGAGCTTCGAACTGGAGGCGGAGCAGGAACGCGAGATAATTTTTCGGCTTGGCGTGGGGCGCGACCTTGCGGACGCCAAGCGTCTGGTCCAACGCTTCCGTGGGCCGACCGCCGCGCGCATGGCGCTGGACATGGTTTGGCAGCACTGGACGCATACCTTGGGGGCAGTGCATGTGCAGACCCCGGATCAGACGTTCAATGTATTGGCCAACGGTTGGATCCTCTATCAGACCCTGGCCTGCCGTCTATGGGCACGGTGCGCCACCTATCAATCCGGCGGCGCGTTCGGCTTTCGTGACCAGTTGCAGGACGTCATGGCCCTCATTCACGCCCGGCCGGAACTCGTGCGCGAACACGTGCTGCTCTGCGCCAGCCGTCAGTTTGAGGAAGGGGATGTGCAGCATTGGTGGCACCCGCCAACGGGCCGAGGCGTCAGAACCAACTGCTCCGATGACTACCTCTGGCTACCGCTAGCCGTGACTCGCTACGTACGCACCACCGGAGACACCGGCGTGCTGGACGAGCCCGTTGGCTTTCTGCGGGGTCGCACGCTGAAGGCGAACGAGGACTCCTACTATGACCTGCCGGGAACCTCCGATGAGGTGGCCAGCCTATACGAGCATTGCACCCGCGCCATAGAACATGGCCTTTGCTACGGCACGCACGGCCTGCCGCTCATAGGTTCAGGCGACTGGAACGATGGCATGGACCATGTGGGTCGGGAAGGCAAGGGCGAGAGCGTGTGGCTGGGCTTCTTTCTCTTTGACGTGCTCATGAGTTTCACCGCAATTGCCATATCCCATGACGACGAAATCTTTGCAGAACTCTGCGGCAGCGAGGCGGAGAAACTGCGCCGCAGCATCGAGGCCAGCGGTTGGGACGGCGAGTGGTATCGCCGCGCCTATTTTGACGACGGAACACCGCTCGGGTCATCAGAAAACCCCGAGTGCCAGATCGATTCCATCTCCCAAAGCTGGTCCGTGCTGTCGGGAGCCGGAGAGCTCAAGCGTTCGCGTCGGGCCATGGAGGCAGTGGACCAGCGCTTGGTCCGCCGAGAGCAAGGCTTGGTGCAATTGTTGGACCCGCCTTTCGACACCTCTGCGCTCAATCCCGGCTACATCAAGGGCTACGCTCCGGGGGTACGGGAAAACGGCGGCCAGTATACTCACGCCGCCATCTGGGCGGCCATGGCCTTTGCACGGTTGGACGACAATCGACGCGCCTGGGAACTTTTCCGTATGATCAACCCCATAAACCATGCACTTACAGCCGAGCAGACCGAAATATACAAAGTAGAGCCCTACGTCATGGCCGCAGATGTTTATGCGGTTTCTCCGCATATCAGCCGTGGCGGCTGGACTTGGTACACGGGCTCTGCTGGCTGGATGTACCGGTTGATGCTGGAATCGCTCCTCGGCTTCAGGCTCGAGGTTGACCGGCTACGTTTTGAGCCCTGCTTGCCGCCTGAGTGGAAGGAGTTCATCGTGCATTACCGCTACAGGGAGACATTATTTCACATCAAAATCATGCAGGTTGCAGAAAAAGGCGAGGAAATTCAAATAAACTTGAACGGGGTGCAGCAGCAGGATGGTTTTATTCCCTTAAAGGACGACCATAAAGAACATTGGGCTGAAATCTTGATACATACTTCAAGAGAGAGTGGCTCTGAAAAGCAAGAGTCTCCATCGGCAACTCAGCCTTGAATTCGGCGAACCACTCGCTTCGTTTAGCATGTTCGTGTTCCTTCGTTATGGATCCCTCCTTAGCGGACTGGACGGTATTACAGGCAGCAATTGTCCCTCTTGAACAAAATTCAAAAAGCTCTCGGATATTTTTTGAACACCTGGAATGACTAAGGCTTGCTCCAGGTTGTTTTTCTTGAGTGCCCTGCGGCGAACAAATGGCCCCTAACTTATTGAGATAAAATAGCAACTTAAAGATTATGGCTAGCGACAGCTTCCGGGATTTGCAGGGGTTTTTTGCGCAAAAACAGGGCTTGGGGTTGACCAAGGTTGACAGCCTCCTTGACTATGTTCAAGGAGGGCGTTGTGTACCACACTGAAGTCCGAATGAGGTCATATTGAGTTACCTGCCCGTTTTCATGACCACTTGACCCCAGTTCAAGATGCTTTCAAATAATATTTTTAATTTCAGAGACATGAGAAATAGAACAGTTTTGAGGCTGCTGGAGGCCTTCCAGAGATTTCGGGAGTTTATGGGGTGGTCAACCTTGTGGTTGACCGTTGGTTGACCACAAAGAAAAAACGGGCCAGGAATTACTTCCTAACCCGTTGGTTTCGTTGGTGGAGCTGGAGGGAATCGAACCCACGACCTCTTGAATGCCATTCAAGCGCTCTCCCAACTGAGCTACAGCCCCGTGCTGAAGAAAATCTTTTATTCGCCTCGGCGGTTCTTGTCAAAGCTTTTTTTGAATTTTTTTTAAGAAATTTTTTCTTGTTGAATATAAATATGTTACACATACGAATAGACCTTAATCAAAGGGCACGTAGAGCGTGACCACGCCGCTGCTTTCTTCGTAGGGTTGATTATTGGTGCGGATGCCGCCGCTGGCGGCGTCTCCGTCGTCGAGTTTGGTGTCTATTTCGAGGGCCGCATCCCAGGGAATGTTGGTGAGGATGAAGTAGTGGCCCGGGCTGCGGATGGCGGTGCTGGATTCGTCGTAATATTTCAGGTTCACGGTGCCGCCGAAGGCATTGCGCGGTACGCTGTTTTCATAGTCCCCGTTGATCATCTTCGCGGCGGCCAGGTCGGTCCACAGGGTCAAATATTCGTTGTTGCTCTCCTCGATGAATCCGTCTCCGTCCCCGTCGCTGCCGGTTTCGCCGGAGGGGATGTCGGTCAGGTCCTCATCGCCGGGATACTGGCTGTAGCGGTCGAAAAAGGTCCAGACGGCCGCGCGGATGTTGTCCATCTGGATCATGATCTTCTTGGTCCGGGCCTGCTGGATCAGGGTGGAGCCCTTGAGCACCGCGCCGACGATCAGCCCCATGATCACGAGCACAATAGCTGTCTCAATCAGCGTGAAACCCAATGTCTGTTGCCTGGCGTACGGCATACGGCGCCCCCCTTTTGAAGCTTGCGCTGCCCAAGCTATAAGATATGACCTCTTGAATATCAAGCGAGGGAAAATTGCCGTCTGTCATCAGGACAATAACGGCCAGACAATATTGCCGGACGGAAAGGTATCGGGCGCCGTCGTCGTGGCAACGTGGAAAAGTTGGGAAACCCGTGCTCCGCGGTCTTACAATATGGGGGCGAATAGTCGCGCCACCTTGACCGCGTAGCGCTTCAGCAAACTCAGGTTGTCGTATTCGTTGGGGCCGGTTTCATCGCAATGGGTGAAATCGTGTTCGAACATGGCTTCGATCTGCTTGCAGAAGTCGTCGTCATCCACCAGCATGGTCAGTTCGAAGTTCAGGCGAAACGAACGGTTGTCCATGTTGGCGGTGCCCACGGCGGCCCAGCGGTCGTCCACCAGAAAGGTCTTCTGGTGCATGAAGCCCTGGTTGTAGCGATAGACGCGGATTCCGGGCAGATCGAGCTGTTTGAGACAGTGAAAACAGGCCAGCCAGACCAGCTTGTGATCCGGCTTTTCCGGAACCACCAGGCGGACGTCCACGCCGCGCAGGGCCGCCAGCTGCAGCGCGCTCAGCACCGAGCCGTCCGGTACGAAGTACGGGCTGGCCACCCAGAAGCGCTCCTGGGCTGAATTGATGGCCCGAACGTACATCAAGGAGCAGCTTTCCAGCTGGTCGGACGGACCGGTGCCCAGGGCCAGCACTTCCGCGCCCTGCCCGCGCGTACGCGGCGCCCATTGCAGGTCCAGCCGCTTGTGCGTGGCCCAAAACCAGTCTTCGGCAAAGCTGATCTGCACGCCGCAAACAGCCGGACCGACGCAGCGCAGATGCGTATCCCGCCAGGGGCCGAACTCCTTGGAAAGCCCCAGGTATTCGTCCCCCACGTTGTGCCCGCCCACAAAGGCCGTATGCCCGTCCACCACCACGATCTTGCGGTGGTTGCGAAAATTGAGCTGAAAGCGGTTGCCCTTGCCTTTGGTGGTCAAAAAGGGCGCAACCTCTATCCCGGCCGCGCGCATCTCGTCCCAGAAGGTTTTCGGCGTGGTATGGCAGCCCACCTCGTCGTACAAAAACCGTATCTCCACGCCCTCGGACGCTTTGCGTATCAAGTGGCCCTTCAGACGGTTGCCGATGCCGTCGTCGTGCACGATGAAAAACTGCACCAATATGTACTGCTCGGCTTTGTCTATGTCCTCCATGACGGCGTCGAAGGTGCTGTTGCCGTCCACAAAGAGCTTCAGTTCGTTGCCGTCCAGAAACGGAATGCCCGCCAGATGTTCAAACACGGCCTTGGACTTGTCCATATGCGCGTGGCAGTTGAGCGACTCGGACGGACGGTATTCCTGGCGGTTGAAAGTCAGAAATTCCTCATGACCAGCACGGAGCGCATCCACATAGCCGTGGAACTTGTTGCGGCCGAAAATCCAGTACATCGGCAGGGTGATTATGGGCATGGCGATCAAGGCCACGCTCCAGGCAATGGCGCCCTGGGCGGTCCGGGTATCCCGTATGGCGGCCAGCACCGTAAACAGGGCCGTGACTTCAAGTATTAATCCTGCCAGCGAAATGAGCGAAATAAGGATGTGTGTTTCCATGGAGTGTGCGGGTATAAAGTTGTTTTGAACAGCAGATATTTATTTGATAGTATACGATGGGTGGTATATAAGAAGCAAGCGTTACTGCACGGAAAGCACAATCTCATGACGGAGAAAATGGCGCATGGCAATGATTCTCGGTGTAAGCGGAAGTCCGCGCAAGGGCGGCAACAGCGACAGTCTGCTGCAGGCCATTCTGGAGGGCGCGCAACAGGCGGGAGCCGAGACTGAAGCCATTTTCCTGCGCGACATGGTCTACAGTCCGTGCGCCGGTTGCGAACGCTGCCGCAAAGACCAGATATGCACACGCTACATCGACGACATGTCCGTGCTGTACCCCAAAATTATCAAAGCAAAAGGGCTGGTGCTCTGTTCACCGACGCACAATTACAACATCAGCGCCCTACTCAAGGCCTTCATCGACCGGATGTACTGTTTCTACGACTTCACCAACGACCGCCCGCGCGGCTATTCCAGCCGGCTGGCCGGACAAGGCCGCACGGCAGTCATCGCCGGGATCTGCGAACAGCCGGACGCCTTTTCCATGGGCGCGACCATGGAAATGATGCGCCTGCCCCTGCAGGCCTACGGATACGACATACAGCACGAACTTCCGGTATACGGCCTATTCGCCTTGGGGGCCGTACGCTCCTGCCGGGAGCCCATGGAGCTGGCCGTCCAATACGGCCGGAACCTGGGCAAACACGTACAAGAGGCCATGCAAACTTTCACGGAATAACAGCATCCCCAATGCAACACCAGCTGCTCCCTTTCTCTTGCCTCTTATGCAGCATAGGGGTACTAATGCATTAACTGCATAGTATCAGGAGGCACTCGCTTTGTTAAACCATTGTTAACGGAAAGGACGAAAAAGAAAAATAGATTTCGCCCGCGTACGCAATAAATGAAGCAAGGAAAACGCCTCTCCGGCCCGCCTTTGGCGCGGCCCCCTACAAACGCAGAGCAGCTACGGTCCGCCGTGCCGCCCCATGCATACCAGGAGAAGCTTCTTATGAGCGTATTGGTTCAGATTGCCATGTTTCCCATTGGTCAGAGTGAAAATGTCAGCTCCTATGTCGCCCGGGTCGTTGGCCTTGTGAAAGAAAGCGGGCTGCCCTACGCCTTCGGCCCCATGGGCACCGCCATCGAAGGCGAATGGTCCGAGGTGATGGACTTGTTGACGCGCTGCCACCAGGAGCTGGAAAAAGATTGCGGACGCATTTATATGTCCATAAACATCGATTCCCGCAAAGGCCGGACCAATGGCCTGAAACAAAAAATCCAGAGCGTGGATCGCAAACTCGCCGAGCAGGAGCCATCAAAGACCTCGGCCACGTAAGGTTACGCATGAATGAAAGCATTCTTGCCCTGCGCGAAGAGTTGTCCCAGGCCCAGCGGGTCTGTGTGATGACCGGTGCGGGCATTTCCGCTGAAAGCGGCATTCCGACCTTTCGCGGGGCCAGAGGATTGTGGCGCGACTACAACCCGACCGAATTGGCGACCCGCGAAGCGTTCAACCGCAATCCGGCCCTGGTCTGGGAATTCTACAACTGGCGCCGCTCGATCATCGCCACGGCCGCGCCCAACCCCGGACACAAGGCGTTGGTCAGGCTGGAAGCCCGCGCCACGCAATTTTCCCTGCTGACCCAGAATGTGGATGGCCTGCACCGTACGGCGGGCAACAATTCCGTCATCGAGCTGCACGGCAACATCTGGGAGACCCGCTGCACCGGCTGCGACCGGGTCGAGGAACAGCGCAAGCCGGATCTGGGCGCGGAACCGCGCTGCCCACACTGCGGCGCGGCCCTGCGCCCGAATGTTATCTGGTTCGGAGAATCATTGGACGAATCCTTGCTGCACCGCGCCTTTGCCGCCGCATCAGAATGTGAAATCATGCTCGCCATCGGTACTTCGGCCGTGGTGCAGCCCGCGGCCTCTCTGTCCGGAACCGCCAAACGCGCAGGCGCCGTGGTGGCGGAAATAAATCTTGAACGTACGCCGAACTCGATGTTCATGGATTACGTCATCCTGGGCAAAGCCGGTGAAATCCTGCCGCAGCTGGTGCCCTGAATGTGACCTGACAGATTACGTACCTCCGGGCGCCGTACTACGCCCCAACTGTTTGCCAGGAGAACCGTATGCGTTCCATCCTTTTTGCCAGCCTGCTTTGTTCCCTTTTAGTATGTTGCGCGGCCGCCGGATACGCACAATCCAGCCCGCCGGCTCCTACGTCCTCCGGCATCAGTCTCCGGGAAAATCCGGGCGCGCCCCCGGCCCTGCAGCAATGGACGGATTGGGTGCTCTACGACCACAAGGACAAAAACTGCCCCAGGCCCTACAACAACGGCAAGCAGCCCCTTTGTGACTTTCCCAGCAAAATCACGCTGCGAATCGGCGATAAACAGGCGGACTTCACTCAGCTATGGCAGGTCTACGGAGAAAGCGCCGTACCGCTGCCCTATACGAACCGCTCCTGGCCCGTGGATGTCGCCGTGGACGGCGTCTCCGCCCCTGTGGCGGACAAGGACGGCAAACCAGTGCTCTTTCTGCAGCCCGGCAGTCATACGCTTTCCGGAAAACTGCTCTGGAACGCGCCTCCGGAAAGCCTGCGCCTGCCCGAAGCCACAGCCCTGATCGAGCTGACCCAGGAAGGCAAGCCCGTGCCTTTTCCACGTATCGAGACTGATGGTTCGCTACGCCTGGCCGCGCGCAAACAGGAAAAACAGGCCGAAGACAGTCAGGAAGTACGCTTGTTCCGGCTAATCAACGATTCCGTGCCCATGGAGATCACCACACTCGTCCGGCTGCAGGTCTCGGGCCGGGCCCGGCGTATCGACCTGCCGGACGTACTCTTCCCGCATGCGGTGCCTTTGCGCGTGCAGAGCCCGCTGCCCTTGAGCTTTGAAGCCGCGGACGGCTTTTCGGTCCAGGCCGTGCCCGGACGCTGGGACATCTACGTCACCACCCGCTTTCCCGGCCCTGTGGAGGACCTCGGACCGTCCAAAGGCAGCTACGGTACGGAATTCTGGGCGTTCCAGGCCCGGAGCGATTTGCGCGTGGTGCAGGTGGAAGGCGCTCCCGGCGTGGACCCCTCCACCACCGAACTGCCGGATCAGTGGAAGCGCTACCCCGCGTACCTGGTCGAACCCCAGGCCACGCTGCACTTCAAGCCCATGCACCGGGGCGCTCCCCAGGACATCCCGGACGACTGGCGGTTGTCGCGTGAATTCTGGCTGGATTTCGACGGCCAGGGCCTGACCGTCAAGGACAGCTTCAGCGGCACCCTGCGCAAACGTTCGCGCCTGGCCATGCGCAAACCAGGCGAGCCCGGACGGATGACCATCAACAACAAGGACCAGTCCATCGTGCTGCTGGGCAAGGACCAGCTGCCCGGCGTGATCCTGACCGAGCAGCGCCTGAAGCTCACGGCGGAATCCCGCTACGAACTTTTTTCCTCCACCCTGCCTTCCGTGGGTTGGGACCAGGACGTGAACAAGCTCAATGCCAAGCTCAACCTGCCGCCCGGCTGGACCCTGCTGGCGGCCAAAGGCGTGGACACGGCCTCGGACACCTGGCTGAGCAAATGGAACCTGCTGGATATCTTCCTGGCTCTGATCTTTTCCCTGGCCATTTTCCGGCTCAAAAACCCGCTGCTCGGCCTGCTGGCCCTGCTGTTCTTCGCCATCGGCTTTCACGAATACGGGGCCCCGCGCTACAGCTGGATTTTTCTGCTCAGTACGCTGGCCCTGGTGCGCCTCTTCACCACCAGCGAAATGCTGGCCTCCTGGCGCTTCACGCGCAACTGCGTGCTGGCGCTCTTCGGCCTGGCCGTGGTCTGCATGGCCTTTGTGTCCCTGCAGTTCGCCTTCAAGGAGATCCGCAACGGCCTGTACCCGCAGTATGATTACACCAACGTGCCCTATTCCGTCCGGAAAGCGGCCCGGCAGGGCAAGGGCTCCGGAGCGGCTCCCGGCGCAAAACCAGCGCCCGCACCCGCCGCAGGAGCTGTGCAAGAAGAGCTGATGATGGAAAACGAAATGGATTCCCTGGCGGTTGAGCGTTCGTACACCAGGCAGTCCGCGCCTGCTCCGCGCATGCTGGCCAAATCCGTACAGTCCGTACAAGAGAGCAAACAGATGCTTTACGATCCGGAAGCCCTGGTCCAGACCGGGCCAGGACTGCCGGACTGGGGCTGGCGACAGGTCCGGCTGCAGTGGAATGGCCCCGTGGCCCAGGATGAAGAGCTCGAACTCTGGCTGCTCTCGCCCGTCTGGAGCATGCTGCTCCATTTTGCACGGGCGCTTCTGCTGCTGGCCGTGTTCGTGCCCCTGGCTGACGCGCGTCGCTGGCTGGCCGGACTCAAGGACAAGGACTTCAGCTTCAGCGCCGCCCTGCTGACTGTTTTCTTCCCGGCCCTGGGCCTGGCTCTGGGGCTGAGCCTGACGCTGTCCGCATCACAGGCCCTGGCCGCAACGGACCAGAATGCGGAGTATCCGCCGCAGCAGCTTCTGGACGCCTACGCCAAAAGACTGACCGCACCGCCCCCCTGTTTTCCCAACTGCGCCGCGGACGCGCAACTGACCATCCGGCTCGAACAGGAACGGCTGACCCTGAACAATGACATGCATCTGGCGGCCCAGGCCGTGGTGCCCCTGCCCCTGGTGAGCGAACGCTGGCGGCCGCAGAGCGTACGGGTGGACGATGCCCCGGCCGTGCTGCGCAGCGACAAGGGCGTATTGTACGCGCTGGTGCCCGCCGGAGTGCACTCCGTACGTATGGAGGGGCCCGTACCTGAAAGCGACTCTTTCAACATTTCCTTTGCGCGGCTGCGGCCCAAACTGGCCGCGGTGACCGCGCCCGGCTGGGAAGTCCAGGGCATCGGCCCGGACGGCGACCTGCAGGGCGCGCTGCGGCTCGCCCGGCTGCAAGCCCCTGTTGCTAAAGACGCGCAGGACGCGGACCAGAACGCGTCTCACGGCTACACCATCCCCCCTTTTCTGGTGGTGGAACGCGAGCTGGTGCTGGGGCTGACCTGGGAGGCCACCACCCGTGTCCGGCGGCTTTCGCCCAGAGGCCAGCCCATTGTGCAGAGCATTCCGCTGCTGCCGGGCGAATCCGTGCTCAGCGAGGGCGTCAAGGTCAGGAACAACCAGGTCCAGGTCAATCTGGCCTCGGACGCTGATTCCGTCAGCTGGCGTTCGCGGTTGGAGGTGGGCTCGGAAATCACCCTGGAGGCTCCGGCCCGGGTGCCCTGGGTGGAGCAATGGTCCGTGACCGCCGCGCGGATCTGGGATCTGCGTATCGCGGGTATTCCACCCGTACGCGAATACCGCAACGGCCGATGGACGCCGACCTGGCGGCCCTGGCCGGGCGAAAGCGTGGGCCTGGCCGTAACCCGTCCGGCAACCGCGCCGGGCGCGTCCATGACCATCAGCTCCGTGGACTACAGCCTCAAGGCGGGCACCCGCCTGGATGAAAACACGCTGGATGAAAACACGCTTACGCTGCGGATCCGCGCCAGCAAGGGCGGGCGCCACCGTATCGCCATCCAACGCCGGACGCGGCGGTGACAAAACTCGAATCCAACGGCCGGACCCTGCCGCGGATCGGTACGGAGTCCGGAGAAATCGAATTCCCGTACAATCCGGGCAAACAGTCCGTGACAGTGGCCTGGCGCAGCAAAAAGGCCCCCAAAAAAACCCGCCCGTAGCGCAGGCCCCTGAAACGCAGCAACCAGCTGTAAAAGAGGAATAAGCCGCTCCGTGGAAAAAACCAGGATGCAGGGCTGTTCGTTTAAGGAAACACGCTCAGGGTATTAAATTGCCTGCGCAGGTGTTGCTGTGGTCATCAGAATTCGTGCCGTCAGGGCAGGTGGTGTGGTCCCAGGTAACATCCGTAATGGTGGCGGAGCTCATCGCGAGGACGTCCGTCAGATTGGCGTTCGACAGATCGGCGTTCGTCAGATTGGCGTGCGACAGATCGGCGTCCCTCAGATTGGCGAACGACAGATCGGCCTTCGTCAGATCGGCGCCCGTCAGATCGGCGCGCGTCAGATCGGCGTCCCTCAGACTAGCGAAGTACAGATCAGCGTCCTCCAGATGGGCGTTCGTCAGATAAGCGTTCGTCAGATAAGCGTTCACCAGATAAGCGATCCAGGGCTTCGCAGATCCGGGCCCCGGAGATGGATCTGAAACAACGCGCCGTGAACGTACGGATGCGCTATGAAATCCCCAAGGACCGCTGGATCCTCCTGGTGCGGGGCAATCCGCTCATGGGGTCGCAGGTCCGCTTCTGGAGCTACTGCATCGCCGTGCTCATCGGCGCCTGGCTCCTGGGCCGGGGCGGATGGTGCCCTGGTCCCCCGGGACTCAAACGCTGGCAGTGGTTCCTGCTGGGCCTGGGCCTGACCCAGGTGGGCCCCTGGACCATTCTCTGGGCCGTGCTCTGGCTCTTTGCCCTGGAATGGAAACGCCGCCATTACCCGCGCCAGGGCTGGTTCGGCTTCGACCTCGTCACGGACGCCGCCTGCAGCTCGCCCTGGCCCTGCTCATCGCCGTGGGGCTCGCCAATCTGTACTACGCGGTCCACCAGGGGCTGCTAGGGCAGCCGCCCATGCAATACGCGGAAACGACCAGATACGCCGCACAGCATACGCTGCAATGGACCCAGGACCGTATAGCGCAATGGACCCAGGACCGTATCGGGGTTGCTGCCGCAGCCCGAGGTGCTTTCCGCGCCGCTCTGGGTATACCGCGTGCTGATGCTGCTCTGGTCGCTCTGGCTGGCGGTCTCGCTGCTGCGCTGGTGGCGTTGGGGCTGGGACTGCTTGTCCGAAGGCGGGCTGCTGCGCGGACCGGAACGCAAGGCTAAGCCCCAAAAAAACCCGCCCGTAGCGCAGGCCCCTGAAACGCAGCAACCAGCTGTAAAAGAGGAATAAACCGCTCCGTGGAAAAAACCGGGATGCAGGGCTGTTCGTTTAAGGAAACACGCTCAGGGTATTAAATTGCCTGCGCAGGTGTTGCTGTGGTCATCAGAATTCGTGCCGTCAGGGCAGGTGGTGTGGTCCCAGGTAACATCCGTAATGGTGGCGAAGCTCATCGCGAGGACGTCCGTCAGATTGGCGTTCGACAGATCGGCGTTCGTCAGATTGGCGTGCGACAGATCGGCGTCCCTCAGATTGGCGAACGACAAATCGGCCTTCGTCAGAGTGGCGTACCCCAGATAAGCGTCCCTCAGATCGGCGTCCCCCAGATCGGCGTTCGTCAGATCGGCGTTCGCCAGATAAGCGTCCCCCAGATCGGCGTTCGACAGATCGGCGCCCGTCAGATCGGCGCGCGTCAGATCGGCGTCCCCCAGATCGGCGTTCGACAGATCAGCGTCCTCCAGATGGGCGTTCGTCAGATAAGCGTTCGTCAGATAAGCGTTCACCAGATAAGCTTGATCCAGATTAGCGCCCTTCAGATTAGCGTGACCCAGATTAGCGTCATCCAGATTAGCGTCATCCAGGGTAGCGTTCGTCAGGGTGGCGTACTTAAGGGTGGCGCTCGTCAGGTGGGCGTCTTCCAGATTGGCATTTTCCAGATTAGCATGAGACAGGTCGGCCCGTGTCAGATCGGCTCTCTCCAGATTTGCGTACTTCAGAGTAGCATACGACAGGTCGGCCCCGGTCAAATCGGCTGAACTTATATCAAAATTAGACAAATCTTTCTTCTTTAAAACAGCTCCGGTCATGTCGCGGTCGGACAGGGAGTTTTCGTAGCCACTGAAATCAACGTTGGTCAAATCCTGGCCCACCAGACTGGTGCCGGTCTGCACCCCCCATGCGCGGCTGGCCAGTCCCCAGAAGGTCTTGCCAAGGGGGACGTCCGATGCCGAAGCGCCGCTGCTGCCGTCCATTTCCGGGGCTTTGTCCATCACGTCGTTCAGGGTGTGGCCGGTGCCTGTTGTGGGGCCGGAGACCGGTTCGGAAAAACCTTCGCCCCGCATGACGCCCGTAGTGCCCACATCCAGGCGGTTGTAGATATCCTCCAGCGTATACATGGCGCTACTTGCATCATTCGGCTCCGCCGGAGCGATCAAATTGCCCGCCCAGGCCGGGGCGGATAGCAGCATGCACCCCAGCAGGACCAGCATAAGGAACATTCTATGCGTCATCCGGGACTGTCTCCTTTTGTGCACTGTTTTAATGGTCCGCGCGTACGACCGGCTGATACGCGGTTTTCGATTTGCGCCCAACAGCAGGGCCAGCGCGGCGAATGCCAGCCAGCCTCCGGAGGCCCCGGGTACGGCGTCGCCCGTACGTCCGCCCGGGTCTTGCCCGCTGGAACCGTCGCCCGAGCCGTCGCCGGAACCATCGCCCGAGCCGTCGCCGGAACCATCGCCCGAGCCGTCGCCGGAATTGTTGTTGCCCACCGTGGCCTTCACACCGTAGCCGCTCGCATCCTGGGCGGTTCCGGCAAGGGATATCCAGCCCATGTTTTCACTCCAGACATAGCCGCTGATGACGCCGCTGTCCGAATCCAGCACCGCCTGGGCATTAACCGCGTCGAAATTGATCCAGCCCGCGTTTTCGCTCCAGGCATAGCCGGAAAGCCGGCCCGTGTCGCTGTCCCAGTTCACACCCCAGTTGTCCGCCGTGGTGTTGGCGTAGGGGCCGCCACCGTCAGAGCCCAGTTTGATCCAGCCGATGTTTTCACTCCAGAGGTAGCCGGTCAGATAGCCGTCTTCCACGCTCACGGACGCCGCCTGCCAGTTGACCCAGCCCACGTTTTCCGACCAAACATATTGCTCCCCGTCTGCAATGCTCACCCCGCACCAGGCAGTTTGCGCTGACTGCAGACATAACCCGATGAAAATCCAGCACACTGTACGCGCCATACGGCACCTTTCTCCCGTTTCTTCTGCGATGTGATTAGTATTTCGTATTAAACTCATAGAAGAACATTTCACTTAATCATGACGACAAGATGAAGAACAAAAGACAATGGGTTACATCTGCTCGTCTTTTCCATTGTGAAGCGGATCAAAGGTGCGTGTTTGCAAATCCATTTTATTGCCAAACCATGTTCTTTTAGTTGATATAGACAGTCAGTATCAAGTATCACCACTGACGTACCGGCGTTGCGCGCCCCATGCTTCCAAACACAAATTCCGCTTCAAATCCAAGCTGATGAGCCTTGACTCAACCACGATCAGCCTCTGCCTTACGGTTCATAGAATCAACCTTACCCGCGCCAGGGCTGGTTCGGCTTCGACCGCGTACAGCTCGCCCTGGCCCTGCTCATCGCCGTGGGGCTCGCCAATCTGTACTACGCGGCACACCAGGGCTTGCTGGGGCAGCCGCCCATGCAATACGCGGACACGACCCGCCACGCCGCGTAGCATGCGCTGCAATGGACCCAGGACCGTATAGCGGGGTTGCTGCCGCAGCCCGAGGTGCTTTCCGCGCCGCTCTGGGTATACCGCGTGCTGATGCTGCTCTGGTCGCTCTGGCTGGCGGTCTCGCTGCTGCGCTGGTGGCGTTGGGGCTGGGACTGCTTGTCCGAAGGCGGGCTGCTGCGCGGGCCGGAACGCAAGGCAAAAAAAAACACGTTCCGCCTGAACCGGCTGGGCCCGAAGCATAACGAATCACATCAAAATCAGGCTACAAAACAAAACCGCCCGCCGTAGATGCTACGGCCGGGCGGTTTCATGTTTGTCAAAGCTCGATGGCTAAAGCGGATCGTGGTCAGGAATGGAGCATCAGTCCGCAGTGAATTTTCCATTCTGAAAGGAATAGGTATACACGCTTTCATCGGGGGACATGAAGGACTTCTTCGCTTTGATAACCAATTTGTTGTTCTTGACGCTCATCTTGCTTATCTCCCGAACTGTTCCAGCAACTGTGTTTTTTTCGTATTGCTGCTCAAGATATAGTAGACATCCTCTTCCATATACGTGGGCGGGTTGAAATAAAGACTTACAACGGCATCTTTCTGTCCGTCTTTGTCCAGATCATGAAACACTATTTTTTCGATTCCCGCACTGCCCCGCAACCCTTTTTCTATCTGAGAAAAATAAAATTCACCCTTTTTGAATTGTACAAAACACGGGGCTTTTGGTTTGCAAAGATCTTCAAACGTTTCAGGGAGCTGATAAGAACTGTTCTTGACTATCTTCTTGGTGACCTCCGCAGCGTGGCTGACGGGACAAAAAAAGGAAAAGGCAAACGCCAGGAGCAAAACAGTGACCAAGCACGACCAACGATAACGTTTCATACTACCCTCATATGTTTTCATGTTGACGAAACAACAGCAAAGATAAGGCGTGCGCATGGAGCATGCCGAACAATACGGCCAATAGAATCAACCTTTTTTAAATAACGCGAATCAAATAACCATGCAAATTGAAGTATGATCCTTTTCTTTGTAAATATATACAGAGCGAACACGTACGGAATCCCGCCCCGGAAACCGAAATTGAGGCCCGGCAGGATGAGGCGTATGGTCGCTTGCGGTGTCCCGTAGTTGCGGTTCAACGTGACAGTTGCGCGAATCAACCAACAACCCCTTCTATCAACGCGATAGTGGGTTATCAGGCGGAAACAGATGAAATACGAACAAGCGCTGGCCCTGGCTCAGACCAGGGGTGAGGAAGTCGTGCCCACGGTCTGCGGCATGTGCGGACCGGGCGGCCCCGGCGGCGGCTGCGGCATTTATGCCTTCAGGAAAGACGGACGCTTTGTGCGCGTGGCCGGTATGGACGAATCGCCGAACAACAAAGGCGCTTTGTGCGCCAAGGCCCACTCCGCTCCCCAATGGGTCTATTCGCCCGACCGGTTGACTCATCCGCTCCGGCGTACGGGCAAAAAAGGCGCGGGCGCATTTGAGAAAATCAGCTGGGACGACGCCGTGGCCCTGGTGGCGGAAAAGCTGCTGCAGCAAAAAGCGCAACACGGCCCCGAGTCCCTGGCCGTGTTGTCCCCGGCCAAGCGCTCCTACAGCGAATACCTGCAGCGCTTTCTGGTGGCCCACGGCAGCCCCAACTACGGCCACAGCGGCATCTGCGCCCTGCAGCGGGCTTTTTCCTTCATGTACACGGTGGCGGACTGGCCCCTGCCGGACTACGGCAACAGCGATCTGATCATCTACTGGGGGCGCCAGCCCATCTATTCGGGCCCCGTATCCGGCCCAGCACGGGCGTTTCTGGCCGCCACACAACGGGGCGCGCGGATCATCGCCATCAAGCCTTCGGTGGAGCCGGACGCGGGCATGGCCGATACGTGGGTGCCCGTACGTCCGGGCACGGACGCGGCCCTGGCCCTGGCCATGCTGCACGTGGTCATCCGGGAAGACCTGGTGGACTACGCGTTCGTGGATGCCTGGTGCTACGGATTCGAAGCACTGCAAGCCCACGTACGGCAGTATTCCCCGGACTGGGCCGCTCCCCTCACCGGCGTGCCCGCGGAGCAGATTCGGGAAGTCGCCCGCGCCTACGCCACCTGTCCGCGCGCCGCCATCGACGTGGGCAACGGCGTGGAGCACGCGCCCGCGGCCTGCGACGCCATCCGGGCCATTGCCATGCTCATGGCCGTCACCGGCCATCTGGACCGTCCGGGTACCAACCTGTTGAAGCTGCCGCCTCCCAAAGGCCCCCGAAACATCACCCTGCGCGAACGCTATACGCAGGAAATGGTCGACAAGCTGGTGGGGCCGGAATTCCCCATCCCGTTCCAGCCCTTTATAGAGGGGACCACCTCGGCCTATTACCGCGTCTGGGAAAGCGTGCTCACTGAAAAGCCCTATTCGATCCGGACCATCATTGCCCCGGGCACGCAGCCTCTGGCCAGTACGCGCGGCACCCGCAACGTGCTGGCCGCGTTGGAGAAGCTCGAATTCTTCGTGGTGCTGGACGTGGCCCGTACGGCGGAAATTCCCTGGGCGGACGTGGTTATCCCCGTGGCCACTGGCTACGAACTGGACCATCCCTTTCAGCGCGGCCCCAACTGGCTGATGGCCACCAACCAGGTCATCGAACCCCTTGGCCCGTACAAATCCATGTTTCAGTTCTTTCTGGAGCTGGGCACGGCCATGGGCTACGGCGAGGATTTCTGGCAGGCGGACATGGAAGCCTGCCTGGACTACCAGCTCGAGCCCCTGGGCCTGGACATGGCCGCGCTCCGGCGGCAGCCCACCGGCATTGCAACACCTCCGGGCGAACCGAAATACGAGAAATACGGCCGGGTTTTCCAGCGCAGGAGTCCGCGCCTGGACAAGAGCCCGTTTCTGCCCCAGGGCAAGGTGGCGCTCTACAATACGAGTTTCGAACAGGCCGGATACGCGCCCATGCCCCAGTGGCGCGAGCCTCCCGAAAGCCTCACGGCCACGCCCGAACTGCGGAAAAAATTCCCGCTGCTGCTCTCGGACTATCATACGTCCAAGAACTTCAGCGCCTCCTGGCAGCGCAATGTGCCGCTGCTGCGCGAGATCCAGCCCGACCCCATGCTGCACATCCATCCGGACGCGGCCGCCCAACGGGGCATCACGGACGGAGACTGGGTGACGCTGACCTCGCCCCACGGCTGGCTCAAGGTCAAAGCCGAGCTGTATCCGGGCATCCGGCCGGACACTGTGATGCTGCTGCACGGCTGGTGGCAAGGCTGCAAAGAGCTTGGCCTGGACGATTATCCGCTGGCCGACGGCGGGGCCAATGTGAACCTGCTCTACAGCGTGGACCCGGAAAAGGCCTATGATCCGCTGGTCACGGCCATGTCCAGCCAGACTTTGGTGGAAGTGCAAAAATGGGAAGAGCCGCAATGAATTCCAAAGAATATCTGATCCGCTTTTATCCTGAAAAATGCATCCAGTGCCACGGCTGCGAGACCGCCTGCAAATCCTGGCGAGACCTGCCCCACGGCGTACGTTTCCGCAGGGTAATCAACCTCTGGGACGGCAGCTACCCCGACGTGACCAGCAAAAGCCTGTCTCTGTCCTGCCTGCACTGCACGGATCCGGCCTGCGCTGCCGCCTGCCCGGTGGAGGCCATCAGCAAACGCGCACTGGACGGCCTGGTTCTGGTGGATACGGAGCTCTGCATCGGCTGCAAGGCCTGCGCCCGAGCCTGCCCCTACGGGGTGCCCCAGTTCAGTGAAAAAAATATCATGCGCAAATGCGACCAGTGCTTCGACCAGCATCTGGAGGACGCCGCCATCCCCTGCGCGGCCACCTGCCCGGGAAAGGCCCTGGAACTGGCGGTAGTGACCCCGGATGAAAAAAAGGCCTGCGAAGCAATGGTGCTGGAGATGCTCGAAAAAGGCGGGCACAAGCAATAAGAACGGCTGTTGGGAAGCGCTCTTTCAGCAACGCGCGAGCGCGGCCTCGTCGGCCAGCAGCACAAAGCGTCCGGCGGGCTTGAGCCGGGCCGCAGGGTATTTTTCAGCTGCCTGGGGATCATTAAACAGAGCGTGCAGGATCTCGGCTTTTCCCGAGCCGTTGGCCAGCAGCAGCACGGTCCGGGCGGCGTTGAGCAGCGGATAGGTCAGGGTGACGCGGTCCAGGGGCGGATCGGCCTGAGGCGTACGCACCGGCGCAACCCAGAGTTGCTGTTCTTCTGCGGCGGCTATCCCCGGAAAAAGTGAGGCCGTATGGCCGTCCGGTCCGATGCCGAGCAGCACGCAGCTGAACTGCGGACGGTCCGTGCCCATCTTGCGGCAATAGATTTCCAGCTGCCGCTGGTAATCCGCGGCAGCGCTTTCCGCGCCCAGCTCGCCCCGTATCCGGTAAATGTTCCCCTCCGGAATGATGGCTCTGGAAAAAAGCGTCCCCCGTGCCAGGTTGTAGTTGCTTTCCGGCGCATCCGGGGGCACGCAGCGTTCGTCTCCCCAGAACAAATCGGTGTGCTCCCAGTCCAGGGCGTTCTGCATGGTGCCGTTGCTGAGCTGCGCAAAAAGCCTGCCCGGGGTGGAACCGCCAGACAAGACCAGCGAAAATCGGCGCTGCTGCCGGAAATCGATCCGGGCCAACTCGCGAATGAACGCGGCTCCTGCCTGGCTCAACCGCTCGATATTCTCAAAGCGCCAGATTTCGGGACCAAAAATCCGCTTTTTTCTGAAAAAGAATCGCATAACTCCCAATCATTTATTACCTGAAACGAAAAACACTTAACAGCCCGCTCCAGCGCGGCTATCGCCGCTTGCCCCTGCCTGCGGCGTGGTCGTTCTTAGAAACGGGACCAAAGAAATATTAAGACTTCGCGCTCCCGGTAATATATACTATAGCTCATAGCGGCAATAAATTAAAGCAGAAGCGACCGGTATGCCTGCTTTTCCGAAACCTTGGTCCGCCATGGTGCGTCTTTTTTACTAACGCACTGTCTGCCGACTGTACTTTTTTTGCACGATCATTACAAAAAGCAAACAATTACAATTCAGGGAATGAAACGATATCAATTTGAACCGCCGGAGCGTATCCTTTCGGGTTGATCAACAAATAAAGCGAGGTTTTTTTCATGCTTAAATTCGCACTGTGTCTTTTCGTGCTTTGTTGCCTTCTTTCTTCACAGCAGGTCTGGGCCTGCACCGGAATTATCCTCAAAGGCGATGACGGTACCGCTGTCCGCAGCCGGACCCTGGAATGGGGGGAGTTCGATCTGCACCCCCGGCTGGAGATTGTTCCACGCGGACATCAGTTCGAGTCGGAAAAAATGCCGGACGGCAAAGCCGGACTCAGCTGGAAAAGCACACTCGGCTTTGTGGGCATAACTCTGCTGCAGAAAGAAGCGTTTCTGGAGGCCATCAACGAATCCGGCCTGTCCGGAGGCTTGTTCTATCATCCCGGCTACGCCGAATACGCGGATTATGACCCGGCCAAAGCCGCCGAAGCCCTGGCCCCCACGGATATCGTCGGCTATGTCGTCAGCCAGTGCGCCACCCTGGATGAAGTGCGTAACGCATTGGAAAACATCCATGTCGCCCCGGTGGTGGAAGAAAGCCTGGGCTTTGCCGCCCCGGTCCATTTCATTTTCAGCGACCCCGAGGGCAAGGCCATTGTCGTTGAATTTCTCAATAAAAAACTGACCTTTTTCGACGCGCCTCTGGGCGTAATCACCAACGCGCCCTCCTATGACTGGCACCAGACCAACCTGCGCAACTACGTCAATCTCTCGGCCGTGGCTGTGCCCGCGAAAAAAATCGACAACGAGACCTTTGCTCCCCTGGGCGCCGGAAGCGGCATGATCGGGCTGCCCGGTGATTTCACACCTCCCTCGCGTTTCATCCGCGCCGCGGCCTTTTCCCAGTCCGCACGTAAAACAACGGGCGGCTACGACACGGTGCGCGAAAGCTTCCGCATTCTGGACAACTTCAATGTTCCCCTGGATGCCGCGGAAAACAGCAGCGACGGCGACAAAAACAAGGCCGAGACGGATCACATGTATAGCGGCACCCAGATCACCACGGCCATTGATGCTAAAAACAAAGTGCTTTACTACCATACGCAGTACGACCGGCGCGTGCGTATGGTGGATATGAACAAAATCGATTTCAGCAAACAGCCTGATAAGATCCTGATGCAACCCACGGACAAAAATCAGGAAGAAGATATTCTGGACGTCACGCCGTAGCGGCCGCCAGGCCCGGACTATTGGCTGAATAACAAGGACCGCGGACTGGAAGCGGTCCTTTTTTTGTGCTATCATAACAGGTTGGGAGACAGGCACCGGACTGATCCAAACCGTTTTTTATCTTCAAAGCAGCCCCAGGGGAAACGCCTTTAAAAATAAAAAGAAAAGAAAATCGAAGATAACATTTTGGGGCGCTGCCCCAAGCCCTGCCAGGGGAATGATTCCCCTGGACCCCACAATAATATTTACAACCAACTACATGGAAGACTTATAATAGTTCTTATTGCTAAAAGTTTTAGGAGATTCTTAAGACCCCTTTTTCGAAAGGGTTCTTAAGCCGCCGGAGGCAATACCTTTTGAATTTAAAATGCGCTCGCTCTGAAAGCAGCCCTCACCTTTATTGACACCCCACATCCAAGTGGCTATTTTTCTTGTAAGGAAACCATTCTTCTCCCTGCCCAATCCATCCTTTGGAGGCCATCATGTCGGCTGAGGTCAAGGAACTGGTGGAGCGGTACGTACCCGAATTCCCCATACGGTATTGCGGCCGTATCTTTACGGATACGACGCAGTTCATGGACATTTCCTATGGCGACGTGATTGCTCTGGAGGATCAACATTACCTTGTCCTCAAGGATGAAAGCGAAAAACGTTTCGGCATGGAAGACCCCAAATACTGGGTCAAACGCTGCCGCTGCATGGAAACCGGGCAAAGGAAAATCCTGAAACTCGTCTTTCACGAGAGCTTTCCCATCAAGGTCGGCGATTACGAAGTCATCTGCCACCGCAGTCCGGAAAAGGAAGCCCGGATCCTCAATCTCGTCCGCAACGATACCCGCTTCATGCAGGGGCGCTCGATTCTGGACGCCAAAAACAACATCGTCCGGATCCTGGATGTGATCCGCGGCAAGCGGCTGGACGAGATGGTGCATGATCTGGAGGCGGACCACGAGACCTATTTCCACAAATATCTGCCGTCCATTTTGCAGAATTTCATCCATGCTTGTGAAGCCATTGGATTTTTACACTCCAATTGGGAAAAGCACGGCGACATCCGGCGCGATCATCTGCTGGTGGAACACGGCAGCGGGCGCTACCGCTGGATAGATTTCGACTATACGTTCGATTTTCATGAAAATCCTTTTGGCCTGGACATTTTCGGCCTGGGCAATTCGCTGATCTATCTGATCGGTAAAGGAACCTGGACCTACAAACGCCTACTCGATAGTGATTTTCCGGCTTCGGTTTCAGATGCCATCACCGAGGACGACTTTTCGTTGATGCAGCACAACCGGATCGTGAATTTGCGCAAGCTGTTCCCCTATGTCCCCGAACAGCTGAACTGGGTGCTGCTGCATTTTTCCAAAGGCACCGAAATCTTCTACGATTCCGTGGAAGAACTTTTAACCGACCTGCGCGCCAGTACGAAGTATCTGCCCTGACAGAGGCTTCCTGATGCGGCGCGGGTGTTTCCCGGAGGTGTGTTATGGACTGCAAGAAAGTTTTGATTGCGGTTGACGGCTCGGAAAATTCCATGCGGGCCGTGATGTACGCCGGAGAAGTCATCCGCAACACGCCCGGTTTCACCATTCAGCTCCTGCACATAGAAAAGCTTCCTGATCGCGACCTCTTTGCGGACGACGAGAGCTGGAAGACCGAAAGCGAAAAGCACAGAAAATCCGTCAAAGCCTTTCTCGTGGATTGCCGGGACGTCTTGGAGGGCAAAAACGTGCCTCCCGAGGGGATCACTGAAAACTATATCACCAGCTGCAAGTCTCCCGGTGACGTAGCGGACCCCCATACCTGCAGCATGAGCGGCAATCTTTCCATGCGTATACTTGACGTCGTACATGAAGGCGGCTTCGGCACCGTTGTTCTCGGACGGCGCGGCATATCCAAGGCCGAAGCCTTTTTATTCGGATCCGTCTCAAATAAAATCATCCATTACGTAAAAAACTGTACTGTCTGGGTGGTTTCATAACCAAAGGAGACTCCCCCATGCGCCGGCATTACCTCGCCACCATCAGCAGCGATCTCAACGCCCTCTACGGTCTCAAATTTCTCGGACGTTTTGTAAGCGACCCGTCCAAGATCGACGTTACCCTGTTTTTCAGCGCAATGCGCCCGGCAAAATACGAACCCGGAATGCCGTCTTTTGAAGAAAAAAACGAACTCGAACTGCTCGCTCACAAGCGTGAAGCCCAATGCCGCAAAACCCTGGAGCAGGCCAGACGCTTTCTCGTGTCCTATTACGGATTCAACCCGGACCAGATCACCTTGAAATTCAAATTCCGCGACCGCCCCACCAACATCGACATCATCCTGGAAGGCGAACACGGACTCTACGACGCCATCATCCTTGGCCGGCGCGGTCTTTCCCGTGTGCAGGAAATCGTTGAAGACAGCGTCACCAGCCGGATTTTCGTGGCCAACCACACCATACCGTTCTGGATCTGCCGTCCGACGCCTCCCGACTACCGGGACGTACTGCTCTGCGCCGACGGCTCGGACCCGAGTCTGCGTATCGCGGATCACGTGGGGTTCATTCTGGCCGAAGAACCCAGGCACAAGGTGCATATCTATCATGTCTGGGATCCGGCCAAGGAAGAAAACCGGATGCAGGCCGAGGACATTGTGGACCAGGCGCGTGAAATCCTGCTGGAAAACAATCTCCCGAAAGAACAGATCACGACGGAGATCGTGCGCAGCGCCGGAGCCGCCCGCCGGATTCTGGACAAGGTGCACAAAGGTTCCTTCGCGGCAGTCGCCGTGGGCCGTACGGGCGAAGAAGCGCCATTTCTGCACCGGCTGGTCATCGGCTCGGTCAGCCACAAGCTGCTGCGTTCGCTCGAAACCGGCTCGCTCTGGGTGAGCAATTAACGCGTACGGCGGCCTGCAGAGGTCTCGCACCTTCAAAAATAAGCGCGCCCTGCCGGGCGCACAAAAAAGAACAGCTCCCTTGGCGACAAGGGAGCTGTGTTGACCTTTTTCAAATCCAACCGGCTTTCAAGAATCAGTCAAAAATGCCAACGCCCTGAATCTCCCAGGGACTGGAGGCTTGATTGATAATTGCATGCGAGGAATACTCCGTATCATTCATGTACCAGATGCAGTTGTCGCCTGTTGAAGATTTGCGCCAAAGGATGTCGGATTCGCCATCCCCATTGAAATCGCCCGTGCCGACCACGCTCCAGGCCGTATCCGCGCTTTGCAGCGAATCCGCGGTCTCGGTCCAGTTGCTGCCATCCATTTCCCAGATTTCATTTTCACCGCTTGTGGAATTTCTCCAAAGCAAATCCGGAGATCCGTCGGAATTAAAATCGGCAACGCCGACAATGGCCCAAGGGGCGTCCTGCGTGTTTTCAGAAATGACTGTTTCACTGATATCAGCGCCATCCATGTACCAAATGGCGATTTTGCGGGTATCCTGGTTCTGCCAATAAATATCCACGTCGCCGTCCTGATTGCAATCGGCGACGCCTACGACTTCCCAGGCCTCCGGAGCCTCGTCGATCATGGTCCAGCTGCTCATTTCCGTGCCGTCCATATACCAGATGGCGTTTTTGCTGGATTCGCGCCAGAGAATATCCGTCTCGCCGTCATTGTTGAAATCACCGGCGCCAACCATGTTCCAACGCGGATTTGTGCTGTCCAGCATCTCTATACCCAAATATACCGCGCCATTCATAAACCAGACGGCATTGCGTCCGTTCTCCGTATTATGCCAGAGAATGTCGGCTTCTAAATCAGATTCGGGGTACAGTTGATCCAGCGCATCGTTAACGGAAATCCTGCGGTCAATGTCTGTCGGGTTGTCGCAGGTGTCGAACGTCACGTGTTTGGCCGTGCTTGTCAGCGCCTCAAGAATGTCATCCACGCCGGCGTCCGGATTCTTCTGTTTCAATACGGCCCAGGTCCCGGCAACAACAGGCGTGGCCATGGAAGTGCCGGACCAGGCTTCATAACTCGTATCTGAAGCTCCTGTGGAGGACGTTATGGCCACTCCGGGCGCGAACAAAGGCACCATGTCCTTGTTCCAGCTGCTGAAATCCGCCTTTACATCGCTTTTATCCGTGGCGCCAATGGCAATGGCCGAAGAAATACAAGCGGGATCATCGATAGAGCCGCAAGATCCTTCGTTACCCGCGGCCACGACAACAGCGATCCCCACATCCTTGAGATTGTCGATTGCGCTTTTTGTTGCTGAATAATCGGAATCGCACTCACTTTCATTATCATACAAAGAGTAGCCTATGCTCATGTTCACCGCTGCGACCTGGTACGTGCCCTGCTGCGAATAGACGAATTCCATACCGCGGATCACATCCCCGTCGGCATAGTACGAGGCAGGTTCACCTTCGTCTTCGTAACCATCGGAAAAAACATTCACCGCGATAATATCCGCATTCTTCGCCACCCCGTTGAGAGAATTGTCGGATTTGTGCCCTGTGGCTATGCCCGCGACATGAACGCCATGATCATAGCCTTCATAGTCACTGTCGTACAAGGCTGCGGCGCCTTCACCGGTCTGATTGTCCTCGCCGTTGGGACACATTCTGGCGTCAGGGTTTTCATCCGTTTTGGTGGTGTAGCAGGCCTCGATGATATCTTTCCCTTCAAAAAACTCATGCGTGGTCCGAATTCCCGTGTCCAGAATGGCCACATACCAGCCCTCGCCCGTATAGCCCTGGTCCCAGGCCTCATCAGCGCCGATAAGGGGAATGGTGTCGCTTAAGGCCGGACGGACCGGCGTCGTTTCCACCGGCAACTGCAGCTTATGCTTCTTGTCCAGCTGGATATGCGTCACCCCATCGAGATCCTCCAGGGCGAACAATCCGGCACTGTCCACAGTGAGAATCGCCGCGGGTATGGTCTTGAACGTCCGGACAAGTTCCACCGAGCCGCTGCCGACGTTCTGCAACACCTGGGAAACTCCCGACGTGACCGCCGCTGCCAAGGATGCTTCCGCCTGAACTGCTGCGGCCTGTTTTACTGATACAGCCGAACTGCCCACAGCGTTTTTTTTGGCCGCAATAGAAGCGCTGCGCATACTCGCATAGTCGTCCAGCTGAAACGAAACAATTACACGCGCGCTGCCGGTCTCCTGCAGTTTAGTCGAAATGGCTATCGGATCCGCCACTTTTTCATCTGAATCCGCAAAGGCTGTGGAAACGCAGAAAACACCAGAAACAAACATCCCCAGAAACAACAAAAAACAGCACAAGCTCTTTTTCATCCCCTCTCCTTCATTCTCTCGATTTAGGGGGAAACTCCCCTGTTGGTGCCGAAAACAACATTTCATTATTTCAATAAATATTATTTAATTATATAATAATTCAAAGCATGTCAAAGTATCCTTATATTTTTTTATGATACTTCTGCTTTCTTTACTTGTGCTTAAGCGAAAGTGAAGAGAGAAAAATGCAATTGGTACATATTCAGACTTGAACGGAGTGGATCTGTGGAAGAACTTTCAGTATCTATAAATTCTTCCACTGCGATGGCGGGTCTATTGCAAAAAACAACTGCTGTTGAAAAGGTCAGGACATGGAAACTTCAGGCAGATCTGTGTCAAGGCGGCCCTGGCGTACGAGGCGGTCCAGCACCAGGGCGATGGTTTCCAGCGGATAGATGAGTTCCGGCTTCACCAGCTCAATGGCGGCCTGGGGCATTTGTCTGGCCTCCGCCGTTGCCGGGTCCTGGACAATACCCAGTCCACCGGCCCGGATAATCTGTTGCAAACCGTTGCTGCCGTCGTTGTTGGCGCCGGTAAGTACGAGGCCGATCAAACGGTTGCCGTAGGCCTCGGCCGCGGTTTCGAACAGCACGTCTATGGACGGACGGGCAAAACAGACCCGGGCTTCGCAGGAAAGTGAAAAACTACGGTCTTCTTCCACCAGAAGATGGTAATTGGGAGGTGCCAAATAGGCCACCCCAGGCAGAATGGGTTCTTTTTCCTCGGCTTCCTTGACATGTATTGCGGTAATATCGTCAAGATAACGGGCGATGAAATCATCCGATTGCGGATTGAGATGCTGGCAGATAATCACTGCCGCGGGAAAATCCGCAGGCAACTCCGGAAGGATCGTACGCAGGGCGTTCAATCCGCCCGCAGAAACGCCGATAGCCACTGCGTCATAACGAACGGCCGCCGTTCGACCACTTTTTGCGTACTCCATAGCCCCCCCTGACGCCGCATCGATTTCGGGTTTGGATACAAAACATCCGCTACGGATACACTATACCCCAATTTTTTCGAAAAAACAGCCCATTCAGGCCAAAGAGAACAACTATCAATTAGGCGAAACCGCAACGGCTTATTTCGCGCAGACAGGCCCCTCTCCGGATTCGCTAGTTGTCCAGAACGAGCCTGGCAATGGCAGGAAGCACTTCATCGGCGGAAGCATCGAAACGCAAATCAGTCACGCCGTTGAAATTCGTACGGCCAAGATTAATTTCTATGACCACGCCGCCGTGAGAGGCCACGCGTGAAGGAAGCATATTGCACGGGGCGACTTCCCCGGAAGTGCCCACGATAAGCATCAGATCGGCTTTGGAGACCAGCTGGTTGCTCGCGGCAGTTGCTTTGGAGGGAATCATTTCACCGTAAAAAACAATATCAGGACGGATGACTTTGCCGCATTCGTCGCAGCACCAGGGCAGATTTTCCTTTCGAAGCGTTCGGATGTGCGCCGGATCGAATTCCTTCTTGCACCACATGCAATAGTAACGGGCGGCCGTTCCATGATATTCGACCACATGTTCAGACCCGGCCCGCTGATGCAAATTGTCGATGTTCTGGGTGATCACGCCGTACAGTTTCCCGGCAGCTTCCAGCTCCGCCAAGGCCTTGTGCGCGGCAGTGGGCTGGGCCTCGCGGGTGAGCTCTTCCAGATCCAGCAGAAACTCCCAGACCTTGCGCGGCCGCGTACGCAGTCCCGAAATGGAAGCCACCAGTCCGGGATCGTAGCGTTCCCAAAGACCGCCCGGGCTGCGGAAATCCGGAATGCCGCTGGCCACGGAAATGCCAGCGCCGGTCAAAGCAATGGGAAATTTGGCATCGCGCCAGAAATCAGCCGCACATTCGATTTTGTCGTCCAATGACTTGGACATTGCTTTGCTCGCTTGCTTTGGTAGTGGTTGCGCGCAGGCCGGGCTATTTGCAGGCGGCGATCATGCGTTCGACGATCCGTGCGGAATTGGCTTCCGCAGTTTCGTATTCGTCCGCGCTCATGCCCGCGCCCAGGGCGATATTTTTGCGCAACTCGCGGGAGACCTGGTCGCCGGGCGCATGGGCGTCGTTGTTGATGACCAGCCTGGCGCCGTGTTTGCGCGCCATGCAGACCACATGCCCGTTGGACAGCGAATGCCCCTTGCGCGTGGTGATTTCCAGGTGCACGCCCTTTTCGACAGCCAGAGCGGTTTCCTCGTCCGTTATCAGCCCCGGATGGGCCAACACGTCCACACCGGCTTCGATGGCGGCCAGATTGGTCCCCTGGGCCACGGGTTCCACCAGGGTTTCGCCGTGCACCACAACTATCTGCGCGCCCAGCTCACGAGCCCGCTCCACAGTGGGCGCGATGAGTCCCGGCGGCACGTGGGTCACCTCCACCCCCAAAAAGCAGTCGATGCCGGAATAGGCCGAGTAACTCCCCGCCACCTTGGCCATATGCGTCAGAATCAGTTCCAGATTGCTGGCGTCCGCATGGTCGGTAAAGGCCACGGCCCGGTATCCGGCCACGCGCGCGCGCCTGAGCAATTCGGCGGGAATCAGCTCGCCGTCGCTGAATGTCGTATGCGTATGCAGATCTATCATTGCGCCTACATTTTGTATTTGGTGTCGTCGATGTTCAATTTTTCCAACAGTTCGTTCCACTTGTCGGCATCATTGGTATGCAATACGGGCTTGGCGTCGATCTTTTTTTCCGTCTCAGCCTGCGTCAGCACTTCCTCATCCACTGTAATGGGCGCTTCGGCGCGCAAGGCCAGGGCAATGCCGTCCGAGGGGCGGCAGTCGATGTTCTTGCGTACCCCGCCCTGATCCACTTCCACTTCCGCGTAATAGGTGCCGTCTTTCAAGGATATCACGTTCACGGCCATAACCTTGGCATCCAGCGCGCTGATGGTGGAGAGCAGCAGATCGTGGGTCATGGGGCGCGGCAGCTTGACTCCGTTGAGAGCAAGAGAAATGGCCATTGCCTCCATGGCGCCGATCCAGATGGGCAGCACCGATTTTTCTTCCTTGTCCTTGAGCACCAACACCGGAACCTGCGTGTCCTCATCCAGGGCCAGTCCATAGACTTTCATTTCTACCATGGCTCACCTGTCGCTTTCCCAAAGAGTGAGTGTTTCTTTGCCGCTACAATTCCTGCTGGAACAATCTTGCCGGTCAATCCGGACAACACGCGCGGCATGGCCGTTCCCTGTTCCGGGCAGAATTGCCAGCCCGTAGGAGCCGGCCAGCCCAGGTTCACGACGCGGCCGTGCGCATCGCGTCCGCGCAAAGAGATTTGCCCGGACGCATCCTTGCCGGGAAGATTCTGCTTTTTGCTGACGCCTTCGAGCAGCACCTGGACCTCCGTACCCACGGTACGGGCCAGAGCGCGGCGCGTCAGTTCCGCCTGCAGGGCCTGCAGACGGGCCAGCCGCTCGGTTTTGACCTCTTCCGGCACCTTGGGGGCCATACGCTCGGCCCGTACGCCGGGCCTGTCGCAATACTGAAATGAAAAACTCGCTTCAAAAGCCACTTCTTTCATGACACGGATGGTGTCGGCAAAATCTGCTTCGGTCTCGCCGGGAAACCCCACGATGAAATCCGTGCTCAGGGTGATTTCCGGACGCGCACTGCGCAAGTTGTCCACCAGATTCAAATAGCGGCTCAGGTCATAACGCCGCCCCATGGCGCGCAAAATGGTATCCGAACCCGATTGGAGGGGCAAATGAAGCTGCGGGCAGAGTTCCGGCAGTTCGCCAAAGACCGCAATGACCTCGTCGGAGAGGTCCTTGGGGTGCGAGGTGACGAATCGCAGCCGTTCCACGCCGGGGATGGCCGCCACCTGCCGCAGCAGAGAGGCGAAGCTGACCCCGTCCCCGCCCTTGTCCAGGCCGTAGGAGTTCACGTTCTGCCCCAGCAGTGAGATGTCGCGCGCGCCGTGCTCGGCCAGCTGGCGGCATTCCTCCAGAATGGCCGTGCTGGTCCGGGACTTCTGTCGTCCGCGGACATAGGGAACAATGCAGTAGGCGCAAAAATTGTCGCAGCCCTGCATGATGTTCACAAAGGCCTGCACCGCGCCCGCAGGGCGCTGCCGCGCGTGACTCGGACGTTCGGCGTACGATTCGGAAAAATCCAGCAGGCTGATGCGCAGCCGGGGATCTTCCTGAAGCCGTTGAATGGCCTGGGGCGCCATGGGCACGCCGTCTCCGCCGAACACCAGCCGAACAAAAGGAAAACGCTCCAGAAAACGCTTTCCGACCTGCTGGGCCACGCAGCCGCCCACGGCGACAAAAACCTCTGGATCCCGTTCCCAATAGGCTTTCAACCTGCCCAGCAGGCTGTAGACCTTCAGTTCGGGCTTTTCCCGGACGCTGCAGGTGTTGAGTATGTATATCTTGGCCTGCCCCAATTCCGCCCGTTCCAGGCCCTGCGCACGCAAAGCGCGGTCCAGCCAGTCGGAATCATTGGCGTTCATCTGGCAGCCAAAAGTGATGATATGAAATGTCATAATAATTCAGTCCAAAGCTGTATGCCATGCCCGGAACAAGGTTACTTGAGCCGTCTTATAAATAATATACCATGTCTTCTGTAGGGGCATCAAGGCCGGGTTGGCCAAATTTCCCGGCCGGAATGTTTATATTGGACCCGATCCGGGCTTTGTCAAGGGAAGCGTACGAGGTAAGGAAGGTCTGCAGCGCCTGTTCTCCGCCGCTTGCCGGAGTCCGCTTGCATGCCGGCAAAAAAATTGTCTGGCAGCCGGTCAGGCTTATCTGCAAGGACTCTTACAACGACTGTTGCAACCATTTTACAACCATTATTATAATGATGCGGCCTTGGCCAGGGCGTCCTGGGCTTCGCGGTTTCTGCCCTGCCGGTCGTAGATACGGGAGAGTTCAATCCAGGAGCTTTTTTGTTCGGGCCGGATCGCCACGCTCTGCTTGGCCAGGGTCTCGGCCACCTGCGTATCGTCGCCGTTTTCCAGGTACAGCCTGGCCAGCAGCCCCAGGGCCAGGGCGTCCTTGGGATCAAACAACAGGGCCTGGTGCAGGTGTTCGCGCGCCTCTTCCGCGTTGTTCAGCTTCAGGGCCAGACGGGCCATGTGCCTGTGGGTCAGGCCGCGGCCGTCTTCCAGCCCTGCGGCCCGCTTGAACAAACTCCGGGCCTTGTCCAGGTCGCCTTTTTTCTCCGCCATCTGACCCAGCCGAATCAGGCTGAAAACATGGGCTGGATCCAGCTTCAGACAACGTTCATAGGACGTACGCGCCTTGGCAGCCTCTCCGAGGCGCTGGTAAATGTGTCCGAGATTATAGATGGCCATCAGGTCCGCGGCGTCCCGTTCGATGACCTCCTCGAACTGCCGCCGAGCATCGTCCAGCTTGCCCAGCCGCGCCAGGCAGATGCCCAGGGAATTGCGCGCCAGATTGTTGGCCGCGTCCGCCAGCAACGCCAGCTTGTATTCTTCGAGCGCCCCGTACAGATCCCCCTGGCTGAACAGCTTGTCCGCGCTGATGTTCTGCGCCAGCGAATCGAACAGCCCCACATGGGGTTCGGGCAGCAGCAGCGCGTAGTCCAGGGCCTTGCGGCAGTTTTCCAGGATATCCGCCTTTTTGAAATTCAGATGCGGATACGCCGCGATGCCGACGGCGGTCTGGATGCCGTGTTCGGTGTTCAGGCCCGTACAAAATTCCGTGTAGCCCCGCAGCAGTTCGTCCGCGTCCGTGTCGGCATGAAAAAACATCACGCTGTGCAGGCTGAAGCGGCTGGCGGGCAGGTCCGCGCCGAAGCGTTCGCGCGCCAGAGTCACGACCCGCTCGGCGTTTTGTTCGGCCAGTTCATGCATCCGCGCTCCCGCGTCGGATCCCGCGGGCTGCAGCCGGACCAAGCTGAGCTGAAAGCGTTGGCAGGTTTCGCGCATGGTGGCGAACATGGCCAGAAATTCGCGGAACGGCAGCAGTCCGGCGGTGTTTTCGCCTTCGGCCTGGTCCATTTCCGCCCAGAGTCCGGACGGCGCTTCTCCCAGCAGAGTCAGCCTGTCGCCCGCCTCGATACGGATGGTGGGGTCCAGCTGGTGCACCAGCTCGGCCCGGGCGCTCGTATCCTCCACCTGCACCAGCACCACCTCGGCCTTGTGCGCTACGTCCGAATCGGGCGTATGTTGCGCGTCCCAGACCAGAAAACGCTGGCCTTTCACCGCGCCGGTAATCCGTCCGATGGAAAGCAAAAATTGGTTGTACGGCAGCAGCTCTTTGACCAGACCGCCCTGTTTGATGATCCGCGAAAAGGGCAGCACCTTTTCCACGCCGGGCTCGGAAGCCGCCTCGGCCGCGCATTGGGCCTTGCGCAGCAGTTCGCGGGCCTGCTCGGCCAGCGAACGTTCGAAGGCCGCGCCTTCCAGATCCCGCGGAAAATGGGCCATCCCCACGGAACAGGCCGCGCCGACCTCTTCACCGGTCAGATCATGCGTCCGGGTGCGGCTCGAAAGTTCGGCCACCAGATTGTGCGCCAGCTGCACCACGCCGTTTCCCGCGGCCTCGGGCAGCAACAGCGCGAATCCGTTGTCCGCCACCCTTCCGCAAACCGCCTGGCCGGGCGTCAGTTGCTCGATACCTTGAGCCAGATCCCGCAGCAGGTCCTCGGCCAGCATAAAGCCGAACCGCCGCTGCAGATCGCGCATTCCCTTGATGCGGATCCAGAACACCCGTACGCCCGCTTTGTAGGCCGGAGCGTCCAGGCCGTCCTTGCCTTCCATGCTCGGGCTCAGACAGGCGCACACCCCTTCCATCTCGCGCTCCAGCAAGGAAACAAAGGGCTCGCGCGCCAGCAGACCGGTCTGGGCGCAGCGGATGGAACGTTTGTAGAGCAGCAGCTTTTCCACACATACGCTCCCCATGCGGCTCAGCAGCGGCAGCATGCTCTTGGGCGCGCGCAGCCGCACGCCCCGTGCCTGAAAAATCCCCAGCAGCTCGCCGCCCAGGGCCAGCGGCACCAGCAGCTTGCGTTCGTCGGGCAGATATTCGGCGCGCCAGCCCGCGCCTTCCCTCTCCGGACGCATGTTCGCGGGCGGAGTCTGCGGAAAATACAGGCTGTGCGATTCGAAAGGCACAAACGACGCCACCTCGCGTTCGAGCAACTTCTCGTACGTGATGCAATCCTGGCGCGTGAGACGAATGACCTGGTTCGTGAACACATTGTCGGGCTGGAGCATGGAGGTATTCCTTCCTGGCGGCATTTTTTTCTAGATAATTACTAGAAAAGTCCGTTTTTTGCAAGACAGGTTTTAGAGAAACAAAAGGCGACCGGATACTGCAGCGTCAGTACCGGCCGCCCGTGGTGTTCCCCCGTGGTATTCCCCCGTGGTGCTACAGCTATAGCCAAATTAAGAGGCGCCCGCATATTTCTCAATGTCGCCTAGCCGCCTCAACCATTCCGCTAGTTCACAGCGTCCCCACAACTACTATAGGTGGCCGCTGTTCCACTCTTACACGTATTACTGCCGATATTTCTATAGTACTGAAAGTATAGATGGCATAATTTTTCTCTGTGCTTCATGACTGCTCGTCTGAATTTGGTACAAATCTGGCTCCCTGAGCCAGCATACACGCCCGTGCAACTATTGAGCTTACCAGAACAGTTAAAGGCCAGAGCCGCACTGGAAAACAACAGGGTCAAAGCCAATGTCGCAGCCAACAAAAAACTGATTTTTTTACCGGATACCTGCATCACCCCTCTCCTTGATACTGTTTGAACAAAAAACTGCGAATATCCCCTGAAACAGGCCTTGCGTTTTTTCGGGCAATCCAGAAAAAGCCGCAAGGTCAAAAACAAAAAATCGTGCCCATTTCGACATATGCAACTACCGCGCCACATCGTGCAAAAATGTCGCCATGAAATGAAAAATATTCCTAATCTCTTATACTTACAATGCAGTAGTATAAAACAAATACTTTTTCACGTAGAGCATTTTTTCCAAATGAAAAATGGTATTCAACAAAGAGGGCGCGGCCGCCCACTTACTTGGCAAGGGCAAAGGGATAAGCGGCCCGGCCGGGGCAGTGTTCGGAAATGCTCAAAACTTCTTGCGCCGGAAAATCGTGATGGCGAAAAACAGCCCCAGCGCGCCCGAAATGATGAAGCCGATGACGCCAAGGGCCGGATAGCCGAACAGCAGGGGGTGCAGTCCGGTGGTGATCAACAGAGACGAGCCCACGAACAGCGCCCCCAGAATAACGGCCAGGGCCAGGCGTTCGCTGGCCTGGTCCATGGTCGCTCGGATGCCTTCCAGGTTCTCGTGTTTGAAGCGGACGCTGACCTCGCCCTGCTCGGCCTTTTTGAAGAGCATGTCCAGCCGTTCGGGCAATGACCGCTGCAGATCCAGAAAGCCGGTCAGCAGGTTGCGCAGCGTCCGCGCGCCCGTACGCAGCGAATAGCGTTCTCTGGCCAGCTGCTTGAACAGGGGCGCGGTTTCGGTGATGGAATTGACGTCCGGAGAAAGTTCGCGTGACAACCCCTCGGTGGTCAGGATGGATTTGCCCAGCATGGTCAGCGAGGGCGGAAAGCTCAAACCGTACTTGTCCACCGCGTGCTGCAGCTCCTGCAGCAGTTGCCCGATGTGAATGTCCTTGCAGGGCGTGTTCAGTCCGAGGTCCAGAATGTCCAGCACCTCCTGCTCCACGGCCAGAGTGTTCACATTGCGGTTCCGCGCCGAGATGCGAAACAGCACGTTGACCACCCGTTCGCTGTCCCGTTCGGAAGCGGCCAGAAGCAGGTCCACCAGAGCGTGACGCATGTTGGATGTCAAACGCCCGACCATGCCCCAGTCCAGCAGAGCCACTTTGCCCTCGGGCAAAAACAGCACATTGCCCGGATGCGGATCGGCATGGAAAAACCCGTCGCCCATGGCCTGGCGGGTGAGAGCGCGCAGCGTGACCGACGCCCAGCGCGCGCGCTTCTCATCAGTTTCGTCGCGGATCTCATCCAGGATCTTGCCGCGCATCATCTCCATGGTGATGATCCGGTCGTTGGAATATTCCATGAATACGTCGGGGATCAGGACTTCGGGCATGTCCCTGTGGTTGTTGCGCGCCACACGCATATTGCGAACTTCGTAGCCGTAATCCAGCTCGCGCAGCAGCCCTTTGCGCAGCTCCGCCACTATGGCCGGGAGATCATGGGTACGCAGCGCGCTGATTCTACCGTCCAGCAGATCGGCCAGGGTGACCAGAATCTGCAGGTCCAGCTCCATGGTCCGGCGCATGCCGGGTTTAAGCACCTTGACCGCGGTTTCAATGCCTTCTTTGCGCAGCACGGCCCGGTGCACCTGCCCCAGGGAGGCGGCGGCCAGGGGCTCCGGATCGAACTCCGCAAACACCTCTTGCAACGGACGGCCCAGGGCATCGCCGACCAGACTGCGCACTTCGTCATAGGGCGCGGCCGGAGCCTGGTCCTGAAGATGCCGCAGCTCGTCGCACAAAGCCGCGGGCACCAGATCCGGACGCATGGAAAGAATCTGTCCCAGTTTCATGAAGGTGGGACCCAGCTCCTCCAGCATCAAGCGGACACGCGCAAAAGCGTGCTCCTGCGCATACGGCCCCACGCGTTCGCGTTTGAACATGCCCGTGGGCAGTCCGATCCGTTCCACCGTGTCATGAAAACCGTATTTGAAGAGCGTCAGAACGATCTCATTGAAACGGCCGATCTGTTTGAGGGCGCTCAGTTCCATTATTTCGCCTCTTTTTCGCAGCCGTTGCGGCCTGTTTCGCAACACCACAGGCCAGGGAGCTTCAATTATACGCATTTTGCTCTGGAAAACGCAATGCGCAGCCACGGAATGCGCTTTTCGCTCCCGCTCCTTTTTTATGAAAATGAGGCCCTTGATTTGACCGGGCGAAAGGCATATATGCTGTCTTTTGCGTGCGCCCCAGGATACACCAGATAAACAATGCGCTATTTATTATACGGGCGCGAAATACAAACCAACAAGCAAGCGAGGTGCTGGAATGTACGACTCCGGCAAATCAGACAGGATGACCAACCTCTTCCTGCGATTCGGAAAGATAACGTCTCTGTGCATAGCATCGCTATGTCTTATCCTCTTCGTCATCGGACTGTTCATGTATCTGGGAGCTGCTCCGGACAGACTGCAGGAGCCGGAATTTGATGAATTTCTGCCCTATCTGGATGTTTCCAACCAGAGCAAGAAAGAACTCGACTTTTCCATGATTGACACCAAGCGAGCCGTCACCAATAAGTACGATTCGCATATCAAGAACATCATAAAAGACTACAACCTGGATACCGGAACCTACGAAACCATCGTCGAATGGCTGGCCAGCACGCCCATCAACCGCAGAACACGTTTTGTGGACGGCCTCTATGACTTTCTGGGCGGCTACCAGGACTGGCTGGAACAGCAAAAGGACCTCAACCTTGAAGGAACCGACAAAAAGGCCCTTTTCATGACCATGGCCAACAAGTACAACAGGATTTTTATTCAGCTCGTACGCCAGGAAAAAGGCCGCTGGGACGCCTCGTACAAGGAAAGAACCTATATTTTGATGCTGCTTTGTTTCTCTCTGATCTTCCTGGTGCTCTTCCTGATGATTCCCATTTTGATCAAAATTGAAGAAAATACGCGTTTTTTCCGCTGACGCCGCCTGTCCGCCTTGTCTTTCCATCGCCTGTCGAAGCGCTTCGGCAGGCGTTTTTTTTGGGGACAACATTCACGATTGCAAATTTCAGCTCCGCAGCCAGGCTTCCACGAGCCGTTCCAGGCTTTGGCGGTCCGCCGTACTGAAGGCTTCCGGATCAAAGCGCTGTTTGTAGTGCAGCCGCAGCGCGGGCAGCAGTCCGTCCAGGTGGTTGGCGCGCAGCCACTGCTCCAGCGGCTGCCAGTCCGGGCGTACCAGTCCGCGCTTGCGCAGCCTGGCTTCCACCAGGGCAAAGGGCAATCCCTCTTCTCCCCGTCCGTCCGGCCTCTCTGTCCCACGGCCCGCGCGACGGAGCATCCGGCGGCCTTGCTGCCGGAAGATACGCACCGCCAGCAGTACGCCCAGCCCCAGAGCCACAAGCAGGAGCGTGGTCTTGACCTTGCCGCGCTCTTCCAGCCAGCGCCAGCGCCCCAGAGCGAACACGGCACTGGAGCGAAAATCCGCCAGCCGCTGCCAGAACCCCGGACTGCGGTATTCCAGCTCGCCCCAGTTCGGCGGGGTGGCATCCAGCACGTGCCAGCCTCCTTGCGCGTAATAGATGGCCCAGGCGTGGCGGTGGCGCGCGCGTATCAGATACATCTTGGAGTCCGAATCGTATTCCAGCAACGCGTACCCTACGACATAACGGGTGGGAATACCTATCTGCCGCAGCAGCATGGCCGCGGCCGTGGCGAAATACTCGCAATGGCCCTGGCGCGTACGCAGTAAAAAATCGCTCAGTGCGTCCGTGTTCTCATCGCCTTGCGTCAACCGTAGCGAATAGCTGAAATGTTTCCAGATGTATTGGCGCAGCAGGCTCGGGGCTTTTTCCCGTGGCGCCGCATCCAGCCCGGCGGCGCGTACGGTCTCTTCCAGGGCAGGACGAACCCTGGGCGTGACTACCCGATCCACCGGAGTGGGCGGCCCTTCAAGCACCGTATGCCGCAGATACCAGGTCCGGTAGGCGCACAGCCCGTCAGCCCGTTCCGCCTTGACGGCGCCCAGGTTGTTCTGCAGCAGCTCACGGGCGGGCAAGGCCGAAATCCGGGTGGTGCCGCCGGGTGCGGGGACCAGACCGAACCTGCGCGGGAAAAAGCGGTAGATAGTCATGAATGCGTACGCGCCAAGCCCCGGGTGCAGTTGCCAATCGGTCTTGGCCGCGTCCGCGGCTTGCACCACTCCGAAAAAACCTGCGGCAGCCTCCCAGGTACGGCCCTGGTAAAAATTGTAGCTGGTTTCGCGCAACAGCGGCGGCGCGTCCTGGCCCGGTTCCAGACGGACGCGCATCAGGATCTCGTCCGAGAGCTTGAGTTCGCCCAGGCTGCCTATGGTGGTCTCGCGGCGGTAGGGGTCATACCCTCTTGCCCAGCCGCGCATCCGGGCCTGCAGCTGGTCCAGATAATCCTGGCCGAAATACCCGATCACACCGCAGGCCAGCAGCACTCCCAGCCAGCGCGTACGGGGCGCGCGTACGGGACGCGCCGCGGCCAGCGCCCAGGCCACCAGCGCGAACAACACCGCATAATACCAGTCGTAGCGCTGGTTGGCGCTGCCCGCGGCCAGCAGCACGAGCCCGAAATACGGAAACAGCAGATTGGTCCTTGCGGCCTTTCGGCCGGCCGTATCATATTGCCCGCACCGGCGCGTACCCAGCACCGGCACCAAAGCGAACAGCGCGAACCGCTCCGTCTCCGCATAGGCCTGCGCCACGGCCAGAGGAAAAAACAACATGGGGCTCCACTGCGTCACCAGCAGCGGCAGGCGCGTATCGTTGTCCAACGGCGTGAAAAACAGATAAACAACCGCGCCCGACACAAAGAGCACGCACAAATCCGCCACACGGTTCATATCCCTGTGCCGGATACGCAGCCGCACGCCGGACGGCCCGGCGACCTCCAGCAGCACGGCCATCAGCAGCGCCGGGACAAGAAACCCGGTCAGCCAGCCCCAAAACACCAGAGTTGCGGCCAGGCAGAACAGCGGCGGTTTCATCCTCACCCCCTCTTAAGACACAAAAAACCGTTTCTATTATAGCGCGTTATAGTTTTTATTTCCAACTATTGCAAGATACTACATCTTCAAGGTATCCTCCTTTGCTACGCTGGACAGCCACTTTTTTACTGCACTTTTACACTGTTGTCTTACAATCCGCGTCCAGCAGGAGACAAAATATGGATACTCTCGATTGTCAACGATCATACTGGGATAGCGTTGCGGACAAAAAGACTTTCAGTCATCCCATTCAAATGGATAGATTCCATGACCTGGTCGGGCCGGAAGACAAGATACTGGACTACGGCTGCGGCTATGGCAGGACATGCGCGTTTCTGAAAGATCATGGTTATACGGATGTCACAGGTGTTGACATCTCCTATGAAATGATACAACGGGGCAAGAGAATGCATGACGGGCTGCATTTACTGCACCTGGAAAACAGCAGCTTGCCTTTTGCCGACAACCACTTTTCCGCCTGCACCTTACTGGCTGTTCTCACATGCGTGCCCACCGATGCGGGACAAAAACAAATTCTCGCGGAATTGCATCGTGTCTTGCAACCTGGAGGCATTGTCTATCTCAGTGATTACCCCTTTCAGCCGGATCAAAGAAATCAGGACAGATATGCCGCGTTTGCCCACGAATTCGACACCCCCGGGGTATTCCGGCTCTCTGATGGCGGCGTTGTCCGCCATCACAAGATATCCTGGATCTATGAACTCCTGGCCGATTTTGAAATCATCCATGAAGAAACCATTGCTATTCTGACGATGAACGGAAACGATGCAACCATTTTTCAACTCATTGCCAAAAAATGCTGACTGGCTATTGAAAAATTCCGCAAAATTAAAGACACTCCTCTAAAGCACAAACAGAGGAACATATGTTCTGTTCAACCACTTTAATGTAGTACTTCGGGAGGAATAAACCATGCCGAAAAAATGTTGTTTTATACTCGCAACCGTAATGCTCATATTGTTTTCAGCACAGGCATTGAGTTTTGCAAAAGATACTGCCGAGTGGCGTTTTCCCGGTGAATTTGAGCAACAAGAAGCCGTATGGGTTGGCTGGCTGACTAAAGAGTATATCAAGGGATTTAAGACCGATCCCGTGCTGCTGAAAATGGTTACGGAGTTGTCCAGGCAGGTAAAAGTGTATGTATGCGTGCCGAACGAACGTCAGAAAAAGCATGTCATGGATGTACTCACGAAAAACAAGGTGGACCAGAAAAGCATTTCATTTTACGTTATTCCCTTCACCATGCTCTACTGGCGTGACTTTGGCCCCATCTTCACGGTGGACGGCAAAGGGAACAAGAGCATAGCGGATTTCAATTTCAATTGCTGGGGCTACTTCCCCACCCATGACACCCAAGCCCGTATGATGGAAAAAGTCGACCGCACCATCGCAGAGGACCTTCAAGTGCCGAGCCGCATGACCCGCTTGGTCAGCGAGGGTGGAGACCGCGAACTTAACGGCAAGGGCAGCATACTTGTCACTGAAAGCTGCGAGTTTCAACGTAACCCCAACCTGTCCCGCGCGGACATCGAGAAAGAACTCTCCGACATGCTGGGCGTGACAAATTTCATCTGGCTCAAGCACGGAACCGTGGACGACGAGCCCTACAACATCACAACCATGCGAGGACCGCAGGGCGATCCAGTCTATCGGAGCGCATCGGCCAACAACCATATGGACGAGTATTGCCGTTTTATTTCGCCGGATACCATCCTGCTGGCCGAGGTGAGTGAAGAAGACGCGAAAAAGGGACCTGTCGAGGCGGAAAATCGGCGAAGAATGGAAGAAAATTACGAAATTCTCAAAAATGCCCGGGATCAGGACGGGAACCCTTTCAAAATTATCCGCATTCCCATGCCCGAGACCTTATTCTTCACCGCCGAGCCCGACGACGAGGCCTATTTCAGCCTCATGTCGTATCCTGCTTTTCGTGACGGGACCGCGTTCCCCATCGGCAAACCCGTGACTGTCGTACCAGCCCAGAGCTACTGCAACTTCTTGATTTCCAACGGAGTTGTCCTGGCCCAGAAGTATTGGATGGAAGGGATGGACGAATCCGTAAAAAAACGGGACCAGGAAGCGTACGAAGTTCTGAAGAAAGCCTTCCCGAATCGTGAAGTCGTGACCATCAACACCCTGGGCATCAACTTCGGCGGAGGCGGCATCCATTGTTCCACTCAGCAGCAGCCGGCCGTAAAGTAGCCTGCGCGGGGAGACGATGGGCACGTCCACGAATGAAGTCCTTTCGCTTATAAACCGCAAACGAAAGGGCAAAAGGCTGTCCAACACAGACTGGGAAGGGACGCACTGCGTTCACACTGAAAACGAACCGCTTGTCCTCAATTTTTCCAGATCCTCTTTGACCCGCCCCAGCCGCAGCGGATGAAAATTCGTGGCCCTGTCCCGCAACGGCCCCGGATCCGGCTCGGGCGCGCGCGGGTCCAGAAGAACAAAGACCAGCGGCGCAACGTCTGCTGCCAGCAGGCCGCGTACGAGCTCTTGCCTGGGGCTGTCCCAGGCAAGCAGAACGCAGATGCAGCCGCAGATACGCGCCGCGTGGTCAAGCACGGTTTGCCGGAGCAGCTCAAAGGGCTTGTTCAGGCACGGACCAACCGCGGCCAGGGCCTCAAGCATCTGCCCGGACTGGGCCAGGCCGCGCCCGGCCGTGAACCGGTAGGCCCGGTTGCCCACGAACAGCAGATCCAGCAGGCTGTCTTCCTGGCGCTCCAGCACCGCGAACGAGGCCGCCACGGAAACGGCCTCCTCGAACAACGCCGCGTCCCGGTTGCCGGGCAACCGCTCGGGGTCCGGAAAGGTATCCAGCACCAGCGCGTGGCGGGTGAAAAATTCGTCCTGGTATTCCTTGACAATGGGCCTGCCCACTTTGGCCCAGCTGCGCCAGTGGATGTGCTTGGGGGGGTCGCCCTTGCGGTAATCGCGCAGCGAAGCGAACTCGCCGGACTCGCCCGCGTTGGCGCTCTGGTGTACGCCGCCGGGCTGAAAGCGCCGTCCGCCGGGCAGTTCCACTGCCGGCAGTGCGTAGCGTTTGGGCAGCACCAGCAGCGTATCGTCGGCGCCCATTCTCGCGAACGCGTGAAACAGCCCCAGCGGATCGGGCTGGGCCAGCTGCACGGCCCCGAACTCCAGCAATCCGCGCGCAGCCGCTCGTACGCTCAAACGCACGCGCGCGCTTTCCCCTGGGGCCAGCGGCCCGATACGCGGTTCGTCCGCCTCGGGATCGGGCGTACGCTCCAGCAACGCGCGCCAGCGGGCCCGGACGTGGCGGTTGGCGCTTCTCGTTTGAGCCGTATCCTTCATTTGGCCCGTATCCGCGGAAAACCGCGCCATGCGCGGGGTTTCCATGATCCGCAATTCGACCTCCTCCTGCTGCCCGGTGTTGCGGACCTCCACCGTATAGGCGAACACGTCGCCCGCGGTGGCGTACTGCGGCAGCACGCGCCGTACCTCCAGGAATTTCCGCCGCCGCCCCATGAGCAGGCTACCCAGAAAGGCCGCCGCCAGCAGTACCAGCAGCAGGGTGAACAGCTGGTAGTTCATGCTGGAGCGCGTATTCACCACAAACAACAGGGTTATGCCGTAGCCGAACAAGACCACCCGGCCCATGGGCGTGAAACGCCGCCAGGATCGCTGCCCGGTACGCCAAAAGGCTTGCAGCAGCGGACCATAGCGCCGCCTGGCGAATTCCATCAGGTCGAGAAAACGTTCGCGTACGGCACGCATGGCAGGCTCAGGCGGGCACGGGGAGCGATTCGATGATGCCCTGCAGCAGCTGCGCCGCATCCTGTCCGGAAAAGCGGGCCTGCTGTTCGAGCCCCAGCCGGTGGGCCAGAACCGGCACGGCCGCCTCCTGCACCGCGTCCGGAGTCACGAAGGCGTAGCCGTCCAGCAGCGCGAGGGCCTGGCTGACGCGCATCAGGGTCAAGGAAGCGCGCGGACTGGCGCCCAGGCGTACGCCCGGAGCCTGGCGCGTGGCAGCGGCCAGCCGGACGATGTATTCCTTGATCTGCGTATCCACCCGAACGGCCCGGACCGCCTCGCGCAGCAGCAACGCGTCCTGCAGTCCGGCGCAGGGCCTCAGGCTGTCCAGCGGGTGGCCGCTGGTCTGTTCGGTAAGAATGGCGATTTCCTCGGCCTCCGAAACGTAGCCCAGCCCGAAACACACGGCAAAGCGGTCCAGCTGGGATTCCGGCAGCGGATACGTGCCGTGGAATTCCAGCGGATTCTGCGTGGCCACCACGAAAAACGGTTCGGGCAGCCGCCTCCGCTTGCCGTCCAGGCTGACCTGAAACTCGGCCATTGCCTCCAGCAGGGCGGACTGGGTCCGGGGCGAGGCCCGATTAATCTCGTCGCCCAGGAGAATATTGGCGAAGATGGGCCCCTCGTAAAAACGAAAGCGCCCTTCTCCCTGTTCGTACACCGAAACCCCGAGAATGTCCGACGGCAGCAAATCCGGCGTGAACTGGACGCGCTTGAAATCCGCCTTGAAAGACTGCGCCAGAGCCTTGGCCAGGGTGGTCTTGCCCGTACCGGGGACGTCCTCCAGCAAGGCGTGCCCGCCCGCGGCGAACGCGGCCAGCAAAAGCCGTATGGCCCGGTCCTGCCCGCGCATCACCGTACGGATGTTGGCCAGAATACGCCCGGCGACGTCTTGAGCTGCCTCCGGGGCCGGGGCTATGGAATCGGATTCAGACATGCATCCTCGCTTTGTTGCGGCAATTCGTGAGGGGAAATCGAGAGGGAAAGCTCTCCCCTCCAGAACATTTCAGCAGGTATTGTAGTACAGGTGTGGCGGCTGTTCATTGTTAAACTTATTTGGTCTATGTCTTCTCAAAATCGTCTATATTTAAAATGGCACGCCTTATTGCTCGGTAGTCATCGGGAGGAACTACTAAATAATCTCCTTCGTCAGTTTCAAATAAACCTTGAGGAGATCTAGCAGTTGATAAAAGATCAACATAGCATCCATAGTCGATTTTATAAACATCATAGCGAAGACCTGGTTGATCGTGAGCAGAAATATTTCTTTTTAGTAAATGCAATACTCTTGAATCAAATAGATTATCTATGAGTTCATAGCGAACTGTTCTTTTTAAAAGAAAAGCACGTGCACGGCGATGTGCAATTACTTTATCAATAATCCAGTGAAGAAGTTCTAAAGCTCGTTGGTTAGCAGTCACTGCTGCTTCTTTGTCTCTTTGATACCAAGTTTTACTAGCTTTGCGTATAGTATCCATTGAAATAGGTTGATTGTAGTCTTTCTGAGCAGCAATTGATAATATGTAAAAGGAATCTCTAGGAATACCTTCAGCGGCCCTGACAAGTTCCCGAAAAACACTCTCTTGTGTAAATACCAAACGAACCAACTCAGTTGCAGATGAAGGGAAGTTGTCACTTCCGTCCTCAGATATAAATGTTCGAAAATGTTTGAAAATCATATCACTAAAAAATTTAACAGCTCTTGCTTCATCATTTTCAAACACCATATAATCATCCATATTAATGTCGGCAGAAGCATCGCCTCCTAACTCAATGCCAATGTAATCACCTATTTCACCCACAGATTGTTGAAATCTACTTCTCTTTTCTATAGCTCCTATTTTAACCGTAATGTTTGAAGGGGGAAATAAACTTCTTCTTATAAAGTCAGCAAGATATGGTTGTAATTCTAAAGGAATGACACTCCATTCATCTAGGAAAATCCAAATTCGCACTTCATCTATAGCTTTTATAAGCTTATTAAATACAACACCAACACGTCCAAAGTTAACATGATGTAGACGGTTACCTAAGAGCTTTTGCCGATAAGTAGATTGTTCCTGTCGTTGCAGACTTGATTTACTTGAAAGACCTAAATTCAGACCTTTCGAGGAAGCATTTAAACTAACATCGCCTTCTTCATTACTGGCTTGCGTGTCAGAGGAAAAGTGCTCTTCTTCAATCGGGCCACTTACTGTGACTTCAGTTATAGCATCTGCCATCTCGTCAAGAACTGGACCCAATTTACTTAGGTTAACCCTAGAATTCTCTTGAGTTGCCACATCAAGTAATTCATTATGAATACTTGCCAATACATCTACTAATAACTTTGTTGCTCTTTCGGAAAAAGGAATTTCTGGGTCTGCGTAAATTCCACCTGTAGATCCTATTTGGCGAAGATCAATATATATAGGTATATCGCCTTTTATTTTGATAGATTCTGCAAGATAAACGAGAGCATGTGTTTTGCCAGTACCTCGACGACCAAACAGAATTTGATTGTCAGTAGTTGATAAAACAGTAAAAAGTGGACCAATATCAACAAAACTATCAACCAAAATATCAGGATCAACCTTTTCAGCTCGTTTTGCAAATTTTATAAGTATGTTACTCATGTTTTTCATTGTCATTGATCCTTCAAATCATTATATAATGAAATAACAAAAATTTTCCATTTGAATGTTAGACATCATCATTTGTTATCAAAAAAATTTTGTTGTAGGGGCAGTTGGTACGGCTTGAAACTGAAAAACCTCTGGCTATTCTTTTACCATTTTTTACTACGCCATCAGAATTTTAAGAGGTTCTTTTACACAAGTAAACATATAAATCATTCTCCACTCATTGAGACCTTCATGCACCCTCTCCCAACTCCCCCTCATATTTCCGGTACAAGCCCCTGAAGCGGTTATAGCTGAGCCCCAACCGTTTGGCCGCGGCGCGCTGGTTGTGTCTGCATTCCTCCAGGGCCTGGCGCAGGGCGCGTATGGTGTAGCTCCGCAAGTCCGCGTCCAGGTCGGCGGGCGCCGCTGGCGGCTGCGGCGCTTCCTGCTCCGGGGCGTTATCTGCATTCCGCCTGCTTTCCTGGCTACGCAGCCGCCAGGGCGAGGCAAATGGGTCCAGTTCGAGGGACTCGATTTCATCACCCCGCGTATGGAACACCGAACGTTCCACAGTGTTCTTGAGTTCGCGGATGTTGCCCGGCCAGGGGTGGGATACGAGCTGTTGCAAGGCGCGCGGACCGTAATGGATCAGGCCGGTAAACCCCAGTTCCTGCGCCATACGTTGAGCGAAATGATTGGCCAGAAGCAGGATGTCCTCGTCTCGGGCCCGCAGGGGTGGCAGGGTGAGTACCAGAAAACTCAGGCGGTCCAGCAGGTCGGCCCGGAACTCCCCTTTGGCGGCCATGCCCGGCAGGTCCGCGTTGGTGGCCGCCACCACTCGTACGTCCGTACGCAGCGTACGCGTACTGCCGATGCGCTCGAACACGCCGTACTCCACCGTACGCAGAATTTTGCCCTGGGCCGCCTGGGAGAGCTGGCCGAGCTCGTCCAGAAACAAGGTGCCCGTGTCCGCTGCCTCGAAACGCCCGATACGCCGCGCCACGGCTCCGGTGAACGCGCCGGTCTCGTGGCCGAAGAGTTCGGATTCAGCCAGCTCCGGGGCAATGGCCGCGCAATTCAAGGCCACCCAGGGCCCTTGCCAGCGCTTGGACAGGTAGTGCAGCCGGGCCGCGGCCAGTTCCTTGCCCGTGCCCCGTTCGCCCACCAGCAACACCGGCCGGTCCACTTGCGCGGCCCGGGCCAGGTGTTCGCTGAATTCCAGAAAAGCCTCCGAGCTGCCCAGCGGTTCGACATCCAGCGCATGGCGCGGAAGATTGTCAGCCGTCATAGCCGCCTCACTATGGTAAAAATAACTATCTATTGGTCTAAATAAAAATAATTAAGTAAATTTTACCACAACAATCTTTTTTTGCCAAATGAGCTATTTCCACAAAATCAACAAGTTAGTTTTATTCCACTTCCTGGCACGGGTTATGCTATATCATGGGAAACTGACCGCAACCATGCCAAAGGAGGCTTGTTATGGGTATTTTCACACGTTTCAGAGACATTATCGGTTCGAACATCAACGCCATGCTGGACAAGGCCGAGGATCCGGAAAAAATGGTCCGGTTGATGATCCGCGAGATGGAGGAAACCCTGGTGGAGATCAAGGCCTCCTGCGCGGGCACCATGGCCGACAGGAAAAAGGTCGGGCGCGAGCTGGAAGACGTGCAGAAGCACGTGGACACCTGGAAGGACCGCGCCGTTCTGGCCGTGGACAAAGGACGCGAAGACCTGGCCAAGGAAGCCCTGGTGGAAAAACGGCGCTGGGAAGAACGTTCCGAGCAGCTGCAGGCCGAGGCCGGATATCTGGACGAGCTGGTCAAGCAGTCCCAGGACGACATCATGCAGCTGGAGGAAAAGCTGAAAACCGCCCAGGAGCGGCAGCGCGTGCTGGTGCAGCGCCACATCCGCGCCACGTCCAAGAAAAAGGCCCAGCAGGACATCCGCAAGGCCGAGAGCAACGACGCCATTCTGCGCTTCGAGCAGTTTGAACAGCGTATCGAGCGTATGGAGGCCGAGGCCGAGATCATCAATCCGACGCGCAAGCCCAGCCTGGTCGATGAATTCGCCCTGCTCGAAGGCGAGGACGAGATCCAGGAGGAACTCGAAGCGCTGAAAAAGGAACGCGGAGCCGGCAAGTAATGCTTTGCAGCGCGGCTGTTGCGTGGCAGGATAAGGCGAAACTTTCATTCAGGAGGCTGTGTTTATGTTTCATTTCATGGGAGCCGTCATGGGCGTGATGCTGATAGGCGTCCTTGTGCTCGCGTTGTTGGCCGTACTGGTCTTTAAAATGTTGCGGGGCGGCGGCTCGGGTCAGGACAGCGAAGAGCGCGAAAGCGAAACGCGGATGATCCAGGAAATATACAACAGCCTGAACCGGATGGAAGACCGCATCGAAACCCTGGAGACCCTGCTGCTGGACAAGGAACAGGAACAGGACGACAAGCGGGATAATGGCCGCGACAGCTACAAGGAGAGAGACGATGCCATACGTACGGAATAACCTCGACAGGCGCGAACGCGGACTGTACCGCTCGCGCAAAGGCGTGATACTGGGCGTCTGCCGCGGTCTGGCCGAATATTTCGATCTGAACGTTTTCTGGGTCCGGGCATTTGCCGTGCTGCTGCTGCTGTTCACCGGACTCTGGCCCATGGCCGGACTGTATCTGATCGGCGGACTGCTGATGAAGCCCGAACCCGTGGTGCCTTTCAAAAGCACGGCCGAACGCGAATTCTATAATTCTTACACGGGCTCGCGCGGCATGGCCCTGCAACGGGTGAAACGCAAATTCGAAAACATGGACCGCCGGATCAGGCGGATGGAACATATCGTCACCAGCAAAGACTTTGACTGGGAACGCCGCTTTCAAAACCGGAGCTGACATGCCTCCGGCGGCTCAAGGACCTTCTTGAAAAAAGGTCCTTGAGAATCCCCAAAAACTTTCAATTGGCAATAGTACACGGGTACTCTGTCTCCAGAGGTATCATATGTTCGCCAGTCTGTTTTTACGTGCGTTGAATTATGAGGCTGACAGGCCCAACAGACGCGCGGGCGAGATTCTCGAAACGCTTGCGCTTGAGCCGGGACAGACGGTGCTGGATTTCGGATCGGGCGGCGGGTACTTCAGCCTGGCCTTTGCCCGCCAGGTGGGCGTATCGGGCAAAGTGTACGCGGCCGACGTCAAGCCAACGTATCTGAACTATGTGCTGCGCCGCGCCTCCGAGGCGGGCCTGGTCAACATCGCCCCCGTGCTGGCGTCCGAAAAGCCCCTGCCCCTGCCCGAAGAAAGCCTGGACCTGGTCTTCAGCCGCAGTGTGTTTCACGAACTCAAGGACCCGGGCGAATGCTTCGCGGAACTTGGAAAATATCTGCGCCCGGACGGACGGGTGGCTATCATCGACTATCTGCCGGGCCCGTTCTGGGACCCTATTTCCCTCTTCCGCCACGTGTCGTCGATGGAAAAAATCAGCAGGATCATGGGGGAAGCAGGCTATACGCCCGCCGGAGCCCATGATTTTCTTCCCAGCCAGAGCTTCACGCTATGGACCCTTGCCGCGCGCGCCTGAGCCGGGCGAATGCCCGACGCCGGGCAAAAAAAATACCCGCGTAGGCAGGGGCGTCCAGCCGGAACTAAGGGGCTTGCGGTCAGGGGCATGACTGAAAGCTCGGCCGGACAAACCAACGCGGGTATCCCGTAAGGGCGTACTTATTGGCGCACCAAGGACCTGGTTCAACTATTGAAAAACCAGATGCCGGGTACGTTCCTGTTTGGAATGCGACCATGCATACCAGGATCGCCTGATTTGAGCCAGCGATTTTTTCCGCAACAGCATTCGAGCTACTATGCAATACGACAGCTTCCCATATGGAGACTCTACCGGCAACAAAAATACAGACGAGAAGATTTGGATTGTAGTCGTCTTTAATGCACGAACTCCAAACGTACGAGCTGCCCGCCGTTTCGCGGCCGGCATTCAGCCTTGTCGGCTACTCTGCGCACCAGGTGCAGCGCGTGTTGCATCAGGGCCGTATCGCAGGTCAGAAGCTCTTTGCTGGCGGGCAATGGAGCGAAGAAATCCAGGTGTTTGCCGCTATAGCGCAGCAACAGCAGCACGTTGAATTCATCATACCGGGCTTCGATCTCGATAGCGCCCGAGGCAACCCCCGGCATAGACAGGACCTCATAGAGTTCCACCAGGCTTTGGGTGGCCCGTTGCACCACCTCCGGCCGCGCCCCCCAGACACGTCCCCAATGTTCGAGAAAACCGTAGATCTCAGTGGAAGGCGTACGTCCGGGCAACCAGGTCGCCGAGACTTTTTTCTTGATGCCGATACGAAACAGCATATTGAGCAGCATGGCGGTCGCCGTGGCCATGGTCAACGGCGTGGAGGTCAAAGGATGCAGCCAGGCCGGAAAATCAGTAAACATCCAGGGTGCGTATTTGGCGGACAGTCCGGCAATCAACGCGAAGCCCACCAGAAACAACCGCCGCGTATCCAGCATACGCGACGCCACCAGTTGCATGCCGGTGGTGAGCAATACGGCCGCCGTGTAGATCAGAATGGCGCCCATGCAGGCATTGGGCGCGCAAGCCAATAAAGCCGGAATCTTGGGCATCCAGATGGCCACCAGCAACATGCCGCCCACATACCAGGCCAGGCGGCGCGACGTGGTCGCGGAAATCATGCTCAGCCCCACGCTGCTGGACAACGAGTTGCTCCCCAGACTGCCCACAAGACCCGAGCAGATCACGCTCACCCCATCGGCGAGCACGCCGGACCCCAGCCTGCCCAGGTCCACCCGTTTCCAGTTGGCGTCATTGTTTTTCTGGCAGGAAACAATCAGGCCGGACGTATTCATGGCTCCGGCGAGCCCAAGCACCAGAAAGGGAAAAAGCAGGTTGATATCAAAACTCAAACCGGAGAAGGCCAGCTTAGGCATGGCGAACCAGGCCGCGTTGGCCACGAAATCTTCATGCGCGTGGGGCACGCCTCCCAGCAGCCAAGCGACAATGTAGCCGAAAACAAAGCCCACGAGAAACGAATACAGCTTCATCCGCCGACCGCCCCAAACCGCCAGCCAGACCATGGGAACTAGCGTGCAGAGGCCAGTGGTCAATTCGTAGACATGAATGGTGGGATCGTCCTTCGAATAGCCCACCGTACGCGCCAGGCCGGTGCTGATCACCGTGAGTCCGAGGGCGATGACCACCACGCCGCAGACTTCCGGAGGAAAAAAGGTCCGCAAACGCGTAACCAGCCTGGAAAGCAACGCGGTGAACGCGCCCGAGATCATGGTCATGCCGGCCATCAGACTGAATCCGCCCGCCTGCACGGCATGAAGAGATAAAGGAAGATACAGCGTACTGGGGGTCTGGGAAATCAAAAAACCGCTTCCAAACGGCCCCTTGCGCAGCGACTGGGCAATGGTGCCCAGCCCGGAGACAAGCATGGCGCCGGTGATCATCCGCAAGGTATAGTCCATGTCGCTGGCCGTTTCCTTGTTCACGATCACCAGAACGGCCGCGTACATCAGCACTAGCAGAAAATGCTGCAGTCCCAGCAGCAGACAGGTGGCAACGGGCGGATTTTCGTCAACCGTATAAAGCAGATCAGGGCGTTGATACTGTTCAGGCACTACAGGTCTCCGGACTCAAAACTGACGGTACTGGCCTGGCGATAGAGCGAATGGAGACCGGAGTCAAGGCGCGGAACACCGCTCAGGGTTCGTTGAACGGATTCACCACTGCCGATCCGCCCGGTACGGACGTATAAGTTGCGGCGAGCACCGGCGAAAAAAACAGGGTTACCATGGTGCCCTCATCTTCTTTGCTTTTCAATTCGACCTGGCCGCCGAACTCTTCGATGATCTTTTTGATCATAGCCAGCCCCAGGCCGTAGCCCTTACCCTTGGTCGAATAGAACGGACTGAAGACGTGCTCCAGCGCCTCATGGGACATGCCTTTGCCTCTGTCTTCCACGTTGAGCGTGACGTAATGCCCCTGCATGGAGGTCCGCAGGGTCACGGTGCCGCCTCCGGGCATGGCCTCAAAAGCGTTTTTGGCAAGATTGACGATACACTGTTTGAGCATTTCCCCCTGCCCCCGGATATGGGGCAGATTGGGATCCAGAAAATGCTCGATTCCGTAGCCCTCCATGCTGTAACTGAACTGCAGCAGTTCGATGGTATCGCGGATGACCGCGTTGAGATCGATCTCTTCCATCACGCCGCCCGAGGGCCGGACGAAATTCAGAATGCTGCTCAACAATCTGTCCAGCCGCTCGGCTTCCTGGGAGATGATGCTGATTTTCTCGCGTTCCTTCTGGTTCAGATTTTCCGAGCGCTGCAGGGATTTGGTAAATCCGGCGATAGCGAACAGTGGATTGCGGATCTCATGGGCCAGAAAAGCGCTCATCTCGCCCACAATGGCCAGTTTTTCCTGCTGCTGCATGTTGCGCTCGCGTAGCGTACGCGAAGTGATGTCCCGCCGCATGACCAGAATGTGGCTGATGCCGCCCAGGGGCGAATGAATGGGATAGGCATAGATGCGAAAATAGACCAGCTGGCCGTCCTTGTTCACCCTGGTCATCAGGCTTTCGGCCTTCTCGCCGCTGACCAGGGCTTTGTAGAACGGGCAATCCTTGTCCGGTTCGGGACAAAACGGCAGGCCCGTGGTCAGGGTCTGCACCTTCCAGCAGGGCAGCCCGAGAAGTTCTTCCTTTGTTTTTCCCAGCCGTGCGCTGACGTTTTTGTTCATGTCCACGACGTTGCCTTCCTTGTCCAGGAGCAGGATGTCCTCGCGGACCTCGTCGATGATAGCCTGCAGCAAGGCCCGCTGGCTGTCCAGATGCAGGCGGCAGTGCTCTCCGGCCTGCAGCATGTTGTGCATTCCGCACAAAAACACCGCGGCCTGATGGTCGATGAGGCTGGCGCCTTCGGGCAAATCTTCCCGGATGGCCCGCAAACGGAGGGAAGACCCCAGCAGTTCGATCAGCAGAGTGATGCCCGGATGCGCGGCAAGCATCTCGGGGTAGCTGTCGTAGCAGGGAATGTTCTGCCTTTCCACGAATTCCAGTTTGCGCGAACCGGATTCGCCTTCGGCCACGGCCACCAGCCGCATGCCTGGTATGAAATCCTGATATTCGGCGTTGGATATGATATCCAGAATGCTCATGAAGCCCGGGCCGGTGCCGATGATGCCGACCTGGAATTCCCGGTCCTCCATTTCCCACAAACAATATTCTTCAACGTTGGTTCTATCTGCCGGGCACATGTTCCGTCTCCCCCAAAGGCGTTGCATTGCCAGCCAACCGCCGGTTGCGTACGGGTTAAGGCCTTGTACTGTTGCGAAGAACTCCTTGCGGCTCAGACCAACTCCAGGCCGGAGAACAAACTCTGTTCCGGTCCGGAGAAAATTACACGACTCTTGTTTGCTTCAAGTCAAAACTGTCAACGGATTCTGATCACCCTGGCATGCTGCAGCCCGTTTCCTTCGCGCACGTCGTGCAACAAGCCGAACAGTTCGTTGCGCGACTCGGCAGAGCCTATCAAAACCCGGAACCAGGTTCCCCGCATACCGAGATTTACAGGCGATACGCTCACATCGGAAAGTCCTGTCCCCCGCAAATAAAACGCACGTTTGTCCGCCAGTTCCGGCGAATGCCAGACGCTTTCAAGAATGCTGTATTCCGGAAACAGTTCATCGTTGGAAGAACGTTGCTCAAAAGAAGCGTCCACGGGCATGGCCGGCGCATCGAAAACATACCCCTTTGCCTCCATGCAATGGCGCAGGGATTGCGCCTTGTCTTCCAGAAGGTTGCGCCCGGAGGCATGCAGCACCCGAATGCTTTCCTCGCACTGATCCAAATCCTCGTCCCAGGCCTGAACAGGCTTCATGGGATGGTAGAAATTATAGGCTGCCCCGGAATGCTTGCCGCCGACAGGCGCACAAGAGCTGATAAAAAATAAACTAAGAAATAAAAGAATACAACAGCAGAATCGTAAGGTTACGAAAGATCTTTTTTCCATGAAACAAACCTTTGTTCAGAAATAATCAGAAGCCCCCCACCGAGAGAAAAAACAAAACTGAGAAATAGCCAGAAAGCACGACAAGAGCAAGTACGGGATACGCAATCAAGAGTCTTCATCAGCAAAAAATTCGCGGCCCCAGACATTGTTTTGCGGATCAAGATACTCCTCCCCCTCGCCGGGAAACACCTGGCGCTCTTCCTGAGGCAGCGGGTCCGGGGCGGGCCAGGCCGACGATTGCGGATACGGCCCGCTCATCGCGCCCGGAGCTGGGTTGTGATCCACCATACGCGGACGGCGGCGCGGATCCTCTTCCCGGATCATGTAACTGAACTCAATGGGAATGCCGTTGGGATCAAAAGAATAGAGCGAATGGATGAAGCCATGGTCCACGACTTCCGAGGCCCAGAATCCCGCGGCCTCGAGTTTGGCCTTGAGTTCGAACAAGGCGTCTTCGTCGGCAACGCCGAGGGAAATGTGATCAAAAGCAACCGGACCTTTGACCGGCACGCCGTGATCTTTTTCCGGAATGGGCTCCACCCCGTCCCATTCGAAAAAAGCGATCGTATCGGTTTCCGAAATAGCGAAAAAATAATGCCGATAGTGAGCGCCGCCCAGGCCGGCCACCAGATCCATGCCGAGCAGATCGCGCCAGAAACGGATCGTGGCGTCCATGTCGCCGGTTACCATTGCCAGATGATTGATGCCCGTATAACGGACCATGATGCCCCCTTGAAGTAGTCTCGTGCCGGCTGCCGCGCTCTCCGCGCGCCGAAGTGGAGAAACAAGCGTTTGAATTCTTGCAAGCCGCCTTTGCAGCGCGTAAGAAAAATGCCCTGAGACAAAAACATAAGGCGGACTTTACCGATGACAACATCCCAGGCACGGGGAATTTTCCTCATCTCCCTGGATTTCGAACTCTTGTGGGGAGTTCGGGACAAGCGCGACAAACAATCCTACGGCAGGCAGATCCTGGGCGGTCGCGAGGCAGTCGTCCGAATGCTGGAGCTGTTCGAGTGCTACGGCATCCGGGCCACCTGGGCCGCCGTGGGCCTGCTCTGCTTCTCCACCAAACAGGCCTTGCTTCAGAGCCTGCCGGAAATCCGCCCCCAATACCGCGACACCAACCTCAGTCCCTACGTCGGACTGGAAGAGAACGGAAATGACACCGTCGGACCGGACGAGCAAAACGATCCCTATCATTTCGGCGCGTCCCTGGTCGACAAAATTCTGGCCACGCCCGGACAGGAACTCGGCTCGCACACTTTTTCCCACTACTATACGCTCGAGCCCGGACAAGGCGCCGAAACCTTTGCCGCGGACATCCAGGCCGCGCAGGAAGCCGTCCGCCCCTGGAGAGTATCTCTCAAAAGCCTGATTTTTCCCCGCAACCAGGTCAACCGGGCCTGCCTGCCCCTGCTGCCGCAATACGGACTGCGCTGCTACCGAGGCACGGAAAACGCCTTTGGCCGCGGCAGAGACGGCAAACGCGGAGTTCTGCGTCTGGAACGGGCCCTACGCCTGCTGGACACCTATCTGCCCCTGACCGGCGATCATACCTACCCTTTGGCCGCCGCCGGAGCCCAGCCGCCCTACAATCTGAAAGCCAGCGCCTTTTTGCGTCCCTGCAAACCCGGCTGGCCGATGCTGGAGTCGTTGCGGCTGCTGCGCATCAAGCGCGGCATGACCCGCGCGGCCAAACACGGCGAGGTCTTTCATCTCTGGTGGCATCCGCACAACCTGGGCGCCGACCAGGAGCAGAACCTGGCCGGACTCCGGAGCCTGCTGAAACATTACCGGAAACTTGCACAACGCTACGGGCTGCGCAGCCTGAACATGGGCGAAGCCGCGGATCTGCTGGACAACCTGAATACTGACGAAAATACGCCTACTCAGGACTGATTTCAGTCGATCAGAACAGATTCGGACTGCACCAGTTCGACGCGGTTTCTGCCCCTGGCCTTGGCCCGGTACAGCGCCTCGTCCGCCTTTTGGCACAACAGTTCCAGGCTGAGGGTCTGGTCCGCCCCGTCACTGCCGAAGACGCCGAAACTGCCGGTGATGGAGATTTTCCGCCCGTTGGCCTGCACCTTTTGAGCGGCCAGAGCCGCGCGCAGCCGTTCGGCAATGGCCTTGCCTTCCGCGGGGGCGGTTTGGGGAAGAAAAAATACGAACTCCTCGCCGCCGTAGCGGCCGAAGATATCGCTTTCGCGCAACAGTCCTTGAAAAAGTGCGGCCGTACGCCTGAGCACCTCGTCCCCGGCAAGATGGCCGAAGCTGTCGTTGATCCGCTTGAAATAATCAAGATCCATGATGATCAGACAAACCGCCTGGCCGTGGCGATTCATCTGTTTCAAGAGCGTTTCGCTCATTTCCATGAAATACCGGTGGTTGAAAACGCCCGTCAGTCCGTCCTTGCTGGCCTGCTCCTGCAACTGTTCCATGAGCTGCTGCTGCCTGGTGATATCGTGCAGCATGAGCATTTTTCCCACCGGCTCCTTTTTTTTAGCGTTCGTGGGAACAATGGGAACCAGCGACAGCTCGAACACATGCATGTTCCCTGTATGATTGATACGAATTTTCTCAGGCCCTGCATTCTCCGTATCAATGGAGCGCAGCAACGCGGGATACGCTTCCAGGAATGCGTACGCATCGCTCCCTATGGCTTTGGGCGTGAGCGCGTCAAAGACCCGCGATGCGGCCCTGTTGAAGTCCGCCAGACGGTTGGACATATCCAGAACCAGCACGGGATCTTTCATGAAATCAAAAACCCTGTGGCGGGCAATGGGAACAAAATCGAACATTTTGAAACGAAACAGTCCCAGGCCGAGCACCGGCCCTACAAAGGCAAAAATAAAAGGAACAATGTCGATGTTATAGGGTGTCAGTCCGGATTGATAAATAAAATCTGCTACCCAAGGAGCAATGGAGGCCAAGAACATGGTGGCGGCCTGTTTCCGCGTTCGACCTACCGAGCGCAGCATCATCCGCAAAAACAGCAGGTTCCCCACAAAAAAGCAAACGTCTGTATAAAAAATATTGATGTGATACCAAATGCCTTTGCTGAATTGCGCCAATGGGAACGGACCGAAGGTGTTCACTCCGAAAGACGCGTAGTGCAGATGATGCCACGAGTTCGTATTGACCATAAAAACGGTAACGACCGGCAGAATGAACAGAATTTTATAGAACCACTTGGGCAAGGATTCGCCGTACCCCGCGTACTGCATGGCCAGAATCATCCAGAACACCGGCAAAAATGGTATGCCGAGATACTCGATACGCAATGAAAAATAGATGCCTTCAAAACTACTGTTATTCAGTTCCAGAGCGTAGCCGAAACAATAGATCGCGATAGAACACAACAAGCCGATGTAGGATTTGGCCCCAGGCGTACGGAAAGCGTACGCCGCGTACAGAGCCAGCCCTGCTGAAGAAGCTGTGCCAAAAAGCAGGCAAAGGGTAACGAGCAGTTTGAGTTCCATGCGTTCCGTTTTTCCACGGCAAGACGCTTTTCAGTACGCGCCGCGTTGGGTACGGCGCTGAAATACGTGGGGGCAAACACAATGGTATACCGGCAGTGTTGCCAAGGCCCCGAACCGTACACGGCAGAACAAGCACCGGCATGCTGCCTTAAAAAAGCGTATATTGATCCGTGGCGCTTACTTTGCCGTTTTTCGAGTCTTTGGATTTGTCCTGAGAGAGAGAAGCCTGGCCGTCAGATGTCTGGCCGGACGTCGCCGCGTCAGGTCCTTTGTCCTTGCGCGGGGGAGGAGCCACCGGAGGAATGGCGCTCTTGCGGGAGGACACGCCCATCCGGAACGGATGCAACGGGCATTCGACAAGTTCGCAGGTAGCGACTTCATTCTTGTCGCCTCCCGAACATTCCAGACATTTTTTTCTGATGGCCACCAAGGGATCACGTATTGCCATGCCGCCTCCTGAAGTGGAAAGTGTCTTACCTTAAGCGCGTACGGGACACAAGCCGACTTTCCAGAACTGTTTGCCACGATTATCCGCGCGTAGCAATCGTACGCAGGAAGCGATGTTGTTGTCCTGATACCGGCTTGCCTTTTTAGCGGGATTCACCTATTTTTTGCGCTTGACCACTCTCATTTTTTATTTTCAATATAGCTATATTCTTTACTTTTTTCGACGAGATCATACATGAAGAAAGGACTTCCCCCGGCCATACCGTTCAAAATCCGCCACAGCAAGCGCGCGCAGCGCATTTTGCTCAAGGTATTGCCTTTCAAGGGCGTGGAGGTGGTCCTGCCCCAGGGGTATGATCCGGCACTTGCCGAAAGCGCCATCCGCAGCAAAGAAGCCTGGCTGCGCTCCACCCTGGACGACTTCGAACGCAAAGGCATGGGCGTTGCCGCAGGCCTGCAACTGCCCGGCGATATCTCGCTGCCTGCCGTGCAACGCGCGTATTCTGTTTTGCGGCAGAACATCTCACCGGGCACAGCCGAGCTGGAACAGGCCGCACAGGACCGGCTGCTCCTGCGCTGCGCCGATGGGGACGAAGACCTCGGACGCTCTCTGCTGCAGGACTGGCTGAAAAAACAGGGGCGGCTGCACCTGGTTCCCTGGCTCCAAACCCTGGCCGGGCAACTGGATTTTTCCTACGCCAAAACCCAGATCCGCAACCAGCACGGACGCTGGGGAAGCTGTTCGAGCCGCGGCGTCATCAGCCTGAACTGCAAACTGCTGTTCCTGCCCCCCGAGCTGGTGCGCTATGTTTTGCTGCACGAGCTCTGCCATACGCGCCACATGAACCATTCCAAGGATTTCTGGAACTGCCTGAAAACCATCGAACCGTCTTGCCGCGAGCTGGATTCCGCCACCAACAAAGCCTGGCGTTTTGTTCCGGCCTGGGCCGAGGTTTCCTGACCGTTGCAATCCGCTCTGCCCCTTGCAACTCCGGCCCAAGCAAGATAGCCCATAGGCAAAGGGAGAACCTCCGGCTCATGGAACCGCGCACCGCTTCTGATCATACCAACCCGTTCGACATCCTGCGTACGTGGCTGCAGCCTCTGCAAGAGCGCTTGCCCGAGCTGTACGTTGTGGGCGGTGCCGTACGCGACTGCCTGATCAAGCGGCCGTTCAAAGACATCGACCTGGCCTGCTTCGAGCCTGAAGCGCTTTCCGCCCGGCTGGCCGAAGCCCATGGAGCCGTGCTCGTGCCCTTTCTGAAACGTCCGGAATCTCCCTGCTACCGCGTGGTAAAGCCGGGGTTCCCCGACGATTTTCTGGACGTGGCCAGCCTGCCGCAGGACTGCCCCCATTCGGAGGCGCTGCATAACGACCTGCGGCGGCGGGACTTCACCATCAACGCCATGGCCCTCGGCGTTACCCAGGACGGCGGCATGGGCCCGCGTATCGACCCTTTCGGGGGCGAACAGGATGTGTCCGGGAAACGCATCCGCCTGGTCAACCAATGGGGCTTTCAAGACGACCCCGTACGGCTGCTGCGCGCAGTGCGTTTCGCCGCGGACCTGAATTTTTCCATTGCCCCCGATACGCTGGAACTGATGCGCCGCGACGCGCACCTGGCCTCGCTGCCGGCCTCCGAACGCATCATGATGGAACTGGGCCTGACCCTGGAAACCCCGCGCGGCCTTTGGAGCGTCCGGCTGCTCGACCAGGTCGGCGTGCTGTCCGCCATCCTGCCCGAATGCGACGCCATGCACGACTGCGAACAAAACGGCTACCACCACCTGGATGTTTGGGAACACTCGCTGCTGGTGCTGGAAACCCTCGAACAGATCATTGCTGCGCCCGAGCCCTGGCTGGGGACTGCCGCCGGACGTTTGCAGGAGCTCCTGGACCGGGAGAACAGCCTGGCCACACTCAAGCTGGCCGCCCTGCTGCACGACGTGGGCAAGCCCAAATCAAAATTCTGGAACGCCGAGACCCAGCGCTTCGCCTTTCACCGCCACCAGCAGATCGGCGCGGACATGGCCTGCCGTATCGCCCAGCGCCTGAAAATGCGCCGTAGCGACGCCAACCAGCTCCAGCTGCTGGTGGCCGAGCACATGCATGTCTTCGAACTCAGCAGTCCGGAGGTCAAAAACTCCACCCTGATGCGCTGGATCCGCCGGATGCGCGGCGACCTGCTGCCTTGTCTCTGCCTGGCCCTGGCGGACAACGAAGCCGCGCGCGGACCGCTCGCCTCGGACGCCGTACGCCTGGAATTCAACGACTGGGTCAAAAAACTGGCCGAATCCTTTGTGGAGAACCTCGAACAGCAAAGCATCCGCGAACCCATTGTCCGCGGCCAGGATCTCCTGGCCCTGGGCGTGCCCACCGGTCCGCGTATCGGCAAGCTGATCAAGCGTATCGAGGAAGCCCGGGACGACAATCTGGTCCGCACCCGCGAACAGGCCCTGGAGCTGGCAAAGGATCTGCTGCGCAAACAGCCGACATTGGACTGACCCGCTCGCTCAATCCAGCTTGAAGAACTCCCTGGCATTCTGTCCGCACTGCGTCCAGAGCGCGGCGGGGTCCATATCCTTGCATTGCGCGGCCACCTGGGCTGTAAAACCGAGATATGCGGGTTCGTTGCGGCGTCCGCGATAGGGAGCGGGCGTCAGATAGGGGCAGTCGGTTTCCAGCAGCATACGCTCCAGCGGCGCCAGGGCCACGGACTCGCGGACGTCCGTACTCTTCGGAAAGGTGATGGTGCCGGGAAAAGACAACAACCAGCCGTGCGAAAGCAGTTCTTTTGCCAGGTCCGGGCCCTTGCCGAAGCAGTGCCAGAGCAGGGGCCTGTCCGCGTAGCCCAAATCCAGCAGAATAGCCACGGTCTGTTCCTCGGCGTCGCGCGAGTGGATGACCACGGGCACGTCCAGCTCCTTGGCGGCCTGCAACTGCTCCTGGAAAACCCGAACCTGCATATCGCGCGGCGAAAGATCATAATAATAGTCCAGGCCGATCTCCCCCCAGGCTTTGAGGCGCGGATCGCTGTGGAACAGAGCCTGCATCCGCGCCAGCTCCTCCTGGCCGCATTTGGTCGCATCGTGCGGATGGATCCCCACCAGAAAAAACACTTCCGGATGCTCCGCGAACAGCGCCGCATTGGCCGCAAAAGCATCCGGTCCGAGAAAGACATTGCCGATACGCGCGACACCTGCCGCGGCCGCGCGCTGCAGCGCCTCCTCGCGGTCTTCGTCGTAGTCTTCCAAATCCAGATGCGCATGAGATTCAACACCCGTACGCGGCAGCCCGAGACTCTCCGGACTCGGACGCGATTTCTTTTTTTTAGACATACTTACCTTAAAAAAATTAGAGAGTAGTTAAATGTCTCCGGCGGGTTAAGGACCTTTTGAAGAAGGTCCTTAAGAATCCCCAAAACTTTTCAACTAGTAAACTTGTTAGTGTGCAGAAGGATCATTGAGCACCATGAAAGCTATTCGTATTATGAACAAATTGGCATAGTAAATTACACTAGACAAACCGCCGTCTGCCGAATTCAGCTTTGCGCAGCTGGCTTTGAAACAAGATCCCTTATTATAGCAGCCAAAAGTTTTGGGAGAGTCCAGAGAACCTTTTTACAAAAAGGTTCTCTGGCCGCCGGAGGCATTCTGTTGTTCAAACAAAAAGCTCACCTGCGGCGGCACGGGTCCAGTGTCGGACGAGTTGCTTTTGCTGGGCTTCCAGGCCGTAATGCTGCACCGCGCTACGGGCGTTGTCAAGAATCCGCGCCAGGAGCGGGCTTTGGCTTTGCCAGAGGTCCAGCGCGTGCTCCAGGGCGAATGCCGCGGCCAGCACGTCCGCGTCCGGCACCACAAAGGCGTTGCCCGGGTTTTGGGCATGTTCCGGGGAAAGCTCTGAAACAGGATCGTCGCTGCGTTCGGGCCACCAGGGGCGGTGTCCGGCGCCCGGCCCAGATTGATAGGCCTGGCGCAGATAATCCCAACCGCCGTAGCCCGCGAAGCCGACCACCAGGCACCCGCAGGCCATGGCCTCCAGCGGCGGCAGCGGACAGCCTTCGGGAAAACCGGTTGCCAGAAAAACATGCGCCTGCCGCAAGATCTCGGCCACGCCGTCCGGGCCGCAATTTTCAATGGCCAGCCACTCCACGGCATGCGCCAAGCCGCGCAGTTGCAGCCGCGCGGTCAGGATCTCGCGCGTCCGTTCCAGAAGCGCCTTGTTTTTGCGCGGCATGAAGGCGATTCGCAACGTGCCGCCCTGGGGCGGACGCTCGGGCGGGCTGAACAGGTTCAGGTCGATTCCGGGCCTGAGTATGGGGGACGTACGCCCGGTGACCTGCTCGACAAACCAGGCCACGGGCTGCGAGACGGAGAGAAAAAACACGGGCAGCTGCTGCCAGGCCACATCGGCAGGCAAAGAGGACAACAGATAGGCCCAATTCTGTACGTAGACCACGCAGCGGGCCTTGTTGCGCAGTCCGGGCGCCAGCGCGTTGACCCAGCCCTCGGGCACCAGCCAGATATCCTGCTTTCCGGGCTCGGCCTGGTCAAAAGGCAGCACGAGCACGTCCGGAAAAGCCAGAGCGCCCTGGCTTTGCGTATCACGGGGCACCAGCGCCACATCAAAACCGGCCTGATGCAGGAGCGAAGCCATCCGCAACAGCACGGCCACGCCGCCTGCAACTTTGCGCAACGGGGGGATGAAAAGATACGTACGCATGGCTTACATATGTATCCACATGGCGTATTTTAAACGTTTGTTGGTCTTGTCCAGCACGCTCTGCAACTGGTCCAGACGAGCTGTCACGCCGCCCAGATCGTCTTCCTGGGCACGGGAGTAGAGTTCGGCGGCCAATGCGCTGAGAGCTTTTGCCCCCACGGTGGCCGAACTGCCCTGCAGCGAATACAACAACTGCATGAGCAGATAGCGGTCCTTTTCGGCCAGGGCCTGGCGCATGGATTCCACTGTGGTCGCATTGTTGCGCAAAAACGTGGTCCAGATTTCATGCAGCAGCGCGACCTGCCCGCCCATGGCGCCCAAAGCGTCTTCCATGTCGATCAGTTCCAGCTCTTGCCCGTGCCGTGTCTCCTGCTGCTCCTCGTAAACGTCTTCGGCGCCCTTTCCGTTCATCACCCGCGCTATGGTGTTGAAAAACGACACCATACGCAATGGTTTGGGCAGATAACCGTCCATTCCGGCCTGCAGGCAGCGCTCCTTATCGCCTTTCAGCGCATGGCCGGTAAGCGCGATGATGCGTATGGCCGGATCAATCCCCTTGCGCCGGCCTTCACGGATGATGCGTGTCGCCTCCAGACCGGACATTTCCGGCATCTGAACATTCATCAACACCAGATCGACAGCCTGCTTCTCCAGCAGTTGCAATGCTTTCAGACCATTGTTGGCGGAGAAAACCGTATGGCCTTGCTTTTTCAAAAATTTTTGAGCCAGTTTCCTGCCGATTTCATTATCGTCGGCCACCAGCACCCGCAAACGCCGGGCCACTCCGCTTTCCTCAACCATGACGCCCATGGTCTGCACCGGATGGAGCTGCTGCAGCTGAAAAGCGGCTGTGAAAAAAAAGGTACTGCCTCTGCCGACGCGGCTGCGCAGCCAGATCGAGCCGGACATCATTTCCACGAGTTCCTTGGCAATGGCCAGGCCCAGGCCGGTGCCGGCGCTTTGCTGTTCGGCTTCTCCCGCCTGTTCGAAGGTCTCGAAAATGACCGATTGTTTCTCCTCCGGGATGCCCACACCCGTATCATGTACGGAGAACAACAGCCTGATGGCGTCCACGGATTGCGTCTGGTGAACCGGAAAAATACTCTGCTCGACAAGATTCACCTCCAGCTCCACTTCGCCGTGTTCCGTAAATTTGACGGCATTGCTCAACAAATTCCGCAAAATCTGGGAGAGCCGGGAAGGATCTCCGATGAGTTTCAGGGGGACATCCGGGCTGAGATGCATGTTCAGGCGCAGATCTTTGCGTTTGGCCTGATGTCCGAAGCTGGCGACAACCTTTTTCACCACCACCGCAAGATCGAAATCGATCTTGCGCAGTTGCATTTTTTTGGCTTCGAGCTTGGAGAAGTCCAGGATATCGTTGATCAATTCCAGCAAGGTATCGGCGGAATACTTGATGGTTTCGAGATAATCCCGCTGCTCCTCGTCCAGTTCCGTATCCAGAGCCAGTTCGGCCATGCCGATGATGCCGTTCATGGGCGTTCGTATTTCATGGCTCATGTTGGCCAGAAACAGGCTTTTGGCCAGGCTGGCCTGTTCGGCCTCCTTGACGGCCTTGCGCAACTTGCTTTCGTTGCGGTGTTTATACAGCGCGATTTCTATGGCGGAATGCAGCTCGCGCTCGTCAAAGGGTTTGATCAGATAACCGAAGGCCTCGGTCATTTTGGCGCGCTGGAGCGTCTGGTCGTCTGAAAATGCCGTCAGATAAATAATCGGAACATCGTGCCGGGAATGGATTTCCCTGGCCGCGGCAATGCCGTCCATGTTCCCTTTGAGCTTGATGTCCATCAATACCAGGTCGGGTTTTTCCCATCCCGCCGCAGCCACGGCAGACTCCCCGGTGGCGACGATGACCGGCACCTTGTACCCGAGTCGTTCGAGCGTATTACAGATGTCGAGCGCCACAATGTGCTCGTCATCCACTATCATTATGCGAACTTCACTCATATTACTGCCCTTGCGCAAGGTAAATTCACGACAGACGAAAATATCCCCTACATTGCCGGCGGACAAATTATTCTCGAAAATACGTTGTTTAGCAAGAAAACAATACGCAAGCAGTTACCGAAGAAGACTGCTGTAAAAGATGTCATAAAAACAGGAAGCAACGTGACAATTCCCGCCGAATTGTCTTTGTTGCACGCGTCGGGCAACAACACCCTGCTGCCTGGATCCTGTTTTTCCTGTCCGGCACAGCGAGTGCTATATAATTCCCTTGATTTTTTTTACATTTCGCGTAGCATTCTTAACCGTAAAATATTTGAAAAGGAATTTTTGCGAGGTGCGTTCATGGCAAAACAGCCGCAATTCTACTACAAGTTCATCAACGCTTTTTTCAAACGCGCGCGGGCTGAAGTCTTTCCCTGCGATTTTCTCACAAAAGAGGCTTCCAAAGTCTTGAAGGGCGACGAACTGACCGCCCTGGACAACGCTGTCGACAAACTTGTGGAACTCGGCGCGCTGGAAAAGAAAAGCGGCATGATCAAACTCGTGGACAGCGCACGCATTCCCTTGTAAACGCCCTGCCGTGCGTACCGGTAAGCCTGGATGGCGGCAAAACACTCTTTCTGAACACGCCCCGGATTCAATACAGCCCTCACGGATTCCGGCTCCGGGCGACAACTCCAGGGAGTCACACCTCGTGAAATGCAGCCGACGCATACCGTTGCTGGTTCTTTTGTGTTTTTGCATCGCCTTGGTTTCGACCTTGTCCGCCTGCAATGACGACAACAAAGCCTGCATGATGGCTTTGAAAGAACGCGACAAGAGGATCAAAGAAATGCAGCTGACCATCGTCAACCTCAACAATCAGCTGAAGAATCTGCGTTCCGTAGTGCAAATGAAGCACAAGGAAGTGGGGATTTTCAGAGACACCCCGATCACGTCATCGGATGCCTACCAGAAATGCCGTCTCAGAGCCGACCGCCTGCAGGCAAAACTGGCTGCGGCCGAAAAAGAACGGACCGAGTACAAACTCCGCTACCAGGCGCTGAAAAAACGTACCGAACAAGCGCAATAGATCATTACCGGCCCTCAAGCAGGCGTTGGTACAGTGCGATGTGTTCCATGGCCAGTTTTTCACCGGAAAAATCTCTGACCGCTTTGTCACGTGCAGCAGCCCCCATCACGGTCCGCAGTTCCGCGGACTGGAGCAGTTGCCGCAAGGCGTTTTCCAGAGCCTCCGAGTCCCCGAACGGAACCAGAAAACCATGGTCGCCTCCGGCAAGTATTTCGCGACATCCCGGAACATCCGTGGCCACCACGGGCAGTCCGCAGGCCAGCGCTTCCTGCAGGCTCATGGGCAGTCCTTCGCGGTAGGAGGGCAGCACGGCCACGTCGCTCATGCCCCAGACCGTTTCCATATCGTCCCGCCAGCCGGCCAGAACAACATTGGAGATTTCCGAGATCCGGGCCATGTCCGCCGGAGTCAGGGACTTGGGGTTGGCATGATCCGGTTTGCCCACGATAAGAAATCGCGCCTTGGGACAGGACTCCTGCAAGGCCCTGGCGGCGGAAACAAACTCGAGCACGCCTTTGTCGTACAGCAAACGCGCCGACAGCGTACAGACCACATGCCCTGGCCCTATGCCCAACGCGGCCCTGGCCTTGTTTCTTTGATCAGGCGAAATAACGCCGGGCTTGAAGCGCCTGGTGTCCACACCGCTGCCCCGGATGCAGGTCACCTGCGACCTCCCGGTCATCCCGGTGGAGGTGAAATACTCCTTGTCGGCATCATTTTGAAACACCAGAGCCCGGCAACGCGGCGAGGTGGTCACATACAACGCCTTGAACAACGTACGCAGGGCCAGCCCCTTGAGTCCGCCGTGCATGAAAATCGAACCCAGGCCGGTGATGGTATGCACGATGATGCAGGACGAGGGCGCCGCCAGCCTCACGAAAAGGTTGGGCTGATGGGTAAAGGAGTGCACGATGTCCGGTGCTTCCTGTTTGATGATCCGGTGCAGATTTTTCACTGCGGCAGGCACCGTCAAAGGGTTCAGGCTTCCCCTGGCCATGCTGAAATTCGAAACCCGTACGCCCAGGCTTTCAAGTTCGCGCCGGTATCTTCCGGGAGGCACGCTCACGCCCACCTTGACGCCGTGGGCAAGCAGGGTTTCAATGAGCGTCCGCCGCAACAGCAGGATGTTTAAATCAAGATTTGAAACAATGAGCACCTTACCTACGGACAATGTCTGACTCCTTTTCTCACGCATGGAAAGTCGTACGCCAGGCCTGGAACATCAGCACGGCCCAGAGATGATGCTGCCTGTCCTGCCTGCCTGAGCAGTGGCTGCGCCAGGCGGCCCGAACCGGCCCGGGAAGCAACAAACCATCTTCAGAAAGACGCTTTTCGTCAAGCAAATCCTCAGCCCAATCCCGAAGCGGGCCGCGCAGCCAGTCTTCCAAAGGAAGGTCGAATCCCTGCTTGGGGCCTTCGACCAACGAAGCGGGCACATGGTTATAAAGCACCTGCCGCAAGGGCAGCTTGCCCGCACCGCCTGCAATCTTGCGGTCCAGGGGCACGCGCCAGGCGAATTCCACCAGCCGGTGGTCCAGAAGGGGCACCCTGGCTTCCAGAGACACGGCCATGCTGGCCCGGTCCAGTTTTGTCAGGATATCGTCCGGCAAATAGCCCTGCTGGTCCATCAGCATCATCCAGGAGGCGTATTCAGGCACATCCATACCTTGCGGCAGCAGCGGGGGCAAGCTCTCGGGACGCTGTTCGGGCGCCAGCAGCTGCAGCGGACGCTGCCAGAAGGAAATCAAAGAAACAAAAAAATCTTCCCGGCCGGACGCATTGCAGCCGTCGGCGATTTTACGCAGCTTCTCCCGCATCAGCACCACTTGCTTGTCCGGCGGCAGCAGCGGCCGCAACGTATCGCTGATGGCGGCGAGCACCTTTTCTCCGCCATGCTCCAGCAGCGCTCCCAGCCCCTTGCGCGCCGCACCAGGCAATGTATGCAGCGTACGCCAGATTTTCGGTCCGGCCAGATAGCGGTTGTAGCCGCCGAACAGCTCGTCGCCGCCGTCGCCCGAAAGCGCCACCGTCACTTCCCGGCGAGCCAGGCGCGACACCAGCAGCGAAGGAATCTGCGATACGTCGGCATAGGGTTCGTCGTAATACAGGGGCAGCTCGGGGATCGTGCGCAGGGCTTCCTCCGGCGCGACCACCAGTTCCGTATGCTCGGTGCCCAGATGCCGGGCGACAGCGGCGGCCTTGGCGGCCTCGTCGTACTCCCGGTGGCCCGAGCCTATGGTATAGGTCTTGACCGGGCGGCTGCTCTGAGCCTGCATCAAGGCCACCACCGCGGAAGAATCCACGCCCCCGGACAAGAAAGCGCCCAACGGGACGTCCGCCACCATGCGCATACGCACGGACTCGCGTATCCGGGCGTCGAGTTCGCGGGACAGTTCCGCGGCGTCCAGTTGCAGCGGCGCGGCCAATCCGGCCGCGGCCACGTCCCGTACGCTCCAGTAGGCCGTGGCGGACGGCAGGCGTCGAGCGGCGATGTCCGCCGCCCCGAACCACACCAGATGTCCGGGTTCCAGCTTGGCGATGCCTTGAAAAACGGACAGCGGCGCTGGGACGTACAGCAGTTGAAAATAGCGGGCCAGGGCTGCCGTGTCGATGGCGCCCGTCCACTCCGGATGGCAGCGCAGAGCCTTGAGTTCGGACCCGAATACCAGACTCTTGCCGCAATAGCCGTAATACAGGGGTTTGATGCCCATGCGGTCCCGTACGAGCAAAAGACGCTGCTCGCGCGTGTCGTACAACGCCAGGGCGAACATGCCCACCATCCGTTTCAGGACCTCTTCAGGCTCCCAGACCGTGAAGGCCTGCAGAATGACTTCGGTATCACTCCTGCCGCGCCAGCCGCCGGCGGGCGTATGGCCTGCCCGCTCCAGTTCGCGCCTGATTTCGTCGAAATTATAGACCTCGCCGTTGTAGACAAGCACATAGCGTCCGTCGGCCGAACGCATGGGCTGCTGCCCGGCTGGAGACAGATCCACAATGGCCAGGCGTACGTGAGCAAGCCCGAGCCCTGCTGCGGCATCGCACCAGCTGCCGCGGCTGTCCGGGCCCCTGTGGCGGATAGAAGCACACATGGCGTCCAAAAGCCCCTGATGGCTTTCCGAAGAAAACGCCTGAGACCAATACCCTGCTATGCCGCACATGGAAAAATTACCGTAAAAGAATCCGGAGTCGCGGGCGGACTCGATGGAAAAACGCGTGAAAGGTCGTCACGGTTCGCAGTTTGAAGTTCAATTGATGAGATACCGCATGGGATTGACGCATACGCCATTGAGCCGGACCTCGTAATGCAGATGGGGCCCTGTGCTTCTGCCCGAATTGCCGAGATAGCCGATGACCTCGCCACGTTTGACGCTCTGCCCCTGCTTGACGTTGAAAGAGCTCAGATGCGCGTATCGTGTGGAGATGTTGGAACCGTGTTTGAGGAGTATGGTTTTGCCGTAGCCCCCGTCAACACCGGTAAAGGAAACCATGCCCTTGGCCGGAGCCACGATGGGAGTGCCGATGGGGCCTGAAATATCCAGCCCCTGATGAAATTCCTTTTGCCCGGTAAAGGGAGAAATTCGTTGCCCGAACGGCGAGGTGATCCAGCCCTGCGTGGGCCAGATCGAAGGCGTGAAAGCCAGCAGCGACTTGTTGTCCTTGAAGGATTGCAGCAGTTCCTCCTGGCGCAGTTCCTCCAGGCGCACGTCCGTGGTCAGCTGGTTCAGAAAGGAATGCATCTTGCGCGCCAGAAGTTCCTGCCGGTGGACAGGCAGGTAGCTCTTGGAAAAACTGTTGCGCGTATCGCCTCCCATGGAGCTCTTGGATTCGACCTGTTTTTCCATATTGATCATCACCCGCAGCTTGGTGTCGAAATCTCGGATGCGGGAAAGATCCTTTTCCAAAACCTTCAGTTTTCCGGCCAGGCTGATCAACTGGCTCTTCTGCTCGTCCACGGTTTTCCTGGACTTGGCCAGCCTGCTCTGCACGTAGGTATAATCAGCGAAATAACTCCAGAAATGGATATTTCCGGCCACCAGAGAGATAAGCAGCCCAAGCAGCGCGAACAGCACCCAGCCCCGGACATAGAGTTTTTTGCATACCCCTTCGTTATCTTTGAAGACAACGATATGATATTTTCTTAGCAGCATGTTCCTCGCTCTGGCGTACCGCCTCGTCCTATGTTCCAGACGTCTGTTTTAACGTAGGAACATCGATTGCGTCGTTTGTTTCAGGTGTCGGCGAGAGAGGAGCCCGTATAACAGAATCCCAAAGGGTCATTATTTAATCCGTTCCAGGCAGGGAGTCAAGACACCAGCGTTTCAGGCCGTTCAACGCGTTGCGCTTGCTGCCTTTGCCGAAGGGATCGCCGTTCAGCCAGCGCTGGTAATCCATACGCCGGCTCGTCTGGGCCGACGGACAGGGGTTCTTCCAGGTCGGCAGCCCCCACTGGCGGCAGGCCCGCGAAATAGTCGCCTTGTCCATCCAGAGCAACGGCCGGATAAGCCGAAACTGCCCTTGAAAAAAATCCTGCGCCGGATCCATGCCCAGGACTTTGCCGCTCTGGAAAAGATTCAGAAAAAAAGTGGAGGCCAGGTCATCGGCATTGTGTCCGAGGGCCAGATGGCTCAGGCCGTATTGTTTGACGCATTCGAACAAGCGCGCACGGCGTTTCCGGCAACAATAAAAACAGGGAGAGTTCCTGGTATTGACCTCCGAGTGGGCCACCAGTCCGTGGTCGGAAAGCTCCGCATGCAGCGCCAGCCCCTGTTCCGCGCACCAGTCCGCCAGTATCCGGTGGCTCTGCGGTTCAAATCCGGGGTTCACGTGCAGGACCATCAATTCGATGGGAAAAGGAAGAATCCGTTGCCTGTAGCGCAGGACTTGCAGCAGCGTGAAGCTGTCCTCGCCGCCGGACACGGCCACCCCTATGCGCGCGCCCGGAAACAATCCGGCGGTCTGGCGCATCAGTTTGCCCGCGCTGCCCACGCAATTTTGTTGAGCGTACTGCAATTTTTCTCGCATACGCGCTTGTAATCAGCTTGAAGCCCACTGGCAAGAGCCGGAATTCATTGCCCGCAGCCCCTGCCGTAAAATGCTTCCTGAAAGGATAGCATTTCCTCGCAAAACCGGTTAGAGGGATAACCAAAACCGGACAACGTATGAAGCCGCCCCGGAAGCAGGTTCAAATGCTTGACGCCCGGCTTGATGCCTTGTTAATGAGACTTGCTTCAATGGAGTGCCGGGCTGTAGCGTTGCCAACGCTCCCGGCGCGCACATCCAACGGGCTATAAACAGGGAATTCATCCTGAAACCCAAACCAGCATACGCACAGAGTACTACGCATGGCCAGATATGAGGCAGTGATTGGGCTGGAAGTGCATGCCCAGCTGCGGACCGCTACCAAATTGTTTTGTTCCTGCCCCGCCAGCTTCGGCGACGACCCCAACGACAACGTCTGTGAAGTTTGTTCGGGCATGCCCGGCGTGCTGCCGGTGCTCAACCGCCAGGCCGTGGAATACGCCATCAAAATGGGACTGGCCGTGGATTGCAGCATCAATAACCATTCCGTTTTCGCCCGGAAAAATTATTTCTATCCCGACCTGCCCATGGGTTACCAGATTTCCCAATACGAGCTGCCGCTGTGCGAACACGGCCATCTGGACATTCAGATGGACGGTTATACGCGCCGGGTGGGCATCACGCGTATTCATATGGAAAACGACGCCGGGAAAAACATCCACTCCGCCGCTGACAATGCCAGCTTTGTCGACCTGAACCGCGCGGGCACGCCCCTGATCGAAATCGTCAGCGAACCCGACATCCGCAGCGCCGAGGAGGCCGCCGCCTACCTCAAGGTCCTGCACTCCATCGTGGTCTACCTGGGCATCTGCGACGGCAACATGGAGGAAGGCAGCTTCCGCTGCGACGCCAACGTCTCCATCCGGCCCGTGGGCCAGGAGGCCTTCGGTACGCGCGCCGAACTGAAGAACCTGAACTCCTTCCGCAATGTGCAGCGGGCCATTGAATACGAAATTTCCCGCCAGGAAGACGTCCTGGCCGACGGCGATGCCGTGGTTCAGGAAACCCGACTCTATGACGCGGACAGAAACATCACCCAGTCCATGCGCGGCAAGGAAGAAGCCCACGACTACAGATATTTTCCCGATCCGGACCTGCTGCCCATTTCCTTCGAGCCGTCCTGGGTGAACGAAATCCGCGCCTCGCTGCCGGAACTCCCCGAAACCAGGCGGACGCGCTTTATCAGCGAGCTGGGGCTGCCGGAAAACGACGCCGAAGTGCTCACCGGCGACAAGGACCTGGCCGACTATTTTGAACAGGCCGTGCAAGCCTACAACGAGCCGAAGAAAATCGCCAACTGGGTGATGACCGAATTTCTGCGCGAGCTGCACAAGGGCGGGCAGACTCTGGCGGAAGTAAAAATGCCCCCGGCCCATCTGGCAGGACTCGTACGCAGTATCGACGAGGGCGTGATCAGCGGCAAGGTAGGCAAATCCATCTTTGCAGAACTGTATGAGACCGGCGCCGAGCCCGCGGCCTTTATCAAGGAGAAGGGCCTGGTGCAGATCTCCGACAGCTCTGCTCTGGAAAGCGCCGTGGATGCGGTTCTGGCGGAAAACCCGGACGAAGTCGCGGCCTACAAGGGCGGCAAGAAAAAGCTCATGGGCTTTTTCGTCGGCCAGATTATGAAAAAAACCAAGGGCCAGGCCAACCCCAAACTGGTCAACGAGCTCCTGGCCAAAAAGCTCGAATCGGGCGACTAACCATTATGTCGAAAAAAGACTCTCTTTTTCCCAATCCCGGCAAGGAACAGTGCAAAGACGCCGGATTGGCGTTGATCCTGGTGCTGCTGCTGGTCGTCCGGATCGGCGGGTATGCCAAACTGCTGCCCTTCGCCATCCTGGCCACCCTGCTGCTGATGATCTGGCCCAAACTGTTCAAGCCGTTCGCCATGCTCTGGTTCGGCCTGTCCGAACTGTTGGGAACCGTGATGTCCAAGGTCGTGCTGACCATTATCTTTTTTGTAGTTGTTTCGCCCATTGCCCTGCTGCGCAAAATGGGCGGCAAGGACAGCCTGAAACTGAAACAATGGCGGCTTGGAAAAGACTCGGTCTTCCGGACACGGGACGAAGTGGTCACCCCCGAAGACCTGCAAAACATGTTTTAAAACAAATGCAATGCTGAAACGCGGCCTTTTGGGGCTCCGCCCCAAACCCCGCCAGGAGGGTACGCCCCCCTGGACCCGCGAATTGTGGGAGGGGATACTTTTTTTCAGACCGGTCAACCGCCCCTGTTAAAAAGTTTTGGAGATTCTTAAGAACCTTTTATAAAAGGTTCTTAAGCCGCCGGAGGCACATACATACTTGCCTATGAATCGGAGGAAGTTATAAATGGATTTTTTGCGTGATCTCTGGGCTTTTTTGAAAGTTCGCAAGAAATTTTGGTTGTTGCCGATTATTCTGACCCTGCTGCTGTTCGGCGTGTTGATTGTGCTCACCAGCGGCACGGCTGTGGCCCCGTTCATTTACACCATTTTCTAGAGAGCAGGGATCATGGCCAGCGCCATTCTGGGATTGTCCGCGTTTTATCACGACAGCGCCGCGGCCTTGCTGCTGGACGGCGAAGTCATCGCCGCCGCGCACGAAGAACGCTTTACGCGCAAAAAGCACGACGCCTCGTTTCCGCACAATGCGGCCGCCTACGTCATGGAAGAGGCCGGGCTCAAGCCCGGGGACCTGTGCGCCGTGGCTTTTTACGACAAGCCGTACCTCAAATTCGAGCGCCTGCTGGAAACCTACCATGCGTTTGCGCCGCGCGGGCTGCGCAGCTTCCTTTCCGCCATGCCGGTCTGGATCAAGGAAAAGCTGTTCATGAAAAAGATGCTGCGGGACGAACTGGCCGAACTCGGGCCGGGCAAGCCCCAGCTGCTGTTTCCCGAGCACCATCTCTCGCACGTGGCCAGCGCCTTTTACCCGAGCCCCTTTGAAGAGGCCGCCGTGCTCACGGTGGACGGCGTGGGCGAATGGGCCACCACCACCATTGCCAAGGGCAGCGGCAACCAGCTCAGCATCCTGCGCCAGCTCGACTTTCCCCATTCGCTCGGGCTGCTCTATTCGGCTTTTACCTACTATACGGGCTTCAAAGTCAATTCGGGCGAGTACAAGCTCATGGGACTCGCGCCGTACGGCGATCCGGACGAAAAGCAGACCAGAGAGTTCTACGACAAAATCATGAACGAACTGATCGATCTGCGCCCGGACGGCTCCATGCTGCTGAACATGAAGTATTTCAACTTTGCCACTGGTCTTACCATGTGCAAGGACAAGCCCTTTCAGCGGCTGTTCGATATCCCCAAGCGGCAGCCCGAATCCGAAATCAGCCAGCCCTACATGAATATGGCCTACGCCATCCAGCAGGTCACGGAGGAAGTCGTACTCCGCCTGGCGCAAACCACGCGCGAACTCACCGGCTGCAAGAATCTGGTCATGGCCGGCGGCGTGGCCCTGAATTGCGTGGCCAACGGCAAGCTGATCCGCAACCGGACCTTTGACAGGGTCTGGGTGCAGCCGGCAGCCGGCGATGCGGGCGGCGCTCTGGGCGCGGCCCTGGCCGTCTACCATATCAGCCAGGACGGCAAACGGCTGGCCGCCAGTCCGGATTCCATGCAAGGGTCCTATCTGGGACCCGTCTACGGCGAAGGCTACATCCTGCGTACCGCGCGTCGCTACCGCGCACCCTATACGGAATACGAGAATTTCTCCGAGCTGTGCGACGTGGTGGCGGAAAAACTCAGCCAGGGCGCGGCCGTGGGCTGGTACCAGGGCCGTATGGAATGGGGTCCGCGCGCGCTGGGCAACCGCAGCATTCTCGGTGATCCGCGCGATCCGGAAATGCAGAAAAAGCTGAACCTGAAGATCAAATACCGCGAAGGCTTCCGGCCGTTTGCGCCTTCGGTGCTGGCCGAGGACGCCGACACATACTTCGGCCTGGAAGGCGAGCCTTCTCCCTACATGCTGGTGGTGGCGCCGGTGCAGGAAGATCACCGCAAGCCCCTGCCCGAGGGCTACAACGCGCTGGACATGTGGAAACGGCTCTACATCCAACGCTCGGATATCCCGGCCATCACCCACGTGGACTACTCGGCCCGTATCCAGACCGTGCACAAGGAAACCAACCCGCGCTACCACGAACTGATTTCAGCCTTCAAAAAGCTGACGGGCTGCGGCATGGTAGTCAATACGAGCTTCAACGTCCGCGGCGAACCCATTGTCTGTACGCCCCAGGACGCCTACCGCTGCTTCATGCGCACCGAAATGGACTACCTCGTGCTCGGCAACTACCTCTTTGCCAAGGACGAACAGCCCGAATGGAAGGAAGAGGGCGACTGGCGGGACGAATACGAGCTGGATTAACGCCACCTTGCGATACAATGACTAAGGGCAGCTCCTTTGCGGGAACTGCCCTTTTTTGATGGGGTTAAAACGGCGAGCTTACCTGCCCCGCCTGCATGCAAGCAGAACCCCCAGCCCGCCCAGCAGGAGCGCAAGCAGGACGAGGTGCCAGGGCTGCGCTGCAGGAACCGCTGCTCCGGAGCCTCCCGCATTTGAAACAGGGCCGCTGTCGTCGTCGATTTCCTGGTTGGCCAGACCGTCTTCGTCGTAGTCGCCGCCGTCGGCCAGAGTAAAGGTGATTTTTGTCTTCCCGGACACCGACGTATGATCGATGGCATCGGCGATGTTTTCCCATTCACCGGTACGCATATTCTTTTTATAATAGCCGCTGATCGAGGTATCCCGTTTCACGAAAATGGACATGGTCACACTGGCGCCCTTGGCGGGGAGATCGACAATCTTGAACGAAAACAGGCCGTAGGGGAATGACACCGTGGACGGCGCATCGGTTGTTTTCGGATCCACAGCCTTGACGCTTTCCAGGCTCACGCCCGCCTTGGAGGTAACATCAAGCGTGGCGTACTCGCTGCCGTCCGTGTAGGTCTTCAAGGATGCCACATCGGCCTGATTCCTATCGTCCTCGCCGTCTCCGTTGCCGTCCCCGGTACTTCCGTCGGGCGAGCTGACGCCGTCCTCGACGGAATCTTCGATACCGTCGTTTTCCTGAGCCGTGGTAAAGGTCTCGTTGCCGCCATAGGTCGCCGCGCCGTCTACCATGGCATAGGCCCGAACATAATATTTGGTTTCAGGACTGAGGTCGGTCAGCGAACTTGAGAAAGAGCCCATGCCCGAACCGTCTTCGGTGCAGCTGGCGCTGGTGGTCGGGTCGGCGCTGGTGGACCAGCATACGCCCCGCGTACCGACGGTTGCGCCGGTATATGCGATGTCCCCCCCGGAGACGGCGCCCGAAATGGTTACCGAGGAAACAGCCGTGGTTTCGACCAATGAGGCTTGGCCCTTGTATTCGTACGCGCCGCAGTCGTAGCCCACGGCATCGTCTCCGTCGCCGTCCGCCCGGTAATAGTCCCGTCCATCCCGGACGGGAGCCTCGTTGAAGGAATCCGCGGCGGGTATCATGTCAATGGCCGGACTCCCGGCCTGCAGGGAATACGAGGCCATGGTGCCGCCATGGTGTTCCAGAGCGCCCAGCATGGGGTCAATGCCGGTCTTGTCGGTATCGTCTTTTTTGTAACTTGTACTATCATATGCCCCTATCATATTATATTTTCCTGAGGCTATTTTTCCAAAAGTTGTCGTCCGGTAGGTATCGGCAAAAGAACTGTTAACGGTTGCCGTATTTCCAAAAACAATTGAATTCTTTATTGTTGGGCCAAATTCTCCTGACATACTCACCCCGCCACCGCATCCCGCCGTATTATTCGTAATCGTACAGCCATTAATTGTCCCGCCAGAGGTATATATTCCACCTCCATAATTAGCCTCGTTGCCTGTGAAAGTACACGCGCTGACCGTCACATTTCCGCTGAGAGAACAACCGCCTCCATTAGAAGTAGCGGTATTGTTTTGAAACAGGCAGCGTTTCATCACCAAAGTTCCGTAAGAGTGAAATAATCCGCCTCCAGATCTTGCTGTCCCTTTGCTGATTACGCAATCAGATATTGTTAAATTTGCCGCAACAACGATATTTCCACCATCGCTAGAGTCACCAACTCTTCCATTAGTTATTGTAATCCCGGAAAGAGATACTGTACAGTTAGCAATAACGAAAATACGGCATGTTATATTTTCAGCTACAGTATCTCTTGTAATAGTCAATGTGTCCGCACCAGGACCAATTATAGTGAGATTCTTATTTATAGAAAGCACTTGTTGTATGGAAATACTCCCAGACAACCCTGTGAGATCTATTACATCTTCGCTATCGGCGTCAGAAATTGCTTTACGTAATGACCCAGAACCTTCATCATTTGTATTAGTTACTATTATAGTCTTTGCCATGCTTTCAGTTGTTGAAAGACATAACAACAAAATCAGAATGGGACAAAATAAGCTTAGAACACGAAAATTCATGATTCCCCCTATAATAATACCTGTGTTGGCGCAGCCATCAAAAATCAAGTCTCCTTGTAATCCTCTCCACAACTAATGGTTGCCGTTCCGTTCGAATAACCAGCCAAAGTTAACATTGTTTTTTATATTACTCCTCATGGAAACAATTAAAACAACTTTTTCAAGCTATGAAATCCATTTCATAGCAAATAAAAAAGGCGCACACCCCGCCAAGAGTGTACACCTTTGTTTTACTCGTAGGTATGTAGAGTTATTCTTTGGCCCGCTTCACCCGCGCGCCCACGGCTGTGAGTTTTTCGTCGATGTGTTCGTAGCCGCGGTCCAGATGGTAGATACGCTGCACGTCCGTGGTGCCGGAGGCCGCCAGACCGGCTATAACCAGCGACGCGCTGGCGCGCAGGTCCGAGGCCATCACGGGCGCGCCCTTGAGCTGGTCCACGCCGCGTACGAAGGCCGTGCGCCCCGAAAGTTTGACCTTTGCGCCCATGCGGACGAGTTCCTGCACATGCATGAAGCGGTTCTCGAAAATGGTTTCTTCAATGACGCCAGAGCCCTGGGCAAGGCACATCAGGGCCATGACCTGGGCCTGCATGTCCGTGGGAAAGCCCGGATAGGGCAGCGTCTTGACGTCCACCCCCAGCAGCGCGCCGTTGCGCCGCACCAGGACGCAATCCTCGCGCTCTTCGATAAGCACGCCCATTTCGCGCAGCACCACGGCCACGGCGTCCAGTTCGAACAACGGACAGTCTTCCAGTTCGATTTCACCGTCGGTTATGGCGGCTGCGGCCATGTAGGTTCCGGCCTCGATACGGTCGGGCATGATGCGGTAATTTTTGGACTTCAGGCTGCCGACGCCCTGAATCCGAATCAGGCTCGTGCCCTGGCCTTCAATCTTGGCGCCGCAGGCAATGAGAAAATTGGCCAGGTCCTCCACCTCGGGCTCGCGCGCGGCGTTTTCCAGAATGGTCTCGCCATCCGCCAGACTGGCCGCCATGAGCAAATTCTCCGTACCGCCAACCGTGGGAAATTTGAACACGATATGCGCGCCCTTGAGCTTGTCGCATCTGCCTTCAATATAGCCGGAGTCCAGATTGAAGGTGGCCCCCATTTTTTCCAGGGCGGTCAGGTGCAGGTCCACAGGACGCGCGCCGATATTGCAGCCGCCGGGCAAGGCCACACGCGCGTGCCCGAGCCGTGCCAGCAGGGGGCCCAGACAGAGCACCGAAGCCCGCATGGTCTTGACCAGGTCGTACGGAGCTTCAGGCGAGAGTTCGCCGCAGGCCACGTAGACTTTGCCGTTGTCGTATTCCGCCGCGCAGCCCAGCAGAGACAGCAGTTTGATGGTGGTCTGAATATCCCGCAGATTCGGCACGTTCTCATACGTTATGTCGCAATCCAGCAGAGGCGCTGCCAATAAAATGGGCAATGCGGCATTTTTGGAGCCGCTCACGCGAATGCGTCCTTTCAAGGGGACGCCGCCTTCAATGATGAGTTTATCCATTCTTTTCAGGTACTCCTTAAGTCGGTATATTCCACAGCATTAAAAAAATGCGTATGATCTGAAACTATTTCTTGACTACCATGCCGTGTAAGGCTAGCTTAGCAGTTTCCGGATGGCGGGAGTAGCTCAGATGGTAGAGCACACGGTTGTGGCCCGTGTGGCCGAGGGTTCAAGTCCCTTCTCTCGCCCCATTTTGCTTTCAAAGGTTGTCGTTTAAACGGCAACCTTTTTTTTGGCCCCCGTTTTGGCCCCGGACCGGATCCGCCGGCCCCTTCCGGCAGTGACTGCAAACACTCCTGGACGAACCGGTTTATATCCGGTACTTGATATTTTTATTAGCATAAGTCTAGACTTTTGTCGACAGAAATGGTCCGTACCCCTGCTGTCGTTGCCGTTCCCTGGCGCGTCGCGGAGACTTACAAGGAGCCGTAGCAGATTGCAATCTTTTTCAGCCCCGCCGGTTTCCGGCAACCATTCCGGCCAGTCGGCCGTATCCGTTAACGCACTATGATCGCTGACAACTTGCTCCAGTTCTTCGCCTGGCTCGGGCTGCATCCCTGGGCTTACTGGTCCGCGGCCTGGGGTTGCTTCGCCATGCTGCCCCTGTCCGCAGCATGGCCCATGCGTTCCATCAACAACTCCGCAAAGCAGAAGTCGGTCTTTCTTGTTCTGCTCGCTCTGGTTCTTGCGGCGTTTCGCTGGCCCGCGCTGTTTCACGGCGACCTCTGGAACATGGACGAATGCCAGATGATTGCCGGGGCCATCACTCTGGGGCACAATCCGCTGCCCTGGCTGGCGGTGGACCCCACTTCCACAGGTCCGCTGGACGACTACGTGCTGTTGCTGCCGCGGCTTTTCGGCGCACCCTGCAATTACCTCACAGCGCGGCTGGTCGGGCTGCTGCTGGTCTGGAGTACGCTGAGCGCAACCTATCTGACACTGCGTACGCGTGCGTCCGAACGCGCCGCCCGTATAGGTACGCTGCCCCTGGCCGCTTTTTTCTGCTTCACTGCCCATTGGGATTTCATCCATTACAGCAGTGAACACCTGCCTTTTTGTTTACTGACTTTGGCCGCCTGGCTGCTTTTTTCCGCGTATGACCGCGCAACAGGAAAAGCATCCCTGTTTCTGTGCGGCCTGTGCCTTGGAGCCGTGCCTTTCGCCAAACTCCAGGGAGCGCCCTTAAGCCTGTGGACAGCCTTTACCGGCGCCGTCCTCATACTTACCTGCAAGCAACATGCAGTCCGCAGCCGCATCAAACGGCTGCTTCTGTTCTGCGCGGGTGGCCTGGCTCCGGCCCTGCTGCTGCTTGCCGTATTGCTCGCCTACGGCATTTTCAACGATTTCTACCAGTCCTACATTGTCAACAACCTGGCTTACGCCAAAAACAGCATGCCGCTGCAAGCTTACATCCACTTTGTCTCCGTGGGCGCGGAAGCTGGTTTCCGCTCCTATATTCTGCCCTGTCTGGGGTACGCGCTTTCCGGCGCAATTGGATTCATGCTGCTGCCGGCCCGTTTTCGGATGCTTTTTGGCTACGCATTGGGCGCCGGCATTGCGGCCATCTATGCGATCATCGCTCCAGGACATCCGCACGGGCATTACTTTCTGTTTCTGATTCCGCCGCTGGGACTGGCTGCAGGCACGGTATTCTGCGGCCATTGGGAAAAACTCGCGTATAACAGGTCCGGCTGGAAAGCATTACCGCAGTGGGTGTTCGTCCTGCTCCTGCCCCTGGCCTGCGTGGCCCCTCAAATCTGCGTACGCGCGACAACGGAAAACCCCTATCTTGGATCGGCCGCCGTCCACCACGAGCTGACATCGAGCCCGGTCTCAGAACTGGTGTTGTACTATGCCCGGCCCGGCGATTCCATGGCCATGTGGGGCTGGATGCCCAACTACTACGTGGAAACCGGCCTGCGCCAGGGCACGCGCGAAGCTCAGAGCGAACGGCAGCTCAGCCGCGGACCGCAGCAGGGATACTACCTGCAGCGTTATTATGAAGACTTCCTACGCGAGAGACCGGCTTTTTTTCTGGATGCCGTGGGCCTCGGCAATTTCGGCTATGGCGACCGTGCACAATTCGCCCATGAAACCTTCCCCCCCCTCGGCAACGTCGTATCAAAAGAGTACCTGCTGCTGGGCGACATTATGGGTGTCCGCCTCTATATTCGTAAAGACCGTACCAGCCACTAGTCTGTTTATATAATTACCTTTTATCGCCATTATTTTGTAACACTACTTATATAGTATACTATAATTTTATTTTTTAAGAATATATTATAGTTTCTTTGCTTGTCAGGAATAAACATTTTTTGTAATAGTTCCCTTACGCTCAAAAAATTTTAACCGCATGAAGGGAACCATGTCATCACTACCTGCTGGTACTTCAAACGAACCGCAGCCCCCCAAAAAAGGAACGGCAAAGTATACGCAATGTCCTTTTTGCGGCGCACGGGTCGATGGTGTCCGTATTTTTCGTTGCGCCGCCTGCGGCAAATATTTCTGCGAATGCCGGGGATACGCCAAGAGCGTTCGCGGCTGGACCTACTGCCCGCACTGCTCGAACATGGAACTGGCCGAAGACATTCTTATCGGCGTCATCGACACGGGCGACCCGTCCGCGGATTGAGCTTTCGCTTCTCTCCACCGGTAGCTGCTATTTGCCGCTTCCCCGTACACGCCCTTTATCTCTTAATCCCCCCTCCTGGCCGGTTTTGCAAAAGTTTTACGCTGCCCGCCGAACGGGTTTTCCTGTTAACAGCAACTTTCCTTGCCGCACCTGTCCGGGCAGGGTACATGTACCAAAACAAGGAGAACCACGATGCGTGCCGCTCCCCTGGCGCCGCAGGTGTTCCAACGCCTGGTCATCACGGCCTATTGCCTGGCGTATTTGCCGCATACGGGCAGCCTGCCGCTGCCGGTAACGCTCTGGTGCGGCCTGTTCTGGGCCTGGACCTGGATCGCCGGCGTTCGCGGGTGGCGCATGCCCTCGCCGGCTCTGCGCAACGTGCTGACCGTGGCCGGGATGCTGCTGGCCATCGGGTCCGCATTTTTTTTCAGCGGAGGGTTCAGCATGCTTACAGGCATCGGCATGCTCGCCATCCTGCTCGGCCTTAAGCCTCTGGAAGTACAGACGCGCGAATCAGCGCTCTCCGCCCTCTGCCTCAGCCTGTTCCTGGCCATCTTCGGCGTATTTCACAGCGAATCCCTGCCCACTGGCGTATTCATCCTCGGCGTCCTGATGGTGATTCTGACCCTGCTCATCCGCAGCAACGCACCGGAAGGCGCTTGGCGGCGGCAACTCTGGCTGGCTGCACGCTTGCTGCTGCTGGGACTGCCCCTGGCCCTGGCCCTGTTTTTCGTTTGTCCGCGCCTGCCCTTTGGTTTGTTCGGCGTGGATCGGAAAATCAGTTCCACCGGCCTGCAGGATACGCTGCAAATGGGCGATTTGAGCCAGCTTGCAGCCGACCCGCAAGTTGTCTTTCGCGCCAAATTCGACGGAACGCTTCCCAAGCCGGAGCAGATGTACTGGCGCGGACTGGTGCTTTGGGATTTTGACGGACAAACCTGGAGCCGTCCGGAAAAATTGCCGCCAAATCCGAATACGCTCGTGGGACATTCACCCGTACGGTACGAAGTGCACCTGGAATCCAGCCCCAACCGCTGGATCTATACGCTTGATCTGCCATTGGGCTCGGCTCCCGGAGCCTTTTTTTTCCTGGATTATTCGCTTCTTTCCCGTTTCGCACTCAAAAACGGACGTACGCTCCGGCTCCACTCTTTCTTGTTTTACAATACCGGACGGCTGCAGCCATGGGAACGCCACCACGGACTGCAACTCCCGGATACGAGCAATCCTCTGGCCAGAAAGCTGGCCCGGAGCTGGGTTCAGGAATCCCAAAAGCCTGAAGAAATACTGCAAAAGGCGCTACGGTTTTTTGCAAACGGAAACTTTCGCTACACATTCAATCCGCCCCTGTTGCCGGAAAACGACTTCATCGACGCCTTCCTCTTTGAGACCAAAGCCGGTTACTGCTCGCATTTCGCCTCAGCCATGGCCTTCATGATGCGCGTGTCCGGTATACCGTCGCGGATAGTCCTGGGCTATCTCGGGGCGGAAGACAACACTGTGGGCGACTATTTGACCATCCGTCAGGCCTACGCCCACGCCTGGAATGAGCTCTGGCTGCCGCAACATGGCTGGATCCGCGTCGACCCTACGGCAACAGCTTCGCCACAACGTATTGAACTCGGCCCCCTGCTGTATCAAACCAATGAAGAAACTGGGCTTTTTTCCCGGCAAAACAAGGGGGTGCGGACCATGTTGCAAAGTTGGGACGCCCTGGGATTCTATTGGGAACGCTTTGTGTTGTCCTACGGGTATTTTCGCCAGCGCAGCATGCTCGCCAAACTGGGCGTACGCTTGCAGGGCCTGACCGGCCTCTTACAAGCTCTGGGATTAATGCTGGGAGCTCTGGTCCTCGCGTCCGGCGCAATGTGGGCGCTCTGGCGTTTCAGACACAGGCCGCGCCCCTATGCTGCCGATCCCGCCCAGCAGCAGTACGCGCGCTTTTGCGCCAAACTGGCCAAAGCCGGACTGGTAAAAGATCCGGGGCACGGACCGCAGGCATTTGCCGCCAGACTCGCCGCCCAGCGCCCCGACCTGGCGGAAGAAACCGGCAGGATCGTCGCGTATTATATCCGCCTGCGCTACGGCCCGCCCCTGACCGACGAAGAAACCGCAGCACTGCAACAGAATCTGCGTATGGCCGTCAAAAATTTTTCCCCCTGATTGGGCTCTCAAAAAAATACCGGAAGAACACAAAAAAAAGCTTGCCCTTCACCATCCATGCTGCTATTGAATTTCTCTTTGCGGAGAGGTGACCGAGCTGGCCGAAGGTGCACGATTGGAAATCGTGTGTGCCTTAACCGGGCACCGGGAGTTCGAATCTCCCCCTCTCCGCCAGATTACAAGTACTGAGCCCGCTTTCGAGCGGGTTTATTTTTTACGTGGTAGGGCTCCAGGCAGTTATGCAGAAAAACGACATTGGCGTCCGGGCTTTGATCAGATCGGAGAGAAGGGCGCGACAAAAACGAATAACGAAAGAAAAAACCCCGTACAAAAGGGAAAGGCCCACCCCGGACGGCAGGCCTTTTCTAAGGACGTATGTGTTTAATTAAAAAAACACACCTGATAAATAACGATACAAATCGTGCGGGGAATTGTCAAGATTTGCCGAAATTCCCGCGCATGATTCCTTCATCAGCGCCAAGGAAGGGAAGGTGGGATTTATGCCTGCACATTGGCCACGGCAATCCAAAAAAGGGCAAGCGCTGTGGCTTTTTCTTTTACCATATCCTCCTGGGGGTCTGACCATCTGAGAGGAATTTCCCCTTTCAACGCCAAACCCAATTCAATATAATTCAGAATGAGCTCAAATTCATCCTCGCTCAATTCTTCAAATTCACTCGTTTTTCTGTTGTTGATATCCAGAATCCTGAAAATATTTTTCGCAGTCCATTCCGGCCAGTCCATAACTACCCCCCCCCGAACAGTTGGCAGTTCGATTTGTCTTAATTATACCGCCAGAATTTTATATACACCAGAATTTTATAGATACTTTTGGCATATTGTGTGAGGGGTGTTTTTCTCTGGCAGCTCTTCAAACACCGCGAATTCCGTATTGTGGGCCAGTCGGCAATATGACTGGAACGTTTGGAGAATAAACCAGACCATTTTAGCCTTGAAAAAAAAGGCTGAAACTGCCAAAGAACTTGTTGAAATGGGTAGAGAGTCCAAACTGCATGCTGCCGGTTCGAACCTCAGCCCCAAAATCCATGGAGAGGCAACAGAAATTGTAGCCACCCCGTTGCGCTTTCCGGTCCAGTAATGCTACGTGGTTAATGTAGGCCGATGTCTTCCACTGTCAAATGGCTCCTTCGAAACCTACCAGACCGACAACAAGACTTGCGGCATGCCCCCTGCCAGAGGAACCACGAAGCAAAATTTTCAATCCGGCGTTTTGGCTCCTCACCAGGACAGGTAGAAACAAAATGTAAACCAGCACCTTTTGCGTCAACCTCAGGAGACTGATAATGGGCAGCAGCAAATTGAGCAGATTGAATTCCAGACTGATCTTCAGCTACACCGTGTTACTTTTCTCCTTATTGATTGTCGGCGGTACGGGCTGTTACGCCGCCAACAGTATTCACAGCGCCCTTCAGGACATTTTCAATCGATTCCTTCCGAGTATTGATTATTTGATCGAAGCCGATCGCGACTTGCAGCAATTACTCGTCGCCGAACGCTCGATGATCTTCACCGATGTCAAGTCGGAGGCTTTTAAAAAGCTTGTCGAGGATTACAACACCAACCTGGCGCAGGCCCAAAAACGCATCAAGAACTACGCGGCTATCGCCGACACGAACGAGGAACGCACGCTCATCCGTCATTTCGAGGCGGCCTTTTCCGACTGGAAAGTGGTCTCAAACAAAGTCGTCGAAGCAAGACAAAGCGACACCACCGAAGGGCGTACCCTGGCTCTGGATCTCACCAACGGGGAGGCCAACCTCAAGTTCGAGACCATGCGCGGCATCATCGACCAGCTCACGGAACTTAACCTCAAATATTCCGACGAGAAAGAAAAGACCTCGTCGCGTATCTCTTCCAGGTCCATGGGGTTCATCATCGGGCTTACGATTCTTATGCTCTTTTTCGGCGTACTTATGGCATGGGTCATCATCCGCGCGGTCATGAACCAGCTGGGACGAGATCCCAGCGTCATCGCGGGCGTCGCGCAGCAGATAGCCACCGGCGACCTGACCTGCGAATTTTCCCAACACAAGGTACGCGGCGTATACGCAGACATGAAGCAAATGGCGGAGAAACTTTCGGCAATAGTCAACGAAGTGCAGGCGGGGTCTCATAACGTGGCCTCGGGCAGCCAGGAATTGTCCACCTCCGCGGAAAGCTTGTCACAGGGATCCACGCAACAGGCCGCCAGTGTGGAAGAAATATCCTCCGCCATGGAACAGATGGGCGCAAACATCAAACAAAGCGCGGAGAACGCCCAGCAAACCCAGAAAATCGCTCTTGACGCAGCTCGCGACGCCGAGGAAGGAGGCGAGGCATTCACCCGTACCCTCAACGCCATGAAGGCGATAGCGGAGAAAACCTCCATCATCGAGGAAATTGCCCGGCAGACCAATTTGCTGGCCTTGAACGCGGCCATCGAGTCCGCCCGCGCGGGCGAACACGGGAAGGGTTTTGCCGTGGTCGCGGCTGAAGTGCGCAAACTGGCGGAACGCAGCGGCGCAGCCGCAGCCGAGATCAGCGAGCTGTCCGGAACAAGCGTACTCGTGGCGGAACAGGCCAGCGAAATGCTCACCCAGATGGTGCCGAACATCCAGAAAACAGCCGAACTCGTGCAGGAAATCGCCGCTGCCAGCTCCGAACAAAATACCGGCGCGGAGCAGATCAACCAGGCGCTCCAGCAACTCGACCAGGTCGTACAGCAAAATTCCTCAGCGTCCGAGGAGATGGCCTCAACGTCGGAAGAGCTATCCAGCCAGGCCGCGCAACTGATGTCCACCATGGACTTCTTCCAGGTCGGCTCCAATAACGGCCAGCCTCGGAAACTGAAAACGCAACAAGTCAGAAAATCCGCCGCCCTGCCCAACCCGAAGGCTGTTCAGGACAACCAACGTATGGTTCTGGACATGGGAGAAGACGATTTCGAGCGTTTTTAACGACTGCGGATACGTCGCAGAATACGCCGTACGGCACTGACAAAGGCGAAGCGCCTGTCTTCGCAGCGACAACGAACGCAAGCCCCCGGCCGCATGAAAAGCCGGGGGCTTTTTCCTGGCCATTGCCCCGCTGCACCGTGCCCCCTCCCCTGCTTTGCCGACATGCGCCCCTCACTTACCAGAATAGAACGTCGTGCCGGTCATTTCTTCTCTTGCACATAATCTCTGAAAAATCTGAAATTTAGCAAAAACAAACGCTTATTTTTTACATAATTGCTATTATTTAATCATTAAACATCTGATGTCTGCCGACATATATATTGACATCGGATTAATTAGGCTCTAAATCTGATTCCTGACAACAACGGTCGGCCTGCAAAAAAAACTGCTCCGAATTTATTTGCAGGGCCCAAAATCTTTGACCGCATCGTTGCAACAACCAATCGGGAGGTTTACATGCGAAAATCATTACTCATTCTTATGGCGATGGCCGTACTGACCCTTGGAATCTGCCCAATAGTTCAGGCGGACGATGATTACGTTCTGAAACTCGGACACACGGGCGCACCAACGCACCACTACCAAAAGATCTGCACCATGTTTGCCGATGAGGTAGCCAAAAAAACGGACGGCCATGTAAAAATCCAGGTTTACCCTGCCGACCAGCTGGGAAAACAGCTGGAAGCAGTGGAAGGTTGCATGCTCGGTACTCAGGATATGGTGCTGACCTCCGACACCGTTCTTTCCAACTGGGTGCCGGATATGGGAATTCTGAATCTACCGTTTTTGTTCAATGACAATTGGGAAGTACGGAAAGTACTCGATGGAGCCGTAGGCGAGGAACTGAACAAGGAACTCGAACCTCACGGCGCCGTGATCATAGGCTGGTGGGACAACGGCATGCGCCACATCACCAACAACAAGCGCCCCATCAAAACCCCGAACGATCTGAAAGGGTTGAAGATTCGCGTACCTGAAGGCGAAGTGTTCGTTGATACGTTCAAGGCTCTGGGTGCCGGTCCCACGGTCATTTCCTTTGGCGAACTGTACTCCGCCCTGCAGCTGGGCACCGTTGACGGCCAGGAAAATCCGCCCGCGCACATCCTGACCCAAAAATTCTACGAAGTGCAGAAATACGTATCCCGTACGGGTCATATCCATCTTTCTTCGCCGCTGATCATGAACAAAGCCTTGCTGGACGGCATGCCTGAAGCCTACCAGAAGGCTATTATTGAAACAGCCAGGGAACTCGGCCCGGTGCATACGCAGATGGTTGAGGACCTGGAAAAAACGCAGTGGAAGGAAGTAGGCGATCACGGCATGGAAATTCTCGACGTGGACAAAGCTCCTTTCCGCGAACTGGTCAAGCCCGTCATCGACAAATACAAAAAGAAGCTGAACGGGAAGATAATTGACGAAATCCAGACCACGTTAGGACACTAGTTCGTATTCAGGTACTACTCAGACAAGCTCACCCCCCATGGCAAGGGGCGGATACTGTCCGCCCCTTGTAACTACGGGCGGACAACGTGTTTGATTCAGCTCCTTGTCAGAGCGGCTCCTGTTTGAAAATTATGGTAGACCATAAAGCAAAACAAAAAACGTGGCTTTAATGCCAAAACAGACTCAGCCCTGCTGCAGGCAACCACAAGAGGTGCTTTATGAAACTTTTGGAAAAACTCAACCAGTTCATACGAAATATTTCCGCCATTGCACTGGCCTTCATGACTCTCTTGGTCATTATCCAGGTTTTTTACCGGTATGTACTCAACAATCCGCTTTCGGAGACGCAGGAGCTGTCCATTTACGCGATGGTTTACGTCGTCATGTTGGGATGCACCATAGCGGTTCGGAACAAGACGCATATAGCCGTAGATTTTGTCGGAAATCTTCTTCCTCCCCGTATAGCCTGGATTATGCGGCAGGTAAGCTACTGTTTCATGCTCTTCTTTTTCTTTGTTATGCTGACCAACGGCTGGAAGCTTACCGTACGCTCCATGGTGCAAATGTCTCCCTCAACAGGAATCCCTCTCGGATACATCATGTTTTCCATTCCACTGTGCGCTGGAATATCGATTTTATACATTCTTGAGCACATGCTCCGGGACCGTGCAAAAGACCATTCGCAATCTTAAGCACCCGACCTTTTCGAGGAACGCACCATGGTTACCATCCTTTTTGTCGCTTTTTTCATTCTTATCGCCATAGGCCTGCCCATTGCCATTTCTTTGGGCGTCGCATCCCTGACGGCCATCCATTTTGCCAGCCACATGCCGTTTCTGATTCTCCCGCAAAAAATCTTCAACGGAGTCAACAGCTTTCCTTTCATGGCCATCCCCTTGTTTCTTCTGGCCGGAAACATCATGGCGGAAGCTAAAATTTCGGATAAACTTGTGGCCCTGGCATCGGTGATGGTCGGCCGTTTCCCCGGCGGCCTGGCGCATATCACCACGGGCGCTTCGGCGTTTTTCGGCGCCATTTCCGGCTCCGCGCCCGCCACGACCGCGGCCATCGGCTCCATCATGATTCCTTCCATGAACAAGCGGGGCTACAGCCGCCCCTTTTCCGCGGCTGTGGTTGCCGCCTCGGGCGCACTGGGGCTGATTATTCCGCCCAGCCTGACCATGGTGGTCTTCGGCGTCATTGCCGGGGTTTCCATTGGAGACATGTTTCTGTGCGGCATCATTCCAGGCCTGCTCATCGCCATATCGCTGATTGCGGTGAATTATTACATCGCCAAAAAGAAAGGTTTTGCGCGTGAAGAAAGCCTGCCCAAGGGCAACGTCGCAAAAGTCGTCAAAGACAGCAGCCTGGCCCTGCTGATGCCCCTGATCATCCTCGGCGGCATCTACTCCGGAATGTTCACGGCAACCGAATCCGCCGGCGTCGCCTGCCTTTACGGCGCTCTGGTAGGTTTTTTCATCTACAGAACCCTGACGCTGAAGTCCTTGTACGCCATTTTGAAAAACACTGCGGAAAACGCGGCACTGATCATGTTTCTCATGGGTACCGCCAATCTCTTCGGCTACATCATCACTGCGGAACAAGTGCCGCAGCACCTGGCCGCCATGCTCATGGGCTTTTCCAACAGCCCGACCATCATCATGCTCTTCGTGCTCGTCATTCTGATGGTCATCGGAACCTTTCTGGACAATGTCGCCGCCCTGGTCCTGTTCGTGCCCACCATCATGGGGGTTGTAAACGCGGTGCACATCAATCCGATTTACTTTGGGGTGTTTACCATCATTGCACTGGCCGTGGGGCAGTTCACGCCGCCTGTGGGGCTGAACCTGTTCATTGCGTGCAATATCGCCGGAGAAAAGCTCGAACCGGTGGTAAAGGATATCATCCCCTACTTCATGGTGTACCTGATCATGCTCCTGCTGTTTGTTTTCTTTCCCTCGCTGTTGGTTCTTTTCGTCTAACCGTGCTTATTCCGGAGGAATACTAATGGATAAAGTAGTCGTACTCACAACTGGCGGCACCATCGCCAGTGTTCAGAATCCCGAAACCGGCCTGTACGCCTCAGGAGCGCTCCCCGGAGAAAAACTCATCGACCTGGAACGGCTGCAATTGCAAATTCCTGTTGAAGTGGAGTCTGTTTTCCAGGTGCCCAGCAATGCCATCAGTTTTGACAACCTGCTGCAACTCTACGAAAAAATAGCCATTTACACGGAAGATCCGGAAGTCCGCGGCGTGGTCGTCACCCACGGTACGGACACTCTGGAGGAGTCTTCCTATTTCATGGATCTGCTCTACGACGGGGACAAGCCCGTGGTATTCACCGGCGCGCAACGTACGCCCTGCGAAGAAGGCACGGACGCCTTCACCAACATCCGCGATGCCATAGTGACCGCCTTCTGCCCCGCAAGCCGCGGACTGGGCGTGCTCGTGGTCTTCAACGAAGGGGTCTACGACGCCAGGACCGTGCACAAAATGCATGCCTTCAACATAGACGCCTTTACCTCACCGGGATACGGCCACCTGGGATTTGTGGACAAAGGGACATGCTGGATACAGCGGCGCCCCGCCAGCCGTGAAACCTATCGCCTGCAGCGCGAATTGCCCCGGGTGGATATCGTGAAAGCCTGCCTGGGCGGCGACGGCATCGAAGTGAAACTGCTGGCCGACAACGGCGCACGGGGAATCATCCTGGAAGGGCTCGGACGCGGCCATATTCCCCCGGCCTGGATGGAATCCGTACAGTATGCGCTGGACAAAAACTTACCACTGGTCATCACCTCCACCTGCGGACAGGGGCGGGTACATCCGGTGTACGACTTTTCCGGCGGCGTCAACGATCTGGCTTCCCGCGGAGTTATCCTGGGGCACGACTACGCGCCGCTCAAAGCGCGTATCAAGCTGGTCGTTCTGCTCGCCTCGGGTGTAGGGTCGCCGGAGGAATTGAACAAAGCCTTTGCCGCGTAAACGGCTACTGCCGGCATTCCGTCCTTTGCTCTGCCGCCGGTTTTCTTGTCCGTCCGCGTTTTCTCCTTCCGGCCGTTAGCTCCGGCGCAACCAGCAACCCGTTTTGCTCTGAAACAACCTGATGCAGAAATTCCAGGGGAGCCACGTGAAACTTGAGATAGGTTTTGGCGAAACACCACAAGCCGTAGACGTTCCGGATGCGAACCTTATCGCTGTGCTCGAACCCAGCCCCCTGGAAGCAGAGCTTCGGGGAACGGAGGCCGTACGCGCGGCCCTGACCGCTCCCATTGGTACGCCGCGTTTGAAGCACTGCGTCAATCCCGGCGAAACGGTCGCCATTGTCACCAGCGACATCACCCGACCCTTGCCGTCAAAAAACATACTGCCCTGTCTGCTCGACGCACTCCGGGAGGCTGGGGTACGGGAAAAAGACATTACCATTGTTTTCGCTCTGGGCAGCCACCGCCAGCATACGCCCGCTGAAAAAGAAAAGCTGGTGGGGGCCGAAATTCTCCGTACCATACGCTGCATAGACAGCAGCGAGGAGGATTTCGTGAACCTGGGACGGACAACCAGCGGCACGCCGGTTGCCATCTGCAGAACCGTTGCAGAAGCCGACCGACGCATTTGTTTGGGCAACATAGAATACCACTATTTCGCCGGGTACAGCGGAGGGGCCAAGGCCATCATGCCCGGCGTTTCGACCCGTGACGCCATCCAGGCCAACCACCGTTTCATGGTACGCCCGGAGGCCGTGGCCGGACGCCTGGAAGACAACCCCGTACGCACGGATCTGGAAGAAGCCATCTCGTTTTGCCCGATCGATTTTATTGTCAACGTCGTGCTGGACGCACATAAGGAGATCATCTACGCGGTCGCCGGCCACTACATTGAAGCCCACCGCCAGGGCTGCCGCTTTTTGGACAGGCTCTACGGAGTGCCCATTTCCGAACCGGCCGATATCGTGATTGTCTCGCAGGGCGGCGCACCCAAGGACCTCAATCTGTACCAGACGCAGAAAGCCCTGGACAACGCCAAACATGCGGTCAAGAAAGGGGGGATTATCATTCTGGCCGGGTCATGCAAAGAAGGACTGGGCGAGGCTGTCTTCGAAAACTGGATCACCACCGCTCCTACACCGCAAGCCCTTGTGGAACGCATCTCCAGCGATTTCCAACTTGGCGGGCACAAAGCCGCGGCCATTGCCCTGGTTCTGGAAAACGCGGAAATCTACCTTGTTTCGGAAATGGAGCCGGACTTTGTCCGTACTTTGTTCATGCGCCCTTTTGAGACCGTCCAGTCCGCGCTGGATGCTGCCATGGCCCAAAAGGGAACTGAAGCCTCGATTATCATTATGCCGTACGGGGGCTCCACCCTGCCCTTGCGGCAACAGACCTGAAAACAGCAAAAGCTGATTCCCATGCGGCAGGCGCCCGGGACTGACGGCTGCGCATGCCTTGACAAGCACTGGTTTCGGATCATATGTAATGCTATTTGAGCAGGTTACTTGCATACATCTTCAACTGTTCAGCCAATCATTTTGACATTGTTTTTGATCCTGCATCCACGCGGGATTCGTATATAATAGTCTTTTAGGATACCGTCATGGCTCTACCGCGTAAGGCAGCCCCCTTTTCAAGCGATTCACTTTCCACCCCATTGCAACAGGGGTCTGTGGTTTTGCTCGTCATTGAGCGTATCAAGCAAGCCTTGATCAACGACGAACTGGCCCCCGGAGATTATCTCCCTTCCGAAGCCGAACTCACCCGCAACCTCGGCGTAGGCAAATCAAGCGTACGCGAAGCCATCAAGATGCTGCAGGCCATGGGCATCCTGGAAGTCCGGCGCGGGCAAGGCACACGGGTCCGCGAACACCCGAGCGAGGACGCCTTGAACTCCTTGGTGTTTCAGATGATCCTGGCAAAAGGTGTCACAAAGGACATGCTCGAACTGCGGGCCATGTTTGAACCCGCCTATACGATCATGGCCATGCACCGGGCCACGCCCCAGGATCTGGTCCGCATCCGGGGCGCGATACGCGATCTGGAAAAGGCGCTCTCCTCCAATGTGCAGGACTCGCGCTACGACCTGGCCTTCCACATGGCCGTACTGCATGCCACGCACAACCCCCTTGTCATCCGCATCGGCGAAACCATGATGGAACTCTTTGACGCCTCCATTGAGACCTCCATGAGAACCCTGCCCGAAGTAGCGCTCAAAGACCACAAAGCCATTTTAAAAGCCTTTGAGGAAAAAGACGAAGCCGCCGTACGCGAAGCCATCCGCGTCAGCAGTTCGAGTTGGGAAACCAACCTGACCTACCGCTAGTCTTCTTTTCCAGCGCTGTCCGGCGCCAACGCCCTGCAAAATAGCTACGAAACGTGCTGAAAAGGGGCGGGGACGCCCTAATCAAAGTTTGGACTTCATTTTCAAAAAGCACATTGCTTGCCTGTCAACAACAACGCTGATAGGTTATAAAAAATGTATACATAAAAAAGGGATCCCATGGGTAGATACCATATTGCAGAAGTATGTCCAAACGGCCATGTATCTACTTCCTCTGTGGATGCCAACCCAGAGTGTCGAGAAGAATATTGTTCAAAGTGTGGCGAAAAAACAATCACCCATTGCCCCAACTGCAATGAAACTATCCGGGGTTATTATGAATGTGGTGTAATAGTTATTGGGGCCACATTCACCCCTCCAGCTTTTTGTCATAAATGTGGAAGCCCTTTCCCTTGGACACAGCGAAAGATCGACTCTGCGACCGAATTGGCCGAAATCGGAGCAAAGCTTACACCTGAAGAATTAGCACAATTTCGATCTGATTTAGAGGAGTTAACCAAGGATTCCTCCAGGTTTCAGGTCGCATCCTTCCGCTTCAAAGAAACTCTGAAGAAAGTAGGAAGTTCGACTGCCTCCGGTATACGTGATATTATTGTTGATATTTTGAGCGAAGCAGCTAAGAAAGCCCTCTTTGAAAAGTAACCCAGACCACGAACACCATAACCTTCTCTTGAACGAAGCCCTCCGTCAGCAAACGTAGGGATATCTCTTCTTATCCTGCCTGTTTACTCTTTTAAATCAGCTCTGTTTCATAATTTCTCGGGCGGCACGTTCGACGGCTTCAACGGCGAAGGAATTCAAACTCTTCCCTGTTATAGCTGCTGCTTGATCAGCAAGCCTGTGCACGTGCTCCGGCGCACGGAAAAGGATTCTTCCGGAATAAGGCTTTTCCGGACTCTTTCCCACGGAGGAGCATGCTTCCAGGTAGTCCTCCACAGAATCTGCCAGGGACTGTTTCAATTCATCAACGGACCTGCCAGAGAAATGAACCGTATCCCGGATACCCAATACGCGCCCATGAAAACAATCATCTTCTGGCTCAAATTCAAAAACTCCGGACCATTCTTTATATTTTAACACATTCATGGCGTTACTCCTATTTCTTCCAAAAAGGATCTTACTGCCTTGACCGCGCCTTTATCCGTTTCCGGCTTCGGGTGTGGTCTGTGAAAAACAGCTACTTGCTGATTAAAATAAAATCGCACCCGCGACCCCCGTCCTTCTTCCCTCCGACATCCGACAGCCAGCAACAGCTTCTCGATATCCTTCCAACGGATAGTTCCTGACGCTGGCATGTAAAAAAAAGCCTGAAGCGTCTGACGGTGTTTCGCATTCATATAAAAAATGATAACATTTTTTGATATCACGTCAAGTATTGGAGCAGTGCACACCTTCAAAAACTATCCGGCTTGCATCTACGCTGATTGGAGGCAACAGCATACCCTCCCCACAAAAAAGGACCGCTCAGCCTTGCGGCCTCACGGTCCTGAATATCCGTTGCGCATTTGCTGCGCGGTATAATACGTCTGCCTAAGGCATCAAGGGCGGCAGGTCGAGTCCTTCGGACACGGGCAGGCCGCACATCAGGTTGGCGCAGGCCAGGGCCTGGCCCGAAGCGCCGCGGCAGAGATTGTCGATGGTGGAGACGATCACCAGGCGGCCGGTACGCTGGTCCGCCACCAGGCCGATGTCGCAGTACATGGTGCCGCGTACGTGCCGTGTTTCCGGCAGCTTGCCCGCGGGCTGCACCCGGACCCAGGGATCATACTCATAAAATTTCTGGTACAGCTCGACCACATCTTCCGTATACGCTTCTTTGCGCAGACGAGTATAGATGGTGGATAAGATGCCCCTGTTTATGGGCAGCAGGTGCGGATTGAAGGAAACCGTGACGGATTTGCCCGCCAGCACGCCGAGTTCCTGTTCGATCTCGGGCGTATGGCGGTGCTTGCCGATGCCGTAGGCGCGAAACGAGTCCGAGACCTCGCAGAACAGGCTGGCCTGGGCTGCCTTGCGGCCCGCTCCCGTGGCGCCGGACTTGGAATCCACCACAATGCCGTCCGTATCGATCAGCTCCTTTTTGAGCGCCGGAGCCAGCCCCAGAATGGCGGACGTGGGATAGCAGCCCGGATTGGCTGCCAGAGAAGTCTTGGCCAGGGCGTCGCGATAGAGCTCGGGCACGCCGTACACGGCTTCTTCGATCAACTCGGGCGCGATATGCGGCTTGTACCACTGCTCGTACACGGCCTTTTCCCGCAAACGGAAGTCCGCGCTGAAGTCGACCACCTTGAGCCCGCGGCGGCGCAGCGGCACCACCAGCTCCATGGCCGCGCCATGGGGGACGGCCAGAAAAACCAGATCGCAGGAGGAAGCCAGGTCGTCCGGATCCGGCGCAGTAACTTCCAGCCCGGCGTAGCGGGTCTTGGCCAGAAAAGGAAACAGCTCGACCAGCTTTTTGCAGGCCTGGGCCCTGGATGTCACCCGCACCAGTTCAAAAGACGGATGCGGCAGCAACAGCCGCAGCAGTTCCATGCCGGTATAGCCGGTAACACCAACCAAACCAACGGAAATCGACGCCATTTTTTTGCTCCCTATGCCCCTAATCGGTCAACATCACGTATTTCATCCGCAGCTCGTACAGTATGCCTTCCAGCAGCCGGGCCTCGTCCGGGTCCAGGCACTTGGAAGTCTTGTCCTTGAGCATGCTCAAAATGTCGATGGTATGCTTTGCCATGGGCAGATTCTTCATCATCTGGCCGTTTTCCGGCTCGGGCACCTCCCCCAGCTGCACCATGCAGGAGGAACTGAGCGACAGGATGAAGGTGCTGAAGGTCACCTTAGGCAAGCCGTACGTGGCATTGCCGGTGGCGTCCGGGTCAAAGCCCGAAGGTTTGGAAGGATCTTCGGCCGCGCAGCCGCAGCCTTTTTTTCCTTCCGCGCCTGTTTCAGCGGATTTAGATTCTCTTTCATCAGTAGACATAGCGATGTGCTCCTTTGGCTACAATGCAGGCAGACTGTTGCGGCCGGACGGATCCATGGCCTCCCGGTAGGCGGCAAGTCCGCATTCCAGATAGTCGCGAGCGCCGATGTAGCCCCCGCAGGTCCGGAAGGATTCGGCCAGGGCGTACACGCCCGCGGCCACATCTGCCCAGTCCACATGGCCCATATGTCCGATACGGACGATCCTGTTTTTCAGATGGTCCTGGCCCCCGGCCATGATCACGCCGTACTGTTCGGCGGCGACCTTGAGCACCGCGCCCCCGTCCACGCCCTCTGGCATCAGCACGGATGTCAGGCCCCAGGTGAAATGATCCTTGACCAGCAGTGGCAGTCCCATGGCCTTGACGCTTTCGCGCGCCAGCATGGTCAGGGCCCACTGTTTTGCGTACAGCGCATCCAGCCCGAGTTCCCGAAACAGCTTGAGGCTGGCCTGCAGGCCGACTACCAGGCTGACGGAGGTGGTAAACAGCGACTGGTTGGCCTGCAGTTTACTTTCCTCGCCTGTCAGATTGAAATAATAATTGCCCGGACCTTTGGCCAGTGCCTTTTTTTCGGCCCGCTCGCTCAGGCAGACAAACCCCAGCCCCGGAGGCAGCATCAACCCCTTTTGCGACCCGGTGAGCAAAACGTCTATCTCCCAGGCGTCCATGGGGCAGGGCGAAATACCCACGGCCGAGATGCCGTCGACAACGCTCAGGATACCCCGCTTGCTGGTCAGCGCGGCAATTTCACGGATAGGATGCAGCACGCCCGTGGAGGTTTCCGAGGCCTGGACCAGCACGCCGGCGGCGTCCGGATTGGCATCGAGCGCTTCTTCCACCTGCTGCGGGATCACGGCCTGGCCCCAGGGAATCTCCAGCACCACGGGCACCAATCCCTGCGAGGCGGCGATATCCACCCAGCGTTCGCCGAATTTGCCGCCCTTGACGACAATTACCTTTTCCCCGGCTGCAAAACACGTATGCAGCGACGCGCACATTGCCCCGGTTCCCGAGCAGGACAATGTCAGCACGTCGCGTTGCGTTCCGAATAGTAGGCGAAGCCCTTCCCGGATTTCACCCATGATCTGTTTGAATTCCGGCTTGCGGTGGTGAATCATATCCCTGGCCATGGCCAAGCGGACTTCCTCAGGGATAGGCGTGGGGCCCGGAGTCAACAGCCGGCTTTTATTTAACATCTTCAGTACTCCTGCATCCGTTGGGATGCCTTTGAGACAAAAAATTACATATTATTGGCAAGAATGTACTCTTTGACCCGTTGAAGAGTCTGCTCCAGGCTGATTGCCGGGGCCCAGCCGATGTGCTTGCGGATCCGTCCGGTGTCCGGAAGACGGCGCATCATATCTTCGAAGCCCGGTGCATAGGCCTCGCTGTAAGGCACCTTGACAATCTCCGAATTGCTGCCCGCGCTCTCTTTGATCAGCAAGGCCAGATCCTCAATGGAAATTTCCCTGTTGCCGCCGATATTGTACACCCTGGCGGTATCGGTCTTGCTCTCCACCAGGCCGATCATGGCCCGGATGACGTCCTGAACATCGCAAAAGCAGCGGGTCTGCCTGCCGTCTCCGTATACGGTGATGGGTTCGCCCTTCAGAGCCTGCGTCATGAAGCGCGGAATAACCATGCCGTAGCGTCCGGTCTGACGCGGCCCGACCGTGTTGAACAAGCGCATGATGTCCACCCGCAGATCGTGCTCCTGGTCGTAGGCAAAGCCCAGGCTCTCGTCGAGCATTTTGCTGATGGCGTAGGCCCAGCGGCTTTTGCTCGTGGCGCCCAGCAACACGTCGTCCTCTTCGAAAAAAGGCGACTTGGCCCCCTTGCCGTAGACTTCGGAAGTGCTGGCCAGGAGTACGCGGCACTGGTAGCGCAGCGCTGCCTTCAAAACCGCTTCGCTGCCGCGGACGTTGGTTTCGATGGTCCGGACCGGATGCTTGACGATAAGGTCCACCCCCACCGCTGCGGCGAGATGAAAAATGACATTGGACTGCGCGGCAAGCCGGTCCAGAACAGGTTCGTCAAGTATCGAGGCCCTGGCAAACAAAAAATTCGGATTTTCCAGATGCCGTTTGATATTTTCTATCTTACCCGTACTCAGGTCGTCTATGGCGGTGACACGGCATCCCCGCTCCAGCAGCGCATCAACCAAATGCGAACCGATGAATCCTGCGCCACCGGTGACAAGAGCTTTCATATGTTATGTACCCCTTTTGTATATCTCATAACGGACAATGAACTGAATTTGCCACTACACAAAAAGCAAAAGTTTGTATAGCAATCATTGGCGATCGTACGGGTAAACCACCCAATGGAGACAAACACGGACAATACGTCCTTTTCCTGAACCCCTATTACACGGCATGTGATCTTAAATGAACAAGACCAAGCTAAAACCTAAGACCGCTCTTGTCCACGACCTTTTTCGTATTCGCGGCGGCGGCGAGCGTCTGACGCTGACTCTGGCCAACGAACTGGCAGACACGCTCTGCTTCGGCTACCGTACCGCCGACAGTTTCGACATCGAATCCATGACCCGCTCGCGGATTGTCGACCTCCAGGCTTGCGGCGGCATCATCGGCGTACGAACCTTCAAGCTGATGTACGCATTCCGGCGCAAGACGCAATTTCTCGCCGACTTCGACGCAGTCATTTACAGCGGCATTCTGAGTCCAACCGCGGTATATAATCATCTGAACGGCCCGAACATTCTCTATTGCCATACGCCGCCCCGTTTCGCCTATGACAAATACGCGGTCCATCTCAAAAATCTCACGCCCTGGAAGCGCCCCTTGATGCAGCTCTACGTACCGTGCCTCAAGGCCCTTTACGAACCCGCTGTCCGGCGCATGGACCTGGTGGTTGCCAATTCGCAACATGTTCGCGAGCGCATCAAAAAATACCTCGGACTGGATTCCACCGTGGTCTATCCGCCCGTGGACACGCAGCAGTACGCCTGGCTGGGCCAGGAAGACTATTACCTCTCCACGGCCCGTATGGATCCCCTCAAACGTCTCGATGTGGTCATCAAGGCCTTCAAACTAATGCCGGATAAAAAGCTGGTCGTGGCCTCGGGCGGCAGCGAACTGCCACGGCTCAAGGCCCTGGCGCAGGGTGCCGCCAACATTTCCTTTACGGGCTGGGTGGACGATACGCGCCTCAAGCAGCTGGTGGGCAACTGCATCGCCACCATCTACATTCCGCAGCATGAGGATTTTGGCATGTCGCCCGTGGAATCCATGGCCGCCGGAAAACCGGTGGTGGGCGTACAGGAAGGCGGGCTCAAGGAAAGCCTGTTGCCGGGAGAAACCGGCCTGCTCGTCAAACCGGATCCCGGCCCCGACGACGTGATAGCAGCCGTGGCCGAACTCACGCCTGACCGGGCGCATTCCATGCGCCAGGCCTGTGAGGAACGGTCCAGGCAATTCGATACGCGCATCTTTCTGGAACGGATGCGGGAAGTGGTGGAACGTTTTTTTTGATGCCACCGGATCGCGCCTGGAAAGTGTAGCCGACCTCTCACACGATGTAAGGGTTTATATAACTTGTTTTAACACGTATTTTCATCTACAATATCTTTCGAGAAAGTGTCGATTACTTGCTCAATGCCTGCAACTTCAGAGGACCCGGGTGGATTCATTGGAACAAAGTAGAAGTATTGCCGTTTTGCTCCGTGAGATTCTTGGAAGCGGGTTTTTGCTCAGTCCTCCTTTGCGACACTATGCGGACTCGACCCTGGGAGGTTCGTCATTCGAGGATTTGTCTGAAGTCATCGCAGATGAAGGGCATTGCGAACGCGAACCGTTGCTGGATCTGCTGCTTTTCCCGGAAGTTGCTCTCAAAGCGCAACTGGAGCCGCTGTTGCCGGATAACTCTGAGCAGCTGGAATTCTCCGAACGGCTATTGCACAATTTTCTGGCCGATGCGCCGGAATGCGGGCTGATTTTCCCTGAAACAGATCAAACGCTTCGTTTCAAACTTACGCCAGACCTTGCGCAACGGTTTATCGCGCGCTTGCACCTGGACACGATTCTTGACCAAGACCTTCGGGAGGCTGTGGCCTCTTTTGATCCTGACATGCGCGCAAAACTCCGGGTCCGGCTGCGTTGTGCCAGATCCGGCGCACCAGAGCGGGACAGAAACCTTGTCTGCGCGTTTTGCCGGGTTTTTCCCGCACCGGAGGCCGTCTTTGTCGGCCATTTCGATTTTCTGCTTGCTTTTCTGGAAACGCTTGCCCCTGAAGAGGATCCGTTCTCGGGGTTGATGACGCGAAAACGCCTGGTGCACAGAATGCTGAAACAGGCCCAGGATTTTGAACGCAAGCTGCAACGCGAACCCATCGAAGCCCTGATGCTCCGCGGCGAACGTTGCCCGAGCATCAGCATTGACGATGCAAAACGCCAAATAGGCCGGATCGACCGTATCAGCCTCGCTCTTTTCGGTCGTACGGAAGATATTCCGGAAGAAATCGATTGTGACCACGGCAGCTTTGATCCAAACCGCGAAATGGATTCCGTGCTGCAATTCTTTCAACAAAGCTGACCGGGCCCGGCAACATTTTACCCCTGTTATTCCTTGGCAACAGGTCGTTATTTCTGATTTTCAAACAAAGAAAGCTATTTTTTCTGGTAAGCTGCACGAACTGCCGGATACAATGGTGCGCATGTGAATGTTAGAAGATTCCCCATTTTTCTCACCTTGTTTTCAATACTGGGTTTCGTCGCGCTCTCATTCCTCTTTTGGTTATCGACCTATCAAAAATCTCTTTTTGTTTCCGAAATCGAAACCAACGAAAAAAATCTTATAGAAATTGCCAGCAATATCTTCAAATACGGAGTTGAAAGCAGATTCGAAAACATTCTGACCCTTTCCGACGCTACCCAGAGACTCTACGATTCCTCCCAAAAAACGTTCAACTTGAGCGTGTTGACACACATTCTGTACGCGCTTTCCAAAAATGCGCGTGTCTACTCCAAAATCCGGCTGATAGACACCTCCGGGCAGGAACTCATCAGAATAACCCGGCAAAACGGCAAAACCTTCATCACTCCGAAAAACAAACTTGAAAACAACAGCCATCGCGATTTCTTCAAACAGGCCTTTTCCCACAATCATAAAATCTATGTCTCTCCTTTGAACCTGAGCATAGAAAACAAACGCATCGTTGTTCCATACAAGCCCATACTGCGGCTGTCCTCCATTATTCATGCCCCGAAGGGGGAGGCCATCGGCCTGCTCGTTCTGAGCTACTTAGGAGACATCTTTTTCAACAACATCACATCCGCGACCCGCGGCACCTTTGGAAAGGCCTTTCTTATCAACGACGCGGGCTACTATCTGCTTGCTCCGGACCATAACAAGGAATGGGGCTTCATCCTTCCCGGACGTGGGGCTTTCCTGTTTGGGAAAAACTACCCCAAGGCCTGGCAAGCAATGCAACGGAACGACCGCGGTTCAGTTTTCACACCAAAGGGGCTGTTCACCTACGACATGATCCGGATTTCTTCTTTGGCCAAAGACGCCCAGGCTCTGGGAGTTGAGCTGAACGCGCAGGAATCCTGGAAACTCGTCACTTATGTTCCCCATAACATGTTGACCCCTCCCTGGCATGGCCAGATGCTCGCCGCCGGGGTGGGCATCCTGATTTTGCTCTTGATCGCCGCCTGGCTCTGGTCTGGAGCCTATGCAAGGCGTTCGCTGGCCCTCCAGGAGCTGGAAAAAAGCGAACAACAACTCAAAACCATAAGCACTACGGCCCAGGATGCCATTATCATGCTCAACGGGCAGGGCAAACCCGTCCATTGGAATCCTGCCGCCGAACGATTGTTCGGTTATCAATTTTCCGAAATTAAGGACTCCTTTTTCCATGATCTGATCTGCCCGAAGGAACTTTCCGATCAAACGCTGGAAGCCTGGAAACAATTCTCACGTACCGGTTCCGGCCCCATCGTGGGGACCATCCGCGAGGTGACGGCTTTACGACGCGACGGCAGCACGGTACCTGTCGAACTGGGCGTAGCCGCCATACTCCAGGATAGGGAATGGTTTACCGTGGGAGTTGCCCGAGACATCAGCGAGCGCAAAGAGTACGAGGCCAGCCTCCACTATGAGCAGGAATTTCTCAAAGCGGTTCTGGAGTATATCCAGGAGGGTATTCTGGTTTCCGACGCCCAGGGCCAGATCATCCTCGCCAACCAGGTGGCGCGCACGCTGTTTGGCCTGGCTGCCGAAGAGCAATCGCCGGAAATTTGGGCGACCGACTTGGGAAAACATTTTGATATACTCGCCGCAGACGGCAAGACCCCCCTGGCAAAAGAAGAACGCCCCCTGCACCGGATCATTCAGGGAGAAAATCTGCAGGCCATGGAAATCGTTCTTGTCACCAAAAAGAACGAACGGCGTACGATCATCGCGGGAGGCCGTCTCCTGTTCGATCTGAAAGGCCGAGAAATTGGGGCTGTGCTTTCCATGAAAGATGTCACGGACCTGGTCAACGCCAGGGAAAACGCCAGAACAGCCGAACGCGCCAAAAGCGCCCTGCTTTCCAGGGTCGGCCACGAATTCAAAACCCCGCTGAACGGTATACTGGGCCTTGCCGACCTTTTGCTCGAAGACAGCCTGACCCTGGACCAGGAAGATTTCATCAAAGAAATCAAGCAGTCAGGCAACCGTCTACTCCGCGTCCTATCCTTGCTCATCGAATATATCTCCATTGAATCCGGCGAGCGCCATCTTCATTTTCAGGCCATCCCGCTGGATCTCCTCATGCACGGAATAGAGGCCCGCTGGCGCAGCAAAATCGAACAAAAAAATTTGGAATTCAGCATCTCCTCGAACATCACCCCGCTGCCGACCATTCATCTGGATGCGGACTGCACCAATATGATTCTGGACCAATTGCTGGACAATGCCCTAAAATTCACCCAGGAAGGCTCCATCGCCCTGAATGTCACCGTGGAAGAAACCGACGCCTTGAGCTATTCCGTCTCTATCACGGTCACCGATACGGGCATCGGCATCAAACGCGAGCTGCGCGACAAATTGTTTGAAAAATTCTGGCAGGAGGACGTATCCTATACGCGCCGCTACCAGGGGCTTGGCATGGGCTTGACCCTGGCTCAGGGCCTGGTGCACCTCATGGGCGGAAAAATCTGGGTCGGCGACAGCAAACAGGGCTGCGAAATACATGTGCTTCTCTCACCTCTGGAGTGCGCGCTGTAATCTGCCCGACCCTATTCACTGGCAGCGGAACCGGGTCTCAACACTGCCAGCCCGGCAATGCCGATCAGGAAAAACAACCCCAGACAGGGCATGGCCAGCCGGGCGGTACCCGTATACTGCGTGACCAGAGCGAACAGCAGCGGTCCGAGAATGCTGGAGAATTTGTTTACCACGGAAAAAAAAGCAAAATAGGTGGCCGCGTTTTCCTTGGGAATCATGACGCCGTACAGAGAGCGGCTCAAGGCCTGCGACCCGCCGAGTATCAGCCCCACAATCGCGCCCAGCAGAACGTATTGCCAAGGCTTCTGTAGAAAATACGCGTACAGGCTGACACCCAGCCAAAGCACCAGGGCGGCTATCAGGGCCTTGCGCGCGGATACCCGTTCAGCCAGTTTACCAAACAACAAAGCGCCGAAGATGCCTACCAGCTGGATCATAAGCAGCGTCACCATCAGCAGGGTCGTGGAAAAGCCCAGCTCTTCCTTGCCGTAGATGGTCGCCATGCTGATGACCGTCTGTATGCCGTCATTATAAAAGAAAAAAGCCAGCAGAAAGAGCAGCATGTTGCGGTCGTGCAGCAGCAGCCGCAGATTGCCGCGTATCTGGCGCCAGCCTATCTGCAGATAGCCTCCCGGCCCGGGCCGGATGCCTTGGGGCAAGGCCCTGAGCGTGGCGCTTTCCCGCAGCCAGAGGAAGGTCAGCCCCGCGAACCCCAGCCACCAGAGTCCGGCCGTGCACAGGCACAAGCGCGCGGCAAGATCCGCCGAAAGGCCCAGTTGCTTATGCACGGTCAGCAAGCCCAAGCTGAGCGCGAATTGCAGCCCCCCTCCCAGATACCCCGCCGCGTATCCCCAGCCGGAAATCGCGTCCAGATCCTCCGGCGGCCCCAAATGCGGCAGAAAAGCGTCATAGAACACGTTGCCGCCCACGAATCCCACCTGGGCCACAAAAAACAGCCCGAGAGTCGTCAGCACCGCTCCCGGCCCGGTAAAAAAAAGCGCACTGGCCGCCAGCCCGCCTGTAAGGCAAAAAAACAGCAGCATACGCTTTTTGCAGGCGGAATAATCCGCAATGGCTCCCAGCATGGGCGCCAGCAAAAACACACACAACGCGGCAAGGCTGACCGTATACCCCCATAACGACGTGGCCTGCAGACGCGTCCCGAATAACACGTACCCTTCCTTGGGCACCACTGCGGCGGCGAAATAGGCAGGAAGCACCGCCACGGCCACCGTGGTAACATACGCCGAGTTGGCCCAGTCGTAGAGCAGCCAGCCGCGCAGGGATCTATCTCGGAAAAACTGTTTCATGAGCTCCTTCTGCAGTATTTTCGCCTGGAAGAAAAGCGGCAATTCAGTTGCGTACGCCGGATGCTTTCCGCTTACGAGAATTTTTTGCTTTTTGCGAACAGCTGGGCTACGTTCGCCCGGTTTCAGTATGTCGAGACCGGGCCGTCGCTGCCGGGCGTTGACTATCCAGGCTTTTCCCGTTTACTGAACGCCGAAACCAAACGTCCGCATGACGCGGCAACAGACCAATGTTTCAGGGAGTGCACAATGCAGGATGATCGAGGATGCTACTATTACCCTTTTCCGCAGGACAAAAAAATCAGAATGTACGTCAGGAAGGTTGCGGGACAAGTTGAATTCCGCCTGTGGAACAGCGAGGACTCCAAGATCTGGGAAAAACACAAGTGGATCCCCATGGAAGCCATTCAGCAGGCTGCGGCCCTCTACGACAAGGACAAGCCGGACCCGTTGCAATTATACGACATCCAGGTGGCCGAAGCCGTGTTGCGCGACGCCGCAAGCGACGAGGAATAGTTTCAGGAGGGCCCGTGTTCTCGGGCCCGGATATTCAGCCTTCTTTGCCCCAGCGACCGCCCTTGGCCGCCACGGCGCAAGCCGCGCCACCGCAACAGTCGTACAGCGACTCACTGTAGGCGTACAAAATACGCCGTTCCGCTTCCAGGCGCTCCGGCGGCAGGATCGGATAGCCAGCCTCAGCAACCTTTGCGGGCAGCTGCTCCCATGCGGGTATGGCCTGCATGCCTTCACCCTGGCAGTCTCCCGAGGACACGGCCAGCAGCATGGCCTCTTTACTGTCCGTTACCGCGATCAACGGCGCCGGACATTCCGGAAAAAGGCGGGCCGCGGCCAGGGCCTCGCGCTGGTAGGTGCTGACCACGCCCGGACAAAACAGAAGCAGCAGCAAGGGCTTGCCCTCTCCGTCAAAAGCCGCCAGATCCACGATGCGCGTATAATTTTTCCCGCCAATGGGAAAACATACGGCCACCCGCGGGCGCAGTTGTTCGCGCGGGTAGCCTTTTTCCTCCACCAGCAACTGTGCCATTGCCTGGCGCAAATCTTCATAAGTGGTTTGTTCGATCTCTTCCCCGGTGAGATAGTCCCGGATAGTCTGTCCCAGACTGACGTCGTGCATGCGAATCCTCCTTGCTTCAGAGGAAAGTATAACAAGCTGCCCAGGGATCCGGCAAGAAGTGAGCAGTGGCTTATATCGTAACCAGCCTGAATTTCCTGCTCAACCTCGCGATGTAATTCACTCGGAAACGCATCTAATATTCGATGGACTGCCACATTTCCGGCTTGAAGCGGACAACCTTGTTGCGCCCCTGGTTTTTGGCCTCATACAGGGCCACGTCCGAAAACTTGATGGCTTTGTAGAGCGTGTTGCCGTCTTCCGGATACTCGGAAACCCCGAGGCTGATGGTCTTTTTGATTTTTGATCCGCCGGGCAGGTCGAACTCCTGTTGTTCCACGGCAGCACGAATTTTTTCAGCGACCTGTTCCGCCATGCCGTTCTGGATATCCTGCAGCAGAATCAGAAATTCTTCACCGCCGTAGCGAATAAGCAGGTCGGAGCGGCGGATACTTTCGTTGATGGTGGTCACAATCTGCTGCAGCACGGCATCCCCGGCTTCATGGCCGTAGGCGTCGTTGACCTGCTTGAAGTAATCCAGATCCGCCATGAGGAATCCGGCTTTTTTGCCCTCGCGTTCGGACAGGGGCTCGTATTTGGAAAGAAACTCGTCCAGAAAACGTCTGTTGTGGCAATGCGTCAAAGGATCGCGCAAGGACTGCTCCTTGGACAAACGCAGCAACCTGAGCGAGCTGAGCACCGGTGCCGAAGCATCGAGATACTTGCGCAACACAGGCAGCTGCTGGCTGCGCAGCGTTTCCCAGGTTCGTTTCGGAGCCACGAAACTGAACACCGCGCCTACCTGGCCGCCCATGACCATGGGCAGGCAGCAGCGGACAAAAGAATTCGTGTCGCAGTTGAAATACGGACACAGCATGGGGTTGTAAAACGAAACCACATCTTCTGCGACCCGGTGCGCGCGACAGATTTCCGTGGAAAGCAGCACGTTCTTTTTGCACAACTTCTCGTCCTGGGCATAGTCCAGGGCAATGACGATCCTGTTGGATTCCTCGTCCACTTCAAAAAGAACAAACTTGGAAAGCCCGAACTGCGTACTGAATACATACGCCAGTTGTTCGAAGACCTCCTCCTTGTCCAGAGTACCCTGCAGGTCATGGCCGAAAAAGGTCAGCTTGGCCATCTGTTCCAGACGGTTTGAAACCTGATCCAATGAAGGCAGCATGGTGGCTTTGTTTTCCTGGCTGCGCAACACGTAGGCCAGGAGATGGCCCGTACGTCCGAGAAATTGGCTCCAGAGGCGCATCATGGTGTTGATCACGTTGCCCATTTCCGTGAGTTCATCTCCCTTACGTACGGCGTAAACCGGACATCGCTGGCAGGTTTCGTATGTATTGAGAAAGATGCAGGTGTCCCTCCAGAGCGGCGAGATGGCTTCCGAGCCTGTTTCCAGATAACAAACCAGGCTGGGGTCTTTATAGACAGGACATTCTTCGTTGCGGCAATGCATCAACTCCAGACAATGCACATGGTCGCTGGGAAAACGTTCGCTGAAATCGCTGGAATGGGAACCGATGATGATGCGCTTCAAACGGGCCAGAAACAATTCCACGCGCCGGATGTTGTAATACAGCAGCAGCCAGAGAAACAACGCGCCCGAAAAAAACAGCGCCATGAGCTGATACATCCGGTTGCGTTTCATCTCATGCGCCATGGTGCTGTCGTACGTCAGCAGGACCGCCAGGTCAGGCGCACCGGAAAACGTTCTGTAGGCCACCAGCTTGTAAAAAACATCCTCCACCCGGCCGTTGGACGTACCGGCGGCCAGCGCCTTGGTCACAATGGCGCCGGGCACAGTGCCCGCACTGTTCAGAACCAGCCAGTCCCCCGCCCGCTCCAGCCCGAGCGCATTGCGAAGCGATTTTTCCAGCCCGGCTTGCAGCACCAGAGTGGCCCCGGATTGGGAAAGTTCGAGATTTTGCAAAATACGGGAAAACCGCAACGTGACGAAAACCCCTCCGGCGAAATCGACCCCATAAACCACGGGAACAAATACGCCGAGCACCGGGCCTTCCGCGTCAATCTGCAGGCCGACCACGGAACCTCTCCGTTGCAACAAGGCCGCAACCATGGGATTTTTTGATGCGTCCTGTTCGGGATGCAGAAGATTGGACGTATCAAAAAGCAGCCTGCCTTCTGATGAAAACAGTGCATAGCGTAATGAAGCGAGATTCAGCTGCAGTCGCTGCGCGTCCGTATATTGCTTGAGAAAAGTTCTCAGTCCGGCTCCGTCTTCCTGCACCAGGCGGGTCTGCACTTCGGGCATGGAAGCGACGGCAATGGCCTGGGACAGCAGCAGCTTCTTGGTCACCTCCACGGTATTGGCCAACCGTTCGGAGGAAAGTTGCAAGCGTTCCGTGACGCTGTCGTCTATGGTGGATTCGATGGAATAAGAAAGAAACAGCACCTGGAAAAACGTTCCAAGTAGCAGCAACCCTCCGGTAAAATACAAAAAGCGTATTCGCAAGGACCATTGATAAGGGTTGAGATAGCGCGTTGCTATCGTACGCCATTGATTGGAAAAAATGTTTTTTGTTGCGGACTTTTTCGATACATCCGGTTTAGACGATCCCTGTTCTGCGGCCACAGCTCCTCCTGGACGATAAGCTTTGACTTTTGACAGAGTCGGAAGCTGTTCACTCCCACAATACGGCAACCTCTGTGTCCCCAAAAAAACGCATGAAAAAAATCTTGGCGGGACCGTATCCGAAAAACGCTTACTGGATCGGGACCTGGGGGCAGATACACGTCCCCGGGGCCAGTTGTTTGGTACGTGTGTTCACCTTTCTTTCTTTACTTCATTTTCCTCGCTAGTTGCAGCCAAAGTGAAACACCCCTTCCTCCCTCATCAATGCGCGGCGGACCAATAACAAGAAGCAAGCCCGGCCGCCAAGAAAGGGATGCCGCTGACCTGATTTTTTCTTATCTATTTAAAACGCGTAAGCAATGATCAGATAGCCAAACAAATTGATTTGTCGCAGTCGCCTAAAAAAAGATCGATCGTCAGAGCGATTTCCGTTATTAGAATTTGACTAAAGGAAATTTTACTTACACACTAAAAAGTTACAGAATTAGCGCAAAAAACGCATGAGATGCGCCTAACGCATTTTAAGCCTTGTATTGTTAAGAAAGGTATTATATCATAAAATCTAATTAGTTGGCAATGAGTTTAGTCCAGGTTATTTGTACTATTTTTCGCCTTGTTTCCTATCATGTTATTCATTCGTCTTGATTTTCCGCTACCGGAGTTTTCATGCATGCTACTGATCGTAACACTCCTTTCCTAGTTCCTTTGCTTGTCGCCGCATTCTTTTTTTCCGGCTTGTGCGGGCTCATTTACGAAGTCGTCTGGAGCCGCATGCTCTATCTGATTTTCGGCAGTACGACATACGCGGTTTCGACCGTTATCGGCGTTTATATGCTCGGCCTCGCTGCTGGAAGTTATCTGTGCGGCAAACTGATCCCCAAAATCACCTGTTTATTGCGGACGTACGCAATTCTGGAATTTTTGATCGGTGTCTACGCATTCCTGTTCATTGCCATTCTTTCGCTCATCGATGTGCTGCACTCCGCCATTTTTCCCTTTGTGTTCGAAAGTCCGCTGTTGCTGAACGGCAGCAGAATTCTGCTTTCCTTCGCGGTCCTGATTATTCCCACGACCTTGATGGGCGGCACCCTGCCCCTGTTGAGCCAGCATCTGACGCGAAAACCGCAGAGCATAGGCAAATATGTGGGCTGGCTGTATTTCATCAACACCATCGGCGCGGCCGCAGGATGCTTTCTGGGAGCTTTTGTACTCATTCCCCGGCTCGGATTGCATTCCACCATCTGGCTCGCCGCGGCCGTCAATATCGGCATCGGTCTTCTGGTTCTGGTGTGCGCGCGCAAGGAATCCGCCGCTGGCGAACAAAACGCACAGTCCGGCGTTGTGCTGCAGCAAAAGGAACACATCGCACCAGGCCAGGCAAACCGTGTCATCTGGGCCTTTGCCTGCACCGGCTTTCTGGCCCTGATATTTGAAGTGGCCTGGACCCGCTCCCTGATCCTGGTGTTCGGATCCTCGGTCTATTCTTTCGCCACCATGCTCGCCACGTTTCTTACTGGTCTGGCGCTGGGGAGCATGATCGTCTCGCGCTTCGCGGACCGTTTCAAACATCCGGTGGCTATTTTCTGCGTTTTTACGATCCTGATGGGGCTGTTTACCCTGCTCACGACACCTCTGATCGGCCAGCTGCCTGATCTCAGCGTGCGTCTTTACGATCCGCATTCCACCACATGGTACGGCATCATTCTCATGCAGTTCGGCATGTGTTTCGCCGTCATGTTTCCCACCACGCTGATGAGCGGCGCGCTGTTCCCCCTGGTTTCACGGATCGCCATGAGCCGGCCCCAACTTACGGGGGGACAAACGAAGGGCCGCACCGTGGGGCGTACGGTGGGCGACGTCTACGCCTACAACACCATCGGTGGTATCCTGGGCTCGGTGCTGACCGGCTTCATCCTGATTCCGTACATCGGCATAGAGCATTCGCTGCTTGCCGGGGGCGCGGTCTGCATGGCCGTGGGCGGCATGGTGCTGTTCACGGCGAGTACGCTGCGTACGCGGCAACGTCTGCTTTCTTCCGCGGCTGTTCTGTTGTGCGCCGTCTTTCTGCCTCTTTCCTTTCCCTCCTGGGACACGTTCGTGATGAACATGGGCGTCTACCGCAATACGGCGTACTTCATCGACAAGCTGCAACAAGGTGGGGAATCGGACCTGAAAGGCCTCAACAAGAACGTACAAACGCTTTTCTACAAGGAAGGGCACGCGGCGACAGTGGCGGTTAACGAACAAAAGGACGGGGTCCGGCTGCTGCATATCAACGGCAAGGCCGACGGAAGCTCGGGACTGGATTCTTTTACCCAGATACTGTGCGGCATCCTGCCCCTGTTTTACCAGCAGAATCCCGAATCCGCGCTTGTCGTGGGCCTCGCCACGGGCATGACCGTAGGCAGTACGTTGTTTTATCCCATGAAGGAGGTGGATTGTATTGAAATAGCGCCCACCGTGGTGGAGGCCTCGCACTACTTCGACCAGTTCAACAACCGTCCCCTGGAAAACCCAAATCTGCATCTGCACGTTTTGGATGCCAGAACCTGGCTTATGGCCATGCCCAAGAGCTATAACACCATTATCAGCGAGCCCTCCAATCCGTGGCAGACGGGCAACGCCAACCTTTTTACCTCTGATTTCTACCAACTGGTCAAAAAACGGCTCCAACCCGGCGGAGTTTTTTGCCAGTGGCTCCCCATTTACGACGTCAAACCCAAACACTACAAAATTCTTCTCAACACCCTCAAAAAATCCTTCAAGTACGTCAATCTCTGGCTGTTTCTCTCGGACACGGTACTCATCGCCTCGGACCAGCCCTTGCAACTCTACCCGCAGCAGGTGAAAAAAATACTCTCGGTGCCCAGAGCCCAGGAACTGCTGGCCCAGCTGGAAATCCACAATCTGAATGACCTGCTGAGCTTTTTCTACCTCGACACACTGGGGGTCGAACGCTTTCTGATGCACACGCCGCTCACCCTGAATACCGACGCCTTCCCCATCATCGAATTTTCCTCCCCCAAATTCGTGCACACCTTGCAATTGCAGGATAAAATCCTTTATCCGCTCTTCAGACTCTCCGCACAATCCAGGCTGCCCGTGCAGCTGCACGAAAATCGCCGGAAACTCCAGGCGGAGTTCACGCAACACCGGATCAGGCTCTATACCAAGGTAGGTTTTCCCAAAGCCCTGCTCCTGAAACTGTTCGGGAGACAGTAAAACTGTTACAGTAGCTGGTTGGACCAGTTGAAATCGCTGGTCCGTCCGGGTTTGGGCATGCCCTTGGGCAAGGTTTCCTCCAGACTGATGCGAAAAGCGTAGCCGGCCTGTTCAAGGTCGGCGGCATGCTCGCTCAAGTCCAGGGGCCAGCCAGGATAAATCCAGAAATTCGGTCCGTATTTCCAGGTCCAGAATTCTTCGCGCTGCGGACTGGCAACCGGCTCGCCCTGGGGCACGGCCGCACTCCTGATACGGGTGATGCCCACGGGCCAGAAACCGCTGCCCACGTACCCCAGGGGCAGCGGACTCTGCCCAGGCAAAGCCTGCAGGGTCTCCTGCGGCAGCTCCGGACTCACTACGGCCATGCTGAAGCCCAGACGGGCCAGACATTCGAGCGCCAGCGGGTTGGCGATATTGCAAAAGGGCCCCGCCATCAGCTGCAGCTTTTCCCGTCCTTCGAACAACGCGGCCTGCCAGGGCGCGTTGCAGACGAACTTGCGCGCTCCCAGCCGCGTCATCCGCGACAACACGCGCACCGTGCCTTCCTCATCGCCCGGCCAGATCACCGGCGGCAGCCACCACCAGATCCGCGGGTACAACGTACGGGACAAGCCCTTGACCAGCCCCGGCGACAGCCAAAGCCCGGATACGCCGCCATGGCCCCGCCCTTTTTCCGGTTTGCGCCGTACGGTCATGCGCATGAAACGTTTCGCTTCGCCCGAAACAGGCTTCCAGGGCGGGGGCAACACGGGCCGAAAGGACGAGGACTTGTCCGCGCTGCCCGGTACGGACAGCGCATCCAGCTCCTTTTGCAGGCCGTCCAGCAGTTTCACCAGTTCCGGTTCCCGCCGGTCCACCAAAAACACGGACGCACCGGAATTGGGGCCGCGCCCCTTGCCGAACTCCAGATCAAAGCGTCCGGCCTTGGGAACGTCCTTGCGTACTTTGATGACCTTGTGCCAGCGCTGATCCTCATAACCGACGCGCAGCAGATCATTGCGCAACAAGCGGAACCTGGGCTTGAAAAAGGCTTTGCCCTCGGGAGTCTTGGTTATTTTTCCGGCCAGCAGGCCGGAACTGGTTTCCTTGTCCTTGCTCAACGGATTGCCCGGACGCTGCGGTAAAAATCCGTAATGTGTGCCCGGCCGGCCCAGGGCCTTTTCCAGGATGGCCTGGGCTTCCTTCTGGACGCGCTGGTCCGTAGGCGCCTCGCGCAGCATCTTGTAGGCCCGGACCGCATAAAACACGTAATGCGGGCCCTTTTTGCGGCCCTCGATCTTCCAGGAAACCACGCCGGGCGCGTCCAGCAGGGCTTTCACCAGTACGTCCAGACTCAGATCCAGGCAGGAGAAGAACCGCTCCTTGCGGTTCTTGTGCGCGTACAGACGGCGGCAGGGCTGGACACAGCGCCCGCGCAGGCCGCTCAGGCCGCCCATGTAGCTGCTCCAGTAGCAACGGCCCGAAACGCAGAAGCAGAGCGCTCCATGCACGAAGACTTCCAACCCCAGCTCGGGCGGCCGCTGGGCGTCCAGCAGCTTGATTTCATCTATATTCAACTCGCGCGGCAGCACTACGCGGGATGCCCCCAAAGCGGCAGCCGTACGCAAGGCCGCCGGATGCGACAGGTTCGCAAGAGTCGAAAGATGCAGCTCGCCCGTATATCCGGCCTGCCGGGCCAGATCGAGCATGGCCAGATCCTGGACGATCAGCCCCGCTGGCCCCACGTCGCGCTGCAGCCGGTGCACCAGTCGCCCGGCCGCCTCCAGCTCGTTGGCCTTGAGCATGTTGTTGACCGCCGCGTAAACGCGGCAGTTTTTTGCTCTGGCCAGCTCGGTCAACCTGGCCAGATCCTTGATGGAAAAATTAGCGGCCTGCATCCGGGCGGAAAAATTCTTCAGCCCCACATAAATAGCATCGGCTCCAGCAGCCAGGGCAGCCAGAAAGGCCTGTGTATCCCCAGCGGGAGCTAGTATCTCGGGTGTGTGCGTCATCTGCGTACGTCTCCTTTCCATCCTGTTTACCCGCCCGAGATTCGGAACTCAAGCGAAAGCAGGGCTCCTTTTTTCATGGCGTCCCGTGTCGATTTCGCGTAAGCAATAGTGCGGAGGCCCCATGTCGCAACGCACCATCATCTACATGCAGCTTGTGGCCAGCATGGCCCTTTGGGGCGGCACCTGGATCGCCGGACGGGTGCTGGCCCAGTCCCTGCACCCCATGAGTTCGGCCTTGTTGCGATTCGTGCTGGCCTCGGCCTATCTGCTGCTGGTCTGCCGCAAAACCGACGGACACTTTCCCCGGCTGGAAAAAAGCCGGGTTCTTCCAGTTTGTTTCCTCGGACTCACCGGCGTGTTTCTCTACAGTATTTTCTTTTTCAACGGCCTGAAAACGGTTCCTGCCGGACGCGCCGCCCTTATCGTCGCCTGCATACCGGTCTGTATCGCGGCCACCTCGGCCCTGCTGTTCAAAGAACGCTTCGGCCCGCAGCGCATCTGCGGAACCCTGCTCTCGCTTTTCGGCGTTTCAGTGGTCATAGCGGACGGCAATCCGCTTTCCCTGCTACAGGGCGGCATCAACGGCGGCGACCTGCTGATCCTGGGCTGCGTCGGGAGCTGGACCGCCTATTCGCTGGGCGGCAAATTCGTGATGCGGCTGATGCCGCCGCTGCATGCCGTGACCTGGTCCTGCGTCACAGGCACCCTGTTTCTATTGCCGGCGGCGCTGCTGTCCGGGCTGGCCGGAGACATCGCCCAGGCCGGCGCCCTGGACTGGTTCTGCCTCTTTTTTCTCGGGGTCCTGGCCACGGGCATCGCCTACTATTGGTACTACAAGGCCATTCCCGTCATCGGCACGTCCCGTGCGGGAATTTTCATCAACCTGGTGCCGGTTTTCGCCCTGGTTCTCGGTGCGCTGCTGCTTGGCGAACCGGTCCACGCTTCGCTGGTGGGCGGCGGCCTGCTGATCATCGCGGGCGTCTGGCTGACCAACCGGGCCTAAAAAAGCGTACCTTTCCCTGGTTGCCAGCCGCCTGCTGGACAATACCTTCCGCTCCCTGCTAAAAGACGTTCCATGGTACTACGTACGTCTTGCTGTATCGCTTTTGTCCTGGCGCTGTTCCTGACGTTCGCCCCCCGTGCGCAGACGCGGTCTTCGGCGGACAGCTATGATTTTTTCAATCCGGATGCGTCCATTCTCGACGATCTCAGGCAGTATTCCGGGCTGATACAGAGCAATATGAGCACAAGCCAGAAGGTGGCCGCCAAGGCTGCCGAACTGACCGGCGTGGCCATCTCGCCCCTGCTGGGGCTCTGCATGGTGGGCTGGTTGGACGTCATCCGGCTGCCCAAGCGGGAACTCGGACATCTGCCCTGGTTCAAATCCCCGCCCTTTCTGCTTTTTGTCACTATTCTGCTCTGCGCCATCACCTTCAAGGACACCTTTGGCGAAATTCTCGGTCCATTCAAGATCCCCCTGGACCAGCTGGACGCCATCCAGCACCAGGCCGCTTCGATTCTGGCCTTTGTGGTGGTGCTGCCGGGCTTTGTGGACGCCCTGGCCGGTTCGTTGCAAGGCTCGCTGGACAGCGTGGTTCGCGAACTCGGGCCCTGTGGGCTGGCATACGCGGCCGAAGCCGGCGTACAAGCCGGAACGCAATCCGCTGGTTATCTGGCGCAATTCGCGGCCGCCGTACTCGGCACCTCCGTGTTCGTCATTGTCTGGCTGGCCTCCAGCACCGTGAACATGCTGCTCTGCGTGGCGCCCTTTCCCTTTTTGGGCATATGCCTCAAAACCCTGCGGACACTCCTGTTCTCCGCCCTTGTATTTCTGGCCATTGTGCATCCGTACGTCGGCCTGGCAGCTTCCGTGGTGATTCTTTATATTTCCTACCGCCTGGCCGGATGGTCTTTCCGCCTGATGCTCTTCGGGCTGGTCCTCTGCCTGGACAGCCTGCTGCTGCGCTGGAAATGGACCAAACCAAAACGCAGAGGGATCCGGGCATTCGGTGCGGGCCTGCCGGGAGTACGCGTCCGAACCATGGGCACGTTGCGGGTCAAAGGCGGCTCGGTCATTTTTCGCTACCGGCCCTGGCTGCTGCTCCCTGCCCGAGAAATCAGCCTGCCCGTGCAGGCGCGCTGCCGTCCCGCGCGCGGCGCGCTCATGCCGAGCATCCTGGAAATAGACGAGCAAACCCGGCGCGCTCTGGTGCTGCTGCCTCCCAGATACCGCGGGCACGAGGCGGAACTCGCCAACGTGCTGGGCATACCCGCCATTGTCCAGAACGCGGGCCTGATCCGCGGGCTCCGAGCCGTGCTGACCTGGATGCGCGGGACTCCCTCACCGCGAAACTTCCCGCTCCCCGAATCCGCCGGCTGACGCCTTGTGCGGGCGTGAAAGCCCGCGACGTTGCCGCTTCCTCAATCCGTTTTCAACTCCTTGGGACCACCGGCGTCCAGGACGTGCAGCCCCCATTCGCGGGACAGGGCCGTAATGGCTTTGGCAGCCCGTACGGAGTTGCCGAACGTATCCAGAGGCGGTGAAAACGCGGCCAGAGCAAACTTTCCGGGCACCACAGCCACAATGCCGCCGCCCACACCGCTTTTGGCCGGCAGTCCGGTGTGAAAAAACCAGGGGCCGCTCGAATCATACAGCCCGGTGATGACCATTACCGAAAGAATATCCGTAACGTATTCCCGGCGTACCGCCTGCTTGCCGGTCACGGGATTGACGCCGCCATTGGCCAGGCACCCGCCCATGACCGCCAGATCGCGGCAGCTCACGCCCACGGAACAGGCCTGCGTGTAGCGTTTGGTGGCGTCTATGGGATCTCCCTGCAGAAAACCGAAGCTTTCGAATAGCCAGGCCAGCGCACGATTGTGCTGGTTGGTCTCCTGTTCGGAGCGGTTCACGTCTTCCAGCACCGCAAGCCTGTGCCCGGCAAACAACGAGAATTTTTCCAGCTCGCGCCGCCATTTGTCCGCGGAATCCGTGCCCTTGATAAAGCTGGTGGTGGTGATGGCGCCCACATTCACAAAGGGATTCTGCAGCTTCACCGCGCGGACGTCCGAGGCGATCATGGAGTTGAAAGGCAGGCCCGTATGATAAACGCCCACGTTGCTCAAAATGCTGTCGCGCCCCGCGTCTTCCAGGGCCAGAGCCAAGCTGAAGACCTTGGAGACGGACTCGATGGCAAAGACCGTGTCCGCATCGCCCGTAGCAAATACGCGCCCGTCCGCCGTACAGATTGCCAGGCCGAAAAGCTTCGGATCCACCTTGGCCAGGGCCGGGATATAATCCGCGACCTTGCCGGAATCATCGCCCTTGAATTGCGCGTGAACCCGCTCCAACCCGGCTTTGAACGCCGCGTCATCCGGGATACGCTCTGAAATAACGCCCGGATCGCCTTTTGCCCCCGCAGTCCCGGCAACAATGACAACAATCAGTACGCACCACAACAGAACCTGCAGACAACGACGCATGGACATCCTCCTTTGTGTCGGGGGTTTCTAGAACATTTTAACCTTGAAAGAGTATAGCTCCGACGAGGGTGCACTCACATTGCGCGTCATTGTTCATTTGCAATGCCGAAGATCACGTATAGCCATCAGTTTTCATTGTACAATCTGACAAGTAAAGTGAGTGCACCCAATCTCCAAATTTTTTTAATAGAAAATAATAGTATAAATTATAATATGTTATATTTTATACTATACGCAGGTCCAGGGGGGCGTCCCCCCCTGGCGAGGTTTGGGGCAGAGCCCCAATTATCTCATTTAAAAGATAAATTGCTCTAGGACGTCCGGCGCGCCGCGGCCGTGAGCAGCCCGGCGCCGATCAGCAGCCCGCCGCTCACGCGGCGCATGCCCCGGCGAAACCCCGGACGCAGCAACGTGGACCGGACGCCGCCCGCCAGGCAGGCGTAGCAGCACACATTCACGCCAGCCAGGATCAAAAAAGTAGCCCCCATAAGCAAAATCTGCGGACGCACATCCTGGGCCGGATTAATGAACTGTGGCATAAATGCGCAAAAAAAGGCAATGCTTTTGGGGTTCAGTGCGGTGACAAAATAGGCGTGGCCGAAGATACGCCAGCCCGAACGTTCGCCCTGGTCCACGTCCGTCAGAACGGCATCCCCGGAGCGCCACATTTTCACACCCAGATAGATCAGATAGAGCGCGCCGCAAATTTTGAACAAGGTAAAGGCCACGGCCGACAAACTCAAAAAAGCCCCAAGGCCGAGAAAAGAAAAGGTCATGGCCGTGAAATCGCCCAGCACCACGCCGGGAACCGCGCGCAAAGCCCGATTGCGTCCGGAGTCCAGCGCATAGCCTGTCACCAGCATGGTCGTGGGTCCGGGCATGATCAAAATCACCAGCACCGCCGCAAGATAGGCAAGATAGACTTCAAGGCTCATCTCTTTCCCTCCGAATCAAAGCTCTCATAGCAGTTTCCTATGACCAATATCCGGCACGCGCAAGCCCTTTTTCCAGCTTTTCGCGGCAGCGTACCTGCAGTATACTCGTTTCGTACGGCATAAATCAGACGCGACTATTGAAACCATGGCCAAAGCCCCTTCCCTATACTACCACCGGCCGTCCGGACTGCAGGACGTGGAGCTGCTCTTTTGCGGCGACGGCGGTTTTTCCATGGCCCCCCACTTCCACGACCGTTGGGTGCTCTGGCTGACCACGGGCGGAGCCGAACGGTTCCACTACCACGGCGCGGAATCCGTACTACAGCCCCAGAGCTTCAGTCTGATCCCCCCCGGCGAGGTGCACGCCAATCGCCCGTACGAATCGGACCGGACGCTTCTGAGCTTTTATATTCCGGATACCGTTATGCGGTGCTTCTTCCAGGAATACGGCGGACGTGATGCCGTGCTGCTGCGCGGCGCGCTGCTTACGGATCTCCGGACAACGCAGCAGTTGGCCTGTTTGCACGCCCAGTTGCTGCGTTGTCCGGACACGCTGCGCAACCAGAGCGCTTTCCACCTGGCCATGGCCCGGATTCTCCGCCTTGCCGGTGGCCCGCAGCCGCGCAGTACGCCCGCGAGCCGGGACAACGGGCGCATTCGCCAGGCCATGGAGCTGCTGCGTACGCGCCTGAACGAAGACCTGGGACTCGCCGATCTGGCCGCTGCCTGCGCCTGTTCCGAGCGCCACATTCTCAGGCTGTTCAAAACCAACCTGGGCATGACACCCTGCGCCTGTTTGCAGGAACTCCGCCTCGAACAGGCCCGCCTGCGCATTGCCGCGGGAGCCGCACTGGCGGCTACCGCCCTGGCCTGCGGCTTTACGGACCAAAGCCACCTGAACCGGCGCTTCAAAGCCCGCTACGGCGTTACGCCCGGAGCGTACCGGCGACAAATGCTCGGCCCGGACGAATGAAACTTCCGAGGCATCATGTCGCTCTGGTACAAGACGCGCCCCCCGCCATGCGATACGCGTCCTGTTGCAAACAAAAACAGGGAGACAATCATGAAAACCATAACCTGGGATGAATTCGATCAAGTGGAAATCCGCGTGGGCACGGTAGTCCGCGTGGAGGACTTTCCCGAGGCCCGCCGCCCGGCCTACAAACTCTGGGTGGATTTCGGCCCGGAAATCGGCGAACGCAAGAGCAGCGCGCAGATTACCCACCTGTACACCAGGGACGAACTCCTGGGCCGCCAGGTGGTCGGGGTGGTGAATTTTCCCCCCAAACAAATCGGCCCGGTCCGCTCCGAATGCCTGATCAGCGGATTTTATACGCCCGAAGGCCAGGTAGTCCTGGCCGTGCCGGACAAACCCGTACCCAATGGCGCAAAACTGGGCTGAAGCCATCCAATTTTTCCCAAGGGAGACTTCTCACCGGAAGTTTCCCTGAAAAAATCCGCTTCCTCCCAACAGTGACAACATTTCCTTTGCACTGCCGCGAAACCTTGGGTAGAACTTTGGACAATACCATATCACCGGCCCCTGCGGCCGAACGTACTACCAAGGAGACTTCATGAAATCGCATTGCAGCGCATGGCCCAAAATTGCCCTTTGCGGCGCCCTGCTCCTCTTCTTTGCTCTGGAATTCGGCTACGAGCCCGTATTCGGGGGACAAAACAAGCTGCAGGTGCTGGGCGGCGCCCCCGTGGCCTACACCTGCGGGCGCAACGCCACCATCACCGCCCGATACTACCGTCTTTCAGACGACAGCCTGCGGTTCGTCAAAGTGGATACTCCGGAAGGCAACTACACCCTGCCTCAGCTGGTTTCCGGTTCGGGCGTACGCTTTACCGACGAATTCCGACTGTTGTGGTGGACCAAAGGCGACACGGCCTTTGCCCAGAAGCCCGACAACAACGGGGGCTGGCAGACCGTGTACGACAACTGCAAGGCAATCAAATAATCCGCATTCCCGGCAACGATCAGAAATGCTTTTTCTCAGGCCTCGGGCGCGTCCCGGCGCAACAGCCGGTGCGCCCCGGCCAGCAGCACCCGGCTGAAATGCTGCAGCAGTTCCGAGGCGATATTCCAGCTGTGCCAGTAGAGATGCACGGCCACCACAAGCTCCGGATCCGGATTCACCAGCCGTCCGGCCGCAAGCAGCGTTTCGGTGTGCTGATCCGGCATCATGCCGTAGGCCCGGCCCGCCAGGATGAATTCGTTGAACTGCTCGGGCCAGGGGATGTAGTGCACCGGGATGTCCGGCGGCACACATCCGAATTTCTGCTGGTAATACAGGAAATTCAGATTATCCACGCGGTCAAAGGCCACGGAAGGCGCCAGGCGTACGCCCTCCTGGGCGACGCCGCTGGCAAACCACTGGCGCGCGAATCCGGGCGCGCACACCAGGCGGTAGTCCATACGCCCCAGATAGGCCAGGCTGCAGCCCTGGATGGGCTTGTCCAGCGTGCTCACACAGCCCACCACCTCGCCGTCGCGCAGCAGGCGGTGGGTCAGTTCCTGATCCTCGATCCGCAAGTCCAGCAGGGCTCTGTCCTGTTCGAGAAAAGGTTCCACGGCCTGGAAAAACCAGGTGGAGAGGCTGTCGCCGTTGACCCCAATGGGCAGACTGACCCCGGGCATCTCCCCCGCGGAGCTTTGCCCGGACGGCGCGAACACGTCGGACAGATCATCCTCCAGCAGCCGGACCTGGCGGTAGTGCTTAAGCATGCGCATGCCCGCCGCCGTGGGCTTGGGCGGGGATGTCCGGGCCAGCAGAATCAGGCCGGATTGCTCCTCCAGCTGCCTGACCCGCTGCGATACCGCTGACTGCGTCAGATGCAGCGTACGGGCCGCTTTTTCAAAGCCTCCCTGCTCCACCACCTGGGCCAGCGCTTCCAATAATTTGTAATCAAGCATACGCTGTATTAATTTTACTAATCAGTAATGAAAAATAGTAATTTTACTTCTCATAGCGCCTGGCGTAGTCCCTTTGCAACGCCTTTTTTGGAGAAAACCCATGTTTGATTCGCAAAGCCTGGCCATGGGCTGCGGGCTTCTTTCTGCGCTGGTCTGGGGATCCGCGGATTTCACCGCCGGATTCGCTACAAAAAAAGACCGCGTACTCAATGTGCTGGTATTATCGCAGGCCGCCGGGTTGCTGATGCTTGTTGTGCTGGCGCTGCTGTTCGCCGAGCCCTTTCCGGAACTGGGGGACATTTTGCTGGGAGCCCTGGCCGGGCTGTTCGGCGCCAGTGGCTGTACCATGCTCTACCGTGCGCTGGCCCACGGCCGTATGGGGGTGGTGGCGCCCGTGTCCGCCATCAGCACCGCCGTGCTGCCCGTTTTTGTTTCCATGTTTCTGGACGGCATGCCCGCGGCGCACCGGCTGTGCGGCATCGGCCTGGCCCTGGTCGCGGTCTGGTTCCTTTCCGGCGGCGGGCTGCGGCTGCGAAAACAAAAAAACAAGCACGCGGATGTTGCAACGGATCTGCGGCTCGCGTTCGCGGCCGGGTTGGGGTTCGCGGGTTTTTTCGTTTGTATCGACCAGGCCAGCGATACGGCCTATCTCTGGCCGCTGATCAGCGCCCGTACTACCTCCGTGGCCGTGTTTACCTGCATCGCCCGGATGCGGCGCGAGCTGCGCCTGCCGGGCCTGCGCTTCGGCGCGCTCATTGCCCTGGCCGGAGTGCTGGATGCGGGCGGCAACATCTTCTTCGCCCTGGCCACCGGACTCGGACGCCTGGATATCGCCGCGGTGCTCTCCTCACTCTACCCCGGCGCCACCGTGTTCTGGGCCTACTGCCTGCTGCACGAACGCTTACGCCCCGGCCAATGGGCCGGAGTCGCCGCCGCCCTGACCGCCCTGCTGCTCATCGCCTGGTAGAAAAAAGGAATAGTGCTTGGGCCGGGGCCAGATACAAGCCCTCGCTACAGCCCAATGTCATCGTGTCACTTTTTGAAACTCACGCTTAAACACACCCCATAAGGGATTATCATGCCGGTCAACGAGTTGTTCGTGGGGAGTGCCTTTTTCACGTTCTTTCCAGTAGCGGCCTCCTAATCTTTTCGTTCCCAATTCGTAGTCCATTCCATCCCAATCGGAAGAGCGAAAGGAGTAAAACGCCCAGTGCCACCCGTTTTCGTTGAATACCGCGATGAGATCCTCAAGGTACGACTGGATTCCGGGCACACGGCGGTCGCCTCCAAACTCCTCAACGATTATCCCGGAGGATGGCACGCCAAATCGGGCAGCCCACGCAGCAACAGGCTTCATGCTTTGCTCAAGCGTCGCCTTGCTCCACACTTCCGTTTTTTCACCCGAACCGGCAGGCATTTTGCCGGGATAGGAAAAACGTCCTTTATTGACGCGCAAGGTCGTATATTTCCACGGATCGTAAAAGTGGAACGCGTAGAGCACGGCGGCGTCGTCAACAGGGACAAGATAGGGGACCCCCTGTGCCGCGGCATGAAACCAACCGTCAAGAATGATCGGAGTATACGGGTCTTCGGAACGAATCGCCTTTACAACTCGACGATTGAAGCGGTTGAGATCGGCTGGGGTTCCCGCGTGCAGTTCCAGCCACGCGTCAAATCCGTCATGACTGTCATCGGCCAAGCCGTCCTTCCGAGCAGGATAAGGTTCGTTAAACGGATTGTAGGCTACAATAGCGGGGTGGTCTTTCAAAGCGGCGGCAAGCTTTTTCCAGAATCCAAGCGCCTGTTGCTGATACGCTTCTTCCGTCCAGAGGCGATAATCGAATTTGCCGTTATTCTGCTGCCGCCAGCGCGCGCCGGGAAGGCTGAACATTGTCAGCACGACACGCACGTTATATTGTGAGGCAGTATCCAGGGCTCTCTTGAGACGCGCCAGATCCTGTTTGGGAATGTCGGTAAAGGAGTCTGCGTCGCCAAGCAGAAAATCCCGTTGTTGCGCTTCCCATTTCACGGGAGTCAACCGGACAAACTCAATCCCGGCTTCGGAAAGAGCCTTGAACCACTCCGTCAGATTCTGTCCCGTATCCCCATTGGCCCCTTTTCGCTGTTGCCGCCAAAAGCTGATTTTTTGTTCATGAGACAAAAGAGAGACAGCGGACGAAGCATTGCCGTCCGACGGCTGCCCGGACCACATACCAGCGCTGAACACGACAACAAGAAGCAGCACAACCAATACAAGAGATGAAGATTTTGCGTTCATATTTTTCATTTGTAAGATTAGGGTCTGTATATGCCCCCTGCCCCTAATGGCCTGCGTCCTGAGACTCTTTTGAAAAAGCTTGAAGTACGCCCGTATCCATGCACAAGCCCCCCCTTTTCATGTTAAAAGTTTTGGGGATTCATTAAGGACCTTTTTTTGAGGATCTTCGCGACGCAAGAAGCTTAGATGCTCTTATCCAGCCAAGCTGGCCAAAAGGTCCTTAAGCCGCCGAAGCAAACATACAAGGCATTTTCCGGATATTTCTTATCTGTTACTGAGATAATAGTTGATCAGGGCGTTGGTGGAGCTGTCGTGGGAGTCGACCTGCTGGCCGGCCCGCAGTTCCTTCTGGATATTCACGGCCAGGACCTTGCCCAGTTCCACGCCCATCTGGTCGAACGAATTGATGTCCCAGATGGCACCCTGGACGAAAATTTTGTGTTCGTACAGGGCGATGAGCATGCCCAAAGATTCGGGCGTAAGCTCTTTGAGCAGGAAGGAGTTGGTCGGCCGGTTGCCCGGAAAGGTCTTGGCCACGGCGAGCCGTTCGAGTTCGTCGCCGGAGACGCCTTTGGCCTGCAGTTCGTGTTTGGCCTCTTCCGTGGTCTTGCCGCGCATCAGGGCTTCGGTCTGGGCGAAAAAGTTGGAGATCAGCAACATATGGTGCTCGCCCAGCGGATTGAGTGTCCGGGCGGCGCAAATGAAATCACAGGGAATCAGCCGCGTGCCCTGGTGGATCAGCTGATAAAAGGCATGTTGTCCGTTGGTGCCGGGTTCGCCCCAGATGATCGGACCGGTGGCATAGTCCACGACTTCGCCCTGTTTGGTGACGCCCTTGCCGTTGCTTTCCATGTCGCCTTGCTGAAAATAGGCGGAAAAACGCGCCAGATACTGGTCATAGGGCAGGATCGCGTGCGACTCGGCCCCGAAAAAATTCCCGTACCATATGCCCAACAGGGCCATAAGTACGGGGATGTTCTTGTCCAGCGGGGTGGTGCGGAAATGTTCGTCCGCAATGTGCGCGCCGTTCAGCAAGGCTTCGAAGTTGTCCATGCCCACGGCCAGCGCAATGGACAGACCGATTGCGGACCAGAGCGAATAACGGCCGCCTACCCAGTTCCAGAACTCGAACATGTTCTGCGTATCGATGCCGAATGCGGCCACGCCTTCGGCATTGGTGGACAGGGCCACGAAATGGCTGGGCACGGCGCTCTCGTCCCCGGCCGCGTCCAGCAGCCATTTGCGCGCGGAATGGGCGTTGGCCATGGTCTCCTGTGTGGTGAAGGTCTTGGAAGCCACGATGAACAGAGTGGTCTCCGGATCCACTCGTTTGAGACATTCGGCCAGGTGCGTACCGTCCACATTGGATACAAAATGCGAGCGCAGGCTGTCCGTGGCGTAATGCTGCAGGGCCTGGGTGACCATCAACGGTCCGAGGTCCGAACCGCCGATGCCGATGTTGACCACGTCGGTGATGGCCTTGCCGGTGTGTCCCTTCCAGGCGCCCGAGCGGACGCGTTCGGTAAAAGCCCGCATTTTGGCGAGCACGGCGTTGACCTCGGGCATGACGTCCGCGCCGTCCACGTAAATCGGGCGGTTGGAGCGGTTGCGCAGGGCCACGTGAAGCACGGCCCGGCCTTCGGTGACGTTGATTTTTTCCCCGGCGAACATGGCCGCGGTCTTCTGTTCCACCTGGGCCTCACGGGCCAGTTGCAGCAGCAGGGACAGGGTCTGTTCCGTGACCCGGTTTTTGGAGTAATCGAACAGTATATCCTTGAGCTGGAGCGAAAATTTTGCAAACCGCTGCGGGTCGTCGGCGAACAGATCGCGCATCTGCAGTTCGCTGGCTTGGGCGTACTGTTGCTGGAGCGCCTTCCAGGCCGGCAGCTGGGTCAAACCAGGCATAAAAACCTCCGTATTGGGTTTCTGCATTCTCAAATACCGCACTTTTTGCGGTCCATCGGGGAGATGTCGGATTTTGTGGGCAGGCAGCAGTGCTATCGAGCCTGTTCCCCAGACCGTACGTAGCATAGAAATTGAGAGAAATCATCTCATCCTGGCGCGGACGAACGTTTCCCATGCGATCGGCAGAAAAAAAAACCGGAAAGCATTGCGCTTCCCGGTCCGCATGATATTTCTACCTGGCGCCGAAACAGGCCGGATTACTGCTGCGTACGGTGCGGCTCGACTTCCTCGAGCAGTTTTGGATGCACTTCCAAGCCTGTTTCCAGGGCCTTGTCGACGCATTCAACAGCTTTTTCGGGCTGCTTCAACTGCAGGTAGGCGATGGCCATGTTGTTGTAGGCCGGGCCGAACATGGGCTCGCGTTCCACGGCCCGCTGGCAGACCGTAAGCGCCCGTTCAGCGTCGCCTTCATTCAGATAGGCGGTGCCCAGGGTGGCCAGAGCCTGCACAAAATTGCTGTCGAGCTTCACGGCTTTTTCCAGGGCCTTGATGGCGGATTTCAGGTCGCCGCGCTGCATGTGCACAAAACCGATATTGCCCCAGGGAGTGGCGAACATGGGGCGGATATTCGCGGCATTCTGGTTGTAATTCAGGCAACCATCCAAATCACCGCGGTGCATGGCGATGCCGCCGAGCTGGACATAGGCCTCAACCAGGGTGGGCGAGTTGCTCACCGCCTCAAGGAAGCTGCGTTCGGCTTCCACCCAGTCCCCTTTGGCAAGATAGGCTACGCCAAGATTGTAGTGGTGGTTTCCACACTGCGGATTGGCGCTGAGTTTGGCTTTGAGGTCGGCGATACGCTGCTCAACGGTTTCTCCGTTCTGGGGCTGGGATTCCTGGCTACTCATCGTCATAATTGATTCCTTCTTTCTTAAGGAGTTCGTGGTACCAGACGCAGAATTCGTACGCGCCCTGAAAACGATCCTGACGGTTGATCAGGCCCAGGGCCATTTCCAACACGCCCTGGGAATACGGCGTGTTGACTTTTTCCGGTTCGCGCGTCTGAAGGAACTCCCGTACCAGTTGCTGGGTCGTACGGTTGGACGGATCCTTCCGGATTTCAATCGGGTCCTTGGGCTCCTGAAAAGGATCCCATTTGTCATAGCCAATACGATCTATGAACTTCTTACGCCGTGGAGAGAGCTTTTCGTAAATATAGCGTTTTTGCTCTTCCGCGTTGAGATTGCTCATTTTTCTTCTCCGCCCGGCGTCATGCCGCACTTCTTCGGATCACGGGAATTGGGATCGCAGCCTTCCACAGTGCAGGACTTGCAGATGTCGTCGATCCGGTAGTTTTCGCCGTCCTTGCCGCCGATGACCCAGGCGCTGCCGCTCGATCCCTCCGCCGCGGCCTCAGCCTCGGGAGGAGTGGCTGGGGTTCCAAAGACGCTTTCCTTGTCGGGGTCGATAATACCCAGATATTCCTTGTCATACGTGGTGATGAGCGCCATGGATACCGGCACCAGAATTTCACCCATCTGCGTATGATTGGTGGCAAGGCTTCCGACAAGCTCCTGGCTCAGCTGGATCAGCTTGTCCTGGAGTTTGTCGATATTGACAGTCGGATAGGGCTGTCCTGGTTCAAAACCAGATTTACCGCAGGTGTGCGACTGCCCTTCGATGGCCGTGGGAATGCCGTAGAGGCGGCAGGTCACTGGCCGGTGCGCATAGAGGTCGCACTTATCCTCTTTGTTCAGCAGCGGGCAGCGTAAACGCATTTTGGCGATGTCTTCCAGAATCTGCGCCGCGGGCACGCCTTCTTCAGACGCCTTGAAGACACGGCGTTTCAGGCGGTAATTTTCGCGGTCGGATTTGTCGGCGCGGTCGAAGATCTCGGATTTGGCTGCGCCGTCATAGTTCTCCAAAAATTTATGATTCAGATACAGAGCCTCTATCAAACTGATATCGAACAGGGCGTAACAGCAGTCACTGCAGCCGACTCCACAGTTCACGCGATCGGCGTATTCCTGGTGTACGCGTTTAAAAATGGCGTCCACTTCCGCGACTATGGCTTCGTATCTCTTGAAATATTCTGTGAAATCAAAATCCATTGACTGCTGGCTCCTTAAAACGGGTTTGTTCGTGTCGGACAGAAGACCCTGTCCCGGATGGGGAAAGAGGTAAGCACTTCTTCTTCGCTTGTCATCCTGATGCAATGGAAAAGTGGCCGGTCACGTGCGGAGAACGCGTAATTGGAGCGGAAGAAAAACCCGAAGGCTGCAATCGCTGTAGGGCAGTATGTGCGTCCACCCTGCAAGTATCATTGGGAATGGCCGGTGCTTCCCCAAAATTTCTGCGGATTATTCAGATAAGCCCTGTCGCTCGCGCGGCAGGGCTTTCATGCTTCTTTGACGAAACAGACTGCGGATGCAATCTTTCCGTTTTAGTTTTCTTCAATGGTGATGGCGTCCTGCTCGCAAACTTCGACGCAGGATTCGCAGCCCAGGCATTCCTCTTCGTTTACGGGAACAGCTTTGCCGTCCTGCAACTCGTAAACTTCAACAGGACAAACGTCTACGCATTCACCATCGCCAACACACTTGTCAGCGTCAACAGTTACAGAATAACCCATTTTTCCCTCCAAACTGAGAATTTTAAGATTTCCGGTCCGGCGTTGTGTCCGGTTCAACGCGGAAATCCTGCTTGAAGTGCGTGGCTGAACCTCTGCTGCAGCCCCCGAGCTGCAGATCCTGTCGTTCTGTCCCCGAACTTCGTTTACAGACAACAATATACCCTGTCAGGTTTTGCAGATAGCCTTCTCCCATTTGGGTGTCAAGACCAAGATTTCATTCCGTCTTTAACAACAGAATATTTTTCCTGGCGGCTCCTGCAACGCCTGCCCGCCCCGACGGGCAGAAATATTCCCGCCTCTGATGTTGCACATGCATTACAGCGCCCACTGCGGCGGTTTTCCGATCGATTCCATCCAACATCTTCCGGGGCACTCCGGCTTGTCATGAGTCGTTTCGCTGCAGCATATGGCTTTTTACCTTGAAACCAAACTTTTCATAGAACGGGATGGCCTCTTCATTCCCCTCTACGACACTGATGGTGATCTGCGTGCAGCCGATGCCGGACAACCAGGACAGTGCCGCCCCCATCAGCTTCATTCCCAACGATTTTCCGCGTACGTGGGGTTTAATATAGATCGAATCGATTTCTCCGGCCTTATTATACACCGACGCCAGGCAATAGCCAACCAGTTCATGCTGCTCCCAGGCAGCGAATATTTTCAACTGATCCCTTGCCAGCAATTTTTTGCAGCGCTCCTGGAACGTGAACGTGAAAAAATATTCCTTGAAAAAGTGTGATTTTTCCAGATGGTACGCGTTCAATTCGCGCCACAAGGGTTCTATGTCATCTATCCGTTCAGTTGGAATTTCCACTAGTTCCATGAGTATCTCCTCAAATATTCACTCTTTAAAAACAAATAGGTCCATCGCGGCCAGGCTCGTCCATAACAAGAACAGCAAACAAACGATCCATTGCACACTGTTGTAGTGAGTTTTCACCACAGATACAACAGCCCTCGTGGAGCTACAAAAGATGATTGAATTGTTCAGGCTACCAAGAAACTGAGCAATACGGCGCTGACGCAATTTTTAAAAATATACGCAGCCTGCCCTTCCTCTTTCGATAAGATGACGTTTGTTAAAATCTGGTGACATGAAAAATTTGTCTTGACAGGTTCACACGTACTCGTTTAATAAATACGCCATGCACACATTCAATCCCAACCTGACCCAGGCCACTTCCTATTTTCAGTATTTCTTTTTTTACTTTTTTTGGTGCATATTCGCCTGTGGTCCAACGAGAGGATGTGTGTAACACGACTAACTAACTAAAAAGATCCTCATAAAGGGCCGCAGGCGAAAGCCGGCGGCCCTTTTTTTATTTTCAACGCACCTGGGGATCTGAAAAAAACGGCTTACAAGCCGCAACCGGCAGCCAAAGGGAGGCAGGCATCATGTTGTTAGGAAAAGGCGTACGTCTGGAAAGAATCTTCGATCGAAATACCGGCCGCACCATTATCGTCCCCATGGATCACGGCGTTTCCGTGGGGCCCATTTACGGCCTGGTGGATTTCAAGGGCACGGTCAACAAAGTCGCCGACGGAGGCGCCAACGCCGTGCTCATGCACAAAGGATTGCCCCGCTGTACGCACCGCGGCTACGGCCGGGACATCGGGCTGATTCTGCATCTTTCGGCCAGTACCTGTCTTTCACCCACCCCCAATGCCAAGACCCTGGTGGGTACGGTGGAGGACGCGTTGCGCATGGGCGCGGACGCTGTCTCGCTGCACGTGAACCTGGGCGACGAAACCGAAGCCCGGATGCTTGAAGATCTGGGCAATGTCAGCTCCGAGGCCGCTTCCTGGGGCGTGCCGGTACTGGCCATGCTCTACGCGCGCGGTCCGAAGATCCCCAACGAATACGACCCCGACGTGGTCAAGCATTGCGCCCGGGTTGGGCAAGAACTCGGCGCGGATGTGATCAAAGTCCACTACACCGGCGATATCAAATCCTTCGCCGCCGTAGTCGAAGCCTGCTGCGTCCCCGTGGTCATCGCAGGCGGTGAAAAAATGGAAAATACCCGCGATATCGTCCAGATGGCCCACGACTCCATCCAGGCCGGCGGCGCCGGACTCTCGGTCGGACGCAATGTTTTTCAGCACCCCAACCCGAAACTCCTGGTCCAGGCCCTGCACGGCGTGGTACACAGCGATTGGGATGTTGAACAGGCCATGGAACTGCTGGCGGATTACAATTAGTTTTTTTTGACTCCAGCGGCTTGGGAACCCTTTTCAAAAGGGTTCCCAAGCCGCTGGATACCTTCTTGAAAAGGAGATTGCATCATGCGTAACGGGAAAGCGATTCGCAGGGAACGGATTTTCAACAGGAACACGGGCAAGACCGTGATAGTGCCGCTGGACCACGGATTCACCGTCGGCCCCATATACGGGTTGGTTGATCTGCGCGAAACAGTCAATAATATTGCCGAAGGCGGCGCCAACGCCGTGGTCATGCACAAAGGACTGGTCCGCTGCGGACACCGGACTTCGGGCAGCGACATCGGCCTGATCATCCATCTTTCGGCCAGCACGGGCATTTCTCCCGCACCCAATGCCAAAACATTGGTTACCAGCGTGGAGGAGGCCATCAAACAGGGTGCGGACGGCGTGTCCGTGCACATCAACCTGGGCGCGGAAACCGAACGCGAAATGCTCAAGGAAGCGGGCGAAGCCGCGGAACAGGCCGCGGATTGGGGCATGCCCTTCCTGGCCATGGTCTACGCGCGCGGCCCGAAAGTGGAAAACGAACTGGACCCCGAACTGGTGGCCCATTGTGCACGGGTGGGCATGGAAATAGGCGCGGACGTTGTCAAAGTGGCCTATACGGGCGACATTGACAGTTTCAGCAAAGTCGTGGATGGCTGCTGCATTCCGGTGGTCATTGCCGGAGGCCCCAAGCAGGAGACGGACCGCGGCCTGCTGCAGATGGTTCATGACGCCATGCAGGCGGGCGCCGCGGGCATTTCCATGGGCAGAAACGTATTTCAGCACAAGAACACCACCGCGTTGATCCAGGCCTTGAACGGCATTGTTCACGAGGATTGGACCGTGGAACAGGCCGAAGCCAAACTCAGCTCTTGACCGGACGTTTCGTACGGCCGCTTACTTATTGAGGAAAAAATGAAAGAGATCTGGTTCAAAGCCATACCATTCGACAAGGAACTCCTGACCATCGCCCTGGAGTCCGGCGTGGACGGCATCATTGCCGAACAGGCGGATGTGGAAGCCATCGCCTCCCTGGGACGGGTCAATGTCCGTACGCCTGAGGAATATTCCTGGCATACGCTCAACGAAAAATCCGACGAGGAAGCGGCCGTGGCCGCCATGCAAAACGGCGCGTCCGTCTGCTTGACCAAAGGCTGGGAGATCATACCCGTGGAAAACATTCTGGCCCAGGGAACGGGCCTGGCCGTGGAAGCCGAAAGCCTGGACCAGGCGCGCCTGGCCGCGGGCATTCTCGAACGCGGCGTGGACAGCATTGTGGTCCTGCCCGAGGGAGCGACAGAGCTCAAGGCCATCGTGGCCGAGCTCAAGCTCAGCCAGGGCACCCTGGATCTGGCTCCCGCCCGGGTCACGGCCATCCGGCCCGTGGGGCTCGGACACCGGGTCTGCGTGGACACCCTCTCCCTCCTGAAATACGGACAGGGCATGCTGGTGGGGAACTCGTCCGCGTTCACGTTTCTGGTGCATGCGGAAACCGAAGACAACCCCTATGTGGCGGCGAGGCCCTTTCGCATCAATGCCGGCGCAGTGCACGCCTACGCGGCCATGCCCGGCGACCGGACCAATTATCTGGAGGAACTGCGCTCGGGCAATGAAGTGCTCATCGTGGGCGCGGACGGCTCCACCAGCCTGGCCGTCATCGGCCGGGCCAAAGTCGAAGTACGCCCCATGCTGCTCATCGAGGCCGAACTTGAAGACGGCTCCGCAAAAGGCGCCGTGTTCCTGCAAAACGCCGAAACCATCCGCGTGGTCTCGGCCGAAGGCAAAGCCGTCAGCGTGGTCTCCCTCAAGGAAGGCGACCGCATACTCTGCCGCTCCGACGTGGCCGGGCGCCACTTCGGCATGCGCATCCAGGAGGAAATCAAGGAGGAATAAGACCTCCTGTGGCCAAAAAACCCTTTTGAGAAAGGGTTATCCGGACTCTCCCAAAACTTTTTAGCTGACAAATTTTATAATTTATCTTTGCTCCTGCGAACCGGACCTTTTTTGACTATGGCGTTGTATCGCCAAAAAGTTCTGGAAGGGGGAGCTCGATGGGGGAAAACCTCTTACAAGAGGTTGCCCCCCTCGATTAAAGGAACCTATGCAATGACTCAAGACCGCAAAGCCGCATCCGAGCGTATGGCCGAAGTCCGGGGGGAGATCGATTCCCTGGACCAGGACATTCTTGCATTACTCAACCGGCGGGCCGCGCTCTCGCTGGAAGTGGGCGCCATCAAGGCGGGCACCAAAGACATTATTTTCAAGCCTTTTCGCGAAAAGGACGTACTGGATGGTTTGCTCGCCCGCAGCAGGGGTCCTTTGCCGGCCGAGCATCTGCGCGCCGTGTACCGCGAAATTTTTTCTTCCTCGCGCGCGTTGCAGCGTCCGCAGCGGGTGGGCTACCTGGGGCCGGAAGGCACTTTTTCCTATTTTGCGGGCGTGGAATTTCTGGGGCGCAGCGTGGAATTCTCGCCCATGCCGGATTTTGAAGCCGTGTTCAGCAGCGTGGCCAAACGTGAGATGGAGCTGGGCATCATTCCTCTGGAAAATTCACTCCAGGGCACGGTGGGGCAAAGCCTGGACCATTTTCTGACATATAGCAACGTGCATATCCAGGCCGAGCTGTTCTGCCGGATCTGCCACAGCCTGCTGGGCCGGGCCTCTTCCCTGTCCGAAATCAAGACCGTGTATTCGCATCCGCAGCCCCTGGCGCAATGTGCGGGCTGGCTGCGTACCAACCTGCCCAACGCGGCCATCATTCCCACGGAAAGCACGGCCGCCGCGGCCCGCCGGGTAATGGAAACGACCGACGATCCGACCTGCGCGGCCATCGGCCACCACCGGCTGGCCTCGCGCATGGGCTTGAACATCATCGCTTCGGGCATCGAAGATCTGCCGGACAACTGGACCCGTTTCGTGATTATCAGCTCCACGCCTTCCGAACAGGACGGCCGGGAAAAGACCTCCATGTTGTTTTCCCTGCCGGACCGTCCGGGTTCCCTGGTGGAAGTGCTGCAGCTGCTGGCCCACGAGGGCATCAATATGAAAAAACTGGAATCCCGTCCGCAACGCGGCGAAAAATGGAAGTACGTCTTTTTTGTGGATGTGGAATGCGACCTGAGCCGCCAGGAATACGCCAAGCTCGTGAGCGATCTCAGCAACGCGTGCCATTCGCTGCGCATTTTGGGCAGTTATCCCGCCGGGCCGTCCCTGGACGTGTCCGCCGGAGCCCCGGAATAATCCCGGAACGCTTCAGATACCGCAACATTTTAACCGGACCATGCGGCCCCGGCCGCTGCAGAAAGAGAATCTGATTATGCAACAAAGCATCCCCATAGTAACCGCGCCGCCCTCCAAATCCATGTCGCACCGGGCCATGATCGCCTCGTCCCTGGCCGTGGGCGAATCCAGGCTCAGCGGCGTGCTTGAAAGCGACGACCTGGAACGGACCAGGGAATGCCTGGTGGCCTGCGGCGCCCAGATCGAACGTACCGGAGAAGGCAGCTACAAAGTCCGGGGCCTCAACGGCGTGCCTGCGGGCGGCCCTGTGGAGCCCATGGACCTGGATGTGGGCGAATCCGGCACCACCTGCCGCCTGCTGGCCGGCATACTGCCCGTGGGCTTGGGCGTGTTCCGTATTTTCGGCCGCGGCCGGATGCACGACAGACCCATCGCAGCGCTCACGGACGTGCTCAGCACCCACGGCGTGGACATCAGCTTTGACGAAAAACCGGGCTATCCGCCCTTTGTCATCAAGGCCTGCGGTCTCAAGGGCGGCGACATCACCATCGGCCTGGACGAAAGCAGCCAGTATCTCTCGGGCCTGCTCCTGGCCGCGCCCATCGCGCGCCAGCAGCTGACCATCAACATCGGCGGCAAAAAAGTCGTGTCCTGGCCCTATGTGGGGCTGACGCTCCAGACGCTCAAGGACTTCGGCATCCGTTTCCGGGTGGAAAAGAAAAACGACGCCGGGGAGTGGCTGGAGGTGGACTGGCGCAAGCCGGGCCTTGTGGAGCCCGGCATCATACGGTTTCATGTTGTCCCTGGCATGTACCAGCCCCTGGAGTACGCCGTAGAAGGCGACTGGAGCAACGCATCCTATTTTCTGGCCGCTGGCGCTGCCGGACCCGAACCGGTATCGGTACGGGGCCTGCGCAAGGATTCCCTGCAGGGCGACCGGGCCATCCTGGAACTGCTCGAACGCATGGGCGCGCGGATCACCTGGGAGGACGACGTGGTCACGGTGCATCCCGGCCCTCTGCACGGCATCGAGGCGGACATGGGATCCTGCCCGGATATCGTGCCTACCATCTCCGTAGTGGCGGCCATGGCCCAGGGCCCGACTCGTATCAGCAACGTGGCCCACCTCCGCATCAAGGAAAGCGACCGTCTCGCCGCCGTGGCCCAGGAATTATCCCGTACGGGCTGCCAGGTGGACGTGCTGGACGATGGTTTGCACATCCAGCCCGCCCCCCTCTCGGCAGGAGGCGACGCAATCCAGTTCTCCGCCCATGGAGACCACCGCATCGCCATGAGCATGGCCCTGCTCCAACGCGCGGGTGTGCGCGTGGAACTGGACCAGCCCGGATGCGTGGCAAAATCCAACCCCCGCTTTTGGGAACAATGGAAGGACCTGCAGCAGGCCTCTGCCTGAGCCTGCCTCCCTGGTCGCAAAAAAAGGAAAGGGTATGCACATGGACCTGAAAAGCGTACTGCTCGGTCTGATTCTTGGTTGTTGCCTGTTACTGCTGCTCGGCGCGCGCAACGCGCCCCAGCCGGCTCCCATGGTGGGAGCCGAAATCGGCCGTTACCAGCTCTTGACCCAGAAGACCGTACAGGGGGTCGAATACTGGACCATTTTCGACACGTCCGAGGGCGTGGCCAAGGTCTTCAAAAACGGCTCGATCCACGTGGTTTCCTTTCCTGAAAACGTCTCGGAAAAGCTGAAATAGAGAGCGCAATGTCGGAAAAGCAAACACCGGATACGGACGACAAACGCATCCGCCGCGTGGCCATCATCGGCGCGGGCGGCCAGATGGGCGGCATGTTCGCGGCCCGCAGCCTGGCAGCCGGACACGAAGTCCGCGCCATGGACAGGCCCCTGAACCTGGAAAAACTGCGCCAGGGCATACGGGGCGCGGATCTGCTGCTGCTCTCCGTACCGGCCAAGGCCGTGGACGAAGTGCTGGAACTGGTGGTCCAGGTGCTGGAACCGCCGCAGATCCTTATTGACAACGTCTCGGTCAAGGAGCAGCCGCTGGCCTCCATGCTCAGGCACTATGCCGGGCCGGTCGTGGGGACGCATCCGCTTTTCGGGCCCGTGCCGCCGGAAGAGGCCCGTGTGGCCCTGACGCCCGGACGCGACAATAAGGACGGCGCCGCTTGCCGCGCCGTGGCCGCCTGGATGCAGGAGCTCGGATTCACGCCCTTTGAGACCACGGCGGAAGAGCACGACCGTGCGGCCGCGGTGATCCAGGGACTGAACTTCGTGACCACAGTGGCCTACCTTTCGGTGCTGGCGCACGACAAAGGCGTCAAGCAGTTTCTGACGCCCTCGTTCGAACGCCGCCTGGAAGCGGCCCGCAAGATGGTCACCCAGGACGCCGAACTCTTCGCCATGCTTTTCGAGACAAATCCGTTCAGCCAGGACGCCGTACGCAGCTACCGCAACTATCTGCACGTAGCGGCGGGCGGCGATATCGACATCCTGGTCGAACGGGCCAAGTGGTGGTTGGAATAAATACTAGACACACGCTGAACCAAGGAGATTTTTCCTATGGAACGCATACAGTTGCAACAGACCGGCAAATTGCTGCCGGCCGATATCCAGACCCCCATCAGCCTGTTTCTCGGACTGGTGGGCAGCAAACAGGGCCTGCTGCTGGAAAGCGCCGAAGTGGACGGCCGCCTCGGACGCTACAGCATTGTGGCCTGGAACTACCGCCTGCGGCTTTCGTCCAAAGACGGCAAACTCGAAGTGGCCAGCCGCGACGAGCGCTTGAACGGCATGAAAGAATTTGAGGGTATGGACTACATCGAAGGCCTGCGGGCCGTGATGGACAAGCTGGAGGTGTTGCCGGCCAAAGGTCTGGAAGACCTGCCGCCCATCTGCCGCAGCCTGATCGGCTTTTTCGGCTACGGCGTGGCCGGAATGTTCGAGCCCAAGCTGGCGCCCCTGATTCCGCCGGAGCAGGCCGAGTCCTGCCTGGTGCTGCCCGGACAGGTGGCCATGTTCGACCACCTCTACCACAAGCTCTATCTGCTTTCGCTAGTGGAAGGCGTCAAGACCGAATTCGACTTCAAAAATCTGACCCGCATTCTGGAACCGCCCCAGGCCGGGCCCGTACAAAATGTGCCCGAAGAAGTATCCTACAAAAAGAACGTGGAGCGCGGCAAGGAGCTGATTACCCAGGGCGAATGCATCCAGGTGGTGCTCTCCACCCGTTTCCAGGCCTCGTTCAAGGGCGAGCCCTTCCAGCTGTACCGCCGCCTGCGCCAGGTCAACCCCTCGCCCTACCTCTTCTTCCTACGTCTGCCCAAGGTCACGCTCATGGGGTCTTCCCCCGAGCTGCTGATCAAATGCGACAACGGCGAACTGACCACCTGCCCCATCGCCGGCACCCGTCCCAGAGGCGCCACGGAGGCCGAAGACGACCGTCTGGCCAAGGAGCTGATGGAGGATCCCAAGGAATGTGCCGAACACGTGATGCTGGTGGATCTCGGGCGCAACGACCTCGGCCGCATCGCCAAACCCGGCAGCGTGAACGTGGAAAAATACATGCAGGTCGAGCGCTATTCGCACGTCATGCACATCGTCTCGCACGTCAAGGCGCAGCTGGCTGAAGGCAAGGACGCCCTGGACGTACTGGCCTCGGCCTTTCCCGCCGGAACCCTGAGCGGCGCGCCCAAGGTTCGGGCCATGGAAATCATCGCCGAACTCGAAGGCCTGAGCCGCGGACCCTACGCCGGCGCCATCGGCTGGGTGGGCCTGGACAAAGACCGCGTGGACATCGACACCGGCATCATCATCCGCTCACTCTGGGTACGCGACAACATGGTCCACTGGCAGGCCGGAGCCGGCATTGTCTACGACTCGGTGCCGGAAACCGAATGGCTGGAATGCAACAACAAAGCAAAGGTGCTTCAAGAAATTCTGGCGGCCACAGGAGGCGGCGATGTTTTTACTTATTGACAACTTCGACTCCTTCACGTTCAATCTCGTGCAGGCGTTTTACAAACTTGGCAAAAATCCGGAGGTCATCCGCAATGACCGTCCGGAACTCCTGGAGCTGGCCACCAGCGGCAAGCTCGAAATGGTCTGTCTCTCGCCCGGACCGAGCAATCCGCGCAACGCCGGGCATTGCCTGAAGTTTCTGAAACTCCTGCCCAAAGAGGTCCCCGTACTGGGCGTCTGCCTCGGACACCAGACCCTAGGCTACCACGCGGGCGCGGATGTCGTGGTCGGGCCGCAGATCATGCACGGCAAGACCACGGACATCACCCACAACAGCAAGGGGCTGTTCAGCGGCCTGCCCAATCCGCTCACGGTCGGGCGTTACCATTCGCTGATCGTCCGCGCTGAGCAGGCGCCGGACCTGCTGGAAGTGGTCTCGGAAACCGACCAGGGCGAAGTCATGGCCATGGTCTACAAAGACCGACCCTGGGCAGGCGTGCAGTTCCATCCGGAATCCGTACTCACTCCGGACGGAGAAAAACTGCTGGCCAACTTCCCGGACAAACTGATGTAACGAAAATCCGCAAAAAACGTCGCGGGGGCTCCACGCCCCCGCACCCTCGCCAGGGGGCGGCCCTGGACGCGCATATTGATTAAAGGGGGGAACTTTTTCCCTGGGCATGCGCAGCCCGTGCAAGTGCAACTGACTAACAGAGCAGAGCCCCTGTCACCATACTGCGGGGATCTGGGGGGAAACATTCCCCCCAGCGGGGTTTGGGGCAGCGCCCCAATTGCCCCACATACTTACTCTGCTCCGCCTGCTTATAAAGGAGCTTACAATGGGGTTTACTACCAAGGAAATCCTCGAACATCTGGGGCAAGGTAAGGACCTTTCCAAAGAAATGGCTTTAATGGCTTTTTCCATGCTGGCGGACGGCGAGTTCACGCCCGCGCAGGGCGGCGCGCTGTTGATGGGGTTGCGCGTCAAGGGCGAGACCCCGGTGGAAATCAACGCCGCGGTCAAGGCGCTGCTGGACCGAGCCGTACGGGTCACTGACATGCCCGCCAAGACATTTGAAGCAGTGGGTACGGGCGGCGACAACAGCTCGAGCTTCAACTGCTCCACAGCCACCAGTATCACCCTGGCCGGCATGGGGTACGCGGTGACCAAACACGGCAACCGCTCGGTTTCCAGCAAATGCGGCGCAGCCGATGCCGTGGAAGGACTCGGGCTGCCCATTTACGCGGAGCCGGATCAGATCCGGGCCGAGCTGGCCAAACGCAATTTCGTATTTTTATTCGCCCCGAATTTTCACCCCGCCTTCCGGCACATCATGCCCACACGCAAGGATTTGGCCATACGGACCTTGTTCAACCTCCTGGGCCCGCTGTTGAATCCCTCCCGTCCGAGCCACCAGCTTATCGGCGTGGCCAAGCCCGAGGTCATGGAGCTGATGGCCGAAGTGCTGCTGCTGGGCGGAGTTGAACGGGCCGCGGTTGTTCACGGCGCGGGCGGCCTGGACGAGCTGACTCCCTGGGGGCCGGCCCAGGTGATCTGGGTGGCGGACGGCAAGCTGCTGCGTACGGAGTTGGACCCGGCCGAGCTGGGCATCCAGTCCTGTACGATCGAAGACGTGGCCGTGACCGGCAAAGAACACGGCCTCGAAGTGTTCAAACAGCTGCTGGCCGGACAAGGCCCCAAGGGCATGCAGGAAATGCTTGTCTTCAACCTGGCCGTGGGCATTCACCTGCTGGAACCGGAAGTGGGCATGCAGAAATGCGTCGAACGGGCGCGCGCGGCACTGGCGCAGGGCGCCGGACTGAAGGTGCTGGCCGATGGCTAAGCAGGCGCGCAAGGCCGACATGCTGGAAAAATTTCGCCTGGCCAAACAACCGGAAATAGACTCATTACGTACACTGCAGGCCGAGGGCAAACTGCCCCCTGCCTTTGCGGGAAAACGTCCGTCCTTTTCCGATGCGCTGCTGGCCTCGCCTTCCATTGCCGTGATCACGGAATACAAACGCGCCTCGCCTTCCAAGGGCGTGATCAACCTGAAATTCGGGCCCGAGGAAATTGCCGCCTGCTATGCCGGAGCCGGGGCAAGCGCGCTGTCGGTGCTGACCGAGGAAACCTACTTCCAGGGAGATATCGGCTACCTCGAACGCATGACGGCTCCAGGCCTGCCCCTGCTGCGCAAGGATTTTCTGCTGGATCCGCTCCAGGTGGCGCAGACAGCGGCCACTCCAGCCTCGGCCCTGCTGCTGATCGTCCGGATGTTCGATTCGGCCCGGGTCCTGGGCTCCATGATCGGCCTCGCGGCCGAATTGGGCCTGGAGTCCGTTGTCGAGGTCTTCGACGAACGCGACCTGGAAACGGCGCGTGAAGCAGGTGCCCGTATCATTCAGGTCAACAACCGCGATCTGGACACTCTGACAACGGATTTGCGCACTTCGGAGCGTCTGGCAATAAAAAGAGATCAAAAAACATCTGCGCATGAAATCTGGATTAGCGCCAGTGGCATACAAAATCGCAATGATTTAAATCAGATGAGATCACTCGGCTATCAGGCTGCCCTGGTAGGAACCTTCTTGATGCAAGGCGACGCACCTGATATGGCTTTGAAGCAACTCATTGAAGGATAAGCCATGATCTCATACTGCGACATTGTTACTATGGTAAAAATCTGCGGCCTGACCTCTCAAGCGGACGCGGATCTTTGCCTTCGATTCGAGGCCGGACTTGTTGGGTTTGTCTTTCACCAGAAAAGTCCTCGTTACATCACACCGGAAAAAGCGGAAACCATCAACACGGGTGAGGCCATGCGCGTCGGCGTGTTTGTGGACCAGAGCCCGCAGGAGATCCGGGATATCATGCGCAGGGCGCGGCTGCATATCGCCCAACTGCATGGAGACCAGGATCAGGCGTTTTGCCAGGAACTGGGCAAACCGCGGGTCATGCGGGTTTTCTGGCCTCAGCGCTACGAAACCCGGCAGGACCTGGAAAAGGACCTGGAGCTGTACGCACCGTGTATGCGCTTTGCGCTTTTCGACGCGGGCACTGCGGGCGGCGGCCACGGGACCCCGTTCGATTTCAATTTCCTCAAGGGACTCAACAGCCCAAAAAGCTGGTTCATCGCCGGCGGACTGGGCCCGGACAACATCAAACTGGCCCTGGGCGCCTGCAACCCCTGCGGCATCGACCTGAATTCCGGCGTGGAAAGCGCGCCAGGAGTGAAAGACCAGCAACTGATGGCTCGCGCTTTTCAGCAATTGTGCGAATATGATTCAGCAGTACGAGGAAAATAACCGCACCGCCGCCGGCGGCAGGGGCGGATAACCATGGGAGCGTCATGAAAGCAGGCTATTTCGGTACGTTCGGCGGACAATACGTCCCCGAATTGTTAATGCCTCCGCTGCTGGAACTCGAACGTGCACTCAGCAACATCACGTACCAATCCGAGTTCCAGGAAGAATTCAATCATATCCTGACCGACTACGTCGGCCGTCCCAGTCCGTTTTTTCTCTGTCGGACACTTTCCAAGGAGCTTGGTTTCGACGTCTGGCTCAAACGCGAAGACCTCAACCATACGGGTTCCTACGAAATCAACAATTCCATCGGCCAGGCCCTGCTCACCAAATACATGGGCAAACGGATCTTGCTGACGGACACGGGCGCCGGGCAACAGGGTGTGGCCACGGCCACGGCCGCCGCGTTGCTGGGGCTGGAATGCATCGTGTTCATGGGCGCCTGGGACGTGCAGCGCCAGCTGCACAATGTCCGCCGTATGCGGTTGCTGGGCGCGCGTATCGAGGTGGTCGAATCCGGCACACAAACACTCAAAGACGCCATCAGCGAAGCCTTCCGCTACTGGATCGCCGAACAGGAAACCACGCATTATTGCATGGGCGCCGTCATCGGCCCGCATCCCTTCCCCACCATGGTGCGGGATTTTCAGGCCGTCATCGGCACCGAGACACGTGAAGAGATCCTGAAACGTACGGGCAAGCTACCGGACCTGGTGGTTTCCTGCGTCAGCGCCGGCACCAATGCCATGGGCATGTTCCATGCCTTCATCCCTGACGACGGCGTCCGCCTGGTGGCCGTGGAAGGCGCGGGCAGCGGCCAGCCCGGAGTCCCCAATTGCGCCACCCTGGAACAGGGCGAACCCGGCGTATTGCATGGCGCCTATACGCTGCTGCTTCAGACCGAGGACGGGCAGATCAGGCCTTCGCACTCGGTGGCGCCAGGGCTGGATTATCCGGGCGTTGGCCCGGAACTGGCCTACCTGCGCAACACCGGGCGGGTGGAAAATTATTCCGTCACCGACAAACAGGCGCTGCGCGCGTACCAACATTTCGCCCAAAAAGAAGGCATTATCGTGGCCCTGGAAAGCTGCCACGCGCTGGGCTGGATACTGGATCACGCCGCGGACATCCCTTCCGGCAGCACGGTTGTGGTGAACCTCTCCGGCTGCGGTGACAAGGACATGGATATCTTTGATTACCACAGCAAGTCGCAGTCATGTTAACCATCAACCACAGAGGAACATCCCATGCGCGCTTCACGCATTTCCGACAGGATCAACGACGCGGCCTATGAGGGGCGCAAGGCCCTGATTCCCTGCCTGCCCGCCGGTTTTCCCACCAAAACGCGTTTTTGGGAGGAAATCCAGGCCCTGGACTCCAACGGAGCGGATATCATCGAAATCGGCGTTCCCTTTTCCGATCCCATGGCCGACGGTCCGGTCATGGAGCAGGCCTACGCGGACTGCCTCGCCCAGGGCGTCACCCTGCGCTGGATCCTGGAGGAACTCAAAGCCCGGCGGGATTCCATCAAAGCGGAAATCGTCCTCATGGGCTACCTGAACCCTTTCCTGCGCTACGGCTTCGACGACTTTGCTTCGGATGCGGCCGACGCCCGGGTGGGCGGCATCATCATCGCGGACATGCCTCTGCAGGAAAGCGGAGACTTCCGGGAAAGCCTCTCGGACAACGGCATTGATTTCATCTGCCAGATCGGCCTGAACACCCCGCCCGAACGCATCTCGCACTACGCACAAATCGCCTCCGGTTATATCTACTTCGTCTCCGTACTCGGCACCACGGGCGTACGCGGAGCCCTGCCCCAGGAAATCGCGGCGAAAATCAGCCAGGTCAGGCAACAACTGGCTCTGCCCATCGCCCTCGGCTTCGGCATCTCCACTCCGGAACAACTGGAACCCTTCGTACGCGACGTGCACGCCGTGATCTTCGGCAGCGCCCTGATTTCCCACATCCGCGAAGGCGGCGACGCGGCCTCTTTCATGGGCCGCTGGCAGGCTAATTAGCACTACAATCTCCAGCGGCGGACACACTCACTGCCAAAAGAACAAGGCCGGACCCCTTTCGGACTCCGGCCCTGCCGCGTCTTCAACCAATTTGTTACAGGCTACATCAGGCTTACGCTTTCATAGACCATACGGTCCTTGTACTCGGCCTGTTTGCCGCGGTTCCAGAGCGAAACCGGGCGGTAGTAGCCCACGATACGCGTATAGACTTCCGTGGGCCCGTGGCATTCGGGGCATTCGAACTGTTCGCCCGGGATGTAGCCGTGTTCCTTGCAGATGGAAAAGGTCGGCGTAATGGACAAATAGGGCAGCTTGGTGTTGGTGAAGGCCTTGACGATGAAGTTCTTCAGCGCTTCCTTGTCCGTCACGGACTCGCCCAGGTAGGTGTGGAAGACCGAACCGCCGGTGTAGAGCGGCTGGAGCTTGTCCTGGTGTTCCAGGGCGAAGATCACGTCTTCGGTCATGCCCACGGGCAGGGCCGTGGAATTGGTATAGTACGGGGTTCCGTTGCCCGAGGCGTAGATCTCGCTGTAAAGCGATTTGTCGATCTTGGCCAAGCGGTAGCTCGTCCCTTCGGCCGGGGTGGCCTCCAGGTTGTACAGGCTGCCGGTTTCTTCCTGAAAGCGCGAGGTCAGGTCGCGCAAATGGTGCAGCGTACGCTGCATCAGCCGCGTTCCGGCCGCGGTTTCAATGCCTTTGCCCAGCAGGTTCAGGCAGGCCTCGTGGCCGCCCACCAGGCCGATGGTGGAAAAATGGCCCTTGTAGCCGTTTTTCAGATAACGCCCGGTCCAGGGAAACATGCCGCGTTCGAGGTTGTCGTTGATCAGCTTGCGTTTGAATTCCAGCGAATTCTTGGCCAGCTCGGCGTATTCCGCCACCAGATCCAGAAAATCCTCCTCGCCCTGGGCCAGATAGGCCAGCTTTGGCAGGTTCAGCGTGACCACGCCGATGGAGCCGGTCAGATCGCCCGCGCCGAACAGGCCGCCGGTTTTCTTGCGCAGCTCGCGCAGATCCATCTGCAGGCGGCAGCACATCGAACGTACGTCTTCCGGATTCAGGTCCGAATTGATGAAGTTCTGAAAATAGGGCGCGCCGTATTTGGACGTCAGCTTGAGCAGCAGGTCGCCGATCTCGCTTTCCCAGGGGAAATCCTTGGTGATGTTGTAGGTCGGGATGGGAAACGAAAAAATCCGCTTGTGGTAGTCGCCCCCGAGCATCACCTCCAGATAGGCCCTGTTGAACATCTCCATTTCGGGCAGATACTCGCCGTAGGTGCTGTCCTGCATCTCGCCGCCGATGATGATGCCCTCCTTGGCGATATGCTTGGGCGGCACCAGGTCGAAGCTCAGGTTGGTGAACGGGCTCTGCCCGCCCCAGCGCGAGGTGGTGTTCAGATTGAAAACGAACTTCTGCATGGCCTGCAGCACCTGCTCGTACGTCAGCCCGTCGTGGCGGATGAAAGGCGCCAGATAGGTGTCCACATTGTTGAAGGCCTGGGCGCCGGCCCATTCGTTCTGCAAGGTTCCCAGGAAATTGACCATCTGGCCGAGGATCGAATCAAAGTGTTTGGCCGGTCCGGCGCAGGAGCGGCCCTCCAGGTTGAAGCCTTCGAGCAGCAGGTCCTTGAGGCTCCAGCCCGCGCAGTAGCCCGCCAGTCCGAAGGACAGGTCGTGGATGTGCACGTAGCCGTGGTTGTGCGCCTCGCGGATTTCCTGCGGGTATTTTTCCAGGGCATAGCGCGCCTGGATGGTGCCCGAAAGGTGCAGCATCAGCCCCTGGAACGAGTGGGACATGTTGGCGTTTTCATTGACGCGCCAGTCCGCCTTGTCCAGGTAGTTGTCGATGGTATCCGCGATGTCCAGGTACGCGGCTTTTTGTTCGCGGATTTCACGCCGTTTTTCGCGGTAAAGAATATATTTGCGGGCCACGTTGAAAAGCCGGGACTCCATGAGCACCAGTTCGACCGTGTCCTGCACCTGCTCCTGGGGGGGCGCGTCGGTGTCCGCAAGCTTGTCTTCGACCTTATGCGCAAGCCGCCTGGCCAACAGGGGGTCTTTGACGCCGCTGGCCTTCAACGCTTTGAATATGGCTTGTGCGATGCGGTCTGTCGACCATGTCTCCTGACAACCGTCCCGTTTCATTATCAATCTGGGCATGGACCCTCCTGGGTTCTTGGTAATTCTGCAGGCGTAGCATAAATCCTTGGGGCAGGTAGGATTTTGCCTCGCTGATGTCCGCGGCGTCCAGCGCCGGAACCTTGGTCAGACGGAATACAAAGGCCTGGGGCCGGGCCTCGGCCAGGGCGAAAATCCGCTCCAGGTTGTGCCTGGCCGCGGCTTCGCTCGCCCGGTTGCCGGTCAGCAGCGGGTACTTGGCGTAGGGGCCTTTCACATCCACGAAAAACTCGTCCACCAGGCCGGCTTCCAGCAGCGCCTCCACAACGCCGGGCAGCATGCCGTTGGTGTCCAGTTTCAAGGGCAGCCCGAACTGGCGCAGCTCCCTGAGCAGAGATTCGAGATCGGGCGTACAGGTGGGCTCGCCCCCGCTGACCACAATGCCTTCGAGCCATCTCTTGCGGGCGGTGAGATACTCCACCACCTCCTCCTTGCGGACCGGCGGCAGCCAATCCGGATGAAATGCCATGTCCATGTTGTGACAGGTGGGGCAACGCAGGTTGCACCCTCCCAAAAACAACACGCAGCTCGTATGGCCGGGCCAGTCGCACAGGCTCAGCGGCTGAATGCCGCGTAAGCGCGACCACGGGGAACTCACAGGGGTTTTCATAACTTTTCCTTCCTGCACGGGCCAAAGGGTTTCGCCGCATAGGGAGCGGCCAATCCCCCCCAAACCTGATTTCAGTTGTTTGAGCACAACTCCGGCGGCTTGAGCCCCTTTTGCAAAAGGTTCTTAAGCATCTCCAAAATTTTTTGGATGGAGCACGGGCGGAGGCTCAAAACAGTGTTCATTAAAAAAAACGTAAGGTCGTGCGCGTCCCGACGCAATAAAAACAGGGGGTTGCAAGCAAGGACGCGGCATGCAAAATGCAAAATATAGAAAATATCAAGATAAAATCTTGATCCGTATGTGGCCAATTGAATACTCTAAAAATGTAAATTTGTGAAGATGCTATTCAGAAAAACGCTAAAAGGAGTCAAATTACAGTGTGAAATTGTTAATGAAAAAAATTTTGCAAAACACTTGCGGTAAAAAAACGTCACAAGCCCGTCAAACAAAAGCCCCCTTTTTTCACTTAGATAGCTCCTAAAGATTTTTTAACATATTAAAAAGATGTCATTTTTTCAATCTTGACAACAAATTTTGCAGCAGCATTTTTGTTCACAAGCTGTTCAAAAACGGTTCGCAAACTGTAAATTGATTGTTCGTAATATGTTTAAAGTTAAGATAATCTCCTGAAATAATGGTTTTATCGGCTTCCCTTTTTCATAAAAAACAGTATACATTTGACTGGACTTGGCAAGCCCCTTTAAGTAGGAAATAGAAGTTGAGAAATCCGCAACGCTTACCAGTCCACAACAGCACGACCGGAGGTCAACACACATGTCCGAGCATCCGTACGTTTTTTCGTTCTCCATAGACGACCTCCCGCCGGACACCTTTGTGGTCCACAGTTTCACTGGCAAAGAAGGCCTTTCGGAACTATACCGTTACGACGTTCTGCTCGTCGCACAGGACAACAGCATCTCCTACGAAAAGATTCTGCAGAAACCCTGCTGTCTGACCATGCAGGGCAGAACCCATACGCTGACGGCCAACGGCATTGTCGCCTCTCTGAAACTCAAGCAGTTCGAATCCGGGAAAGCGCTCTACCAGGCGCTTCTGGTTCCGCAGATCCATAATCTGACACTGCAGCAATACAGCCAGATTTTTCTGGACAAAAGCTTTCCCGGAATACTGAAAAGCATTCTCTCCGACAATGAAATTACCGACTATGAACTCAGACTCGAGACGCAGTACCCGACTCTGGAGTACGTCTGCCAGTTCAATGAAACGCATTTCCAGTTTCTCTCGCGCTGGATGGAGCACTACGGCATTTATTTTTATTTTGAGCAGGGTGAAAACGGCGAAAAAATCATTTTCACGGATGCGGCCATTTCCCATGTGGCTTTTGCGGACTCCGACCTGGAATTCAACCCGACATCCGGACTGGACGACATTGTCCGGGAAAGTGCTGTCCACAATTTCATCGCCGAATACACCAGCGTCCCGCAAAACGTGCTGCTCAAGGACTACAATTACCAGTATTCGACACTGAAAATGCAGGGGCAGGCCACGGTAGACGCCAACGGCGTGGGCACGCATTACTCCTACGGGGACAATTTCAAAAGCCCGGGCGAAGCCGAACCCATTGCAAAAATCCGGGCTCAGGAATTCCAGTGCCGCCAGCTGCAGATGCAGGGAGAAAGTTTCTGCCTGGGCATGCAGTCCGGATTCAGTTTCACGTTGCAAAAACATTTTTGCCAAGAACTCAACGGCAACTATCTGCTGGCGAGCATCCAGCATACGGGCAGAAACTGGACGGCGGTCACCGCCCCCGGCGCGAACCATCAGGAAACCCGTGGCAAGCTGGTCTATTCCAACACCTTTAGCTGCATTCCCATGAGCCAGCAGTTCCGCCCCGGCCGCGACACCAAAAAGCCGCGCTTTTACGGCCTGCTCTCCGCCACCATAGACGCCGAAGGCTCGGGAAAATATGCCGAACTGGACAGCCACGGACGCTACAAGGTTATCATGCCCTTCGACCTTTCCGGCCGTTCGGACGGCAAGGCATCCTCCTGGATCCGTCTGGCCCAGCCCTACGCGGGCGGGAGCTACGGCATGCACTTTCCGCTGCACAAGGGTACGGAAGTGCTGATCAGTTTTGTGGAAGGCGATGTGGACCGTCCGCTGATCACCGGCGCGGTGCATAATTTCGACAAGCCCAACCACGTGGCCACCTCCAACCAGGACATCAACTCCATCATCACGGCCGGCGGCCACCAATTCGCCATCGGCGATACCGCAGGCAACGGATTCATGCACATGCAGGTCTCCGGCAAAACCGCGGGGCTGGCCCTGCTGGAAAGCGGTGGAAGCAGCGGCGGAAACGACGACGGCGACGGCGATGGAGACGGAGACGGTGGAGGCGAAAGCGACGAGGAAAAAGGCAACAACGGAAAATTTCTCGTATACAACAAGGAGTATTACAGCGGCACCTTCGGTCAGACCACCGAACTCAAGCTGGGATCCAGCACGGACGTGACCGTGGGTGTTTCCAACGAACTCTTCGGCGGGGGCAAAGGCGACATCAACGCCGGGTTGTCCTGGGGGCTCAGCTGCGGCACGGTTCTGGAATATTTCAAAGGCGACAAAGTCGGCGCGGGCGACCATGAATTCGTCTGCTCCGATGCAAGCCACCTGTTGCTGGGAAGCAGCTACAGCCTGCTGGTCGGACCGCCCGAGCCGTATTCGGCGTTGATAAGTAAATTGAAAACAGCTCTGGCGCTTGTGGCAGGCGCGTCCATTGCAACCGCGGCCACCACCATTGCCGCCATGGCCAGCGAATACCACCTCAAGGAAGCTCCCAGCAACGGCTACAAAAGCGCCGCCAGCATCATCAGCGACGTGGGCTCGGGCGCCGACCTGGTTTTCGACGCGGCCGTGATGTCCGCCGTACACGTCTCCCTTTCGTCGATCAAGGGACTCATGAAGGCCGCCCTGGTTTCGTCGGCCATTGAGGTATCCAAAGAAGAAGGCATCGAACTGATCGCGAACTTCGACATAGCCCCAACTGCGGAAATTGTCCTGAAAAACAGTTCCACCGTGGATCCCTTGAACAAAGCGACCATTACACTGAAAGAAGCCAGCACCATTATCCTGGATGCGGGTGGAGGCGATCTCAATTCCATCTCCATGAAACTGGGTACCATCCCCTTGCACCCCACGTTCAAGATGTCCACCACCGAAATCGTCATGAAAGGCGGCGACGGAGCCACTGGCAAGTTTGCTTTGGGCGCAACGGATGTCACGCTGTCGGTGGGAAGCGACCTGACCCAGACGGGCGTCGCGCTCACCGAAGATTCCGTCCGCCTGACATCGACCTCAGCGACCAATGTCTACGTCAAACCGGCCGCATTCAGCGTAAAAACCACGGACATTTCCTTGAACGGCACGGCCAGTGCGAAAATTTCCACAGGAATCTTCGAATTGAGCGCCACAGGCACCACGACCATAAACGGCACCGTCATCAAACTGGGCTGAATGTTTCCGGAGCACCCGTATGCATATCATCAAACCCGACAATCTCGGCCTGTTTCTGCGCACCCTGCCGCGCGAAGGCGGGTTCGCCCTGGCCATTTCGGCCTATGCCTGCTTTCCGCTGACGGAAAACGGCCCACGGGAGCTGCTTTTTGAGACCGATATGTGGGGCAAACTTTCCAAGGCGCTGGGTGAAAACGATATTTTCGACCCCGGCTTCCCAAAACCCAGGGCCGAATTCCTGCTCTACGGACGCTGTTTTCCCCGGCAAGAGACCACGGGTGCGACGACGGGCGAGACAACAGGCGACGTGACTGGCGACGTGACCGGCATGGACGTCGGCGTACGCGTCGGCGCACTGTACAAAAGACTGCAGATCATGGGCGAACGCCACTGGCACGGCGAGCGCTGCAGCGCTCCGGCGCGCCTGCGCCCCGTGCGCCTGGACTGGTCGCAGACTTACGGAGGTCCGGAATACGAGAAGAACCCCCTGGGAAAAGGGCATCGTACGGACAAAAAAATCAAAGATCTGCCCGCGCCGAGCCTGCTGCGCCCCAACGTGTTGCTCGCCGATCCGGACAAGGCGCACGAGCCCGTCAGTTTCACGGCCATTCCGCCCTTCTGGCCCCAACGGACGAAATTTCTCAGCGCATTCGACGAAGTCTGGCAACACGAGGACTGGCCCTATCTGCCGCGCGACAGCAAGGCGGAATTTTTTTGCACCGCCCAGCCGGACCAGCGTCTGGAAGGCTTTTTTCAGGGCACCGAATCCGTGGCAATCAGCGGTGCGCATCCGCAGCGCCAGCTGATCCGCAGCACGCTGCCCGGTCTGCGGGCCAGGTTGTTCGCCCTGACCATGCAATCCGAACGCAGCCGCTTCAGTGAAATTACCAACATGGCGGACACGCTCTGGCTGCTGCCCGAACAGGAAATCGGCATTCTCTGCTTCCGGGGCGTACTGCAGGGAGTGGACGAAGACGCCGCGGACGTCGCCCATGTGCTGGCCGCCTGGGAACCGCTCGACTCAGAGCCCCGGCCCGAGAGCCATTACCGGCAGCTGCTTCAGGAAGCCCTGCAAGCTCCGGAAGCCGAGGCCGCTCCCCCGGAACCGGCCCCGGAACCAGAGCCGAAGCCTGCCCCGGAGCCCGCACCGCAGCCGAAGCCCGCAGCCCCCCCGGCCGCGCTCCAAAAAATGATCGGCGAGGTGGAGGCCGTAGCCAAAAAGCTGCTGGCCAAACACGGCCTGACAGAGAGCGACGTGGAACACCACCTTGCGCAGCAGATGCCGCCCGTTGCGGCAATTTCCAGCACGCAGGAGCTGCAGCAATCCGTTGCGGAACTGGAAGCCCAGGTCCGGCAAATTCTCTCTGCCAGAGGACTGAAAGCCGCGGACGTGGAACGCCTTCTCGCAGAAAAAGCGTACAAGCCCCCGTCTTCCCAACAACTCCTGGCGGATCTGGACAAGTCCTTGGCCTCCGGCAACCTGGCCCCGGAAAAAAAGCAGGGATTGACGGACCTGAAGCAGGCGCTGCAGACTCTGGGCGGGTTACCGCCCGTACGCGAGCCCAAAACGCCTGCGCCCGAAGCAGCCGCAGCCGGACAACCTCCCGCTTCGCCCGCTGCGGAAGCCCCCGGCGCAGCCGCCCCGGAACCATCCGCTACGGAAAAACAGCTTATTGGCGCGGATTTTCACGGGCAGGTGCTGCAGGGAGCGGATTTCAGCAACGCGGTTCTGGAAAATGCGGATTTTTCCGACGCCGTTCTGCAGGGCGCGGATTTTTCCGGCGCCATTCTGACCAATGCCGACTTTTCCAACGCCGATCTCTCGGACGCCAGGTTGAACGACGCCAATGCCAACGGCGCGAAATTCATCCAGGCCCAGCTTATCGGTACGGACCTGCGCCACGGCCAGTTCAGCCGGTGTGATTTCACCCAGGCCTTTTTCTACCGCGCTTCACTGGATTTCGCTGACTTGAGCAATGCCAACCTGCTGCAATCCCAGTTGCATTATTCGCGGGCCGAACGAACTTCCTTGCAGCAGGCCAATCTGACCGATGTCAATTTTTACGGTTCCTGGCTGAAGCGGACCGCTTTTGGCGGCGCCGTCATGCACCACGCCACGTTCAGCGAATGTCTCGCCGACGGCGCCGAATTCTACGAAGTGAACGGCACCGGAGTGACCATCCGCCGCAGTTCGCTAATCAATTCGCGGGCGGATGCCAAAACACGCTTGCAAAAAGCCTCTCTGAGCCATGTGAACCTGACCAAGGCCCGCTGGGGCGGCGCGAATCTCAAGGCCGCGCGCTTCTGGAACGTGCTCATGGACGGCGGGGACCTGTCCAAAGCCCAGCTCGTGGACACCGCCATTATCCGGCTGCGGGCCAAAAAAGCCAATTTCGCCAAGACCCGGTTCGAAAATGCCAACCTGCGCAGGATCAATATTTTTCGCTGTTCCTTGCGCAAGGCCAAAATCATCAATACGCGCGTGAACCTGGTCAACATGTTCGGCGCGGACATGTACGGAGCGCACATTGTGGATGCGCGCGCCCATAATTTCAACCAGAAGCGTACGCTGTGGGATAAGGCGAACAAAAATGCGTGATATTCTCCTCAAGGCCGTCAATGAAAAGCTGCCGGTTCAGGGACTGGATTGCTCGGGGCAGACCCTCCGGGAAATCGACTGCACCGGCGCCGTGTTTGAAAAAGTCAATTTCAAGAACACCAACCTGCACATGGCCACGCTGAACGGAGCGGTCTTTCAGGAGTGCGACCTGACCGGCTCCAATCTGTCCGGAGCCCGGCTTGAAGGCGCGGAATTCGAAACCTGCCGCCTGGCCCAGGCGGACTTTTCGCAGGTCCGAGCGGAAAACGCCATTTTCGAGCAATGCGACATGCGCGAAACCCGCTTTATCGGGAGCATGCTGCACAACGCTACCTTTACGCAATCTGTCTTCGACAAAACCGATTTCAGCGACGCCAGCCTCAGCCGGGCCATGCTGCTGGAGGCACAACTCGCATCCGCCATTTTCCGCAACTCCAATCTGCAGAAAACCCAGTTCAACAACTCCGAGCTGCCACACCAGAGCTTTGCAGGCTGCATCCTGACCCTGGCAATGTTCAACGGCTGCGATCTGACCGAAGCGGTATTTTCAGACCTGGACATTGGCAAGGTCTTTTTTGTGGGCGCCACGCTCACAGGCGCCAAGTTCCTGCGGGTCAAGGGAAAAATGGCTAATTTTCGCGGCGCTAAGGCCGACCTGGCCCAATTTCTGGCCGGTGAGCTACCCCAGGCCGATTTTTCCAACGCCTCAATGCATGGGGCTGATTTTTCCCAGGCAAGGCTTGACGCGGCCCAGTTCCGGCAGGCAGACTGCAAGGGGGCCAATTTCAGCAATACCCGGCTGGACTTCGCCACCTTCGCCCAGGCCCAGGTGGAGCAGGCCACGTTCAACCACGCCCAGCTGCAAGGCACGAACATGCACCGCGTGGAAATGAGCAAAGCCGATTTTCACGGAAGCGATACGAGCAAAGTCCGCCCCACGGACAATCTCCTGGCCGAGGCCGAACAGTGGGAGCCGGACGCGCTTTTTGACGGAATCAAATAACCAGGCGGAGAACCACCATGCCAGCAGAGAAAGCCAAAGTCGTTTATCCGGGGCGGATGTTCGGACGTGATGCCGCGGGAGCCGGGGATCTGCTTCCCGGAACCGTGCTGTCCGCGGAACAGGGGATGTTTCGGGTCTGCCTGGCCCAGGGCCAGATGCTTGAACTGAAACAAGCCGCAGCCTGCCTGCTCGAGCCCGAACCCGGCGACAGCGTGCTGGTCTACGATCCGGGCGCGGGTCAAGGCTACGTGCTCAGCGTGCTGGAAAAACAGCGGCCTGACAGCAACCTCGCCTTTCCCGGCGACGTACGCGTCTGCGCCCGCAACCTGCACCTGAACGCCGAAGATACGCTCGGCCTGGAAGCCCGGCAGGGCCAGGCGCGCTTCGTGTTCTTCGGTCTGGTGGCCGCCAGCCTGGACGCCAAGGTGCAGAAAGTCGTCAGCGTCTGCGACGCCATCCGCAGCACGGCCCGGTCCTGCGTGCAGCATCTGCGCGACAGCTTCCGCCGCGTGGACAACGTGGACAGCGTAGAAGCCGCGCGCCTCCGGCAACGGGCCACCAAGCGCTATACCCTGGACGCGGCCGACGCCACCCTGCGCGCTGAAAACGACATGAAAATGGACGGCGAACGGATCCATATCGGGTAAATGGGACAAATGCCCGGGCAGCAAGCACCATACGCGAAAGGCATCAAGGCCAAACATTGGACAACTTTCAGATTACCCGTACGCTATCCAGTAACACCTTTTACAGGCTCCTAAGCCGTCGGAGGCATTATGTTTGCGTGCACCATTGCGGAAGGCATGGCCATGGGCATGCCGGACGTCTGCAAGACGCCGCCCTTTTCCGAACCCATTCCCTATCCGAACACGGCGGAGATGATGATGGCCGAGCCCACCGCGGAGACCATCCTCATTGACGGATCGCCCGCGCTCAATCTCAACTCCAGCGTGGAGATGACCATGGGCGACAACGCGGGCGTCGAAGGCGGCGTGGTTTCCAGCACCATGATGGAGGCCATGAAATTTTCCGAGGGCAGCACCAAGGTCATGTTCGAAGGCGCGCCGGCTGTCCGGCTGACCTCGCCCACCACGCACAACAATGAGAACACCGTGGGCGTGGTCATGGTGCCCAGCCAGGAAAAGGTCATGATAATGTCCTGAAAAAACGACATGATAACGTACTGCCTGCTGTAGCAGCACAGATCTTTTTTGTTTTCAAAGATTTTTTTGAAGGCATTGCATGTCTTGCAGGACCGCTGCTCTGAAAAAAATACGAGCCTGCAACTTTCCTTTCCGCGTATGAAGCGTATACTCCCTGCAGCGTTACAATTGAAGTAATCGAATTCAAGGGAGATATACACCATGCAACTAAGCGTACAAGAAGCCATTGCCGCCAGACACAGTGTCCGGTCTTTCAAACAGGAAGCCCTTACGCAGGAACAGCTTACGGAACTGCTGGAAGCGGCCCGCAACGCGCCTTCCAGCCTGAATTCCCAACCCTGGCGTTTCAAAGTGGTCACCGATGCCGCGGACCTGGCCTGGTTCGGCACCAGCGAAGCGAGCCGGAAACAGTCCTGGCTGGCAAACGCGCCGGCAATCATCATCTGTTGCGCGGACCTGGAGCATTATGTGAAGGATTCGCAGTCCGCCGCCTTTTTCTTCCGGGAAAACGACCTGATTCAAGGGGAGCCGATGGACGGCATCGACGCCTACGTCACCCGCGAGGCCGCTGCCGAGGAAAACGCCAAATTCGGCGCTTGCGCCATGAATACGGGCATTGCGGTATCTTTTCTGATGCTTCGCGCCGTGGAGATGGGTTTGGGCACCTGTTGGATAGGCATGTTCAACGAAAAAAACATCAAAGAACGCTTCGCCCTTCCCGAGGGCCTGCGTATCGTGAATGTCCTGGCCGTGGGCAAGCCGGACGAAAACGGCGTACCGGATAGAAAACGGAAAAGTCTGGAAGAAATCCTGCTGTAACGCTTGCATCACAACTGCGGCGCGGGGAACTGAAAAGCCCCGTGCCGCGGAAGACATTTTTCCGCGTAAAAGATTCGAGGACTTTAAAGTAAATACCTGTTTAGAGTTTTTGGAGGTTCTTGGGAACCTTTTTGCAAAAAGGTTCCCAAGCCGCCGGCGGCCATCTTAATTCAAATAAAAAATCCTAACGCCCGGCGGGCCCCATTTTGCCCAGCCCCATGGACTGGCGCAATTCTTCCAGCAGTTTGTTGCGCCGTCGCTTCATAATCACGTAGAGTACCAGGGGCATGATGAAAATAAGCGAGGACATGGCCAGGGCGATCCACATGCCGCGCTCCGCACCGGCTACCTCGCGGCGGTTCCAGTCCACATGTCCGGGTTCCAGCACGGCCATGGCCGGATCCTGCGGATTGTAGCGTATTTTGACCGTGGTTCCGCGCGGATAAGGTGCGAGAAGCTGTTCGTGAAAACGCCGTTTTCTTCCCGCGTCGTACCCGAAGAAGATCCGGTTGCAGGTGTAGGTCTGGTCGTCTACCGAATATTCGTAACGGATCCGGGCTTCATAGCCGGGCACCCGGCTTTTGCCCCGCTTGATGGTCACTTCGGCCAGCTTGGCATCCAGAATCACACCCGGCGCCGCGGGCCAGGAAAGGCTCTCCTGTCCCAGGGCCAGCTCCTGCCTGGCGGATTCCAGCGTACGTTGGGTCATAAAAGCCAGAAAGCCCACAAAGAAGACGGAAAACAGCAGAAGCCCCAACAGCAGCAATCGCATCTGCCTCCAGGAATCCTCCAGTTGCCGCCGGTCGCTCAAGCGCCCCCAAAAAACATTTCCTGCGGATAGCCCGCGCAAAGCGCGTTTTTTTCCACCCCCCTCGTAGTCCTGGGGAACTTCGAAGACCATTTCTCGTTCGCTGGAAGCCGAAAAATAGACATCCACGGGCACGGCCTCTTTCACGGAGCCCTGCTTTTTGGAAACAGTGCGTACGCTGGCCAGCAAAAGTCCTGGAGAGAGTTCTCCCGCGTCCGGATCCCACAGTTTGACCACGGAGCCGCTCATGGTCATGACTCCGGTAAAACGGACGAGCATCCGGCGCGGCGTTTGCGTACGCAGCAGCTCGATGGCCCGGTTCACCCCGCCCAGAAGCTTACGGAATGTAACGCGCAGTATCAGCGTCACCAGCAGGCTGGTCCCGAACAATATCCCGATCAACAGCAGCAGATCGTTCCGGGGCATCTTGTGGCCAAGAACCGCAACCATTACGACGACAACGCAAAAAAAGACGCCCAAAACAATCATGGGCGCGTAACGTACGGTACGGACATAGCGTTCGAGGGTTTCAAGCCCTGTTTTGGGCCCGGTCGGCAGGCGCATGCGACAGACTCCTCTGTTTTGTTAAGGAAAGCCAACAGCCAATCAGCCCGCAGTATAGGCCAGGCAGCGGGTTCGTGCAACGGAATCTTTGATCTTTGCGTCTGCTCCCGCTACTGCAGCCCACGGAACGTTTTTTCGCCCCATCTTTAACAAATCTTTAACTCCCCCCTTGTGGACATCAAAACCGCTACCTTGTAAGCTCTGCGCCCAATATGATGTTGCAACGCGAGAACATACGAGACGCCTTCTGGTTGCGGCCGGACTTTCTGGCCGCGGCGCTTATCCTGGGCACCACGCTGGTGCGCTTCTGGTTCATCGCCACGGCCCAGCTGGACCTGGTGCAGGATGAAGCCCAATATTGGGACTGGTCCCGCCGGCTCCAGCTGTCGTACTACTCCAAAGGGCCCCTGATAGCCTATATCATCGGCTTCTGGACCTGGATTTTCGGCGATACGGAACTGGGCGTGCGCTTCGGGGCCGTGCTGTGTTCGTTTCTGACGCAGACCGTGCTGTATTGCGGGGTCTCCCGACTTTTCAAACGGCCGCGTACCGGGGTCTGGATGCTGGTGATCATGAACACCACGCCGCTGTTCATGGCCTCGGCCCTGCTGATGACCACGGACAACCCCTTGCTGCTGTGCTGGGTGGGCGCGCTGTTCAGCCTGCACTGGAGCAGTCTGCGGTCCGGGCGCCTGCCCTGGCTGCTGCTCGGCCTGTGCCTGGCCCTGGGCGTTCTGGCCAAATACATGATGCTGGCCTTCACGGTCACGGCCCTGCTCTACGCGCTCGGCCTGGCGCGCGGACGCGTGCTGCCGCCCCATTTCATACGCAGGCTGTTGCTGACCCTGCTGCTCGGCATGGGCGCGGGCATGCTGCCCATTCTGATCTGGAACCTGCAGAACGACTTTGTGGGCCTGTGGCATGTGGGCAAGCTAGCGGGATTGTCCGGCCATGCGCCGGGTCCCATGCTGCGCTTCGATCGTTTTCCCGAATATTTCGCCAGCCAGATCGGTCTGTTGACTCCCTGGTGGCTCTGCTTTTTGCTCACGGGCGCGTGGCAGGCCCTGCTTGTGGTGTTCGGACATCCGTCCCCCGCAGCATCAGGTTCGCCCTGTTCGCCCGACTCACCCGGTTCACTAGGCGCGGCCCCTGCCGAGACCTCGCGGGACGGGAAAAGTCCCGACGTACGCGAGGCCTGGCTGCTGGCCGGGGCGTTCTGGCCGATCTGGGGATTCTTCATCCTCTGGAGTTTTCACGCCAAAATATACGCCAACTGGTCCGGCGTGAGTTATGCGGGGGGCATCATCCTTGCCGCTTTTTCCTTTCAAAGCTGGTTTGAAAAAAAACGCGCGCGCCAAAAAAGCGTTCCCCAGGTCAAAGCGGCGAACTGGAAAGAACGGCTGCGCGCTGTGTCGCGTTCGCCCTGGCTCTGGCCCGGTCTGGGCGCGGTGCTGTTCGTCCTGCTGACGTTCCAGAACCTGCTCCCCCTGCCGGGGGTCATCAACCCGACCGTACGGCTCAAGGGATGGTCCGACCTGGGGCGGGAACTGGGCGACCTGAAACAGAACAAATTCAAGGACCCGGAACGGGTCTTTTTCTTTGCCGATACATACGATATGAGCGCTGCATTGGCCTTTTACGCGCCGGACAAACCAACAAGCTACTGCGCTTTTCTGGACAGACGGATGAACCAGTACGACCTCTGGCCCGGACCCAAAGCGAAAAAAGGCTGGGACGCGCTGTACGTGGCGAAAAAATTCAAGGACAAGCTGCCGCCCGGACTGGAATCCATGTTCGAGCGTATTGAGCGGGTTCACTTCCAGAGTCGGCACAGGGGGCACCCCGCACGGCGTTTTACCATTCTGTTGTGCTACGGCTTCAACGGTGTCTGGCCGGAAGCGGAAAAAAAGGTTTTTTGATGACTGACGGTTTGAAACAGGAAAAATCACCGGATCCGCACGTTTGCAAGCGCTGCAGCGAGCTGGGTTCCACTTGCTGCCGTCTGACTCCGGGGCAGGAAGGCGTCTGCTTTCCCCTTTCGCAGATGGAACGGGAGCGTATCCTGGAGTGCGTCGTGGATACCGGCGCGTTTACCATTGCGCATAATTCCAAGCCCTTTGTGGACAACCTCAAGCGGATGTTCCCCAGAGAAAAGGACCTGGTCGACCAGCTGTTCCCAACATGCAAGCAGCATTTTCGCCTGGCCACGCACAGCGACGGGGACTGTGTCTTTCTCGGCACCCAGGGCTGCATGCTGCCGCGCGAGGCGCGGCCGTATTACTGCCAGCTGTTTCCCTTCTGGTATTCGGGCGAACGCCTGACGTATTTTACCACCGCGGATTGCCTGGCCGTCAGGGAATGCCGTACAAAACTGCAGATGCTCGAACTGTTCGGCATCGGCAAAGCCGAACTCAAGCTGCTGCACGGCAGGCTGCGTTTGGCCTGGGGGCTGCCTCCCAAGGAAGGCATGCCCTTGCTCGAACACGCTTTCTCGCGATATAAGAGCCTGAAATGAAAAAAGTTTTTATCCTCTGCATGCTTATCGTCATAGTCCTGACCGCATTCGCCGTGACCGGCGCCGTGGGCGTCTATATGTGGGCCTCGCGTGATTTGCCCGGCTTCAAAAAAATCGCGGACTATAAGCCGCCCCTGGTGACCACGGTCTACGCCAAAGACGGCGAAATCCTGGGCTATCTGTACCGGGAAAAACGCTTTCTGGTCCGTCTTCAGGACATGACCCCCATGCTGCCCAAGGCCTTTCTCGCCGCCGAGGACAAGTCTTTTTACGAGCATGAAGGCGTGGATCCCGTGGCCATCTTGCGCGCCATGATCAAGAACATCAAAGCCGGACAGAACGTTCAGGGCGGCAGCACCATTACGCAACAGATCATCAAGCGTATCCTGCTGACGCCGGAGCGCAAATACAAGCGCAAACTCAAGGAAGCCATCCTGGCTTACCGCCTGGAAAACTACCTGAGCAAAGACGAAATCCTGACCATCTACCTGAACCAGATCTACCTCGGGGCCAAGGCCTACGGCGTGGAGGCAGCAGCACGGACCTATTTCGGCAAACACGTCCGGGATCTGACCCTGGCGGAGTGCGCGGTGCTGGCCGGGTTGCCGCCCGCGCCCTCGCGCTACAACCCATACCGCCACCCCGAAGCCGCCAAAATCCGCCAGGAATACGTACTGGACCGCATGCTGGAACTGAACTGGATTTCCAAGCTCGAATACGACCAGGCCAAAAGCGAACCTCTGGTCTACAAAAGCATGGAGGATGTCTCCTGGAAGCTGGGCGCTTATTATCTTGAAGAAGTGCGTCGCTGGCTGGTGGACTATCTGAGCAAAGAAAACCTGGATAAACTGGGGATTACCGAACTCGAACGCTATGGAGAGGACGCGGTTTACGAATCCGGCCTGCATGTCTATACGGCCCTGGACATCGACCACCAGAAAGCCGCTGAAAAGGCCCTGCGCGACGGCCTGGTGGCTTCCACCAAGCGCCGCGGCTGGCAGGGGCCGCTCAAAACTCTGAGTACCCAGGATGAAATAGAAAACTTTCTGCGCCGCGATTCCGTAACGCCCGGACAGATCGCCTCGGGCGAATGGTTCAAGGTGCTGGTGACCAAGGTGGAAAACAAGGGCGCGCACGTACGTATGGGGCAATATAAAGGCTACATCCCGGTCAGCACCATGAGCTGGTGCCGCAAACCCAACATCAAACGGGCGCCCGAACAGGTGGCCAAAATCAGCAACGCGCACAAGGTGCTCAAGCCCGGAGACGTGGTCTGGGCCAAATGGCTGAAGCCCGAACCCGACCCCAAAAAGGACGGACAGGCCGCAGACGACCAGGCCGCGCCTCTGGAACCCGACCTGGCCCAAGAAGTGCAGCTTTCGCTGGAGCAGAAACCCAAGGTCCAGGGAGCCCTGGTCTCCATCGAACCGCCCTCGGGCGAAGTCCGCGCCCTGGTGGGCGGCTATTCGTTTGAAAAAAGCCAGTTCAACCGCGCCACCCAGGCCTACCGACAGCCGGGCTCGTCTTTCAAGCCCATTGTCTATTCCGCGGCCATGGACAATGGTTTTACACCCGGTTCCGTGGTGGTGGATGCGCCCATCGTTATCCGTTACGGCAAAAAGGTCTGGAAACCGGCCAACTTTTCCCACAAATTCTACGGCCCCACATTACTGCGTACGGCCCTGGCTAAATCCCGAAACCTGGTGACCATCCGTATTACGCAGCGCATCGGTATCAGTACGGTCATCAAACGGGCCAAAGCCCTGGGGCTGACGCCCGATTTTCCGCCCTACCTGCCTATTTGCCTGGGCGCAGTGGCCGTGACGCCCATCAACCTCTGCCAGGCCTACACGGCGTTCGCCCGTGGCGGTTCCACCATCGAACCGCAAATGGTGCTGACGGTCATGGGACCGTGGGGCGAGGCCGTCTACAAAAACGAGCCGAAAATCACCGAAGCCATCAGCCCGCAGAACGCCTTCATCATGTCCAAGCTGCTCGAGGAAGTCGTCAAAGGCGGCACCTCCACACGAGCCAAAAAGCTCGGACGTCCGGTGGCCGGAAAAACCGGCACCACCAACGAGGAACGCGACGCCTGGTTCATGGGCTTCACCCCCTACCTGCTCACGGGCGTCTACGTGGGATTCGACCAGATCCGCCCCATGGGCAGGTTCGAAACCGGCTCGCGCGCCGCGCTGCCCATCTGGCTGCAATACCGTATGGCCGTGGAAAACAAATATCCGGAGCAGGATTTTCAGCAGCCCGACGGCATCGTGATGCGGCAAGTCACCTTTGCCGACCGGCAGCGGGACGGCAGCCTGAGAAGCGGCACCTACACCCTGCCCTTTATGACCCATACGCACCATGCGAAAAGCACGCAGCCTCCTGAGGATAACGCCACAGAGTACTTCGGCAGCGAAGAGGCCGCGCTGGACGCCATCGAACAAAACATCATCGACACGACCCAGGGCGCCCCGGAAGAAGAACCCGAAGCCGGCAAGGAAGAAGACCTGTTCAAACAGTTGTTTTAATGAAATTATAAGAAAGGACGTGCGAAAATGCCCCATTTGCACATTGAAACAAACGTGGCCCTGGACGGACAGGCGGCCCTGGAAATTGCCAAAAAGGCTTCGACCCTGTGCGCCGACGCACTGGGCAAGCCAGAGCAGTACGTGCAGGTGCTGGTCAAAGGGTCTGCAGCCCTGGTGCATGGCGGCAACGACGACCCGGCCGCCTATCTCGAACTGAAAAGCATCGGTCTACCCAAAGAGCGCTGCAAGGAGCTTTCCCAAACGCTGTGCGGTTTTCTCCAGGCCGAACTGGCCATTCCCGCCGGCAGGGTCTATATTGAGTTCGCGGATCTTGAGCGCTCGCTGTTCGGCTGGAACAATTCCACTTTCTAAGCCTGACGTCCGCCTTCCGATTGTAACATAACCCCTGTAAGAGTTGCCCGTCACGCTCAAAAAAACAACCGGAGGCGCAAATGCAGTCGCAGCAGAAGGTGAAATTATTGTTCCTGTGCACAGGCAACTCCTGCCGCAGCCAGATGGCCGAAGGCTGGGCCAGAGAACTCAAGTCCGACAGCATCGAGCCCTGGTCCGCCGGAGTGGAAACCCACGGACTGAATCCGCGCGCCGTGCAGTGCATGCGCGAAAGCGGAGTGGACATCTCGGGCCAGCGCTCCAAGCTGGTGGAAGACCTGCCCGAGCAATCCTACGACTATGTGGTCACGCTCTGCGGCGACGCCCACGAACGTTGCCCGCTCGTATTCGGCAAAGGCCGGGTGCTGCATCACGGGTTTGTGGATCCTCCCACCCTGGCGGCCGGACTCACGGATGAAGAAGAGATCATGAGCCATTACCGCCGCGTCCGGGACGAGATCAAAGCCTGGGTGGAAAACCTGCCGGGCTCTCTGGAATAGGAACAGTATCAATACGCCTGCGCTGAAAGCATTTTTACTTTTAAATAGTACAGCCTCCGGCGGCTTAAGCCCCCTAACAAAGGCCCGAACAACTGAAAAAATGATCAGGACGCGCGACGGGCTGATATTGATTTTGCCCGATCACAACACAGGGAATAGAATATAAAAAGTCGTTCCTTGCCCTTCTTCCGATTCAAACCAAATTTTTCCTTTATGCTTTTCGATTATTTTTAACACAATGGCGAGCCCCATTCCAGTCCCTTTCCCTACTTCTTTTGTTGTAAAGAAAGGATCAAAAATGTTGTTTTTGATGTTTTCGGAAAGTCCTGGGCCATTGTCCGCTATTGAGATGCCGATGAAGTGATCCTCCTGAAACGTTGTTATGGTTATTAATCCCTTGGAGTCTGTTTCATAAAATTTTTCATGCAAGGCATGCGCGGCATTGACCACTACATTTAAGATCAGTTGATTGAAGTCGCTCGGTATACAGAGCAACCGCGGAAGGTTTTCATCAAACTTCGTCACTACTTCGGCATGATATTTCCATTCACTTTTTGAAATAGCAATCGTATTATCTATTTCTTTATTCACGTTAATGGATCTTGCTTCGCCGGTACTTGGGTGTGCAAACTTTTTTACGGACAAGACAATAGACGAAATACGGTCCAATCCTTCAATTGCTCCATTAATAGCTGCCGGAATTTCCTCAGCCACAAAATCGACGTCCAGTTCATCAATCATTGAATCAATGGCCCGTAATTTATCTGAAGGAGCAGAAAGCGAATCGTCCGTATGCATTCGCCGGATAGATTGCACAAAGTCAATGAGTTTTGTCGTAATATCTTTTATGAAACTTGAATTTCCTATAATATATTGCAGTGGTGTGTTTATTTCATGCGCAATACCAGCTGCAAGAACACCTATCGTCTGCATTTTTTGTGAATGAAACAGTTGCAACTCTACTTTCTTTATATTTGAAATATCAGTAATAACCTCGTAAGAGCCAGTAAATTCACCATCATCGTTAAAAAAAGGGTTTGGAGACGATACGGCAAATACTTTTTCTTCCGAAGAATTGACAAGCGTCATTTCATAAGGAGAAGAGGCTCCCTTACTTCTAAGTTCTTGTTGATGAATGAAAATATTTATACTTTCTTTATGTAAAAAATGTTCAAACTTTCGGCCGCTTATTTCACTCATATCACGACCAAGCATTTGGCACAGTTTGCTATTTGCGAATGTAACAACGCGCTCTTGATCAACGATAAGGAGGCCTTCATTCATCAGCTCGACAAGATTTCTATATTTTTCTTCGCTTTTCTTGAGCAACGTTTCCGCTTCAACTCGCCTGATCACGGTCTGTACATCGTTTAAAAATCCCTTTATCCGCACCATGTCCTCGAGTTCATAGCCGAAGTCTTTGTTCGCGACAGCTGCCACAGAGTGAATTTTTTGTCCTATAAAGTGCGGAATGACCATCAAGCTCTCCAGTTTGACATGCCCCGCAGGCAAACCCCTTTTGGGCAATTCGCAAGCTGAATAGTCATTGACCAGCAGGGGGCGCCGTTGTCTTATCGCCTCGCCCCAGAGTCCCGCTTCCTTGATAGGATAGACAAAGGGTTTCTCCATCACGGTGCAGCCTTTCATAGTTTCGCCGGTCCAGGAGTGAATGACCATATTTTCGTCATCCTCACTTAAAAATCCATAAAAACCGTATTTACTTTTTGTGATTTCAACAATTGCCTCCAAAGTAACATCGCAAACTTCTTTAATAGAGGGAGTATCCTGTTTTGTGAGCCGCCAAAGATTTTCAAGCCGCAACGTCGCACATTCAAGATTGTTTTGAATTTTTAATGAATCCGTAATATCTTCTACAACAGCGATTGCTCCTGTGATACCATCATCAATAACAAGCGATGAGGCACGCATTGAAATAATATTCTTGATTCCATTGAATTCAATTGAAAAATTTAAATACGATTCTTTTTTATCATATAAACTTATCAAGAGCGGATATTCCTCAGGACTTACTTTTTCTCCATTAACATGTGCGCCATGTAAATCGAATAATATCTCTTTTATACTAGATTTCTGCATTTGATAATCTGTGATATTGAACATTTCACGACATTTTCTATTGATAAACTCAAAATCTTTGTCCTTACAAGATGCAACCATAATTCCAACAGGACTATGCTCGAGAGAATTAAACAAAAAAGAGGAGTCTTTCGAAAAAAAATGCATTATTCCGCTCCGCATCACAGACAATTTGGCTGTACGTTCTATTGCACAGAACTCATTACAAACCGCGTAAGCAACCATTCATTGCCAGAACCTGTAGCCGGCCCTGGCTCCTCCTGAAAAAAACAAAGCATACGGTTTTCGATTGCAACTTTAACTATACTCTCTGGCACTTGTTAGTGCAAGTAATGTTGTAAAATACCCAGGGCGAGCGCATCTTAAATTCCAAAGAGTAACTCCTCAGCGAATTCCGTTGTCATGAGGGCTTGGAATTGCGCACGTTTTGTGCTTATCTTCTTAGATTTATTAAGTTTTATCAGATTAAAAACTATTTTTCGAATAGTAGCGAAATTTTCGGGAGAATGATCTTTCCTGATTCTTGAATCATCCTCTCGAAAGACCACATCAAGAACCCAATGAAGCGAGTTCTCTATGCCCCAGTGAGCCCGAACGGCATGCGCAATCGTTGCTGCATCGCATGGCAGGCTTGAGATGTAATAGCGGGTTTCCGTTGTCACGTTGTCCCCAATTTCACGGCTGGAGTCCACCTTTACTACTGTGTTGGGTTAGACCCATCCACCTGCAACATGCTCAATCATGTCATGAACGGAAAGATACAAGCAACTTCATGTTTCAATTCGTCCATGCACTTTGTTTATTTCTAATTCTAAATCAAACATTACATAGCTATTGGTTTGCTCAAGAGCAGAAAAGAAGGTGGTGGAATGAGATCCGTTCTTTGTTTCGCCCCAACGGGGCGAAACAAATGAGGCCCAGGGTGCACCCCTGGGAAGAAGTGACGTACGGCAGAGCCCTGAAAGGGCGATATGACCTGCATATCGCCCTTTCAGGGCTTATTGATTTCTGATTGCTTTCCCAGGCGTTGCCCTGGGTTTCATTTATTTCGCCCCGCTGGGGCTCTTTTCGACATGCCGGAGACAGGACGCTAAGGCATTTCAGAGTTGGAATTGGTATTAGGCCGCCGAAGCTTTACTTTTTAAAGTTGAAATGCCCAAGTGAAGCAAACGTACCGGGTCACCCCTGGAGGCCGAGGCAGACTCCGGCGAACACGGCAATGGATATCACGCCGTTGAAGGTGAAGAAGGCCAGATTGACCCGGCTCATGTCCTTGGCGCTGATGATTTTGTGCTCCAGCAGCAGAATCAGGCTGACCAGCGCCCAGACCAGATAATAGGGCCAGGAGAGTCCCGCCGCCCAGCCCGCCAGCAAAAAAAACAGGCTGGTGTTGACGTGGCAGAAAAAAGAGATGTGCAGGGCCGGAGCTATCCCCAGGACGGCGGGCAGGGAATGCAGTCCGTGCGCGTTGTCGAAAGCGACATCCTGGCAGCTGTAAATGATATCGAAACCGGCGACCCAGAACAGCACTCCGAGAAAAAACAGGGCCAGGGGAATGCCGAAGCCCGGCTCCACGCTGAGCCTGCCGGCCACGGGCGCCAGGGCCAGCACCAGGCCCAACACGAAATGACAGAGCCAGGAAAAGCGCTTAACATAGCTGTAAAAAGCGCTGATCGCGAGCGCAACGGGCGAAAGCAGCAGACAGACCGTGTTCATCAAAGCGCAACTGCCCACAAAAACCAGGGCGCAGACCGCAATAAACAGCACGGTTTCTTTTTTGCCGATTTCGCCGGAGACCAGAGGCCGGGACCGGGTCCGCGGGTTCAGACTGTCATAGCGGACATCCACCAGACGGTTGAAGGCCATGGCGAACGACCGTACGGCCACCATGGCCACCGTCAGCAACAGCAGGGGCCGCCAGCCGGGCCAGCCTCCCGCCACCAGAAACGCTCCCAGATAAGCGAACGGGAGCGCGAACACCGAGTGTTCTATTTTTACCATCCGGGCCAGAATGGCCGCTTTTTCAAATGCAGGCATGTTCTTTCTTCAATGGGCAACTGTTATTTTGCGGCCATTTCGTCCAGGGCCGGAGTGACTTCCAAAAGCCGTGCAAAGAGTTTATCCGGCAAAGTGGCCTTGAGCTTGGGAGACATGCGGACAAGCGCCCAGGCGGCGGTCTCCGACACGTTGGGCTGCTTGCTCTGCATTAGTTTCTGCAGGGCCTCCAGAGCGGCCGGATTGTCTTCGCCGGGCAAAACGCCGGGCAACAGCGAAGAGCCGAGGTTCTTGCCCAGGGACAAGGCCGCGATTTGCTGTACGGCCGTATCCGTATCGCCGGTGGATTTGATCAGGGCCTCGATAATCTCCGGATGGGCGAGCACAAAATCCCGCCCGAGGGATCCCAGCGCGCGGACAGCGGCCCAACGGGGGATGTAGTGCGGATCGTTTACGCCTACAAGCAGTTCGGGCAGGGCCTCGACGGCCTTGGGACCGAGTGCCGCCAGCAGGCCGTAGGCCTGGAAACGCGACCCGGCGGATTTCGCATGGGTGTTTTTCTTGATGATCTCCACCGAACCTTCGGGCAACAGATCCGGATCAATAAACGCCAGGGCCATGATCACGGTGAGCTTGGTATCCTGGTTTTGATCCTCCAGGGCCGTACGCAGTGCGCCGCTCAATTGAGACGCCCAGGAAAGTTTGTCGGCCATATTGGCGACAACGGCAGCCACAGCGGTACGTTCCGCGGAATTGCCCTTGGACAGCGTTTCGCTGAGCAGGGGAACGCCGGCGTCAGCTTGCAGGTGCGCCACTGTGGGGAGCATGGCTTTGAGCGCGCCCGCATGCACTTTGGGATCGCTGTCGTTGAGCGCTTTGATCAGATAGGGAAAAATTTCCGCGGCTTTGTTGGGATAATACGAGCTGAGCAGCCCGAGCACGCCCACGGCTTCGCGCCGGAGTTTCGGGTTCTCCTCCGCAAGTTTGGTCCCCACGATCGCGACCACCTTGGGGTCGTTGGGTTCCACCTGGGCCAGGGATTGGATGCGGAATTTCATGGTGCTTTCCATGAACTCGGCGGCGTCATCGCCGGTGGCGTTGCCCTCGACTGCACTGGTGGCATTGCCTTCGCCCTTTTTGCAGGTTCTCTTTTGCCGCTGGGCGCAGCCCCTGCATTTGGCCGAATGTCCTGCGGGCTGCTGCGGTGCAGCGAGCTTTTCCTCGCCCGCCTGCGGAGCGGGCTCGGCAGAAGGCTGGGGCGTGGGCGCGACCAGGGGAGCGGTTTCGGCGCCTTCCCGGACAAGCCAGTCCGCCTGCGCCTCGGATGACAACACGAGCGGTAAAACCAAAACCAGAGCCGACAATACGGAAAAGGACATCCGTAATCCACTGTGCACCGAAAGACGCATAGGTGTTCTCCTTAAAAGTCTGCGGGCGAAACAATCGCCTGTTTTTTTGTCCGGCGGACGCAGCACGGCTTCGAGTTTCCAGCCAGGCCGGAAATCCCGTAAGCGCTCTTTTCCGTTACATCAGGTTGAGCTGCTGTTCCTTGTGCCGGATTTTTGTTTTCAGGGTTGTCCGGTTCAGCAACGCTTCCGGCAACGCGCCCAAAAAAGATGACGGATGGAGCCGCAGCTCGCGCCCGAACAGATTTCTGCGGCCCGCGTGGCTGAGAAAAAGCGCGTCCCTGGCCCTTGTCAGCCCCACGTAAAACAGCCGCCGCTCTTCTTCGGTATCCGGACGGTCGGACGTGTCCGGCTTGCCGCTGAGAAACGACGGCCCCGCAAAAGGCAGGACGCCTTCTTCCAGACAGGGCATGAACACGGCGCGAAACTCCAGGCCCTTGGCCGAGTGCAGGCTCATGATACGGATCTTCTCGCTGCGTTTTGCAGCCAGGTCCAGCTCGCTCTGCAGGTTGACCCAGTTCAGCAGGCCCGCCCAGCCGCCATGCCTGGCGTAGGCTTTGGCCAGTTCGCGGAACTCGCGGCTCTGCCAGAAAAGCCGGTCGAAGCGGGGCGAGTCTTCCAGATACGCCTGCACCGCCAAAGGCCCTTTGGCCAAAATTTTATCGGGAAAAACCAGATCGTTCTGCGTACTGGCATGCGCAATCCCCAGAAAACTCCCTGCCGCGTCCAGAATTTCCCCCACCCGGCTTTCCATCCAAAAGGCCTCGTTTTCAGGCGCGGTGCAAGGCAGGCCCAGCCGTTCGAGGCTTTTTTTGATGGGCGGAATCAATGCCTTGAAACGTACCAGAACCGCCACGTCCCCCGGGCTGAGGCTCGCGCGCAATGCCTCGGAATCTCCACTGTCCAGGCCCGGAGTCCGTTCGTCCGCCAGGGTGTGGCTGGTGGCGCCGATGAGCCAGCGAATCCGTTCGGCTATCCAGGCGGACTCGCTGCCCGCCGTGGGGGCGTCGAAAAGGCGTATCGCGCCTGATCCGTTGTAGCGGGGAACAAGTTGCAACGGCGCCGCGGATCTGTAAGCGGCCTTTTGCAATACTCCGGCCGCGGCTTCCAGAATAGGCGCGGCCGAGCGGTAATTTTCCTCCAGGGCGACCACCTGCAGCTTGGGCCAGCGCTCTTGCAGCAATTCCACCACCTGGGGCTGCGCGCCGCGGAATCCGTATATGGACTGGTTGGGATCGCCGATGGCGAAAAATCCCTGTCCGGGAACACGATCCTTGCCCTTGGCGGCTTCCGCCAGGGCCATGACCACTTCCAGCTGCAGACGCGTCAGGTCCTGCAGTTCGTCCACCAGCAGGTGGCTGTACGGGCTCGGGTAAATACCCTGCTGAATCTGCTCGAGCCAGAATTCGAGAAGGTCCGTATAGTCGGCCAGATTCCAGGACTCCTTGAGCTTGAGATACCGGTGGTAGATCTCCTCGTCAGGCCCGTCCTGCGGAATCATGCTTTCGCGCCGCAGCTCAATGCGCTTCCAGGCGGCCCGCAGGTCTTTTTTCTCCGCGTCCGGGCTGGCTTCGCAGAACACGCGAAACGCCCCGTCCTCGGACATCAGCACCGGGGCGGCCGCAAAGGACTTGGCCCAGTACTCCAGGGCCAGGGCGTGCAAGGTGTCCGCCCGTGGAGGCTGGGCCTTGCCGCCGTCCTCGCGAGTGTCCAGTTTTTCCGCGATGCGGTTTTCCAGCTCTTCGGCGGCGCGGCGGGTAAAGGTGACCGTCAGCACCGAGGAAACCGGAGCCCCCTGCTCCAGCAGATGAAACACGCGGCTGATGAGCGTATGGGTTTTGCCGGTGCCGGGGCCGGCCACGACAGCCACCGGTCCGGGCCCTGCCTGGACCGCCCGTTCCTGCGAAGGGTTCAGTCCGGACGGCGCCTCGGGTTCGGGCGCGGCGGCCTCCCGGACGGGTTCCGCGCACGGCTCGCGTTTTGCCGGCATCTGCTCTTCCTGCGGGACAAATCCGCTCAGGAACTGCCCTTTGCCGAAGCTGCTGCGTTCGCGCGGCGAGAACAAACGGATCACGCCGTACTCTCCATCGAATCCGGGCTGGCGGTAGACCTCACCGGCCCGCATGCGCTTGATGCTTTCCGCCAGCAAGGGAGAAATTTTCGCCAGATCTTCCAGGGGCACGTCCTGCAGCACGTGCATTTCCGAACCGAAACGGCTGATGCAGGCCGCGTATTGAGTTTTGACTTTTTTGCTGGCCGGTCCGACGCTGAGGATTTCCGAAAGCACTTCGGTGAGGGGCACAAGCGAAACATAGCCGGGGTGTCCGGAGGGTTGCTTGGCGGTTTCGCGATCCGCCAGTTCCAGCACGCGGTGCAGCACCCCCAGGGTCAGGGGTTTGCCGCAGACCGGGCAGATGCCGCTCCTGGCCACGGTCTCGCGCGGATCGTAGACAACCCCGCATTTGCGGTGCCCGTCCAGATGGTATTTGCCTTCTTCAGGAAAAAATTCCACGGTGCCCAAAAATTTGTGGCCCAGAGCCTGGCCCCGCAGCGCCCGGTAAATGCCCTCGTAGGAAGGCGCACCGCTGAACAGGTTGGATTCGCGTCCGAGTTTTTCGGCCGAATGGGCGTCGGAGTTGGAAATCAGCCGAAACCGGTCCAGGGCGCTGATGGTCCAGTTCATTTCCGGGTCCGAAGAAAGGCCGGTCTCCAGAGCGAATATCTCGCTGCTAAGATCGCCGAAGCACTCCTCGATGCTGTCGAATCCGGACTTGGATCCGAACAGCGAAAACCAGGGCGTCCAGATATGGGCGGGAACGAGAAAGGCCAGCGGGTCCGTGTCCAGAACCATTTCCAGCAGGATTCTGGAATCAAGCCCCAGAATCGGGCGTCCGTCCGAGGTGAGATTGCCCACCTGCCCCAGTCTGGCGTTGAAGGCCTCCACCGCTTCGAAATGCGGCATGAAGACCAGATTGTGAACCTTGCGGACCTTGCCGCCGCGTTTGTAAATGGAGCTGATCTCGGTCTGCAGCATGAACAGTGACTTGCCGCCCGGCGAGACACCCGGCAAAGACTTGACTTCCTGCTCCAGGCCGCTACTGTCTCTGAGGGCATAGAGGCCCGTCTTGGCATCGAAAACCAGCAGTTCCTTGAGTTCGGCAAGCCAGCCCGGATGCGTGAAGTCCCCTGTCCCAAGAACGTCCAGGCCTTTGATACGCGCCCAGGCAGCAAGGAGCCTAGCCGTCAGCCCTTTGCTCGTGGCTCGGGAAAAACGGGAGTGGATGTGCAGGTCAGCTCTGAATAGCTCCATCGGCGGGTGGTCCTCATATTTATCAGACGATTACGGCTTGTACCAGAAAGCGGCCGAACTGCCAATGGCTAGTTCGGCAAACAGACTCTCAATTCGTGCGATAAGTTGTTTTTTCACATGTTATCCTGCCCGTTTGCCAGTTTTATAAACTTGCGCTACGGTACGTCTGGATTACTGATCAAGGAGGCAACCTGGTGCGAAACCAGTGTTACCAAAAAGCCTGCTCCATGCAGCCCCTGGTGGCGGCTCTCCTGCAACTGGATCCGTTTTGCGCGCTGGCTGCGGAAACTCCCGACGACCTGTCCGAAACACGGGCCTGGGCGGTTTCCTTTTTGCTGGCTGGCGCTGTTCTGGTTCTGGCCGTGCAGCAACTCAGGCATGGCCTGAACAAGACCGTCCGGGTCAATGCCTCGCGTCTGCGCACCTTGTCGCAGTACACCTCGGAAACCCTGCTCGAGACCTCCTCCACATTCGAAATAACCTACGCCGGATACGGCACCAAAGCCTTGCTGGGTCATACGCCGCAAGAAATCCTCGGCAAAAATGTTTCCGAACTCGTCCATCCGGGCTCGCTGCCCTTGTTTTCCACCCTTGTGGAAACCATCCGCGTACAGTCGCCGGAACAACTCATCAGATCCGCCAACCGCCGTTACGAATTTGACATCATTCATAAAAGCAACGTCGCCTGCAGTATCTCCTGCATCATCGTGCCTTCTCTGGACCGCAAAGGAAAAATCAAAGGCTATGTGCTGCTGCTGCGCGACATAACGGATCACAAACGGACCAGCCTGGCCCTGGAAGTCCAAAAACTGCAGCTCCAGAAACTGCTGGAAGAACAGACCGACGCGGAACTGGTCGTTTCGCCGGAGGGGCTGCTGCTGTTCCACAATACGGCGGCCCACAAACTGTTCGGCGATAAAATCGACACGCTACGCAACAAACTGTTCGGCATTCCCTCCACCTCTGAAGACGCCACGGAAATCATGGTCATGGGAGCCGACGGCATGCCCCGGCCGGCGCAGATGCGCCACCTGCGTATCGAGTGGGAGGGAAATCCGGCCTGCCTGCTGTCGCTGCGGGACGTGACCTATCCCCGGCGTATCGAAGAGGAACTGAAACTTTCGCAGGAACGCTACCACACGGTGGCCGAATACACCTACGACTGGGAAAGCTGGGTCAGCCCGGAGGGCAACGTCCTATACGCGAGCCCGTCCTGCGAGCGTATTACCGGTTATGAGCCCAAACGCTTTCTTGAAAGCCGGGATTTTCTGCAGCGGATCATCCACCCGGAAGACGTCTCGCTCTGGGAACAGCACATGCAGGCGGTGCGTACCGAAGGTACGGCTTCGGAGCTCGATTTCCGCATCCACAGCGCAGACGGCCAGATCCGCTGGATCTCCCAGACGGCGTCCCTGGTTTTTAACAGCGAAGGCAGTTCCCTGGGCATCCGCTGCTCCATGCGGGACATCACCAACCGGGTGATCATGGAACAACAGCTGCGCGAGCTGTCGCTGCACGATTCGCTCACGGGCCTGGGGAACCGGACCTTGTGCCTCGAGCGCATCAAACTCGGCCAGGAACGTGCGCGAAGGCGCTCCAACTACCATTTTGCGGTGGTCTTTCTGGGGCTGGACCGTTTTAAATTGATCAATGAAAATTACGGCCACACCCTGGGAGACAAAGTCCTGGTGGAAATCAGCCGCCGCCTGGTACGGGCAACCCGCGCGCTGGACACGGTGGCGCGTTTCGGCGGCGATGAATTCGTCCTGTTGCTAGAAGAACTGAATTCGCCACGGGAATCCTTTCTGGTTATCAACCGCGTCCTGGAAAGCCTTGAAGAACCCATGGACATCGACGGCAACGAAATCAGGGTCAACGGAAGCCTGGGCCTGGTGCCCCGTCCGTCCTCCGATGTGGAACCCGCGGAACTGCTGCGCAACGCCAATATCGCCATGTACCGGGCCAAGGAAACAGGCAAAAGCCGCTACAAGATCTACAATCCGGGCATGGCAGAACGGGTCCGCAAGATAATGACCCTCGAACACGACATGCGGCGCGCCCTGAACAACAACGAGTACTATCTTGTTTTCCAGCCCATCATGCGCTTGCGCAGCGGAAAGCTCGACGGTTTCGAGGCGCTGCTGCGCTGGAATCATCCGGAACGGGGCGTGATCCCGCCGGGCGAATTCATCCCCATGGCCGAGGAGAACGGTTTTATCGTCGAACTCGGCGCCTGGGTGCTGCAAGAGGCCTGCACCGTGCTCGCCTCCTGGGAAGAGCGCTTTCCCGAATCGAAGACGCAGCTTTCCGTGAATATTTCCGCCCGCCAGTTCGCGGAGTCCGGATTGTTCGACATGCTCCACTCCACCCTGCAGCGTACCCATACTCCGGTACGGCGGCTCAAACTGGAACTGACGGAAACTACCGTCATGCAAAACGCCGATCAGGCGTCCCAAATTCTGACTCGCCTGAAACAACTGGGGCTGAGCCTGAGCATCGACGACTTCGGTACGGGGTATTCCTCGCTGAGCTATCTGCAGCGCTTTCCTCTGGACAACCTCAAGATCGACTTGAGCTTTGTGCGTATGCTGGACAACTCGCCGGAAAACATCGAAATCATCAAGGCCATTGTGAATCTGGCCCACAACCTGGGCCTGGACGTGGTGGCCGAAGGCATCGAAAAGGAATCCCAGGAGCGTCTGCTGCGTTCGCTTGGGTGTGATCTGGGACAGGGCTATCTCTACGCCCGGCCCCTGCCGCAGGAGGAGGCCGAGGCCTTCATGCTCGCGCAGCAACAGGACTCCGGCGCCTGATCCCGCCCCGTCCGGCCCGGACGCCGGAACTCTTATTATCAATCTTAGCTGTTATTTGACTTGAACGAAGGGCAGTCATACGTATATACTACGCGTTCTATGCAACAATCCGCGTATTGCAGTGCATTTGACACACATGCTTTTCACAAGGGAGCCTGACATGGAAAGGAAGCCGGGAAGCGCCTTTATCGACATGGAAGACACCATGGAGCGACTGGGCGGAGACAGAGAGCTGCTGAACGAGCTTTTTCAAGTTTTTATCGAGGAAGCCCCGCTAAAAATCGCCGACCTGGAGCTGGCCCTGAAAAAGGAAGATTATGAACTTGCCATGAAGCGGGCTCATGCCTTAAAAGGATCGTCCGCCGCAATCGGCGCTTTTTTGAGCCGGGACCTCTGCTTTGAACTTGAAAAGGCCTCCAGGGCCAAGGACCTGGAGCAAATGCGGAACGACCTGAAAAACGTACGTACGGAAATCAACGCATTGATCGCCGCCATTCCAAACCTTGCCTGATTGTGACAGGCCTGTTTTCGCATGATCACTATTCGCATCGAACCGGAAGGAACAGAAGTCACGTATCCGAAGATCAACACCGTGCTCCAGCTGCTCAACAAGCTGCAGCTCCGGCCCACGGACGCCCTGGTAATCCGGGACGGCGGCCTGCTGACACCGGACTTGCGCGTGTATCCCGACGACACGCTGACGGTCTGGCGGGTCGGATCTCGAGGCTGACGGCGGCAGGCGGTAAATAACGCTGGGGTGCATCTTCCCATGCCGCGGTACGGGAATCGCCATCAAGCCGTAATTCGAATCAAATTCAAGGATCTATTGCCATGAAATGCCGGCGATGCAAAAGCCCAGCGGTTGTGGCCCTGCCCAGCCATCATACGGGCTTCTGCAAAGAATGCTTTCTGCTTTTTTTCAGCAGACAGGTGGAAAAAGCCATCAAAACCCGTCAGCTGTTCAGCCGCCAGGAGCGGATCCTGGTGGCCTTGTCCGGCGGCAAGGACTCGCTGGCCCTGATGCACGAACTCAAACTGCAGGGCTACGACGTCACCGGCCTGCACATCGACCTGGGCATCGAGGAGTCCTCTCCCAAAGCCCGTGCAAAAGCCGAGGCCTTTTGCGCCGCTCGCGGATTGCCGCTGCAGATCATCGAACTGGAGGCTGAAGGCCTGGCCATCCCGAAAATCAAGGCACGGGTCAAACGCCCGATCTGTTCGGTCTGCGGCAAGATCAAGCGCCACGTGTTCAACCGCGAGGCCATCCGGGGCGGTTTCGACGCGCTGGCCACAGGGCACAACCTGGACGACGAAGTCGCCCGGCTGTTCGCCAACGTGCTGCGCTGGGACGCGGCCTACCTCTCGGACCAGGGCCCCTGTCTGCCCGCGGAAAACGGCTTCGTACGCAAGGTCAAACCGCTCTACCGGCTGAGCGAATTCGAGACCGCCAATTACGCCTTTCTGCAGGGTGTGGACATGCACAAGGAAGGCTGCCCCTACAGCCGGGGCGCCAGCTTCACCACGCACAAGGAGCTCTTCGCCGGGCTCGAAGAAACCATGCCCGGACAAAAGCTGCAGTTCTACGAAAAATTTCTGGATGCGGGACGCGCCCATTTCGCCCCGGAAGAGGAGCAGGAAAACGCCGGAATAACCCCCTGCAAGAGCTGCGGCTACCCCACTTCCGCCGAGACCTGCTCAGTCTGCCGGATCCGCGAAATGCTGGCCTGAATCCGAATCCGAGTCCGGGCCCATGCCTGAAGCGGCCAGGACAGTTACTGGTAGCGGCCTTTTTCCTCGCGTATGACCTTGTCCACGCAGTCGTAATGCCGCCAGCCCGTCAGCGGAGCATCCAGCCGCACCTCTTTCCACATGGAGTCGCCGTTGGCGCGCAGCCAGTCGATGTTTTCCTTGATGACGTCGGCGAAATAGCCGATCACCTTGCACATGGATCCGGAATAATCTTTGGTAGCCAGAACCATGGTCACTCCGACGCTCGCCACGGCGGCTTTCTGCCACGGGTAGCTCCCGGCCGGAATCTCGCGGACGCCGTATAGCTCCTGCAAGGCCGGAGAGGTTACCGGCACCAGATCCATACGCTGTTCGGGGTCAATCTTCAGGAATAAGGGCAGAGGCGCAGGGCCCACCTGCAGCATGCCGTCCACCTTTCCCTGGAGCAACGCACTGAGGGCCTGGTCCCCGCCGCCCGCAAGCAGCGAATGGGTGACCACGCCTCCCATATAAAAAATCAGATTTCCCGTGATGAAGCTGGCGCTCTCCGGGGTGCCGACGGCGACGATACGCCCGGTGAACTGCTGCAGATCCTTGATCCGGCGACTGCCAACTATCTGTACGGGTTCGGTGTACAGCGGAAACAAGGAACGCATCTCCTTGGCCGCTTCCTGGATCAGGGGAATCTTGCTCAATCCGCTCTGAATGAACAGCAGCGCGTCCTGCTGCACAAAGCCAACCTGGATGGCATCGGCATCTTTGATGGCCATGATGCGGTCTTCCGAGTTTTTGCCTTCATGGACGTAGACATTCAGGCCCGTACGTTTTCCCAGCATCCGCAGATCCAGAGCCATCAGATATTCCGTGCCGCCTTTGGGTCCGGCCACAATGCCCAGCTGTTCGCCCGAATCAATGGTGGAGTATTGAAAAAAATCATGGGTGAAATCCACTTCCCAGTGGTCCCTGTTCAGATACAGCTGCACGGGAAACTGCACGTCCATGGGCCGTCCGGCCGGGTAATCCGCGGTTTTGACCAGCAGCGGACCGGAAACGTCGATCCTTGCCTTGGTTTCGTTGGCTTTCTCGCCTTCGACCAACTCGTACGTCAGGCCGGTGACATCAAAACTCAGCGCGAGCTTGGGATAATAATTGTCATTGTGCAGCCCGAACAAGACCTGCTTGGCGATGGGACGGGTGGCTCTGGTGACTTCCTTGAGTGCGGCGGAATCCAGTCCGACATAGAATTTCGTCAAAAACCCACGCAAAAAGGTAATCGTGGGGGGCTCTTCCTCTTCTCCGCATCCGGACAAACAGGCAAGCAGCACGAGGGGAAGCAGCAGGCAACAAAAAATTTTTTTCACGCTCTCTCCAATCCGTTTGGCAAATGGACACAGACCGGTCCGAATTTCGCAGCTCGATAAAGTATACCGAACCTGCCAGTCCTTGCAACAGGACGCAAGGGGGGAAAGCGATCAGCGGGACTCTTTTTCAGTGGAGGAGATATCCGGGGTTTCCGGGGAATTCATGGAGGCGATGCGACCGGCCATCCAGCGCACCTGGCGACAGATGCCCATGAGCAGGTTGAATTCGTTGCGCCTGAGCCCCACGCGCTGGAGGAACCTGCGGACCGGCATCATCCAGTAATCCGGGTTGTCCCCCTTGAGAAAATCGATGGCCACCAGGGTTTCCTGCATGTTCTCGTACAGGGCCTCCTGTTCGGCATGGCTCGCGGGACGCGACTGCGAGGGCCCGCCCGGACGAAAGTGCTTGCCGGGCGCGCATTTCAGACATTCGTACAGAATCACCAGCACGGCCTGAGACAAATTCAGCGACGAGGCGTCGTCCGCGGTGGGAATGCACAGCAGCCGCCCGCTGATGCTGATGTCCTCGTTGCTCAGACCCCGGTCTTCCGGACCAAAGACAATGCCGATTTCATGTCCCTGTCCCAGCAATTCGCCGATTTCCCCCGCTCCCCGGGCCGCGGTGAGCACGCCTTTGCGCCAGCCCCCCGTACGGGCGGTGGTGGCGAACACGGTGTGCAGTCCGGCCAGGGCGGCCGGCAAATCCGGCTCAATGCGCATCTGGCGCAGAATGGGCGCTCCCTTGGGCGTGGCCAGGGGCAGGGCCGCCTCCATGTTCCAGCGCTGCGGCGCGACCAGGACGAGCTTTGAGCAGCCCATGTTGGCCATGGCCCGGGCCGTGCTGCCGATATTTTCGGGAAACTTCGGGTGCACCAGTACGACGGTGATGTTAGCGAGTTTTTCGGACATAAGTAGCGGTTACGGCCAGATGTTGCGGGCGGTCACGGCCACCATGGCCGCTCCCAGGCTGAATTTCAGAATCATGCCCATGAATTTTCCCCAAAAAGCTCCCCAGGCCGCCCGTCTGGCTTCCGCGAACTCCCGGCCCTGACCGATTTCCAGGATCAGGCAGCCGCCGAACGCGCCAAGCAAGGCGCCGAACAGCGCGCCGAGGCCCAGGAAGAACGGCGCCCCCACAATTGCTCCGGCAATAGCTCCGATGATTCCGCCCAGGTTGCCTTTGCCGCTGCTGCCGAATTTTTTCGCACCGAAAATCTGCACCAGAAACTCCAGCAGCTCGCCCGCCAGGGCCAGGCCGAGCAACAACGCCAGCACGGTCCAGCTGAGCCCCGAATCCGGCACCAGCCAGAAATAGCCCCCGGCCAGCAGCAGCACGCCCCAGTTGGCCGGAAGGCTGAAAATGTGCAGCAGCAACACCATGCACAAAAGAAGCAGAAACAGAAGTATTCCTACGGTTGCCATGGAGATCTCCTTATCGTCCGGAACCTGCCTTTGAGCAGGCTCACTAACGTATTTTGAGCCAGGAATTCATTCAATCAGCCAAACGTTTTCGGAGGGAACAGGAATCTTTTTCAGAAAATCTTAGCGCTGCAATCGCTTAGCGTGTCTATCCAGACAAGCTGGCCAAAAAGGTTCCCGTGCCGCCGGAGTCATTCTTTTCCGAAGTGATTATACGTTACAACTCGCGCGACTCGCGCAGATCCTGGACACGTTCGGCTTTGCCTTGGCTCTTGGGCAGGGTGTTCTGTTCGACCAGTTCCACCCGGGGCGTCACCAGAATTTCATCGCGCAGTTTGGCGGTGATCTTTTTCTGAATCGCCTGCAGCGCGCGCATGTCTTCGATAAAGTAGTCCTCTTTGATCTCAACCTTGACCTTGATCTGGTCGATGTAGTTCTCGCGTTCGAGCACGATCAGATAATTCTGTCCGACTTCCGGGATGGAAAGCAGGATACGCTCGACCTGCATGGGGTAGATGTTCACGCCCTTGATGATGATCATGTCGTCCACGCGGCCCAGGATCCGGTCGATACGTCTGTGCAGGCGGCCGCAGGGGCAGGGGCCTGTGATCAGGCGGGAAAGATCGCGCGTCCGGTAGCGGATGATGGGCATGCCTTCTCGGCAAAGCGTGGTCAGCACCAGTTCGCCCACCTCGCCCTCGGCCACGGGTTCCTGAGTTTCGGGATTGAGGATTTCCAGAATATAGGAATCCTCCCACAGATGCAGGCCGTTCTGCTCTTTGCATTCGAAGGCCACGCCCGGACCGTTCATCTCGGAGAGCCCGTAGGAGTTGTAGGCCTTGAGTCCGAGCAGTTTCTCGATGCGCTTTCTGCTCTCTTCGGTATGCGGTTCGGCACCGATCAAGGCGATACGCGGGGTCAGATCCGCGGCGTTGATGCCGTGGTTCTTGCAGAAATCGGAAAAATAGAGCGCGTAGGACGGAATGATGTGCAGGCCCGTGACCTTGAAATCCTGTATCAGCTTGAGCTGGCGCTGGCTGTTGCCCGCGGCTGCCGGAATGGTCAGGCAGCCGAGCCGCTCGGCGCCGTAGTGGATGCCCAGGCCGCCGGTGAACAGTCCGTAGCCGGATGTGTTCTGGAATACGTCCGCGGGACGCAGACCGACCATGTACATGCAGCGGGCCATCAGATCGGCCCAGGAGTTCAGATCGTTCTGGGTTTGCATAACCACTGTGGGCGCACCCGTGGTGCCGCTGGAGGCATGCAGACGGACCATCTTTTCCATGGGCATGGCCAGCATGCCGCAGGGATAAGCCGCGCGGAGGTCGTCCTTGGTGGTGAACGGCAGACGGCGGATGTCGTCCAGGTTCTTTATAGAATCCGCGGAAACTCCGGACTCTTTGAATTTTGCGGCGTAAAACGGAGACCGGGCGGCGCGCTCGAGCGTATTGCGCAACCGGACCAGTTGCATTGCGGTGATTTCTTCGCATGAAGCGAATTCCACTTTGTCGAAATATTCCATGTGTCCTCCCGATTGGGGTTCCGCCGTCGCCGAGGGAACGTACGCCCCCTCTTCTCCGTCAGGGAATAGCATTCCCCGACCCCAAGTCATGTGCTTGAATGTGCGCTTGTTTTTAAGACAAAAAAATTTGAGAGATCCCAAGAACCTTTTGCAAAAGGTACTTGAACCACCGGAGGCATCACCTTGAGATTATAGCCGGTTAGTAGCTGGATTCAGACGGATAGGCGGCTGCCAGCTCTTCGAAGGCCGTGCAATAATCGATGAAGGAGAGCTCTATGTTGCCCAGCGGCCCGTTACGCTGTTTGCCGATGATGATTTCCGCCATACCCTTTTTGGGATTGTCGTCGCTTTTGTTGTAGACTTGGTCGCGGTAGACGAACATGATCACGTCCGCGTCCTGCTCGATGGCGCCAGACTCGCGCAAATCCGAAAGCATGGGGCGTTTATCGGCGCGTTCTTCCAATTTTCTGTTCAGCTGGGACAGAGCGACGACGGGGATGTCGAGTTCTTTGGCCAGGGCCTTCAGATTTCGCGAAATCTCGGAGATCTCCTGTTCGCGGGAATCGATCCGGCGACCGGCGCGCATCAGCTGCAGGTAGTCCACCACGACGAATCCGAGTTTTTTCTCGGATTTCAGGCGGCGGCAGCGAGCCCGGATTTCCAGCGTGGACAGAGCCGCCGTATCGTCAATGTAGATGGGCGCGCCGCGCAAATGGTCGGCGGCCTCGTGCAGGCGGATCCAGTCCTCGTCATCCAGAAAACCACGCCGTACGCGCGAAAGGTCGACCTTGCCCCAGGCGCAGAGCATACGGGTCATCAGTGATTCCATGGACATTTCCAAGGAAAAGATGGCCGTGGGCACATCCGCTGTGACTGACGCGCGCATGGCCACATTCAGCGCAAAAGCGGTTTTTCCCATACTCGGACGCCCGGCGATGATGATCAGGTCCGAAGGCTGGAAACCGGCGGTGAGTTCGTTGAGCTTCTGGTAGCCCGTATGCACGCCAGTGACCAGTTCCTTGCGTTCGTAGAGCTTTTCCAGGTCCTGAAAAATCTCGTTGACCAGCTGATGGCTGTCCTTGTAGGTGCCGCTCATGCAGCGTTCGCTGATGCTGAAAATCCGTTTTTCGGATTCGTCCAGCAAGGAGCCGAGTTCAATGGTATTGTCGAAACAATCCTGGATGATCTCGGTGGAGGCCGTGATCAGCTTGCGCTGCAGGGCCTTGTCGCGGATGATTTTGGCGTGGTAGACGATATTGGAGGCGCTGACCACGGACTGAGTGAGCTCGGCAATGTACGCCGCGCCGCCCACCTGTTCGAGTTTGCCGTCCTGCAGCAAACGCTCGCCCACGGTGACGAGATCCACCGGCGACCCGGCATTGAACAGGGAAATAAAGCTCGAAAAGATGGCCTGGTGGGCCGGATAATAGAAATCATCCGGTTCCAGAATCTCCGGCAAAAGATGAAAAGACGAGCTGTCAAGAAACACCCCCCCCAGAACCGCTTGTTCAGCATCCAGGCTCTGCGGGGGGGTGTTGCGTATCAGATCTGTAGACAGCGTATCTAATGAGGCCGGTTGCTGTTTGCGCTTCCGGCCTTTTTTCGTCTTGGGGGCTGTATCCTGATCAAATTGATCAGGCGTCTTCGGCTGCTCCAACTTCCGGCTCCTCCGCGGGGGATTCAACGTCCGCGGTCTCTACCTGGGGTTCTTCGGCAGTCTCGGGCTCTTCAGCCACGTCTTCCTGCTCATAATCCGCGCCGTACTTGAGGACTTTGACAGTCAGCTCGGGCTGTACGTCGCGATGCAGGCGCACCGTGATCTTGTACTCGCCCAGGGCGCGAATGGGCTCTTCCAGCATGATTTTCTTGCGGTCGATCTCTTCGACGTCGCTGCCGAGAAGCGTGTTGAGCTGGTCGGCAATGGCGGCGCGGGTAACCGAACCGTAGAGCTTGTCACCTTCACCGGCGCGCATGGAGATTTCCACAACCGCGGCAGCGACTTTTTCGCCCAGGCTCATGGCTGCCTGGCGCAGCTCGTCCATACGGGACTGCAGTTTTTTACGTTCCAGCTCAAAGAGCTTGACATTGCCCTCGGAGGCCAGCATGGCCAACCCCTGGGGGATCAAATAGTTGCGGCCATAACCGGGCTTAACGTTTACCACTTCGCCCAGCAGGCCGAGATTATCCACATCGGCTCGCAGTATCAACTTCATCATGGCCTCCTAAAGTACCGACTTCTTTTGCACCTGGCTGGAGTGCGTAGCCGTGTAGTAGAGCAGAGCCATCTGGCGGGCACGCTTGATCTCGGTGGTCAGCCTGCGCTGATGCTTGGCGCAGGTACCGGTGATGCGGCGGGCAATGATCTTGCCGCGATCAGTGATGAATTCGGCCAGGATGTCGGGACGCTTGTAGTCCAGCGGCAGATCCTTGTTGGCGCAAAAACGGCAGAATTTACGTTTGGGAGTGAATCTTCTCTTAAAAGCCATGTTACGCTACCTCCTCTTCTTCGACATGCTCGTGCTCAAGCTTGACGGTGACAAACTTGAAAACATTCTCGGTGATCCGGATGATCCGTTCGAGTTCCTGCACCAGGGCGTTGCCGCCGAGGTATTCGTAGCGTACGTAGTAGCCGCGGGTAAGCTTGCGGACCGGGTAGGCCAGGTCGCGCATGCCCCATTTGTCGATTGTCAGGATTTTGCCTCCGTCGCGCTCGATGATGCCGGTGAAGGTGGCGAGGGTTTCCTCGCGCTCCTCATCCGTCAGCTCGGGGCTCAGAAGCAACAGGGTTTCATACTTCCGTAATGACATGCAAATCTCCTTGCGGTCTTTGGTCCTTTCCAGCGTCCACGGACCGTCCACGGACGCAGCTCCACAACGAAGCAAGAAAGAACAAGGCGGAATCGGGATTAATAGCCCGGATCAGATGTGCAGTCAAGGACTGCATCCGTCAAAATGCAGCCCATCCTAATCAGCCGGTGATCTCAGGCTTTTTCGCTACGTTTCGTAATATGCTGTGCCAAACCGGGGTCGTCGCCGAACAAAAATTGTTTGCTCATGTCCGGTGAATACCGCGAGGCGGGTGTGTCGCGCCCCAGGGCCTCGGCAACGGCACGCGTATAGGCCGGCGTGTTCCCGCAACAGATGCCCAGATAATGAATACCCGTATCGTAGGCCTCACGCGCCCATGCGGCCAGCTCATAGCGGGTGGCCGCCAGTGAATCCAGCGCCGTGGGAAAAGTCGTACGCAGGGGCAGGCTCACGGTGTTGCCCGGATCCGGCAGATTGAAAAAGGTCGGGTGTTCGTCCGTCGTACGGTAGGTCACGGGCAACGCCGCCACAGGGCCCCGTACTCTCTCGCGAATCCGCCGCAGATAGGGCATCATGGTTCGCGGTCCGCGAAAGCAGTTCATGCCCACCACGTCCGCGCCCAGGTCTTCCAGCCGTTTGCAGGACTCCTCCACCGGCATATCGTCCCAAAGCACGTTTTCGGCCATGAGCCCGTGGGTCACCACCGCGGGCAGCCCGGCGGCCTTGATGGCCTCCAGCGCAATCCGGGCCTCGCCATGATAGTAGAAGGTTTCGGCGATCATATAATCCACGCCTTCGTCAACGGCCCAGCCCACCATCTCGTCGAACATGGCCCGGACCTGTTTTTCGGACTGCGTATCGTTGGGTGCGTAGACATTGGTGTTGGAAAGATTGCCCGCGGTCAGGGCGCGCTCCCGGCCGTGCAGTTTCTCCGCCTCCGTCGCTACTGTCCTGGCCAGATGCAGCGCCTGGCGGTTCAACGGCTGAAGCAGATTTTCCTTGCCGATCATCCGCAGCTTTTCACGGTGCCCGTTGTAGGTGAAAGCCACCATCACGTCCGAGCCCGCGTGCCAGAAATCCCGGTGCACCTGCAGCAGCACCTCCGGATTATCCAGAGCCACCTCGGGCACGAACGAACCGGCCTGCAGATAGCCCCGGCGTTCGAGTTCGAACAGATAGCCCTCGGCGCAGACCACGCCGCCCTGTTCCAGCCGTTCTTTCAATCCGCGATACATATACATTTCCTCCTTGTCGGAGTTGAAATCGCAGTACGCCAACTTGAAATAAACTTCCCCCGGCCCCTCCAGGCCAATCAAGGGAGTTGTCTTTCTTCATACGCGTTTTCGATTGAATGTAAACGTCGGATCCGGTTTGCCTCAAAAGGAAAATACATCTATATCTCCAGATAGATACCTGACCTGATGCCGCTCCCTCAGGAGCTCACGAGCGTTACTTGCAACCATAAGGAGATAGTTCATGCCCAACAAACTGCTTGCTGCTATCCTTTTCAGTGTTTTTCTTTCATGCTGCGGCCTGATGCCCTCGGGCACGGCACTGGCCGCCGAAGAGAAGTGCCCGTGCGAAGATTCCATCACCGCGTTGGAAAAGACCTATGCGTCCGATGCGGCATTCAAACAATTGGTGGATGCGGCATTTGCAAACATGAAGCAGTTGCCGCCCGAATATCCGCAAGGCAACCCCTGGATAGGCAAGAGCTTTCCGGATCTGGTGGCTTTTCTGCGCGAATGGTGCGCTTTTTTGCCGGAGGTCGAAGGATCGCATGACGACGGGTTGCGCTATATCCAGAATTTCGCCTGGTTCTATTACAAAAACCCCTGTGGATTCGTGCTGGTCCAGCAATCGCCGGGCAAGGAACTGCTGCAGGACTTCGTCAAGCAGCGCGGCGCATTCCTGGACAGCCCCGCTTCCACAACAAAGGTCGCCATGTGGCTGCAGGATCCGCGGGTCGAAAAAGAGGACTATCATCTTCCCGATCCCAAGGCCCCGGACGGCGGATTTCATTCATACAATGAATTTTTCGCCCGAACTTTGCTAGACCAGGACAAAAGCCGCCCGCAGACCATGCCCAACAGGGACTACATCATTAGCGCCCCAACGGACTGTATCGTCAATTCCATCCCGCAAATCATCACCAGCGAGCACACGCCCATTCCCACCAAAGGGAATCAGGCCCTGAACATTTCGGACCTCCTGGGCGGATCAAAATACGCCAAAAAATTCATAGGAGGCACGGCCCTGTCCTGTGTGCTGATGCCCAACACCTATCATCACTACCACGCACCCGTGGGAGGCAAGATGGTGGAAGCGAAGATCATCCCGGACGCCTTTTTCGGGTATGACAACTTTCCCGAATGGGCGCCTCCCAACGGAAACGTGGGCTACAAGGGTTCGGACTTCAGCAAATTTGAACACTTCCAGCGCGGCTATTTTATCATAGATACGGAAAAGTACGGCTGCGTGGCAGTGGTGCCCGTTGGGTTGAACACGGTCAGCTCTCTCGTCTTTGATCAGAAATTTCATGATCTCAAAAAACCGGTACCGGTGAAACGGGGGGAACGCCTGGGCCATTTTCTTTACGGTGGCTCGCTGTGCATTCTGGTATTCGAACCCAAACGCTATGCCTCGGACGCCATCCGCGTCCGCCTGGGCAACCAGATCGGTATTTTCGACACGCCTGCCAAATAAGACGACAAACAAATCGGTTATGAGGGGCGCGCGCCCCTCATAACCCACTGCCGGACGCCCCTGAAAATGAACCCGGACCTTGCAGTCCGGGCTTTTGCTGCGAAAAGGATGGCGCGAACCGAAATATCAGCGGGCCAGCCAGCCCCCGTCAACGGCGAGCGTATACCCGTGCACGTAGCTTGCCGCGCCCGAAGCCAGAAAAACAACGGCGCCCTGCAAATCTTCCGGACTCCCCCATTCTCCGGCCGGGATGCGTTCGCGGATCTGCTTGTCACGCTCGGGGTCCTCGCGCAGGGCTTTGGTGTTGTCGGTGACCATATACCCCGGAGCGATCGCGTTGACGTTGATCCCGTGGGGGGCCCATTCGTTGGCCAGCAGCCGCGTCAGCCCCATGACCCCGCTCTTGCTGGCCGTGTAGGACGGCACGCGGATGCCGCCCTGAAAGGAAAGCATGGAGGCCACGTTGATGATCTTGCCGCCGCTGCCCTGGGCCACGAAACGTTTGGCCACTGCCTGGCTGAGAAAGAACAACGACTTCAGATTCACGTCCAGGACCTCGTCCCAGTCCTGTTCGCCGAACTCCAGCGCGGGCGCACGCCGGATAATGCCCGCGTTGTTCACCAGAATATCCACCCGCCCCAGCCCGGAAACAGTCTGCTCCACAATCGACTCCACATGTTCCGTAGTACGCAGGTCCGCCCGGATGGGCAGAAAGCGACGGCCGAGTCGTTCGTAAGCCTCCTGATCCGTAGGGGGAGTCGTACTGTAGACCCCGGCCACGTCCGCACCGGCCTCGGCCAGGCCCAACGCCATGGCCCGCCCCAGGCCCGTGTTGCTGCCCGTGACAATGGCCGCCTTGCCCGCAAGACTGAATTTTTCCAGAATCATCCTCGTATCCCTCAATAAAACCGTTTTTGTGCCTCCGGCGGCTCCAAGGCCGCTACAGCAACTCGGACATGGGCACGCCGTCCATGTCGCTGAAGGTCTGGTTTTCTCCGGCCATGCCCCAGATAAAGGTATAGTTGGAAGTGCCCGCCCCGGCGTGGATGGACCAGCTGGGCGAGAGTACGGCCTGCTCGTTGCGGACCACCAGATGGCGGGTTTCCGCAGGCCGGCCCATGAAGTGAAAAACCAGCTGGTCCGGCTCCAGGCCGAAATACAGGTAAGCCTCCATACGGCGTTCGTGTGTATGGGTGGGCATGGTGTTCCAGACGCAGCCGGTGTCCAGCGAGGTCATGCCCATGACCAGCTGGCAGCTTTTGATGCCGTCCGGATGGATATACTTGCGGATCGTACGCTTGTTGCTTTTTTCCAGATCCCCCAGATGGGTGGGCTCGGCCGTGGCAAAGGAAACCTGCTCCGTGGGGTAGGCCAGATGCGCGGGAGCCGAATTCAGATAGAACCTGGACGGGGCGGCCTTGTCCGAAGATTTGAACAGCACCTCTTTAGCGCCCTTGCCCACGTACAGGCCGTCCCGAGGCTGCAGCGTATGGACAACGCCGTCCACGACGACCTCGCCCGGACCGCCGATGTTGATGACGCCCAGCTCGCGCCGTTCCAGGAAATACGCCGCGCCTATGCTTTTGGCATCCGCTTCCAGAGCCACCGACGACCCCGGGGCCGGGCACGCGCCACCGACAATCAAACGGTCCAGCGAACTGTAGACAAGGTTGAGCTTGTCCTCTGAAAACAGCGTTTCTATCAGAAAATGATCGCGCAGTTCGGCCGTATCCAATACGGCCGCATGCTCCGGATGCAGCGCATAGCGTATTTCCATACTTTCCTCCTTGATCTTGAAACAACGTTTCAAACAGACCCAGCCAAACATCGTAATCGTTTTCAACTACAGATGAGTCGTTTCGACTGTACCCCGCTTACGTGCCGCGTTCAAGGGAAAGGGCGTCGGAAATATGTTCATTACATCCGTCTCAACCGTTTGAATCCCGGCCGTGCCGTAACCGCGCTGTGGGATTGCCGTGTTCGCAGGGCACTTTTGTCTGGCAGAAGCCGCAGCTGTTCACCCGGAACCCGAGCTGCTCTTCTTCCACATACGCGGCCGTGACCGTACGGATGTAGGTTTTGCAGCGTTGTTTGTCATGCCCGGCTTCGGAAATGGCCCCGGCCGGACAACGCCGGATGCAGGCCCGGCATTTGCCTGTGGCGTAAAACAAACACCATTCCGTATGCGACGTATAGGTCCGCGGAGTGGGCGCGTATTGGTGGCGCACCACCACCGACCCCAGGCGGATGGCCTTGCCCACCGGGGTGATCAAGCCGTCAGACAAGCCGAATGTCCCCAGACCGCAGGCGTACGCCGTATGCCGTTCGGACCAGCGCGAGGCGAATCCATAGCGTTCGGAGACTTCCCGGGACCACTGTGGAAGCAGCGCGGGCGCACAGGCCTCAATGCCCCTTTCCGCGAGCCAGCTGATCACATGGCGGCGGAGATTCTCGTTGACCTTCTCGCCGTAATGGCGCGCGCAGCTCCACTCGATGCTCGGCATGGACTTTTCCCTGCGATGCGCCGCGCGCGTCTGCTCAGTCTGGGGCAATACCCAGCTGACCACGCTCAGGTCTTCCCCTGACACAGGTCTGGCAGGATAAGCGGTCTGAAAAGCTTCCCGAGGGGTCCAGTAAAACTCCGGTCCGATATCCTGTTTAAGAAAGGCGAACAGCGAATCGTCCCCCGCCGCGCAGCCAACCAGTGGCTCGGCAAAAGCGGGCACATCCGAGCCAGGGGCAAGGGCGTTGTTGTGCCGGTCCTCCAACCAGTTTCGTATCGTTTGCGTGAGTACTTGCATGGCGCAATCCTTTTTTGACACCAAGGCTACCCTGCTGTAACATTCGTTTCAAATGAATTATTTTCATCTCATCATTCAGGAAATATGAATGGACAGTGAAACGTTGCGCATCTTCAAAGCCGTGGCCGAACTAGGGAGCGTCACCAAGGCTGCCCAGGCGCTCCATTACGTGCCTTCCAATGTCACGGCCCGTATCCGTGGTCTGGAACAGGAATTGGGCAAGCCCTTGTTTATCCGCAAACCGCGTGGCATGGCTCTGACATCCGAGGGCTGTCTGTTGCTGCCCTATGCGCGGCAGGTGCACAATGTGTTGCACGAAGCCAGGGCCAGTCTGGAGAACTGCAGCGGCCCTGCCGGGGCGTTCCGGATCGGAGCCACGGATTCGGTGGTCGCCAACTGGCTGGCGGACAAGCTGATCGCCTATGCCCGCCGCTACGCAGCGGTGGAGCTTTCGCTGGAAGTGTCTCCCTCGCAGCAGCTGGCGGATAAAGTGCTGCGGCAGGAGCTGGATGCCGCGCTCATCAGCGGCGAAATACGCAACGCGCAACTGGCGGGCACGGAGCTGTTCCAGGAAGAGCTGGTCCTGGTCACCGCGCCGGATGTGGCCGATCCGCTGCAGGCGGCCCAGGCCGTGGTGCTGCAGCGCAACGGGTGCTCTTTTCGGCGGACCTTTGAACGCTGGCTGTCCCGCAACGGCGTCACGCCGGGCAGAACCCTGGAACTGCCTTCCTCGGGTGTGGCCTTGCATTGCGTGGCCCAGGGCATGGGCGTGGCCGCCATGCCTGTTTCCACCATCCGGCGTCTGGAATTTGAAAAAGCTGTACGTACGCACCCGCTGCCGGAATCTCTGCGATTTGTGCCCGTACAGCTGATTCGCGACGGCAGGCTGGCCGCCACAAAGGCCTATGCCGCCTTTGAAGCGCTTTGCCTGGAAGACATACGGGAGTAAGACATGCGGGAGCCCGTTTCAGGTCAGCCCTCGCCGGATTCCTCCACGAGCTGCTGCAAAATCAGCCCATAAAACACGGAACCGTCCGCATGCGCGTACCGCCAGCCCAGATGCGCGCGGCAAGCCCCGCATACGGCAATCTGCCAGGCGTACCCGGCGAACCAGGTGAATTCCGCGGTCTGCGGCCCCAGATGGGCGCAGCCCGGCGCGCTGTGGAAACAGCCGATCTCAAAGACATGGCCGTGCGGATTGCAAAAAACATGGCGGTGGGCGCCGTGAATCAGAGTTCGGGCGCCGGTTTTGGTCACCGGATGGCCGCACTGGCGGCAGAGCAGCAGATCGCCGCCCGGATCGTCGGCTTCGACCGGCGCGTCGTCCGGTTCTTTGCCCGTCGATTTGCCCGGTGTTTTACCCGGATCGTCGTTTTCTCCATTGCCCGGACTTCCCGGTCCGCCGTCTCCCGGCCGCTTGCGCAAAACGACCGGCGTCAAAGGCGGCATGACTCCGCACAGCCGCTTGCCCGTCTGTAGCTGCAAGAGCAAAAACATCCCCACTGCGCCCTCCTTTTCCGGAGTTCCTGCCGTTGATTGTAGTCGATTCAAGGTGCTCTGACAACGCGCCACACATAAAATGCAACCTCGGCTTGCGGCAACAGGGGATACTTAGTATTCTTCAGCAAGGATGCCGTCATATCCCTGACAATAAACGACCGTATGAAGCTTGGAGAAAACAAAAACCACGACAAAGGCCGCCTGCTGGCGGTGGACGTGGGGCTGCGTACGGGCCTGGCCCTGTATGGCGCGGACGGACGGCTGCAATGGTACCGTTCGCAGCACTTCGCCCGTATTGGCGGACTGAAACGCCGGGCCTACAGTCTGCTGCGCGAACTTTCTCCGCTATCCTGGCTGGTGCTGGAAGGCGGGGGCCCTGCCGCCGCGGTCTGGATCCGCGAGGCAGGGAGGCATGAGCTGGGGCTGCTGCAGACCCAGGCCCAAGAATGGCGGACCGTGTTGTTGTATAAACGCGAACAACGCAGCGGAGAACAGGCCAAGGCGCACGCCATCGAACTGGCAAGGCGCATCATTGCCTGGTCCGGAGCTCCCAGGCCCACGTCCTTGCGCCATGACGCGGCCGAAGCCGTTTGCATCGGATTCTGGGGACAGCTGCAACTCGGACTGTTGCCCGCAGTGCCCTTTGAACTCGAACGATGAACAGGATTTTGCCATGAAACACCTTTCGCTGTTTTTTCTTTGCATATTCGCATTCTGCCTGGCGGGCATTACATCCGTGCCCAGGCCTGCTGCAGCGGGAGACCTGTTCTCCATTGAGGGTACCGTCACATTTTACAAAGTTGCGGATATCACCCTGCTGCTACTGACAAAAGCTGAACTCGAAAACATGACGCAAAATTCCTACAAACTGATACTGAAACCCGACTCAGCCACGGAGGGCACAGGGGAGCTGCCTTTCATCATGACCGACGTTCCAGAGGGCACGTACGTGCTGCTGGCGTATCAGGATCTGAACAACTCGAAAGCGATCGATTCCCGATTCTTTTCGTTTTCCGAACCCTGGGGGACCTTTCGCCCGCAACGTCCGGGCATGGGCTTTGGACTGAACTTTGACGACTTGAAGTTCAACCTCTCCAAAAATCTGCACAACATTTCCATCCTCTTGACCAGATGACGCCTTTTGCAACGAATTTAATCAATGCGCTCGCCTCGGTCGACCTGTTTGAGGGGCTCGAACCGAAGCACCTGGAGCTGCTGGCGGAAATAGCCGAAGTCCGGGAATACGCCCAGGGCGCGACCATCTTCCATGACGGCGAGGAGGCCTGCGGACTCTATGCCGTGGTTGCGGGAGCGGTACGCATTTTCAAAGTCTCTCCGCAGGGCAGGGAACACGTGCTGCACTTTTTCGGCCCTGGCGAAGCCTTCGCCGAAGTAGTCGTATTCAAAGAAAGCCGGTATCCGGCCAGCGCCGAAGCCATCAAAGCCTCCACCCTGCTGCTGCTGCCCGCCAAAAGCCTGCGCACCCGGATCAACGCGCACCCGGACCTGGCCATGAGCATGCTCGCCCTGCTCTCGCAGCGGCTGCGTTTTTTCGTGACCAAAATCGAAAACCTGAGCCTGAAAGAAACGCCTGCACGGCTGGCGGGCCATTTGCTGCTGCTTCGAGAAGCCGGAAAATCCGACAGCTTCGAGCTGAATGTTTCCAAAGGCCAGCTCGCCGCCTACCTGGGCACCATCCCGGAAACCATCTCGCGCGTGCTGCGCCGCTTCACGGATTCCGGCGTCATCGAGGTCTCCGGCGCGCGCGTGACCCTGCTGGACAGCGCCGCGCTGGAAGCCATCGCCACGGGAGTCGAGCGCCTTTGAGGCAGGTGTTCCCCAGGTGTGTTTTTTTCGCACCATCTCCCGATCCTGAACGCTATCGGGGACAACGATCCCCATGGCAGGCCATCGCTAAGCATGGTCTTGTTTTGGCTTTGTTGTAAAAAACATCCGCGCCGCACTTCTCTGAAACAAATCAGCTGGCCATCCGCACTTTTTTCACCTGGGTATTGCAGAATCTACTGGATTCATATATAGTTAGCATTCTATGTAATCCTCTAACCCGACGTAGGCCGGCAGGCGTCCCCTGCGCGGCGGGCGGCACACTTAAATGCGGCAGGCTGACATGAGCAACACTAAACAAAAAAACATACTGGACGATGTGCTTTATGGTGTTGATGCCGACGCAACCGACGGGCAAAACAAGACTTTGCCCCAGGGCATGGAGCTGCTTCAAGGCATTATCCACCGTAGGGGCGAGACGCCGTCCGCTTTATCAAAGCAGGAAAAGCCCGGGAAAGACAAACCGCCCGCGTACGGCTCTGTTCTGCTGGAATGCCCCAAGAAGCGGACGACCATTTATCTGACTCCTGCGACGTACGAACAGCTCGCCGCTTCTAAGGCTTTGATCCGGGAACTGCTCCCGGAAGATGCGTCTCTGCGTGTCTCCATGTCGGGAATAGTGGATAATGCGTTGCGAATACTACTGAAAGAGCTTGATGAAAAAAGAAATGATAGCGTTCTTTTCAAATTGATGTTACGTAACTCAGAATAAAAACAGGTAAAATTTGCTGGTTGCCATGCAGTTGCGCTTGATGCGGGCAGCCGGATTATTTTCATACAGTGCCCCGGCAGGGGCGCCACTCCAATACGGAGGCCGCAAGGTGGAAATCACATGCCCAAACTGTAAAATAAAACGCAGCATAGACGCCTCGCGCCTTCCCAAAAACAAGACAAAAGTGACCACGCTGTGCAAGTCCTGTGGTCATAAATTCACCTTGTTCCTGGATACATTGGAACAGGAATCACCGGCCGAAAGCAACGGCGCTGCCAACAACGCCTCCCCCGGCCCAAGGACCAACTCCGGCTCCCGTACGCGGCCTCCCGCGCAGGCGCCCGCCCCGGGCAAATCACGGGGCGGCCCCGGCTCCATGACGCGCGGCGGACCAAAATCTCAGGGCGGGCCCAAATCCCAGGGCGGACCAAAATCTCAAGGCGGGCCCCAAACACGCGGCGGCCCCAAGACGCAATCCGGCCTGAGCAGGCCGGCCCGGGTCAAGACACGCAGCATCGGAGTCATTTTAAGCAAAGGCGGCGTGGGCAAAACCACCACGGCCGTGAACATGGCCGCAGGACTCGCGCTTTCGGGCTACAAGGTGCTCCTGGTGGACACGGACACCCAGGGCCAGTCCAGCTACATGCTCGGCTGCAAGCCGGAATACGGCCTGGCGGAGCTGGTCGCCAAGGAAGTGGAGCCGCAAAAGGCCATTTTCAAGGCACGGGACAATCTCTGGCTTCTGTCGGGCGGACGCGCTCTGGCCGGTGTCAAACGGCTGATAGACCGCAAGGACTTCGGCGGCGAGCTGACTCTTTCCGAGACCCTGACGCCGTTTGAACATCTCTTCGACTACGTCATTGTGGATTCTTCACCCGGCTGGGACCCCATCACCGTCAACGTGCTCTTCTACGTCAAGGAGCTGCTGATACCGGTTTCGCTGGAGGTCATGTCGCTGCAGGGGCTTTCCGAATTTTCCAAAAGCCTGGCCACCATCCAGAAATACCGCAGCCAGCTGGGCATCACCTACATCCTGCCGACCTTCTCGGACGACAAGATCGAAAGCCGCCTGGAAATCTTGACCCGGCTCAAAGAACTCTATAGCGATTACCTCTGCACGCCCGTTCGGTATTGCCCGGATCTGGCCGAGGCTCCGGCCTACGGCAGGACCATCTACGAGTACGCCAGCGAGTCCACCGGATCCCTGGATTACAAAGCCCTGGTCCGGACCGTTACCGACGGCGACGCTTTGTTCTGAGCCCGGCACTTTCTGCACGTCCGGACAAACGCCATTACCACGGAGTCTCCTTTTGCTGTCCGATACCATTTACGAGGTCCGGCGCGCCCTGCGTCTTGTGGGGCCCAAAGCCCTGCTCAACGCGGCCACGGGCGCGGCCGAAGGCTTGCTGCGCCGTCCGTCTCCCCGCTGCCTGCCCACTTCCCTGGACCTTGTCCTGACCAAGGCCTGCAACCTGCGTTGCATTTTCTGCATTTCCTACGATTCGCTGGACGATGTGCATTGGATGGACTTCGACGTCTACAAACGCATCGCCCGCGAACTGTTCCCCACCACGCTCGGCATTTTCATTTGCTCCGGAGGCGAGCCCCTGCTCTACCCGCACCTGCGCGAGGCCCTGCAGCTGGCCAAAAAATACCGGACCATGGCCACCATGACCAGCAACGGCATGCTGCTCAACCAGGAAACCGCCGCCTGGATGGTGGCGGACCAGAGCCTGCAGGAGCTCTGCATCTCCTTTGACGGCGCGCAAAAGCAGACCCTCGAACGCATCCGGCGCGGCGCCAGTTACGAACAGATCCTGCAGAACATCGATTATCTGGCCAAATGCAAAACCGACAAACGGGCGGAATTTCCACGCCTCTGGTTCCGCTTCGCCATCATGCGCTCCAACGCGCAGGAGCTGCCCCAGATGCTCCGGCTCTGCAAAGAGCACGGATTGTACAAGGTGGAAGTCAAATACCTGAACGTGGCCAACGACATCCCCTTTGACGAGTCCCTTTACAACCACCCGGAGCTGGCCCGCGAAGTATTCGCCGAGGCTCGGGCCAGAGCCGCTGAATACGGCGTACGGATATCATTGCCGCCTTTGCCCGGCAGTCCGCACAAGCCCTACAAATGCGTCAAGCCCTGGGAATTCGCCCAGATCGACACCGACGGCTCCATCCGTATCTGCTACTACTGCTGGAAACAGCGCCTGGGACGCGTACAGGACGGATTCGCCTCTGTCTGGCGCGGGCAGCATTACCAGAAGATCCGCGCCAGCATTGATTCGGACGCCCCCTACTACCCCTACTGCAAGCACTGCGTGGTCCGGCTCGGCCCGGAAAGCCAAAGCTCCCATGACCGTACGCTGCACGAAGACACCTACACCATCCCCGGCCTCGAACACCTCTGCATCGGCTTCAACCAGCGCGCCGAGGAAAACGCGGCCTCGTTCAAGCAGATGAAGCAGATGAAACAGACGAAAGACGAGTAGCAAAGGGCTCCCGAGCCGGCTCTCCCAATACGCGCAACCTGCAAAAAAATGATTTCGTCCGTTCAACGGTGCGGACAAAATTGAAAACACCTTCCAGAAAGCGTTTCGTTCCTTTTTGTTCTTGAAAAAACCAGCCATGCTGTGTCATTAGAAGAGAAGCTCATTTTGAAACTTTTCAACTCTGTCCGGCGGGTGTGGACCAACGCGGTCCGGACGGAGAAAGAAGTTTCGCGGGAGCAACGGTCCGACTGATCGTTTTTTCGGGACATTCTCACCTTTTTTTCCATTTTCCGTCCGGCAGGACAGCAGCATCCGTATCCTGGTTCACGTAGTTTTTTATAACTATCACAGAATCTTTGCATGATTGACGTTTGAGAAGCCGTACGTTCGCCCCTTATCAGCTTTCATGATGTCTTTTGGAACGAGAATTTGTTACCCAGCAGGCAATAACCATCAAAAGACTGGTCCAGTCGAAAAAAAGGAGCCGGATAATTCATGAAAATAACAAAACATTCGTGGCCGATTTTAATTGTTTCCGGGCAATTCGATGCAAGAAACGATGAGGGAGCCCGTATCCGGGACCTGCAGCAGGAATTGGAAGAGGTTCAGGAGTGTACGGTGATTCCGGCCTACAGCTATGAAGATGCCGCGGAAATTTTCCTGTCACGCGCGGATCTGGGCGCCGTGGTCATTGATTGGGACATCCAGTACGAAAGCAGCGATGAGACCATGGACCCGGACGCCCTTTTGGAAGCCATCCGCAAACGCAACAAGACCATCCCCGTTATCCTGCTCACCGAACGGATGGGCATTGAAAAAATCCCCACCGACGTGCTCGAAAACATCGACGAATGCCTGTGGAAAACAGCCGACACCAGTGAATTTCTGGCAGGCCGTATCGAGACCATGCTGCTGAAGTACGCGGAAAGCGTGTACCCGGCCTTTTTCGGCGCCATGGTCAAATACGCCGAGCAGTACAAATACGCCTGGCATACGCCCGGACATATGGGCGGCGAGGGGTTCAAGCGCTCTCCTGCGGGCGTGGTCATGCACAAGTTCTACGGCGAAAACATGTTCCGGGCCGACCTGTCCATTTCCGTGCCCGAACTGGGCTCGCTCCTGGACCACAGCGGAGTTGTGGGCGATGCGGAAAAGAACTCCGCCCGGGTCTTCGGCGCGGACATGACCTATTACGTCCTGAACGGTACGTCCAACGTGAACCAGATCATCTGGCGCAGCCAGCTCGTCCGCGACGACATCGCCTTTGTGGACCGCAACTGCCATAAATCCTTGAACTACGCCATGGTCATCACCGACGCTTATCCGGTGTACATGGTGCCCAGGCGCAACAAACGCGGTATTATCGGCCCCTGCCGCCTGTCCGAATTCTCCGAAGCATCCATCAGCAGAAAAAAGAATGAAAGCAGCCTGATCCCCGACGACAAGAAAAACGAAGCGGTCAAGATGTCGGCCCTGACCAACTCCACCTACGACGGCGTCTGCTACAATGTGGTCAACATCAAAAGCCAGCTCCGGAAAAGCGTGGAAAACCTGCATTTCGACGAGGCCTGGTACGCCTACGCGCGTTTTCACCCCATGTACAAAGACCACTTCGGCATGGCCGACGACGACCGGAACAGCGAACATCCGCCCATTTTCGTGTCCCAATCCACGCACAAGCTGCTGATGGCCTTTTCCCAGGCATCCATGATGCACATCCGCAACGGTTCCCACGTCACCATTGATCCGGACGAAATCAACGAATCCTATATGATGCACGGATCCACTTCGCCCCAATACAGCATGATCGCCTCTCTGGACGTGGCCACCAAGATGATGGACGAATCCGGCCTGACCATGCTCGGGGACACGATTCTGGAGGCCGTGCAGCTGCGGGTGAAGATGGCCGACATGGCCGCGGAATTCAGAAAGAACGGGGATTGGTTCTTTGAAATGTGGCAACCGAAAAAAGTGCTCCACGAGGGCGAGCTGAAAAACTTCGAGCATGTGCCGGCCGAGTTTCTGGCCACCCATCAGGAGCCCTGGATCATGAGCCCCGCGGACAATTGGCACGGATTCGAGGACATGGAAGAAAACTACGCCATGCTCGATCCCATCAAACTGACCTTCACCACGCCCGGTCTTTCCGAAGACGGCGCCATGGCGGTCGAGGGCATTCCCGCATCCATCGTCACCAACTACCTCATCGACCAGGGCGTGGTCTGCGAAAAGACGGACTACTACTCCTTCCTGATGCTTAACTCCATGGGCACCACCAGGGCCAAACAGGGCGTACTGATGTCCAAACTCCTGAAGTTCAAAAAGCTCTACGACACCAACGCGCCCCTGGAGCAGGTCTTTCCCGAACTGGTCAAGGCCAGCCCGGAGGCCTACGCGAACAAGGGGCTTAAAGACCATTGCAACGACATCCACAACTATTTCAAGGAGCACAAGCTGCTGGACAAGATGCAGGCCGCTTTCCAGGTCATCCCCAACCAGGCCATGAAACCATCCGAGGCCTACCACGAGGTGGTACGCAGCAATGTCGAATACGTGGAACTCAAGGAGATGCGGGGCCGGGTGCCCGCGGTGATGGTCGTCCCCTATCCTCCCGGCATTCCGGTGATCATGGGCGGTGAAATCATGGACGACAAGGCCGCGCCCATCTTCGAATATCTCACGGCCCGCCAGGACTTCGAAAACATCTACCCCGGCTACGAAAGCGACATCCACGGCGTGGAACGGCTCGAACGGGACGGGAAGAAGTTCTTCAAAACCATGTGCATCAAACAATCCTGATGCCGTTTTCCGGGCCCCGGCCTGAGCCGGGGCCCTTTTCCTTTTGCACCCGGAACACCTATGACCAAACCACCTTCTCCTGTGAAACTGAGCGTCGTCACCCTGATGATGATCAACGTGGCCGCCATCCTGTCCTTGCGTTCGCTGCCCGGGCTTGCGGATTACGGCTATGCCCTGATCTTCTACCTGGCCATGGCCTCGCTGCTGTTCTTCATCCCTTCGGCCCTGGTGGCGGCTGAACTGGCCTCGGGCTGGAAAGCCGACGGCGGGGTCTACCTCTGGGTCAAGGAGGCCTTTGGGCCGCGCTGGGGTTTTGTGGCCATTTTCATGCAATGGGTTGAGAATCTGCCCTGGTTCCCGGCGGTACTGGCATTCGCGGCCTCGGACATCGCCTATACGTGCAACCCGCGGCTTGCGGACAGCAAACTGTTCGTGGTGGGCGTGATCTGGGCCGCCATGTGGCTGGGAACCTTCATGAACTTTCGGGACATGAAGCTGTCGGCATTCATGAGTTCATCCGGAGCTATCGCGGGTTCGATCATTCCGGGCATCGTCATTATCGTGCTCGGCGTATGGCACCTGGCCTCGGGCAACCCCGCGGCCATCTCCTTCAGCCCGTCGGCGCTTGTCCCCGACCTGCACAGCCTGGACCAGCTGATGCTGCTGGTGGCCATGCTCGTCTCCATGCAGGGCATGGAAATGAGCGCCGTGCACGTCAACAACGTACGCAATCCGGGGCGCGATTTTCCCCGGGCCATTTTCGCGGCCACGGCCCTGATTCTTATTCTGTCCGTATTGGGGGCCTTGGCCATCGCCCTGGTGGTGCCCCAAGGCAGCGTCAGCCTCTCGGCGGGCGTATGCCAGGCATTCGACAAGCTTTTCGCCTCCCACGGCCTGCCTTTTTTGACGCCCATTGTCTGCTTTCTGATGGCCTACGGCGCCCTGACCATGGTGGTCACCTGGATGGTCGGCCCCTCCAAGGGCATCCGGGAAGTGTCCAAGGACGGATACCTGCCCGCTTACTGGCAAAAGACCAACAAATACGGCATGCCCACCAATATTCTGTTGATCCAGACCACGCTTTCCACCCTGTTGTCCTGCGCCATCCTGTTCATGCCCACGGTCAGCAGCGCCTTCATGCTCATGAGCGCCCTGGCCGCGCAGCTGTATCTGATCATGTATCTTTTGATGTTCGCGGCGGCCATCCGCCTGCGCTACACCCGCCCGGACGTCCGGCGCGGGTATACCATTCCCGGAGGAAAGCCCGGCATCTGGCTGGTCTGCGGCCTGGCTTCTTTGGCCTGCGTCTTCGTCTTCGTGTTCGGGTTCATTCCGCCGCCTTCGGTCAGGGCCGGAGGCGCGTCTTCCATAACCCTGTATGTCCTGTTCCTGCTTACCGGCATCGTCGTACTGACGTCCGTGCCGCTGTTTTTCTACAGCCGGTCGCAAAAGCGGCGGACGGCATTGCAAACAACCAGCTTGTGAGAACGCATCGCATAAAGGAGATCTTGTTATGGCAACCGACGGCATCAAAAAAATGGGGCTGATCGCCTGTACCGCGGTGGTGGCCGGCAACATGATGGGTTCGGGCATCGTGCTCCTGCCCGCCAACCTGGCCGGCATCGGATCCATTTCCATCTACGGCTGGGCCATGGCCCTGGTGGGCGCCCTGGCTCTGGCCTACACGTTCTCCCGACTGGGCATGGACGACCCGCAGGAAGGCGGCCCCATTGCCTATTCCGGCGAAGTGGCGCCCATTCTGGGCTACCAGGCGGGCATGCTCTATTTCCACGCCAACTGGATCGGCAACCTGGCCATCGCCATCACCGGGGTCGATTATCTGTCCGTGTTTTTTCCGGCCCTGGAACATCCCGTGACCGCCGTGGCCGCGTCCATCGTCATTGTCTGGATTTTCACCGGCGTGAACATCCTGGGCGCCGACTGGATCGGACGGCTGGTCTCGGTCGGCGTCACCCTGCTGCTGATTCCGGTGGTCCTGACCGGTACGGTGGGCTGGTTCTTTTTCAGCCCCGAGCAGTTCAGCGCCAACTGGATCGTGGGCGGCAAGAGTCCGGAAAGCGCGGTAATGGCCGCGGTCATCCTGTGCATCTGGAGCTTCATCGGGGTGGAATCCGCCTCGGTGAACACCGCGGTGGTGGACAACCCCAAGCGCAACATCCCCCTCTCCACCATGATCGGCACCGCCCTGGCCGGAGTGGTCTACATCCTCTCCTGCACGGCCATCGCCGGCATGTTTCCCGCGGACAAAATGGCGGCCTCAGGCGCGCCCTTTTCCATGGCCATGGGGCATATCTGCGGCAAGCTGCCCGCGGAGCACTGGATCCCCATGGCGGTTTCGGCAGTAACCTCCTTTGCCTGCCTGGCCTCCCTGGGCTCCTGGATGATGCTGGTCTCCCAGGCCGGATGCCGGGCCGCCCAGGACGGCACCCTGCCCAAGATTTTCGGCGAACGTAATGCCAAAGGCATCCCAGTCAAAGGGCTTGTGCTGACTTCGCTGATGATGACCATCCTGCTCGTGGTGCTGATGCTGGTCTCCAAGGGCGGCAACACCCAGACCCTGTTCGGCAACATCACCTCCATAGCCGTGCTGCTGACGCTTCCGCCTTATTTCTATTCCGCACTGAACCTGCTGCGGCTCTATGGATTCAAAAACCGCAAGGCCTGGCTCAAGGTGCTGTCCGCGCTGCTGGCCTGCGCCTTCTGCCTCGTGGCCTTTTCCGGAGCCACCAAAATGGCCCTGGCCGGTTGTATGATGGTCATGCTCTGCACTTTCATCTTCTACGTGTCCAAAGACCGCAACGCCAAAGCCTGACCCCGTATCTGAAACGACCGCTGCCGCAGGCCCCTGGAATGCAATGCTCCGGGGGCCTTTCTTTTTCAAGGAACATCTTGGTTTTTTCGCGAAAAAAATGCATAATTGCATAGATAAAGCAGTTGCGCTCGTGAACACCATTGGCAGCGCAGCTCTACAGGCCACCCGATTGAGGTCTGACTCCCAATTTCTTTGACAGATATTGGTCCGGGATGGGGGGGAGCTACATATCCGGGGGATAAGGCACACGGGCCACAGCCTGCTCCATTTCCCCTCTTTGCATAATGGGGCGCAGCATGCGGAAAAATTACACGTTGCAAAGTGTCATACGCGATACGCAACACATGTCGGTTTACAGAGCTTATGATCACACTGACGGCGACCGTCTCGTCATCATCAAACGATTGAAATCCCCTTCCGAGCAGGAAATCACCAGTCTGAAAAAACAGTATGAAATCGGCAGGCGTCTTGCCGAGTCCGGGCTTTATGGCGGTTGCCGCCTGGAGAAACTGGAAAACGACCTGATCTTGATTTTCGATGATTTCGGCGGACAGTCTCTTGATCGTTTTCTCGCTGAGAAACTGCCCGTCAAACAGTCCCTCGAACTCGGCCTGCTGATAGTGAACAAGCTGGAAAAAATTCATAAAACTGAAGTCATTCACAAAAATATCAATCCCTCCAATATTGTCTGGAATCCGGACTCAAACAGGCTCGAACTGATTGATTTCTGCGCCGCATCAATCATCCCCAGTGAAACGACCATGATGCAGACAGCGGCATTTCGCCAGGAAAGTCTGCACTACATGGCGCCGGAACAGACCGGGCGTATCAATTGTACGATTGATTACCGCTGCGATTTCTATTCATTGGGGGCGACCCTGTTACACGCTGCTGACGGGTGCGCCGCCCTTTCAAAGCGACAGCCCCCTGGAACTGATTCACAGCCATATTGCGCGTACGCCGCCTCCGCCTGTGGAAATCAATCCGGCCATGCCCAAAGCCCTCAGCGATGTGGTGCTGCGCCTGCTGGCGAAGACAAAGGAAGACCGTTATCAAAGCTGCCAGGGCATCAGGGTCGATCTTCAAAAGTGCCTGGACCTGGTAACAAAGGGAACCGATACGGATTTCACCATCGGACAGGCCGACATTCCGGACAGATTTCATGTTTCGCCGCATCTGTACGGCCGGGAGTCCGAGATAAAACTGCTCCTGGACTGTTTCCAAAGAACCGAGAATGGCGGAAACGAGGCGGCGTTCATCGGCGGCTACTCGGGCTGCGGCAAGACCACGCTGGTTCGCGAAATGTACAGGCCCATCACGGAGGCACGGGGAATTTTTCTCTCGGACAAATTCGACCAGCTGCAGCGTAACATTCCCTACAGTGCGATCATTCAGATTTTTTCCACCCTGATCAAATATTACCTTGGAGAAGAAGAAAACCGGCTCAGGGAAAGACGCCGGAGAATCCTGGAGGCCGTCGGCGGCTACGGCCGGTTGATTATCGACAAGCTGCCTTTGCTGGAAAACATCATCGGCCCGCAATCGGCCGTGCCGGAAGTCGGCATGGCGGAAACCCAAAACCGCTTTCAACACGTCTTCCGGCAATTCGTCTCCGCCTGCAGCGATGCAGATCAACCGTTGACGATCTTCCTGGACGATCTGCAATGGGCCGACCTTTCCTCTCTTGATATGCTGCAACTGATCATAACAGATTCCGAAATCGATTATTTGTTCGTGATCGGCGCTTACAGAAACAATGAAGTTTCTCCGGAACACCCGTTGATGGTCACATTGCAGGAGATTCAGTCCCAGGGCTGCAAATTTGAAAACAGGATTCTGGGCCCCCTGGAGAGGGCCGACGTGCAGCAGCTGGCAGCAGATACGCTGCTCAGGGAACCTGACGAGATAACGGATTTTACCGGGTTGATTGTTGCCAAAACAGAGGGCAACCCCTTTTTCATCAACCAGTTTTTCAAGGCCTTGTATGAAGAGAATCTGATTTTTTTCAATTATGAAAACAACAACTGGGAATACAACTTAGAACGTATCCGAGAAAAGGAGATCACCAGCAACGTCATAGATCTGATGATCGGCCGTATCGGGAGGTTGCCGGAACGTACACAGCAGCTGTTGTCCAAAGCCGCCTGCATCGGCAACCGCTTCACCCTGAAAACCTTGTCCACGGTGGACAATTGTACGGCTCCAGAGGCTTATTCCATTATATTCCCGGCGGAAAAGATCGGCCTTCTGCAACGTATCTCGGACGAGGAAGCCTACGGCGAAGCCCTGGATACGCCCCTCTTCGTCAATGAGTACCGTTTTCTGCACGACAGGGTACAGGAAGCCGCCTACAGGCTGATTCCCGAGGCGGATCGCCCCAAGATGCATCTGGACAGCGGCATGCTGCTCTGGAGGGATGATCCCGATTTCAGACAACATACGATTTTTGATGTTGTGAACCACCTCAATATCGGATCCTCCCTGCTGACGAACAATGACGATATCCTCGAACTCGCCCGGCTCAACCTCAGGGCGGCCATCTGCGCCCGCGGAGCCAATGCCGTTGATGCCGCGCAGGTCTATGCCGAACGAGGATCCAGCCTTATTCAGGACCTGAATCCCTGGCAGAACCACTACAAGCTCATCCGGGAACTGCTGCTGCTTCAATGCGACAGCCTGATGTACAACGGGCAATTCGACCTGGCCCAGACGATCCTTTCCACCTTTCTCGAACAGGTGGCTGACGACCTGGACCGGGCTAAGGCCTATGAACGCCGTCTGCAAATTTACGTCAGCAACAACCAGATGGAAAAAGCCCTGGACCTGACGACCGGCGTACTGTCCGGCTGGGGCCTCAAACTGACCCAAAAAAACCCTTCGGAGCAGGATTGGGAACAGGTGCAGCAACGTTTTGAGGAACTCATGGCCGGACGCGCGATCGAGCAGCTCCTTGACGTACCGGACAACGACAATCCCAAAATGCAGGCGGCCTTGCGGCTGCTGATGAACACCCTTCCCGCCTCCTACCAGACCAGAAGCCGCCGCCCCTTCGCCATGATCACCCTGATGACCGTGATGATGAACATCGGGCTCAAGTACGGGCATTCGGATATCTCCGCGTATGCCTATTCCGCCTACATATACTGCATCACCGACCAGGACCGCTACGAAGAAGCCTACCGCTTCGGCCAGCTGGCCATGCGCTTGAACGACCGCAAAGGCAACGCCGCTCTCACGGGCAAGCTGCTGATCTATTTTTCCTGTTACGCCCAGTTCTGGCGCGAACATTTTTCCCTGTGCGAGCCGAACTGGAACGCAAGTTACGTTGCGGCGCTCGAATCCGGTGATCTGATACACGTGGCTTTCCTTTTCCTGAACAAGACGCCGCTGCGTATCGCCCAGTCGGTCCCCTTGAACAGACTGAGCGAAGAAACGGAACAATCCGTGGCCATTACGCGCAAGACCAATTACCTCCTGATGCTGTACATCATCCAGATGGACCTGAACCTGATCCGCAACCTGCAGGGCGCCACGGAAAGCCCGGACTCTTTGGATCATGCGGACCTGCGGGAAAAGGACTATCTCGCGTTCATGACCGCGCAGAACAACGCGATGGGGCTGGCCTACTATCACGCGGCCAAGCTGGTCTCGTACTGCTATTACGAAAAGTACCGCCAGGCGCTTGAACAAGGAAAAGCTTTTGAAACCCACATGCTGACCGTACCCGGAATGATGGTGCTGGCCGAGCACGGCTTTTATTTCGCGCTTGCAATCGCGGCCCTGTGGGAAGGGCTCAACGCTACGGAAAAGACCTACTACGAGCCGAAATTTGAGCACTACCTGGAAAAATCCCGGATCTGGGCGGAAAACTGTCCGGCCAATTTCGCCTGCCGCCATCAATTGCTTCTGGCGGAACAGGCGCGTATGCGGGGGCAGCATCACGAAACCATCAGCCGCTATCTCGCCGCTGTGGAATCCGCCAAAAACAACGGATTTTTCAACATTCAGGCCCTGGGCAACGAGCGCCTGGCCGAATATTGGCAGGCTTCCGGCTTTGCCTGCTATGTCGACCTGCACCTTAAAGAGGCGCTGCTGTGCTATCAGCTCTGGGAAGCGGAAGGAAAGGTCAACGCGCTTACCAGACAGTACCCCCATGTTTTCAACGGGCGGACGCTTCTTCCCCCGTCGGTCGGCGCATCCGGCTGGCAGCCGTCGACAACGCTACCGGGCGATGAATTGGGATATCAGAACAGAAAACTGGATCTGGATGTCCTCCTTGAGGCCAGCCGCTCCATTTCCAGTGAAATTGTCCTGGACAAACTGCTTGCCCAGATTCTCAAGGAGGTCATGGAAATTTCCGGCGCCCAGATGGCCATGCTGCTGTTTCCGGAGGATTCGGGAAATTTCAAGATTCAGGGCATCAGCCATGTACCCCAGTATCTGTCGGATGACGACACGGACGTGAAAGACAATTCCATTGTTTTCGTGAACGATGAAAAGCAGTATCCCCAATATCGCTATCCTGACTCGGTCATACAGTACGTGAAGCAGACGAAAAGCCGCCTGCTGTTCGACGATGCCGTACGCGAGCAAGGTTTTGCCAAAGATTCCGTGATCCAGGAGCGCAGCCTGCGGTCCATTTTTGCTCTCCCGGTCATGCATCAGTCCAAGATCATTGCCGTTCTGTACCTTGAAAATAGCCTGACCCCGGCCGCGTTCAACGAGTCGCACGCGGAGATCATCAACGTACTCTGCGCGCAGGCTGCCATCTCCCTGGAGAATGCGCGCCTGTACCAGAAACTGGAGGATTACTCCCACACGCTGGAAGCGCAGGTTGCCGAACGGACCAAACGCCTCAGCCAGTTGAACCAGAAACTCGTGGAAATGGTCCACGTGGACGGCCTGACCCAGATCGCCAACCGCAGACGATTTGACGATTACTCCAGAAGAGCCTGGAAACACTGCAGGCGCAGCCGGCTGCCGCTGACGATCATCATGTCGGATATCGATTTTTTCAAAAAATACAATGACTATTACGGCCATCAGGCCGGAGACGAGTGTTTGAAAACGGTCGCACAGGCCATGCAAAGCAAAATGCGCCGACCGTTCGACCTGCTGGCCCGGTACGGTGGCGAAGAATTCATTATCATTCTGCCCGAGACGGACGAACAGGGCGGCTTCCACATTGCCGGCGAACTGCTGCGCTCCGTGGAGGGCCTGGGCATCTCCAACAAGCTGTCGGAAGTGAAAAACAAGGATGTTGTGACCATCAGCGCCGGACTGACAACGACCATCCCCAATGATACGAGCGACGTGGAAAAACTGATCGGCAAGGCGGACATGGCCCTGTATCAGGCGAAATCCAGAGGACGCAACACCATTTTTCAATATTAGAGCATCTTAACCTTGAAAAAGTTTAGATGTTCTTATGCATTCATCTGAAATAATGGAATATTATTTCAGATACAAGCCTTGTTTCAAGGCGAAAATGCGCTAGGGCACAATCTTCCCGCAGAGGAACGTTTCAGGGACAGGACGCCCGGCTTGAAAAAGCTCTGGCATCATTCCGCAGCGGCATGATGCCTGTTTGCTTGTTCAGCGCAAAAGAAGCTGCCATGCAGAAATGTTACGAAGCCATCTCCTGCAGTTTCTTGATGTCCCGCAACGGTGGCGCTCCGAACTGGCGGCGGTATTCGCGGCTGAATTGCGACGGGCTTTCGTAGCCTACCCGGATCGCGGCGCTCGTGGCGTCCTGTTGTTCCGTGAGCATCAGCCGCCTGGCCTCGAGCAAACGCATTTTCTTTTGATACTGCAGCGGGCTCATGGCGGTCATTGCGCGAAAATGGTGGTGAAAGGTCGAAGTGCTCATGCCTATCTGTCTGGCCAGGTTTTCCACTTTCAATTGCTGCGCATAGTTGTCCCTCAACCAGTCCATGGCCTGGGCAATCTGGCTGCCGTGGCTGCCGGAGGAAGCGATCTGCCTCAGGCGCGGCCCCTGTTCCCCCACCAGAATGCGATACAGAATTTCTTTCTGCAGCAGCGGCGCAAGAATGGGGATGTCCTCGGGGTGGTCCATCAGTTCGGCCAGTCGCTGGAAAGCGCCCAGCAACGGCAGGCTGACTTCACTGATGGCCATGCCCCGGCCTGATTGTTTCGTATTGACGACAGGCAGGCCGCTGTCCACCATCAACTGCGCCACGATACGCAGATCGACCCGCAGCACCATCCCGAGCAGAGGCACTTCCCTGCTCGCTTCAACCACATTGGCCACTACCGGCAAGCCCACCGAGGTGATCAGGTAGTGGTTCGCATCGTAGATGTATTCCTCCTCCTCAAGTATGACCTGTTTCGCCCCTTGAACAACCAGACAGATGCTGGGCTCGTAGACCCCGTTCATGGGCTCGGTGGGCGCTTCGTACCTGACGAGCAGCAACCCCGGAATATCCGTTTCCAGCCGGTGCGCTTTATCGGTCCAGCGGTAAATATGCTTTGCCAATGCGCGGCGCGGCGCACTCAGGGCGTCGGCCTCCGCCATGTTTTCCCTAGTCATGCTGCGTCCTCCGAATTTTTCTTTTGGTATAACAGAACCCGGCGGCCGCGAACAACACGTTTGCCTGACCTTTCGGACGATCAGGGAATCTTTCGCGAGAATCTATCTATCCGCTTTGCTGCAAAGACCTTTAGAAAACAGCCCAGGCTCGGATGAGGCACACCGTGTCCGTATCCCGTCCGCGGGCTGCGGGGGATGTGGTCCATATTCCCGCCGGAGTGAAACATTGGCAGAGCTGGTTTTCCCACCTCGCCGTGGAAGTTCCCGGAGAAAATACACGCAACGAGTGGCTAGAACCGGTTTCCAACCAGGATTTTCAAGCCTTGTCCTAAGACTGTGAGCAGCATGATCAGCGCATACGTCCAGCATACTTCGGATGAACAGGCAACAAGCCGGGAGGATCGGTCTACCCCTTTTCTCACCGGGCGTTTAGATTCTGTTCAAGGAATACGCCTTTCCGGAAAGCACGTATCGTATGTGTCGCAGCCGGACAGCATACGCATCTTAACAGGACTTACAATGACGCAAGCAACAAGCACAATGGCCCCTGTTAACAAAAACGCCATCCTGAGCATCATCATCGTCAGCTATTTGATGATCGTGCTCGATATTTCCATAATCATTGCGGCGCTGCCCAGACTCAAGCAGGATCTGGGGTTTTCTGACGCCGGGCTCTCCTGGGTGCAGAACGCCTACACCCTGACCTTTGGCGGACTGCTTCTGTCAGCGCTCGCGCCGGATTCGGTCTTGATAAGTAACGCCCTTTGAAGCATGCCTTTTTCCGTCAAAGCAACCGCGCGCCGCCGTCCACCACCAGGGTGGTTCCAGTGACATAGGCATTTTGCATCAGCGAGACAAACGCGTCCGCCACCTCCTCGGGAGCGGCTACCCGGCCGGCGGGAAATTGGCGGGCATAAATTTCGGCCTCTGGCGGCTTGGGCGCCACAAATCCCGGACTGACCGCATTGACCCGAACGGGCGCCAGCTCCACGGCCAGGGTCCGGCACAGGGCCTCGGTCGCGCTGTTGATCACGGCCATGGTGGAATGATTCCTGTAAATTTTTTCCCCGGCAATACCGCTGGTCAGCACAATGGAACCGCCCTGGGAAATACGCGTATGCAGCTTTTGGATGAGCCGGTAAGGCCCCCAGAATTTGGTCTCAAATGCCTGCTTCGCCTCCTGCAGGTCGGTTGCGGCAAAGGGCCCCGGCGTGATCGCAGGCCGCGTGGCCAGTACGAGATGATCGATGGAACCGATACGCGGCAATGCGGCGTCCATACTGCTTTCTGAAGCCACGTCCATGGAAACGGCCACCACCTCCCGGCCCAGAGCAGCAGCAAGCGCAGGCTGTTTCTCTCCCGCGGACCGTGAAGCAAGCACCAGTTCCGCCCCATACGCGCCGGCCCTGGCAGCAACGGCAAGCCCGAGCCCGCCGCTCCCGCCGACAATCAACACCCGTTTGTTCTGCAACGCGTCATGCATGCGCACTGCTCCTTAAAGATTTTAACTAGATATTTTTAATATAACATCTTATTTTGGCTGACTTTCCACTCCTCAAAAACCTGAAGCGCTTCCTTGTGCATCAATTGCACAACCGGCAAGCGACGTTCGGTAATATCAGAGCTGATTTCCTTATAAATCAAGGCGTCGTCAAAGCCGATCGCAGCCGCATCATCACGAGTGTTGCCGTAATAAATGTTGCCTATCCTGGCCCACCAGATTGCAGCCAAGCACATGGGACAAGGTTCGCAGCTCGAATATATCACGCACCCGGAAAGATCATATGTTGCAAGGTGGTTGCAAGCCATGCGGATTGCCACTATTTCAGCGTGCGCCGTAGGGTCGTTGGTAGGCACGACCGCGTTCATCCCTTCCCCGATTATTTGCGTATCTTGTACTATTACAGCTCCAAACGGTCCGCCCCGCGAAAAAAACTCTCTTTTGAAAGCGCTATGGCGCGTAACATATAATCCGTTTCATTCTGCATGTTTTTCTCCAGACAAATGGTCAAGTATGCTTTCCGACGTTCCGCAGCGGGTAGCCTGACAGCGCCCCCCCCCAAAGGGTCGAGTAAATAATCCCCGCCAGATGGTCAACCAGATGCCGGATTCTGTTGCAGTTTACATATAAAATCAGATAATTGCGGACGGAAAAAAGGTTGATTAATGCATTTGCAGCAGGTTGCGTCCGTTGCCACGCTGTCCGTATTGCACTGTTTCTTAAACGTAAAAAAACTCCGGCTGCGCTTTTCGCTCCCGGAGTTTTTTTGTGCTTTGGCGCTGCGTAGTTACGGCGTCAGGAACACCAGGTAGACCCGCCCTCCATGATGGAGAAAACCAAAAGGGATGTTGCCCATGGCCGCGTTCCGGTTCAACATGTTTTTGATGACGTTGCGGTTCAACGCGTATTCCATGATGCTCCAGCGAGAGACATCGATGCCCGTGGTCTTCACCAACAGAGTCAAAAATTGTGTTGCAGTGGAACCAAGCCCGAACGGAACATACCCGTTGCTTGTATACGGTCTGATCTCCCGCTGCAGGCTTTGCAGATTCAGTCCCGAGGTTATCACCGCCCAACGTTTCACCGGTGTGGTGGTGGCAATATAGATGACATAAAAAAATCCGCGATTATACGACAACCCCATGGGGGTGTAGCCCTTGTTCGTCATTTGGTTCAAACCATTCTTCAATTGGCCCTGACTGCCGTATTCGCCGAGATGCCAGGCATTCGTGGAGAGGGAGCCATCATTGACATAAAGCATGTTCAACCGCCCTTGAAGAAATGTCAGCCCCACGGGCATGTAGCCGTTCCTGATAAAACTGTCGATTTCCCGTTTGATCTGTGCGGGCGATGTGCCGTGTTCCTTGAATTCCCAGTAATAGGCTTGCGCGGAAAAGGCGTAGAAGCAAAGCACCAAAACAGTAATCGCGCTGATGAGCCGTTTCATATGCCCCCCTTTCTCGGACCACGTGGAGTGAAACCAACGATCCCGGACTATTTTTTACGCCATTATACAATGTAATCCGCTATGCAGCGAGTCTTCTTCCCTAAAAATGCATCTAAAATGCATTCGCCGATAATCCTCAAGTCAGACTTACGAAATATAATAATTTTCTTTAAATAGAGCACCTGATTTGCTCACCTGCAAGCAGCAAGCTGATGCGAATCGTTGTCAACAGATTCAAGACACCGGCAAAACGCAACATAACAGCATGTTCTTTATATATTTTTTATAAAAAATGATTTTTATGAAGACAATCAAAAGGAGTTGGCATGACGCCTGCTTTATCTAAAGCAAGATCAAAACGAACAACAAATATCAACAAAAAATTAAGGAGATACAAAATGAAGACCTTATCCATCATCCTGACCTTGGCAGTACTCATCGGTGGCCTCACGGTTTCCGCGTACGCTGGCCCCCACCATCGTCCGCCCCAACCGCACCGACACCACAGACATCATCATCACCATGGAAGCGATGGTGTGGCTATAGCGGCAGCCGCAGTGGGGATAGCGGCAGGCCTGGCGCTCATGGCGCCCGCATTCAGCACTCCGGCACCTCCGCCGCCGTGCTATGCGCCTCCGCCGCCTCCGCCGTACTATCAATACCGCCGGGCCCCCCGTCATCACCGCCACTACCATCGGACCTATCGCGAATACCGCGGTTACCGCAGGTAGCGAGTAAAAGGACTAAAGGACAAAGGATTAAAATTCGAATCCGCCAAATCTTTCTACGGGCCGGGAAAAACATCCCGGCCCGTTTTTGATTTCAACCCACCAGCGCTTGTATACCGAAATGCTCCATTGCTTGCACTTTCCACTGGAAAGGAGCACACCCTATAATGTCTCGTGATTCTTCCTGAGAATGGCGATACAAGCCCGGACAAGGCGCGTTGAAGATGGAGAGGGTCAGAAAAATACTTCTGGCCCTCTCGTCGTTTTATCTCAGCGATTGCAGAAGTATCGGGCAATCCGCTCAGGCCCGAACGCACTGGGTCATATATAAAACAGTGTAACGCTGCAAAATTGATGTATCCTTAAGCCTGTTATAATAAACAACCTCATGGAACCAATGAAATAATTACACAAATGCTTAAACAAAACCGTAATTCCATGGTCTCTCAAAAAACAACAATTACACTCCACGGCATTATGTCAAAATATAGCAGGACGAAACAGCACCTTGTTGCATTTTCTTCTGCAGAACAAGAGAATTACGCCGCTTTGCTTCCCCGTTTAAAAAGTCAAAAATAATCCTTTTGCCCGTGATCTTCATTTCCGAGTATTCTATCTGTCAGAGATAATTTCGAAACACCCTCCGATGGAAAAAAGGAAATAATTTATTCAATCTAGGGGCTGTCTCTAAATTATTGTCTGCTACGTTTGGCTAGAATTCCATCATGCTGCGTTTTCAGAAAAAAATGCCCCTTGACGTAGCAACACTACGCCTGCGGCCCATTTACTTCTTCAGCCTTGCCTGTTGAAATTCTTGCTCAAACTCGCGACGAAAATAATTTAGAGACAGCCCCTAGTAATCATCTATATTTATCAAAAAATTAAATATTTATAGTTGCAGTTTTATTTTTTTGTTCTATAGTGAGTCTGTGCTCACCCTGGTGTCTTATTTTTTTGCTCCTATCGTTTTATCTGTCCTCAAAGACTGCGGCAGGGAACTTCTTAAGTGAATAGAATTTCAACCGGAGTGGAGGAAAACATGAAGACGTTACGGCTTGGCTTTGCAATGGGCGGCGGCGTTTCTTTAGGATCATTTTGCGGGGCAGCGCTGACGGAATCCATCAAGCTGATTTTGATAGATATCCTGAGCAATCCGCATACTGAATATAACGACCTTGTCATTGACGCCTTCAGCGGTGCCAGCGCTGGAGCCATGTCCCTGGCAGTTATGTTTCGCGGCTTGCACGCGCAGGGAAAAGACGACATTGAAAAGGCTAAGTCGGATTTAAAAAATGTGCTGCCCAAAATTAAGCCTGACCATTTGGATGCCGACGCCTTCAAGCTGCTCAAAAACAAACTCATAGCCGCACAAGTGGCCCAAAATTATCAGAAACAGGCATGGGTAGATATGGTGGATATTTTGGAACTCATTCCAAAAGATTCAGTCACGTTACCCTACCAGGCCGGTCTGCTGGACAGGGACTGCCTCAATAGGATTGCCAGAAAAATTGTCGGCACCGTCACTCGCGAAGATGCCTCCTGCAGCTTGTTGGCGGACAGGGTGTTGTTTGCCTGCACATTGGCCAACCTTTCACCAATGACCGCGGACGCCACTGCTCAAATGGATGTTTCCGATGTTTCCAGGATCGGACTGCGGGACGGTGCCGTGTCACACTATCATAGCGATCTCCGGGTATTCAACATCGTACGTAACCCTCTGAGTAGCGGCATAAGTGAGCAATCCGATAAGGTACACCCAAGACGCTGGGTCCGCTTGCGTGGAGAAAACGTTGAACTTGATGACTCTTTTAGTTTGAAAAAAATGAAAGTTGGGGGCTGCTCCTTTCCACTTCCATTGCCTGCGGCGCTTTTCCTTTTGCTTTCGAGCCCGTTCCACATACTCGCTTCCAATATGAGTATGGAAAAGAATGGCCACAGCAATTGGTAAAGCCTGATGAATCGGAAAACTCCAAACATATTTTCACCTATGTGGACGGCGGTACGTTCAACAACGAACCCATACGTGAAGCCTTTCGTATGGCCTCCTTCTTAGACTCGCAGTATTGCGAGGAACCTGTGGATTTTGACCGCAAAATCATTTTCGTTGACCCGTTTGTTTCTGATGAGGCCGTCAGCATGTTTGTCCCGGCCAACTCCCAATACCATGCTGCCAAAGATCATGACGACGAGCCGTATCGTGCGAGCTCGCTGGGACGATTGATTCCACATGTAGGCAATGTGCTCGGCATGCTGATGAATGAAGGCCGCGTCGTGGAAGGCGATAAGGTTTTTCAGACATGCGATTATTTTTCCCATCGCGACCGTATACGCGAAGTGGTCATAACGAAACTGCAAAGTGGGGATATCGATTCCGCAGTGGCTAAGGAACTCTGTGAAATATGCAAGAAAATGCTTAAGGAGGATTATGAAAACAGCAAAATTCCTCCAGGCAGCTTGACATTAAAAGATGAAATGGAGCGGGTAAAAAGAGAATTGGATGTGGATTGGTCCATCACTTTGAGTGAAAATTGCGATGGCGAATGGAGCCTTGAAGAGTTCAAACTTTTGATCTGCGTATACGTTGATTTGCTCATGGACCTGGCCGGCAAAAACAAGGATGCGAAAATCATTGCCATCGCGCCGTTTAAAAATCTTGATACAATTGTGAATGAAAAGCCTGCACCCGACAAAGTGGAACTGCTTGGCGCACCTGTGTCCGGATTCAAAGGTTTCATGAGTCATGCCATCCGGAGGAGGGATTTTCTTGCGGGCCGCTTTTGCGCTTATGAATTCATGAAGTATGAAAACTTGATTAACGTAGACCGAACAGTCGCCCAGCCTGATATTCCCGACAACATGCTGTTTGGACAGCAATACCTGGACTCCGATGCCGGCAGGGATGATGCAAAAAAGATCAAAAAGGAAGTCAATGAAAGAAAAGAACGTATGATGTGGCGGCTGGAACGATTAATACGAAATGCGAGTGGCGTTCTGAGCCCGCAGATCATTCGTTTTCTGATCAGTTGTTTTGTGGAGAAAATGATTGAGAATACCTTGGCTGATCAAAATTTTGAATCCTATCATTTTGAAATTCATATTCTTACGGAAGATGACGATAAATTCGTCCTGGATGGAGATCAATGGATGGATTCGGTTGAAGCAGTCAAAGACGGCCGCCGAATGGACTCCGAATTTCCCTATGACTTGATCACTGTTGCCGAGCGGGTCAAAGAGGAGCAAGGAGCCCCCTGGATATGGAAAGGCAGGCATATAAAGTACAATTACATCACTCTCACCAAACCAAGGGTACATTTGCCGTTACCAGAGCAAACTACGGTGGATACGGCGATCAAAAACGGCGCTGTCGGCTTTTTATGCCGGTTACCGAAACAAATTTCCCTTGACGAGGAGAAAAGGCCAATAGCGAAAATTAAATGGTCTCTCTATTATGCCGAACCCCTTGATGCAATTCTTTCCAGATAAGAGGACTGCGAAATGTTGAAAAACAGCATACCGCACTACTGTCCGGTTAAATTTGCAAGCCGTAACAAACTAGAATCATAGTCATTTGAGTCACTTTTCTGTGGAGGTCTGAATAGTTCTATCAATGCGATACGGCCGAATACGTTCACCTGAAGCAACTGGAGCATTTGCTGAACGCTCATGCCTATTCGGGATGTGAACCGGATGTAAGCTGCAATAAGGTACACGATCAGGGCCGTATATATTTGGGTCAGGACAGCATTTTCAGAGTTGCCGACAAAGCTTTTAATCTTCAGGTTCTGTTTGATTTCCTTGAAGAAAAGCTCAATCTTCCAGCGTTCTTTGTAAATGTCGGCAATGGTCTTCGGGGCCAGTTTGAAGTTGTTCGTCAGGAACTTGTAATGCTTGCCGGTCTCCTGATCTTTGAACCCGACGCGACGGAGCTTGAGTTTTCCGTTGGCTGTGGCGACTTCAATGATCTGGTCGGAAGTCACCCCAAGCTTTCTATTGACTGCCTGGCGTTTGACAACCCGATAGGAAGCATTGCTTTTTTGCCGGGTGACGAAGTGAACGCCTTGCTTTCCCAAGAGGTGGAACCATCTGTAATCGTTATATGCCTTGTCGAAGGCGACGATGGACCCCTTGGGCAGGGTGAGAGTTTTTGCAACGCTGAGGTCATGCTTTTTGGCCTCGCTCACGCAAACGAACGCAGGGATATGACCGTCATGATCAAGCAGTGTGTGCATTTTGACCCCGCCTCGTTTGCTTCGGAAGGAAGCCCAGGGGAAGACCGACAAACACAAACTGATTGTGGAGGAGTCAAGGCTCATCAGTTTGGATTTGAAACGGAACTTATGCTTGGGAGCATGAGGCGCACAGCGACGGTACATCTCCCCGAACAAGGCCTGGAAAAAGTCCGATGGCCGCTTGTTGTTCGCGTCTGAAAAAGTCGAACGAGAAACCGGCTTGAGCCCGAGATGGTAGAGCCTTTTCGGGGCTGCTTGCAGATTTCTGATGCAGTCCCGCATGCTTTTCCGCCCGGAGAGTTGAATGAACACGAGACAGACGAACTGGTTCCAAAAGCCGAAGGTTCGGGGCTGTCGTCCCGTAAGGTGCTCACGCTCCAAGCGTTGAAAAACATGTCTCGGGATGAAAGATAGCATTTGATTCAGGATTGAGTTATGGTGAGCCACGTCCAAAATCTCCTTTGTTATGTATTGCTTAGACACCAATTCCATAACATATTTCCTGGAGATTTTGGACTTTTTTATTTTACGTTAACCGGACAGCAGTGAGCATACCGTATGATTCGCCTGAATTCAAAAATGCCCATGCCGCTCTTTCCACCCACGGCGTTTTTGATTTGCATCTGGATTGTATTTTGCGTAAATACCCCATCTATCCATTTCTACCAAATACCTTTCTGGCGAAAGATATTTCCAAGGAACAGAGCCCTGGCGCATACGGGGCGCATAGTATGAGCCAGTACGTGCATGCAGATCTTGTCCGTATGCCCCAGGCGCATTACTCCGCTGCCGCCATGGGCATACATGCCCGCTATGATGATTCAAGTAAAAACTTCAATCGGTACTGCACACAGGTGGACTACCTGGGTACGTTGGTGCGAGGCAACAACAGATATGTGCGAATACTGCGTTTTCCGGACTGGCAAGACGCGCGTGACAAAAATTTGATTGGGGTGGCGCCCGGCGTAGAGGGAGCCCACATGCTGAGCATGGATAAAGCCGGTTGGCAGGATAGAGTGAAAAAGATGGCTACAGACGGGGTGTTGTATATAGGTCTGGCCCATACTTTTCATACGGTCGTGGCTACGGCCAGCGTAGTTGCTTTTTACAATGTATGGCCATTCAAAAAAAACGGCATCAAACCGACACCTGGCAACAGCATTACGGCCCTTGGCGAACAACTGATCGAATTAATGATGAAATATGGCATAGCTGTTGATGTTGCTCATGTTCATAGCAATGGACTACACGCTGTTTGTAAAATAGGTCTGAAGCGCAATGTGCCAATCCTCTGCAGTCACTGCGGTTTGCAGTTTGAGGAAATAACAAAAAGTAAAATGGGGTCTAAAAAGAAACGCCTACGAAATTTGAGTGCAGCGGATGTTGATGCCATTGTGCAGACTGGCGGGCTTATCGGGATTTTTATCCCTCCAATGTACCTGAAATATGACAAACGAAATAATGCACCGAACAATAGCATGCGTGTGGCAAAGCATATCGACATACTTGTCAAGTATATAACTGACAGGTACGGGACAGAAGGCATCAAACATGTCGCCTTTGGTTCGGATTACGATGGCGCTATTGACCTTCCTGGAGATCAACGAGATTGCAGAGATCTCGTCAAAATCGTATACTACCTTTTAGATGTTTTCCACTTCAGCGAGCAAGATATCCACAATATTTTTTATTGGAATGCCATACATTTTTTTGAAAAAGTATGGCACAAAAGAGATGCAACTGTCCGTCCGTAAAAAAAACAACGGAAAGGGCACTATGGTCCAACAATCAATAACACGGCAGTCTTGACGCACTCCGGCACCCGGATTGGGAATATCCCCCCAGTATGCGATGCGGCGGGCATTCCAGTCTGCCCTTCTGCGATTCCGTTCGCTATGGGCTCTCCGGACTCTTACTTCATGTTAATTGGCGCATGCCGCATTTCCTACGGGAACGCGGCATGCATAATTCTCAGCTACACCCGATCAGGTCAGGCGGATAAAGGGACGATTGCGGACCACCAGCCAGGTGATGCCGCAGGTCACGCCCACGAGCATCTGCAGGATGCCCAGGGTCGGGATCAGGGCCTCGGTTGTTTCCAGAGAAATGAGGAACATGCCCAGGCTCCCCATGAACAGGGCCGCGAAGTTGATCAGAGACGCGGCCGAACCTGTGTCCCCTTCCTGCTGGGAAAGCAGCATGTTCGCCGAAGGCGGCCGCATCATGCTGATGCCGATAGTGCCGGTGAACATGGTCAGGGCGAACACGTTGGGCGAGCCGGAGCCGAACAGTTCGAGAATGAAACCGCCCAAGGCCAGAATAGTGAAGCTGGAGGTGATGATCGCCCGGCTGGAGGCCCAGCGCGAAAGCCGCATGAACAACAGCGGACCGATGAGCGAGCCCAGGGCGTTGAACCCGAAATACAGGCCGTATTCCTGCTCGCCCATGCCGAAGCCGTTGATGTAGATAAAAGCCGAGGCCGCGATAAAGGCCATCAAAGGTAGCGGCACCAGGGAAAAGATGACCAGCAGAGTGGAGAATCCGGGGTTTTTCAAGACCACGCCCAGGCGGCCGAGCGAACGAAGAACAGATCCCGCATAACGTTCTTCCAGAGTTTCGGTCAACAGCACGGACAAGCACAGAGCCACGCAGGCAAAACCGGTGAGGGACCAGAAAATGGCCCGCCAGGACATGAATTGCAGAATCATGGCCCCCAGAATGGGCGCCACCACCGGCGCGACCACGACCATGGCCATGACCACGGCCAGAATCGTCTCGCGTTTGCGGCCGTCGTACATGTCCTTGACCATGGCCGTGGCCACGGCCTCGGCCGCGCCACCGCCAAAAGCCTGCACCACCCTGGACAGGATGAGCATGGTCACGTTGGTAGACAAGGCGCAGCCCGCACTGCCGAGCGTATACAGTACGAGTCCCGTCAGCAGGATCGGCTTGCGGCCAAATTTTTCACTGACCGGCCCCCAGATCAGTATGCCCAGGGCGAAAAAAATCAAAAAAAGACTCAGACTCAAATTGACCGCGCTCTGCCCCGCGTTGAGAGCCACCATCATGTGCGGCAGGGCCGGCAAATACAAATCCGTGGACAAGGGCGGAAAAGCGCTGAGCATGGCCAGCATGGCGACTATGGATCTGTCGCCGTAAAAACGTTGTTTGTCGTTCACGTCTCAATTCCTCAGGCAACGGCCTCAAGCATTTTTTTGTAATAAGCTGATTGGGGCTCTGCCCCAAACCCCGCCAGAGGGGAACGCCCCCCTGGACCCGCGAATATTCAAAATTACAATATATTATAATAAAAAATATTAGTGCCGATCAAAAAGTTCGGGAGATTCTTAAGAACCTTTTTTAGAGGATCTTAGCGCGCAAGGAGCTTAGATACTCTTATCCTGCCAAGCTGGCCAAAAGGTTCTTAGGCCGCCGGAAGCTTTGCTACTTCAAAGTTAAAATACTCTAATAGGCCGTGTCGCCGTTTGTTATTCTCTGTTTGAGCACCTCGTTCAACGAGACCATGACGTCGTACCACTTCTCAAGGGTTTCTTGTCCGAGTTGTTCGATGATGGACCCGAACCAGCGGATCATCCGCGAATGTACGTGCGCCACATGTTCCTCCAGCGCCGGGCTGACCATCAGGAGCACCTCGCGCCGGTTCTCCGGATTCACCTCGCGCAGTACGGTTCCGGCCTTTACCATCCGGTCCACCTGGGCGGAAGCCGCCGCCTTGGACAGCCGCATGGCAATGGCGAACTCCTTGAGCGAACAGGGCTGGAGCGTACGCAGCATCAATGCCGCGCGGATATGGTTGGGGGTCGTCTGTTTGAAGATGTCGTCCGGCATTTCAGCCTTGATGGCCTTGACCACGACGGATTCGATGTAATCCTTCAGAAGCCCGTCGGTCCTGACGATAAAGTCCACCTTGTCGCTGAAATGATCCGCCATGCTGTCTCTCCTTGGAAGCGGTTCGAGCAAGACACCCGCGGCGCTGCCGCGTGTGTTGAAAGGGAGACATAAGATAGCCGCCACAGACTGTCAATATCTTTGACCGTCAACATGGTTGACTATACGCGGACACATCTCCGTACCCGGCCCTGCAAGTTGGATTTGACCTTTTGCCTGCACTCACGCAAGGTGCCTGCTGAGCCAATTGCGGCGTCAGTTGATGATCTGAAGACAAAAAGGAGTCGCCGGTGACTTATCGCATTCTAGTGTACGGAGATTCACTGGGTTGGGGCATCATCCCAGGCACGCGTTCCAGATTCCCCTTTGAGCAGCGCTGGCCTGGAGTGCTCGAACTCGAACTGCAGAAAAAAGGCAAGAACGTCCGTATCATAGAAGACTGTCTCAACGGCCGTCGAACGGTCTGCGACGACCCCTTCAAGCCTGGACGCAACGGTCTGGAAGGGTTGGAAACCAAAATGGAAGTCCATGCGCCCTTGTCTCTGGTGATCGTCTGCCTCGGGACCAACGATTTCCAGACCGTACACAATTTCAACGCCTCCCTCTCCGCCCTGGGGCTGGCCCGGATTGTCGCCGCCATACGCCGCGCTCCCATTGAGCCCGAAATGCCTGTTCCGCCCATTCTGCTGGTTGCGCCGCCGGATTTTATAAAACCCAAAGGGGACCTGGCGCCCAAGTTCGAAAACGCCGTGAAAAAATCCACAGGCCTGAGCGAAGCGATCAAAGCAACGGCCATGGAACTCGGCTGCCTGTTTTTCGATGCCGGACTCTTCATCACCAGAAGCCGAACCGACGGCATTCACCTGGACGCCGGGCAACAGGAAGCCCTGGGCAAGGCCCTGGCCGACGAACTGAAGACCTTTCTGGCCTGAAAGTCCGCTGTGGTCAAAAACACCTCCGACCAATTATTGACGTATGTCCCAAACAAAACGCAAACCCTACCTTCTGCTGTGCGACAGCTGTTGCGACAACTCCGGAACCCTGAAGGAGCTGATCAAAACCGGCGGCTGCACCTGCGATGTCTGCGGCTGGTCCTGCAAATGCGTGGGTGAGGAATGCCGCGAATTCATCAACAGAATCCCCATCGCCATCATCTCGGACACAGGCTGGGAATACCTGCAACAAAAAAACAGTTCCTCCAACCAACCGCTGGACTGGGAGGCGCTTTTCGCTCTCGGCCGCGAATAAATAAAAGGGAGCCCGGCTTGGGCGGCCGGGCTCCGAGTCAGGCGGCCGGCATCTGCTTGGGCGTACAGATATCCGGCCAGGCGTATTGTTCTTTGGGAGGAACTATTCCACCGGAGCGTAGTAGCAACGCTTCGGACTATTGATTTTCCCTTCTTTCTTCAAAGCCGTTATGGCTTTCGAAACAGCATCCTTCTCAGCACCCATGACTTTGGCCAGGTCTCCCGGACGCATGGGCTTTCCAGCATCTATAAGCGCCTGCAAAACAGTATCTTGCATGATTTTCTCCCTCAATGGCTTTATGAAATTCATTGTTACTGGAGAATGATTATCCCATAAGAAGAAGACCGTCAAGAAAAATAATCTTGATGTAACGAAAAAGGAAAAAGAAAAACGTTTCAAGGGCAAAGAAGCCCCGTGAATCGCCGGGCGCATTGACACTCAGGCATCAATGGCGATAATTTATACTGAGAGGCGCATCGCTAGCTTGCGTCTGCAGGGGGGAGAGACGGTCTGTTTCAACAGACTTTTTTCGATCATTGTTCAGGTTGCGCAAAGGATTCAATTCGCATGGCCTTTTCCGAATACCCTATCCATATCGCACAGTTGTGCGTCGGACTTTTCGTCAAGCTCGACGACGAGAGTGTGGAGGACGCGCAGCTGCGCAAGGGGTTCAAAATCAAAAACGAAAAGCAGATCGAAAAGCTGCGCGCTTCCGGGCTGAATCATGTCTACTGCATTCTGAACAGAAGCGAACGCTTGCCTCTGCCTTTGGACAATGTGGACCTGGCGCCTTTTCAGAACGCCGGCCAGGCGGCGGCGAAAGAAAAGCAGGCAGCGGTCACTCCGGTCAGCAAGGAGCTGTTCGGCCTCAAAAAGGAAACCATCGAACGCAACCTGGAACGGCGGCAGCGTTTCGCTTCCTGCGAAAAGCGCTACGACACCACCGTGAACCAGGTGGCCACCCTGTTGCGCCGGGTGTCCGGGCGCTCCAACGAGGCCGTGGAGCAGGCCAAGCACGTCATTCAAGGCCTGGTGGACACTTTTTTGTCCGAACACGACGTGCTGGTGAACCTGATGACCAACAAGCCCAAGGAGGAAAAGCAGCATCTGCATTCCTTCAACGTCACGGTCCTGTCCATGATGCTGGGCAAGCAGCTCCAGCTGGACAGCGACGCCATGCGCCACCTCGGCATGGGCGCCATGTTCCATGACGTGGGCAAAGGCCGCATGCCCATCAACGAACTGACCATGGGCAAAGCCACCAGCATGCGCTTTGCCGTGCAGAAATACTACGAACAGCATCCAAAAAAAGGCGCGGAAATCGCCATGGACCTGGCCGGATTCCCCAGACAGAGCGTCAACATCATCTACCAGCATCACGAACGGGTCGACGGTACGGGTTTTCCTCGCAGGCTCAAGGACAAGGAGATCTATTCGCTGGCCAAAATCGTGTCCATCGCCAATATTTACGACAACCTCTGCAACAAGACGGACGAAAAACAGCGTTTGACTCCACATGAGGCCATCAAGCATCTCTACGTACGCGAACGCAAACACCTCAGCGAAAAAATTCTAAACCTGTTCATCCGCAACATGGGCATTTATCCGCCCGGCACCTGCGTACAGCTGACCAACGGCGCCATCGGCATGGTCATCTCCACCAATCTTTCCAAGCCTTCCCGGCCCGCGGTGATGATCTACCACCCCGACATCCCCAAACGCGAAGCCCTGGTGGTGGACCTGGTCATTGAAGACAGCCTGGAGATAAAGCAAAGCCTGCGTACCGAAAGTTTGCCCAGGGAAGTGCTTCTGTACCTGAGTCCCAGCCGCCAGCTCAGTTACTACGCCGACACCATGAAAGAATAGCCGCGCCTCCCAGAGAACGGAATCAATCCGTTCGTCCTCTCCCATTGTCTTAAAAGCGTTATTACACTGTAATGTCACCTTGATTTTATTGTGAATTCTGCTTGAGCATGCTAACATGGCGCAACGTTTAGACAAGAGGGCCGGATATGAACGACATGAACCAAGCTGCGCAATGGGAAGTAGGACGCGTTCGGGTAAAAGCGGAAATGCGCTATCTGCCCTGGGTCCTTGAATCCGTCAGATCCCTGCTCACCGAAACCGGCGTACAGGAGCTGACCGCCGAACTGCTGGTCATGGCCACGGAAGAAGCCTGCCTGAACGTTATCCAGCACGCCTTTGAGCCGGGAGAAGAGGGACGTTACGAAGTCTCGGTGGAAAAGCCTCCTCTGGGCATGATCATTGCCGTGGAGGATCAGGGACTGACCTTCAACCCCTCGTTGCTGCTCAATAAAGACGAATGGGAAAGCAATCCCGGAGCCAACAACGACATGCGCGGCCTGGGCGGCCACCTGATGCGTTCAGTGGTGGACGAGACCACAGTGATCAACCGCGGCGAGCAGGGCAAACGCATTGAGCTGTTCAAAAAACTGCCAGCTCCCGACGTTTCGCACTACCTTTCTGAAGAAGACGAACCTGCGGAACTGGCCGAAGCAGCCCCTTTTCCCAAAGAGCAGCCCATCCGGCTGAGCTTCATGAAAGCGGACACAGAGGAAGCCGTCCAGCTGTCCAAATGGGTTTACCGGACTTGCGGCTATGATTTTCTGAGCGACCTGCTCTACTACCCGGAAAGGATCCGCAATCTGCTGCAAAGCAAGCTGATGGTCAGCTGCGTTGGAAAAACAGGGGACGGCGAGCTGGTTTCACACCTCTGCCTTCTCCGCCAGAACAAAAACGACATGATCGGGGAAATCCGCGAGGCACTGGTGGACCCGCGGGCCCGCAACAACGGTTTGTTCAAATTCATGCTCCGACACCTGGTCAACTGGGGCAAAAAGTTCGGACTGTACGGACTCGTCACCAAGGCCACCACGGACGCCCCCTATATCCAGCAGGGCGCACTCAGCGTAAACGCCCGCGAAACAGGCCTTCAGCTGTATTCCCTGCCGGCCTCGCTGCCGCTGCACCAGGCCGCCGGAATCCGAACGGTGGGAGAGGAAGGCCGCCAGCGCCAGAGCATCGTGTTGTTCTACCAGCCGCTTTCGCCTAGTCCCGAACGGCTGGTGTTCGCGCCCCAACGCCACCGCAAGATCATGGAAGAAATCTACAACCAGAGCCATCTGGTCCGCCATTTCGCATCGCCCAAGGAACACCCGAAGGCCCTGGCCGATTATTCCGAACTCGAGTTGCGCGGCAAACCCGACTGGCAGGAATCTCACATCCGGGTGTACGAGGTGGGACGTGATTTCACCACCATTGTCCGCCACCATCTGATCACCGCCCTGAAAAAGGACGTCAAAAGCGTCATTGCGGACCTGCCCTTGTCCAACGCGCTGTGCCCTGCCGCGGTCGAGGTGCTCGAACGCATGGGCTTCTTCTTCGCTGGCATTATCCCGGAAGTGCTCGACGGCGATATGCTGCGCCTGCAGTACGTCCATGACGGGGCCTTTGACAGAAACAACATCATGCTGGTTTCGGACTTTGCCAAGGCCCTCTACAGCTACATCCTCAACGACTGGACCCGCGCTGGCTCCATGAATACGCGGGTGCGCACCTCAGCGCCCACCCTGGCCTGACAAAGCGGCGGCCCGGAATCAGACCGTACGGAGAAGGAAAAATCAGGCCCGTCGACTTGCCTTTCCTCTTTCCAATCGGGTAATACGGGACAAAAGCCGTCCACAGAACCCTCTGGCGCTGGACGCGTCCGTTTTACCCGGATAATACCTTATGGATATTCTACGAGACTTCGACATCATTGAAATCCCGCTCGAGGGCGTGGCGGCCTACTGGCTGTCCATCAAAAAACTCGTGGACGAAAAGCGTTCGTTCAAGCCCCTGGGAGAGGAAGCCGAGTACACCAGCGAACCCTACATCAAATATCTGCTGGACGTAGTTTTTTCCAAGCTCTCGCCAGCGCGCGTCCAGGAGCTGGCAACGCTCAAGCGAATGGCCATGCTGGAAGAATTCGCCCGCAAGGTCAATTTGATGCGTATCTCCCTGATGGACATCGCCACAGGAGAAAACCCGCGCAAATCACTGGCCAAGATGACCGCGCAATACGCCAAGGCCCCCCTGGGTGAAGAAAAAGCCTTTGAGCTGGTTCAGGAACTGGTGAAACAGGCCCAGAAAAACCCTTCGGAAACTCCCGCGTTCTTCAGCATCGACCACCGGCAGAAGCCCGAACAGCTCATGGTTTCGCTGCTTTTTTACGTGTTCTGGTCGCGCCGCAAAGGCAAATTCGCCTGCCAGCCTCTGCTGGAGCTGGTCAGTTCGGCCTTTTTCCAGGACGGGCTTTCGCTGGTCATCGACGGATTCGACGCGCCCTTCGTACGCAAAAGGCTGAAAATCCACAAACAGGCCCTGCTGCAGGAATCCCGGGTCAAGATGGAACTCTCCGAAAAGATGAGCCTCGCGATACGCGAAAAATACAGCTACGACGACGTGTTCCGTATCGCCAAAGCCTGCCTGGTCTAGAGCATTTCAACTTTTAAATAGCAAAGCTCAGGCGGCATATGAACCCTCTTGAAAAAGGGTTCTTATGGATCATTCAAAACGTGTGATGCGTGAAGTTTAAACAGCCTGATTGCCCGCGCCGTTGCCGTTGAGCAGTTTTTTGACCCGCGGGTCGGACAATATCTGGAGGCAGGCTTCGGCCTTGTTGAGCGTATAGAGGTGTACGCCCGGAGCGCCGTTTTCCAGCAAGTCGCAGACCTGTTGTTTGGCGTAATTGACGCCCAGCTCCTGGACGGCTTCCGGTCCGCGCGCATCGGCCTGTTCGAGCTGCTCCATGAACTCCTGGGGCACCTGCGCGCCGCACAATGAAGCGATGCGTTTGATGGTGGCCACGGACAAAATGGGCAGCACTCCGGGAATGATGGGCTTTTTCACCCCCATTTCGCGCATGTATTCCACAAAACTGAAGTAGTGGTCGTTGTTGAAAAACATCTGGGTGATGACGAAATCAGCGCTCAGGTCGAGCTTTGCCTTGAGGTGGCGGCAATCCTCTTCCATGCTGGATGCTTCGGGGTGTTTTTCCGGATACCCGGCGACACTGATGCCCATTTTCGGGAAACTTTTTTTGATAAAGCTTACGAGATCGCAGGCATACTGGAAGTCTTCACTGTCCGGAACGAAATTTTCCTGGCCTTTGGGCGGATCGCCGCGCAGGGCCAGCACATTGTCGATGGATGCGTTCTGCAGGCTTTCCACAAATTCGGCGATGGAGCTCTCGCTGGCGCCCACGCAGGTCAGATGGGCCATGGGTTCGAGTCCGTACTGCTTTTTGAGCTGCAGCACCAGGTTCAGGGTGTTTTTCTGGGTGCTGCCTCCGGCGCCGTAGGTGACTGAGACAAAAAGCGGGTTCAGGGGCTGGAGCTTTTCGACAACAGAAAAAAAATCCGGCAGCTTTGCCTCATCCTTGGGAGGGAAAAATTCCATGGAAACAAAGCGAGCATCGGGTTTAAGCAATTCGGCTATGCGCATTCCTTGTTCTCCTTACATGCTCTGGGTAACATTCTTCAATTCGCGTACAATGGCGGCATCGGCTTCCAAAAATGTTCTTTCAGGGGCTTGGGCTGGAGCGACCCACTCCAGAAGATGGCCTTCCAGCGAACGCGGCACTCCCTGAAAACTGCGTACGTGATAAAAATGCAGCTGCACCTGCAGGTCCGGGTACGTATGCGATACGTGCTGCCAGAACTCCGGTTCCAACGGCCGGACGCCCAGTTCTTCGTGCAGTTCGCGCGCCAGGGCCTGCTCCAGGGATTCGCCGGACTCCACCTTGCCGCCCGGAAACTCCCAGTACCCTGCCCAGGGTTTGCCCTCCGGACGGCGGACAGCCAGAATACGCCCTTCTTTCCAGAGGATGCCTGCCACCACGGTTATTTCCCGCAGCGGGGTTTGCCGCTTGCACATACAAATTCTCCTTGGCGCCCGCCAATACGCGGGCAAAAGTATCCGTGGTTATAAACGGGTGTCGAAGCAGAGTCAAAGGCAGGCATAAAAGAAAGGGAAAACACGGCAGCGCGCAGCATAGGTCCGGCGCTTGCCCCATCCGAGGGCATCAACCGGCATCAGAGCAGGTCACAAAGCAGATCAGGCCAGATCATCCACAATCCGGCCATTCTCGTCCAGTTCGCAACCGTCATCCTCGGAAACGGCCATGTCGACTCCGGCGAGCTGAAACAGCACCTTGGGGGGAGCATCCGTATCGTCGATGGTTTCATCATCCTCGGTGTCCGTATTGACCTTGAACAGATCGTTGCCGGTGGCCTCGGCGGTTTGCGTATTGACCAGATCAACGCCCTGGCGCATCTCGACAAAAACCTTGAACAACTCGGAGGTGCTCAGGCTGCTCGTATTGGAAACATCCTTGATGGCTTTGAGCGTCTTGAACTGTTCGTCAAGGTAATCACTCATTGCACACATCCTTTACCGCCTGGGCGGTCCTGCGGACGTCAGGATTTTTTGGAAGAAGTGGAGCGTTTTTTTCTGCCCACCTTGCGTAACTTTTCCCAGATCACGGTTACTGGATCGGCAGATTTAAAATTTTCTAAAGGGATTTCCGCCCTGGCCATGGCTTTGTGCCCGCCTGCGGACCCGAGTTCGCCGAACAGCTCGGAGGCCGTACGGCCCACGTCTCCCACGCCCCGGGAAAAGCCGTCGCTGCGGAAGATCAGCACAATGGTTCCGTCATAGGAACCGCTGATGACCGTCCAGGAAGTTTCATGCACACGCATGAAGAAATCCGCCAGGACCACCAGAATGTCCGGATTTTCCACCTCCCCGAGATACACGAAAAAGCCCTTGTACAAAAAGCGTATCCCGTTGAAGGCTTTGGCGAAGTAATCCAGCCACTCCATACGGAACTCGCTGCGGACGATTTTGCGCAGCAGCAGGGTATTGGAAAATTTGGTCAAATAGCGAAAGGCCCGGACGTCGATATCGCAGAAGGGACGTTCGAAACTCTGCGTATCGGATTTGATGCCGTAGACAAGCGCCGTGGCCAGCAACTGGCCCGGGCGGACCTTGAGATTGTAAAGGTACTCCGTCATCAATGTGGAATTGGCGCCGTACTCGCTTTTAATTTCCACAAAATCCGCCAACACCGGCTTCTCTTCCTTGCGTGGATGATGGTCGATGACAATGGAAAAGGTATAGGGCGCGAAGGACGGATGATGATGCGGCTGCGAATCCACCAGGGCGAAACGGTCGAACTGGGCCGCCAGGTTGGGCGTCAGCTTGCGCGTGGGAATGCGCAAATAGCTGATCATGGAAAGATTGTCCGGACGCCTGATCTCATTGACATGCGCAATGCCCACTTCGGCCACGCGGTGAATCATGATGCGCTTGAGCGCCATGGCCGAGGCCAGCGCGTCCGGGTCGGCGTTGATGAGGATCATCCAGCGCTCGTCGCGACAAAAGAGTTCCTGAAGCTTGTTCAGCTGTGTCTGTAATTTTCTAAAATAAGCCATGCGTCAGTGTGCCAAGAATGACCGGAACAACCGGATTGATGGAAAAAATAGCCCAGCGGGCCCCCTATTAACGACCATAAGCAAAGCTTGGCCTTAGGGCAAGAAAACCGGGGAATTATTTGCTGTTTTCTTTACCCGGACGTCAGGCCACGGGTTGGCCGCAATCCGAGGGATCGCCCTGCAGTTTCGCCAGGCCGTGCGCCAGGGCCGGAAGCACGGCTTCCAGGTTTTCCCGTACGGCCTTGAGCGATCCGGGCAGATTGATGATCAGGCTTTGTCCCAGGCTTCCGGCCACGGCGCGTGAAATCATGGCATGCGGTGTTTTCTGCAGACTGGCCTGCAGCATGGCGCGTTCCATGCCGGGCAAGCGCTTGTCGATGACGGCCAGCGTCGCCTCGGGCGTGACGTCAGAGGGAGCCAGGCCCGTGCCGCCGGTGGTGATCACCAGGTCGTAGCCCTGGGTCAGGGTCAGGTCCGTCAACAACGCGCGCAGGCTGTCGGCATTGTCTGGCAGCAGAAATCCCCTGCTGAAGGCTATCTCCAGCTTTTCTCTGGCCATGGCGTCTATGGCCGGTCCGCTGGCGTCCTCCCGAAGGCCGCGCCAGCCTTTGTCGCTGAGCGTCACCCAGGCCAGCGTCAGTCCGGGTTTGAAAAGCGTCCACTCCAACCGCTGGTCCGGAGCCAGTTCTTCGGGCGCGTCTTTCAGAACCTCCACGCGAACGCCCGGCAGAGACCCGGCGCCGGATGCGGCCCCCAGCGGGTTGTACCACTCGACGCGCAAGACCCGAAACCAGGGGGCGTCCGCAGGGCCTATCAGAGCGCCGACCGGAGCTGTCGCCGGGCTGCCGTCCGCTTGCAAAAGTTTCGGCTTCCCGCCTTCCGTACAACAGCAGAACAAAAACAAACATCCTTCCAGACGAAGCGTCGTGTTGCCTGTTTCCAAAATCACAGTACGCGATGTCATTGCCGGCTCCTTTGGCGGGAACACTCTCCCGCGCAGTACTTTTTTTTTTCGTTAGCTTTGTGTAGTATTGCCTGAAATGTCAAACGGAGACAATATACTATGAAAGGCATTATCCTGGCAGGCGGTTCCGGCACACGGTTGTATCCCATTACCAAGGGCGTCTGTAAACAGCTGTTGCCCATCTACGACAAACCCATGATCTATTACCCGCTTTCCGTGCTGATGCTGGCCGGGATACGGGAAATCTGCATCATTTCCACCCCCACGGATTTGCCGCGCTTCGAGCAGATGTTCGGTGACGGCTCCCGGCTCGGATTGTCTTTTACCTACATTACCCAGCCCCATCCGGAAGGACTGGCCCAGGCCTTTATCCTGGCCAGCGGCTTTATCGGCAAAGACACCGTCTGCCTGATTCTGGGCGACAACATCTTCTATGGCCAGGGGTTATCCTATCTGCTGCAGGGCTGCACCCAGCTGGAAAAGGGCGGCATAATCTTCGGGTACAAAGTCCGGGATCCGAAACGCTACGGCGTCGTGGAGTTCGACGAATACAATACGGTGCTGTCGCTGGAAGAAAAGCCCGCCAACCCGCGTTCCCGTTACGCGGTGACCGGCCTGTATTTTTACGACAACAACGTCATCGACATTGCTTCCAAGCTGGCGCCCTCGGAGCGGGGCGAACTGGAGATCACAGACTTGAACAATGTTTACCTGCGGCGCGGCAAGCTGAAAGTAGAATTTCTCGGACGCGGCTTTGCCTGGCTGGATACAGGGACGCACGAATCCCTGCACCAGGCGTCGAGCTTTGTCCAGGCCGTACAGGACAGACAGGGAACGAAAATCTCCAGCGTGGAAGAAATAGCCTTTCGCAAAGGCTATATTTCAGCGGATCAATTGAAAAGCCTGGCCGCGGAAATGCTTAAAAACGAATACGGCCAGTATTTGAATGAACTTGCGGAAGGAAGGATCTGAACGAATTTTGCCCCAAAACCAGACCGGCGCGCCCTGTTGAACAGTAACGCGCCGGACCGGACATGACCGGGTAAGGCTGACCGGGAAAGGAGCAATAAACTAATGATCCATGTGATCGCCCTGTTTGATACGATACAGAGCAACGACTATTATAACGGCCATGTACGTCCAAATACCTGTAACTCCTACTGTCCCAGCCGCCGTGGATTGTAACATATTCTGCCAGAGTTCAGCGATCATTGAGAAATCCTTTACATTTTCGATGATGAAGCAGTTCTTACCGCGTGTTTTTTTATCGCCAAGATTCCGTATTTTGTCAAGTCCGTTTTGACTATTTTGTTCTTGACTCTTAAGAAAAAAAATGACTTACTGCACCATTTCAATATGTTCCACCCTTTAACTTTTTTCCCGGCGCTCAATTCGCAAAACAGAGTGATCCCATGCCGCAACCTGGAACACAACTCAACGTACGCATAGAAAAACTCGTCCCCGGTGGACAAGGGCTAGCCAGACACGAGGGCTTTGTCCTGTTTGTAGATCAGGCGCTTCCCGGACAACACCTGCTTGTGGAAGTCCTGTCCGTAAAAAAACGCCATGGACAAGCCGCCATTCGGCAGGTACTGGAACCGGCTCCGGGCCAAATCCCCCCCGCCTGCCCGGATTTCGGCCTTTGCGGCGGCTGTACGTGGCAACATCTGGCCTATGAGCGCCAGCTTTTCTGGAAGGAGCAATTCGTCCGGGAGAGCCTGGAGCGGATCGGGCGGCTGCAGCAAGCGGATCGTGTGGAATTCCGCCCCATCATTCCCTCGCCCGATACCTGGTTTTACCGCAACAAAATGGAGTTCGCCTTTGTTCCCTGCCCTGCCGGTGAAAACCGCCCCCGGCTCGGACTCAAAAGGAGGGCGTCTTCCGCAGTGGTGGAAATCAGTCAATGCCGCCTGCAGTCGCAACGCTCCATGGAAGTGCTCGACCTGGTCCGGTCCTGCCCGGCCCTGGGCGAAGCGCCCGCCTACGACCCGAAATCCGGAACCGGATTCTGGCGGTATCTTGTGTTGCGGGAAAACGGCCGGGAAATGGTAGCGCAGCTGATCACCTCGAACAAAAACCATACGGCTGCGGTGGAAACGCTGGCAAACAGGCTGATGCAACACTGTCCCTGGCTGACGGGCCTGGCGCACATGCAACGCGACAGCACGCAGCAGGTGGCTCTGGGCGAACGTACGCTTCGGGTTTTCGGCACGGACCAGCTGGAGTTCAACATCGGCCAAACCAGCTACACGGTCCCGGCCAACGGCTTTTTTCAGCCCAATACGGCCGCGGCTAAGCGCATCTATGACACTGTGGCCCAACTGGCCGCCCTCAAAGGCGGTGAAATCATCTGGGATCTGTACTGCGGCGCAGGCGGCGCAGGCCTGCACATCGCCCGTAATGCCGCCCTGCTGGCAGGTTTCGACATCAGCCGCGAGGCCCTGGACAGCGCGGCAAAAAACGCGCGCGGCAATAATATCCGTCAGGCCCGTTTTCACGCGGGAGACATGCGCCGGACCATGCGGCGCGAAAAAACCCGGCCGGATATTCTGCTGACGGATCCGCCCCGCTCCGGCATGGCGCCCGAAGTACTGGAACAGATTCTGGAACACGCCCCCAAGGCCGTCATTTCCGTGGCCTGCGATCCGGCCACCCAGGCTCGGGACATCGGCAGGCTTGCCCAAAAATACGAACTGCGGGTGGTGCAACCCGTGGATATGTTTCCCCACACGCCCCATGTGGAAAACGTGGCCCTGCTGACTCGAAAAACAGGCTGACTCCCCTGCGGCGGCCGTACCGGCCAACAGGCCGCGCTACTTGTTTTTGGCGCAATACACAATAAGATCGTGCAGGGCGTTTACGGTCTTTGCCAGTAATTTCTTGTTTCTGGTTTTGGAACGCAGCACCAGCCGCGCATCGTCGCGCTTGTAGTTCACCGCGCCGTCTTGCGTTTGTTTCATGCGGATCAACGGGCGCTTATGCAAGGTATCCACATGGATATAAAAATTGTTGCCGTACTTTTCCTCTATCGTGATCGCATCCGGGTCCAGATCCCCGAACTTGCAGGTGGTTGAAAACAAATATTCGGAAAGGGTTTCTTCATTGCTCAAGCGGCAGCCTTCCACAATGATATTGTCGATGTTGGCCTCGAGCGTCTGGTCCAGCGAAGCTAGTTCCTCTTTCTCCACAATGCGTACCGGCTGTTTGCGGGACGGACGTTTCACTGCGGGGCCGGTCATGCTCGCCGCGGCCTCCGCATTGATTTCCTGGCCGTTTTCAAAAGCGCCCAGGACTTCATAGTCCGCATAGGAAACAACCATGCCGTTGTAATGTTTCTTGATGCGCAGCAGTTCCTTGACCGCCTGGTCGCGTGAAGCATAATCGCCCACCAGAACGGTAAAATAATTGCCCAATTTGATTATATAGGCTGTCGTTGCCAATACGGTGGAAGCCTTGCGAGTAAAATACCTGGTCCCATCCCACTGTTTAGCCGAACCGATTTGGATCTGGTACCGGGGAGCGGCCTGGGCAGGGACGGACACAACCAGCAGCATGAAAAAAAACAGAACAAGCGACATCGGGAGGAAAAAACGAACCATGCGTTCCACTGGAACCTCCGTACGGTGGATATTCTTTTCTTCCGCATTCGTACGCGCTTGCTCCACAGCTGGCAAGGCCCGGTACGATCTCATACGGTTCATCCGCCACAACATGCCCTGCCGGCACTGTCCTGCCGCAAAAAATACCGGCCTGCGGCAAATTCCCCGACCGTAGCGTATAGCTGGATAAATATCTTTCTGTTACCATGCCTATTGTTCGAAATAGACCATACGCCGCTCCAATGGAACGTTTCTTTTGCCAACAATCAACACCGGACGATCACGACATATGAAAAATCCACTCCGATTCTTCCTGCCGGCTGCCTGTGTTGCTTTCCTTGTCATTGCCGGGCAGGGGTACGCGGCCCGGCCTTCCGCTCCGCCTCCGGAAGTCAAATCGGCCATTGTCATGAACCTGAACACGGGGCGTATTCTGTATGAAAAAGACGCCGACACCCCTGTTCCGCCCGCATCGCTGACCAAAGTAATGACCCTGTTTCTGGTGCAGGAAGCCATTGAAAAGGGCCAGATCAGCTATTTGGACAAAATGCGGATCAGCCGCAAGGCGGACCGTACGGGCGGTTCGAGCATGGGCATTGTTACAGGGCGGGACGTCGCTGTCTGGGACCTGCTCAAGGGCATGGCCGTCGGGTCCGGCAACGACGCCTGTGTTGCGGTGGCGGAAAATCTCCCAGGAGGCCTGGAAGCCTTTGTCGTACGGATGAACCAGCGGGCGCGCTTTCTCGGCATGCAGTCGACTCTGTTTTGCAACCCCAATGGATTGCCGGCCAAAGGCCAGACCACCACGGCACGGGACATGCTCCGTCTGGCCTGCGAATATTTGCGCCGTTTTCCCCAGGCCCTGCGCCTGCACTCCATGAAGTACGCCTGGTATGGCGATGCCAGACTGCGCAACCGCAACCGCCTGCTCGGCACCTGCCCCAGTGTTGACGGCTTGAAAACAGGCTTTGTCCGCGCATCGGGCTACAACATCATCCTTACAGCCAAACGCGACGGCATCCGCCTGCTCATGGTGATTCTGGGCGCGCGTACTGCCGGTCAGCGCCAGCGCATGGCCTTGCATCTTATGAATACCGGCTTTGCCAAAGCAGCAAGTTCACGGCCCGCCATAGTACTCAAACAACCTGAAGCAAAAAGATGCAAAGCGGTCTGGATAATTCATGACGGATCCGCTACAATACGCCGCATCACAATCGAGGTGCCTCATGCTCCGACAACAAGAAAAACGCCTGCGGGTTCCCATGCGGAGATACCCACTTCAGAACTTGTTGTTACGCACAGCGGCGGGTAATCCGAGACACATTTTTGCGTACTACACGTACACTATGGGGGACCACTATGAGTATACTCGTATGGGACGGCTCGCTTTCCACTGGCATTGAAGAAATCGACACGCAGCACAAGGAACTTTTCCGAATCATCAACAGCTTTCACGACAAAATCATGGATGCACGGGCGCAATTCGCCCTGGTCGAGGCGCTCGACAGTCTGAAAGGCTATGCCAAGTATCATTTCCGGACGGAAGAAGGCTACATGCGCCGTTACGGCTATGCAGACCTGGAATCCCACAAAGCCGAACACGACGAGTTCACCGCTCAGCTGGACACCTTTCTCCCCATGCATGAGCAGGATCCCGAGGCAGCCCATGAAGCCTTGCAATGCTTCATGATCAACTGGCTCATCAAACATATTCAATTTCGCGATTTGCGGTATGTGTCGTTTTTCAAAGAAGTAGGAGCGATCACAGAAGACGGGAAGGGAGCCTCACTCAAGCTCGATACATAGCCAGCCGGATAGTGCAGTTGCGGCCTGCTGCCTTGATTTTTTACAAATAAAACAGACCGTCAACAACCAACGGCTGCGGTATATTCCTGGGCTTTTTTATAGGCATTGATAAAGGCCTTGTTTCCAGGCCCTATTTTCAAAGCAATAGCCAGCGACTCCAGAGCGCTCTGGAAGTCTCTGGTCAGCATCCGCAATGTCCCCAGATGAAAATGGGCATAGGGATTGTCCTTTTCCAGTCCAACGGCAGCCTGCGCGTATGCTATGGCACTTGCAATGTTCTTTTGCTGCACGTCGATAACGCTGATTTGCAGATGATAGGCGGCGTTCTCAGGCACTATGCGCAAAGCTTCCAGGTAGGCTCCGCGTGCTTTGGCAAGATCTTTATTCTGCAGGTACAAATGTCCGAGATGCGCAAACAGCTTATCCGAATCTCTGTAAAAAACACAGCAGTCTTCGATTTTGCGAATTACCTGCGGCAAGCAGTGCTTGTTCAGCGCGTATTTCAGGATATTATTTTCGATCAAACAATCGACAAGCACATGGTGCAGCACTTCTGAAAACAACTCAAAACTTTTTTCCATATCAATTGTGGATAGCGCATCGCTGCTTTCAGCTGTTTTATGTTTGTTTACAAACAATTCTTCTGCATCAAAATAGGCGCGTGCTATTTCCTTGTTTGAATCTTCAAAATAGGCGTCTATAGTCTCAGACATTGAAACTTCAAATACCGGGGTGTCTTCTTGTATGCATTCAACAGCATCAAGTACGTGTTTATAGAACGGATTGTTTTTTTTGTCCCCTATCCGTGGAAAAAACTTGTTCAAGTTGTAAAGAAAAAGCAGTTTTTCCTTGTGCATGGATTTGTTTGAGTATGTTCTTGTTTCACACACAAAGTCCAACTGCACGGTATGAAAAAAATCATCCACAACATTATCATTATAAAGCATCTCTTTTTCATACAACCTGACAACGATATTTTCTCTGCCGAAAACCGCCTCCCATCTTTGTAATAAATCCCAATAGTTATAGCGAAACTGAAAAGCATCCGAATTAAAATCAGGCAGGGTCATCACATTGGCGTCCATGGAGCAATTGGAACTGATCGCTGTTGAAACAGCCGAATTATACATGTCGCTCTGCCTGCGCAAATACACATACACAGTGACCTTGTTGCAAAAAAATCGAACCAGTTGCTCCAGACGGCGTATTTCACTTTTCCCGTGCAGGCGTGACGAAAGATTTTCATTTGAAAGCAGCAGAGTAGTATACTTGCCTTGCGTCATTTCCCGCTCCAGCTGTAGACACACGTTCTGCCGGAATCGCAGTACTTCTTTAGGACTCTTTATTCCAAGGCCCGTGCGGATGTCGCAGATTTTTTCTTCATCCGCGGCATAGGCGGCCAGTTTGACATGACCGAATTCACCGAGGCATGCGGGATACAAAATGCCTTGCGACTTCAATTGGTTCCTGTTCTTGGCCAGACAATGCTGAATGCTGGTGGTGCCTGTTTTTTCCAATCCAATGTGCAGTACGCAATCCATTATCTATTCCTCCGGCTCCTTGGGACACAGCCCGCAGCTCCATGACATTGTCCATATTTTTTGATCTGCAGCCGTTCATGCCTCTTTCATCGGCACTTGCGAATATTCTCCTCTATTCTTGACGTTATAATCAGCTAGAGCGTTACAATACCCAAGTTACACATATTTTTTTTACATTTTTTGCAGATGGTTGTCCTGTTCATGATTCCGCTTATTGATCCCGATTTTTCCCTTGTCCGAACCGCTTTATTCAACCGGTCTTTTTCCGTATACTTTCAAGCACCGGCGTTTTTTTCCAAAATTAACACGCATCCCCTGTTAACTTATGCCGTCACGTTTCAATGTTATAAAAATCCATTGTTCGTTCTGGATATTCTGCAGTGGAATCGTCTTTCTCTGGGGACTGCTCTTTTCCTTTCTCGTACCGAATATCCAATACGACCGCAGCGTTATTCTCGCCTCTTGCCTCCTTGCGGCGCTTTTTTCAGGTATTGCTTCCGCCCTGTTGATTTATTTGCAAAATAAAGGCGTCCTTCCGCCGAAAAACACTCTGCAACTGCGGGATTCCATTTTGAACGAGCAGCAATGCGCCACACTCTTCAAAAACACCGTGGAAGGCATCATCATTTGCGACCGGGACTGCAGATCGTTGCAAGCCAATCACGCCACGGCACGAATTCTCGGCCTTGCTTCCCCCAAGGAGGTACCCGCAATTGGCGACAGCTTGTCCGAAATACTATTTCAAAATGAGGACAACTGGCAGCAGATACGCGACAGGCTTGACGCCGGCGAGGAATCAAGCAGATTCAAAACCCATATTCAATGTATGGACGGACGTATTGCCTGGGGAACAATCCGCGTTTTTCCTTCCGGCTCTGACCCTGCCGCAAACAACCGTTTCCTCCTTTTTTTTCAGGACACCACTGTTGTCGATACTGTGGGCGAACATGCCAGACAGCAGGAACAGCTTTACCTGGAACGGCTTGAGCAGATCATTGAAAATAGAACCAGAGAACTGCGCCGCAAAAACAAACTCCTGATTCGACAGATAGAAGAGAAAGTACGCATTGAACGTGAATTGCAAAAAGCCAAGGAACAAGCCGAAGAGGCCAACAATGCGAAGAGCATTTTTCTGGCATCCATGAGCCACGAAATCCGCACCCCCATCAATGCCATGCTGGGCATGTCTCAAATGCTTGCGGAATCGGATTTAAGTGATACGCAGCTGCACTATGTCCGCATTCTCAAAACAGCCTGTGAAGGTTTGCTCACGCTTACCAACAATATCCTGGATTTCTCCCGTTTCGAAACCGGCCAGCTCCAATTGGAAAAACGGCAGTTTCAACTCGCGCACATCGTGGGCAAAGTACTCGATGCGTTGCGCCCCCACGCCGCGGCCAAAAACATCACATTGCAATCCACTATAGATCCGGAACTTCCCACATTTTATTCTGGTGATCCCATGCGCTTGCACCAGGTGCTGCTGAACATTCTGAACAATGCGGTTAAATTCACCGAGCAAGGCAGCGTGCGCCTGCGCATTGATGCCGACGAAAACGACCAGGACCAGAACGCCCCTGACCACCCCCTGCTCGTACGCTTTACCATCAGCGATACGGGCATCGGCATTTCGCCGCGGCAGCGGGAGAGCATCTTCGACAGCTTTACTCAGGCGGACACCTCCATTACCCGCAAATACGGAGGCACAGGCCTCGGGCTGGCCATAAGCAAGGTACTGGTGCAGCTCATGGGCGGGTCCATTTGGTTCACCAGCGAACCGGAAAAAGGCAGCGAATTTTGTTTTACGATCCGGATGACGCCCCATTCCCCGGATCCGGCTCAGGGGCTGCCTCCGCTCTGGCATTTCAGGGAAGTTCCTTCCACTGAAAATTTTCCCGCTCTGCAGATTTTGCTGGTGGAAGATTCGGAGTTCAATGCCGTGGTTGTGGAATCTTATCTCAAGGATACGGCCTGCCGTATCGAACTGGCAGCCAATGGCCAGATCGGTCTGCAAAAATTTCAAGAGCAACGTTACGACCTGGTGCTCATGGACATCCAGATGCCTATCATGGACGGCTACACCGCGACCAGAAAAATACGGCAGTGGGAAAACGAACACGGACAGACGCAAACTCCCATTTTCGCCATGACGGCCTACGCCATGAAAGGCGACAAGCAAAAAAGCCTGGAGGCCGGCTGCGACCTGCACCTGGTCAAACCCATCAAAAAAGAATTGCTTATGGGCGCCATATACGCCTGGTTTTCCCCGCCGGATTTCGACAACTTTTTCGCCCCCACCCCCCTGGTTCAGGAAGGGCCTCAGGCATTACCCGCGCAAGAATCCCAGCCGCGGATTTCTGTTTCAGTCGATCCGGACCTCTTTGAAATTGCGCCCCGGTTTGTGGAAAACGTCAAAAGCAATCTGCTCAGGCTTGAAGAACTCGTCCAAAAACAAGACTTCAACAATGCCCGTACCATTGGCCATCAAATGAAAGGTGAAGGCAAGCTGTTCGGTCTGAATCTGGTCAGCAAACTGGGGCAGGTGATCCAGCAGGCGGCTGAAGCCGAAGATGCGGCGAAGATTCTGGCAACAGCGCACGAACTCATGGAATACCTCGAGCGCGTGCGTCTGCTGCCCGCAACAACAAAATGAGTTATCCGTCCGCAAAAGCTTTGGCTATGGAATCCGTATACGGAGCCCGAAGCACGCCTTTTTCCGTCACAATGCCGGCGATCAGTTCGTTCGGCGTCGGATCAAAAGCAAAATTGAATACCGGGACGTCATTGGGCGTTATCTGTACGCCGCCCACATGCGTCACCTCATGGGGAGTACGGTTCTCGATGGGAACCTGGTCGCCGGTGGCCGTATTCCGGTCGATGGTGGAGAGCGGCGCGGCAACATAAAAGGGAACCCCGTGCTCACGAGCCATCACGGCGACCGTGTAGGTGCCGATCTTGTTGACCGCGTCCCCGTTGGCGGCAATTCGATCCGCGCCGACCACGACCTTGTCCACCATGCCCCGGCGCATCAGCAGGCCCACGGCGTTGTCGCAGGCCACGGTCACATCGATACCGTCCACGGCCAGTTCATAAGCTGTCAAACGCGCGCCCTGGAGGAAAGGACGGGTTTCATTGGCAATGACCTTGATCTTTTTACCCTGGTCAATGGCCCCGCGAATCACTCCCAGAGCCGTGCCGTATCCGGCAGTGGCCAGAGCGCCCGCATTGCAGTGCGTCATTACCGTATCCCCATCGTCCAGGACTTTTCCGCCGAATACGCCGATCATTTTGCAGATTGCAATATCTTCCTGGTGCATGGCCTTGGCCTTGTCCAGCCATACGGCGCAGAGCGTTTCGAGGTCAGCGTCCGTATGCCACAATCCGCGCATGATCTCCACGGCCCAGCTCAGATTCACTGCCGTGGGGCGCGCATCCGCCAAAGCGGTCAGTTCTTTGTCCAGAGACTGGCGCCAGTCCGCGGGCGCTGCAGCCTGCACCTCTCGCGCGCACAAATAGCAACCGTAGGCCGCTGTCACGCCAATGGCAGGCGCACCGCGTACCACCATGGTCTGCAAGGCGTAAATTACATTCTCATTGGTTTTGCACTCGAACCATTCCTCCACCAGAGGCAGTTTCCGTTGATCCAATAACACTAAGGCGTCTTTTTCCTGGTCGAACTGGATATGATGTTCCATACGCTGTCCTGTTTTTGCTAAAAGATGCATGGGGAAATTCTAACCGTATGCGGCTGCTTCATCAGTCGGCTGCCGAAAATTTATTCCTACAAACCACGTTGATTTGCCGTTTTCATGACGGCAGAATTCAATCTTTGAGAAAATGCGACAAAATGGCATCTGATACGAGCATCCCGTGCTTGGTCAAACGCAGATAGCCTTTTTGAATCCGGAGCAATTCCTTTTGATGCAGCACATTGACCATTTGCTGGTGCTCCTTGACGAAATCACGGCCGGTCAGTTCGCGGTACGCCTTGAGCCTGAGTCCTCTGGAAGTCCGCAGCCGCAACATCACCATTTCCTTGATGCGCGTTGCCAGATCCAGTTCTTCCACAGCGGTGTTTTCATATCCATCACGTACGCCCTCGGCCCACAGGCGCAAATCACGCGGATTGGTACGCCGTTTTCCCTCTAGCGTGGAAACCGCCGACGGCCCGAACCCGGCATAGTCTTCGCCTTCCCAATAGCCCATGTTATGACGCGACTGAAACCCCATTTTGGCGAAATTGGATATTTCATACTGCAAGTAGCCCCGCGACTCGAGAAACTCCGCTCCGTACAGAAACATTTTGGCCTGCTCTTCCTCCTCGGGCAACAAGACCTCGCGCGTATGGCAGCGGTCTTCCAGCGGAGTACCCGGCTCGATCGTTAGATTGTAGCAGGAAAAATGGCTTGGTTTGAGTTCGCAAATTTCCTTAAGCTCGTCCAGCCAGAGGCGTAAACGCTGCCCAGGAAGGCCGAACATCATATCCAGATTGACGTTGGCGAACCCCTGTCGCCTGGCGGCATATACGGCGCGGACAGCCTGGGTGACGGTATGCGGCCGCCCCAAAAGCTGGAGGTTGCCGTCCACCAGACTCTGCACCCCTATTGAAAGCCGGTTGACGCCGAGCATCTTGAGTTCGCGCAAATAGTCGTCGTCAATGGAATCCGGATTGCATTCGAAGGTGAATTCAAACTGTTGGGGCAGAGAAAAAGCCTGGTCCAGTTCGCCGACAATGTCGAACAAGGCCCAGGGCGGCAGCAGACTCGGCGTTCCACCGCCGAAATAGAGCGTGTGCGCTTTGGCATGGCCGCAGTGCTCACCAAGCAGCCTAATTTCTTCCAGTAGGGTGTCGACATACAATTCCAGGTCCGCAAAATCGAATTCCTGCGAATAAAACGCGCAATAATCACATTTTTTTTTGCAAAAAGGGACATGGATGTATAGCAGCATACCGAATCAAAGTCCTCCGGATGCGGATGCTATATGCAGCATTGCGGAAAAGCAACTCGGAAAAAGATGCGAGGGCCTGGCGTACCAGAACGCATTACAACAGAGCGGATTGATACTGCCGGGCTGCGTTCACGAAATTCGGCGCCCATTGAGGCACGCCCAGCGCGTGAATATGAGTGTAGGCAGCGTAGGTTTTTTTGTAGACAAGCCCGTCGTATCCCGCCAGCAGTCCCTGGCCCCGCTGCATTTTAAGAGAAAGAGTCAGGACGGATCCGTCTTCTGCCAGGCAATGCGAATAGTGGAATTCATGGCCCATCAGCTCATCACCCACTGAAAAAAACGGATTGGCGTGCTCAACAACGGCCTGCACGTAGCCCAAGCCCTGTGGTCTGTCCCCGCACTCCGTACTGACCGGAAACACCCCGGCCATTGGGTAACGTTCGCCCTGATAGATGAGATGTTGCCCCAGATACATGAAACCGCCGCATTCGGCATAGATGGGCAACCCCATCTCCGCCAGGGAACGGACGCGCTGACGCACAGTCGCATTTCGGGCCAACTGCAACGCCAGTGTTTCCGGAAATCCCCCACCGATATACAAGCCGCAGAAATCCGGCCAGTCTTCGGTTTCAAGAAGGCTGATTTCCACCAGTTCGGCGCCTGCCCGCCGCAAGGCTTCCAGATTTTCTTCGTAGTAGAACCAGAAGGCCGCATCACGAACATAGGCGATGACTACGGGCTCCTGAGTCGGTGCAGGTGCAGGCCATAACGGACCGGACGGAAATTTTGCATCCGAGGGCGCTTTCGCTTTGCAGGCAATTTGCCACAAAGCATCCAGATCAATGTGTTTTTCCACCACATCGGCGATGGATTCGAGCACAGGGTCCTGGTCTCCCAGTTCACGGTCCGACATCAGCCCCATGTGGCGTTCGGGAATAGGGTCGGGAGAAATCTTCGGCAGACAGCCGAGGACCGGGACTTTGGTATATTCCTGGATGCACTGTATGAGCATCTGGCGGTGCCTGTCGCCGGCCGTGCGGTTGCAGATGACTCCGGCGAGTTCGAAGCCGGATTCAAAATGAAGACAGCCGGCCACCACGGCCGCAGCCGTACGGGTCATTTTGGTGCAATCCAGAATAAGTATGACGGGAGCTTCAAGGGAGCGGGCCAGTTCGGCAGTGGAACAGGATCCGGAGAGATCCTTGCCGTCAAAAAGTCCGCGGTTGCCTTCGATAACGCCGACATCACCAGTAACGACTTTGTCCCAGAACAAAGCGCGTACCGTGGGTTCAGGCATGAGAAAAGGGTCCAGATTTGTAGCCGTGGTTTGAGCGGCAAGGCCCATCCAGGCAGCGTCGATATAGTCCGGACCCTTCTTAAAGGGCTGTACTTTCCGACCTTGCCTGACCCACGCGCGACAAAGCCCCAATGTAAGCGTGCTTTTGCCCGCGCCGCCGCTGAGTCCGGCCAGAATCAGGCGCGGTCGGTTCATCTCGTGAAAAGCGTAGGCTTTTTAGTTTTCGCCTTCGCCGGCATGCTGCTTACCGGCGCCAGCCAGACCGTACATGGTGGTGCTACCGCTGGACCAGAACTCAAGCTTCTGCTCGTTCACCAGGGCAGTCAGAATTTTTTTGACTTCACGTGCTTTCATATCAGGAAAGATCTTCGTGAAATCATTGAAGTAAAATTTTGTTTTTCCCTTTTTGCTTGCGAGGAATTCGAGAACTTTTTGTTTATTCTCTTCCATGGTGCTAGCCTCTTTTGTTTTAACCGGGCGCGGAAAACCCGCGCCCGGAAGTTAAGCATAAGGCCTGTAGACTAGTCGATGGCGTTAGTGAACTTGAACTGAGTAGACTGACGCCAAGTGTAGTATGCAGGATCCCGGAAGTCATCAATGCAGTGTTCGCTGAACTCGATGCCGGTCAGTTCGAAGAACTTTTCCCAGCCGATACGCTCGGCCCATTCACCGATACGTTCATACTTCATAGCATTTTCAGCGTAAACATCAATGATCTTTTTGATGGTATTGGTCAATGTGGGCCAGCGAGGAGGTTCGTTGGGGATGTAAGCCACAACGACCTTGGAGAACTTGGGATGGCTGATGCGGTTGGAAACCTTACCGCCAACCATGATGACGCAGCCGTCACCTTCGGCATCGGCCAGAGGCAGAGCCGGGCACATGGTATAGCAGTTTCCGCAGTACATGCAGCGATCGTCGTTGACGGCAACGGTGTTGACCTTATTGCCCTCAAACTCGGTCTTGGTGGGCTTGATGGCGCCCAGGGGGCAGGCGGCAACGGCCAGCGGAATTTCGCAGACGTTGTCCAGAACCTTGTGGTCAATCATCGGAGGCTTGCGGTGAATACCGACAACACCGATATCGGAAGCATGCACGGCGCCGCACATGTTCAGGCAACAGGCCAGAGCCAGGCGGACGGGTGCGGGCAGCTTCATGGTGGAGAAGTAGTCGAAGCATTCGTCCATAACGGCCTTAACCGGACCGGAGGCGTCCATGGCGGGCGTATGGCAGTGGATCCAACCCTGGGTGTGAATCATGTTCGATGCGGCGGCGCCGGTTCCGCCAATGGGGAACTTGCTGCTGCCGCCGGTGAACTTGCGGCTGGCCAGATCATCTTTCAGAGCTTTGAGGGCGTCTTCGTCCTCAACCATGTATTCGATGTTGTTTCTGGTGGTGAAGCGGAGGTGTCCTCCGCAATGCTTGTCTGCGATTTCGCAGATTTCGCGAATGTGGGTAACGGACATCAGACGGGCGCCGCCTACACGTACGGTGTAGACCTTGTCGCCGCTTTCAGCCACGTGCAGGAGCACGCCGGGCTCCACGATTTCGTGGTAGAGCCATTTGCCCTTGTTGTTTTTAAGTACCGGAGGCATGAAGTCCGCGTAGTACCGAGGACCAATGTCGGTGATCCGGTTCTCCATCGGTTTTTCGGGATTATATCCAGAGGAAATAAATGCCATGATTGTCTCCTCCCCTTCTTATCTTTGGTGTCTTTTGCGGAATTCTTCGACATCACGCGTCCAGCCGCCGGGAACCTGATCTTCCTTGAAGAAGATATAGGGGTTGTTGCGGGGCTCACATACGTGCTGCGGGATGGCCTTGGTATTGGTGACTTCAAGCAGCTTCTGGAAGCCCAGACGCTTCATTGTTTCACCCAACCGCTCGCGGTTCTTACCTTCTTCCATCCACCAATCCCAAATGTTTTCGATGACTTCCTTGATCTCGTCAAACGGAGGCTCAACCGGAATGAACGGAATGAGCATGGAACCCATCTGCGCACCATCGAGGATCGGAGCCTTGGCGCCGCAGAGGATGGTGGCGCCTTTCTCATCACCGGGCTTCAGAGCGCGCGGCATGACGTTGATGCAGTGCATGCAACGGGTACAGTTGGCATTGTCGATGGTCAGTGTGCCGTCGTAGGACATACACTGGGTGGGGCAGCGGTCAACAACTTCTTTGACGATGTCAAAGGCACCCCAGTCCTTGCCGGCGTGGGCGCCTGCATTGGGCTTGAATTCGCCGCCGACGTAAGCCTTGACAGCTTCCTGGTCGATTTTGATATCGTCTTTCCACGTACCGATTACAGAGAAGTCGGAACGTGCGATGGAGGCAACGCAACCGTTGGGGCAACCGTCAAGCTTGAACTTGAACTTGTAGGGGAATGCCGGGCGGTGCAATTCGTCCTGGTACTCGTTGGTCAGGTGGTAGCTGAGCTCCTGAGTGTCGTAGCAGGCGAATTCACAACGGGACTGGCCGAGACAGCAAGCGGGAGTACGCAGGTTCGAGCCGGAACCGCCGAGGTCGGTGTCCAGGTTATGGGTCAGTTCGTAAAAAATTTCCTCAAGCTGCGGAGTAGTCGTACCGAGGAATACGATGTCACCGGTGGAACCGTGCATATTGGTCAAACCGCTGCCACGCATATCCCAAATATCACAAAGGGCGCGGAGGTATTCGGTGGTGTAGTACTTAGCCGAAGGCTGGTTGACACGAACGGTGTGGAAATGCGCCACGCCGGGGAACATTTCGGGCTGATCGCAGTAACGACCGATAACACCGCCGCCGTAACCGAATACGCCAACGATGCCGCCGTGCTTCCAGTGCGTCTCTTTGTCCTTAAAGGAGAGCTCGAGAACGCCGAGCAAATCCTCAGGGCAGTCTGTAGGAATCTGAAATTCAACGTTGTCGGGATTAGCCGCTCTGTGCTCACATTCCTGTTTAATGTCGGACACAAAGCTGGGCCAGGGCCCGCTTTCAAGTTGGTCCAACATAGGAGTTGGATGTTTCGCCATTGCCTTACCTCCACATAGGTTTACAATTGGTTGAAGACTCTGGTGTTCGAACTGCGCTTCGCTTCAAAATTCGTCTTATAACACCGTCACCTTTACAACAAGATGCCCGATACGGCGTACGCGAGACATTGATGCCTAGCAATCCTTGATTACTCGAAAGTTTTCAGTAGAAAGAATCAGACGTTTTGTCAAGCAATTACGTGAACGAAATCACGAAGCCCTTTTCCCGGCCTCCTGCTTTGCGGCACAATGCCGTACAGACCGCCGATACTGCTGCTGGCTGCATCTACCCTTTCCAATTCTTCCTGCCCCCTCACGCTATTCGACGCGGCGGCACTGCCCATTTCGCACGTCATAGTGGAGAGGAGGATGCGCCTGACCCGTTTCCTTGATATAGTAATCACTCTGCCCTGTAAGGAAAGAAACTCCCTGCAAAAAAGAAAGAATACGTTGCCCCTTTTGCGTTATGTGATACCGTCCATCCTTGAACACGACATTTCCACTGGAAACCTGTTCATCAATACGTCGGCAAACAGTACTATAATTATCAACATAACCGGAAAGATAATCATCGCGTATTGCATTGATTTTCTGCCCTCCATGCGCATCAAGCCGACTTATCACATAGAGAGAAATACCTCTGTTTATAACTGTAGGAAATGTTATATGGAAGCTGTACACCAAAAACAATCCTGAAAGCAGCCCGAGAAAAAGTTCCTTTGCCACACTTTGGGAATCTTTTTTATTTTGCTTATGCGCATAGAGGAGTATTACAACCAGAATCAAAATAAATGTTATACACAATCCAATAAGTCCATCGTAAAATAAAAACCCGGAAGCAAAAAAATTCAAATAAACGATATACCCGAAAAACAGCAACACAGAAAACAATACCACTGAAAGAGATGCTTTTACTATCGATACAAAAAATTTCATCTTCATCATTCCTCAAAAAAGCTGTAGTTCGTCTATCAATATGCTATCGGACTGCTACCCAACAGGCGGATACCCTATGATCGGACAAAAATGAGCTCAAATTGCGACGGCAAATCTGTCAGATGCCGCTTCCACAGGCAACAATGGACCTGAACTAGAACATAGGCCGGGAACAGTCCATAAAAATGTTATCGCTCGATAGTCCGTTTCAGCCGGCATTACCGATCAGCCTCGAGCATCTGTTTCCCCCTGCCGGATCCAACGTTTTTGGTACCTTAATAATCCAGCCAACCTGGACAGTGAACGAATATTCAATTATCCCTCATTGCCAGATAATGGAACTAGCGTACGTCGCGCCACCGGTTCAGCACACTCCTCGGCTTTTCCACCTGTAACCACCAGCAAACACGACCTTCCGATCCGGCATGTATCCACAATGCAATCAAAGTCAAGGACATAGTCGCACATTGCTTCGTTGTTCCTCATTACTGCACGGATGACCCGAAATAAAATGGAAAACGCGTCCTCTACATCTCTTACCTCGCTGGACAGGCGCCTGGTTGAAGGTTTTGTCCTGCTGTTCGCCGTATGGACCGTGTGCAGCAACCTTGCCGCCTTTGCGGGAATCTCCCTCAACGGTCTGCTTCTGCTGTTTCCTTGTGCCGCCTGCTTTTCTCTTGCCGCCCTTCTTTTGCTTCGAAAACCATTTGCCGCTCGAACTGCGGAAGCAGCGCCTGCTCCTTCTGCGGCTCAAGGTCCCGAACTCGAAACCCATCCGCGCTATTGGGGATTTCTTGCCTGTGGCGCGGCACTTGTGCTGATCTTTTTTGCCACGCATAATTTCAAGATATTTTGGTGGGGAAGCACGGCCTCCTTTGCGGCGGCTTGCTGGCTTTCCCGAAAAAATCCGCCCGGCGCGCCTGTCGCGTCGGAGACAAAGGCCGTGCTGTTGCTCTGGATGGTCGCCCTGCTCATGGCGGGCCTTGTGCTTGCCGGCCACCGCAGCGACACCGACGACATGAATTACGTCGGCACTGCCGTCTGGTTCGCGGATCATCCGCAACAGGCGATTTTCGGATCCGATTCCATGTACCCGCTGGAAAAACTGCCGTATCTGTTTCCTCCGTACAAGCTCGAATCACTGCCCAGCATAGCCGCAGCAGCCAGCGTTCTGAGCGGCGCGCCCGCCATTGTGCTGATGCACCTGGTTTTTGCGCCCCTTTGGGCCATACTCTGCGTCTTGGCCCACGGACTGTTGCTGCGCTGTCTTGCCCCCCGGCACTGGCCGTGGCTGCTGGTTGCCCTGGAAGCCGCGCTTCTGACCCTGGGCGAGCTGCACAGAGAATGGGGGAACTTCAGCTACCTGCGTATGCACCAGGGAAAAAGCATGTTTTTGACCTTTTTCTTCCCCTGCATCACCCTGTACGGGCTGAAACTGGGCAAAAAGCTCGAACTGCGTACCGCTTTGCTGCTCTGCGCGGCGCAGATCGGCGCATTGGGCATGTCCTCCACCGCGGCCTGGGCCGCTCCTGTCATGGGAGGCACGGCCGTGCTTTCGGGCATGACGGGATTTCACGGACACGGCAAACGGCTGGCGGTTTTCCTGCTGACGTCCTGTTATGTCCTGGGCATGGCCGGGCTGCTGTATTATACGACGCTCGACTCCCCGCTCATGCACACCATGCAAAGCGGCAACATCAACGACTACACCGCAAAACTCATACGCTTGTCCCTGGGCTGGTCGCCCCTGGCATTTTTGATCTGGTACGTGACGCTGACAGCTTGGACGCTTTGTCCGACACCCCTTGCGCGCAGGTACGCGCTCATCTGCCCGTTGATCGTTTTTCTTGTCTTCCTCAATCCGTATCTGGCGCCCTTTGTTGTCAAATATGTGACCTCGGCCATCCTGTACTGGCGTATTCTCTGGCTGCTTCCCGTGCCGTTGTTCTGCGCCATCGCGCTCTCCTCCCCTGTCTTCTTCAGGCGGCCGCTCCGTTTCACCGGCAGCTATTATCTGTTTCCCCTTGCGGGAATACTCGTCGCCTCCCTGGCCGTCCCCGATTTCGGCGCGGACTTTCTCCAGGGCAAAACCGCGCTGGCCGGCCGTCATGGTCCGACAATGGCGGTCATATTTCTGGTGCTGCTTGCGGGACTCCTGCTCCAGGAACGGCGGACTCCAACTCCGGACCGCGCCACGCCGCGTATGTTCGCGCTCTTTGGCGGTCTGCTGGCGCTTTTTTTCTTCATCCTGCCATCGCACTACCTTCTTTCGGCGGAGAACAACGTCACCATACGCAAACCTGGCCTGAAAGTGCCTCGGGAAGAATACCTGGTGAGCAAATGGGTCGCAAAGCGCTTCGGCCCGCAGGACAGGGTGTTGCTTCCCGTGATGCAAAGTACATGGCTGCCCACCTTTTCCAACCATCCGTCCCCGGTGATCATCGTCGGGTATTGGGATCAATTGATGCGGGGCTTATGGACCGAACCGGAACTGCAGGAACGGATCTGGCTGCGCGATTACGTTTCCGGGCAGCTGCAGAAAGGGGATCCGAACCGCTTCCGCCAGGGCCTGGAGCGCTATACCCCGGCGGCGGTCTCCATCAAACAAGCGGCTCCGTACATCGCGGCGACACGAAAGGTGCTGCAGAGTACGGGCTATACGCGCGCTTACGAGGCCTTTGGCTCGGAAGTCTGGATTAAAAAAAAGCGAACTGTTGACTTCGTACGGGAGAACGGACAGACAACCGGGCAGGAGCCTTGACGCTTTGCGGTTTGAGGAAGTATTCGGTTATTCCGGTCCTCGGATCCTGCGGCACCGGCTGCCTTGCACAAGACCCTGTTGAAAAAACCTGTTACCTTTACTAAAGATGTCGCAATGCATGCTGAACTTTCCACCTCATCAGATCTCGTCTCGGTAATCATTCCGGTCTACAACAACGCGCAGGAGCTGCGCGTCTGCCTGGAAACCGTGCTGCGTTCGGAGTACGCTCACTTTGAAGTACTGGTTGTGGACGACGGTTCCACGGATGCCAGTGAAGCCGTGGCCCAATCCTTTTCCGGGGTTCGCGTGCTGCGCCAGAAAAACCAGGGCAGCGGAGCCGCACGAAATTTCGGCGCCGCCGAGGCCAAAGGAAAATGGCTGCTGTTTTTGGACAGCGACGTACGCATTCGGCCGGACCTGATTTCCGGACTTGTCCAAACAGCCACGGAATACGACGTGGACCTGGTGCACTTCCGCTATTCCACCGATCCCCTGAACGATACGCTGTGCGCCCATTACAAGGCCCTGGTGGATTCCGTTCTGTATATTCCCACCGACAAGATGGGCCAGGTGATTGTGAACGGCCAGATGAACGGCGGCGGTGAAATGTTTTCCGCCGCAAGTTTTCAGGCGCTCGGCGGATTCAAAAAATGCTTTGCGGGCGCAAGCGTTGAACGAGAAGAAATGTGGATACGGTTTTACGAGGCAGGCTATAGTTCGGCCGGCAATACCACCCTTGTCACCCGGCACATGTTTCCTGACTTTCTGACGCTTCTGAAAAATTACGTATCCCGTATTTACCTGACCGTGGCCATAACCGAAGGAAAAAAACCGCCATTCACCTATATTTCCATTGAAAAATCCGTGCTGGGGCCGATATTCGCCTGCCTGACCACGCTGTCCGTTCTGGCGTCCTTGTGCGGCATGGTCCCCTGGCTGTGGACGCTGGCTTTTTTCCTGGTCTGGCTGACGCTGAACCGCCATTTCATCCGTATGGGCATCAAGCATAAAGGCGTGCTCATGACCATGAAAATGATCCCCCTGCACTTCTTTTTCGCCACTGTCATCTGCATTGCAGGAAGTATTGCAAAATGCCTTGTCAAACTCTTCAAACCGACTCTCGCTGGTGACAGCAAAACGCCAAAACGGAAAAGCACCTCCTTTTGGCGCTTATATAATAGATAATGTTCCCCGAAGGCCGAATACTATGAGCCGTGGTTTGCTTTCTTCATTCAGGAAGGTCTACTCGCCTTCACCGTTTTTTCTGATTCTTTATGTGACGTCGCGCTGCAATGCGCGCTGCAAGATGTGCTACAACTGGCAGAATATCGAAAACTGGAAGAGCAGGGACGAGCTCTCGCTTGAGGAAATCGAGCGAATCACCCGGTCCATCGATTCCTTGCAGCAATTGACCATCAGCGGTGGAGAACCGTTTTTGCGCGATGATCTTGCCGATATTTTCAAATTGTTTGCGCAAAACTGCGACGTCAGCTGGATCACCATCCCCACCAACGGCCTGCTGCCGGACCGTATCGAGCAGATCATGGAGCGCGCCTGTACGGAAAATCCGAATGTCCATTTCCGTATCGGCCTGTCCATGTCCGAGACAAAAGAACGTATGGACGAACTCTACGGCGTAAAGGGGGGCTTTGAAAAAAACCAGCAGTCGTATGAGGTTGTTTCCCGCCTGCGCAAACGCTTCCCCAACCTCAACGCCGACGTGAACATTGTCTTCAGCGCCTTCAACCAGCACCGCGTCAAAGAATATATAGATTTTGTCTCCGAATCACGGCCCGAATGCAATGCGCTCATTTCCGTTGTCCGGGGCAAACCCCGCTATCCGGAAGTTTCCGACATCGACCTGGACCTTTTGGAAGAAGTCTACGCCTACAGCAACAGCCGCTCGCCGCAAATACAGAACCGCCCCTTCCACGCGCTCATCAATGTGGCCCGTGACATGGTCAACGAGATCAATCTGACCACCTTGAAGGAAAAACGCTATGTGCTCCCCTGCAGATGCGGCGAAAAGCTGGCGGTTATCTACGACAACGGCGACGTGTTTCCCTGCGAGCTGCTCGAAACCAAAATCGGCAACCTGCGCGAGTGCAATTATGACCTCAAAGCCATGCTGGCGTCGCCAAAAGCCAAAAAAATCGTCAATTCCATTATCAAAACCAAATGCTTTTGTTCCTGGGAGTGCGCGCTCTACAACAATCTCATTTTCTCCAACAAGTACCGTATCAACATGATCGCCAGAGCGCTGGTCTATATGCTGCGGGGCGCCAGGAGCTGATGGTTTCCTGCAAACGAAAAAGGGAATGACACGTTTTGCAATGTACCTGCCTCAGACTTCATTTGATTATAACCCAGAGTAGTGCTTTACATCATGAACATGCAAGATACACCACAGACCAACGACCATATGATCATGGTGGCGCCTCTTTTCAATGAGGAGGAGCTCGTCGATCAGTTTCTGGACCGCATCGCCGGAAGCGCCGAACAGATCCGGCTCAAGGGCGTGGTGCTGGTGGACGACGGCTCCACGGACCAGACCGTGACGCGCATCTATAATAGAGCCCCTGATTTTCCGGTTCCCATCCGGCTCATTCGCCTTTCGCGCAATTTCGGCCAGCAGAACGGCTGCCTGGCCGGGCTGAGCACGGCCAGCAAATGGGCGGAAGAGCTGGGCATAGAATGGATCGGACTCATCGACGCGGACTTGCAGGACGAACCCGAGCATTTTGCCAACCTCAAGGCGCAATCGCAGAACTACGACGTGGTCTACGCGGTACGGGCAAAACGCAACGACGGCATAATCATGAAGGTGATGGCGCCCCTGTTCTACCGGTTCATGTCCGCGACCTCGCATTTTCCCATTCCCCGTAACGCGGGCACCTTTTCCATAATGCGCCAGGAAGTGGTCAAATTCATCGTGGCCTCGGCGGACACGGATCCGTACCTTCCCGGCCTGCGGTCGTCCGTGGGATTCCGGCAGACCGGCGTGCCTCTGGAGCGCAGCAAACGGGCCGCCGGGAAATCCAAAGTCCGGCTGTTCGGCCTGTTCATGCTCTCCCTGCGGGCCGCGCTCATGTATTCGGACTTCGTATTCAACTGCATTCTCTACACCGGCATCGCCGTCTTTTCCATATCCCTGCTGGTCACCTTTGTTTTGTCCATCCTGCGTCTTCTGGGTCTGATAACCGTCCCAGGCGCCACCGCCATCATCGACTTCACATTGATGTCCCTCGGCGTGCAGCTGGTTATTCTGGGGCTGATGGCGCATATGATCAACCGGATCAAGGCCAACACCAGCAAGCAGCAGGCCTGGATCATCATGAAAGATGAAATATTGAAATGAGCACGACCACAACCTACCAGGCTCCGGAAAAGCACACCTATCTCGACGCCCAGATTGTGGACGCGCACCACGCGCGTATCCTGGACAACCTGCTGCAGATGCTTAATATCCGGCCGGGCGACCGCGTCATGGAAATAGGCGCCGGTTCCGGCCGCCAGAGCCAATTGCTGCTGGACCGCGGTTTGCGGGTCGTGGCCCTGGAACCGGATCCGTATCTGGCCGGAAAACTCAGGGAGCGCTTGTCCGCGGAAGAGAATCTGGAAATCCTCGAAGGCGCCGCCGGAGCGGACCTGCCCTTTCCAGACGACCTCCGGCTCGTCTGCGGTTTTCACGTGCTCCATCATCTGGATACGCCGACCTTGAAAAAACTGAAGCAGTCGTTCGAATTGCTGAAAAAAAAGCAACCCTTCGCGGGGTGGTTCTTTCTGGAACCGCATCCACGCAACCTGTTGTATCCCTTGCAGATACTCATTACGCCCGGCATGCGCTTCGAAGAAGAAAAAGGCATCTGGCGCAAGGACTGGGAGCAGTTGCTCGGCGAACCCGGCCAACCGCCCGTCCTGGGAGACGTGGGCATTTTTCCGCCGCGTCCGTTTCTGAGCCTGCTGCCCGCCAGGCTGCAGGCCTTCGGCACCACTCCAGCCGCAACCTGTGTTATTCCGCGCATCTACCGTATCTATGGACAGCGCTATGCCTGAGCACGATTCCCACGAAATGGCCGCGGAGCACTTCCAGGAGCTGGCCGAACTGGACGCCTCGTACTGGTGGTTCAAGGTCCGCTTCAACCTCGTGGTGCGCCTGCTGTCGCGTATCAAAAAGCTGGACTCCTACGGCTCCATCGTCGACTGGGGCTGCGGCTGCGGCGCGTTTCTGCATTTTCTGCATGCGGAAAAAAATATCCCCGCGGACCGTTTGCTGGGATTCGAGCCTTCGCCGCTTGCCCACGAACATTTGAAAAAGCGGCGGATTCCCTTTCGAACGCCCGACTTTGAAAAAGACCTCTGTTCGCAATTCCCGGCGCCGCCCGACGGCGTGGTGCTGCTGGACGTGCTGGAACATATCGAGAAGCCCACGGAATTTCTCGCCAAGCTGTTCGCGGCAGCTGCTCCCGGCGCCGCGCTGGTCATCACGGTGCCGGCCATGCAAAAGCTCTGGTCGGTCTGGGATGAAAAACTCGGCCATTACCGCCGCTATGACCGGACTCTGCTGGAACGCCAGCTGTCCGAAACCGGCTGGCAGGTGGTGCAGACCCGGTATTTTTTCACTTCATTGTATTTTGTAGCCCTGTTCCGGCAGCGGCTCATCTCTTCCAAAAAGCTGCCAGAAACAGAGTTTCCACGCCTGCCCGGCTGGCTCAACTCTCTGGTGGGCCTGGCTTTTTCCCTGGAAGCCCGGTTGCCTCTGCTGCCGTTCGGCACTTCCGTGGCGGCATTGGCTGTCAAAAAGAAACATCCCTGATACGCGCAACCAAGGCTTGTCAAAGTTCTCGATAACCATTTACTTGAACACCATGCCCTGGTAGTTGCCGACGGACCGCATACACAACCCGTACCGGGAGCAGGAATCATGCGCGACAGACTGTTGTTGTTCGACGTGGGAAACACGTCCCTGAAAATAGGCATCACCCGTGGGGATACACTGGAACGGACGTTCTCCCTGCCCACGGACCCAAAGGCCACTGTGGACTCGCTGGGCCTGGCCCTGGCCGGTCTCTGCGACCATGCGCGCGTACGGGTGGAGGAAATCGAGGCCTGCGTGGTCTGCTCGGTCTCCCCGGCCATGGACAGAATTCTGGGCAAGGCCTGCCGGGAGTATTTCAGCCAGACCGTCCGGGCCGTTTCCAAAGACTTGGTCGTTCCTCTGGAAAACCGCTACCAGCGCCCCGCGGAAGTGGGAGCTGACCGTCTGGTCTCGGCCTACGCCGCGCGCCGTATCTATGACGCGCACACCATCGTGTCCGTGGATTTCGGCACCGCCACCACCTTTGACTGCGTCCAGGGCGACGCCTACCTGGGCGGGCTCATCTGCCCGGGACTGCTCTCCTCGGCCTACGGCCTGTTCGCCCATACGGCCAAACTGCCCCAGATCCGCCTGGATATCGAATCGCCCGAACTGCATGTCGGACAGAGCACGCACCAGAGCCTGAACCAGGGCCTGATTTTCGGCTTCGCGGCCATGTGCGAAGGACTGTGCGTCCGCCTGCGCCGGACACTGGTCACAGACGCCGTGGCGGACAAGAGCTTTTTTGTGGTCGGCAATGGAGGATTTGCTGAAAAAATAGGCAATGTCGCAAATTGCTTTAATGAAATTTGCCCTGAACTGTTGCTTCTGGGCCTGATTCTTTTATATAGAGAGACGGGTTCGCACGTTTGACCCGCCTCAGGACCCTGTTCGCGTTTTCGGCCCCAGCCGCTCGCGAACTTCCGCGTCGAGACGCGTATATCCCGGAACGGCCGGTATGTACGCAGAATTTTGGGAAAAACATATCTCCCGAATTCGCACAACAATGCAAGGAGAATTCAATGAGCACCATAGTATCCGTCTGGGCGAGAGAAATCCTGGATTCCCGTGGCAATCCCACCGTGGAATGTGAAGTGATTCTAGAATCCGGTATCGTCGGCCGGGCAGCTGTTCCTTCCGGTGCTTCCACCGGCACCAACGAAGCGCTTGAGCTTCGTGACGGTGATAAAGAGCGGTATAATGGCAAAGGTGTTTTGACTGCAGTGGAAAACATCCAGGGGGAAATCGCCGAAGCCATCATCGGCATGAACTCTCTGCGCCAGGTGGCCCTGGACAATCTGCTCATCGAGCTGGACGGTACGGAGAACAAATCCCGCCTGGGCGCCAACGCCATGCTGGGTGTATCCCTGGCCACGGCCCGTGCCGCCGCCAAGACAATCGGCCTGCCCCTGTACCAGTACCTGGGCGGCGTCAACTCCAAAATCCTGCCCGCCCCGATGATGAACATCATCAACGGCGGTATGCACGCACCCAACAACCTGGACTTCCAGGAATTCATGATTCTGCCCCTGTCCGCCGAAACTTTTGACGAAGCCCTGCGCATGGGCGCTGAAACCTTCCATACGCTCAAAAGCATTCTGGCCAAGGACGGACACGTCACCTCCGTCGGCGATGAAGGCGGCTTCGCCCCCAACCTCGAAAGCCACAAAATGGCTTTCGAATACATCATGCGGGCCATCGCCGAAGCCGGCTATGTTCCCGGCAAGGACATCTTCCTAGGCATTGACGCCGCCGCCACCGAGTTCTGCAAAGAGGGCAAATACGTCATCAGCGGCGAAAACAAGACCCTGGACTCCAAGGACATGGTCAAATACCTGGAAGATTTTTGCGCGGAGTTCCCGCTGGTCTCCATTGAGGACGGCCTGAGCGAAAGCGATTGGGACGGCTGGAAGGTCCTCACAGACGAGCTGGGCGACCGCATCCAGCTGGTGGGCGACGACATTTTCGTCACCAATCCCGAGTTGCTGGCGCGCGGCATCGAAGAAGGCGTGGCCAACTCCATCCTGATCAAACTGAACCAGATCGGCACCCTGACCGAAACCATGGACACCATCGAACGCGCCAAAGAATCCGGCTACACCACCGTGGTCTCCCACCGCAGCGGTGAAACCGAAGACTCCTTTATCGCGGACCTGGCCGTGGGTAAAAATTGCGGCCAGATCAAAACCGGCTCGCTCTCGCGCAGCGACCGCCTGGCCAAATACAACCAGCTGCTGCGTATCGAGGAAGACCTCGAGGAAGAAGGCGAATACTTCGGACCGGTTCTGGCTTCCTATTTCGTGGACGAAGACTAAATTCAACCAAAACTGCGGACCGGCCTTGCAGGCGCGGTCCGCAGCCTTTGGCAACCTGCATACGGGACTACGCATGATTCTGTTAGATGGAAAAGCAACGGCAGCGGCCATTCGGAGCGAAATCGCCACCGAAATACCCAAACTCGTCGAACGTTACGGCCGTCCGCCCGGACTGGACGTGATTCTGGTGGGCGAAGACCCCGCATCGCAGGTCTATGTCCGCAACAAGGAACGCGCCTGCGCCGAAGTCGGCTTTCGGTCGCACGCGCACCGGTTGCCCGCCACGGTCACGGCCGCGGATCTGGACCAGCTCATCGCCAATCTGAATGACGACCCCGAAGTGGACGGCATTCTGCTGCAGCTGCCCCTGCCCAACAACCTGGACAGCCAGGCCTGCCTGGCCTGCATCCGTCCGGACAAGGACGTGGACGGCTTCCACCCCGTAAGCATGGGGCGCTTGACCCTCGGCTTGCCCGGCACCCTGCCCTGTACGCCCGCCGGAGTCATCGAGCTGCTGCGGCGCTACGATCTGAGCCCCTCGGGCAAAAAAGCCGTGGTGGTCGGGCGCAGCAACATCGTGGGCAAACCCCTGACCCTGCTGCTGGCCGGCGGCGGCCCCATGGGCAACGCCACGGTGACCTGGTGCAACTCGCGTACGCCGGATCTGGCTGCCGAATGCCGGAGCGCGGATTTTCTGTTCCTGGCCATGGGTCGCCCCAGGTTCATCTCCGGCGATATGGTCAAGGAAGGCGCCGTGGTTGTGGACGTGGGCATCAACAGAACCGAAAACGGCCTGTGCGGCGATTGCGATTTCGAGGCGGTCAAGGACAAGGTCAAGGCCATCACCCCGGTGCCCGGCGGCGTGGGTCCCATGACCATCGCCCAGCTGCTCCTGAATACGGTCAGCTGTTTCAAACGCAGACACCAGCCCAGCTCCTGCGCCTGTTGACAGCCTGGCGGGTTCAAAAATTTTTCCCTCTTGGCATCCTGCCCGACGGGATGCCAAGGGGGGTTTGTATTCCCCAAAAACACCCCCGGCCGCCGGGCCAATACCCGCGGCCCTACAGGTGCGTTATGTTCAGCTGCCTGAGCCGGACGCGGCATTCGGCGTCCGCCGGCGGGCGCTTTTCCTCGCGCGTATATAGAAGCAGGGCCGCGGCCTCGCCGTTGTAGAACAGATCGTCGCAAATCAGTTCAAACCCCGAATTTTCCGCCACTGCGTGCATTTTTTTGGACACCCGGGCCACGGTGACCGCGGCGTCCAGAGCCTGCCGCGCGCGCTCCCCGTGATAGAACTCCAGCCCCAGTTCGGTAATCAGGGCGGCCAGCCAGTTTTTGTGCTCGCGGTACTCCGGGGCGATGAAAAAGGACTCGAAAGTCATGACCCGCCAGATCCGGCGTACTTCCAGCTCCTTCTGCGCCTTGTCCGCCAGCAGATTACGCGCGTAGCTGTGATCCCGCGCGGACGCGGACGCAAAATCAAAAAATCCAAAAGAACTCGAGCCGACTAGAGATTCGCCCTTCCACACGCCCAGTACGACATCATACCGCAGGAAAGCATCCGAAAAAAACAACGCTCCCTGCCCCTGCTCTTCATGGGCCTGCTTGTATATCTGCTTCCAGACAGAGTACATCTGCTCGCGTTTCAAGGCTGCCGGATCGCCCAATGCAGCGGGCCGATGACAAAAAATCGCATTGAGTTTCATGTGTTGTTACCCATAGTGCCGGCCCGCGCCCAAAACCGCCGCCGCAGGCCGTAGAGCAAAAATGTATACCCATTCGTTCTCAATGGCAAAAGGGGAATTGTCGATAATTCGGTAAGGCTTCCGAATGCATCCATACGTCCTTTCCCGACCATCGTTTTTTTACGCATCGCACTTGCTTCGTTGCCTCAGCTCGGGTATTTTCACGCACGTATGAGTGAATACATCGAACACGATCCAGCGCGTCCGAGCGTGGGGCTGGTTGAAAAGCGCTATTTCCAATACGCCGGGGACGAAGAATTCGGCAACGGCATCATGGTACTGGAAAGCAAGGCTGCCCTCGGGCCGGTGACCATCGCCTACGAAACCTACGGCGAACTGAGCCCGGACAAGGACAATGCCGTGCTGATCCTTCACGCGCTCACGGGCGATTCGCACGTGGCCGGATACTATAAGTCCGACGACGGCAAACCCGGCTGGTGGGACATCATGGTGGGCCCCGGACGCCCCATAGACACTAACCGCTATTTCGTGATCTGCTCCAATGTGCTGGGCGGCTGCAGCGGCAGCACCGGCCCGGGCTCGGAAAATCCCGCCACTCCCGGCAAGCCCTACGGTACGTTCTTTCCGGTGGTGACCATCGGCGACATGGTCCGCGCGCAAAAGGCCCTGGTGGATCATCTCGGCATACCGCGCCTGCTCGCCGCGGTGGGCGGCTCCATGGGCGGCATGCAGGTTCTGGAATGGTCCGTACGCTATCCGGAAATGCTGGCCGCGGCCGTACCGCTGGCCACCACGCCGCGCCATTCGGCTCTGAACATCGCCTTCAACGAAATCGCCAGGCAGGCGATAGTAGCCGATCCCAAATGGAACAACGGCTTTTATTATGATGCGGAAGCACCCGGCCTCGGCCTGGCCGTGGCCCGGATGATCGGACATGTCACCTACCTCTCCGACGAAGCCATGCGCCAGAAATTCGGCCGCCGCTTGCAGGACAAGCACGCCTTCACCTTCGACATCGACCAGAAGGTCCCGGATTTTCAGGTGGAGAGCTACCTGCGCTATCAGGGACGCAAGTTCGTCGAGCGTTTCGACGCCAATTCCTTTTTGTACGTCACCAAAGCCGCGGATTATTTCGACCTTGCCGAGCAGCACGGCGGCGGTTCGGTCACGGAGGCCTTTGCCAAGGCCACGGCCAAATTTCTGGTGGTCTCCTTCTCCTCGGACTGGCTCTACCCCACGTACCAGGCCAAGACCATCGTACAGTCCCTCAAACGCAACGGCCGGGCGGTCAGCTTCTGCGAAATCACCGCGGACTGCGGACACGATGCCTTTTTGTTGCAGAACCAGCGCCTGTTCGAACTGGTGGACACCTTTCTGACCCACGCGCTCGAAGACGTCCGCAGGGGGAAGCTGTGAACAAAGACAGTATCGCCTCCATGCGTTTCGACCTCCAGGTCATTGCCTCCTGGATCCAACCGGGTTCCCGGATCATCGACCTGGGCTGCGGCAAAGGCGATCTGCTGGATTATCTGACGCAAATCAAAGACGTCCGCGCCATGGGCATCGAACAGGACGAGGAACGCGTGGCCCAATGCATTGCCAAAGGACTTTCCGTGGTGCAGGGGGACATCAACGACGAACTCAGGGATTACCCGGACAATACCTTCGATTACGTGGTGCTCAGCCAGACCCTGCAGCAGGTCTACCACCCGGAGCAGCTTATCCACGAAATGCTGCGCACGGGCAAATTCGGCATCGTCAGTTTTCCCAACTTCGGCCACTGGCGGATCCGTACGCAACTGCTCCTGACCGGGCACGCGCCCATGACCCGCGAACTGCCCTTCGAATGGTACGATTCGCCCAACATCCGCTGCATCACGCTCAAGGACTTCCGTAATTTCTGCAGGAACAAAGGATTTTCCATCCAGAAACACGTCCCCATAGACACCTACTACCACGAAACCGAAGGCCACGTCGTACAGTTCCTGCCCAATGTCAGAGCCACGTACGGTATCTTCCTGCTGGGCAAGTCCGCCTGAACCTTCCACCTGAAAGTAATCCATGCGCTGACAAAACCTCCTTTTATTGTCTGCTCTAAGCTCCCGTGCGCAACTGCCGATAAGAGTGTTGCGCCCTTTATTTCGGGCAATGCTCCAACAATGACTGTAATCAAGAGGGGAAAACCTTTGCATTCTCGCCAAATATCCTGCCTGTCCGTGCTGCTCTGCCTGCTCTGTGCAACGGCTCTGACAGTGTTTTTTTCGACCGGCAAGTCCCATGCGGCTGATTTGCAACCGCCGTCGTATTCCGGCATTTCCAGCACCAGCGTGGCGGTCACTACAGACGCTGTTGGCTCCACAACGGCTTCCAGCGCGGCATCCGGCGGATCGATCAGCGGAAACGATGTCGAGACCTACGGCATCTGCTGGAGCACGACTGAAGAACCAACCATCAAGGACAGCCGGACCATCACTAAGGGAAACACTGATACTTTTACCAGTGTGGCCGGACCGCTGGAGGCGGAGACCACCTATTACATCCGCGCCTACGCCGCCATTGGCGAGGTTGCGTATTACGGCGAACAGGTAAGCGTCACCACCTCCGCACAGACAGACACGCGCTCGCTGATTATTCACAATCCGTCGAGCGGCGCCGTGCTCTGGTGGAAAACCAACAGCGACAACAAACTGGTCAGCACCAAGCAAGACACCGGCTGGGGGATGGTTTCGGACGACACGAGTTATACCGGCGGCTGGCGGATCGTAGGAACCCTGGATTTCACCTATACGCACCTGCTCTTCTGGCACGACCAGGAGTCGGGAGGAAAAGTCCACTGGTGGCGGGTAAACAAAGAAAGCAATAAAGTGGCCAGCTCCGGCAACGGCCAGGGGGTGATTTCCGAAAATTGGGAACTCGGGCCGGACTGGGAACTGGGAGGCACCTGCAAGCTGGTGGACAACGCCTTGATCTGGCATGACCGCGCGTCAGGCAAAGTGGTCTGGTGGAAAATTCTCTCGGACGGCCTCCTCCTGAGCGAAAAGCAAGGTCAGGGCTGGGGATACGTCAACGAGGAAAAAAGTATGCCTGCCAACTGGCGCCTCGTGGCCGTACTGGACAGAGAAGACCAGCACGTCTTGTTCTGGCAGAACCAAACCGACGGAACCGTGGCCTGGTGGAAAATCAATGATTCCGGATCGATTCTCGACAATACGCGTGACTCGGGCTGGGGAATCGTATCTGAAGACGTCCGGGTTGCCTCCGACTGGACCCTGGTGGGGGCTGTTGAGGACAGTGAACTTCCCGTGCTCATCTGGCAAAACCAGAGCAACGGCAAAGTCGTCTGGTGGCTGTTGAACGACGACAACAAGCTTGCTGACGCCACCCAGGGATCAGGATGGGGCTTTGTTTCGGACACGGTCACCGTCTCCAGCGCCTGGCAACTCTGCAAGGTCCTGCAGCAGGATGCGTACAATATCCTGTTCTGGCAGAACCAGGACAGCGGGAAACTGGTCTGGTGGAAACTGAACAGTTCGTGGCAGCTGAAAAGTGACGAACGCGAAGAAGGCTGGGGATTCGTGTCCGACAACACGAACGCCGAAGGCTACATTTTGAGCGAGGTCTTCGAATAGCCCGGCTCCGGGCTACTCTTTCCGGGCGCATTCGATACGGTTTCGGCCCGCCCGTTTAGCCGCGTACAAGGCGCTATCCGCCGATTCGATAAGCGTAGCCGGGGCCAGGTCCGGAGTGGGACGCAGCGCATCCACACCAATGCTCACCGTCACCTGGGAAGCCACTGTCGAGCTGCTGTGGTGCAATCCAAGCATCAAAACCTGCGCATGGATGTCCGAGGCGATCTTCAGAGCGCCCTCCACGTCCGTATTCGGCAGCAGCACCGCGAATTCCTCACCGCCGTAGCGGGCCATGCAATCCCCCGGACGCCTCAGGCATTGCCGGATGGCTCTAGCCACGAGAATCAGGCACTTATCGCCCTCCACGTGACCGTAGGTATCGTTGTACGCCTTGAAAAAATCGATATCTATCATCAAAAATGCAAGCGAGCGCATCTCGCGCAGAGACCGGCGCCATTCGCTGGAGAAAGCGCCTTCCAGGTAGCGGCGGTTGGGCACTCCGGTCAGGCCGTCCTGGTTGGAAAGCTGTTTGAGCCGCTTGGTCAAGGCCTCAAGCTCGCGCTCGCGTACCTTGCGGCTGTCGATTTCCTGCTTCAAACGCAGCACGGAGCGTACCCGGGCCTGAAGCTCCAAGCGGCTGACCGGCTTGTTGATGTAGTCCATGGCCCCGGCTTCAAAAGCCTTGTGCAAATTCTCCTCATCATCGCTCACCGTGACCATGATTATCGGAATGTCGCTGAATAGCGGATCCGCCTTGAACAGCTCTATGGCCTGCAGTCCGTTGATGTCCGGCATGTTCAGATCCATGAGAATCAGATCCACCTCCGGCTCGTTGTACTGGTTCACATGCGAACGGACATACTCAAGCGCGGCATTGGCGGAATTGACGCAAATCAAATCCTCATAGCCGGATGCCTTGAGAATGGTCTGCAGCAGAAGCCTGGAAGTTTCGGAGTCGTCAACGATGAGAATATTCATATGGACCTGGACTATTAGCAGAACTTACCCACCGCGTCCATCGGGTTTTGAAAAAAAAGTAAGCTACCAAAATGTAGGTTTCCAATTGTAGTCAATCCCCTACAATTGCAAGTTTTTTTCGGGCCCAGGCTGCTTGCCCCAGAGAAATGCACCCATCGTTGGGGGGGAATTCCCTGTGCAGCAACGGGACAAGTCCGCGCCGGATCAACGCCTCGGGCAGCTCCAGGGTCAGGGTCCTGTTCTGCATCACACCACCGGAAAGCGCCACATGGCGTACTCCCGTACGCCGGGAAAAATATGCGGCCAGTTCCGCCAGCCCCTGAATCAGCCCCAGGTGAAAACGCCGCGCGATACGGGCTTCCGGAACGCCTTGTTCCCAATCCGCGTATACCTGGGCAAACAACTGCCGCGTATCCAGTACGGCCGGACTGCATTCCGTGAGCAGCGGACAGGAATAGCCGCCGGTTTCGCCTGGATCCTGCAGATCCTCCAGCAGAATGGCGGCCTGGCCTTCATAGCTGATACGCAGCGTACAACCCAGCATGGCGGCCACGGCGTCGAACAAGCGTCCGCAGCTGGTGCTTTGCGGACAGTTCAGCTTGCGTTCCAGGAGCTGGGGCAAAAGAGCGCTTTCCGCGGACCGGGCTTCAAGCCAGGGCCAGGGCCGCCGGCCGGGTTCCCGGATGTTCGCGGACCAGAGAAAACTTTGAGCTATCCGCCAGGGCTCGATAATGGCGGCCTCGCCTCCGGGCAGGGCCAGGGGTGAAAAATGGGCCAGGCGGCGGTGTTCCAGGGACTCCGTATCGACAAACAGACATTCGCCTCCCCAAAGCGTGCCGTCCGCGCCGTAGCCCGTACCGTCCAGAGCCAGACCGATGGCCGGTCCGTCGTGTCGGTGTTCGGCAAGCACGGCGTGAATGTGCGCGTAATGGTGCTGCAAGGCCAGCACCGGGAGTTCCGTTTGTTCCAGCGCGTATTGGGTGCTCAGATAATCCGGGTGCAGGTCGCGGACCAGGGCCACGGGGCGCGTTTCCAGGATCAACTGCAAATGGGCGGCGATCTCCTGGAAAAAACCATAAGTCTCGAGGTTTTTCAAATCTCCGATGTGCTGGCTGACAAAGGCCTGGTCGTCTTTGGTCAGGCAGAGCGTATTCTTGAGCTCCGGCCCCAGGCCGAGCACCGAGGGCCCCTTGCCGGTCAGAAAAACCGGCCGCGGCGTATACCCGCGCGCGCGCCGGAAAAACTGCGTCTCGTTTGTGGGCAGGGTCCGGACAACGGAGTCGTCGGTCCGGATCAGAATGTCCCGGTTGTGCAGCAGAAAAACGTCGGCAATCTCCCGCAGGCGCGCCAGGGCCTCGCGGTTGCCCAGAGCGATGGGTTCGTGGCTCATGTTGCCCGAGGTCATCACCAGAGCCGCGGGCGCGTCCGCAGGCAGGTATTCGCGCAGCGCCAGAAACAGCACGAAATGCAGAGGCGTATAAGGCAGCATCAGCCCCAGGTAGTCCGTGTCCGGCGAAACCTCCGGGCTGATTCGCTTTTGCCCCGGATCGCGCGGATCCTGTTCCAGATTCGTGTCCGCGCCCGCTTGTTTGCGGCAAAGCACGATGGGGCGCTCCGTTCCGCTCAGGAGCGCGGCGGATGCCGTATCCACCACACCCAGCGTACGCGCCGTTTCCAGGTCCGGGACCATCAGGGCCAGAGGCTTGTGGGGCCGCTGTTTGCGAAGCCGTAGCGCGGCAACGGCCTGCCGTCCCGCGCCGCCGCCGGCCAGACAGGCCAGGTGAAACCCGCCCAGGCCCTTGAGGGCCAGGACCTTGCCCGCGCATAGCAATTTGGCGGCCTCTTTTACGGCCTCCGAGTCCGGACAGAGTTTCTCCCCCTGCGGATCCGTCAGCCAGATATGCGGACCGCATACGGGGCAGGCATTGGGCTGGGCGTGGAACCGCCGGTCCAGGGGATCGTGATACTCGCGTCCGCACTCCGGACAGAGCGGAAAGCAGGCCATGGAGGTATACGGCCTGTCGTAGGGAATGGCCCGGGTGATGGTGTAGCGCGGGCCGCAATTGGTGCAATTGGTGAACGGATAGAGATAGCGCCGGTTGCCGGGCGTGGTGATATCCGCCAGGCAGTCCGGACAAGTAGCGGTATCCGGGCTGATCAGAACATTGTGCCCTTCTCCGGCCGTGCTCGCGAGGATCTCGAACGCCTTGTCTCCGGCGAGAGGGACAAGGTCTTCCTCGGTGCAGGAAACAATGCGCGCCAGTGGCGGCAGCTTGTCGTGCAGATCATGGCCGAACGCGGCCACGGACGCCGCACTGCCCTGCACCTCGATCCGCACGCCTTCGGGCGTATTGCGTACGTAGCCTGTAACATGCAGCTCGCTAGCAAGACGATAGACGAACGGACGAAACCCCACGCCCTGCACCTGGCCGCCGACCGTAAACCCGCGCCGTTGTATCTGATCCTGTTGTGCGTTTGTCATGGGCACAGGATAGCGCGTATAGGCCCTCAGGAAAAGAGAAAGATGATGTGGCCCTTGTGTCGGGTTACGCCGCGCTCGTTTTGGCGATCTCCGTCTCTGCCTTGTCCTCTTTCGGAATCCGGATCATCTGGCAAAGGGCCAGGGAACAAACCGCAAGCACCGCGCCGCCGATAAACGGAATCCGGTAGTTTAATGTCCAGAGCCAGCCGCCCAGCAGCGGAATGATCACCGCGGAGATATGATTGATGGAGAACCCCATGGCCATGGACGGCGCAATATGCGCGGGATCGCAGATTTTCTGGAAAAAGGTGCGGATGCCCATGGAGAAGCCGAAAACCATATGGTCCAGAATGTACAACCCGACCACCACGACCTTGCTGTCCGTATAGGCGTAGGACAGGAAGACCAGAATCAACACGGCGTATTCGAGCGATAGCATCCGCCGTTCGCCGTATTTGGCAATGGCCTTACCCACCAGCGGGCTGAGATACCAGTTGATGATGTTGTTGACCACGAACAGTATGGTGATTTCACGGACGGTAAATCCGAAACGGTCCACCATCAGAAACAGAGCAAAGGCCGTGAACACCTGCCGCCTGGCCCCGGCAAAAAAGGTCAGCGTATAGAACAGCCAGTAGCGTTTGCGAAAAATCATGCCCTTGTTCTGGGGAACGCTCTCTTTGGGCGTCGGATTCGTGGTCAAAGCCCACAAACCGGCCAGGCAGACCACCACCCCGAGCAGAAGAAACAGCGTAGTGTAGTTGAAAAATCCGGCCAGGCAGAAAATCAATCCGCCCACCAGCAGGTTGGCTCCGGCCTGCAAGCCTTTGAGCCGGCCGAACACCAAAGGCGAGGTCGCCTTGTCGAAAAACTGCAGGGTCAAGGACTGGTTGACGGTTTCAAAAAAGTGAAACCCGATGGAAAACAACAGGGTCGTACTCAACAGCCCCGGAAGAGACGGGAAAAAACCGGTCAAACCAAAGCCCACGCCCATCAGCAGGACGGAAAGCGCTGCAAGGCGGTGTTCCCGAACCAGCAGCAGCACGTAGACCGCCAGCAAAACCAGCAATCCGGGAATCTCACGGACCGATTGTAAAAGCCCCATGTCGAACCCGGTGATATGTCCTACTTCCACGGCAAAGTTGTTGTACAGCGTACGCCATCCCTGAAAACCAAAGGCGGTGGCGAGATTCAGGACAACCAGAAATATATAAATGCGTTTTCTGTCTTGAGGTATATTCATGGGGAGGGTTGTAGGACTGAAGCTTGGGAAAGGCAAGCGCTCTATCGCCTTCCGGCAACTCTCCCGCCTTTCTCCCGGTCCGTGTGTCTCTCTGATTTCAGGCACAGCCCCCTTGCCCTAATGTGCTTCACAGTCTAATATCCGGCAAAATGGCCCTAAAAGGAGCATTTCGCATGGGGAGGAATGATCGAATCGGCTTTGCCATCATCGGCACGGGTTTGGCCGCGGAACTGCACCGGCGGGCGATTCTGGCCAACGCCCCGAACGGTGCGGAGCTTCGTGTAGTGGGTACGCGTGATCCCGCCCGGCCGAAAGCGGCCCGGCAGTTTCAGACGGAATGCCGGACCGTGGACGCACTTTTCGAATCCGACGACATCGACGTCATCTGCATCTGTTCTCCCAGCGGCTGCCACGCGCAGCAGGCGCTGGCCGCCGCCGCAGCGGGCAAACACGCGCTGGTGGAAAAGCCCCTGGCTCTGAACCTGGCCGACTGCGACGCCATGATCGAGGCCTTCGACAAGGCGGGCCTGCTGCTTGGCGTGGCCTTTCAGCGCCGTACCGATCCTTTGTTCCAACGCGTTCGCCAGGCCATTGCCGCGGGCGACCTGGGAAAACTGGTGGCAGGCAATCTGCTGATGCCCTATTTTCGCAGCCCCGCTTATTATCAAAGCGGACTCTGGCGCGGCACCTGGGCGCTGGACGGCGGAGGCGCGCTGATCAACCAGGGCATTCATCTAGTGGATCTGCTGCTCTGGTTCATGGGCGACCCCAGCGAGGTCAAAGCCCTTGGCGGCACCGTACATCATGCCATTGAAGTCGAAGACAGCATCACCGCCCTGCTCCATTTTCCCGACAACGCCTGCGTTTCCCTGCTGGCCACCACGGCCGCCGCGCCGGGCTTTCCCCACCGCATAGCCGTATACGGCACCCAGGGAGGCATAGAAATCGAAGGCGAGCGCATTCGCCGCTGGGACCTTGCCCAACCGGAAAAGGCCACCGTGCCGCCCGAAACGGGCGCGGAATCCTTTCAGGCCGGTGCGGGCGCGTCCCCTTCCGGCGTAGGCATCGAAGGACACGTACGGCTGATCGCCAATTTCATCGAGACCCTGCGCGGCAACGCAACCCTGGCCTCGGACGGACGCCAGGGCCGCCGGAGCCTGGCGCTTATCCTGGAAATCTACAAACAAGCCGGTTTGCCGCGCTAGCGCATCTTCGCCTTGAAACAAGGCATACATCCGAAACAATCTCCCATTGTTTCGGATAAATGCATAAGAGCTTCTGAGCCTTTTCAAAGCTAAGACGCGCTACAACATACCGGCGGGGGAGCCCCCATGCATCAGGTCGCAAATTGGGACACACTGAATTGGATCCAGGTCGACCCCAAGGTCAGACGCAAGGTGCTGCATGCGCAAACCTGCACGGCCGCTCTGGTGGAGCTGAGTCCGGGAGCGCCCCTCGGACTGCACAGCCACCCGCACGAGCAGCTGTCCACCATCCGCAGCGGCTCGGCCGAGTTCATCCTTGGCGATGAAACGCTGCGCGTGGGGCCCGGCGATGTTCTGCGGATTCCTCCGGGCCTGGAGCACGGGGTCAAGGTGCTGGGGGACGTTCCCGTGACCATCCTGGATTTTTTTGTGCCCAGACGCGAGGATTTCACGGCTTCCGAGGCCGGGTAACTTCCGTGCGCCGGACAGGAGAGCGGGATTTTCCGGATTCCCCGGAAATTTGCAAAACGCCTGGCGTTTTCGTCAACCAGCCGTAATCTGCAAGACGTATGCTGCATGCTGGTCGATGCCCTGTTTTGACATCCTGTACCGCCCGTAACAAAGGCTGGAAACACATGCATACGGAAACCAACACGAGCCGCTCTCTAACCCTTTCCCTCGGCGCACTCGGCGTCGTTTTCGGCGATATCGGCACCAGCCCGCTCTACGCGTTCAAGTCCTGTTTCAGCGGATACCATGCCATGCCCCCCACCCCGGACAATATTCTGGGAGTGCTTTCCCTTATTTTCTGGTCCCTGTTGATTGTCGTCAGCGTCAAGTACGTGATTTTCATCATGCGCGCGGACAACCGCGGCGAGGGCGGTATTTTCGCGCTCTATGCCCTGTTGCAGCAGAAATTGCCCTCCAAACGCTGGGTGGTGTTCTCGGCCATGCTCGGCGCGGCGCTGATGTACGGGGACGGGTTCATCACTCCGGCCATCTCCGTGCTCTCCGCCCTGGAAGGCATCCGTGACGCGGCCCCGAAAGCCGAACCTCTGGTAGTGCCCCTGACCAGCGTGATCATCATCGCGCTGTTTGTCGTGCAGAAATACGGTACGGACAAAATCGGACGTATTTTCGGTCCGGTGATGCTGCTCTGGTTCCTTTGCCTGGCGGTGTTGGGGCTGACGCACACGGTCATGCATCCCAAGGTGTTCGATGCGCTGCGTCCGTATCATGCGGTTCATTTTTTCATTCAAAACGACGTCACGGGCCTCATCGTGCTGGGCGCCGTGGTGCTCTGCGTCACCGGCGGCGAGGCCCTCTACGCGGACATGGGCCATTTCGGCGCGGCCCCCATCAGGCAGGCCTGGTACGCGGTGGTTCTTCCGGCCCTGATGCTCAACTACCTGGGCCAGGGCGCGCTGCTGCTCGAAGACCCGCAGCAGGCATCCAACAGTTTTTACGGCCTGGTTCCCGATCCGCTGCTCTATCCCATGATCGCCCTGGCGACCATGGCCACGATCATTGCTTCGCAGGCCATCATCTCGGGTTGTTTTTCGCTCACCAACCAGGCCATTCAGCTCGGCTTTTGCCCGCGTTTGAACATCCGGCACACCTCGGCCGAATCCGAAGGCCAGATATATATTCCGCAAGTCAATTACCTGATGCTCGTCGTCTGCCTCGGACTGGTGTTCGGTTTTCAGCGCTCGGAAAGCCTGGCCGGCGCCTACGGCATCGCCATCACCGGAACCATGATCGTGACCTCGCTGCTGTTCTTCCAGCTGCTGACAAAAATCAACCGCTGGTCCTGGTGGCTGGCGGCCATACCGGTCGGTTTTTTTCTGCTCTTCGACCTGGGCTTTTTCGGAGCCAATCTGCTCAAACTCCAAGGCGGCGGCTGGTTTCCGGTGCTGGCGGCGGCGATCATCTGCCTGGTGATGAGTATCTGGCGCAGCGGAAGGAAACGCCTCGAAACCGCCCTGCGTCCGTACCGGCTGCGCCCGGAAACCTTTTTCGAAGTGATGGAGCATGAAAATCCCGTTCGCGTCCCTGGAACGGGCGTGTATCTTTCCATGTCGCCCAACAGTATTCCGCCCAGCGTGGTTTTCACGCTGCGGACCATGCATGCCCTGCACAGCAAGGTTATCATACTGACCGTGCTGACCGAGGAGATTCCCAGGGTTTCCCCCAGGGAACGCATGGTGGTCAAGGTGCTGCAAAACGGTTTTTACCACGTGTTTCTGCGTTACGGCTTCATGGAAAGACCGAACGTTCACAGCGCACTGACGCAGAATGCCTCCAGCGTGGGCATCGGCAGTCTGGGACAGATCACCTATTTCTCCAGCCGCGACAGCATCAAACTCGTACGTCTGTCCTGGAAAAGCTGGGGCATGCACATGTTTCTGCTCATGGTCAAAAACGTTCTGTCCCCCACTTCCTACTTCAACATTCCGCACGAGCAGGTAGTGGAATACGGCATTCCCGTAACCATCGATCCGAAGGAAAACTGACGGACCAGGCAAACTTCCGCACAAGAACCAGAAACGGCAAGTCCTCCTGTTCGCGATGAAACAGGAGGACTTGCTTGTCAAAAAGTATAGCGCCGGCACCACAGCGGCCGACCGCACCGGCGCACTCAGGCGCGATCAGGCGCTGGCGCTTTTGAAGGCTTCCCTGATGCGCTCTTCAACGTACGCCACCAGGTCCGCGTCTTGTTCGCTGACGTCGAAACATCGGGCGTCCTTGCCGTTCAATCCTTCAGGCACCCAGTCGCCGATATCGCGCTGATCGGTAATCTGCGAATCGTAAAAACACACGGAGAGCCAGCGCGCTTCCGGATCATCGTCCACCACGTCCACCATGACAAACAGACCGGCATCCCCATTCATGCTGCCGCGCAACGAATAGCTCACGCCGGGACGCATTTTGAAAGACAATTGGGCCTTATCACATTCTTCAAGGCAGGATTTCAGTTGCAGAAAGGCCGGCTTCACATTGAGCGGATCCTCGGACCAGCTTTCCAGAAAAGTTGCGAATCCATTCATACGGGTCCCCTTTGGTTTGAACAAGGATCAGAATAGAAAAAAACTGCAGATTGCAAGTGCATACGTAAAATGTATGATATCTACATCGTCTCGTATCCAATGTAAATCCTGATGCGGAAAAAATATAAAGCAGTCTATTTTACTCGGACATACGCGCGCAGCCGGACGTGTCCCCGTACATGGCGCAAGGCCGCTTGCAAGAACAGCGAAACAGGACGGCAAAATACTCGACACCCGGCACCATTCCCGCTACAAGTCGGTTATGAACACACAGACTTGCCGCGACCTGGAGGTCCGCGCGCTGACCCCCTGCTGCCCGGATCACGAGTCCGGGACCTTTTTCGAGCTATTGCTGGAAAATCCGGGCTGGGCGCAGTGGACGCCGGGACAATTCGTAATGATTCGCCCTGCCCGGTCGGACAATTTTCTGACCTGGGGCAGGCCCTTTTCCATCTGTACCCTGGACCAGGCCGGACTGCGGTTGTTCATCCAGGTGGCCGGACGGGGCACGGAGATCCTGGCCAGGCTGCGCCCGGGAGACAAGGTCACCACCTGGGGCCCCCTGGGTACGGGCTTTGTCCTGGAGTCCGGAACACCCGCGCTGTTGCTGGCCGGAGGCGTCGGACTGGCGCCCTTTGCCGGATACGTCCGCTCCCATCCGGCTCCGGAACAACTCGAGCTGCTCTTCGGGCACAGGCCTGCGCTGGCATGCTACCCGTTCGCCGAAATCGCCGCAGCCATCCGGGCCGAAGCCTTCCAGGACCACACCAGCGCGGACATCGCACTTTTCGCCCAAAAGGTCCGCGAACGCATGACGAACTATACGCAGGATTTGGTTCTGGCCTGCGGGCCGCTGCCCTTTCTGCGTATGGTGCAGCAAGCGGCAAACGAACTTTCCATTCGCGCGCAGCTCTCGCTGGAAAACCGCATGGCCTGCGGTGTGGGCGCCTGCCTGGGGTGCGTTTCCAAAGACAAGCAGGGCTGGCCCGTACAGGTCTGTACGCGCGGCCCCGTGTTCTGGGCGGACGCCATTGAGCTGACCGGGGAGGCCGAAGCATGAGCGTGGAACTTAGCGTATCCCTGCCGGGGCTGGAGCTGAAAAATCCGGTCATCCCGGCCTCCGGCACCTTTGGTTACGGACTCGAATTCGCCTCCTACGGCGATCTGCGCGAACTGGGCGGCATCGTGGTCAAAGGGCTTTCACTCAAACCGCGCGAAGGCAATCCCATGCCCCGTGTGGCGGAAACCCCCTGCGGCATGCTCAACGCCATCGGCATCCAGAACATCGGCGCCGAGGCCTTTTTGCGAGACAAACTGCCGCTGCTGCCCTTCCGCGAAGTGCCCGTCATCGCCAATCTCTATGCCTGCGACGCGCAGGAGTTCGGCGAGCTGGCCGCCGTACTGGCCGCGGCCGAAGGCATGGCCGCTCTGGAAGTGAATATTTCCTGCCCCAACGTCAGCTCCGGCGGCGTTCTCTTCGGCCAGGAACCCGGCATGGCCGCCAAAGTCACAGACGCGGTCAAAAAAAACGCCGGGAATCTGCCCGTAATCATCAAGCTCAGCCCCAATGTGGCGGACATCGCCGGCATTGCCAAGGCCGTACAGGATGCCGGGGCGGACATGATCTCCTGCATCAACACCCTCACCGGCATGGCCGTGGACCTGCGGACGCGCAAACCCAGGCTGGCCAATGTGGTGGGCGGCCTGTCCGGCCCTGCTATCAAACCCGTGGCCCTGCGCTGCGTATATCAGGTCTGCCGTGCGGTGGATATCCCGGTCATCGGCATGGGCGGCATCGCCGACGCCCAGGATGTGCTGGAGTTCATCCTGGTGGGCGCGCACGCCGTACAGGTGGGCACAGCCAATTTCTACCGCCCGGATTTCTGCTTCCGGCTGGTACGCGAGCTGGCCGCGCTCATGGACGAACTGAACATCCCTGACCTGGACAGCCTGCGCGGCACCCTGCGCGTACCGTAAGGCTTTGCAAAGGGGAATTGCCTCCCAGGCGGCATAAGAACCTTTTACCAGCCTGGCTGGATAAGAGGCTCTTATGGATCTCCCCTATTTCAGCTGAACCAATTTTCCAGCAAGAGTTTTTGCGTGATCACGGCTTTTGCGGCGCTTCCAGGTAGAGTTCGAAGGCTCTCGAAAGCTGCACTTCGCCGTCCAGGAGCAGCTCGAACGTATAGGGTCCGGGTACGAAATGGGCCGCATCGCTTATGCGCAGCCCTTCGAAGTAGAGCTGTCCCGGCTGCAGCATCCGCGTATGCGTATAGGACTGGATCGCTTGCGGGCCGGCGCTTTGGCTCGCATCCGCGCCTTCTTCCCCTGCCTGCGATGCGGAATGAGGAGCCGGGGCCGGATAACTGATGCGGACGGCCAGCGCCATTTCAGCGGGTTCTTCCTCTGATCCGGCGGGTCCGGCGGACAGGGGCACGAAGCGTATGCCGAACAACAGCCCGGGTTCAAGCGGGATGCGGTAGGTTTTCTTTTGCAAGGCAATGTCCGCGGCCACATGGAGCGTATCGGACACGTCTGCCGTATAGAGTCCGTAATCCGCCAGCAGGGCGCGTTTCGCGGGGGCCGTCTCCTCCTGGACGATATCCGCCAGTGCGGGTCCGGCAAGCAGCAGCAGGGCCAGAAACGCGGCCCCGAGGCTACAGACTCTGCGAAGGAACGAACTGCTGGGCCTTTTGTTCGAGGCTCTGGGAATTGAGGTCTGATTTCGCCATTCTGCCATACAATGTCTCGGGCATGGTTGTTATGAGTTCTTCCAGGATGGAACGCCATTTGCGCATATCCGCGAGCTTCTTGTAGAGCTTCGCCATGCGGTAGCGCAGGGCCGGCCAGTCCGGATCGTTGCGGTTGACGTAGCGCGAATATTCGATGGCCCACTTGAGCGCCTCGCGCGTACGGCCTGCCGTGTCTGTAATGTCGATGAGCAATGCCAGCAGATCCTTGACCTTTTGTTCGTCGTCGCGGTGTTCGAGAAAATAGTCCAGGCTTTGCTGGGCAAGGGTGTAGGCTTTTTTGAACTCCCCTTTGTCCCGGGCGTTCTGGGCCATGAAGTAGAGTATATAGGACTCCTGCTTGGGGTCGGCGTCGCCCGAGTTGGCCAGCTTTTGCCAGAGAACCGAACTCTTGTCCGTCTCCCCCTGGTTTTCGTAAGCCAGGGCCATGTTGTAATCCAGCTCGTAGCGGGTCTTGGGGTTCAGATCCCACAATTCGACTTTTTTGCCCAGGTCCAGAATCCGCTTCCAATCCCGCTGCTGCAAGGCAATATTCAGGGCCAGCAGCAAGGCATTCTGCGCCTGTTCCGGCATGGCCGCGCTCAGGAAAAACGGCTCCAGCAGCTTGTTTGCCTGGTCGGGCTGCCCTTCTTTCCAGAAGCTGGTGGCCAGTTCGACACGGGCCTTGGGCGTCAGATTCGGTTCGTTGGATCGCAGGAGCGGACTTTCATTCCACACGGCCACGGCCGCTTGGTAGTTTTCTTCCGGAATATACAGTTCGAGCAGTTTGTCGAAAGCTTTGTTCCCCACCTCACGCGCACTGTCCAGCAATTTGTCGTCGGGAAATTTCTGCTGAAAATTGTTCACATCGTTGATGGCCGCCTTGTATTCCCTATTCCAGAGGTGCCACATGGAAAGCTTGATCTGGGCGAGCGGCGCCAGCGGACTGTCCGGAAACTTGTCCACGATCATGGTGTAGACCTGGGACGGCTTGAGCGAATAAGGCCTGTCAAAAATGCTGAACATCTGCTGCAGGGTCGGTTTGTCGTATACGCCCTGCTCGGCCAGGCGCATCTGGGCAATCAATCCGCCTTCCTTGTTGGGAAATTCCTCCACAGTCTGTTCGTAGACCTTGACGGCCGTTTCCTTGTGGTCCGTCTGCAGGTAAATGTCGCCTAGGTGGGCCAGGATCACATCCGCCTCATCCCCTTTGGGATCCAGGTTGTAGTAGGTCCAATAGCTGGCCTTGGAACGTTCGAGTTCTCCCATACGATAGAACACGTCGCCCATGAGTTTCAGCACCGGAGGATACTGCGTATAGTACCGCGGCCAGCGTTTCTGCACGTAGTCCACGATCTTGTACGCGGCCTCGTCCAGGCCCAGTTCATTCAGGCTGCGGGCCAGAAAGACAGAAGCCGGCAACGTGACCTTGTTGTCCGGATATTTCTGCACCACGTACTGGAATTCGTCCGCGGCCTTGCGAAAATCGTTTTTTTCAAAATAGTACTGGCCCCACTGATAATAGATCATGGGGATCTGCGGATCGTCCGGATATTTGTCCTTGAGAATATTGAAGTAGGCTTCCGCCTCGCGCGCGTTGCCAACCTTCAGGTTGGCAACGCCCAAGTGGTAAAAAGCCTGGGAAGCCTTGATGGACTGCGGATCGTAATTGAGCGCCTCCGTATACGCGCTCATGACTTTACTGAAGTTTTCCTCCATATTGTCCTGGCTCAAGGAATACAGAGCGTCCGCGTCCAGGTAGAGGACTTCCTTGCGCAGTTTTGAGGGCAGCAGCGGATGCTTTTTCAAGCCTTCAAACACATCATAGGCGTTCTGGTAATCCTCATTGGCCATGGCGGCCTTTCCGGTAAGTATGATCTGCTGAAAATCCGGAGGCTGGTCTTCGGGATTTTCCGGGGCCCCCTGCGCCGCTGGCTGCGTCTGCTGCTCCCTGGCGGTCTTGTACGGATTGTCCAGATCCTCCATTTCCTGATCCGAGGCCACCTTGCTTTCGGCCGCCGCGTCCGCTTCGGGCGTACCTCCTGCTCCGGGCATGGGAATTTCGCGCTCGGCCTGACCGGGTTCTGTCTGGGTTGATTCGGCCTGGGTTGATTCGGCCTGAGCAGGCGCGGGGGACGGCGTGGTCCTGACCACGGGCGGCCGAATGCGTTGCGGCGCGGACAGTGGAGCGTCTGACGCGGCCTGTCCCGCAGGGCTTTCTTGGGAGCCTTCGGCGGCGGGGTCCTGGGACAAGGGCATGGCCAACTGCTGCTCTCCGCTCCAGGGTACGCCCTGGGCGGGCGGACTGCCCGGCGCGGGAATGGCTTCGGCCGGAGTCGGTTCCGGCGTAGCAACCGGTTCGGGCGGAGCGACCTTGCCGCTCACTTCCGGTCCTGCGGGCTCGGGCGCAGCGATTTTGCCGCTCACCGTGGGGCCTGCAGGGGCCTGCCGAACGGGCCGGCGTGTTTGCGCAGGTTGCTGCGGCGGCTCCGGTGCGGGAGCCACGGGTTTCGTATTCAGGGCGTCCCTGGACAACGGGCCGCGGCTTTCTTCTCCAGGACGCTGGATCTTGCTCCGTACCGCGTAGGGCGTGTTTTCGACCTCGGGTTTTGGAGTTGCCGCGGGTCCGGGCTCTGTTTTGGGTTGTGTTTCCCGTTCCATGTAGGCGGTGGTCTCAGGGACGGGATTGGGCGGTACGGGAGTGGCGGGCGCTTGCTGCGTCTGCTCCGGTTTTTGCCGGGTCTGCGAAGTCTTTTGCGGCGGGGTTTCCGGTTCCGGCTCCGGTTGGGGCATTCCGGATGCTCCGGATGGCGGGGCTATGCGTTGTCTGACGGTAAAGGTGTTTTTTTCCGGTTCAGCGGCCTGATTCTGGGCAAGCAGCTGTTGCGGCGGCGGATGTATTTCCGCAGCCATGGCCGTACCCACTGGAAAACCGAAAAACAATGAAGACTGCGGCTTTGCTTCCGGCAGTTTTTGCTCCGGAGACTGCGGTACGACCGGCTGCGGCGAAACTTTGGAAGAAGGATCCTTGTGCAGCGGCGTGCTATCTTTGATGATGGGCGCGCGGTACGAATAGGGAACCGTGTAAAACGGCTGCTTGGTCTGGCCGGAAGACAACGAGCCGGGCTTTTCTTCCGGCAGCTGGATCACGGGCGGAGGCGTCGCCTTTTCCCCGGCCTGAGGCTGCATTCCGGCGTCCTGCCCCGCTTGTTTCCCTGCCGCCTGTTCTGCACCCGGCGTAGGCGTATCAACGGGTTGGCGTACGCTGATGCTCTGCCCCGCGGGCTTCACGGGTCTGGCACCATCCTCGATTCCGGGCTTGGGCTCGGGTTTGGCCGCTGCCTTGACCGCGGGCTCGGGTTTGCTGCCGCCCTTTGGGGGCTGGACAGCTGGTTCGAACGCTTTGGACGGAGCGGGTGATGGAACGGCCGCCTTTGCGGGTTGTGGCGGCCGCGGTGAAGGTTCCACGGCCGATTTTTCGACAGGCTTAACAGCCGCTTGCCCGGCGGATTGGGCGGCAGGCTGCCTGGTCTGGGCAGGCTGTTGTATGGTTTGGGGAGCTGTTTCGACACCCGGCGCTGTTTCGACGACCGGCGCCGGTTCAGGCTGCTTTGCAACCGGTGCGGGCCCGGTCTTTTTTTCAGCCGGTTTCGGCACTATGGGCGCCTTGAATTCGGGGTGTGAAACAACCGGCTTCTTTTTCTTAGCCGCGGGCTCCTTGGCTGGGGTGGTCTTTACGGGCGGGGCACTTTTTTTCTTGGCCTGCTTGGGCGTATCCGCTGCTCCGGCAGGTTTCCACTTGGCCCCGATGGGATCGCTGAACACATCCACAACCAGTTTGCCTCGGTCGTGCAGCGGAAACTGGATATAGCCGAACGCCGGGTTGCGAACCTGAATTTCCAGTCCGTCCCGGGTGATTTTGACCCGTTTCAGCATTTTGGCGGAAGAAAAATTGGCGGGACGGGGTTTGGCGTCGGTTTCCCAGTAATCTTCCGGAAGCATCACCTCCAGGGAGGTTCTGCCCGTACGGGTGACCGAATAACTGGGGATTTTATCGGGGAAAACAATGACAAGGCGCTCCTTGTCCGGATGCCGTCCCCAATAGTAGGTCAGGGCCGACGCATTCGAAGGCGCCAATTGCAGCAAAAAAGTTGCAAAAAGAAGCCAGACAAGTCCGGCAATACATTTTTTTGTCATGCAAAAATCAAGATAGCAAAAATCGTGCTAGGTTGCATGTTCGTACGCCCTATTCCGGCAAAGCCGCCCCCCTTCGGACCCCAGGCCGTGGGACCGCTTATTCCAGATTTTTCTTTTTTATCTTTTCAATCAGCGTCGTGCGCTTGATGCCCAGGATCTCGGCAGCCTGATTTTTAACGCCTCCGGCCATTTCCAGGGCCTCGCGCAGCAACCGCTCTTCAATTTCATCCAGAAATTCCTTGAGCCCCTTCTCGTTGTCCTGCATGTCCTTGAGTCTGGGCCAGGCAAACCCCCGTGCCTCCTGCGCAATCACAGGTTCCGGACGCTCCATGCCCAATTCGGAATGAATCTTGTGGGGCAGGTCGTCCGGGGTGATGCAGACCTCGTCGCAGAGGATGCTCAGCCGCTCCATGAAATTTTCCAGCTCGCGTACGTTCCCCGGCCAGGAATAGGCGATCAGCATGCCGTTGGCTTCGGGCGAGATGCTCATGCGTTCGCGGTTTTTGGAGACACAAAATTTCTTGAGGAAAAATTCCGCCAGCAGCAGCACGTCGTCCCCCCGCTCACGCAGCGGAGGCAGGTGCACCGGAATGACGTTGAGACGGTAGAAGAGGTCTTCCCGAAAGCGTCCTTCGGCCACTTCCTTTTCCAGGTCGCGGTTGGTGGCCGCCACCACGCGGACGTCCACTTTTTTGGGCTGGCTGCCGCCCACCCGTTCGAACTCCCGTTCCTGCAGCACGCGCAGAATCTTGACCTGCAGACTCAGGTCCAGTTCGCCGATTTCATCCATAAAAATGGTGCCGCCTTCGGCCAGCTCAAAACGCCCCGGACGCGAACGTATGGCGTGCGTGAAAGCGCCCTTTTCATGGCCGAACAGTTCGGATTCCAGCAGGTCTTTGGGGATGGCGCCGCAATTGACGGGAATGAAAGGCTTGTCGCCGCGCAGGCTGTTGTTGTGCAGGGCGCGGACAAGCAATTCCTTGCCCGTACCGGATTCCCCCGTGACCAGCACGGTGCTGTCCGTGGGCGCAACTTTCTCCAGGACTTTGAAAACTTCCTTGAGAACCCGGCTTTGACCGATGATATTGTCCTTGATCAGGCCCATTTCCTCTCCCCAGCCCAACGAACCCCTGGCGCAATGGATTTTTTTTCATTGCTGTCAATTTAATGACGGCTTGTCAATAGCTTTTACCAAAAAATCTAGATATTTTCTATTTTTTTAACAGACAAAAGAATTTTCCCGGCAATACGCGGTATCTCAGCAGGTAAACTGGCCGTTTTCATAAATGCAGACATGGCTGCCGTCGGCCAGTTTGGCCATAACGGTTTTTTCTTCCGTATTCACCAGATCCCAATGAAGGAGCGATACGTTCAGGCCGAGGGATTGAAACGCATCAAGAGTCAATTCCCGCGGATTGCGATCGAGCGTATGCAGAAGAGATTGCCCCAGGGCGATGTGGCAGCTGCCGTTTTCTCCGCCGAAATTTTCATCAAGAATGGGGTGGAACAGCGGCCTGTCTATGGGAGTGAAGCGTTTATCCACCAGAGAAAACTCGCCCACTTTGTTGGCCCCGCCATCGATACGCAAGGTCTCGGCGATGATGGTTTCACCGCGCTGCGCGCGGAAACGCCGGACCTGGCCCATCCGGAACAACAGCTTGAGATTGTCTACCCGGTGCCCCATCTGGTAGCTGGGGAGATTGGCGTAATATTCGCCTTCGGTGCCCCTGCAGTCCGGAGCGAGATAGATTTCATAGCTCGGTATATTGCGCCCGCTGGCGCAGACCCACTTGCGCGACGCGCCCACCTGCAGCAGCAGATCCATGTTTTTGCTGCGTACGCGCAGGCTGACCATATCCATGGAATTGAGCCAGTCCGCCACGGATTGCATTTTTCCGCGCAGCAGCTTCCAGTTCGTCAGGGGCGTGCCGTATTGCAGCATACAGGCATGAACGACCTGGCGGCCGTAGACCTCCAGAGGCATGCCCGCCAGCCTGGCCAGGGCCCAGGTGGGATATACCGCACTCGTCTGCCCAAGTTCACCCTGCAACTGGCGCGCATGGCGAATGTTCCGCAGCCCCTGCAGCCCTTTTTCCCGCATGATCACTTGCGCCGGATCCACTTCTGAGAGATGGGTCGCTGCCGTGGGAGCATAAATTCGGATGCTGCCCGCCAGGTTTTGCGCCAGCTCGCGTTCGCCGGGAATCTCCAGCCCCAGCCGCTTGTTGTTGGCTTTTTTCAGAAAAAAATGGTCCATGTTCGGACTGGGCTCGGCTCGGGGTACCGGCACCTGTCCGCTGTCGTTGAGTTTCCAGGAAAGCGCCTCGGCCAGAGGCAGGGCCGGCAGGTCATAGCGGATCTGCACCAGATCGCTTTTGGACAGCGGGCGCGTGCGGGACAGATTCACGGCCCAAAGTAGCAACTCGGCGTATTTTTCCAACGCCACATCATCCATGCCGTATGCTTCGGGGAGCAGGTCCGTACCCGCATCGCTTTGCAATACATTCATACCGTTTCCTTCAGGCAGTTTTTATGAAATTCCAACGCAACAGGCAGTTCGCGAGAATTGATTTCGCCCAATCAGGCGCTATGGAGTGACAACTACAGCCTAGTTATCCTAATATATAGGACAAGACGCGGCAAAGACAATACGACGCGCAGGGGGGAATCCGTTTCCAGGGAGAGAATGGGATGAAAATCCGTATATGGGGTGCGCGAGGTTCGATTCCGGTCTCAGGGCCGGAATACATTACATACGGCGGGGATACAACCTGCCTGGAACTGCGCGGGGCCGACAACGAAATTCTGATTGTGGACGCGGGATCCGGCATACGCAGGCTCGGCAGCAAACTCCTGCGCGACGGCCACAGTGAATTCACGCTTATCTTCACCCATGCCCACTGGGACCACATCCTCGGATTTCCCTTCTTCAAACCCCTGCACCAGCCCGACACCTATATCCGGATCTATGGCTGCCCCATGGAACAGGGCAACATGCAGACCCTGCTTTCCAAAACCATGACCGGCCCCTTCTTTCCCGTTCCCTACGAGAGCATCCATGGCCGCATCGACTTTCAGCCCGCCTGCATGACCAACGACTGGCGCGAAATCGCCGGGCTCGAAATCTGCTCCATCCCCCTCAGCCACCCGAACATGGGCCTGGGCTACAAGTTCCGCGACGCCCGCAACGCCACCATGGTCTTGCTTACGGACAACGAACTCCGTCATACGCACCGCGGAGGCAAATCCTTCGAGGAGTATGTCTCTTTCTGCCGCGATGCGGACCTGCTGATCCACGACGCCGAATACACAGAAGCCGAATACACCCATACCAAGGGCTGGGGGCACTCCACCTATCGCGACGCCCTGGACCTGGCCCTGGCCGCGAAAGTCAAACGCTTCTGCCTCTTCCACCACAACCAGGACCGCCACGATTCCGAACTCATGGATATCGTCATGGACTGCCGCCGGATCATCCGCGACCTCGGCGTGGACATGCGCTGCTTCGCCGCCACCCAGGAAATGGAACTGGATATTTGAGCAGGAAAGGCCGGCTACGGGTACGCCCTGGGGCTCCGCCCCAAAACCCGCCGGGGGAACGTTAACGCGCTCGCCTGGCTAAAACAAGGAGAGCAAGGCGAACACCAGCATAACCGCCGGATAATAGCTGGCGCGGTTGAAGAGTACGGAGGTGTCGCGGCGGTCCAGGCTTCGCCTGACTTTGAGGCCAGGGAGCAGACAGAGCCAGACGCCCGCAGCAAGGGCCGGCAGGGCCAACCACAGCGACATGTGCAGCGGCGAGGCCACGAACAGCACAAAGCTGAGAACAAGACTCAGGCTGAGGCTTCCCACCAGCAGGCGGGAGGCCTTTTCTTTACCCAGGGCCACGGGGATGGTCCGGGCATTCTGTTCGCTGTCCATTTCGATGTCGTACCAGTCCGCTGGAATATTCTGTCCGCCGATTTCCCAGAAAAAGACCCAGAGGAAGACCAGCAGCAGATACCAGAGCGCCGGGTGCGGATCAACGGCCAGCACCGCGGCCAGCGGACCGAGGGTCTTGACCACGCCGTTGATCAGGGCGCGCCAGTAGGTCACGGTGAGCAGCTTGCAGTAGATGGTTTCCAGCAATACGCCCAACACGAACAATCCGGCGCAGACCGGGTTGAGCGTCCAGGCGCCGGCCAGAGCCGTCAGGCTCCAGAAGACCGCCCAGAGCACGGCTTGCCACATCCGCAAATGGCCCTGGGCCAGCGGGTGGCGGATGAAGATTGCATCCAGATAGCCCTCGCCGGTTTGTTCCAGCGCCGCGTCGGCATTTTTTCGGTCGGTACGGAAGTCCACAATATCATTGACCGCATAGACCGCCGTATACCCGGCAAATACGGTTATCAATCCTACGCAGATCACCCAGAACGGCGGAAAACCGCCCAGCCAGAGCAGCATGGCCAGGAAAGGCGTGGCCAGGTCCAGCAAGCCGTGGGGCGTACGGGATAAAGCGAGATACAGCTTGAGGTTGGAGAAGGAAAAATTCGGTGCGAACGTCGAACGCATACTTCTGCTCCCGATAACCGTCATTGGGGATTGTGCATCACGCGGCTCTGCGGGCCATCCCCACAAGGCCGAAGCGGGATTCCTTGAATACGGGCTGCAGTTCGAGCCCTGCCTGTTGCAACGCCTCTTTGAACTCCGGTCCGTGAAAGCGGTTTTCCGTCGGATGCAGCACAAGCCGCTTCATCAAGGCATTGGCATACAACGGCGGAAAAATCTCTTCAAAATAAAAAGCTCCGCCGGGTTTGAGAACGCGTCCGATCTCCGCGATGCCCAGGGCCCAGTCCTCCAGGTGGTGGATGATGCCGAAATTGAACAGCACGTCGGCCTGGCCGCTTTTGAACGGCAGATCTTGCGCATCGGCCTGTAAAAAGCGGACCACATTGCCGGGAGTGACGCGTTTGCGGGCCAGGGCGAGCATGGCCGAATCCGTATCAAAGGCGAACAACGCGCGCGGTCTGAAACGTTTTGCCAGCATCATGGCCCCGGCGCCGTTGCCGCAACCTATTTCAATGAACACGCCGTTTGCGGGCACAGGCCCCAGCGAGGCCCAATAGGCTACCTCGCGTCTTTGGACGACGCGCCGCAAAAAACTGTTGCACCAAATGCGTTCTGGAAAATTTACATTCATAGAAGGTTCCACCGCGCCGGATACAGGCGTTCACTCGTATCAGTTCGATAGCATGAGGCAGAGGCTTTTTGTCAAGCAACGGCTTATTGTTTCTTTCCGCTGAATATCTTGGCAACACCATAGGTCAGATTGGTCACTCCTGCGGGTTCGAATCCTGCCTGGGTCAACTCGTTGAGAAACTCCGCATCGCCGGGAAAAGCATCTACGGATTCGACCAGATAGGAGTAAGCAAAGTTGGTTTTGGAAAGCATGTTGCCCACCGGAGGCAGAATATGGTCGAAATAGAACCGATACAGCCGTTTCATGAGGAGATTGTCCGGAATGCCGAACTCCATGATGTGCAGTTGTCCGCCAGGCCGCAGAACCCGAAAGATCTCTTTGAGGGCCAGATGACGTTCTTCTATATTGCGCAGTCCAAAGGCCATGGTGGCGCACTGAACCGAATTGTCGCGCAAAGGAATCAGACGGCAGTCGCCGCAAAGCAGATGCAGCCGCTGAGCAAAACGCAACGGCTTCTTCAACCGGGCTTTTTCCAGCATGGCTGTGGAAAAATCCACACCCGCGACGCGTACTCCGGGGCGCTGCCGCAGAATTTCCAGGGCCACTTCGCCCGTCCCCACTGCGGCGTCCAGCACGGTATCGCCGGGCGCGGCATCCAGCATCCGGGCCAGTTTCTTGCGCCAGCCCGCATCCTGCCGCATGGAAAGAGCGCTGTTTTGAAAATCATAGGAAAAGGCGATCCGGTTGAACATATCTTTGACCTGCTGGTCTTTCATACGAGCTCCTTCATTATGATATGCAGCAGGGTATAGCCCGATCTGCCAGCCAGGTCCAGAGTGCGCATGTGCCAACCAGCTGTCTTCCCACTTACACCGGCGGTTGCGTCATTCTCCAAGCCAGCGGGTAACAATTTCAGAGTTGCTATTTTACCAGTTCCCGGCCAAAAGAGACAACACATTTGCCTTGACGAATTTTCGATCCTAATTTCAGTCATAAAATAGATTTATATTGCACTTGATTTCAACTTTTCTCTACCAGCCCCGCTCGTATCATTATTGTTACGTCAAAAAATCATTTTCGTGCCGTTAAGCAGATACAATCCGTTTAAAACAAATCGTATTTTTTATGAAATAACGAATTATCATTTAAAAAAAATCATTTTTGACAAATTATTGACAAGTGTTACTATTACTAATATTAACTTATTCAATAAAAAAAGTTTTTGGTGGAGTACAGCAATCGGCGACGGCGTCGATCTCATGGAAATCCCCGCCAAATATATTAAGAAAATCTAAAATCTATTGACAATTATAAGCAGAAGGTGCAGAACATTTTAGACTATTGTTGAATGGGTTTGTTTTATATTTATAAAGAGAATGAATTCACAATGTTGGTGAAGCTTTGCAGCATCCGAGTCCGGAAATAATGGCCCCTTGTGGATTTTCAATCCGTGCAGACCAACAGGCAAAAACAGGAAAAAAGCATTTTAGGGTTGACAACTTTCCGCCTGGGGGACTATAAATTCAAATATCGTGATCGGGGCGGTAGAGCAAAGCTTAGGTTTGAAAGGAAACGATTTCAACAAAAAAAGGAGCAGCAAATGATGAAGCAGTTTGGTAAATTCGTAGCACTTTGTGCCGTTGTGGCCATGACCGTTGTCCTTCTCGGGCAAGACGCCAATGCCACAACCCAGTACCTCTATTGGCAAAAACAGACCACCGGCAAAGCCGCTTACTGGAAACTCAACACCAATGGAAAACTCCACAACCGCACCAGGGATCAAGGTTGGAACTGGGTAGACAATGATTCCATCGGCACCGCATGGCGCGCCGACCTGATTCAGACCGGTATCTCCTCCGCCGCTGATCAGGGTGGAACCATCCACATGCTCTACCACAACACCAACAATGGTAAAGTTGCCTACTGGGTACTCAACACCAACGGCGAACTGCGCAACCGCACCCAGGGTGAAGGTTGGGATTGGGTTACCGATCAGACCATGTCCACTGACTGGTCCATGAAGCAGATTATGACTCCTGACCAAATCGCTGGCACGTCCGATGGCTCCGGTAACGACGGCATGTCCCGCCTGCTGTGGTTCCGCGCTTCCAACGGTAAGGTTGCCTACTGGAACCTGAACTCCAACGGTGCCCTGATGGATCGTACCAGAGACGCTGGCTGGGGTTACATCGACGACGATCAGACCCTCACCGACTGGCGCTTTATCAAGGCTATCGACAATCCGACTGGCACCAACTTCGGCCAATAAGTCCACGATAGCTTACTAAGCACACACAAGGGCCGTCTCTGACGGCCCTTTTTTTTTCTTTCATTTTTGAGCCCTTTCCGCCATACTCCCCCCTTGCAGCATCTCCCTATAACCATGTAACCTATCATCGCGACGCTGCTTTCATCATTGTAATGGCTCCCTTTCTCAACAAATCCCAAAGCCTGCGTCTTGCGGCAGCCATCATGGCGCTGAGCATACTGCTCTCTCGCTTCATGGGGCTGATCCGCGACAAGGTCATTTCCTATTACTATGGGGCCTCGCTGGAGTCCGACATCTATTTCGTGTCCTTCGTTGTGCCGGACTTCATCAATTATCTGCTTGCGGGCGGCTACTTCGCCATTACCCTGATTCCGTTGCTTTCAGACTACTTTGAACAGGACGAAAGCGAAGCCTGGCGTTTTTTTTCCACAATCCTCACCTGGTGCGGACTGCTTATCAGCCTGTTGACCGCGGTGGCCATGGTATTCGCTCCGCAGCTGGCGCAGCTTATAGCTCCGGGCTTTACCGAGGAGGCATCCCTGCGGCTGGCCTATTTTCTGCGTATCATTCTGCCTGCGCAGATCTGCTTTCTGCTGGGATCCTGCTTTACAGCGCTGCTGTACCTGCGCAAGCAGTTTCTCGTACCAGCTCTGATGCCGTTGATTTACAACGGTTGCATCATCCTGGGCGGCCTGCTGCTGATTTCTCATGGCATGGAAGGTTTTTGCTGGGGCGTGCTGGCGGGGTCATTCCTTGGGAACTTTCTGCTTCCAATGGTGGCTGCGGCCAGGGGAAGCACGGACTTCAATTTTTCGCTTCAGTTCAAGCACCCGGGGTTGAAAACATTCATCCTTTTGGCCCTGCCCTTGATGATCGGCCAGTCAGTGGTGGTATTGGATGAGCAATTTCTACGCTTTTTCGGTTCCATGACCACAGAAGGCGCGGTCAGCTGGCTCAACTACGCGCGCCGGATCATGTTGGTTCCTGTCGGCGTGGTGGCCCAGGCGGCTGGAGTCGCTTCTTATCCTTTTCTCGCCAGACTGGTGGCTCAAGGAAAGGACCAGGAATTCAACGAGACCCTGCAGTCGGCCCTGAGCGGCACGGTTGTGTTTCTGCTCCCCCTTTCCATTTGGATGATGGCCGCGGCCGAGCCCATTATCCAATTCATTTTCGAACAAGGGCGTTTTTCACAACAAGCCACTCTGCATACGGCCACTTGTTTGCAGATCATGCTGCTGGGTGTTTTCTGCTGGGGCATTCAGCAAATCATCGGGCGTGCGTTTTACGCTCGCAAAGATACCCTGACTCCCGCGCTGGTCGGTACGGGCGCGACCCTGTTGACGCTCCCCGTCTATTATTTTCTGACACAGATATGGGGAGCCTTCGGCATAGCAGGTGCGAGCGCCGTATCCGTGGCAGTCTATACGCTGGCTCTTTCCTGGTTCTGGCGCGCCAAATGGGGACCAGATGGTTTTACCGGCTTGGCAAAGGCACTTATTACAGCAATCGCTGTTTCGCTTATTGCAGTCGCTCCTTCCTGGGTTATGATGCAAGAGGCAAAAAACTGGCTGCCGCAACATCCGCTTCTCGGCGCGTTGCTGGCCATTGCCTGTGGTTTCATCTGTTTCGCATTGGTATTTCAACTTGCGGGAAGAATGCTCGCCCGCAAAACACTTGCGCCAGTGCTTGATGCCTTCGGACCGGTACTTGAACGACTCAAACGCAAACTCGGACATTCAAACGTATGAACCAATTTTCAGACTTGCAAGGGACTCCCGGCGACTTTTCCATTCAGGCAACGGATGGAGCAGCACGCCTTGGCAGCTTGGTCACGGCCCACGGCACGGTGCCCACGCCCATTTTCATGCCTGTGGGAACGCAGGCCAGCGTTAAATCACTGGATCCGCGTGATCTGCACGAACTGGGAGCTAAAATTGTTCTGGGCAATACCTACCATTTGCATCTGCGTCCGGGAGACGCGCTTATAGCGGATATGGGCGGATTGCATGGATTCGCCTCGCTCGATCTGCCCTTTCTGACGGACAGCGGCGGATTTCAGGTGTTCAGCCTGGCCCAGCTGCGTACGGTCACGGAGGCGGGCGTGACGTTTCGCTCACACATTGACGGCTCCAAACATTTTTTCGATCCGGAGGGCGTGGTTCAAATCCAGCGTAATCTGCATTCGGACATCATGATGGTCTTGGACGAATGCGTGGCTTTTGGGGCAAGTCAAGAGTATACGGAAAAGTCCGTGGCGCTGACCACACGCTGGGCCGAACGCAGCAGAGAGGCGTACCCTCAAGGAACAGGACCGGGCCTGCTTTTCGGTATTGTTCAGGGCGGTTTTTATCCTGAACTGCGCGAACGCAGCGCCAAAGAACTCTGCGCCATTCCTTTTGACGGATTTGCCATCGGTGGTTTGAGCGTCGGGGAAAACACCAGTGAAATGCGCCGCATTCTGTCCATGACCGCCCCGCTGCTGCCGCAGGAAAAACCCCGCTACCTCATGGGAGTCGGTACGCCTACGGATATCCTGGACGGTGTTTCACGCGGTGTGGACATGTTCGACTGCGTCCTGCCGACCCGCAATGCCCGGACCGGCACGCTCTTCACCTCGCAAGGCAAAATCAATATCAAACGCGCCGAATACAAAAACGACAAGGGGCCTCTGGATCCGCAATGCAACTGCTATACGTGCCGCAACTTTTCCCGCTCCTATCTCAGACACTTATATATAGCGCGCGAATTGCTGGCCTACAGGCTGAACACCATTCATAACCTGTCCTTTTACCTTGAAATGATGCGCGGCGTACGGCAGGCAATCAGCGATGGAACATTTGCGGAGTTCAAGCAGCGTTATGACGCCGTTTTCGAAAGCTCGCCGGAAGAATAACTTCCCCATAGCTGCAGCTGCTTTGATTGGGAGCCGTCACGCAGATCCTGCACCACTGTATCGGGTCTTTCATGCTTCAGGCGAGCCGTTTTGCATTGATTTCAGCTTTTTCCATAGAGTGGTCCGGCTGATCTGCAGTTCTTCGCAAATTTTCACCCTGTTGCCGTTATAGCGTCGCATGTGCCAGCGAATGATCTCCTCCTCCATGCGTACCAGCGTATCCGGACGAAGCTGAATTGAGGAGTCTCCCCGCAGTTTCTTTGTGTGCATTTTATCCTTTGCAGAGGCTGCTTCCGGCATCATATCCCGTTCGGACGATTGAACCTGACAGTTTTCGAGACGTATGTCCGCATGTTCCAAATCCTCCAAAGACAACAAAGGACCGGGCGAACAGACCGCCAGCCGCATCATGTAATTGACAAGCTCGCGTACGTTTCCCGGCCAGGTGTGGCCCTGAAAGGCCTTCACAAGCGTTTCGCTGCAGCCGCTTATGGATCTGCCGTATTCCTTGCAAAACATTTGCAGATACTGCTCGGCCAGCGGAGGAATATCCTGGATGCGCCGGCGCAAAGGAGGAATGGCAATGTGTAGGACACTAATCCGGTAAAATAAATCCTGCCTGAAGCGTCCCTCTTTGACTTTTTCTTCCAGATTGGCGTTGGTGGCCGCGATGACCCGCACATCCGCCGGAATCATTTTTCTGCCCCCCACGCGCAGAATCTGCTTTTCCTGAAGAACTCGAAGGAGCTGCAATTGCATATTGAGGGGCATCAGTCCTACTTCATTCAAAAAAAGAGTGCCTTCATGGGCCAGTTCAAAATATCCTGGTTTTCCTCCCCGTTTGGCACCTGAAAAAGCTCCTTCGTCATAACCGAACAATTCGCTCTCCAATAGGGGTTGCGGCAATGCGGCACAATTGAGAGCCACAAAGGCATGTCGACTCCGGGGTGAAGCGTTGTGAATGCTCTGGGCCAGCAAATCTTTCCCAGTGCCACTTTCACCCATGATCAATATCGTACTGTTGGTTTTCGCGTATCCTAACGCGCGAGACAAACATTTCTGCATGGCCCTTGAACAACAGGTTTTCTCCAGGTCGATAAAACGGGCATCGGCCGTCATGCCTGATGAAACCGCCTGGCGCCGTACCTCATGTTCCAATTTTTCAACTTCAGAGGCACGTTGCAGACTGAGCACCGTTCCCAGAAAACGGTTGTCCAATAAAACAGGAGCGGAACGCAGCACAACATTTTTTCCCAAAACGTCTATGACTTTGCCGGAATGCCGCCTGCGGTCGTTAAGCACGCGGAAAAAAACGTCATGAGCAATATGATCGGTAATGGGTTGGCCTGCGATCTGGTTCTCATGTTGCAGATCAAGCAGTTCCAGCCCGGCATGATTGATCAGAGAAACCCTGTTTTGCGCATCCAGATACAGTATCCCCTCCGGGACAAGATCAAAAGCCGTCACCAACTGTTTCCGGTAATCCCTCTCCTTGTCATGAATATCCCGAATCAATTTGGCCCTGCGAAACAATTCCACCACTGTCCTGCGGCTGGAGGTAACCAGCACACACCACAGCCCCATCGCGTCGCATTTCTTGCGCGCACTGTCGCTCCAGCTGACAATGACTTCATACCCATCCTGCTGCGCCTTTGTTATGGCCAGGAGCATTTCCGCATCTGTTCTGAAATAATACTGTTGCACGTCCAGCTGCAGCAATTCCGTCACACGCGGCAATTCTTCGATGACCTCGCCGGCATACTGAACGTAGGCGATTTTTTTGGAAATCGTTTTGGCATCCATCAATGAAATCAAGATATCGAAATCATTGGCTTCAGCCTCCAGAACAGGAATGTCGGTCGCCTGACGGATCATGTCTGCTGTGCCTCCGCGGCTTATAATCGCTGCGACATCATTTTCACGGCAACAGGAGAGTGTCTCTTCAAGCGCGTGTTTAAGCACTGCTTCAATGATAATACACCGAATATTCAACTCCCTAGATACACTTCTGACCATCTCTGTGAACTGAACGGATGGAGATGTGATGATAAAAGTTGAAGCCATACTTTTTCCCTGTTTTTTCGAGATTGTTCATTTTTCTACAATGTGTATGTTGCGATGCACAGAAATATACATGTATCAATCAATTATTTTTCTCTATTTAATATTCAACTTATTTTTTAAACATCAAACTACTAACAAATAAATATTTTAACAAATAAAAAACTATCAACACATGAAAGACATACTCGTTAAATAATTTTGGGAATCTAAATAACATTATGCACTAGCCATACCGAAATACAAAAAATTTTTATGTTCATATTCTAAATATTCGTTCAATATTAAAAAATATAATTTGTATTCAAGTTAAAAAAATTAACATTATAAAAAAATCTTATTCTTGGATATAATTCAAATAACACATTCAAAATTGGCTTACTATTTGCTTGTATTAGTAAATAATACATAATTTATTCTTTTGAAAACATGCTTTCTCACAACTATATGCCTTTACTGGGGCATTGTTCGAAATCCATTGTTTTTCACTGAGGAAGTGCATCCAAATACGCTGATACTTCTGTTCGTTTTTGGAACACAAAATAAAAATCCGAACACTTTTTAAAATGAAATGAAAACAAGTCAGAAACAAAATCAGCATTTTGGACTCCATAGCAATACACAAAATAAAAAGTGATCCCATATGTCGATAAGCATATGGAATGTTGATCAATAAGCACTACAGACACTATTTCACTCTTTGTTTTCAACGCTAACGACCTATGGAATCTTTATGCGAAACATCTCATTCCAAAAGTATCACAACAACATATGAAGTGATGCACTGTTTTGGAAAGAACAAAGCGAAACGCACTTTAGTGCACTTCTGCTTTTCCGTCGCAAAGCCCCGTTTGCGGCGCGTCTCTTGCCTTGCAATGCAATCCATAACCATCAAACCGGGAGGACATGTTCACTACACTCATAACGTTCCCAGAGACAGTAATGACCTTGTTTTTTGTTCCGGGCTTGAGGACGCCGTATGCCTCATTCATACGAAGCATCACCGCTAATCCGTCAGGTGCAAAAAACAGGCATAAACGTTCGGGGATGTAATTTGATCAGCGTGACGGGGCGTTACAGAAGTTTGTTTGCGAACATGGGGAAACGATGTCTCCCCATAACAATCCGTACCTTGCGGCACTCGCAATGGCAGAGATTGCGGGGCAAACAAGGCACTGGGGCCTTTGCAAAAGAGAACTGGGCGTTTGCAATTCCCTTTTGCAACTTTGTGGAACAACACTTTAGATTACATTGAGGAGCAAACTGTGAAAACTCTCATCAAGGTAGCATGGGTCGCATGCGTATGTCTTTTGCTTCTTCTTCCCTGCAACGCTCTGGCGAACAACGCACGGGATTATCTTCCACTTGATCCTGGATCGTTTTTCATGGCTTTTTATTACGAGCACAGTTTTGGAAACGAATTGTACGCCAAAGGAGACAAGCTAAACAGTTCCACAGACTTTACTTCCAATATCGCCATTATACGCCCAGTGTATTTTACCCAGATCGGACCGTTCACCATTGACCCGCAGTTCATTCTGCCTGTGGGCGAGGCCAGTCTTGTAGACTCGCAGTCCTCCGGGATCGGTGATTTGACGCTCGCAGCCACCGTCTGGTTCATTAATGACAAGGAAAACAAATTCATTTTCGGATACAGTCCGTTCCTCACTCTGCCCACAGGAAAATACGACCGTACCAATGCAGTCAATCTCGGAGCCAACCGTTTTTCCACAAAACAGGAAGTGACCGTGGCCAAGGGGTTTGGCGAAAACACCTGGCTTGAAATGACCGTCAATTGCGAATTCTATTTCAACAACGACGACGTCAACAACGCATATCTTGAAAAGTCCACCATGTCCCAGGATCCCAGCGTCGGCGGCGAGGCGCACTTGAGCTACAGTTTTACCAAGGAATTCTTCGGATCTGCCGACTATTTCTACAAATACACGGGAGAAACGACTATCGACGGACAGAACCAGCACGACTGGGACAGCAGGCACACCGTGGGCGTTTCCTTCGGCTACATGCTTACTGACAATACCCAGTTGCTGCCTTATTTCAAAACAGATGTCAGTACCTATAACGGTATCCCCACGACGCTGTTCGGCATCCGTCTGGCGTTTATTTTCTAAAACAAAAAACAACGTTTTCTGAATAAAATTCAGAAAAACGCGTCTCAAAAAGACCACTCCCGAGCGAACGGGGGCAGGCAGGGAGCACTGCGAAACCGGTACAGGGGCAAAAAATCCGGATTCGTTGTGCGGAAAATATCTCCCGTTCGCTCAAATTTCCAACCGCCACCGCCGAACCACAGGGAAACAGAGGCGTTGCACCCGCAACGCCTCTCCAAATACCTGCTCTTGCTTCAAAGCAAACACCGCAATCCAATTCCCCAAAAAAAGCAGGACCGGTGCGGGCCGGATTATTTCCGCCCTTGCCATGCAAATAAAAAGAGAGCGCGCCATGGGCATTGGCACACTCTCTGTGGAGGAAGGACCGGCAATTTCAGCCGCAGCAGGCAATGCCAAAAACCGAAGATGCCGAGGATCCGTTGCATATTGAATCTTGCCAAATCAGTGCCAAAAGTTCCGCCAGTTTGCAGCAGCCATAGCGGATACGAGGCTTCTTCCTGCTGCGCCCCAGCCGCCGGACGCGGCCTTGCGTCAGCCCCGCACAAAAATCCGGCAAGCGCAGCAGCCCCCACCGTTCATTTTTGATACACCGGAAGTGTTACCGGCAGCATGCAATACGGCCCTTTTACTCCTTATTGCGTTTCACTGTTCTGTTATCGCACAAAATAGTGTTTCGACCGTCAGACCGGACACAACCGAAGTAAACAACACCGCCAAAAAGGTCGTACGCCGCAAGACTAAATGTTCTGAATACTCCCCCGACGCAGCATTTGCCTTGCCCCTCCGGCCGGTGTTATACTTGGGGAATGCTACAAAACACTTTTTGCCACATTCCCTCGGTCGGCATAAAATCCGAACGCAAACTTTGGGATGCGGGCTACACCTCCTGGGAGAGCATTCTGGACCATCCGGCGCCGGAGTCCGTACTCGGGGGCAAGACCCGCTTTTATCTGCAGCACCTGGAAGAATCCCGGCAGCACCTGGAGGCGCGCGACATATCCTGGTTCGAGAAGTGTCTTCCGGCCAAGCAACTCTGGCGTCTTTTCGGTGCGTTCCATGAAAACGCGGCCTATCTGGACATCGAGTCAACTGGTTTGGGACCGCCAAACGAAGCCATCACAGCCATATCCTTTTACGACGGTTCGCAGGTCCATTCCTACGTCAGCGGGCGCAATCTGGAGGATTTCGCCACGGACATCCAGGACTACTCCCTGCTGGTGACCTTCAATGGCAAATGTTTCGACATTCCGTGCATCGAACGCTGCATGGGGCTCAAACTGCCCCAGGCGCATCTCGACCTGCGCTTCGTGCTCGGCGCGGCCGGTGTCCGGGGCGGACTCAAAGCCTGTGAAAAACATTTCGGACTGGACCGCGGCGACCTGGACGGCGTCAACGGCTACGATGCGGTGCTGCTCTGGCGCGCCTACGAACAGCGCAAGGACGAACGCATTCTGGATACGCTCCTGGCCTACAACATTGAAGATGTGCTCAGCCTGGAAGTCCTGGCCTGCCATGCCTACAACCTGCTGCTGGACGACACGCCCTTCAACGGCTCGCACCGGCTGGAAATCCCAACGCCCGGCTACAACCCTGTCCAGCCGCACCGCTGGCTGCTGGAGGAAATCCGCAGCGCGCACGACCGGGGAGAACTTTAGCTCAGGAGTGTTTCGCCCGCTTCGGCTTTCTTCCCCGCTTCAATGATCCGTCCGGCGCGCTCTTGCGCCAGCGGGGCTCGTCTGTTTTTTTATGCGCTCCGGCAGGCTTTTTTTTGGAGCTTCCCGGCTTCCGCCCCACAGTGGGAATCAGGATGGCATGCTGACGGAGCCGTGCGGCGTCGGTTTTGGCCACGTAGATCGGACGTCCCTGAAGATCGGTCTCCGCGTAGTACATGGCTGCCGCGGCCGTACCCGGCAGAGGGATGAAGCACTGCACCTGGTTGGGCTTCCAGCCCTTGGCTTTGAGCCAGCCGGAGAGCGTACGCATGTCCGCGTCCGTGCAGCCCGGAAAGGCGCTCATCAGATAAGGAATCACGTACTGCTCCTTCCCGGCCTTGCGGGACTGTTCGGCGAACAGCCGCAAAAAGGCTTCAAAGGCGTCGAAGGTCGGCTTGCGCATCAATTCAAGCACGCTGTCCACGCAGTGCTCGGGCGCCACCTTGGCCTGCCCTCCCACAAACTCGCGGATCAGCCCTGACAATGCGGGCATTTCAGACAGCGCCAGATCAATACGCCAGCCGCTGGCCACACGTACGTGCTTGACCGAATCCAGCCTGGAGACCGCGCGCAGCAATTCCACGAAATCCGCCTGGCGGACCTTGAAAAACGGGCAGATGCGCGGTGTCAGACAGCTGGCGCGTACGCAGCTGGACGGATCAGCGGCGCAGTGCGCTCCCCACATATTGGCGCTGGGACCGCCCACATCGCTGATGCTGCCGGTCCAGCCCGGTGTTTTGGCGATACGCCGTACCTCCTGCAGCACCGATTCCTTGCTGCGCGAACGGATTCGCCGCCCCTGGTGCAGGGCCAGCGTGCAGAACGAGCACCCGCCCGCGCAGCCCCGGTGCGTGGTCACGCTGGTACGGATCATATCCGCGGCCGGGATGCGCTGCGTATAGCAAGGATGCGGCAAGCGCGTATAGGGTAAAGACGCCAGCAGGTCCAGCTCGTCCGACTCCAGGCAGGAACCCGGACGGGTCAGGATTACCTGGCGCCCGCCCGCGGACTGGACTGCCGCGGCCTTGTCCTGGTGCACCTGCTGTTCGAGCAAAGCAGTGGCCCGAATCAGGGCCTGCGGATCCGCAAGAATATCCTCATGGGACGGCAGCTCCAGCACCGGCGTTTCCGGCGGCAGGTCTTCCGGGCTTCCGGCAAATGCCAAACCCGGAATCCGGGCGAGCAACGGTCTGAGTCGCCGGGGGTCGCGCACCATGTCCGGATCGAGCCCGTCGAAGAGTCCGGCCAGGGCCAGCACCGCGCGTTCGCCCATGCCGTAGGCAATGGCCGTGGCCTTGCTGTCCAGCACCAGCGGACGGCGGACGGCATCGGACCAGAAATCATAATGGGAAGTCCGCCGCAGGGAGGCTTCGATGCCGCCCAGAATCACGGGCAGTCCGGGGAAAGCCTGGCGCAGCAGATTGGCGTACACTATGCTGGCGCGGTTGGGTCGGCTTCCGGCCTGTCCGCCGGGCGTGTAGGCGTCGTCATGGCGCTTTTTGCGAAAGGCCGTATAGTGGGCCAGCATGGAATCCAGACTCCCGGCGCTGACCCCGGCGTAGAGCCGCGGACGGCCCATGCGGGTCAGGTCGTCGGGACGGTCCCAGCGCGGCTGGGCCACTATGCCCACGCGCCAGCCATGGCGTACGAGCCAGCGCCCCAGAAGAGGAACGCCGAAACTCGGATGGTCTACATAGGCGTCGCCGCTGACCAGCAGCACATCAAGCGCGTCCCAGCCCAGCCGCTGCATTTCGTCACGGTTCATGGGCAGAAAACGGGGCTGCGTCAAAACAGAGCTGCGATCGGAACGGGGTGCGGATGCGTCGGACATGGAGGACTATTGCCCGAACCAGGCCCGGAGGTCCACACATTCTTTTGCGTTACAGTGGCACAACACCACGGCTCTAGCGTATCGTTTCCGCTGCAATTTGCTGTCCCGCTAACATATTCGCAAACTCCACGGCCTTTTCCCTGACGGATGCGGACAATTCCACATCCGGGCTGCAGCCGCCGAAATGCAGCATGTCGACCCTTTCCGCCAGCAGAAACCCTTTGAAGCGGTCAAAAGCATCAAATATGCCTTCCACATTGTTGTCATATCCGCCACCACCAGTGGTCACCAGTCCGAGGGTTTTCCCCCGTACCAGGGAGGTGTGGTCCGGCTTATGATAATTCGTCACAAAGGCGTAGCAGCGGTCCATTATCGCCTTGGTTTGCGCAGTCACCCCCCAAAAATACACGGGCGAGGCAAACAGAATGCAGTCCGCATCAAGCATACGCTCGAGGATTGCGTTGGCGTCGTCGTTTTGGACGCAGGCGATGGCGTCCGGGCTTTTCTTGCATTGCAAACAGCCCAGGCATCCGTTGATTTTCTGTCTGGCCACGTTGATTCGGGCCGCTTCATGGCCTTGCGACTGCAAAGCCTCTTCTATCCAGCCTACTATTGTGGCTGTGTTGCCTTTTGTCCTGGCGCTGCCCAACAAGGTAATGATCTTCATCCGGTAGACTCCGTTTTTTTGAAAAATAGAGAAATGCCGCTCCAGGAGCAACATGGCAAAACACGCATTTTATGTATGACGGAAGATTGGCGCTATCAGTCGTCCAGCACTTCACTGTGCGTAGCGGCGCGCAGGTGCGACTGTTTTGCAGCATCGTGCGAGGCTATCCAGGCGCGGCCGGTGATGAAACGGAAGAGCTTGGCGGCCTGTTCGAATCCGGGAGACAGGTCAAGGGCCTTTTGGGTGCAATCCAGGGCCTGCTGCAGGTCAAAATTGGAAGCATGCGCCCTGGCCAGGTTATAATAGATACGCTCGTTGTCCGGAGTCAGCGCCAGGGCCTGTTTATACGCGCTGACGGCTGACTGGCAATCTCCCTGGCGCCGCAGCTTGACGCCGAGCGTATTGAACGGATTGGCGATTTTTCCGGCGGGCCTGATGATCTCTATGAACAGCTTGCGGTTCTCTTCATTCTTATTGAACTTGTGAAAGGCCTCCATGGCCATGAGGCTGTACTCCTTGTACCCGGACGCGCTGCCCAGTTCGTGCTGCACTTCGGCCATGCAGCGCAGGCCCTCGACCTGGATGGACTGGATCCGCGCCCCGCGTCGAAAGGATGACAGCGCTTTGCCGAACTGATTCTGCATCAGCAGCATGAATCCCGCGTCGTAAAATTCTTGAGGGTCGTCCACAATGGAGATGATACGTTCGAGCAAAGAGAGGGACTTGCGCGACTGCTTCTGCTCCAGCAGTTTCCGGACCTTGGCCAGCAGCATTTCTTCTTCCCTATAAAACTGCTGCACCTGCCGGACCTGCTGCAAATGCCGGTGAAATACCTCCTGGGCATAAGGCCGGAAAACATACCCCGCTGCCCCCAGGGCGATGCAATCCAGGACGAACTTCCTGCGGCTGTCCGCGGCCACAACCACAAAGGGCGTCAGTTTGTACTGCGCGCCTATCCGTTTGAGAAACTCCAGGACGCCCATGTCGCGCAACTGCGCGTCGCACAACACGAGATCCGGCTGTCCGTCGCGGATGGCGCCGATGGTCTCCAGACCTGATGGAAAAGAGCGGACCTGCACGGCCGCGCAGCGCGCCATGGCTGCGCTGTCCAGCCTCTGGTGCCTTTTCATGGAGGACGCGACCAGAACCTTTTCAAAGCCGAGGGGCTTGAACGTGTTGCCTGTTTTGGGCCCGGAAACCTCCTCTCCGCCTATGAACAACAGATTGAACTTGGTCTCGTCGGTATCCGCGGCTTGCAACTCGTCGGCCAGATCCACTTCTTCGTCCGCCAGCAACTCGTCCGGCGGACGGGGCGGCTCCACAACGGCCATGGAAGGAAACAGGAGGTTGCGCCACTGGACAATGGTCTGCGGGCGGTTTCTCTCCAGAACCATCAAGGCCTGGTCGATGGCGTTGAGAAAATGCTCCGAATAGCGCCCGGCGCCCGCTTCCAGGGCAGGAGTAAGCGGGTCATTGCGTCCGCTGAGCGCCGAACTGGTGCGCATGGCGGATTCCGGCGGGCATTCTCCGGTCACGGCCCGGTAGAGCACGCCGCCCAGGGCGTAGATGTCTGTCCAGGGCCCCTGGTCGTCGCTGGTGCTGTAATACTGCTCCAAAGGCGAATACCCCGGTGTCAGCAGTGTTGTCAGCACCTTGCCTTCGCTGTTGATGGCGTTGCGGGCGGAACCGAAATCCAGCAGCACAGGGGACCCGTCTTCACGGATGAAAATATTTTCCGGTTTGATGTCGCGGTGGATAAATCCCGATTGGTGCAACAGCTCCAGGCCGGAAAGCAACGGCAGCAACAACATGGTCAACTGGGCTTCGCTCAGGGTGTTTTCACGCTGGAGCAGCTGTTCCAGATTTTCCCCTTTTTCAAAGTCCATGGCCATATAGGCCGTATTGTTGGCCTCGAACAGGGTCATGACGCGTACGATGTTGGGATGCTTGAACTGGGCGAGAATCTGCGCTTCCATCAGAAAACGGCTCTTGCCCCAATCGAAATGGGATTTTACCGCGGCGGATTTTTCCCGTACCTGCTGTTGTACATCGCGTACGGCATGTTCGTTGGGAAAAAATTCCTTGAGGGCCACGCGGCTTTTCAGGCCCGTATCCTGGGCCAGATAGGTTATGCCGAAACCGCCGATCCCGAGCACGTCCTCTATGACATAGGAAGCCAGGCGGGTTCCCGCAGGCAATGGCTGCTGTGCGTACTCCCCGTCGGATGAAAAGGTGCTACCTGTCATATTTTTTCCTGTTCATTGCGGCTATCCAGAAATACCAATGCAGCATACGGCAACTCCGGCGTATCCCGGAAAGTGATAACACTTCATCAAACAGAGTAGCGGGTGACGCACAAGAAGTAAAGCTGTCTGGATACATATACTTATTCTGTTGCTTGTTGTAGAATCGCCTGCAATCACCATTGCGGTTGACGCGTCCGGAAGATTCTGCGACTGGACGGGTAGAAATTTCGCGACCGGCCTTTGCGCCTGGCCGCAAGAATCAAAGGAGTACAGTGTGAGCGACCAGGTACGTAAAATAACCCTCGAAGAATTGCACGAAAACAACGGCGCCGATGGAAAACCCATCTACGTGGCCTACCGCAACAAAGTCTATGACGTAAGTTCCAGCCGCTTGTGGCGGAGCGGCAAACACATGAACCGGCACCACGGCGGCGAAGAGCTCAGTGCGGAGTTTCAACAGGCTCCCCACAAGGCCGACGTGCTGCAGCGTTTTCCGCTGGTGGGCGTACTGGAAGCCCAGGTGGACATTTCCGTCGGGCCGGAACGCAAACTGCCGGCCATTGTGCACCGTTTCCCTTTTCTCAAACGCCATCCGCACCCCATGACCGTCCATTTTCCCATTGTCTTTTCCATTTCAGTCACGCTTTTTTCCCTGCTCTACCTGTTGACGGACTGGCAGGGCTTTGACGCCGCAGCCTTGTGCTGCCTTGGCGCGAGCCTGGTGTTCACTCCTGTGGCCATTCTCACCGGCCTGTACACCTGGTGGCTGAACTACTACGCGCAAACCACCCTGCCCGTAACCATCAAGCTGGTGACCTCGCCCGTCCTGTTCGTCCTGACCCTGGCGCTGTTCATCTGGCGTATCCAGGCGCCGGACGTCCTGACTTCGGGCTGCGTACTCTATATAGTGCTAGTGTTGGCGCTGACGCCTTTGGTGGGGGTCATCGGCTGGTACGGCGCGGGCCTGACCTTCCCCATTCATGAGGAAGACTGATGCCGTCGCCCTGTTTCATCCGCGGCGACGCGATACGGCCAGAAGAATAATCCAGAGCACTGCCGCGGCAAGGCTGACGCCCCAGGCGTAATAGCAGAGCCGCGGCGCCCGGTACCGGCAGACAACCCGAGATTCTCCCCGGGGCACGGCAATGTCGAAGGAGCCGCCGTCATTGGCGGACAAGGCAATGCGCGTACCATTCACCCGGGCCTCCCAGCCGGGGAAATACCAGCGCGCCAGACGCAGCTTCACGGGCGACCGGCTGCGAACCGCCAGTTCCACATCCGTCATGGCATCGCGAATTACCCGGACATCCGCGTTGCCCGGCGGCAATACTGCCGTAACCGGGCCGACAAACGGCCGCCATCCCATATACGTATGTCCTTGAGCGGCAAAAATTCATCCCCGATGGTCAAAGCCAGCTGCGCCGTATAGCGGTCCTCCTCCGTTTTTTCTGCAGCAGGGCGTCAAAGCCCGCAGAAACAGGCCGGGCCGGCGTGCAGGCCAGCAGCGCGTTGCCGAGCAGCAGAACAAACACCAGCCGCTCCAGAACGCGCCAGGGAATCTTCCGGTCGAATTGCCCGAGGCAATACACGCTGATTCCGCACGCCAGGGCCAGAAAAACGGCCATGGGCCCCAAAAAACGCCAAGGGAACTGAAAATAGGGCAACAGAGGGATGTTTTCCCATAGTACCCGACTCGGCGCGGTAACCAAGACCACTAAAAACAGTGCCAGCAGAAAGGGGACGGCTATGAGCCGGACGCAGGCGGCTTTTCGCTTGCGCAACAGCACAACGACAGCCGGGGCGGCGAACAGCAGCAGCCAGAGCCATCCCAGAGAAAAAAAAACGTCGTAGGAAAAAAGCGTGCCCAACGACTGAAATCCCGCAGAAAAGCCGAAACGCCCCTGAGTCAGGCGCGAGACTTGGACCAGATTCTTGAACCAAAAGGCCGGCAGCCAGAAAAACGCGGCAAGAGCCAGCCCCAGCATCGTGGCGAGCACGATGGCTCCAGGAAGTTTGCGCCGGTTCCCAACGCTCAGCAAGGCGTAAACGCCCCCAGCACAAGAGCGGCCAGTCCGGTGAGATTATGCGCCAGAATCACTGCCGCCAATCCGAGACTGTAATACAACACCCCCTGGCAGGCCTTTTCCCGCATGCGCAGGGCGCCGTAAAGCACCACGGGCAACAGGCACAATGCGGTATATTCGGCGTTTGCGTTGCGGACGTACCTGTCCGCCAAAAAATACGGGCACAACAGCAGCACGCCTGCTGCCATGCGCGCCGCGCTTTGCGCGTGCTCCAGCTGCGCAGGATTTTCGGAGCCTGCGGAACAAAAGGAACAAAGCAGCAGCGTGCAACGGGAGAGCATCCAGGCTCCGATGAACGAAACCAGCATAAGCGTTGCCACTGATCCCCAGAGTACGGAGCCGAAGACAAAGGCGAACAGGGAGGAGACAAAATTGAACAAAGGGGGGTAGTACAAAAAAATCGGCGATCCATAGCCCCCATACGCGCCACCGGCCCAGACAACAGGCCATTGACCATCACAAACGGCGTGCTGAAGAGCGTTTTTATACGCAACGCCGCGCGAAAGCTCCTGCAGCCAGTCATGTTCCCATGGGGTAGCCCGTCAACAGATTGGGCAGGCCCACGAGCCCACAGAGAAGCACCAGAAAAAACATTTGGCGGCCGGGCCCTGTAGCGCGTACGCGCAAAATCCTATCGATAGACAGGCCGCCCACCATGGCAGATCACCGTTTTTTGGGTTCCTGGCCCTCAAAAGCCGGTGCGAAATAATTGAACGCGATGGTCATGGAAATGGCGAAAATCGCGGCGATCACGCCCAGGCCCGCATTGTAGAAGTGGGGCGCGGTCAGGGCCAGACGCATCAGCAGCGTCGCCAGAGCGTAGCCCGAGTTGCGGAAAATCATGTGGAATGAGGGCAAAAGCTGCTGCGCCAGGAGAATAATCAGCACATCCGTGAAAATCAGCATGGTGTAGAAGCTTTCGAAAAATTCGTACGTATGGCCGCCGCTCAATTTCAGCCAGAGGTCGTAAAAGGCGCTGGACAGGAAACTGATCAACAAAACCAGGGAGATGAGTTTCTTGATGGCCACAAAGCGGTAAATACCCTCGATCCGCTCATGGGCATGCTTTTTTTCACGCTGGATTTTGTAATAAAAACCCAAGGCCAGAAAAATCAGCAAGGCTCCCACCCCGTCGGACAAAATATAAAGCACGGGCGTCATATTGTCCGTCAATTCGATGGGTTCAGGAAAATAAGCCAGCTCTTTGAAGGAATTGCGCAACAGAATCAAAGCGAGAATTTCCAGCTGTTTGCCCACGGATTTGGAAAACGAACAAGGCAGAATAAATATCAGGCTGAGGACTTCGACCATCAGCACCAGGGTGAACGCCAGATTGATGGCGTAATAATGCCTGGTGGGCGTGATGCCGGCCAGAGGTTCGGGCAGCAGGCCGAGACGGTTGCATTCGATGCCCAGCAGCCCGACCAGAAAAACAAAGACCAGAATCCGGCCCACGGCTCTTTGAGTGGAACGTTTCTCCCAGCCGTCGTGAATGGGGTCGAAGGCAAACGTCGCAAGTTCGCAAACTTTATCCAACAGCATTTCGTACAGTTCCTTGTAATGCCTTCGGCCACGCGCGGCAGGCTCTGCGGGTACAGCAACGGCCTGCCGCAACGTTTTTAAAGACTGAATTGGCTATTCGGCGCCCTTTTGCATAGAGGCCAACAGCTCTTTGATTTTGGCCAGGGCTTCTTTTTGCTCGGGATTGCTGAGGCGGCTTTCCAGAAATTCCGCCTTGCTGGCCATGTCGCCGACAGCGCCCGAAAGCACTACTGCTTCCATCTCACTGGTGCCGTTTTTCGAAGCGGCGTCCATTTCCTTGGCCAGCTCCTGCATAGCCACATAGGACTTGATATTCTCACGTTGCATTTCCGCCATGCGAAAGTCAAGCACGGACAGATGATTGTCCTGCACTTCGCCGGCATTAACGATATCGCTCATTTTCTGTTCCAGAGCCTGAACACTTTTCCCCTGGGTTGCGGCAAAAGCCATGACGGCCATCAACAAGGCGACGATGCCCACACCCAGCGCGGCAATGGCAATCAGTTTTCCCCCGTGACCTTTGTTTGTTTCCGTAAGTTCCTCGCTCATGTCTGTCCTCCTTAAGAAGTTATTAAACGTGCCCGTGCGGCGGTCGAACCAAAAACCGCCGCGGGCATCATTACCGGTTATTTTTGTGATGTATGGATACGTCAGCAGGCGTAATAGGCGCTGTATTTGGATTCCAGATAAGCAATCAGCGGTTCAGGATCCGGAGCGGAGCCTGTGGCGGCGCTGATCAGTTCGCGCGGATGCAGGCTGCGGCCCTTTTCGTGAATCCTGGTGCGCAGCCAGCGCAGCAACAGGGCGAAATCCCCTTTGGCGAACCCGGCTTCCAGATCGCCGAGCTCTTTGCCTGCCGCGGCGAACAGCTGCGCCGCGTAGAGGTTGCCCAATGTGTAGGTGGGAAAATATCCGAACAGGCCGGCGGACCAGTGCACGTCCTGCAGCACGCCCTTGGCATGGGTTTCCGGACGGATACCCAGCAGAGCGGCCATCTTTTCATTCCACGCATCCGGCAGATCGTCCACGGCAAGCTCCTGGCGCATCAGGGCCAGTTCCAGCTCGAAGCGGAGCAATATATGCAGGTTGTAGGTTACCTCGTCCGCTTCCACCCGGATAAAGCCAGGAGCGACCCGGTTGACCGCGAAACAATAGCGGTCCAGGTCCAAGCCTTGCAGCTGGGGAAACAGTTCTCCGGCCTTGGGCAGGAAAAAATTCCAGAAACCACGCGAGCGCGCGACCATGTTTTCCCACAGGCGCGATTGGGATTCATGCACCCCCAAGGATACGGCTTCCCCCCTGGGCAAACCCCAGGCCTCCGTGGGGAGCCCCTGTTCATACAGCGCGTGACCGGTTTCGTGAATCGTGCTGAAAAAGGCGTCCAGAAACCCGTCTTTTTCGTAGCGCGTGGTGATGCGCGTATCGCCTGGGCCGATTTCGATGGTAAATGGGTGGGTGGTTTCATCCAGGCGGCCGGCCGCAAAATCATAGCCGATGGCTTTGGCCGCCAGTTCGGAAAAAGCTTTCTGTTGCTGCAGGTCGAAAACACCGCCGACCACGGACATGTCCGGCGTACGTTCGCTGCCGACAATACGCTCGAGCAATCCCGCCAGGGCCGGACGCAGTTTCGCGAAAACGGGTTCCAATGTGGCAGCGGTCTCACCCGGTTCGTAGGCGTCCAGAAGCGCGTCGTATGGTTCGGCCGCATAGCCCACGGCCTCGGCTTCCTCGCGTTTCAGCTCCAGCATACGTTGCAGATGCGGCTTGAAGCCCTGCCAGTCGTCGGCCGGAAGCGCCTGCTCCCAGGCGGTCTCGGCCACGGAAGCCGTACGTACGAGCTCCACCGCCAGATCCTGGGGAATTTTCACACTGCGGTCGTAATCCCGCCGCCATTCGCGAACGTTCCCCACGGCGTCCGGGTATTCCGTACTGTCCGGAGGCGTGGCTTCGAGCCGGCTGAGGGCCTCCCCGATCCGCGGATCCACCGCTCGCTCGTGAGCCAGTTTGGCCAGCTGCGCGAGCTGGCGGCTGCGGTGCTCGTGCCCCTTGTGCGGAATATAGGTCCGCTGGTCCCAATGCAGCAGAGATGCCGACGCGTTCAGCAAAAAAATCTCCCTGGCCCAGTCCACGAGCCAGTCATACGCATCCGCGGAAGTCTTCCAGGGGGTCGCCATGTGCAAATTCCTACTGTTTCTTTTCTTTCTTGGATGATTTCTGAGCCGACGGGATCTCGGACACGCTTTGATAGGTCTTGCCCTCTTCCAGCTTACCCTCTTTCCATTTACCCACGATGGCGCCGCCCTCTGCGGCATAAAACGCGCCCTGGCCATCGGGCTTGCCGTCCTTGAACTCACCCTCGTAGCTCGAACCGCCCTTCCAGCGCATCACGCCTTTGCCGTTGGGCTTGTCGTCCGCGAACATTCCCTTGTAGGACGTTCCGTCCGGCCAGACATACGCGCCTTCGCCCTTGCGGCGGCCGCGCCAGTAGCTTCCCGTATAATGATGCCCGTCCGGAGTCGTATATTCGGATTTGCCGTGCTTGAAATTGGAATCCCAGACACCGTCGTAGATTTCGCCGTCCTTGTAGGTGAGCTTACCTTTGCCGTGGCATTTATCGTTCTTGAACTGGCCTTCATAGCGTTCGCCGTTCTTGCGCGTGTATACACCAACGCCGTCGCGCATGCCGTTCTTGAAATCACCTTCGTACTTACTGCCCTGCGGCCAGGTCATCACGCCTTTGCCCTCGGGCTTGCCGTCCTTGAACTGCCCTTTGTACACGATGCCCTTATCAAAATCATACACGCCTTCGCCATTCACACAGTCCCCGCTGGCACAATCCGCGTATGCCGCCGAGGACAGTAAAAGCAGCAGAAGGCATCCGTACCATACGGAGCGAACCAAGCATTGCATCATACCAAACATAAGGACCCCCTTTCGGATAGGCGAGAAAGAGCCGGAAGGCTCGAGAAAAAATATCGACCTGCAACAAGTGTCCGCTATACGGAAGAACCCCGCCTGTTGTAAAGAGCGGAGCTCCTGTTTTTGCTATGGCAAAGCTCTTTCCCGCCCAGGCGCGCTGCAGCTTCCGGTCTGTTTTCCAATGGCCTCGGATACCGCATTTTTTCGAAATTGTAAAAATGAAATTACGGACCGCTCAGGCATGCTGTCCGGCCGCAAAACCAGATGCCCAGGCCCATTGCAGATTGAATCCACCCAGCCGCCCGGTCACGTCAAGCAATTCGCCGGTAATGAACAAACCAGGCACGCTTTTGACCTCCATGGTCTTGGAAGACAGCCCGGATGTATCCACCCCGCCGACGGTCACTTCGGCTTTGGCAAAACCCGCCGTGCCCTGGGGCGCGTACGCAAACGCATGCAGGGTCCGCTCCACTGCCAGAAGCCTTTTTTTCGACATCGAGGTAATGGTGCCACTCCAGTCCTGCATCCGGCTCTGCAGACGGCAAAGCTCCAGGCTCAGCCGCTTGGGCAGCAGCCGGGTCAACGCGTTTTTCAGCTCCATCCGCGGCCAGGCGGCCAGGGCCTTGCCGATGTCCGTTCCGGGCAGAAAATCTATTTCCAGGCAATCGCCCTCGGTCCAGCCCAGGGATGCGTTCAATACGGCAGGGCCCGAAATCCCCTTGTGCGTGAACAGCAGCTCGCCCTGGGCGGGAAAAGCCCCGGCAATGCGTACGGGCAGGGAAATACCCGCGAGCGCTGCGCAAAAGGCTTGCAGTTCCGGCGGCGCGAGCAGCGGAACAAGCCCCGGACGCAGGGGCGTGCACTTGAGCCCGAAGGATTTAGCCAGACGATGCCCCAGGTTGGTGGCGCCTATCTGCGGCCAGGCCAGGCCGCCCAGGGCCAGCACCAGGGACGCGCTCTCCAGCCGTATTTCCCGCCCGTCAGGCAGCTCCACCAGAGATACGGCGAATCGTTCGCCACGTTGCCGCACCTTGGCCACCCGGCAGCCCAGGCGCAAGTCCGCGCCCGCTTCGCGCGTATCGGCCGCTAGGCACTCCACGATACGGTCCGCGCTTTTGGAAAAAAGCATGCCCTGGCCCATATCCACCACAGGCAAGCCGTGGCGCTCCATCCACTGCAGGAAATCCTCCGGGGTAAATTGCGCCAGCGCCGATTTCACAAAATGCGGGTTGGCGCAGAGGTAGTCCGCGGCCGTAAGATGCAGATTGGTGAAATTGCACTTGCCGCCTCCCGAAATGCCCACCTTGCGTCCGCAGGCGCGCGCGTGGTCCACAAGCGCCACCCGCCGGCCGCGTAACGCGCACTGCCAGGCGCAAAACAACCCAGACGCCCCGGCGCCCAGAATAATTACATCATTAAAATCGTCAGACATCGTACTTGTGGAATAAATGCCTCCGGCGGCTTAAGAACCCTTTTGTAAAAGGGTTCTTAAGAATCTCCCAAAACTTTTAGCTGAAAAATACATAGCCGCGCATTTTTTCATACATACCTACTGAAAGTTTTTGGGGATTCGTAAACCCCTTTTTTCAAAAAAAGGTTTAAGCCGCCGGAGGCATAAAAAAACTCTCTCAATGCTCCCCGCCGACAAGGGTAAAGCGCAGGCGGCCTTTGCCGAGCAGGTCGTGGAGGTGGACGATGCCAAGGATGGTGTGCGCGGTGTCGACCACGGGCAGGACGGTGATGGCTTTGGCTTCCATGCTGTCGATGAGTTCGGCCACGGATTGCTCCGGCCGGGCCGCCGCGGGGTTGCGGGTCATGTACGCGGACACGGGCAGCTGCGGGTCGTAATTGCCCCTTGTGAGCAGCCGCCGGACGTCGCCGTCCGTGAGTATGCCGGTCAACGCTCCTTCCGGACCGGTGAGCAGCAACGCCCCCAGTCCGCCCTTGTCCAAAACTTCCAGGGCCTGCGGTATGGGTGCGCTCTCGGGCGCTTGCGGAACAGTGTCCGTATGCATCAGCTCGCTCACCCGGGTCCGCAGCCTGCGCCCGAGGTTGCCGCCGGGGTGTACGCGTTGAAAATCCGCTTCCTTGAACGACTTCATGCGCATCAGGCAGACCGCCAGGGCGTCGCCCAGAGCCAGGGCAGCGGTGGTGCTGGCCGTGGGGGCCAGATCATACGGACAGGCCTCGCGGGGGACCCGGCAGGGAACGACCACGTCCGCCAGCGAGCCCAGGGTGGAATCCGCCGAAGCGGTCAGGGCCACGAGTTTGAGTCCGAGCGCACGCAACGAGGGCAGCAAGGCATTGAGTTCGTCGGTTTCGCCGCTATTGGATACGGCCAGGAGCAGGTCTTCGGGCCGGAGCATGCCCAGGTCGCCATGAGCTCCTTCCACAGGATGCAGAAAAAAGGCGGGCGTACCCGTGGAAGAAAGCGTGGCCGCGATTTTACGGGCCACCAGTCCGGATTTGCCCAGTCCGCAAAGCACCACGCGTCCGCTGCAACCGTACAGCAGCAGCAAAGCGTCCGCGAAAGCAACGGACAACTGGGAGCGTACGCACTGCAACCCTTCTATTTCCGTGTCCAGCACCTCACGGGCGCAGTGCAGCAGGTCGTCTTTGTCTTTCATTACCGGCATACCGGGCATGACGGGCAGCCCTGTTGTTTACCAGGACACCGCGACCTGATCCTCAAGACAGCATTTGCCCAGGCCTGCCTCCGGCTGCACCGGGTAGTTGCCGTCGAAACAGGCCAGGCAGAAATCCTTGGGGTCGGCCACGGAATTGAGGAGGCCTTCTATGGAAAGGTAATGCAGGCTGTCCAGGCCGATAAAACGCGAGATTTCCTCCACGGTGTTGTTGGCGGCGATAAGTTCGCCCTTGGAGGAAAAATCAATGCCGTAGAAGCAGGGAAAGCGGATGGGCGGACAGCTGACGCGCATGTGCACTTCGCGGGCGCCCAGTTCGCGCAACTTTTTGACCCTGCTGCGAATGGTGGTGCCGCGTACGATGGAATCGTCCACAATGCAGATGCGCTTGCCTTTGATCATACTGCGTACGGGGTTGATCTTGACCCGCGTACTGTAGTCCCGCATGTCCTGAGAGGGCTGAATAAAGGTCCGCCCCACATAGTGGTTGCGGATCATGCACATTTCAAAGGGCAGGTTGGAGGTTTGCGCGTAGCCTATGGCGGAGTAGTTTCCGGAGTCCGGAAAAGGCATCACATAATCAGCTTCCACCGGGGCTTCGGTGGCCAGCACTTTGCCCATACGCTTGCGGCACTCGTATACGGTCTGGCCGAAGATCACGGAATCAGGGCGGGCAAAGTACACCAGCTCGAAAATACACTGGCTCTTGGGCCGCGGCTCCGCGATACGGTAGCTGCGCGTACACTTTCCCTCGATGACGAACATTTCGCCTGGATCAAGGGGGCGGATGAATTCGGCTTCCAGCAGGTCGTAGGCGCAGGATTCTGAGGCCAGGACGTACGAATCCCCGACCCGCCCGATGGACAAGGGCCGGAAACCGTTCGGATCGCGCAGGGCGATGAGTTTGTCATTGGCCAGGATCATCAGCGAGTACGATCCCTTGGCTTTCTGACAGGCCAGCTGGATGGCTTCTTCGAGCGTATGGCCGGGCAGATTGTGCACAATGAGGTGCACGAACAGCTCGGAATCAATGGTGGTCTGAAAAATGGAGCCTTTGGCCTCGAGCTCCTTGTGCAGTTCCAGGGTGTTCACCAGGTTGCCGTTGTGGGCCACGGCCAGATGCAATCCGCCAAAGGTAACGTGGAAAGGCTGCGCGTTGCGGATGAGCGAAGCGCCCGTGGTGGAATAGCGAATATGCCCCAGGGCGATGTGTCCCTTGAGTTCCTTGCCCAGATGGCGCTCGTTGAAGACTTCCGGAACCAGCCCCATGCCGCGCTGTTCGCGGATCTTGAAGCCGTCCCAGGTGACTATTCCGGCGCTTTCCTGGCCGCGGTGCTGTTGTGCGTAGAGCCCGAAATAGGCCATACGGGCCGCTTCCGGATGTTGATAAATGCCGAACAGACCGCAATATTCTTTTTTAGACACGTCCTACCCCTTTGAGGCAATCATTGATTTTGATAATATTCCTGAATGCTTTTGACTTCCAAGCCCTTGCCGGCCCGTTCCTGCAGGGCCTGGGCCATGGCCTTGGCCCCGGCAATCGTAGTGGTGTAGGGAATGCCGTAAAGCAACGTATTCTGGCGAATGACCGTGGAATCATGCACGGTTTTCTTGCCCGCAACCGTATTGATGACCAGGTCGATCTCATGGTTTTTGATGGCGTCCACAACATGCGGGCGACCTTCGTAAACTTTGAGAATGGTTTCAGCCTGCACGCCGTTCTGCGTTAAGAAATCCGCGGTTCCTCTGGTGGCGACAACCCGGAAGCCGAGCTGCTGGAAGGTTTGGGCCACCTGAAGGGCCGGCTGCTTGTCACGGTCGTTCACGGAGATGAATACGCGTCCTTCCTGCGGCAGCTGCTGCCCGGCAGCGAACTGGCTCTTCATGAAAGCCAGGCCGAAGGAGGCGTCGATGCCCATGACCTCGCCCGTGGATCGCATTTCGGGTCCGAGCAGGATATCAACGCCGGGAAAACGCCTGAACGGAAGCACGCTTTCCTTGACCGAGACATAGCCGGCGCAACGCTTGGACCAGGGATCCAGATCCTTGACCTTTTCGCCCAGCATGACACGGGTGGCCAGCTTGGCCAGTGGCACGTTGGTGGCCTTGCTCACAAAAGGCACCGTACGCGAAGCGCGCGGGTTGACTTCGATGATGTAAACTTCGTTGTCCTTGATGGCGTACTGGATGTTCATCAGACCGACAACTTTCAATTCCGCTGCCAGGGCCTTGGTCTGCCGCTTGATCTCCTCAATGAGCACCGGAGGCACCGTATGCGGCGGCAGCACGCAGGCGGAATCGCCGGAATGGATGCCGGCTTCTTCAATGTGCTCCATGATCCCGGCCACGTAGGTTTCTTCCCCATCGCTGAGGGCGTCCACGTCGAGTTCGATGGCGTCTTCCAGGAATTTGTCGATAAGTATGGGGTGTTCGGGCGAGACGCCCACCGCCACCTTGAAATAGGCTTCCAGCTCTTCGGGCGCATAGACTATTTCCATGGCCCGGCCGCCCAGAACATAGCTCGGACGAACCACAACCGGATAGCCGATCTCCTTGGCGATCCCCAACGCGCCTTCCAGAGACATGGCCGTACCGTTGGCCGGCTGCTTCAGATTGAGTTTCTGGAGCATGGCCTGAAAGCGTTCGCGGTCTTCGGCCCGGTCGATGCTGTCCGGGGAGGTGCCGATGATCGGCACGCCGGCGCGCAGCAGCGGTACCGCCAGATTCAGGGGGGTTTGTCCGCCGAACTGCACGATGACCCCGTCGGGCTGCTCCATGTCCATGATATTGAGCACATCTTCAAAGGTCAGCGGCTCGAAATACAAGCGGTCGGACGTATCATAGTCCGTGGAGACCGTCTCGGGATTGGAGTTGACCATGATGGATTCAATGCCCAGCTCCTTCAACGCAAAAGAGGCGTGACAGCAGCAATAGTCGAACTCGATGCCCTGCCCGATACGGTTGGGGCCGCCGCCCAGGATGACCACCTTCTTCTTTTTGGGAACATCCAGTTCGCGGCCTTTTTCGTAGGTGGAATAAAAATACGGCGTATAGGCCTCAAACTCGGCCGCGCAGGTGTCCACCAGGTAGTAGGTGGGCTCGATCCGCAGTTCTTTGCGCAGGGCGCGGATATCCAGTTCGCTGTGTTTCCAGAGTACGGAAAGCTGGAGGTCCGAATAGCCCAGTTCCTTGGATTTGGTCAGCATGGGCGCCAGGTCTGGGTTGGCCGCGCTGATGCTGCCTTCCAGGCCGAACTGCTTGAGCTCTTCCTCAAAAGAGACCAGCTCCTGCAGCTGGCGCAGAAACCAGGGGTCTATGCTTGTGGCCTCGTAAAGTTCCTCCTCGCTGATGCCCGACTGCAAGGCATACCGTACGTAATAGAGCCGGGTGGAACTGGGCGTACGCAGGTCGGCGAGGAGCTGCTCGCGGTCGAAACTGCGTTTGGCAAAAGTCTTTCCTAATCCGGGCATGCCGGTTTCCAGCGAACGCAGTCCTTTTTGCAAGGATTCCTTAAAGGTCCGGCCGATGCTCATGGCTTCGCCCACACTCTTCATGGAGGTGGTCAGAAGATCCTGGCTGCCGGGAAATTTTTCAAAGGTAAAACGCGGGATCTTGACCACGCAGTAGTCAATAGTGGGCTCGAACGAAGCCATGGTCTCGCGGGTGATATCGTTTGGTATTTCGTCCAGGGTGTAGCCCACGGCGAGTTTGGCCGCGATCTTGGCAATGGGAAAGCCAGTGGCTTTGGAAGCCAGCGCGGACGACCGCGACACACGGGGGTTCATTTCAATGACCACCATGTCGCCGTTTTCCGGGTTCAGGGCGAACTGGACGTTGGACCCGCCCGTTTCCACGCCGATTTCCCGCATGATGGCCAATGAGGCGTTGCGCATCTTCTGGTATTCGACGTCCGTCAGGGTCTGGGCCGGGGCCACGGTGATGGAATCGCCCGTATGCACGCCCATGGGATCCACGTTCTCGATGGAACAGATAATCACGCAGTTGTCGTTCTTGTCCCGCATGACCTCGAGTTCGAATTCTTTCCAGCCCAGCACGCTTTGCTCGATCATGACCTCGCTGGTCAGGCTTGCGGTCAAGCCCTGGTCCGCTATCTCCACCAGGTCTTCCATGTTGTAGGCCACGCCGCCGCCCGTACCGCCCAGAGTAAAGGCCGGACGGACAATCAAGGGGAAAGGCATTTCGGATCCGAGCCTGCGTACGTCTTCCATGGAGCGGGCAATGCCGCTTTCCGGCACTGTGAGCCCGATATTTTCCATGGCCTGGCGGAACAGCTGGCGGCTTTCCGCCTTCTGGATCACCGGCAGGGACGCGCCGATCAGCTCGACACCAAATTTATCCAGTACGCCGGATTCGGCCACGGCCACCGCCGTGTTCAGTCCGGTCTGCCCGCCCAGGGTTGGCAACAAGGCGTCCGGGCGCTCCTTTTCGATAATCATGGCCACGGCTTCCGGGGTGATGGGCTCGATGTAGGTTCTGTCCGCCAGCTCCGGGTCGGTCATGATGGTGGCCGGGTTGGAGTTGACCAGAATCACCTCGTAGCCCTCTTCCTTGAGCGCTTTGAGCGCCTGAGTGCCGGAGTAGTCGAATTCACAGGCCTGGCCGATGACGATGGGGCCGGAGCCGATGAGCATTATCTTCTTGATGTCCGTACGTTTTGGCATAATGAATTTTCGTTTCGTTGCGGGTTACAGATCTGGCAGAGGCATACGCCGTTTGCACCGGGCGCGCCGGGCATACCGGATGCGGGCGCAGGAGTCAACGCTGCTCTCCCGCACGTCAAGAGAGGTGTAGACCATTCGCTCCTGACGGGCAAGGGGCATCTATCTATAAATAGCAAAAAGTATGAGAGAACAAAAGCAGGGAACAAAGTATCAGGCAGGCAGAATTACAACAAGTGCTGCAGGCAAAAAAGCCGCCGGGCGAACCCGGCGGCTTTTAGTGTTCTTTGGGGATTAAACGTCGTTCAACGCATACTTTGAGATATACCCGGAAGAATCAACGTAGACCCAGAAGTTTTTGTTGTTTCCGTAGGAAATGAACGCCACATCCCTGCCCGTGTCAGTGTAGATGTACATGCTGACGCCACCCCAGGTAACAACCTCAATAGCACCGGAGGTGGAGGCAATGATGTATTTGATCGAATGGTTGGACCATCCGGACTGAATTCCATCGGGAGCCTTGCCGTCTTCCGTATCAAAAGCACCCACTGCGCCGTCAGCCTGCAGCTGCGCGATGGTCTCAGCGGAAGGTCCCGCATTCGCGGCTCCCACGGTCACCATAAGCAGGCTTGCCACAACCAGTAATACCATCATCAATCTTTTCATCAGGATTCCTCCTAACTTAGAAGTGATTACGACCCACTATGGGCTTTCTATAATTAAGGAGGGATTACAGGCTCCAGCCCAAACCCCGCCTCTCCCCCGGAAGTTGGTATTCATTTCTCAAACGACAGATCATTTTTTTTCACTTAATAATCCTTTATTAGGGCTCCTTTTTTTTGTCAAGATTTTTTAATTAATTTATATGTTGTTTTCATTAATTATTTTAACACTTTAGCTACACTGAACAACTTTTTTTAGCAATATCAACTTGTTACTCAATGCGAACCCTATAAATGTAGTTTCCCTTAACTAACACAAGAAATTTAAAGGTTCTATTAATTATACGCCTCGCTTCAAAATAATGTCAACAAACTTAAATAAAAGATATGCCCAGGCATCATTGCCTTCGAATAGCCCACTAGTCTTGGAAACACGTATGCCTACAAAAAAAACAGCCGGCCGGATCTGTGAAATACAGATCCGGCCGGCGGCAAAAAACTAAACAACCACCAGCTAGAAGCTGGTGGGTTTGGGGCAGCGGACTGAAAGTCCAGCTCAAACCGGCAGGCTGCGCAGCCGGTAATTTTTCGATGTCGAAACCATCAGTAGGATCACGTTCAAAATGATGCAGCAGGTATTTATATATAAATTCAATATGATAACTATCATACCTTGCTCTGCCCGTAGTATTGCTTCGATATTGCCATTTCAAAAAGAGTTGAAAAGCAACCGCTAGCTGAAAGCTACCCGGCTGAAGCCGGGGGTTTAAACCTTTGAGGCTGACGAGTTAAGAACTGAGGGTTACCAGACTTATCCGCCCTGTTCGATGGCTTACCAGCTTTGGCCGAAGGGCAGATATCCGGCGGCCAGCTTCCGCACTCCGGCGCGGATGCTCATGCCGCCCTGGCGGACACGTAGAGTAAAAATTCAAAATTTTACGACATCCACGTCTTCGTCAAAATCAGCATCGTAATCATTGTCGTCATCGTATTCAAGAATCTGGATCTCGGTCCTCTCATACCGCGCCTTGTCGCCCAGGGTGTCGGCTATCAGCTTCCGAATGTCCTCCTCCCGTGCCTCGCAATCCAGATCTATGGTCATGGTGTCGGCTTCGATTCGGATAAAGCCGTAGACAGGAACCTCCGGGAAGTCGTCTGTGTCGTCGTCCCCTGAGGCATCCGCGCAATCGTCCGCTTCCTCCGCATCCCAGGAAAACTCGACCAGGCTGAGTTTGCCCTGGGCGTCGAATTCGGCCTCTTCGAGCAATGCCTCCCTTGCAACCGCGCAGAGGGAACACAAAGCCTCAAAGGCCTCCGCGGGATCCGTGATGAAGTAATGCAGCGTACGCGGTTCAAAGAGCAGACCGTCCTCCGTCAACGCCCAATCCTCGCCGAACGCATCCGGGCCTGACTCATTCAGGCCGAGTTCTTCCGCCAGCAGGGCCAGGAACAAGTCGCGGACATCCTCGTCATGCGCCGCCAGCGTGTCACGGGTGACTACTCCGCCATCATCCTCCAGTTCCGCGCGCAACTCAAGAATCTCGGATCTGCTGGAGGCTGGAAAAATCAAGGGGCTGCTGCTGACCGCAATATCAACTCCTTCAAGGGAAATGGCGGACATAAAAAGGATCTCACCCGGCAGCATGTCCAAATCCTTGCGCATTTCCATAATCTGCAACCGCCTTCCGGTCAGCAGGTCCTCACAGCGCAATCCTTTGCCGGGCATCACCCCCGTAATCTCATAAAAAGACAACGGCGCTCTGCCGACAGCCTGGAGACAGTCCCGCTCAGGCTTCTTGAGTCTATCCCCATTTTCCTGGAAATAACTCTCGGCAAGGGTCATGCTCGGGGACAAGGAAGTGTTTACCTCCAGAGCTTCCAGGGTTGCAGCACCGGGTATCCAGGTGAAACAGAGCCAATGCAGAAAAACCGGCAACAAAAACCGTTCCCGCGCTTGTTCATCCAAAAAAAGATCGCCTAACAGGAACTCGTCGTACGCCGTGAGATGCCCGCCCTTTCCAAGAGCGGCATCGGCGAATCCCAGCAGTTCAAGCATCAGTTTTTCATGAGTCCCGCGTATCCGGCCGAGCGCCGCCGCTTTGCTCTGCTCTTTCGCCAGGCAGCATTTTTTGTATTTCTTTCAGCTGCCGCACGGACACGGAGCGTTGCGTCCTATTTTCATGGCCGTTCTCCCGGCAAAACGTTTATAACGTCTCCGCCATATGCTGTCTGGCTTGGTCCAGCGCGGGCAGCTCCTCCACTATTTTCACTGTATACCCAAAGGACCCGGCGTAAGCATTGAAAATGGCAGCCAGATCCTGGCGCAACACATGTATCGTCCGGGGAATTTCTCCGAGACGCGTAACCACCTGGGCAAATTGGCGCAACAGATTTTCAGCAATCTCTCCGCTTTCAATCAATTCAAGGGTCAGGATGGGCCCCCGAATATCCGCAATCATTATGGCCCGCGGATAATAGGGTTTGTGCGCATCCCGGAGGCTGGCGGGAAAATAAAAGTAATCCAGTTCGATGACGCTCTCCCCCCTGCCGAATTCCTTGACGAAACGGCGTAATTCCAACTCGTCCAGCTGCGGAACAAGTATTTGAACGTCCGGTTCAACCACTTCCACCCAGGCCTCTTCCCAGCGCCATCCATCGCCTTCGCCAACCGGCGTGTAGCAGCGTATATTACCCTCTTCGTTCAGAAAAAAGTCTGAATGTTCCTTAGCTTCGAGCGCAACAGCGATTATCCGGGGAAGCAGAAGCAGCAAAAGCCCCGCCTGTTCCGCATCCAGAACACAGGGTTCAAAGCCTGGCTCATGGAACCGGAACGACGGATATTGCTTCCTGCCACGAAATGTAAGGCCGAGCGTTTTAAACAACTTCCGTTCTTTTGGAGATATGGCCTCCCTGTCTTCGAAGCTCAGGGCCAGACATTTCTGGTTGACGTACAACTCAAAGGGGTCATGGAGTTGCTCCTGAATATCCAGAAAACTGCTCAGTCCCTGGTCGCCCAAATACAGGGTGATGGCGAAATACCGGCCGAGTTCTCCCAAAATGGAACAATAACAACGTTCGCCACTGCCCGGATCAACCAGGGCGAACAATTCATCTTCGGAAATCCAGTTCCATGGAGCCAATAGTTTTATCTCTTTGGCCAGCTCGTACAGCTGTTTCCAGATTTCCGGCGAAGGCACAGACGGGTTCACGCAAGATTCTCCGGAATCATCCGTACCGGGGGCGCACTTTTCAGGGGAAGAAGCTGACAGGCCGGGCATAAGGGGCAGCTGTTCCGCAGACTTTATTTTACGGGGCATGACGGCATTCGCTCCTTATTTTATCGAAAACATGAAGAAAAGAGCCAGATGACCAAAAGCGGTCAGAACCTGAGGTACGCCTCAAAGTTCTAACCGCTCGCCGTGTGAAAAGTAAAGCTTGTGAAACGTCCTTACGACTTATCCGCCCTGTTCGATGGCCTCCCAGCTTTGGCCGAAGGGCAGATATCCGGAGGCCATTTTGTCCTTGAGCATGACCCCGGAAGTCCGGAGTTCAAAGGCGGTTTCCACCAGGTAGGCCAGCTTCTGCACTCCGGCGCGGATGCTCATGCCGCCCTGGCGGACATTGGAAATGCAATTGCGGGCCTCGTCCGTGGAACCCGGCTTGGGCGCGTAGGTCATATAAATGCCGAGTGAATTGGGCGAACTGAGGCCCGGCCGCTCGCCTATGAGAATGGCGGACAATCCGGCCTGCAGCCGGGAGGCGATTTCGTCGGCAATGGCCACCCGTCCGTTTTCCACCAGGCACAGGGGCGCCAGTTTCAGTTTGGTCTGCTGCATTACCTTGACGAACAAGGAGACGAATTCGGGCGCGTTTTCATGGATGGCCCGGGACGACAAACCGTCGCTGACCACCAGGCAGACGTCGTAGCCCGCGGGCTGCGCCTCCAGCAACTTGATGGAGTCCTGGCTGAGCAGCCGTCCCTTGTCCGGGCGGGTCAGGTATTCGCTTCTGTCCGCCACCGCGCTTTTCAGGCGCAGGCAGGGCAGGCCGGTTTTGGCCAGTTCTTCTTCCAGCCAGTCGATTTTGAACGGACTCAGCACGGCGTCCCGGGCCTGCGCGTGCGCCAGCTTGAAAGCCAGACTTTCGCCCAGGGGCAGGCTGGAGCCGCAACGTCCGAGGCTGATGCGCGCGTCGGTAAACTGCTTCAATTCCTGCCAGGGATCGGTGGTAACGATTTCAGACTGCATATCGGTATGGGTCTGATGCATGGGAAAACTCCTGTGGCCTTGATCAGGCGAACTGTTCGGAAATGGCCAGCAGCCGGTTTGTCTGTTGAATCGGCTGCAGTACGCCCTGCATATCGTGTATGCCCAGATTCTCGAGCCAGGCCTCGAACTCGGGCGCCGGCTTCTTGCCCAGCAGCTTGCGCAGGTACGCGGCGTCATGAAACGACGTGGACTGGTAGTTCAGCATGATGTCGTCTGCCCCGGGCACGCCCATGATGAAGTTGCACCCCGCCGCGCCCAGCAGGGTCAGCAACACGTCCATGTCGTCCTGGTCCGCCTCGGCGTGGTTGGTATAGCAAATGTCCACGCCCATGGGCAGGCCCATGAGTTTGCCGCAGAAGTGGTCTTCCAGCCCGGCGCGCTGAATCTGTTTGCCGTTGTATAAATATTCCGGTCCGATGAATCCGACAACGGTATTCACCAGCAACGGACGGAACCGTCTGGCAACGGCGTACGCCCGTGCCTCCAGGGTCTGCTGGTCCACTCCGTGGTGGGCGTTGGCCGAAAGCGCGCTGCCCTGCCCTGTTTCGAAATACATGACATTGTCGCCCACGGTGCCCCGCTGTAAGGACAAAGTGGCTTCATGCGCCTCCTCCAGAAGCTTGAGGGTGACGCCGAAGCTGGCATTGGCCTTTTCGGTTCCGGCAATGGACTGAAAGCACAGATCCACGGGCGCGCCCTGCTCAATGGCTTCCATGGTGGTGGTGATGTGCGTCAAAATACAGGTCTGGGTCGGGATGGCGTAGCGCTCGACCAGGGATCCCAGCATATCCAGCAGGCGGCAGATGTTTTCCAGATTGTCCGTGGCCGGGTTGACGCCGATGACCGCGTCGCCGCAGCCGTAGCAGAGGCCGTCCAGGGTCGAGGCCGCGATGCCTTTGATATCATCCGTCGGATGGTTGGGCTGTAGCCGGACGGAAAAACCTCCCGGAAGCCCGATGGTATTGCGAAAACGGGTCGTGACGTTGCACTTGGCCCCCACCAGGATAAGATCCTGCGTACGCATCAGCTTGGACACTGCGGCCGCCATCTCGGGAGTCACGCCCGGCGCCAGGCTGGTCAGGACATCGGTGGAAACGGTATCCGTCAGCAGCCAGTCCCGGAACTGGCCGACCGTAAAGCCGCTGACGGGCTCAAAGGCTTTATTGTCGTGCGTATCGATGATCAGCCGGGTCACCTCATCTTCTTCATAAGGGATGACGCACTCCTCGATAAAATGCTTGAGCGGCACGTCCGCCAGCTCTATTTGCGCCTTGACCCGTTCTTCCTCATTCACGGCGGCCACACCTGCAAGGACGTCCCCCGACCGCAGAGGGGTCGCCTTGGCCATCAATTCGCGCAAGGTTCTTCTGGTTTTCATCGTAGGTTTCCTGGCGTTTTCGGACACCGGAGCGCTCTCTCTCCGGTGTCCGGTGTTTCTTTTTACGGTTTCTTGCCTGTTATCTACTAAAATACAGATCAGGAAGATAGAGGGCGATCTGCGGGAACATCATTCTATTGAATTATTTGATTGAAAAACATATTTCAGCAATATATTCCAACAATCAGATCCGTTTCTTTTTTTATAAGGTGAAATTTCTATATTTCAAATGTATCATTTTTTTAATGAAGCAAACCCTCCAAAAAAAAAAATAAAAATTATATTTTCAGTTAGATAGAATAAATAACGTCTAAAAAGTCCGCTTCCTACTTTGAATTGAAAATAGACAAATTTGTCTATTTTTAAAAAAATCGTTTTAAACAGGATTGCCATTGCACTCCATTGCGGCTCCGTCTATCGTACGCGCATGGCAAAAACAGAAGAAGATCTGAGTGTCGCTTATGACCCGGAGGCGGTCGTCAAGGACTGCGCAAGGCAGCCCAGAGTACGGTCGTTGCTGGAATCCATGACCGCCGACCCGCCCCAGGTGCTGCTCCTGGAGGGGGGCTCCGAAAGCGCCCGGACGCACATGGCGCTCTTTTGGGGGGCGGCATTGAACTGCCCGGATGCGGCGCCGCCCTGCTGCAACTGCGCCAGCTGCCAGCAGTTTCTGATGAACGCGCACAGAGACCTGATTCTCTTTCTGGGCGCACGGGAGAGCATCAAGATCGACCAGGTCCGCGCCCTGCGCCCGCAGCTGGGCGAACCGCCGCGCAGCGCACGATTCCGGATCATTTTGCTTACGGAGGCCCAAAACCTGACCATTGAATCGGCCAACGGGCTGCTCAAATCCCTGGAAGAGCCCACACCCTGGACGCGCTTCGTACTGACCGCGCCGCAACGCGAGCGCCTGCTGCCCACGCTGGTTTCCCGCAGCTGGGTCATGACGCTCGCGTGGAATCAGGACAACTCCTTTGCCGGAGGCGATGCCGAAACCGCCCGGACCGTGGAAGAATGGGTCAACGCCCTGCTTGATTTTCTGGGCACCGGACGCGGTTGGATGCAGCGAACGTTGTCCAAAGGTGCGCTCAACAAGGCCCTGGCCGCACACATCCTGGTTCGCTGCCAGGCCGAACTGGCCGCGGTGCTGGCCGGACGCCCGGGGGGCAACCTGGCGGTTTCCTTTTTCCAGCGTCTGGACCTGCCCCGCCTGCGGGAGGTCGACCTCAGCCTGGCCGCCGCGCACGACTCCTTGGACGCGGGCGCCAATCCGACTCTGGTCATGGACTGGATCGCCAGCAAACTGTTTCTTCTGGTACGCGCGAGGTAAGCTGTTTTTCCATTTACTTGCATTTGGAGGCTTTTAAAGCTTCTCGCACGGCCAGGTCGTACAAGGTCTTTAAACCGTCGGAGCATGCTTATCTCGACTCCAGCCCCCTCCCCACCGGACGACAGCACGAAAATCGCCGCCAACGCCGCGGTTTTGTCCGCTGCGGCCCTGGCCAGCAGAGTCCTGGGGTTTGCCCGGGATCTGGTCATTGCGTACGTGCTCGGCGCCGGTCCTCTGGCGGACGCGCTTTTCGTGGCTTTGCGCCTGCCCAATCTGATGCGCCGCCTGTTCGCCGAAGGCTCCTTGAGCATGGCGTTCGTCACCCGCTTTTGCGCGCTACGCGACGACGAAAACCTGGCGCGCGCCTTTGCCATGACCCGATCGGCTTTTTTCTGGCTGCTGTTGGCAGGAGGACTTCTGCTGGCTCTGGCCCTGCTGCTCGCCAGCCCCCTGGCCTTGCTGCTCGCGCCGGGCTTTACGTCCGACCCAGCGCTGTTTTCTCTGACAACCGACCTGGTGCGGATATGTCTCCCCTACACGCTCACGATCCTGGCCGCGGCCCTGAGCATGGGCGTACTCAATGCGCAAGAACGTTTTCTGATCCCGGCGCTGGCCCCTTGCGTGCTGAATCTGACGCTTATGACATCCGCCGGAATCGCCTGGATATGGGGCCTGGCTCCAGCCCGAACCCTGGCCTGGGGCATGTGCTGCGCCGGAGTGCTGCAATGGGCCATGCAGCAGCCCGCTCTCCGGAAGACGGGTTTTGCCTGGCGGGGCTCCATGCGCGTATCCGATCCGCAAGTGCGGCGCCTGGCGCGCGAGATGCCGCCCATGGTGCTTGGTGCGGCCGTGTTTCAAATCAACGTGCTGTTGTCCTCCATCCTGGCCTCGTTTCTGGCGCACGGCAGCATTTCCTGCCTGTATTACGCGGACCGCCTGGTACAGTTTCCTTTGGCGGTCTTTGGTGTGGCGGTGGGACAGGCCGCGCTCCCGCGCCTGGCGGCTCTGGCCGGACAGCAGGAGACCGTACGCTTTAATGAAGTTCTGGAAAACAGCCTGCGTTTGTCCTTGTTTCTGGCGTTGCCCGCAACAGCGGGATTGATCGCCCTGGCCTCGCCCGTGGTGGCGGTGCTGTTCGGCCATGGAGCCTTTGACAGCGCCGACATTTCGGCCACTGCCCAGGCACTGGCGGCCTACAGTCTCGGACTCCCGGCCCTGGCCCTGGTCAGGCCGCTGCTAGCCGCGTATTACGCCCGGCAGGACGCACGTACGCCGGTAACTCTGGCCGCGGCAAGCATAGGGTTGTTTCTGCTGTTATCGTTGCTGCTGATGCCCTGGCTCGGGCATACGGGCATAGCCCTGGCAACCTCTCTGGCTTCCTGGGGCAACGTGATCTTGCTGCACCGCCGTATAACACGACTCTTCGGCGTGCACCTCGCATACGCCAATGTGCTCAAAGGCGTGCTGCCGGGGGCCTTCATGGCCCTGGTAGTCGGAACCGGAAGCTGGTACGTGGCCCATACCACCCAGTCGTACGTCTGCGCCCTGCTGCAGATCCCCTTCTGGGGGGCAGCGTACGTTGCCGCCGGACGCCTGCTCAAACTCCCCGAAGCCCTGCTGCTGTTTCAGGGATTGCGGCGCGGCTGAACTCGGGCTGTTTCAATCCGACCAAGGCCGCGGCCATACGATTCGCGCTTTTGTTCCACATCTCCCCAAAAAAACAGGATGTCTTGCCAAGAGATCTCCGCCCGAATCTGAAGGATTTAAGCTTGATCATTGTATGACGGACGACTAAGACGGAGCTTTCCCCTTGTTTACAAACGATAAAGGAAGATCATTGAACGATACGCGCGAGCTCTCGGTGCGGGAATTGTTGCGGGATAAAAATCTGCGGATCATTTTCAGCGTCACTTGCATGGTGGTCATGGGCGTGACCAGCATTGCCCCCACTTTTCCGGACATACTCCACAAGCTGCCGGGTACTACCACAGCCAACATCGGCCTGCTGATAACCTGTTTTACCATTCCCGGCGTCTTTCTGACCCCGGTCATCGGCGTCTTCGCCGACAGATACGGACGCAAACGCATGCTGGTCCCAGCCCTGTTTTTTTTCGGCCTGAGCGGCTGCTGTTGCGGGCTGGCCCAAGATTTTGACTGGCTGCTGTTTTTTCGATTTCTACAGGGATTGGGAGCCGCGCCCCTGGGCGCTCTGAATCTGACGATCATCAGCGACCTGTATCAGGGCCGGACGCGGACCACAGCTCTGGGACTCAACGCCGGAGCCCTGAGCCTCGCCGTTGCCGCCTATCCCGTATTGGGGGGCGGTCTGGCCGCCATCAACTGGCATGTGCCGTTTTTTCTGCCCGTCCTGGCCTTTCCCGTGGGTTTGCTGGTGCTGCGTTCGCTCAACAATCCGGAACCCAAGGCGCAGAGCAAACTGCGTACGTATATGAGCAACATGCTCACAGGACTGCGAGACCGCCGGGTACTGGCGCTGTTCTTCGCCACCCTGTGCACCTTCATGCTGATCTACGGCCCCTTTTTGACCTACATGCCCGTGCATATGGGACACGATTTCGGAGCAACGCCTTTTCAGATCGGCCTGCTGATGTCCATATCCGCCTTTGTGACCGGCTTGATCGCCTCGCAGATCGGCAACCTGTCGCGGCGCTTTTCCGAGGCCGTGCTGTTCAAGGGAGCCTTCCTTGTATATGGAGCGGCCTGCATCTGCCTTGCTCTGATGCCGTCGCTTTGGTGGTTCGCCTTGCCGATTTTTCTCTTTGGAATGGGCCAGGGGATGAACGTACCCTGTACGCAGTCTTTGCTGAGCGAACTGGCGCCCGCGGAACTGCGCGGCGGCTTCATGTCCATGAACGCGACCGTACTGCGCCTGGGCCAGACCATCGGCCCGCCCATAATGGCCGGTATGTTCGCCCTGGGCGGCATCAACTGCGTTTTTTACGGCGGGGCTGTCATTGCGCTGCTGGCTTTTGCCGCAGCAGCCGCCTGGATGCGTATTTAGCGGAAGTCACTCTTTGTTTTTGAGAGCACTGAGAAATCTTTTAGCCTTGTCAAAATCGGGATCCGCTTCCAGTGCAGCTTTCATATAGAACGTGGTACGCTTCAGATCAGAGGATTTTGAAAAAATAATGCCTATATTGTAGGCCAGCACTGCGTCGCGTTTGTAGAAATCGGGATTGATGCTCAAACATTTGACCAGACTGTTCAGAGCCTTGCGAAAATCGCGACCTTCCGCATAGGCCATGGCCGCATTGTAGTATAGATTCTCATCCTCGGGAGAAATCTGGAGGGCTTTTTGATATTCGGTAATGGCGTCACGCCATTTTCCTTGTTTGCGCAGGGCGATACCCAGCAGGTTGAATGTTTTGATATCGCTCTTGTCCAGGTGTTTGCCTTTTGTTTCCAACGCCTTGCGGTAGAATATCTCCGCCTTTTCAGGGTTCTTCTGCGTATAGATGTCCCCGATACGGGTTGAAATTTCCTCAATGTAAATCATGGCCTCTTTTCTGGCCTGGCCAAGAGCCTTCTCAAACAACTCGTCGGCTTTCTCCTCGTTACCCAGTTCAACATGAATGCTGCCGATGTCGACTTTCCGTTCGACATTCAACGGGCTCAGACGGTCCAGCTTTTCCAGATATTTCAACTGGTTTTCGTGATCCCCGATATCTTTGAAAAAATCAGCGAGTTTTTTGAGGGGTTCCAGGTACATTTTCGCCTGGCGGCTGGCCTCTTCATAAGCTTCCACAGCCTTGTCGTTCTTTTTCAAGCCCTTGTAAGCGTCACCCAGGATCAGCAATCCTGCAGCGCTGTTGGGCTTCATTTCCAGAACCTGGCGAGCGACCTTGAGGGCGTCGTCATAATTGCCGATCTCAACAAAATGTTTGCCCTGCTCGATGGTTTTTCCCAGTTTGCTCTGCGGCTTGACGGTAAAGGCGATTTTTTCGATCAGCGTATTGATGGAAATAGGTTTGGAAATGAAGTTGTTAGCTCCTATTTCATGAAGCAGTACAAGGCGTTGCCTTTCAGCATCCGCAGTCAGGATGACGATTTTGACATGGCTGAACGCTTCCTTGATCTGCTTGATGAGAAAACTTGTTTCCTTGTTGTTGAATACCCGCTCGATGAACAGCACAATATTCTTCTTATGCTGGGAGGATACCTTCACAGCCTTGAGAATCTTGTTCTCGTCGCTGACCGTCATAATGCAATCCTCATCAATGGCGAGGTGCTTGTTAACGGTGTTGCGCATTATCCGTACGAAAGTCTGGTCATGGGTGCAAAGAATGAAATAGCCCGATTCCTTGCGGATGAAATCCACAACAGCACTTTCATACTGTTTCAATTTGACATCGATGGTTCCCGAAAACGCCATGAAAATATACCTTCTTCATCGTCCAACAAAAATAAAACGGGACGAAACTTTTTTTTGGTTCGCACAACAAAACCGCTGATCAAAAAACTTGCAATTCTCAAGTCATGCTGGTCTCGAGTGTCTCTTATCCGGTAGTACGAGCGTCTCTCTCACTTGCCGCTTGCGAAAAATACGACCCGAAGATTCATCCTGCAAGATAATACCCCAAAATGACCTTGCATTGTCAAGAAAATACCAAATTTAACTTTGTAGCCTTTCCCTTATATTTCTTTTGCGCATTAAAACGTCATACCTGCCAAGGAAATTGGATAAATACAAAAAAACCTTAAAAAATTGACAGGTTCAACTTTAACCCCTTGCTCAATTTACGCCATTAGCGTATACCAATCAACGATTTCAGAGACAGCAGCGTAAGCTTATTCTAAACGCTGCCCTGCTTGTCTTGCGGTACAACACGTCGGGATTTTAATGCTGCGCGGCAGTAACAACTCTGCTTTTCCCCACAATCTCAACCAATGTAATTGTGAGCGCGTGTATCATCTTTATTTAATTTCTCAGTCAAACTCTCATTGAGGGATATATGCGATTTCAATTTATTCCCTCCCAATCCAAGCTCACTTCCCGCTTGTTGTTTCTCAATGTTCTTATCTGTCTTGCGTTTGCGACCATTCTGCTTCTGGTTCTGGTTTCCTTCTTCAGGCTTGGCAACGGGATGCAATCCCTTGTGGACAATGATCTCAACATCGTCATGAACAGTTCCGCGATCAGCCGAAAACTGTCGCACCTGTTTGCCGCGCTGGACAACGTTGCTGCCGGCCAGTATACTGGAAAAGCCGAACTGCTTGCCGAAAGCGAAAACCTGACAAACAGGTTGAGGGAACTCTCCGAGATCGAGGCCCTGGCCGATTCAAAAAAAGCGCTGCAGCAGCTAGAAAACAGTTTTGCGCTCTCCATTGAAGGAGCCCTGGCCCTGCAATCCTCTCTGCAACGGCAAAAAACGCTCTTGCAGCAAGCTTCGGACTCCTTGCAACTCCTGGAACAGACTTTCGCAGCATCCGGACCCGGCAACGAGAACCTGGCGCTTCTGGCCGCAGAGACCCAAAAACACCTTACGAAAATAATGCTTCAGGAAACCGGCTTGTGGTCCACTGCGTTTGACGCAGAAGCGCCCTTCGAGCTGCCCCCTGGCCATGCGGGCCTGCAATCCGTTGCGCGGCAGCTGGAGCAGATCAAAACCGGCGGGTCGGAACGTGATGCGCAAATCAAAAAATGCCGGGAGATATTTCACTCCCTGCTGCAACTGCAGCCTGAACTCGCCGAACAGTACGCCCTCCGGAAAAACAGGCGTAAAGCCGTCGCCACCAGCATCTCCTGGGTCTACAGTACGCTTGAAATCCGGGACAAACATCTGGCGTCATCCATTATCCAGCACAACAAGGACACAGCAAAAACCGCTTTCAAAACCATCGGCGCGGCACTCGTGCTTGCCATTCTGGTCATCCTCAGCGTCAGCCGCTTTTCCGTATTTCTTGTCAAATCGGGCATCAAGCATCCCATGGATACGCTACGCCAGGGTTTCACCGCCCTGGGCAAAGGTGAATTCGACTCAGTGGCCCTGCCCGAAGGATCCGAAGAATGGCGCCTCATCGGCCTGCATTTTCAAAGGCTCATACGCCGCCTCAAAGATCAGAGCTGGCTCCGTACCACAAAAGAACGGCTTGACGACGGATTGAGGGGAGACTGGGACAGTGACGAGGCAGCGCAACGGCTCGTCAATATCCTGACCAATTGCCTCGACGGACAGTTGGGGGCTCTCTATCTGCTCAACGAGGAAAACATGCTCTGCCTCAGTTCGGGGTACGCCATGGAAGGACGCCCCACCCCGTATGAAAACTATGCCCTGGGCGAAGGCGCTGTGGGGCAGGCCGGACTGGACCTGGAAACGCGCGTTCTGAAAAGCCGGGGAGCGGAACTGCCCCCGCTCCAGCATCTCAACAGCCAGACTCCGTTGAACGAGTACCTCATAGCCCCGATAACCTTTGCCGATCGTCTGATCGGGGTGCTGGTGGTGGGAAAAGACGACAACTATTCCCCCCTGCAACTGCAATTCGTGCGGCTGACCCTCGATACCATCGGCGTCAGCCTGCATGCGGCCATTTCCCGTTCACGCATTCGAGAACTGCTGGAAAAAACCAGGCATCAGGCCACGGACTTGCAGATCCGCCAGAACCAGCTCAGCCAGACGAATATCGAACTCGAACAACAGGCGGAAGCACTACGCGACAAGGAAGAATCCCTGCAGATGCAGAAAACCGCCCTGCGCGTGGCCAACAAGGAACTGGCCCAGCAGACCGACGCGCTCAAGCAGTCCGAAGCCACACTGAAGCAGCAACAGGAAGAGCTGCAGCAGGCTAACAAAGACCTCACCCAATTGACCAACCAGTTGGAAGACCAGGTTGCCGAACGGACGAAAAAATTGGAGGACGAGGCCCTAAAACTAGAAAGCGCCAACCGCCGCCTGCGGGATCTGGACAAGATGAAAACCATGTTCGTGTCCTCAGTGTCCCACGAACTGCGTACGCCTTTGACCTCCATTCTCGGCTTCGCCAAACTCATCAACCGCGATCTGGCAAAATCCTTCTGGCCCTACGCCGACGGCAACAAAAACCTGGAAAGACTACGTACCAGGATTGAGGACAACCTCGACATCATCATCCACGAGGGAGACCGTCTCTCACGCCTGATCAACGATGTGCTGGACCTGAACAAAATCGAATCCGGACGCATGCAGTGGCGCGATATCGAACTGGAGCCTTCGGAGCTGATCAAACAAGCCGTGCGGGCTCTTTCCGCTGACTTCAAGACCAAAACGGATGTGGACCTGCTCACCGACATCCCCGACTCATTGCCCAGAATCCGTATCGATCCCGACAGACTCAGCCAGGTATTGATTAATTTCCTCAGCAATGCGGCCAAATTTACGGACAAGGGATCCGTCACCGTGCGGGCTTTCCCGACTTCCAACGGCGCGCTGCGGGTGCAGGTGCAGGATACGGGCATGGGCATCCCCAAAGGGGACCTCAATAAAATCTTCGAGAAGTTCCACCAGGTGGCCTATGAAAACATCCTGCACGAAAAGCCCAAGGGCACCGGCCTGGGCCTGACCATCTGCAAGGAAATCATCGAACATTACAACGGCCGGATCTGGGCGGAATCCACACCCGAAAAAGGGAGTTTGTTCATTGTAGAGCTTCCCGTGGTACCCAACAAATTCGCGGCCGCTGTTTCCCCCATTTGTCGCGCCAAAAAAATAAAGTCCTCGACTGACACGCCTTTTGCATTGAAAAACACCTCCGTCTCCACCAAGAAGGACAATAACAACACGAATGTGCCGGTTTCAGCTGTGGGAGGCAAAAAAGATTGAGAATTGCACGAATCATGGACATGGGCGTCAAAGCAAAGCTGTTGATCGCCCTGATCGCGGCCACATTGAGCACGCTTGCCCTGACGGGCTGGTGGGGCAGCCGTGGCGCTGCCGACGCCCTCAAAGACCAGTCCGCCAAACAGCTGGTCACCGTACGGGAAACAAAAACCAAAGCCGTCAGTACCTATTTTGACGAAGTCGACAATGATCTGCTCTTTCTTGCGGAAAATCCGGCTCTAAAAATGCCTATGCGTTTGCTCGCGGAATCCTACGACTCATTCGCGACTGCAAACAGCATCGGCAAAGAACAAACCGCTTCCATGCGCCGGCAACTCAGCAGTTATTTTGAATCCGTTTTCAGCACAGAATACATCAAGCGCAACAGCGGCAGCAAACCCGAGCCCTATCTGGGCCAGCTCGACGACAACGCTGTGGCGCTGCAATACTATTACGGCATCGGCAAGCAGAACACTGCCGGAACGCAAGGCGACGTTTCCGCGTACGAATCACTGCACGGACAGTTGTCCGCTTTTTTACCATCCTTTGCCAAACGCAACGGCTATCGCGACATCCTGCTCGTCTCCACCAAGAACAGCCAGGTGGTCTACTCGGTGGCCAAAAGCGAAGATTTTGCCACCTCGCTGACAAAAGGTCCCTTTGCTCATACTGGTCCGGGAACGGTTTTTCGCGAAGCCGCAGCGTTTACGGATGCAAAAGTCGCCTGGGCGGATATTTCGCTTTATCAGCCCAACTACAGCCAACCCTGCTTTTTCGTGGCCACTCCCGTATTGCAGGAAAACAAAGCCATCGGGGTGATTATTTTTGAAATTGCCCCCAACGCGCTGCAGTCCATCATGGACGACCATTCCGGACTCGGCAGCAGCGGTGAATCCTTTCTTGTAGGACCGGACTTCCTGCCCCGCACAAACACCCGCCATGATCCCGAACACCGCAGCATCAGAGCGGCGCTGCTCCATCCGGAACTGGCAAGCATCAATACGCGGGCGGCGCGCCTTGCCTTGCAGGGAAAATCCGGCCTGACCACTGCGCCCAATTATGCGGGTCAAACCACGCTCACGTCCTACGGTCCGCTGGATGCGGCAGGCAGACGTTGGGCCATGCTCGTGGAGATCAATGAATCCGAGTTGCTGGCCCCCATCGCCAACCTGCAGATTTCCCTGGCGTTTGTCGGCTGCCTCATCGCCCTGCTCATGGCCTGCTTTGCCGTCTGGGGAGCCCATACCATTGCCTCCCCCCTTCGGCAGGGAGCTGATTTCGCCAAGGCCATTGCGGAAGGCGAACTGGAACGTACGCTGGACATTACCCAGAAAGACGAACTGGGCGAACTGGCCAAAGCACTCAATGACATGGCCCAGAAGCTCAAAGACCAGCACTGGCTCGCCGAAGGTAAAACAGGCCTGCATGAAAAACTCCGCGGCGGCCTGACCATCAATGAAATGTCCCGGCGCTGCATCACCTTTATGGCCAAGCACCTGGACTGCCATGTGGGCGTCCTGTATCTCACGGAAGACGAGGAGTGGCTGAAGCTCGAAGCCGGATACTCGTTCACCGACAGAACCGGAACCTTCAACCGCATCCGCTTCGGCGAAGGCATGGTCGGCCAGGCTGCGCTGGAAAGCGAGATCATTACCTTCCGCGCCAAGCAAGATGTACCGGTCATCCATTACGGACTGGGGGAGGAGCACCCCGGCCACTTTCTCATCGCGCCCTTTTCGTACGAGGAAAGCTTGCTGGGCGTCATTGAACTGGGCTCCACCACTCCGTTCAGCCCTTTGATGCGGCAGTTTATTCTCACCAATCTCGAAAACATCGCCATCAGCTTCCATTCCGCCCAGTCCCGCACCAAGGTCCAGGAACTCCTCAAACAATCCCGAGACCAGGCTGAGGTTCTAAGGGACCAGCAGGAAGAACTCCAGGGCAAAAACAGGGAACTGGAGAATCAGACCCAAGCTCTGCGCACTTCCGAACAAGCCCTGCAGGAACAGCAGGAAGAGCTGCGCGTCACCAATGAGGAACTGATTGAGCAGACCCAGGCCCTCAAGGCGTCCGAAGAAGCCTCGCGCCAGCAGCAGGAAGAGCTGCAAGCCGCCAATGACACTCTGGAACAACGTTCCAGAGATCTTGAGCATCAGAAAGAAGCCATGCGCAATAAAAACATCGAGCTGAAAAAGGCGCAAAAGGAAATCAAACAAAAAGCCGTCGAGCTCGAATCCGCCAGCCGCTACAAGTCCGAATTCCTGGCCAATATGTCCCACGAGCTGCGTACGCCGTTAAACAGCATTCTGATCCTCTCGCAGATTCTGCGCAACAACCGGGAAGGCAACCTGACGTCGAAACAACTCGAGTTCGCACAGACCATCCACAGCTCTGGCTCTGACCTGCTTTCGCTAATCAACGAAGTGCTGGATCTATCCAAAGTGGAGGCCGGCAAGACGTCCTTAAGCACGGAAAAACTCAAGGTTCGGGATTTCGCGGACAATATGGAACGGTTTTTCAAACAGCTCATCGAAGACAAAGGACTGACATTTGAAATCCAGGTCGATTCCAACCTGCCGGAATTCATTGTAACTGACGGAAGAAGAGTCCAGCAGATCTGCAACAACCTGCTCAACAACGCCATTAAATTCACTGAGGAAGGGGTGATCAAATTCCGTATTCGCCGCCCGGCTCCGGATTGCGAATTGTTTCGCAGCGGGCTGGAACCCGCCCACGCCGTGGCCTTTGAAATAAGCGATACGGGCATTGGCGTTCCAAAGGAAAAACAGCAGCTCATCTTCGAGGCCTTTCAGCAGGCCGACGGGACCACCAGCCGGAAATACGGCGGCACCGGACTGGGCCTCTCCATTTCCAAAGAACTCGCCACCTTTCTGAAAGGCGAAATCCAGCTCAGCAGCGAGGAAGGCAAAGGAAGCGTCTTTACGCTCTTTTTACCGGAAGAACTGCAAGCCACACCTCCGGACCAGGTCCAGTGGGACCAGAATCCGCGCGTTCCGGAACTGCCGATGAGTCCGGAGCCCGTGGAGACGGATATCGTACAATCCGCGGCCTCCGAAGGAACGTTCTGTGAAGCAGTGCGGAACAATAATTTCTCCAACAACCGGCTGCTGTTGATCATCGAGGACGACTCCAATTTTTCGCGTATTCTGTACAGCCTGGCGCAGGAAAAAGGTTTCAAATGCCTGATCGCCCATGACGGCGAGACCGGGCTGCACATGGCACGGGAATACGCCCCCAACGCCATGATCCTGGACATCGGCCTGCCGGGCATGGACGGAATGGCGGTGATGGAAAAGCTCAAGGGCAATCCGGACACCCGCCACATTCCTGTGTATATCATTTCCGCCATAGAAGAATCGCGCCACGCCCTGCAGATGGGCGCCATCGGCTACCTGACCAAACCGGTCAACATGGAGAACCTGTCCGAGGCCTTCAACCGGCTGGAAACCGTCATCGACCGCTCGGTGAAACATCTGCTGATTGTCGAGGACGATCCGGCGCAGCAACAATCCCTGACAGAACTTGTCAGCGCGGACGATGTAGCCATATCCACTGCTGAAAACGGCGAACAAGCCCTGTCGCTGCTGCAGAAGGAACCCTTCGACTGCGTGATTCTGGATCTGGGCCTGGCCGGCATGTCCGGCTTCGAGCTGTTGTCGAACATCAAACAGCGGCCTGAACTGACGCAAACCCCTGTGATCATCTATACGGGCAAGGAAATCACTCCCATGGAGGAAGCCGAACTGGCGCGCTATGCGGAAAGCATCATCATCAAGGGAGTGCGCTCGCCCGAGCGCCTGCTCGATGAAAGCGCCCTGTTTCTGCACCGTGTGGAATCCGCGTTGCCCCATGACAAGCAGCAAATGATCCGCAACGTCCATGACCGGGAAGCCTCCCTGCAAGGCAGAAAAATATTGATTGCGGACGACGACCGCCGCAACAGGCTTGCCATTTCGCATGTTTTGGAAGAAAAGGGTATACACGTACTCTGTGTTGAAAACGGCAAGGAATGCCTGGAAGTGCTGGACTCCGAACCGGACATCGATCTCGTGCTCATGGACATCATGATGCCCGAAATGGACGGTTACGAAGCCATGCAGCGCATCCGCAACGAACCGCACTGGAAAAAACTTCCGGTGATCGCCTTGACCGCCAAGGCCATGAAAGGCGACAGGTTGAAATGCATTGAGGCCGGGGCCAACGATTATCTGTCCAAACCCGTGGACATGGACAAGCTACTTTCCTTACTGCGCGTATGGCTGCACCGATAAAAGATACGACAACTGACAAAGACAGCGAAAATATTGAATTACAGCTGTTGCTTGAGGCCATTTATCTCAAGTACGGCTATGATTTCAAAAACTACTCAAAGGCCCATCTGAAACGGCGTATCAAGCACCGCCTGGCCATGTCCGGCCTGGGAAGCATCTCAGAGCTGCAATACAAGATTCTTTACAACAGCGCGCACCTGGAAACCCTGTTGATGGACCTGTCCATCAACGTCACCGAAATGTTCCGGGACCCTTCTTTTTATCTGGCCATTCGCCGCGAGCTTATCCCCATGCTCAAGACCTACCCCTTTGTCAAAATCTGGCATGCGGGCTGTTCTTCCGGCGAAGAAGTCTACTCCATGGCCATCGTACTCCATGAAGAAGGCATTTACGACCGTACGCAGCTGTACGCCACGGACTTCAACGACCAGATCATCCGCCGCGCCCGTGAAGCCACCTATCCGGTCAGCCTGATCAAGGAATACACCGCCAACTATCAGAAAGCCGGCGGACAGAGTTCTTTTGCCGAATATTACACGGCCAAGTACGACTGCGCGCTGCTCAGCAAACAGCTCAAGGACCGCATCGTGTTCGCCGACCACAACCTGGTGACGGACGGCGTGTTCGGAGAAATGCATCTGATTTTCTGCCGCAATGTTCTGATCTATTTCAACAAGGAGCTGCAGAACCGGGTCATTGGCCTGTTCCGCGAAAGCCTGGTGCCTGGCGGCTTTCTCTGCCTGGGCTCCAAGGAAAGCCTGCAGTTCACCGACCACGATGACGCTTTTGAGCCGCTGATCGAATCCGAACGGATCTACCGCAAAAAATTCCTGCCCGAGGGCTGAACCGGATAACGGCCCCGTGGAATACCTATCTCGAACTTGATTTTTTGAAAGAACAAAATTGAGGGGAAGAACCTCCTTCAAGAAGTTCTTCCCCTCATATATGCTATTCTCAGACGTTCTTTCCGGGCCTATTGAGCTTGAGCGCCGCCTTTGAGGTTCATGGCCTCGTCGTCGCTGGCCGTGGGGCTGTTCACGGGGATGTCCAGGGTGGCTTCGCGTACTTTGGTGCCCTTGCGGGGGGCTGCCGCGTTACCGCTTTCCTGGTCGCGCAGTTCGCTCAGGTCGTCGACATAGGTACCCTGACCCATGACTTCGATGACGTTCTGCCCTTTGTAGATCAGATCGTTGCCCAGCAGATCACGTACCCTGTCCACATCCAGCTGCAGGACAACGTACGCGGTGTCTTCGGAATCCCAGCCCCAGCCCTTGCGGCCGAACTTGACGGATTCCGGGGGAATGTGCGCACCGTATACCGCGGCACAGGCCTTGGAACGGTTGATGTCTTTGGTCAGCAGGTAGTTTTCCGTGGCGGTACGGGAATAGATCTTTTCCCCCACCAGGGTCACAGCCATCTGGTTGTAGGCGTCCAGCAAGGCGGCGCGCAGGGCCTGCAGAGGCGGACGCGAAGCCTGGGTCATGGTACCAAACCCGACGCCGTCCAGGGTCACGTTTTTATACTGGATGTAATCCCCGAGGATGTTCTGCACCGTATCCAGGTCGATGTGGCCGTAGCACATGGCAATGTCCTTGCCTTTGTCATAGACGCATTCGTCGACGATCACGCCCTTGATCACGGCGGCAGCCTTGGTGTCCACCTTGAAGTTGGCGTCTTCGGTAAGGCCGAACTTGCCTTCGCTTTTCACCTTGTAGCCGACAATGGACTCCACGAAATTGCGTTTCAAATCCTGCTTGGCCATTTTCAGGCTCATGAGCTTCTTGTTGCCCGCGCAGGCAAACGAGGCCGTAAGCAGCAGGCCGAGCACCATTGCCAACCCAAACAACAACTTTGAATTCTTCATAACACCTTTTCTCCTGTTCAATGCGGTTTCAGACCCCATAGGATCCGGTCCGGCAAGGACGGATCTTGCCCGTTCTACCAGATTTTCCACCATGATTTTTCGGTTTTCTCATCGCCAACTTCATGCGTATTTCCAGGGGCGCCGGAAGTCTTGGCGGCGGAAGCCTGTGCCTCGGGTTTGGCAGCCTTTTCCGAACCTTGTTGCTGCCCGGACGGTTCGCCGTTCTCCAGCACGATGGCATCTTTGATGACCGCGGTGCCTGGAATATCCAGAACGCCTTCGGTCAGCCGACCAGAAACCTGAACCTTGCGCTTTTTTCCTGTAAGTTTCCCGGAGACGCCCGCACCGGGTGCAGCGGGGGCTGTCTGGGCAAAGTCGATGTTTTCTTCCCGTATCATCCCGGCTCCGCCTTTTGCCTCGCCCGTTTTCGGAGAGGTGACGCGAGCATCCGCTTTGGCAGGTGCCGTGGCCTTTGCATCGAATACCTGCACCGAATCGACCTCAAAAGTCGTTATCTTTCCGTTCTTTCCGGTCTTGACCCGTGCTTCGAACTGGATGGTTCCATTTTGCGGCAGATCCCCCTGCTTGCGCAGTTCTTCCAGAATCTGATCCCTGACATACTGCTTTTTGGCCGCCCATTTCTGCATCAGTTCCTTGTTCCCGGCCTGGCAAGGCGCCGGAAGGAACGACAGCAGCAAGAGCATGGACAGCAGCAGGCAGACGTTACGCATATACTACTCCTGGCAGGATGGCACCGAATGCATTCTTCCCGGTTTTGCCGGGCCCGAATTATACGCCTGTTCAGGCCCGGCTGATTAGTCTTTCTGTTGATACAACTTTTACTGAAATCCGCTTAGAAATCAGCAGGATCGATGGCTTTTGCCCCGCCCTGGAACTTTTTCTTCACCACGGGCTTTTTGGCCGGAGCAGAGGTTTTCTTCTTCTTTCTCGGCTTCTTGGGCGCGCAGATTTTTCTGGATTCATCCAGTTTGCGTTTGGCTTCGTAGTAGCCGGGATCCAGAAGCAGCGCATGCTCGTACATGGGCAGGGCGCTCTTGCAATCCTTGTAAACCATGTAGATGTTTCCGAGGTAGTAATACACCCGCGGGTCTTGCGAATTGTTGCGCATTTCTTCCACCAGAATGGCGCGTGCTTCGTCGTAATTTCCCCTGTTGTAGAAAGCGATGGCGTCATCCACCGGATCCACTTCTTCCACCACAACGATATTGGTGGGTGGTGGCGGCGCGGGTTTGGCGCAGGCTGCGCAAATGCTGAGCAAAGTAATGAGCAACATGAGTTTGAGCATTGATTTCATCGTACACTCCTTCCTGGTTAGGTAGTTCGGGTTAGCGCATTTTCGCCTTGAAACAAGGCTCGCATCTAAAACAATGCCCCATTGTTTTAGATAAATGCATAAGAGCATCTAGATCATTTTAAGATTAAGATGCTCTAAAAGTTTTTCACAGCATCCAAGCCGCTCTGCGAATCCAGAATTCCCTCATTTTCCAATTGCTTGGCGGCCTCGGGAGCCACCGCAGCCACTTTCTTCAAGGTCGCCTCTGTCTTGACCACGTCCTTGATGCGACCGGGCGCGGCAATGGCCAGCGAAGACGGAGGCATGTGCTGCATTCGGTTCATGACATCTTCCGCGCTCAGGTCCGAATTGAAGGTAATCCGGACGGTATTCTGATGCGCCGAATCAAGACTAAAGGCGTTTTCGCCTATTTTCTTGTTCAAGGGGGTAATGATCACGGAATTGAGCAACCGGTTGAAATTGGACGTTGCGCCGGTGAATTCCACCTCGAACAGCGATACGCCGCTCTTGTCGAAATCACGCATGTCCACGTTCAGCACGGGGCGCAGTCCGATAAACTCGTTTTTCAGCTTCTGGGCCACGTCATAGCTGGGCAATCCGAGCACCTGCAACTGAATGATCTGCGAGGGAGCCTGGAGATGTTCGGCAAAAAAATCTTTTGAAAATTCATCGCCGATAAGCTTGCCGATGTCTTCTATGGCCTGGTCTTCCGTTGGCCAGCCTTTGCCCCTGGGCACCTTGTTATTATAGAGGATCTCCTCGCCCGTGTGCGCATCAACGCACTTAACGCTCCAGGAAGTCAGCACGTATTTGGTGACCTCGATGTTGGCGGGCTGCAAGGTCTGGCTGATCCGCTTGAACTTGGCCTTGCCCTCGATGAAAAAGTCCGCCGCCTTCAGCTGCTGGGAGGAAATGGTGGCCTCCACCTGGTTGTTCATGGAGCTTTTGATCATCATTTCCTGCTTCAACCTGGTGGAATAATCCTCGGACCAGACGCGGTAGCCGAAGCGTTTCAAGCGTTCCTTGAGAATATTCTCTGCAATGTCGGATTGTTCCGGCCGCGTACCCGAGCCCCGGTCCGCGTCCGCGATCAGAATGGCCACGGAAATCTTTGGGTTGCCGTGTTGTTTGATCAGATGCACCTTTTCCTCGCGGGACATTTCCTTCAACGCGCGCTTCAGGTCCGTGACAAAGACTTCGGCTTTCATCAGCATGTGGGCGAAACCGTCCTCCCCGATCCAGGGCGGGCTTTCTTTGATCACCCGTTTGATCATGCCGCGCGAACGGGTCAGGACGCGGTCATGGATAAGCTCGTAATTCTCCATCAGGGTCGAGCTTTCCACCAGAGAGCCCACGGCCTTTTCAATACACTGGGATTTGGCGTCGCGCCTCAGATCCTCCACCATCAAGCCCTTGTCGCGCTTGTAGGCGTCGGCTTCCGGATCGGCCAGCCCTTCCGCCGTAACCACCATGGTCTCGGCCGCGTCACAAGTCATGGGTAAAGAGAACCAGGCCGCCGCCAGCAGGCAAACACCCAGGCCTGATGCCAGGCACAACGTACGTATAAACGTCCGGGGAACTCGAAATCGGTTCATACTGTCACAACTCCAATGGGTTATGGTCTGAAGACAGTCTTTTGAGACTCTCTTTGCTCTTCGTGTTGTCCTTCTCAGCAAGGACCGTGCAAAGGCTTGCGAATTCGCCAAAAAAATCAGCGTTTGCCCCGAAATTCCACCCGCCGGTTACGCGCTTTGCCCTCTTCCGTAAGATTGGACGCAATGGGCCGGCTTTCCCCAAAGCCTTTGGTCGTCAGCGGGACCTGCACTTTTTGTTGCCGCTGCAGATACTTTTTCACTGATTCCGCACGCCGTTCCGAGAGCCGCTGGTTGGCCGCAGGGGATCCGTCATCATCCGTATGACCTTGAATTTCAAAGGTATAACTCTTGTAATTCATGCTGACGATCTGAGCGAACTGATCCAGGACAGCAAAATCCTCCGGCGCAATCTGCGCACTGCCGGAAGCGAAATGCACCTCCAGCGATATAGGCGGCAGGGATTTTTTGCCACCCAATCCGCGGCGGGCCACTTCACCCTGAATATCCGGATCCTGTCCTTCTTTCAGCGCAATGGGCTTCTTTTGCTCGCATTCAAATTTGCGGTTCTGCACAAACTTGCTGTCAGGAAATAATTTTAATGCTATTTCGTAATACTTGTCGGCATCTAACCACATCTTCTTGTCATAATAGATATTTCCAAGCTTTACGGCTAACTTGCCGCACTCCGGATACTGCTCGATACGCTCCAGCAACTTGGCTTCGTCCTGTGCAATGGCCTTCAGGTCCGCATAGGCCGGGCCGCAGTCAGCCGCCTGTGCCAGAGTTGGAATAAGCAGGCTCAACAACAGTACCGCACTGACAAAATACCGCATAAACATTCTCTCCATTTTCTAGATGCTTTTCACCCGTGGCGGGCGCATTTGTGGCCTTCTCAAGACCCTATCAAAATAAACGCGGCCCAATAATACGGATCGGGCTGCTCAGCACGGACGGAATCCTGGGCCTGGCGCAGGGCCAGGGCATAATCCGGATCGCCCTGCTGTTCGAACAACTTGCCGTAAAAACGTTCCATCAACAAAGAAGTCTCTTTGGAAGGAACCTCCCACAACGAAGCGATGATGCGCTTGATCCCCGCGGACTGGAACGCGCCGGCCAGGGACGCGTATTCAAGCCCGTTCATCTCCCCGATACGTGCGGTTTCGCAACATGATAACACGCACAGGCGCGTATTGGACAGCTTGCCGAACAATTTTTCCCGAATGGACTTCACTGTCAGCAGTCCGCGCTGCAGGATCTGGTCCTGTTCCTGATCGTCTTCGGAAAAGGCCAGAAAGGACAGCAACGGCGCGCCGGGCACCAGTTTTCCGTGGGTAGCCAGATGGATCGTATCATACTCCCCCTGCTCCAATCCGGCAAACAGTTCGCGCAAAGTCACCGGCTGGTCCACAGTGATGGACAGATTCTTGGACTGCTGCTGTTCGTACAACTGGGAAATGGACCGGACCTCTTGTCCCGCGTCGGGCAGGGCCGCGAAACGCTGTGCCCTGGTCTGGGACTCGCCGTCGGCATCGCTCTGCCCGAACAGAGTCCCCAGGAGCAGGCGCAGTTCCGGATCAGTGTCGCCCGGATCACCCGCGTCGCCGGCCCCGCGCGTCCCTTGTGCCGGAGGCGCCAGCGGCCGCGGCATCTGCGGATTCCCGACTCCGTAGAACCCGGCCTGGCCTGGTTTTTTTTCCAACAGCAGTTGGTTCAGGGAGGTCAGATAATTGATGGTATATTGAGCGACCAGCGGCAGGTTTTCTCCTGCGGCATTGCTATCCGGCGCCATGGCCGCAAAGGGCAGCACGCTGATCTTTTTGTAGGGGACGATGGTCAGCCGTCCGCCCGCCTCGGGCAGCGACAGGCCGCTCTGCACAAAAAAACGCTCGTACATCCGCGCCAGGTCGTCAGTTATCTTGGAGGCCGTACGCTCGTCCCGCTGCGCTGTCAGGAGTACGATATGCTCCAGAAAATCATCCACTACCAGGCTGAGGAAATCGAATTCCTCATCCGTGGCCTCATCCACAACCAGACGCGGCGTGGTGAACAGCTCAAGGGAATCCGCGCGGATTTTCCAGATATAAAAATTGTCCTTGGTGTAGTAGAATTCCAGGACCACCTGGTCCGGAGCGATTCTCTTCTGACAGATATCCAGGGCCGGAGCCGGTTTCTGCAGGTAAGGGTCATCCTGCTCCAAGGCTTTTTCCAGTTCGGCCTTGCGCTTTTCCAGGGGAGCCAGGCTATGCGGCGCGACATCCGGCGCCAGGCGCAGCACCGCCAGCTGGTAATTGACCTCGGCCAGCTCGCCGCCGACTGCCTGTTTTTCCGGCGGCAACGCCCGCTCGAACACGGACTTCAAGCCGTTGAGGCGGCTCCGTTCCAGAAAAATCAGGGATTGGCGGGCGTATTCGGTTTTTTGGGCCCCATCCGCGCTCTTTTTCCATTGTTCCAGCAGAAACTCCACGCAGTCGGTATAGACAATGTGCTTGTCGTGCAAAAAGCCCACGCTCTGGCTGCCGCTCAGCAGATTGCGCAGATTTTCCACCACATCTACCGCTTTCCGGTAATTCTCCAGGGCGGCCGCGGTATCGCCTCTGGCCTGGTGCACCCTGGCCAGGCCGTGGTAGGCGCGCCAGAGTTTGTTCAGCAATTTCATTGAAGAGGCAATCTGCAGGCCGCTCTCATAATACTGCTGCGCGCAGTCCAGGTAGCCCGTATCCGTACTGCCCGGGCAGACCAGGTCAGCCACTTTACCACCCCGAAAGCGCGTATACAATTCGAGGAACACATCTCCCAAGTCGATTTCCGCCTCGGCGTATTCCGGTGTCTGGGCCTGGTCCGCGGCCAGCTTGCGGGCCTGGGCCTCGCCCTTGAGCAAGATTTCCACAGCCTGGACCAGCAATTCTGAAGCGGGATCCGCCACGGCCTCGTTGCGGGATTTATACAGATACAACAGGCCCAGGTTCGTGGCCGCCGCCACGGCCGTGCCCAGGTCGCCGCTCTCTTCCCCCAGAGGCAGAGCCTTGAGCAACCGGTCTTTGCTTTTTTCAAAATAACGCTCGTCGGCCTTGTCCCGGTAGAGTGAAAGATAGATGCAGCCCGCATTGGAAAGACTCTTGGCCCGGCGCTGCGCATTGTTGCTGCCCGAGACCTTTTCAAAAGCGGCCAGGGCGTCGAAATACAGCCCCTGGTGGTAGTTGAGAATCCCGCGGTCTATGGCCACGGCTTCCGTACCATAGTTGTTCTTGGCTTTGGCCGACCATTCGGCGGCCTGCTTCAGAAGCGCTGCGGCTTCGCCGTAGCGTCCGAGCACCGAAGCGCAGACAGCCGCGTTGACGCCGGCGTCGATGATCAGCGTAATGCGTTTGGCCTGGGCCTTGGCCGCTGCTTTGGCCTCTTTTGTCCCTGCGGTTTTGGCGTCCGGTTCGGGTACGGCTGCGGCATCGGAAGCGGCTTTGATCAGCTCCGGAAGGAGCTTTTCCAGATCGGCCTTGGCTTCGGATATCCGCCCCAAATCCAGCAGAATGCTGTCCCGAAGAATGCTTTCGCGCGCCAATTCCAGGTTGTTCTTGCTTTTTCGCCAGTAGGCAACGGCCAGATCCGCTGCTTCCAGAGCGATTTTGTACTGGCTGGCGTATTTGGCCGTACGCGCCAGTGAACTGCGCTCATAGGCCAAGTATTTGTCCAGCGTTGGACCCGGTTCCATTTTCTGCAACACTTTTATGGCCTGTTGCTGCAGCGGCAGCGCTTCCTTGCACTTACCCGCAGCGCAAATCTGACTGGCCCGTCTGGAGAGCAAAAAGGATTTGTTGTCATAAAGCACCGCACGATTCGTCCCATACAACTTTTTGCGATTCAGTAATTCGTCGTACCACTTCAGAGCATTGGTAAAATTCTCGGTATCGTCCGGGTCTTTAAGCGCCAACCCGGCGTATGTCATGGCCAGCCCCAGTTCGACCTTTTCCTTGATCTTGGCCACCTTGGAACTCTGCTTCAGCAACTCCATGGAGTCATAAGCTTTTTGCCACTGCGGCAGGGCCTTGGCGAAATCGCCCTTGTTAAAGGCCTTGGAAGCGGCCTTGTACGCCTGGTTGAACTCCTTTTGCACGTCCTTGACGCTCTGGGCTGAAGCGTTCAGAGCGAAGGACAGCACAAAAACAAGCACCAGCGCCATGGGGGCAAACATCGGCCGGGACAGGCCGCGTATCTTGGAGAATAGCCGGAATATACGGTGTAATGACATAAAAACGTTCCCGGAGTTTGTCAGGCGGAGCGGCATGCGCCCGCCCCGCCTGGTGTTGTCGTTGTGAAACCGCGTCTGTTACGGCGCCGTTCTGGTCGGCTGCGACTGGTAACGCCATTTTTTCTTCGCGGATTTGTCTTCGCGCTGGCCCATGCTGTTTTTGAGTTTGTCGTATCCGGTGGGCGTTCTGCCGTCGTCGGAGAGGTCGTTGACGGGCGGGCGGCCGGTCAGGATGTACAAAGAATTCTGAATGGCCTTGTAGTCGTCCATATTGGTCTGCAGCCGCGAACTCAGATAGCGCAGCATTTCGATTTCCGGCGGCAGAACGCTGCCTCCGGCGGCGACGCGGACCGCGGTGCTCAAGGCGCAGCCCACGCCGTAGGATACGGGGTCGGACACTGCGGCCTGGGCCTGGTTGATCAGCGAAAGCACCTGGCTGATAATGGAGAGGAAAATTTTCATGTTTTCCTCAAGAATCACAATCGTACGCCGTTCCAGATAGGCTTTCTGGCGGGGAGTGATCTGCGAGGGTTTTTTCCTCTGCAAAATACGGTTGAAGGCCTTGTTCTTGGCTTCTGTGTAGGACTGTGCCTTGTCCAGGGCCTCCTGGTCACGCGTATTGCTGCAAGCGGCCGCGGCCCGCGCGGTGATCTGCTTGGACACGTTGTCATAAAAAGCGACCTGGTCGGGATTGTTGGCCAGCTGAGCCGCATCCATCTTGTTTTTACAATAGGCTACGATCTTATCTCTGGTTTCGTTGATCTTCAGCTTGGTATTATCCGAAACCTTCTTGGAACTTATCCGCTCCTGGTCCGCCTTTTTGGTCAGCCGGACAAAGGTATCGAACTCGCGGTCTATATTGATATTCATGGCCTCCAGGCTATCAATGGAAACTGCGGGCTCCGCACTCTCTGCCGAAGCGGCCGCTGCTACGGTCTGCTCTTTCTTTTTAGCCTTGGCCTTTTTTTTCTTTCTGGCTTTTTTCTTTTTGGCGGCGGCTTTTTTCACCTTGGCCTTATCCACATCTTCCGTACTCAGAACATTGTCCGTGGCCACGAACGTACCGGTGTTCTGAATTTCACGCGCGTCAGCTTCCTGAGCGAGCTGCGCCTCGCGCATGCTCTGCGCCACAACCCCCACGCAGAGCGCGAGCAGCAGAAAAACCGCAAGCAACGTACGCAGGCGCAGTGTTTTCAATTTTCGAACGAGTTTCATTGGGATCTCCTTTGTAATGTGGAACTATCTACTGTCTTTAGACGGCAAACGGCGCGCCCCCTCCGGGACGGGCCGTATTGTTCGGTTACGCGCGCCTGCGGCTATCTGTGCCAGAACCAGACGGAATCCTTGTCCACCTTGTCCGCCTTGTCCCATGCGGCCTGAAATTCCCGGGCCAGGTCTTCGCCCCCGCTTCCTCCATCCTGCAGCAGTTGCTCAAACAAACCATCCAACTCGGAATTCGGCCGGACCGTGGCCATGGCCAGTAGGCGTTCCTTGCCCGTGTTTTCATCCAGGGTAAAAAAATCCTGTTCCGGCAAGCGATAGCCTTTTCCCGGTGACAGCGGATTTTTGTGCGAGGAAAAATTCTGGTTGGGAAAAATGGCGTAGATGTTTCCCATGGAATCGATCTGCGCCACATAGACATACATGCGGTTTCCAAGATTCATTGAGATGGAATAGGCTTCGCTGGCGGTCAGTTCGTCGCCGTCGTGCATGGCGAAACTGAGCCCGCTGGGCGAAAAAAAAGTGAATACGGCCTGAAGCCCCTGAACGGACGGTCCGCCCGGCTGCGCCGCCGCTGGAGGCGCGCCCGCATAGACGCTCTTCACGATCTGCTTCATGAGCTTCTTGGCCGCGGCCGACAACGAGCTGAGACTGTCCGAGGAAAGAAAGCTTTTGGCGACAATGATTTCACCATTGGCGACGTCCACCACCCGGGCGTCGACGCGCAGCTGCCCTCGGGGCGACTTGAACACCGAACCGGACAACAGATAGTCCGCCCCCACCATGTTGCCCACGGACTGGGCCACGGAGGTGAACCCCTGTTCCCGGTCCCCCATGGCTTGTTCGCTCATGATTTTTTCCAGCAGATGCCGCTCGACAACGTCAAAAGAGCCCGTATTCACGGCCGCGGTGGTCAGCATTTCGCTCACCTGCCGTCCCCAGCCTTCTTCCTTGGCCAGCTCGTTCACCGTATCAAAGGCCACAATGGCCATTTTCAGCCGCGCGGCCTGACAAGAAGGCGCCCACGCCCAGGAAGACAAAAGAAAAAAAACAGCAAGACAACACGCAACAATCCGCCGGCAGTCTGCAAATGCAACGCTACAGTGAAACGTTCTCATCAATGGCACCCTTCCTTATCCCGATGATTTTTGAGACAACAATTGGAGGCCGGCAATATCTTTACCCGACCCCACTGCTGTCCGGTTAACGTAAAATAAAAAAGTCCAAAATCTCCAGGAAATATGTTATGGAATTGGTGTCTAAGCAATACATAACAAAGGAGATTTTGGACGTGGCTCACCATAACTCAATCCTGAATCAAATGCTATCTTTCATCCCGAGACATGTTTTTCAACGCTTGGAGCGTGAGCACCTTACGGGACGACAGCCCCGAACCTTCGGCTTTTGGAACCAGTTCGTCTGTCTCGTGTTCATTCAACTCTCCGGGCGGAAAAGCATGCGGGACTGCATCAGAAATCTGCAAGCAGCCCCGAAAAGGCTCTACCATCTCGGGCTCAAGCCGGTTTCTCGTTCGACTTTTTCAGACGCGAACAACAAGCGGCCATCGGACTTTTTCCAGGCCTTGTTCGGGGAGATGTACCGTCGCTGTGCGCCTCATGCTCCCAAGCATAAGTTCCGTTTCAAATCCAAACTGATGAGCCTTGACTCCTCCACAATCAGTTTGTGTTTGTCGGTCTTCCCCTGGGCTTCCTTCCGAAGCAAACGAGGCGGGGTCAAAATGCACACACTGCTTGATCATGACGGTCATATCCCTGCGTTCGTTTGCGTGAGCGAGGCCAAAAAGCATGACCTCAGCGTTGCAAAAACTCTCACCCTGCCCAAGGGGTCCATCGTCGCCTTCGACAAGGCATATAACGATTACAGATGGTTCCACCTCTTGGGAAAGCAAGGCGTTCACTTCGTCACCCGGCAAAAAAGCAATGCTTCCTATCGGGTTGTCAAACGCCAGGCAGTCAATAGAAAGCTTGGGGTGACTTCCGACCAGATCATTGAAGTCGCCACAGCCAACGGAAAACTCAAGCTCCGTCGCGTCGGGTTCAAAGATCAGGAGACCGGCAAGCATTACAAGTTCCTGACGAACAACTTCAAACTGGCCCCGAAGACCATTGCCGACATTTACAAAGAACGCTGGAAGATTGAGCTTTTCTTCAAGGAAATCAAACAGAACCTGAAGATTAAAAGCTTTGTCGGCAACTCTGAAAATGCTGTCCTGACCCAAATATATACGGCCCTGATCGTGTACCTTATTGCAGCTTACATCCGGTTCACATCCCGAATAGGCATGAGCGTTCAGCAAATGCTCCAGTTGCTTCAGGTGAACGTATTCGGCCGTATCGCATTGATAGAACTATTCAGACCTCCACAGAAAAGTGACTCAAATGACTATGATTCTAGTTTGTTACGGCTTGCAAATTTAACCGGACAGTAGTGACCCGACCCCATTCCAACGCCTTTTTTTGATGTATAAATCCCCTGCAGTTAAATCTACGACTCTACTCCTTATCGCAAACTCAACGCCTAGTGAAGCGCATACGGCACTGCCTTGCTGCGGCAGCGTACAACCTCTTCAAATATAGTCTTTGTCTAGAGTTTTTTACACGCAGCAATTCCCTGTCATTAGCTGCTTGCAGTCATTTTCAGTAACTATTTTCTACCACTATCACATTCCAGCAAGCAAACTCAACAAGAATCGTCCCAAAACAGGCCAATTCAACTGGATATACTGAAGTCATTCCTCTGCTCCAGTTCAAACACATACGCATTGACAGCAATAAGTACGGATGCAATCACAGATCAACAATTGATTGTTGCGGAGCTATAACGACTCCGTTTCGCCTGGGACATTCAGACCAACCTGCACATCAAACTTGTCCCGGAGGGCAAAAAACACTTTTCGTGCGGCCAGAAACAGGCAAAAGACAGAACAAAGGCCTTATTGACATCTGCGGACGAATGGGTTGATTATATCGGTTTGCGCAGTATACGCGCGGCGCCTGGGGCGCATCTGCTTGCAGACAACTCCAGAACAGGGAAAACGGCCCGCCTGGGGCGGGATTGTGCGGCGCAAGCCGCCGGAGCGCACCATGAAGATACGGCGCTCCTGTCACTATTTTTGCGGAGGCGAACATGCTCCTGAGCATTGAGTGGTTGAAAGAGCTTGTCCCTTATGAGGGATCTATTGATACATTGGCCGACAGGCTGACCATGACCGGATTGGAAGTCGAAGAGGTGGCCAATCCGTTCGCAGGATTGGCAAAGGTGGTCGTAGGCAAGGTGCTGACCTGCGAAAAGCACCCGGACGCGGACAAACTTTCCGTATGCACCGTGGATGCGGGCCAGGATGCCGTCCTGGATATCGTCTGCGGCGCGCCCAACGTGGCTGCCGGACAGCTCGTGCCTGTGGCCCTGATCGGCGCCGACCTGCCCAACGGCATGAAGATCAAAAAAGGCAAGATCCGCGGCAGGGTTTCCTGCGGCATGATCTGCGCGGAAGACGAACTCGGCCTCGGTTCCGGACACAAGGGCATCATGGTGCTCGAATCAGGCGCACCGGGCCAGCAGCTGACCGAAGCGCTCGGACTGGACACCCAGGTCCTCGACATCGGCGTCACGCCCAACAGGGCCGACTGTTTCTGCATGATCGGCCTGGCGCGCGAAGTGGCTATGTCTTTTGACCTGCCTCTGCGCCTGCCGCAAATCACTCTTTCCGAAAACGGCGATCCCGCCGACGGCTCCATGAAGATACAGATCGACGACGCGGACCTCTGCCCGGTGTACCAGGGGCGGATCATCGAAAACGTCAGCGACGGCCGGTCTCCGGACTGGATGCGCTTCCGGCTTCTGGCCATGGGCATGCGCCCCATCTCCACCATTGTGGATGTGACCAATTACGTGATGCTGGAATACGGCCAGCCCCTGCACGCCTTCGACATGGACCTCCTGCGCGGCGGCATGATCCGCGTGGCCCGCGCACAGCAGGGCATGAAGTTCGTGACCCTGGACGACCAGGAACGGATCCTGCTGGATACGGACATTTTGATCTGGGACGGCGAACGGCCCGTGGCCCTGGCCGGCGTCATGGGCGGCGCCAATACCGAAATCAACTCCCAAAGCAAAAACGTTTTCCTGGAATCCGCCATTTTCCATCCACTGAGCATCCGCCGTACGGCCCGCCGGTTGAATCTTCCCAGCGAATCCTCGTTCCGCTTCGAACGCGGCGTGGACCAGCCTGGGTCGCTCACGGCCATGAACCGCGCGGCTTCCTTGATCGCCGAATGCAGCGGCGGCTCCCTGCGTCCCGGCATTGTCCGCGACGAGCCCCGGCCCTGGAAACAACGCACCTTCAGTTTTCGCCCCAAGCGCGCCAACAGCCTGCTGGGCATTGAACTGGACGACGCCTTCTGCCGCCGGATCATCTCCGGCATGGGCTGCGCTGTGGACGAAAGCGCCGGCGACACCTGGAGTGTCGAAGCTCCCAGCCACCGCCTGGATCTGGAACGCGAAGTGGACATCATCGAAGAACTCGGCCGTATGTACGGCATGGACCGGGTTCCGGCCAAGCTTCCCAGCGTGCCTCAACTGGTCGAACCCAGGTACAAGGGCGAAGGCGAATTCGCCTTCGGACTGCGAGTCAAGCACTGGGCGCGCGGTCTCGGTCTGCGCGAAGCCATCAACTACAGTTTCGTCGGCCACCGCGACCTAGATTTTCTCGGTCTGGAACAAGACAACCGCATCAGCGTAAAGAATCCGCTCTCGGATGAGCAGGACGTCCTGCGGACCATTCTGGCCCCCGGCCTGCTGCAGAGCGCCAGGCAAAACATCGCCCAGGGCAACGACAGCCTGCGGCTGTTCGAATTCGCCCACGTTTTTCATGCGGACGCCGCTTCCGAGACCACCGCGCAGGAACCCGTACGCATCGGACTGCTGGTCTACGGCGGACGCTGGACCGAATCCTGGCCCTGGCGCGCGGAAACCGCCGACTATCTGGATCTGAAAGGACTGGTGGAACACCTGCTGCAATCCCTGCGGCTTCCGAAAGCGGAATACGAACTGGCTGGAGAAGACTACTGGCGCGAACCCTATATCCGGATTCTTCTGCAAGGACGCGAAATCGGCTACATGGGACGCGTCAAGGAAGAACTGGCCAAGGAATTCCACGCCCGCCAGGACCTCTGGATCGCCGAACTTGATGCCGACGCACTGCGGGAACTGTTCAACCAGAGCGTTATCCAGTTCGCGGACCTGCCCAAATTTCCGCCTTCGCGCCGTGATATTACGCTGGTTTCACCGCCCAATCTCCAGGTGGAAGCAATCTTCAAGACCATCCGGTCGCAGAAGTCCAAATTGCTGGAAGATGTGAGCCTGATCGATATCTTCGTCCCGGAAGGCGAGGAAAACGCGGAGCGGCGTTTGACCTTCCGGCTTACCTTCCGTCACGGACAACGAACGCTGAAGGATAAAGACGTGGACAAAGAAATGGCACATATGTCAAAATCATTGATAAATTCGTTGCCTGTCAGGCTGTAGGAGCCTTTTTTTTACCTTACGCGCGCCGCTCCAAGGAGAGCTCCCATGGGGGAGGAAAAAACATATCGTATCGGCGATGCCGCACGTATGCTGAACCTGAAGACCCATGTCCTCCGTTTCTGGGAAACCGAATTTTCCCAGTTGCAGCCCATTCGTACGGACAAGGGCCAGCGGCTTTACACCGAGGAGAATATCAAACTGCTGCGCACGATCAGACATCTGCTGCACGAACGCGGTTTGACCATAGACGGCGCGCGTAAGGAACTGGCCCAGCATTCCAGCCGGGACGAGTCCCTGGCACGGGAAATAACCCGGGACCTGCTGGAAATGCGCGACATACTTACCGGCGAAGGCAACTAACCCCGGTCTTCCTTTTTTCCCGCGGACATATCATGCAGATAAAACGTACGCCTGTCGTTCTTACGTTGCTCGCCTTCTGCTGCCTTGGAGCGCTCTGGGGCGGCTTTTTTCTTCCCTCGGATACGCAACGCGGGGTCTGGTTCGAGCATACGGGCTTTTATTTTATTTTCGCTTCCTTTGCCCTCTGGACCGCCGGCCTGATCCGCCTGGCGCCTGGGGCGCGCGTACTTTGGCAAAACATCCGCGCGCATTGGGTGCCCCTGGCCCTGGCCTTTGTGCTCTGCGTCAGCGCCTTTCTGCTCTCGCCACCCAAGATCCGGGTCCTGTACGACGAGCCCAACCTGATCGGCGTGGGCATGAATCTCTATTACGACCACCAGGCCTCCATCCCCAAAAACGCCATGTTTCTGCACGGCGTCAAGACCTCGCTCCTGAACCAGCTCGACAAACGGCCCCTGACTTTTCCCTTTCTGCTCTATACCGCGCATGCGCTGACAGGCTACAGCGGATATAATGGATTCATCATCAACTTTCTGGCCGCGTTCGGCGCCCTGTTCGTCTGGTACGTGCTGCTGCGCCGCTGGTTCCCGCTGTGGCTGGCCTTTGCGGGCATGGTTCTTCTGGCCGCCTATCCGCTGTTCGTGATCTACGCCACAAGCAGCGGATTCGAAATCGTGAACCTGCTGTTCATTCTGCTGGCGTTCCACTTTTTCAACTGCTTTATGGACCAGCGTACGGCTCCGCAAGCCGAGCGGCTGCTGCTTACTCTGGTGATCCTGGCCCAATGCCGCTACGAATCCGCCCTGTTCCTGGCCGTTTTCGCGCTGCTGCTCGTCTGGCTGCTGCCCCGGACCGAATACGCCAGAATCAGCTCGCTGGCTCTGGCGGTACCGCTGCTGCTCCTGCCCGTGGCCTGGCAGACGCTACATTTCACGGCACCCGAATACCATGAAATAGACAACGGGCAGGCCATGTTCGGCGTCAATTATCTGATTCGGAATCTGCACAGCGCCCTGACCAGCATGCTGGGCTTCATCCCCAAACACGCCATGCTGGCGCCAGTCTTTTTCCTGGCCTGCGCCGGATGCTGCCTGGGAGCCTGGCGTTTTTTCCAGCTGCGTATCAGTAAACGCCCCGCGCTGTTCTACCCGCTGCTGGCCTTCCTGGTTTCTTACCTGTTGGTCACCATTCTGCAGTTCTCCTACCATCTGGCCATTCTCACGGTGACCACCACAGCCCGCCTGGGAATCATCTACCTGCCGGTTCTGGTTTTCTTCGCGCTAGTCGCACTGCAGGAACTGGCCGCCCTGTTGCAACGTTGCAAACCAGCGCTGCAGACGCCTAAATATATTTTGCTGGGCTGCTGCGCAGTGTTGCTGTTTTCCTGGCCCGTGGCCGGCATTAACGAGGGAGTGAACTGGCTGCTGTACTACCGCAGATACGATGCGGTCATGCAGTATCTGGAAAAGAACTACCCACGGCGCAACGTTCTGGTCATTGACGAACGTTCGCACCCCTATACCATCCACCGCTACAGTGCGATGAATTATCTTTTTGCTCGGAATAACCTGCCGCAACTGATCAGCAGGCTCCAACAGCATTTTTTTCAGGACATCCTGCTGTTGCAGAATATTTCTCTCAGCAATGAGAAACCCTACGACGATTACAAACTCGATACGCAGCTGCCCTTGCAGACGCTGTATCAGGAGCAGCTGAACCCGCGCAGCTACCTGCGGATTTCGCGGATAGCATTACCGGACGGCGCGCCGGAAAACAGCGCATCCCAATAGCTCAGGGGAAAGCTTCCCGCGGATGCGGATTTCAGGCCTTGGTTTTTTCGATTCCCGCGAACGCGTTGTGGTTGTGAATGGACTCCTGGCTTTCCACCACCACGCTGTACCAGGAGACGCGCGGATGGGCTTCCAAAGACTGGGCCACCGTACGTACGACGTCTTCCACAAAGGCCGGATTGGCAAAGGCCTGTTCGGTGACCTGTTTTTCATCTTCGCGCTTGAGAAGCGTGTACACCGGAGATGACGCCGCTGCCTCGCCGATTTCGATGAGATCCTCGATCCAGAGCAAGCCTTGCATCCGGCAGTTCATTTTGATGATGGCCCGCTGGCTGTGCGCGCCCTCGTCACAGATGGCCAGAGAACAGGGACAGACCGTCATCACCGGCACGTCCACGGCCAGGTTGAACTCCGGACGGGATTCTCCCTGCCGCAGTTCGCCCACCATCCGGCACGGATAGGCCATCATGCCCTTGCTGCCGCTTATGGGCGCGCTCTTTTGCTGGAAAAAAGAAAACGCGAAACTGACATAGGCCTTGCGCGCGTCCAGGCGCTCCAGAATATCCGACAGCAGGGATTTGACATTGGCATAATTCAAAACGCCGGACCAGGCCTCGAGCGCTTCCACAAAGCGGCTCATGTGCGTACCCTTGAACGCGGCGGGCAGATCCGCCCCCATGTCCACGCTGGCAACCGCATGCTGGTGATCATTGGCCCGGTCCTGCACGGAAATGGGGAAGTCCACTTCCTTGACTCCGACTCTGTCAATAGCCAGGGCAACGGACGCCGGACCGCTTTGCACGTCGTGCATCTGCCCGCTTTGCGCCCGGCCCGCTGTCCGGCACTGCTCCGTATCAGACAAGATCTTCTCCCGTGGTAGTCAGGTTCAGTTGGCCGTGCTTCACGCCCTTGGTGGAAATCAGGCGCTGCCCGGCATCGCGTACGGCCTTGCCCGGACCGCGCATGATCAGGACCTCAAGACAGTTGTCATGGTCCAGATGCACATGCAGGGACGAATGAATCACATCGTGCACCTCATGCTGCATTTCAGTAAGTTTCTGGGCCAGGTCGCTTTTGTGATGGTCGTAGACCAGCGTCAGGGTTCCGGCCAGGACCCTGTCCGTGTCTTCCCATTCTTTCTGCACAAGCGTATTGCGAATCAGGTCGCGAATGGCTTCGGAACGGGTCTGGTAGCAGCGCTCCTCGCAGAGTTGATCGAATTTTTCCAAAAGTTCCGAGTCCAACGATACGCCGAATCTGATGGTTTGTCCCATGATTGACTCCTTGCGGCTTATGCACCTTTTTTTCTGAATTCCCAGATATTCACCAGGACTTCCGGACCGGCCACCGTAACCGGCCGGACTTGTTCCGCGGCCGCCTTGCGGGAGGTCCAGCCCAATCCTTCCAGATGCGTACTGAAAGGCCCGACCAGTTTGCGCTCCGGCGCCGCGAACCAGACCGTGCCGCCCGGAGCGAGCGCGTATTCCAGCATGGCTGCCACAGGTTCGATAAAACGCCGTTCATACATGACGTCGGCGCCCCAGATACACGAGAAAGCGCCGGCTTTCACGGCGGGCTGCCGCCAGTCGCCCAGCACCCAGCCGGGCGCATGACGCGTATCCGCGTCCGCCGTGTCGCACAGTCCGTTGCGCAGGGCGTTGCGGCGGGCATAATAAAGAGCGGGCCATTCGTAATCCATGCCCACCACGTCGGCGCCGTACCAGGCGCCCACCAGCGCGCTCAATCCCAGACCGCAGCCCAGGTCCAGACAACGCGCCCCTGCCAGCATATCGCGCCGTCGCCACAGCCAGTCGCACAAAAACAGACTGGATGGCCATATTTCAGCCCAATAGGGCAAGCGTTCGTCCGCATCCAGTGAGCCGTCAGCGCATATTTCCTCCCAAAGAGTTTCCAAATCAGCGCTGCGTTCAATCTGCCAATGTCTTCCGGCCGCCTGCACTTCCAGGAGCTCAACGGAAGCGTCCTGATACTTCTGGTAGTCCTGGACTTTCATAGTAAGAACATACTCCGGTCATACGCGCAACAATAAAATGTTGTTTACCGTGTTACTGTCAGAGGATCAACCGTGCCACGGGTTGTCCGAAAGGAACAGGCCTTGCCGAAGCGGACACGAGCCTGTATAGGGTACCCTCGTTCGGTTGAACGAAAAATCCCATAAGCACAAGCTGGAATGTATCCGTACGTCAGCATGGAGGAATGAGACATGCCTTCTTTTGATATCGTCAGCAAGGTGGACTTGCAGGAAGTGGACAATGCCATAAACAACGTCAAAAAGGAAATCGAAACCCGTTACGATTTCCGCGGCGTCACCACAGAACTCAACCTGAACCGCAAGGACAAGAAAATCACCCTGGTCACCGGCGATGAGATGAAATTCAAGGCGGTTCGCGAAATGCTGCTGACCCAATGCGTACGCCGCAAAGTGGACCCCAAGGTCCTGGAATTCGGCGAAACCGAACCCACGTCCAAAGGCCAGGTCAAGGCGGAAATCGGTATTATCGAGGGAATATCCAAAGATCAGGCCAAAAAAATCGTCAAAATGATCAAAGACAGCAAACTCAAGGTCCAGTCGTCCATCCAGGACGAACAGGTTCGGGTCACTGCCAAAAAAATCGACGACCTGCAAAGCGTCATCAGCCTGGTCAAGGACGCCGACCTGGAAGTGCCGCTGCAATACGTGAACATGAAGAGCTGAGACGTGTTACCCCCAGAAACAGGAATGCCCGCGGCGGTTTAACCTGCTTTCATTTCTTGATGTCGCTAAGACTCTCTAAAATAGTCTCCCCTATTTCACGATTAATTTTTACCTGTTAAAGTTTTTGGAGAGTCCAGAGAACCTTTTTCCAAAAAGGTTCTCTGGCCGCCGGAGGCCTTCCCCTATTCCGAGACACTGATGCCGTAGGTTTTGAGCTTACGGTAGAGGTAGCTGCGTTCCATGTTAATGGCTTCGGCCAGAGCGGCCACGTTGCCGCCGCATTCCTTGAGCTTGGCCTCCAGGAACCGGATTTCGAACTGCGCGCGGGCGGCCTTGAAATCCACCATGCCGCTTTCGATGCCGGCGTCGGCCATGGCCGCGGTGGACGGCGTATTGGAATCGCGCAGAAATTCTGACGGCAGCTGTTCGGGCGTCACCACGCTGCCCATGTACATGATCTGCATCCGTTCGATGAAATTCTTGAGCTCGCGGACGTTGCCCGGCCAGGGATAGCGTTTGAGCAGGTCCATGGCCTCGGGCGAAAAGGACAAGGGTTTGAGTCCGCTCTCCCGTGTCAACCGGGCCGAGAACTCGTCAATGAACAGGGGGATATCGTCCGTACGCGCGCGCAGCGGCGGCACTTCCAGGGGGAAAACCTTGAGACGGTAGTAGAGGTCCTCGCGAAAAGCGCCGGCCTTGATTTGTTCTTCCAGATTCTTGTTGGTGGCGGCAATGACCCGGACGTCCACGCGGATGGTCTTGCGGCCGCCCACGCGTTCGAAAACCTGCTCCTGCAAAATACGCAGAATCTTGGCCTGGGTCTTCAGGCTCATATCGCCGATCTCGTCCAGAAACAAGGTGCCCTTGTGGGCCATTTCGAACTTTCCGGCCTGGGCGCTGTCGGCGCCGGTAAAGGAGCCTTTCTCGTGGCCGAACAGTTCGCTCTCGATGAGTTCTTCGGGGATGGCAGCGCAATTGACGGCCACAATGGCCTTGTAAGAACGGCGGCTCTGGTTGTGGATGGAGCGGGCCAGAATTTCCTTGCCCGTGCCGTTTTCGCCGGTGATCAGCACCCAGGCGTCCGTGGGCGCCACCCGGGCCACCTGCTGGCGCAGGGATTCGATCACAGCTGATCTGCCGGTGAAGTCCTGCACCGTGGAGGCCCGCAGGTTGCTGCGCAAGGCCAGATTTTCCTTTTGCAGCTCGTGAAACTCCAGCGCCTTGTTGGTGGTGATAACGACTTTTTCCAGGGAAAGCGGCTTTTCGATAAAATCAAAAGCGCCTTTCTTGATGGCGGAGACAGCGGTTTCAATGTTGCCGTGACCGGAAATCACAATGACCGGCGGGGCTCCTTCTCTGGGCTGAAAAGCGTCCAGAACGCTCAACCCGTCCATGCCGGGCAGCCAGATATCCAGAAAAAGCAGATCCGGCGTTTCCTTGCCCAGAATATCGAGCGCCTCCTCTCCGGTGGCCGCTTCCAGCACCTCGTGCCCTTCATCTTCCAACACGCCGCGCAAGGAAAAACGGATGGCGTCTTCATCGTCTATAATCAGTATCTTGTATCCCATGGCGAAAGCATACACCAGAACAGCCGGACGGGGCTAGACCTTAAATACCGTTACGGGTTATAGCCTTAAACATAGTGTTTTTCAGGTATGCCGCCGATAACACCGCTTGTGAAGCATCGAGCACGTTGGCTCTAACCAATTATTGAAAAGGAGAATCCCATGGACCGCAGATCTTTTCTGAAATGGACAGCAGCCGGGGCCCTGGCCTGCGGCATGGCCCCGGTGCTGCAACCGGCCTGGGCTCTGGCGCAGGCCGCGGCGGACACTCCTCCGGCGCCCGTACGCTACAAGGTCGCCGACGGCCATTTCCATTATCTGGACTTTATTCAAAAAACCGAAGGAATGCAGGCCTTGATCGCTTCCATGGATGCCGCTGGCGTGGAACACATCATGTTCTCGGGCATGCCGCTGATAAAAAAATGGGATGCGGCCGCCCCACTGGAACCAACCTATTACCTGGACGACAACGGACGTACGTATTGGTACACGGCCACGGATTTCATCATCGCCCGGCGCTATCAGGAGCTTTCAGCAACCGACAAAAAACGCTTTCACCCCTTTATCTGCGGCATCAACGCCACGGATAAGCACGCAATCCTGCATGTCCGGCGTATGCTGGATGAATATCCGGACGTCTGGCAGGGCATCGGTGAAATTTTCGGCCACAGGGACGATTTGACCAATCTCACGTACGGGGAAACCGCCCGGGGCAACCATCCGGCTCTTGCCGCCATTTACGATCTGGCTGCGGAACGCAATCTGCCGGTATGCCTGCACAACAACGCGACATCCAGAAACCGCCTGGACAAACCGATTTATGCCTACGAAGTACGCGAAGCCCTGTCCAACCACCCCAAGACCAAATTCATCTGGGCCCATGCCGGATTATCGCGCTATCTCGACCTGGACCAGCAGGAGTATACGGCCATGCTGCGGGACATGCTGGAAAAACACAGCAACCTGCATCTGGATCTTTCCTGGATCATGTTTGAAAATTACGTACTGAACGCCAAAGGCGAAGTCCGGCCGGAGTGGCTGGCTCTGGTGGCGGACTTTCAAGACAGAATTTTTATCGGCTCGGACAACATCGGCCATTTCGCCACCTACCACCACAACATCGTCAAATACTATGCGCTGCTGGACGCCCTGGAACCGGCCGCGGCGCAAAAGGTGGCCCTGGACAATTTCCTGCGCCTGCTGCCCGGCGCGCAGCTCCAGGCCGTTCCCAAGGACAAGGCGGCTTGAGCCGCATTTCTGATGTTCCGCAAGCCCGCTGCGTTTAATGAGGCACGGGCTTGCGCTACGGGAGCGGCTCAATCCCTGGTAAAACCCAGGGCTCCGGCCAGAAACTGGTAAACGTTTTCCACATGATCGGAATGGGGAAAGCGCCGGCGTAGTTCCTGGATCAACTCCGCGGCTTCTTCCTCACGAAAAAGCTTGTAGAGCACGTAGGCCCGTTCCGCCAGGTCCTCGGGTTCGTCGTTCAGACGCTCCAGAGCGCCTTCGAAACATTTCTGCGCTTCCTCCTGGCGGTTGAGACCGGACAGGGCCTGACCTTTGTCCCGCCAGGCTTCGTAATCTTCCGGCACAAGTTCCAGAGTCCGGTCGAAGCAGACCAGGGCTTCATCGCCGCGATCCAACTGGGCCAGGGCCCTGGCCTTGTAAAACCAGGCGTCCGAATCGTCGGGGTTGAGGCTGATGGCCTGGTCGAATGCGGCGACGGCTTCCGTGGCCCGCTGCAGCTCCAGCAGGGCCAGCCCTTTGAGATACCACGTATAGCATGCGTCAGCATCCACCAGATCCAGCGACTGCCCGTAGCAGTAAAGCGCGGCTTCATGATCCTCCAGATGCGACAGGGAAATGCCTTTCTCCCGCCAGGAACGCGGATCGCCCGGATTCAGGGAAAGGGCCTTGTCGAAATGCTCCAGGGCCTGTTCTTCGTTCCCCAGCTGCGACAGAGCCACGCCTTTCTGGCGCCAGGTGTGATAGTCCAGCGGATTTTTTTCCAGAGCCGCGTCGAACGCGGCCAGAGCCTCTTCCTGCCGCCCGAGCGAGCAGAGGGTGACGCCTTTCTGACGCCAGGCGTCGAAATCATCCGGACGCAGCTGCAAGGCCTTGTCAAAATAGCCCAGGGCTTCCTCTTCGCACTCCGAACAGGACAAAGAGACGCCCTTCTGTCTCCAGGCGTCGGCATCCTGCGCATTGATGGTCAAGGCTCTGTCAAAGCAGTCGATGGCTTCCAGGTCGCGTCCCAACCCGGAAAGGGCCACGCCTTTTTCCCGCCAGACGTCGGGATTTTCAGGCTCCAGTTCCAGCGCTTTTTCAAACGCCTCCAAAGCGTCCGCCCAGTAATCAAGCTCGGCCAGGGTGATCCCCTTGTCCAGCCAGCAGCTGCAATCCGAGGGATTGAGTTCGAGCGCCTTTTCATAACAGGACAGCGCATCGCGTACGCGTCCCAGTTCCAATGAGGAAACCCCTTTTTGCCTCCAGGCGTTGTAGTTGTTCGGGTTGTACTCCAGAGCCCGGTCATAATGTGCGATGGCTTCTTCTTCGCGACCGAGTTTGGACAGGGAAACGCCTTTGGCCAGCCAGGTCCGGCTGTCTTTGGGATTGAGCTCCATGGCCAGGTCGAACAACGGGATGGCTTCGTTGTCCCGGTTCTGCTGCCCGAGACAGGTTCCCAGATTTTTGAGCAGATACGGATCGGCCGGACGCAGTTCGAGGGCCTGGCGCAAAAGAATCTCGGCCTGTGCAAAATCGCCCTCATAGCCCGCTTTCTTGGCCCGGAAAAAAAGAGCGTAAGCCGCGTCCTGTTCCCCGGCATGCTGCATTGCCTGGTCTAGCAAAGTAATGGCCTGGTCGCGCTGGCCGTAGCCGTAAAGTTCGTTGATCTTGAAACTCAACTCGCGCAGTTGCGTTACGGTAGCCGAATCAGCGGTCTGCATAAAGGAACTCCAGTCTGTATTTATTTTTTTCAGTCTCGGAAGGACCAGGCATGGTATCCACAAGGGTTTGACAGCTGCGGCAACTGCTCTTTTTCATTTGCCGTGGTCATCATGCCCGCTTTCTGCTATGCCACTAATAGTACTATAAACCTCAAGGAAAAGCGATACCTGCAGGAGGGCGCATGCAGTATTCCATCGGGCAGTTCGATAGTGCGAACCTTGGCATCATGGTTTTCCTGATTGGCTGGCGTATCAACAAGCACGTCCCCATCCTGCGGCGTTATTCAATTCCCGAACCTGTGACCGGCGGCCTGCTGGCCTCTTTGGTCCTGGCTTTGCTGCACTATGGCTTTGCCATCGACGTTTCGTTCAACCTTACCATCCGGGACTGGCTGCTGCTCTACTTTTTTACCACCATTGGCATCAATGCCAGTTTCAAAAAGCTCGTGACCGGCGGTCCGGCATTGCTTCTGCTGCTCGCGCTCACCGTGGGATTTCTGTTCGTGCAGAATCTGACCGGAACTTTCGTTGCCCAGCTGACCGGCGCGAACAGGATAACCGGACTGCTGGGCGGTACGCTGGCGCTTGTGGGCGGGCACGGCACTGTGATCGCCTGGGCGCCGGAGCTGGAAAAAATCGACGGAATGCAGCGCGCCATGGAAATCGGCACGGCCTGCGCCACATTCGGTCTGGTCCTGTCGAGCCTTCTCGGCGGACCCATCGCCAATTTTCTGATCAAACGCCACAAGCTCGAACCCGCCGTCCACGAGCAGCCGGACATCGGCATCATGGAAGACGCCCCTGAGGACAATTCCATAGATTACGTCAAGGTGCTGCGCGCCCTTTTCGTCACGCAGCTCTGCATCATGCTGGGCTGGCTGCTGGACGCTTTTTTCAAATCCCAGGGCATTACGCTGCCGCTGTTTGTTTCCTGCCTTCTGGTGGGCATCGTGGTCACCAACACCATCCCGAATCTGTTTCCCAAATATCCCTGGCCGTCCGATTCCATTTCCCTGGCGATCATAGCGGATATCGCCCTGGGCATTTTTCTGGCCATGTCCTTGATGAGCCTGGAACTCTGGTCGGTGATGTCCCTCGCGCTGCCCATATTGAGCATTCTGGCTGTGCAGACCCTGGTGGTGGCGGTGTTCATTCTTTTCGTCATCTTTCCGTGCATGGGGAAAAACTACGACGCCGCCGTGATCTGTTCGGGATTCGCCGGATTTTCCCTCGGATCCACGCCCACGGCCATCGCCAACATGACCTCGGTCACCGAACGTTACGGCGCTTCCCATAAGGCCTTTATCGTCGTTCCTCTGGTCTGTTCGTTCTTTATCGACATCGCAAATTCAATTGTGGTGAAAATTTTTCTTTGATAAAGATAACAGGAGGGACAGCGTTGAAGTGTTTTTGACGATTCACAACAGCTTGCTCACTCGGACACGTGGCGAGTGTCGCGGAAGCAGGTATTTTCCTATCTCGCCGACAGCTCGTCAAGCATGGAGTTCTATGCAATGTCTTTGGCACGACTTATTTATGCGAGTACGCATCAAATTGGGACCGGAACAAAAGATATTCTGAACCTTCTCGTTCAATCCCGCACAGGCAATACGCAACGTGGAATAACCGGACTGCTTTTGTACGATACGCGTTTTTTCATGCAATGGCTGGAGGGAGACCGCGATATGGTGGGCGAAGTGCTGCAGCGCATTTTTACCGACGACCGCCACTCGCATCCCGTGATTCTGGCCTATGATGAAGTCCATAAACGGGAATTTTCCGAATGGAGCATGGGCTACGTCAACATGCAGGGCGTTGAATGCTCTGTAATTTTTAAATATTTTCCATCCCAGGAGTTCGATCCCTACTCCCTCTGCGCGCAAGCGGCTCTTGAATTTCTCAGGGAAATAGCCGTGTTCAAATCCGATCCTGAAATATCTTCCTGAACCTGCTTCAAAGACAACCGTTCTCTATAGCCTCTTCCCCAGCAACAGTTCCTCAGAACGCGCCGTCATGTCTTTTGCGCTCTAATCAGGATCTTCTCTAAATAAAAAAACCCGGCCGATGTTGTGAAAACACCGGCCAGGACCGTTCAGCTCTTTTCAATACCGCCTTCTGTCGGCGCATTTTCGCCCTGAAACAAATTCAAGGTCATATGCGCTAATGGAATACGCCGACTCCCTGCGGATCCCATGGAGAAGAGGCATCATTGATTCCCGCCACACTGGACAGGGTCGCACCGTCCATGAGCCAGATGACGTTTTTGTTGTTGCCGGGCCTGCGCCAGAGAATGTCCACTTTGCCGTCGGTGTTGAAATCACCCACGCCGGCAATGTTCCAGGCCGTTGACGCGTTGTTCAGCCCGTCCGTACCGGAGATGGAGGTGTTGTCCATGTACCAGACGTCGTTGTCGCCGCTGTCGGAATTGCGCCACAACAGATCCGGCTTGCTGTCCGAATTGAAGTCTCCCACTCCGGCGATGTCCCAGGGAGCGTCGCGGTTGTCAAAAAAGGTCGTGCTGTTCCGGGTCGCGTTGGTCATGTACCAGATGCAGTTCTTGCCGGTGTTCGGATTCCGCCAGACCAGGTCTGGATTGCTGTCCGCGTTGAAATCGCCGACGCCTCTGATTTTCCAGTCAGCAGGCGCCGAGTCCAGATAGGTCCAGCTCTTGTAGGTCGCATTGTCCATATACCACAAGGCAGTGCGTTCGCCGCTGCGCTGGCGCCAGACAATGTCGACATTGCCGTCCTGGTCGAAATCACCCGTACCTACTATCTCCCAGCCCGTGGGGCAATCGTTCAAGGCCTGAAAGCCGTTGTAGTTGGTTCCGTTCATAAACCAGACAACATCTTTGCCGTTGTCCGGATTGCGCCAGAGTATATCGGGCTGGTCGGCAGAAGGAGCCGACAGCGTATTCAGGGCGTCGATGACCGATATCCGGCGATTGATGCCTGAAGGATCGCTGCAGTTGCCGCCAAAGGTCACGGCCGCGCCCGTACTGGTAAACGCGTTGAAGATGGTATCCACACTCGCATTGGATTTTTGCTTCAGGACGGCCCAGGCGCCGCACACATGCGGAGTCGCCATGGAAGTGCCTGACTTGTAGCCGAAAGCATCATCCCCCGAACCAATGGAAGAATAAATGCTCACGCCCGGAGCGAACAGCGGCACCAGCTCATCGCGCCAGTTGCTGAAGGAGGCGCGTACGTCGCTGTTGTCCGTGGCGCCCACTGCCGGAGCCGTGGAAATGCAGCCTGGGGCTGAAATGGAATCGCAATAGGAACTGTTGCCCGAGGCTATCACCGTGGCGATGCCCGCATTGCGCAGATTGTTGATGGCGGACGTCAGCGACGTATTGTTGTCATCGCAGGTGGCGTAATACTGCCCGCCGCCCAAACTCATGTTCACTGCCGCTATGGAATACGTATTGCGCAAGGAGTAGATGTGCTCCAGGCCCAGAATCTGATCAGACGAATAGGAAAGCACGGAGGAAGTCGTGGTAAAACCGTTGGAAAAGACATTTACGGCAATGATATCCGCGCCTTTGGCCACGCCGTTGAGCGAATTGTCGGATAAATGCCCCGCGGCGATACCCGCCACATGCGTGCCGTGGTCATAGCCGGTATTGCTGCTCGGATAGGGTGCGGCCGCGCCCGTGCCGGTCTGATTGTCCTCGCCGTTGGGGCAAAGCCGGGCATTGGGATTATAGGAATCCACCTTTGTCGTATAACAGGCTTCCACAATGTTCTTTCCGGCAAAGAAATTGTGGGAGTTCAGAATACCGGTGTCCAGAATGGCCACGTACCAACCGCTACCGTCGTATCCCGCTGACCAGGCCTGGTCCGCGCCGATGACAGCGATGCTCGAACTCAACGCCGGAGGCACGGCGCCGTTGTCCTCGTCAGATGGCTCGGGAAGAGGTACGAGCACGTCCTCCTCAATGGAGAGCACGCCGGGGGAATCCTCCAGGGCGTGCAGTCCGGCGGCATCCACACGGAGCAAGGCGAACGGAATGGTCTTGAAGGTTTTCAACAGCGAAACAGAGCCCTGGTCCATGGTCTGCAGAACGCTGCCGACGCCTGAAGCGATGCCGGCGGCAAGGGCCTTGTCGGCCACACCTGCGGCCGCGGGTGCGACTGATCCGGGAAGTACGCCCGGATAGCGCATGGATGCGGCATGCAGTTTCGCATAACTGGGAATGGCGAACTTGACGATAACCCGCGCCGCCCCCTGGGTCTGAATAGTGCTGGAAAGCGCAACGGAATCCTTGACTTTATCCGCAGCGAAAACCTGCACCGCAAAACAAACGGCCAGCAAGACCCCAAGAAACATCCCCATAATCCATGGAACTGAAGATTTTTTGATACAGACAAATTCTTTCATTTCATCACTCCAACTTGTTTGTGGTTATGCGGGGAGGGGATCTCTAGTATACACGAGCCGGACGGAGAATACACGTAAAATTTAAAAAAAAATGCAGTTATAAAGTAACAAAATATGAAAAAGACAGTTGATTGAAAAATAACACGTCTTCCTAATAAATATGCACTTCCAAACTACTATGGAGAAAAAAGACTACTGCAGATAATACAACCATGAATCAAATTGAAGATACGATATAAAACAGAGACAAGGCGCTACTGGTTCACCTGACGCGCAAGTTCGCCGATATTTTTGAAGGAACTTTGCAAATTGCGTGGTTCTTCTATGGGCTGCTGCAGGTACTGGCGGATGGGGTCGATCATCTGCAGAGCCTGGTCGATTTCCGGATTGCTGCCTTTGGAGTAGGCGCCGATATTGACCATGTCCTCCACGCGTTGGAAGGTGGCCAGCAGACGCAGGATCACTTGTCCGGCCTTTTTGGCCGGAGCCGGAGCGACCTCGCTGCGCAGACGGCTGATGCTCTTGAGAACGTCGATGCACGGGTAGTGCCCCTGGTCCGCGAGTTCGCGGGTCAGCACCAGGTGGCCGTCCAGAATGGAACGGACAGCGTCGGCAATGGGTTCGTTGAAATCGTCACCGTCCACCAGGACCGTATAAATGCCGGTGATGGTGCCCTTGTCGCTGCGCCCGGCGCGTTCGAGCAGCTTGGGTAGCTGGGCGAACACCGAGGGCGTGTAACCACGGGATGTTGGCGGCTCGCCCACCGCCAGCCCCACTTCGCGGGCGGCCATGGCGAAACGTGTCACGGAATCCATCATCAGCAGCACGTCCTTGCCCAGATCACGAAAATATTCGGCTACGGCCGTGGCCGCAAAAGCCGCGCGCATCCGCAGCAACGGGCTGACGTCCGAGGTGGCGACGACCAGCACGGAGCGGGCCATGCCTTCGGGACCAAGATCCCGCTCGATGAACTCCAGCACCTCGCGGCCGCGCTCGCCCACCAGGGCGATGACGTTGACGTCGGCCACGGTGTAACGGGCCATCATGCCCATCAGCGTGCTCTTGCCCACGCCCGAACCGGCCATGATGCCCACGCGCTGGCCTTTGCCCAGGGTCAGCAGGCCGTTGATGGCCTGCACGCCCACATCCAGCGGATCTGTGATCCGCGGACGGGACAGCGGGCTGGGGGGGGCCTGGTAAATGGGGTAATATTTGTCCGGCCAGACCGCGCCCTTGTCGTCCAGAGGATGACCGAAGGCGTCCACGGCGCGGCCCAGCAAATGCTGGCCCACCGGAAACAGAGGCGGCACGCTGGCGCTCTGGATCAGGCTGCCGGGTTTGATGCCCCGGACTTCTTCATAAGGCATGAACAGAATGCTGTTGTCCCGAAACCCCACGACCTCTGCAGGGATGCCCTTGTCTCCGGGGTCCCCGGTCAGCAGGGTGCAGACAGCCCCCAAGGGGGCCTTGATGCCGCGGCCTTCGACGATCAACCCCACGACCTTGCTCACCTTGCCGTAAATTCGGCTGAGCTGCGTATCGCCGATGACGGCGCAACAGGAATGGGGGTCCAGGCTCATCAATCCGCCGCGTCGGTTGCCAGGTTGATGGTGCCCTCATGGGTGGGCGGTTCCTCGGCTTCCTCTTCGTACGCCTCCGCCTGTTCGTATTGCTCCGGCGCGGCGCCCGGCTGACTGGCGGCCTGTTCGTAGACGCTGTCCGGCGCGGAAATTTCCGGCGGTTGAAACGTCAGCTCGAGCTCGTCCAGAATGGGCACCAGCTGCTCAAGACGGCCCTCGAGCGTATTGTCCACCATGCCGTGATCGGTTTCCACCAGAAGCCCGCCGGCCTGCATGTTCGGGTCTCCCTTGACGACCCATTTTTTCAAGGAAGGATGGCGTTCGGCCGCTTCGACAAGAATGCCCTCCAGGGCTTCCTGATCCTGCGGATTGACCCGCAGCACGTAATGGCGGCTGCCCTCCAGCGAACTGATGGCCTGGTCGAGAAAAGCGGTAAGAATTTCCTCGCGCTGCTCGTTCAGACTGACCTGCAGCGCCTTTTCCACCACGAGCCGGACCAGCAGGACAAGATCTTGACGGTGGTACTGCCAGATGGCCTGGCTGCCGAGGTTGACGGATTCCAGAGCCTGCACCAGGGATGCGGCCCATTCCTGGTTGGCCTGGTCCAGCTGCAGCTGGGCCTGGGCAATGCCTTCGCTGTAGCCCTGATGATAGGCGTCTTCCTTGATTTTGTTCGCTTCTTCCTGGGCTTGCTGAAAAATATGTTTGGCCTGCAGGGTGGCTTTGTCGCGGATGCGCTGGAAATATTCCTTTTCCACGGACGCATTCCAGAGATTCTGCCTGCCTTTGGCCGTCATTTCGTCGACGGTCATTTCCTGCCGCGAGCCGGTTCCGGCCGCCATGATGATTTTTCCGGTCTGCCGTACCTCTTTTTCCGGATTCTGGGCTTGATCAGACGAAGACATCGCTGGATCCTCTGCTTATGACGATACGATTTTCCACCTCGAGCCTGCGAACGGTCTTGACGACGTTCTGCTGCGCTCCTTCCACATCCGAAAGGCGTACCGGGCCCATGATTTCCAGGTCTTCCTTGATCATGTTCGAAGCGCGTTCGGACAGATTTTTGAAGAACTTGTCCTGCAGTTCTTCGGAAGCGCCCTTGAGCGCGGTGGTGAGATCCTCGTTGGAAATCTCCTTGAGCAGCTCGCGGATGGAGCGGTCGTCCAGGCCCATGATGTCGTTGAACACGAACATGAGGTTGCGGATTTCTTCGGCCATCTGAGCGGATTCTTCTTCGATTTCGGAAAGCACTTCCTCTTCGGTGGAGCGGTCCACGGCGTTGAGAATTTCGGCCACGGCCTGCACGCCGCCGACCTTTTTGCCTTCCTTGCCGCCCATGGCGATGAGCTGGCTCTGCAGCACCTTGTCCACTTCCACCAGCATTTCCTCGGGCACCGCCTCCAGCTTGGCCAGGCGCATCAGCACTTCCGGACGTACGCCCGCCGGGAGGTTGGAGAGCAGCTCCGCGGCCTGGTCGTGATGCAGATGGCCCAGAATCAGAGCCAGGGTCTGCGGGTGTTCGTTGCGCAGAATCTGCGCCAGGATGCGCGGACTGACGTTTTCCAGTTCGCGGAAGGGCACCGGGCCGTGGTCCAGATCCAAGGCGTCCATGATGTACTTGGCCGTGTCCGAATCGAGATTTTTCATCAGCAGCCGCTTCACGGTTTCCTCGCCGCCGGTGATCATCTCCTGGCCGGTGACCAGGGCCTTGTGATACTCCCTGACGACTTCCTCCACCTGCTCCTTGGGCACGGTTTCCAGCTCGACCATGGCCTTGGAGACCTGGGCTATCTCCGTACGCTCCATGCGCTTGAACATCTCGGTGGTGAACTTGTCACCCATGGCGAGCAGCAGAATCGCCGTCTTATGCGGGCCGGTCAACGTCTCAGGCATGGGCCTGTTCTCCCTCTTTCATCCAAGATTTGAGAATCGCAACCGCCTGGTCGAGGTTCTGTTCGCTCAACTGGACGGCATGCGCTTTGATGTCATCAATTTTCTTCAGGGCATCGAGCGCTTCAGCCTCTTCTTCGTCGCCTTCGATCAGGGCCAGACGTTCCTGGCCTTCGGGCAATCCTTCAAGCCCTTCAACCATCTCGCCTTCGACACGCGGCCGGATCAGCGCGAGAATCACGGGCCGGACAACCAGCAGCATGAAGAGGAAGATCAACAGGGCCGTGAGGATGGGTTTGCTCATCCGCATGGCGTTTTTTACGATGATCTGCGCCAGAGACTCTTCGAACTCCAGTTCGGGTGCTCCGAACTCAATGGTGGAAACCTGAATCTCGTCTCCCCGGTCGCTCTTGATGCCCACCGCGCGTTCCACCAGCTGTTTGATGCGGACCAGCTCTTCATCCGAGCGCGGCGTGAAGACAAACTCGCCTGTTTCTTCATTCTTAGTATACGTACCATCCACGATGACCGCAACGGTTAAGCGGTCCAACTGGCCCACCGGAGCGACGATATTTTTCTCGACCTTGTTGTATTCGAAATTAGTCGTACGGGTCTCGCTGCTGGTCTGGGTCTGGCTGAGCGCCCCGGCAATGCCGTCGCCGCGGAAATTCGCTTCCGGAATGCCGGATTCGGTGTTGGCCCGGCCCTGGGTAGTGCTTTCCTGGCGTTGTTCGGACAACACCACACCGCTGTCGGGATCATAGGTCTTTTCATGAATCTGCTGCTGGCTGAAATCCAGATCAGCGTTGACCTTGGCGATGACTTTGCCCGGACCGATGACCGGAGAAAGCATTTCCTCGATTCTGCGTTCCAGGTTCCGCTGCATGGTCATCTTGTACTCAAGCTGCGTGGTGGTCATGCCTTCCAGGCTGTCTTCATCACTGGGAGAATACAGCAGATGCCCCTGCGTATCGGATACGGAAATACGGTCCTTGTCCAGTCCTTCGATCCCCAGCGCCACCAGATTGACAATGGCCTGCACCTCTTTGGGCTGGAGTTTTTTGCCGTCCACGAGCTTGAGCACCACGGATGCCGAGGGCTTGGCCTGTTCTTCGATGAACAGGCTCTTGCTGGGTATCACCAGGTGCACCCTGGCCCGTTCGACTTCGGGAAATTCTGTAATGGTGCGGCTCAACTCGCCTTGCAGCGCACGCTGATAATTGATCTTCTGGACGAAATCGGTCTGCCCGACCTTCATTTCGTCGAAAATTTCAAAGCCTACGCCATTCCCCATAATGGCGCCTTCTCCGGCGAGTTCCAGGCGCAGGTCGTATACTTTGTCTTCAGGAACAAGGATGGTGGTGCCGTTATTCTGAAGCTGGTAATCAACCTTGTTCTTTTTCAGCTGCTCAACGATCCTGGCCGCGTCCTCGGACTGCAGATTGGTGTAGAGGATACCGTAGCTCGGCCGGTTCATCCAAAAAACCATCAGAAAAAAACCGATAACAACCGTAGCCGCGAGGCCTCCGATGAATACGCGTTGGGTTAAGTTGGTACCTTCCCAGAAGGAGCGTAATTTGAGCGTGGAATCTTTTAATAATGGGGACATGGGTATCTCCTGCGCGGCTTGATCGTTTCAAATTCTCTAAAGGTTAAAAGCTGATCTGCGACAGTTCCTTGTAGGCTTCGAGCACCTTGTTGCGTACCGTGGACGTCATACTGACGGCGACGCTGGCCTTTTGCAGATTGATCATCAGATCGTGAATGCTTGTGTTCTCTCCGGCCACGAACGCTTCCGTGGCCGCAGCCTTTTGTTTTTGCAGTTCATTCACGTTCTTGATGGAATCGGCAATGGTGTCCGCAAAAGACTTTTCCGTTTCCTGGCTCTTTTTGGCCTGGAGTCCGCGTGTGTTCTTCTGCGTGCCTGCCGCGTCCATGGCCACGCCGTAGGCCCGCATGGCGGCGATGCTGTTCAGTGCCATTGTCTTTTCTCCTCAGATTATACGCTTTCCGGCCATTACTTGCCGATTTCCAGCGCCTTGTTGAACATGGTTTTGACACCCTCGATAGAGGAGACATTGGCCTCGTACGTACGCATGGTGGTGATCATGTTGGTCATTTCTTCCACCACGTTGATGTCCGGCATGGACACGTAGCCTTCCTTGTCCGCATCCGGATGCCCGGGATCGTAAATCCGCTTGAAGGGGCGTTTGTCCGTGGCGATATCCATGACCCGCACGCCCCGAAGCTGACGGTCCAGCTCGGTCTGCATGGCCTTGCCGAACGGCGTTTCCACGGGAGTTGAGGCCATGGTCACGCTCTTTCTGCGATAGGGGCCGCCCTCCGGCGTACGCGTGGTGTTCACGTTGGCCAGGTTCATGGAGATGATATTCATCTTGGTCCGCTCGGCGCTCAAAGCCGAGGAGCCGATATCGAAAGCGCTCATGAAGTCCATACTACTTGCCTCCGTCGCTTATTACAGTCTTCAGACCTTCGAAGTTTTTCTTCAAAATCGTGGTCAAGGCGCTGTACATCATGTTGTTCTTGGACATTTTGGCCATTTCCGTATCCAGATCCACGGAGTCGTCCCCTTTGACGACATGGGGCTGCCAGGTCTTGAAAAATTCACCGTTGATTTCACTCGGATTGAGTCCCGACGGCATGTGCCGCTTATTGGTACGGGACATTTTCCCGCGCTGGTTCAGGGCCAGAGCGTTCTGCAGCTCGTCTTCCCAGTCCAGATTCAGGGCCTTGTAGTTGGGCGTGTTGATGTTCGCCAGATTGCTCATGACAACATTTTGACGCTGCAACCTCAGGTCGAGGACCTTGCCGGTGAGTTCCATGTGTTCTGGAAACAGGGTTTTCATGCGTATTGCCTCCGTGTTGCGCCGCGTCTGTTCCGCGGCTTCTCTCTTGCTGCAGACGCACTTTGCAACCACTGTTCCATACGAGTTATCGTACTAAAATATTGAAAGATCATTAAATTTTTCAAGACTTGAATCGGCCCGGAAGTCTGAATTTCGACGCACTGGAGAGCCGCTCGCGCATGCGCCGTCATCCCACAGCGCACAAAGTAAAGATGATTATTTGAGAACCAGTTGAAATAGAGAATATTTTTCTGTGAGATGCCCTAAAGCCGGGTGTTTATTCTGACGATGGAATTGGTGTCAGCGAAAAAATGCAACTAGACTGGCATGGAGATTGCTTCAGTGATCCCGAGATGTTTCAGAAGGCAAAATTTGCTTACCTGGCTGTACTGGCCAAAAACATGCCTGCGCATCTGGTGGGCACGGCAAAGGCAAATATTCTTTTTAGATGGAGGGGAGACCATGAGTACACATCTTGATTATGAAATCAACAAGGAACTAGGCGAATGTTACCTGTTCATGGGCGACATTGACAAAGCAGAGGAGTACTACGTCAAGGCGGTCAAAAGCAACGGCGTACATCCTGAACCCTATATCGGGCTGGCAACCATTGCCGTACACCGGGGGCAGAACCAAAAAGCCCTGGACCTGTATGGCAAGGCCGCGGAAATCGAGCCCAACGACAAGGCCTTGTCCGGCATGGCGCTGATGCTGACGGACGCCGGCCGTCACGAGGAAGCCTTTGACAATTATACCCGGGCTCTGGACTACAATCCGGAAAACATGGTGGCCACTTACGGCATCATTCAACTGGGCCATGTGCTGCAACGGCTGGAGGACGTGATCCCCCACCTGGAAAATTTCCTGGCCGTGGCGCCGGAAAAGGACGACGTCCGTTTTGCCCTGGCCGGATGCCTGGTCGGGCTGGGACGCGGCACGGATGCAAGGGCGCACCTGGAGACCATTCTGCAGCGCGACCCGTCCAACGAGCCCTGCAAAGAACTCTATGAATCCTTAGAGGCCTGATGCAAAAATAATTTTTTCACTTCTCCCCTCCCCATTTGATTTCCCGGCCTTTTTCGCTGGCGTGAGAAGGCTGGGAAATCATTATCTGCGACATCCTTCCGCTTGCCAAGGACCGGGCTTTTTGGCACTTCCTTAAAAAAAAGCGAGGAGGGCACATGGACGCATTGCCTATTCGCCGCGCGCTGCTCAGCGTGACGGACAAAAGCGGTCTTGTGGAATTCGCCGGTTTTCTGGCGCAAAACGGCGTGGAACTGGTTTCCACTGGCGGCACCAAAAAAAAACTGGAAGAGGCCGGATTGCCGGTCATCTCTGTAAGCCAGGTCACGGGTTTTCCCGAAATCCTGGGCGGACGCGTCAAAACATTGCATCCGCATATCCATGCCGGCGTTCTCGCCGACAAAGACGTTCCCGAACACCTGCGTACGCTTGATGAACTTTCCATCAAGCCCTTCGACATGATTTGCGTGAATCTCTACGACTTTGCCTCCGCCGTGGCGGACGGTGCGAATCTCAAGGCGGCCGTGGAACAGATAGACATCGGCGGTCCCACACTGCTGCGCGCCTCGGCAAAAAATTACCACAGCATGCTGGTGGTGCCCGGCACAGACGCCTACGCACGGATCCGCGGCGAGCTGGAAGCGGGCGATTTCACCGTCAGCCTGGCGCTGCGGCGCGAACTCGCTGTCCAGACCTTTGCCATGGTCTCGCGCTACGACGCCATGATCGCAGACTACCTGGCCAAAGGGCAGGAATAGCTCTGTAACAATAATATGCGGCAGGAGCATGGTTCGCCCGTGCTCCTTTTTTGCCTCCGTTTTTTGTTCCCGGACGGAGACCGCTGTGTTCAGACGGCTTCGATATCCCCGGCCCAGACCGGCGTCACCTTTCCGTCATCCCCTTCCAGCAACAGTTCGCCCTGCGGACCAAACCCTGCCGGGCGTCCGCTCTTTTCCTTCCCCGGCGTCCGTACCGTGACCCGCTCGCCCAAATCGGCGCTGCGCTCCAGCCAGGCCCCGCGTACGCAGGAAAAGCCCCCCCGCCGCCATTGCTCCAGCCAGGGAGACAGCGCCCGACGCAGTTCCAGCAGCACGTCGTCGATGTTTTGCGTCCGTCCGGTCTCCATCAGCAAGGAGGTGGCGGGTTTATCAATACGGGCCGCGTTTTCAGGGCTCATGTTCACGTTGCAGCCCACTCCGGCCACCACGTACGCCGGACGATTGGAAACCCGCTCGCACAAAATCCCGCAGATTTTCCGGCTCCGCACCAGAATATCATTGGGCCATTTCACCACTGACGTCACACCGCAGGCGTCCAGCCCGTACGCCAGCCCCAGGCCGACCACCAGCGGCAGCGAGGCAATTTCTTCCGCAGGCATTTCGGTACGCAGCGCAAAAGAAAAGCACAAATCGCGTCCGGGGGCCGTGGTCCACGAACGGCCCAGGCGTCCGCGTCCGGCGGTCTGTTCGCGCGCGGCCAGCAGATAGCCGGAAACCAGCTCCTCTCCAGCGGCCAGCCTGCGTACCAGTTCACTGTTGGTGGAGGGCAAGCGGTCGCGCCATTCGGGTTCCAGCAAGCGCACGCAAAGGTCCTGGTCTGCTTTGTTCGGGTTCATGCCGTGTTTCTCCTCGGTCCGCAGCGCCGCAGCAAGGCGAGCTCGATATATTTTTCCCAATTGTTGCGAAATACTCCGGGACGGAATATACTCAATACAATATAATTCCCAGTCCACAGTTCTTCCGTACGTCAACCCAAGGGAGACAGGGTATGCGCAAAATTCTGATCAAAACCGTATCCAGGGAACAGTTTGTCAACATCACAACCCAAGTGCAAGACATGGTTTTGGATTTGAACTGGCTGAACGGCATATTGACGATCTTTTGCCCGCATACCACTGCGGCCGTAACCATCAATGCCGTAAGCGATCCCTCCGTGGCCAAAGATTTCATCTACATGCTGGACAAGCTCATTCCCTACACTGAAAACTACCGGCACGAGGGCAACCCGGACGCCCACATCAAAAGCTCGGTGATCGGCGCCAGCGAGCAGATTTTTGTGGATGACGGAAAACTGGTGCTGGGCCAGTGGCAGGGCCTGATATTCTGCGAGTTCGACGGCCCGCGGACACGGGAGCTCTGGCTGCAGTGGATGGAATGAGCCCGCCCGGACTCTGAACACATATTGCGTGGATCTTGGCAGGCCGGTTGCCCCGACGGCCGGCTAGCACTTTGCTGCTAGTCCGGCCCGCTCTTTGCAAAGATCTCCCCAACGAGTGGAATGCGTCAGCCTTTTAACAGGCAACGCCAAACGGTCATCAATGCAAAGGGCAGATCCATGCGCAACGGCGATTCCAGCTGTATCCGGCACGGCAGGCAAAGGCAATCATCCAAAAACATCTTCTTTTTCGGATTCGCGACGCTCTTTTTCCTGTGCCTGGGGCTTCCCCGCCCGGCTCTGGCCGAGTTGGAAACCATTGAGCTGGAGCATACCTATGTCATGGGAGACGCTGATTCGCGTATCGATGCGCGCAACCAGTGTTTGAACGAGGCTAAACGGCGTATCGCGGAAAAGGCCGGAGCCTTTGTTGAAATCATGACGCGCAGTGCCAATTTTCAAATAGAACGCGACGAAATTACGTCGTTCGCCGCCGCTGTCCTGACGGTGGAAATTCTCGACGAGAAACTCAACCTGGAGGGCGACCACCTGAAGCTTTGGCTCAAAGTACGCGGCACCGTGGATCCGGAAGAGGTGGCTCACCAGCTCGAAACCTTCAAGCAGGAGCACGCGCGCCGCATGGAGGCAGCGGCCAAGACGGAAATGACCCGGCCCGTCGAGCTGCCGCAACAAGACGCGCCGCAGCTGCAGCCCGCGGTGTACAATCCGTCCGCAACGCATGCGGACAAATCCACGCCCGCGCCCAAGCCCGCAGTGATCCACATGCCCCCTGCCCGGCGGTTGTCCATCTCGGCGGCAGCCCTGGCGCGCAAGGGCATGGGCACGCGCGAAATCGAAGCCATGTACGGGCAACCCTTCGTACGCAAGGCCAGCCACGGGTACACGGGCTACAACTACGGGCCTTTCTGGGTGGTCTTCAAAAACGGCGCGGTTTCCTGCGTCCGGAAAAATCTCTCAGGCGCCCCGGACTGCTCCGGCCTCGGCTACACCTTTGTTTTGCGTTGATTTTTCGCGGTTGCATCCCTATATCCCAGTCAGTGAACCTTGTTCGACGCCATTGTTTCACTTTGTTTTCCCACGATCCGCTCCAGCCGTTCCAGCACCCGGACGGTCAGCCCGATCTGATCGTGCGGAAAGGCGACCGCGTACCGTACGGGCGGCAACGCCAGAAACGCCAGCCCTCCCCCGTAAGGCGTGAGGGTGATGCTCGCCTTGCCGCCGGACAGCGCTATGGCCAGCCCGGCCAGATCCAGACGCGGCAACGCGTCCATGAGAACCGCGTCCGCGTGCAGCCGCTCAACCAGCAGCCTGGCCATCTCGCCGTCGCCCTTATGCCGGAATCTGCCAGCGCGAAAGCGCAGCACGCTGTGTTCCGTATGATTGACCTCCCGTGTCAGACAGAGATTGACGGACATGGTTCCTCCCAGGGGCTGGCGTTGCCAGGTCTGGGTTGCGGTCAGCCCGTGCAATGTATGCGGCAGACCGGCAAAATGCACATCACCGTTTTCGGCCTGCTCGGCCTCGCCCCACAGCTCGGCAAAAAGGCGCGCGGTCTGAAGTATGGCCGCATTCGCCGCATTGTGCCGTTTCTCTTTTGATCGAAACATGGCTTTCCTCGCTGATCAGATATTCCTTTCGCCGGAGCGGATGGTGTAGCCCTCTGCCACGGGAATGACGAACACACGTCCGTCGCCGTGGTTGCCGTCGCCGGTACGGGCCGCTTTCATTATCGTGGCCACGGCGGCTTCCTTCTGGTCATCGTCGACGATGGTCTGGACCATTTCCTTGGACATGTCCCTGTACATGATGTCGCCGACCTTGAGACCGCTCTGCTTGCCCCGGCCAATGACCGGAAATTTGGTCATGCCGTATACGCCGATTTCAGCGAGGGCATCGGTGACTTCGAGTATTTTTTCCGGACGAATGATGGATTGGATCAGATACATGCGAACTCCTGTGGGTTATGCCTGTTCGGCGGTTGAGGTGAGTACTGCCGGGTTGCCGTCCGCACCGCAGTTCGGACCGCAGCCGGGATTGATGACAAAGGTGGCCGGAATGCCGTTCTTATACAGTTCTTTTTCCACCAGCCCCCATTCTTCCTGGGCTTCGCGTATGTCCATGGGGCGGAACATGGGTTCCTTGACCACAAGGCGCAGCCAGAAGAACACATAGACGAGCGTGCCTGCGACCATGAAACCGACCATACGGAAAATGGTGCTTTCCATTTCAGGAACAGGCGCGATGTTGACGATGGCGTACCCCATGCCCAAAGCGCCGAGGATCTGCGGCACAGGATACAGCGGGGATTTGTACGGGCGCTTGAAATGCGGGTAGCGGCGGCGCAGGATGATGACGTCGATATGCGCGATGATATAGGCGAACAGCCACGAACAGCAGGCGGCCAGAATGTAGACGATAAGGTTCGGCGCCTCGTGAATGCCGCTGAAAAAGAACAGGCTGATGCTTCCGGCCATGAACAGGATGCCGATCCACGGCGTGTGGAAACGCGGATGTATGGACCGGAAAACCACGGGCAGCTCGCGGCTTACGGCCATGCCGTAGAGCATACGCGGCACCACGCCGATGACCGTGTTGATGGTGCTGGCGCTGGCGAAGACGGACACGATGGCGATCCAGATCATGCCCGGCCTGCCGAGCATGGCCAGAGCCATATCCACATGCGGGTGGTTGGAATTGGCCAGTTCTTCGCCAGGCACGAATTTCAGCGAAGCATAGCCGTAGACCAGGTTGACGAAAAAGATTGCCAGCAGCCCGTACACCATGGCCCGGGGAATATTTTTTTCAGGCTGCTTGGTTTCCTGGGCCATTGGCGTGACAAACTCGATGCCGATGTACAGCCAGATGGCCAGGGCGGTCAGACCGAACACGCCCATGCCCATGGGATTGAACGCCTGGTGCGGCAGATCCGGCGCGGGAAGGGTTCCGATGCCGGTCAGCCCCATGATGCCCAGCAGCGCCATGGAGATCATCATGGTCAGGGTGAAAGTGATTTGCAGCTTGGCGAAAATGTTCACGCCGATGACGTTGGTGATGGTCAGCACGGCCAGAAGCAGGCCGCCCCAGACTATGGACGGAACGCCGGGGACAAAGGTTTCTGTTATCACCGCGCCGGCCACGGCCAGTTCGGCCGGTGCGGCAAACAGATTCGGAATGATGAAGGCCAGGATGACCGCGGCCATAGCCGGCAGCGACCCTATGGCGACCTTGGTATAGGAGCGGATGCCTCCGGCATGCGGCATCATACAGGACAATTCCGCATAGCTCTGCGCGGAAAAAAGCTGCAGTATCCAGGCCGTGGCCATGGCAATGACAAAACCGCCCCCGGCCAGTCCCATACCCTGGCCCAGGGAAACCAGCGTGCTTGAAGCGACCACCAGTCCCACTGCAACGGAAAAGCAGGAAAAAAATCCGAGGGTTTTTCGTAACTCTGTGCTCATAGGAAACTCCCAATTTGTACGTGTTATCCTTACTCCATTTTGCATGCATCTTTGGACCGAACCATACGCGGGCAGATCATCTTGCCCGGGTCCAGAACATCCTCCAGCTGGGCAGCGGTCATCAGTCCTCTTTTCAGAACCAGGTCATACACCGGCCTGCCTGAGCTTTGGGCTTCCTTGGCGATGTCCGAAGCCTCGTCATAACCGATGTAGGGCACCAGAATGGTCACGATTCCAGCCGAACAGCGGACCTGCTCCATGCAGCGGTCCCGATTGGCCGTAATCCCGAGCAGACACCTGTCCTGGAGAATGGCCGCGGCGCGCGTGAGCATGTCCATGGACTGAAAGAGGGTGAAACCGATGACCGGCTCGAACACGTTCAGCTCCAGCTGCCCTCCCTCGGCCGCCATGGTCACGGTCAAATCATTGCCGATAACCCGGAAGCAGACCTGGTTGACCACCTCAGGTATGACCGGGTTGACCTTGCCGGGCATGATGGACGATCCCGGTTGCATGGGGGGAAGATTGATCTCGTTCAGCCCGGCAAAGGGCCCCGAAGAAAGCAGGCGCAGGTCGTTGCAGATTTTCGACAGTTTGACCGCGATTCGCTTGAGAACCCCGGAAACCTGCACGAACACGCCGGTATCGCTGCCCGCCTCCACCAGGTCCATGGACTTGACCAGGGGCAGGCCGGTGATCCCCGCCAGCCTCTTGCAGACCAGGGCGGCGTATTCCGGCCTGGTGTTGATGCCCGTTCCAATGGCCGTGCCCCCCATGTTGATCTCGTGCATCAGCCCCAGGGCCTCTTCAAGGCGCTGCACGTCCTCGCCGATGGTCACCCCGTAGGCGGAAAACTCCTGGCCCAGCGTCATGGGTACCGCGTCCTGAAGCTGAGTCCGGCCCATTTTGATCACGTCCGCGAATTCCCTGCCCTTGGCCGCGAACCCCTCACGCAGACTGCGCAGCTCCCGGAGGAGATCACGGCCGGTCCAGATGGCGCTTACCCGCAGGCAGGTCGGGTACACGTCGTTGGTGGACTGGGACAGATTGACGTGATTATTGGGATGGCAGAATCCGTACTCTCCCCTGCGGCGGCCGAGCAGTTCCAGAGCCCGGTTGGCGATGACCTCATTGGCGTTCATGTTGACCGAGGTTCCGGCGCCGCCCTGGATGACGTCCACGGCGAACTGGTCGTCGAAACGGCCTGAGCGAATCTCCCGGCAGGCCCGTACGATGGCCCGGCCGATTTTCGGATCAAGCAGCCCGAGGGACATGTTGACCTGGGCGGCGGCCTTTTTGATGCAGGCCAGGGCCTGAATCTGCCGGGGATAATGAGACACGGGGATTCCGGTAACCTTGAAATTGTCCATGGCCCGTACGGTCTGTACCCCGTAATAGGCCGTGGCCGAGACCTTGCGCTTGCCGAGGCTGTCCTGTTCGACTCTGTATTTCACCGGTAACTCCTTGGTCACTCAGATTTTGGCTTTGAAGCGATCGTATCTGAACGCCGCCACATCAAGTTCGGGGGTTTCACCGGCCGCCATTTCGGCCAGGACCGTCCCCACGGCTGGAGCAATGCCGAACCCGTGCCCTGAAAACCCGCAGGCCAGGATCAGTCCGGGCACCTCCGGCACAGCGCTCAGAACCGGAACATGATCGGCGCATACATCGATCCACCCGGCCCACGTACGCACTATCTTGGCCTGGGCCAGGCAGGGGAAATAGCTCATGATGCCCCGGCAGCAGCACGACGCCGTCAGACTGCTGGTCACGGGCGTGCCGTTGTCCTTGTTCACGCTTTCCAGTCCGGAGATTCCCCCGAAGACAAAGGAACCGTGCGTGCTCTGATGTCCGTAAAAGTCCGCCGCGGCCGTGCCCAGCATCTGATAGAACATGGGAGGTTGCGCTTCGGTCACCAGGGCTTCCAGCAGCGCCCTGGTCATGGGGACGTCGATACCCACGGTGGCGGCGATGGAGCGGCTTTCGAAACCGGCGGCCAGAATGATGGTCCCGGCCTCATAGCTGCCGGTCCGAGTGAGCACCTGTCTGGCTTTGCCGCGAACCTTGCGGATGGTGGCCACGTCCTCCCCGGTGATAAAGCGTACGCCGAGCCGCCGGGCCTGGCGGTAATAGGCCAGCGTGGCCAGCATGGGGTTGGCATGGCCGTCCGTAGGACACCAGCTGGCGCCGATGACCTGGTCGGAAAGATAGGGGCAGATCTCCCGGGCTTCGCCGCCGTCGATCATTCGTACGTCCAATCCCGTTGAGCGGGCCTTTTCGGCCAGCCCGTCAAGAATCTTCATGTGTTCTTCGGTTTTGCCCAGGCGCAGATTGCCGGCCTGGTAATACTCCACGTCCATCTCCAGTTCGTCGGACAGGGTGGGCCAGAGATTCCGTACGGCATGCATGGCCAGGGGCAGCTCGCGCTTGTCGCGCCCGGACTGGCGGACGCCGCCGCCGTTGCGGCTCGATCCGCCGTTTCCGATATGCCGGCTTTTTTCCAGTACAATGACCGACAGTCCTTTTTTGGCCAGATAATAAGCCGTGGCGTTGCCGATGATTCCGCTGCCGATTATGATCACGTCAGCATACGCGCTCATTTGCCCTCTCCCGAGACTTCGTTGGCCATGACGCGCATCTCCACCGGACGCATGGGAGCCCGGGAAACCGCCGGTTCGAGCTCCTGGGGCGGGACGCCCAGTTCACTGGCCACAATGCGTTTGATCAAGGCCCCGCAGGTCTGCCCCTGGCACAGGCCCATGCCCGTTCGCAGATAGCGGCGAATTTCCGTCAGAGTGAACATGCCTTCATGCACGGCCTTGCGAATTTCGCCCTTGGTCACTTCCTCGCAGCGGCAGATGAGCAGATCGTCATCGGGCTGGGGTGTAAACGGGCCTATGTCCGTAGATCTGTCGTTGAGATTTTTCATGATGTTGCTCCTGTCCTGAAACCTTACCCGGCGCGAAAGAAACGGGCCGTCATGGCCATGTCCGCAGGCACGCGCATGGTTACGAGATTGGTATGGTCAAAGGCCTTGATGCTTTTGACATCCACGATTTCCGCATCGCAGACCGGACTGCCGCTGCGGTCCAGCCCCTTGCCGTGCGTGCCGGGCTGGGGCAAGGGAAGGAATTCGTAGGGAAAGGTCACGGTGGCGAACCCGTCTCCCAAAGATTCGTCGACCAGAAAGATGGCCTGTCCGGAACACGAGGCCACGCACATGCCGCAGCCGGTGCAGGCGCTGACTCCGTTCACGGCCGGAAGGGCCGTGATCTTGTCGCCGATCTTGATGCAGTGTTTTTTGCAAGCGTCCTGGCACGGATTGCAGGGAATGTTCTGGGTGCATTCGATGACCGGGCGCACACCGTCGGCGCGCGCTTCGCTGATACCGGGAAACCGCGCCAGCTCATTCTCCAGCAGATAGCCGTCGGTCAGCAGCGTCGTGGAGACGGGGATGCCCTCGTCCGTGGCGGGAATGATCCTGCCACGGTTTTCCGGCGCGAACATCCCCTCCCGGAGACAACCGAGCGCCTTTTCGAAATCCGCGACACTATCTTCGAGGTCTTCGGCATCAATGAATCCGAGGTATTCGGCCGCGGCGACCCCCGCGATACGTCCTTCGATCATGGCCGAACTGGCTTCCTCAATACCGGAGACGTCCCCGGCGGCAAAGATGCCGGGCACGCTGGTCGCTCCGTTGGCGCCGATTTCCGGCACATACCCCAGCGGCGTGTCCCGCATGCGGCAGCCCGCCATTTTCAACAGCTGGGACATGGGTGACAGCCCCACGGCCAGGCAGATGGTATCCACGTCGAAGTATTTTTCCGTACCGAATACAGGCTTCCAGTCCGGCCCGATGCGGACGACGGTCACGCCGGCCACGCTTTCGGTTCCATGCGCCTTCACGATGGTGTGCGATTGCAGAAAAGGAACGCCGCAGCGGGCCACCTTGGCCGCGTGCACGCCGTAACCGCCGATACGCGGAGCGGCATCCACCACGGCGACAACTTCGCATCCGGCCTGCAGCAGCTGGAAACTCACCACCAGGCCGACGTTGCCCGAGCCGAGCATCAAGACCCTGTTGCCGGGCTTGATATGGTGCAGGTTCATCATGGTCTGGGCCGCGCCCGCGCCGATGACGCCGGGCAGGGTCCATCCTTCAAAAGGAACCATGTTTTCCGATGCTCCCGTGGCCACGATGATGGCGTCGGCCTTGTAATGTTCCATCCGCTCGCCGATACGGACCGTGACTTCCCGGTCCAGATACAGGCCCGCCACCACGGCTCCGAGTTCAACCCGCACACCGGCCTCTTCGGCTTCCCGCAGCAGGTCTTCACCGATTTTGTACCCGCGGACTTTGGCCTTATGTTCTTTCGATCCGAAGAATTTATGGATCTGCTTGAAAAGCTGGCCGCCGGGTTTGGCGTTCTCGTCAAAAACAACGACATCGAGCCCGCGCCGCGCTGCCTCTATGGCTGCGGACAGCCCGGCCGGACCGGCTCCGACAATGATCACGTCATGTCTGATCATGCTTCGTCCTCCTTCCCCCTTGCCGTGACGCCGTTCTGTGTCTGCACGTTCATTCCCGCCTGCAGCGGGGTGACGCAGGTGCGGACGTTGGGTTCTCCGTCCACGATCATCACGCAGTCCGTACAGCGGCCGATGGCGCAAAACATGCCGCGCGGCTCGTGGCGCCGCGCCGTATAGCGATGGATTCTGAGGCCCGCCGCGTGCAGGGCCGTGGCAATGGGTTCGCCTTCTATTCCCGTCACTTCCTTGCCGTCGCAAATAAAAGTGACTTGTTTGCGTTTTGGGGTTTCCCCGAGAATGGGGTGTTGTTCGATACGCATAGTTTTTCTCCTGCCCGGCCGGACTCAGGCCAGCTGGGGGTTGTCCCAGAGGTTGAGCGTGGTTCCGATGCCCCGTTCCAGGGCCTTGCGGTAGACCATAGTGCCCCAGGCAACGTCTTCGACGGGCAAGCCCCCGACCGAATAAATCACGATCTCGTCGTCGCTTTTGCGCGCCGGGAGTTTGCCGGTAATGACATCGCCCAGGTCGTCGAGTTGTTCACGCGCCATGCGGCCGTCGGCCATAAGATCCATGCAGTGCACGGCTGGAATGGGAATGGTGTGATAGGCCGGATACGGCATTTCCTCGGCCCAGGCTTCGTATAGCCCCACATAATCCGCCACGTTGCGCGCACGGTTGAGAATAAAGTCATCATCAAAACGGGCCGCCGCCGGGCAGCAGATTACCGCTCCGGGCTTGATCCACTCTTCTTTGATGTATGGATATTCGTTGATGTCGCCTGTGGGCGAGGATGTGGCCACGCAGACCAGATCCGCATCCCGTACGGCGTTTTCAATGCTGTCCACGACTTCTATGTCGCGTACGGCCGGATACTTCTCGTTGATGTAGGCGATGAAACTGCCAATGGACTTTTCACTTCTGCCTTTGATCTTGATGCGTTCGATACCGGTCCGCACGGCCATGAAGGCGTCGAAAGCGGTCCTGCTCATGACGCCCGGCCCCACAATGCCGACGACCTTGCTATCTTCGCGGGCGAAATAGCGGGCTCCCACACCGGGCACTGCGCCGGTCCGGTACGCGCTGAGAACGTTAGCGGACATATAGGCCACCGGCGCGCCCGTATCTTTGTCGTTCAGGGTCAGCATCAGAATGGAACGCGGCAGATCTTTCTGTTTGTTGGCGGTATTCGATCCGTACCACTTCATGCCGACCATATCGAACTGCCCTCCCAGATAAGCGGGCATGGCCATGAAACGGCGGTCCGGACCGTTCAGCGGCATGTTCGGAAACGCGGACTCGTCGGGAAAAACCATCATCACCCCATGGGAGTTGTTGTTCGCTCCGCCCATGCGAAAATCGCCCAGTTTGAGCAGGCGGAACATTTCTTCCATGGCATCCACGCAACCCGCCATGTCGGTCACGCCCGCTTCGATCATGTCGTTTTCATTCAGGTACAGAAAATCAATCTTGGGATACGTCATTGTCTTTTCTCCTTCGGGTTGAAGAAACGAGTCATCCGAGTTCGCAGCCGATGCAGGCTTCGAGCTCGATTTCCACGAACTGCTCAGGACGGTTCAGTTTGGGTGTTTCAACCATTGTGAACAGCGGTCTGACGGTTTTGAACCGTTCGCTGTAGGCCCCGGCCACCTCTTTGGCGAAGGCCATGTCCGTGATGTAGGCCTTGACCTTGATCACGTCCGAGGCCGCGGCACCGGCCTGGCGCAGCAAATCGACAAATTTCGAAAAAATGTACGCGGCCTGCTCACGGGGCGTATCACCGGCCACGGTGCCGTCCGCTTGCACCGCCGTAGTGCCGCCGATGTAGATGTGATCGCCGACCTTCACCATTCGTGAGTACCCGGCGATGTCTTCCAACGGGGCGCCTGAAGAGTAATTGATGCGTTGCATGATGCCTTCTCCTTGCATGCGGTGATGTATTGTTTCCTTCTGATCACCCAAAAGGCGTTTGCGAATATTGGAAAAATCGGAACTGGTGAGGATAAAAAGCGGAGGAGGAATATGCCGTGCACGCCCAAAAAATTGCTTTAATAAAATATTTCAGGATATTATAATATATGCCATCAAATCACATTTTATCATTTTCATATTGACAATTTTGTACAACGAAAAGCACATAATGATCAAAAGGCAGAAATTCTTTTTTCAAATATGTTATTTTTCTTGCGAATACGTGGAGAACAGAACAACGCGCAAGAACGTTGTTCGCCCCGTTATTTCATAATATTATTCAGGAAAAGAAGAGCAAAATACGACTTGCGCACTCTTGGCATTGTAGTTGCTATTACATAACTACAACCCCAGGAGGCGCCTATGCTGCCTGAAAAACCGTATATGCCTGAACAGCCTTTCTTTGAGCTGTCCACCGAAAACTATGTTTCCCGGTTCGGAACCTATTCCGGGGGCATGGCGCAATACTACAGTTTTGTGGTTGCCCCGGGTACGGAGCGCGCCATTGTCGCGGTTCCGGACGGCACCATCGACCTGCTTTTTCATTGTTCCGGCAACCAGCCCGATGCCCAGATTTGCGGTTCGGTCAAAAAAGGGACTTTTGCCGCGTTCGAACCGGGCAGCCTGTATTTCGGGGCGCGCTTTTTTCCCGGCACGGCCGAAGCATTGCTGCAGTGTCCGCTGAATCAGTTCACGGACAGGCGCATCCTGCTTGATGATGTGCAGGAAAGCACCGGGGAACTGGTTGAACGCATCAGCACGGCCGTCTCCTTTGAAGAACGCATTGGCCTGTTTGAAAAATTCCATTCCAACAGCGCGCGGCAACGTAGCGGCGCCTCGTCCCTGGTTTCCTTTCTGATAGACAAAATCAACAGTTCCAGCGGCGACATCCGGGTCGGCGAACTTGCAAAGGCAACCGGTTATTCCGTACGTCACATCAGCGGTCTGTTCACCCGTGCCGTGGGCATCTCGCCGAAACTCTATTCCCGTATTGTCCGCTTTCAGCGCTGTTTCGGCCTGCTGCGGCAACAGCAAAACCCTTCATTCGCCAATCTTGCCCAAGACAGCGGCTATTACGATCAGGCGCATCTTATCAACGAATTCCGTGAATTCTCCCTGTGCACTCCGATCCAGGCTCTGGGGGTCTGCGTTTAAAAAGCGGATACCCCGTACGCGTTGTGTTTTCCGTTTTTGCCGTATGCCCTTTATTGACACCCCCTAATATTTCGGCTAGCAAATGAAAATGACTTTCAAATTCAATGAGTTTTCTCAGGACATTTTGCCCTGATTCAGGAAGACGCAGCCGTCAGAAACAGGCCGGACCGGCCCCGGAGATCCCATGCTCTATGCCTCCTACCCACCTTATCGATTACAAGCCCGCCATTTCAGGGTCGCGCACAAACTGCGCGGCCGCATCCGATTGAAAAGCCGTTTTTTCAGGCATCCCACACTGCGTACGCAGTTCGTGGAAGCCGCTCTGGAGGCGGTTCCCGGCGTGCTTCGAACGCGCATCAACCCGCGAGCCGGGTGTGTGGTCATCCGCCACGAGGGAGTTGCCGATATCACGGACAAGATGCTCACGGCGTTGATCAATCTGCCGCCCAAAGCCTTTGAACCGCAACCGCCCCAACCCCGCCGCATCAGCCGTACGTCCGTCGGGCTGCACCTGTTCGTGGCCGCCTCCACGACCTTCGGCTTTCTGGCACCGCCGTTTCTGCGCCTGCCCCTGGCTCTGCTGGTGGGGCTGCCCGTGCTCTGGGACGGCATCAGCAACCTGTTCACGCGCGGGCTCACCGCCAAATCACTGGATGCGGCCAGCCTGGGCCTGTGCCTGTTCCTGCGGGATCTGCGCGCCGTGAGCCTGATCGCTTTTCTGCGGATTCTGGGAGATTACCTGAAACAGACCAATGAAGATCGTTCCAATGATCTGCTCAAAGGACTTTTCCATTTCAACAACCGCAAGGTCTGGGTCGAGCGCCAGGGAGTGGAAATCGAACTGGCCTATCAGGACGTGCAGATAGGCGATACCGTGGTCTGCAACACGGGCGAGCTTGTGGCTGTGGACGGCATCGTGCTTTCCGGCCAGGCCCTGCTGAACAAGAGCTGCATCAACGGCGAATCCGTGCCTGTGCCCGTCATTGAAGGCGACAGCGTGGTTTCGGGCTCGGTGGTGGAAAGCGGCCGGCTGCGCCTCCTGGCCACCCAGGTGGGCGAGGCCACCTCCATGGCCCGGATCAACCAGTTCCTGGAACGGACGCTGCAAGACAAATCCCTGCCCGAACTCAAGGGGGAGGTTCTGGCGGACCGGCTCGTACCGCTTACCCTGGCCATCGGCGCAGGGGTCTACGCCCGGACGGCCGATCTGGCCCGGACCGCTTCCATGCTCTCCATCGATTATGTCTGCTCGGTGAAATTTCCGTCCGCGTTCTCTGTCAAAAGCAGTCTATGCGCGGCGGGCAAAAGCGGCATGCTGCTCAAGGGCGGCAGTGCGCTGGACGCCCTGGCGCAGGTGGACGCCGTGGTTTTCGACAAGACCGGCACCCTGACGAGCCATACGCTGCGGGTAACCGATATCGTGCCCGCCAACGGCACCTCCCCCGGCGAGCTGTTGCGGCTGGCCGCCCGGATGGAGCAGCATTGCGACCATCCTTTGGCCAAAGCCGTTCTGGCCGAAGCCCGGGCCTGCAACATGGAGCTGCCCCCCGTACGCGATCTGGACTTCTGCGTATCGCGCGGCGTCCGCGCCATGGTGGATGGAACGCCCGCCCGGATCGGCAACCTCAAGCATATGGACAGCGTCAAAGATTTTGCCAAAAGCATGGAACTGACCGCCGAACTGCTGCGTTCGCAGGGGAAAATGGTGCTGTACGTGGCCCGGGGAGAAACCGAACGCGGTCTGATCGCCCTGCAGGCCCATATACGCGAAGACGCCCAGGCCACGCTGCGCGAACTGCGTACGCTGGGTATCAAACACATCTCCGTGCTCACCGGAGACCACCGGACCAGCTCGCAGCGGCTCATTTCCCGCCTGGAAGGCATAGACCAACTCCACGCGGAACTGAGACCGGAAGACAAGGCCCTCATCGTCCGCAAACTGCAGAAGCAGGGTCATTGCGTGGCCGTGGTCGGTGACGGTGTCAACGATACGCCGGCCTTTGCCTGCGCCGATATCGGCATCTGCATGACCCGGAGCTCTGACCTGGCCCAGGTCGCGGCACAGGCCGTGATTCTGGACGACGACCTTCAGGCCCTGTGCGCGGCCTTGCGTATCGCCCGGCGCCAGCATGCCATCCTGAACCACTGCTACAACCAGGGGTTGATCGTCAACTCGCTGCTGCTGCTCCTGGCCGCCTTTGGAGCGCTCACGCCCTTTGCCGCCGCAATCCTGCACAACGCCAACACCTTCGGCCTGATGAGCTACGCGGCCCTGGCCGCCGGGGCCACGGTAAAAAATACCGATTCCGCCAAACACCCTTCCATTGAGTTAAAGAGCAACACGTTATAATGAAAGCGCCCGGACGGCATTGCCGTCCGGGCGCTTGTTCAGTCCGTGTTCAAAAACAGGTCCGAGACCGAAGGTTACCCGGCAACGAACCAGGTGGCCTTGGTGGCCGGATCCGTACCGTCGTCCACGGTGGTTTCTTTCAGGGAGAGCTGCTTTTCCAGGCGGCGCCGGATCACCGCGAAATCTTCCCGCTCCGCGACCGAAAGCTGTACGGTTTCTTCCAGATTGAAACTCAGGGGGTTTACCGGCCTGCCGTCGCGCCGCACCTCGAAATGCAGATGCGGGCCAGTCACCAGGCCCGTGGTGCCCACATAGCCGAGGACCGTGCCTTTGGCGAGCTTTTGCCCGATACGCAATTTTTTGGCAAAGCCGGACAAATGGGCGTACCTGGTCTCCAGTCCGTCCGGATGTTTCAGGATCACAATCCTGCCGTATCCGCCGCCCCAGCCTTTGCGAACCACGGTGCCGTCCGCGGCAGCATGTACTGGCGTGCCCATGGTGGCCCTGACGTCGATGCCTTTGTGCATACGGTGCCCGCCGATCACAGGATGCTCGCGCATGCCGAACTTCGAGGTTATCCGCGCGTCTGCCACGGGCAGCACCGTCAACGGTTTGTTCAAACGGGTGCCGAAGGCGTCATAGTAGGCTGTGTCGCCGGTTTTATCGGTATAGCGGAAAACCTTGACGGCCTTGGTGCGGGACTTCAGGGCAAAGGCCAGCAACTCGCCGCCCGGATTCATCTTGTTCTTGTGTTTTGCCTTGGACCCGAAATCATACTCTTTCCAGACAATGGCGAACTTGTCGCCCGGCTTGATGTCCTTGTGCAGATCGAGCTCGTTTTTAAGGAGACTTTCCGCTTTTTGCACCACGGGCAGGGCAACGCCTTTTTTGACCGCGGCGGTCGTCAGATCCGCCCCGATGGTGAAAACGCAGCGCCGTACATGGGCCTCGGCAACGTCGCCGATTTTTGCGACCGTCTCCACTGCCACCGAACATTCCGCCGAGTACGTTGCGTTATCAACCCGCAGCAGCGTAACCAGTTTGTGGTTCGTACCTGGAACCCTGAGCTCAGCCAGCGAAGGAATCGCTCCCGAGCCCGTACGCTGGAGATGCAGTTCCAGCGGCGTGCCGGGGCGCATTTTTCGCGGATTGATGTAGACGCTCAGGGCCTTGACCACCGCATAGGCTTCCGTTCTGCCCACGCCGCTTTTTGCAAGCTCCCCGAGCAGGGAACCGCCTGGAGCGAGCCTGCGCGTTTCCACAACCTGTTTAGAGTCATTCTGGCGACCGTTGCGCCAGGTCCAGAGCAGCGCGCCGTGAACCGGAGTCGCCAAAGAGCAAATCAACACCCAGCAGAGCAGCGCTCTGCAGATCAAAGGAGAAAAAGTCTTTGTTCGTAGTAAAACCATAACTATCAATTGCCTTCTGCCGGGTGCATGCCCGGTGCTGCATACAATAACGTACGGCCGCAAACACCGGCCGCGTTCTTCAAAACGAAAGTCGCAGGTACGAAACGGGAATAAGGGAACAAACGTGCGCTACAACATTTCAGGTCGCCAAAGACGTGAAGGACAGGGGTTTGCTTTTTTCAAAGCCAAAAGTCAAGCGTATTAACTGGCAGGAAAGGTGGAGAGCTAAAACAAATAAAGGGAAGATGCCTCCGGCGGCTTAGATAGTGTAGTCACGAGATTTTAGCCCATAACGCGATACACCGAATGTGGACTGCAGCAAGAAATGAAGCAGTATTCTTGGCATATCGTGTTGCTATACCCCGCCAACGTTTGAGGTGGAGAAACGCATTTTCCACCAAGTGTCTGAGTTTATATAAATATTTGTCATATTCTCGTGGTTCTTTTCTGTTTTTCTTCGAGGGAATGACTGGTTCCATTCCCTGCTTTCGGGACTGTGCAATAATGGCGTCCGTATCATATGCTCGGTCAGCCAGAAGATATTGTGCGTCAAAGTCTTCAATCAGCTCAATCGCTTTTTTACAATCTGCTGTTGTACCTTGTGTAATAATAGCCCGGACCGGCATACCATGCGCGTCCACGGCCAAATGCAATTTTGTGTTGAGCCCCCTTTTGTGCGGCTCATGTCTTGGTTACCACCTTTGGCCCCTGCTGCATGTGGATGAACCTTGCAGTGGCTTGCATCAATCATAAGCCACTCATAATCTGGCTCGTCTATCAATATTTCCAGCAACTTTTCCCAGACACCTTTATCTCGCCAGCGACTAAACCGTCGATGAGTGTTGCTCCAACCTCCATAGTCCGGGGGGAGATCTCGCCAAGGTGCTCCTGTGCGCATGATCCAAAACACTGCATTGATAAATTGCCGATTGTCTTCCGCTATACCGCCCCAAGTTCCTTTTCTTCCAGGTAGATGGGGCTCCAATTTCTCCCAAACTTCATCAGAAATGTCGTGTCGTCTGTGGACCGGGTTTGACATGGCGACCTCGCTTGTTTTGTTTGCCAAGCGAAGTATGCCAGAAAATCAAACTCTAGACAATCTCGTGACTACACCACCTAAACCCTTTTTTGAAAAAAAGGGTTTAAGAGTCCCAAAAAACTTTTAAATTATTGCACATGCGCTTATTTAAACGCACCAATAGATAGCATTATTTCAGATTTCATTAGTATCTCTGCCTTCCCTATCAAAAAATTCTAAAAGAGAGAGATCGAGAGGGAAAACTCTTCCAAGAGTTTTCCCGTCGAAAGAGTGCGCGGACGGAAGTCTTACAGCAAAATTACAGATAGTTCATGCCGGGCTATTTTTTGCCGTGGCTCGAACGGAAGCGGACGTCCAGGGGCGCATGATGCAGGTCGAGCAGCTTGCGCAGCTGCTTTTCGAGGTAGCGCGCGTAGGATGGTTTGATAAGGTCCGCGTTGTTGACGAAGAAAACAAAGGTGGGCGGCCGGGTGTCGGCCTGGGTAAGGTAGAAAAACTTGGCCCGGCGGCGGTTCACCAGCGGGGGCTGGTGCTTGCCCAGGGCCTGCTCCATCATCCGGTTCAGCTGGCCGGTGCCAACGCGCAGGGCGCACTCATTCCAGAGTTCTTCAGCCGTGGGCAGAATTTTGTCCAGTCCTGCGCCTGTCAGGGCCGAGACCAGCAGCATGGGCGCATGCGGGCAGATTCCCAGTTCGTCCTTGAAGGTCTGGCGCAGCTTGGGGCGTTCCCGGCGTTCGAACAGGTCCACCTTGTTGAGCAGGATAATCAGTGGAATTTTTTCCTTGTCCAGATAGGACAGCAGTCGTTTGTCCTGTACGGCGATGCCCTCTTGCGCGTTGAGCACCATCAGGCTGACATCGGCCTTGCGCGCGCTCTTGAGCGATCCCGATACACTGAGCTGCTCGACCGTATCCACGATCCTGGAGCGGCGGCGGATGCCCGCGGTGTCCACAAACACGTAGCGCTTGCGTTCGCCGTCCGGCCCGTCCACCTCCAGGCTCAGGTCCACGCTGTCCCGGGTGGTGCCGGGAATGTCGCTGACGATCATCCGCTCCTGGCCGAGCAGCGCGTTGGCCAGAGAGGACTTTCCGGCATTGGGCCGACCGAGCAACGCCAGACGCAGGCCTGCGTCCACGTATTCCTTTTCGGAATCCTCCTCCGGCAGCTCCGCCAGCATATCCGCGATACGTTCGATCAAGCCGTCCATATTGTACCGATGCGCTGCGGATACGGGGACGATCTCCATTCCCAGGGCGTAGAACTCAGGCAGCAGCACCTGTTCCTGCTCGCTGCCGTCCACCTTGTTGGCCACCAGCAGCACGGGGTGGCCCTTCTGGCGCAAAAATGCGGCCAGCTGCTCGTCCAGAGGCAGCAAGCCGTCGCGCGCGTCCACCACCAGCAGCGCCAGCCGGGATTCTTCCAAGGCCTGCCGGGCCTGCTCGAAGACTTCGCTTTCAAAGCCCCGCAGCTCGTTGGGCCCTTCGACCACGGAGCCCGTGACGCCCAGATTCACACCGCCCGTATCCACCAGGCCGAAATGCAGCTCGCCGCGCCGGACTTCACCGTACATCCGGTCGCGCGTGATGCCCGGACGGTCATGGGTCAGCGCCCTGTTGCCCCGGGTCAGCCGGTTGAACAGCGTGGACTTGCCCACATTGGGACGTCCGATCAGTGCGACAAGATTTTTACGGGATACTTCGTTGGACATGGAAACTCTCCGCCCAGGCCTGGGCACTCGAGGAATTTTTAAAAGGACATAATACCGAACTGAATACAATAGCTCGAAGGAGGTTCATTGACAATCAAAATTTTCTGGACATTATTTCAGCCAATAACGTCAGGCATCCCGGCATATTGCTTCTCTACAACGTCCGGATATCTGCAATCTTGTCCTTGCATTTTTGGAACTCCGTTTCACAAGAGAAACGGAATCACGGCCCTGACGCGGCGCCGGTACGCTTCGTAGGCCGCACCAAACTCTTGAAGCAATATCCGCTCCTCCTGCGTCCCCTTGCGCCAGAACGCAAGCATGGCCAAAGCCACGGCCGCCAGCCCGCGCCATTGCCCCAGCACCAAAGCAGACCCCATGAACGCCGTAAGCAGACCCGTATACACGGGATGCCGCACCAGGGCATAAGGGCCCGTACGCACTAATTCGTGATCTTGTTTGATGACCGTCGCTCCGCTCCAGTTCGTCCCCATGCAATGCCGCGACCAGGCGGTAAAAAACAAACCCAACGCGGTCAGGCCGATCCCGGTCCAAAACAATCCGGCATGCTCCGGCAGGAACCGAACTCCGAAGCCGGGAAACAGATCCGGCGGCAGCAACAGCAACGCTCCTGCAACGACAAGTGTCATCACCTGCGCAACATTGGACCCGCCACCACTCCGGACTGACGGCTTTCCCCGCGACGTCGTCGCCAGCAAGTACAAAAGCCAGAGCAACCACAACCCAGGCGCCAGATAGCTGCGAATCATGCCCTCACGTCTCCTTTTTCTTTTGATGCACCAACCAGGGCCACAGAACTGAGTTTTTTTACAGTGCCGCGCTTTTATGCCCGGCGTCAACTTCTCCGGGCGCATTTGCCGAAGAGGCAGCGCCTTGACAGCCGGAAATCCCCAATTATCATTTAATCACGAAGCAGCGCGATCCCGAAATGTTGAAAAGCGCAACCGCGCGGTATCGTCCGGAATCCCGACGATACGATGTCCGCCTTTTCCGGAAAGATTTGCAGCTGTACCCCCCTGTGCCTTTTTGTCTCCTCTGCATACAATTCATTACAAAATTAGCCTGTCCCCTTGACCAGACAAAAATTCGACTTATTATATTTACAAATTTGTTGAAATTGGGAGGTAAGAACATGAGTAAAATTATCGGAATCGATTTGGGAACCACCAATTCGTGCGTATATGTTATGGAAGGCAAAGAACCCAAGTGCATCAACAACCCGGAAGGCGGCCGGACCACCCCGTCCGTGGTGGCCTTTACGGACAAGGAGCAGCTGGTGGGCGAGCTGGGCAAGCGCCAGGCCGTGACCAACCCCGAGCGTACCGTTTTCGCCATCAAGCGGCTCATGGGCCGCAAAAAGGATTCCCCCGAAGTCCGCGACTGGGAAAAGACCAGTCCGTACGCCATCAGCGCGGGTTCCAACGGCGATGCCGCCGTCAAGGTGGACGGCCGCAACTACAGTCCTGCGGAAATTTCGGCCAAGATCCTGCAAAAGCTCAAAAAGGACGCCGAGGATTACCTGGGCGAAAAAGTCACCGAGGCGGTGATCACCGTACCGGCGTACTTCAACGACTCCCAGCGCCAGGCCACCAAGGATGCCGGACGCATCGCCGGTCTTGAGGTCAAACGGATCATCAACGAACCCACTGCCGCGTCCCTGGCCTACGGCCTGGACAAGAAGAACAACGAAAAAATCGCTGTCTTCGACCTGGGCGGCGGCACCTTTGACATTTCCATCCTGGAAGTTGGAGACGGCGTGGTGGAAGTCCGTTCGACCAACGGCGACACCTTTCTGGGCGGCGAAGACTTCGACCAGCGCGTCATTGATCATCTGGTGGCCGAGTTCAAGCGTGAGAACGGCATCGACCTCTCCGCGGACCGTATGGCCCTGCAGCGGCTGAAAGAGGCGGCGGAAAAGGCCAAGAAGGAACTGTCCACGTCCATGGAGACCGAGATCAACCTGCCCTTTGTCACGGCGGACCAGAACGGGCCCAAGCACCTGCTGGTCAAACTGACCCGGGCCAAACTCGAATCTCTGGTCGAGGATCTGGTGACCCGTACGGAAGGCCCCTGCCGCAAGGCTCTGGAAGACGCCGGACTCAATGCCGCGGACATCAATGAAGTTCTGCTGGTGGGCGGCATGACCCGTATGCCTCTGGTGCAGGAAAAGGTCAAAAAACTCTTCGGCAAGGACCCCGACCGCAGCGTGAACCCGGACGAGGTCGTGGCCATGGGCGCGGCCATTCAGGGCGGTATCCTGGGCGGCGAGGTCAAGGACGTGCTCTTGCTGGACGTGACGCCCCTGTCCCTGGGCATCGAAACCATGGGCGGCGTGTTCACCAGGCTCATTGAGCGCAACTCGACCATTCCGACCCGCAAGAGCGAGACTTTCACCACGGCCACGGACAATCAGCCAGGCGTGCAGGTGCACGTTCTGCAGGGCGAGCGCCCCATGTCCGCGGACAACATGACGCTGGGCCGTTTCGAACTGGCCGGTATTCCGCCCGCACCGCGCGGCATGCCGCAGATCGAAGTCACCTTCGACATCGACGCCAACGGCATTGTCAATGTCTCGGCCAAGGACAAGGGCACGGGCAAGGAACAGTCCATCCGCATCACCGCTTCCAGCGGTCTGTCCGAGGAGGACGTCCAGCGTCTGGTCAAGGAGGCCGAAGCCCACGCCGCGGACGACCAGCGCAAACAGGCCCTGATCGAAGCGCGCAACCAGGCCGACGGACTGGTCTACAATACGGAGAAGACCCTGCGCGAGCTGGGCGACAACGCCGACGCCGCTTTGAAGGCCGCGTTGGAAGGGAAAATCAACGAAGTGAAGCAGGCCATGGAGTCCGAGGACGTGGAAGCCATCAAACGGACCACGGAAGAACTGTCCCAGGCCGCGCACAAACTGGCCGAACAGGTCTATGCGCAGCAAAACGCGCAGCAGGCCGGAGGCTGCGGACCTAACGGCTGCCAGACCGGCTGCCAGACCGGCTACCAGCCCGGGGACCAGGCCGCCCCCGGAGCCGGACAGCAGGACGCTGATGACGACGTCATCGACGCTGAATACACCGAACACGCGGCGTAACAAAACACACCGCGTTTGAATATAGCAGGCATCGGGAACCGAAAACGGCTCCCGATGCCTTTTTAAAGGGCGGAAATCGTATCCCCATGAAATCCTCCTTCCCCTTATCCACAGGTTTTCATGGACTTTGCCTGCGGCCAATGGTAGTGCTGGGCTGTTTAAATGCTACAGTCAGAAACAAGCAGATACGCAATCCACGTGTTGACAAATAATGCGCATCGTTGCCGGCGTGCAACGTATCCCCAGGAGGAGCCGTATGGAATTTGAAACCAAGAAAAAAGACGATTTCACCATCCTGACCATTTCCGGCCGGATGGATGCCGTCACCGCGCCTGAATTCGAAACCAAGTGCGATGGCCTGATTCAGAATGGCAGCCACAAAATGATCGTGGACATGAAGCCCGTACAATATATCAGCAGCGCCGGCCTGCGCAGCATTCTTTCCGTGGCCAAAAAGCTCAAAGCCGCCGGCGGAGAAATTCGCTTCTGCAATCTCGAAGGCATGGTCCGCGAAGTGTTCACCATCTCCGGGTTCGCCACCATGTTTCCTGTCTGCGACTCCCTCGAACAGGCACTCGAATCCGGCAAGGAATAGCCAGTGGAACCATTACGTTTGGCGGCGGAGATGGACAATCTCCCCCAACTGCGCGAGCATGTGGTCGCTTGCGCCGCTGAGAGCGACCTGCCGGAAGAGAAACTCTCCAAAGTCGAACTGGTGATGGAGGAGCTCCTGGTCAACATCATCGAATACGCCTACCCCGACGCGGAGGGGGAAATCGAGCTTCATTGCCATACGGACGATTCACAGACGCTGCATATCCTGATTGCCGATTGGGGAGAGCCGTTCAACCCGACCGACAAAGAGGATCCGGATCTGAATCAGGGACTGATGGAACGCAAAATCGGCGGACTGGGAATTTATTTTGCCAAGCAGATGGCCGACGGCCTGCAGTACGAACGCCAGGGAGACAGAAATATTTTGACGGTTTCTTTTGTCGCCGTTCCTTGTGAATCTGCCTGACGCCATTCCTTTTCCGCACTGTGCAGACGTAATACGTGACCAGTCAGGCGCATTGCACGCATCCTACGTTGAAAAAAAGGCTGCCTCCGGCTTGGGTGCGGCCTCTTTTTTTGCTTTTTTTCGCCGCTACTGTCCGGAAAAAGCCGCTGCTTCTCCAGAAATTGCCGCAATATCTTTGGTCAAAAGCGCTTCGGATGTGCTATGCTTGACCAATGGTCCTTGCATGGCATACATCCGCGCTACAATAAAATCACAGGGAAAAGAGCATGGAACCTATCGCAATCGGCATGCGCGTCTGGCTGGAGTCCGGCCAGGGGTTCACATTCGGCCCCGGCCAGGCCGAGCTTCTCAAGAACATCAAGAACTTCGGATCGCTGAGCAAAGCGGCCGAACACATGGGCATGTCCTACAGGCGGGCCTGGGGACGGCTCAAAAAACTCGAAGGGTCCATCGACACTCCACTGGTGGACAAATCCGCCGGAAACAAGGCCGGCTTCGCCCTCACCCCCTATGCCGAAGAATTGATCCGCAGCTACGAAGCCTGGCAGCTGTCCGTGTTCCTCCATGCCCAGGCCAAAGCCAAGGAGTTGTTCCCCGAAGAGCTGCACCCCGCGGATACGGCAGAAAACCAGGCTATCTGACCGGCAGTTCGATGGTCAGCATCGTTCCCTGGTGCTGTGCGGAGCGTACGCGTACGTAGCCCTGGTGGTCGCTGATGATGGATTTGAGTATCGTCAGCCCCAGGCCCGTACCGCCGCGTTTGCGCGAGAAATAGGGTTCGAACAGCCGCGAACGCTCTTCCGGAGTCATCCCTGGGCCGTTGTCCTCGAACTCCAGCCGCACCTGATTGAGCTGCGGGTCGTAGGCGCTTCTGATGACTACGGCGGCATCCGGCCTTTTTTCCAGAACTTCCACGGCATTGGTCAGGATATTGATCAAGCCCCGGCGCAGGCCCTCGCGGTCGAAACTCAAAGGCGGCAACGCCTCTTCGCTCTCCCGTATCCAGCGTATCTGGCTGTGGCTGTGTTCAAACAGGGCCACCACCTCGTCCAGAAGCGGCATCAGATCGCCTTTGACCAGCTGCAGTTCGGGCAGCTTGGCAAAAGAGGAAAATTCGCTGACCATGGCCTGAAGCTGCTCCACCTGGCGGACGATCAATCCGGTGCACTCGCCAAAGGCCGGATCCTCGACCTTTTTGGCAAACTTGTGCTCCAGACGCTGGGCCGAAAGCTTGATGGGCGTGAGCGGATTCTTGATTTCATGGGCAATACGCTTGGCCACCTCGCGCCAAGCCGCCATACGCTGCATTTTTTCCAGTTCGGTGACGTCTTCGAGCACGGCGACCAGCAGCTGGCTCTGCTCTCCGGGTTCTTCCGGTACAGGTATGGCCACCACGTTCACCAGCAGCCGCAGTTCGCCGCTTTTGAGCGGCACACTCAACTGCTTGCGCCATTGGGAGTTGGGATTCCTATTAAAAAAATCCCTGACTTCCTCTCCCATGTGCTCGTACCCTTCCGGAGACAGTTCGGCCGCCTGTTTGCCCACGAACTCGTTGCTCGGCCTGCCGAACATCCGGGCCGCGGCCTTGTTCATGGTATTGATGTACCCGGCGCCATCCACGGAAATAACGCCGGCGGTGATGTTTTCCAGAACAGCGGCCATGTACCGGCCGCGGCGCTCCAGTTCGAGATATTGCCGTTCCAGCCGGAGATTGGCCTCGGTCAGGTTGGCGCGGCTCTGTTCCAGGTCCGCCGCCATGCGGTTGAAAGACCGCACAAGCACGCCCAGCTCATCGCTGGACGTATCTTCCAGGCGCACGGCAAGATCGCCCTTGGCGATACGCTCCGTACCTTCGGCCAGGGCCTGAATGGGCGCCGTGAGCTCCTTGGCCAGCCGGAAACCGAACCACATGGCCCCGAACACGATGAGCAGGGTCAGCATCCCCATGTTGTAGAGCAGCGCGGCCTTGAGCGGCTGCTTCAGGGTCCGCAGGTTCCGGTACTCCTCCACGCCGCGGACGATCTGGTCCAGCTTGAACAGCAGATCCGACCCCACGCGCTCGCCCAGCACCAGATACACCAGGCTGTCGTCCCGGCCCGAGTTCCAGGCCGGTCCGTGCGGGCCGTCCGTGCCGGCGGACGGCAGCGGCACGGGCATCACGCCGATGACGAAATCATCGCCTGCGCCGGGCCACCAGGAAGACCAGAACTCCGGACCGGCGCGCAGCCCTTTCCAATCCACCTTGGCCTTCATCTCGGGCCAGGCCACTTCAAAGCGCCGGGTCCAGTTCCAATGCATGTTCTGCAGATCCGACGACACCAGCCCGACCATGATCAAATTGTATTCGGTGTATTTTTCCGTGAGCAGCCGGGCGAACTCCGGACCGCGAATGTCCAGGTCCTGATTCCGGGCAATACGCAAGATGCTCTGCGCCTCGCGCTCGAGCTTCTCCTTGGCCTGGTTGTAAAAGGCCTGCCCCACGTCCAGGGCGGATTCCATGGATTTTTCCACCTGGCTCTTGAACCAGTACTCCACCGAGGTCTGCACGAATTGCGTACTGACGATGTACATCAAAGCCGTGGGCACCAGGGAAAGGGAAATAAAGGCCAGGACCAGACGGCTGCGCAGATGCGATCCCAGGACTTTGCGACGGCGTTCCAATACCAGCTTGACGCCGTTGCGGACCACGAGCAGCAGAACAATGAGCAGAAAAATGAAATTGATGTTGAACAGGGCCATGAACAGATAAAAATCGACCCCGAGGTACTTGATTTCTATGAGGGAGAGCAGAACGATCAGCAGCAGCAGCCCGCCCGCAATGAGCAGCTCGCGGCGCCGGCGCCGGATTTCCTTGGCTTCGGTTACGCTGATCTTGATCGAATCCCGGTTCATGGCCAGGCTCAGTATTCGAAATTCATTTGATAACGCGCTCCGGGCACGGCTTCCCAGGAACGGAAGAACAGGCTCCAGCGCATCCAGGCGGGTATTTCGTCCTTTTTGAGCGTTACATCGAGATCCAGAAAATATTCATTGCCCCGCTGCAGCAGGCTGAAGGGACCAAGATTGAGCTGGATATCGGCCCAGGCGCGTCTCAGCAGCTTGTCCAGGGTTTTGTCCTGGGTTTCTCCGTCAGGAGTTTTGAGCACGAAGCGCTGCGAAAGTTCGTCCGCGCGCAACTGACTGTCCAGAACGCCTTCGGCCAGCTTCTTGGACGTCCAGAAATCCCGCTTGCGGTACAGCGCGGCACTGCATATCAGTCGCAACCGGGCTCCGTCCTGCAGCATAGCCTGAATCAGATCCCTGTCGCGTTTGTTCAACTCGAGGCTGAAGCGAATCATGATATTGCCGTCGCGATTGTCCAGAACGAAATTCCGCAACTGGATCCCCTGGGCGCACCAGCCGGACCGGGGCATGGCGCAACACAGCAGCACCAGAACCATAACAAGTGAACGCACGACAGCAGAGCCGAAGCTGTGGCGGTGCGCAAGCCTGGATGTACGGTTCCAAACGGATTCAAATAACGGCAGCAGGGTCATGGAAATGTTTTGTTGTTTATCTTGGCGTATCAGGCCATATCTTTCCAACTGTTATTTTGAACTCATTCTTTCTTCTCACAGAGTCCGCTGGTTGGCAAGAGCGGCGGACACGGGGCAGCCGCCGGGCATTGCCGCAAAATACGTACAAATGCGCAATAAAAACAGGGCAACGTTCTACGCCGCTGCCCTGTTCTGTTACTATTTGTTGTTGAATACCGGATCAACCGGTTTTCATGGCGGGTTCGGGATGCGCGGCCGGAGTGTCCCCATCGACCTGCCGGTCCTCGGGCTTGCGGTAAAGGTCCATGATGTCCTCCAGAATGATATAGAAGGACGGGACCATGACCAGGGTGATGCAGGTGGCGAAGAGAATGCCGAAGCCCAGGGAGATGGCCATGGGGATCAGAAACCGGGCCTGCAGCGAAGTCTCGAAGATCAGCGGCGCCAGGCCGCCGAAGGTGGTCAGCGTGGTCAGCATGATGGGCCGGAAGCGCTGGACGCCCGCGTCGTTTATGGCCTCGAGGGCGCTCATGCCTTCGCGCCTGCGGCGGTTTGCGAAGTCAATGAGCACCAGCGAATCGTTGACCACCACGCCTGTCAGGGCCACTACGCCGAACAGGCTGTTGATGCTCATGGAATAGCCCAGCGCCATATGGCCGAGTATCGCGCCGATGATCCCGAAGGGGATGCAGAACATGATCACCAGGGGCTGCACGTAGCTGCGCAACGGAATGGCCAGCAAGGCGAAGATGGCCAGCAGCGAAAGCAGCAACCCCATGAACAGGCTGTTGGTGGAATCCCGGATGTCAGCCTGCTTGCCTTCGAAGCTGTAGCTCAAGCCCGGATGGTGGGCCACGATATCGGGCATGACCTTGATTTTAAGTTCCTGGGCCAGCTGCTCTGCGGCGGATTCCGGATGCACGTTGGCGGTCACTGTCACCACGCGTCGGCTGTTGGTCCGGGAGATGGTCGTATAGGCGCGGCTCGGTTCCAGAGAAGCCGCGTTGCGCAAGAGAATTTCCTCGCCGTCGGGCGATTTCAGCACCAGATTGTCCAGGCTGGATTCGGTCACTCGTTCGGATTCGGGCAGGCGCACGCGTACGGTGACTTCATTGATGCCGCGCTGCTGCTTGACGGCCTCGTATCCGTAGAACGCGTGGCGCAGCTGGTTGGCCACTTCCTGGGACGTCAGGCCGACCCGTTCGCCGGCCGGGAGCAGATGAATGCTGTATTGCTTCTTGCCCTGGGCCGAACCGTCGTAAATGTCGCTGACCCCGCCGAAGTCCTCCAGCCGCCTGGCCAGTTCCTTGCCCGCGTTTTCCAACTCGGTGATATCCCGGTGGCTTAAGCGTACGGACAAGCCCTTGCCCGCGCCCGGACCGCCGTGGTCGGATTCGAAGCTGACGGACTCGGCGCCGATGATCGACCCGGTGGCCTCGCGCCAGCGTTTGGCGACCTCAGCCGTACTGATGGGGCGGATCTCCGGATCAGTAAGAAAAATCCGGCTGGTGATGGTGTTCTCGTCTATTTCCGTATTGATGCCCAGGCTCAGTTTGTCGCCGCCCGAGCTGTCAATGACGTCCTGGGCCGACCTTTCGAGTTTTTCCTCCACTGCGCGTACGCGGCTGTTGGGCGAACCATAGGGCAGTTCGACTTGACAAAAAGCGAAATCCGATTCGATCTTGGGAAACAGCACCAGCCCCATGCGACCGGAGGCCACATAGCCGCCGACGCTCAAAAGCAGGGCCACGCCGATCCCGACGACCGTATACCTGTAGGTCAGGCTCAAGCCCAGGAACGGCCCGTAGACCTTGCGGACAAAGCGTTCGAAGCCCTGGCTGAAACGGACCTGCATTCTGCCCAGCGCGCGAAAAATCCCGAACGGGAACCCGTGGTACCGGATGCCCCTGGGTTTGTGCCCGATGTGGGCGGGCAGAATAAACAGGCTCTCTATCAACGAAATGGTGAACACGCTGATGACCACCATGGGGATAAACTTGAAGATTTTCCCCATGAAGCCGGGAATGAAAAACATGGGCAAAAAGGTCACCATGTTGGTCACCACGCTGAAGATCACAGGCATGGCCACTTCCTTGGTCCCGTCCACCGCGGCCTGCAGATAGCCTTTGCCCAGGCGGCGCTGATGGTAGACATTTTCACCCACCACAATGGCGTCGTCCACCACGATACCCAAGGTGACGATGAAGGCGAACATGGTAATCATGTTGATGCTGAACCCAAAGCAGGAAAGCATCAGAAAAGACCCCAGAAACGATACCGGAATGCCCAGGCTGACCCAGAAGGCCAGGCGGATTTCCAGAAACAGCGCCAGACAGACGAACACCAGACCCAGTCCCATGTAGGCGTTGCTGAGCAGCAGCTCGGCGCGCTGGGTAAAAATGATCGAAGCGTCGCGACGGATTTCAAGATGCAGCCCGCCCGGCAAATCGGGCTTGATTTTTTCGATGATGGCCTTGGCCGCGCTAGCAACGGATCCGGGCGTCTGCGAGCCCACGCGGTAGACGTCGACCATGATCGCAGAATTGCCGTTGAACGAGGCCCACTGGTCCGACTCCTCGAAGCCTTCGCGTACGGTGGCCACATCCTCAAGCAAAATCCGGCTGCCGTCTTCCAGAGTGAGCAGCGGCAGGCGGGCGTATTCCTGGCTGGTCTCCTTGCGGTCGTCTATACGGACGAGGATCTCACCGCTGGAGGTTTTGAGGCTGCCGCCTCCGAGCTCCACCGAGGCCTCGCTGACGGCCTGGGCCACGTCTTCCAGGGTCAGACCGTAGCGCCGCAGGTTGTCTTGGGAAATCTCGATATGAATTTCATAATCCCTTACGCCTCCCAGTTCCACCTGGGTTATGTCCGGACTTTGCAGCAGTTCATCGCGAATTTCCTCGCCCTTTTCACGTAATACGCGTTCGGACTGATTTCCGGAAAGGATAAAAGAAATCACCTCATGCTGATGGCTTTCGATGCTAACCGAAGGTTCTTCGGCCTCGTCCGGAAAATTGTCGATCCGGTCGATTTCGCCCTTGATATCCTGCCACAGCCGGGTGACGTCCGCGCCCTCCAGCGCCTCCACGCTGACCATGCCCGATCCTTCCGAAGCTGTGGAGTCGACTTCCTTGACACCTTCGAGCCCCTGAATGGCCTGCTCAATGGGCAGCAGTACGCCTTCTTCCACTTCTTCCGGACCAGCGCCGGGCAGGGATACGGTGACTGTCACCGTATCCATGTTGAATTCGGGAAAAATTTCCTGTTTCACCTGGAGGGCCACAATCAGACCGCCCACCAGGAACAGAACCATTATAATGTTGGCCGCAACCGAGTTGCCCACCATCCAGGCGATGGCGCCTTTGGGCTGGTCAGTAGTGTCCGTCTTACTCATGCGCGGCCTCCCCGTCCCTGGGCGCCTTATCCTCCACAGCAGGCACAGCAGGCGCAGCGGGTTTGTCGGCAGGATTCGCGCCCATGGCGGTCACTTTTTTTGCCTGTTCCTCGCGTACGGTAAGTTTCATGCCCTGCACCGAGGAAGAAAGATCGGAAAGCACGATCTTGTCGCCTTCGACTATGCCCGAGGAGACCAGTACGGTGTCGTCGCCTTTCCAGGCCAGCCCGACTTTGCGTATGTCCAGGCTGCCGTTGTGCACGATCCAGACCGTATCATCCATACGCAGAGCGCTGCGGGGCAGCTCCACCACGTTCGGCACGTCCTTGCCCTGAATCTCCACCCGTACGTAATCGCCGATCAACAACGGCGCACGCGGTTTTTCGACCTGCAGGCCGAGGGGATCCTTGACCTCCACCAGCACCTTGGCCATACGCGAGCTGTCGGCCAGAGTTCCTGTCAAACGCAGCACGCGGCCGTCCCATTCGCCGTCGCTGGTCTGGGAATAAATCTTGACCGGGGCGCCGCCTTTTGCATGGAAATCAATATGCTGCAGCCGGTCTATGGGAATAGCCACCTCGATCCAGTAGGCGTCCGTGGAAACAATGGTGCCGAGTTCGTCATGGGCGTTGACGTTGGAGCCCACACTGACATCACGCTTGGTGACCAGGCCATTGAAAGGCGCCTTGATGACCGTACGCTCCAGATCCAGCTCGGCCATCCGCACTTCGCCCTTTTCCACTTCCAGATTGGCTATGGCCTGCTTCAGATTCGGCTCGCGCAGCACCAGCTTGGTCTCGAGCATGGGTGTCCGGGCGCTTGCATCCAGGTTCTTGAAAACTTCCTTGACCACTTTCTGCTGTCCGTATTCCAACTCCAGATCAGCCTTTTTGGAGTCGTAACTGCCCTGGGCCTTGAGCAGTTCAATCTCGTATTCCCGCTTGTCCAGTTCGACCAGCTTCTCGTCCGCCTTGATGCGACCGCCCGGAAGAAAATCCTGGGCAATGGAGATGACCTTGCCGGCCACCTCGGGTTCGAGGATAACTTCCTGCGAAGCCTCCACCGTGCCCTGACCTTTGACCACCACCGGCGCTTCCTTGCTCACGGCAGTGACCACATCGACCATGGGCACCTGGGCTACGGCTTTCACCCGGTGCATCTCGGGACGTGTGGCAAGAAAAAATACGGCCGCACCGGCGCCGGCGGCCACAAACAGCACCGGCAAAAAATATTTCATAAACACTTTAAAAACAGACTGGGTTCGTTGCGTATTAGTCATTGTATTTCCTGTTGCGGGGCCTGCAACTGCGCCCCGTGGATCTCCGCTTTTTTAAGCTAGCCTAATAAAAACAAAAGAAATGTCCTATGTATTCCTTAATGACGAAAAAAACCAAACAAGGGTTTCAAGGAATTTCATTGAACCGATCCCATTTACTTTCCGCAGTACGGGCTTTTTGAGACACTTCCTTCGTGACAAGAGTGTAATCATGGCTAACCGGCTTGTCATCTTAAGTTTTTCAAGTAATAACCAGACGATTTTTTTCAAATTTTGACCGTCCCTATTAAGAATAAAAAGAGCAAAAAAAACAACAAAAGTGCTTTTTCGCTACTTCTAGAAAGACTCTAGAGCAATACGACATCCCTTTTTACCTGTGCTTCCAGTACATCATCATATCGGCATACTTTTTGCTGGGCCGTATTCAGGAGGCGATATGCAACAAACTACCTTACAAAAGCCAGTCACCTGCTCCGGAATCGGACTGCATAGCGGACGTCCTGTTACACTGCAGCTGCAACCTGCTCCCGAAGACAGTGGAATCATATTCTGTGTCCAGAACGGCAAAGGACCGCGCCGTTTTTCTCCCAAAGCCGAAGACGTGCACGCTTCCGGCTTGTGCACCACTCTGCGCAACGACTGCGTATCCGTTGCCACAGTGGAACATCTGCTGGCCGCCATCCGCGGCCTGGGTATCGACAACATTCTCATCACCGTCAGCGGCGGCGAAGTTCCCATCATGGACGGCAGCGCCGCGGCGTTCGCAACCCTGCTGCAAGATGCCGGCCTGGCTTCCCAGGGGCGTGCACGGCGTATGCTGCGTTTGAAAAAACCCCTGGCGATCGAGCAGGACAACAAATGGATCAAGGCCAAACCTCATGACGGCCTGCGGATCACCTGCACCATTGATTTTCCGCATCCGTGCATCGGACGCCAGCTCTTTTCCCTGGAGCTGACTCCGGAAACTTTTTGCCGGCAACTGGCCCAGGCCCGCACCTTCGGTTTTCTCAAAGACGTGGAATTGATGCATCAAAACGGCCTGGCCCTGGGCGGCTCGCTGGACAATGCCATCGTGCTCGACCACCAGTCCGTGCTCAATGAAGAAGGATTGCGTTATTCGGACGAATTCGTCCGCCACAAACTCTTGGATTTTATCGGCGACATGGCCGTCTTGGAATACCCCTTGCTCGGCGATTTCGAGCTGTTCTGTTCGGGCCATGCCCTGAACAACGCCTTTATACGGGAACTCAACGAAAACCGGAACGCCTACCTGGAAGAGACCACCCTGTCCCTGCAGCAGGATCAGACGCAGCAAAGACCGCCTCTGTCCAAAAAACAGACCGCGTCCTGGACCAGAGCCTGATCAACCGTGACATTTTATCCCCCCAGCAAAGCCCGGCAATGTCCGGGCTTTGCTGGTTTATGGCGGCTGATGGCACAAACGCTTCCGTCATGCCGCAATCGTTTTCCTTACTCTTGCTATCCGACAATCCTATCCTCTTGTTGACACCAGCGCCCTTTTCTCCCTACACACTAGGGCGTGTTTCCCAATTCTTTTCCGCTACGTTTGGCCAGAATTCCACCATGCCGCGTGTTCAGGAAAAAAAGCCCCTTGACGTAGCCGCATTACGCCTGCGGCCCATTTTTCCTTCAGCCTTGCCTGTTGAAATTCTTGCGCAAACTCGCGACAAAAAGATATTGATAAGAACGCCCTGGGCACATGCTGGTTTTTTTTCCGTACAACCCACACCATACGCAGGTTTCGACCATGTCTCTGAAAGAACGATTGCATTTTGACAAGGACCCGGTTTTTCTTGTGGACGGCAGCGCGTTCGTGTTCCGCGCCTTTTACGCTTTTCCGGATCTGAAACGCTCGGACGGCTTCCCGACCAACGCCTTGTTCATCGTGCTGCGCGTATTGCTGAAAATTCTGCGCGAAGAGCGTCCGGCCTACCTGGGCTTTTTTCTGGACGGCAAGGGGCCGACCTTTCGCCACGAGATGTTCGAACCCTATAAGGCGCAGCGCGAGGCCACGCCCGAGGCCCTGGTCCAGCAGCTGGACCCCATCCGCCAGGCTCTGGACGTGCTGGGACTGGCTGTGGAGACCTCCCAGGGCAACGAAGCCGACGACCTCATCGCCAGCCTGGCCGCCCGTTTCAAAGGCCAGCGGCCCGTGGTCATCGTGGGGGCTGACAAGGATCTCAAACAGTGCCTGGACAGCAATGTGGTTCTCTGGGATCCGGGCGCCAAAAAGGAAAAGCTCACCACCCTGGAAGATTTTCGCCGGGAAACCGGCCTGGAGCCTTCCCAGTGGCCCGACTTCCAGGCTCTGATCGGCGACTCCAGCGACAACATTCCCGGAGTCCGCGGCGTGGGGCCCAAGACAGCGGAAAAAATTTTCGAGGAGTTCGACTCGCTCGAAGCCATCATGGAAGGGCTGGACAAGCTCAAGCCGGCGCTGCAAAAAAAATTCGAAGCCTGCCTTGACGAACTCCCCCTCTACAAACAGCTGACCACCCTGCTCACGGACGCGGTGCCGGACCTGAATCTGGACCATTTCAAGACCCGCCGGACAGACCCCGAACAAATCGCCGCCTTTTTGCACGAATACGAATTTCATTCGCTGCTGCGCGAACTGCAGGCCGACATGCCCGGTACGGGCGAGGCCCAAGCCGCAGCCAAAACGCCTGCAAAAATCAATGTTACCAAAATCGCTTCGGCCAAGGAGCTGCCGGATCTGGCGGACAAGGAACTGGGCCTGGCTTCCGAAACCGCCAAGGATGGTTTCCGGCTCGGCCTGGGCGAACCCGAACCCCTGGAATTGCTCTACGGCGGCGGCACCGCCGACCTCATCGCCCTGGCCGCGTTGCCGGATCTGGCCAAACAGCTGCAACCGGCGCGTACGCTGTTCTGTCCGTCCATCAAGGAGCTCTACGGCTCGCTGCTCGAACTCAAGGCCCCGTTGGACAGGGATAAATGGTTCGACATCGGTCTGGCCGCCTATCTGCTGAATCCGGAGGAACGCGATTATTCGTTTGAACACCTGCGTACGCGCTTTGCACAGGATCTGGAACTGCACCCCGAGGCACCCGGCCTGGATGCCCTGACCCTGGGGCGCGAATGCCGCAAACAGCTGCAGGACGCGGGTCTGGAAACGTTGCTGCGGGACTTGGAAACGCCGCTGATTCCGGTACTGGCCAAAATGGAACAACGCGGCTTCGCCATCGATCTGGAGGCTTTTGGACAATTTCTGCGCGAAGTGCGGACTGAAATCGACACCATCAGCAAGCGGATCTATAAAGTGGCGGGCGGACCATTCAACATCCGCTCCAGCCAGCAGCTGGCCGAGCTGCTGTTCGACCGGCTCGAACTCAAGCCCGGCGGCAAAACCCCGGGCGGCAGCGCCTCCACCTCGCAGGCCGTGCTGGAAAAACTTCAGGGCGAGCATCCGATCATCGACGACATCCTCGAATACCGCAAGTTGGAAAAGCTGCGATCCACCTATCTGGAGCCCTTTCCCAAGCTGGTGGACAAAAACGGACGGGTCCATACGACGTTCAACCAGACCGCCACGGCCACCGGACGGCTCTCCAGCAGCAATCCCAACCTGCAGAACATCCCGATTCGCGGCAAGGGCGGCAAACGGATGCGCTCGTGCTTTGTGGCCGCGCCCGGCAAGCTGCTGGTGGCTGCGGACTATTCGCAGATCGAACTGCGCGTCCTGGCCCACCTCTCGCAGGACCCCACCCTGGTGCAGTCCTTTCTGAACAACGAAGACATTCACAGCCGTACGGCCGGAGTGCTTTTCGACAAATCTCCGGACGCAATCAGCCCGGACGAACGCCGCAACGCCAAGACCATCAATTTTGGCCTGATCTACGGCATGGGGCCGCAAAAGCTGGCCAGAGACCTGCAAATCTCGCTCAAGGAAGCCAAGGCCTTTATCGAACGCTACTTCTGCCGCCTGGAAAAATTGAAAAGCTTTTACGACGCCGTGGAGGAGCAGGCCCGCGAACAGGGCTATATGACCACCCTGGCCGGACGGCGCAGGCTGCTGCCGGACATCCACTCGCGCAACCAGCAGCTGCAGGCGGCGGCCAGACGCCAGGCAGTGAATACGCTCATTCAGGGCAGCGCGGCCGACATTATCAAAATCGCCATGCTCCAGGTGGATGCGGACAACGAGTTGCAAAGCCTGGACGCCCGGATTATCCTGCAGGTGCATGACGAACTGATACTCGAAACCCCGCCCGACACGGCGGAACAGGCCGGGCAACGTCTTGCCGCGCTGATGTCCGACGTCCGGCCCAGCGGCCAGGCCCTTTCCGTTCCGCTGGCCGTGGACTGGGGCACAGGCACGAACTGGAGCCAGGCGCACTGACGGCACAGCAAATAAGAATGCCTCCGGCGTCCAGAGAACCTTTTTGAAAAAAGGTTCTCTGGACTCTCCAAAAACTTTTGGCAGGTATCACAGCAAATCATTCTTATGATCATATATCATTAAATAAGAACATTGTTATCATGCAAAAAGTTTTTGAGGTTCTCTGGCCGCCTGAGGCACTCCTTGTTCAGCTTGACACGCTCTAGCAAAAGGAAGCCCCATGAATGTAGTCGCCATCAATGCCAGCGCGCGTACGGACGGTAATACGGCCATTATGATCAGGATCGCCTTGCGGGAACTCGAACAGGCTGGAATCGAAACCGAACTCATCCAGCTCGGCCCCAAGCCCCTGGCCGGATGCAATGCCTGCTATACGTGCTTTAAGCACAAGGATAAGCGTTGCGCCGTCACCACGGACCCGTTCAACAGCTATCTGGAAAAAATCATCACGGCCGACGGGCTCATTCTAGGCTCGCCAACGTATTTCGCCGATGTGAGCGCGAACATGAAGGCCCTGATCGAACGGACGGGCATGGTCGCCAGGGCAAACGCCGGGATGTTACGCCGCAAAGTCGGGGCGGCCGTGGTCGCGGTACGCCGCGGCGGCGCCATACATGCTTTCAACACCATCAACCAGTTTTTTCTGGTCAATGAAATGGTCATCCCCGGTTCGAGCTATTGGAACATCGGGTTCGGACGCGAACCAGGGGAAGTGCAACGGGACGACGAGGGCATGCACACCATGCAGGACCTCGGACGCAATATGGCCTGGCTGCTGCAGCGGCTGGCGGACTGACAACAGGTCCGGTACCACCAATGTATTTTGCGACGCAGGCCTGGGATCTCGCCCTGTTCAAGGCCGTCAACCAGGGGCGCAACGCGTTGTTCAATCTGCTGATGCCCATGCTTTCGGAGCAGAGTCTGCTCTGGGCGGCCGTCATCTTCGGCCTGTGCTGGACCTGGCGGCAACAGGGAGGCAAACGCGCCCTGTGTTGTGCGCTGGTGCTGCTGGCCAGCACCGTATGCGCGGATATGAGCACCAATGCCTTAAAACATACGGTCGGACGCGTTCGCCCGTTGAATGCTCTGGCCGGAACCTGGTTTCGTGAAGACGGCCAATGGCACCGCCGTCCGGATTTTTTTCAACAAACAAAGCGCGACGGCAAGTCCTATCCGTCCGGACACGCCTCGAATTCCATGGCCGTGGCCGTGGCGGCGGCCAACTGCTGGCCCGGCCTCAGCCCCTGGATATACGCCATGCCGCTGGCTGTGGGCTATTCGCGTATTTACCTCGGCAAACACTATCCCAGCGACGTTATCGCCGGATGGCTTTGCGGATTGGTCGCGGCCTGCCTGTTCTGGCTGCTCTGGAGCAGAATTCTGACATCTCGAACAACACACAAAAAAACTAACCTCCCATGATCAATTCAACTGTAGCTTCACCGGACCAATCAATTTTTTCCAAGAGGATTCGCATCGCATTTATTGTTTTCTTTTTGCTTTGCATCGGACTCAACCTGTATTGTAGCTTTATCGGTTTCAAAAATCCTATCGGATTTCACCATAGTTTCCGCAGAGCCCAAACGGCTATGAGTGCGTTCTACACGATCATAGATGGCTACAAAATTGCTTATGAAACACCGGTGTTGGGCGCCCCTTGGTCGATTCCCATGGAATTTCCGCTTTACCAGTGGACCATGGCAACCTGGACCATTCTAACGGGTATGCCCCTGGAAATGTCGGGAAGGCTCGTGTCGTTGTTCTTTTTCTATTGTTGCCTGCCGGTGATTTTTCTGTTTGGACGCAGCCTGGGCCTGAGCCGAACTCAGGCTTTGCTGCCTTTATGTCTGACTTTGCTCTGCCCGATATATATTTACTGGTCGCGGACCATTATGATCGAGTCCATGGCTTTGTTTTTCAGTTTAAGTTTCTTGTTCTGCTTTATCCGATTCCGGCAACAAGGCAATCGCTGGCTCCTGGCCCTTGCTGTTGCCTGTGGCATTCTGGGCGGTCTGGTCAAAATAACAACGTTATTCGTTTCCAGCATCCCTGTTATTCTTTGTGGAGCGTCGGATATTTTCAATGTTCTACGCGAACAACACGGCAACCCGAACGTGCTGAAACGCTTGGCATCAGTAACGGGAAAATACGCCCTGGCCCTGGGTATTCCAGTAGTCATTGCCGTTGTTTGGACCCACTACGCGGACAGTATCAAAGCCCAGAATCCTTTGGCGGGCTTTCTGCTCAGCTCGAATCTGACTACCTGGAATTTCGGTACTTTTGACTTCAGATTCAGCAAACAACTCTGGAAAACCTATATATTGTACTTAAAGTACACGCAAATAGGCCCGCTCTTGGGACTTGTCGTGCTGGTGCCACTTTTTATAACAAAATCTCCTATTCGCATCTGGGGGGTCATAGCTCTATGCACTTATCTTGCCGGCCCCCTAGTGTTCTCCAACCTTTATTTTGTTCACGATTACTATAGCTACGCAAATACAATTTTTCTGCTCTTTGCCATGAGTTGCGGCCTGCTGACCCTACAGCGCCTGCGCTGGGGTGAAGCGGCCAGCCTCGTGCTTCTTGTAATGCTGGGTGTTTTTTTTGGATATTGTTATACTGGGTCTTATGCTCACGAACAATCTACCCCAGCCAGCGTTCCACCCCAGCTTATGTTACTCAAAATAGTTACGCATCCGAATGAAATACTCTTCATTAACGACCAGGACTGGAATCCCTATGGACCGTATTGCGCGCAACGCCGTGCAATAATGAACAAGCAACATTTTGGGCTGAATGAGCCCAAGCTGCAAAAATCCATTGCGCTGACCGGGCTGGAAAAAATCACCGCTGTCAGCGGAAAGCACCTGTCTGCCGACATGTTCGCTTTTTTCAAGCTGTTCCCAAAACCAATTTTTTCAAATATCTATCTGCGTCGGGATGTATACAAACGCGCTTACAAAACATTGTTCCATGTTGACCTGGATGCGTCCGGTCCTCCAGAACTGCTTCGCGTATGGTATTGGCAAAATCAATTTAGCCTTGCCGTGGCCCCGGGTGGTGCTTTTGCTCTGCCGGTGCCTGCTTCCGCCCGCAGTTTCACCGCGCAGGTGATTCTTCCGCAGCAGAAGCAGATGAATTCCGCCAGTTATCAGGGCTATTGCACGGATGACTCTGCCGCGCAGCAGCTGGTTTTCGAGCGTACGTTCTCGCAATCCGCCGAACCACTGACAGTTGCCTTACCGGAAAAAAACTGTCAGCATCTGGTCATCATGCGCAACCCGCAGGACACAACCAAACTTTCCTTTTGGACGGAAATGAACTTTCACTAGGGGACTCCCCAATTTACCGCGTACGCACCGAAAGCGAACGGCAATTGCAGCTCCTGTAACAAAAACTGAGGAAATACCATGACCCTGGAAATCCAAACCTTGGCCGAATGGGCAAAATGCGGACAGGAAAATCTGCTGTCCGTGGTTATTCCGGCCCATAACGAAGAAGGACATATTGAAAACACGCTTCGGAGCCTGACCACTACGTTGACTGACGCGGGCATCGCCCATGAACTGCTGGTCGTCAACGACAACAGTTCCGACCGTACCGAAGCCATTTTGATTGAGCTGGAAAAAGAACTCCCCTGCCTGCGCCATCTCAACAACCCGCCTCCCAATGGATTCGGGTTCGCCGTCCGCACGGGCCTGGCAAGTTTTCGCGGTGACGCCGTAGCCGTTGTCATGGCCGACGGCTCGGACGATCCGCATGATCTGGTACGCTTCTATACCAAATTGCAGGAAGGCTACGACTGCGTATTTGGTTCGCGCTTTGTCAAAGGCGGAAAAGTCATTGATTATCCTCTGCCCAAGCTCGTCCTGAACCGGATGGGCAACCTGCTGATAAAAATGCTCTTCATGTTCCGTTACAACGACATCACCAATGCGTTCAAGCTGTACCGCCGCTCCGCCATCGCCGGACTGCAGCCGTTGCTTTCCTATCATTTCAACCTGACCGTTGAACTGCCGCTTAAAGCCATCGTACGTGGGCACAACTATGCGGTACTGCCCAACAGCTGGTACAATCGCAAGGAAGGCATATCCAAATTCAAAATCCGTGAAATGGGTTCACGTTACCTTTTTGTCATCTTCTACTGCTTGATTGAAAAATGGCTTTCGCGTAATGATTATAATGACAATCTCCACCTTTACAAGGATCAACTGCAGGTCTGGTACAGGTAAGCCCTGCAGGGGCTTGCCAAAACCCTGCACGATCTTATCTTTACCAGAGGAGATATTCGGATGGCAGACAGTTATTACGGCATCGTGACCTTTCCGCCCGGAGAGACCATCCCCGCTCCTGCCGGGCATGTGGAACCCGTCGGTGCGGGCAGCATCACCCCCGCCGAAGCGGGCAGCGTTACTGCTGCGCCCGCCGGGCATTTTACCGTTGAAGGCGGCGGACACACCTTTGCCGAAGGCGGCGGACACACGGTTGTCGAAGGAGGAGGTCACACTTTCGCCGAAGGAGGCGGACACACGGTTGTCGAAGGAGGCGGCCACACATACGCCGAACCGGGATGGCATGTAAGCATTGCCGAGACCGGGCATGTCAGCATCGGTATGATGCAACACATATGCATTGGAACCACCGGGCATATCACGGCGGAATCCACAGGCGCCCTTACCCCTGTCCTGGATACGGCGGGAACCATCATCAACCAGTATTCATAAGCTTCCTCCCGCAATCATTACTGAAAATCCCGAACCAGCCATCCAGCCTCTGCATTCTTTCCAAACGCACCAAACTACTTTGCCATCAGGACCCGTATCGTATCCGCAGCCCCTACATTTCCTATGCGCATATTTCAAAACCTTGCCCTATTCCTTGTTGTTTTCTGCCTTTTCCTGACCTGTACGGAATCCACGGCTGTTGCGGTGAAAACCAGCCCGGCTCCTGGCGCCACGGCCGTTTCCGGCACCAGAAAGAATTCCCCGCTCGAACAAACCCTGAAAGCCATCCTGGATGGCATCAATGCCACCGCCATTCAGATCAGCAGCATGGAAAAGGAGCTGAAAAGCGCTCCTGAGACACAAAAGGCCCGTATCAAGGAAGACCTGACCGATCTGTACGAACGTATGGACGATCTCATCGATAATTTCGCCCGCACCGCCTCGGGCTTTGACCTGGATGAAATCACCAGCGAGGACAAGGAAGAAATCAATCTGGAATCCGAGATTCGGGAACTTCTGGCGCCTATCATCATCGAACTCAAGGCCGTCACCAACAGACCGCGGCGTATTGAACAGCTGAACCGAAAACTGAACAAGGCCAGACAGGTTCAGGAAAAAGTGCAGCTGGCCATGACGCGTATCAATAATGTTCTGGACCAGGTGGAAGACCGTACGCTCAAAACCAGACTCCAGGCCCTTGCTCAGGACTGGCTGCAGCGCGGTCAGCAACTGCAAAGCGAAATCGCGTATCTTGAACTCAGCCTGGACGAGGAATTGAAAAACAATCCGTCCATAGTCAGCTCCCTGACGCGGTTGACCGAAACGTTCTTCAAGAAACGCGGACGCAATATTCTGCTTTCCGCAGGAGCCTTCCTGTTCGTGATTGTTCTGCTACGGTTTATCGGCAGGCAAGTAGAACGCCGCCTGAGGACGGACAAAATCATCCGTTCCATGACCACCAGGCGGTTGATCGCGCTGGCGTACGGCATCTGTACCTATTCTTTGGCCGTGGTGGCCATGCTGCTGGTGCTCTATTCGGCCGGGGACTGGGTGCTGCTGGGTATCGTGCTGCTCCTGCTGCTCGGCCTGGGCTGGTCGGCCCGTGTAAGCCTCCCCCTGTACATCGAACAGGCCAAACTGCTGCTGAACCTGGGCACGGTCCGCAAGGGCGAACGAATTCTGGTGGACGGTATCTCCTGGAAGGTGATGACCATCGGGTATTATTCCATCCTTGCCAATCCCAATTTGTCAGGCGGTGTGCTGCGGCTGCGCCTCAAAGATCTGGTGGACAAGTCTTCACGCCCGGCCACGGCCAGCGAACCCTGGTTTCCCTGCGGCCAGGGCGACTGGGTGCTCCTGGCGGATGCCACCTTCGGCCAGGTGGACATGCAGACTCCCGAACAGGTACGGCTGAAACTCTACGGAGATTCGCCCAAGACATATCTGACCACGGATTTTCTCAGTCAGTGTCCGCAAAATCTCTCAGAAGGCTTTGCGATCAAAGTCATCTTCGGACTCGACTACAAACACCAGAAAAACATCACCACGGAAATCCCCGGCCAGCTCGAACAGACACTGCGTAAAACTCTCGAAACCAAGGGGTACGCGCTCCAGGTACAGAGCCTTTCGGTCCGTTTCCTGGAAGCCGCAGCTTCTTCCCTGGATCTCAGCTGCTTTGCCTGCTTTACCGGTGATGCCGCAGCGGACTACAAATTTCTGTCCATGCTCTTTGCCCAGGCTTGTGTGGAAGCGGCCAATGCCCACGGCTGGGAAATCCCCTTCACGCAACTCACCCTGCATCAGGCGTAAGCTTCGCCGCTCCACACCCGGCTGCGAACGTTTTTTTAAGCCTTAAGCAACAATATCCTCCCAACGGATTTCCTGCGTACGGAAGGAGTTGTGACTATCCAAGGCGACTTCCTCCAATGAGAAGTCAATTTTTAACAAAATTGAATCTTTTTCCCGCCTCAATATGACAGGGTTGTACTTTTTGAATATGATTCAAGTTTTTCAAACCTATCACCTCCTCTCCCGACAGCTTGTTTCTTCCTCATTTTTCACATTTTTTTATTTTTCATAAAAAACAATACCGATTCTGCACAATACGCAACTTTGAGCACTATTTTTGCTTAGCAAAAAAGTAAGCACCATCAGGGACTTTCTTTTTACGCAATTTTGTTAAATTAGATTGATTTGTATCAGCAAACCAGCAGGAAATCTGCATTGACATTGCTGTTTTTAATACTGTATCCCTGTTAAAGCATTGAATTTTACGTAAGAGAGAAAGCATTGGAAAACAACTCACACCCCGCGCTCGAGGTCGAAGACATACATAAGAGCTTCGGCCCGTTGGAAGTTCTCAAAGGCATTTCCCTCACTGCCCACGTGGGCGACGTCATCGCCCTGATCGGTTCAAGCGGATCCGGAAAAAGCACCTTTCTCCGCTGCATCAACCTTCTGGAAACTCCGGACAAAGGAAGCATCAGGATCAACGGCGAGCAGATCAAGATGAAAACAAACCGCCGGGGTGAATTCATCCCCGCGGACAACAAACAGGTCGAACGCATCCGGACGCGCCTGGGCATGGTTTTTCAGCAATTCAATCTCTGGGAGCATATGACGGTGATGCAAAACGTCATCGAAGCCCCCGTGCATGTTCTCGGCAAGCCCAAAAAGGAAATGGAAGAGCTGGCTCTGGAGCTGCTGGACAAGGTCGGCATTGCCGGCAAGGCCAAGGATTACCCGGCGCACCTCTCCGGCGGGCAGCAGCAGCGCGTGGCCATTGCCCGGGCTCTGGCCATGCAGCCGGACGTAATCCTTTTCGACGAACCCACATCCGCCCTGGACCCCGAAATGGTCGGCGAAGTGCTGCACGTCATGGAGACCCTGGCCCAGGAAGGCAGGACCATGATCATCGCCACCCACGAAATGGATTTCGCCCAGGACGTGGCCTCGCACGTCATGTTTCTGCATCAGGGCCATGTGGAGGAACAGGGTCCGCCGAAACAGGTCTTCCAGAATCCCCATTCCGAAATCTGCCGCAATTTCCTGTCGCGTTTTCTCGGCAACGAAGACAACGGGCAGGCATAACCTGAAAAATACGTGAGGAGAGATGCAATGAAAAAGATGTTGATGATCGCTGTTTGTGCGCTCGCGGCCGTCATGCTGGTTTCCAGCGCGGCGTTCGCCGCCAAAAAAGTCGTACGTATCGGCACCGAGGGCGCCTACCCTCCTTTCAACCTTGTTGATGAAAAAGGCCAGCTGCAGGGATTCGACATTGATATCGCCAAAGCCCTTTGCGAAAAAATGGATGTGACCTGTGAATTCGTGGTCCAGGACTGGGACGGTCTGATCCCCGCCCTGCTGGCCAAAAAGTTCGACGCCATCGTGGCTTCCATGTCCATTACCGAAGAACGCCAGCAGAAAGTTGATTTCACGGACAAATATTACCAGACTCCCGCCAAGTTCGTCGCCCCCAAAAACGTCAAGGCCGACGTCACCAAGGAAGGCCTCAAAGGCAAGACCATCGGTGTACAGCGCGCCACCATTCATGAAAACTTCATTCGCGACAATTACGGCGACGTGGCCGACATCAAAGCCTACGCCAAACAGGAAGAGGCCAACATGGATCTGGTCTCCGGCCGCGTGGACTACGTTTTCGCCGATACCGTCGTACTGCAGGGCGGTTTTCTGGATACGCCCGACGGCAAGGACTACCAGTTCGTCGGCCCGGCCCACACCGAGGAAAAATGGTTCGGCGCCGGCATCGGCATCGCCGTTCGCAAGGGCGAACCCGAACTGGTCGAGGCTTTCAACAAAGCCATCAAGGAAATCCGCGCCGACGGCACCTACCAGAAGATCAACGCCAAGTACTTTGATTTCGATCTGTACGGCGAATAAGCACGTTTAAGTCTGTAATCCTGCCGGGGAACGCCCTGCCGCGTTCCCCGGTTTCCCACCTGCCTGTTGCGCGTTGTAAAAAGATTATCGAGGAATACCTATGTTCGGCCTAGAAGGATACGAATGGCTGCTTCTTAAAGGGACCAAGCTCACCATACTTGTCGGCCTGTCCTCCATGTTCGTGGCCATTGTTCTCGGCCTGCTGGGGGCTTGGGGAAAATTGTGCAAGTCCAAGCCCGTCAACATGTTCACGTCGATCTACACCACCGTAATCCGAGGGGTTCCCGAACTGGTGCTGATTCTGCTCATATTTTACGGCGTGCCCACCCTGGTCATGCAAATCACCGCAGCCTTCGGCCAGGAAATCATCATCGACTTCAACCCCTTCATTTCCGGCGTCTGCACCATCGGATTCATTTACGGCGCCTTTACCACGGAGGTCTTCCGCGGCGCCATCATGGCGGTCCCGCGCGGACAGGCCGAAGCAGCCAAAGCCATGGGCATGGGGCCCGTTCTCATGTTCCGCCGTATTCTTCTGCCCCAGCTCTGGCGTTTCGCTCTGCCCGGACTGGGCAACGTCTGGATGATTCTGATCAAGGCCACGGCCCTGATCTCCGTCATCCAGCTTCCCGAACTGATGCGCAACTCCGAAATCGCCTCACGCGCGCTGCGTAAACCATTTACCGTTTTTTTCGCCGCTTCCATGATCTACCTGGTGATCACCCTGCTTTCCCAGTGGGGGCAGCAACGCTGCGAACGCTGGGCCAACCGCGGTGTCCGGAGGGCTAAATAATGCTGCTGCCTGATATTATTATCGAGTCCCTCCCTAAACTTCTGGACGGCGCCTGGGTCACCATGGAACTGACGTTCATCAGCCTGGCCTTCGGATTTTGCCTGGCCATCCCCATGGCGCTGATGCGGCTTTCCAAAAATCCCTTTTACAAATACCCGGCATACGCATACATCCTCTACTTTCGAGGAACGCCCATGCTGGTGCAGATATTTCTCATCTATTACGGCAGCGGGCAATTTCGTCAGTTTCTGACCTCCATCGACCTCTGGGTCTTTTTCAGAGAAGCCTACTTTTGTTCGATCCTCTCCATGACCCTGAACACCTCCGCGTATACGGCCGAAATCGTGCGTGGGGCCATACAGTCCGTACCGTACGGAGAAATCGAAGCCGGACGCGCCCTGGGCATGGGGACCTTCAAACTGTACCGCAGGATCATCCTGCCCAAAGCCTTCCGCCTGGCCTGGCCCGCCTATACCAACGAAGTGGTCTTTCTGCTGCAGGCCAGTTCGCTGGTGTCCATCATCACGGTCATGGACATCACCGGCGTGGCCCGGGTCATTGCCGCGCGTTCGTTCGCCATCTACGAAGTCTATATTACGGCCGCGGTCTTTTATCTTGTCATTGTCTACGGCGTGCTGTATTTCCTGCGCAAAATCGAACTGCGGATCACCGCGCATCTGCGCGAACGCGCCACGGCGGCGGAACCCGGCAATATTACCATCGGCGGCTGAGAAACAAATCAATCGTACGATTCTCTGAAAGTAATAAGGAGTTCCCCCTGGCGAGCTTTGAAAAAAACGCATCAACAGGCCTACCTTAAGGGCAGACCGCAGCCGTACGCCCGGCCCTGCGAGTATCCCCCCCAACAGATACGCGTCTTGTATTGAACAGAGGCACCTTATTGGATATTTTTTCTGTAAAATAAAAAAGTCCTGCCGCATTGCCATTCGTTACCTTCCTGCCCATGATCTTCATTGCCGCATGTGTAATTGGGGTGCGACAATTTGAAAACCAGTCCTGACTTTTTTCGTGCATCGGGCATACGAAATGTACCTATTGGTTATTGCGGGTTCTTGCTTTTTTCAGAGAAAAAGTATCCAATACCCCTTACGTTTTTTCAAATAGCGGCCTGGGACAAACTGGCCCGCAATACTAACCTTATTTTTAATCAGGGGGGCATGCCATGAAAAAAAACACAGCAAGATCAATTGGATTTCTCCTTCTTTTTCTGTTGCTAACCGCAAGAGCGTATCCTGGGGAGTGCAGCACAAACAGACAGGTGGAGCCGGTCCAGAATACGGACACCGTACTTATGGTTTCTCCGGATTATTTTGGATTTAACGCTGAAACCGCCGGAAGCAATGTGTTTCAAAACCAAATGGATGATGTTGAACAGGTCCGGCAACAGGCCCTGCAGGAATTTGGGGACATGACCCAAAAGCTGCAGGACGCGGGCGTGCGCGTCATAATCCTTCCCAGCCGTAAAGACGTGGTCACTCCCGACGCCGTGTTTCCCAATAACTGGTTTTCAGTGCACAAAAAATCCGACGGTGAAAGAGTTCTTGTTCTGTATCCCATGATGGCCCCGAACAGGCAGGCGGAACGCCAGGTCGATTTGCTCAAGACAAAAATCACGGACCAAGGATTTGCTGTGGACAAAGTGACGGATCTTACAGGGCATGAAAAATCCGGGCACTATCTGGAAGGCACGGGCAGCATGGTTCTGGACCGCGTTCATGGTGTGGCATTCGCGGTTTTGTCTCCCCGCAGCAGCTTGGAAGTTCTTGAAGATTTCGGCAAGCGGATGGGCTATAAAATTGTTTCATTTCACAGCCAGGATAAAAACGGCTCGGACATTTATCATACCAACGTCATGATGAGCGTAGCCGGAGAATTCGCCGTTGTCTGCCTGGAGTCCATCAAAGATGAGCTGGAGCGGAAAAAGGTCGTTGACGAGCTGCACAGGCTGGGCAAAAAGATTATCCCCATCACTCTGGAGCAGATCTATCACATGTGCGGAAATGTGATTGAACTGAACACGGCGGACAACTCCAAGGTTCTGCTGCTGTCGAAAACCGCTTACGATGCATTTACGCCTGAACAAAAGGCCGCGCTGTCCGAGTACTGCACCCTGCTTCCCGTTAGTATCCCGACCATTGAAAAAATCGGGGGAGGTAGCGCGCGCTGTATGGTGGGCGAGGTCTTTTGACGGATTTTTTCCGAATGGGTCTGTCTCTAGATGATTGTCCTCTACGTTTTCAGAAAAAGATGACCCTTGATAGTTTGGAGACAGACTCTGAGCGTCTTTTGGATGTTGAGGGTATACTCACTTCGCTTATCATAGTGAGTTTACGATACTGAGAATCGAATCTGTTTGCCCCGTTTTTTACTTCAATTTGATAAGCAAAGTGAGTGCCCCCGCCGGAGGCATTTTTTACCAATTATGAACACAAAAAGCTTGAAAGCGGATGTGTTGCTGTTGACCACGGCGACCATCTGGGGCTGCGCATTTGTGGCGCAGCGTGTGGGCGGCCAATATGTCGAACCTTATACCTTCAACGCCATTCGCTTTGTTCTGGGCGCTCTGGCCCTGAGCCCCATTGTCTGGCGCGGCCTGAAAAACCGGGGAACGCCCGGACCGTTGGCCTACCGCGAGCCCGTGCTGCGCTATCTGCTCTGGGGCGGACTGGCCGGGCTCTGTCTGTTCGCCGGGGCCAGCCTGCAGCAAATCGGCCTGCTCTACACCACGGCCGGCAAAGCCGGATTCATTACCGGACTCTATGTGGTCTTTGTCCCCATCGGAGCCATGTTCTTTGGCGCGAAACAAGGATTGGGCGTCTGGCTGGGCGCGGCGCTTGCCGCCTCAGGCCTTTATTTGCTGAGCATCACCGAATCCTTCACCATGGAATACGGGGACCTGCTCCAGCTCATCGGCGCGTTTTTCTGGGCCGGACACGTACTGCTCATCGGCTATCTGACCACCCGTACGGATCCGCTCAAGCTCGCCGTGAGCCAATACGCGGCCTGTGCCGTATTCTCGGGTATCGCGGGTATTCTGTTTGAAACAACCACCATGGAAGGATTGACCAAAGGCGCCATCCCCATACTGTACGGCGGACTGGTGTCCGTAGGCGTGGCATATACGCTGCAGATCGTAGCCCAGCGCGACGCTCCTCCGGCTCACGCGTCCGTGCTGCTCTCCATGGAGTCCGTATTCGCCGCCCTTTCCGGCTGGCTGATGCTGGGCGAAACCATGAGCTCGCGCGCCATGCTGGGCTGCACGCTGATGTTCGCGGCCATGCTCGTCTCGCAGCTCTGGCCCACGGGCAGCAGCGAAAAGAGCTGAGCCCGTGCCACCTCCAGCCAGGTACGCGGCGTAATCCCCTGGCTGGAACACTTCCGTGCATCTATTCGTCCCAACCCGTACCCCAGTCGTATTTCCGTTTGGAATAATTCATGATCAGGGACGTCTCCGTACGGGTTACGCCGTCTATCTTATTTATTTTGTGATAGATGAGCTCGTTCAGATCTTCAAGCGAGCGGGTGATGAATTCGGTGTAAATATCCGAATTGCCGGTGGCGTTGACGATGAACCAGACCTCTTCGAGCTTGTCCAGTTCCTCGGTAATATGTTCGATCTTCTCCAGATCGCAACAGATCCGGATGATGCCCACAATTTCAAAACCGATTTTGAACGGATTGCTCACAGCAACGATCTGAATGGTGCCTTCGCTGGTCAGACGGTTCAGCCGCGTCCGTACCGTGGCTTCCGATATGCCGATCTGCTTGGCGATTTCCGTATTCGGAATTCTCCCGTCCTGTTGCAGCAGCCGGATCATCTCCCGGTCGATACGATCCAGGCTGCGCCGCTTCTTTTTCTTGCCCCCCGCGTCCGCGCTACATGCACTCTCATTGGACATAATTCCTACCTTACTGATTTTATTAAATTACAGAAAGCAGCTACCCTTGTTTCAAAATTTACATTCCAAAATCAAGACAAAAATGTATCAATTTTTTTTGATGAATTTTTAACTGAAATCGATCTTTTTGCAACGTATAAAAACGAAAATCGTTATTTAGATCCGTTTTGACTTGACTTTTCGAATAAACACGGCCAGATTGCATCAAGTTTTGAACGGCAATATTGCACCGAGCAACTTTCAGAGGAGGAGTACATGAGTCTGCCCGTGATAAAAAACTACATTGACGGCGAATGGGTCGCTTCGGAAAGCACTGTTTTCGGCGATGTCTACTGTCCGGCCAAAGGTGAAAAGATCGCCCAGGTGCCCTATTCGACAGCCAAGGACCTGGACACGGCTGTTCAGGCAGCCAAAAGCGCCTTTCCTGAATGGCGCGAAACCCCGCCCCTGACTCGTGCGCGCTATCTGTTCAAACTCAAGGATGCCTTTGAGGAAAATTTCGAGGAAATCGCCCGTGTTCTGACCAGAGAACAGGGCAAGGTCATTGACGAGTCCCGCGGCGAAGTCCGCCGGATGATTGAAAACGTCGAACACGCCACCGCGGTCACCACGCTGCAGTGCGGCTACACCCTGGAAGACATTGCCCGCGGCATCGACTGCATGGGACATCGCCAGCCCCTGGGCGTCTTCGCCTGTATCGCCCCCTACAATTTTCCGGCCATGGTGCCCTGGTGGTTCCTGCCCTACGCCATTGTCTCGGGCAACACCTACGTGGTCAAACCCTCCGAACAGGTGCCCATGACCCAGACCCGGATCTTTGAGATCCTCGACGATATCGGCCTGCCCGAAGGCGTGGTGAACATGGTTCACGGCAGCCGCGACGTGGTCAACGCCATCCTGGACAACCCGGACATTGAAGGCGTTTCCTTTGTCGGCTCCACTCCCACCGCGCGCTACATCTACCAGCGCTGCGGGGAAACCGGCAAACGCGTCCAGTCTTTGGGCGGCGCCAAAAACATCGTGGCCGTCATGCCGGACGCCAACCTCAAGGCCGGACTGCCCTCGTTGATCACCTCCTTTTTCGGCTGCTCCGGCCAGCGCTGCCTGTCCGGTTCGATCCTCTGCCCGGTGGGCGACACGGACGGCGTGGTCAAGGAAGCCTTTGTGGAAGCCGCCAAAAAAATCAAAGTAGGCGACGGGCTGGACGAATCCATTACCATGGGACCTGTCATCAGCGCCGCACATCGCAAACGCGTGTTAGACTACATCGAAAAGGGCCTTGCCGAAGGCGGCGAACTGCTGCTGGACGGCCGCAGCATCAGTGTAGACGGCCTGGCGGACGGCTTTTTCGTCGGCCCCACCATCTTCGGCAATATTAACAAGGATATGACCATTGCCAGAGAAGAGATTTTCGGCCCGGTGGTCAGCATCGTCGACGCGCAGGACCTGGACGAGGTCATCGACATCGTCAATACGCGCGGGTTCGCCAACGCAGCCTGCCTGTACACCCAGGACGGCGCCGCCGCACGGAAATTCAAGTACCGCGTCAAACCCAGCATGGTCGGCATCAACATCGGCATCGCCGCGCCCATGAGTTTCTTCCCCTTCGGCGGCGCGGGCAATTCCATGTTCGGCGACGTCAAAGGACACGGCCAGGAGATCTTCCAGTTCTTCACCGACACCAAAGTCGTGATCCAGCGCTGGTTTTAACGTTTTTTTTGCCTCCGGCGGCTTAAGGACCTTTTGAAAAAGGTCCTTAAGAATCCCCAAAACTTTTTACTGGTAAATACCAACGCAGTATTTCCTATAAAAACATTGCAGGGGTCTGGGAAGGATCATCCTCCCCAACGGGGTTTGGCTTACTCTCCCTCAGCGACGTAAGGAGCATAGGGAGAGTTATGACCCTGTGGGTGCGTCGCCCAAGATCCTTGTCCTCTCTTTTTGGAGCCATAGTATGCCGTTAGAAAATTTCGGGGCCATCCTGACGTTTGCCGAGGGATTGGAGACGCGGGACGCGGCCTTTTACCAGGCGGTGGCGGACAAAGCCGGTCCCTGGGCCGAATTGGGCGCCGAAGCCGCCAAGAATTGCAAGTTTGTCCAGCAGGTCCGCCGGGAATACGTCTCGGAGATGATCCTGGAGCCCATCCGGGATTTTACGCGCGCGCCGTATGAGCTGAAAGCGCCCGATCCATCCGGACTGGACGAAGCGGCCCTCACTGAAGCGGCCCGCAAGCTGGAAACACGCGCCAAGGAATTTTATGCAACCGCAGCGGACAAACTCCAGGCCCTGCCCGAAGTGGCCCGCGCGCTCAAACGACTGGCCAAGAAGCGTAGCGCTCGTCTTGCCAAGCTTTAGAAAAGGAGAACGTCCATGTCATCCGCAAAGCAACCTGTTTTACCTGCTTACGACCACACCCCCAAGCCCTACGCCGGGCCTTCCATTGAAAAAATCAGCGAACTGCGCAGCAAGTACCTCTCGCCGGGCATTGTGCTGTACTACAAAAAGCCGATCATGATCGTGGAAGGCTCCATGCAGTATCTCTACGACGAAAAGGGCCGCCGCTATCTGGACGGCATCGGCGGCATCGTCACCATCAGTGTGGGACATTGCCATCCGTACGTTGTCGCCAAGGCCAAAGAACAGATGGAGACGTTGCAGCACACCACCACCATCTACTACCACCCCACCATTGCCGAATACGCCGAACAACTGGCCGAGAGTTTCCCTGGGGATCTCAAATGCGTTTATTTCGTCAATTCCGGATCCGAGGCCAATGACCTGGCATTGCTGATGGCTCGGGCCTATACGGGCAACTTCGACATCGTGGCCCTGCGCAACGGCTACCACGGCGGCAGCCCAGGCGCCATGGGCCTCACCGCGCACAGCAGCTGGAAGTTCAACGCGCCGCACAGTTTCGGCGTACACCATGCGGTTGTGCCCGATCCCTACCGCGGCCCCTATGGCTGGGACGACCCCGAGGCGGGCAAAAAGTACGCCCAGGATGTCCAGAGCGTGATCCAGTTCACCACATCCGGGCAGGTGGGCGCCTATTTCGCAGAATCCATCCAGGGCGTCGGCGGTTCGGTGGTCTATCCGGACGGCTACCTCCAGGAAGCCTACAAGTACGTCCGCGCCGCGGGCGGCCTGTGCATCGCGGACGAGGTGCAGACCGGTTTCGGCCGTACGGGTGAAAAATTCTGGGGCTTCGAACTGCAGGGCGTCATGCCGGATATCGTGACCATGGCCAAGGGCATCGGCAACGGCGCGCCTCTGGCCGCGGTGGTGACCACGCCTGAAATCGCCAAAACCCTGACCCAGCGTATCCACTTCAACACCTTCGGCGGCAACCCGGTCTCCTGCGCCATCGGCAAGGCCGTGCTCGACGTCATCCAACAGGAAAACCTCCAGCAGCGCTGCCTGGAAATCGGCGGCTACCTGATGGACGGCTTCAAAAAGCTGCAGGAAAAGCACAGCATCATTGGCGACGTCCGCGGCAAGGGACTGATGACAGGCATCGAGCTGGTGGAAGACCGTACGGCCAAAACACCGGCCACCAAGGCCTGTGCGGAGGTCTTCGAGCGCGCCAAGGATCTGGGCCTGCTCCTGGGCAAAGGCGGTTTCTTCGGCAACGTACTGCGTATCAAACCGCCCATGTGCCTGACCAAAGAAGACGTGGATTTCATGCTCGAGGTTCTGGACATCGCCATCGGCGAAGTTTAGCAACCGTCGGTATTCAAAAGACTTGCTTCACGGGCTGCAGGGGCGACCTTGCAGCCCTTTTTTGTTCAAAAAAGAGGCGTAAGCAACCAACGACTACTTATTGCGACCATACACATCCTCGGTTCGGACTATGTCGTCTTCGCCGAGATAACTGCCCGACTGCACCTCGATCAAATGCAAAGGAATTTTTCCCGGATTTTCCAGGCGATGGAGATGTCCCAAGGGGATATAGGTGGATTCGTCTTCCTTGAGAATAAATTCTTTATCTTCACAGGTTATTATTGCAGTCCCATGAACGACAACCCAATGTTCCGCACGGTGAAAATGCTTTTGCAACGAAAGCTTGGCACCTGGATTCACAATTATGCGTTTGACCTGAAATCTATCTTCAATGTCAATGGTTTCATACGATCCCCACGGACGGAATACTTTCTTGTGGGTTATCGCTTCATCCCTTTTTTTGGCTTTGAGCTTATCAACAAGGAGCTTGACGTCCTGCACATTGTCCTTGGGGGCCACCAGAACAGCGTCTGAAGTTTCCACAACAACATGATCTTCGAGACCGACCACGGCGAGGAGTCGGCTTGTGGAATGCAAGTAGGAACGTTTTACGTCGGAAGAGACAACGTCGCCGATTACAACATTTTGATTTTCATCTTTTGGTTTCAGACTCCAGATTGCATCCCAGGAACCTACGTCGCTCCACTTGCAGGAAAAGGGAACCATAATGCCGTTGGCTGTTTTCTGCATTACGGCATAATCAATCGAGTCTTCAGGAGAGGCTGCAAAGGATTCTCTGTCCAAACGGAAAAAATCCATATCCTTGATTCCGCCGCCATACGCTGCTTTGCAAGCCTTGAGCATTTCGGGACAATGAATGGACAATTCATCCAGATACGCATCCGGCGTCATCATGAACATGCCGCTGTTCCAAAGGTATTCCCCCGAATTATAATAGTTGGTAGCTGTTTTCAGATCTGGTTTTTCATGAAATTCCTTTATTTCATACGCATCTTGTATCTGATTCCCCTTTTTAATGTATCCATACCCTGTTTCAGGAGAATTTGGTTCGATTCCAAAAGTAATCAGTTTGCCCAGGCTGCACAATTCAGTGCATTTCTGAATCAATTCATGAAAAAGCGACAAATCTTCTATGTAATGGTCTGCGGGCAAAATAAGCAAAGCCCCATCAAAACCAATTGCCTGCGCATGCAATGCCGCAACAGCGATTGCCGGAGCTGTATTCCTTCCAAGTGGCTCGAGCATAATCGAGGCATCTTCAACGTGTATTTTTCTCAACTGTTCGGCAATAAGGAATCTGTGATCTTCATTGCATATGATCAATGGAGAAGATATATCTTCATAATCCTTGAAGCGCGTTACAGTATTCTGCAATAGCGAATTCTTGTTTATCAATGGAAAATACTGTTTTGGAAAATTTTTCCGTGATAATGGCCACAACCTGGTACCAGAGCCCCCAGCCAGAATTACAGGAAGCACAGTCTTACCCATATATACCTCGCAGACAAAAATATATTGTGGTTAAATATGAGGAACCTTGACCCCATAATTTTTATTGAAACGCGCTCTTCGATTCATCGCAGGCAATCCCTAGCACTCAAGCGAGCAGTGATCAATGCCCCGGAACATCGGGAAAGTACCTCCGATGCGTATCAAACTACGTTTTCAATATAGCCCTATCGTCTTTTGACCGTCAAAAACAAAATGTCCCTGAAATTCCCGTCTGAAAAAATATGCCTTCTGCGAACCTTGATCTTGCATGTAAAAAGCCCGGGCTTGCTCCGCGTAATCAACTGGTTATTTGCGGCTTTCCCGCTATCTGAGCTTGCCAGAATTGCGTCCCCGCTAAATTATTTCCCGCCCCCTTATCTACCGTTCATTTGTGGTAAATACTGTGCTAAGATCATTGCGGTTGTCCGAGAGACTCAACCACGTTTTCATTTATTACAACCAAGGAAAAAGTCATGGCTAATTTTCTGTTTGTGTTGAGCAAAAATGACAATGAGGCTGCAACACGTTGTTTTCAGTTCGCCAAAATCGCACACGGCAAAGGCCACCACGTAGATATCTTTTTCATCGACGGCGGTGTTGAGTGGGCTGTTTCAAGCAAGGATTTAACCCAAAAGACGCTCACCGGAGACTGCCCGCAGGACTACCTTCCGTACCTTGTGGAAAATGAAGTGAAAGTGGGTATTTGCACTCCCTGCGCCAACAATCGTTCTTTGGATGAGGCGACATTCCACTCCAATATGCAATTGGATGGCGGCCCCCATCTGATCGACATGGCTGCGGAAGCAAAAGTATTCAATTTCTGATTTGTCATGAAAAGCCCTTGGACAGCCGCATGCTTCCAAGGGCTTTTCATCAGTCCCTCCCCGTAACGCGCTCTACCAGGGCCTGCCAAGCCCTGATTTTCTTGACTCAACTTGCACTTTCGGCAGCTATCTGATATTTAAATCATAATTATTTATCTTTCTGCTATGGTCATACGTTTATCATCAAGATACCTGTAGGAAGTTTAAATGCAGCACTTCACGTATGCCTTTACCTGCAAGGCGCAGCCCGAGTGTTCATACGAAGTCATTGCCTTCCACGGCCAGGAACAACTGGACGCCTGCTTCGAGTTCTCTCTCAAGCTCCGCACCGACGCAGCAGGCTTTTCACCTGAGCCGCTGCTCAACGCGCGCGCATCGCTGACCATCCGCCAGGGCGGCGACCAGATAACCAAAAACGGATGCATCAGCCGCGTTCATGTCCTGCGTACGTACGAAGGAAAATGCTACCTGGAGTGCGTGCTCGTGCCCACGCTGCACAGCCTCGCGCTTTCGCGGGACTACCGCACTTTTATCGATGTAAAACTGGACGGCGCGCTGGAGCAGCTTTTCCAGGACTGCGGCCTGGAAAAGGACGCATACGCGTTCCGGCTCACCAAGGAGGCGCCCTCCTGCGCCTACCTCTGCCAATACGACGAAAGCGATCTGAACTTCTTGCTGCGCAGGCTCGCGCAACAGGGCTGGTCGTTTTTTTTCGAATTCACCGACAACCGCGACACGCTCGTAGTCACGGACAGCCCGGGCAAGCGCAACGACTGCCCGGACTACTCAGACCTCAGCCTGCGTTTCGCGCCTCCGGGCAGCGATCATCCCGATGCGGGCCGTCTGGTGCAGCGCTTTGTCCGCAAAGTCCAGGCAGTTCCCAAAAACGTACGCTTCAAGGACTGGAACTACCAACGCCCGGACCTGCGCCTGGAGGCCCAGGCAGAGGTGGCGGCCACCGGATTCGGCGAGGACTACGTCTTCGGCCACACCTCCGGGACTAGCCAGACAGTGCGGGAGCGGGCAACCCTGCTGGCGGAAAAACTGAGCGCCCTGGCCGACCGCCATATGGGGAGCTCGGATTGCCCCTTTCTGCTGCCGGGGCAGACCTTCGCGCTCCAGGACCATCCCCTGAACTCCTTCAATACCAGGTATCTGCCCCTGCTTATCGAACACTCGGGTCAGGCCGCCATGCGCGACGTGGCGCATCCCGTACCGTCCGGCTATTCCAACCGCTTTGTGGCCATCCGCGCGGACCGTACCTACCGTCCGCTGCATACGGCTCCCGAGCCCCGGATCACGGGCGGACTGCACGGATTTGTGGAATGCGAAAGCAAAACATACGCGCAGCTCGATGAACACGGCCGGTACCGCGTCAGACTCTGTTTCGACACAGCCGAACGCCAGGCCTGCAAATCCTCGCCTCCGTTACGCCTGATGAGTCCGCACGCGGGAAACAACTACGGCCTGCACTTTCCCCTGCAGGGAGGAACCGAAGTGCTGGTGGGGTACGAATACGGTGACCCGGACCGCCCCGTTATCCTGGGCGCGCTGCCCAATGCCGAAGCCCCGGGTCCCATTACGGACGCGTCGACCTCCAAAGCCCACATCCGGACGCCCGGAGGCAACCACCTTCATTTTAACGACACCGCGGACAAAGAGCATCTGTCCGCGCACTGCCCCACCAAATCAACAGCCATGTTCGTCGGCGCCGTTTATGGCGATGATGCGGACGGCGGCGACAATACCACCGGAGAATAATGATGAGCGGCGACAGCTGGAAGACAGGAAAAGGAAACGTCTCAACCGGAATCGCCTATACCGCCCCCTACGGTTTGCTGAACGTGGCGGCCGGAGGAAAACTCAGCGTCTGCCTGGGCTCCAGCATCGCGCTGACCGGCGGCTGGGTTATCACCAATAATGTGCTTGGCTATGAAGAACTCATCACCGGAGAGCAGGTGGCGATCCGGATCGGCAAAACCTACGGCGTAAAAGGAAGCGAATTTTTTTCAAAAAAAGTCGAAAACAACTATAAAAAACTGAACGAGTCACTCTCCAAATGTGTAATCAACCTGACAAAATCCAAGGAATCGGCCGTCGATAAAATAAACTCGATTGCAGAAAACGAAAGCGAAGCGACAAAAAGTCTGAAACACGTAGTTGATGAAGAAAAAGAAAACAGCGGAGAAGTGATAATCGTTATCGACAAGAATGAAGCGCTTGAAAAAAAAAGAGAAGAAAACGCCGAAAGCCAGGAGAATGCCACGGAAAAAGAAACTGTGGTTGCGAAAAAAATAGAGGAAAAAATGGGGGATGAAATCGTACTGGTGGAAGAAGAGGATACCCTTGCGGAAAACCAGACTATAGAGGCAAAAGAAGAGACAAGCGTTGTCAATGAAAAGAGTTCCGCCATTACCAAAAAGAAACGAATTGCGGACGTTATAACGTTATTGTTCGGTGAGTACTGTCAGGTATAAAAATTCCTTGATAACCTTGTCACAGTAAATACCATTGCCATGGATACACCGTTACTTCATTTCCATCTTTCCGGTTTTCCCGAAGACACTCTGCATGTGGTGCGTTTTTCCGGCAACGAAACCCTTTCCGAACTCTTCAGGTTTGAACTGTTGCTGGTGTCGGAAAAAAGCGATCTGGATCTGGACGCCATGCTTTCCGCGCGAGCGGAACTGCACGTACACCTCGCCGGGCGGACTTCCGTGTTCAAAGGGGTGGTAACCGCCGCCGAACACCTGCACCAGACCGGACGTTTCACCTATTATCATCTGGAAATGGCCCCTCGACTGCAGCGTCTGGCCCTTGCCTCGGACAATAGAATTTTTCTGGACAAGACGCTCGGCGCCCTTATCCAGGACGTTCTGGAAAGCGCCGGATGGGAACAAGGCACGGACTATTCGCTGAAGCTCGAGCAGGACTACGAACAGAGGGAGTTCATCTGTCAGTACGATGAATCAAACTACACGTTTCTCGCGCGTACGCTGGAGCAAAACGGGGTCCTGTTTTTTTTCGACCAGCAGAGCGAAACCGACACGCTCGTCATTACGGACTCCCATGCTTTCCAGGACATTCCGGGCGGCCCGCTGGAGTTCAAGCCCGTGTCGGGCATGGACCCGGATTTGGGGGAGCGCGTACTGCATACGTTCGGCAAACGGCTCAAAGCCGGGCCCGGCAAAATCACGCTCCGGGACGTCAACTACCGTCTGGCGCCCTACGCGCTGGCAGCGGAGCAGCTTGTTCCAGGGCACGAACAGAACCCCGATCCGGCGGAGCTGCACCTGTTCGCGCCCAATGCCAAAACCGAAAAAGAATGCCGCCGCCAGGTGGAAATCATGGCCCAGCGTCTGGCGTACGAGCAGGGACATTTCACCGGCGCCGGCGCTTGCCCGGAGTTTCGCCCCGGACGCCTTTTTGAACTCAAGCACCACCACCAGGACGCTTACAATCAAAAATACCTGATAACCGGCGTCGCGCATCACGGCCACCAGGAAGGCCACCTGGCCCAGGCCATCGGGCTGCAGCTTTCCCGTCAGGACAACCAAAAGGCCCTGTACGCCAACTCCTTCACGGCCTGTCCGGAAAACACGCCCTACAGGCCCGCGCGGCAGACCAGGCAACCGTGCGTCCACGGATTCATCAGTGCGAAAATAGACGGCGAAGGATCCGGAGAATACGCGGAAATCGATGCGCACGGGCGCTACAAAGTCATCCTGCCCTTTGACCTTTCCGGCCGCAAGGACGGCAAAGCCTCGACCTGGCTGCGTATGAACCAACCCTACGCCGGGAGCGACCACGGCATGCACCTGCCCCTGCACAAGGGCTGCGAAGTGGCCTTGCTGTTTCTGGACGGCAACCCGGACCGCCCCGTGATTGCCGGAGCGCTGCCCAATTCGGCCAACGCCAGCCCGGTCACTCTGCAAAACCCTTCGCAAAACATTGTTTCCACGGCCCACGGCAACCTTCTGCAGTTCGAAGACAGGCGGGAGAACCAGCACCTGCTCTTTCACAACAAAACAAGCGGGAACTATATCCGCCTGGGGGCGCCGCCCCGGTCCGGCGCTTCAGATTCCCAACAAACGCAGCAGAACAACGAGCGCGGCACCGGGCCGGAAAACAAATCATAAACAGGAAAATACGCATGCAAGACGGCCTGTTAGACGGTTTGAAATTTGCGATAACGCCGACCGACGACGATCCTGGAAAATCGGACGGCACCTACGGTATCAGCATGAAGGCCACCGACGGCCTGAAGCTCACTGTGGGCGCGCAGGTGTCCACCTTCGTGGGAGAAAAATCCACCACGAACCTGTTCGATAAATTTCTTGCCGTTATCGGAGGCCACGACGTCAAGCTCGGCCTCTTGAATATCGTGCCCATAGGCCTGACTGTTGTACCGCAGATCGCACAGGCAGGCGTCATGCTTGCGGAGGAAACCCAAAAAAAGATGACGGTCAGCGAATGTATCAAAATGCCGGAAAGACTCTCACAGGTCGTCTTCCAGTCGTTGCTTCCGGCTAAATTTGATTTTTCCATCGATACCACGACGGAAATAACTATTTTGAAGGCCGCGACAATTCACGACAAAAAAGATGACAGATATTATAAAGTCAGCAAATCATTGCGCTTGAAAAAATATAACGTAACAAAAGACGAAAAACGAGTTGCCAAAGAAGTAGTCCAAGCTCAAGAGGACCTGGTAAAACTCAACAAAGAAGTGGAAAAACTTGAAAAGCAAAAAAAAATACTTGTAGGCAACACAAAAAAATTTATTAAACAATCAAAAGAAATCGCAAAAGAAACAAAAACAATACAACAGGAATCTACAGGATTAAATAAAAAATGCACTCGACTGGCGAACAGCATAACTATATACCGCGAAGAAAAAAATAAGGTTCGCCGTAAGCACCAGGATGTCATCGAAGAATATAGAATGAATATGGACACCCTGACCAGCATTGAAAATTCCAGAAACCGTGCAATTGAAAACCTGAAGGAAGATCTGAAATCGGCACAATCGGCTTATCTGGAGTGGTGCGAAGCCGACGGAGAAAAGAAAACCAATTAACCGGCAGGACCCGGCAAGAAGACACTCATGGAAAAAGCACAGATACGCTTTGCGTTTCACTGCGAGGCATGCGCGGAAAATTCGCTGCGCGTGATGCGTCTGAAAGGTACGGAGAGCCTGGGACGCGCGTACGAATTTGTTCTGGACCTGGCCGGGCAAGCCGTCTCCCCGCAGGACATGCTCCAGGCCCAGGCCGGGCTGGAACTCCGTACGGGCAGCCGTATCCTGCGCTACAACGGGTTCATCAGCGCCATTGAAGAACGCGGCATCTCCCACGGTACCTCCCGCTACAGGGTCACACTCGCGCACGACCTGGCGCAGCTGGCCTTTTCCACCACCAACACCCTGTTTGTGGAGACTCCTGTCTCCGAAATCATCACCCAGGTGCTTCAAGGGATCTCCAGCCCGCGCAAACTCGATTTCGCCCTGAAACTCACGGCAAAGCATCCGGTACGGGAACTGGTCTGCCGCTATCGGGAAAACAACCTGCACTTTCTGCAGCGTATTCTGGAGCAATCCGGCCTCTATTATTTTTTCCAGGAGGCGGACTCCCCGACCGCGCCCAACCGCATCCTGTTTACAGACAGCCCGCAGGCCCACCCGCAGCCGGACCGGCAGCAGACCTTCGCCTGGCACGAAGCCGCGGGGTTGTCCTATCAGCCCACGGAAAACGTCATCCAGAGTTTCGAGCTGCGGCAGCAGCGGACCGTGGAACAGGTCCTGGCGGACGACTACAATCCGGTCCATCCCGCATTGCTGTTGTCCGGGCAGGCCAGTATCAAGGCGCGGCCGCAGTGTCCCGGTTCAAAGGAGCGCTTTTACGGCGGCGCGTTTTCCCAGGAGCAGGCTCGGGAGCTGGCCGCGGTCAGGGCCCAGGCCCTGGCCTGCCACGCGAAAATGTACGCCGGCGCTCTGGGCGCCCCGCTGCTGCGTTCGGGCCTGGCCTTCAAACTCACCAACCACCCTCTGACCGCCTGGAACGCCGATTATCTCATCACCGGCGTACGCCATGAAGGCACACAACCCGCCGATGCGCCCGGAGCGCCGGACCAGACCGCCGACACCACCTACCGGGCCGTGTTCACGGCCATCCCCGCGAACCAGCCCTTCAAACTGCTCTGGAATACGCCCAAACCCCGAATCTCGGGCGTGCTGCCCGCGCGCATCCAGGCCGCAGGCAGCGGCGCATACGCCGAAGTGGACGCCAACGGCTGCTACAAGCTGCTGCTTCCGTTCGGCGCGCAAGAATCCGAAACACCGGTCAAGGCCGGTGTCCGTATGCTCCAGCCTTATGGAGGTCCAGACTGCGGCCTGCATTTTCCGCTGCACAAAAACACCGAAGTGCTGGTGGCCTTTCTCCAGGGCGACCCGGACAGGCCCGTTATTGTGGGCGCTGTCCCCAATGCCGGCGCGCCCAGCATGGTCACTGCCGGGGACCCGGCCGCGCATTGCATCCGGACCAGCTCGGGCAATCTGTTCCGCGCGCATGACGCAGCGGCCAACAACCATATTCTGCTCGCATCACCCCCCGGAGACTCCTCCATACTCATTGGAAAACAACCGAAGGACCTGGAAGCGCATCACAACAAACGCACCAAATCCGCTCTGCACAAAAAAATCAACGAGGCCCAAGGCACCGCGCCGGACACCCTGAAAGCGCTTCTCTGCCGCAATCCGCACCTCGCCGCCATCTTGAACGAACCGGACGACGGCAACAACCACAACCCCTGAACGAGGCACGCCATGGCCGACAACAAAGCGGTAACGCATGCGAAAAGCGATTTCGGCATTCACATCAATACGGAAGGATTGCTGAATCTCAACGCCGCCGCGAGCAATTCAATTTACGAGGGGTTGGAAGGAACGGCTATCCTCGGCAGCAAGGTTGCATTCCATTTATTTCTCAAATCGACGTTTTCAATCGGCCCTTCCATTAAAATGCACTTTGGTAAAAAATTCATTCTTCATTATGGGACATCTTGCATTTTCAGCGCCGTTAAAGCAACCCTGAGAAAATCATGCACCAATATGTGCGAGAAAGAAAAAGAAGTTACAAAAGATCTCAGAGAGATTAATGATACAATAAAAGCAGCGACAAGAAAAAGAGATAAACTCATCTCAGAGCAAACAAAACTAATCAATAAAGTTACTACAGCCATCAACACAAGAAATGAAGCGACAGAGTCCAAAACACAGGCAGTAAATACAAAAACTCAACTTCAGAACACTGTTCGTATTCGAACCACAGAGTATACGAATGCAGTCAATGAGTATACAGCAATGGCAAAGCTTCTTGAAGAATCAATACAAAATTCTACCAAAGCGCTTAATGAAAAGACACTCGCCGTTGTCAAGTTAAAAAAGCAAATGGACGGTCTGACTGAGGCTATTGGTGAATTGAACCAGGCCATGGCGGAAAATGATACCATCGTAGACGAAGAGATCCTGGTGTGAGCAGTGAAAACCTATAAAGACAGACAACATTCCCTGATGCTCAAGCCTTTCGGACTGCAGGGGAAACAATATCTCGGCCTGACGGTGTTTCTGTTTTTCGACCTGAACGCGCCGGAGAACCTGCTGAAAGAACAGGAACTGTGGCGCGAGGTTCCCCAGCGGCTGGGCAAAGGCAAGGCGCTGGACATGGGCATGCCCAAATCCAAGGCTGAATTTCTCGTTTTCGGGTCGTGCCATACGCCGCGCGGCAGCCAGACACGGGGCACCAAGGTCAACGTACGCGTCGGCAAGCTGGAAAAAACGCTCTATGTCTTCGGCCGCCGCTACTGGAACCGCATGGGAGGCATCAGCAGGCCCGAGGAGTTTACGGAAATTCCCCTGACCTACGCCAACGCCTACGGCGGGCCGGAGTACGCGCTCAATCCCCTGGGCATGGGCTACAAGACCTCCCAGGACGTTGGGGAAAACAAAATCCGCACGCCCCTGCCCCATGTGGAACACCCCGCCCGGCTCATCGGCTCGCTGGGATACCACCCGCAGCCCGCCAGTTTCGAGCCCCTTGATATGACCTGGCCGCAACGCTATGCAAAAACAGGCACCTACGACGACAAATGGCTGAAAGAACGCTGGCCGGACATGCCGGATGACATGGATCCCACCTTTCATAACACGGCGGCGCCCGATCAATGGCAGGAACAGTGGTTCGCCGGAAACGAAGAGGTGGAGCTCCTGCACATGCATCCGGACATTCCCTGCATCACCACGCGGCTGCCGGGCAAGCGCATCCGCGCCTTTCTGACCATGTTCAAGGATTTCAACCGGTTCAAGAAGGCCGAAAACATGGAGACCGAATTTCGCGAGGTCGCCATGCATATCGACACCCTGCTCCTGTTTCCCGACATCCTACGCGGCGTGGTGGCCTATCGCGGGGCTGTGGAAAGCAGCGACGACGAATACTACGACGTGCTGCGGGCCTTTGTGCAGACCGAGGAACTCACCGAAGAACCCAAGTCTCTGGAATATTATCACCAAGAACAGCTGAAACGGCTCGACCGTAGCGTTCCCATCGACATGAGCCCTTTTGAAGAGGCCGGGAAAAAAGTCTCCAGGCTGCTGCTCAAAATGAAAAACCTGCCCAAGGAAATCGACCGCATGGGCAAAAGCACGCTGGGCAAGACGCCGGTCATGCCGCATTCGCCCCAAGATCTCACCGACATGATGCATAACAACATGGCCGCGGGCATGGAAACCATCAACAAACTCGAAAAAGTCTCCAAAGACCTGCACGCCGGTTTCGGACACAAGGTGGAGATCGACCTCAAACAGTTCGACGCCATGCGCCGGGACCTGACCAGGATGCAAACGGAGCTCTCGGAAACCGGCAAATCCGGAGCGGCCGCCCTGCAGGAACTGCAGGCCATGCAGCATGAAATGACCAACGAACTCAACGACGTTCTCAAGCAGAATATCACACCGAAAAAGCTTGAAGAGTTGCGCATCACCGCGGATCAGGCACGGGAAGCCGGATTCCCTGTGGACGGCATTCAGTTTACCGAAGGCACGGGCGATCCGTTCCACGACCAGGGCTTTCCTCTGGTTGTGGCGGCCCGCAAGCGTTTGGAGGCCGATCCCGAGGCCCTGGCCAAGCTCACGCGCCTGGGGCTGGAGAAAAAGACCATCACCCGGGCCTGGCTCGGGCTGTTGCCCGAACCGCGCCGGGAATGCTTCGCGGACTGGGGGCTCACGCCCGATCCGCCGGAAGACGAACACTTCACCCTGCCCGGCGGTCTGCTCATGCCGCGCTTTGCGGACGCCCGGCTGAACAGGATCATGGTCCGGCCTGACATTCTGAAAGAACGCGAAAAGCCGGACGAGCTGGACGCAATGAAAGACCCGGCCGACGAACAGCTCTCTCCGGGCTCCGCGCAGACGCCCCTGGCTCTGCCGCCGGCCGCGGAAGAGGCCCACTGGGTACGCGTGGCCGACGAGCTGCAGGCCCTGTATGTGGAGCAGGAGGCGGGCGACGCCTGCGGCGTGGTCAACCTGGCCACCCCCACGGACGCACCCGACGACGACACGGCCAAAGAAATCAAAAACGCCGGCGTGTTTCTCTGCATTTTCCCCCACGGCACCACGGAACAGTCCGCAGCCTGGAAACTCTGGGCAAAGACCTTTCCCAACGCCAGGCTGCTGGCCCTGCCCAAAGGCGAGACCGTATTTCATGCCAGGCGTGCCGGGCACGACGTTCGCAAGCTGATCATGGACGCCCTGCCCGAAGAGTTCGCCAAAAACCACTCCATAGAATGCGAGGTTCCCAAAGAAGCTGGCAAGGGAAAAATCGGCATCCCCAAAATCGCGTTCCCGAAGATCGACATAGCTGCGAAAATCGACGCCCTGCACAAGGAGTTCGAAGCGTCTTTCGACCCCGTGCGCGCGGAAATCGCGGCAATAGAGAAAGATCTCGCGGACACGGTGCCGGAACTGTCCGGCGCGTCTGGTGCAGCTTCCGCTGCCAAAGAAGCGACCAAAGACGCGGCCGGGGAAAGCGGCCCGCCCTCCGAACTGTGCAATGATTTTCGCAAGCTCGTGGCGCAGAACAAAACGCTCTTTGCCAAGCCGGAGATGCTTCCTCCTGAAAAAATCGCGCTTTTCGACGAAGCCGACGCCCACCTGGCGGAAGCCGGACAAACAATGGACGCCCTGCAGGCCCAGGGCCAGAGCCTGTCGGCGGAACTCGAACAACGCATGCGCGAACTGGACAAGATGGCGGCGTCCAACACCATTCCGGGCATGAGCCTGGAAGAAATGCAGGCGGCCGGGCTGGATCCGGACAAGCTCGCCCCGCTGACGCGCGAACGGGTCATCGATCTGCTGCAGCGGGGGCAAAGCCTGGCAGAATATGACTTTACCGGAGCCGACCTGTCCGGACTGGACATGTCCGGCGCGGATCTGCGCAAGGCCTTGCTGATAGACGTGAACTTTACGCGGGCAACGCTGGACAACGCCGGACTGGACATGGCCCTTGTCAGCAACTGCGACCTGACCGGGGCTTCGCTCAAAGGTGGCAGAATCAAGATGACCACCTTCCTCCGCAGCAAGCTTGTTCACGCGCAGTTGCAAAACAGCCAATGGAGCAATGTGACGGTAAAAGATTCGGATTTTACCGATGCGGACTTTTCCGATGCCGACCTCCGGCTGGCCGTGATGCAAAAGAGCCGGTTTGAAAACGCCGTCTTCAGCAACGCGTCCTTTTACCTGGCCATTATCGGCAAGTCGGATCTGAGCGGCGCGCTGCTGCGCAACACGAAAATGCGCAAGGGAATTATCAACGGCTGCTGCCTGGACCGAGCGGACTTCAGCAACGCCTCAGTCCACAGGACCATGGTAAAAAATTCCCACGGCAAAGAGGTCGATTTCACGCAAGCGGACCTGTCGCACATCCGTACGGGCGGCGGTACCGACTTCTCCGGGGCGAATTTTCTGGGCGCCTGCCTGGAGGGCGCGAGCCTGCGGGAAACGAATCTTTCGGGCGCCAATTTCAAAAACGCGAGCCTCAACCACGCGCTTGTGGAGCTCTGCGACCTGACCCGGGCCAAACTGCGGCTGGTGGTCGCCAAACACGCCCGGCTGATCAAGACGGATTTTGAAGGCGCGGACATGGCCGGAATCAATCTGCTCAACGGGTCCCTGCGCAAGTCCCGCCTGGTGCATGCGGACCTGACCGCGGCCAATCTCTTCAGTGTGGACCTTTTCAAATCCGTGATGCACAACACCAAGCTGGACAGAGCCAACCTGAAACGAACGCTGATCCACCGCCGGGAGGAATACGTGCCATGAACAAAGAGCAGGTGCTCGAAGCCATTGCCGACAACCAGACCCTGGAAGGCGACCTGCGCGGGATCGATCTCTCCCATACGGATCTTTCGGGCGGCCGGTTCTGGAACGCCGACCTTTCCGGCGCGGATTTCACCCAGGCGAAAATCACCCGCACCGGGTTTCGCAATTGCGATTTCACCGGCGCGGTTTTCAACGGCGTCCGGTTTACGCGTATGGACCTGGACGCCATGCGGTTTACGGACTGCAGCTTTGAAAACGCGATCTTCGACAGCTGCTTTTTGTCCGCAACGGATTTTCGCGGCGCGCGCTTCGCTAATGCCAGAATCGGCAAGTGCATGATGCAGGAGGCGCTTCTGGACAAGGCCGTGCTGCACAAGGTCACGGTGTTCAAATCCATGCTGCAGAACGCGTCCCTTGAAGCGACGGACCTTTCCGGCGCAAGCTTCGACCGCGTCACCTTTGAAAACGCGGACTTTAGCAAAGTGCTATTGCGCGGCGCGTCCCTGCACAAGGTCGGCCTGGCCGGATGCGTACTGGCCGGGCAGGACTATTCGGGCATGCGCTTTTCCACGGTGCGCTTTAACGCCTGCGACCTGCGGGAAACCGATTTCAGCGAGGCGCAGATGCCCTATTGCAGCTTTATGAACGCGCAAATGGATGCCGCTGTTCTGCGTAAGGCACATGCGCCCCACTGCAAATTTCTCAATGCGAAGATGCTCCACGCGGACCTGTGCCAGGCCGTTCTGGAACAGTCCATGTTCACCAAGGCGGATCTTTCCAACGCGGACTGCACCAAAGCGCGGATACGGGGTTCCTCCATGAAAGAGGCCCTCTGCCGCCGGACGCTTTTTGAGGACGCGGACCTGCGCTATGTGGATTTTTCCCACGCGGACCTGACCGAGGCGTCCTTTCGCGGCGCTTCGCTGTACATGGCCATGGTGCACGGCGTCACGGACCACCACACCGCCTGGCATGGAGCCGACAACGTCAAGTTGCAGGAACACGACAAAGACAGAGAAGAGGCGGAAAACTGGGAGCCTCTTGTTTTACCTCTATAGGAGTATGTATGGATAATCTGGCAAGACAACTCAAAAGCGAACGCCCGGAACTGGTCTACGGCCACGTCGTGGCCCGAACCGGGGACCTCTTCAGCGTCCGTACGGAAGACGGCCCGTTGCAGTGCGAGCGGGCGGACGGTTGCCTGCTGCTCCCGGCCACGGGCGACCTGGTGCTTGTTTCCACCATGGCCTCGGCGCAATTCGGGCGGCAGGGCTTTGTGCTTTCCGTCATCAAAAAAAGCAACGCCAGGCGCGCGTCTGAAATCCAGCATACGGGCGATCTGCTGATTCGTACCTCGCAGGGGGACCTGAACGTCACCTCGGACAACAATCTTTCGTTGATCGCCGCGGACCGAACCGCGCTCCTCAGCAAAACGCTCACAGCCGGGGCCGAAAGCGCGGAATTGAAAGCCGGAAGCGTTTCCGTGGCCGCCCGCCTGTTCAAGGGCAGCTACCAGGCTGTTTCGCTGGTCGCCGGGCGTGTGGAGCACGTGTTTTCCCGCCTGACCCAGAAAATGCGCAATTCCGTACGCATGGTGGAAGAATACGAGGAAGTGCTGACGGGTTCGTCGCGCCTGGCCGTAAAAGACAATTACGTCGTGCAAACCAAAAACACCTTTCAGACGGCTGAAGAAATCATCAAAATCGATGCCGAGGAAGTGCATCTGGGATAACCTCAAGGAGCCGACCATGTATATGCTTACTCAAGGAGAAGCGGAGAACATCGCGTTTCCGGATACCTGCAACACGCCTCTGGCGGCCGGAGCGCCCGTGCCGATGCCGTACGCGGACTTCGCCATGGCCTCCACCAGCGAACCCGCGGTGGAAACGGTCCTGGTGGAATCCATGCCAGCCCTGAACCTGCTTTCCGAAGGAGAGGTCAGCAACGGCAACGAAGCCGGATGCGAACTCGGATGCGTCAGCCTCCGGATTGACGGCGGCATGATCTACGTGGTGGGGTGCATCACCATCCTCCTGGACGGCGTACCAGCCCAACGCCTGACCAGCGTTACCGGCCAAAACGGTACGGGCATGCTGGTGAACGCGCCGGGCATGGCCTCCACCCCCAGCCAGGTAACCGTCCTGACTCTGGGTTAGAGAATTTTGCATTTAACAGAGTATGGCCTCCGGCGGCTTAAGGACCTTTTGAAAAAGGTCCTTAAGAATCCCCAAAACTTTTTGGTATGTAAAACAAACAAGCGAGGACCCTGTGAGCCAGCATTGTGAAGCGACAACCCAGGATGTCATGAAGCGTTTGCAGGCCTTGTACGAGGCCTATTCACGCCAGGACCTGGACACGGTCATGTCTTTTTTCGCGCCTGATCCGGATGTGGTGGTGATAGGAACGGCGGAAGACGAGCGCGTGGTGGGCATCGAAGCCATCCGCACCAGTTGGAAGCACTCCACGGACGAACCCGTGAACTTGCAGATCTCCACGGACTGGCACAGCGTGACCTGCCGCGAGAGCATCGCCTGGTTCAGCGTGCAGTTGCACTACGCGGTCAGCATCGACAAGGACTCCACCGTGCACCTGGCCACCAGGGCCTCAGGCGTCATGGAAAAACGCGGACAGGATTGGCTCATTTGCCAGTATCACGCATCCCACCCCACGCCCAGCCTCTTTTCCAGCTATACGTTGAGCGGCAACCCCATACTCCCAGAGGATTGAGGCCACGCAAACATCCGTTCAACAAGAGCAACCGAACGCAAGCCTGAGCCAGCCCAAGGGGCTGTATGTCCTGTTCTGCACGGAAATGTGGGAACGCTTCGGATACTACGTGCTGCGCGCGGCCCTTATCCTCTACCTGACGCAAAAACTGCGTATGACGGAGGAGTTCTCCTACGCGCTTTTCGGAGCCTTCGCCTCGTTTCTCTACCTGAGCCCGCTTGCGGGCGGCCTGCTGGCGGACCGCTGCCTGGGCAGGAAATGGTCCGTGATCTTTGGCGGGCTGTTTTTGTGCGCCGGGTATCTCACGCTCGCCTGTCCGGGAAAAACCGCCCTGTACGCCGGGCTTGCGGCGGTCATTGTGGGCAACGGACTCTTCAAGCCGAACATGGCCGGCATGCTTGGCTATCTCTACGCGCCGACGGACGCGCGGCGGGAAGGAGGGTTCACGCTCTTTTACAGCGGCACCAACCTGGGGGCCATGCTGGCAGCCCTGGTGGCGGGCGCCGTTATCGCCCGGCTGGGCTGGCCCGCCCTGTTCGTGACCGCGGCCCTCGGCTGTGCACTGGGCCTGCTCATCTTTCTGTTCTTCCGGCCCTGGGAGCAAACCCGGCAGTACGACCTCAAACACGGCGTATCCGTCCGCGGTGTTTTGCTCTCGCTCGCGGCCTTGCTCTGCTGTCTGGGGGGCTTTTACGGGCTGCTGCTGACGCCGCAGCTGGGGGATACGCTCATTCTTGTTCTTGGCGGGGCGTTTATATTCCATACGCTCCGGCAAGGATTCCGCTACCAACGCCAGGTCCGCAACAACGTGGTCGCCTGCCATTTGCTGATCCTCTATGTTTCGCTGCTCTGGGCGCTTGGCCAGCAGGCCGCCATGTCTCTGACCATTTTCGCGGAAATGAACGTGGACCGGCAGATGTTCGGACACCTTTTCGCGCCCGAGACCTTCCAGGCCATTGATCCGCTGGTGATTATCCTTTTCGGTCCGCTGCTCTGCAGGTTGTGGCCACGCCTGCAGGCGCACAAACGCAATCCGGGCGTGATTGGAAAATTCTTTCTGGGCACCTGTTTGATGGGGGGGTCGTGCTTCCTCATACCGCTCGGCATTCGCCAGGCGGGTCTTGATCCGCTGAGCGCGCCCGTCTGGCTGATCACCACCTACGTATTGCAGGGACTGGCCGAAATCATCGTGGCGCCTGCCGGATTGACCATGATTTCCAAGCTGATCCCCAAAGAAATGACCAGCGCAATGTACGGGGTCTGGCTCTATTCCCTGGCTTTGGGCAACCTGATGGCCTCCCGGCTCTCAGAACTCACCACAGTGCCCGGCAAAGAAACCGCGGCCAACACCAAAGCGCTCTTTGCCGCCTTGTTCAGCGACATGGGCATCGGCCTGCTTGCGGTGGGCGCAATACTGCTCGCATCTTCGCGCGTACTGCTCCCAATGCTGCAGCCGGCTCCTGATGATGGAAGTACGGAATAAAGGAAAACGACCGCGCCGCGAGCCCTACCACGCGTACATCACGCCGCCGCCCCCGGTCCAGTTGTCGGCCGCGCCGCGGTCGTCCACGACAGGGCTGTTCGCCGCGGTTTCAAGGTAGCGCGTGTACATGCCGCCGAAGCCGAAATGCCATTTTTCACTCAGATGGAAAACCAGGCCCAGATAGGTACGCGTATCGCGCATACCGGAGCCCGGCGTGTAGGCGGTGAGTCCGGAAGCAAGGGCGTTGCTGTCGTCCACGCCGAAATAGGTATCCATGAAGCCCTTGTCCGCCCATGTGACGCCCTGGCCGCCGGCGATGCTCATAAATTTGAAAACCGGCCACATGCCGACCGCGGAACCGCCGATGGTGACGCCGTTGGATACGCCCCCCACGTCCGCCAGGGTGTAGACGCTCAGGGTCAGCCGCTTCAAGGGGTTGGCCTTGTCGAAAAAAGTATAGCCCGCGAACGCGCCCACATCCACCGAGTCGTCGATGTCGTCGAGCTTGTTGACCATGTCGTCCCGAACGTCATAGCGGCCGAAGCGGTAGAACACGTCCGGACCGAAACGCCAGTTGGGATCATCCAGCAAATTAATCCGCAGCTCGTTGGCGATGAGTTCGACGTAGCGGTCCCCGTCGAATTCGTAGAGCAGATAGGGTGCGGCGCCGAAATTGACGTATTTTGACCCGTAATATTCCGGATACGCGCCCCCCACCAGGGCGAAAAGGTTTACATGCGGCACGGGCATGGGGAAGATCGACTCCATGGCGGACGCTTTGCCCGCGCCCGGCAGAAGACAGAAGGCGGCAACCAGCAGGACTGCCGGAATGAATGAACGCAAAAAAATGGCGCACTTACCGAGAGGGGTGTTTCCATAACGTGCTCGCATTATATCTCCTTATGATTTTTTGATAGACGATATGCCGCCGCATGGCAATGGACGGCTTCACGCGGGCAGGCGTCGAAATGCATTGCGACGGCCATCTTGCGAACCGTTCAGCTGCGCGCGTTCCTCCTCGCCGAGATACCCGCATGGGGTGCGGCCAGCAAATTTTGACCGTGAACAGGACCTGCAACCGAGGCAAGTGGGCAGTTGCTGTCGCGGACTCCCTGAAGACGTTGCAACAAAACGGCCGGGGATCAGCTCCCCGGCCGTTTTGAAGGTATTTTTCCGCGGGATAGTCGGGGCCTGTAATGGCACCCCCGCTTTCCTGGCAGTCTGGTCGCCGAGGCTATTCATCCACTCTGTTCAGCTGCCAGTCCGGGGACACCGCATTGTCGCTGTTGACCATTCCCCAGGATTCGTACGTGGCGTCGCTGCTGTTCACAAGCCAGGTGGCCACCTTGCCGCTGTCCTGGTTGAACAAAAACAGATTTTCGCCGGTGTCCAACGCGGCCTGTCCGATGATATCCCAACCGTTTTTCAGAGTGAAGTCCGCGTTGACCAGGCCCCAATCCGGCCTTGTGTCTGCGGTACGGATAGTGGCGTCCTGGTTCAGCCGCCAGTAAGCCACCTTGCCGTCCTGGCTGTCCAGCCAGAACAGAGTCGGAACGTCGCCGATGGAGGCCTGGCATTTCAAAGTCCAGTTCGTGCCCACCGGAGTATCCGAAACAAACTGCCAGTCCAGGGGACCTTCGCCGAGGTTGCTCACCGCCAGGCTTTCCCCGCTTGCGGCGTCCAGCTGCCAGCTCACGATTTTATTGCTGACCGTGCTGCGCCAGAGCAGGGTTGGCTTGCCATTGATGCTCACGGCGTCCAGCAGCCGCCAGCTGTCATGATACGGGAAGTCCGTGGTCACCCAGCCCCAGCCGTCGTCCAGGGTCCTGTTTTCCAGTCTGGCGTCGCTGCCCAACCGCCAGTAGGCCACTTTGGTATTGGTGCCGGGCTGCCAGAAAATGGTGGGCCGGCCGTCCACTTCCAGGCCGCCGCCGTAGGACCAGGCCGCATCCAGGGTCTTGTCGCTGACCGCCCCCCAGCCGCTGTTTTCGGTCTCGTTCAGGATGCGTCCGTCATCGTCCAGCCGCCAGTAACGCACTTCGCCGGTATCGCTGCTGCGCCATATCAGCGTACGCGCACCGTCAACCCTGAGCATACCTTCGAGATCCCAGGTCTCGTCCATGGTCAAATTGTCGGAAACGTAATCCCAGCCGCTCCCCTGTTGCGTGTCGGCCAGTTTGCCGTTTACGTCGATACGCCAGAAGCAGACTTTTCCGTTGGCGCCATTGCGCCAAAGCAGCAGTTCGTTGGAGAGGGTTATGGGCGTTGGCGTGGGCGTGGGAGAGGGAGAAGACGAACTCGAGACAGTTACCGAGGTCTCGCTGATGCTCATGAATCCGCTGCTGTCCGTGACCAGCAATTCGAACGCGCAGCTGGTGGTTGAGGCGGTTCGCACGGATTGCGCAGCCACTCCGCCCGCGGCGTTCCGACTCAACACGGATTGCGCAGCCACTCCGCCCGCGGCGTTCCGACTCTGCGAGGATACGGTCTGGGCGTAAAAATACGGCTTGCAGGTGTCCGCGTTGTACAGGGTCACGGTGGGGCCGGACGTCTGTTTCCAGGCGAATGTCAGGGAGTTTCCCGTGGAATCGCAGCCGTTCAGGTATACCTGTTGTCCATTGGATGTGCTTTGTCCCGCGCCCGCGTCCGCGTCCGGCACGGAGCCGGTGGTGACGTTGACCGCGACTTCGACGCTGTCCTGGGCGCCGTCGTTGTCCGTTACCGTGAGCAGAAAAAGCAGGCCCGTATCCGAGGCGGGCGCGTTAAAGGTGGCCACGGCCTGGTCCGGATTGGTGATGGTAACGGCCGCGCCCTTGAGCTGCGTCCAGGAATAGGCGGCAATGGTCCCGTCGGAATCCGTGGAGCCCGAACCGTTCAGTCGCACGCCTGCGGCGCCCGGGTCGACTTTGCTTGACGCGCTGGCCTGGGCCGTGGGCGCGGTATTGTTGAAAAGGACGTTCACGGTGACCGTGTCCGTATTCTGGAGTCCGTTGGAGTCCGTGACCGTGAGCTTGTAGACGTAGGCTCCCTCGGTTGAGGTGCTGCAGCTGGCCTGGGAGGAATTTGCGCCGCTCAGGCTCGGACTGGCCGGTCCTGAAAGCTGTGTCCAGGCGTAGGCGGTGATGCCGGCGCCGTCACGGGCCACAGAGGTGGCGCCTTCCAGGGTCACGCTGGCCGAGGACCCGGAAATGGCTGCGTATCCCGAAGCGCGGGCAATGGGCGGCTTGTTGGCGGACACGTTCACCACGCAGGTATCGGACGCGCTCTTGCCGTTGGAGTCGGTCACGGTGATTTTGTAGATATAGGTCCCATCGGTTGCGGGAGTGATGCTGGCCACCTGGGACGTGCTGTTGTTGATGGTGGGGTTGGCCGGGCCGGAGGCCTTGGTCCAGGCCCAGGTGTCGATGGTCGCGCTCGCGGCAGTGGCCTTGGAGCCCGAGCCGTTGAGGTATACCGTCGTACCGCTTTTCACGGTCTGGTCGGGTCCGGCCGAAGCCACGGGCGAGGTGGTGGGGGAGGGGGCGGGACTGTCCGTGGTAGCAAAGGTTTTGTCGACTCCACAGCTCGTGCCGTCGGTGCTGGTGGCGCAGACCCGGTAGTGGTAGGTCGTACTCGCCGTCAATGCGGAAATGGCTTTACTTACACTGGAGTCCGAAGCGCCGGTCACCGGACTTTGGTCCGCGGTGACCTGCGTGCCGTAGTTGGTGTCCTCGCCGTACTCGAACTGAACGGTGGCGCTTTTGGGATTGGCGTTGACCGTACCGTTGAGGGTCGCGCCGGTCTGGGATTTGTTGGTGGCGTCTTGGGTCGTTGCCATGGGCGGCGCGGCGGAATACGCGCCGATGCTGATGGCTGACGAGCTTTCGGTTATCGTGCCGCGCTGGTCTTCAAAATTGTTCTGGCCGTTAACCGGGGAATTGTTCCAGGTGTTGAAACTGACAATGGCGTCAATTCCGAACGAGCCCGTACTCAGGGCCAGAGTCTGCGTGGGGCCGCCGTTGTCGGCCAGGGTGTCGGACAGGTTCAGGTTCTGGTTGGTCAGATCGCCGTCCCCTTGGGACCAGGCAGTATCGCCAGTTACATTCTCGCCGTATCGGGTGTTATACAAAATCGAAGTGGGGGCGTTGAAGCCGCCTGAAGCATTGGATGCAACATTGGAATTCCCCACCACGTTATAGCCGTTGTCTGTCAGTGTTCCACTAGAATAATAATAGTCGTAAATAGCGTTGTTGGCAAGTATTGTGTTGGATATTGATAAAGTGCCAGTTGATAAATACAGTCCTTCTCCATCACCCGAAGCAGAATTGTTGGCAATTGTTGAATTTGTAATCGTTACGGTTCTCCAACCGAGACTTAGATACATCCCGCCGCCCTTACCAGAACTTTGATTTCCACTAAGCGTGGACATTGAAACAGTAAGAGTGCCTCTTGAGTAAATTCCCGCTCCCGTTTGGGAACTTTTGCAACCTGTGATAGTGCTGTTCTTCAGGGTGAGCGTGGGTTCCCCTAAAACATATATACCGCCACCCATAGCCCCCTTGGATCCCTGGACTGTGACGTTTTCCAGTGTCAGAGCCCCATTAGTAACGTAGACGCTTCCCCCGGCGCCACCTAAAGAAGAGATATCCCCGCCCATAATGGTCATGTTGCTTATGTTTACGGTTTTACCGGAGGCGCCGATTTCGAATACGCGGAACTTTGACCCCTCCGCTCCCGGAGTCGCCACCTGCACGGTGACGGGATTGCCGTTGTTGGAACCGTCAATGGTCAGGCTTTTGGTAATGTCGATATCTTCCGTCAGCAGCGTTATGGTCGTGTCGCCGGAGAGATTGAAGTCGATGGTGCCGCCGTCGTCCACAGCCGCAATGGCGCCGCGCAGAGTGGTTTCGTCGTTGGCATCGTCGCCCGTGCTTGTCACGGTCTTGGAACTGTTGTCTTCTGCCTGAACGCTTGTTCCCGCGAACGCGAGCAGCAAAGCCAAACCGCAGATAAAAATCAGCCTGACGATAATTTGTGGTGCGGATGTCATAAGCCCCCTCCTGAAAAAACTTTTTTTTCATTTGTATACACTATTCGGAGGAGATGTAACTCATTTTTTTAACTATGAAATGGATTTCATATGCCGGACAAATTCTATTCCGTGGGCCGAGGTACGGCTCTTGGCGGCCATGGCGTGTTTCTTGGGTTTGGCAAGAGGAGAGGACGTGTTTCCACTTTCTTTCCGTCGCGAATTTGAGCAAGCATTGCAACAGGCAAGACTGCAGAAAAAAATGGGGCCGCAGGCATAGTGCGGCAGCGTCAAGAAGCTTTTTTTTCCTGAAAACGCACCATGGTGGAATTCCGGCCAAATGGAGCGGAAAAGAATGTGGAAACACGCCCAAACCCGGATTTTCTGAACGCCCCATAGCGCAGACTTTGGGCCGCTTCTGAAATTTGCGCGTCAGCTGCTCAGAAAATTGCGTACGCCCGTGAAGACTATCTGGGCGGCCATGGCCGAGAGTATCAGTCCGGTGATCTTGGTGAGTATGGACAGTCCTGTAGCGCCGATTAATTTTTTCATGTGCGAGGCAGAATAAAGCAGCGCTCCCACGCAGGTGCAGGCCGCCAACAGCGCGCCCGTGCCCACGAGCTTCTGGGAAGCGGTCTCGAACTCCGCGCCGAGGATAAGCAGTGTGCCGATGGTGGCCGGGCCAACGGTGATGGGGATGGCCAGGGGCACCACGGCAAGGTCCTGGTCGTCCTCTTTTTCCGGGCGCTGCCGCTTGCCTGAAACCAGAGAAACCGCGGACAGAAAAAGCAGGCTGCCCGTGCCGATGCGGAAGCCGTCCAGGGTGATGCCCAAGGTGGAGAAGATGCTGTTGCCGGCGAAGTAGAGTATCAGGCAAATAATCATGACCGACAGGGTGACGCGCAGGGCAAGCCTCCGTTGCTCGGCTACGGGCAAATCTTCCGTAATGGAGAGGAACACGCTGAGCACGAAAAACGGCGTCAGCAGGAAGAAGAGTTTAATGCTCAAGCTGATGAAAAGGTCTGCCATGGAGACTCCCCCTGTCCGGTTGATTGATGATGCATTGTGGGAGTATGTCTTTTGAATTGCAATAAAAAATTGTGAAAAAAAGGGGTGGCCAAATACCTTGTTATGCCAGCGGGCACTTGAAGAAAACAAAAGGCCGGAAGAAAAAGATCTCCCGGCCCTTTAGTGAACCCCTGTGCGGGGTTACTTTCTATGGCGGAGTCGATGGGAATCGAAGCCACGGCCTCCGGCATGACAGACGCGCGGCCTGACCGGCTTTCCCGACCTCATCGCATCACAAGGCATTACCCTTTTTTGACAACGGAAGTTTTAAGGAACATCGATCCAAAGCCTGGTATCTTGCAGGATATGTCATGTACTCCGTCCGTTGGTTCCATCAACTTTATATTCTTTACCTTCGTACCTTTCTTAATGGGGGAGGAAGCGCCTTTGACTTTCAAATCCTGAAGAATGATTACGGTGTCTCCATCAGCCAGAACAGTGCCGTTGGCATCTTTGTAGACTTTTTCCTCTGTTTCGGCGGACTGAAACTCCACGCCGCATTCCGGGCAAACGAACATGCTGCCGTCATGGTACACGTTTTCTGAATTGCACTGCGGACAATCTGGTATATTTTCCATAAATCTCCCTCCTGGCTCTTGTGTATTCCTTCGAGGAAGGAAACAGTTCGTTTTGTTGACCTGCATTTGGCTCATATAAAGAAAATGGGGTTACACCTTGCGATGTAACCCCTTATTTCCGATGGCGGAGCCGATGGGACTCGAACCCACGGCCTCCGGCGTGACAGGCCGGCGTTATAACCAGCTTAACTACGGCTCCGCTGTGGCGACTGGCAGGAAGCAGCGCTCCCTCTACAATCAGCCTTGAAGAAAGATTCTTTTGCTCCATTTTTTCGTGCTCGTCAAGTATTTTTTCCTTAAACAGGATAAAATCAAAAAACCTTTTCGTCACGAACCAACCGAAGGAGCTAAACGCTCTTTCTTCACTGAAAAATTATAGTGAAACGGAATGCTGAAAGAAAACACGCTCCCCCCGCCAGCAGCAGGCTCGTACCAGATCCGCCCGCCGTGGTACTCCACTATCTCCTTGCAGATGGGAAGTCCGAGGCCCGTCCCCTTGGGCTTTCCAGTCAGCGTATCGCCCAGCTGACGAAATTTGTCGAAAATTCCCCTCTCTTCCGCAGGGGGCACGCCGCAGCCCGTATCCCGTACGCGCACCACGATTTCCTGGTCCTCGACACTGGCGGAACAGGACACATAGCCCTGCTCCGTGAATTTGACCGCATTGGCCAGCAGATTGATGCAGACCTGGACCAGGCGGTCATAATCACCGGCAACGACCGGCAGGGAATCGGAAATATCCTGCCGGAAATCCAGCTCTTTTTTATCAAATAACACCTGTGTGGCGGTAATGCTGTGCTCCAGCACGTCCCGCATGGAAACGGGTTTGATGTTCCATTCGAAATAACCGGCCTCAAGCTTGGCGAGATCAAGCACGTTGTTGATGAGTTCGGTCAGCCGCTCGCCTTCGGTTATGATCACGTCGGAATTATCCCTGATACGCTGTACGACCTTATCCGTTCCCAGGCCCTGTTCTTGGGATTCTTCCTCTATTTTTTCCAGATACTTGCGGCTCATCTTGGCAAAGCCGATGATCGCGGTCAGCGGAGTCCGCAATTCATGCGAAACCATGGACAGAAAATTCGATTTCATGGCGCTGAGCTGCTCGGCCTTTTCCTTGGCCATCTGCAAGGCCTTGATCGCCAGTGCGCGTTCCGTGACGTCCATGGCGACCCCTTCGAGATATTTTCCTTCCTCAGGGTCTTCGGTCAGATTACACGAGATACGTAAAATCCGCGTTTCCCCCTTGGGCAGCTTCACCCCGAACTCGAAATTTTCCACGGCTCCATGTTTTTGCAGCAGATGTACCAGTTCTCTCCTGCGCCGGGGGTCTTCATACAGCTGTTCTCCAATATGCGAAACCTCAGCGGTCATTGCTTCGGGAGACGCATACCCGCACAATTTCGCCAAAGCCTGGTTGACGGCAATAAATTTTCCATCAACCGTCGTACGGAAAAGCCCTTCAGGAGCATTGTCAAAAAAGCTTTTGTATTTTTCCTGCGCCTGCCGCAGGTCCGAAACAAGTCCTTCTATGGCGCCGGCCATATCGTTGAAGGCCTCTGCAAGCAAGCCGATTTCATCGTGTGATTCGACCTCCAGGCGATGCGTCATCACGCCCCTCTGGAACAAACGAATCCCTTTGATCATATCCGTTATCTTTCGCGTCAGCGCATCGGCCATCCAGATGGCGACCAAAATAACCAACACAATCATAAACAGGGTCGACAGCGTTATTTGTCTGGTGGTCCTGTTCAGAGAAGAGGCAAGATTCCGCTGTGTTTCATGATTCTGCCTGGCAAGCTTTTTCTCGAATGCAGACGCCATATTGGAAATCTTTTCGCCGGTCTCGTGCGCGCTCCGGTGAAATTCGCGGACATTGGCGCCGATGGTCACAAAACCAAAGCCACGGGCCCCGCCGTATTTGCCCGTATGGTACGGAATGGCCGCGGCAGTGGTGAGTTTCCAGAGTCCGCTCCAGAAAATCACGAAAGAACCGGACCCGCCGTTATGCGTCAAATTGTACCAGCCCTCGCATTGCGGGGCGAAATTCAGATAGCGGCAATCCAGCCCCAGGGAACCTTGCTTGGTGAGCACGGCCGCGGGATCCTTTTTCAGACTCTGGTCCAGAAAGACGGGGGGGCGTTTTTCCCAATCGCGTACGTTCAATCCGCTTTGCCTGAAATCCTGATACATCCCCTCTTCCAGCCAGGGAACAGCGGGCTGACCAGTTTCCGGATCGTACCCTGCAATGAAGTAATCACGCGGATGCGATATATTGCGATCCTTGTAGTCCCAGATAAAGGCGTAATTGCCTGCTCCCGCGTCTGAAATGGGGCTGTAGCGTTCTTCCGTGGGAACAAGGTGATCCGTGAATTCCATAATGTGCGTATGATCCAGCGCCAAGGTGACCCAGCCGATGATCCTGCCCTGGCGCAACACCGGCGCGGCCCAGCGGACTATGCCCTGAAAACGTTTGCCCACCGGGTTTTCCTTGCCCGCGTACGCGGCCTCCTCCGGCTTGAACGGAATCCCGAGCCGTTTCGCCCGTGTCTTTGTATAGGGGCCGATGACCGGACTGGGAACATGCGGACCGATGACTTCGGAAACATAAATCTCACCGGGAGCTAGAGCCTGCAGCTCCTTGAAATAGTTTTCCGCTTTGCAATAGGTATTTTCGGGGTTGGAAATATCTTTCTTTTCCGAGGAAAGCAGGTCGGAGGTCCGTACCTTGATCTGTTCCCGGCCCTGCAAATCCACGAAAGTCATTTCCAGAAACAGCGGACGCTCCTCGGGGACACCGGCGTCTTCCGGCGGCCGGTAGTGGAAATCCTTGGCATTGTCCGGGTTGTTCGCGGTTACGAATGGTTTGACCCCGGGCTCTGTGGTGGGCTGCCAGGCATCGCCGGTCTGGTTCAATTCCCAGGGCTCATGCATGGTGATCACGCGCTTAAGAGGAAGCAGGAACCGCCTGTAATTCTCCTCTCCGGGCTCCAGCTCCGCAGCGCGGAGGATATCCTTGTCCCTGTCATACAGAAAACGGGCCACAGCACGGGCCGTGTCCGTTGTAAGCCGTTCGATATTTTCTCGTGATTTGAGATCCAGCGCGCGAATGGAGCTTTCCACGGCAAGGTCGCTCACCTGGTCGATGGTCTCCCGGGTCTCCTGCGTCAGGTGTGCAACTTTGCTCTGCAGAGTCCCCCCCAACGTAGTAATAGCATGCCACGCGAGCCAGGCCAGTGCCACAAGGGGCAGCACCTTGATAAAAATGAAAATGATAATCAGTTTGCAACGTATGCCCGGAGGCCAAAATGCCATTCAGCATTCTCCCTGTAACCTGCGTATCTGGATAGGAACTCAATTTATAACCAAATGCTCCGGGAATCAATCATCACGAATCCATTATCAGGGCCTATCCAACATTTCCCCTCTAAATAATTGCTCCTGTCATAAATCAATATACTCCTTTGGATCAAAATCAACAAGAAGTCTGCTTTTAAAAATATAATACATAAAGTACAGAGAATCAGCCATTAACAACTTACCTGCTTACGACTCACGCATAGAGTTGCCTTTGCTTCAAGATCGTTCTACCCAAATTGCACCCTCGATAGTTTCTGCAAAAAGAAACTCGGCTACTATAGTCGGAAACAACACACGAAACACCATCAAATCAATAAAAAAGGAAAGCTCACTCCCAAAACATACAAGAGAATAAACAAAGTACGGCAATAACACTATCCCATTTTTATAATACAAGATAGGGTGCTGCTACGCTATGCCAACTTTTCAAAAAAGGAAGGACGGAAGATGCGAGTCCATTCGTGAAGTCCGGCTCATGCCCTGGATTCCGCCTGAAGCCACATCCCGGATGTGGCCCAGCCGCACAGGCTATGCTTGACAACTGCAGCCGGATGCAGCAATGCTGGATGCATCTTTTCATCAAGCGCAAACAGCGAGATCACAACATGTTTATTGCAAATCTGACCTACACCGCCCCGATCGAACGTATAGAATCCCTGCTTGAAGGACATAAGGCTTTTTTGAAGGAACAATACGCGCAGGGCGTGTTTCTGGCCTCGGGCCGGAAAAATCCGCGTACCGGGGGAATCATCCTGGCGCGATGCGCTTCGCGCGAGTCGTTTGAAGAGATTCTTGCCCAGGATCCGTTTCAGATACACGATGCGGCGCGCTACGAGATCATTGAATTCGTTCCCAGCATGACCGCAGAGGGACTGGAAGCGCTGCAGGAACCGGTGTAGCACGCAGGGGCTCACCCCTGGGAGAGTCCCCTGCAGCGAACCTTCAGGCTGTCCGCCTGTGTATGATCCAGGTCGAGCTCCCCGCCGTCGGCCCGCCTGATCCGCCATGTCTTGCCATCCTCCGAACGCGGCAGCATGGCGAGCTCCTCGCCGGGCATCAGGCCAAGCCCGGCTGCGTCTTCACTCACCGCGTACACTTCGCAAAGCTGGCCCGCGCGCAGCAGGCTCACGGGCAGCACGGCATCCGGTTCGCACGCCTCCGCGGCCTGGGGAATTTCTTTGCCGTGCGGATCGCGTACGGGGTGCTCCAGCAAATCGTCGAGATAGGCCATTACGCCGGAATCATGCACATGCTCCAGTTCATGCGCGCGCGAATGCAGATCTTCGGCAGGCGTTCCCACGTGGTCCAGGTAGCTCTCCCAAAGACGATGGGCGCGCAACAAGCGCTGAGCTTCGCGGCGCCCCGTATCCGTAAGCAGCACGGCATTGTCCTCGCGGCGAATGGATCCTTGCTGGACCAGCACGGTCAAAGCGCGGTTGAGATTGCCCGCAGGCTCTACGCGGTCCTTGAGAACAACCTGACTCAGCGGACTGCCGTTGGCACGGAGCATGGTGATCAAAATATCTTCCAGCAGCTGCTGCGGCGCCATACGCCTGAGCCTGAGCCAGCGGGCCAGCATGCCGTAGCGCGGCGCGGCCACCAGCACCACCAGAAACTGCAGCGTACAGAACAGCATGATGGCTCCGCCCCCGGCCGAATCCAGCCAGACGCACAGATACAGGCCGCCCACAACGCTGGTGATGCCGAACAGCCCGGAAAGCAGCATCATCCGGTCCAGACGGTCGGAAAGCAGATAAGCCGTGGCCGCGGGTGTGATCAGCAGCCCCACCACCAGAATCACCCCGACCATGCTGACCGCGCTGACCACCACAAGCGAAACGCAGGTGGTCAGCAGGTAGTCCACGAGCATCACCGGTATCCCGATGCTGGCCGCCATGACAGGGTCGAAGCTGGTCAGCTGCAGATGGCGGTAAAACAGCAGAATAACGGACAGCACCAGGGCCGAGGTAATGGCCGAAGCCCAAAGGTCCGCATCCCCCACTGCCAGCACGTCGCCCATGATGAAGTGCATCAGGTCGATGTGGATGTAATTGCGGAAAATGGAAACCAGGACCACGCCCCCGGCAAAAATGCCCGTATACATAATGCCGATGGCCGTGTCGTTCTTGACGCGCGAGACCTTGGAAACAAAACCGATGAGCACCACGGTCAGCACCGCGGCGATCAGCGACCCCAGGAGCATGCCCGAGGCGTGGGCCTCGATGCCGAAAACCATTTTCATGAACAAATAGCCGCCGGCCACGCCCGCCACCATGGCATGGGACAGGGCATCGCCCAGAAACGCCATACGCCGAAGCACCACCAGGCAGCCCACAACACCGCTGACAACCGCCACCAGGCAACCGCCCAGCAGGGACTTGACGAAAAAGGGCTCGGCCAGGGGCGCAAGAAACAATTGGGAAACCGTACTCATCGGGCGGCCTCCTGCGGGCTGCCGGAAACGGCATCCGCAGTGTCCCCGGCGAACTTGATGTCCTGAAAGACCCGCAGCTTGCCTTCGTAGACTTCGCTGAGCAGATCTTCCCGCAGTATGGCCCTGGGCGGACCATAGGCATACAGCCGCTGCTTGATCAGCAACAGCCGGTCGAAATATTCCGCGGCCGTGACCAGATCGTGGTGCACCACCACCAGCGTACGCCCGGCTTCTTTGGCTCGTTCGAGCACGTCCAGAATGGCCCGCTCCGTGGCCGCGTCCACTCCGGCGAACGGTTCGTCCAGCAGCAGAATGTCCGAGCCCTGAGCCAAAGCCCTGGCCATAAATACGCGCTGCTGCTGTCCGCCCGAGAGCTGGCCTATCTGGCGGTTGCGAAAATCGCTCATCCGGACCATCTCCAGGGCCTGGTCCACGACTTCCCGGTCTTTGGGGCCCGGATCGCGCCACCAGCGGATATGGCCGTAGCGCCCCATCATGGCCACCTGCTGCACCGTGATGGGAAAATCCCAGTCCACGGAACCGCGCTGAGGCACGTAGGCCACCAACCCCTTGGCTTTTTCCGCGCTCTCCCCGGCAATACGTACGGTGCCCACATCGCGTTTCACAAATCCGAGCACGGCCTTGATAAAGGTAGATTTTCCCCCGCCGTTGGGGCCGATAATGCCCACCAGCAGGCCCGAATCAATCCGCACGCTCACATCCAGCAGAGCGGGTTTAGGGCCGTAGCTCACGGTGAGATGTTCCACCTCCACGGCTGGAAATTCGGCGTTATTCCGCATGCGCGCCCTCCTTTGCCTGCTCATCGAGCGTCACACGAAACACGGCCTTTACCGGCAGGCCGTTGCCGGTCCAGTAGCTTTCCGCTGCTACGGGCTGCCCGCCTTGCAGCAAACGCACGCGCAGGGCCTGGGCTCCCAAAGCGGAACCCGCGGACGGCGTGGCCTTGATGAAAAATTCATTCATGCCCAGAACCAGTCCGCGGACTTCTTCCAGCAACACGGGCTCGCCCGCGGACACGCTGTCCAAAGCCAGCAGCTCCTTGTCGCCGAGCCTGACCACCAGGGCCGGGCTTTCATCCATATTCAGAGCGAACGGATCTTTTTCCAGAGAAAAGGTCGGCGTCAATTCCAGGGCGTACTGCGCGGCAACCTGCGTGTACTGAAATTCCGGCACGTTGGCCTCGCTCGGTTTTTCCCTGAGAAACCACCCCGCGCCGCCGAGAATCAGCACACAGAGAACAACGGCATACACAATACGCGGAGACATGGATCAGCCTTTGTCCGCCAGCGCCTTGACGATGGTGATGACATTTTCGCGCATCATGCCGATGTAGCTCTCACCGGCGCTTCCGGCCTCGCCCATGGAGTCGGAATACAACGTACCGCCGATTTTCACGCCCGCATCCTGCGCAATCTGGCGAATCAACTTGGGATTGACGCTGGTTTCCACAAACACGGCCTTGGCCCCGAACGAACGAATGGAGTCCACGACCTCCTTGCGCCGTTCGGGCGTCATGCCGCCGCCCACCTCGCTGCCCGTGGACCAGCCCACCGGCGCCAGGCTCAGATACCCGTGCTTCGGGTTGAACTTGAAGGCGTTGCAAAAATAGTTGAACGCATCGTGGCTTGTAACCAGTACGCGCTGCTGCGGGGGGATCAGATTGACCTGTTCGCGGATCCAGCCATCCAGGGTACGCAGTTCCTGCAAATACAGCCGGGCACGGGACTCGTATTCCCAGGCTCCCGCGGGGTCCAGTGCGGTGACTGCCTTGAGAACATTACGCGTATACACTGCCGCGTTGGCAGGTGAGAACCAGGCGTGCGGATCCAGAACCTTTTTCCCCCCATACGTCATCTCCAGCTGCTTGATGCCGTCCGTGCAGGCCACCACGGGTTTGCCCGCATCCTTGGCAAGCTTTTTCATCCAGTTGTTGCCTTCCAGATGCAGCCCGTTTTCCAGACACAAATCCGCACCGGCCACCAGCCTGGAATCTTTGGGCGTGGGCATGTACGTATGGGGATCGGCTCCCGGAGCAAGAATACAACGGACCTTGCAACGGTCGCCCACCACCTGGCGCGCAAAGTCAGCCACCTGGGTGGTGGAACAGACTATCACGGGCTTGCCCGGACTTGCTCCTGCAAAGGATGAATACCCCAAAAAGCACAATATAAAAAACAAAAAAATCATTTTCCGCATAGCGTATAATCCTTTCCTACCTTTTTAGCCTGTTGTAGGGTTCTTAAACTGCCTATCACGCGAAAGAATTAAATGTAAATACGCGGGACGATTTTTTTCACACCCCAAAAATTATCCAGGAGGGGGTACTGTGGCAGCTGAAATTGCTGCGTTTTGTGCTGAAACCAGTTGCTCATTCCAAAATACGCAGTGCTCCTTCACGCATCAGGCTGCAGTCTCTCCGGCAGAACCGGCATCGCAGAAATACTGAGCGGCAAAAATGACCAGCACTATGCTGCATGGAATAAAATTTCTTGTTTCCACCAGCCAGCTCAGTAAAAGATGCGCCACAAAAAGTCCGGGCAGCAACACCAGCAGCATCCGTTTGAGCTCTCCCTGCGCCCGGCGCCAGGCCAAAGCCGCCGGAACCAGCAGAATACCGCAGGAAAAAAACCACTGCCAGAACCAGTTGCTTTTCAAGTTGATCAAAATATCTGCGGGTGTAATGCCGCTGATGTTTCCGTAACCAAACCCGGGGCCCGCCACAGCGGCCCGCACCCAGACCACCAATCCGAAGCAAACGGCCCCCAGCAGGACGAGCCGGATCATGGCATACATGTTTCTGTGCGGTACGCAGACCAGCCAGCACAAGCCCATGATCAACACCGATTCTTTGGCAAAAAGTCCGAATACAAGGGTGGAAGCGAAAAACCAGAACCGCTCGTAAGAAATGCTGAGCATAGCCAGAACAAAACTCAGATGGGAAAGCGGATCGGTCAACTGACCGGCATAGGAAGTAATGCTTACCGTAAAAACGACAAGATAACTCAAAACTGCAACCAATGCGGCCGGCGATGAGACGAATCGCTGTGCATAACGGTAAATAGCCAGCAGCAGCAAATAATCAAAACTAACCCTGTAGATGGTCTTGGCAAAGAAAAAATCCCTGGTCAGCGCTTCGAGACACAACACAAACCCATTCGGCAGAAAACGGTAGCTGTGCGGAGCGGCTTCGGACGCCAGATTCACCACGCCGTGATGAAGGCGGTATTGCCACTCCAGATTCGGCACCCCAGGAAAATAAGACCCCAGGTCCACATTCAAATAGTGAATCCACTCCTGAATTCCTGTGAAGACGGCGAGAAACAAAACGATCCGCAGCCGTGCGGCAAAGCCTTCCTCTCCGGACTGCCTGTACCCAACGTACAGAGCCCACAACGGAAACAACAGTGCCAGGAGTTTGTACAGAGCCGGAGACCCCGGCGCGGCACGAAACATCCCCTGCGCAGCGGCAGGGAAAAGCACGGGGAAAAACCCCATACAAACCGTCAACACGGCCAATGCCAGCTCCGGTCCCCAGGAAAGACCTGCCCGCGCAAATTGTTTCTCCAAAATACTCCTCCTATTTTTTTCGATAACGCCAAAAAACATACACCACCAGCGTGCAACTGTATAACGCAATTCTGCAAGCGCTCAAACTCTGTCCGCCAGCGCTGCCGTATTGACAAGAACCGCTGCACGCTTATAAATTTTTTGGCGACATGGCGCATCCTGTGCTACCTGTATTTTTCAGGGGCTGCATCTGTCCCAGGCTTACCCGCCAGGTTTCGCCTTCATTTCCACATTTAACCACCTTGCCAGGAATCCTAATGGAAATCGCTCGCGACGGCTCATTGATCACATTTTACGTGGATGTGAAAGATCAGGTGACGATCATCTGCCCGAAATGCGCCAAGAAAAAAAGCATCGACGCCACTAAGTTCAAAAACTCCAAAAGCGCTCTCAAAGTAAACTGCCCGTGCGGCGAGGAATTCCGCTGCATTTTTGAATTCAGGAAGTTTTTCAGAAAGCGGGTGTCCTTGCAAGGCGAATTCACCAATGTCAGAACAGGGGAAAAAGCTGAAGTGGTTGTGGACAGTATTTCAATGGAAGGCCTCGGTTTCATGGCCAAAACCGGTCATAAAATTGAGCCGGGACAGATGCTGACGGTCACCTTCAATCTGGACAACAAAATGAGCACGCCGGTCGAACGTACGATCAAAGTCACCAGCGTACGGGGCAACTCCATAGGGGCCATGTTTTTCGGCAGCGCCCGCAACAAGACCGTGGGCTTTTACCTGATGCCCTGAGCCCGATTGATAACCTGAAAAAACCTGTCGACCTGGGAATTCCAGGAGAGTAAAAAACAAGGGAGCCCAGGGCTCCCTTGCTGCATGCGGTTGTCTTTTCAGGGACGACGCTCAATGACAATCGCAGTCATCGTCGTCGCTGTCTTTGTTCTCTTTTTTTCCGGAATGATCCGCATTGTTGCCCACATTGGCCGCCAGCTCAGCCGGCGTCCTGGCCGTGTCAAACGATGCGGGGGTGTCCAGATCGGCATCCACGGGAGTCTTGGCCATGGCTCTGGCCATCTTGCCGGAAATCCCCTTTGGTTCGGACACGCCGTCCCTGGTGACCGTGATCATCTTGGACACCGGAATCATCGTGGGCTGCTGTGTGGCCCCGAAGGTATAGTACAGCCCCAGCCTCCCGGTCTTGACCACATGGGCATGGTCTTCGCTGACGTTCATACCCGGCAGGCTTTCCAGCACGTTTCTGGCATCCGCCCCGCTGCCGATGGAGTTGACGAGTTGCGCATTGGCTCCGCCCGGCACTTCGATGAGCGAGGCTGTCTGGGTGCCGCGGATACCCAAGGTTCCATACGGAGTGTTGACGTTGAAGCGCTCCGGATTCCGCTGCACCATTTTTCCGGTGATCAACCGAAAAAAACCCGGCCCGACAATGAACTTAAGAAGATCCGAACCGGGAAACGCCGGAGAATACGTGTACGCGGCGAGTTCGATCATGCTTTCCGGAGCTATGCTCAGCTGGGTGCCGTCGGCAAACATGATCTGGGCCTTGCCCCCCGTACGCGTCACAATGGTATCCTGCTCGTATACAGGAGCTTCACGTTGCAATGTCCGCGAGCCGTCCCCCTGAAACGCAAGGACTTCTCCCACCACCTGCTGCGTATAGCCCACAGGTCCGGCCGCCCAAACCTGAACCGCAAGCAAAAGCAACAGCACCAGAAAACCAACCACCTGGAATTGCAGTTTTTTCATAAAGCCTCCCAATTCACACGCCATCTTTTGTTTCATAACACCCCTATTTTACTACTGAAACTTTACTATTTCTTATTATACACTTTATAAATAGAAATAGACAGAATTTGAAAAAAAAGATCCCCTCAAAAAATGAAGGGATCTTAATATTGCGTGCGAGAGGCTGGTGCTGATTAATGGAACACACCCACACCCTGGGCTTCCCACGGAGTGGAAACCGTGTTGGTCATTGCAAAACTGCTGTACCCCGTGCCGTCCATGTACCAGATGCAGTTGGCGCCAGTATCGGGATTGGTCCAGAGGATATCGGGATTGTCGTCGTCGTTGAAATCGCCCGTACCCACCGCGTCCCATTGGGCCGCCGCATTGTGGATGTCCACGGAGGAGGATTTGCTGGTGCCGTCCATCAGCCAGATCTGATTGTCTCCAGAGTCCGTATTACGCCAGAGCAAATCTGGTTTGCTGTCCGAATTGAAGTCGGCGACGCCCACGAGGGCCCAGGGGGAATCCTGGGTTTCACCTGCAAAAACGACTTCCGAAAGGGTCATATCATCCATGTACCAGACCGCGATTTGTCTTGTGTATTGGTTCTGCCAGTAGATATCCACCTTGCCGTCCTGGTTGCAGTCCCCCACGCCCACCGGCTGCCAGGCGGCAGGAACATCCTGTATGAGAGCGTAATCCTGCAGTTCAGCGTTGTTCATGTGCCAGACGGCAGTCTGTCCGGCGTCGCTGCGCCAGAGAATGTCGGTCTCGCCGTCGTTGTTGAAATCCCCGGTACCGGCGATGTTCCAGCTCTCGGATGCGCTGGCGAACGTGGCAAAGCTGACGTAACTCGAACCGGACAAATACCATACGGCATTGCGTCCGTTTTCAGTATTGCGGAACAGAATATCCGCCTGGCTGGCGGCCACGCTGAATTCGTTGAGCGCGCCGATCACCGAGATGCGGCGGTCGATGTCCGTGGGATTGTCGCAGGTATCGAAGGTCACATGCGCGGCCGTGTTCTTCAGGGCGTTCAGTACGTCGTCCACGCTGGCATCGGGAGCCTTCTGCCGGATAACGGCCCAGGCGCCGGCCACAAAGGGCGTGGCCATGGACGTGCCTTCCCAGGATCCGTAGCTCGTATTGGATTCGTTGGTAGCGGAGGTGATGTCCACGCCAGGCGCGAACAACGGAACCATATCCGTCTGCCAGTTGCTGAAATCGGCCTTCACATCGCTGGAATCAGAAGCGCCCACCGCGACCGACGTTGAAATACAGGACGGAAAGGCGATGGCGCTGCAGTAATCCTCATTGCCTGCCGCGATGGCACTGACAATGTTCACGCTTTTCAAGTTGTCTATGACGGATTTCATTGCCGAGTAGGCGTCGTCGCAAGCGCTCGAGTAAGCCGAACCGCCAAGGCTCATATTCACTGACGCGATCTTGTGCGAGCCTGCAATGGAGTAGACATACTCCAGGGCGCGCAGAAGGTCGGACCACTGGCTGGACGTATAGGAGTACCCTCCGTAGCTATAGCCGTCCGCAAAAATATTGATGGCGATAAGGTCAGCGCCTTTGGCCACGCCGTTGAGCGAATCGTCGGACTTGTGCCCGACGGCAATGCCCGCCACATGTCCGCCGTGATCATAACCGCTTTCGGAGGAATTCCCCCGATAAGCCGCCGCGCCTTCGCCGTATTGAGTGTCTTCACCGTTGGGGCAAAGCGTTGTGTCCGGGTTTTCGTCCGTACGCGAGGTGAAGCAGGCTTCCACAATGTCTTTGCCTGCGAAATATTCATGATCACGGTTAATGCCCGAATCGATAACCGCCACATACCAGCCCTCACCCGTATACCCCTGGTCCCAGGCCTGATCCGCACCGATCAACGAGATGCCGTAATCCGATGCCGGAGCATCCAGGTCACCCGCGGGCTCGACAGGCTTGGGCAGCGACAATCGTTTGTCGTATTCGATATGAGCCACCTGCGGCAGATTTTCCAGTGCATGCAGTCCGGCCGTATCCACCTGAATCACGGCAGTGGGAATGCTGGAAAAGACGTGCTTTGTTGTCAGCGTTCCGCCGGATGCTCCGGAGAGCGCCTTGGACACACCCGTGCTAATGGCCGCGGACAACGCCTTTCCGGCCTGCCGCGCGTTGGCCCGCAGCGTAGCGGCCTGTACGTTCGGTCCGGAAGCCGTCATGGCCGCGGCGGCTTTTTTCTTGCTCGCCAGAGCCGTCTGCAGCAGGCCGTCGTAAGCATCCAGCGAGAAAGTGACGATGACCCGCGCGGAGCCCGTCTCCTGCAAGGCCGTTGAAATAGCTAATGAGTCTGTCACTTTATCTGTGTCAGTGGCTCCCGCCGGATATGCAGCAACGACCGTCAGCGCCAGGACAATGGCAAGATGCCTCCACAACTGTTTAATACAGCACCACATACTTCCCCCATCTAATTTAAATTACTAATAAATGCGTTTTTCACCTCAACCGGGCAACAATAATTTCGTCTTTATCGAAAACAACAATAAAATGCATTAAAAAGATACATATATCACTTCAGACGCGGCAATGCCGCCCCGCTTGGAGCAATTTTCTTCTTATCGGGGGTATAGCACATTTCTATTAAATCAGACAGGTAATATGAGCCGTATCGCCTGAATGGGTATCAAAGTCGCAATACATTCGCCTCAAGGATTTACCAGCCGTATTGAATTTTCACACTGTCACTGCACCTCTGTCCTGGACTCCACCACCTTCTCCGTTGGCAACGGTTGAAAGTTATCTCTAAAAAGCAAATAGATAGAGCACAATATAGAAAACATATTTCTTCAGGATTTTTTTCCAACTCGCAAATATATATAATTTTAAGTTAGGCTAGCCTAATCAAAAGTCGTAACTATAGAATTAAAACATTTGAACAAGCTTAACCTTAAAGTTTTTTCTACTATTATTTTTAATTTACTAATATAATAGATAAACAACTATCACGAAAATATTTCTTTACGTGACAAAAAAAGCACTTATACTTTTTATCAAGCTGAAAGAATCAACACAAACTACAGGAGAAAACACCATGAAATGCAGCGCACGCAATCTGATCCCTGGCACCGTCAAGTCCGTCACCATCGGCCAGGTCGCCGCCGAAGTCGCCATTGAAATCGCTCCCGGCGTGGAAGTTGTTTCCGTCATCACCAAGGAATCCGCAGCCGCTCTCGGTCTCAAAGCCGGCTCCAAAGCCAGCGCCCTGGTCAAGGCCACCGAAGTAATGGTTGTAACCGATTAATTCAAGGAGCATATATCATGAAAGTCAGCGCAAGAAATCTCATTGCCGGTACCGTCAAAGCTGTTAAAATCGGCCAGGTTGCCGCCGAAGTCGTCATCGAAGTTTCCCCCGGCGTGGAAATCGTTTCCGTCATCACCAAGGAATCCGTTGAAAAACTCGGCATCAAAGAAGGCTCCGCCGTCAAGGCCATGCTCAAAGCCACGAGCGTTATGGTTGTGACCGACTAACAGACTGCCGTATTTGCGATAGCAGTCCGGTGTTGTTTGCCGGAGCACCTGTTGCAATGAAAAAGGGCGTCGCCTTTCCCGGCAGCGCCCTTTTTCATGTTCTTGCGGGTTACGAAAGCGTTGGTTTATGAAATAGTATTTCAGACGTTCTGTTGTTTTTCAGTACACTCATACGCAGTATATCAGGCTTCTTTGGCAACGGACTCCGCCCATTCCGCCACTTCACTGTCCTCAGGGTCGCCGTCTATTTTCAACGAACTCATGACGATGTTGGCTCCAAGCTGTTGGGCCTTTTCTTCAATGGCATCCACCGCACCGCAAAAATGCGTATACGAGCTGTCGCCGCAACCGAACACAGCGACTTTTTTGCCCGAAAGTCCGGCCTGATCCAGATTCTCGTAGAGAGGAATAAAGTCATCCTGCAGTTCGATATCGTCATCTCCCCAGGTCGAGCACCCAAAGAGGACCAGGTCGTATCCTTCCGACAAATTTTGCGCCGTGACGTCCGCGGCATTCTTGAGTTCCACCGGAAGCGATTTGTCCGAGAACAACTTGGCAACGTTCTCTGCAACACCTTCCGTATTTCCCGTGGTCGAGCCGTAAACAATCAAGGTTTTGGACATTTGCGTCTCCTTTTGTGAGAGATTTTTCGGGAACATAATTGAAATTGAGAATCAAAGTCAATAATATTATTTCATGAAACGCTACTTCTTCACAAAAAGCCGTTTGCTCTTCATTGGCGCCCCCCTGCACCACATACGCATCCGCAAAACTTCATGGTCAAAAACCGCAGGGCTCTTGACGCAACCACAAGTCTGCGCAACTATAAGCATGTGTTCTGAAACCATCTGAAATGCGGCGCACGCTGCCGGGCCCGTGCAGGCCGAACCATGCGCCGGCAATTTTTTTTCGAGAAAATAAGGAGATCCCCATGAAACCTGCTGACCTGCTTTCCATCGGCATGGGCGCCGCGTATCTGGCCAAAGACAAAATCGAAGGCTTCATCAAGGAGCTTGAGGAACGCGGAGAAATCAACAAGGAAGAGGCTTCCAAACTTTTCAACCAGGCCAAGGAACGGGCGGAAAAGGAAAAAAACGAATTTGACGAACGCGTACGCAGCAAAGTCAAGGAGGTCGTGAACGAACTGGGCCTGGCCACCAAAGCGGACATCGAGGAGCTGAAACAACTGCTGAAAAGCAAATAATGACGGCAAGCTACTCACCCAAACGGATCTGGCTCGCATTTCGGTTTTTACTGACCGTTTTTCTGATCATCCGCAGACAGGAACGGTTTCTCTTTTTCAGGCCCCTGGGGCCCCAGGCACTGAAGCGCTGCATCCTCGAACTGGGCGTCAGCTTCATAAAGCTCGCCCAGGTTCTGGCAACGCGCGCGGATTTTTTTTCCGACGCCTACCTGTACGAGTTGCGAACCATCCATGACGAGGTCGAGCCCATGCCCGCCGAAGAGCTCCGGACCATGTACGTCCGGGCCTTCGGCACAGAACCTGGGCAGGGCCGGCCTTTTCTATCTTTTGACGAACACCCCATTGCCAGCGCCTCTATAGGCCAGGTGCACAAGGCCGTGCTCCAGGATGGCCGTACGGCCGCCGTAAAAATCCGCAGGCTCGGCATCACCCGCCGCGTTCGTTGCGATATCAGAATCCTGCGTGTTTTTCTGGGCTTGTTTCAGCCTTTATTCAGTACGCTCACCAAAAATTCCATAGATGCGGTGATAGCGGAATTCTCTTCCATGATCGTCAAAGAGGTCGACCTTTCCATCGAATGCGAGAATCTGAAAAAATTCCGTATGCTTTATGCGAACCAAGGAGTCCGTTTTCCGGAGCCCTACGAAAGCTATTGTTCGCAGGACGCCCTGGTGATGCGTTTTGAACAGGGCGTCCGTATCGATAACCTGGAGCTGCTGCGGGAAAACAGGACCAGCCTGCCGGATCTGATTGGAAAAATCGTGATATTCTACACCGAGCAAATGCTGATACGCGGTTTTTTTCACGCCGATCCGCACCCCGGCAACCTGCTTGTCTCGCCTTCCGGACAACTGATTCTGCTTGATTTCGGCATGGTCAAACGGCTGCAGAAATCCACCCGCATCGCCATGATCGAACTGGTCAAGGCAGCCAACGAACAGGACTTCGAACTGTTTATCACCTCCTGCAAAAACCTGGGCATCGTCGCCGCCGGAGCCCCGGAAGACCAGATGCAGGAGCTTGCTGAGCGTATGTTCGATATTTTCGGCAACACCAATCTCAACGCCGCGAGTATGCAGGCCCTGGCCTTTGAGATGCTGCACTCCATGAAAAACCTGCCTTTCAAAGTGCCCCAGGAGATCGTCTACGTCATGCGGGCCTCGGCCTTGATCGAGGGCCTGGGGACCACCTTTGACGAAACCTTCAACGGCGTTAAGGATATCCTGCCCATTCTGCGGCAGAACCTGCCGCGCGCCCTGGGAGCCCAGGCCAGGATTTTCCCCACGCTCGGCGGCGAAATCAAAGACCTGCCCCTGACTATCCGCCGCGCCAAGACCACTCTTACGGATCTGAGCAACGGCAACCTGCGGGTCAAGGTTTCCCCGGAAACCCTCGAACTGCTGGCCGGACAGCTGCGCTCCTGGCTGCGTCCCATCCTACAGGGCGGCATATTGCTGCTGGCGGCATTTTTTCTGCTCCAGTTGCATTTTTCCGGTCATACGGAATGGAGCATCCTCTGTTTTCTGCTCGGAGCCGCCAGAATTCTGCTCAGCCTCAGATAACAACACGCCGTTCCATACTTTTATCCGAATTTCCTGCACAAGATGATTGCCTGGAATCTTTACTCACAGCATCAGAAACAGTACGGTCCCTGGTGCGTTTTCATAGCACTGCAGTATCGTTTCATGTTTCGCAATGAAGTTGTACGAGCGTTCTGGTATAATTAGTATATATCATATTTTATTTTTTAATTGCTAAACAGCAAAAAAATTACTACTACTTAAATAAACACAATTAGTATCGTAATTTTGATTCAATAAAAAATACTGGATGCAAGGATGCCCAGTTAAAGCATTCAAAGCTGCCGGTGCTATTTGTTTCGGCATTGCGCACTGCCGCCATCAGAAACCATGAGGCAAACGAATGGCCCCGTATTCCTCCATGACGCATGAAGACCTGATCGCCGAACTTGAGGCGTTGCAGCTCAAATTCCGGCAGTTCCAGGAGAGTGTTCAATCTACCGTGTCCGCCGATTCAGGGGAAACCCGAATTTTGCTGGAAGCGGTAATGGAGCACTCTCCCTGCGGCGTTCTGGTGGCGACCAACAGCACCGGGCGGATCATTTTCGCCAATAACGAGGCCTGCCGCATCAACGGTGTCAGCAAAGAACAGCACCTGAACATCGACCTGAACAGTCTCGAACAGCTGACCTGGACAATGCACTATCCGGACGGACGGCCCATGCAGCTCGCGGAATCACCGCTGGCCAAAGCCGCTCTGCACGGTCAGGCGATCCGGTCCGCGGAAATCCGCCTGAAACGGGCTGACGGAACCGACTGTTGGGTCCTCTGCAACGGCAACCCCCTCTACGATCAAAAGGGTGACCTGCAAAGCGGAGTGGTCACCTTTGTGGAAATTTCCGACCAGAAAAAAAACATCTCGGAGGCCGCCCAAAACGAAACCGCCTACAAAAGAATCGTCGGCACCGTCATAGACGCCTATTACAAGGCCGACAAACAGGGGCGTCTTATTCTGGCCACTCCGACCACTGCCCGGATCCTGGGCTACAAAAAAATTGAGGACATTCTCGGCAAGGATATCGCAACCTCTTTTTATGCCAATCCGCGACAGCGCGCGGTTTTTATGCAGGAGCTTTTGCAAAAAAAATCGCTCTCCTCCTACCTGTTGCAACTCAAAAAGGCGGATGGCTCCTCTCTGGTGGTGGAATGTACGTCGCGCCTGATCACCTCCTCGAACCAAGACGTTGAAGGCGTCGAGGGGCTGTTCCGCGATGTGACCACCAGAGTGCAGGCGGAAGAAACTCTGCGCAGGAGCGAGTTCTTCTACCGCAAGCTTTTTGAGCATACCGGAACCGCCACAGTGCTGTTGGACAGTTCGGGGCTGATTTGCCGGGTGAATACACAGGCCATCGAATTAAGCGGCTATTCCAGAGAGGAACTTGAAGGCAAGGTGCACTGGCAGGAGGTGGTCGCCCCGGAAGACCTGGAACGGATGACCGACTACAACAACCGCCGCAACTCCCCCGGCCCTCAGCCACCCAGCGAATATGACTTCACCATGTTTGACAGCCAGGGGAACAAAAAATTCGTCCATGCCCGTATCGATTTTCTGGAGGATACCAACGAGCGCATTGTCTCCATGACCGACATGACCTCGCGGATACGCATGGAAAAGGAACTGGCGGCGCTGAACCACAATCTGGAGCTGCTTGTTGCCGAGCGTACTGAAGCGCTGAAGAAAAAAAACATCGAACTGGAAACCGCCAACAAACGCTTGCTCGAACTTGACGCAGTCAAATCCAACCTGCTGTCTTCTGTTTCCCACGAATTGCGTACGCCGCTGACCTCCATCATGGGCTTTGCAAAAGTAACCAAAAATACCTTTGAAAAATCCTTTACTGATCTTTCAGAAATCAGCCGGACACTCCGTCCAAAAGCGGAAACCATCCGCAACAACCTGGAGATCATCGCCAGGGAAGGCAAGCGCTTGACGCGCCTGATCAACAATCTCCTTGATCTTTCGCTCGTGGAGTCAGGCGAATTTCGCTGGTGCGACTCCAGGTTCAATATGGGCGAACTTCTCACCATGGCGGTGGAAGCGGCTTATGGCGAATTCCAGGCCAAACCTGATGTGGCTTTCGAAGTCTCCATTCCGCCCGACCTGCCCGACGTCTTTGCGGACAGGGATAAACTGCAGCAGGTCTTGCTGAACCTCTTGAACAATGCCGCGAAATTCACCGACAAAGGCAAAGTCGCCATTACCGCTGAAGCATACGGTGACTGGGTCAGTGTCAGCGTAAGCGATACGGGCGTCGGGATTCCGGACCACCTGCAACAGCATATATTTGAAAAATTCTACACGGTCCGTTCCGATGATACGCTGCACCGAAATGTGGTCGGCACCGGACTCGGACTCGCGCTTTGCCTCCAGGTGGTGGAGCATTACCACGGACATATCGGCGTCAACTCTTCTCCGGGCAAAGGCAGCACCTTTATTCTCAAACTTCCCGTGGCCGGATGATATCTCTCTTTTCCGACGACGCATTTGGATGCGTACTGCCCTTTACAAGACGAACGTATTGCCGTTAGAAAAACTTGTGGTTGGCTTTTTTCCCTGCACCCCGAACCCCACGACTGATGATCGCCACTATTTTTTCCGCGGCTCTTTATGGAATCGACGCCTATCGCGTCAACCTTGAAGTGGACCTCACCCGCCAGGGCATGCCCGCCTTTACCATGGTCGGCCTGGCCGAAGGAGCCGTACGCGAAAGCCGCGAACGCGTACTCACTGCCTTGAAAAACTCCGGCTTCAGACTGCCCTCCGCGCGTATCACCGTTAACCTGGCCCCCGCGGACGTACGCAAAGAAGGCAGCGGATTCGACCTGCCCCTGGCCCTCGGCTTGCTGGCCGGTGCGGAAGCGCTCGCGCCGGAGGCCTTGCACAACTTCTTTTTTCTGGGCGAACTCTCGCTGACGGGCGAGCTCAAACCCGTACACGGCGTTCTGCCGGCCGCAATCCGCGCGCGCAACGAAGGCGCTGCAGGGCTCTTTGTTCCGCCCGAAAATGCAGGAGAAGCCTCGGTGGTCGAAGGCCTGGCCGTTTACGCGCCGCAGACCCTGGCGCAGGCCGTGGGCTTTTTTACCGGCGAACACCCGCTGGCGCCAGTGGCGAATACGAACGTCGCAATGTGGGAACAACGCAGCCGGTTCGGATGCGACTTCAGCGAAGTAAAAGGACAGGAGCACGCAAAACGAGCCATCGAGATCGCCGCGGCCGGCGCGCACAATCTGCTTTTTCTCGGTCCTCCCGGAAGCGGCAAGACCATGCTGGCCCAACGCATTCCCACCGTGCTGCCGCCGCTCGTTTTTGAAGAGGCACTGGAAGTCACCAAAATCTACAGCGTGGCCGGACTGCTCGGCAATGACTCGCTGGTGGTCAACCGTCCGTTCCGCTCGCCCCACCACACCATTTCGGATGCCGGACTGGTGGGCGGCGGCCAGCGTCCCAGGCCCGGCGAAGTGTCTCTGGCGCACCGCGGCGTGCTCTTTCTGGACGAGCTGCCGGAGTTCAAAAAACATGTCCTGGAAGTGATGCGCCAACCCCTGGAAGACGGCATGGTCACCATCTCGCGCGCCGCCATTTCCCTGAGCTACCCAGCGGACTTCATGCTCGTGGCGGCCATGAATCCCTGCCCGTGCGGCTACCTGGGCGATACGCGCCACGAATGCACCTGCACGCCGCAACAGGTCCAGCGCTACCGCTCGCGCCTGTCCGGTCCGCTGCTGGACCGTATCGACCTGCATGTGGAAGTTCCCGCCGTTCCGTACAAAGACCTGCGCGACAGCTCCAACGGCGCGGGGTCAGATCTGATGCGCGAGCACATCGCCAGAGTCCGCAACATACAGCTCGAACGGTACAAAGATACGCCCTGCACCACCAACGCCGACCTTTCGGGCAAATGGCTCGAAGCGCACTGCAGACTGCGCGACGCGGAACACGCCTTTCTGGAACAAGCCGTCAGCAGGCTGGGACTCTCGGCCCGGGCCTACACACGCATCCTGCGTATCGCGCGTACCATCGCGGACCTGGCCGAAGCCGAACAACTGAGCGTGGAGCATGTGGCCGAGGCCATCAACTACCGCACGCTGGACAGGGAACGGCGCGCCTGATGCGGCCCGTGCGGGCGTTCAGGCGGATGATTTCGAAATGAATTGATACACCAATTCGGTCAGCTCTTCCTTATCCGCAGGTTTGCTCAAGTACCCATCGAATCCGAATGCGATAAATTTTTCCTTGTCCCCTGCCATGGCGTATGCAGTTAACGCTATGATGGGAATGTCCGCATTGTCTTTTCCGGCTTTGCCCTGGCGGATGGCCTGGGTTGCGGATACGCCGTCAAGAACCGGCATCTGAATGTCCATGAGAATCAGATCAAAGGCGCCTTGCGACAAGGCGTCGAGCGCTTCCTGGCCGTTATTGGCCACCTTTGTGCTCAGCCCCATGCCCTGGATATATTTCTGCACGGCAATCTGTGACACAACATCATTTTCAACCAGCAGGATGCTGGCTTTGCGCTCTTTGACGCCGGTTACCGACGGTTCCCCCATCAAAGATTCCTGGGTCATCTGGAATGGCAGGCAACAATGAAAAGTGGAGCCGATGTCTTCCTGGCTTTCCACCGTCATGCTTCCTCCCATAAGTTCGAGCAATTTCTTGCAGATCGCCAGTCCAAGGCCCGCGCCCTGATTTTTTCGCTGATAACCGATAGCCTGCTGCTCAAAGGCTCTGAAAATAATCTCCAGTTTGTCTTCGGGAATTCCAATTCCGCTGTCGGTAACGGTAAACAACAGAAACAGCGTATCGCCTTTTCGAATGGGCAAGGGGTGAACATCTATTTTCACGAATCCATTGTCTGTGAATTTAACGGCATTGCCAATGATATTGCTCAATATTTGCTGCACCCTGGTGGCGTCCCCCATAAGAACGTCCGGAATCTCCGGGGAGACATGGGTACTGAGATCCACGTTCTTTTCCAAGGCGGCGGGCCTGAAAATCGTCTCCAAAGACGCAATGCAATCCCGTATACGCATGGGCGACGGCCGGATGGCCAGTTTCCCCGCCTCCACACGGGACAAATCCAGGATGTCCGAAAGCAAATGGGTCAAACGGCACGTGGCCTGAATGCTGTGTCTGGTATATTCGCTCTGATCCTCATCAAGGTCCGTATCCTGCAGCAGATTGAGCATGCCCATGATGCCGTTGAGAGGCGTCCTGATCTCGTGGCTCATATTGGCCAGAAATTCACTCTTGGCCCTGTTGGAGGCTTCCGCCACCTGTTGGGCGCGCTTGAGCTCCCTTTCGACTTGCGTACGGATGATAATCTCGTTGTTCAACTGCTGGTTGGCCCGTACCAGAGATCTGGTGAGCTCCGTCAACCTGTCCTGGGGGTCTGCAGGAGGGTCTTCCCAAAAGTCCTTTTTTGTCTGGCCGCCTATCCGATAGGACTCCAGTTCGGTTTTCAACTCCGCGTATTGATATAACTGCGCAAGCTGAAACTCTATGATGTCCCGGAATTGCAGCATCAAGCCCTCAACCTTGCTTGAATAGGCGTTCGTCTTGTTGTCCAGGACGCAAATCGTCCCGAATGGAGTCGCATCCGGGAACAGAATCGGAAAACCGAGGTAGGAGATCATGTTCAGGGAAACATCAGGATTATCCTTCCAATCCGCGTCAAGCAACGCATTGGGGACCAGCAGTTTGCTGTTTGTCCGTATGACGTGTTCGCAATAGAGGCCGCATTTGTGGAAGTAATGTTCCGACGCGCCGAGGGTGTAGGGATTGCCCTTTGAAGTGCTTGTCCGAAAAACCTCTATGGTTCTCTTCCCCACCCGCATGATCAACGCGGCCGGGACGTCGGCAACCTCAGCAAGAAGATCGACAATGGTTTGCCAGCGATCGAGCATCGCACCTGAAATAGCGATATCGCCGGAATACGAATCATTGTATGCCTGAGAGCAGACCATGATCCCTCCTCTGAAAAAAATACTTATCCTGGAGGTGACACAAACTGATCAATTATGCCACAGCCATTCCATTAATAGCAACACATTTGGTCTCAAACCGCCTATGCCGTATCGCTATGACCGTTGCAGGCAACTCACGAGTCGACCGGGCCGATTGGCTCCCTGAGGAGAACGCGGCGGCGCTTACCTTGTCTTTTTATCTCACTACATGCTACTGCGGAAACGGTTGCCGCGAGATGAAAGAAATCGCTCCGGCAGAAACCTTGGTTTCCGAAGCAACACCAACACGAAAGAGAGGCAGGCGTCTTCTTGAAACGCAATCAAGCGGACGGATCCGCCATAGGTACTGATACTCATGCAAAATACCAATCGCCTGGCAAAGGAACTGAGCCCGTATCTGCAGCAACACGCGCACAACCCCGTGGATTGGTATCCGTGGGGGCAGGAGGCGTTTGACAAAGCCAGACAGGAAAACAAACTGCTCTTTGTTTCCATAGGGTACGCGACCTGCCACTGGTGCCATGTCATGGCGCATGAATCCTTTGAAGACCCGGCGGTGGCCGCGGCCATGAACGACATTTTCGTCTGCGTCAAGGTGGACCGGGAGGAACGCCCCGACGTCGATAAAATATACATGGCCGCCTGCCATTTGATGACCAGCCGTGGCGGCTGGCCCCTCAACGTGATCCTGACGCCCGAAGCCAAGCCTGTTTTCGCCTTTACCTACTTGCCCAAGGAAACCGGCATGGGCCAGCTCGGCATGAGCGAACTGCCCATCCGGGTCAAAGCCCTTTGGTTGGAAAAACAGCAGGAATTCACGGCCGAAATCGAAACCACCACCGACCGCGTCCGCCAGCTCTGCATCGAAGACAACAGTCCGGAGCAGGAGCCCCTGTCCCCATACGACCTGCTGGATGCGGCTTTTGCCCAGCTTACGGATTCGTTTGATCCGCAATACGGAGGATTCGGCCCTGCGCCCAAATTTCCTTCGCCGCAGAACCTGCTTTTTCTTCTGGGGTACCACCGCCTTACAAGTGACAAAAAAGCGCTGGACATGGCCCTGGCGACCCTGGTCAACATGCGGCGCGGCGGTCTGTTCGACCAGCTCGGTTTCGGGTTCCACCGCTATTCCACGGACGCGCAGTGGCTGCTGCCCCATTTTGAAAAAATGCTCTACGACCAGGCTCTGCTCTGCATCACCTATACGCAGGCCTTTGAGCTGACCCGGCATCCTTTTTACGAACGGACGGCCCGGGAAATTCTCAGCTACGTTTCCACTCAGCTCACCGCCCCGGAAGGTTGTTTCTGCACGGCGGAAGATGCGGACAGCGAAGGGGAGGAAGGTAAATTCTACGTATTCCAATGGAAGGAGCTGGAGGAGCTGCTCGGTCCGGACGCTCTGTTCGCGGCGTATCATTACGGAGCCGAACGCGACGGCAATTTTCTGGACGAGGCCACGCAGCAGCCCACAGGAGGCAACATCCTCCACGTACTGCATACCCTGCAGCAGACAGCCGACTATCTGGGCATCAGCCTTGAAGAGGCGGAGGAACGGGACAAGCAAGTCCGCCAACGCCTGCTGCACGAGCGCGGCAAACGGCAGCGCCCCCTGCTGGACGACAAGGTGCTCACGGACTGGAACGGCCTGATGATCGCCGCTTTCGCCTATGCCGGGCGCGTTTTTGAATCTTCGGAATACCTGGACGCGGCGGCCGGAGCCGCGGACTTTATCCTCAAAACGCTTTACGTGGAGCAAGATTCCCGGCAGGTGCTGCTGCACCGCTACCGCAACGGAACCGCCGGACTCCCCGCGCACCTGGACGATTACGCGTTCATGACCTGGGGGCTCATCGAGCTCGTCCTGGCCGGCCGTACCGCCTATCTGGACGCAGCTGCCGCCTTGGCGCGGACGCAATGCGAACTTTTCTGGGATCCGGAAGCACCCGGCTTTTTCTACACCTCATCCGCCATGGGGGAAACGCTCATTGCACGCCCCAAAAGCATCTACGATGCGGCCATTCCGAGCGGCAACACGGTGTCCTACCACAATCTCTCCCGGCTTGCCCGTCTCACGGAGCACACGGATTTTGGAAAAAAAGCCGCGGCAATGGCCGCTCATTTGACACGGGTCGCCTCCGGGTATCCCATTGGATGCAGCTTTTTTCTCTATGCGTTGGAAACGGAACAAAGTGAAAAGACGGATTGACAAACCACAGGAGAACATCATGCGCCTGCCGTTGGTTATCAACCTGGTTCTGCTGACGCTTTTATGCTGGGCCCCGCTCGCTGGCGCCGGCTGCTACGACGAGCAGCTGGAACAGGAGTACACTCTGCGCGTCGGGGAACAGATGTGCTTGAAAAACCGGAAATGGAACTGCAAACCCGTATGCTTTTATTACGCGGGCATGATCTCGGACAAGGCCTTCAGCCTCCTGGTGCCCCGCCAGCAGGGCGGCATGAACTTGTTTTATCCGGCCACCAAAAAGGGGCAGGTAATCACCCTGGTGGATCATTTTTTCGAAGTCGTTTCCATTACGCCGAGCCAAGGAGTGTTCAAATACAAAGGCGAGCACGAAAAGAAGCCAGCCAAGAAATAGGCCGGAAATCGACGTAACCGGGAGGAGTTAGTAGAGATCCAGTTCGGAATCCTGCAAGGCCTCCTTGACATAGCGGGACAGGGATTCGGCTTCCTCAAACAGGGGGTTGAGGACCAGAGCCTTGTTCAAAAAAAACAGGGCGCTCTTCAGCCTGTTTATTTCACAAAGCGTACGGGCGATGTTGTAGAGCAGATTTTCGTCCTGGCAGCTGAGCTTGTAGGCCCGAAAATAATATTGCAGGGCTTGGTGGTAGAGTTTGCTTTTACGCAACTGAATGCCGAACTCGTTGAACAGGTGCTTGTGCTTTCTCTCAAAAGCGCCGTCGAGCTTGACCAGCCGCCGAAAGACGATTTCCCCTTTTTTGGTGTCTCCTTGCTGCAGATAGGACAGCCCGAGCCCGAATGTGGCCCGGATATGATTTTCATCCAGGCGCAAAGCGTTTTTGAACTCATACTCGGCTGAAAACGTTTCTCCGCGCCGCAGATGTTCCTCACCTTTGGACACCGTGCGGGACAATGTACGCAAAATGGGGAACACCTTGTTCACGTACATGGAGGGTTCGGGCAAATAGAATTTGAGCAAATCCTTCTTGCTTATGGTCGTCGAATCTCCGGCAGGCAAAAACTTGTCGTTCAGAGATCGCAAAACGATCCTGCCGTCTTCCTGCTCTTCCGCAAACACATAGAGCTGTTTTTTGACTTTGCGTTTGGTCGTACCGTGACCAATGGTTGTCTTTCCTTCCGTGGAAAAAACCCCCCGCAGGCCTTTGGTGTTTTCCGAAAATATTTCGCTCATAAGAGATACGTCATTAAAGCATTCATTTGGGTGAGACTATAGGCAGCGCCCTTGTGACCGGGATGGTCACAAAATCGCTTTGCGCAAGTTTTATTTTTGACATTTTTTATAGAAAAAAGCACCTGAAAAAATAAATTGAAGAGATAGCGTACGTTACATGACGCTCTTCTCAGCTTTGAACAGCTTCTTGGGTTTTCTCTAAAAAAAACCAACAATAACAGAGCATTATAAAAAGAACAGTTTTACCCGGCCGAAATAAAAGGCGGAAAGACGCGGCACGGCAAGCCCGATTTTTTTCGAAAGAAGGCCCCGTATCGTCTGAAAAAAAATCAGCCCATCAGATCCTGATTCATGACGTAATGAATCAGCTCGGCATTGTTCTCGACCTGGAGTTTTTTCATCAGGCGGGTTTTGTAGGTGCTTACGGTTTTGGGATGCAGGTTCAGCAGTTCCGCGATGGTGGTGAGTTTTTTCCCTCGCGCCAAAAGCCGCAACACCTGCCACTCGCGTTCGGAAAGTGTTTCATGCGGATGCTTGATTTCGTTGGCATCGCTCAGTTCTTTGACCAGGGCCTCAGTCATGTTTGGGCTGGCGTACGTGCCGCCGCTGAGAACTTTTTCTATGGCGCCCTTGAGTTCTTCCGGTACGGAAGCTTTGTTCAAATAGCCGTTGGCTCCGGCCCGAAACGCCCGGATGGCATAGCTTTCCTCCGGATGCATACTCAGGACCAGAATGGGCACATGACCGATTTCATCACGAATTTCCCTGATCAAATCCAGACCGCTTACATCAGGCAGGGAAATATCCACGATCAACAGATCATACGTCTGGTTCCGCACCAGTTCCAAGGCTTCGGAAGTGTTGCCGGCTTCATCGAATTCAGCCAGTTGAAGGATTTGATTATCAGCCTGCTGCACGGTTTCATTGATAATCTCAATAATACCTTTACGAACCACGGTATGATCGTCAACTATCAGGATGCGCATTTTCTCAACCATTTCGTTACAGTGTTCATTGTCCTGTAGTAGTATGAAAAAAGCCCCGCAAAGTCAAAGCGCAAATACGTAGTACTTTGGCTACAAGTCATACGCAAAAACAGACGGAGGAGCGCCCCATGTATGGCTACTCTTTTTTAGGGAGGGGTTCCAAACTCTTTTCTGCTGCGCTTGGCCTGCATTCCACCATACTGCGTTTTCAGAGAAAAATGCCCTATGACGCAGTAAAACTACGTCTGCGGCCCATTTTTCTCTTAATTCTTGCCTGCTGAAATACTTGCTCAAACTCTCCACGTAAACAATTTGGAAACCTCCCCTAACAAAAGCAAAAAATCTTGCAGCCGACGAATTGCTTTTTCCAGATACACGTCTCTACTTCCAGCGCCTTGCCGCCCTCTTTAGGGCTGCAGTCAATTTTGCAACATGCAACTCGCTGCTTGCACAGGTTACATTACTTTACGGCATGCCTGTCAAAATTCCGTTTTTTTTTGCATGCTATCCTGTCATAACGCCTGTTCAAGTCTAAATTATTCCGCAGAACATCCGATGAATAACGCAGGCAGGCCGGGGCTGGGCTCACGGCGTACAACAATCACGCGAAAAACGCAGAGGAGGACATATGCGAGCGCTCATGGTTGTCAGTGATTTTCTGCCCCATAAAATTTCCGGTGTCGAGCAGTACGTCTTTGAACTCTCCTCAGCCCTCATGCAACAAGGACACAGCGTACGCGTGCTGTTTTCACGGCCTGTTCCTGAAAAAACCATGCCCCTGGCTCCGTTTCACGACGCCTTTCAAGGTTTGCCCACGATTCAGATTCCTGTCCCGGCGGACGAACTGGACAAGCCCAACAATCCGCGTGTCCGTCACATGATACGCCAGGTTCTGCGACAGGAACGCCCGGATGTGATGCACATCCATAGCCTGCAGAACCTCTCTTTTGCCGTTCTGGACGCCGCCTACCAGTCGGCCGTCCCCACGGTCTATACGGCCCATGACTTCTCGTTTCTCTGCGCCAGTTCCATCCTGCAGGACGCCTACGGCATGGTCTGTTCCGGGCCGGATGATCTGGATAAATGCGTCCGTTGCATGCAGACCACGCGCCGCCGCATGCTGCAGCTTCCCCTGCTGCAGGAGCCGTTGCGCGACCTGCGCCGCAGAATCATGCTGAGCAAAAAACATTTCTCGCTGCTGGACCATGTCCAGTATCCGTCCGACTTCAGCAGAACCAAACACCACGAGTTCGGGCTGCGCGCCGCCAGCGAAATTCGCGCCGATCTCGGCATGCGCCTGCCCGGAGCACAACCGCCAAAACGCCGCAGCCGGACCGTCCGGTTCACGTACCTGGGCGGCATCTGCCATATCAAAGGGCTGGACATCGCCGTCAACGCCTTCAACATGGCCGACACCCGCCAGGCGGTCCTGCAACTCTACGGCAGCATAAACAACCCCATTTTCTTCAATGGCGTCAAAGCCCTGATACAGCCGGAAAAGCGCGTAACCTACTACGGCAGGTTTTCAAAAAGCAACTTGCGGTTGATTTTCTCGCAGACCGACGTGCTTGTGCTGCCCTCGCGCATGGAAACCTTTTCGTTTGTCGCGCGCGAAGCCCTCGCCCATGGCATTCCCGTTGTGGCGGCGCGGTCCGGCGCCCTGCCCGAAGTGGTCATCCACGGGCACAACGGACTGCTCTTTGATCCTTCACGCCCCAGTGAACTTGCCGATATTTACACACTGTTGTCTCAGGACCCAAACCTGGTACATGCCCTGCGCAGCGGAATCGGCCCCGTCCGCGGCATTGACAACGACGCCCAGGAGACGGCCGAAACCTATGCGGCCGTTGCAGCATCTGAAAAGAACATGCGCTTTCAACGCCAGGAAGCGTCCTTCGCTCTCAGGCAGCAGAAAAACTGACCGGGGTGTGTGACACACGATAAAGATCAGGGACTGTTGTACATTTTTTTTGCCTTTTCCTCAGCAACCGTACATTGTTCAACAGCCTGTAAAACCTTTTGCGGCAACAGCCCCGGTTGCCGACCGGAGGCTGTTGCCGCAAAGCTGCAAATCCCTAATCTATCTTTCAATTTCAATAAGTTATATCTTTTATTTTCGACGTATGCTTGACGCACCAGTTTGGTAGTGATATTTAACTACTAGTTACAAAAACGTATTACTTCCTGCGACTGCCCGGAGTGGGCGGCAAGGAGATCGCATGCATATTTCGGAAGGCGTACTTTCCATTCCGGTTTTGGCCGGAGGCTGGGTGTTGGCCGGGGCGGGCACGGCCATTGGTTTGCGCAAAATGGATTACGACCGGATCATGAGCGTAGCCATGTTGTCCGCCGCTTTTTTCGTCGCATCCCTTATCCACGTCCCCATCGGCCCGTCCAGCGCGCATTTGATTCTCAACGGCCTGCTCGGCATCGTACTGGGCTGGGCCTGTTTCCCGGCCATCCTGGTCGCCCTGTTTCTGCAGGCGGTGCTGTTCCAGTTCGGCGGCCTGGCCGTGCTCGGGGTCAACACCTGCGACATGGCCATCCCGGCCCTGCTGGCGGGCATCATCTGCCGGCCATTGCTGCAGCGCGGCGCGTTTGCCGGTACGGCCGCGGCCTTTGGTGCGGGCTTTTTCTCCGTTCTGGCCAGCGCCCTGCTCATGGCCACCGCCTTGACGCTGACCTCATCGGGCTTTGTGGACACCGCCAAGCTGGTCATCCTCGGCAATTCGCCGATCATGCTTATTGAAGGATTCATTACGCTGTTCGCGGTCAAATTCGTGCGCAAGGTGCAGCCCGAACTGCTGGGCATGCCCGTGGCCCCCAGCCTTGCCTGACCAAGCCAATCCGCCAACCAAGGAGAGAGCAATGCGCACAATGACGTACGTGCTGTTTGCCGCGGTCCTGGCCGTTCTGCTGCAGGCCATACCTGCAAGTGCGCACAGGGCCATGATTTTCGCCTACACCGAGGGCAATGAAGTAATCACTGAAAGTTCGTTTTCTTCCGGCCGCCCCTGCATGAATTGCAAGGTGGAGGTCAAGGATGCGGCAACCGGCGCCCTGCTGTTGCAAGGACAGACAGACAAAAAAGGCATTTTCCGTTTCCCCTTGCCCGAAGCAGCCCAAAAGGCGACCAAGGGCTTGCAGATAATCCTGAACGCCGGTGAAGGACACCGCGGTGAATGGCTGCTCGAGGCCGAGGAATATCTGAACAATACTTCCGCTGCCCCCCAACCCGCGGCACCTGAAGCCGCCTTTGCTCCGACCCCAGGCTCCCAGCCCGACAAGCCGCTCACCGTTCCGGCCGATGCCGCCTCCAGTACGACCGACAAGGCCGCGCTGGAAAAAATCGTGGCCTCCGCCGTGGACAAAAAAATCGCCCCATTAAAGAAAATCCTTTTGGAATCTCAGGAAAAAATCAGGATGAGCGACATCATCGGCGGCATCGGCTATCTCGTCGGCTTCGCCGGTATGCTGGCCTATCTGCGTTCCAAACGGGACGACAAATAACGCCGTCCTCTTTTTTTTGTTTCAGGTGTTACGATTTACTATTTTATTTTATTTAGGGAGAAAAATGATGAAAAAGTGTATCATGTTCGCTGCCGTATTTTGCTTTTTTATGCTCGGGAACAGCATCGCATACGCCCATTTCGGCATGCTCATCCCCGACAAATCCGTGCTGGAACCTGCCGACAAAAATCTGGAACTTACCTTGTCCTTTTCCCATCCGTTCGAAGGCCACGGCATGGACCTGGTGAAGCCCAAACAGTTCAGCGTGTTTTTTGACGGCAAAAGCGAAGACCTGCTCTCCACTCTGCAGGAAACCAAGGTAATGGACCACCAGGCCTGGAAGACCACGTACAAAGTCAAACGCCCGGGCGTGTACCAGTTCGCCATGGAACCCGTTCCCTACTGGGAGCCCGCCGAGGATGTTTCCATCATCCACTACACAAAAACCATCGTGGCCGCCTTTGGCGAGGAAGAAGGCTGGGACACGGAACTGGGACTGAAAACCGAGATCGTGCCCCTGACCCGCCCGTTCGGCGCCTATGAGGGCTACATTTTCACCGGCCAGGTCAAACTGGACGGCAAGCCCGTACCCAATGCGGAAGTCGAAATCGAATACTACAATCAGGACAAAAAGCTCACTCCGGCCAGCGATTACCACGTCACCTACGTGCTCAAGGCGGACGAACAGGGTATTTTCAGTTTTTGCTGCCCGCGCGCCGGCTGGTGGGGATTCGCGGCCCTGAATGAAGCCGATTTCAAACTCAAAGATCCCGACGGCAACGACAAGGGCGTTGAGCTCGGCGCCGTTCTCTGGATACAAATGGCGCCCTGGCAATAGTCAGGGTTTTCCCGTATAGAATCCTTCCGGCGTCCGGGAAGGACGCCGGAAGGAGAAAGCACGCATGGGCCTGCCCCAAGAACGTTTCAGCCAGGGAACAAGTTTTCTGCACCGCGCGGATCCGCGCCCCAAAATCCTGACCGCTGCCGCGCTTTCGCTTGTGCTGGCCTGCAATACGTCGGTACCCGCAGCCTGGGCTGGTCTCGGCCTGGGCGTCGTTCTCGTTCTGGCCGCGCGGCTTCCGCTGCGCTCAGTGGCCCTGCGGCTGCTCGCGGTCAACGGTTTTGTGTTTTTTCTCTGGCTGGTGCTGCCGTTCACCTACCCGGGCACTCCGGCCCTTACGCTCGGCCCTCTGGCCGCCAGCCACAGCGGCCTGGCTCTGGCCGGGCTGATCACGCTGAAATGCAACGCCATTCTGCTGGCGTTCATCGCGCTTGTCTCCACCTCTCCCGTACCGGATCTCGGATACGCGCTGCAGGCCCTGCGGCTGCCGCCAAAGCTCTGCTGGCTGCTGCTGCTCACCTACCGCTACATCTTCGTCATCGGCGCCGAATACCAGCGTATGCACCGTGCCGCTCTGATGCGCGGATTTGTGCCCAAAAACAGCCTGCACACCTATCGTACTTTCGCCAACCTTTTCGCCATGACCCTGGTCCGCAGTTGGGACCGTTCGGAACGGGTCTACCAGGCCATGCTGCTGCGCGGATTCAGCGGCAGATTCCACAGCCTGCGGGTCTTCAAACTCCGCAAGGCGGATATCTGCCTGCTGCTGGCCGGTATCGGCTCTGCCCTGGCTCTGGCCTGCATGGAGTGCGTCGTATGACCGCTGAAGCAACCCCTTTTGTGGAAACCCGCAACCTGACCTTCGGCTATCACGGCCGCCCGCCCGTGCTGCAAGCCGCCGATTTTCTGCTGCGCAACGAACGCGTCGGCCTTGTCGGGCACAACGGCAGCGGCAAAACCACCCTGCTGCATTGCATCATGGGACTTTTGCGACCGCAGTCCGGAGACATTCTTTTCAAGGGAGTTTCCATACGCACGGAAAAGGACTTTGTTGCGCTGCGCCGGGGCATCGGCTTTGTGTTTCAGAGCGCTGACGACCAGTTGTTCCTGCCCACGGTGCTCGAAGACGTCAGCTTCGGCCCCCTGAATCTGGGCAAGTCCCCCAAAGAAGCCAAGGAAGCGGCCTACGCGGCCCTGGACCGGCTCAACCTGGCGGATTTCGCCAAGCGGATCACCCACCGGCTCTCGGGCGGAGAAAAAAAGCTCGTATCTCTGGCCACGGTGCTGGCCATGGAGCCTGAGGTGCTCTTTCTGGACGAGCCCACAAACGAACTGGATCCGCCCACCCGCGAGCGATTGCTGGAAATACTGCGTACGCTGGACCAGCCCCTTTGCATCGTCTCTCACGACTGGCCTTTTCTGGACGCCATCGCGGACCGGCTCTGCGTCATCGAAAAGGGACGCCTGAGCCCGCTGCAACGCGACGCGCTGCGAGCCAACGGCTTTGCTTCCGGCTGCTTAACCACCCAGGCGTAACTTTCGCGCGCTCTGCTCTTGCATTGCTTCAGATCGACCAGACTCACAGCAAGACGTCAACGCCCTTTCTGTCCAACAGATCAAGCAGTTTGAGCGAGGGGCCACTGGGCTTTTTCCTGCCCGTCTCCCACTGCTGCACTGTTGAAACGCCCACATTGAGCAGTGCGGCAAAGACGGCCTGGCTCATTTTCGCCGTAGTTCGCAACCGTTTGATGTCTTAGGCATCAAAACGAGGCTTCGGAGGCAGGCAAAGCGTTTCGATCTCATGCATCGTTACTGCATCCACTACGCCAAACTTTTTCAGCGCCTGTGCCATATCCAGTGCAATATCAAGATGCTTGCTCATGCTGTTCTCCGACTTCGATCTCATAAAAATCGCCATTGGTTACCTGCTGCTCCACACGCATTCAAGAGAACAGCGACAACTGCCGCACTGCCGGCCCTGACGTTTTTTCCGCGCCGTTGCATGCCGTGGACTCTCCCAGGGATTCGGCCGAAACATCCTGCCCGCGCAGTTTTTCCCGGCTGCGGGCAAAGTTGCTGTTGGCGTAGCAATAGGCGCAGCCAAAGCCGCACGTATCGTAGGCGCCGATATCCCGGCTCGGGGCGCAGCCGCAGTGCGTACGCTGGCTCGGGTCCTTTTCCAGGGGCAGCTGCAGGCCAAAGAGGCTGTTGAGCAGTTCCGGGTCCACGCAGCGGTTCGGACGTACGCCCCAGGCGCTGTAGTCGGTTTCCTGTGCGCAGGCCCGCAGTTCCATGCCCCGGCTCTGCGCGCAGGCCGCCATTTTGCCGAAAAGTGTTTCCATGGACCCCGGCTCGGGTTCGAGCAGCCGGACGCCGAGGGGGTCGAGAGCCGCCATCCGAGCGCGGATCTTGCGGTAATTCTCCAGTACGCTGACCACACAGCGGCGCGTATGTCCTGCCAGAGCCGCGCTGAGCTTCTCAAAGGTCCGCAGGTGAAAGGCCGCGTCCGTGACCGTGCTGGGCACGATGGGATCGTAGCGCCAGATGACCCGCTCGGGTCCGATACGCCGGGCGAGCTCCTGAAAGACGCGTATCGCGGCGCCCGTACGCGGCGTTCCGGGTTCCAGTACGCGCGGGTAATCCAGCAGAGTGAACAGAAAATAATAGCGAAAGCCCCGATCTTCCAATTCGTCCAGCCAGGGCAGCAAGGGCCGGGGAAACCGGGTCCAGAACACTATTGCGTCCACGTCCGCCGGGTTCAGGGAAATGCGCGAGACCTGGGCCGGATTGAACGGATTGCGTACACGGCAGTATCCGGCGCGTACGCGCTCCATGAACCATTTGGCGTGAAATGCGGGCAAGTCCGTCCGGCGGCTGGCGCTGATGATCATTCTTTCTCCTTGGGCCGCACCGGGGCCTCGATGGCCGATTATTATTCGAAAGAAAACAGGGCCAGCTCCCGCAGGCAGCGCTGCAGATGCCGCGGTCCGCTCTCCGGCGCGATCTCGCCGGTGGGCAGGCGCAAACCGTAGGCCTGGCCGTTTTCTTCCGCCGTCAAAAGCATACGGCAGAGCATGGAAAGACGGGTTTCCGTGTCCGCTTCGGGCAGCAGGTACCAGTCCAGCAGCGGATTTTGTCCGGACAACGCGTGAAATTCCTTTGTCTGCAGCCCGTGCCCGCGCGAAGAGACCTTCCAGGCCACCCGTTGGAGCGGATCCCCCGGAATGTAGGCCCGCAGTCCGGCGAAATCGTCCACGCCCGGTCCGGCGGGTTCGCCCTCCCCTTCCCCCAGACCGCCCTCGGGCAGGGCCATGGCTTCCGCGTAGGGCCTGGGATAAACCACGCACGCGGCATCCGTTTCCAGCGTACGGCGTAGCTCGAACAGCCCCAGGGGATAGCACGTACGCACTTGCAGCGGGCCCGGACGAAACAGCCCCCGAACCGGCGCCGGACAAGGAATGGTGGCCATGGTCGGGGAATTCTCCTCCGGCAAAACATCCTGCCGCGGACTGCCTGAAAAACCGGCCTGCAGCAGATGCCCCGGCTCGGGCGCCGCAACACTGAAGGTAAACCGGGCCTCCTCTCCGGCAAAAACGGGCTCAGCTCCTGCGAACCCCACCTCGACGGCTTTGGCAAATGCGCGCGTATGCAGCAATGAGGCGGCGCAACCGCCGATGAACAGAAAGCTCAGCAGCAGGCCGAGGTTGTTGCCGTAATTGATGGCGCCTACAACAATGCCCAGCAAGGCGATGAGAAAAAACCCGCCTTGTCGCGTCGGCCGGGGAAAAGAGAGCTGGCTCACCTTGTTTGCCTTACGGAATCGGTATTCCGGCTATCAGTGAGGTCAGCTCGTCGCGCCGGGGTTCCCGGAGGTCGCCCGCACGGCGCAGCCTGTGGCGCAGCACCCAGGGGGCAACGGCCTGGACGTCTTCGGGCAGCACCATTTCACGGCCGTGCAAAAAGGCGTGCGACCGGGCCGCGGACAGCAATCCCAGTCCGGCGCGGGGCGAAAGCCCGAACTGAAAATGGGGGCCGTTGCGGGTGAATTCCAGAATGTTGAGCAGGTAGGCGACCAGGGCTTCGGATGCGTGCACCTGGGCTACGCGCTGCTGCAATTCCAGAATATCCGCCGGAGACAGCAGTGGCTTCAGGCCGGAAATCACCACTTTGGTATCCCCGTGGGACAACAGGGCTCTTTCGGCATCGCGCCCCGGATAGCCGAGCTCGATGCGCATCAAAAAACGGTCCAGCTGCGAATCCGGCAGGGGAAAGGTTCCGGCCTGCTCAATGGGGTTCTGGGTGGCGATAACGAAAAAGGGCTGCGGCAACGGCCTGGAAGCGCCTTCTATGGTCACCTGCTCCTCTTCCATGGCCTCGAGCAGGGCGCTCTGGGTCTTGGGCGTGGCCCGGTTGATCTCATCCGCCAGCAGGACCTGGGTAAAAATCGCTCCGGAATGGAAGACGAACGCCGCTTGTTGCTGTTCGTAGACGGACACGCCCAGAATATCGCCGGGCAGCAGGTCGTTGGTAAACTGTACGCGCTGGAACTCCAGCCCCAGACAATGGGCCAGCCCCCTGGCCAGGGTGGTCTTGCCGATGCCCGGCAGGTCCTGAATCAACAGATGCCCCCCCGCGAACAAGCAGGTCAGGCAGAGCTCAATCTGTTCGCGCTTGCCCAGCACCACCTGTTCCAGCTGGGCCGCCACATCCCGAATACGTTGGTCCATACGCGCAGCGCTCCTTGTTTACATGGCTGTTGCAACCACCATCAGTTCGTAAGTTTATCAGGCATTGCCCCAGGATGAAAGCAGCAACTCAGCTTTCCAGTACGGGTAGCCGGTCGCGGGGGGCAGAAATATTTGCGCCCCGGCCAGGGGGGACCGGGGCGCAGGGGGAGGTGAGACTTGCTGTGGTTTGTTTGCCGGGCAGATCTGCCCGGCGGGGGGATGTGTATGGGGAAATTACTACTATTTACAATCGAGGAGCATTCTACCTTTGTCGTATATGTTCTGGCGAAAACATTGCTTTGGCCTGTCCGTCCGCCGGAATCCGGCAAAGAAACCTGGCGGGGATTCATTTGTCGCAGCCTGAATGCTCCGGCGGACGGACAATAACGCTCATTGCAAACGTAATCGGCCTTTGTATCCCAATTATGCAGGGAGGGTGCCAAAACAAGCAAACCTGGAATTTCGCGGCTTGAAGAAATGTGAAAAGATCCGACAAAGAACGGCTGCTAGCTCAAAATGATCTAGAGTTTATGTAATAAGCTTGTTTCATAGGAAAAATAATGAACCACCTCAAAATGACCAGGTTGTTCAAAATGACCAGGCGGCAAACGGGCCTCAACGAACCCCATAGGCCTTGAGTTTGCGCTGCAGCGTGGCCAGGCTGATGCCCAATTCGCGGGCCGTGTGGGTTTTGTTGTGTCCGAGGGCTTCGTAGGCTTGAAGGATGTGGCGTCGCTCCACTTCGGCCAGGGCTTCGATGGAGCCGTTACTCCCGGGCATTGCGGGAGAGGCGGTGTTTCTGTGGGGCAGGTTCAGGTGTTCGGGCAGCAGTTCGCCGCCAGCGGCCAGATTGCAGGCGGCTTCGATGACGCCCTTGAGTTCGCGGACGTTTCCCGGCCAGTCATGTTCCACCAGGCGCGCGGCGGCCGCTTCGCTCAAGGGGGCGGCTGAGGGCGCGGTCTGAAGAAAATGGGTTGCCAGCAGCCGGATGTCGTCTTTGCGCCGGCGCAGTGGCGGCAGGTCCAGGCAGGCGAAGCGCAGCCGGTAGTAGAGATCCTTGCGGAAGCTCCCCTTTTCCACCAGGGCCTCGAGATCCTGGTTGGTGGCGGCCACAAAGCGCGTATCCGCCCGTTCGGGCCGGGTTTTGCCCACCGGGGTGAATTCCCGCTCCTGCAGGATACGCAGCAGCTTGCCTTGGATCTCCAGCGGGAGATCGCCGATTTCATCCAGAAACAGCGTGCCCCCGCGGGCGCGCGATAGATAGCCCTGCTTGTCCTGGTTGGCCCCGGTAAAGGAGCCCTTGGCATGGCCGAAGAATTCCGACTCGAACAGGGACGGCGAAAGCGATAGCATGTTCACGGCCACAAAAGGCCCTTTGCTGCGCATGCTGGCACGGTGAATGGAAGCGGCCAGAAGCTCCTTGCCCACGCCGGTCTCACCGGTAATCAATACGGGGATGTCCGATCCGGAATGCAGCTCGGCTTCGCGCAGCAGCCTGAGCATGCTCTCGTTGCAGGTGACGATATCCGCAAAGGCCGCCGGATTGTCCAGGGTGGCTTCCACGGCCTCTTCGCCGCGCAGCAGCAGGACTTCCAGCATACGCTTGCGTTCGAGCGCACGCTCCAGGGCCAGCAGCAGCTGATCCGGGCGCAGGGGTTTGATCAGATAGTCAAAGGCTCCGAGTTTCACGGCGCGGATCACGCTGGGAATTTCCTCCATGGCCGTGACCATGATGCACTCGGTCTGCGGGCTGCGCTCCTTGAGCTGTTCGAGCAGGTCCAGTCCGCTCATTTCCGGCATGGTGATGTCCAGCAGAGCCACATCGAACGACCGTTCCCGAACCAGGCGCAGAGCTTCAGCAGGGTCCGGCGTCGCGGTGAGGTCCTCGTAGCCGTCCAGGCGGAGTTTGCGCACCACGGAATGCAGAAACGCCTGTTCGTCGTCAACTATAAGCACGCTGGGAATCAACTGACAGCCTCCTTTCGCAGTGGTTCGGATTCCGGCGAGGCCGGCAGGTACACGGTAAACTCCGTGCCCTTTCCCAGTTCGGAACACAGGCGCAGTTCGCCGCCATGCTCTTCGATGATGCTGCGCGAAATGGCCAGTCCCTGCCCGGTTCCCGTCTGCCCCCGCTTTGTGGTGAAAAAGGGTTCGAACACTTTGTCCGTCAATTCTTTTGCAATACCCGCGCCATTATCCTCAATGCGGATACAGACGCCGCTGTTTTTCGCGCCACCGGCCTCTGCCGTGAGTTTCACCCAGGAATCGTCTTTGTCCGCGGCCTGCCCCGCGTTGACCAGCAGATTAATCAGCACCTGCTCGATGCGCGCAGGGTTTACGCGCACCAGGGGCAATCCGGAAGCTACCTCCACTTCCAGGGATTTGACCATTTTCCTGACGTGATTGCCCGCCAGAGTCAAGGCGTTATCCACAAGCTCTTCGATCCGCATGTCTTTTTTGGCGTCGCTCTCCGTGCTGCGCAAATAATTCTTGAGTTCGGAAACAATGGACGCAATGCGCGAGGAGCCGAGTTCCATGTCTTCCAGCAGTTGGTACATATCGTTGAAATAGTTTTCCAGGGGCTGGTTCATGATGGTCAGCGGCCCGTCCGCCTCCTGCCATTTTTCAAGCACCGGCGCTATGGCGTTGAGGTATTCGCGCAGCACGGGGATATTGAAGTAAATAAAATTGTTGGGATTGTTGATTTCATGAGCCACCCCGGCCACGATACGCCCCAGGGCGGATAATTTTTCGGACTGAAAAACGCGCTCCTGGGCTGACTTCAACTCGGAGATGTCCCTGGCTTCGGCAATGAGCAGCGTGACGTCGCCGTGCTGGTTGAAGACCGGTTTGATGGAAAAATCAAAATGTCTGGAAAAGCCGTCATGGTAATGGCTGAAGGCCTGTTGGAAACGGATGAAACGGCCGGTGGCGGCTTGGCGGATCGCCTCCTTGAGCTCGCTTTCCTGTTGCGTGCCTTCCAATTCTGGACGCTCCCAGATGCATTTACCGATGGCCTTGCTCTTATCCACGTTGTCGGCGTCCAGAGCCGCCCGGTTGATTTCGATGATCCGGCCGTCGGGTTCGATCAGAGCGATGTACTGAAAGGTCTGGTCAAAGATGGCCCGAAAGCGCATTTCGCTCTCCCACTTGGCGGATTCCGCTGCCTCCTTGGCCTGCCGCAGCGCACGCATGCGGTCCGCCAGAGCCAGAGAAAGCAGCAGCGCCAGCGTACCCGCGCCTATCTGGCTGCCGTGGGCGAACAACGGATTTGACGGAATATAATTCATATGGGCGAGCATTTGCAGCGCCCCGCCAATGGGAAAGGCCGCCAGGGCGATGATGAAAAACCGTGCGGATTTGAACCCCCGCTGCAGGCACTGCACTCCGGCCACAATGAACAGGATAGGCGAAAGCAGCACCAGCCCCTGCACAAGCATGAAATACAGTCCGAAACTCTTGAACAACGGCATGGGCATGAGCAGCAATCCGGCATAGCCGTACCAGCTGAGCATTCTGTCCGCGGATTTGGAATAGACTTTGGTCAGCAAAAAGGCACGGGAAAACAAGGCGAAAAAATACAGCATCAGCCCTACGGCCGTACTGAATACGAGCGCCTGCTGCCAGAAGGAAAAGGGAACGAGCAGTTCGTCGAAGCTGCTGTTTTTGAGCGTGAAAAAAAACACCACCGAGAGCAGCCAGAACAGAAAGTACAGCAGGCTGCGTTCACGAATGACAATGAAAAAAATCAGCGTGACCACGGCAATGGCCAGCAAGAAACCGTAATACAGGCCGTAGAGCAGGGCCCGCTTTTTTTGCAGACTCAGGAAATCGAACGTATCCATCAGGGAAAAGGTCGGAATCCGCCCGCCGATGCACGAGTAGCGGACATAATAAGTCCAGCTGCCGGTCATGGGCGTGCCGGGCGGCGGCACGGGCACGATGACGACAATGGTGCTGTCCGCCAGGGGCAGAGCCACGTCGGGTTCCAGCCAGCCCTGGACAACGCCTCCCGTGAAATCCCTGTAACGGAAATAGACTTCTTCCTGCCTTGACGTGAAGAAATCATCTCTGAGCAGCATGGTCCAGCGCGTGGGCGGACTGACGGCATCCAGGCGGAGGGTGAATTTTACCCAGAAGACTGTGGGCACACTCTCCAGACTGGTGTCGACCTCCCGGAGAGGCCTGTAGGCGTCCTGCAACTCCTCCGACATGGCCTGCTGCGGCGAAAGGGCGCCATCATGGTCCAGGAGCAGTTCGACGTGGGGCCCGAGATCATAGCTCGATAAACCGGGCTCCAGCACCAGGGGCCCGGCAAAGGGAGGCAGGTCGCGCTGGCCCGAGAGCTGAAAGGCTTGGGCCCGGCAGCAAAAGACCGTACACAGCAGCACAGGCAGCAATCCGAAAATAGCCGCTGTCCTCCCGAATAGACTGCCGCCGCGTATCAACCGCATGTAATGTTCAATCCTGCACCAGGGGGCGTCTCATCTCCTGCCCGGGCCGGGCCAGGGAGACTGGAGACTGTTGCTTCCAAGGTCCGTTGCCGGCAGGCGTCAAAACACCACGGTTTTGTTCTTGTAGATCAGGACCCGGTCTTCCAGATGCCAGCGCACGGCCTTGGCCAGCACTCTGCGCTCCATATCCTGTCCGATCTCCTTGAGGGATTCCACATCATCTCGATGCGTCACCCGGGCCGTATCCTGTTCGATAATCGGACCTGCATCCAGTTCGGGCGTCACGTAATGGGCGGTTGCGCCGATAAGTTTGACCCCGCGCTGATGGGCCTGGCGGTAGGGATCCGCGCCGATGAACGCGGGCAGAAACGAATGATGAATGTTCAGTACGCGCTCGGGGAACCGGGAGACAAAGTCCGTGGATAAAATTTGCATGTATCGTGCCAGGACAATTACGTCCGTTTCCTCTCCCAGCAGTTCCGTGATTCTGGCTTCGGAGGCGGCTTTGTCCTCCTTTTCCACCGGGACGTAATGGTACGGTACGCCGAAATTTTCCACTTTTTCGCGATGGTCCGGATGGTTGCTGACGACCATGGACACCTGGCAGGGCAATTCTCCCCTGGCCCAGCGCCAGAGCAGCTCCATCAGGCAGTGCTCCTGTTTGGAAACGAGGATGGCCATTTTTTTGCTTTCCGCCGCATAGCTGATACGCCACTCCATCTGAAACGGCTCGGCGACCACGGATTGAAAAGCGTACTCCAGAGCGGATCTGGCGATATCCAGTCCGGGGGTCTGGAACTCGAGGCGCATGAAGAAGATGCCGCCTTCGGGGTCGGTCGAGTATTGGTCCAGGGCCGTGATATTGGCCCCGTGGTTGGCGAGGAAAGCGGTTACGGCGGCGACAATGCCGGGTTTGTCCGGACAGGTGATCAAAAGACGTGCTACTGTTTCGGGTGGTTGAATCATGATTTTTTCGTTTGGAGGGGTATATTTTTTCTGGAAAAATCCGGAGCAAACCGCAGGCGCACTGGCGGTTCTTGTCCTGGAAACAGACAATACGCTGTTTTGCGTCACCAGGGCACGCCCTAATAAATCCCGCCTGCGCCAAAGCGCAGGCGGGAAGGATTACTCTCGGGTAAATTGCAGGCTCGGACCGGTTGACGGTCAGATTCTGTCGGCCACCAGGTTGCCCATTTTGTTGCAACCGACAAGACTTTTGCCGGGTTCCATGATGTCGCCGGTTCTGAATCCTTGTTCAAGCACAATGGAAACGGCTTTTTCAATGGAAGCGGCCTCTTCTTGCAGCCCGAAAGAAAAGCGCAGCATCATGGCCACGGACAGAATGGTGGCCAGAGGGTTGGCTTTGTCTTCGCCGGCAATGTCCGGAGCCGAGCCATGGATGGGCTCATACAATCCGGGGCCGTCTTCGCTGACCGAGGCGGAGGGCAACAGGCCGATGGAGCCGGTGATGATGCTGGCCTCATCGGAAAGGATGTCGCCGAACAGATTGCTCGTAACGATGACGTCGAATTGCGAGGGTTCCCGGACCAGCTGCATGGCCGCATTGTCCACATACAGGTGGCTGAGTTCAACATCCGGGTATTCCTTGGCCGTCTCAATGACCACTTCGCGCCAAAGCTGCGAAACATCAAGCACGTTGGCCTTGTCCACGGAGCAGACGCGTTTCTTCCGCTTTTGAGCGGCTTCAAAAGCCTTGCGGGCAATGCGTCTGATCTCGTGCTCCGAATATACCATGGTATTGTATGCGATGCGTTCGCCGTCGCGGTTTTCTTCACCCCTGGGAGAACCGAAGTAAATGCCACCGGTCAGTTCGCGTACCACCAATACGTCAATGCCTTTTTCCACAATGTCCGGACGCAGGTAGCAGGCGTTGGCCAGCTCGGGAAAAAGCACGGCGGGGCGTAGATTGGCGAACAATCCGAGCTCCTTGCGAATCCCCAACAGGCCGCGTTCCGGACGAATGTCTTTTTCTATGCCATCCCACTTGGGACCGCCCACTGCACCCAGCAGCACGGCGTCGGCCTCTTTGCATTTTTCTACCGTATCAACCGGCAACGGCGTACCAACGGCATCAATGGCCGCGCCGCCTATCAGCGCCTCGGCGAAAAAAAACTCATGGTCATACTTCTGGGCGATACGCTCGAGCACCTTCACGGCCTGAGGAACAATCTCAGGCCCGATGCCGTCGCCGGGAAGCAGACATAAACTAATACGCATCAGGTTCCCCTTTCAAATTTGATGTACTGCCGCGCCATACAACGTACGGCGCGTATTCATTACTATCTGCCGATAAGGCAGGATTCGACGCAAGTCAACAAAGAGTCCGCCTCGACAACAGCTTTCTAAAAGAAACCAGCCGGAAAACAGTCGCACCTACCGTTAACAGACACGAAAAAAAATATTTCCGTGTCATATAACTATCTATTTTATTTGATAAAATTAAAAAAATTCATTGCCCTGCCCTTTTTTTCACATTATACCCTTTTTTAAACACAACAGCCAAAGGAGAACCGTATGCAGGTCAGCGCACGCAATTTGATTCCCGGGATTGTCAGGGCGGTCAACATTGGGATTGTGAATGCCGAAATCATCATTGAAGCGGCCCCTGATGTTGAAATTGTTTCTGTCATTACAAAAGAATCAGCCGAAGCACTGGATTTAAAACCGGGCGTACGTATCAAAGCCATGGTCAAGGCTACAAATGTTATGATAGTCACCGAGTAGCACTCCCCTGCGAAGGAGCTCTATTGCTTTTCAATAGGGCTCCTCTCTTTCTTCCGGGAATAATCAGCTGTCATCTGAAGGTTTATACTACGCCGGTTCCTGAAAAGGGAATCCGGATCTGATGAAATGCGTACTGCAGCACGCAGTGGACTTGCTGTTGTCTTTTGGCAGGAAAAGTGGAGGGCTAGATTATGGTGTCTCTATCCGGTACGCCGAGCAGATACAGAATGCTGTCCAGTCCGAAGGTGGAAATAGCTTGTCCGGCGCCGGAACGGACCACGGGTTTGGCCCGGAAGGCGATTCCCAGGCCGGCGATGTTCAGCATGGGCAAATCATTGGCGCCGTCGCCCACGGCAATGACCTGCTGCAGGCTGATGTTTTCCTTTTCCGCAATCTTTCTCAGGAAATTGGCTTTGCCCGGACCGTCCACAATGTCCCCGACGAGATTGCCGGTGACCACCCCTTCAGTGATTTCCAGTTCATTGGCGCACAGATAGTCGAAACCGAAGCGCTCCTGCAGGAATTTGCCGAAATAGGTGAACCCGCCGGAAATGATGGCGATTTTGTAGCCCAGTCGTTTGAGGTTGAAGATCAAACGATCCGCGCCGTCTGTCAGGGGAATACGCTGGGCAATGTCTCTGAGCTCGGACTCTTTGACGCCGCGACACAACTTGAGGCGCCGGGTCAGACTTTCGCGAAAATCGATCTCCCCGCGCATGGCTGACAAGGTGATCTCGCTGACTTCCTTGCCTTTTCCCGCCAGAGCGGCCAGCTCGTCTATGCCCTCCAGCTTGACCAGGGTCGAATCCATGTCAAAGGCCACCAGACGCCGGTTGCGCCGGAACGCATTGTCTTCCTGAAAAGCGATGTCCACGTCCATCTGGCTGGACACTTCCAGAAACTCGGCCCGCAGCTTGCTCTGATCCTCGGGCGTACCGCGTACGGAGAATTCCACGCATGCCGCGCGCAGGGGCGCACTCTGGGACACGTCCGGGGCTTCCTCGACCGCGTCGAAATCTTCCAGAGGGCGGCGTCCGGAAAGCCTGGTCATGACATCAATATTCAAGCCGTGCCTGGCGATGATTTCCGTGACACGGGCCATTTGCTGGGCATTGATGTTGCGGCTGAGCAAGGTGACGATATGCCGTTGTTTGCCCTGGGATTCCACCCACTGGGTGTAGCTTTCGCGGGAAACGGGCTGAAACGTGACGTCCACGTTCATTTCATGGGCGGCGAAAAGAACTTCCTTGATGATGGGCGCGCTTTTTTCCGTGGGCGGAATACTGATAAGAATGCCCAGAATCAATGTGTCGTGGGTGACGGCCTGGCCGATATCCAGGATGTCCACCTGGTGTTCCGCCAAAACGTTACACAGGTTGGCTGTAACGCCGGGTTTGTCCTGCCCGGTGATACGTATGAAAATAATTTCCCGCATAGCTTCTCCCTTTGTCGACGCCGTATTCGGCAAGCGTGATAGCCTACTCCCCGCCCCGGCGCAACTGACATAATGAGGGTATTTCTTTCAGGTACGGGATACGATGTCATTACGGGAGGAAGGCGCCAGAGAGACGTTTCCCTCTGCCCCCGTTACTTGTCGCGCAGATCGTAGATGCCGCGCAATCCGCGCAAATGCTCGGCACAATCCATGCCGTAGCCCACGGCGTACCCGTCCTTGATGACAAATCCCGAGAAATCCACTTTGACGTCCGTTTCTCTGCGAAAAGTCTTTTCCAGCAACGAACAGACCCGCAAACTTGCAGGCCGGCGCGATTCCAGTTCGCGGTACAAAAACTCAAGGGAAAGACCGGTGTCCACGATATCCTCGACCAGCAGAACGTGCCTGCCCTTGATATCACACTCCAGATCCTTTGACAGCCTGACTTGCCCGGAACTTTCCGTGGCATTGCCGTAACTGGATATACGAATGAAATCCACAACCGGTTCGGGATCCAGTTCCCGCACAAGGTCCGCAAAAAACAAAAACGCCCCTTTCAACACGCAGACCGCAAGATACTCCGACCCCGCGTACTGCTTATTGATCGCGTGGCCGAGTTCGGTCACTTTCAGAGCGATTTCTTCAGGCCCAAAAATTTTGACGAGCTTTCCATCCATGCTGCCCCCTCCCAGAGTTCTAGTCCGCCCGGCCAGGAGCCCGGCGCCGCCTGCGCGCGTCCTGCAGAACGCCACAGCACCCTGCAAAAACACATAATGCACCTGCTGCCCAATGCGGATTCACGTAAAGACAGAGTCGTACCAAAGTGGCCCGCGTCAGACAAGCTTTCCTCAACAACCTGGAGGCTGAAGACTCCTGCAAGGCTCCTGGCGGCATCCGCATTCTGATCCGAGAGACAGAGAATTCGCAACCGCGGCAATGATTCTGGCCCTGTCACTTCTACCTCCTTTTACAGCACAATGCCATCACACGGAGGAATGCCTACGGCGGCAGCGCCCTGCCTGAAAAAACTTTTTTTCAATTGGAATTTCCCTTTTGAATCCATGCTGTTGCCTCTTGGCACAAATGCCTCAACAAGCTTTTTACAGGAAAAGAGCATATCAAAAATTGTGCAGTATAATTTATAATAGGATTCATAGCGTTGAGGCTCAGTTCAGGGGCATAACAAACGCACAGTCAAAAGTTTCATTTCTTCCAGGTTTTTTTATTCATTTTTTATTTGACTTTCAAAATTTCCAAATTCAAATTATCACTAGTAAAATATTATGACATCTTACTATTATCTCTTGCAGCACCTACAACTTCCATTCTTTAAGCATCTAAAGCATCACTTTTATTTTACAAATTATTTTTTACTACTATTTTAATCTTACTATAATTATATTTTAAAAATTATAAATGTACTTTTGATTCTTACAATCAAATTAAAATGAAGATAAGTATACTATCATACAAAACTTTTCACAATACATCACGTAACAATGTCTATGAACTTACAAATAGTACATTAATAATGTAAGTATCATATGAAACAAGATTACTTAGAAATATATTTCATGTTGCACTATAAAACTACTGAAACAATAAAAAAAATACTTTAAAATATTTTATGCAAAAAATAATTTTATAAAGTTTAATACTATAAACAACCTTTTTCCAAAAAAAATAGTGATGTTTTTTTTAAACAAGAGCGCTTCCTTGACTTTGGACATTTTTATTATATAAGAAAAAAAATTCACATGAAGACACAAGGATCTAAAATGACCCCCAAAATCAGGATCAGTAACGTCAGCAAAATTTTCGGGCAGCACACCGACGATGCCCTGCGCCTGTTGCAAGAGGGTGCGACAAAAGCGGACATCCTGAAAAAAACCGGCTGCGGCGTCGGCGTCGCCGACGTCAGCTTTGAGGTGGAACAGGGCGAGATAGTCGTTGTCATGGGACTTTCCGGTTCGGGCAAGTCCACGCTAGTTCGCTGTATCAACCGCTTGATCGAACCCACTGCCGGCAAAATTTATGTCGATGACCAGGAAGTCACCAGTCTGAGCCGCGAGGAACTGCGGGCTTTGCGCTTGAAAAAATTCGGCATGGTATTTCAAAATTTCGCTCTTTTCCCCCACCGGACTGTTTGCCAGAACACTGAGTACGGTCTGGAAATTCAGGGAGTGGACAAAAGTACCCGCAAGGACCGCGCTTATCAGGCACTGGAACAGGTCGGACTCAAGGGCTGGGAGGAATCCTACCCGCGCCAGCTCTCCGGCGGTATGCAGCAACGCGTCGGCCTGGCCAGGGCTCTGGCTCTCGACCCGGACATCCTGCTGATGGACGAGGCATTCAGCGCTCTGGACCCCTTGATCCGCTGCGATATGCAGGACGAGCTCATTCTGTTGCAGGAGCGCATGCAAAAAACCATTTTGTTCATCAGCCACGACCTGGACGAAGCGCTGAAACTCGGCGACCGCATCGTGCTCATGAAGGACGGCACCATCGTGCAGATAGGCACGCCCGAACAGATTCTCACGGAGCCGGCCACGGAATACGTTTCTCGTTTTGTGGAAAACGTCGACATTACCAAGGTGCTCACAGCCGACTCCGTCATGAAACGTGTGGAAGCCGTGGCCTTCGAACGGACGGACGGTCCCAGGGCGTCTCTGCGCAAGATGCGCAATGTGGGCATTTCTACGCTGTTCGTCATCAACAAGGAACACAAGCTCAAAGGCATCATCACCGCCGAAGATGCGGTCCAGGCTGCGGAAAGGGGCGAAAAGGACCTCTCCGGTATCGTCAATACGGATATCATCACCACCACTACGGATACGCCCGCCACTGAGCTCATTCAAATGATCTATGACCTGCCGTATCCCCTGGCCGTCGTAGACGAAACCCAGCGCCTGCTGGGCGTCATCGTCCGCGGTTCGTTGCTGGGAGCCATTGCGGAACGAGGGAGGAACTAAATGGATATACCGCGCATTCCCTTAGGCGAATCCATTGAAGCGACCATCAATTTTCTGGTTGACCATCTGTCTTTTCTGACAAGAGCGTTTTCAAAAATCACGGACCATGGTCTGGAATTCCTGGAACACGGCATGCTCTGGCTGCCGCCCTGGCTGTTCATCATTCTTTTCGCCGGCGTAGCCTGGTATTTTTCCCGTTCCAAAGGCATTACCATTTTCTGTCTGCTCGGTCTGGCTCTGATCTGGAACCTCGGTCTCTGGCCCGCCACTGTCAGCACCATCGCCCTGGTGTTCATCGCCACGCTCATCGCCATCCTCATCGGCGTGCCCCTGGGCATTCTTTCGGCCATGAGCACCGTGATCTACCGTATTGTCATGCCTATTCTGGACGTGATGCAGACCATGCCCGCATTCGTCTATCTGATCCCGGCCATTCCCTTTTTCGGCCTGGGCAAAGTGGCCGCCATCTTTTCCACGGTAGTTTTCGCCATGCCCCCGGCTATCCGCCTGACCTGCCTGGGCATCAAACAAGTGCCGCGCGAACTGGTCGAATGCGCAGACGCCTTTGGCTCCAACCGCTGGCAAAAACTGGTCAAACTGGAGCTGCCCCTGGCCACGCCCACCATCATGGCAGGCATCAACCAGACTGTCATGCTCGCCCTGTCCATGGTAGTCATTGCCGCCATGATCGGCGCCAAAGGCCTGGGCGGCGAAGTCTGGAAGGCTATTCAGCGCCTGGAAATGGGTGCGGGCTTCGAGGCCGGCATCGGCATCGTCATCGTGGCCATTGCTCTGGACAGAGTGTTGCAAAAAGTTGGACAACGAAAATAATCTTCTGGCAAACTGGGGAAAATACCCCCCACCCTAAAAACATTGTTAAGGAGGATAAGATGAGAATTTCACGGATACTTACCGTCTTGTTCGCACTGGCCTTCCTGGCAGTTGCCGCTGTTCCCGGATTCGCCGCGGACAAAAAAAAGGTGAAACTGGCCTACGTGGAGTGGGATTGCGCCACTGCCAGCACCAACGTACTCAAAGCCGTGCTGGAAAAAGCCGGATACGAAGTTGAAATCCTCCCCGTTGCCGCAGCGGCCATGTGGGCCGCAGTGGGTACGGGCGACGTTGACGGCATGGTGACCGCCTGGCTGCCCGTGACGCACGCGTCCTACCTCAAAAAAGTCAAAGGCAAGGTCGAAGATCTCGGCCCCATTACCGGCGGCGCACGCTTGGGCTGGGCCGTACCTTCCTATGTAGAAGTGGATTCCATTGCGGATCTCAAAGACAAGGCCGACATGTTCGACGGCAAAATCATTGGCATCGATCCCGGAGCGGGTCTCATGAGGCTCTCGGAAAAAGCCCTCAAAGATTATGGTCTGGACAAATTCGAGCTGATTGAAGGCAGCGGCGCCACCATGACCGCGGCCCTGGCCAACGCCATCAAAAACAAGGAGCCCATCGTTGTCACAGCCTGGTCTCCCCATTGGATGTTCGGCAAATGGGATCTCAAGTACCTCAAGGATCCCAAAAAGGTCCTAGGCAACGAAGAAACCATCAACACCATCGTTCGTAAAGACCTGAAAAAGGACGATCCCGTCCTCTACTCCATCATGGATAAATTCGGCTGGAAGGATGCCAACCAGCTGCAGATGGTCATGGCCTGGAACCAGGACCCTGACACAAGCCCGGAACAAAGCGCCCAACGTTTCATCAAGGAAAATCCCGAACAGGTCAAAGGCTGGCTTGTCAAATAGTACCTGGCGTATATAATGCCATAAGCCGCTCCTGCGACAGCAGGGGCGGCTTTTTTCATGCAGGACGCGCCTGCCTGGCTATGATGCTGGAGCTATGAACTCTTTAAGGACGTTGAGAATGATGTCGTCTGTCTGAATTTCGTACGTACCGTTCTGAATGGCGGATTTCAGGGCAGCTATCTTTGCAGCACGCTCCTTGGGCGTTTCCGGATTGGGTCCGGTTCTGTAATTCGTATATTTCGGGTAGCTGCTCATGGCCGTACATCCATTTTGTTTCTCTGCGCCGGAGATCTTTCCAGCGCAGTTACTTACTCTATCGGCCTGGGGAACGCAGCTCTTTAGATTATGGAGCGAGTTTCGTCGTAGGCCGCATCAGAAATACCTGTCGCCCTTGCCCTACAAGCATTCCTGCAGTTCGAGCTGCACGTGGCTTACTCCATGCAATCTCTCGACGCGCCGTACTTTGGCAACGATCTCGCCGGAATGGTCATAATGTCCGCGGCATTGCACGGCAAAGGCCTTGGGAACGGACACGATTTCGTACAGCACGTCCGGCGCCTGTCCCTGCTTTTTAAAAAGCAGCTGTTCGTCCTGTCTGGTGAATCGCCCTTCGAGCTGAATAACGCTCCCCGCGTCCTTGTTCAATGCGCTTAGATGGTCGCGCAGAGAAGACAACATGGCATCCGTACTTTCGGCATCCCTGACCGCCTCACACATCTCCGCATCCACAAACCATTCCACGCCAATGGCATTGGAACGGCTCCAGAAGACACGATTGCCCGATCGACTTCCTTTGGCCGTACATTCGGCCAGGGCCAGAAACTCGGGAAAACCGTCCTGATTCAGGTCAACAGCTTTCAGGCCTTTGATACGAGCCCGGCAACGGGGCGACAGGGGCAGATTTTCCAGAAAATCACCCTTCTCCCGAACCAGGTAAAGCATTTCGCCTTTGTTCCGTCCCACTTGCGTCACCAATACACAGACGTCTCCAAAGTTGGGCATACGCACGGCCAAAGACTTTTCCGGCAACGGATGCATACCGGACGAACGTTGCTCCAGCTGTTCCGCAGCCTGTTTGCATACTCCGGGGGCGGCAGCAGCCGCAGTACGCGGAAAACCGAACACCGCCACACAACCCGCCAGTACGACTCCTAAAAATAACTGCATGTTCGCACGCATATGAATCTCCATTGCAAAAAAGATAAAACACACGGCCAATTAATATAATTCCGTGTCTCACTTCTCTACATCAAGCAGGCATCCTTTTTTCAAGAGTTCTCTTTTTCAGCGAAAAAAATTTATCAGCAAAGGCAGTCGTAAAATGAAGAAAAGAAACAAACGAGACAAAACACAACTTTTAAGTCAAAAAATCTTCTGCAGAGTACACTGCATCCATATGTACGCAGTTGCGGTCCGCATCTTTGCTTTTATACATCAGGCGATCGGCCCGGGACACAACCGAAGCAGTGGATTCTCCCTCTCTGGCCACTGCACAACCCAAAGATGCGGTAACCCTCAGCTGTTCGCCTTTATAATCCAGCCAGCTGTTTTCAATAAGCATCCGCAAGCGCTCGGCTAAAACGACAACGGCTTGCCTGGTAACGTTGGGCAGCAGAATGACGAATTCCTCGCCGCCCCAACGACAGGCCACATCCAGCGCCCGCAGACCATTGGTCAGGGTGCGGGCCACCATACGCAACAACTTATCCCCGGCCTCATGCCCCCAGGAGTCGTTGACTTGTTTAAAATGATCCAAATCAACAAAAATGACAGCAAAACAACCATTGCAGTCCTTCAGGGTCAGGTCATAGCGCTGCAAGGTCATCTCAGCGAACCGCCTGTTGCCTATCCCTGTCAATTCATCCCGCAGCACTTCCTTTCGTAACGCTTCTATTTCGTTCAGCACGTCGACCTGTTTCGTATTATCGGAAAATATTTCCACAGCGCCGATAATGGTACCATCATCATCCCTCATGGGAGAGGAGCGTATGCGTACGGGAATGCGATGTCCCTGTTTGTGGTGCAAAAAGACTTCCGCTTCACGAACTTCTCCGTCCCTCAAAGTCTTTGCCAAAGGACACCCCTTCAAGCACAACTGCGTCCCGTGCGCATCCACATGGCGCAATACTTCATCAGCACAGCTTTTTCCCACAACCTCCTGCGCGCGGAATCCAGTCAGCCGCTCGGCCGCTTTGTTCCAGAATGTGACATTCCGGTCCAGGTCAACGAAATAGACTCCGTCAGCAAGAGCATCCAGCAAATCCTTGTAAAAATTCTGGTCCATGATCTTCTCCATGCCCTGCCCCAGTGGTACAATGACAAATAAACAGGCTGTATCATTGTGACGGCTTCCTGACTTCCGTATGCCTTATGGATCAAATCCAATTTTTTGAGCGCATTCGCTCTTGCCTATCATTATAACGGACGGTACCGGTCCAGGCAATAAAATACATGTACAATACGACTCCGTTGTTCTTGCTGCAGGAGATCAAAAATAGTCGAACCTGCCTGCCAAGGAAAATAGCACCCCAGTTACAGGCCTCAGGCACGGTAAAAAAGTTCCCCCAACAGCAAGCGATAAAGAAATACGCAGCAGACTCTTGCTCCTTGCAAAAAATTATCAATTTCTTGCAAAGAGGTATAAGGGAGGCTTCGCCATGGCAAACCGGGGAGAGACGCACCTTGTTTAGCCTTCTGCAGAAGTAAAAATGAAGAAAGGACTGAGTTCTTCGTTTCTTTCACATAAAAAATATACAAGCTGAATGCCTCCCGTAAGCATGCCTTTACGTATTTTCCGCTTCTATTTATGGATAAACGACTGTTGCCACAAATCAAACGCCTGTTTCAAGCTAGCAACAAACTAATGAAAGCAAACCAGCCCGCACCTGATCAAATAAAAAATGTGAAATACAACCATTTGCGAACTATGTTTCAATAAAAAAATATCGTTTTGAGCATATTTTTTAGACAATTTCCAGAATAGGACAAAAAAAACTCTGTAGATTGTCATTCTTCAACCAGTTGCTGCGTTGCTGCTACTAAAATTTTTTTGAAACTTTTTTTCGGACATGCAATTGTACACCGTTATTTGGCGCTTGACACAACCCGCAGTTGGGAATAATTAACTTCTTAATTGATAGCGATTTTCATTATCATAAAATTGCCATCTTTATTATACTCCAAAGGAGCAAAAGGTTGACTATACAGCCAGGAAAATATTGCACAAATTGTTCATCCTGCAGCGTGCTTATGGCCAAAACCATCTTGCATGAATTCGCCGGATCGCTCGGAGCAGCCGTGGATGCCAAAGATTCCTATACGCACCAGCACTCCGAAGAAGTCGCCGCCATGGCCTATGTGCTTGCCATGGATATGGGCATCATGCCCGCCCAAGCGGATATCATCCATGTGGCCGCCCATCTGCATGATGTGGGAAAAATCGGCATTCCTGACACTATTTTGAAAAAAAACGGCCCGCTAGACCAAGACGAGTGGCTGGCTATGAAACGGCACCCGGCCATGGGTGTTGAAATCGTACGCCCGGTTCGGGCCCTGCGTGAAAGCGGGGTGCCGGAAATGATCCTGCACCACCACGAACGTTATGACGGCCAGGGCTACCCGGACGGCCTGAAAGGCGAAGCCATTCCCCTGGGCGCACGCATCATCGCCGTGGCGGACACCATTTCGGCCATGATGCAAAAACGGCCTTATCGCGAAGCAAGCTCGTTCGAGGCAGTTCGCGAGGAGATAGCCAGCCATTCGGGCACCCAGTTCGACCCCCGCGTGGTCGAAGCGTTTTTCTCCGCCCAAGTGCCGATACGCCAAATGATCATCTCCAGCAAAACATCCGCAACTGCGTTTCAACCCATAACAACTCTGGAAGCTCACGACTTTCAGGAACTATCCCCTTGCCTGAAAACAGGGACAGATGATGTGACACAAAGCTAAACATATAGAATAAGACACGTTCTGCAAGCCTGAGCCGGCGTATACTTGCTGTATGCGCCGGCTCAGGCGCTGCCGAATGAATCGCGTCAGAACGTTCAACACCGATGGAGTTTTGCAATGTCTCTGGAATCCAATTCAATCAATATGGACCAAGTGCAGAGCAAGTCTTTATATGAAATTGCAATGGATCAACTCTCCAGCATGAGCGTCGGTTTTAAGATAAAACTGCTCATTTTAGGAGTGGGATTGCTCCCCACGCTGCTGGCGTTGCTCATACTCAACCAGTTGGGAAGCGTATACCTTCAGAATTTTCTGGCGCTCTTTATCGCAGCTTTTATTTTACTCTATTACCCGCTCACCAAGCTCATGGAAGAACTCATCGTTCTACGCCAGACCCGCCGCATCAACAACTACGTGGATCAAATCAAGGCAGGCAGCCAGGCCCCCCATTTTAATCTACCGATGGAAAAAGGGGACGAGCATGATTTCATCCGCCTGCAACGCAATATCTTCTGGATGATTCAGGGCTTGAAAAGCCGGGAAGCACGTTTGCACGAAACGCTCAACAAGCTGGAAACCGCGCAACGCAAAGTTTTGGAAAGCATAGAATACGCCAGCCGCATCCAGCGCTCTTTTCTGCCCGGCCGCGAGGATCTCCAGGAAGCTCTGGGGGACTATTTCCTGCTCTGGTTGCCGCGCGACGGAGTCGGGGGCGACGCCTACTGGGTAAAACGCAGCCGCAACCATACCTATCTGGCGGTCTTCGACTGCACCGGACACGGCGTGCCGGGCGCATTTCTGACGCTCATCGTCAATTCGCTATTTGAACAAAACTTCGATGAATCCTGCTGGAACAACCCGGCACAGCTTCTGGCCAAAATGAACAAGGGTCTCAAACTCGCCCTGTCGCAGCACGACAGGCATAAACTCTCGGACGACGGCCTTGAGGGCGGCGTCTGTTGCATCGACAACCAGAAACAGCTGCTTTATTTCGCAGGAGCCAGAAGCTTTCTGTTTCTGTCCGGAACCGAAGGCATCCGGGAAATCAAAGGAGACAAAAGCGGTATCGGATTTGTGGACGTCCCTCTGGACCAGGAATTCGCCAATCGTTGCATCTCTCTCAAAGGCATCCAATCCGCCTATCTCTTCACTGACGGCCTCACAGACCAGATCGGCGGATTGAAACGGCTGCCTTTTGGCCGCCGAAGGCTGCGCATCTGGTTGGAAGAACATGCCTCATTGCCCATGGCCGAGCAACGGGACGTTTTGGAAAAAATGTTTAACGACTACAAAGGGCGCAACGCGCAACGAGACGATGTCACCATGCTAGGATTTTCAACAGAGGAGCCCGCATGTTGAACGACCTGCACCAGTTTTACAAGGATCTCAAAAAAGAAGGGGTGATGTTCTGCTTCAGCGGCCCGACCTCTCAAAGCGCGGTAGAGGGCATGGGCCGGATGCTTAAAATTAAAATGGAGCTGGAAGAAGCCAGCATGACCACCACCCACCGGATCTTTTCCCTTTTTGTGGAACAAATGCAGAACATCGTTAACTACTCCACGGAACACCCCATTCCAGATAACCGCACCAAGAGCAAGTTTCGGAACGGCATAGTTGTCGTGGGCCGACACGAGGATAAATTCTACGTGATCTGCGGCAACTACGTCAGCGTTTCGCAAAGCAAAAAAATGATCGAGCGTATCAACTACCTGCAGGGGTTGGACAAAAAAGAGCTCAAGGAATACTATAAGCGCGTCCGTCGTCAGGACCCCGGACCGGACAGCAAGGGCGCCGGTCTGGGATTCATCGAAATGTTTCGCCGGGTAAGCGAACCGTTGGAATATCATCTCGCACCCATAGACACGCAAACGGTTTTCTTTACCATCAAGGCCATAGGGTGAACGTTATGGAACGCTTAGCCATTGAACCTACCGACGCGACCCTGCTTGTGGATTTCGATCCGGAAACCGCCATCCTCATGCTTCGCGGCGAATCCTACCCGGAAAACGCCAACAAATTCTTCACCCCGGTGCTCGAATGGCTCGATGATTATTTCTCCAGTCTGGATGCGGGAGAAAAGGTCACGGTGGACATGGACATCCTGTACTTCAATTCCTCCAGCTCCAAGGCTTTGATGAACCTCTTCGACGCCTTTGATACAGCCGCACGCCAGGGGCTGAAGCTGCAGATTCTCTGGCGCTATCATGTGGAAAACGAGATAGCCCAGGAATGTGGGGAAGAATTCGGTGAAGATCTGGATACCGCCCGGTTGACCCTTTGTCCGTATGAGGACAAATCGTGAACAGTCCCTGCTCGCTATTCAGCGACGAAGAGCGTACCATTTCTCGTGCCGAAGAGCTGCTCGACACCGGTTCCATCCTGCTGTCGGCCGCCGATTTCGCCGCCTTGCTCAAACAATACAAAAAGCTCTACAGGCAAAGTATGCGTCTGATCAATATGGGGGATCGCATGCAGCGCCAGCTAAACCGGCTCAACGAGCAGCTTGCAAAAAGTGAAGAAAAATACCGCGGCATTTTTGAAAGCAGCATCCAGGGAATTTTTCGCTCAACTCCGGAGGGCCATTTCCTGGATCTCAATCCGGCTATGGCGCGTATCTTCGGCTATGACTCCACAGAAGCAATGATCGAGGACAACAACGACATCTTTCTCTCTTCCGATCAGCGGCAGACGTTCATGCAGAAACTTGCCAGCGAAGGCGTGCTTAAGGACTTCCCCCTGGAATTGCATCGTTGCGACAGGACCAGCATCTGGGTGGAAATCTGCGCACGAGCCACCTTTGACACGGCGGGCGAACTGGTCGAACTGGACGGACTGGTGGCCGATATCACGGAAAGACGGCGCATGCTCAAAGAACTGCAGGAGCTGGCCCGCTGCGACGGACTCACCGGGCTGTTCAACCGACGCTATTTTGTTGAACTCGGACAACGAGAACTGCTGCGTTCGCAACGCGAAAACATCCCGCTTTCCCTTGTCTATTTCGATGCCGACCACTTCAAACGCGTCAACGACACCTACGGACACGACGCCGGAGACAAGGTACTGCAGGATATCGCCCGGCTCGGACGCGTCACTCTGCGCGAGCTGGACGTTTTCGGCCGTATTGGAGGCGAGGAGTTCGCCGTTCTGTTGCCGGGCACGTCTGGAAGAGACGCCATCTTTGTTGCGGAAAAACTGCGGCGGGCCTTTGAAGCCCATACGGTCAGCACACCGCAAGGTTGTATCCGATTTACAGCAAGTTTCGGCATTGCCTGTAATCAAAAGCAGGTTGTTTGCCTGGATGACCTGTTGAAATGTGCCGATACGGCTTTATATGAAGCGAAACGCTCGGGAAGAAATACAATTTTCTACCATAATTATTTAGATTGATTGTTTTAGAGAGTAATTTCTTTCTACAAATAACAATTGACAATCACTCTCAATGGGCCTAAGGTCCCAAATAACAGTGAATATCATTTTCAATGCGTCATAGTGTAGTTATTCGTAACATCTTACTAAATCGGGGGTACGACCATGTTCTGGAGACACAGAAGAGGCCGCACAAGTGAAGAAAAAGGTGCTGCACAGTCCACCCAGCCCGCAGAAAATGCTACAGCACTGACATCTCTGCGTTCGGGTTCCCGCGCCGAAGTCAATGCCGTTTGCGCTTGCGGCAAAGCTCGCTGCCGTCTGGCTTCCCTGGGGCTTTTTCCCGGCTGCACCCTCCAGGTTGTCGCCAATCCCGGTGTCGGCCCGCTGCTGCTTTCCGTAGGAGAAAGCCGCCTGATGGTGGAACGCGGCGTTGCCGAAAAAGTCCACGTCCAAAAAGTCTGATTTTCTCAAAAAAGCATGCGGGCGACCGCATGCTTTTTTGTTATTTTCGACTGAGAATGGCTTTCAATATCGATTGAGACCTGTAACGAACTGGTGATATTTTATGTCTACTCAACTTCTCGTGGCTCTGGCCGGGCAGCCGAACGCCGGCAAATCCACAATTTTCAATATGCTCACAGGCGCGCGGCAACATGTCGCCAATTACCCCGGAGTCACAGTTGAAAAAAAGGTCGGCTTCTTTTCCCAGAACGGGCATTCCGTAGAACTGGTGGACCTGCCCGGAACATACAGTCTGACATCCTACTCGCTGGAAGAACGCGTTGCGCGTGATTTTATCATCAAGGACCGCCCGGCCGTTGTAGTCAACGTGGCGGACGCCTCCAATATCCGGCGGCATCTCTTTCTGACCTTTCAACTTCTTGAAATGGGCGTACCCGTGGTGGTCACCCTGAACATGATGGACGTAGCGGAGTCGCGCAATCAGCAGATCGACGCCGACTTGCTGACAAAAAAACTGGGCGCTCCAGTCATCCCCGCCGTCGGACGCAAAGGCGTCGGCAAGGACCTCCTCAAATCGGCCTTGTCTCAACACTTCGACGGTGTTGCCCATCCGGTGCCCATGCGTATCGACTACGGAGAACTGGAACCGTCCATTGCCGAACTCCAAAAGGACATTGAAGGCAAAGTGGACAGCTACGCCCCGGCCCGCTGGCTGGCCCTCAAGCTGCTCGAAGGCGATGCCGGGATTCGCGAACTGATGCAGGAGCTCCACCCCGCCGCCAAGGAACTGCTGGACAAAGCGGATATGAAGCGGGGGTACTTTGAAAGCAAGCACGGTATGGCCGCCGACCGCTTTGTGGAAAAACGGCGCTACGACGTCGCAGCCACCATCGCGGACAGTTGCGTTAACTCCCCCGATGAAGGCAAGGCAACCAGCTCCGACAAAGTCGACCATTGGATCTGCCACCGCATCTGGGGCTATCCGATTCTTTTCGCCGTCATGTACCTGATGTACTACCTCTCCATCGAATGGGGCTATGCGCTGACCAACTACACCTGGCCCGCCCTGGCCTGGGTGCGGGAGACCATTGCGTCCGTCCTGCCGGCGGAAGGGTTCATTACAGACTCCGTTTTCCGTGCGCTGGTGCTCTGGGTGGTGGACAGCATCAACGCGCTGTTGAACTATATTCCTATTTTTCTGATTCTTTTCGCCTATATCGCCGCTCTGGAAGACCTGGGCTACATGCCGCGTATGGCTTTCCTCCTGGATGCTTTTTTCCGTCGCTACGGCTTGCACGGCCAGTCCACCCTGCCGCTTGTTCTCGGCGGCGTGTACGTTGGCGGATGCGCCGTTCCGGGAGTCATGGCCTGCCGGGCCGTGCCGGATGAACGCGCCCGCCTGGCAACCATTCTGGTGGTGCCCATGATGAACTGCCTGGCAAAGGTGCCGCTCTACGTACTGCTCATCGGCATCTATTTTACGGCATACAAAGGCCAGGCCATGTTTTTCATAGCCACGGTCACCATTCTCATGGCCCTGACCACCTCCAAAATACTCAACCTCACGGTGCTCAAGGAAAAGGAAACCGCGCCCTTCATCATGGAGATGCCGCCATACCATATGCCCACAATAGGCAATATCGTACGGCGCGCCCTGGAACGGGTCTGGCTCTACTGCCAGAAAATCATCACCGTGGTGGCCGCGGTCTCCGTGATTCTTTTTGTCCTTATGCAATTTCCCGGCATCTCGGACGAACGCATGGCAGCCATGGAGCAAACAGCCGCCACAGCGCAGGAAAAATTCATAAAACTCACGACAAAGAGTCCGTTGACCAGGGAAATCGACACACCCGAGGAAATCAACGAGCTGTTCACCTTTGCCGAAGCATACAAAAACGCGCGAATGGGAGCTTCGAGCAAGGCACAGGCCAAAGCTATCGACACCCGCTTTCAGGAACGCAATCCGGCCTTTTTCGCCGTACTCAAGCCGCCCAAAGGCGACAAGGCGGCCAAGAGCGTTAACCGGGGATACAAAAAACTCCGCCGGACACGCCTGGGTCTGCGTATGGAAGCCAAAAATTCCGTTATCAACAATAGTTTTCTAGGATCCATCGGCCATTGGATGGAACCCGCCACCCAATACGCGGGCTTTAACTGGCGGGTGAACGTGGCCCTGCTTTCCGCCCTGGCCGCCAAGGAAAACACCGTGGCCACCCTGGGCGCTCTCTACCAGCCGGAAGAAGGCGCGGGCGAACTCACAGAAGCCGATGAAACAGGGGCGGAACAAAAAGCCCTGGAAGGTGAAACGGAAGCCGCGGCCAGTTCCCACGGCCAGGCTCTCGGCCACCGGATGGCTGCGCAGGAAACGGGTTTTACGCCGCTGCACGCCCTGGCTCTGATGCTCTTCATGGCCCTGTACCCGCCCTGTATGGCTACGACCATGGTGGTCAAGGTGCAGTCCGGATCCTGGAAATGGATGTTCTTTTCCCTTGCATACATGATGGGCCTTGGCGTGTGCGTGGCAACCCTGGTGTTCACGGGCGGATCCATGCTCGGACTCAGTGGTGCGCAGGCCATGGCCTGGTTTTATGGAATCGCCCTGGCGGCCACAGTCGTCACCGGCTTGTTGAAACCTCAACCAACTGACACTTAGGAGGAACAATGCGTTTATTTATCGCCAGCGCCCTGTGTATCGGGCTTCTATCACTCAGCGGCCTTGCCCAGGCGCATACACCGCTGTTCTCGTGCTACGACAACGGCGACGGCACCATCGCCTGCGAAGGCGGCTTTTCCGACGGATCTTCCGCTGCGGGCGTGGCTGTGCACATTTTCGACGCCAGCGGCAAAAGCATCGCTGAGACCAAGCTTGATGAATATAGTGAAGTCAACTTCAAAAAGCCTGAAGGCGAATACCGCGTACAGTTCGACGCGGGTGAAGGCCACCGTATCGATGTTTCCGGAAAAGACATCGTTGAATAAGTCCGTTTTTATTAACCAGTAAGATACAATTTATAAAAAAAAGCAGCACATGCCGCAACGAGTCTGCAACAGGAGAGCCTCATGAAACGTTTATTGCTTACGGCTGTACTTGTCTTTGCTTTCTGCGCCCCGGCGTACGCCCACTTTCAGATGATTTACACCCCCGAAGCCGTACTGGAAAAGGGCGGCGAGCTGGATCTCAAGCTGGTCTTCACCCATCCTTTTGAAGCCGGACACACCATGGATATGGGGGCCCCGCTTGATTTCTACATGATCAGCAAGGGCAAGAAAACCGACCTGAAAGACAAACTGAAATCCATCACCTGGACCAGCCTGACCAATTCCGGCAAGGCGTACGAAGCGCAGGTCAAAGTCCGCAAAATGGGCGACGTCGTCTTCTGCCTGGTGCCCGAGCCCTACTTTGAAAAAGAAGAGGACATCTACATCCAGCAGATCACCAAAGTCATCGTGAACAATGCCGGGCTGCCCACTGACTGGGATGCTCCCACCGGCCTGCCCACGGAAATCCTGCCCCTGGACAAACCCTACGCCCTGTGGACCGGAAACGTCTTCCGCGGCGTTGTTGTCGCCAACGGCAAACCTGTTCCCGACGCTGAAATCGAAGTCGAATTTATGAACCATCCGCCTGTTCAGGGCAAAAACGAATTCCAGAAACAAGCCCTGGCCACAGCGCCCCAGGATGCGTTCGTAACTCTGGGCATCAAAGCCGATGCCAACGGTCAGTTCGCCTTCGGTATCCCCAAGGCCGGCTGGTGGGGCTTCGCCGCCCTCGGCGCCGGTCCTGACAAGGAATACAAAGGTAAGGAACTCTCCCAGGACGCCGTTATCTGGGTCCAGGCCAGGGATATGAAATAAAGTTCCCCAAGTGTGCCCCAACTCCATATGACCCGGACGTTCGCTCCATGCCACGGACCTTTCAGTATGATCGTCCGGGTCATACTACAGAGACCAGGATCTTAGCGCACCCCCTGAAACTTTTTCTCTGCTGTACTTGATGTTCGACGCACTATTCATGCTCCGCAGCAGAACGGTCCGTAGATACCGGACACAACAGAAAACAAGGAAAAAGAATGACGTCGCAATCCATCAGCATCCGTCACGAACTGTCCAACCGGATCCGCTTCAAAATATCCGGCGTATCCAAAGAAAAGCTGCAGGATGCTGCGCATCCGCTAAAACAGTACAAGGGAGTAGACTGGATACAGGTCAATGAAAAGTGCGCCAGCCTGGCCATTGGTTATGATCCCGAACTGCTGCCCAGAGCTTCTTTGCTCAACGCGGTGGAACGGAGCTTCAGCCCGGAGGAACACACCCCGTCGGCCTGTTCCTGCTCCTGCAACAACACCAGGCCGGACAATGTCAAAAAAGCCGCCCGCCGCTTCCTGTCCATTTCAACCGTGCTCGGAATCAGTACGTTTCGCTCATCCGTGCTCGGACTGACCGTTGCCCAGACGGCATTGAGTCCGCTCGGCCTCTTCGCCCTGGGATTCAGCTTGCCCCTGATCCGTTCGGGCCTGAAAAAACTGCGCAAAAAACGTATCGACCTGGACGGTTTTCTCGGCGCCGGAGCCATTGCCGCCATAGCCGCCGGCGAAGCCATGACCGCTTTCGAAATTCTCTGGATCAACTCGGGAGCCGAACTGCTGACCGCCTGGACCACCGAACGGTCGCGCCGGAGCATTTCGGAGATCCTGGACCTGACCTCGCACCATACCTTCGTGCTGGTCGACGGTATCGAGGTCGAACGCGCCGTGGAAGACGTGGCCATAGGCGATACGGTTGTCCTGCATACGGGTGAAAAAATTTCTGTGGACGGCATCATCATCAAGGGCGAAGCTCTGCTCAACGAAGCACCCATCACAGGGCGCCAGGAATTTTCCCACAAAACCGTGGACGACAAAGTCTATTCCGGCACTTTCGTCCGTGAAGGCATCATCTACGTCCAGGCCGAATGCGTGGGCGACCAGACCTATCTGGCCAGAGTCATGCACAAGGTCCAGGAGGCCATGGAAAACCGCGCTCCCATCGAGGGCGTAGCCGACCGCCTGGCCGCAACCCTGGTCAAGGTCGGATTCGGCGTGACGGCTATGACCTACGTGCTCACCCAGAGCGCCTGGCGCGCCTTCACCGTATTGCTTGTCATGGCCTGCCCGTGCGCCACTGTACTGGCAGCCTCCACAGCCATCAGCGCGGCCATCAACTCCGCGGCCCGCAATCATATTCTCATCAAAGGCGGACGGTATCTCGAAGAAATCGGCCACTGCGATACGGTCTGCTTTGATAAAACAGGCACCCTTACCTCCCATGAGCCAGTGCTGCAGGTCATTTCACCCGTAAAAGGCATCAAGGAAGATGACCTGCTGCAGCTGGCCTGCTCCGCCGAAACCCACAACCACCATCCTCTGGCTCAGGCCGTCAAGGCTGAAGCCATGCGTCGGGATATCGTGCCCATTCCGCATACGCTCTGCGACTATCACATGGGCATGGGTATTCGCGCCGTGGTCAAAGGCGAGGACATCCTGGTGGGTAATGCCAAACTGGCCGAACGATACGCCTGTTCTCAGGGGGATCTCCAGGCCGAGGCCGACGCTCTGCGCGATAAAGGATTGACCGTACTACACGTTTTCCGCAACAATGTCCCCATGGGGCTTCTCGGACTGGACGCGCGCGTACGCCCGGAAGCCGCCGAGGTCGTCAAACGGCTGCGCGGTCTGGGCGTGGAAAACGTCACCCTGATCACCGGCGATGAAGCCGCCTCCACCCGCCGTCTTGCCGAAAAGCTGGGCATCGACCATTACCACGCGTCCGTGCTCCCTGAAGACAAGGCGGAGATCATCTCCGGCATGCTCGGTCACGGGCATTCCGTGCTCATGGTGGGTGACGGCGTCAATGACGCGCTGGCCCTGACCAGGGCCGACGTGGGCGTAGCCATTGGAGCCGGCGGCGCCGAAGCCGCTGTAGAAGCCGCGGATATTGCGCTGGCGGACAACGATCTCCAAGCATTGGCCGACGTATACGGCTTGAGCAGGAAGACACTGCGTATAGTACGGGAGAATTTCTGGATCGCCACTGGTTCTAATATCGTGGGGGTTGCTTTGGGTGCAATGGGTATGCTATCTCCTGTCGCAGCCGGCTTTATTCATATCGCACACACTCTTGGCGTTGTCGCAAATTCTTCACGTTTACTTAACTTCAAGTTAACAGTAAGTAGTGATAACCAACTTATTAACGAGGAATTGAATGGACTTCAACGCACTAGCCAAACTCAGACGTTACCTGGAGGTGAAACATCACATCCCCGGACGGATGCGGATCAAGTTCGACCTGTCGATCAGAAAAGACCCTCAGGCAATGGCTCTGGCCAAAAAACAAAACGGCCCGCTACCGGGAGTGAGCAGCGTCCGGACGAATCTTCTGGCGCGATCAGTAGTAATTGACTACAACCCGGAGGTAATTCCACCAGAGCTACTTGAAGAACTTGCCACGACAAAAGATGGAACACGCGCCGCAGCCATTGCGGAGCAACTCTATACAATCCTGCAGGCCAATTAACTAAGGAGGTTTTTACATGTCTCAAGAACAAATGGTGATGATGCCGCCGGAATACGCTTGTGAAAGCGAAGCGTCTTCCGGACAAATGCCTGGCATACAGCAGGCCGGCGCGGGCGAACAGGCCATGGGTGATTATATGTATCAAGCTCCGGCTGAGCCCTCCGGCAATGGTTCGGGCGGAGGCGGTGGTGGCTGTGAAGATTCCGACGGTTGCGAAGATGTCGCAGCCGCAGCAGCTCAGGAACAAGGCTATGCCTACGCCCAGCCGCAGGCCCCCGAGCAGGCTCAGCAACCCCAGGCCCAGCCCCAGATGGCGGCACCTCAACCAGCTCCGCAGCAATACGTACAACAACCCGCAGAACCGCAGATGCAGCAGCCTATACACGAACCTGTGCAGATGATGAACCAGGCAGGCGGTCAGATGTTGCAGATGGGCAGCCCCTACCAGCCGCCGCAGCCTCAGCCGCGTCCGGCAATGCAGCAGCCGATTCAACAGCCGCAGCAGCAGCCGATTCAACAGCCTGTGCAGCAGCCGATCATGCAGCCCCAGGCTATGGCGGCACCCCAGGGATTCCCTTATCCATTTCCGCCCGGCCCCATTGGCCCCATAGGCCCCATCGGGCCCATCGGACCCGCCCCACAGCCGGGACAGATGCATCCAGGCTACGCGCCTTACCCCGGAGCCCCGGCCTTTGGTTCCTTCGCCATGCAACAGCCCGCATACGGGGCTGATGGCGGCATGTCCGGCCAGGCTGATATGGGCCAATCCTCCTCCGGTGGCCACGGTGGCGGCGGCGGTTGCGGTTGCTCCTCGGGTGCGGGCACGGGGGGGGCGCATTCGCAGCATGACTTCAAAAACCTTGAAAACAAATACGGGCAGCTCTACGGCATGATCAGCGAAGCAGCCAACGGCAACCCGGACATTTCGAAATTCTTGAACTTTTTCAGTTCAACCAGTTCCGACTTCTGGAAAGGCGCTTTGGTAGGCACCGGCCTGACCCTGTTATTGACCAACGATACCATCAAAGCCGCGATCGCTGGAAGTGTTGCCAGTGTTTGGGGTGCTTTCTCCAAGAAAGCTGAAGACATGGAAGCTGAAGAAGACCGCAAAGCAGAAGAACGCGCCGCTAAGGAGGCAAAATAATGACGAAGCCAGCAAAACTGCACACTGGAACTGGAACCGGAATCAACCAGACTGGAACCAGCACTTACAAAACCAGCACCGGCATTCACCAGCCCGGCACCGGACTGCGTACCTCTCTCGCCATCAGGCCCACGCTTGCCATGGGGGCCGTTGGCGCCGTTGTAGGCGGTACGGCAGCAGCTGCGCGCAACATCTCCCGTGTGAACAAAGACGAAATCACTCGTGGCGAAGCTGTGACGGATACGCTCAAGGAAGCCGGCACCACCGGCGTAGCCACTGCTACGGCAACCGCTGTGGTCAGCTCCATCGGCCTGACCGGCACCCTTTCCCTGGTAGGCCTGGTGGCTGTGGCCGTTGGCGCCAAATACGCCGCCGACAAGGTTTTGAGCTCTGCCAGTGCAGCTTGCACCAAGGCTGTACCGGCCGCGGAGCCTGTTGCTGAAAAAACCGGCGCCGCTACCGTAAAAAAAACCGCTGACACCAAAAAATAAGCTGGAGGCGCAATTCCTATGAGCAGTCCGGACCAAAAACATCTGATGAACGTGACCCCCTATCCTTATAGCGGGTACTACAACTACTATTATGATCCGCAGGGGTACGCGCAGCAGTATTCCACCGCAGACCCTTCCTACTATTCCCAGAGCCCGGCTGCCGCCTCTCCCGTGGGCAGTTGGTTTAATTACCAAGATTCCTCCTACCTGAAGGGCTTTCTTGTGGGAGCCGGAGTCGCTTTGATTCTGGCCAATCCCACCGTACAGAAGGCTTTGATCTCCGGTACCGTGAAATGCTGGAACGCCGTTCAGGGTGGAGTCGAGGAAGTGAAAGAAAAAGTCAAAGATGTCAGAGCTGAGATGAGTAACGATGAATAGCTGAAGCGGATGCCGCCCGGCGTATCGTCCTCCTTTGCGACGGGCGGCATCCCTTTTCAGGAGAAAATTACTTATGACCTATCCTCAACAACACACGAAAAAACTGCCAGCACCCTGTACCCAAACAGTACAGACACCGGCAAAACAGTCCAGCCTGAAGAACGACAGATCGCTGGCCAAAACCGGCATGGCCGCCACTCTCGGCGCGCTGGTTATGACCGGCCTGATGCGTACGCCGCAGGCTCGTGCGTTGCATTTCATTGCCGGTACGGCTTTGGTTGGTCTCTGCATTTGGCATACGACGCTGTATAAACCCAACAATAAAAAATAATGACCCGTGCTCCAAAGGATTACACACAGCAATTTCGGATAGTGCATGAGCTTCCGCAGCGGTTGCGAATCAAAAGCAATAAGCTTTGGGACCCTACCCTGGATGTGGATTATGTGGTGGCCCTGCTCGAATCGCATCCGGATGTCACTGCGGCTCGTATCAATATTCCTGCGGCCAGCATCATTGTCGAACATAAGGGCTCGCCCGTTCTCAAGGAAGAGCTGTTGTCCTCCTTGAACGCCCTGCCCAAAGCCGCCTTCATGCCCGATCCTTTTCGGGACAACAGCCCAGACATCATGGAAGTCGGCGCTCGCGGAGCAACTGCGGCGCTTACCCCCGTGCTGCCTCTGCCTGTCAAGGCGGCCATGAGCTGGTTTCTGGCCGCGCCTTCGCTGCTGGAGGGTCTGGATACCCTGTTCAGCGAAGGTTTAAAAATTGAAGTGCTGGACGCCACCACCAAACTGTTCGCGCTGCTGCGCCAGGACTACTTTACTGCCAACGCGGTAGGCGCGCTCATTTCCCTTGGCGGCTACATGGAAAACGCCACCGAACGCAAAACCAACGACCTGCTCAAAAGCCTGATCCAGCCCGAAGTGGAAACCATCACGGTGGAACGCAACGGAATCGAGACTCGAATTCCCTATGCCGAAACCGCAATAGGCGACCTCGTGGTCTGTGGGCCGGGGCAGCTCGTGCCCGTGGACGGCATTATTGACGGCGGCGAAGCATCGGTGAACATGAGCGCCATAACAGGCGAATCAGTCCCCGTACACTACCAGCCCGGCGACGAAATCAAATCCGGCGGCGTAGTCGAGGACGGCAAACTAAAAATCAAGGCCGAAAAGGTCGGCGCGGATACCAATGTCTCGCGTATCGGCGGCTATATCGAAAAATCCCTGCGCAACAAGTCCAAAACCCAGAAGAGCAGTGAAGAACTGGCCGACAAACTCGTTCCGCTCACCTTCGGCGCGGGCCTGGGCCTGTATCTGCTCACCGGCGACCTATCCCGTGCGGCTTCAGTGCTGACCGTGGACTACTCCTGCGCCATCAAGCTCTCCACGCCGGTGGCCGTCCGTTCGGCCATGTACGCGGCCGGACAGCACGGCGTCATCCTCAAAGGCGCGCAGGCGCTGGATCAATTCGCCCGAGTGGACACCATGGTTTTCGACAAGACCGGCACCCTGACCCGCGGCGTGCTGCAGCTAACCGACGTCCTGCCGCTGACGGACATCGGCGAAAACGACCTCCTGGCCCTGGCAGCCGGAGCCGAAGAGCACTACGGCCACCCCGTGGCCAAGGCCGTGGTCAAAGCGGCCCAGGATCGCGGACTCAAACTGCCGGCCTTCAGCCAGGTTGACTTTATCGTCGCCCATGGCGTTTCCGCCATGATCGACAATACGCAGGTACTCGTAGGCAGCAGGCATTTTATCCACGATGATGAGCAGATCGACTGTTCTTCCGCCGCCGCGCAAGCCGACAAGCTGCATGGAGAGGGCAAATCCCTGCTTTATGTGGCGCGTGGAGGCAAACTCATCGGTCTCATCGGCATGCGCGATGCTCTGCGTCCGGAGGCGGGTGATACGTTGCGCGCGCTCAAAGAACTGGGATTCAGCCGCCTGGTCATGCTTACCGGCGACCACACCCGTATGGCCGAGGCCATCAAAGCCGAACTCCCGGAACTCGATGAAGTCCGCGCAGAGCTGGCGCCCGAGGATAAGGCCGCCATCATTGAACAGCTCCATGAGGAGGGCCGCAGCGTGGCCTTCATTGGCGACGGCGTCAACGACGCGCCCGCGTTGATTACTGCGGATGTGGGCATTTGCATGCCTTCCGGTGCGGATCTGGCACGCGAAACAGCCCAGGTGCTGCTGATGAAAGAAGACATTCAAGGCCTGGTGGAAGCCCGCAAGGTTGCCCAGAACGTCGATGCCATCCTCAAGCAATGCCTCTGGTCTTCTGTCGGAATTAATTCCGCCCTGTTCGTTCTCGCCGGTGCGGGACTCATTCCCGCCGTAGTGGCTGCGGCCGTACACAACGCCAGCACTATCGGCATTCTGGGCTATGCCGGGCTGAGCAGCGTTTCCGGCACCAATGGCGCGTCAACCGCATTGCCCGCTGCAGACACCGGCACTACTCCCGCTAACTCTCAGCCACTGAGCGTAACTGCCAGAGGAGAAACTGATGCGCATTCCTGTTAGCCAGGCGCCAAGCAGTACGCAGCTGATCATTACGGATATTCTGGATGAAAATCTGCAGAACTGGTTACGCAAACTCGAACTCTACAAAGGAGACGCCATTACCCGGCTCCCTGACGATGCCGTGCTGCGCCCTGTACGCGTAAAATGTTCAGCCGGGGAAGTCGTCCTCGCTGCCGGCATGAGCGCCAAAATCGTTGTCCGCCATGATGACGGACACACCACACCCGTCATAGAAATGCTGCCCAATGAAAGCGGCGAGGTCGTAGCTCTGACCTGCGGCGAAGGATTGAGAAGCGGCCTGGACGTGCTCGGCATCCGGGAGAAGGCCCGGCTGACCATTCTTCGCAAGCTTCCGCCCATGGGCTACCATACGCTCATAGACGGCGAGATGGTCTACCTCTCCGAAGGTGCGGCAGCTAAAATCTGGGGCGAAATGGATGGACGCCGGATGCAGTACGTCACCTCCGCCAGGGGCAAGGAATTCCATGTGGAGCAGCTCTTGGGGGGCAACCGTTCCAACCAGGTTCTGGTGGACATGGGCATCGTGCCCGGCAAAACAATAATCTTGCATGAACTGGCGCCCGCCTCCGTTGTCGGACGCGGAGGCCGCGCGCATCTGGTGCTGACCGGAGCATCAGGCCTACGTTTTTATCTGCGGCCGGACCAGGCTGAAAAACTGCTCGTACGCGTTGATTCTTCGGAAAAGTCTGCTTAATCAAAAAATTGTAGTACTATTTTAGTCTGTTAACAAAAAAGTTGTTTTTCAGGATTATTTTCTTTGTAAAGTTTATTGACAACGATTCTCATTTTCAATAAGTTGTCTTTCACATCGCACAAAGGAGAAAGAAGCCGCATGAAACCATCGGAAATCATCAACGCCCTGGAGACTCTGCTCAGCATCAAGCAACCCGTCTTTCTGTGGGGTGCGCCTGGAGTGGGAAAAAGCCAGGTCGTCGCTCAGATTGCCGATAAACAGGGACTTGAGCTCATTGATGTACGCGCTGTGTTGCTGGATCCTGTTGATTTGCGCGGCATTCCACGTATTACACCGGACGGTAAAGCGGTCTGGTCATCTCCCTCCTTTCTGCCCCAGGAAGGCCGCGGCATTCTGTTCCTGGATGAACTCAACGCCGCCCCTCCCCTGGTGCAGGCTGCATGCTATCAGTTGATCCTGGACCGCAGACTTGGTGAATACGAACTTCCGTCCGGCTGGACCATTGTGGCGGCCGGCAATCGCGAATCCGACAAGGCCGTGACGCACCGTATGCCTTCGGCCCTAGCCAACCGGCTGATCCATCTTGATTTCGACGCCGATCTTGACGATTGGATTTCCTGGGCCAACAGCAGCGACATCAATTCAAAGCTCATCGCCTTTCTGCGCTTTCGACCCAAACTGCTGCATGTCTTTGATCCTAAGAAAAATGAAAAAGCCTTTCCCTCTCCGCGTTCATGGGAATTTGTTTCGCGCATCCTTTCCGCAGGGCCTGCCCCCGACACCACTCAAGCCCTTGTGGCCGGTGCCGTGGGCCAGGCCGCGGCAGCCGAATGCATCGGTTTTTTACACGTTTACGACGAGCTTCCGGACATTGATGCCCTGCTGCGCGATCCGCGCCGGACAGTCCTGCCAGAGGATCCTGCCGTGGTATACGCGCTGTGCGAATCGGTCGCGCGTCGCGCCAATGACAGCGTGATGGAAGAACTGGTTTTGCTGGCCAACCGCCTGCCCACGGAATTCGGCGTATTGCTGATGCGCAATGCCGTGGCGATGCAGCCGTCCATTGTGGAAACCCCGGCGTTCGGCCATTGGGCCCAGGACAACCGAGAGGTATTGATGTAATGCGATCAACTCCGCATGCGCCGGCGCGCCATAAAATGATCAAGGCCAGGAGCGAACTGGTGCTTGACCACCCCTTTTTCGCCCATCTGGCGTTGCGCCTGGAGCTGCGCGAAGACAGCAACTGCCGCACCGCCTGGTCCGACGGACGCGTTCTGGCCTACAACCCGGCTTACATCGACATGCTGCCGATGGAAAAGGTCAAGGGACTGCAATGCCATGAGGTAGTGCATCTGGCCTGTCTGCACCATACGCGCCGCAACGGACGGGAAAAAAAGCTCTGGAACAAGGCCTGCGATTATGCCATCAATCCCATCCTCCTTGAGGCTGGATTGACGCTGCCCGATGGTTATCTCGACGATCCAGCCTTGCATGGCAAAAGCGTGGACGCCATTTACAACCTCCTGATCGACCGTGATACGCAACCCAACGGGGGCGCGGACTCGGGTGTGGAAAAGGAAACCTCCCAGGATCCCGGCGAAGATGCTCAATCCTGCGAATCACTGAACAGTGATCAGGAAGAACACGATGGTACGCCTGCTCCAGACCAGCAGGCGCCGGACACGTCGCAGGCCTCCGGAGCCGGAGGCGCGGGCGATACCGTACAGGATTCCCTGGACGACACGAACGACGACCCGGGTCTGAGCGGGGAAGTCCGCGACGCGGCCGAACCCGGAGACGGTGAGAGCAACAGCGGCAGCGACGCTTTTCTGCGCCAGGAAGAGGAAAACTGGCGTATGGCGCTTTCCCAGGCCATGCAGCAGTCGCAACTGGCAGGTGAATTGCCCGGAGGCATTGAGCGTTTATGCGGCGACCTGTTGTCCCCGAACCTGCCCTGGAGCGAAATCCTGCGCCGCTTTCTTTCCAATGCGGCCCGCAACGACTTTTCCTGGGTCCAACCCAATCGCCGCTTCCTGCATGCCGGACTTTACCTGCCCGGATTGCACAACGAAGAACTGGGACAGGTGGCCATTGCCGTGGATACCTCGGGCAGCATCTCGCAACACGAACTGGATACCTTTGCCGCTGAACTGTCCGCCATACTGGAAGAATACGACAGCGAGCTGCACGTCTATACGTGCGACACTACCGTCACAGGGCGCCACGGACTGACCAATGCGGATTTGCCCCTTGCATTTGCGGCCACCGGCGGCGGAGGCACGGACTTTCGTCCGCCCTTCGCCATGCTCGAGCAAGAGAACATCAACCCGGAATGTTTGGTTTATTTTACCGATCTCCAATGTAATCGTTTCCCGGAAGAACCCGACTACCCCGTACTCTGGGTCTGCCCGCGTGAAACGTTTCTGTCGCCGCCCTTTGGCGAAACCCTTGTTTTGGAGGAACAACCATGAATATTATGTGGAACCTGTCAAAAAAGAGAGGGAATTTTCGGCCTGTCTTGCGGTATACCATCAGCCTGAACGAATTTGAAAAAAACCTGTGCATGCCTGCAGTACGCATACAAAGCAACATCCCGATTCCGCCCGAAGCGGGCTGGGTCCATTGCTGGCCCGGCGATTACGAGCGGGGCGACTGGCAGCCATCGGAATATTATTTTCTGATGACGCCTTCGCATAAATCCTGGTCCGTTACCGAGGAAATTCGCCTGCCCTGGCGCGCCAGCAACAATTATCCGGAAGTGGAAGAATCCTTCACCCAGCTGCGCGCGGCCTTTGAAAACGTGCTGCAGGAAAGCTGCGAAAGCAAACCGCTGAAAACACACGGCACCCTGGAGTCCACGGCCGCTGCCAAAAAGTGCATCGCACCGGCCTATGCCGCTGAACGTTTTCTGCAGGTGGTAAAGGCGTAGAAATTACATATACCTCCGGAGGTTGGGGGACTTTCAGGATAAAGGCCCCACGACCTCCAAAAATTTTCGACTGGTACGATGAGTTGCAGGTCCGAGCAGGACCATGAAACCAACATTGACAACGTATAACCCACTATGAGGAAACCCGGTCAGTCATGATGCGCGTCTTTTGCCCATCCCGCCATAAGTAACACCCTAAACACGCACGCATTACATTCTTACCTCGCACCCTCCCAAATAATTCGTATCCTTCCTTCACGCATCCGTGACTGACCGGTTTTTTCTGATACTCCCTTGAGGAGTATCAGTTGATGGCGGCAATCCGCCAAGATTCATCCAATCTTATTACTCAGTTCACCAGCGTCTTGGCATTTGTCCAAAACTCCTGTTGCGTCCATTCCTACAAATTTCACGCAAGTCAATCCCGACCGTTGTCCCCCGCCCTGACGCTTTGCTGTAGGTCACGTTCCTGCTTTTGCCCGGTCATATTTTGTTCTCCCGCATATCTTTTATCCAGTACGTACTTTTATATTCACTTCAACCCTCCCTGTAAAGCTGCAACGAACCGCTATTTTCCGATTTTTTTCTCCTCCCTGCGCCAACAGCGCTTGCATTTGCCAACAACGTTGGCGGCACTTCTTTAATTCAAATAAAATAACTTCTTGAAATAATGATAAAAAAATTTTGGAATAGTCCTTGCTGATGCTTTTATAAAAACGTTTGGAGGGATGACATGCGGATAGTGAAGAAACTTGCAACATACAGGGGGCGAGATGGCCTGCCAAAGGAGGGAAAAATGAAGCCTGTGCCGTTTGGCGCCACAACCTGTGCGGTCGGTCCGTCCGGTACGCCCCGTCAGGAGCAACGGGAGCTGGTGGCGCATACGCTAGGCGCGTATCAATGTACTATGGAACTCTATTATGAAACTAATTTTCTACCCGGACAGGAAGACAGCATTTTCCGAATCGTATTGAAAAAATTTTACCTGCGTATTTTTGATGCGGTGAAAAAAATCACCTGGAAATTCACATGCAAAAAAAACGGCAGCGCGTTGTTGTTCACTCCGTTTTACTGCACCGGTACCGAAGAGGACGACAGTGGAGAAAAGCGGGCCATAGCCAGGAATTTTTCCTGGCTCAAAGGCCAGCTCACCGAGGATGTCTGCAAAGAATTTATCGACAGCCTGCAATAGCCGACAGAACCGGACCGGACCAGCCCGGGTACGTTTTTTCAACGCGAATTATGTTGCCCGGGTTGATCTGATTGTATCGCCTCAACGGGTTTGTCGTCTCCTACAGGCCGGACAGTCCGCACGGATCGGTCAGGTTGATGCGGGGGCGTATCGAATCCATCCACCTCCCAGGGAAAAATGGACTTGGCCTGGGAAAGGGCTTCTTCTTCGACTGCCGCGAACCAGCGTTTATACATGTCGCGCAAACGGCGGCCCTCCGCTGTAAGGCGACAGCCGTCGCGCTTCTTGCCCGGTATTTCCACCAACTTGACGCCCAGAGATTCCTCCGAGGCCTGAATCTTGCCCCAGGCCGCGCGATAGGACATGCCCAACTGCTGGGAGGCCTTGCGAATGGAGCCCAGTTCCTCGATCCGGTCCAGCAGGAGCAGCCGCCCCAGGCCGAATACGGTGATGTTTTCCGATTCCAGCCACAGATGCAGCCGGATAGTGGGGGTATTGTGTTTCATACGTCGTAACCTCCGCAACAAAACGCCGTTCCACTTCTTCACAGAAACAAGCGGACAAAACGGCATGAATGGATAGGATAGACGCATCTTACGGCCCTGTCCTGTCTGAAACAAGCGCGACCGGGAAACAACCACACGATTTTGCACAAACCGGCCATAATTCCTGCATCCGGACAGCGCGCCATTATACTAGGTTCATGTGCACTATACCACGGGGCATCTTGTGTTGTATTGTTCTGATAACGTGGAACCTGCTCAAATGCTCAAACCCGTCAGCGATGCGATGTCCCCGCATCTCTTCAGCTGTTTTATGCTTTTTTAAACGTAATGTATTTTTTCATAATTATTTTATATGTTGTAACAATCCAATACGGAGTTACCAGGACGTCGAGAAGCTGACTGCCATTTTGGCAGTACTCTTTGTATTGCGGACACCGCAGATCATATCCTTTGATTTGTTCTTGTATCGACAAAAGGAATCCATTCTACATCTTCTTATAGCTTTTACTAACTATGACAAATCCAATTTCCAATTCACAAACCAGCGTTTTTGAACCTTCCGGCAAGGTGTGGAATGGATGTAATTGCCTTTAATAAAATTGTTTCTTCGGAACAAAATGCACGCAAATACCTTTTGGCTTTTTGCTGGAAAAACCATCAGCGCCACTGTCCGCGCTGCAAAGAACGCAAACTTTACGCCCTGGCGCCAGATAAACGCCGCTGCGCGCGTTGTAATTACACCTTTCATGATTTCAGCCAGCGTTTCATTAATGGTTGCGGGTTTGATTTCCAGCAATGGCTTTGGTTTCTGAAATTGTTCGAACTGGAGGTGCCCAACCAGGAACTGGCGCAGCAACTCAAGGTTTCCTACGCCACCGTTCTCAAAGCCAAGGACGTACTCCGCCGTGCCATCCTGGCCCAAGCCATGGACGCGGACACGTACTATAAACTTGGCTTCTGGCCCGGCCCCGGCCGGACGCGGCCCCAAAAAAAACTTGCATACCCGCCTGTCTTCGGGGTCATGGAGATCAACGGCTACATCATCTGCGATATCCTGCCTGAATTCACTCCCGAGACCTTGCTGCATTTCAAAATAAACTTTCACCTGCGGACCGCCCGTATCGGACATGTGGTCTATACGGCGCCGTTTCAGCAATACCGGCTGTTGCTCAGTTGCGGCAAGGAGCTTACGCCCGCCAGGCACATCACTCACGACGCCACGCGCTTGCCCGCGGATTCGCTGGATTTCTGGGTTTATGCCAAGCAACGGCTGAAGCGTCTGCGCGGCGTGGCTCCGGACAAATTCCCCTTGCACCTCAAGGAGTGGGAACTGCGCTACAACCAGCGCCAGAAAGATCTCATCTCTGTGCTGGCCGGCGCCCTGTGCGGTTTTGTACCGGGAAACAATCCCCTGTAACAAGTGCCGGCAACTGAGCGGCTTTCAGGCTGCTTAAAAAACATCAACCTTGTTATCAATTGACGCAGGTCATCTTGAAAGATCCGGTTGCCGGATCCTTCGGCAGGATTGTAAATATCAGAGACTCTCTGAAACCGGAGCAAAATTGCAGCAAGGATCAGAAACGTTTTGGATCAGATAAGGGCGGATCAGATACGGGCGACATCCATGCAGAGAATGTAGTTCTGCCCGTCCATGCCCTTGAACACGGTGGAGATTGTGGAGCAGAGGTTGCCTGAAGCCATGGAAACGTAGGCGTCCGTGGTATAGCGGGACAGGCCCGCGGAAATGGGCAGAAAGTAATCCTTGAGCGAATGGTCGGCGCCGCGTTGGGCGGGGTGGTAGATAAAACGCTTGTTGCTGGAGATGATCAGCGGATTGCAGACGGTGTCCGTGACTTGCTTGCCGTGCGCGTCGAGCAGATACAAGCACTCCAGGTGGGAATGCAACGTAATCCCGGTTGCCAGGGCCGTGCCGAAATCTCCTGGCGGCGCATGCTCCAGCAATCCGAGAACATCACTCAGAAGAACATTGTAGGATTCAAAAAGTCCGCGTTGCGCGTTCAGCAGATCGATGCTGCACTGTTTGAAACGCGAAGCCACGGAATGGACCTTGTCCAGACAGCTCCAGATACCGTTGTCCGCGAGCCCCGGCTTGCCGAAGTAAAATCCCTGAAAGACATCCAGTCCGAGCTGCAGGCATTTGAGAGCCTCCTCTTCACGCTCTATGCCCTCGGCCAGCACCATGGCTCCGAGCTTGTTGCCCAGTATGCTCAGCGCCTTGACGACCTCCTGCTTATGAAAAATACGGTCGATATTGCTGACCAGCGAGCGGTCTATCTTGATGATATCCGGCTTGAGAGCGGCAATGCGTTCGAGATTGGAATGGCCGGTGCCGACGTCGTCCAGAGCGATCAAAAAACCATGCTCTCTGTAGGTTTCGATAAACTGCGTCAGCGCGTCGGTGTTCTGGACTTTTGATTCGATCAACTCGATGATGATATTGTTGGGATCGATACCCGCTTCCCGCACCTGGTGCAGGAGATGATCCGATCCGGCGGCAGACGTATCGAGAATAGCGACATCCAGATTGACGCTGATGAGCAGCTCGCGCCTTTCATGGTGCAAGCATTGAAAGCTTTCAAAAGCTTTGAAGCGGCAGAGTCTGTCCAGTTCGACGCGGTTGTCGACGTCCGATCCGGTCATGGCGAAGAGCACGTTGGGCGGAATATGCGGGGTAACGCCGTCGAAACTGCCCCTGCTGAGAGCTTCAAATCCAAGGACCGCTCTTTTTTTGACCGAAACGATGGGCTGAAAAAACGTTATTACCCCGTTTGAAGTCAGAATATCTTGAATATCATACTCTTGCATTGCCGTGTTCCATTCCGGACTATATTCATATCAAAATAACTGCCGGACGTCATCTTCCGAGAAACGAACGGGCCGGCCGGGGTGTCCGGTCGGCCCGTTGTTTGGAGGTTGTGGGGTAGATTATTTCGCGATATTTTCTTCGCCGGTACGTACGCGCAGAGATTTTTCAATATCCATGACGAAGATCATACCGTCGCCTTCTTTACCGGTTCTTGCGGCATTGCTGATGATGGAGACGACTTCATCCACTTTGTCGCAACCCACGCCCATTTCCACGCGGACTTTCTTGAGCAGATTCATTTCCATGACCACGCCGCGGTAAGTTTCGGTGAATCCTTTCTGTCGGCCGGATCCAAGGATGTTGGTCACCGACATGCTGTAGTAGCCTTTCGCGTAAAGGGCCTGTTTTACCGTGGACAACTGTTCAGGCCTGAAATATGCTATGACGAGTTTCATATGTCCTCCTCTTTATATCGTTAGGTGCAGCTTATTCTACAGTGAAGATCTGGAAGCCGTTGTAGGCCTCGTTGCCGTGCTCAACAATGTCAAGACCCTTGAGTTCTTCTTCAGGGGTGACTCTGACGCCGAACATGCCCTTGACGATCTTGAAGAGAAGGAAGCCTGTTCCGAATGCCCAGACAAAGACAACAGCCACACCCATGAGCTGGATCAGCAGAGGCTGAATGCCGCCGCCGTAGAGCAGACCAACCGTTCCGCCGAAGTCGGGCGAACCAAGCAGCCCCACACAAATCGTACCCCAGGCGCCGCATACGCCGTGCACGGAAGTAGCACCGACCGGATCGTCGATCTTAAGCACTTTATCGATGAATTCAACAGCGATGACGACGAGGATACCGGAAGTGATGCCGATGACCAGCGAACCCATTGGGGAAACATCGTAACAACCGGCGGTGATGCCTACCAAGCCGGCCAGCGCGCCGTTCATGCTCATGGAAGGATCAGGCTTGCCGTAACGTCCCCAGGCGGTGAACATGGCGCCGAGCAAACCGGCGGCAGCGGCCAGGGTGGTGTTCACGGCGATGTAGCCAATGGTGCCGTCAGCAGTGGTGGTGGAGCCGGGGTTGAATCCAAACCAGCCGAACCAGAGGATGAATACGCCCAAAGCGGCCATGGGAATGTTGTGACCGGGAATGGCCCGTGCTTCGCCGTCGGATGTGTATTTGCCGATACGGGGTCCAAGAACCATGGCGCCGGCCAGGCCGACCCAGCCGCCTACGGAGTGAACCACGGTGGAGCCTGCAAAGTCGGCGAAACCAAAGCCTTCAAGCCAGCCCGCGCCGGCGTCGCCCAGCCAGAGGCTGCCCCAGGCCCAGTGCCCGGAAATAGGATAGATAATGCCGGTAACGAACAGAGTGACGACAATATACGAGGAGAACTTCATCCGTTCAGCAATACAGCCGGAAACGATGGTGGCCGACGTGGCGGCGAACACGGACTGGAAAAACCAGAATGTCAGTGTCCATTGCCCGTCGGGATCGCCTTCCAGGCCGGTGGCGCCGGCTAGTCCGAAACCCGAACTGCCGATGAAACCGCTAATGTCGTTACCGAACATCAAAGCGAAACCAAACAGGAAAAAGATAACTGCGCCCGCGGAGTAGTCCAGGAAATTTTTCATGATGATGTTGCTGGCGTTTTTCGCGCGCGTGAAACCACACTCAACCAAAGCAAAGCCCGCCTGCATGAACATGACCAGAATTGCAGCAACCAGCGTCCAGAGAATGTTGGCGTTGGATTGTGCAAGCATGGCCGGGGCCTCATCGGCAAGAGCGAGTTCAGGGACGAGTAACAGCCCCAACACAGCCGCTCCCCCCGCCAGTGACCTTACGGCGTGTTTTGCATACGTGGATTTGGAAAACATATACGACCTCCTTTTAGGGTTAATCTTAGTTTGCCACCCGATTGTCACACACCATTAAGCAATAAGCGGACCACTTTTATAACAGCCTGAAAAAACACCATATATTCTTTGCAAGCTAAATTTATCCGCTTTCAATCGGCCATTATTAACAATTTTGATAATTTTAATCCAAGACATTTGATACAAATTTGTAAGCTTAAACTAAAATTCAAACACTTTATACACTTACAAATTTGTAAATTTCTTATGCCTGCTGAGCGAAATTTCTCAAATATCTACAACTCTTCGTTTAATATATTGATTTTTGAGCTATTTCTTTACGCGTTATATAAAAAATCCCTGCTTATCATAAGTTTTCCTACACTGCCGGGAGATAAAAGCTCTTCCAAAAAGAACCACTCCTCTTTGGAGTCATCTCTCCAATCAATTGACATTCATGGTTTTTTTTGATGACAATGAAAATTGATTCAATTATTCCCACTTGGATTCGTTCATGAGCACTGCGCAGGCATTTTCTCATTGCAACCGGCAGGAATCAGGTTGCGGCTTTGTGCCGTTGATCCGGCTTCTTTTGATGCCTTCCCATGGCGTACGCCTTCTGATTCTTACGACGCTCGTATTTTTTTCTGCAGGATTGTTCGCACCTTCAGCCCACGCGCAACAGGATCGGGATTTGCTGGCTGCCTGTTTTCCGTCCAAATGGACGGCGGCCCTGCCGCCGTTGCCCACGCGCGTACAGGCCGCACCGCAAGCAGTCGTCGCCTATCTGACTCGGGAAAACCAGCAAGACGGTATTCCGCTGGTGCCCGCAGCCGTTGCACCGGCAGCGGTATTTACCGACGCCCTGCAAAGCATCCTCAAGGATCTTTCTCCGCCGTTACGCAAGGTGCTGGAAAAGCATCTGACCGGAATCTACACCGTACGGGATCTTGGCAGCAGCGGGTTTACGGAGGAATATCGCAGCAAGGAGAAGCAGCGCTATGCGTTCATCGCCCTGGACGCGGACGTCTTGCTGCATATGAAGCTCGTCCCAAACTGCTGCAACTTGCCGATGCGCCGGCGCTTTACAAAAAAGTTGCACGAACCAACTTCCCCAGTCTCTATGGTTCATTAAGCATTCATGAAGACTTTGCCGAAAGCTTTGCGACCTACATGCACACCATACGTGCCCGACGCCCGTGGCGGGTGGAGGCTATTGGGCCAAAGCAAGCGGCTGCCGGCCTCTCATCCTGTTTTACTGATGGAAGGTGCCCGGACAAAAAAAACTTTTTTGACGATTTTTTTCAAAATCCGTAATTCCTGCGCATTCCCCGAACCGACGCTGCCACGCTGTTTTACACAAACGAAAACCCGCAGGGAAACCATGCCAACTGCCCTTTTCGCGGCCCCTCGTCTACCATACGCGTTGTTTCTGCCCATGGGGCGACGTAGTTATCTCAGCAAAAGGGGAGTGCCATGGCTTCTTCCGTATTTCAGGGAATGGTTCAGGACGCGCTGTCGGGCATGGCGTTTCTGCCGCGTACGCTTGCGGACTTTCAGGAGGCCATGCTGCAGTCCGTGGCCAGTGTGAATGTTTTTGGCGATTTTGTAGAAAACGCAGTATCCGTGCAGGACAGTACGGACAACGAGCCTGGCTTCAGTTCTCCAGATACGTCTTTCGATGGAGCCGAGGCAGCGGCACGGACATTGTTCGCCCTGGCCGACGCCGGTTCCGGATTTGAAAAACAGCTGCAAATGCTCAACCCGTCCGTACGGGCCGTGGCTCTGGCCAACGAGGCCTTTGCTTCGCAAATCAATGACGTGTCCGTACAAGCGCCCGTATTCGATGCCGTCGCTTCCGTGGCTGCGGTCCCGGCTCTGGCCGGCGGCGGCTCGATTTTCAGCAGGCTTACCGCTCCCTTCATCACTCAGGGCTCAGGCCTTGCGGACGATGTCCCGGCCTTGCTGATGCGCGATGAATTCGTCATGCGCCAGGCCGCTGTCAAAAAATACGGACTGCCGTTGATGTATGCGCTGAACAATCTCGAACTCCCGGCCGAAGAATCCACCGTGCCCGCCGTTGCCGCGAAAGTGGCGGCTTATGCCTCCGGCGGCGTGGTCTCCAGCAGCAAAGACGACGACGAGGAAAAAACCTGGAGCCTGACCGTCAGCAGCAGTTCGATTTCGCCCGAAAGTTTTTACCATACCTTTTCCCCGCCGGAAGACGCGGCCTGGAGCACTGATGACGCCTCCGACTACGCCGCGGAACTGGTGCAAAGCGTACGCGACAGCCTGAAAATCGGGCGTATGCAGGATGATCCGCAGGGCTATCTGGAAGATATCCTCGGCGCTTTTGAAAGCGACAGCCAGTCCATTCGGATTTTCGCATCCGGCGGCAGCACCGCCACGGCGAATTCTTCCAGCGCGCTGCAGCAGGAAAAAACCCGGATAACCGAAAACTACGCCGCAAAAATCCAGACCGCCAAGAACCTGGGCAACGTCGAGCTGACGGAATTGTACGAACTGCAGTTGAACACCTTGCTCAGCCTGATAGATGAACTACTCTATACGCTCGAGCAGCTGGCCCTGGACTACCAGGAATCCGTGGAAGAAGCCCTGGCCGACTACGAGGAGGAGTTCGACGCCATTCAGGAGGATGCGGGGGAACAGCTGGCAGCCCTGCAGGAACAATATCAGACCCTTGGCCAGGGCAGTACGCTGATCAGCAATCTGGGTGGGGATGCGGACTCGGAAAAGGAGCTTCAAGGCCAGACCAAAAGCCGGATGAGCTCGGTGCAAAACAACCGTAGCGAAGCAGAAGACGAAGCAGAAGCACTGTACCTGGCGCGTACGGAACGTTTGTTGGAAACCCTGCAGACGGAATCCGAATATGAGGCCAAACAAACCGCAAGCGAAAGCGGCAGGGAAGCAATTCAGGCCACGGCGGATCTGCAGGAAGCCTACCTGGAAACCCTGCAGGACATCCAGGATCTGGAAGCGGAACGGGACGAAGCGCTCGCCGCTCTGGAGGAGGAATACACGAGCGGTACGATTTCCGAGACCACGGAATACCTGAGCCGGGGCGGACTGGTGGGACGCTTGTCCGCGCTCAGCCGTTTGGCGGCCGGGCAGGGATTGTCCTGGGCGGCCGGTCTGCCCGTATCCGTGGTACGGGCCTTTGCGCAGGGAGGTCTGGTCTCGGGGGGCGTTCCGGGCACAGATTCCGTACCGGCGGTACTGACGCCTGGGGAATACGTCCTGAATACGCGCGCCGTGGAACGCATCGGCCTGGCCGCTCTGGAATCCGTGAACACCCGTACGCTGCATTTCGGAGAGCTTCCCGAATTGCCGCACTTTGCCCAGGGCGGCCAGGCGGACTCGGCGAACCTCAGCCCTGCCCAGCAGGAACACCTGATCCGCTTCGACCTGGGCGTGGCGCAACCCACCGTGCGCGCCGACAGCGACAATCTGCGTTCTCTGGTCCGCGGGCTCAAGCAAATGCGTAAACGCATGGTCCGCTGACCACGTTTCTGTTGCCTGGTTCAAACAACAAAAGGGAGCAGGCAGGTTACCTGCTCCCAATGTCGATCGGGGTGCAAAAAAGACAACGAAGCCGTTGCAAGACGCGGGGCGCGCAGCTCAAGCCCTTGCTTAAAGGTTATCAGAGGATTGCAGCAAAATTTATTCGTTCACGGCTACGTCGGGGTTCTGCACCTGGGAGAAAAAATCTTCTTCGGTAATGGCATCGCTCATGCCGCAGAGTCCTTTGACTACGGAAAGGAGATCCACCGCATTGACCGTCACGTCGAACAATCCGTTGTTGATCTTGCAAAGCTGGCCTTCGCGCTTGATGAGATAGGCGCGTTTTTCCTTGAGCTTTCCATCGCTGGTTACAACGGAATAGGCCTGTTGGGCATTGGTGGTGACGTACAATTTCTGCTGGGTCAGCACCTGGGTATCTTCGTCATAGTAGGAATGTTCGCCCACCATCCGTCCGGTAAAGCTGATGTTGTTCCCGGCATCGTTATCCAGCGTAATCTGCTCCATCTGATTTCCCTGTTTGCTAAGTTCCTGTTCTTTAGTCATAAGCTAAATCCCCTTTTGCACTTACTTCGAAGCCTCATGTCGGAAGCTTCAACTGCTCCGGACCACTTGTCTTTTTGCTTTTCTTTTTTACAGGCTCCAAAGGTACTCGTGGAGAATCATCAAAAAGCGCTCCACCGCCTTTTGCCGTCCAGTATTCTTCCAGATCCGTCTTGGATATGCGCCATTCTTTTCCAATTTTCGCCGCACGTAACCGGTCCGCCTTAATTTCACGGCGCAATGTTTCCTTATGGCAGTTCAGGAGCTCAGCAACCTCGCCCAGCGTATAGGTAGTTTTCTCTGTCATGGGCTCCCTGTCAACCGGAAACTCAGCGACCCGATTTCGAGCAATATAACAAAAGCGAAACTTTTCATATGGCGTGCCCAAAAGCATCCAGATGAATAAGCTGACATTTCGTATCACCGTTAATCGATTAATGTCAACAATAATCAACAAAAAACACACTCAATCCATATTAACACCGTAAAACCCATAAAACACAAAATAAACCGACAAAGACCCACAGATTCCCCTTATAAACACACATGAAAAATGCGGTCGCCGGTATGGTATCGGAGAAATAACATTTGTTATTTTAAGAAGTTGTTCTTTTTCCAATGTTGAAACGAAAAAAATCGCGCCTCGAAAAAAAAATTTTCGAATTTTTTACCAGAGCTGTTGCCCCACCCGACCTTGTTTCAAAAATCTCATCCGGTTTCTTGTTTTGCATGTGATCAATCGCGCCCCATGCAGGGGCACGCGGCACCTCAAAAGCAATCCGCCGTCATCCAGACGGTACGCATTTTGATAGGAGCATATCTGACGAAATGATTTCGGGAGCTGTTGCTGCGCGCAACAGGCATCAAAAACCATCGCGGATTTGTGTCATATCAAGACGAAGAAGCCCACCATTAAAGACGAGGTGTTTTGGGATGGAATTCGATACGTTTCATGCTATGCTCCGCTCAAGAGCTTTGGGAGGAGACGCAATGCACGGGGCCATGGAATACCAGGAAAAGATCAGCCAATCCCTGGCGGTGGTTGAAAAAGCATGGGGCAAACTGCTGCACAGCCAGCATGTCGATGATTCGCTCCTGCGCCGCGAAATCGCTGTTTCCTGGCAAAAATGCCTCTCCCGCAAAGTCAACCCGTTCAGCAGCCAGAACACTTCCATCGACAAGGACTTCAAGGAAAAAAAGAAACGCTACGACAACTTGCTGACCGTCGCCGTACCCTATCTGAACGAATTGTATACGACGGTAAAAGGCAAAGATTTCATCGTCATGTTCGCCCTTCCGGACGGCCTGCTGCTGAGCGTGTTCGGGGACCGAAAAATGTCCACGGCCGCTGAGCTCCTCAACGTGGTGCCCGGCGGCAGCTGCACCGAAGACATCCTGGGTACCACGGCGCCCGGCATCTGTCTTTCTCAGCAGGTTCCCGTGCAGGTCTACCAGCAGGAACATTACTGCCAGCTCTGGCACGAATGGTGTTGTTCCGCAGCACCCATTTTCGACGATACGGGCAACCTGCTTGCCACCCTGGATGTTTCCAACCTGTCGCGCGAACGCCACCCCGCCTATCTTCTGGATCTGGTTAAAATGACCGCCCGCGCCATCCAGCTGGAGTACAATTATCGCGTACTGCAGGGCGATTTCAAACGCTCCTGCCACTATTTCAACATGGTCATCAACACCAGCTCCGACGCGTTGCTTTTTTTTAACAAGGACGACACGCTGACCCATTTGAACAAAAAGGCGGCCGCGCTCCTCGGCAGCGACTCCAAAAACTGTCTGGGAAAAACGCTGCAGGATATCGCAAAGGAAACCACTACACGCAACAGTGGTTCCGGCAACCGCTGGGTGACCCTGCAACTGAATGATACGGTGCATGCGCGCGAGATAGACGCTTATCTGAGCCCTATCAACAACGAAGATGCAGAACCTCTGGGCATCATCTGCTCCTTAAACGAAAGGCCTGGAAAAAATAACAACGCCAATAGCGCCAGATATACGTTTGACGATTTTGTGTATTGCAGCAAAACAACAGGAAAAGTCGTTTTCAATGCGAAAAAAGCCGCGGCAACGGACATCAACATCTTGATCCAGGGCGAAAGTGGTACGGGAAAAGAAATTCTGGCCCAGGCCATTCACAATCAGAGCGCCAGAAAGAACAAGCCGTTCGTGGCCCTGAATTGTGCGGCCATACCCCTGGAACTGATCCAGAGCGAACTTTTCGGCTACGAAGAAGGCGCTTTTACCGGCGCGAAACGGGGCGGCAACCAGGGCAAGTTCGAACTGGCAAACCACGGGACCATTTTTCTCGACGAAATCGGCGACATGCCGCTGGAAACACAGGTCTCGCTGCTGCGGGTCCTGCAGGAAAAATACGTGGTTCGTGTGGGCGGGGCGCAGCCCATTCATCTGGACGTACGCATCATTTCTGCCACCAACAAGGACCTCATGGCCGAGGTCAGAAAGGGCGCCTTCCGGCAGGACCTGTTCTACCGCCTGGCCATAATCGGCCTGAATATCCCGCCGTTACGGAAACGTAAAGAGGATCTCCGGGTCCTGCTGGACCATCTCATCAAAAAGAACCAGCCCCGGCAGCTGTTTTCCGAACGCATTGAGTTTGATCCGGAAGTCGACAGCATGCTGCTGGACTATGACTGGCCGGGAAACATCCGCGAACTGGAAAATACCGTCTTGTTTTTTCTGAACCGTATCGACTGCAACCGGGTCACCTGCGAGGATCTTCCGGATTATCTCACCGTCACCACCAGCAGGCCCGCACCAGCCGGAGAACTCAAGGAACTCGAGGAACAGGCCATTCAAAACGCCCTGACCAAAAGCGACAACAATATTTCCAATGCGGCACGCCTGCTTGGCATCAGCCGCGCCACCATGTACAGAAAGCTCAAAAAATTGAAGCGATAACGCAGACTTTCAGCCAGATCTCTCCTTTGCCTTTTGGACTTTCCCGGCTGCAGCTTTACCGCTGAAGCTGCAGCCGGGCTCTTTCCAGCCCTTTCCACTTTCCGGCGCGCACCATTTCTCCAGCCGTCACTGCTGCACACGCCGGATTCTCAGATTGCGACAACTTGACACGAATCTTACAAAAACCGAGACAGTTTTTTGTCTGTTATCTTTATCAACATACTTATTTTACAAGGTTTTTCCTTTACTGTCGCACGTCTGTCAAGCTATGGGGCTGTAACTGTCTCACTATGCGACAACTGCGCATGTTTCACTTGTTATTTCTCTGTCCCTCTTTTTATCGCCACATTTTTAAGAATCTCTTCTCTCTTAAGCAGCTTGTGGAGTCGTTCCCGCTGCAAATGGGAAGCGGTCTGTTCCTTACCCTCGTTCTTAGCAAAAAATGCTGCTGCAAAGCCAGATTATTACACCGGCGCCATATCCCGAATGCAACGAACCGGACACTTTACTGTAGCAACGTTCTAATTCTGGCATAAGGCTTGCTTTTAAGAAAAAATAGGAAGCGGAACGTGATTCATAAGAAATATAGTATTCCTTTATACTCGGTGCAGCGTTCTACTCTTTAACTGTTGAATTTGTCGAAAATACTTCTATTATGTCCAACAAGACATAATAGAGAACAAGCTGTTATACCATGAATAAGTAGTATAGCGTATATCAGCTGAAATCATTTCAGAATGTAGACTGGATGTATGTATTAAATTGCGACAACGCATGTCTCATCGTCGAAACCAAATCAACTTGAAAACAGGAGTAATCCATGGACATCAAGGCAGCAGTCATTCGTGAAAAAGGCGGCAAATTTCTTTTTGAAGATCTGCAGTTGGAAGATCCCCGCGACAATGAAGTCCTGGTACGCGTTGTGGCCTGCGGCGTTTGTCATACGGATTTGGGTGTCCGTGACCAGTATTACCCCACCCCGCTGCCCGCGGTTCTCGGGCATGAAGGCTCCGGCGTTGTGGAAAAAATCGGCAAAAACGTCACCAAGGTGCAGCCCGGCGACCATGTAGTCATGAGCGTGCTCAATTGCGGCAAATGCCATGCCTGCCTGAGCGGAAAGCCCACCTATTGCGAAAACATGTACCTGTGCAATTTCAGCGGCGGCCGACTGGACGGCACCTCGCCCCTGAGCAAAAACGGCGAACGCATCAACGGCTGCTTTTTCAGCCAGTCCACCTTCGCGACCCATGCCATCGCCACGGAAGCCAATGTGGTCAAGGTGAGCAAGGACGTGCCCCTGGAACTTCTCGGACCGCTGGGCTGCGGCATCCAGACCGGCGCAGGCACGGTCATGAACGCCCTGCATCCGAATCCGGGCACCTCCATAGTCATTTTCGGCATGGGTTCCGTGGGCCTGAGCGCCCTGATGGCCGCCAAGATCTGCGGCTGCACCAAAATCATCGCCGTGGACCTCAGCGACGAACGCCTCGAACTGGCCAAATCCTTCGGCGCCACCCACGGCATCAACGGTATGAAAACCGACACGGTCAAAGCAGTTCACGAGCTCACCGGCGGCGGTGCGGACTTCTCCGTGGAAGCCATCGGCAACCCCAAAGTCTTCCGCCAGGCCGTGGACTGCATCAGCGTCACGGGCATGTGCGGTCTGATCGGCATGACCCCCATGGGAACCGAGGTCAGCTTCGACATGAACGGCCTGCTGTTCGGAAGAAACGTCAAGGGCGTGATTGAAGGCGATTCGGTCATCGACGTTTTCATTCCCCGGCTCATCGAACTGTATCAACAGGGCAGTTTCCCCTTTGACCGCCTGATCACCTACTACGGCTTCGACGAACTCAACAAAGCCGTTGAAGATCTTGAACAAGGCAAGGTTTTCAAGGGCATCGTGAAAATGTAGCCCTTGCTCCCGTGTTCCGCTGCGGGCAGGAAACGCTCCTTTGCTTCCTGCCCGCTCTCCTTCACCTGGAAAACACAGGCGACAGCCATTTCAGGAAACGGACAGGCGCCCGGGAAGCGCATTTCCAAGAGAAAATTTTTTTACAGCGCATTATGCCCATCAGGGCATAAAAGGCCCTTCCCAGGCTTTTCTACGGCCGGAAGCAAAGCAACTGAAACCGGACACGGGACGCCCGTCTGAGCCTCGCCGGGCACGGACGGCGTACGAGGATTCGAGATGCGGCTATCACTATAGATACGGATTGGAGACTACCATGATGAAAAAAATGATTCTGAACATTAACGGAGCGGACAAGCTCGTGACCATCGACCCGGAGGAGAGCCTGGCCAACACGTTGCGGGCCATGGGCCTGACGGGCACCAAAATCGGCTGCGCCACAGGGCAGTGCGGCCTGTGCTCGGTGCTGCTGGACGGCAAGGTCGTCCGTTCGTGCGCCCGGAAAATGGCCAAGGTGGCTGAAGGCTGCAAAATCGTCACCATTGAGGGCATCGGCACGCCTGAAAACCTGCACCCGCTGCAGCTGGCCTGGATCGTCCACGGCGGCGTCCAATGCGGCATCTGCACGCCGGGCTTTATCGTCTCGGCCAAAGGTTTGCTGGACAGCAATCCCAGCCCCACTCGGGAAGACGTCCGGGACTGGTTTCAGAAACACCGCAACGCCTGCCGCTGCACCGGCTACAAGCAATTGGTGGACGCGGTGATGGACGCGGCCAGGGTGCTGCGCGGTGAAATGACCATGGACGCACTCGCCTTCAAGCTGCCCGCGGACCAGCGTCTCTACAATACGTATTTTCCCAAGCCCACGGCTCTGGCCAAAGTCACGGGTACCTGCGATTACGGCGCGGACATCAATGAAAAACTCTCCGGCGATCATCTGCATCTGGGACTGGTGCACGCGCGCGTATCGCATGCCAACATCCTCTCCGTGGACACCTCGGAAGCGGAAAAGATGCCCGGCGTCTACCGGGTGCTCACGGCCAAGGACATCAAAGGAACCAACCACATCAACGGCTTGTGCTCCTATCCGACCAACAAGAGCGACGGGTTCGAGCGCTGCATCATCAATGATGAAAAGGTCCACCAATACGGCGACGTGCTGGCCGTGGTGGCCGCGGATACGGAAAAGCACGCCCGGGCCGCCGCGGACAAGGTCAAATTCGAACTGGACGTATTGCCCGCATACATGGACGGCGTTTCCGCCGTGGCCGACGACGCGCTGCAGATCCATCCGGGCACGCCCAACCTGTTCAACGAAATGCCCTGCGTCAAGGGCGAGGAAACCGAACCCATCATGGCCTCCGCGCCTCATGTGGTGGAAGGCAGCTTTTTCGTGCAGCGCCAGCCCCACCTGGTGCTCGAACCCGGCGTGGGCCTGGCCTACATGGGCGAAGACGGCATGCTCACCGTGCAGACCAAAAGCCAGTTCCTCCAGGCCGTGCCCCTGATGGTGGCCGACGCCGTGGGGTATCCGCCGGACAAGATCCGGGTCATCGGCAACCCCGTGGGCGGCAGCTTCGGCTCCACCATGAGCCCGATCCTCGACGCCATCCTCCTGGCCAGCACGCTGATCCTGGAAAAACCGGTCTGCCTGCGTCTGGATTACGCGCAGCAAAGCTTTTTCAGCGGCAAGCGGTCCACCGGCTTCTTCAACCTCAAGTTCGCGGCGGACGATAAAGGCATGCTGCAGGCCATGGAGTACGATTTTCTCTTTGACCACGGCGCCTATCACGACGGCACCTCGGATCCGCTGATCGAAAAGGGCTTTCGCTGGTGCGCGGGCGGCCTCAACGTACCCAACATCCGCGGCGTGGGCCGCATCTGCGCCAGCAACCATGCCTTCGGTACGGCGTTCCGCGCCTTTGGTTCGCCCCAGGCCCTGATGGCCAGCGAATCCCTCATCGACATGCTGGCGGAAAAAATCGGCATGGACCCGTTGGAAATCCGCTACCAGAACACTTACCATCCGGGCACCACCATGACTTCGGGCTGCGAAATGGACGTACACCCGTTCCCCAAACTGCTGACCATGATGCGCCCCAAATACAAGGCCGCCCTGGAACGGGCCCGGAAGGAATCCACCCCGGACAAAAAACGGGGCGTGGGCCTGGCCCTTGGCATGTACGACAGTACCTTTGCGGCGCACGATTTCGCCGAGGTTGACCTGGAACTGAATCCGGACAACACGGTCACGCTCTACGCGGGATGGCACGACATGGGCCAGGGCGCGGACGCCGGCGCCCTGTGCCTGGCGCACGAAGCCCTGCGCCCGCTGGGGCTGGCGCCCGAACAGATCCGGCTGGTCCTCAACGACACCGCACTGGTGCCCTTCCTGGGCGCGGCCGCGGGCAGCCGCTCGCACTACATGGGCGGCAAGGCCATTGCCAACGGCGCGGAACAATTGCTGGACGCCATGCGCAAGGCCGAAGGCGGCTTCCGGACCTATGAGGAAATGGCCGCGGAGAACATTCCACTCAAATACAGAGGCACGGCCAGCACCACGGATATCTCCACTCCCTGCGACGTCAACACCATGCAGGGCGACCCGAACCCGACCCACACCTACGGCGTGTTCATGAGCGAAGTGGAAGTGGACATGAAAACCGGGAAAACACGGGTGGTGAAAGTGACCCTGCATGCCGATTTCGGCACCCTGGGCAGCAAACTGGTGGTGGACGGCCAGATGTACGGCGGCATCGCCCAGGGCATCGGCCTGGCGCTTTCAGAGGATTTCGTCGACCCGGGCAAGGACATCAGCCTGGTGGCCCAGGGCTTTCCCTTTATCAAGGACATCCCGGACGACATCGAACTGGAATACACGGAGACCCCGCGCCCCAGCGGCCCGTTCGGTTCGTGCGGCTGCGCCGAGCTCTCCCTGACCGCCGGACACGTGGCCATCGTCAACGCCATCCACAACGCCACCGGCGTCCGTATCTTCGAACTCCCGGCCACACCGGACAAGGTCCTGGCCGGCATCAAGACCCTGGCAGAGGGCGGCAGCATCACGCCTCCGGAAAAATACTTCCTGGGCAGCGAAATGCACGAAAAGCTCGCCGAACTGCGGGCCAACCCGGTCCTGCCCAAGGAGGGCCAGCTCTAACAAGGAAACAACGGCCTCTTTTACGAAACCTCCTTGGTTTGTGAAATCACGCCTTAATCACCATGACACACGGGCTGCCTGGCCCCAGGCAGCCCGCTTGGTTATCATCGTATTTCCCCCGGTTTTCAGGGATTACCGTTCCAGATCAGAACCGGCATCCGGATCAAAGGCTTTCATTTTTTTGAGTTTCAGGCTCAGGGCCTGCTGGGTAATGCCCAGGTGGCGGGCCGCAATGGTCTGGTTGCCGTCCGAGAGCTTCATGGCCTTGGTGATCAGCGCCCGGGCGACTTTGTCCTGTGCCTCTTTCAGGCGGGGCAGGCGGCCCTGTCCGAGTTCCGGCAAGAGCTGGTCCGCCGAGACTGCCGCGGGCGGGGCCGTATCACGCTGCTGGTCCAGATAGCGCCGAAAAGCGCCCGCTCCCAGCTGGCCCGAGTCGTGGTTGACCATGGCGTCCGAAACCATGGCCCGCAATTCGCGGATGTTGCCGGGGTAATGGTAGGATTTCAGCAGGGCCGGAAGCCGCGTATGGCATGAAGGGACGTCCTTCCCCAGTTCACGGGCCTCGAGCCCGATAAAATGATGCAACAGCAGGTCGATGTCGTCCAGCCGCTCACGCAAAGGCGGCAGCCGGACATGGTGGGTGGCGAAGCGAAAATAGAGGTCGTCCCTGAATTTGCCCTCGCGTTTCAACTCCTCGATATTCTGCAGCGTGGAGGACAGCACGCGGATGTTGGCGCTCTTGGGCGTGTCCGATCCCACGGGGAAAAATTCCTCCTCCTGCAGCAGACGCAGCAGCTTGACCTGCGAGGCCGGAGCCAGGTCGCCGATTTCGTCCAGAAACAGGGTGCCGCCCCAGGCGCGCCCCACCAGCCCCTGCCTGGGCTGGTCCGCCGAGGTAAACGCCCCTTTGACGTGGCCGAACAAGGCGTCTGCGAACATGGAATCGTCCAGGGCCGCCACATTGATGGCCACGAACTCCCCTTCCCGGCCGCTGAGGCTGTGGATGGCCCGAGCGATCAGCTCCTTGCCCGTTCCGGTTTCCCCGGTAATCAATACGGGCTTCCTGCTTTTGCCCACGGCTTCGCAATAACGAAAAATGTCCAGCATGGCCGGGTCTTCCGTGAGGATGTCCTCAAAGGCTTCCGGGTGGCGCAGGGTTTCATTCAGCAGCGACTCCCGCAAACGCTGATTTTCCCGCTCCAGCTCGCGCAGCTCCAGACATTTGCGGACACGGGAACAGAGCGTCTCGGCGTCCACGGGTTTGAGTACGTAATCCAGAGCGCCCCGTTGGACGCAGTGCACCACGGATTCGATTTCCGATACGGCCGAGACAATGACCACCTGGGTGCCGGGATGCGCGCTCTGGACTTGTTCCAGCAGCTCCAGGCCGCTGATGTGCGGCATGACAAGATCCAGAAAAATCATTTCCACGGGCTGGCGCTCCAGAAAAGGAAGCACCTTGCGGCTGTCCGAAAGCGTGGCGACATTGGTGTAGCCGGACGAGACCAGAGCGATCTCAAAGCCGTCCAGGGCCATTTGTTCGTCGTCCACCACCAGAATGGGTAATGCGGGATTGGCGTGCGTATTCATTGTTCACCTGTGAAAAAGTATTCCGGCATCAGGAAGGCTGCAAGGGAAAGCGCAGCGTAACGGTGGTGCCCAGGCCCAGGATCGAATCTATCTGCAGGGCGCCTCCGTGTTCGTTCATGATGCTTTGGGAAACCGCCAGCCCGAGCCCTGTGCCGCCCATTTCGCGCTTGGTGGTGAAAAAGGGATCCAGCACGTGCCCGAGGTCTTCCTTGCTGATGCCCACGCCGCAATCGCGGACGCTGAGCACCACGCGGTTTTCATGGGCGGCGGTGGTTATCTCAATGGATTTGGATCTGTCCGGCAAGGCCTGACAGGCGTTTTGCACCAGGTTCACAATGACCTGCTCCACCCGGCGCTGGTCTCCGGCAAAACGCGGCAGGGTGGCGGCCGTCCGTACGGACAGATGGTCCGTGGATTGTTTGATGAATATCGCCAGGAGCACCAGGGCCGCGTCCAGGGCCGCGTTCAGATCGACCTTGCCGGTCAGGTTCACCGGCATCTGTCTGGAATAGTCCTTCAGATTGCTGACGATGCTGGTGATCCGTTCGGCGCCGTCCTGAATGCCATGCAGCAGTTTGGGAATGCTCGTACGCGCGTAACCGTACTCCATACCCCCGATACGCAGCCCGTTGCCTGTGGAGAGCTTTTCATCAATCAACTGCAGCCACTACTGTCCGGTTAAATTTGCAAGCCGTAACAAACTAGAATCATAGTCATTTGAGTCACTTTTCTGTGGAGGTCTGAATAGTTCTATCAATGCGATACGGCCGAATACGTTCACCTGAAGCAACTGGAGCATTTGCTGAACGCTCATGCCTATTCGGGATGTGAACCGGATGTAAGCTGCAATAAGGTACACGATCAGGGCCGTATATATTTGGGTCAGGACAGCATTTTCAGAGTTGCCGACAAAGCTTTTAATCTTCAGGTTCTGTTTGATTTCCTTGAAGAAAAGCTCAATCTTCCAGCGTTCTTTGTAAATGTCGGCAATGGTCTTCGGGGCCAGTTTGAAGTTGTTCGTCAGGAACTTGTAATGCTTGCCGGTCTCCTGATCTTTGAACCCGACGCGACGGAGCTTGAGTTTTCCGTTGGCTGTGGCGACTTCAATGATCTGGTCGGAAGTCACCCCAAGCTTTCTATTGACTGCCTGGCGTTTGACAACCCGATAGGAAGCATTGCTTTTTTGCCGGGTGACGAAGTGAACGCCTTGCTTTCCCAAGAGGTGGAACCATCTGTAATCGTTATATGCCTTGTCGAAGGCGACGATGGACCCCTTGGGCAGGGTGAGAGTTTTTGCAACGCTGAGGTCATGCTTTTTGGCCTCGCTCACGCAAACGAACGCAGGGATATGACCGTCATGATCAAGCAGTGTGTGCATTTTGACCCCGCCTCGTTTGCTTCGGAAGGAAGCCCAGGGGAAGACCGACAAACACAAACTGATTGTGGAGGAGTCAAGGCTCATCAGTTTGGATTTGAAACGGAACTTATGCTTGGGAGCATGAGGCGCACAGCGACGGTACATCTCCCCGAACAAGGCCTGGAAAAAGTCCGATGGCCGCTTGTTGTTCGCGTCTGAAAAAGTCGAACGAGAAACCGGCTTGAGCCCGAGATGGTAGAGCCTTTTCGGGGCTGCTTGCAGATTTCTGATGCAGTCCCGCATGCTTTTCCGCCCGGAGAGTTGAATGAACACGAGACAGACGAACTGGTTCCAAAAGCCGAAGGTTCGGGGCTGTCGTCCCGTAAGGTGCTCACGCTCCAAGCGTTGAAAAACATGTCTCGGGATGAAAGATAGCATTTGATTCAGGATTGAGTTATGGTGAGCCACGTCCAAAATCTCCTTTGTTATGTATTGCTTAGACACCAATTCCATAACATATTTCCTGGAGATTTTGGACTTTTTTATTTTACGTTAACCGGACAGCAGTGAACTGCAGCATGTCCATGACGCAGCGCTGCATGATGCCGGAATTCAGGCGGATGAAGCTGACCGGATTGTTGACCTCGTGCGCCATGCCCGAAATCAGAATGCCCAGAGAAGCCATCTTGGCCGTACGGTGCATGTCTTCGTAGTTCCGCTTGAGCTCCTCGGTCCGTTTCTGGACCTGCAGCTCCAGGGTTTCGTTCAGTTCGCGCAAGCGCTCCTTGTTCAGCCGCAGCTGTTCCTCGGCGTTCTTCCTGTTGGTCACGTCGTTGGCCAGGATGATGTAGCCCGCATTAAGAGAGGGAAAATTGACGACGCTGAGCGACAAAATGCACCAGCACTCCCCGCCGGGCAAACGCAGCAGCAGCTCGTTGCTGCTGGTGGGTTGGCGCGTCCGCGGATCATGCAGTTCCTTGCGGAGGTCTTCGGCTTCGGGATTGGCCCGGCAGAGCATGGGCCACAAATCAAAGCCCGCGCGCTGCTCGGCTTCGGCCACCTCAAAATACTCCCAAAAACGCTGGTTGGCCCAGACCAGCCTGTCCCGCACCGCAAACGCGATGCCGATGCTGGCGTTTTCCAGAATCAGCTGCTGCTGGCCGCTGATGCTTTCGAGATCCGCGGCAATGGCTTTGCGCTGGGTCACTTCCTGTTCCAGCTGCGTGATGTAGCGGGAGAGCTCTTCCTCCGCCGCGGTGCGGTTTTCCTGTATCAGAGCGGCCCACCAGGCGCCGATGCCCGCGCTGAGCAGTATGGCCGCGAGCAGGACGATCAATCCGTTTCTGGTGGAAGCGGAAACCTGCCCCGCATCCAGCTGCAAATAGCTGTAGCACATGATGAACAGGCTGACGATGACCAGGATGGCCGTGATGTAATAGGAAAGAAACGTGGTGACCCGCTGGCTGAAATACTTCTGAAAGGGAAAATTCCATCCCTTGGGCCTGCAGATACGGTTGCAGATGACGTCCAGCGAGCAGCAAAGCGAACAAATATATTCGCCGTACGCCGGACAATAGAGCATGTCCTTGCCTTCGTAGGCATCCATGCAGATGTTGCAGGCGTGTTCCCGGCCTTCGGGCAGATCGTGCGCATCGTCGCGCGCCAGGTAGTACCTGCCCCGTGTGACCCAGGCGATGAACAGCGCGGCCACGATGGAGACCAGCAGGGCGATGAGCGGCGCATATGCCTGGGGCATGGGGCCCCAGAGCCCGGATTCTCCCAGCATGGCCGCGCCCAGGCCCAGTACCATGGCGCCGCAGCCCACGGGATTGATCGAATACAGGTAGGCCCGCCGGAATTCGATATACGGCGGACTCAGCCCCACCTGCTTCAGGATGGCCAGGTCCGTGAAAATGGCCCCGATCCAGGCCGCGGCAAAGGAGGCATAGCTGACCAGCAGATATTCGATGATCCGCAGTACGCCGAACTGCATCAGCAGGTAGGCGAAGATGACGTTGAATACCAGCCAGACCGCCCGACCCGGATGGCAATGCAGCAGCCGCAGAAAAAAATTGGACCAGGCCAGGGAGCCCGCGTAGGCGTTGGTGACGTTGATCTTGATCTGGCAGGTCACCACAAACAGCGTGGTCACGGCCACCGCCACCCAGGGAGTCTTGAACACCGATCCGAAGGCAAGCAGATACATGGTCACGGGGTCGTTGGCGTCCACGAATCCGGCAGCGCCCAGGGCCACGCACTGCACCGCCAGGTACGAGCCGATCAGTAGTTTCACGCCCCCCACCACGGACCAGCCCGGCCCGGCGCAGAGCACGGCCAGCCACCACTTCCGGGCGTTTGCCGGGGTCTTGTCGGGCATGAAACGCAAATAATCCACCTGCTCGCCTATCTGAGGCAGCAGGGAAAAGGCCGTGGAAAGCGCCGCGCCGAACAACAGCACGTCGAACGACGCGCCCGCGCCGTTGGCCGCCGTGCCGGGAAAATGCGTCCACCCCGCGAGCCCCTCCGGATGGGCCCAGAGAATACCCGCCACGGCCAGCCCGCCGAAACCCAGCCAGATGGCCTGCGAATATTTCTGCAGATAATTGATGGTGGTTATGCCGTAAAACGCAATGGGGATGATTACCAGCGAACTGATCAGATAGGCCGCCTGCATGGGCAGCCCCAGGCTGAGATTCAGGGCCTTGGCCATGATCGCGCCTTCCATGGCGAAAAATATGATCGTATAGGACGCGTAGATCAGCGACGTGAAGGTGGAGCCCAGATAGCCGAAACCAGCGCCGCGGGTCAGCAAATCAATGTCCACATTGGCTCGGGACGCGTAGTAGGCGATGGGCAGCCCCATGACCACGCTGATGGCCAGAAAGCACAGAATGGCCAGCACCGCGTTGGTGAAGCCGAAATTCAGAATCAGATTGGCGCCGATGGCCTCCAGAGCCAGAAAGGCGATGCCCCCCAGGGCCGTTCCTGCCAGCAGTCCGGGCCCCCAGCGTCTGGAGGAGGAAGGCACGTAGCGCAGCGCAAAGTCCTCAATGCTCTTGTCCGAAACAAGCGTATTGTAGCTTATGTGTTGCTTGAGTACATGGATATGCGGTTTCATGCGCGGGATTCTGTTGCAACGGGCCTGGGCGCGGAAACCCGGCGGACCTTATCCGCCGGAGCCGCCGTGCGCGTTGATGTACTGCGTATGACAGGATTCGGAACAACACTCGACCACCGTGCCGTCGGCAGCCGTCGTACGCCATTGGACATAGCTTTGATCGGGATCCTGCGAGATGTCAAATCGTTTGCCGCAGTTATCGCAGATCCGGATGTAACGTTGCATATACGCGGCCAGGCAGCTGTCCGAACAGACCACAACGGTTTCTCCGGGCTGCAGCGTACGCAATACGGGCCGTCCGCAGATGGCGCACGTACGCCTGGCAGTCGCGGACTCCAGCACCCTCTGGCCGCAGGCCGGACAATAACGCAAGGGCCGGGCCTCCAGGATATATCCGCAGGCCGGACACTCTTTGCACAACGGCTGGAAGCAATGCGGACAAGCGGCAAGCCCGCCGTTGCAGGGAGTGGCGTACGGACGGCCCATACGCGCCAGGTGGCTGCACTGCGCATTGGTGCAATAGGCATAGTGGTCCATGGTCTTGATGCATCCTCTATTACTATTGATGTTGCGCGGCTAAAGGTTTCTTAAGCCGCCGGAGGTTCCACAACGGGCTTGCCCTGTTTATCGCCCACCGTACGGCAGAGCGGGACGGCCAGCAGAAAGACCCAGGTCACGACGATGAAGGGCCAGGTCAGTGGCGGCATACCCACAGGCGCGAGCATGACTGTTATTGCGCCCTGGGCAATGGCCGTGAACACGATGGCCAGCAGCGTGTAGAACGAATTGCCCACTGTTTTGGGAAAAAAGACGCCGCTCCCAAGGGCGATGCCGGTCAATACGGCGCTGTAGCCGTACAGTCCGAGCGTCAGGGAAGCGCTGTCCGCCCCGAGCACCAGGCCGGTCAGCAGTCCGAGGGCCGACCCGGCCAGTCCCCAAAGGCAGGCAGCGGGCGAATTCACCAGCAGCGCGGCCAGAAAGAACAGCCCCGTGACCGCGTTGTCCTGAAACATCACCTCGCCCAGGCCTTTGGCCAGCCCCTGCCAGCAGGCCGCCCAGGAAAGACTCCCGCCCTGCTGCAGGCCGTTGGGATCCAGAACCGCGGGCCCGATCAGATCGTTGGGATGCAGTGCGGAAAAATGATAGCAGCCGAAAGCGATGAGCCAGGTGGTCAGCACGAACGGCGCCGTGAGCGCGGGCAGGTTCCATTTGCCCAGCATGTTGCACAGGGCGGCCATGAAGACCGTGCTCAGTACGGAGGCCAGCACCAGATAAACATAATGCAGAGGGTCCATGTTGAAGTAAAAGCCCACCGCAATGCCCGTCAGGGTGCCGTTGAATCCGTAAAGCCCGTCCCGGATGCCCTGTTTGTCGATGCCCAGGGCGTAGGCCGCGGCCGTGGACGCCACGGTGCCGAGCAGCGCGCACGCGCCGAGCACCACCGAGTTGTAGAATATTCCTGCAAACAGAATCGCGCCGGTGAGGGGATTGTTCTGAAACCAGACCTGGCCGCAGCCCCGCAAAGATGCGTCAGCAAAGGCGAGCACCGGATTGCTGGAAACAGCTTGCTGATAGTTCATAACCCCACCTGCTTCTGCGCTTCCTTTTTGATGGCGTCCCGTTCGAGCGACCTGTTCAGTGCGCCCAGGTGCTGCTGCTGCCAATGGTCCGCGTAGCGGAATGTGGCAGCCGTGGGCAGCTTGCGCGTATCCGCGGTGTTACAGAACGGGCAGTCGGGATTGTCCGCGTCCACTTTGCCGACGTCTTCAAAAACGGCGCCGCAGTGTTGGCATTCGTATTCATAGATGGGCATGGCTTTCTCCTCGCCGCAGGGCTGTTGAAATGCGGACGAAAGGGAGCCGGGCTCCCTTTCGCCAAACCGGGTCGTATATGCCAACTACAAGCCGAAACGTTCGCCCGTGGTGGGATATCCGTAGAAGCTGCCGTCTTTAATTTTGATCTCATCTTCCCAGGGCAGATGGTATTTGCCTTCTGCAAAGTCTTTGACCCAGGTGTAGGGGCATTCCTTGACGCCGCCCGGAACAGCCACGTAACCGCGGGTGCCCACGTTGAAGATGTTGTTTTCCAGCGCCCAATCCGTCCGGGCCTGGTCCGCCATTTTGGGGTAGACTTCGCCGGAGACGATTTCCCAGGGATTGCGATGGCCCTGCACCAGAGTCGTGCCGTCGAAGTTGCATATCTGGCCTTCGCCGAAGTAATAGAAGACGTTGTCATACCCCGCCAGGTTGACCGCCGCCGTATACATCAGGTTGTGCCAGGCGTTGGAACGGTTGGTGAGCATCCAGGTGTCCGTGGTCTGGGTGCTGTAGCCCGAGATGCGGATGTAGACGTTGCATCCCTTGTAGGCGGCTTCGCGGGCCTGTTCCGGAAACATGCCGTCGTGGCAGATGCAAAGCGAGAGCTTGCTGCCGCCGGGGCCGTCGCAAACGGGCTGGCCCAGGTCGCCGGGCATCCAGGGCTCGATGGGTACCCAGGGGTTGAGCTTGCGGTACTTCAGCGCCATCTCGCCCTGCGGGTTGATGATGACGGCCGTATTGTAGGGCATCTTGTCCTTGTCCGGATTGCGTTCCATCAGAGAGAACACGCCCCAGGTCTGGGCTTCCTTGCACACCGCGGCGTACTTTTCAAACTCCGGTCCGGGCACGTCGAAAAGAAACTCATCCGTGACCCACTTCTTGGTGTTCAACCCCTGCGAGCTGTATTCCGGCCAGACAATCAGATCCATGCCCGGATATCCGGCCTTGGTGGCCAAGGTAGCCTCGCAGATACGGTCAATGCTCGCATCTATGTCCCGACGGCTGTTCACCACAGGCACCGGATACTGTACCAGACACATCAAAAACCCTTCAGTAGGCCGACTTGTGCTACCAAAACTTCCCATGTGATCCTCCAAATAGGTTGCATGTTGCTGGGGAAAAGCAGTCGAACTGCTTATCTTCACATATTTGTTTCTTACATGAGCAAGCTTTGTTCCATATTTGTGAATCATATATATCTAGCTCAAATTAAGGCATAAATTTAAATTCAAGTGACAGGAGTCGCTTCCTGCAGATACAAGTTCACTTGTGGTTTAAGGCACATCCATTCCGATTTACAAAAATAGCAATACATTACAGCTACAACAAAATCTTTTGCCACAAGTTTACTTGTGGCGTACGCCGCAGTCCCGCCGCAGTAGCACCAATCGCCACAAAAAACCCGGCCAATCTCTTCTTCAGAGACTGGCCGGGTCCATCCGGACCGCCTTGTCCGGACTCTTTGCAAAAACTATCTGTTATTCTTTGGCTTTCTCCGGCTGTACGCCGTTGTTTTCGGTCATCCCAATGATCTGCTCCAGCGTATCAAGCGGAAGCGCACCGTTTACCATCACGCCGTTGATCACCAGCACGGGCGCGCCGTTCACACCCATTTTCCGGACCTCTTCCATGTCCGTCTTGACCGTGGCCTGAATCTCGGGTTTGGCGATTTCCTTTTCCATGGCCACCGGATCCAGGCCGAACTTGCGCATCAGTTCGTCCAGTCCTTTCATGCCGTCGCGGTGCAGCTTGTCGCGGTTTTCAAACAAAAACTCGTGAAAGTCCCAGGCCTTTTTCATGTCCTGGCGGCCCAGCACCTCGAACACCAGGGCGCATTTTTCCGTGACCGCTTCAAAGGGAAAATGCTTCAAAACCATTTTGACCTTGCCGGGTTTTTTATCCATCAGCTGGTCGATGACAAGGTTGGCCCGCTTGCAGTAGGGACAGCCGTAATTGGAGTACAGCACGATGGTCACATCCCCGTCTTTCGCCCCGCGATAGGGCCGTTTCGGATCAATCTCGGGGTAAAAAGGATTTTTGATCTTCGCCTTGATATCCTCGATGAAATCCTGCTGTTTTTTCAATTCCATGCTTTTCTGAAGAATGTCCACGAACTCCACCGGACGCGACTCCAGCGCCTGCAGCACCAGTTCCGGATGCGCTTTCAGCACACGGGCCACGGCCTCGTCCAGAGCCTTGGCATCGACATCCGCCGCGCGGCATACCGCCGTGGTTCCGAACAACAGCATCAGGCAGAAAACACAAAGCAAAGCAATTCGCGAAAAGCGCATACTCATGATCAATTTCTCTCCATTGTCTGTAAAAATGTTCGCGGCCGCTCTAGGGGCTGTCTCTAGAAAAAAGTACCTTTTATCCGTGTTAACAAGGGATAGTATTACCTGGTAAAAAGTTCTGGAGATTCTTAAGGATCTTTTTTAGAGGATCTTCGCGACGCAAGGAGCTTAGATACTCTTATCCAGCCAAGCTGGCCAAAAGGTCATTAAACCGCCGGAGGCAATACCATATCAAAGTCAACATTCTTTAATACATCAGGTAGAGGCCCAATTCGGGATCTCGTTCCTGGTCCTTGCAAAACGCCGCGCCGATCTGTTTTCCGCGTACGGAAAGGACCTCGATCCGTTTGCGTATCTCGTTTTGTTCCGGCGTATCCAGCCTGAAGCTGACTTCCAGAACATCGCAGCGGCTGAGCCGGTGCGGTCCCTCGGTATGCATCCGCAGACCGCCCAGCGAAAGATCAAGGATACGCACCGTGCCGGATTCCATTGTGGCCGGGTTCTCATAGCTGCCCGCGAGATCGACAGCCCTGCGGTAGGATTTGCGATAATCAAGAATGCCTTTGAACACCTCGCCGCAGGTGCAGCGAATACGCAGGGAGGTCTTGAAATCCCGGAATCTGGCCGCGTCGACCAGGCGGGAGTCACCGCACTTCGGACAAATGATCTGGGCCCGTTCGTCCTGATCCACATAAAACGTGAACACAGGCAAGCCGTCGTCGCGAATATCCATGGCAGCTCCTTGTTCGCCCCGGGCCGGGGTCTTGGAGGGAGAAGTAGCCTATTTGCAGGGACCGGGCAAGGCTGGGAGCGCGTTGTTACCTATTGTTTACAAACAACAGCGCCCGTCCATTGACGCGTCGGCTACTCCGCGCCAAATCCTTTCTGCCGTTCTTCCAGAAGGTTTATTTCCTCTTCCAGCACGGACATACGGTCCATCAGGACTTCGCTGGCGTCTTTGCTGTCCTGATAGCTCTTCAGCAGCTTGGCGGCCCGCTGTCCGTCCGCGTATACCTCCGGATCCGCCAGAGACTGCTCGGCGGCGTCCATTTCCGTCAGCACCGTGTCCAGTTCGGCTTCCAGTTTGGACAGGGCCGCGCGCTTGGGTTTGAGTTCGCGATAGATGGCGTTGCGCAGTTCGGCCTGTTCGCGCTTGGCTTTTTTGATGTCCTCGCGCGAAAGCTGGCGCTGCCCGGCGTTTTCGGCCGCGTCCTGTTCCTGCAGGGCCGCGGCGCGCTCGCGCCGTTTGCGTTCGTATTCCTCGAATCCGCCCTGATCCTGTTCGATGCCCGCTTCCGAGAGCTCCCAGACCTGTTCGGCCACGCGGCCCAGCAGCCAGCGGTCGTGCGCCACCAGCAAAATGGCGCCGTCGTAGGACTCCAGAGCCTGCACCAGAGCTTCGCGGCTTTCCAGGTCCAGATGGTTGGTGGGTTCGTCCAGGACCAGAAAATTGGCCCGGGCCAGAAACAGACTCGAAAGCACCAGCCGGGCCTTTTCCCCGCCGGAAAGCTCGCGTACGGGCCGGTCGAAGAAATTCTGCCCCAGCATGAACAGTCCGAGCACGCTCATCAGTTCTTCTTCCGTCATCTTGGGGTCGGAAAGACGCCGCAATTCGGACAGAACAGGTTTTTCCGGATCCAGAATGTCCAGCTGGTGCTGCGTATAATAGCCGATCCGTACCTTTGAGCCCATTTCAACGTTGCCGGTCCAAGGCTTGAGGTCGCCCACGGCCAGCTTGATCAGGGTGGACTTGCCGCAGCCGTTGGGACCGGCCAGGGCTATCTTCTGTCCGCGATAGAGATTAAAGGTCAACGGCTTCCAGAGCGGTTTGTCCTTGCTGAAGCCGAAGCTGAGATCCGCGGCCGCCAGCACGGTCTTGTCCGTACGCGCTGGCTCCGGCCATTTGAACTCCAGAGTCTTGCGCTTGCGCTCGGGAGTCAGGCCTTCGAGCTCCTTTTCGAGCTTCATGGCCTGTTTCTTTTTGGATCCCGCCTGGCGCGCCTTGGTGGCCTTGTATTTGAAGCGCCGTACGAAATCCATCTTCTTTTCAATGGCATCGCTCAACCGTTTGGCCTCGCGCCGGCGCTGCTCCTCGTTTTCAGCCTGCCAGACCAGGAACTCCTCGAAACTGCCCTTGCGGAACTGCGGTTTGCTGCCTCCCAGAAGCAGCACATGCGTGCCCACCCGGTCTATGAACAAACGGTCGTGCGCCACAAAGACCAGCACTCCCGAATAGGCCAGCAAAAAATCTTCCAGCCACTCGACCGCCTCCAGATCCAGATGATTGGTGGGCTCGTCCAGAAACAGGATGTCGGCCCCGGCCACCAGCACTCGGGCCAGCTTGGCCCGCTCGCGCCAGCCGCCGGAAAAACTTTCCAACGCGTTGCTGTGTTCGGCTACGTCGAATCCCAGGCCGCTCAACACGGCGTGCGCCTTGTGCTCCGGGTTATAGCCGTAGGCGAGCTCGAACTCGTGCTGTTGCTCCGCCAGTTTTCCCAGAGCCGCCGTATCCCTGCGCTGGGTCGCCTGCTCCCATTCGCTCCAGAACTCCCGCCAGGAAGGCAGGGCGTCCAGCACGAACCCCAGAAGCGTCTTGCGCAGATCCTCCTGGTCCAGTTCCTGGGCCACATACCCGACGCGCGCTCCGCTGGGAATCTGCACCCGGCCTGAGTCGGGTTCGCCCACTCCGGCCAGGATCTTTATCAAAGTTGATTTTCCGGTCCCATTGGGACCGATGACCGCCAGACGCGTCCCTGACGCAACCTCCAGCGAAAAATCCCTGAACAGATCGTTCCCGCCGTACGCTTTGCTGATTGACTGAATACCAAGTTTCATACAATTCGCGACTTATTAAATCATGCTGTTAGTTATTTAATATTCTTAACAAAAGAGAACAAGCGTTCTCTCACACACCGAAGACAGGCATTTTAACGCAAATCCGTGTCGCAAGACCGCAACTACAGGGAAAACGACTGGTGCTCCAACTGAATTATATTCCTATTATTCTTATTTCATAACAAATTTAGCACTGCAATTTTCTTTTTGACAAAGTACCAGACTCTATCTATACATCTCTTTCAGACGGATGATTCAGACCCTGATTTTTTTCTTACAAGGCAATCACGTGAAAAAAATCCCCGTAAGCGATCTCAAAGTCGGCATGTGCACCATCGATGCCGGGCTTCCCTGTTCGGAGCACCCGTTCCTCTACCCGCATGACGAGTACATCTGTTCCCAGGAACAAATCGACCTGATCAGCAACAAGGGATTCACTGAAGTCTTTGTTGAAATCGGACAGGGCGATTTTGTCGCTTGCGACGAACAGCTCTCTATCACGCTTGACCTGCAGGGGGAATCCCTAGAATCCACGGCATCCGCCGACCCCAAGCGTAAATCCTATCTCAAGGAACTGGACAGGGCGAGCGAAATCTACCGGGATTCACTGGACCTGGCCAGGCAATGCATTCACGATGCCAGGCTCGGACACAGACCGGATGCGCAACAGGCTGAATCTCTTGTCGAAGACATAGCCAAAAGCATCACCCGCAACCATGACGCCCTGGTCAGCCTCTGCAAGCTACGCGCCTTTGATGAGTACACCTATACCCATTCGGTCAATGCCTGCGTCATTTCCGTGGCCTTTGGCGTGCATCTGGATTTTCCCTTGGACCTGCTCAAAAAACTGGGCATCGCGGCCATGTTCCATGATATCGGCAAGGTCCTGCTCCCCAAGGACGTTCTCAACAAGCCCGGAAAACTCACGGTCAAAGAATTCGAGATCATGCAGCGCCACCCGGCCATGGGGTTCTGCCTGTTGGACCAGCACGGCTTATTCGATACGCACATTCTGGACGCCATTCTGCAGCACCATGAAAAGGTCAATGGCGGCGGCTATCCTCTGGGCCTTGCCGGGGCGCACATCCACACCCTGGCCCAGCTCGTTTCTCTGGTGGAAGTATACGACGCGCTGACCAGCAAGCGGGTCTACAAGCCCAGCATTCCCCCCAATGAAGCGCTCAAGATCATCTACTCGCTCCGGGGCAAGGATTTTCTGCCGGAAAACGTGGACCGTTTCATCAAATGGCTGGGAATCTACCCTGTGGGCAGCTTTGTTCTGCTGCGCAACGGATGCACCGCCATTGTCAGCGGTTCCAACCCAGGAGCGCCGCTGTTTCCGTCCATTACCCTGGTCATGGACAACAAGGGCCGCCACCTCCGCGCCCGTACCATCGACCTGCGGGAATTGCATCAGCAGGAAGATGCGCCCTGCAAGGAGGGCTATTCCATCGTTTCCGCGCTCTCCCCCCAGGAACTGCCCCTGGATCCCGCCAATTATCTGATCTGACGTTCTCCTGCGGGCTGCTTCAATACCCGTTCCTTTTGCCGCTCAAGGTCTCGATATCAATGCAGACCACCGCGGTGATGGCCAGTTTCTCCTCCTTGAACCGCCACTCGCCCGGCGCGTAATGCTCCATGACCAGATCCAGGCCATGGATTCGTTCTGCCGGATCTTCCACAATGCGCGCTTTGCCGGTGCCGATGACGCTTTTGAAGCGTACGCCGTACGCACAGGGTTCGCCGGGCGTGTCCGGCTCTTTCAACCGTACGTCCGTGGACACCTCGAAGCCCACGTTGCCGTCGGCCCGGATCAGGTCCAGCTTGCGGCCTTGTCTGGCACAATGGAAATAAATCCTGCCCGGCTCGAACCCGTAGCTCAGGGGCAGCACATAGGGCGCGCCCGCCGCGTTCAGGGCAAGGTGCAGCACTTCCGCACCGCGCAACACGGCTTCCACTTCCGACTGGTCCGTCATTTCGTTCTTTTTTCTGCGCATGGCTTATGCTCCTGCCAGTGAGGCCATCCCGTGCAACAAGGTTTTCAGCATATTCTGCAACTGGCCCAGATATTCGGCGCTTTGCTGGCGCATTTCCTCCGCGGACTGCACAAACGGTCCGGGAGTGAGGTCGTCCCGCGCATGGGTCAGAAGATTTTCCATGGATTCCGCCGTGGTCTCCAGATGGAATTGCAGCCCCACCACGCGCTCGTCGAACACGAAAGCCTGGTTGTCGCAGCCCGCACTGTAGGCCGCCTGCGTCCCGCCCGTGGGGCAGGCGAAGGTGTCGCCGTGCCAGTGAAAGGCCATGAACTCGGCGGGCAATTCCGCGAATGCCGGACTTTTGGCCGCGGCCGGATGCAGCCGCACGGGCAGCCAGCCGATTTCCTTGTATTGATTGCGGGTCACGGGCGCGCCGAGCACGTCCGCTATCAGCTGCGCGCCCAGGCAGATGCCCAGGACAAGCTTGCCGCGTTCCACGGCCTGCGAGATCAGCAGTTTTTCCTGCAGCAGCCACGGATAGTCCGCCACGTCGTGCACGCCCATGGGACCGCCCATGACCACCAGCCAGTCGAAGGTGTCCGTATCCGGCAGGGTATCCCCCGCGTACAGATTGCTGCAGGTCAGTTCGTACCCTTGGGCTTGCGCCCATGCGCCTATGGCGGCCTCGTTCTCGAACGCCACATGGCGCAGACAATGCATTTTCATTCTGATGTTTCCTTTGCATCCCGCATCTTGCCCGGCGCGCCCGTACGGCAAACGCCCCTGCGCTGCAACACGGCCAGCAGCTCCCGGGCGTAGTGCATATTGAGTTCGGGCGTATAATGCAGCCCGCTGTGTTCGTTATAAATTTTTCCCGTATACCCTTTCATGGACAATTCGCCCAGACACTCGACATCCGCGTCGCATCCGGCACCGGCCTTACGCACAACACGCCCGACCGCGCCCGCGTACCATTCAGATCCATAGGTCGCCACATGGATCACGGGCACTCGGGGCAGCACCCCGCACTGGAGTTCGCGCAGGCTTTTGACCAGCAGGGTTTCATGCAGCGGGCTCAGCTCCGGACGCAGGATGCTCAAGTCGTATTCGTCGCGAGAAAGCGCGTACGTCTTCCCGTCCAGCTCCACCGACGGCGTGCCGCCTTTGGCCACGCGTACCGGAAAAGCGAACAGATTCCGGTCCGTGTCGGCCTTGTCTTCGCTGCTGTCCGTGGAGACGACCAGGTTCATGTACTCGGTCCGGTTGATGAAATTCAACAGGTGCGACCAGCTCTTGTTCACGCTCTCGAAATGCACCTGGCGCACTCCCAGGCGTACGAGCAGGTAGATCACATTGTCCATGGGGTCGTTGGGGCAATGCAACAGGATCACCGCCCGCACCCTGGCCGGATCATGGGTGGCGAAATATTTTTTCACCCGCTCCACAGCCTGCATCGTGCCGTAGCCGTTCACGCCCAGATTCTCCAGGCGCAGGCCGCAGGACGCGTACAGGGAAGCGTCCAGATACGAAGCCAGGGTCTGGTCCGTGTTCACGCCCCAGCCAAAGGCGAACGAATCGCCCAACAGCAGAACCCGGTCGGCGTCCTTGGGAACCGGTCCGAGCTTGCCCAGGCGCAGGCCCTCGTCGTCCGTGCGGATCTGCATGGAAAAATCCGGCCCGTAAAAGGTGTCGTCCAGTCCCGGATGCGGCATCCAGCCCAGTTCCGCGTCCTCCTGGTAAAAAGACGCGCGTTTGGCATAGGTCTGCCCGAAATAACAGCGGAACAATATCTCCAGCAAGGCCAGGCAAAGCAGCAAAGCCAAGGCAAGGGTCAATAGGTTCTTGAGCAAACAATTGCGCATAATTGATTCTATTTGATTTCAGTTGAGGCGCTGCACACAGGTCATAACTGCCCTTAAGCCCGCAAGCTTGTCAAATGGCAGCAAGCCTGGACCCGCTATTCAAATTCCACTGTTTCGGCGAGAGTCGCGCCGCTGATCTCATACTGGTCCAGCAGCCAGACAAGAAACGTCCTGATTTTTTCCAGCAGACGGCGAGCGTCGTCCTCGGTACGGATTTTGGGACAGCCTCCGGGCATCAGCTCCGAAGAGTGCAGAAACATGTTCAGCACCTGTCCGCCGCGCGCGTGATGCAAGCGCACAGCCCGGCGCATGGTGGCGGACGGATGCCACAACGGATGAATGCCCAGCGCGCAGGTCAGGCGAAAAAGTTTAAGAAAACGATTGCGCGCGTCGAACGGCAGCCGCCTGGCCAGCGCATAGGCCAGCTGGGGGCTGTTGCGTACGAGCGGCACCATGGTCACGGGTGTTTCCCAAAGGCGCGGTGTCAGTGCGCGGGGATCCGGCGGTACGAGAAAGTGGTCCGGACCGTTGGGCATGGCCCGCAATGGCACCAGGCTGGAATCCACGCGCATGCCGCAGTCCGGCAGCAGATCCTGCAGCACGGGCGCGAAATCAAACCGCCCCATACGAAAAGAACGGGGGCTGGTTCCTGTTTCGCGCTGCATGATCTCCACCAGGCTCTCCAGTTTCCTGCGCAGCAGCTCCACGGGAATCTGTTTGCAACGGGCCGGAGCAGTGGCCAAAACAGTGGCCGGACCAGGGCCGGGCAGCGGCTCGAACGGCGGCGTTGTCCAGTGGTGCAGATGCGCCCCCAGTTCGGCCCCGTGTTCCTGTTGCCAGAAAAGCAGCGTCTCTCTGGCCGCGGCGTCCGCGTACACCGGATAATCCGCCAGCAGAGTCAGCGGAATCCCCAGATCCTTGCTGACGAACTCCAGGCCCCGCAACCACTCCACATTGGAGACGGGAGCGGTTTGGGCGTAGCGTCCGGAAAACAGGCCTTCCTCTTCTACGTCTATGCTGATGACTAGTTTCACAAAAAAAGCGCGCCCATTCCGGGCAGGTATTGTTTAGAAAGGGAGTAACTCCGGATCCGCCGCAAGCAAGAAAACAACGTGCACTCTTCCAGCAGGTTGCTTTGTCTGCCGGAGAACAAGGCCAGTTATCCAGCCAGACTGGACAAAAGGATTCTCAAGCCGCCAAGGCTAACGATGCAGCAGCAGCGGGTTCTGCACGCCGGCCTGCCTCAACGAGGCTTCCACAGAAGCTGGAGTGCCGGATCCGGTGGCCACCACGCGGTAACGGTTGGCGCCGTTGAGAGTAAACAGTTCGACCTCCGCAGTAAAGCCCGCGCTGTTGAGTCTGCGACGCAGGGCTTCGGCGTTTTCCAGGTCGGAAAAAGAGCCCGCCTGAAAAGAAACCATCGAGGAGTGCACGTCTCCAGGCGCATTGGCCGGGGTGTTCACGGGCACGGCCGTATTGGCGGACGCGTTGGACAAATAGATGGGGTCGGGGAAACCCAGCATGGCCAGGCGGCCGCGGGCCTCTTCTTTGGGGCCGGGCAGCATGGCGATCACTTTATAATACGTACGCCCGTCCACCATTTCTTCGGGCGTGTCCGCACGAACGCCCTGGGAGTCCAGTTTATCGCGCATCCGTGCGGCATTGAGCGGATCGCTGAAAACGCCGACCTGGAAGCAGAGCAAAGGCCCGGCAGGCGTTGCCGGGGCAATGGCGGCGGCAGGGGCCGGAGCCGGGCGCTGGCTGCCGCCCAACACGATGGAGTCCATAACGCCCACATCCTGCAGGCGGGCGCGCCCTTCGGGATCGCTGCCGTACCATTTGGCGGTGACGCGGTACACGGGTTGCGGCAGGGAAACATCACGCTCCAGGCTGGTTTCAAAACTGGCCTGGTCGAGCTTGCTTTTCAAGGCGGTGGCATTGGCGATATCGGAAAATACGCCGACCTGATAGATGACCACTTCGCGCGGCTCCTGGGCCTGAACCGGGGGCGGCGCAAGCTTGGGAGCGGGCTGCGGCCTCTCTGTACGGGGAGTTTGCGCGACCTGGGGCGCGGGCTGCAGATCTTTTTCGCCAAGCTGGCTCTGCTCGCCCACGGACACGGGGGGCGGCGGCGTCAACGAATCATTGGGCACGTTGACAGCCGGTCCGCGGCCGTATCGGCTGGGATCTATCGTCGTCTTTCTGTTGCACCCCGCCACTGCGGCAAGCAGCAGCAACAAGGCAAGTATTCCGTAGCGCATAGGCCCCTCCGAAGGTATCAGAAACAGGCAACGCCCAGCCTGCATCACATTGTCGTCCAAATATAATCGAAAAAAGCCTACCTTGATTGCGAAAAAAAGTCTAGACTATCTGTTTTGCGCGGCCAGCTCCAGCAGCAGTTTTTCGAACTCGCGGGCCATGACCTCCTGGCTGTGCCGGGCGGCGATCAACTCACGCGCGGCCCTGCCCATCTCTTCGGCCAGCTCCGTATCGCCAAGCAGCCCGCAGAGCCGCCCGGCCATTTCCTGCGGAGCCCCCGGCGGAACGATAAAACCCGTACGTTCGTGCAGGACAACCTCGCTGCAGCCGCCCACATCGGTGGCGATGACGGGCCGGGCGCAGGCCGAGGCCTCAATGATCACCCGGGGCAGGCTTTCGGACCGCGAACTGAGCACCACCGCATCGGCTGCGGCAAAGACCGTGGGCACGTCCGTATCCGCCGGGAGCATGCGTACGGAGGATTCCAGTCCGAGCTCTCTGGCGCGGTCAACGATCCGCTGCCGCTCCGAACCATGCCCCACCAGCACCAGCAGGGCCTCGGGCAGCTTTTCGCGCAGCAGGGCAAAGGTGGCCAGAGAGGTCATGTGATCCTTGACCGGCTCGAACCGGGCCACCTGCGCGGCAATGGGCGCGTCAAAGGGCAGGCCGAGAGCCTTGCGCGCGTCCAGTTTGCAGGAAGGGCTGAAGCGGGAAAGGTCGATGCCGTTGGGCAGAAAAAGAACTTTTTCCGCCGGGTAACGGTACATCCGGCGGAAGCTTTGCTGCAACGCGCGCGAATTCGCGACCACGGCCGTGGTTTTGGGCAGCAGCAGGGGCTCGTACCAGGGCTTGCGTACCGTGCGGTACGCAGAAAGGACCAATGGCACGCCGCAGAGCATGCCAGCCAGCCGCCCCCAAAGTTTGTCCACATAGGTATACACGCAGAGCGCCTGGGGCTGAAAAGCACGGACCGCCCGGCAGAGCTCCCACAGGGGAGGGCGCTTCCAGCTGGCCACGGGAGCTTCCGCGTACGCTATGCCCGCATCCCGCAATACGCTGGTCAACGGGCCGCCCGAACGCAGACAAAGCACCTGGGGCAAAAAATGCTTGCGGTCCAGGTTGCGGGCCAGGTCCACCACATGCCGCTCGGAACCGCCAAAGGTCAGCTGGCCCAGGACGAACTGCACCCGAAACAGGCTGGGTTCCGCATTCAAGACGCGCCGCCCCCCTGGCCGCGGACGGACTCCACAAAGACTTTGCGCAGGTCGAAATAGACGCCCCCCTTGAGGTCCTCGTCGCTCTCTTCCATAACCAGTCCGCGCTCCCTGCTGTCATGCAGCACGGACGTCCGGGCCCGGACAACTTCTTCCGCCCGGGTGGTAATCAGCAGCAGAATTTTCATTCTGGTTTGGATGCTGCTTTTGTATTCCGTCCGGTGATAATCATCCCCGTCCTTTTCATAGCTGCGCCCGACCACATTGACGACTTCAAAACTCTGCACCTGCGCTTCGACGGACTCGATAAAGGCCCTGATGTCGAAATCTTTGGTAAAGCGGTCTTGTTTGGCGATTTTCACCAGCCGCGTCAAGAACACGGGAGGCAGCTGCGGCAGAACCACTTTGTGGACGTTGACTTCGTCGATGCTGCCGACAGGGACGCGAAACAAAATGGACACGATCTGCCCGATGGTGAAAAAAGGAAAGCGCTTCTGATGCTGCAAGGCAGTCTGCAGCTGTTCCGCAGTGATCAACCCCTCGCCCACCAGAGCGGGGCCTATGCGTTGTCGAAATTCAGTCGAATCCATCACATCTACCATACCCGTTTGCCGGGTCTTTAGGGCAAGGGAATCTCCGCACTTGCCAGCGTTGCCCCCTCTTTTTCCGCCTGGATGGCCAGAACACAGTTCCTGGCGTCCGCGGGCAGCTCGAAAACCAGCACCCCTGTCGCTGAGCCTCCCGGTTTGAGAGCTTTGGCGAACAGCTGCCTGTCGCTCATGGGATTCAGCGTGTACTGCCTGCCCTGGCCATCACGTACGGAGAACATTCGTTGTTCCAGACCGTGGGGGGCCGTATCCATATTCTGGGCCATGATACCTACCGTCAGATAGACCCCGAAGGACGACGTCACCCATTCGTAAAAAGCATCCCTGTAGGATTGCCTGCGTTCGGCCTGCATTACGGCGAAATTGAACGGTCCGGCCATGGCCACGCCCAGGGGCGCTCCCCCGGCTCCGGCAGCTCCGGCTGCTCCGGAGGTTCCGGCAGCCCCCGCTCCACGCACTCCGGATGCGCCGCTCGAACCGTGCCCCGACCCGGCGGCCCCTCCTGGGGCAAGCCCTGCCGTGGCGTTTCCCTCGCCCGGGGCGGGCATGCCCGCTCCGGCGACCGCACCGGAACGCCTCCCGGTTCCCCGGCCCGTTCCCAGGCCGGACATGGTGGCGCCCTGCACTTGCTGCAACTCGATCAAGGCGGTTTTCCCGTTGCCCACACTGACAGCCAGTTTTGGCGCGTCGGCATCCGCCGGGATATCAAAGACCAGCCTCCCGGTCACAGCTTTTCCCGGGACCAGGGCGTCGAAAAACAGCTGCCTGTCCGAAAGAGAGTTGGGGGTGAATTGCCGCCCCCTCCGGTCGCGAAGCGCGAACATTTTGGGATTGAGCTTCAGGGCCTTGTCCCCTTTGTCCACTACCGTAACGGTAAGCAGCAGATACTTGCCGTAGCGCGGCCGGGTCGTATCGCCGAAAGCATTGGCGAAACTATCCTGCGTATTGCAGGAATTGACGCTCAAGGCCAGGTCGCCGCTCATGGCCGAAGCCAGAAAAGGCGCTTGCTGCGCCAGGGCTCCGGACGGCGACGCTTGCAACAACAGCAACGCGACCAGCGTACTGGCCAGCAACACGCAGGTCCTGCGAATGTATCTTACAAATATGACAACGGCTCGCATGGCATTTCTCCTGTCAAAGCCCGCTAAACAGGCAGTCCGCCCCTGTTTGGGCCTGTCCTCTGTTCCTCAGTGAACGGCAACGGCTTTTCAAACACGGCGCATCAGGCTATACCACCCGGCATGGAAAGAACGCGGCTGCTTCTGTTCACCTCGGTGTTCATTGCCACGGTCATGGCCGGTACCCTCGGGTTCGTCCATATCGAAGGAATGCATATCCTTGATGCCCTATATTTCAGCATTGTGACAATTTCAACCGTGGGCTACGGCGACATCCATCCCATGAGTCCGGAGGGCAAGCTGCTGGCCATAGTGATCATCATCACCGGCGGCGGCACCTTTTTCGGCATTCTGGCATCGGGCGCGGAAACCGTGCTTTCGCGGCGGGAGAAGAGCAACCGCCTGCAAAAATTGAGCATGGTCATCGGCGTCTTTTTCAGCGAAGTGGGTATGAAGCTGCTGCACCAGATGCTGGAATCCGACCTGAAGGCGCAACATCTGGCCCAGGTTTTCGCAGTGGATGCCGGCTGGACCAAAAAGAATTATGCCGCCACCAAAAAATACCTGCAAAAATACAGCTACGCTGTGGACATCCGCCGTACCGACGCCGAACAGCTGCTTACGCTGCTGCAGGACACCACGCCCACTCTGCTCAGACTGCTGGAAAACCCGCTGCTGCTGGAGCACGAGACCTTTACCGAGCTGCTCAGAAGCGTGTTCCACCTCAAAGAGGAACTGGAACGCCGCCACGCCTTCACGGACGCGGACCTCACTCACCTGACGGGTGACCTGAAACGCGCCTACCACTGGTTGCTGCTGCAATGGCTCGAATATCTGCATTATCTGCAGGTCAACTACCCCTATCTGTTCTCCTACTCCTCGGCCATGAACCCCGTAGTGACGCACAAGCGCCAGGACGACATGCCCGGCCCCGGATCCCCCCCGGCCTAGAGCGTTTTGACGTTGAAAAAGTTAAGCTTCCAGAGAGTCCAGCATCCGCAGGATCTCCTCTTTTTTGACCAGGGCGTCCGTCCAGCGGGCCGGGATGGCCTCCATACCCTTGTTCAACGGATTGGCGGCCAGCACCGGTGCGGCGAGCATGGCCCTGGCCGAGGAATCCCCGCCTCCCATGACGCAGTCGATCAGGCCGTTTTCAAAATCGTTTTCATGAGCGGCAATCAGCTGCACCGTGGCAGGAAAGGCTTCATCCACGTCGCAGGTGGGGCCGAGTTCGGAAACCGCCGCCAGGCTGTCTTCTCCGGCCAGCTGCAGGCCTGCTTCCACCCAGTCGGCCACATCCGGTATGCCGTAGTCCAGGGAGGCCGCCTCGCGCATGGCCGCCACCGGAGCCTGGCCCCGCAGTTCGCGGCTGACGACACGGGCAAAGAACTCCGCTGACGCCACGACCTTGGGGTTGTTATGCGTCATACGCGTCTGCGCTTTGGCCGCAGCCGCCAGCGCCTCTTCGTCGCCGCCGTAGCAGGCGATCAGGGGGCCCAGGCGCGAAGCCCCGGCCAGATCGTGCGAATTGGATCCCGAAGACTCCGGGCCTTCGCCGAACTCCACCCGTTCGAGCGTCTGGCGGGTGGCCGCATCCATATAGCCGTCGTAGCCGCGCATGAATGGAACCCAGCGCTGAAAAAAATCCTCCAGCACAAACCCGTTGTTTTCGGCCACGGATTCCAGAAGCAGAAAGGTCTGGTCTCCGTAATGGGTAAAGCCTCCCACAGGACGGGACGCATGGTAAAAGACCGTGCCGGGCGCGACAAAGTCAGTGACCCGGCCGAATGTGTCCTGGATTTTCCGCTGATCGTAAATCCAGTGCACGCCCAGCGCCAGGGCGTCCGCGATATAACAGGAAAATGCCGCTGCTTTTGTTAGGGACATGACTCCTCCAGGTCAAACAGACGTTTCTTCAAAGTTGAAATTGAATACTCAACTTGTGGAACTGTAGCATACGGGTCCGCTTTGGGGCAATAATGCTCTGCGCTCAGGCGTCCGGCCCGCCATCTTGTTTCCCATACCCGTTTTCCTGCTTTTCTCTTTTACCGCAAGGCCGCCACTGCCGGGAAGCTGCGGACATATTTTCTTGAGCCCCCGTGAAACAACGCGTATACCGGATTGTAAGCAGCTACGCAGATCATACCGGACTTTGCCATGAAAACACTCATAGCCGCCGCGCAAATCGACTGCTTCGCGCCCCTGGAGCAAACGCTGCTTCCGGAAGGCTTCGGACCGTTCATCAAGACAACCACGGCGGCCCGGGCTCTGGAACTGCTGGACAGTCCGCCCGAAGGCGCCGCCTTCGACTGCATTCTTCTGGATGCCCGGCTTTGTGAAAACGGCTTTCGCCTGCTGGAACGCATCAAGGACCTCCCCGGCACGGCCGATACGCCGATTTTGTTGCTTGTGCCCGCGGACGATCCGGGCCTCGGTGAGCAGGGCATGCTGGCCGGGGCACACGATTTCTGCGTCTTGTCCGCCGATTTCACCGAACTCACCCTGCGGATGAAACTGCTGCGCCGCAGCCTCTCCAACAACGCCGCTGCGACCGGGAGTACGATATTTCTGCAGACGATCCTGGACGCCATGCCAAGCCTGTTTCTACGCCTCTCATCCACAGGGCGTATCCTGGATGCCAACAGGGCGTTCCGCCAGATCACGGGGTTGACCACGCACCAGCTCCAGGAAACCTTTCTGCTGCAGCGGTTTTGTTTCGGAGAACCGAACGTACTCAAAGAACGTATCGAAAATGTCCTCGCGAGCGACATCCCGGCGCTCGGCATAGAACTTGCCGCGGAATTTTCCGCCGATTTGTCCCGCTGGTATCTCGCGGACTTGATCCCGGTGCGGCAGCAGACGGGCTGCACCCAGAGCCTGCTGTTCTTTGCCAGCGACATTACCAAAAGCAAGATCACCGGCTATGCGCTCAAAGAAAGCGAAACACGCTACCGCAACCTTTTCGACCGCTTGCCGGTTGCCATCATCGAACAGGATTTCAGCCATGCGCTGGCCTGGCTCGAAACCCTGCGCGAAAAAGGCATCAAAGAACTGCGCCCCTGGCTGCAGGAGCATCCGCACGAGCTGGAAAAAATCCTGCTGCAGACCAAGCTTGTCGGAACCAATGAACTCTCCCTTCCCCTGTTCGAAGTCAAAAGCCAGTACCAGTTCGCACTCCTTGCGGACAGGCTGCTCTACGGCCTGAATCCGGAAATCGGCCTGGAACAGATCATGGCGCTTTGGGAAAACTCCTGGCGCGTGGAATTTGAAACACAGGTGCAAACCCTGCAGGGAAAGCCCATCCATTGCATCGCCAAATTTTTACGAATTGAAGAGAACCTGAATGACGGCGACATGATCCTGGTGCTGCTTGATGTCAGCAAGCTCAAGCGTGCGGAAAAGGTCCTGCGCAGAAGCGAGGCGCGCTACCGGGCCATCGTAGAAGACCAGACGGAACTGATCTGCCGTTTTCTGCCGGAAGGCGGGCTCTCGTTTGTCAACGGCGCTTTTGCCCGGTATTACCACAAGGATCATGAAAAACTCACCGGCGCCCTGTTCGAATCCTTCATGCCTGCAAAAGACGCACGCCCTATCCGGGAAATGATCGCCGGACTCACCCCGACAAACCCCGTGGCCACTTTTGAAAACCGGACCGAACGGCCCGACAGAAGCATAAGCTGGCTGCAATGGACCCTGCGGGCCATTTACGACAGACGCAACAGGCTGAGCGAATACCAGGCTGTGGGGCAGGACGTTACCTGGCGCAAATGCATCGAACACGAACTGCAGGCGGCCAAGGAAGCAGCGGAGCAGGCCAGCCACATCAAATCCACCTTTCTGGCCACGGTAAGCCACGAAGTCCGCACCCCCTTGACGGCCATCCTGGGCTTTTCCGAGCTCTTGCAGGCCCAAAAGGACCTGGCTCCGGACATTCTCCAATCCGTTGGGCGTATCGCTCAGGCCGGAGAAAGACTGTTGGCCCTGATCAACGACGTTCTGGACCTTTCCAAAATCGAGGCCGGGAAACTGGAAATCGAGGAAAACGATTTTTCGCCCTCCGCCATGATCACCGACGTGGCGGGGATGTTCGTCCACCCGTGCCGAAAAAAAACCGTTCAGCTCAAATGCGAACTGGATGAGGCTCTGCCTGCCTGGATCTGGGGTCCGGAAAAACGCCTGCACCAGGTGCTGACCAACCTGCTTTCCAACGCGGTCAAATTCACGGAACAGGGCGAGGTCCGTCTGCAGGTGCAAATGCCTTCCGAACGAAGAGCCGCGTTTACCGTATCCGATACGGGCATCGGCATTGCCCCGGACCAGCTGGAATCGATTTTCGACCATTTCACCCAGGCCGGCAGTTTCGTTACCCGCAAATACGGCGGCACCGGACTGGGGCTTTCCATTTCCAAGCGTTTGGTGGCCATGATGGGGGGAACGCTTTCGGTGGCGTCCGTACCCGGCAAAGGCTCCACTTTTCAGTTTGCCGTTGATTTTTTCCCGCCCCACAGCCCGCAGCCCCGGAGCACGGATGAAAGCGCTCCGCCGCGGCAGTTCGCCAATCTCAAAATTCTTCTGGTGGATGACGACCGCAGCAATAGAGAGATAGCCAAAGCCTTTCTGCTCGGCCGCGGCCATTGTGTGGAAACCGCCAACGACGGCGCTCGGGCCGTGGAGCTGCGAGAGCAAAATACATACGACCTGATCCTGATGGACGTCCAGATGGCGCCCATGGACGGCATGGAAGCCACCCGGCGTATCCGGGACTGGGAAGAAAAAAACAACGCGGTCTATACGCCCATCATCGCTCTGACGGCCCATGCCATGAAAGGCGACCGTGAACGCTTTCTGCACGCCGGCATGGACGGATACGGTTCGAAACCCTTCAATTTCAAAAAATTGGTCAATGTGATCAGCGAAGTGCTCTCCCGCGCGCGCGACGACAACGGGCGCCTGCTGCCCGCGGGCAGTTGCCCGTACTCCGGAGCCGACTCCGTTCCTGCCGTCGTGCCGGACAGCCGGACAACCAACCGGCCGGACAACGTCCGAGCCCTTTCCCATGACGCGCAAACGCCTTCCCCCCTTGTCCTGAATATGGAGCTGGCCCTGTCGAACATGAGCCCGAGAATCTGGCGTATCGGCGCACAGGTGTTTCTGGAAGACATGCCGCCGCAACTGGACGCACTGCGTACGCATATCAAGGCTTCCGAACTCGGCCAGGCAAAAGCCCTGGCCCACAAACTCAAGGGCGCATCAGGGAACATCGGCGCGGAAAGCATCCGGCTGCTGTTCCTGGCCATGGAAGAAGCCGCGGGCCTGGGAGATGCCGCACGAACCAGGGAACTGATCGGACCGCTGCTGGACTGCTGGCTGCAAACCCGTCAAAAGCTGCAGATGGAACTTGACGCCGCGCAATAACAAAATTGTAATTGGCTAATTCCTGTTTCAGATAGTGCTTTTATTCACATTATTTTTCTTTTTTCGTGTCTGTTCCAACAGCTTGGTATTTCCTGCTTATCTTTGTCTTTGTACAAAAAAATGTGCTCTTTTTGTATCGAGACGGAACAACTCCGCTATGGATCTTTGATGCTGTTTCCCTTATCGTAGTACGAATCTTATATAGAAGCGTGACTTTAGATATCCAACAGCGACAAGGACACTCGCATGAAAACGCTCTTCCAATTGTTGTTTTTGTCGATGCTGCTTACGGGTTTTATGTCCATCGCCATTTCCTCCTCGGCTGCTGCAGAGGAATCTTCGTATACAGGCGACCGGGTGTGCACCCAATGTCATGAAAGCATCGGCGAATCGTTTGTGACAATGGCCCCCAACAAGGCCAAACCTTCTGAAGGATTTCCCAAACTGCTCAAAGATTTCACCGCCGAGCAACGAACGTTCTGCTACCATTGCCACGTCACCGGAGCGGGTGAACCGGGCGGATTTGTCAGCTACGAACAAACTCCGGACCTGGGCCATGTGGGATGTGAAACCTGCCACGGGCCCGGTTCCCGCCATGCCCAAGACGGCGACCCGGAGGCCATTGACGGACATCCCCAATGGAGCGTCTGCATCTCCTGCCACGACGGCAACCGCGTCCCCAAACCCAGTATATACGGCCGCCCGCACGGACCCGAAGAATAAGAATGGAGCGCTGCCATGAAAACATACTCGCAATTCGGAGTACTCGGGAAACTGATACTTGTCTGTGCGCCCATTTTACTCATTTTTTTCACGGGCTACATCTGCATAGACTTCTGGATGGATTTCAACGCCAACAACAAGCGTTTTACCGACGCCTCAAACCGGGAATCCTACCTGTTCCGCAGCGATTTCACCCTGCCCATGTCCCGGGGCGAAGACCGGGAAACCGCCCAGACCTTCCTCAACCTGAGCACGCATTCGCCGGGCACCAACGCCTACCTGCTCGATTTCGACGGCAACATAACCTATGCCAGCGATCCCCAGGCCATCAACGCGTCCGCGAAACAACAGTTCAGCTCGCCCGAGCTCAAGTCCTGGATCGACAGCACCTTGCAGGGCAAGACGGACGAACAGCACGGCCTGATAGACGGCAGCTTCTACAAAGTTGTCCAGATCAAAAACGCCCCCGGCTGCTACCACTGCCATATGGACAAACGCGCCATTCTCGGCGCACTGGTCTTTGACCGCGATGTTTCGGCCATGCGTTCCGAAGCCCGCGAACTGACCTATACGCGCATCGCCATTGTGGTCGGCGGCATGGTGGCCGTACTGTTGCTGCTCGGTTTTTTCATCTACTACGCCGTATTGCGTCCGTTGATCCGCGCGTCGGACTACGCCCGGAAAGTGCGCGCGGGTAATTACGACGACAGCCTTGCCGTCACCAGCCGGGACGAGATTGGAGACCTTTCCACAAGCCTCAACTCCATGTGCGAGGCCATCAAGGAAAAAATAGGCTTTTCCGAAGGCATACTCCAGGCGCTCACCGTTCCCTGCGCCGTGATCGACACCCAGGGCCGGATCTCCCTGGTCAACCCGATGATGATCAACTTTCTCGGTCACGAAGGCGGCCCCGAAGACCACATCAACCGGTCCATTGAAGATTTCTTCGCCATTGCCCCCATTGTGGCCAAGGCCATGCGCGAGGCCTGCGAAGAACGCCGGATCATCGCCAACCTCCCTTATGAGGGCAAAGACGCGCGGGGCGAACGTTTTTTTATCAAGGTCGACACCTCGCCCATCTATGATCTGGACAGAAACCTACTGGGCAGCCTGTGCATGCTTGCCGTGCTCACGGACGTAAAAATCCAGGAGGAACAGCTGCAAGTGCAAAACGAGGCTATCAAACGCACGGTGACGGACATCTCCGATATCGTCAACTTAGCGCGCGAGGCCCTTGAAGAGCTGACGTCGGAAGTCGGCCAGACCGTGGACCGCGCCAATATGCAAAACGAGCGGACGTCTGAAACCGCACGGGCCATGGACCAGATGAACGACTCCATTCTGGACGCGGCCAGAAACGCCAGCGAGGTGGCGGCCCAGGCGGACGAAACCAAGCAAAAGGCGGTGGAAGGCGCGCATGTGGTCCGCCAGGCCGTGGAGGCCATCACGGAAGTCTCCACCCATGCGGACGCGCTGAAGACCAACATGGACGACCTCGGCGAACAGGCCCAGGGCATCGGGCAGGTCATCACCGTGATCCAGGACATAGCCGACCAGACCAACCTGCTGGCCCTGAACGCGGCCATTGAAGCGGCCCGGGCAGGAGACGCCGGACGCGGATTCGCGGTTGTGGCGGACGAGGTCCGCAAACTCGCCGAAAAGACCATGCAGGCCACTCACGAGGTATCGTCCACCATTCAGGCCATTCAAAACGGCGCCGTCAACGCCACGCAAAGCACGGAAAAGGCCGGTGAGGCCGTGAACACGGCGTCCGAACTCGCCCATGAGTCCGGCAACGCACTGGAACTGATCCTTACGCTGGTCGACGGCAGTTCGACCCAGGTCCAGACCATCGCCTCCAATGTGGAGGAACAATCCGCGACCAGCAAGGAAATAAGCAGCGCCTCCGAGGAAGTCGCGGAAATGTCGAACCTGACGGTTCAAGCAATGAAAAACGCGGCTTCGGCCCTCAGTCAGTTGAACGAAGTCATCCAGGAACTCTACAATCTTACGCAGGAACTGGCCAAGGAAAGCCACATCGACGAATAGAAAACGCGGCATGACGCACCAGCAGGACGTTGCATGCCTCGTATTGAAAACAAAGGAGCCCCACCAATGGCAAGAATACTTGTGGCGGACGACGACAGAGTGACGCGCGCCATGCTGTGCGGCATTCTCAGCGACTGCGGCCATCAGGCCATGGAGGCCGTGGACGGAGCGCAGGCCCTGGAATTATGCAGCAGCAACCAGTTTGATATGGCCTTTCTGGATATTTTCATGCCGGAAAAAGACGGCATTCAGGTCATCAAGACACTGGTCAAGGAACACCCCAAGATCAGCATCGTGGCTATGACCGGGGGCAGCTCGTTCACATCCACCGAACCGCTGAAATGGGCCAAACGCTATACGGAACGCATCCTGACCAAGCCCTTTCAGGAAAAACAGATCAAGGACATTCTGGCGACGCTCTGAAGTCGCAGCTCCCCGACAAACCAGGGCGCTCCTTTGGGGCGCCCTGGTTTCTTGCCTGGCTCACCCCTTGCGGCTGAGCGGATCCTCCTCCGCGAGGGGGGCATCGAAAAACTCCAGGTCAAAAGGGCCGAACCCGCCGCTTTCCGCGGACAAGGTAAAAAATTCCAGGCGGCTGTAACGAACGGTCCGTTCAGGCGTAATGCCCATGACGTCATAATACGCGGCCTTATCCAGCGGCTCGCGGCTTTCCGTCAAATCCATCACCGATTCCTCCAGTTCGCACCAGGCATGCAGCACCCACTTGTCCGGAGTCTGCAGCCAGCCGTGCACCACCACGGCGTTTTCATTTTCACTCGCCACTTCCAGGGTGGCTTCAAAACAATTGGGCGAATGATGGCGCCTTGCTTCTATTTCCATCTTTGTCACCGCCTTGCTGTTTGCAGTAGCTGTCAAAAAATTTGCTGGCAGTTGGAGCGCCGCGTTCCTGCTCAGCTGTTCCCATTGCGTCCGTTCAAAGCGATCCAAATGGCTCCGACGGCGTTGCCGACCTCGTAATGGGGGGGAAAAACAAGATCTGTCCCCAGTTCCTCGGCAACTTCCGGCAGCAGGGCATGTGCCGCGGCACCGATTCCGACAATGGGGAGGTGCAGCCGGAAACTGACCGAAACCAACGCGTCCGGCTGGTCGTTCACCAGAAGGCTTTCCCTGGCGCTGCCGGTCTGCCGCCGCAGCGCGTGGGCCACGATGGCGGTCTGGATCTTCTTCTGCGCCCGGCGGACAACCTCCGTACTGAAGTCCTCCACACTCTGCGAACGCAGTCCGGCCAGCACACGGGCGGCAGCCAGTGCGCGGTCCGTATCGCCCAGGCTGATCCTGCCCAGAACATGCAGCGCGTCGGTGGGCGTGAACCCCACTTCCTCCACCTGGCGGTGGAACACCAGCTGTTCGAGCTTTCTTCCCAGGGCAAAGGCCGTGATCCGCAGTTCGTCCACCAGCTGCGCCGGCGTGGCGGGCCCGCCCTCGAGCAGCCGTCGCAGCACGGGGTCGTCCGCGGCATCCTGACGGGGTTCGGCCAGGACGAGCTTGCAGCTGTTTCCCGCGCCGATCCACTCTTCGGGGCTGGGAAAATCTTCGATCATGGATACGGGCCGTACGCGTCCGGGGCCGAGTTGCAGCCCGCCGCGAACGTCAATGGCCGCGAGGCTGTCGCCTCCCACTCCGGCCGTGTCCATTTCCACGGCGTCTATATGCGTCTGCCATTTGCCGATCCGGCTGCCTTTTGAGGAAAAAATCGGAGAGCCTTGTTCCACAAGGGTCACGTCGGTGGTAGTACCGCCCACATCCACCACCAGAGCCCGATCGGCTTCAACAGCCTTTGCGCCGAACCAGGCCGTGGCAGCCGGTCCGCTGGCCACGGTGCAGCCCGCCTGGTCGATGGCTTCCTGCAAACGTACCGCCTCGCCGTCGCCGCGGATCAGACGAGTATCGGCTGAAAGCGCCTTGGCCTGCGACATGTTTTCGAGTTCCTGGACAAACAGTTCAATGACCGGCATCAGACGCGCGTGCAGTACGGCCGTTGAGGCTCGTTCCATCACGCCAGGCAATTCGCTGACCTGATGCGAACAGAACACCGGTTTCGGATCCAGCAGCTCAATGGCCTTGGCCGCCACTTGCTCGTGCGCCGGATTCAGCAGGCTCATGGCTCCGGCCACGACATAGGCGTCCACATGGCCGCGCAACTCCATGACCGCTTCCATGAGCTTCTCGACCTCCAGCGGACAGCGCTCGTTACCCCGGTAGTCATGCCCGCCCTCAACGTGTTTGACGCTGCGTACGGGCAATTCAAAATGTTTGTCGTAGCCGAGAACGATCAAGCCGACATCAGCGCCCTGATCTTCGACCATGGCGTTGGTGGCCAGGGTGGTGGAAAACGCCGCCAGCTTGACGCGCCCGGCGTCCTGCCCGGAGAGAACCTCGTCCAGCGCCGCGGCAATGCCCTGCCCCAGGTCATGGTGCACCGTGGGGTGCTTGGAAACGGCCAGGACCTTGCCCGTACGCAGGTCCATCAACACCGCGTCGGTGTAGGTGCCGCCCGTATCCACCCCGATACCGTATTCAAAAATTGTTTCGTTTGAATCCACCGTTCATTTCCTCGTATCTCGCCTCAGGATAAAAACCCTGGCAGTTATTACCTTGTTTGGAATAGTCCGAGAAAGGTTCAAACCACATGTCGAAGGTGATGTCCAGAATTATCATGAAAATGACTCTCATTTTCATAAATGAAGTGCTGGTTTCAATTTCTTTCTGATGCAAAATCCACTATGCGGCTTGTGTAAATCAGCAAAAAATATCATGCAACGGCCTCCGTCTTTTCCTATTTCCCCTGTGAAGGAACCCAGATAATGCGCGTAACGACATTGCATAGCTATCAGGAACGGTTACTCCGGGTACAACTTTTCATCGAGCAGCATCTTGATGAAAACCTGCAGCTGGAGACTCTAGCCGAAGAAGCCCATATGTCCTCGCACCACTTCCACCGCATTTTTACAGGCATGCTTGGCGAGTCGGTGAAAACCTACGTACGCCGCCTGCGGATGGAACGAGCCGCCTTGCGCCTGACGCACGGCAAGCAGCCGGTCACGGAGATAGCCTTTGATGCCGGATACGAGACAATGGAAGCGTTCAGCAGAGCCTTCAAGCGCATGTTCGAAATGAGCCCGACCAACTACCGGGGCAACAGCCGGAAACGGGTTCCGGGTTTTGTGCTCAAGCCGAACACGGAAATACGAAAACCAACAGGAGAAAAAATTATGGACGTACGTATCGAAGAACTTCCGCTGCAGCGTGTGGCCTTTGCGCGCCATGTGGGACAGTATGCGGATTGCCATCATGCCTGGGAAAAAATCTGTTCCTGGGCTGGCGCCAGAGGATTGTTGAACGACTCCACGCTGTTTCTGGGGATCTGCCACGACGACCCCGAAGTGACCGCGGCTGAAAACATCCGTTATGACGCATGCGTCACCCTGGACCAGAAAGTAGCACCTGAAGGAGACATCGGCATCCAGGAAATCTGGGGAGGAGCGTACGCCATCGCCACCCATAAGGGCCCCTTTGATACGCTACAGGACAGTTACAACTGGCTTTGCGGCCACTGGCTGCCCTCCAACGGCAAAGAGATCAAAAGCGCTCCATCGGTGGAGATCTATCTCAACGATCCGGACACCACGCCCCCTGAAGAACTACTTGTAGACATCTGCATCCCCCTGGAGTCCTGAGAGCAAATCTTGCAAAAGCCTCCCGCCCTTGTGCGGGAGGCGCAGTACCTTTTACGGCCAGTCACATGTCCAGCCGGATTCTTCGCCTTCCCTGTGCTCCTCCTCGCAGGCGATCATTGTGACAGGCGTCTTGAGCAGGCCGTTTTTCCAATCGATGTGCGACAAAATAACCGGCGGAAGCGCGTCCAGGCCTTCGCCTGTGGCAGCGGAAATCCGCAGGGCCTCGGGGAAGGTATTGTGCGCCAGCGTACGGGCTTCTTCGTCGAGACGGTCCCACTTGTTCAATACGCGAACCAGAGGTTTATCTGCCAAGCCCATTTCCTGAAGAATCTGCTCCACGGCTTCGACCTGTTGTTCGTACTCCGGATGGGATACGTCGGTGATATGCAGCAACAGGTCGGCCTCTTCCAATTCCTCCAGTGTGGCCCGAAAGGCTTCTTTCAACTCCGCGGGCAACTCGCGAATAAAGCCCACGGTATCGGACAGAATGACCTCCCGCTCTTCGGGAAAACGCAAGCGCCGCGTGGTAGGGTCCAGGGTGGCGAAAAGCTTGTCCTCGGCCAGCACTTCGGAACGGGTCAGGGTGTTGAGAAGCGTGGATTTTCCCGCGTTGGTGTAGCCCACCAGGGCCACCACGGGCAGTCCGGCCTTGGCACGGCGCTGGCGCACGGCGGAACGCCTGCGGCGCAGCCGTTTCAGTTCATCCCTGATACGTCCGATACGCTCGCGAATTTTGCGGCGGTCCAGTTCGAGCTTGGTTTCACCGGGGCCGCGTCCGCCGATACCGCCCATGAGTCTGGAGAGCGCCTTGTTTTTACCTACCAGACGGGGCAGCGTATATTGCAGCTGCGCCATTTCCACCTGCAGCTTGCCTGCCCGGCTGGTTGCCCGGCGCGCAAAAATATCCAGAATCAACTGCGTCCGGTCCAGAATCTTGCGCTCGGTCTGATCGGCCAGATTGCGAATCTGCGCGGGCGAGAGCTCGCGGTCAAAGACCACCAGGCCCGCACCGCTCTGCAAGGCAAAAATTTCCAGTTCTGCAAGCTTGCCCTTGCCCATGATGAACTTGGGATTCAGTTTGGCAACCCGCTGCACCATCCGGCCCGCCTCCTGCAATCCGGCTGTTTGGGCCAGGTCCGCCAGTTCGTCCAGCCCGCTTTCTATGGCCGCGCGGGGCTGCGTACTCACGCTGACCAGCAGGGCGCTTTCCGCGTCGCTCTCGCCCACGGCGCCGCCCTCGCGTTCGAACTCGTCTTCCAGAGCCTGCACGAGTTCCTGCAAATCCAGTGCGGCGCGATCCCAGGGAAAATCCTGCACACGGTAAGGTTCCTTGGCCGCATTGGCCGGCAACAGATGGGCAAAATGCAACCGGCCCGGATCGCCTTCTTCCGTGACTGTGAGCGCGGCCAGCGAATCCAGGCGCAAAAACAGCAAATCCATCAAGTCTTCCTGCGAAAGCGGCTCGGGCTTCAAATGCGTATGCAGCAAACGCAGCCCGCGCAACCGGCCGGAGGCCTGGCGCGAGCGCTCGAGTTCGGGAATAAAAATGGAACCCGGATCGCCCACAATAACCATTTTTGGGCGGCCCTGGCGGTCAATGAGCAGTCCGAGCTGTCGTCCGACCGACAAGCTCAATCCGGCTATCTCTCTGGCCTGCTCGTTGGTATAGAGTTCGTTGAGGGGGAATCGCCGGTGATACAGGCGCCCCAATGCTTTGATCTGGCTGGGTTTGAGTCCCTGCGTGTTGCCCTGAACTTTTGTAGCTATTGCGACATCCTCGTTTATAAAGTCCTACCGCCCGCAACGCGGCCTTTCACCTTGCTGACAGACCTTTATTTCATCATGTCCGGCTGCCGCTGGCAAGGGGAGAAATGGCAAGGGGAGAAATGGCAACGGTACGACTGCAACACCAAGAGGGTGCAGGCCATGACTGCGAACGAACAGGCATCAGGATACGTCCGTCCAAGGAAACACCGTGTTGGGAAACAAAAAACGGCAAAAAAAAATGATCGTCCATGAAAATGCTGGGGGGGGATAGCACTTGTGGCATGGACGATCATTTAGTTGACCGTAATGACGGCCTGTATGGTTGATCGGGACGATTGGCGGGGGGGGGGATCGCCATTCCGCGGGACACACGGATTCGCCCCGTTACCATCAAATATATAAAAGAGCATACGCGATTTATCCCATAGGGTTCTTAAAACAAACGCACCATGTATAATCGCAGTGTTACTATTTAAGCAATCGGTGTGCCAAATGGACGGCAAATTATATTTTTTTTAACAATCTGAATTTATGGAATAAAATATGTTTTCCACATAGGGCAGGAAAAAAGCTGGAACCTTGTGTGCGATTTCGAACGTGCGAAAACAAACAGTGTTCGGAATCGCACGCTACTGTTTTTTTTGCAAGCGGCGCAGCAGTGCATAGCGCGAAATGCCGAGGTAACGTGCGGCAAGGCTTTTATTGCCGGAAAACTTTTCCAGGCTTTTATGAATAATCGCCAGATTCAATTCCTCGAGATCCAGATTCCCTTCCGGCAATTCCAGAGTGCTGAAATCCAGCTGAAAGGTCGGTTTTACAGTGCCTGTAGCGGGAAACAAATCTGGTCCGGCCGGGTGTTCCCTATCCAGAAATGCGATATGCTCGGGCAGCAGAATTTCGCCGTCACAGGTCAGCACAGCGCGCTCAATGACGTTTTCCAATTCCCGAATATTGCCCGGCCAGGAATACTGCTGCAATATTTCCATGGTTTCGGGGTGAACTTTTTTGAAATTTTTTTTCTTGCGCTTGGATTCCCGATGCAAAAACATGGCGATTAGCGGAGGAATATCTTCCACGCGCTCACGCAGAGGCGGGATGATCAGGTGGCCGACTTTCAAGCGATGAAACAAATCCCGACGAAAACGGCCGCTTTCAACCATGCCCGCCAGGCTGCTGTTGGCCGCGCAGATGATCCTGGCGTTGAAATCGCGTTTACGCAGTCCGCCAAGCCTGTAGAAGGTCCTGTCTTCCAGGACTCGCAGCAACTTGGGCTGCACCTGGATGTCGGTTTCCGCCACTTCGTCCAGAAAAAGCGACCCATTGGCGGCCAGCTCCAGTTTACCGGCTTGTCCTTTGGGCGCACTGCCCGTGTAGGCGCCGGGCTCGTGCCCGAACAGTTCTCCCTCAAACAAATGATGCGGAATGGCGGAGCAGTTGATGGCCACGAACGGACTGTCCGTGGTGCCGTCCCCATAGTGGATGAGTTTGGCGAAGACTTCCTTGCCCACGCCCGTCTCACCTTCAATGAGCACGGGGACCGTAGGATCCTGATGGTACATATGGGCGTCGCGCAGCAAGCGAAGCATGGCTTGTGACTCAGCCACGACCGGGCCGATGCCCGCATTGGCCCGCAAGCGGCTCTGCGCACGTTCCAGATCCTTCCTGACCTTGGCAGTGGCTTCCTGAAGACGCGAATCGAAATGCAGCCTGAACTCGGTATTCTCCGACAGCAATCTCTGGTGCTCGGCGCTTCTTTCCACCACAGCGGCCAGTTCGCGCGCGTTGATGGGTTTGTTCAAATAATCATAGGCTCCGCGGCGCAGAGCCTCTACCGCGGTTTCCATGTCCCCGTGCCCGGTGATGATCACCACATCGGTCCTGGCTGTAGCCTCTTCCTCCTTGATACGCGAGAGCAGCTCCAGCCCATCCAGCCCGGGCATCCGGATATCGGTTATGACCAGGGGGAAATTGTCCCTTCTCGTCCGCTGCAGGGCCTCTTCCCCGCTGACAACGGCAACCGTTTCATGTCCCAGGTCGTCAAGAACCACCGCCAGGCTGCGCAGGTTGTCCTGGTTGTCATCAACAAGCAAAATACGCATCAACCCACCATCGTCACAACCGACTGCCTGCCTCTTCCGGGTTCTTCACCCGTACCATGCAGCCCCGCGCATTCCATAGTTCGCAGCCATTCCCTTGTCTATTGCGCAACATACCAAGCGTACGTATTTTTCAGGCCCTCAATAAAGCTGACCCGCGGCGTGTAGCCAAAGGAATGCAAACGCGAAACATCCAGCAGCTTGCGCGGCGTGCCGTCGGGTTTCGACGTGTCCCAAACGATCCGGCCAGAAAAACCGACGATTTGCCGAATCAACTCGGCGACTTCGTTGATGGTCATGTCCTGCCCCACGCCGATATTGGTCAAAGCTGTGTTTTCCGTTTCGAGTCCGAGAAAAACGCAGGCTGCGGCCATGTCGTCCACATGCATGAATTCCCGTTTTGCGCTGCCGGTTCCCCACAACGTCACTTGCGGCCCCTGTGGATCTTTGAGACCCGACATGATGTCCGCGTGAACAGAGCCCCAGCGCTTCGCATCCTGTTCAATGCCCGGCCAATCGTTGTCCTGAGCCAATTTCCCCAGATGAAATTTTCTGATCATGGCCGGCAGCACATGCGAACTTTCCAGGTCGAAATTATCTCCAGGCCCATACAGATTGGTCGGCATTACAGGAAGAAAAGAAGTGGCGTATTGTTTATTGTACGCGGCGCACATTTCAATTCCGGCGATCTTGGCAACAGCGTAAGCGGAATTCGTGGGCTCCAGCGCTCCGCTGAGTAAATATTCCTCTTTTATGGGTTGCGGCGCCAGTTTGGGATAAATACAGGAACTGCCTAAAAAAATCAGGCGCTTGACTCCAGTCAAATAGGCCTGATGCATCACATTGTTCTGTATCATCAAATTTTTATATATAAAATCAGCAGATTGCATATCATTTGCATAAATCCCACCGACCTTGGCCGCGGCCAAAAAAACGCAATCCGGTTTTTCCGTTTTGAAAAAACGCTCCACAGCGTTTTGATCCAGCAAGTCCAGCTCGGAGTGCGTTCGTTGCAGCAGATTTGCGTATCCTCCGGCCTTCAGTTGTCGCAGTATGGCGGACCCCACAAGCCCGCGGTGCCCGGCTACGTATATTTTTATTTTTTTGCCGCATTTCATTTGCACGCGCCTGTTGTTTTCAAGGATACAAAACAATGTAGTTTATCAACCTTACTGCATAAAAAAATGCCATGACCAGAAAATGCACCCTATTCCTGAGGTTTTTTTTCTGCAAGCCAGCTGCTGCGCCAAGCGAGATACATCAGTTCTTCACGCAGAGACGTCGGCGCTTCTTTGAATGCTGAACGCAGCAAATCAAGCGCATGCCCGTATGTTACGCCTTTGGGCATGGACGTGCCGCGCAACAAGAGCCCCAAAGACGCCACACCGGCGCTGAGCCTGTAATCGACCGAAGTTTTAGCGATATCCGAAATATAAGCGCCCGCGGTCACGTCTTTTGTCAGTACTCGTTCCTGATTTGTTCCCGGTATCCTGTACTTGACGTTGACGGTGCATAATTTCTTGTTTGTCTGCAAAACGTCCGGTTTCAGAACCAGAGTGAACAAGGTTGTGACGTGCTGCCCCGGATAGAGCAATGATTGAGGCTGCTCTTCATTGGCCTTTTGTCCCTCATCGGCGAGGCTCTCGGCTCCTATGCGATGGTAGCCGGATACGGTTTCCGGGTTGAAGGTGACGCTGGCTTTCACTCCTTCCGCCAAGGGATCGTGGGACATCAGCAAGCCATAGGTCAGGTAGTTCACACTCTCTTCCAGCCCTTCAACATGAAAGAACATGCCGCCTCCAGTATAGGCAAGCTGGTAGAGATAATGATTATTGGTATACAATTGGCCGAACTCCAGGATAAACAGCTCAATCCCCTGGCGTACGCCCTCCCTCGCGTGTGCATAGAGCTTTTCGAATATGGTGGAATCGCTTCCCAAATCGCCGTCGGTGACAAAAACAAGCGTATTGGTGCCGCCCTTGATATAATGGCGTTTGGCCAGGTCATAGCCGATACGCGCGCCCTGCCCCTTGGGTATTTCCCCTTTTATAGTAGGTTTTTTTATAGCTTTGAGAATTTTATCCTTTTCATTGCCCGGGGTCGGCGGCAGCAAGATACCGCTTTTTCCATTCAATACGGCTATGGAGACATAGTCGGTTTCTTTGAGCAGATCCAGAAAGCGGCTGAAGCCCACCAGAAAAAGGGGCAATTTATTATTTTCGAACATTGAGCTGGAAGTGTCTATCAGAAAAACAATGTTCGCGGATTTATAATCCTTTTGCTGCGTCAAAGGAGACCACAAACAAACGTTCAAAAGCGGATGTTCCGGATTCCAGGGTGAAGGCGCGATTTCGGTCTGAATGGCAAAAGGAGCTTCTGAGGAAATGGCCCCCGTTGAGGCCAGATCCAGGCTGTTGATCATTCCCTCCACTGTAACGGACACGCTCGGAGGCAGAAGTCCCTGCAACAAATATGAACGTACGACATGGTAAACGCCCGTATCGATATCCACCGGAAAGGACGTGGTGGGAGATTTTTTCGTGACCACGCAACCGTCGTTGCCGATCTGCTTTTCTTTTTCGGCGAAATTCAACGGCAGAGGCGGCGGGATCACGCCTCCTTCCAGGGTCAGCTCCGGATGCTCCGGCATATCCTTGCTATCCGCAGTCGTGGCATCCTCGCCATGGCAACCGCTGCAAGCGGTGGGGCCATGCCGCATTCGCTGTGCGACACCGCCGCGATGGCAGCCGAGGCAGCTGTTGCTCCCGGAGCCGTGAAACGCGGCGTAAAAAGAGCCTTCTCCGCCTTCCATGGACGTGTTCACATGACATCCCTGCTGGGAACAGGGCTTGAACGGGTTCTGCGGTTCGTGCTTATGATGACAATATTTGCAGTTGAAACGACTGTGCTTTTTGTGGGAGAAACTTACCTGCCGCATGCTGGTCACGGCGTTTTTGGGTACCGAGATCACCAGGTCGGCAGGAGGGGCGGACTGCATCATGCCTTTGCCCATTCCCCTTTTCATGCCCATTTGCGCCAAGCCGGGCAGGCAGGCCCAGACAAACACCACCAGCAAACTGAAAAGCAAAAAAATCAGACGTCGCATTGCGTCTCCTACGTTCGAAGACAGAGTACAGGCAGCAGCCGCACATGGTTCTCACCCGCCTCCGTGAGGTCTGTTCGTAACTGCATGAAAGCAACATTCTCTCTGCCGGGCCGGGCTCCTCTTTTCTTTCCAAATAAGGATATACGCGGCTCAAAAAGATAACAAGGGGTTGGAAGATATTTCGTTTTTTTCACCAGCCATGGCCAGCGGACAAAATGAAAGTGATTATTATATTTTTTCATAGCGCCCCTTGACATCTCATGGTCCGCAATTATTTTCTATTACAAGAGCCGCTAGGATCCTAATAAAGGCTTAACTCGTATAAAACCGCAACGGAGGGTGGGAAACGATAGACACGGAGCAGTTTCGTAAAATTCGGCGAGATGAGTCGCCTTATTTAGAAGCGAACGCGCCAAAGCAACAAGAACTCTGCCGACCTTAACGAGACCAGAGACAGCCGGATAACCCGGCCTGGCGCAACTACTCTGAAAAAAATCTAACCCTTGGTTTGCAACAGTTAACAACGCCGCCGTCTGACCCCTTTAGACGGCGGCGTCTTTATTTATGACCATTGCCCTGCTGTTTTCCGCGTATGTAGCGCCAAATCAACGCCCCCCCATAACACAGGGTGGCCACGGCAATAATCGAAGCGCCCGAGGTCAAATCGTAGGTATAGGAAAAAAACAGGCCCGCCAGGCAAAAAATCAGACTCCACAGAGAGGCGCTCAACATCATCCTGCCTAGTGAGTGCGCCCTGTGTTCCGCCATCATCGGCGGAATGGTCAGCAAAGCAATGACAAGGATCAGCCCCACAACCTGGATGATCATCACCACCCCCACGGCAACCATCACCAGCATCACAAAATACAGCGTCTTGACCGGCACGCCGTTGGATTTGGCGAATTCAACGTCAAAAGAAAGCGCCAGGAAGTCCTTGTAAAAAACAGTAACCAGGGCAATGACACTCAAATCAAGGCCAAGCATGATCCAGATATCGCTGCGAGGCACTGCCAGAATGCTGCCGAACAGATAGCTGATCAGGTCCACGTTGTAGCCCGGCGTCACATCCAGCAAAATGATCCCCAGGGCCATACCCGCGGCCCAAAGCACGCCGATGACCGCGTCGATCCGCTCCGCACGGCCGAACGTGGCCGCAGCCATGACCAGCGCGGCCACAATGGTGAAGGCTATAGTCGTGGGCAGGACGGGCAGACTGAAGAAAAAGGCCAGTCCAACGCCGCCGTAGGCCGCATGCGCCACGCCTCCCGCCAGAAAGACCTGGCGATTGACCACCACCAGCGAACCAATGATGCCGCAGGCAATGCTTGCCAGGATGCCGGCAAGCAGCGCGTTTTGCATAAAATCCAGCGACAGGGCTTCAATCATGCTTGTGCCCTTCCACAAACATGCTGGAGACATCTTTCAGATAGACATCCAACGGACAGGTGGCGTCGTGGGTTCCATAGATGAGCGCGAGCATATCCGGAGTCAACTCCTTGTTGTTCCGCTGAATCAACCGCCTGTTTACCGCGGCCACTCCTGAGATCCGGCCTGATGCGGAAATCAGGTCGTGACTGACCATCACTATGGTCAGCGAACTGCTCAAATGGGCCAGAAGTTCGAACAGACAGACCTTGCCGTGCGGGTCCATGTTGGAAGTGGGTTCGTCAAACACCAGCAGTCGCGGTTCGGACACCAGTCCGCGCCCCACCAGCACGCGCTGTTTCTGGCCGCCGGACAAGGCGTCGAAGCGGCGGTCCTTGAAATCCGCCATATCCACCAGCTGCAGCATATCCAGAGCCTTTTGCCGTTCCCCGGACTTGTACCCGGGCCAGCGGCGGCCCGTACGGTTCAGGCCCATGAGCACGACATCCAGCACGGAGATGGGAAAACTGAGCTGTACGTTGGCATGCTGCGGCACATAGCCCATACGCGGGCGCCCGCTGAACGGATTTTCTCCCAGCACGCGTACGCTGCCGCTTTTGGGCTTCAACAACCCCATGATGATTTTCACCAGAGTGGTTTTGCCCCCGCCGTTGGGACCGATGATCGCGAGAAAATCTCCCTGGCGTACGGTCAGATCTATGTCTGTCAGGACTTCCTGGCCGTCATAGGCAAAGCATACTTGTTCCAGCCGCACCACAGGTTCTGCGGACAACTCGGGGTGCGGGGACAAAGGCGTCAGGTTGGGAGCGGGCGGAGTCGGGCTCTGCTCTTGATTCATTCTACAGGGTCTCCTTGCTGTTCTGCGGAAAAGCGACATTACCGCCGGATACGGCCGAGAGGGACGGGCAGCGCATCAAGCGCTTGCCGGGCCGTACGTATTGTTACAGCATGCAACACATTCTCTTCAGGGTGTCAAGGACAACAAAATGGAATTCACGTATACCGGATGCTGCAGGCAGAAGATTTCCTGCTCGACGGATTCTCAGGAACGCAACAGGGTCGAGCCCAGTGCGGCCAGAAGTTTTTCCACTGTTTCAGGCAATGTCTCTCCCTGGGCGGCCTCATGCAGAAAGGCGAGAAGCGCGGCGGGATCCTGGGGCGCGGATGCGGTATCGATCGACAATCCCTGCTCTGCGGCTCTTTCGAACAAACGTTGCACCAAAGCATCATGTTCCGCTGGCATCTTCGCCTCCTTTTTATCTATATTTCGGCTGAGCGGGCGACCGTAACGGACAAACTCCTGGCACGCCCGCGCCTGCAGGCCATGAAAACAAGGAGGTTCCGTATTTTCATCATTCATGCTATGCGGAGAAAAAAATTCGGAGCCCGCAATGAAACACGTACTGCTTATAATCGCTCTATTTATCTGCCTGTTGCCGGCCCAGCCGGCCGCGGCGCAAAAACCATCGAACAACTACACGCCGGACCCTGAGCTGGCCAAACAGGACCAGGCGGTTGTTTTGGGAGAAAAAGCAGCCAGAGCCTGGCTGGAACTCATCGACAAAGGGGACTACGCGGAAAGCTGGAAACAGGCTGCGCCCTTTTTCCAAAAAGCCGTTCCCCAAAAAAATTGGATAAAAGGCGTCAAAGCCTTCCGGGCTCCTTTGGGCAAGCTGCTCGAACGCGAGGTCGCCACCGTCAACTACGCCACACAGATTCCCGGAGCGCCCGACGGCCAGTATGTCATCCTCCGGTACATCTCCAAATTCAGCAAGAAAAAAAACGCGGTGGAAACCGTCACTCCCATGCGCTGCAAAGATGGTTCCTGGCGCGTTTCAGGCTATTATATCCGCTAAGCGTACGCGGGAGCAATCCCAAGGGCTACACCCAGTCCGCGTTATCCACGAGCACCTGGACCAGATGATGCATCCGCGCTCCAGCTCCCGTGCCGCGAAAAGAACCTGAAACCGGAGCGGCGTTTTCCGGATCCGCGCCCACGGCCACCACTACGTGCTGGTCCGCCACGGCCAGCCCGTGGGTGGGGTCGAAACCGCGCCAGCCTGCTTCCGGTACGTAGGCTTCGGCCCAGGCGTGCAGATCACCCAGATCCTCATCCGTATCCCCGGCCTGATAGCCGCTGACGTAGCGCGCGGGTATGCCCATCCGGCGGCAGGCCTCCATGAATACCAGGGTGGCGTCCCTGCAGGCGCCCGCTCCGCGTTTCAGCGCCTGTTCAGGCGTCAGCACCCCCGGTTCCTCACGTACGGTCTTGCCCAGATTCTCGAACAGATAGCGGTTCAGATTGAGCAAAAAATCCGTAATAAACGTACTCTGGCCCGCAACTTCCCCCACGAGCGCGCCCAGGCGGTCTCCCTGCGGCGGTGCGGGATGGCGCTGCCGCAAAAAAGGAGCGAGCTCACCGGCTTCCGGCTCGGAAAAAATTCCGGGCAAGCCCAGGCGTTCCGTGACCAGGAGGTAGTCAAAGGGATTGGCGGCCAGAGTTTCCACTTCCGCGGCCATGGCCAGGCTCAAATTCGCATGAAGTCCTTCGAACCAGACCCGCTGGCATTCGTTGCCCGCACAGTCCAGACACCAGGAAATGCCCGCCGGTTCGGGCGACACCTGCAGGCTGAACTGGTCCAGCCGCTGGCGCCAGTCCGTACGCGGACGCAGCCGCACCACGTGCGGCTCGATGAACACGGGCTGGTCGTAATGATACTGGGTAAGATGCTGAATGGAAAAATGGGCCATGCTTGCTAGCTGCCACAGTAGTTTTTAGGTCATTGCACCCGCAGAACAAAAGACGGGCGAGCCGCGGGAACCGTCATTCCCCTTCTTCCGGCTCCGTAATCCGGGAAAGCTGGGCAGCGATGTCCTCCACCCATTCGCTGGGCAGCTTGTGTACGGATTCGCGCAGCCGTTCCTGCCACCAGGTGGAGATGTTCCGCAGGTCTTCCTGCTCGTAACGATGCTGTACGAGCTGGTTGTGGTGCTTGTCGAACAGCACGACATCAATGGGGAAATCAACGTCCGAGGCACTGATGCGGGTGGAATCGAAGGCCAGGCAGCCGACCTTGAGCGCGAACTTGAGCGGATCCGTGTGCTTCAGGGTCCGGTCCAGCACGGGCTTGCCGTACCCGCCCTCGCCGATGATATGGTAGGGAGTGCCCTTGGAAATTTCCACCCAGTTGCCTTCCGGATAGATGAGGTAGAGCTTGTGCTTGCGATCCTTATGCAGCCAGCCGCCCAGGAGGGTGTGGGCGTTGAAATGCAGGCCGCTTTCCTCAAGATAGGCCTTGTCCTCCCTGGCGACCTTTCGGAGTTGCTCGGCAAACACATTGACGATTTCATAAATGCGGTCGGGAAACTGCTCCAGATCCTCGAGATAGTCGTCAAAATAGGTCAGGGTCTTGTCCCGTACGGAACGCAGACCGGACATCATCAGGAAGAACACCCCGTTGGCGTGCTCATAGGTCCGGACCTTCTGGGCGGTGATCATCTCGTTGCCGGAGGTAATCCGCGTGTCCGCAATGGCGAGCAATCCCTCTTCCACCGAAATTCCCAGGCAAAATGTCATGGCGCGTATATCTCACTGTTCCGCAGACACGTCAATGGCGGGGAAGACCGAGAAGAACGTATCGAATATGGCCTTGCCCACGTCGTTCATGTGTGTTTGCAAGTTGTCGGTAAATTCATGCAACCCCAGCTTCAGAATTTCCTCAATGCTCGTATAGGAAAGTTCCGCGCAGAGCTGCCCCAGGTACTTTTCCGCCGGATTGCTGAACTGGCCGACGCGCGTTCCCGTAATTTCATGCAGGCGCTGCTGGGCCTTGATCAGGCTGAAAAAAACCGAGCGGGGAAATTCCCGGTCCAGCATCAGAAATTCAGCCACCCTGGAAGGCACAATGCGTCCGTGCCGGTGACGGTAGGCCTGATGGCTGCTGGTGGCTTTCAGCAAGGACGTCCACTGGATGTAGTCCAGCGCGGAACCCACATCCTGCACCGAAGGCAGCAGAATGAAGTATTTGACATCCAGGATACGCGAAGTCTTGTCCGCTCTTTCCAGCATCCGGCCCAGGCTGAAAAAGCGCCAGGCCTCGTCATGGGCCATGCTGTCCAGGCTGATGCCCCCGAGAATCTGGCCGTAGAGTTTGATCTGATGGCAAAAGGCGCCCGGATTGAGCGTCACGCTTTCGGGCGACAAGGCCGCCTGTTCGGAGTAGTGATAGTAGGCGTTGATCTCCTCCCACATTTCCGTGGGAATGATCTCCCGGACCGTACGGGCGTTTTCCCGGGCCATACGCAGGCAGGAAATCACCGAATTGGGGTAGTCGGGATTCATGATCAGATAATGCAGCACATTTTCCCTGCTGGGGCTGTCGTAGCGTTGCACAAAATCCTTGTGATCGCCTGTGATCATCACCAGAGGCAGCCACTGCTCCTTTTCCTCTGCAAGATCCAGAGTAAGTCTCCAGTTGACGTCAATAAAGCGGCCGATGTTTTCGGTCCGCTCAAGATAACGGCTCATCCAGAAGATGGCTTCAGCAACCCGGCTGAGCATCTTTGCCTCCTCTTTTTTTCAAAGCGAACCCTGCGGTCAGAGTCGTCCGTATCGGGTCCGCCCCGATCAGGAATTCCGGGACAGTACCCAGGTATCCTTGCTTCCGCCGCCCTGTGACGAATTGACCACCAGCGAATTCTTGACCAGGGCCACGCGCGTCAAACCGCCGGGCAGGACCTTGATCTCCTCGCCGTAGACGACATAGGGCCTGAGATCCACATGCCTGCCCTCGAAATGATCGCCCACGATTACCGGCGCACGCGACAGGCTGATGGTGGGCTGGGCCATGTAATTGCGGGGGTTTTGCCGGATCAGGTCCGCGAACTTTTCCTGTTCGGCTTTGGTGGAGCACGGCCCCACAAGCATGCCGTACCCTCCGGATTCATTTGCCGGTTTCACCACCAAAGAGTCAAGATGTTCCAGAACATAGGCCCGGTCTTTGTCATCGGAGCAAAGATAGGTGGGGACATTGGGAAGGATGGGTTCTTCGTCCAGATAATATTTTATTATTTTAGGAACGTAGGCATAGATAACCTTGTCGTCCGCCACGCCTGTGCCCGGCGCGTTGGCCAGGGCCACCCGCCCGGCGCGGAAAACATCCATGATGCCCGGCACGCCCAGCAACGAGTCCTTGCGGAACACCGTGGGATCCAGAAAATCCTCGCCCACGCGACGATAGATCACATCCAGACGCACCAGGCCGCGCGTCGTGCGCATGTGCACGTAACCGTCGCGTACGACCAGATCGCGCCCCTCCACCAACTCGATGCCGGTCTGCTGCGCCAGAAAAGAATGTTCGAAATACGCGGAGTTATAAATGCCCGGAGTCAGCAGTCCCACCGTGGGAGCGGCCGCCTGGCCGGGCGCAATGGCGCAGAGCATGTCCAGAAGCAGGGACGGATAGGCGTCCACGGGCCGGACACGGGAAGCCGCGAACACCTGCGGAAAGGTCTGCTTGAGCACGGCCCGGTTGGCCAGCACATAGGATACGCCGGATGGCGAACGCATGTTGTCTTCCAGGACATAAAACTCGCCTTTTTCATCCCGAATCATGTCCGCGCCGGTGATGTGGCACCAGACCCCCAGCGGCGGCGTGAGGCCCATGCATTCTTTGAAAAAGCCCTGGGCCGAAAAAATCAGATCGGCCGGGACCACCTTGTCGGCAATGATCTTCTGGTCGCCGTAGACATCCGCGATGAACAGATTCAAAGCCATGATCCGCTGCTTCAACCCCGCCTCGACGCGCTCCCACTCCCTGGCCTCCACGATGCGGGGCAAAATATCAAAAGGAAAAATCTTTTCCGTGCCCTTTTCGTGGCCATAGACCGTAAAGGTCACCCCCAAATCGTAAAAGGCCTTTTCAGCCGCGGCCTGCCTGCTCTCCAGGTCGTTGGTGGGCAGGGACTCGATCTTTTCCTTGAGAAGAACCGTTCCCGGACGGGGCTGCCCCGTGGACAGGAACATCTCATCGTAAAAACCATCCGTAGCGTACCCGCTAAAATCCAAACGTTTTTCCATTGTCCCCTCTGCAAGCGGCACTGCGTAGTCACTTGGTGAAATTTACAAATTTATTACTTTTTGTCGCTAATTATATACAAATTCGTAAATAGCTAAAACACACGGACAACTGGCCGATACGCGCCGGAACCGTACAAACGGCTCTGAAGCGCGGCAATACAGTGGGTAAACGGCTGGTCTGCCATCCGGGCATATGTATTCTACTTTGCAATCCGAGTGCCGAATGTACGGAAAAAAACAGAAAGGGAAGATGCGCCCGATACGAATTTGCGACAACCATAGCAGACCACGGGACTTGCCGCCACTGCAACGGACAACAAGCGCATCAGGTGGGAATGTTGCGGAAATAATCCGCGATCCGCCGCGCACAGACCGTACGCAATGGAGAAGAGGCATAGAACCCGTCCTGGGCCCCCTCCACCCGGAACAGGGTCTTCGCACCGGTCAGTTGTTGGAAGCAATCCTCAGCGCCCTGCGGAAAAAAAGCGCTCGGCGAATGGATCAACAAGGCGGGTGCGGCAACCTGGCGGGCGGGGATAAGCGGATCGAACTCCAGCCAGCGGGCCCAGGATTGCAAATCCAAGGTCTCGTCCCAGGTTTCAATTGCCTCATGCCGCAGCCAGGCGAACTCCTCGGCCATGGCGGCGTTCACAGTCAGATTTTCCGCCGCAGGAACACGGGCTGTTTCTTCACCGGCTTCATAGGCGCGTTGCGCCTCGTGCCCGCTGCGCAGCAACCGGGCGAGCTGTTCTTCGCCGCCGTAAATCCGCGCCAGCGCATCCGCCTGATGCAGCCAGGGGGCCACCAGGGCCAGCCCCTTGATACGCGCATCCCCGGCAGCGGCGCAGAGCGCGTACGCCGCGCCCGCCCCCAGCCCCAGGATAAAAATGCGTTCAAAGTCGATTTCTGAGCGGCATTGCAAAAAATCCAGCGCAGCGGCGCAATCCCTGATTTTGCGCTCGGGCCATTCGCACTGGCGCGGTCCGCCCTGGCTGCCGCCAAAGCCCCGGTGGTCGAATGCCAGTGCCGCAAAGCCTTTCCGGGCCATTTCAAGCGCGTACAACCCGGCCATCTGTTCCTTGACCGAAAGCCACGAACCGCAGACCAGTACCGCGGACAGGCTGCCGCTTTCATCCCAGTCGCCCGGCAGGAACAACCGCCCGGCGAGCAGGCTTTCTTCACTGGCAAATTCCACTTCCAGAATCCGCGGGCGCAAACGAGCCTGCGCCATCTCCGGCAGAGCCTGGTTGCCGGAAAGGAAATCCTTCTCAAAACGCATGCCCGCCACCTTCCAGCCCGTGTCCCGGCGTACCAGGCGGTGGGTGTATTCTCCCACCACCCGCCAGGTTTCTCCATCACGAGCGCCCGGAATGACGTGCAGCGCGTCCAGATACGACCGGCATTCGGCCGCATCGCCCGTAAGGGCGACCCGGAAATTGCTCAACCGGTGCCGGGTGGTATCGAAGCCGGGCAGCAACCCTTGCCAGGCATCCACGATCTGTTCCGGAGTCAAGTGCACCGGGGCGCCGCCCGCCAGACTGACATAGTCCACCAGCACGTTCCGGTCGAAACAGTCCGCCACCAAACTCCAGTCATGCGCATCCGCGCCGCAGGCAATATTCCGTACGCAGTTGATGACTGCGTCGGTGTCCAGAAGTCGCTCGAGGCTCATGCGGGCTCCTTGTGCAGGCGATTACAGTACCTTTCTTGAATGCATGTAACACCATTTTCCCGCAAGAGCCAAGCCTGCGGACATTCCTGCCAGGGAGAGCGCATTGTAAATTCAAAAGACACTGCCTCCGGCGGCTTAAGAACTATTATGAGCCTTCCATATAGTTGTCTGCAAATATTTTCGCGGGGTCCAGGGGAATCATTCCCCTGGCGGGGCTTGGGGCAGCGCCCCAAACTGTATACCTGCCTTTTCTCAAACGAATGGGCGGAAGCGGAAAGCTGTCTACAAATGCCGCCATTTCTGCTAACATGGTATTTGGAAATTCTTGAACCCCTTTTCCAGATGCTCCAGGGCAAGGCAAACGCGGTAAAACATGAGTGTGTCTCCCAAGACAAAACACACCATACGTCTCCCTGTCTCCAGAAGACGCTTCATCAAAGACGCTCTGGTCAGCGGCGGAATTTTCTGCGCGCAAAAAGTCTTCGCGCTCGGTCCGTTTGTAAAAGATCTGCTGCTGCCGTGCTTTTCCGCTGCCGACCAGCGCCCTCCCCCCCGGAAGGCCATCGGCCATGTGGCCAGGGTTCATATCGACGAATCGGCCTGCGCCAGCTGCGGACTGTGCACTCTGGTATGCGCGGCGGTTCACGGAGGCGACGCGAGCCCTTCCCTTGCAGGAATATGGCTTGATCGCAATCCCTTCGAATGCAAATACACCTCCCTGGTCTGCCTCCAATGCGAACATCCCGAATGCCTGTACGCCTGCGAAACGGAAGGCGCGTTTTTCATTGACCAAAGAACCGGCGCGCGTACAATTGATCCCGCAAAATGCATTGGCTGCAAACAGTGCATAGAGGCCTGCGTATTCGACACTCCCCGTATCGGATGGGATGACGACCGGGAAGTCGCCGTCAAGTGCGATCTGTGCTCGGACAGCCCCGAAGGCCCGGCCTGTGTTTCAATCTGCCCCAGACAGGCGCTGATTCTCACGACGGAGGACGAGGCATGAGCCGGTTGTACGGCTGGACCGGCAAAATCCTGAAAGTGGACTTGAGCGCCGGGACCACGGAAACGGTCGACGGAACCCGTCTTGTCCAGAAATACCTGGGCGGAAAAGGACTCAACCACCGCCTGGCCTGGGATGAAATTCCCCTGAACACCGGTCCGTTCGACCCTGAAAACCGATTGCTCATCTCTGTCGGCCCTTTGACCGGAACCCTTGCACCCACTTCGGGACGCATGGAAATCGGCGGCATCGCGGCCCAGAGCATTCCCCCCATGTACGCGCACTCCGGCGTGGGCGGCTGGTTCGGCGCCGAACTCAAGTACGCGGGCTACGATTCCATTGTCATCAGCGGGGCCGCAGCTTCACCGGTCTACCTGTGGATCAACGACGACGAGGTGGAAATCCGCGATGCGCGAAGACTGTGGGGGCTGGGAACCTTTGACGCCCAGAAAAAACTCAAGGAAATCCACGGGAACGATACGCGCTCCCTGGTCATTGGCCCGGCAGGAGAAAACCGCTCCCGTATCGCCGTACTGCTCAGCGATACGGAAAACGCGGCCGGACAAGGGGGCTTCGGCGGCGTGGCCGGATCCAAAAATTTGAAGGGACTGTGCGTCAAAGGAACGGGAAAAGTCCGGATCGCCCACCCGAAGGCATTGCTCGACCTGCGGCGCGAACTGGCGCCCGCCCCCAAAAAAGGCCCGACCGAACGTGACGGGAAATGGATCTACGACAAGGAACCCGTAGCCCATGTGCCCTACTCCCGGAACCATACGTCCTGCACCCACGCCTGCGATCGTGCCTGTTGGTTCGAATTCCGCTCCGTGCCCAGGAAAACACGCGCGGGGCTGCATTCAGGGCGATGGGGCTGCGTCGGTCCCTACACCATCGGCTGGCAGCACCCCATGGGATACGATTGGCCCTTGTGGTGGCAGGGGTTTGAAGGTGGCTTCGAAGCCACTGAAATGATGAACCAGTACGGCCTGAACGAATGGGAAGTGCTGGCCGGCATGGTCCCGTGGCTGGTCATGGGATTTCAGGAAGGCGTCCTGACGGATCCGCGTTTCGAGTGCATCAAGCCCGTTGCTCCGGACAAGCCCGAATGGTGGATGCGCTTTCTGAAGGTCGTCACATACCGGGAGGGAATCGGCGACCTGTTGGCAGAGGGGGTTTCACGAGCCATTGCAGAGCTGGGAAAAGAACAGTACGGCGAAACCCTGTATAAAGGCCGGCGCAACGTGCCGACAAAAATCAGCTTGCAGCAGGCTTGGGGATACGCGGGCCACTGGAGCGGAAGGGGCATTCATGCCAGCCGCACCTTTCCCCACTGGCTGCTGGAGGCCCTGGTGTGGATGACCGCAGCCCGCGACCCGCTGAACGACACGCATATCGTTGCCAGGGACGACTGGATGCGGGAGTTCAACGACGCTCCCTATGACAGTCCCAAAGGACCGGATATCGCCATCTGGAACGAAAATCGTTCGGAGCTCAAGTCCAGCCTGACCCTGTGCGACTGGTCCTTTCCACTCCCGAAAAAATCCGATGCCGAAAGCCTTCTGTTCGCGGCAGTCACGGGCGTTGAAGTCGATGAGGCGGCCCTGGACCGGGTTGGGGAACGCAACAAGAACATGCAACGGGCACTGTTGGTACGCAATCACGGCCGAAACCGGGAAATCGAGCTGAACGAAATCCTGCCGTGGTTCAAACGTCCGGACGCGACCCAACGCATCGTCATTGACGAGGAAAAATTCAACAAAATGGTTGACGCCTATTACACCCGCCGCGGCTGGGACAGGGATTCAGGAAGGCCGACCCGGGCCACGCTGGAACGCCTGGACCTGAAAGACGTCGCGGACGCCCTGGAAAAAGTGGGGAAGCTGCCCGAATAGAAAATCCGTTTATCCCACTTCCGTCAGGTTTTAAATCCAGTTTTTTTTACTGGCGGCTCTGGTAATCGCCTCTGGAAAACCTTAGATTGGCTGGGCCATGCATGATTTCATCTACAAGCACAACCATGAGATATCCGACGCGGATTTTTCCGGATGCTGCGCGGCCTGCGAACGGAGCAAAAAGCTCGTGGTTGGCCATCTGCGCTCCTTTTACGAGACCATCCAGAGCTACGACGACGCGGCCCTGGCGGGCTTGAGCATGCCCGAACTCTACCAGCTCTATCTGGTGCTGGACGACGTGGCCCACCTGCATGTGGAGCAAAGCCTCAGTGAAGCCATTCTGGCCGATCTGGAAGTGGGCCGGATGCTGCCCACCATTCGTTCCTACTATACGCTTTTTTTCAGCCTGCACGAGCGCGGTCTGGCCCATGCCATCCTCGGCGCGGACAATCCCTGGGAAGTGCTGCGCGTGTTTGCCCTGTACCCGCGCTACGAGGCCCTGATGCGCAGCCAGGTGGAAGGGCTGCCCCTGGAGCGGCCCGAACGGGTGGCCTTCATCGGCAGCGGTCCGGTGCCTCTGTCGGGCATTCTGCTGGCCGACCTCTACGGCATCGATTGCGTTTGCGTGGACAGCGACGCCCAGGCCGTGGATCTCTCGCGCCGGGTGGTCAGCCGCCTGGGCCTGGCGGAGCACGTCTCCATTGTCCGCGGGGACGAAAGCGTCCTGGCGGGCGAGCGCTTCGACTGCGTACTCCTGGCCGCCCTGGCCGAACCCAAGAAACGCATTTTCTCGTTTTTACACGACGCGCTGCACGGGACCGCTACCCCGGTCATCTACCGGACCTACACCGGCATGCGCGCCGTGCTCAGCAGGCCTGTTGCGCCGGAAGACCATGCGGGCTTCTCGCTTCGCAGCCGGGTCGAACCCACCGGACGGGTCAACAATACCATTGTCTGCCTGCTGCCCTGACCGCTGCACAAAAATTTTCCGGAGAAGAACGTGGACAAGAACGCCATCCGCGACGAACTGCTGGCCATTCATGAAGCCATCGCCCTCCTGGACGACGACGCCGTACGCCAAGGCCCCAAGGAGCCCCTGGACGCGGCTTTCAAGCGAATCTACGCGCTCGCGGACCTGGAAATGCCCGAAGCCGACGTGGACGCCCTGCAGGCCGACCCGGTTCTGACTCCGGCCATCGCCGCCATCGACCACCTGCGCAACCTCTACGGTCCGCGCCTGGAAACCGAACGGGCCCGGGCCCTGCTCGACGCGCCGGACCCGTGGGAATACCTGCGAGGCTTCCGCTTCTACCCCAATTACGTGGCCCTGGCCGCCATGGAACGCCGCGGCGCCGGACTACAGCCCGGACAACGGGTGTTGTTTCTGGGGTCGGGTCCGCTGCCCCTGTCCCTGATCATGCTTTGCAGCGGCACGGACGCGCAGCTGGGCCTGGGCATCGAACAGCAGGAAGAGCGTATCGCTCTTTCGCGCCAGGTCATCGAGCGGCTGGGCCTGGAGCGACGCGTCGAGATCCGCCACGGCGACCATTTCTCCCTGCCTCTCGCAGACAGAGAAGACACCCCCGTGGACCTGCTCATGGTGGCCTCGGCCGCCGAACCCAAAGACGAAATTTTCACCCACCTCGCCGCCGTCCTGCCCGCAGGCGCGCGGGTCAGTTTCCGTACACACGAAAAAGCCATGCGCAGGCTGATCAACGCCGCCACCCTGCATCAGGCGCCCGCGGGCTTCAAAGAACTGGCACGGGTGCAGCCCGAACCGCCGGTCATCAACACCTGCGTATTTCTGGAAAGGCTCTGACACTGGCGCATTTTCACCTTGATACAAGGCCCGCACCAGAAACACAGCTTGGCAGAACAAAAGACGCTAAAAACTGCCGGATGTGGTACGGACTGTGTTCAGCAAAGCAGCTCCAGGGCGGTTTCCCTGACCGTTCCAATCAGCTGCTCCCTGTTGGCCGCATCCTTGGGGCCGTATACGCCCAGGGCGCGGACCTGGCGAATCGGGTCGTAGCCGTAAACCTTGAAAAAGCGCTCGTAACGGTAAAAAATGTCGTCAAAGGCATAGGGTGCGGAATTGCCCTGGGAAAAAAGGAACAGGAGCTTTTTCCCAGGCTCCAGGCGGCTGGGATCGGGACGGCAGTAATATTCCGGACGCAGGAAACTGAAGGTCCGGTCGATGAAGCCTTTCAGCTGCGATGTCACGTCCCCGTAATAGACGGGCGACGCCAGGACCAGCAGGTCCGCCTCGCGCATCCATTCCAGCACGGCGGCCAGGTCGTCGTCCACAGCGCATTTGGCCAGCTTGGTCTTGCAGCGGTTGCAGGCCTGGCAGCCCTTGTACTGCAACGAATTCAGACGCACGTTCTTTTTCTCCCAGCCGGCCTTGGCGGCCTCCTCGGCCACAATGCCACCCATAAAGGCGCTATTGCCCGTACGCGGGCTGCCGTTGATGATCAACGCTTTCTTCACCCTGTTCTCCTTGTTGCAGACGTGTTCCATTGATTTTGGATCTCTCTGCTGCAAAAATCAACGGATGTCCATGCATTCCTTCCCGACCGCCGTTCCAGCAGCCGGAGAATCCGGATATGGGGGATTGTTGTTCTGATTCAGATAAACAGGTTGCGGATGCAACCATTGGTCATCACAGGCAAATGAGGCGCATTCGGGCTGGAGAGACAAACGACGCGCGGGGCTGACACGCCCCGCGCATGGTGCTATCCAAAACGCCGTGTGATGGACCGGCGTGTATCATTATTTTATATTGTGATCCGCCGGGAACTCCTCTCATCACAAACGTCCCAGATACCTATTACAATAAGCACCCCTTACTGACAGTCAACAGGGAAAAGCGTACTTTGCCGTAAAAAATACGTCATTGTCAGTATAAGCCACCGCATACGCAAAAAGAACACATACAGCCGGCAACCTTACTCTTTTGCAAAAACATAGTACGTTTGCTACCTTGATATCGTATGAAAGATTCCGACGCGCATAAGTCGCCGTATTATCAACCCCATGCGGGACACGGGGCGCTGGTTCTGCTTGTCTCGGCCCTGGTCGGGGCCGGCGCCGCCCTGGCCGCCACCGGGTTCACATCCGGCCTGGAGATTCTCAGCTCCTGGCTTGGCTCGCTGCGGGCCGCGCCATGGCAATACGTATTCTTTCCCGGCCTCGGCGCGGGGCTGGCCTGGCTGATCACCCACTTCGCCTTCCACGAACCCGAAGGCCACGGCGTGCCCAAAGTCATCGCCAGCGTCTGTACGGGAGGCGGACGCATCAGCCCCAAGGCCATTTTCAGCGGATTGATAGCCAGCCTGCTGACCATAGCATCCGGCGGGTCCGCGGGGCCGGAAGCGCCCATTGTGGCCAGCGGCGCGGCCCTGGGCTCCAATGTGGCCCGGTTCTTCCATTTTGACCACAGACTGCGCGAAACTCTGGTGGGCTGCGGCGCGGCCGGAGGCATCGCCGCCATCTTCAACGCGCCGGTCACGGGCATGATCTTTTCCGTGGAAGTGATCATGGGCGAATGGTCGGCCTTCAACCTGGTGCCCATCGCCATCACCTCCGTGGTGGCCGCGGAGCTCACCCGGGTCCTCAAAGGCGACATCGTTCCGTTCGTCGCTCCCTACACCAGTCTCGCTCCCAGGGATTTCCTCGCGCTTTTTCTCATGGTGCTCTGCTCCACGCTGGTTTCCGTGGTCCTGATGCGCGGATTGCGCGGCATCAAAAAAGGCACGGAAATACTCCGGCTTCCGCAATGGCTGCGGCCCGTGGCCGGGGGCGTGCTGGTCGGCGTCATCGGCTTCTGGCTGCCGGATGCGCTGGGCGAAGGCTACCAGACCATTCAGCACACCATACACAGCTATTACGGCGATTCGCTGCTGTTTCTTTTTTTGCTGGCCCTGGCCAAACTGCTGGCCACCTGTCTGACGCTGGGCAGCGGAGGCGCTGGCGGCATCTTCGCCCCCTGCCTGGTCATCGGCAGCCTGAGCGGGCTGAGCTTCTACCGCGTGGCCACTACTCTCTGGCCCCATTGCATCAGGGCCAGCGAGAGCAGCTTTGCCCTGCTGGGCATGGCCGCCATAGTGGGCGGCGTGATGCAGGCGCCCCTAACCGCCATTTTCCTGATCATGGAAATCACGGGCGGGTATCATCTCTCGGTTTCGGTCATCGCCGTGGCCTTTACCACGGCCTTTTTTACCCGCATGTTCGAGCCCGCCTCGTTCTACCTGCGCGACCTGGTCGAAACCGGCAAACTGCTCCGGCCGCGTACCGATGCCAGAGTGCTCGCGGACCTCAAGCTGGTGGACGTCCTGAGTACGGACAGGCCCACCGTGCCTTCCGACATGAAGGTCTCCGAATTCATAGAATTTCTCTCGCAGCACACGGAAAGCGTTTTTCCCGTACTGGACGCCAAATCCGGCAAATGTTTGGGCCTGATCGAAGTCCGCCAGGCCCGCCCGGGCCTCTGGGACCAGCAGACCCAGAAACTGACCGTGGACAACATTCTCAGCCACAAGGACATCAGCGCCCAGCTCAACAGCACGGTTGATACCATCCTCCGCGCCATGCAGATGCGCGACGCCCCGGCAATTCCCATCCTGGACGGCAACGACTACGTGGGCCTGGTCACGGAAAAAATGATTTTCGCGGCCTACCGCGGCAAGCTTATTGAAGCCGGAAAAGAAATGGAGTGAATTTTGTCTTTATCCGGCAACAATTCTCATGTAGCTAAAATAACGAGGCAATAGATACAAAAAAACTATAACACAAAAGGAAAACGCAATGCAGGCAGTCCGTTCCTTTCTCTTCATCGTACCTGCCATGACCCTGATACTGGCCATTGTCTTATGTCCCGCCCCGGCGGTCCGGGCGGGAACCGTCCCTGAAGACCCCATGGTCAAAATCACCTCCCTGCCCGTCGACTTCGATATCGACGCGGTCCTGGCCAAAGTGGGCAAGGATGTCAGCAAAGCCACCGGCCTCAAGGAATCCTTCATCACCTATTTCTGGCAGACCTTCGACTCCATTGTGTACGAAGGGAAAAAAACCGACAAGCCCGTGTTCGTGGACCTCTATGTCCCGTCCTTTTTCAGCGACGACGACGTGCACGGCCTGATGCGCGCCGTGGCCGACGCCCTGGTGGACAATGCGCACGCGGACCGCAAGTGGCTGTTCATCCACACCCATTTTCCCCTGCCCGGGCAGGTCTACATTGCCGGAGACATCACCAATTGGGACCGCTACCGCGGCCGGCCCAACAACGATCCACGCCCCATGGAAGACCGCGAATTGGACAAATTTCTTTTCAACGACGCCGCGTTCACGTTCCAATGCCTGTGGCGCTTCGGCCTGGCGGCCACCGGCGGGTCGGACATCGGCGAACTGCTGACCATCACCAGCCAGGTGAAGGATTTCGACAAGGAGAGCTGGTACGAGGCCTGGAACAACATGGCCGGGACCGTGCTGGCCAAGGCCGAAGCCTTTGCGTCCCAGGGGCATGTCCGCAGCGCGCAGCAGGCCTATTTCCGCGCTTCCAACTACTTTCGCGCCGCTGCCGTGTATTTTTTCAACAACGACCCGCGCGGTTACAACGCCTGGAAAAACGGCCGCGACACTTTCCTGAAAGCCGCCGCGCTCTCCAACGGCCGCATCAAGCCCGTACGCATTCCATACGAAAAAACCACCTTGCCCGGCTATCTGCTGACTCCCGACGACAGCGGCAAAAAACGCCCCACACTGCTGATCCAGACCGGACTCGACGGCACGGCCGAGGACCTGTACTTCATCATCGGCGCCGAGGCGGTTCAGCACGGCTACAACTGCCTGATTTTCGAAGGGCCTGGCCAGGGCGAGGTGATCTATGAACAAAAGCTGCCTTTCCGCCACGACTGGGAAAAGGTGGTCACCCCTGTGGTGGACTTTGCCCTGACGTTGCCCGAAACGGACGCCAAACGCGTCGCGCTGCTGGGCTACTCCATGGGCGGCTATCTGACGCCCAGGGCTCTGGCGCATGAAAAGCGCATCAGCTACGGCGTGGTGGACAGCGGCGTATTCAGCGTTTTCGACGGCACCATGACGAAATTCGACGACAGCGTGAAACAGGCAGTGAAAGCCGGCCAGTGTTCCGACAAGATCAACCAGCAGGTGCTGGAGGAAATGGACAAGCAAGCGGATCTGAACCAGTTCATCAACCAGATGTTCTGGACTTTCCAGGTCGAAACGCCTTGCGAATTGTTTGAAAAGCTGAGCCGCTACACCCTGAAAGGACAAATCGAAAACATATCGACGGAAATGCTCGTACTGAATTCCAGCCAGGACCAGGTCGCGGCCTCCAAGGAACAGTGCAAGATTTTTTACAAAGCGCTGCCGGGCAAAAAGACCTATCACGAATTCGACGCATCCCAGGGCTGCCAGTTCCACTGCCAGCTCGGCGCGCCCATGGCTTCCGGAGAAGCCATTCTCAACTGGCTGGACACACGCTTGCAGCCGTAGAACGTCTGTGCTTCCGATGACCGGAGCCTTTTGCATGAAACGGCTCCGGTCTTTTCCTCTTTTCCCGGCGAGGAAAAGGAGAGACAGCCCCTGGTCCCCCTGACATTGAAAAATTTGAGGAGAACGCAATGACTACATTCTGGAAATCCATTGGAATGCTGCTGCTCGCCTTTTTCGTGCTGAACTGCCCGTCGGCGCTGGCAGAGGAAAACGAAAAGGCTTTCGACGCCCATGCCACCAGTTTTCGCTATTTTTTCAATGACAGCGACATGGACTTCCATTTCGGCAACCTGGCCCTGGGCGCTGCGGTCAACCAGGGACTGGCTACGGGCGAAGCTTTTTACGCGGCTTCGCAGATCACGGACGGGGACGCGGCCAGCTGGCAAAAAGCCTGGTACGAGCTGGCGCAACGCGTGGAGGCCAGAGGAAAAAAAGCCCTGGCCGGGGGCCATGCCGTCAGCGCTCGCGACCAGCTGCTGCGCGCCGCCTATTATTACCGCCTTTCCACCCTGGCCATGCTCCCGGATAATCCGGAATTCCTGCAGCGCGGACAGCACTGCCGCACACTGATGCAACAGGCGGGAAAGCTCTTTGATCCGCCCTTGGAATACGTGGAAATACCTTTTGAGGATACCGTACTGCCGGGCTATTTCCAGGCCGGACGTACGGATGGGAAACCAGCCAAAACCCTGCTGATGATCGGCGGAGGCGAAACCTTCATCGAAGACCTGTACTTCTTCCTCGGACCGCAGGCTCAGGCACGGGGCTACAATTTCCTGACCGTGGACCTTCCCGGCCAGGGCTTGCTGCCCTTTGCGGGCAAGACCTTTCGTACGGACACCTGGATGCCCCTTGAAAAGGCCGTGGACTATGCGTTGCAGCGGCCGGAAGTGGACCCGCAGGGCCTGGCCGCCTACGGAATCAGCGGCGGCGGCCTGTTCGCCCCCCAGGCCGCGCAGCACGACCCGCGCATCAAGGCAGTGGCCATGACATCCGCCGTGGTCGACGCCGAGACCTTGTTCGCCACCATGCCCGCCGCCGTGGCCACGCAAAAAGATATCGACGGCTGGTCATCCTTTCACGGCGACATCGTCAAGGCCATCTGCTGGCGTTACGGCGTGGACAAGCCCGCGGACCTGATCGCCGCCAACAAGGGCAACACCTTCGACCCCGCCCAGGTGGCGGTCCCGGCCCTGATCATCGTGGGCGAGGGCGAATACAAGAGCGAGGAAGTCCGGCGCCAGCAGAAAGTCGTCATGGACTCCCTGCCGCATCCCAAGAAGCAGCTGGTGATAACCACTGCCACCGAAGGCGCCACCAACCACTGCATCATGGAAAATCGCGCTCTCCTGGGCCAGATACTGTTCGACTGGCTGGACACGGTTTTGCAATAGCAGGCAATGGATACTGGAGATTTTCTCCAGGGATGCTATACTGCCCCGAACGTATCTCCCAACAGGAGGAAACCGAATGCGCCGTCTCTTCAGCCTGCCCTGTACGCTGCTCTGCCTGATATGCATCGCTTCTGCCGCGCAAACATACGCGGCGCCCGCAACAGACGCCGACATCCGGGAACTCGCGGCCGAGCGGGTGGCATCCGGACAAAACGCGGGCGTTGCCGCGGCAGTGGTGGACGCCGACGGCGTCCGCTATTTTTTTGCCGGCACCTCGGGTAACGCGGCTGCGGACGCGTTGTGCAAAGATACGCTGTTTGAAATCGGTTCGGTGACCAAGGTCTTTACCGGGCTGCTCCTGGCCGAAGCCGTTCTGCGCGGGGAAGCGAAGCTGGAGGACGGCATCGGCGCTTTTTTGCCCCAAGGCGTGGTCATCAAGCATCCGGACGTGGCGAAAATCACGCTGCTGGATCTGGCCACGCACATGTCCGGCCTGCCGCGTATGCCCGTGAACTGGCAGCCCGTGAATCCTGCGGACCCGTACGCGCACTACGATCCGCACCTGCTGCACAAGGCCCTTGCAGCAGCGGATCCGGGGTTGAAAAAACCGGGGAACTATCTCTATTCAAATTTCGGCGCCGGACTCCTGGGCTATCTCCTGGCCAGGGCCGCCGGCAGTGATTACGCCACGCTGGTGGAAACCCGTATCGCCGCTCCCCTCGGCCTGACGGACACGACCGTGACGCCCTCCCCCAAACAAAAACAACGCTCGGCGCAGGGGTACGCGTCCGGAGGAAAGGACGGCAAGACCACGCCGCCCTGGCATTTCGACGCACTGGCCGGGGCCGGAGCCCTGAAGTCCACGCCCCAGGATATGGCCGCGTTCCTGGCCGGTTGCATGGGATTGCGCAAGACGCCCATTGATCCGGCACTGCAGATGACCCTCAAGTCGTACCGGCAAGTTCCCGAAGGGCTCGAAATGGGACTGGGCTGGCATGAAATCAAGACCACGGACCGAACCTTTTACTACCATGACGGCGGCACCGGCGGCTTCCGTTCTTTTGTGGGATTTGTCCTCGACGCGCAGCACAAGGCAACAGGCATTGTCCTGCTTTCCAATACGTCCGCGGATGTCTCGGACCTGGGCATGCATATCCTGGATACGCGTTTCAGCCTGCGAACGCCGCGCAAAGCCGTCACGCTCCCGACGGCCACCTTGGACGCCTATGCCGGACGCTACCGCTACCGCCCGGGCAATACGCTGATAAAAGAAGGCCAACTCGCGACGCTTTCCCGCAAAGAAAACGGTTTGCAGTACATCTGCGAAACCATGTCCGACCAGGACCTGCTGCTCCCCATTGAAAAGGACCGTTTTTTCTTCGCATCCTCCAAAGATGTTCTGCTTGTTTTCCAGCGAAACGCCCAGGGCGAGGTCACGGGTTTCGTCATTTCCGCCGCGGGCGAAGAGCTGAGCGCTGACAAAATCGACTAAACGTTCCGGCGGAGAGAATACTACCCCTGCCTGCAACTCCTTTGCTGGGTGACAAAATCATTACGCTGCTGTGAACGCCCATTGCACTCTCCGCAGGCACGGTGGAGGTCGGCGCCAGTGTCGGCGGCGCCCTGTATCCAGACCATGCCGCCAGCGCCGCCGACTTGATCCATGCGGCTGATGAAACCATGTACGCGTCCAAAAAAATGCTGATATCTGCGTGCGTTATCGCAGGCTGACGCCCCCCGGACAAGCTCCCCGAACCTGCCCTGCCCCCTTGCTCAGAACACGCCGCATGCGATGACTGTGCCCTCAATGCCAAGTCCTGAAATGCGCTGTCGCACCGGAGATGCCGCCATCTGACACTATCAATTTGACAGATTTGATAAATTGCGACAAAAACATTACGCATTGAAAAACAAAATTGTCATTTTGCAAGCAATACCCGTCAAGCACAGCAAGTTAACCCTCCGGAATTGTGAAATGAACCATTAACGGCGCGTTATTTGCTAATCCTTGACCTTTTATAAAGGTACGCAAGTGAAACGCTCTTTTCGGGCAGAACATAGTAAAACCCAAGTTAACGGAGAGGCTAGTATGAGTGGATATCAGGTCCGGCGCAACGCCATTGAAGCAGTAACCAACTACAAACCAAGTGTCGAACCCTTGGATTATTCCAAGACCTCCCCCACGGATATTTTCGGCAGCAATGTTTTCAGCGACAAAGTGATGCGCGAAAGACTGCCCAAGTCCGTATACAAGTCCCTGAAAAAGACTATTGAACGGGGAGAGAAGCTCGATCCTTCCATCGCCGGTCCCGTTGCCGCAGCCATGAAGGAATGGGCCATTTCCAAAGGCGCCACACACTACACCCACGTATTTTATCCCCTGACCGGTTCCACGGCGGAAAAGCACGACAGCTTTCTGGCCCCGGACGGCATGGGCGGCGCCATTGCCGAATTTGAAAGCAAGCTCCTGATTCAGGGCGAACCCGACGCCTCCAGCTTTCCCAGCGGCGGCCTGCGCTCCACCTTCGAAGCCCGCGGATACACTGCCTGGGATGTAACCAACCCGGCCTACATCCTGGAAAACCCCAACGGCACCTTCCTGTGCATTCCTACCGCGTTCGTTTCCTGGACCGGTGAAGTGCTGGACAAAAAGACCCCGCTGCTGCGTTCCGGCCAGGCCCTGAACACCCAGGTTCAGCGCATTCTGAAGCTCTTCGGCAATGCCAAAGAGGAAGAGCTGGCTATTTCCAACGCCGGTCCCGAGCAGGAATACTTCCTGGTCGACCGCCACTTTTTCTTTGCCCGTCCGGACCTGATGGTCTGCGGACGCACCCTGTTCGGCGCCAAGCCCGCCAAGGGCCAGGAGCTGGACGATCATTACTTCGGCGCCATTCCCCGCCGCGTGCTCTCCTTCATGATGGAAGCCGAGCGCGAACTGTACAAGCTGGGCGTACCGGTCAAGACCCGCCACAACGAAGTGGCTCCCGGCCAGTTCGAAATCGCTCCGATTTACGAAAACGCCAACCTGGGCAACGATCACAACCAGATCGTCATGGCCACCCTGAAACGCGTTGCCAAACGCTACGGCATGGCCTGCCTGCTGCACGAAAAACCCTTTGCCGGCATCAACGGCTCGGGCAAACACCTCAACTACTCCGTCAGCACCCCCTCCCAGGGCAGCCTGTTCAACCCCGGCGACACCCCGCATGAAAACGCCCAGTTCCTGGTGTTCTGCGCCGCCACCATCCGTGCCGTCCACAAGTACGGCGCCCTGCTGCGCGCTGTAGTGGCTTCCGCCGGCAACGACCATCGCCTGGGGGCCAACGAAGCCCCGCCGGCCATCATGTCCGTCTACCTGGGCGAACAGCTGACCGACATTTTCGAACAGATCAAAAACGGCGGCGCCAAGAGTTCCAAGACCAAAGACAACCTGCAGGTCGGTGTCGACACTCTGCCTCCGCTGCCCATGGACGCCGGCGACCGCAACCGGACCAGCCCCTTCGCCTTCACCGGCAACCGCTTCGAGTTCCGCGCCGTGGGTTCCAACCAGGCCATCGCCGGTCCGCTGACCGCCCTGAACACCATGATCGCCGAATCCCTGGATTACGTCGCCACCGAACTGGAAGCCAAGACCGGCGGAGACAGCTCCAAACTCAGCGCGGCCGTCCAGGAAGTCGTCAAAGACATCATGGAAAAACACGACACCGTTATCTTCAACGGCGACGGTTACTCCGACGAATGGCAGGAAGAAGCCGCCCAACGCGGCCTGCCCAACCTCAAGACCTCCGTTGACGCCTTGCCGGTGCTCAGCTCGCCCGAGGTTGTGGCCCTGTTCGAAAAATATGGCGTATTGTCCGAACGCGAACTGGAAAGCCGCCAGGAAGTCTACCTCGAACAGTACAGCCAGCTGGTGCTCACCGAAGCTCTGCTGACCGTGAAGGTCGCCAAGACCACCATCTTCCCGGCCGCCGTACGCTACCAGAGCGAACTGGCCGCCACCTGCGCCAACATGAAGGCCGCAGGCATCGAGCCCATCCCCACCGCGCTGAACGACGTGACCGAAAAACTGCGCGGCCTGCAGAAAGCCATTATCGACCTGGAAGACGTCCTGGCCAAGAACGGCGCGGAAACCGCTCTGGACGACGCGACCTACAAATGCAAAACCATCCTGCCCGCCATGCTGGCAGTTCGCTCCTTTGCCGACGAACTGGAATGCGTGGTCGCCGACGACCTCTGGGCTCTGCCGAGCTACCAGGAGATGCTCTTCATCAAATAGGTCTTCAGGATACCGTACGACTACAGAACGGGGGATTCCATATGGAGTCCCCCGTTTTTTTTGCGCCCGCCCCACGGGAGGAGGGTATAGAATCCGCAGCAAAAATACTGATTCAAGTGGAACAGGCGGACACTTGTAACGGTGCTATCTTGCAAAGTTGCGTGTGAGTATTGTATGCTGCCAGCATCTTGCTTCTTTTGCTGCGATACAATTTTTCTGCACTTGTATCCCGCATGACCCGATTCGTTTTTTGCTTTTTCGAAGTAATGAGGGGCTGCAGCAATCTCTAATCGCATGAGCCAAAAAAGCTTTCTTGCCACCCTAAAAACACGGCAAGATCTACTGCATATTCTTTGATGATGGGGGTGCAGTCTCAAAAGCACCATTTTTCCATGTAAGGCTTGTCGTACAAAAATATGCAAAGTCGACTCTGGCTCCGGCTTCCAGTCCGCAAGAAGCAAACTTGTCGCACCATCAGTCCCCCGGAAAAGCACCGCTACGAGAAAAACGGGAATCATCATCGACCAGGAGGTCACACGCATGCAACGGCCAAATGAGAATTTTATCCAATACTTCTCACGAATTCTCAGCAATTCCCTGCGGCTGGACATTTCTCATGAACGCGCCCGCATAGTATTTGAAAGCATAGCCGACGGCTCGCAACCAGAGGTTCGCTTTTATGTCATGGTGGTTGTTTCCACTCTCATCGCCGGTTTCGGCCTGATTACCAACAGTACGGCAGTCGTCATAGGTGCCATGCTGGTGGCGCCGTTGATGACGCCCATTTTCGGCATTTCCTTGGCCCTGGTGCGCGAAGACACCTCCCTCATGGACTGCGCGATACGGGCCGAGGTGCTGGGCATGATCATGGCCGTGGCCATGGGGTACGGAGTAGGCTTTCTGCTGATTTCCGTAGATCCCTACATATCCATCACCCCGGAAATGCTATCGCGTACGCGCCCCAATCTGGCTGATCTGGCCGTGGCGGTACTGGCTGGTCTGGCCGGAGCCTACGCCTTGATCGATGAAAAAATCAGCCCCGCGCTGCCAGGCGTAGCAATTGCCACGGCCATTGTACCTCCGCTGGGCAATTCGGGCCTGTGCCTGGCCTTTGGAGCGTATGACGGCGCCCTGGGATCGTTTCTGCTGTTTTTCACCAACTTCATCTCCATTCTGCTCGTATCTTCCATTCTCTTTTACCGGGCCGGAATGCACCGGGTGGCTGGCGTCACCACATCGGACAGAATCGTACGCAAAGTCGGTTTGGCTGCCGTCGGGTTTGTGATCATGGCCTTGGTGCTGGGCCATTCGCTGCTTTCCATCACGCGCCACCGCATCACCGAACATAAGATCAAAGAACGCCTTACTGTGGAGCTTGCCGGTTACACGCCTTCGGGCATAGATATGCTGGTGACGAACATACGGGATGGCGAAGTGCACGCCATGGCGCAGATTCACACGCCCGTCAAAGTGGATTCGAATATCGTGCAGCGGCTGGAGGACCAGCTGGCGGAAAAACTTGAAATGCCCGTCCATCTGGTCGTACGCGAGGTCAACACCAACATTGTTTCTTCCAAAGGCTCCGACGTCGCCGTGGTCGACAGGAATCTGGACGGGTTGTTCATAGATAAAAAAGTGCGGCCCGAGGTCCGCGCACTGCAAAATGCCGAACTGTCGATCAAGAACTATCTCAAGGACCACACGGATCTACACCTGGTCACGGCCGATTATTTCAAACAACAGGACAAACCCGTAATCCTGGCCAGAATAGCCGGTTTCCGCCGGTTGGCAGCTTCGGAGATCCGTTTTCTCCAGGACACCATCCGCAAGGAGGTGGACGAACCGCACCTCAAACTGGTTCTGCGCTTCGAACACATCGCCCTGTATACGGACAACGGGGCCATCCTGCCAGGCTGGGAAACGACCATCACCCCTACTAAGCAACAACGGAAAACCATGGATGCCCTGGTCCTCGCGCTCAAATCCGCCTTGAAAAAAAACGAATACTTTATCCTGCACTCCGTGCACCAGGACATCCAAAAAAATCATTACGCCCTCCTCGCCAACATCAACGGGTCGGGCGTATTCGAAAAACAAAATCTTTTGGCCCTGCAGGATCAACTGCAAAGCTTGGCGAACAAACCCGTGAAGCTCTATGCCTGGATTAACCAGGACGCTGTAATGACCGACCAGGGGCTTACGTCCTACCAGGAGCTTTACCTGAAAAGGAAGGCCAAGCGTAATCCCGAGGACATGGAACTGATACAGCGTACGCTCAAGCGGGTGCGTTGAGGTCCCAAGGCCGAACAGGAATACGTTTGCATCCGGGCCCCCTCTCAGCCGCATGCCGATGGTCGAAAGACCTGCCGGCCTCAACTTTCTTACCTGCGCGCTATGGCCAGACAATCCGTCCAGCTGTATTCCCTGTCGCCATTGATTTTTTCTATTACAACATGAACTATATTCGCTGGAAGATTTACTATTTTAAACAATAAAAATGACATGTTGAGATAGAGCTTTAAACAAAAAAACAAAACTTAAAACAAATTTCTCTTTTATACTCAAGAACATTAGATAAGAAGTAGATAATTTTTCACATCATATTACTATATTGAAAATAAGTCGCAGTGAATCTTTTTAAAAATAGAATATTTTACTAAACATACGTGTTTTTTTCAAAAGATTTAGATTTATGAACAGAGTTTGACGCTTGTTAGCAGTTTTGTTCGTGTTCTATTTTCTCTCATTAAAATACTATGAATTTTCTGGAAAAAAATTATTCCTCGAAATAAAGTATGCTCGTCCAATAGATCCACTCTCTCGGACCCTTTAAAATACCTGCTCAAGAATATTTTTAGATTATTCACCTGAAAAAATTTTACAATACAGTAAAATTGCAGTGTAAAACTTGTTGACTTTTTTGGACAACAGGTACATTAAGCCTATCCGGGATGCTGCAATCTGCAAAAGTTTTGTAAAAGACTCCTTTTATTCTGGTTTGTTGCCATTAAGAATTGTAAAGCCAGTGTTCCGGTATTGCACTAACTGAGGAGAATACCATGAATACAGGTCTTTTTCGAAAATCCGTAGCAACGGATAGTCCGACCGGCCCCTTGCCCGACTCTACCTTATCCGAGGGCAAGGCTGACAACAATTCGCAAAACAAGCTGGTTATCCTGGCGGGAGTGATTGTTCTGGCGGCTGTGGCCATACTGTTAACTCTGCATTACGGGGAAGAACTGGAGAATATTAGAAGCGACCTCAAGCACTCGCCCATAGTCACGGCCCTGCAGCTTCTGGTCATGGTCAACATTGCGGTTTTCATCTGGCGCGTACTGCTGGTACTCAACCATAAAAGAGTGGCCGTCTGCGCCGATCAGGAGCTGTTATCCTGCACGGTGGTCATTCCGGCCTACAATGAGGGGCGCCAGGTGCTCAATTCCATGCGCAGCGTGGCCAAAAGCAATTATCCCAAAAGCAAACTACAGATCGTCTGCGTGGACGACGGCAGCCGGGACGATACCTGGCGCTGGATGCAGGCCGGGCGCAGGGAGCTGGGCTCCATAGTCCAACTGGTGCGCCAGCCCGTGAACAAAGGCAAACGCCATGCGCTGTACGAAGGCTTCAAACGGGCCACAGGCCAGATCTGGATCACCATCGACAGCGACAGCGAGGTGGACCCCATGGCGCTGCGGCAGATGGTCAGCTCCTTCAGCCGCGACCACCGTGTTGGAGCCGTTGCCGGTAACGTTCGTGTCCTGAACAAAGCTGCGGGCATGATCCCCAGGATGCTGGACGTGGTTTTTACCTTTTCTTTTGATTTCAACCGCCTGGCTCAGAGCAGGGTGAACACGGTAATGTGTACGCCCGGCGCGCTTTCCGGTTACCGCCGGGAAGCCGCGGAACCCGTTCTGGAAGAATGGCTGCGGCAAAGCTTTTTCGGCCGCGAGGCCAATATCGGCGAGGACCGGGCCATGACCAATCTGATCCTGCGGCAAGGCTGGCTCACCCATTTTCAGCGCGAAGCCGTTGTGTTTACCAACGTGCCCACCGGCTATGCCGACCTCTGCAAAATGTATCTGCGCTGGGCGCGCAGCAATGTCCGCGAAAGCCTTGCCATGGCCCGTTTCCTTTTCACAAAAGTGCGGCCCGAACCCCTGTCCGGCGCGCGCATCAATCTTGTGATGGAGCTGACGCGCCTGGTTATGGCCGAGATCTTCAAAGTCATGATGCTCTGGGGATTGGCCGCCGTGCCTTTGCTGTTCGGCTACAACCTTATCCTGGGCGTTCTGATCAGCGGACTGGTTCCGGCCACGGTCCACCGCCTGCGCCACGGCGGCTGGGACTTTCTCTGGGCTTTTCCCTATGTCTGTTTTTCCATCACCGCCCTGAGCTGGATCAGCCTCTACGCCCTGCTCACGCCGCAGCGCAACGGCTGGCTGACCCGAACCCTGCCCTCGCCGCAGCAAAAACCGGTTCTGCAGCTGCTGCCGCTTCCCCTGGAGCACCTCGGACCGGAGATACTTCGGCGCAGGAATAAACGCCCCCTGAGGCAGCTGCATTCAACGCGCTGATGCGCGAATGCGACGCCCGTACGACATGGGACTACGCACGCAAATAGGAGTCGGCTGAAACAAGGCCGGCTCCTTTTTTGTTGCGATCCGACCGGAAGAGGCTGACGTTACACAATGCGTGTGAGAACAATGTCATTACAGGAATGCCGACGGCTTTGACCGGTTGCTCTTTTTGATAAAATGCTTCACCAAAGAGCCCACGGAAGCTATCCCGGAAAAGAACACCCCCCCCCTACACATCCGAATGGAGCAGCAATGGCCCGTATTCTTCCTTTGCTGGCGGTTCAGGCGCCCGCACGATCCTTTGAAAACGACCTGGAACTTTTCGAAGCGGAACTCTTCACCCTGCTGGCGGATTTTCCCCGTACCAGGCTGGTGGCGTATCCTGAATGCCACCTGTTCAAAGCCTGCGGTACGCCCGAGCAGCGCAACCGGCAGCTGCTGGGATCAGCACAGCGGATCGACGGGCTCTTGATGCGGCGCTTGGCTGCAATAGCCAGGCAGGCCGGGGTCTGGCTGCTGCCCGGCACCATTTGCGAACAAGACGGCAAGGGCGGCGCGTATAATACCGCTCCGCTTTTCTCCCCAGCGGGCGAGCTTGTGGCCACATACCGCAAATGCTTTCCCTGGCGCCCTTACGAGCCTTATACGCCGGGGCGGTCGTTCACGGTTGTGGATCTTCCGGGCATCGGACGGTTGGGGCTGGCCATCTGTTACGACATCTGGTTTCCCGAGGTTTGCCGCCAGCTGGCCTGGCTGGGGGCGGAAGTCATCGTCAATCAGGTCATGACCTCCACCTGCGATCGGGAAAAGGAGCTGGTGCTGGTGCGGGCCAACGCCATCTTCAACCAGGTCTTCGTGGTCAGCGTCAATGCGGGCGCTCCGGACGGTACGGGGCAAAGTCTGATCGTCGATCCGGAGGGCAACGTCCGTACACAGCTGCCCAGTGAAGCGCCCGCCATCATGACGGACGCGCTCAACCTGGAAGAAGTCGCGCGCGTACGTACGTTCGGAACAAACGCCGTCAACCGGATGTGGTCCCAGTTCAATCCAGGTGATCCCGTGCTGGCCCTGCCCGCCTATGACGGCCGAATCGAGCCGGAAAACTGGAACCGCAATACCGGAGAAACGTCATCTCCGGAAAAAGACGCCTGACTTGCGGCAGGCGGACTCTGCGCGTTCACCCGGCCAAACGAGTTGAAAACTCCTGAAACACGTCAGTCCGCCGCGCTCACCCGCAGGACGTCGGCCTTGTTCAGCTTGGCGAGATTGCTGGTACCCACTTCGAACCAGCGGCGCAGCTCGGCAACGGCAAAGCCGGTTTCATAGACCCGTCCCCTGGTTTCCCGGCAGATCTGATACCAGATAGCCGCCTTGTCGAAATTGCCTTGCAAGCGTTCCTGCAGGCCGATGTAATAACAGGCCATGGCGCGCTTGCTGCGGGTGTCCGAGGCTTTCAGGAACGCGGCCCTGTCCAGCATGCCCAGCAGCAACCGTCCCGGCAGCATCATATAACTGTCCCGCTCTTGTTGGAAGAACGTCACGAACTCCTGTTCCAGCTCAGGCGGCTGTTTGTCCAGCCGCAACCAGCAGATCAGATTGTTCAGCATTATGGCGTGGCGGACGTTATTGTCGAACTCTTCGGGATTTTTGTAGATTTCCAGAGTCAGTGAGTATTCTCCTTCGGTCATGAGCATGTTCTGGAGGCGGTCTTTGCGATAGTCCGATCTGATCAGATCATGAAAGACCTCCATGGTCTCCGGCGGATTCGGAAGTGTACGCCCGATGGTGTTCAGCAGGATATACCGGATGGCCACCGAGTGCGGATTGACCGGCATATGCAATGCGGCCACGTCGTAGGCGAGCTGATGCAGTCCGTTTTTATCCAGTTCCTTTGCCAGGCGATCCGTTTCCCAAGACGGCCGCGACGCATCCGCAAAGGCCTTGTAAGCCTCAAAGCCCTTTTCCGGCGGCTGGTCCTTGAAAACCGCGACAAAGGGTTCGAAGAACCAGTCATAGCGCATTGCCCCCAGAGCCCGCCCTTTTTTGACCACTGCGGCGGCCTCGGCGTAATCCCCCTGTTTCCAGTAGAATTTCACCAGATTGGACTGGGAATAGGCTGAAGACGGATACCGTTCGACGGATCTGATATAAAGTTCTTCGGCTTTTCCCAAATCTCCGGCCTGTTCGTAGGCTTTGGCGCCCGTGACCAGCGTATCGTTTTTATAGCTGGCTATTTCGTCCCTGATGGTTTCAACGGCTTGCGCGGCATCGCCCTTGTCCAGATAAGCTTTTGCCAGGCAGGTCACCAGTTCCGTGTAGGTCAAATCCCGCCCCGGGTAGAGGCTGACGGCGTCTTTGAGAATGGCGATGGCCTCATCGCACCTGCCAACTTTACGAAGACACCAGGCTTTATACATTTGCAGCCACGGATCGTCCGGCCGCAATGCCGTGGCACGGGAGTAATACTCGAGCGCCTTGGCAAAGCCTTGTCCGGTCTTTTTGTCCGTAAAATACTTGCCGACGGCGGACTGGATGTCGCAGTCGTCCGGATGTGCGGCCGCGTATTCCAGAAGCGGAGCGTCGGATTTGGTGACCACCCGGAGATTTTTCTGCAGCCAAAGCTGGTCGCCGACCGTTTTGCTCAGCTTTTGATAAAACGCTGCGGCCATGTTCGGGTTGCGCTGATAATAAAAAACATTACCCAGGAACGCCTGATATTCGGGCCGGGAATCCAGTTTGCACGCAACTCCTTTACCCATTCCCTCCGCTTTTTTCAGCTGCTGCAATATTTCATACGCATCATAGACGAATCCTCCCGAAGCCTGCCTGTCGTTGAAGGACTCGACGGCATATCTGAGCGCCTCGCCGGATTTGCCCATGCGTATCAATGTTTGCGCCAGATAATGCTTGGCAAGCCGGTGCTGTTTGTCCTTTCCCAGCAACGAGGAAGAAAACGCATGCGCGATTTCTACGACGTTCCAGTTATGGAACAGCAGTTTGAAGCGCTGTTCCATGGCGCTTTCGTACAAAGCGCGCATGACCAGCCGAGCCTTATCGTTGTCCATGAAAAAGCCCGAGGCTTCCGTATCCTTGAACGGCTGCCATTGGGCCAAATACTTGTCAAAGGCCTCGAAGGAGATATCCGCGCCAGGAGAGACGCCTGGTTGCCCATCTTTTTTTACCTGTTCCGGCTTTTCTCCTGAAACCAGCCTGGTGCAGTCTTTCATCAGGGCTTCTTTGGCGGGAGAGTTTCCCTGCGGCGGTACGACCTGGTACAACAACAGCATCGGGTAGGCCAAAGTCGTCTGTTTGGAAGCATTCAACGTATTGACGTTAAAGCTTTCACTGGTCCAGGGAAAGCCATAGGGCTGCTCCCGGCTGATGTTTGTATACAGTTCCAGGGCACGCGCTTTATTTCCCGCCCCCGCGTACAGACGCGCCAGAAGATAACGGCTCAGAGTCGACGGATCCTGGTCGTGCAACGTTTCCAGCCGACCGAGATCCTCTCGTACGTACGCGAGCAGCAGGCTTCGCGCAGCTGGCGGCTTTGCGGCATCCTCCGGCAATTCCAGACCCGACGCGAAGCCGTCATAGCCCATTGTCCGGGCCACCAGGAAGGTCTCGACGGCTGTTGCGGCGGCAGGTTTGCCGTGCCTGGCCAAAGCCAGCATGCCGAGAGTGTCTCCTGCAATGTTGTCCGCCCGTTGCAAAGGATCCGGACGCATTGTCACCTGCAGCAGCACATGGCCGCAAATGGCCGCTTGCAGCAGTGTACGATTCGGACCGCCCGTACGCCATTGCTGGTCGAGGGAGGCCAGTCCGTTGAGGATACGGCGCTGGTCCACCTGGGAGATGGAAACCATGGCCGATGTGTAGGGCAATTCGAGCACGGGCGTGTCTGAAAGCGCGAACGAATACCCCTGCGCTTCGAGCAGCCGCATCCAGTTATCCAGGGCCTCCAGCATACGGGGGAAGGTCAGAGGCAACGTCACCTGCAGCTCGCTGATTTGGGTGTTGTTTTTCAGAAGAGGTATCTTCAGCATCTCAGCGCTCCAAAGCATGCGCCCCATCTCCAGCCGGTTGTTTGCATCATGTCGCGTGTGCAGCAAATACCGCAGAGCCATGGCAAAGCGTACGTCGGGCTTCAGCCGGTAACGAAGCAGAAACGTATCGTAGATCTGCTCGGGCGGCACCTGCAGCAGGCCGGGACACCCCTGATTCACCGGAAGCACTTGCGGAAGCGTTGCCGTCTTGAGCTTTGCTTCTTTGGGCTCCCTAAAACGGGATGTGGCTTCGTGCTTGGAATGAAGCAGCGGAGCACTCGCGGCAGCATTGACCGCCGACTTCGGCGCGCCCGATTGCGCGGGCAGAAAAGGCAGCAGCGAGGTGGCGAGTACGGGATTGAACATCCAAAGCATGAATACCGCGCCGCAGACAATCAGCCCCACGGCCAGGCTCTGCCTGATCCACCAGGTCCGCCCGCGCTTTCCAGTTGTCGCCTCCGCGGCCTCCTGACGCATCTGCGGCTCTGGCAGACCATCCTCCGGTTCGGGGGCGGCAGCTTGCGGCTTGTCGCGTTCAAAGGAGGCGGTGATACCGAGGCTTGCAAGGTGGTCCAGCACTTCCGCGCTCTCTTTGGCGGAAACATCATTGAGCAGGCGCACCGGCCGCTCCCGCATCAGGTCCAGAAGCCTTTCTTTTTTGGTCCTTCCGGAAACTCAGTGGGTGGCCCCAGTCTTGCTAATCTCCGGGTAGAGTTTTAGCCCGCCACAAAAGAAGTAAATCGCTGTTTTGAAATGCTCCTTATTGCTGTAGCCACAAGCTCGGCGTTTGATGGACATGATCTTGCTGTTCAGCCCCTCCGCAACAGCGTTTGTCACGCGATGCCGACAAAAGGTCACGATGTTGTCCATGTGATCCATGAGCATGTTCGCCACTTTGCCCATAGGCTCGAGCTTCGAGCGTTTGGCCCAAGAACACCATTTCTTCAGAAAACGCTTGGCCCACCCAACAGACAGATAGTCCCACAGTCCGCGAAGACTCTCTTTCATGGCCCAGGCTTTGCCCGTCTTCAGATTCGATTTCTTGAGTTCCTCCAGGCGCGGTCGTTGGGAGTCCGAGAGGTTCTCCTCAGCGTATAACCACAAGTATCTGCTGCCTTTCAAAATTTCGTTTGCTTCAGCCATCAGCGCCTTATGTTCCTGGCGGCGTACTTTATCCACGGCTTCCCCTACATGCTGCATGATGTGGAAACGGTCGAATACGATTTTACCTGCTGCATCGGGTACGTTTTCCTTGGTGGCCAGGAAGTATGCCGGCCACATGTCCATTGATACAGCCTTGATTGCCTTGAGCTGTTCGTCGTTCAACTGTTTGTAATATTCTTCAAGGCTTGCCTTTTTGCGTTCCTCGGCAACATATTCAACCGTACCTCGCAGCAAGTCGCAGACAACCGTCATATAGCTATGTCCTTTCCGGAAAGCCTTTTCGTCGACTCCGATGTAGCTGATTTTGCGCTGTTCCTTTCGTGCCATGCCTCGTCGGACAGCTCTTTCCATAACGCCCCAAGCCTGATCCCATGAGATACGCATCAGTTTGCGGGCGCCTTCGACAGTCGAGCATTCTTTCAGAACATCGATGATCAACCTTTCCATGAGCAAGGTAAAACGCGAACCAGGCTCCGCCCAAAAGACCTTGACCTGCTTGACGCCATGCTCGGGGCAATTCACTCGGGGGATCCTTGCATGGATGAAGGTTTTGAACTGGCACGTATCCAAATGCCGCCAAATCCTTTCTTCCACATGATCCCGGCAAGTCAGTTCCTTGCCGCATTCCGGACAAGTCCAAAGCACCTTGCTCTTATGCTCGAGCCAAATATCCACACGGCCTTCAGACGTTTTCAAGTCAACTTTGTCTACAAACCAAGGGCTCTTGACACCCAAAATCTGTCCGTAAAGATCAACATCTCTCATCGGCGATCTCCTCCTGGAAATCGCCTACATTATGCCGCTACCCACGACAAACCCGGAAGGACCTCTTTTTTCGCTTCCGGATGTACCGCCCGCAACATATTGTAAATCTGTTGCGCCGCTTCCAACGAGGGAATGGAATGAATAAGCACTTTCCCTCGGAATTCCGAGTTCATAAAGGAGAACCTCCCAGATAAGAAGCAACACTGGTTCGCCCGTACGGCTGTTGTTTCCAACGCGCAGCGTGAAACTTTTGCAACAGCGCACACCACTGTTCTACCGCCGCAGAGGGCTTGGTGCTTCTTTTCATGAATCAATCATTTGCAAAGAACGTTGTATTGGTCTCAAGGGACATTGCGTCTGAGCATGCCGCAAAACCAGTATTGTATATTCCAGCATGTGGAGACTTGTACGAATTTTACCTTGAATAGCGCAGCAGACACCCTGCCCTTGTGGCACATTTGCAAATCTTTATAAAGTATTATTTAAGTAAATAACGATATCTTTTTCTGTCATAAAGACGAGCAAAGAAAAGAGTATTTTGGAAGGAAAATTCTAAATGCCCAGGCTATAAGCAGATACGATACGCGAAAGAAAAAGCTCATTTACAAGGAGATACCCGCTGTCTGGCAGCCCGGTCCGACCCCGTGGGGGCTTTAGGGGATACACCCGAGGCTTGGTGCGGTGGATCCGTTTCCTGTTGATTTCTCTGCAGCATGCCTTCAGGCGCCATGGCGTGCTCAGGCGGTGGTGCGGGATTTTGATCGAGTCTGGGGAAGCCGCCCGTTTCAAAGACGGCGGCCAGAGCTTTTTCAGAGCCTGGCAGAACCTGTCGCTGTCGCCGAATCAGAGCCATGGCGGCAACGCTGTCGCCGGTTTCCTGGAGCGCATGGGCCGTTTGCAGATTTGCCCGCAACTCGATTTCCCGGTTGCGCCGGGTTCCTTTTTCAATTTTCCAGGATACTTTTTTATGCAGAACTCCGGTGCAATGCGCGCAGGCGTCAAGGGGCCAGCGCTTTCGCCAATGCCAGAACCTGCCCGGCTTGAACGGCTGGTTCAAATCGAAAAACATGTCTGCGGATTCAGTAAGCTCAGGGATGGCGTACGGGTTCTGATAGGAAAAGCCGCCGAATCCGCAACGCGACAGTACTCCATCGGGGCGTAGCACCGTACATTCGGACATGCCGCAATAAAATTCCACATCCAACGCGCGACGCGAATATTCCAGCTCAGTGAATATGTGCTGCTTGCGGACGTCCACGGCAAGATGCGGATAGGAGGACCGCAGCAGTTCAATAAGTCTGTCCGCCTGTTGCTCGCCGCCAATGGACTTGAGAAGATTGGGATAATAGGACACGAACAACAGCTTAGTGAGCTGCCAGACCGATTGATAGGCCTTGATGGCTTCTTCAGACAGCCAGAAAGCATTGGTCGTCAGCATCAAAGGCTTGTTGTAGCGTTTTTTGAACGCACGCATGAAGCCTTCCAGATCAGGATGTAGAAACGGTTCTCCCCCCATGATGGAGATGTGGTTGTAGCGGATATTGTTTTTTTCCAGAATATCCAGCCAGGGGAAAAACTCTTCCGGTTCGTGGTTGCATTCACAGAAAAAGGGCGAACTGTTGTTGCACCACCGGCAGTTGTTGTTGCAGTGGTCAACCGCATGTACTTCAATCCATCCGAATCGCAGACTCATTGCCGTACTCCCGCACCACGTTCCCTTGATCCGATTCACATTGGAAACACATCCCGACCGAGCCTTAACAATAAATAGAACATTAAAGTCAGCTTAAGTCTGATCGGTTATTCTGTGTTGATTATTAGGGTAAAATTGAGATTTGAGTCAATGAAATATTTGAGGATGGTTACTGGGATAGCTTGAGACAAGCAAAAAATAGAGACGGATGGCATCGGAAGCTGTTATTTTTCACAGCGGATCCTTAGCGCGTTGTCACTGTTTGAACAGAGTCCGGCGGATACAACATGCCGAGGCGCATCATATGCGGGTTTTCATATTTTTCTTTGCAGATACGTTGAGACGTCTGTTTCCCGGATATGGTATTCGTGGCTGAAATGCGGAGAGCTGATCAGAAAGTCCGCAGAAGACCGGTTGGAGGCGGTGGGAATGTTATAGAGCACGGCCAGCCGCAGCAGGGCCTTGACGTCCACATCATGCGGATGGGGCTGCATCGGATCCCAGAAAAAAATCAGAATGTCTATCTTGCCTTCCGCAATCAACGCGCCGAGCTGCTGATCTCCGCCCAGGGGGCCGGACTTCATTTTCTGCAGGCTGAAATCCCGTTCCGGGCAGCCGCTTTGCGCGCCTTTTTCCCGCAGCAGCTTTTCAATCAACCCGCCGGTGGTGCCTGTGGCAAAAAGCTGGTGACAGGCCAGTTTATCAAAATATTCCGCTACAAAGTCCAGCAAGGTGTGTTTGCAATTGTCGTGCGCCACAAGAGCGATGTTTTTCCGCATCCGCGCCTCCTCAATACCACAATTCACTACAGCTTGATCTTGCTACCTGGAACCTCCCACCACGTCAACTACGGGCTGTAACCGTTCAACGCATGTCGGGCTCATAACGCGTACGCCCTGAAGTCAGCCCTTGAATTCTTTCGCAAAATCAATATGGTTCATACAATCATGCCGCCGGATCCCCTATGAAGGGTTGAACAGGCACAAACAAAAGGAGCAGATCATGGACAAACGTCCGTTGCCGCAAAAAACAATCGGACTCTTGGGTGGCTGCAGCAATATAGCCACCGGCGAATATTACAAATTCCTCAACGACGAGGTTAACGCGCGTCTTGGGGGCTGGGAAATAGCGGAAACACTGATCTCCGGAATGAACTTCGGCAATATCGAGGCCTTCGTACGCCAGGCCGACTGGGAGGGCTTGCAGCGCTACATGGAGTCCCACATCGACAGGCTCGTGGCAGGCGGCGCGGATGTCATCCTTTGCGCATCCAATACGCTCCATGCCACCCTGGAGCCGCTTATGGCCTCACGGAACGTCCCTTTTATTCATATCGCGGACCCCACCGGCCATGCCATCCAACAACAGGGCCTGCAGAAGGTGATTCTGCTCGGCACCAAGCCGGTCATGCAGCTCGCCTATCTCAAGGAACGATTTGCCGCCCGCTTCGGCCTGGAAATTCTGGTCCCCGAACCGGAGGAGCAAGACAAGGTCGACCAAATCATTTTTAACGAACTGGTCAAATTCGATATCAAGGACGCGTCGCGGCAGAGCTATATTGAGATCGTGGACAGAATGGTCCGCGACCAAGGCGCCGAGGGAGTCATTTTGGGCTGCACGGAAATCTTCCTGCTGCTGCGCCAGCAAGACCGCCCCGACCTCCCCATGTTCAACACGGCCTGGCTTCATTGCCAGGCGGCAGTGGATTTTGCCCTGAAAGCTTGAACGTGAAAGCCGGCCGGCTTCTGGCCGGCCGGCAATTTGAATTGACGCCTGAGCAAAAAACAAGGTTTGTCTGGAGAACAGATACGCGGTTACAGCCGGACTTCACGCAAGGTGCCGCTCCCCTTTGGTCATCCAAAAAGGACCTACTGAAAATTTATCCCGCAACCTTACGCGCTCTTACATGAAACGCCCCCGCACAGAGGGCAAGGCATAGAAAGAAACCATCCCTGACCAGATACCAGACCATGCTGGAGGACTCGTCGAACTTTGTTGAAAAACAACCGCAACTGATATCAATGCCGCGGAAGTAATTGAATACGAGCACGGTCCAAAAGATGAGCAACAGCAGGTTCACCAGCAGCAGCGTCCCGCCCCGCCACCGTCCCAATACCAGCAGAACGCCGAGAACAAGCTCAAGCCAGGGCAAAACAATTGCCGTGAGATTGATCAAACTGTCCGGCAGCACGCGGTAATTCGTAACGATTGCTGCAAACTCGGCGGGATAGCGTATTTTATCTATACTCGCGTAGATGAAAATGGCGGCGAGCATCAGGCGCAGGAGGAGAGGAAACGTACTCAGCTTCCGCATTCGGTGCATGCCGCTCGCTCCGAAACAGGGAAAAGAAAACTGACAACGCCCGTTTCAACCGGTAATTTTTCATCCTGCCACAGCTTCCAGCCGTTCTTCAGCACATAGACGTTGTCAAAACCCCGCGTCTTGAGCCTCTTGGCCAGTTCATGGCTGAGGGGACAGCGTTCGCCATCACAGTAAGTGATGATCATCTCTGCGGTTTTCAACTTCGGAGCTATTTCTTCGTATACATCGTCAAAGTCTTCAACAGGAGCCGCAAGAGCCCCCTGGATGTGTCCGTCCTCGAATTCCATCTGACTGCGCGCGTCCAAAAAGACCGCCCTGTGCGAAAGGAAAAGCATGGCCGCGTCTTTGATCGCTATCTCGCCGTCATTGGCATCAAGTTGTACGGCGCTTGCCGTGGCGTGTACCAGAGGTATGCCGTCCGGTCTGATGCAGTTTATCCCCAGCCCGAGGACTGCTGAAAGGGCCAGGATGCATAAGGCTTGAACAGTGCTTCTCGCTATCATTTTTTCCTCTTTTCTTATGTTGAAATGGGCCGGATGCTGCGTTCATAGAGCAATCATGGTCGCTTCTTCCCGAAAACAGACATCGTGCGACCTACCGTGGTGAAGATAGCGTCAGCTGGACAAAATGGCAAAGCCGAAAAGGGAAACTTGTTTCTCGCTATCCGGCAATGAGCTCGTTCACTTTTGCGGTGACACAACCGGACTCATCAGGCGTGGCCGCGGACTTGCCCGTTTTCAAGCCAGTGCGTCCGGTCGAACAAGCTTTAAATTCGAAAAAAGTCTCTTACAGACAGTTACCGGCATTTTTCTCAGATTCAAAGAGGAGGACGAATGGGATTTCAAAAAGGGAGGGGCGCCTTTTCATGGCGGGGATGGCTTGCTCTTCCAGGCATCCGCGGTATCCTGGCAGAGGGTCGCCCCATGGTCAGGCACCCCACGCGGTCATCGTGATGCAACTGTTGTGACGATGCGTAAACGTCCTATTTGCTGGTGGACGCTTGCGTCTTTTTTTTGATGCCCTTGAGCACCGTGGCAAACAATTTTTTGGGCGAGCCTTTTGACGAAATGGAACTGGACATGTTCATGACCATCCTCCATTGACAGGATTTATTGATAGGGTTGCTCTGTTTCCGTCTGCGTCAAATCTCCAAGAGTCCGGGTCAAAGACGAAAGCCCCGAGCTGCGAAGCATGTAGCAGGGCTTGTCGCAATGTTTGCAGGCGTTTTTGACAAACAGGCTGGCCTCGTGGCTGACGCAATCCACGGGAAACAGCACGGCATCCGCCTTGGGGAGTATTTTCTGCAGTTTCTTGCTGGAGGTTTCCACGCCGCCGTCATGATGTATAAACTGGCCGCCGTATTTTTCCACAAGCATCCGGTAGTGCTTGATCAGATTGGTCCGGCCGCCAACGTAGAGGATGCATTTGCCGCAAAGATTTCGTTCCGTGCAACGGTCCGCGTATTCGCACCCGCAGGGTGCTTCCGGAGCAGCGGAAACCGCGCGCTCCATTTCGTTTTCCATAAGCTGCAGCTCGTCGCGCTGCTCCGCGTTTTCACGCTCCAGATCAGCATTGACCCCTTCCAGTTCCTGAATGCGTTTTTCCAGATGCTCCGTACGCTGGCGGAGAGCTTCCAATTCTTTTTGCATCAAGGCATTGGTCCGGTACAACACGGGATCGGCAACCATTTCCGATTGCTCCCGGCCGGCCTCCAGCTCCTGGCGCAGCACCGCATTGGCCTGCTGGAGCATGGCGTTCTTTTCGGCCAGCGACGCCGTTCGTTTCCGGTAAACGCACTTGACCTGGTCGAGCCGTTCCTGGGCTTGCCCCAGATCTTTTTCCAGCATCCGCAAGCGCTTGATGTCCCCCCGGTTGGAGGCGCCCACCGCGTGCGAAAGCATGTGCACCTCGCCGAAGACATGGGCCTTCAATCCGGCCGAGGCGGTCGGATGGGACATGATGGCCCAGTAGGGGCCGGGAATAATGCCCTGTTGCATGGTCTCATCCCAGAGGACACGCAACTCTTCGGTGCTTTTGCCCATGGAAAACTTGCGCAGCACACGTTCGTACTTTTTGTCCAGCAACTTGTTCACGGCCTTGGCGGGCGCGCACTCGTCCTTGCAAAGTCCGACGAAAATGCCGTGCAGCTCGTATTCCGTGACGTTCTTACGCAGTTCGACTCCGGTCTTGCGTGCGATTTTACGCAACTCGGCCAGACTCAGGCAGGTACCCACAATGGAACATTGCGTATCCGGAAGCTCCCAGATCTTGATGCGTCGTATAGGTTCGGTCCGAACTTCATTGGAAAACATACATCCTCCTGCATAGCCCCTGCCCCGGCTTAGCCCCGGTGGCAGGAGCGCTGTTACATCTGCTGCGTCAGGCCGCCTGGCGCAGCGCTGATTCTTTGTTTCTGCGAATTTTATCCGCCAGATAGGCGCCGCATTTTTTCAGGCCCAGACTTTTGTCCAGGGCTTCTTCGAAAAACACCGCTGCCTGGCTGAACTCTTTCTGCATTTGCAGAACCAGTCCGATATTATTCAAAATTTTTACTTCGTAGGTCTTGAACTCGCCCTCCTGGCAGACCTGCAGGGCCTGGCGCAGCAAGGTCAGCGCTTCGTGGTATTTGCCCTGGTTACAGAATTCCATGCCCTGACGATTTAATTTACCCACCGCGTTGGCTAAACACATAAGAGACCTCGTTTCTATTTTTTGATTGCGAGAAATTTGCTCCACCGTCGTCATGTTTTATTTGATAATGAATCTCATTTTCAGTGTCAAGCATTTTTCATATATCTCCCCTCACAGTGTCAAAACCCGCCAGGCCCTTTATTGCAATGCGTACAAGCTCTTGTTTCATTGGCGGGGATTGTCCTGGCCAGCGGCTTGTGGTAGGCAGAAAACAATTTTCACTGAATAAAAGCCACGGGGTGTTTTGCCCCCAGGCTGCAACCCCAGATACTATTTACCCAACAAGGAGACACCCCATGCCGGTATTGAAAATGACTGACCTCGACCTTGCGGGCAAACGTGTCCTTATTCGCGAGGATCTCAATGTTCCGCTCAAAGAGGGCCGCGTGACCAACGACAAACGCATCCGCGCCAGCCTGGACACCATCAAGTACGCAGACAGCGCCGGGGCCAAGGTCATTCTCATGAGTCACCTTGGACGCCCCACAGAGGGCGAATACGACGAACAGTTTTCGCTCAAGCCGGTTGCCACCCACATGTCCGAACTGCTGGGCAAGCCCGTACGCCTGGTAAAAGACTGGCTGGACGGCCTGGACGTGGCCGCGGGCGAAATCGTGCTGTGCGAGAACGTCCGCTTCCTGAAAGGAGAAAAAAAGGACAACGAAGAACTGGGCAAAAAAATGGCCGCGCTCTGCGACATTTACGTCATGGATGCTTTCGGCACGGCCCACCGTGCCCAGGCTTCCACCCATGCCGTGGCCAAATTCGCGCCCGTGGCCTGCGCCGGACTGCTGCTTTCAGCCGAACTTGAGGCCCTTTCCAAGGCCCTGGAAGAACCCAAACGCCCGTTACTGGCCATTGTGGGCGGCTCCAAAGTTTCCACCAAACTGACCTTGCTGGAAAATCTGAGCAAGAAAGTCGACCAGCTCATCGTGGGCGGCGGCATTGCCAACAATTTCATCGCGGCCAACGGCTACAACGTGGGCAAGTCCCTGTATGAGCCCGAACTGGTGGACGAAGCCAAAAAACTGCTGGAAATGGCCAAGGACGCGGGCAGTGTCATCCCGGTTCCGGTGGACGCCGTGGTCAGCTCCGAACTCTCGGAAAACGCCACCCCGGTCCTGAAAAACGTGGAGGAAATCGGCCCCGACGACATGATTCTGGACATTGGCCCGGTAACCGCCAAGCAGTACGCAGATTACATCAAAAAAGCCGGCACCGTGGTCTGGAACGGCCCGGTGGGCGTATTCGAATTCGATCAGTTCGCCGGAGGCACCAAGGTGGTCGGCTACTCCATCGCGGATAGCGAATGCTTCTCCCTGGCGGGCGGCGGCGACACCATCGCAGCAATCGAAAGCTTTGGCCTCGCGGACGGCATCTCCTACATCACCACCGGCGGCGGCTCCTTCCTGGAATTCCTCGAAGGCAAAACCCTCCCCGCAGTTGCCATGCTGGAAGAACGCGCCAAAGGCTAGGAAAGAGGAAATCCCCTCTGTTTCAGCTACGCATCTTGCATACTAAATGTTTTTGGAGGTTCTCAGGGACCTTTTTGCAAAAAGGGTCCTAAACCGCCGGAGGCATTAATAAACCGGGAGAGACCACATGGTTTCTCCCGGTTTTTGTCTTATTTGGGGAAAACGGAAAGGATCCTGACGAAGTCGCGGACAGCCTGGTCGAGTCCGGCCAGAACGGCCCGGGAGATGATGCTGTGCCCGATGGAATATTCGTGGATGCCGCTGGTTTCGGCAAAGCCATAGATATTGGTGTAATTCAAGCCATGCCCCAGGTTGACCTTCAGGCCGAGCTGCTGCGCGTACGTTATGCCAGACAAAAGTTTGTCCAGTTCGGTCTTACGCGCGGAGCGCCCCTTGGCGTCCGCATAATGGCCGGTATGGATCTCGACGTATTCCGCGCCGGTTTCCTTGGCGGCGTCTATCTGTTTGCGGTCCGCGTCGATAAACAGGCTGGAGGTGATTCCCTCCTCGGTAAACGGCGCGATGTAATCCTTGAGATAGGCTTCCCGCCCGGCGCATTCCAGGCCGCCTTCCGTGGTCAGCTCCTCGCGCTTTTCCGGCACCAGGCAGACCATTTCGGGCCTGGTCTCCAAAGCGATACGCTGCATCTCCTCCGTGGCCGCCATTTCCAGATGCAGCTGGGTTTGAATGACGCCGCGCAGACGCGCCACGTCATGGTCCTGAATATGCCGACGATCCTCGCGCAAGTGTACGATGATACCGGCCGCGCCCGCCAGCTCGCAGGCGATGGCCGCCGCCACCGGATCAGGTTCTGTGCCCAGTCGCTGCTGGCGCAAGGTGGCTACATGGTCCACGTTCACTACCAATACGGGCATGGTCTCCTCCTATTGAAGCGGGCGTCCGAAGCTCAGTCCTCCAGATACTCGCTGATACTGTTTTCAATATAGGCCGCTATTTCCTCGGCCCGCTCCCGGCTCATCCGGGTTACCTCTTTGGCAAGCGTTTCCGCTTTTTGTTCCGATATTCCGGATGCCTGTTCTATCATGAACGCGTCCAATTCTCCACGCCCCGTAAACACGCCGCAAAAACAGACTGCTCCAGCAAAAGCATCCTCGGCAAAGACAGGGACGCAGGCCACGGTCATGCCTGTCGGACATTCTTCAAACACGGTCTGCCGCGAGTTCTCCGCCTGTTGCAAAGCGCCCTGCAACGCGGCGGAACATATGGTCTTTTCCCCCGCAGGTTTTGCTTTGATCGCCGGGCAGAGCTGGTTGCCGAATTCCTGATTTTCCGTAAGCCGTTGACGCTCTGCGTCAAAGACAAAAGCATTCACGCCGTAATCTTCACAAAGTTCCTCTTCCACCTCCATCCAAAGCCCCAATGACATGATGTCGGTCAGTTTCATAGTACATCCTTCAAGAGTGTATGGTGTTAACGCGGATCGGGGACGGACGATCCAGCGCTTTGAAAAATATTTTCTGCAGCTGTTCCGTAATCAAAGTCCTCCGCTTCCCGGCATTCGGCCACGGACTGAAGCCGCAGGGCCAGGGAACCGAGTTCATCCAGCAGGCCGGACGCATGTACGCTCCACGACGCCGTTTCCAGTTTTTCCGGTCTGGCCGTACGTACGTCCTTCTGAAAATTTTCCCGCAACAACAGCAAGGCATCCGCCAGTGTTTCCTGCGCATCGCCGGCGCGCTTCCTGAATACGCTCAAATCCGGCGTATCTGTTTCCAGACGTTCAAAAGCCGGCTGCATGGCTGTAGCCAGTGCGTCAAAGGCGGCCTGCAACCGCTGCTCCGCCTCGGGCACATACGCGGCGAAAACACACGGACAGCCGAGTTCCTGCAACGTAACGAGTTGCCCCAGGGCCATGCGGCACGAATCCAGCGCCCCGCCCAAAGCAGCAAGCAAAGCGGGTGAGACCTGTCCTGTGTCCGGAGCCATGTGCAGCAATCCCGGCGCCTTGGCGTACAACGTACGCAGATTGTTCAAAGCCGCCGCATCCTCCGGTCTGCTTTCCTGGTCAAGCAACCGGCGGAGCAACGGAGCCATGCCGGTTCCCAGGCTGGCAACAAGCCGTCGCAGCTCCTGCTCCGCATGAAACGGATACAACAGGTTGGCGATGGTATTGGAAACCGTTATTCCCACAAAAATAGCGGCCAGCCGTACGACCGGCGGCTCCAGGGACGTTGCCGGGCCATTGCCCTGGTAAAACGTCACAACCATGGCGAGGGCGGCCTGCAGTCCGAAATATGCACATCGCGTCTGCCCATAATTGATGTACATTGCGCAAAAAAGAAAGCAAAAAATCAGGGTTAAAAAGGGAAAAAATGATTGCATCACAGGCAATCCCGCCAGGGCAAGGGCAAAAAGCCCTCCCGTGAGGCAGCCCGAAATGCGCAGCAGGGCCTTCTGCCAGGTGGCCACCGGGTCCGGCCGCAGCACCACGAACGCGGCCACCGCCGCACCCATGGGGCTCGGCAGATCCAGCCACTTCCAGAGCAGAGGAATGCTCACCATGGCCAAACCCAGAGCCAGGCCCGTACTCAGGGCCATGCGCACGTCTGGTGCGGACGCTGTTTCCTCGCCGGAAGAAATGTCCCGGCCGTCCCAGTCAGCCAGTTGCGCGGCAAGCGTACGCAGCAGCCGGACCAGATGATTAAAACGCAAGCGCTCGTCAAAGCCGCTCCGGCCCAGATCCGCTTCGGCCAGATAGACCTCATAGGCGCCCAAAAGCTTATCCGTGGCCAAGTCCAGTTCCGCGGCGGCCCGGCGTACGGCATCGCCCCCGCGTACGTCCGCAATGCCCGCAACCACTGTTGCGGACAACGTTTCCACGGCACGGGCAATACTTTCCAACTCTCGACCGAATCTGCCGGGCAGCCTGTCCCCGTGGATGTTCTGCAGACGAAAAAACTGCACCAGCTGACGGCACATCGACTTGCCGCGCCGCAACAGCCTTCCATAACAGGCGACCTCTTCCAGGCTGAAGCTGCCCTCGATACGCGCCTCCTGCAGCAGGCGGGGCAGCCGGTCCAGCTCCTTGCGCAACGGCTCCAGCTGCGCCAACACTTCCTGCGCGCCGGAGCCTCCGGCAGCTTCCTGATCCTGCTCCCGTGCGGCGAGCGCTTCCAGGCCAGCGGCAAATCCACTGCCCGTCCGCCGCCACAATCCGGCCAGGCCCGTACGAAAATCATTGGCGGCCCGGGCACCCAGCAAAAAACCACAGGCCAGAGCCACCGAAACTCCCAGTATGATCTCCAACGAGCGAAACACGCACAGTTCAAAAAGCGCATCCGGGTCATTCAACCCGGCAATGCCCATGGCTACAACCAGAAACCCGGCCATGGACCAGGCATACTGGTCCCGCGTACGAAAAGCGCAGACGTACATCGTCAACATGGAAAAACCGAAAATCACGACCAGCAGCAGCCAGGGTTCGTTGGCGAGCGCCCCGACCACTACCAGAGTCAGCACCGCGCCGGCAACCGAGCCAGCCACACGCAGCGCCCCCTTGAGAAGGGACGCGCCCACGCTGGACTGGCTGACGATCAGCGCGCTTATGCCCGCCCATTCGGCTTTGTCCAGCTGCAGCCAGACTGCGGCGAGGTAAGCCAGCACGCTGGACAAGACAGCGGCCAGGGCCAGCCTGGCCTGGCGCGACCCCAGGTCGAAGTTGCGAATTTCATCCCGCAATCCTTCGGTGAACTGGTTGAACACATAGCTGACGTACATCTGCTCACACCCAGCCTTTTCAATAAATAACCAGCGTACGCGCGTCCGCCCCCAGGCGCAGGGCGACTTCCGGCGGCAGGTCCGCAAATTCTATGCGTACGGGAAAACGCCTGGAGAGCCGGATCCAGTTTGTCCGGGGCTCCACGTAAGGCAGCACCTTGCCCGCCTCGGCCTGGCGGGAGATGCCGTGCGCCAGGCTCTGGACCCGCCCGTTGTAAAGCCGCCACGGATACCCGTCCAGCCAGACCAGTACCCGCTGGCCCGGTTTGATGTGGCGGATGAACTGTTCGCGATAGTTGGCCTTGATGCGCCAACCGGTCAGAGCAATGAGTGCGAGCATTCGCTGGCCCTGCTGCGCGTAATCCCCCGGTTTGATGCGCAGGCCCGTGACATAGCCGTCCACAGGCGCCAGCAGTCTGGTTTTGCGCAGGTCGTAACGGGCTTTTTCCGCCACAGCCTCCGCGGCCTCGATATGCTTGCGCTGCGTATCCAGCGATAGTACCGCCTCCTCCGCCAGGACGGCCGCGGTCACCTGCTTGTCAGTGGCGCTTTGCAGGGCCTCCAGCTTTTCGTCGTATTCCTGGCGCGGTAATTCCTTTTTTTCCAGAAGCTGGCGGTAGCGCGATTCCGTCACCGTGGCCAGCTGCAGCTGGCTGCCCGCCCGCTTGGCGTCCGCCTGCGCGCGAACGAGTTCTTTTTCCAGCAGGTGCAATCTGGAACGCGCCGCGTCCACGGCGGCCTCTGCCGAACGTACGGCCAGCCGGTAAGGCTCGGGATCTATTGCAGCCAGAAGATCCCCTTTGGATACGTTTTGATTATCCACCACCGGAACCGCAACCAACGTACCGGATACGTCCGTGGCCAGCATGATCAGATCCGTATCCACATAGGCGTCGTCCGTATAGGCGACATAATAGCCGGAGAGCCAATACAGCCCCAGTAAAACGGCAATCGTAAGAGCTATCCGCACGCCTCTTCGAGCCATGCCGCCTCCCGTGTTTTGGTGTTGCGTGTCGTCGTATTGAAAACCGTAACAAAACCTTTCCCACACTCAGGGCCATTTAAGAAGCAAAAAAATGCCGCAAATTTCTCTTTTTGAAAAAAATCTGCGGCAATCGGAGCATCGCCGTGCAATTCCCGGGGCCGGCAGTCCGCAGGCATCACCAGAAACGCGCGCCTTGCGTCCAGAAACCGTAGGCGATGCAATAGCGGGCCGGATCGATCCGTTCGGGAAAACGCATGCTGATCTGGTGGCAATCGTAGGCGCCGTTTGCAATCAGCTTGTAGTCCTTGCCGTCTGAACGGTAGATATACTGCGTACGCTTATCCAACCTGTTGCGCGGATCCTGCGGCAGACGAGGAAGATACTCCGGCACCAGACCCGGCACCCAGTCCGGGCCCGCATGCGCGCCCGGCCCCAGATAACCGTTTGGATTGAATTCGCCGCTCCAGCCCCGGCTGACGGGATAGGACCCGTGCGCGGCGTGATAGCTTTCCAGGGCGGACCGGATTTTTTGAAGATCGCTGAAATTTCTGTCGTAGCCCGCATGCAGGGGCAGCCACAGCCCGAAACAAAGCACGGACGCTGCAAGCGCCCCGTTCTGAAACAGACATACGCCGCCTTCTTTTCGCCCGATCCGGGCCAGCACCCGGCGTCCGAGCATGCCCAGGCACAGGGCCACACAATAGAAACACAGCGCGTAGATCACCAGACGGGCCTGCACCGTATGCCGCTCCGGAAAATCCGGAGAAATCAAGGTGCAGAGATAGGTGAACAAAATGACAAACGCCAGGTGGGACCACAAGAACAGACGTTGCGTCTGGTCATCGGCTTTCACTGCCAGAAAGATGCAAAGTAGCGCCAAAACGGGAAGCGTTGCAGGTCCGAACGGCAGATACTGCGTTTCGAACAAGTGAAAAAACGCCAACTTCGGAAGCTTCATCACAATTTCAAAACTCGGATGAAAGAGATTCTTTTGCATCCAGACATACTTGAAATTGACCCAACCCATTTGCAATAAATCACCCGGGTATTCCAGAATCGTTTTGCGAACGGCCTTTTGTTTGAGCTTGTAGTAATCGTAATAGTTTGTCATGCCGAGTTCCTGCATGACATCGTGCTGTACGGCGGTCATGACAAAGCCATTGCGTCCGCCGTTTCTTCTGTAATTATAGATGTGCTTTTTCATGACGTTGAGGTCATGATCCGGTACCTGCATACGCATCAGCCTGGGGGCTGCGAACAGCTGCAGCGTGAACACCGCGTTGGACGTATACATGAAGTGGCCGATGCCGAAAAACAGATGAAAAAAGCACCACAGCAACGGAAGGACCGCGCTTCCGCCCACGAATCCGGCCGAGGCGGCCAGGGCGCGTTTCCAGGAATGCGAACGGCGTAGTGCGAAAAAAATTCCCACCGCGTACAACGGCGCGAACAGGGCCAGCGGCGGACGGATCCAGATAAAGATGCCCAGCAGCAGGGCCAGCACTCCCAGCAGCCAGAACCTGGGCCGGCGCAAAAAACAGACAAACCCGAGAATGGCTACCCAGGTACAGGCAATGGAAATGCCCTCCACAAGAATCGCATGCTGGTACAGCAGAGTTCCCGTGTCCGCGTAGTAGCTCATGGAACAGAGGAAACCCACAAGCGGACTTCGGGAAACGAGAAAAAAAACACCGAAAATGAGCAAAGGCAAACAGAAAAACAGCGCCTGTTGCAGCACCTGAAGGGACTGCAGCAACGCCATTCCGGACGGGTTCGGATCATTCCAGCCTTCGGCAGACATGCCCGTATGTTTCATGTCCACGCCCTGCAGCCGGGCCAGCCCCAGGATGAGCAACGGATATCCGGGCGTACGCAGCGGGTCTATGTAATACTCCTCGCCGACGAAGCATTTCCCCAATTCCCTGGCGGATTCCAAATAAAAATAGGTGTCTACCGAGAGATTCTGCGGACGTACCAAAGAGGTGAACACATTCCAATGAAACACCAGGGAGATGACCAAAACAAGCGCAAAATACACCCAGGCGCGTATCTTCAAAGGACACAGTTTCGTAAACAGCCCCCGTAACCATCCATCCGTCGTATGCAATGTCCCTAATCCGACTGCCGGCATCAATAGTATACCCCGCAGGCCGCAAGCGAAGGCGCCTTTTTAATTTATCATTATTAATTTAGTATGTTGGCATTCAAGGCAACGTACTATAGCCTTCTCCATAGTATCCCGCAAGTTGAACCGGGACAGTGCCCGGGGGGATTGAAATATCCAAAAAACAATCATAGATAAAAACAACGGATTCATGCCGCGATCCGCTGCATGCGTCTTGCTCCTTTGAGCAATAACCGTTGTCCAGAGAACAAACATGGCGCTTTTCAAATGCAACTTCCTATTGTTCAAACGTATTGTCTGCGATATATTGCAAAAAAAATTTTCGTTTTGCAGGAACTATCAAACTTTTTACATCATCATATAATCAGCTGTAGCCGTTCAGAATTTTATGGAGAAATCAACAAGATGTCTTTTCATCGATTTCTGCTTTTTTTATTGGCCGCATTGCTGCTGGTTGCCTGTACGTCACCGGAAGAAATTCCGGAAATCAACGTCGGTCATGCGCCCCACGACCATCATGCGGCTCTCTACATAGCCGCCTCCAGACCGAACTTTTTTCAGAAAAACGCGAACGTATACCTCAAGGAAATCACCTATCACCAGCGGTACGAATTGTATGTTCACAATACCCTGCTGGCCCGCCTCAACCTCGTCTGCTCCACCGGCGGCGCCCAGTTGGTCCGCAAGCTTACGGAACGTCAGCTGGACATCTGCTTCGGCGGAGTCCCGGCCATGATCCAGGCAATAGACTCGGGCAGTCCGTTATGCATCCTGATGCCCTTGATGACTGGTGGAGCCGGACTCATGCTGCGCAAAGACATCCCTGTAAAAAACTGGCCTGAATTCGTCACATACCTTTCCCGGGCCGAGGCCCCCGTACGCATCGGCTACAAGACCGCTTCCTCCGTACAGAATCTCATTCTAGAACAAGCTCTGGAATTCGAAAAAATTCCTTTTTCCCAGCATCTGCACCAGGCGCATACGCCGTTGGTTCTCATCAACATGTACGGAGCCGCCAATCTCATTCCCGCTATGCGAAACGGCATTCTCGACGGATTCGTGGTCATGGAGCCCTTTCTGACGCTGGCTCATAAGGAGCTTGGCGCACGGACGATCTGTTCTCTGGACCAGCTCCCGCCTGAGGGACAATGGAGTGAGTACCCCTGCTGCGCCCTGGCCGCCGTGGACAGAACCTTTGTAAGCGATCAAAATGCCATTGCTACGGCCATGGTACAGCTGGTCAGGCTTGCCCATGACTATATTCAGACGCATCCTCTGGACGCGGCCAAAGTGGTGGCCAAGTGGCTGGACCAGCCGGAAGAAATCGAACGCCTCTCTTTGCCGTCCATCCATTTCCTGAATACTTTTACACCGGCCTGGCGTGCGGGCGTAAGATTCTGGATACAAACCTTGATTGCATCGGGAAAATTAACCGGAAAAGTGGCCGTGGCGGAAGAACAAGGAAAGCTGGACAAGCTGCTCTATGATACCGGTCCGTTGAAACAAGCTTCCCGGAATTCGTTATGACTCTGTCACGAAAAACTTTTTACATCTTTTCTTCGCTCACCCTGGCGTCCGTGCTCCTTGCAGCGGGACTCTTTTATTATTTCCACGCAGAAGATCAGATACTCGATGTTACCAAAACACTTTTTCACTTATCCCAGGACCTGCACGAGTTGGAACGCTCGCGTTTCGATCTGACAGAAGGACACCACGGACCAGACGATCTGGCCTTTCGTAAGCAAGTCGCAAAAACACGACACTTCATCGAGCATTTTCTTCAGAATGAATACGTCGCGGGTACAGACATTGCGGCGCAACTGCATACCATCCTGTTCCAACTCAAAAATTACGAACAGGCCGCCCTGGAACTCAAGGACAAATATATTGAAAACAAACAATTGAGAACGCTGCTGCGGCAATCTTTTTTCAAAATTCCTGAGCTGTTGAGCAACAAAGCTTCGCCTGAAACAATAATGAAGCTGATGAAGCATATAGCCAATTACCGCAAAATCTTGGAGACGATGCTATCGACTGCTGATTTCGGGAGATTTCCAGACGCCAGCCAACAAGCCCGGCAGATACTCTCCTCGACGCAGTTTCCCGAATTGAAGCCCATTCTTATCGATATCGGCCACATCGTCCAGGAGCTCTACGTCATCTCCCTGGCCATCCAGGACCGCAAAGCCTTTCTGGACGCCAGTTCGGAGCATTTTCACAAATCCGTGCATGAGGCGTTGAAAACCATCGGCTCCATCACCTGGGAAAGCCGGAACCGCTTTATCAGAGCGACTTCCGCCATCAGCGTCCTGACCGTGTTGCTGGCAATCTTTTTCTGGATATGCGTCCAGCGCTACTTCAAAAACTTCCTGGAAAGTCAGAAGCAGCTTATGGACGCCATCCATGCGGGCACAAGCGATGTCGACCCCGGATTCACATCCCGTGACGAGCTCGGCGAACTGACCCGGACGTTGAAAAAACTGGCCATGAAAAAGGAAGCCATGGAACAATCCCTGCGCCAGGCCAGGTCGGTGGCAGAATCCGCCAATGCAGCCAAAAACGAGTTTCTGGCCAACATGAGCCACGAAATACGCACCCCGCTCAACGGCATCCAGGGCATGATCCAGCTGCTGCATATGACAGACCTGGATTCAGAACAGACCGAGTACGCGCAGACAGCCATGAACTCCACGCACCGCCTGACCAGGCTGCTCGCGGATATTCTCGACCTGTCGCGCGTTGAAGCGGGAAAACTCGACATCCGGTCCGTACCGTTCGATCTTGCAGAATCTCTGAGCTCCCTGGAACTATTGTTCTCCTCGGCCGCACGACAAAAGAACCTGTCTTTTCAGGTGCAGGCCGATCCTTTGCTTCCCCATACGCTTGTAGGCGACGCGGCCCGGCTGCAACAGATCCTCAGCAATCTCGTGGGAAATGCCATAAAATTTACGGATAACGGCAGTATCACTCTCCAAGCCTTTGCTCTTCCCGCAAGCACCCCGGAGTTTGCCAGGGTATTGTTTTGCGTAAGCGATACGGGCATAGGCATTGCCGAAACTATGCTGGAGCAGCTGTTCGAACCGTTTGAGCAGGGGGAAACCCGGTACAGGAGGCGATACCAGGGCGCAGGGTTGGGGTTGTCCATCGCCAGGCAACTGACGTCTCTTATGGGCGGCACCCTGACCGTTACCAGCGAACTGAATCAGGGAACCAGCTTTCATCTCTCCCTGCCGTTCCGAATTGCCGGTCAGCGCATGGAAAACACCGGCACAACTGGCATGGGCCAAGGCCGTGAACCCTTGCCAGGGGCCCTGAACATTTTGCTGGCCGAAGACGACGCCATTTCGCAATTCGCCACAGCCAAACTGCTCGACCGGCTCGGACATCGCATCACCACCGCGGAAAACGGCCGCCGCGCCCTGGACGTTCTGCGGGAGGAGCGCTTCGACCTGGTGCTCATGGACATCCAGATGCCGGTCATGGACGGCCTGCAGGCCACCAAAACCATCCGGGCCGGGGAGGCGGGGCGAAACAACGCCTCCATCCCCATTGTGGCGCTCACTGCCTACGCCATGTCCGGAGACAGGGAAAAATTTCTGGAAGCTGGAATCAATGATTACCTGGCCAAGCCGTTGGAAATGGACATCCTGCGCTCGGTGCTGAAAAAATTCCGCCAGCGGAATACGGCGGCGTCCTGACCGGACGCCGAACGCGGTACGGCTATTGAAACAGCGGCAGCAGCGTATTGCCCGTATTGAATACGGCCAGAGCCACCACCAGAATGATCGCGGCTTTCGGACGCGCGCCCAGACATCTGGTCAGGGCATGGAAGGCCAGGTACAGCCCGTACCAGGAGACCAGGACGGAGACTCCCACGGCCACCGGATTGCCGTGCAGCGAAAGCGAGTCCACCAGCAGGTTCACGGGCTCCAGCGCCATGAGCGAGGCCATGCAGCGTACGGCGGCCTGATAGGGCGCGCCGCCCTTGCAAACCATGGCTCCCACCAGCAGCAGCGCGCCGCCCACAAAGCTCAGCAGCACCACCAGCAGGGGCATGGCCAGCAAAGCCAGGGCCGATGCGTCCGGACTGTCCAGCACGGGCACGCCCGTGAGCTTGAACATGCCCAAAACGCAGAGCACGACGCCGCTCAACAGCCCGTAAAGCGCCGCCTTGATCACTGGTTCCAGAAAACCTCCGTCCACGGGCATTGTTTCAAAATACGTTTGCGGATGGGTGAGCGTTTGTACCGTATCACCGATAAAACGTGCGGGAGAAAAGTCCATGGCGTCTCCTGTAAACTCCTGTTAATGAAATAACTGCCGTATGCTGTAGAGCAAGATCCGCGTCAGGGCAATACCCGGCTGCGGCGCTCCCGCCCAATTCGCGGGATTCCCCATCGGCGCGTAATAGGGTATGCCCGTTGCTCTGCAAGGAGCACTGCCGTTTGTTCGTCTAACCAAGGATTGCCGCTTATGACCGAGTCTACCGACCACCCGCTGTTTTTGATAGGTATGCGGGCTTCCGGAAAAACAACCGTGGGCAAGGCCCTGGCCAAACGGTTGGGGTATGCCTTTGTGGATCTGGATTTGCTGCTCTGCGAGCAGCTGGGAAAGGAGATCGCGGATATCGTGGCCCAGGAGGGCTGGGAGGGATTCCGGAAGCACGAGTCGCGGATACTGCGCGAGGCCTGCGCGCCGCGTACCGTCATCGCCACCGGCGGCGGCGTGGTACTGCGCGCGGACAACCGGGAGTTCATCCTGCGCTCGGGCCGCAGTTATTATCTCAAGGCCGAACCCGAGATTCTTATCCAGCGTCTGATGCGCAACCCCAACCTGGTGCAGCGCCCGCGCCTGGGCGCCACAGAGGACGCAGCCCCGAGTGAGGAAACCTACCATCCGGGCCAGGAGATCCGCGACACCCTGCAGCAGCGCGCCGCGTTGTACGAACAAGCCGCCCATGCGGTCATCGTCGCCGAACAGTCCATCGACGCCCTGGTGGACGCCATTGCCGCGCACTTTCACGACACAAGCGACACCCAATAGGAGCGATCCATGAAAATACTCGTACTCAACGGTCCCAACCTGAACATGTTCGGTAAGCGGGATCCGAAAATCTACGGTACGAAGACTCTGGAGGACATCCGCCGCAAGCTGGACGCCCTGGCCGCCGAACTGGGCGCGCAGATCGATTTTTTCCAGACCAACCACGAAGGCGAAATGCTCGACCGGATCCACGCCGCCTTTGCGGACGATTCCATCCGGGCCGTGGTCATCAACGCGGGAGCCTGGACTCACTACAGCATCGCCCTGCGCGACGCCCTGGACATCCTCACCGTACCCATCGTGGAAGTGCACATGTCCAACATCCACGCGCGCGAGGAATTCCGCCACCACTCCGTGATCGCGCCCCTGGCTGCCGGCTCCATCGTGGGCTTCGGCGCCGAAAGCTACCTGCTCGGCCTGCGGGCCGCAATGAATCTTGCTGACAAGGCGTAAGGCAGCGTAGCGGTGGCTCTTAAATCTCTCTAGGCTCGAAGATTCGCCAAGAGAGACAGCCCCTAAGCCTGAACCCGCGTAAATAAATTTAAATTTTATATCGTACAACAGACGCGCATTAACCATCTAAAGTTTTTAAGGATTCTTAAGGAACTTTTTCCAAAAAGTTCCTTAAGCCGCCGGAGGCATTTTTTCCCCTCCCCTTTGACGCTGGCCTATCTGGCGCGCAGCTGGTATCACGCCCCGCATGGAAGCATTAGCACGTACGCGCCTGGTGGTTTTGGGGCTGGACGGGCTGCCCTATACGCTGGCCCGTTCCCTGTCCGCCCAGGGCGTTCTCCCGAATCTGAGCAAACTGGCTCTGGCGCCGCAGTCCGGGGCGATCCGGGCCGAGCTGCCCGAGCTTTCGCCCGTGAACTGGACCTCCTTTTACACGGCCGCGGGTCCGGCCGAGCACGGGGTCTTCGGGTTCACGGCCCTGGATCCGCAGAGCTACGAACTGCATATCGCCAACGCCGCCTGGGTCCGCTGCCCGACCATTTTTCAGCGTCTGGGCGAACAGGGCAAAAGCGTACGGGTCGTCAATCTGCCCAATACCTACCCGGCCGCGCCCCTGCCCGGCATGCTCGTGGCCGGATTCGTGGCCCCGGAGCTGAGCCGGGCCGTGTTTCCGCCTTTTCTGGCGCCCAGCCTGGCCGCCAAAGGCTACAAGCTCGAGGCGGACACCGTACGCGGTAAAAAGGATCCGGAATTTCTGCTCAGCGAGCTGCGCGCCACCCTGGAATCCCGCCGCCAGGCCCTGGACATGCTCTGGCCCGACCTGGCCTGGGATCTGTTTGTTTTCGTGCTGACCGAAACCGACCGGCTGTTCCATTTTCTGTTTCCGGCCTGCACGGACGCAAACCATCCGCTGCATGCGGCCTGCCTGGAATTTCTGCGCCACTGGGACGCGCTCATCGGCGACGTGCTCGAACGCTACGACAGCCTGCCCGAGCCCAAACGTCTGGTGGCCCTGGCCGACCACGGCTTCTGCGCGCTGAAGATAGAGGTGAACCTGAACACCTGGCTCGAACAGCAGGGTTTGTTGCGGCTGACGCCTGTTCAGGACGGACTGGAGGCGCACGAGCTGGACGCCGGGAGGATTCTGCCCGAGACGAAATGCTTTGCCCTGGATCCCGGGCGGATTTACCTGCACGCGCGCGAACGGTTTTCCCGCAGCGCGTACGGGGCAGGGGAGCTGCACAGGCTGCTGGAGGACGTCAGGCAGGGACTGCTGCACTTGACCTTTGAGGGCGAACCGGTCATGCAACAGGTTGCGACCAGGGACGCACTCTATCCGGTGGAAGCCGAATTCCGCAACGCGGGAATAGCCAGCTACCAGCCGCCCGATCTGCTTTGTACGCCCAATCCGGGCTTTGACCTCAAGGCCAAGTTCGACAGCCGCGCGCTGTTCGGTCTGCACGGACGCCACGGTACGCACACCGTGGGCGACGCGTTTTTTTACGACAGCGTCGGAGCCCGGCCGGAACGCGTCCGCGACGTGGGCAGGCTGGTCCTTGACCATTTCAATGGAGCAGCGGAAAGCACAACCGACCACATATACGACGCATGAGCATAGATTATCAAAACGAACTGAACCCGGCCCAGTACGAGGCCGTCACCACCACGGACCGCCCGCTGCTGGTCATTGCCGGCGCGGGCAGCGGCAAAACCCGGACCATTGTCTACCGCCTGGCCTACCTGGTGGAACAGGGCGTTCCGCCCGAGGCCATTCTGCTGCTGACCTTTACCCGCAAGGCGGCCCAGGAAATGCTGCTGCGCGCGGGCGACCTGCTGCGCAACAGCCAGGGCAACATCGGCGGATTCGGAAGCTACGGCGCGGACCTGGTGGGCGCGGTGCAGGGCGGCACCTTCCACTCCTTTGCCTACAAGATCCTGCGGACCAATCCGCCTCCGGACTACCCGGACAGGTTGGTAATCATGGACCGCCAGGACGCCGAGCATATTCTGCGGGACATCAAGGCCGAACTGAAAATCGGCAAAGGCGACCGCTCGTTTCCGAAAATCGGCACGGTCTACGAAATGCTCAGCAAATCCCGCAACAAGGAGCTCACCCTGGACACGATCCTGACCCGTGAGGCCTTTCATCTGATGACCTATGCGGATGATTTCCGGGAAATGGGCAAGGCGTACGTCAAACGCAAGCGCGAAAGCGGGCTGCTGGACTACGACGACCTGCTCTTCGGGCTGGAGTCCTTGCTCCGAGAGAACCACGGTGTACGCGACTGGCTGCGCGGCCGCTTCGGCCATATCATGATCGACGAATACCAGGACACCAACCTGGTGCAGGCCCGGCTGGTACAACTGCTCACACCCGAAACCAACACGGTCATGGCCGTTGGCGACGACGCGCAGTCCATCTACGCCTTTCGCGGTGCCAACGTCCGCAATATCCTGGAGTTTCCTAAAAATTTTCCGGACACCAAAATGGTCAAGCTGGAGCAGAACTACCGCTCCACCCAGCCCATTCTGGACCTGACCAACAAAATTCTCGAACAGGCCACGGCCCATTTTCAGAAACACCTGTTTTCCGAACGGACCGAAGGCCCCAAGCCCGAACTGCTGCGTCCGCTCAGCGACCTGACCCAGTCGCGCCTGGTGGTCAACAAAATCGTCGAGCTGCTCAAGGAATACCCGGCCAGCGAAATCGCCGTGCTGTTCCGCGCCGGGTACCAGTCCTACAATGTGGAAACCAATCTGGCCAAACTGGGCGTGACTTTCAAGAAATACGGCGGACTGCGCTTTTCCGAAGCCGCGCATGTCAAGGACGTGCTCTCCTTTCTGCGCCTGGCCCTGAATCCGGGCGATACGCTGGCCTGGCAGCGGGCCATTTCGCACATCAACGGCATCGGCCCCAAGACCGCGCTCCGGCTGCACAACGAGTTGCTGGCCAATGACGAAAAAAAACTGCAAAAGGCCTTTGCCAAATGGCCCGAGCTGCGTGATTGTCTCGAGCTGCTCGAAGACCTGCGCAAGGACCAGCGTACGCCGGCGGCCCTGGCGACCATGGCTCTGGAATTCTACGAGCCTATTCTGGAGATGCGCTATCCGGACGACTATCCGCGCCGCCAGAAGGGGTTGGAAGAGCTGGCCCAGATCGCCCTGGGATACGAGGACCTGGAGCAGTTCCTGGCCGACCTCAGCCTGGAAAACCCGGACCGGGGAGAGGAACGCACCGAGGTGCTGACCCTTTCGACCATCCACCAGGCCAAAGGGCTCGAATGGGACGCCGTACTGCTTATAGACGCGGTGGAAGAACGCTTTCCCTCGCGCCACGCCCTGAACAATCCGGACGACCTGGAGGAAGAGCGGCGGCTGATGTACGTGGCCTGTACGCGCGCCCGCGAGTACCTGGGAATTTTCGCGCCCAAAAACCTCTACCGCAGGGGCCAGGATTTCTCCGAACCCGCGTGTTTGAGCCCCTTTATCCGGGAAATCGAAACCGAATACCTGAACGAATACCGCGAAGAACTCACCGGCGGCCTGCACCAGAAGCGCCAGGGCTCACCGGCCGAACGTTCTGCAGCATTCGCCCCGGATGCTCCCGGCGGACCGGCCCTCGGGACCGGGGCCAAAAAAGCGGCATCGCGTACGGATGTCTGCTGCTATTGCAAACACAAAATCTTCGGCCGCGGCAAAATCATCGGCGCTCTCCCGCCAGACAAGTACCGCGTCAACTTCCCCGGCTTCGGCCTCAAGGTTATCCTGGCCGATTACCTGGAGCTGGAAAAAGAGTAGCAGGAGCTGGGGATCTTGTTTTCAGCCGGTCAGGGTTTCTTTTGGAGTACGTTCGCTTCTCCCACTTTTTGAAAAGATCGTAACTTTCCCTATTGCTACGGTTTTCCTCTTCACTATGTATCTGAATACCGTCCGCGACGCCGTCTTCAAAAGCCTCTTTTGAGTTGTTTCCATCCCAATATTGTCAAAATATACCTGTTGCATTCCTCCCAATGGCAAAGGCGGGAGTGTTGGTTGACATGGCTTGTTCAATAGTAATAAATGACATAAATACAATAAAATAAAATTGTATAATTATAAGGAGTTATACCCTTTTAAACTAACCTGACAGACGCCCGAACCCCGTTCCTGCAAGCGCCGGTGCAGGAAACCGCAGCGGCGACGCACTGGTGACCACCATGAATAATGAGCAACGCAGGCTTGCCAACAGGCTTTTTTTTGATCCGCAGGATTATGAAATGCTGCGCATCGTCAATGACGTGTTGCAGCGCGGGCAATATTCCGGCTTCAAACGCATTCTTGCGCCGTATCTGCATCCCAACGGCATCAAACAGATGGCGGCCAAACGAAGCCTGCGTATCGCCCATGCGGTCATTCACCTTCTGGGGTCGTTGGAACGCGGCAAAGCCCAGGACCGCATCGATGCCTTGCGCACTTTGAAAGAAGAAGTGCTGACCGCGTCTGAAAGTTCTTTGCCCCTGAACACCGCCAGAGTCCTGCTGCAGATCATGAAAGAGCTCGTACGCTCCAAAGACGACCCTTTGCGCCAGCTGGTGCTGGCCCATGATTTCCGCCGGGTCGTGCTGGGAAAGCCGCGGAGCGTCCGCCGCGAGCTGAAAAAATATCATCTGATAGAAATGCCCGAGGACTGGTCGCAGCTGGCCTTTGACGACCACGTACATGATGCCAACACCAAAGGGCGCAAATCTCCCACGCATCTGATCATGGACGCCTGGATCAAGGGCATCCGCAAGCTCACCGTGATCTACTATACGGTCATTGATCCCGCTGCGGCCGCGGAACTGCTGGAAGCCGCCAAAATCATGAGGATTTCCGCACGCATCGGCATTGAGCTGCGCGTCCGGCTCCGCGACCGTTTCATCAAGCTGCTCTGGACGCCCAGGGATCTGGCGAACCAAGTGGATTTTCTCAACTTTCTGCACAAGCCGGACATGGCCGCTTTTCAACAAAAAGGGCGGGACGTGCTGGAATACCAGCACAATTATATCTGGAGCATTCTGGAAAAGTACAACAGCTCCCTGCGAAAAACCATGAGCGAGAGCCTCGGCGTAGGGTTGCCCGCCATTTCCAGAAAGGAATACCTCGAATTTGTGGGAGTCGGCCAGCCCACTCTGTTTCACTTGGGCAGCATGATCAGCGCGCTGGCAAGCAACAGCCTGCTTGCGCAGCCTGAAACACGGGCCGGATCCGCTCAGGATCTCGACGTGGAACTCGTCATTGAAAAATGGCTTGCCCCCGAGCAGAATCCCGAGATTCACAATCCGTATTTACCCCACGATACGCAGGACGCGCCGGAATTGCTGTCGTTGTCGCCCGTCCGGATGGTTCAATTGATCCGCGGACTCCATGTGAAAAGCTGGATCACGCTCGACCTGAACGGACTCAGTGTCGACGAAGTTCTTGTCCTGCTGCATCAGAGCAACGGTGGCATCACCCATCTGGAAATTTTCAACCTGCGCTACTTTGAAACAAGCAGTCCCGCGGACTATGCGCCTGTTCTCGAACTGCAGGCCGTGGTCAATGCGGCCAACGTCGTCAAACTCAAGAAATACATCCACCGGATCATCGATACGGTGGAGATGTGCCAAAAGCCTTTCAGAGAGCTGCGCCTGGAGGAACTGGAGGCCTTGCTGGAAGATCTTTCCTCCTTTCACGCGCTCTACAAAAACTATCCGCTGCGGTCGCGGATCGGATCGGATTCCACCGGCCAGTCCTCCCGCCGCCACGGCATGGGCCTGGTTGTTTCGGATACCCTGCCGCGCAGGTCCCAGCGGGCCTTGAAACATTGCCGAACGCGAAGGTTCCTGCCCCTGCCCATTACGCTGGAAACCAGAGCCCGGCTGGTGTTTTTCCTGCAACCGCCCAGCGGCCCGGCCAAACTCTTCGGCTCACTTGCCCGAACCCTGCCCGGCTGTTTTACGCGCGGGAACAAAGCGCAGGTAACCTGGAAAAGGATCAGCTATACGCTTGCGCCCCATGGTACAGGCAATCTTTATACCCTGGGAGGGATACACAAGCCCTCTGCGAATGTAAAAGCCGTGAGCAGACCTCGGAAAAAGAAGATCAAGCGCTGGGCGAATTTGAACAGCAACCTGAAGAACCTGCTGAAAATACTCTTCGGGTTCATCCCTGCGGCGATTTCCTTCTACTACACAAAGGACTGGTGGCTGCTGGCTTATTTGGGGCCGGTCATCTGGTTCGGCATCACCGGCGTACGCAATATCATTCAGTCCGCGCTTGCCTGCGGCGGGTTGCAACGTTCTTCCTTGTACAAATGGAATGATTATGTCAGCTGGGAGCGCTTTTCAGATTCTTTACTCTATACGGGCTTTTCCGTGCCCCTGCTGGATTATCTGGTCAAAACCGTGCTGCTCGACCACGGCCTGGGCATTACCACGGCCACCGCCCCCGTGCTGCTGTTCACCATCATGGCGCTGGTCAACGGGGCCTACATCTCCACGCACAACATTTTTCGAGGCCTGCCCCGGCGCGCCGTGGTGGGGAATTTTTTCCGCAGCGTGCTCTCCATTCCGCTGGCTGTGCTCTTCAACCTGGTCCTGGTCGGCATTCTGGGAATATACGGTGTTCCCAATGCGGAGCTTGCGCTGCAGAAATGGGCGGCCATCATTTCCAAATTCGCCTCCGATTGCGTGGCCGGAGTCATCGAAGGCATGGCCGACAGATCGAACTACATCCGGCTGCGTATCCGGGATCTGGATGCCAAGCTGGAGCAGCTTTTTCGAACCTACGCCAGGCTCGAGGTGTTGTATCCGCAGGATGACGCCCTGGACCTGCTCGCTTCGCCCAAGGCTTTTATCGACACGGCCGCCACCGAACAAAGCGACCTGGAAAAGATCGTTATCGTCAACGCGCTGGATTTGATGTACTTCTGGATGTACCAACCCCAGGCCCGGACCGTGCTGCGCTGCAAACTGCGAAAAATGGAGCGGGACGAACGCAAAGCCTTTCTGGCCTCGCAATGGGTGCTGGAGCGGGAAAAGGAAATCAGCCTGTTGCTGATCGACGGACTTCTGGGGCGCAAATTCAACAACGCGCTGGCATTCTATCTCAACAATCACGAAAACTATCTGGAGCAGATCCAGAGCCTCGCATCAAAGCCGTAAACAGGGGAAGACCCTTTCCGGGAGTCCTCCCCCGCGGTACGAGACAGCCTTTGCCGCGCTATTCCAGGCTTTTCATGTCTGCCGCTTCTATCGGATTCCTTGTACGGTACATGCCCCAGACGCAATGATTACGGTGCCTTGGTATTGACGGACAAGATGGAAATTTGTCTTTTGGCGTCCGCCCCCGCCCCTTCCTCGATAACCTTGTCGAACCAGACGCATCCCCTGCCGATCATATAGGAATTGCCAACCGCTTCCAGGTTGTGGCTCGTGTCTTCCTTTGCCACGCATTCGCGTACATCTTTGGTGAAAATCGAGTCATAGGCCTTGATGAAGGCGGCCTGGTCGGGAACCGCATTTTTCCCGTCCACGGTCAACGGGTAGGAAACCACTTTGGCAATCCTTTCCCGCTCGTTTTTCTTGACCATTTGCTGCAGTGATTTGACGAACTCGGGACAACGCGGACCCAACCAGTCCATGGCCGCCACAGGGGTTGCAAGCACAAGAGACCACAGCGCAATAACGAAATACCGGATCTGAATCTCCTTTTTCGAATTGAGAGAACGCCTGTACGAATACAACGCCATATGTTTTATTAACCCCTTTGCAACTTGGAAGAAACCGGACCGGTGTACAAAAGGACACTCAATGCCATAAAAGATCTTTAGCAAGAATCATCCTCTGCTCGATGAACGGAATAGAAAATATTTTTGGCTGTTGCTTTTTTTTATTGGCAAGTTCCGTTGAAATTGTTAATCAATAGTTATGAATATTCAGCAAAAAATAGTTTTATTTTTCTCCCTTAAGATCCAATTCCCTCCACTGATTCTACAGGTTATCCTTCCCACATCATATAAATATTTTTCCTGCTAATGAATAAACACAATGCCTGACTTGTTGACTTTTTTGATCTCTTCTTCGCTTTTTCTACTCATTGGATATGGTATTGGTTTTCCACTTGTAAATTCCTTGGAAGGCAATAAACAACTATCATTTTTAATTGCCCCACCACTGGGATTGATCCTTTTCGGTATTTTAGGAATTCCCTTTTTTACCCTTCTTCCTCTCAATAGAATAACCATAATCATATACACAACAGTATTATGCCTGCTCACCAGATTTCTGTACAACAGAAGGCATGATCCGTTATTCAACACGCCAAGTGGTCTTCCAATTATTTGGTATTTTGCTGCAATCTTTTTGGCATTGATACCGATTTTCACCCTCATCCCCCATCAAATAGGTCAAGGTTACCTGCTGGGACCTCCTGTCTATGACCATGTTAAAGTAAGCATTGTCGATGAAATCATTAACAATGGAATCCCGCCGCATGATCCGTTCTTTTATGCGACAAATTCAACAAATATATTATCATATTATTATTTATTTTATTTTATCGCTGCCGTCATCGCCAAACTGGTAGGAACCACTGGATGGACTGCGGAGCTTTCCTTATCCTTTGTCACTACATTTATGTCTATCACCTGCCTTTCTTGGGTGGTACTGGCATATAGCCAAAAAAAAATATCAGCATTATATATTTTGATTTTTTGTTGCATTGGAGATTTAAAACTATATCTGACGTGCTTCTTTGAACCACTTGCCAAACTTTTATCTGATCAATTCTCTTTTCAGACATGGATATATCAATGTATTTGGGTACCACAGCATATTTTCTCAGGAATTTGTGTCATTTTCTTTTTTATTTATTTGATAAAAATTATTTCGAACAATAAAATAGATTTTATTTCATCCTCCATTGCAGGCTTAATTGCTGCAGCTGGATATTGCAGCTCTGTTTGGGTTTCCGGGTTTGGAATTCCTATTGTAACCATTATTTTTATTATATTGACAGCAAAACAACTTTTTGAAGAAAAACTGTTAAGTAATTTTTTACAAAATTTTGGCTGCATTGTATTTTTCGGATTGCTAGGAAGCTCTTTTTTCCTGCTTCAACAAATAGCACGCGTAAAATCGCAATCAATTGTAGCGTTATGGGTCTATCCCGTATTCAACGCCGACATTGCCAACTTTCGCCCTTTTATTGATATTCTAGCCTACTGGGGAATTTTATTAGTACTCAATTATGGCTGTATCTATTTGTGCTCGCTTATTTTTCTTTTTCAAAAAAAATCATTTCCAACCCCGCAGTCAAAACTTATCACCAAAGCATTATACGCTCTTTTCCTCGCGCCACTCCTGGTAGCTCAATTTTCTCATAGCATCATCGCCAATAATGATCTGGGCTGGAGAATTACCCTAAACTCAGTATTTGCCATGATGGTTATCGCTTCTTTTGCTCTATCCACCATGCACTCAAAATTGAATAAAATAATCCTCAATATCTGTTTAATGGCAACGTTATCGCCTGGTATAATCTCTGCTTTTTACTTTGTCTCCATTTCATCGATTGATCTTAACTACTCACAAAAGCAACTCTTTGATGCAAAATATTTTTATGAATCTCTGGAGATGTGGAACGATGTGAGAAAAGTCACTCCAAAAACAGATTATGTCCTTAATAACCCAAAAGATTTGAGTTCGTTGATCCCATGGGAAACAAACATAGGGTGGGGACTGCTGAGCCAAAGACGAAGTTGCTTTTCCCATCATGATCCAGTCAAAGTTTATACAACCATGAGCAATGAAAAAACACTAAATTATACAAACATTATCAACAAAATTTTTTCTGGCTCCATTACGGAGCACGACCTTTATATGCTTAAAACCCACCTCCATTGTGATACATTAGTCATTGTTAATCGCGATAAACTCTGGAACAACAAAATCTTAGCCAACAACAACTTCTATCATTTGATACATGAGAAAAAAGGCAAATGGAAAATTTACCGATAATTTCGCAAATCCAGGCGCTTCGGCGAAGGCCAGCTCCAAAGAAATGCTGAATGGAGCTCCTGAAAGATCTGGCAAAAAAGCAAGTACCCCAATAGCATCGAATTCCTGCACAGCCTGCCAAAACGCATAAAGAAGGCATCCAAAACAACCTGTAATTTGGACGGCCGAAGGGGGCGTGATGTTAAGACATCAGGCACCTCGGCAACGGATCAGACTTGACAGCAATCTCTCGGATAATCGGCCATGCCAACATCAAAATGACAAACAATTTTGAAATTCGAAATAGGACAAAAAGAAATGAAATTAAAGCCAGTTACCACTCGAATCAGTTGTTAGGTCAAGTCTGAGCTACTACATGTAAACTACCTTTAAAAAATAACTATTTTATATTTGCCGTTTGTAAGCGCTCACAGGGTGTAGACTTTTTCTAAAAAATGTTCATTTTTATAGCATGGACGAACTTACGCCTATCGCCGAAAAGGTTTCCGCAGAAGTAGTCAGCAACACGCCTTGGCCCATGCTGGGGTTTGTTTCTGATCTTTTTGACGAGAACCAAAAAAAAGCAAGACCAAAGTCGGCACGGCTCAGACCGTCTTGAATCTGATCCAGAAGCTGTATCACCTCGAAAAGCAGGCTCGTGAGGCAAAGCTGCCGCCCGAAGACATCTACGCCATGCGTCAGGAACGGGTGAAGCCGCTGCTGGAGAAAATCAAGAAGCTGCTGGTCGAGCGCGAGAAAAGCACACCGCCCAAAAGCCTGCTCGGCAAGGCCATCGGCTATGCCCTGGGCCAGTGGAGCCGAATTGAGGCATACCTTTCAGACGGACGGCTGCACCCGGACAACAACGCGGCTGAAAACGCGATCCGTCCGTTTGCCGTGGGCCGTAAAAACTGGCTTTTTTCCGGTTCGCCAGCGGGCGCAAAAGCCAGCGCGGCCATGTACTCCCTCATTGAAACCGCAAAGGCCGGCGGCCTTAACCCCTACGACTACCTGGTCCGCGTTTTCGAGCGGTTGCCATATGCGCGTACGCAGAAGGATTTTGAGTCCCTGCTGCCGCACAATTTTTCAAAGAACTCTCAGACACCGCCCAAAGGCGCCTCCGCGTAGGCCAGCGAAACGAGCAGCCCGGGCTCGCCAAAGAGGCGAAAAATACAGCTCTCCCCAGGACCGCACCAGCGCAGAAAATAGACATCCAGAGCCGCGAGCCTGGTCGCAAAGGGCTCAGCGTTGTCCCCGTGTACGCGAATCTCGCTCATGGCCATGGGGCGCCACTCATCGTCCCAAAACCACGGGCTCCCGCCTGCGAGAATTTCCGCAATCAGGGGTGCGACGTCGGCAGGACGAAAGGCCTTCACTTCGCGGTAATCCGTCCGCCAAAGCACTCCTGTCCGCGGCTTCGCGAGCCTCCCCGTACTTCTCTCTATGATGAGAGGCGCTGAAGGTTCTCGCAAAAACACCTGATCTTCGGCCACTCCAAAAAAAATCGGCCCCACCCCGTACATTTCCCTGAAATCGGACACAGCCCGCTCGTACCAAGGCTTGTACTGGATTGCCCACCACAACCGGGGCCCGTCCGCCCCCTGCTTGGAATCCGTAGGCAGATCGAATAAGGACAGCTGTCGCATACGAAATTTCTACCCATGTCCGGTTGTCGTCGCAATGGTCAGGCTCGGCAGAAAGCAGCATAGCGTGAAGCGGTTGGGGATGGGAAGAGGTAGCCGATTCGACGCTTACTTTTCAGCTGGATTCATGCTGGTGGATGATTGGGTTGTGAGCGCTTACTTTCCAACACTTGCAAAGCGTTCATCATACGTTCTGGCGTTTATCCCCCCTGGGCAGTTGCTTCACCTTGCCACGCATTTTTCCCAAATAATTGAGCGAGTACACGCCAAAGTGAATCAAAAAATATTCCGAATGAAACAACGCAATGCAGGGAACTTTCATAAATTTTGTTGTGACCATGTAAATAATTATGATATATTTAATAATGCTTGATAAAAGTGGAACTGCGAACTGTACCTGAAAATTTTTAAAAAATTTTCATGAAAAAAACTAGATTTTTTTTGTTTTATGGAGTTTTCATGGTGCTTTTCAGAAAGATGAAAACACTGCGCTGGCATACGCTGCTGGTCATTATTCTTTTGCTTGTGCTTTGTGTGGGAGTTGTGGCGCAGAGCATGCGCGAAGCGCAGCTTACGCAGGAAGCCGATGCGCGTGAAATTCAAAATACAGGAACCTTCGTGGCCACGGACAATATGCTGAATGCCGAAGACGTGGACAAGGCCAAGGTTAAGAAAGCTGCCACCAAAAAGAAGAAAAAACAAAAGAAAAAGGTCAAGGCGAAAAAAACCGGAAAAACGGTAGCAACCAAGGGAGTGACTCCCGCGTCCAAGGCCTCCATACAGAGCATTGATGCCATGAGCATTGATATAGACCGCGAATTCACCGCCTTTGTCACCCTGACCAGGCAGGCGGACAAGGAAAGGATGAATAGGAAAAAGGTATTGCCCGGCACCAAGGAAAGGATCAATGAAATCCGGGACAGAATTGTTGCCTACTGCAAAAACAAAATAGATGCCGGCCAGTTGGCCAACAAGCCGGATCAAGTCGCTTTCTACGAGAATGTGGCCAGGCAGATCACGGCCCGGGCCGCCGCCTCTTGCAGTTCTGCGCGTGACGCAAAATCCATGGAAAAGTTTCAGACCTACACCGTGGCCAAAAACAAAGCCTTCAATCGCATTCTGGATCGGAAGAAACCTGCCGAGATCAACGTCCGGCAAAAGGCCTACCTGGAACAACGCACGCTGGTGATTCTGGAGGAAAACATGAAGATTTTCCTTTCAATCATCTCCCAGGTGTTTTCCCTGGTCAACCAGGCTTCCGCCGCCATCAACAATCCCGTATCCTATGGCGCGGGCTGCGCCATGCGCACAACCGCGCGGGTGGCTTCCGGAGGCAGCGTGCTTCCCGAGGAAATTCAGATGCTGCGTTTGCTGGGCGCCAGGCTGCAGACCAACATGAACGACTACAGGCGCATCCAGGATTCTCTTTATCGACTGACCGGACGCCCACCTATCAAGCGTCAGAAATCCGAAATCAAAAAAACGAGTCCAAAAACTTCAGACAACAGACGTGACCTAAAGATTCTGGAAAAGTTTGGAGCGCTTGGTCACAAAAGCAAGAGCGGTGGCAGTAGCGGTAGAAGTGGCGGTGGCGGCGGCGGTTGCTGTCACTAGAGCATTTCAACTTTCATTGCATGCATACCCACAAGACTCAAACCAGCCCTGGGCATCGTCTGCAGAGACGAGTCCCAGGGCCTTGCCTGCACTTTCAAAGAATTTATCCCATCATTGGGGCGTGTTTCCAAATTCCTTTCCGCTACGCTTGGCTGGAATTCCACCATGCTGCGTTTTCAGGAAAAAATGACCTTGACGTAGCGAAACTACGCCTGCACTCCATGCACTCCGGAATTGAAAAACTGCAAATACATGCATCTTGAAGATGACAAGCGTGTAATCCTGACGCAATACTGGCGTAATCTTTCTTGCGTAGGGTACTTTTCAGCGAGAGTGCACGTCTCGCGTTTCATTATGCATCATCCCTCCTGCCTCTGGGCCGAGACATCCCCTCTCTCGGCCCTTCTTTTGGCCTGCAGCAAATAGGCTTCGGCGACTCTTTCCAGCGTTTCCGCGCGTTTCCGCTGGCATCCCCCCAATCCTTATTTCTCCCGCCTGGCTTGCCTTGCTTTCAACCGTACAAAAAAGCAATTATTTTCTGAGTTGCTTCCTATTTCCCTGAATTGAGCTCCGTAATCAGGCTGGTGAGTTCCTTGGACAATCCGTGCAGCTCTTCCATGGCGTTTTGAGATTGCTGCATTGCTTCGGCCGCGTCCAAAGCCATTCCATACACGTCTTCACTGGCCCGGCTTATCTGTTCGGTGGCCGCGGACTGCTCTTCCGAAGCGGTTGCGATGGCGCTCACCTGGTCTGTAGTGGAGGTGGACAGAGCCACGATCTCCGAAAGGATCGCGCCGGAGCGTTCGGCGTTTTCCACCGCGTTTTCTACCAGCTCCAAAGCCTTGTCCATGGCGTCCGTGCTTTCCGTGGCGCCGCGTTGGATGGAGTTGATGCCCTCGCCCACTTCTTTTGTCGCAGACATGGTTTTTTCGGCCAGCTTCCGAACTTCATCGGCCACAACAGCGAAACCGCGCCCTGCCTCGCCCGCACGGGCGGCTTCGATGGCGGCGTTCAGCGCCAGAAGATTCGTCTGGTCTGCAATGTCATTGATGACGTCGATAATGCGTCCGATATTCTGCGCGTTGCCGTTAAGCGTATCCAGAATGTTTTTCAATGTCATGGTCTGATTTTTCACCTGTTCGATGGCCCCGATGGACGAACGCACGATTTCCGAACCGTCCGCGGCCTTGTCTTTGGCGCTTTCCGCCTGATTGCTGGTTTCAGCTGCGTTGCGCGCCACCTCCAGCACGGTCGCGTTCATCTGTTCGATGGCCGTGGCCACCTCCGAAGATTTTCCTTTTTGCGAGTCGGACAGCTCGTTGGTCTGGCTGATAAGATTGGTCAGGGTGGCAATGGTTCCGGACAAGCGTGTGACGATTTTATTCAAATGTGCGGCAGCGTTCTGTTTTCCCTCGTTTCGGGCGCTGTCCGCCTGTTGCTTGGCCTGTTCGGCTTCCAGTTTCGCCTTGCAGGCCGCTTCGCAATGTTTCTCGGCTTCTTTGGCCTTGACGTCGGCGTGGCTGATTTTTTCCCTCAAAGCCGCAACCATCGCTTGCAACGAGTGACTGAGCCCGCCGACCTCGTCCCGCGAACGGATCTCCACAGCCGCATCAAGATCTCCTTCGGCCACTTTTTCCGCTTGTTTTGAAAGCATGATGATGGGAGCGGCCAGTTTCCGGCCCAGAAAAAAAGACAGCACAGAGGCGATGAGCACCCCTGCCAGGCAGATAATCACAACCGTACGCGTAGTCTGCGTGGAAAGCGCATTGATGGCGTCGGTGGCGGCTGCGACCCGATCCTGCACATCGGTCAGATAATGTCCCGTCCCCACACTCCAATTGTAAGGAGCGAACATCTTTGCGTAGCCCCGCTTGGGAGAAGCATCGCTTTCACCTTTTTTTGGGAACCAGTAGTTCGTAAAACCGCCGCCTGCTCTTGCCGCTTGCAACAGATCTTGAATGAAAAAATTCCCTTTCTGATCACGTGAATCCAGACGATTTTTTCCTTCAGCGTCCTTGCCCAACAGGACAACGTTGTTGCCTTCCATATCATCGATCCAATAATATCCCTCGGGGCCGTAGCGCAGTTCCCGGACGAGATCGGCGGCCATTTTTTGGGCTTCTTCCGGTTGAAGAGCTCCTTTCTCACCCATGGCCTTCAGGCTCCGTATCAGGCTGATGGCAGTGTCCACTTCATATTGCGCCAACATATCGAAATCTTTTCGCAGGGCTTTATCCAATGAATCCAGACTGAGTTTTTGCATTTTCTCAAATGTCATGAAAAATGTAGCGCACAGAACGACGCCAAGTAACAAGCAGAGAGATCCACAGAGTGCAAAAATTTTAATTTTGATACTTTTCATAATGACTCCCAATCATATGATTTCATCCGACTTCTCTCTTTACAACTGAAAGAGAGAACGCAGCCATAGACGCGCGCAAAGCTAAAAGATAACCTATTACGTTTTTTCAGACAGATGTGTACGTTTTTTCGGACTTTCACTAGCTGGAATTCCATTATTAAATAAATAATGATATAGTTCAGCATGCTAAAAATCACTCTTAAAAAAATGATATGATAAGTAGATACTTTGCAATAATTATGCTAAAACTATAACATGTTTATCTTTATAGTTTTACACAAAAAAATTATAAATATAAGCTAAATATAATAATATTAAATAGATAATATTTACCTATTTATGCCGCTATTTTGAATTTGCAGCTCGGATGCGCAAGAAAGATGCTGTAAGCTTTTTTTGAAGACAGAGGTAGATGAGTGGCGGACAAGTACTACGACAATCAGCCCCCGGTTCCATGGAAACGGGGGCTGATTTTTTTGAGAGGAGGAGGGAAGCTCAGCAGATACGCGGCAACTGCTCGCCTTCGAGCATATGCAGCAGCCGGTGCCCGCCGAGGCGCGTACGCAGTACCACCTGGCCGGGCTTGCCCGGGCCCTTGTCTTCCGGATTCCGGACCGTGCCCACCACAACGGCTTCTTCGGCCAGCGGTTCGGATTTGCAGACAGCCAGGGCGGCTTCGGCCTTTTCTTCGGGCAAAATACAGATCAACTTGCCCTCGTTGGCCAGGTACAAGGGGTCCAGTCCGAGAAAGGAACAGCCCGCGGTGACGCTTTTGCGTACGGGCACGTCCGCTTCTTCCAGCTGGATGACCACGCCGGATTGTTCGGCGATTTCATTCAGGGAGGTTGCCAGTCCGCCGCGGGTGGGATCGCGCAGTACGTGGACGTCCCCCACTTCCAGCAGCAGCCGCTCGACCAGTTTGTTGAGCGCGGCCGAATCGCTGCGGATGTCGCTGGCGAAATTCAATCCCTCACGGGTGGACAGGATGGTCAGGCCGTGGTCGCCCATGGTGCCGCTGACCAGGACAACATCGCCGGGTCTGGCGCCGGACCCCGTAGGCGGCGGATCCAGCAGGATTTCACCGATGCCGGTGGTGTTGATGAAGAGCTTGTCCACCGTACCTTTGGGCACGACTTTGGTATCTCCGGTAACGATACTTACCCCGGCATGCCGGGCGGCCTGTGCCATGGAGGCCACCACCCGTTCGAGGTCCGCGAAAGGCAAGCCTTCTTCGATGATGAATCCGCAGCTCAGATAGCGCGGACGCGCGCCGAGCATGGCCACGTCGTTGACCGTGCCGTGCACGGCCAGGGAACCAATGTCGCCGCCGGGAAAAAAGATCGGGTCCACGGTGTAGGAGTCCGTGCTCATGGCCAGCGGTCCGGAGATGTCCAGCCGCGCAGCGTCATCGCCCGCGGCAAGAATGGGATTGTCGAAATGTTTGACGAACAGGCCGTTTATCAGCCTGTGCGAGGCGCGGCCGCCGCTGCCGTAATCCAGCAGTACGCGCGTATCGGATATATCCATTATCAGGCCTCCAGATGGTATTTGAAATAAGCCGCGCAGCTGCCCTCCGTTGAAACCATGCACGGACCCACCGGGCTGGCCGGGGTGCAGGCCTTTTTGAACAGCGGGCACTGGTCCGGGCGCAACTTGCCCTTGAGCACGTCGCCGCAGCGGCAGCCGGGCAAGGGGGCCGCCTCGGGCACGTTGATTTCCAGGGCCTGCAGCGCGTCGAACTGCGCGTATTCCGGCCTGAAAACGAGCCCGCTGCCGGGAATCGTGCCCAAACCGCGCCAGAGGGCGTCCGCGGGTTGAAAGACCTCGTACATGATCTCGCGGGCCTTGGCATTGCCCGTATCGGATACCGCGCGCGTATAGGCGTTTACCAACGCGGCCCGTCCGTCGCGAAGCTGTCCGGTCACTTCCAGCAGAGCGCGCAGAATGTCCAGGGGTTCGAAGCCGGTGACCACCGCGGGCGTGTCGTACTCCTCGGGCAAAAAATTGTAAGGCTCCAGTCCGATGACCGTGGAAACATGGCCGGGCAACAAAAAGGCGTCCACTTCGGTGTCCGCATCGTCCAGCAGCACGCGCAGCGCCGGGGGAACGAGCTTGTGAAAGGAGAGCACGAAAAAGTTCTGCAGCCCCTGTTGTTTGGCCATTTTGATGGTGGCCGCGATCGTGGGGGCCGTGGTTTCAAAGCCCACGCCGATGAACACCACTTTGTCTCGGGGATTGGCAGCAGCCAGGTTCAGAGCGTCGAACGGCGAATAAACCACCTCGATCCGCGCGCCTTCGGCCTTGGCGGATTTCAAATTCGCGCCTTTGGGGCCGGGCACACGCATCAGGTCGCCGAACGTGGCCAGTATCACGCCGGACTGGGACGCGACTTGCAGAAAAGCCGCCACTTCGCTCTCATGGGTAACGCATACGGGACAGCCCGGACCGGAGACATGGATGATCTCCTCGGGAAGCAGAGAGTGCAGCCCGCTTTGAAAAATCGCCACCGTATGCGTACCGCAGACCTCCATGAATCGAAACGGTCCGGATAATTCCTGCTTGATCCGGTCCAAAACCCCTCGACATAATTCAGGATCATGAAAACTCTCCAAAATCTCCACAGTGTACCCCTTGTTGTTCTGTGCCGTGTCCGTACACACCGTACGCAATGACAGCGAAACTGCATTTTGGTGAAGAGCGCCGATAAAAGCAAGTGCAGCTGTCGCACACACTACGGAAAAGACATATGAACCTGCAATTATTCGAAACGTGTTGGTCTACGCACAATGGACTTACCATTTTCATGCATTTTCTTGACACAGCCGGGTAATTTTGTGGTAGTATATTACGTACGTTACGAGTCGTTTTTGCATCCGACACAAGAACTATGATTTTTGTCCGTACCTTTGCGGCCAACGGCAGTGTCCGGATTTTGTTTGAACGAACGATATCAGTCACCAGGATGGATAGATGACGAACAAGTCCTTCAGCTCCCTTAGTCTGCGTCAAACGCCGAAAATAACGGATTCCGAATTCAACGAATTGCGGGAATTTATTTATTCGTTGACGGGTATCGATATCCCCATCAAGCGAAAATATCTTATTGAGAACAGGCTGGGGCAACGCCTCAGTGATCTGAAACTCAAAAATTTCGGCGAGTATTACAAGCTGCTCAAGTTTTCCAAGGACAAGGAAAAAGAACTGAGCATGCTATATGAAAAAATCACCACCAACGAGACGAGTTTTTTTCGGGACCAGCGCCAGCTGGATGTGTTCAAGAACTTTGTCTTGGATGAATGGATCAAAAAACAGACCCAGGCCGGAAAAAAAGAGCTGAACATCTGGTCCGCCGGATGCTCTTCCGGCGAAGAGCCCTATACGCTGTCCATGATTCTGCACGAAGTGCTCAAGGTTTCCGTCATGGGCTGGAAGATCAGCATCACGGCCAATGATCTCTCCCCGGCCATGGTCGTCAAGGCGAAACGCGGGCTGTACGGCCAGTACGCCTTCAAGACCACGCCCAAAGACATGGTTCAGAAGTATTTCACGGAAGAGACCAACGGGTACAAGATACATCCCAAAGTGCAAAAGCTTTGCAATTTCGGGTTGATTAATCTGAACAATCAGCTGGCCCTCAAGCGTATCCCCAAATCTCAGGTCGTTTTTTGCCGCAACGTCATTATCTATTTTGACGATGAAATGAAAAAACGCGTCCTGAGCGCGTTCTACGACAATCTGGTGCCTGGAGGCTATCTGGTGCTCGGCCATTCGGAAAGCATTCACCAATTGACCCGTGCATTCAAGCCTGTCGTCAAGATAGGCGGCATTGTCTACCAAAAACAGGAATAATTGCCTGTTTGCATACCAAGTTGAACTGCCCGAAACAAACGGAGCTAATGGCGTGAAAAAAATTTGCTTGGAATACCTGGAACCGGGCATGGTTGTCGCGAAAGATGTGAAAGGCCCGGACGGCAACACGGCCGTTGCAGCCGGCACAATCATCGATGAATCCATACTGGACGCTCTGGAAACCCTTGGCGCTGGCTTTGCCTATGTCACCGACAGCCCCGAGACGGACGATGAGCTCCTGATGGAGCGGGTAACCGCTTATGTCCATAAATTCTTTGAATATGTTGATCCGGACTGCCCGGCATTCGAAAAGCTGTTCCAGCTGACCATGCAACGGACCTGGGACGCTGTTTCGCAAGGCTGGGACCTGCCCTGCGAAAGCGAGCTGACGGCCCAGTCCGTCGAACATCTGCGCGATATCTTTTTCAAAGACCGCGCCTCTGTTGAAGACCTGGTCAAACACGAGACCTCGCTTTCCTCGTTTCCGGACCTCTACATACGCGTTAAACAGGTTCTGGATTCGCCCAACAGCTCGGCCGAGGACGTGGCCGAGGTGGTGAGCATGGATCCGGGCATGAGCGCCAAGCTGCTGATGCTGGTGAACAGCCCCATCTATGGTTTTGAGATCAAGGTGGATTCCATTCCGCACGCGGTTTCCCTGGTAGGTACCGAGGAAATTTCCACCCTGGCCCTGGGCATTTCCACGGTCAATTTCTTCAAGGACATTCCCCCGGAACTCATCGACATGAAGGCCTTCTGGCGTCATTCCCTGTCCTGCGCCATGTTTGCGAAACTGCTGGGCGCGGAGCTCAAGCTTCCGGCCGAACGCTTGTTTACCGCAGGGCTGCTGCACGATGCGGGCAGGCTGATCATGTACAAGAACCTGCCTTATGCCTCCGTGCAGTCGTTATTGTACGCGCGCGGCAACGGCGTGCCGCTGGTGGAAGCGGAGCAGGAAATTCTGGGCTTCGACCATACCTTGGTAGCCGATCATCTGCTGAAACAATGGGACTTCCCGGAAGAATTGCGGATGATGGTGGTCAAACACCACTCCCCCATGGACGCGCCGGACAGCAAATCCGCCGCCCTGGTACAGCTTGCTGACAATATGGCCAATGCCGCTGCCATTTCCAGCGGGTGGATGTACGTGCTTCCCGGCATGCCGCTAGAGGCCTGGGAGCTGCTCGATATGGACGAACAGAAGCTGGCTCTGTTGCTGCAGATCCACGACAAGTCCATCGATTCCATTACGTCATTGTTTCAGTAGTCAATTTTATCTATGATTTGGATAAGATGAGTCCATGCCGCGAGTCCTCGGCATGGACTTTTCTTGTTCTGTACTCTTTTGCGCCGATCATGTATAAGGGCCGGGTAATATAACTTATTATGCACAATTATCATGGGAAAGATCAAGTACGACGTCAATTTTATCAATCCGTTTCTGAATGCGGTGCTGCATGTGCTCTCCACCATGGCGCATGTGGATGCACAGCCCGCCGCGCCGTATATTAATAAAGACCGCAAAGCCGTTGGCGATGTAACCGGAATTATCGCCATCTCCGGCTATACGGAAGGAACCATTTCGCTGACCCTGTCCGAAGGCGCGATAGTAAAGATCGTCAACAACATGTTGTTTGAGAATTACACGGAAATCAACGACGACATCGTCGACGCCGTGGGCGAGCTGACTAATATGATAGCAGGCCAGGCACGCGCCCAGCTTTCGCAACAGGGCATGAGCTTCGACGCCTCCACCCCGGCTGTGGTCAAGGGCAAAGGGCATACCATAGACCACATCACCTCGGCGCCTATCCTGTCCATCCCTTTTTCCCTGGAGGAAGGCGCGCTTGTCGTGGAAGTGGCGTTTGCCGACACCTGATCGACTTATCCTGGAAGCAGCCGGCTGCCCTGCCCTGTACCAAAAGGCGCAGCCATTTTGACGCGCACCGCCTCCGGGGCTATACTGGGCAACGTACTCATTACATAACCCCGACAAAAAGCAAGCGAGGCAAGAGTGGCCAGGTTCGAGTGCGAGCTTTTTGGCCTTGTGCAGTACAGCCAGAAGCTCTCCTATGACGAATTGTACGAGGTGGAAAACAATCTTATCGAAAAAATCCAGGAAGTGCTTGAGCGCAACCAGGCTGAACATCTTGATTTTTGGGGCGCCGGGGACTGCCTGCAGTTTCAGTGCGCCTTTGCCGAATATGACCAGAAAATTCTGCAAACCGTGTTCGGCGAAACAGCCGATGTACTGACCGACGAGCTCAAAGGCCGTCTGTTCTGTTTCGACAAACACCTGGAAGACGTCTGCGTGGTCCGCCTCTCGCCCGGTAAATGGCAAGAGGCCAGCAAAAAAATCCCGTCCTTGCTGGACGGCTGAAAACAGCAATAAGACACCCGGCCGGAGCGCCCTTCCAAACATTACGGATTGACGACGCGCCCGCGAACGGTGTATACGCGCCCAACCTGCCCGGGTGGCGGAATTGGTAGACGCAAGGGACTTAAAATCCCTCGGTAGCAATATCGTGCCGGTTCAAGTCCGGCCCCGGGTACCAAGGAATATCAAAGGGTTAAGCTCTAAATGAGGTTAGCCCTTTTTGTTTTTCTTGCTTTTTTGCTCCAATTTTGCTCCACTTAGACTGGACAAAGCCAGTGAAGGAGCGACCATGGCAACGATACGAAAACGAGGTGCGTCACAGTGGGAAGCGCGTATTCGTAAGCGCGGTTGGCCTGTAACTTGCTAAACTTTCACGACAAAATACGATGCCACCAAATGGGCTCGTGAAATCGAGTCCGAAATGGACCGGGGCATTTTTGTCTCCAGGGTGGAAGCCGAGTCCACCACGCTTTTCGAAGCCCTTGACCGTTACATCGAGGAGCACGCGCCCAAGCTTTCCGATTCCAAGCGTGAGGAAGACCGCGCGCGGGCCATTCAACGCCGTCCGCTGGCTTCACGTTTCATGGCCACCATCAAGGCCAAAGACATTGCCGCATTCATCAAAGTCCGCCAGGACGAAGGCGTCGGCCCCAATACCATCCGGCTCGACCTGGCGCTGCTTTCCAAGCTGTTCGAAATGGCGGCCACGGATTGGGGCATGGAAAGCCTGGTCAATCCGGTCAAACGTGCCAACAAACCCAAATTGCCCGCAGGACGGTCACGCCGGCTGGAGGACGACGAGGAGGAACGCCTGCTGCCCGTATGCGATCCGCGTTTCGCTCTTGTGGTCAGATTCGCCCTGGAAACGGCCATGCGCCGCGAAGAGATAGCCACCATGGACTGGACTCAGGTGGATCTGAAAAATCGCTCTGTCCTCCTGCCACGCACCAAAAACGGCGAGTCCCGAACTGTGCCGCTGTCACCTGCCGCACTGGACATTCTCCATTCCCTCCCCCGCTCTATTTCGGGTTCGGTCTTCGGCATGAGCAAAGCCCAGATCACCCGTCATATGCTTATCGCCACCAGAAAGGCGGAAATCGAAGATTTTCGATTTCATGATCTGAGGCACGAGGCCGTAAGCCGCTTGTTCGAAAATACGGACCTGGATGTGATGGAAATCCGCGCAATCTCCGGGCACAAGTCCATGCAGATGCTGGCTCGGTATAGCCATTTACGGGCCGGGAGGCTGGCGGATCGGTTGGCTGGAAAGGGGAGGTAATAACTACCCATCTTGAGGATTTTTTCTTTTTAACAGCAAAAATCTTGATTTTTATATAGTAAGGTTGTATTTAAAATAAAATATTCATAATGTTATTAATGCAAGCATACTGTCAATAAATATACTCCTATGGGAGGTCAGATGAGCCTTCATCTTTTGTCTTTTTCTGTTAAAGGATTATTCTCTTCATTTAGTTATACTATTGAATTGAATCAAAAAGAAGGTGTTACTATTATAACTGCTCCCAATGGCTATGGTAAGACTGCCATATTAAGACTTATTAATGCTTTTTTTACAAAGAACTGGTTAGTCATGGGGATGATAGAGTTTGAGGAAGTTGTTTTTTCTTTTACAGACAATATTTCTATAGGAATAACACAGATTCAAAAAAAAGAAGATAAGTTTGGCCTTATTTTTAAAGCATTGCATGACAATAATTGTGAAGACTTTGAATTTTTATTTAATTCTTATACTCCTGAAGACTTTCCTATATCATTGATCGATGAAGTTTTGCCACACCTTGACAGAATTGGACCTAGGAGGTGGCTAGATATGAATAAAAACGAAGCATTAACTTTTGATGAATTATGGGATCAGGAAGGGAAAAATTTAATCAAATTAATGCAATTGTATGGCTATACAGATAAGATTTATTCGAAAAGCAAATATACAAATGTTCCACCGTGGCTTGATAACATAATAGGTTTTATCGAGTGCCGATTTATAGAGACACAACGTCTACTAGATATCTCCCCAATTAAAAATCATCCACATCGCTCTCGACGAGCAGTAAAACCAATATCAGTAGTCGAAATGTATGCTGAAGAGTTAAAAAACACACTTCAACAAGATCTTGCCAAATTTACAACAACCTCTCAAGAGTTAGATAGGACCTTCCCGAATAGAGTCATTACCCCTGTTAAATCTGAAATTCTTGTGTCTGATCTCCAAGAACAAATGAATAAATTAGAGACAAAAAGAAAAGAACTCATAGCCGTAGGTATTTTAGATACTTCTGAGGGATATTTGCCTATACCTATTGAAAAAGCAGATGAAAGCACTTTGAATATTCTGAAAATTTATGTCGATGACAACATGACAAAGTTAAACGTTTTTGACGAGTTATACAAAAAAGTTGCTATGTTTCTTGATATTGTCAACAGGAAGTTCGAATCTTCAAGGGCTCCTGGGGCAGTCAAAAAAGTTAAATGCAATAAAGATTATGGACTTGTTGTAGAATCTGATCCTGATAAGAATGTAGATTTGTCGAGTCTATCCTCAGGTGAACAGCATGAATTAGTTCTTTTTTATGACATAATCTTTAAGATGGGTAAAAATACATTATTACTTATAGATGAACCGGAGCTTTCACTACATGTGAGCTGGCAAAAGAAATTTGTTCCGGATTTACTAGAAATCATAGCGACAAATGATATGCGTGTGCTGCTTGCAACTCATTCTCCACAAATCATCAATGATAGAAGGGATTTACGTGTTAGCTTGGGGGTGGAGTAGGATGTGCGATACTATTGACAATGAATTGACAGCTGACACTCTTGCATCTGAAATAAGTATGGAGAGAGAATCTTATAATGGAGCTTTTGTGATAGTAGAGGGAGACACAGACTCACGGTTATACAAGAATTTTTTTGATAAATATAAATGCCAAATTGTTGTCGCTGAGGGAAAAGAGAACGCACTAGGTGCGATACAAAAATTAAATAATGAAGGTGCATTAGGAGTATTGTGTATAGTCGATGCAGATTATCATTATATTGAACATGATGAAGAATTGGATTCAAACAATATCTGTATTACGGACTTCCATGACATCGAAATTACTTTATTTGAGAGCCAATCGTTAGAGAAGCTTATTAACGAATATGGAAGCAATAGCAAAATAAAAAAAAGAAATCTTGATCTTAATTCTTTAAGAAACTGGATATACGAATCGTCAAGTTATATTGGAGCGTTACGATTATATTCATTACGTAATAAGTTGGGTCTAAGTTTTAAACAGTTGAAGGAAGGAAACTATTCATTTGTTTGCAAAAAAACATTAAAAATAGCATTAGATAAGTTCATTAGTATAATCACAAATACTTCACAATTTCCGCAATTAGATAGCTCAATACTCAAAACACAAATTAATGACATAATCAAACAGGAACATGATAAAAGACAACTTTGCTCTGGACATGATGTTTGTGCAGTACTATCAATCGCATTAAAAAAAATTATTGGAACACATAATTCTAACTTATTCAATAAAAATGATGTTGAAAAATTTCTCCGTATGAGTTTTGAAGAGCAGTATTTCCATCAAACAAATCTTTATAATTCGATCCAAGCTTGGCAGAACCAGCATACTAATTATATCATTTTAAAATCAAATTAAATCATAACTCAAACCCATCATCTCTGCCCCTACTTCTCTCCAGCCGCATGCGCCTAAACGCTATTTCACGTTCTCCAAAATAGCGTTCAAGCGCTGCAATAGCGGCTCCAAGTCTTTGTAGAATGCGCTGAGCTGCTGGATTTCGGCTGCGTGTTGGTGCATGGTTGCTGTCAGTTGCTGGATGGCCTGGTCCTGCTGCGTTTGCCTGGTCCGGAGTTCCTGGTCCAGCTTTTCCAATCCTTCCAGCAAGTGGCGTTCGAGTTCGGTCATGCTCATGGTTTACTCCAGTTTGAGAACTTTCTGATTGTGATAGGTCCAGTCGGTTTTGACAGTCATGCCTTTGGGCAGCAGGATGAATCTGCCGTTCTCTTCTTCCAACAATTCGAGGCCCCAGGTCTTTTCCTTGAGTATCGCGATGCTGTTCCTCAGGCGTTCCTGCTCTGTTGCCAACTCCCTGACCCGGATGGCCATCAACTCGGTCATGCCCCATGCGCCGAAGGTTATGCCCAGCATCAGGCATAGGCCGAGCATGGCTGTCTGGAAAGGTCCTTCCGGGTTTGTCGTGGGTAGCGGCATAATGTAGGCGATTTCCAGGAGGAGATCGCCGATGAGAGATGTTGATCTTTACGGACAGATTTTGGGTGTCAAGAGCCCTTGGTTTGTAGACAAAGTTGACTTGAAAACGTCTGAAGGCCGTGTGGATATTTGGCTCGAGCATAAGAGCAAGGTGCTTTGGACTTGTCCGGAATGCGGCAAGGAACTGACTTGCCGGGATCATGTGGAAGAAAGGATTTGGCGGCATTTGGATACGTGCCAGTTCAAAACCTTCATCCATGCAAGGATCCCCCGAGTGAATTGCCCCGAGCATGGCGTCAAGCAGGTCAAGGTCTTTTGGGCGGAGCCTGGTTCGCGTTTTACCTTGCTCATGGAAAGGTTGATCATCGATGTTCTGAAAGAATGCTCGACTGTCGAAGGCGCCCGCAAACTGATGCGTATCTCATGGGATCAGGCTTGGGGCGTTATGGAAAGAGCTGTCCGACGAGGCATGGCACGAAAGGAACAGCGCAAAATCAGCTACATCGGAGTCGACGAAAAGGCTTTCCGGAAAGGACATAGCTATATGACGGTTGTCTGCGACTTGCTGCGAGGTACGGTTGAATATGTTGCCGAGGAACGCAAAAAGGCAAGCCTTGAAGAATATTACAAACAGTTGAACGACGAACAGCTCAAGGCAATCAAGGCTGTATCAATGGACATGTGGCCGGCATACTTCCTGGCCACCAAGGAAAACGTACCCGATGCAGCAGGTAAAATCGTATTCGACCGTTTCCACATCATGCAGCATGTAGGGGAAGCCGTGGATAAAGTACGCCGCCAGGAACATAAGGCGCTGATGGCTGAAGCAAACGAAATTTTGAAAGGCAGCAGATACTTGTGGTTATACGCTGAGGAGAACCTCTCGGACTCCCAACGACCGCGCCTGGAGGAACTCAAGAAATCGAATCTGAAGACGGGCAAAGCCTGGGCCATGAAAGAGAGTCTTCGCGGACTGTGGGACTATCTGTCTGTTGGGTGGGCCAAGCGTTTTCTGAAGAAATGGTGTTCTTGGGCCAAACGCTCGAAGCTCGAGCCTATGGGCAAAGTGGCGAACATGCTCATGGATCACATGGACAACATCGTGACCTTTTGTCGGCATCGCGTGACAAACGCTGTTGCGGAGGGGCTGAACAGCAAGATCATGTCCATCAAACGCCGAGCTTGTGGCTACAGCAATAAGGAGCATTTCAAAACAGCGATTTACTTCTTTTGTGGCGGGCTAAAACTCTACCCGGAGATTAGCAAGACTGGGGCCACCCACTGAGTTTCCGGAAGGACCTCTGGAAAAAGCTCCGAGCTAAAGTCTTGCGGAACAGCGTATTCCTGTTCTCCAGTTCCTGGAGCTGGCCAGAAATTTTTTGATTCCAAGGCTGGAGTTGTGCGTCCATAGCGTTGGCGGTTGTATCCAGCGCGCTTTGCAATGACGCGTTCAAGCTCGTTTGAAAGGTCTCGAACTCTTCTTTCGCGATCCTCTCCAGATTCTGCCGGTCCTGGTCGATTTTCTCTTTGAGTTTGCTGCTCAAGTCGCCAATGCTCACAGTAGATTGCTCCTTTCATGCGGATACGTTCGCCCGAGTCCGGATCCATGACAGTCAGATAGTTCCGGGCCAGGGGAAAAAAATATCCCCTGTAAATTTTGAATTACCTGTTTTATTCAAAAAGAGTTCCCTGCTGCATCCGTTTCTTCACTAAAGGAAGCGAGTGGCAGCAGTCCGTGGTGATGTCCGGATTTTTGCACCTGCAGAGTTGCAGTTGGATACCATGACGGGCAGCGATTTGCTTCAAGCGTTCGAGTTTTTGCTGCCGGTACGCGGTGCCGGGAATACGAATCGTATTGTTGCCGCAATATTTTGATACCTCCTGCGTATAGATTCGTTCGGCCATTTCACTGAACCGTCATCCGGCTATTGAGACGTCCATGGCGGCGGCGTTTCCAGGGCGTAAGAACAGATAGGACGCGGCTGCGCGCGTGATTCCGCAGCGGCTGAGTTCTGTATACAGAGCGTCGAAAGATTCCTCATTGTCCGTCAATTCGGGAATCAGCGGGTCGGATCTGACTTCTGTGGGGATTCCTTTTTCAATAAGAGCACGCAGCGCGTGCAGTCGTTCTGCAACAGTGTTTGCCCTGGGCTCCAACACAGCGCGTACGTGGTCGTCGAGAGTGGTCAACCCTACTTGAACATGCACTTTGCCGGGGAAGCGGGCAAAAAGATCCAGGAATTGTTTTGGCGGGTTGGACTTTGTGGAAATCAGCAAAGAGACGTCGTGCTCCAGCAACAACTTCATAACCCGGTATAGCGTTTCCAGCACCTGCGGAAATGGGGCAAAGGGTTCGCATGCCGTGCTGAAATATACCAGTTCGGGCTTTTTGCGCTTGCGAGGCAGTTGGTTGCAAAGCAGCTCGTACGTATTGGCATAAAACAGTACCTTGCCGGGGCCGGGATTTGATCGAAAACTCCTGGCATAGCAATACCGGCAGGCATACGGACACCCGGCAGTCAGGTTGATTGTATGAAAACGCGAAAGACACGGCAGCGAAGGCTGCCCCAATACCTGCGACTTTCGTTCTACTTTTATAAGCTGAAAAATATTTTCATGCATAAGATCCTATTGCCTCAGTTCGCTTTCATTGCCAACAGTAATGACGGCGTATATACTCTGTATGTACCACGGCAAAGGAGCACCCATGTCCAAGCAAGCCATATTTACCATGAAGCTGGAGCCGGAATTGCGTGACGCGTTCATGGCCGAAGCCAAGGCGGATCACCGTCCGGCATCGCAAGTGATGCGCGAACTCATGCGCGAATATATCAAGCGGCAAAAGGAAGCGCGCGAATATGAAGAGTTTTTGCGGCGCAAGGTGGATGCCGGGCGCGCTTCCATGCATTCGGGCCAGGGAGTGGCGAATGACGATGTGGAAGCCGCATTTGCCGCCCGCCGCGCTGAAGTGCTGAAAAACGCATGAGGGTAGTCTGGACACCGGAAGCGGTCCAGGATCGTACCGACATCTGGGAGCATGTCGCGCATGATGACCCGATTGCTGCCGTTCGTCATGGCTAACCTGGCGAACTCTTCAGCCAGGCTGCGACACGGTTGTCAGATTATCCGTTGTTGGGAAAATCCGGCCTGATTGAGGGCACCCGCGAGCTCATCCCGCATAAAAGCTACCGCCTGGTGTACGAACTCCATCAAGACGCCGTGTGGATTCTGGCGCTTGTTCATACGTCCCGGCTATGGCCTCCGGTGGAGCAGTGAACGCACGAGCAACCTCACAAAAAAAATTTTCAGATCGATAAAATAGCCCCAATCGCCCCCAAAACAAGCCGAAAGTTTGCTCCAATTTTGCTCCACCTCGAGTGGAAAAGGGTAAATATTCCTGAATATGTGAGTATATATAATTGGCCAAAATTGTTGAATTTTTACTCATAACATATTGGTATAATTGAGGCTTGTTCCAGACTTAAAATCCCTAGATAGCAATAAAGTGCCGGTTCAAGTCCGGCCCCGGGTACCACTTGATATTACAAAAGAATCCGGCAACCTGCATTTTGCAGCAGATTGCCGGATTTATTTTTGGGCACTGATTTATGCCACTTTAGCGGGAGCTGTGCGCTTCTCCGGACAACACCGAAAACACGGACACAACGTCGGAAGCGTACCAGATTCTGACGGATTGTATCGTTTGATTCTTCTCTCAATTCCTTTCTGCAATCGGTATTTTTCTATATTTCCAGGGTTATACATCCGTATTTTCGTATTAAGCAAAAGATGCTTCCCCATGGTTGGAAACGCAGCCAAATGATAGCTGCTACTTAATATATAGCCTTTGATTTTCAACGAATAATACAATACGTTATGCGCCAGTCTAAATTTAAATACATTGAGAAAATGCTTATGATATACGCCCATAGCAAAGCGGATGCTCCGGAAAATGGATGGAACCTGCTTGAGGACCATTTGGCAGAGGTGGGGCGGCTTGCGGCTTCCTTTGCGGCAGATTTTGCGGCCCAGGATTGGGGCCAGGCTGCCGGGGAATTGCATGATACGGGCAAAGCCACTGCTGCTTTTCAGGAATATTTACGACTGTGCGCACAGGGGAGGTGAAAAAAGCAAAATGAATCTTAATGAAAGTAAACAGGTTTGTCCTACTCCGATTGCCCGGCCGGGGAACAGTTTTAAGCCACCACAGAGTGTCGCAGCTCATCTTCAAGAAGTAGCCCAGTTGACATCAGAGTTTGCAAGTCCTGCAAAACTTGAAAAAACAGCCCATCTGTGCGGTTTGCTCCATGATTTTGGAAAAAATGGAGATGTTTTTCAACAGTATATCGTGGACCCATCCAAAATGGCGAATGGAGGGGATCACTCTAGCGCCGGAGCGAAGTTGCTTTGGAAGTATATTAGAAACGATGCATCGATGCTAGAGAAAGCGGCATATCAAATGCTTTCTATTTGCATAGTTTCTCACCACGGAGGACTTATCGACAGTATTCGTCCTGATGGTGTTGGTATCTTTTTCAAGCGAATTACGAAAAATGATGAAGAAATAGCTTTTGAATCATCTTTGAAAAATTGCGATAAGAAGCTGCTCTTGTCAATCAAGGATGAAATACTACAGGAAGATGCAATCCGAGAAATGAAAACAGGATTGCAAGCCATCCATCAGGCAGGCGGTTCTGCTGTTGTTAGCTTGTTGACGGTCAGCCTTTGGGTACGATTCTTGTTTAGTTCATTGGTCGACGCAGATCGTATGAGTGCCGCAGGGCGTATGCAAACTTCTCCCGTTAATTGGAAGAAACTATCAAAACGACTTCAAGCAGCTCTTGATGGTTTTAGTAAGGATACTGAAGTAAATCGAATTCGTCATGAGATTTCCGAAACGTGCGCCAATTTCGCTCTTCAACAAAAGGGAATGTATAAATTATCTGTTCCGACAGGCGGAGGAAAGACACTGTCTAGTCTTCGCTTTGCTCTAAAACATGCAGAACTAAATGGGATGAGTCGTATTATATACGTCATTCCATATACATCTATTATAGAACAAAATGCCCAGGAAGTGAGAAAGATTCTGGAAGAAAAAGATGGGCCCCCGATTATATTAGAGCATCACTCGAATGTGATTGATGACACGGATGCCGATGGAGTTCAAGAAAGTACCGCAAGTCTTCTGTCTGAAAATTGGGATGCTCCAATCATTTTTACCACATCTGTGCAATTTCTCAATGCGCTGTTCGACGGGGCTACAGGCTCCGCACGTCGGATGCACCGTTTGGGTAATTCGGTCGTGATTTTAGACGAAGTTCAAACAATTCCTGTCAGGACGGTTCATTTGTTCAATGTTGCAACCAATTTTTTAGTCAAAAATTGTGGATCAACCTTGGTGATGTGTACGGCTACTCAACCACTGCTTGATGAGGTTGATATAAACAAGGGAGCTCTTTCTTTTACAAAAACTGAAACTGACGGCGAGATTGTACCTCCCTTTATGAACTTGTCGCAACGCCTCCGGCGAGTGAAGATGCTTGATAAATGCACTCCCCAGGGGTGGAGTGAGGAAGATTTGAGACAGTTTATTTTGGAAAAAGAGCAGGAACACGGCAATTTTTTGGCTGTTACCAATACGAAATCATGGGCTAAAAAACTGTATACATTGTGCGCTCCGGAGCATGAAGCAATATTTCATCTGAGTGCAGCAATGTGCCCGGCGCATCGAAGTGATATTTTATCCAAGATAAAAGAACGCATCCGTCCTGAAAATCAACTCCCAACTATTTGCATTAGTACGCAATTGATAGAAGCTGGTGTGGATGTAGATTTTAACTCTGGGTTACGTTTTTTAGCTGGTTTGGATTCTATGGCACAGACTGCCGGACGCATAAATCGCAATGGACTTCATACATTATGTTACCTTTACATTGTTAATCCAGTTGAGGAACGCATTGATAAACTTATTGACATACGTATTGGCAAGGAAAAGGCGGCACGGGTATTGCGAGAATTTGCAGATAACCCTGTCAGTTTTGACAACGATCTGCTCAGTCCGAAGTTGATGCGGCTATATTATCAATATTATTTTCATGATCGGGCCGCTGCAATGGATTATCGCATAAACGGGGACACCGAATTTTCTGGGGGGGAGACGTTGCTATCCCTGTTATCTGAGAATTTGAATTCGGTCAGAGAATATATACAAAATAACGGAAAAGCACCTGATTATCCGTTGCGTCAATCGTTTAAAACTGCAGGACAGCTGTTTCAAGCGCTGCATACGCCAACTACAGCTATCGTCGTTCCCTATTCGCAGGAGGGGAAATCTCTCATTGAAGAACTAAAAATGCCTCATTCTGATATGGAAAATCTGAGCAAACTTCTCAGGCGTGCACAACGATTTTCGGTCAATCTTTACCCCCATGAAATACAAAAATTGAATGACCAAAGGGTGATACGCGTAGCTAATAAGGAAATTGACGTACTTATCCTTGAAAATGATTCTTATTATGATGACGCTCTTGGAGTAGTTACGGAGCCTACGGCAGAAATGCCTTTTCTGGATGTTTGAAGGAGGCCACATGAAGAATAGGATCGAGTTTACGGTCTATGGGCGTTTTGCGCTGTTCACGGATCCGTTGACACGTATGGGAGGTGAAAAATGTTCATATCAGGTTCCAACATATGAGGCCCTGAAAGGGATAACCCACTCCATTTACTGGAAGCCGACGTTGATTTGGTACATCGATAAGGTACGCATTATGAATTCTATCCGGACCCAGTCCAAGGGAATGAAGCCACTAATCATAGGAGGAAAAAAACCAAATACGTTAGCTATCTATACGTATCTGCAAGATGTTGAATATCAGGTACGGGCTCATTTTGAATGGAATGAGTATCGCCCCGATATGGCAAGCGATCGAAGCGATGGTAAGCATTTTCAGATTGCCAACCGGATGCTTAATCGTGGTGGCAGGCGGGACATTTTTCTCGGGACACGCGAATGCCAGGGGTACGTGGAACCCTGTACGTTTGGTGAAGGAAAGAGCCACTACCAGAATGTGGACGAACTCGCCTTTGGGCTTATGTTCCATGGTTTTGATTATCCCGATGAAACCGGAGTCAAAGAGCTGCATACACGTTTTTGGATGCCGCGTATGCGAAGTGGGGTCATCACATTCCCCAGGCCGGAAGAATGTACAATTCGCAAATTTGTCCGTGAAATGATTCCCGAACCACCTCGTTCTGCAGGAAGTCGGGAACCCGGCTTGTTGGAGGAAGTGCCATGAGCTGGATGAAATCGCTTTATCAAACGTATGAGAACGTCAAAGATGATTTTGCAGGTGTGCTGACAGAACAAGTATTATTACTCCCTTTGTTTCATTCGGAGCAAAATGCTCATGTGCATGTTGTCCTCGACGATACGGGGAATTTTAGAGCCGCGTCGGTAATTTCCAAGAATGAGGCTAAGGCCATTATTCCTGTAACTGAAAAGTCTGCAGGTAGGGCCGGGGCGGTAATAGCTCCGCATCCTTTGTTTGATAAACTGCAATATGTAGCTGGAGATTTCATAATTTACGGAGGTGAGGAAGGAAGAAACGGATATGACGCATACATTGAGCAACTTGAAAATTGGTGTAGCTCTACGCAAGCGCATCCAAAAGTGCAAGCTGTTTATCAGTATCTGAAACATGGAAAATTGATACAGGATTTGGTTGTTTATGGTGTCTTGCAGAAAGGGATGGACGGAAAGTTGCTTAAGAAAAGAACAGATCAAAAACAGCCTGATGCGGAAATTTTCACCGTACTCCCTGCAAATAATCAGATCAAAGATCAATTGGATGCTTTTATACGTTTTTCCGTGGAGACTCCAGGTGACCCGCAAAGTGCTTTATGGACAGATAAAAGCGTTTGGAAAAGTTGGATCGACTATTCAATGGAACACAATGATTCCAAAGAAGGACTGTGCCTTGTGACTGGCGAAATCTCTTCGCTAGCGGTCAACCATCCCAAAAGGCTTCGTAATGGTGGTGACGGTGCCAAGTTGATTTCCGCCAATGACGCATCTGGATTTACTTTTCGTGGAAAGTTTATCGAATCAGATCAAGTCTGCGGGGTTGGATTGGAAGTAACCCAAAAGGCGCACAACGCTTTGCGCTGGCTTCTTGCTCGGCAGGGATTGCAGGAAAACGGCTTGGCGGTTGTTGCCTGGGCCGTGTCCGGGAAGCCCATTCCGGATCCTTGCGCGAGCACAGACTGGATGGCTGAGGATGAAAATACCGCGCCCGTGATTACTGATATGTATGAAGGTGGCCAGGCAGTGGCTAAACGTTTCAAGAGAAAACTATCAGGATTCAAATCCGAGCTTGGCGACACCGATAAGGTGGTAGTCCTTGCAATGGACTCGGCTACTCCAGGCCGAATGGCTATTAAGTATTATCGCGAGTTGACTGGATCTGAATATCTGGATCGCGTGGAACAATGGCATACGCAATGCGCATGGGAATTGATTCCGGAAAAAGGACAAAAATTTGTAGGGGCGCCATCTCCCAAATTAATTGCGCAAGCCGCCTATGGAAGGCGCATGGATGAAAAATTGGGAAAAGCCACCATAGAAAGATTGTTGCCCTGCATTATTGACGGTGTCCCCATTCACAGAGATCTAGTCGGTTCCTGCGTTTTCCGAGCCTGTAATCGTGGGGCCATGGATTCTACAGAGTGGGAGCGTACGCTTGGTGTGGCCTGCGCAGTTTACCGTTATTGCAACAAAGGAGAATATGACATGAGCCTGGACCGATCAAGACGGACTCGAAGTTATGCATATGGAAGGCTCCTAGCCCTGGCCGACCATGTCGAACAGGCGGCTTTGTCGGATGCGGAAAAGATGCGCAGCACCAACGCTGCCCGGTTAATGCAACGTTTTGCTGCAAGACCTTACTCCACTTGGCGGACAATAGGTACGGACCTGCGCCCCTATCAGGATCGACTTGCGGCAAATAAACCAGGACTGCTGCATTGGCTTACCAAGGAAATGCAGGAAGTATACGATTTGTTCGCCCCAGAGGATTTCTCCGATGACAGCCCGTTGTCCGGCGAATTCTTGTTGGGGTTTTATTGTCAGCGGGCGGACCTTTGGAGAAAAAAGGAAACTTCTTCTTCCCAATTCCCGGATGAAAATTTTGCATCGAATCAATCGTAAGGAGAGAGACATGTCTTTAAGCCATAAGATCGATTTCGCAGTCATTTTCAAAGTCAAAAATGCCAATCCCAATGGAGATCCGCTCAATGGTAATCGTCCACGTACGACGTATGCAGGGTTAGGCGAGGTTTCCGACGTCTGCATTAAACGAAAAATACGGAATCGTTTGCTGGAAAAGGATATCAATATTTTTGTTCAGTCCGATGACAATAAAAAAGATGAGTTCAATAGCCTTCGTGCGCGGGCCGAATCTGTTCTTTCTAAAACCAAAGATAAGAACGAACAAATCAAGCTTGCCTGCAGTACGTGGTTTGACGTTCGGGCCTTTGGGCAGGTGATGGCTTTCAAAAGCAGTTCCGGAAAGAAAGGCGAAGGGGTCTCCATTCCCATTAGAGGTCCTGTCTCCATCCATTCTGCCTTTAGTCAGCAGCCTGTCAGCGTCAACAGTATTCAGATTACCAAAAGCGTCAGCGGAGAAGATGGAGAAAAACGTGGGCCCGATACCATGGGCATGAAGCATCGGGTGGATGATGCCGTCTACGCTTTCTTTGGCAGCATGAATCCACAGCTTTCCGAAAAGACCGGATTTAATGATGAAGATGCGGCAACAATCAAGGAAATTTTACCAGCTCTTTTTGAAAATGATGCGTCTTCAGCCCGCCCGGAGGGCAGCATGTCAGTGCTCAAAGTTCTTTGGTGGGACCACGATTCCAAAGCAGGAAAATATTCTTCAGCAAAAGTTCATGGCAGTTTGCAGATCAATGAGGATGGTTCATATTCCTTGGGGCAACTTCAAGGCCTGCAAGCAGAAGAAATCCCAGGTTTTTAGGTAAAGCAACGATTGATCTGACGGAGCCGTGCCCATGTACCCCGAGTCCGAGTTGCTGCCGTTGTCCGCCCTGCAGCATCTGGCGTTTTGTCCGCGCCAGTGCGCGCTCATTCATCTGGAACGGGTTTGGCTGGAGAACGTGCTCACGGCGGAAGGACGCGTACTGCATGCCAGAACCGATGCGGGCGGCGCCGAAGCCCTGGGCGAAATCCGTATCGTACGGGCGCTGCCCTTGCGTTCGCTGCGGCTCGGACTCGTGGGCAAGGCCGATGTTGTGGAGATGCATCCGCTGGAGCAGAACGGGCGGCGTCCTTTTCCCGTGGAGTACAAGCGGGGGACCTTCAAGGCGGATGATTGCGACCGGGTGCAATTGTGCGCGCAGGCCCTTTGTCTGGAAGAGATGCTGCAAACAGAGGTGCCCAAGGGGGCCTTGTATTACGGTATGCCCCGGCGCAGACAGCAGGTGGCATTTTCCAAAGCGCTACGCAGCAGGACAGCGCAATTGGCCGGCGAACTGCATGAGCTGATGGACTCCGGCCGGACGCCTGCGCCCTTGAAAAAAGATCCGCGCTGCAAGTCCTGCTCCATACGCGAGTTATGCCTGCCCAAAGTGTGCGGCGGTGTTTCCGCCCGGCGGTATTTGCAGCTGCAATTGGAGGAGTTATGAAAACGCACCTCAACACGCTGTTCGTCACCACCCAGGGCGCTTATCTGGCCAAGGAGGGCGAGAATGTGACGGTGCGGATTGATAATGAAGTGCGGCTGCGGGTGCCGGTGCATACGCTCGACGGCGTGGTCTGTTTCGGCAATGTGGGCATGAGCCCGTTTCTCATGGGCCATTGTTCCGAACGCGGCTTGAGCGTGAGTTTTCTCACGGAAAACGGCCGGTTCCTGGCCCGCGTTTGCGGACCGGCTTCCGGAAATGTTCTCCTGCGACGCGAGCAGTACCGGCGTGCGGATGATTCGGAAGCGTCAAGGGATTTGTCCGCGGCCTTTGTGACCGGAAAACTCGTCAACACCCGAACCTTGCTGCAGCGTATGCTGCGGGACCATCGCGAAAAGTTCGACGCTGCGGCAGTGGAAAGCGTCGTCAATCACTTGGCGGAAAACATCCGTACGCTGGCTCGTCCTCCGGAGTCCGTGGACAGCGTACGCGGTCTGGAAGGCGATGCGGCCAATTGCTATTTCGGAGTGTTTGACCACTTGCTGCTGCATCGTACGGAGGCCTTTGCCTTTTCAGGGCGCAACCGCCGTCCGCCTCTGGACAGGATCAATTGCCTGCTCTCCTTTTTGTACACCGTTCTGTATCATGACATCCGTTCGGCCCTGGAAAGTACGGGCCTGGATCCTTCCGTGGGATTTCTGCACCGCGACAGGCCCGGGCGCCATGGCCTGGCATTGGACGTGATGGAGGAATTCCGCCCCGTATTGGTGGACAGGCTTGTTTTGAACATGGTGAATCTGGGGCAGGTCGCGGAAAAGGATTTCGACATTCTTGAGTCCGGAGCGGTGGTCATGAAGGACGACCTGCGCAAGGCGGTTCTGGTTGCCTACCAGACCCGCAAACAGGAAGTGGTGCAACACCCGTTCACTAAAGAAAAGATGTCCTTGGGACTGGTGCCGCATATGCAGGCCCGTTTGCTGGCGCGGCACTTGCGGGGCGATTTGGACGGCTATCCGCCTTTTTTCAGGAGGTAGCGGATGTTGATGCTTGTCAGCTACGACGTATCCACCGAAGACCAGGCCGGACGCCGGCGTTTGCGCCAGGTGGCCAAGGCCTGCCAGGATTATGGCCAGCGCGTCCAGTATTCGGTGTTCGAATGCCTTGTGGACCCGGCCCAATGGACCGCCTTGCGGGCCAGATTGCTGGATATTATCAACCCGGAAAAGGACAGCCTGCGGTTTTACCGCCTGGGGGCCAACTGGCGACCGCGTGTCGAGCATGTGGGGGCCAAACCCTCGTGGGACATGGAAGGACCGTTGATTGTCTAACAGCGCGAACCCCAAGTGGTGGTAAAAACACCGGGAGGTTCGCGCAGCGTTCTTTGACAATAAAATAGACGAGTTAAAGAAACAGGTGAACCCGATATGCTGCGGTGTTGCGTTTTCTGACGGAGGTTCGCTATACAAGCATTGAAAGTCCGCGCGGGGCAAGCCCCCCAAAACGCGGCAGTCACTCCCCCCGCGGGAGTGCGGATTGAAACAAGGTCACGGGCTGCCTGTCCTACTACAAATACAGCGTCACTCCCCCCGCGGGAGTGCGGATTGAAACCCGTTTGACCTACAACGGCATGGCCATCCCCAACACGTCACTCCCCCCGCGGGAGTGCGGATTGAAACGTAGCGCACCTCGCGCGTCAAACAATACCCCGCGTCACTCCCCCCGCGGGAGTGCGGATTGAAACAGGAAATCGTCAGGAATATAGCTCCCACGTTCGAGTCACTCCCCCCGCGGGAGTGCGGATTGAAACAGCGTCAACGACCTGACCTTTTCCACCGTGGCCGCGTCACTCCCCCCGCGGGAGTGCGGATTGAAACAGTAATTATACTGGCTTTAAAAGCATCTTTATAAGTCACTCCCCCCGCGGGAGTGCGGATTGAAACATCGACAACACCAACGACCTCGGCCGCGCCACCCGTCACTCCCCCCGCGGGAGTGCGGATTGAAACCTGTTCTGCATTTCCTGACGCCTTGGCAGCGGCAAGTCACTCCCCCCGCGGGAGTGCGGATTGAAACAGGACACGCGGCGCAGGCTTGGCCCCTGTATACAGTCACTCCCCCCGCGGGAGTGCGGATTGAAACTGATCAAAAGCACTATCTAGGACAAGCGTTGACGTCACTCCCCCCGCGGGAGTGCGGATTGAAACTTATCAAGCTGCGTACATTTTCCAAGTCTCGTGTGTCACTCCCCCCGCGGGAGTGCGGATTGAAACAAAGCAAGCCAACCAGCGGCGTAGTAGCCATTGAGTCACTCCCCCCGCGGGAGTGCGGATTGAAACAATCATGCCCTCTTTGTCTGTCAGAATAAAGTACGTCACTCCCCCCGCGGGAGTGCGGATTGAAACTAACTCTATCTTGACTAATTCCAAGTGTATCTGCGTCACTCCCCCCGCGGGAGTGCGGATTGAAACAAGATATGGCACAGCTGTATGGTATTTATACAAGGTCACTCCCCCCGCGGGAGTGCGGATTGAAACGCACCGTGCATACTCAGATAATACAACAAGGATCGTCACTCCCCCCGCGGGAGTGCGGATTGAAACTTGGTTCGGCATGGGCATTATCAATATGAATCCAGTCACTCCCCCCGCGGGAGTGCGGATTGAAACATTGCCCAACCCTCACAGCTGGCTGATCCATAGGTCACTCCCCCCGCGGGAGTGCGGATTGAAACTCCATCGACGGCAACAATTACCACGCCATCGGCGTCACTCCCCCCGCGGGAGTGCGGATTGAAACTAGTTAATACTACTGTATAACCTTGTTTTCACCTGTCACTCCCCCCGCGGGAGTGCGGATTGAAACCGTGGACCACGGCGCGTCGCAACGTCTGTACCGCGTCACTCCCCCCGCGGGAGTGCGGATTGAAACTATTTGCCGCACCTGTTGGACACCTTTGAACGCGGTCACTCCCCCCGCGGGAGTGCGGATTGAAACCACAGCGACCAAGCCTGAGTTTTGATCCACGATGAGTCACTCCCCCCGCGGGAGTGCGGATTGAAACAACCAAGTCTGATAAGACAATAAGCATGGACTAGTCACTCCCCCCGCGGGAGTGCGGATTGAAACCATTGTCGAATCCCTGGCCTTGAACGTGGCCGGGGTCACTCCCCCCGCGGGAGTGCGGATTGAAACAATCATGCCCTCTTTGTCTGTCAGAATAAAGTACGTCACTCCCCCCGCGGGAGTGCGGATTGAAACTAACTCTATCTTGACTAATTCCAAGTGTATCTGCGTCACTCCCCCCGCGGGAGTGCGGATTGAAACTGTGATGACGCAGTTTTTGATGGTGTCGGTGACTGGTCACTCCCCCCGCGGGAGTGCGGATTGAAACTGATGTTATTCATGCTGGCGATCCAGACCGGGAGGTCACTCCCCCCGCGGGAGTGCGGATTGAAACACTGCCGGCCAGGCGGGAGCCCCAGCGTTGTTTCGTCACTCCCCCCGCGGGAGTGCGGATTGAAACCGCCCGTCGGATTGCTTCGAGGGCGCATTTTACAGGTCACTCCCCCCGCGGGAGTGCGGATTGAAACCGCCCGTCGGATTGCTTCGAGGGCGCATTTTACAGGTCACTCCCCCCGCGGGAGTGCGGATTGAAACGCATGGACTCCACCCGTCACGACGGGACGACGCGGTCACTCCCCCCGCGGGAGTGCGGATTGAAACCCTGGTCCTATGCCCTCGGCATTTTGAAGCGCCAGTCACTCCCCCCGCGGGAGTGCGGATTGAAACAGGTCCGAGTCGCTGTCGCAGGCCTGTTGCACATGTCACTCCCCCCGCGGGAGTGCGGATTGAAACTGGTCCGTGTTGATCGTCTCGCCAAGCGCGCTGGGTCACTCCCCCCGCGGGAGTGCGGATTGAAACTGTGAAACGTTGGGCGCCAAAGGCGATGTCGTTCTGTCACTCCCCCCGCGGGAGTGCGGATTGAAACACGAGAAAGCGCCACAGCTCCCGCGCCCCGGACGTCACTCCCCCCGCGGGAGTGCGGATTGAAACGCCTCTCTCAACTGCTGAATACTTTTCATATGTGTCACTCCCCCCGCGGGAGTGCGGATTGAAACACTTCTTGAGGGCAATGCGGGACGCGGGGAAAGGTGTCACTCCCCCCGCGGGAGTGCGGATTGAAACATTCAATGTGGGTGCTATTTAGAAAGCATTGTGTGTCACTCCCCCCGCGGGAGTGCGGATTGAAACTCGGGTTTGGGGATCACCCGCGCCCGCGTGAAAAGGTCACTCCCCCCGCGGGAGTGCGGATTGAAACTCCGGGAGGTGAACGCAGGGCTTGACGAAGGCTGTCACTCCCCCCGCGGGAGTGCGGATTGAAACTCTTCAAGCAATCTCTGATGTGCTGCATAGGCAGTCACTCCCCCCGCGGGAGTGCGGATTGAAACTTGCCGCCACCGAATGCGCCTAGCCACCTAACGGTCACTCCCCCCGCGGGAGTGCGGATTGAAACGAATTCCAAGTCATCAACTTTAATGGCCCAGCAAGTCACTCCCCCCGCGGGAGTGCGGATTGAAACCGGTAGTCAGCCCTAGCTCTGCAGCTGCGGTTTTGTCACTCCCCCCGCGGGAGTGCGGATTGAAACGACCAGTACATGGCCCTCACCGGCAAGGCCATGGGTCACTCCCCCCGCGGGAGTGCGGATTGAAACAATCATGCCCTCTTTGTCTGTCAGAATAAAGTACGTCACTCCCCCCGCGGGAGTGCGGATTGAAACTAACTCTATCTTGACTAATTCCAAGTGTATCTGCGTCACTCCCCCCGCGGGAGTGCGGATTGAAACTGTGATGACGCAGTTTTTGATGGTGTCGGTGACTGGTCACTCCCCCCGCGGGAGTGCGGATTGAAACTGACTCTGCACGGTGAGTACGTCGGCTTCTTTGGTCACTCCCCCCGCGGGAGTGCGGATTGAAACAATGCGATGGAAAAACAACTCAGGGGAGATCCGCCGTCACTCCCCCCGCGGGAGTGCGGATTGAAACTGTGCTGAAATGGGCCATAGGTCATAAAATGGCTGTCACTCCCCCCGCGGGAGTGCGGATTGAAACTTCGTTGGAATAAAAGATAACGCTAGCGTTAGGTGTCACTCCCCCCGCGGGAGTGCGGATTGAAACAAAGAACTCACAAGTCTTATGCCCTATTAGGTACGTCACTCCCCCCGCGGGAGTGCGGATTGAAACACCATGACTGTACACTTTTGCTAGCTATTATTGAGTCACTCCCCCCGCGGGAGTGCGGATTGAAACAAAATAGGTACAGTAGCGGGGAGTTGGCACACAGTCACTCCCCCCGCGGGAGTGCGGATTGAAACTTGCCGCCACCGAATGCGCCTAGCCACCTAACGGTCACTCCCCCCGCGGGAGTGCGGATTGAAACGAATTCCAAGTCATCAACTTTAATGGCCCAGCAAGTCACTCCCCCCGCGGGAGTGCGGATTGAAACTGTTGCTCGTTGGGCGTAATAACGATCTTGAGCTTGTCACTCCCCCCGCGGGAGTGCGGATTGAAACCCCTATGACATAAAACGGATGGTTTTCAGTGCATGTCACTCCCCCCGCGGGAGTGCGGATTGAAACCGGTAGTCAGCCCTAGCTCTGCAGCTGCGGTTTTGTCACTCCCCCCGCGGGAGTGCGGATTGAAACAAACATGAGTCGCAAAGTCGTTTGTGTCTCTCTTGTCACTCCCCCCGCGGTGAGTGCGGATTGAAACTGAAGCATTTGAGCGGTTAGTGCATGGCATTCAGGGTCACTCCCCCCGCGGGAGTGCGGATTGAAACATAATGTCAGTCCTTTCAGTCTTAAGCTGGAAAAGTCACTCCCCCCGCGGGAGTGCGGATTGAAACTGACTCTGCACGGTGAGTACGTCGGCTTCTTTGGTCACTCCCCCCGCGGGAGTGCGGATTGAAACAGCCCAATATACGCCAGAGACTGTACGCCCTTGTCACTCCCCCCGCGGGAGTGCGGATTGAAACGAGTCTTGTCTTGAGCTTTGACAATCAGCTCGACGTCACTCCCCCCGCGGGAGTGCGGATTGAAACTTGCCGATGCTGCAAGATAAGCTGCTTGCCCTGCGTCACTCCCCCCGCGGGAGTGCGGATTGAAACTTGATGTCTCCGAAACGCGGCACGTCCGGCCAGTGTCACTCCCCCCGCGGGAGTGCGGATTGAAACCGTCCTACTGTACGCGGTACAGACTGGAGTTACCGTCACTCCCCCCGCGGGAGTGCGGATTGAAACCGCTCGAATCCGGCAACGCAAATGAAGGTGCCTGTCACTCCCCCCGCGGGAGTGCGGATTGAAACCTATTGTAGGTGGCACCAAGGCGGCTACCATCTTGTCACTCCCCCCGCGGGAGTGCGGATTGAAACAGCAATGTATTTAGCTTGCTGATTATGAATATACTGTCACTCCCCCCGCGGGAGTGCGGATTGAAACACACTTCTTTTAACTCCGTACAACTCTGAAAGTCAGTCACTCCCCCCGCGGGGCAGTGCGGATTGAAACTGCACTCCTGATTTTCCTTTCCTGAATCCCTACCGTCACTCCCCCCGCGGGAGTGCGGATTGAAACGGGTGTCGGTAATCCCGCGCCGCGGGTGTCGGAAGTCACTCCCCCCGCGGGAGTGCGGATTGAAACTTTCGGGCGGTGAACAGCAGCGCGTGGCCATTGCCGTCACTCCCCCCGCGGGAGTGCGGATTGAAACAAGTTCCACCTCATCACGCTGGATGAGCTTGCCTGTCACTCCCCCCGCGGGAGTGCGGATTGAAACATTATTTGGATCCAAGTGGTCCAGGTACCAGGGCGTCACTCCCCCCGCGGGAGTGCGGATTGAAACATTATTTGGATCCAAGTGGTCCAGGTACCAGGGCGTCACTCCCCCCGCGGGAGTGCGGATTGAAACATTATTTGGATCCAAGTGGTCCAGGTACCAGGGCGTCACTCCCCCCGCGGGAGTGCGGATTGAAACTTTGTGAACTTAATTTTGATTACACCATGGGGAAAGTCACTCCCCCCGCGGGAGTGCGGATTGAAACTGCGGATCCGCGCTTTCCACGCCGGACTGCACATGTCACTCCCCCCGCGGGAGTGCGGATTGAAACATCAGCGCGAATCCCCACCAAAGAAGCAGTGAGGTCACTCCCCCCGCGGGAGTGCGGATTGAAACGCAGACGACGGCAGCGGTGTGTTGCCCACGGAACGTCACTCCCCCCGCGGGAGTGCGGATTGAAACAGCGTCCTTGCAATCCGACTTTTGCCCGTCTGCGGTCACTCCCCCCGCGGGAGTGCGGATTGAAACTTGCCAGTGCCCGGCAACGCGGGGAGATTTTTTGGTCACTCCCCCCGCGGGAGTGCGGATTGAAACCGCTTATGACGAAATTGTAGCCGCTGCCAAGGCGTCACTCCCCCCGCGGGAGTGCGGATTGAAACTAGTGCGGACTGAAAATCTTTGCTTTGCTTATCCGTCACTCCCCCCGCGGGAGTGCGGATTGAAACTGGATGAAGGACTCCACCGCGGCCGAGCGCGAGGGTCACTCCCCCCGCGGGAGTGCGGATTGAAACAGATCCGGAAACGCGGGCAGCGTCAGCTGAGGCGTCACTCCCCCCGCGGGAGTGCGGATTGAAACTTGGCTTCCGGGTCCCAGTACGTGCACTCGCAGGGTCACTCCCCCCCGCGGGAGTGCGGATTGAAACCAGCGAACATCCCGCCTTGACCAAGCTGCTTGTGGTCACTCCCCCCGCGGGAGTGCGGATTGAAACATGGCTTTGGTCGGCGTGAAGATGCAGGCCGGGAAGTCACTCCCCCCGCGGGAGTGCGGATTGAAACGTTTGCCCTCCGGCGTTGTCGTGGGCATCACCGAGTCACTCCCCCCGCGGGAGTGCGGATTGAAACTGCCCGCCCTGGGCCAGCATGTCCCGCAGACGGTCGTCACTCCCCCCGCGGGAGTGCGGATTGAAACACCCTCAAGGACGCGGACCTCTTGCCCAAGAAAATGTCACTCCCCCCGCGGGAGTGCGGATTGAAACTTGGTTTGTCCAGGTTTTGCTGCCGTTCGGAGGCAGTCACTCCCCCCGCGGGAGTGCGGATTGAAACACGCGCTTGAATATACGTGAGAGTTAAGGTAGGGCGTCACTCCCCCCGCGGGAGTGCGGATTGAAACTGATGAGCTCTTTGAATGGTTTGACTATGGAATGGTCACTCCCCCCGCGGGAGTGCGGATTGAAACATCTAAATCAACAGCAGGTCGTGTTGCTGGGCGTCACTCCCCCCCGCGGGAGTGCGGATTGAAACTTGTAAGATAATAGAAACGTGCGGCCCGTTGTACGTCACTCCCCCCGCGGGAGTGCGGATTGAAACTGTGGCCCTGTGCCACGGCACGCAATACACGCAAGTCACTCCCCCCGCGGGAGTGCGGATTGAAACAAAAATGTCTAAGCTCGCCTGCTAAGCGAGTATGTCACTCCCCCCGCGGGAGTGCGGATTGAAACGGCTGGAAAATTCGGGAGCGGATGCGGGTGGACTGTCACTCCCCCCGCGGGAGTGCGGATTGAAACCACCTGGCGCATGGCCTCCACCTGGGAAATATTCGTCACTCCCCCCGCGGGAGTGCGGATTGAAACCGTCCTGCTCCGGCCATTGTTCGGCTGGAAACAGTCACTCCCCCCGCGGGAGTGCGGATTGAAACTTGCTGCAGTAGTCATCTATCTCCACCTGCCAGGTCACTCCCCCCGCGGGAGTGCGGATTGAAACACCTTGAAGTACGCGGATGAGTTCTTTTTTGTGGGTCACTCCCCCCGCGGGAGTGCGGATTGAAACAATGTATTCCGGGCCGTCTGGAACTATCACAACCGTCACTCCCCCCGCGGGAGTGCGGATTGAAACAGTTTTGCGCTTACTCTTTATTTTATCCCAACTTAGTCACTCCCCCCGCGGGAGTGCGGATTGAAACAGCTTCTGGCAGACGAAGGCGCGGTACGGCTCCCGTCACTCCCCCCGCGGGAGTGCGGATTGAAACCTTCAGGGCTTCCCCTTGCGCCTCCAGCTGCAGGGTCACTCCCCCCGCGGGAGTGCGGATTGAAACTGAATGCTTTTTGATTGGATGCGAAATTTCAAAGGTCACTCCCCCCGCGGGAGTGCGGATTGAAACAAGGTGCGCTTGTGGCTGGCCGAGAGCTCCAGCGTCACTCCCCCCGCGGGAGTGCGGATTGAAACAGATTGATGCACGCGGCGTTCGTCAAGCTCGTAAGTCACTCCCCCCGCGGGAGTGCGGATTGAAACGTGTTGAGGATCGCGGCATCACGGCCAAGCGGGAGTCACTCCCCCCGCGGGAGTGCGGATTGAAACCATCCTCCTACTATCCAGATATAATCCAAGATAGTCACTCCCCCCGCGGGAGTGCGGATTGAAACGGACTGATGGGCGAAGCCGGTCCGGAGGCCATTATGTCACTCCCCCCGCGGGAGTGCGGATTGAAACATGATGTGCTCCAGGTTGTTATCTCTATATCGGTGTCACTCCCCCCGCGGGAGTGCGGATTGAAACTTGTTACAGCCACATCTGATTTCGGGCATTTTGTAGTCACTCCCCCCGCGGGAGTGCGGATTGAAACCACCAGCAGCAGGACGCCGGCCGCACCTGCGCGCGTCACTCCCCCCGCGGGAGTGCGGATTGAAACTCCTTCCATCACCGTCAACGGCGGCGGGGACGCCGTCACTCCCCCCGCGGGAGTGCGGATTGAAACATGCGGAATATGCGGAATGGTGATACTGCGTACCTGTCACTCCCCCCGCGGGAGTGCGGATTGAAACTTGTTACAGCCACATCTGATTTCGGGCATTTTGTAGTCACTCCCCCCGCGGGAGTGCGGATTGAAACCTTAAAAACGCCATCTGCGAATCCATTCACAGCTGTCACTCCCCCCGCGGGAGTGCGGATTGAAACGTACCCTATGGACGTTTCGCGCACGTCTGTTTTGTGTCACTCCCCCCGCGGGAGTGCGGATTGAAACAGGCCATGGTGGAAGAGTTTGAAATGAAAACTCAGTCACTCCCCCCGCGGGAGTGCGGATTGAAACTTGTTTTTCTCGCGCAACCGCTTCTGCGCCACGGTCACTCCCCCCGCGGGAGTGCGGATTGAAACTAGTGCGGACTGAAAATCTTTGCTTTGCTTATCCGTCACTCCCCCCGCGGGAGTGCGGATTGAAACGACCTTGCTCCGGAACATTTCAACGTTGTTATACGTCACTCCCCCCGCGGGAGTGCGGATTGAAACCGCGAAAGGCCGGTTGCGGCCGGCCGTAATTTTCGTCACTCCCCCCGCGGGAGTGCGGATTGAAACATTTTGGCCGGATACGGATCCAAAGACGATCCCTGTCACTCCCCCCGCGGGAGTGCGGATTGAAACTAATCGCAAGTCTGTACTTGCGATATCCAAGAGGTCACTCCCCCCGCGGGAGTGCGGATTGAAACGCATTCCAGGACGGTGTCACACCGCTCTCCGCCGTCACTCCCCCCGCGGGAGTGCGGATTGAAACCATCCATTCGTGCTTGGTGTGCGTTGCGACCTCGGTCACTCCCCCCGCGGGAGTGCGGATTGAAACGAATATTATTGCAAGTTCCGATCTGACCAAGGGGGTCACTCCCCCCGCGGGAGTGCGGATTGAAACCACGACAGACTGTACGGCGTTGGCCGTGGTTTGGGCGTCACTCCCCCCGCGGGAGTGCGGATTGAAACTTTTTCGAGGGAGCGACGGGCAGACTTAAAAACGCGTCACTCCCCCCGCGGGAGTGCGGATTGAAACCAAACCATCGGCAACGCCATTATTAGCATAGCCTTGTCACTCCCCCCGCGGGAGTGCGGATTGAAACTCCGGAAGGTCAGCAATTTGCGGATTCGTCGCATGTCACTCCCCCCGCGGGAGTGCGGATTGAAACCAGCTTACGGCTTGCCTGGCGGAACTAGACACGGGTCACTCCCCCCGCGGGAGTGCGGATTGAAACCTGACAATGTTAACGGCTTGTTCGCATGGCATCCGTCACTCCCCCCGCGGGAGTGCGGATTGAAACAATGCGATGGAAAAACAACTCAGGGGAGATCCGCGTCACTCCCCCCGCGGGAGTGCGGATTGAAACAAGGTAAACCGAACTGGAATCCGATCGAGCGTGCGTCACTCCCCCCGCGGGAGTGCGGATTGAAACTCGTTTTGCTCTGCCATCTTCTTCACTCCTTGCTGTCACTCCCCCCGCGGGAGTGCGGATTGAAACACGAACGTATGGACAAAATCGAACAGGCGTCCCGGTCACTCCCCCCGCGGGAGTGCGGATTGAAACCAACAACATGGACGCCACGGCGCGGGATATGGGTCACTCCCCCCGCGGGAGTGCGGATTGAAACAAGCGTGTCGCCAGCTGTGTTGCAGCCGGGAATATGTCACTCCCCCCGCGGGAGTGCGGATTGAAACTTGTTCTGCGTGTTCAGGCCGTCGAACATCAGATGTCACTCCCCCCGCGGGAGTGCGGATTGAAACGAAACCTACCTTGAGCGCCTGAGCCGCAGTCATGCTGTCACTCCCCCCGCGGGAGTGCGGATTGAAACTAATTATTTATGGTGTGAATGTCCTTTTTGCGGAGTCACTCCCCCCGCGGGAGTGCGGATTGAAACCTCTTTCGGGGCGTCTGTGCGCCCCGGCTTGGATGTCACTCCCCCCGCGGGAGTGCGGATTGAAACTTCGATGCACTAGGGCTACAATGGGAACACAAACGTCACTCCCCCCGCGGGAGTGCGGATTGAAACAAATAGAGATAGATGCACACGGCGTCAACAAGGCGTCACTCCCCCCGCGGGAGTGCGGATTGAAACGAAACCTACCTTGAGCGCCTGAGCCGCAGTCATGCTGTCACTCCCCCCGCGGGAGTGCGGATTGAAACCTCTTTCGGGGCGTCTGTGCGCCCCGGCTTGGATGTCACTCCCCCCGCGGGAGTGCGGATTGAAACGGCTGGAAAATTCGGGAGCGGATGCGGGTGGACTGTCACTCCCCCCGCGGGAGTGCGGATTGAAACCACCTGGCGCATGGCCTCCACCTGGGAAATATTCGTCACTCCCCCCGCGGGAGTGCGGATTGAAACCGTCCTGCTCCGGCCATTGTTCGGCTGGAAACAGTCACTCCCCCCGCGGGAGTGCGGATTGAAACTTGCTGCAGTAGTCATCTATCTCCACCTGCCAGGTCACTCCCCCCGCGGGAGTGCGGATTGAAACACCTTGAAGTACGCGGATGAGTTCTTTTTTGTGGGTCACTCCCCCCGCGGGAGTGCGGATTGAAACACATGCTGTACTTGCAACATCAGTAGCAGTATCCGTCACTCCCCCCGCGGGAGTGCGGATTGAAACCTCCTTATGATTATAACTACATATTAATTCATCGGTCACTCCCCCCGCGGGAGTGCGGATTGAAACATTTAGCACGTACGCAAAAACTAGGAGATAAATGGTCACTCCCCCCGCGGGAGTGCGGATTGAAACAATCCTCTCCATATTTATTGCCGCCTTTGCGCGGGTCACTCCCCCCGCGGGAGTGCGGATTGAAACTTTGCAACAGGGGCGACAGCATCTTAATATTGAGTCACTCCCCCCGCGGGAGTGCGGATTGAAACTGCCCGGTACTGAGACCCTGACAGCCGCGCCAACGTCACTCCCCCCGCGGGAGTGCGGATTGAAACAATTTATTTACAAAAAGTAAACTTAACGAATAAGAACTTATCCGTAAATAATGCCTGTTTTCCGTAAAGCTATGATCGTAGCAGCTAACTGAGTCAAAGCCATGTGTGTTGAAAAAAGTTTTTCAAATCTTACAAGGAGTTTCCTGAATCGGTTGAACCAGGAAAGGCTCACCTCTACAATCCATCTGCGTGCTTTGAACTCGGGGTTACGTTTCTTTTCGTCGATCTCTTCACCACGTGGGCGGACATGTGGAATATACCCAGCTTTTTCAATGCAGCTACGAGCTTCATCTCCAGTATATCCGGCGTCTGCGCAAAGATTCTCTTTGAGTTCAATGGCTGGCTTATGCACGACTTTGTCGTTCAGCACATTCTCCAATTGGGAAACATCATGCCGATTGGCCCCGGTCACGACGATCGATAACGGGACGCCACGCTCGTCCACCAGCAGGTGGCGCTTGGATCCTTTTTTTTCCCCGATCCGTGGGGTTTCGCCCCTCGGCTTCGCGCGCCAGAGGAGCTTTGTACATCCCCCCATCAATGGCTTGCCACTCCCAAGCTATACCCATCATTTCATCGTACTCGGCCAATCCTGCTTGCCAAAGAGCCAGAAAAAATCCTTCTTGTTCCCACTTGCGAAAATAGGCGTGGATCGAACTCGGACTACCAAACATTTTTTTGGGCAAGGCCTTCCATTGAATTCCAGTACGCAGAACAAATACAATAGCTTCAAAAACCTTACGGGGTGGAAGAGGCTTACGTCCGCCACCGGTTTTTCTTTTATATTGCTTCGCCTCGTCCCGCTTTGGGACGGGGACAAGAGGTTCAACGATCGCCCAAAAGGCATCGGAAACTTCCCAAGAGTTTATTTTACTGGCCATTTATCACTCCTCAATAAAAAGGAGGATAGCAAAAAATCTAGACAAAGTCTAATTATTTACGGATAAGTTCTAAGTCACTCCCCCCGCGGGAGTGCGGATTGAAACACGCCGACCAAAGCCATGAAATCCGGCTGCTCGGTCACTCCCCCCGCGGGAGTGCGGATTGAAACAGGAAGAGATTGAGGAAGCCCTGATGCGCGGCACGTCACTCCCCCCGCGGGAGTGCGGATTGAAACCCCAGAGCCACGCCATAACGAAAAATCTGTCCGTCACTCCCCCCGCGGGAGTGCGGATTGAAACATCTAAATCAACAGCAGGTCGTGTTGCTGGGCGTCACTCCCCCCCGCGGGAGTGCGGATTGAAACTTGTAAGATAATAGAAACGTGCGGCCCGTTGTACGTCACTCCCCCCGCGGGAGTGCGGATTGAAACTGTGGCCCTGTGCCACGGCACGCAATACACGCAAGTCACTCCCCCCGCGGGAGTGCGGATTGAAACAAAAATGTCTAAGCTCGCCTGCTAAGCGAGTATGTCACTCCCCCCGCGGGAGTGCGGATTGAAACCCGTTTCATCGCCGTAGCGCAACCAGCTGAGAGATGTCACTCCCCCCGCGGGAGTGCGGATTGAAACACTTACCCTGGCGTGAAAAAAGGCAATTTGTCTTGTCACTCCCCCCGCGGGAGTGCGGATTGAAACTCGGTGATCTTGTCAAAACAGAACGAGACTCCCGGTCACTCCCCCCGCGGGAGTGCGGATTGAAACCAGATATCGCAAGACCGGGCGGCAGGACTACTACGTCACTCCCCCCGCGGGAGTGCGGATTGAAACTCTCTGGACCGGTTGGGGATTACGGTTGCGGATGTCACTCCCCCCGCGGGAGTGCGGATTGAAACCAAGACGTCGCAGTCCACCAAAAGCACGGCCGCGGTCACTCCCCCCGCGGGAGTGCGGATTGAAACTCACAATGGATTGTATATTCAAGAATGACCCGCCGTCACTCCCCCCGCGGGAGTGCGGATTGAAACTTCCAGCCCCCAGCCGGTGACGCGCGCCAGTCCGGTCACTCCCCCCGCGGGAGTGCGGATTGAAGGCATTGTCTTTGATTTAATGGATGTTCCCCTTGATAGTAAAATAGTGCAAATACATGCCAAGGTTAAAATCGATGAACATCCTTACCTTTCAGCTTTTTGAAGATTCTGTTACTCATGATAATTATTGAGTTGTAATCCAAACCTACAGGATCATCACTAATGGGCTTCATCCAAAATACTGATACCAGAGTATCTTGCCAGACTGCATGATTTTCATCGGTAAATGCTGCAGGCTCACCATAGTTTTCATATAATAATTTCGTTATTTCAGCAGTATACTTCCTATGTATGGTAATCTCAACACTCGACAATAAATTTTGAGTAAAGATAATATACGTATTTGCAGGGATTGAATAAAAGCTTGTATCCATACCAGACTTAACAAAATACTGTCTGGTTGGATTTTTTTTCAATACTGGACCTCTAGGGATCAGGGTTATTTTTTTTGATATGTCTTCAAAGCTGTCACCCCATTCAATCCCCTTATAACCATCATGAAATAAGGATAAATCGCTTGCTATCGCATTAAAAGCCGTACAGCAAACAAGACAACATACCGCAACACTACTTACGACATCTCAATTTCATTATTATTCCTTTTTGCAGGCTGCATTTTATACGCAATCTAACTAGATGCGCGGACACATCAAAGAAGGGGACGCTTACGAATAGAAAGCATACGCCGGATGAAAGCCGCTATACCCCGTTGCATAGTCTGATTCACAATTCCAGTCAGAGAACAATGGTTGGCGTCTCTTACCCAATACATCCGTAGATAACTGGATACAACTATTTGATGCTGCCATCAAATAATTTTTATCGCAATTCGCACTCCAGGATTGCATGGCTCTGCACCGAAAACAGGACAACCCTCTAAAGAGGAATCCGGGGCCGCAAGCTGCTCGCTCAGGACGAAACCGTTTTACGCTTCAAGGCCTGCTCCAGAATAAGCCTGACCTTTTCCGCATCCTTTTTGTCCTGCTTGCCGGTAAAAACAGGGGCGGCTGAGCTCACGTCGCTGAAATCGCCGCGCATTGTTTTTGCCAGAGCGTTGTCGCTGTTGGAGAGTTCCTCGAAACGGCGTCCCGCGTATTTCAGCCCACGGGCCAATGACCCCGCGGGGATATATTCCCTGAGCGGACGGCCCATGGATGCGAGAACCTGCTTGATGGGATCCCCCATGCCGTAGAGCATCTGGAGGGGCGCGGCTTCCGGAGGGAGTGCGAACGCCTCGGCCAGGGCCATTGCATGGGCCTGCGTACGGATGTTGTGCGTGGCGAAAGCCGGATTGACCGCGTCCAGGTTGAGCAGCATGCAGGCGGACACGGCCTCGTAATTGGCGTCGGTGGAGGGTTTGTTGTCCCAGACCGGGCTGGGGTATCCTTTTTCGGCGGCCTTTTCGCGTTCGAAGTCGAGGTAGGCCCCCTTGACCAGGCGGATGGGAACCCGAACCCCGCGGGCTCTGGCCCAGTCAGTCAATTCTTGCACATCCCCGGCGGAGTCCCGCAGATAGGCCTGGATCACCACGCCGAGCCGGAGACCGCCCTTGGCGTCGTAGACGGTGGAGGGATTCTTTTCCACGGTTTCACGAAAAAGCCGCAGCGTGAGGTCTTTGTAAGCGTATTCTTCCATATCGATACGCAGAAAAATATTTCTATCCGGAGCTTGGGAGGCTGTTTCCAGAAGTCTGGAAAGCGAATCGACAATTTCGAGGCGTTTGGTTTCGGCTTTTTTCCCCTCCCCCAGAGCTGCGTCCAGATTATGCACCAGAGCCGACAACTTGAGCGACATGAAAAGTTCGCTCACGGTTTTGGTTTCCAAAAACGCACGGATAATCGCCGCGTAGTATTCGCGGTAAGCCTCGGCATCCTTGGCCGACAGCGAGGCGTCCCCAACGTTGTCCAGAGTGGTTGTGAATCCATGGCCCTCCATTTCGGCCATCAGCTTGAATATTTTCCCGATTTCCTTTTTCTGCTCCTGTGGAGAACCTTGCGTTTCCACCGGAAACAAAAACGGTTCACTCATCCAGCGTACGAGGGGCATGAGAAAAGACAGTTTGTCGCGGGCGCTTTGGCTGTCTCCCAAATACTCCAGCGTATCGCTGGCCAGGTTCGAAATTCCCGGCAGCATGGAGAGGCGGATACACCACATACGCATTTCTTCGGATAACGGCTGGTCTTCTTTTTCCAGTTGACGTTGTAATTTTTTTTCGATTTGCGCCAGATAATGCAGGGTCTGCTGCTCCGCCTGGTCGAACACGCCCCCTTTTTTACCGGAAGAAGCGTCTTGTACGGACGGCAGCTGCTTATCGGCCCATGAGATCGGCGGTACGACGGCGTTTTGCAGGGTTGCGCCTCCGGCAATGGCGGCGGCTTTGAGAAAATTGCGACGGCTGAATGATGAAGACATGGGATGTTGACCTCTTATGCAAGTATGTTGGGTGCGCGGCAACGGCTTGCAAAACGTTTTTCCACTCGTCAGCGCGTGTCGGCCTTGAAATAAACTGTTGCCGCTGCATTACCCGGATAATAATGAACTTCGATCGCTTTCCAATAGCAGGAATGGGGTGGCGCATACAAGTTGCTCGGGTGGCCTTTCGTACAATCAGGCAACAATGGGAGAGAATTGGCCTATCGCTTGTCACGCAAAATATGTAAAAAAGGGTACAATGAAAACCCCGGATAACCGAAGCCGCTGGAGGAACTATGATCGTCTTACAGGTAAACGGTACGGAACGGCAGGTGGATGCTGCCCCTGGGACCCCCTTGTTGTGGGTGCTGCGGGACAACCTGGGATTGACAAGCGTGAAATACACATGCGGCATTGCCCAATGCGGGATGTGTACGGTTCTCATCGACGGCGAGGCCCAACGCTCCTGCGTCGTCAATGTTGAAGATGCGCAAGGCAGTGAAATCACAACCATCGAAGGCTTGCCGGACGACCATCCGGTGAAAGTGGCCTGGCTGGAAAAACAGGTGCCGCAATGCGGATACTGCCAGCCGGGCATCATGTTGCAGACAGTGGCTTTTTTATCCAAAGAGCCAGATCCCTCCGATGCGCGTATCAATGAAGTCATGGATGACGTGGTCTGCCGCTGCGGCTCGCATCCGCGTATCAAACAGGCCATTCGGGCAGCTGCCGCAATGACGGCCAAACAGGAAGGCTGAACCATGCATACCGAACTGACGCGAAGATCTTTTTTGAAGCACGGCAGTCTGGTTATCGCTCTGGCCGCGTTTCCAGGCTCGTTGCAGCTTTTCAATGTCTCACCGGCTGCGGCCGCGCCGGAACTCTCCTTCAAGCCGCACGCTTTTCTGGAAATTGGCACGGACGATACCGTCACTGTCTGGGTGGGCCAGACCAACCTCGGACAGGGCACCCACACCGGCATTCCCATGATCATAGCCGACGAGCTGGACGCGGCCTGGGAAACAGTGCGCGTACGAACGGCTCTTGCCGCGGAGCCGTTCAAGGATCCGTACTGGCACGTTCAGACCACCGGGGGCAGCACCAGCATCCGTCATCGATGGGTCATGCTGCGTACGGTGGGCGCTGCCGCCCGGCAGATGCTTGTCGCAGCGGCAGCCGCGAACTGGAAAATCCCTCCGGGCGACTGCAGCACCGGGGACGGAAAAGTCCTGGATCCCAAAGGCAAGGCCACGACATACGGGCAGCTGGCCGCAGAAGCGAGCAAGCTGGCGGTTCCCGGCAAACCCGCTCTGAAGGATCCGAAAGACTACGTCATCATCGGCACCCAAAGGCAGCGCCTGGACATCCCGGACAAGGTGCAGGGAAAAACCGTTTTCGGCATGGATTTCAGCGTGCCGGACATGTGCATTGCCGTTGTGGCCAGGCCGCCCCACTATGGCGCATCGTACCGGTCCTATGACGAAAAGGCCGCCATGGCCGTCAAAGGCGTCGTCAAAGTGCTGCCCCTTGAAAACAGGATCGCGGTATGCGCGGAGAACACCTATGCCGCCCTGCAGGGCCGGGATGCCTTGCAGGTGAAATGGTCCGCCGGATCCCATCCGGACCTGAACGATACGACCCTGGACGCCGTGTTTGAGGACTACCTCGACCAGGAAGGCGTGACGGCCAAAACCAGCGGCGACGCGGACAAAGCCATGGCGGGCGCCGCGCAGACCCTGGAACGCAGCTACAAACTGCCCTATCTCGCGCACGCGCAGGTAGAGCCCATCAACTGTACGGCCCATGTGGAGAAAGAGCGCTGCCGTATCTGGACGCCGACCCAGGGCCAGACCGTTACCCAGATCACAGCGTCGAAACTGACTGGCTTGCCGCTGGAAAAGGTGGAGGTCATGACCCTGCCCGCGGGCGGAGGATTTGGCCTGCGCTCGGAGCAGGACCCGGTGGTGGATTCGGTTCTGCTTTCCCAGGCCTTGCACCGTCCGGTCAAAGTCATCAACACCCGGGAGGACGACTTTGCCTATGACTATTTCCGTCCGGCCAGCCAGTGCCGCATCAAAGGCGGCCTGGATGCGGACGGACGGCTGGCAGCCTATACGCACAAAGTCGCAGCGCCGTCGGTCATGGCCCGGCTCATGCCCGACTACGTAAAAAACGGCGTGGATCCGGACGCGGTTTCCGGCATAGTGGACATGGTCTACGCCATCCCCGATATGCGCGTGACCTATTCCATGGTGAAGCTTCCCATACCCGTGGGATTCTGGCGGTCGGTGGGCTATTCCGTGAACGTGTTCGCTGTCGAATCCTTCATGGACGAACTCGCCCATGCGGCTGGAAAGGATCCTGTCCGGTTTCGTCTGGAGCATATGGAAAAAGGCTCCAGGCCCTACGAACTATTGTCCTTGCTGGCGGAAAAAGCCGGTTGGGGAGCTGCAGCGCCCGCGGGCAGGGCCAGGGGTGTGGCCGTGGCCTTCTGCTTCGAGTCCTACGCAGCCCACATGGCCGAAGTCTCTGTGGACAAACAGGGCGCCATCACGGTGCACAAAATGGTCTGCGCACTGGATTGCGGTACGCCCGTCTATCCGGACGCCATCCGGGCCCAGGCCGAGGCCGGGGTCGTCATGGGATTGAGCGTTGCGTTGCATGAAAAGGTCCGTTTTGCCGACGGAGGCGTCCTGACGGCCAATTACGATGACTATCCCGTACTCCGTATGTCGGAAGTGCCGGAGATCGAAGTGCACATTGCTGCGGGCAACCGCAAGGCCGGAGGCGTCGGGGAGCCCGTGGTGCCGTCCGTGGCCCCTGCCGTGGCCAATGCCGTCTTCAAGGCTTCCGGCGTCCGGCTCAGAGAATTGCCTTTTCAAACAACACTGCTGGCCAAGGGGTGACGCCTGAGCGTTTTTGCTTTGAAAAAGTCAAGCCTCCGGCGGGTTAAGGAACTTCTGTAAACGTTACGCGGGTCCAGGCTTACAGCCCGTCAGCGAGTTCGCGAGCTTACGGGCTGTTATGCCCCCGTGGTGCAGACCTTAGAGCATTTAATTTTTTAAATGAATTACTTGGGGCTCTGCCCCAAACCCCGCCAGGGGGGACGCCCCCCTGGACCCGCGAATGGCTAGAATTATAACTATCTGCAATAGAAGGCATTCTTGTTTGTTGAAAAATTTTAGAGAGTCTCAAAAAAAATTTTACAGGGCTCTTAAGCCGCCGAAGGCTACACAATTTAAAAGTTGAAATGCTCTAGATAGTGTAGTCACGAGATTTTAGCCCATAACGCGATACACCGAATGTGGACTGCAGCAAGAAATGAAGCAGTATTCTTGGCATATCGTGTTGCTATACCCCGCCAACGTTTGAGGTGGAGAAACGCATTTTCCACCAAGTGTCTGAGTTTATATAAATATTTGTCATATTCTCGTGGTTCTTTTCTGTTTTTCTTCGAGGGAATGACTGGTTCCATTCCCTGCTTTCGGGACTGTGCAATAATGGCGTCCGTATCATATGCTCGGTCAGCCAGAAGATATTGTGCGTCAAAGTCTTCAATCAGCTCAATCGCTTTTTTACAATCTGCTGTTGTACCTTGTGTAATAATAGCCCGGACCGGCATACCATGCGCGTCCACGGCCAAATGCAATTTTGTGTTGAGCCCCCTTTTGTGCGGCTCATGTCTTGGTTACCACCTTTGGCCCCTGCTGCATGTGGATGAACCTTGCAGTGGCTTGCATCAATCATAAGCCACTCATAATCTGGCTCGTCTATCAATATTTCCAGCAACTTTTCCCAGACACCTTTATCTCGCCAGCGACTAAACCGTCGATGAGTGTTGCTCCAACCTCCATAGTCCGGGGGGAGATCTCGCCAAGGTGCTCCTGTGCGCATGATCCAAAACACTGCATTGATAAATTGCCGATTGTCTTCCGCTATACCGCCCCAAGTTCCTTTTCTTCCAGGTAGATGGGGCTCCAATTTCTCCCAAACTTCATCAGAAATGTCGTGTCGTCTGTGGACCGGGTTTGACATGGCGACCTCGCTTGTTTTGTTTGCCAAGCGAAGTATGCCAGAAAATCAAACTCTAGACAATCTCGTGACTACACCACCTAATTAAATCATTCAACAGATTTCAACCCTGTTTCGGCCTTTTGCCTTGGCGGCGTAGAGGGCCATATCCGCGCGTTTGATGAGCGCGATCACATCGTCTCCGGGCTGGTATTCGGCCACGCCGAAGCTGCCCGCCACGCAACCCGCCTGGTTGTGCTTGTTTTTTTGCAGTTCGTTGCGGAGGTTTTCCGCCAGACTGTTGGCAAACTCTTTACTTGTTTCAATGGCGAGAATGAGAAACTCTTCCCCTCCCCAGCGCCCGATCACGTCGGACTGCCGGGTGTGGCGTCTCAATGTGGCGGCAACATCGGACAGCACCCTGTCGCCCACGTCGTGCCCGTACGTATCATTGACGCGTTTAAAATAATCCAGATCCAGAAGAATAAGAGATAGCGCGTGGTTGTATCGCTCGCAGCGCTTGATCTCGTAGCGCAGGACCTCCTCCAGATGGCGTCTGTTGTACAATCCCGTCAATTGATCCGTCTTTGAAAGGAGTTCCAACTTCAGGTTCTTCTCTTCAAGCTGGCGAGTGCGTTCCTGTACGCGTTTTTCAAGTTCTTCTTTCAACTCCTCCAGATTTTGCGCGTACTGGTCCTTTGCCTCGGTTTCCTCCTGTAATCGGGCCAGCATGCTATTGAAGGAGTCTCGCAGATCGGTCAGCTCATTGTCCCCCGGCATTTCCAGCCGGATGCTCGAGTCCTTCGCATGCTCCAGATCCACCCCTTCTACAGCCCTGACAAAGGCGGAAAGCGGTTCGGAAAGAATGCGCCTGTTGAAATAAAGAAACACAAACCACGTAGCGAGCGTCTTGATAAAGGCGCCGGCCATGATCAGGGCGATACGCCCCCAAACACGCTCCAGGACAACCTGCGAACTGCTGTAAATAGTGACCGTCCCGAGCTCTTCGGTGCCCAGCTCATGCGCGTATCGTACGGGAAACTCCAGATGAAACAATTTGGAGTACCAGTACAATGAAGACCCGTTGGCCTGCTTACGGGACGGCGAGACAAATTCCGTTTTTCCTCCGGCCCCCTGTATCCAGCCGACTTTGATGATGGTTGCTTTTGTCTGGCCATCCCTGATGACGACTCCGTATACTTCCGGCAGCTCAAGCATTCCTTGGGCCAAAAAACCCAAATCCTCGTCATCCATGTTCCAGAGCGCACCGCCCAGGGTGTTGGCCACGGACTTCTCATAGATGCTAATCGTGTGCACCACGGCGTCTTTGGCGCTGAGCACCTCCTCCACGACCAGAACCATGGTCACGGCGAAAGCAATGACCAGATAGACGCTGAGCACAATACGAAACAGCCTGGCGCCGATGGTGGAAGGAAAAAAGAAGTGCCTGATTCTTTTACGCATGCCGCTGAACTAATCAGAATACTTTTGAAGCAACGCCTTGAATTCCTCTGAACCATTGATCGTAGCCAGAGCGTTCCAAATACGCTCTGCAATATCCTTATGCTTTTGATAAAATCCTTGAGACAACAAGAGATAGTATGCTTTGGATTTGATGGGAGGCGCAAGCTTCACGATATTGTCCCCCCAGGTCCGGTCGCGCTCCAGGTAAATATCCGCCATGTTTTCAAGGTCGGCGACCGCGTCTATGCGGTCGCCCATGAGCTTGGTGAAGTTGATCTCATGCGTTTTTGCTTTCTCCACGGGGATCCCCATTTTTTTCAAATCGTCGATAATCGAGTAACCCGCAGATGCTCCCACCGCTTTTTTCTGGTTTGCCGCCGCCTTTCCATCCCAGGTAAAAGGCGATCCTTTCTTTTTGTAAAATACGTAATTTTGCACCAGCACCGCCCTGGAGGTGTCGGGCTTGCCTTCTTTCATCGGATACACGCCCAGCTTGGTCCGTTCCTCTTTAAAACTGGCGTGAAAGATGCCGTCTGCCTGGTTTGTCTCCAGCAAGTACAGCCCCCGGTTCCAGGGAACACGTTTGAACGAAAATTTGACGGGCACGTAGCGTTCGACCATACGCAGCATTTCAAGCGTCAGGCCGGGTTTTTCCCAATCAATAGCCGTGCCGGAGCCCAGATACCGGGGCGGATTGGGTTTGGTCTCGTACACGAGCAACACCTCGAGCGGTTCCCCGGCCAGAGCGGCTCCGGCGACGAAGACCGGCAGCAAAAAGACGACGTACGCCGCAATGATCCATTTCGTCTTTGTCCACAAGCATCTTGTCATTACGAAATACCTCGCGCTTAATGGTTTTGGTATGAAATACAGCCGTTATCCGGACTTTTCACTGTAGAGAGCAGATTCGGATTTGCGCCTGATTGACGGCATGAAAACGTGAAGGACACGGAAGCAAGAACCTGCGCAACACCTGATTATCTCGGTCGGCATATTTCTTTTCCAGAATAGTTATTCTTTTCCGCATACGTTTGGCTCGGATTCCTTCCGTTGTCAAAGAAAGTGACCCAGTATACACTTCGAATGTCACCAAACCAAGACACCGTCATGCTCAAACAAATCTTTTTTACAATAAATCCGGAAATTGAAATACGCGATGCTTGCATGGCCGGGGCAAAGCGGATCCCCCCCGCCTCCCCTGGCTCCTGGATATGCGCCGATACGTGGATTTATTCGGCGTAAGATGGTTTTTTCTTAATAAGCTGTTTGCTTTGTTCTTCCTGCGAAACAAGGCTTCAGCTGCACCACCAAACAATACATGATGTTGTGATCAGAAAAAGAGGATGCGATGAACTACAAATACCATATGCCGACCAAGGTTTTTTTCGGAAAAGATTGCATTGCCCAAAATAGCGAATCACTCAATCAATTTGGGAAAAAGGCCCTGCTGGTCACGGGGCGCAACTCCGCAAAAAAAAATGGCTCGCAGGATGACGTGATTGCGGCCCTGGAGAAAGAGCATATCGAATACGTCGTTTATGACCAGGTTATGAGCAATCCGACCTTAACCTGCTGCTATGAAGGTGCCGCTGTCGCCAGAGAACAGGGCGCTGATTTCATTATCGCCATTGGCGGCGGATCGCCCCTGGATGCCGCCAAGGCCATGGCTCTGCTTGCCAGACAGGATATCAAAAAAGAAAATTTGTTCAGCGGACACTACGGACCGGATGTCCTGCCCATTGTTGCGATCCCCACCACGGCTGGCACAGGCTCGGAAGTCACTCCCTATTCCGTACTGGTCAATGATGCGGTTGAATCAAAAACAAGCATCGGAACAGAACATATTTTTCCCAAAATAGCCTATGTCGACTCCAGATATATGCATGCGTTGCCCGTGGCAATCACTGTCAACACTGCCATAGACGCCTTGTCGCATGCCGTGGAAGGCATGTTGAGCGTCCGTTCGTCTGTTCTTTCTGACGCACTGGCACGGGAAAGCATCCGCTTGTTCGCTCAATGCGTCCCCGCCCTGCGTGATGCGGTTGCCCAGGATACAGTAGCGGCTCTGTCGGACGATGTCAGAGACAACCTGGCCCAGTGTTCGCTTTTTGCCGGTATGGTTATCGCGCAGACAGGAACCACGGCAGTGCATGCAATGGGCTATCCATTGACCTACTTCAAGGATATTGATCACGGACGCGCCAACGGCATATTGCTCGCGGAATATTTGAAATTCGTCAACACCGGAGACCGGGAAGTCATTCAAGACATCCTGAACGCGATGAACATGAGTGATCTTGCTGCATTTGAAGAACTTATGAACACCTTACTCAGCGACAGAGAAGGCGTGACCGAAGAGGAACTTGTCAAATATAGCGCACGCGTAATCAAAGCCAAAAACATCGCGCTTTGCAAAGTCAAACCCACAGAACAGGATTTGCTATCCATGTTTACGGCATCATTCAATCTGCACAAACAACACTGATCAGCACCATTTTCGCGGGGTGTTTTGCAGCTGCTGCAGAGCTGCTGTGGAACATGCCAGCAATCTGTTGGCGCTCTTCAAAACGCAGCCTGCGGGCGAATCCCATAAAAAGGCTGCGAAAAGCATACGTACGCGAGAGCCGGATCTCACTCTGTGACTTGAAACAGTTTGGATTGGATCCGGCCTTTCCACATGCCATAATCCCCTTCCTTTTTGACCGCTTCTCTTTTTTTACGGTTCCCAACTCAAGCAAAAAGATGCTACAGATAAAATACGTATAAACCTGTTTGGAAATACCCGGCGTCATCCTCACCCAAAAGAAGCCATATTTCCAGATACATGACGAACAGTCGCAATGAGGAGGATCCCATGCGCTTGAAGCTCATCATCGGCATCAGTATCTTTATATTGCATGCATCATTGGCCATCGCCGGGGATCATCCATCCTGGAGGGATTCCGACTATTTCGACAACGTTGAAATTCAATGCCAATCCGATGCAACAAACGATTGGACGCCCGAAGAACAGCACTATATAGACACACTTTGGGAAGAAACCTTGCTGTATCTGGATTCCTATCTAAAAAGTATTACTTCTGCTACCGGAAAGTGCAGAGACTCTGCGGAAGCAATCATCCAGACATACAATCCCGAGACAGGAAAAAAGGAAAGTCGTTGCATCATGAAATACAGAACGATGCAGCTTCTGGCAAAGCATGTGCTGGCGATTCTGGAAAATCCGGACAAAGCAAAGCAATGCTTTGCTCCGGAACGTACGGCCGAAGGGCAGTTTACGCCGAGTGAGGCGCTCTATTCGCTCTCCCCTGTGGCCAAGTGGATGCAGCGCCCGCTTTTGACGGACTATTACCGTAAAATCGGCGGCGAAATGGGGCGCCGAGGCATCGAATTCGCCGAGAGCTTCCATAAGATCGCGGCCAAGACCAACTCCAAGACCCACTTCAACCGCGATATCACCATCAATGGCCTGCCCAACCTGTGGGCCTCCGTGGGCTGGGTCCCCATGTATTCCGTCAAGGAGATGTGGACAGCCGGCACCCCGAGATTCCGGAGCGGATACGCCTATGGCGAAGTCATGGGTCCGTGGGGGCTGCTGCGCATCAAAAGCATCAACGGCGAAAGCGTCGGCGCCGAAATCGGCATGACGGTCCAGGTGTTTGACACCACCTACCCGTATCATTTCCACGACTCCCAGGAAATCTACCAGACACTGACCGTGCCCCAATGTGCGGACCAGAACCAGAGCTATCTGATGTTCTGGGACAATCCCGCACTGACGCTGGTCAAGGAAACCGATACGCACTACTATGTCGAGGTGGACGGAGCCAGAGACGACCGCTGGAAGAAGTGGTTCATGAACAGCGATCCGGACAAGGACTGGCTGCTGTACCTCGAGAGAAACGCCATCCACGCCTTCAACACCAAGGCCGGCTGCAACGCCGGTCTGGAGGACTCGGGTTTTGTGACGGTCTGGGCCAGGCCCACGTCCCGAGACGCCAACTACCTCAAGGGCGTCACGTCCATCTGCCGTCTCAAGGACCAGGCGCTGCCCATCGAAGACGTCAACGACCCGGCCGCGGCGGTAATCTGCAAATGCCGCAAATGGCAATACTGACCTCCGTGCGAGACGGGACGCCAGAGCAAACACAACGCGTACGCAAGCCCCCTGCCGGACATTCCCTGGAAAAGCCGTCGGAAAACCGAACGGCCCGTTCTTGATGTCATAACCGAGCTTTGTTATATTTTTTACATCCGCTTTTTGCAGAGGCAAAAGTGGAAAACAGAGCTCTCCTGCCGCAACGAACATCCGTCCACGACACGGCAATTCGCCTGCTCTGCCGTGTTTTATTGTATCATCTTACAAAAGTTTACCCGCGATGATAGGATATAAGCCAGCTGGAGACAAACTCGGTCCATTGCATTACAAGGCGTTTTTTGAAAAATCGCCGATCCCCATGCTCGTCCTCAAACGCATTGGCCAAAAGGTCCTCCTCAGCGACTACAACCGGGCCGCCGCCGAAACACTGGTCAATATCACGCCGGAACGACTGAACCACCCCATCAACGGCATTTTTGCTGATTCGCCGGAACTGGGCGCCTGGCTTACAGGCTGTTTTTCCTCAACAACAATGCATTATCAGGAAGATAGGGACAGGACGCACCCCGGCCTGAAATTCTCGGCCACCTGGCTTGATGCGGACCTGAGGCTGATCCACATCGAAAATATTTATAAGCTGCGCCGTGCGCAGGAAGAGTCCCGAATGAGCAAGAAACGGCTGGAGCTGGCGATCTACGCCACCGACTCGGGCCTCTGGGACTGGCATATTCCTTCCGGCGAAGTCATCTTCGGGCAGCAGTGGGCCGCAATCCTCGGCTACCCCCTGGAGGAGATCGAACCCCACATCTCCACCTGGGAGGACTTGACCCATCCTGAAGACAGCGCCAGGGTCATGTATATCCTGGAACAATACCTGTGGCCGGAAAGCTGCCCCGCTACGAATGCGAGCACCGCCTGAGAGGCAAAAACGGCCACTGGGTCTGGGTGCTGGACGCGGGCAAGGTGGTCGAATGGGACAAGCATCACAAGCCCCTGCGTATGACCGGAACCAAAGTCGATATCTCCCGGAGAAAAAAGGCCGAGGAGGAACTGGCGCAACTCAATCAGGAGCTGGAAAAACGCATCGAACAACGTACGCGCAAACTCAAGGAAAGCCAGGAGTCCCTCCTGGAGAGCCAGAACCATCTCCTGGAACACCACCAACAAACGGCTGGTCATGAACCACCGGCCGCTGGGCGTTGTCGCCGCCATCACCCCGTACAATTTCCCAACGGATATTTCTTCCATCGCCCTGGCCCACATCATCGCCGCGGGCAACGCGGTGATCTGGAAGCCCTCGGATTATTCGCCGGTCTGCTGCGCCATGGTGGCGGATATCTTCAAGGAAGCCGGGCTGCCCGACGACATCGCCAGCGTGATTCAGGACCACGGCGACGTCGGGGCCGCCCTGGTGGATGCCAAGGGCGTGGACGGCGTATTCTTTACGGGCTCCACCAACACCGGCCGCCAGATTGCCGCAAAATGCGCGCTGCGTCCGCACCTGCTCGAACTGGGGGGGGCGACGGACCGTTCATCATTCTGCCCGACGCCGACATCGACCGCGCCGTTGCCGGGGCAATGAACGGCTGCTTTTACTACTCCGGCCAGGTTTGCACGTCCGCGGAACGCCTGCTGGTGCATGAAGCCGTTTACGATACGTTTCTGGAAAAATTCCGGGGCCAGGCCCATAAGCTGGTGATCGGCGATCCCTTTGACCCCGCCACCCAAATGGGACCGCTCTGCAACGAAGCCACCCTGGCCCGGGTCATGGCCCACGTCGAAGACGCGCGCGCCAAGGGCGCCAAAATCGAACAGATCGGACCGGAAAAGGACCTGTACTATCCGGCCACCATCCTCACCGACGTCGCCACCGACATGCTTATCGCCCAGGAGGAGACCTTTGGACCGGTAGCTCCTTTCATCAAAATTAAATCCGCTGAAGAGGCGATCGAAATCGCCCACCAGTCCGGGCTGGGCCTGATCGCCTCGCTCTGGCCCCGCGATCTCGCCACCGCCTGGAAGGTCGGCGAGGCCCTGCCCCATGGCTCGGTGAACATCAACGAAACCTCCAACTACTGGGATCAGCTCGCGCCTTTCGGCGGCGCGGGGTTGAGCGGCGTCGGACGGGAACTGTCGCAGTGGTTCCTGGAAACCTTTACCGAACGCAAACTGCTGGTCTTTGATCTGGACGGAGAGGTGCAATACGACCGCCGCGCCGAAGGCGGCTGGTAATCCGTTGCCGGACACCATGAAAATAGGACGCATACGCCGGGCTCCTTTTCTCTTTTGAGGAGCACCGTGAATGCGATGGACCGATAAACGCACAGGAGATGCAAGTCATGACAAAAGAAGTGGATCTCACAAGGATGATCGAAGAGGAAACCAACAAACGGATCAGCCAGTACTATGATTTCAAACCCGGCACCATGGAGTGCGCGGTCAGGCCTTTCACGACAAAAGACGCCTGGCCCGCGATCTTTCTGGCTGCAATAATGGTCGTGCTGTTTCTTTGGGGAGCTGTCGGTCTTTTCCCTCCTATTTTCCCGGTTGATACGCTTCTTCTCCCAATTCATGCCGGATGCGCCGTTGCCGCGCGTGTCCGGCATGCAAAAACAACCAGAGCTACTGCCTCTGGATGGACAAATAGAACCTTTTTCCGACTGGAGGATAACACCATGGCAAAGCAAACAACCGCAGAAATGGTCCGTGAAGAAGTCGTCAAGACCCGGATGCCTACTCTGCCCAACGAACGGGTGCTGGGCATGGGCGAAATGATCATGATCCAGGTTTCCTTCAGTGTGGCGACCTGGATGCTGGTCCTGGGCGCCTGGACCGGCATGGCTACTCCGCTGCCCCTCGCGATCATCGCCTGCATGGTCGGCTGCTCGCTGCCGCTGCTGTTTCATAATCTGATCGGCCCGTTCGTCACCCGCTGGGGCCTGGATAACGGCATCATCACCAATTCCGTCGCCGGTCCGGTGGGCACACTGCTCATCGTCATTCTGGTGACCACCCCCCATGTACCTCGGATTCACCTCGGTGCCCATTGTCATGTTCGGACGTACCGTGCATGAATCCTTCGGCTTTCTCGGCATGGAGGGCTTTTATACCAACAGGGTGGTGCAGGCAATCAAGGACCAGGTGGATGACGTCATCCATACCTTCAACTATCCCTACACCATTCCCCAGACGCTCCTGGCCCAAAAAATCTGCACCACCGTCGGAATGGACAAGATCTTCTTTCAGAGCACCGGTACCGAAGCCAACGAGGCCATGATCAAGATGGCCCGCAAATACGGGGTGGAAAAATACGGCCCGGACAGATTCCATATCATCACCGCGGAAAACAGTTTCCACGGCCGGACCTACGGGGCCATGAGCGCAACAGGCCAGCCCGAAAACGCCTGCCAGGCGGGCTTCAAACCCATGCTGCCCGGTTTTTCCTATGCCCGGTTCAACGATGTGGACGCGTTTCGGGACAAGGTGACCGACCAGACCATCGCCATTCTGCTGGAACCGGTGCAGGGCGAAGGCGGCGTGAATACCGCGACCCAGGAATTCATGGACGGCATCCGGGCCCTGTGCAGGGAAAAAGGTCTGCTTCTGCTGTTTGACGAGATCCAGACCGGCTGGTGCCGTACCGGCGAAATCATGGCGTTCATGCACTACGGCGTCAAACCCGACATTCTCACCATGGCCAAGGCCATGGGCGGCGGCATGCCCATTGCCGCTGTCTGCGCGTCCGACGCAGTCGCCTCGGCTTTTTCCCTGGGAGCGCACGGTACGACCTACGGCGGCAATCCGGTCTGCTGCGCCGCGTCTCTGGCCCAGATCACAGAACTGCTGGACAAGGACCTCGCCGCCAATGCCGGGAAAATGGGCACGTATTTCATGGATCAGCTGCAAGCGCTTCCCCATCTCAAGGAAGTACGGGGCAAGGGACTGCTGGTGGCCGCGGAATTCGACCGGGCCGTCGGCGCCGCGGTCAAACAGGCGTGCTTCGAACGCGGCCTGCTGCTCACCGCCATCGGCCCCGACACCATCCGCATGGTGCCCCCGCTGATTCTGGCCAAAGAGCACTGCGACCAGGCCGCGGCCATCCTCAAGGAAGCCGTGGAAGCGGCTTATGCCACTCTGTAGGATTGTCTGAAAAAGCCGGAAAGAGCGACCAGCGCGAAGAGAGCCAGAAGCATGCCTGTTTCAAAGGCATGCTTCTGGCTCTCCCGCCGGTACGCCGCACCGGCAATGCAATCCGCCGGATCAATGCTGCGCAACGCCTTTCGGCATCGGGGATAGGGGCATCAGGTTGATACCATATCAAGCTGCCTGGATAATAACTGCCTATTCGCATCAAATCGGCCGGCCAAAATCATCAAATCGGCCACCTTCGAAGTGAACGACGCTGGTTTCCTTTCTCCTTGAATCAGGTGTCCGATTTGGTCAAGCTCGAAGTCTTTTTTCTCATGGAGTCGCCGCTCAGATCCACGCGGTGCGACTCGTGGACGATGCGATCAAGCACCGCGTCCGCCAAAGTTGGATCCTGAAAGCGGCCATGCCAGTCGCTGACCGGAATTTGGGACGTCAGCAACGTCGAGCGCGTGCGGAAGCGATCATCCATCAAGGCCACGAGGCGTCTGGAAATCAACGTTTTCCACCTCGGCTTTGATTTTCAGCCGCGCCTCCTGCAACCGGCGCGTCAGCCGGCGGTTCTCACGCAACAGGTATTCCTTGTCTGGATGACGTCATGTGACGCGTCACATGACGACTTTTTTATGTTCCATTGTTTACTCTTTTTTCTATTTTAGATTAGACTAAATTGACTTTTGTCTCGGCCTGCTCCCCATGCGGCCGGGACATGGGGGAGGACAGGTGCTTTAGCCAGGCCTGAAGGGAGGGGGTCGTTTTTCGGGCCTGCCTAAAGCGGTTACCCTTGCAATGCGTACGTAACGGAGGAGTGAATGCTTTGGTTTTCTGCAACAGGCAAGCGCAATCATAACCATTCGGAAAAATCAGTACATACGCATGTGCGTGCCGGACGTCTTCTGGATTCGCTGACACGTATTGGCTTTAAAAATTATTCACATGATGAACACCAGGGGGACCTATGAATCTGTTTCGGAGCAACCTTCCATTTTGTTTTTTCGCAATGCTCTGCCTCATGTTGGTCTGGACAAGCGACGCCGTCGCAGCCTGCGTGGTAAGCACCACTGGGTCTGACGGCGAAGGCTCTTTGCGCGCGTGTATTGAAAATGCGAGCGTCGAGGAAATCACTTTTGATGCGGGTGCTTTCTCCACAAACGAGACCATCACGCTGGATGAAGCGATCAACATACAGCCCGACGTCGAGAACAACACTTACGTGAGAACTCTGAAAATCACCGGTCCCACGGACGCGACCGTGCTCATCACCACCAACAACGCCTGCGACGCCTTGACCACCACCGGCAGCACCGAGGAAACTCGGTATACGCTTAATATCACCATAGAAAATCTGACCTTTGATACCTGCGGCACGGCTGCTACAAGCTACGGAGGGGCTGTCTCTTTCTTCCCAGGTAACTCCAACTCTCCACTCGACGGATCGCTCACGCTGAAAAACTGCACCTTTACCAACAACCGGGCGGAAAATGGCGGGGCGGTCGCTCTCCAAACCAGCTTTGCAAGCACTGTCGATTATACGGTCGAAGACTGCGCGTTCGCACACAACCAGGCAATCGCCGGCGCGGCGCTCTACGGCGGCGTCAACTCCTGGGAGACCTCGCAAACAGTAATAATCAGAAATTCAGTATTTTCCGAAAATACCGGCGGGTATTCAGGTTCGGGAAGCTTAAACTCTTTTTCAGGCTGTATTGTCAATTTGAACAACAACACGGATACCACCATAGAAAACTGCTCCTTCAGCTCCAATAAGGCCTATGCGACCCCCTCAAATAAAACAGGTGTATATGGAGGCATTTTATACGATTCCTCCGGAAATGTCTTCAAAATGCAAAATTGTTCTTTTGTCGGAAACAAGACATGCGTATACGGTCAAGAGGAGACGCTTGGAGGAAGCGGTACGGTCAGGCTTGATGGCAAACAAGAAGGATCATACATAACCAACACAACTTTTTACAACAACTCCTGCGGCAATGGTTCCGCATTATATTTTAGTGGAAGCAAAATCACCCTTGCTTCGGTTACAATCTACGACAATCCGATCTCCAACGTAAGCGAATACTTTACGGAAGCCCCGTTGTATATTGAAGGATCTTATGAGGAAAATCCCGTAACCCTGATCAATTCGGTGGTTGCGGACTCGTCCGCAGACTATGCCATCACCTTGGGCAATACTGAAATGAACGGAGCACCGTTTAATGCGGAAATAACTTTGGCAGGCGGCAACAGCATCAGCGGCATTTACAACGTGGACGGCAACGGCACCGTGGACACCAGCGGCGACGATCCCCCAAGCTCGCAGGACGTAGACGTAACCACGCTCAAGCTGGACACTTTGATAAATGTGGAAGGCAGCGCCGGCGTGCAGGCCCTGCTTCCCAGCGCGAACAGTTCGCTCATCGACGCGGGAAAAACACTAACGTCCGGGGACATTTACGAGGCGACCAGATACGATGTTCGGGGTATTGGACGACCGCAGGGCGACCGATGGGATATCGGCGCGGTGGAGGTGGAGCTCCCTGTTGAGCCCAGCACCACCACCAAAGCGGCCGGAAACATAGCGAGAACCACCGCCACCTTAAACGGCCTCGTTGCTCCCAACGGCGCCGCAACCACCGTCAAATTTTATTACGGCGAAACCGAGTCCTACGGCACCGTCGTGAACGCCACGCCAAGCCAGTTAGCTTCCGAAGCTTCGCAAACAGCCGTCAGCGCGGCCATCAGCGGCCTCTCGGAAAAAACCACCTATCACTACCAGGTGTGGGCGCAGAGCAGCAAGGGAACCAGCACCGGCGCGGATATGACCTTCACCACCCAGGGCGCGCCCGACGCCACCACCAACCATGCCGGCGGGCTGACCGACAGCAGCGCCACCCTGAAAGGCACGGTCAACGCCTACGGCATAAGCACAACGGTCACATTCGAATACGGCACGAGCACCTCCTACGGCTCCAACGCAACCGCCAGCCAAAGCCCGGTGGGGGGCAGCTCCGACACCAGCGTCAGCGCGGCCGTCTCCGGCCTGTCGGCGAACACCCTCTACCACTACCGGGTGGTGGCCGACAACGGCGAGGAGACAATCTACGGCGACAACATGACGTTTACCACCCTGGGACCGCCCAGCGCCACCACCGGCGCGGCCGGAAGCGTCACAAACGACAGCGCCACCCTCAACGGCACGGTCACCGCCAACGGAGCGGACACGACGGTTACATTCGAATACGGCACGGACACTTCCTACGGCAACGCGATAAGCGCCTCGCCAAGCTCGGTGACCGGACGCGACGCGACCGGCGTCAGCCTGAACCTTAGCAGTCTGGCTGAAAATACCACCTATCATTACCGTGTGAAGGCCGTGAACTCCGTGGATACCACCTACGGCGACGACATGACCTTCACAACCCTCGGCAAGCCGACCGCCCTCACCAACGCGGCCGGAGACACCACCCAAAGCAGCGCCACACTGAAAGGCACGGTCACCGCCAACGGAGCGGACACGACGGTTACATTCGAATACGGCACGACCACTTCCTACGGAACCCACGTAACCGCCACCCCGAGCACGGTAAAGCATAGCGACGGCGCAACCAGCGTCAGCGCGGGCATCAGCGGCCTGACGGCAAACGTAACCTATAATTACCGTGTGGTGGCAACGAACTCCGCGGGCACCACCTACGGCGACAACATGACGTTCGAGACCACCTGGAAGCCCGACGCCACCACAGGACCCGCCGGAAGCGTCACCAAAAACGGCGCCACCCTGAACGGCACGGTCAACGCTCATGATTTGAGCACATCGGTCGTATTCCAATACGGCACAAGCGCTTCCTACGGCAACGAGATAAACGCCTCGCCAAGCACGGTGACGGGCAGCGCCGGCACCGCCGTCAGCGCGACCATCAGCAGCGGTCTGGAAGGAAAGACCACCTATCATTACCGGGTGAAAGCCACGAGCGCCGCGGGCACCTCGTACGGCAGCGACATGACGTTTAAAACCCTCGGCAAGCCGGACGCCACCACCAACGATGCCGGCGGGCTGACCGACAGCGGCGCCACCCTGAAAGGCACGGTCAACGCCAACGGAATAAGCACAACGGTTACATTCGAATACGGCACGAGCAACGCCTACGGCTCCACCATAAACGCCTCGCCAAGCCCGGTGACGGGCAGCACCGACACAGCCGTCAGCGCGGCCGTAAGCAATCTGGAGGCGGACACCACCTATTATTACCGAGTCGTGGCCGAGAACTCCGCCGGCGCCACCGACGGCGGCGAAAAAACCTTTAAAACCTCGGCAAAGAAAACCCTCACCGTCACCCTTGCCGGCGCCGGCACCGGCACCGTCACCAGCGATCCCGCGGGCATCAGCTGCGACGGCGACGGCGGCAGCTGTTCCGCTGGTTTTTCTTCAAGCGATTCTCCGGTCACGCTCACTGCCGCGGCCGCGGACGGCTCCGAATTCCGGGGCTGGAGCCTGTGCGAGGGCACCGGGCCCTGCGAGGTAACCATGAGCGAGGACACCGAGGTGGAGGCCACCTTCATTAAAAAGAACCAGATTCCGCCCGTGGCCGAGGCCGGGCCGTTGCAGACCGTGACGGGCGGCCGGAAAGTCACCCTGGACGGCGGCAATTCCTCGGACCAGGACGGCACAATAGTCGGCTACGCCTGGACCACCGACAATGAGTCCGTGACCCTGAGCAACGCCGACGCTGTTCAGGCGAGCTTTATCGCTCCCACTTCGGGCGGGGCCTACGTGTTTACGCTGACCGTCACGGACAACGACGGCCTCACGGATACGGACCAGGTGACCATCAACGTGGTCACGAACAACAACACCCCCCCCGTGGCCAGCGCCGGCCCCGAACAAAACGTGAAAAGCGGCGCTACGGTCACTCTGATGGGCTGCAACTCGTTCGATCCGGACGGCTCCATCGCTTCCTACAAATGGACACAGCTCAGCGGCGATTCATATAAGCTGACCAACACGTCAACCCCCGACAATGGCAACCGGACTTTCACCCCCACCGCGAAGGGCACTTACGTCTTTCAAATCACGGTCACGGACAACAACGGCCTGACCGCCATGGACAGCACCGTGGTCAACGTCTCCGAAAACCAGCCGCCCGTGGCCCGGGCCTATGCCTACATTGCCGAATCCGGCACGGCGGAAGTCAGCCTGCAAACGCTGGCGGCCGGCACCGCGAGCACGGCCACTGTGACCCTGGACGGCAGCAATTCCGTGGCGCGCGGCAACAACAACGCCCTGAAAAGCTACCAGTGGGAGCAGATCTCCGGCGCCTCCGTTAGCATCGACAACTCCGCCTCCCAAAAGACCAGCTTCAGCGCCCAAAGCGAAGGCGCGTACCGCTTCAAACTCACGGTCACGGACAACAACGGCCTCACCGGCTCGGACACCGTGCTGATCAACCTGACGGCGGACAATGAAGCGCCCACGGCCGATGCGGGCGATACGCAGAACGTGAAACCCGACTCCGGCGACGTCACCCTGAACGGCTCCGCCTCCACAGACCCCGAAGGCGGCGAGTTGAGCTACGCGTGGAAGCAGCTCAAAGGCACGCCTGTGGAACTGACCAACCCGGACAAGGCCCAGGCCACGTTCTCCGCGCCGTCCGCGGCGTACGCTCCCACCGGGCTGCTCTTTCAGCTCACGGTCACGGACAGTGAAGGCGCCGAAGACATTGCCGAAGCCATCGTCAACGTCACTGACGGAAGCAGCCCCAACGCGAAAGCCGACGACAAAACCGGCACTCCGGGCGTCATAGTGACCCTTGACGGCTGCGATTCCACGGGCGCCACACTCACCTTTGCCTGGCGCCAGACCTCCGGCCCCAACGTGACGCTGGACGACTCCGACACCTGCAGCCCGAGCTTCACCACCCCCGCCGCGACAGCGGCCCTTTCCCGTGGCGCGGCGCTCTTCCCGAGCGCGGCCCTGGCCTCGGCGCAAACTGAAACGTTTCCGGCGCTGGCCGCCCTGGTCGCCTTGACGCCCTTTGCCGTGCTGACGCCGGCAAACGCGTACGCGGCGCCCATTGTCATCGCGTCCACCACAACCTACGCTTTCGAACTGCTGGTCACGGATAAAAACGGACTGATGAGCGTGGCCCCGGCCTCGGTGCAGGTAAGCTCCTCCCCAACGCCGGACCCCACGCCGGATCCGGATCCCGGCCCGACCGTGAGCAACAACATTCTCTTCTGGAGAAATGTGGAAAACGGCAAGGTCTGCTACTGGCGTCTTAATAATTCCGGGCAGCTGAAAAACATGGCCAACGGCGGCGGCTGGGGATTTGTGTCCGAAACCCTGACCATGGACGCCGACTGGACCCTGGCAGGCAGCCTGAACATGAACGACCTGCACACGCTCTTCTGGCGCAACACGCAAAGCGGCCAGGTGATGTACTGGCGCACCAATGACGACGGCACCATTATCAACGACACCGAAGACGAGGGCTGGGGCCTGGTGTGCGATACGCCCGTGGCCGATAACTGGCGCTTCGTCGGCGCGCTGCACGTGGACGGCGTTCCGGTGCTGCTGTGGCAGGACGAGGAAAATACGCGGCTGGTCTACTGGAAACTAAATCCGAACGGCACTCTGCAAAACACGGAAGAGAAATGGGGCCGCCTGCTTCCCGACGAGCCCGTACGCGGGAACTGGAGCGCGCTGCTGGCGAGCGACGCCGGCGACAGCCCCGTGGTGTTCTGGAGAAATCTGGAAACCAATACAATAGCCTACTGGCGCATCAACGCGCTGGATTCCGTAACCTGGGGCATGGTGAGCGACGAACCCGTCGCCGCGTACTGGACGCTGAACAGCGAACAGGTGCTCGACGGTACGCCTTCTCTGGTCTGGTACAACGAAACCAAGGGCAAGTTGGCCTATTGGCGGCTGTGCGAAAGCTGCAGTCTGGTCAACCTCACCGAAGGCGACGGCTGGGGCTTCATGAACCCCGAAACAAGCTACAATACGGACACCTGGAGCCTGATCGGCCCCATCAGCCTGAACAGTTCGCCCTACCTGCTCTGGTTCAGCGCAACGTCCGGCAAAGTGGCCGCCTGGCAGCTGCGCAGCGACGGGCTCTACGAAAGCTGGACCTTGACCAACCCGGACAACTCGGTGTCCGAACAGTGGAAGCCGAATGACATTAAACAATAACCGCGGGCGGAAATCTCTTCGCCGCTTTACCGACCGGGCCGGAAATTTCAAATTTCCGGCCCGGTTGTATTTTGAAGGTGAGACGGCGCATGTGGCTACGCCGCTGCCCCTCGCGATCATCGCCTGCATGGTCGGCTGCTCGCTGCCGCTGCTGTTTCATAATCTGATCGGCCCGTTCGTCACCCGCTGGGGCCTGGATAACGGCATCATCACCAATTCCGTCGCCGGTCCGGTGGGCACACTGCTCATCGTCATTCTGGTGACCACCCCCCATGTACCTCGGATTCACCTCGGTGCCCATTGTCATGTTCGGACGTACCGTGCATGAATCCTTCGGCTTTCTCGGCATGGAGGGCTTTTATACCAACAGGGTGGTGCAGGCAATCAAGGACCAGGTGGATGACGTCATCCATACCTTCAACTATCCCTACACCATTCCCCAGACGCTCCTGGCCCAAAAAATCTGCACCACCGTCGGAATGGACAAGATCTTCTTTCAGAGCACCGGTACCGAAGCCAACGAGGCCATGATCAAGATGGCCCGCAAATACGGGGTGGAAAAATACGGCCCGGACAGATTCCATATCATCACCGCGGAAAACAGTTTCCACGGCCGGACCTACGGGGCCATGAGCGCAACAGGCCAGCCCGAAAACGCCTGCCAGGCGGGCTTCAAACCCATGCTGCCCGGTTTTTCCTATGCCCGGTTCAACGATGTGGACGCGTTTCGGGACAAGGTGACCGACCAGACCATCGCCATTCTGCTGGAACCGGTGCAGGGCGAAGGCGGCGTGAATACCGCGACCCAGGAATTCATGGACGGCATCCGGGCCCTGTGCAGGGAAAAAGGTCTGCTTCTGCTGTTTGACGAGATCCAGACCGGCTGGTGCCGTACCGGCGAAATCATGGCGTTCATGCACTACGGCGTCAAACCCGACATTCTCACCATGGCCAAGGCCATGGGCGGCGGCATGCCCATTGCCGCTGTCTGCGCGTCCGACGCAGTCGCCTCGGCTTTTTCCCTGGGAGCGCACGGTACGACCTACGGCGGCAATCCGGTCTGCTGCGCCGCGTCTCTGGCCCAGATCACAGAACTGCTGGACAAGGACCTCGCCGCCAATGCCGGGAAAATGGGCACGTATTTCATGGATCAGCTGCAAGCGCTTCCCCATCTCAAGGAAGTACGGGGCAAGGGACTGCTGGTGGCCGCGGAATTCGACCGGGCCGTCGGCGCCGCGGTCAAACAGGCGTGCTTCGAACGCGGCCTGCTGCTCACCGCCATCGGCCCCGACACCATCCGCATGGTGCCCCCGCTGATTCTGGCCAAAGAGCACTGCGACCAGGCCGCGGCCATCCTCAAGGAAGCCGTGGAAGCGGCTTATGCCACTCTGTAGGATTGTCTGAAAAAGCCGGAAAGAGCGACCAGCGCGAAGAGAGCCAGAAGCATGCCTGTTTCAAAGGCATGCTTCTGGCTCTCCCGCCGGTACGCCGCACCGGCAATGCAATCCGCCGGATCCATACTGCGCAACGCCTTTCGGCATCGGGGATAGGGGCATCAGGTTGATACCATATCAAGCTGCCTGGATAATAACTGCCTATTCGCATCAAATCGGCCGGCCAAAATCATCAAATCGGCCACCTTCGAAGTGAACGACGCTGGTTTCCTTTCTCCTTGAATCAGGTGTCCGATTTGGTCAAGCTCGAAGTCTTTTTTCTCATGGAGTCGCCGCTCAGATCCACGCGGTGCGACTCGTGGACGATGCGATCAAGCACCGCGTCCGCCAAAGTTGGATCCTGAAAGCGGCCATGCCAGTCGCTGACCGGAATTTGGGACGTCAGCAACGTCGAGCGCGTGCGGAAGCGATCATCCATCAAGGCCACGAGGCGTCTGGAAATCAACGTTTTCCACCTCGGCTTTGATTTTCAGCCGCGCCTCCTGCAACCGGCGCGTCAGCCGGCGGTTCTCACGCAACAGGTATTCCTTGTCTGGATGACGTCATGTGACGCGTCACATGACGACTTTTTTATGTTCCATTGTTTACTCTTTTTTCTATTTTAGATTAGACTAAATTGTCTTTTGTCTCGGCCTGCTCCCCATGCGGCCGGGACATGGGGGAGGACAGGTGCTTTAGCCAGGCCTGAAGGGAGGGGGTCGTTTTTCGGGCCTGCCTAAAGCGGTTACCCTTGCAATGCGTACGTAACGGAGGAGTGAATGCTTTGGTCTTCTGCAACAGGCATGCGCAATCATAACCATTCGGGAAAATCAGTACATACGCATGTGCGTGCCGGACGTCTTCTGGATTCGCTGACACGTATTGGCTTTAAAAATTATTCACATGATGAACACCAGGGGGACCTATGAATCTGTTTCGGAGCAACGTTCCATTAATTTGATTATGAGCATCCACTATATTACCAATCAAAAGAGAAGGTTTTACATGGAGTCGTCTAATCAAGATGTTAAGTATCTTCAACGGACGGAGGCTGGTATGAAACAGGTTGTGTTTTTCTGCATGCTGTATTGTTTACCGTTGGTCTTGCCTGTAGCTGCTTTTGCCGCACCGTTTGGTACGGAGTACAAGCTGACCTCGGATAGCCCTTCGGCCAATGCCTACTTCGGTAAGTCCGTAAGTATCTCGGGAAACTACGCTATCGTGGGAGCCTCAAACGAATCCCATAGTGAAACAGCTAACGCCGGGGCAGCGTATGTGTTTTTCTGGAACGGCTCGGTTTGGAAGCTGCAGCAAAAGCTGACCGCCACTGAACCTGGGACAACGGACAACTTCGGCTATTCGGTCAGCATCTCCAGCGACTATGCAATCGTAGGAGCCCCTTATCATAACGCCAACGGAACTAGTTGCTCCGGGGCAGTGTATGTGTTCAAAAGGAACGGCACATCCTGGGTGGAGCAGGAAAAACTGATCGCAGATGACAAAGGGAGCTTTGATTACTTCGGAAAATCAGTCAGTATTTCAGGAGATTACGTCTTTATTGGAGCCCCTCAGCATGACTCCAAATCCGGGGCGGTGTATGTGTTCAAACGGGACGGCACATCCTGGGAGAAGAAGCAAACGCTGGCACATGATGTAAGCAACGACCAGTTCGGCCAGTCTGTGAGCATAGACGGCAACTACGCCATCGTTGGTGCCTATCGACATGCCACTAACAGTCTAAACAACTCCGGGGCTGCGTATGTATTCTACAATGACGGCAGCGCCTGGGGACAGAAAACCATGCTGTCTGCCGGAGACGGAGGAGGAACTTGGGATTTCTTCGGTTATTCCGTTTACATCTCCGGCGCCTATGCCATCGTTGGTGCCTATCAACATGACACCAATGGAAAAGGGGACGCAGGGGCCGCGTATGTATTTCATAGGGATGGTTCAGATTGGCAGAGGACAAAGCTGATTGCAGACGATGGCGCAGAGGATGATGAATTCGGCTATTCTGTGAGCATCTCCGGCGACTATGCCATTGTTGGCGCCGCAGGCAATGACGCCAACGACGTGGGTGACTCCGGGGCTGCGTATGTGTTCAAAAGGAACGGCACATCATGGGTGCCACAAAAAAAACTAACCGTAAAGAGTGGAGCAGAAAACGACAACTTCGGCAGTTCCGTCAGCATCTCCGGCGACTTTGCTCTAGCTGGAGCCACTTATCATGATACCAGTGGTAAATTTAATGCTGGAGCTGCGTACGTGTTCGGGCCAGCGCAAACCCTCACCGTCCTTAGGGACGGTACCGGCGAAGGCTCCGTGACAAGCGATCCTGACTCTCTTGTCTGCGACACTACCTGCTCGGGTGAATTTGTCCCTAACTCCTCCGTCAAGCTGACTGCTCAACCGGATACGGGCTCAACCTTTACCGGCTGGTCCGGCAGCGGTTGCTCCGGAACAGGCGACTGCACAGTGACCATGGACTCCGATAAATCCGTCACCGCCACGTTCACCAAAATCATGTACACGCTTGCAGTTACTAAAAGCGGCGCGGGTACGGGCACGGTGACCAGCGACCCCGCGGGCATCGACTGCAACGGCGACGGCGGCAGCTGTTCCGCTGGTTTTTCTTCAAGCGATTCTCCGGTCACGCTCACTGCCGCGGCCGCGGACGGCTCCGAATTCCGGGGCTGGAGCCTGTGCGAGGGCACCGGGCCCTGCGAGGTAACCATGAGCGAGGACACCGAGGTGGAGGCCACCTTCATTAAAAAGAACCAGATTCCGCCCGTGGCCGAGGCCGGGCCGTTGCAGACCGTGACGGGCGGCCGGAAAGTCACCCTGGACGGCGGCAATTCCTCGGACCAGGACGGCACAATAGTCGGCTACGCCTGGACCACCGACAATGAGTCCGTGACCCTGAGCAACGCCGACGCTGTTCAGGCGAGCTTTATCGCTCCCACTTCGGGCGGGGCCTACGTGTTTACGCTGACCGTCACGGACAACGACGGCCTCACGGATACGGACCAGGTGACCATCAACGTGGTCACGAACAACAACACCCCCCCCGTGGCCAGCGCCGGCCCCGAACAAAACGTGAAAAGCAGCGCTACGGTCACTCTGATGGGCTGCAACTCGTTCGATCCGGACGGCTCCATCGCCTCCTACAAATGGACACAGCTCAGCGGCGATTCATATAAGCTGACCAACACGTCAACCCCCGACAATGGCAACCGGACTTTCACCCCCACCGCGAAGGGCACTTACGTCTTTCAACTCACGGTCACGGACGACGACGGCCTGACCGCCATGGACAGCACCGTGGTCAACGTCTCCGAAAACCAGCCGCCCGTGGCCCTGGCCTATGCCTACATTGCCGAATCCGGCACCGCGGAAGTCAGCCTGCAAACGCTGGCGGCCGGCACCGCGAGCACGGCCAGCGTGACCCTGGACGGCAGCAATTCCGTGGCGCGCGGCGACAACAACGCCCTGAAAAGCTACCAGTGGGAGCAGATCTCCGGCGCCTCCGTAAGCATCGCCAACCCCGCCTCCCAAAAGACCAGCTTCAGCGCCCAAAGCAAAGGCGCGTACCGCTTCAAACTCACGGTCACGGACAACAACGGCCTCACCGGCTCGGACACCGTGCTGATCAACCTGACGGAGGACAATGAAGCGCCCACGGCCGATGCGGGCGATACGCAGAACGTGAAACCCGACTCCGGCGACGTCACCCTGAACGGCTCCGCCTCCACAGACCCCGAAGGCGGCGAGTTGAGCTACGCGTGGAAGCAGCTCAAAGGCACGCCTGTGGAACTGACCAACCCGGACAAGGCCCAGGCCACGTTCTCCGCGCCGTCCGCGGCGTACGCTCCCACCGGGCTGCTCTTTCAGCTCACGGTCACGGACGGGGAAGGCGCCGAAGACATTGCCGAAGCCATCGTCAATGTCACTGACGGAAGCAGCCCCAACGCGAAAGCCGACGACAAAACCGGCACTCCGGGCGTCTTAGTTACCCTTGACGGCTGCGATTCCACGGGCGCCACACTCACCTTTGCCTGGCGCCAAACCTCCGGCACCAACGTGACGCTGGACGACTCCGACACCTGCAGCCCGAGCTTCACCACCCCCGCCGCGACAGCGGCCCTTTCCCGTGGCGCGGCGCTCTTCCCGAGCGCGGCCCTGGCCTCGGCGCAAACAGAAACGTTTCCGGCGCTGGCCGCCTTGGTCGCCTTGACGCCCTTTGCCGTGCTGACGCCGGAAAACGCGTACGCGGCGCCCATTGTCATCGCGTCTACCACAACCTACGCTTTCGAACTGCTGGTCATCGACAGCAACGGACTGATGAGCGTGGCCCCGGCCTCGGTGCATGTAAGCTCCTCCCCAACGCCGGACCCCACGCCGGGTCCGGATCCGGATCCGGATCCGGATCCCGGCCCGACCGTGAGCAACAACATTCTCTTCTGGAGAAATGTGGAAAACGGCAAGGTCTGCTACTGGCGTCTTAATAATTCCGGCCAGCTGAAAAACATGGCCAACGGCGGCGGCTGGGGCTTTGTGTCCGAAACCCTGACCCTGGACGCCGACTGGACCCTGGCAGGCAGCCTGAACATGAACGACCTGCACACGCTCTTCTGGCGCAACACGCAAAGCGGCCAGGTGATGTACTGGCGCACCAATGACGACGGCACCATTATCAACGACACCGAAGACGAGGGCTGGGGCCTGGTGTGCGATACGCCCGTGGCCGATAACTGGCGCTTCGTCGGCGCGCTGCACGTGGACGGCGTTCCGGTGCTGCTGTGGCAGGACGAGGAAAACACGCGGCTGGTCTACTGGAAACTAAATCCGAACGGCACTCTGCAAAACACGGAAGAGAAATGGGGCCGCCTGCTTCCCGACGAGCCCGTACGCGGGAACTGGAGCGCGCTGCTGGCGAGCGACGCCGGCGACAGCCCCGTGGTGTTCTGGAGAAATCTGGAAACCAATACAATAGCCTACTGGCGCATCAACGCGCTGGATTCCGTAACCTGGGGCATGGTGAGCGACGAACCCGTCGCCGCGTACTGGACGCTGAACAGCGAACAGGTGCTCGACGGTACGCCTTCTCTGGTCTGGTACAACGAAACCAAGGGCAAGTTGGCCTATTGGCGGCTGTGCGAAAGCTGCAGTCTGGTCAACCTCACCGAAGGCGACGGCTGGGGCTTCGTGAACCCCGAAACAAGCTACAATACGGACACCTGGAGTCTGATCGGCCCGATCAGCCTGAACAGTTCGCCCTACCTGCTCTGGTTCAGCGCAACGTCCGGCAAAGTGGCCGCCTGGCAGCTGCGCAGCGACGGGCTCTACGAAAGCTGGACCTTGACCAACCCGGACAACTCGGTGTCCGAACAGTGGAAGCCGAATGACATTAAACAATAACCGCGGGCGGAAATCTCTTTGCCGCTTTACCGACCGGGCCGGAAATTTCAAATTTCCGGCCCGGTTGTATTTTGGAGGTGAGACGGCGCATGTGGCTACGCCGCCTCACGCGCCCAGGGGATCTGCATTTTTTGGGCGTGTATATGGCCCCACCCCGGAGTCAAGAAAAAAGTGCTGGACGAAAAATGGACAGATGCACACGTATATCCGGCGTCCTGCCTTACCGGCAGCGCCCTGATGGGGTATCCGCGCTCCCGTTCCTCATCGTTTCTTCGGTGTTTTTCACCGCACGCCCTACCAAAATTTCCGGGAGCAGGTCTGACCTTTTCGTCTCATCTCTTCTTTCTTGGCATCCTACCTTGATGGGGTATTTGCACCTTTGTGAGCCTGGCGCGCCGTTAGCCAGCGACAGCCTCACAAAGGTCGCGGCTGCAAGCGGTGTGACAGGCGGGGTTCAATTCTGCCGCCTGAAAATCGGTTCCATGCGCAGCATATTCCAAACAATTCGCGCCAGTTTATTCGCCAGAGCCACGCAAGCGCGATTATGTCCGCAAGATTCAATTATCCGCTCCCAGAAAACGGATGTGGCGCAGGCCTCCATGCCCACAAGACAAGAGGGAAGGTTGGCGAAAAACATCGTGGTTTTATGCCTGCTAAGCGACTTTTTCAACACAACGCGTCCTTCGTGATCCACACCGTGAAGCTGCATGCCATTCTTTGCCAAGTCGATTCCAATGGTGCTAATATTTTTCATGGGATGGCTCCTTTTCAAGTTTTTTAGGTTCCTTGAAGTTTACCCCTATTGGAGGGGTGGGGCCATCCCATCATTTCTAAATTAATTTCATCGCGAGCTTGAGCAAGAATTTCTCTGAAAACGCAGCATGGTGGAATTCCGGCCAAGCGTAGCGGAAAGGATTTTAGAAACACGCCCTAATAATATTAAATAATTTTTATTAATTTTATGATTTTATATAAAAATAACTAATTTAATACACATACGATTGCAGCAAATATATCAAAGGAATTCTTCCATATTGCATGATGGGGCTTTGCTCCCCTGCTTTCCGCAGGTGGCGCAGGAATCAGGATTGTCTGGGGGATTCTATTCACAGGCGTCCCAGGCCCCGCCTTGGGCGGGATAGCCTGGAACAGACCGTTCAGCATTTCCAGCAGTGTGCTCGAGGCGATATTTTTTATCCTTTCGCGCGTGGATAACGCGATGGACTGCTGTCCCTCCACGCGCAACGCGCCGGTGGTTCTTACGGCAGACTCACGGCCGCTTATCGAAAATGCGCTAAAAAATTCCGTACGCGTTTCAGCACGACTCGCAAAAACTTTATTTTTCCATGAGTTGACGCGCGGTTGGCAACAAGCACAAAAACGATTTTTTCCTTGCCAACAAGACGGCAGGTATTATATTATGTATAGTTCGAAGGGGGCGCACTGGTTTCGACGGGGACGTGGAAGCCAAGGTTGCAGGTCGAGGCGCCGCTGGCCTCGTAAAAAAGCGGTATAATTATAGTTGCCAACAACGACTACGATTACGCACTGGCTGCTTAATTAAGCGACCACACTTTCCTTGCCCACGCCTGATAAGCTTGGAAAGTGAAAAACCATCAGGCTAGCCCCGGCTTGTTGTCTGTCCGAAATGGGGTGAATCCTTAGACGAGACTGGCCGTATTCCAGCCCTGGTCAGAGGCATCGTATATGGCGAGATTAATATTTGACCTATACCTGTAGACGCCTTGGTGGATCTTTCTCGGACGGGGGTTCGATTCCCCCCGCCTCCACCACCAACCTTTCATACCATCCTATCCTATTGAAAAATAGGATTTTTTATTATTAGCCAGTTGCCGGTAAAACTCCCCCCAGCTGCTGATTCAATTTTCAGCAACCCATTTCCCCCTGGAACTTACTTTTTGCTCCAGAGGAAAAGCCTTTGCCTGCTTTCCCAAAAATGAGAGAAGTATTTGGAAGGAGGAATGAGCTGTTATGACTGAAGACATGCGTATGATCATAACAAATCGCATCAAGCGCCTCCACGAATCGCGGGCAAACAACCGGCTTGAAGGCATCGAAGGCGATCCGCAAGCATTCACCGCGTTGCTCGAACGGGCAAAAGCGCCCATTAGCGATAAAAAGTTTGTCCTCCAGGAAAAGGCCGCTATTTTTGCCAACTATTCCTCAAAATAGAAAATCCTCTTGACAATAACCTGTGAGGTCCGCCATGCACATTTCCCTCACTCCCGAACTGGAAGCCCATATAAAAAACAGAGGTGATTCCGGGCACTACAACAATGCCAGCGAAGTAGTACGCGAGGCGCTGCAAAAGAAACTTGCAGTTGGCGAACAGCAGGCAGCGAACAATCAATTCGTTGAACAGGGTATGGCCGGTATTATCCGGGAAGCCAAAGCCGAACGGAAGGGGTAAGTTTTTAATTCATCCTGCAAATAATTTAACTGGGCTTTTGACGAAATCACTTTTAATCACTATGATTATAAAATAATCGTTCAATTTCAAGAAGTGAGAATTTGCCATGGCACCCCCATCTGAAACCAAAGTATTGACCGCGCATGTCCCCCTTCCTCTGGCCGAAAAGGTCGACCAACTAGCCGCCCGGCTTGAGCGTTCGCGCGGCTGGGTCATCAAACAGGCGCTGGCCGCCTGGGTCGATATGGAGGAGGAACGCGAACGCATGACACGGGAAGCCCTGGCGGACGTGGACGCCGGACGCGTCATTGACCATCAGGCGGTCCAGGCCTGGGCGGACAGTCTCAGCACCGACAATCCCCTGCCCGTTCCCGAATGATGGAGCTCAAATGGACCAGCAAGGCCTTGTCGGATGTCGTACGGCTTTATGAATTTCTCGCGCCGGTAGATAAATCCGCAGCGGCCCATACCGTGCAGCAACTGACGTCCGCCCCAACCCGCCTGTTGACCACTCCCCGCATCGGAGAAAAGCTCGACGCATTCTCCCCACGCGAAGTACGCCGTATTCTCGTCGGACACTATGAAATACGCTATGAGATCCGGATGGAAACTATCTTGATGTTGCGCGTATGGCATACGCGGGAGCGGAGGTAATCAACGCCACAGCGTTAGAGCCGCCTACTTCGTTAACGAACTCAACGCAATCCACCCGTTTGTCGAAGGCAATTGCCGCATTACCCGTATTTTCCTGCAAGACCTGGCCGAACAGGCCGGGCACAACTTGTCTTTGGTAAATATCGCACACAAAAAAGACGCCTGGAATAAAGCTGCCGCATACGGTTTCACGTCAGCAGACGAAACCCATTTCATCCCACTGATAGAAGCCGCCCTTCTCCCCGCACTCTCTGAATACAAGCAGGAACTTTTCGACGCGGCAAGTATACTACTCAAGGAGGACGAACTGCCTCAACAGGATTTTGAAGCGTTACAAGAAAGAATGCTCACCAAGCTGCGCAGCTGGCCGGTTGGGCACGCGCTTCCGCCTGCCAAGGAGTTTGTTGAAATGATAAAGATTGAGGAGATGAAAGCAAGGCTTGCTCTTGGGGAGCGGCAGGCGGCGGAGAATATATGTGCTGATGTCAATTTGAGCGATATTATTATGAGAAGCAGGCTCGCGAAGTAATGAAATCAAGAATATCGGCAACACGCTAACAATCGCTACATAAACATGCCGCTTAACTTTGCAAAAGAATCAGTATATAGTATATCAGACTAAATCAAACTACATATCTTACAAGTGAAATTATATGAGCATAGAAGAAAAATTTCTCCTTGAGCTTATTGATGAATTTAGATGTGATCTTCTCAAAATAGACCTAAATGTCGCTGAAGAACTATCGAAGCAAATTTTAACTAAAGATGTTAAGACGCTATCTCCAGAAAATGCTTATGTCTCTTACGTGATTTCAAAAACTACTAGTAAGGACAAGAAATAGTAATGGAAATGGAGACATAAGACATGACACACCAAATAAGAAAAATTTCTTTCAAATATTTTCGTGGATTACCTAATCTTGAAGTCAAACTCAAGCCTAATCTTCTTGTTTTTGCAGGTAACGGGAAAGGTAAAAGTTCTATCGTGCAGGGAATTGAGTGGCTATTTGCTAATCCAGAACAACTAATTGAAAACATCAATGCGAATAATTTAAGACACATCGAGGCTCCAGAAGATCAATCGACTTATGTTCAGATTACGCTTAATAATAACGGTGGTCGAATCAAGAGATCTTTCAGCACTGAAGACACGCAAAGGCAATTTACTGGACATGCATCAGAATATTTTAATAGTCATCCTACTACTGATTCATTTATTCTGAGAAGATCAAAGCTTCTTAAGTTTATGGAAGAGAAGCCAAGCGAACGTTACAAAAGAATTCTAGGGTTAATAGGACTAGAATGGGTTAATGACATACAAAGCAAGCTAGAAGAAGCCTTTGAAAGTGCAAAAAGCCAAAAGCAGGATATTGATCTAAACCTCCAAAACCTATTTTCAAAATATTTGTTTAACGACGGAAAGAAATCACCAACTTCGAGAGAAGAATTCCTTCCATTTTGCAATGAAAAGTTAATAGCTGCATCATTCTCTGAACTTTCTTCTTTAGATCCTCTCGAGTTTGATAATAAATTACAAGAAGTAATAGCTAAACGTTCTCCAAACGATCAGCAATTCCTAAAGCAAGTTGAAAAAGCACTCGCTATACTTGGGGAAGCTACAAGCTTAGACTGGAGGAGGCCTATTGAAAATGTTAACGCTATCCGTAAGAGAATTCGAGACTTCAACCAAAATATTGAAAATGCTGAAATGCTCACTATGCTAAACAGCACATTCGAGTACTGCAAAAAAAGAACTTTTATAGACGTATGCCCTACTTGTGAAAGACCATTTGACTCGAACTGTCCTTATTCGAGTATGATTGAAAGGCTCACCTTAAAGCTGGAAAAGCTTAACTCATTAAACAACGCCGTAAAACAAAATAATGATATTACTTTTTCATTGCACCAAAAATTCTTTCAAGAATTTAACGTACTAAAGAATACCCTAAAAGAAGCAAGTTTCATCTCTACTCCTGAAGAGCAAGAAAAAATTGAAAAATCATCGAATGAAATACAGGTTTCTGTACTTGGGAAGCTTTATCACGACAATAAGTATGCAATCAGTTCCCCTATAAATTTTCCAATAGCAATAAGAACATTAAATGACGCCAAATCATTACTTTATGAAAGACTAGAACTAAAGAAAAAGGAATTGACCAAGCACTCTCCTCCTGAAGTTGAACATGCTTACAATGCACTTACAGAAGTGAGAAAAGACCTTGAAAGACTTACTGCCTTAGAAGCGACAGACAAACAAAAAATTATCCAAGTTGATATCGCAGCAAAAACACTAAGCGCATTTAAAAAATCACGTAAAAAAGCATTAGAATCGATTCTCATGGAAATCGCAGATACCGTAAAAAATTTTTATGACCGAATGCATAGCGATTCAGACAGATTGGAGCGTAGCGAATGTACAGCAGTCAAATTAATACCAGACAATAAAGGTCGAGGAAAAGGCAACCTGCACTTCGTGACTGATTTTTTTGATAAAGTTAAAGATTGTGACCCACGAGAATACCTTAGCGAAGGCCACCTTGATTCCTTGGGATTATGCATCTACTTAGCTTCTGTCAAAAAATTCAACTCTCCGGGCACACTGCTTGTCCTTGACGATGTGCTTACCAGCATTGACAGGGAACATCGTCATAAGTTTAGCGAGATCATTCTCAATGATTTCGAGGAATACCAACTAATTATTACTACGCATGATGAACCTTGGTTTCATCAGCTACAAAAAAGGATTGAAAGCTCTCATGCTGGTCTTTGGAGTGTTAAATCGTTTGACTACTGGTCGCTTCATGAAGGCCCTGTAGACGATTTTAACACTGGCTCCGTTAATAGTATCAAAGAAGCCATAGAAAAAAAGACTCTTTACGCTGCGGGTGGCCCCCTACGCATAGTTATTGAAGGATTATGTAAAAGGACTGCAGAAGCGATGCGCCTTCTCATGCCTTACAAAAAGTTAGACGTCTACACGTCCCCCGTATTTATTAAATATGGAATATGTAAAAAGTTGAAGGATAGCATTATCAAATACTATGAACATCAACAAAGAGAGGCTGCATTTAATTTTGGAGAACTGACAGAAGAACAATTGAAGATTCAATGTGATAACCGCAAGGAATTACTAAAGTCTTTTGAGTCTGTTTTTGGCAGCTCTTTTCTAAATACGCTTGTACACAGTAAGAATGAGGATGTTGAAAAAACTCCATATTCTGAGATAAAAAACTTCGCAGAAAATTTGCTTATAATTCACGATTTTTGTTGCAGTAAATCTTTTTTAGATTTTTTAAAACGATAAAATTTGATAAGATATCTATTGAAAACCTTATGCGATCTCTTGAAACTGAATTACTTGATATATTAGATTCAAATAGTGGTGAACGTGAAATCCACTGTTTTCTTAAAAAAAATAAAAAGTTAATCGAAATGGCATTCAATCGTGCTTGGAATTTTCACATTTGTGTACCTGAATTCAGACTTGGTTCCGATTTTAGATCTGATTTTCTTATTCTAAGCTCACATTCAGCTAATTGGCACGGAATTTTTATAGAACTTAAAAGTTTCAACTCCAAACTGTACAACAGCAATGGCTTTCCAACCAAACCTCTACAGCAAGCAAAACAGCAAATTGCCAGCTGGAAAGAGTGGATTAGAATTAATGAACAATATTTAAGAAGCTGCTTTGCAAAAATTCTTGATAACAACAAAGCTCCGGCAATTTGGCCTCTTCCAATAGAGCACTACTCAAAAGGATATAGCAGTGGTGCTGCAGAAATCTCCGACATGCGCTGTCGAGTAGAATATTATTATCATATAGTTATTGGGCGAAGTTCTACATTAACCCCAAAAGAAAGAGAGCTTAGGAGTAACGATACTGCTTGGGGAGGCCCAGAAATAGCGACCTATGACCGGCTTCTAACTATGGCAAAGAGGTTAGATGGTGTCCGAAAATCTTAATCATGCTGCTCAATGACTCATAGAATATCGACTTCAAATGAATCAACCATCGAACCCGATGCCAAAACTCGCACTTTTTTTCTGGCACAACCGGCGGCACAACTTCTCAGCTTCAAAAAATCATCTTACTGATATTTCTAGATAAAACATCTATTTCGATTCCCCCCGCCACCATCAACCTGATCAATTTCTCTCCTCAAAATTTCGACAAATACGTCCGCGCTGTATTTCCCCCACATCTGCCATGAGTGGCGGGGGGTAAAAGTCCAAACACCCCTCTCGCACATGCAAATGCAGAAGGCCCGCAGACGGGTGCTGCGGGCCTTCCTGGAATGGAATTGGACGCGGACTTATCCGCTAGTTGCTGAATAAATAATTGGGGACGGCCATGACGATTTGCGGGACGTACGTGAAGATCAGCAGGGAAATGCCGAGGACCACGACATAGGGCATTGAGGCCCTGGCTATTCGTTCGAACGGCACGTTGCTGACGCTGGACAACACGTACAGCACCATGCCCACCGGGGGGGTGAGCAGGCCGATCATCAGGTTGAGGATCATCACAATGCCGAAGTGTACGGGATCGATTCCCAAGGCGTTGGTGATCGGCAGCAGGATGGGCACCAGAATCATGATCGCGGCCGTGGGTTCCATGAAAAAACCGACCACCAGCAAGAACAGGTTGATCATCAGCAGGGCGCAGTATTTGTCCGGGAACCATTGCAGAAAGTCCGCGGCCAGGTGCTGGGGCAGCTGCGAGATGGTCAGAATCAGGCCGAACAGCGATGCGGCGGCCACGATGAAGAAAATGCTCGTGGTAATGTCCAGGGTTTCTTTCATCATGCGCGGCAGGTCCCGCAGGTCGAGGCTTTTATAGAGCAGCCCCACAAGAATCGAATAGAACACGGCAATGATGGCCGCCTCCGTGGGGGTGAAAATACCGAATAAAATACCGCCCAGAATGATCACCGGAGCCATCAGGGCCAGGAAAGCGTCTTTGAAAGACTGGTAGCTTTCGGCAAAGGTCGGCCTGGTCCGTTTGCGGTATCCGCAGCGCTTGCATTTCACGTACACCATCACAGCCAGCATCACGGCCATGATAAAGCCGGGCAGAATACCGGCGGCAAACAGTTTGCCCGTGGAAATGCTGCCGGTGACGGCGAAGATAACCGCCGGAATGCTGGGCGGAATGATCGGGCCGATGATGGAGGACGCACCCGTGACGGCCAGGCTGAAATCATCGTCGTACCCGCCTTCTTTCATGGCTTCCAGCTCGACGGCTCCCAGACCGCCGGCATCCGCGATGGCCGCGCCGGACATGCCGGAAAAAATGATGCTGGCCAGAATATTGGCATGAGCCAGTCCGCCGGTGAGATGGCCGACAAGATGGTCCGCAAAGGAAAAAATCTTTTTGGTGATGCCGGCCGAATTCATGATGTTGCCCGCGAAGATGAAGAAAGGCACGGCGATCAGCGGAAACGAATCCACGCCTATGGCCAGGCGTTGCACCGCCATGATCAGGTTCACGTCGTTGGTCAGCATATAGACCATGGATCCGGCGAAGAGGCTGTACGCGATGGGCAGTCTCAAACAAATGAGCAGAAAAAAGACGCCGAAAGTAAGCAGCATTGCCTTATCCCCTTTTGAAAGCTTGTGCGAAGCTTCGCAGCGTTTCCAGGGTCGAGAGGATCAACGAAATCGTCGACAGACAAAAACCGATGGGTAATGAAATATATACAATGCCCATGCTGATCTGCATGGCCGAGGATTCGATGTTCATTTGCATCCGGACAAAGTCGAGCGTGGGGCTGAACAACACGACCATGAAATAAATGATAAGCGCCTGCGTCAGGATGGTGACCAAACGCTGGGTCTGTTCCGGCATTTTGTTGTAGAAAAACTCCATACGAATATGCTTGTTGCGCCGTAATCCGTAGTTGATGCCGAAAAAGGTTATCCAGACCAAAAGATAGCGGGAAAGCTCTTCCGTCCAGACAAGGGGCGAATTGAGACAATAGCGGCAAAATATCTGCATCAAAAGCGCGATGGCGATGATGCTGAAGCATACCATCAGAAAGGTGTCTTCGACTTTTCCAAAAAAAAGGCAGGCCTTTTTCAAGCCGCTCGCAGGGGGATTGCTGATGCTCATTGTAGTGGTTTCCTCTGGAAAAAGAGGCGTAACGGAACCTTGGAATCCGGGGGTTGAAAACGCTGAGATTCCGTTACGCTTCAAGGGCTTGGGAAAGACTTATTGTACGGCGCGCACTTTTTCCAGCAAGCCCGGACCCCATTGCTTTTCGTAGGAATCCAGCAACGGCTGCGCCGCCTTTACGAAAGCTTCCTTGTCGGGCTCGATGATGGTCATGCCGTATTCGCTGCCGAGCTTTTCGAGATAGCCGTCTTCCTGCTTGAAGGCGTAGTCGTTGCCCCAAGCCATGGCTTCGTCGGCGGCTTCCGCGATGATTTTCTGCACATCAGCGGGCAAGCCGGAGAAAAACGCATCCTTGGTCCAGAGCATCACGCCGGCGATGATGTGCCCTGTTTTGATCAGGTATTTCTGCACTTCGTAGAATTTCATGTTCACGATGGTGGTCGGAGGATTCTCCTGGCCGTCCACGGTGCCCTGCTGCAGCGCAAGGTAGACTTCGGAAAAAGCCATCGGGGTGGGATTGGCGCCCATGGCCTTGACGGTCTCCACGTAGAGCGGCTGATCCGGGCAGCGCAGTTTGGCGCCTTTGAGGTCGCCGGGAGTTTTGGCGGGAATCTTGTTGGTCGTCACGTCGCGCGTACCGTAATAAAGAAAACCCAACGAACGGACGCCGGATTTGTCCGTCAGCTTGCCGATGACTTCCTGACCCGCCGGGCTGTGGTAAAAATCAATCAAATGCTGGCGGTCGCGGTAGACAAAAGGCGCTTCAAAGATTTTCATGGCCTTGACGCGTTTGGCCCATTCGGCCGTTCCGGCCAGGGTGAACTGGATGGTTCCCATTTCCACGCCGTCAATGATGTCTTTTTCATTACCCAACTGCGATGCGGGGTAGACGTCGATAATCACGGACCCGTTGCTTTTTTCTTTGACCAGGTCGGCAAATTTGGTCGCGGTTTTGCCCAAGGGAGAATCGGGCGGTTGAATGGTGGCCAGGCGATAATGGGCGGTTTTGGCGTTCGCCAAACCCGCCGTCAGCACCAACGCGCAGGAGAGAACGGCGAGAGTCAATGAAAGACGAAAAATCCGGTACGTCATGGAGCACCTCCCAAGTTATAAACGACTTGCGGTTAATAAGGTTTTTATTGGCTATCCTCTGACTCCTGAATAAATTCATTGGCTGCTCTGCTTCTGACGTCACTTGTTCGTGTGCCGCGGTTGCGCTCCGGGGCGCGAAAGCAATGCGGCCGGAGCGGGCCTCTTCTGCGGTTCGCTTAAAAAAACATCTGCCGGAAAACGATTTCCCCATTGCGTACGGTCATCAGCGGGACAATCAGCTCGTCCAGCATCACTTCACCGCCGAAACGGTCGTAGATACGTTTTTTGGCGGGCATCAGGTCCGCGACCACGACATCCGCCGCCCTGCCGGGAGCCAAAGACCCCAACGCGTCGCTTTTGCCCAACGCGCGGGCCGGATTGACCGTGACCATCCGGAAAATGTCCATGAGGCTCATGCCTGCGGCGTAGCAGGCGTTCATGGCATGCAGTACGGAGAAACCCGGATAGATGAAAACGCTTTCCCGAATCACGTCCGAACTGATGATATCCGGCAGGAAATGTTCCCTGACCGCTGCCTGCAGATTGGCCAGGGACCAATGGATACGGCCGTGGCAGTTGTCGAAAATCACGCCCTTTTCCCGGGCGCGCCGCATGCAGTCCTTGATTTTCATCTGCGCGTCAAAGATGGTTTCGCCATAATTCTGGAAGACATGGGCCACGATATCCCCCTTGCGCAGGATATCGAGGAAGTCGCTCAAGGGGGCGTCCGCGGGGGCATCGGCGTAATGGACCACCACGGGACAGTGGTAGCCTGCAGCCGCAATTTTCTCCGCAATCTCAACGGACCGCAGCACCGGAGCAAGCCCCATGCCGCTGGTGGTGGCCTTGCTGATCCGGACCTTCAATCCGCGCAGTTGTTCCGGGTATTTTTCAAACAGCGCCAGGATGCGGGATTCGTTGAAATCCACAGGATCGTGGTTTTCTTCATGCAGGCAGGAGCTGTGCACACCGAAAGGCGAAACATGCAAATAGGCCAGAATCCGGGTGGTGGCCCCGAGAATGTTGGCCCGGTGAAAAAGTTCGAAGTTGGCGTATCCGGTGGTGCCGCCGTCCACAACGGTGGTAACGCCGCTGGACGGACACAGGATGTCGGCGTTCGCGCCGATATTGCTGCCTTGATAATTGACATGCGAATGCTCGTCGATGAAACCGGGCAAGACGAATTTTCCCGCGGCATCGATACGCTGCACGGCATCGACCTCCGTACCGGGGGCAGGCGGCGGGCAGATGCGTCCGTCCGCAATATAGACGGTTTCCTGTTGTTGCCATCGCGTGCCAAAATCGAAGGTCTCGCCGTTTTCAATAATCAGATCATACATCGTTTTTTCTCCCTGACGCGGTTAATCCATCAGCCAGATCAAGCCCATGGATATGGCGGGAATGAAGGAAGTCAGAAGAACGGATAAGAATAAAATGAGCACACCGGGCAGACAGCTTTTGCTCAAACTGATGATCGACTGTTCGGTCACTGTGGTGGCGGCGAACAAGCAGTTGCCGAAAGGCGGCGTGGCCTGGCCCACTGCCAGGTTGAAGACAATGATGCATCCCAGCTGGATGGGGTCGATGCCGTAGGACGTGGCGATGGGATACAGCAGGGGCGCAACGATCAAAATGATGGCCCCCGAATCCATGATCATGCCCAAAATCAACAGGATGAAGTTCATGAACAGAATGAACATGATTTTGCTGTGGATGAAAGAGGCGATGAAATTGGTGAACAGCACCGGAACATTGTTGCGGGTGAGGATCCATCCGAACACCGTAGCGACCATGATCAGCAGCATGATATTGGCGGTCCCTTTGACGCAGTCCAGCGTGACCATCACCAGGGTTTTCCACTTGAGCTCGCGATAGATAAACGCCGAGACGATCAGCCCGTATCCCACCGCAACAGCAGCGGATTCCGTGGGCGTGAAAATGCCGGTGTAGATGCCGCCGAGGATGATCACGGGCATCATCAGGGCGAAAAACGAAGACTTGAACGAACGCGCCAATTCGGGGAATGAAAACGAGTTGGAATGGGGAAATCTTTTGATCTTCGCGTTTACGTACGCGTAGATACAGAGCATGAGCCCGGCCAGCACTCCGGGTCCGACGCCGGAAATGAGCAGTTTGGAAACCGAGGTGTTCACCGTGGTCCCGTACACGATGAAAACAATGCTGGGAGGAATGACGATGCCCAGCGTACCGCCCAATACGGGCAGAGAAGCCGCGTATCCTTTGGGGTATCCGGCTTTTACCAGTTCCGGAAACAGCATGGCGCCGATGGCGGCGGTGGTGGCGATGGACGACCCGGACAACGCGCCGAAAAAGACGCAGGTCACGATGGTGACAATGGAAAGCCCGCCGGAAATATGGCCGGTCAAGGCCTTGGCCAGATCGACCAGCCTTCGGGAAATGCCGCCGTGCTGCATGATTGCTCCGGCGAGCATGTAGAAAAAGATGGCAAGCAGAGTATATTTTTCAGCGCCAGTGAACATACGCTGGGCAAGAAAGCTCAGAGGAATGTGGCCCATGGTCAACAGCGCACAGACGCTGGACAAGCCGATGGACCAGACAATAGGCACCCCCAAAATCAGGGTGGCTGCAAAAACAATGAGGAGAATTGTGACGGATTCCATACGGAAGACCTATTCTGAAATTTTTTTGAGAGAGATGATTTTACGTATAATGTTGAACAGCTTTTCAATTCCCATCAGGGCGAATCCCGCCGGCAGGAAGAAAAAGACGTAGGAATAGCTGATCTGCATAGAGGAAACGAGCTGCCTGTATTTGAGCGAATGTTCGAAAAAACTGACCGATGCACACACAAAAACGACAATGGTGACCAGGGAAATTGAATCGACAACAATTGAAAACCATTGTTGCACTTTGGGATTTTTGAATTTCAGAATGGCGATTTTGATTTCCGTATCACTGCGAATGGCGATGCTTCCGCCGAGCATGATGATGATGATGAAAAGAAGGACGCTGAGTTGCTCGGACCAGGGAAGACTGAAATGGAATACATATCTTCCCATGATTTGGGCCAAATTGATCAAAGTGATGGCGGAAACCAGAAACAACAGAACACACTTTTGGGTAAGGTAGATTCCATTGCTGATCCGCTCCAATGCAAATTCCATCTTGCTGGCCATGATGCTTCCCGTCCTTGAGGCTCTTTGTCCGGATGCCAGAAAAAAGCGTCTCAAGTCCCTGTTTTTTTTCGGCATTGTCTTTGGCGGAGCAATGCCCGAAAAGTGTCGGCGCGATCCTCTGCGCCGGAAACACACATGCCGGGAGCGGATGCGCCCGCTCCCAGCTCGTTGAAGGCAGGTTACTTTTTGTAGCTGTCCACCATCTTGACGAGTTCGGCGAACTCCGGATGGGCGGCGTACACACCTTGGGTCTTTTCACGTAATACGGCTTTATCCAGGGTGATGATCTTCATCCCTTTTTCCGTTTCAAGTGTTTTCCTGGCATCGGCGTTGCGTTTTTCGCATTCTGTACGAGCAACTTCCGTCGCAGCTTTCGCGGCTTCGGCTATGATTGCTTTCTGCGCGTCGGAAAGGCTGTCCCAACGCTGGGCGGACATGAGCATGGCGGCCGGGCTGAAAGTGTGTTCCGTCACGACGATGGTGTTGTTCACTTCAAAGATATTGGCGTCCAGGATGTTGATGTAGGGGTTCTCCTGGCCGTCCACAACACCCTGCTGCAGAGCGGTGAAGACTTCCCCCCAGCCCATGGGGACCGGATCGATGCCCATGGGGCGGAACATTTCCTGATAGATCTGGCTGGCCATGGTGCGGATACGCAGCCCTTTCAGGTCGTCGACGGTTTTGATTTCCTTTTTGCCGTTGGTGGTCATGTTGCGGAATCCCAGAGGCCACCAGCCAAGAACTGTCATGCCGCTGGCGGCGAGTTCGCCATCGAGTTTTTTGCCCACATCCCCGTCCAGGGTTCTGTACGCATGCTGGTAGTCGTCCAGCAGGAAGGGCAGGTCATACACGCCTACGTTGGGGCAGAAATTGGCAAGAACGGAACTGGCCACCGTGACAACATCCAGGGTGCCCATCTGAATACTTTCGACCATTTCGCGGAGAGAGCCGAGCTGTCCGTTGGGAAAAATCTCGACCTTGATTTCCCCGCCGGATTTGGACTCGGCAACTTCCTTAAACTTGAGCATGGCCTTGTGAAAAACGCTTTTTTGCGAGTCCGCGTGAGCCGCGCTGATGGTGACGGCTTCTGCGGACGCACTGGATACGCCGCTGCAGAAAAAGGCGGCCAGCGCCAGAAAAAGAACACAGACGACGAGAGAAAAACGATGATACATGGTAGTTTTGCCTCCTGGATTGGCGAGCATTGCTCTGTCTTGAAAACGTTTGTTTCGCTATGGAAATCCGTTGCCTCAGACAATGGCGTATTTTTCAAGAAGACGGCTGATTTTCGCGTCAAGCTCGGAAGTCGGCAGCAACGCCGGCTGCCTGCTCCCCCCTACGCTGTTGTCCAACAAATATAACACCCGCTTGACCATCGCCGGCGGATAGCCCAGAGAATAGAGCTCATGCCCCAACTGCGCGAAAAGCGCCTGTTGTTTTCGGGCGGCCTCCGTGTCTCCCTGGTCAAAGGCGGTGCAGATGGCATTGAGTGTTGTCGGCATCACGTTGCCCAGACCGGAAATACAGCCGCGCGCGCCTTTGGATAAGGCGTAGTGGATAAGGTCGTCCGCTCCTGAAAACAGGTTGAAATCCTCACGGCTTGCGGCAATTTCCAGATAGGCGTCGATGGAATCGCGGCCGCCGCCGCTGTCTTTGATGCCCAGTATGTTCGGATGCGCGGCCAGAATACGGGCGGTCTCCGTTTCAATATGATTATGCGTCCGCTCCGGAATGTCGTACAGGTAGACGGGTTTGGAGAGGGTGTCCGCGATTCTGGTGTAATGAGTCAAAAGCCCCTGCTGGGTGCAGCCGATGAAATAGGGCGTGATCACGGCCACGCCGTCCACGCCGAGGCCCGTCATTTCGTGCCCCAGCAGCAGGGTCTCATAGGTGCTGGGAGTGCCGATGTTGGCGAATACGGCCACTTTGCCGTTCACTTCTTCCAAAACCTCTGCGCAGATTCGAATCTTTTCCGCATGGGTCAGGCTGGTGAAATCGCCGTTGGTTCCGCAGACCAGGAGATTGTTTCCGGCGTTGACCTGCCGCCGCACCTGCTTCCTGATCGCCGTATAGTTTATGGATTCCTGGTCGTTGAAACAGGTAACCATTGCCACAAAGGGCAAAGAGCCTTGCATTATACGTCCTTCCTTGTCGTCATGAAGCGCCCCTTCATGCGGGCGTATCGGCGCGCGTACCGGCGGCGCCGACACTTCCGGCAATGTTTTCCAAAATATTCCTGGTGCCGAACCCGCCCGCTTTGGAGATGAACCACCGGACGCCCGTGTCCGGAGCGGAACAGGATCCGAGCACCACCCCCGGCATGATTTCATCCTCCAGAGCCACTGAACCGATGCCGAGAGCCCGGGCCACTGCCATGGAAGTGCCGCCGCCCGTGGAATAAACGGTTTTGCAGGCGTAATTGCGGCAGATCACCGCTGCCGCGTACCCCAGAAGACTTGCGACTCGCTCGCCTTCGGTTTTGGAAATCTCAGCCGCGCCGGGCATAGCGGCCATGCGCAGCAGAATGTTCGCACCGGCTTTCCGTATTTGGGGCAGCACGCGCAAAAACGCCTGCTCAATCATCACGGGCGTATCGGTGGTACGGATCTCGAAAGGAAAAAAACAACCGCTTCGGCAGGCAATGTCGGCTTGCTCGCGAGAGACGCTGGACAAACTGCCGATCACCGCGACAAGCGGCCCCTGGGGCCTGGTTGGGAAAATCGCCGCATGAGCGGCTCCGGACAGCTTGAACCGTTCGGCCAGCGCCCAGGCAAAACCGGCAGCCCCCACCGGAAGCGTCTCGGAAAGATCGATCTGCCCGGCCAGGGTCAGCAGATGCGTATCCGTCAGGGCGTCAGCCACTATCAAGCGTACGCCGTCCCGTATCAGGGACTGAACGCGTGCGGCCAGTGCAGCGGCGCCGGATTCGACTTCCGCAACAGAAAGCGAATACGCGGGAAGCGAGGACTGGCTTTCGAGCAATCCGGCCACGGAAGAGGTGGAGATGGGATTGAACGGATCACTGCCGGTCTCGGTCTCATGCAACGGCGTACCGTTCAAATAAATACAGCCGTTACTGCAAATACGTCCGATTCGGGGAATTGCCGGACAAATCAGAGCGGCGGTCCGGCCTGAAGCATGCAGAAAGGCCTCGATTTCACCGCCCGGATTCCCCCGCAACGTAGAATCGATTTTTTTGTAAAATCGGGTAATGCCCGCCCGCATGCAGTGCTCGACCGCAGAGGCGACTTTGGCGGCAGCCGCTGCCGGACGCATAAAACGGGATTCGGTGGTCAGAGAAATCACACCGCATTCGGCCGGCTGTTCGGCGCAAGTGAGCCCCTGAATGAGCAGATCGACCCGCCTGCCTGTCCGGGAAAAATGAATGCCCGAATCAGCCGCTCCCGTAAAATCATCGGCGATAATGGCGATTGTATCTTCTGAAATCAACGTTTTTCCTTCATCGGTCCGTAATGATGCGCCTGGAGTTTTCTATTATGTGTATCCGTTTATTTGATGCACCGTCCGTACGGTCCGCTTGCTCGTAGTGGGCGCATGCCTCCTGGCAACAGGACGGGCCGCGGCAGGTCCGTCACAAATCTGCAACCAGTTCTTCATCTTTTCAACGCCTTTTGCAGCTTTGGTGCCATATGCATATCACTCTAAAATTAAAGGATATTCCATTTTAATATATTTACAGACGGGAAAATGATTGTTGCATATATCACCACTCGACTGATACATATTTCACCAGCAGCAAGCCCGCGGCAAACACAGCCTTATAGAAATTCAAGCACGGGAAACCGACATGAGTATCGCATTTATCGCCCCTTTCGAGCAATTGCGCATCAAGGCGCAGAGCATCATTGATACGGCCGGGTATCCGGCCATGACCTATTTGGGAGACCTGGACAAAGGCGTACAGGCGGCCAGGCGCGCCATGAAAGAGGGAGCCAGGATCATCATCAGCAGAGGGGGCACGGCGCGTCTGATTCGCCAGAAGCTCGCGGTTGAAGTCCTCGAGGTGAACGCTTCGGTCTACCGGACGCTCAGTTTTCTGTACGAAGACACCACGCAGGAAACCAGAATCGCCATAGTCGGCTACAGGCAGTTCATGGATATTGTGGAGCCTGTCTGCGATATTCTCAGGCGTTGCCACCAGTCCTTTGAGATACGGGACCGGCTGACCTTTTCAGAGGTCGTGGATGCGGTCAAAGACTGGCAGCCGGATGTGGTGATCGGCGATGCCGTCTCCTACTATTGGGCCAAAGACTACGGACTGAACGCCTATTTGATCGAATCCAGCATGGAAACCATTGTGGATGCCTTTGAACGCGCCTTGCTGGTCTTGAACAACCTCAACAAACAGACGGTCAATCTCGACAGGTTGTCGGCCGTTCTCAACTGTACGAAGGACGGTGCGGTACTCGTCAATACGGACGGCGTCATTGAAGAGGTCAACAAGCAGGGCTGCGCCATTCTGGGAACCACCCGGCGCGAACTGACAGGCAGCCTGTTCTCGGATTATCTGAAAAGCAAGGAACTGGCCGGAGCCTTTGAGAAGAAACAGGAAATTCACAACTGCATTCTGCAGTACAAAGGAAAAGAACTCGCCATCGACCATTTCGCCGTGGTTTCCGGCAACAATCTGCTCAATTCCGCGGTAATCCTTTTCCAACCCATTGCACGGATTCGCGAAACCGACAATGCTATCCGCAGAAAGCTCGTGGATTCGGGCTTTTATGCCAAATATACGTTTGGAGACATTCTGCATACCAGCAAGAACATGCAGCAACTGGTCGCCAGGGCCAGACAATACGCCACCACCACCAGCAATATCATCATCACCGGCGAGACAGGGACGGGAAAAGAGCTTTTCGCGCAATCCATTCATAATTTCGGGCCGCTGGCCGACGGTCCGTTCGTCGCGGTGAACTGTGCGGCGCTTTCCGGTTCGCTGCTGGAAAGCGAACTCTTCGGATACGCCCCCGGCGCGTTCACCGGAGCCCTGCGTTCGGGGAAAATCGGCCTGTTCGAACTGGCCCAGGACGGCACGCTGTTTCTGGACGAGCTCACGGAAATGGACATCTTTCTGCAGGCCAAATTGCTGCGCGCGCTGCAAACAAAAGAAATTATGAAAATCGGGGACAACAAAGTCATTCCCATCAACGTACGCATCATTGCGGCAACCAACAGGCAGCCTATGGAAGCGGTGGAAAACGGCACCCTGCGTATGGACTTGTACTTCCGGTTGAACGTGCTGGACCTGCATATCCCGCCGCTGCGCCACCGCGAAGACGATGTGGAATATCTTTTTACCCGCATCCTGAAAAAAAGAGCCCGCGAGCTGCACAAATCCGTCACGTCCGCGCCCGAGAACCTGTTTGAGGCGATGCGGACCTATGCCTGGCCAGGCAACGTACGCGAGCTCGAAAACTATGTTGAAAAATACCTGACTCTGCAGGAAATCTCTCAGCACACCACCTTGCAGCCCCCGATGCATCAGGCCAAGGCGCCGTCCACCCCGGAGGGATCAACGCTGGATGCAATCACCGCCGCGGCAGTCCTGCGGGTTTACAGACAGGAAAACGGCAATATCAGCAGAACAGCCAAAATTCTGGACGTCGACCGGAACACCGTGAAACGCTGGCTCAGGAAAAATACGCCGTCTTTGGAGTAAGGCGCTGGTTGCCCTGACGCCTGGACAGTCGCGCAGGGCATCCCCGCACCGGGCGCATCAACCGGCCTGTTGCGATTTTTTTGTTCCCTCGGCCTTGGCCAGCCAGCGTTTGACCGTATTTCTGTCAATCCCCAGACGTGTGGCGGTCCTGGCGATATTGCCGTTTTCCCGGGTCAACGTACGGTGTACGTACGCGCTAATGACCTCATTGAGCGGACGCGGCTGATCGGCGTCATTGTCCAGATCGGCTTCATATTCCTGGGTCAGGTGCTGCAGCCAGTCGTAGTCGGGCATGCCGCGCAACGCGATGTACTTGGTGGCGAGATTTTGCAGTTCACGGACGTTGCCCGGCCAGGCATACTGTTCGAGCGCTTCCAGCAAATGGCGCGGAGCCTGGATGTTCGCAGTGCCTGGCCCGGAGAGCTTGGCAAGGAATTGCTTGAAGAGAAAAGCGGCGTCGCCCGAACGCTCGCGCAGGGGGGGAATCTCCAGATCCAGAACATTGAGCCGAAAAAAAAGGTCGGAGCGCAGCTGGCCATGACGTACGGCCTGACGCGGGTCCCGGTTGGTGGCCGAAATTACCCGTACACTGATGGGAATGACCTTGTTATCCCCGATACGCATGATTTCCTGCGACTCCAGGGCGCGGAGCAGTTTGGCCTGCAGAAAGACGTCCATTTCGGTGATTTCATCCAGGAACAAGGTGCCGCCGTTGGCCAGTTCGAACAAACCTGTTTTGCCCGTACGCAGTGCGCCGGTAAAAGCTCCGGGGGCGTATCCGAACAGTTCGCTTTCCAGCAACGAACCGGAAAGCGCGGCGCAGTTGACCGCCACGAACGGGCCGTTGGCCAGAGGACTTTCGTTGTGAATGCTTTGGGCAAAAAGCTCCTTGCCCGTACCGGTTTCCCCCTGAATCATGATGTGTAAATCCATGCCGCTGTAATGACGGGCAACTTTGAGCAGGGTCCGCATTACCCGGCTCTGGCAAACAATATCCTCGAACCGGTACTTGGCGTAAAAGCCTTTGTCCATGAGCTTTTTGCGCAGCGCGTTGCCGGCCTCCTGAATTTGCTCGACCTTCTGAAACAATATTACCGCTCCAGACAACGCGTCCTCGGGCGCAATTACCACATGCTCCAGGGCCAGCCGCGTATCGAGGTAAGACACAAGGATGTTGCTGGTCCGTTTTCGGGTCAGCCGGGCTTTTTCCAATTCATCCGAAGCAAAAAGCTCCTGGCAGGTCAAGCCGATAATGCTGTGGCGCCGGTTGTGCAACAGCCGGCAGCCTTGTTTGTTGACCTCCTCGATCCGGCCGTCCTTAGTGATGAGAATAGCGCCTTCCTTGGTGCAATCGAGCACTGCGGCCAGCTTTTCCGCATTGTCAATATGTCTGCGCATATTGTTGAGCACCAGTCTGGCCTGCTCAAAGGCGTCAACCAGAGTCTCCATGCTGGATTCTATAAGATGGAAGTTGAGTTTTCGGCTTTCGGCCATACGTACCGAGATCGCGTCGCCGATGACCACGTCGGGCTTCCAGGCCAGCACTTCATCGGCGATGGTTTCCAACGACTGACTGTCGCTGAGAATGAATGACCGGTGCGTACGTCCCAGAATATCGCAAACCGGCTGCACCAGGCTGATTATTTGCCTGAACCCGACCACGGCTATTCTGGTTGCAGGCGTGGTGTTGTCAGTGATGTAGGCCAGCACCCTGTAGATTGATCCGCCGACTTCGATGACCTCGATGCCCAGGGATTCCTTGATCAACCGGGCAGTTCCACCACGGCTGATGACGATTTTAGCGCCTTCCTCGATGGCTCTGCGCGCGGCCTCCACGCCGGATTGCAAATCACCCGCATAGGTTTTTGCCGGATAGTTGTTGGTTTCTATAATGCTCTGGGCTTTGGTGCGAATGCTCTCATACGGGGCGATAAAGGCAATATCCATGGATTCCTCTGCTCCTCTGTCCGAAAACTCGCCCTTCCCTGGGAAAAAACAGGCACATGACAAAGGGCAACACAATGAACATGCAAAATACACCAGATGATTATGCATTTTTCCAATTTTTGTTTCAACTGCCAGGAAGCCTCCGGCATTAAATATCATATTTTCAGTGGATTATATGCATGGCATGGTCATTGCTGATACTGATTTCAATTCTTTTGCTGGTGCAGCCCGTGGTTTCTGAATTCCAGCGAATGAAAAACAACATCCGTACAGCATTCGTTGAAACAACCAATGCTGCGGCAACACAGTACTAAAAACCAACAAAATGAAACCCGTAGCGATCTTGGCAGATGACCATACCGATGCAGCGGATTCGGCGATCCATTTTGCAAAACGGAAGGGAAAGAGTTCACTGATTCTGGACTTTTCGGAACTACAGCACGCACTCCCCAAGCTGGATGCCGTCGCAGTGACAATCGAATCCAGATTCCTGAATGCGGAACAGGCCGCGAAAAAGGTGAAAAAAGCCGTAAGACTGTGCCGGGACGCGGGAATCAACCGCTTTTTCAAAAAAATCGACTCGACCATGCGCGGCAATCCGGGTGGCGAAATCGTGGCGGCGCTTGAAGCCACCGGCCGCATGGCGGCGCTTGTCTGCACCGCCATGCCCAATGCCGGAAGAACCTGCGTGGACGGAGTGATTCTGCAGGACAACGTCCCATTGCACACGACCCGGTCCGGCCATGACCCCTTTCATCCCTTGACGACCTCTGTGGTTGCCGACCTGCTGGCCGAGCAATGCGATCTGAAAACCGGAGCTCTGCGGCTGCGGGACCTGCGCAGTCCCCTGGACAATCTAGTACAGCGCGTACGCGGATTGATAATCGAACTGGATCCCCAAGCAGCCTGTACAAATTTTGAAGCCGAATGCAGGCGTCTCGTACGCGAGGCTGCCTCCAACACCAGCGAACACCTGCTGTTGCGTACGCTTGAGTCCGACAACCAAGGCACGAAATCAGGCGCCACAGGCGAGCTAGTCGCGGGTTTCCTCGGCAAAATAACCAGGGAACTCTTCCGGCAGACGGCTTACGACATTATTTTCGCCACAGGCGGCAATACCGCCATGGCTGTGGCCAGGTCCATGGGAATTCAAATCCATCACGCTGCAGCAGGAACTGGTGCCCGGGGTGGTTCTGGGCGTCTGCAGCCCCCCTGAACTCGGCAAGAAGTGGTTCATCACCAAAGCAGGCGGATTCGGCGACAGCAGCTTGCTCCTGGATCTCGCCGAACGCTTTTCCAGATATTCAACCATACAAAGGTGACAGCATGAAAAAACGTCCCATTCTGGGCATTACAATGGGAGACCCCGCGGGCATTGGTCCGGAGATCATTGTCAAGGCGCTTTCCGAACAGGCTGTTTACGACATGTGCATTCCGGTGGTCATCGCCGATCCCGAGGTCATGCGCCATGCCGTGAAGGAAATCGTCCACTCCGATGCGGAAGTACGGATTGTGAACGCGCCGGCCGAGGCCGAAGGAACTCTCGGGACCATCGACGTGTATCCTCTGGAAGGCCTTGACCTGGACGGTTACGCCCTGGGCAAGGTGGCCCCCCGGTGCGGCAACGCGGCATTCCGTTCGGTTGAAACAGCCATCAAACTGGCCCTGGCCGACGAGATCGACGGCACGGTTACGGCGCCGTTGAACAAGGAAGCCATGAACCTGGCCGGACACCACTACGACGGCCATACGGAGATATACGCGAAACTCACCGATACGGCCCAGTACTGCATGATGCTGGCCGACGGTCCGTTGCGTATCGCCCATGTCACCACGCACAAACCCCTGGCCAAAGTGGGGCCGGAAATGACGACCCAGCGCGTGCTGGACGTCATACGGCTCGGCAATGCGGCAGTGAAACAACTTGGCATAGAATCCCCCCGCATCGGCGTGGCCGGGCTGAATCCTCATGCCGGGGAAAACGGATTGTTCGGCGACGAAGAGCAGCGGATCATCTCGCCCGCCATTGAAAAGGCCCAGGCCGAAGGCATCGACGCAAGCGGTCCGTATCCTCCGGATACGATCTTTTGCAAAGCCCTTGGCGGCGGCTACGACCTGGTGGTGGCCATGTACCATGACCAGGGCCATATCCCCATGAAATTGATCAGCTTCAAATACGACGACAAGACAAAAACCTGGTCCGGACTCACGGGCGTCAATGTGACCCTGGGGTTGCCCATTGTTCGGGCTTCCGTGGACCACGGCACCGCGTTTGAAAATGCGGGCAAAAATGTCGCCGGTCATATGAGCATGAAAAACGCCATAGAATACGCGGCCATGCTGGCCACGGGCCGGAAAGCCCAATAACAGAACGCCTCGTAGTCCTGAGGCGAAAGGAAGGAAACCATGGAAATGTTCAAATGCCTGCTTCCATCCGGAATCGAATTCGGCGCCGGTAAGATCACTACACTGGCGGAGAGCCTGAAAGGCGGCACAGTGCTGCTGCTTTCCGACAAGGGCGTTGCGTCCAGCGGAATTTTGGGGAAAGTCAAAGAGCAGTGTCTGGCCGGGGCCGAAACCGTGCACGAATTCATCGACGTGCCGCCGGAACCCTCCGAAGACCAGGTTACTGAAGTCGTAGAAAAACTTTCCAGGCTGAACCTTACGAGCATTGTCGCCCTGGGCGGCGGCAGCGTCATGGACATGTCGAAACTCGTGGCCGTGATGCTCAACGGCGGCCCCTCCATTGTGGATCTGTTCGACGGCAAACTGCCGAAAGAACGTACGGTGCAGCTGGTGATGATTCCCACCACCGCGGGCACTGGCGCCGAAGCCACGCCCAACGCCATTGTTTACCGGCCGGCCCAGCAGCTCAAGGTCGGCATTGTCTGCGACGCGTTCATGCCGGACAGGGTCATTCTGGATCCCGATCTGATTCTCGGCCTGCCCGCCCCCATCACCGCTTCCACCGGGATGGACGCCCTGTGCCACGCGCTCGAATGCTACATTTCCAACAAGGCCAATCTGCTGAGCGACGTGCTGGCCGTGGAGGCGACACGCCTCATTTTTAAAAGCCTCAAGAAGTGCTTCACCAACGGCAAGGATCTGGAAGCCCGCGGGGAAATGATCCTGGCTTCTTTTTACGCCGGGATCTGTATCGCCAGCTCCGGAACCAACGCCGTGCACGCATTGTCTTATCCGCTTGGCGGACGCTACCGCATCCCCCACGGCGTATCCAACGCCATTCTTCTGGCTCCGGTGTTCAAGGCCAACAAGGACGCCTGTATCGCCAAGCTGGCCGCCATCGCGCCGCTGTGCGGCAAAGATCTGGCGGGTAAAAGCGATGCGGAAAAGGCCGACATCTTTGTAGACGCGCTGGAAGAACTCAGCCGCGACCTGGGCATTCCCGCCAGGATGAGCGACCTGGGCATTCCCGCGGAAGACCTCGACACCATCGTGGACGCGGCATTGGAAGTGAAGCGGCTGCTGAACAACAACCCCAAGCCCCTCACGCGCGACGAGATTCGCGCAATTTATACGAGCATCCTTTAACAATACATGAGCAAATCCATGAAAGAAATATTGCCCTTTGTAGCACTGGTAACCTGTTTCGACGACAACGAGGCCATAGATTACGCGGCCGTCAGAAAACAGGTCCGCCGCCAGGTGGCGGCCGGAAACAACATTCTGGCCTGCGGCACCAATGGCGACTTCACCGCCCTGACCTTTCCGGAAAAGGTCCGCATCTGCGCCGAGGTTGTGGAAGAAGCCGCCGGCAAGGTGAAGGTTTTCGTCAACGCGGGCACGCCGTCCACCTATGAGACCATTCTGCTGTCCAAAGAGTTCGCCACCCTGGGCGTGGACGCCCTTGCGGTAATCACTCCGTACTTTATCGGCTGCACCCAGGAAGGCCTCTACGCCCACTACAGCCGGATCGCCGACACCATCGACAAACCCATCTACCTTTACGACATTCCGGCCCGTACGCAGAACCACATCGAGCCGGAGACCGCGGCGCGGCTGGCCGACCATCCCAACATTCTGGGCATCAAGGACAGCGGCGGCGGCAAGGAATCCCTGGACGCCTACCTGGAGATCGCCCGGGACCGCGATGACTTCGACGTGTTTTCCGGCCCGGATTCCCTGATTCACTACGCGCTTTCCAACGGCGCGGGCGGATGCATCTCCGGCCTTGCCAACGTCATGCCCGAGGTGATGAACGCCATTTGCAAATGCTATGAAAAGGGCGACATCGAAGGCTCCCTGCAGCACCAGGAACGCTTTACCCAGCTGCGTGTGGACCTCTACGGCCTGGGCTTTGCCCCGGCCATGGTCAAGCGCGCGCTTTATCTCCTGGACAACAGCGTCGGCGCAAGCAGACAGCCCGCATTGATCCCCACTCCGGAACTGGATGAAAAGATCAAGGCCGTACTCAATAAATTCGAGATCGAAGTCTGATACACGGGAAAAGCCGCCCGCGCGAGGGAGACTCATGCCCCGCGCGGCGGTATTTCCATATGACGCGCGTATCGTACGTATAAAGGATATTCTTATGACTACTGTTGTAACCACCTCGCCCGGCTTCGCCACCATCGGCAGTGCTCCGCAGGCGATCACCGACCGCAAGTGGGAGCTGATCCGCTGCATCGACACCGGTGTGCCCCACGGCGGCGCAATGGAACACGCCCAAAACATGGACGTGCTGGTTGTCGGGCTCATCGGCGCTTCCGAGGAGCTGATCGAGAAATCTCCCAAGCTCAAGGCCGTGCTCAAGCATGGCGTGGGCGTGGACAATATCGACATTCAGGCCTGCACGGCACGGGGCATCCCCGTACTCAACGCACCAGGAACCAATGCCAACGCCGTGGTGGAGCTGGTCCTGGGGAGCATGTTCTCCCTGGCCAGGCGTATTCCCATGGGGCACAGGGTCGTTGTCGACGGCGATTGGGTGCGCTATGTGGGCACGGAAATCGAAGGCAAGACCCTGGGTATCGTGGGACTGGGCAATATCGGCAGGATGCTGGCGCTCAAAGCCAAAGCCCTGGGCATGCGGATTCTGGCCACGGATTTGTACCCCCAGATAGATTTTGTCGAGGAACACGGCATCGAGCTCAAAAGCCTGGACGAACTGCTGGCCGAATCCGATTATGTTTCGCTGCATGTTTTCGGCGGCAAGGACAACAGCAAGCTGATCGGCGCCGACCAGCTCAAGCTGATGAAACCCACCGCCGCGATGATTAATTTCGCCCGCGGCGAAGTGCTGGATATGGATGCGCTGGCAGCGGCCCTGGAAAAGAACGAACTGGGCGGCGCCTGCATCGACGCCTACGACCAGGAACCGCCTGACCGCAGCCATCCCATATTCAAAAGCCCGCGCGTGGTGTTCACTCCTCATTCCGGTGCGGACACCAGGGAATCCGTCGAACGGATGAGCCTGATGAACATTCGGGACATCGACATGATCCTGGCGGGCGAACGCTCTCCACGAGTCCTCAACCCTGAAATCTACAAATAACCGGCCATGATGAAAACAGGCACTTCCGGGGTTCCCAGCTATGTCAAGCTGGTGGGACACGTGGCCATCCCGAAGATGGCATTGATCCGGCAGACCTTCCAGACGCCCGAACCGGTGGATCCGGAGCAGGCAGTACGCGCGGCCGTGGCCGAGGCTCCTGTGGTCCGGGGGCTCAAGCCAGGCATGAGCATTGCCGTCACTGTAGGCAGCCGGGGCATAGCCAATTTACCCGAACTGGTGCGTACGCTGGTAAGCGAGATCAGCGCCAGCGGAGCGAAGCCGTTTATTGTTCCCGCCATGGGAAGCCATGGAGGAGGCACCGCGGAAGGCCAGGTCGCCATGCTCGAGCACCTGGGCGTTACGGAAGAAAGCGCCGGATGTCCTATACGGTCGTCCATGGAGACGGTCAAAGTGGGACAGCTGGACAACGGCATGGAAATACGTATCGACAAGCTGGCCTACGAGGCGGACGGCATCGTGCTTTTCAACCGCATCAAGCCGCACAGCGCGTTACGCTACAAAAATGAAAGCGGCCTGGTGAAAATGCTCTCCATCGGCCTGGGAAAACGGTCGGGCGCGGACAATTGCCACGCCTGGGGATTCAATTACGTGGGCCGCTTTGTTGTTGAAATGTCCAGGATCAAACTCGACACCTGCAAGGTGCTTTTCGGAGTCGGCACCATCGAGAACGCCTATGACAAATTGGCCAGAGTGGTGGTGCTCGAACCTGAAACAATGATCGAAAAAGAACGCGAATATCTGAAACAGGCCATGCGCTGCATGCCCCGCCTGCCGTTGGGCCCGCTGGACGCCCCCCTTGCCTCCGGTCCGCTGGATGTTCTGGTGGTGGACAACATAGGCAAAGAATTCTCGGGCAGCGGCATGGACACCAACATCACGGGACGTCCCTCGACCACTGCCATCAGCGGCGGTCCGGATGTTTCACGTATCTGCGTGCTGGACGTGACCGACAAAAGCGAAGGCAATGCCACGGGCGTGGCACGGGCCGACCTGGTCACGGACAAACTGACGAACAAGTACAACCGCGAAACCGTGTATACCAACTGCCTGACATCAGGCGTGCACGCCGCAGGCTCGCTGCCCATCTCCATGCCCAATGACCGTACGGCCATCCAGGCTGCGGTCAAGACATGCGAATCGCACGCTCCCCATGCCATCCGGCTGATCCGTATTCCGAATACGCTGAGGCTTGAATACCTGTACATCTCGGAATGCATGCTGGAAGAAATGCGGCAGCGCCCCGGGGTAGAAATACTCGCGGACGCGGAAGAAATGTCATTTGACGATGCAGGCAACCTGGCGTCTTTTCAGGACAGCCTTGCCCCTTATGATGAAAGAAGCTGCCCCATGTATGCCTGCAGAAACAAACGCGTAGGACCTCCACACTGAGCAGTCGCATCACTCACGAACTCCTTCTGCGCCGGGCATCACTCCGATGCTCACACCCAAAGACAGCGTCTTTCTGCCCCGTGGGCGCTGTCTTTTTTATGAAGCCCTGTAAATCGCGTTGTTGAGGGCAATTAAGCCCCGGGCGATGCCATAACGAAGATATCTTACAAAGCCCCCCGCCACACGTCTAGCGTTCGACGGGCAGCGTAAAAAGCAGGGAGGTCCCCTTTCCGGGGTGAGATTCGATGGCGATGGTTCCGCCCAGGGCGTCGAGTTCCTTTTTGACGGCGGAAAGACCGACTCCTCTGCCGGACACAGTGGTCACGGACTCCCTGGTGGAAAAACCCATCTCGAAGATCACTTCCATGAGCTCGCTCTCTGAAGCAGCGTCCGCCTGTTCCTGCGAAAGCACACCCCGCTCCACGGCAACGGTCCGGAGATGTTGCGTATCGATCCCCCTGCCGTCATCCTCGATACGCACCAGGATGGCGTCTTTTTCACGGCCTACCTCGCAATGCAGGGTGCCGGCCGGATCTTTTCCCAGCTCAATCCGTTCATCAGGCGTTTCCAGGCCATGGTCCACGGCATTGCGGAAGACATGCACCAGGGATTTTGTGAAATGAATATAGTCGTCGGGAGTGATGTAAAAATCCTCCCCTTCAATCTCAAAGGGATGCAGCATTTTTTCAAAACGCTCGGCCAGTTCGCACGCGGCTTTGGGGTAATGTGCGAGCAGGTCTTTAAAGTTCACTGAGCGGATGTTTCTGATTTCCGCGAGCAGTTCCAGACTTTCGGCATCAAAAAAATCAATGGCTTTGTCCAGCAACCTGTTGGCCATGGCTTCCAATCTGGCGGCCTGGGCTTCGGTGATGATCACCACGCCTCGTTGCTGCAGGAATTCCTGCCCCAGGAATTCTTCAATCACCTCCAGATCAAGATCCAGTGCCGTGAACTCCCGAAGGTCGTTCTGGATTCGTGCAATGTCCTCAAGTGAGATCCTCGATTGCTTCAGCAGCCTGGCCAGACGGTTTTCCAGCGTATGCAGTGCCTGCGGGGTAAACAGGAAATCCTGCTGAGCAAAATTTCCTTTGAAGGTATGAATCATCCGGTAGGCGACCGACAGGATTTCCGCAGCATCCGCGCCGACTTCGGTCATACCGTGCAGATCCTCTTTGCGAAAGGTATCGAAGTCGTCCAGTGTGGTAAAAAATTCCTGGGAATCCCGTACGGTGGAAACAACGAATTTCAACCGGTTGCGTTCCTGAATGATTTCATTTTCCAGCTCTTTGCGGCGGGTCACATCCGTCAGGATCAGCATCATCTTGTCTGCAACCAGACGGTACTCCGCCTCCACAAATGTCCCCTCCAGCCTGTACTCTTTCCGCAGCAGAGACAACAGAACCCGTTGCTTGGAGCGGCTGGTGCTCTCAAAAATACGCTTGAAATTCTTCTCCAGGGTGGCCTGGGATTCCGCATCGTCCGGAAAAAGCAATTCGACGATGGATTCCCCGTCAATGGATTTTTTGAAAATATGCAGGCATTCCTTGCTGTATTCGGGTTCGACGATCAGATCGGTCCCAAAGCTGAGAAACCCCTGTCCGGAATTGTCCAGAAAGACGCTTCTGGCCTGGGCCGCAGCTTCGGCCGCGTTGCGATCTCGTTCCGCCCGTTCCCGGGCCTTGCGTTCGGAAATATCGCGGTCCACGCCCCGCAAGCCCACGAGTTTTTTGTCTGGTCCGTCGAAAATCGGCACGCCGTTGTATTCGATTCGCAGAGACTTTCCGTTGGTATCCAGCAGTGAGGTTTCCAGGCCGGAAAAGGGCCTGCCCTGGGCAACGCACAGTTCAAAGCGTTCGCGCGCCATTTGGGATTCCTCTTCGGGCATAAAGGAAAATCTGCTTTTTCCCAACATTGCTCGCGTTTTGTAGCCAAGCAGATCCTCATACCTCGGGGATATATAGGTGAACACACCCTGGGCGTCGGTTTCCCAAACGCAATCGTTCAGGGTTTCGATCAGGCTGCGGTATTTTTTCTCCGCGTCCTTCAGTGTATCCATCTGCTGTTCTATGGTGCGCCCCATATCATGCAGCACGGAAATAAACTGTGAGAATTCAACCGGATGCAGATCAGCATGGGGCAAAGCATAATGGCCGAAAGCATAAGCGTCCACTTGGGCGCTGAGATTTCTCAGAGGAACGCCAAGAAAACGCCGCAGCAAGGATCCCGTTATCAATGTCAATGTGCCCAGGATAGCCAGTGCGGCCACAATGCTGGCGGTCAGCAGGCGGGCCAGATTTTTTTGGTACTGGGCACGGCTGAAGGCAACCTCAACAGACCCCAGGTATTCATTTTTATAGTAGATTTTCTTTACGCGCGATAAAAAGGGACCATTTGTGTCGTCCAGCTTCTGCTCAAAATACGGTGCATCATCACTGTCGAAAATCTTCAACCCCGCTATGAACTCATTCTGCGCGTATGAGGTGCCCACGCTTTTGATACTGTCCGTATGCAACGCCCATAGCGGCATACGCAACGCGTCGGCAATCAATTCGCAATACTCGTCGGCTTTTAGTTCCAATTGCTGCTGCGCTTCGCTCATGGTGATATAATAATTCACAGCCGAAGCCGCTGCTGAAACAAGAGCGGCGGCAAGAATCAGACTTATGGTAAGCCTGCGTGAAATGGAATACTTTTTCGGCCGCGCTACAGTTCTCTGGTGTTTTTTGGCTGTAAGCATAATCATATCGATCAGTGTAATGCCCTATGCTTATTGAGAATCAATTTAATTTTGTCGCCGGATTTCATTTTTGCAAGGGCCTTGTTGAAACGCTCCAGAAGCACGTGTGTCCCAGGGTATGTCCTGGAAACCATAAGTCGCTGCGGATTCACGGACAAGGGCTTTTTAACAGTATGAAATTTATGCTTATCCTTGCCCAAATTGGCATTGATAAAATACCAGCCCACCAGGTGGTTGAGAACAAAAAGATCGATGCGGCCCTTTTGCAGCATCTGCAATCCGCTTGTTTCATCCGGCGTATAAAAGCCCTCCACACCTTCTCGTGCAAAAAGCTCGGCAAAATAATACCCGGCCGTTCCACCCATTCTGTACTACTTCAAATCCGCTATCTTTTCAAAAACATATTCTTTATCAGGGCCATAATAGAAAATATCCGTACTGGATTCGTTGAGGGGCTCTGAAAAGAGATACAAGGCCGAACGTTCGACGTTGATGGTATAGGGAAAAATGCACCAAATTTTTCCACTAGCGACATTTTTTTCTCCACGCCGCCACGGATAATACACATATTCTGGCGTTATTCCTATTTCTGCGAACGCGTCATTGACAATATCACTGTAGATGCCTTTACCTGTAGTCGAAGTAAACGGAGGCCAATCACTTGTGGTGATGCGAACCGTTTTCGGCAGAACGGCATCATTTGCAAAACAGGGCTGTGGGGCAACAAAGAGTAAGGATAGTATCGCAAAGAAGAATAGGATATTCTTCAACATCTTTCTCACTCCATGGCAACACCATGGTCAAAAAAATCCGGCCTGCGTTCCGCAAACGTTCAGGCACCGCTTGCGGCTCACCGGACGTAACGTGTGGAAAAATAATAATGGGAAGCATCCCCCCTCCCTCAAACAGCGAAAGTATCCTAGCCCTTTCCTGCCAACAACACCAGACATGGATGCGCAGCCACAAAAAACATACGCAGCTACCTATAAACAATTACGAGAGGCGTCATTCCCTATATTAATGCAATAATCCGTATTTTCCTAAAATTTCTTCATATCTTCCACTTGTTTTTACTTTGGCGAGCGCTTCATTGAAACGTTGCAGCAATCGTTTCGATCCAGGATATTTGCGGGAAACCATCAGCCGCAACGGATTGTCCGAAAGAGCTTTCGGCAGTGTATGGAACTTATCCTTGTCTGCCGCAAAATTGCTGTTGATGATATGCCAGCCGACCATGTCGTTCAGTGCCAGGAGTTCGACGCGTCCTTCCCGGAGCATATTGAACGCGCTCTTTTCATCCGGCGCATAAAAGACTTCGATGCCTTCTTTGGCAAAACGTTCCGTATAAAAATAGCCGCTGATTCCGCCGATTTTATATTTTTTCAGATCATCTATGGAGTTATACACGTAGCCCTTGTCCGGGCCATAGTAAAAAAACCTGGTCACGGAACTGCTGACCGCATCTGAAAAATCAAAAACCGTGGCACGTTCGCTAGTGATCGTATAGGGAAATGTGGCCCAGACTTTTCCTGACGCGGTATTGCTTTCGCAACGTTTCCACGGATAGAACGAGTACCGCGGAGTCAACCCCATCTCCGTGAACACCGCACTCACGAGCTCGGTGTAAAACCCGTAGCCCGGCAACGATGACGAAGTAAACGGTGACCAGTCGCTGGTCGCCAAACGGACGGGCTCCGGCGGTACGGCTTCCGCGCCCAGACAAGGAGACAAACTACAAAAAATCATCAAAACAGCTAGAGCAACACTGGACCGCAGCATACGCTTTCTCCCATGAAAACTTTAAAAACCGAAAAAACAACGCATCAGGTGTTACTTTCATACGTAGAAATGTATATTTCCTCTTCAATGCGTATGTTATTTACCGGCAACCAGACCTATTTATCATCCCTTCCCTTAGCGTTTTATATAGTAGTCTATTCCCTGAATCAAGGCCAATATTGTTTGCCGCACCTTCCGTGTTCTTGAGTTGTCATCAACTGAATATTGGCTCGAAAAAATCTGCTCTCGATGCTCTCCAGGCCAAACGGAAACCAGCCGCCCCACACGCTCAAACAATGTAAACCGTTTTTTCCGCACCTTGTGGAACACTGCGAAGCACCTGGTCATTGCGCAGCAAAACGCGCTCACCCAGGCCGGCTTCGCCATACACCTTACGATAGGTGCTTTCATTGATCCGGACCACCAGACGCCCCTTGGCGATCACCTCGGTCACTGTTCCCAGGGCGGTTCCCGCCTCCTGGTTCGCCATAAGCCCGCGCAGAATGTTCAGCTCGTTCATTGCTCCTCCTCAGGAATCCGTCAGACTGCGTTCCAGATCGTACGTCACACGCGAACAAAACACCTCGCTTTCCAATGAGACATTGACGCTCCAACCCGTGAGTTTCGCCCGGAATCGCACGCCGCGCGAACCATCCAGCACGGAAACAACCGCGCCAGGCAATGGGAGCGTACGAAGCGGTGTTTTCACCTCGTACCATTCCTTGCCGAACCCCTTTTCATCCAGATAGATTCTGCCGCGTTCGCGCGCGGAAAGTTCGTTGGTGCACATCTCGTCTTCCACTATTTCCGGCGCCGGGTTGTCCGCGGGAGCACGGCGCACATGCACCAGTTGCGTGGAGTCATCCTCCAATTCCGCCTCCAGATACACGAGCCCCTGGGAGCCGGTCCGGCACTGGACCAGAAAACAGCGATAGCTGGTCCGGTAACGAACGTAGAGGGCCGAATGCCCTGCCTCGGAACTGCTTACGACTTTGCCGGAAACAGTCAGTTCTCCCAGGTCGCAGCTCCGGTAGGCGTATTCCAGCAGGCTGTCCGGCGGATAACTGAGTTCGCCCTCGCCGCTGACTATGGCCACGGTTTCCTCTTTTTCAAACGTACGTACGCCCTGGTCGAAAACAACCACTTCGCTGTTGGAACTCAGCAGCCCGGCCAGGCTGGAAGGAAACAACGCCACAATCCGCTGCGTACTGGAATCCGCAGGCTCAACGCCGTCTTCTTCGCCGTCCCAGACCACCAGCTCGACGTCTGTCTCGTCCTGGTCCTGGTCGACCAGCACGGAAACCGCGTTGTAACCCGGAGCGGATTCATAGGAATCCTTGAGCCGCAGCACGTCCTCCATGTCTGAGAGTTCGAGTTCCGGATCGCATGCCCCATAGCGTGTCGGGCTCACAGGATACATATACTGCGCCACCAGCACTCCTTCCGGCGTGGAAAACAACACCCCTGATTCCGTCATCAGTTCGTCGAGAATCTCCATGGGGGTCAGTGATTCGGCGGAATAGCTCGACAAGGGCCAGTCCGCCAGCCGCCAATCAAGGCTGATTCCATACGCGTCGCACAACTCCCCGGCAATGCCGCGCGCCGAAGTGTCCGTCCAGGTGCAGGTAAGGGGCGCAGCGTACGGACTGTCCAGAAGCATAGCCGCCGAACGGCCGTACACGGAGTAACTTGTCTTGCCGAAGGTCCGGTCACGGGAACAGGAATCCACCTGAAACGTAAACCGTGTTTCCCCTATCAGAACAAGCAGTATTTTACCCGGGCTGCAGCGGGACCATTCGGACGCGTCGGCCACTTCGAGCGTACAGGAAATGCAATAGCTGTCTTCGTCGCAGCTCATGTCCAGTTCCGTGACCCGCAGCTCCTTTCCATCGACGCTCGCGCTGATGTTTTCGACAAATTCCGCCTCCGGCGAGAGCATGCCGTACACCGCCGTACGGGAAGCGCTGACCGGCGTTGCCGCCAGCAAAGCATAGGCCCCTGCCAAATCGCTGTGTACCGCGACAGACAAGGCATACGCAGCGGTACGCGCCGCCGCTGTCCTGCCCCGCAAGGCGTACGCAACCTGCAAGTCCGCATACAGGCGCGCCAGCGAATAACTGGCGGTTCGGGAAGCGCTGACCATGTTTCCTCCGCTCAGGCGGCGCGTACGCCGTTTTGCAGCCAGGCGGCCAGATTGGCGCCCGTTGTTGTGGAAAGCGTCTCAAACGCGGAAAACAGGCCGGTACGGTCCTTGATACGCATGGCCTGCGGGCTTGCCGGAGAAAGGGAAAACACGGTGGTGAATTCGTATTCAATGCCCTGGCGCTGTTCCGGTGCAAGCCCGCGCCGTATCGGATGCATCCCCTGAAGCTGCTCTTCCCCGGCCGCAGCCAGCCATTGGGTTTTGGCGCGCATGGTGACCAGAATGTGGCACCGGCTGTACAGCAAGTATTGAATGAGTCGTTCATTGCGGCGGGCTGGACCGGCCCAGGGATTGTAGCCGTCCTTTATCCGCCGCGCCGCGTCCACCTGTTCGAGCACGCCGCCGGAGCCGCTCCAAACCTGGGAAAGACTATCCAGAATGACGACAGCATACCCCGCCTGCTCGGCCGCCTGGAGGGCCTGGATGAGAGACTCGGGCGCAAAGGGGGGATCGCACTGCAGGATATCGAAGGAAAAAAGATCGGCGTACAGCCCGCCGCCATTGTTTTCGGTGTCGATCATGGCGACGCGCCCGCCAAGGCCGGTGGCGACCTTCAGGGCAGCCAGGGTTTTTCCGCTCCCCGAGGGGCCGAAAAAGGCAATCTTGAGGGCTACATTTTCTTTTCGAGCCGGTCGAAACATGCCAGATTCTCCTTTGTTTGGGATGACACGCATGCGCTGTCCGGGACAGAAACAAATCTGCCGGATCTGCTCGAAAAGTAAAATACGAGATAAATGAATTTTTGTCAAGATAAATTCGAGTTGATCGAATTTCGCTATCTACTCAATACTCCCTTGCGGACCAGACCACCCGCCCGATGATCCGGACATTGGAATATTCATTTATTTTGATTTCAAAATCATCCGTTTCGGGATTTTCACTATGCAGAATCAGTATTCCGGGACGGGCCTCCAACCGCTTGACGATTACCGAATCATCCACGCCCACGGCATAAATGTGCCCTGAAATCACATCGTTCTGCGACTGGTCCACCAGAACCGTATCTCCATGCTCCAGCACGGGGCTCATGCTGTTTCCCGCGACCTCAAACAGCACCATGCCCCTGGAAGACCCTTTACGTTGCAGAAAATCCTTGCGAAAAGCGTAGTATCCCGAAATTTCACTCTCCGTCTCAAACGAGCCCCCGCCCCCGGAAAGCTTGGCCTTGACCTTGGGAATGGCCTCGAAGGCTTCCTCCAGCACGGGAACAGGCGGCTTCAGGCACGGAAGCCCATGGAGACTGCGCCCCTGATCCAGGAGTTCTTCATAGCCCAGCCCCAGCGCCTCGGCAATGGCCAGGCGGTTTGCGGCCGATCCTCTTGAATTTCCCTTCAGGATGCCATTGAGCGTCGACGGCTTGATCCCTACCCGCTGGGCAAAATCTTTTTGCTTGATGCCGCGATCCTTCAACAGCTGCTTCAATGCCGTACAAAAAAGAGTGTCTTCGCTTACTGTTTCCATCATGCGTCGAATTCTATCCGAATTTAGGTCGAATTTAAAGTCTTTTTACTCGAATTTTTACTTGACAAAATACGAGTAACTCGTATAAAGTGCCTCCAGCTCGAAAGCAAAAAACTGGACGGATGCAAACCACTATCAGGGGGAATCATGCAAACAACCATTCAGGACCTCTCCATGGAAAACCTCGAATGGAGTACCTTACCGGCCCGATTGTGCGAAATCAAGGATATCGCCGGACCAACCGCGGCCCTGTCCCTGGCAGAGCGATATGGGGGGGCCAGCGTGTACGTGCCTGTGAAAGCCAGGCCCGAGCACCCGTTGTGCAAGCTGCTCGGCCCCCAGGCAGCCAAAGCCATCAGCCGCGTATACGGCGGCGACAGGCTTGAAATTCCTAAAAAGGACTCCATCGTCCGGCAACTGCGCGGAAAAAAAATTTTGGAACGCCGCCGGGAAGGCGCCTCCATCTCGACGCTGGCGTCCGAGTTCTGTCTGTCACGGCGCAGGATTCTGCAAATTCTGGCAGGCCGATAACGCACCAGACCAGGCATGTAACCAAGCAAGGAGAGCTTTATGGGAACAATGGAAGTGCAGGCGACTTTGACGGAGGCAGGCCAGTTCACGGAACCGCTGCCCGTACGCGGCGCGTCCCTTATCTACGGGCCGGGCGTATTCGACATACTAGTATCCGGAGATTTTTCAGGAACCATCACATTGCAAATCTCCATTGACGACGGCGTGTCCTGGTCCGAAACCGGCGATACGTTTACATCTCCCGAAGCGCAGATGGGAGAGACGGCTACCCCTGTTTTGCTGCGATTGGGCGTGGGGAAGAATGCAGACTGGTCCGGAACCGCTCAAGTGAGGTTGGCGCAATGAGTCTGATCAAAAGCAAGTCTTTAACCACGGAAGAAAGTTTAACACTCTCGGCCGCATTGCCCGCCCATTACGAGCGGGGGACCTGCTTCACTGCAAAAACCGTATCCGAAGACGCGGACCGGGCCATTTTGTTGAGCCCGGCGTATCTGACCGTGGAAATCAACCGGAGCGGGTTTGCGTTGACCGCGCAGAAGGCTCTGGATCTGGCCGACGCGGACAGCTGGGACAGCACGGACGACACGGATTACACGGTGGCGGCCAATCGTGCCGGAGTGCAATTCTATATTTACGCCTGCGACAACAACGGTTCGCTAACTCTCCTGATTTCGCCAAATTCCACTGTCCCTAGCGGCGCCGACAACAACAGTGAAAACTGGACATACACCAACACCCGCAAAATCGGCGGCTTCCACTGCCTGTGCGCGAACGTGGGCACGATTACGGACCACGATTTGAGCGGCTATGTTGCCGGGGATATTCTGCCCGCGTCGATTTGGGATCTGAAGCACCGGCCCGTGTGTGATCCGGCGGGGATGACCTACTGCGCGGGTATTGCCAAGTGGGTGGATATCTATTTGGCGTCAGTATCTGACGAACAGCTGGTAAGCGTCAACGGAGGCACCATTGCCGACGGGGAGAGTAGTACTGTTTTCGACTGGTATGATTTTGTCGAGTGGTTGGGGCGTGATGAGTGCGGGAAACGGCTGCCGACGCTGGCCGAGTTCATGGCGCTGTCCGACGGCAGCAATCAGGGTACGCAGTACAGTAAAGGAAAAGACCCTGTAACAACCGGAGGGCATAGCGACACCGCCGAGCAACGCATGATTAGCAATTGCGGCTGCGAGGATTGCTGCGGGGTGATGTGGCAGTGGCTTCTTGAGACCGGCGGAATCTACGACACCACGGCCACTTGGGTTGGTCAGTATGACTCGGCCAGGACATCGCAGCGGGGGCAGGGGTATGCATGGCCAACGCGTGGGATCGCGGGCGGTCGTTGGGGCGATGGCGCGTATTGCGGTTCGCGCGGCTCGGTTTGGTATAGTTCGCCGCTCTATCTGTATGCGTATATCGGTGCGCGCGGGGTCGCGGAGCCCCTCTAAAAAGGAAAACAAAATGAAAGGCTACCCAAAGACAATACAGACAAGAGCCGACATCGAAAACCTGCTCGCCGTGCCGGAGTACAAGGACAAGGCCCTGGCCCACGTGCAGGCGCTGCTTGACGAGCGCTACGGCTGGCAGCTGGTGGGCAAACTCGCCGACGGCGATGCAGGCAACACTGAGAGCGGCTACAAGGTCGCGGAAATCACGGACCTGGAAAGCGGCGAAGTAACCGAACGCTATCAGTACGAATGGGGCGTGAACACGTTCGCCTTGGATCGGCTGAGGCTCACGGTTGCGGAGTGCGTTGAGTGGGGCTGCGAGGACAGGAACATCGCCGTACCTTTGTAAAATAGGGGCGCTGTTTTTTGGAAATAGCAAAAATACTGTTGTCTTAAAAAGTGACAGACTGACTTTGCTAATTATACTTTTCGTATTTTTTGTACCACCTTTAAAATTCAGGAGGATGCAATGAGTCTACTTTCTGAAAACATCTTTATCAACGGCAGTTTCGATGTCTGGCTGAACGGTACGGAGTTCACCGGCATCAGCTCCGCTACGGAAGTCGCCGGCAAGTGGTTCGTGAGTCCTAAGGACGACAGGCTCGTCTCCGCGCGAAAAAGCGCAAGCGTTCCTGAAGACTCAATCTGTGAGTATTCACTGGAATTAACTGCCGAAGATGAGGACATGTATGCGGAGCTCTGGCAGCGCGTTGATGGCAGGTACGCAGCCCAGATGCAGCGTTTCGTGGTTTTTTCCGCAATGGTCTATAATGGCACCGCATCGGCTTTTAATCCGTTTATGTATGTCTATCTTCCGAATGGGGAAGATGACGACCCATGGGGGGACATAAACCAAATCCGCAGCGTTTCCCTGCAGGAATGCGCTCCGGCCGCCTGGACAAAGGTGGTCCAGGTCTTTGACTTTAGCGAAGGGGTCGATCTGGACTCCGGATGTGAATTCAGAATCCGTTTCACTCCACTCATCGAAGACGACCTGGTCCGGGTGACGGCTCTGAAGCTGGAAAGCCGGGATATGACCACGGACTTCACCCGGCGCTTTTACGAACAGGAGCTGTCTCTGATCAAAGGCGAAAGCTACCTGGACACGTCCCTCTTCGACCAGGACAACAGCCTGCTCAAAGCGGACACCGCGGGCGCGCCCGTGTCTTTGGCAATGGGTGAAAACACCCTGGCGGCCAACATGGGCGACGGCATTGTGGCTACAGAAGTTCGCAAACTGCTTGCTTATGCCCCGGCCAACTACGAACGCGACGCCCTGTGGAGCTGCTCCAGCGCCGACAACCACACGCTGCTGTCGCCGTCAAAGATGACCGTCAATATTGGCGACATCGGCTTTTACCTGCCGGAACAACAGGCCATCGACCTTTCCGATGCAAACAGCTGGGACGACACGACCACCACGGACTACACCGCCGCAACCGAACGCAAAGGCAAAGATTTCTATATCTACGCTTGCGACGACTCTGGCACACTGGCCCTGCTCCTCTCGGCCAATTCCACTTATCCAGACGGTTACGGCGATACCACCTCCCGCAAAATCGGCGGCTTCCACTGCCTGTGCGCGGACGTGGGCACCATCAGCGGCCACACGCTGAGCGGCTACATGGCCGGGGATATCCTCCCGGCGTCGGTTTGGGATCTGAAACACCGGCCCGTGTGTGATCCGGCGGGGATGGTTTTCTCTGAAACTGCAAAATTATGGGTTGATATTTATTTAGCAAGTGGCACCGGCAGCAGCACCGCTAGTGTATATGGTGGTACTGCGAGTGTATCACGTAACTGGATGGATTTTGTAGATGATATGGGCGCTGTCGGCAAGCGGTTGCTGACAAACTATGAATTTCAACTAATTGCGGCAGGATCTAATGAGGAAACGAATATTGCCGGCAGCGCATTGCCGACCGATGGAAACGGAGTTGGTGGACATGTTGATACTAATGGCCGTGCCATGATTAGCTACTGCGGATGTTGGGAGTGTTGCGGGTATCTGTGGCAATGGATACAAGAGCATAATTACTGGTATGCTGGTTCTAGCAGCAGTGTACCATCAAATGTATTTATGGATCTAGGAAATGGCAGTGCATACGTACAAGGCACCTCGAGTAATGTTAATTTAACAGCAGGTGGTCATGCAGCAAATGGCTCTATCTGCGGACCACGTGCTAGAGTGTGCGTGTACGTCTGTACAACTGAGGCAACAACAGTATCTGTACGTGGTTGCTGCGACTCCCTCTAAAAGGAGACAACAATGAAAGGATACCCAAATACCAAAAACACCAGAGCGGATTACGTCAACCTGCTCGCAGACAACAGATACAAAGATCAGGCCCTGGCCGACCTGCAAACGCTTCTGGACGAACGCTACGGCTGGCAGCTTGTGGGCAAACTCAACGACGAGGACGCAGGCAACACGGAGAGCGGCTACAAGGTCGAGGAAATCACGGACCTGGGAAGCGGCGACGTCACCGAACGCTATCAGTACGAATGGGGCGTGAACACGTTCGCCTTGGACCGGTTGGGGATTACGGTTGCGGATGCTGTGGGGTGGGGGTGTGTGGACCGGGAAATAGCCGTACCCGTATAACACAAGGCCCTGTTTTTCGGGCAAAAGCGAGGAACTTTTGCCCGAAAAAGTGACAGACTGATTTTGTCAATTATACTTTTCGCATTCCATGTTCCAACCCTAAAATTCAGGAGGATGCAATGAGTCTACTTTCTGAAAACATCTTTATCAACGGCAGCTTCGATATCTGGCTGAACGGTACGGAGTTCACCGACATCAGTTCCGCCACGGAAGTTGCCGGTAAATGGTCTGTGAGCACCACAAGCGGCGCCCTCGGCTACGCCCGCCGAAGCGACGTCGTGCCCGTGGAATCGGTCTGCGAGTATTCCCTGGAACTGGAAACCGGCGCCGCAGACATGGCTGTGGACCTGCGTCAACGCATCGACGCCAGGTACGCGGCGCAGATACAGCGGGTGGTGACCTTTTCCGCCGTGATTTACAACGGCGCGGAAACGGCTATTACGCCGGATCTTTTCCTGATGGTGGAGGACGAAGAGGAGGGCGAAAAACAGATCATTCAGCTCACAAAAGCCTCTTTGCAGGCGTGCGCGCCCGGTGCGTGGACGAAAGTGGTTCACACCTTTGATCTGGGCCAGGAGTACGACCTGCAGGCAGGGGGCGAATTCAAGCTGCGCTTCGCTCCATTTGAAACCGGCGCTCTGGTTCGCGTCACGGAATTGAAACTCGAAAGCGGAGGCGCCGCCACCCCGTTCACCCGGCGCTTTTACGAACAGGAGCTGTCTCTGATCAAAGGCGAAAGCTACCTGGACACCTCCCTCTTCGTCCCTCACGCTTCGACCAGGACAACAGCCTGCTCAAAGCGGACACGGCGGGCGCGCCCGTGTCTTTGGCAATGGGTGAAAACACCCTGGCGGCCAACATGGGCGGCGGCATTGTGGCTACGGAAGTTCGCAAACTGCTTGCCTATGCCCCGGCCAACTACGAACGCGATGTCCTGTGGAGCTGCTCCAGCGCCGACAATCACACGCTGCTGTCGCCGTCAAAGATGACCGTCAATATTGGCGACATCGGCTTTTACCTGCCGGAACAACAGGCCATCGACCTTTCCGACGCGGACAGCTGGGACGACACGACCACCACGGACTACACCGCCGCAACCGAACGCAAAGGCAAGGATTTCTATATCTACGCTTGCGACGACTCCGGCGCGCTGACCCTGCTCCTCTCGGCCAACTCCACTCACCCCAACGGTTACGGCGATACCAACTCCCGCAAAATCGGCGGCTTCCACTGCCTGTGCGCGGACGTGGGCACCATCAGCGGCCACACGCTGAGCGAATTGCTACATGGCCGGGGATATCCTCCCGGCATCGGTTTGGGATCTCAAACACCGGCCCGTGTGCGATCCGGCGGGGATGGTCTTCAGTAATACTGCAAAACTATGGGTTGATATCTATTTACAATCCAACACCGGTTCTAGCACAGCCAGCGTTTTTAACGGCACAATCACTCATACGCGCAACTGGATGAATTTCGTTGACGATTTAGGCGCTGTTGGTAAGCGACTTCTGGCGGATTACGAATTTCAGATCACTACTGTCCGGTTAAATTTGCAAGCCGTAACAAACTAGAATCATAGTCATTTGAGTCACTTTTCTGTGGAGGTCTGAATAGTTCTATCAATGCGATACGGCCGAATACGTTCACCTGAAGCAACTGGAGCATTTGCTGAACGCTCATGCCTATTCGGGATGTGAACCGGATGTAAGCTGCAATAAGGTACACGATCAGGGCCGTATATATTTGGGTCAGGACAGCATTTTCAGAGTTGCCGACAAAGCTTTTAATCTTCAGGTTCTGTTTGATTTCCTTGAAGAAAAGCTCAATCTTCCAGCGTTCTTTGTAAATGTCGGCAATGGTCTTCGGGGCCAGTTTGAAGTTGTTCGTCAGGAACTTGTAATGCTTGCCGGTCTCCTGATCTTTGAACCCGACGCGACGGAGCTTGAGTTTTCCGTTGGCTGTGGCGACTTCAATGATCTGGTCGGAAGTCACCCCAAGCTTTCTATTGACTGCCTGGCGTTTGACAACCCGATAGGAAGCATTGCTTTTTTGCCGGGTGACGAAGTGAACGCCTTGCTTTCCCAAGAGGTGGAACCATCTGTAATCGTTATATGCCTTGTCGAAGGCGACGATGGACCCCTTGGGCAGGGTGAGAGTTTTTGCAACGCTGAGGTCATGCTTTTTGGCCTCGCTCACGCAAACGAACGCAGGGATATGACCGTCATGATCAAGCAGTGTGTGCATTTTGACCCCGCCTCGTTTGCTTCGGAAGGAAGCCCAGGGGAAGACCGACAAACACAAACTGATTGTGGAGGAGTCAAGGCTCATCAGTTTGGATTTGAAACGGAACTTATGCTTGGGAGCATGAGGCGCACAGCGACGGTACATCTCCCCGAACAAGGCCTGGAAAAAGTCCGATGGCCGCTTGTTGTTCGCGTCTGAAAAAGTCGAACGAGAAACCGGCTTGAGCCCGAGATGGTAGAGCCTTTTCGGGGCTGCTTGCAGATTTCTGATGCAGTCCCGCATGCTTTTCCGCCCGGAGAGTTGAATGAACACGAGACAGACGAACTGGTTCCAAAAGCCGAAGGTTCGGGGCTGTCGTCCCGTAAGGTGCTCACGCTCCAAGCGTTGAAAAACATGTCTCGGGATGAAAGATAGCATTTGATTCAGGATTGAGTTATGGTGAGCCACGTCCAAAATCTCCTTTGTTATGTATTGCTTAGACACCAATTCCATAACATATTTCCTGGAGATTTTGGACTTTTTTATTTTACGTTAACCGGACAGCAGTGATTTCAGATCATTGCCACTGGTTCTAATGAAGAAACAAATATTAATGAATCAGATACACCTACAAGCACAGGTGGACATTACGATAGTGCTGGCCGTCGTATGATCAGCAATATAGGCTGCGAAGATTGTTGTGGTGCACTTTGGCAATGGTCAAACGAACATAACTATTGGTATGCTGGTTCTAGTAGCAATGTCCCAAGTAATGGTTGGGCAGATCTAGGAGGAAATGGCAAAGCATACGTCCAAGGTGCATCTAGTGATGCTAGAGTGGTAGTAGGTGGTAACGCTACAAACAGTAGTAACTGCGGTAGTCGTGCTCGCGTATGTGTGTACGTATGTACACTAGAATCAACAGAAATCTCTGCACGCGGTTGCTGCTCACGTCTTTAAAAAGGATATAAAATGAAAGGATACCCAAACACAAAAAACACCAGAGCGGATTACGTCAACCTGCTCGCAGACGACAGATACAAAGACCAGGCCCTGGCCGACCTGCAAACTCTGCTGGACGAACGCTACGGCTGGCAGCTTGTGGGCAAACTCAACGACGAGGACGCAGGCAACCCTGAGAGCGGCTACAAGGTCGAGGAAATCACGGACCTGGAAAGCGGCGACGTCACCGAACGCTATCAGTACGAATGGGGCGTGAACACGTTTGCCTTGGACCGGTTGGGGATTACGGTTGCGGATGCTGTGGGGTGGGGGTGTGTGGACCGGGAAATAGCCGTACCAGACGCCTAAGGAGACAAGGCAATGCGCAAGATCAACCTGCTGGTGGTGCACTGCAGCGCCACGGCGCCCGCCCTGGACATCGGCGTGCGGGAAATCCGCCGGTGGCACCTGCAACGGGGCTGGAGCGACATCGGCTACCATTACGTCATCCGCCGGGACGGCAGCCTGGAAACCGGGCGGCCGCTGGAAAAAGCCGGAGCCCATGCCAAGGGGCACAACGCCTATTCCATCGGCATTTGCCTGGCCGGCGGCGTGGACAAGGCCAATGCGCCGGAAAACAATTTCACGGCCGCGCAGTTCGAATCCCTGCGCGGGCTGCTCGTGAAACTGCTCCAGCGTTTTCCGCAAAGCCGTATCTGCGGCCACCGGGATCTGGCCAACGTCCGCAAGGCCTGCCCTTGTTTCGACGTTCGCCAATGGTGGGCGCAAAACAAGCCCGATTCCGGGAATTCGTCCGAACCGGCGGCAACAGAAGCACCTGTCGGCCTGGAGGCCTTGATCGCGGAAACCTCGCAACGGCATGAGCTGCCGCCCGAACTGGTGGCGGCCCTGGTGCAGGTGGAATCAGGGGGCGATCCATGGGCCGTCCGCTACGAGCCGGGCTTTTACCGGCGCTATATCGAGGGCAAAGAATGGTCCGCGTTCGGCGTATGCTCGCAGGAGACCGAACACCAAGCCAGGGCCATGTCCTTCGGACTGCTCCAGATCATGGGCGAAGTGGCGCGGGAGTTGGGTTGCAAGCTGCCCTTTCTCTCACAGCTCTGCGATCCGGCCACTGGGCTGGAATGGGGCTGCCGCTATCTTGCGCGGCTGCGCCAGGGCCTGGACAGGACCCACGGCGACGCCAGCTGGGAATGCGTTTGCGCCGCCTATAACGGCGGACCGGCTGTGGTGACCGGAGCCAATACGCACAACAACGCGCCGTACGCCGGCAAAGTCGGCGAGCAACTCGGCGGACACTGGCCGCAATAGCCTTTACGGCCGCCCCGGCATTGCCGGGGCGGCCGCTTTACCGACTCATCTGTGTGCAACCAATAAAACCGCATGGTTAGCCCTGCGGCACAGGAAAGGTGCGTCCTATGGATGATTGGCTGTTCAAAGAATTGGGAATCAATCCGGATGTGAACCTGCTGGACGATCTGTACGAGTACGAACTGGCCTGTCCGGAAGGAGAGCATGAGGAAGAAGAGGACATGGACGAGGAGTTCGAAAATGAGGAAAGCGCGGAACACACTTCCAGGCAGCAAAGGAAACACTGACATGGAGCCGCTACTGCATGGCCTACAGATCGAGTGGCAAAACCCCGGCGCGCTGCAGTCCTATCCGCGCAGGATCAGGGCCCACCCGCGGAAACAGGTCCAACGCCTGGCGGAAAGCATTGCCGCCTTTGGCCTGGACCAGCCCCTTGTCACGGACATCTACGGGGTGCTCATCAAAGGCCATGCCCGGCGGGAAGCCGCCATGCTGCTCGATCTTCCGGCCGTGCCCGTGCTGGTGCGGCGCGATCTTACGCCGGAACAGGTCCGGACCTTGCGTATCGCGGATAACAAATGCGCAGCGGACGACTGGCACTGGAACGCGCTCAAAACCGAGTTGGCCGGGCTTGTTTCAAATGATCGCGGTACTACCGGATTCGACCCGGACGAACTGGACGCCCTGCTGCACGGCGATGCGCCCGGAATCACCTTTCCGGAATTCGACGAACGCGTCTGCGGGGACAATATATGGACCTGTCCGCATTGCGGCGGCCGCCTGGTACGCTGATATGACCTATCCGCACATTTTGGACCAGGCCTGGCAGGCGCATCTGGCCCCGCGTATGCCCGCTGCGCCCACGGTGGTCTCGCTCTTTGCCGGAGCCGGAGGCTCGTCCCTGGGCTATTCCATGGCCGGATTCCGCGAATTGCTGGCCGTGGAGAACAACCCCAACGCGGTGGAGACGCTGCGGGCCAATTTTCCCGGTCTGACTGTGTTTCCGGAGGACATTCGTACGCTATCCGCGGACCGGGCGTTGCATCTGGCGAAAGTAGCGACGGGAGAGCTGGATCTCCTGGACGGTTCGCCCCCATGCCAGGGCTTCAGCACGGCGGGCAAACGCGACAGCGCCGATCCGCGCAACAGGCTGTTCGAGGAGTTCGTCCGGATGCTGGCCGTTTTCCGGCCCCGAGCTTTTGTGCTGGAAAACGTGGCCGGGCTGGTGCGCGGACGTATGCGCCGGACCTTCGCCGAAATGCTGCTCGCTCTGAAGCATACGGGCTACGCGGTTTCGGTCAGGTTGTTGAACGCCATGTATTTTTTCGTGCCCCAGTCGCGCGCGCGGCTCGTATTCATCGGCCTGCGCAACGACCTGGACCGGCGTCCGAGCCATCCGGCCGCCGTATCAGGCGCCATAAGCATACGTGAGGCTATCGGCGGCCTGCCGGAACATCAAGACCCGCGTACGGACCATGTCTGGCTGGACGAATCCCCGTCCGGCCGCAACACCCGAACCTGGCACCTGGCCAGAAAAGCCCGCCAGGGGGAATGCTACGCGGGCAGGCAGCGGCGCTACGTCTGGGACAGCCCCTGCGGTACGCTGCTCACTCCCGGTCCCGGCAACCTGGAGAAAACCGCGTATCTGCGCAGCGTGGGCTGCCATCCGCTGCAGACACGTACGCTGTCCGTGCTGGAATACAAGCGAATCGGTTCCTTTCCGGACCCGTTTTGTTTTCGGGGGGAAACAGGCCGGGCTTACGCCCGCATAGGCAATAGCGTACCACCACTGTTCATGCGCGCATTGGCCGCGCACGTCCGCAGGTGTTTCCTGTGAGGCTATTTTTGCAGATCAATGGCTGCCAGGCCTTTTTTGATCAGGGCAATGGCCAGCTCTGCCGGAGAAACGTTGATGATTGCAGCCGTGGAATAAAGATCGTCCTGCAATGTGGACGAAAGGGGCAACGTCAACCGCGGGTGCTCCGCATGCGAACTCTCAGGAATGGGGTCTCCCCAATGCTCGCAGGCTTTGATCCAGGCAATCTCCGCATCGGCCGCATTGGTCACGGCCAGGCCCAGGGATTTACCGTCGGCCAGGCATCCGGGCAGGTCCGGAAAAGTGACGAGAAAGCCGCCGCCCTCATCTTTTTCCAGCTCCCGGACTTCGAACGGATAGACGGGAATTTTTACTCGCATGGCTCCTCAGGAGTCACAGCCAGCTGAAGCAAATGCTTGAACGCGACGATCTGCACGGTTTTCAGCGGGCGCGAAGTCGAAATGGTCAAATGCTTGCCGTACGGATGTTTGAAAACCACATGCTCCGTGTTTCCCTGGTACCAGGATACGCCATAGCGCTCGGCAAGGGACTGAAGCGTGGAAAACGTCCACATGCGTTCGTTCTCCAGCAGTTTATCCAGCAACAGGCAATACGTGTGTTTCATAGACTGTAAGATTAGATGGTTAGAGAGATTCGGTCAAGGGGGAGGCATGAAAAATACCCTAAAAGGAACAAAAAAAAGCGGCAAACTGACCCTGGAGTTGCAAAACCGGTTGGCCGCGCATCTGCAGTCCGGTTGCTCCATAGAAGCCGCCACGGCCATTGCCGGCATCAGCCGGACGAGTTTCTACACCTGGATGCGCCGGGGCCGCCGCGAGCTCGACCGCCTGGAAGCCGGTTCCAGCGCAGCCCCGGACGCTGAGGAACGCCTCTATGCGGACTTCTGGCAGGCCGTGGACCAGGCCGTCGGCGCGCTGGAAGCCCGAAACGTACGCATCATCGAGGAAGCGGCCAAAGGCGGCGGCGAGCTGATTGAAACCATCACCGTGCTCGACGCCTCGGGCGAACCAGCCAGAAAGACCGCCAAAGTAAAAATAGCCAAACCCGAATGGCAGGCCGCCAAATGGCTGCTGGAACGCAGATTTCCCGGACGCTGGGGAAAACCCCGGCTGGAAACCCGGCAGGATCAGGAAGCCGGGCCGGAGCCGGATGCAAACGAACCCGATCTTTCCCAACTGAGCACGGAAGAACTCATCACACTGGAGACCCTGGTTGAAAAAACTACCCGCACTACAGAACATCCGCAAGGAAATGGCTGAACGGCGGCTGTTGTCCTTTATCCAACAGGCCTGGCCCGTGGTGGAACCGGGGTCGGCCTATGTGCACGGCTGGCACGTGGAAGCCATTGTCCAGCACCTCGAAGCGGTCAGCTCGGGCCAGATCCGCCGGTTGCTCATCAACATACCGCCGCGGCACATGAAAAGCCTGACCGTCGCCGTGTTCTGGCCTTGCTGGGAGTGGATCCGCAAACCCGAGAAACGTTTCCTTTTCGCCAGCTACAAACAAAGCCTGAGCGTACGGGACAATACGCGCTCCAGGCGGTTGCTGCGCGACCCCTGGTACGCCTCCAACTGGGGAGACAGCTTTCAGCTGGCCGGAGACCAGAATCAAAAATCGCGTTTTGAAAACAACAAAGGCGGCTACAGGCTGGCGACCTCCGTGGGCAGCGCCGTCACCGGCGAAGGCGGCGACCGTATCGTGGTGGACGATCCGCACCGCGCCCAGGATATCTACAGCCAGAAACGGCGGGAACAGGTGCTCGAATGGTGGGACCAGGTCATGAGTACGCGCCTCAACGATCCCATGACGGGCGCCATGGTCATCATCATGCAGCGGCTGCACGAAAAAGACCTGAGCGGCCATGTGCTGGCCCAGGGCGGCTACGAACATCTCTGCCTGCCGGCCGAATACGAGGGAAAACCATGCGTTACCTGTTTGGGATGGGAAGATCCGCGCCGGGAACCGGGCGAATTGCTTTGGCCCCGACGTGTGGACGCGCAGACTCTGCAAAGCCTGAAAACCGCCCTGGGAACCTATGGCGCGGCCGGGCAGCTGCAGCAGCAGCCGGTGCCTTCTTCCGGAGGCGTGTTCAAGCGGGAGTGGTGGCGCTTCTACCGCCGGATTCCGGAGGCCCGGCTCTGCATCCAGTCCTGGGATACGGGCTTCAAGACCGGCGAAAACAACGCCTATTCCGTGGGCCAGACCTGGATCGCGGCGGACAACGGCTACTATTTACGCGACCTGGTCCGCGAACGGCTCGAATATCCGGAACTGAAACGCCTGGTGCAGAGCTGGAGCGCGAAATGGAACCCCCAGGCCATTCTGGTGGAGGACAAGGCCAGCGGCCAGAGCCTGGTGCAGGACCTGCAACGGGGCGCACGACTGCCCCTGCTGCCCGTACAGGTGCGTACCGGGGATAAACTGACCCGCGCGCATACGGTCAGCGCCCTGGTGGAGGCGGGCAAGGTCTTCCTGCCCGAAGAAGCCCCCTGGCTGGCGGATTTCCTGGACGAACTCTCGCGCTTTCCCAAAAGCGCCTTCGCCGACCAGGTCGACGCACTGACCCAGGCCCTGCACTACCTTTCCAGCGGCAAACGCTTCCAACCCTCGGGCCAGCGTTTTTGGAAATAGACCGTCGTGGGAGCTCCTTCCGCAAGGGATATAAGTCTCTCTAAGCTTGAAGACTCGCCAAGAGAGGCTAAGCCTGGACGCGTATATATAACTTTTAAAACACCAGTTAATAGTTTTTGGAGATTCCAAAGAACCTTTTGCAAAAGGTTCTTTGGCCGCCGGAGGCATCTCCATCCTAAGCTATAAACCATGGAGGACGCCATGAGTGAGATGCGGTTGAGCCAGGATTCGCTGACGTTTGGGCGGCATCCGTTGTATCATACGTTCAAGGAGCGCTGGTTGTTGTACCAGGCCGCGTACGACGGCGTGGCCGGGCTGCTGGACCAGTACCTGGTGGAGCGGCACGAGCGCGAAAGCGAGCGCAATTTCCGGCGCCGTCTCAACGAGTTGTATGATTTCAATTACAGCAAGGGCGTGGTGGATCTGTTTCATCACTACCTGTTTCGCAAACCGCCCACCCGGCAGCTCGGACCGCTTGCCGAAGACGAACTCTGGCTGCAGTTCCGGGACGACTGCGACCTCTGGGGCAACGACTTCGAGGTCTTTCTGCTCGAGCAGCAGCGTATGGCGTCCATCATGGGCCATGCGGGCATTCTGGTGGACAAGCATCCGGGCAGTGTCTCCACCAGAGCCCAGGAGATCGAAACCGGGCATTATCCGTACGTCACCGCGTATTCGCCCCTGGACATTCTGGACTGGCGCTACGAGCGAGATTCGGGCGGACGCCCGTTTCTGGCTTTTTTGAAACTGCGCGACGAGGACGGCGGCCTGCGGATCTGGACGCCGCAGCACTGGCAGCTCTGGCGACCGGAGATACGCGGCGGCGAACCCGTACTGGAAAGCGAAGGCCCCAACCCGCTGGGCGTGATTCCCTTTGTTCCGCTGTACAATTTGCGACATGTGCGCTGGAAAGGCATCGGCATATCCGATATCACCGATATCGCCCCCATTGATCTTTCCATTGTCCGAAACCTCTCGCAATGCGAGGAAGTCATCGGCCTGGCAGGGTTTCCCATGATGCGCAAACCCATGCGCGAGATGCATGATACGGGCCCGGACCTGGCGGGCGTCAGCGCGGTGCTTGAATTCAATCCGGAGCATGGCGAATCAGGCAAACCAGACTGGCTGCATGCCGCAGTGGGGGAGGCGGTTTCCGCTATCATGGACTGGATTTCCTTCAAGGTCCGGGAGATCTACCGGACGGCCAATGCGGGCTCCGCCGTATTCAATGAACAAAGTTCGGCGGAAAGCGGCACGGCACTGCGTACACGCTTCCAGTTGCTGAATTCGCGCCTGGCGGCCAAGGGCAACAACGTCAGCGAAGCCGAACGGACCATCATCTGGTACTGGTTGCGATGGCAAGGCCAGGAACGACTTTATGAGGGCATCAGGGTGGAACGCCCCCATTCCTATGAAGTGGATGATTTGAGCAACGACCTCAGCAACGCGCTCAATGTCCGGCAGTTGATCACTGCGCCTGAGTTCGGACTGGAACTGCAAAAGAGGGTGGCCAGAAGCTTTCTGGAGCATTTGGATGACAAACGCGCCAACGAGGTGTTGCAGAATATCGAACAAACAATTCTGAAAAAAAACTCGATACGTGAAAACACCGCCCGGACGCCATAAAAATGCGACAAACCGCTGGTAGGTGACCTGCAAGGAGTTCGCTTTTTACGTGTAATATGCTACTCTGAAATGAACGGTGCATACCGGAGTCCTCCTTTCCCAATTCTCTGGAGGACTCCGGCGCAATGAGTTCCGGCAACAACGAACACTTGGAGGAATTCATGGCAAAGCTGTTGATCGTGGATGAAGACACGACATCAAGAAATGCCTTGGCGCGTATTTTGAAGCAGGCCGGGCAGGAGGTTGTTCTTGCGGCGGATGGCGCGGAGGCCGTATCACTCTATGAAAGGGGAGTGTTCGCCCTGGTCTTTTCCGGCATCTTCATGCCGGGCAAAGAAGGGTTGGAAACCATCCGGGAACTCAGGGAAAAGGACTGCAACGCCCGTATCGTGGCCGTGGGCGGCGGGTCGAAACTATCTTCGCAGCTGGCGCTGAACCGTGCGAAAGAACTCGGCGCACTCTGTACTGTCAGCAAACCCTACCGCCAGGAAGAAATTCTGCAGGTGCTTCGGGAAACTCTGGCTTCAGCCTGAAGCGCCTGTTTTTGCTCCGCCCCGGCGCGTACGGCGAGACCTTCCCCCTCATCCTGATTATTTCCGTTTCACGCGCTCCAAAGACCATCTTTTTGCCTGCGGCCGTGAAGAGTGATTGACTGCGTTCCGCGCTTTCCCTATTTTTCCAGCAACCATACCGTAACTACCAGCGGTTGTGTTGCCCTGCCACACGCTGAAAAGGAGCTTCTATGAGCAATCCGGTGCTTCCCCCCTCGCCGCTGACAGGCGCCCATGATACGAGCATGCGCAATCTCATGCTGGTTTGCATCGGCGCGCTGGTCGTGGCCGTCATCATCTGCGGCTTCGTCATTGGCAATCTGTATAGCGAAGTTTCCTCCGTAAAAAGACGCTTGCGCGGGCTTGAAACCGAAAAGGACATTCTCAAGGTCGAGAACCTGGAGGATATGGAAAAACGCCTCTCAGGAGCCATCGAAAAACGCTTCACCCAATTGGAAAACCTGGAGCTGAAGCAATCGGTTCAGACCAGCCAGCCGCAGCGGACCGAGCACGCCGGCACCGGCAAGGAGAGCTATCGCTATGAAATAATCCACCTGACGGAAAAGGAAAAAGTGGACGGCCAGGATCTGATTTACACGCGCAGAAGCAATCTCGACGGCTTTTTCGACCTGGACATGAATATCGAAATCGTGGACACGCAGATTTTCCCTGTCTGGGATGATTTGTATCTGCTCGTCATTTATAAGGAAAAGCACTCCTGACGGAGTGTCGGCGCAAGCAGTCCGGCGATGCAGACGCTACGCCCGGAGCAAGAATGCCCGGATAGCAGGCGAACCGACACTTCAGATTAAGATATATTTTTCTAGCTTTTTTTTAGAAATAATATTATTTGTTTTCCTTATGGAGGCACAATCTTAATATCACCGGATGGAGAAAACCAATGAAGTACCTCATGGGGATGCTGCTTATTTGTACGTTGATCCTTGCGTCCGGCCTTGTCGCATTGGCCGGAGATTGCACCTACAAACCATACGTCAGAGATAACAATGTTGTCGGCACCATGGTCATCAATGAGTTCAATACGTACTGCGGTTATGCAGCCAAACATCGCAACGGCATCCGGTTGTACGTCGATAACGAGGGAAAGTACGAACAGTTCAGCAAAGAATACGAGTTTGAAGACGTACTCAGATACTTGTGCAGCAAATGCGCGTACGAGTTCACGGAAGAGTCGAAGAGCAGCAATTGATTGCTGTTTTTTTCCATGAAGCAGCAGGCGTTGTAACTTGCATCTGTCGCCGGTTTGCCACGTTTTTCAACACCACTCGTATGACGCAGAGCCTATAGTCATTTATTGTTTTTCATCCGTTGCTTATTTTACGTAAGAACAAAAACAGCATAAAATTAAATCACGATGTTTTTTTCAGATATTCAAAGCTTCCCCTGTGGAAAAATTTTCCACAGCCACCCCGATTCAGCTGTAACTTCCTGAAAAAAATCTCTTCACTGGCTGTCACTATTCTTCCGAAAAACGGCAAAATAAAATTTAATTCATAAAATTCAAATTATTAAACTGTTGAAATAACACTGGAACAAATTGCGAAAAAAACAGTTCAAAAGGCGTGTCTTCTTCGTACGAAAATGTTTATATAAAATCTAGGCAGGCAAAGATATCATCATCACTACCATATCTTCATTGACATGCACGGACGCAAAGAAATGAGTACGTATCTCATTGCTGGCGGGATCATTTTAGCAATGCTCCTGGCTGGTATATTTTTCAAATCTTTTCGTCGGGCGGCTGGCGACACGGTTCTTGTCCATTTCGATTTTCAGGCGGCAAAAGCGCAGGAAAACGGCGGCAAATAAAGACTGTAGTTCACAGCCCGGCCTCGGAGATCAGACTTCCAGACAGGTCCCCGCACCTAATGGCAGTACCCTTGCTGTACTGTCCGCGCGCATGCGCTTTGCCAGCAACTCGCGTGCTCCGGCTCCTGTGCAGTGCCCCGCATGGACGTTCTTCACACCGAATTCTTTCAAAATCGCTGCGGCTTGCTCCACCTGCAGCCTTGTTTCCTCCGGGCCGGCGTCGCCCAGATGCAGTCCCCCCAGCACCATGTCAACGGATTCGACCCCGGCGCTGTTGCGAAACGCATACAACGTATTGCCCAACCCTGCGTGGCAGCACCCTAAAATGACAACGACTTTTCCATTGGATTCCAAAAGCAATGCCGCGTCGTCCCGTACGGAGTCCGGACGCGTGCCTGCCGCATCCCAATAAAAGTTGCGGACGTTTTCACGCATGCCTGGCAACCGGTTGATCGGACAAATCATCCGTAGTCCCGGAGCAAGCGCCAGCGGTTCGGTGACGGTCTGAAACCGCTGCAACGTATCCGGGGGCAGAACCCTAGGCAGTCCGATGGATCTCGGTGCAAAGCCCTCCCGTACGGCATAGCGCTGCTCGAGTGCATCCGGATGCGCGAACACCGGCCCGGAAAATCCCGCTTGCAGCAAGGCCGGAACGCCCCCGGTATGGTCGTAATGTCCGTGGCTCAAAGCCAGACCGCTTGCCTGCAAAACGTCCAGCCCCAAAGTCCGCGCATTTCGCAAAAACAGATCCGACTGGCCCGTATCCCATAGCCAGCTTTCACCGGAATCCAGTTCGATCAAACAGCTCAATCCATGCTCAGCCCCACAGTCCGGCCTGCCCGCTTCATTATCCGCCAGTACGGTGATTCGCGTCATCTCCTGCTCCCATAAGAACGAATTGGCGTCGGTTGCTGAAAAAATGGGCGCATTTTGCGCCCATATCTTTTTATAAAGACCTACAAAAAAAGACAATCTATTGATATACAAACAAAAAATATATGGCCCCGATCTTGCTTCAGGTACAATGTCTTTCACTTATAAACACAAGGAGATTAGCAATGAAAGCTTATAATACGCAAGGACGTTGTGGAAAGAGCCAGAGATGTTGTGAGATGGCTGGACAGGGACGCGGCAAGGGCGGCGGACAGGGAGGCGGTGGTCGCGGACAAGGACAAGGCGGCGGCCGCTGTCAAGGCGGTGGACAGGGAGCAGGACAAAAACAAGGCTGTGGCCAGGGACAAGGAAAAGGTCGTGGAACCGGCCAGGGCCAAGGCATGGGGCAAGGTCGCGGACAGGGTGAGGGGTCCAACTAACGGGCAATTGAAGCCCTATCCTGGATGAAGCTGCACTCCCTTTCACGCGGCCAGTACTTCACTCAGACGGCGTTTCTGTTTCCGGACAGGCGCGCAAGGAGGAACACGTATGGAAAAAGTGCTCATCATCGGTTGTAAAAACACCATGAACACCATCTGTATCGGATGCTCGCGTTGTATGGTCGCTTTCAATCGCCGTGAAGGAACATTCCAGGATCTGCCCGCGGATGCGCAGCTTATCGGCATGCTGGACTGCGGCGGCTGCCCCGGACAAGGTATTGTGGTCCGCATGGCCCAATTCGGCTTGTGGAACACACCGCTGAAAGAAAAACCAACCAAGGTCTATGTCGCCCCGTGCCTGCAGCAGTACTGTCCCCAGGCTCAAACCCTGGTCGACAAAATCCAGGCCAAAGCCGGAGTGGAAGTCATCATGGGCACCCACCCCTACATTCCGGCAGATGTTTTTGCCTGACCTCCCTTGCCGTAGCTTCGGGGAGAAAGCCTTCAACCGAGGCTTTCTCCCTGATATTTTTGCGGGCTCCAAAACGCGTTGCAACGTTCGACTCCAGCCCGCATGATAGTGAATCCAGGGATACAAGCTTGCGAACGTCCTTTGAAACTGTTTGTTGTGTTCTCTTGCTCTTTAGTGGTTATAGTCTACAACTTCAATTGTACGCCATTTACCGTTTTTGTACCTGAGAAAAAATGTTAAGGAAAGCACAGGCATTGTAAAAACAAAGACAGCCCAGGTTGCTTCAGGTGAACATTGAAAAAACTTAATCATCAACACCGCCTCAACAACCAAGATCCAGTGGAATACTACGGTTATGGCCATTGCCCAGAAAGTATCCCCTGCACCTCTAAGTGCACCCAAAAAGACAAGATGGAATCCATGTGCAATGACATAAATAGCAATCATGGCAATCATATACTGCGTAAGCTCAAGCAATAATATATTGCTTTGTGAGTTATGAATAAAAATTGCCGCAAGAGGGCCAGGAAAAACTACAAACAATAATAACATTACAGCACTGTAACAACTTGTCAGCTTCAAGGCAGAAGAGACTGTTCTGTGAACAAGGTCCGGCTGCCGGGCGCCCATGAATCTCCCACTCAGTGAGGCGACACTGATATGCACTCCAAGAAGAGGAATAAAGGAAACGATATCCCAGTTGAACGCTATTGTAACCGCTGCTGCCACACGACTTCCATAAGAGTGAAAAAATAAGATTAAAATATCATAGGCGATCATTTCCAAAAAGAACTCCAATCCTCCTGGATAGCCAAAATGCAGCAATTTCTTCATGATTGTTTTATCCAGGCGAAGACTGCTCAAAAAGTCCGAGACTCTATGGAAACGGTGGAAGTGTTTTAAATAACAGATGGCAACGACCAAAAAACCACAGGCATTTCCTGTGATAGTGCCTATGGCTGCCCCTTTTATTCCCAGTGACGGGCAACCGAATCTTCCCGTAATCAAAACATAGTTTATCGCTACATTAACTGTCATTGTAACCAGGGACGAAAACATGACGGTTTTTGTTTTTCCAATCCCGCTAAAAAAACAGTTCAGGCTATTTCTGGCTATGCTTAAGATACTGCCAAACATGATGATGTCAAAATAGAGAATCGATAACTCAATTTGCCCTTGGTCCTGGCCGATATGGTTGAACAGCCAATGCCCCAGCGGAATACAGCACAATATCATCGGATAACCGATCAAGGTCACTATCATTGCCTGGGTAATAACGACCGGACATTTTTTTTCATTTCCCGAACCCAAATGAAGCGCCACAAGAGGAGAAGCATATTCTGTCAGGCCAAGAAAAAAAGATGTGAACATAAAAGCGGTAAATCCCCCGCTCATGCTGGCCGACATATGAACTGGACTCAGTTGAGATAAAAAAAGACGGTCTGTAAACATCATGATCGTATCGCATGCCTGCGATACGATCATCGGCAGCGCTATAATCAGGAGTTGCGTAATGCCGCCCTGCCCTTCAAAATGCTTTTTTACCGATTCAATCATCGAATTCTTTTCGAAGGAGTGTCTATCCAAAAATGAGATTGTCTATTCCTATTCGGAATAGTTGGCCATGCGAGCCAAAGCCAACCCGGCAAAAAGGTTCTCAAGCCGCCGGATGCTGCCTGTGTCCGCGGCCCGGTTCGGAGAGGCGTCCTTTGCGCAAATGGACGATTTCGTCGCTGACTTCGTGCAGCCAGGTACGGTCGTGGCTGACAATGACCAGTGTGGCGCCCCACATATCGCGGGCGGCAATGGAGGCCTGCTGGATGCGTTCGGTGCTTTCCTCGTCCAGGCTGGAGGTTGGTTCATCCAGTAAAAGCACCTCGGGTTGCAGCACCAGGCGCGAGGCCAGGGCCACGCGCTGGGCTTCACCGCCCGAAAGTTCATGCCAGGCGCGTTTGCCGAACGACGCCGGGTCCAGTCCGACCATTTCCAGGGCCTGTTCCACCCGTTCGCGCTTGTTGCCCAGCCCGCGGATGGCCAGACCATAGGATACGTTGGCAAAGACCGAACGCTTGAGCAGATAGGGCATCTGCAGCAACAGCGTAATGCGGCGGCGCAATTCGCTTTCGCGTCCGTCGCTGTTCCGGCCGTCAACCAGCACCTTGCCTTGAACGGGTTTTTCCAGCATGGCCAGCAGCCGCAGCAAGGTGCTCTTGCCGCTGCCGTTGTGGCCCGAAAGCCCCACTATCCGGCCTTTTTCAATTTTCAGGGATTCCAGCTCCAGCACGGGCCGGCCGTTGTACTGCTGTAAAATATGCTGCAATTCAAAGAGGGGGGCACTCATTGCACGGATACCTTCCGAAAGCCTACCACGGCCATGTTCACAAACAGGGCGATGACCATCAGCACCATGCCCAGAGCAATTCCCATGGCGAATTCCCCTTTGCCCGTTTCCATGGCAATGGCCGTGGTGATGGTCCGGGTGTGCCATTTGATGTTGCCGCCGATCATCATGGAAATGCCGATCTCGGAAACAATCCGTCCGTAAGCCGCGGCACCGGCCACCATCAGGCTGAAGCGCGCCTCCCAGAGCGTGGTCAGCAGCACGTCCCGCCGCGACGCCCCCAGGGTCAGCAGCGTATGCCGCAGCCGGGTGTCCAGGGCCTCCACGGCCGTGGCCGTCAGCGCGACCACAATGGGCAGGCCGAGCAGGGTCTGGCCGATGGCTATGCCGGGAAGAGTGAACAACAACCCCAGCTGGCCGAAGGGTGCGCTTTTGGAAATAAACGCATAGATCATCAAACCGATCACCACGGTGGGAAAGGATAGCAGCGTATCCACTACGAGCCGCAGTATTTTTTTGCCTGGAAAGGAATAATATCCGAGTAAAAAACCAAGCGGAGCTCCAAGCAACAGACAGGCGACAATGGACATGGTGGAAACCCGCAATGTGGTGAAGATGCACGCATACGTCTGCTCGTCGCCTCCGAACAGAAGCGCGAAGGCCTGGTAGAGTCCGTTGAGTATGTAATCCATGGAGTGTGCCCTGGCTGCAATACGGTTGTCCCTGTAAAAACGGGCGGAAGCGGAGCTCCCGCCCGTTCGGGTGCGCGTACGTTACTTTTTGGCGTTGGGAGTGAAAAGCTGTTTGCCGAGCAGTTGGAACTCCCCGATCATTTTCTGGGTCTTGGGGGAAGCCATCCATTCGGAGAATTTGGTGGCCAGCTCGTACTTGGCGTCGGCGCAGCGTTTGGGGTTTACGGCCAGCACGCTGTACTGGTTGAACAGCACCGGATCGCCTTCTACCAGGATTTTCAGCTCTGGATTACCCTTTTTGGTGTTTTCATACTTGATGTAAGTGCCGCGGTCGGTCAGGGTATAGGCATCACGTTCGGTAGCCAGCGTGATGGTCTTGATCATGCCCTGCCCGGACTGCAGGTACCAGGAGTCTTTTTCGGGCGTCAGTCCGGCCGCTTTCCAGAGGGCGATCTCTTTTTTGTTGGTACCGGAGTTGTCGCCGCGGCTGGCGAAATTGGCCTTGGCGGCGGCAATGGCCTTGAGCGCGTCGGCGGCGGATTTCATGCCTTTGATCTTGGCCGGGTCGCTTTCCGGACCGATAATCACGAAATCGTTGAACATGATCTCGCGGCGATCCACGCCAAAGCCTTTTTCCACATAGGCTTTTTCAGCGGCGGGCGCATGTACCAGCAGCACGTCCACATCGCAGTTTTCACCCAGTTTCAGAGCCTTGCCCGTACCGACGGCCGTCCACTTCAGTTCAATCCCCGTATCCTTCTGGAATTCCGGGGCCAGGACATCCAGCAAGCCGGTATTGTCCGTGCTGGTGGTGGTGGCCATCATCAAGGTCTCGCTCCAGCCCGAGGCGGGAAATGCGATCAATACGAGCAACAAAACCGACAGAAACAAAGACTTGCGCATTCTTTTTCTCCTGCGAAGTTAAATGAGAGCGAAAAGCTGTCCAGACATACGGACCGGACCTTCCTTGGATTGACCTCTCTTATATCAGTTTCGCAGGATTTATCGCAATAAAAAAGTCAAAGTATGGGTAAATTGGTATCCTGTAGAATATCCTACCAAGATCATACGGATTTTAACCCCTGCCCCTTGTGCATAAGCTCTCCGGTCAGCGGCGTTTCATAGCCCCCTAGAGCGGCGATGCGATCCTGAAAGCCCTTGTCGCGCAACAGGGCCAGCAGAACGTCCAGCTTCGGATCATCGAGATCTTTGCGAAAGAGCAGGTCGTAGCGCTCCCGGGCCAGGGGAATGAAATCCAGATCCAGGGCCTTGGCCGCGGCATAGATGCCCATGCCGCAATCCGCCGCGCCGGAAAGCACGTTCACGGCCACGGCCATGTGCGTATACTCTTCCTTGTCATAGCCCCGCACCTGATCCGGCGCGATGTTTTCCTTGTAGAGGTGATAATCGCACAAAATCCGGGTGCCCGCCCCGCGCTGACGGTTGATGTACACGACATCGTCGCGCAGCAGATCGCGGATGCCCTGAATCTGTTTCGGATTGCCCTTGGGCACCAGCAGTCCCTGGTGCCGGATGGCCAGATTGACCAGCTGTACGCTGACGTCCGGAAGATATTTATCGATAAAGGGAAAGTTGTAATCATCGGTGGCAGGATCAAAGAGATGGGTTCCGGCCACCAGAGCGGAGCCGTTCTTGATGGCCCGCAGACCGCCCATGCTGCCCACATGGGTGGACGCCAGACGAATGGGCTCGCTTCTGCCCATCAACTCGTTGGCCAGCAGGTCGAGCGTATTGTCGTGACTGCCTACCACCACCAGCGTCTGTTCGAGTTCCGAGCGCGCCCGCAGCAGGGTCACCGGAAGCGTTACGCCTTCCACCACGCCTTCGCTTGACGCTGGAATATCCGTATAGCCCTGGGCTTTGGTCAGGGTGGTGAGCATGCCCGCGCCGCGCGCCAGGGGTGTGGCCACGTAATTTTTCCCAACGCGCCCCACGGCCAGACGGACCACTTCGTTCAATCCGGCTTTGGAAGGCGCCTTGCGGGTCAGAACCGCATCGATATTGTCACGTTCGAGCGGCGGCCTGCGCCCCAGCCAGGCCAGCACGGGTTCCAGAATCCGCTCGTAGCAGACAATGGCGCTGACCGGGTAGCCCGGGGAGCCCACAATGAGCTTGCCCCTGGCCAGGCCCACCACAGAGGGTTTGCCCGGCATGATGGTCAGCCCGTGCACCAGCACTTCGCCCACACGCTCGATCACGGCCCGGGTAAAGTCCTTGCTCCCGGCGGACGACCCCGCACCGATCACCACCACATGCGCGTCCGAGTCCAGGGCGGCCTCCACGGCCTGGGCCAGCAGGTCCGGATCATCGGCCACCGGCGGTTCGGAATCGCCTGTCGCGCCCCATTGATCGAGCAGCGCGAGCAGCACCTGCGAGTTGCTTTCTATCACCTGCCCGGACTGCGGCGTGGGCCTGTCGCGAAAGCTCAGCACCTCGTCCCCGGTGGGAATGCAAAGCACACGAAGCGTTTCCCAGACATCCACTTCCCAGATGCCTGCGCTGAGCAGTACGCCCACGTCGTAGGCGGAAAGCAGATGGTTCTGCGGATACAGCAGCTCCGTGGCCACAATATCCTCGCCGATCCGCCGGACATGCTGCCAGGGGAAGGCCGGCGCCTCGATCTCAACGCCTTCGTCGTCCTCGCGCAGCAGATGTTCCACCATGATCACCGCGTCCGTGCCCTCGGGCAGGGGATTGCCCGTATTCACGAACGCGTAATCAACCCCGCGCCGCAGCTTCAGGGGGTCGCCCTCGCGCGCGCTGAAGGTTGTCTCGGCTTTGACGGCAATGCCGTCCATGGCCGAGCTATGATAGGTGGGCGACGAGCAGGCCGCATAGACGGGCGCGGACGTCACCCGTCCGGCGCTCAACTGGCTGGGCACCTTCTCGGACTTGACCAGTCCGCCGCGGTCCAGCCGCTCCTTGATACAATCCAGCGCCGTTTCCACGGCAACAAGACTTAAATATAAATTCCGCTCCATATAGTGCACTCCGGAAAAGAGGTGAAATGCCCCAATCTTCCAAAACGTTTCATTACAGTTAACTCTGGCCGTGCATCACAGCACCCAGACGTCCACCAGGGCGTCTTTTTTCAGGCCCTCCACATCAGCCGGGATACGTATCACGCCTTCCGCCTCGATCAGAGTTTTCAGCAGGCCGGACTTGCCGCTGCGCGGCACTGCCAGGGGAAACTGCCCCGGACGGTACTCCAGGCTGACCCGGGCGTAGTCTTCCCGTCCGAGCTGCGACGGCAGATTGTGGGCCAGAACGGCCGTACGCGCGGGCCGCAGGTCGGGATTAAACGCATCTTGCGCGCCTGCCAGATGCTTGAGCAGCGTCTGGCCGAACAGCAGCATCACCACCTGGGCCGAAACCACCTGTCCGGGCAGCCCGAGCACCGGTTTGCCTCCGATACGGGCCAGAATGGTGGGTTTGCCGGGCCGCAGGCCGACGCCGTGGGCCAGAATCTCCGCATCCTCCAGAGATTCCATGGCCTCAATGGTCAGATCGCGCATGCCCAGGGAGCTGCCCCCGGAGATCAACACCAAATCGTTTTCCGCGAGCGCGCGGCGCAAGGCCTCCACAAGATCTTCCAGCTTGTCGCGCACCAGTCCGTAGGTTTTGGCTTCCGCATTGCCCGTACGTACGAGGCATTGCAGCGTGGAGGTATTCACGTCGCGCACCTGGCCGGGCACGGGCTTGGCTTCCACGGGCACCAATTCGTCCCCGGTGGAAATGATTCCCACGCTGGGCCGTCTACGTACCGGCGCCTGCAGGATACCCAACGCCGCCAGCAGGCCGATCTCCTGAAACCGCAACCGCCGTCCTTTTTCCAGCACCACCTCGCCCATACGGGCGTCCTCGCCCGTACGCATCACGTTGTCGCCCGGCGCGACGGATTTGTAGATCTCCACGTCGCCCGGCATGGTGTCGGTCAGAACCTCCGTATGCTCCACCATCACCACAGCGTCTGCGCCGTCCGGCAGCAGGCCGCCGGTGGTGATGCCGACGCACTGGCCGGCCTTGAGCGAAAAATCCGGGCGCGCATTGATGCGCAGCTGGCGGATGCACTCCAGCAGTGCGGGGTTGGACTCGCTTGCGCCGAAGACATCGGCCGCGCGTACGGCGTACCCGTCCATGCAGGACCGGTCCGCCAGAGGCAGGTTTTCACCCGCTTGCACATCTTCGGTCAGAAAACGCTCGTGGCATTCCAAAAGCGGCGCAACTTCCATTTCCAGCCGTCCGAAAGACTCCAGGAGCCCGTACAGTTCGGTAACGGACACCATTTTGAAAAAATCATGCTCCATGCAGCTCTCCTTCATACGGGCATCTTGCTTCAAGGCGTATACGTTATCGTTATTTTATGACCTATGGCAAGGTTGGTGCAAAGAAAAGAGCAAGAAAAAAATCCACAGGTTATCGTACAGTGTTCCATGCAAATCCGTAGTGTTTTTTACACCAATGGAACCCGCCGGTTAAAAAGAGCAGATACGCCAGGAAAAGCACCCGGCTGTCTGTTGCTGATCGGCGAGCCTTACATAATAACAGAGGCAAACGGCGAGGGTTCGGCAAGAGTCAAAGAAGTTGCGTTCCAAAAAGATGCCCCCTGCCCCGGCAAAGCCGGAACAGGGGGCAAGGTCGTATATACGTGAAGAAAATGTTCCCAGGGGACGGTGTTAGTCGGACTTCACCTGGGTCCAGACGTTGTCGTAGAGTTCCATGGCCGAGCCCACGTCGCGCAGCAGCTGCAGCTTGGCGTAGACATCATCCGGCGGATAGGCGTTCTTGTTGTTCTTGAGGGTCGGGTCCAGCAGGTCCACGGCCTTTTTGTTGGTGGTTCCGTTCAGCAGCCAGTCCGTGTTCTTGGCCGCCACTTCGGGCCGCATGTAATATTCCATGAACTTCAGCGCGTTCTCCTTGTGCGGAGCGGATTTCAAGACGCACATCATTTCCTGGTACTTGTTGGCCCCTTCCTTGGGTATGACGTAGAAGACCTTGTCCGGTTTCTGCAGGGCGCCCTGCATGGCCGAACCCGACCAATATTGCCCCACGGCGATGTCGCCGTTGACCACTTTTTCAGCAACGCCGTCATTGATGAACGCCGCCCAGTGAGGTTTGGCCTTTTTGATGGTATCCAGGGCGACCTTCAGCTCCTTGGGATCCGTGGAGTTGATGGAATAACCGTTGTAGACCAGGGCCGCGCCGATGACCTCGCGGATGTCGTTGAGCATGGAAATCTTGCCGTCAAGCTCTGCCGGCGGATTGAAGATCTGGTCCCAGCTGGTGATCTTCAGGCCGCCCGTGGATTCGATATTGTAGATCAGGCCCGTGGTGCCCCACTGGTAGGGAATGCAGTACTCCTGTTCCGGATCCTCGTTGGCGATGAAGTACTTGGGATCGATGTTCTTGTAGGTGTCCAGTTTTTTGAAATCCATCCTGGACAGCAGGTCCAGTTTGATCATGATGTCTTCCATGTGCACGGACGGGAACACGATGTCGTAGCCGGTGGCGCCGGCCTGGATCTTGGCCAGCATCTGCTCGTTGGTCTCGTAGTTGTCCAGATTGACCTTGATGCCGGTCTCTTTCTCGAAGTCCTTCAGGATATCCGGATTGATGTAGATGGACCAGTTGTACAGATTCAGCTCTTCCTGAGCCAGAGCCGTGCCGCAGCAGCACAACACCGCCAACAGCACCAGACAAAAAACCCGCAACCATCTCGCTTTCATAGCAGCATCCTCCTTAAAGATGTTTTGTACGCAATAACATTACTCCGAATGCCTCCGGCGGCTTAAGATCCCTTTTGAAAAAAGGGTTCTTAGGAATCTCCCAAAACTATTTAACTGGGACAGCCTGAAATTATTATCAATAATTCAGCTATACGCGGGTCCAGGGGAACGGTCTCCCCTGACGGGGTTTGGGGCAGAGCCCCAATTAAAACTCCTTCTTTCACTCTTTATTCTTTCTTCATCCCACGCATCCGGAGGGCGAAGGCCACCACGAGGATGGAGAGCGAGATCATCAGCACGGCCACGACGTTGATTTCGGGCGAAATATTTCGTTTGACCGCGCCGAAGATGTATATAGGCAGGGTGGTGGACCCTACCCCCGCGGTAAAATAGGAGATCACCAGGTCGTCGAAGGAGATTATCACCGAAAGCAGGAAGCCGCCGATGATGCCGGGCATCAATTGCGGCAGCGTGACCCGTATGAAGGTGGTCACATGGTTGGCTCCCAGATCCAGGGAGGCTTCTTCCAGACTTTCGTCCATGCCCGCCAGCCGCGCGCTGACCACCACGTAGACGTAGCTCATCAAAAAAAGCGTATGGGCCAGAATCACCGAACTCAGCCCCAGGGGAAAGCGGATGGTTACGAAGAAAATCAGCAGCGCGATGCCGAACACAATGTCCGGCAGCATGATGGGCAAAAACAGGAAGGCCTGGTAGGCGGATTTGCCGAAAAAATTGTAGCGGTGGATGCCCAGGGCCGTGAACGTGCCCAGCACCGTGGAGATGCCTGCCGCGGAAAAGGCGATGAGAATGCTGTTCTTCACCGCGGGCAGCAGGTGCGGATCCGCGTTGATATGCAGGTTGCCCTGGGCAATGGTCGTATGCCCCGGACTGAGCAGATGCAGCGATTCGAACACGCGCAGGTACCAGTCAAAGGTGAAGCCCTGCCAGGTCATCATGGAACGCGGGTTGGCGTTGAAGGAAAAGATCAGCAGCATCACTATGGGCGCGTAGAGAAACAGAAAGAACAACCAGGCGTACGCGCCGAAAACATGGTCCAGCCATTTGCGCAGCATGTGCATCAGGCCACCTCCCCGTTTTCGGCAATTCCCTTTGTCGTGGCCCGCTGCTGGGCCTCGCGGCGTTGGAAAAAGGCGTAGAGAAACAGACAGCCGAGCACGATGGCCATCAGGAAAAAGGCCGCAGCCGAACCAAAGGGCCAGTCGCGAGTGGCCAGAAAGCTCTGTTCCAGCAGTGTGCCCGCCTTGAGATCCTTGGCCCCGCCCAGAAACGTGGGCACCACGAAGTTGCCCAGGGACGGGATGAACACCAGGATTGACCCGGCCACGATGCCGGGCATGGTGATGGGCAGAATGACCCTGCGGATGGTCTGTAAACGCGTGGCGCCCAGATCGTAGGAGGCTTCCAGCAGGCGGAAATCCAGCTTTTCTATGGACGCGTACAAAGGCAGCACCATGAAGGGCAAATATTGGTACAGCAGCCCCAGCACCACGGCGCCGTCCGTGAACAGCATTTTCAACGGCGCGTCGATGACGCCCAGGCCCATGAGGATGTTGTTGATCAGGCCGTCGGCCCGCAGCACCAGAATCCAGGCATAGACGCGGATCAGGGCGTTGGCGAAAAAGGGCACCGTGGCAAGAAACAGCAGAAAAATCTTGCGGCGGCCTTTCTGTCTGGCGATGTAATAGGCGGCCGGGTAGCCGATGAACAACGCGGAAACCACTGTGGTCAGGGCCAGAAAGATGCTCTCCAGGTAGATGTCCATATAGGTGAAGGACCAGTCCCGGAACTTGGCCTCGTTGGGGAATCCGAACAGGCGCGCGTAGTTGTCTATGTTGAAATGCCAGACCACGCCGCCGTAGGTGGCCCGTTGCAAAAACGAATACACCAGCATCAGCAGCAGGGGCGCCACAAAAAAGACCAGCAGCAGGCTCATGCCCGGGCCGATGAAACAAAAGGCCTTGCGTGATTGTTTGTCCGTACTCATGGCTTACCCGTCCAATAACAGCAGCTGTTCGGGCCGGTAGTACATACGTACGTTTTCCCCCGTACGCAGTTTCCTGGCGTCTTCGCTGGTGCGGTTCTGAAAGACCAGTTTCATGTTGTCGCCGGAAGCGGTCTTGACCAGCGCGTGCGAGCTGTTGCCCACGTATGTCATCTCGGATACCTGGCCCTGAAGCATTTCATAGGCCTTTTCCTCGCCCTCGCGCGGGTGCAGTTCGATCTTTTCCGGCCGGATGGCCGCATAGACCGTTGCGCCGGGTTCTCCTTTCCGGATCGTGGCCAGCTGCAGGCCATTTTCTGTGGTAACGGCCGTACGCCCGTCAGGCCCAGCCTGCCCCACCGTGACCTTGAAAATGTTCATTTCGCCGATAAAGCTGGCCACAAAGGTATTGCGCGGGTATTCGTAAATCTCTTCGGGCGTGCCTATTTGCTGCACCTGTCCGCCACAGACCGCCACAATGGTGTCGCTCATGGTCAGGGCCTCTTCCTGGTCGTGGGTGACGCACAAAAAGGCGATGTCCACCTCGCTCTGCAAGCGCTTGAGCTCGAACTGCATCTCCTGACGCAGGCGCCGGTCGAGCGCGGCCAGAGGTTCGTCCAGCAACAACAGCTTGGGGCGGTTGATCAGAGCCCGGGCCAGGGCCACGCGCTGCTGCTGCCCGCCGGAAAGCTGGCGGATGGCCCGCTTGCCCATGCCTTCCAGCCGCACCAGCGCCAGGGCCTCGGCCACCCGTTCGCGGATGACCTTTTTGTACAAGCCCTGCACTTCGAGCCCGTAGGCCACGTTGCGTTCCACATTCAGATGCGGAAACAGGGCGTACTGTTGAAACATGGTGTTCACCGGCCGCCGGAAGGGCGGCACGTCCTCCATGTTCTGCCCGCCGATGAAAACCGAACCCGAAGTGGGGTTTTCAAATCCGCCGATGAGCCGAAGCATGGTGGTCTTGCCGCAGCCCGACGGTCCCAGCAGCGTGGTGAACTTTCCGTCCGGGATGCTTAAGTCCGTGGGAAGTAACGCATGGACGAATCCCCCTTCCGGGCTGGGATAATCCTTGGACACTTTTTCAAGTTCGACAATATTGCTCATTGCTAAACTTCATTTTTGACTTTTCTGTTAATTGTTTTTATTCTGCGCTTTCAAGGGATGTTTAGACAGAGTTTTTTTACTTGTCAATCTGAAAATATCTTTTTATAGGCGTAAAAAACAGTTTTGAGAGAACTATATGTCGAAAAGCGTGTTGCAGGGATATGTGCAGGAAGTCGTGCTTTCGCGGCTGCGTAGCGATACCATACAAGTGGGAGAACGGATCAAGCTCGACCAGGTCGCACGGGAGCTCGGACTTTCACGTTCGCCGGTCAGGGTTGTTTTCGACAAGTTCGTGCGGGAGGGAATTCTGGAAAAAGGCCGCGGCGGCTACCGGGTCAAGCAGCTGCCCTCCCGGCAGAATCTCAGCCCGTCCACGACCGCCTCGCCGGAAGCCAAGGTGTATCAAGCCCTGGTGGACCGTATTACCATCGGCAAGCTCACCGGCGTCACCAGCGAGGAGCAGCTCGCCCGGACGCTGGAGGCCAGCCGCAGCGAAATTTCCGCCGCCCTGGTACGCCTGAACAACGAAGGACTGGCCATACCCATTCCAGGCGGTCGCTGGCGTTTCGTGGATTTCAACAAGGAGCTGATGTTCCACTCCTACGAGTTGCGCCTGTACATCGAACCGGGCATCGTAGCCGCCTTCAAACAATGTCCGGACCCCGAACGCGTGGAAAACATGCGGCGCGAACATGTCCTGGCCATCGAATCGCTTTCGGAAGACCGGGTCTTTGAGGAGCTTTTCGAGATAGACGCACGCTTCCATGAAATGATCGTGCAGTTCAGCGACAACCCGTTGATGATCGATCTGATGCGCAAACTGACCAACCTGCGCCGCTTGTCCGAATATCTCGGAAGATACCGTCTGGACCGGGTGGCCGCCTCTTTGGGGGAACATGTCCAGATTCTGGAGGCCATGCAGATCGGAGATTTCCGCTGGGCCTCGGACATTCTGCGCTACCATCTGAACAAATCCCTGCGACAGATGAACAGCCATTACGAAAACGACATCAAGGATCTGTCTTCCGGACGGCGTACGCTGCCGCAGGACAGCCGGCAACGAAAGGTGGACAAATGACGGACAGCGTTTTTGGAATCGACGGACGCCCGCGTGCTCGCGGGCTGGGGCTGGCCTTTCCAGGCCAGTGCGGCGAATACAATGCCATCACGGACGTGCCGGGCGTGGAAGTGGGCTTTCAGACACTGGTCTCCGGCGAAGGTTCGCTCCGGGTAGGCAAAGGGCCCGTACGTACGGGCGTCACCGCCGTTCTGCCCCGTGGACGAAAAGACGCGCATATCCCTGTGTGGGGGGCCATGTTTTCGCTCAACGGCAATGGAGAAATGACCGCCGCGCACTGGATGCGCGAGGCGGGCTGGTTCCGCGGCCCCGTCTGCATCACCAATACGCATTCAGTTGGCGCAGCGCATCAGGGCGCCGTACGCTGGATGACGTCCTGCTGCGACCTGGAGAGCTCCTGCTACACCTGGTACATGCCGGTCATCGCCGAGACCTGCGACTCCTACCTCAACGACATGGACGGCCTGCACGTGACCGAGGCCGACACGATCAAGGCCATCGAATCCGCGGCGCCCGGCCCGATGGCCGAAGGCAACGTGGGCGGCGGCACGGGCATGATCTGCTACGAATTCAAGGGCGGCACGGGGACGGCCTCGCGCCGGGTGGAATTGGCCGGACAGCGCTATTCCGTGGGCGCCCTGGTCCAGGCCAACCACGGCATCCGCCCGTGGCTGAACATTCTGGGCGTCCCCGTGGGCACCTACCTCACGGACCATACGGTCTGGGACAAGGAAACCGGCTCCATCATTGTGGTCATGGGCACGGACGCCCCGCTGCTGCCCATCCAGATCCAGCGCCTGGCCCGGCGCATCTCCATCGGCATCGGCCGGACCGGCACGCCTTCGGGCGACAATTCCGGAGATATTTTCATGGCCTTTTCCACGGCCAACCCAACGCCCCTGGGCGCAGCTGATACGCTGCGCCGCATGGAGTACGTACCCAACGAAATTCTGGACCCGCTCTTCCTGGCCGTGGTGCAGGCCACGGAAGAAGCCATCGTCAACGCCCTGCTGGCTGCCCGGACCATGACCGGCCGCGACAACCGTACGGTCCGGGCCCTGGACCACGACCGGCTCATCGACGTCATGCGCCGTCACGCTCCCCGGAGTCTGCGCTGAACCACAGCAGATTCCGGTTTCAAAGGTAATTGGACAGCTCGATCAAATTGCCATCCGGGTCGCGAATGTAGAGAGAGAGGATGGCGCCCGCAGCACCCGTACGCTCCACCGGACCGTCTTCAATGCCGACGCCCTGGCACGCCAGCTGCGCGGCCACCTGGTCCAGCGGGGTCTCGGTTATGAAGCACAAATCCGCGCTTCCCGGCTGCGGACAGAGCGCTTTGGGGCCAAACTCCCTGCCCGCTTCGGGGAGATTGATTTTCTGGCGTCCAAAGGCCAGGGCGGTACGCCCCTGCCCGAAACGCACAGGCGACATGCCCAGAACGATTTGATAAAAGTCCACTGTGGCTTCCAGGTCCTTGACCGTCAGGACAAGATGATCAAGACAGCTGATTTCCATCAATCATCTCCAGCCGCGTCTGCAATGCCGCTCTGTTTCAGGGGCAAAGTCTTTCCAACATGTCCGCCAGCAGTCCCATGCCGATTGGTTTGGATAGGTAGTCGTCCATGCCCGCGGAAAGAAAAATTTCCTTGTCGCCTTCCATCGCATACGCTGTGATGGCCACAATCGGGAGTTCAGCGGCTTTTTTTCCAGCGCTGCCGTTTCGTATGGCCTTGGTGGCTTGTACGCCGTCCATGACCGGCATCTGGATATCCATAAGCACCAGATCAAATTCTTCCTGCCGCAAACGCTCAAGAGACTGGGCGCCGTCTTCGACGCAGACAACCTCATATTTGAGCTTTTCCAGAAGACGGGAAATTGAGATGCGGTTTACCTTGTCGTCTTCAACCAGCAGTATTTTCAGAGAACGCGTCGCAGGAAGCAGGCATCTTGAGGCATCCGGATCCAACCGCAAGGAAAAGGACTGTTTCTGAAACAGCACACAGAAATAGATCGCCGTGCCTTTGCCGGGTTCGCTGGCAATGGAGATGGAGCCACCCATCAGCTCGATGAGCCTTTTGCATATGGACAGGCCTAGCCCTGCTCCCTGGTACTCCCGGCGATAGCCTTCGCCTATCTGGGAAAACGGCTTAAACAGCGTATCGATCCTGTCGTCAGGAATACCCACACCCGAATCGAACACGGAAAACAACACGCGAAACGCCTCTGGCGTTGAGCTGGGCAAAGGATAGGCCTCCACAACCACGCTCCCCTCTTTGGTGAATTTGAGGGCATTGCCTACGAAATTGACCAGAATCTGCTGCAACCGGGCAGCATCGCCATAGAGATCCTGAGGAATTCCCTTGTCCACATGGCAGGTCAAATCAATGCCGGCCTGCAAGGCCGCGGGCTGAAACAATTCACACACCTGCCTGACCAGTTCCGCCAGATCCAGGGAGATGGATTGAAGCGTAAGCCGGTTTGCTTCGATCCTGGACAGGTCCAGGATATCGCTGAGCAAACGCGTCAACCGCTTGGCGGATTGCGTGGCGGTGAAGACGTAATCCAGCTGCTCCTCGTCCAGTTCGGTTTGCTGAATCAATTGCAGCATGCCGATCACACCGTTCATTGGCGTTCGAATTTCATGGCTCATGTTGGCGAGGAATTCGGACTTCGCCCTGCTGGCCGTCTCGGCTTGCTCCTTGGCCATAAACAAATCCTGTTCGTATTCCTTGATTTCCGTCACATCCGCGACCTGCGAAAGCAAAGAAACAACTCTGCCTTGGGAATCCCTGAGAAGCGAATTGTACCATTGGCAATAAACGATTGATTTGTCCTTGCGGTAATTGCGGTTGATAACCGTATTGTAGGATTCACGGCCGTCAAAAAGCCTGGCCAGCTGCTCCTGGACATTGTTCATGTCTTCAGGATGGACGAATGCAAAATCAGCCCAGTTTTTGCCGGCTACTTCCTCCGCTTTCCAACCAAAAATGCTTTCCGCCTGGCTGGACCACATTTTAATATGCGTTCCGTTTTCCCAGTCGATGACTGCCAAAGGCGAATTCTCGATATGAAAGGTGAGCCTTTTATGCGCCCGGCCAAGCTCCTGCTCCGCCCTGCGGCGTTCCGTCGCATCCACCTGGCTGCCGATAAGCCGCAGCGGCTTATTATCCGCGTCAAACTCAGCAACTTTGACCCTGGATTCCATCCAGCGGTAGCCGCCCTGCCTGGTTCGCATTCGATAGGTATCCTCGAACACTCCCTGCATGGTCTCTTTCCAGGCCGTGGCTTTGGCCCGGGCACTCTCCAGATCCTCCGGATGAACCAGCTCCAGCCAGACCTCCGGGGAAGCGGGAAACTCACCCGGCTCATAGCCGAGCATCGTGTAGTACCGTGGACTGAACGACAGCGTATGCCTGGCCAGATCCCATTCCCAGATGCCGTCGGTTGTGGCATCCAGGATCTCCTGCAAATGTCTTGTATGGCGTTCGCGTTCCTCAAGCGCCTGCTTCTGCTTCGTGATGTCCAGCACCACGCCGACAAAATACCGGGGCGTCCCGCGAACGTCTTTAAGTACCGATACCGTCAGGGTAATGAATACGATTTCACCCTGTTTTGTTATATTGCGGCGTTCTCTTGTGTAGGTGTCGATACGGCCATCAAGAATGCTTTGAACATCCTGGTGTACAGCCTGCAAATCGTCCGGATGCGTGATGTCCACATACGTCCTGTTCAGAAGCTCCTGCTCCGTATAGCCGGTCATATTGCAGAGAGCTTCATTGACGCGCATGAACTTTCCATCCAGATTGTTCAAACACATGCCCACCGCGGTTTGTTCAAAGGCCAGCCGAAACCGTTCCTCGCTTTCCCTGACGGCCTCGCTGCTTTGTTTGTCTCTGGTAATGTCCCGAATCACCGCCGTGACATGTCTTTTTCCGTCAGCACCCTCCACGGGAAAATAAGCAATTTCCAGAAAGCGCTTTCCCTTTCTGGGATGGTTGATCTGGGTACAGCAATGCAGCCTCTCCCCGGTCAGCGAACGATCAATCAATGGAAGCAGCTGCTGGTAAGCTTCTCCCAAGACCTGATCGGCAGGTTTGCCGATGACGGCTCCCCGAGGCATGTCCACCCAGTCCAGGTAGGCCTGGTTGGCCATTCTGTAGATATGGTCCTGATCTATCTGCGCCGTCAGGTCGCTGGTGGCTTCCAGCGCCCGCTCGTATTGCCAGAGATGGTGGATCAGCAGCATATTCTCCGTAATATCCAAGGACAAAGAAAGCACACATTCTTCACCGTTCTCCCCATAACGTATCGGCGTCAGCGAATTTTGAAACCACTTGTCGCCTGTCGGCAAGGCGACTTTTACCTCTTTGCTCAAAGGCCTGCCGGTGGCAATAACCTGTTGGCAGCTGTCAAGCATGCGTGCGGCATTTTCCGGAGGCAAAAATTCGCTGATGTTCTTTCCAACCACCATTTGAGGCGTCTGATCCGAAGCAAAAAACGCCAGAGATCTGGCATTCACAAAACGGAGCGTTCCGTCGGCGGCAATGACTCCAAGCATTTCCTGAATTGCGTCCACCACCTGGCGGTAGTGCTGTTCGCTCGCCTCCAGTTTACTTTCCGCCAGTTTGCTCTCTGTGATGTCCAATATGGAGCCATAGAGGCGAATTGTTTTGTTGTTTTCATCCGTTTGCGCCCTCCCGTGGGTCAGCAGATACTGCTCCAGCCCGTCCGCAGTGGTCCTGCGCAGTTCTACCTGGTAGGGTTCGCCAAACTCCCTGGCCCGCTCCAGAGCCCTGTGGATACGTATTGAACTTTCTGGATGAAACATGGCGAGCTGTTCCTGATACCTCGGCAGCGGCTGCTGCGGATCATATTCGAACAGCCGGTAGAGATTGGCAGACCAGGTGATCGTGTCCGAAGCCAAATCCCATTCCCAATCCCCTGCGCCCGCGACGCGCTGCGCATCGTTGAGCCGTTGGTTGGCCTTTTGCAACAGCTCCCGTGTTTTTCGCAACCTGAACGCATATACAGCGAGAAGGATGCTGAGCCCCGCCAATGCGATCAAGGAGAGTATCGCCACAACCAGCTCTTTTCCATAGGTTTCCCATACAGAATACGGAGCGTTCAAAATCACGGAATGTTCAGGAAGCCTGGCCGGATCGATACCGAATCGCTTCAAGACAGTATGGTCGAAAATATACTTGTTGGCCTGGTCGCCTTCAATGAGCGGCGGTCCGGCGACGGCATCTCCTTGCAGGATAGACAGGGCGAGCAGGCCCGCCAGGCGTCCCTGTTCGAAATGGGAAATGACTTTGCCACCGGCCACCCCTTCCCCCAAGCCGTGTTCCCAAAGGTGAAACACCGGCGACCGCGCATGGAAAAGAATCCAGGCCAGGCTGTCTTCAAAGGATTTAGGGATATTGTGTTTGTCCCGATAGGCCGAAAGAAGCAACAGGGGCTCTTTGGAAGTCAAGGCCTCAAGACGGCGTCCCAATGCATCCCAAGACATTTCAGCGAGCGATAAAATTTTCAAGGACTTGTCGGGATAGCGCTCCCTGAGGTCATTGAAGATGACTAAATCGCCCTGCCCGCTGCGCGTGGAGTCGACCACGCAATAGACGGTCGCCGCATCGGGGCATAACCGCCAGATGGCGTCCATGGTCTCTTGCATTGAGACGGACTCTATAATCCCCGGATACGCTTTTTTGTCATTAAGCGTACGCGCCTGTCTCTGGTCATTTATCCCGAAAAAAACAACAGGAACGTCCGGAAACAACGCATCCTTATTTTGATCTAAAAAACGCAAAGCGGCATCATCTGCAGCAATGACAATCTTGTATGAAGGGATTCTTCCGAGTTTTGTCGCAAGCATCGTGCGAAACCTCGCAGTGTCCTGCGGTTTGAAAAATCTCTTCGTATCCATGAATTCAACATCAAGCAAAATTCCAGCCGGCTTCAATACAGATTGGAGCCCGTCAATTTGCTTAAAAAACGTTGGAAAGCCTGGATGATATGAGCTTATTAGCAGTGCGTGTCTTTCAGAAGCATACGAAAAAGCAGAAAAGGGAATGAGCAGCAATAGGAATACAAAAGAAAAAAAGAAACACCAGATAACACCTGGAATGGATCTCAAGTTACGCATTCCCCCTCCGAAAAAGAACAGCTTGAACATCATTGGGGACATAGTAGCACTTCCAGCAATCTGTTACCCTAACCTATTATTTTTGATGCCAAAATCTTTAGCAATAGTCAAGCCGCAATAAGCGCATCTTTTTTTGCGAACACTTCTATTTTTTATTTTTTGGCTTTATTGTTGCTAGTTAAACTGGAGTAAAGAAACAGGGAAAAATGGTATAGCTCGTGCCCAAACACTTTTCGTTTGGAATTATCGACTGTTGACAATCAGATTTCTCGCATTCGTTACGCCGCGCACAGCACAAGATTGTGTATAAATATGACAAAATTGAAATATAGACACAAAAAACAACTTCCTCAGGCTGAAATTGTCAGAAAGGCTGCAGCTCTAATACCCTTTGAACTGGCGTGTTTTTTCAGAATGAACGTATTTTAAGCATATTTTTTTCATTTTGAAAAAATACCTTAAAAAGCCTTTCTTTTTACAAAAAAAGAATAAATTAATACCACGTAAAAACAAGATGTTGCAACTTTTTTCAATTTTGAAAAAATGCACCGAACACATTGACAATAAAGACTATTCCCTTTTTGAAGCAAGTACGGTACACAAGGCACAAGTATTGTTGGAACTGGCTCTTACTAACGTGAGGAGGTTTTAGGAAATGAGGAAAGTATTGTTCTGGCTGGCGGCCCTGAGTCTGCTGTTGGCCGTCCCGGCGTACGCGGCTGAAACCATCGTCATCGGCATGGACATTCCCTTGACCGGCGACATCCCGGATGTGGGCGAGTCTACCAAAGAGGCCGCTGAAATGTACAAAAAGCAGATCGATGACACAGGCGGCATCGACATTAATGGCGAAAAGTACACGGTGGAATTCGTTTACGACGACAACGAATCCAAGGCCGAATCCGCGGTAAAAGCCGCCACCAAACTGATCACGGAAGAAGAAGTCCTGGCCATTATCGGCCCGCAGTCCTCCAAGCAGGCCGTTCCTGCCGGAGAAGTCTGCAACAACTTCGCCACGCCCATGATCAGCCCCTGGTCCACGAACCCCAACACCACCCTGAACCGCCCCTATGTCTTCCGCGGCTGTTTCCTGGATCCTTTTCAGGGACCGGTTCTGGCCAAGTTCGCCACCAAGCAGTTCGGCGCCAAAAAAGCCGCTGTTCTGTACGACATCGCCAGCGACTACCCCAAAGGGCTGGCTGAATTTTTCAAAAAAGCCTTTGAAGAAATCCACGGCCCCGGTTCGGTTGTGGCTTTTGAAAGCTTCACCACCAAAGACGTGGACTTCTCCGCTCAGTTGACCAATATTATCAACTCCGGCGCGGACGTTCTGTTCATCCCGCAGTACTACAATGAGATCCCCCTGATTGTGAAACAAGCCAAAAGCCTGGGCTGGACCAAGCCGTTCATCGGTTCCGACTCCTGGGGCTCCGGCGACCTGATGGGCCTGTGCGGCGACGACTGCAAGGGCCAGTTCTTCTCCACGCACTACTCCCCGGTGGGCGCCAAAGGCGCAACCAAGGAATTCATCGACAGCTACACCAAAATGTACGGCAAAACCCCCAACGACGTGGCCGCCCTTACCTGGGACTCCATCGGCGTATTGGTTGAAGCCGTCAAGCAAGCCGGCGGCCTGACCGGCGACGTCAAGAAAGACCGTGCCGCGGTCAAGGACGCCCTGGCCAAACTGCAAGACTTCAAGGGCATCACCGGCACCATGAACTTCACCGCTGAAGGCGATCCCAAAAAGTGCGCGGTTATCGCCAAAATCAACGACAAGGGCGAATACGAATTCTTTGATTCGGTCTGCCCCTAAACGTCCTGTAGCAACACCGCGGCAGTCATGCCGCACCATTCGACAAGGCCGGCGGCGGTCCTGATGGACCGCCGCCTGACGGAGCGGCCCGGAACCGTTCGGGCATAATGTCCGGGCAGCAGCCCGGGCCGCCTTCGCATGGGAGCAATTCAATGAGTTCCAGTTTTATTTTTCAAAACCTGATCAACGCCCTGCAGTGGGGAAGCTTTTACGCCATCATTTCCCTGGGCTACTCGATGGTCTACTCCATCCTGATGCTGTTCAACTTCGCCCACGGCGACATTTTCATGACCGGCACCTACATCGCCTTTGGCGTGGCCTCCGGACTGGTGGCTTTGGCCGGCGCCGGCAGCATTACCCTGCCGCCCTTCATCATTCTCGGCCTGACCATCATGATTTCCGTGGTGCTGACCGCCTGCCTGGGCATGCTGGTCGAACGCGTCGGCTATCGTCCGCTGCGGGACGCGCCCCGGGCTTCCGCGGCCATCACCGGCCTGATGATCGGCATCATCCTTGAAACCGGCGTTCTGGCCATTGTCGGCGGACAGCGCAAACTGTTTCCCAGCTTGATCGATGTGCAGACCTACAAGATGGGCGGCGTCTTCGTCACCAACACCAAGATCATGATCGTGGTGGTTTCCGTGCTGCTGATGCTGGCCCTGCACCAGTTCGTGCAGCGCTCCAAGTGGGGCATGGCCATGCGAGCCATGGCCTACGATTTCGTCGTGGTGCCGCTGATGGGCGTTTCCATCAACACCATTGCCCGGATGACATTCGCCATCGGCTCGGGCCTGGCCGCCGTGGCCGGCATCATGTTCGGCCTGGCCTATCCTGTCCTGGACCCCTACATGGGCATCATGCTCGGATGGAAGGCCTTCGTGGCCGCCATTCTGGGTGGTCGCGGCTCGATCATGGGCGCCTGCATCGCCGGCTTCATGCTGGGTTTTATCGAAATTTTCGTGGCCATGATCTTTCCATCCACGCTCAGGGACCTGATCGCCTATTCGATCGTTCTTGGGATTCTGGTGTTCAGGCCCCACGGCCTTTTCGGCGAACCTTACAGCGCCAAGCTGCGGCTCTAGCCGAAATCGACAAGCAAATTCGTCTCATTCGCTAAGGATTCGATCATGCAAGTACAAGACGCCGACACCCGCAAAAAAGGCGGGTTCTTTCAGCGAATCGCTCAATTCCTGGGCAATGTTCCTTTCTGCGGCTGGCTGCTGGCCTTTCTGGCGGCGGTCATCCTGGAACAGCTCGTGGGATTGCCTCTGGCCAAGGCCCTGGGCATGCGCAAGGTACCCGCCCTGTTCGGGCTGCTCCTGATGCTCAAAAAACCCAACCTCATCCTTTCATCCCTGGCCTACACCGCCACCATATACATCGTTCCTGTTCTGCTGGTGGCCAAATTGACCGCGCCCCTCACCAACGCGTTGTCGCGTTCGCTGCTCAAGCTGCCCATTGTGGTCCCCACTCTGGTGCACCTCGGGCTGCTGTACGCCATTTTCGCCCTTTGGACGGATATCAGCGACTACCGGCTGATCACGCTCAAACTGATGCTCATCGCCGTGCTGGTGACCTTGAGCCTGAACCTGATCAACGGCTACATGGGCGAATTTTCCTGCTCCCATCCGGGGTTCATGGCCCTGGGCGCCTATGCCGCGTCCGTCTTTTCCCTGGGCATTTTCGCCAACGACCGCCTGTTCGGCCCCGCACTTATCAGCGGGGACTGGACCTTCATCTTTTTTCCGGTGGGACTGGTTCTGGCAGGAGCCATGGCCGCAGTAGGCGCGTTGATCATCGCCATACCCTCGTTCAAAACACGGGGCGACTATCTGGCAATCATCTCGCTGGCCTTTTTGTTCATCGTCAAAAGCGTTATCGAGAACCTCGAGGTCGTCGGCGGACCGCGCGGCCTTTCGGGCCAGCCGGACTGGGCCAGCCTGCCTATGGTCTTCGCCATTGTCGTCATCGGCGTGTGGATGATGAACAATTTCGTCACCTCCACCCTGGGCAAGGCGCTCAACGCCGTACGCGATGACGAGACCGCGGCCGAAGCCATGACCGTGGACACCCGCAGCACCAAGATGCGCGCGTTTCTGTTCGGCGCGTTCTGGGCCGGAGTGGCCGGCGCGTTGGCCTGCCACGTGATTCGCTTTGTCAGCCCGGCGTCCTACGGCCTGCAGAAGCTGGCCGAAATCCTGGCCATGGTCTACTTCGGCGGATTGAATTCCGTCTACGGCTCCATTGTGGGCGCCGTGTCCATCAGTCTGCTGGGTGAAGCCCTGCGGCCGCTGGAAATTTTCAAGTGGATCTGCATCCCGCTGCTGCTGATACTGGTGATGATCTACCGCCCGCGCGGACTTGTGGCCTTCAAGGAATTCAACATGCGCAGCCTGATGAGCCCGCGCGACGGCAGGTAATAGTGGAGTGGAATGCCTCCGGCGGCCAAAGAACCTTTTGCAAAAGGTTCTTTGGAATCTCCAAAAACTTTTAGCTGGTTAGCCTATTAAGCATGCTGGAACATAATTACTATTCTTATACGCGGGTCCGTGCTTACAGCCCGTTGGCGAGTTCGCGAGCTTATGGGCTGTTATGTGTGGGTGGGCGTTTCTTCCTGGCGAGGTTTGACTTACTCTCCTTCAGCGACGTCAGGAGCCTAGGGAGAGTTATGGCCCCGTGGGTGCAGAGCCCCAATAGATACAGCTTTTCAACATTCTTTTTGCTTTTAGGAGGCTCGCATGGCGTTGCTTGATGTTATCGACATGAGCCACAATTTCGGCGGCCTGCGCGCTGTTAACGGATACAATCTGCATCTGGAAGCCGGACAGATCGTGGGGCTTCTGGGCCCCAACGGCGCGGGCAAGACGACCATTTTCAATCTGATCACCGGCATCTACACCCCCACCGAGGGCAAGATTGTCTTTGACGGACAGGTCATCAACGGCATGCGGCCCAATGCGGTCGCCAACCTGGGACTGGCCCGGACCTTTCAGGAAATGCGTCTCTGGCGGCACATGAGCGTGCTCGATCATGTGATGATGGCCCGCTATTCCAAGTTTACCTACGGCCTGACCGGCGCGCTTTTCAATACGCCCCGGCGCAAGAAGGAAGAGGCCGAGGCCAAAGAAATGGCCTTCGAGTACCTGAAAATGTTCGGCGTTGACCAGTTCGCTGACGAATGGGTCATCCACCTGCCGTATGGCGCGGCCAGGCGTGTGGAAATGGCCCGGGCCCTGATCACCGAGCCCAAGGTGCTTTTCCTGGACGAACCCACCGTTGGTATGACTCCGGAAGAAATGGAGTCCATGATCGAGGTCATCCGCCAGGCCCACGCGCGGTTCAAAATGGCCATATTCCTGATCGAACACCGGCTGAAGGTGGTTTCGGAACTCTGCGAGCGGGTCCAGTGTCTGGTATTCGGCGAAATCATTGCCGAGGGCACGCATGAGGAAGTGCAGAAAAACCCCAAGGTTATCGAAGCGTACCTTGGCGATGAAAAGGTGGTGGCCTGATGTTGCTGACTGTGGACAATCTGCATGTGTCCTACGACCGCATCAAGGCGGTTCAGGGACTGAGCTTTGAAATTGAAGAAGGCACCCGCACCACGATCATCGGCGCCAACGGCGCGGGCAAAAGCACCACGCTGCGCGCCATTTCCCGACTCGTCCCCGTGGGCAAGGAAACGTCTTTGACTTTTATGGGCAAAAATTTGCTGAAATATCCGCCCGAGAAGGTGGTCAGCAAGCTGGGAATCTCGCACGTGCCCGAGGGCCGGCGCTTGTTCGGCAACCTGACCGTGCTCGAAAACCTGCAGCTCTCGGCCTTTGCCCGCAAGGACAAAGACGCCATCAAAAAGGACATCGAACGGATCTTTTCCATTTTTGAACGTCTGGAAGAGCGCAAAAGCCAGAAGGCCGGGACGCTTTCCGGCGGCGAACAGCAGATGCTGGCCGTGGGACGCGCCTTTGTCAGCGGCCGCAAACTGATGCTGCTGGACGAGCCTTCCATGGGGCTCTCCCCGCTGCTGATGCTGCGCGTGTTCGAGGCCCTCAAGGAAATCAACAAGGAAGGCACCACTATTCTGCTGGTGGAGCAAAACGCGCACATGGCCCTGAACTTCGCGGATCATGCGTATCTTCTGGAAAACGGACGGCTGGTCAAAGGCGGCTCATCCAAAGAAATGATGGACGACCCGGAGGTGCGCAAAGCCTATCTGGGCGGCTAGCGAAACAGTCTGATCGTTTGAGATTGCAATTCAAGGGGGCTTTTCAGAAAGGAAAGCCCCCTTTTTCATTTGAAAAAAGTGTCCACCAAGGTCGATAAAAATCTAATCCTCGACGTACATCACAGCATAAATAGTGGCTTTTTCGCCCGCTGCGCAAACCGAATGAGGCATGTCGGAATTATAATATACGCAGTCGCCGGGGCCGAGTTCGTAGCTGTTCCGGCCGTATTGCAGCAGCACCGTGCCGGTAACGACGATAATGAATTCTTCGCCGTCGTGGGTGGAGTGTTTCAGTTCCCGCGGGCAGGGGCCGAGTACGATGTAGAAGGGTTCCATGCTGCGTCCGGCCTTTCCCTTGCCCAGGGAATAGTAACGCTGCGATGAAGGAGCCTGCTCATCTTCGGCCACGTCCGCTGCGAGCTCGGATCCTCGGACTATGTAGGGGTCCGGGCTGAGAATATCATCCATGAACGTCCGCAAGGGCACATTCAGAATACGTGAAAAGCGCACCAGCTCGCCCAACTGAGGTTCGACGTCATCCTGTTCGATCTGCTGCAGCAGCTCCTCCGGACAATCCGCTTTTTCAGCCAGTTCCTGCAGGCTGAAACCGCTGTCTTCCCGGCAAGATTTTACCCGGTTTCCAATGGGCTTGGACATGGCATCTCTCTTTTGTAGGGGCTTTCAAGATTATTCTATTGCAATTGATTATAAAAAAATCAGCAAAATAAAACAACGCCGCATTGCTGCTCCGGGAGCTCAGGCTGCACATACGGCCTGTTCAATGGCCCGTATCAGGGGATCGAATGGTATGGGCTTGGAAAAATAGGCATTCATGCCGGCGTCAAGGAAGCGTTCTTTGTCACCGGCCATGGCATACGCGGTGAGGGCGAAAATGGGAATCTGCGAAACCGCTTTGAATTCCGCATTGTTTCGAATGATGCGCGTGGCTTCCAGACCATTGAGTACGGGCATCTGAATGTCCATGAGGATGGCTTCGAAAACTTCCTGGCGCAGGGCGTCCAGGGCTTCCGCTCCGTTGGTGACCGCCACCACAGAATAACCTTTTTTTTCCAGCTGCCGGGTCAAACCGATCCGGCTGACTTTGTCGTCTTCGGCCACAAGCACACGGATGTCTTTGCCCGACGCACTGCTTAGCCGAGGTGCGGCCCTTTTTTCCTGCATAGGGACTTCTTCCAAAGCGAGCGCGACGCGGAAACACGATCCCCGGCCGGACTGGCTGGTAACGGAAATCTGCCCGCCCATGAGCAGAACCAACTGCTTGGAGATGGAAAGTCCCAGCCCGGCGCCCTGGTAGTTTCTGCTGTAGCTTTCTTCCACCTGAAAAAAGGCGTCGAACAGTCCCCCGAGCTTTTCTTCGGGAATGCCTATGCCCGTATCCTCAACGGTGAAACAAATCTCCCGAAGCTTCTTGTCAGTATCTGGACGGGCTGCAACGGTCATGCTGACACCGCCCGTTGCGGTGAATTTGAGCGCATTGCCCAAAAGATTGTTCAAAATTTGCTGCAGGCGGGGAGCATCGCCGAGAACCGTTTTAGGCAGCTGCGGATCAAGGTCGACTTCTAGTTGCAGTCCTTGTTGTGCGGCCGCGGGCCTGAAAAGCTGCTCAACAGCCCGGACAGTATCGACCAGATCAAAGGGGTCACGGTGAATCCGCATCTTGCCGGCTTCGATTTTGGAAAGATCCAGAATATCACCCACCAGCGAGGCCAGCCGTTTTCCGGAGTGCTGCGCTGTGTCGCAATACTGTTCCAGTTCGGGTTCCGTGGTTGTGGTCTTGATGAGCTGCAGCATCCCCAGGATACCATTAAGGGGCGTACGGATCTCGTGGCTCATATTGGCGAGAAATTCGCTTTTGGCCTTGTTCGCGGTTTCCGCAGCCTGCTCGGCCAGTTTGGTGCGGGTAATATCTACGGTGGTTCCCGCCAAACGCAAGGCTTTGCCGCTGGAATCACGTTCGACGACCTTGCCGCGGCACATCACCCATTTCCAGTCGTGGTCTTTGGTCTGCATCCGAAATTCGGTCTCAAACGCGGTATCAAGACCGTAATGCGACTTGACCAGTTTTTTGACGAGCTGATAATCCTTCGGATGAATGAGACTGCGCCACATTCCGAAGGTTTCCGAAATTTCCCGCAGTCCGAAGCCCAACATCGTAAAACAGCTCGGGCTGCAGAACATCACGCCGCTTTCCGGATTCCAGTCCCAAATGCCGTCGCTGACCGAGTCCATGGCCAGTTTCAGTCGCTCCTCGCTTTTGGCAAGCGCCTGTTCCGCCATGACACGGGAGGTGACATCCCGGCCCACGCCGATAATGGCGACTACGGCGCCCGAATCGTCCAAAATGCCTCGGTCCGACCAGGCCAGCCAGCGTGCCCCGGCTTTGGTCAAGGCTCGTTGTTCCGTATAGGCGGTATAAGGCGGTCTCTGGGCGGATTTCAACGCCCGCATTGCGGCTTCAAGATCGTCTTCGTGCACCAAGGGCCAAAAACTTTGTCCCAGCAGTTCCTGTTCGGTTTTGCCGAATACCTGGCAATAACTCGGACTGACAAAAAGAAACCGGCCATCCAGGTCAACCTTGACTACCAGTTCGTTCTGATTTTCCACCAGCAGACGGTAGTTTTCTTCACTGCGGGCCAGGGCCGCGCTTTTACGCTTTTCCTCCAGGCGGGTCTTCAGGACTGGTCCGATAAAAGCGGCGACTGATTCCAACCGCTGCGCGTCTTGGGAAGAAAAACCTCCGGGCCGGTTGGCGAGCAACAGCAGCCCCACCAGGTCGCTTTTGAACAGGACAGGTACGGAAAGGCAATTATGCAGGGCAATGTGTTTTTTCGGTACACGCAACCCCTCATTGGCATACAGGCTTTTTTGTTCGGTAAGAGATCTTCCCCAAAGGCCGACCCAGCTGCTCCGGGCGAATCGAGTGTTTGTGACGGGCACGCCGCAGCTTTCCCGTACGTTGTCCGGCACGCAGGGAAATACGAGGCTGCCTTCGGGATCGATATGGCCGAACAAGCCGAATTCGCATTGAAACAACAGCTGCAGACGTTCGATCAGACGACCGTACCCTGCATCCCCTGTTTCGGAGAGCAGTGCTTCCGCCGTCAGATGATAGAGTCCCAGCAGGGTCTCAAGTTCGAGAATATTTTGTTTTGCCTCGGCCAGGCCGCCATCCGAAAGCAAAGGAATCTGCTCGTTTGACATTGGTCGGAATTGTTTTGGGGGAAATAAACCCAGGTGTTAGGTTATTTTGTTAGACTAGTCATACGATAACTCGTATCCAATAGCAAAGGGCTATTTCTCATAATTTTTTGCAGAAATATCTAGTAGTTACGAGACCTCGGCGGATGGTTCCAGTCTTGCCCGACTTCGGGGAGCTCAATTCCACGACGGCGGGAAAAACGTTATGACATTTTAACTGGTTGAATATTTTTCAAGGACGACTCACTAGAATAAAAGCCGGACAGATCAGTCTCTGCCCGGCTTTTATTGTTTCAGAAGCTGTGCAATCAGTATACAGCGCCTGTTCCCTGTACTTCCCAGGTGGAAGGCGCTGATTTCAGAAAATCGTAGCTGGCAAGCGAGGTTCCGTTCATCCGCCAGATGGCTGTTTTTTCCTGATCCGGGCGGCGCCAGAGGATGTCCACCTGTCCACGATTGTTGATATCAATGGTCCCGACGAGTTCCCATTCTGTTTTCGTCGCGGGCAGACTGACCGTTTCATTGCGATTGATTTTTTCCATCAGCCAGATGTCGTTTTCGCCGCTATCCGGATTATGCCACAACAGGTCCGGATAGTCGTCGTCATTAAAATCAGCCACTCCCGCAAGTTCCCAGGGCAGATCGCGTTCGGGCAGCGGAGCATCGCCTTTGAAAGTGGCATCGTCCATATACCAAACGTAGTTCTTGCCATTCTCCGTATTTCGCCAGACGATGTCGGGAGTACCGTTTTTGTTGAAGTCTCCAATGCCTTTGGGGAGCCAGGCGTTATCTGTCTTGTCAATGAGCACCCAGCTTTGACGCTCCGTACGGCGCATGTACCAGATGGCGTTTTTACCGGATTGGACGTTATGCCAAAAAATGTCGGTATACCCATCCTCATTGAAATCATACATGCCGACGATATTCCAACCAAGCGGGACATCATCGATCAAATTATAAGATCGATACGTCTCTCCTTTCATCTGCCAAACAGCATTTTTTCCAGTAGTGGTATTTCTCCAGACAATATCTTCCTGTTTATCAGGTACGGCATCAAGAGTATTGGCGCAGGCCAGATAATTATCGTAATCTCCATCGGCATCCGGTACGCAGTATTCTACACCCGTATGCTTGGCGACAGCATATTTGGCATTGCTGCTGATACATTCCCAATAGTTGTCATAGGTATCTGTGGCGTCATCTCCTGCCAGCGTACAGCTGTTGCTGTCGCTGACAAAGGTCCATTTTTGCGTTGACGTATCGTAGGGAGTTTGGCCTGCTTTCAAGGGACAAAGCGTCAGAGTGTACGTCAGGCCCTGCGGACAGCTTGCGTCGCCAGTCGCATCGTCATACTGCCAGGTATATCCGGTGATGCCCATGGCTTTGAGCCGTCGGACATACTTTGTTTTTGCAACGTTTTTGCTGCCGTCACCGGGGCCGTCCAGACATTGTTCCGCACCCGCGGAAGGCGTTTTCGTAATTGTCTGGCCATCGTCGTCCTCTGTGCAGGAATCGGCGCAACCGTACCAGTTGGCGGAGGTGCAGGTGGTGCCGTTGGCCGGTGTGATGGGCCGATTGGAATCGGTAATATTTGTTCCCAACACGTTTGAGCTGAACCAGATATGCGGATGGGTGCAGTTCTGCATGTAGGTGTTCCCATCAGTATATTGGTACGTACTCCAGAGTTCGATGCTTTTTTGTGCGTTCAACCAGTTGTAGATGTTTGCTTCGTCGCCTTCACTGGGAACCTCGAGCGTTGCCGAGGTTTCCGCCGGACAACTGGCGAGGTCGAGAAATCCCAGGTCCTTGGAGTTGACGCCGGTGGTGCCGCTCTGATTGCTGCATTGATCCTGGCCGTCGCCTTCGGCAACAACGGACATGGGCATGCCGTAGCCGTCGACAACGCTGATGTCGAAATTGTCTTCGGCTCCCAGCGCTTGATTATTCACCGGGTTTTCGGCGCAATGCTGCAAACATTCGTCAGATCCGGGATCCGAGCTGCAATAGGTGTTGTAATCAGACGCGTTGCAGCCCCAGGTAACTTCAAACCAGGTGTGCGTACCGGCCAGATCGCTGCCAAGCAGGGAGCTGGGAAAGTCTGCTCCAAGTTTGCAGTTGCCGAACTCCTCAAAGGGACTCGTTCCCGCCACACATCCTAGCTTGAAATACGATTTGAATGAAGCCGAACCGGCATCAGGTACGGAAAAGGTCTGGCTTTCGCCCGAGGGTATGACAAGCTTGTACTGGGTGTTCTGTTGCTTGCACGTATTGTCGTCATCCGAGCAGATTGCAGCATAAACTGTAGTCGCCCCATTTTGCGAAACCCAATACTGCGATTGGGGGAAACCGACATCATCTACAGGAGGAATGATGAACATCCATGCGTCATCCCCACAATTGTTGGTGATGGTTAACCTTTTGGAATAGCTGCTCTCCGCATTTGCAGGTAACGCAGTAGCTAAGACTACGCAGAGTAGGAGTACTAAAGACGGCAACTTGTTTACGGCGGTCATACTTCTCTCCTGGTGTTTGAAATAGACAGGCTACATGTAGGTTAAAAAACTATACGTTTTTTTTCAAAAAATACAATCATCTGAATATTGTTATACTTTTTTCGACTGGCACAGGAGAATTGTAAGAAATATTGTGAGACGGCTATCGCGGAATGAAACAATCTATGGTTATTCTTGAGGCATTATTATTTTACCAGGGCTATCTGGTTGCTGGATACGGGTTTTTTGCTGCCGACGGCGGTAAATTCGTAAGGACGTTACACTAGAGCCGTAATCCATAAAAATAAAAAAATTGGAGATGAGATTCTAGAAATCTTGTTTTTTTGTACTGAATTCTTTCAGCTAACATGCTCGAAGGAGATGAGGCGAAATTTGTGGGGAAAACGATTGTTGCGGCAAAAAGGATCAGGAGGCGTCGGCAATGGCCTTGAGGCAGCGTACGGCCAATATTTTCGAGGCGAAATGGGTGACATGTACGCCGTCATTGGCTCGCAGGCGGACACGCTCGCCGGTCAGATTTGTGGCATATTGGGCAAAATGTCCGTCATCATCCGCCAAGGCGTCCCAGGTATCCACATAACGACAATTGGGCGTTCTCTGGCAAAGCGTCCGTATAACATGGTTGATGCGCATCACATCCGTGTTGAGCTTTTTCGGTTCCATAATCGGCGCGCCCACCCAGAAGATACGGCACTTCGGATTGGCTTTTCTGGCAATATCAAAAAGATGCTTCATCCGGCGCGTGTATTCCTTGGCCCAGTTGGGATTGCCGAAAGCGATGACTTTTCCATCCCGGCGCTTAAGTGATTTGTTGTCGTTGGTGCCGATCATGATCACCAGGGTGGTCGGACTATTTTTTTCGACCATTTCAGTGAGATTTTTATCCCAATCAAAAAAATCCGGCCTGGCCAGGCCGCTGCTGACTTTGCCCCGTCTGGCAAAAGAAATGTCGTTGTATTTGGAAAAATACTCCTCCAGGCGTTGCCCGAGCGGGATGGACAAGGAATCTCCAATGACCACGATGGATTGCTTGGGAAGAGAAGAACCGTTGAAATTTACTTCATTTTTGCTGACCCGGCGCAGTCTGGACTTCTTGGCTGCAGGTGTTTGTTTTTTGACCTGCTGCTTTTTGGCGGTGTTCGTCTGTATCGTCGGTTTTTTTTCAAGGGGTTTGACTTCATCCAGGTGCTTCGGTGCGGGTGTATAGGCGGCTACAACAGTGGGTTTGTAAAAGTGAGGTGGCTTTTGTGGTGCTTTTGAGGTGACAGGAAAACGCACATTGAAACTGTGCAACATGCTCGCCTGGTTTCCCGGCAAAGGAAAAACCAAAAGAACAAGCACTATTACCAATGCTTGAGAAAGCATACGCATATCAATAAACTCCAACAAGTTCCCGAACAATAGGATATTGTGCAGGAGAAAAAACTACATCTATAAAAATAGGGATATCAGCAAGGTTTGAGAAACGGCTAAAGCATCAACGGCAGAACACTACATGTTAAAATCTACATTGTACTTTTATCTTCCTGAGAAACTGAACTGGCTTTTTTGGGATGCAAGTCAACATACTTGGTAATATAATCCAAGATATAGTTGGTTAACAGATCTCCACCTTCCCTGGAAAAGTGGACCCCGTCCTTTGCCCTGATGCGCACATTGTATCCCTTGCTATCCTTTTTATAATTAGTATATCGCCCGTTTTCATCTGTCAACAGCTGCCATGTATCAATAAAGCGACAATCCGAAGAATTGGTACAGGCTTTCTTTGCCGTTTCATTTGTAAGCCAGATACGTTCGGTCATGGCCTCATCCCTGACAATGGGAAGCCCGACCCAGTATACCGGAACATTTTTGGTTTTGATTATCTCCAGGAAACGTTCAACGCGTTTTTGATACGCGACAGGCCAGGACGGCGTTCCCAGAATGGCTTTTTTACCATCCACCCGGATATTGTTGTTGGCGTCGTTGATGCCCATCAAAATGACAATGAAATTCGGCCGGTATTCATCTATGAGCACTTGAACTTTCTTTTCCCAATCAAAAAGATGCGGTATAGCCAGGCCGCTGGAAACCTTCCCCACTCTGGCAAAGGTCACATCGTCATAGCGTTCGAGCGCGTACTCGAAGGAACGCGCCAAGCCAATGGCCAGTGAATCGCCGATGACCAGAATGGACGTGGGCGAAAGATCATGCTCATGCAGCTGGGGAGGTTCCGGAGCAAGGACAGGGACAGACGTTTGCAGCCTTTTTTGCTGGAGCAGCTGCTTGTTCGCCCCCATCTCCACCTTCACCTCGGACTTTTCGACAGGCCGGGAGCTTTGGGCCACCTGCCCGGTGGCGGGAAGATCTTGGGATTCAACCGAAATGCCGGCCGAAGTTTCCTGCTCCGCGTACTGTATCTTGAGGATGCCGTCCGGCAGGACAGAGCCCGCAGGGACCGTCCAGTCGGCATGCGCGATACGCGGCGCCGTCCCGGAGAGTTTTCTACGTTGCAACTGGTCATAGAGTACGCGGGCCATCAAACGCAGTTTGCGCATTTTTTCCGGATCGCACCCGCCATTGTCGCTTATTTCTTCCTGCTCCAAAAAACAGTCGGAATTGTCTTTGTACGTATCATTGAAGAGAAAAGCGGTGGAGCAGTCGAATTTCTTCACCGCGGAATGTACGCCGCTTTCTTGGGCAAAGCCCTCCACCTTGTTCAGCCCCCGTACCAGCGGACTTTCCTGGGAAGTGGCTTCCAGGCGATACCAGGGAGCGATCTTGTCGATATTGATGAAAGAACAGATCAAAAGCGCGAGGGCGTATATGGCGACCGTTTGTACCACGTATTTATTCATGGCCGTGCATCCGAACAATGCTTGTTAAAAGCGGTAATAAATAAACGAAGGTACGCCATCGGGTCCGAGCCTGATAATGATGGCGCAAAGCAATCCAACCAGTAACGCCTGCAGGGGGACAGGCCATTTTTTTACATGCGAAACGTAAAATTTTTGTATATCAAAGCTCAAGACTTCCTTCAAGAGCACACCCGCGATGATAATATAGACCAGAAACCGAACTCCTTCCCCCTCCGGATCCATGGCCGCAATACGCTGCAGAATCTCGACCGCGCGACTGAAGTCTTCCGCGCCGAAAAACACCCAGGCAAAGGTCACGAACACGAAGGTCAACAGCCAGGAGCTGGATTTCGTCAACAGGCCGAAAAAAGAAAAAGAAGCGGCCTTGCCCGAGGCTGGCGGCCCAAAAAGAACTTTTTTCAAGTCCCGGAAGCCGTGCACCACCATCAGGCCCAGGCCATGGATAACGCCCCAAAACAAAAAGTTGTATCCGGCCCCATGCCAGAGCCCGCCCAGGGCCATGGTCACGAACAGATTGCAATATTTACGCAATTTTCCCACACGGCTCCCGCCCATGCTGATGTACAGATAGTCGCGCAGCCAAAACGAAAAACTGATGTGCCAGCGCCGCCAGAATTCCTGCAGGCTGGTCGAACGATACGGACTGTCGAAATTGTCCGGAATGGAAAAGCCCAGCAACAGGGCTATGCCCATGACAAGATCCGTATAACCGGAAAAATCGGCCAGAATCTGGATGGAATAGCCGAAGGTGGCGCACAGCACCGCCCAGGAGGAAAAGCCGTCCGGAAACTCGAACGCATGCTGTACGAGATGCTCCGCCAGGTAGGTGGCAAGAAACAATTTTTTAAACAATCCGCTCAGAATCAGAAAAAATCCCTGCGCGCTTTTTTCACGGTCCAGCTCGCCGTGGTCCAGCTGGGGCAGCAGCTGCCAGGTCCGCAAAATGGGACCGCTAAGAATCGTGGGGAAAAAAGCCACAAAAATAAAGATGTCCAGCGGGCTTTTCACCACGGCCTTGGAGTCGCGGTAGACGTCTATGCCGTAGGAAAGCCCCTGAAAGGTGAAAAATGAAATGCCTATGGGCAGGAAAATGTCCCATTGCGGCAACTGGTTCTGCATTCCCAGCGAAACCAGCAGCACATCCGCGCTTTGGTAGATGAAATCGTAATATTTGAAAAAAGCCAGCCCGGCCAGACCGATGCAAACCTGCAGGACAATCAGCCCGCGCCGCGTCCCCTTATGCTGCGTACGGGCCATGAGCAAGGGGAGCAACCAAGTGAAAAAACTGAAATTAATCAGCAGAAATAAAAACCAGAGCTGAAACGAACCGTAGAAAAAATAAGAAGCCGCAAGCAAAAAAAGCCGGTAGGCCGTCCCCCGCGAACGCAGCATCCAGTTTACCGGAAGAATGATCAGGAAAAATAAAGCAAATTGGAAACTTATGAGACCCATAAGCAGATCGGACCGTGTGTTATGGGGGTTGAAGAGCTGATTCCCGCGTCGCAATAGCCATATCTGAAACCTTTTAGCGTCCTTTACGACATTCCACTTAAGCTAGCAAGAAATTTAAAAACGTTTTTCTCAAACCGACTGGAAGAGTAGCACGAAATAATCAACCAACACGTATGCATCAAGTGGAAACAGATAGTCCGCGCTACGGAAAGCGGTTCCCTTTCCGGACCTGCGGCGACGATTGCGGGAGAGTCTGGCTGTGACTATTTTACAACGCGGTTGCTGCGAGCAGAGAGCGCTCAGATGCATCCGGGAAGCCGCCGATGTTTTTTCTGCAGATCAGCAATACTTCCGTCGCTTCAAAGAACGCGTAAGACCATGAGGGCTTGGGCGCTACGGCAAGACGCCGGGCGGCCAATGGCCTGGAAACGGCTACTCCACCGGGCTGAAAACGTATTTTTTGGCTTCTTCCAGGTCCGTGAAAATCGGCAGGAGTTCGTCCACTCCGGCAACTTCCAGCAGATCCCGGACAACGTCCGTGGGGCTGAGCAACGCCATGCGCTTTCCTTCCGCATGCAACCCTTTTGCGCTTTTGATGAACATCCGGATGCCCACGGAGGACATAAAGGATACGCCGCTCAGATCCAGCAACGCCGGGTGGTGGCGCCCCGCCGTGATGGCGTAGAACTTCAGATCTTCGGTCTTGATGCCCACGGCGTCCAGCCGCCCGGAAAGCGCGATATGCGTCAAGGTATCGTCAAGTTGTACTTCTTCTATCTTCATATTCATGTCCCCAATGTGTTAAATCCTTCATAACCAACAGGTTAACTGCAATATCCAGAACAGATCCCCTGCGTGGCATGCAAATGTTCTTACCCATTGCATGCAATAAAGTCCATAGGGCTACCCAAGGATCGGCCCAAAAAACACAAACCCTTTACCTATCCTATTATTACATAGTAGTACTTCGAACATATTATGCAAAAAATATATTATTGCATAAATGTAATAAAAAAACGAGCAATCGGCAAACCCCAGGGAAAGGTCTCTGTTGCAACACCTTGACATGTTGCGCTCTTGGCTTATTGTTTCGAGCTATATTACCGGGTAGACTTCCCCCAGCCAGGGGGAGGCGAAAACCGTTTCCGAGGTATTTTTTCCATATGGCCAAAACCACACCGCTTGCATGGCAAAAGCTCAGGGCCAGGCTGGACCCTGAAAAAGTCCCTTACGAGGACAGCACCGAGATAACCTCCAAATCCAAGCCCGCCGGCCGTATGCTCTCCCAGCCGCGCGCTCTGGAAGCCTTGCGCCTGGGCATGCGCATCAGGGACAAGGGGTACAACGTCTACCTGGCAGGCGAACCCAACATGGGGCGCAGCTTCATGGTCCAGGACTTTCTCGCTCCCGAAGCGGCCAAGGCCAGCCCGCCGCCGGATATTGTCTACGTCAACAACTTTGAAAACGAAGACAAGCCCAAACTGCTCCTGCTCCCCAACGGCATGGGCAAAAAGCTGAAAAGCGAACTTTCCCAGGTAGTGGCCAACATTCGCAAGGAATTGCCCGTCCGCTTTGAAAACGAATCCTACCTGAATAAACGCACCGCCATAATGGAAAAATTCCAGACCGTCCGGGAACAGCTCATGGGCGAAATGGAATCCGAGGCCGCGGGCCAGGGCTTCAACCTGGACGTGGACGAAGAGGGCGGCATGACCCTGTATCCGCTGGTAGAAGGTAAACTGCTCTCCGAAGAGGAATTCGACAAACTGGACCCGAAAATCCGCAAGCGGCTCAAGGTCGACAGCGAAAAGCTGATGAACGCCATGCAGGACCTGCTGCGCAAAATGAATAACGAGGAAAAGGGCTTTCAGGAAAACGAGCAGAACCTGGATCTGGAAATCCTCGAAGAGGTGCTCCGCGAATATTTCGATCCCCTGGCCAAGCGCTTTTCCGAAAAAATCACCGGCAAAGAGTTCGGCGACTACCTGCAGGGCATGCGCCAGGACATTCTCGACAATCTCGACCAGTTCGCTCCCAAGGAGCCCGCGCCCGCTCCATTGCTGCCGGAAAGCGCGCTCACCGGCCATCTCGGCGGCGACAGTTTCCAGATCCGTTACGACATCAACGTGTTCGTGGACAACAGCGAGCTGAAAGGCGCGCCCATCATCATTGAAGACCATCCCACCTCCTGCAACCTGCTGGGCTGCGTGGAGCGCGAATCCGAAATGGGCGCCCTGATCACGGACTTCACCCTGATCAAATCCGGCGCGCTGCACCGTGCCAACGGCGGCTATCTGCTGCTGCACGTGGAAGACATGATGCAGCACACCGCAGCCTGGGAAGGTTTGCTGCGCGCGCTGCGTTCGGGCCTGGCCAAAATCGAGGACACGGACGACAGCCACGAGCAGTCCCGCAGCCGTACCATCGAACCCCAGCCCGTACCCGTGAACGTCAAGGTCGTTCTGGTGGGCACGGACGAAGTATTCGAGCTGCTGCATACGCACGACGACCGTTTTCCCAAGCTGTTCAAGATCAAGGCCCACATGCAGGACACCATGCTGCGGAACATGGCCAACATCCGGGGCTATTTTCTCTATCTCAGCCGGATCATCGAAGAAGCCGAACTGATGCCGTTTTCCCGCTCGGCCCTGGCCGGGCTGGCGGACTTCAGCTCGCGCCTGGCCGGAGACCAGAAAAAGCTCTCCCTCAAGCTGCCGTTGTTGCGCGAGCTCATGGTGGAAGCCGCGGCCCTGGCCGAAATGCACGGCAAAAAAATGGTGGACAACGAAGTGCTCCGGACCGCGGAAGCAGCCAGGGACTACCGCTCCAACCTCTATGAAGAAGAATTCATGGAGGAGTACGACCGCGACCTTATCAAGCTGCCCACAAGCGGCGAATCCGTGGGCCGGGTCAACGGGCTTTCGGTTTCCTGGTACGGCGACTACGAATTCGGACTGCCCCACCAGATCGCCTGCACGGTGGGCGTGGGCGACGGCGGCGTGGTGGATCTCGAACGCGAGGCCGAACTGGGCGGCCCCATCCATACCAAGGCCATGATGATCCTCAAAGGCTATCTCTCGGCCATGTTCGCCCACAACAAGCCCCTGGTTTTTACGGGCAGCCTCTGTTTCGAACAAAGCTATGCGGGCGTGGAAGGCGATTCGGCTTCAGGCGCCGAACTCGCCGCCCTGCTTTCGGCCCTTTCGGACAAGCCCATCAACTTTTCCCTGGCCTTTACCGGCGCGGTGAGCCAGTCCGGCGCCATCATGGCCGTGGGTGGCGTGACCCGCAAAATCGAAGGTTTTTTCGAAGTCTGCAAGCGCCAGGGGCTTACCGGCGAGCAAGGCGTGCTGCTGCCCGCGGACAACCGCGACCATCTCATGCTCAAGGACGAGGTAGTGGACGCCGTCAAGGACGGCCTTTTCCACATCTATCCGATCCGGCGGATCGAGGAAGCCATGGAGCTGCTGACGGGCATGCCGGCCGGACGCAGGCTCAAAAGCGGCGGATTCCCTGCCAACAGCCTCTACCGCCTGGTGGACGACCGCCTGGCCGAACTCACGGCCATGTACTACGACTACCAGACCGCCAAACGTCCGCGCAAACGGCGCTGAGGCTGCCCTGTTCCCTCCAGCGGACCCTACGACTCGCAGGCCGCAACTACCGGGGAAAAAACACTTTTCCGGATGGTTGCGGTTTTTTTTTCGTACGCGCCAACTTGTTCTTCCCTTTATACGGCCTTTTATTTCTGCTGCGGCAATATCTCTTTTTTTATGCATGTAAAGGGATAGCCTGTAATTAAAAAAAGTCGTACTGTGATTAATACTGATCTACACACTGATTCTTGCAGATGCGCTCCGGTTGCGTCGGGGCAGAGGGGAAACGCTGCTGCCGGTAAAACAAGGAAGATGCCATGGCTGAAGTGGAATTGCGGAAAGTGGTCAAACGCTTTGGCGCGACAATGGTGGTCCACGGGATCGACCTCCAGATACGCGACAGCGAATTCGTGGTCCTTGTCGGGCCTTCGGGCTGCGGCAAATCAACCGTCCTGCGGATGATCGCCGGACTGGAAAAAGTCTCGGACGGCGAAATCCTCATCGGCGGACAGGCGGTCAACGACGTTTCCCCCAAGGATCGCAACGTGGCCATGGTTTTCCAGAACTATGCCCTGTATCCGCACATGACCGTACGCGACAACATGGGCTTCAGCCTGAAAATGGCCAAACGCTCCCGCGACGCAATCTCCGCGGCAGTGGACAAGGCCGCGGCCGTGCTCGAACTGGAAGCCCTGCTGGACCGCAAGCCCTCGGAACTCTCAGGCGGCCAGCGCCAGCGCGTGGCCATGGGCCGGGCCATCGTGCGCCAGCCCGCGGTTTTTCTGTTCGACGAACCGCTTTCCAATCTCGACGCCCAGCTGCGGATGCAGATGCGCATAGAGCTGCGCAAAATGCACCTGCGGCTCAAGACCACCACCATTTACGTCACCCACGACCAGATCGAAGCCATGACCCTGGCCGACCGTATCGTCATTCTCAAGGACGGGTACATCCAGCAGGTGGGCACGCCCGTGGAAGTCTTCGAACAACCCGCCAATGTTTTTGTGGCGCAGTTCATCGGCAATCCGCCCATGAACATCCTCAGCGGCGGTCTGGAACTGCAGAACGAGGCGCTCTGTTTTGTCCGCGACGGCCTGGCCATGCCCCTGCCGCGGAACAAATGGAAAAACATCGCCCCGGGCCGGAAGGTCTTGCTGGGCATCCGACCGGACGCCGTCAAGGTCGCGCACGCGCTGGAGCGTCTTCCCGAGCAATGGCGTACGCGCGGCAAGGTGGTCATATCCGAAGTACTGGGCGCGCATTCGCTGCTGGCATTCCAGCAGGCGGGCGCGAACATGATAGCAGAAGTGGAGGGACGCCTCGACGTGCACACGGACGACGAAATCGAAGTGGGATTCGATCTCGAGCGTGCGTCCCTGTTCGACCCGGAGTCAACTGAGGGTATTGTTCAGATGCAAGCCTTATTTCAAGGCGAAAATGCGTTAGCTGCTGTCGCTACAAAAGGCCGTACCGTGTAGCTGACGGATCCGAATCAAGGAGGAGAAAATGAAAAGGCTCGTTGGTGTGTTCTGTGTTTTTCTGGCGCTGTGCTCTCTGGCCGTTTTCACCTCGACGGCTCTGGCCGCCGCGCCCAAAAGCGAAGTAGAAATTTTTTCCTGGTGGGCAGGGGATGAAGGCCCGGCCCTGGAGGCGTTGATCAAGGCCTTTGAAACCAAATACCCGGACATCAAGGTGATCAACGCCACGATCACCGGCGGCTCGGGCATCAACGCCAAGGCCGTGCTCAAAACCCGTATGCTGGGCGGCAATCCGCCGGACAGCTTCCAGGTGCACGCCGGGCAGGAGCTGATCGGAACGTGGGTCAAGGCCGACCGGATGGAAGACCTGACCCCCCTGTTTAAAAAAGAAGGCTGGATGAAAGCCTTCCCCGAAGGCGTGATCAAACAGATCGGTACGGACAAGGGCATCTGGTCCGTGCCCGTGACCGTCCACCGCTCCAATGTGCTCTGGTACATCCCTGAAAATCTCAAGAAATGGGGCGTGGAAGCTCCCAAGACCTGGGATGATTTTCTGGCCATCGCGCCCAAGCTGAAGGAACAGGGCATCGTGCCTCTGGCCCTGGCCACCAACTGGACCGCCAACCACCTCTGGGAATCCGTTGCCGTGGCGGCCGTTGGTCCGGAGAACTACGACAAACTGTGGAGCGGCGAGCTCTCTTTCGACAGCCCCGAAGGCAAGAAAATCTGGGAACTCTTCGGCAAGGTTCTGGACTACACCAACACTGACGCCTCCTCGCTTTCCTGGCAGCAGGCTACCGACATGGTCGTTGAAGGCCGCGCGGCCTTCAACATCATGGGCGACTGGGCCGCCGGATACATGGCCACCACCAAAAAACTCGAGCCCACCAAAGGCTTCGGCTGGCTGCCCTCTCCGGGCACCGACGGCGTGTTCATCTTTCTGTCCGACTCGTTCGGCCTGCCCAAAAACGCGCCGCACCGGGACAACGCCCTGGCCTGGCTGGCCATGCTCGGCTCCAAGGAAGGCAGCGACACCTTCAACCCGCTCAAAGGCTCGATTTCGCCGCGCCTGGACAGCGATCTTTCCAAATACAATGTCTACGCCAAATCCGCGGCCGCTGATTTCGGCAAAGACCGTATCGTCGGCAGCCTGGCCCACGGCGTTGTGGCCAACGAGGGCTTCATGAACGACTTCGCTTCGGTCATGGAGATGTTCCTCAAAACCCGCAGCCCGGAAATGGTCGCCAAGGCCACCCAGCAGATCGCCAAGAAAAACGGCATCGGTAAATAAACAAGAAACTGGACCCGCAACTAATTAGAGGCCTCCGCTCATTTTCAAGAACAGTTAAAAGTTTTTGGATATTCCAAAGAACCTTTTTTTTAGAGACTCTCAGCGCTGCAAGCGCTTAGAGTCTCTTATCCAGCCAAGCCGGCAAAAAGGTTCTTTGGCCGCCGGAGGCCTCTTACAGCAGGCGAGGGACACATGCGCGAGGTATCCAAGGACAGGCTCAAGGCGTTTCTGACGCTGTTGCCATCCATGATTCTGATTGCGATTTTCGTATACGGATTTATCGGCAACACGATCTGGACGTCGTTCACGGACTGGGGCAAGGAAGGCGCCCTGGCCGAGCATCCGGTCAAGAATTTCATCGGGCTGCAGAATTACGTCGACCTGTTCACAGGCTTTCTGGACAGCCATTTCCGCCAGGATCTGGTCAATGCGGTCTATTATTCGGTGCTGCTGCTGGTCGGGGCCGTGGGCCTGGGCATGTTCATCGCCATTCTGCTGGACCGCAAGCCCTGGGGCGAGGGCTTCTTCCGGACGGTGTTTCTCTACCCCATGTCCTTGTCGTTTATTGTTTCAGGCACCATCTGGCGCTGGCTGCTGGCGCCCCAGGGCGGCGTGAACATCCTGCCGACCTATCTGGGCTTCAAGCCGTTCACCTTCCAGTGGCTTTCCAGCAAGGGCACCATCCTGGAATTCGACTGGCAGCATCTGCTGCAGGTGTTGCTTTATCTGGCCGCCGTGGTGTTGATTCTGGGCGGATTGTACGTGCTCAGAGAAAAACCGCGCAGGGCGTTGAAGTACTGGCTGGCGCCCGGCGTATGCATCGGCGCGTGCGCCTGGCTGTTCGGCGGCATGCTGCCAAAAATCCTCTGGATGGACGAACTGCACGGCTTCAACCTGGCCACCATAGGCATCATCATCGCCACCATCTGGCAGTACACGGGCTATACCATGGCCCTGTACCTGGCAGGATTCAACGGCATCTCGCAGGACCTGGTGGACGCGGCGCGGCTGGACGGCGCAAACGAGTTCGCCTACTACCGCCACGTTGCCATTCCCATGCTCAAACCCATCACCATCAGCGCCGTGATCATCCTCTCGCATATCTCGCTCAAGATGTTCGACCTGATTTTCGTCATGACCGGTCCGGACAACGCCGAAACCGGACACCCCGCGTTGAACATGTACCTGACGACATTCCGGGCCAATGACTTTGCCAAGGGCGCGGCCATCGCCGTGGTGCTCTTCCTGATGGCGGCCCTGTTCATCATCCCCTACCTGGTCAGCTCGTACCGCCAGAAACGGAGGAACGCGTAATGGCCGTTCAAACTACCGCGCGCTTTTCCGCAGGGCCCCTCTTGTACTATGCCCTGTTGCTGCTGCTGGCCGTGCTCTTTCTGACCCCGGCCTACATGGCCTTTATCACGGCCCTGAAATTTCCCGCGGATATCAGCCTGCCCCATTCGTGGGAGCTGCCGCCGTCCATCAACTGGGCAGTTTTTCCCAGGCCCTGGAGACGCTCAAGCCCAACCTGGTCAACAGCGTCCTGCTGGTCATCTTTGCCACGGCCTTTTCCACCATCCTGGGGTCGCTCAACGGCTACGTGTTCTCCAAGTGGAAATTCAAAGGCAGCGAGGTGGTGTTCACGTTCTTTTTGTTCGGCATGTTCATCCCCTACCAGATCATCCTGATCCCCCTGTTCCAGACCCTGCGCGCCATGCACCTCTACGGCGGCTTACCGGGCCTGGTGCTGGCCCACGTGGTCTATGGTCTGCCCATCACCACCCTGATTTTCCGGAATTTCTACGCACAGATTCCCACGTCTCTGATTGAATCCGCCCGGCTGGACGGCGCGGGCTTCTATTCCATCTACCTGCGTATCGTGTTCCCGCTCTCGGTGCCGGGCTTCGTGGTCACCAGTCTCTGGCAGTTCACCCAGGTCTGGAACGAATTCCTTTGGGGCATCTGTCTGACCCGCCATTCGGAGAACCCCATCACCGTCGGCCTGGCCCAGCTCGCGGGCGGGCAGGCCGTGAGCTGGAACCTGCCCATGGCCGGTTCCATCCTGGCCGCCCTGCCCGTGCTGCTTATCTACATCTTCCTGGGGCGCTATTTCATCAAAGGCCTGCTGGCCGGTTCGGTAAAGGAATAGGCAGCCAATGCCGCTGGTACTGCGCCGGATCAGCCAACTTGACCGTTGTCACCATTTGGCAACCCAAAACGCTTTGTTTTATGGTATGGTGTTCCAAACTGCGCAGATAAGCCGTTGCAGCAAAAGGAGCCCTTTATGGAAAAAGTACTTTTCATTTGTGTCCACAACAGCGCCAGAAGCCAGATAGCGGAAGCATACCTCAAGCAATTGGGTGGAGAAGACTTCGAAGTGGAAAGTGCGGGTTTTGAGCCCACGGAAATCAATCCGCTTGTGATCGAAGTCATGCGGGAAGAAGGTGTGGATCTCTCGGGCAAAGGCACGCAATCCGTGTTCGAGCTCTTCAAACAAGGCAGAACATTCACCCATGTAGTCACGGTGTGCGATGAATCGGCCGACCAAAACTGTCCTGTTTTTCCCGGGATGACCTCCCGCCTCCATCTTCCCTTTCTGGATCCTGCCAAAGTGGAAGGAACCCGGGAGGAAAAGCTCCACCAGGTCAGGACTATTCGCGATCGAATCAAAAACGCCGTCAAAGAACTCATCGACTGGCTCCGCAGCGGCGGCAAGAATACGCTGAACGCCTTCTGGGAAATCAAGAAGATCCCCTCCTGAGTCTGACGCTTCCACCACTGAAGACACTTCCAAACCGCCCGCAATGGGAGCCCTTGCGGGCGGTTTTACAGCAATTGCAGGTTTCCCGACTGGACAGCCGGGACGTCTCGGAATAGAGTTTCATATCAGTACAACTTTATATTCCAGGAGGCATTCATGGTTACAGCAATAGTCCTGTTCAAGGTCGAGCCTCAGCGAATTCCCCAGGTTATCGACACCTTGGCTTCTATAGACAAAGTAACGGAAGTCTACTCCGTAAGCGGCCGCTACGACGTGGTCACCCTGATCCGCGTCAAAACGAACGAGGAACTGGCCGATATCGTCACCAAACAGTTCCTTTCCATTGAGGGCATCCGCGAGTCCGAGACCCTCATCGCTTTCCAGGCTGTCTCGAAATTCGATCTCGAACGTATGTTCAGCATTTCTTAGTGCATCTTACCCTTGAGCCTTGTTTCAAGGCGAAAATGCGCTAGCTGTTTCCTGAAGCCCGGGTGTCCTTCCCATGATCCGGGCTTTTTCTTTTGCCTTTTCTCGACAAACCACTTTTTCTTTTTATTCTATTAGAGTATGAAAAAAGCGTATTCCAATGCTGTTACCCCGCGTAGCCACGCGTCTGAGGAAAGGAGCATGCCATGACCACGTCTGAGACAAAAAAACGCCCGCGCATCGTGATTCTGGGCGCAGGATTCGGCGGACTATGGACTGCCAAATACCTGGCCAAGGCCGATGCGGATATCGTTATTGTGGACCGCAACAACTACCACACCTTTTTTCCGCTGCTCTACCAAGTGGCCGCGGCGGAAGTGGAGCCCGAACAGATCGCCGCGCCCGTACGGGGCATTTTCCGCGGACGGGATAACGTGGAATTCATCATGGATGAAATCCAATGGATCGATTTCGCCCAGAAACAGGTGCTGCTCTGCGACAGGCGGCTCGACTACGACTACCTTGTCCTGTCCGTGGGGTCGGTGAACCATTTTTTCAATACGCCCGGAGCGGAAGAACATACGTTCACGCTCAAGACTCTGGAGCAGGGCATTGAGCTGCGCAACCATGTGCTGAGCTGTTTCGAATACGCCACAACCGCGCTGGACCCGGACAAAAAACGCGCGGCCCTGACATTCGCCATTGTGGGCGGCGGTCCCACGGGCGTGGAATTTTCCGGCGCCCTGGCCGAGTTGACCCGGGGCGCCCTGGCCCGGGATTTTCCCACCCTGGATATTTCGCAGGTCAGAATCCTTCTGCTGGAAGCCGCGGACAGCCTCCTGACCATGTACCCCGAGCACCTGCGCGCGTATACGAAACAAAAACTCGAAGCCCTGGGCGTGGAAGTGCGTACGGGCGCCAAGGTCACCGAGGTGACCCCGGAAAAAATCGTTCTGGGATCAGGAGACGCGGCCGAGGAACTGCCCACCAACACGGTGGCCTGGACCGCGGGGATCAAAGGCGTTCCCATGGTCGCCGGCCTGGACCTGGAGCTGGCCCGGGGCGGACGTATCCCGACCCTGCCCACCCTGCAGCTCAAGGACCACCCGGAAGTCTTCGCCATCGGCGATATCTGCGGCGTGGAACAAAACGGGCGCCAGCTGCCGCAGCTCGGACGCGTCGCCATGGACCAGGGCCGTCACACGGCCAAAAACCTGCTGCTGCTGCTCAATGGCAAGCAGGCCAAGCCCTTCGTGTTCCGAAGCAAAGGCAGCATGGCCACCATCGGACGCAATGCCGCGGTGGGGCAGATGCACAAATTCACCTTTTCCGGGTTGTTCGCCTGGGTCGTCTGGCTGGTGATCCACAACATGTACCTGGTGGGCTTTCGCAACCGCCTCTTTGTGCTCATCAACTGGGCCAGGGACTATTTTTTCTATGACCGCAGCGTCCGGCTGATTCTCCCCAAAAAGCTGCCGTGCAGGAAATAGAAAACAAAAACATCCTGAGGCTCGGGAGCAACAGAAAAAGCAAAATTCCAGAACCGGATAAGCGTATTTTCCGCATCCCGGGGCTGGATTTTTGCAAAACAGGTCTTATTTTCTTCGGACGCGTACGCCGCACGGCCGGGCCGCCGCTCATGGCGGTTTGACAGCCGTACGGTAAAGGGTATAACCGTGTCCGGTCGTGATTTCGTGGCCGGAGTAACACATCACAACGACGTGTAGGAGAGCGAAAAAATGAAAGAAAAAGTCTTGGCAGCATTGGAAAAAGTGCGGCCCGCCCTGCAGGCTGACGGCGGGGATGTCGAACTGGTGGAAGTGACTGACGACGGAATCGTCAAAGTCCGGTTGCAGGGAGCCTGCCACGGCTGCCCTATGTCGCAAATGACCCTGAAGGGGGGAATCGAGCGTATCCTGATCCGCGAAATTCCGGAAGTCAAAGCCGTCGAAGCGGTATAGGGGTCCGGCCAGGTTATGATTGTCACTCGCTTTGCCCCCAGCCCTACGGGCGCCTTGCATATCGGTGGCGCACGTACCGCATTGTTCAGCTGGCTGCTGGCCAGACATTCCGGCGGCAAGTTCCTGCTGCGTATCGAAGATACGGACCGCGAACGCTCCACCGAAGAAAACACCAAACAGATTCTGGATTCCATACTCTGGCTCGGCCTGGACTGGGACGAAAAGCCGATTAAGCAGAGCATGCGCTACGATGTCTACAACGCGCAGGTGGAGCGCCTTCTGGAGGAGGACAAGGCCTACTACTGCTCCTGCTCGCCCGAAGAAGTGGAAGCCATGCGCGAGGAAGCCCGGGCCAAGGGCCTCAAGCCCAAATACAACGGCAAATGCCGGGAGCTGGACCTGGGGCCAGCGCCGAACCATGTTGTCCGCTTCAAGACTCCGCAGACCGGAAAGACCGTGTATGAAGACATGGTCAAGGGAACCGTGGCCTGGGACAACAGCGAACTGGACGACATGATCATCCGCCGTACCGACGGCTGGCCGACCTACAACCTGGCCGTGGTCTGCGACGACCATGACCAGGGCGTGACCCACGTGCTGCGCGGCGACGACCATGTCAACAATACGCCCCGCCAGATTCTTTTGTACGAGGCTCTGGGATACGAGCTGCCCAAGTTCGGCCATGTCCCCATGATCCTCGGACCGGACAAAAAGAAGCTCAGCAAACGGCACGGCGCACGCTCGGTGCTGGAATACGAACTGGACGGCATGCTTCCCGAAGCGCTGATCAACTACCTGGCCCGCCTGGGCTGGAGCTGCGGCGACCAGGAAATCTTCAGTACTCAGGAACTGGTCGAAAAGTTTTCCACCGAACATCTCAACAAATCCGCGGCCGCCTTTGATCCGGACAAGCTGCTCTGGCTAAACAGCCAGCACCTCAAAGAAGCCTCGGACGACCGCCTCGCCTCGCTGCTGGCCGGTCAGCTGGCTCTGCTGGGAATCGGCGGATCAGATGCCAGCTGCATAAGCTACCTGAAAAAAATCATCCCGCTCTACAAGCCCCGAGCCAAAACCATACGGGAAATGGCTGAAGCCGCTTCCTTTTTCGTCCTGCCGGACCGGGAACTCGCTTACGACAACAAAGCGGTCAGCAAATTTCTCACAGAAGAGGTCAAGCCGCATCTCAAGGCTCTGGCCGAGAAGTTTAAAGCCCTTGAAACCTTTGACCAGCCGTCCCTTGAAGCCGTGGTCCAGGCCTATCTGGACGAAACGGGCCTGAAATTCAAGGTTCTGGCGCAGCCGCTGCGCGTGGCGCTTACCGGCGGCACGGTCAGCCCCGGACTTTTTGAAACCATGGAAGTTCTGGGCCAGGACAGCACCCTGACGCGCCTGCATCGCGCGCTCGGTCTGATGCGCGGCGAATAAACCGTTTTTTTATTAAAGCAAACGGGCCGGTTGCGCTTGCACCCGGCCCGTTTTTTTGCGTTTGCAAACGCATCGCTGGTCAAATAAGAATAAATATCAGACAGATGACGTCATTGACGTAGCCGTCGCTGCATTTGTACTCGCGGTAGCCCGCCGAAACCTGCTGTCCCACAGTGAAATAGCGCCCGTTTAGTTCTACCACCGAGGATTGGCGCTCGCCCTGTTCGCCATGAAAAAGCGTATCGGGCAAAGGCAGCAGATCGCCGGGCGCATAAGCCGAGGAAGAGGAGGAGATGACTTTTTTTCCCCGGTCCGCAAAAACGCCAAAACTTCCGTGCTGTATTTCCTTGTTTTCGTCATGGGGAAGCACTGCGTGCAACATGTCCAGAAATTGCGGCTCGGAATCGAACACGATCTGTATCACGCCCACGGTCTGCCCCGCATCTTCCGGACTGCGTACCGCGGTGCTGTAAACGTACGTGGGCCGTCCGCCATAGAGTACGCTGGGCTCAAAAGCCGAAACGCAGTAGTCCTTGCTGGAGGGCAAAGACAGGGCCTTGTTCACGAAAGCGGTATCCAGCTGCATGCCCACGAACTCCTGGCCCTGGGGCAGGCTCTCGTCCGCAAGCCGCTCCTCAAGCTCTTCAGGCGGATCGGACAAAGCAATGACCTCGCCGTTGGAATCGGCCAGCACCAGGCGCAGATAGGGCGTATAGAGGTCGTTGATGTATTGCAGGTTGTCCGTGAGACTCTGGCGTTCGTCCTCGGTGAGCCCCTGAGTTTCGTTTTTTGCCAGCAGATTGCGGAAAAGCGGCGTAAGGGCCCACCAGCAGACATCGTTGGCCCGTTCGTACAGGTTGCGGTCGGCAATATTGTTGCCTTTGAAAGCGCGAAACTGTAGGTCGTTGAACAGCGAAGTCACAACGGTCCGCTGCAAATTTTTGATGGCCTGCGAGAGCAAGCCGTCGATTTCGTCCCCGATCCAATCCACAAAGCGAAGCACTTCCACAAATCCGTCCGCCTTGTATTTGGCGGCTTTGACCTGGCCGTTGATACTGTCCAGCTTCATGTCCGCCAGCAATCCGTCGGATTCGTCCTTTATCCCGGTCAGTTCCTTGGAAAAGCTCCTCAGCTTCCGCAACAGGTCTGCATCGAGGCCTTTTTCCCCGCCTTCCTGGGAAAAGGCGGCCCGTACTTCCACCATGGCCAGGCCGTACCAGGCCAGCCCGAAAAAACCCTGGTATCCTTTGGTAAGAGAGGTATTGGCCAGGTATTGCCGGTTTTTGACGCTAATGATTCTGAATTCCGCGTCCGCATCCGTGACCACCTTTTCACCCGCCGGCAGCAATTCCCCGTTGTTGGAACAGAGCACGCTGCCGTCCTCATCCAGAAAAGCCAGCGTCATTCGCTCGTTGCCCTGGTGCAGATCCCTGAAGATGCTCTCCACTTCCTGCTCGAAATTGAAGCACAAACACAGTGTTCCCAAGGATTGGAGAGACTCCGGGTCTTCGATTTTCTGCGCGTAGACCAGGCTTTTTCCCGGCCGGGGATGCAGATCGGTTTCCCGCAGAATCTCGACGAACTTGTCTGCATCCTGCGTACCGTGCAAATTGATGTCCTGGGCCTGCTGCAGGCATGGATCATTGGAAAAGCGGACGGTATTCTCCGGGGATAAATTGGCGCGTACGTTTCCTTCGGTGTCCAGCACCAGGATCTCATCATAGACCGTATACTCGTACTGGTATTCGGCCAAGCGGTGGCGGATACGCTCGCTCTCTTCGGCCAGAACCTGGACGTCGTCCGTTTCCCGGGCCAGCTGCAGAAGTTTGATGATTTCCGCATCCGTCGCCAGGTAGCCCACATCGGCCGTACGTTCGAAAAGATTGCGTTTGAGAATGTTGATGGCGAATTGAGCCGCGTCTTTGACTTCGATAATGACCTTCTTGGCCATCTCAAGCATGATGGCGTCCACCAGCCTGTTCTGAATGTCGCTGTATCTGTTTTTTGTGGACCCCATGTCCTGAATCAGCGGAGCAAAAAGTCTGGACGCTTCATCGTCCATGCGGCCTGTTTCAATCATGCCCGCGGTGATGGCGCCATCCCAGCGTTTGTTTATTGAACGAAAAGACGATGTGTAGTTGACAACTTCAGGCATGGAGCGAAGCAACGATCCCTTGTGCTGCGCTACGGTATTGAGGTTCACAGGCACCCCCCTTTGTTCTAGAGTCTGTCGTCAAAAATATCCTACCTTTATAGTCTGCTTACAACAACAGCAGGTAGTGTCCCATGCTGTTTACTGCCGTCTTCAAGAGTCCCCACCCGCTTACGGACAGTAACAACTTTTTTAAACATAATTTTTACCAATTTGTCAATATAAGCACCGTACAGAAATATAACTTCAGTTTAGCCGCAGTGACCAGCGGTCTCAAAATACAACCATTCCCTCTTATCTTATTGTAAAAACAATAATAATGAGAAACGTCATCAACCTGGCACATAGTGTAACAAAACAGACAAAAAAACAAATTTGTTATTTGTCTGTTTTGCTAACGTAAATAAAAAAATCAGTTCGCCTTCGCGATGCAGCTTTCCTGCGTATAAAAAAGCAGCTACAAGTGAAGCCTTACACTTGCTTAGAACGGCTGCAACGGCTACAGTGCCAAAGCCTGCGGAAGGGCTGGTACTCCCAGGCAGCATGGGAGCAAGTATGCGTGTTCTGTTTTTAGGCGACATCATGGCCCAGTCCGGCCGCAAATACGTACTCAAGGTTCTGCCCGAACTGCGGAAATCCTTGGTGCTGGATTTTGTGGTGGCAAACGGCGAGAACGCCTCCGGAGGCATCGGGCTCATCCCCAAAAACGCGCGCGACCTGTTCGCTGCGGGTGTGGACGTGTTGACTGCGGGCAACCATATCTGGCGCTACAAAGAGGTTTACCACTACCTCGACACGGAAGAGCGCCTGCTGCGTCCGGCCAACTACCCGCCCAGTGCGCCCGGATCCGGGAGTGTGGTGGTTACGGCGCAGAACGGGCAGCGTGTCGCGGTCTGCAATGTGCTCGGCCGGACCTACATGGATCCGCTGAATTGCCCGTTCCGGACCATGGATAATCTGATCGAGGAACTGCCTGCGGACGTTGTATTGCGCATCGTGGATTTTCACGCCGAAGCCACTTCGGAAAAAATAGCGCTTGCCTATTACCTGGATGGCAGAGTAAGTGCGGTTCTTGGGACCCACACACACGTGCAGACCAACGATGCGCGCATTCTGTCCGGCGGCACGGCGACAGTGACGGACGCCGGCATGTGTGGCGTGGAAGATTCCGTACTGGGCATGGAATGCGAAGCCGTTCTGGAGCGTTTTGTCAGCGCCCTGCCCACGCGCTTTGTGCCCGCCAGAGGAAAAGTGCTTTTGTGCGGCGTGCTCATGGATCTCTCGGCGGATACGGGCCGCGCAGAAAAAATTGAATTGTTTCGATACGCTGAGGAATAACCAACCTGGTCGCGACGGTTTTGCCTGCTTCGGGCCGCCGCACCTGAAAAGCAACCCTTTCTCGGATAACATACATGGATATGAATGCGACTTTGCAGCACATCATGCGTGGTGCTGTTGAATTTATCGACCAGGAAGAACTCGTCAAGAAACTCCAGCGCGGCGCACCGCTCCGCATCAAGGCAGGTTTCGACCCCACGGCGCCGGACCTGCATCTCGGCCATACGGTTCTGATCCAGAAGCTCAAACATTTTCAGGAGCTCGGCCACCAGGTGATTTTTCTTATTGGTGATTTCACCGGCATGATCGGTGATCCCACCGGCAAAAATGAAACCCGTCCTCCCCTGACCAGGGAGCAGATTCTGGACAATGCCGAGACCTACAAACAGCAGATTTTCAAAATCCTTGATCCGGACAAGACCGAAATCGCCTTCAACTCCACCTGGATGAACGCTTTTTCCGCATCGGATTTTGTTTCGCTCTGCTCGCGCTACACCGTGGCCCGGATGCTCGAACGCGATGACTTTCATAAACGGTACAATGAAAACCGGCCCATCTCCATCCACGAATTTCTTTACCCTCTGGTACAGGGCTACGACTCGGTCGCCCTTAAAGCCGACGTCGAGCTGGGCGGTACGGACCAGAAGTTCAACCTGCTCATGGGCCGTACGCTGCAGAACCAATACGGCCAGGAGCCGCAGTGCATTCTGACCATGCCCCTGCTGGAAGGCCTGGACGGCGTCAACAAGATGAGCAAATCCCTGGGCAATTACGTGGGGATCGAAGACGAGCCCACGGACATGTTCGGCAAGCTCATGTCCATTTCCGACGACCTGATGTGGCGCTACTACGAACTGCTCTCGGACAAAGGCCTTGAGGAAATAGCCGGGTTAAAGCAGGACGTACAGTCCGGCGAGCTGCATCCCAAAAAAGCCAAAGAGCTGCTGGCCTGCGAGATCACCGCCCGCTACCACGGCGCGGACGCGGGAAAAAACGCCGTGGCGGAATTCAACCGGGTTTTCGCCCAGGGGAAGCTGCCGGACGACATGCCCGAATTCGAGGCGGATCAGGGCGACGCGAGCAAACCGGTGAATTTTCTGGACGCCTCGGGCCTGTGCGCATCGCGCGGCGAGGCCAGGCGGCTGATCAAACAGGGAGCCCTCTCCGTAGACGGCGAAAAGTCTTCGGACGGTGAAACCCCTCTGGAGCCCGGCGAATATGTCATCAAACTGGGCAAAAAAAGATTTTTAAAATTACGCATACGATGATAAGCAATAGCTGACACACACGACCACGTCTGCCGGAGGGTATCCGGCAAGGAGGCGACCCATGGCCTTTGGCGGCAAGAAAAAAATTGAATCGCCTGAAAAAAACTCGCAGAAAAACGTTGGTATCAACGCCTATATCGGTGAGGGCACCGTATTCGAAGGCCACTTCGAATTCACAGGCATTGCCCAGATCACCGGCAAGCTCATCGGCGACATCACCTCCGGCGGCACCCTCGTCATCGGAGAAAAAGGAGATGTTTCCGGTAAGATCAACGTTTCCGAGCTCAAATCCGCAGGCACTATCTCCGGCGAAGTCAGCGCCAGGCAAAAAATCACCCTGTACAAGAGCGCCGTCATGACAGGCAACCTTGAGACTCCGGCTCTCGAAGTTGAGGAAGGCGCCAGCCTCGAAGGCGAAATCCGCATGAAGGCTCTGAAAAAGACCTGACGCACCGACGGCCGGGCTACTTCCCTGGCCTCACCGGGCCGGATTTTTCTCGTTCCGGTCTACGCACCCTATCCGTACCCGTTATCCGCCGACGCGCCGCCAATGTGTCTCTGCGCGCGCTTTGTATACCAGGCCCACAGGCTTGACCGCAATCAGTTGAAATCTTGGCCCATAATTTGCTAATCACAGGGCCATGGAACTCTTCAATTTTAATCACGATCAGATCTTCGGCTTCTTGCTGACCATGCTCCGCGTGGCTATGATTCTGTTCTTGCTTCCTTTTTTTGGTGGGGAAAGCATTCCCAAAACCATCAAGGGAGCTTTGTGCTTGATCCTGAGTCTGACGTTTTACAATACCTTGGGGTTCAAAAACATCGCTTTTCCGACGCATCCGCTGGGCTTGACCATCATGCTGATCAGCGAACTGCTGCTGGGACTGATACTGGGATTGATGGTACGCATCATTTTCGCCGCAATCCAGACCGGAGGCCAGATCATCGGCTTTTCCATGGGCTTTGCCATGGTCAATGTCATGGATCCGGACACGGGCACCCAGGTGGCCGTGACCTCGCATTTTTTATACATGGTTGCCCTGGTTACTTTTTTGACACTCGACGGACATCTCTATCTGCTTTCCGGGCTCGCCCAGAGTTTTCAGCTCATCCCTCCGGGCGGATTGATGATCACCCCGCTGCTCGCCGACAGCATGCTGTCCTTTTCCAGCCAGCTGTTTGTTCTGGCCGTAAAAATCGCCGCGCCGGTGCTTACGGCCGTGTTTCTGGTGGATCTGGCCCTGGCCCTGGTCGGACGCGCGGCCCCGCAGATGAACCTGCTGATGCTTGGTTTTCCGCTAAAAATCGCCGTGGGCTTTTCGTTCCTGGGGTCCATGTTCACGCTCATTGCCATGTACATGCGCGATTATATCAATGATTTTGGAGCCATGTTCACCAACATTTTGCGGGCGGCAAGCTGAAGCCGCCAAGGTAGCGTACTATGCCCCAGGAAGATCCGAGTAGAACAGAAGACCCTACCCAAAAACGAATAAAAAAAGCCAGGGAAGACGGCAACGTTCCGAAATCCCAGGAAGTAGGGAAAAGCTTCGTGATCCTGGCCGGGTTGGCGGCCATGTATTTCTACATCAGCTTTCTGGCCGATTACCTCATGGGAACGTACCGCTATTTCTTTACGGTCTGTTTCGAGTTCAATCCCAGCAAGCAGGACGTGGTCGCCCTGATGGTGACCACCATGGTTCAGATCGCCAAAATGATCATGCCCATGCTGCTGTTCATGGGGCTTATCGCCTACCTGGCCAACCGGCTGCAGGTGGGCAGCCTCTGGGCGCCCAAGGTGTTTGATCCCAAATTCGGCCGGATCTTCGACCTTGCCGGCGGCCTGAAACGGATGATGTTCAACCTGAACACCTTTGTCCGCCTGGGCAAGAGCATTCTCATGGCCATCGCTATAGGCATCGCGCCCTACATCGTCATCCGCCAGGAGATGGACCATCTGCTCCCGCTGTTCTACCAGGACGCCTTTCATCTCAGCGCCTATCTGCTCTCCACAGGAGCCAAAATGGTGGTCTACGCCATTGTGCCCATGTTCATCATCGCCGCGGCCGATCTCTGGTATACGCGCTGGGACTACAACGAAAACCTGAAAATGACCAAGGACGAGGTCAAGGACGAACGCAAACAGGCTGAAGGCGATCCCAAGATCAAAATAAAGCAGAAACAGAAAATGCTGGCCGTGGGCATGAAGCGGATGATGCAACAAGTGCCAAAGGCCGACGTGGTCATCACCAACCCGACCCACTTTGCCGTGGCCCTGCAGTACGATCCGCTGCTGGCTCCGGCACCCATTGTCCTGGCCAAGGGCGCCGACCATCTCGCCATGAAAATCAAGGAAGTCGCCCGCGAACACAACATTCCTATCCGGGAAAACAAGCCGCTGGCACAAGCTTTGTATAAACAACTGGAAATCGGGGACTCCATTCCGGCCGAATTGTTCCAGGCCGTGGCCTCGATTCTGGCTTCGCTCAATAAATTCAAGCGTCCCAACGGGCGTACGCGATAGGACAACCAAGCCGACGAGGTGTCAAAAATATGCCAGGCCCTGCATTACCCACCATAGATTACAACAGGTTTGCCAAGCAGGGCGACATTCTGCTCGCCGGCGGCGTGGTGATTATTCTGTTCACCATGCTGGTTCCCCTGCCCACCATATTTTTGGACATGATGCTCAGCCTGAGCATTTCTTTGAGCATGGTGATCCTGATCACCTCCATGTTCATGACCAGTCCCATGGAATTTTCCGTGTTTCCCTCGCTGTTGCTGGTCACGACCATGCTGCGCCTGGCCCTGAACGTGGCCTCCACCCGGCTGATCCTGATGCACGGCGAGGAAGGCACCTCCGCAGCCGGCGAGGTTATTCAGTCCTTCGGCGAATTCGTGGTGGGAGGCAACTTTCTCATCGGCGTGGTCATTTTCGTCATCCTGTTCATCCTCAACAAAGTCGTCATCGTCGCCGGTACGACGCGTATCGGCGAAGTCGCGGCCCGTTTTACCCTGGACGCCATGCCCGGTAAACAGATGGCCGTTGAAGCCGACCTGAACGCAGGACTGATTACCGAGGACGAAGCCAGGGAAACCCGCGAAACCATCCGCCGCGAAGCGGATTTCTACGGCGCCATGGACGGTGCGGGCAAGTTTGTTCAAGGTGACGTGAAAGCCGGCCTGTTCATCACCATGATCAACATCATCGGCGGCATCCTCATCGGCATCATCCAGAAGGACATGACCTGGCTGGAAGCCGCCCACACCTATACGCTGCTGACCATCGGCGACGGCCTGGTTTCCACCATTCCCTCGCTGATCATTTCCACCTCCGCCGGTATCATTGTTTCGCGTTCCGCCTCCAAGGCCAAGATGGGCGAGGAATTCATCGGACAGCTGTCCTACAACTCACGTTCGCTCAAACTGGTCTCGGCCGTACTGGTCATCTTCGGCATCGTGCCCGGCATGCCCACCGTTCCCTTCCTGATCTTTTCCGCGCTGCTCTTTCTGGCCGCCCGCATGGTGGGAACGCGCCCGGAAAAAGAAGACAAGGAAAAAGAAAAGACGGCCCAAAAAAACAAAGAACCCGCCCTGGATTCGCCGGAAGAAGTGCAATCCCTGCTGCCCCTTGACGTATTGGAGCTGGAAGTGGGATACGGACTCATTCCACTGGTGGACGAGAACCAGAGCGGCAACCTGCTCTCGCGTATCCGTTCCATCCGCCGCCAGTTCGCCCTGGACATGGGCGTGATCGTCCCGTCCCTGCATCTGCGCGACAATCTGCAGCTAAAGCCCGGGCAGTATTCAGTGCTGATCAAGGGCAATGAGGTCGCCACTGCGGAAATTCTCATCGATCACTTCCTGGCCATGGATCCGGGCGATGTGAAACACAGAATCAAAGGCATTGCGACACAGGAACCGGCCTTCAACCTGCCCGCCCTGTGGATTCCCGCAGCGCACAAGGAGGAGGCCATGCTCGCCGGCTACACGGTGGTCGACCCGTCCACCGTTATTGCCACGCACCTTACCGAGGTCTTCAAACGCAATCTGCACGAATTCCTCGGCCGCCAGGAAATCCAGTCTTTGCTGGACAACCTCGCCAAGGCCGCGCCCAAGGCCGTGGAAGAACTCGTACCCGGTACCATGCAGCTTGGTTCGCTGCAGAAGGTGCTGCAGAACCTGGTCAAGGAAAACGTCTCCATCCGCGATCTGCTGACCATCGTGGAAACCCTGGCCGATGTCGGACAGAGCATCAAGGATCCGGACCAGCTCACGGAATACGCCCGCGAGCGCCTTTCCCGAACAATTGTCAAACAATATCTGGACAGCAGCGGCGCTTTGCCCATAATTACTTTGGATATGAGTGTGGAACGTACGCTGCAGGAAAGTCTGCGCCAGACCGATCACGGCGCTTACTTGGCCCTGGATCCGGGCACGGCCCAGCTGATTATCAAAAAAATCAACGAAGCCAGCGAAAACGGACTGGCCACGGACGGGCAGCCCGTACTGCTGACCACGCCAATGGTCCGGCCGCACATGTCGCAGCTGCTGCGGCGCTTCCTGCCCACGCTGCCAGTGATATCGCAGGCCGAAATTCCGGGCGACATCCGGTTGAACTCCATGGCAACAGTGAGTTTGAAAAATGCGGCTTAAAACCTTTCGAGGAGCAGACACCCAGTCCGTACTGGACCGCATCAAGGCCGAACTCGGCCCGGAAGCCGTCATTCTGGGCACGCGTCAGTGCGAGGACAAAGGACAAAACATCTGCGAAATTACCGCCGCCCTGGAGGACAATCCCGAGCAGCAGGCCACCGAGTACCGCGCCGGAAACAACGGCCTCCAGGCGCAGAGAAGCCCCGACTCCGGCTCCGCCCACGGCTACGCCGCGACGCAGCAGGAGCCGCCGCCGGGCTGGGACCAGTGGCACCAGGAATGGAGCCAGATCAAAGAGCACCTGGTAACGCTGCTGCGTCCGCAGCTCGACCTGCACCTGCTCACCCCCATCCAGCGCCAGGCTCTGGAGTATCTCGAACGCGAAGGCGTGGTCGCCCAGGTCATCCTGGACATCTACACGGAACTCAAAAACCACCCTGGCACATCCATACTCGGACCGCTGGAACGTATGGTCGGCGTCCGACCCTGGGGCAATGAAAACTGGCCGCAACGCTTCCATGCCGTTGCCGGGCCACACGGCGTGGGCAAGACATCCGCGCTGCTGCGTATGGCGCATGCCGCAAAACGCGAATATCCGTCCGCCCGCATCTGCCTGGTCAACACGGACCAGCGCCGGCTGCAAAGCAAACTGATCCTCAAACATTACGCGGAACTTTCCGAATTCGACTTTGTCGAGATCCAGAGTCCCCTGGAATTCGCGCACCTGGTTTCCGAGGCGGATGATTACGACAAACTTTTTCTGGACCTCCCCGGACTGGAACGGCGCCAGACCCTGGAGCGCCTGATGGGCAAGCTCGGGCTGGACGCCGCCCGGGATCTGGTCCTGCATATCGCGCTGTCGCCTCATTTTGCGCCCGGCCAGCTCAAGGATTTTGAACGAATGTATTATTCGCCGCTGGCAAAAAGCCTGATCTGGACGAAACTCGACGAGGCCTGTAGTTTCGGAGCCATTGTAAATACGGCGGTGGCCACCTCCCTGCCGATTTCCGCCCTGTCCTACGGGACAGGCCTGGCCGAAACCATGGCGGCGGCCAAGCATGTGGCGCTCTGGAGGCTGGTATTCAAGCACAAGCTGCCGAACGAACAATGAAAATGAATTGGAGCCCAAGCACCATGAATTCCGCTTATCCCTTGGTGTTGTCCGTTACATCGGGCAAAGGGGGCGTCGGCAAGACCAACGTCTCGGTAAACCTGGCCTATGAACTTGAAAAGCTGGGGAAACGCGTCGTTCTGCTGGACGCGGATCTGGGTCTGGCCAATGTCGACGTGATCCTCGGACTTGCCCCGCAACTGAACCTGTTCCACCTCTTCCATGAGGGCGTTTCCGTACAGGACGTTCTTTTTGATACGCCTTACGGCTTCAAGATACTGCCCGCTTCATCCGGGGTAAGTGAAATGCTTTCCTTGAACACCGGGCAAAAACTGGACCTTTTGGAAGCCATGGACTATCTTGAAGACAAGGTTGATTATCTAATCGTGGACACGGGCGCCGGAATAAATGATAATGTCCTCTATTTCAACCTTGCCGTGCAGGAGCGCATTGTTGTAATGACGCCGGAACCCACGTCATTGACAGATGCGTACGCATTGATCAAAGTGCTGAAGCTCAATCATGGCATTGAGCACTTCAAGGTCATCGTCAATTTGACGTCGGACCGCAAAACGGCCAAAGCCGTTTTTTCACGCCTCTACCAGGCGTGTGAACATTTTTTGGACGGTGTGTCGCTTGACCTTGTCGGATTTATTCCGCAAGACCCTATAGTACGCAAGGCCGTCGTGGATCAGGTGCCTTTTTGCCATGCATCGGAGGACGCCGCACCGAGCAAAGCCGTACGAGACATTGCGGAAACTATCATAACCTGGCGCGTGTCGGATAATCTAGATGGTAATATCAAGTTCTTCTGGAAAAAACTCCTCTTCCAACACTGATCATCCGTGGTTGATGCTGGACTCGGGCGAAAAGGCCTGGGACGAGTTTAATACGGGCGAACGCAGAGAAATTGTCAGGCATTACGCACCGAAGATCAAATATCTTGCGTTGCGGCTCAAGGCCAAGCTGCCTAAAAACGTCGAGCTCAACGATCTGATCAGTTCGGGCACTCTCGGCCTCATGGAGGCCTTCAAAAAATTCAATCCCGAGCTGAACATCAAGTTCGAAACCTATGCCGAAAACCGTATCAAAGGCGCCATGCTGGATGAGCTCAGGCGCATGGACTGGTTTTCCAGAGGCTTGCGCCACCGCGTGCGTACGCTGGAAGAAGCCATCCGCCGGATAGAAAACCAGCACGGACGTTCGGCCACCGAAGAAGAACTCCAGGCCGAAACCGGCCTGAGCGAACGCGAGGTGCGCATTGGACTGGAAGCCCTGCAAAACCAGATGTGCATCAACATCGACGCCATTCAGGACACCTTTTCTCCCGAACACCAATCCCATTTTGACAACGAACCCTTTCAGACGGCCGCTCTGCAGGAAATCATCGACAAGGTCGCGGGCCTCATCGACGACCTGACTCCCAGGGAAAAAATGGTCATGTCCCTCTATTACGGCGACGAACTGAACATGAAGGAAGTGGCGGAGGTCATGGGAATCACCGAAGGCCGGGTTTCCCAGCTGCACGCGCAGGCCATGAAACGGCTGCGGCTGAATTTCAACGCCCAATACGGCACGCTGTAAGACACAGCGAATGCCCTGCGGCGTTACCGCCAGACTGTTACCAGCTGATAGTTTTTGAAGATTGGGGGCACAAACTTCATGTATGCTCTAACAACCGGTTGACGCCATGCTGCTGTTCCTTGTTCCGGACGACGATTCCCTGGACGAACCGTTACGCGAAAAAGCCCTCCTCGATGCGGAGGAGCTGAAAGTTCCTGATGCGGTCCCCGACAAGGACAAGGTTGAACTGGATCTGGACGACGCGCCTTTTCTTGAAGAAGAGGACGAGGAAGAAGAGGAAGAAGCGCCGGAACCGGCAGCCCAGCCCGAAGAGCCGGAGAAAAAACCCAAAGCCGGGGCTGCCGCCCTGCTCAAGGACAAACGCGTTCTGGCAGGCATCGGCGGAGGCGTACTGCTTGTGGCCATTCTTCTGGTTGTCCTGCTCTGGCCCTCGGCCGAACCACTACCGCCTCCACCGCCGCCCATGCCCGAACCCGAACAACCGGTACAGCCCAAGGAACCGGAAAAACCCGAGTTCATAGTAAAGATGGAACCGTTCTGGATCGAATACCAGACCGACGACGGCAAAATCCGTCTGCTCAAATGCAGCTTCGCCACCGCCACGGACAACGAAAAACTCTCCTGGGAAATTCAGACTAAAACCCTTGTTCTCAGGGATGCTATTTATTATTATTTACGTAATAAAGACCTTGTTTTTCTCTCCGATAAGAAAAATGAGGAGATTTTAAAGAAGGAATTGCTTTCCGTCATGAACCAGTATTTAAGCACGGAGCGTTTGACCACGTTACTGATACAGGAGTATCTCGTGAGGTAACACGTCATGTCCATCAACCTGCTTTTTACCCAGATTCCTTTGGTAGGGGAAATCTCCGGCGCCATGCAGGCCGCGCCGGAAGTGCAGCAAAGCATCATGAACCAGGCTGCCAACGAAGTCTCCGGACAACAGCGGGAGCAGGTGCAGAAAAATGAAAAGCAGGATGGCGCCGACGTTGTGGACGCCCATGGCGGCGGAGGCGGCGCCCAGGCCGAAACGGAACAGGAACGCAAACGCCGCAAAAAACAACCGGCCAAAGAAGAAGCCGAAGAGGCCCTGGCCAAGACCCCTTTTATGGGCAATCTAATCAATACGCGCATCTGATTGCGCTCGGAGGTGGACTCTCCTTCATGTCCTTCTGGATGCTCATCGGTCTGAGTGTGACCGAAATCTTTCTGCTCTTTCTCCTGGTCGTCTTTTTCTTCCGGCTCAAGCGCTCCGAATCCTTGCTGCAGCTGATGCAGGACAAGCAGGAGGATCTCCTGGCGCGCCTGCACTTCAACGCCGAGCTCGAACAGGAGGTCGTCACCTCCTTTGAAACGCGTCAGAACCAGCTGCAAAACCTGGACGACGCGCTGGCGCGGCGTGTGGAAGAACTCAAAGCGCTGCTGGCAGAAGCCGAAAACGTGGCCGGAAAAGTCGACCTCAAACCCCAGAATCCGCGCCAGAAAATTATCAACGGCTACAAAAAAGGCCTCTCCATACAAGCGCTCTCCCGCTCCACCGGCATGACCACAGACGAAGTAGAACTGATCATCATGGATGCCAGGCGGCGGTAAATGCCTCCGGCGGCCTAAGAACCTTACAAAAAGGCCCTTAGGAATTTCCAAAAACTTTTGACTGGTTACCTGCTCGAATGCGATGCAAAGCTATTTCACTTACTACCCGCACCTGATTTCCCATTTACTCTATGCGCGTCCAGGGCCGCCGCCCTGGCTGGGGTGCGGGGCGCGCAGCCCCGCGACGTTGCCGTTCTCCGGAGGTTTGTGATGCGTATCGACGGGTACGGATCGGGATTCGGCGGCTACGGTGGCGGCGGCGATGAGCGGGGGCGGATCTTCCGCAAGCGCCACCGCGTGGGCGACCGCTTGCGCGGGGTCATGCTGCGCTGGGAGGCCGAAGGACTGGCCTGGGTCAATGTGGAGGGCCAGGAATTGCTGGCGCAGATCTCCACCAGGCCTGAACCCGGCCAATACCTCTATTTTCTGGTCCGCAGCCTGGTGCCGGAAATCGTGCTCCAGGAAATTCTTCCGGCTTCCGTGGGCGCGCAAGCCGCGTTTCCGGATCTTGCACGGGCGTTCTGGAGTGCGCGTACGCGCTTTGAATCCGCACTGCGCAAGCGCGGTCTCCGCTGGACTGGAAAAGATGCGTCCGCACGCAAGCAAAAATTTTTCGCTCTTCTGGCCCAGGATCCGGAACTGGCTCTGGAATTCGCGGACCTGCTCGGTCCGCTCTCCTGGCTGAACCTCGGACTGCAGGCGCGCGGAGCGGGACGGCTGTATTACCTGCCCTGGCTGCTGACCGAACCTCTGGCCTGCGAGCTGCTCGCCGGCGGACGCAAACTGACCTCCGGCGCCGTGGCCGAACTGGCCCTGGGCTTCGACCACGCCGAGATGGGGCACTGCGAACTGCAGCTGCTGCTGCAGGGCAACCGGGCCGGCGCCCGGCTTTTTGCCGAACATCCGGACAAATGCCGCGCCCGTATTCCTGATGCGCCCGGCCTCGAATGGCACGGCGCCACACAACTCCCGCACGGACGTACCAGCGTGCTCTCCACCCTGCTCAACGCGGACAACAGCCGCCCCTCCGGCGGCTTCACCGCCCGAGTCTGAAAAACTATGAAAAAACTGCCTCCGGCGGCCAAAGGCCCCTTTTGAAAAAGGGGCCTTTGGAATCCCCCAAAACTTTTTAGCTGATGCAACATAAAATCAATGAAATATCGTACTATCCTACCAAAAGTTTTTTGGAGGTTCCTAAGCCGCCGGAGACATCTCTTATTTTCTAATAAACCTGCAGCGTGGCTTTTCTTGAGAAGCGCAGGATCATGGGTGTTCCTTTGGCGTGGCGAATGGCTTTCAGGGTGGGTTCGCGCTCCATGGGCACGGTACCAGCCAGGATGCGTACGGGCAGTCCGTCGAAGGCCTCCGGGACCATGGGCGTGCTCGGGCCGACCATGGCCACGGGTACGTCCGCAGCGATAAGCTGAATCAGTTCGTCGAATGTATTGTTGATGATGCTGGTGGAGGTAAGAATGACGGAATCCGGCCAGGTCCTGAGCTTGTCGTGAAAGCTCTCCTGGTCCCCCATGTTTTTCCCCTTGTCCACCATATCGAGGATGCCCTTGCGCTCTTCGATGAGTTTGATGATCGGCGCAAAGCAGCCCACCATGGCGACCTTGCTGCCCTCTTTGATTCCGAGTGCGTCGAGCAACAGATCATTGCTCCTGTCTTCGGGAATCTCTTTGGCGAACGCATGATTCAGCGCGTTGGCCAGAGCCAGGCCAATGGTCCGGTGCAGGTCGTCCCCGGCCTTGAGCAGCTCGAGCGCCTCCAGCGCGGGCATGCCCTCGTATTCTTCCGCTGGTTTCAATACCTGGCAGCTGGAGGAAACCCCTTTTGGGGTAAAGGCTACGCCTATACCGCCGTTGTCCGTACAAACACACGAATACCCCAGACCGATGGAAAGAATTTCCAATGTAGTACCTTGGGCTTTTTCCTGCAGTGCGGTATATAATCTAGAATAAATATCCATGTAACTACCTCCTTCAATGCGCGTACCTTATTAACTTGTAGCATACAAGTGGAAATTCGTGTTTAACATACTACCATTACGGTATAAATTGAACCTCATGTCACTATGCTCAAGGCTTTACCCGCAAAAATCAAATTTGGACGGGTAACTCCCCGGATATTTGCCGGTTTGATGGTTTTTCATATGTTTTTCGGTTCATTCTCTGGCACAGCTTTTCAAAAGATGGTACAAAATACTATCCGTCTTTTTTTTAAAAGCAGGTCGTACGCATGTCTGATACTTTTAGCTATGAAAATAACATCTTGGAGGATATCTTCATCCTGCGTAAGGCGTATGACCATTTAAGCGCCATCCTCATGAACGCCCCTGTGGGCTTTTCGTGCTCCACTCCCCAGGGACGTTTTCTTTCAACCAACGACACCATGGCGCAAATGCTGGGCTTTGATTCCGCCCAGCAACTTTGTACCGAAGTCGATTCCATTGCGGATCAGACCTATGCCTCCCCCTCGGAACGTGCAAAACTTCTTGCTCTGGTGGAGGAGACAGGGGAACTGGCCAACTATGAAATCCGCCGCAAGCGCAAAGACGGTTCTGTTTTCTGGGCCTCAATGAGTCTCAGAGCCGTTCGAAATCCTGCTGCAATCACGCAGTATTATGAATCTTTTTCCACGGACATCTCGGAACGCAAGGAAAAGGAAAAACAACTCCGGCAATCCGAGGCCATGCTGCAAGCAGTCAGCGAAGCTCAGGGCACAATCTTTTACGCCAAGGATCTTCAGGGACGTGTCGTACGCATCAGCTCAAATTTTCTGGAAATGACGCATAAAAACATAGACGAAGTGCTCGGGAAAACTTCCAGAGAATTCTACGATACGGACGTTGGCGAAGAGCACATGGATAACGATCAGCAGATTTTTGACTCAGGGAAGCCCCTCAAATTCGAAGAAGTAGCTAAAACGCCCGAGGGAAAACGCCACTTTCTTTCCGTGAAAAGCCCGTATTGGGATGACGAAGGCCGTATTGCCGGGCTGGTCGGCATTGCCCAGGACATTACCGAACTCAAACTCGCGGAAAAGAGCGTGCAACGTATTGCGCAACAGCGGCAACTGTCTTTGGATGCGGCCCGGATGGGCTGGTGGCATTACGATCCGGGAACCCGGATCTCCTCCTTTGACCAACGCTACAAGGACATCTTCCACATCGACTGCGACCAATGCCATATTGACGAAATCCTGAAACGGATTCACCCGGACGATCTGCCCGGGGTCTTGAAAATGGTCGAAGCGGCGTTGGACCGCGAGGCGCCTGAACCGTACGAAACGGACTTCCGCATTTTCCTGCCGGACGGTTCGTTACGCTGGATCAAGGCGCAGGGTATCGTGCAATTCGAAGAAATCGAAGGAGCTCTGCGGGCCACGGATTTTGTCGGTATCGTCAAGGACATCACCGAACGGGTCAAATTTCAGGAGAGTCTGGACCAACGAGTACGCACCCACGAACTGCTGACACGAGTGGCTCGCGATCTGTCCACGGCGCCTGACCAGAACGCCATTATCCTGGTGGTCCGATCCGCGGTACGGGGCCTGACGGGCGCTGACGGAGCCACCTTTGTCCTGCGGGACGGCAACCAATGCCACTATGTCGACGAAGACGCCATTTCGCCCCTCTGGAAGGGACAACGCTTTCCCCTCACCTGCTGCATCAGCGGCTGGGTCATGCTCAACCGCCAGTCCGCCGTCATCGAAGATATTTTTACGGATCAGCGTATTCCAAAAGACGCGTACCACAAAACCTTTGTCAAAAGCCTGGCCATGATGCCCGTCAACCGTGAAGCGCCTGTGGCGGCCATTGGAGCCTACTGGGCGCAGCCGGGCGTACCGGATAAGGAAACAATCGAAACCCTGCAGTCCCTGGCCGATCTTACGTCCGTGGCCCTGGAAAATGTCCGTTTATACGGCGCGCTGCGCGAACAGGTCGACGAACTGGAGACCCAGAAGATCGCCGCCGAAGCCGCGAACAGGACCAAATCCGAATTTCTGGCCAACATGTCGCATGAAATCCGTACGCCCATGAACGGCATCATGGGCATGCTCCAGCTTCTCGGCACCACCAAACTGCAGGACGAACAGCGACAGTACGTCAACGTGGCGCTGCAGTCTTCCCTGCGTCTGACCACCTTGTTGTCGGACATTCTTGATCTTTCGCGGATCGAAGCCGGAAAACTGCAAATTGTCGGCGAAACCTTTGCCTTGAGCTCCCTCAAAGACGCCATTTTCGATCTGCAGTCCGCGGCTGCCAGAGAAAAAGGCATTGCGCTGCATTTCGTCCTGGACCCCAAGGTTCCAAGGCTGCTGGTCGGAGACGAGGTACGGCTCAGGCAGATTATTTTCAACCTGGTGGGCAACGCCATCAAATTTACAACCAACGGTTCGGTGACGCTGGAGATTTCCATGCTGGGCCATACGCGCCCCGGACAAATACGGGTGCTGTTCTGCATCGAAGATACGGGCATCGGCATTTCCGATGCCTTGCTAGACACCATTTTCGACCCCTTCGTACAGGGGGAAGGCCACTATACGCGCCATTTTCAGGGAGCGGGGCTCGGGCTCGCCATTGTCCGCCGGCTTGTGGAGCTGATGGGCGGCGGATTGGCCATAGAAAGCCTGGAAGGCCGGGGAACCTGTGCCTATGTTTCGCTTCCCTTCACCCTCCCGAAAACAGCCGGGACAACACGGCACGGCAGCGCTACGGCCGCCACCTGCATGGACGAATCCCAGCTCTTTACCATTCTGATTACGGAAGATGATCCGCTGAGTTTGCTGGCGGTCAAAGGAATGCTGGCCCGTTTCGGCTACAATTGCGTCGAAGCGGGCAACGGCAATGACGCGTTGCGTGCCCTGGCAAAACAACACATCGACCTGGTGCTGATGGATGTGCAGATGCCCGGCCTGGACGGAGTGGAAACCACCAGGGCCATCCGCAAAGGAAAGGCGGGGCAGGAAAACGTTTCGGTGCCCATTGTGGCCATGACCGCTTATGCCATGTCCGGCGACAAGGAGACGTTTCTTGAGGCCGGAATGAACGAATACATTGCCAAACCCATTGAAATGAAAGACTTGAAGCGTGTTCTGTGCAGCGCTTTGGAAATAAAGGAAAAATAGAGGAGCGGGCCGGGCTCTCAGGCCATGGCGCCGCCGATGATCGCCCCCAGAAGCAAAGAACCGATGTTCAGCACAATCAGCATGGTCATGCCGATGGAGGCCGCCAGCCCGACCAGCGGATTGAACGTGACCATGGTGAAAAATACGAACACCGCCGCGCCGATCAGGATGCAGGGCAGAAAAACAGCTGTCAGCGCATTGCCCACGCCTCCGGCCTTTTTGCCGCCCACAAAGCCCGCAATCAACGGGCCGAAAAACTGCAGCCAGCAAAGCAGTACGCCGATAAGGCACATCCAGAAAATCGCAGCGCCGATGGAACCTTTTTCCGCCATGACAAATCCTCCTGAAAATGAACTTCTTATGTCCCGTATACCTCAGGTCCGGGCTGCTGTCGAATCACGCCCTGGAGAAAAACGCGGACATGCGCTGGGGCCAGTCCGTGATCAGCGCGTCGGCTCCGGCCTTCAGCAGGGGCGAGGCAACATCCGTATCGTTGACAGTCCAGACATTCACCACGAAACCCGCGTCCTTAAGCGTACGCACCTGCTCCGGATCGGTGATGGCGCAATCCGGATGATAGGCGCAGCAGCCCAGGCTGCGCAGCAGCTCCGGCGGATTGTCCGGATGCTTGCCTTCCACGAGCAGCGCCGTGGGCAGGTTCGGCTCCAGGTAATGTGCCTCGGCCATGTAGGCGGGGTTGAAGGAGGACAACAGCGCCAGCTCCCAGGTGCCGGTGCTCTCCAGGGTGTCCAGCACGTCGCCCACCAGCGATAAATCCCCAGGCGCGTACGTCTGGTCTTTGATCTCCAGATTGAAGGGGAACTGGTTGGCGCTGAAAAAGAACAGGGTTTCCGAAAGCAGGGCGATCCGTTGCTGGCGGACCAGCGGATAATCGCTTTCCCGCACGTCGCCGGACGCCACGGTCCCGAAGGGGTCTGTCCGCAGAAACCACGAGCCCGCATCCAGGGCCTGGAGTTCCTCCCAGCTGTACTCCCAGACCGGGCGATCAGGCAGGGGCGCGTTGGAGGTTCGGCCCGGGGTGTCGTCATGAATCACCACCAGTTTGCCGTCGGCCGTACGCTGTACGTCCAATTCCACAAAATCCGCGCCGCAACGGCGAGCCGTCTCAAAAGCCAGCCGGGTGTTTTCCGGAGCCAGCGAGCGTGCGCCGCGGTGCGCGCCGATCAGGGGTCTGTGCGCCAGGCGCTCAAGAAACATCTTTGGCTCCTTTACCGCTGAAAAACAGGTTGACCAGGGCCAGCAGCGAAGTTCCCACGATGAGCAGCAGCGAGATGGCGTTGATCACGGGCGTGCTGCCGTCGCGGACCTGCAGGTACAAGTTGATGGGCAGGGTCGGTTCCGATCCTACCAGAAAAAGCGTGGTGTTGAAATTCTCAAAACTCATCAAAAATGCCACAGTGCCCGATCCAATGATGGCCGGACGCAGAAAACGCAGGGTGATATGCCAGATGACCTCAAAACGGTTGGCCCCCAGGTTCAGGGCCGCCTCTTCCAATGACCGGTCGAACTTGCGCAGCCGGGCGGAGACCACCAATGCCACAAAAGTGGTGATAAAGGAAAACTGCCCCAGCACCACCAGCCAGAAACTCGGACGAAACAGGCCGATGTCCCAGCCGATTTGCTCCTCCACAAAGCTCCCGGCCGTGTTGGCCGCCAGCAGAATGGAAATGCCCAGAATAACGCCGGGGATCACCAGCGGCGCGAGCATCAGAAAATAAAGCGCGCCCTTGAAGCGGAACTCCTCCTGCTCGAACAGAAACGCCGCGCAGGTCCCCACCACCACACAGAGGATGGAAACGAAGAACGCGGTTTCAAAACTGGTCCAGATGGAACGCAGGTTCTGGTCGTCGTAAAAAATACCTATGCGTTCGGGCCCCTGGGAAAGAAACCAGTCCAGGGAAAACCCCTGCCAGGGCAGGGAGGGAAAATCCGAATTGTTGAAGGCCAGCACGCAGGTCACCAGCAGCGGGGCGAACAGAAAAACAAAGTAGGCCAGTATAAAAGCGTGGAAGGACCACCTGTAGGTCCGCGAATTGGGCAACGAACGGATCATGAGGCCACCTCGCCGAGATTTTGCCGCGAAAGCTTCAGCCCCAGCCAGATGATCAGCGTACTCAGCAGAAGCAGCAGCAGGCCGAAGGCCGACCCCTGGTTCCAGTTGAAGCTGGCGATGAACTGGTTGTAGATCTGCTCGGTGAACCAGAGCGAATTCTTGCCGCCCATCAGGTTTGGGGTCAGGTAATTGCCCAGGCTGAGCATGAAGACCACAATGGCCCCGGACGTGATGCCCGGCTTGCAATGCGGCAGAACAATGGTCCGCCAGATGGTCAGCTTGCCGGCCCCCAGGTCGCAGGCGGCTTCGATCAGACTGTCGTCCAGGCTTTCCACCGCGGAGATCAGCGGCACCACCATGAACAGCATGGACGTATACACCAGGCCCATGATCATGCTCGCGTCATTGTAAAGCATTTCCACGGGTCTGTGCAGAATGCCCAGCTTGAGCAGAAAAAAATTAATCACCCCGGACTCGCGCAGCAGGATCATCCAGCCGTAGATGCGTACCAGCTCGCTGACCCAGAAGGGCAGCAGCAGCAGGATCAGCAGAAAACCCCGCATCCGCACCATGGCCACCTTGGCGATGTAAAACGCCACGGGCATGGCCAGGCAAAAGGTCAGCAGCGTGGTGATCACCGAATACAAAGCCGTACGGACGAAGGTCAGCCAGTAAATGGGCTCTGTGAAAAAATTTCTGTAATTCTGCAGGGTCCAGGTCATTTCGCCGTAATCGTTCTCACCCCGGAAACTCATCAGCAGCAGATCAATGTGCGGCAGCACGATCAGCAGCACCAGCCACAGCAATACGGGCGTCAAAAACAACCAGAAAGCCGAACGTACGCGCATGGCCTATGCCTCCGCCGCTGGAAAACAGATGCCCGCGTCCCCGTGCCAGCCCACCGTGATGGTCCGGCCCGGCTCGATATGGTCGAAGCGGCGGTTCTGCGGCAGGGAGACCAGCAGTTCGCGCCCGCCGGACGTGGTGGTCAGCAAGCGGCTGTTGGCGCCGTCGAACAGAATCGCCTTGACCGTGACCTCGCAGACATTCAGTGCGTGCTGCTGCGAAAGGTCCTCGGCAGGATCGATGCTCATGGCCTCGGGCCGCAGATACATGGTCGCGGCGCAGCCCTGCGGCAAACGCTGGTAGGTGCGTACGCGGAAGGACTGCCCCTCCTGGGTCCGGAAAACGGCGCTGTTGTCTTCGGATTCCTGCACCGTGCCGGGCCAGGAGTTGTTGTCGCCCACGAACCCGGCCACGAACGGCGTGGCGGGTTCGGCGTACAGCTCCTGGGGCGTACCGATCTGCTCGAAGCGTCCTTTGTTCATCACCGCCACGTGGTCCGACATGACCAGGGCCTCGGACTGGTCGTGCGTAATGTAAATAAACGTGGTGCCCACCTTGGCCTGGAGCTTTTTCAGCTCCACCTTCATCTGTTCGCGCAGCTTGAGATCCAGCGCGCCCAGGGGTTCGTCCAGCAAGAGCACCGAGGGTTCGAGCACCAGGCAGCGGGCAATAGCCACGCGCTGCTTCTGCCCGCCCGAAAGCTGGCTGATCTGCTTTTCGCCGAAGCCGGGCAGATCCACCCGTTCGAGTATCCGCTCCACCCGGGTCTGAATCTCATTTTTGGGCGTCTTGCGCCGCCGCAGGCCAAAGGCGATGTTTTCCGCCACATTCATCATCGGAAACAAGGCCAGATGCTGAAACACCAGATTCACCGGCCGCCGGTTGGGCGGTACGCCGAGCATGTTCCTGCCGCGGATCTCGATGACCCCGGACGTGGGCTCCTCAAACCCGGCGATCATCCGCAGCATGGTGGTCTTGCCGCAGCCCGACGGGCCGAGAATGGAAAAAAACGAGCCGTCCGGAACGTCGAAGCTGACATTGTCCACAGCCACGAAAGCCCCGAACGCCTTATACAACGTACGTATGCTGAGGTCGATATCCATCACGAATTACTTGCCTTGCAAAAAAGGCCTCCGGAGGCCAAAGAATTATGTCAGGACTCCGGAGGCCCGTCTCTTTACTGCCGTGCTTAGTTCGCGGCCTTGATTTTATCAAGTGTTTTGCCTTCCATGCTTTCCAGCTGGGCCGGCACGGGCGGATACCATTTGATGTTGGCAATGGTGCTCTCCGGGAACGAGCGCTCGAAATTGGCCCGGACTGCGGGATCCACGTACTTGTTGGCGCCCTTGGAAGCCGTGCCGCATTTTTCCTGCGAAGTGAAGTAGGCGGCGTTCTTGGGCTGCATGATGAAATTGATCCACTTGTAGGCCGCGGCCGTGTTTTCGGCCTTGGCCGGAATGGCGAAGGTGTCGATCCAGCCCAGGGCGCCCTCTTTGGGGGCCTTGAAGTCAATGGCCGGATTGTCGGCGTGCAGCTTCCAGCCGCCGTTGTCCCAGGCCATGGCCACGTAGACCTCGCCCGAACGCATGGACTGCAGCAGCGCATCGCCGTTGGCCCAGTAGTTCTTGACCAGGGGCTTGGCCTTGATCAGCGTTTCCGCGATCTTGTCCAGCATGGCCTTGTAGGCCTTGGCGTCGGCGTAGAGTTTGAACGGATCATAGCCCAGGGCGAATCCCATGGCTATGAGTGTGGGGCGCTTCATACGGTAGCTGATCCGGCCTTTGTACTTGGGATCCAGCAGCGCGTTCCAGCTGTCCGCGCCGGAAGCTTTTTCCGTGTTCACCACCAGGCCGGAAGTGCCCCAGCAAAACGGCGCGGCATAGGACTTGCCGTCCACCAGGGTGTTCTTTTTCACCGCCTCCAGCATGCTGGCGATGAACAGCGCGCTGTCCAGCTTCGAATAGTCCATGGGCTGGTAGATTTTGAATTTTTCCTGCACCGAGGAGATGCGGTCCTGGCTGGGCTGGGCCAGGTCGAATCCCGCGCCCCGGGTGGCTCGCAGCTTTGCAATCATCTCTTCATTGTTCGAAAAGGTCACTTCCACCTTGATGCCGGTCTCCTTCTCAAAGGCGTCCACCAGCTTCTGCGGCGCGTAGCCTTTCCAGGTCAACAGCTTCAAGGTCTCGGCCTGGGCCGTCCCCAAGCAGAACACCAGCAACAGGACAACAAACAGGGCAACTTTCTTCATTTCAAAACTCCTTGTAGTCGTTTCTTCCGCCAAAGCAAAAAATTTCGGTTGGTTCTATCCAGTTTGTAAGCAACTGCCGTCCGCAGAGCAATGAAAAAAAAAGTTACATTACCGTGCCACAAATGACGAAACCATGACAACGCCTGTTCGCTTCTTGTCAGGAGTGCCGCGTTTGAAATCCTTGGAACTGTACTACTCCTTAACCTAACTGGTAGCCAATATAACCTGTTAAAAGTTTTGGGAGAGTCCAGATAACCTTTTTTCAAATGTGGCTATTGCCTTAGCTCCGCATAAGTCGTTGGGGAGGCATTGGCACAAGCCATTAACAACCGATCAAATGCTTGTCCGGTCCAAAATCTTCTATTTAACCGGTAGCAGAATTCATTGAGGTACTTTTGCAGGTGTTTCTTTTTTACACCATGATAACTACCTAGAATAAAGTCTTTGGCATTTGCTACTAGTATATTAATCCATTTCAAATGATTGTAGTTGGGATGTTCATCATCATAGATAACATGCCGTTCATGGGACATCCCAACTTCATTCAAAAAGTTAAAAGCTTGCCATCCATCTGTCTTGATTGTCTGGCCTTTTGAAACACAAGATGCAATAGCACTGTTTATTTCAGTTCTATCAACTTTTTCGAGGACTTTCATCCTTGCAAAAGTTATAGCATCATTTTTGGTCGCGGCCATAACAAGAACTGGAACTTTTGCTGTTCCCCGTCCACGCTTGTCTCCACCTCTTTTGACTCCGCCCTTAAAAAAAGCATCATCAGCCTGAATTAGACCAACGAGCTGATAGGCGGAATCCCTATCTTCCATTGCTCTACGAAGTTTATGAAGCATACTCCACGCACATTTTTGTCCGACATTCACTTTTTTAGAAAGAGCTAATGCTGAAAAACCACGTTTGTCAGTGCTGACCAAATAAATGGCCCAAAACCATTTCAGCAATGGGGTACGCGTCTTGTGCATAATTGTTCCCGACGTGAGTGATGTTTGGAACTTACAGGCTCTGCATTGATACAGCATGCGTTTTTCTAAAAAATAAGCGTGGTTATGACCACATCTCGGGCATTTAAACCCTTCAGGCCAACGTAATGCCTCAAGCCGTTTGCGACATTTCTTTTCGGTGTTGAAGCCTTTCTGAAAAGAAATGAGGTCCATTTCATGATAATCTTTTTTCATGGCAACCTCCGCAGATCACTATATAAAATATAATCATTCGCGGAGCTAAGGCCACAGCCTCATTTTCAAAAAGGTTCTTTGGCCGCCGGAGGCCTTGGCATTTGAATGTAAAAATGCTCTAGAAAGAAACGTCCGCTGGTTGTGTTACTCGCAATACGGAGTCCTGGTGGAAGCGTTCCTTGTAAATAGACCTGATTTTTTCGATTTTTTGGTCAGCGGCGTCGGATTCGCCGGGTTTGGGCAAAGGGTGCAGCAGATACAGCACCTTGCTTTTTTCCCGGACAATACGCCCGTTATGCCGCCACTGGCCCCGGCAATCCAGCACGGTCAAACCGTCCGGAAAGCGTGGCGTGACTTCGCGGTCCAGGAACTCCCGCCACTGCTGCTCGGTGATTTCCGTGTCGCTGCCGTCCGTGTTCTGCACGGAGAGCCCGAAAAACAGCTCGGTCCGCAGGAAAGGTGCGCCTTGGTACGTAAACGCCGTACGATTCGCCGGGATTGTCGCCTCAGGAGCCGCGGCGGAAGACGTGTTGCGAACCGCGCAGGCAGAGAGAGCAAAACAACAAACAAGCAAAGACAGGAAAACAAGATTGCGGACCTGCGGCATGGAGCGCTCCTTTTGTCGTCGTGTCCGTTCTTTTTTAAAAAGAATCCCCGGGAAACGCAATCGGCTCAATCCGCGTCCCGCTGCAGAAGTGGATCGGGTTGTACGTACCACCCAAGCGGCATTGTTACGCTGGACAGATTGCCATATCATGCCGCTTTGAAACGGATCTGAGAAAGTAACTTCTCAGGCCTGAGCCCATTTCAAGATATCCTCATCGGCTTTTGACCGTCAAAGGCAAAATGTGGCCGACGACTATTGTAAAAATTTTTACCAGCAGGCCAGTTCTTTCAGGCAAACTCACTCGTCTTTTACCGAACGCCACAGCCTTCCAACAAAAAACGACTTATTCAGCCATTGGTTCTGGCATCCATGGAAATACGCACTTGCGGCCATATCCGAAATTTTCAGTTACGTATCATAAAATATTCGCTAGCACGTTAAAATTTTGAAGCTTTTATTGGGAATAAGCAAAAGCTTGCTCGGTACATACTGCTGGCTATGAAATAGATTTCATATGCAAAAAAATAGTTGACACCCGAGATTTTTGGGGTGATGGTTGAATAGACTATATTATTATATAAATAAATGGCTAAATTTTGAGGGGCGGGGGAAGTGTTCATTTATTTTTGAACCCAAAAAATAGGAACGAGAATACTGCAATGAAAACTCATACGTTAACGATGAAATTAATTTCCATATTTTTTATGTTTTCATTTCTACTCGTAGGGGGGCACAGCGTTCTGGCTGCCGACGGCGCCAACCAGATATCCAACGGGGACTTTGAGAACGGCTATACGGACATGGGCTTTGGAACGGAGTATGTCCACAAAGCTGATTCCGGCTTCTATTTGGCAGATACAGGCTGCTATGCGATAACAAATGTAGTTGGTAATGGGGAACTATCTATTCTGAATGAAAAAATGCGAAACGATGATTTTTTTCATAATCCCTATGGTGGCTCGACCAATCAAAATCTTTTTTTTTGCCGCCAATGGAAGCTCCACGGCTGATGACGTGGTCTGGCAAACAACCGCGCCTGTTACGGTGCAAAAGGGCGATGTGTATCGTTTTGAAGCGTATGTGGCGACATTGGTCACACTGGGTGAGCATGATGGAAATACATTTGTTGCGCCCGCACTGGTGTTCCAATTGGGAGACGGCTCAAATTGGCAAGAAATCGGCGCCTCAAGAAATTTGGACGCTGCGGAGACCAAGAAATGGTACCAGGTCCTGGCCGACGGCAAGTTCAGTGAATCTGGTAATTATTATTTACGGTTAATCAATACTCAAACCGGTGCAATCGGAAACGATTTCGCCCTTGACAATATGTATTTCGGAGTTCAAAGCGGTGCGCCCACCTGTTCAGAAAATTGCGATTCAGGGGAAAGTACTGTTAAAGAGGTCAACACAGGTTTGATGACGGCGAGCACGCAGACCGTAACCACCAAGACCCCTTCTTCCGTGGGTACGGACTCCGCGTCCGTGGGCGTATCAGTTGTATTCGGAAGCGCCATTACTATGAATAAAGTGGGCATTTGCTGGTCCCAAAACACCGACGAACCCACGCTGGAAAACAATGACGGCTGCGAATCCGAAAACTATTCCAACACGGCGTCTATTTTGTTTTCGGTAATCGCTTACGCAGGCGAGCTATCGGTTACGGCTTCCAAACAAAGCTCTTATCAGTTCGACACCACCATTACGGGGCTGGACGCAGGCACTAGCTATTACGTTCGGGCTTTCGCCAGCAACTCATTGGGCACCACCTATGGCGACGCCACCAACTTTACCACCACGCATCCCGTCTCTGTACCGACCATGCGGATATTTTTTTAAACGATACGGGTACCGCCATGTCCTTCCCTTTGTTCGCGTTGAAAGGCCTACACCTATAGGGCGGCAAAGCCTCCGACAGCCCACATATTTTACGAACTGCCCCTGAAGCACATTTTTCGGGGGCGGATTTCAATTTTAGGAGCGTCGAATGCCGATCAGATGACCTCGCGTCCGGTTATAGAGCTTATTTATGTTGCTTTGCGGAGCTGAGGCAATAGCCACATTTTCAAAAAGGTTATCTGGCCGCCGGAGGCTTCCCCCTCCCCTACAACACCCCCTGCGCGCGGAGTACCGCTGCCAGGGCCGTGAGGGTGAACAGATTCAGCACGTTGGTGACAACGGCGATGAACGCGGCTTCTTCCGGCGCGTGTCCGTAGATCTCCGCAAAGACGGTGGTGACCAGGGCCGTGGCCGTGCCGCTCATGATCACGCCCACCACCAGCCATTCGCCCGTGACGCCGAACAGCGCCAGCAGCAGCCAGGCCAGCAGCGGATGCAGCAGCAGCTTCATGACCGTAGCCACGCCCAGACGCGCCAGGCCGGAGTTCCGTTCGCCGCCCAGGGCCACACGGACCTTGTCGCGCAGGTCCAGCCCCAGGGCCAGCAGCATGCACGGGGCGGTCGTATCTCCCACCATATGCGCGGCCTTTTCCAGCGGCTCCCACAGGCCCAACCCCGAGAGCCCGAGCGCGAACCCCAGGCAGGTGGCCAGCACCAGCGGATTCCGCAGCAAGGATTTATGCAACACGCCCAGCGCACCCCGTACGCCGTTTTGCTCCCGGCCTTGCGAGTGCTTGAGATACTCCAGCTGCACCTGCAGGGGAATGGCCAGCAGATTCGGCACGATCACGGACAAGCCCGCCGCCACCATGGCCTCGCGGCTGCCGGGCAGAAGGTTGGCCACCACGGGCAGCCCTATGAAAGCCACATTGCTGAAACTACAGCACAACCCGAAACACACGGCCGCGCCCTGCCCGCGCCTGGCCACGGCCAGATCCAGCAGATAGCCCAGCAGGTAGATCGCTATCTGCGCCAGCGCGAACCCGGCCCAGAACCCGCCGTGCAGTATCTCCTCCAGACCGGACCCGCTGAGAATGTGCAGCAGCAACACGGGCAGGGCCACGTACAAGACGTACGCCCCGATAACAGAACCCGTCCGCTTGGGCAGCACCTCCAACACGTCCAGCACCACGCCAAAGCCGATGATCAGAAAAACCGGAAGAATTTGCAGTAAGGAATCGAGCATAAATAATCTATTATAGCGGGCGCTGTCCCAACGCCAATACGCCTAAAAAACTATCCGCCCGGAGCCTGTGCCTGTCAATACCATTCTGCCCCTGCCGAACTCTGGATATGACCTCGGAAACCGCTTCATCTTCCTGAATATTCGCACTTCACATTACAACAGGACTATATGTACAGTACGGTCAATAAAACAGTTCTCATTTAAAAGACCGAATGGAAACTTTTCAGATACGTTACTTGCAACTAATCGACTCTCCCTCTAATAGACACGGTTCAATAGTTCGCATTCGGTAACTCAATTTCAACGCAACAACAATCAATGGAGGAGAATTCCTGATATGTACATCCGACTGTTATTGCAGGGCGCGGACGCGCATGAGGTTTCGCAGACTTTGGCCGGGGTTTTGGCCATGGCCGGGGTGCAGGCGACGGTGACGGAAGCGGATAGCGCGCCCGAGGGACAGACCCGGGAGGCGGCCGCTATTGCGGGTGCGGCTTTTGCCGCCGCAACCTTTGTGCTCAGCATACCGTCCGCGGTGCTGGCGGTGCTGGAGCTGGCGGACCGGGTGGAGAAGCGGCAGAAGGCCGTGATGCTGCTGGAGTCGCTGAAGTCGTTCTGCCAGGGCAAGGATGTCACGGTGACCTTTCGCAGCGAGACTGAAGACAAGGTCTTGCTGGAGATGGACGCGGATACGCTCCTGGAGTGGGCCGACAAACTGCAGCAGAAATAAATACCCTGCCTGAATTTCCCGCAACAATAAACGGCGCGCCGAAGCAATCCGCCCGACGCGCCGTTTCAATCGCTACTTGCAACAAAAACACTCCAGGCGACCCGCCAAAAGTTTTTGGGGATCCTTAAACCCCTTTTTTCAAAAAGGGGTTTAAGCCGCCGGAGGCATACCATCCAAAATAATCTATTACTTCAAGCCCTTGCAGTTGGCGTAATAGGTCACGGTCGCGGGCCAGTCAGAGAAGACGCCGAGGACGCCGATGTCTTTGGCCAGGACGTCGAGCAGCACGTAGGTATCTCCGTCATTATGTACGGCGTCTTTGATGGACTGGTAGTACCAGCCGCCGCCGTCCTTGAGCAGTCCCGAGCGTTCGAGGGTCCAGGTGATGATGCCGAGACCGGCGGCCTTGGCTTTTTCGGCGTACGCGGACGGCACGATTTTGCCGTTATCCGAACGGACGAGCATCCAGAGCGGCGGCGCGATGATCTCGACGCCCTGGGCCTTGAGTTCGTCCATGGTCGGCTTCCAGGTTTCGGGCTTGTTGGGGTCGAAACCTTCAAGTTTTTCGTCGCGGTCGTCCAGGAACACGGCCTGTTTGCCGAACGCCGGGTCGTTCTTGATCCAGTAGAGGATGTCGTCCAGGTTGAACGACTGTGCGTAGACTTTTTCCGGGGCAACGTCCGCGGTCTTGTATTCGTCGATCATCTGCTGGGCGAACTTCTCCTGCGTATAGTCGCCGTCAAAGGGCATGGTCACGCTGGGGGTCTTGAGTTCGGGCGTCATTTTCACGCCCAGCTTCTTGAAGAGCGCGATGGAATCGGCATGGGTCATCAGCGTGCCCTTGCCGGAGTAACGGTCGGTCCGCCAGCTCGGAGTGGCGTTCATGTAGGCTTCCACGGTGGTGGCGGCGGGGTTGGAAGCGTCCATCTTGCCTTGCAGCTGCTTGAACTCCTCCAGGGTGATGTCGCTGGTGCAGCACTTGGCCGAGGCTTTTTTGAGCACTTCGCCGGTCTTGGGGTCGATCTCAGCCGGGGTAAAGGGCTCGGAACACTTGGCGGCCAGCTCGGGCACGGCCAGAATGTTGGTGGTGGTGGCCAGATCGCACTGCGAATGGCGGCAGACCAGGGCCTTGTCCTTGGTAAAGGTCACGTCACATTCGATGACGCCGGCGCCCATCCGCGCGGCCGCTTCGTAAGACTCGCGCGTATGCTCCGGAAACTGCATGGCCGCGCCGCGGTGGCCGATGGAAAAAGGCGTGGTCTCAAACGGACCTTCGGTGCACTGTTCGAGCTCCTGTTTCAAGGGGCTGTCCGTCATATCCTGTACGAGAAAATAGGGCCGGGGGCCGAGCTGCACGTTCAGATTCTTGCCGTCCTGGGCGGCCTGCGCGCAGGGCGCGGCAAGCAGCAGGGCAAACAGGGCCAGAAAAGCGACAAGGCCGGACTGTATACGCATCATCATCCTCTCCTCTTTTGTTTGTACGGCTGGGGTACATCGAAATGCTACGGCTGATTTTTCGTCAATGCATCATCAATATTCGGAATCAACACAGCCGTTATGCAAAAGAAATATGTCCGGGATATGACAAACGCTCCAGAACCTAAAACCGGCTCAAAAAAAAGCGGATCAGGGCAATGGTCTGGAATACGGGAACTTACAGAGGAATAGAGACAAGAAAACCAACGCGCTCAGGCAAAGCTGCGCGGCTTGTCACAGGAGCGTAACAGACGAAAAGAACGGCTGGCGACGCGCCCGAAACGCAAGGAAATCGCTTCGGAGCGCAAAAAGAATTATCCTTGCCGCTGCCGGAAAGAGAACTTTCCGGCAGCGGCAAGGTATCAAAGCGTCGTTATGACGAAAACGGCAAAACGTACGCGCCGTCTGTCAGGCATTGCGCCCTGTCCAGCGGCGGCTTGCAGCGGCTTACTGGCAGCGGACCGAACGATTCTGCCAGGCGGCGATAACGGTGATCAGCGCCAGGGCGAGAGCGGAAAGCAGCATATACACGAACAGATAGCTGAGCACGCCGAACAGCGCTTCCAGAAAAGTCAACGTGGCCAGCACCAGCCCCCACACGGAAGAGAGCATGGAGGAAAAATCGCCCAAAGGCTGGCCGCGGAACAGGCCGATGACCAGAAAAAACATCAATCCGAAAACAAGAGCGGCCGTAACCTGGGCCTTGGAAACCGGGATATTTTTGAAAAGCGTTTTCATACGGATCCTCGAGATAAGAAGTCTTGTAGATTCAACCCACTATTCCCCTGCGGAATCGAGCCGGACAAGACAACCCGGCAGAATCGTACGATAAAACGATTCCACCATGGCATATTCCGGCGCAACGAGTGTTTGTCCTCTACCCTATGGCAAAAAAAAGGTAAATACCGGAAAGCCCTTACCTGCATGGGGCTGCGGAGGCCCCAGGAACCAGGGCGCGGGAAAAAACATATTAATACAAGGTAGTTACTCTTTTCACAAGCTATTATACACTTTATGTAAAAACTGTGAAAAAACTCGCCACCCTGTTCTCCGCATGTAAAACCAACGGTTCTCAGCGGCAGGTTCTGTCCGGATTACCGGTAACTGCTGTATCATCGCTGCAGAGGCGTCACAAATTAACAAACCTTAAGAAAACACCGCAGCGGCAAAAGCAGACGTGCGGCGGGCGTGCTTTCCCTTTGTCTTTTCCGGTTTTTCGCGCTAGATGAGGGCCTGTTCAGTTTATGAGGAAAAAACCAATGGAAAAAAGTATCCCGCTGTTGGAACAACGAAAAATCGAGGCCCGGACCATGGCAGTGCTGTACGAGTCCATGAAAGCCCGGCTCGGAGAGGAACAGGCCCTGGAGATACTGGACCAGGCGCTCGAAGCCATGGCCCTTGAGGCGGGCAAAGCCTACGCGGCCACGGCCACGGACGGGCCTAGTTTCGAGCATTTCAAGCGTATCGTGGATGTCTGGCGCGGCACGGGCGCGCTGACCATCGAACGGACGCGCGAGCAAGGCAATACGCTCTGCTTTGACGTGACGGACTGCGCCTACGTCAAATTGTACCGCGAAATAGGACTGCCCGACTGTCTGGTACGGCGCTTGTCCTGCGGACGGGACGCTCCGTTCGCCAAAGGCTACAGCGAGCGCATTGTTTTCCAGCGTACGCAGACCCGGGGCAGCGGCGCCGCGTACTGCGACTTCCGGTTCACCTGGCAGGACGCCTAGCTCATTTTAACAACTTGTTCTTTCTGCCTGCTAAAATTTCTTAGAGGTTGGGAGGCGTCATCATAAAAGCAAACTCCTTCAGCCAGTTTTCCGGCTACTTGTACGTCTGTCTGGCCGCCACCTGCTGGGGCGTGATCGGCCCCATGGCCAAGCTGGTCTTTCAGGACGGTGTGCCGCCCCTGGACGTGGCTTTCTGGCGCGCGGTGCTGGGCACAATTTTCTACGCGGTGCACTGCGCGGTATTCCGCCAGCTGCGGATGGACGCCAAAGCCATGCTGGTCATGGCCCTGTTCGGGCTGATCGGCATCTCATTATTTTTCGGCTCCTACTTGATAGCCATCCAGGAAGGCGGCGCGGCCCTGGCCTCCATGCTGTTGTATACGGCGCCGGCCTGGGTTGCCCTGCTCTCGCGCATCTTTCTCAAGGAACCGCTTACCCGGCTGAAACTGCTGGGGCTGGGCGTTTCCATGGGCGGCGCGCTGCTGATCTGCGCGAGCAGCGCGGGCGGCGAGGGCGGAATGCTCTCCGGACTGAACTGGAGGGCCCTGGTGTTCGGGCTGCTTTCGGGCTTCAGCTACGCCACGCACTATATTTTTGCCAAACGCTACCTGGGCAATTATTCCGGCGCCACCATCTACCTGTACTGCCTGCCCATCGGCGCGCTCGGCCTGAGTCCGTGGATCGGGGTTCCCGACTACAGCCTGTTGTCCTGGGTGGTCATGATCGCCATGGCCCTGGGCAGCACGTACGTGGCCTATCAGCTATATTGCGCGGGATTGAAACGTCTGGACGCCACACGGGTGGCCGTAACCGCCAACCTGGAGCCTCTGGTGGCTTCCTTGACGGCCTATCTCTGGTGGGACGAACTGTTCAGCCCGCTCGGATTCGTGGGCGCGGGCCTGATCCTGAGCGGTGTCGGAATCATGATCTGGGAAGGCCGGCTAAACTCTACGAAATATCGTAAAATTGTAAATACAGAAAGCAACCACAGCTGATATTTAGTAAAAAAATGTATTTTTGAGCGCAAAAAATGTAATCAACCTTGTCGGCGCTTCTTTGATGCGCACTACTTACGGCTTTGGCACGCAACTGGCAAAAAGCAGAATCAGGACGGGTTCGGGAAAGTCGGCTGGTCAAAGTGCGGGGGAGCATGTTTTGGGGAACCTGCCAAGACTCCGGGCCCGTCATATTTTTTTCTTTACTGCGCCAGGACGCTCTCGTATGGAGACCTTTTCAACCACGAAAGGGGCAGTCTGAAATGAACAATGATCTTGGGAAACAACGCGGGAAAGCCGCGCCTTTGCGTGGGCCGGGGCGCTTCCAATGGCACACGGGCGCCTGGTTCGGCGGACAACTGGGAGCTTCGAGCTACCTTGGCATTCTCGGCTGCGTATTCTGGAGCCAGGGCAATGTGCTGGCAGGATTTTTGATACTCTGCTGCTTTTTTGCCGCCAACTTCATTGGCTGGCGGCTGTGGGCCAAACGTACGCGCATCAAACCTTTTATGGCCGTACAGGTGCTGCTGCTGAGCCTGTTTTCCTTTTCCCTGCTCTCGTTTGTGTTCATCGAGCTGTTTCTCAAACGGGTCAGCCTGCACAAAACAGACTTTTCCGCTGCCAACTATCTGGTTCTTTTGACTTTTCCAGTACTGATGCTTCTATTCTGGCTTGTCGAACGGGGAGCAGGACGCGCAAATAAGTGAGCCGGACGGCAGCCGCGCCGCATCAGAAAAAGATTTTCAGGCGCTCGTCCTTGTTTTTGAAGACCTGCAGGCAAACGTCGACATAGCCCGGATTGTAGAGCACGCCGGAGTTTCTGTGAATTTCATCAAGAGCGATATCCACCCCCAGGGCCGGACGATAGGGCCGGTGCGAACTCATGGCCTCGACCACGTCGGCAATGGCCAGGATCTGGGATTCCTTCAGGATGGCGTCGCCCTTGAGCTTGTCGGGATAGCCCGTGCCGTCCAGGCGTTCGTGGTGCTGGCGGACAATGGTGGCCAGCGGCCAGGGAAAGGGAATATCCTTGAGAATATCATAGCCGATGACGCTGTGGCGTTTGATAAGCTCAAACTCCAGAGGATCCAGCCGGATGGGTTTGGTCAGCAGCATGGAGGGGATGGCGATTTTTCCGATATCGTGCATCAATGCGGCGATTTTGACGCTTTCCACCTGGTCTTCCGGCAACCCGGCTTCGTCGGCGATAACCGTGGCCAGGATGGAAACCTGCTCCATATGCCCGGAGGTGTACGGGTCCCTGGTTTCCGTGGCCTTAACCAGGCTGGTAATGGTGCCGACCAGCATGGCGTGCAGGTTCTCATTGGCTTCGAGCAGTCCCTTGGTGGTACGCTCGAGGTCTGCCGTACGTTCGCGGACCATGCGTTCGAGATTGCGCTCGTAAGCCTGCTTTTCGCGCAGAAAATCCAACCGTTCGCTGGTTTTCTTCAACGTCTGTTCAAAAATATCCTTGGAAAAATTTTCTTTGGTGATGAAATCCCAAGCGCCGAGCTGCAACGCCCGGATGACGTTTTGAATTTTATACGCGCCTGAAACCATGATCACAGGTATTCCCCTGGCCGAATCATACAGGCTTTTCAACAATTCCAGCCCATTCATCCGGGGCATTTCCACATCGGAAATAATTATGTCCGGTTCTTGGCTGTGTATTATCTCCAAGGCCTCTTTGCCGTCTCTGGCCTCTTTTACCTCAAATCCCAACTCTTCGAGATAGGTACACATGGCGGCAAGGGAAATAACGTCGTCGTCAACGCAAAGAACGGTCTTACATTTTGATGATATTTCCATAACGGAATCACTTTTGCTCAGCATAATAAAAAATATAACAATAAAACCGCTCGGACGTAAAGGGCAATCAACAGGCCGTCAATTATGTAGATTGACTTTAGATATTTTCTAAATAAAAATAAGAGAATTTGACTTTTGCAAAATACAATGCAACCTACTCACTGATGCAATTGTCTTCCATCCATTGTCACAACTAATTCAAAAGCGTATAATTGAAGAATGCAATATCGTATCGACAAGACAGGTTCTCTTTCCGCATTGCGTAGCATGCTTCTCGCGTTCGACGGCCAGGGGGTGCAATCTCTGCTCGTGCTGGCCTGCGAAAGCAACAACTACGACCATAAGAAACTGGACCAGCTCCTGCGGACAATCCAAACCCCTCTTGCCGGCGGGTTGTTTCCGTTCATTCTGCATGGTTCGGAAAAACTCGAACGCGGTTGCATTGTCCTGGGGCTGGAAGCCGTGGGCAGCGTTCATGTCATTCCCGGCATGAGCCAGCAGAACGTGGATTATGAGCAGCTGATCGAAGCTACCCTGGATCCGCAGCAATCATTTCCTACCCTGCTTGTTCTTCTGGACGGGCTGTCCACACGCATCGGCAGTTTTATCGACGGTCTTTACAGCGTCCTCGGGCTGGAAATCAACTACATCGGCGGAGGCGCCGGCTCCATGGATCTTGTCCAGAAACCCTGTCTGCTCAGCAATCACGGACTGCTGGAAGACAGCGCTCTGCTGGTCCCCATCGAACTGGCCAGCGGCGTGGGAGTCAGCCACGGCTGGCTGCCTGCCGACGGGCCGTTCAGAATAACCGAAGCCTCCGGCTGCAATATCATTTCACTGAATTGGAAGCCGGCGCATCAAGTCTATAAACGCTTGGTGGAGAGTCTTTCCGGCCAGAAACTGGATCGCGAAAATTTTTTTATGCAAGCAACCAAATACCCGTTCGGCATCGCGAAAATCGGCACGGAATTCCTCGTACGCGATCCCATAGGCGTAACCGACAACGACACCCTGATCTGCGTGGGCGACGTCCCGCCAGGGTCCTATATCAACGTGCTCAAGGGGAGCGAACACTCTTTGATACTAGCGGCCCGGCAGGCTTGCAACAACAGCCGGCTGAACTACCAAGGATCGGCCACAGGCGCGTTCCGCCTGTTCATAGACTGCCTCTCGCGCGTGCTATACCTGGGGGAATCCTTTCGGAAAGAAATCGAGGCCGTTTCCGAGGACGGGCTCCCGTTGTTCGGGGCCTGCACCCTGGGAGAAATCGCCAACAACGGCAGGGATTATTTGGAATTCTATAATAAAACCGCTGTAGTGGCCACATTGGGGGAGGAATGAACTCCGCCCTTTACGAACAAATTTTCTTTGAAATCGCCATGGGCATCGGCAACAGCACCGAGCTGGAGGTGATGCTGCGCCAAAGTCTGACCATCTGGATGCGCAAACTCAACTGCCTGGCTGGAATTGTCTACAAACAAAATACGACGGCGGGGAAAGCCACGTCCTTCCGGGAGATCTTTCGCATCCCGAAACGGCTCCGCTCCAACGAAATACTGGATGCTGCCCAGGCTGATTTTACGTCTTTTTCAACACATGAAGAAGTCGACCGTTTTCTGGCGCGCCTGCCCATGACCCGGCATACGGGGCTGATGTCTTCGCACCTGCTGGAGCTGCCGCACTACGGCCTGCTGCTGTTGATCAAGTCGGGTGATCCCTTCGAGCCCTGGATCGTCAAATCACTCCTGCCGTTGACGGGAAAGCTGGCCGGCGCCTGCCGCGCCTGCGAAACGCGCATCATGCTCGCTCAGGAAATGGCCGAACGCCAGCAGGCGGAACTGCTCTACCGAGGCATTGTTGAAAATGCCGTTGAAGGCATGTTCCGTACGACTCTGCAAGGCCAGTTGCTCCACGCCAATCGCTCGCTGGCGCACATGCTTTCGTATGCGTCGCCGCAAGATTTTATGAACTCGGTAAACAACCTGAGCACGGACCTCTACGCCAATCCTGACGACAGACAAATTTTCCTGCAGCATCTCAAGCACAAAGGTGAAGTAACCGGCTTCGAGGTGCAGTTCAAAAGCAGCAACGGGCACCCCATCTGGGTTTCCCTGTCGGCCAAAGTCACCTCAGGCCAAGACGGGCGGCAACAGTATATTGAGGGTTTTTGCGAGGTCATCACCGAACGAAAACTGGCGGAACTGGCCCTGCGGCTAGCCAAAGAGGAAGCCGAACGACTGCACGAAATGAAATCCAATTTTCTGACCATGATTTCCCACGAACTGCGTACGCCGTTGACTTCGGTACTCGGCTTCGCCCGTGTGGTGGAAAAACAACTCCACGCCCATATCTGCCCGTTGGCGGCGCAACACGATGCAATCGAAACCCCTCTGCAGCGCATTGAGGATAATCTGCAAATCATCCAGGCGGAAGGCAAGCGCCTCTCGGGCCTTATCGACCAGGTGCTGGATCTGCAGCGGCTGGAGTCCGGAAAATTCAAGCTGACAAAAGAAAACGTCCGGCTGGATGACATTTTGCGGCATTCACTGCAGGCCATGCTGGTGCTGTTCGAAGAAAAAGGCATCAGGCTGGAGGAGCGTATCGAAACGCATTTGCCCGATGTCCTGGCGGACAGGGACCGCCTGGTTCAGGTCAACATCAACCTCCTGTCCAATGCGCTCAAATTCACCGAGCAGGGCACTGTCACCTGCAGTGCGGAACGCAGAGGAGACCATTTACTGGTGCGGGTTTCGGACACGGGCATAGGCATCTGCAAAAGCGATCTTCCCCACGTTTTCGACAAATTCAAACAGGTCGGCGATACGGTCGTCTCCCAGCACCAGGGCTACGGCCTCGGATTGCCAATCTGTCGTGAAATCATCCGGCACCACGGCGGGGACATCCTGGTTTCAAGCGAACCGGGCAAGGGCAGCGTTTTTTCCTACACCATTCCTCTGCAACGACCTGAGCAACCGCGCTGAGCCTACAGCCGCGCGCTCATGCCGTCGTAAATCTGCGTCAGGATATCCTCGATATTGTATTTGAAATCCCAGTCCGGGTAGTGTTCTTTGAACCTGCGCACGTCGGAAATGTACCAGATGTGATCGCCGATACGGTTGGTTTCCGAATAGGAGTAGTCCATCTTTTTTCCGGTGATATTCTCGCAGAGAATGATGGCTTCCTTCATGGAGCAGTTGGAATGCCGCGCGCCGCCCGCATTGTAGACTTCGCCGCAACGGGGCTTCTGATAATAATGCCAGAACATGTTGATCAGGTCGAAAGCATGGATGTTGTCCCGCACCTGTTTGCCCTTGTAGCCGAATATCGTATAATGATTGCCGGTTATGGCGCACTTCATCAGGTAGGACAAAAATCCGTGCAGCTGAGTGCCGCTATGCCGCGGTCCTGTCAAGCATCCGCCGCGAAAAACCCCCGTGTGCATGCCGAAATACTTGCCGTATTCCTGGCACAAAACATCCGCAGCCACTTTGCTCGCGCCGAAGAGCGAATGTTTGCAATGGTCCAGGGACATGTTTTCATCAATGCCATGGTCAAAATACGGATGGCTTGCGGCCACCTCCCAGCGGTTTTCCTGTTCTTCCAGGGGCAGCATGTTCGGCGTATCGCCGTACACCTTGTTGGTCGAGCAGAAAATAAACACGGCTTTCGGACAATGCATCCGCGACATTTCCAGGCAAACAAGCGTCCCATTGGCATTGACGGTGAAATCCGTGAACGGATCCTTGGCCGCCCAGTCATGGCTGGGCTGGGCCGCCGTATGCACTATGAGTTCAATGTCGGAACCATATTTGCTGAAAATCGCCTCCATGGCTTTTTCATCGCGAATGTCCGCGGAATAATGCCTGTAATTCGGCACATCCCTTTCCAGTCTGCAGCGGTTCCATTCGGTGGATGCGTCGTCGCCGAAAAACCATTTGCGCATGTTGTTGTCTATGCCGACCACCAAATCAAATTTATCGGCAAAAAAATACACCGCTTCACTGCCGATCAATCCGGCTGAACCAGTAACTATTACGACCTTCATGATTACTATCTCCTGAGTGAGGGCGCACAGTTCAGGCGTCACTCGTTGTTGTTTCGGCACCCGCTGTACTGCGAGGCGGAATCTTACGCCAGGGCTTTGTCCCAAAGAGAACAATGTTTTGTCAAGTTGCGCAGGATGCTCCGACATGCGTTTTCATAACGTTCATCATTCGTTTTCAGAGTGTCGACTGTCCGCAAAAAATGACGTAGAACTTGGGCGGTTTGTTTTATCAAAGTAAATTTCCCCCCTTCAGGAGACCTGGATGCGAAAACCTGTTTTGGACGTACTGGATACGCGTGTTGTTCTGGCCGACGGCGCCATGGGATCGAGAATTTTTGAACTGGGCGTGGACCAGGGCAAATGCTACGACCTGCTCTCGCTTGAATCCCCAGACCTCATCGCCGGCATCCATGCATCCTATATCGAAGCAGGGGCGGAACTCATCGAAACCAATACCTTCGGGGCCAATGGTTACAAGCTCGAACGCTTCGACCTGGAACACAAAGTCCGGGAAATCAACCGCGCCGGTGCTGAGCTGGCCCGGCAATGCGCCGGTCCGGAGATCTGGGTGGCCGGAGCCATGGGGCCGCTGGGCAGAATGCGCGAAGAAAAGCTGGATGCTCCCGAAATAGCCAGGATATACGCGGAACAGGCCGAGGCTCTGGCCGAGGGCGGTGTGGATCTGCTGCTCCTCGAGACCTTCACCAGCCTGGAAATCCTGCTCATCGCGCTCGAGGCCGTCAAACAGACGGTTTCCCTGCCTGTTGCCGCGCAAATGGTTTTTACGCAGCGCGGTAAAAGCCATATGGGACGCGAACCAGGCGACTGTTTCAGCCCCATGCTGGACCATGGAGCCGATATCGTCGGACTGAACTGCGGCATAGGCCCCCACGGAGCCCTGGACGTGCTCCGCTCGCTACGTTTGCCGCCCTGCAGGCTTTCGGTCATGCCCAACGCGGGCTTTCCGGAAAAAGTGGGGGACCGGCTTATCTACGGCAGCTCTCCCGAATATTTCGCCAGAATCACCGCTCAATGCGCCGCCCACGGAGCCCGCCTTCTCGGAGGCTGTTGCGGCACGAACGGCGCCCATATCCAGGCCCTCAAGCAGGCGCTGTCCACAGCCGCGTCACCTGACAAAACCTGTGTCACGGTTTTGTCAGGCCCTCCGCCAGCGGACAACGTACCGCGAGAACTCGTACAGCCCGGCGCTCCCAGCGCTTTTTGCCGCAAACTGGGCAATACAAAAATGGTTCTGGTCGAACTGGATCCGCCCAAACACCTGGACCTCGCCCCCGTTCTGCAGGGCGCGGCATCGCTGGTGCAAGCCGGGGTGGACGCCATCACCATTGCGGAAAACCCCCTGGCCATCCCCAGATTGTCCAACATTTCCACCGCGCAGCACATCCGCCAGGCAACCGGCGCCGAGACCATCATCCACATGACCGGACGCGACAGAAACCTTGTCGGGCTGCAGTCCACCATCATGGGCATGGCCAGCCACGGTCTGCAAAACATCCTCGCCATCACCGGAGACCCGCCCACCAAGGGTGCGGAAGAAAATGTCACGGGTGTATTCGACGTGCATTCCTTCGAACTCATGTCCCTGCTCCAGGGCTTCAACCAGGGCAGGAACTATTACGGCGACGACATGAAAAAAACCGTGCAGTTCTGCATCGGCGGCGCTTTCAACCCCAACACCAAAAACATCGGCCTGCAGGTAAGGCGGCTGCAACGCAAAATCGACTGCGGCGCGCGTTATTTTCTGACTCAGCCCGTGTATTCCAAAGAACGGGTGGACCGCCTGCTTGAGGCCACCAGGGACGTCAAGGCCCCTATTTTCCTGGGCATCATGCCTCTGGCCAGCCACCGCAACGCGGAATTCCTGCACAACGAATTTCCCGGTATCGACATCCCAGACCCCATCCGCGAGCGGATGCGCCAGGCCGGCGACCAGGGCATGCGCGAAGGCGTGGGCATAGCCCGCGAGTTGCTGGAATACTCCTGGCCGCATATCGCCGGCGCGTATATCATCCCCCCATTCAACCGCTACCAGATGGCTGTGGACTTGATGCAGGGTTTGCGCTAGCCGTCTGTGTCTCGATCAAGCCCTCCTTAAGTAGGAGGGTAAGTGTCTTGTTTCTCACTCTTTTCGCGATTATTGTTCCCACCAATATTACATATTGCTTTACTCCGCTTTTTTCTGGTATCTTTTAAGCATTTACCAACAGCTGAAAAAGGCGGACGTTATGAGCATCAAGCAAAAACTGATCTTATTGACAGGCCTTCTGTTCGCGGTTCTCCTCGCTATCGGAATATACGGATATGTTTCTACATCCGGCATGCGGGATTTCACCAAAAAGGAAATGATTCGCAGTATCGACGCAGCCGACGGGGCCATGGAAACCCGTATTAACTATCTGCACGCCATCTGGGGCGCGCTGGAAGCCGCCAACAGCCCCGACCCCGAACGCCAGGCCCAGGCCAAGCAACACCTGGAAAGCGGCATCAATGAATTTCCCGAAACCATGACCATGCTGCAACACTCGGGCATCATTTCTCCCGATGCGTTTCAAGAGGTGCAGCAAGCCTTTGACACCTTGGTTGATCAGGGACGAGCCGTCATCAGCACGGTAACCGAACGGCTTGACGCCTCTGAAGAACTGGACGCCCACGTGAACGACCTTGTCGAGAAGGGATTGGACCAGGGAATCCTGCCTGAACAGGTGCATTTGATCTGGTCTTATGCCATGGCCGCCAACGATTACGCTTTCATGCCTTCCGAGGAAGAAAAGAACAACGTCTCGCAACTGGGGAAACAATTGAATGATACGGTCCTGCCCGGAACTCTGGAAGGTACAAAAGCAACCATCCTGGAGGCGGCGGCAAAGGTCGTTGCCCTGACGGATAAAAAAGTTGCCCTGACCGAAGCTTTTTATGACGCAGCGGAGCATATCGACGCCATTATGGAACGTGTGGAAGAAGGCGACCAGACCATGGAAGGTGCGGACGCTTTTGTTGAACGAATGTTTGAAAAACTCCAGGACATGTCCTCGGCCCAGTTCAACAACTTTATGATCATTATCACCATCGGCGCTGTGCTGGCCCTTCTGGCCAGCCTGTTCATTATACGCTCCATTCTGAAACCGCTGAACAATGTGCAGACCTATGCCCTGAACGTCGGCGCAGGCAACCTGGACGCCAGGATTGCCGGCAGCTATACGGGCGAACTTCTGGCTTTGAATACCGCCATCCAGGATATGGTGGCCAAATTGCGGCAGGAAATGGACCTTGCCGAACAGCAAAAACGCGAAGCAAAAGAACAGGCCGCGGCAGCGGAAAAGGCAACAGCGCTTGCCCAGCAAGCCCAGCAGCAAGCCGAGCAGGCCACTCGGGACGGCAGACTGCAGGCGGCCGAAACTCTGGAACATGTGGTGGAAGGAACGTCCACGGCCGCAAATCAGCTCATGCGCCAGGTCGAAGAAATCCGCAAGGGCGCTGACGAACAACGCCAACGAATCTCCAGCACGGCCACAGCCATGGAAGAGATGAACGCCACGGTTTTAAACGTGGCTCAGAATTCCTCTCTTGCGGCCGGATCATCTGAAGAAAGCCGGGAAAACGCCCTGAACGGCAAAAAAATCGTCTCGCACACCATTGAGGCCATCACCGAAGTGCAGAGCAACACAGCCGAACTCTCTGCGGTGATGTCCGAGCTCTCCACAAAAGCCGAATCCATCGGCCAGGTCATGACCGTCATCTCGGACATTGCGGACCAGACCAATCTGCTGGCGCTGAACGCGGCAATCGAAGCCGCTCGCGCCGGAGAAGCCGGTCGCGGCTTTGCCGTTGTGGCGGACGAGGTGCGCAAGCTCGCTGAAAAGACCATGTCGGCCACCAATGAAGTGGGCGAGGCCATCGGCGGGATCCAGGACTCCGTACGCACCACTGCGGAAAAACGGGAACGTGCCGAAACCGCTCTGGAAAAAACCATCGTCCTGGCCCAGGAGGCCGGAGAAATACTCAATATGATCGTCAACACGGTCGAACAGGCCTCGGACATGGTCCGGACCATCGCTACCGCAGCCGAACAGCAATCCGCCACTTCGGAGGAAATCAACCGCTCGGTGGAAGACATCAACCAGATCGCCGCCGTGACCTCTGAGGGTGTCCACAATTCGTCACAGGCCCTGTCCGAGCTGATGCATCAGGCCCAGGAGCTACAAAAACTCATCACACAATTCAAAGCCTGAGGCATGAGAAAACGATGCGGCGGAAAACCGCAACATACGCCGGACCGCCTTGCATCTTGCCGGAAAAATCCGTAACACCTTGAGCATGGAAAAGCTGCGGATTGCCGCCTATACGCTCGACCTGCCGGAATATGCCTGCGCCCAGCTACGCGTGCTGCAGCCCGCGTTGCATCTGGCGGACACAGTCAACCTGGACTGGTGTACGCAATCCAAGGGCGACGATTATGTCATTTCCGATACCTGTCTGGAACGCGCGGACCTTGTCCTGCTCCAGCGCAGCTTTCCGCAAAAGGAAACCTGGCCTTTGATCGTCAGCGCCCTGGCCTCCGGCAAGCCCGTACTCTATGACCTGGACGACAATTTCTTTGCCATGCCCGCCGGCCACCCCATGACGGAGAGCGTCGCCGACAACTGCTTGCCGTTCATCACAAAACTCATCAAACGCCTGAAGTTGGTCTCGGTTTCCACCCCGGCGTTGCGAGACGCGATCCAGCCGCTGACCGGCGCACGCATCGAAGTCCTCCCCAACTTCCTGCCGGACAGGCTCTGGAAACCCGTCCCGCCGCCAATGCCCTCTGACGGACCGCTCTGCATCGGCTATGCCGGATCCTTCACGCACGGCCGGGACCTGGCGCTGGCGGAAGAGGCGCTCATTCATACGGCCGAACGCTTTGGAGACCGCGTCCGGATTCTGCTGTTCGGCTGCGGCACGCCGGAGTTGAAGCGTTTGCCCCAGACGCGTATGCTGCCTTTCGACTATAGTTACGCGGCATTCGCCGACACTTTGCCCGCTCTCGGACTGCATATCGGCCTGGCGCCCCTGCAGGATGCGCCCTTCAACCACTGCAAGAGCGACATCAAGTGGCAGGAATACGCGGCCAGCGGCATCTGTGGGATTTACTCGGACTGCGCGCCCTATTCCGCACGCGTACGGTCAGGAGAAAACGGCCTGCTTGCCGGAGAATCTCCCCAGGATTGGGAACAGGCACTGGCCTTCCTGCTGGAAACCCCTGCCGCATGCCGCCGTATAGCCCTTGCCGCACAGGAAGAGCTGCTCTCCAGCTGCCTGCTCTCCCAAAAACTCGGACAGTACCTGTCCGTATGGCTGCGGGCTGCCCGGCGCTAGCGCTATTTGACTTTGATAAAGCAATACCTCCGGCTGCCTCAGAACCTTTTAAAAAAGGGCTCTTGGGGATCTATCATAACTTTTAGCAGGCAATACTCTTCGCTAAAAAATATTTTTCCTAATCAAATTTGTTTTTTGAAAGTAGTCATGTACCCCCGGCAAAGCCGGGGGCTTGGGTCTGTGAGCCGCTCAAAGCGGCTTTAAGAACCGCCTAAAGGCGGAATTTCAACTGTTCGATCCGCTGATCTTCCTGCTCTTGCTTCCGGATATATTCGCGAATCACTTTCTCATCCCGACCAACGGTTGAAACAAAATACCCACGCGCCCAGAAACTCTGGCCAGCAAAGCCTCTTGCTCTGTTCTGAACTTCTCGGGCTATGTGGATTGCACTTTTTCCTTTCATGAAACCTACGACTTGCGCCACGGAATACTTCGGCGGAATGGCTATGTACATATGGACATGGTCTTTGCACAAGTGCCCTTCTAGAATTTCGCACTCTCGCTGCTTGGCCAGGAAGACCTCTCCCAGGTATGCACGAATTTTTCCGAACAAAACTTTGCGGCGATATTTCGGTATCCAAACTATATGATACTTGCAGTCCCAACGTGTGTGACATAGGCTCGACTTACTCTTCATTAAGCCTCTCCTGTGCTCACTCTGAGCAACTCACCGGGGGAGGCTTTGTTCTATTCCCGCAAAAGTCAAACTTCTATGGCCGCCCCGGCAAAGCCGGGGGATCTCTCAATAGGATTAGTAATATTCCAGCTGCAATAAATATGCTAACTGATGATATAATAAATGCTGAAGAAAAACCTTTCCCTTCAGGACCTAGTCCAGAAATTATAGGGCCAAGAATCTGACCTGCTCCATAAAGAGCAGTCATAACAGCAACGGTATGGGCACTTGATTTATCACTCAAAATAACACCATATTGCAATGATAGAACTGTGATTCCCATGAATGTACCTCCAAGTAAAAGTCCTCCTCCCAGAGTGGCAAGTATGCTACTGCTTACAAGCGGAAGCAGAATACCGACGCCTTGAAGAAAGAAAGCCAAAATCAATATCCTAATATATCCTTTCCTAGCTGCATGTTGCCATACTGGAGGGCTAAAAGCGGCGGCACAACCCGTCACAACCCAGGATAGTTTGGCCGTCACTGGAGAGTTTGTATGGGCCTGGATAAGAGCCACAAGGAAAGTGGTTCCGATAATATATCCGAAGCCTTCCAAAAAATAGGAAAAAAGAAGAATACGATATTGGCGAGTATTCCTCTTTTTCCCATGTGGCGCAGAGCTGTTATTTTGCACCGACAGTACTGGTGCTAAGTTCACTACCGGTCTCAACGTTATTATCGCAGTCAGAGCCAATGGCAAGCAAAGGAATGACAATCCTAACCACGCATCAGCAGGCCCGCCAAAATACTCAAGGCCTCCCGCAGCCAGCCCCCCAAAGACTATGCCTGCACCCACCCCACTGTACAGGAAACCCACTAAGACAAGGCGATTCATTTCGGCGAGGGTATCAATAACTATAGAAGAGCAAAGTACAAAGCATGCTCCAGAAGCAAATCCTGCTAAAAAACGAATTACATACCAGGATACTACATGAGTAATTAATCCCATAGCAGCTGTTGTTAATAAGCTAAGAAAGAGAAGACAGACAAATAATATATAGCGGCGTATGCCAGCCCTCTCATTACGCATCATCAGTACGCCAATAAGATAGCCTGCGTAATTCCAAGCTGCAATTATTCCTGCAACATCTTCTCCAAAACAGTATGTCTCCATCATTCCTGGAAGTAGAGCAGTATAAACAAAACGCCCGATGCCCATTACGATAATCAGTGAGCATATACCTCCGACGGTTGACAGCAGAGGATTTACATGGTTTTTATTTGCAGATGATGGAATAGACATTACTTGAGACATACGCCATATTCTGATTCATGCACATTATTCCCTCCTGAACCATGTGGGTTGCCATTTTGTATATCGACATGGCTCGCCCGCATTTTCATTACTACGCGGCCATTCCAATACCTATGATCAGAGGGCCACCCTGCAGCTACAGCAGCACCGTTGGCATTGATTGCTTTATTATATTCCCCTGGCAAGGAAATAGATTGCATCTGCGGCATGCTTGGAATTTTTGCTCCACCAGCATCATCCTGACCAACTTTCCATCGGGACGGATCACCATTATAAGTCTCTTTGTTACATTTTTTATACAGTTCCAGCCAAGAGAGTGGTCCTACAGGAGGTGAAGCAAACAGCGACAAAGGCCCTTTGCCAAAAACTACAGAGCATTTTCCAGTATATAATTTCCCCTCGTATGTTGTCTGAGCTTCAATATAAGCAGATCGCTCTCCAATAATATCCGTAAGAACTACTTCAGATATTCCTTCATTGTCAGTCAGATCTTGGTGAATGAGGACAGCATCAACATTTCCAATCGCAGCTCCTCCAAATGAAAGGCCCGCGATGCTATCCTTTTGGTCAAAAGGCATTGCTGCGGAATAATTGTCAGCATCAAGAATTCTCCATTGAACAGCTGCATCAGGTATAGTTTTTCCATCAACGATAAATTGTAGTACAAGCATGACTTCTGCGTAACCTTTTTGTATGAAATATTTATTTTTGCCAGTTTGCTTGATCTGTAATATATCATCAGCAAAACAAATTTCAGCACTCTGAACAGTGAGTAAAGACAGTATCAACATTATAATAATATTTTTCATTTCATTGACTCGTGAGCGCATACTACACAGAAATTTTTTCTGTTGTGAAATGAATATAATAATCTGGAAATTCCGGTATCGGAAGCCAATACACACGAAATACACCATCTTCTTTTCGTACTTCTTTATATAACGGAGACTGCTCCTTGAGCGATCGATTCGCAAGACATCCTCGATGCATATCGGGGAAATCCCACTTAACGCAAATCATGCCTGGCTTTCTGCCTCCCATCAAACACGGCTGATTTACGGCAATAATAGTTTTGCTCTTATGAATCAAAGATGCAGGACCTGGGTATGTCCCCCACATCAGTTTAAAAGCCTCGATCAATTTTGGATCTACTGATAAATCCATCGATATTTCTCCTTTATTCAATAATTCCAAATAATGTGAAAAGGCATCGAAATGCTTTCAGAGGTGGCGAAGCTGAAAAAATCTGGCCGACAGCTTATCTCAAACCTCGACAAATACTTCTTGTTTATAAATTTATATCTTTATTATAGGTAGTTATTAAGAACCAGCTATTCCCTTTTAAGTCCAGATTGTTCACTTGCCCTGAATAGGATAAATGGCGTATTCACTTCTTCACGTCAAATGAATAAAACTGACCAATATCTTCACAGATGGTGACATTATGGAAATCATCGATTTAAAAACGCTTGTATCTGTGGTTGAACACGGCAGCATCACCCGTGCCGCGAAAGAATTGAATAGAGTGCCTTCGGGAATAACTACCCGCATCCTCCAACTTGAGGATACATTGGGTGTGCAATTGTTCTTGCGGGAGAAAAAAAGGCTTTTTATCACTCCACAAGGGCAAGAGCTTTGCGATTATGCAAAAAAAATTATCGATCTACTGACTGAAGCTGAGAATCGTCTAAAAGGGGCAAAGCCAGGAGGACTGTTTCGCATAGGCGCTATGGAAAGCACTATCGCTACAAGACTAACCGAACCGCTCGCAAAACTTTATGAACGATATGAAAACTTACAACTGGAATTAACTGCAGGCACAAGTCGCTTTCTTTATGAGCAGCTATTGAACAATTGCCTGGACGCTGTTTTTATAGCAGATCCACAAATTGATGAACGCATTGAACACGTACCTGTATTTAAAGAGGAACTTGTTTTTATTGCTCCCTGCGGTTATAGGCCAATTTTGGAGCCACACGACATAGCGCGAAAGACAATCCTCGTATTTAAACAAGGTTGTGCATACCGGAATCGTTTAATGGACTGGTTTAGGTCCTATGGCTTGGAACCAAATCGTATTGCCGAGTTGACTTCCTACCACGCAATTCTGGGAGGAGCCGCTGCCGGTATGGGAGTAGGCATTGCACCGGCTTCCGTAGTGGAATTATTTCCTCAAAAAAACATGCTATCGATTCAGCAGTTTTCCCATTCATTGGCGATAGCTAATACCGTGTTGGCCTGGAGAAAAGGAATGAAAACCGCGAATGTTGTTGAGCTAATTAATTATATTTAAATGTTCAAAACTACAAATAGCATGAAAAGCTGACGAGTTCGGGGACCGGGCCTTTTGAAAATTTCCAAGGAAAAAGACATCGCGCTGCTGCTGCGGCCATTCGGGGTGAAAGACAGCCATTTTCTGGCAGTGACCGCCATGCTTTGTTTCGATCTCCTGGAGCCCTGGCGCCTCCATGACGAACAGGCCCTGTGGCGGACCGTGGAAAGCGAACTGGGACCGGGAGCAGTGCTTGATGCGGGCATGCCCAAGATCCGCAGCGAATTTTTGGCGGCAGGCAAATGCCACACGCCCCGGAACAGCGCGCCCGTGGCCGCTTCCGAAGTGCTGGTGGGCGTGGGCGGACAGGACAAGCGTTTGTTCGTCTACGGCGACCGCTATTGGACCCCCTTGGGCGGCATGATCCGTACGCAGGGCTTCACCGAAATGGCCGTCTGCTGGGCCAATGCCTTCGGCGGCAAGGACTTTGCCAAAAATCCCGGCGGCAAGGGCCTGAGGCACGAACGTTTGCCTGACGGTCGCCGCCTGCTGCCCTTGCCCAACATTGAAGACCCGGCCCGGCTGCTCGGATCGCCGGACGACCGCCCGGACCCGGCCGGATTTGGAATCCTGGACGTGACCTGGCCGCAGCGCAACGTGAACCTGGGCAGCTACGACACGCGCTGGCGGCGCGAACGCTGGCCCAATCCGCCCGATGATTTCGACTACGCCTACTACAACGCCGCTCCGCCGGACCAGCAGTTCGAGGGGTTCTTCACCGGTGAGGAGTTGATTGAAATCCGCAACATGCATCCGGACCACCAGACCATTTTATCCGATTTCCCACCTTACAGAGTTCGTTGTTTTTTGACCCGCAAGTCCGCGCTCTGGGATCCGGACGCGCGGGAAGAATTCATCGAGGTGCCGCTGCATGCCGAAACCCTCTGGCTCTTTCCGGGGCAGCTGCGCGGAGTGCTGCTGCTGCGCGGCGCAAGTCCCGTGCTGGACGATGAATACAAGGACGTGGTGCGCATTTTTCTGGCCAAGGAAGGACGGGAGGCTACGCCTCAAAGCCGCGAGTTCTACAACAGCGCCCAGCAAAAGGCTCTGGACCGCAGCGTCCGTATGGATCCGGAACCGCTGCAACAGGCCAGTCAGACCCTTGCCGCCGCCATGAAGCAGGCGCGAAACCTGCCCAAGGAAATCAACCGGATACAAGCAACCCTGCTGGGACAAAGCCCGGTCATGGAGCGTACGCCGCAGGAATACGCGGGCCTGGGCTCGCTGGCCCTGGCCGGAACGCGCACGGTTCTGCATACGCTGGACTCCACTGCCGGGGGGCTGCGTTCGCGCCTCGGCTTTTTGCCCCTGCCCGGTTCGCCGCTCCAGGGAGTCACGGAAAAGCTCGACCTGGCCGGGAAACGGCTGGAACACTCCGTACGGGGTCTCGAAGAATCCGGCGGCAAAATCGCCGCGCACAGGCAGGAGCTGCAGCAGAAAACGGCGGACGAGATTGCTCTTTTACCGGAAGAGCTCCGGGACAAAGCCGCGTCCGCGCTCAACCCGCCGCAGCAGGAAACAAGCTGGCCGCAGGCCGCTTTTGCTTTTGCGGTCCACGCGCGCCGCGTATTGGAGGCCGACTCCGCCGCATGGGAACGTTTGCGCTGCCTGGGTTTCGCTGACCGGACCATCCGCAACGCCTGGCTGGGGTGGCGCCCGGAAGCGCGTACGCTGTCTTGCGCGGAGTGGGGCCTGGATCCGGAAACCTGGGGAGAGGAACTGGTTCTCCCGGCAGGCCTGGTGGTTCCCTGGTTCCAGGGAAAGGACCCGGCCGGACTGGCAATCCGCAATGAAGCGGAAGAAACAATCCTGCCCGGTTCGCAAGCCGCCGCGCGACTGCTCCGGTCGGCAACCGCTGACAGCCCGGTGATTGTGGCCCCGGACCACCTGCAGGCCCTGTATCTGGAGCAGGAAATCGGCGACGCCTGCCACATTCTGGTGCTTCCCTATCCTGACGGCGCGCTGGACCAGACAAGTGAAGCGCTACTGGCCCGCAACGCGGAGCTGGGTTATCCGCTGGCGGTCATCTTCCCGGAGCGTACGCTGAAAGCGGCCCTGGCCCCCTGGCGAAACAAGTTTCCCCAGGCCCGGGCTTTGGTGCTGCCCAAAGGAAAAACCCTTTTTGCAGCCAAAGCCGCTGGGATAGATGCCCGAACGTTTTGTATGACGGTTTTTTCCAGGGAATTCGCGCAAAAGCACTGTCTGGCGCCCGACTTTTCCGCCCAGGGCTTGCAACAGCTGCCGGATCCGCTGCAGGGGCTGGACCTGAAACAAACCACGGCTTCCCTGCTGGCCCAGGGCACGGAGCGCTTCGCTCCTTTGAAAAAGCAGCTGACACGGCAAGCGGAAGCGCTGCTCGAAAAGGCATCAGCGGAAATAAGCGCGCGCGGCCTGGATCCCCAGGCCGTTCTGCAGGCCGCTCGGGAAAAACCACAGCAGAGCCTGGGCGAACTCGGACAACAAATGGGGGAGCAGCTGACGGCACAGCGCGAAACCCTGGCCGCCTCCGGCAAATTGACGCCTGGTCAGGACGCGTTTCTGCATAAAGCCCGGGCGGACGTTCGGGAGCTGGCCGACAAGGCCGAGGCCGGGCTGCAACGCGAGATGCAGCGGTTGGAAGCCGGAAAAAAGGACCTGGAAACCAACAAGATCCTGGCCCGGAACCTGGCGGCCAGGCTGGCGGCCCAGGGCCTGGATCCGGAACGGATGCGGCAGCTGAGCCGGGAGGAAGTCCTGCAAGCCTTGCACAGCCGGAAGTCCCTGGCCGGAGCCAAAATGTCCGGGCTGGATTTGTCCGGAGTAAATTTTTCCGGCTGCGATCTCAATGGTGCGGACCTGCGCAAAGCCAACCTGACAGGGGCGCGTTTCGACCATGCGGATCTCACCCGGGTGCTGGGGCAGGAGGCTGACTGCCGGGGGGCCGTGTTCCGGGCCGCCAGGCTGGACCGCGCGGTTTTCAGCCAGGCCTGCTTTGCCCGGGCGGATCTGCGTACGGCAGGTTGCGCGCGGACCTTGTTCTCCGGTGCGGACTTGCAGGAAGCGGACGCGGGCGGCGCGTGTTTCGACATGGCCGTACTGCAGGATGCGAATCTGACCAATACGTGTTTCTCACGGGCCACGCTGCGGATGTGCGCCCTGACCAACGCCCGGGCCACCAAAGCCCGGTTCGACCACGCGCAACTGACCAAGAGCCTTTTTCGAAACATGGTCCTGGACGATGCGGATTTCGGCCGTGCCCGTGCTTTTCAGACCATGTTCTGGGGCGTACGGGGCAGGCGGGTCAGCTTTCTGGGCGCGGACCTGACCAAAGCCCGTATGGGGGGCAACAGCGTACTCCAGGGCGCGGACTTTACCGGCGTGGAAATGCTCCAGGCCTGTTTCCGGGAATCCGACCTGCGCAATACGTTGTTTCGCGGTGCGCGGCTGGACGGCAGCCTGTTCGAGTCCTGTTGCCTGGTGGAAAGCGATTTTTACCGCTCCACAGCGAAAAAGTGCCGTCTCACCTCTTGCGATCTGGAGTACGCGGACATGCGGGCCATGAACCTGCTGCAGGGATCCTTGCGCAAGTCCCGGCTCGTCCGTACGAACCTGGGCGGGTCGAATCTGTTCGGCGTGGATTTTTACAAGGCCGTTATCAGCGGCAGCGTGTTCAAGTTCGCCAACCTGAAACGAACGTTGCTGCACGGCCGTACGGAGTTGCTTGATGACGCGAAATGAGTTGCTGGCGATTCTGGCCCAGCACGGTACCGTGGAGGGCGCGGACCTTTCCGGCATGAACCTGCGCGGCGCGGACCTGGGCAATGGACGCTTTGCCGAGTGTTCGCTGGCCAATGCGGATCTTTCCGGCGCGGTGCTACGCAAGACGCGCTTTTTCCGCTGCGACTGCAGCAGGGCGCTCTTTGAGGACTGCGACCTGAGCAAGGCCGACCTACGCGAGAGCCGTATGCCCGAAGCTGTTTTTTGCCGGGCGCAGCTGCACATGACCCTCGTGAACGGAACAGACCTGTGCGGCGCGGATTTCTCACAGGCACGAGTGGGCTGGTCCCAGCTGCAGCAAGTCAATCTGAGCGATACGCGGTTTGTCCGGGCCGAATTGAAAAAGTGCATCCTGCAGGACTGCGACTGCAGCCGGGCGGATTTTCAGCAGGCCGGCCTGGACCGGGTGGCCTTCAAAAAGGTGCCGTTTACAGGAGCGCGCTTGCAGCAGGCTGAAATGCAGAAGGTCTTTTTACGCGGCTGCAACCTGGAGGAACAGGATTTCAGCGACATGCGGCTATTCTGCGTCCAGCTGGACCAGGCCAACCTGCGCGGCGCTGTTTTTGCCGGTGCAGATCTGCGGATGTCCAATTTCTCCGGATCCGACCTGTACCAGGCGGATTTCAGCAACAGCCGCGCGTCCGGCTGCACGTTTTCGGGCGCGCGCCTGGGTGAGACCACCTTTGCCCAGGCCGACCTCGAACAGGCGGTGTTCAGCGCTTGCGACGCGGCCTTTGCCGATTTTACGGAAGCAAACCTGCGCCAGGCGCGTTTTGATGCAGCCGGTTGCCGTTGCGCCCGCTTTGTGGGGACGGACACCAGCTACACGGACTTTACCAGGGCCGACATCTCGGGCGCGGACTTTCGCGGTGCGGACCTGACCATGGCCAGAATGCACGAAACCACGGACAAGGATACCCGCCTGGCCCTGGCCAGGCGGCTGGCCATCCAGCCCAAAGACCACGACCTGCTCGAAGCCGAGCATTGGAAACCAGCGTGATTCATGTTACAGAAATCACGCTGCGCGATTCGCAATCTGGACTCGCGAATAAAAAAGCACTTTTTTTAAAGCCGCCGGAGGCAAAAAAATGTTCATGCTCACGAAGGGACCCGGCACGGTTCTGGCCTTTCCCGATGTCTGCCGAACGCCGCCCGCAGGCGCGGCGGTGCCTTATCCCAACAGCGTACGCACCCCCAGCAGCGCGCAAACTGCGGAGCAGGTGATCGTGGAGGGAGCTCCGGCGCTCAATCAGCTTTCAGAGGGACAAGTCAGCAGCGGCAACACGACCGGGAGGCTCAAGGGCGTTGTGTCCGGCGAAGTGGGCGGACGCTGCCTGTTCCTGGGCGGATGTTCTTCCATTCTGGTGGACGGTGCGCCGGCCCAACGGGTCACCAGCGTTTCCGCCCAGAATGCAGCGGGCATGCAACCCAACGCCCAAGGCCTGGCCGTGGCGCCCAGCCAGAGCACGGTGCTGACCTTGGGGTAAGCGTGTTGTTGTTTTTGACAAGCTATTCGTGATATTCAATCACTTTTCCGCTTCACATGTTCACTTTTTCATATGCTTCTGCTACTCTCAAATAGAGAATGTAATTTCCGTCAAGTGATGCGCTACAGATACCAATCCAGACGCACATTGGCAGTACCATGTCTGCCAGGGAGCGCGCATGAAGCAAAGCACTCGCACGAACGGCAAGCTGAACGGTATTGCCATGGACCGCGTAGCCGAACTGGAAGCCGAACTTGCGATGGAGCGCAAGCGTGTGGATGCGTTGTCCAGAACTCTGCAGAAAAGCCGGGCCGAATACAAAAACCTGTCCCGGATGCTGCATGAAACCCAGAGAACGCAAACAGCTCTTCAGGAACAGCTGCGTATCCGGCGGTATGAACTGAGCGAACGCGTCAGAGAACTCCACTGCCTGTATTCCATTTCCCGTCTGTTTGAAGACAGAAGCCTGAGCCGGGCGGCAATTTTCAAGGGCGTTGTAAACGCCATTCCCCCCTCCTGGCAGTACCCGGAACTGACCTCCGCACGCATAGTGTACGCGGATCGCGAAGTCCGCAGCGATTCTTTTCAGCAAACGCCTTGGAAGCTCAGTTGTCCCATTACAGTTTTCGGAAAGCATTTCGGCGAGCTGGAAATCTTCTACAGCATGGAAAAGCCCGAGATGGACGAAGGGCCTTTCCTCCATGAGGAGCGCGATCTGCTCAACGAGCTGGTGCGGCGGCTGGGCGTTCACCTGGAACGGCTTGATGCCGAAGAACGCGCCAAAGACCACGAAAGCACCTACCGGGAACTTTTTGAACTCGGACTCATAGGTATGGCAATCATCGACCCGCAGGAACGCCATTGGCTGGAGGTCAACGACCGGCTGTGCGAAATGCTCGGATATCCGGCCGATGAACTGCAGTTCATGGGGTTGCCGGAAATCACCCACCCGGACGACCTGCTGGCCGGATTGCGTGAATTTGAAAAAGTGCTTTCCGGGCAGGAAAACGGCCATCTTGCCGACAGGCGCTTCATACGCAAGGACGGTTCGCTGTTTCATGCGACCATGTCGTTGCGGGCCGTGTCCAGGCTCGATGGATCCGTCCGCCGGGTCTACGCCCTGCTTTACGACATTACGGACCGGGTTCAGGCAGAGCAGCGGCTGGTCCAGAGCCAGCTCATGGTGCAGCACATTTTTGACACCATCGACGTGGGCCTGTGCCTGGTGGGCAAAGATCAACGCGTAGTGCGCACCAATGTCACCTTTGCCAAACTGATGCGCCTGCAAACTTCCATTGTGGGAAAAGACCTCTACGACGCGTTGACCGGGGTCTATGTGCCCAAGGAATTCTGCCCGGTGCAGCGGGCCTTTCTGAACCGCAAAATCGAACGTACGGAACATCGGATTTTCTACCCCAACGAGGGCGAACGCTGGTTCGAGGTCCATGGCTATCCCATCAGCGACAGCAGCAGTGAAGGCGAGGTGGTGATGCTGCTCCGGGAGATCACGCAGCAAAAAAAAATCCAATCAGCTCTGTCCGAGCGGCTTGATTTCATTCAAACCTTGATAAACGCCGTACCCAACCCGATCTTCTACAAGGACAGCAACGGCGTCTATCTGGGCTGCAACCGCGCTTATGAAGAATTCATGCAGCTCTCCGCCAAAGACTTTGTCGGCAAAACCGCGTATAATATCGCCCCCCATGACCTGGCCGAACACTATGAGGAACGCGACAAGGAACTGCTCAAAAAACCCGGGGTACAAATTTACGAATCCAGCGTCCGGCGTGGAGACGGGGATTTGCGCGAAGTGTTGTTCTACAAGGCCACATACGGCAAATACGCCAATAATCCGACCGGTATCGTCGGTGTAATTGTCGACATCACGGACCGCAAACAATCGGAAGAAACGCTACGGGAAAACGCTGATTTTTTGCAAGTCGTACTGGAAAGCATTCAGACCGCCCTGATTATTGTGGACGCGGAATCGCTCGAAATCGTCGACGTCAACAGTAACGCGGAAAAATTGACCGGCCGCTCAAGACAGGAACTGCTCGGCCGGAAATGCGTCCAGTTGCTCTCGAGGTATGTCAGTTGTCCGAGCCAGTCAGGAGAATGCACCAGTTGTCCGTACGCGGAAGGCAAGCAAATGCTCAATGTGGAAGACACGCTGCTGCGCCCGGACGGGCGTACGGTGCCCGTGCTGCGCTCGGTGCTGCCCGTGACCCTCAAAGGCCGCAACCACATGGTGGAAATCGCCTTTGACCTGACCGAGCACAAAGCCCTGGAACAGCAGCTGATATATACGCAAAAGCTCGAATCCATCGGTCATCTGGCTTCGGGAATAGCCTACGAAATAGACCGTCCCATTCACGCGGTGGGTGAAAATATTCATACGGCTATCAAAACGCATACTTCGTTGCTGGCATTGCTTGAATTGCTGCTGGCCGAGCACCAGGCCCAATCCGGCAATGTGCCGCCAGCGGCCGCCCCTTCCTGGAGCGAGGCGGAATGCAAGCTGCAGGAACTGGATCCCGAGGGCTGGCGCGATGCCATCCCGGAGGCCTTGCGCCAGGCAGCGGAAGGCATGGGCCGTGTGGCGGAGATCATCCACGGATTGACCAGATTCTCCGGCAGCGCTTCGGAAAACAAGCAGCTGACGGATCTCAATGCGGCCATAGAAAACACCGTTATGGTCTCACGCAGCGAATGGCGGCAACTGGCCGAGGTTTCTACCAACCTGGACCCCGGGTTGCCCCTGGTCAGCTGTCGCCTGAGCGATTTCAATCAGGTGCTGCTGAATCTGCTAGTACATGCGGCGAAAAGCATAGAGCATGCCTCCCCTAAAGAAAAAGGCCGTATCGAAATCCATACCCGTACACAAGGGGAAAACGCCGTGATCACGATACAGGATACGGGCCGGCCCGCGCCCGGATGGGAGCCGGACCTGCAGAATGCCCGTACGCTCCGTGATGCGGCTCAACAAGACGTACACTTCCTGGACGAATTGACCATTGCCCGCAACGTGGTTGTGGATTCTCTGGGCGGCAGTTTGGATGTGGCCGTACATAAAAATACAGGCACCACCGTTACCATACGTCTGCCTGTGGACGCCAGCGCCCGTTAAAATGCATGCCAATCACAAGGCCGCAAATCGTTCCTGATTCCGCGGCCCTCTTTATCTCCATCCTTCGGATTGTCTGCCCCAAATGCGTTTGCGCCGCAAAGAGTAAGAAGCTCCCAGCAACAGGACTCCGCCAAGAACCAGGAACTGCCTCTCGCTGGATCCGTCAACCGCATCAAGCGAACTTACCTTGAGCGGATCAACAATGACTCCATTGACTTCACCATCCGCATCAAACGCGTCTCCATCGGTAAGCTGAATGGTGATCATGGTTTTTTCCGCTACGGACGCATGATCGATAGTCGCCGCAATACGTTGCCACTTTCCTGTGGTTTCATTGGTTTTCCATACGGAGTGTATGTTGGCGTCGCGTGGTAAATATATGGAAACAGGCACCGTGGTGCCGGGGGAGAGCTCCGTCACATTAAAGCTGATGACACCATAGGTGGAATCCAGAGTATCGGGAACATCAGCCGCCTCTGCGGTCTCGGCCTGCAGGTTTGTCACCTTTACACCATCATTGGCGCTGGTGTCGATGGTATAGGTCGTATTGCCTGTAGCATCCGCCACCGAAGTCACGCTGTCCTGGCTGCTGTCCAGGATACCGTCATTATTGCCGTCTACGGGCAAGGAAACCGCGATGATGTCATTGTCGTTCGTACTGCTGTCATCCGTAACCACATTCTCGTTATTTCCGGAGTCATCATCCGCTTGGACGTTGTTGTTTTCAATATCGCTGCTTTCGTTCTCATCAGTCACATCCTCGGTATCAGCCGACTCATCATCCGTAGTTGTGTTGTTGGCATCATCGTTGGCATCATTGTCCGTTGAGATGTTGTTCTCGTCAGTCACATCCCCGGTATCAGCCGACTCATCATCCGTAGTTATGTTGTTGGCATCATCGTTGGCATCATTGTCCGTTGTGATGTTGTTATCGTCAGTCACATCTTCGGTATCAGCCGACTCATCATCCGTAGTTGTGTTGTTGGCATCATCGTTGGTATCATTGTCCGTTGTGATGTTGTTCTCGTCAGTCACATCCTCGTTATCATCAGACTCATCATCCGTAGTTGTGTTGTTGGTATCATCGTTGGCATCATTGTCCGTTGTAATGTTATTCTCGTCAGTCACATCTACTGTATCATCCGAGTCATCATCTATAGTTATGTTGTTGGCATCATCGTCATTCGTGATATTACTATCGCCAGTTACATCTTCCGTATCATCTGAAACATTAGCCGTATGAGTACTTTCGTCGTTAGTAACAACTTCGCAATCGCTATCTTCATCGCCGTCACTCGAATCACTGGAGGTGTCCGTAGCAACTGCCGCAGCCCCGGTTGTTCCTGCTGCCGTATTACCGGCAGAGGTTGCGGATCCAGTATCCGCAGCAGTTTGAGCAAACGCGTGTTGCATTGACAGCTGAAACACGTTTCTCTGCGTACGAATTGATAGTGTCAGGACCAAAAGAAATATTGTACTGTAAATAACTAATTTCATAATCACTCCGAAATGGAAAATTAATCAATTGATATAAACAATACATCTATTCGATAAAAATCAATTATTAGTCAATCTTATACAATAAATTACTTTATATTGGTCATTGTCGTTGGAATACTTCTGCAATGAAAATGTAACAAGAGATTGCGCACTCAATGCCGGAAGCAGAGGAATGTTTCATTAATATATACTCATGCGCTTTTATCAAACAATAAAAAATCTTAATCTTTATTATGATACGCGATAATTATATGTAGATAGTTAATAATCTGACAGAAGAATCCCCCGTTATTACACTTTCAAGTATTTTGCGTTACAAGTCTCGACAAGAAGCGCCTTTGGATACCTACAAGGCGAAGGGAAAGAACAGGGTATTTAAGGGCCTTGAATCAACTCAAGGTTAAAACGTTCTAAAAGGAAAAGGTCTGATAGCTGTTGCTGCAGGGATGACCCTTGCAAATGGCAATGGTCCGGGCCGCCGGGTCCATGAGCAGAGAGGCCACGGTTTCCCAGGGGTGGCGGTAAGCGGCGTCTTTTTCCGCATGGCGGCAGATGGCGTTGGGCAAGCCCTCGTGGTCGCAGAGAATGGACTGCAGGTCCGCCAGGCTCAGGAGCGTGTCCGTACCGGCGAGAGAGTGCAGGCGGTGCAACCTGTCCAGAGAGTCCGGAATCTTGCGCGGTCCTTTGTCCAGAGGGGCAAGCGAATACGATACGCAGTGGTTGGTATGGCAGAGCAGGCCGTCCGTGGGCTCGAGTATTTCCGGCGCGCCACGGCTGCTGCATTCAAACCCTCGTATTTGCTGCGGCCCGGCAACCAGAATGTGGCTGGCGCCTGCCACCGGGATTTCCAGAGCCAGGGCCGTGGCTTCGGCCACGTTTCTGGCTTCCAGCAGGCGGCGTAGGAAAAAATGCACGGGCAGGCCGTTGATATGGCGTTCGTCAGCGGGTTCCGAGATCATCAGGATGTTCAGCAGCACGCTGAGTCCGTATTCGTTCATACCGAGTTTGGCCACTTGCCCGGCCTCGCAAAAATGCAGCATACGCGGTCCCTGCACAGGCTCCACACGATAGACCGCGCAGCGGTCCCTGATTTCCGTAAGCCAGTCCCAATTCTGTGCGGCCAGGGGCGTCCCCGTGGCTGATCGCCCGGCCCGTACGCCTATGGTCGTACATTCGGCATGCTGGTCGGCCATCAACTCCGTACGTACGTTGATGATCAGCAGATGCTCCATGGGCAGCTCAACGGCCTGGGCCATGCCCTCCAGCACGTCGAGCTGGTCCGGGGCGTAGCGCTTGATGGAGGGAACGAACCGCCGGGCCGCTTTCATGAGAGTGGGGGTGTCCCGTCTGGTCCTGCGGCCGATGAGCTCGACATACAGCGCGGCATTGGCCCGGATCTGCGGGGCAAGAGCCCGTCCCAGTGCCAGACCCCGGTCAAAGCCTTCGCCTCTCAGGGTCACGACGGGGAAAAACGGCTCATTCACGGCAGCCCTCAGGAGTGCTGACGGAATCGAGAAAGTCCGGATGCGCCTGCAGAAACGCCATGCTTTGCATGAACGATTCCTCGCAATGCGGCTCGAGGGTAGCGCTTGGCGTCAACCCCAGTTCCCGCAACTGCGCGAACACCTGATCCCAGGGAATGCCGCCGTGGCCCATGCCCAGGTGCTGGTCTTTGGAGCCGTCATTGTCATGCAGATGCAGGTGCTTGAGATATGGAGACAGGGCCTCCAGCCATTCCGCGAGATTGCGGCGTTTATGGCCTTTGGCGAAACTGAACCAGTGTCCGACATCGAAACAGATGCCGCTTTTGGCTGGATCCAGCTCCGCGGCAAGGGCCACGAGCTGGTCGGGCTTGGATTCGTGCGTATTTTCCAGGCAAAGCATGGCATCGGCAGGAAGTTTTTCGATCAGACCGGACCAGATTCTGGCGGATTCCCGAAGCCAGCTCTTAAAGTCGTTGCCGTTGACGCTGCCGAAATAGTGCGGATGCGCGATAAGCCGCTTGGGAGCGAACAAAGAGGCGATTTCCAGGGCCATTTCCAGTCGTTGCCGGGAAGCGTCCCTGATCATCCTGTCCGGGCTGCCGGGCCGGACGTCGATGAAAGGCAGGTGCACGGTGCAGCAAATAGCCTGCTGCCGCAGCCGGCCAGCCAGATCTTCAAACCACGTACGCTCCTGTTCGAGCACCCTGGCGTCCAGACCGAGTTCGGGGCCAAGTTTGGGGCCCGGACCATCAATGGACGCAGAACCGGCCGTGTGGGCGAGCAACAGCTGCAGGTAGCGGTTGTCATCCAGAATATATCGCAAGGGAAGATTCACAAAGAGCATGGTGCCGTGTCCTCCTTGAAGGAGCTGAGCGGGATCAGGAAGTCGAGTCGTCCAGAGGGTAGGCTTTGCCGAAATATTCTTTGCCCTGGGGTTCGCTGATACTGATTCGCAGGGCAAATATTTCGCTGCTGTCCACGCCGTCCGGAAGATGCAGGGTCGTATTGAAGGTTTTGTAATGTTTGATTTGAAAAATCTGGTTGTTCTCGCTCAGGCTGTGTTCGATAAGCCTGGCATTGTCGGTCAGCAGGCTGACCTCAGCCCTGCCGCGCAACGCCTTGTCGTCCTTTAGGTTTTTCAGGTCGAACCGCAGGTGCAGGGAATGATCCTTGACGCGTTCGATTTTGAAATTGTCTATGGAAAAGAGTTCGGTAGCCACCGTATGGTAAAAACGCCGCAAGTTGACCTTGGTGGAGCTGGTATTGGTCGTATAGAGATCTGTAAGCTGTCCGGTAATGAGTTTTTCCAATTGATCCGGATCACGAAAGGCAACGACTTTTTCAATATTTTCCAGCCGGTTCAGCTGGACATCTTTCTGGTGCAGCAGAAGTTTCTGCTGGTCGTTGCGATCCTGAAGGTGGTTTGTCTTCAGCCAGAGCTTGACGGACACATAGCCGAAAACCAGGGTTGCAGCCAGGATGCAAAGAAGGAAATACAAAAAGAAACGAATCCAGAAGGGCCGGAAGTGGAAGTGCCTGACCGTATGATCATCGCGCATCAGAATGACGCTGTATTTGTCCTCCGCCATGAATTACAGGGCGCTCCAGTCTTCGCGGGTGATGAGCCAGCCGTCGCCATCCGGACGAAGGTAGAGAGTTTTGTAACCCGTGTCGTGAAAATTCTTGCCGGCCTTGTAATCCTGTACAAAGGAGACTTTCACGCCTTTGGAATCCAGGTCCACCTGCAGGTCTTCGATGCCGACGAGCTTGGGCGGCTTTTTGTGCCAGATGGTGTTCTTGTGCTCTTCAATGGCATTGTGTCCGCGGCGGCCGCCTTGTTTAGCGTCCTGTGAGTAAAAGGCAATGTAGCTGTCGATGTCGGCCTTTTCCCAGGAAGCGCGCCAGGCCTCGATAAGCGAAGCCATTTCCCGGCGCAGGTTACGCTCGAAAGTTTCCTCCAGGTCAAGGTTGCCTTCAGCCCATTCCTTGCCCACAATACGCGGTTCGCCGTTCTCATCCAGCTGCCAGTACAGGCGCTTGACGCCTTCGCTGGTAAAGGTGGGCGAGCGGTAGTACTGGCCGAAATAGGTGACCCAGTAGTCCGGACCGGCAATGACCTTGACGTCGTCGAGCATGACCATCAGCCAGGGGTTGCGTTCGAACAGGCCGCGTTTGTGCGCCCGAAACGCATCGAAACTCCGGTCGTTGGTTCGGGAAAATTTATCGGGATCGTAAAACGAAAAAAAGGATTCATCCCGACTGCGCCAAGCATTGGCCCAGGCATAGACGGCCTTGGCTATTTTCTCGTGCATCTCGCCGTCAATATAGCCGTTGGACCAGCTGAGATCCTTGGCAATGACCACAGGCGTGCCTATTTTTATCTGCCGGTCTATTTTCTTCATGTTGTTGTTGGAAAGCGCCATGCAGCCCTGGGTCTCGCGCGGGACAAGTTCATGGCCGCGGCCGTGGATCCAGATGCCGTGCCCGGTCTTTCCCTTGAGCTTGTCGACAGGATTCGGGTAGTCCAGAGGAAAGGCCAGGTCGCCGTAAAGCTCATAGTCCAGGCCTGAATCAAGGCGCCTTTGCACAAAATACACGCCCTCGGGGGTTCGTTTGTCCCCTTCTGCGAGCTTGTCGCCGACATTGGCGCCGGTGGAGCAGAAAAACTGGTCTTTCAGGGCAAGCGGACTGCGCTGCTCGAACACAAACAAGCGCTGCTGCTTTTTATTGATGGCCAAAAATTCCTCAGGACCGAATTTGTGCCCGATGAGCTGGACCTGCCAGTTGCTTTGCGCCGCAGGGTCCTTTTGCTCCGCAGCCTGTACGGAGAACCCCGGCAAGAGAAGAATCCCGAGCAGCACCAGAAAAAACAAGCCCGAACCGCTGCAGGAAGTGGTATGTCGACAGATGACATGTGCTGGCATACGTTTTGACTCCGAAGAACCTGGAAGCGCCCCCATTTTCAGCAAAAGTCCGGGGCATCAATGCGTTTCGACACTTATAATTTCTACTAAATTCGATGCAACTTTGTCCACCGCTTTCCTGTACCGTCTTTGCCTTACGACCGTTTAGATGCAGTATTCAGAGCAAGCATGCAAGCTTTTCTAGCATATTTTTAGAAAAAAATTAAGATCCTGCCAGACGCCTGCTCCGGCCTTTTTTAAGCATAATTTCAGTCAGTATTTCAGACTGTTATAAGCACTATACGCGTGCAGGCAACTCCAGCCTCAACTTTTTCCTGCCGCCAGCAGTTCTCTGCGCGTAAAAATGGAGCGCAGCGTATACCCTGCCTGGGCCAGATTTTCGCGGCCGCCTTCTTCGCGGTCCAGTACGCAAAGCACGCAGCCGACCTTGAGTCCGGCCTCCTCGACCCGCTGGCAGGAGGTGATCAGCGTGCCGCCCGTGGTGACCACGTCTTCCAGCAGTGCAACGCTGTCTCCGGGGGTAAAATTGGAAAGCCCCTCGAGAAACTGGTTCGTTCCGTGGCCCTTGGATTTTTTGCGGATGATGAACGCGGGCATAGGATGCGGTCCGGCCTGCGACAGGACGCTGACGGCGCTGACCAGGGGATCGGCCCCGAGAGTCATGCCGCCCACTCCGGCCACGTCTTCGGTCTCAAGCAGCTTGAGAAAAAGTTTGCCCAGCAGTTCGCCGCCGGCCGGGTGCAGGGCGGTTTGCTTGCAATCAAAATAATACTCGCTCTTTTTGCCGGACGTCAGCGTGAAATCCCCTTCACGGTAAGATTTTTCCAACAGCAATTTTGCCAGACGGCGTTTGAGCACGGATTCGGAATCGGCGAACACGCGGTCGAAAATATCTTTCTCGTAGCGCAGGTAATAGGACGTATCGAACAGCTCGCTGAGTTTTTCCGGCGCAAGCCTTGCCGTGATCTGCGGATCGGCCAGCACAAGTTCCTGAAAGGAACGCCGTTCCTCCCAGCTGCGCATGGCCACGGCCTGGACCATGACATAGGCGTCCTGGCGTCCCAGGCCGGCCTCGATCAGCCCCAGGAGGATACGCTGCGAAAAGAACAACCCGTAGGAAGCCTGGAGGTTGCGCTCCATGTTTTCCGGGATGATCCGCAAGCCTTCCAAGAGGTTGGCAAGCCGGTGCAGGACATAATCCAGCAGGATGGTGGAATCCGGCATAATCACCCGCTCCACTGAAGAGTGGCTGATGTCCCGCTCATGCCAGAGCGCCATGTTTTCCATGGAAGCCAGAGAGTTGGTCCGGATCAGACGGCAAAGGCCGGTGAGGTTCTCCGCGGAGATGGGATTCTTTTTGTGGGGCATGGCCGAAGAGCCTTTCTGCCCTTTGCGGAATCCTTCCTCGACTTCGAGCACTTCCGTACGCTGCATATGGCGCAGTTCCACTGCCAGGCGTTCGACGCCTCCCGCGGCAAGCGCCAGGGAAGTAAAAAAACGCGCGTGGCGGTCGCGCTGGACGATCTGGGTGGAAATGGGATCCCTGTGCAGGCCCAGCAGGTCGCAGGTAATGCGTTCGACTTCCGGCTCAAGATGGGCATAGGTGCCCACTGCGCCGGAAATTTTACCCACGCTGACACTGTCGAGAGCCTCTTTGAACTGGCGGTAATGCCGCTGGAACTCGGCGTAGAAATTGGCGATTTTCAGGCCGAAACTGGTGGGTTCGGCGTGCACTCCATGCGTACGGCCCATGACCAGCCGCCCCTGGTGCTCGTGCGCCAGTTTTTCCAGCACCTGAAGAAGGCGCTGAAAGGCCTCGTCGAGAATTTTCCCGGCCCGTGCCAGAAGCACGCCGTTGGCCGTGTCCACAATGTCCGAGGAGGTACAGCCCAAATGGATGAATCGCGCCGAGGGACCGACTTTTTCCTCGACTGCGGTGAGAAAGGCGATGACGTCGTGGCGCGTCTGTTCCTCGATTTCGAGGATCCGGTCGAGGTCGAAATCGGCTTTGTCGCGGATTTCAACCATGTCTGCGGCGTCAATGATTCCAAGCTGGTGCCAGGCCTCGCAAACGGCCAGTTCCACCTCCAGCCAGACCCTGAACTTGTTTTCCAGAGACCAGAGTTTCCCCATGGCCAGTCTGGTATAGCGATCGATCATGTCCGTATTACCTGGGATAGAGTTTACGACAGGATAAGGCCGCCCCTGGCAACGGGCGTAAAACGCCGGAAACTTCCGCCGTTGTCTGCCCGAACTGATTACAACGCGATTTCACCAAGCTTGCGGTTCCGTCAATGAAAAAAACTGTAGGGAGTGCGTGAATGAAAGTCAATGCAGCTGCAGGCCATACGCCCGCCATGCGTAACAGACCGCCATACCGGCCGGGCCGGAAGATTCCCCCGCGCAAAAAAGAAAAAACCGGGCCGGTTGTTAGGCTTTGGCTGCGGTTTTGGCTTCCTTAACGCGCTCTTTCATTCTTTTTTTGCGGCGCTGGCGTCTGCGGTCGAGTTCTTTCTTGCGTTCGATTTTTTTGTGTCTGCTCATGTCAAAGCTCCTGCTAAATTTTATGGAAAAGATCTTTTTACCTGTTACATTCCAAGTTTGTCCAGTCTTAATTTGGCATTTTTTAAAAAAAGCAACGCAGACGCAGTCCGTTTGCCTTGGTGTCTTTTCACGGAAAAAATGATCTGCTTGCCGCGGCTATTCTCCTTCGAGAAGGCCGAAGTCTTCCAGCGATTCAATAACCTCATTAATGTCAACAGGTTTGAGCAGATATTTGGTTGCGCCTCCCCGAAAGTAGGCGTCCAGGATGCGTCCTGGGGCATTTTCGATGGAAAGAACAAGAGCCTTGGTTTCATCGACTTGTTTTACCCCCATTTCGTCCTCAAATTCCCTGATGTGCGCCAGGGCGTCAGCACCATTCATGACGGGCATTTTCATATCAATGATGATTAGATCAAAGGGAGCTTGCGCTTCCCATGCGGCTTTGAAAGCGTCCAGGGCTTCCTGTCCATTGACGCAGAGTTCGCAATAGCCATAGGAGCTCAACGACTCCCGAAGGATGGCCCTGGTGGTAACATCATCATCCGTGATAAGAATACGAAGTTGCCTCATATATGACCGCCTTCTTCTGAAATGATTGAAAAGTTGTCTCCATTTAACCTATATAGCCTTTAATGCTGAAAAATTCAATGGCTATCATCCCCCTCAGCTCTCTGTTCTACTATACGCTTTACGCCTTTCAGCTCCTGTTCAAGCCTGTTCACCAGTTTTTCCAGGTGCCTCACGAATCCCCGCCTGGCCAGGGTCATGAGCTCCCTGCAAATCAACGAGCCGGTCATAGCGCCGATACTGGCCAGAGAGCCCGCGTACCTGTGAGAGACTTCGCCGACGGCTTCGTAATCCATATCTGCCAGCGCTTTCCGCAAGGTCTCCAGCTGGGAGTCGGCTTCTTCGAGCACCTGCTCCGTAACTTTGTCAAGAAGCTTGCTGTTGTTTTTCAAGCGTTTCAACGCGCCGTCGTAATCCAGTCTGGCGCTTGCTGCGAGCAGAGCCTTTCTGGCGAAGACTCCCGCCGGGACCTGGGGTCCGCCGCGGATAAAATCCTCCACCGTGTTTTCCAGCAGTTCCAGTTCCACAGGTTTGTGTAAAAACGTGTTGATCCCGGCGGAAATGAATTCGGAAACCAGGTCACCTTCATGAGCCGACATGCCGATAATAGGCACGGAACGATTACTCTGGCCGACTTTGCCGTTTCTGATGCAGCGAGTCGCTTCCAACCCATTGAGCACGTTCATTTCAATGTCCATGATCACGCAATCAAAGGATTCCTCTTCGAGCGCCTCCAAAGCGCTCTCGCCATTGGACGCGTAGCGTACGCAATAACCCGCACGTTCGAGAGTCACTCCATACAGCTCGGAGTTGATCTCATCGTCTTCGGCCAGCAAAATGCGTCCCTTGCACGTCAGCTGTTCCTGCAACACGTTTTCCTTTGTCGTGAAGTCAGATACAATTCACGAGCACTTTTTTCGCCCCCGGCTTTTGCGCACGGGCAAAGGCTTCGGGAAACGCCGCGAAATCATAACGGGCTTCAATCAACGGCGCCGGATCCACCCAGTCGTTGACAAGGTAGCGCAACCCCAGATCCATATCACCGCAACGCGAGCCGATGATATTGATCTCATCCACCACCACCTGGGCTATATCCATTTCAGTGGGCTTATGCGACGTTGTCTTCAGGACGAGCGTTCCCTCCGGACGTACGTACTGCAAAGCTCTGGCCGGGCCGTCTTCCTTTCCCGTGGCCTCTATGACGACATCAAAAGATTTCGAACCAAGCTCCGGAGAGCCGGTGGAGGAATCAAGCAAGACAGTACGGATTCCAAGTTCGGCGGCTATCGCAAGTTTTTCTTCATGTTTGCCCGCCAGCAACATGCCTGGTGCGGCAAAACGCAGACCCATGGCGATAAGCAGCCCCAGTTTGCCGTCGCCCAACACCAGAACACGATCCTGATTGGTGATACGTACCTGCTGTCCGGGCTCCAGAGCGGCGGCAAGCAGTTCGCAGAACACGGCTTTTTCATCTGAAAGCGTATCGGGCACTTCGAGCAGATTCACAATGGGCAGCGTGAAATATTCGGCAAACGCCCCGTCACGGGCCACAATGCCCAGAGTGGTCCGGTTCGGGCAATGGCGATGGCGACCGCTGCAGCACCACGCGCACTCGCGGCACGCGCAGTTGATATCACCCACGACCCGCTTGCCCACAAGTTCCGGGCGCCCGTCCGCGCGAACAACTTCCGCCACGAATTCATGCCCCGCAATCCCAGTAAACCCATAATAGCCGCTGAACAGTTCGAGATCCGTATTGCAGATACCCACACAGCGGGTTTTCAACAGGGCTTCTCCGGCAGGAACCGCAGGCATCGACCGTTCGGTCACTGCGAGATCGTTCCCGGTAAAAAAAATGGCTTTCATGCTCGCTCCTCGTCATGATCCGTACGCAGGAAGGTAAAACCGTACCACTTCTGGATACAACAAATTTTTCCGTATTGACAAGGCATGCGATCTCTTGTTTTCCTCAATGGAGTATTTCAACAGCATCCTTCCTGTTATTCGAGTTTATTCTCATGATTTTTTTAGCTTATTTAGCTTTTTCATTTTCAGCACTTATCAATAACTTTTAATAGAATAACCCCATGACTTTTCTGGACAAGACCCCATCGGCATTTTCACCTGCCATGTTCGAGACAAAACCGCCCCTTCCTGTCGTGTTCAATTCCAAAGGAGATCTTCCGACTGGCGATCGACACCTCTTTTTTTCCACAAGCAAACACGCAGCTTTTCAAGAACCAATTGACGCTCCTGGCTAAGATTGTTATCGATAAGTGACGATACACTCAACCAGCCAACAAGATAAGGAAGTCGATGCGTGACGAAAGCCTGACCCACAAAGATTTGTCCGCCATGACGGGCGTTTCGGAAACAACGATCAAAAGTTACCGGAAAAAATTTTCGGGATTTATCCCCGTGCACAGCCGGGGCAAACCACTGCGTTTCGCTCCAGAGGCCGCACAAGTTTGTAAACGCATCCGTCAGTGCTTCGAACGCGATCTGTCCGTCAATGAAATTCTTTTGCTGCTCAAGGCTGAATTTCCCCATCTGCGGCAGTCTGAATCTTCTGTCAAAAAAACAGACGAGCTTACTGACCAGTCCGCGGTTCCCGCAATTGGAACGCCCCCAAATACGGCGCAATATGAGGCAGCATTGCGGCAGCAACACGAGGCTCTCAATAAGCTTATCGATAAGTGCTCAACACTTGCCGAAGCTCAGAAAGAAACCAACTTCAGACTGCTTAAGATTCAGGAATCATTCACTGATTTTCTATCACTCTTTCTTGCGCGAGAGGATTTACTTGGGCGCGGACTGGAAAATCTGAGTACCCAGTTGGCCGGTCATCTCCAACATTCGGAATCCGGATTGCAGACCCTGGCACAGGATATTATTCACGGACTTGAGGCATTGCGCGAAGCCCTGCCCCTGCACCCTGAACACAAGAGCGTACTCGTACGCAACAGTTACGGCGACACTACCCGATACGTGTTTCAAAGCCGGTCGCCTTCTGCCGGCGCAGAAGCCGGAGAAAGCAGAACGGACTCCGAACCAGACGCTGAAATGAAGAACGCGCAAGCCGCAAAAGAACACCTCGAACTGCCGCCGGACGAACTGTTGAGCGCGCCTCTGGTGGTACGCTCCGAGGCGGGCGAGTACCTGGGAATAGCCGGACGCTCGGAAGGAGCTTTTTGTCTGAATGATTTCATTGCATTACTGCAAAAAACCTATCCGGCGCCGCAACATTTCAGCCTGGAGTGGCAAAAACAACAAACAGGCTGGTCGTTGACTGCGGAACAAGCCCAGGCCATCAGGCCCATCAGGTACGCGTTGTACGTGGAGTCTTCCACCACGCCGAAAGGGAACGCCGTGGCCGTGCTGCTGCGTCTGGACCGCAATGGACGCGAACAGCCCGGGCCACACCTGTACACGTTTATCCGGCGGATGCGGGCCATGGCCGCGGCCTCCTGATCAGACAGTGACGTCGAGCAGCGCACCCTGCTGATTCATGGCCTGGAACATGGGGGCGTCGGGCAGGCTCTGAGCCAGGCCTTGCGAAAGGGCGGCGCCGATGCCGGAGGCTGTTTCGGAGTCGAAGTTTTCATTCAAATAGGCCTGGGCCTCTTCCAGTGCGCTTTTCATTGAATCAACGCTCTTGCCGTTTTCATCCAGATTAGAAGTAAGAATCTCCATCAGCGAAGAAGCGGTTTCTTCGTCCGTTTCCTCTGCTATCTGTCCGATGGCCGTACTGATGGACTGCGGCAGCGAGCTGGAGCCCGTATCCGAACCTGTCGAGGTGGATGCGTAGAATTCTTCCATCAAGCCGTTGTCAAAGTAGGAATTCATGGCGTCGTTAATATCGCTGTTGAAATAGCTCATGACCTGGTCTCCGGCCGCAAATCCGAAATTGCTGTCAATGAGCTTGATGGCGCTGACCAGTCCTTCTCCCAGGCTATCCTCGGTAATGGCGCCGTCGCCGATGCTCTGATAAACTAGGCCGATGGTCGCCGAAGCGGCTTCGTCGCCGTAGTTCTCCCGGATATAGTCCACGGCCCGGCCGAGCGAATCGCCCAGCTCCTGAGCCTCGGTTCCCTGGTCATCCAGTTGCAGATTCTGGATGCCGCCGGCATTGGAAAGGATCTCATCGGTCTCGGACAGGCCGTAGGTGCTTTCGTCCTCTTCCGCAGCGTTTTGCAGCCGCAAAACAATATCCTGTGCAAAGGCGCTGGTGACCTCATTGTCCGAATCGACTTCCGTATTCAGACTCACACCCTGATTGCTCTCCGAATTGAGCAGGCCGGTGAAAGAACCAATGCCGAATGATGAATAACCCTGTATTTCCATGGGGTAGCTCCAAACGGCTCCGCGTTGTAAAGGGATAGCCGTTAACCTTATTTCGGTCACTCCGAACAAATCTTTAGGGATGGGCGCTTTTCCTGGCAATTTTTCACGGATTTTTTACCGCTCCCCCACACGCAGACCTATTTAGGGATCGATTTGCATTGACACAAAGCAGCAACCTGTTGTTAGTATGCCTTGCCTGTCGTCCTTTTTTCCCAGATCCGAACCAAACAACCCGTACAACGGAGACAGTCATGCAGGACGTATATGCCTTGTTGCAAAAACTCAGACATTGCGTATTGGGGACAACATCGGAAACCCGGCCCCATTGCTCTCTGATGGCCTTTCTTTTCAATCAGGAAACGGACGAAGTATATCTGCTGGCCCGGACAACGTCGAAAAAGTATCAGAATATCCAACAGATTCCGTACGTCAGCCTGCTATTCGATACGCGGGAGCTCATGGAGTGCGAAGACAAGGGCCGTGTAGAGGCCTTTACGGTGGAAGGCGAAAGTATGCCCGTTTACGAGGAGGATATCCCCAGGTTGAAAGAACGTATTCTGGCGGCGGATCCGCGCCTGGAAAAACTGGCCCAGGATCCGGAATGCGCTGTTCTTCGAATAAAGGTGAAAAAAATCCTTCACGCCAAGGGCGTAAATTTTTCCCGGTTTATCAAATGACCGGGCCGGATTCTCATCAAAGGACTGAAAAAGGCAGGGGAGACGCAACTCCCCTGCCGGACTGTCGTATACACTAGATCTTTGCCGCAGTTCTGAGATCACTTACCGCGTCGGTTTTCTCCCAGGTGAACTCGGGCCGTTCGCGGCCGAAGTGTCCGTAACAGGAAGAGGGTTTGTAAATGGGACGCCTGAGATCCAGACGCTTGGAAATGAAATACGGACGCATGTCGAAAACTTCCTTGACCGCTGCGGTCAGAGTTTCGTCCGGGATCGATCCCGTGCCCTGGGAAGTGACCAGAACGGAAACCGGATCGGCAACACCGATGACGTAGGCGATCTGCACTTCGCAACGAGGGGCCAGTCCCGCGGCCACGACATTTTTGGCAATGTAGCGGGCCATGTACGCGCCGGAGCGGTCGACTTTGGACGGATCCTTGCCGGAGAATGCGCCGCCGCCGTGCGCGCCCATGCCGCCGTAGGTATCCTGAATGATTTTACGGCCCGTGAGTCCACAATCGCCCATGGGGCCGCCGATGACAAATCGGCCGGTGGTGTTGATGTACACGCGCATGTCGTCGGAGATGTACTCGGCGGGAAGCGTTTTCATGATAACTTCTTCGCGTACGGCGTCGCACAGATCCTGGTGGGAAATGTTTTCGCTGTGCTGCGTGGCGACGACCACCGTATCAATGCGCCTGGGCTTGCCATCCACATATTCAAAAGAGACTTCGGTTTTTCCATCCGGGCGCAGAAAATCCAGAATCCCTTCCTTGCGAACATAGGTCAAACGGCGGGAAAGCTTGTGCGCCCAGTAGATGGGAGCGGGCATCAGCGTATCGGTCTCGTCGCAGGCATAACCGAACATCATGCCCTGGTCGCCGGCGCCCTGTTCCTCGGGAGCTGTTCTGTCAACGCCCTGGGCGATATCCGCGGATTGCTTGTCTATGGACGAGATAACCGCACAGGTTTTCCAGTCGAACCCCATGTCGGAATTCTCATAGCCTATTTCCTTAATGGTCTCACGAACGATCTCGGGGAACTCTACAAAGCCATTGGTGGTGATTTCACCGGCAATGAAGGCCATTCCGGTTGTCACCAGGGACTCGCAGGCAACACGGGAATTAGGATCCTGTTTGAGCAATGCGTCCAGAATTGCATCGGAAATCTGGTCTGCTACTTTGTCGGGATGTCCTTCAGTGACGGATTCGGAAGTAAAATGGTATCTGCCTGTGTTAGGAATCATCTACTAATGCCTCCTCGAAGGTCGATTCAAATGATTTACGGACGGAGCTAAATAATACAACTACCTGCCGGACGGCAATCCGAGCCCCTGGTTGTCAATGAGCCGTGCGGATCCAAAACGCACGGCCACTGCAATCCGGGCCTCTCCATCCAGGGTAGCGAGTGGTTCCAAACTCTCGGAGCCCACTATTTCAATATAGTCGATTTCAGCCAAAGGCATCTGCGTCGTATAATATTGCCGAACCGCATTTACCAGAGTTTCTACCGACCGTTCACCGCAACGCGCCATTTCTGCGGCTAGATCCAGTCCTTTTTTAATGTGCGGCGCTTGAGCCCGTTCCGAGTCTGAGAGGTAAACATTTCGTGAACTCAGTGCAAGCCCGTCAGATTCGCGTACCGTGGGGTGACCCATGATCTCCACCGGTAGCCAAAGGTCCTTGGCCATACGCCGGATAATCACGAGCTGTTGCCAGTCTTTTTCGCCAAAAACGGCCACATGCGGCACAGTAAGCACGAGCAGCTTGCTGACCACGGTGGCAACCCCCTTGAAATGATTGGCGCGTGTCTTTCCGCAAAGCCCTGAAGCCAGCGCCGGTGTCTGCACCCATGTGGCGCTTCCGGGCGGATACATCTCCCCGGCGTCGGGAGCAAACAGCACATCGACTCCGTTGGCTTCCGCCAAACGGCTGTCCCGCTCCAGATCTCTGGGGTAGCTTGCCAGGTCCTCGTTTGGGCCGAATTGCGTGGGATTCACAAAAAGACTGACCACAAGCTTGTCTGCCTGCTGTCTGGCCAGGCGCATCAGAGAAAGATGGCCCTCGTGCAAATAGCCCATGGTCGGGACCAGGGCAACACGGATTCCATCCGCTCTCCAATGCCAACACGTAGCACGGAGTTGTTCGGGTTTTGTGACAATTTCCATAAAATTCAGTTTTTACTCTCAAACATCATTAAAAAGCTATTTATGTGGATTACAAAAATTTTTGTATATAGAGGACCACTGCATTTGTCCAGAAGCTACTCACGTCTGTTGAATACCAGCCCGAAACTCTCTTTTTTTATCAGCAGCAGTAGCTCCATTTTTTTAAAAGTATTGCAATACATTAAAATATAAAGATATCCCAGAGAAAATACTGCAAGTACCCCTTGACAACACAACGATCTTCAAACACTTCTTACACAACACCCCAATGCCCGTAACGGGGGAAAATCCAATCAGGGCTGCCCCAGGACTTATGCTGCAGTTTTTGTTCATAAAATATAACATCCTCATTTTCAAACACGACGGCAGAATGGGCCGGACCTTCAAGGTTCGCGGTTTCGTTCCGGTTCTGATCCCTGTGATCTTCATCGCCCTTGCAATAGCCAACGTGTATTTGGGCTACCATTTTTCCTCCTACGGCCCCATGAGGGCCGAACTACTGCGCACTGACGCCACCATTCGCAGAGACCGGACCGAACTGCTAGTCAATGCGCATGATTTTTTCACCGTCAGTGAAAAATTTACAAAAATACAAGATCTCAACTTCAAATTATCGGTCATGCTCGGACTTGAAGACACGGCAGGGACCGCCGAATCCGCCGAGAACATCGGGGGGCCCGACCTCAGGCTTGCCCATCCTGTTTCTCTGAACCAGGTCAACCGGGTTCGATTTATCCACAGACTGAGCGATGAACTTGGAAAGGAAATGCGCATCGCGGAAATCCAGCAGCAGAAGATTCAGAAGGAACTTGTCCTGCAGCGCGAAAACCTGACCAGGATTCCTTCCATCTGGCCGGCGCGCGGACGCTTTTCTTCGCCCTTCGGGTATCGCCGCAACCCGTTCACGCATCGCCGCCAGTTTCACAAAGGTATAGACATCAGCGCTCCGCGCGGCACCCCGATTCATGCTCCGGCCGCCGGCGTGGTGACCTACGCCGACTGGTTTTCCTCCTATGGCCGGGTGCTTGAAATCACGCATCAAAACGGCCTGCTCACCCGATACGCCCATTTGAGCAAATTCAAGGCAAAGCTTGGGGACAAAGTCCAACGCGGCGATGTCATCGCCCTCATCGGCAACACGGGCCGCAGCATAGCCCCGCATCTGCATTATGAAGTCCACAAAAACGGCAAACTCATGAACCCATTATTTTACATCATGGATAACTAGCCCCCACAAAAAATAATCAGATCCATTTGATATTATAGATAAATCTTTTCTCGAAAAAGTTTTTGAGATTCTCCGCGAGCTGGTATACAAGACCTCATGCCGCCAAAGGCCCCTCCTCTCTGCGCTTGACGCACAACAACAGGGACTTATCTATGGTGTAAACGCCTAAAAGAGGGAGTTCACATGCCTATTTTTGAATACCGCTGCGAAAAATGCGGCGAGGAATTTGAAGAAGTGGTTTTCAAGGAAAACGAAGCCGTAGCCTGCCCGGCCTGCGGTTCGACCCAGACAAGCAAAATGATGTCCTGCTGCCGCCACAAGAACGCCGCCAACGCCCGTTCGGGTGCGGCTCTTCCAAGAAGCGGCGGAGGCTGCAGCTCCTGCTCCGGAGGCAACTGCTCCACCTGCGGGTAGAGTTTGGCCTCCAGATTGCGGTCCGTTTCCCGATTCTGAAATCCCAACCCGTACCAAACGCTACCTCATGAAAAAACTCATCATCGCAACCAGGGGCAGCAAGCTGGCCCTGTGGCAGGCGTATCACGTCAAAGCCCGACTGGAACAGAACTCGCCGGAACTGACGGTCGAACTGTTGATCATCAAAACCCAGGGCGACAAAATCCTGGATACGCCTCTGGCCAAAATCGGCGGCAAGGGGCTGTTCGTCAAAGAAATTGAAGAAGCCCTGCAGGACGGCCGGGCCGACCTGGCCGTGCACAGCATGAAGGACGTGCCGGTTGCCCTGCCGGAGGGGCTGGTCATCGGCACCATCCCCGAACGCGAGGACCCCACGGATACGCTGCTGAGCGTGGAGCACGCATCCCTGGCCGCGCTGCCCGAGGGCGCTCTGGTGGGCACCAGCAGCCTGCGCCGCCAATCCCAACTGCTGGCCCTGCGTCCGGACCTCCGTATCGAGAGCCTGCGCGGCAATGTGGACACGCGCTTGCGCAAGCTCATGGAGGGGCAGTACGCGGCCATCATCATGGCCACCTCCGGGCTCAAGCGTCTGGGGCTTTCCGCCCCGAAGCAGGAAATCCTGGCCCCGCCCCGCTTTCTGCCCGCAGTGGCGCAAGGCGCCCTGGGCATAGAATACGCGCAGAAGTGTTCGGAAGTGGCCGAACTGCTGGCGCCGCTGGAAGATTACGAAACGCGGGTCTGCGTGGAGGCCGAGCGCGGCTTTCTGACCGGCCTGGACGGCGGCTGCCAGGTGCCCATTGCCGGACATGCGACCCTGGACGGCGACACCGTGAACCTGACCGGTCTGGTGGCGGACACTGCCGGAGTTCGTGTGCACAAACACAACATCAGCGGCCCTGCGGACCAGGCCAGGACTCTTGGTTTTTCGCTTGCGGAAGAAGTGCTCGCGGCCGGCGGCAAAGCCATTCTGGACGAACTGTACCAGCAAGCCGAAAGCTAACTTTTATAACGCAGTTCGACATACAATGTACGCATTTTTCAGCATCTACGCATGTACCGCCACACTGTAAAAGAGCAAGCAGCATGTACTGTTTTTGAACAAAGACTGAGCAACACATGTTCCGAACTCGAACACTTTCCCCACAGCAATGCGGCGACGTTTAGTCGCTTCATTGCTTTTTTTCTTTTACATAAGCACATTTCAACATTTGCACATTTTTATAGAATCCTATTTCTTTATAATGTGTTTTATCAATATAATTAAAGTATAGAATACGTACTTAAAAAATATTGTTTTTATTACTTTTACAAAGCTGCTATTCAATATAAGCATATTTAGATTTATTGGATTCCTGCTTGCGTTAAAAAACTGCCGAGCATCGTAGCCTGGCTTTTTTTCTCTACCCTACTTGTCGGATAATAATTCTGAAAAACCCTTGCTTACACAATCCCTTTCATAGTAAGGGCACAATGAATTACTTTAATTGCTTTTTTTCATAAGCATCAAGGAGTCAGGAGGAAGAAACGTATGGACCCTTCCTGGGACTGGAGTCCTGGCAAACGGGAAATTCTTGACACGCGGGCAAACTCGGATGGCTTTGACTGGGTCGAAGAGTATCAAGCCAGTCCGGATGGCGAGAATATTGCCGCCATTGTCAAGATTACGGATGAGGAAGAGACACTCTTCGGTGTCAATGTCAACGGGGAAACTTGGGAAAACACCTATGAACGCGCATGGCTTCTTCGCTATGCGCCCAACGGAAAGCTCAACGTCATTGTTTCGGAAGACATGGAGTGGACCGTGGCCACCGACGGCGAATCCTGGGAAGAGCATTACGACTTTGTCTGGGACATGCAGTTCAGCGCCGGCGGTGATGTGACGTCCGTGGCCGTTCAGTCGGGCGGCGAATACGGCATGAGCCTGAACGGCACCACCTGGGAAACGCTTTATGAGAACGCCACGAATTTTGTTCTTTCTCCCTGTGGTACGAAAAGCGCTGCCGTCGTACAGACCGTCAATGTCCCCCAGGCCGACATCGACACGTTTCAAAACGGCGCCTATTCTCTGGCTATCGACGGTGAAGCCTGGGACAAGAATTTCGTAAACGTCTGGACCCCGAGCTTCGACGCCAAAGTGGAACATGTGGCATCGCAGATTCGCCTGACTTTGTGGGATTACACCATCGCGGTTGACGGCAAGCCCTGGGACAAGACCTACCAGAGCGTCTGGGCGCCTCTTTTCAATGCTTCCGGCGACGTTATCGCACCCGTACGCATGGGCGGCAAGTGGGGACTGGCAAAGAATGGTCAGATCATTTGGGATACGCGCTACTTTCAGTGCTGGCATCATCAGATCAGCGCCGACGGTAACACGATCTGGGCCATTGTTTCTCCGGAATACGGACGCTGGACTGTGGCCAAGAACGACTCTCCGTGGAGCACCCGTATCGGCGGTGCGCTGTTCGACATGATCATCAGCCCTGACGCGTCCCGTGCGGTTTGCCTGGGCAAAGAAGGCGAGAAGTGGGCTGTGGTGGCTGACGACAAAATCTGGTCCGGCTGGTACGACATGGCTTACAAGCCCGTGTTCAGCCCGGATTCCCAGCACATTGCCGTGCGCGTGGAGAAGCCTGGCAAGCGCTTCACACTGGCAGTGGACGGCAAGACCTACAAAGAAGACTTTGACATGCTCTGGGATCCGATTTTCAGCCCTGATGGAAAAAATCTCCTGCTGCGGGCTCTGCAGGATGGCAAATACATCCGGATCGTAGTTCCGGTCAACGACATCTAGCGAGGGTAGCTTTATGGAAAGCGTCTACAATTTTGTGGCCGGCCCGTTGGCGTGGGTGTCGTTCATCATCTTTTTTGGCGGACTTATCTGCAAATTCATTTCCATGGTGAATTTGGCCAAAAACAAAGATCCTTTTATCGGCAACTACTTAAGCCTTCAATACGGTCTGCGCTCCATCATCATGTGGCTGATACCGTTTGTTCCCCGTAACAGTAAACTCAATCCGGCCATGACAGTGGCGACATTTGTATTCCACATCTGTCTGCTGTTGGCGCCCATCTTCCTGATGGCCCACGTGTTCATGATCGACAACTCCATCGGCTTGAGCTGGGTGACTATTCCAGATACCGCAGCCGATACCATGACCTTCCTGGTGGTTGCCTGCTGCGTGTACTTCGCCATCCGGCGGATGACGCAGACTGAGGCCAAGTACGTGACCACTCCCGGTTCGTTCCTGATCCTGCTGGTGGTCGCCGCGCCTTTCATCACTGGTTTCCTGGCCTACCATCAGATTGGCGATTACATGACCATGCTCATCATCCATATACTCTGCGGCGAGCTGATGCTCGTTCTCATTCCGTTCACATGGCTTTCGCACATGCTGTTCTTCCCCATGACTCGCGCCTATATGGGCTCCGAGTTTGGCGGCGTTCGCAATGTGAAGGACTGGTAGGAAGCGGGCAAGGGAGATATATCCATGCAGCAAGACACGCAAAAACAGGCTATTGTCGATCCAGGACTTGATCGCGCCGACAATTTGTCCCCTGAGGTGATTGAAAAAACCATCATGGGAGTCCTGGAAACGGAAAATCTGGCGCGCCTCAAAGCTTTCACCCAGACCTGCGTCCGCTGCGGTCTGTGTGCCGAGGCCTGCCATTACTATCATTCGCACGATAAAGATCCGAAGTATGCGCCCGTGGGCAAGGTCAAAAACACTATCTGGCCCATGATCAAAAACAAAGGCAAAGTTTCGCCCGAGTTCATGAAGGAAGCCGCCCGGATCGCCTATACCGAATGCAACCTCTGCCGCCGTTGCGTACAGTACTGCCCCTTCGGCATCGACACGGGCTTCCTGATCGCAACCGTTCGCCGTATCAGCCACAAACTTGGCATTACGCCGCAATATATCCAGGACACCTGCCACAGCCATTCCGCCACCATGAACCAGATGTGGGTCAAGGAAGACGAATGGGTGGACAGCCTGCTCTGGCAGGAAGAGGAAGCCCGGGACGAATTCCCAAAAATTCGTATCCCGCTGGAGAAGGAAGGCGCCGATATCTTTTATTCGGTTATCGCACCCGAGCCCAAGTTCCGGACCCAGCTGATCTACCAGGCCGCAGCTATCTTCCACGAAGCGGACGTCGACTTCACCATGCCCGCCACCACAGGTTGGGACAACAGCGACATGTGCATGTTCTCCGGTGACTTCGAAGTCATGGGCCGGTTGAAAAAGGACCATTTCGAATCCGCCCAGCGCCTGCGCTGTAAAAAAATCGTCATGGGCGAATGCGGCCACGCCTACCGCTCCGTCTATGACACCGGCAACCGCTGGCTGAGCTGGAAGGGCATGCCCGTCAGCATCATCCATTCCATCCAGTTCTTCTGGGAACTGCTCAAAGCCGGAAAGATCAAGGTGGCGTCGAAAATCGACAAGGTCGCCACATTCCACGATCCCTGCAACACGGTACGCGGCATGGGCCTGCATGAAATGGGGCGCGAAGTGGCCCAGGCCTTTCTGACCAAACCGATCTCCGAAATGTACCCCAACCGCGAGCACAACTACTGCTGCGCCGCGGGCGGTGGCGTCATCAACTGCGGTCCGCCGCACAAAATGACCCGCGTACTCGGTAACAAGGTAAAGGCAGAGCAACTCAAGGCCACTGGCGCCGAGCTGCTCATTGCACCGTGCCATAACTGCCACGGCGGTCTCGAGGATATCGTCCACCACTACAAGCTGGACATGGAAATCAAATTCCTTGGGGACATCATCTACGAGCATATGGAGAAAACCAAAGCCGTCTAAGACGCCGGAGAAGAGGTACGCTATGGCTAAATTCCTTTCCATCACCCTCTGTCTTGCCGGAGTTCTCGTCTTCGCGTTCCCGGCGATACGCGCGCTTTCCAGCGATGCGGCGGAGGATAACGTTCTAAACTACGCTGCGTTTGAAAATCCGCAGCGCCCCATCGCGGTTTTTGACCACGATGGGCATAATGAAAAGGCCGAACTGGAAGATAAATGCTGGTTCTGCCACCATAACGACGGTACCAATCCGAGCGAGGATGAATCCTCCGAGGGTACGCCCTGCGCGGATTGCCACTCCGTCAAGCCCGACGACGGCACCACTCCTTTGATGGAGGCCTATCACAAGCAGTGCATCACCTGCCACGAAGAGAAAGGCAAAGGCCCTGTGGCCTGCGGCCAGTGCCACGTCCGTTAGCTGTACGTTTGATAGCAATAAAAAAGGGCATTCTTCACGGGATGCCTTTTTTTGTGCATTGCAGTTCAAAAAGCAAAACGTTTCCGCACGGAGTACTAATTATCGCCATCAGACGCTTTGCGAAGCCCGCACTCTTGCCCCGTTTCTCCATACGGGGTATTCTTGTTGAAAAAGGAGAACCACTTATGCTTCGCGCGCGGTATGCTGTCATGGTCTTTTGTTTGCTCGTTAGCTGTTTCATTTCCCCAACCGGAGCCTCTCCGGTGCATGCGGCCGCGGACTACGTCCAGCTGACTGCCAGGCACAGCGGCAAATGCGCGGACATCAGCGACTCGAGCACCCAATACGCGGCGGTTGCCCATCAATGGACCTGCCACGAATCCGACAGCCAGCTTTGGCGTATAGTGCCGGTAAGGGACAACTGGGTCCAGATCGTGGCGAAACACAGCGGACTCTGCCTGGATGTACCGCAGTCCAGCAAGGATTCGGGCACACGGGTCATCCAGTGGCCCTGCAAGAACACGGATAATATGCTCTGGCGTATTGAACCGCTGAAAAACGGCTATTCACGGATATATGCCAAACACTCGAAACAATGCCTTGATGTCGTGGGCGGCGCCAGGGAAAACGGAACCAAGCTTGTGCAATGGCCCTGCAACAATAATCCGTGGCAACAATGGAAAGTGGAAAAACAGCCCTGAACACGGGCGATCCCCCTTGATCCTCAACTCCGGACGCACGCATGCCAGGTTCTTCCCCGCTGCCATTCATTCAACGCCAAATTCGAGCCGTATTACGTACGAAGCAGTATTCTCTGGTATCCGACGCCCAGTCCATGATTGAGCAGACCTACGCGCTCCTGGCACTGGAAAATCCGGAAGATCCGCGTACCGCCTGCAGCAGATCCGATCTGGCCTATACCACGGCCACCATGCTGGAATCCACCTTCGACAACGCCATGGTCCGCTTCTGCCTCGGATTGCTGCTGCAGCTCGGACCCACCGGCGAAATTCTGGCCGCAACCTACCTGCATAAGGGAAAAATCTCCGCGGAATCCTTACGCGTCCTGTTGCGGAACATGCCTTCACGCGAACAGCTCAAGCTGGTCAACCGCTTTTTCCTGCGCCCGCTTAAAAGCGAACCCTGGCTGCTCAAATGGGCGCACGATACGGGCCGGACTCTGCAAGGGGAGGATCCTGACAGTGTCCTGCTGTATCTGGAAGCTCTTCCGGAAGATACGGAAAATCTTTCCAACCCGCTGCAACGGGAGCTGCTGCGCGGCCAATTCGGCGTTTGGCTGCAACGACTGCTTTCCCTGGATTTGACCGAAGAACAGCTCGATTTCATGCTGCGGTCGGCCGGAAAACTAAACTCGCATTTCATTGCTGCCAGTATGACCCGGCATCTGAAACAGGCCGCCACGCCGCTCCTGGCCAAAATGCTGCTGGTCATCGGCGCCAATGCCAGAAAACAGGACGACTTCTGCATCAAGGCGCTCTTGCCCTTTCTGAAGCACCCTGACGAAGGCGTCAAACTGGCCGCACTCGATGGGCTGGCAGCCCTGCACGCGCCACAGCACCCCAAGGCGCTGGCCTATGTCTATGCCAAATATCCTTCTCTGCAACGCCGGATTCTGCTCAAACTCTTTGCGACCAACGGCTCGGGGTTCAAAAATTTTTTTAAATCATTGCCAAAAGAAGAGCGGCGCAGTGCCCTGCACGAAATGACCGGCATTCTGGCCCATGTAGCTCCTGCCTGGATCAAAGCCACCCTGGACCGCCTCGAACCGCGAAACCATACGGACCATAATGACTGGCAGTTTCTCACCGGCGCCCTGCTGCATTTCATCAAGGATGTCCCCAACTGCGTGATCAATACGCACTACACGCCGCGGCTTTCCAAATATGCTCCCAACAGCGCCGGATCTTCCAAAGCCACCGGACTGGTGGCGGCAATGAAAAAAACTCTGGAAAAGCATACGCAGTCAGGCGGCCAGCAATCCCATAACAAAATTTTTCTGGACGATATCGCCACCTCGGCAACCGTGGAAAAACGGAGCTACGATAATTTTGACTGCACCGGCCGGAAAATCACCCACAAGCGCTTTGTAGGCTGCGAGTTCGCCAATCTTGACCTGTCCAGTGCGGACATCGACTCGGTGACTTTTCAAAATTGCCGCTTCAAGCACGTAGAACTGGATGATTCGCAACTGGAAAATCTCACTTTCAACCAATGCGACATTGCAGATCTGCGTCTCAGTTATGCGCGCCTGCGCAACATTACGTTTGAAGACTGCAAACTTCATGGCCTGCACCTGGTCAGCAGTCTGACAACCCGCATCAACATGCTGCGCTGCACCTTGACGGAATGCAATTTTTCCGGCGCCATACTGGATCATTTTACGGTTGCGGCCTGCTCATTCGAGAGTCTGGATTTCAGCTTCGCAACCATCAAAAACTCCCGCTGGGACGGTCTGGATTGCCTGGATTGCCTTTTCGACCACAGCTCCGCTTTCGGCACATCCATCAAAAGCACGTCCCTGCACTCCTGCGACTTCAGGGAATGCCGATTTGCCGGACTAGACAGCGATACGCCCGAATTTGTGCAGCATGAGATCAAAAGCATCGACCAGATTATGGACGCAAGCGACAGTGCTCTTGTCGTTCCCAATCCGCCGGCGCAGCTCGGCAGCGCTGACGGCCTGCTGCTTCTCTATCAGCTCCTGGATCAATGGTTTTTCGAACGGGACGTGCGGTGTTACGAGACCTTGATTCTTCTCAACAACAGCCGCCGGATGGACTGGGCAAGCTGTATGATGCGGACACCGGCCAACGAATTCCTGAAGATGCTACCCGGAGTCATTTCCTCCTGCCACTGCTTTTATGGCGGGAAACGGATCACGGTGCCCGCCTGTTCGGTCGCGGGGTACACGCCGGATCTCAACGTTCTGGGCTTGCTGCAGAAACACGGCTTTTTGGACGCCCCTTCCGATCCCCTCACCGGGGAAGCGCAACCTCATGAAATTTTCCCCATCGAAGCGCTTTACACCATCGGCAGCATCGGCACCATTGCTCAGGCCAAAGCTTCCGACCTGGACATCTGGGTCTGTTGCAGAAGCAAGACGCGCAACAAGGACCTGCAAAAAAGCCTGTCCAATAAACTGCAGCATATCGAAAAATGGGCCATGGCCACTTTTGATCTGGAAGTCCATTTTTTTCTGATGCAGCTGGACGACATCAAAGAAAACAACTTCGGCTTTACAGACAAGGAAAGCGCCGGTTCAACCCAGGCGCAACTTCTGAAAGAAGAATTCTACCGGACAAGCATTTTTATTGCCGGGGGAAAACCGTGCTGGTGGTACGTCTCGCCCGACGCCAACGACGACGGTTACAACAACAGCCTGAATCGACTTAACAAGGCTGTTTCCTTGCAAGGCAGAAACATTCTGGACCTCGGCCATCTGCACGAGATACCCAGTGAAGAATTTTTCGGCGCCTCATTGTGGCAAATCGTCAAGGCCTTGAAAAGCCCGTTCAAGTCCGTGATGAAGCTTGCTCTGCTGGACAAATATATGCACTACCGCGACACGGGCATTTTTTTGTGCAACCGCATCAAAAACAACCTGTTCCTTGAAGCCAGGGACCTTTGGGATATTGATCCCTACGCGGTGATGTTCAGAGAAATATTCGAATACTATAAAGGAATAGACCAGAAGGACGCGCAGGATATCATGCGCCTGGCGTTTCTGCACAAGTCCGGAATCTACCTTGCCGCGCAAAGCACCGGAAGATTTTATGAGCTGCAGGAATACCATTTCATGGAGTATTTTTTTCCCTACAGCGAATCGGACATAGCGAGCCATGTTGAACCCAGAGGGGCAAAAATCGACAACGAGGAAAACTACACCGAGAGCTACACCGCTCTGGTGAAACTGGGTGAAAAGCTTATCCGCTACATGTTCGACACCTACAATACCATTCATGGCCTCTGGGAGCGCCTGGACCTGGATACGCATATTACGCAGGAAGACATGACGAAACTGGGCCGCAAAGTATTCAGCCATCTCGGTCAACGGCCGGATAAAATTATGCGCGTGCCCTTTATGGATGCATCCAAAAATATTTTCCTCGCTCTTGAATTCAGCAGTGAAGGCGCCCAGGGACGTCCTCCCGTATGGATTGCCAAAGGCGAACCGCCCAAGCGTAAAGGCAGCAAATCCGTAAAAGAAGAAATCCGGCGCGACAACTGCCTGGAGCGCCTCCTGGCCTGGCTCGTTTCCAATGGTGTGTATGCCAATGAAACGTCTTTGCAAAGTGCATCAATGGAATTCTCCATATCACTTCCTGATATTTCAGATCTTTTGAAATCGCTGACAGATTTCTTTCCACTGCAATCAACATTTGAACCCGATATCAATGAGAACATACGGCCTGAGGAGGTTGTAAAAGCATTTCTTATTGTCAATTTTACAGTAGCTAGAGAGGAAAAACGCTATCTGAGCGCTGTCATCGTATACGCAACAAACTGGGGTGAACTTTTTTGTGTAAAAGAAACTAAAAATATTCATCTTCTGAATACATCGGTCACTTCTTTTGTTATGGATAATGTCCGGCCAAAAGTCAGCTCGCTGATGGATATCGAACTTTTCATCCCCCAGCGGGCTCTATGTCCGCCGTTGTATTTGGAATAATTTTTTTTGTTTGGAAAAAATTAAAAAACACGGTATGCTATTTTAAATTCTACGCGCTTGGAAATTCTGACTCATTGAAACAAGGGGGACGTCAGCAATACGCTCGTAATTTGTCCGTTCAGGGGGGAACGATACGGAATTTCATATCGTTTTCGAGTGAGCTCTCGCGCTCGCTGCTGTCTCTGCATCTTAACATTCAAGGAGCTAAGACATGTTCAAAAATTTGAGTACGGGCTGGAAGCTGGGCATCGGCTTTGGTATGCTGCTGCTCTTTATAGCCGCCCTTTCCTTCGTCAGTTGGTACGGACAAAGTACCCTGATCGCTGGCGCCGACAACACTCATCAAGTGGACCGGATGGCCTCGGAAATGTACGGCGCGCGACTGCAGGCCATGTATTACACCCATTTCCAAGACGATAAATACATAACCAACTTCAAGGCGCACCTGGGCACCATTACAAAAATAGCCCAGGATATGGAAACGCGCTTTCACCTCCTTGAAAACAAACAGCGCATGCAGGAGATAGCGCAAATAGCGTCCAAGTACGACACCGGCATGGAGAAAATCCGCGCCAAGGACACCGAACGCGATAATACCCTCAAAACCGTCGTGGAAGCTGCCCTTGCTTTGCAAAAAGCCACAACCGAAATGATCGCGTTCAAAGAGCAAACCCTCAAAGAGCTGGAATCCTCCTCTTTGAGTACCGAGGGCCAGATCATCGCCGTCACCGGATCCATTGGCCTGCTGGAAAACATCATGCAGAAGTTCCTCCTTTCCCGTATCGAAATGCTCTATTTTCTCTGGAGAGGGAATCCGGACAACGTGGAACAATGCAAGGCCTATCTCGACAAAGTCATTGCAACGAGCAACGAACTGGCAAAATCTCTCAGCAATCCGCAGGAAAAGGAAAACGCTCTGCGTCTGGGAACCTACGCCCAGACCTACAAGGACAACGTGGACAGCTTTAAAAGAGTCGCGGCAGAACAGCGCGACCTGCTCAGCCAGATGGCGGAAATCGCGATAAATGCCGCGGAACTTTCGGAAACCAGCGTTCAGTCCCAGACTGCAGTCATGCAGGAGCAGGCTGCCCAATCCCACCTGATGATCGTCATCGTTGCCACCCTCAGCTTCATCATCGGTGTGTTTTTCTCCATTCTCATCACCAGGGCCATCCAGGTCGGTATCCGCCAGGCTTCATCCATTACCGACGCTGTGGCCAAAGGCGATGTCGGGATGGACATCGTCGTGGACCGCAAGGACGAAATCGGCCAGTTGCTGACTTCACTCAAAACCCTTGTGGACGCCGAACGGCAGGCCGCTGATCTGGCTACACGCCTGAGCATCGGCGAACTGGACGTGGACGTACAGGAACGTTCGGAAAAAGACGCGCTGATGAAGGCCCTCAAGGATCTCGTCAACGCGGAACGCAATGTGGCGGATGTGGCGCAGAAACTCTCTCTGGGCGATATCGAGGTTGCCGTCAGGGAACGCTCCCCCAAAGATACCTTGCTGCAAGCCATGGGCAAGCTGGTGGAAGCGGAGAAAAACGTCGTGGAAATCGCGGCGAAGCTCTCCCATGGGGATCTGCGCGTCAATCTCAAAGAACGCTCCGACAAGGACCTCTTGATGCAGGCGCTGAATGAAATGGTGGCACGTCTCTCCGAAGTGGTCAGCGAGGTGCAGACCGGCGCGGAAAACGTTTCCACCGGCAGCGAGGAAATGAGCTCCAGTTCCGAAGTCCTTTCCCAGGGTGCCTCCGAACAGGCTTCCGCCATTGAGGAAAGTTCGGCTTCCATGGAAGAAATGGGCGCCAGTATCGCCCAGAACGCCGATAACGCCAAACAGACGGAAGCCATCGCCATCAAGGCCGCCGAGGACGCCAAAGACTCCGGCGAGGCCGTGACTAGCACGGTGCAGGCCATGAAGGACATTGCGGACAAGATCAAAATTATTGAAGAAATCGCCAGACAAACGGATCTGCTCGCCCTGAACGCGGCTGTCGAGGCCGCCCGCGCCGGCGAACACGGCAAAGGGTTCGCCGTGGTGGCCGCGGAAGTACGCAAACTGGCTGAACGTAGCCAGCATGCGGCCTCCGAAATCATCCACATGTCCTCAAGCAGTCTGGATATAGCCGCCAGAGCCGGCAACCTGCTGGAAAAACTCGTACCGGATATCCAAAAAACCGCTGAGCTGGTGCAGGAAATCGCTGCGGCCAGCGTGGAACAGAACGAAGGCGTACAGCAGGTCAACCAGGCCTTGCAGCAACTGGATCAGGTCATCCAGCAAAATGCCAGCGCATCCGAGGAACTGGCTTCCACTTCCGAGGAACTCGCCGCGCAGGCCGAGCAGCTGCAAAGCTCCATCTCTTTCTTCACGCTGGATAATCATAGGCGGTCTGACAGCGGCAGACGTCTTGGCCAAGGCAGAGCCCCGCAACTGCCCCCAAGCACCGGCCAGGCCCAGCCGCAACCAGGCGGAGCGAAAAAGAAAAAAGCCCTGGCCTCGGACAGCGTCGCCCTTGACATGGGCGAGAGTGTGGAAGGCGAAAGCGAAGGTCCTGCCGACGAGCTGGAATTCGAACGCTACTAATCCGGACGCTGCACTCCCGGAAGTTCCCCAAGGGGAAGAGCCTTTAAGAAGGCTCTTCCCCTTGTTCTTTTTTTCTAAAAAAACCGTTGCAACCCCGCAAAGTTATACGCAATGCGCCTCTATTTCGACAGTGAATGGAGCATTGTATTTTCTGTTGCCCCTTGATCTCTTATACGAGTTATGGTTTATTTCCTTACTGGAAATCCTGTCTGTATCCTCAATCAAAGGAGTAACATTATGGAGACGAAATTCCCCCTGATAGGCGACCAATTCCCGGAAATGGAAGTAAAAACCACCAAGGGCGTAATAAAACTGCCGCAGGACATGGCGGGAAAATGGTTTGTTCTCTTCAGCCATCCGGCGGATTATACGCCGGTTTGCACCACAGAATTCGTGGCGTTTCAAAAACGTCTGGCAGAATTCAAGGCCTTGAATTGCGAGTTGATCGGCCTCTCCATAGACCAGGTATTCTCCCATATCAAATGGATTGAATGGATCAAGGAAAAACTGGATGTGGAAATTGAATTCCCGGTAATTGCCGACGACAGGGGCGCCGTGGCCGAATCCATGGGCATGCTGCACCCCGGAAAAGGCTCCAACACCGTGCGCGCGGTATTCATCGTAGATGACAAAGGCTTTGTCCGGATCATCTTCTACTACCCGCAGGAACTGGGCCGCAACATGGATGAAATCCTCCGTGCCATCAAAGGCATGCAGACCTCCGATGAAAAAGGCGTCGCCATTCCGGCTGGCTGGCCAAACAACGAGCTTATTCACGACGAAGTCATTGTCCCGCCTGCCCAGGATGTGGAATCCGCCAAAAAACGCCCAAGCGAATACGAATGCTTTGATTGGTGGTTTTGTCATAAAAAGGTCTAAACACCCATTGATCTTGCAAAAAAAAGGGCCCCTGCGAGGCCCTTTTTTTTGCAAACGCTTAGCTATTCCGAATTGATAAATATACTGATTCAACTTTTGCTTTGTTTTATTTAATTTCACTTTTATATTCTATATAAGATAACTATTAAGTATTTTTACAGTATTACCTACTGTATTTCCTTCACTAAACAGGCTCTTCGACGTTTCTTGTGGAATTCATTTTCCGACAACGATGTCGCCAAGTGGCGCAGCATTCAGATAGATCATGGTTATGAAATTTACCGGATTTCTATAGCCCCTGGCCCGCGCACGTGCTGCTTGAAATAGACCGTTTAGTCCTTCCAGACGTGCGTTTGTATGCCATGATCGCCAACGATAAAGGATACGATCCAAGTGCTTTTCAAAAGTTTTCAGCGCGATCCTGACGGAACTGAGAAGCGGCTCGTCCTGCACCTTTTCGCGGGCGTAATTGATGAAGTTCGTCGCCCGCCATTTCGCCGCATGGCTGGTTTCCGCTTGCCGTATCCACCGCAGCTGTTCCTTGATTCGATATGCAATTCCAGTAGCATATGCCTCACTCTCCAACTCCTGAAGCGCTTCAGCTTGTGTTTGTGTTTTGGCGGTTTCGCGCCCTTTGAGAACGCCCCATCTCGTCCCTTTAGGCAGCTCACGGTCTCTGGCTTCGGCCTTACGGACATCATCCACGGCTTTCGTGAACAGTTGCACCACATGGAACCAATCCACCGTTATCTCGGCGTTTGGGAAATGCTCCCCCACAGCGCCTACAAAACTGCCGGACATGTCACTCACGACTTCCAACACCCGATCAGGCGCACCTCCCTTTTTCTTCAGATGCGCTTTAAATCGTTCGACAGTTTCTTTGCCTTTCCCAATGGTGGCGAAAACAACGGGCCGGGTATCACGGTCCAGGTCAATGAACACGGTGACATACTTGTGGCCCCGCTTATAGGACGTTTCATCCAGGCCAAACGCCTCCAGGTTACGAAGATCAATTTTCTTCATTGCCTCGGTGACATAGTGGTTGATGACACGCCAAAGCCTGTTGTCGGTTGTGCCCACGAAGCCCGCAATGGTTGCTACAGGCATTTCCCGCGCCAACGTCATGATCACCTGCTCAAAAAGAAGGGTGAAACCGCTGCCGGGACGCGCCCAAGGCACTGCAACCCGTCCCAAACCATGCTGCGCACACCGGACGCGCGGGACCCTGGCCGTGATCAAGCAGTGGTGCTGGAAAAAGTTGAGATGACGCCAAGTGTATTCTTTGAAATCATGGGCCTTGCAAGGTGTGCCGCACTCCGGACAAGGGTAAAGCGATCCCCGTTCGGCTTGGATATCAAGACGCAACTCACTCGGCGTCTTTTCAAGGTCCAGCGTCTGATCAACGACCTTCCAGGGGGCGGTCAGTCCAAGACCCAATGTCAGCAGATCGTTCGCGTTCACAATAGGTTACCTCCTTCTTGGAGGTTGTTAGCTACAGTGCATTAGGTTGTGCAGTCAACAAGACTGAATTCCACATGTTTCGTCGAAGAACCACTAAACACAATCTATATCTATTTTTTATCATCAAAAGAACTATCCTTTTCATTCCTGTAATTTTGCCTCTTGCTTGCACCATTTTTCCCGGGTTGGTATATTCAATCATTGAAGTCTCAACTCTTGTGGGGAGGAGCTACGTGCGGTCATCACTGTCGTTTTTTCTCGTTGTTTTTGCTTTCCTGTCGCTTTGTTTTTGCTCAATCCTCTCACGATACGGCCGATTATTATACCTTCGGCGTTGTTCCCCAATTCGATGTCCGAAAAAATAGAGGCCATTTGGCGGCCCATTCTTGAAGCTGCGGGCAAAAAGGCCGGAGTTTCCCTTACGCTCCAAGGAGCTCCCTCCATTCCGAAATTTGAAAAGGCTTTTATCGACGGGGCCTATGATTTTGCCTACATGAACCCCTATCATTTGCTGGTGGCCAACAAGGTTCAAGGCTATTTGCCCCTGCTACGCGACGTACGCCGCACATTGTTCGGCATTATCGTCGTCAGAAAAGACAGTCCCATTACCAACATCCGCGACTTGAACGGAAAAACCCTAGCCTTTCCCGCTCCCAATGCCCTGGGAGCCAGCATGATGCCCAGAGCCGAATTCCAGCGAACTTTCGGTATCACCATCATACCCCGCTACGTGAAAAGCCATACCTCCGTATATCTCAACGTCTTCCTGAAACAGGTGGATGCGGGCGGGGGTGTTCAGCAGACTTTTGACCAGCAAAAACCCGAAATACGCGAAGCGTTGCGGATCCTGTACCGTACGCGCAAGGTCCCGCCGCATCCCATTGTCGCGCACCCGCGCGTGCCTGAAAACGTACAACTTGCCGTGCAAAAGGCTTTTCTAGAATTGGGAAGCAGCCCGGAAGGAGCCTCTCTGCTGGCCAAGGTGCCCATTTCCCGCATAGGCGAAACACGCCTGGAGGAGTATCAGCCCCTTAATTCCCTGCATTTGGAAAATTTTTACATAACCAAGTGAGATTACGGTGAGTCTACGTCTGAAACTACTCATCCCGTACGTACTCTTTCTGAGCGCTGCAGCTCTGTTCATTCAACTGAGCTGGCTGCCGGATTATATCGTGGAAGAACGCCGCAACCTTATCCAGAATGAACAAAACTACCTCGAACTGCTCAGCCTGGCCTTGGTGCCCGACCTGCTTTCCGGAGATCTGGCAAAAGTCTACAACACCCTGGATGTGCTTCAGAAAAATCATCCAAAATGGCTCGGCGTTACACTTATCAATGCTTCCGGCCAGCAGCTCTACCCTTTGCATTCGATTATGCAAAATATCTCCGCACCGGATCTGGTGCAGCAGGAAATCAGTTTTGAAGGCGATGCACTCGGCCGAATCATTGTGCATATTGATATCCAGGATTTGATCGAACAGAAAACGCACAAGTTCAAACGACTCGTCCTGATACTCTTTGCCGTTCTCAGCGGAACGACCCTGTTGAGCATTCTGTACGGCGAAATCTGGATAGCCCGCCCCTTGCGAAGCCTGCTGAAAGCTGTCAGGGCCATTGTCGACGGTGATTTCGACCTGCGCCTGCCCAAGCCCACAAATGATGAAATCGGCGAATTCAACCGCTCGTTCAACAGCATGCGGCTGTTTCTGCAGCGCCGCAAAAACGAACTGCTGCAACACCAGGACAATCTCCAGTCTCTGGTGGATGCACGGACAAAGGAATTGCGCGCCGCCAAGGAAATCGCCGTGGCCGCCAACAGAGCAAAAAGCGAATTTCTCGCCAATATGAGTCACGAATTGCGAACGCCTTTGAACGCCATCATCGGACTGACCGGACTGGCGCGCAGACAGAAGTGTTCGCCCAGGCTCAAAGCCTTTTTGAACACCATCGAAACCTCTTCCGCAAACCTGCTCCTGCTTATCAACGACATCCTCGATTTTTCCAAAATCGAAGCCGGACGTCTGGATTTGGATAATTCCGATCTGAATCTTTCGGAAGTGCTTGATAAAATGGCCGGTATTTTCGCCTACACCGCAGCCCAGAAAGGCCTGGAACTCGTGATGGAACTGCGCCCCTCCAAGCTGCCCCTGTTGCAAGGCGACCAGCTCCGGCTGGAACAGGTCCTGACGAATCTGCTCGGCAATGCGCTCAAATTCACGCATGAAGGCGAGGTAGTGCTCGCTGTGCTCGCCGAACAGACCTCCGACGATACTCTTGCCGTGGCTTTCGCCGTATCAGATACGGGCATCGGCATTCCGGCGAACAAAATGGAAAAGCTCTTCAAGGCGTTTACACAGGCAGACAGCTCCACCACGCGCCAATACGGCGGCTCCGGGCTCGGGCTGACCATCTCCGACAAACTTGTCCGAAAAATGGGCGGACAGATCAAAGTAAGCAGTTCCTCAGGCAGCAACGGAAACCGTACCACCTTTTCCTTTACGCTTTCCTTTACCGTCAAAGCCACTGACGCAGCTTCTCCACAGTTGCCGGCAAGGCTTGAAGAATTGCATATTCTTGTTGTCGAAGACCACCCGGCAGCGGCCCGTACGCTGGGAGACTTGCTCACGGACCTGGGGTGTAGGAGCGATATTGCATTCAACCTGCAACAGGCACTGAAAGCACTGGAGGTCGGCAGCAAATACGATCTCGTTTTTCTGGATCAAACCCTTCCTGACGCCGATATCCTGGAGGCTTTGCAGGCCCTGCGCAAAGCAGCGGTTTCCTGTCCCGTCATTTTGACGGCAGCCCCTGTGGAAACAGCCGACACAGATCCGCTCGTATCCGCAACCATCATCAAACCCTTGACGTACGGAAGCGTCTATCAGGGTATTCTGGAGGCTTTCGGAAAAGTCTCCGACGTTTCTCCGGATCTCTCCCAAGGAGCTATTTTAACGCAGACCAGAGGTTCACTCCAGGGAATGCGGATTCTGCTGGTGGAGGACAACCCCGTCAATCGCGTTGTTATCTGCGCCATGTTCGAAGGCAGCGGCGTGGAAGTCGATACGGCTGTCAACGGCCTCGCCGGCGTCGGCAAAGCTCAGACCAACACCTTTGATCTGGTGCTGATGGATGTGCAAATGCCCGTGATGGACGGACTGGAAGCCACCCGAAACATTCGGAAAGACCGCCGTTTGCAGCTGCTTCCCATCATCGCCCTTACAGCCCATGCCAGATACGAGGATCAGCACAAATGTCTGGAAGCGGGCATGAACGATTATCTCGCCAAGCCGATAAACCAAACCGACCTGTTCGCCATGCTGGCAAAATGGTTCGCTCCTGATGGCGCATTGGCCGTTCAAGAGCCAGATTTTCCAACAGACTACAAAGCCGGACACCCGGATATGTCCGTCGATACGCCGGACCTGCCCGTTATCGATCTGCCCGAACTGCTGGAAAAAGTGCGCGGCGATACGGCTAAGTGCAGCCACATCCTGGATTTGTTCTGCCAAACCCATCATAATGAACAGGAGCTGCTCGAACAACTGTTTGCTGCGGGTGATCCGCAATCGCCGGATGAGCTCCTGCAAAGACTGCATGGTCTGAAAGGATCGGCGGCCAATCTGGAAGCCCGGCAGCTGCACGCGGTTTCCGTCCAATTGGAACGCGCGTTGCGTTCTGAGCAACCGCAGGCGCAGGAGCTGTTTGCAGCCCTTGTCCTGGTATTGCGCAAAACCCTTGACGCTGCCGCCCGTTATGTGAAAGAGCACCAGCTTGACAAAACACAACCATTGCTGGCCGGTAAAAACGGCGATTCCGAACAGCCCGAGGCGTTGATTTCCAAATTGTCCGATCTGCTGCAGGAAGCGGATCCGGAGTCCCTGGCGCTCATCAAACGCCTCGAGAGCAGTATGCAAAACGATCCGCAACGCGCGTTGCTGGCAGAGATTCAACATGCGGCGCAACGTTTTGACTTTCCCAGCGCCGGAACGTTGTTGCGTCAACTGCTGCAACTCCGCAATGCAAGTCCTGCCGTAAAAAATGACAACACCCATGCCTGATCAACTGGAAAAACCCCGAATCCTGATCATCGACGATGACCAGGTCAATACGCAGTTGCTCATGGATATCCTGGGCGAGGCGTACCGCTACAGCATCGCCCTCAGCGGCGACCAGGGTCTGCAGCTCGCGCTGACCGCCAGTCCGGCGCTTATCCTGCTGGATGTGCTCATGCCCGGACTGGACGGCTATGAAGTCTGCCGCAAGCTCCATGAAAACGATCAAACACGAGAAATCCCGGTCATTTTCATCACCACGCTGGATCAGCTGGAAAACGAACTCAGGGGTTTTTCCCTGGGAGCCGTGGATTACATTGCCAAACCCTTTCGCGTACCTATTGTCAAAGCCCGGGTCAAAAGCCACATCGAATTGCGGCAGGCCCGGCTCGAACTGCAGCAACAGAACACTCTGCTGCAGGAAAACATGCGGCTTAGAGAAGAAGTGGAGCGTATCGTGCACCACGACCTCAAGTCACCGCTGACCACCATTCTCGGCGTGCCGCAATTGCTGGCCGCAAAACTCAAACTGACGCCCCGCCAGGCGGAATTGCTGGAATCCGTCGAAGAAGCCGGCTTGTTGATCATGAGCATGCTGACCCTCAGCCAGGAAGTCTACAAAATCGAACGGGGCACCTACTATTTTCAGCCCGAAGACGTGGAACTCATCCGCCTCGTCTCCATGGTCCGTAAACAGCTGCGTATGAAGTCCTTGCAGAAAAACGTCCAGCTCCTCGAATACCTTGACGGACAGCCTCTGGAATCCGGAAAAATTGTTCTGATTCAGGGAGAAGAGCTGCTCTGGTACGCAGTTCTGAACAATCTGGTCACCAATGCCCTGGAAGCCTCTCCCAAAAACCAAAATGTTGAAATTGCCTATATGACTGTCGAAGAGGAAGTGCACGTCACAATCAAGAACAAAGGAGTGGTCCCCGAAGCCATTCGGGAACGCTTTTTTGATAAATACGTCACTTTTGGAAAGGAAAAAGGCACCGGCCTCGGCACCTATGCGGCAAAACTATTTGTGGAAGCCCAGGGAGGGCGAATAGAAATGCGTTCTGACGAACAACTGGGCACCACCGTGACCATCCGCGTCCCCCGTGGTCGGGACGAATTCTGACCTTTGTCTTGGCAAAAAGTAATCAGGATGCACCCACCCGCCTGACGCCTTAGCGAAGCTGACAGGCGCACCCTGAACGGTGTGCTATTTGGCGTCGCCGCCTTTCTTGCTATCGTCTTTCTCGTCGTCCTTGGCGCCGAATTTACGCAAGCCTTCAGCGTACTCCAGTAATTTGGCATCCACCAGCTGGTTGATGCTTCCGGCGGGATAGCTGCCGTCTTTTTTGCGTTCTCCGGCTTTTTTGCCGGTAAGGATCTCGATGCCCTGGTTGATGTTCTTCACGGACCAGATCGAGAATTTGCCTTCCCGGACCGCGTCGATGACCTCCTGCTTGAGCATCAGGTCCTTGAGGTTGGGCTCGGGTATCATCACGCCCTGTTTTCCGGTAAGCCCCGCGCGCTTGCAGCACAGATAAAACCCCTCGATTTTCTCGTTCACTCCGCCGATGGGCTGCACCTCGCCGCGCTGGTTCACCGAACCTGTCACCGCTATGGACTGCTTGATGGGCACGCCCGACAGACTGGAAAGCAGGGCGTACAATTCGGTGGAAGAAGCCGAATCACCATCCACGCCGCCGTAGGATTGTTCAAACGCAATGGAAGCGGCCAGGGTCAGGGGCTTGTTCTGGGCAAAGTTGTTGCGCAGGTAGCCGGACAGAATCAACATGCCCTTGTTGTGGGTGGGACCCGAAAGGTCGGCTTCGCGTTCGATGTTGATGATGCCTTCCTTGCCCATGGAGGTGACGCAGGTTATCCGGCTGGGCTTGCCGAACATGTAATCGCCCAGGCTGTAGACGGCCAGGCCGTTGACCTGCCCGGCAACGGCGCCGTCCACGTCGATAAAAATGCTCCCCCGGTCGATCATCTCCTGGATGCGCTCCTCGATCTGATTGGAACGGTAAATCCGCGCTTCCAGGGCCTTTTGCACATGGGCGGCCGAAACCACCTTGGCAGCATCCAACGAGGCGAAATAATCCGCTTCGCTGATGATGTCCTCCAACTTCGGTAACGCCGTGGTGAATTTCTCCTGGCGGCCGCTCATATGTACGGCTTCCTCGGCCAGGGCCGCCACCGCCTCACGGTCGAAGGGATTGAATGCTTCCTCGTCCACGACTTTTTTAACAAAACGGGCTATCTGCTGCGCGGCTTCATCCGTCTTGTCCATGGAGCTTTCAAAATCCGCCCGCACCTTGAAAATCTTGGCCACGTCCGGATCATAATACTGCAGCAGCTGATACAGGCGCGGATCCGCCAGAACCACGACCTTGACCTCCATGGGAATGGGCTCGGGCTTCACGCCCGTGGTCGTCACCAGGTAAAATGGGTCAAAGGTCTGGATTTCGATTTCCGAAGTCTTCAAAGCCCGCTTCAGCGTCTGCCAGACACCCGGTTCCATGATGGCGTCCAGCAGGTTGATGACCAGATAGCCCCCGTTGGCCTTGATGAACGAGCCCGCCTTGATCTTGGTGAAATCCGTATGCCAGACCCCTGTACGGTCCATGACCCGTTCGATACTGCCGAACAGGTTGCGGTAGGTGGGATAGGATTCAAAAATAACCGGCGCGCCTTCCATATCCGCGTTATCCACCAGCAGGTTGACCTGGTAGGGATGAAAAACGATTTCCGGAGGCGGCGCCATGAACACCATGCCCGGAATCTGGCCTTCCTGCGGGGGCTGGCCCATGACCCGCAGCGAATCCAGATTGTCCACCATATGGTCTAGCATGCCGTTGAAATGACGGATGATTTTTTCATTGGCCGCGTATTTGTCCCGCAAGGGCTGCAACAACTCATGGGCCATGGTCAGATACAAATGGCGGTCCAGCTCCTGGTTTTTCTTTTTGACCTCTTTCTGCAGTTCGCGGATATCGAGAAAAATGGCGTCGATTTCCTCTTTCAGCTCTTTCTGGGTTTTCTGCAGCTGTTCGAACTCCTCGCGGGGAAACCGTCCTTTTTCCACACGCTCTTCCAGATTGAGCATATGCAGGGGTTCCTCGTCGATAAGCGGCACAACGTCAGGTCGCTGGGTTTGCCCCACTTTCATGTTCACGAGTACGAAACCGGATTCTTTGACCCGTTTTTCCAGGGCCACAAAAAATTCCCTGGTCCTGCGCTCGTGCGCTTCCATGATTTCCTTTTTCCGCTGGATGTATTCCTGGCTTTCAAATATCTCACCCACTTCCCGCTTCACGGACTCCAGGAAATCATTGATGTCCTTCTTGAAAACAGATCCTCCGCCTGCCTCGAAACGCAGCAGCACGGGTGCTTCGGTTTCTTTGAAGTTGTAGACATAACACAGGTCCCAGGCCCTGGTTTGCGGTTCGGGCAGTTCTTTGAGCAATGTTTTCACAGTGCTCAAGCGGCCTGTCCGGGGCTGGCCGGTGACAAAAATGTTGTAGCCTTTTTTGCGCATGCCGATGCCGAAACGCAGGGCCTCCAGCGCGCGGCTCTGGCCGACAATGCGGTCCAGCGGCTCAAGGTCGTCCGTGGTCTCGAAGGCAAGGGTCTCCGGTGCGATACGCCAACGTAATTGTTCAATTGGAACTTGTGGATGCGTAATTTCCCTGGCCATCTGATCCTCCATGATATGGCTAGCGTATGCTCAAGCGTACGTGTTTTCTTTCTAATTCTTTCAGACGAGGCAAGGTGATGGTCAATTTACCGTTGTCGTAGGTCGCCTGCGCGTTGTCGGTGTCCACTTTGTAAGGGAGCTGAAACTGGTTGGAAAAGGAACGTATCTCTTTCGAAGTGGCTGTTTCACAAACCGCTTTTCCGGATATGGATAAGGTCTTATCCGTTACGCAAATATCCAGATCTTCGGGTTTCAATCCACTGATTACGCCGCTGACAAGCAAACTGTCGCCTGTGTCCCGTACGGACAGGTTGGAAGATGATGGCATAACGGCGCCGAGCGGGGGAAGCCCGAATTCGGCGCAGATATTATCGAACATGCAATCCATATCCTGCTTTATTTTTTTGAGTTCCTGGCTTCTCCAAAGCCGTAAGTTGGACATGATTGGCCTCCTTGAGAACCTCGACTCTGCGCGACGGGATGTCGCCGGTTGGAAAAGTTTGACGGGCCGTTTTCTAATAGTCTCTTATTATTTAATACTCATTTTTTTAGCATACATTGCAACTGCGATTCAAGGATAATAGCTCCTATTCCAAGTGAGTGCACAATACTTTTCAACGTGAATACCAGTAGTTATCCATCAGCTTGCGGGTTTTGCTCTCCTGGTCATATCTGCAATGAGCTCTTGCAAAATTGTAAAGAATCGCTGTTACATGGAATAATCAACTGTTTTTCTTTCATGTCCCGACACTTTCACCCGGCTTTATTGTTGACAATACTCACCCGCAACAAAAATTCTTAATCAAAAAACAAAATTGTTAATAGCCTATGAATTTAATCTAAAAATCCTTAGACAAAAAAACAAAATTGTTATCATCATGAATAAATTCATGACACATCAACTTGTAAGATACTATTTTTTCAGCTTATTTCTAAAATCTCATGAGCTTGGCCTGCTTTTTGATACATAGCACATCCAATGGAACCGGAAACAGTTTTCCGGCTCTTTGACTCTCCCCAGGGTGTGCGGCTCAACAGCGACAACCCCCCTGGTAAGAGAATCGGCTACGGATCAGTTGACAGTAAAGCGTCCCTGGCCCCGTTACCCCGATCACCCACGGGGCCAGTGGCCACTGCTTGCGACGCTCCAGCTGCTGCGTTTTGTCGCAGTCCGGCTGAAAAATTCCGGCCTTTTTCAACGATTCTAAATAGTTTGTCATGCAGCTTATGAATATGAAAAATACACAGCGCATCCGGACCACTGAACCGGCGCATTTGCACATATCCCCAAAAGCCTTGTTGCAGAGGTGTTCCAAATCATGAGTACCGCCGCACTGATGACCCAGTTCACGGCTCGGGAGCTTGCCCCGGCCGCTGGTGCGAAGGGGGAGCTTGAGCTGACTTTCGCCAAAAATCATGCAGGCGTCTCCATGACACGCCATACGCACAATGGCCCGCTCATGGTCCAGAAACCTTTATATCCGGAAGGACCCGCTGTCTGCCATGTCTGCGTTCTGCATACGTTGGAAGCTCTGGCCGGAGCTGACTCGCTGCTTTTGGGCGTCAAAGCCGAACCGGATTCCCACGCACTGCTGACAACCCAACGCGCCATGCCCGTGTCCCGAAATCAGAGCCGGATTTCCAGCATGCAGCGGGAATTTCGCGTCGACGGCGGTGCCGTTATGGAATGGCTGCCCCAGGAAAACATCATCCACGACGGCGCCCAGTGCATTACCGGTAGCCATGTTGTGCTGGAAAAAGGCGCCAGATTCATTGGGTGGGAAATCGCCGGACTGGGCCTCCCTGGCGCAAACAAATCTTTCAGCAGCGGATCTTTCAGCATGCAGTACGACATCTGGCACGAAAACCGCCCTCTGTTGCTGGAAAGAACGCGTCTGTGCGCGGACGAATCCTTGCCGGCCGCTTTCTGGGGAATGGGCGGACGATCCGCTATCGGAACCCTGGTGGCATTTCCAGGCAGCCGCTTTCTCCTGCAAGCCCTGCGTACGTTGCAAAATGAAGCCAAAAGCGCTCTGTTCTCGGCCACGCTTCTGGACGGCGTGCTGGTTTGCCGCTGCCTGGCAGACGATGCGCGCGAGATCAAGGAACTTTTTTACACGGCCTGGGAGCGCATCCGGCCGCAGATAGCCGGCCGGACTGCCGCCAGGCCCAGGGTCTGGAACAGCTAGCGCTGTTGCCGCGCAAGGAGCAGCCATGCAGTTATCGCCACGCGAACAGGAAAAACTCTTGATTTTCACTGCCGGACTTGTCGCGGAGCGGCGCAAGGCCAAGGGGCTCAGGCTGAATCATCCGGAAGCGGTGGCCTACCTGACGTCCGCGGTGCTGGAGTTCGCCCGGGAGGGCAAAAGCGTGGCGGAAGTCATGGAGCTTGGCTCCTCCTTGTTGACCCGGTCGGACGTCATGGAAGGCGTTGCCGAAATGATCCCGGAAATTCAGGTGGAAGCCACTTTTCCGGACGGAACCCGCTTGGTCACCATCCACAGCCCCATACAATACGAGGCAACGCCATGATTCCCGGACAAATTCTTCCAGCCGACAAAGACATCCAATGCAATGCCGGATGCGCACCCATCAGCCTTGTTGTGACGAATACGTCTGAAAGCCCGATTCTGGTGGGCTCTCATTACCCTTTTTTCGATGCCAACCCGGCCCTGGATTTCCCGCGAAACAAGGCAAAAGGATATCGACTGGGCATTCCCGCAGGCACGACCGTCCGCTTTGAACCCGGCCAGTGCCGGACTGTCGAACTTGTTCCCTTTGGCGGCAACAAAGTGCTTTACGGACGCAATGCCGCCAAGAGCACGTTCTGAGGACAACCCGTGTCCACTATTTCCCGCAATACCTACATCGAACTCTACGGACCGTCCGTGGGCGACAAGATCCGACTGGCGGATACGGAGCTTTTTATAGAAGTGGAGCAGGATTTTTGCACTCCGGGCGAAGAGTGCAAATCCGGCGGCGGACGAGTCGTCCGCGACGGCATGGGCCAAGGCCAGCAGACCTCCATCCACGCCGCTGATACCGTCATTACCAATGTCGTGATCCTGGACCACTGGGGCGTGTCCAAGGCGGACATCGGCATCAAAAACGGCCTTATCGCGGACATCGGCAGCGCGGGCAACCCGGACACCCAATCCGGCATCGACATTGTCATCGGTCCGGGCACCGAACTCATTGCCGGAGAAGGGCTTATCGCCACCCCCGGCGCCGTTGCCGGACAAAGTCATTTTCTCTGCCCGCAGCAAATCGAACAAGCATTGTTCTCGGGAGTTACCACCCTGCTGGGCGGTGGCACCGGCCCGGCCTCGGGAAGCAAAGTCACAGGCGCCACACCCGGCCCCTGGCATATATCCCGGATGCTGCAGGCCACGGACACCCTGCCCGTAAACATCGGCCTGTTCGCCAAAGGCAGCGCCAGCCGCCCGGAGGCTCTGGACGAACAATTGCTCGCGGGCGCCATGGGCCTGAACCTGCACCCGGGCTGGGGTGTCGATCCCGTGAGCATAGACACTTGCCTGGAAGTGGCCGAACGGCATGATGTGCCCGTACTGCTGCAACTCGATGCGCTCAATGAATCAGGATTTCCCGACAGTTGCCTGAAGACTGTCAAGGATCGTTCCATTGTTTTCAGGCATCCGGGCGCCGGAGGCGAAACGCAGCTTTCCGCTCTTTTCCAGGCCTGTGCCGCCCGCAATGTGCTTCCCTGCACCTCCGACATCCTGCCGCCTCTGACCAGGAACAGCGCGAACGAGCAGCTGGACATGCTCATGACGGCCCGGCAGCTGAACGCGTCCGTTCCCGAAGACCTGGCCCTGGCGCAATTTCCTGAACGTACGGAATTTCTTGCGGCGCAAGCCGTTCTGCACGACCTGGGAGCTTTTTCCATACTGTCCGCCAGCGGACAGTCCCTGGGCCGCGCCGGAGAACTGGTTCTCCGTACCTGGCAGGCCGCCCACGCCATGAAGCTGCAGCGCGGTCCGTCCGGTCAAAATTCGGGAAACGACAACCATCGCGCCAAACGGTATCTGGCCAAATACACCATCAACCCGGCACTGGCCCACGGCATCGCCCAGGAAGTCGGCTCGCTCGAACCAGGCAAACTTGCCGATATCGTCCTTTGGAAACCAGCCTTTTTCGCCGTAAAACCCGAACTGGTCCTCAAAGGAGGCCTGATAGCCGCTGCCCCACTGGGAGATTCAAACGCGTCCGTTCCCACGGCCGAACCCCTGCTGCAGCGGCCGCAGTTCGCATCCATGGGGCACGCCGCCCAAGCCGCGAGCCTCTGCTTTGTTTCCCAGGCCGCCGTATCCGCTGGAAAGTCTCTGGGATTGCGCAAGCGTATTGCCCCTGTCGCCCAAACGCGGACAGTGACCAAAGACGCCATGATCCACAATAATTACAGGCCCTTTGTCGAGCTGGATTCACAGACCGGCCTGATCCGCGCGGACGGCGAACTCCTGCTTTGCGATCCCGCGGACGAATTGCCGCTCTCCCAGCGTTATTTTTTATTTTAAATAGAAGGCGGCTTCTTGCATTGGTACGTATTTCTTTGAAGTGAATTAACAAAAATATTCGATACCTATTAGTTGAAAGTTTTAGGAGGTTCCTAAGCCGCCGGAGGCCTCTTTTTTACCATTGGAGATACTGTGAATCCGTCTCTTTCCAGCATGTTGCGTTTGTTGCAACTGGCCAGCACCGGCCTGCCGCTGCCCGAGGATACTTCGCAGGGATTGGCCTGGGCGTGCGAGCAGGGGATTGTGGCGGACGAGCAAAGTGCGGGTCAGTGGATTTTCGGCAGGATCGACAGCAACACTTCGCGGGTGGATGTGCCTGTGCTGGCCCGGCTGCGCCGCGGCTGGCGGCAGGAGGAAACGGAAGAGGTGGAGGAATGGAACGCCGTACTGTACGCGCTGCGTGAAACAGCCGCGTTGCGGCGGTACGAACTGCAGAGCGGAGAAGCCCTGGCCGGAATTCTGACAGGTCTGGGCATCCGGGAAGCCGAATCCTGGGCGGCACGTCCGGACACAACCTTTGCCAACATGTTCGCCCTGGCATCCGTGGCCTGGGAAATCGGCATTATTGATCTCGCCGCGGCCTACCTCTGGCGCCAGGTCGAACAGCAGGTGGCAACCGCCTGCCGTTGCGTGCCTCTGGAAGCCGTGGCCGGGCAAAGGATCCTCTCGGAAGCCGTTACCTTTATTCCCGATGCCGTGGAATTCGGACTCGGGCTGGATGACGACGCCATCGGCGGTAGCGCCCCCGTACAGGTCCATTGCGCGGCCCAGCAGGAATAACCGTCAAAAAAACGTATTTTTTACCGCAATGCAGGATACGGAAACTGGTCATTTATAACCACGTATTTTGCCGAAATTTCTTTCCCAAGAAGCGTTATCAACGTAACTTCTGCGGCGGTATCTACCTCTATATCCGCAACAAAAAGACCGCAAGCTATCTGGCGCATGGGGCGTTGCTGCAGCAAAGGCGGCGCCGCGCCCGGGCGTACGGGGCAATAAACCCGCACTTTTCGGGAACGGCTCTTGATGAACAACTGCACCTGGGAAGAGACCACGTTATCCCCCGTACCCACTGTCTGCACATCAGCCAGGGTCAAAAACTGGCTGGACGCGTTGAAGGCCTGATGCATCCCCAGATAATACAGCGGACCTTTGCCCGGCTTTCCCGGATCCGGCTGAAGAGGCAGGTAATCCAGAATTACGACGCGCTTTCCGGACCGCTGCTCCGCGTACGCGCTCCAGTACTCCTTGGGCGGGCACAGGATGCGAAAACAGTTGAACAACGTTGGTGCGGCAATGCGCGTATTGTCCGGAAAATTATGAAACACGGGCGAATCGAACAAGGCGTTCGCCAGTTCCCAGCGTTGGGCCGCGAGACGCTTCGTACGCAGTACGGAATCATTGGCATAGGCTGTCAGAAATACAGCAACCGACAGCAGCAGGACCGCTGGAGCCAGGATACATTTACGCGCCCGGTCTCTTTGCCCGAAAAGCAGCGACGGCAAGGCCGCAAGAACGGTCATCAATACGCACACCCCATAATACGAATGATAGGTGTAGGCGTAGGCATAAGCGCCTTCCCGAGCCCATAGCCGGTATTTTTCCGAAAGGCCGAGCAATGCGTTGGGCACGAAAACCAGGGACAGGCCGAACAACACCGGCCAGAACATTCTTTTCCAGGTAAGCCCCTTGATACGCTCCTGGAGCAGGCTCCAGCAAAGATAGCCGGCCAGGCCGCTCTGTATGAGCCAGGCTGTTTTCCACTGCGCGATATTTCTGACCTGGTACAGCAGCCGGTCCACCAGCATGGCGCTTGTGTCCATGGAAAAGTAAGGCCCGTAGCGGCTCAGGGCGGTCCGCTCCTTGACAAAGGTGGTCAAGGGCAAAGCGGACGTACTGAACTGTTTACACACGTTCCACCAGGCGGAAAAATCCGTCAACACAATCGCTGTGCCCGTATATTTTCCGGGAAAAAGCAGCTTGTATCCGAAATACAGGGCGACATACAACAGCACGGCGCTGCACAAGCCGATCCCGGCCGTAAAGAACCTGCCCGTATTTTGCGGACAGTCCGGGTTTGCCTGCGGCATGCGGCAGAGCAACAGACTTGGAATCAGATACACCACAAACAGCTCGTTGCAGCACAGGCTGCAAAAAAACAGGCTAAGGCCCGCCAGAAGCCATCCACGCCCCCCCAGACAGCGCCATCTGAGCAACACATGCCAGGAGCTCATACAAAAGGCCAGTCCGAGTTGTCCGCCAAACGGATAGGCGGTCAACAGGCTGTGTCCCCAATGGTCCTGCAGCAGCGCCAGAAACAGCAGAGCGAAAACCAACCCCAACCTGGGGGCAAGCAAGCGTCCGATCAATACCGACGCCAGCACGATGTTAAGACAGATGACGACCAGATTACAGACGGCTGTAAAAAGAAAATTATGCGCGAAATGGGGAGCAAGCAGAAACAATACGTTCAGATATTTGTAAAAACGCCCCTGGCCTGCGGATTCCTCGTGCAGGAAACTGAAAAGCGCTTTCCAGCGGGGTACCGCATGCAGGGCGTAGAACGCATCATCGTTGGTGGTAAAGCCTGTTCCCAAAAAAGGAAACAGAACCAGCACTCCGAGCAGGAATAGCATGAAATAGCCGAACCAGCGTCCATCCCGCCCAGAAATCATGGTCTACCCATCCTTGTGTTGCAATCTAATCTGACGCCCCTGCGGGCGTACCAAACCTGAGTGCGACAATTCGTCGGACTGTAGGGAAAAAATAAAAAGAAAGCCACAAAAGAGCCGCTGCCGGTTTTGAACAAGAGCATCCGTTGCCGGAAATGCAGAACACTGCCCGGTTAGCAAGCCTTTGCGTGACGCATGCAAAAAGAAAAGCGGTCAATTGGCGAAGCCAACGCCATTGCGATACGGAAGGACTATTTCATACGGTATGTGATGCGTCCGCGCGTTAAATCATACGGAGAAAGTTCTACTTTAACCTTATCGCCGGGAAGAATTCTGATGTAATATTTGCGCATCTTTCCGGAGATATGAGCCAGAACATTGTGTCCATTTTCCAGGTCAACTTTGAACATCGCGTTGGGCAAAGCTTCCTGGACAATGCCATCTACTTCGATTGCTTCCTCTTTAGCCATACATGCCTCCTCACTTGCGGATAGCGCGGAGAGCAATCAAAACCGCGCAGCATCCAGTACGTACAAACACTTTTTTAGCCGAACAACGATAATTTCATACCCAAAAAATCTTGTCAAGTACTTATCAAAAATGAATTTTCTTATGCTCTCAACGCGTTATAAAAAATAAAATCCGCTCTGATCAGGAATTCCTGTCGCGCCTGTACGCAACAAACATAATCACTGCTCCACCCAGGATCATGGGCAGACAAAGCAGCTGCCCCATGGTCAGCCAGTCAAAGGCGATAAAGCCGAGCTGGATATCCGGTTGGCGAAAAGACTCCCCAATACAGCGGAACAGGCCGTAGGCAAGACAGAACAGGCCTGAGGCGGCGAATGAAGGCCTCCTTTTGGAGGTGTAGAACCAGAGCACCAGAAACAGGGCGATACCTTCCAGGCCCGCTTCATACAGCTGGGACGGATGGCGCGGATACGGTCCCGCATTGGGGCCTGGAAAAACCATGCCCAAGGGAGAATCCGTGATGCGGCCGTAGAGTTCGCCGTTGATGAAGTTGCCGATACGGCCGGCGAACAATCCGGGAGGCACCATGGGCACCAGAAAATCGCAGACCTGGGCAAAGGTCTTGCCACGGCGTCTGGCAAACAACCAGATGGCCACGGCAAAGCCGATCACCCCCCCGTGAAAGGACATGCCTCCGTTCCAGATCTGAATAATTTGCGCCGGGTGGGAAATAAAAAACGGCAGGTCGTAAAAAAGCGTATACCCCAGGCGTCCGCCCAAGACCACGCCCAAGACGCAGTAGGTGATGACGTCGTCCACCTCCTGGGCCTGCCAGACGCCTCCAGGGCCGTTCCAGAGCCCTTTGCGGCTGTTGGCAGCCCGGAATCTGCCGAGCAGCCAGCCCGCGGCGAAACCCACCAGGTACATCAGCCCGTACCAGCGAACCTTCAAGGGCCCCAGCGACAACGCCACCGGGTCGAAATGCGGATATTTGAGCATTACTGCAAGTTTCCTTGGTTGCCTCCGGCAGGACCTATCATCACCCGCGCCAGTGGTGTTCCTCGCCCTGGGCCAGGCGGATGATGTTTTCCCTGTGCCGCCAGAAGACCACCACCATGGTTGCCAGAGCCAGCGGAATCAAGCCGTAGTGTCCGCTGAACAGCAGGAAAACGGGCAGTGAAGCCACCAGGCTCAAAGATCCCAGGGACATGTAACCCGTTGTTTTCAACACCGTCACCAGGGTCAGTACGGACAGCAGCAGCGGCCAGAAAGCCAGGGGAAGAAATATGCCGATGCTGGTGGCCACGCCTTTGCCGCCCTTGAAATCCAGAAACAGCGAGCAGCAATGGCCGAACAGCGCCGCAAAGGCCGTACAGCTGATAAAAAAGGTCGAATCGCTGACCTGCACGGCGGCCACGACCGGAATCAGCCCTTTGAGCAAATCCAGGGCCAGAGTAAGCACGCCGTAAACCGTGCCGCAACTGCGCCCCACGTTGGTGGCGCCCAGGTTGCCGCTGCCCTGCGTACGCGGGTCCACGTCGCAAAAAGCCCCGGCAATAAACAGTCCGAAGGGAATGGAACCAAGCACATAGGCAAAAATCACGATGAGCATCTGCATGGCGTCTTACTCCTCCAATGCCTCGAGTACGTGTATCTCGTTGTTCAAAGGATCGATACGACCCAACCTGAGCTTCAGCCGCTGTCCGGGGTAGAGTTTTTCACTGAACATATTGCGCGGACCGCGTACCAGAAGCTGTTCCAGCGGCAGCGCCACTGTCACAAAAGTCTGGTTCTCTTCCACCACCACCCCGTCGAATAATCTCTTCTTACAGTTCATCTTGAAATACAGCAACTTCCAATACCGGGGCCGAAAACGCTGCGCCCGGCCCACTGCCTCAAGCCGCGCATTCAAGGAAGGAAGCATCTCAGTGAGGGTCTGACGGTCATATTTGGGCGCGCCCTGTTGCAGGAAGGACACCACCTGCTCCTGGTTCACGAAATCCGGATAGCGCCGCAACGGCGAGGTGATCGGACTGTAGGCGCGTACGCCCAGGCTGGCATGCGGACGGGTGACTGTTTCCAGAATCGAACTGCCCAGGACTTTGACAATCCGGTGCACGTCCGCCGGTTCGCGCCAGACTCCCGCGCTGTCCTTGGGCAGGCTGACGGCCTGCGTACGCAGATACAGCGGCACGTCCCGGGATTCGCCCCAGATGGCCAGCGCGCTGTTGGCCAAAATCATCAGCTCGCTGATCAGCCCCATGGACATGGGGCACTGTTCCTTGGCTTCAATGAGCACTTCGGTCTGCGCGCCTTCGCCCTTAAGGGTCAACCGCGGATCTTCGCGCTCGATGATCACCGCTCCCCGCTTCAGACGCGTCTCCCTGAGCAGATCGGAAAGCTGCAGCGCCAGCCTGAGCTGCCGTTCCTGTTCGAGCACTGCCGCATCGGGTTCAGGGGCGCTCCCGTCGCCGCAAAACAAATTTTCCACGGCCGTATAGGCAAGATTCGCCTTGATGCTGATCCAGGAAACACGCGGTTCGCAAGTCCGGAGTTCGCCCTGGGAATCCAGGGTGATATCCAGTACCAGCGAAGGCCGTACCTCGCCCTGCACCAGGCTGAACAATCCTGTGCCCAGCGCCTCGGGCATCATGTGGCTGTCGCCTTCGGGCAAATACAGGCTGGTGGCCCTGGCGGCCACGGCCTTTCCCAGGCGGGATTCCGAAACCAGAAACAGCGCGGGACAGGCCAGGGCTATCTGCACCTGCCAGCCGTTCTGCTCATCGCCGGACTCCCGGATGTAGAAGGCATCGTCAATGTCCCTGGTGCTCTCGGAATCGATGCTCACAAAAGGCGTATCCAGGGGGGCCTGTTGCGCCTTGGCGCAGGCCGCGGCAATGGAGGCCGTTTCGTCGGCGTATTCGGCGGACCAGGAATCCCCGGACGCGTATCCGGCCTGGTCCAGCAGATAGTTGTGGTGCTCGGGGACAATGCCCCAGGTCATGGCCAGCAGCAGCGGCATATGCGGATCCGGCGGCAGGCCCATGGCGCAGCTGCTCCACAGGGCGGCGCTGGTGGAATCGTCCGGATTGGCGATACGCAGGAGCAGGAGATCCTCCAACCCTTCGGCAATGTCCGCCTCGCGCGGTGTATCAAAGCTTTTGGCCTTGCCGCAGCGCACGGACCAGAGTTCGTGAAACAGGCGTTTGCCTTCGGAAACAATGCGCTCGCGCTCTTCGGCGGCTTTTTTCTCGGCCAGGCGCGCCTCAACCTTTTCTTCCGGAAAAATTTCAAAATCAGGGGGCTGGAATTTGAAATGGGTTTTGCAATTGAGCATAGCCCGGCCGATGGCGGCCAGTTTTTCCACATCGCGGGCCTCGCTCTTTTCCCAGAGAAGTTCGGCGAACCATTCCACACTGGCCTTAGGCACCTCGCCCTGGGCCAGTTCCCAGATTTCCAGCGGATCAATGGATTGTTCGAGTTCTTCCCGGTCCTGCTGGTGTTTAGCAAGAGTGGAAAGAATCTCCTGGCGTGAAAACTCGCCGTTATATTGCGGGCCGGACCAGGAAAGCAGCCGGGCCGTCTGCAGTTTCACCTCGCGCTTGTTGAGCGTGAGCAACCGGTACTTGCCGCTCTGCTCCTCCAGCACCCAGGCAAGCTGCGGCTTGTTCCCATGCATGAATTCCACCACGCACCCCTGCCCGGGGTGGCGCACCGCATCGCGCATCGCGCCCATATAAAAACATCCTAAAGAGAAAACTCTCAACACGCCGTGGGGCTCACAACTCTCGTCAAGTTCAAAGACTCGTCGAGAGAAACTACGCCTTAAGGCGCCAAGGGTAAAAATTTTCTCAGACAAAAGTTTTGGGAGATTGGGGCGCACTCACTATGCCTATGCTAATGAGTGCACCGCTGCCGGAGGCAAATATAAAAGTAAACGTTCTAATGTTTGAACGAACGCTGGCCTGTGAATACCATGGCCACCTGCGGTTTGGCCTCGTTCACCGCCTGGATGATCTCGTAGTCCCGGATGGATCCGCCAGGCTGGGCAATGGCTGCCACGCCCTGTTTCACGGCCAGGTCCACGCCGTCGCGGAAAGGGAAAAACCCATCCGATACGAGCACGGACCCAGGAATGCCGCCTCTGGCTTCCCTGGTACGCGCGTTGATGTCTTCCAAAGCCGCGCCGTAGGTAGTGTCGTTTACAGCCTCGTCCGGGGTTGCCTCGGCCTTGGCCTGCAGTTCGTACAGGGAAAGCCCGAACTGTTCGAACGCCAGACGGTCCGCGTATTTGACATAAGCCTTGCCGATGGTCAGCTCCACGCAGCCGACGCGGTCCTGTTCACCCGTACCGATGGCCACGCTGCAGCCGTCCTTGACGAAAATAACCGAATTGGACGTGACGCCCGCTTCAACGGCCCAGGCAAACAGCAGGTCTTCGGCTTCCTGCACGCTGGGCTTGCGCGCCACGTAATGCGCGCCGTCCTTTTCAGTCTGGGCCGGGAGAAAATCGCTTTCGGACAAAATCCGGTTGCGGAAGGAGAACTGCAGCACCATGCCGCCGTCCGCAAGCGATTTGATATCCAGAAAAGGCTCTCCGGCCAGCTTGCCCAGTTCCGCCAGTCCGGGGATTTGCAGAATCCGCAGGTTCTTGCGGTGCTTGAGAATCTCCAGGGCCTGCGGTTCGTAGTCCGGTGCGGCCACCACTTCAAAATACACAGCGTCGATCTGCTCGGCAGTGGCCACGTCCAGGGTTCTGTTAATCACCACGGTGCCGCCGAAAGCCGCGATCCGGTCCGCCCAGAACGCGCGCTTCAACGCCTCTGCCGTCCCCTGGTCGGTCCAGGCCGCGCCGCACGGATTGTTGTGCTTCAGAATCACGCAGGCGGGCTTGGCCGTCAGGTACTGCAGGATGTTGATCCCGCTGTCCACATCCGTCAGATTTATTTTCCCCGGATGCTTGCCGGCCTGCAGCATGTGCTCCTCGTTCAGGCTGGACACCAGACCTTTTCCGGCGCCGCGAAACGTCACGCCGTCCAGTTCGAGCCCGCCGCCGGTCAATTCGTACAATGCCGCCGGCTGATCCGGATTTTCTCCATATCGCAAGCCCTTGACCTCGTCGCCGATGGTCCAGGTCCGCTTGGTAAACAGCAGCTCCTGATCCCCGAGCTTGATGCTCATGGACTCGGGAAAGGGCTCTTTCTGCAACGCATGATACATTTTTTTCAAATCAGTACTCATTATTTTCTCCCTGCACTGAAAGGCTTGGGCCGTCATGCCCGAAACTTTTTTTCATATTTTGCTTTGCATGTTTTGGCAAGAATCACAACTCCAGGTACAAACAACTCTCTTGAAGCCATCAGGTCCTTCCGGCACCCGGCCAAATCAGGTTGTAACCTATTTCCCAATACGTGTTTTCCCATTACAGTTTGGAACATTGACTTTGCAAGGGGACACTTTTATTTGATTTCATTTAATACAGTGTAAAAAAAGAATTCCACCAGCTTCGGAGAGATACCTTTGCCGCCGGAGCTGGTTAACGCGTTTTTGCATATTCAGCCAAAAAACAGTTACCACAACCGGAACGTCAAACAAATATTTTTCGTACGAATATTTGAAAGGAAGCAGCAGTGGCTTTTTCAAAGTACCTGAAACTCAAGAATGAAGAATTTCTTTGGGATGCAATAGCCAAAAGGAAAACCTATCTGGATTGTTTCCCGACACGCCTGGTCTTGCAGACAAACAGGCACTGCAATCTGCTTCGGGGAACACGTTCGGACGTATCCCAGACCGGCAGCCATGGCGGCAACCAGACGGATTTGCATCTTATGGATATCCGCCTGCTTTATAAAATTGCCGAGGAACTGTTTCCCTCGGTGCAATTTTATGAAAACGACATTTTTATTTCACCGCACCTGGAGACCGAACTGCAGTTGTGCGACCACTACAATGTCTTTGTACGCCCCGTCACGCAGGCCTGCTCCCTGACGGAAAGCGCTCTTGAAAAACTGGCGGGACGCATGGATTTCATCCGCTGCGATTACACGAGCCAGTTGCGCGACCTGGGAGAAGCCATTCATGCGGATGCCCGTTTTGAACAGGCCGGGGGTATGCTTCAAAAACTCGCGCGCCTGCGCGAAACCATGGAACCAAAACCCTATTTCAGATTGGGGACGGTCCTGAACAACCTGAACTACGCCTCTTTTCCGGACTTTTTTTGCTGGGCGCACGAAACCCTGGGCGTCGATGACGTGGAAATAACGGGGTTTTCTCTGGATACCTCGGTATACAGCGGGAATTGCGAGGTGGTGCATGCCCTGAATACCATGCTGTCACAGGTAGTCCGTCTGGCCACCGACAAAAAGTACAAACTCCGGACCAGCGTGCTCCAGCTGCAGGTTCCTGATGAGGATCTCGGCAGATACCGTACCATCTGTAGCAATTTGCAGATCCAGCAAAAGAGGCCGGGCTTTGTAGCGCCCCGTGACATGGAAAAAATGAGCTACATCGTACAAAACCCGCGCAATCAACAGGACTACGGACCTTATGGATTTGTTTTCAGCAACGAGCTGAAACGCAAGGATATCTGCACCGATGCTTTTACCACACCACACATCACCCCGAACGGCAATGTCGAAGCTTGCGGCAATTGCAATACCATGCTGCTCGGCAATCTCAAACTTCTGAATTTTTCCGAAATCTGGAACAACTACATTTACAACGACATTCGCCGGGTAATGTTTGAAGAACATCTCTATGCGGGGTGGTATCCGGCCTGCAACAACTGCTGCCGTATCGGCGCAAGCCATGACTGCAACAGTGTTTCTGGTGTTGCAAACGCCTATCGTATTACGGATATTCTGGAACATGGGAAAAATCGCCTGTCAGTGGAAGAGACACAAGGCCGTATCGACTGGCCAAACGATTATCCTGCTGCAGACTTTCACAAGCGTATTGAAGAATTTCAATTCTACCCTGTGGTCTTGCCAAAAAATAATGCCATTTATCTTTCTGATCTCGCCCCTTTCAACGAACCAGTAAAACTTCGCGGGTTCGGAACAGACAAACTGGATACGTTCACCCCCATTGCACTAAGTAAAAAACGCTATATCAAAGGGCTCTATACGGAAGCCTACTGCATGGTCACCTACCAGGCTCCCAAGGGCGCAAAGTCCTTTGAAGCCGTCATAGGTTTGTTCGATGCGGAAAACCCGCAGCGTCATATTCAACACGACTACCAGGGACTTGAGGGAGAAGCTGTTTTCAAAGTGCTTGTGAACGGCAAAGAAATTTTTTGCTCCGGGTGCCTGACCGCAACAAGTCCTGGAAAGTCTGTTTCCATCCCCATTGGGTCCGGCGACACGGTGACTCTTGTGGCGGATCATTGCGCCCCCGCAAAGACCGGAGGGGATTGGGCCGTGTGGGCCGACGCCCATTTTTCCTGCTGAACTTCGCAAGAAGCCTGTTTTCCCCGGTTAATTGCTTAATATGTCAACCGGTTCCGCAAAGACAAAGAGAGCTTGGCGGCACCGAACTTTTCTGATATGTATATACAGATTAGAGGCAACTGGTAATTAACTATTTTTACTACCATTTTCCGCTCATTTTTGAGCGGTTGAAAACACTTTCAACCCAATAATTTCTTGAAAGAAGTCCTGCGCCGTCATCTCAGGCAACACTTTTCTCACAACGAACTCATGCAGTGGTACGAGCCTCTGCAAATAGAGAAGTGCGAGGATGAAAAAAGCCTGGATATTCACTTTCCACACGCCTTTTTCGGCGACTGGTTTGTGAAGAACAAACAGGACATGTTCGAAAACCAGATCAGTTCGTTTCTGGGACCCGGATATTTGATCCGCTACCACAACATCAATTCCGCCGGACGCCCGGCACAGGAGACGCAGCCGACACGCATTAAACGAACGGATTATCCGTTCGGGCAGCAGCAGACTTTCGAATCCTTCATCCGGAACAACAAGAACCACTTTCCGCTCAGCATGGCCGAAGAAGTGGCCAAACAAATGGAAATACAGTTCAATCCGTTGATCATCTGCGGAGAAAATGGTTCCGGGAAATCACACCTGCTGCGAGCCATCGGCAATGAGCTCAGCAAGACCCACGGGGTCGAGGCGATCTATTTCGGCAATATCAACGATCTGTATCATGGGTATATGGAAAAACATCAAGGCAACCGGCACACGGCACGCTTCAAGTTAAGCCAGTACTCGTTTCTGCTGCTGGACGATTTTCAACAGATCAGAACGGTGCCGGATTTTCAAGACGAACTCGTCAATATCTTCAACCTCTTTTACGATCAAAAAAAACAAATGATTTTCAGTTGTCTGGACAAACCTGCAGACTATGATTTTCTGAACGTGCCCCTGAAATCCCGGCTCGAAGGCGGCGTGATCATAAATCTTCTCGAGCCGGACCTGGACGTACGCATCAAATACATCCAGCACATGTGCAGGATTAAAAAAATTAAATTCAGCAAAGAACAGATGCTCACGCTTGCGCAGCGATTCAAGGATTTCCGTTTTCTTCAAGGCATCCTGCTGAAATTTTTCGCATTCAAGAAAACAATGCACAAAAATATAACGGAAAAGGATTTCCAGCAGATCATCAGCCATACGGACAGCAAATTGTCCGACATTGATCCTAAGCTGATTATCCAGACCGTTGCCGAGCATTACGGGGTGCCGCTAAAAACATTGTTCGAAAGCCGCCGGGACAACGAAACCGTTCAGGCCCGGCAGATGGCCATGTACCTGTGCCGCATCCTGCTTGGCTTGTCCTACCCCGAACTGGGCAGACTGTTCGGCGGAAAAGATCACAGCACGGTCATGTACGCTGTTAAAAAAATCGAAAAATTACAGAATGATAACTACGATACGAAAACTTTGGTAACAAGGCTGAAGAAAACATGTCAAAAGAACGCCGGACATTGAGGCCTGTTCCTTTCGCAAGAGGTGGGCACTTTTTTTCATCCGGCAATGTTTTTATTTTTTTTCGCTATTTTAATATGTTATCCAAGATAGAAACATAGCGACGCAGCGCTACTACTACTCCAAGGATTTTATATGAAATTAAAAGTATTGAAAGAAGACATCATCGAAGGCCTTCAGAAATCCGCAAACATCATCCCAGCCAAAACCGGAGCTGCGTTTTTGCGGACTATTTGGCTCAATGCCAGTGAATCCCTGCAAATTATGGCCACAGATTCCAATATTGAATTCTTCGGAAATTATCCTGCCAGCATAGAAGAAGGCGGCCTTGCAGGTGTTCAGGGACGCAGCTTTTACGACCTGGTTAAAAAACTTCCTCCAGGAGAAATCTTTCTGGAAACGGACGCCACAAACAACGTGCTCCTGGTGAAACAGGGCAGAAGACACTACAAACTTCCGTTGAACGATCCGGAATGGTTTCAGAATTTTTCCCAATTCCCGGATAACAATGCCGTAAATCTATCCGGTGAGCAGCTGTTGACCATCACCGACCGGATTTCCTACTGCATCAGCGATGAAGACACCATGGAAGCCGTGGCCTGCATCAGCTTCCAGTCTCTGAAAGATGAGCAATGCGTGGAAATCTGCGGCATGAACGGCCACCAGTTCGCCATGATCCGTCTTATGGATTCCGGCATGCTTTCACTGATGCCTGAAGAAGGCATTCTGATTCATAAAAAATATCTGCTTGAATTGAAAAAATGGCTCACGGCTCCGGAAGTGAGCATGGTTATCGACAACAAGCGTTTGTTTTTGAAAACAGCAGACGGCAAGGAAACCTTCAGTTTGCCGCTTTCATATTACAACTATCCAGAGTATAAGAATTTTCTGGAAAAACTCGACGATGACGATGTTTCCACAGTGGTGCTCAACCGTGCCGAACTGGTGGACGCGCTGGAGCGTTTGTTGATTTTCACAACGGAAAACAACCGCTGCACGTATTTTGAATTCGAACCCAACCAGCTCTCCCTGACCTCGGAAGGCCAGGAAGTGGGATCGGCCCAGGAGAGCCTGGAAATCGAACGCAACGGCGAGATTCCCAAAATCGCTTTTCCTACCCGCAATCTGATTGAAATTCTCAACCATTTCGATACTGAACAGTTGAATTTCACGTTGACCGGCTCCGAAGGCCCCTGCGGCATCCGGGACAGCAACGATGCGAGCTACCTGGTCATCATCATGCCCATGAAGATTGTCGAAGAGGCGTACTACAGCGAGGAAGAAGTCTAAATGGCAGCAGAAAACACCCATCATGACTATAATGCGGGCAGCATCACCATTCTGGAAGGTTTGTCAGCCGTCCGCAAACGGCCTGCCATGTATATCGGCAGCACGGACATCCGTGGATTGCACCATCTTGTCTATGAAGTCGTCGACAATTCCGTTGACGAAGCCATGGCGGGATCCTGCAGCAAGATCACCATCAATCTGCATCTGGACAACAGTGTAACGGTCAGCGACAACGGCCGCGGCATTCCCGTGGATATCCATCCAAAGGAAAAGAAACCGGCCGTAGAAGTGGTCATGACCGTCCTGCACGCCGGGGGCAAGTTCGACAACGACACCTACAAGGTTTCCGGCGGTCTGCACGGTGTGGGCGTTTCCGTAGTCAACGCGCTTTCCGAATATCTCGAGGTCGTGGTCAAACGCGACGGCAAACGCTACCACCAGCGCTACGAGCGCGGTGTTCCGGTCAAGCAGCTGGAAGTGATCGGGGAAGCCAAGAATACGGGCACCATAATCCGTTTCCGGCCTGATGAGGAAATTTTTGAGACCAACCAGTTTTCCTTCGACATTCTGCGCAAGCGTTTCGAAGAGCTGGCCTACCTCAACAGCGGATTGGAAATCGAGTTCAACGACGAACGCAGCAACGAGTCCATTTCCTTCAAGTTCGAAGGCGGGGTCCGGGAATTCGTCAAGGATCTCAACGAAGGCGAAAACCAGGCCCATGAAATCATTTACGGCCTGGATATGGTGGACTCCGTGACCGTCGAATTCGGCATGCAGTACAACACGGGCTACAAGGAAAATATCCATACCTTCGCCAACAACATCCGCACCAAGGAAGGCGGTACGCATTTGGCCGGGTTCAGAACAGCGCTGACGCGCGCGTTGAATACCTACATCCAGAATGCCGACCTGCCGAAAAAACATAAGCAGAAGATCTCCGGCGATGACGTTCGCGAAGGCTTGACGGCCGTTATCAGCGTCAAACTGCCCATGCCGCAGTTCGAGGGGCAGACCAAGACCAAGCTCGGCAACAGCGAAGTCGTCGGCATCGTCTCCAGCATGGTCTACGAACAGCTTTCCACCTTTTTCGCGGAAAATCCCAACGAGGCCAAGAACATCGTCGAAAAAGTCGTGGATACGGCCCGTGCTCGTGAAGCAGCCCGCAAGGCCAAGGATCTGGTCCGGCGCAAGGGAGCGCTTTCAGACAATTCCCTGCCCGGAAAGCTGGCCGATTGCCAAAGTAAAAATCCTGAGGACAGCGAATTGTTCATCGTTGAGGGGGATTCGGCCGGCGGTTCGGCCAAAATGGGTCGCAATCCCACCCACCAGGCCATTCTGCCCCTGCGAGGCAAGATTCTGAACGTGGAAAAAACGCGTTTCGACAAGATGCTCGAAAACAAGGAAATCAAGGCCATGATCACGGCCATGGGCGCCAGCATCCAGGATGATCTGAACCTGGACAAACTGCGCTACCACAAGATCGTGATCATGACCGATGCCGACGTGGACGGCGCGCATATCCGGACATTGCTGCTGACCTTCTTTTTCCGCCAGTACGAGGAACTCATCGAGCGGGGCTATCTCTACATTGCGCAACCGCCGCTGTTCTGCGCCAAAGTGAGAAAAAATGAATTCTTCATCAAAGGCGAAGAAGAGCTCAATGAATTTTTGCTGCAGCACATCAGCGGGGAAATCACGCTGCGCGCGTCCAATGAAGTGACCTTTGCAGGGAAGCAGATCATTGAGCTGCTCAACGGCATCCGTTTCATAGACAAGCGTATGCGCGATGTGGAAAACGTCGGCATCAACAGGGATCTGTTTTTGAAGATCATTTCCTATGAACATCGCCTGGACACGGGAATTCTGCATAACCATGATGTCCGGGAACAGTTTTACGCCTATATGAACGAGCAGGGCTACACCCTCGAACACCATTGGGAAGAGGGCGATGTGGAACAGCGTTCGTATCTTGTGGCCGAAGACAAGAACGGTCACAAAACCCGCTTCGCCGTGGAATTCTTCAATTCCAAAATGTACAAGGAAGCCTTTGGCGGCCTGGATTTCATCAGAAAATCCTGCGGCGGGTCAGCGTTCACCATGATCAAAAAAGACCAGGAGCAATTAGTGGAAAATCTCTTCGATCTGCTCCATCTGGTGCTTGAGGAAAGCAAAAACAATATTGAAATCAAGCGCTACAAAGGTCTGGGCGAAATGGACGCCGAGCAGCTTTGGGAAACCACCATGGATCCGGACAAGCGGACACTGCTGCAGGTCTCCATCGAAGACGCGGTCCAGGCGGATGAAATTTTTTCGCGTCTGATGGGAGACAAGGTCGAACCCAGGCGCAATTTCATTGAACGCAATGCCCTGCAAGTGACGGATCTTGATATTTAACAACATGATGGGGGCTTCTGGCCCCCTGCATAAGGGATACCTCTCGCCGAGCCCGGACAATTGCCCGGGGAGAGAAAAGCTCCCATACCATCATGCATGGCATGGAAGGGCTGTAAAGCTGCTGACGTTCTGACAGCTAAAAGTTTTTGGAGGTTTCTAGGGCCCTTTGTACAACAAAGGTTCTCTGGCCGCCGGAGGCATCACAATTTTCCAGACACTAGGACAACGACGTGATTGAAACAGTCAACATTGAACAGGAAATCAAAAAATCCTACCTTGAGTATTCGCTCAGCGTCATCATCGGACGCGCCATTCCGGACGTACGCGACGGACTCAAGCCGGTGCACCGGCGGATTTTGTTCGCCATGCATGATCTCAGCAACACCTACAACCGTCCGCACAAAAAATCCGCGCGTGTTGTGGGTGACGTGATCGGTAAATACCATCCGCATGGCGACTCGGCCGTATACGATGCGCTCGTTCGTATGGCGCAGCCGTTTTCCATGCGCGACGTGCTGGTCAACGGACAGGGGAACTTCGGATCCATCGACGGCGACGCCGCGGCAGCCATGCGGTACACCGAAGTGCGTATGGCCAGAATCACCAGTGAATTTCTTGCCGACATCGACAAGGAGACCGTCGATTTCCGGCCCAATTACGACAACAGCTTGGCGGAGCCTGTTGTCCTGCCCACCAAGGTGCCCAACCTGCTGTTGAACGGTTCGTCGGGTATTGCCGTGGGCATGGCCACCAATATTCCGCCGCACAACCTCGAAGAGCTTATCGGCGGCCTGCTTCTGCTTCTGGATGATCCGGAATGCACCGTACGCGACCTGATGGCGCACATCAAAGCCCCGGATTTTCCCACCGGTGCTTCGCTCTACGCGGGCAAGGGCTTGCGGGACGCCTACGAGACCGGACGCGGCAGCATCAAAATCCGCGGCGTGGTGGAGATAGAGCAGCGCAAAAAAGGGTACGAATCCATCGTTATCAAGGAGATCCCCTACGCTCTCAACAAATCCAGCATGGTGGAGAAAATCGCCGCCCTGGTCAACGACCGCAAGATCGAAGGTATTTCCGATCTGCGCGACGAATCCGACCGCAAGGGCATCCGGGTCGTCATCGACCTGAAAAAGGGCACGATTCCTGACATCGTTATCAACGCGCTCTACAAGTTCACCCAGCTGGAGATGAGCTTCGGCATCAACATGATGGCGGTTGTGGACAACCGGCCGGAACTGCTCAACCTGAAGCAGGTGCTCGAACATTTTCTCGACCACCGCAAGGAAGTGATCGTCCGCCGGACGCGCTACGATCTGGCCAAAGCGGAGGCCCGGGCCCATATCCTGGAAGGTTTGCAAAAGGCCCTGGACAATATCGACGCCATCATCAGCCTGATTCGTTCTTCGGCCACTCCGGCCGAGGCCAAGGAACGGTTGGTAGCGGAATTCGAGTTTTCCGAAATTCAGGCTCAGGCCATTCTGGACATGCGGCTGCAGCGTCTGACCAACCTCGAACGCGAAAAGCTGCTTGAAGAATACACCGAGCTGCTGAAAAAGATCGCCTACTTTCAGAGCATTCTCGCCAATGTGGAAGTGCTCAAAGGCGTTATCCGGCAAGAACTGGAAGAAATCCGCAAGACCTTTTCCACGCCCCGGCGTACGGAAATCCTGGATGAAGAGCCGGAAGGCATCGACATGACGGATCTGATTCCGGACGACAACGTGGTCATCACGCTCTCTAAGCGCGGCTACATCAAGCGTACGGCCCTGGACGTCTACCAGCAGCAGCGCAGAGGCGGCAAAGGCATTGCCGGAGTGCAGACCAGCGACGAGGACATGATCCAGAGCTTCTGCACGACCTCCAACCACCAGTTCCTGCTGCTGTTCACGAACCGCGGCCGTATGCACCAGCTTCGGGTTTACGAGGTGCCGGAGGGCAGCCGAACGGCCAAGGGCGTGCATATCGCCAATCTGCTGCCCTTGGAAAAAGAGGAATTCGTGACCACGGCCCTGACGATACGGGAATTCGCCGCGGACAGGTATTTTCTGTTCGTCACCAAAAAAGGCATGGTCAAGCGCTCCAGCGCCGAACAATACAGCCGTTCGCGCAAAGCCGGATTGATCGCTGTGGGACTTAAGGATGGCGACGAACTGCTCATGGTTCGCGAAGTCAACCCGGCCAATCAGGTTATTCTGGTCACCAAGCAAGGCTTGTCCATTCGCTTTCCTTTGGCCGACGTCCGTTCCATGGGACGCTCCGCAGCCGGTGTCAAAGGCGTCAATCTGCGCAAGGCCGATGAAGTGGCTTCTGCAGTCGTGGTCAACGGGGATAATGAAGCCAATCTGCTGACCATAGCTTCCAACGGATACGGCAAGCGTACGCCGGTGGATCTTTACCGCCAGCAGTCCCGAGGCGGCAAAGGCATCATCAACATGAAAGTCACTTCCAAAACCGGACATGTCATCGGCGCCATCATGGTTTCGGAAAGTGACGAACTCGTACTGCTTACCTCCGGAAACAAGATCATCCGTATGGGTGTGAGCGACATAAGCCAGGTTGGCCGCGCGACACAGGGCGTACGCTTGGTGAAAGTCGAGGACGACGCCTACGTGGCCGGGTTTGACATCGTGCACGAGCAGCACGTTGAAGATGACGAGTAGAAGCCATGCGCGCGTGGCCGGCAGTTTTCCTGGTTGTTTTTCTGTTGTGCGGCTGCACCGCGGACAGAAATGACAAAGGAGATATAGACGCCGCCCGGACCGCCTATTCCAGCGGAAACTTCACGGAAGCGGAGCGCATGTATGAAAGCTATCTTCAGTTCAATGCCGAGGGCCTGTACCGTTTGGAAGCCTGGAACCGACTGCTGGATATTTCCTTGAATGTTCTGGGGAATTATGAAAAGTCCATCAGTCTTCTAGAGGCCATGATCCTGGAATTTTCCCAGGATCCCGGCCAGGCCTGGAAACTGACCTGCAGGCTGGCCCAGCTGCAGGAAAATTCCAAACAGTGGAACGAGGCTGTGAGTACGTGGCAGAGCGCTTTGGAAATCAACGGATTGGACGACTCGCAGCTTCCTGAAGTCTACCTGCATTTGGCGCGTATTTACCGGAGGCAACACGCCATTGATCTGGCGGAGCAGGCTCTGGACGCCTGCGAATCAGATGCGCGCCGTCCCGAAATGAAGGCCTTATGCCTGTATGAGCTGGCGCAGACTCTGGAGTATACGCAGCGCAGGATTGAAGCGCAGAGCATTGCCTTGACCCCGGAGCAGGTACGGGCTTTTGATCCGAAGAAAAACCAGCAGCGTATCAAGGAACTGCTGCAGAAAATCCGAAGTATCCCCGGGGTCGATAAGGAACGCAAAGCCCTGGCCGGGTTCATGCTCGCCGAAGTCTATGAGAACATGAACAAGCTTCCGGAGGCTATAGCCCTGCTGGAATCCATTCACGACAACTACCCCAATCCCAAAGTGGTGGAGGTACGTCTGGCGTATCTGAAAAAGAAGTCAAAAAAGAAAGCGGTTCATTTCAACGGACCCGACAAAGCCCGTATCAGTCAGTGACAACGTACCGTTTCCAGCAAACCGGACAATGACCGCCCTGCGGGTAATCGCGTATAAATTGTTTGTAGATCTCGGAGTTTCTGAACGTCCGCAGGTCGGTTTCCGCGGCCGGACCGAATGTCCGGGGCACAAACGGCAGCTGTTGTCCGCGGAAAACATGGGCCACCTCCCCTTTGACAGGCAACGCGCCAAAGACGCAGGGCATCAGCTTTCCCGTCACATCCACCACCAGCGCCTTTCTGATATTTTCCGAACACCAGCGCCGCTGTTTGGCGACAATTGTGTGCGTATGCAGGTTCAATCCCTGAAAAGCTGAAGCGATGGACAAGCCGAACAGCCTCCTGCGCAAAGCCTTGATGGTCTTTTTGTCTTCCGCCCGCAGCGGAGCGATTGTTTCGGATTCGAGTTCCGGCGAACAGACCAGCGAAAGGGGCGATAGCGTACATTCTCTGATACCGGCTTTAACCAGACCGCTGATCAGCTGTTCCAGAGACGGCAGGTGCGAACGCAGGAGCAAATACGCGATACGTACTTCCGGTAGCGTGGATTCTTTTTCCTGTTTGATGCGCTCCAGCGTTTCGATGGTTTTGAAAACATGCTCAAAGGAAGTGCCGCAACGCACCCGGTCGTTTTCTGCCGCAGTGGCGCCGGCCAGGGAAAAAGCCAGGGAATCGAGCTGCGCGTCCACCAGTTGGCGAAGCATGCTTTCCGTCAGGGCCAGCCCATTGGTGGTGATGGAGGCCATGCATCCGGCTTGTTTGACCTGCGCCAGCATGGCCGGGAAATCCGGATGGAGCAAAGGTTCACCCCAGCCCTGGAGATGCACCATACGGGTTTGCTCGAACATATGGCCCAGCTGGGAAAAAACTGACATGGGCATGAGCAGGCTGCGCCACTGGTCTCGATAGACGGTATGCGGGCAGTAGCTGCAGGACGCCTGGCAACGGGTGGATATTTCCACCTGCAACCAATCCAGAGGTTGCAGGTCCGGATTTTTTGAGAGGAAGTTGAAGATTCCCATGCAGCAGCCTCACTGTTTTCTAGGAGTATGCGCGAAACAGCAAGGCTTGGAAAGCCATTTCAGGTAATGGGGAGTTTGAAAAATCTACAGTGTTGAATCCTCGACCAGATCGTTCTGCATGGCGAAATCGCCGTCCACTTTGAGATTTTTGTTTTTCAGGCGGGCTTCGTATTTGAGCGAGTTTTTGCGGAACTGGGCCATTTCGGTTTTGGTGAGCGAAATGGAGCGCGGGTTGTCCATGGATGCGGGGTTGATGTATTTGCCGTTTTTCATGACTCGGAAATCAAGATGCGGGCCGGTGGCCAGGCCCGAACTGCCCACATAGCCGATGACCTGGCCTTGTTTGACGGTTGCGCCTTTCTTGATGCCGCTGCCGAAGCGGCTGAGGTGCATGTATTTGCTCTGGTAGCCGCGGATGTGGCGCAGATGGACGCAACGTCCGCCGCCGCGGATCCAGCCTGCTGAAACGACAGTGGCGTCGCCGATGGCCTTGACGGGCGTCCCTGTGGGGGCGGCGTAATCAACGCCCAGATGCGGGCGGTAGATGTGCAGAATGGGATGCAGGCGGCGCCAGGAAAAACGCGAGCTGATGCGTGTGAACGAGAGTGGCACTTTCAAGAAGGCCTTGCGTAGGTTTTTGCCTTCCGCATTGTAATACCCCGGCTTGTTGTCCGCGTTTTCAAAATAAAAGCCTTCATGCTCTTTTCCCTGGTTGATGAAACGGGCAGCGAGAATCCGTCCGTAATCCCGAAAATTTCCTTGGTAGAAGCGTTTTTCCACGATGGCGGAAAACTTGTCTCCGGAGCGGATGTCGCGAATAAAGTCGACTTCCCAGGCAAAGATATCCGCCAGCTTCATGGCCAGTTCCGGGCCTTCACCGATGGATTCGACAGCCGTAAACAGACTCAGGGCTATTTCTCCCTCTACACGGGAAACTTCCACTTTGTAGGGGACTGTTTTCTTGTAAACGTCGAATCCGCTTTTCCCTTTTTCAATGATGAGCTTGTTGAGGTTGTTGATCTGATATTCGAAACGGATGAATTTGCCTTTGTTGGTGACAATGGAAAAAGGTTTTCCCGCCTGAAGCCGTGAAAGCGGATACACTTCTTTGGCCAGAGTTTCCACGGTCTTGATATCACTCGCGTTGAGGTATTCGGACAACAGCGAACCGGCCGTATCACCTCTTTCGAGTTTCCCTTTGGCAATATGTTTTTCAGGATCAGCCTGAGGCAAGGTCCCGGGGGCCGTATGTTCCGCGGTATTTGACGCTTCCTGGCCATTGTTGCTTTGAGTGGGGGCGGCTGTTTGCGCTGCCGCTGCGTGCGGTTGAGATTGTTTCGCGGTTATTGCCTCGTTGGCGCCCGTATGGGGTGTTTGTACGGCAATCTGTTTTTGTGCTTTTACTGAAGAACCTGATGCAACTGCGGAGGGAGCGGAAACAGCTGGAGCTGCGGCTGATGCAGTGCTTTTTGAGTCGTTACCGCCGGATCCGATCCCCAAAGCCCGCATATAGAGGTTGGGAAAGAAGACAACGGTAGCGAGAATAGCAAGTGTACCAATACTGACGCTTACCAGAATCTGTTTGAAATGGCTCGAGGTCGTTATTGCAGCTACAAGAGAAGATTGATTCATAAGGTATAGACCTTTCTAGATGTAGTATTTGCTTGATTGCCATGAACAACTCAGCGCTACAAGTTAAAATAATTTAAGATTTTTGTCTAGAATTTATCTAGTATTTTTATATAATCAGAAAACTATAATTTTTAGTTATAACTCCAACCTGTTAGAATCTCTTTAAAATTTCACAAAAGATTTGACCTGTAATGGAAGTCTGAATTTTTTTCGATGATAAAGGTATTTGATGGTCGAAGGAAATTATTCTGATTTTTTTGCATCAGAATGAAATCTTTGTTCAGAAATGCAATAGTATGGTCTGAAAAATCAGACAGGACGATTTTGTTACCGAATCCGAAGGCCACGAGCAATTTTTATGATAGTAAAGTTAATATATAAAATCAGCTTGTTATCCACTTTTTTTCATTAATTTTGCCACGAGGCGTGCTTTTTGCTTTCCTTTAGCTGATGCAATGGAAATTAGTTGTTCAATACGCCGGGCTTTTTGTTCGGCGAATTTGCTTTGCTGGAGACACAGTCATGACAGGGAGCAGTTTGAAGGCGATACCGCTGCTTGTGCTGGCGTTTGCCTTGTTCGTATTTGTTCCTCCGGTTCAGGCCGACGACCGGCCTTCGATTCTTTTGTTAAATTCCTACCACAATGGATATAAATGGTCGGACAATATTCTGGCCGGAATTCGTGAATCCTTCGCAAAAAACGGACTTAATTACCAACTGTATATTGAATATCTTGATTCAAAGCGGGGAGATCAGCCGGGCGTATCTGACAGTTTTTATCAGATGATGCTCAAAAAATACGGACCGGGAAAATTCGACGTGGTCATTACGTCGGATAATCGGGCCTTTGATTTCGTCATCCAGCATCTGGAGGATTTGTTCCCCGACGTTCCCATTGTTTTCAGCGGTGTCAACGGCATTGATGCGGCCACACTGGAAGGGTTGCCCGTAACCGGAATTGTGGAAAGCGCCGGTATACGGGAGACGCTGGACCTGGCGTTCCGACTCCACCCGGAAACACGGCGTTTGGTGGTGGTAGGGGACGATACGGTCACCGGACGCGCCATACGCAGACAGGTTGAAGAAGCAGCCGCGCCCTTCACAGACAAGATTGATTTTGATTATTGGTATTCCCTGCCTTTGGATAGCATACTGGAACAACTGCAAATCTTGCCGGACGATGCGCTGGTTTTCTTTATCCCCTCATTTTATACGTTCAAAGGGCATTTTTACGAACCCGGCGAAGTCGTCAAAATGGTTTCAGAGGCCAGTCCGCGGCCTGTTTACTCCAGTTGGACCTTTTTGCTCGGCTGGGGCATTGTGGGCGGCAGAATGGCCAACGGCCTGATGAACGGCGAAGCAGCCGCATCACTGGTTCTGCGCATTCTCAAAGGTGAACCGGCCGGAGCTATCCCCATCGGGTCCGTAACGAATAATCCTTTTCAGTTCGATCATTTGCAGATGAAGCGATTCGGCATTACCCGCAATCTGCTGCCGCCTTCCAGCACCATCATCAATTCACCGCAGTCCTTTTATAAAATCAGCAAAGACATTCTCTGGACCATGGGGGTTTCCTTTGCGCTGGTAACACTCATGCTGCTTGTGGTGAGCATGCACTTCGTGCACCGCAAGCGCCTGGGAATGAAAATGCTCAATCAGCTTTCATTTCAGGAACTGTTGCTGAATACGATACCCCAATTGATTTGCTGGAAAGATACGCGCCAGCGCTATCTGGGGGCGAACAGGGGGTTCGCGGCTTTTTTCGGACATGAGGATCCGGCCGAATTGATCAACAAAACAGACTATAACGTCATGAAAGAAGGCCGGTATACGGAATGGGCTCTGGCCACGGAACGCGACGTGCTGGACGCCAACGAGCCCAAACTCAGACAGCGCATCAATGTGAGTAATGTCTCCGGCGAGCAAATCTGGCTCGAAATAAACACGGTTCCTTTGCACGACGCCTCCGGAGAAGTGGTCGGAACGCTTACCACAGCCGAAGACGTCACACGGGAAATCAATCTTGAACGTCAGTTGCTCCAGTCTCAGAAGATGGAGGCCATCGGCGCTCTGGCCGGGGGCGTGGCCCATGATTTCAACAATATTCTCACTTCCGTGATCAATTCGACGGAACTGGCGTTGACTGACGTGGAGGATGTCTCGGATACGGCCGATGACCTGAAACGCGTACTCAAGGCTTCCAAACGCGGAAAACTTCTGGTCGAACAAATCATGGCGTTCAGCCGGCCCTCCCAGGAGGGGTTCCGCAACACCAATCTGGCGGATCTCGTACGCGATACGCTCACGCTGCTCAGTTCGTCTCTGCCCCGGAATATTTCCATAGAATCAGACATCAGGACAGACAATGCTCCTCAGGTGCATGCGGATCCTACCCAGATCTATCAGGTGCTGATCAATCTCTGCACCAATGCTTTTCAGGCCATGCGCGATTCCGGAGGAATTCTTGAAGTGTCACTTGAAGAAGTCGTATTGGTAAGAACCCAGGCCGACATACTCAATCTTCAGGAAAAAGCCTATTATCGACTCATAGTTGCCGATAACGGACCAGGAGTGCACCCGGACATCAACGACAAGATTTTTGATCCTTTTTTTACCACAAAGGGCAAAACAGAAGGCACCGGGCTGGGATTGTCCGTTGTGCTGGGCATTGTCAAAAATCACAAGGGAGCGGTGCACGTCGTGAGCGAGCCGGGGCATGGTGCGTCTTTCGAGGTTTATTTCCCCGCCCATTCCGGAGACGGCAGCGACGACGACGCACCCAGGACCTCCGGTCCGGCGCAGGGACAGGGCCGGATATTGTTTGTGGAGGACGACCAGGACCAGCTGGAAGTCATACCGCGCGTGCTGCAGTCCATGGGATACGAGGTTGAAGCCGTGCCCGGCGCGGAACAGGCCATGCAGCTCTTGCAAAAAGACCATTACTTTGATTTGATAATAACTGATTATGACATGCCCAAAGTGAACGGGCTGGTGCTGGCGAGTTTTGCCGCCCGTCTCAGACCGGACCTGCCGGTCATTCTGGTTTCCGGGCGCAGCAAAGTCATGACCGCCACGAAACCGGCAGGCAATATTTGTCAGGTTCTCCCAAAACCATTTACAAAAACGGATCTTTCGGAAGCTATACGTAACGTGTTGCGATAACCAAGGAGTATCGGCGGATGCCCCATATTCTCGTTGTAGATGACGACCCAGAAGTTCGCGAAACCATGGCCAGTCTGCTGCGGCGGCATAAGATGGACTATGTCGCTGTCGCTACGTTGAAGGAAACCCGCCAGGCGCTCGAACAGAACGAATTCGACGTGATGCTTCTGGATGTGCGCCTTCCTGACGGCAATGGCCTGGATCTGCTTCCGGAAATCCGTACTCTGGACGAACCGCCCGAGGTTGTCATTCTGACGGGCAAGGGCGATCCCGACGGCGCAGAACTGGCTATTCAGGGAGGAGTCTGGGATTATCTGGTCAAACCCGCTTCCATCAAGCAGATCAGCCTCAGCCTGAACCGAGCATTGAAATATCATTCCGAAAAGCGTTCCAAAAAAGATCTGCGCGCCCTGGATGTTTCCAAAATGATCGGCAATGCCCAGGCCATGCGTCCGTGCTTTGATTTGCTGGCCCAGGCCGCCAATTCCGACGCCAACGTGCTCATCACCGGTGAAACCGGCTCGGGCAAGGAATTGTTCGCCCGCACCATCCACCAGAACAGCCGCAGAGCCGACAAACCCTTTGTGGTGGTGGATTGCGCCGCTCTTACGGACAGTCTGGTAAAAAGTACGCTTTTCGGCCACAAAAAGGGTGCTTATACGGGCGCTGTCACGGACAGGGAGGGGCTGGTCCAGCTGGCCAACAAGGGGGTGTTGTTTCTGGATGAAGTGGGCGAATTGCCCATGGTCATTCAGAAATCCTTTTTGCGCGTACTTCAGGAACGCCGTTTCCGCCCCATAGGCGATACGCGCGAGATCAGCAGCGATTTCCGTCTGATTTCCGCCACCAACCGGGACCTGGATTCCATGGTCGGGCGCGACGAATTCCGCAGCGACCTGCTCTACCGCCTCAAGACCATCCACGTGCACCTGCCTCCGCTGCGCAAACGCATTGAGGATCTCAAGCCCTTGACTCTCAACCATGTGGAAACGCTCTGCAAAAAATACAACATGGCGCCCAAGGGGTTTGGGGCGGATTTTTTCGATATGCTCATGGCCTACGCCTGGCCCGGCAACGTCCGCGAGCTGTTCAACGTCCTGGAGTTGGCCGTGACAGCGGCTGGCAAGGAAAAAACCCTCTACAGCGTCCATCTGCCGCAGGAACTGCGTATCAAGGTAACCCGGGCGCAGTTGAAATTTACCGATCCCCCCGCTGATACCGTAAGCGCTGCCAACGAACATATGCCCGCCCTGGAGGAAAAGGACTCCATGCTGCCTTCCATCAAGGAATACAAAAACCTGGCGGAAAAGCACTACCTGCAGCAGCTTGTGGATCGCTCCGAGGGCGACGTGACCCGTATGATTGAACTTTCCGGACTTTCCCGTTCGCATCTCTACGCCTTGCTGAAAAAAAACGATATTTCTTTGTAGTCTTGTTTATTGGTATCCTCTCAGAATAAAATATTTTTTTCGTCTCAAAATTTTTTATTTTCCCGTAATTTAGTGATGCTGTTAAATCCAGTGCAGTGGGAAAGCTGCATGACCAATTTTTCCTTCCAAGTTTAAGGTAGCGCAGCTTGCTTCACCCTTTGATGCTATAAAAGGAGATCCAATGGAATCCGATGGAAACGTAATCAGTTCCGCACCTCATGATAGAATATCCAATGACATTCTCACGTTGGCGAGGCACAATCAACAGCGTGCGCGCAACGTCCTTGATGAAACCGGAATCCTGGAAATCTGGGCCTCCTTCGGTATCCGGGCCGAGTTGGTGGGTTCATTGCGTATGGGATTGCTCATGCGCAATTTGGACATTGATATGCACGTCTACTCGGAACCTTTTTCTTTGGAATCCGGTTTTGGGGCGATTGCCCGCCTGGCCCAAAATCCGCGTATCCGCCGTATCGCGTACGCAAACCTCTTGGACGCCGAAGATCAATGTTTGGAATGGCATGCCTGGTACGAGGAACCCAGCGGCGATACCTGGCAAATCGACATGATCCAAATTCCGATGGATTCGCCCTACGCCGGATACTTTGAACAGGTCGCCGACGCCATTCGCGCCAAGCTTACGCCCGAAACCACCCAGGCAATTCTGGAAATAAAGAATGACATCCCCGAGGGCCGTAAGATCATGAGTATCCAAGTTTATCAGGCTGTGCTCCGCGACGGAGTGCGCAATTTCGCCGAATTCCTGGAGTGGAAACAACACAACCCGGTTCAGAATATCATTGAATGGATGCCTTAGTGACTCGTCGTAAATTTCATTCATCATGCGCGAAAAGGACAGAACCCAGTTCATATACAAGACTTTGATCGGGCAAACCGCCAGAAAACACCTAGCCGAACGTTCCCTGCGATCAGCTGCGGGGAGTTCGCCTCGGTCTTCTTCAGCAATCTATCCGCGATTACTTTTGCTTTATTTGTTGGGCTGTGGCATTAGTGCTCCATGATAAATTGGAAACAATACTCCGAGTCCTGGTACGCGGGCTACGCCTTTCAAGGCGCTGTGGTCCTGGGCATTGCGCCCATCCTACTGCCCCTGGTGGTGGGCAACGCCAGCGGAGCGGCCCTGGCCGGCGTGGTGGTGGCGGCCCTGTACATGGGGCAGCTTACGGCGCCGTTCCTGGGCTCGCTCACGGACAAGTTTAGTCTGCACCGACTTGTCTATATGGCTGGTTATGTTCTTCTGGCCCTGGGCCTGGCGCTTTTCCCTCTGGACCTCGGAATCTGGTTCTGGATGCTTCTGGCATTCGTCCAAGGCATAGGGTCCGCAGCCTCCAACACTGTGGCCGCCATGTTTATTGTAGAAACCCGGCCCAAGCCCGAATGGGATTCGCGTATCGGGTGGCTGCAAACCTTTTATGGCCTGGGACAGGCCATCGGACTGGGCCTGGCCGCCCTGCTCCAGTCCTCGCCCCAAACCGGCCTGCTCATTGCCGCGGCCCTGATGCTGCCGGGCGCATTCTTCGGACGCAAAGGCCTGCCCCGCCCCAACGAACACAAAAAGCCCCAACATCTTCCCAAATTCCGGCATCATCTGCATTTGCAGCCGCGTATGGCCATGAGCTTTGTAACCCATTATGAAAGGCTGCTGCCCGGCGAACTCCTGAAGTTCGTCCGATTCTGGGAAAACGCGTTCGGGTTGTACATCGCAAGCTGGTTCTTCACCATGCTCGGGACCTGGCTCATCTACAACCTCTACCCGCTGTTGATGAAGTCCGCCTATGGCATCCAGCCCGGCCCCTCGTCCGCACTCTATGCCGTGGCTGCGGTTGTCGGCGTATTCTGCTATGCGCCCTCAGGGACGCTTGGCAAAAAGATCGGAGACGGCGCTGTGGTCATGATCGGCACCCTGATGACGCTGGTCTCGGTGGCCGGCATGGCCTTTTTCGCGTACGTACCCACAACCTACGGCGCTTGGGCGGCCGCACTCCTGTTCGGGGTCACTCCCGTGGCCTGGTCTCCGCTCATTGTGGCGGGTACGGCCTATGCCGCACAACTGGCCACCATCAATGAAGGCGCGGCTCTGGGTATTTTCAACGCCTCGACAGCGGTGGCGAGTGTATTGGCCGCCTTTGGGGCCGGCCTGCTCGCGGAATTTCTCGGGTATGACGCGGTACCGCTCCTTGGTGCGTTTTTCGTACTGCTGGGCGCTGTGCTGCTGGTTCTGACCATGCGCAGGGCCAAAACAAAGGCATGATTAGCAGCAACCGGAGAGAGCCTCATTCCCCATTCGGGGAGCGTCGTTGGCCGATCAACTAATGTCTGTTGCCGTAGATTGTGCTGTTCCCGCGTTTGCCAGTGCTCATTGCGACTGTTTTCTTGGAGAGCTTGACCTGATCTCCATTTACGCTAGAAGCCTTCTTGCTTCCGCGCCCCAGTCTCCTGCGCATCAGTCCGCGCATGAGCCTCCAGAAATCTTCTTCAGGCGGGATGTATCTGGGTCCTGATACTCATGAGGAAAAATTGATCAAAAAAAGAGCGTACCTCTATTTTTCAGGAAAAATATCATCCCGCAGTTGCGGATCCCCTTTTTTATCTGTGCATCCCTCAAAAAGGAGATCCGTATCAAAGAACTCGGAAAGTTATGAAACATACACTTTTCGCAGTAGCCGGAATACCCGCCCTGGAGGAAAAGGACTCCATGCTGCCTTCCATCAAGGAATACAAAAACCTGGCTGAAAAGCACTACCTGCAGCAGCTTGTGGATCGATCCGAGGGCGACGTGGCCCGCATGATAGAACTTTCCGGACTTTCCCGTTCGCATCTCTACGCCTTGCTGAAAAAGAACGATATTTCGCTGTAACTCGCGGGCGTGCTGCCAAATTTTTTTCCGCTACGTTTGGCCGGGATTCCAACATGCCGCGTTTTCAGGAAAATAAGCCCTTGACGTAGCCGCACTACGCCTGCGGCCCCTTTTTCCTTTAGCTTTTCCTGTTGAAATTCTTGCTCAAACTCGCGACGAAAAGAATTTGGAAACACGGCTGACAACAATCAAGCCAGGCTATTCCGATTTTTCATACAGATTGACATGCGAGACAAGTCCTTTTGTCCAATTTTTCGGACAGATCTGTATGCTTATACATGTTTCACGCCTTTTTCGCTCACTGAAGGAATAACCTGGCTTGTCGATATTTATTTAAAAGTTCACTTTCAGCTGCAGACTTCCTCCAAGTCCGTCGTCACGATCATAGCGTTTAATACGTGAACCGTCCGAATGGTACAGCGTATAATCTCCTGCGAAATCATAGGTGCAACCGGCGGATAGTTGGACCATTTCTAAAGGCCAAATGTCCAGGAAAGCACCTGCCCGGTACCCGCGGTTTTCCATGAATCCTCCAGCTTCGGCCGGACTATCCTTGTCTAACTTGTAGATACCGTAATCATAGTGTCCGAAAATTCGTATCCCAAGCCATCGATTGAATCTGTATGACGCGGAGGAGATGGGAAACTTCAATTCTATTTCGAGTCCTTTGATACTATTTGAAATATAGCTGATGCCGAACATCGGAAAGAAAAACGTATTCACGCAATGGTATTTTGCTCCTGCTCCAAGGCTCAAAAACCATTCCGTACTCAGGGAATAGGTGATTCCCCCGTATCCAACAAAATTGTAGGCGTCCTCCATGTCGTTTTCAAAGGATAGCCCCGTATATCCACCGACAAAATATCCCCATTTATTATAAATGCTTCCATGATATCCGAGGGTCAATCCCATCCTGTGCAGCGTTGACCAGGGATCATCCTTTCCATTGCCGAAAGGCAAATGTTTCACTTTATCCCAGGTGAATTCCCTTGTTTCGTACAACACCATCACATTGGCGTTTCCCCTTTCATAGGCTGCTTCAAATCCGGCCACTGCCGTGGTGACTGTGGCTCCATTGTCGCCTACATCCCTCGGCGCTATCAAATTTCCTTTTGCTTTAAGCGTAATAGACTGATCTTTTGTTTTTTCGTCTTCCACGGATTTTGCCCGAACTTCGGTCGGCATCGCGGTAAACAACATGGCCACCAGAAATGTACAATACATACGTTGAAATAAAATGCGGTAACATTGCTGAATCATGAGCTTCTCCTGTCTTCAATGTCCGTTTTGGACAGTTTATTGTCACCGCTTGGTGACTTTATTTGTAAAAAAAGGGAACGGGTTCACCGGTAGCGATAGTTCCCTACCTTTTTTTAAAATGTGTATTCCATAATGGAATCAATCAGTTGTATACTCAGTCATATTTCAGGGGTTATCCCAACCGGCACAACAGACTTGATTATCCGTACCAGCATATCTTCCAGCCGTTGCCAATCTTTTTCATCCGTAAGATCCATACCGGAAAAATAGCGGATCTTCCCGGTTCGTGCGCAAAGATGGTTTGTCGCGGCGCCGATGATGGCCATCAAAGCCATGCCGTCCAGATCTGGATCGAGTTCTTCTATTCCTGCGAGGTCCAGTAGCTCCTGGCCGATACGTTGCCGTACCGCGTCCAAATCTCTGGTGGTTTCAGTTTGTTCCAAAAACATCCAGGACAATATCTCGCGGGTCAGCGGACGGTTCCTAAGCGAACGCATGTAATTCCGAACCCCGGTAGCCAGTCGTTCCTCAACGGGCAACGCGAGGAAAGCCTGTTTATCACCCCCGGCAAGTTCCGTGACGGACGGCCAGAAATCATACTCCACGGCAAATGCGGAAATCAATCCGGGAAGTCCGCCGAAATAGCGGTATATCAATACCTTATCCAGGCCAGCTTCACGAGCGACAGCATTGACCCCCATAGCCTGAAAGCCCTTTTTCGCCAACAACTTGCCTACAGCGTTTATCAATTTTTTTCGGGACAGCTCCCGATCGCGGACTTCCGCTTGCGCCTTTTTTTGTCCCATGGCTGCCTCCTGGAACCAAAATTGTCACTAAGCAGTGACAAAGTCAAGTCCCGAAAATTTTCCTTCATTTCCACCTCCTATATAACAAAATTCTCTGAAAAAAAAAATTTTGGGTAATCCTATGATGTAATAAATCATTCCTCCTGTACGGCAAAATATAATAAGCGATAGCGAAAAAGTCTTTTTGTTCAGCAAGGCGAGGAGATGCGAACGTGAACGTCCGGAAACAAAACAACCGCCGGTTTCCAGCTGGCGGCGTATCAAGTTTCAGGCGTCCAGTCTTAAAAATTGGACTGACCAATCAAAGCAATACGCCCAAACTGTATGAAAAATCGGATTGCGTGAATCACAATACGCCCAGGAATCTGAAAAAGAGAAGAGAACGCTATGAACACCTGAAAAATAAAGGAGAAAATTGAATCGGCATGATTTTTGGTAAATACTGACAAAACACCCTTAGGCTTTTGTTTCACTGTCTGATTCGTTTCCTGATGGATACAGCATACGTTCTCTGCATCTGGTGCAGCTGATGGGGTGTTGCATACGAGGAAATTTTATGTCAACAGCGTATTATGCCTCAGAAAAAAACAATCAGCATCTAAAACAGCAGACAAAAGGATTCAGCTGTTTTACTGTTTTTTTTTATTGGCAGACGCTCCTTGAAACGGCATTTTTTGCAAACTATGTAGTCTCAGTCGAAAAAAGAATACAATCGCACGATTTCTTTTCATTTCATACTCCATACTCCTTACAAATTTTGCACAATACCGGAAGCAAAAAAGTAGTGTGTAAAGTAGTCACTGAAGTACAGTACGTTAAAAATCGTATTTCAGGTTATACAGCCAAAACCACACAAAATACGCATCCAAGAGACATCTTTTCAAAGACCGCCTCTGCCTCCCATACAATTCGTACCTTTGCACTGCTTTTTGACGATTGCCGAAACTATTTACCGGACTCAGGCATCCGTCGGAAGCATGCTGCAGCAGTGGAGCGTACGGGCAGGTCTTTTTATTGCTGTTACCCATTGCCGGCCACGGCGGGCGGGAGATCTTCAGCTTTTCACTCCCAGGCCCCGGATGGCAGTTCGAAAGCATTTTACGCAACTGATAAACGCGCTGTGCATCCTGAAGGATCGGCTTTCGGGACAGCCTCCGCGGCATTCGGTACGCGTATGCAATGGCGCCGAAACACGCGTAACTCGCATGGCGTTACGGACTCTGGCCGGATTCGTGGTTCACGTTGTCAGGACGGCATCCAAAGATGGATAGGTTTCTGCGAAAAATGAAGAACCGGGCAAGGAGAGATTCTTTCATTTTGTACCGCAGCGGCACTCCTTCCGGACGATTCTGGCTTCGCCTGCGATGACGGCCGCGCTTGGGAACAGCGCTATACAGTCTCTGGCAATCACTTGAGATTGCAAAATGATCTTGTAGTTTGCCCTCCCGTATCTGGTCCGGATGGCCAATACATCGGGAGAAATTGGCAACAACGTTTGGAGTGTAAAAGGAGTACACAATGCCAATTGGAATGCTGGCTCTCATTGCTGCCGTACCCATCGCCGTGGCTCTGGTTCTCATGGTTGGTCTTCGCTGGCCCGCAACAAAAGCTATGCCCATTGCCTGGGCAACCGCCGCACTTGGTGCGATCCTGGCCTGGGGCCTGCCTGTCGGCTATGTCGCAGCCCTGTCGGTTCAGGGCGTCATCACCGCCATCGGTATCCTGATCATCGTTTTCGGCGCCATTCTCGTCCTATACACCTTGATGTACAGTGGCGGCATGGAAACCATTCAGCATGGATTCCAGAATATTTCGCCTGATCCCCGTATTCAGGCTATCATCGTAGGCTATTTGTTCGCCGCGTTCATCGAAGGCGCCGCCGGATTCGGTACGCCTGCCGCTCTGGCCGCTCCGCTGCTCCTCAGCCTCGGCTTTCCTCCCCTGGCCGCCGCGGTTGTTTGTCTGGTTTTCAACTCCTTTCCCGTCACTTTCGGCGCCGTGGGTACGCCCGTTATTCTCGGCCTGAAGTTCCTCAAAGACCTGGTCATGGCTGCGGTCAACGATCCGTCCGTCGTCACCAACTTTACGGACATGGAAAGCTTCAACATGCTCATCGGCCAATGGGCCACTTTGATGCACCTGGCCATGATCTTCATTCTGCCCATTTTCATGCTCGGCTTCATGACCCGCTTTTTCGGTCCGAAAAAATCCTGGGCATCGGGCTTCCGTGCCTGGAAGTTCTGCATATTCGCAGCCGTCAGTTTCTGTGTTCCCTATCTGTTCACCGCGTGGGTAGTCGGTCCGGAATTCCCCTCCCTGATCGGCGGTCTCATCGGCCTGGGTATTGTTGTCTGGGGAGCCAAACGCGGCATCTGCGTACCCCATGACAACTGGAACTGGGGTCCGCAGAGCACTTGGGAAAAAGACTGGGTCGGTTCGGTCCGTCCGGAAGAAGACTGCAAGTTCGAATCCCATATGAGCCAGTTCAGGGCCTGGTTGCCGTACATTCTCATCGGCCTGATTCTGGTCATCACCCGTATTCCTGAACTCGGCCTCAAAGGCATGCTGGCGGGAGCCAAATTGTCCTTCACCGACATTCTCGGCTACAAGGGCGTCAACGGCGCCATTGCGTACCTGTACCTGCCGGGTACCATCCCCTTTATCCTGGTCGCCATTCTGACCATTGCCATTCACGGCATGAACGCGGAAAAGACCAAAAAGGCCTGGACCGAGTCCATCGTCAAAATGAAGAATCCCACCATCGCCCTGTTCTTTTCCGTGGCCCTGGTGTCCATCTTCCGCGGTTCCGGCGCCGCCGCAGGCGCGATGAACGTGCATGATTATCCGTCCATGCCTCTGGCGCTGGCCCAGGCCGTGGCGGGTATTGTCGGTCAGGCCTGGCCCATGTTCGCCTCTTTCATCGGCGGCCTGGGCGCGTTCATCACCGGTTCCAACACCGTATCCGATCTGTTGTTCGCCGAATTCCAGTGGGGCATGGCTCAGACGCTGAACCTGCCGCACCAGATCATTGTCGCGGCCCAGGCCGTCGGCGGCGCCATGGGTAACATGATCTGCATTCACAACATCGTCGCCTGTTGCGCGGTTGTCGGTCTCTCCGGCATGGAAGGTGCCATTCTCAGAAAGACCTTCTGGCCCTTCCTGCTGTATGGTATCGTCGTGGGAATCGTTGCGAGCCTGATGAGCTTTGTATTCCTGCCCCACCTGTTCTGATTTGATAGTCAAATTGCCGGGCGGGCATGGTTCCGCCCGGCTTCATATAACTCCGCAGGAGGATAAAAATGTCCAGCAATGAGGCACTCATCAAGGAATTCGCCGCCATCGTCGGCGAAAAAAATGTCCTGACAGGCGAATCCGAGCGCCATTCATATTCTTATGATTCAGCCGTACTCGAACCCAAGGTCCCGTCCCTGGCGGTGCGTCCGGCCAACAGCGAAGAGCTGGGCAGGGTAGTGAAGCTTTGTAACGACAACGGTTTGAAATTGACCGTACGCGGAGCCGGCACCAACCTTTCCGGCGGAACCATCCCGGTCGAGGGAGGTGTGGTGGTGCTCACCAACGGCATGAACAAGATCCTGGAAATCAACAAAGAGGACCTCTACGCCCGGGTCGAACCCGGCGTCGTGACAGCCAAATTCGCAGCGGCCGTAGCCAAGGAGGGCCTGTTCTATCCGCCTGATCCCGGCTCCCAGGCCGTTTCCACCCTGGGCGGCAACGTGGCTGAAAACGCGGGCGGATTGCGCGGCCTCAAGTACGGCGTCACCAAAGACTACCTGATGGGGATCACCTTTTTCGACGTCAACGGCGAACTGGTCAAAAGCGGCTCCAAGACCGTCAAATGCGTCACCGGTTACAACCTGCCCGGCCTGATGACCGCATCCGAAGGCACTCTTGGCGTGTTCAACGAACTGGTCCTGAAACTGGTTCCGCCTCCGGCGGCAGCCAAGTCCATGCTGGCCGTGTTCGACGACGTTCAGGCCGCCTGCCAGACGGTCGCCGCCATCATCGCCGCCAAGATCGTTCCCGCGACTTTGGAATTTCTCGACAACTTCACCATCCGTACGGTGGACAACTTCCGCAAGGCAGGATTGCCCGTGGACGCAGAGGCCCTGCTGCTGGTCGAGGTCGACGGCCATCCCGCACAGGTGGAAGAGGAAGCGGAAAAAGTTCGCAAAATTTGTATGGAGCACAACTCCAGAGGCGTGGAAGTGGCCGCTGACAAGGAACAGCGCGACAAGGTCTGGCAGGCCAGGCGCGACGCCCTGCCCGCGCTGGCCAATCTGCGCCCCACCTGCGTGCTTGAAGACGCCACGGTGCCGCGTTCCAAGATTCCTGCCATGATGCAGTCCCTTTCAAAAATCGCCAAGGATTTCAACCTGACCATCGGTACGTTCGGCCACGCCGGGGACGGCAATCTGCACCCGACCATCCTGACGGACAAACGGGACAAGCAGGAGTGGGAACGCGTGGAAACGGCCATTGACGCCATTTTCGACGCCGCCCTGGGCCTGGGAGGCACCCTCTCCGGCGAACACGGCATAGGCATGGCTAAGAGCAAATACATGGAGCTGGAGACCAGCAGAGCCACCATCGAATACTACCGCGCCATGAAGAACGCCCTGGATCCCAAAGGAATTCTGAATCCCGGCAAAATCTTCAGTTAGGAGGCGATAATGTCCAACATTCACGAACTCGCCACCATGTTAAAAGAGCTGGACGACCAGCTCGTAAACTGCATGAAATGCGGGATGTGCCAGGCGGTCTGTCCGTTGTTCAACGAGACGGGCTTCGAGGCCGACGTCACGCGCGGTAAAATCGCCCTGCTGGAGCATCTGGCCGCCGAAATGATCAAGGACCCCGAACAGGTCAACGACAAGCTGACGCGCTGCCTGCTGTGCGGTACGTGCGAAAAAAACTGCCCCAGCGGCGTCAAAGTCACGGATATCTTCCTCAAGGCCCGGGCCATCATGTCGGGCTACCTCGGCCTGTCTCCGGCCAAACGGGCCGTGTTCCGGCAGATTCTGACCAGGCCGAAACTGTTCAACGCGCTGATCTCATTCGGATCCAAGTTTCAGGGCATGTTCTCCAAACCGGCCAATGATCTGCTGGGGACCTCCTGTGCGCGCTTCCAGATGCCCGTCATCGCGGACCGCCATTTTCCCAAAATCACCGGCGAGCCCTTTCACAAGGAAATGCCCTCGCTCAACGAACCCGCCGGTACGTCCGGCATTACCGTGGCCTTTTACCCGGGCTGCGTAATGGACAAGATCTATCCGCATGTGGCCAAAGCCGTGATCAAGGTGCTGCGCCACCACGGCGTGGGCGTCTGGATGCCTGCCGGACAGGTCTGCTGCGGCATTCCCGCACTGTCCAGCGGCGACCGCAAAAGCTTTGAAAAAATGGTCGCGCTCAACGCGCAGGCCTTTAAAATGGGCACAGGCAGCACGGATTTTCAATACGTGCTGACTCCTTGCGCCACCTGTACGTCCACCCTCAAGGAACTGTGGCCGACCATGGTTGCCAGCGAAGCCCTGAGCAGCACGATCAAGCCTTTTTCGGCAAAGGTCATGGACGTGAGCCAGTTTCTCATCGACGTGCTTGGAATCAAGGAACTCGAAGGCGCGGGAGACAAGACCGTGACCTACCACGATCCCTGCCATCTGAAAAATTCCCTGGGCGTCACCGAACAGCCCAGAAAACTGCTCAAGGCCACCAAGGGCGTCAATTTCGTCGAGATGACCGACGCGGGCGTCTGTTGCGGCAACGGTGGCAGTTTCAACCTCTTTCATTACGATCTCTCCCATGACATCGGAGAGAAAAAGGCCGACAATGTCATCGACAGCGGCGCGTCCGTGGTCGCCACCAGTTGTCCGGCCTGCATGATGCAACTCTCGGACCTGCTCTCGCAGAAAAATGGTGATGTGGCCGTCAAGCACGTCATAGAACTCTATGCCGAAACCCTTTGACCGGGACGGGGACTTCCCGGAAACACAATGCCGCACGTTCTGATCCGCACGCAGGGCGTGCGGCGTACTTGGATAGAGTAATCGCACGTATTGACGTGCATACGAAGGGAGCGTTGAATACGGACGTGAACTGAACGAGAAAGAGTTCAGCGTCTCCCCGCATGCCATCTGGAACCCTTAGGCCCTTTTGTCCGGGCTGCAAAGCAAGGACATATAAGGAGGAACCATGGTCAATGATCAACTCCTCACGCTTTTTAAGGAAAAAGCCCGTCTTGTTTCCGCGAAAATCGAGGAGATACCGTCTTTGGACGCGGCCTATGACTACGTGATTGATCTCTGCGGTAAGAAAGAGGCTTGCCAGCTGCTCGCTTCGGGCTGCGAAGAAGCCCTTTCTTCAGAGGCAGAGGATCTTTGCGACACAAAGCAGGTCAAAGTCGTGGCCGCACCGAATCTGGCTGCGAAGCAATTCGCCAAAATCAAAAAGCGTTGTGACGATAACGGATTTGTCTGCATAGACAGCGGGCTTCGCAACTACCTGGGCGGCATCGACATCGGATTTACGATCTGCGACGGCGGCATTGCCGAGACAGGCACGCTGATGCTGCAATCCAACAGCGAAGAAACCCGCCTGGCCACCATGGTGGCGGAAATCCATGTGGCCTTGCTGAAAAAGTCCGAAATCGTGGCCGATTCCATGGCCGCGCATGAAAAGCTTGCCGGGCTCATGGGGGCGACGCCGTCCTATACGGCTTTTATCACCGGTGCGAGCCGTACGGCGGATATTGAACGCGTGCTGGCGCTCGGAGTGCATGGTCCGCTCGAGTTGCACATACTGCTCATGGAGGACGCGTAATGCAAGAAAGCAACAAATCCTTGAAAGAATACAAGCAGGAGCTCCAGGGCGCTCTGGACAATGATTTCCTGCGCCATGCCATGGACAAGTTCGCCGTCGCCTATCCGCAGGGCCGGGCCAATGCCTTTGCAGGTATGGATCCCGACGGATTGATCGAGCAGATCGCCGCCGCCAAAGACGACGCCATCGACCGCCTGGACGAGCTCTACGAAGAGTTCAAGAAAAATGCCGAGGCCGCCGGAGCCACAGTCCATCTGGCCAAAACAGGCAACGAGGCCAACGAAATCATCGCCCGCATCGCCAAAAACGCCGGGTGCAAGAAAATCGTCAAATCCAAATCCATGACCGCCGAGGAAACCCTGCTCAACCACCATCTCGAGGCCTACGGCCTGGAGGTGACAGAGACGGACCTGGGCGAATGGATCATTCAGCTGCGGCACGAGGGCCCCAGCCACATGGTCATGCCCGCCATCCACCTTTCGCGCGACCAGGTGGCCGGATTGTTCACCCAGGTCACCGGAAACCAGCAGACCAACGACATTGAAAAGCTGGTCAAAGTGGCCCGGCGCGAATTGCGGCAAAAATACATCGAAGCCGACATGGGCATTTCCGGCGCCAACTTCTGCATCGCTGAAAACGGCGCCATCGGCATTGTCACCAATGAAGGCAACGCGCGCCTGGTGACCACCCTGCCGCGTGTGCATGTGGCCATTGCCGGTTTGGACAAGCTGACGCCCACTCTCAAAGACGCGCTCACCGTATTGAAGGTGCTGCCCCGCAACGCCACTGGCCAGGCCCTGACCTCCTACGTCACCTGGATTCACGGCGCCAATGAGTGCAAAGCCGCTCCGGACGATACCAAGGAATACCACATCGTCCTGCTGGACAACGGCCGCCGAATGATGGCCAAGGATCCGGATTTCAAACAGGTTCTGCGCTGCGTGCGCTGCGGCGCCTGCGCCAACGTCTGCCCCGTGTACCGTATGGTGGGTGGCCACGAGTACGGCCACATTTATATCGGCGCCATCGGCCTGATTCTGACGTACTTTTTCCACGGCCGCGAAAACGCGCGCAATCTGGTGCAGAACTGTATCAACTGCCAGGCCTGCAAGAGCGTCTGCGCCGCAGGCATCGACCTGCCCTGGCTCATCAAGCGCATCCTGGCGCGCATTCAGGACGAAACCGGACCAAGCCTGGACAACAAGCTGCTTTCCCTGGCCATGCGCAACCGCCGTTTCTTCCACGGCCTGCTGCGCTCGGCCCGTTTCGCACAAAAGCCTTTTGGCGAGAAAAAGGGCGAGACCGGCGGTTCTTTCATCCGCCACCTGCCCATGATTTTCGCAAAGGACCAGAAGTTCCGCGAACTGCCCCGTGTTGCGGATAAACCCTTCCGGGACATTTTCCCGACCATCAACAAACCTGTGGAACATCCGCGCTATACCGTCGCCTTGTTTGCAGGCTGCGCGCAGGATTTCATCTATCCCGAACAGCTCGAAGCCGGAATGCGGACCTTCGAAGGCCAGGAAGTCAACGTGGTTTTCCCGCAGGGCCAGAGCTGCTGCGGACTGCCTCTGATGATGATGGGCGCTACAGACGCTGAAAAGGAAGTGGCCCTGCAGAACATTCAGGCCTTTGATCCGGCCAATGTGGACTACATCATCAGTCTCTGCCCGTCCTGCGCCAATCATCTGAAGCATTACACCAAGATCTTCCCGCAGGGCGACAAGTACGCGCTGCTGGCCCAGCGCTTCGCGGACCGGATCATCGACTACTCCAGTTTCATGCAGGAAGTGCTGGGAGTGGATTCCGCCGGATACCGTTCCTCGGCTACCAAGGCGGCCTATCATGCGCCCTGCCACCTCTGCAGGGGGCTGGACGTGCACGAGGCGCCGCGCAAGCTGCTGCGTACGGCCGGGTGCGAATACGTGGCCTATCCGGAAGAAGAAGTCTGCTGCGGATTCGGCGGATCCTATTCCGTCAAATTCCCGGCTGTTTCCGAACAGATCCTCAAACACAAACTGGACAAGGTGGAAGGAACGGGCGCTGACGTGCTCGTCACGGACTGCCCGGGCTGCGTCATGCAGATCCGCGGCGGCTTCGCCAAACGCGGCAGCAAAATCCGCGTACGCCATATGTCTGAATTATTGGACGAGCAGCGCAAGAAGTAAGCGTATAGAAGACAAACAGATATGCCTCCGGCGGGTTAACCCTCTAAAATTTTTACCTGATACGTTCCAGCAAAAAATTTTTGGAGATTGTTAAGGACCTTTTTGAAAAGGTTCTTAACCCGCCGGAGGCATTTTTTTTTATTCAAAGCGTCTGATGGACCGGATTTCGATGGTTTCGGCGGGGAGCTCGTCGAAACCGTCGCGTGGTTTGGTGACTTTCCAGTTGATTTTCTTCAGCACGTCCAGGCCTTCCACCAGGCGTCCGAACACGGCGTATCCGTATCCTTCGTCCGTATCGTCCTGGTGGTCCAGCGAGGTGTTGTCCGCGGCGTTGATGAAGAATTCGTCCCTGGCGCTGTCTTTTTCGGACGCACGGGCCATGGCCAGGGTGCCGTGTTCGTTGGAGAGGCCGTTGGCGGCTTCGTTGGTGATGGGATCCTGTACGGGTTTTTTCTCCAGATCGGAGGTATAACCGCCGCCCTGGATCACGAAATTGCGTACCACGCGGTGGAAGATGGTGTAGTCGTAATGTTTTTCATCCACATAGCGCAGAAAATTTTCCACGCTTACCGGGGCCTGTTCAGGGTAGAGTTCGGCGAGCATGTCGCCGAGGTCGGTCTCGATCAAGACAAATGGGTTGTCCATAACTCCCTCAGAATAAAGAAAACGCCGCTCGGATGAGCGGCGTTGTTGATAACTGCGTACAGATTTATGCCACCGTGCGGAAATTCCGGCCGCCAGGACCGGTAGCTACCCTGCGCCTCGGGCGCGTTCCACAGGTTCGGTGCGTTAGTTGTCACACGTACAGTTGGGTAAACTGCGTGATGTTATGATCGTGTAAGAGTCTCCATCCGTTTTCTTAAAAAGCTGCAATGTGCAGACATCGTTGATTTTCTGGAAAAGAAAGGAAAAGTCGTTTCCGGATTCGGGGGCGCGCATCTTGAAGCCGTTCCGCTTGTCCAGCGGTGCGTTTTGAATGGCTTCGGCAATGGTGCTGCCGGATATTTTGGCCGATTCTTCACTTTCACCCTGCGACTGCAGGATATCGGCAAGCGCGTTGGACAGATCGCTGGTGCAGCTCGAATCGTCCACGTTGATGATCTTGCAGGGGACCATTTCGTCAGCGGATTTTTGAGCGGGTTCTTCAGGCGCCGGCGGAGCAGCTTGATCGGTTTGTTCGGGTGATTCCGGGGTCGGTTCCGGACCGCCGCCGCAGGAAACCAGACTGGCGCAAAGCAACGTTAAGACTAAAAGGAACAAGAGGCGCAGATTTTTCATTATGCTTACTCCTTGATTCGTAGAATTTCATTTTGCAGGATACTTGCAATTATTGGTAATTGCAAGGTCCAAAATTTTTTTGAACATTCCGGTCTCGCGATACCAATCAAGGCAGCGGACGTTTGACCAGACGGATATCGTCGATCCATACCATACCCTTGCCGTCGATGACGATATTGAGCGAGATATTGTCTGGATCTTCATCTTCCTTAAGATAAAAAGGCGCTTTCTGCAAAACCCAGCCCGTGTTGCCGCTCACCGCAGTATCCAAGGCGCGTGAAAAAAATTGCCCCTTGCCCGGGAAATGGCAAAACATCTCCAGAAAGGCTTTGCCTTCCAGATTTTCGCTGTGTACCTGGGCTGAATAAACCAGCGTAGTGTTTGAAAGCGCAAGATCGCCCACTTCGAAAAGCCGTACCCGTACAGGCTCAATAGCCGTTATACGCAAGGAACCTTTACCATCAGACGAAACGTAGGTGTCCAATTTTACGGCGTCCTGCTGCAGTATTCCCTGTGTTGAGTCCAAGGGATAAAGTTTCAGGATGGCCGCGTCAACAGACTTTTCTTTTTCTTCTGGTGGCTCCTGCGTACACCCGGCCGCAAGTACGAAGAAAAACAGCATGAAGGCCTGCAACCAACGTCGCTTTCGCATTGTTCACCTCGTTTTGCCTGATGCATTGCAGCTTCGGAAAGCTGAGCCCAAAATATCAGCCCGTCAACATCTGTCTTCCCAAGAATCGATAGAGTATTTTCTAGTAGCAATCCCTGGCTTTTTAGTAAAGCCGACCCGAGCAAAGATGCGGTGCAATTTGCCGGACATTTCAGTTGAGAAGGACACAGACACAGTGGCCGGAGAGCTCCTTTTTCAAGGGTTTTCTCCTGTGTCATGTGGATTTCACGGTCACGGTCGTTTCATTATAAGGGGTTCCGGCGCCAACAATGCTTTCCAGGCCCTTGGTCAGGCGGTTGAGGCCGTGTCCGGCTTTAATCCAGCCGCCGCGTTCGGCCACCAGGCAGTCCCGGCGCAGGTCCGGATCCAAAATCAGCTGCGCGTGGATGGAACCCACGGCGCTTTCCACGAGAACCGTATCCCCCTCGGACAGGCCGCGTTTGGCGGCTTCGTCCGGATGCAAGCGTACGGGCGGCAGCGGCTCGTGTTCGTCCAGGGTCCGTTCGGAATTGAGGTATTTGTGCGGGGCCACGTTCACAAGCTTGTAGGGGTACCGCGGATCAGGATCGCGCAGGTCCGCGGGGTTGAAGGCGGTCATGAATTCGAACTTGCCTGATGGTGTGGTAAATACGCCGTCCGTGTAGGGCGCCATGGGCGTGTCGAGGCGGAAGGGTTCCTGGCGCAGAAGTTCCGGACTGGCACCCTGCCGCCAGATGGGCGCGCAGATGTCCTTGAGCCAGGAGTCCGCGTCGCGCCGGTATTGCGCGGCAAAGTCAAAGCGTTTGGCCAGTTCCTGGAACATGTCGAAATTGGAAAGGCATTCCCCAAGGGGTTCGATGGCCTTATTGACCGGCCCCACGTAATTGTGCCCGTAGGTGGCCATGACGTCGTGTTCTTCAAGAAAGGTGGTGGCGGGTAGAAAGACATGGGCCAGATCCGCGGTATCGTCCATGAAATGGCCGTTGTAGACCACCAGTTCGGCCTGCTTGAAGGCCTTGACGACCTTGTCCGAATCCGCGGCCATGCATACGGGGTTGGCCGCGGTGCTCATGATCATGCGGATCCTGGGATTGGAGGCCTGGAGCAGCTCGTCCCCCAGGCAGGGCAGCAGCAGCTTGCGCCGGGGCGGATTCAATTCCTCACCCCAGTATTGCTGATCATAGGGGCCGTATTCCTCGAACCCCTGGCTCACGCCGCCGCCGTGTACGCCGATGTTGCCCGTCAGGGCGGCCAGGGCGTCAATGGCCCGGATGGAGTAGTGCGCGTATTCGTGGCGGTGCATGCCCCAGCTCAGCAGGGTCGCCGTGGGGTGCTCGCGCAGCAGCAAATCGGCCAGGGTTGCCGCGTCTTCCAGCGTTACGCCCGCCTGTTCGCAGCATTGGGGCAGGCTGAATGCATCGAGAATCCGCAGATAGTCCGCAAAGCCATTGCTGTGTTGCCTGAGAAATTCCTTGTTTTCCGCCCCTTGCTCCAAAACAAGCTTGGCCGCTGCCATGGCCAGGTACACGTCGCGTCCGGGCCTGGGAGCGATATGTTTGTGGGCCAGGGATGCGGAGCTGTTTTTGAAGGGGTCGATCAACAACACGGTGCCGCCCCGTTTCCGCAGGTCCTGGATGATGGGAACGAGGCTGATGTTGGTGCTGACCGGATTACGGCCCCAAAGGATCATGGAGCGCGAATGGTAATGGTCCAGCGGATCGTGGGAAATCCGTTCACCCAGGTCAAGGTTTTGCGAAGCCTGGCCGGTGCCGCCGCAGAGCGAGCCGCGCAGGGTGGTGACTCCGCCGAAGAGGTTGAAGAAATAACTGTTCAGCAACTTCAAGGCCGTACGCTCGCCATACCCCTGGTAGTACAGGATGGCTTCAGGGCCGTCCTGGGCCTTGATTCGCTGCATGTGTTCCGCCACCAGGTCCAGGGCGGCGTCCCAACCGGCTCGTTTCCAGCTCTTGCCGGATCGGACCAGGGGGTAGAGGACACGGTCCGGATGATAGACGCGGCGGATGTAGCGCTGCGCCTTGATACAGGTTTTCCCCCTGGTCAGCGGATGCTCGGGCGCGCCTTTGAGCTTGACCAGCCGCCCGTTTTCCACCTGGGCCACCAGGCCGCAGGTATTGGGGCAGTCGCGCGTACAAGTGGTGTATATTTTTTTAAAGTGCTGCATGAAATAGTTCTCGTAACTTGTGGAAAATAGGTTGCCTATCTTATGTTGCCATAATTGTTATTTTCGTGAGGATAGATCAAAGCCCGGGCTATGGGAATAGCTTTTTTCCGTACTTTACCGTTCTCAAAAGGCTTGACGGATACCGCCTGGGGGGCTTTATATCCCTATTCCAATGGAGCGGAACAGGATCTGAACGGACGCTGAAAAATATAGGTTGAGCAAGGCCCATGCATGGTGATTGTTTTCCTGACCTGGACGTGGTGGTGGTCGGCGGTGGAGCGGCAGCGGCAGGCAGCATTGAGAGCGTATTGGCCGTTGCGTACCCGGCGGAATCGCTGCAAATATTCGCGGTGGGCAAGGGCGCTGGCGCAGCTGCGCACAGCTTTGCGCAGGTGCGCTTTCTGGAGACGCAGCGACCGGCCGCGCGCGGCGGGGCGTACGACCAGGGCTGGCGGGCTGGAAGCGCGGCATTCGTGCAGTTCGTTGACGGCGTTTCAGTTTTGGATGGCCGCTGGCTGCGTACAGCGGTACGTACGCTGCAGGATGATCCGGACCTGGCGGCTGTGTTCGGCCGGCGCGCTCAGGTGAGTACCCAAACGCGCGTGTTCGACTGGATTGCAGAGCTCGAACAAAATCCGCCCGCCGGAGAAGTATGTTCCTTTGGGCCCGAGGTACTGATCCGGCGTAAAGCCCTGGAGGAAGCCGGAGGGTATGCCCCATGGCTGCGTAACGGCGAAGCCCTGGATTTGAGTCTGCGGATGGTGTCCCGTGGCTGGCGTATCCGCTGCCTGGATTTCCCCATGACTCGCAGTATCGCTCCTTGTGGCTTATGGCGCTATATACGCAGCGGTTATGGCCGTGGATACGCTTTTGCGGCATTGACGATTCTGTTTGGGGGGCGGGGCGGCTATTGGGTTGAGTGCGTCCGGATTCTTGTGCGGGGTTGTATTGCGCCCGCCTGCGTACTGGCTGGGCAGCTGGCGCCTGTCTCAATTTTTACCGGCTGGGTGCTGTCCCTGGCCGGACTTGCGGCTTTTTTTTATCCACGGTTGTTTCTTGTGGAAAAATTCATGCAAAGGATTAACTTTTCCGAGCCACAGGCCAGACGTTTTGCCTGGCATTCCGTGCTGGTGGTGCTGCCGGAATTTTTCGGCCTGTTGCGCGCCGTTCCTGATTGTCTAGGCGGTTTATTGCGCCGTAAACTTGGACGTGGGTCCAAATTCATTTCATCGCGGGGTTGATTTGGGATTTCCTCAGGCAGCAAGTTTGGGCTGGTGAAGAGGACAATTTGGGTGCCCCAATAGGAAAACTATGCGAAAAGCGATTGTGATAGGCGCCAGCTCGGGCATCGGCTGCGAGCTGGCGCGTGTGCTGGTGGAAGAAGGGTATGCGGTTTCGGCCATGGCCCGGCGTCTGGAACTGCTCGAGCAGCTGCGTACGCAATGCTCCGGCCGGGTGCGGATTTCTGTGGTCGACATTAGCGATACGCAGGCCGCCGGAGCGGCCTTTCGTTCGGCTGTGGAAGAATTGGGCGGGGTAGACCTGGTTGTCCTGTGCGCGGGAACCGGCGACCTGAATCCTGAACTGGACTGGCAGACCGAAGAGCGGACTCTGCGAACCAATGTTATGGGTTTTACCGCCCTGGCCACGGCAGCCATGCGTCAGTTTTTGGAGCAGGGATCCGGCCATCTTGTGGGCATCTCATCCGTGGCCGCCCTGCGCGGCAGCCGCTCCGCACCCGCCTATGCCGCGTCTAAAGCATTTATTACAAATTATCTTGAAGGATTACGCCAAAAAGCCGTGAAGGAAGGGGTCCCCGTAACTGTGACGGAGATCCGTCCGGGCTTCGTACAGACGGCCATGGCCAAGGGAGAGGGCATTTTCTGGTCCGCGCCTGTGGAAAAAGCCGTACGGCAGATAGTGGCGGCTATCCATGCCAAAAAACGCTGCGCGTACGTTACCAAACGCTGGCAGCTTGTGGGCTGGCTGCTGCGGATTTTGCCGGATTGTATGTACGAGCGGCTATGAAGAGACACGGTTTCACGCAGACCTTAAAAATTTTATCGTTTTTCAATAAGTTTTTATTGACTTTCGATAATTCTCTATATACCTCTTGATCACACCTACAAGGAGGTAATGATGAACAACAAAGTCAGGATCACAAAGGTTAGTGCGGTATTGTATGGCTTTCTTTCGTTTTTGCTGGCCGCGCTTCCTGTTGGCGTTTTGCTGTATTGGGTATTTATCAATGACCTTCCGGAAACGCTGCTTGCAGTAAACATGCAGTCCGCACCGCTTGTTTCTCCGCCTCTTTCCGGTTCGTTGCGATTATTGGGTTTTTTGGCGAGCCTGTTTCCGCTCTGCGCCTTGCTTTCGGCGTTATACTCGCTGCGGAAATTATTCGCCCAGTACCGGGCCGGTAACTTTTTCTCCCTGGCGCATGTCGTCCTTTTCAAAAAAACAGCCGGGGCGCTTTTCTTATGGGTAGTGTTCTCTATTTGTTTTGAAGCCGCTCAGTCCGTATTGTTTTCCTGGAGCAATCCTCCCGGAAGCCGCGTACTGCATATCGGGTTGCAGTCCACAGACGTCACCATGCTGGGGATCAGCGGTCTGGTACTGTTCATTGCCTGGATAATGGACGAAGGCAGGCTGTTGTCTGAAGAAAATGAATTGACGGTATAATGGTGTGGCAGATGTCGATCAAACTCAATCTTGATGTATTGCTTGCGAAGCGCGGGATGAAATCCATGGAGCTGGCGCAACTAGTGGGAATTACTGAACAGAATGTCTCCATCCTGAAAACGGGAAAAGCCAAGGCGATTCGTTTCTCAACCTTGAATGCCATTTGCAGACATTTGGAATGCCAGCCCGGAGATCTGTTGGAGTTTATCGAGGAAAATGGCGCTTGTGCCGCAAAAGACAAATAGTACGTCAGCTGTTTCGGGCCTGCTTTGCTTCGGACAAAGCGGCTTTGGTCAGCCCCGGAATATCGAGTATCAGGCCCATGTGGCCCATTTCCGTGACCGTGGCGCCCAGAATGCCGTCCACATCCTTCAGGGCGGGCCCGAGTTGCTTGAGCACGGCCTGGTGCTGGCCCACGACTTCGTCGGCCACAATGCCGAAGAGTTCGCCATTGGTACGTACCACCACCACATGCGAAACCGGCGGGCGCACGCCGTCGTAGCGGAAGAAATCACGCAGATCAATGAGCGGCAGAGCCTTGCCGCGCAGGCTGAGGTGTCCGGGGACTGGAGAGGCGGTTTCCTCACCGCCGTTCAGCTCCATCTCCAGACATTCTTCGACGTAATCCAGGTGCAGAAAGAATTCCGAACCCGCCACATCGATACGCAGGCAGTCGATGATGGCCATGGTGATGGGCAGCTGGATGCGGAATTCGGTCCATTTGCCGAGTTCGCTGCTGACGTCGATCTTGCCGCGCAGTGCCTGGATGCTTTCACGTACGGCGTCCATGCCCACGCCGCGGCCTGATACCTGGTCCACGGAATCGGCAGTGGAAAGGCCTGGGAGGAAAATCAAGTCCATCAACTCCGCGTCCGTAAACTGGGCTTCGGGATCGATGAGCCCTTTTTCCTGGGCTCGCCGTTTGAGTTTGGCCGTATCGATTCCCGCGCCGTCGTCGCGCAGTTCGATGTGGACTTCTCCGCCGATCTGCTGGGCGCGCAGTATGATTTTACCCTGCACGGGTTTCCCCATGCCGCGGCGTACGGGCGGCGGTTCGATGCCGTGGTCCATGCAATTCCGCAAGAGGTGTATGAGGGGCGTGTTCAGCTCTTCGATCAGGGTCTTGTCCAGCTCGGTTTTATGGCCTTCCATGACGAAATCGGCCTCTTTGCCCAGCTGGGAACCGAGATCGCGGACCAGACGGCGGTATTTTGCGAAACTGACCTGCAGGGGCAGCATGCGCATGTCGAGTACCTGATTGCGCAGCAGATTGCAGAGAGCTTCGAATTCTTCCGCCAGGGGCAGAAAGCCCTGGCCGGATTTTTCACGCGCCATGCGGTGCAGCCGCGCCTCGGCAATGGCGAGCTGGCCGATTCTGTCCACCAGCAGATCCAGTTGTTCGGCAGGGATGGAGAGGCGCGTAATACGGTCATTATCCGGCCCGGGCGCTTGTTTTTTCTCAGGAACGTCTTTGGCCTCGGCCGGAGGAGGATCTTGGGGGCAGCTGCAGTCCTTGGAGCAGGCCTCGAGTACGGCGATATAGTCATCGAACGCATCGGTCTGGCCCAGATCCTTGCTGTGGATTGTTTTTTTGAGCAGGTCGAAGCCCTGCAGGAGCACGTTGATGACATTGCCGGAGATGGGTACGGCGCCGTCTTTGATCAGCTGGAGCAGGTTCTCGATTCTGTGGCAAAGGGTGGAAAGGTTTTTGAGACCGAGTGAGGCCGCATCGCCTTTGATGGAGTGGGCGGCTCGGAACACGATGCCGATTTTGTCGTCTACCGCCTGGGGAGAGGCTTTCTCCAGATCGAGCACATTCTGTTCGATGTTGTCGAGCTGCTCCAGGCAGCTTTCCATAAATATTTCTAGAACTTTTTGATCATGGCTCATAGCGACGAACCTGCAGGGTATCAGGACAGGGAGGCGCCTTCGGGAAAGCAGCGATCCAGGGCCTCGATAAGTGAGTCAAACGAACCCACCTGGAAAACAATCAGAATGTCTCCACAGATGGAGTGCTCCTCCAGAGTAAACTGCGTACGCGCCAGCAGGATGGTGTCGTTTTCAAGGTCGTATTCGGGCAGGATGGTATTGAAGGCGCCTTCACAGTAATCCAGAGTCGAATAATCGAGTGGTTCCTGCAGAATATTGGCAATGGAGCCAATTACGCCGTTGAGTACGATGTTGCCCACTTCCTGCAACGTACCGATGCGCATACTGTCCATATCCGCCTGCATGTCCTGCTGTCCGATAACAATGGAAACCAGATTGGAGGCGCTGTCCGGCGGGAACATCAGGGCAGAGGTTCCCGCAAACGTACCGTTGAACCCAAGAATAACCGCGGACAGGGAATGGATTTTTTTGAATTCATCGTCTTCCATAAGTACGCCCAGCTGGTAAAATTCGAGCCGGGGAACCTGGAGTTCGATATGGACTTTGACCATTTTGTTCAACATGCATGCGGCTTTGCCCACGCCGATGTTGATGAGCTCCTGGAGGAGGTCAAAATGATACGGTTTAATTGGGAATACCATTGTTTTACTCGGGATTACGAAAGAAGTGATTGCAGCTTTTCCCGTAAAATTTCATCTTCAACAGGCTTGTTGATAAAATCGACAGCGCCGCAATCAATACAGCGTTGTTTAGTCGTGTCTTGTATATCTGCGGTAATAACCAGAATTTTTGAATGGATACCTTTTTCTTTCATGGCTTTGAGCACTTCCAAACCGCTGAGAACAGGCATGTTGAGGTCCAGCAGGATGACGTCCGGGTTTTCGGACACGGCAACTGTCAGGCATTCCTGGCCGTCTTTGGCATCCAGCACGTCAAAGCCCAGGTCCTTGGCTGTTTTGGCATGCATAAAACGTTGAAACATCGAGTCGTCGGCGATCAAAAGTTTAGGCATTGTCTACCCCCTTGAAATAATACATAACTTTAAGTATGATTAATACAAATGCCTGTCTGGATGCATATTTTCTAGTAAAACCGGCTCCAAGATGCGGTATAGATCAAATGGATCTTAAGCGCAAACCTTTGTCTTTCAGCGTTTTTGTATCTTTTACTATACACAGATTTGAAAAAAAACACAGTCATTTTTTTCAAACCAATCTTTAGGAATGAGGAAATAGGATCAAGGAGGCTTGAGATGTTAAAAATATTAATAGTGGATGATAGTAAATATCAGCGTTACACTATACAGACAGCACTTGCAGGCTATGGTAACTGCGATGAAGCTTCCAATGGCCAGGAAGCTGTTCAGATGTTTGCCAATGCTCTTCAAAATGAGACAGGCTATGATTTGGTTATCATGGACATCTTGATGCCTGTTATGAATGGACATGTCGCATTACGCAAGATAATGGATATTCAGAATCTTCTTCCAGATACAGTAAATCGCGCCAAGGCGATTATGCTCTCAAGCCTTGATGATCCGCAAAATATGATGGAAGCACAGTTTGATAGTGGCGCGGACTATTATATTACAAAACCCTTTGACGAAAATACACTTGTAGAAGCCTTGCAAGCATTGGAATTGATAGACAGCTTGCTGGAAGATGAAGATGAAGAAACTTTTAGATAAATTTCCAGGCAGCGCCAATCATTTCATACTGGTGGCGGAAGGGAAAGTTTTCACCGTGCCCACGCTGGTGCAGACGGTGCTTGGTTCCTGTGTTTCCGTAACGTTTCATTGCCGGGATACCGGTATCGGCGCCATGTTTCACGCCCTGTTGCCCAACATGGCCGACTATGCGAAAACCAAGGTGGATCAAGAAGAAACTTTTCGTTATGTCGATACGGCGATTATGCGTATTTATCAACGACTTACCAATATCGGCCTGAAACAGCAAAACATTGAATGCAAAATTTTCGGAGGCGCTTCGGCCATGTTCAAAGAAGAAATGAGCGTTGGCCCCAGAAACGTCAAAGCGGCCTTTGAGGTGCTCGCATCCATACCCCTGCGGGTCACTGCCACCAATGTCGGCGGTCAGAACGGTCGTAAAATCGTATTTGCCTCGCATACGGGCGAAGTATTTGTCCGCAAGGTCAACAACACGCTAAACGTCAAGCGTTCAGCAGCGCGTTGATGGCATCCAGCAAAGATTGGAACTTGTCCTGGTTGAACAGGATTACGATTTCCCCGCTGGTACGCTGGTTTTCAACTTCAAAGATGGTATTGATCAGCAAGGCCATGGAGTCCTTTTCCGTATTTCCCAAAAATTCTTGAAAATCCGTCAGATACTCAAGGGGTTGATACTGCAGATGCTCTTTGAGAGAATTGGCCAGGGCGCCCATGATCCAGATCAGGGCGATATTGCCCACTTCACGCAGGGTGTCTTCGCGCAGTCCTGCAAAGACTCTGGAGTCGGTATCGATATCCCTGAGCAGCAGGGAAACGAAATTCGTGGCGCTTTGGTTGGTGAATATCAATCCGGTTACCCCGGAGAGCACTCCATCGAAAATCAACCTGATAATGTCGTAGCTAAGATTTTTTTCCGAATAATACCTCAATACTTCTTCATACGTCATCAGGTTAACTTCAGGCGAGTTTATTTCGATATGATTGTGCGTCATTTTGTTCATGGCGCCAGCGGCACGGCCCATGCCGATATTGATCAGCTCGCAGAGGACGTCGTGTTGCAGTTCGTTTAGTTTCATGCTTTTGGCATGCCTTTTGATCATTTTTATTAAGAAAGAAAATTTATACCATTAATTAAGCATTGTTTCCGCATTCTGATTTTTATGCATTTATCCGATTCCGAAAGTTTTAGGAAGGGACTTGATTGTAAAAAAAGGTAATTAATTCTTCATGATTTGAATGAGTTCTAAGGAATGTAAATTTTATTAAAAAATGGACGAAGAGAAGTATCATGAGCAGCATCACCCCAGGAATAAAGCTTTGCAGGGTTTTGCTCATGGTAAGCAAAAATTGCCGGTCAAGAAAGCGTTCCAGACCGAAAGCTGGTAAACTGTACGGCATACGATATACTTTGACGGGGCCTTCTGCTGTCAAAAACAGGCATGTGAAACCTTTGGAGCGGCTTTAGACAGTCTGCTTTGGAAATCAAGGAAAAAAACACCTGCGTAACATTTCAACAACGGGTGCGTTATGGAAGCCGAATGGTTGCTGCATACGATTAAAGTGGTAAGTTTTTTTATCGGAGCAAACCCGCTCCCATATCTGGGAATGCTTTTTTGGTTTGCATTCAGCATCTATTATCTCAGGCGCGCGTTTGCCAATTTTTCTTCCATCAATGTCATACTGCTTCAATTCATTCCCTTTATTTTTATCGTGCTGGGGGTGCTGGGAACCGTTGCCGGCAGCTTGTCCGTTGCTTGGAATTTTGACGCGTCGTCGCTGACCGATGCGGCCAAAACTATTTTCAAAGGAATTCTTGGCGCTGGTTCGAGCACCATCGTCGGACTGGTTTTTGCCATGGTCTTCAGCAAACTGGTGAACATGACCCAGATCAAGGAAGAACAGCAGAAAGCCTTGCAGAACCGCGAACTTTTCGTCCTGAAAAAAATCCTGAAGCTGATGAAGGCTGACTATGACCGCGATGCCGTCCACAACGCGCAATACAAGGACGGACTCAAGTCTTTGCAACAAGGATTGGGCAGCATCCAGCAGGAAAATCAGGATCAGGCTGCTTCATTTATAGAAGCCCTGCAGCGGCCCGGCGAACAGATGGCCCAGGAAATGGCCACATTGCGCTCCGAACTTTCCATGTATTTCAAGAACCTGATAGACGCGCAGAACCATCAGAGCAAGCTGCTCAAGCAGGTCCTGGAAGCGCTGGTATCGGAAGAGGAAACCGCCATTCCCGGCAGGCTGCAACTGATGCACGAGCAAAACCAGCTGGCGTCACAGTATCTTGAACAACGCCTTACCGGGATGCAGACCGCCATGCAGCAGCAGGCCAAGAGTTCCATTGCCGTATTGAACCAGGCGCTGGAAAACAACGGCAAAGAATTGGCCGAGAGCATCAAAAGCGCTAACGTGATTCTTACGGACCAGAATGAAACTCTGATCCGCCATCTCAGTTCGCTGGACGAGACGACCAGCGAGACCAGGAAGGAAATGGGAACCGGTCTGGACGCCCTGTGCAAAATCACGGGGGAAACTCTGCCCGCCGCCCTGGATGCCAACAACCGGCAGGTGCTCAAGCAGGTGTCCAAGCGATCCGACGAAGTGCTGGCCAGGATTTCCAAGGCCGAAGAAAACACTACGGCTGATCTGGGCGCCATGGTTTTTGCCGCCGAGGAACAGACCAAAACTCTCCAGGGCCTTATTGAAGGCGCAAGTTCGCAGATTGCGCAGTCCCGCGGTGCATTGATGGATAAGCTCAAAGCCGTTCTTCTCAGCCATCAGACCCACGCGCAGGATTCCTCTGCGCTGATCACATCGTTGGCCGGACAATTGACCGAACAGTTCAAAGCCACTTTCAGCGCGGCCGAGGAACAACAACTACGGTCCGTTCTGTCACTGGTGCAGGAGCGCTTGTCCTCTTACGAATCCGTGGCCGCAAACATGGGTGAGGAGATCCGTACTAGTCTGGAACGGACCACGGGTCAGGTGCAACAGGTCAGCAAGGAACAGCATGCGCAATTGTCCGGCATGTCGCTGCAAATGCAATCCATCAGCGCCTCGGCTCAGGAAACCAAAGAGCATCTGCAGGCCTTGTCCGGCAATACGGGTCAACTGGTGGAAAGCAACCAGAGTTTACATTCTTTAATGAAGCAGATTAAGCATACGGAGACCTCTCTTCATTCGCTGGATCAGGTCATGGAAAAAATCGAACATCTCTCCCGGCAGCGTGAAAACAAGCCCGGTTCCATCCTTGGACCTGTTTTTGCCCAGCAGTCCGAATACGCGGCCATCAAGGACGAGCTTTCCCGCTCCATGAACGCCTTGTTGCAGCGCTTGCGCGAGATCGAAGATATCAAAAAGACCGACGGCCGGTTCTGGAAACAGGTCGAACGCCAGATTCAGGACGGCATTCCCATCATTATGGGCGGCAACAAGCTCGAGCTGCAGAATGCAGATCTGGACGCCGGTTTCCGCGACCGCCTGAGCCAGAGTTTCGTGAACCTGGACCGCATGCTCGAAACCATTGTCCAGGGCTACAAAAGAAGATCCAACGGCAACGGAAACGGCAATGGCAACGGCACCCACGCCCGTTCGAACGCGCTCCTGGCATCGGAGCAGCAGAGGATCGGCTTGAGCTGAGCCGTGGTGGGAAACGCTTATGGAAATGTAATCTGCTGAGTACACCCGCTCGTATGTTCGCGGTTTTGCCGACGGGCGAACGTCCGACTTCTTGAGCGGGTTAAGCTAGCGTATTTACCAAATTGTGTTTTACACGGGCCAGGCCATGAGCAAACCCATGGCCAGCAGGAAAAACAGCAGGACTTTGCGGTATGCTGCTGTTTTGATTTTTCCATAGAGTCTGACTCCCAGGAAGATGCCGCTCATGAGCGGCAGCAGGCAAAGCGCGTACAGGCCGAACACGCGCGCCGTGGTTATGCCGGTCAGGACATGGCCGGTGACCACCACGATGGAGTTGAGAAAAAAGAAGCCCACCAGCGTTGATTTGATTTCCTCCTTGTCCCAATCCGTGATCGCCGCATAGACCAGCGTGGGAGGGCCGCCCGCGCTGCAGGCCGTGGAAGCAGCTCCAGTCAGAAAGCCTGGAAACAGGCCCCAGGCGGGCGGAATGTGGTACTGGCGCGGACGGCATAGCAGACTGAAGCAGGAAAAACTGATCAGCAGCACCCCCAGCCCCAATCGCAGCAGCGAAGCGTCCAACTGCTTGAGGAAAAATAAACCCGTCAATGCGCCGAACACCGCGCCCGCGGACAGAGGAAGAATTCTTCGCAAACGGATGTTGCGCCACATCTGGAAAACGAGCACGCTGGAAATGGTCATTGCCTGCAGCATGGAGAAAGCCACGCAGGTTTTGAAATCCACAATCAGGCTCATCAGCGGCATGGTGATCAGGGCGGACCCGAAGCCCGTGCAGCCCTGGGTGAACGACGCGGCAAAGGTAATGGCCATGACCGCCGCGTAGCAGGTCCAATGCGCCAGTTCCGGCATGGGCAGCTCCTTGTCTCAAACGATAATCATTCAGGCATAAAAAAACGGCCAGAGCGCCTGAAGCAGATCCGGCCGTGAACAGAATGTCGGATTCCGTTTACGTCAAAACAGATGGATGTGTGTTTCTAGCAAGTAATCAGGACTTTTTCCAGTACGGGTGCATGATGTCTTCAAACGCCGAGAGCGCGGCTGTGGTGCCTTCGCCCACGGCCGTGACTATCTGCTGTACGCCGCCGGTCACGTCGCCGGCCGCGTAGATCCTCGGGATATTGGTGCGCATGGCGCGGTCCGCTTCCAGCCAGCCGTCCGGGGTTTTGCGCAGGCCGATCTGTTCGGCCAGGTCCACGTTGGGCTGCTGGCCGATGGCCACGAATACGCCGTCGATGCCCAGCACCTGTTCGGTTCCGTCCTGGGTGTTGGTCAGGAGCAGTTCGCTCGCATGGCCGTCCTTGCCGCGGACTTCGGACACCACATGGTTCCAGATGACCGGAATTTCTTCCCGTTCAACCGAATCCTGAAGATGTTTTTCCGCGCGAAAGGCGTCCCGGCGGTGGATGATGGTCACATCCGCGCCGAGATTTTTCAGATGCAGCGCGTCGGTCAGGGCCGTATTGCCTCCGCCCACCACGGCGACTTCCTTGCCTTTGTACATGTAGCCGTCGCAGGAGGCGCAGAAATTGACCCCATGGCCGAAGAACTCGTCTTCACCAGGAGCGCCGATTTTTTTCCAGGTGGATCCGGTGCACAGAATCAGAGCCTTGGCAAGGTAGACGGCCTTGTTGGTGTAGACCTCGATATGGCGGCCGACCTTGATTTCCGCCACGGATTCGCCTTCGTGAATTTCAGTGTATTCCCGGGCGTGTTCGCTCATGATGTCCATGAGCTTTTTGCCGCTGACGCTGTGAAAGGACGGGTAGTTTTCCACCACGGGCGTTAAAGCGACCTGGCCGCCCACCACGGCTTTTTCCAGGATCACGCTTTTCAGGCCGCTGCGTACGGCGTATATGCCCGCGGCGAGCCCTGCCGGCCCGGCGCCGATGATCACCAGGTCGAGTTCGATCACGTCCGTTTGGCCGTGGCCATGGGCGTCTTGCTCGGCCCAGTGCTGGTCCAGCGCTTCTTCCGCGGTCTGCAAGGTGATCAGCTCGGCCACAAAGCGCTCTTCGGGCATCAGACCCAGGCCCTTGTAGCTGTCGTTGATGACCGTATGCGGCACCGGCCCCACTTCGTATTTGGTTGTCAGGTCGGGGTTCTCGCTTGCTTCGACGCATTCGGCTGAAATCAGGTCCGGGCGTTCGACGGCGCAGCGGAACGCGTTGACCACCTGACCCGGACAGTACGGACAGGTTGGCGTGACAAAGACACTGACGTCGCGCGCTTCCTGGAGCTCGGCCAGGGCTTCTTTTGATGTTTTGCTCAGCCCGCTTTCACCGGACGAGGCAAGAAGAATGGACTCGATGAAACTTTTGCCTTCCTCGCCCAGCGGGACGCCGCTGAACCGGATGCGGTATTTTTCCGGACTGACCAGCAGTGTGGGCGAAGTGGCAACGCCGTATTTTCGGGCTTCATCGCTATCCAGGTCGTGAAAGCTGGTTTCTATCTTCGAAGAGATTTTGCCGACATCGGTGACCAGTTTGACAAGGTACTCGTTATAGACGTCATTGTGGCCTTCCTGTGTATAAACCTGCAGGGAAACCGGGTTTGGAAGCGCTTCGAACATTTTGCTCAGCTGCTTGCGCGTATCTTCCGGAATCAACCATTCGTGCGCCTGCTGCTCATCCTCTTTTTTGTCGCTGTCTTTTTTGAAGAATGGGCTCATGGTCAGTACCTCCTGTAGGCAAGTCTGTGCGTGCTGTTTCACGTACCGCCCCGTCTTCAGCTACTCTCTGCTACGACGACGGCGAACGTTCCTTTCCAAGGTGGAGGGCATTCAAATACTTCATCTATAAGCACCACCCGCCAGGCATGCAAGCACATAGTTGCTTCGTCCGTACCGGGCACTCCTTTGTCTGTCCCGTATTTTTTGTCTCCAATGATGGGATAACCCCGGCTGGCCAGCTGTACGCGCAGCTGGTGCGTACGGCCGGTAATCAGTTCGAGAGCCAGCAGGCTCGCGTTGTTTCTGCGCATCAGACAACGAACTCTGGAGTACGCGATCCGGCCTTTTCCTGCCCTGACCCGCTCCTTTCCTTTGATTTCCTGCTTTTCCAGGCGGTCGGAAAGCAGGATTTCGCCTTGTTCGGGCCAAAGTCCCCGGACCCAGGCCAGATAGGTTTTTTGCAAGCTCCCCGTACGCAGGGCCTCCTGGATCTGCTTCAAGCGCGCGTAGGACAAGGCGAACAGCACAATGCCCGTGGTGTCGCGATCCAGCCTGTGAGCCGGGGTCGGGCTGAAAGTCAGGCGGGCGAATTTCTGCGCCAAGCGGCGCTGCAGGCTGTCCGTATGGCCCGTGCCGCCATGAACTGGTAATCCCGCAGGCTTGTTCACCGCCAGCAGGTCGTCGTGTTGGTGCAGAATCTCCACTGAGGCAGACTGCGCCGGTGTTGTTTCTTCAAGTACTGCTTCAGAAGTTGCATGCGGCGGAATACGGATTTTCTGCCCTTGCTCGATCCGGGCAAAGGGTTTGCTTCGCTTGCCGTCCACCCGGACCTGCCCCGTACGTATCCAGCGCATGATGGCGCTTTGCGGCAGGTCCTTGATACGGCGCTGCAAAAATTGCACGAGCTTCTGGCCCGCCTCTTCCGGAGTGACTTCGATAATACGGACAGGATGCATGAACAAAGCTTACGCCAGGTTGCCGCATCGAGGCAACCTGCCCAGTTCCCGTCCAGTTACTGGGTACACGTCCAACACAGTGTCTTTGCGGATGATTTACATTCTTGCGAGCGCCTACTCCCTGTGCTAACGAATTCCAATTGCAATACGTACAATCCGAAGTTTCCTGTGCCTGTTAACCCCGAGAGTATCTGGAGGGAGATCGTAATGCGTTTATTGAGTTTTGTTTCATATGGTTGTTGTGCGGTGCTGCTTGCCGTGCTGGTGTTTTCTGCCGGGAACGCGTATGCCGCCGACGTGACTCTGACCTATGCCAATTTTCCCCCGGCAAGCACGTTTCCCTGCGTACAGATGGAACGCTGGAAAAAGGAAGTCGAGGCCCGGACCCAGGGCAAGGTTGCCGTGCAGACTTTTCCCGGCAGTACGCTGCTCAATGCCAAAAATATGTTCGAGGGCGTACAGCAGGGCATCGCGGACATCGGCTGCCTGTGCATGTCCTACCAGCCAGGCGTTTTCCCCATGACCACCGTGGTGGAGCAGCCTGTGGGCTTCGCATCTTCCAAAGAGGCCACCACGGTTCTGTATGATCTGTGGAAAAAATACCAGCCCAAGGAGTTCGCCAAGGTCAAGATTCTGGCCTTGTTCGCCACTGCGCCGTCCAACATTATGAGCACCAAACCCATTAAATCCCTTGATGATCTCAAAGGACTCGAACTGCGCGCATCGGGCGGCGCAGCCAGAGTACTGGACCTGCTCGGAGCCGTGCCCGTATCCATGCCCATGTCCGAAACTCCCGAGGCATTGCAAAAAGGGTTGGTCAAAGGGTTGCTTTCTTCCCTGGAAGTGCTCAAAGACTTCAACTACGCCGAATCCTGCCGCAACGTGGCTGTGATCAACGCGCAGGTCTATCCCTTTGCCGTGGTCATGAACAAGGATAAATGGGACGCCCTGCCTGAGGACGTGAAAAAGGTCTTTGACGATCTGGCCAAAGAGCAGAGTCTCTGGACCGGCGAGTACATGGACAACCATGTCACCGAAGCCCTGGACTACTCCAAGGAAAAATACCAGGAGTCCATCTACACATTCACTCCCGAGCAGTTGCAGGAAGTGGCTAAGAAGCTCGCGCCCATGCCCGAGAAATGGAAAAAAGAAGCCGCTGCCGCCGGACTCGATGCAAAGGCCATCTGGGACGACATGCTGCAGATGAAAGCTATTTACGAACAAAAATTCGGCAACTAAGCCCTGCTATACGGAAGCGGCACAATCTTCGGGTTGTGCCGCTTTTTTACAGGAACCTTACAGGAAATACCAACGTGATACGTTTTCTCTCCACCTGCAACACGCGGTTAAACCAGGTGCTCATGGGCATGGCCGGGGTGCTTTTGGTTTTGATGATGCTCCTGGCCTGTTCCAACATGGTCACACGGGCCATCTGGGTACCCATCAAAGGCAGCTACGAACTCATGGGCTTTTTCGGGGCCACAGCCATTGCCTTTTCTCTAGGGTATACGCAGTTGCTCAAAGATCACCTTTCTTTGACCATTCTTTCCGATCATTTTTCCGAAACCGCCACCCGGATTATCGATATTTTCACTTCATTTATATGCTGTACGTTCTTCGGCCTTGTTTCCTGGAAAACCGGCTCCTGGGCCGTCCGGTTGATCCAGAGCGGCGAGCTTTCCGAGACATTGCGTATAGCCTATTATCCTTTTGTTTTTGCCGTCAGTTTCGGACTCGGGACGCTGGCGTTGGCATTGCTGACCGATTTTCTGCTCGTTTTGTTCAATGCCAAACGCCTGGACTACAACAAGGAGAGCGGACAATGAGCCCGCAATTTGTCGGCATATTCGGCATCGTCAGTCTGCTCCTGTTTTTGTTTTTTCTCCGGATGCCCGTGGGCTTCGCCATGGCCATCGTGGGGTTTCTGGGCTTTTGGGAGATCATCAATTTCAACGCGGCCGTCAGCATGCTCGGTACTGAAATCTGGAGCGTGTTTTCTTCCTACGGACTTACCGTTATTCCGCTTTTCATTTTCATGGGACAGATTTGTTTTCATTCCGGCGTGAACAGGCGGCTCTACCAGACGGCGTATATCTGGATGGGTCAGTACCGGGGCGGATTGTCCATTGCCACCATACTCGCATGCGCGGGTTTTTCCGCCATCAGCGGATCCAATACAGCCACCGCTGCCACCATGAGCACCGTGGCACTGCCGGAGATGAAAAAATACCAGTACAACCCGATCCTTTCCACAGGGGCGGTGGCTGTGGGCTCCACACTCGGGGTGGTGATTCCGCCCAGTGTGGTGCTGATCATCATCGGGCTGCAGACCCAGCAATCCATAGCCAAATTGTTCTGGGCCAGCCTGTTTCCCGGCCTGACTCTGACGCTTTTATTTATGGCGACCATTTTTCTGCTCTGCCGCCGCCATCCGGATTGGGGCCCTGCTGGCGGAAAAACAACTCTTGCGGAAAAATTGCGTTCGCTTCCCGGTTCCATTGAAATGATCATTCTATTCTGCCTGGTCATGGGCGGATTATTCGCCGGTTTTTTCACGCCTAGCGAGGCCGGGGCAGCCGGTTCGGCTATTGCCCTGGTCATCAGCAAGGTTACGGGAAATCTGACCTGGCAGCGCTTCAAAAAATCCATAGTGGATACGCTGCGGGTCTCCTGCATGATCCTGATCATCGTGGCGGGCGCGGTTATTTTCGGCAAATTCCTGGCCCTGACCCGTGTGCCTTTTGAAGTGGCCGGATGGGTTGCTGGGCTACCCATTCCCGGATTCGTGATCATGGTCATTGTCTGCCTGATTTACGTATTCGGGGGCATGATCATGGACGCCTTGGCCCTGCTGCTGATCACCATTCCTATCTTTTTCCCCCTGGCGAATTCCCTCGGGTATGATCCCATCTGGTTCGCCGTGGTGGTCACCGTGGTCACCACCATGGGCGCTGCGACGCCGCCCGTGGGCGTGAGCACCTTCATAGTATCCTCCATGGCCCGCGAGGTGCCTATTCAGCGCGTTTTCCAGGGCGTGAGTTATTTTCTCATCGCCTACGCCTTTTGCATCGCGCTGATGTTTCTTTTTCCTCAGCTGGTGCTGTTTTTACCTGCCCAGATCGGGCCTTGATTTCAGAAACGTACGCGTAATGAAAAGGCCCCTCAGGCAATTGCAAACTGCCGGAGGGGCCTTTGTTTTCCGTTCAATGTGGAAATAATCTATTTGTAGGAGGCCGGGCAGTCCAGAGGCTCGGTTGCTTCCTGTTCGCCAAAGAAAACGCCTGCCAAGGACAGTCCGGCCGAGACGGCGACACCGAGCATGGCCAGGTCGATATCACCGCTGTAGCCCGACCAGATGCCTAGTAAGCCGCCGCACAGTACGGCGGCCATGGCCCAGCCCTGTTTGATCTTCCTGCGCGGCGCGGCCAGCAGCCCCACGGCCACGGGCGAGACCACGCCTGCCGTGAAAATGGTCGTGGCGTTCAGCAACAGGCCGATGATATCGGGCTGCCGCCAGGCAATGCAGGCGGAAAGCAGCCCGCAGAAAAAAATCTGCAAACGAATGTTGCCGACCCGGCGTTTGAGAAACAGGTCGTGTTCGATGATGCTGCCCACGGTCAGCAGGCAGGAATCCGCTGACGAGGTAATGGCCGCAAGCAGGCCGAAAATCAGCAGTACGCGCAGCACAGCGGGCAGCTGATTCACAATGGCCCCTGTCAGAACGAGATCGCTGTTTTCCATGCCCGGCATAAAGTACGCGGCCCAAAGTCCGATGGCGGTAATTACCAGACTCATGGCCACGAGACCGAGGCTCGCGCCCAGGGTGGCCCATTTGGCCGTACGGGGCGTACGCGCTGTAAATAGACGGCTGAAAAGCATTGGGCAAACAATATAACTGCCGCCCATGATCAGCAGGTAATAGGCGAGTTTGTGCGCGTTGAAATCCGCATTGACAAATTCGATCTTGAAGGCGTCCAAAGGCAGGGGCTGGGAAACAAATAGATAACCCATGGAGGCCACCAGAGCGCCGCCCAGGATCAGGAACTGCCAGAAATCCGTCTTGAGCACGGACAGCTGCCCGCCAAGCGTCGCGTACACCGTGACCGTGGCCGCACAGGCCAGGATGGCGACTGTCTGGTCCATGCCGGTCAGAGGCTGGAGAATTTTGGCAATGGCCACGAACTGCGCGGCCGTAATTCCCAGCCAGGCAGGGACAATAATCAAAGACACGATGGGCCGGGTTTTCTTGCCCAGCAACGCGCCCGCCAGATCCGGCAGGGTGTTGACGTCGTATTTTCGGAGTTTGTTGGCCAGAAAAAAGCCCAGAATCACCAGACCCAGGGCTCCGCTGCCCAGCCACCAGAACGCCGGAAAACCGATTCCGTACGCCATGCCGACCACGCCCACAGTGGCGGAACCGCCGATGCAGGAGGCCATAAGCGAGAAACTGACCATGGATACGCCCTGCCGTCTTCCGGCAAGGACGAAATCCTGAAAAGATCCGGCCTTGTTCCAGTCGAACAGGCCCACAAGAACGAGCAACGCAAAAAATCCAAGCACGTATCCCACTGCTACACCTTCTCCTTGCTGTTACCGGCAGCGTTTGTTGTTTCCGGTTCCATTTCCAGCGCCCCGAGCATGGCATGGTCCGCCGCCACATCCTCTCCGCTTGTTGTCAGCAGATCGCCGATCATCATGCCCGAGCACCCGGCCATAAAGAGCAGCGACTGCAGTCTGCCCAGGATAGTACGTCCGGCCGCAATGCGCAGCTCTGCCTGCGGATTAGTCATACGCAGCATGGCTATGGCTAGCAGGATGTCTTTTGGCGACAGCGGCTTCTGTTTTTCGAGCCGTGTTCCTTTGATGGGCTGCAGAAAATTGATAGGTATGGAATCCACCTGTTCCGCGCCAAGCACCATGGCCAGCTCCACCCGCTGTTCCTTGTTTTCACCCAGGCCGAAAATGCCCCCGCTGCAGAGTTCGAGACCTGCGGTCCGGGCTTTGCGCAGGGTGTCTATCCGTTCTTCGATGCTGTGCGTACGGCAGATCTGTGGATAGTGGCTGGGTGCTGTTTCGAGATTGTGGTGGTAGCGACGGAAACCCGCCGTACGCAACTGCTGCAATTGACGTTCATTCAGGCAGCCCATGGACGCGCACCAGTACGGACCGGAATGCACGGCGCGTGCGGCGTCGCAAGCCGCTTCCAGATCCTGTTGTGGCAGGGCCTTGCCGCTGGTGACCAGGCTGAAGTATTTCGCTTTGTTCAGTTGGGCATGGTCATACGCCGCGAGAATCCTGTCGCTGTCCATGAACGGATAGATTCGGGATTTCACAGTGGCGCTTAACGACTGGGCGCAAAAAGCGCAATCTTCCGAACAGGCGCCGCTTTTGGCATTTACTATGGCGCACAGGCTGACGCGATTGCCGAATCGTGCGGATGTCATGACGGAGGTGCAGGCGAAAAGAGCGGCAAAATCCCCGGATTCGAGATGCAGCAGGTCCAATGCCGCTGCTGCTGTTATGGGGCGTGATTCGGTGCTGGCGTTTTTCAGTTCTCTAAGTAACGGCGTATCCATTCTGCTCCTGACTACAATTCATGTACAACTTCAACAATGGCTTTGGTGAGCTGTTCCAGCTCGTTTTCACTGATGCTATACGGCGGCATGACATAGACGCACTTGCCAAAGGGACGGACCCAGACGTCTTTGGCCACAAATTGTTTCTGGCATACGGCCACATCCACGGGGTGACGCATTTCCACCACGCCTATGGTTCCAAGTACGCGCACTTCGGCCACCTGGGGCATTTCTTTGCAGGGCGCCAACCCTGTGGTCAGACGGGTTTCTATGTCTTTGACCTGCTGCGGCCAGTGTCCTTGTTCCAGAATGGCGATGCTGGCGTTGGCCGCGGCACAGGCCAGCGGATTGGCCATAAAAGTCGGCCCGTGCATCATGACCCCGCCGTCCGTGGAAATGGTATGGGCCACGTCTCTGGTTGCCAGTGTGGCTGCCAACGTCATGTACCCGCCGGTCAGCGCCTTTCCCACGCACATGATATCCGGCGATATCCCGGCCCATTCACTGGCGAACATTTTGCCCGTACGTCCGAATCCCGTGGCGATTTCATCGCAGATTAATAGGACATTGCAGGCATCGCAAAGTTCGCGAACCCGGCGGAGAAATTCCGGCGCGTAAAAACGCATGCCGCCCGCGCCCTGAACAATGGGTTCCAGGATAACCGCGGCCAGCTTGTCGGCATGATCCGTGATTTTTTGCTGGAAATCTTCAAGGTATGTAGCGTCCCATGCTGTGTCAAAGCCGCAGCGCGGTGCTTCGGTAAATATTTGTTGTGGCAGAATTCCGGAGAACAGACTGTGCATGCCGGTTATCGGATCGCAGACCGACATGGCGCCGAGCGTATCGCCATGATAGCCCGAACGCAAAGAAAGCAGTCTGGTCTTTTGCATCAACCCGCGTGATTGCCAGTATTGTACAGCCATTTTCAGGGCGACTTCCACGGAGACCGATCCGGAATCCGCAAAGAAAACATGCTGTAATGTCTCCGGCGTCAGGGCCACCAGTTTGCGCCCCAGGTCGATGGCGGGCGCATGGGTCAGACCGCCGAACATGACATGGGCCATATTTTCCAGCTGCGTCTTGATGGCGTCATTTAGTTCCGGGCGGTTGTACCCGTGAATGACGCACCACCAGGAAGCCATGCCGTCAATCAATTTCTGACCGGATTCCAGCGTAATTTTGCAGCCCTGGGCGCTGCGTACGGGATAAACAGGCAAGGGATTGGTGGCCGACGTGTACGGATGCCAGAGATGTTCCGCATCGAATGCGAGTTGCTCGGATGAAATGGTCATGATGCGTATTATGGGCTTAGGCGTGGAGCGCGGAAGCAACCTCAGCGAAATACGGATCGGCAGCTTTCCAGCTTTGCGGATCTTCGGCCTTGAAATCAGGCAGATTCGGAATATCCGCAAGAATGGAAATTTTCCCCAGTGCGGTTATGGAACGGATATTGTCTTCCCGAATTATGTCATTTTCCTGCTTGGGCGTACGGTTTGTCAAAAGCACGCCCTGAATGTCCACCGCATGTTGCCGCAGTACCGACACAGTGAGCAATACCTGGTTGATGGCGCCGAGGCGATTATCCGCAACGATCAAAACAGGATAGTCCAGCCGTTTTACCAGGTCGAGCATGGTATTATGCTTGTTCAGGGGAGTGAAAATGCCTCCGGCGGTTTCCAGCAGCAGCAACTTGCTTTTCAGCTTGTGGATATGTGCTGCCATGACATCCATTTCGGGTTGATGTCCGGAAAGCTCCCCTGCCAGGGCGGGAGAACAAGGCGTACTGTAGGCGTAACAGAGCATATCGTCTTTATCTGCAGACGAAATCAACCCCTTAGCTGCGGCACGATAGATTTCGACATCAGGGGCGTTGATATTGCCCTTTGCATCTATTTCACAGCCGGTTTGCACGGGTTTCACCGCCAGGCAATCAATTCCTCTGAGGAGAAACTGGCGAAACAATCCCGCAGTAATAAAGGTTTTCCCCGCGTCGGTGTCTGTGGCGACAATAATCCAGCCATTTTTTTTCATGACAGTCCTTGCACTTGGGAAGAAAAGTTGACAAACATTTGACAGCGACCCTGAATACCTATTGTTTCCCTGGATTTTATTCAATAGAGAAGAGTTTAATTTTTTGTAACCCTTTCCGCGGCAGGAAACCAATCTTCAAGTGTGGACGCCCCCCGGCAATTGCTTGTTTTATGTGTTATAAAGTTCAACCACCAGCAACAAAGGTATTGCACTATGGATTTTAATCAGACGAAAGTATTGATAGTCGATGACGCGCGTGTTGCCCGTCAGATAGTCAAACGCATGCTCAAGGAGATCGGATTTTCACAATTCGTCGAAGCCGACAATGGCGCTGATGCCCTGGCCTTGGCTAAAAAGGAAAAAATCGGTCTGGTTCTTTCCGACTGGAACATGCCCAAAATGACCGGCATTGAATTTTTGAAACAACTACGGGCAGACGCCCAAGGCAAATCCACGCCATTCATCATGGTTACTGCGGAACGCATGGAGAACAACATAGTAGAAGCCGTTCAAGCCGGTGTTACGGCTTATATCAAGAAACCCTTCGGCGCAAAGGAACTGGAAGTCAAAATTCGCCAGGCCCTTCGTATGGATTAAGCTTTTCGTTTCTATACTTTTTTTTATGAAGGCTTGGCATGCTCTCTGCAAAAGAACGGTTGTCTGGATGTATTTCGTCAAAATTATGTGCATCGAACAACTGGAGGAATCACGATGGCAATTCGTTTGTTTGCAGCTTGGGCAGCCATTATCAACATGGGCCTGCTTTATTTCTATTTGACGCAACTGTAGTAAGAAGATCCTGCACCAGTAGAGCTTTGATCTATTTTGTTTTTTTTTATTTCAGGCCTTCATATAATCGAAAATATTCAGCGGGATTTTTTGTTAAAAAAAAGACGTACAAAAAAAATAACAAGGGTGGCCAGCAGGGTAACAACCAGATTTTGCGGTTGGGTTGTTACCTTGCCGCAGGCAAAAAAGATGCATCGCGGAGCCAGGATGTAGACACTGATTGCGATGCAAAAAAAGGAAAAAACAGAAGATCTGCCCATTATTTGGTTTAGATGCAGGTAGCGCGATGGTTGTTCGACAGCGACAATCAAAAACCGAACAGTTTATCGACCTGCGTGAGTTTGAATATTTTTTTCACCTCAGGAGTAACGTCGATAATCTTCAGGGTCCTGCCTTTTTCCACAAGGTGCCTACGGATTTCAATGAACACGGCAAGCCCGGAACTGTCCAGATATTTCAGATTGCTCAGGTCCATTTGCATCGGCCCCTCGGTCTTGTCTATGTAGTTCAATAGTCCGCTACGGATTTTGGGGGTGACCGTGTAGTCAATTTCTCCTGCCATTTTGACTACGCCGTCTTTATCGACTTTGATTGACCAGATTTCCTGGGACTTTTCCGAATTCATCTGCATCCCCTTTTTTTATCTCCCGAGATATTTTTTTATATTACTTACAGTACGTTTTGACAATATAAAAGATTATTTCGTTCTGGATCAGACTCTTTTGTTTTTTTCAATGTTTCATGTGAAACATGAAGAACTGTCTTCACGCCATATTTCAACGATGGTCAAATCATCATTGGCTGCAACACCTTGTTGCCATGAATGAATTTCTTCGAGCAACGCCTGCCCATAGGAGGGATGCCGTATCGAAGCCAAAAATGATAGCACTCGCTCTTCCCCATAAAATTCACGGTGCCGATTTCTTGCTTCCACCACGCCATCCGAATACATCAGGATCGATTCGTTGGGCTCAAGTTGCAGCTCCATTTCAGAATATGTTTGATCAGGTTCAACCCCTATTGGCAGTCCTGCATTTGTTTCCAGTAAATGGTTTGCACCGGGTGCGATGTGAACAGGCGGCGGATGACCGGCGAGTGAAAAGGTAAAACAGCCTGATGGTAAATGGTAATACCCCAATACGCAGGTCACAAACAGCTGTTGTGAAAGGACGGAGTACATTTCGTTGTTCAGGGCCTTCAACAGATTTCCAGGTCGATCAAATTCCATGGAAAGAGAACGGAGCTTGGTCCAGAGAGTCGCCCCTACCAATGCTGCAGGCAGTCCTTTACCTGAAACATCGGCCACACAAGTGAACAAAAGATCTTTGGATACACGTATGAGATCGTATACATCACCACCGACAAAAATAGCGGGTTTTGTAATAGCAAAGATGCCGGTCGTACTATCCAGTTGTGGTAACTTGGGAAAAAAAGTCGCTTGTATCCTGGCAGCGGCATCTAGCTGGGCCTGCATGCGTTCCTGCTGAATACGCAATTCCAACAAACGCGAACGGACCAGAGCCACGGCTGCCAAATGAGAAAAACTCTCCAGGATATCCAGGTCGGAAGTATCGAAATTGGATTTTCCCTTGGCGTTTACAACCTGTACAACGCCAAGTAATTCATCCTGATAAACAATAGGCGAGCATACAATGCTTTGCGTATGAAATCCCGTATCGTCATCAACTTTTCTTGAAAAGCGAGTATCTTCCTGCGTATCCGCCACCAGCAAGGATTCCCTTGTTTGTGCAACGTGTCCTGCTATACCCTCACCCAGAGCAAGTTCAAATTTTTTGCTGATTATCTCTTCCGCAGCTCCCTGCTGTTCGTTGATTGCCAAGGTAAATTCAAGTGTCTCACTGTCAGCTTTGTACAGCAGGATGGATGCGCCCATGGCCTGGGTTACATCCCGTGCAAACTCAAGAAGAACCGGAAGAAGTTCAGAAAGGGATTCCACCTGGGCCAGAGCCTGATTGGCAGCGATCAATTTCTTCAGCCTGTTCGCCTGCAGATCGAATGCTGTTTTGTTAGGCATGAGTTATCCTTGGTCAGTCCAATCCGAGATTGCTGGTAACGGAGAATAGCCCAAGGCTGCATGCAATTCTCCGGGGGAAACATTTGCGGTGCCAAGCTTGCCGATTACCAAACCGGCCGCATAATTGGCCAGTACGCAGGCTGCCAGTAACGAGCATCCGGCAGCCAGTCCGAGACCGATGGTAGCGACCACCGTATCTCCCGCGCCTGTTACGTCATAGACATTTTGCGCCATGGTAGGAATATGCCAGATACCGCCGGTACGGCAAAATAGCGCCATACCTTGAGATCCGAGGGTAATCAGCAGGTTCTCGCAGGGATATGCCTCCAACACCGCACGGCCGGTTCGGATGATTTCCTCTTTGGTTTTTGGTGTACCCATACCAATGGCCTGACCGGCTTCTTTGGCATTGGGGGTGAGTAAAAATGCCTTGGAAAACAAATCAAGATTACGGGGCTTAGGATCAACAAGTATGCGAATGTTTTTTTGTTTATCAGACAACAAGGTCCGGATCGACTTCATCAACTCCATTCCAAATAGTCCTTTGGCATAATCGGAAAAAATAATGCAATCGCATCCATCAATAGTTTGTTCTAGAGAATCGAGAACATTATGCCGTACGACTGCGGAAATCGATGTTGTTTGCTCCTTGTCAAAACGTACTATTTGCTGATTTTGTCCGATAATTCTGGTTTTCAGGCTGGATGGTCTGGATGGGTCTTTAATCAAATGATACCTGATGGAATTGGACTCGAGGAGAGATTCGATCTGCTGTGCAGTGGTGTCATCGCCCGAAACGCTGATGAATTCGGGTATGCCGCCAAGCGAGATGACGTTATTGGCGACATTGGCGGCGCCACCCAATGCCAGGAGTTCGTTGGTCACATTGACGATGGGGACAGGAGCTTCCGCAGAAATGCGGTCCACAGAACCGTAAATGTAACAATCCAGCATGACATCGCCGACTATTCCAACTCTGGCATCCGTAAATTTTGCCAGACAATCATTCAGATCAGTTTTGTTGAACAATGCGCCCATGCGTGTCCCTTTTGGCGGAATGTCGCCTAATTGCTGAAATTGTCGGTAAAGTCCTTTCCACCCAGACGTTCGAGCAAGTGCATGAGCTTCTCTTCAGAATCAAATGCCAAGACGATCTGCCCTTTGGAACGATCACCGCGAAGTGCAACTTTGGTTTGGAAAAACTGGGACATCTGTTGTTGTAAAGGAATAAATTCCGGGGATTTTTGAGAAGCCGTACGTTTTGGTTTGGATGCCTGTGTTGTTGCCTGATCCGCATCGGGCAATTGTCCATTGGCTTTCCAGTAGGAAGCCTGGGCCTCGGTTTCCCGTACGGATAAGTCCAGCTCCAGAATCCTGCGGTGCAATTGCTGCTGTGCTTCTTCATCAGAAACGGCAAGTAATGCGCGCGCGTGTCCGGCGCTGATACGGCCGTTGCGCAGGTGGTCTTTGATTAAATCAGGCAATTGCAATAGTCGCAGACTGTTGGCTATTGCCGGACGGCTTTTACCGATTTTTTCCGAAAGCTCTTCCTGAGTCAATTTCAGTTGTTGCTGCAATTGCCATAACCCCTGGGCTTCATCCATGGCGTTTAAATCTTCGCGTTGCAGATTTTCGACCAGCGCGATAAGCATGCTTTCTTCATCGGAGAAAGCTTTTATCAGAGCGGGAATCTGTTGGATTTTCGCGAGTTGTGAAGCGCGCCATCGTCTTTCTCCTGCGATCAGTTCGTAGGAATGCGGGCGACCTGGAACCGCGCGAACCAATATTGGTTGCAAGACACCTTGTTCCTTGATGGATTGGGCCAATTCTTCCAGCGTTTCAGCGGGAAAATCCCGTCGAGGTTGAAATTTACTCGGAGAAATCGAATCCACGGGTATATCCGTGATCTGTTGTTCGGAAACTGTTTCATCTTCCGCTACGGCAGTGGAAGATTTTAAAAGCGCATCCAGCCCCTTGCCTAATCCACGTTGCGCCATGGCCATATGGTACCTCCCTGTGCTCACTAAATAATCAAAAATTGACAGTTTCTAACGACACACTATAGTCTGGTAAAAAAGGAGAAACGAATGCGAAAATACCCTGAAGGAATACAAGAGTTATATACGGCTGGTGGCGAACTGTACGGTGTCATGATCTCTCCGGAGCTATGGTCCGAACTTTCCAGTGTAGTGGTCGAACACTTGACCAAAACAGGTAAAATGGCGGTACGCAATGAGTTGAAAGAGCCTATGGCCGATTGGGAACTCTTACAGGAATATTGGGACTTCAAATATCCTCCGAATGCGGAAGTTTGTTGCGAAGTTTGCGGTGCGAAAACAGACGACTGGGTTCATGACTCACCTCGCAAATTCACATTGCTTGCCGCCAATCTCGGTGGTTTGGCGCGTTTCTGTTGTTGTAACTGTCATGCCATCGTCACCAAGCGCCATTTCAAAGATTGTATCAAGACCGAATGCAAAGCTTGTGAGCTTGAGGAAGAAACCTCATAGAGCAATTTCCGTATCTGAACAATGTCTCCAGTGCAGCAACTCCGAAATGATGCTTTGAAAATTAATGTACTCTTGGTTTACGTAACACCACTTCTTTGGCCAAGGCCAGGTAGGCTTCCGCCCCTTTGGATTTGATATCGTATTTGATGATTGTTTTTCCATAACTGGGGGCTTCTGACAGACGCACATTTCTCGGTATGATGGATTCGAAAAGCAAGTCCGGAAAGCATTTCCGGACTTCGTTTTTCACTTGTTTGGATAGTTTGTTTCTACCGTCATACATGGTTAACAGCACGCCCAAAAGATTCAGTTTCGGATTCAAGCGTTTTTTTACCTGCTCAAAGGTCTGAAGCAGGTTCACAATTCCTTCCAGGGCAAAGTACTCGCATTGCAAAGGAATCAACAGCTCATTGGCCGCACAGAGCGCATTGAGCGTCAGCATGCCCAATGAAGGCGGGCAATCGAAAATAATATAATCGAATTGTTTATCCACGGGCTTGATAACGTCAGACAGGAAGAACTCCCTTGCCATTTTATCAACAAGTTCCACTTCGCATCCTACAAGGTCTTTTGTAGAAGGAAGAACGCTGACAAAAGGAGAATTTGTTTTATAAATGGCACTTTCAACCTGATCGGGTGTAAAGAATACGGAATACAGCGAACTCGTACCATTGGATACTTCCATGCCAATACCGCTGGTTGCATTAGCCTGTGGATCACAGTCAACCAGAAGAACCCGCTTTTCCATAACAGCCAGGGAGGCGGCAAGATTGATGGCGGTTGTGGTTTTTCCCACGCCGCCTTTCTGGTTGGCTACAACAATGTTTCGTCCCATAAGCATAGCTACCCTCTTTGAGTTATTACTTGAATGTTTCACGGGAAACATTGATGAAAAAATCAGCGCAAATTATCATGGCAATATGACTTTGCATCGTTCAGTGAATCCACAAGTTGGATTGCTTCACTCAAGCTTTTCCTTTTGACAGCATGGAGCAACTGCTTGGACATATGGATAAAGTCTTCACATTCGGCAGTCATTTCAAAATCAACTTGAGTAACAAAATGTTCAAAAAGACGAATGAAAGTACGGATATCGGTTTCTTTGGGAAGCTCTCCGTTGTGAACATCTTCTACAAACTGGTCATACAAATCCTGAAGTTTGAACTTCGTCTGCTTAGTATTCATTCCTTCCTCTGGCATTCCTGTGTTAGTAATATGAAGTTCGAGTCCAAGTAAGCGTTTTTTAGATTATTTCTAATTCGCATGTCAATCTAAACAAAGATAAGACAAATACAAGATAACCCCTTTGAGGTTTCATGTATTGTAAAAAAACCTTGTGAAAAATCAATGGCTAAAGTTGAAAAAATGAATCAAAAAGAGCTAAATGGGCGGAAAGTGACGCAGACAAAGAAAATTTTTTTTGTAATGTATCCTGTCCTGCCCTGCCAAAGGCGCGGGCATTGGTCGGATGGGCAAGTAATGTAATCATGGACGAGGCCATATCTTCATGATTTTGTGGAGAAACAAGCAATCCGGTTACGCCATCTTCAACAAGTTCCGGAATGCCGCCTACCCTCGTGGCAACAACAGGTAGTCCGCAAGCCATGGCTTCAAGCACGACGTTTGGCAGTCCTTCACGTACGGAACTCATGGCAAAAAGAGTCCCCTGACGGTAGATGGGTGCTATGGATGTTGTTCCAGGAACAAATTGGTAGGAGTTTTTAGGTAAAAGCGTTTGCGCCAGCCTTTGCAATTGATCTAATAAAGGGCCATCTCCCACAATCCGCAGTTGGGCATTTGCTATTTGTTTCCGTACCAGGCTGAAGGCTTTGATCAGGGTCTCCTGATTTTTATCTGGAACAAGGCGCCCGACATGGAGAACAGTGGGAGCATCAGGCTGCGTATCGCTGTGATTAAACAGCTGAGTATCTATTCCGTTATGAATGACGCTAAGGCGTTTTTCAGGAACGCCGCAGCCTTGCGCTAGAACCGTATGCAGTGCTTGCGAATTGCAGACGATATGTCTGGCTAAAGGCCAGAGAAATTTTTCATGCTGTCTGAATGGAGCGCCTCCTCCCCGGCATGCGCCGATAATCACAGGAAGAAAACACAGCTTCCCGACGATCCTGCCCCAGATATTTGGAAGAACAGTCAAGCACAAGAGAATATCAGGACGTACTTTTCGAAGATGCCGCGCCAGTCTGGTAAGGGTTAGGATGCTTACTACGTCACTGTTCCCTAATTTTCGCACAAGAATGTTCTGCTGCGAAGCGAGTTCCGACAATTGATCGCCGTTGGTGAGTGTCCAAAGTTCGGGCGAATGTCCGGCTTGCAGAAAACCTGCTGCCAATTGGAGCGCCTGTCGTTGGGTCCCGCCTAATAAAAGGTCTTCGAGTAACAGAATAATTTTCATGCTACTGTGATGTAGTCAAAGGAGTGCGGTGTGAAGAGTCAGAGTCGGATCCGGCCAGAAGTTGATAGGCTTGAGAAAAAGTAACGCCTTGGATAGGCGTGTAATAGCGTAACCAGAACAGATACTGGTCAATTTTTTTGAGAAGCGCATCGATGCTCGACTGGTCCGGCAGAACGGGGTTGGCTCCTGGAAGCAATTCCGACGAATGCATGAACATGACCAGAAAAGGCTCTTGCTGTTTCACATGAAACATCGTGGCCCATTTCATGGAAAGTAAAGGATACCAGACAGGTTGAACCCCGACCACGAAAAGCAGACGAAAATAACGAAGCAAGCGCCGGGAAAGCGTATCAGGCAGTGTGCAGGCTGTTCGATAGATGAAACGGGCGAAAGCAAAGGATACAGGATGCAGGGTCAGCGGAAATTCAAGCAAAGAGCGCGTACCGTTGTCTCTGGGGGATATCCAGTAAGGTGAAACGCCGCAAAGGAAATGGTTTTTTTGACTGGGCACAGGACGCAAGGGAGTGATGGAGCTGTCGATTTGGATGGGACTGGCAATCAGAGCTTCCTGCAATTGCGTACTGAAATCCCAGCGCCCCATACGAAAGGATAAAGGAGACGTCCCACCAAGTACGGAAAAAGCTTGAAGCAAGGAGTCCAGTTTGGCGCTGAGTAAGGATAGCGGTAACTTTTTGGAAGGTGCCGGCTGTATGATGGAACAATCCTGGTACGGCGGCGTATTCCAGTGATGTAAATGCAAGCCCAGGGCAGCACCACGCTCTTGAAGTCCAAGAAGAACGTCATGAGTCTCAGGATTGTTGAGAACAGGGTAATCACATAATAATGTTAACGGGATACCATGGGCAGATGTAATTGCTTCGAGGCGGGGAAGCAGAGAAATATTAGTACATGATTGCGGGTGCTGCTCGTATCTGCCGCTGAATAATCCTTCTTCTTCAACATCAATGCTGAAAATGACCTTGAGAGGGGTTCGCATTGGAGAGAATCATGGCTGAAATTAGACAGAAAAATAATCCTGATACCAGGATACAAACTCACGAATACCGTATTCAATTGTCGTTGTGGGCCGGAATCCAAAATCACGAGTCAGGTCGTCAATATCGGCAAAGGTTGCAGGAACATCCCCACTTTGAATGGGCATGAATATTTTTTCGGCTTCCTTGCCAAGATATTTTTCAAGAACATTGATAAAATGAAGTAATCTTACGCTGTTGTTGTTGCCAATATTATAGAGGCGATACGGCCCAGGACTGCTGCTGGGATCAGGCGCATTAGAATCCCAATCCGGATTACCTTGTGGTATTTTCTGGGACACCCGAAAGACGCCCTCGATGATGTCGTCAATATACGTAAAATCCCTATCCATCTGGCCGTGATTGAAGACCGTGATGGGCTTGTTTTCCAGAATGGCTTTTGTGAAAATAAACAATGCCATGTCCGGTCGTCCCCACGGGCCGTATACGGTGAAAAAACGCAATCCGGTGCACGGAAGATTGAAAAGATGGCTGTACGAATGCGCCATCAATTCGTTGGATTTTTTGGAAGCCGCGTATAAACTGATGGGATGGTCGACATTATCATGTACACTAAAAGGCATCTGAGTATTGAGGCCGTAGACCGAACTCGAAGAAGCGAAAACGAGGTGTTGCACTTTATTGTGCCGACAAGCCTCCAGCAGATTGAAAAAACCAATGATATTTGAATTGATGTAGGCCTGGGGATTATCAATGCTGTGGCGGACACCTGCTTGCGCTGCGAGATTGACGACATGGGTAAATTCATTTGCTGCAAACAAGGAAACGATTGCTTCGTTATCGCACAGGTCGGTTTGGGAAAAAGTGAAATTTGGAAATTCTTTCAGCAGGTTGAGACGGTCTTGTTTTAATGCGACACTATAATAAGGGTTCAAGTTGTCTAAACCGGTAACTTGAAAACCTTCTTTAACCAAACGATGGCAAAGATGAAACCCAATGAATCCTGCTGCTCCGGTGACAAGAAAACGCATAGTAGAGTACCCTGTAAAGTAAAATGTCAATCTGTAACAATTTAATTTTGAAGACTTTCCACTGGTTATTGAAAATAAATTCCAAAATAAAAAAAAGCAAGATCGGAGCTCATAACCAGAGTTTTTACCAGAGTCAATGAGCCCATGCCGTCAGGCTTTTTTTTTCGATCATGAGCTCGTGATATTTTGCAATAGGATATTTGCCAGCCCAACAAGTCATAAACTCTCTATGGTACGCACTAAGAACAGGGTCTGAAATGTTGCAAAGTGTCAATTGTTTGTTTGGAGAGCTCGTTGCCGACGTCAAGTCCTGCGAGGTCAGGAACAGGAACTAGCATAGGAGCCGTACCCTCGCAATGAAAAAGCTTGTATGGTTTCTGGGGCGCCAAGCACGAATAGGCTTGGCGGCCGAAAACAACTATGAGTTTCGGCTGAATTTGAGCCAGTGTTTGCCAAAATAACGAAACAAAAGGACTGACGGAGTTCTCCGTTGGTATGGCCACAGGCCAGAAGGTAATACTGCCTTTGGGCCACCCGAGCTGTCGCATCAAGGCAGCCAGGCAGGTCCGGCGTTTCTGGCTGGGCGTCAGTAATAAATCCTCACCAAGTTCCCAGTAAGTCCAGACTGAAAAGCAGGGAGTGCAGACCTTGGCATAGAGTTGTTGCAAGATTTCTTCTGGAAGCTCAGCTGCGGGATCAGAACACAGGGAGTCGGCAGTGGTTTCACAAGTGCTGTTGTCGGGAAACAAAAAACGCAACCCTGCCGTATGCCAGGGGCGCATCGTTTCAGATAGTTTCAGATGTCCAAAAGACAATCCCAAATCCTCCAGGCAATATCACTTTTAGACTGTACGGGGAGATCAGCTACGATGCCTTGTTTGGACGCGATAAGTACTTTATTGGTGTCGGCCTGAAATCCGGAATCCGGTGTTCCGACCAGGTTGCCTACCACAAGGTCCAGAGATTTCCGCTGCAGTTTGTCTTCGGCGTACTGCTGCAGGTTGGAGGTCTCGGCGGCAAAACCGATGAGAAGTTGATGTACTGCGCGTTTGAGGGCAATGGATGCCAGAATGTCGGTGGTCTTTTCAAAAAGAATGCGCAAGGCGTCTCCAGCGTCGGTTTTTTTGAATTTTTCCGAGCCGATGGATACGGGTCGAAAATCGCAGACCGCGGCGCTGAAACAGCCTATGTCCATGCCCTGCCAGATGGAATGGCAGATGTCATGCATCTGCTGGGCGGTTTCCACGGAATAGGTATGTAGAAAATGCGGCAAGTCAAAATCAACAGGGCCAAGAACGCAATGAACATCAGCCCCGCGCAACCAGGCGGAAATCGCCAGAGCGAGCCCCATTTTGCCGGAAGACGGGTTGGACCAGAATCGTACGCCGTCCCAGGGTTCGCGGGTCGGTCCCATGGTGATCAAAATTTTCTTCCCGGAAAGGTCCTGTTCGCAGAGCAGGCGCAAAGTCTGGTAATAGATCGTCGCAAGGTCCGGAAGCCGCCCCTGCCCCGCATCGCCGCATGCCATGGTGCCCTGTCCGGGGGGCAGCATCAGATGGCCTCGGCGGCAAAGCAGAGCTGCATTTTCCTGCGTTGCCGCAGCGTTCCAGAGTTTCGGGTTCATAGCTGGAGCGATGACCAATTTGTCTGGAAATGAAAGCGCATTGCACGAGAGCATGTCGTCGGCCAGGCCATGGGCCAGTTTGGCAATGGTGTTGGCCGTGGCAGGGGCAATTACAAAGGCTTGGGCAATACGTCCGGGCGCCAGGTGCGAATTGATGTCGTAGTCGATGCTGTTTCCGCTTTGCGGAAAAATGGACTCCAATACGGGCGATGCCCCCAAAGCGCTGAAGCTGAGAGGGGTCACGAATTGTCTGGCCGCGTCGGTCAGCGTCACTCCCACTTCCAACCCCGTGCCCTGAAAAAGGCGCAACAGCTCAAGAGACTTGTACGCGGCTACGCTGCCGGAGACTCCAAGATGCAGACGTTTCCCCGTCAAAGAGCTGAAAGTGAGTAGTGCCGTCATAGGGCTACTGGACTAAATTAGTTGCTGCGGGCGGGACTGCAGCGTTTCCGCCGCTGCGTGGAGAAACCCAGACTTCGAGCAACGTGTTGAATTTGCCGTCGGTGATGTTCATGACGCAGATACGATCGGTTTTCTCAAAAACCAGGATGGTTCTGTTGGATTTGAACGCACTCAGCAGGCTCCAGCCGTCCTTGTTCATATTGTTGATGAAAAAGCTGGTGAGCGAAAGAATTTCGACCTTGCCCTCAAAAACCATGACGCCGGTTTTTTGATTGGGAGTTTCCAGGATAAACGACTCGTCAGTTTGCAGTTCCATTTCCTTGGGGACAAGAATGTCGTCGAAATCATAATAGAAATCCGTGGGGCCCGCTTCCGGCACAGGAGCGGGAGCCATGGATCCATCCGCCGGAGCCGCCGCAGGATCAGCGGGCTTGGGCGTGCAAGCGGCAAGGCTGCAAAAAATAAGGCATATAATGCAGAAACTCAGGATGCCGTTGGTGTCACGGGCGGAAGTAAACAGCGAACGAAGCATGAAGGCCTCCTTGTAATTCAGAAAAAACGACAAATGAACGAAAAAAATCAGGTTGTTGGCATTGTACGTGTCGGAAAGCCGTCAACGCATACCAATTGGCATCTGGCATACATGAGCCTGCATGAAACCGCAAATTTATTTCACATAAAAGGACTGGAAAAAGTAGGTGCAGTGTACTAGGGACCCTCTTCGAGGCGGCGCATCCGGGCCGCAATTTATGCAAAAAAGGAACGGCCGCATGACGATTGTGCCTGAAGAATACGCATTGGCGAGTTACGACTATGAGTTGCCGGAAGATCAGATTGCCCAGATTCCGGCGGATAAACGTGATGGTTCGAAGCTGTTTGTTTTGAACCGCGCCACAGGCGCGATGGAATTGCGTAGGTTCACGGAATTGGGAACGTATCTTCCGGAGCATGCGCTTATTGTCGCGAACAATTCCAAGGTATTGCCGGCAAGAATCCTGGGCAGCACACCTACGGGGGGCAAGGCGGAATTTCTGTTGCTGACTCCCCTTCCGCTGCTGCAAGCCGAACGCAAAACGGAAGGCTGGCTAAGTGCGGCCGCAGACGGTCTGTTGCGCGGTTCCCGTCGTCGCAAGCCCGGAGATCTGCTTTACTTTACGGATGATTTGCAGGTGGAAGTGGTTTCCGTGGGGGATTTCGGACAAAGCAAGGTCCTGCTGCACTGGCGCGGCGATATTTACGAGATATTCAACGCAATCGGCAAGCCTCCGCTTCCGCCGTACATCAAACGGGAAGCCGTGGCCACGGATACGGGCCGCTATCAGACCGTTTTTGCCGATGCGACCAAACAGGGATCCGCGGCGGCCCCTACGGCGGGGCTGCATTTTACGCCCGAACTTCTGGCTTCGTTGACAGCCGCGGGACATGACTGGGCGGAAGCGACATTGTACGTCGGCTACGGGACTTTCAGCCCGGTACGCGCAGAGGATATCCGCAACCACCGGATGCATGAGGAGTTCGTGGAGTTGTCGCAGGAAACCGCTGATGCCGTAATCGCTGCCAAGGATCAGGACCGCCCCGTTGTCGCGGTGGGCACCACCACAGTACGGACTCTGGAAGGCGTTTACGAACGATTGGGGGAGATAGCCCCCTATCGCGGTCCCATCAATCTGTTCCTCAAGCCGGGGAGCCGTTTCGGCGTAGTGGACCATATGATCACGAATTTTCACCTGCCCCGCTCGTCGCTGCTGATCATGATCAGCGCCTTCGCAGGGCGGGAACGCGTGCTCCGGGCTTATGCCCGGGCTCTGGAACAGGGCTGCCGTTTTTATTCGTACGGCGACGCAATGTTGATTTTATAGTCGGCAGGTAGGCAAATGGGCATTGATTTTTATTTCATTTGTCGTAATTCTACTTGCTCACGCTTATGAATGAGGAAAAAGGACTCCCAGAATCTTTTTCCCGCTCTCAGACAATGCCCTACGCGCCCGCCAGGTGCGTAGGGTAGACGCAGGTGCCGCATGCGGCATCATACGCCCGGCGATTCACGCCGCCTTCAGGACCTGTCTCACAGATAGCCGTCCGGTTGCTTTCTTGTCTCTGGTCATGCAGCAAGAAGCGGTGCGTCAATATGTCCGGGCAGGGAAAAAGAGCGCATCTCTGCCTGCGGCCGTAGTGGTCGCATCAGGCGGAAAAGAACCAACTCCAGCCGAGGAAGTGGCATGTCACGAATCAAAATCATCGAAGAACGCTGCAAAGGCTGCCTGCTTTGTACGACGGTCTGCCCGGTGCAGATTATTGTGCAGTCCAACCGGATTAATGAGCAGGGCTATAAAGTGGCCGAGGTGCCGGAAGCCGACATGGAGAAATGTACGGGCTGCACCTCCTGCGCCATGATCTGCCCTGATTACGCCATCCGCGTATGGCGTACGAAGAAGGCGAAAGCCGCATCCAAGGAGGACAGCTGATGAGCGAGAAACAGGGCGAACGTAAATTTTTCAAGGGCAACGAAGCCATAGCCTACGGTGCGCTGGCCGCCGGATGCCAATGTTATTTCGGCTATCCCATCACGCCGCAGAACGACATCCCCGAGCTGCTTTCCAAAGCCCTGCCGGACGCCGGCGGGCAGTTCGTACAGGCGGAAAGCGAAGTGGCCGCCGTAAATATGCTGCTGGGCGCAGCCGCCTGCGGCATCCGCAGCTTTGTGTCCTCGTCAAGCCCGGGTATTTCGTTGATGGCCGAAGGCATTTCCTACATCGCGGGCTCGCAACTGCCCGGCGTCATCGTTAACATGAACCGCGGCGGACCGGGCCTAGGCGACATCGGCCCCTCCCAGGGCGATTATTTCCAGGCGGTAAAAGGCGGTGGACATGGCGATTACAACCTGTTCGTGCTGGCGCCCGCAACCTGCCAGGAAGCCTACGATATGATGATCGAATCCTTTGATCTCGCCTACAAGTTCCGCAATCCCGTAATGATTCTTGCGGATGCCATCCTGGGCCAGATGAAAGAACCGGTCACTGCCTGGAAGCCTGAGGCCGTGGATCCCAATGAAGGCCTGGACTGGTGCCTGACCGGCGCCAAAGGCCGCCCGGTGCGTCTGTTGAAATCCCTGTATCTGGAAGAAGGCGCTCTGGCCAACCATACGCGTACGTTGCTGACGAAGTATGAAGCCATGAAACCGCTGGCCCGGGCCGAATCCTTCATGACCGAAGACGCCGACATCGTGGCCGTGGCCTACGGCTCCATCGGCCGGATTGTGAAAAGCACGGTGCGGAAATTGCGCAGCCAGGGAATCAAGGCCGGACTGTACAGACCCCAGACCTTGTTTCCGTTCCCGGAAGCCGGGCTGCTGCAGTTGGCGGAAGCCGGAAAACGCTTTCTGACCATCGAGCACAACTGCGGCCAGATGGTGCAGGACGTACGCCTGGCAATCAGAACCAAAGCCGATTCCGATTTCTTCGGCGTCATGCCCGGAGATCTGCCGACCCCGGATATGTTTGAAGCTCCCATCAGGGACGCTGCAGGGAGGAAATAATGGACAGCGCAGCTGAAAAACTTGTTTATGATCTGAGCGAGGCGCAGTTTGACCGCCCCACGCACTATTGTCCGGGCTGCCATCACGGCATCGCGCACCGTCTGGTGGCGGAATGCCTGGTGGAAATGAATCTTCTGGACAGAGCCATCTGCATCGGTTCGGTGGGCTGTTCGGTGTTTATCTACAACTATCTGAAAGTGGACAGCGTGGAAGCGCCACACGGGCGCGCCCCGGCAGTGGCCACCGGCGCCAAGCATGCCCGTCCGGACGCCTTTGTGTTCAGTTATCAGGGCGACGGCGACCTGGCCTCCATCGGCATGGCTGAAATCATGCACGCTGCCAACCGCGGCGAGCGTATCAGCATCGTCTTCATCAACAACACGGTCTACGGCATGACCGGCGGACAAATGGCCCCCACCACTCTGGTAGGCCAGTGCACCACCACTTGTCCGGGCGGACGCTGCAAGGAACGCGAAGGCTTGCCCATCAGAATGGCCGAGATCATCGGCGGCCTGGGCGGCGTGGCCTATTCCGCACGGGTGGCCACCACCAACGTCAAGCAGATCATTCAGGCCAAAAAAGCCATCAAGAAGGCCTTTGCCTGCCAGGTCGAAGACCGCGGTTTCGGATTCGTGGAAATGCTCTCCGCCTGCCCCACCAACTGGAAAATGAGCCCTATCGCCGCCAACGAGCGCGTTGTCAATGAAATGATCCCGTACTTTCCGCTCGGAGTCTACAGGGATGTCACCGACGGCACCCACGAGTGCGCCGCTGATCTGGAGGAAAAGGCATGAGCTTATATCAGGATGTGATCATAGCCGGCTTTGGCGGCCAGGGAGTGATGCTCATCGGAAATCTTCTGGCCTACGCGGGTATGGAACAGGGGCTGAACGTCACTTATCTGCCAGTATACGGTCCGGAAATGCGCGGCGGCACGGCCAACTGCACTGTGGTGATTTCCGAAGACGAAATCGGTTCGCCCATCATTCAGCGCCCCGTGGGATTGATCATCATGAACAGGCCTTCGCTGGACAAATTCCAGCCCCGGCTTCAGGACGGCGGCCTGCAGGTCATCAATTCCTCGCTGGTCGACCCAGACCTGACCGAAAAAGAGCGGGTGCAGACCTACGCCATTGCGGCCAATGACGTGGCCGACAGCCTGGGCAACACGCGCATGGCCAATATGGTCGCCATCGGGGCGTTTGTGCAGGCCACCGGCGTCATGCCCGTCGACACGGTTGTCAAAAGTTTGGACAAGGTGATTTCCCCGCGCTACGCGAATATGATCCCCAAAAACGCCGAGGCCATCCGGGCCGGTGCAGAGCAATTGGTAAAACAATGATTACGGCTCCTGAAAAGCTCTTTGGCATTATCGGCCACCCCTTGGGCCATTCGTTGAGTCCGGTTCTGCACAATTGGGCTTTTCAGGAATTGCAGCTGCCCCATGTCTATTGCAGCTGGCCGGTGGCTCCGGAATCTCTGGAAGCGTTCATAGCCGCTGTGCGCGTATTGCCCATATCCGGCCTGAGCGTGACGATTCCGCACAAGCAAACCGTCCGGGCGTTTCTGGACGGCGAAAGCGACAGCGCCGCCGCCATCGGCGCCGTGAACACCGTATATTGGCGCGACGGCGCCTTGCTGGGCGAAAACACCGACATCCGGGGATTTCTGGCGCCGCTGCAAGGCCGGAAGTTTTCCTCCGCCCTTGTTCTAGGCGCTGGAGGGGCTTCCAGAGCGGTTTTGGCCGGGTTGCGCGATTTGGGTGTCAAAGAACTCTTTTTGACCAACAGAACCGCTGCCAAGGTCCAAAAGCCGGCCGAAGAATTCGGCGCGGTGTGCGTGCCCTGGGAAGAGCGTACCGGCTGTGCGGCCGGACTGCTCGTGAATGCGACGCCCCTGGGCATGAAAGGCGATAATCAAAATAAAAGCCCCTGGCCGGCATCCTGCTTCATGCCGGGCCAGGTGGCTTATGATCTTGTTTACAATCCGCAGCAGACAGTCTTTCTGGCCGAAGCCGCGGAAAAGGGACTTGAGTGCATCGACGGTTTGTCCATGTTCGTGGGCCAGGCCGCCCTGCAGTTTCAGCTCTGGACCGGACAACAGCTGCCGGTGCAGGGTGCCCGGAACCTGGTGCTGCAACAACTGGCCGGATAGGACCGCCGCTGCAGCCACGCTCGTGGCGGCTACTTCTGCGGCTGGAATTCCATAAGCATCAGAAACGCTCCGGTATTGTCCTGAATCACGGCGAACAGCCCCATGTCCTTGACGGGAGTGCCTGGGATAATGACCTTGCCTCCAAGATTTTCCACTTTGGCAAGGGTCTCGGTCAGATTCTCCACAGTAACATAGGCGCCCCAGTTGGGAGGCACCTCCGGACTACATAAAGGCAGCATGCCTGCCGCCATGGTTTCGCCCGCGTGGGCGACGACGTATGGCTGCCCTGCCATTGGGCCTTGGGTTATGGTCTCTTCCGTATACGTCCAGCCGAAAATTTCGCCGTAAAAGTCCTTGGCTTTTGCCAGGTCCGGCGTCATCAATTCGTTCCAGGAAAAAATACCGTGCCGCATAAAATGGGCACGTAACGCTTGCTCATCCATGAGGTACTCCTGTGAAAACGGCTTATGTGCCGAAGCACGGTTGAGTATGGAGAAAACAAAGATGGTATGGCAAAGAATGCCCCGATGCAAGCAGCGTTAGGAGGAAAAAGTGAATGGAAAAAGCAGAGAAATAAAAAACCGGATTTGCTTTTTCCGCGGGCAGGAGGTGCTGGAAAACGAGCGACATGCAGTTTTCCGGCTCCAGGCAGAAACAGCAAACCCGGTTTTAGTGGTGGCGTTATGTTAATCCAGGTACACGACCACCTTGTCGCCTGGCTGGATAACGCTGTTGCGGTTCATGTCGTTCCATTGCAGCAGATGTTGAGGCGGTACGCTGAACTTGCGGGCAATGCTCCAGAGCGTGTCGCCACGGCGTACGCGGTAGCTGGCGGAACGGTTGTTGGACCGTTGCGTACTGTACGCGGGTTTATAGGGTTTTTTGGGCAGCAAGGCATACGTACGCTGTCCGTTGTTGTGTCCGGGAACGCGGATGTTTTTTCCGGCCATGAGCTCGCTCGGAGTGGAGAAATTGTTGGCGCGCATCAGCGAATTCACGGAACAGCCGAAACGCTTGGACAAGGAGTAGAGAGTGTCTCCGGGGCGTACGCGATAGGGGCCGGTGGAGTGCGCAGCAACGGTTTTTCTTTTATGTGAAGCGGAAGAATAATTGCGGTTTTTTGAAGTCCTGGAAGGGTTGTTGCGTGAGGATGCCGCCAGGACGGCAGGTCTGGCAGAGCGCCCAGGTACGACAATATGTTGCCCAGGGGTGAGTAAATTTGAATGATAGTTGTTGGCCTGTTTCAGAACAGTAACCGTAGTTCCAAAGCGTTTCGCAATGCGGTTCCAGCTGTCGCCGCGTACGACGGTGTAGGGCTGGTAAATGGCCAGAGTGGAACGCGAACTGGAGAGAAACGATTTGACGGCGGCAACGGACGTGACAGGGACGTATACGCTGCATACGCGGCCGGGGGGCGTGCCCTGGCGGCGAAAAGCCGGGTTGTGCAGGGAGAACTCTTCCCAGGGCATGCCGGCGGCCTGGGAGAGTCTGGAAAGGTCGGTTCCGCCTTTGACGTCGACCTGGGTCAAAGCGGGCGTTCTTTCAAAGTGAAGCGGGCCGTATCCGAGCAGTTCGAAGTTGTTGGCAATCTTGACCATGGCGGCGAAACGCGGGACGTAATATAATGTTTCCTGCTTGAGGCGTTTGTCGATGGGCAAGGTGCAGTTTCTTTTGTGCAGTTCGAAGAAATCCTTGGCGCCGCAGGCGGCGACGGCACGGCCAATCTTGCCCTCGCCCGCGTTGTAGGCGGCGATGGCCAGCGACCAGTCGCCCAGCATGTCGTGCAGTTTGGAAAGGTAGGTTGCCGCAGCAACGCTGGCGGCGTAAGGATCGCGCCGTTCATCTACCCACCAGTCGCAATGCAGGCCGAAACGGCGCCCGGTGAAGGGCATGAACTGCCAGACGCCGGCCGCGCCCGAACGGGAGACTGCCTGCGGATTGTAGCCGCTTTCTATGAAGGCGAGGTAGGCCAGATCCTCGGGCAGGCCGCGTTCTTTGAAAACCTGTTTGGCGTACGGCAGATACAGTTCCGCCCTGCGCATCCAGACCTGCAGTTTGGCATTGACGTCGCGGTGCAGAAAAATGAACTGATCGCGGATTAAATCCTGTGCATAGGCCGTCTTGGGGAAGCGTATGACATATTCGGATTTCAAAGCACGAACTTCTTGTGGAGAAAGCAGATTATCATTAAGTGGTGTTACTTTTCCAGGGTCGGTCAGTTCGGGTTCCAGGGTTGCGTAGCTGTTTCCCATTTTAATTTGAACGGATTGGATGGGAGCCTTCCGCGCGCATGATGCGGAAAGCGTGATCAAAATGAAAAAGAACAGGATCATAAACTTGCGCATTCTTTCCTCCCGCCAGTTTGAACAAGCTGTTATTGCAAGATGTTATGCCTGTTATACAAATAAAATGCCAACTATCTGTTTGATTTTCTAGACTATTTTTAACTGCCTGATGATTAATGGGAAAAAGTAAAGCTCGAAAAAAGGAATAAGTTGAAGGCGAATTCAGAAAGATGAAAAAAATGTAATTTTGACAGTCAAAAAAAAGCGGTTGGCGAAAAAAATGACGCCATCATGTGAAAATCATGAGATTTTTTGTAGAGTTTTTTCAGGTTGACAAATTGTAACCGACGGTAGTCGTGTGGATTGGTGAGATACGATGGATGAATTGGAGCTGGTATACGGAAGAAAGGCGGTAATGGACTATGTGAAAGGTTCGGCTGAACTGGTGGACCAGGTATACGTGCAAAAGGATCTGGTCCATGGCGGTCTGCAGCGCGTATTGGATGCGTGCAAAAAAGCGGGCGTACGGTATTCGTTAGCGCCGCGCCAGCGTTTGGACCAGATGGCCGAAGGAAATCATCAGGGCTGCGTGGCCAAACTTTTCAGTCCGGGCTTTGCCTCTCCGGAGGCTTTGCTGGAGCTGGCAAAGCAGTCCGGGTTCCCTTTGCTTCTGGCTCTGGACCAGGTGCAGGACCAGGGCAACGTGGGCACTCTGGCGCGTACGTTTTATGCAATGGGCGGCGCGGGCATTCTGCTGCCCAAGCACAACAGCGCGCAGCTTGGTCCCGGCGCCATGAAAGCTTCCGCCGGGGCGCTGTCGTTTCTGCCCGTTGCCAAGGTTCCCAACCTGGGACAGGCTCTGGCTCAGGCAAAGGAAAACGGATTCACCATTTATGGAACGCGCCAGGGCGAAGATGCGGAAAGCATTTATGAGCTGCGTCCGGAATTTCCGGCCATACTGGTGCTGGGAAACGAAGATAAGGGCGTACGTCCGGGCGTGCTCAAGCAATGCGATCATGAAATTCGGATTCCCATGGTGGCCAAGGTGGATTCAATGAACGTGGCCCAGGCGGGAGCCATAGCTTTGGGAATTTTCTACGGATTCGTGCAGGGATGAATGTGGGATAGTCAGGGTGGGGCCAAAACAAGGTGTACGGGCTACGGCCTACACGTGGGCGACCTGGTTGCGTCCCTTGCGTTTGGCTTCGTAAAGCGCGCTGTCCGCACGCTTGGTCAGGGATTCCGGGCTGTCTCCGGGGCTAAAGCCGCTGACACCAAAACTGGCGGTGAGCGTTTTTTTGAAAGGAAACTGGATGGCTTCGATTTGCGCACGCAAATTTTCCGCCAGGATCACGGCTCCGTCGGGTTCGGTCTCGGGACAGATGACAAGGAACTCTTCCCCACCCCAACGCCCGACCATGTCGGTTTTGCGGATGATTTCACTGATAAGTTTTGCTATGGAAATCAGAGTGGCGTCGCCAACCTGATGGCCGAACTGGTCGTTGACGCATTTGAATTTGTCGATGTCCAGTAAAATAATGGAGAACGCCCGGCCGCTTCGGGTGGAACGATCGATTTCTTTTTTGAACAAGCGATTGAGTTGCAAGCGGTTGGGAATTCCCGTCAGGGTATCCGTGGTGGAAAGCCGAGCCAGCTCCTTGTTTTTGAGCGCCAGCTGCGCGTGGGCTTCGGCAAGGCGGTTCTGGGTTTCCTTGAGCTCGGAGATATTGACGAAAATCGAATATTTAACAACGCGCCCGTCCGGCCAGGTCATGGCGCGCTCATTGATCTGGTACCATTGATCATCGATTTCATTGAATTGTTCATAGCTGAACGTCTTTCCGTTGGGGCGTTTGTCCGCGTCGACGAGTTCGTGCAGTTTGCACATCAGACAAGGATCCTGCAGCTTGTAGATGGCCTTGTAGCAACAGGTTTCCGTAGGTTCGCCGAAATGATCCTTGAAATACCTGTTTGTAAAAATAATTTCGTAAGTTTTGACGTCCACAACATAGATGCCAAAAGGAATCATGTTGAAATGACTTTCAAACAGGGTATTTTCGATCATCAAAAGGTCCATGAAAAAAAATGTACCGTCCAATGAGCAGAAGGTAAAGCAGTTCTTTGTAAAAAAGGGGATGGAACCAGCTTAAGAGTCCGCCTTGGGAAATTCAACCCTCAGGGTCGTGAATCCGGGGACGGAAGTATCCAGCGTGAGACCGCCGTCGTGGGCTTTTGCTATGAGCATTGCGGAGTAAGTGCCCAGGCCGGTGCCGCCGATTTTGCCGGAGGTGATGTACTTGTCAAAAAAATTGCTGCGGATGGCCACAGGCACTTCGCCCTGATTGGTGATTTCAATCAGCACCAGTTGTGGATTCTCAGGCCGTTGGGTATGAATGGAAAACAGAATTTCACTTCCTGCCGGGGCTGCCTCCAGTGCGTTGATGATCAGATTGGCAAACAGCGAATAGCAGAGCAGTTCTTCCCCGAGAATGTGCACCTGGAAATCCGACGGGGCTTCCCGGCCGTCGGCCCTGTAAGTGATCCGAAGTGATTTTGAATTGATGAGTCGTCCCTGGTCGAAGATGGCCTTGCGAATCAGCATCACCACGTCCATGGAGATGGGGGCCAGCGCGTAACGTCCGCGTTCGAGTTTGTACAAATCCAGCGACTGGTTGATCATTTTCAGCATGGTCAGGCCGGATTCTGAAATTTTGGTTATGATGTCGCGAAGTTCGGGGACGAGATCAAAGTCGCAGAGCAGAAGTTCGGAAAGACTGATGACAGCTGTCAAAGGAGATTTAAGGTCATGGCGCGTGATGCGTTCGACCTCTTCGCGCAGTTTGATGTTTTCCGAAAGCAGCGAGTTCTGGTTGACGAGTTCCTTGTTTTTCAGTGCCAGTTCGGCATGGGCTTCGGCGAGCTTGTTCTGGGCCAGTTTCAGTTCGGAAATATCTACGGCGATCGAATATTTCACCACGCGGCCGTCCGGCCAGCCAATGGCTTTTTCCTGAAATTGATACCAACGGTCTTCAAGGTCGTGAAAGTTTTCGAAAATGACGGTGGCGCCATTGGGTTTCTGGTGCTTGTCTATCAGTTGCGGTATTTTGCAAAACAGGCAGGGCGTATCTCTTTGATACAGCGTCTTATAACAGGTATGGCCGACTACGTCTCCAAGCCGGTTCGAAATGACGCGGTTCGTAAAGATTATTTCATAACTTTCGACATCCACTACATAGATGTCAAAGGGAATGACGTCGAAATGCGCCTTCAACAAGGTGACTTCATAATGTGAGCTATCTTGCATAAATATCTATAACTGAGCCCGCTTGAAAGTGTTTCACGACAGTATATGAACCAAAAAATAAAATGACAAGGGCCTGTCGACTTTTTTGTTTCATAAACAGTTGATAATGAAATAGCAATAAAGAGCAATTTCATTGTATTATGAAACGAGTACAGAACAACAGCCCAAAGTGCCCGGCAGGTATTCACCGGGCATCATAGTTATTTGATAGCGAAAAGAATTTTTTTTGTCCAACAAAGCAAGTTGAGGTAAACAGCTGACATCCCGGGCTTTGTCCCCGTCACCTGATGTAATTCGGTAAATTGAGAAATAAATTTTCAGTAAACGTAGTCATCTTGTCCAGAATCCAGGGGAAGGAGATCAGCAGCGCCAAAAAAATGGATACGATTTTGGGGATGAAGGTCAAAGTCATTTCCTGGATCTGGGTGGCAGCCTGCAGGATACTGATAATGACGCCCACAGTCAGGCCAATGCCCAGCATGGGCAGTGAGATGGACAGGGCCAGTTCGATGGATTGGCGGGCAAAGCCGATTACGAATTCAGGTGTCATGGGTCGATCCTCCGGAAGATGTTACAAGGTCAAACCAGAAAGCTGTTTACCAATGAACCGGTCAACAGGGTCCAGCCGTCCACCATCACGAACAGCAATATCTTGAAAGGCATGGAAACCATCACAGGGGGCAGCATCATCATGCCCATGGCGAGCAGGATGCTGGCAACCACCATGTCGAGAATCAGGAACGGGATGTAAATCAAAAATCCGATGGTGAATCCTGTCTTGAGCTCGCTGATCACATACGCGGCAACGAGCATGATGGTGGGGACTTCAATCTTGTTGTTGGGCCGCTCCATTTTGGTGATGGAGTAGAAGATCGAAAGATCTTTTTCGCGCGTATGCTTGAACAGAAAAACCCGCAAAGGGCTTTCCGCTTTTTTCAAGGCTTCATTGAACCCGATTTCCTCATTGAGATAGGGCTGCAGGGCATTGTCGTTGATTTGCTTGCCGACCGGAAACATGATTACGGCTGTCATAAAAATGGCAAGGCTGGCGAGGATCTGGTTGGGAGGCAGCTGCTGCGTACCCAGGGCCTGGCGCAGAAAATGAAAAACAATGATGATGCGAGTAAAAGATGTGACCGTTAAAATAATGGCCGGTGCGAGCGAGAGCACCGTGAGCATAAACAGGATTTCCAGCAGCACCGAGACTTTTTCGGGTTCGGTGTTGCCGCCGGAAAGCTGCAGCTGCAAGTCCGGGAATATGGAGGTAGCGCCTACCGCGTACGCCAGCGCAGGCGTCAAGAGAATGGCAAGGCTAAGTGGAGTCGCTAAGAGAGCGCTCTTTTTCAAGAGTTTCTGAAAAATCAGTGTCTTCAATAGGTTCATGGTCAGCTTCCACCTCGGTAAGGAGATTGATGTTAGTGTCGGTAACCCCTAACACCAAGCTCTTATTCAAGAAGCGGACCACAACAACACTTTTTTTGGGCCCCAGAGAAAGTTGTGAATCGATTTGCAGGTTGCCGCGTTTGAACCCAGGAAGTCCGGCCCTTGGGCCGAAGCGCTTGAGCAGAAAAATGACTACGGCCAGCGCGGCCAGGAGAAAAAAGATCACGCCCACGCCCTGAAAATAGGAACCCCAGCCAAAGTCCGCGGCATTGCCGTCCGGAGGTTGACTGATCAGCGCCTGGGTGGGGTGCTGCTGCGCAGCCTGGCTAGCCTGCGTAGCATTGGACGCCGTGAGGGCGTCCAGTACGGCGGTTCCGTCCACGCTGCTGGGCGTGCCGGAACTGTCCGTCACCACGTTCTCAGCAAGCGAACTAGCCAAGCTGTTTCACCCGTTCGATGGGGCTGATGATGTCCGTCAGCCGGACGCCGAATTTTTCGTTGATGACCACGGCTTCACCGCGAGCAACCAGCTTGCCGTTGACGAAGATTTCCAGAGGTTCGCCCGCAAGCTTGTTCAGCTCAATGACGGATCCCTGGCCCAGCTGCAGCAGTTCGTTGATGAGCAGGCGCGTACGGCCCAGCTCAGCAGAGACGTCCAGGGGAATGTCCAGAATAAAATCCAGTTCGCGCTTGCCCTGGTCGGGGCGCGGCGATTTGGCTTCTTCCGTGAGATCCTTGAACGTCGCTGTCTTGGCGGACTTGGAAAGCAGGTCGTTTTCTTTTTCTTTTTTGATGCTGCTTTCTTCGTCTTCAGCCAGGGCGCGCGCCCATTCTTCGGCCAGCGCGTCGTCACCGCCGAGATCCGCGCCTCCGCCCGCATCTCCACCGGCACTTGCTGCTTCCTCTTCTTCCTGATCAGCTAATGCGGCAGCCCACTGTTCAGCTAAATCATCTTGATCTATATCTTTTTCCATAAAAAAGCACCTTCGGAAACAATCCGGTTACTGCGTAAAACGGGGAAGCATCTTCCGCATACGCGTATCTGCTGCAGCTGTGAGGCTGTTACTGCAACTCAATCCCGGTACTATTCCCGCCCTGGAATAGTACCGTAGTAGCGCATAGTTGCTTCCGCCAGTTGTCATAAAGGTAGCATAGTTGCCGTAAAAACTCTACTGTATGACCATTTCCGTAAAATAGACCTGCGCTATATCCGGCTTGCCGAGAACCAGATTCAGTTTTTTAACGATTTCCATCTTCAGCAGGGTCTTGTTCTCCAGGGTGGCGAGATCCGCGTACGTCTTGCTGGAAAGCAACAGAATAATCGCATCACGAACTTTGGGCATGTTTTTGTTGAGTTCTTCAGCCGCTTCTGGACTGACGCATTCGACGTCCAGAGTCATTTTCAGATAACGCCGCCCCAGCGGATCCGCGAGGTTGACCAGAAAAGTCGGCAGCGTCACGATCTGGTGTTCGCCCTGGGTGGGAACCGCCTGTTCGCCCGCCTGTTGCTCGGCTGTTTGCTCTTCTGCCGGTTTTTCTTCGGCTCCGGAGAAAAATTTGATGTAGGCGAAGTAACCGCCGCCACCAAGCAGCAAAAGGATCACAAGAAGCAGGATCCATTTTAAGGGAGATTTTTTGGGTTTTTCCTCGTCTGCCACTGGTAAGCTCCTTGATGTTGGGGTTATCCTTGATAGCCGGCAAAAAAAGGCTTTGTCTTCAAATAAATTTCAATGCGTCTGTTCTTCGCTCGCCCTTCGGGAGTATCGTTGTTCGCCACGGGATCATTGGGCCCGTAGCCGGAAGCCGAAAACCGTATGGGCTTGAACCCGCTTTTCAGAAAAAATTTCAAAACCGACAGCGCCCTGTCCGCCGACAACACATACGGATCTATTTCAGATCCTTCTCCGTTATCCGTGTATCCGGAGATATTAACATTCGCAATGGTTGCGCTCAATACATCAGACACCGCGGCGAGAATTTTCATCGCCGGAGGCGTGAGTTCGCTGGAGTTCGGCGCGAACAGCAGCTTGTCGTTCAGAACCAGGGCGATGCCTTCCGGACGCTTGAGTATGGACAGATTTTCATCCAGGGTCGAACGGTTGATCTCCTGGGGTAAAATGTCGTCGGGAAACAACAGGTCCTTGATGCGGTTCTGCTTCAGCATCAGGTCCATAGGGTTTTCCAGGAGTTCGACCAGCATCCGGATGCGCGTGGGGACGCGTCCCGCACCGCGTTTGGTGATCATGCCGATATCTCTTTCAAACAGATTGATCTTGGTCATAACGGACCTGTCCATGGAGGACATGCTCAGGATCAACACGAAAAAAGTCAGCAGCAGGGTCACCAGGTCCGAAAAGGTGACCAGCCATGCCGGGTCGCCTTCGATTTTGACTTTTTGTTTTTTTCTGGCCACGGCTTATTGTCCCATCTTGTCCGGGGCAGTATCCGGACGCGTCAGGTCGAATTTGAAGTCGTCGTAGGAAAAGGACTTGGCGCTTTCTTTTTCGCGCGGCCAGTTGAGCATCTCGATGTATTTGACGTTGCGCTTGTCCAGAACAAAATCCACCCGCCGGTTCAGGCGGCGATGTTCGGGCGTGTCCCAGTCGTATTTCGGGCGATAATTGCCGAAGGCTTCCAGTCGCAGCATCTCCGGAAGCATGCCGCGGCTCAGCAGGTATTCGTATATGGACAACGTACGGAACAAGGAAATTTTCCAGGAGTTGTCCAGGCGTTTGTCATTGGTGGATGCGGGAAGCGCCTCGACGGTATTGCCGTGCGTTTCGTCAAAGGAAATGGAGCTGTGCCCGGCGAGCAGCAGCGGGAACTTCAACCGCAGCAGAATGGGCAGCATGGTGTCCACGATTTTTTTTCCCGCAGGACTCAGTTTGGTTTCCCCAGGCTTGAACAACACCCGGTCGCTTATGGAAATGATGTCGACGTACTTGTTGGATTGAAAATCCAGGTCCCGGTTGTACTCGTCCCAAAGGCGGTTTTTGAGGGCTTCCATGTCTTCGACGTCGTTCATGGGGCCCGGTTCGATGGTCGTACGTTTATCCTTGATGGTACGCGTATCGTATCCGGAAGTGCCCATGCCGAAGGTGCCGATGATCGAACCCAACACCACCAGTTTTCTGCGTTCGTCCATATGCGACATGCTGACAAGCAACACGAAAAAAGTCAGCATCAGGGTCATCATATCGGAGAAGGTAATGAGCCAGGCCGCCCCTTCTTTTTTGACTTTTGGTTTCTCGCGCCTGGGCATGACGTATTACCCCGAGGATTCCTTGCGGCTTTTGGGGGCAACGAAGCTGGAAAGTTTTTCTTCGATGATCCGGGGGTTTTCCCCTTTGGAGATGGCCAGGATGCCTTCCAGCACCATTTCCATGAGCAGAATTTCTTCTTTGCTGCGTTCCTTGAGTTTGCCGGCAATGGGAATGAATACGAGGTTGGCCAGCAGGGCGCCGTAAAAGGTCGTGATCAGGGCGACGGCCATGGAGGGGCCGATCGTACTGGGGTCTTCCATGGTCTGCAGCATCATGATCAGACCGATAACCGTACCGATCATGCCCATGGCGGGAGCAAAGGCGCCAAAGGCGTTAAGCACTTCCTGCCCGGATTCATGACGGGATTCCCGATAGGATATTTCGGTTTCCAGGATTTCCTGAATGGCCTGCGGTTCAAGTCCGTCCACGGTGAGCTGGAGTCCTTTGCGCATGTAGGGGTCGTCCAGTTCCTTGATAACGGGCTCCAGAGAGAGGATGCCTTCGCGGCGGGCCCGGTTGGCGTAGCCCAGGAAGCGTTCGATGATGTCGTTGGGCGTGTCGAGGCTGTGGAAAAACGCTTTTTTGATGACGCCCACCACGCCCAGAACATGCCCGAGGGGAAAATTAACCAGGGTTGCGCCGATGGTGCCGCCGATAACGATAAGGGCGGATTGCACATCGATGAAAATGAGCAGGTTGCCGCCCACGAGAATGGCCGCGGCAACAAGGCCGAATGAGAGTACGATTCCTACTAAGGTTGCTATATCCATCGCTGGCTGTCCTTAGGGCTACAAGCGTGCCGGCCGGGATCCGAAAATATCCGTGCCGACGCGTACAATGGTCGCGCCTTCGGCAACGGCGTATTCCAGATCACCGGACATCCCCATGGATAACTGGGGCAGTGATACGCCAAGCTCCGCCTCGAGTCTGTCCCGCAACGCGCGCAAACCGGCAAAATAGGGCCTTGCCGCTTCCGGCGCATCAAAAAACGGGGGAATGCACATCAAGCCTTCCAGCGCCAGCCCAGGCATCTTCAGGAGCGATTCAACGAGCCCCGGCGCATCGTCTTCAGCCACTCCCGCCTTTTGCGGTTCGTTCCCGACATTGATCTGGATGAGAACTTTTTGACGCTTATTCAGCTTGTTAGCACTTTTTTGCAATGATTGGGCCAGTTTTTCTGAGTCCACCGTGTGAATCAGATCATACTTTCCGGTGACATATTTGGCTTTGTTGCTTTGCAGATGGCCGATGAAATGCCAGTACAGAGAAAGTTCCTGAAGCTGTTCCTGTTTTGTCAGGGCTTCCTGTACGTAGTTCTCGCCGAAATCCTTATGGCCGTGTGCAGCCAAAGCACGTATTTTTTCAATGGGTTGGTATTTGGAAACGGCAAGAAGTCTGACGGACTCCGCAGCACGTCCGGATTTTTTGGCGGAATCCGCCACACGTTCCCGGACGTGTTCGTAGTCGGCAATGAGTTGTGCCGGATCAAAAGTGTTGTCTTGCATGGTCGCTCCTGCTGCTGAAACCTGCACAACACATATCGTATGGTTAAGATATCGTCTAGACTTTGTCTTGCGTGTCAACGGAAGAAAACGCGGCAATACGCGGCAAAAACGGCAGCACAATGTGCCGGCAGGTTGGTTGCGTTACACAAGCCCCGGAAAAGGGGCGCTTATACCGGATAGCCCAGCTGGCGCAAGAAGGATGGACTCTCTGTCCAGCCTTCACGAATTTTGACGAACAGCTCCAGATAGACCTTTTTTTCCAGAAAGGATTCCAGCTCCTTGCGCGCCAGAGTGCCCACTTCTTTCAGGCCCTGGCCTTTGTTGCCGATGACAATGGCCTTGTGGGATTTTTTGGTGACGTAAATCACGGCGGAAATGGAGACCAGTTCGGAATCCTCGGGTTCGTCCCAGGATTCGATGTCCACGGCAATTGAATAGGGCAGTTCCTGCCTGAGGCGGTTGAAGAGCTTTTCGCGGACCAGTTCGGCGGCCATAAAGCGCATGGGCAGCGTTGTCAGCTGGTCGGCCGGGTACATGGGCGCGTTTTCAGGAAGAAAACCGAGCACAGCCTGCAGCAGAGGTTCCAGACCGGCGCCGGTAAGCGCGGAAATGGGGAAGATTTCCACGCCTGGAAAATCTTCGCTCAGCCGAGAGAGTAGAGGCAGCATTTTGGACTTGTCGTGAAACATGTCGATTTTGTTCAGGGCGATCACCACAGGCTGCCCGGCCTGGAGCGAATATTTGACCTGCTGCAGATCCGGATCCAGGGCCTGGGGCCTGGAAACGTAGAGGGCCGCGTCCAGAACCAGAATAATGCCGTCGGCGCTGGCCATGGATTGCTTGGCCACGTCCACCAGAATCTTGTACAAACGTCCGCGCCGTTCGTGCAACCCCGGAGTATCGAAAAAAATCAACTGCGCGTCGTCCAGGGTCAGGATCCCTGTGATCTGATTGCGCGTTGTCTGGGGCTTGGCCGTGACTATGGCCAGCTTTTCCCCGAGATAGGCATTGAATAAAGTAGACTTTCCCGCATTGGCCGGACCGGCCAGGGCAATACACCCGCATTTGTAGACATCGTTGCTCATGGCCTTTTCATTCGCTGAAAGTCCGGCTTTGTCAAGGAAAAGTCCGGACAGGAGAACGAAAGCCGTTGTCCGGAACGCAGGCGTATATCGTCGTGAAAAAATGCTGCATGACTTGCCGTCAGCGTCTGTCGGTTTGTCCGACTGCTGCACCACTATGCGCAAACAAATTGTATACAAAATGCTTATAGTATGAGATCATTAATGCAGTATGGAGTCTTGCATCAAGGGGGAAGATATGACGCGTAAAGTGAAGTCGGTAAGGGTGCCGATGGAATTGGCTGAGCTAGATTTGTCCGGAATTATTAAAGAATGTGAAAAATACCTGCGCGATCTCGAATCCGCGACTATGCTGAAGCAACAGGGCAACAAGGACGCTGCGGAAGCTTTGCTGCGGGCTCGTGAAATCGACCTGGGCCGCAAGGTGGCGCTCAAGGTCTGGCAGGCGCGCGTCTATTACGGCAAGCACGGGGGCGACGGCGAGACGGAATAATCCCGCAATTCATACCATCAAAGGTATTTACCTTATTGTCGGTTTGCAATAGGTTAGGTAGCCGGTCCGCAATGGACAGTTATTTCGATCACTCTAGCAAGCAATAAGGAACCCGAGCCATGCGTATTTCTGAGAGAATGCAACGCGTCAAGCCTTCGGCGACCATGGCTGTGAATGCAAAAGCCATGGAACTGCGGGCGCAAGGTCGAGAGATCATCAGCCTTTCAGTGGGAGAGCCTGATTTTCAAACCCCGGAGCACATCTGCCAGGCCGGCATCAAAGCCATAGAAGAAGGATTCACCCGCTACACCCAGGTCCCGGGCATTCCTGAACTGCGGCAGGCCATTGCCGGTTATTTCAAGCGCTACTATGATGTGGATGCGCCCATGGACGCCACCATTGTCAGCAACGGCGGCAAACAGTCCCTGTACAATATTTTCATGGCCATTTTGAACTCCGGAGATGAGGTGCTGATTCCCGCGCCGTACTGGGTTAGCTATCCGGCCATGGTGCTGCTGGCGGACGGCGTGCCCGTATCCGTGCCCACCCAGGCGGAAAACGATTTCAAAGTCACCATCGCCGATCTGGAAAAAAGCATCACCAGCAAGACCAGGGCGCTGATTCTCAATTCGCCTTCCAATCCCACCGGCTGCCATCTTTCGAAAGCCGAGGCCGAAGCCATTGCTGATTTCGCCATGTCCAAAGACATTTTTGTCATTTCGGATGAAATTTACGACCAGCTCGTATATCCGCCCGGCGAGTATCTTTCCTTGTCCGTGCTGTGGGAGAAACATCCCGATAAAATCGCCGTGGTCAACGGCCTGGCCAAAAGCTTTGCCGCAACCGGCTGGCGTGTCGGGTATACGCTCGGCCATCCGGATTTGATCAAGGCCATGAGCAAACTGCAGGGCCAGAGTACGTCCAATATTTGCTCCATTGCCCAGAAGGCCGCGGTTGCCGCGCTTACGGGCCCTTGCGACCACCTGGAGCTGATGCGCAAGACCTACGAACGCCGCCGCGACCTGGTGCTGGATGTGATCAAGACCTGGAAAGACGCTTTCTGTCCCAAGCCCGAAGGCGCTTTCTACGTTTTTCCGATCGTCGACGCCTATTACGATGCGACGGCGCCGGATTCCGCCGCACTCTGCACCAAACTGCTCGAAGAAGCGGGCGTGGCACTGGTGCCAGGGACCGCCTTTGGCGAAGACCGCGCCATCCGGATTTCCTACGCGACTTCGGACGAGGTGCTGCTGGAGGCACTGGACAAAGTTGGTAAAGTTCTGCTGCATAAGTAGGCCCGTTTCCAGGTAGTATGCACGGCACGCATCCTGGATGGCAGCAGCATATATCGCAATAAATATGGCGGGCAATGGAAACGCCCTTGCCCGCCATATTTATTTTTTAGCGGAAGTTCTATATCTTTTAAGGCCGTTATCGCCTGTTGTTTCAGGTGCTGACCATATTTAAATTTCCGCAGTAAATGTTACGAAAAAATTGCGTCATGGAGTGGCGGCCGTTGCAGAAAAAAGGGAACCAGGACAATAGGCGTACCTTTGGCATCACCAAAATTCTCTCCTGGAGTTCGGTGGCTCTGATTTTCGCCTCCGGTCTGTTCATGTCCATCGTCATTGCCAACTACGCGCGTGATATTTTGCTGGAAAAACAGCAGGAATTTGCCAAGCTGCTTGTGGAGAATCTGAATCAGCAGATTTACCGCAGGTTTACGCTGCCTACCATCCTGGGCGTGGGCTACATTGCCCTGGAGGAGGAAGAGCAGTTCAAGCGCCTGGACCAGGTGGTCCGTTGGAGCACGCACGGACTGCATATGCAGGAATTGCGTGTCTATGGGCATGAAATGGTGGTTTCCTACTCGACCGACGTCAGTCATGTGGGCAGAAAGGACCTGGCGGGAGAATCCGTACGCCAGGCGCTGGACGGCAAAGCCAGCTTCCAGATCATCAGCAAGGTCTCCCCGTTCTGGGCCATATTTCGGCTGGGCATCCAGCCCGGCACGGTTATCCTGCGTACCATCTATCCGTTGCGGGATGAAAGCGGCGGTTTGCGGGGCAACAAGGAAGAAAAATACATCATGGGCGTCCTGGAAGTGTTTCAGGACATTACCAAAGACTACGAAACCGTGATCCGCTTCCAGTGGCTGATCATTGCCACAACCCTGTTCACCTGCATGGCCATGTCCGTAATCATGTTCATGATCATCCGCCGCGTGGACCGCATGAACGCCGAGCGCCAGGCCGACAAGGAGCGTATGGAGCGTGAGCTGCACCAGAACGAAAAGCTGGTCAGCATGGGGCGCATGGTGGCGAGCATCGCGCATGAAATCCGCAACCCGCTGGGCATCATCCGCAGCAGTGCGGAGTTGCTGCTGTCCCGGGCGGCCGGTCAGGACACGCTGACCTCCAAGATTTTGCAGGCGATTTTCGACGAAGCCAAACGGCTGAGCCAGACCGTGGGCGATTTTCTGGATTACGCGCGCCCGCAGCAGCCCAAGCAGAACCGCGTGGACCTGGCGAATGTTCTGGACCAGGCGCTGGGCTTTTTGGAGAGCGAATTTAAAAAGAGCGGCGTGGTCATTGAAAGGCGGTTCACACCGGGCCTGCTGGTTCTTGGAGACAAGGATTTGCTCTACCGCGCGTTCTACAATATTATTATCAACGGAGTGCAGGCGCTGCTGGGCGAAGATAACGGTAGTGCCCGGAAAGCTCCCATGGAAGACGCACAGCCGTGCGGCACCATTGTTATCGAGGCCGAACACAAGAACGACCTGATCATTGTCCGCTTTCTGGATTCCGGGCCGGGTTTTGACACCGAGCAGATGTCCAAGATGCTGGATCCGTTTTTCACCACCAAGGATACCGGTACGGGCCTGGGGCTGGCCATCGTCAACAACATCGTCAAAAATCACCAGGGCGGCATGGACATAGACAACAACCCCGACGGTGGCGCCATTATCACCTTCACCTTCCCGGCGTTGGCGGTATAACTTGAGATGCCGCGGCTTGAGGGAACGAATTTTCATAAGAATTAACCGGGGCGCTGCACCCACGGGGGGCATGACTGCCCATAAGCTCGCGGACTCGCTAACGGACTATATCCCCGGCCCCGCGCATAATTTCCTCTAACAGCAGAAAAGGGACAGCATGTCAGCCAATTTTCTCCTCTTAGACGACGAGCCGAATTACCTGCTTATTCTGGAAACCCTGTTGACGGACGCGGGGTATTCCGTCACGGCCCTGAATGATCCGGAGATGGGCATCGCCTACCTGGACGAATCCGAAGTGGACGTGGTGATCACTGATCTGAAGATGCCCAAGCTGTCGGGACAGGATGTTCTCGAGCATGTGAAACGCAATTTCCCGCATATCCCGGTGTTGATCATGACCGCCTACGGCAGCATTGAAAATGCCGTGGAAGCCATGAAGCTGGGGGCTTTCGATTATATTACCAAGCCCTTTTCCAATGACGAGCTGCTGCTTTCGGCCAAAAAGGCCTGCGACCTGGCCATGGCCAGGCAACAGTACAAACTACTGCACGAGAACCTGCAGGAGCGCTATGGTCTGCACCAGATCATCGGCCGGAGCAAGGCCATCCAGAACGTCCTGGAAATGGTCAACCGCGCGGCGCCCAGCCGCAGCACGGTGCTGATTACGGGCGAGTCCGGCACGGGCAAGGAGCTGATCGCCCGAGCCATCCATTTTGCCTCGCCGCGAACGGACGGCCCGTTCATCTCGGTCAACTGCATGGCCTTCAACACGGGCGTGCTTGAAAGCGAACTGTTCGGCCACGAAAAGGGATCGTTCACCGGCGCGGTGGCCCAGAAGCGCGGACGCTTTGAACTGGCCCACCAGGGCACGCTTTTCCTGGATGAGATAGGCGAGCTCAGCCCGGAGATTCAGGTCAAGCTGCTGCGCGTGCTGCAGGAACGCCGGTTCGAACGGGTGGGCGGAAGCAAGGAACTCGAAGTGGATATCCGCGTGGTCACGGCCACCAACAAGGATCTGCTCAAGGCCGTTGAAGAGGGCACGTTTCGCGAGGATCTCTACTACCGGCTGAATGTGGTCCAGATCGCGCTGCCACCGCTGCGCGAACGCCGCGAGGACATCGCTCTGCTGGCAACCCATTTCATGCAGGAATTCGCCCAGGAAAACGGAGTCGAACCCAAGAATTTTTCTCCCGAAGCCATGGACTACCTGAGCGGGTACGAATGGCCGGGCAATGTCCGCCAGCTGGAGAACATCATTGAACGCTGCATGGTCCTGGCCGGAAGCGACAGCATCGGTGTGGAAGACCTGCCCCCGGAAATCAAGGACGAGGAGGCCCAGTTCAAAAGCGCCGTGGATCTGCTGCCGGTTCAACTGAATCTGGCCGATACGCTCGAAAAGATCGAAGCCACCCTTGTACGCCGCGCCCTGGCCAAATCCGACTTTGTGCAGGTAAAAGCCGCCGAGCTGCTGGGTATTTCAAAAAGTTTGCTGCAATATAAATTGAAAAAATATAAAATCACCGGACACTAAGTAGCGTAGTTTTTTTTACTATTCGCGCGTCCAGGGCCGCTGCCCTGGCCGGGGTGTGGGGCGGGTTGCCCCACGATGCTTATTTGCAAGGAGTTTGTGTGAAAGCAGCAGAAATTATGGTCAAGTGTCTGGAGAATGAGGGTGTCGAATGCATTTTCGGCCTGCCTGGTGAGGAGAATATCGATGTCATGGACGCGTTGCGGGACTCCACGATACGCTTCGTGCTTGCCCGCCACGAACAGGGCGCGTCCTTTATGGCGGACATCTACGGCAGGTTGACGGGCAAAGCCGGCGTCTGCCTGGCCACGCTCGGACCGGGGGCCATCAATCTGACCCTGGGCACGGCCGACGCGACCCTGGACAGCGCGCCGCTGGTGGCCATTGCCGGACAGGCCAGCGTGGGGCGGCTGTTCAAGGAATCCCATCAGAACGTGGATCTGGTTGAACTGTTTCGTCCGATCACCAAATGGGCGTCGCGTATCGTGCTGCCGGAAACCACTCCTGAGATCGTCCGCAAAGCCTTCAAGCTGGCCCAGACCGAACGTCCGGGCGCCACCCTGGTGGTCTTTCCCGAAGATGTGGCCAGGCACCAGGTGCAGGGCGCGCCTCTGCGTCCGGCCCAGCCCAAACCCACAGCGCCCAATCCGGCCCAGCTCGGGCGCGCGCTGGCGCTGCTTTCCGACGCGAAGAATCCCATGATTCTGGCGGGCTACGGCGTCTACCGCAACAACGCCTCCGAGGCCCTGGCCCGGTTCACCGCCAAGACCAACATCCCCGTGGCCACCACATTCATGGCCAAGGGCGTTATCGACGACGATAATCCGCTCAGCCAGGGGGCCATAGGCTTTATGCGGCACGATTACGTCAATTTTGGATTCGACAAGGCCGACGTGATCATCGCGGTGGGCTATGACCTGATCGAATACGCGCCGCACAACGTGAATCCGGGCAAGGACAAAAACATCATCCACATCCACGTGAATCCGGCCGAAGTGGATGCGGCGTACGACGTCCAGATCGGCCTGCTGGGGGACATCTCCGCCAGCCTGGACGCCCTGGGCAATGCGCTGGTCGAAGTGCACGGACGTTTGACCTGCGATACGGATTCCTGCCGCATACACGAGCTGCTCGGCCAGGAACTGCGGGAGCATGAGAACGACGCCTCGTTTCCCGTAAAACCGCAACGCCTCGTTGCGGATACGCGTAAAGCCATGGGCAGGGACGACATTGTGCTCTGCGATACGGGCGCTCTGAAAATGTGGATGTCGCGGCTCTATCCCTGTCATACGCCCGGGACCTTCATTGTTTCCAACGGACTGGGTACCATGGGATTCGCGGTGCCCGGCGCCATTGCCGCCAAGCTTGCACGACCCGAGCGCAAGGTTCTGGCCGTCACGGGCGACGGCGGGTTTCTGATGAATTCACAGGAGCTGGAGACCGCCCGGCGCGAAAATCTGGCGTTTACCGTCCTGATCTGGCGCGACGATCATTACGGTTTGATCAAGTGGAAGCAGGAACTGGAATTCGGCAGGGACAGCTTTGTAAAATTTTCCAATCCGGACCTCGTACAATACGCCAACAGCTTTGGAATCCGGGCCTACAGCGTGGGCGCTGCCGAGGAGCTGCTGCCCACCTTGCGGGAAGCCCTCGACTCCGGCGAACTGTGCGTTGTTGAATGCCCGGTGGATTATTCGGAAAATACCCGCCTGACCGACAAACTCGGCGGGCTGATGGATACCATGTAACGCACAAGAGCGAAGAGATAAAAATGGAAGAAGATATCAAGACGTGGGAATACAATCTGCATTGTGAAATCGCCTCGGTGCACGAATGCGAACGCCTGGTGGACAATGTGCTCGTTTTTCAGGACAAGGAAGACCAGGAGTACTACCTGGGCACGGCCTGGCTGGCTGATGAGGAAGACGCCGCCAACGACAGCTCCATTTCCGTGGGCGAATGTTTGTCCAGCTGCATTCTGCCCATCGTATTCTGCCCCTTTTGCGGCGAAAAACTCGGATAAATTACCGTTTTCTACAAACAGGATGTCTCTTGCCGGCAAGCCGGGCAAGAGACGTCCTGAATCTTCCTGAAGTTATTACAAAAAAAAACTACTAATAGCCTCCGGTTGCAACGGATTGTGATGTTGCACGCTGAAAGAACCTGTTCCACCCTGTAGAACAAGCCCTCCTGCTCTCCGCCCCGGTCCTTTGTAGAGTGAGATTTCGACGGAGCCTTCAACGATGCGACAAAAGCCATCGCACTGAATAGGAACGTCGCGGATTCGTTTAACGGCCGGGGCTGGACCTATTGGAAAAGAGGCGCCATGGACGCCGCCTTGGCGGATTACGATACGGCTTAATCCGCGGTATATAAAAGCATACAAGAACAGAGGCAGAGTGCTGTTTGTGAAAGGCGATCTGCACGGCGTCATCGCTGCTTACAGCAAGGCCATTGAAATCGATCCGCACTACGGGACTGCGTACAAGCACCGGGTGATCGCTTGTGAGAAAAAAGGGGACGCCAAAGGCGCTGCCGAAGACAAAGCTAAAGCGGCAAGCTTAAAGAATTGAGACAGTCCTGCACCCTGACGACAGAATGGGGCGTATCGTAGGAAGGACTGAGGCGCGATGCGCTCCTTTTATTTGTTACCTGGCGCACTTGGTTGCCTGCTTGTGAGAATCAGGCTGACCAGATATAAGAGGGAGGCATCTGCGGATGTTGTTACGGCCTGATCGCATTTATTTTTGAGTTTCATTTTAATAACACATCGACCTCGCAAATGAAAAAAGCTGCATGGGACCGGGGGAAGATCATCCCCTGCCAGCGGGTTTTGGCGTACTCTTTGTTGACGGCGCAGCAGCCTGCGGAGAGACAGGACCCCGTGGGTGCGGGCCCCACAAGTGCTTTTCCTTCTTTCTGATATCCAACAATGTCAAACAATCTGGTTGATGAATATGTCGGCGCTTTGCTGGCTTCGGAGCGCCTAGGGGCGCAGGTGGCGCATCATGAGGTGCTTCCGGCGCGTGCGGCCGCCTACGGTGAGCCGAAGCGTCCGTGGCCAAAAGCGATTTCGGGCATCCTGGCGGAGCGCGGGGTGGAGCAACTCTACGCGCACCAGGCCCTGGCCACGGACGTTATCCGTTCCGGACGCCATGTGATGGTCAGCACGCCAACGGCCAGTGGCAAGACCTTTATTTTCAACCTGCCGGTGATCGAGCGCTGTCTGGCGGATCCGGACAGCCGCGCCTTGTACCTGTTTCCTCTCAAAGCCCTGGCCCAGGACCAGCTCAAGACATTCGAATCCATGACAGCGCACTGGCCCAAGGATGCGCGTCCGCGCGCGGCCATTTATGACGGCGATACGAGCAGCTGGTTCCGCAAGAAGATCCGGGAACAGCCTCCCAACGTCTTGATGACCAATCCGGAAATGCTGCATCTGTCCGTATGTCCGTTCCACGAGCGTTGGGCCGCGTTTCTGGCCGGGCTTTCCTTTGTGGTGGTGGACGAGGTGCATACTTACCGCGGTGTGCTGGGGTCGCACATGGCCCAGGTATTCCGGCGTTTGCAGCGGGTCTGCGCACGCTACGGCCAGGACCCGACCTTTGTGTTCTGTTCGGCCACCATCGGTAATCCGGAGGAGCTGGCCAAAAATCTGACAGGGGTGGATGCGTCTCTGGTGGATACGAGCGGCGCACCCCAGGGGGCCCGGCATTTCATTTTCATCAACCCGGATGAAAGCCCGGCCCAGGCAGCGATCATGCTTTTGCAGGCTGCTCTGCACCGGGGGATGCGGACCATAGTCTATACGCAGTCCCGCAAGATGACCGAGTTGATTTCCATCTGGGCGTCGCAGCGCTCGGGCCGGTTCAAGGACAAGATCAGCGCCTACCGCGCGGGCTATCTGCCGGAAGAGCGGCGCGAGATAGAAGCCAAAATGCACAGCGGCGAACTCCTGGCCGTGATCTCCACCAGCGCCCTGGAACTGGGCATCGACATCGGCAATCTGGACCTGTGCGTACTGGTGGGCTATCCGGGCAGCATCATGGCCACGCTGCAGCGCGGCGGACGGGTCGGCCGCAGCAAACAGGCTTCGGCCGTGGCTTTGATCGCCCAGGAAGACGCGCTGGACCAGTATTTCATGCGCAATCCCAAGGATTTTTTCGAGCGCCCGCCAGAATGCGCCGTGCTGGATCCGAACAACCCGGTGATTCTGGGGCGTCATCTGGAGTGCGCGGCGGCGGAAATGACCCTGCGCGATGGCGAGCCCTGGCTGCGGGAGCCGCAGGCCGCGGCAGTGGAAGCCGGGCTGGAGGCCAAGGGAACCCTTTTGCGCAGCGCGGACGGCAAAGAGATCTACGCGGCGCGCAAGCGGCCGCACCGGGACGTCAGCCTGCGGGGCACGGGATCGACTTTTTGTATCGAGATCGACGGGGAAAAGGGCGCAAAGGCAAAAGGGACCATTGTCGGCCATCTGGACGAACACCGGGCCTACAAGGAGGCCCACGAAGGCGCGGTATACATCCATCTGGGCCGGACGTTCGTGGTGGATTCCCTGGACCTGGCCCCCAAGGCCGTACGGGTTACTGAGAAGCAGGTGGATTATTATACGCGCCCGCGCGGCAACAAGAGTACGGAGATTATCGAACAGCAGGCCCAGCGTACGGCCTGGGGCACGCGCGTGCACCTGGGGCGGCTGCGCGTGACCGAAACCGTGACCGGATATGAGAAACGGCGCGTACGCGGCGGCAATCTGCTGGGTATTTTTCCTCTGGACCTGCCGCCGCTGGTTTTCGAGACGCAGGGGTTGTGGATCGAAATTCCGCTGGAGGCCCAGCGCAAGGCCGAGGACGCGTTTCTGCATTTCATGGGCGGCATCCATGCCATGGAGCATGCGGCCATCGGTATTCTGCCGCTTTTGGTCATGACGGATCGCAATGATCTTGGCGGTATCTCCACGCCCATGCATCCGCAGGTAGGCATGCCCGCGGTGTTTATCTACGACGGCATTCCGGGCGGTGTGGGCTTGAGCGCCCAGGCCTGGGCCAAAGCCGACGCTTTGCTGGACAGGACCCTGGCTGTCGTCGCGGGTTGTGAATGCGAGTTCGGATGCCCGTCCTGCGTGCATTCGCCCAAATGCGGCTCGGGCAACAGGCCCATCGACAAGGCGGCGGCGATTTTTCTCCTGGAGCAGATCAAAACGTTGCCCGCGCCTTCCGGAGAGCATATAATCGACTGTGATGACAGTTCGAAAGACAAAGTGCAGACAAATACGCCAATGCCCGAGCAGGCATATTGTCCGCAAAAGCAGCCAGAAGCCCTGAAAAAGACTCTCGAAATCAGCAAGGAGGGTACCGCAATGAGCAACGAACATTACGGCGTACTGGACATCGAGACCCAGCGTTCGGCCAAGGAAGTGGGGGGGTGGAACCATCCGGACCGGATGGGCGTGAGCGTGGCCGTGCTCTATGATTCGGCCACGGACAGCTACGAAACCTTTCTGGAAGAAGCGGTTTCGGATATGATTGAGCGTTTGTACGCATTCGACCTGGTGGTGGGCTTCAACATCAAGCGCTTTGATTACGGCGTATTGAAGGGGTACACCAAAAAAAGGCTGGAGACCCTGCCCACCCTGGACATGCTGGAAAAAGTGCACGAGCGCCTTGGCTACCGGGTGTCTCTGGACAATCTGGCCCAGGCCACCCTGGACGCGGAAAAAAGCGCGGACGGCCTTCAGGCCCTTGCCTGGTGGAAAGAAGGCCGTATCGACGACATCATCAGCTATTGCACCAAAGACGTGGAACTGACCCGTGAGATTTTTCTGCACGGCCGTGAGAACGGCTTTTTGCTGTTTACCAACAAGGCCGGGAAAAAGGTGCGCGTGCCGGTGCAGTGGTAGGGCGTACGGTTTTTTCGCTATCCCTGCCAGCTGAACTGTTCGCAGTAGGCTCTGAAGTCCTCTGCGGAGAGGGGTTTGCTGTAGTAGAAACCCTGGATGCAATCGCAGCTCAGATTGCGGAGAAACGCGGCCTGTTCGGCGTTTTCCACACCCTCGGCCACGGTGCGCATCTTGAAGCGTTTGGTCAGGTCTATGATGGATTCCACAATGGTCGCGTCATTGTCGTCCTCCAGCACGTTGTCGATAAAGATTTTGTCTATCTTAAGCGTGTGGATGGGGAAGGTCTTCAGATAGGCCAGGGACGAGTAGCCGGTGCCGAAGTCGTCGATGGCAATGTCGATGCCGTGCCCGGCCAGGTTGTTCAAAATGGTTTTGGTCAGCGGAATGTTCTGGACAAAAGTGCTTTCTGTGATTTCCAGTTCCAGATGTTTGGGCGACAGGCCAGTATGCAGGAGGCTTGTCAGAAGGATGTCGTAGAAATTTTTGCGCTGAAACTGGCGTGGAGAAATGTTGAACGAGAGCTTCAGATTGAAGCCCGCGTCGCTTAGCTGTTTGGTGAAGCGGCAGGTCTGGTCGAAAAGCTGGTCGCCCAGTTCGACGATCATGCCGGTTTCTTCGGCATGTGGGATGAAAACGCCCGGAGAGACAAGGCTGCCGTCGGGTTTGACCCAGCGGGCAAGGGCTTCCATGCCGGTCAACGCGCCGTCGCTGACACGTATCTGGGGCTGGTAATAGGCCTGAAATTCGCCGTTTGCCAGGGCGCGCCGGATGTCCGACTGCAGGCCGAGACGGCTTTGCACGCGTTCGCGCATCTCTGTGTTGAACGTATGAAAGGTATTGCGTCCGGAATCCTTGGACTCGTACATGGCCAGATCCGCACTCTGCAGCAGGGTTTCCGGATCGCTGCCGTCGCGCGGGCCGATGCTGATGCCCATGCTGAGCGTCAGGAACAGCTCGTGTTCATTGATCATAAAAGGCGCGTTCATGGCCTGCATCAGGTCCAGGGACAGGGTCGTGGCCGCCTGGTCGTCCAGCGGACGTTCCACCATGACGATGAACTCGTCGCCTCCCAGGCGGTAGAGGCTGCTCTCTTTGCAGAGAGCGGTACGCAGCCGTTCGGCTACCAGAATCAGCAGCTTGTCGCCGGCAGTGTGGCCGAGGCTGTCGTTGATGGTTTTGAAATTGTCGATATCGATGAACAGGACGGCCACCGCGGCATCCTTGTCGGATTGTTCGAGGATTTTTCCCAGGTTTTTTAGAAAGAGCGTACGGTTGGGCAGTGATGTCAGAGAGTCATGGTAGGCCATGTGCCTAATGGTCTCTTCTTGGGCCTTGATTTCGGATATATCCTGGAAAAAAGCCACAAAGTGTGTGATTTCACCGGCCTGGTTCTTGATGCTGCTGATGTTCAGTAGTTCGGGGAAAATTTTTCCATCCTTGGTCTTGTTCAAGATTTCTCCGGACCAAGCGCCCTTCTGCAGCAACGAGCTCCACAATTCTTTGTAGAATTCGCTGTCATGCTGCTCGGACTTGAGCATGGAAGGTTTGTTTCCCCGGACTTCATCCAGAGTATAGCCCGTAATATTGGCAAAGGCCGGGTTGGCTACCAGAATGACGGAATTGTAGTCCGTGATGGTTATGCCTTCAATGGCATTCAGGAAGACTTCATAATAAATTTTCAGTTTGTCTTCCGCATTACGCCGCTCCACGATTTCGACTTCAAGCTCTTCGCTGTATCGCTGGATGCTGGACAGGATGTCGTAGAATTGCTGGGCAATGACGCGGACTTCATTGCCTTTGGTTTGGGTACCTATAAAAGTAAGTCCCTGTTGCCGAACCCCTTCTTCCACCTGATCCAGGAGCCGTCTGAAGGGGCGGGCAATGACGGATGACAGCAAAATGGCGCAGAGAATGGCGGCCAGTATGCCGAGCAGAGTCGTTCCCAAAAGGATATACTGGATACGTTTGAGCGGCGCGTAATAATCGTCGACGTACACGGCGGAACCGATGACCCAGTCGAAGTCCTTGATGGTATCGAAAAATGCGATTTTGTCTTGCAGTGTGCCTGAAAGCGGATCTTTGAACACATATTCAATTCTGCCCGAATGCCGGGAAATCATTTCGCTCAACACTTCCGCGTAGGGCTTGTTTTTTTCTTCAAAGATATGCCCGGCAGTGTTGGGGTGTGCGATGATCTTGCCTGCAAAATCCAGAACGAACGGATAGCCGTTCCGGCCCAGTTTGACTTCCAGCACCTGGTCGCGGAAGTCATCGATCGTAACCAGTTCGGAAAATTCACTGCGGTAGCTGGAGACGGCGACGATCCAGTTCCAAGGCGCGAAATACCCGCTGAAAAGCGCCTTGGCCCGGGCCTTTTTTTCGTCGGGATTTTTCCAGTCATATTCGAGGTAGCCGTTTTTCTGAAGCAACTGCCGCTTGCCAAAGTCCTGCTCGGCAATGTTGATGCCCACGAGTTTCTTGTTGGGGTGGACGAGTACGGTCCCACTGCCATCAAGGATATAAATATAGCCGGAAGTGCCGATGGGCTGGCTCAGAACAATTTTTTTCGCAATGGCCTTGGCCTGTTCCTGACTCATCTCTCCCGTCTGCGTCTGTTGGTACAGATCCTTGATGATGTCCAGGTTGCTTTCGAGAACGGCGCGCAGAAAACTCCGGATGGAGACTTTGGCCGTGGTTTCCACCATGTTTTTGAGGGTTTTGTTGGTATTGTTCAATTGCTGGTCGATACTGTCGGTAATGGCGATGCGTGCCTGCTGGTAGACCAGGTAGCCCGTCAAAAACAGGATGGGCAGGAGTATGGAAATACAGCCGAAAAAAATTTTTTGTTTCAGGCTGAAATTTTCAAATTTATTCAAGGTAACACTCTTGTTTTATAGCATTGTCTGGCGACCATACGCATGTGTGAACGACTGTAAAATACCGGTAGCAGATTGATTAAGGAAAAGTATAGACTAAAAGAAAAAAAAAGACAGGGGAAGATGTGAGAATATTTCTCAATGTTCCATAAAAAATCAGAGGGTTAGCTTTGTTATAGCGATTATGAGGAAGTACTCTCAATGACGCAGAAGGCTTGCATCCGGATACGGGCTTGGATAGCCTGGACATATGCGTAGTCTCTCTTCTGCCGTCAAAGCCAAGCTTCAGATGGATTGGAAAGAAACTCTTTTGCGTGTCGGGCTGCAACAGAGCGTGATAGCGCTGGGTGCGTGGGTGTCCGCCATGGCGTACGTGATTTTTCAGTTGCCCTACAACCTCGCTGCCGGCGGCGTAAGTGGTTTAGGAATCATCGTTAATCACTACACCCAGTTTCCAGTGGGAACGTTTTTTTTCTTGCTGAACATACCGCTGTTTTTCGTCGGGTTCTGGTCACTCGGGCGCTGGAAATTCATCTGGTCCAGTCTGGTTGCCGTTCTGGTGTTTTCCTTCGCTTCCGACTTCATGGCGGCTGTGCTGCCCAAACTATTGCAGCCCTACCCGGTTACGCACAATACATTGCTGGCGGCCATTTATGCGGGCATTTTATACGGTGTGGGGACCGGTTTGATCTACCGCTATGGCGGCACCATGGGCGGTACGTCCATCCTCGCGCGGATTATCTACAATAAAACCGGCTTTCCCTTGAGCCAATCCTATTTGTTCACGGACCTGGTGGTCATCCTCCTCAGCGGACTGGTATTCAATTGGGAAACGGCCCTGCTGGCCCTGCTTTCTCTTGTGCTTGCAGGTTTGCTGTCGGATTACGTACTGGAAGGCACCAGCCAGGTGCGGACCTTGTTGATAATAACGGAAAAACCCGAGCCGATCTGCGAAGCCGTGATGCATGAACTGCAGCGCGGCGTCACTTTCTGGGATGTGACCGGCGGCTTTTCAGGTAAACAACGCAAGATGGTTTACTTCACGGTTTTGCGTTCGCGGATTTATGATGTGAAGCACATCATATCCACCATCGACCCGGATGCGTTTATGGTAGTGGGTGTTTCGCAGCAGACCTGGGGCGGGTACAACGCGCCGAAAATTACGGAAAGGGATTGAAAAGGCTTTTCAGCCCAGCAGTGGCTGATAACAAACAAAAAAGGCCGGCAATCTCAAATGCCGGCCTTGCCCCTGAATGGCGCTAGAACACGCCTTGCCAGCTGATTAAGAAGCTTTGCGCTCGTGAGCCGTACGGTAGGCGACCAGGTCGTCCACGGAGAGCACGGTCAGTTGTTGTTGTGCGGCAAAAGATACGATTTCCGGGAGTCTGGCCATGGTGCCGTCCGGATTGGTGAGTTCGCAAAGCACGCCGTACGGCTTGAGCCCGGCGAGCCGCATCAGGTCCACGGTGGCCTCAGTATGGCCCTGGCGTTCGAGTACGCCGCCGTGCCGGGCGCAGAGCGGGAACACATGGCCGGGTTGGCACAGGTCCGCAGGTTGGGCTCCGTCGGCGATGGCGGCCTGGATTGTGGCGACGCGGTCCGCGGCGGAAACACCGGTGGTGACGCCATGGGCCGCTTCGATGGAAACGGTGAAAGCGGTCTGATAACGGCTGGAATTGGTTTCGACCATCATCCGCAGTTTGAGCTGCCGGATACGCTCTTCCGGAAGGCAGAGGCAGACAATGCCGCTGCATTCACGGATCAGAAGGGCCATCTGCGCCGCTGTCAGGCTTTGTGCGGCAAAAATGAGGTCACCCTCGTTTTCGCGGTTTTCATTGTCGGTAACAAGGACGCCACGGCCCTTGGCAAGGGCTGCAAGCCCTTTTTCAACACGGTCGCACGCGTTTCCGAATTGTGAAAGCAGAGACTGATTCATGAGACACTCCTCTTATGTGTCACGAACATGAATCAGGGCATGGGAACAGGCAGTGAAAAAGCAAACAGAAAGACAGGCGTTCGCAAATCTTTGCGGCAGGGAAAACCCTGGGTAAAAGAGACTGCCTTATCCTCTTCCATCCGGACTGTAACCGTCGGCTCAGGCATCGCACCTGATCTGCTGACCCTCCTGCACGGTGCAGGAAGCGCTCGCGGGCTCCCCGGAAAGACCGGGATACCGCCGGTAGGGAATTTCACCCTGCCCTGAGAATAAGTGGTTGAAGTAAAGTGCAAAAATGATGCGCTGTCAAGGGTTTTGAACGCTTCCGGCGCAAAAAAAAGAGGACGCGAAATGCGTCCTCTTCAGTAATTGACGTCAAGCGGAGCGCTATACGACTTTGTTCAGCGCAAATTCAATGATGCCTTCTGCTCCCAGTTCGTGCAGGTTGGGGATCAGATCGCGGACAATGCCTTCGTCCACGACGATCTCAATGGAGACCCAATCCTTGTTGTAGAGGTTGGCCACTGTGGGAGCGGTCAGGCTGGGGAGCAGCTTCATCACCTCGGGGATTTTTTCTTCCGGCAGGTTCATTTTCAGGCCCACCAGTTTTTCAGCGCGCAGCGCACCCTGGAGCAGCATGTCGATTTTCTGGATTTTTGCGCGCTTCCAGGGGTCTTCCCAGGATTTTTTGTTGACGATGAGCTGGGTGTTGGTCTGGAGCAGTTCAGCAATGATACGCAGGCCGTGAGCCCGAATGGTGGTGCCGGTTTCTGTGACTTCGACAATGGCGTCGGCTAGCCCTTCCACCACTTTGGCCTCGGTGGCGCCCCAGGAAAACTCCACTTCCACCGGAATATTGGCACCTTCGAAGTACTGCTTGGTGAAATTGCACAGCTCAGTGGCGATCTTTTTTCCGGCCAGATCCTCGGGCCGCTTGAAAGGGGATTCACTGTTCACGGCCAGCACCCAGCGCGCGGGGCGGTTGCTGACTTTGGAGTAGACCAGGTCCGAAACCACAACCACGTCGGAGCTGTTTTCCAGAATCCAGTCCTTGCCGGTCATGCCCACATCCAGCGTGCCGTCTTCCACATAACGGGACATTTCCTGCGCGCGGCACATGCTCAGCTGCATTTCCGGATCATTGATGTCAGGAAAATAATTGCGGTGGTACTGGCGGATTTTCCAGCCTGATTTGGCGAATAAATTGATGGTCGCATCCTGCAGCGATCCCTTGGGAATACCAAATTTGAGAATACCTGACTGAGACATTATTTATAAACCTCCTTGGGATCGAAAACCAGAGGAGAGCAGACACTCTCGGTCCCATCCTTGAGTTCGCGGTAAAAACAGCTTTTGTAGCCTTTATGGCAGGCTGCGCCGCCGATCTGATCGACTATAAACAGCAACGTATCGTCGTCGCAATCCAGGCGAATGGCTTTGATCTTCTGTACATGACCGGATGTTCCGCCTTTATGCCAGAGCGTATGTCTGCTGCGGCTCCAGTAATGAGCCTCTCCTGTTGAAAGAGTCATGTTCCAGGCTTCTTCGTTGACATAGGCAAGCATCAAAACATCGCCGCTCGCCGCATCCTGAACTATGGCGGGGATCAATCCGCCCTGCTTGGCGAAATCCGGTTGAAAAGAAGAATTCATGGCTGTTCTATGTTTGTTTAAGGTTATTGGGAAAGAACGTATGGAATATAACAAGGCAGATGCAGGACAAAACATCCAGTAACGCTATCCGCTTAGCATAGCGCCTAAAACCAATAGCCTTGTTTTGCAACAAAAAAATGACAATGTGAAAAAATTATTCGTGCAGGGCCTTTAACTGGCCGCAAGCGGCAGCAATATCCTGTCCCTTGCTTTTTCGCAAGGTGACGGTCTGGCCGCGGTCCCGCAGCCGCTGGGCAAAGGCTTCGGCTTCATCTTCACTGGGGGAAGTGAATGCGGCGTGTTCGTGCGCCGGAGCGTTGAAACGGATCAGATTTATCTTGGCTTTGCGCTGGCCCAGCAGGCGGACAAGTTGTTTGACGTGCTCGGGCTGGTCGTTGATCCCGGCCAGGAGCACGTATTCGTAGGTAATCCGCTGCCTGGGCCTGAGAGGAAATTTGTCCAGGCAGGCCATCAGCTCGTCCAGGTGCAGGCGAGCGGCCTTGGGCATCAACCGGGCGCGAAGTTCCTGGTTGGGCGCGTGCAGGGAAACGGCCAGAGCGCAGCGCTCGTTGCCGGCCAGCCGTTCGAGCCCGCTGCGGATGCCCACGGTGGAAACTGTGACCCTGCGGCTGGAAAAATTCAGGCCGGTCGGACTGTCCAGGGTTTCCAGCACCTCGAGCATGGTCTCGATGTTCAACAGGGGTTCGCCCATGCCCATGAACACCAGGTTGCGCAGCTGCAAAGCATCTTGCTGCGCTTCCAGGTAGCGTCTGGCCACCAGGATCTGTCCGAGAATCTCGCCATGGGTCATGTTGCGCGTAAATCCGAGCTTGCCCGTACTGCAGAAGGCGCAGGCCATGGCGCAGCCGCACTGGGTGGAAAGGCAGAGCGTGTAATGACTTTTTTCCGGAATCAGAACGGTTTCAATATGGTTTCCGTCGTCCAGCTGGAGCAGGAACTTGACGGTGCCGTCCGAACTGACCAGCGTACGCGCGATCTCCGGAACGTAGAGCCGCGTCCGCTCCGCAAGTTCCTTGCGCAGGGATTTGGAGATATTGGTCATGGCGCTGAAATCCGTACAGTTGCGGTACCAGAACCACTGCCAGAGCTGTTCGGCCCGGTAGCGCGGCAGGTTCAGTTCGCCGCGTACGTAGGCTTCGAGCCTGGCGTACGGCAAATCCAGCAGATTGACGGGAAGCTCATTGGGCATAGGGGGTATTACTGCCTCCGGCGGCCAAAGAACCTTTTTGAAAAAAGGTTCTTTGGGATCTCCAAAAACTTTTGACACGTGAAATCAGACGTTGAAGCAAAGTCCATACTCTCGTTACATACGCCGGAGTATGGTCTCTCCCGACGTAGCGCTTTGTTAAAGCATTTCTCTGTCTTTGTAGCGTGCGATGAACTCCACGGCATCGGGCACGGTCTGGACTTCACCGGTGATCTGGGCGGCGATCAGGGCTTCGCGGATCAGGCCCACGGCCGGTCCGGGCCTGATGCCGGCAAAATCCATGATTTCGTTGCCGTTGAGCAGCGGTTCGGGCATTTCACCGGGAGTCGCGGTCCGTTCAAGGTTCTTCATATTGGAGTTGAAGGCCGCGTAACTGCCGTTGGTGGCCTTGATAGTGGCCCGGGCGATTTCGATAAGCCGTGGAAATTCGTCCAGAGCCTTGAACTGGCTCAAGCCTCTGTCAGTGAGCATGTAATTGAAGCGGTCGTGGTTCTTGACCAGCAGGCAGATCAGATCGGTGTCGGCAGGGTCGAAACGCAAGCGCTGCAAAATACGGCGGGTGATCTTGGCGCCCACAAAATGGTTCTGGTAAAACGTCCAGGCGCCGTTGATGTATTCGGCGGTATAGAGTTTACCCACATCCTTGAACATGCAGGCAAAGGTGCCGAACCAGTCGTAGGGCAGTTCTTCCGGATAGCGGCGCATGGTTTCGAGGGTGTGCTCAAAGACGATTTCCTCGTCTCCGTCAGCCTTGGTCTGTTTCAGCCGGCTCAGCGCGGTGATTTCCGGCATGATGCCGCGCAGAATCTGCGTATCGAAAAGCATGCGTACGAAGCTGTGCATGTTTTCGGCTTCCACCTTGCGCCATTCGTTCATGATGTCGGTAAAGGCCACGTAATCCAGCAAGGACTGGGCGCCGCGGATGATGGCGATCCAGGTGTTTTCTTCGATGGGCAGGTGATAATTGGCGGCAAAGCGCAGGGCCCGAATGCCGCGGAGGTAATTCTGCTTCAGGGTTTCGTCCGGGAGTCCCTTGAAGCAGATGGAGCCTTCGTCGACATCCTTGAATCCCTCGTATTCGTCCGTGACGCGGGGCAAATACGAGCAGGCCAGGGGCGTTGGCATTTCCTGGCTTTCGTCGAGCTTGCGCAACAACCGCATGGTGATACGCGCCAGAGCCGTGTCCGGATGCGAACTTTCCACCACATCCACGGGGTAAAAGCGGAACAGAAAGCCGTCCCGGGCCAGAGCCGCCAGGGCGTAGGGCTCGCTGGACGTACGGGTTTCGGGAAACAGCTTGATGAGGTCGTCGATGGACGAGTTGGCCGCAATGTCCATTTCTATTGTATCGGACGGACTCGTCTGGTTCAGAATCTGCTGCTGCAACTGCGCATTGATGATGTATGCGTCAAAACCATTCCGGATGAGCGTGGTGCAAAGGGCTAGTGCGGATTTGAAAGGATCTTGCATGCTAGAGTTTCTCCCAGAAATTCGAGAACTTAAATGACATTTCTGCCTCCGATGAAGTGCGCCTGGACGCGACCGGTGACCTTGGAGCCCAAAAGGGGCGTGTTTTTGCCAAGCGAGTGCATCGAATCTGCGTCGAAGATGTGCGTATTATTGGAATCAAAAAGAAAAAAATCAGCCGGGTCGCCTGGCTGAAAGTGGTTCGTGGCCAGGCCGAAAATTTCTCCGGGCTTGTGGCACCAGGCGCGGAGAAAGGTGTCCCTGTCAATGGTCTTGTCCGTCACAAGGCCCCATGTGGTGAACAGCGCGCTGTCCAGCCCGGAAATGCCGCAGGGAGCGTCCTCGAAAGTCTGTTCCTTTTCATCGGCCGCATGAGGTGCGTGGTCCGTGGCGAGGATGTCGATAACGCCTTCGCGAAGCCCCTGCAACAAGGCCAGCTGATCGTCGGCGCTGCGGATCGGGGGGCTGACTTTTGCCATTGTATTGTAATCAAGGACAATGTCTTCGGTCCAGATCAGGTAATGAGGGCAGGTTTCGGCCGTGACTTGAGCGCCCTTGGCTTTGCCCCAGGCAATCAGCTCGACGGATTCGCGGCAGCTGATATGGGCGAGATGCACAGGCAGCTGCAGATAGAGCGAAAGCAGGATGTCCCGGGCCACCTGGGCGCTTTCGGCCACCGTGGGCTGTCCTTTGAGTCCGAGGTTGCCGCTCAGGATTCCCTCGTTGATGCCCGCCGCGGGAGCCATGGCCGGGTCCTCGCAATGGTCGATGACGACTTTGCCCAGGCCGGAGGCGTATTCCATGGCGCGCCGGAAGGTCTCGGTGCTGGCCACGGGGAGTCCGTCATTGGAGAAAGCGATGCATCCGGCTTCGGCCAGTTCAGCCAGAGGTGCGAGCTCCTTGCCGGCCAGGCCTTTGGTCAAGGCGCCGATGGGGTGCAGATGCGGACCATGCGCCCAGGCTTTTTTGGCCTGGTCCCGCATGAACGTGGTAATAGGTCCGTGATCATTGACCGGCTTGGTGTTGGCCATGCACATGATGTGGCCGAAACCGCCGTGCGCAGCGGCACCCAGGCCGGAAGCGATGTTTTCCTTGTATTCGTAACCGGGCTCGCGCAGGTGTGTATGAGCGTCTATGAAGCTGGGCAAGAGAAGCAGTTCGTGGGCGTCGATGATCCGGGCTTCGAAGCTGCGTTTCTCATCATAGGGAAGCAGTTCGAGGATTTTCCCTTTGGCAACTACCAGGTCTCGCGGGCTGTCTTCCCAAATGGCGCCGCGTACAATCAGGTCAGGCTTGGGCACGGCGGCCTCCTTATCGTGTTAATAAAATATAGAGAACGGCCATCCTGATGGCCACGCCGGAAGCTACCTGTTCGAGCACGAGGCTTTCTGGGGCATCGGCCAGAATTGAATCAATTTCGATACCTCTGTTCAGCGGACCGGGGTGCAAAATTTTCACGTTGGGCTTGGCCACCTCAAGATGGCGGCTGCCGAGGCAATACTTCCGGGCGTATTCCCGCAAATCAGGCAGCAGGCCGGCTTGCTGGCGTTCCAGCTGCAGGCGCAGGCACATGATCGCGTCCACGCCTTTGGCCGCCTGTTTCAGGTCAGTGTAAACAGATGCCTTCCAGGTGTCCACTCCGGGGGGAAACAGCGTGGGCGGTCCGCAGAGCCGGACTTTGGCTCCCAGCAGCGTGAGCAGCGCCACATTGGAACGGGCCACGCGGCTGTGCGCTATGTCGCCCAGGATCAGGACGGTCTTGCCCTTGAAATCGCCCCAGTGTTCGCGCAGCGTCAGGCTGTCCAGCAGGGCCTGGGTGGGGTGTGCGTGCCATCCGTCGCCCGCGTTGATAATCGCGCATTGCAGCCGCTCCGACAGAAATTGGGCCGCACCGCTTCGGTTGTGGCGGATCACGATGGCGTCGGGAGCCATGGCCTGGAGCGTCAGCGCAGTGTCCTTCAGGCTTTCTCCCTTTGTCAGGCTGCTGCCGCTGCTGCCCAACGCGAAGGTATCGGCGGAGAGGCGTTTCCCGGCCACATCGAATGATGTCTTGGTGCGGGTGCTGGGTTCGGCGAAAAAAAGAACCACGCTGCGTCCTTTGAGCGTAGGGACCTTTTTTACCGCGCGCGTATTGATCTCCTTGAAGTACGTAGCGGTATCCAATAGATGGTGTACCTCTTTACGCGTCAGTTGGGAGATAGACAGAAGGTCTTTATGAGGCCAGTTGAATCGATTCTCTTTATCCATGTCGAACCGTGGGCTGGGGATGAAAAGTGCCGTTGTCGATAATACAAAAACTGGGCAAGTAGAACAAGATAAAAACAAGAACAAAAAATACGCCGCGTCATACAAGGGCTCACGTTCAAAGGCAGTCTGCAAGATCCACCGGGAGTGTTGTCCAGGAGGCCAGCTTTCCTTCGGACAACGATCCGTACAGGTCGGAAATTCCTAGCGCCTCCGCCGGATTGGATGTAATCCAAGCGAGCGTTTCAGGCAAGGGAACATCCGGGCACAGATGTTCGCGCGTATAGCGTAGTTCATTCCAAAGATTCAGATCAGGACAGGAAGAAAGCCCGTCCGTACTCAGGCTGATGGAGCAGCCGTGTTTGCGCAACAAATCCACGGGCGGTTCCCCAACGCCGATCTGGGCATTGCTGCGCGGGCAGAGGCAAATATGGGTTCCGCGCCGGGCCAGGACTTGGGCGTCCGCATCCGTAACCTGGACGCAATGCACGGCCAGGGTACGCTGGTTCAATAATCCGAGGCTGTCAGCATACGCTACCGGGAGCTGCCGCGGCGGCTGGTAGCTTTTTGGAAAAACGCGTTTTTTGAACAAGGCGGCAAGCTCGCCCTGGTTTTCCAGCAACAGGGTATTTTCTTCGGGGGATTCCGCGAGGTGCAGGCTGAAAGGCAGGTTTCGGGAATCGCACCAGGACTTAGCAGCCCGCAGCCGTTCTGCGGAAGTGGAGTAAAGCGCGTGCCCTGCGGCGGAAACATGCTCCGGCTCGGCATCGAGAATTTCCCGTCCCGGACCGTACGGCCAGGGCGGTTCTTCCGCGGAGTCGCATTTGCCGAAACCGAAAATCTCCAGAAACAGCATATACCCGATACGCGCGTCGGAGAGCATGGAGGCCACCTGAACGCCATTGCGGCTGGAGATGTCGGCGACGAATCCGACTCCGCTTTGCCGCAGCGTGTCCACCGCTTCTGCCAGGGCCTGCGAATCGCATTGTTCGAGAGGATTCTGCAGCAATGAGCGCACCCATGCGGGGAAACCACGCCCTGCCAGCGTCCGTCCGCCCGTATGACTGAGTTCGAGATGCGTATGCGCCATGACGAGCCTGGGCAGCAGAACCACGTCGCCCAGGTCGTCGCAATTGCCCGAAAACTCATTGCGGAGCCTGGCATGGGTATCGACCTTGATAATCGTATTGGTCGTGCCCTCGTACAGAATGCAGCCATTGTCGACACACGCACCGGAACCATCCATGGGAAGAATTCTGCGGGCGCGTACCGCATGCGTCATAATGAAAAATCCCCTGGCCCGAAAACAAGTTCGTCACCCACTGTGCAGCCCAGATAAGATGACGCCGCGTACTGGTTCTGCGCCAGTTCGAGATAGCCCTGGCTGCCAGGAATCAATCCCACGCTTCCGTCTTGCAGCTGGCAATAGCTGTCGACAATTTTCAATGAGATACCAGTGGGGCTGTGCAGCGATATGATGCTCTGTTTCTGGAAGATCGACATCCACGGATCAATAGGGGCATTCAGAATGACATTGCCGAAATGGTCCACGTGCATCACCCGTACGGTCAAGTATTCGCCGTTGGGTTGAGGATCCGAATGAGTCAGTTGTTTCAGGGCGTCCAGGGCGATGGTATGCCCCATGGTTTCGGGACTTTCCCCGATGCAGAGATTGGCCGCCATGGGAGCGAACAGATCTCTGCCGTGGAACGTGGGGCAGACCGCGCCCCAGCACCTGGCTGACATTTCGTAGGCAGTGGCGTCGGGGTCGTCCTTGAGCAGCAGCCCCAGGACCCCATTGTCAGGGCCGAGGAAATGATACCCGAAAGCGTCCAGGCAGATTATCCGCCGGGAGCCTCCCACGCCCGGATCAACAACAGCAGTGAACACGGTTCCTTTTGGAAAATAGGAAAAGCTGACACGCAGGTAAAATGCCGCCTGCTCCAGCGCATAGGGAACAATGTCATGTCCAAGATCCACAATGCGCGCATCAGGCGCATGTTGCAGGATCATTCCTTTCAGTTGACCGACATAAGGATCAGTCAAACCAAAATCGGTAAGTAAAGCGATTGTTTGGTGCATGGCCTCAGGCTGTATCCCTGGTTTGAGGTTGTGCATAAAACACAGCAAAATCCGCCTACCGGACTAAAACTTCGTAACGGAGGGGAAATTGATACAAAATGCATACAAACACAAGTGGTAAATAGTATAGAGCAACTGACGGGAAGTGCAACACAAAGGTAACAATTTCGCGATGGAATTTGAGGGATGTTCTTACGGTGTTTCCTGCGCCAGTCGGACTGACTTGCACCATGCTGCGCATCCGGAAAAAAAGTACCACTGGGCAAAGAGATAACTCCTGCCATCCATTAATTTTTCAGCCCTGCCTGCTGCAGCCAGGTACGCGAATGGGGAGCACCCTTTGATCTTTCAGAGGATTTTTTAATGGGCTTTCGAAAATAAGATGTATCAGCAGTAAAATTTTTAATTCAGACTAAAATAGTAGAGTATTATTTTACAGAAAGAAAAACGAGATAAGTCTGAGGATAGTGGTGTGCTATTTCAGGTTGTTATCTGATTTGGATTTGGAAGCGTTTTTCCCGGAGCCGCTTTCAGGGTAGCGCTGTGTAAGCGTCGTATTGAAAGCCAAAGCGTAAAAATGATGGAAAAAGTCGACATATTCCAGACAAACATCGCTTGGCACGTCAATGCGGGCGGGTGCAAAATTCATGATGGCCTTGATACCGGCATCGATGATGTGATTGGCGGCCCGTTGTGCCCGTTCCGGCGGGGTGGTGATGATGGCGATGACAATGCCGAGTTCGTCGACTTTGTCCTTCAGGCGCTTCGTGCACATGACTTCAAGGCCGGAGATATCTTCTCCGATTTTGAAGGGATCGCAGTCATAGGCGCCGACAATATAAAATCCGCGCTTTTTGAACTCCGTGTGGTTCAACAGGGCGCGTCCGAGGTTGCCGACACCGACAATGGCGCAATTCCAGATTCGATCCACACCCAAAGCCCGTTTGATGGAGGCGTTGAGCTCCTGCACGTAATAGCCGACGCCGCGTACGCCAAATTCACCAAAATAAGCAAGATCCTTGCGAATTTGCGAAGGATTCACAGAACAGGCTTTAGCCAGCAACTCTGAGGATACTACTTGCGTCCCATCCCTGGTCAGGTCTTCGAGGACCTGGACGTACATGGCCAGGCGCTGGATGGTCGCTCTAGGGATATGTTCGCTTTTCATAGGAGTGTGCATTTTTGTAACCAAGAGCACGAACCTCTTGTGAAAATGATAACGTGTACTGAAGGCAAAAAAGGAGGCAATAGGCCTCCTTTTTTGCAAAAAAACCTACGATTTGGTTCTGATACTACAGGATGAGCATCAGGTTGACAACCAGGGCGTAAATAGCAAGAGATTCAACGAATGCGAGACCAAGGATCAAGGTAACCATGATCTTACCACCGGCCTCAGGATTACGGGCGGTGCCTTCACAAGCGGCTTTCAGGCCCAGGCCCTGACCGATACCACAACCGGCGGCGGCGATGGCCATACCGAAAGCGGCAGCGAGTTTGATCAGGCCGGTAGCCAGGGGTACATCGGCGCCTTCGGCGGCAAAGGCTACGCTGGCGCAGGCCAGAAGGGCAATCAGGTTAACCAGAGTAATCAGAGTCTTACGCATTTGGATTCCTCCTAAAGTGTGTTGTATGTTTCGGTCTGACGACCATTTCCCCATAGTAGTATGCTTGCACGATTTTAATGCGCGTGCTCCAGAGAGCCCTTCAGGTAAATCATGGTCAGCATGAAGAAGATAAACGCCTGCAGTACCTTTGCGATCATGAACAAAAAGTAGATCGGTACCGTGCCCACGACAGGGGCCAGCATGAAGAACAGCACGAGCACGATTTCTTCGCCGCGGATGTTACCGAAAAGACGAAGGGTCAGAGAGAGGGGGCGTGCTATGTGGCTGATGCATTCGAGAGGCAGCATCAGCGGAGACAGCCACCACATCGGGCCCATGAAATGTTTGATGTAACCGGCTTTCCAGCGCCAGAGGCCTACCAGGTTGTAGTAAGCGAACGCGAACAGCGCCATGGCGGCGTTGGTGTTGACGTTGGCCGTTGGGGCATCGCAGCCGGGGACAAGCCCCAGAAGGTTTTGCACCAGAATAAACAGAAAAATGCCGCACAGGATCGGGAAGATTTTTTTGCCGTCTTCTCCGACGACAGAGATGGTAAAATCCTCCAATCCACCAACAATGACCTCCGCGACATTTTGAACTTTACCCGGTACAAGGGTCAATTTCTTTCTGGCGAAATAACTGAAGACGATCAGAATGATCATTGCCAGCCAGGAGTAAACGATGTGCTTGGTTTCCATGTGCGGATTGCCCAGCATTTCTGCCACAGCATGGTCAAGTCCGGAAAGGTGCGACCAGAGCACCGGATGCGGTAATCCACCTGCCATATCCCTTATGCCTCCTTAACTTTTTGCTCGAAAACGTAAGAGCCACCCCAAAAAAGTATTGTTGCCACCACTGTGGAGAGACCTATCAACAAGGCTTCCACAGGTGCCTTGAGCCAGCCGATCATTACTACCAAAACCAGTCCGGTCAGCAGCAGCCGGCCATAGACGCGTACTAACAGTGAAACCAGCAGCGCCCGAGTAAAATGGTAATGTACCACTTGTTGAATGAACCTGGCCAGGGAGAAGAAGTTGTACGTGGCGAGCAGAACGCCCACCAGATAGTACACCGGCCACAGCCCGGCCCAATAGAATGCTGCGGTGAAAAGAACGGATGCGGCGGTAAGCCAAAGCTGGTTGCGGACCATGATCCGTACGGCAGCCTCTTTGAAGCCCTTTTCGAACAGCCATTTTTCAAGGCCGGAGTTCATCCATCGAAAGTCAGGAATCACTGTGTTTATCACCACTTGTCTCCGCAGGGGACTCGTCGTCCGGTTTCGTATCCGATCCGGGCGCGGCCCGCATGCCGCGGAGCACTTGTTTCAAATCTACATAGACCGACTTGAATCCAGCCGCGGAGCCCAGCACAAGGCAAACCAGCAGCAGCCAGGGCTTGGTATCCAGCCAACGGTCTAAAAAATATCCTGCGGCAGCACCCACCAGGGTGTGCGTTACCATGTGAAGGCCCATGACACTGGCATTGGTCAGGGCGTCCCGGTACTCTCGGTCGAGTCGGAAATACTTCTTAATCAACATGCAACGAGATTCCGAGCCTTCGTGGCGACTCTTGCTGAAAAGTGCCACTTCGTTCTTTTGTTCACATGACTGCGTTGCCCTAACACATGCGAGCTTCGCTCGTCAACGGAACTCTGCCGGATTTACGACTTTTTTTGCAACACAGTCACATGCCTTTGCACCGGGAAATTGTCTTTTGTCAATAGAAATAAAAGTATTGAGGCGCATTCCGTCGATACTTGCCATCCGTCAAAGACCCTGTATGCTCCGTTTATGACGCTCAAAACCTTTGCTCATCCGCAGCCGCACGCTGAAAAGCACAGGCTCTGGCCGGTGTTTCTTCCTTTTGCGGGTTGCCCGAACAAATGTATTTATTGCGCGCAGGACCTGCAGACCGGGCAGCGATCTTTTTCTTTGCAAAAAGCGCACGACGCGCTCGAAGCCCGTTTGCGTCAGGCATTGTCCGATGGGGACCACCCGCCCGTGGAACTGGGATTTTTTGGCGGCACTTTCACCTTGCTCGCTGAAAAATGGCAGCGTGCCTTTCTGGCTCTGGCCAGGCAGTACGCCGAAGCGGGGCTCGTACGCGCGGTCCGCTGTTCCACCAGGCCCGACGCGGTCCCTGCGGAACGGCTTGAATTGTTGCGGGAGTACGGACTCGAGCTTGTGGAGCTGGGCGTACAGTCCTTTGACAATCGGGTCCTGGAACTTGCTGGCCGGGGATATGCGTCGGATGTGGTGTACGCTGCGGTGGAGCGTATCAAGGTTATGGGGCTGCAGGCGGGAATCCAGCTGTTGCCCGGTTTGCCCGGACATACGCCAAGTCTTTGGAAAAAAGATCTGGAACAGACCTGTTTACTGCATCCGTTTGCGGTTCGCGTCTACCCTTGTGTTGTTTTGGAGGGGACACAACTGGCGCGATTATGGCGGAAGGGAGCCTACAGACCCTGGGAAATGAACGTAACAATTGCTGCGTTGGCCCCCGCCTTGTTGCGATTCTGGGAGGAATCCATACGGGTGCTGCGGATAGGGCTCGCGCCGGAAGAGTCCTTGCGGGACCATTTGCTGGACGGACCGTGGCATCCGTCTCTGGGTATGCGGGTCAGGGCTATGGCGCTGTATCTTTTTCTCCGGAACAGGCTGCGCGGGCTGGAGTCCGTACCAAAGCAGCTTGTGGCGCCCCGGCGCGTACAGGGCGAATTCTGGGGCTGGCGTGGCGAGATGCGCGAACCGTACGCCCGGCTGGGGCTGACAGCGGCGACCGTTCGTTTTGCCGGAGAGGATGGATTTACATTGCGGACTGGTGCGGACTGTCTGCAATCCGCATAGCTTCATAATTGTCAGGCAGGGTCCGCGGGAAACAGCTCCCGGCAGTCGCCGTTGGATTTGCCGTCCGCATGCAATGCCTGTTTGATCAGCGCCTTGATGGCTGCCTGGCCTTCCATGCCGAGGTCTTCGGAAAATTCATTGACAAAGGTTCTGATGTGGCTGGAAATGATATCCAGCTCCATTTCCTGGGCATTGTCCCGAATATACGTACGCGACGCTTCCGGCTTTTTCTGCGCGTAGCGCAGGCTTTCCCGGATGGCGGCTTCCATGGCCAGATGCAGTTCGCTGCCCAGGCTGCGGCGCATGACAATGGCGCCGAGCGGCAGGGGGAGTCCCGTTGCCGCTTCCCACCAGACGCCGAGATCAAGAATCTGGTGCAGCCCGTAACGGGCGAAGGTGAAGCGCCCTTCGTGGATTACCAGCCCTGCGGCCACTTCGCCGGAACAGACTGCCGGAAATATCGTGTCGTAGCGCATGGGCTTGTACGGACCGCCGTGGAGGCCGGTGAGCCGCAGCAGCAAATGGGCCGTGGTATTCAATCCGGGCGTTGCCAGGGGGCGGCCTTCGAGTTTTTCCAGTTCGCAATTTTCCGGACAAACCACGATGGGGCCGCAACCGCGCCCCAGGGCGCCGCCGCAACGCAGGATTACATAGTCATCCAGAATTTTGGGCAAAATACTCGCGGAAACCTTGGAGATATCGGGGATTCCAGCCAGTACGCGTTGGTTCAGTTCTTCCACATCCGTATGGAAAATATCCAGCTTTGCCGGAAAGGGCGCCAGACCGTGTGCCAGGGCGTGAAAAATGAAGGTATCGTTGGGACAGGGAGAATAGCCAAGGGAAAGTACGTCGTTGCTCATGGTTGACTAGTAGCCTAAAGAAAGCGCTGGGGCAAGAAAGGCATAGGGAAATAAATAAGAAAATTATTCCCTGTGTTCAGTAATCATTCTAAATGGTTTAATATGATTTGAATAATCTGTTTATGAAGTTTGAATACCTGCTAATGAATTCATAAAAAACGTTATTTATTGGTTGTTACTGTTTTAAACACTTGGAGTCTCTAGATGTTTCTTATGCATGCGCAGGGGCTTCAACTCGCACTGATGCCCATTTCGTCCAAGTTGCCTGGCGTTGCCACGTGGGGTATAAGGCCGCAGTTATGTTTGACAAAGAATATTACGCGCGCCTCGGCTTGGCCGGGGTGTTTGAAAAAATTCTGGCCAAGGAACGCCTGTCCGTTGATGACGGGCGCAAGCTCTTTGACTGCGAGGATCTGCACGCACTGGGCTCTCTGGCTCATCACGTACGTACGGAGTTGCATGGGGACACGGCCTTTTACGTCCTCAACCGCCATGTCAACTATACGAATATCTGCGTGAATGGCTGCCTGTTCTGCGCCTTTCAACGAGAACTCGGACAGCAGGGCTGTTTTTTTCTCAGTCAGGAGGAGATCCTGGAAAAATTCGCCGCCGCGCGCGACCAGGGTGCTGACGAGGCGCACATCGTGGGCGGCTGTCATCCGAAGCTTGATTTTTCCTATTATCTCGATTTGGTGGCAAAAGTGCACACGGCCTTGCCCGGCATGTGCATCAAAGCCTTCACCGCGGTCGAGATCGCCCATTTCGCCACGATTGCCGGTATCGAAACGCGCGAGGTGCTTTCCCGGCTCAAAGACGCGGGGCTGAACATGCTTCCCGGCGGCGGAGCGGAAATTTTCGCACCCGACGTGCGCCGGAAAATCTGCCCAAAAAAGATCCCGGCCGAGGACTGGCTGCGTATTCATGCCGAAGCCCACGAATTGGGGCTTCCCACCAATTCCACCATGCTCTACGGTCATCTGGAAAGCTATCAGGACCGCCTGGAACATCTGGACGCATTGCGTACGCTGCAGGACAAGGCCGTGCGGGACGGCAAAAACGGCGCCGGAGTGAACTGTTTTATTCCGCTGCCCTTTTTGACCGAAAACAGCAGGCTGCAGCTTCCGGATACGGCGTCTCCGCGTACGGGCTTGGAGGACATGAAGAACATGGCCGTCAGCCGTTTGATGCTGGACAATGTCGCGCACATCAAAGCCTACTGGGTAATGCTCGGGGTGAAGCCGGCCCAGATCGCGCTGCATTACGGCGCGGATGATTTCGACGGCACCGTGGTAGAGGAGAAAATCGGCCACATGGCCGGAGCGGATTCCGAGCAGGCCCTGACGAGCAACGAAATAGAAGCCATGATCCGCGGCTGCGGCTTTACCCCTGTACGCCGGGACTGCTGCTTCCGGCCCGTGCAGCGTACGGCTCCTGCGGATGCATGAGGAAAGTCGGAAAATGACTGCGATACAACAAGAAACGGTTGCCGGACGTTCGCCTTTGAAGGAATCTTCCGCAGTACGGGAAATCGCCGCGGCAGTGCTGCGGGGGCAGCGTCTGGACATGGACGCTGCTTTGGTGCTGCAGGAACAGGCCTCGCTGCACACCCTGGGCGGACTGGCGCATGCGGTACGCTTGCGGATGCATCCGGAGCCCGTGGTTACCTACGTGGTGGACCGCAACATCAACTACACCAACATCTGCGCCTGCGGCTGCAAGTTCTGCGCGTTTTACGCCGCCCCGGACCAGCCCGGAGGCTACGTGCTCTCTCCTGCGGAGCTGGCCTCCAAGGTGGAGGAAACCCTGGCGTTGGGCGGAAAGCAGATCCTGCTGCAGGGCGGGCACAATCCCGACTTGCGAATAGATTTTTACGAGCGGATGCTGGCCGGGCTGAAACAATACCCCATCCACATCCACGCCTTTTCCCCGCCGGAAATCGTTTATATTTCGAGGCTCGAAGGGCTCAGCGTGGCCGAGGTCATCGCCCGGCTGCGCAAGGCCGGGCTGGACTCCATTCCGGGAGGCGGCGCGGAAGTGCTTGTGGACGACGTCCGGCAACGGGTCGCTCCCAACAAGTGCAACACGGCCGAATGGCTCGGCGTCATGGAGGAAGCGCACCGCCAGGGCATGCGGACCACCGCTACCATGATGTTCGGCCATGTGGAGACCCCCGTGCAGCGTCTGGAGCATTTTTTCGCCGTACGCGATGTGCAGGACCGTACCAACGGATTCACTGCATTCATCCCCTGGACTTTTCAACCCGAGAACACGGCCATCGAGTGCCGTCCGGCCACCAGCGCGGAATATCTGCGTACCCTGGCCCTGGCGCGTCTGGTGCTGGACAACGTGCCCAATATCCAGGCCTCCTGGGTGACCATGGGGCCGGACGTGGCCCAGCTCTCGTTGTATTACGGCGCCAATGATTTCGGCTCCACCATGATCGAAGAAAACGTGGTGGCCGCCGCGGGCGTCCGTTTCCGGCTGGCTGAAGCCAACATCCAGTCCCTGATCAGAACGGCCGGATTGCAACCCCGTCGCAGAAATATGGATTATTCCCAACTGGAGGTGGTGTAATGATGCCGCAAGCTTCAGAACCGACGTACCGGGTGGGCAGAATAAGTTACCGCAATGTCATACCCATATATCATCCGCTGGAGTCCGGTGCGATTCCCCATTCCTTTGAATTCACCTACGGACCGCCGGCAAAGCTCAACAAGATCATGGCGCAAGGAAAACTCGATCTGGCTTCCATGTCTTCCATCGAATACGCGCGGCATCCCGGGCGGTATTATCTTTTGCCCGACCTGGCCATCGGGAGCTGCGGGCCTGTGCAGAGCGTGCTGCTGCTTTCGCGTGTTCCCATCGAGGATCTGGACGGCCGTTCGATTCTGGTCAGTTCCGAGACCCATACCTCCGGAACCCTGCTGCGCATCTTGTTCGCCAGATACATGCCCATGAGGGTCCGCTACGTCACGGCCCAGCGGCCGGACGTGCTTTCGCAGGGCGACAATCCGTCCGCGGTCCTGGCCATCGGCGACGAGGCCCTGACTCTGCGCAGCCATCCGGATTTTCCCTATATCTGGGACCTGGGCGAGGTCTGGCGCCTGTGGACCGGCCTGCCGTTCGTCTTCGGCGTCTGGGGAGCGCGGCGCGAGTTCCTCGACGCCCTGCCCGGCGGTGTTGAGCCGGAAAACGGTCCGTGCCATACGCTCTTGACCGCCAAGCGCTGGGGCGAGGCCCATATGGATGTGATCATCAAGGAAGCCTGCCGCGGCGGCTTGCTGGATGCCGATGCCATGCGTTCGTATTTCGAGGGGCTGGTCTTTGACCTGGGCGAGCGAGAACAGCAAGGAATGCGGTTATTTTACGAATATCTTGTGGAAATGGGAGAAATCCCCGCAGTGCCCGAATTCAGTTTCGTTCCCTTTGGCGGTGTGGAAAACGCCGCACACTCCGGCCTGGCCAGCAACGGCTCTTGAGCCGCGGTGCATTTTTTTTGAAAGCGATACTGCTCTAGCAGTCGCCCGTGGGAAAGAGCGGCAGGTTTTCGGGCAATGTTTTGCACTGCAAGGCAAGCGTCTGCTTGAGCAGAGACTTGACCGCGGCCTCGCCTTCGGGGCCGAGTTCCGTTGCGAATTCATTGACATAGCTGCGGATGAATCCCGAGATGGCCATGGGGTCCAGTTTCCGCGCATATTTGCGAATATAGGGCCGCGATGCCTCGGGTGCGGATTGCGCGTACTGCAGACTTTCGCGAATCGCCGCCTCCATGGCCAGATGCAAGGTGTTGCCCAGACTGCGCCGCATGACCATCACCCCCAGGGGCAGAGGCAGGCCTGTGGCTCCCGCCCACCAGGACCCCAGATCCAGAATCTGGTGCAGCCCGAAACGATCAATTACAAAGCGTTCCTCATGAATGATCAGTCCGGCATCGGCCTGGCCGCTGCTGACGGCGTGGAGAATGGCCTCAGGCACCAGTGGCAGAAAGGGGCCGGTATGCGCGCCGTTGAGTGTCAGGAGCAAATGAGCGGTGGTCAGCAGGCCGGGTGTTGCCATAAGCTTGCCGCTGAGCTTTTCCAACGGACATTGTTCCGTACCGACGACAAGCGGTCCGCAGCCGTGTCCCAAGGCGGCTCCGGCGCGCAGTACCACGTAATCCTTGAGTATGAGCGGTAGAATATTCGTCGAGATTTTGCAGACGTCCGCCCGGCCGGAAAGGACGCGCTGATTCAGGTTCTCCAGATCTGCAACAAAGGCGTTGGTGACTGCAGGAGGCGGCGTCAGTCCTTGAGAAAGCGCGTGAAAAAGGAAAGTGTCATTTGGATAAGGGGTAAACCCCAAAGAAAGGACGTCCGCGCTCATGGAATAGATTGATAACGCAACATGACTTGTATTGCAAGTGTGTATTTTGCGTACGCACTTGCAGTACTACGAAACAAGAGATGGATTCAGGAGGTTTTTTGAAAACGGATATGTATAGAGTTTAAAAGAGAATAAGTGCGCAAGGGTACTGCTTCAGTTCCTGTACGGCATGCAGGGAGGCTATACGGCGGGAAGCGGGTTTCCCAGACGCAATTGCCCGCGGACTTGTGAGAATTTGTCCTCCAGCAAACTGAGGCGCTCCAGAAGTTGTTTTTCCTCCTCGCTGCGTTCCTGTACTTTGCATACGGCCCCATGCTCGAAAACCAGCCTGCGGTCCGCCGAGAGCGCCAGTACGGGGTCGTGGGTGGCGATGACGATGATTTTTTCACTCCTGAGCAGCAGGTCCAGGGCGCGGCGTTTGTCCACGCCGGCATTTTCGATTTCGTCGATGAGCAGGATGGGCGACCAGCTCAGCAGTGCGGCATCCGCGATCATCAAGGCCCGTGACTGCCCGCCGGACAGCTGGGTGATCTGGGCCTGCGTACTGAATGGCTCGCCTGCCAGGTCATTGGCCGCGGCAATGACATCCTCTGCTGCCTGATCGGGATCCGCGGCTTTCCGGCTGGCCGCATGAGCGCGGATAAAGTCCTGTACGCCCATGTCCAGCACGAAATTCATGTTTTGCGTCAGCTGGGCCACCAGTCTGCCCTGCAGTTCGAAACGGCGGTCATGATCCGGCTTGTCGCCGTCCAGAAGCACGCTGCGCCCGGAAGGCGTGTCGTTGTTGGCCAGGGATTCGATATCGTAGAGAAAGCGGCTCTTTCCCGAACCGGTCGGACCGAGCAGGGCGGTGATTTGTCCGGGTTTGAATGCAACATCCCCGGGCTCCGGGCGTCCGGACTTGTCCCGTCCGGCCAGGACGGTCAGGCTGTTGATGGTTAATTGGTCACACTGCATGGCGGCTCCCGAAATCAGCTTTTTTGACATTGCCTTTCTGGTAGCGATTGCCGATCCGGGTTTCGCTCAGGCAATAGGAACAGACCGCGGTAGGCATGGCAAAACGAAGCCGTTTTTCAGTGATGGTGTCGGTGGTCGGCGCCTGGGCCAGGATCATGGCCAGCTCCTGGCAGCCCTGGCCGGTCAGCCCGTTGATGTGACGGATGATGGCCCGGGAATTCATCTGCCGGATCAAATGGCGGTAGACTTCGCGTTCGGCCTGGGAGACCAGATCGCCTTTGGTAACCAGGATCAGGTCCGCCAGGCGCAGCATGGGGCCAATTTTCGCGGGCGCGTCAATGCCCATGAGATTATCGATGATGCACAAACCCAGCAATCCGCGGATGTGCGGCGAACAGCGGTTGCAGAGACCCGCTGTTTCGATGATGCAGCATTCCGCCCCGGTGTCTTCGGCCCAGGCAAAGGCTTCTTCCAGGTTGGTGGCAAAGAAATGGTCCGGGCACAAGCCTCCCGAAAGCACGGCCGTGGCGGGAATTCCGGCAGCGGCATAGGCCTTGTCGTCACTCGTCTGCAAACAGTCGAATTTGATAACGGCGCAGGAAACGCCGCTTTCCAGCAGACTGGCGCAAGTCTTGATCAGCACGGATGTTTTGCCGCAGGAAGGCGGCCCGGCAACGGTTACGAATCGCATGGCATCAACCGCACCAGGTTCCGAAACGTGCTGTTCAGTTCGTCGCGTATGGCCGTAATGTCGTTGCCGCGGATGTAGTCCCAGCCGCACCACTTGATCCGGGCATTCTTGCGCAGGGACTCGAGAGTCTCCGGAGCAGGTCCGCCCAGGGGTAGGAACCATTGCGCGCTCTGAATGTGGCCGAAGCCCTGGGTATAGAATTCGATCAGCCGGGCCAGGCGCTGGTGGTCCTTGCGCTGGGCCAGCAGGTACAGCGGGCTGGCCGCCGCGCCGTCACCGGGCCAGATGATCTTCATATAGTCGGGCTGGCGCGAGGTTTCGGCAAAAAAGTAGGGAATGATATAAATGCCGCCGCCCTGGGACGCGCCGCCGGATTTGCCCATGCGCGACGAGTGGAGCAAGCCCTGGGTGTTGGCGGCAAAGCGCTCGATGCCCTCCATGCCGTACTCTTTGTAGAAATTGACCAGTACGGCGTCGGCCATGTCGTCGCCGTCGCCGCACATGTTGATTTGGCCTTTGTAGCAGGGATCCAACAGGTCTTCCCAGCAGTCGGGTAAAGGAATGTCGCCCAGGCGGCGCGTATCGATCAACATGATATAGGGCGTCAGGCCGTAGATCAGGTATTGTCCGAGCGGGTCCACAATCCCGGCCGCTTCATGCATGGGATGCATCTGTTCGGGCAGCACGGCCTCGAAAATGCCCTTTTGTACGAAGCGTTCGGAAAAGCCCTTGCGAAAAAAGTCCCCGAATCCAATAGAGGCGATCAGTCCAGGCAGTTTTTCCGGGTCGGTCTCGCGATGCAGCGGATCATAGGGATCCACGGAAGTACAACCCATGGGGATGTGAATATTGAGCGGCGTTCCTTCCTGCGCGTACTGGTCCAGGATTGCATCAATGCGTTCCTTGGTGGCCATTTTGACGGGGCAGGGCGAATAAAGCAGCATGTCCAACTGTGCGGCGGGAACGTATTCTTCATGGTCCGTCTGTTTGACGGAAAACATCAGTTCATCGAGAGTTTTCATGGTGTTTCTCTCCACTTGAAGCAACAGAAATCAAGAAGATCCCGTTATGTAAATATTTTGCAGTTAAATATGAAAATAAACTGTAATACGGAATTGCAAAATTGAGACAACCACTGTGCCGAAAAGGAAGGCATTCGCTGCGGTAGCGGGCAAAGGGGCCTGGTTTTCCGTATCGTATGTGCATGGCGTTTGCGCCTTGCATATGCCGCGGAGTTAAGTCCGCGGTAGGGCCCGCCTTTGTTTTCCAGGAGAGGTTCCGGGCGCGTTGCTCTGTTCACTGTGCAACGTATACCAGATAAAAAGGTAAAAACAACCGCAATAAGCACCTAAAACCGTAGGAAAATAAATAGTTAGATACGCTCAATTGTCAACGCACCGGGCGGACTGATTTTGCTGAGAGCGCCATTTTCGAGTTAATAAATAGCGAAAAAACACTGCAGCGCGGCGCACAATAAGTACCGCATAATTTGTCTGGCTCCAATCCAGGCGCGAAGCGCGTACGCCGCCCCCAAGATACAGAGCAGGCGCACAGCGTTGCATACGGATGGACAGCTCCAGGTCGTCCAGGTCGGATTGCAGCGGATAACCGCCTGCGGACGACAGGGCGCGTCGGCGGAAAAATTGCCCCTGGTTGTCGCAGGAAAGCCCGAAAAAGCGGGCACGCAGGGCCCCGGCCAGGACCACAAGTCGGAGCACCGGGTCACTGAAGGCAAAGCGCATGCCCAACGCGCCGCCCAGGGCATGGGGGTTGCGATGCAGCGCATGAAGCACCTTGAACAAGGAGTTGTTTTCAAGCAGGCAATCCACGGGCAACACCAGCACCGCGTCGGCCTTGACTGCGGGCAGGGTTTCACGAATCTGGTTGCAGCGTCCGGCAGCGGTGGGCTGCAAGGGGACACCGAGTTTCCGTGCCTGCTCCACTGTTCCGTCCGTGGAGCCCGCGTCCGCAAGTAAAATGTCCACATCCATTTCATTGTAGGCCGCCACGCGGCGCACGGTCTCCACGCATTGCACCAGGTGGACGGCGTCGTCCTGGGTGGGAATCAGTACGCAAAGGCTTTCCGCAGGCCCGTAGCTCACTCTGTGCCCCAGGCGGTCTCGTCCGCGCCAGACCCCCCAGGCCAAAAGAATGGCAAAGGGCGTATAGGGCAGCCAGGCGGACCAGGCCGCCCCCTGGGGCAGTCCGGCCGCGTACAGCTGCCCGGCAAGAGAGATGGTGACGGGCAAAGTGGCCATCAAAAACAGCCATGAGCGCGAAGGAAACAGCGCCATGGCCAGCGCCATCAGACAGAGCGCTCCGGAAAGCGGTCCGGGGAGCAGCAAGGCCATGCAGGCCATGGAGGCGTACAGGGAACGCAGGCGGTTGGGCCACAGCAGATATCCGGCAGCGACGCAGAGACAACATAAAATAGCAACAATAAGTGCTGTATAATCGCAGTTCAGAGTATTGAGCACCGATGCGAGCCCAAACGGAACTTGGGTTGCGCTAGAGAAAATAGCAATTATATTTTGATAGGTTGTATGTGCTCCAAAAAATGCGGCACCAACAACGGGAGGCAACACTAAAAGAGGGAGGGTTCTAACGCTCTTTTTTGACAGAAAAAGCAGGCCCAGCAGCAGGAGGGGCAGCTGAACCGTGGCGGCAAGGCCAAAACAGAGAAAAACAGCCCAAAAGCGTTGCGATAGAAACGCAACAATGCCAAGGGTCAGGAATACAAGCGCCAGAGGTTCGGCACAGCCTGCCCCGGCCGAAGCGCAAAGCACCAGGGGATTGAGCCAGTAAAGGACGGACCAGATCGCGGGCAGGCCCCGTTTCAGAAGAATCTGCGCCAGAAAGCCGAATACCAGGCAGTCGCAGCTGACCAGGATTAGCTTGAAGCCTATGGGCGTTGGAGACAGCCAGGCCGCGCCTTTCCAAAGCAGCAATGTCAGAGGCCCGTATACGGAGGTATTTCCAGGATGGGGCATCCGCGCCAGAATGGCTGCGAGGGTGCCGCCGGACAGTTCGGCCAGGTCGGAAACTCCAGGCGCAAACGCGGACGGATCAAAGCCGTGCAATTGCAGCAGACCGAGCCAGAGGGCGCTCCGGAGTTCCGGGCCGGGCGGGTAATAGAAAACATAGAGCAGCCGCATGCCCAGACCGATGAAAAAAATCAATGAGAACAAAAGGGTGTAATTTGCCAGGGTGCGCAGGTTGCTTTTGAACAAAAAATGAAACAGGCTGAGAAAACAGCACAGGTAGAGCAGCGTAAACGCCGGTTCCGTGCTGGCGAGACTGCCGGACGGCGCAAGAAATGGCAGACAGGCTGCCGTTGCAAGATATCCCCCTCCCCACACCATGTCGCCGTGATCAAAACGCAGCGTCTTGCTAAAAAAATGCATACGTTGATCCTTCCTCTTTGCTGGGCGAAAACCAGGTTGCAGAGTAACAAAGACCGGCAAAAGATTGTCGTGAATTGCCGCGTACAACACAATCAGAAGATATTCTACATCGATACGTAACGCATTCTACTTGTCCGATAACGCCACAGCCGGGATTTTGCAAGAAATTCACGGCCCATATGCAAAATAGGACCGCACGCGTTACAGAAACAAAGCGGACAGGAAGTGATACGTTCCGTGTAATGCGGGTATATAAAAAAGGAAGTTGTCCAGCAAGCCTGTCGGATGTTGCGTGCCAGAGGCTAGGTTTCGTCGTCGCCTTCTTCCAAAGGCTGCATGAAATTGCATCCCTTTTCGGGGCAGGCCAGGTGCGGTCCCTTGGCTTTGGTGTTTTTACGCACCAGGTGTTTGGCGCCGCATTCAGGGCAGGGCGTATCTACGGGCCAGTCCCAGATGGCGTAATCACAATTGGGGTATTGGTTGCAGGCGTAGAAGATCTTGCCCCGCTTGGAGCTTTTTTCCACCAGTTCGCCGTTGCAACCCTCGCGCGGGCATTTCACGCCCGTGCTGAACGGTTCAGTGTGCTTGCATTTGGGGTAATTGGAACAGGCGATGAAGCGGCTGCCCGTACGCGCGCGCTTGAGCACCAGGTCACCGCCGCAATCCGGACAGGTGCCCATGACCTGGGCTTCAACCTGCTGGCGTTCCTGGATCTGAATTTCTCCCTTGTCGTCGCGGGTGAAATCCTTGGTGTTGCGGCATTCCGGGTAGCCGGTACAGGCCAGAAACTGTCCGGCCTTGCCGAATTTGATGACCATGGGTTTGCCGCATTGGTCGCATTTGATATCGGTTTCCAGGCCGCCTTTGACGCTGACCATGTCGCTTTCGGCCTTTTTGAGCGTCGGGTAGAACGAGCCGGTAAAATTACGCATCAGCTCGACCCAGTTAGCGCCGCCTTCGGCCACCTCGTCGAGCGAGTTTTCCATGTTGGCGGTGAACTCGACATCCATCAGCTCGGTAAAGTGTTCGCCGAGCATATTGCTGACTGTGACGCCTAGGTCCGTGGGGATGAAATTCTTTTCCACCAGCCGGACATAATCCCGGTCGATGATCGTGGAAATGATGGCCGCGTAGGTGGACGGACGTCCGATGCCCTTTTCTTCCAGTTCGCGGATAAGCGAAGCTTCGGAATAACGCGCGGGCGGCTGAGTGAATTTCTGCTGCTTGTCGATTTTTTTGCAGTCCAGCTTCTGCCCTTCGGCCAGCTTGGGCAATTCCGGGGCCGAGGAGCCGCTTTTCTGGGCCACGGCGAGAAATCCGGGGAAGAGCAGCCGTTCGCCCTTAATGCGCCACAGGGTGCGTCCGGCTTCGATGGTGACCGTGGTGTCCCAAAAGCGGGCTGCGGCCATCTGGGAGGCCACAAAACGTTCCCAGATCAGCTTGTAGAGGTGGTACTGGTCCTTGGGCAGCAAATGCTTGATTTCTTCCGGATCCAGATTCACGTCGACCGGCCTGACGGCTTCGTGCGCGTCCTGGGCCTGGGACTTTGTTTTGAATACGCGCGCCTTGGGCGGATAATAATCCTTGCCGAAACGTCCGATGATCATGGCCTTGGCCGCGTCGCGTGCCTCGTCGGCAATACGCACGGAGTCCGTACGCATATAGGTGATCAGGGCCACGGCGCCTTTTTCGCCCAGGTCCACGCCTTCGTAAAGGCGCTGAGCCGTGCTCATGGTCTTTTTGGCCGAATACCCCAGCCGCTGGCTGGCCATCTGCTGCAAAGTGGAGGTGATGAACGGAGGAGGAGGCGTACGCGAGCGTTCTTTTTCATCAATCTTGCTGACGCGGAACTCCTGCTCCTTGACATGCGCCTCCAGGGCCAGGGCTTCTTCTTCAGATCCGATTTTCGGCTTTTTTTTGTCCACCTTGAACAGGTCCACGGTCATCAGCGGGGGCTGGTCCGCGGCCACGTCGGCCTTGAAGACCCAATATTCTTCGGGAACAAAGCGCTGGCGTTCCTTTTCGCGCTCCACCACCAGACGCAGCGCAACGGACTGCACCCGTCCGGCGGAAATGCCGCGTTTGACCTTGTTCCAGAGCAGGGGAGAAATTTTGTAGCCCACCAGACGGTCCAGAATACGCCGGGCCTGCTGCGAGTCGAAGAGCCGTTCGTTGAGCTCGCGCGGATGCTCCAGGGCTTCGCGTACGGCCTTGGCCGTGATTTCGTTGAACTGGATGCGCTGAATGTCCTGATTATCCTTTTTGATCAATTCGGCCACATGCCAGGCAATGGCCTCGCCCTCGCGATCCGGGTCGGGGGCAAGGTAGACGTGGCGGGCGGATTTGGCGGCGCTGCGGAGTTTGGCGACAACTTTTTGCTTGTTGTCGATCACCTGGTATTGCGGAGTGAAGTCATTTTCTTCGTCCACCCCCAGCGAGCTGGTGGGCAGGTCGCGCACATGTCCCACGCTTGCCTCGACTTCGTAATTCTTGCCGAGGAATTTCTTGATGGTCTTCACCTTTGCCGGGGACTCAACGATAATCAGATCTTTGGGCATAACGGCCAGACCTATAATCACAGCTGCGTTCTAATGCAACCCCCCTGGAAGGGAACAAGTTCATGAGGGTATTGTTTGGCATTCTCCTTGCTAATCCGTTTACTGTCAGTGGCGTAAGCCGGAAAAAGCAATTTATCCAATGGGTTCAAAGGATATCGGGAGCTGTCGGCATACCGGCGGCAGTCCGTACGAGAGATTGAACACAGCAAGGAAGCTTTTTGAATAAAATAGTTTATATTTACTATTTCAAGTGATTATATGAGTTTTGAGGCAAGCGGAGCAGATGGATGGCAACAATTCCATTGAGCATAGCTAGATATATCAAGGATACTCCTGCGAAATCCCCCCGGCGTTTGACGGAAGCCCAGGCGACCGCTACCAGGAAATCCGGGCTTTCCTCGCAGCAGGCCAAGGCTGATGCGCGTCGTATCTCAGGTACTTGCAAGCGTTTTGAGGAGTTACTGGCTGATCCGCTGGTCAAAGAAAGCGGCAGGAGCAATGCCGACGGATTGTTGACTTCCCAGGGCGAGGCCCGCTTCAAGTCCGGTGAAGCCATTTCCAAAGACCGGAGGTATGAGCAGCTGCAGGATGGCCCCCTGTATGAGGAGCTCCCGGAGGAGGGACAGAATCCGGAACAGCCTCAGGCGGTGGCGCAACGGGCCGTGCTGGAATCCAACAGCGTTTCCTTGATGGCGGCTCTGGGAGCGGAAATATCCCGGAAATCATTCCCGCAGCCGGTGGCGGCCTCTCAGGCTACTTCTGCTGCGGAGCAAGCAGCAGCCGAAATCAAGGCCGGGCCCGAACCGTCCGCAGCCAAATCCAAAAATTACGCCAGCGATCCGTCCGTCCGTAATGCCGCAAAAGCATTGCAGCGCCGGATGCTGCAGCTGGACCCCAACGCTGAAAAGTGGGCTAATAACGTTCTCACCAACAGGTTTACAAACTCCTTGAACCCCAGCGGCAAATTGTCGGCGACTTTTGAATCCGGAAAAGAAGGGATCGAAGCCGTGGGGTACGATCGGACGGGCGGTACTTCCTATGGGAAGTACCAGATTGCGTCCCGTACGGGCTCCATGAAGGCCTTTCTGAAGTATCTGGATACCCAGGAACCGGAATGGGCCCAACGGCTGCGCCTGGCCGGTCCGGCCAATACGGGCAGCCGCAAGGGAAAAATGCCCAGCGTCTGGAAGACCATTGCCAAAGAGCATCCCAAACGTTTTGAGCAGCTGCAGGATACGTTCATTCTGCAGAGCCACTACGAACCAGCCCTCAAAAATATCATGGCCCAAAATAAAGTGGACCTGGATGCCCTGGATCCGGCGGTCAAGGAAGTGCTGCTGAGTACGTCCGTACAACATGGTCCCAATGGCGCTGCGGAAATCTTCGCTGAGGCCATGCAGCATGCGGGTGCCAACAAAAGTCAAAACTTTGACGAGAAGTTGATCAAGGAAATTTACGAATCACGTTCGTCCGACTTTCCTTCTTCCTCAAAAGCCGTGCAACGGGCCGTACGTTCGCGTTTGATGCGAGAAGAATCGCTGGCCCTGAGGCTTCTGGATGATAACGACATCAAGAACATGTTCTAAGTTTCCTGTACGCTTGTTAGTAGAATATTCGAAAAATCAAACTGTTGGGGTCGAAATGAAGCGATTGGAAGCCGGCTGGCCTTGCCGCAGAACCAGAGTTTTCACAAAAATAGAGGAGAGTTTGTAAAAAAGAGTCAGTTTCCGCCGCGATGATCTTTGTTTGGCATGATTACTGCTAAAAAAACTGCAATGCAGAAAAAAATCATGCAAAATAAAGGTATCTATCATGCAATGCAGCGGATTAAGAGCAAAGATCCTCATCAACAGTAATATAATAAGATTCATTTTATTGACTAGTGCATTGATGCTCTTAAGTAGTTGCGCTTCAAGAACACAGATTATAGGCGACAATTCATTTTTAAATGCAGATAGAATCGGCTGGTCAAAAATAAAAGGTTATGAAAAACTCTCGCCACAAGAACGCGTTGCATTGCATTCCGAGTATCAGATCCGTTATCCTTTGAATCAAAAAGCTAAGGCATCGATTTTCAAGCAATATTCCTGGTTCCTCGACTACCAGCGCAAAACCCTCGAAAAATGGTTCAAGCGCGGTGAAAATTATCTGCCGCATGCGCGGCGGGTGTTCGTGGAACGGGGACTTCCTGAAGACCTGGCTTATCTGGCTTTTATCGAGAGCGGCTATAATCCCTACGCCTACTCCAGAGTACGGGCCGCTGGCTGCTGGCAGTTCATGTCCTACACTGGCAAGCGTTTCAATCTGCGTTACGCCGGCTGGATAGACGAGCGCCGTGACCCGGTACGCAGTGCGGAAGCCGCCGCTACCTATCTGAAGCTGTTGTATGGCATTTTCAACGACTGGTCGCTGGCCATTGCGTCATACAATGCGGGCGAAGGAAAGATCGGACGGGCCGTACGCCTGACAGGAGCCAAAAATTTCTTTGAACTGGCCGAGCGCAACAACCGGCTGCGCGGCCGGGCCCGGCTGGCGCGCGAGACGCTCAATTACGTGCCCAGGTTCATGGCCATGGTCAAAATCGCCAAGAAGCACGAGCTGCTCGGTTTCGAACCCATGGATTTCAATAATGCCCAGGAACTGCTGCAGGTCAAGGCTAAGGGGCCGGTCAGCCTGACGCATCTGGCGTCTTCGGTGGGATTGCAGTGGAACGATTTCACTCACTACAACCCGAGCTTCCGCACCAAGTATATCCCGGCCGGCCAGGAGGCCTATCTGTACGTGCCCAAGGCCAATGCCGAGGCCCTGAACACTTATTTGTCCGACAAGAAGGTCGTGGTGGCCGAGACGGTCATTAAGCGTTCAGAAGTATCCCACAAGGTACGTAGAGGCGATACGCTTTCACGCCTGGCCAGACGCTACGGAACGACTATTCTTAACATCAAGAAAAACAACAGACTGCGCTCCAATCTGATTCGCATCGGGCAGCGGCTGGTTATCTCCAAGGAAGAAAAAGTCGTGGTGGCAAAGGTGCTCAAGCCCATGAAGAGCAAGGAAGAGCAAGAAAAGGCAGCCGCTACGGAAACTCCCGGCGAACAGGCTGCGGATCTGAAGCCCGGACAGCTGGCGGCAACCAGTGCTCCGGCGCAGCCGGTGGCCGAAAAGCAGGCAACAAAGCAGCCCGCCGTCAAGCCGGCGCCTCTAGCAACGGCCAAGGCCGAAGAGCCTGTGCAGCCTCAGCTTGTACGGCCGAAAGCGCGGACAAATAGCGCGCAAGCAACGAAAACTACGGTTACCGCAGCTGCTCCTGTGGAAGACGCGCCCAAGGCCGGGAAGAACAACAAGAATGGAAAGGCTTTGCTCCAGGGATTGCTGGGGCTGGCCAAGGAAACACAGAAATCTGCCCACAAAACCGCGGCTGCCACGGTACCTCAAATTGCCCAGGCTCCTCGGGCCGCAACAGCTCCCGTACGGCAGGCCGCATCCATGCTGCAAAAGCCGGTCAAGCGGTCAGTTGATGAATGGTACCAGATGCTGGCAAAGGCCGACCTGGTCTGGGGCGTACCGCAGAAAGCCAAGTCCGTGAAAGCAGCCGGGCCTGCGCGACAAGACCGCAAGTATCAGGTTCCGGCCGTACGTCCGGACAAGGCAGTGGCCGCGCAGCACAAAGCCATCAAGCCCGAGCCTGTACCTGCTCCCTCAGCCGGAAACGTGGCAGTCCGGTCCAAGAAGCTTGAAAGCGCTGCTTATTCGAGAATGCAGCCCCCTCGTTCGCCTCGTGTCGCAAACGCCGGTTCCGGTACCCCGACCCGTTACGGCCACTCCATGCGCCGCAAGATCAGCAAAACCACGTACGGTTCGCGCCCGGTGGCCGTGCGTACGCTGCAGAAGAAGCAGAATGATGCTCCTGAAAAGAATGTCCTGGAGACGCTCAACAGCTTCAGCCGGCAGCTCAAGGATGGTTTTGTGAAGTTCTTTTCCTGGGGTGAAGAGCAGGAGCAAGGCTACAAGGTCCGCCGTACCGTGGCCGAAGCCGCCCGTCAGCCCTCCCGATCCTGATTTTCCCTGTCCCGCAACTAAAGCGGCGCCTTATTCTGCGGTAATTCACTCTGTTGCATTGCGTCCGGTTTCAGGCCATAGTCACCCACATACTGCGGGCACATTTTGTCTCGTCTTGACGGGCAGAAACCCCTGGCTTTGATTGTCTTCCCGGCGTCTGCTGCGCGTATCCGTCAGGAAATGCCCCCTGCGGTTTGTCGTGCTGGTAATCTCCCGGATTATCATTGATTTAGGGTAAAAAACAAACAAAAAGCAAGTGTTCTTCAAGACACAAAAAAATCAAAAGAATACTATAATAGTTTCTTTTTGTATTACAAAATAGACGTTTATTTGCTTATTTGAAGTAATACACAGTGCGCGCCAGACACGTTTGATATCGTCGGCAGGTGCCGCCAATCGGATGGACCGCGGATGAGCGAAAGAAAGGAGGATAAAATGGAGTGTCAAAAAGAAAAGAATTTGCAACACTGCAATTGCAGCTACGACCCGTGCGCACGCAAGGGGCTTTGCTGCGAATGCATTCAATACCATCTCAGATCACGCCAGCTTCCGGGCTGTTGTTTTTCCAATTCTGCAGAGCGCACGTATGACCGCTCCTTTGAGCATTTTGCCCGGCTTGTTTCCCAGGGCGATGTATAACCGCGCAAGTCAAACCACAAGGAGAAGCGCGTATGCTTGATATCAGTTATCTCGAGAAGATTGAGGCCTATTTTTCCTCTGGCGATTTGCAATTTGATTTTGATAATGGCGATGAGGAGCGGCGTTATCAGATTCTGGACTACCTTGAGAAACTTATGGACCTGGCCGAGCAGGCCGATGCGCTTGCGACAAAGCTGATTTTCAAGGACGGGCTGATGGAGCAATTGACCGGCGCCAAAAAAGCCAACTGAGACAGCAAACGCGTGCCCCCGGTTTTTTGCGGGGGTACGCGCCATTCCTCCCTTTCTCCTTTCGTTGACTGTAACCTTTTTTCAATTCAGCCAGTCTTGTTTAATGAGCCCAGCCATTTTTTTGGCGGACTGACGGCTGCCAGGCACCAGGCAGCCGTATAATTTCAGCGTGTTATGAAATGTAGTCACTGGCAAAAAAATTGCATCAGGAAGAAGCAAGAAACCATCGAAAAAATTCGAGCAGACAGGGGATCTCAGGAATACGGATTCACAGCTGCCCGTCGAACAACAGACCCACGGGGTGATAGAAAGGAGGGAATATGCTTTTCCTGATGAGTGGTGGCGACAAGAAAAAAGGCAAGAAGCGTGGTGCGGCAATGAGTGAAAATTATGAAAGAGTTCGCGAATTGTTCACCTCGGGCAAGTTCCCCGTGGTAACCACGGAATGCATCGAAGGGCGCGGCATTGAAAAAGTGCTCGGACTGGTCGCCTGCAGGGGCTACGATTCGGACGAGGCTTTTTTCGGCATGACCACGCGTGCTGTGAACAAGGGAGCCCAGGCCATCATCGGCTACCAGGAGAACGTGGCCTTTCATCCGGACGGGAGCAAGTTCTTTTCCTGCTACGGTACCGCCGTACAGCTGGAAAAATCCAAATCCTCCCTTAGCCGGCGCGCGTAAGCTTTTCATACCATCCCACAGAGTTGCTGAAGAGCATAAGCGCTTTATTTGGTTTTTATGTAGATTATAATATTTTCAGTGTGTTGTGGTGATTCTGCCCTGCTCTGGAGCGACTGCGGCATCTGAGGCGGGGAAACCCCGAAAAGACTTTTTCATGAAGTCTTTTCGGGGTTTTTTAGGGCGTGGGCGCATTGAGTACCTCAGATGACCTCCGGTGGACATTCGGCACGAAAAGTTTACACTCTAAAGAGTGTTCCCAATTGCGATCAAGGGAGCGAAAAGGGGGATGAGTGCCGCAGTTGGAGATACAAAAACCTCGGGTCAAGGATCTTGCTGCGCGAAACGCGCTGTTCGATCTGCATTTGCATTCGTCGTTTTCCGACGGCGTGCCTACTCCAAAAGCCATTGCCGTACGCGCGGCCGCCCACGGCATCGGGGTGGCCATCACCGATCATAACGCCATCGGCGGTAGTATCCGGGCCTGCGAGCTGGACCTGTGCCCGGTGTTGCCGGGCATCGAAGTGGCTTCGCGCCAGGGCTTGGACGTGCTCGCCTACTTTGAAACGCCAGGTTTGCTGGAGCGCTTTTACAAGGCCTGCGTGGAAGGGCGCGTACGTACGGCCGATCCCAGCAGTTTTACGGATATCGACGTCTATGACCTGATGCGTCAGGCCAAGGAACATGGTGCCTTTGTTGTTCTGCCCCACCCTTTTGCCCTGGGTTGGAAAAACTGGGCGCCGCGCCTGAGAAAATCCGCAGCAGCGGTTGCGGAAAATATCGATGGGATAGAATGCTTCAACGCCGCATTATCCAGGCGCCGCAACCTCCGTGCTCTGGAACTTTCCAAGGCCCTGGGCAAAGTGGTGACCGGGGGCAGCGACGCCCATACGCTTGAGACCGTGGGGGACTGCCTGACCCTGTTGCCGCGCGGGTATGAGAAGAGTCCGTTCAAGGCCCTGCAGGAAGGCGCTACCCGTGTCGTGGGCAAGCGTTCCGTTCATTACAAGCGCCATTACGGCCATGCGCGCATGGCGCTGAACCACATGCGGTACTGGCCGCTGGAAATCAAAAAGCAGTTTCGGCGCCGGGTTTGAATTTTCCCTGGGACTGCTTTGAGAACCGCAATCTAATCGCGGTCCATCACTTCGGACTTGAGATCTTCGTATTCATCCGCCGAGATGGCCCCCTTGTCGTAGGCCTCTTTGAGGTCTATGAGCTCCTGGCCTTTGGTTTTGGTGGTGATGGCGGTTTCGGTGCGCGCTCCGCCGCCGCCGCAGGCGGAAAGCAGCATCAGACTGAGACAACAGATAAGCAGTATAAGACGCGTTTTGTGCACTGGGGGCTCCTTGGATTCTGCTAGTCTAAAGATTGTCTAACTTCGTTGAGCGCTAGTCTCTTTCACAGCAAATTTCAAGGTTAAAATATACGCTAAAATTGCGGGCTAGATCAAAATAACTAATTTTTTCAGTGGGAAAAGACTAAGCAGTAGAAATGGTGTTCAATTGTTGAACAGCAAAAAACTACTGTAAAAGCGGAATTTTGCATTGACTTACATACGTTGGGTGGCGATAAAAAAACAAAAGATCTCGGGTCCCGAACGGGGTATTCATGCACTCTAATCCACTGCAGCAATTATTCAAGCCCACTTCGATTGCCGTCCTCGGGGCTTCCAACGAGCCTGGCACGCCGGGGTACGTGGCCATGCGCAACCTGACCAGGAGCAATTTTCTTGGCCCGGTCATGCCCATACATCCGGAGCAATTGCCCATCCATGATCTGGAAAGCTACAAAAGCGTGGACACGCTGCCGCTGACTCCGGACCTGGCCTTGATCTGCGAACCCCTGGAACAGGCTCCGGCCCTGATCGAGGAACTCGGCAAGCGCGGCACCAGCGCCGTGGTGCTGCTGAGCCGCGGAGGTTTTCGGGAAAGCCAGGAGCGCCGCGCGCAGGTCAACAAAACCTTGCTGGATGCCGCCAGACCCTACGGCGTTCGTATTCTGGGACCCAATTGCCTGGGCTTCATCAATCCGGTGGTGGGCGTCAATGCGAGCCTGGCCCACCGGAACGCCCTGCCGGGCAAGCTGGCTTTTATTTCGCAATCCGACGCCCTGTTCGCCTCGGTTCTGGACTGGGCTTCCTCCAAACACATCGGGTTTTCCTATTTTATTTCTCTGGGCGACCGTTGCGATCTGAATCTGGGCCATCTGCTGGACTTTCTGAATCGCGATCCCAACACGCGCGCGGTGTTGATGTACATTGAAAGCGTCAACCAGGCCCGCAATTTTCTTTCCGCGGCCAGGGCGCTTTCGCGCAACAAACCCATTCTGGTCATCAAGGCCGGGCGCTCGGAAGAGGGCGCTCGTGCGGCCGCCATGCATTCGTCGGCTTTCTTGGGCGCGGACGACGTATACGATGCGGCTTTCCGCCGCGCGGGCATGCTGCGGGTTTTCGACATCGACGGTCTGTTCGACACCGTCGAGACTTTGGCCCGTACGCGCCCCATCAGCGGGGACCGGCTGGCTATTTTGACGAATGGCGGCAGTCCGGGCTTTCTGGCCGCGGATGAACTGATATTGCGCAGGGGCAGCCTGGCGGAATTGAGCCCGGAAACGCGCAAGACCTTTGCGGAAACGCTCGGCAACCACTGGTCCTACTGGAATCCCCTCGTCATCAGCAGCCATTCCAGCGGCGAAGTCTATGAAACGGCGTTGAAGCTTCTGGCCAAGGACAAGAATGTGGACGCGGTGTTGACCATGCACATTCCCACAGCCACGGTGACCAGCGAAGAGGTGGCCGAATCCATCATTCGCGCCGCCAAAAAGACCAAGAAAAATGTTTTCACCAGCTGGCTGGGCATTGAAAACGCCGAACCGGCCAGGCAAATGTTCGACAAGGCCGGGATCTGTACGTATTTTACGCCGGAAAAAGCGGTCAGGGCCTTTTTGAACATGGTGGAGTACAGGCGCAACCAGGATCTGCTCATGGAGACTCCGGCGTCCATGCCCAAAGATTTCGATCCGGACACCTTCTCCGCCAAGCGCATTGTGAGCAAGGCGCTGGAACAGCAACGTCAGGTTCTGACCGAACCCGAGGCCAAGGACGTGCTTTCGGCTTACGACATCCCCACGGTACCTTCGGCCCTGTCTTCGGACCTCGAAGGCATAGAAGGCGCTGTGGAAGCCGCCGCAGAACTCGGCTTTCCCGTGGCTCTCAAGGTGATTTCCCCGGAAATCAAACGCAAATCACTGGCCGGAGGCGTGGCCCTGGATCTGGAAAACGAAGATCAGGTCCGGGAAGCGGCCAGGGCCATTCTGCTGCGCGTACGCCTGCTGCGGCCGGACGCCCGGGTGCTGGGCTTTACAGTACAGCGTATGGTGCACCGGGCGCATGCCCACGAACTGCATATCGAAGTGGCCACCGACCCCGTGTTCGGTCCCATTATCCGCTTCGGCCAGGGCGGCAGCCTGCAGGAAGTGGCTGCGGACATGCAGGCGGCCCTGCCTCCTCTGAACATGAGTCTGGCCAAGGAACTCGTATCGCGTACGAAGGCTTTTTCGTATCTCCAGGGGTACGAAGGCCATCCACAGGTGGATCTGCAATCCATTTACCTGACCCTGATCAAAATTTCCCAGCTGACCATTGATATTCCGGATATATTTGAAATTGAAATCAACCCTTTGTACGTGGACGACAAGGGCGTGCTGGCTCTGGATGCGCAGATTCGCATTGCCCGGGCCGAGTTGTCCGGGCCCGAACAACTGGCCATCCGCCCCTATCCCGGCGAGCTGTTCGAATGCGGCCAGCTCAAGGACGGGCGCCATGTGACCCTGCGGCCCATACGTCCGGAAGACGAACCCGCCCATTATGAGTTTCTGGAACATGTTTCGGCCGAGGACAAGCGCTTGCGTTTCTTCGGCAATGTGGGCATGTTGCCCCGCCAGGAAATGCACAAGCTCTGCCAGATAGACTATGACCGTGAAATGGCCATCATCGCCACAGGGCCCGCGGACGGTACGGAAGATGTCACCCTGGGCGTGGTCCGGGCCATCACCGATCCGGAAAACCTGGTTGCCGAGTTTGCTATTCTGCTGCGGTCGGATATCAAGCGCAAAGGCCTGGGGCGGATGCTGATGGAAAAAATCATCCGCTACTGCCGCAGCCGGGGCACCAAGCGTATCGTCGGCCAGGCGCTCATGGAAAACAAGGGCATGGTGGCTCTGGCTCGTGCGGTGGGTTTTGACGTGAAAAAGAATTACGACGACGAAGTCTGGGAATTCGTCATCCTTCTGAATCCCTAGCCCCTCCGGGCATCCCTCCCCAACATCCCGGCCACGGGCTCTGGGAAATCTGCTCCCCGATCTCTGCTTGCCAGTTTTTTGAATGGGAAATTTTTGCGCCGAATACTGTTGCAGTCCGGCTTGCAAATTGATAGAAAATCAAACTTTCCAGAGTATAAATTTTTAGTAGGAATGATTATCCCTAAAATTATTGCGTTTCTGGCCGGGTCAACGGATCCCAGGCCGGAAGCAGCAAAACACGAAATACCCCGGAGACCGCACTCAAGCAGAGCCGGAGGTATTTTTACGTGTTTTCAGAGTGCTTGTCTTAACAGTTTCGCCGGAATAATTTATAACAACAGAAGCACGTTTTACGTACGTAAGGAGTACCATGTCCGTGTTACCGTTCCCGTCTGATCTGCCGGAAGTCGAGTGTTCGCAAAATGCGCGCACCGTGTTGGAAAAACGCTATATTCGCAAAGACCGCAAAGGAGAGCCTCAGGAGACCATCACCGGGCTTTTCTGGCGGGTAGCCTCCAGTATTGCCTCGGAAGAGACCAAGTACGAAAACTCCTCCTGGCAGGTTCCGGAGCTGGCCAAGGCCTTTTACGGCCAGCTGCGTTCGTTGAAGTTTTTGCCCAATTCGCCGACTCTGATGAACGCGGGGACCAGCCTCGGGCAGCTGGCCGCCTGTTTCGTGCTGCCGGTGGGCGACTCCATTGAGGAGATTTTCGATGCGGTGAAGTACGCGGCCCTGATCCACAAATCCGGCGGAGGCACGGGCTTTTCCTTTTCGCGCTTGCGCCCCAAAGACAGCCGGGTGGGCTCCACCGGCGGGGTGGCCTCCGGTCCGTTGTCCTTTTTGCGTATCTTCAATACGGCCACCGAACAGATAAAACAGGGCGGGACGCGCCGCGGCGCCAACATGGGCATTCTGCGCGTGGACCATCCGGACATCGTCGAATTCATCAAGGCCAAAGAAAAAGAGGGGGAGCTCAACAACTTCAATCTTTCCGTTGCCCTGACCGAGGCCTTTATGCAGGCTGTCGAACAGGACGCGCCCTATGACCTGGTGGACCCGAACAGCGGCGAGGTGGCGGCCAGCATCAAGGCACGGGCCATTTTCGACCTGCTGGTGGAAAAGGCCTGGCAGAGCGGCGACCCGGGCATCGTGTTCCTGGACCGTATCAACAAGGACAACCCCACGCCGGACCAGGGCGAGATTGAATCCACCAACCCGTGCGGGGAGCAGCCCCTGCTGCCCTACGAGGCCTGCAACCTGGGCTCCATCAATCTGGCCAGGTTTTTCGCGGCCGGAAAAAGCGATCCGGCGGACTCCATTGATTGGGAGGATCTGAGGCGGACTATCCGACTGGCCGTACGCTTTCTGGACAACGTCATCGACGCATCGCGCTATCCGCTCGAATCCATCACCGAAGTCGTACAGCGTAACCGCAAAATCGGGCTGGGCATCATGGGCTTTGCAGACCTGCTCTTCCAACTCGGCCTGGCCTACGACAGCGATGCGGGCCTGGAACTGGCGGAACAATTGATGGATTTTATCCAGAAGGAAAGCCGCTTGGCCTCGAAGCAGCTGGCCGAAGAGCGCGGCCCCTTCCCCGGTTATGCGACCTCGATTTTCGCCGCCTCGGATAATGGCCCGTTTCGCAATGCGACAACAACAACCATTGCGCCGACCGGCACGCTGTCGATCATTGCTGAGTGCTCCTCGGGCATCGAACCCTTGTTCGCCCTGAGCTTCGAGCGCCATGTCATGGACGGCGAAAAGCTGGTGGAAGCCAACAAATATTTTGAGCGAACGTTAAAGGATATAGGCTGTTATAGTAAGGAACTGATGCAGGAAGTTGCGGCCAAGGGCACCATCAGCCATCTGGACCAGCTGCCCGAGGCAATGCGCCGGGTGTATGTCACGGCCATGGACATCGATCCGGAAGCGCACTTGCGCATGCAGGCGGCTTTTCAGAAATACACGGACAATGCCGTATCCAAAACCGTGAACCTGCCCCATCTGGCCACCCAGCAGGACATCCGCCGGATCTATACGCTGGCGTACGAACTCGGGTGCAAGGGCGTCACGGTATACAGGGACGGCTGCAAGAGCGTGCAGGTGCTGTGTACGGGCGAAAAGGGCCAGGAACAGGCCGGGCATCCGGATGCGGGCCGCAAGGTGCAAGACAGGCCGGACATGATTTTCGGCTTTACCCAGAAGATTCAACTCGGTCTGGGCGAACTGTATCTGACGGTCAATGAAGTCGACGGCAAACCCTTCGAGGTCTTTGCCACCATCGGCAAGTCCGGCCGTTCCATCACGGCCAAGGCCGAGGCCATAGGACGCCTGGTGTCCCTGGCGCTGCGCTCGGGCATCGAAGTCCGGGACGTCGTCAAACAGCTCAAGGGCATCGGCGGCGAGCATCCGATCTTCCAGAAAAAAGGACTGCTGCTTTCCCTGCCCGACGCCATTGCCTGGGTGCTCGAGAACCGTTATCTGAAAGAGGGCGAAGTGGTCAGGCGCAGCATGGACCTGGATTCCAGCAAATGCCCCGAATGCGGCGGTGAACTGATCTTCCAGGAAGGCTGCCACATTTGCCGGCAATGCAATTACACGAAGTGCGGGTAGTAAGTGGAAAGCTGCTGCTGCCGGGATATTGCTGCTTGTAGTAAGAGAGAACCGGATTATACTTTGCTCATGCGAGAAGCAAGCGCACTTATCCGGACTTGACCCGCGGGGCCTATGGCTCCATAGTGTGCTTTTTTGGAAAATGAAAAAAAGGCGACCTCCATGGCCATAGTCACGCTGCAGCACGTCTCGTTCAATTACGGCACCAACTGGGCTCTGAAGGACATCAACTGTACGGTTGATCCTGGGGATTTCTATTTTATCACCGGGTCCTCCGGAGCCGGAAAGACCACATTGCTGCGTATGCTGTACGGAGCGCTGCAGCTCAGGCGGGGCAAGGCCGAGGTCGCGGGCTTCAACCTGCAGCGGCTGAACCGTTTCAACCTGCCCCTGCTCAGGCGCGAACTGGGCGTGGTTTTTCAGGACTTCAAGATCCTGACGCGGCGGAGCGTGTTCGACAACGTCGCTCTGGCGCTGGAGGTACGCGGCGTGACGCAGAACATCGTGGAACGGCGCGTACGGGCGGTGTTGCGCAGTCTGGACCTGGAGAAAAAAAGCCGGACTATTTGCGAGGAACTGGCCGGAGGTGAACAGCAACGCGTGGCCATTGCCCGAGCCATTGTGGTGAATCCGCGCATTTTGCTTGCGGACGAACCCTCGGGCAACCTGGATCCGCAGCTTTCGTTGCGGCTAGTGGAGATATTCAAACATTTCAACGCGCATGGCACCACCGTGATTCTGGCCACGCACAGCCCCGAACTCATTGCGAGCATGCCCAGGGCCAAAGTGCTGCGCCTGGAAAAGGGCGCCATGTGCCTGGATGTTTGAACAAGCCCGTCATGTATTAAGGAGAAGCCGTGGTTGAAACGGTATTCAGACTGGTGATCCGGGGGGTCAAGGACATTCTCGCCAATCCGTGGGCGCAGGCCTTGACCTTTGGCGCGGTCACCATGATCACCTTTCTGGCTGGATTTTTTCTGTTGTTTCTGCACAACATGGATAACGAATTCAGGCGGGTGCACGGAGAGATGCTCTTCCAGGTCTATTGGGAGCCCGACGGCGACATGGCCCGGATCCGCAGCCAATGGGCGGAGATGAAGAAGCTGCCTTTTCTGACGCAGCTCGAGACCTACACGCCCGCGCAGGGGCTGCAGGAGCTTTCCGAGGGGCTGGGGCCGGACGTGAAAATGGACTGGCTGCGGGAAAAAAGCCCGCTGCCGCCCACGGCCATGCTGGCTTTTTCCCCCAGAGACCAGGATCCGGAAACCTGGAGCGCGAAAATGAAACAGGATCTGTCCAGTTTTCCGGGCGTTATCAAGGTGCATTCCAACACGGTCAGCCATGAGCTGGCCGAAACCTGGGGCGCGGCGAGCCGGAAGTTCGTCTGGCCGTTGATTTTTTTTCTGGCCCTGGTTTTCGCCCTGGTGGTGGGGAACACCATCAAGCTTTCGCTGCTGTCGCGGCGCGACGAGGTTGACATTCTCAAGCTGGTGGGCGCGCGCGACTGGTACGTGCAGATCCCGCTGATCATCAACGGCATTGCCCAGAGCCTGGCCGGGGGCGTATCGGCCCTGTTGCTGCTCAAGCTGCTGCATGCCGGACTGGCGGATGTCCTGAATTTTCCTCCTTTGTACATCCACCTCCGTTTTCTGCCCACCGGGCAGATGTTCGGCCTGCTGGGAGTGCTCACGCTGGTGGCCGTGCTGAGTTGTCTGGCGGCTTCCCAGACAAAGGACGCCTGAAATTCGTAACAAACAACTGTAAGGATTAGACGATATGCGCAGTAAAAAAATGACGCATGGTTTGGAAAAAGCGCCGCACCGGTCGCTGTTGTACGCCCTGGGGCTGACCAGGGAGGAGTTGGAACGTCCGCTCATCGGCGTTGTCAACGCCGCCAACGAGGTGATTCCCGGACACATCCATCTGGACACCATCGCCAACGCGGTCAAGGCCGGCGTACGCGCCGCCGGTGGTACTCCCCTGGAATTTCCGGCCATCGGCGTCTGCGACGGACTGGCCATGAACCACGAAGGCATGCGTATGAGCCTGCCCAGCCGTGAAGTCATTGCGGATTCCATTGAAATCATGGCCACGGCCCATCCGTTCGACGCGCTGGTCTGCATTCCCAACTGCGACAAGATCGTACCGGGCATGCTTATGGCCATGCTGCGGCTGAACATCCCGGCCATCATCGTCAGCGGCGGCCCCATGCAGAGCGGCGAGTGGAAGGGCGAACGCAAGGATCTCATCAGCGTGTTCGAGGGCGTGGGCAAAGTGAAGATGGGCCAGATGACCGAGGACGAACTCGAAGACATGACCCAGTCGGCCTGCCCGGGCTGCGGTTCGTGCGCCGGCATGTTCACGGCCAACTCCATGAACTGCCTTTCCGAAGCCATCGGTCTGGCCCTGCCCGGCAACGGCACCACTCCGGCGATTTCCGCCGCGCGCGTCCGCCTGGCTAAAAAAGCGGGCATGCAGGTCATGGAGCTTCTCAAGCAGGATCTGACGCCGCGCAAGATCGTCACTCCCAAGAGCGTGGCCAACGCGGTCGCCGTGGACATGGCCCTGGGCTGCTCCACCAACACGGTGCTGCACCTTCCGGCGGTTTTCGCCGAGGCGGAGCTGGATCTGACCCTGGAAATTTTCAATGACGTCAGCAAACGGACGCCCAACCTCTGCAAGCTTTCCCCGGCAGGCTATCACGATATCACGGACCTGCACCGGGCCGGAGGCATCCAGACCGTCATGCAGCGCCTGAATGAGGCCGGACTGCTGGATACGGATGTTCTGACCGCCACAGGCCGAACCCTGGGTGAAAACCTCAAGGCCGTGAAACCCATGCCCGGAGCGGAAGAAGTCATCCGCCCGCTGGACAATCCGTACGCCAAGGAAGGCGGCATCGCCATTCTCAAGGGCAGCCTTGCTCCGGACGGCGGCGTGGTCAAACAGTCCGCGGTGGCGCCCGAAATGATGCAGCGTACGGGCACCGCGCGCGTTTTCGACAGTGAGGAAGAAGGCGTCAAGGCGATTCTGGACGGCCAGATCAAGGCTGGAGACGTGGTCGTCATTCGTTACGAGGGCCCCATGGGCGGCCCTGGCATGCGCGAGATGCTCACGCCCACTTCCGCCATTGCGGGCATGGGCCTGGGCTCGGACGTAGCCCTGATCACGGACGGACGCTTCAGCGGCGGCACCCGTGGCGCGGCCATCGGCCATGTTTCTCCGGAAGCGGCCCAGGGCGGGCCCATCGGATTGATTGAAGACGGCGACCAGATCAAGATCGACATTCCGGGCCGGACCATGGATCTGTTGGTGGACGAAGCCGAACTGGAAAAACGGCGCGCCGCGTTCCGCATGCCGGAGCGGGTACTGAATTCGCCGTTCCTGAAACGCTACCGCCGCATGGTGAGCTCCGCCGCCCACGGAGCGATCTGGCGGGAACCGAAATAGTGTTTGGAAGGGGATTCTCCTGCGCAGGAGAATCCCCTTTGAGCAAAGCCATACGGCTCTGTTTCTTTTGCCGAAAACGCGCAATCCAGCAGGAGTCGGAGCTACAGAGGGCTTATGCAGACAAAAGAATTTGATCAGAAAACCGTGGAGCGGTACGAATCATGGTTCCGCACGCCCACGGGAGCGTTCGCGCTGGAACGGGAGAAACGGCTGCTGCACAATTTGATTTCTCCCTGGCCCAGGCGCGGGCAGCGGTTGCTCGAAGTCGGCTGTGGTACGGGACTGTTTCTGGAAATGTTCTGGGAAAACGGTTTTGACGTGACCGGTCTGGATCTTTCTCCCGCCATGCTTGCCGCCTCCCGGCAACGGATGGGTTCGCGGGTGGATTTGCATCTGGGCAATGCCGATCATTTGCCCTTCGAAGACGAGTCATACGATTTCGTTGCGATTCTCACGGTACTCGAATTTGTGGAAGACCCTTTGAAAGCTTTGGAAGAAGCCGCTCGGGTAGCGCGCAAGGGCTTGCTGGTCACCTTCCTGAACCGTAATTCCCTCTATTATCTGGAAACGGGATTTCAGTGGCCTTTTACCGGCAAATCGTTGTTGCGCGGTACCCGCTGGCAGTCCTGGCGGCAGATGCGGCACCTGCTCGCTCAGGCCTGTGAGCCGAAACGGATGACCTTTCGTTCGGTGTTGCCCGGACCGATGTTTACCTGGCGCGAATGCCCGCCTTTTCGCTGGCTCAACAATGGCGTGCTGCCCTTGGGTATGGGCGGCTATTGCGGGTGCCGTGCCGATTTTATCGCTTCCAAACCTTTGACGCCGCTGCTTTCGTTCAGCAGGGACGCGCGCCTGAGCTATTGGGCCGGAAACGCGCAGGGGACGTTTCGCAAAGCATCCAACCAGCGCGACAACAATACCGAAGAGGGCAACGGGGCGGTTTAAGGAATACCGGGGGCCGTGAATCCGACTCCCGGCCATTCGGGCGGCTCAGACCTTCATGTCCAGCACGGTTTGGGCCATTTCATCTTCCGTACGTACGACCTCGGCGTTGGCGCCGTAGGCGTTTTCATTGACCATCAGATTGACCATCTCGGTGGCGACGTCGGTGTTGCTGCCTTCAACCAGCTCCCGTTCCGTTTCCACACGGCCGGTTTCGGTATCTTCCGTGGTCACCACTTCCTCTTTCATAGGGCCGGCGGACGTGTCCTCGGTGATGGAGGAAACCCGAACCCCTTCTCCATCAGGTCCGGTCTCAAAGTCGATGCGGCTGGCCTTGAACCCGTCGGTATTCACGTTGGCCAGGTTGTTGGCGGTAACCGCCACCGACGTGCTGAAGGCGTTCATGGCATCCGCGGCAGTGGATCCTATTTTCATGGCTGCAGTCTCCTTTTACCGGGCTGTCAACGTATCGGGCGTGCAAGCGGCCGGCCTTGGAAAAACTCCGGCCCGCCCGTGCATATCGTCCGGGTTCGGACGCAGTACGTTCGTTTCTCTTTTTAAAAACAATCAGCCTTATCATACGTTCTTTTCGGATGGTTTTGGGAAAAACTTTGGGCCTGGCTGAAAAATAGTATGAAAAAAGTCTGCCAAGGGCAGGAAAAACGTCCGCTCGGAACGGTTGCGTTCAATCATACGGCACTCCTCTGCTGCCCAGGATGTTGCTGATGGCATCCCGCAAATGGTCCAGTTCCACCGGTTTCGGCACATAGCCGTTCATTCCGGCTTTGAGGAAGATATTTTTATCGCCTTTCATGGTATAGGCGGTCATTGCAATGATAGGGATAGCCGCGTAGGGCTTGTTCGAAGAACGTATTATTCTGGTCGTTTCCACGCCATCGAGGACAGGCATCTGGACATCCATGAGCACCAGGTCGACCTTGTTTTCAGAAAGCGCGTCCAGCACTTCTCTGCCGTTTTTCACGGTGATGATTGCCGATCCCAGGTGTTCGAGCATTTTTTTGGCGGTCAGCAAACTGGCCATGTCGTCATCCGCCACCAGAATGGTTGGAACGACAGGGGCAGCGATTCGTTTTATCTGCCTGCAAGCCGGGGCGATCTGGTTTTTCGAATCGGAAAAACGGAAAGGCAGAGAAACGTAAATGGTTGTCCCGCCGCCCTCGGTGTCGCTGACGGCAATTTCTCCCCCCATCAGTTTTACCAGTTTTTTTACAATGGGGAGCCCGAGCCCGGCTCCCTGGAATTTGCGCCTGTAATCTCCTTCAACCTGGATGAACGGTTCGAAAATGGTTTTGATGTGTTCATCAGGGATGCCGATGCCGGTGTCGCTCACCACGATCAGCACACGGGATCGGGTGCACCAGGGAGAGGCCAGAAGATAGATTCCGGCCTCCACCCGTCCTTGTTCAGTGAATTTGATGGCATTGCCCACCAGGTTGAAAAAGATTTGGCGCAACTTGGTCTCATCCCCGATCAGCGTCGGGGGGAGACGGTCGTCTATGGAAAACAGCAGCTCGAGTCCGTTTTCACGGACCAGCGGGATGAATGTCTCGAGAACCGCGTTTTGCTGTTCCTGAAGCTCGAATTCGCATTCTTCCAGAGGAAGTTTGTCCGCTTCGATCCTTGAAAGATCCAGAATGTCCGAAAGCAGCCGGGTCAAGCGCTGTGAAGATCTGATGGCATTGAGGGTATACTCGCTTTGCTCCAGGTCCAGAGCCGTGGTGTTCAAGAGCTGCAACATGCCCAGAACGCCATTGAGCGGGGTGCGGATCTCGTGGCTCATGTTGGCCAGAAAAGCCGACTTGGCGCGGTTGGCGGCCTCGGCTTCAGTTTTAGCCTGAAGCAGGTCCGCCTCGCCCTGTTTGCGCTCGGTGATGTCCTGGCAAAAGGACAGATCGCTGTCCGGCCCGATTTCTACGGCATGGAGCAGAACGTAGAGTACACGTCCGTCTTTGCGGCGCAGACACACTTCGCCGTAATAGCCCCCCCTGCTTGGCAAAGCCTGAAAACCAGGCGTTGACGTTTTGTCAGGTTCGGGCACGGTCAATTGGGCGGAATCCAGCCGCAGGAGTTCTTCGCGCGTATATCCAAGCATGGCGCAGGCAGCCGGGTTGACGTCGATAAAGCGTCTTTTTTTGTTGGTCACAAAGATGGCTACGGGCGAGGAATCCACATAGGTGCGGTACTTGGTCTCGCTTTCCTGGAGTTGGGCGTTCAGAGCGTCCTTTTCCGAGACCGACAAGGCGAGTTGGATATTCGTATAACTCAGGGTGGCCAGCATATCCGCGAGTTGGGAGTAAAAATGCATGACCGTGTCCACCTGTTCGGCACTCAGACGGGGGACTTCATCCAGGGCTTCCAGGTAGGCTTGTTCGTCAAAGCCGAATCTCCGGGCCTGTCTGCGGAAAAGCTCACGGGGGGGCTCTTCATTCGCCAGGAGGAACTGCCCGGTGAAGATATTGCCGACATGGCGCCCGCCGACAATGAGCGGGGTGGCCATATCCCACAACTGGTTTTTGCAGCGATAGCGTTTGACCTGCCCCCGGCTCAATCCCTGGGTGAGCACGGTATCGCTTTGCAGGCAATTTTTATTAGCTTCAGGGTGGACTCTGTGGAATTTGGTGCAGATGTCCTGCCAGCCCGCTGCCACGAAGATCTTGCCCTCCGTATCGAGGAGGCCAAAGACCATGCCGGTCAATTGATGGAACGCATCGCTGAGGGACTGGAGCATTTTGACGTCGATGATTTCGTCCAGCTCCAGCCCGCTGAAGTCTTCTTTTGTAGTGAAAGAGGTCTGGAGCTTTTTCTGGATACGGGATTTGCTCGCCAGCAGTTTTTGCTCGGCCTGTTTTTCCGCGGTGAGATCCCGGATAAAGACCACAAAGCGCCCGTCAGTGTACTGGAGATACGAAGCAACCACCTCGACATCGAGAAGTACGCCGTCTTTTCGGCGGTGCTGGGTTTCGAATGCGGCCTGGCCCCGTACGATGACCTGCTTGATACGTTGCCTGACCTTTTGCGCGCCCATGGCGTCAATCTGGGAAATGGTCATGCCCTGGAGTTCTTCCACAGTAAAACCCAGCAGTCGGGCTGCCGCGTTGTTGACGCTCAGGATCCGGCCCTGTTTGTCCGCCAGCCAGAAGGCGCTGGTCGAGGTATCGAGAATGGTGGTGGAAAGAATTTCCTTGTCGTAACGTTCAGTCAGGTCGAAGGAAAAATGCAGGATGCCTGTGATTGTTCCATCCGAATCCATGCGGGGCGAATAAATGACGTGCATGTAGCGTTTGCCCATTTCCGGAAACTCGAACCAGGATTCAAACTCCACCCGCTCTCCGGCCAGACAGCGGTCCAGAAGCGGTTTAGCCTTGGTTTTGAATGTCTCCTGCCCGATGACCACGGCAGGCGACGAACCGAGGATCTGCGAGACTGAAATACCGGTATAGTTTTCATAAGCCGCATTGACACGCTGGTACCGGAGTTGCGTATCCAGGATGGAGGCGGGTGTTTTCAGCGAGTCGAACAGCTCCTCAAAATCCACGGCATTCCCCATAGTATGGGCGCAGGAGGCTTTGTCGGCCTGCCGCAGCCGTGCCCGGAGCGTCCGCAGCTCATTGATCAGCTGTTCTTTGCTTTTCTGCCGGTCAGACATGAGACGTCCTTTTCAGTCTGAACAATTTTATACGGGGGATTCATGATAGATAGTACCATGCCGTTTCAAGCGTTGTCCAGTAAGCCCGAATAAGGGCGGAAAAAGGGGTATTCTCTTCAAAAGGATACCCCCCTAAAAATAGAGAAAAAAGCGGAAATGAGGCGGTAGAGGCCAGGTAGATTCCAGGAGTGGACCTTGTTTTTTGCGCATTGCATTCATTACCGGCTATGATACAAGAAGCTGTAACTAAAATGTCTGGTCAGTCTGTTACAAGTCCCATTGCAGAGGATGTTTTCTTTTGGAGGAATGATATGGTCAGGTACGCTATTGTGTTGTTGGCAGGTATCATCGGTTTTATGGTTTTCATAGTGCATACGGACAAAGCACTCAGCCAGGAAGCCGTATCACCCAAGACCCTTCTTTCTCAAAAGTGCGCCATGTGCCACGGCCTGGGCAAAATACAAAACTCGCTCGGCCGGAAAGACAGGGCGCAATGGCAAGATACAATCCAAAGAATGCGCTCCAAAGGCGCCAAACTGACTGACCGGGAACAGAATACACTGGCCGGCTATCTGGGTGGATTGCGGGCCGGGGACACGTTTTAACACAGGATGGAAATGAACAGCTATAAAAGGCGTTTTTATTTCCTCGGACTCTTTGGTTTTCTGCTGCTTGTCGGTTTCGGAACTTACGGGCTGTTGCTTCCGGAGGAGCCTGCGGCGGGGTATCCGGCAGTGGCCGGACACGCCGGCAGGTTGTCAGGCCTTGCCGGGATGATTTTGCTGGGGGGCACACTGCTGCTCGGTTCGCGGCCCGGGTATCTGGAACGTTTTCTGGGCCTGGAGACCATGCTGCGGCTGCACCGGCCCATGGGCCTGGCAACGACGCTCTGCTTGCTGGCGCATGCGTTGCTTATGACCTCGCGTCATGCGGTGCTGGCCGGACAATCCTGGCCGGAGGTCCTTTCCACGGACGCGCAATTGCCAGAGATGCTCCTGGGGCAGGTCGGCCTGGCTTTGATTCTGCTAGCCGCCCTGGCGGCTCTTTTGGGAAAAGTCCGTTTGTTGGGCTACGGCGTGTGGAAAAAACTGCATGTGCTGGTCTACCCCGGTGTTTCACTCGGAATGCTGCACGCGTTGTTTCGAGGCGCGCAGATGGACTCCCCCGTGTTTCTCGCACTTTGGCTGGTGACCCTTGCCTGCCTTTTGGCCGGGTTCACAAGACGGTTTCTTCTTGTGTTGGGCAGGCGCAACTGGCTGCCCTACCGTGTCGCAATGGTCAGACCGGAAGGCAAGGACATGGCGTCCATCTCGTTTATGCCGGCGGAAGCAGAACGTACGCTGGGAAGTATCCGGCCCGGACAATTCGCGCTCTTGCGCATCCGCACCAAGAGCGGCTGGAGCGAACCGCATCCATTTTCCATTGTTTCTGTGCCGGATGAAGAGACTGTCTGTCTGAGCGTCAAGCGGACTGGAAGTTTCACGGACGGCGTACACGCGCTGCGCCCAGAAGACACAGTTCTTATGAGCGGGCCATATGGCATTTTTTGTGCTGACGCCCTGGAGCAGCCGCGGCTGTGCCTGATCGCCGGCGGTGTGGGCATAACGCCGTTTTTGAGCCTGCTCCGGACCATACGCAGCCTGGAAAAAAAGCCGCAGGTCTGCCTGATCTGGTCGGTACGCGCCTATGACCAGGCCTTTGCCCTTGAGGAACTGCGTCAGCTGCGGAAAGAAATACCCCTGGAACTGATTGTGACCTGCAGCAGGGAATTCGGCGAGCGGCTGATAGCCCTGGGTGACACGGACATCAGGTTGGAAGCGGGGCGCATCAACGCCACGCATCTGCGCCTGTGCGTGTTGCGCGGGTCCAGTGTCTATTGTTGCGGTCCGGCGGAAATGCAGAAAACCATTCTGGCCATGTTTCGCGACATGGGCATCAAATTGGGAGAAGTGCGGCGCGAAAGTTTCAACTGGTAGGCCCGGCCTCTTGATCCGGGGCCTGCCGGGAATTCTCCGCATTGCATTCCAACGACCGTAGCGTCCGGAGGTTTTCTTTGTCCAGGGTGAAATCCTTGTCCTTGGGCAGTTTGGGCGTTTCAATGACCATGGGAATATGGCTGAGGCGCGTATCGTTGAGAATGCAGGCGAAAGGCGTCAAACCAAGCACTCCTTTGCCAATATGTTCGTGCCGGTCTTTGCGGCTGCCGCATCCGTTTTTGGAATCATTCAGATGGAACAGGTGCAGCCGGTCCAGGCCGATCAGCCGTTCGAATGCCTCCAGAGTCCGCGCGTAGTTTTCCGGCGTCCGCAGGTCGTAGCCCGCGGCGAATACATGGCAGGTGTCGAAACAGACGCCCAGGCGCTCGGGAAAGGCGGATTGGTCGATGATCCGGGCCAGATGCTCGAAGCAATAGCCCAGCACCGTGCCCTGTCCGGCCGTGGTCTCCAGCAGGATGCGTACGTTGGGGCAATCGGCCCGGCGGATGACGAGGTCAAGATTTCGCGCGTACTGCAGCAGGCCTTGTTTTTCTCCCATGCCCAGATGCGCGCCCGGATGGGTGACGACCAGCGCGATGCCCAGGGCTGCGGCGCGTTGGATTTCCTCGGAAAATAAAGCAATGGAACGTTCGAGGTTGAGCGGGTCGGTCCCGGCCAGGTTGATCAGATACGAGTCGTGCGACGCAATGGGATAATCGCCCCAGGCCAGATGCGCCGCCCGGAATGCGGCAATGGATTCCTGAGTCAGGGGCGGTGGCTGCCACTGGCGTTGGTTTTTGGTGAACAGCTGCAGGGCGGTGCCCTGGAGTGCGTCAATACGCTCGATGGCTTTGCTCAACCCGCCCGTGGTGGGCATGTGGGCGCCAAGGTAACGCTGGTGCGGATGCGGCGGTTCTGATTCGGATGTCGTCATGTTACGTAAACAGCAATAGTACTTGCGGAGATGGAGATCTCTTTGCGTTTTTGGAGGGTGTCAGGCCAAGACGTCCGCTATTTTATTTTTTGCGCCCTATACGTATACATTCCCAGGCCTTCTTCGACCTTCTCCACCTTAAATCCGGTTTCCTTGAGCCAATCTGTGATGGGGTCTTTACGCAAACGGAGCTTGCGGTAAAAGCTTTTTTCAAAGCGCCATGGGGTGTCCGGAGCGTCGCGTATGTAGACCAGGTCGTTCACCCGCACGTGGGTGGGGTCGTATTCGAGAAAACAGGTAAAAATACGGTTTTCATCAGAGCGGACGGGAATAAAGCGGTCCGTGCCGCTCAACGGGATATTGTAATCCCTGAAGTTCAGCAGGAAATTCCCCGAAGCCTTGAGACGCTGGTAGACATCTTGAAACAATTTGCGGATGTTGTCGTAGTCCGAAAGGTGAGCCAGCGTATCGCCCATGCACAGGACCAGGTCCACCGTGGGCGGCACATGAGCGGAAAATTCCAGCAAATTGCTTTCAATGGGGGTTATGGGGAGGCCTTGTGAGGCATCCTTGAGCGTTCCCAGGAGTTTCCCGCAGGAGTCCACGGCAAAGACCGTATAGCCCGCCCTGGCCAGGGGCAGGGCGAAAAAACCGGGGCCGGTGCCGAGATCCACGGCCACGGCGTCGTCAGGAAGCGAGCTCAGCAGTTCGAGAGAATCGAGCAGGGCCGTGTTTTTGTTCAGATTGAATTCATATCCTCCGAACAGCCATACGTAGTGCTCTGCCAGTATCGTATTGTAGTGTTCAGCCACAGTGTCCATGGTTTCGGCCTCCTCAGACCCGAGACGAGATGGTGTCCTTCATCACATCAGCGTACGCCTTACTATACGTACGCGTCAAAGCGGTAGTTGACAACAGTTACTGCTCTGGGCATACGTGTTATAGGATCAGTAAACCTATTCTGCAAGACAAGGAGTTATTATGACCGTTGAGCGAATACTGCGCGCTGCAGCGGGAATCGTCGTGCTGGTCAGTCTGTTGCTCAGCCTTGCTTCTCCCTGGTGGCTGCTGCTGACGGCTTTTGCGGGCATCAATCTTTTACAGTCGGCGTTCACGAACTGGTGCCCGTTGATGGCTGTCCTGAAAAAGCTCGGTTTTCGAAGCTGCGACTGACTTCTGCCCCGAAGGTGGCGTTGCATTTGGGCTGAAAGTTGTTGGGATCAAGGCTTGAGGGAAAAACGGACTGCCGTTTATCGGCGTTGATTGCGCTCAAAATAGTTGAGATGCGGTCAACCGTTAATCGGGTATGGTAGATGACAGTTGGAGAGCGCATGGTGTATTTCAACGAAGAGCAGGCTTGTACGGATACCATCCTCGATACCTTGCGCGAACTCCGCGGCGTATCGCTGTGGGGGTATCGAATAGGTACTTTGATGCCTTATATCTATGAGCGAATTGCTGCTTTGGGGTTGGAATCCTATGACGATTACGCCGGATATCTCCGTCAAAATTATGCCGAATGCGATGCCCTGCTGCACATGCTGTTGATTAGTGCGAGTTCGTTTTTTCGCGAAGGCCTGACCTTCAGTATTCTGGCCGAGGCCGTTCTGCCCTGCCTGTTGGAAGTAAAATGCAAAGGCCAAGGGGAACTCCGGATCTGGAGCGCAGGCTGTTCCGCCGGTGAGGAGATTTATTCGCTGGCGATATTGCTGCGGGAGTTGTTGCAGCTGTCCGGAAAAAAACTGCAGTTTTTTCTTTTGGGAACAGACATCAATCAAAGCACTTTGGATCAGGCCAGATTGGGGAGGTACTCCCGTGACAGTCTGAAATACGTGCCCTTGCGCTTCGTGGATACCTATTTTGAGGAACACGAGCAGTATTTCGAAGTATCGCCGGACATACGTGCCATGGTGCATTTTTGTAACGACGACATTCTCGACGATACGCACGTCGTTCCCGTGGACAGTATTTTCGGATCGTTTGATTTGATTTTATGCCGCAATTTATTGCTGTACTATGACATTGAAAGACAACAGGAAATAGCCGTAAAACTTGAGAATTGCTTGAACAGGAAGGGGTACTTGATTTTGGGCGACAGTGAATCTCTGGCAGGGCCGGTTATTTCGAAATTCTCTCCCGTCATGGGCCGGCAGTTTGTGTTGCAGAAAAACTGAACAGAAGAAGACTTCCGCAACTATAAGGACAAGACAATGTCGATTCTTGACAGAATGACCATACGATCCAGACTTGTCATCTTTTTGGTTGTAACGTTGCTGCTGTTCTGCGGCTATGCGTTCTTCTCGTATAACGGGCTTGTTATTCTGGAATCACTCACACATACCATTTATGAACATCCGCTTCAGGTTTCCAATGCGTCCCTGGAAGCTAAAATCGGTATTTTGAAGATTCATCGCGCTTTGCGCAAAGCGCCTTTTGCCAAAGACAGTTTTGAATTGCATGAAATTACCGAAGCCATTCGCCTGGCGGAAAAGGATGTCTACAAAAATCTGGACATCATACGCAGTCAGATTCTCGGCAACCAAGGGCAGGAACTGGAGTTCAAGACCAGGGAACTATACCATCAATGGACAGTCATCCGCAACAAAATCATCGCGTTGGCGTCGGAGGGCAAAAGCGAGGATGCGCTGGCCATGAGCAGGATGCAGGGAGATGCGCCCGTAGCCCAGCTTGAACTACGGCTGCGGGAGCTGACCAATTATGCCCGCAACAAGGCCGATGGTTTCATCAAAGACGCCAGGCGCGAGGAAAGGCGTCTCAACCGGTATAGCATACTCTACGCGGTGGTGTTGATCGCGGTGACGGTATTGGCGGCCATGGCGATTATAGGCAATATTTCTGCAAACTTGCGTATTCTGCGTACGACCATGTCGGAGATAGTGGATACGGGCGTTATGAAACATGCGGCCATGCGCGGCTCCAATGAGCTGACCGAGCTTGCCGACGTATTCAATACGTTGCTGGATAAGCTGCATTGGCAGTTGTGGCTGCGCGAAGGCTTCAACGGGTTGAATACGGAAGTCTCGGGCCGCAAGAATTTGCAGGAAGTCGCTGAAAAAGCGCTCAGCTATCTGGCGCATTACATCGGCGCCTGTACGGGTGTTTGTTATCTCTGGGACAAGGAACGCGAGGAATGCCGTCTGGTTGCTACGTTTGCTTATGTGGAACGCAACTATCTTTCCAACAGCTTCAAACGCGGTGAAGGGGTCGTTGGGCAGGTTGCTCTGGAGAAACAGCCCATTTTACTGGAGCGTATCCTGCAGGGAGACGCCATCGGCCGTACGGGTACAGTCAGCGAACCTCCGCGAAATCTTTATGCGTTTCCTCTGTTTTGCGATGGCGAACTGGAGGGCGTCATGGAACTCGCTTCTTTTGAGTCCATTGATCAGTTAAAAAAAGAATTTTTAAATCAAACAGGACGCATGATCGGCTATGTCCTGCATACGACCAGACAGTCGGATGCGATTCGCATCCTTTTGGCGCAAAGCCGCGAGACGAATACGGCATTGGAGATACGCAGCGAAGAGCTGGACAAACTCAATAGCGAGTTGGCCAAAGCCAACGCCGAGCTCGAAAGCCAGTCCAGGGAGCTGCAGTCCCAGGCCACGGAATTGCGGGCACAAAAGTCCGAGCTGGAGGTCAAACGGGCGCAGATTGAAGAAGCCGACAGGCTGAAGTCCGAGTTTCTTTCCAATATGAGCCACGAGCTGCGGACGCCGCTGAACAGCATTCTGGCGCTTTCGCAATTGATGATCAACCGCGGTACCGGCCAGAATCGCGACAAGGAAAAACAGTATCTGGAAATTATCGAACGAAACGGGCAGCATTTGCTGTCGTTGATCAATGACATTCTGGACCTGACGAAAATAGAATCCGGACGCATGGAGGTGTATCCGGAAGATTTTCATGTAGCTGGTATGGTTAAGGATTGCCTGCAGACAATTCGGCCTGTCGCAAAGCAAAAAGGCTTGCAGATTGAGAGCGTGCTGCAGCGGGATTTCCAGATTTGTTCGGACAGGGGCAAAGTAAGCCAGATTCTGCTCAATCTGCTATCGAATGCCGTTAAGTTCACGGATCAGGGCCAGGTTTCCATGACCGTAAGGCAAAACCGCAACCAGGTTGATTTTATTGTCCAGGATTCGGGGGTGGGCATCGATCCCGGCGAAATTGATCTTATTTTCGATGAGTTTCGGCAGGTGGATGGATCCACAACGCGCCGCCATGACGGAACCGGACTGGGACTGGCCATTTGCAGAAAACTCGCCAAACTCCTCGAAGGAGATATTAGCGTAGAATCCGTGAAAGGCAGAGGCAGTACCTTTACTTTGCAGTTGCCGTTGCTGTTTTCAGGCAAGATGACGGGGGGCCTGAACGGCAACACCAACGGCACGGGCCATGCGTGTGCGCAGCCGCGGAGCATTGCTCTGGATAAGACTATTCTCGTCATCGACGATGATACGGAAGTCTGCGCTTTTATTCAGAAAAATCTTGAAAAATCAGGTTTTCACGTTGTGACCACAACGTCGTCGGAAGAAGGACTGGCTCTGGCAAAGGAGCTCAAACCTTATGCCGTTACCCTGGACCTGCTGATGCCCGGGCGCGACGGCTGGGAAATGCTCAATGAACTGAAATCCGACCCTTCCACGGCACGCATTCCCGTAATCATCATCTCGGTCAGCGACGAACGTGATACGGGTATTGCCCTGGGAGCTTCGGGCTATCTTCTTAAACCCGTGAATCCTGAACATTTGTTGTCTTTGCTGCGTACGGCGGTGCCGGGAAAAAGCAAAAAAAATGTTCTGGTGGTGGACGATGACCCCGGGGTGGTGGCGTCCCTGGAGGATCTGCTGCAGTCTGAGGGGGTTGTTGTCCAGACAGCGGCAAATGGCGTGCAGGCCATGGAATCCATAACCCGAAATCCTCCGGACATTGTCCTGTTGGATCTGGTGATGCCCGAAATGGACGGATTCGCCTTGATAGGAAAAATTCGGGAAGCCCCGGAAACCAGGCATCTGCCGCTTATTGTACTGACAGGCAAAGATTTGACGCAGGAGGAAAGCGTCCAGCTCAACAAAACCGTACGCAATGTGATGCAAAAAGGCCTGGGCGACAAGCAGGAAATTCTCAAGCAGGTGGATGCCGCATTGCTTCAGATAGCAGCGGAAAACAGACGGGAAAAAGACCTGGGGCCGCACATCGTGATCATAGAGGACAATTCCGTGGCCGCTCTGCAGATGAAAGTCCTGCTGGCGGATCATGGCTACGCCCCGCATGTGATTTTGGAGAGCGTGAACGCCATCAACATATTGAAGCAGCTCAAACCGGAAGGAATCATTCTTGATTTGATGATGCCGGAAGTGAACGGCTTTGAAACTCTGGAAGCAATACGCCGGATTTATCCCGATGAAGAACTTCCCGTGCTGGTGCTGACGGCAAAAGACCTGACCAGTGAAGACCGCGAACGCTTGCAGTCACTCAACGTACGCTACCTGGTGCAAAAAGGATCCATGGTGCGCGAACAGTTGATCCGTACCATCGACAAGGTTTTCAAACCGCATCAGGTGGGCGAATCCGTACAAACGGCCCCGGAGGCCGCGCCCGTGCTGCTCGTGGAAGATAATGCCGATAATGTGGAGACATTATCCGCCATTCTCCAGGATGCGGAGATTTCTTTTCTGGTTGCCCGAAACGGCGACGAAGCCATTGCCATGGCCGCACAGGAACCAAGTCTGATCTTGATGGATATTCAACTGCCGGGCATCAGCGGATTGGAAGCGACTCAAGCCATAAAGGCGGACGCGGCGCTCGCCCATATCCCGGTCATCGCCATGACGGCAAAAGCCATGCGTGGCGATAAGGAAAGCATCTTGGCTGCCGGATGTGATGATTATCTCGCCAAGCCCATCAATCCGGAAAGCTTTGTGGAGATGATCAATAGATGGCGTCTGACAACCAAAGGCCATCCCGAGTAATGCCATGACACCCGCGCAGTACAGGCTTCTCCTCATAGACGACAGGGCTGAGAACCTTTTCATATTGGAAGAGGTAATCGCCTTGCATCTTCCTGATTGCGAAGTGCTCACCACCACATCGGCTCAGGAAGGGGTGCTGCTCGCTGCCGGAGAAATGCCGGACGGCATTCTGGTGGATTATCAAATGCCGGAAATGGACGGGGTGGAATTCTGCAGAAAGTTGAAATCCGATCCGAAACTGAACCGTATCCCGGTGATCATGATCACGGCGCACCAGACCACGCCCATGATCCGGGTCAAAGGACTCGGGGCAGGGGCTGTTGATTTTATTTCACGTCCCGTTGACGGCGTGGAATTGAGCATGAAGCTCGAAGGAATGCTGAAAAACAGAAAGCGGGAAACGGAACTGATCAAGGAAAAGCGCGAATTGGAAAGCTCCTTTGCCCTGCAGACCAAGCGTTTGGAACGGACGGAAGAGCTTTACAAGCAGCTTTTTGAAGGGGCGGGAGATGCCATTGTTTTCCATGATGCGCAGGGTCTGCTCCTGGATGCCAACCACAAAGCCAGACAGGTGTTCAATTGTCCGGATGAGCCCCTGCACGGTTTGTTGCTGGTGGATATCATGCCGCAGCAGTGCGCCGAATGCTTCAAAGCGCATTTGCAGCAACTGGAACATCAGGACACCATCGTCTTTGAGTGCGCCTATGCGTTCGAAGGAGACGAGGCGCTGGTGGCGTCGATCAGATCCACCATTCTCACCGTATCTGGGGCCCGGTTCGTGCTGAGCACGTTTCGCGACATCTCACTGCAGAAAAAAGCGCAGCAGGAGCTGATAGTTGCAAAACAAAAAGCCGAGGAATCCAACAGGTCCAAAAGCGAATTCCTGGCAAACATGAGCCACGAAATCCGCACCCCCCTCAACGGCATCATGGGCATGCTGCAGCTGATGCAGACAACACGGCTCAATGAAGAACAACTGGAATATACACAAGTCGCATTGCGATCTTGCAAGCGGCTGACGCGTTTGCTGAGCGACATTCTGGATCTTTCAAAAATAGAAGCCGGTAAAATGCGCCTTGAAAAAGAGCCTTTTTCTCTTTTTGAGATAATGGAAGCTGTCAAAGATTTGTTCAAGGAGACTATCGGGAACAAAAACGTTGCGTTTTCAATTATTTTGGATGAAAAAGTGCCGCCTTGCCTGCTCGGCGACAGCGCGCGCCTGCTGCAGGTGCTGTTCAACCTGGTAGGCAATGCGATCAAATTCACAGAAGCGGGCAGAATAGCCGTGGAAGTAATGCCTTTGCCCGAGAGAGTTCCGGGCGCGTGTTCTATTCTGTTCGTCGTATCTGATACGGGCATCGGCATAGCCGATGACAAGCTCGGAACAGTGTTCGATGCGTTTGTGCAGGTAGAGGAATCCTATGCGCGCAATTTTCAGGGCGCCGGGCTCGGATTGCCCATTGTGACCAGGCTGATAACGCTAATGCAGGGCAATGGCTGCATTGTCAGCGAGCTGGAGGGCGGCACGGCGTTTTACTTCTGCCTCCCCTTTGAATTGCCTGAATCCTGCGAGAATAATGCGGCAAACGAAGAGCCGGGGCACATCTTGCAATAACCGGCAGTCCTGTCGATAGCGTATCTTTCCCAACCAAACACGGCCATCGGGGCGCAACAGCCAATACCGGGCGGAGGCAAAAAAACTTACTGTTTTTTACCCATTTCAGCAGCGAGCATTGCGATTTTCGCGCGTATGTATCCGGCCGCCAATTCGGCTTCTTCGCCTTCGCCCGTATGTTCCCGGCCGTAGGCCTCCAGGTCTTTTTGGGATTGTTCTTCCATTCGGGCGGATTCCATGAACATGATATAGGCCAGAGCCAGGGCCGCTTCGTTTTCCTTGTCGCCGTTGGTCAGATAGGCCAGCTGCTCTTCGGGCAGGTTGGCGAACAGGCTGTCCGCGAACATGTTGGCCCACTTTTCGTAGAGCGCTTGCATCAGCGGCGGCACCAGGGCAGCCACTTTGGCAGACATGTCGTCGGCCATGTTGGGCATGCTGACCGCGAAATACTGGTCCAGGGCTTCCTGGCGCCTGTCATCCGAGCTGGAAAGCCGTTCGAGGATGATGGCGACAATCTGTTTGCGGCGCGTCTTTTGAAACGCATCCGGTGTTTGTGACATGTGAAAAACCCCCTTGTACGTAATCTGTTTCCCGATCATGCGCGAAACCTCTGCGCTTGTCGAGCCCGATGCTTTGGCGGGGCTTTGAGAGCCCTGAAGGCCCTTGAAGCACGTACGGAAAGCCGGTAGGAATACGGGCAGGACAGAGAAAGGAGCGGGTTATGGATTTTAATACTATGCAGCGGTTATACGAAGTGCTTCTGAATAAATCGGAAGATGTGTACCTTGCTGCGGGAAAGATTCATGACGCGTTGGATTCTTCTGCGCAGGCGCTTCAGATCGCGAAGGAACAGGCGGCGGCTAGTCCGTCCAACTTGAAATTCATGCGCGGCCTCATGATCAGCGCGGGCAAATCAGCCGACGCGTTCGCAGCCGCGGGCAAACTGAACGACGCTCTGAACGGCTATGAGGAATCGCTGCGTATCGCCCGGCGGCGGATTGAATATCAACCGGAACTTCCCGAACCAAAAAGGGATGTGGAAATCAGTCTGCTCAAAATAGGCGAGCTGCAGCGTCGTCGCGGCGAATCGGCCGCAGCCGCTGAAACCGTTGCGGAAGCATTGCGGATTGCGCGGGACCTCGCACAAGCCGATCCCAACCAGCTGCTGCGACAACAGGATCTGGCCAATGCCCTTGCCGCTGCCGCGCAGCTGCAGGAAGCAAAAGGCGAATTGCAGGAAGCGCTTAGGTATTTTCAAGAGGCGCAAGCGATTTATGAAGTCTTGCACCAGGCGCATTCCGGGCAGGCGCAATTTTATGACATCGTCCAAACGTGCGCCGCCGACCTGGAACGCTTGCGGCAGCTCCTTGATTCCTCCTCCTTTCCTGCGAACTCCCCGGACCAGCCATGACGGCAGCCCCTTTTCTTGAAATGTTCAATGTTTCCCGAATTTTCAAGCGGCGCAGAGGCATGTTGTCCGCGGCGAAAGCCGAGGTGGTGCGGGCCGTGGATGCGGTGAGTTTGCGGATGGAGCAGGGAGAGATCCTCGGCCTGGTGGGCGAAAGCGGCTGCGGCAAGAGCACCCTGGCCCGGATGATCGTACGGCTGCTGCCTCCCACGGCCGGGGAGATAGTGCTGGAAGGGCGTCCCTATGGTACGGACGGCGTGGACAAGGCCTTTGCGCGCAGGGTGCAGATGGTTTTTCAGGATCCCTTTTCCTCGCTCAATCCGCGTCAGAAGATTGGGGCGGCCATTGCCGAGCCTTTGGTTATTCACGGCGTGGGGCGCAAGGAACGGTGCCGGAGTGTGGCGGAACTGCTCGGACAGGTGGGCCTGTCGCAGGGTATAGTCGGACGCTATCCGCACGAATTCTCGGGCGGGCAGCGGCAGCGTATCGCTATTGCCAGAGCCCTGGCACTGAAACCGCAACTGCTTGTCTGCGACGAACCCGTATCGGCCCTGGATGTCTCCATTCAGGCCCAGGTGCTGAACCTCCTGCTGGATCTGCGCCAGGAACTCGGCCTCTCCTATCTGTTTATTTCGCATGATCTCTCCGTGGTGGGCTATCTCAGCGACCGCGTGGCCGTGATGCGCAACGGGCGCGTGCTCGAACTGGCCCACACACGGGAGCTTTTCGCTAATCCTCTGCATCCGTACACGCGCGCGCTGCTGGCCGCAGTGCCCCGGCCCGCTCCCCAACCCGCGTCTGATTTTCCAGCAGACAATGGCAATGAAGAGTACGAATCCGCTGCGCCAACACCCCGCAGAGGTTGCGCGTACGCACCCCACTGCCCGGATGCCCGGCAGGACTGCACGGAAGAACGCCCCGAACTGCGCGATACGGGCGGCGGCCACTGGGTGGCCTGTTCCTCTGTCTGAGCATCCGCTATTTCTTTCCCGGACATCTCTGCTTGACAGGTCGCCATCCTGTGCGCACCATAAGAAAAGCATGACGCGTAATAAATCACAATTCAGGAGAACCCTATGTCCGACATGGAAAAAGCCATCAACGATGTTGCCGAAGTAATGCAGTTTGAAAACTGGCTGCGCTTTTACTTTCTTCGGGAAGAAGACGGGAAACTCATCATGCGTATTCCGGAGCAGGCACAGCAAAAACTGCATGAAGAATATCCGGGCTTTTGGGGGCTTGTTGAAAAATTTCTGGACACTGAAATCACCTACGAGTTCTCCGTAAATACGGTCTGCACCTTCGTGGTCCAGACTTTGGACGGCTCGAAATACCGTTCCGGCCTGATTTCTGAAGTATTCGACAGCAAAGGCTTTCAGGAAGAAATGCAGCTGTTCGGCATCTGGTCGCAGCACCACGAAGCGCAGCTGGAACAAAGCTTCATGGATTTCAACAAATGGCAGGAGCTGTTCGACGAATGGAAGAACTCTCCTGAGATTCAGGACTTTTTGAAAAAGGCCCGGGCCGCGACCCAAAGCCAGGGAAATACCGTGCAATGAGCCACCCCCCCGCAGAACATCCGGACATCCCGCCCAAACGCGCCATTGAAAGCGCCGTTGTCATGGCTTATTTGATGTTGCCCGAAGACGCCAATCCGGCCGGTTCGATTCACGGCGGGGTGGTTATGAAACATATCGATACGGCAGCCGGCGTGGTGGCCATGCGCCACGCGCGCGGCAATGCGGTCACCGCCTCGGTGGACCGCCTCAACTTTATGGAGCCCGTGTACGTGGGCGAACTGGTCACCTTCAAAGCCTGTCTGAACTGGATCGGCCGGAGTTCCATGGAAGTGGGCGTACGGGTGGAAGCGGAGAACATGTTCACCGGCCACGTACGCCATGCGGTGTCCGCCTACCTGACCCTGGTCGCCCTGGATGAAAACGGCAAGTCCAAGTCCGTGGCGCCTTTGCTCCTGGAAACCGACGACCAGCGCAGGCGCGAACAGGAAGCCCGGTTCCGCCGTGAACTGCGGCACAAGGCCATGACCCTGGAGGCTCCCTGTCACAGGGCCAGGGGCAAATAACTTCGGTTTGCAGTCAGCCAACACATCGAACGCGCGGCATGCTTGCATGCCGCGCTCTTCAATACGCCCACCCGCATACGCTTTTGGATTCGGTTACAGTACCTGAATCTATGACAATAAAAGCTCTGAATGCCATACGAAGTACTATCTTTTTGTCATACGGATAGTTTACGGCTGGCAACTATTATTTGAATAGATATTGCGGTTTTAGTTGCGATTCAACAGTTGAAACGATCTGTAGGATCATAACTACAGGTTGGAGCAGTTGTTTCGCAAAATAAAAGAGTGAAAACAGCAAACGGCTTGCGCAGTGAAAATTGCGCAAAAAAAAAGGAGCCCTCGTACAAAAGGGCTCCCTTGCATGTCTTTTCGAGCTTGCTACGGATAGCGTGGCTTGTCTTTTATTCGAAGATAATAGGCTTCCACGCCGAGTTCGGCCATCAGGTCGTTGTTGCGCCGCCAGATAGCTTCCAGGCGGGGTAACAGCCCGTGGTGTTCGCACGGGTATTCGGGACACTGGAAACAGAACTCCACCTTATGCTGTTTAATGCAGTGGGGCAGCTTGCACTCCTTGAACAAGCAGCCGCCCGCGCGGCAGCCTTCGCAACTGCCCCTGGCCATGAACTCGAGGATTTCCTTGAAAGCCGGATAGCGTCCGAAGGCCGGTTCCATCTGCTTGAACGTGGTTTCGGCGTATGTGGCGAAATTTTTGCCCAGCAACCCGGACAGAGCTTTGCTGTGCTCCTGAATCCGGCCTCCTTCGAATGCGATGCATTTCGCGCAGTTCAGGCCGCAGGGCCCGAGTATCTTCAATAGTTCTTCGTTCTCCATAACCATCCCGCCAGGCCGTTACTCCATGGCTGCTTTGAGGCGCGACTGCAGTTCGAGCAGTTTGCCCTGCTTCTCATCTAAGGCGGCGGCGCGGTCGCGTTCTTTTTGAACGACCTCTTCCGGGGCCTTGGAGGTGAATCCGCGGTTCATGAGTTTTTTGTTTACCGCGGTCAGGTCCTTTTCGATCTTCTTCAGTTCCTTGTCCAGGCGGGCCAGTTCGTCGTCAAAATTGACGGCACCGGTCAGAGGCACGAACAGTTCGTTGCCCTGGATCACCGCGCTGGCCGAAGCCTTGGGGGGCGTTGCCGAAGCGTCGATGCTGATGCTTTTCAAACGGGCCAGATTGCTGATGAGGTCCCGGTTGGTCTCGAACGAAGCGCCGTCCGTTTCGGTCTTGGGGCGGATCAGCAGCTCGAGTTCCAGGGACGGGTTGATGTTCAATTCGCCGCGGATATTGCGTACTGCCACAACGCCTTCCTGGATCAGGGCCATTTCCTCGGCCGCCTTGGGATTGCGGCAGCCGGGCCTGAGCTGCGGAAAAGGCTCCAGAGCCAGGTCCGGATTGGTGATGCCGGGCAGATGGCTCCAGATTTCCTGGGTCACGAACGGCATGATCGGGTGCAGCAGGGTAAGCAGCTCCTTTAGCGCGGTCCAGAGACGGACCTGGCACATGGCCTTTTGTTCGGGGTCCTCGCCGTACAGCTCAGGCTTGATGAGTTCCAGGTACCAGTCGCAGAATTCGTGCCAGGTAAACCGGTACAGGGCCTGGGCCGCTTCATTGAAATAATATTTGGAAAGCGCGGATTCTATCTGTTCCTTGAGTTCTTCCAACCGGTGAAAGAGCCAGGCGTGATGGATGCCGTCGTCCTTGTCCAGCGGATAGGCCGTGACGTCCGGCAGCTCGTCGGGCAACTGCATCAAGGTAAAGCGTGCGGCGTTCCAGATCTTGTTGACAAAATGGCGGTAGCCCTCGATACGGTCTTCCGAAAGCTTGATGTCGCGGCCCATGGCGGCAAAAGCCGTGAGCGTGAAGCGCAGGCTGTCCGTGCCGAATTTTTCGATCATTTCCACGGGGTCGATGACGTTGCCCGTGCTCTTGCTCATCTTTTTGCCTTCGCCGTCGCGTACGAGCGCGTGGATGTAGACATCCTTGAAGGGAATTTCGTCCATGAAATGGATGCCCATCATCATCATCCGGGCCACCCAGAAAAAGATGATGTCGAAGCCGGTCAGCAGCACCGAGGTGGGGTAGAAGGTCTCCAGCTCTTTGGTCTTGTCCGGCCAGCCCATGGTGGAGAAAGGCCACAATGCGGAAGAGAACCACGTATCCAGAACGTCTTCTTCCTGCACCAGGTTGGCGGAGCCGCAGGATTTGCAGGCCGTGGGCGTTTCGATGCTCACGGTGTATTCGCCGCAATCCTTGCACTGCCAGGCCGGGATGCGGTGCCCCCACCAGATCTGGCGCGAAATGCACCAGTCGCGGATGTTGTCCAGCCAGTTGTAGTAGACCTTGACCCATTGTTCGGGCAGAATCTGCGTGGCCTCGGGCACGGCGGCCCGGGCTTTTTCCGCCAGAGGTTTGACTGCCACGAACCATTGCGGCGAAACATGGGGCTCGATCACGCTTTTGCAGCGGTAGCAATGGCCCACGTTGTGTTCGTATTCTTCGATCTTGATGAGCAGGCCGAGCTCCTTGAGGTCGTCGAGGACCTTTTTCCGGCAGTCTTCCTTGGTCATGCCCTGGTAGGCGGCTCCGGCGTTGGCGTTCATCAAGCCTTTGTCGTCGATGACCTGGATGACTTCCAGGTTGTGCTTTTTGCCCAGGGCCCAGTCGTTCATGTCGTGGGCCGGAGTGACCTTGAGGCAGCCGGTGCCGAACTCGCGGTCCACGTAGTTGTCCGCGATGACGGGGATCTCGCGGTTCACCAGGGGCAGAATCACGGTCTTGCCGATCACCGCCTGGTAGCGTTCGTCTTCCGGGTGCACGGCAACGGCCGTATCGCCGAGCATGGTTTCCGGGCGGGTGGTGGCTACGATCAGGCCGTCCAGGTCGCCTGCGGGCTCTTTGAGCATGTATTTGATTTCGTGCAGCGCGCCTTTTCTGGCCGCGTGTTCGACTTCGTCGTCGGCCAGGGCCGTGTGGCAGCGGTTGCACCAGTTGATGATGTAGTTGCCTTTGTAAATCAGGCCCTCTTCGTAGAGCCGGACAAAAACTTCGCGCACCGCCTTGGAAAGCCCTTCATCCATGGTGAAGCGTTCGCGGCTCCAGTCCACGGAGGCGCCCAGGCGGCGGATCTGGTTCAGGATGCGGTTGCCGTAATCCTCGCGCCATTCCCAGACGCGCTCGATGAATTTTTCGCGTCCGAGGTCGTCCCGGGTTTTGCCTTCCGCCTTGAGCTGGCGTTCGACAACGTTCTGCGTGGCAATGCCCGCGTGGTCCGTACCCGGCACCCAGAGGACCTTGCAGCCCTTTTGACGGTGGAAGCGGCAAAGAATATCCTGCAGCGTAATGTTCAGCGCGTGCCCCATGTGCAGCTGGCCGGTGACATTTGGAGGCGGAATGACGATGGAGTAGGGTTCGCCCGGACCGTCGGGGTCGGGCGTGAAAGTTTTGTTCTCTTCCCAGTGGCTTTGCCAACGGGCTTCCGCTTCTTTGGGTTCATAGCCTTTTGGTAGTTGGGCTGGGGACATGCGATTTTAACTCCTTTTGCTCGTTCAAGGGCAAAACGATTCGTGTTGTAACAGGGTTGTTTTGTGTTCTAAGGCTTGTTAGCCTGGCGAGCAAGATTTATCGAGCGGACAGAAGATGTCAAGTCTGTATATTCTCTGGGATGAATCCTTCATATGGGGCTTGCTGGCCTGGCGCGCCATTGCGTCCATGGGCTTTTCCTTTCGTGTTGTCCGGGCCCGTGAAATAGCGGGCGGACTGCTGCAACGCAATCCCGGTGCAGTGCTGGTGGTGCCGGGTGGCGTGGCGCGGCGCAAAGCTGAAAAACTCGGCCTGGCGGGCATGGAAGCCATTCGTACGCACATCGGCGCTGGCGGGTCCTACATCGGCTTCTGCGGCGGTTCCGGACTAGGGCTTACGGGCAAATACGGCCTGGATCTCTGCCCCTGGAAGCGCGCCGCGCTCAAAGACCGAATGCTGCATTTGATCAGCGGCCACGTACACGTCAAACCCCTGGCCGGAAGCGCTTTTCTGCCCGAAGGACTGTCCGGGCTGCCCTGCGTGCCGGTCTGGTGGCCGGCGCGTTTTGCCCAGTCCCGTACGGAGCAGGTGGAAGTCCTGGCCAGCTACGACCGCCCGGGCCCGGATTTCTGGATGGCGGACCTGCCGTTCGAGAGCCTGCCGGAGGGCACCCTGGCCCAGTGGGAAAACGATTACGGCGTGAACCTCCAGCCTTCCAAACTGGCCGGACAGCCCTGCATTGTCCGCGGTACCTTCGGCACGGGCACCTACGTGCTGAGTTACGCGCACCTGGAAACCCCCAATTCTCCGGAAGCCAACCGCTGGCTGGCCCATATCCTGCGTACGCTGCTGCACAACGGCGAAGGCCATGATGCCGGAACCGTGCCTCCCTGGGAACTGGACGCGTTAAAAGTACGCTGGGACGCGCCCGAGCTGACCCGCGCGCGCGTGGTGCTGGACGAGCTGCTGCGCCTGGGGCGGGAGCATTTTCTGCTTTTCAAGCGCAACTGCTGGCTCTGGGGCTGGCGTGCGGGCATTCCGGGCTCAAGCCTGAATCATCTCTACTCGCTGCTTTGCCAGGTGCAGGCCATGGAACCCACGGCCGTGGCCGAAGACTTTCTGCGCGAACACGCTGCCGTGTTTTCCAGAGCCCTCGAACGCTTTGGCGAGGAAGCCAAAGGCTATCTGCTGGCCGAACGGCTGGCCATGACCCTGGCCAAGAGTTTTCCTGAGACGGTCTCGGCGGAAAAGCTCAAACAGCGGCGCGAGGAACTTTTCGGCCAGGCCATGGAGCAGGGCGGCCTGTTCGCCGAGCTGCTGGACGTACTGGACGAACTCTGCTGGCTGCTGATCAGCCGGCCCAAAGGGCTGCTGCATGGGCCTGATCTCTTTTGATCTGCCTTTCCTGCCGGAGGATTCCTACCTGGAGCTGCTGCTCGAACATCAGAACCGGGTCCGACATCTTTACTTCGGCCTTGGCCTGCCGGACTTTCCGGACGCCCGCCCGTGGCAGTGCGACAGCGCCGTCCCCTGGGAGGCCTTTTGCGAAAAACTCGCCTTGTTCCCTCGGATACGCCGGAACGCGCTGTTGAACGGCCGGATCAGCGATGCGCGCGTCTATCTGGACGCTGCGTCCCTGGCGCCGTTGATCCGTACGCTGGAACACCTTGTGGAGCGGGATCTGCTGCAGGGGGTGGTGTTCGCGGACCTGTACCTGGCCCAGGCCCTGGCCGATACGGCGCCCGGATTGTGCGCCGCGCTGGCCGCTTCTCCCAGCGTCAACTGTCAGATCGATTCTCTGGAAAAGGCCATAGCCTGGCTGGACCGCCTGGAGGAGCTGGGATTTCAACCCGCCGGACTGCTGGTTCCGGACCGCAGGCTGAATCGTTCGTTGTCCGAGCTGCGAACGTTTGCACTGCAGCTGCGTGGACTGTATCCGCAGCTGGAAATTTATCTGCTGGCCAACGAGGGCTGTCTGTACCAGTGCCCGTACCGCCGCGCGCATGAGGTGCTCATCGCGGGCTGCCGCGACCGGGAAGAACGGTTTCGCGCGCTGGGCAAGCTGCATACCGTTCGCGGCTGCGCCAGACGTTTCTACGAAGCGCCCTGGGAGCTGTTGAAATCTCCTTTTATCCGTCCGGAGGATCTGCCGGCTTACGAGGGCATTGTGGACGGCGTCAAACTATGCGGCCGGACCCTGGGGGCCGAACACCTGGCCCGTATTGTCCGGGCCTATTGCGCGGGCCGGTGGGAGGGAAACCTTATCGAGCTGCTGGACGCGTCCGAGGCTCTGGCCGAGATCTTCACACTGCCCAACCTGTGCATCCCCGCGGATTTTCTGAACCACACCGGCCGCTGCGACAAGCGTTGCAACGGCTGCGGCTATTGCCAGGAACTGGTGCGCAAGCTGATGACCCGAACCTGCGGAATCAAGTGACGCTTCCAGTGGCTAAATCCCATTCTTGAAATAAGGGAGGTAATAATCCTCAACGATGAAAATAGTAGTATTTATTGTGGTCCACTAACAATTTTGGGAGATTCATAAGAACTCTTTTACAAAGGTTTCTTATGCCGCCGGAGGCATGTTTTTCAGTTCTGTCCCAGGTTTTCCAGGGATTCGAGGCGTTCTTTGTTGAGCATGCCGATACGGATGCCGATAAAACCCAGGCAGAAAAAGATGGCGGCGAACCCGTATGGTCCGAGGAAGTTCAGAATGATGGCGAGCACGGCTTCGCTTTCGTCCAGGCCCGTGTTTGAGCTGTTCTGCGCGTAGAACAGGTTGCCGCCGGTGGCGCCGTCGTAGATGAATGCGGCGCTGGCGATGAGGCAGGCAATGCCGCCCAGGATGTATTTGCGCGACCAGTAACCGCCCAGAAAGCCCTGGGTGAGTTTCTTTTCAGGGCTGTTTTTTCTGACGCGCCAGTGGCGCAGCAAGAGAATGCCACAGACGACGAACCCGAGGGCGATGGCCAGCGGAAACGCTTTTTCCGGACTGGCGAGAGATGTGGCATTGCTGAGCGTCCCCGCCACCAGCAGCGCGCCGATGACCAGGCAGACCAGGCCGCCGATAAAAAATTTTTTTTCCCAATAGCCGCCCAAGAAACCGCTCACGACTGCCTCCTTAGGGGTTGCCGGCGAAGTGGTCGAATCCAGCTGTGCGTACGCTCTCGCCGTTGATGGAAAGCCCCGGTCCGGCGGTGACTTCGCCTATCCGGTGCAATCCTGGAAGTTGCGATCTGTGCTGCTCGCAGAATCCTGCCGTTGCGCAGCCCAACAAAACATAATCTTCGCCTCCAAGCAAGGCCAGGTCCAGGGCGGATTGGCCGTTGGCGGCAGCAAAGGCGCGCAGTTCGGGGTGCAGCGTGTTTTCGTCAAGATGCAGCGCGGCGCCGGGGAGCGGATCCGGGGGAACGGGCAGGCAGGCGCCCAACAGGCGAGGCAGATCCCTGGCCAGGCCGTCCGAAAGATCCATCATGGCGTGCAGGCCAGGCCAGGCCGCGAGAACGGGGCCCTGCCGCATGCAGGGCTGCGGGCGCAGGTGCGTACGTACGGATTCCGGATACTGCGTTCGCGCGTCCGTGCCCTGGGCCTCCAGGGCCAGCAGTCCTGTCCGCGCCAAACCGATTTCCAGCAGGTCCGGGCGTGATCCGCAGATGAAAATATCATCGCCAGGCAGGCAATTGCCTCGCAGGGGAACCTCGGCCGGGGGCTCGCCCCAGATGGTGACGGAAAGTCCCAGCTTGTCGGACTTGCTCAGGTCGCCGCCCGTGAGGACCACGTCCCAGGCGGAAGCAAGCGCAGCCATGGCAGCGAACAAGGCGTCCCAGTCCTCCAGGGAAATATCCGGCGGGGCCACCAGTCCGAGGGAAAAACCGAGCGGGCGTCCGCCCATGCCGGCGATGTCGGAAAGGTTCACGGCCAGGGCTTTGTAGCCGATATCCGCAGGAGAGAAATAGCTGCGCCGGAAATGGCTGTCTTCCAGGAACAGATCCGTACTCAACAGCAAATGGCCCTGCGTACGCAGCAGAGCGCAGTCATGTCCGCGTCCCAACGCCAGGTGCGCGTGAGACTTGGGAAAATGACGATCGATACAATGGAGAAAATCCTGTTCCGAAGCAAGAGAAAGAGGGGGTTGGGGCATAGTATCCGCTATTTTATGGATTGAACGATCAGTCCCATCCTGTCGGTGAACATCATGATCAGCGCATCACCCGTGAGCCAGTAGAAGAGGCCCAACAGGACAGAAATAAAGAAGCACCAGAGGAGCCCGCCGAGCATGTTGGGAATGGCCCAGGCCACGGTTTCCGCCAGCAACGTGACCGGATTCATAAGCTGGTCCTTGAACACGTCCTCATGCTCTTTTGGAAAAAAAACCACGCGCAGTTTGTCCATCACGGAGATGATCAGGGGGGGCGCGACAAACCAGAACAGCCACAGCAAGGGTTGTCCGTCAGGAATATCTTTCTGCAGATCGAAAAAATTGTAGAGATTGGTGAACATGCTGATAAAAATGGCTGAGTCGATGATTCCCAAAAATATGTGCAGATAGTTCATTACCGTACCTCAAGAAAGAACATTTTTTTTAGGGCTGACCCTGCAATTTCTATGATAGTATATGGGGACGGGATAATGCAAGCTCTTCTTGCAAGAACACTCTCATAAGAAAAGCAACAGGACCAGGATCCGTCGTAACCGGCAGCAAGATGCTGTGGTTGAAGAAAAGAAACGATACGTCCGCTCCTGATCAAAAAACGAGGGTCGCTCGTGTCACTTCAATAAGGTAGTCAATAAGCCTGGTATGGGCTGCAACAGCATTGTCCGGATCCCCTGCAGCGATTGTTCTGGCCAGATCCGCATGCAACATGGAGCAACGGGGCATATCCTTGGTGTTTTTGTTGTGCATGTACCAAAAACGCCTGGAAAGGCTGTTGTACAGTTCCATGCCCCGACAGAGGTATTCGTTGCCGGTGGCTTGGGCGATCAACAAATGCAGAATGTTGTCGTAGCGCATAAAATCAACGGTGTTGTTTTTCGTTGCCGCCAGTTCAAGACATTCCGCCAGCTCCGGGAAAAATTCTCTGTCCGCGTCTGAGCAGCGTGTTGCTGCGGTGCGGACCATCAATTGTTCCAAGTTTTGTCTGAGTTCCAACAGTTTCAACTGCTTGAGCGGGTTAATCTCGGAAACGAGAATTCCTTTGTGAGGCATGATGACGACCATGCCGACTTGGGCGAGTTTCTGCAGAGCCTCGCGTACGGGGGTGCGGCCGATATTCAGCTCCTTGACCACAGTCGCCTCGTTGACAATGCTACCTGGCTCCAATTGAAGAGTGATCAGCTTTTCCTCAAGCAGGTCGTAAGCCTGCTCCGCAAGCGTTCTGGAAGTGGATTTCCGGAACAGATTGCTGGTAAGCTTTTCAATCTTTTTTTCCATAGGTACTCCCGCATACGTAAAACTGCATATAATCAAAAGGCACAACAAGCTGCATAAAAACAATAAAGTAGCAAATTGTACAAAATTTCAATAGGTTCACGTACAATATAAACGCTATCCGACTCTGTCAACAGCACATTGGGGAAGAGAGTCATGCAAGTCTGCTGATGGACAGTAAGGAAAAATACCGGACGACTCAGGAAGGTGCAGGTAAGTCCGTCTTATTCGTTGGACAGGATCTGTTGCTAGAGGTCCGAAAAATGCCTGTAGAACAAAAAAGTCTGTTGCATTTTGTACAAAGAGATCTAGAGCTTCTCTAGAGAAAAGAATATCAGAAAAAAAGGTAGAAAAATCTATAGCACGATTTTGTGGTAGTGATGCCGCAGCTGCAGTTCTTTGGTTTTGTAGTGGTCGAAGTCCACGGAAATATGTTTCTGATTTTTTTTCTCCTGTCTGTCCAGTACGAGAAGGGAAATGAGGACTGTAAGCAAGATACCGGCCATAACAAGTGAAATCCAGAATAACATAGGCAACTCCTTTTAACGCAGAATCAAGGCGCGAGCCTGTGTTGTAAAAAAAAGCATCCAAGACCCCTATACGCGTCCGCAAGAGAAAAATCCAGTCCGGGTTGCGTGATTGCTTCTTAAAAAAAATTCATTTTTGAGAATGTCTTTCAACTCAAACGCTTTCGGAGAACATTTCCGGCAGCATCAGGTAGCTGCTGCCCCAAAAACCTAAGGCACCCTGCAGGTTGAAGGCGTTGGCGGAGACGCTCAGAAACACGGGTGCCGTGTCCGGCAGGCTGATCCCCAGGCTGGAGCCGACCAGAAAGCCCAGGCAGCCGATCAAATTGACGGCCGCGACCCACCAGCTGATGCTGCGCGCTTCGATGCGAAAATAGCTGTGCCCAACCTCCATGAACACCAGATAAGCGGAAATCACGAACAAAATGGAGCCGATGACCGAGGGCAGCCATTGGGAAAGGTCGATCAGCAGGTAGTTTTGGGAAAAGGCAAAGGCGCAGAAGCAGTCCACATTGAAACATAAGGCCCCGAGAAACTGGCTGAAGCAGGACCAGAAGGCCAGGTGTTGCGGCTCCCAGCCGAAAAAAGCATACCCCTTGCGCGCTTGCGCCCCCCTGCCGGTAAAATAGCCCGGACCTTTTTCCGCATTGAGCATCTGAAAATACTGCAGATAGCTGGCGCCGGTAAAAAAGAACGACCCCACCAGATAGATGGTGTTAATGTTCTGCTGAGTGAAGACCCACCAGGCCGTACGGGGGAACAAGAACAGGCAGGGGCCGTAGGAAAACAGCGTCGAGCCGCAGAGAAACAGAATCGCGGTCCACCAGGCCAGCTTGTCCGGGGCCCAGAATCTGAGCCAGGGGTTGGCGTGCGGCCCCAGCGAACCGCCGTCCGGTCTGCGAAACACGGGGCCCATACCCTTGCGTTCGCGCCGGGATGTTTCAATGCGGACAACGTCGTCATCCAGCGTATGCAGGAACTTGGTGACGAATCTTCCCGGTCCGTACGAGGCCGTATGTTTGATTTTTTTCATAGCTTACGTTTTCAGGATTGAAGTCGCAGCGTCTGCTCGCGTGCCTGGCTGGCAGCGTGGGCAGCAGGATGCGTTGGAGCGGATCGCATCCGCATTTCGGACTTATTTTTTGATCATGCCCACGGCCCGCAGCAGAAGCAGCAGGACAACGGCGCCCACCGTGGCGGTGATGAGATTGCCGATCAAGCCGGAGGCGTGCAAACCGACGTGTCCGAAGATCCAGTTGCCGAGTATGGCGCCGACCACGCCGACAATCATATTGCCGATGATGCCGAATCCGTGCCCTCTGAAAAAGTTTCCCGCCAGCCAGCCGGCCAGGCAACCGATAATCAGCGAAATGATGATACCCATGAATTTTCTCCTGGAGGTAAAGGGGAATTATGGCCAGTTAACAATGTTGGAGAAGATTAAGAACCTGCTTGCCCGGCTTGGTTGGAGAAGAGGCTCTAAGCTCCTGACGTCGTTAAGGCACGTAAAACCGCCGGGTCTTTCCCCCGGCTACATAATCATTTTCATGCCCACGATCTCGGAGGAGTCGTCGGCGATGCTGGTCTGGTCGCTGCTCATGGAGGTCCGGGATTCGGAAATTTCCGTACGCTGGTTGTCCATAAACACGGCCCGGTCGGAAATATGGGTCAGACCGCCGTGCACGGCCGTGGTTTCGCCCTGCATGGTGGTGGCCTTGCCGTGCATGGCCGTGGTTTCGCCGGTCATCTGGACGGATTCTCCGGCCACATGGCGCAGACCACCGTACAAGGACGTGACGTCTCCGCCCATACGCGTGGCCTGGGCAGCCACGCTGGTGGATTCGTTGGCTAGGGTGGTTTCCTGCCCCTTCATACGCGTATCGCTGCCCAGAAACGAGGTGTTGGTGGTGGTCAAGGAGGTTTTTTCGCCCGTGACCGAGGTGGTGGCGGCGCGTACGTTGCGAAAGCCAACGGGGTTGAACTCCGTATTGCCGCCCGTGAGCAAACGCGTATCCATGCCCAGGGTGGAGGAGAAGCTGTTTCCGGCCACGCTTTGCCGGACGTTGCCCATGACCGCCAGGGTGCTGTTGCCCATGGTGATGGTCTCGGCGCTGGAACCCACGTTGAGCAGGTAGCTGCCGTCCACGGCCTGGGCGTAGCTTCCGGCCGTGGAAAGGCGGAACCCGGGCGCGCCCAGCGTCCAGCCCGCGGCATTGGCGGCGGCGGCGCTTTCTACCGAGGCCGCTGGCGGCGGATCGTTGGGATTGCCCATACGCAGCCAGGTGGAGCCCCCGCCCGAGTGCAGCACGATATGTTCGCCGCCTTCCTTGTCCTGCATGATCAGCTGGTTCTGCCCGCCGGTGGAGATCACGCAGTTGCTCTGGTTCTGTCCCGTGACCACGCTGGGATTCTCCGGATTGGGCACGGCCGCGGCGATCACCGGCCGGTCCGGATCGCCGTTTTCGAACGTCAGCAGCACTTCCGCGTCCTTGCGCAGCGGAAAATGCATGCCACAGTTGCCGCCCGCGTACGGTTGCGCCATACGCAGCCAGGCCGAGGCCTTGCCTTCTTTGCGGCCGGAAATGTCCAGCGGCAGCACGACCTTGTAGCGCCCCTGTTCGTCCAGCTCGGCGTATTTGCCCGAGCCCGCGGCATCGATCCGGGCGTTCAGGTTGCCCGTGCATTGGGGCCGGGGCGTCAGCCGCTCGGGCCGGTACTGCAGCCGGTCCGGAATGCAGGTGAAGGTGTTGCGGTAGTCCAGATGCTCGCTGACGCCTTCCGAGGGCATGCCCATCTGGGAGTGCAGAAAATCCTCCTGGCTGCCCTCGTGTTCGACCTCGGTGACCAGGTATTCCTGGTTGTAGGCGTCGCGGAAATGGCGCTGCAGCTCGAACAGATAGCCGGGCCGCAGAAACGGCACGCAGCTGCTGCCCGAGAAGATTTTTTCCCGGCAAAGGATCTCCTCCGCGCGGATGCGCGCCAACCGGTTGCCCTCGGCCAGGGTCCGGAAGTGCTCCGCGTAAATGTAGATCTCTCCGTGCCCCGTATCCGATACGCGCGCCCGTGCCTGCAGGTTCAGGCTGGGCAGCTGCGGGTTGAAATCTTTGAGCAGCACCTGCCGGGGCAGGGCTTGCTGCCGCATACGGAAAGACTGCACCACCTGCTCCTTGCGGTGCTGGTCCAGGTTGTGCGTGGCCGAATATTCGAGCGTGGCGGCATGGGGCGCGGCAATACGCGAAATGTCCGTATCCAGCAGGATCAGGCGTTCGCCCTGTTCGCCTTGTTCGAAGTGAAAGGCCAGTCCCTCGCGTTCGAGCCAGCGGCAGAAAAAGTCCAGCAAGGATTCCTGGTACTGGCAGACGTACTCCAGCCGCTCGAATTCGCGCTGCAGCCGGAATTCGAAATCCACCCTGGAGGCCAGCTCGCCCTGGCGCAGCACCTCGGTGAGGATGGCGGGCAAGGGCTTTTCCAGAAACAGCTGGTTCTGCCTGGACAGGCTCATACGCCAGATACGCGGCACCAGCTCCACCCTGTAAAAATATAACGACCCCACCGCGTGCAGCTGCTCAAACACCCGCGGAACGCCGTGAAACGGCGCGTCCCCGGCCCGGCCGTGGATGGTGAAGGTGCCCGTGCTGTCCATGGCCGCTTCCAGGTCCGGATCCGGATTGCGGGACAGCAAAACAATATCAAAGAAATACAGCCGCGAAAGCTGCTCCGTGCCCGTGAACCGCACCACCTCGAACGTCCGCGCGTCCAGCGCGTCGGAAACAAAACTGAATCTGCGCCTCGTCTGCTCTGCCATGCCTTCTCCCTGCCGCACTCTGTTGCCCTACTTATTTCCAAAGGACCGGGCAAAGTCAATGGTAGGGAAAGGTCGCGGGGGATTTACTTTGGCCAGGATAGCGGGTTTGGAAGCGCACAGTAGAAATAGAAGATGTTGCATATTGAAATGCAGACACGCAAAGGGTAATTGTCTTTCGTGTATAACTGAAAAGCTATATTTGGAAAATATGCGACTACACGATTTTTCCTTGCTCCTGTTTAGGGGCTGTCTCTAAATTATTGTCTGCTACGTTTGGCTAGAATTCCATCATGCTGCGTTTTCAGAAAAAAATGCCCCTTGACGTAGCAACACTACGCCTGCGGCCCATTTTCTTCTTCAGCCTTGCCTGTTGAAATTCTTGCTCAAACTCGCGACGAAAATAATTTAGAGACAGCCCCTAGCACATGGCTCTTCGACGTTTCCTGTGGAATTCATTTTCCGCCAACGATGTCGCCAAGTGGCGCAGCAATCAGATAGATTATGGTTATAAGAGAATATAGCGATAGATATTTTCAAACTAGTACGTTGCTTCAATTGGGCAGAGTGGTGCAAGAACAGCGGTTGTGGGAGGCTGCCGCGCAGTATGGCTTGGAAGCTGCCACCATTTTCGTAGAATATGAGGATCAACACAACCTTGGCATTGTCCTCCACGATCTGGGAGAAGCCTGGCAAGCCACCAACAAACCTTCCATCCCGCAAAAGCTCAGCGAATTGCTTGAAATGCCTGTTGCCGAGGTCGAGGAATTGCTACGCAAGCTTCTCACCGTAGAGACTTGATCTGCCGTCCGTATTGTCAACCTTAACCTTTTGCTTTAATCTTTCCGGCAGGCCGGGAAGCATTTTTATTCATTTACAGCAGAGCAGAGGGCGTATGTCTGAGACGGCGAATCAACTGATACGGGAGCATGCGGAGCAGGGGAGTGCGTTGCGGTCCGCGTATTTTGAACAGTACGCCGGGCAGGTGGTTGAGGTGGGACGGACCATGGCCATGACCCTGGCCGAGGGCGGCAAGATCCTGTTCTGCGGCAACGGCGGCAGCGCCGCGGACGCGCAGCACCTGGCAGCCGAACTGGTGAACCGTTTCATGCTCGAACGTCCGCCCTTGCCGGCCATTGCGCTGACCACGGACACGTCCGCGCTCACGGCCATCGGCAACGATTACGGCTTTGAGCAGGTTTTTCAAAAGCAGGTCCAGGCCCTGGGCAACCAGGGAGACATGCTGGTGGCCATCTCCACCTCGGGCAACAGCGAAAATATCCTGCTCGCACTGCGCGCCGCCCGTGATAAAGGGCTGCTCAGCGTGGGCATCACCGGCAACGCGCCCAATGAGATGACCGGACTCTGCGACATGTACCTGGCCGTGCCCGGCAGAAATACCCCCCTGATCCAGGAAGTGCACATCACCATCGGACACATGCTCTGCCGCCTGGTGGACTACTTTTTGTTCGAATCCGTACTCGAACTCCAACCCTACCTCGGACAAAACAACGAAACGGACTGAATGTAAACGTCATGGGGGCACCCGCCCCCAACCCCCCAAGCGACTCCCAGGGCTCTTAAGTCGCTCTATGCTCGGAAACTCGCCAGGAGCGACCAAGCCTGGACGCGCATAGTGAAAAGCTTTTCATAGTTCGCTGAGAGCCTGACTGAAAAGAAAAAATCCGGGAACTCCCGCCAAGGGAGGCATTGTCTCTTGATTCAACTAATGCGTTGTAACTACCAGATGTTTTTGGAGATTCCAAAGAACCTTTTGCAAAAGGTTCCTAAGCCGCCGGAGGCATTCCCCCTCTCTCTCCACCCGCCAAAACTACCGCACCACGGTTACTTTGGTGCCCACGGAGAGCGCGCGGGCCATTTCCAGGCCGTCGGCATTACGCATACGGATGCATCCGGAGGAGACGCGGCGGCCGATCTGGGAGGGCGCGTTGGTGCCGTGGATACGGAACCCGGACCCTTGCGAGAGATGGATCTTGAATTTGCCCATGGGATTGGAACGGCGTCCGGGCGGTACGGAGTTGGGCAGCCGTACGCCTTTGCGCCGCAGATAGTCGCGCTTGATATTGGGCGTGGGGTACCACCAGGGGTCGAATTCGATACGCGTTATCTCGCCGGAGCCCCAGGGCGCGGGCTTGCCCGGGCGCGGCGTGGCCACGACATAGGTCCGGACCAGTTCTTTTTTGCCGTTGGCGCCGAGTTCGTAGAGCCACAAGCGGCGCTTGGTGACGCTAACCTTAATCTCGTAGGCATTGTCCTGGGAAAGCCGGGTTTGAGGAATACGCGATTTGGCTGCCTGGGCTTTCCGTGGCGTCAGGGCTGCCGCAAGTTGGCCGGGCGCTGGTGCGTCCTGCCGGGCGGACGGCACCGTCAGGGGCTTGTAGGCCACCTGGGCCGGGGGCGCTGATTGCGGCGTATAAGGCACGAGCCGTACCCTGCGGTTTTGGCTGCGGCCCTGTTCCGTGGCGTTGTCGGCCACGGGCTGCTGTTCGCCGTAGCCCCGGACGCTGAGGCGCGCGCCGTTCACGCCGTAGGTGCCGACCAGCGTCTGGTAGACCTGCCGGGCCCGCTTTTCGGAAAGGGCCAGGTTGGCCTGCTCCGAGCCGATGCTGTCCGTGTGGCCCTCGATCCGCAGAGCGGTTTGCGGGTTCCGGCGGAGATAATCGGCCATCTGAGCGACGGCCTGTTGTTCGCGGCTGTTCAGGTCGCCGGCGGCGGCGCTGCCGCTGTGAAAGTTCAGGGTCAGGGGTTCGGGAAATTTTTGCGGCGCGGCGGGTTTTACGGACGCGGGATTCGCTACGGCGGGCTTGCGCGCCATGGCCTTGCTGTCGCGCTGGTAAAAGCCTTTGATCACCAGTTCGATACGCTTGTTGCGCTTGCGTCCCTCGGGGGTGGCGTTGGAAACCAGCGGACGGCTTGCTCCGTATCCGATGGGTTTGACCTGCTCCTTGCGGACGCCCAGTTGCTCGCTGAGCAATGCCGCGAGCGCATCCGCGCGCTGCTGCGAGGTACGTTGCTGCAGCGTACGCGTATTGGCGTCGTCGGTGTGGGCTTCGATGAACAGTCTGGCGCCGGGATTGGCCTGCAGGATGGCGGCAAGCTTGCGCAGGCGGCCGAGCAGGGTGTTGTCTTCCTGGAAAGGCAGGCCGCTGTCCTCCACGCGCAGGTGCAGGTACAGGGAAAGCGGACAACCAAAGGAATCCACGGCCACGGCGCGGGGCGTGCCCGCGCATTCGTCGCAGGAGTCGGCTACGCCGTCCTGGTCCGCGTCATTGGCAGGTCCGGGGGACGTGCTTCGGGAGGCTTGCTGTTGCGCTACGGAAAGGGATCGCGAGTCGGCGGACTGTCCGGCGGTTGCTGCGCAGCCGGACAGCGTCAGGAGCCAGAGTAGCGCTCCGAGAGCAAGAAACAGATTCCCGAACCGGAGTGTTTCCATCCGGCGATCCAGCGTACGGGGTCTCATACGTCCAGACACGATGCATCCTCCTTTGTCGTAACGATTTGCTGCGTCGAAACTATCCTTATGGCGTTTTCGGAGGTTTCCGGAAAATCTTAAGTTGGCGCCGCAACTGATTCCAAATCCAGATCATCCAGTTTTTCCAGATCCTTTTCCTTTACCCGATATTTCTTTTCCAGCGAGTATTCCAGGTATTTGGTGAAGTACTTAATGTACTTCTTTAAGTAATAATGGTGGTCCAGCAGCTTGTCCTTGTATTTGGACTTTATCACAGTCGCGGGATTAAAAAAAGCGATGGCGTTTTTTTTCGTGACCACAAAAGGGGGCTTGCCGTGCATCAACAGGGCGTAGCTGGCCATGAGCGAACCGGTACGGTGGTTGCCCTCGAAAAAAAGCTGCGGCTGGCTGACCGTGATGACAAAGAGCCCGGCGGCGAGCTTATAGGGCGAGGCATCGCGGTGTTGCTTGTACCACTGCTTTATCCTTCCGATGTTGTTAGAGAAATACCGCTGGGTTTCGCGGATGTGGTAGGCGTATTCGAGACGTACGCTGGGGTCGTCCCCGCAGAGCACCAGGTGGTTGAGTTCGATGATATGGTCGAAGTATTTGCGTTCGAACAGGGGGATGTTTTCAGCCAGCAGATCGTTGAGGTAATCGTAGGCCTGCATCATGTTGCCGATAATCTGCTGCGAGAGCGGCTCACGGCGGGAGATCAGTTTCTCGTTGATCTCGTCAAAACAGCCGCTGAGTTCCTGGAGCGATTCTTCAACCGCGTCCAGACGGATGAACTTCGTTTTGGCCATACGTTCTCCTGGAGGATCATTTATTTGGGTGTTTCCAACGTGTGTACGCCGCACGTTTGAGTAAGCACTGCAGCATGAGGGAATGCAGACCCAGGTACAACGGAAAATGATTTGGAAACAGTTCCTAGTATAAGGATTCTTTGGAGAATGTCGAGATGGCGTTTCCAGACAAAGGTGTTAGGTTGAACATGGGAGTGTGTTTTTTGAAGAAAAATCAGCGCAGCAGGTCGTAGGCTTTGAAGGGCAGCGTATAAATTCCTTCGAACACGTCGAAGAGGGAGCCGCCGATACGTTCGGCTGTGTCCGTGATGATGCCGTGGGTGATGGTGACGCTGGGGTCCTTGAGCCGGCCGCTGATGTGGATGGGGATGGAGGGCGCGCCGGTCATCTGGACGGTGATGGTATAGTCGATCTGTTCGCGCGGCAGGTTGACCTGTCCCTCCCCGAGGGCTTGAATCAGGGTGCTTCGCATCAGGAAATCCTTGTTGCGCAAGACTCCCTGGGAGATGTCGAACACGCCCCGGGCCGAATCAAAGGACGTGCGGGTGGGGGTGTTCTTGGGCTTCGCTCCTTTTTTGGGGTTGAAAAGCGGTTCGCGCCGCTTGCGTTTTCCTCTGGACGCGCGTGCGGTTTGAGCGGTCCGTTTGATGATGACGCTGCCGTCGCGTACGGCAAAGGCCACGCGGCCGCCCAAGGTGGTGAGAGATTCCTTGGAGTTGCGTCCGGCCCCGGCAAGACGCGTTTCCACGCTGGCCGTACCGGTCACTTCGTTGTCGGCTCCCAGGGCGTTGAGCATAGGGCCCAGCTGAAAAGAGTTTGCCTTGCAGTCTGCGGTAAAGACCAGCTTGTTGCTTTGCCGGGGGGCTTCCACCGTCAGTTTGCCGTCCAGGTCGCCGTTGTAGAAGCGGCTTTTCAGCGAACGAATCTGCAGCTTGCCCTGGTCCGCGGCTATCCTGGCGCGCAGGTTGGTGCCCCGCAGGCCGTAGAGCCGGAGTTCGGACGCAAAGAGCTTGCCGTCCAGATGCAGCTTGCGCAGTTGCTCCGGATCCCAGTCTTTTTCTTTGGGGACAACGCCTGGCGCATGTTTTTTTTCCAAAGGGCGGTAATCATCCAGCGGGAGTGTGTCCGCGATGAGATCAAAGTTGATGAAGGGGGGCGAGCCGGTCTTGCTCAGGCCGTAGACGCCGATTCTGCCTTTGATTTTTGACTTGTCCAGGCGCAGCCGCAAATTGTCGCACTGCAGCGCGTCGTTATCCAGCTGGTAGGCGGCGCGCAGGCTCCAGTTCCGGTAGACGTTGGGCGCGAGCGGAATGGGCAGTTCGATCAAAAACGTACGCAACGCCGCACGGGGCTTGGCCGCGCTGATGGAAATATTCCCGGTGAAAATTCTCTTGTTGGCCGGTCCGGTCAGTCCGGCGCAATGCGTATCACCGTACAGCGCAAACCCCAGTGCCGAAAAAGCCCCCTTTTTGAGGTCGAGCGTATCGAATAGAACGTCATAGCTCAAACGGCCGGAGCCTTCTGATTCGAGATAGCGGTAATTAAGGCCATCTCCGCTATGCCCTTTATACGAGACACGGGTCTGCGCGTTTTCGATCTTCCGGACGTCCAGATCCGCCAGGCTGAACCTGACCCTGCCCCGTACGTCCGCGTTCAGGCGTGATTCGGGCAGGCCGTTGAGGATGGGCGTGACCGGCGCCTGCGGATCCGTGCGCCGGGCCTGCAGCCAGGGCGGGAGGCCCTTGTAGTTAAGCTTGGCTTTGACGTCAAAAGGGCGGACCACGTTTTTGTCGCTGGAGGCGGCCTTGACCGCCAGTTCGATGTTGCAGGCGGAAAAGGGCCAGACCGGACCGCCGGGGCTGTTCCCGGCTGTGCTTGTGGCGTCAGGGTAAACAGCAGGAGTGGCGGAAGCAGCGGCCTCATAGCTTCCGTTGGTCAGGCTGGAGCGCAGATCGGCTTGCAGCGTCGAAGCCAGTTCTCCCAGCGTATTGCCGGAAAAACGGGCTTCCAGGTTGATGTCTCCGGTGCCGGAAAACAAGGAATCGGCATTGAGCAGCTGCAGAACAGCGGCCGTATCCACTCCGGCAAGCGCCAGCTGCAGCGAGCGCTTGGTTTTGCTTGCCAGAAAACTGCCGTTCAAGGAGCCCTGGCAGAAGTTTTTCGCCCTGGCCTTCAGGTTTGCCTGTCCTTTGGAAGCGGTCAGACGCAGAGCAGCGTCCGTCATGGTCCGTTTGCGCCAGATCAATTGTTTGGCGCGCAGTTTCAGGTCCAGAGCCAGGCCGCGCAGCGTGTCCAGCGTATCTGACGGCAGCACGGTTTTATCCGCCGCGGAGCCTGGAGCCGGGCTTTGTACGGCATCAGGAAACAATTTGTCCAGATCAAGCTTGCCGGTGGCGCAATCGGCGGTCCAGCGCGCGGTCTTTTTGTGGTCGTCGAAGATCACCTGGCCGGTGACCCGTGTTCCGGAAAGGTCCGCATCCACCTTGGACAGAGTCAGGACATCGTTTTTGAGCGTATAGTCGGCGCTGGCGGTGGCCTTGCGCAGCAGAGTCAAGGCCGCGGGCGCGGGATCCGGACCGAGCAGGGCGTTGACGTCCACCTCATGGACCCGGACTTTGCCGCTGAGGGCCATATCGTCTGAAAAGACCTGGCTGCCCTGCGCGCTGCCTTCCAGCAAGACTTCGTCCAGCTTGAGAGAGGCGCTTTCCATCCGGGCCACTTCACTGAGCAGCAGCATGCTGCCGTAGCCCTTGAAGAGATAATTGCGCGTTGTGTCGTCGTAGCTCACGTGCGCGCTGAATTCCACATCGCTGTTGCGCAGTTCGAGTTCCTGCAGTTCCGGGCGGGCCAGGCCTTCGCCTTTGATTTTGAGGCTGCCGTGGGATTCGTCTTTTCTGCTTGAATAGTCGCAGTATAATTTGAAATCGAATCGGAGTCCGGCATCGGTGCGCAGTTCTATGCCGGTGACGTCGTAATAGTTCCCGGTGGCCCGGCTGTCCCAGACGAGCTGGCCGTTGAGAACGTCCACGCCGTTGGAAGTCAGGGATTCGAAGGAGAACGGCGTGTCTTTATCCGGCTCAGTCTGTTTTCCGGGCGGCGTATTCTGCAAAAAAGCCCAATCTTTCCAGTTGCCCCGGCCCTGCTTGTTTTTGATCAGCAGCAGGCTGGGCTCCTCGAGCACGATACGGCCCAGAATGATTTTATGCTCCAGCAGCAGGGGCATAAGTTTGATCCGCAGCTCCAGCCGCCTGACCCGCAAAAAAGGTTCCTTGCCGAAGCTCTCGGGCTGGGCCACTTCCACGTCTTCCGCCACGACGCCGAGCCAGGGAAAATAACTGTACTCCATGGCGCCGTTGATGGTGCATTCCCGGCCTAGATAGCGGCTCAGGACCTCCTGGATATCCAGGTTGAAGTCCTTGGGATCGAAATGTCTGGCCACATACACCAGGGCTCCGCCGACAACGAGCATGAGAACGGCGAAGTAGAACAGAATTTTGACCAGGATGCCGCCCGTTCGCCCGTGTTTCACCGGCCGCTCCCTTTGTCGTGCCCGGTGTCGTTATTCTCCGGGGTTTCTCTGTCTGCCGGGGGCATGGGCGTCTCTGCCGCCTTTGGCCTGGCCGTCACGGTCAGGAGCCCAAGGCCCATGGAAACGAGCCGGGTGATTGCCGGGATCCAGGTCCAGGACTGGGCTGTCTCATAGCCGATGGTGTGCGTCGTGAGCAATACGCCGATGCCGATTTTTCCGAACAGATACAGGCAGAATAAGGACCATCCGGCAATGCGCTGTTTCAGGAGCAGTTGGCCGGACCCGGGACAGAGCCAGCCCAGGGCGAGAATGCACAGAACACGGGCCTCCGTACGCTGCGCAAACGGCAGTTCTCGCTCGCTCAAAGGCCTGCCGTCCGGCCCGCGCAGCAGACGCCGCTGCTTGGCTTGCCGAAAGTGTCCGTACCATACGGGCTGCAAAGCCGCCGCGGCCAGCAGCATGGAAACGGATTCAATGGTCATGACGGAAAGTTTTGCAACCCCGTAATCCAGTCGGAATACAACCTCGTGAATCAACATGACGGCCTGGACCGGAGATGCCTGGAGCGTGCCTGACGAGAGCATGGAGCGCAGAGAGTCGAGCATCAGCTTGTAGGCCGGAAACAGGAAAAACGTGGCGACCAGGTAACAGGCGAAAAGGCCGAATCCGAAGGCGCGCGCACCGGTGTACAGCTGGCCGGTTCCAGGGCAGAACCAGGACATCAGCACCGCCCAGAAGGGGCTGTATTCGTTCTCCCGCCGGAGCCCGCGCTGGATGGCCACGTCCACCGCCGCGAGCATGCCCCACAGCCAGATGAACAGGATGCAGCCCAGAGACAGCGCCAATTGCACGAAGGTGCTGAAGCTCGGAGTGCGCAGGTCGAACAGGCTGTTGACCAGGTCCGCCAGGGCCCAGCAGCTCCAGGCCAGGCAGCCCAGCACGAGCGCCATTGTCAGAATGCCGCGTACTCGGGCGCCAAGAAGATATTCCCCGAGGCCGGGCATACCCAGTGAATACAAAAAGGCCCAATGTACTCCGGGCGGCCGGGAGGGGTTTGTGAATTTGGACATACGCATTGGATTGAGGTTCGCAGTCTGTGCTTGCTGCCGGATATATAAACCCAAGCGGGCGGATGACACAAGCCGGGTTGGTAACTTCAGGCTGAAAAACACAGGCCCGCGGCTGAAACACGCTGTTCGGCCTATCGGGAGACAACTACAGGCAGGGAGTGCTGCGCAGCGCGTATGCTCCTGACCGGCAGCGGGTATGATTGCCGGATTGAGAACAATTTGTCCGCTTTAAATAAAAGTCCCCTTGCCAAGAAAGGTTTTCCCTACTAAGATTAAAAATACTTCACCCTATCAAAAAGATGTGTTGTTCGTTTTCTTAGGTATAGGAGCCCCTGTGCAGTGTTTGGTCAAATTATGTATTTTTGCCGCGTGCTTCACCGCGGTTTTTTTCCTGGCCCCTTTTGCGGCTTGGGCACAGGAAGAGGCAGCCGTACTCACGGTAGCCCTTCCTGATGATGCCGCGCCCTATGCTTTTGTGGACGACCAGGGGCGTCCCAAGGGGATGCTTGTGGATTTGTGGGATCTTTGGGCGGAGCGCAACGGCCACGCCGTGCGTTTTGTACCGGCGCCGGAGCAGGAGACTCTGGATTTTGTGGCTTCGGGCCGCGCCCAGGTGCATGCCGGCACGGTTAGAACAAAAGCCAAAGAGCAGCAGTTCGATTTTGCCGCTCCGGTTCTGAAAGTTCCGTATTATGCTTATTATGCGGCACAACTGGGGCCGGTTTTTGATCTCTCCATGTTGTCCGCCTTCAGGGTCGGTCTGGAAAAAGACGACTACCTGCCCGAATACCTGGCGGAACATGCGCCGAACGTGAAGTATACGGAGTATCCCGATGCCGAGGCAATGCACGAGGCTGCTTCTAGCAAAGAAATTCTGGTGTTTATAGAAGAAGCGGCAGAGGCCTTCTGGTTGCTGAAAGAACACGGGCGGCAAGGAAAATTTCTGTTTGATCCGTCCTCTCCCATGGCCACCGCCTATAAGCAAGCGGCCGTACGCAAAGGAGACGCGCGGACCGCCGCGCTGGTGGCGGAAGGAATGGCGAAGATTTCAAGACAGGACAGGGCCGGGATTGCCGCCAGATGGTCTGAGCCGTCTTCCGAGGAAAGAAGCAAGCGGCTGCTGTTGGCCATGCCGTTCGATTTTCCTCCACGAATGTTTTTGGATGTCGAAGGAAGACCGGCAGGGCTGATGGCGGACATTTGGCGTTTGTGGAGCAAAAAAACCGGCCAGCCCATAGCGTTTCTGCCCTCGTCCTGGTTTGAGAGCCTGCAGAATGTGGACAACGGCATCGCCGACGTTCATACTGGTATGTTCGAATCCCCGGACCGGAAGAAAAAATTTGTCTTTTCCAAGCCGTATTACGGCATGGATGTCAACCTGCTTCTTCCCAAGCGCCTGCGCGGGGTTTGGGAACTTGGCGACCTGAAAGGCAAGAAAGTCGCTTATGCGAAAGGCTCGCATCACGGGTATGTCTTGAAAAAAGATTTTCCGGAAGTGGAAGCGGTGGAATTTCCATCCTTTCGGGCGGCTATTCTGGCCGCCTCCAGGGGCGAGGTCCAGGCCGTTTTGACCGAAACGGCAACCACCAGACACTTGTTGAAGGACCTGGGACTGAGCGGACAATTTTATTTTGCCGAAACGCCGGTCTATTCGGAGTATTTCAGAGCTGCCGTACGGCATGACAAACAGGATCTGGTACGGTTGATAAACCAGGGGTTCGACTCCATCTCCAGCTCCGAGCTGGCGGAAATCGAAAACCGTTGGGTACAGGACCCTGGACAAAAGTTCTACTCATCGTTTCCCCAGGCTCTGCGTATTTCGGAAAAAGAAAAGAAATGGCTGCAGGATCACGGACCCATCCGGGTGCAAGTGCCGGAATACGCCCCGCCCCTGTGCTTTCCCCCGGAGCAGGGCGAGGTCAAGGGGATCATCCCGGACGCCTTTTCCTTGTTGACCGCTCTTTCCGGGGTAAAGCTGCGTATTATGGAACCCGGTTCCGGCGAGAAAGCCGATCTGGCGGTTTCCTTCCTGGGAGAAACCGATGCGCAGGACTCGGAAAGATTGCAGACACTGCCGCTGCTGCGTCTGCCTTATGTTCTCGTGAATCGCATCGGTTCGCCGTTTGTCTCCGATCTGGATTCACTCAAGCAGGAGACCGTTGCCGTACCGCGCAAATCCATTGCCGAGGAGTATTTGAACAAACACTTCCCGGACACGGTGCTCCTGTGCACGGAAACGCCCGGAGACGCTTTGCGTGCGGTAAGCGAGAACGTGGCCAGCGACTATCTGGGACCGTTGCCCACAGCGGTGTACGAGGTGCAGAACAACCAGCTCATCAATTTGCGCGTGGCGGCATCTCTCAATGAGCCTGTGCTTTCCATCCGTCTGACGTCGACAGACAACAATGCGGAGCTGGTCACGCTCATGAATTCCTTGATCCAGACTGTTTCACACAAACAATGGGATGCGATCATCACCAAATGGACATCCATGCAGCACAGCCCCGGTGCATGGAAGAAATGGCTGTTCAACGCGGCTCTGGCGGGACTGTTTCTTGTTTTTGTTCTTGCCCTGATTCTCTACTGGAACCGTAAACTGGCGCGTGAGGTGGCCATTCGGCAGCAGGCCGAAGCCGCATTGACCAAGGCGCATGAGCTGCTGGAGCAGCACGTCCAGGAACGGACCGAAGAGCTCCGGGTGAGCAATGAACAGCTGGAACGGGAAATCAGCGAACGCTCGGAAACAGAAAGCAGGTTGGCGGAAAGCGAGTATAAATTCCGTACTATTTTCGAGCAGGCAGCCGAGGCTATTCTGCTTTTCGATCCGCGTAACGGCGGTATTCTTGAAAGCAACAGACAGGCTGTGAACATGCTCGGGTATACGGATGACGAATTGCAGGACCTGACCATTTTTGAAATCGACACCACGCAAAGCCGGGCGACCATCAATTCGCGCATCGGTACGGTATTCACCAGTGGCGGGGATACCTTTTACAGCCAATACAGAACCAAATCCGGCGAGATGCGGGATGTCTATATCAAAGCCAACATGTTCCGTCTGGACGGCAGGGCCTATGTTTTAACGCTGGTGGAAGATGTCACCGAGCGGAAACGGGCCATGGAAGCGCTCAAAGCCAGTGAAGAACGCTTTCGGGCTCTTTTTGAGGACAATCCTTTGCAGGCGTATCTTTGGCAGCTGCAGAACGGCCAGTTTATCCTGGTGGAATACAATACGGAAGGCGTACGCGCCACGCGGGATTGGGAAAACAAAGGAGTCGGGATCAACGCCAAAGACGTACAGACCGACACTGTTCCCTTCGATGATCACCTGCGCATGGTGTTTCATTCCAAAGGCCGTGACCACCGGGAAATGCGTATCGTACATCCCTACACCGGTATGCTGCATGTGATGGAATGCCATTTCGCCTATGTTCCCGAAGATATGGTAATTGTGCTGGCAATGGACATCACTGAACGCAAAAAAGCCGAGGAAGAGCTGCGTATCGCCAAGGATCAGGCGGAAATAGCCAACCGGAGCAAAACCGAATTTCTTGCCAACATGAGCCACGAACTGAGAACGCCCTTGAACGGCATCATGGGCATGCTGCAGCTTATTCAGGATACGCCCCTGAGTGAAGAACAGACTAAGTATATTGATACGGCCATGCTTTCCAGCAAAAGGCTGACGCGTCTGTTGGGAGACTTGATCGATCTGTCGCGGCTTGAAAACGACAAATTATCCATCCAAAGAGAGCCTTTTTTTCTGACAGAGTTGCTGCGTTCGGTGGAAGAGCTGTTTCGACTGGCCGCCAGGCAGGCAGGACTTGCATTTTCCGTGCGTTGCGACGAGGCCATGCCCGAACAGCTGCTGGGAGATGAACAACGGCTGCGCCAGGTCCTGATCAATCTGGTGGGCAATGCCATCAAATTCACCAAAACAGGTTCTGTTACGCTGGAAGCCGAATTGCTGCCGGTGATCAAGGACAATGTCTGTTGGGTCTTGTTTATCATAGCGGACACGGGCATCGGCATCCCCGAAAGCAGGATCAACTATATTTTTGAAAGCTTTACGCAGGATGGAGATGTGTATTCGCGCCAGTATCAAGGGGCGGGGCTGGGCTTGAGCATTGTCAAACGGCTGGTCGGCCTGATGCAGGGAACGTTGACCGTGGACAGCGAAGAGAATGTGGGAACGACATTTTATGTCAGCGTTCCGATGCTCAGAAAATCAGCGTCGGAACCGGAAGCGGACGTTGCAGAGCTGTCCGCCTTTGCTTCCGGTTCCACGCGTATTCTTCTTGTGGAAGATGATGCCGTCAATCGCCGAGTCATGCAGGAATACCTCGAACGAGAGGGCTTTGACCTTCAGGTGGCCGAAGACGGAGAAGAAGCTCTCGATCTGCTGCGGCAAGAAGACTTCGGCCTCATTCTTATGGATATCCAGCTTCCCGGACTCAATGGGCTGGAGGTGACCGAGGCCATTCGCATTTCTCCAGAATACAAAGACAAGCGCCGGATTCCGATCATCGCCCTGACGGCTTACGCCTTGGCAGACGAGAGAAAGAACATTCTGGAGGCAGGGGTGAACGCCTACCTTGCCAAGCCCATTGATTTCAAGGAGCTGTCCAATACTATCAACCGAGTCGTTGCGGAATCGCAGAGTCATCGGCCTGCAGTTCTTTGACCCCTGCTCCTTTCAGGAGCAGAATTTCGCCAGTGGCTGTGGCCGCGTACAGTGCGCCGTCTCTGTCGCAAGCCAATGCCGTGATTCCGTCCAACCCGGCGTTCGCGCAATCCACGGATGCCAGCAGGGTCCCATTGCCGTCAAAGCACAGCAAACGTTTGCTGAAGCTGTCCAGGATGTAGGTGGATCCGTCTTTGGCACAGGCGGCTGCGCCGTTGTATAAGCCCGGAACGTGGCTGAGTATGCCGCAGATTCTGCCGGGAAGATCCGTATACAGTCCGCGAACGCAGACGAACACCAGATTGCCGTGAATATCCAGTACCCGTTTTGGCGTTTGCAGGCCTTGTTTGATGATTTCCCTACCTCCGGTTTCGCTGATGCGCAGCACTCTGCCGGAGCTGCTCTCCGCAATGAGCAGGCAGCCGTAGCGATCCACGCTCAAACCGCAAGAGCCTTCCAGTTGATCGCAGTATAAATTGCGATATCCCGAGGGAGTGATTGAATAGACGCAGCTCTGGCCCTCGGCTCCCTTGGAAGCGACATACAAGGTGTTCTCGCGGTCAATGGCAAGATCCGTCAGCCCATGGAACCCATCGCTGACAACGATCAGCTCGCTGGAACCGGGGTGCAGCGCCAGCACCCGTCCGTTGCCGGATTCCGCAATGTATAACCGGCAATAGTTGTCGAACACCAACGCTCCCGGCTTTGCCAAACCCGTCAGCAGCACTTCTGGCTTGAGCGCTTGCGCGTTTTGGCACGCGCAGCAAGCCAACAGCAGCACTGCCGATAAAATTCTCGCCAGGCACAGCCGGACCTTATTGCCGGTGTGTTGTGAACCGTGCCGCAGAAACATGACCGTATCCTCCTGCTAGTGGTTGTTTCCAGGCTTTACTCCTACGCAATCAACTGTTATTTGAACAGACACAGTTTTTTATAATTGCTTACTTAACAGTTATGCTGGAGTGATACAGTAATGTCCGACAGAGCCCCATCCGGCGGTCCTGCGTTTCGCTACGCGCGGATCGAAAAACAGTTGCTGGAGATGATTGAATCCGGACAGTTGCAGCCTGGCGACAAGCTGCCGTCCCTGAGGAAAATCGGCAAACAGTTCCAGGTGAGCGTGCCCACGGTTGCGCAGGCATACGCGGCTTTGGAACAGCAGGGCGTGCTGGAGGCCAGGGAGCGGTCCGGTTTTTTTGTCCGGGCGGATTACAACGCGTTGCCCGCCCCCAGTCTGTGCCCCTATGCCAGGCCGGAAGAGATCGATCTGAGCCGTCCGGGCGTGCTCAAAGCCACTGTGAACATTTGCCAGCGCAAGGACGGCGATCCCTTTGTCTATCCGTGTCCGGACAAAAGTCTGCTGGCGGGGCGCTGCCTGGCCAAGGTGCTGCGCTCCACGGTTCAGGAAAATCCGCAAGAGTCCGTGCTTCTGGACGATCCATTGGGCAACCAGGAGCTGCGCAGGCAGATCGCCGTACGCTGTATGGAGGTCGGAGCCGTTGTTGCGCCTGACGACATCATGATCACTTCCGGCGCCATGGACAGCATCTCGCTGCTGCTGCGCGTGCTGACCCGTCCGGGCGACGCCATTCTCGTGCAGTCGCCTACCTTCATGGTCTATCTGCAGATGGTCGAGCTGATGGGGCTCCGGGCCATAGAGATTCCCTCCTGTGCCCAGGACGGGGTCTCGGTGGAGCTGGTGGCCAAAGCCATAGACGACTACAACATCCGGGCCTGCGTATTTATCACCAATTATCATGTGGACGGCAGTCTGATGTCCGATGAAAAAAAGCAGGAACTGGTGGAATTGTTGCGCAAAAAGCAGGTTCCCTTGATAGAGGACGATGTTTACGGCAATTTGTTTTTCGGGGAGCGGCGTCCCACACTTTGCAAGAATTTCGACACCGAGGGGCTCGTGGCGAGTTGTTCGTCCTTCTCCAAGACGGTCTCTCCCGGCTACCGTATCGGCTGGCTTATTCCCGGAAAATTCATGGACCAGGTTCGCCAGGTTCGGGACATGACCGGCATCATGCCCTCCACCCCGGCGCAGATGGCCCTGGGCGAGTTCATGCGCAAAGGCGAGTACGAGCGCCACCTTAAGCCGCTGCGCCAGCGGCTGTCACGGGCCATGTCCTCGCTGTACTGCAGCATCGGCCACCATTTTCCTGAGGGCACCTGCGCCGTCCGCCCGTCGGGGAGCATGAACATGTGGGTCAGGCTCCCCAGCCAGGTGGACTCCAGCGAACTGTTTTTCAAGGCCAGAAAACAAGGTATTTATGTGGTGCCGGGCAGCATTCTGTCCTTTTCCGACACCTTCAAGAACTATATTCGCCTGAACAGCAAAGGCATCTGGGACGAACAGTCCGAAGACGCCGTGGCCCTGCTGGGCGAACTGGTCAGGAAGATGGCCAGGCAGTGAGCCCGGACGCATCCGGACCTCAGGCCGCCGCTGTTTTCCAATACATGGACTGCTCCACGGCGGCGAGCAGCTTGCGGATGTCCTCCGGAAACACATGGCCGATGTTGCCGATCCGGAAGGTATCCGCGCCGGTGACCTTGCCCGGATAGATTACAAAGCCTTTTTGCTTGAGCCGGGCGTAAAAATCGCCGAAGTTGTAGGCTTGGCTCTTGGGGTTGTAAAAGGACGTGATGATGGGCGACTGCCAGGCGTCGGGCAGCAGGCATTCAAACCCCAGGGCGCGCATGCCTTCCACCAGGATCCGGTGGTTTTCGCAATAGCGCTCGTGGCGTGCGGCAACCCCGCCCTCGGCTTCCAGTTCGGTCAGGGCCTGGGCAAAGGCCCGGACCACGTGGGTCGGCGAGGTGAAGCGCCATTTCCCCCCCTTGTGCTCCATCTCGTACCACTGGTCGTAAAGATCCAGGCTGAGCGAACGGGCGCGCCCGGCGCAGAGTTCCAGGGCTCCGCGCCTGGCCACCACAAAACCGAATCCCGGCACGCCCTGGATGCATTTGTTGGCGCTAGAGACCACGTAATCCGCGCCAATGGCCGCCGCATCCAGCGGAATGCCGCCAAAGCTGCTCATGGCGTCCACAATGTAACTGCGTCCGGCCTGGCGGACGATTTTTCCGATTTCCGCAATGGGATTGAGCATACCGGTGGTGGTTTCGCAATGCACCACCGCCACATGGCTGATGGCCGGATCGTTGCGCAGGGCCAGCTGCAGCCGTTCCTGGTCCGGCCTGCCGGTTTCGCCCGAATCTATCACCACGTACGCAATGCCGGTACGCCGCGCGATTTGCGCCATACGCGTACCGTACTGTCCGTTGGCCAGCACCAGCAACTTGCCGTCGCGCGGAACCGCCGTACCCAAGGTGGCTTCCACAGCAAAAGTGCCGCTGCCCTGCATGAGCACGGCCGTATACTCCGGCTTGTCCGGGCTACCCGGATTATTCGTAGCCATGGCCGCCAGTCGCGCGCGGATCTCCTGGACGATGTCGTTGTATTCCCGGTCCCAGGTGCACCAGTCGCGCAGCATCACGGCTTTGACGCTCTTGGTGGTGGACAGGGGCCCGGGCGTAAGTAAAAAGTACGGATTGTCGGGCAAAAGTACGTCGTTCATACCTCATTCCTCCGCTACTTGTTGTATTAGCTAAAGGTTCCTTAAGCCGCCGGAGGCTTCTTTAAGCCAATGGCACTGCGCCCTGGGAGAGCAGGTCGTTGATTTTTTCGATGATGGCCGGGCAGTGGCTGATGTCTTCGGCCACGAAGTGGACGCCGGTGTCCAGGAAGCGCTGTTCGATCTGGCGTAGCTTTTCGTTGAGCTCTTCCGGTGGCAGGTTATCGGCTTCTTCCTTGGAGAGGCCCAGTTCGTTGCCCGAGCGGCTCAGGCCGATGGTCCACATGCCGGCGTTGAGGCCTTCCTGAATGTCGCTGACCGTGTCGCCGATTTTGACCATGGCCTCCATGGGGTAGATCTCGAGGTTCATGGCGTTCTGGTAGCACATCCAGGGGTAGGGGCGTCCGGCGCGTACGTCCGATGAGCAGACGATGGCGTCCGGGGAATAGCCTTTTTTGGCGGCCTCGGGCACGAGCACGTCCATCATGGGGCCGGTGTAGCCGGTGCAGGAGCCGATTTTGACGTCCATGGCGCGGAAGCACTCAACGGTTTCCAGCAGCCCGGGCACCGGATCGGCAAAACGGTTCAGGATTGCCACCATCATGGGTTCGGTGTCCGCGTACATCCGGTCCACGTCGTTTTCGTCCGGCCTGCGGCCGTGCGCGGCTTCCCATTTGTCGGCCACGGAGGGCGTATTGCACATGCCGCGGATGTGGTCTTTTTTCATCAGCCCCATGAACGCGCGAGCTTCGGCCAGGCTGGCTTCCACGCCTTGTTTGGCAAAGACTTCCAGAAACACGGAAACGGGCCCTAGGCAGCCGTAATCCACGGCCGTGCCCGCCCAGTCCAACACCACGCCCCGGATGTCGCCGGTGTAGTGTTTGTTTTTGATGAAAATATCCATGAAATGACTCCTTTTTGTTGCGGAATGGTTGCATTCGGCACTGGTTTGTAACGTCAGCGCGTACGGTATTCCCCTGGTTCGCTGCTTGTTCGTCCGGAGATCAGCGGCTGGTCCAGGCCTGGGCTTTTTTGCGCAGTCCTTTGGTGCCCCAGCTGTAGCCCCCCCGTACGAGGATGTTTGTCAGGATGATCAGGATGGCCATGGCGCAGGCCGGTGCGATGTCTCCGGCGTCGTCCATGTTGGCCACAGCCACGGAGGCCAGCTTGGTGTCCGCGGAGTACAGAAAAATCACCGCGGATACGGTGGCCATGGAATTGACGAAATAATACAGGCAGATTTCCAGGATGGCCGGAAGGCAGACCGGCACCGTGACCCGGAAAAAGGTTTTGTAAAAGGGCACGCCCATGGATTCGGAAACGGTCTCGAACTCCTTGTCCAGTTGTTTGAGCGCCGTGGTGGCCGTGAGAAAGCTGACCGTATAGAAATGCACGATGTTGCTCATGACCAGAATGCCCATGGTTCCGTAGAGGAAGTTCAGCGGATTGGGGATGGTGACGCCCCAGATGGTCCAGCCTGGCGCGTTGAAGAAAAAGATGTAGGCCAGGCCGATGACCAGGCCGGGCAGCGCCAGGGGCAGGATGGACAGAAAATAGGCCACGAAGCGCAAGGGACGCAGTCCGCGCGTTTTTTCGATCAGGTAGGCGCTGGCAAAGGTCAGGCATACGCCCAGTATCGCCGAGTAGGCGGCCATTCGGATGGAATTGAAAAAGGCCGCGTATCCGCCGCCGCCCGTGCCGGTGAACACGTAATTGGAAAAGCCCAGGGAGAGATTGTAGGGCCAGACCTTGACCAGCGAGGCAAAGAGCGCGGTGCTGTAGAAGGCGATGATCAGAAAAGAGATGCATCCGCAAAAGCCCAGGAAAAGACGGTCGCGCAGGGGGTCGGACTTGGGCGCCAGGGGCACGGATTTGGCCTGGATCATGGAAACCTGCCGCCGCTGCACGATACGGTCCGCGATAAAGGCCAGCACCGTGGGCACCAGCAATACCACGCTGACCACGGCGCCCATGACGAAATTCTGCTGGCCGATGACCTGCTTGTAGATGTCCGTGGCCAGGATGTTGTAGTTGCCGCCCACCACCTTGGGCGCGCCGAAGTCTGTGAACGCAAGGATAAAACAGACAAAAACCGCGCTGATCAGACCGTATTTGACGGATGGTATGGTGACCGTGAAAAAAGTGCGCAGTTTGGATGCGCCAAGGGACTCGGAGGCCTCGTACAGGCGCGCGTCTGTCATGGACAGGGCGATGCTCAGAATCAGCACGGCCTGGGGAAATGTGAAGATGACTTCCGAGATGACAATGCCCACCGGCCCGTAAAGATCGATGTTCAATCCCGGAATGGCGCCGAAAAAGCCGCGCGTGATCAAACCTTTGCGTCCGAACAGGTAGACCAGGGCGATGCCGTTGAGCAGGGTTGGCGCGAAAATGGGGGACAGGGCCACGCTTTTGAAAAAGCCTTTGGCGGGCAAGCACGTACGCGTCAGGGCATAGGCAAAGGCGAACCCGAGCACCACGGACGTGATGGTGGTGAACACGGCCACGTAGAGACTGTTGCCCAGCGAACTGGAAAGCGCGGGCGTCTGAAAATAGAGAATGAAATTGGCCAGGCCCACGAACCGGCCGTGCTGGTCCATCAGGCTTTTGGAAAGCAGGGTGGCCAGGGGCAGCACCACCACGGCGAGCATCCAGAGGCAGAGCAGCCCGATCAGGCCGCGCCGGATCCAGGCTTCCGTGTCCAGGGTTTCCCAGAAGCCCGGACGTACGCTTTCCATGGCAACAGGGGCGGCAGGGGCGACTGAGGCATCAGCCATTGAGCGCCTCCTGCGGAGAATAGACCCGGATACGGTCTTCCGGTAGATCGATGACCGCGCCTTTGCCCGCGGCGAGCTGCAGGTTGCGGACATGCCCGGTGGGCACTTCGGCTTCGATGATCGGCTTTGTGGAGAGCTCGGTGGGTTTGAAGCGGATGCGGATGCTGGCGCCCTTGTATTCCATGTCCAGAATGGTGGCATGAAAGGCGTTTGGCCCGGCCGAGCCGTTGGGGTTGATACGTACGTCCTCCGGTCGGATGGCGACCAGGGCCTGGGCTCCCTGGGGAACGGCTTCAGTGTTAAGCGCCAGCAGGTGCGAGTCGCCCAGGCGCAGCAGGCCGCCGGCTTCCTTGGTGACGCCGGGGATGAAATTCATGGAACCGATGAACGAGGCCACAAAAGGGGTGGCCGGGCAGTCGTAGATCTCGTGGGGCGTCCCGTTCTGCACCAGTTCCCCCTGGTCCATGACCAGAATCCGGTCGGCCATGGTCAGGGCCTCTTCCTGGTCGTGGGTGACCATGATGGTGGTGACCCCCAGGCGGCGCTGCAGGTCGCGGATCTCGGAGCGCAGCTTGACGCGGACTTTGGCGTCCAGTGCGGAAAGGGGTTCGTCCAGAAGCAGCAGATTGGGCGACAGAGCCATGGCTCTGGCCAGGGCCACGCGCTGCTGCTGGCCGCCCGAAAGCTGTGTGGGAAATTTTTCGCCCAAACCCGCAAGCCCCACCAGTTTCATGAGCTCATGCACCCGCTGCTGAATCTTTTCGCGCTGCATGCCTTTTCCGGTCAGGCCGTAGGCCACGTTCTGGGCGGCGGTGAGGTTGGGAAACAGGGCGTAGCTCTGGAACACGATGCCCACGTTGCGCTTGGAGACAGGCAGGCGCGAGACGTCCTGTCCCTCGATACGCACCACCCCCGAAGTCTGGGGTTCGAGTCCGGCTACGAGCCGCAGCATGGTTGTCTTGCCGCAGCCGCTGGGGCCCAGAATGGAGATGAATTCGCCTTTTTCAGCGCTGAAACTGACGTTTTTCAGGGCCGCAAACGAGCCGAACATCTTGGATACGTCGCGGACTTCCAAATAAGCCTGGGCATTGGGGGACGGTTGGGACATGGTCGTGTTCCTCACATACGCTCCGGCCCGTGGGCGGGCCGGAGCAGGTTCTTGCGGCTGGAGGGTGTGGTTATTTTGGGTCGCTTTTTCCGTCGTAGCGCTTGGTCCATTCCTTCAGAATCCGCTGGCGGTTCTTGGCTGCCCACTGGAAATCGTTGGGGCAGAGCTGGGCTTCGGGATCCTTGGGGTAGCCGTCGGGGATGGGAGCGCCCACGTCATAGGCGGTGACAGGGTAGACCTGGGCGTAGGCTTTCATGACCTCGGGACTGACGGCCCAATCCAGAAAGGTTTTGGCGGCGTCTTTGATCTTGGCTTTTTTCACCAGGCCGTTGGCTTCCACATCCCAGCCCGAGCCTTCGGACGGGAACACCGTGATGATGGGTTCGCCTTTCTGCTTTTGAATGAAGCCGCGGTAGCCAAAGGAAATTCCGATGGGGGTTTCACCGGCTCCGGCCAGTTTGCAGGGCTTGGAACCGGAATGGGTGTAACGGGTGATGTTTTTGTCCAGCTTGTCGAGGAATTCCCAGCCCTTTTCCTCGCCCATCATCTGCAGAATGGCGGACACGGTCAGGAAGCCGGTGCCGGAGGAAGCCGGGTTGGGCATGATCAGGGCGTTTTTGTATTCGGGTTTGACCAGGTCGACGAAGCTCTTGGGAGTGGGGATGTTGGCGGCCTTGGTCTCGATGGTGTTGACGCAGAAGCCGGTCATCCAGGCCTTGATGCCCACCCAATGGGGAGGATTGGCCGTGTCGCGCATCTTGGGGCGCACCTTGTCCAGCCCTTTGGGGGCGTAAGGTTCGATAATGCCGGCCTGGTCGGCGAGCATCAGGCTGGTGGCGGCCGTGCCCCAGATCACGTCGGCCTGGGGATTGTCCTTTTCAGCCAGGATCTTGGCGGTGATGATGCCGGTGGAGTCGCGGACGATTTTGACGTCGATGTCCGGATGGCTTTTTTTGAACAGTTCGAGGTAGCCCGGAATCTCGTCGTCTTCCAGGGCCGTGTAGACCAGCAGTTCTTCGGCGGCGGCGTAGCTGCTGATGCCCAGAACCATGATCAGGCTTAACGCGAACAAACGAAACAGTGTTTTCATCTTGCATATCTCCCGGTTGGTTGCTTTTTTCGTCACTGCGGCGTCTTGCCTGGTGTGGTGCGGGCGCCGCGGCAAGTCCTTGCGAATTCCCGAGTCGCATTCTTTACCCCCGAACAGTTCGGGGTTTCTGAGAACTCGTGCAGTAAGGAAGGGTATACGCGGAGCAGCGGATGCGAAGAATAGACAAGCCCCGCCACTTGTCTAGGCGTCGTGTGACATGTCTGTTACGTTTGCAGACCATCCCATGACGGACTGCCGGGCACCACCACCTGGAGCTTGTCTCCGCAAAAACGGGTGATGCCGCATTCGATGGGAACGCCCTGTTCATCCACGTTGACGTATTCCATCACCAGTACGGGATCTCGTACGGAGATGCCCAACTGCTCGCTTTCAAAGGCGTTTGCCAGCCGCGTGCTGATCCGGCTGCTGGCCCGGAAATAATCTTTGACGCCAAAGGCCCGGAAGGCTTTGGTCAGCGAACCCGTATGGCGGAAAACATCGATCAGCTGCGGCATACGCTCTTCCGGAACATACTGGGAGGAGACGAAAATTCGTTTGCCCCCGGCTTCGCCAAAGGATTCGATATAGACAACCGGCGTGTGCTGCGGAATCCGCAGCTGCCGCGCCAGGCCCTCTCCTGCAAACAAGACGTCGCCGAAGAGAAAATGGCTGCGGGCGCGGCGTTTGTTCTGGGCCATGTTGGCGGTAAAGCGCGTACGCTCCGAAAGCTGGTATTCCAGGGACTGCTCCAGCACCAGCGTGCCTTTGCCGCGCTCCGTACGCAGCCAGCCGCTTTCATTGAGTTCCTTGAGCGCTCGGCGTACCGTGTGGCGGTTTACCCCATAGCGTTCGGCCAGATCTTTTTCCGAAGGCAGAGCCGTGCCCGCGTAAAAAGCGCCGCTGGTGATCTCCCGAAGCAGGCTGTCGTGAATCTGCCGCCACAAAGGCGTGTCCGAATCTTTGTCGAGCATGGGCGGAGCCGTCCTTGTTTCCTCTGTAGTATAGCCGGAGCGGACAGCTTGGTTACGAAAACGACACAACTACGTGAAATTTTGATGGCGGCGCTGGGTGAACGTTTTGCGGAGAAACTGGACTGGAAGGCGGACACAATTCCAGCAGCGCTTATTTCTTGATCTTATATATCGGTCGCTTTATGCCTATGCGCATAGGTGCGTTTGACCTGGTCTCAAGCTGATTACTTCGCATTCGCCGTACGAGTATGAAACAAACAAACCGAGGTGTGTCATGAAACCATCCAATCTGATCTATGGGCTCGAAGAGTCTCCCAACGTCGCCATATCCCTGCTTCTTGGTTTGCAGCATACGTGTCTGAGCATGATTGGCCTTGTTTTTCCCGTACTGGTGATTCGGGCAGTGGGAGGAAGTACGCAGGATGCGACTTTCATCGCCAGCATGTCCCTTCTTGCCGGAGGAGTGGGCGTGATTCTGCAATCCCTGTCAAAAGGTCCGGTGGGGTCGGGCTATCTTTGTCCGCAACTGAGTGGTCCGTCGTTCTTCAGTGCTTCGGCTCTTGCCGCTCAAACCGGCGGCCTTTCGCTTTTGCTGGGCATGACCATGATCGCCGGCTTTTTCGAGATCCTGTTTTCAAGGCTGATAAAACGGCTTCAGTTCCTTTTTCCGCCGGAAGTCACCGGGCTCATTGTGGCCATGGTGGGGATCACCGTGGTCAAGGTTGCGGGACTCAATTTTCTGGGCATGAGTGATCCCCATTCGCATCCCGCCATCAACTCAGTAATTACCGGAGCCATCACTCTGTTCGCCATGATTGGCCTCAATGTCTGGACCAAAGGGCAGCTCCGCCTGTTTTGCATCATTGTCGGCATGATCATCGGCTATCTGGCCTCCGCGTCCATGGGGCTGCTGCACAGCGCCCATTGGGGCGAGCTTGCCCGGCGTCCGCTGGTCTGGATGCCGTTTACCCATCATCCCGGCTGGAATTTCGACGCGCATCTGATTTTGCCCTTTCTCATTGCCATGCTCTGTTCGTCGCTCAAGAGTGTTGGCGACTTGACGACCTGCCAGAGGATCAACGACAGCGATTGGAAACGTCCGGACATGGAAAACATAAGCAAGGGCATACTTGCTGACGGTCTGGGTTGTTTTGCCGCGGGGGTTTTCGGTGGATACGGCCAGTCCACCTCTTCCTCCAACATCGGGCTGAGTATCGCCACCGGCACCACCAGCCGTTCTATCGCCTGGTTCATGGGGGGGATAATGATTTTTCTCGCATTCTGCCCCAAATTTGCAGCCGTGTTCGCCATCATGCCCAAACCTGTTATCGGCGCGACCCTGCTTTTTTCCATGAGCTTCATGATCGTCGCCGGTTTTCAGATCATCATGTCCCGGATGATGGATAACCGGAAAACCTTTGTCGTCGGCATATCCATGATACTCGGGCTGATGGTGGACGACATTCCGCATGCGTTCGACGGCTTGCCGGAACTGGTGGGTGTGGCGTTTTCCTCGTCATTATCCACCGCGGCCATTGCCGCCGTGGTGTTGAATCTGATTTTGCGTATCGGCATTGCCGACAAGGCCGGGCTCACGCTGCATACTTCGGAACCCGTAGCTGTCAGAGTGTTTGAATTCATGGACAAACAGGGCGCGAAATGGGGAGCCCGCAAGGAAGTCTTTTCTGCTGCCACCGCCGCGGTGAGCGAATTTGTCGAGTGCATCGTGCCCGCCGTGATGCAAGGGGATCAGATGCAGCTGACCTTGCAATTCGACGAGAACAAGCTGATTGCCTTGATTGAATACGAAGGCGAACCTGTCACGATTCGGGAGCAGGTTGCAGGCTGTGGTGAGCCCCTGGAAAACAGGATTGATATGACCATGATATCCTGGCAGATCATCCGGCACTATATCAAAAATTTCAAGTGCAGCTCCAATGGAACCAGACAAACCGTGCGGTTGCAGTTCGATCATTGAGCATTGCGAAGGAAGCGCCGAACCGTATGAGACGATTTGATACCTGGTACGCGGCCAACGCCCGCGTGGTGACGGAAACGGAAACCTTTGCCGGTGCGCTGGCTGTGGAAGGCGAACGTTTCGGAGAGCTGGACGTGGATTTGGGGCAGGCGTCCGCGGATGCGCGGGTGCTCGATTTCGGCGGGGACTATCTGCTGCCCGGGCTGGTGGATCTGCATACGGACAATCTCGAACGCCACTTCCGGCCCAGGCCCGGCGTATACTGGCCTGATCCGCTGGCTGTGTTTTTGGCCCATGACGCGCGCATGGTGGCCGCGGGCATCACCACCATTCTGGATTCGGTCTGCGCCGAGGCTTTCCCGCAGGAGGCCACGCGCATCCGGTTGTTTCACGATTCCATCCGCGCGCTGCATCAAAGCCACAGGCAGGGGCTGCTGCGCGGACGCCATCTGCTGCACGTTCGCTGCGAAACCGCGGACCCGGAAGTGCTCACCCTGTACGAAAGCGCGGACCACAGCCCGTTGCTCAGGCTCGTCTCCCTCATGGACCATACGCCCGGGCAGCGGCAGTATTGCGACGAAAATCATTTTCGCGCCTATTACGGTTCGGAGGGCTGGTCCGACGAGGAATTCTGCGCGGTGGTGGCCCGCTGCAAAGCCAACCAGCAACACTATTCCGAACCGCACCGCCGGACCCTCATTGAAAAAGCCAAAGCCAGGGGCGTCGCGCTGGCCAGCCATGACGACGCCACCAGGGAGCACGTGGACCAGGCCTGGGCCGAGGGGGTGCGCATCTGCGAATTCCCCACCACGCTGCAGGCCGCGCAACAGGCCGTACAGCGGAAGCTGGCCGTGGTCATGGGCGCGCCCAACATCATGCTGGGCGGTTCGCATTCGGGCAATGTCTCCGCCCTGGAGGTGTTCCAGGCCGGCCTGCTGGACATCCTGTCTTCGGATTACGCGCCGGAAAGCCTGCTGGCTGCGGTCTTTCGGCTGCATCTGGAACACGGCTTCGGCCTGCCGGAGGCGTTGCGACTGGTGTCCGCCGGACCGGCCGGGGCGCTGCGCCTGGAGGGCGTCGGCGCGGTTGCGCCGGGCAATCACGCGGATTTTCTGCGCGTCAGCCTGCAGGGCATCACCCCCGTGGTCAAGGCCGCTTGGCGGGACGGACGCCAGGTGTTTTGACGCTCCGCGGCTTTCAGTCTGAATTTACTATCTTTTTTGCTCCAAATCCGGTCCGGGGTCTTTTTCACCGGAGCGCTATGTTGTAGCGCAGCCCGATACGGAGGTGAACGCCAAAGGAGAGTTGATCGGTTTTTTTGCATGTTCTTCTTCCCAACGTTGTGCTATGCCTTGCAGCAGAAGGCTGTTGCGGAAAAGATCGGAAATAGAGGCCGCACAAGGCCGGCAGAACAGATTCAACGAGGAAAGCATGCTGCGCAACTCCGTTTTCATCGCATCCATGGGGCTTACGGCTTTTGTGGTTATCTGGGGCGTACTTGATACGCAAGGCCTGGCCGCATTCGCCGGCAGTTTCGTCAACGTTGTTTTCCAAAGCCGCGGCTGGTTCGTCATGCTGACAGTCAGCACGCTGCTGCTTTCCTGCGCGTATCTTGCCTTTTCGCCCTACGGGGCCGTCCGCCTTGGTAATGACCGGGACGAGCCCGAATTTTCGACTTTCAGCTGGCTGACGATGATGTTCGCCGCGGGCATGGGCGTGGGGCTGCTGTTTTACGGCGTGGCCGAACCCGTCGAACATTATATGGTGCTGTCGGAGCAGATGAAGCCCGGCCTGGCGGCCTCCGGAGCGCTTTTTGTCACCCTTTTCAACTGGGGGCTGCACGCCTGGGCCATATACGGGCTGGTCGGGCTGGTCATCGCGTACTTCGGATTCCGCCGGGGACTTCCCCAGATGCTCAGCACGCCCTTCAGGGCGGTGTTCGGCGACAAGGGCTGGCCAGTCACCCTGGGCTGGCTGGTGGACGTATTGGCCATCTACGCCATCGCCATCGGGCTGGCCGGGTCGGTGGCCATGGGAGTTTTTCAGGTCCAGAGCGGTTTCGAACAGCTTTTTGATTTTCAGAACACCGGCATGGGGCTCTCCCTGGCTATCTTCGCCGTGCTCTGCGCTGCCTATTTCATTCCTTTGCTGCGCGAACTCGGACAGGGTATGGCGCTGCTGTCCAACGCGGCCATCTGCATCACAATCGGGCTTCTGCTTTATATTCTGCTTACCGGGCCCACCGGTTTTCTCATGAATACGGTTACGAACACCCTCGGCGTCTACCTGTCCAACCTGATTCCTCACGGCCTGAGGACGTTTTCGTTCTGGGACGATGCGATACAGGGCTGGTATACGTCCTGGACACTGAACTACATGGCCTGGTGGCTCGCCTGGGCGCCTTTTGTGGGCGTTTTTATCGCGCGTATTTCCAAAGGACGCACCATACGTGAATTCCTGATGGGCGTGCTGCTTGCTCCCACGGCTTTTTCGCTGTTCTGGTTCGGCATTCTGGGGGCCATGGGCTTTTATCAGGCTCACCACGGCGCGTATGACGCGGCACAGGTGCGGACGGACATCAACGCATCCACATTCGCGCTTCTGAAAACTCTGCCCCTGCCGCAACTGACGTCAGTGGCCACCATGCTTTCGGCCATGCTTTTCATCATCACCAGCGTGGTCAGCGCCACGTACGTGCTGGCGATGTTCTCGGCAAAAGGGGACCAGAACCCCCCGGTGAAGCTCAAGCTGGTCTGGGGCGCGATTCTGAGCGCCCTGGCCCTGGTGATGATCATTACGGACAGCATCAGCGCGGTCCGCGCCATCATCGCTCTTTCGGCCAATCCCTTTGTCTACATCGTTCTGTTGCTGCTGGTCTGCCTGCTCAAGGCCCTGAAGTCGGAAAAAACCGCCGCCGGATCAAGGAGGAACCAGTGATTATCAACGTATTGGATAGCTTGCTGAATATTTTCGTGTTCTGTTTTATCGGGCTGCTGTTGTATCTGTACTTGCATGAGGCGAAAAAATAGCGGGAAAGACTCGTGCCGTTGGCTGCGACGGCAACCTCGCGCTCCCCCAGGGCGAACGCTTCATTTTTTCTGATCCCCTCTCCGGCACGGACTTATTACTAAAAATCACTCCATCGACAAGCGGGGCGTTATGTTACGTTATATTGCCTCCTTTTTTAGCCGGAAAAATAGAATGGCTGGCATCGATTGGCTTTTTTGTTTATATATAATTCAACAATAAAGATGACTGCCATGCAAGGGGGGGCGTAGTAAACCGGCGAGGAATGTATTTGTTGTTTGATCACTCGCCAAGCTCCATGCAACGCACTGAGAAAGCTTTGAAATTAGCTGCAGTGTGCTTTTTAGAGTTTCTCTTGGTTTTTTCTATAGTTTGTGTCGCATGTTTTTCTTTTCTATTTGCGAAGTTCTGAAGCCCTCCGAAGAATAAACTGAAAATAATACCGATGATGAAAATAGTACTCCTCGAAAGAGGATGCACGGGCTTGCGTTACAAAATTAAATTTCTTATTCTACTTGTCGATTAAAATACTAACGCAACTGTTCATTCTGTGAAAATGAAACAGTAAAATGTATTAATTTATTCTATAGGCAGCATCAATAGAATACGTGGTATAGTTTATTTATCGAAACTATAACGATTCGAGCAGACAATGGGGTTGGAACTGGCTCTTTGCAAAGATTGCGTCCTTCCGGAGCTTCGGAAGCGCTCGCCCTTGTTCGGAGACTGGAAGCTGCAGCGCTTTCTGGGGGCGGGGAGCTTTGCCTATGTTTTTTTGCTCGGGCACCAGAAAAAGCGTTTTCCGCCCGTGGCACTCAAAGTCATTCCGCTGTTCCCCGAATCCGCCGGCAACAATGGAAGCCTGAGCAAAACATTGTTTTCGGCGGTGCAGGAGATCACCCGCTACGTCGAACTGGGCAACCACCCCAACCTGGTCAGCATGCACAACTACGAAGCCATCAGGGATGTCGGCGATTCCAAGGGCTCGCTGCTGTTGATCATGACCGATTTTTATTCGAACACCCTCAACAAAGAGCTCGCCTGCGGGCCTCTTGCTTACGGACGCGTGGCCTCCATTCTCATGGATTGCGTCAGCGGCCTGGAGTACATGCACAAGCTCGATATCGTGCACAGGGACATCAAGCCGGGCAACATCTTTTTTGATGAAGACGGACGGGCTCTGATAGGCGATTTCGGGATATCCATGAGCCTGCGGCAGAATTTCGGCATTGCGCGTTATGCCGGAACCCTCGCCTATATGCCCCCCGAAGCTTGCAACGGGCCGGACAATTCCATTGATCCCTTTCAACTGGATCTCTACGCCCTGGCCGTGAGCGGCTACAAAATGCTTGAAGGAGTGCTCCCTCATCAGAGAGAATCCATGAATTTCAAGCAGATGTTGGACCACCGCATTTCGGGAAAACGTATCTCCTTTTCCAGCGGGCACCAGGCGCCGCTGCAGGCGCTTCTGAGCAAGGCCTTGCGCAGAGATCCGGCCGGCCGGTTCCCCACGGCGGCCTCCTTCAGAATGGCGCTGGAAGCGGTTGTTCCCGAGCCCCAGAGAAACAGCGCGGCATGAAGAGCACGAGCAGCCTCGCGCAACTCATTTTTCGCAAGCTGGAGAGCACTGCCTCTCTCAAAGACGTGGCGCGTATTCTGTATAACGAACAGAAGCTTCCAAAAGCCAAGGTTCTGTACATGATGCGGAACAACGAACCGGGGCTGATTCTGCCCAGTGCGCCGCTTGAAACCACCGAACGTCTCCGGCTGCGCCTGCTTGCTCATGGTTGCCTGGCCGAAACGCTGGCTCTGGACGAACACGACGAGTGCCCGTTCCCCGTTACGCGGCTTCAGAGCCATCAGATCAGCCGCGAGTTATGTAAGGCAGACCGGGGGAAAACCCCGCTTCTGATGGTGCTGGCGCAGATTCATCCCTTGAATGGAAACGGATCTCTCCCCCCGGTGTTGGGGCGTGTGCAGAAGGCCCTGGAAACAGGCCTGCGCCTCAGCGATACCGTACTCGGCATAGACGATACGCGGTTGCTCGTCCTGGGATTTGCCACACGGGCGGATCTGGCGAATGTGCTGTACGCGAAAATCGAGCAGCACCTTGTGCGGATCTATCGAAACAAAATCGATGTTTCGCTGGGGGCGGTGGAACTACCGCATGAAGGCCGCGACGTTGGAGCCCTGCTGCATCTGGCTGACAAAAGGCGGGAAAACGCGGATTTTCCCTGCGGAGGACGGACCAGGCGGGCCATAGGACCCACCATAAAACGATCTCCGGGGGCAGGGGAGCTGGACCAGGGCTATCTCCCGCTGGTCTTTCGCCGCGCGCACGGGAGACAGTTCCAGAAGCTCCTGAGCCTGGACACGGAAACCCTGTACGCCGGACTGCACCTGCTGACGCCGGCTGAGCAGGACGACTTTGTGACGCGGCTTGATTGCTATACGCCGTTGCCCGAGGATCTGCTGGCGCGGCTTGAAGCCAAAGAGCTTCCCGAACGGGACGCGCGCGCAGCCGTGGCCAACATTTTTTTCCCGGCCATTTTTCACAAAGAACTCGAACGCCGCGAGGAAATTAAAAATCAGGTAGTCGAAAAGCTGACCCAGACCCAGTCGTTGCCCACACTCCCCTCCACGGCAATGCAGGTGTTCGAACTTTCCTCCAGTCCGGATGCGGACATCAGAGACCTGGTCAAGGTGCTTTCGCATGATCCGGCCATGTCTTCAAAGCTGCTGCAGGTGGCCAATTCGCCGTTTTACGGTTTCGCGTCCCAGGTCCTGGACATCCGGCGGGCCGTGGCTCTGCTCGGCTTCACCACGGTCATGGACTTGGCTCTGGGCATATCCGCGGCCAATGTCCTGAAAAATTCCGCCATCTCCAAAGTATACAATCCGGAAGTTATCTGGCGTCACTCCTATGTGACCGGACTGCTGGCCGGAAAACTCGCTCAGAACGCCTCCAGCCAGCTGCGCTCCCAGATTTTCACCATCGCGCTGCTGCATGATATCGGCAAAATATTTTTCGCCACCCATTTTACCGAGATGTACAAAAACATTGTGGCCAATTCCGCCCGGTTCAGCATTCCCGTCTACGAACTGGAGATGGAAGTCTTTGGCATGTGCCATGCGCAGGTGGGCAAGATCATCTCCCAGAACTGGCACTTCCCGGAGAAGGTGGTCGAGGGCATCGCCTTTCACCACATGCCGCACAAGGAATCGAACAATACGGGCATCCCGGCCCTGATCGGCTTTGCGGACTATCTCTACAATCTGGCCAGCTCGGAAATGGAACACGACGAACCCTACCCGGAACCCAATCCCATCCTCACCTACGGGCATTGGAAAATGCTCCAGTACTACAGTTCGGGCCTCAGCACCGCCAACATCGCAAAACTCAAAGAATACGCCATCAAGCTGATTGAAGACAACGCGGACATGAAGCAGCTGTATTAGAGCATTTTATCCTCTACTGATTCCCCATACAGGGCAGAGCCCAATAAGTTCACTACAAAGTTACAATTTTCTAAGCAAAAAAAAAGGGAAGCCTTGCGGCCTCCCCGGATTGTTTTGCGTACGGTTGCGAATGCGTTATTTGATCATTTCGGCTTTGGTAATGATGACGGGCTCGGTAGGCACGTTTTCATGGAAACCTCTGGTGCCGGTAGCCACGCCTTTGATGGCGTCCACCACGTCCTGCCCGGCGACGACCTTGCCGAATACGGCGTATCCCCAGCCACGGGGCGTGGGCGCGGTGAAATCCAGCGCATGGTTGTCATTCACATTGATGAAAAACTGGGAGCTGGCCGAGTGCGGATCCATGGTCCGGGCCATGGCGATGGTGTACTTCTCATTTTTCAGGCCGTTGTCCGCCTCGTTCTTGATGGGCTCGCGCGTGTTTTTTTCATTCATGTCCTTGTCCATGCCGCCGCCCTGAATCATGAAGCCGTTGATGACGCGATGGAAAATGGTTCCGTCGTAAAAGCCGTCTTTGACATAGGTCATGAAATTATTGACGGTTTCCGGAGCCTTGTCCGGATACAGCTCGATGTCGATCGTTCCCATGGTGGTTTCCAGTCTGGCCACGGGGTCGGCGCCTTCAGCGGCATTGGCTCTGGCAGGCAGAACGCAGTGTATGGTCAACAGGGTTGCACAGACGAGTCCGATACAGACGAACTGAGTAATCATCATTGTGAAAAAACTCCTTCCCTTTTGTGAGAGGGGTTAGGGCGCATAACAGCCCTAGTTGCCAAAGCTCCGGGCAAACAATTCGATAATGGCTTTTTTGCCGTTTTCCTCCAGAAAACGCGTGCCCGTGCCGGTGAAATGAAGATGGGAGATCACAGGGGCTTCCTGTTTTTCCCAAAAGTCCTGGGCCCATTTGTACCAGCAGTCTTTGCTTTGATCAAAAACATACAAGGCCTTGTTGCAGATCTTTGCGAACTCGGCTCCCCAGCCGGTGCCGCCCTTGACGGTATCGTCGGCCTGAACTGCCCCGACGACGAAAATCTCAACGCCGCTGTCGATCTGGTACATGATGCTCTGCAAGATCCGCCGCATCAGGGGGGCGTTGGTGAACTTGCGGTGCAGCAATCTGCTGACATAAGTAAGGCTGACATCCTTTTTGGCAAGTTCTTCAAAGGTAAGGCTGCGTAATCCGCGACTCCGAAGAGATTCATGTCCTTCAAAGGTAAAATTGACTTCCTGCAGGCCGTACTTTTCGGCCTGTTCACCGAAAACAGCCTCCGCACCTTTGGCGCCGCCGCTGAACAGGGTGTATTCCTTGGGATCGCGCATCTATGACTCCTTTGCTCCGTGTGGTTGGCGATGAAAGCAATCCTATAGCCTTTTCGCGCTCCGGAGACAATTACTTAATATCGGTTTCAGCCGGCGTGAACACTTTTTCCCGCTGATTTTTCTGCCGCCATTCGTCCGATATACCGGCCGTATCCTGTTTCGGATCGGTAATGTCTGTTCTGAAAATTTTTGCAGAAATTTTTTTGCAAGTTGCTGTGCCGTACCGAATGGGGTATCCTGTAAGTATTGCAAAATCGTCTAAAACGGAGGCGTCATGAAAGCCATTATACTTGGTGGAACGGGTTTTATCGGACGGTTGCTGGCTGTAACTCTTCTGAACTCCGGACACCAGGTGGTTGTGGTCGGCCGGACTCCGATACGCGCGGCTCGGCGTTTTGTGGCGCATGCCAATGAACGGCTGCATTTTGCCGGATGGGACGGCCGTACGTCCGCAGGCTGGGGCGCGGAGCTGGAAAGCGCGGAAGCGGTGATCAACCTGGCCGGGGAAAACATCGCGGCCAGGCGCTGGTCGCCCGACCAGAAAAAACGCATTCTGGAAAGCCGGGTGCAGGCCGGAGAAGCCGTATGCCAGGCCTTCCGGGAAGCCGCTGTCCGTCCAGCCGTGCTGCTGCAGGCCTCGGCCATCGGTTATTACGGACTGCGTACGGACGAAGTGCTGACGGAAGACACCCCTCCCATGGGCGGCAGTTTTCTGGCGGAAACCGCCGCGGCCTGGGAAAACAGCACCGCGGAGGTCGCCTCCCAAGGCGTACGCCGCGTTCTGCTGCGAACCGGCGTGGTGCTGGGACGCGGCGGCGGTGCGCTGTCCAAGATGACGACTCCTTTCAAATTTTTCATCGGCGGCCCCCTTGGCAGCGGCGCACAATGGGTATCCTGGATCCATATCAGAGACGAAGTGGGCGCCATCATCCATCTGTTGGAGACTGACTCGGCCCACGGCGCCTATAACCTCACAGCTCCGGAGCCCGTGACCATGAAACAGCTGGCCAAGGCCATAGGCAAAGCCATGAACCGTCCCTCCCTGTTTCCCGCCCCGACGTGCGCCCTGCGGATGGCTCTCGGACGCATGGCGGACGAACTGCTGCTCTCGGGGCAGCGCGTATCCTGCAAACGCTTGCTCGAAAGCGGGTATGTTTTTGCCTTTCCGAACATTGATCAAGCCTTACGGGATCTTTTATGACGGTTGAGCAGCAAAAATCAGACTGGATCCAGCCCGATCAGTTTTTTTCATCCGCATCCGGGAAAAGCAGCACGGATCTGCGTCTGCTTGTGGTCGAGGACGAACGGTTGTTGTGCGTTGAAATGCGCCGCCGCCTGGAAAAGCTCGGCTACTCGAATCTGGTCATGGCCTCCACAGGAGAAGAGGCTGTGGATATCGGCCTCAACCAGCCCATTGACCTTATTTTGATGGATATTCTGCTGAACGGCCCCATGGACGGCATCGACGCGGCCAATGCGATCCTGCAAAAGAAAAAACTCCCCATCATCTACCTCACGGGGCATACGGATCCGGAGACCATCGAGCGGGCCAAACTGACCGAACCCTTCGGTTATGTGATCAAGCCCTTTCAGGATCGCGAACTGCAGACGTGCATTGAAATGGCCATCTACAAACACCGCATGGACCTGGCCATACGCGACCGGGAGCGCTGGCAGGCCACCACGCTCAAAAATCTGGGAGAAGCCGTGGTCTCCACGGACAGCCAGGGCTGCATTCGTTTTATCAACCAATACGCCGAACGGCTGCTCGGACTGCAAGCGGACAGCGCCATAGGCATGCGGATCATGGACGCCGTGCAGCTTTCGGGCGTATCAGGTACGCCCAGCACCATGGAGTTCGTGCTGCAGGCCCTGCGTCTGCAAGGAGGCCAGTCGTTCAAGCAGGAGGCCGTACTGTACGGCAGACATGGCATGGCCATTCCTGTGGATCTTTCCGTGGCCGCCATTTCCAACGATGCGGGCAAGGTCGTGGGCGTGGTTTTGGTCATCCGCAATATCACCAGCACCAAGGTGGCGGAGCTGCGTTTGCAGCAAAGCGTTTCCGATCTGCGCCGGGCGTTTGAGGAGACGGTTTCCGCTCTGGCGCGTACGGCGGAAAAGCGCGACCCGTATACTGCGGGCCATCAGCAACGTGTGACTCAGCTTGCAACGGCCATAGGCGAACATCTGCAGCTGTCCGCGGATATGGTGGAGGGATTGCGCGTCGCCTCCCTGCTGCATGATATCGGAAAAATCTACGTGCCGGCTGAAATTTTGTCCAAGCCCGGAATGTTGACCAACATCGAAATGAGCATCATGAAAACCCACAGTGAAGTGGGGTACGAGATCCTGCACCCGATTACTTTTCCCTGGCCTGTGGCGGAAATTGTCTTCCAGCACCACGAGCGGATCGACGGTACTGGATACCCGCGCAATCTTTCGGGAAAAGAAATTTTGCTGGAGTCCCGGATTCTGATGGTCGCCGACGTGGTGGAGGCCATGTCTTCGCACCGGCCGTACCGCGCCGCTTTGGGCATCAACATGGCCCTGGATGAAATCGTCCGCTTCAAAGGCACCCGGTATGATCCGGATGTGGCGGACGCCTGCCTTGAGGTTTTTCAAAAAGGTTTTGCTTTTTGAGCCGTCCGTCCGCGCAACAATACAAATAGGGACCGGCCGGAAAGCCCCGTGCGTTGGCCCGGCCGGTTTCCCCCAAGGGACCCGTTACAAAAGTGTTGTTCGGCAAGGCGCCGGTATTTCAGTGCGGTCCGCTTTTTTATGGCCGGCCGGAACAGCCCCATGCTCCATTCCGGCCGGCCAACCTCAGGGACCCGTTACAAATATGCTATTCCCCATTTGAAAACTTGGTTTTCAGGTACTATTATTTTCAGTGTTTCTACCTTCAGATGAATCAATTTTAGATTTTGTTTGGTTGTGGCCGACCGGGACAGAAGGGATCCGTCCCGGCCGGCAAGCAGTGTCTCGATTACAAGGCCTGGCGTTTGAAGTAATGGGTATGCAGGAGCTTGTGCGACTTTTCGCTCAAGGGTTTGCCCAAATACTTCTCATACAGTTCAATGATGTACGGATTTTCGTGGGACTTGCGGATCGGTTTGCCCGCGTCCTCTTCATAGAGGCACTGTGTACGCTTCTTGATGATTTCCTGGTCTCCATGGTGGTAAGGCTGTCCACCGCCGCCGACACAGCCTCCAGGGCAGGCCATGATTTCAATGGCGTGGAACTGCTCCTCGCCGGAGCGGACCTTTTCAAGAAGCTTTTTGGCATTGCCCAGGCTATGCGCTATCCCTACTTTCAGAGTATTGGCGCCTACCTGGACTTCGGCGGTACGCAGGCCCTCGATGCCGCGGACGGCTTGAAAGTCGACCGAGGGCAGGGTTTCGCCAGTGGCCAGCTCGTAAGCGGTACGCAGCGCCGCTTCGAGCACGCCTCCCGTGACGCCGAAAATGGGCGCCGCACCCGAGGATTCGCCCAGAGGCGGGTCGAAGTCTTCATCCGGGAGGGAGACGAAATCGATGTTCATGGATTTGATCAACTGGCCGAGTTCGCGTGTGGAGATGGAAATATCCACATCGGGGTTGCCGTCGACAGAGAACTCGGGCCTGGCGCATTCGTACTTCTTTGCCAGGCAGGGCATGATTGAAACCACGATCATCTTTTCCCTGGGAATCTGTAACTGTTCGACAAAGTAGGACTTGGCGATGGCGCCGAACATTTGCTGCGGGGATTTTGCTGTGGACGGGACATCGAGCATATCCGAAAAATGATGCTCGAAGAACTTGACCCAGGCGGGACAACAGGAGGTCAGAATGGGCAGCCTGACATTGGTATCGCCGTCCAGAAAGCGCGTCAGTCTGTCCAGTAATTCGGATCCTTCCTCCATAATGGTAAGGTCGGCTGCGAAGTCGGTATCAAATACGTAATCAAAACCCAGCCGGCGCAGGGCAGCGGCCATTTTGCCGGTGACGCTGGTGCCGGGTTCCATGCCGAACTCTTCGCCCAGAGCCGCGCGTACGGCAGGCGCTGTCTGGACAACGACGATTTTGTCGGGATCGGCCAGGGCCTGGACGACTTTGCCGGTATGGTCGTTTTCCACCAGAGCGCCCACCGGGCAGACCGCGACGCATTGGCCGCAGTTGGTGCAGACCGTGTCGGCCAGGTTCATTTCAAAGGCGGGAGCCACAACGGCGCTGAAGCCGCGGTTGACTCCGGACAGCACCCCGCAGGTCTGAACCTCGTTGCACATGGTTTCGCACCGGCGGCACATGATGCACTTGTTCATGTCCCTGATGATCGACGGCGAGGTGTCTATACGATAATGCGACTGTTCGCCTTCATACGGGGTTTCACGAATGCCGAACCGGTGAGCCAGATCCTGCAGTTCGCAGTTTCCGGATTTGTGACAGACCAGGCAATCCTTCGGGTGGTCTGAAAGGAGCAGTTCCAGAACCGTGCGGCGGGCGTTCAGAACCCGCAGGGTGTTGCTTTTGACTTTCATGCCATCCATGACCGGAGTGGCGCAGGCCGGGGCGAGATTGCGTCTGCCCTCGACTTCCACCACGCAGATCCGGCAGGAGGCTGTCTGATTGTTGTAATGAAGTGCCTCGAGATCCATATGGCAAAGGGTGGGGATGTCGATGTCGAGCTGTTTGGCCGCATCAAGAATCATCGCACCCTCGGGTACTTGTGTCGTTTTTCCATCTATGGTGATCGTCAGCATGTTGCGCTGCCTCCTTGCCTAGCTCTTGACCACGGCGTCAAATTTGCACTTCTCATAACAGGAACCGCATTTGATACACCGGGATGCATCAATGGTATGGACTTCCTTTTTGCTGCCCGAAATACAGGCCGCCGGACAGACCATTGAACACAGGCCGCATCCCGTACACTTTTTCGGATCAATGGAATAGGTCAGCAGCGCTGAGCACACGCCTGCGGGACACTTTTTGTCCTGCACGTGGGCGATGTACTCGTCCCAGTAATTTTCCAAGGTCGAAAGGATGGGGTTGGGCATGGTCTGGCCCAGACCGCACAGTGCGGTATCCTTGATGACGGCAGCCAGACTTTTGAGCTTGTCGATGTCTTCCATGGTCCCCTTGCCCATGGTAATTCTTTCCAGAATCTCGTACAGACGCTTGGAACCGATGCGGCAGGGAGTGCACTTGCCGCAGGTTTCGTCCATGGTGAAGTCCAGGAAGAACTTGGCGATGGAGACCATGCAGTCGTCTTCGTCCATGACCACCATGCCGCCTGAGCCCATCATGGAGCCCTTGGCGATCAGGTTGTCGTAGTCGATGGCCACGTCGAGGTCTTTCGAGGTCAACGCGCCGCCCGACGGGCCGCCGGTTTGTACGGCCTTGAACTGTTTGCCGCCCGGGCAGCCGCCGCCGATTTCGTTGATGACTTCGCCCAGCGTAATTCCCATGGGCACTTCGATAAGTCCGGTGTTGCGGATTTTGCCTGCCAGAGCGAATACCTTGGTGCCTTTGGATTTCTCCGTGCCGATGGAAGCGAACCAGTCCGCGCCGTTGAGGATGATGGCCGGAATGTTGGCATAGGTTTCGACGTTGTTGACGATGGTCGGCTTTCCCCAATACCCGGATTGCGCGGGAAAGGGGGGTTTGGTTTTAGGTTCGCCGCGTTGCCCTTCCATGGAACGGATCAGGGCCGTTTCCTCGCCGCAGACAAACGCACCAGCCCCGTATTTGATCTCGATATCGAAATCAAACCCGGAACCCAAGATGTTTTCCCCGAGCAGTCCGTACGTTTTGGCGTCGTCCATGGCCTTTTTCAGGCGCTGGATGGCCAGCGGATATTCCGCGCGTATGTAGACCGTCCCTTTGCTGGCGCCGATGGAATAACCGCCGATGGCCATAGCTTCCACCACGGAGTGGGGGTCGCCTTCGAGCACGGCGCGGTCCATGAAGGCTCCGGGATCGCCCTCGTCCGCATTGCAGACCATATATTTTTGATCAGCCTCGTTTTTGCTGGCGATTTCCCATTTGACGCCGGTGGGGAATCCGCCGCCTCCGCGGCCGCGTAGTCCGGATTTTTTAATGACGTCTATGCTTTCAGCCGGAGACATTTGCAATACGGTCGCCAGCGCCTGATAGCCGCGTACGCCGATGTAGTCTTCTATGGATTCAGGATCGATGAAGCCGCAGTTTCTGGTTGCTATACGCAATTGCTTGCGTGTCGCGTCCGGCATGACACGGGCAGCGTTGTCGCCTTGGGTCGTGTTTACAGTTTCCATGTAGGCCTCCTGACCTTAAAACGCCACGCGGACGTAATTGACCGGAATAACGCCATCCACCGGTTCGTCCTTGGCAATATATTCGGTGACAAGGGCGCGGGCTCTGGCCTCGTCCACGTCGCCGAACATCACCGGCGCGCAGCCGGGCTTGGTGATCTCCACTGTGGGCTCGGCGTAGCAATAGGTCATGCAACCGGATGTCATGATCGCGACCTTGTCCTTGAGGCCCGTATTGGCCAATTCATCTTCAATGACTTCCAAAGCCTTTTTGCCGCCCGCGGCGATGCTGCAAGTGGCCAGCGAGACGTTGACGATGATTTTTTCATTGGCAAGGGCAACCTTCTGCTCCTTGACGGACGCACACTTTTTCTTGAGCTCTTCAAAAGAACTGATTGTTGTCATTGTTGCCTCCCTAGAACTCTGCCAGGATTTTTTTCACCTGGCCGGGTGTAACGTTGCCGAAGACCCGGTCGCCGATCATGACGATGGGGGCCAGGGCGCAACCTCCGACACAGCGCAGTGTGTCGATGGAAAACTTGCCATCGGCAGTCACTTCGCCGACGTCTATCTGAAGTTGCTCTTTCATGGCTTCGAGCACCTTGCTCGCGCCTTTGACAAAGCAGGCGGTTCCCATGCAGACCGAAATGGGGAACTTGCCCTTGGGCACCATGGTAAAAAAGGTGTAAAAGCTCACCACACCATAGACCTGCGCCAGGGGAAGTCCCATCTGGTCGGCTACGAACTGCTGCACTTCCACGGGAAGGTACCCGAAGGTGCTTTGCGCTTTGTGCAGCACGGTCACCAAATGCCCATCTTTGGTGTCCAGCGAATCTATGAAGGCCTTCACCTCTTGGTAGAGTGGACCGGTTTTAGCGGCACCGTCCGGCATCCTGCACCCTTCGGTGGCCTGACAGGTTGAGTTTTGCATGCTTCCACTTCCTCCTTTTTGTATTCAAGCAGTTCTACATCACGTATGTGACGCTTGCTCTACGAATGCATCACGACTCTCCAGCCGGGCGATTCCGGAAGCGTACCCATAACATACCCGGACGCGTACCCGGAAGGAGCCGATATGACAGGTCCGCATGTCTCCTGCCAGGCACGCGCCGGGGGACGGCGCGTGCTGGCTGTGGAGGATGCGACAAGGAGCTTTGTTTGCACGAGTGCAACAAGCCGTATTTCCCGCACTTCCCGGCAGACGCCTGGGCACTGACGTACTACTGGTGAAGCAACAGACGACCATGTTCCGCTCCTTGGCGATGCGGACGCGTAAAGTCCGCGTTGTCGCGGTATTGCCAACACCGCGGTGAGGACTTGATTGTGCCTTGCCCGCTGCGGCAAAAGAAACGTCGGGCGTATGGCGATTGTCAACTAGCTGTAAATGACTACAATTTTTAGTAAAATTTTTATACATCGCTAAACCATCGATAAGGTCTATATGTTTTGTTCTTTTTTTCACAAAATTAGCTCTTTTTCACATTCGGCACAAGATACTACCATTCTCGCCAAATCCAACTGCGCAAATAGCGTATCGGGAACCAGTTGATTTATCATGTATAATGTGAATAAATTCACAAAAGTCATAAAAATTTTTTTGTTCCTTACCCGTTTCTCTTCACGGTTCTTTTCAAATTCGAGGCTCAATATTGTATAGTTTCCAATAAAAAGTCAATGTTGAATGGCTCGTTCTATTTCTTTTTTTTATAGTTTCGTATCTCTTTATCGTAACAACCTTTCTTTATCAAGACGGCCAGTATGGTTTTTTCTAAGTGTTGGGAGTGTCTGAGGCGACCGCTGTCCATAGAACATTCATTTGTTATATCTATATTATTCGTGAATATTTTCACAAAATTTAAAAAAATAATAGGCCACAGGGCAGAATGAGAGCACTTTGTGGCAGCCGGAAAAAACAAATCCTTTTCTACAACAGGCTTCATAAAATAATTGTATCGCTAGCATTGTCATTACTTATTGCACTCTCTCAACACGTATCTAAAAAAAAATTTTTTTACCTGGATGCACAAAATGTTTTCAGAATATAAATAAACAATGTCGGCATCAACTAAATTTTTCAGTAGCTAGCTGAATCAATTGTCAATTTTACTTGCCAAATATACTTTTACCTTTGGAGTACATGCAAAAAAGTATTTAAACATAGTCACAAATCTTATAGAATTGATTTCAAATCACCAAATACGTATTTTACGCCATCACGATGTGATTTAACTTTTGTACACCATTGCCATGCTTATTTAGTAGAAATATTATGCCGGTAAAATGCGGCTGTCAATTGCCAAACAAGAGTTTTACCAAAAAATATTGGAAAATATCCTATAATTTTTGATTTTGCTAGAAAATTTAGTATGTTATAATTAAAAAGCAAATGCTATTTTTTTGATATATTCTTATGCAATAGTCACATGTAAAGGATTTCTTCAAGTCTATGATAGATAAACCTTACAATTTTTCGCCATATGACCAGCCGTTGAGAGGATATTGGCCATGAGCGGACGGCAGCATCCGTATCATTTTTTTTTGTCCTCACAGGTGAGATTTTGGCAAGAGTATTTGCGTACAGCCGCAGTCCGCTTCCATTCCCGGGCATACGAGTTCTGCAGTCACAGCGGCCTCACCGATGCATTGACGTCCGCCCAACCCGCGCGTATCTTTTTTTGTTGTTTCACAAAAAATCATAACACCGTTTACACGTGGCGAGGTACCCATGCCGCTTTGTTCCATAGAAGAAGCCATCGAGGAAATACGCCAGGGCCGGATGGTCATCCTGGCGGACGACGAGGACCGCGAAAACGAGGGCGATCTGACCATCGCCGCCGAATTCGCCACACCTGAGGCTATCAATTTCATGGCCAAGTACGGCCGCGGCCTGATCTGCCTGCCCATGAGCGGCAAGCTTATCGACCGGCTCGACCTGCCCATGATGACCGCCAAAAACGAATCCGGATTCAATACGCCTTTTACGGTTTCCATCGAAGCCCGAAGCGGCGTGACCACGGGCATTTCCGCCCAGGACAGATCCACAACCATCCTGACGGCCATCAACGACACGGTACGGCCGCACGATATCGTCTGCCCCGGTCATGTTTTTCCGTTGCGCGCCAACCCCAGCGGCGTGCTCGGCCGTACGGGCCAGACCGAGGGCGGGGTGGACCTGGCCATTCTGGCGGGGCTCAAGCCCGCGGCCGTGATCTGCGAAATCATGCGCGACGATGGAGAAATGGCCCGGATGCCGGATCTCATCGAATTCGCTAAAAAACACAACCTGAAAATCACCACCGTGGCGGACATCATCCGCTACCGGATGAAATACGGTCGCATGCTGCTGGACCTGACGTCGGAATCCGATATCCCCACCGAATACGGCCAGTTCCATCTGGCGGCCTACAAATCCAAAGACGGCGGTACGGAATTTCTGGTGCTCACCAAGGGGGCTATTTCACCGGACAAGCCCGTGCTCGTTCGGGTGCACCGCCAGTGCCCCAGCAGCGATGTTTTCGGCTCCACCAGCTGCGACTGCGGCCAGCTGCTCAAGGCTTCCATGCGGCTCATTGCCGAAGAAGGCGCGGGCGTGATTCTCTATCTGCACAATACGGGCGACGACATCGGCGCCTGTATCCGGACCAAGCAGGGCGACGCCTGTACCTACGGGACCCAGGCCGCCACCAAAAATCTCCGGAATTACGGGCTGGGCGCACAGATCCTGGCCTCTCTGGGCGTCAAGAAATTGCGTCTGATCTCCAACAACCCCAAAAAGCTCATCGGACTGGAAGGCTTCGGTCTGGAGATCGTCGAACACATCCCCGTAGAAACTTCCTGTTAAGAATATCAATAAAATGCTTCCGGCGGCTTGAGGAACTTTTTAAAAGTTCCTCAAGACTCCTCAAAAACTTTGGTAACCTATGTAATTCTTTTCTAAAATCCCTTTTTTTGACAAAAGCTGGTACAAGTTTTTGGAGGTTCCTTAGACGCCGGAGGCGCCATACTTCCTATTTTCAAGGAGTCGTTTTCTCATGATTACCGACAGGCTTTCCTCAGGCTACGCGCGGCGTCTGGCTGAGACGGCCGGAGTTTCCATGCCGCCGCTGCCGGACGTCCGGACAGCGGATTTCGAGGCCATAGCGTTCGAGGAATGCGTTACGCTGCATCCGGTTCAGGTTGCCGAACGTTCGCGCACGGTGCGTGCGTCTCTGGATTATCTGCACCGGACCATTGAATCCATCCACGACGCGGAAGTCCGGCAAATGGTCGCGGACATTTACGACAACCCCAACCCGTCGTTCATGGACCGCATCGGCCCGGAGAACAAAAAAGAGATCTACGCCGAACTCCGCGCCCGCGGCCTGGTGGATACGGGCGCGGATGTATTCCTGCCGCCCATAGAAAATGCCGCAATCGCGCCCCAGCCTTTTCACACGTCCGCCGGATCCCACTATCACGGGCATAACGCTTATCCGGGCGGACTTGTCACGCATACGTCCATAAACGTCATGACCTCTCTGGCGCTCTACGAGGGGTACAAATTGCTCTACCGCGCGCCCCTGGATCTGGACGTGATCGCGGCCGCGCAGCTGCTGCACGACCATCAGAAACCCTGGGTTCTGCTCTGGGACGAGGACGGCGCGGCTCGCAAGGAAAACCGCATGGCCGGCTCGGCCGAGCATCATCCGCTGGGACTGGCCGAAAGCATTTTTCGCGGCTTCCCACCGGAAATAGTCATCGCCCAGGCCTGTACCCACCGCCACCCGCTCACGGACAGGGAGGAAACAGACGCCGTACGTTATCTTATTGCCGGGAGCATCCTGGCCGGAATCGATCCTGTGGATTACGGGCTGCTGCAAAAAAGCAGCACCGGCTACACGCTGCCGCATCCGCAGCTTATGGAATGTTTCCTGACGCATATGGGCGACCAGAACTGGGCCGTAACTTTGCACGCCATGCGTTGCGCTTTGCCCGCTCTGCGCCGGGTGGCCCAGGAGCATTATCGTATCAGCGAAGCCGATTTGCGCGGTAAGATCTTCAACGCGTTGCGCAACTATGTCTTTGCCCAGCTCACGGTCATGGGGCTGTACGACATCTTCGTCTATGAGGGGGAGGAGGCCATGGCCAGGATGGTTCTGAAGCTGGTCCGCCCGTAAAGCGGGTTCAGGAGGGAATGGAAACCGGAAGCGTGAAGGAAAACGTGGAACCGGCGCCGAATACGCTTTCGGCCCAGATTCTGCCGTTGTAATGGCTGATAATTTCGCGGCAGATTGCCAGTCCGAGGCCTGTTCCCTTGCCCTGCTGCGGCAGCGTGTCTCCATTTTCCACCTGGTGAAACTTGTCGAAAATTTTAGGAAGATGCTCCGGGGGAATGCCGCTGCCCGTGTCGCTGATGGTGATCTGTAAATCCCCTTGTTCCTGCAGGTGCGCCGAGATCGTGATTGTTCCCTGCTCCGTATGTTTGGCCGCGTTGTTCAGCAGGTTAATCAGAACCTGCATGATGCGGTCGCCGTCGGCGTGGAGGGCAGGCAGGCCGTCCGCGATTTCCACTTTCTGCCGGACTGCCTGGAGCGTGGCGAACTGACCTCTCACGGCATCCAGAGCCTGGTTTATGAGTTTGTCCACCGCGAGATCGGTATCCCGCCAGACCAGCTGTCCGGATTCGATCTTGGCCAGGTCCAGAAAATCGTTGATCAGACGTGTCAATCGTTCGCTTTCATAATCGATGATCCCAAGGTTGTCCGTGATTTTTTCGGCATGCTTTTGCAGTCTCGCAGAATCCTGCGCAAGCGGCATGAAATTGCCTTTAAAATTTTTACCGATCAGCTTCACAAACCCGCGTATGGAGGTCAACGGCGTACGCAGGTCATGAGACACGCTCGAGAGCATGGAGGATTTTTCATTATCCAGCTTTTTAAGGCGGGTGTTGGCTATCTGTAGTTGCAATGCCTGGCTGGCCAAGGCCTGGGTGCGTTCCCGGACCTTGCTTTCCAGTTCGAGGTTCAACTTTTCCAAAGCCATTTCCGCCTCTTTCCGGTCTGTTACGTCGTCGACGATAAACAAAGCCCCGCGGCCAAAGTCCGGAGGATCCGAGCGGGAAATGGCCGTGCCCGCGATAAGAGCCCAGAATTCAACCCCGTCACGGCGTTTGAACCTGTACTCGTCTCTGACTTTTTCGCCTTCGCGCAAGCGGCTTAAATGGGTCCGCGCAAAACGGTCGAAACTTTCCTCGGAAACATGAAAATCCCGGGTGCTCAAACCGATCATTTCCTCCGGGCTGTCGAAACCGAACAAATCCGCCATGCTTTGGTTGGTACGCCAGATTGTCCTTTCGGCCGTCAAAAGCACGATCCCGGCCTGGGTATTGTCAAAGATCTGTTTCAGTTCCTCCAGGGCGGCCGCGAGCTGGTTCTGGACCTTTTTCCGTTGCAGAATGTTCATCCCCATCAAAATCACCATTGCGAGCAGGGCCGTAAGAGCGGTTGAAACCACCCAGATAAGTCTTTTGTACTTGTTGTAAAACGATACCGGACGATTGAGAACGATGCTACCTTTTGGGAGCCGTCCAGGGGTGAGTCCCGCCTTGATCAGAGCAGGATAATCGAACATCAGCTTGTTGGGGCTTTTTGTTATCCGAGGAAGCGAGCTGATGGGTTCGCTGGCCAGAATACGTGCAGTCAGTTCCCCGGCTGCCAGCCCCTGGTAATAGGCGCTCGTGATCATGCCGCCGACCAGCCCTTTTCCCAGCAGCGTATCTGAAATAGTATAGATGGGCACCTTCGCGACTTCAACAAGCTGCTCAGCCACCAGGTCGCTGTTGAAATAAGCCCCAGTGGAGTCATGGTAAAAAAAGAAGTAGAAAATCAAAGCGTTTTTTTTCAAGTCGGTTACGGTTTCCAGCAGCTGGGGCAGGCTGAAACTGTCCGCGTATGTGAACGTCACCCCGGAAAATTGTGAAGCAACCACTTCGAGTGTTTTGCGTAATTTTTGCCCAGTGATTGTTTTGTCGATAACAACGAGTATCCGGTCGACATAGGGATGCAGCTGAAGCATCACTCGGATCCCTTCCTCGATATCCCGGCTTTCGTCCACCCCCAAAATGTTGGGGTGTCCTTCTATGTCTTTGATCGTGATATCATTGGCGCCGCAAAAGACAATCGGAATGCCGGGAAACAGCTCTTTTCCATAATCTTTGACGAACTGTAAGGCATTGTCGTCGGATGTTATAATCGCATCTAAGGATTCTTTGGCATATTTCACGCGCATGACCTCATAAAAAAGCTTGAAAGCTTTTTCGGGAGGCAAGCGTTTCGAATCCAGGAATTCAATGAATAGTTCAATATTTTGATTGGCAAGACCCTCTTCAATGCCTTCCCAAATGCGGTCCGACCACATCAATCCCGGATGATAGGACGAAATATACAGGACCTTCTTCAACGGAAGATCCGCCGCATGGGCTTGGGGTGAAAAAACAGGAGTCTGCAAAAGCAGCAGCATCCCGTACAGCGCGATACCCCGGATGATACGGGTACGAATTTTTTGCATCAGATACATACGAACGGCATTTTGTTTGTGCGAATTGATTTGAATACCCCCGCCCATGGCGCCATCCAAGCTCCCTGTTCCGGACCGCATGCGATTGGCTTCGGCATACGTTCCGAAATAGTCCCGGAAACAACAGGAGGAACGTCAGAGATTATGTGGAGCATTTTTGATTATAGACTATATTGGTTTCCAAGACCAGATGCAGAACAAATAAATTTGACAATCCGGTCGGCCATACTTTTTAGCCTGGCACCATAAAAAAGTGGAAGCCCTTGCAAAAAAGGCTTCCACTATTTCAGGGTGGCTTGCTGTTGCGACCTGATCGGGCTGCAGCGTGCCGGTAAACTCCTATTCTGAGCCACTGAGGGGATGGATGCAAGGCGACAGCCATGGCTTCGGTCTTGTCTTTCAAATACACATGAGGCGGATTTTAATAAGTAATGAAACGCTATTGTCGTGTTCCAGAAAAGATAATCTACTATTGAGAATAAATCTCAAATCAGTGTCAGTTGATATTGAAAACCAATTCAATATACAACTATTTGCTGGACATTGTTTTTAACTAGCGTATAGTTATGAATACTAAAATATTTGAAACATGTTCCGTCCGCCAATGTCGGTACGGGTGCGTTCTCTTTGGCGTCGGTTGTGGGTTGATGCTATTTTGCCATAAGAGGAAAAGGAGGGGGAAATGGTTTCATTCAGACTCAAGTTGCAGGGACAGCTGCTTGTACCCGTACTCTGTGTCATGGTCATCGGGATCACTGCACTACAGTTTTTTACGTATTGGAAATCGTCGGACCTGCTTGAAGAAGAAATCATCCGGTCAATCAGCAGAGAACGGGACGCGGCGGTACGTAATGTGGATGCCTGGTTCAAGTCTTCTGCAGCCCGGCTGAAGAATTGGAGCAAAGACAAGCATTTTGTGAAGACTCTGGAAGGTGATGCAACAGCCAGACAGGACGTCGAAGCGTTTGCCGCAACCACCCTAAAGGATTTTCCTTCTTTGTTTGATGTGGAACTGGCTGATGCGACAGGTAAAATCCTAGCGGGAACATCCCCGGACGACAACAATATCGATCTTTCGACGCGGGATTATTTCAAAGCCTCCATGCGCGGCGAGACGTTCATTTCGCAGCCGTTGCTTTCCAAACGCACAGGCCAGCCTGTTGTTGTGATTTCTACGCCGGTTAAAAACGACGCAGGAGAAGTGCTTGGTGTGTTGCTTCAGGTCATGACCTTTTCGACTCTCTACGACTCCATACTCGCGCCGATCAAGATCGGTGAGCATGGGTATACGTTCGCCGTGGACGATACGGGTATGATTATCGGCCATCCGGAGAAAGAGCTAGTCATGAAGAAAAGCATTGCCGACAGAGATTACGGCAAGGCAATACTTGGACAGGAGTCAGGTACTGTTAAATACTATTATCCGGAACAGAAGCAATGGAAGGTGATGATTTTCGGCAGAGCGGAAATACCTCGCTGGCGCATAGCGGTTTCGGCCCCTCTCGGGGAATTGCTCGCTCCCTTGAAAAACATGCGCAACATGGCGGTTGTCGGCGCCATTATCATCATTGCCATTGCCGCAGCCGTTATCTTTTTGATCGTACGCAGGATCGTTCAAGCCATTCATAATTCTGTCGACAATGCGTCCAGGATTGCTGCCGGATCCACGGATATCGACGTACCCGAAGCCCTGGCGAATAAACAGGATGAAATCGGCGAGCTTGCGCGGGCGTTCAAAACCATGGCTGCGAACCTGCGCTTGAAAATCGATGAAATAACCGAGCAAAGCGCCATGGCCAAAAGTAAAGCGGAAGAAGCCATGGAAGCCACCCGCAAGGCGGAGGAGGCCCAGCGGCAGGCTGAGCGAGCTAAACAGGAGGGCATGCTGCAGGCGGCGCAGAATCTCGAGCAGATCGTCGTGCAAATCGCTTCCGCCTCAGAAGAACTCAATTCGCAGATACAGGAGTCCCGAAAAGGTTCAGAAGTGCAGCGCGAACGTACGGCCGAAACCGCGACGGCCATGGAGCAAATGAACGTCACGGTGTTGGAAATAGCCAGCAACGCCTCCAGTGCCGCGGAAAATGCGGATCTGGCCAGGCAACAGGCCGAAGAGGGCGGAGAGGTTGTCGAGAGTGTCACGAAATCCATCGACCAGCTGAACCGGGAAACGGACAAGCTGAATTCGGAAATGGCCGAGTTGGGCGAACAGGCTCAGTCCATCGGCCAGATAATGACAGTGATCAGCGACATCGCCGACCAGACCAACCTTCTGGCGCTTAATGCCGCCATCGAGGCAGCCCGCGCGGGAGAAGCGGGCAGGGGATTCGCTGTGGTCGCCGATGAGGTCAGAAAACTGGCCGAAAAAACAATGACCGCGACGCAGGAAGTCGGCAGCGCCATCAACGCCATTCAAAGCAGCACCAACAAAAGCCTCGAATCCATGCAACACACCTCCCAGATGGTGTCCACCAGCACAGGGCTGACCCGTGAAGCGAGAGAGGCGCTTTCCCGTATTCTCGATATCATAGGCAATACGGTGGACCAGGTGCAGGCCATAGCCACGGCCGCGGAAGAACAATCCGCGACTTCCGAGCAGATCAATCGCGGCACGGACGAGATCAACAGCATCGCCAATGAAACCGCCGACGCCATGGTACAGTCGGCATCGGCCATCGAAGCTTTGGCCGAACTTTCAGACCGGCTGCGCACCATCATTGAACAAATGAAACAGTAATATCCCGTATTGCTGTGTCCGAACATCCGAGGCTGCCCGGAGCAGGAGACGTTATTGCTCCGGGCGGTTTTTTGGGACGCGAGGAAAAAATGCGGAATCCCTTTGCCGGTAGTCATTGCCGTCATCCAAAACGCCGCCGCACTGCAGAACAAAGCGCTTGAGCGGTCTGAATATTGACTTCCCTGCAGCTCGTGCCTATGCCTTTCTTCCGTATGAATACGCAAAACAACACCCCCCCCATAGGGCCGGACCACCCCTGGCTGGCGCCGCTGGCCGGCTACTCGGATTTGCCTTTTCGGATGCTTTGCCGCGAGTACGGCGCCGCCTGCGCCTGTACCGAGATGATCAGCGCCCGAGGACTCACCCACAAGAGCCCGGGCACCGAGGCTTTGCTGGGCACCTGCCCGGAGGATACGCCCCTGGTGGCCCAGGTTTACGGTTCGGAACCCGAGATCATGTCCCAGGCCATGGAAGATCTGCTGCGGCGCGGATTCCGCACCTTCGATCTCAACGTCGGCTGCTCGGTCCCCAAAGTCTGCAAAACAGGCTGCGGAGCGGCCATGCTGCGTACGCCGGACGTGCTCTACGCCGTGGTCAGGTCCATTGTGGCCCAGGCGGGCGCGGGAGCCGTGGGCGTCAAACTGCGTCTGGGCTGGGCCATGCAGGACGACAGGTATCCGGAAATCGCTTCAGAACTGGAGCATCTGGGAGTCGCCTGGCTTACGCTGCATCCGCGATACGCCAAACAGGGCTTTTCGGGCCGGGCTCATTGGGAAAGCATACGGCGCCTCAAACAACAGATGCGTATTCCGGTCCTGGCCAGCGGTGATCTGTTGTCCGCGGAGGATGGCGTTCGCTGCCTGGAGGAAACCGGAGCGGACGGAGTGATGTTCGCCCGCGGCGCGTTGACTGATCCGGCCATTTTCAACAGATTTCTGAATCTCTTGCAGAGGCGTTCCGAACAGGATGCCGACGGCGACGGGCTGCGTGACCGCAAAACGCTGATGCAGCTGTTTCTGCGCCACTGCGAACTGGCGCACAGCCATGGCAATCCGTATACGGCTTTTCTGAAAATGCGTTTCTTCGCTCCGCGCTATTTGCGCCATGTGGCGGATGCGCGCGCATTGCGTAAACGTGTCGTGTCATGTAAGGATTGGAGTGCGTTAAAAGCGCTTTTCCAGGAGCAGCTGGAGGAGCAATCCGATACGGGAACAAAACTATGAAAGTGATACGCGCGGACACCGCTGGTTTCTGCATGGGCGTGGACCTGGCGTTGCGCAAGCTTGACAGGGTTGTTGCGGAGAATGAGGGCCCCATATACACTCTTGGCCCCATTATCCATAATCCGCAGGTACTGGAAGACTATGCGCGGCGCGGCGTGCAGCGCGCATCAAATGTGGAGGATATTCCTCCGGGCAGCAAAGCGGTCATCCGGGCGCACGGCATCCCCATGCACAAGGAAGCCCAGCTGCGCGAACGCAACGTGACCATCGTGGACGCCACTTGTCCGAAAGTGAAGCGTGCGCAGATCTTTATTCGGGAACAATCCGAGAGGGGGCGCTTTCTGCTGCTCTACGGCGAGGAAGATCATCCGGAAGTACTCGGGCTGCGCAGCTACGCTTTTCCGGACAATCTGGTCTTTGATTCGGCCGAGGCCTTTGACGCGCTGGAAGTTTCCCCTGACACACCCTGCTTTCTGGCCGCGCAAACCACCCAGGACCGGCAGGAATTCGAAGTGATCAAAGTGAAGATGCTCAAGCGGTTCGGCAAAGACACGCCCGTATTGAATACCATTTGCGACGCCACCAAGGAGCGGCAGCAGGAAGCGCTGAAGATAGCACAGCATGTCAAGGCAATGGTTGTCGTAGGCGGATTTGAAAGCGGCAATACGCGTCGGCTGGCCTCCGTGGCAGCGGATCAGGGCATATTTTGCGTTCATGTGGAAACAGGCGACCAGCTGCCCATGGACAAATTGCGCGTTTTTTCCGAGGTGGGCCTGACGGCAGGGGCCTCAACGCCAAAAAAAGTCATTGACGATATTGAAGGAATTCTTTTTCAAGGGTAGACTGTAGCATTGCCTGATTTCGAAATGACCTGAAGCCCCTAATGGAGGCAGACCAATGGACCAGACGAATATCCTTCTTGAAGCCGGCACCAACGAGCTGGAGATTGTAGAGTTCTACCTCGAAGAAGAAGCGGAAGCAGAAGGTGAAGCTCCTTACAAAGGATATTACGGCGTAAACGTCGCAAAAGTGCTGGAAATCATCCGTATGCCCAATATTACGGGCATGCCGGAAGTGAACCATCCGTCAGTGCTCGGGGCGTTCAATCAGCGGTCGCATATCATTCCCATTGTGGATTTGAGCGTCTGGCTGGGCAAACAGCGGGTTGAGAAAGAGCCGCCCAAGGTCATTGTCACCGAGTTCAACAATGTAACCACTGCCTTCATGGTCACGGGTGTGACCCGCATTCACCGCATCAGTTGGGAACAGGTCGAACCGCCGAGCACCTATGTCGCTTCCATCTGCTCCAACTCCGTCACCGGCGTGGTCAAGCTCGAAGGGCGTATCGTCTTTCTGCTGGACCTGGAAAAAATCGTTGCCGACCTCAACCCGGCCCTGGGGCTGCGCCTGGACGAGGCCATCGACTGGAGCGCCAACCGCACCTACCGCGCCATAATTGCAGAAGATTCCGGGCTGATTCGCGCCATGCTCAAAGATATGCTGCAAAAGGCCAACTTCGAGGTGGAGGCTTTTACCAACGGCCGGGATGCCTGGGAAAAACTGCAGGAAGTCAAGACCACGGCCGAGCAGGAAAAACGCCAGGTGTACGATTACCTGCAGGTGGTGGTATCTGACATTGAAATGCCCAGCATGGACGGACACAATCTGACCAAGCGCATCAAAACCGATCCGTTGCTCAAGGACCTGCCCGTGATTCTGTTTTCCTCCATCATTACGGACAAACTACGCCACAAGGGCGAATCCGTGGGCGCGGACGAACAGGTTTCCAAGCCCGAAGTCACCTCTCTGGCGACCAAGGCCAAAGCCTTGATAGAAGAACGCCTCGGGGACAAAATGCATATGGTGGACTGAACGCGTTCCTGAAAAAGGGCTCTGCAACGCGTACGCAATTATAATCCCCGCCTCTGAGCGGGGTTTTTTATTGCGTACGGATTTCTGTCATATTGGGGAGGAGTCCGTGAAGCCCCTTCGGTGTTGATGCAGTACAGATTTCTCAAAGTAATGGCTTGAAGAATGAATACACTCCTCCTGCACGTCGGCGGACCCAAATGCGGAAGCAGCGCCTTGCAGTCCTTTTGAGTCAGAATCCGCTATTGGCAATGAAAGATGGACGTCCGTTGCGCTACATGGCTTTTTACTCGCCTCTGCAATTGCTTGTGCAACAAGAAAATCTGACGCGTTTGGCCAAAAGTACGCCTCATCAATATGTCAATAGTTCCCGCCCAGGGTTACTTTTCTTCCTTGCGTACCTTGCAGGGAACTCCCCGCATATGTACCGAACCGCTTAGGTTGTCGGTGAAATCGACGCTCAGGAGCAGGTTCGCATTTGCCCCCTCTTGCGTATAGATATCCTGTCCGGGTTGGTCGATCTCCGGGCAGGCCTGCCACCAGCCGTGCTGGGTGCAGACGACATCCGCACCGATGTCCGGAGTCGGCTTTGCCTCCAGCCGGATCGCGCCGTGGGCGGTAGCCAGCGACACCATGTCGCCTTCGTTGATGTCCATGGTCCGGGCCTGGTCCTCGTTTATTTCCAGAAACGGCTTGGGATGCCGTTTTCTGAGGCAAGGCAGGACCCTGTGCTGGGACTGGCAAAATTCGCGGAGTTTGGCGGTTATCAGCAGAAAGGGGTAGTCCTCGCCGCGTATGCCGGCCTTTTCGAAAACCGAAAGCGGATCGGTCCATTCGGGGAGCGGGGCATGGCCGGAGTCCTTCATGAGTTGCGAAAACAGCTCAACGCGGCCTGTCATGCCACTGAACCCGTTTTCCCGGTACTGTTGATACGCCAGCGGCCCCTGGAGGAACACTCCGCCCTCCGCCTTTTTCAGGTCTTCAAGGGAGATGCCCGTCGGTTGCAGCATCGCCTCGAAAGCGGCATCCAGGCTGCCGTTCCAGAAGTTCTCCGAATAACCAAGGCGCTTTGCGAGTTCGAAGAGTATCCAAAGTACGTCTCTGCTTTCTCCGCGAGGTTCGGCTACGGCTTCACACCATTGGATCACCCAGTTGTTTTCCCGGAAGGCCAGCGGGTATCCTACGCGGCTGGATTCCCAAAAGCTTGTTGACGGCAGGACAATGTCCGCCAGTTCGGCGGTGGGGGGTAGGAAATGTTCGATATGGACATGGAATTCGAGCTTTTTCAGGGCGGCTGCAATGGCCGCGCTGTCGGGATTGGCCGAAATCGTATTGGCTCCGAAAACCATCAGCGCCTTGACCGGGTACGGGACGCCTGCCTCGATGGCCTTGCAGACCAGATGCGGCGGGACGCCCATGATGGTTCCCGCCGGACCGAGGGGATGCTGCGGCAGCGCAAGATTTTTCCGAAACATCTCAGGGGTCACGAACTCAAAGCCGAAGGGATAGTCCAACGGCGGCAGCAGTGAGTTGACATGGTTGCCGCCCTGTTTGTCGAAGTCTCCGGTCAACGCGTAGAAAAGACAGATGGCGCGGTTCGTCTGCGTTGCGTTGATATTCTGTTCCACGCCGTTGAAGGAGTACCAGCTTGCCGGGCTGTTTGCGACAATCATGCGGACCGTTTCCACAAGCTGTTTCGCGGGGATGGTGGTCACGGTCTCAACGTATTCCGGCGTATAGCGGCTCACGGACTCCCTGAGCAGAGCGAATACGGTTTTGCAGGCTACCGTCCGGCCGTTGGCCAGAAGAACGTCGACTGCCGCATCCAATTCCGGCCTACACTCCGATTTTTCGCCGGGAACGTACGGCACGACCTGTCGGGTCAGGGAATCAACGAACGCAAAGGCGTTGTCGTCTTCGCACCCCGTACGCAAGGCCTGCGTACGCAGAAGATCCCCGGTGTCGCAACGCACCAGCAGCGGGGCGTTTGTCCAGTTGCGTACGAATTCCGTGTCATGCCAGCCGTTTTGCAGCATCACGTGAATCATCCCCAGGGCCAGCGCGCCGTCGGTTCCTGGTTTGATCTGCAGCCAGCTGTCGGCCTTGGCCGCAGTCTTTGTTCGCCTCGGGTCCACCACGATGAGCTTTGCCTTGCGCTTCAGGGCAGCGTTGATCTGGTGCTTGTACGCATTCAAGGTATTGGCCGGGTTGTGCCCCCAGATCAGCATGCAGCGCGTATTTGTAAAGTCGGGCCATCCTGCGGCAAATTCGTCGCCCGGCTTGCCGAAGGTCAGGGCCGAGCCATTGTCCCTGTGCCAGTTGCAGATGTGGGTCGTGGTCATGTGATTGGGCGTACCGTAGAGGTTTGCCAGACGCCGGATAAAGGCCGTGAGCTCCCACAGGGGCGAGGAGACGTTGGTCTGGGAGAAGACAAAGGCCTCGGGTCCGTGTTGTTGCTTTATCCGCGTCATATTGCGGGCAATGGTGTCCAGAGCCTCTTCCCAGGAGATACGTTCCCAGGCGGGCTCCTTTGCCCCTTTTGGAGTGACGCGTTTCATGGGATGGGTCAGCCGCTGGTCGCTGGCCACCAGTTCCGGACCTGCAAAACCCTTGGGACAAAGCGGCCTGTGAAAAGGATGCTCCTTGTCCGGGCTGACCCTGACGAACCGGCCGTTTTCGATATGCGCCACCACCGGACAATTGCTGAAACATTGCGCGCAATAAGTGCGTATCGTGCGGGTGCTGTTGGAGGTGCTTCGGGGCTTTTTCATTGATGTTTCCTCTCGTGTCCGCGCAGACCTGATGGAGTCCGCAGTTGCGTTGCATATCAAGGTGTTCTCGAACAGCGGGCAGGCAGCTCGTTCTGTCGCCGTTACGTGTGGGGTAATCATTTTCCAAAAAGTTGTCAACTAGATTGACAACTTGTCAATCAGATTTGCATATACAACTCGGAAATGCTATTTTTGAACAATGAAATACGCAGAAGGAAAGACGCTCCATGGGATGTTCCGTACGTTGTTCGGAGCCTGGAAATCGGTAGAGGAAGTGGAGGAATCGGTGCATCAGGCGAGCGGGCTCACGTCCGCGCAAGCCAAGAACATCGCATATCTGCTCGAAGGAGGGCCGATGACGATATCCGACCTGGCCTATGCGCGAGGGGTGTCCCGGCAGTCCGTTCAGGTGGCCATAAACGACCTGGTGCAAATCGGCTATGTCCGCCCTGAGGACAATCCCAGGCACAAACGCGCCCGGCTGCTGTTCGTCACCCCGTTGGGGCGGGAAAAGTTCGAACACGCGCAGCAGCTCGAATATGAGATCATCCAGCGGATCTTTCCCGACATGCCGCTCGCCGATGTGGAATCAACTATCCGCGTCTTGCGTACGGTGCAGGAAAGGCTGTCGCAAAGCCCGGAGGGCGAACGTTAAGGGGTATGGCCGGGATTTAGCAGAGTAAGAGAAGAGGCTTATTTTCAGGAGGATAGAATTTGCTTGAAGGATGGAAATGGAAAAGTGGGGGCTAACGAGCTGTTTAATGTTGCAAAATTAAGGTGTTGTATTTTGGGGGATGGAAGTTGTATCTCCGCTTAGGAAAAATATTATTGTGTTGGCGTTCCATTAATTGTTTCATGTTTTTTTCGAAGAATTTCATCTATGAATATGGTCAGATATTTATTGATTGCTGAATTAATTGGATTTTAATGTATCTAAAATAAAAGATCATATTTTGATGATTCAATATCCTAACGGAGGCCCAAAACAGATAGATAATATGGTTGTTAACCTTTACAATAGCTATTTACAATATACGACTGACAAACACATAGGCCGCGCCGGACGTGTCATGTGTGCTACTGTCGCCGTACCCTGCCGCCCCCACAAGAGCAACGTCGCCGTCGTTGGAAAGACTCACCGAATTCCCAAGGTGTTCATTAGCCAGGGCGCCCGGGTCTGTGAGTTTTTCAAGAAAGGTAATGCATCCGGCCAAGGCCATGCACTGCGTAAACAGCTAAAGCAGTGCGGCGAGAGTGATGCAGAAAAGGTGTCGCATAAAGGAACCTTCCTTTGGATTTTACAGGCACAATGGCACAAATGAAATATCGGTGTGCGTAGGGTGAAAAACTCATCCTGACAGGGCGGCTGCTCAGGGTGTCTTTGGTTTCCTAAAAAGGCAGATGCGCAACGCCTTAATAACCAGTTTTTTGTGGGCCGGTTCACGGGCCCCAACAGGCTAGAGAATTTGAGCCGCTTGTTGTTTTCAGCCGGTATGTGGCGCGATTTTGCGTTTTCATGTGTCGGCAGCCCTGCTACTGTGTGGGGACGGTCAGTTGCAGCTGCTGGTCGTCATGGTTGTTGTCCAGCATGGTGAAGGCCAGCATGATGAAGGAAAAGACCTTTTTGGCCATGAGATCGTGGTCGTCCACCCAGAACCAGGTGCCGCGGCATTTTACGGCGGCAAAGGCGTCCTTCGGTTTGAACCGGGCGGAACGCACCAGGATTCTGTCGAACATGTCCCCTTGATTCTGCAAGGGATAGCCAGGAGTGGCGCGCCGTGTGGTTATATCCTCCTCGGGCACGTCCACACGGCCCGCCACGGAGGCCAGGATTTGCGCCAGGGAGTGGCTCTGCAGGGTTAGCGCTTCGGGAGCGCCCGAGGTGGAGCCGAAGCCCACGGGAAAGCGCTTTTGATCCGGATCCAGCCCCAGCAGCCGTTTGAATTCGTCAACTTCGGACGCGATTTTTTCCCGGCCGGAGTCCGCGTCAAGCTGCAGGTACAGGTTGGGCATGGGTACAAGGGGCTGCGACAACATTTGTCCAGGCATTTGGCCCGGAGTCCGACCCGGCCTTTGGGCCATACTCCGGCCGCCGTACTGCGCCAGACGTATTCCCTGGTTCTGAGTCTGGGGCGCCACCTGCTCGTGTACTATGTGCAGGGCGTTTTCCGACTGCAGCAGAGCCAGGAGCTCCACGGCTCTGAGGAATTGCGGGTCAGGCGGCATGTATCCTTTGTTTGTGAGCCGTTCGTTGCGCAGACCGTTGATGCTGCGTACGCCCCAGCGCAGAGAAAAGGCGGCCGAGGCTCCGGATTCGATGCTCAGCAGGATGTTGCGCAGCGGCATGGGCGACATGATGCCGTAAAAAAAGGCCGTGCCGATCAACGGTTTGTAGGTGATGGTGGGGCGGTCCGTGAAGCTGCCGCTTCCTTCGAAATCCATGGATCCGGCCTGGGCGAAGAAGGTCCGGGAGCCGCCGATGGTGACGCCGGTCTGCAGGGAGTACGAAGCCACAATATCGCCAACGTCAGTAAAGAAGAGCGGCTCCACGTATCGGATCCTGATGATGTTGGAGAGGATTTGTTCTTTCCAGGACGTGGCCAGGGAGCTGTTGTACTCAAACCTGTCGCGCGCCACACTTGGCGGTCCCAGCAGCGAACACCCGGTTTGCAGCAGCAGAACCGTGGCCGCCGCCAACAGAAAAACAACTCGTTTCATTGTTCACTCCCCATCCTAGTTCTCGGGGCTCCCGAGTCGACTTCCATTGTGGGGGAGCCCGAATCGTGCGGCTCCCCCGCCCCAAGTAAGAACTTAGCGCGTCCGGAGGCGTCCCCCTGGTCGCCGTGCGGACGCGAAAGCTCGGGACTTTTGTTTTCCGGGGTACAATCCCCTTAATGAGTGTTATTTGAAGATTTCATCGAGCCAGTCGAAAAGCGCCTGGGCCACAATACTGCGGTTTTCCATGATGCAGTGGTTGGTGGCGCCTTCATCCGAGGGGGTCACCACCATTTTTTTGTTCGGCGAGGCAAAGCCCTGCAAGGCAAGCTGCTGCTGCCGTTGCACCTCCTGGCTGCGTATCTCGCCTTCGCCGATGATGATCAAAGCCGGCACTGTCACGATCGAAGGATCGAAGGTGTAGCCTTTGTTGGCTTCGTCCAGTGCGGCGGGGTTGTCCATGGGGACTCCCCAGCGCCAGCAGATGTTTTTGATCACATCGCCGTGAAAGCTGCTCCACTTTTCTCTCTGTTCTTTTGTGGCCGTAACTGCCGGCATGGTGGCAAAGAGGGGGTAGGCGTCCACCACGGCCGAACTCATGGCAATGGCTCTGATGCGGGGGTCGATCTGGGCGGCCTGGGGCACGAATCCGCCTCCGCCGCTGTAGCCAAAGGCAGCCAGCCGATTGGGATCCACTTCCTGGCGGCTGAGTGCGTAGTCCACCGCCTTTTGCATGGCCGGTTGCATCTCCGGCCGGAAGGTTTTCCCTTCCAGAGGTAAAAGCCCCTGTCCGGGCAAATCCAGGGTCATGAAGTTGTACCCTCGTTCATGAGCCTTGGGCGCGATATAGAAAAAGAGGTCCTCAGCGAAGGTCTCGCCCCCGCCGATCATGAGCAGGGTCTTATGCGGTCCCTTGCCGGCCGCCGGCCAGAAATAGCCTGGCAGTTTCGTGTCTTCGAAGGGCGTCTCGAAATATTCCAGCGGCGGGGAGAACAAGGCGCCGGCCTGGCGCATAAGGCTGCGTACCTTCTTGGCTCTGGCCGCGAACTCGGGATTATCCGGCAACATGGAGACCAGAGAGATGCGGTAGTAGTTGGCGGCGCGCAACAGCTGCGCCCTGGCGCTGACCTTGTGGCCTTGGTTCAGAGATGCCAGACCGCGGGCTTCGACGCGTTTCCCAAGCTCGTACCATTCCCGCTGCCAGGAGGCGGCGTCGCCGTCTTTGATCTGCGAGGCGGCGTAGAAAGCTTCGCCGATTTCGACCCCGCCGTTGCCGGTAGCGCCCAGTACGAGGTTGCCGAAATGGAAGTCCATGTCCTTGTCCTGGAAAAAGTAGCTGAAGGTGGTGGCGTGGGCGTCGAAGGACTTTGCCTCCTCAGCTGCCGGGACAACCGTTGGGAGAAGTACAAGAAACAGGGCAATAAGCGATACAACAAAAGACATGGAGCGTATGGGGTTCATCATAATATCCTTGTGGAAAGTCCGCTGCAGGTTAGAGGGTTGCCGGGGCCTTGGGTTTTGCCCGCTCGTCCAGCCAGTTGAGAATGCGCTCGCTGGAAAACTGGGGCGCGCCGAGCTGGCAATGAAACTGCGCGCCATGGGAGGTGTCGAACTCCAGGTAGCTCTTTTTCGTATCGAGCTTTTCGTAGAACAGCCTGGCTTGTTCCTTGGAACCGGCCACCTGGTCCTTGCTGGAGTTGACTACCAACATTTCAGCTTTGATGTTTGCAATGCTGTCGGTCACATTGAAGCGTTGCAGTTTTTTGAAGAGTTCGCAGGGGGTCTTGACTTGGAATGTCCGGAACATCTGATTTATGAACTGGTTGATTGTGGGATTTTTTGACATTTCCTGCGTTACCAGTTCGTTCACCGCGGTGTCGCAGTCTCCGGCGGTAAAAGCTTGGCGCACACTATCCGGAAAGTTGGCCAAGGTGCCGTTGAATACGCTGAAGACTCCGCCGTCCACGATGCCCCAGCGGATGCGCTTTTCAGAAGCCAGGGCACGGGGCACCAGGTAACCCCCCATGGAGTAGCCCAGAATTGCCAGCCGCTCGGCGTCTGTTTCCGGCAGGCTCAGGGCAAAATCCACCACCGGCGTCACCACTTTTTCCCAGTCATGGCGGAAGGGGCGTTGCTGCAGGCTTATCATCTCCCCTTGTCCCGGGCCTTCGTAGATCAGGCAGTTGTACCCCCGCTTCACTGCCTGAGCCGCCATGATGAAGTAGAGGTCTTCGGCCGTACCGTCGAGTCCTGTCTGGATCAGCAGCAAGGGGCGCTTCTGCCGGCTTCCGTCCACCGTGACGTAATAGCCCGGCAGGGTTGTATCGGCGTAGGGAATGCGTACGGGGGTGATCCGCCCCTCTGAGTGGGAGGCCGCCTTGAGAAAGGTGTCGCGGCCGTTTTTCCAGGCCTGGGTGCCGCGAGGATCATTGCCGTAGAGATAAATGGAAGCGGTTCGAAAGTAGGTTGTGGCCCGGAAATAGGCCTGCATGGCACTGCGTCTGTGACCGGCCGCTTCGAACTCCCGGGCTGTGGCGCGAAGCTGCAGGGCCAGGGTATTCCAGGAATCGTACCAGCTTTCATTGTCGAAATCCTCGATCCGGCTGGTGGCGGTAAGCAGTTCGCCCAGGTCGGCCGCGCCGGAGGCGATGGTGCCGAAACGCCAGAGGCTTTGAAAGGCGAAAGCGCTGTCGTTGAAGAGAAAACCCTCCATGGAGCGCTGTTCGGGGGCGCTGGGGGAACTGTCCTTCCGGCCGCGGTAATTGTCCCAGTGTTGCAGCTCGCCGCCGATGTAGATTTGCCCCTGCAAGGGGTAGTGGGTGTGGATGAAGAGCCACTTGCGTTCGATGCCGGTGTGGGCAACCAGGGCGTCGGCCACCGCCGTGATCATGCTTTCTACCTGTTCGTCCGAAAAAAAGCCGGGCACGTAGAGATCCACAAAAAGGGGCGCCGTGGAGGGCTCGCCATTATATATAATATTATCGAAGGTTTGCCAGTAGTAGGTGATGAATTTTTCGTCTACCCCTGTTGCGGCGCTTACGTCATGTCCCACTTTGATCAACGCGGCGTTCACGTCGATGTCGGTCGGCGGCGATGTGACTCTGACCATGGGGTCTGCGGGATCAATGCCGCCGGATGCAACCGCAGCTGCGCTTGGAGCAAGGCAGAACAAAATCATCAGGGCCAGGATACGGTGTAAAACAAACCAGGAAAAACTCTCTGCTTCGGGCATGGACGTTTCCTTGCAGTTAGGGAGAATGATTTTTGCATTTCAATGTTTTGGATACCCGAGAGAGTAAGCACAGAGTCACTTTGATAGGTCAAACTTTTTTCCCGTGAAATTCTGTGAAAGAACATCACAACTAATTGAAAAAAAGAGTTTTTTAGGTGTAAGGGCTCCGGTACCTCCGCTCCCGCGTATGCCATACGCGCAACATCCAGATTGTTGCCATCCGGATCTCATGGCGCATTTCATACTGCCCGACGAGAATACGGCGTACTTCGCGTGGAGAGAATACGTCGAGCTTTTCTCCAATGCGGGGCGTGGTCAAGAGGCGGGTCGGGACAGACGTCAGTTGCTGCACGGTACGGGCTGCTGCGGATTTATACACCCGAGCAAGATCTTCATGGAGCCGTACGTCATCCGACAAGGTCTTGCTGTCCATTGGGAACAAGCAGGGGGGGGGCTGTGCAGAGACTGTCCGCCCAGGCCTGGACCTCCTGATGGTCAATGACGCGTCCGGCGTCCACATCTGTCAGGGCTTCTCTGGTCATGCGCTCGCGTTCCTCCTCCATCTCGACCCAGGCGGCCAGCGCCTGCTTGATGACCCAGCCGCGCGAACGCGCAAGCTTGGCAGCGAGTTGGTCGACCTTTTCGGCCAGAGAAAGAGGGAAGTGCGCGGTCAGGACTTTGGTTTCAGGTGGGTGTGCCATGTGCAAATTCTCACCCAATCCACTTCTTGAAATAGAAAGATTTTTTTAAAGCATAGTGAGTAAATTGATTTAATCAAATATTCAAGCGAGTTATTTCTGTGTCATTGTTCGACGGTGGCCATTTCCAACCCTGATTTGCATTCCCGGATTACGTCGGCCATCTTTTATTCGACTTTTTTTTACTTTTTTACTTTTTTTCATCCAATAAACTGTGCTACTATTTTGAGAATCTTTTTTATTGGACTACTAACAGTGAGGGATTACAAATGGCTAACATTGATTATCCTGGCCCCTGTCTCAGCTGTTCAGCTATTGATGGCTGTTCGTCTCAGGAGGAGAAGAAAAAAGCCGCCGCCAGTTACTGCCATGGACTGCAGATGGAGCTTAGTGTTTGGAAATCAAGACTTTATGATGTTCTTGTCGAAGTCGGAGAGCTTGAATCCAGCGATCAGCAAAAGGTTGCCGATACGCTGAATCTCATTAAATCTACAGTAAAAGAGATTGAAAACATTGCTGCTTCCATCACGGAATCTTGCCCCAGCGATATGAGCGGTACAGAAAAGAGCATTGGTGGCAAGCTCGAGAGTCTGAGAGCTAACTACACAAAGGCTCTGGAAGTAATCAGTCCTGGCTGGTTTGGAGGATAATCTTTCAGGCAATGGAAAAATTCAAACAGAGTGCCCTGTGAATCCTGTTTTCCAGGGCTCTCTTTCATTCCACGCACTTGCAATATGCTTGGAGGGAGAGATGGACCTTAAAGATTACTTTGAGACTACCAAAGGTTACGGTGTGTTATCGACAGCCAGCAAAGAGGGCGAAGTCAACGCTGCCATTTATTCGCGTCCGCACGTCATGGATGACGGCTCACTGGGCCTCATCATGAATAATAAGCTCAGCCACCAGAATGTGGAAAGCAACCCCAAAGCTCATTATTTATTTATTGAAGAAGGTCCGGGGCACAAGGGCGTACGTTTGGCTTTGACCAAACTGAAAGAAGAACAAGGGACTGAACTGTTATACTCCCTTTGCAGGCGCTGCTACCCCAAGGAACTCGAGCAAAAGGATAAGACACTGTTTCTCGTTTTTTTTCGTATCGACAGACAATTGCCACTTATCGGGACTGGAGTTTAAGCACATTGGCATTCGCAGAGAGTGAAATACACTATTTCTGGATCGAAATAATCTATATTATTGCCATATCACCTGGTGATATCGTTTTAGAAACTGAATTTCACAGTTTATGTAGGAGAATCTATAAGAAATTTTTCTAGCCAGAAAAATCAGTCAGCCGTATTTGCACATCCATTCTTTCATGATGTACGCTGATGATGTTGATACCCTCTCCATTCAGCATGGAGAATATAGTATGGTAGTCTACACTGAATGAGTAATCTCCTGTTTTGATATCTGCCCTGGCGCGTCCCATTTTCGGATTATTTGCAAGAGTTTGAGAGGTATCCTCAATGGTCATGAGGTAGGCATTTGCATGTTCTCCTCCCATTCCCCACGGCCTTGTCTTCCCGGATAATACCGGCCATATCCTGGTCAACGAATTGATTGTTCGCTGCCTGCTGTTCGCCAACTGCGAGTTTCTTTCTCAGCGCCTCGATCTTCATGTACTCCGCAAGCTCCTCATGTGTAATCATGAAGCGCAGTGCCTTCGCGGACAGCTCTCTGTTTTGGGGGAATACTCGGCAATCTCAATATGACCATCATCAATCAATCGGGTTTTTAATTATGATCGCTCAAAAAAAAGCAAACAAAAAAGCCCCCGCGCGAGTGCGCAGGGGCCATCATCATGTCAAGCTTGCAGCAGCTTTCGTGAGAGCTAGAGGAGCTCGACGTTGGTTGCGCGAGTCCCCTTGGGAGTCATTTCAATTTCAAAACGTACGGATGCTCCCTCTTGCAGGGTTTTGAAGCCATCGGCCTGGATTGCGGAGAAATGAACGAACACGTCCTCTCCCTCTCCGTATTCGATAAAGCCAAAACCCTTGGAATCATTAAACCACTTCACTTTTCCTTCGTAAGACATCTGCTCTTCCTTATTCTAGATTAATCATTGGCGATTCGGTTGTTGCAAAACACCGAAATCTGAATCTGCCGAGCGCCAACCGCTCAGCTTATTTCTACGAGTTCAATATCAAACTGCAATTCCTTGCCGGCAAGCGGGTGGTTGCCGTCCAAGATTGCTGTGTCTTCTTCGATTCCCGTCACATTGAAATAGACAGTCTGGCCTTCGATTTCGGCCTGCAGTGTGGCCCCTTCTACAGCGCCTTCCGGAAGTTCGTTCAGCTTCACCTGCATGACCATCTGTTCGTGGTGGGGGCCGTACGCTTCTTCGGGGGGAATAACGACGGATTTGGACTCTCCTACAGCCATACCCAAAACGGCTGTATCGAAACCGGGGATCACATCTCCGTTGCCCACAACGAATGCCAGGGGGTCCCGATCCGTCGACGAATCAAAAACGGTTCCGTCATTGAGTTTGCCCGTGTAGTGAACGGATACGTTGGAGCCTTTTTCTGCCTTACTCATTTGCGGCTCTCCTTTTGAAGTTAGGGGTTGCACGGGTCACCCCGAGCTGACCATGCGCGTCCACAGACAGATCAGGACAACAAACATCGAATTCTTTTTGAAGGGACTTGATCAACTCTTCCACTGAGACGATCTCATTGACTTTATAGGCATTTGCGCCGGCAAAAAGCAAACCCTTGTCCACGTTGCCGTTACGGGCGCTGGCCAGAGCAAGGGCAATGCAAAAAGGACTGTTTTTGAAATCGCAGGTGCGGATACAATGGTAGGGGCAGGAAAACGGCGTCCGTTTGCCTTGCTCCACTTTCTGGCAAAAAGGATTTCTGATGGCCCTGCCCGGCAGTCCCACAGGGCTTTTGATGATCATCAGGTCTTCCTTTTGGGCCTCGATATAACTTTGCTTGAACGCATCGGATGCGTCGCATTCGTGGGTGGCCACGAATCGGGTGCCCATTTGTACTCCCGAAGCTCCCAGTTGCAGGGCTTCGTGGATGTCGCTCCCCGAATAGATGCCTCCGGCCGCAATGACCGGAATGGAACATTGGCCTTTTTCTTCAAAAGGGGCCACGGCGGCGACAACCTCGGGAATCAGCCGTTGCAGCTGGAAGCGCTCGTCCTCCAGTTCTTCCGGCTTGAAGCCAAGATGGCCTCCGGCCTTGGGGCCTTCCACCACCAGAGCGTCCGGCAACCGTTTATATAAGGAGAGCCAGCGCTTGCAGATGACCTTTGCCGCACGGGCGGATGAAATGATGGGCACCAGCTTGGTCGGAGACTCTTTGCTGACCAGCTCGGGCAGGGCCATGGGCAGTCCGGCGCCGGAAAAAATGACGTCAATACCTTCGGACACCGCGGTGCTGACCATTTCGGCATAGTTGGTGAGAACTACCATGATGTTCACACCCAGCACGCCTTTTGTCCATTCTCTGGCCTGGCGGATATATTTGGTCAGCGCGCGGATGTTGGCCGCGGCCGTATTCGAGGCATAGTCGGGTTCATCAAAGCCGATGCCGGCGGTGGCGATGACGCCCAGGCCGCCAGCGTTGGCAACTGCGGAGGAGAGCCCGGAGAGCGAAACTCCGATGCCCATGCCACCCTGAACAATCGGCACAGGTAAGGTGATATCGCCAATTGAGAGAGAGGGAAATGACATTAGTTGTTCCTGGATTAAAACGTGCGGTAATACGAAAAACAGGCAAACGGTATCATGCGGATGCGAAAGACGCAAAGACAAGGACTCTTCAGAACATTTTTCAAAAAATAATGAACCATCAGAAGTTTACTGCCGGAAATATCTGCGCAGAAAGTGATACAGGTACGAAAAAAGAAGGGGTCTCGGAGGTTCCCTGCATGTGTCAGCCTTGTTTTCCTTGGGGGTTAACGTGCATACAAGACTGAAAGATGACATTGAAATATATGCGGAATCATCGAAACCGTCTTGCTGTTCAAAATTCGTACGCTGTATCGTTTTTAATAGCAAGGTATTTTCTTGCTTCGAACCCCCCTCATTTCAGCCGAGCCCGGCTCGGTTGTGCCCGGAAGACGGATACTCGTATTTTTTTCCCAAAATCGGATACACTTTTCGCATAAAATTTTTTGCTCAATATGACTTAAGTCAAAGGCGGCGGCGCAGGTTCCGGATATTCTCCAGAGCACACGAACGTTGGGCCTAACTCATGCACAGGAGAAAAAGTATGTTTTGTTATCAGTGTGAACAAACCGCGAAAGGCAAAGGTTGTTATCAAATCGGCGTCTGTGGAAAAACTCCCGCCGCTTCTGACCTGCAGGATCTGCTGATCGGTGTTTTGAAAGGCCTGTCCCAGGTCGCCCAGGCCGGCCGCGTGGTCGACTGCGTTGATCCGGAGGTCGGCCCCTTTCTCTGCGAGGCCATGTTTTCCACCCTTACCAATGTCAGCTTCGACCCCGAGCGGATTGCCGCGTTGGTCAAAGAGGCTGTAGGGCACCGCGAGGTCCTGGCCGCCAAGGTGGTTCAGTTCGGCGGCAAACTGCCCCAGTCCGGTCCGGCCACATACGCCATTCCCTCGAATTCGGACGAAATGCTGGCGGATGCCAAAGCATACGCGCTCACTGCCGCAGCAGACCCCAATCCGGACATCGAATCTCTCAAGCAGACATTGATTTACGGCATCAAGGGCGTGGCCGCCTATGCAGATCATGCGCGGATTCTCGGACAGGAGGACGACGCGGTCTATGCCTTCATCGAACGCGCTCTGGCCGCCACGCTGCGTATGGATCTGGGCCTGGAAGAAGCCGTCGGGCTGGTGCTGGACTGCGGCAAGATCAACATCCGCGCCATGGAACTGCTGGATGCCGCCAATACGGGAGCCTACGGCCACCCCGTGCCCACGCCCGTACCTCTGGGGCACAAGCAGGGCAAGGCCATACTGATCTCCGGCCACGACCTCAAGGACCTGGCCATGCTGCTCGAGCAGACCAAAGACAAAGACATCACCATCTATACGCACGGCGAGATGCTGCCTTGCCACGGCTATCCGGAACTCAAGAAATACCCGCATTTTTACGGCCATTACGGCACTGCCTGGCAGAATCAGAAAAAAGAATTCGCCGCATTTCCCGGCGCCATTCTGATGACCACCAATTGCATTCAGGACCCCAAGGCCTATCCTGAAAACATTTTCACCACAGGCCTGGTCAGCTGGCCCGGCATCCGGCATATCGGCAACGGATCCGGCGGCAGCAAGGATTTTACTCCGGTCATCGAACGGGCGCAGTCTCTGCCCGGATTCACTACGGACCAAGACAACGGCCGGGTGCTGGTCGGTTTCGGCCGCAATGCCGTGCTCGGCGTGGCCGGCAAGGTCATCGAGGCCGTCAAGAGCGGCGCCATCCGCCATTTCTTTCTGGTGGCCGGATGCGACGGTGCGAAACCGGGCCGCAACTACTATACGGAGTTTGTGGAAAAAGTGCCCCAGGACTGCGTGGTGCTTACGCTGGCCTGCGGCAAATTCCGCTTTTTCGATAAGGATCTCGGCGACATCGGCGGTATCCCGCGTTTGCTGGACATCGGCCAGTGCAACGACGCCTATTCGGCCGTGAAAATCGCCCTGGCCCTGGCCGAGGCCTTTGACTGCGGCGTCAATGATCTGCCCTTGTCCCTGGTGCTTTCCTGGTACGAGCAAAAGGCCGTGGCCATCCTGCTTTCCTTGCTGGCGCTGGGCGTCAGGGACATCCGCCTCGGCCCATCGCTGCCGGCCTTTATTACGCCCAATGTTGTGAGTTTCCTGGTGGAAAATTACGCCATCAAGGCCATTTCCACCCCGGATGAAGATTTGAAAGCCATCCTCGGATGACATCCTCCCAACGACCCGCGGCCGCCGGGCGTTGCTTCCGGCGGCCAGCGAGGAGAAAACAATGCAGGCATTACGTAACATCATAGAGATAGACGAAGAACTTTGCGACGGCTGCGGCCAGTGCATTCCCGGCTGTCAGGAAGGCGCGCTGGTGCTGGTGGACGGCAAGGCCAGGCTCATTGCCGAAAAACTCTGCGACGGCCTGGGCGCCTGCCTGGGCGTTTGCCCCACGGGCGCGCTCAAAGTCATCGAACGGGAGGCCGATGCGTTCGACCAAGCGGAAGTCGAACGCCGTATGCAGGAAGCATTGCAACCGACCGAACAACTGGTCGCCCCCAGTCCGTGCGCGGCGCAGAATGCGGCCCGCAGCCTGGATTCCACGACCAGCGCCCTGGGGCACTGGCCCGTACAGCTGCGCCTTGTTCCGCCGACCGCCCCTTTTCTCCAGGGCGCGGACATCCTGCTGGTCGCGGACTGCGTTCCGGTATCCGTGCCGGGCTTTCACGAACACTACATCAAAGACAAGGTGGTTTTGCTGACCTGTCCGAAATTCGACGATGCGCAGATGCAGGTGGAAAAACTCCAGGCCATTCTGCAGGCCGCCAAGCCGCGCAGCATCACCAGCATGGAGATGGAAGTTCCCTGTTGCGGCGCCATTCGCGGACTGACTTCCCGTGCCATGCAACTTGCCGGGCGTACGCCCCGCTGGCAGCGGATCAGAGTTTCCCGGACCGGAGAGGAACTGGACGAAGCACAGGAAGACCAGCCCAGGCAAGTGCTGCTGTGACCACCGGAAGTATTTTCTGACGCATGGGAGGATGTCTCCGGCGGCCAGAGAACCTTTTTGGTAAAAAGGTTCTCTGGGCTTTCCCGAAACGTTTATTTGGTTTATTCAGGTAACTCCTCATAAAATCATATGATATGCAGGTCCTAAGCCTCTGCATGGCAGGACGACAGCTCTCCGCGGACACTCCCGGCAGATGCAATAGTGTTGCCTCCACGCCTTGACCAGCCGGCTAGTGCTATTCTACAATGAGGAATATTTGCAGTTGGAGAATAATTATGAGCAAAGAGCTGGATGATTGTCCGTGCAGCGGCAAGAACATTCGCAATCTCGCAGCCCCCTGGATTTTGCTGACTCTGCGTACGCATGAGGGCATCCATGGCTACGAGCTGAGCAAGATCATCGGGCGGCAGCTGGAGGAGCTGGGTATCAGTCTGAACATGACCGGGCTTTACCGCCATCTGAATACCCTGGAAAAGCGGGGCATGCTGGCTTCCGAATGGGATACGGCCGCCCAGGGCCCGGCGCGGCGTATATATTATCTGACCGAGACCGGGCAGGAATGTCTGCTGCGCTGGATTCGTACGCTGACTACCCAGATGTGTCTGATAGACGCGTTTTTCGAGCAGGTGCGTACGGAGCTGCCGGACCAGCTGTTGCAAGGCCAGCTGCTGCCGCGCCTGTTACTGCCCAAGGCGCCGGGCGAATTGCGGATGTCCGGCGGTTGCGCCTGCAGCACCGAAACGTCCGGAAGCGAAGCGCAGGAAAAAGAGGCATGAAGTCCGAGTGTTCCGCCAAGGCCTCCGGACTGCGCAGCCTGATTTGGACGCTCGCGCCGGTGCTGTTGGTGCTTGGAGTCTGGGAGATCGCGGCTCAGGCCGTCTGGCTGCTGCGCGGAGTGGCCTTTCCCACGCCCTGGCAGACCGGCGTACGGGTGCTGGAGCTGTTGCAGGGCGATCCCTTGTCGCGCCAGGGCATTTATACGCATCTGCTTGCCAGCCTGCGCCGCTGGCTGGCCGGGTTCGCCATGGCGGCTGCGGCCGGGCTGACGTACGGGCTGCTGGCCGGGCGCAGCCTGAGTTTTGAACGGGCCACGGCCCGGATACCGCAATTGCTACTGCTGGTGCCCGGTCTGGCCTGGATACCCGTGGCTATTCTGCTGTTCGGCATCGGCGAACGGGCCACCGTGTTCATGATCGCCATGGCGGCCTTTGCGCCCGTGGCCATCAGCGCGTCTTCGGGTATCCGCTCCGTGGACATACGCTTCGTACGCGCGGCCCAAATGCTGGGCGCGGGCAGGGGGGACCTGTTCTTTCGGGTGCTGCTTCCGGCCGCGCTTCCGGCCCTGCTGAGCGGGCTGCGTATCGGCCTGGGCACGGGCTGGCGCGTTCTGGTGGCCGCGGAAATGGTCGTGGGTGCGGGCACCGGGCTCGGCTACGCCATAATTCAATCCCGCTGGACCCTGGACTATGCGTCGTCCTTTGCCTGCATCGTGCTCATCTGCGCCATCGGCCTGCTTTTCGAAATGCTGCTCTTCCGGACCTTGGAAAAACGCACCCTGGCGCGCTGGCGGCCGCTGGCGGACAAGCCATGATCCGTTTTGCGCATGTGGACAAATGGTTTGATGCTCCAGCCGCCCGGCCCGGAGCGCCCGGGCAGGTCCTTGCGGATCTGGATTTTTCCGTGGACCAGGGCGAATTCGTCTGTGTGCTTGGTCCGAGCGGATGCGGCAAGACCACGCTGCTGCACCTGGTGGCCGGATTCGAAAAGCCGTCGCGCGGGCGCGTCCTGGTACAAGGTACGGAAGTGACAGCGCCCGGACCGGACCGCGCGCTGGTGTTTCAGGACGCCAACCTCTTCCCCTGGCTCACTGTCCGGGAAAATGTGGCTTTCGGGCTGCGCCGCAAAGGGCTGAAAGGAACGTATTTGCAGGACAGGGTTGAGCGCCAGCTCGAATTGATGCGGCTGGCCGGTGCGGCGGATGCTTATCCGTACGCGCTTTCCGGCGGCATGCGGCAGCGCGCGGCAATCGCCCGTGTCCTGGTTCTGGAGCCGGACGTATTATTGATGGACGAGCCCTTCAGCGCGCTGGACGCCCTGACCCGGGAGCGCTTGCAGGACGAACTGCTGCAGCTGCGCCGGACGCGCCGCAGCGTGCTGTACGTGACGCACAGCGTGGAAGAGGCCGCCTACCTTGGAGACAGAGTCGTCATTCTGACTCCCGGCCCCGGCAAGCTGTACGCGGATCTCCGCCTGCCGCGCAACGCGCCCGGATGCCGGACGGACCGCAATCTGCGGGAAAGCGCGGAACAGTTGCGCGCCTCTCTGGCGGCGTCGGAGGCAAATTTCTGTTGTTGATTTCGCCGTATCAAACCATGAGGAAAGAGAGATGCGAACCATACGTGCTGTCTGTATCATCGTCTTGTTGCTGGGAATTACCTGTGTAAGTGCCCACGCGTCCGGGCAGGATACCATCCGTTTTGCGTTTCAGGACCGTATCGGCAGCGTGATCCCGATTATGGCCGTAACCATGGGCTTTTTCGAGAACGCGGACCTGCGGGTGGAGCCGCAGCGCTTCAGCAGCGGCCCGGCCTGCGCCGAGGCCTTGTATTCGGGCGCAGCGGATCTGGGCTGCATGGGCGACGCCACCGCGGTGATCATGGCCAGCCGCAGCCCGGATTTTGTGATCATCGCCAGCCACGCATCCGGCGAACACCGCCACCGCGTCATGGTTCGCGCGGACGCCCCCTTCGAGACTCTGGCGGACCTGCGCGGAAAGGCGATCGGCGTAAAAGAGGGCACCTCCACCTACGGCGGACTGCTGGCCGCCCTGAACCGCGCGGGCCTGAAGCCCGCGGACGTACGGCTGGTGGATCTGACGCCCGGCACCATGCTGGAAGCCCTGCTGGCCGGATCCATCGAGGCCTTTGCCGCCAGCGAGCCCACGCCGTCCGCGGCCGAGGAAAAAGGCGCGCGCCAGCTCTGCACCCTGGGCGGTCTGGGCAACGCCTACCCCATCCTGACCCTGGTCAACACAACCCACTTTGCGGGCCGCGAAGATCTGCTCAAACGCTTTCTGCAAGCCATGAAACAGGCCGCCGAATACGCCCGGGCCCATCCTGAGGAAGCAGCCCGAATAATGTCCGCGGAGACCGGCCTGCCTCTGCCCCGTACGCAGCACGCCATGGCCCTGCACCGCTACGATCTGACCCTGGACCAGAGCATCCGTACGAGCCTGGACAAGACCGCCCGCTTTTTGCTGGCCCAGGGCATCATCAAACAGTTGCCCGACTGGAGCCGGGCCCTCACTACAACTTATCTGCCCTGAGCAAAAACGCGGACCACAACCGTTTCTCCCCCTGAAACACGCGCCAGACAAGCCCCCGGAGCCGCCGCACACCAGTCTCGGCAAAAAAAATGAGAAAAAAAGCAATAAATGTTTGACAACCCCCAAAACTACGGCTAAATAAATCTCCTTTGCGTCGGGATGTAGCGCAGCCTGGGAGCGCACCTGAATGGGGTTCAGGGGGTCGAAGGTTCAAATCCTTTCATCCCGACCACAAGACGCAATGAATAAGGGCAGTTATCATGAAAGTGGTGACTGCCTTTTTTCGTGGTCAACCGAAGGACAACATTTTTGGTTGGCCACAATGGAGATGATTGTCATAGTAAAAGAATGCCATGGATATCTTTTCTCCAGATAAACGAAGCCAAATAATGGGGCGAATAAGAAGCAAAGACACGAAGCCAGAATTTATAGTCCGGCGGTTACTTCATGCGCTTGGTTACCGTTTTCGTCTCCATAGAAAAGATTTACCGGGGAAGCCCGACATCGTGTTGCCCCGTTGGAATTCAATCATTTTCGTCAATGGATGTTTTTGGCACCAGCATGGTTGTTCCAAATCCAAAAGACCGGCAACCAATAAATCCTTTTGGGACCAGAAGCTAGATAACAACATAAAACGAGACAAAAAAGTCGCGGAAGCTTTGTGCCACTTGGGATGGGAAGTCCTTGTTATTTGGGAGTGTGAAACAGGGGACCTTGATAGACTTACCATAAAAATTCAAGAATTCCTTAAAAAGTGACCATTAACAATGCTTGAAAATCAACTTCGTAAGCGCGGGTAAAATAACTAACATGCTTATTTAACAGAGAATTATGCTGTTAGGGTTTTTCTTGAAATGTTGGTAATGTTCAAGCCAAGACAGAGGGCAAGGGAAGCTTCTTAATAGAAAGGAAGCAGTGTAAGAGACAAGTAATCGTGGTTTAATTATTGCTATGAAAATTGGTGTGTTAGATTTTTTTTCGGGATGTGGTGGTGTCAGCGCAGGGGTTAAATCTGTCGAGGTGGACGGAGTTGAATATGATATTGTCCGCGCTATAGATAACGATGTCCACTGCTGCAAAACCTATGAAAATATGATTCAAACGAAGTGCGAACACTTGGATATTTCTAGCCTTGCTAGTACCCCCAATGCCTTGGACTCGTTTGTTGCGGAGATGCATTTAGAAAAATTTGACAAGTTGCTGCTCATTGGCTGTTCGCCATGCCAAGGGTTTGCTGCACATAGGAAATCAAAGAAAGGAGCAGATGCCAGAAGAAATTTGTTCGTTGATTTCTGTACTATTGCCGCACGTCTATTCCCCGATGCTGTATTTATGGAAAATGTACCTGATATATTCTCCAAATCACATTGGCCATTTTTTCAAAAAGGGAAGGCGATACTAGCTGATGCTGGCATAACTCTCAAAAGCCGTATTTATAACTTCGCAACCCTAGGACTTCCGCAAGAACGCTTCAGGGCAATTATGATTGGGCTGAAAGACGATTTTGATATGCCTTTCGGGTTTTTACGTCCTCATGAATTTAAGACAGTTAGAGACGCGATATTCGAGTTACCAAAATTGTCTTCTGGTGAAAAATGCAAGACGGATTCGATGCATACTGCATCAACACATAGAGCTTCGACAGTTAAACTGCTTTCTCAAATACCAAAGGACGGAGGCAATCGGCCTACTGGAGTTGGGCCAGCCTGCCTTGATAAGGTGAGAGAAAGCCACGGTGGTTATACAGATGTCTATGGGCGGCTTGCCTGGGACAAACCTTCAGTGACGATAACAGCACGGTGTAGAACCCCGTCATGCGGACGTTTTACGCATCCTGAGCAAGATAGAGGATTGACTGTACGTGAAGCCGCTTTGTTGCAAGGTTTTCCTGCCGATTATAGTTTTTTAGGGCCCTTTGATGATAAATTCAAACAGATTGGGAATGCAGTACCACCTGTTGCTGCTCAATTTTTTATGAAATTCATAGCTTTAAAATTAATTGGCAAGTTCACTCCGGGTAAGCTAATAGATGACGGTGGGATTGATATTGCTGGTCCTATCGGGTCTGGATTTGCGATTAAGATTAATGGAATTAAGAAAAAAAGAGGCAGCAAAAATGCTGCCTAGGCATAATGACCTCATCGCGATTGATTTGTTTGCAGGCGCAGGAGGTCTTTCTCTTGGTCTGATTCAATCAGGATTTAAAGTAATTGCAGCATCCGACAATGACCACATTGCCGTTTCAACTTATGAGAAAAATATTGGAAAACATGTCCTAGAGACATCCATTGAAGAGCTGTCGGCTAAGGATGTTATGTCCTTTGCTGGCATAGGACGGGGAGACTGCACCCTTGTTGCTGGAGGGCCGCCATGTCAGGGATTTTCTGTACAAAGAAGAGGGACAAGAAAGGATCCTCGAAACAGCTTAGTCCTGCAGTACATACGTCTTGTAACTGAGTTACGTCCACGTTTTTTTTTGATGGAGAATGTTAAAGGGCTACTTAGCAAACACGGAAAGCCTTATCTAGATCAAGTAATCAAACAGACAGAATCTTATGGATATATCTGCCACATCTCTACATTGGATGCAGCTGATTATGGAGTCCCACAATTCCGTAAACGTGCATTTCTAGTTGGTGAACATCTAAATAGCTCAAGAACAGCTAAGTACGCATTTCCTAATGCTTTAAACTTACCCCCAAAGACCGTGAGAGAAGCAATCGGTGATCTACCTTCTCCCCCACAAGATGGCTCATCTCATCCGGATTTCCCCAATCACTATCGTGAAATTCATCTGTCGGCGGTGAATATTGAGCGAATTAAACACGTCCCGCCAGGAGGTGGAAGAGAGTATATTCCCGAGTATTTGCAGCTTGATTGTCATAAGAACAATCCGAAACATAGGCACTTAGACGTATACGGTCGCCTTGCATGGGATACTCCTTCTGTAACGTTAACAGCAAGGTTTGACAGCTTTACACGGGGGAGATTTGGACATCCCATTGAGAATAGGAGTATTACCCTCCGAGAGGGAGCACGGCTTCAATCATTTCCTGACCACTTTGAATTCAAAGGAAATCGAGGAGAAGGGGCTCGTCAAATTGGCAATGCAGTTCCACCTGAACTTGCTCGCCATTTAGGGAACTCTATTGTACGAATTTTATAAGTGATCGCACAATTGCACTATGGTGTTTAATCACGAGTAGCTCATGCACTTGGAGGAAGTAGGTAATTATGACTGACTCACACTCTTCTACCGATCAAAAAATTGAATATTACTCGAAATGGCAAGCTCCTGACCGGGACAGCGCTAGCACCATAGAGTTTCAGAATGAGCCGTTCACAAAGCTTGGCGATCAGCTAAGTGTACTTTTGAGAATGGACGGTGCCAATGGCATGGATGAGGATGCCATCAAAAGAGCGACAGGAGCAGAACTTAAACGCCCAAGGCGATGGCACAAAATATATGAGCGAATGGGGCTTATGTATCGTGTTGGGAATAATACCCAGATTAGCCCTCTAGGGAGAATGCTTCTCGACCTCGACAATAGAATTAAAGCCGAGAGCAAGAGCATCCCGCGAGAAATAGCCAGACATGCTTTGGCTATCCTTGTTAAATACCAATTGAACAATCCCCTTGAAAATGGAGGCAGTGGGCAGTACCCCGCCTCATGCACTGTTCACCCCTATTATGCCATTCTACGTGCAGCTGATGAACTTGATGGAAAAATCCATTGGGATGAGCTGAATCGCGAGCTGATGAGGATCATGACCGATGAGGAGCTCGAAGAAGCAATAGACAGAATCAAAGTGTCCCGCGAGCAGCCAGACTATAACCCAGAAAAAGGCGGTTCCGCGAAGGCTCCACTTAGGGACCGTTGCTACGATCAGAAAGATGCACCTATGGGCAAAACACCCGAGGGGCAAATCAGAGATCAAAAAACCACCCCTTGGTTTAGGCGTGCAGGCTTTGGAGGACTTCTCCTTTCTAACCCAGGCCAAATTGGTCAGGGATATTGGAGCATTCCTGAAGATGTTCGGGATTTAGTTCATCAAGCAGTGTCTAGTCCTCCCGTGTTTATGCCGACTGAGTCGGTGGAAGACTGGCAGGCATACTTTTGTTCATTAAGTAGTGATTCACAACCTGTAAAGGATGTTGCTGAACTTGATTTTGTTAAAATTCTACCAGCATTAAAGCTAGTAGCTCCAGAGTTGTCTTTTAGTGAGAAACTTGTTGCATGCCTTGTTACAAGCCTCAATGCTTCGGAAAACGGAAATTTTGTGATTCTAAAAGGGGTTAGTGGCACTGGGAAAACTCGAATTGTTTCAACACTAGCAAAGGCGGTGTATGAAGACAGAGAGCTTACAGCTCCTGAACTAACAATGATCCCTGTACGTCCAGATTGGACTGACAGTGCTCCCCTCCTTGGATACTACAGTCCAATTGAACAAAAATATGTATCTCCTCCTTTCTTGCAGACCCTGATAGAGGCGAAAGCAAATAAGGGGAAACCATATTTTGTTTGCCTTGATGAAATGAATTTAGCTCGGGTAGAGTATTATCTCGCCGAATGTTTAAGCGCTATGGAGTCTGGAGAACCAATTGCAATTGAGAGACAGTCCGATACAAGTGTTCCAGAAAGAATATGGTGGCCTAAAAATTTATACCTTTTTGGTACTATTAACGTCGACGAATCGACACTCTCTATTAGCGACAAAGTTCTTGATCGCGCCCAAGTTATCGATACAAGTGAAATAGTACTTGAACCATTGGTGAATCGGTGGCTTAACGAGTGCATTAATCTCGAAGATAATGAAAAAACTATCGTTCAAGAAATATTATTAGCAATTTGGAACCAATTAAAGGTTAACCATTCGCACTTTGGATTTAGGACAGCAAAGGCTATTATTAAATATATTGATGAAGCTGTTGGTAGATCAGCTGGACATATTAGCTTGCTAGAAGCGATAGACAGTCAGATTGTACAAAAGATACTCCCTAAGCTGCGGGGGGATGAAGATCAATGGATTGACACATTGGAATCCTTAGCCTCCCTCACTTCATCTTATCCAAATACTAGAAAAGTCATTGATAGAATGAAAGTCGACATGGAGCGATATGGCAACTTCCAGTACTGGAGTTGATATGTTTTCTGTTAGAAGAAAAGGTGAGCCAGTCCGGTATTCCCTACTTCCGCATTGCAACGTCCCTGAGGGCTTCTTTGTCGAGAATAGCAGCTACGAACTGGTTCTTCTAAGTGAATTTGAATCGGATCGGTGGGATATCGAAGTTAGTTGCAACGGAGTTCCGCTTGAGCAATTGGCCAGGAAGGATGAGCATTTTTTCATACTCGACTTGGACTACTATGCTGGCGAACTACGCCTTGTTGTCCAACACGCAGGGAAAATTTTATTTCAGAAAGATATTGTTGTTGATCCAGCAAAGGCGAAATTAACTCGAAGCCAATATGTCGCAATGTTAAAGGATATCGCTAATGACACGTTATCACTTTATCGTTTAAGCCAGACTACAGTGAAATCTAAAACCCATCGAAAGGGTAAACAGCTAAACATTGCAACCCTTGAACTCATTCGAGTTTACTTTGATCAATTGTTAAAATCGGTTCAGAGAATTACAAGGACACCGGTCAAAAGGCTTGATCGTATTTCAAAAATGATTCGCGCTGATAAGGCCCGAAGAATTGATGGAAGAAGCATTCAAAAAGCGGTTCTCGGAAGGGGGCTACGTCCGGCAACTGCTGTAGAAAGGACAATGCTTCCTTCTGTAACAAAACGGCTTGCTGGCCATTGGGTTGACTCAATATCTGTTGGATCCTGTAAAGAAACTAACGACATCTATGAAAATCGAGTAATATATGGGTTTTTGATTTGGCTGGACTCAACTGTTCGCATTTTTTTGTCGAACATCGAATCTCAATTGAATGATCAACCCGTGTCTGTTCTCCAAGCCTGGAAGCACAGATTAAAAAGATACCAGCTACGACTGAGGCAGGTGTTGAAGCTATCATTCTTTCATGAATTAAAACCAATACATGGAGAAGTACGTCCAACCTCTGTTTTTCTTAACCATCCTGAGTACGGCACTGTATTTAGATTGATTAGATATATTAAGTCGGGAGTGGATTGCAATGAAGGTGACGCAACGATGCTCCCCATTGACCGTACTTATCGGCTGTATGAGATGTGGTGCTATATACGATTGGTCAGGGCTCTGTGCGAAAAAAGTCCCGAAATAGCAACTCAACTACCTGAATTATTAAGAGAGATTCCTGAGGAAAAAGGAGAGTTTGGGACAAAAGTACTTCAAGGAGCAGGCGCATCTCTAATGATTGGTAAAACGGCAAGGCTTATTTATCAACGGGAATATAACCCTACATCATACAATAAGGCGGGAGCTGGCACAGTGGCAATCTCTGCACGTCCCGACTTTGTGCTTGAGACTTGTACTCAGGATAATAAAATAATTGATAACATATTCGTAATTGATCCTAAGTACAGAGTTGGTCCAGCCTTATATGATGCTGTTAGAGCTCTACATGTGTACCGGGATGCAATTATTGGCGATGATGGGAAAAGGTTAGTACTGTCAGCAATAATCATAAGTCCTTACCAATCCGCTACAACCAGTGATGCTACAGGTACTAACTGGGAACGAGCTGCCTTACCTGAAAAAATGTTTTTTGCAGATTTTCGGGATAAATATAAGCTTGGTGCAATTTCTGCTCGTCCGGAACAGGGAAGTAATGTGTTTCAAGAGTTGGCTGACGAGTTACTTTCGCTGGCGAAAAATTAAGCGCAGATTGACGGGTGCTAACAGGCAGGCTATGAGCTTGGGGTTGAATTTTAATTGCTTGCAATCATCTCAAAGCTTAATAATGGCACACTCACTCGAAAATTTAGCTAAAGATGGTGTAGATAATGACCTATTGGGTGAAATTGTAGTACAATAGGATTCACGTTTTTCAGCTCAACTCAGAACATGTTGATATTTTGAAATTTCCCGTTACAAAGATCAGAAAATATGTCCAGGCTCCAATAGCTCTTTGCAAAGAAGCAACTTCCGTGTGGCATGCAGTTGGACTGGATGCTAATAAAAATCAATGTGTTTGCCAGTGGAACTGAAATAGCCTGTAGGCTATGGGGAAGAAATGATAACCACAAAAAAAGAGCAGTCTCCAATAGTATGGAAACTGCCCTTATCTTATTATATGGTAAACCTAACAGCTGACCCGAGTATTTAACTAGCTTTAATGCCTATTCTTTTTGTCTTATTTCAATTTTCTATTTTGTTTGTTGGCTTAGTCCAAATCTGGCAACAGATCCAATGACTTTCTTTTCTGCCCATCAAGCAGATGATAATATTGATCCACGGTCATTTTGATGTTGGCATGGCCCATCATCTGGGAGACAGCTGCCAAATCAGCTCCATTGCTGAGGAGGGTTGTGCAGAAAAGATGCCTGATGTCATACATTACTACCCCTTCGACCCCGGCCAGATTACAGGCTGTTTTGAATGCCTTCTTGATGCTTTTGACAGCCTTGCCCCGAAAATCAATGATATTGTACAGGAGAAGCGCCTCCTTCAGGAAGAAGAACTCGAAGCAAAGAAGGCCGCATCCATCACCTTTTCTGAATTCTGGGAAAAGCAGTATTGGCCGGCCCAAAGTCATAAGGCCGCAGGTTCCTTGACCGCCGAACAAGGCCTTTACGAAAATTGGCTCGCGCCCGAAATCGGATCCCTCCCTCTTGCTTCGATTGCCCCCGGAGCGCTGACGCCAATAAAAAACAACATGCTTGAGGCCAAAAAGGCCCCCTCCACCATCAAATACGCAATGGCTCTGTTCTCGCAAGTCTGGAATACGGCAAAGAAATAAGGGCATCGTCAACTCCGACAGCCCCAGTAAGCACGTCGTCATCCCCAAAATCGACAACCGCCGCGTACGCTTCCTGACTGCAGAAGAGAGCGAAACCCTATTGGCCGCTCTCAAGTCTAAATCCCTCCAGGTCCGCGACATGTCCTTGCTGGCGCTGCATTGCGGCTTACGTTTTGGAGAGATTGCAAGACTCACGTGGGAATTCGTCGACTTCGAAGAAGGAGCGCTGACCATCATAGACTCGAAAAACAAATCAAAAACCAGAGCAGCCTTCATGACCGCTCGAGTTGAAGAAATGCCCCTCGCACGTAAGGCAGTGTCAAAAGGCGATCCCAATTTGGTCTTTCCCAGCGAAAAGGGAACGGTTCAAACCGATATGTCCAAGACTTTCTCACGTACGCCAACGAACTTGTTAATCAAGAAGTGACCGACTCAAGGCAAAAAGTCTGCTTCCATACGCTACGGCATACGTTCGCGAGCTGGCTGGTGCAGCGGAGTGTTGATCTCTATAGCGTGAAAGAATTAATGGGCCATACGACGTTCAAGATGACACAGCGGTATAGCCATTTGTCCCCGGAGGGGTTAAGGCGGGGGGGATTGAAGGGAGTAATAATATAGCAAAATAAATTAGTTAGTGTCCTTAGAAAAAGCGAACATACTTGAGAAGGTCAAGCTCATCTGCTACAATGAAAACTGTGCTCTGAGCTAAATACTAAGGCGATTTACATTACAAAAATCAGGTATTCTCGACACGTCTTTAACCAGATCATCTTCAAACTAATCTTCTAGCTGTAGTCTTTCCATTCAGACGCAAGAGGAATAAAGAATTGAGAACAAACCTGTTTGCGATACTGGCTAGCATTATTACTCTGATTACTGTCTGGGTGGGAAGTTCGCTTGGCGCTTTTTACCTTCTGGACGGCATTGTTTACGACCTTATCGTACGCTTTACTCCTCCGCATCAATCCACAGCAAGCCCTTTGCTCCTGGTAGAGCTAGATCAGACGGTACAATCCGAGAGCGGTGATTACTGGCTAAAAGTATTGCAGGAGCTTGAAAGGAATCAGCCCCGGCAAGTTGTGTTTCATCACTTCCCTCACGATGCTTCTCGACCTTTTTTCCTTCACGCCGCGAATATGGGGAATGTCATATTCGGTAGGCAGGTTGAACATGATGAAGAAAGCACTGGAGAAATGCACATCGTAGAATCTATTCCAGAGGCTGCCTTGGATGTTACATTGCCCTTTGGGGGGGTCTCCCTGCCTCCATCGGAGTACGGAATTTCTCGTAGACACTGGGCTTGGTACAGATACTCGGAGGGACGCCTGCCCAGCTTAGTTTTACTCGCGGTCAATGCTCAAATGGAACGGGCTCCAGTTGTAGAGAATCCCTATTATGTCAATTTTTTTTATCGAACCGAGTCGTTGCCGAAAGTCAAAGCAAGTCGAATTCTCGATGGATCGCTTGTCCCCTCGATGTTTGAAGGACGAACAATCCTTATTGGACATGGACTTGGAGAGGATCGCTTAGGGTTGACAACACCTATGGAGCCGAGCAGCGCTTCGATCTCCGCCTTTGAGTATGAAGGATGGGCTTTGAAGACCCTGCTTGACGGCATGGCGATCATCAGACCTGGTCCCTGGACCACACTGGGCCTTCTGTTCTCGGTTTTGGTCATAGTCTTGATATGTTATCAGTATCTGCCGTTACCCGTTTCACTGGTTTTTTGTATTGCCTCCTCCGTTATTCTCTTTTTCATTACCTGGGGGCTGTTATTCTTTATGAAGTTCTGGCTGCCTTATGTGGAGCTTGTCTCAATAATTTGGTTACTTCTTGTAATCTTATTTCTGCAACGTATCATGTTAAAGAATGAAATCGATCGCAGCATTCTCTTCAGCCAGTCATTTCAACTCAAAGAAAGACTTTTACCACGTAGTTTTTACAACAGCGACGAATATTGGTCTCAGGTTGTGACCATGGTCAATCAAACTCTGATGCTCCGCCGTACCATTTTTTTAGAAGCCTTGGAAAACGATCATCGTGTCCGGGAAGTTATCGCACTCAATTGTTCCATTGATGACATTCAAGAGCGTCGCCGGGATTATGAACGTACCCCATATGTAACAGCTCTCGAGGAGGGCGCTCCTCTCAAGGTCGAAAATTATCTAAAAACTGGCGAAGAGGAAGAAGAACAATATATGGTTCCGTTGAGGGTGGGAAACCAGATCATGGGGTTCTGGGCGTTCGGTATAAGGAACGATGACTTGTCCCATATTCACAACTTTTTCCCAGTGGTTCGCAGCTTCTCCAATGAGATCGCCGAAATGTTATATAGGCGTCGCTTATACATTCTCGAGAAGCGACAGCGTCAGAACCCACTTCGACGATTTCTCCTCTTTGAGCTAGGAACTGAAAGCTCACTCAGCTTGCGTACCGCCATCCAGCGTATCGATAGACGTCTCAATTTGCTAGAAGCTCTTGGAAATTCGCTTTCCATTGGAACCATCCTTTATGACTCGTTCGGTAGAGTCATTCAGACCAACACATACCTGACGGAACTGTTCAAGCAGCTGGAAATCACTCCGTTCAACATGACAGCCCTCGACCTTCTTATCAAACTGGCCGATATTGAAGCACACGAAGCAAGATCCATTCTCAACAGTACCGTTGTGGAGCGAAAACGTCACACGCTGCACGCGTCCAACATTCGCCTCCTGGAGAGGAAGTACGTACTGGTCGTCACTCCCGTGCTGCACGATGAAGGCTGGAGTGATTCCATCGAAGAAGAAGAGGCAAGTCCATTTGAGCTTTATGGTATTTTGTTTCAGCTTGTGAACGTTGGCGGTCTGATGGGGGGTGGACAAAAAAAGGAGCGGCTCTTCAGTTGGCTGACGGACTTTTTTCACGAAGAGATGGCGCGACTCGGAACAAGTTGCGAGCTTCCTGAAGAATTTCAGGATAATGAAACGCTTCAGAATCAAGCTTATGATCGGATCGAAGACGTGCTTGGAAAAATCAAAACAGCTCAACGGCTTTTTGAAAGTGACGATGAAATTCTCGACAAGGGACTCTTTCCCCTTGAACTCGGTCACTATCTGGAAATGGCCTTGGAGCAAATACAAGGCCGTGCAAAAAGAAAAAACGTCGAGCTGACGTTACAGAAGCCGGCGACGAGCCAATTTGTCATGGCGGAGCATGAAACATTAAAGAATATCATTACGTCATTGCTACTTTTTATGGTTCAGGACGCATTTGAGGGAAGCACCGTAGACATCACCCTCAGCCGGGAAAACACTATCCTTGAGGCCGTTTTTTCATACGAAGGAACGGGCATGCCGCAAGATATTCTTGAAGCACTGCTCAGTGGCGATAGCAAAAACTTGGCGAACGAGCTGGATGTCTTAAGACGTTCCGTGCCAACCCTGAAAGGATGGGGAGCTTCTCTGGAAGGAAGTGGAGAGTTCGGTGTCGGTCTTAGATTTTCCTTGCGGATCAAGGCCTTCTTGTAACTGGAACGGTACAACCGGATGGACACACATTTTCTCGCCATTTTCCCTCAGGGCTCATTGTCCAGCTCAGTCGTTACTACGGTTTGGGTTGGCGTATGCGTCATCTGCTTCTTCAATTTGCGATTCGGTTGGGTGCTCTCCGGCCTGGTCGTACCGGGTTATCTGGCGCCGCTCATACTCCTCAAACCCTGGTCCGCGGCAATCATCATTCTTCAGTCCGTCGTCACGTACGGACTTGTCTGGTTATACTCCGAATGGGGGAGCCGTTTTGGAGGCTGGGACAACTTCTTTGGGCGAGACAGATTTTTCGCTTTGCTGCTTGTCAGCGTTGTCGTACGAACAGTCTCGGATACCATTATACTTCCTGTAGTAGGCGAATACGTCAATCAAACCTTTCATATTAGCTTTGACTACCGCAATGAGCTGCACAGCTTCGGTCTGATTGTGGTTGCACTCATTGCCAACCAATTATGGAAGCCCGGACTTCTACGAGGTCTTTCGCACCTTGCCGTGACACTCCTGCTTACGCTCATTGTGGTACGCTATCTCCTTATGCCCTATACGAATTTCAGCTTGGGCAACTTGGCGTATATGTACGAAGATCTGGCCGCTTCCATGCTTGCAAGCCCTAAAGCCTACATTATTTTATTGACCACTGCATTGCTGGCCTCGCGTATGAATCTTCTCTACGGCTGGGAGTATAACGGCATTCTCATTCCTTCTCTCCTCGCATTGCAGTGGTATGAGCCCTTCAAGATCCTGCTCACTTTTGCCGAATCCTTCGTTATTCTTCTCCTGGGGACGATCTTACTCAAACTCCCATTTTTCAAGCGCCAGAATATCGAAGGCGCTCGCAAGCTGCTTATCTTTTTCAATATCGGCTATTTTTACAAGCTCGGACTGGGATATTTCATACATGCTTACTTTCCGCAGTATCGTGTTTCCGACTTTTTTGCCTTCGGATACCTGCTCTCGACGCTTCTTGCCGTGAAGATGCATGATAAATCCATCACGCTCCGTATGACCCGCACCACGGTTCAGGTTTCGCTGGTTTCACTGTTGCTTGCCACGGGTATTGGCTTCGCTCTAACCTACGTACCAAACATTGCAGCCTTGGGCGAAGTGGCTACGGCTCCCGTACTATCTCCGACCTCTACAAGCGAAAAGCGCTCCTTGCCCGAAGTTATCCGGGAAAACAAGGTAGAGTTGTACGCATCCACCAAACGTAATTCCTTCAGCTCTCCGACCCCACGAGAGATTGAGATGTTCATGGAAGCTGTCCGCAATCTCGAGCAGTATGTCCTCTCAAACGATGCTGCTCTTTTGCGACAGGCTCAAGTTCTCTTGGGTTTGCTCTCCTACAAGTTAATCGTGGTTGATGACCGGTACTTGTTCCTTCAGGAAGAACCGCCGTTGCGCGGGTGGGGCGTCTACGTACTCAATCTGGCGCCTGAGAGTGGCTTGAATATTCAGGTTCCCGCTCCTTTTGACGAATGGGGCGCTCTGGAGTCAGGAATGTATCTTTTCGAGAAACTGGGCGCCCGTACACTGGCGTCTGCAGGCACACCACGACGTGTCAACAGCAACGCTCGGGCCGACGTGCTGAAAAGCCAGGAAACCTTGTTCCTTGGTTTCCAGCGGGCTCTCCAATCGAGAAATATACTCCAACTTCGTGGTTATACCGAGTCTTCGAGACGCAAACTGAAAGGAACCTCTTTTTTAAATCTAACAGGCGATGATTTTCCCTCATCGCTATGGATACAATCAGGACTACCGGCCGAACTCAATGTTTCCAGGTTGCGCACCATGCTAGGTAGCCTGGAAGTCGTCTGGGGAACTCCCCCAATGACCAACGTCCTTGCCGGACAAGCTGCGACAGGATTTTGCGAGCTTATTGCGACGCGTAAAGACATGCGCCATCTGTTGCGTGACTTCAACCCTATCGAATCGGTAGTGGAAACCGTACAGAGCCGAGAAAGCATCGTGGGCTATCTTCAGGACTGGTTGCTGGAAGAAAAAGACAACATCGCCCCGAAAGGCTCGAACCTGTACCAGCCTCCTTCACTCGAGCAACTGCTATTTTTCGATCAGGAGATAATTACACCTTTGCTGGAGGCGTCGAAAAAATATTATACTAATGGGTTATGGAACGATGAAGGTGAGGCCGAACTTCAGTTTATCGCTATGGCCGCGGCAGTCCTCAATTACGAGATGATCTTCTACCGGCATAAAGCCACTGGGCATGATTATATCATCCTACGCGAAAAAGGGGATGACCCAAGGCGCTATTGGGGGACATTCGTCCTGCGTCTCGATGGGTACGCGGAATACATTATCCAGGCCCCGCGTCCGCTATCCGAAATGAATATTTTTGAATTTTCCGTGGCTCTATTCGAACGCCTGAACGCCCGAGCCCTGCTTATAGGCAATGCGCATCCCAGGGCGAACATTGATGGGACTGCGGACTTGGTGCGATCCCGCAACATCAAGAGTATTTTCACACTTATGGGACAGGTGCTGCTGCGTGAAGCCGGAGATGCTCCCATGCTTTCAGTCCAGTGCAGAGCGTTTGGCCTGCAGCCGGACAAGCCCGCACCGACGAACGATATCCTCATGGCGTTCACGTACGTTCATCCGGGCGCCCATGTACTTGGCGCCCTGGATAGCAGGCTCAAAGCGCAATTGGAAAAAGACGGATTCTCTGTGGGGTACGTGGACGGTTCGCCAGCCACAGCAGGATATGAGGCCGGAGGAGTAGCGCAGGCAAGGTACTTGAGCAGCACTGAGAACAAAGAGTTCGTTATTCTTTGGGTAGCGCCCCTTGTTCGATCGGCTTATTATCAACAAGACGAAAATTTATCACAGGCGCGGCAATTCTATCTCCTCGACATACCCGGCGATGAACAAGACCTGTTCGAATTTCTCAAGGAAGACGACCGTCCGGCCCGTTCCCTAAATAACCTTTCCCAGGTGCAAGAAATACTCAAAAGCTATATGCTGTATAGTGATATCGCCGCTCTGCGAAAACTCATGCTCCTTCGTCCGGACCTTCAACTGACATGGGTACAGGACGTCAACACAAAACAAACCTTTCTGAGTATTGCCGAAAAAGCGGGCAGCCCGGCCATGCTGGCCAACCTCTATCCGCTCCGTTTTGATCAGCAGATGCGACTGAGGAAACAGGACATGACAAGAGAACTTGTGGACGATTTTATAGCAAGCCGACAGGCCTGGCTGATCTTCGAGGAGGGGTCGTGACCGCGGGAAGACTTCTATTTGTTTCCTTGCTCCTGTTCCTGGGAGTCGCCTGGCTGCTTTGGCATCAAGATGACCTGGAAAGCATCTGGCGTAACCTTACCTTGCACAAGACGCCTCTCGAAAAAGGCATGCGAGCCACCATGGCCTATGAACTTGGGGAAAACAAATCAGTCAATTTTACACTTCCCACAGGAACGAAACGCATAAAGCTGGTTGTTAATGCTGAAGTAGACTTGACCGTGGCAAAGCTGCCTGACACGTATTTTGAATACTCTTTTGTCTATAAAGTTCTTGGCAACGATGGCGGCGTACTCAGCTCCAGAGTATATCATCAGCGCAGTAAAGTGACTTGGTTTCCGCCTCCGAAAGGGAACGATCAGACAGCACCGATAACGGCCGGGATCATGCCTTCTGATACGACCGTGCCGACCGACACTCGGGTCGTCTATCTTGATTTGAACGAATACCCACTCTCAAAACACCCATTACGTCTTCGATTACAGCAACAACACGCCGGGGACGGGATCAAGAACATTCTGGTACGTATATATAGAGAGGAGGTTACGCCTGATCGCGCCGTTGAGACTCTCTGGAAACGCTTGAATGAAGCAGAGCGCGAGAATATAGCCGAAGGCAATGTGTATCCTTATGACTTCCTTACCGGACAAGAGAGAAACAATCTCCTTAAGTCGATATGGAAACCACTCGCCCCAGACGGCATCGAAGGGCAGAACTACTTACGTCGAAAGATGTATTTTCGAAAAGAGATAGAGGACTTCTTGATGGAGGGTGTGGTCCAAACTCCTGTTCTGTATGTGGGGCCGGGTAGACGGATAACGCTCCCGGTGCCCGAACAAGGAGCCTTGTGGCGCTTGGATCTGCACCCGACTTCCGTCCCTCCGGAGACCACACATGTGATTAATCCTTCTGAAATATCACCTGAAGCTTCGACCCGTATCACATGGTATGGTGTCAGGAACCCACACCCCGTCACCCATACATTACAATGGAGCAAAAACGGCGTCTCGTTTACCAAGAACTTCAAGCCCGGATTGCTGGAAATCGAGAGTCGGGTTCCGGCGAGCTTACACGTTTTTGACATGTCCGGTGAAAAGCCATGGGAAATCAATATCGAGGCTCTTTGGATGCGCACGTATTCCGTCTCGCACGAGCATGTTTTACGTTATCATGTGACATCCCTTCCAGATCACCCGACTCCCTTTCGTCTTGATTTGCGGAGTCATCAATCAGGCGTCCTTGAGTGCAAGTTCATCGATAAAAGCGGCCATATGTTGGGGCAAAAGACATTATCCTTTGGTGGTCCTCCATCACTGTATGAACGTCCGCAGGATGAATTCGCGGAACCTGCTTTTTCCGATCCGGTACAATACTATTTCCGTCTTCCCGGCGGTGTTGCAGAAATAGAACTGCGCTCGGCTTCTCCCGTGCTGGCAACGGCCTATACCCGCCCCGCGGATATCACCAAAACCACGCGAATCCCGGAAGATCTTTACAGTTCGCCGTTCAAACGCGACTTGGAACGCCAGACCGTTTGGCATATTTTGCGGCCTGCAGCTTTTCGACAGCTCTATGGCGGTGAGCGAACCCAATTGCTACGTATCTTTCCACACCCGCCGGAGGTCGATCCTGCCATTGCCGAGGGCAAATATCTCTGGCAGGAGCTCCCCCCGGAGGGAAACAATGCCGGTCAATACCTTCTGAGCCCTGTCGAAGAGAACACGAACATGCGTAAGGAAGGGCTGTCCAGCATTTATACGCCGTTAAGTGTGGCCGAGCGCGTAGCAACGTTGGCAGGTTCCACTCCCTTCAGGACCGTACGGCCCGGACTAGCTTTTATTCGAGAGAAGAGCGAGCCCTTCCGGTTAACCCTGGAAGTAGACGGTGTGGCACGATACTCCCGTCAACTCAGGGGGGCAACAGGACTGTTACGGCTTCCAAAGCTGAAGATCGGCCAAAGGAAAATCAGGATTCGCGAACCGGCAAACACAAGCGTATTTATGTCGAACATTGCCGAAGCATCGTCGCTGCAAGGCTCTATGCAGCTGCGATTTGTCTATGCTCTTCCTCCGCAGGGGTTGCGGTTTGTTTTTCACAAGCAAAGCAACGATGAGGAACGTGTCAACTTCAAGGTGTTTGCAACATCGAAGGAATATGCGCCTTCAAGGCTAATGTTACGGATAGCCTCAAAGAACGATGATCTGCTTTCGCCATCGCTAACACCGTCCGAATCTTACAGCCTGCTGCAACGCAGGTTCTTAATAAGACCGGATCATAACGCGAACAGCATGACACCTTATGCAGAAGTGCTGAGCTACGATGCCGGGCGCAGCTTTTCCATTCCTCTCGGTCCGGATCTCCCTCCCGGTGAATATTTGGTCAACATGCTGCCTGAAAAGGATGGTAATCTTTATGTGCAAGCTTTCACGCTTTCTCCAGGAGCATATAACGTACGAAGCATTCGAATTCAGGAGGACTGAAAATGCTCTTACATCAACTACTGCTGATTCCCTTGATGTGCGTCTTCATTTTTGTATTCACAGTAGTTTCTGCGGAGGCTTCCCTACGCGAGCGCTACTTTGCTTCAGCCCAGGGAAAATTCGCCCCTCAATCTGAAGAAGTGCTGCAAATCGCCAGTGGACTTTTTTTTCAGTTGCTGACCGGCGACCGGCCAGCAGTCGACTCTGCCGAATGGAAAGCCTGCGGCATGCGAGCGTATACTTTAACAAATAAACAAAGGGAACTGGTTGTCGTGGAAGAGTTGGAGGGAAATCACACCGGCCGAGGTTTTTACGTGTTTTCCGTCGATTCAAAATCTCGCGTCGGGCTGATGATGCCGCATCGGTATTTTGACAAGGATAGCGGCAAGATCGGGTTTGAGATCTTTTCCAGAGGGGACTTTCGTTTCGCGGCCTGGAACACAACTCACCGCTATGGCGGCCCAGGGCGTAGTAAAGCGCAACGTGATCATTCCGGGGATTTAGCTCACGCTCCACGCAGTTTTTTTACTGCCCTGACACGAGCCTACGCTCGCGCTTTACCAAAAGGTCTATTAATTCAACTGCACGGTTTTACCGATAAAATAAAACGTCGCGGTGACAATGGAGTAGACGCCATCATGAGTGCCGGAGGTCCGGCCACTCCTGTCGTTCGTAACATTCTGAATTGTTTCAAGGCTGCTTTCGGGCGCAGCATTTTGCTGTACCCTGATGAAACGCCCCTGCTTGGAGCGGCGACCAATATTAGTGGAAAAATTTTGCGGCACATGAACCACCAGGGGTTCGTGCATATAGAGTTGGGCGCCGGTTTGCGAAAACGCTTGCTAGAGGATGCCGAAGCGCAGGATTCTATGGTTAGGTGCCTCACCAACGAGTAGTATTTACTGATTCCATTATGCATTATCTCTAGACAATTACTAGAAAATTATCTTATGGTTATTTTTAATCTCTGAGGCTCACATGGTCGTGCTCATAAAATACACGCTGGGTAGTCTGCATGAAGACAAAATGCTCTTTAGAAAGAATGAAACTCTCTTTCAGCAAGTATTTGGGAGTAGTGAATTGCCTTTTGGTTCTTCTCTTCGCCAGTCCAGCCTTAGGTTCCGGGTTGGACCCTCAGCGATACGCCTTGCTTCATTCATACCCCTCAAGGCTCCATTGGCGTGACCCGGCATCACTGCACCGTATAGTTGACCAGGGGGGGAGCATTTCCTGCGATATAACAACGGACACTTCATATACCCTCGGTCCGGAAACGACAGTTACTCTTGCTCTGAAGCCGGGCGAAATTCTTCGACTAATCCCTGATTTGAAAAAGGACGTCCCTGTCGAGGCGTGGATCAGCCGCGACGGAGGGTTGTTTTCCCGGCAGGCTTTCACCCCCTCTAACCCAAAAAAGGAACTGTATCTCTTGCAACAGCAGGATACGCCGGTTCTTTGCCGCCTCCAGTGCGTCCGACCGATCCGCTGTAAACTTTTTCTTTGCCAGTGGTCCCCTCCGCCTCCTCCGATTCCCTACAGACTTCCGCTCGAATTGACCGGAACCCCGGTCAGCATTCGCCAGCAAGGCAACTACCATGACAAAGACTTTTGGCACGCACACGCCAACAAAGTGCATCGAATAGAAACAAAAGGACCTTTACGGCTTCGAATCGAAAGCAGGGCACTGTTTCCTAAGACTGCTAGATACTGGCGTACCAGCTATAGAGCAGAAGCCCGTATTGATGGCGAGAAGCGATTATTCGAATTCCTGACGCGCCCCTTCACCTTCTTCCCACTCTTTTTAAACGAGCAGTTGCGTGAGACCGGCATTCTCAACACTGCCTACATCAATATTCCTTCGGGACATCAGGAGCTGGAGCTTGTCTTCAATACCGACTGTCTGTTCAGACTCGTACAGCAAAATCCCGGCGATTATCTGTTTCAAAGCCTCAACCAGTCTATATCTACCCAAAAGCTGATACAAGCCGGAGAAGCCCTTCCCGGACAAGACGCCGCTTGGTCACAGTCTTTGGAGCGTCTGCAGCATGCGCCGGAGTTGGAGTCTCCTCCGGTTGTTGAAACACTTGCCCGCCGTCTGGCATGGGACAACAGCTGGCGACACGGAGGCTTGCTTGCCTCGGCACTGATGCAGACGATAGAACACAAATATCTCGGAGACAAAAATATCCGCGATGCCACAGACCTGATTACAGGAGCAAACACATTTTACAGAGACGTGTTTCCTCTTGAAATGAGTAACGATGTTCCTTGCTTTGCGTGGTTTCAGACGACTCGATTTGGTCTTCAGGAAAAACGAGATGCTCAGGAATGGATTGTTCTCGACGAGAGAGCTTTTGTCCCTGCTCTTGATTCCGTCTCCGGCGCCTGGTTCGCGCAAGCAGGAGAAGAATCACTGCAATACGAGCTGCCGGAACTGCCGGCACCCTCGTCAGCAAGAATACTTGTCAGCGGATTGAAGCAGGGGCAGACAATAACGGTACGGCTAAACGATAAACCTCCTATCCGCTGCAGCTATACCCCCATGAAGGAAAGAACCGCCATCCCGATCCGCCCGAGCCTGGGGCAGGTTGGTTTGGCAATGCTGCGCCGAAAACTATCCGAAAAAGGACTGCATTCTTTTGCTCCGTACTTATCCGGAGCCTTTTCCTGGCAACGTCCAGTGGCGGAAATGAAAGACTGCTCTCTCATTGAGCTGGCGCTGCCTCCCGGAAAACATACAGTTCGCGTTACACCGAACGATCCCGGTACATATGTTGCGTTGCAATATCGTGATTCACGAACTTTTTCCCTGAATGAAGGAAGGTATCGACAGGCCACGGCTGCGTTGTCACAGGAAAGGCTCATGGCAGCCTTTATTTCATCACTTCATGACGCCTCCATGGAAGATAGCGAGCCTGCCGAGCCTGATCTTGAGGCTGCGGCAGAACGCGATTTACAGAGCCATTGGCTCCCGTTGTTTCGGTTCCTTCGTTCCAGAGAAGCGCTTTTCAGTAGTCAGGTAGCTAATCTTCCAGAGAACACAACCAGTGCGCCACTTATTTCAGGAGATACTTTCGATAATAGGGCTCTCACGGCGTATATTTTACAGGAACGCGGGGCCTATCTCGAAGCTGCCGAGATCTGGGGGATGTTGTTCGGCAGAAGCAAGGATGCAATGCGAGTTGAGGCGGGCGTGTCACTGAGTCGTTGCATGTGGGCAATGGGTGAGCACTATCTGGCAAAGCAATTACTGCGCCAGCTCTATAAACACCCGGAAAGAGAAGGTCTGTCTCTTCGACCTTTCGAGGAAATGGCCGCCGTATACAACAAGCAACAAGACAATGACGCACTCCTGACACTCTATGCCACGGAGTTTTTAAGGAATCCCTCACCTGAAATTCAGGCTGTGTTAGCTGAACTCCTGCTGAAAGAGGGGCACTACAAATTTGCGCTTGATCTGGCTCTCGTCATGCCTCCTCAGGAACGCCCGCTCGAAATCGTCCTCCGTGCGGCCCGGCTGCTGCAATGGAAGGCAACGTATGATGCACATATCAAACGACTTCCCAACCACGAAGCCCAGGCATTCTGGCAAGGGGTGGCGGCAATGGACGCGATGGCGCCTGATGCCCAAGTGCTCGACCTGTTTGCGAAAGCAGGTCCGCGCGGCAGGGCTTTCAAACGTTCTATCGAACACGGGAGTGAGATAAACGATACTTTCATAGACAACGGCGCTGCGAAGCTCAATAAGAAGCAATTGTTAAAGGAATGGGGCGAGTGGCAAAGCTCGCTACCAGGCCCAAAACAGTGGCGAAACGCCATGTGGGCGGCGACGAAAACAGGCGGTGTGGCCGAACTTCGCAGTATTGCCCGAGATACGCGTTTCGTTATGCTCGTTGCCACACCGGAACACCCTGTCGTCTTGAACGTTTTTGGTCCTGGCAAAATTCGCATCACAACACGACCGTTACATTTAGACAAAAACACACGGTACCCACTCAATGGCTGGATACGTATTGAGCAAGGAGAGGGGCTATCCTTGGTCCCTGTCAACAACAACATGCCATCCTATGGACTTGAAGTTCTTTCCAGTGAATTTGAAAAGACCGTAGCGCCCGGCCAGGCAGTACGTACGGAACGTGCTATTCTTTTGGGTGAACAGAAAATATCCATTCAGAGCAAGGAATTTCCGATTCTGGTTACCATTGAACTTGAGAGGCCGGAGATTCCCATCCCCGTACTCCCTCCCTTGTCCGGAGCTGCATTCGCTTCCGTATTCACCACGCAACAACAAGCTTTTGATACGGAAAAGAAGACGGATTGCCTGCAAGGGAATCAGGTCGTGCTACTCCAGGATGACGGAAGTCCGACCTGCCGCCCCATGACCTGGGCTGCTGGCCGCACAGTTCAATCTATCTCTTTGAGCAGCTTTGAAGGACCCCCTGCGTGCAGGACTGTTCCCGATTTCGAGAAGGCGTTACAACGGGGAGAGCCTCTGGAAGCCTATCATTTGATTTCAGGAGACTCGCCTGAGGATGTGCAGAGACGAATGATTGCTCTCGTTTTTTGGGGCGAGAAAGAGCCCTTACAAATACCCCTTGCCGAAGCCTTGGCTCAGAAACTCGCCGCAGATAACCCGGAAGTTCCCGGCCTTTCTCCCTTATTATCACGCCTGATACGTTATACGAAGTGGGAGTCAGTACAGCTGCTTCACTCTCCCGCTGGATTCAAAAAAGTAAAGGTACGGGGATGGAATCCCTCGGCTCCCGGTTTGCGACTTCGTAAGGCGTTGCTACCCGACCTGAGCAATTGCCATTTCGTTCTTGTCGGCGATCAAAATATTGAAATGGCAATATCGAACATCTCTCCCGCCGTGTTCAATGTAACAGTACGTCTGGCGCAACTGCCCTTTTTACAACCTATGCCGCTAACGTGCGAATTGATGGTCGATGAGCAGTCAGTCAGACAGCTCCATCTGGGCCCCAAGCAAGAGACGGAAGTTGTGAGTCTCTCTATTCCCAAGGGAGAGCATACGGTCAAACTCAGAGTGAGCGAAAGATATCCGAATCAATACGTTGGAGTTTGTATTGAGGAAGATTGTCTTTTTCAGCCATGTGAAAAAACAAAAGAAAATCGTCCGGATGAGCGTACGTACGCTGTGGCGAAAAAGCCCGATCAGCCTGTAAAGGCAAATATTCTTGGTCCAACCTGGGTACGAGTCATCAATGGTGATGAGTCACGGGCTGATCGAATCGCACACAAGTTCATCGGTCCGGTCTGGCGGGAACTTGAATTACCGGCTTTGCCCGGAACGAAAGAGACCTTGTTCCGTCTGCAGCGACGTGTACTGCGAGAAGATCCCGCCCCCATTCCTTATGCCCGACCGTCGGCATTGGCTTTGACACCGGTTCCTGACGAACTTTTGCATTTTAATAGCACCGGTAAAAGCGAATCCATCAGCTCCAAGGATGCGTTCACACCTGGTGCATTGGACAGAGGGTCGTACGAGCTGAGCTTGGGCTTCAAGGTCAGACGCGACACCTCAGGTCCTCAAACAGGCGCAGAGAGTGAGCAGTTCGTCGAAAATGCTTTGACATACAGATACTTCGATGATTGGCGAGATATCTATTGGCGTGGAAAGCTGTTCGCTCGCGAACGCGAATTCGGTGGACCCACCTGGGGACTCGCCGGAGATCTTAGCTGGGAGCCGGATAGCGCGCCTTGGAGTTTACGCTTTTCTATGAACTTGTTCACACAAAACCCGAATGCGGATCGATTCGGTTATAACGATTTGAGCGCACAAGAGGCCTCAGCTCTTGCACGTTTCACCGGAACCTGGCGACAGGACTTGAATGATGAGGTCTTTCATTTGCCGAAACTCTCCATCTTTGGCAGATTGATGAGTATGGACTCATTCGGAAACCAATCGGCCAGGACCGTGGACCAGGATATTTTTACTCCTTACAAGAAGGACCACGAGGCGGGATGGAGCCTGGGAGATACTCTCCACTATCAACCCTGGATCGATGGGGATCTGTACGCGGGCGGGGATCTTAAAGGCAACGAGACCTTGAATGCTTTTTCACTCGACAACCTTGTTCTGAAAACAGGTTACAAGCAATTGCTGGGCCCGGTAAATCTCGACTTCAACTACCAGTACAAGCGCTATTTCAAGGATGATGATCGTCAAACTTCCAGCCACCGGCACCAGCTGGGCTTGGATGCGAATCTGAATCTCTGGATGATCAATCAGGACAGATTTTCACTGAGCACAGACCTGAATTGGGAATCTCAAGACCGTTCCTTCTTCGGCGGTTTAACCTTGAGTTGGCATTTCAGCAAAGGGCAGGGATTGCACGATTACCGGCCGGGAGAAGTCGACTTCTACAATGAGCTGCGACGACGGAAACCTGCCCAACGTATACAAACAGTGGATTTCATAACGACACTCGAGACAGAGCCGGGCGAAACCGTACCTGCGAAAGAAGAAGAGGCGTATTATGTTCAGGTCGGCAGCTTCCAGGATCAAGAGCTTGGTTTGAACCAGGCTGAAAAGTTGGAACAGTCAGGATATGCTGTTCAAATATCCACACTATATGATAAAAATGACGTTGTATGGTACGTGATTGACATTGGCATGCATAACACCAGGCAAAAAGCCGAACGGGCCCTCACAGCCTTCAAAGACGCAACAGGCGATTCCGGCAGGGTCGTACGCCTGAAAAAGGATCTGGTAAGCAAACGCCGCGTATATACGACCAACCGGGATGAGGAACCGGACAGGTGACAACTCTGAATGACGCTGTTGACGATATCTTTGCTGCCGCCGGCCCTGTTCTTCTGCGTAAGCTGCAGTCGGGATTGATGGCGCGATATCGCAAGGAGTTCATGCAGTTCGTAAAAGGCCTCGAACGTTCAGAGAGAGCGGAAATAAAACAGAACCCGTATGTATTGATCGCTTCTTTCCTCGCATTCAGTATCAGCTCTCTTCAAAAAAAAATTAAGCGACACTCTGACCTTGAGATCGAGTACATTCGCCGGTTCAAGCAGGTGGCGACGAAAACTCAGGAACGTGAACTCGTACTTGAATTCGCAAAGCGTGTCGGTCGTTCAGGCAGAGAGCTCCGTCGCGACAGACGCGCTTTTTCCCGATGGTTCGGCTTTGATGCCGTTGTGGGCAGAAACCGTCGGCTGTTAGGCGAAATGGAACTGGAGATTTGTTTCTCGTTCTCACGTCTGGGCGTGGCCGTAAGCAAAGCCTTTATAAGCAGTGAGAGCATTCAGAGCGTGTGGAGAAACTTGAATATCGAACCCTTGGTAACGGATCTACTGGAATACAAGGGTGATGATCGCGTAAATGTGGCTGCATTCCGCTCCTTTGCCACAATAGTGAAAGGTACGGCCGAATCTCTGGACGAGCTCGAGGTCAGCCCGGCCAGCATTTCGATGGTTTATCGTTTCGCACTGGATCGCAGGCAAAATATCTGGATACAGGTTGAGGCCTTGGAGCTACTTGCGGTATTGTCTAAAAAAGATTTTGCCAAGGCGTCTCAAAATCGTATCTTACATCCCTCTAAAGGCGACGATTTGTTCGTTCGGGCGCGTGTGGCGGTATTGCTCGGCTCTGGTATGGCCGACATCCCTGAGCTGCTCAATCTCATTCCGCTGATGCTGTTCGATCCGAACCCTTTTGTCAGGCAGCGTCTTTGCCGCGCAGTCACCTGGGTGATGATCTACCCTCCTGAGAAAGAGCAACGTACAATTGCGGCAGCCTGGCTCCGGCAATTGATGCTCGAAGACGACTCCCCGCACGTACGCGCTGCAATGGTTCTGGAAATTGCTCCTTCATTGAGATCCGACACACTTTATACTTTTCTCGTCAATTTGTTCGATGAACTCTTGAAGAAGGAAAAGGACGATTTTGTTCTTCGGGTTGCGTTGGAATCTATTGTATCCATTTGCAGTACGTACGCTAAACTCTCGCGGCTCGATCAGGCTGATGCATTGGTAAGGCTCTTAATCCCTTCTCTACAGCTTCTGCATACACATGCTGAAAGTCTCAAAGTTCGGCGTTGGACAGGGCAGACACTGTTGTTTCTAGAGTGTACCCTTGATGACTCGGCCCGAGAGTTGTTATTTGAGTTAGCCCCTCACCTTCGCTCCTTACGTTCAGGCAAGAGCGTACGTATTCCGCACAAACTCGTTCAAGGTCGTGAAGAGAAACTCGGGCTCGTGCTCGCGGTGTCTAGCCAAAAACACTTTGGTTTGACTGCCAAACGATGTATTGGTGGCTACCGCATAGCATGTGGCGATGTGTTCGGCCTCAAAATCTGGCGTACGTTTTATGAATTAATGCACCCGTCAACAGACAAACGCCAGGGCCATAACCATGTGATAGGCCGTCACTTTCGCGGGCGAATCAAAGCGCCGTCCGGCATATTAAGCGAAATGACCCAAACCAAAGTTCCGGGGGAACCACTTTTTATGTCCAGTGAGGCAGGTTGGCGGCCCTATCTGCCGCTAACCGAAGACGTGATGCACGCACTGTTTTCATGTTCGGCGGACAAACCTTTGGAGTTGCATACAGCCGAAGGCATCACGCGTGTGAAGCCCTCTCGCAATCCTTTGCTCCGCATCCGGGGAGTCTGCAAACTGATCTTTGGCTTTGCCGGATATGCGCAGCTACGCAACTGGAAGGAAGAAGATCCGAGTAGTCCCGCCAAAAGGTATACTTTGGCTCTCAGAAGCCTGGGGGTTGCCGTAGAATACGAGCCAAGAGCATTTACGAATCCCCCCGACCCTGCTGTCATGCGCTTTTTCCCGCAGTTTGTTCCGTTTGTCGCCCCCAATATTACAGAGGCTTTCACCAGCTATTTTTTCTCCGTGTATGAGAACACCCTTTATGAACTGGGGCTCTTCGCGGCACTACTACTGCTGTACTTTATCGTTTCCCGTACCTGGAAAGCGCATAGAGCGAAGAGGTGGCGCAAGCAACTAAAAATTGTCATCGGAGGATGGGGGACCCGTGGAAAATCAGGAACTGAGAGGCTCAAGGCCGCGCTGATCGAATTCATGGGATATAGCCTCTTTTCAAAAACCACCGGCTGCGAAGCCATGTTTCTTCACAGTCACACCTTCGGGAAAACGTCCGAGATGTTTCTATTTCGCCCATACGACAAAGCTACGATATGGGAGCATCATGAAACATTGGGACTTGCAAGCAAATTGCAAGCGGACACGTATCTATGGGAATGCATGGCGCTTACTCCAGCCTATGTCCGTATCCTGCAGCACAGATGGTCTCGTGACGATTATTCAACCGTCACCAATGCCTACCCTGACCACGAAGATATTCAGGGGCCCGCAGGATACAACATCCCCCTGGTCATCAGCGACTTTTTACCGCGAAATAGCAAGGTGGCTATCACCGAAGAGGAGATGCTCCCAATATTGCAAGAGCGGGCTCGAGAATTGGGTTCCACGACTATCAGCAAGGGCTGGCTTGAAGCCGGACTTCTTACGCCGGATATTCTGGACAGGTTCCCCTACCAGGAGCATCCCTACAATATTGTTCTGACACTCAGCCTGTGCTCCGAACTGGATATTCCGACAGATGTAGCCCTCAAAGAACTCGCAGATCGTGTCGTGCCCGATCTCGGTGTACTCAAGGGATTCCCTATAGCACAATACCTTGGTCGACGGCTTGAGTTTATCAATGGAATGTCCGCCAACGAGCGTTTCGCCACTATCAATAACTGGCGCAGGATGCGTTTTCATGAATCTGGCCCAGAAGATGGAATATTTCTCTGCACCCTCGTCAACAACCGTGCTGACCGTGTATCACGTTCGGCCATGTTCGGCTCCATCCTGGTTGGGGACGTCCAGGCCGACCTTCACATATTGATCGGGACGAACTTAAAAGGATTGCAAGGCTACATCAAACAGGCCTTAGACAGCTATATCGATTCGTTGAGTTTGTATTCTACAAGCAGCATCGAACAAGGTTCTATACCGATGCAAAAACTCCAAGATGAAGCCGTAAAGCAACGGGTTCCAGTTTCTGCCGAAGCTTTGCAAAAACGGCTTGGACATATATTGCGCCCATTTGTCGACGAAGAACGTGTCGAAAAATTGATAAATTTGTGGGAGGAACCGGACAGTGTACGGCAACTCCTCGAAAAAGATGCCGAAAACTCTGAGCTGGACATCACCGTTTACATCGCTTTTCACAAGAGATGGCTCGAATCTTACAAACAGTACCAAACTTTGGCGGAGCGAATCTCACGCTCAGGTGCATCCCCTGATATCAACATTGATCAGGATTTTCGGCAGACAGTAAGAATATGGTACCTCAGGCGCATACATGTCATCGCGGATGCCCATGCCACAGGAAACCAGGTCATCCATAGTATCGCAACAGCCACGCCTCCCGGCATGCTGACCCGTATTATGGGAATGCAGAATATCAAGGGCACTGGTTTGGATTTCGTCTACAAGTGGCAGTCCTGGGAGCAATGCGAAGCGGCCTGCCAGTTGCTTCAAGCCCGTGATGAAAGCGACATGCGCAAAGGATTACGTACGTTGCTTTCTTTTCATGACTATAGTCTGCTAGCGGAGCAGACCGTTAAAGACGTTGTAAGTCAGGTAAGGAACCGCCCTGAAGCCCAAAACGAACGAACACAGGCTGAACTATCCATTATTTTGCAAAATTTGCAAGACATGATGGAAAAGACACACTCCTCACTGGAGACAAACTATCGCCCCGGTTTTCTCCATTCGCTGCTTACCATTTTTGAAAACTTGTTTGACGCAGGCGATTCCGTTCGTCGCCGCAAACGTGCACGGGTTATCTATCGTGATTTGGCGAACGAAAGAATCAGTCACCAACGCGCGGTTCAAGAACTGAAAGATCTTAACAAGCGGCAGAAGGGGGGATGGTTGCAAAGTATGCTGCTCGGGTCGTAACCACTGCAGTTAAAGCTCAAAATCATCGTCTGTCCCCTTGCTGCGATGCATACGAAGCCGAGGGAATCTTATTTCGCTTTCTTCAAAATATCGTTCAAACGCTGTAACAGCGGTTCTAAGTTGTTGTAATATTCGCTGAGTTCTTGAGTTTCGTTTCTTTGGTTTTTCAGCTCCTTCTTCAGCTCCCTGATCTCCTTGCTTTGTGCTTCCTGAATCGCTTGCATTTTGCTGAGCCTGGCTTCTTGTGTTTCCAGCCGGTTTTGATTTTCCTTGTCCATCCTTTTCAGGCCTTCCAGTAGGTGGCGTTCCAGCTCGGTCTTGCTCATCTTTTACTCCAGTTTGATTGCTCAAAAATTCAAATAGGTCCAATCCGTTTCGATGTCTGTCTCTTTGGGGGGAAGGATGAACCTTCCATTCTCCAACTCTCGGAGTCGTACTCCCCATGTCTTGTCTTCCAAAAAGAAGTAGTTGTCGGTGCAAATATGCATGACAGCAGGCTTGTTGGTTTTACAATAGAAGAAAATGTGGAGATCATGGTTCGTTATGAGATCTGCAAAGGCTGCTACAACTTATGCCTTGATAAAGGATATGACTATGATCGCGTGTAAGAAGAGGTGTTCACCTATGGCCTGAATTCTCACATTCGATCGCGTGGGGAGGAGAAAACTGACCTTCAAGAGGATCGACATCCACCCCCATGTCCTTTTGCTGCAGTTCCTTGACAGGCGCTCGGGAAAGCTTCTCGATAACGTTGTTGTTCAGGTAAGAAGCGAATTCAGAAATCCACTTTGCACAGCCTTGAGCTTTCTTTGAAGTATACCAGTCCTTGCCAACTCATCGAAGTAGACTACTTTTTGCTTGTTTGGCGTGGAAGGGAGTTCCTCTCCAGACTTTTGAAAAGGTCAATCCCATTCCCCGAAAAGTTCAACCGCCACGATCGTCACATCATCTATCGGTGCTTTCTGCCGTTCGAAATGCAGTACCTCTCCGTAAAGCCTGTCCGTGGCCGTATCCAGTGAAACATCCGTGCTTTCACTCAGGACTCGTCTTAGCCTGTCTAGCCCGAACTGTTCGCCGGATTTGGCCTCACGCTCTATCACGCCGTCCGTAAACAGGAAGATACGTTCTCCCTTGCCCAGTTCGAGGGCACCTTCGGTGAAAGGGACGATGTTGCCCAGACCGATGATGGTTCCGCCGCATTCCAAGTCCGTGAGATTGCCGCCCACGGAGCAGTGGACCGGGTAAGGATGCCCGGCGTTGGAATAAAGGACCTGGCCGGTTCGCGTGTTAATTGTCATGAAGATGATAGTGAAATGTTTTTCGAATCGCTCGATAGGAAACTCATTGTCGAGCAGCTCGAGCAGCCGGCCGGGAGAGAACGAGCCGTCGACCCAGGCCTGCTCCACGAAGCGCGAGTCCGGATGCAGCAGCTGGGAGACGTTGAGCGCAATCATGGCCGCGGGCACGCCGTGCCCGGAGACGTCGAGCAGGTACACGGCCAGGGTCTCGTCATCGAGCATGAAGTAGTTGAAGATGTCGCCGCTGACGTAGGCGCTGGGCTTGAAGCGCCAAGCCATGGACAGGTGGGGCAGGGTGGGAGGCTCCTGCGGTAGCAGCGTCTTTTGGATCTGCGCTGCCGCGGTAAGGTCCTCGCTCAGCTTGCGTTGGTTCTCCAGAAGCATGTTGTTCATTTTATGCATCTGGCGCTCGTAGACCTTGCGGGCAGTGATATCCCGGATTACGGCCGTGAAGAGTGTTTCGTCCTCGAGCCTGATTTCGCTGATGCTCAGTTCGATGGGAAAAAGACGTCCGTCCTTGTGCACGGCCTCGAGCTCGCGGCCGTAACCGATTATACGCGGAATGCGGGTCTGCAGGTATTTACTGATGTACGTTTCGTGGAGCTGTTTGTGGGGTTGCGGCATCAGCAGGGTGACGTCCTTGCCCTTAAGCTCGCCGGACTTGTAGCCGAACATGCTTTCGCAGGCCGGATTGATGGACTCGATGACGCCGTCGGTGGTTATGGTGACGATGCCATCCACGACACCCGAAAGGATCGCGCTTTTCTTGGCCTCAAGTTTGTCCAGCTCCTTTTGATAAAGGATTTTTTCAGTCACGTCGGATTTGATGGCGATATAGTGCGAAACCGCGCCGCCGGCATCCTGCACGGGCGTAATGGTCTGTTCCTCGAAGTATTCCGTGCCGTCAGCCCTTCGGTTGACAAGTACGCCTTTCCATACCTCGCCGCGTTCGATCGTCTGCCAGAGCTCCTCGTAAAACGAACTGTCCTGGCGGCCGGACTTGAGGATCCGCATGGTCTTGCCGTACACGGCGTCGAGGTCGTAGCCGGTCAGGGCCATGAAAGACGGATTGATCCACTCGATTTCGCCCCGTACGTTGGTGATGGCGATGGCGTTGGCCGCGGCGGCCAGGGCGGCGCCTTGAAGCCGGAATTGCTCCAGTTCCTCAATGTCGCTGATATCGTGCAGAACGACTATGGCACTCTGTTCGGCCGAAGCCATCGAAAGAAGGTTGATGGACAGCTCGATGGTCCGGCGCTTCTTCTGCCGTATGAATTCGTATACCCCGTGCTCGCTGTTCCCGGTCCGAAGGGCGAGATGCAGCGGGTGCGCCGCCGCCGGCAGTTCCTGGCGGTTCTTCTGCAGCGGCAGGATGTCGTAGAGGCTCTTGCCCAGGTTAATCAGCCGAATACGCCCGACCAGTTCGTCAAAGGACGTATTGCACCACTGGATAGCGCCGTTGAAGTCCGTCCAGACGATGGCCTCGTTGATGGTGCCCAATGCGAGTTCCATCTTGCCGAGTGTGGCCCGGAGCTCGTGGATGAGAATGTTGGACTCGCTGTTCATGGTGCGTGTGCTATTTCTTGAGAGTGATGGTGGCGATGAAACGGTCGGCGCCGTCTGTCTGCGTATGCCGGATAAAATGTTCGGCAAGCAGTACTTCCTCGTCCCCGCAGAATATTTCCAGATCCAGGGGCGTATCGAGTACCTTGGCCTCCCTGGTCATCTTGAAACGGGAAAAACCCAGGTGGTGAGCATCCCGGAATGCCGGGGGAATGATGGTGCTGATAGGCTTGCCGACCAGGTCTTTGGCAGTCCAGCGATAGGTCTCGCAAAAGGGTCTATTGACATGCGAGATCATTCCTTCGACGTCGGCCACGATCACGGGCGCGTTTTCGTTCAGAAAATCGTCCAGGGTTTTCATACGCGTGCCTGTCCTGAAGAAGTAAAAAGTTAGTAAACCCCCCTCCGTACGAGGAACTTGACATCCGTTAGTACCATAAGCGGTGCCTTTGTGCCAGACGTACGTATGATAATTCAAAATCACCTTGACCTTATCCATTGCCTGGCGTAGATAATGAAGTACTATTGTTAAAAGCTAAGTTTAACTATTCTAGCGTATTATTGTCGTGTTAACACAAGGACGGGAGAACCCTGATGGTCATTGAAAAAACGGCCCTCGAACAAGAGAATCTCGACACAGCGACGGTCCTGACAATCAACGGTCGTCTGGACAGCATGGCGGCAACCGAAGTGAAGGACAAGATTTCGTCTTTGCCTCTGCACGGATTCAAGAACATCGTTGTCGACCTGTCCCAGGTGTCGCTCATCGACAGCTCGGGCATCAGCTCCCTGGTGGCGGCGCTCTACAGTACGAAGCAGAACAACGGCATCGTGAAGCTCGCCGCACCGCAACCCGTGGTTGCCGACGCTTTCCAGCTGATAAAATTCGACAAGATTTTCGACATATTCGCGGATGTCGAAAGTGCCGCGAAGAGCTTTTAGCCTTATAGACAGGGAGCGTATTGTATGGATTGCCAGGTGCAGGATCACGGTTCGAAAGCCGTTCTGCTTCTCAAGGGAAGGCTTGACGCCTCCACGGCCAAAGAACTCAAGGATATATTTACCGATCAGTTGAAGGGCGGGCGGTTGAAGTTGATTCTCGACCTGTCGGCATTGACCTTCATCGACAGCTCCGGTCTGGGCACCATCGTGGCCGGTCTACGCGGTTTTTCGAGCAAGGGCGGCGATATCTGCGTCGCCGGAATGAATGACCAGGTACGCACCCTGTTCGAACTGACGCGGCTGAGTAGGGTCTTTACCAGCTTCGACAGTGTTGATTCCGCCTTGGCGGCCTTTTAGGACGAGCATGTCAGTCACGGTCGTCATTGTCAGCTACAACACCGGTACCCTGCTCTGCGAGTGTTTGCGGACGGTCTTTGATACGGCCGGAGATCTTTCCCTTCAGGTCGTGGTCGTGGACAACGCATCTGCGGATGACTCGGTCGCATTGGTACGCAAGGAGTTTCCGCAGGCGGAGCTGATAGAGAATACGGACAACAAGGGTTTTGCCGCGGCCAACAACCAGGCCTTTGCCATGGCAACGGGTTCGTACGTGGTGTTGCTGAATCCGGACGCGCGGCTGCTTCCCGGCTCGCTGCAGCGGATCGTGGAGTACATGGACCGGACGCCCGAGTGCGGCATATGCGGGGGGCTGATCCTGAAGCCGGACAACACGCCGGCGGCCTCTGCGCGGCGTTTTCCCAACGCGTGGTACAAGTTTTGCTCCATGTCCGGTCTGAGCTACCGCTTCCCCACCGGCTTTTTCAATCGTGCGGACTACGGTTCGTTTGCTCACGACCGCAACATTGAGGTGGATTGGGTGCCGGGTACGTTCACTATCCTGCGCAGGCGCATGCTCGACCGTATCGGTTGGTTCGACGAGCGCTTCTTTATGTACTACGAGGAGACCGACCTCTGCCTGCGGGCTCGTCGTTCGCTACGACCAGCCTGGAGAACCATGTTTTTTCATGAGGCGCAGGTCTTCCACGTGGGGGGCGCCAGCAGCAAGACCCGCAAGGACCTGGCCTTTGACGAAAGCGGTGCCCAGCTTCTTGGCTACCGGCTTCGCAGCGAGGCATTGTACTTCCGGAAAAACAGTGGCCTGCCGGGCGTTATCGCCAACATGGGGATGGAGATGTTCTTTCACGGGCTGCGCGTGTTGCTCCATCTTCGACCGGGAGACGTCCATCGGGGCAAGCGGATCAACAGCGGACGTTTCATTGCCCATGCGATCAGGGCGATCCTGGATACGCGGTTCGGGACCCGAAGTCCGACGCCCCCCTGGTAGGACCGGATGTTTGGGAATCTGCGAGAAGATTTGCGGGCCTATGACGGCGACTGGAGTCGCCAAGGCTTCTGGGTGATGGTCGTCTACCGCTTCGGCCGTTGGCGTTATGGCGTTCGGCTCCGGCTCTTGCGCAAACTCTTTTCCCTGCTCTACAAGATCGCTTTCAAACTGGTACAGATCATCACGGGCGTTGAACTTCCCTGCGAGGCAGTCGTTGGGAAGAATTTTCGCATCGACCACTTCGGCGGCATTATCGTCAGCGGCTACGCAGTGTTCGGTGACGATTGCATCATACGCAACGGCGTTACCGTAGGCCTTCGGAACGAGGACAAACCAGAGGCGCCGCGTATTGGCAACAACGTAAGCATTGGCGCGGGAGCCAAGGTCCTGGGGCCGATCACCATAGGCGACAACGTAAAAATCGGCGCCAACGCCGTAGTCATCAAGGACGTTCCCTCCAACAGCATCGCGGTGGGAGTACCCGCCAAAGTCCTACCAATTGTTTAGACAGTTTCTTTTTTTCTTTTTTCTTCGGAGTAAGTGTGCTATACATTTGATTCTCTAGAGCTTTTTTACAGCGTTTCAGAAAGGCGCACGGCATGAAAGAGTTTCGCAACGAAACGGGCAGTCCGTATGAATAAAGATAGGGAGAAGCTTCCCGACATCGACATCGTGATCATCGGCGTCAATGCGGCCGCCACCTTACCCCGTTGTATCGAAAGCGTATTGCGGTCCGCCTATCCCGACGAGTATTTGCACATCTACTACGTTGACGGCGGTTCCAGCGATGACAGCGTGGAACAGGCCAGGGGATTCGAAGGCGTCGAGGTCGTGGAGATGCAGCCACGCCACCCGTCCCCAGGGCTCGGGCGCAATGAGGGCTGGCGTTTGGGGCGCTCTTCCTTTGTCCAGTTTCTCGACTCAGACACCATCATGGACCCGCAATGGCTGAACATCGGTCTGCACGCACTGCAGGAGAATCCCGAGTGCGCGGCCGTGTTCGGCAAACGTCGCGAGGTCGACCCGCAAGCCACGGTCTTCAATTGGATAGCTGATCAGGAATGGAACCCGCGCCCCGGAGAGGTTCAGGCATTCGGCGGAGACGTCCTCGTCAGGCGTGAAGTACTCGAGGCCACCGGCGGATACGACGAGGTCCTTGTCAGTGGGGAAGATCCTGAACTGAGCCGCCGGATCATCGCCAGGGGCTGGCGTATCTGGCACATGGACGCATCCATGACCGCTCATGACCTGGCCATGCGCTCTGTCCGCCAGTATTGGCGCCGCGGTTTCCGTACAGGATACGGCTACGCGGCCGTGCTTGCGCGGCACGGAAGGGACAGCGGCTTCTGGCTGCAAGAAAGCGTACGTATTTGCATCCGCGGCGGCTTCGGCCCCGGTTGCGTATTATTGGGACAAGCAAGACTCTTTCCTGCCTGGGCAGGCGGCCTGCTGTCCGTGCTTGGCCTGCTGTTGTTCTTCTACCCGCGTCTTTTTCGAGTCGAGTGGTTCATGAGCGACAAGAATCTCACTGAAAAACTGGCCCGGCGCTACGCCTGGCACTGTTCGCTGATCGTCCTGCCCGAATTTTTCGGCATGCTGCGCTACGCCCTGGGCGTCGTGTTCAAACGCCCGCTACGCAACACACCTTCGAAACTCCGTTCTTCCACTACCGCGGCCTCCTTCCTGTTGCTGTTGTTTTCCCTACTTCTACTGGGCGCGTGCGCGCACGTACGGCCGGAGCCTACGACGCCCGACGCCAAGGCTGGTTCCTTCAAGACCGAAAACCAGGAAATCACCAAGCGCTTTGCCTCGGCCAAGGAACTGGAGAGCTTTTCCGAGGCCGTACCTGATGACTACCTCATGGGGCCCGGCGACGTGCTCCGGCTTTCAGTTTGGAAGCGGCCCGAGTTGGACGATGGGGACATCGTGGTTGCACCAGACGGCGACATCAGTGTCATGCGTATAGGCACGGTGCATGTGGAAGGCCGGACAGTGGAAGACGTCACCAGTGAAATTACCGGAAAGCTGAGCGCCTATTACGAGAATCCGGAGGTCCGGCTCGGCATCACGACCTACGCCAACAACAAGGCCTTTGTCCTGGGCAGGGTCACGAATCCGGGACTGGTGAGTTTTACCGGCAGGGGCACGTTGCTTGAAGCCCTTTCCCTTGCCGGCGGCCTGCCCTTGCTACGCGAGGAGGCCTTCCTTACGAAGTGTGCCATTATCCGCGGAAAGGATAGCATCCTGTGGGTGGACCTGCGCGAGTTGCTACAGAACGGCAACATGGCCCTGAATACGCGTATTCGGAATAACGACGTGATTTACATCCCGGAGAGCGAGAACGAGCTTGTCTACGTCATGGGCAACATCGAGACGCCCGGGGTGGTCCGTCTCAAGGCCAAGCTCACGGTCATGGACGCCATAATGTACGCCGGCGGCCCCACCGAGGATGCCGACATGAGTGAGGTCTACATCATCCGTGAGGAGAACGGCAAAGGCACGGTACGTATGATCGATTTGAGGCAGTTGCTGCAGAAGGCCGATTACAGCGAAAATTTCGTACTGAAGGACAACGACGTCGTCTATGTCTCGGCCAAGGGGATTGCAAACGTCAATTACGTTCTGCGCCAGATGCTGCCGGCCATGCAGATGCTGGACATCGGCGTGAACGTGCTTGAAGGCTTCGGCGTCATGCCCTATGCGCGCAATCAATGGTGGGGGTGCCTTAATTGCGAAAGCGGCACGGACAGCAGGATGTTGAAGTAGCGGTGGTCTCTCATGAGTGATTCCGTCGGCAGCAAGGAACATAAGGAGCTCGGGCGCAAGATTATGGCGGGATCGCTTTCGGGCATGCTGGCCAACGGGTTGTATCTGATTACGCGGCTCTTTCTCACGCCCTTTATCCTGGCCTACGTATCACTGGCGCACTTCGGCCTGTGGTCGGTCTGCTTCATCGTGCTTTCTTACGCCGGGCTCAGTGCATTCGGCGTTAACAACGCCTATATCAAGTACGTGGCCGAATACGACGCGGCCGGCAATCAGGAAGGAATCAACACGCTCATGAGTACGGGCCTGGCAAGCATGACGCTGCTTTGCGGGTTGCTGTTCGCCGGTTTTTCCTACGGTGTTCCCCTGATTGTGGGCTGGCTCGGCATTACGCCGGAATTGGAGCGGCTTGCCGATGTGCTGATTATCGGTACGGCCGCGGCTTTTTTGTTCGAGCTCTGCTTCGGCGCCTTTAAAGGTCTGCTCGAAGGGCTGCAGCAGATCCCCCTGGTCAAGGCGACTTGGCTGGCCGCCGCCCTTGTGGAGACACTGCTGGTCCTGCTTTTTCTTCCTCTCGGCTTCGGTATCGAGGGCGTATTGTACGCCTATATGATCAAGACAGTTCTCGAGGTCTTGATCAACGCGGTTCTTGCCTTCAAGTATTGCCCTGGGCTCGGAATATCTCCAAGGTACGTCCGGCGTGAAGCCCTGAACGCCCTGTTCGTGTTCGGAGGCAAGGTACAGGTTCTGGGGCTGCTGGGCATTTTCATGAGCACCTTCGACAGGATCGTGGTCACGGCAATGCTCGGACTGGGCGCCATGGGCCTGTACGAAGTCGGCCGCAAGCTGCCTTTCACGGCCCGGACCATTACGAGCGCCACTTTTGCCCCGTTTTTGCCTGCCGCCTCGTCCGTGGGCGGTGAATGGCGCGATTCCCCTTGGCCGACTTTTCGGGAGAAGGTCGAGAAATACGGCGGACTGGCATTGTTGTCTCTCTGGGGCAGCGCCGTATGCGCGGTGCCTCTTTTTGCGGTACGTCTGTTTTCGGTTCAGGGGACGGCCCGTTTGTCCTGCGTCGCGGGGCTGGTGATCTGCGCCGTTATCGTCGTACGGCCCGGAAACAGGATCCTGAGCTGGTTCCGTGATTTCATGCGGCCGGGAGAGCAGTTGGTCTCGGAGCGGCTCACAGACTACTATCTGGCGGGGTGCCGGCAGATCAACCTGATCAATTTCATCCTCTACGGATTCATGCTCGCGGCCGGAAGCGAACTGCTACTGGCCTGGGTCGGTCCCGGCTATGACAGGGCAACGCCCATTCTCCTGCTTGTGGCCGTGTCAAGCCTGGTCCACATGGCGACCGGTGCCGGCACGCTGCTTTTTCGCGGCGTCAACAGGGCAGGGCGGGAGCTCGAATATACGCTCATCACGTTGGTTTTGAGCATCATCTGGATCCCGGCGCTGGCGGCGCTCTACGGCCTTGTCGGTGCGGTGTGGGCGGCTGCGGTGTCTATCGTTGCCGGCAGTACGTACTTTATCTGGCGTACGAATCTCGCCTTCAGGATCGGCTGGCGCGAATACTGCGTACGCACGCTTCTGCCGGGATTGGGACCCGTTCTGGCCGGCATTCCCGTCTTCATGGCCCTGAGCGCCATCCCCACTACTTCGCGCTGGGCAGCCCTGGGGGAGGTGTTGTTCTTTGGCGCTTTATATCTGGTGCTGTGCGGCTTGATACTCCATTCGTGGTTTCTTCGAGAGGAGGAGCGGCCCGTGTTGCGCTCCGTGCTGCGGTCCGTAGTGCGTAAACTAGGAAGCAGGGGGGGCTGATGCCGGAAAGCTCGCGTTCCCATTCCGCTTCCAAGCCCCTGGACCTGGTGGGCATGATCCGGCGCTACGGCCTGTTTGTAGCCGTGCTGGGGGGGCTGCTGTTCTGCCTGCTCGCACCCGGCGCCTGGCTGCTCAGCAAGAACATCTACGAAGCCGAGGGAAGGCTCCAGATTTCGCGCGTCATTCCGCCCCTTATATCGCAGTTCGAACGCGTATCCATTACCAACTACTTCAATGATTTTGCTAAGACCCAGGTGGAGAACATCCTTTCCTCTTCCGTGCTCGAGAAGGCGCTGGGTTCGCTGCCCGAGGAACTGCAAGACCAATTCAAACCGACGGACATGCCTCCGGATCTTGCCTTGAACCTTATGCGCCGCAGCCTCACGGTGGGGCAGGTACCCGGTACGCATCTGATCAGCGTCAAGATGCAAAGCAGGACCCCTGCGGGGCTGGCCCAGGCAGTAAACGCGATCATGAGCGCCTACGTGGACAGCAGCTACGAGCAGGGGCAGTTCAGCGATCAGGCAAAGCTGCGCTATCTGCAGAAGACCAAGGCCGGCCTGCAGAAGGAGGTGGACCTGCTCACGGCCGAGCTCGAGGAGCTTGCCGCCAAGACCATGACCAGCACCTTCAGCGAAGAGTACAACGTGGAAAATGACCGTCTCGAACCGCTGCAAAAGGCCTTTATGGAGGCTTACACGGAGCGTATCCGCAAGGAGAACAGCTATCGCGAACTCTTGAAGGAAGTCGCCAAGCTCAGGAAGCTGCCCATCCAGTCCCTGGCGGACGAACTGGTGGCCAAGGACGAGTCGCTCTGGTCTATCCAGTATTGGACGTATAAGGAGCTTCAGGAGATGCGCGCTTCCATCGACGGCACGACCAGGTCCAACCCGGACCGAAAGTACATCGAGGAACGGATGCAGGCCATGCGCGAATACGAGGCTAACCTGAAGCAGGAGGTCTCGGACCGGGCCAGGCGGATCGTCAACGACAAGCGCGACTACGAACTCGAACAACGCCAGCTCGAGGCCGAACACGCGTTTCTGGCCGCCCTGCAGACCGAGGAAAACATCAAGCTCGAGCTGATTGCCGCGGAGAAACGGCTGGCCGCCAATGCGCAGGAACTCATCCGGGGGCAGACCCTGGTGGCGAAGCTCGAGCACCTGCGCCAGGAACTGTACAAATTCGACAGCAAGATCTCCGAACTCAAGACCGAGGCCCAGTCCAATGTCCGGATTTCAGTGCAGTCCGAGGCGCGCATTCCCCTTTCGGCGTCCAGCGGCAACCGCAAGAAGCTGCTGATGCTCTGTTTCGCACTCGCATTCGGCAGCATTGGCGGACTGGTACTGTTGTCGGAAGTGACGGACAACCGGGTCCGCAGCGTCAAGGATCTTGAAAACGCCGTGGGCGGGCCGGTTTCCTGGCCCATTTCCCGCTATGAAGAGTCCGGTGGTCTGGCCAGGGCCACCCTGGATACACCGGCCGGACAACCCGCAAAGGCGCTACGCAGCCTGGCGGTCAAGCTGAATCGTGAGCGCGTGGAGCAGGGAGCCAGATTACTGGTATTTACCGGTACAGATCGAGAGGTGGGCGCAAGCTCGGTGCTGCTCAATACGGCCCACGTGCTTTCCAGCCTCGGGGGCAAGGTACTGATAGTCGATGCCGACAGCACGCATAAGGGAGTCGGCTCCGCTCTCGAAGCCGAAGCAGACACTCCCTTCGAGGTCGAAGGCTGCGTTTTGGGCAACTGCTTTCACCACAGTAAAGAAAGGGGGCTCGATTTTCTTCTGACGGACGCCTCCCAGTGGCCCAGGCTGGAGAGCGCGGACTTTCAGCAGGCCCTCGATCTGCTCAAGGACGGATACGATTGCATTCTGATCGATACGGCGCCGTTGCTCGAAAGCGACCTGTCAGAGTTTCTGGCCATGCAGGCCGACGTTGTCGTTCTCGTTGCCCAGGGAGACCGGACCCTTTTTCGGAACGTGGCCTTTATTACGCAGCTCCTGGTTAGAATGCAGGTGCCGGCCGTGGCCACGGTTCTGAACTGGGGCGCCCGCCGCGAGCCAAATCTACTCGAACGGTTTATCCGCAAGAGCTTTTTGTTTCGGAAATTGATAGGTAGTCCTCGCCTTAGCTGACAGGCTCGTGCTATGGTCCGTATCATGAGACCCCTCAAAGTGCTTTTCCCCTTTCACGTGAACAATCGGGCCAACAGCCATGTGCCTGTTGCCCTGTGTTCGCACTGGCGCCGGCAGGGGCTGGACGTGACACTCTTCGCTCCCAGTGTGGACAAGGAACTGGAGAAGAGCCTCCCCGGCCTGTTCAAACCGGCGTTGCGCTCCATTCGCAAGAACCTGGCCTATCGGCTCGGCGGGCTGGATTACACCAGGCGCGCAGCAGAACGGCTGTTCCTGAAGTCGCTCGGAGGGGGCGACGTCGCCTATCTTTGGGCCGGAGGGATTGCGCCGGACGTGGCCGAGCAGGTCAAGACGCGTTCGGCCCCGCTGGTGCTCGAGCGGATCAACTGCAACCAGGTTTGGTCCAGGAAAAGGCTTGATTCCGCGTATGCGGTACTGGGCATGCAGCCAGGGCACGGCATCACCGAACAGGGCATCGAGAGCGAGCGCAGGAAATTGCAACTGGCGGATCACATTTTCTGCCCCAGCCCCCTGGTTCGTCAGTCCTTGCAGGATGAAGGCGTGGCTGAGGAAAAGCTCATGCAGACCAGCTACGGCTGGGCACCCGAACGCTTTTCCGACGCAGGAACTCCGCGTCTGCGTTTTTCCGATAGCCCTACCTTTCTCTTCGTCGGAATGCTTTGCGTACGAAAAGGCATACCCGTTCTCCTCGAAGCCTGGGAACAAGCCCGTATCAATGGCCGGCTTATCCTTTGCGGGCGCGTCCTGGACGAGCTGGACAAGCGTTTTGTCAAACAGCTTGCCAGGCCGGACGTTCGCTTGATGTCACATACGGACGCCATCGGCGAACTCTATGGCCGAGCCGATTATTTCGTCTTTCCCAGCCTCGAGGAGGGCGGCCCGCTGGTCACCTATGAGGCCATGGCCCATGGTGCCGTTCCAATGGTATCCCCCATGGGCGCCGGGGCTGTTGTGCGGAAGGGCAAGGACGGTTTCGTTGTCGAAGAGACAACGGTGGAAGCCTGGTCCAATGCATTGCGTTCGGCGATGGAAATACCTTCCGGCGAACTGCACCGTATGTCCCTTGCGGCCATTGAGCGCGCCGGCGATTTTACTTGGGAACGGGTTGCGTACCGGCGGGCGCAACTGCTTGAGGAGCGGGTGAGATGAAAACGCTCCTCGCTTGTTTTCTCCTGCTGTTGGCGGCCGGCTCCGCCTTTGGCCAAAGAGGAGAATTCGAAGTCACGGAAGAAGTTCTTGTTCCGGAGATCCGTCGTTTCGGCATCAATCTGGGGAATGATTCCTGGTACGACGGCAGCATCCTGACCAGGGAGCGGATTCCGCACGGTGGCTTCGAGGGGGTGCTCTATCGTCAGCTCACCTACGGACCCGGCGGTGACGCGACATCGGCCGTGGACTGGTTCCAGATCGGCGAATGGAAGGATGTGCTGCTGAACGCTCAGGCCCGCTTCGTTACCGGACCGCGCAAGGGCCGTATCGAACGCGTTACGGATATAACAACCAGAGTGCTGCCGGAACGACCGGACATCAAATCACTGCTCTCTTATACGTTCGCTAAAGCCGGCCCTGTGCCCGCAACCAACGACGGTCTGTTATTCGAACGTTTGCTGGATGATACGGGCTATGTCGGTCAACATGGCGGCGCCTGGTGGGTGTTCGCGTCGGGCAAGGGGACCGTACGGACGGTTTCCCACGATACGCCGCCCGGAAGCTGGGGGAGAATTTCGCTTCAGTTGGCTGCGCCGACAACTGGGAGCTCGGTCGGCATACTTGCTCCGGCCCTGTCAACGCGCTGGGTGCGGCCGCAAGGACGTTGGCGGCTGCGCTTCTGGGCCAAGGGCAGGGCGCCTTTCACTGTCTATCTCGGCGATTTTGCGCATCGGGGTGAGAAAGCGCCCTATGTTCAGGCCGTCACCCCTGGTCCGCAATGGAAACGATACGAGCTGTTCTTCGATGTGGACGACTACGGCTATGAGCTGTTCGGCGCAGGGGTTCAGCTTGCCCAAGGGACGCTGCTCCTGGACGAGATTTCCCTGACACGGCTTGGCGACGGCAACCCCACCGTGTTTCGAGACGAGGTTGTGGATGCCTTGAAGAAGCTACGCCCAGGTGTTTTACGCCATTTACAGATCGGTGGTTCCTCGTTGCGAAACATCCTCGAACCGCGGCTCTCACGCCTGGCGTTCAGCGCGTCCCGAACCGATCCGCCGGTCACCAATACGTGGCCCGGACATCCTGAAGAACGGGGGAGGGCGCGGACCCACTCCTATGGCCTGCACGAGTTCCTCGATCTCTGTGCAGAAGTGGGAGCTGATCCCTGGTACTGCGTCCCTGGTACGTTCACCAAAAGGGAAATGCTCAGCTTGGTGGAGTATCTGGCCGGGCCCCCATCCACGCCGTACGGTAGAGTCCGCAGCAACCGCGGTCGGCAGGCCCCCTGGACCGAGTCCTTCGGGTCGATATTCATCGAGATAGGCAACGAGGCCTGGAACGAGATACCTCCCTTTCTGCACGGCGGGTACTCGCGTAAGGGCGGCTATTGGAACGGACTGTTTGCCGCGGCCAAGGCATCATCCCATTACTCGCCCAAGATCGTCCTGACGGCCGGTGGCCAGGCCGTCAATCCCGAACGAAACCGTGCGCTCTTGCGAGAGGCGCCCCACTGCGACCTCTTTGCCCTGGCTCCCTATCTGCTGCACGAGCTGAGCGCAGCAGAGGCTGAAACACTGGGTACGGAGGGTCTCATCCGCAAGGTCCTTGCAATGCCGCAAAAACTGGCAGAAAGCGGTCCCATGGTCCGTAACCACCAGTGGCTGACCCGGGATCTTGGAACGGAACTGGCCGTCTATGAAATCAATCATCATCTCACCGGCGGGGATGCGCCGGCAGACATTCGAAACGCTTTGGTGGCCGGCGTTGCCGGCGGCATCAATGTCGCGCATTGGATGTTGCTGCTCCTTGAGCGCTTCCAGATCCGCGTGCAGAATTTTTTCACCTTTCTCCAATACGAGTATCCCTTTGCTCCGGACGCCGGGGTCAAACTCTGGGGCGGGGCCATTGACCTGGAAGAAGGCAGGCAACGGTTTCGTCCGGCCTGGCTGGCGTTGCAGGCTGTGAACAGCGTGCTTTCCGGAGATCTCGTACGCGTGCGGCAGGGGAGGAAACAGCAATATATCTCCGTTTTTGCCACCAGGGACGGCATCGATTTCGGGCTGCTGCTCTTCAACCTCGACCTTTCAACACCGCATCAGGTTCGTATCGCGTTGCCGGTAGCGGCACGGCGCGTATTGAGTGGAACGCAGCTTGCCGGCCCGAGTCCCACGGCGAACAACGAATCGGGACACGCGCCTGAAGTCGTTCTGCAACATGTCCGAATTCCGCTCACCGGCAATACGGTCGAATTCGAGCTGCCGCCCTGTAGCCTTACAGTCCTCAATACACGTTTGGAGGCGCAATGAACGGCACGCGAGACATCAGAGCGCTTCTCGTCATGGAACAATGCAACCCCGCTTGGCCTTCGGTGCCGCTGGTAGCCTTCAATTTCTACGATCAGATAAGCCGCCATTGCCGGACCACCCTGGTCACGCACGAGCGCAATCGTGTAGGGCTGGAACCCGTACGCGGGGACAGGGATATCGTCTATATACCGGAAAGCCGACTGGTGAAACGATATTACCGGCTCGTTGCAAGGCTGACCGAGCGCGGGGCCGTGAATTGGCCTCTGCAGCATGCGCTGTCCTACCCCATTTACGTGGCCTTCAATAACGCCGTCTTCCGCCGGTTTGCAGAGCCTGTGGGCAAGGGCTCGTATGATGTGGTGCATGCGTTGACTCCCATGCTGCCACGCTACCCCGTACGGATTGTCCGGGCGTGCGCGGACTCCGGGACGCCCTTCATTTTGGGACCGGTCAACGGCGGGCTGCCGTTTCCGCCGGGATTCTCCGGCGTGGCCAGGAAGGAATTCGCTCATTTCAACGTGTTGCGGGTCTTTTCGCGGCTCATTCCCGGCTATGCTGAGACCTACCGTAGGGCCGACCTCGTCCTTTCAGGCTCAACCTACACGTCCGGCATGCTCCAGCGATCGCTGGGTCTCGAATCCGGGCGGTTGCGGCTGGTGCACGAAAACGGCATTCCCGGCAAGATCATCGGAAGCCCGAGAAGCGATTTCCAGGACAAGACGCCCCGCATCCTATTCGTGGGGCGCCTGGTTGCCTACAAGGGGGCGGACGTCATGCTGCGGGCAAGCGGGCTAGCTGCCGAGAAGCTCGGCAAAAAAATTGCCGTAACCATTGTGGGCGACGGACCCGAGCGAGCGAACCTCGAAGCGTTGGCCAGGGAGCTGGAAGGTGGGCTGGATATCTCCTTCACAGGCTGGGTGGCCCAGGAAACGACCCGGAGTTATTATGAAAACGCCGATCTGTTCTGCTTTCCTTCTGTCCGCGAATTCGGGGGGGCCGTAGTGCTCGAGGCCTTTGCCGCCGGCCTGCCCAGCGTGGTGCCGGACTACGGCGGCATCGGAGAATATGTGGATGACGGCTGCGGGATCAAGCTCGGACTGCGTACAAAGGATGCGCTCGTCCGGGATTGCGCCGATGCGCTTATTCGTGTGCTCAAGGACAAGGACTACTGGCTTCGGCTTTCCGCGGGAGCCATTGCACGTGCAAAAAACTACGCCTGGGAGCGCAAGGGTGAGCATATGGTGGCGCTTTATCAAGAGTGCGTGGAAGCGGACAGGGGGAGAGGGGCATGACACCTTTGGTTCCCTTGGTCATGTTCGGGTGGTTGCCTGTGGTACTCGTGTTGTTTACGAAGCTGCCCGCCCGTCGGGCCGTAATCGTCGCGTTCGTCGTTGCATGGCTGTTTCTGCCGGTAGCGCGCTACGAGTTCTCCGGGCTGCCGGAGTACACCAAGATGTCCGCGACCTGCGTGGGGATTTTGCTGGCCGCGGTGCTCTTTGCCGGCGAGCGGTTCAGGGCCTGGCGTTTTCATTACCTGGACTTGCCCATGCTGCTCTGGTGCGTGAGCCCGTGCATCTCGTCGCTGGGAAACGGCCTCGGACTCTACGACGGTGTCTCGGCCCTGGTGAATCAAAGCACGGTCTGGGCGCTGCCCTACGTCATAGGACGGTTGTTTCTGAACGACGAGCAGGCGCTCCGCGAGCTCTGCCTGGGGCTATTTATAGGTGGTCTGGCGTATATTCCGTTCTGCTTGTATGAGGGGCGCATGAGTCCGCAACTGCACCGGATGTTCTACGGTTTTCATGCGCATCCGGACTTTGGGCAATCTATCAGATTCGGCGGTTACCGCCCCATGGTCTTCATGGAGCACGGACTGATGGTGGGCATGTGGATGGCCTCTGCCTCGCTGACGGGCGTCTGGCTCTGGCATGGGCGTGTTGTGGAGCGGTTGCGCGGCTACAGAATAAGGAACCTGATGATCGTGCAGCTCATTGTCACGGTCCTCGTGAAATCCATGGCTGCCCTCGGCCTGATGTGTTTCGGACTGGGCGTGCTCTTTGCTTCGGTTCGCTTTCGGACCCGGATCTTTGCCATTGTCCTTCTCATGCTTCCGCCCCTGTATATTTTCGGCCGTACGAGCAGTCTGTGGACGGGCGAGTCCCTGACCGACAATATTGCCAAGATCAATGCGGACAGGGCTGAATCCCTGCAGTTCCGGCTGGATAACGAGACGATCCTCGTGGAAAAGGCTATGCAGCGCCCGGTTTTCGGCTGGGGCGGCTGGGGGCGTTCGCGCGTCTACAACGAACTAGGCGAGGACATCTCGACCACGGACGGCCTCTGGATAATCACCCTCGGCAAATACGGCCTCTTCGGCCTGTCCATGCTGGTGCTGACGATTCTCGGCCCGGCAGTTTCCTTTGTCGTCAAGGTCCGACCGGCAAAATGGCGTACGGCATCGTACGCGCCCATGGCCGCGCTTTCGATCCTGCTGTCGCTCTACATGGTGGACAACCTGCTGAACGCCATGGTCAACCCCATTTTCATTCTCACGGCCGGCGGCCTGGCCGGAATGGCGGCCAGGGGCTGGGAAACGGCGTCGGATACGGCCGAAGTACCGGAGATATTAAGGCCCGTCATCACGCCTGCAATACCACGTACGCGATTCATCTGACGAGGAAGCGCCATGCAGACCACATTGACCTATTTGAGCAGTGAGTATCCCGGCATATCGCACACCTTCATTCTCCGTGAAGTGCAGGGATTGCGTTCGTTGGGGTTTCAGGTGGAAACGGCCTCGATCCGCAAACCGGCGCATCTCGCCAAAATGACGCAGGAAGAGCAGAACGAGGCCTGCAAGACGCTCTACATCAAAAGTTCCGGTCCGCTTCGAGCCCTGAGGGACGTGGTCACGCTGGTCCGTGAGCATCCGGCATCCATCCTGCCCATGCTCCGGTGTACGTGGACCCTCTGCCGGCGCGGGCCCAAGAGCGTGTTCAAGGCCCTGGCCTACTTTGCCGAGGCCTGCGTGCTCCTGGCCTGGATGCGGGACAAAGGGTCCGCGCACGTGCACGTGCATTTTGCCAATCCCGCAGCCATGGTAGCCATGCTTGCGGCACGCAGCGGGCTGGCTTCCTACAGCGTCAGCTTCCACGGACCGGATATCTTTTACAATGTCGAAGCCAACCTGCTGGCGGAAAAGATCGAACACGCACGCTTCATCCGTTGCATCAGCCATTTTTGTCGCGGCCAGTGCCAACGTCTGGTGGGAACGGAGCACTGGGACAAGCTGCGCATCGTTCGGTGTGGCATCTTTCCCGAACAGTTCGAGTCTGTTGCTGCCGAGCCCAATCCCGAGCCCCACGTCCTTTGCGTCGGACGGCTGGTTCCTGCAAAGGGGCAGTTGGCGCTTATCCAGGCCCTGCAGCGCCTGAATGAAGAGCGTATCCCCTTTCGGGCGACTCTTGTGGGCGACGGGCCGGACAGAGAGTCACTCGAACAAAGCATACGCAAGTACAGGCTGGGGCAGCATGTCAGCCTGACCGGTGCGCTGGGCCAGCATCAGGTACGGTCGCTGTACGACCAGGCAGACGTGTTCGTGCTGGCAAGCGTGGCCGAAGGCGTCCCCGTGGTTCTTATGGAAGCCATGGCCAAAGGAGTGGCTTGTCTGAGTACGCGGATTACGGGGATTCCGGAGCTCATCAATGACGGTGTCGGCGGTCTGCTCGCCACGTCCGGTGATGTGGACGACCTGACGGACAAACTGCGTACGATGTTGTCGGATGCGAGGCTGCGCGAGCAATTGGCCGAATCCGGACGCAGGGCCGTGCTCGAACACTACAACCTGCACCGCAATATTCCCGAAATGGCCGAGCTTTTCGATACGTACGTCGGGGGGCGCTCATGATTCGCGTTCTGCTACTTCTGTTCGCCTTCTGGATCCACGGCTGCGTGCTCTATCTTGCGGCCCTGACTGCCGGGGCGCTGTTGTTTCGCAAGAAAAGCAATGAATTGCCCGCTCCCTTGCAGATGCTCGTACTGATACCCGCGCATAATGAAGCAGGGCAGATCGGCGCCACCGTGGCCTCCGTATTCAGCTGTAACTACCCTCGAGAGCTGTTCGAGGTGATGGTTCTAGCGGACAACTGCACGGACAACACGGCTGACGAGGCGCTAGCTGCTGGCGCGCTAGTGGTCGAGCGCGTGCAACCTGAAAATCCGGGCAAGGGGCAGGCCCTGGACTGGTTCCTCCGGACACAGTCCGTACAGTATGCTTCTGCGGATGCGCTTGTCTTTGTCGACGCAGATACACGTGTTTCTCCGTTATTTCTCGATGAGTTTTGCAAGAGTTTGTCCCATCCGGACACGGACGTTGTTCAGGGCTATTACGGCGTATCAAACCCGGACGAGAACTGGCGTACTTCACTTACGTACGCGGCGCTTTGTGTCTTTCACCACCTGCGGCCGGCCGGGCGCGAGTACTGGGGCGGAAGTGTGGGATTGAAGGGCAACGGCATGGCTTTCAGACGTGAAGTGCTCGAGCGCCATGGCTGGCCTGCCCTTTCGGTGGTAGAGGATCTGGAATTCTCACTTCTTTTGTTGCTGGACAACGTACTTGTCCGTTTCAACCCGAATGCGCGCGTCTACGGTGAAATGGCGGCCACCCGCGTTCAGGCGGACGCCCAACGAAGGCGCTGGGAAGGCGGGCGCTATGCAGTATTGAAACAATATGCGCCCCGTCTGTTGAGAAATTTTTTTCAGACTCCCTGCTTCCGCCTAGTCGACGCCTTGCTCGACCTCCTGACCCCACCCCTGACGCTGCTCGTTCTCGGAGAACTCGTTCTTCTGGCCGGGGCCGCCCTGTTCTGGCCGGGACTGCAATATGCAAACCTGCTTAGTCTCTTTCTGGTCATTTGTTACGTGGGCATCGGCCTGGCACTGGAGAAGGCGCCGCTACGGATCTGGTATTCATTGGCCATCAGCCCCTTTTTCGTGATATGGAAAATAGTCGTCTATGTTGGAATACCTTTCGTCAGGAAGGCCGGCTGGACCCGAACGTTACGGTCCAAGGAAATGGACGGAAGAAAGGAACACCATGACAATGAGTGACCGATACCATCCACCTCGCGAACTGGTTTCGATTCTTGGTATTCCGTTCGACAATCTGGATATGGAAGAGGTTGTCGATCGTATCGAGGGGTTCGTGCTGTCGGGCAAGCCCCATTACGTGGCCACAGCCAACCTGAATTTCGTGGCCATGGCTTACCGTGATCCCGAGTTCATGGAAGTCGTAAGGATTGCGGATTTGATTACGCCGGATGGTATGCCTATTCTCTGGGGCGCCCGGTTGCTTGGCTACAGACTGAAAGAGCGTGTTACCGGCGCCGATTTGGTGCCTCGGCTGGCGGAGCTGGCAGCGGAAAGGGGGTATACGATCTTTTTTCTTGGCGGTGCGCCCGGAGTAGGTGAGCAGGCAGTGAGGAATCTGCGAAAACGTTTGGGAAAGATCAAGGCCTTTAATTATTCGCCTGAGTTTAATCCGTTGCTCGAGATGGGCAATACGAAAATCCTGGCCAAGATCCGCGAGGCCGAGCCGGATATCCTGTTCGTTTCATTCGGTGCGGGCAAGGCCGAAAAATGGATACGCATGAATCTGCCGTCGCTGAACGTGCCCGTCTGCATCGGCGTGGGCGCTACCGTTGACTTTGTTGCCGGTCGAGTCCCGCGTGCGCCGCAGTGGATGCGAAGCAGCGGGCTTGAATGGCTCTACCGTTTGCTCCAGGAGCCCCGGAGGCTGTTCCGTCGGTATTTTACCGATGTCTGGCCCTTTGCCTTTCATTTTTCAAGGCAGTGGCTGGCCAACATGCGCCGCAAGCTCTTCAGTGGTCGTAAAGGCCAGCTGAGAAGGAAGTCCCAATTGGAGGCCGTTGTGCTGCGTATCGAGGGGCGGTTGGATAATGCGACGGCTCCTGGGCTTCAGAACGACGGCGAAGCCCTGCTTCGTGCGAAGCAACAATTCATTGTCGATCTTTCCAGCGCAAGTTTCATCGACAGCCGGGGGCTTGGCGTGCTGACCGTTTTGGAAAAACAGGCTCGCAGCCTGCAATCGTCGATTCCCATGGTTCGACCCGGAGGAAGTGCAGGTGACATCTTCAGGTTGAATAAGCTTGATAGTTTTCTGGCCCTGTATGAGGATCTCTACGATGCGCGTCAGGCCGCGGCCGCTCAACCGGGCAAGGACCTGGGGGCGGGCAAGGTGCAGGGGGGGACGGTAACCTATACGCCCGAAGGGCGGCTGGACGCCGAGCAGAGCGCCAAATTCAAGCGCGAGTTGTTTGTGCTGATCGATGCGAACCCACAAGCCGGAGTTGTAGAAATTAACCTGGGGAACGTCTCCTTTATGGACAGCTCAGGCCTGACCGTACTGATCCTTGCATATAAGAAGCTATTGCGTGAATCCAGGGAACTTTCCCTGGTCAACATCACGAGTCAGGTGGTCCAGATCTTCAAAGTCATGAAGATGGAAAGCTATCTTGGAAACAGCATTAAATCTTGAGGGAGTAGCGCGAATATGGACCCGGAACGCAAACAGCGTCTCGACGCCCTCTACGACCAGTACGCCCGTGGCGGCAGCTCGTCGCGCATCATGCTCCGGCTGCGTTACTATATCAAGGTAGCGTTGTGGAATACGGTTGTCGCCGGAAGCAAAATCCTGAAACGCGTCCTGGACATCTGCGGCGGATTAGGTGGTCTGCTGGCCTTTTCTCCGATCTTCGCGGCAACTGCCCTGGTCATCAAACTCGAGGATGGCGGCACGATCTTCTTTGCCCAGCAGCGTGTGGGCAAGGACGGCAAAATCTTCAGTATGTACAAGTTCCGCTCCATGATTCCGGATGCCGACAAGGTCAAGGATCAGCTCATGGAGCAGGACGAGTCCAAGGGAGTTACCTTCAAGATCAGAAAGGACCCTCGGATTACCAGGGTCGGAGCCGTTATTCGCAAGCTGAGCATCGATGAGTTCCCGCAGTTCTATAATGTGCTTATAGGTGACATGTCCCTTGTGGGGCCGCGGCCGGCCGTGCCACGGGAGGTAAAGGAGTACACCCTGGAAGAACGCGAGCGATTGCGCATCAAGCCCGGCATCACGTGCTTCTGGCAGATTGGCGGGCGTAGCGATCTGACCTTCGAGCAGCAGGTTGCCCTTGATGTTGAATACATCGAGAGCAGATCCTTTTTCAACGATCTTGCCATCCTGGTAAAAACCGTACCGGCCGTGTTGCTCGGCAAGGGGGCGTATTGACCATGGCCAGTCCGCAGTCAAGGGAATTCATCCTCGAGCTGGCGGCCGACCTGTGTTTTCAGGCGGCCGTGGACGAGTATTTCAGAAACGTGCTGGAGAAGTATTACGGTGACTCCGGGCTGGCGTCCGCCATGCAGTTGGTCGTGAGCGAGGCCTTTACCAATGTGGCCCGACACGCCTATCCCGACGATACGGCAGGTCCTTTGCGTATTGAACTGCGCGTTACTGCGCGTGTACTGGAGTTCCGGATCATCGATTCGGGCGCTCCCTTTGATCCGGACGGCGTACCGGCGCCCAATGTGGAAGGGCTGCAGGTGGGGGGCTACGGCCTGCACATCATCCGGAACATGGTGGATGTCTTTGAATACGCGTCGGACAACGGTCGCAACACCCTGCGGCTTGAAAAACATCTTTGAGGACGCCATGCAAGCCGTTATCTTCTGCTGCAACCACGTTCCGCTCCCCGATCCCCTGGCCGGGGAACTTCCCTTTTGCATGCTCCCTCTTGCAGGCAAGCCCCTGGTCGAGCGTGCCCTGGAAAGCGCGGTCAAGGCTGGATGCACGGACGTCATCCTTTTTCAAGTGGAGCACCCCGAGCAGGTAGAGGCCCGGCTGGGCAAGGGCGAGAAGTGGGGCGTAGACATCCGGTACGCTTACCTCTCCGAGTTCACGGGGTTGGGATACGCGTTGCAGACCTTGCAAAGCTCCCTTGCGGATGAGATGCTCGTCTTCCTGAGGCTTGCGGCCGGCTCCATCCCGTTGCATGAGCTGCTAGGCAAATCCCTCTTTTTCACGGACAAACACCGCTCTTCGTTTGAAGATGTCTTCATTTTGCAAAAGTTTCAACTCGATACGCCCGGACTTGCAGGAGCGGAGACCGGCGGAGAAGCCTGGGAATGCTTGCGGGCCCATGGCCGGTCCTGCGTGACCATTGAGGCCAACACCGAGCGTCTTGTAACTGCGTATGACCTTTCAAGCTATGCCGGCGCGCACAAGCGTGCCCTGGAGCCTGACGGGCTCCGTTTGCCGACCCCCGGCCTTGACCGCAGTCCCGGCATTCGTATCGGGCATGGTTGCGATGCTCATTCTACGGTCAACTACAATGCTCCCGTATTGCTTGGGCAAGACTGTCAGATTGCTCACGATGCCGAGATAGGACCATACGCAGCACTTGGCCGGGCCTGTGTCGTGGAAAAGGGGACCCGCATAGTGGGCAGCGTCGTCATGGACAACACCTACGTGGGCAGGCGGCTGACTATCGAGAACGCGATCGTACGCAAGGGACTTCTGGTCAAGTTGGATACGGGAACAGTGCTGAGCATTGCCGACGCCTTCCTGCTCGGCGACACGGAATTGTCCGATGACGGCGAAAGGCTGAACTGGCTCCTGCAACGGGTTATCGCAGGGAGTGTCCTGTTGCTCTGCAGTCCGCTGCTCGGCTGGATGTACGTGCGCTCCAGGCTGGCGAAGGGACGGCCGCGCTTCAGAATGAGACAGGTTGCCGGACAGGAACGGGACAATGATCTGAGGGGAGGCAAAGAGCTCGAAATCCTGACGATTCATCAGCTTGATACGGATTATCCCCTCCTCGCCCGCCTTCCTGCGCTCTGGGATGTTGCACGCGGCGCCATCCGGCTCGTTGGCGTCGAGCTTCTGTCCCCCGAGGAGGCTGAGCGGCTCACGGAGCCCTGGCAGCGCTTGCGTTTCAAGGCAGGCCCCGGCCTGATCAACCCGTGGCACGCTCTCGACAGACAGGACTGGGGCGCTGACGAGAAGCGCGTGATGGAGGGGTACTATACGCAGTCCCGCTCCTTGCGCTCGGACATGCGGCTGCTTTGGGATAGTCTTCGGAGATATTTTTTTTAAGTGTTGCGTAGAGTGTGGATGGTTATCTCGGGTCGGCAATGGAAACGGACTACCAGGCCGGACGCGCCCGAACCGCGCGACGTGTAGCCTTGCATCTCGCCGTGAGACCAGGCGCCGACGACGTAACGGCGCGGGCAGGCAGCGTTGGTGATGACGGGGATGCCCCAGGGCAGGCAGACCTGGCCGCCATGGGTGTGACCGCAGAGGATAAGGTCCACGCCGCCGGCCGCGGCCTCGGCATAGTATTCGGGCGAATGGCAGAGAAGGACCGTGCACGTTTCCCGTGCACCTGTCCCCAACGCGCGCTTCAGGTCGGCCGTACCGTAGAAATGCGGATCATCCACCCCGGCTAGGCAGAGGTTGGCGTCGTCTCTCGACAGCATCTCCGATTCGTTAATCAGGACGTGGATGCCCAATTGCTCGATACCGGGCACCATTTCGATGAAATCGTGATTTCCCAGGATGGCGTAGATGCCGTACGCGCAGTCCAGCACAGGCTTGAGCTTCCGCAGGTTCTCCAGGCAGGGTTCGTAAATGTCGTGGGTAAGGAAGCGAAAATCTCCGGTTAGTACGCAGAGGTCGAACTCGAGGGAGGAGAGGGTTTCGGCCAGCCTGGCGCCGCCGTCCGGGATGGCGTCGAGATGCATGTCCGTGAGCTGGAGTATCCTGAAGCCGTCAAAGGCTTGCGGCAGTCGCCGCAAACGTACGTCTTGGCGTACGGTCTGGTATTGCAGGCAGTTACGGGTTCCGCGTTTGAACATGCCCGTTGCCTTGAGCACGGCGCGCAGGACCACGGGCAGCAGCTCTATGTTCTCCAGGTGGAATTTGGTGTAGCCCCCGCCGCCGTAGTAGTGCGCCGCGTTTTCCACCTGCAGTGTCAGACGCTGGCGAAGCATGTCCTCGCTGCAGCGTTCGCGCATCACATCGAAAAAGTCGTGCTTGAGCATCGGTCAGGCCCCCTAGCCATTAAGCATCTCGAGGATAAGTTCGTGTCGTCGCTGGTGCATGGTTTCGTGGGTGAACTGCCGCGCGCGCTCCAGCGCCCGTATGCCCATTACGCGCAGGTTTTGCCTGTTGGCCGAAGCCCATTGGATCATTTCGGCCAGGGCGCCGGGGGCGCCCGGTGTGACGAGTCTACCGGTCTGCTTATCCGTGACGCAGGCCTCGAGCCCTGCCGTCCGCGAGGCAAGCACCGGTACTGCCTGGGAGTAGGCATCGTACACGATACGCGGCTGTTCGTCGGAGATGCCGGGCACGAGCACGGCATGCTGCTCGCCCAATAAGTCCATGAATCCGCCTTCGTACGGGATGGGATCGCGGACAAGGAGCCGGACCGTATCCTGCAATCGTTCCGCGGCTTCCCGGCATTCGGCTTTGAGGTCTCCCTCGCCGATAATGGTGATCTCGGCGCGTAGGCCGCGTTCCTGCAGGAGAAGGGCCGTATCCAGTAGCACCTTCACGCCTTTTTCCGGCAGTAGCCGTCCGGCAAAAAGCAGGCGTAGCGGTGCTTCCGGATCGGAGAGCTTGTCCTCCCAGGCTTTGGCGGCCCGGTCAGTTTCGAGAATCTGATCGGTGTCGATCCAGGAGGCCTGAATGACGTGCCCCTGCTTGCCGGGCCTGGTCAGCAGCGCGTCGCGGTATTCGGGCTGCGTGAAGATGGCCAGATCCGCCGCATTAACGCACAGCCGGTTCAAGCGTTCGGACACGAGCCCTCTGAGCCGCTGTTTCAGCGTGGGCGACTCCTTTCCCGAGGTCCGCCAGAACGCGGATTCGACCAGAACGACCACGGGTTTATTCTTGCGTTTGGCAAGGGGGATTGCCAACCAGCCGTAGGGAAAGGGCCAGCCTGCGACGCCCGTATGCAGGATGTCTACTTGGTCCAGGACCGCACTCAGGACCCGCACCAGCTTAGCCGTTTGCCCCACGAATACCGAGGACGAGGCTGCATACGGAAGGTCGACAAAATCTACGCTCGCAAAGGCCGGATCGTCGCTTAGGCAGACATACTCCTTGGGTGGCGGTTGTTTTAATACCGGCGACACAAGAACGAGCTGTTCGATATACGCCAGGTGTCTGGCTAGATCCTTGTGCCACAGTCTGTCTGCCCAGCGTTTCCCCCTACCGTCCAGGTAGAGGGGGATGTTGACGAGCAGGGCGTATATTTTTTGATCATGAGATTGTCCAGATTAGGATAACTCTATACCGGCTAATCTTATAGTATGCGTTGCCTCCTAACTCTACTAGCTGATGATTGTAAATCATGTAAGCGTTGGGAAGCAAGTTGTTTACATTTTATTCCCAACAAAGATGGTGAATTATTTGTCGCATCCTATTCCATATGGCATTGATTGATTCTGTGTACTAGTTTCTGGATTCGTCAGTTGAGGACTCAACCTCGATGGAGACGCAACAATCCACCAAACCGAGCACCATGCTCAAAGGAGAACCTCATGGAAAGTTTCAATCGAAGATCATAAAACACAAGACGAGCCTGCTTAACCTCGCCGGGGGACGCGAAATCCGGACAGGCTTTGTTGCGGAATCCCCTCATTCAAAAGCGGGGTAAAGTTCACAATAAACTACTGTTTTTTCGCCCGAACCTGATTCCAAAAGCCGTCATCAGGAAAAACAGCACTACGTAGTGCATTGTGGATGCCGCTGCGACTCCTTCCGGGGTGGGGGGCGCAGCGCCATTGTTGTTTGAGGCCGCGGTGCTAAATTTTTGGTCCTCCCCGTAGCCGGTGGCGTAGTCGTTTGTGGCAAAAGCACGTACGTAATACGTTGTGCCGGCCTCAAGATCGTCAATGACCATGCTGTAGACGTTGTTGGCGATGGTCTCGGCGGAAGTGCAAGCGGTGGGCGATTCGCTGGTTCCAACGCATACGCCGTACTTTGCGAGCGATGTTTCATTGGAGGTGATTGTTCCTCCCACAGTGGCGCTGCTGCTGTTGATTCCGGTCGGTTGTGTCGTCTCAAGTTCGGGGACCAGGCGATACACATAGGCCGCGCCCACACGATTTTCATTTTGATACGCCCCGACAAGTGCTTCTTCACCGTTGCCGGAGAGACTCACGGAATATCCGAAATAGTCGCTTGCATCGCCGTCGCTGGCTGTCAGCTCTTTCGTCTCGGTGGCGTTTTCCCATCCTCCGGAGGGCTTGACGTACAAGAATGCCGCACCGTTGGAATCACGCTGGTCAGCTCCCACAAGGGCGGATCCTCCGTCGTTGGAAATGCTGACGAAAGCTCCAAAAACGTCACTACTGGAACCGGTCGAGGCTGTCAGCACAGCGTCCGCCCCGGTCCTGTCTCCCCATCCCCCGGTCGGCATGGCGAACACGTATGCGGCGCCTGCCGAACTATTTCCAGATGCTCCGACAAGGGCTAAGGCACCGTCTCCTGAAATACTCACGGCAATGCCCATATTATATTCGCCATTGCTGACCGTCAGCTTTGCCTGTTCGGGCGTGTCGCCGCTTCCCCATCCGCCGGAGGGCTTAGTGAACATATAGGCGGCGTTCACGGCCTCAAATTGCGAAGAACTTCCAACAAGGGCGTATTCTCCGTTGCTGGAGATACTTACGGAGTAGCCAAAGAAACTCAGGGTGCCGCTCGTGCCGTCTGCCGTCAGCTTTATGGTCTCTGTCGCGTCTTTTCATTCACCCGACATGACGAACACATACGTAGCGCCCGTATAGTTATCATACCCAGGAGCTCCGACAAGGGCATATTCGCCGTTGTCTGATATGCTTACGGCAGTGCCGAAAGCGTCGTCGGAACCCGATGGCGTGTGGTCAGTAAGTCGCGCCGGAGTGGCAACGGCGCCCCCCCACCCTTCGGAAGGTTTGGTGAACACATACGCCGCACCGTAGGTACTATTTCCTCTATCATAGCCAGCATCTCCCACAAGAGCATACTTGCCGTTTTTTGATATGCTTACGTAAATAGCAAAAGAGCCGGTCGCATCGTCGCTTGTCAGCGTTGCCCTTTGCTGCCAAGTTCCCGCATCGTCTTTTTCAAACATATACGCGGCTTTATGATCAGCAGACCCGAGAAGAGCATACTTGCCGTCGCTGGAGATACTCACTGCTTTGCCAAGCTTTTTGCTGCCATTGACTGTCAGTTTCGTTTCACTCGCAAAAACCGCGCAAGGCAGAAGAACAAGGACAAGCGCAAGTGGTAGTATACTATTTTTTAACAATTTACTCTCCTTAGGGATTTTTATCCGACACTATTTCATCCGTTAACCGGGAGTTACAAAGACCGAACACCTGTTTTCGATCTTTGACAGCGGCCTTTGTCGTCTCCGTTCACAGGCACGAAAAAAAATCAATTCAAGCTATAGCAAAATAAAAGATGATGTAAATGACTGTGGATAAAAACATGTCATATGACGCGTCACATAGCTTTGAGCATTTGGTTCTCGTCAAAAAGATCAGAAACAAACCCCAGCATGGGCCAAGGCGTGTTGCTGACTACTTCTGCGGAAACCTTTTCGGCGATAGGCGTAAGTTCGTCCATGCTATAAAAATGAACATTTTTTAGAAAAGTCTACACCCTGTGAGCGCTTACGTTGGAAAAGCCCTGGGACGCGTCTCTGCAGACGATGCCCATAGCTGGCTTGAGGCTTGTGGGGATCTCAAAATAAAAGTTGAAATGCTCCAGCTGCGAATGCCGCGGGTGCGGGCCGTTGCGTATTTTTCGCGCCCGTTGATATGAAAGAGGATTTTGTTGTCTCAGTCCAGCATTGAGGGCTATTTGGCCCCGGCTTGCGCCAGAAGTTTGAAAAAATACTCCACGTATTTTCCGGAGACCACCTCGCGCAGGGGGAAGAAGGGCGGGTCGTCCAGGGCGAATTCGGCGGTAAAGGCCAGGAAAATGTCCCGGGACAAGGCCTTGAGAATGGGCGCGGCCTGACCGGCGGCGAGTTTTTCGCGTAGCGCGGCGGGCAGGTCTCCCAGGCGGCAGGAAACCGGACGTTGATCAAAGATTTCGCAGCGTTCGTCCTCCGAAAGCGGACACCAGAAAGCGGCTTCGGGTTCGCGCGCCCGGGCCATGACTTCAAAGCGTTCCTCGCTGCTGAGCATGGTGTTCATGACGTACTGCAAATGCACGGACTCAATGAAACTGAGCTGGATGTCGCCGCGGCAGCAGGTGGTATTGTCGCGTCCGCAGCGCGGTGTTTGTTCGGGAATGGCTTTTTCGAGCAGCACCACCAACCCTTTGAGATCCTGAAAAAAAGAGCCCAGGTCCACGCTCCGCTTGAATTCGAGAGTGGGCTCGCGCACGGTCAGGCGGGGCTGCAGCTTGCCGTATTTGACCACCGTACGCCATTGCACAAAGTTGGTGGGTTTGGAACGCAGCGTACGCAGGACCCGGTCCGCTTCCTTGCGGCTCAGGCCGCGGCGCAGCAGATAGGCATTGAGTACGGTGCCCGTACGTCCGAGTCCGTGGCGGCAGTGGATCAGCACCTTTTTGCCCAGATAGCGGGACTCGTCCAGCCAGTCCAGAGCCTTTTCCAAAGGCTCCAGGCGCGGCGCGTCCTCGTCCTCTATGGGCAGGTAAAAGACCTCGAATCCGTGCTGGGTTTCGATCTGGTGCAGGTCCGTGAATTCTGCGCAGAGGTTGAGAATGGCATTGACGCCCTGGTCCTTGAGGCTGTCCAGCTGCGCGTACGACATGGGCGCCGGACCCACGGCCAGGCCGTCCAGAGGCCAGGTCAGAGGGTATGCCTGTTGCGCGGGCATCAGGAGTTTTCCACCAGCCGACGCGTGCTTTCCAGAAATTCTTCGGCCAGATCCAGGGCTTCCTGGGGGCCGGACAGGGAGATGTCCATGAGCCGCGACTTGGCTATGATACGTCCGAGGAAGTAGAGCTTGCGCTGCAGCACGGCTTCCTGGTCGGGCGGGTGGGCCGCATCGAGCATGTCTCCGGTGGTGTTGACGGTAAAGCCGTATTCTTCGAGCAGGCGGCGCAAAAATACCAGCCTTGCATGGCGTTGTTCCATGCTGCCGCCGCCGCCTTTGAAACGGAAATTGATATAATTGGTCCGGTGGTTTTCGCCGCACAGGCAATCCAATACGGAAAAATGGTAGCCGAAGCGCAGCATCAGGTGCAGGTAGTCCTCGCCCAGAATCACGTAACTGGCCAGAAATTTGGCGTCTTTGCTGAAAATGCCCGCGCTGACCGAGTCGAACTGTTCCCAGTCCATGTGCGGCAGGTCGTCGGACCAGGGAATATCCGGCGAAGTGAATCCCTCCCAGAAGGACCACATGGACGCATTGCGGATGTCGTCGGGGTTGAGTTCCTTTTTGTGCCGGGCAGCCTCGAATACGCCGCCGCCCAGGTCCAGCAGATAAAAGGCCACGGGCAGTTTGCAGGTCAGTTTCATGGCCCGGCCCAAGCCCCGGCCACCCTTGTCCACCAGAGAGAACATCTCGGCCACGGCCTTTTCATGGGCAAAGCGCGTGATGTCGTGCAGAGACTTGCAGCCCTGGGGCGTGAATGATTCGGACGACGGGTCCGTGAGATTGAGCTCGAACAGATAGCGGGCCATGCCGGTCAGACGGTCCAGAGACGGGCCGATGATCCGGGGCGCCCCGGCATTGCTGCGCAGCAGGGTTTCGTCTTTTCCTGCGAGCACCATGCCGCGTACGGCGTCCACGGTCACTTCCGTTTCTTCGGGCAGCAGGCCGAACGCGTTTTCCACGCCCGAGAGCACGGGCAGTCCGCGTGCCCGGGCAATGGAGGCGAAATGCGAGGCGCGCGAACCGGTCTGCGCGACCACCGCGGCAAGTCTGGGCAGTGCAAGGGCCAGATCCGGCCAGAGATAGGGCGTGACTGCCACGCTGCCGGCCGGCAGTGCGGACAGCTCGGCAACAGTGCGGATGTGTTTGACCCGGCCGCAGCCCACGCCCGAAGAGGCCCGGACTCCGGCCTGCTCCAGCAGGACCCGTGCGGGGGCTTCGCTCCGGTCCGCAGGGAGTTCGGCGCCGCCGTCTGCTGCTTCCGGCGCACTTCCCGGTAGGCTTTCCGGCGGCTCGGGCGGCGCTTCGCTGACGTGGGCGCGGGACTGCAGAATGTGCGGGTTGCCTGAGAGATCCAGAACCCATTCAATGTCCTGCGGCGCGCCGAAAAGGGTTTCCAGCTCCATGGCCCAGACTGCCAGCTGCCGGGCCTGCTTGAGCGTCAGTGGAGCAGTCAGAGGCGGATTTTCATCTTCCCATTGCATGGGCACGGGCTCTTGCGCGCGGCTGAAGCAGTAGACGCGGCTCTCGGCCAGACCCGCCACCAGGGCTTCGCCTTCGGTGCCGGAGTCCTTGTCCGTACGTATGGCGTGAATGCTGAGCATGCCCTGGAGCGTCTGCGTTCGGTCCTGATCCTTGGTGTAGATGACTCCGGCGGCCCGAATGCGCACCATGGGCATCAGCAGCACGGCCATGGGCGCTTCGTCATCGGCCAGTCCGTGCAGAATGCGGTAGACCAGCGCATGGGGGGCGTATTTGGAGGCTAGCACTTGCTTGTAGGCCTGGTCGATGTCTTTCGGGCGTACGCGCAGCATGCTTTTGTACTGTCCGGCAAAGGAGACCTGGCCGTCCTCGGCCCGTGCGGAACTGCGTACGGCCAGGAGTCCGCCCGCGGAGCAGAGTTCGGCGGCGGCGGATTCCAGGTCGCGGCGCAGCAGCTCGGGAGTCTCCGCATCCAGAATCAGGGACTGCAGGGTTGCGGAGAGCTGTTCGAGTTCTTCCGGCGCGGAAAGCCGGACCTGGCGGAGCAGTTGGTCCACCCTGGGGCGCAGGCCCGAAGCTTCCATGAAATAGGCGTACGCGGCTGTGGTCGCCACCCGCCCGGGCGGAATGCTGATGGATGTCCGCTCCCTGGCCGTTGCCAGGTTCACGGCCTTGCCTCCGGCCAGTTCGGGGTGCTGCGCGGCCTGGTCCAGCGGACAGATGAAATCGGGCGCGGGTGCCTGGGAGTCCAGATCCAGCCCGAACCGGGTGTAGAAAATGATTTTGCGCAGATACTCGGGCAGGTCCATGTAGCGCGTCGGGTTCATGGACTGCAGCTGCTGCACCAGTTGTTCGGACAGGTCGCAGAGGCGTTCGCAAAGCCAGGCGATACGGGTCCAGTCCGCATACTCCTGCCCGAAATGGATCTCCTCCAGTTCCGCAATGAGCTGCAGACAGGCTTCGTCCAGGCGCAAAAGCTTGCGAAAGGCGTCGTACTTCGTACGCAGCAGTGCTCCGGGGGCGAAGACCTGGTAGGTCCAGTGCTTGAACAGCTGGGAAATAATCATGGCCATAGCCGGTCAGGATTCCAGAATGGATGCCACTTTGTTTTCCAGCTCGTCCTTGTCCACGGGTTTGACGCAGTATTCGCCCGCGCCCAGCTTGAGCGAGTCGCGCGCGGTCTCCAGGGTGGGGTAGCCAGTGAGCATGATGGCCTTGAGTTCGGGGTGCCCTTTTTTCATCTCCGCCAGCACCTCCACGCCGGTCATCTTGTTCAGTTTGATGTCCAGAATGGCCAGGTCGGGCAGGTGCTTCTTGACGTAGGCAATGGCCTTTTCCTCGTCCGTAAAGGATTTGACCGTATGGCCCTTGCGCTCCAGAATCCGCTTTATCAGCACGCCCGCATCCGATACGTCGTCCAATACGATGATAGCTGCCATGTTGTTTTTGCCTCCGGCGGCTTAAGAACCCTTTGGAAAAGGTTTTTAAGAATATCCAAAACGTTTTGATAGAGGATTCGAGAAATTATACTATCACTTCGCGTGTCCAGGCTCTCCTCAAAAGAAATTGTCAATAGTCCGTCCTAACCGGCCTCTTCATGTTCCAGGGGGAGTTCGACGAGGATCATGACGCCGGGACCGGGCTGTGCCTCGGCCGGGAGCGGTTTGGGCAGCAGGTTCAGGAGCTGTTTATGCAGCTTCTCCGGGGCCGGGCTTTGGGCGACAATGGTGCCGCCGTGGTCTTCGATGATGCCGAAGGTGACGGAGAGCCCGAGTCCGGTGCCTTTGTTCACGGGTTTGGTGCTGAAAAACGGGTCGAAGATCTTTTTCAGATTCTCCTGGTTGATGCCCTCGCCGATGTCCACCACCCAGGCCCGGATCACGTGGACTTTGATGTCCAGGCGCGTACAGACCAGAATGCCTCCCGGCGCTCCGTTCATGGCGTCGCGCGCGTTGTGCAGCAGATTGATCCAGACCTGTTTCAGCTTTTCGGGATCACCGTATATCACCGGCATGCGGTCGTCCAGGTCTGTCATGATTTCCACGCCGTCCAGCGAATACGTATGCTTGACGAGGTTGATGGCTTCCATCAGGGAATTGTTGAAGCACATTTCCTGCTTGGCGCTTTCGGACTGGCGCGAAAAGCCCAGCAGGTCGGCAACGATTTTGCGGCAGACCTTGGCCTGTTTTTCGATGATGGCCAGGTCTTCGTGCAGCTGGCTGTCTTCCGGCGCGTCCTCCTGCAGCAGCTGCGCGTATCCGAGAATCACGCCCAGGGGGGTGTTGATTTCGTGGGCCACGCCTCCGGCCAGTTTGCCCAGGGACTCCATTTTCTGCGCCTGAATCAGCTGTTCCTGCTGCATGGTCAGTGTTTCCTGGGTCTGGGTCAGCTCATTGACCATGCATTGCAAGCGCTGGGAAAGGAAATCAAAAGTGACGCTCAGGTCGTTGATTTCGTCGCCTTCGCCCAGGTTGAGCTGCTCCATACGCAGGTAGCGGCAGGGCGAGGCGTAGTTGGTTTCCAGCTCTTCCAGGTAGTTCAGGGCCAGATCCTCGGCCTGGCCGCGCAGCTTGTCCACCCGACGGGTAACGTGCCCGGCGAAGAGCGTACTGACGAAAACGGCAAGAACCATGACGCCAGCGGTGGTGCCCATGATGGCCCAGACCAGCCTGCGGACCTGTTCGAGAATGGGCCGGCGCGACAGCCCCAGCCGTACGAGCCCCACGGAAGCTCCGGCCGCGAGCACGGGCGCGGCAATGTCGTAGATGTATTCACCCTTGCTTTCGAGCAGCAGAATGGGCGCGTCCGAGGGATGCGCCGCGGTGTGCAGTCCGAGCAGGTCCGCGGGAAATCCGCCGTGGAACGAATGGGCCAGCACAATGTCCGCGTGGTCCAGAATCAGCGCGTATTCCACGCCCTGTTCGGTGACCACGCTCTGGTCCACGAGATTTTTGAGGCGCAGCAGGTCCCTGGCCAGAATGGGATCCACGGCCCGTGCGGCCAGGTTCTTGGCCAGAGCCAGGCCGCGCTGCTTGTTTTCGGTTACCAGGGTTTTGGCCACCATCTGGCTGGCGATAATAGAAGAAAGCAGTCCGACGAAGAGCACGATGGCTGAGGAGCCAATGGCGATTTTCGCGCTGAAGGAAAGTTTGGAAAGCTCTATCATTGCCTCACCGTACGACGCCCTGGTTGCGCAGCTCGTCCAGGAGCGTCCGGACTGAATCGAAGTCCGCATCCCTGGAGGGGATGATGCCGCGAATCCGGGCCGATTCGAGGATGGGGCGGTCCTGCGGATTGTCCGGGCTGAGCCGGAACATGGCCTGGGCAATGGCGGCCCGTACGGCAGAATCGAGCCCCTGGCGCGAGGAATAAACCCAGCTCGGATAGGCCGGGGTTTCGGCCAGCACGCGGATGTGGCGCATATCGATTCTCTGTTGCATCAGGGCCAGGGTGCCTTCGCGGATAGTGCCGATGTCGTAGGCGCCGGCGTAGACCGAGAGGACGACTTTTTCCTGTTTGCCGCCTGGCCCCGGGGCGAACATCACTTCCTTGAAATCCTTGAGCGAGACGCCGTTGGCGTAAAACAGCCCGAGCGGAAAAAGGTAGCCTCCGGCCGAAGCCGGGTCCACGGCCATCCAGCTCTTGCCTTTGCAATCCTGCAGGCTTCGCAGCGCCTTGTTCTCCGCCCGGCAGATGATCTGCCCTTTGAAAAAGGGCCGTCCGGAAGGCTCAATGATACGGGCAAAGGCCTGGGCGCCCATTTCCTGCAGTTTGACGTAGACCAGCGGGTTGGAAAAAGAGATGTCGATCTCGCCGCGGCGGAACATGTTCAGGTGTTCGTCAAAGGTGTCTGGAAAAATCTGGCGGATCGGGATGCCGGTGGTCTGCGTAAGGTAGGCCACCAGCAGGCGCTGCCGTTCGTACGAGACCGTGTGCGAATACTGCGGCAGATAGGCGTAGGTCAGGGCCGGTGCGGGCTGCTGCACGACAGGGTCCGTGAGCTTGGTGAGGTCCACATGGTAGACGGGTTCGTCCTCGCCGCAGCCCTGGCAGCAGAGCAGGGCGAACAGCACGGCCAGAACCGGGAGAAGGCGGAGCCGCCGAATCGGATTCTTCTGATGCAAGCGGAATGGTGTTCGCATGCGCCTCGTCTGTTGTGCGGCGCGGAAGGCAGCCGGACAGGCGGCCTTCCGCATCTATAAAAAGGTTACGCGCCGTAGCTGTCCAGAACCTTGAGGATGTTCGTGCCGACCGTGGCGCATTGTTTTTCCGAGATATTGGCCAAAGCCACTCGCAGGGACCATTCCGGGCCCGCGAATCCGTTGCCGGGCAGGCAGACGGTGCCGTGGTCGTCGGCCAGGCGAAACAGAAAGTCCAGGGCGTGCCCCTGCATCATTTTGTCCGCAAAGGCTTTGCCTTTTTTGGCTTCAGCCAGGCGTCCGAGATCGATGAGCGCGTAATAGCGCGACAGGTTGTCCCCCTTGGGCTCTTCCAGCTCCAGCGCATTATATAGTGCGGCCCAGCGCTTTTTCAAGATGTCCATGATGGATTTTTTGTAAGCGAACTGCGTATCCAGCAGCTCGAACAGGGCGAACAGGCACATGCCGATCTGCTGCGGTCCGGACAGGCCGCCCGTATGGGCCAGGGCCACCTGGCGGGAGTCGATTTCCAGCCGTTCGTCAAAGAGGATCTCGCGCGGCTGGGTGGAGGTGAGGCGGTAGCGCATGTCCAGCAGGGCCTGGTCCTTTTGGGGCAGGGCTTTGATCAACCGGTCCACCACGCAGTTTTCGTGCACCATGACCACACCCAGGCGCCAGCCCGTGACGCCGAAGTATTTGGAAAAGGAATACACGCCAAGAATGTTTTCCGGGAGATACGCGCCGAAGGTGCTGAAATTGTCCACAAAGCTGGCGTAGACCGTATCCGAGATGATCACCATGTCCGGGTTGTGCTTGCGGATGGTTTCGGACATCCGTTTCACCGTGTCCTCGTTGAGCGAAACGGACGTGGGGTTGGTCGGGTTGACCATGTACAGGGCCTTGACGGACGGGTCCTTGAGCTTGGCCACTTCAGAGTCCGGGATCTGCCAGCCCATGTCTTCGCTGCCGGCAATATATACGGTTTTCAGGCCGTAGTCCGCCAGCAGCGGGAGCTCCAGGTAGGGCGAGAAAATGGGCGTCACAATGGCCACGGTGTCGCCCGGGTTCAGGATTCTGTTTTCCTTGAGCGAATTGAAGATGTAGATCATGGCCGCGGTGGCGCCTTCGGTGGCGAAGAGGCTGAATTTTCCCTTGGGGGGCTTGCCCGAAAACACGACCCGGGCCAGGTAGTCGTTAACAACGGCCTCTGTGAGCGGATAAATACGCGGCGGATCAGGGTAGAAATCGCCCTGGACGCAATCGACGAATTGAAAAGCCGCCTCGTCCGGGTCCAGGGAAAGCTCGCTCAGCGCATAGCTGACCGCCGCATGCAGAAACCGGCCGCCGGGCTGGTCCTGATTACCCTGCGTAAAGGCGCTGAGGCGCTCGGCCAGGCCTTTTTTGCGTACGCGGTACCCCACGTCGGGAGTCTTGCTCGCGGCCTCCTGCGCGGCGAACTGCAGCAGCAGGGCAAAGCCCAGCCGCGCCGTGGTGTTCAGAAAGTCCGGATTGCCGCGTCCGGCGTTGAGATAGGTGCAGCCTTTGCTTTGGCAGGCTTTTTTCGCCCGGTCGATGAGCAGGTTCTTGATCTCGAACGGGCTTTCCTCGCTCAGTCCTTTCCAGTCGACTCCGGCTTCCTGTGCCGCTTGAGCTGTTTCGGTAAGGGACAGTCCGAGAAACGTTCCGGCGGCGGGGATGGAGAGTCCGAGCAAGGCGGCGTATTTGAAAAAATCACGCCGTGTCACATTCCCCAGTTTGGTCTCGGCAGCAAGTTCATGAACGAACGGATGGTGAGTTTTCTTAGACATGGCTCCCTCTTTGGTAATGTTTTTATGATGGAACTGCCGTTATTACATAGGGAGTTCGTTTAGTAAATAAAATGTATTGGCAGACTGTTGTCTTGATTCTGGGAGGATTGCCGGTAGAGGGACGGTTTTTCCCGACTGGACAGGAGATAATTTACTGGTTAGAAAATTCTGGGGGAATATCGGGACTTCAAAAGCGCAACAACCATGACATTCGACTTGAATTGCCGTCTTCAGCATGGCAACAAGTTTTTCAACACAGGGAATCCTGCCATGTGTGCAACACGCTTTTTTTACTTTCCGGGAATGGGTAACAAAAAGAACCGGAGCACACGGCTGCGCCCGGCAAACTGCATCCGTTTGGTTGGCTTGTCCCTCGCGGTGCTGGCCTGTTTTGTTCTGGCGCAGGCGCCATCCGCCCGTGCGGAACAGTTCAAACCTATCGTTATTTACCAGGGCAGCATGCTGGCAAACTCCTTCAACGCCACCATCCATGATGGTGTGGAGCGTTTTGTCCGCAAGAGCGGCGTTCCTTGCAAGGAAATTGTCGTGGGCAACGACTTGGAAAGCTACGTGCGTGGTGTTGAGGCAAGTTGCGCCGAAGGGTATTCGCCTATTTTTATTCTCTACGGCAACCACGTGCCGCAGCTCACATCACTGGTCCGTTCCCATCCGGAAGTCCGTTTTGTCGTCCTTGGCGCAGTGGCGGACGAGCCCAACATGTTTTCACTCAATTTCGCCGAACACGAGGGGTCGTTTCTGGCCGGAGCCCTGGCCGCCATGGCCTCCAAGACCGGGGTCGTCGGCTTTGTATCCGTCTCCGACCTGCCCCTGATGCGCCGCTTTGCCTGCGGCTATGCGCAGGGCGCGCGCTACATCAACCCGGAGATCAAGGTCCTGGTGGGGTTTATCGGCTCGTACAAAGACGCCTGGTTCGACGGCGAGGCCACGGCCCGCATGGCCGACACGTTCATGGACCAGGGCGCGGATGTCTTGTATCAGGCCGCTGGAGGCGCCGGACCGGCTATTCTGGAAGCCGCGGCCAGACGCGGCAGGCTGGGCATAGGCGTGGACCGCAACCAGAACGGACTTTTTCCGGGGCATGTGCTGACGTCCATGCTCAAACGTTCGGACCAGGTGGTCTATGCCGCGCTCATACATGCCTGGCGGGGCATCTGGCGCGACAACATCAAATCCTTCGGCCTGGTTCAGGATGCCGTGGGGCTGGCGTTCGACGAGTACAACGCACCGCTGGTCAGCAAAGAGATGCGCGAGCGGATCGCGGAAATCAAAAGCGAGATTTCGCTGGGCCGGATCAAGGTCCATGATTATGTGACGGACAACGCATGTCCCGAAAACTGAATCCTGCAGTGTTGCCCGAATGCGCAAACACCTGAACAGCATCACAACGGTCCTGGTGGCTGCGTTGCTTCTCAGCTTTCTTGTGCCGCTTTCCATAGGCCTGATGTATTCGCTGCATCTGGAGCGCGCCAGGCTGGATTCCATACTTGAAGATTTTCATGAACAGCTTCTGGATTCGTTGGCGCTCAGCATGGAGAACGCCTTACGCAATTTTGAGCCCAATGAAGCGCAGGATGTCGCCAAGATTGTCGTTCATGATTCGCGCGTATTGCTGCTTCGGGTGTATTCCTCCATTTATGAAATGACGCTGGTGGACCTGACCAAGGTTCCTGCCCGGTCCGGAGCCGTCAGCCGTGTCAAACGCCGGGACCTGGTCCGCCGCGGCGAACACCTCGGATACGTGGAAGTTGCTGTGGACGCGGCCTGTTACGAAGGTCCCCTGTCCCGTGAACGCACCAATATTATTGCGCTGTTCGTTTCCATGCTGGCATGCGGCCTGCTTCTGATCATTCCCGCCATCTACTTCAAGATACTGCGTCCGTTGAACCGGCTGATGCGCCAGGCGGAAGAACTTTCTTCGGGGCAGCTGGAAGCCGCCCTTGAGTGGAAGGGAAGCGACGAACTGTCGCGCCTGGGCAACATGCTCGAAAACATGCGGCAAAAGCTGTATGCCAACTTCCGCCGTATCGAGGAGCTCGCCGCCCATGACGAACTGACCGGCATGCCGAACCGGCGGGCTTTTTTCAAAGAGGCGGGCCAGGCGCTGGATTTTTGCCGGCGTTACAACCAGCCGTTGGTAGTCGCCCTCATGGATATCGATTTTTTCAAACAAATCAACGACACCCTGGGGCACGCCGTGGGCGATACGGTTCTCAGAGAATTTGCGGACGTCATGAGAACGACGCTGCGCAAGACTGATATCCGCGCCCGTATCGGGGGGGAGGAATTCGTTGTATGCCTGCCCGGGACGGGTATTGCCGAAGCAATGATCGCGGCTGAAAAGTTACGCGTCCGGCTGAACTCCCACCCCTTTGCCCATAAGCAGACGGTTACCGTGAGCATCGGCCTGGTCCAGGACTCGCACGCCGGAGATCTTGAATCATTGATCCGGAACGCGGACCAGGCCATGTACAAGGCCAAAAGCCGGGGCCGCAACCAGGTTGTGGTTTTCGAGTCCGGATCTGGAAAAATTCCCGATTAGCGCATTTTCGCCTTGAAACAAGGCTCACATCAGAAACACAACTTGGCTGAAGAAGAGACTCCAAGCTCGCTGACTCGCTAAGAGTTTCTAAAATATCCCATTCGCGGTTCCAGGGGGGGCTGCCCTCATCCAGGGCTCTTAACTCGCTAAAAGCGACTAAGCCTGGCGGTGTTTGGGCAGCGCCCCCCCCCATTGGTTCATAAAAAAAATGTTCTACGCCTCGCCGCCGTCCGCCAGCTGCAGCTGCTGCTGGAGCTGTTCCGGGCTGAGCGTGGTGGCCAGCACGTCATAGGGGGCCTGGGCTTCGGCCGGCAGGTTCGACACCGGGTTGATGCCCATTTTTTCCTCGTCCAGCTGATACATGGAGTAGCCCTTGGCGGAAAGCAGCTTCTGCAGCGTACGGGCGTCCGTGGCGGGATAGATGGTCAGCAGCAGGTGCGGATGCATGTTTTCCAGGGTTTGGGCCATGCCCATCAGGGCGGGGGCTTCGTTGCCGCAGAGGTTCAGCTTGGCCAGGGTGACGTTGGGCGTCTGCTCCGACGTCACACCCTGAAGGATGAGCAGCAGGTTGTCCACGGTGATGGCGTGGACGAGCTGGCCGTCCTGCATGGGGCACGGCGCCTGGGGGTGGATGGCGGCGTACTGGCAGAGCCCCTGCTTCTGCGCCAGGCGGAAAAGCGAAGTCACGCCCGCTGTAGCGTCCAGCGCGTATTGCACCGCGCTCACGTTCTGCAGGGTGTTGGCCTGGAGCGAAAGCAGGATGCGGGCAAAGGCCTCGCGTTCGGGTTCGATGCATATGGCCAGGCTTTGCGGCGAGCAGGCTCCGGCGATCATGCCGTAGATGCCGTTGTAGGCGCCGCAGTCCAGAATCAGGCCGGGATTCTGCGCGGCCAGGGTGGTCCAGAGCGAGGTGGCCAGATTTTTGTACGTTCCGGTCCAGGCCATCTGGTTGGCGATGTCGTCATCGTTCATGTTCAGGACATGAAAGCCGATCTGCTCGTTCAGGCTGACGTCCATGAGCCCGCGAAAGGGCAGCATCTGGGCCAGTTCCGGCACCTTGTCGGAGGGGATGGCCTTTTCGCTCCGGCAGTAGGCCTGCAGCTCGAGCACCTTGTCGTTGACGCGCTGGATGATGGCAGGAGTTTCCCGCACCAGTCCGGCGTTTTTCCGGCTTTTGACCACGATCTCCTGAGACACGGAAAGGTAGGCGTTGAATTTCGCTTCGCTCATCTCCAGGGTGCCGCCGATCAGCGTGGGCACTTTTCGGGCCGTACGGCCGGGCCAGAAACGCAGGGCGAAATCCAGGTCCCAGGCGATGTTCTGGCGCGGGTCGTATTTGACCTCCAGAGCAGCGTCCGTGCGGACGTAATACGGTCCTTGCAGAGCCAGCATGGGATCGAAAATCAGCAAATCTTCAGGCCGGTCCATGGTCAGGATCTGGGGAATACGGATGCTGTATTCGGCTGTCTGCGGCGTGTAGGTGGCAAACAGCCCCCAGATGCCCTGGCATTGTCCGAAGGCTTCGGACAGCAGTTTGGGGGATTCCGGAGCCAACCGATGCGCCGGATCCATGACCAGGCACCAGCCCGCGCCGCTTTCCGCGGCTTTGGCCAGGCAGTGATTCTTGATCTCGGGCACATTGACATCGCTGAGGCCTTCGCCGGTGATGATTTCCACCTGTTCGAACGGGCCGGTATCCTTGGCGAAAAATGCTTCAATATTGCGCAAGCCTTCCTGGTGGGCCTGGGTATCCTCTCCTGTCGAGGCAAACAGTACGGCAAGTTTATTGGCATCCATGCGGGATCAATCCTCTCATGCGTAACGGGTTGGGGGTACGGGACCATGACAGGCAAAAGCCGGATCTCCGGCAGCGGCATCCGCGCGTCGCAGACACGATTTTGCCCAGGGTGTGTTTCTACATTCCATTCCGCTACGCCTGGCCGGAATTTCACCATGCTGCGTTTTCAGGAAAAAAAGCCCCTTGACGTAGCGCCACTACGCCTGCGAATCCTTTTTTCCTTCAGCCTTGCCTGGTAACATTCTTGCTCAACCTCGCGATGAAAATACTGTAGAAACACACCCTGGTTGATAAAATAAACAGGCCGCGGACGCAATGCGGCGGCGCAGCCGGAAGGGTTCTTTTTGCGGAAAAGTTGCACGGAAGCCGTACGGTATACGAAAAACGGGCCAGGGACGGACGGATGCGCCGCCCCCGGCCCGGTGGTCTTCTGATGATTTCCGGCCTCAGGGAACCGGGTGGTGCGCCGAATCTCCCATTTCCGTGGTGTGGCAGGCCACGCAGCCGCCGTTGGTGCCCAGGGTTCCGGGATCCTGCTGGTACTGCAGCGGCTGGATGTTGTCGCGGTCCGTACCGTAGGGATTGTCCGCCGGATAGATGGCGTGCGGGCTGCCGTGGCAGCTGGCGCAGAGCACCGCGTCCATATCGTCCTTGCGTTCGTGGTACAGGGTTCCGGCCTCTCCGTCGGTCCATTTGTTGAAAGCCGTGCAGGTGTCGAAATCCGGGGTTTCCGAAAAGTCGTGGCAACCCGCGCAATCCGGTTCCTGCGTCCAGGGCGACCGGGGTTCGATATCCATGACCGTGGGCACGGAGCCGGGCTTCAGGTTGCGCATCAGGCGGATGGCGCTGTCCTTTCCGGCTTCCTGTTCCTTTTTCAGCAGGGCCAGGGCATGGTCTTCCATGGTGCCGTGGCAGCGCGTGCAGTCCATTCCCAGATCATTATGCCGTCCGCGGAAAAAGCGCGTACCGCCGTGCGGGTCGTTGGTGTGGCAGGCCTGGCAGGCTTCCGCGCCGAGGCCCGTCATGTAGTTGGCGTGCCAGCCGTGGATGGCGGCCGAGAAGTTCAGCAGTGCGGGATCGCCCCCGGCATGCAGCTTGGAATCCGCATGGCAGCGCTGGCAGGGTTTGGGATGGGCCCAGAGCGCTTCCTTGAGCAGTTTCGTCTTGTTGATGCGGTCGTGCACTTCGAGCACGTCCCCGGCCGTGGCATTGGAAATACCGGTGATGGGATTTTTTTCCGGCATACGCCAGCCGCCGCCGTGGCAGTTGCGGCAGCCCATTTCCGTGGAGGCCGGGGCCACGGCGTCCGTGGCCGCCAGCAGATCGCCGGATTCGGCATCCCGCGCTTCCAGGTGAATGAGCGGATAAGGCAGAAACTTGCCGTCCGTATCGTAGGGAACCACGGGGATCCAGTCCGCGCGCCAGACGCCCTGATCCTCGTCATAGATCAGCTCGCCCGTGGTGCCGTTGCCGGTGTAGCCGAGGTTGGGCGGTTGTTTGAATTTGAAGAGTTCGCTGAATTCCTTCCACAGGCGCAGTATTTTTGCGGGCTGGCGAAAGCCCTTTTCCAGGGCATAGGTCAGCTTGACCTTTTCGCTCACCAGCTCGGGCATGGGATCCCGGAAGATGAGCTGCGCGCGGAAATCGTTGCCCGGAGGCAGCAGGGAATAATAGCGGCTGTTGTCCGAGAAAAAGTGCATGCCGGAGCCGCTGGAAGCCAGCAGCAGGTATTCGGCGTTCTCCGCGTCGAATGCGGGTTCCGGCGTGGCAAGTTGCGGTGGATCAAAGCTTGTCTCGCTGGTCTTTTTGCCGTGCAGTCCTTCGACAATATATTTCGCCAGGGCTGTGCGTTCGGCGGCCGTGCCAACAAAGGGCGGCATGTAGCTCAGGAGTTTGCCCTGTCCGTCCAGCTGCGAGGCCAGTCCGTAGACGGAATATTTTTGCGTACGGGGCAGAATGTCCAGCAGCGGCCCGCCGATGCTGTGGCAGGAAAGGCACTGCAGGGCGAACAGTTCGCGTCCGGCGGCAATTTGATTGCTGTCGGAGAGTGTTTTGTTGCGCGCCCATTTGGCGTGTTTGAGAATACCGTCCGCGTTGGCTTTGGCCACGTCGGAGAGTTTGATGGAGTTGGAAAAGGTGTGGTTGTAGATCAGGAACGGACGCCGGGCGGATTCCCGTGCCCATTCGAAACTGCCCACCTGGAGCAGGCCGAGCACCAGCAGGAGATAGGCCAGGGAGGTGCGGTTGCGCAGGGGCGCGAGATAGGCGAATGCCAGGCCGCCGACAAAGACCAGGGCCGAGCAGATTACGAAGACGTGCACCAGGAAGGGGATCTCCCTGGAAAAGTTCTGGATCATGTCCAGCTGCGGCGTGGGCAGGCTCAGGACGTACCATACGCCCGAGCAGAGCAACACGGCAAAGGGCAGCGCCACCCAGCGGGCCGTGTAGCGCACCATCTCTTCCCGGACCCGTGCATCCGGGATGCGCGGGGCCGTGACAAATCCGAACAGTCCGGCCAGCATCAGGGACAGGGCCGTACGGAATACCAGGGCGGGCCAGAAGGTGGGGTTGAAAAAGCCCTGCCAGAAATTGCCGGTCTCCAGCCAGGCGCCGGGCGTGAGCATGAAGCAGACGATGCCGTTGATCATGAACAGCGAAAGCCAGCCGAAAATGAAATAGAACCAGCCCACGGCCAGGTGTTTGGAACGCTCCATACGCCCGAATGTGTAGAAATAGACCAGCAGGGCGATGATTTCGCCCAGAAAAAAGGTCCACTCCGTGGCCCAGGCGAACAGGAACGTATGGATCAGGGTGGAGGTCGCGGACGGACTGACCAGGGCGATGACGAACCAGATGCCCACGCCCGTGAGTCCGCCGAAGACCATGGTCACGAGCAGGAAGAACAAGGTGTGCCGTCTGGTATAGGCCAGAATGGCGTCGGAGCCTTCCCGGTAGCCCTTGCGTTCGGTCAGCGCCAGAAACAGGCCGCCGCCCACGGCGAAATGGGCGATGAAAACGTGCAGAATGGCGATGACGGCGATGGGCAGCGAGCCGCCGAGCTGGGGAATCCACCAAATGGGAAAATCCATGTCTTAGCCCTCCTTCCCGTCTGGTTGCCCTGTCTGCTCCGTCTGCCCCGTACGCGCGCCGGCTGCCTGCCTGAGGATCCAGAAACAGGCGGCCACCACCAGCACCAGGCTGGCCAGAAACAGGAGCAGCGGCGAAAGCTGCAGCTGGGTTTTGAGGTGGGAGAGGCTGAAATAGGGCGCCAGGTAGGCCAAACGTACGAGATGGCGCAGCACGGCCATGATGCCCACGGTGAGCACCACGGAGCCCGCGGCTGCCTTGGGATCTTTACGGAATCCGAAATAGATCGAAACCAGAGTCATGCCCGTTCCGGCCAGCAGCAGGCCGGTCATGATGCCGCTGCGTCCGAGCATCATGGTCATTATTTCGCGCGGCAGGCTGTAGAAAAACCACAATCCCACACCGATCTGGACAATGGTGGCGGAGGTGAACCAGCGCATGCCCCAGACCAGTTGTCCGCGCATGTCCTCCTGTCCTTTGTTGCGGGCGCGTTGGGCAAGCAATGCCGTGAACAGTCCGCCCACGGCCACGGATCCGGTCAGAAAATGCAGAAAGCGCGGCCAGAGCGTCGGATCGGACAGGTGCAGCAGCCGGCCGCCCGGATCGTCGAAATAGGCGGTCCAGTCGGCAGGGGTCTGGGCCATGCTCATGACATTGACGAAAATAAAAGCCGTATCCAGCAGCAGCAGCACGCTGACGGCCAGGACCAGGGGGCGGAGATTGGCGAGTCCGGCGTATTTGAAGTCATAGAGATAAAGTCCGTAATAGGCGATGATCACCAGCAGGACGACGGCCAGCCAGTACCAGGCCGAAAGAATGCAGCTGGTGTACAGGAACTGGCCGAAAAGCACCTGGGTGAACAGCAGCGGCGCCACGCCGAAGTTGACGGTCAGGGCCAGGTTGGCGGGCATGTTTTTTGAGAGGTTCTTGGCGCCGGAGGCGGCGTCCCTGCCGCCGAACAGCTCGCCGCAGAGCGCGATGATGGCGCCGCCCAGCACCGTGTTCATCAGGAGTATGTGCACCACAAAGGTAGCCAGAAGCAACATTTCGAGCAGATGAACAGGCGCGGGAACAGGCAGTGCCCGGGGTATGAGTTGAGCTACGTCCATGGCGGTACTCCTTGGTTGCGTGGGAAGCGTAAACTGTTATGTAGCTTGCCTGGGAGCAAGAGGCAAGGCTTGGCGCTGAGGCGAAAATGGTTGCCAATTGTTTCATTTAACAGCTTAAAAGCTGAAACTGAAATGGCGTTTGCCGGTCAACCTCATAAACGCCATCCCTCCGGCCGGCGTGAAGAAACACGCCCTGACCAGTTGCTTTTCCTTTTTGGCGTATGAAATGAATTTCATACGCCAAAAAAAGTTTTCCTTGTCCTCCGTATGGGGTATCATAATCATTAAAAATTATACTCAATAACTCTTGCTGATAATTTTAGGGGGGTCTTTTTATGAACACACGTCACGCGGGACACGCCACCAGTATATTCCGTGTCTGTTTGTCGCTCTTACTTTGCGCCGTTTCATGCGTCCTGTTTCCTCCCACAGCGCTTGGCGCGCATGATTTTACCGTCGGCAGTGAGGATGTCCCTTCTACCTATGAAAAGGTAGAAGGCGCAAATGATACCGTTTTTACCGCTAAAGCAGATAACGCGAAAATTAGCGCCGCCGTAATAGTCGCCACCCTTGAAGACGGCTGGCACGTAGGCATCGAAACAGGAACAACCGGCACGCAGAAAGGAAGCATCATCGTCACGGAGGCTATTGCTCCGAACATAGATGCTACGAAAGTCCTGGTGCTGCAAGCCGCCTACAGAATCGAGGTGCAAGCCGCCATCACAGCAAATACAAACGGCATCAGTTTTATAGCGAAGGCGGGGCAATCGGCAATCGGGGACGACGGCGGAACGAAGATCGGCCAGTTCAGACTCACGAGCAGCGGTTCCATCTCGACCAACGGCGGCTCTGCAACCATAACAGGCTATAACAATTTCGCTCAGGTCGGCGACACGAGTTCCTACACGAACAATGGTGAAACCTATGAATGCTCCGGCGATACGTGTCCCGGCATTCGCATTGAAGGAAAAATCGACACGGGAGCGGGTAAGATCACTCTGACGGCGCATCGACGCGGCGTGGGCCAGGCGCAGGGCGTCTCCATCGCCGAGATTGATGGTGCCAGCACGCTGAATACGACCGGAACCATATCCATCACCGGCCAATCCGACGGGACGGAGGCTGGGGTCGCCTGCGACGGCGCCATACAGTCCGGCGGAAATACTTCATTAACCGGGGACGGGGACAATGGCGGAACCGGAATATCCGGCAGCGGCTCCATCACGACTACCTCCGGCTCCGTCACCTTGCAGTCCACAAGCGGCGCCATCACAGGAAGCAGCCTGCAGGTGAGCAGCGGCGGGGGGGTCACCATCAGCAGCAGCGCAGCAATGTCTTTGGGCGCCGTATCGGCGACAGGCACAGTCGACGCTTCCACTCAGTCCGGAAATCTGACCCTGGCCGGCGTCCTGGAAACCACGGATAGTTCCACAAGCGCAGTCACCCTGAACGCGGGCAAATCAGAGGCCGCCGGAACTTCCACAGGCGGCGACGTCGTGGTCAGCGGCGGATCGGTCAGCATGGGCGACACAGGCACAGCAATGGTCTACACCGGCAGTATATCCGGCAGCCTTGGGGTGACCGGGTTGGCCGAATATCAAAGCCGCTACCTCAATAGCGACGAAAATTCAACACTGAACCCGGAGCCGGGAACCGGCTTGTACGTCGTCTACCGCGGCGGCGAAGAATATAGCGTCACCTACAACGGCAACAACAACACCGGCGGCACAGCTCCCACGGATGCCAATAAATATAGCGGCAACGCCTCGGTCACCGTGAAGGACAAGGGCACCCTCACCCGCACCGGTTACAACTTCAAAAACTGGAACAACAAGGTCAACGGCTCAGGCGCCTCCTACGCGCCCAACGCCACATTCAACATCACCGCCGACACTACCCTGTACGCCCAGTGGAGTCAGCAATCCGCCGACACCTCCTCCCCCATCGCCTCGGCCGGCCCCAACCAGACCGTGACAAGCGGTACGACCGTCTCCCTCAACGGCTCGGGCTCCAAGGCCACGGCCGACGGCGCCAGCATCGATACATGGGCCTGGGCCATGGTTTCCGGACCCGCCAACCCCACCATCAACAACAGCACGGCCAAGGTTGCCGAGATCACCCCCACCACCGAAGGGACCTATACCTACAAGCTCACGGTTACAGACTCCAACAACCAAACCGCGACCGACACCTGCGTGGTCAACGTATCCGCCACCAAAAAGGCGCCCATCGCACGGGCCTCGGGATCGGCGTCCGTGTCCGGTTCCTCGGCGACTGTGACTCTGGGCGGTTCGACTTCCGTGACCAGGGACGGCAGCTCCATCACCGCCTACGCCTGGGCGCTGGTTTCCGGACCGGCCACCCCCACATTGAGCGACGCGAACGCGGCCCAAACCACGTTCTCCACCTCGACCGCCGGCGCCTACGCCTACAGGCTCACGGTCACTGCCTCCAACGGACTGAAGGATTCGGACATCACCACGGTGAACGTGTTCTTTGACAACAAAGCGCCCACGGCCGCGGCCACGGCTGAGACCAAGGTCGCGCCCGGAACGGGCGGCGTGCAGCTCGACGGCTCGGGCTCCACGGATTCCGACGGAACCATCGCCTCCTATTCCTGGACCCAGCTCAAAGGCGCGGCCGTCACCATCAATAACGCGGACCAGGCCGTGGCAGACTTCAAAGCCCCCGATTCGGACACAGGCCTGCTTTTCCAGCTCACGGTCACGGACAATGACGGTGCGGAAGGCAGCGCCGAAATCGCGGTCAACGTCACCAACGGCTCCGTGCCTGACGCCGACGCGGGAGGCAACCAAAACAAGACTTCCGGCGAAACCATCTACTTGAACGGCTGCGATTCCACGGGCAACTCCCTGACCTTCGCCTGGAAACAGACATCCGGCCCCATCGTGACCCTGTACGACGCGGACACCTGCAAACCGTATTTTTACGCCCGGACCGCGTCCTCGCTGCGCCAGAACGCCATTGGCGGAGTGACTGCGCAATCCGTGCGAACCGCTTCAAGCACCAGCTACGCGTTCGAATTGCTGATCACGGACAGCAGCGGATTCATGAGCGTCAGCGGGACCAGTGTCACTGTCTCCAGCTCCTCGACGGACCCCTCGCCGACTCCTACGCCCTCACCCACTCCCCTAGGCAACAACTTGCTGCTCTGGCGGAATAACGACAACGGCAAAGTGGCGTTCTGGCGGCTTAACACGGACGGTCAGCTCGACACCTCTCAAGACGGCGGTTGGGGATACGTCTCCGATAACCTCACCATGTCCGCCTCCTGGCAACTGGAGGGAGAGATGACCTTAAGCGGATACCGCGCGCTTTTCTGGCGCAATACCGACAGCGGCGAGGTCGTCTACTGGCAGCTCAGCAATGAAGGCAAAATCCTCAACGAAACTGAAGGCGACGGGTGGGGCAATGTTTCCAACGAATATCGCGTGCCGATGAACTGGAAGCTTGTCGGCTTAACAGAGATAAACGGCAATCCCACGCTCTTCTGGCAGGACAGCGACACGACCCGTCTCGTTTTCTGGAAACTGAACGGCGGCTGCTATCTTGAAAATGCGACTTCCAGTGACGTTTGGGGACTTGTCGCACCAAACGAACCCATTCGAGAACATTGGCGGGTCCTCGCCATGACCGACATCGGCGGCAAGTACTCCGTTATCTGGCGCAACACGGAGAGCGGCAGCGTGCTCTTCTGGCAGCTCGACGACGACGGCCGACTTCTTACCTCGACCCGCGACGAAAACTGGGGTGAGGTATGTCCTGAGGTCACCGTTGGCCCGCAGTGGACTCTCGTGTCCATCGGCGTCGTCAACGGCACGTCCACCCTGTTCTGGTACAATCCGGACACCGGCAATACCGCTTACTGGCGCGTGGACGGCAACGCCAATATCCTCAACACCGACAAAGACAGTGGCTGGGGCTTCGTGCGTGATACGGATCAGCCCGCCCCGGACTGGAACTTTGTCGGCTCGATCGCCGTCAACAGCAACGCCAGCATGCTCTGGTACAGCGACGACCAAGGCCGCGTCTGCCTATGGTCGCTGAGTACCATGGCCAAATTCGACAGTTGGGAAATGGTCAACCCCGACACCACCATCCCAATGCAATGGCGTATGGACGGCCAAAGCAATAGTTTGAGCATCGCAGCAAAAGCCAAGCAGACAGGAAAATAGAGCGGCAGCACCGAAAACAAGATAGTGCCGAGAGCACGAAGTACGTAACATTTTGTTGGTCCCGGTTATACGAACGACCACGCCGCAGGCGGGGGGCAAGCGGCGATAGCCGCGCTGGAAATGAACAAAAGGAAAAACGCCAAGTCGTGTTTCAGCGGCTTGGCGTTTTATTTGGGGAAACGGGCTGCAGAAGCGCGGCCTGAGAATCCTTTTTCAAAAGGGTTCTCAGGCCGCCGGAGGCTGCATTATTTAAAAGTTAAAATGCGTTAGAAACGCTCGAACTCTTCTTCACCCTGACTTTCTTCGTCCATGTTCACCGAGATTTTTTTCGGCGGATTCGCTGTGTCGTGTTGTACTTTTCGGGGTGGCTGCCCGGTGTCGGCTTCCAGGGCTGCGTAGGCTTTGGGCTGCTGGCGGCGCTTGGCCTGTGCAGCATGGGCAGCTCGGTTCTCTTCAGCGAGCTGGAAGAATTCAATGGCCTGCTGCAGCTGGCTGGACTGGCCGGAGAGCTCTTCCGCCGTGGAAGCCATTTCCTCTGCCGAGGAGGCGTTCTGCTGGATCACCTTGTCGAGCTGCTGCAGCGCCTCGTTGACCTGGGAGGCTCCGGTGCTTTGCTCCTGGCTTGCGGCGTTGATTTCCTGCACCAGATCAGCGGTTTTCTGGATGTCAGGCACGAGTTTGTCGAGCAGGCTTCCGGCTTTTTCCGCCACATCCAGGCTGGCGGAGGAGACTTCATTGATTTGGGATGCGGCGACCTGGCTGCGTTCGGCAAGTTTGCGTACTTCCGAGGCGACCACGGCGAACCCTTTGCCGTGATCTCCGGCCCGAGCCGCTTCGACCGCGGCGTTCAGGGCGAGCAGATCCGTCTGGCGGGCGATTTCTTCGATTATGGAGATCTTTTGCGCGATTTCCTTCATGGCCGAGACGGTCTGGGCCACGGCTTTGCCTGACTCGCGCGCGTCTTCAGCGGCTTTGATGGCGATGGCTTCCGTTTGCTTGGAATTGTCCGCGTTCTGCATGATGCTGGATGCCATTTCCTCCATGGAAGAGGAGGATTCCTCTATGGAAGCGGCCTGTTGAGAAGCGCCTTGGGAAAGCAGTTCGGAAGAGGCGCTGATTTCCTGGCTGCCCGTCGCCACATTGTGCGCACTGGACTGCACTTCCTGGACAATTTCGCTCAACCTGCCGACCATGTCGGAAAGCGACTGCATGAGGATGTCGTTCTCGTCGCGTTTCGCTACAGTCACCATGAGATTACCCTGGCTCAGCTGCTCGGCGATTTCCGACACGCTGCTTTCCGCGGCAACCAGGTCTTGCAGCGCCATGCTGAGCTTGTCCACTTCGGAACGGGGGGAGATGGAGACGTTAAGATCGCCCTTGGCGATTTTTTGTACGGAATCGGTCAATTGTTTCTCTGCTTCGAGCAGGGCAGCTACGGAGCGCAGCAGGATGTCGTTGGCGGAGCGTTCGCGGGTTTCCAGATCAAGATCTCCGACCGCAAGACGCTGCATGACGGCGGCAGTGCTTTTTTCCGCTTCCACCAATTCGGAAAGTGAAAGCAGCAGCTTGTCTTCTTTGGAACGCGCCTCGATAACAACCTCGAGATCGCCTTTGGAGAGTTTTTCCACTACCTCGCAGACGTTTGTTTCCGCTGCAATGAGTTGAGTGAGGGCGGAAATCAGTTTGTCGTTTTGCGAGCGCTCGGCAATGGCCACGTCAAGTTTGCCGATGGAAAGCTTCTCCACCGCGTCGGCAACAGTGTTTTCCGCGTTCACGAGTGACGACAAGGATTTCATGAGCCGGTCGTTTTCAGATCGCGGGGTCACCGTGAGATCGAGATCGCCTTGGGAGAGTTTTTCGGCAATGTCGCTGACTTCGTTTTCAGCCGCGATAAGTTGCTTCAGCGCATGCAGCATGCCGTCGTTTTCAGAGCGTACGGCGACTTCGGTTGCCAGATCGCCTTTGGATATTTTTGTGACGATACCTTCCACGGTTTTGGAAGCGGAAACCATGGTGCGCATGGCTTCATACACGCTGTCGCGATGCGCGTTTTCGTGAAAGTCGAGTCCCAGATCGCCGATGGCGACCTGTTTGGCTATCTGAGCGATTTCATCCGGCTCGCCCCCGAGGTTGCGCAATATGGACCGGACGATGATAACGGCCACAATAATGCCGAAAACAATCATGGCCGCCGTAAGGGAGGCTATCAAAATGATGCTGTAGTTGAAAACCTGATTTGACTCTTCTTCTCTGACTTTGGAGTATTGCAGATTCAATTCCGTCAGTTTGTCGATATAATCGCGCATGGCTTCAAATTTTTCACTGGCTTCCCCCATGGAAAAAGCGGAAGCCTGCTGGTTGCTGTCCAGCGTGCCGGATTTTTTGATGGCGATCACCTTTTTGGTGGCGGCGCTCCAGTCCTTGAAAGCCACGTCATAGCCTTTGATGAGATCTTTTTCTTCCTTGGTCTCAGCCAGGCGGGTGTATTTTGCAAAGCGTTCCTGGGCCTGCTTGTAGTTTGCTTCATAATCTTTGAGCAGGTTGTCGAAGTGGTCCGATCCCATGTCGGTGAACATAAGCGAGCGTTCGGCAACGAGAAGCTGCTGCAAATCCCGATCGGCTTCGATAAGCAGATCGAGGCTGGGCAAGTAGCGGTTGAAAAGCATACCAAGATTGGTGTTGATTTTGCTGGACGAGTGGTAGCCGGTGTAGCCGACGACTATAAGGGCTATAAGCAAAACCGCATAGCTGGCTGAAAGTTTGAAGCCGATCGTCTGTGTGCAATTCTTTTTCATTGAAGTCCTCCTCAACGACAAGTTGCCCAAAAAAAACGGAGTTTCCCTAACCCGAGACATGCCCAACCAAGCGTGAATACCTTTGTGATTAGTTTTCACTGCTTTTAATCGTACAATTTATTTATACGCTAAATGTTCATTTTTTTCCACATGAAAAAGGAGATTAAAGTTGTGGTATGAAAAAAGGCCGGGACAGGGTCAGCATACGTGGGGGAAAGAGGTTATCCCTAAAAATCGGCTACTTGGTCGCGTCCGTGTTTTTTGGCCGCATAGAGTGCGTTGTCGGCACGGGTAATGGTCGCGTCCAGGGAATCGTCTTCCTCGTATTGAGCAAGGCCGCAGCTGATCGTTACGCGCAGTTCCTGGAGTTCGCCGGGCATTGTTTGCGTACGCAATTTTTCCCGGATGCGCTCGGCAGTCGACCTTGCGTCCTGCAGGTCGCCCTCCATGAGGATCACGAACTCGTCGCCCCCCCAGCGCGCGGGCAGGTCCGTGCCCCGGGCACTGGCGCGAATCGTACGCGCCACTTCAACTATGACGCCGTCTCCGGCCAGATGTCCAAGACTGTCGTTGATTTGTTTGAAGGAGTCGATATCCAGAAGAATCAGGGAAAACGGCTTTTTCTGGCGTTTGTAACGGGCCACGGCCAGGTCGAATCCGGATTCGAATTCGCGACGGTTGGCCAGGCCGGTCAGTTCGTCCGTACGGGCCATGCGTTCGAGCCGGAGTTGGAAGTGGTTGACCGTGAGCAGCGAACTGATGATGACGATGATCGAGACGCCCAGCCCCACGGCGATGGTTCGGGCAAAGTTGTGCCTGGCCGCGGCGAGCACCCTGTCCACATCCTGCTCGGCAAACAGAAACCATCCCAGGTCCGGCATGTACCGGACCGAAACCAGCATCTGTTTCCCGTCGGTTTCGTATTCGTAATTGGACGGCGATTTTGCGGCCTGCAGCATGGAGTCGGCCAGTTCCCCGAGACCTGGGGAGTTGTAGATGTCCTTGTCTTGTACGGAGCCGAGGTTCGGATGGGCTTGGATAATCCCCTCGGGATCGACCAGATAGACCAGCCGGCTGTATTTTTTGTCCGCCTTTTTCAGGAACTTGGAAACAATATCCATTTTCAGGCCCACGCCGGCAACCCCCAGCAATTTGCCCTGCGAATTCTGGACGCGAAAGTTCAGGAAGACCGTGAGCGCGTCGTCGGCGGCCTGATTGGTGTCCACATCAAGAATGTAATCCTTGTCGCTGTCTACGAAGCTGTAATACCAGACGTCGTGGGCGTCATTCTTGCTGATCCGTTTCAGAATCCCGTTGGAATGATAATAATTGTGCGTGATGTTTGAGACGAAAAACGAGGAAAAGAATCCGTATTTGTTTTTGATTGTCTCCAGAAATCTGGTGATTTTGCCCAGATCTCGTTCTCCGGAGGCTACCCAGTCCACCAGAAAGGCATCATGGGCCATGAGCGAGGAGATCAACATGGGCCGCATCAACGCGCCGTGAATTTCGGAATAGATGGTTTCACCCGTCAGGGGCAGGGCTGAGAGCAGCTCGGCCCGGACGTTGTCCCTGGTGGCTTTGTAATTGATGATGCTGAGCAATAAAAACGAAGAGACCAGAATGCAGGTCAGGGCGATGATGAGCCGTTTACGGATGGAGCTGCTGCGCATGGCGTAAGTCTTTTGTTCGTGCGGTTCGAATTTCATGTCATTTTGCATGCCGGAGTATATATTGAGTACGCGGCGTGGGCAACCAGGTTGCCGCGGGCTCAATTCACGTATGCGTAACCATGGACACGCTCGGGATATTTTATCCGGAGCGCAGGTTGAAAAAAGGCTGCCGGATGCGCGGACACATGAGAAAGGAAGGAAAAAAGACGCGGTCTGCAAAGGAACCGGGGGCATCGCAGGAGGGTTCCGTTGCAGGCCGGTGTGGAGTCAGATTTTCTGTTCGACTTTGTTGAAGCAGGGGATGCACAGGGTTTTACCCCCCATGCGCCGGGTACGGGATTCCATGGTGGTTTCACCGCAGGCTTCGCAGACCAGGCTTTCCAGGACCATGGCCCGGCGGGGCGCATTGTCCCGCTGTCTGTCGATACGGAACATGGCGTCGAGATCGGCCTGCATGATACGCTCGCGCAACAGCTCGCGCAGCTCCCTGTTGCGTTTTTTGTCGTCTTCCGTGGCGGTTCCGGCCATGGTGCGGGCCATGATGCGGCCGATTTCATCGTCCAGGCCGTCGCGGATTTCCGGATTGAGCAGTGCGCGGAATCCGTTGCCGCTTTTCCTGCTGTGAAAGGAAAAAGCCATTTTTCCATAATCCAGGTGGATCAGGTTGCCCTTGCCGAAGGTGCAGCCGGTGAGGAACTGGATGGCGTCCACGCCGCACATGTCGGTTTCCACCACGGCCACCAGATCGGCTTCGTCGTTGTGTCCGAGGTCACGCAGGGCCAGTTCGGACGCGCGGATGCCGATGGAGAGCCCGGGGCAGACGTGTCCGTGAAAGGCGATGACCTGGTTCAGTGTATCTTGGGGGATGGTGCAGGGCATGCGTTCTCCTTTGGCAGGGGCGTTTCGGGGCCGTCCTGCGGGATGACCACCGGACAGCCTTTGCAATAATGAATTTCCACGGGCAGGTCGTAGACCTCCTGGACCATTTCTTCCGTAATGTCGCCGGGCTTGCCCCAGGCGTAGATCTGCCCCTGCTTGAGGAACAGGAACGAATCGGCAAAGCGCAGGGCCGCGTTGATGTCGTGCATGGTCATGACCGCGGCCAGGCCGTGCGTATCCACCACGCTACGGATCATCCGCAGAATCCCGACCTGGTTTTTCAGGTCCAGCGAGCTGGTGGGCTCGTCCAGGAGCATCAGGCTGGGTTCCTGCACCAGTGTCCGGGCCACGGCCACTTTCTGCAGTTCGCCGCCCGACAGCTCGTCTATGTAGCGCAGGGCCAGGCCGCTCAAATCCAGCCGGGCGAGCACCTGGTCCACCAGCTGCAGATCGCGGCTGCCGACGCGCCAGCGGATGTGCGGTTTGCGCCCCATGAGCACGGCGTCGTACACGGTGAGTCTGGCCGTCTCCGTACGCTGTGCCACATACCCGACATGCTTGGCGATTTCAATGGGCGGCATGCGCAGCACGTTGCGCTCCGCCACCAGAATCTCGCCCCCGGTCGGGCGGTGGATGGCGTTGATGCATTTGAGCAGGGTGGTCTTGCCCACGCCGTTGGGGCCGAGAATGGCCAGCAGTTCGCCGGGACGGACCGAACAGCTCACGTCCCGCAGCACGGATACGCTGTTGTAACTGAATGCCAGGCCGTTGATATCCAGAAGCATGCTAGCGACTCCGTATGATTAAGTAAATGAACACGGGCGCGCCCAGAAACGCGGTCAGCACCGAAACCGGCAGCACGTGGGGCGCCAGCATCAGGCGGGCGGCCGTATCCGAGAGCAGCAGCAGAAGCGCGCCGCAGAGGATGGTGGCAGGCAGCAGAAAGCGGTGGTCCGCGCCGATGATCCGGCGGACCATGTGCGGCACCACCAGGCCCACAAAACCGATATTGCCGAGAAAGGCGATGATGGCCGCGGTGAGCAGCGCGGACAGAAACATACCCGCCATACGGGTGCGTTCCACCCGTACGCCCAAACCTTTAGCCGTCTCGTCCCCCGCGTCGATGGCGTTGTAATTCCAGCCGTTGGCGATGAAATAGACGCAGCAGCAGAGCGTGACCACGCTCAAGAAGCCCAGCTCGCTCCAGGAGGCACGGGCCGTGTCGCCGAAGGTCCAGAAGACCATGGCGGCCAGCTGCACGTCGTCGGCGAAAAACTGCAGAAACATGGTCCCGGCCGTGGCCAGCGCGCCCATGGCCACACCCGTGAGCACCATGACCTCCGGCGTGGCGCCCCGGAGCCGGGACACCAGGATGATCACCAGCGCTGCCAGCAGACTGAAGCAGAACGCGGACCCCGTGGTCATGTAGGGGTTTGTGATGGTCACCGCGCCCACATTGGAGGAGGTCATCAGCCCGCCGCCCAGCACCATCACGGAAAAGGCCGCGCCAAATGCCGCGGCATGCGAAATGCCCAGGGTGAACGGCGAAGCAAGCGGGTTGCGCAGGATGGACTGCATGGCGGCCCCGGAAACGGCCAGGCCCGCACCGGCCACCATGGCGGCCAGGGCCTGGGGCAGCCGGATATTCCAGACGATCATGTCCACCCGCTTGGAAACGGCCTGCCCCAAAAGGCTTGCGGCCACGTCAGCCAGGGGAATACGCGCGGCGCCCAGCGAGATGGACACCACCAGCGCCAGAGCCAGCAGCACCAGCCCAACCAGCAGCGTCAGACGCTTGAATCGCAGATACCCGTGATATTCCTGGGCAAGTTCTTTTTTATGCATAATCGGCAGCAACGTCGCGGGGGCTCCGCGCCCGCGCACCCCCTGCCAGGGCGGCGGCCCTGGACGCGCATAAGAGAAAATGACGTTTTTTCAGTTTCAGAGGCTCTCTCATTTCATGGGCACCGGTTGGTAGGCCAGCCCCTGGAAGGCGAGGTCCATCTTTTTGAATATTGGTTTGTCCACCAGGAACGTGTAGATTTCGTCGGCCTTGGCCGCGGGCTCCACATCCGTGAAGCGCTTCGGGTAGAGCAGCTTGCCGATGAAATAGGCGTTGGCCAGGATCGAACCGTAATTCTTGGTATACCAGTTGTAGGGCAGCAGGCCGTAGACCTTGCCGTTTTTCACCGCGCTCAGGGACTGGTAGGCAGGATCGGTACGCAGTTCGTACAGTCCGCCCGCCTCATTGCCAAGCTGCAGCGTGGCCAGGTCCAGAAACAAATAGTCCGGATTCCAGTCCACGATTTTTTCCTTGGCTATGTCGCTCTGGCGCAGTTCCTTCTTGGACATGGACGGATCGTAGGCCAGGTTGTTGGCGTTGATGAACTGAAAGGGCGGATAGGTGGGTTCCGTGGACTGGAAGCCGTGGGGCCCCTTGAAAGCCACGCCGCCGATAAAGACGCTCGGACGTTTTTCGTCCGGAATATCCGCGGTCCGTTTTTTGAGATCCGCGATCTCTTTGTCGAAAAAAGCGATGACCTCTTCGGCCCGCTCTTTTTTTCCGATGATATCTCCCATCAGGCGCAGAGAGTCGTAAAAGGCCGGGCGAAGTTTGCCCAGATCGCCGTAATTGAGAGCCACAACGGGAATGCCTGTCTTTTCCTGCAGTTCGACCGGGTTGTAGCCCATGCTGGAGGCATAGGTCTTGAGAATGACCTGGGGCTGCGGTTCGAGGGTCAGAATCAGTTCGGGATTGTCAAAGCCGCGGAACTCGCCGAACAGCGGCTTTTTTCTGAATTGCGGATTGGCCAGGGCGTAGGGCCGGGCGTCAAAGCGCGAACGCCGGGTTTCTATGTCGTCCACGCCGACGATCATATCCTGGGCTTGCAGGTAGGTTAGCAGCCGCAGGCAGCCCGGGCCCGAACAGATGACCTTGTCCACCGAGTCAGGAACCGTCACGGTCCGTCCGAGGGAGTCGGTGACCGTCCTGTCGGCCAGGCACGTGCCCGCAAAGAAAATACACAAAAACAGCAGCATGAGGGGGAAGCATACGACTAATTTAAAATTATTCATGTCTCCTCCGTTTAAAATATCTTTTTTCGTGTTACTATCCGCCCCTTTTTTTAGTGTCAACACGTCTGAGAAAATACGAATGGAAGGTTCGTATTCAGTTGCCGGAACAAGTAGGTTTCATTGAGTAGCGAGTGGAGTTGACATGTAAAGTACGGGGGGATAGTCAAAGAGAAAAATCATTCGTAATTCAAGGCAGCTGCTATGGAAGGATACCGCGTAACATTTTTTACGCAGCAAAACCGCGAACATCAGGGAATGTCTCTGGCCCAGTGGCTAGTCGAAACGGCGAAAAAACTAGGCATCAGGGGCGCGACTCTGTTTTCCGGCAAGGAAGGATTCGGACACGACGGACGGTTTCATTCGGACAACTTGTTCGATCTGGAAGACCCCCCTCTGCAAGTAGTTCTGATTCTCACCTCCCAGGAATGCGAAAACCTTTTCGCCCGTATCGAGGCGGAAGGCGTTCGGGTTTTTTATACCAAAAGCAAGGTCGAGTTCGGAGTCACTTCCGAACAGTAAACAACAACAGTATTGCAGCGATCCGGCGCCGCAAACAATACGCCGCGGCCTTTGTCGTACCGGAAGGAGCGGAGGCGCGTTTTGCTGTGGTGCAACATATTGAGAACGGCGCCGTCCGGCGCCTTGAGGATAGTCCAATGGTTGGTCCGTGTGTAAATGGAGCCGCACTGCTTGCGGGCAGTGTGGCGGGCGTGGTGCTGGGCCCGAAAGTCAGCGCGAATTTTCGCAAGAACATGCCCATGGTTTTCGGCTGCGCCTCCATGGGGCTGGGCGTGGCCATGATCATCAAGGTCAAATTTCTCGCTCCCGTGGTCCTGGCTCTGGTGCTGGGCGCGGTGGTCGGCGAGCTTATCCAGCTGGAAACCGGCGTGCAGAAAGCGGCGCGCAAAGCGCGGAAATGGGTGGAAAAGCTGGTGAAACCCACCGGGAACATGAGCCAGGAGGAATTTCTGGACAAGTTCGTGGCCTTGCTGGTGCTGTTTTCCATGAGCGGCACCGGGGTCTACGGCTCGATGAGCGAGGGCATGACCGGCGACCCGACCCTGCTGGTGGTCAAGTCCATTCTGGATTTCTTCACCGCTCCGATTTTCGCCTCCACCATGGGGATTTCCGTGGCTCTGCTGGTGGTGCCGCAGTTCGCGATTCAGGCGTTGCTCTATCTGGGGGCCGCGCAGATTCTGCCGCTTACCACGCCGGACATGCTGGCGGATTTCTCCGCCTGCGGCGGTTTGATCATGCTGGCCACCGGCTTCCGGATCTGCGGCATCAAGCCCTTTCCCGTGGCCAATATGATTCCCGCCCTGCTGCTGGTGATGCCCCTGTCCCACCTTTGGGCGCTCTACGCGCAGTAACGCGGGCGCCTTTGCGTTGCGCAGGGGGAAAGGGATAAGTCTTTTCTGTTGTTATAGAAAAAAGTCCTCAGGGCATTCGCCAGACCTCAAGAGTAGTTATCTCCTCCCACCCCTGCCTCAGAATTGCCGCAGGCGTACGTCGAAGCGGGGAACCGGCCTGTCGATGCCGTGCTCCTCGAAAGCAGCGATGACGGCATGGCGCAATTCCGAAGCCGCGGACATGGCCCCGACGTCGGGTATCCAGAAACGCATTTCAAAATCAAGGGAATCCTGTCCGAAGTTCTGCAAGCTGACCTTGGGGGGCGGATCCTGAAGAATGCCGGGCTGCGCTTCCAGGACATCCTGGAGCAGTGCGGCAACGGTTTCTGGATCGGCGTCGCGGGGCACCGGCACTTCCAGGCTCATCCTGAATTTCGGATCCTTATGCGACCAGTTGACGAAGGTTTTTGAGACAAGTTCCGAATTGGGGACGAACACGGTTTTTCCGCTGGTGTTTTGGATCACGGTATTTCTGATGCCGACGTGTTCCACGCGCCCCGTTTCTCCGCTCACTTCCACAGTGTCGCCGGGTTGCACCGAGCGGCTGAAAAGCAGAATCAGCCCGGAAAAAAAGTTGTTCACGATATTTTTCAGGCCAAAGCCGATGCCCACGGACAATCCGCCGCCCACCATGGTCAGGCTGTCCAGAGGAATGCCGCTCAGGTACAGGGCTGTGAGGATATACACAGCCCAGATCGCGTAGGAGACCAGAATCCGCAGCGAACCGGCTGATCCGGCAGCGATGCCTGTGATGTAGTCGCGCGTGAAGGCCACGCAGGACTGGGTCAGGAAAAACAGGCCGATGATACTCAGCAGGCGCGCAAAGGTCAGCGAACTGTCCCCGATGGCGAACTGCATCTCCAGCAGGGCGCAGAACAAGGAAAAACCGCCGAGCGGGGCCAGCGTCATCAGGATGATGAACCCCGCCAGCAGGAGCAGCAGCAGCGGAAAACTGAAGGCCAGAATCACGCCGTGCGCAACGCTGTTGGTCTTGGGATCGGTATTGTAGGACTGATTGAGGGCGGACGTCATACGCATTCCGACACGCAGGCTCAAGTACAGGGCGAAAAGGCAATCCGCCGCTAAAACCGCCAGATTGCCCCAGCCGAACAGGGCCGCTGCGGCGATCCCCAGCCAGGGCCAGGCCAGAGCGAGACAGAGCGCTTTTTCCAGGCCGGATTCCTCCCTGGCGCGGACAATGTAGAGATAAGCGCAGCAAGACAAGCCAACCGCCATGACCAGGGAAAGGATCTGTTCCGGCATGAGCAGTCCCTGGAGCATATTGCCCGTGGCCAGCACATACCAGGCGGCGGACAGGAGGTACGGCCGTTCGCGTCCGTGCCCGGTGCCGTGAAACGACTCGGAGAGAAGAATCATTCCCCGTGACAGCAGAATCACGGATACGGCCCTGAAAAAGGCGGAAGGCGATACGTGCATGGTGGAGACTGCGGCGAACAGGGCGATACCCGCCCCTGCCCAGGCCCCGGCATGCGTGGCGGTTTTTTTGCCGAAAAGCGGTCTTGAGTCGATCCGGTCCAGCGTACGCAGCACCCATTGAATGATTTTCATGATCGCCAGGGCCGTACAAAGCGTGAGGGCGGCAAGAATGATCCAGTCCGTGAGGTTCGAGGGACTGGGTTCCATACTGCTGATACGCATTCCCGTAAGCCAGTGCGCGCTCACTGCCGGGAACGAAGCGCGGCCAGGGGCGGTGAGCAGGGTCGGCGACGGTTCGAGATAGAACATCTTCACGGCCGGCAGATAGCGGTTCTTGAAAAACTGCAGCAGCTCCCGCAGCCGCTCTTTGAGCTTGCGGCTCTGTTCCAGACCGCTGGAAAGCGTCGTACGCAACGCACCGATCCTTTTCGCCAGCGCGCTTGCCTGGTCGAACATCAGCCGCAGCGTACGCGCGTCCTGTTTGGCGACGGGCTTTTGAATCCAGGATTCCGGGTTGAGACGTTGGAGCTGGTCCTCAAGCTCCCTGGCGTGCAGGGTCAAGGAGATTGCGGCGGCTCTGCAGGGTTTGACCAATTTTTCCACCGCGGCGTCAAATCCTTCCAGCGAATGGATGACGTCATCCAGGTCCAGCGGATTGTCATAGTCGGTCCGATGGGCCCACAACATCAGCTCCATGCTTGTGGTAAGCGCCACGCAGTTTTTGCGCAGTTCCGCGACTCGCAAAGGCAGTTCTTTTTCCTGGTCGGCGATGATTGCGCTTTTGGCGTCCAGGGTTGTCCGGGCTTTGGAGAGAATGGCCGTCCACTGCTGCTCCGCACAGGCGCGGCCTGGAAACAAGGCGATAAGCGCGAGCAGCACGTATGCCATACGCAGGGAGGTTAGCAGCAAAGCTGCGAAGGGATAAGGTCTGGTGCCGTTCATACGCTTCATGACGTGTCGGAGTTGCGTCCGGGACCCGGCATAGTCCGCGCGCTTACAATGCCTGATCCGTGTCCTGATCCATATTGTCCAGGCACATGATTTCAGCCGCCGGCTTTCCCTGCCGTACCAGACGGGCCATTTGCCGCATGCCTGATGCGCTGTGCTTGAAAAAACGCTTGTATCCGCCGCAAAGATAATTTTTCCCGTATGCTGCATCGGCAACGGGCAAAATGCGGTTTTTGGGGCATTCGCCCCGGCAGACGAAAAGCACGGGACAGGCTTGGCATTCCTGGGGAAGCGCATGGGATTTCGCCAGGCCGAAGGCATGCTGTTCGTCGGAGTCGAGCATTTCCTGGAGCGATTTCTGGAGGATGTTGCCCCGCCGGTGCTCCGGGTCCACAAAGTGGTCGCAGGCATACACGTCGCCCGTATGTTCGAGCAGGCCGCTGCGTCCGCAGTAGCTGCCGTAATAGCAGACCGGCGGCGGCGCGCCCAGATGTCCGGCCAGGGTGGCATCGAAAAGCTGCACAAAGACCTTGCCCACGTCCGTGCTGACCCACGCGTCGTAAATGCTGATGTAGAACTCGCCGAACTGCTCGGCCGTGACGCTCCAGGGCGTCACCTCCGGCGGAGACGCGGAGGTCTGTTTCACCACGGGCACGAACTGCAGGTAGCCCTGGCTCTGCTCCTTGAGAAAGAGGTAGGTTTCCAGCGGGTAGGGAGCGTTCGCCTGATTGATGGTGGCCAGGATGTTGTAGTCCACGCCGTGTTTTTTCAACACGGCCAGTCCGGCCATGACGCGGTCGAAGGATCCTTCGCCCTGTTTGTCCACCCGGTAGGCGTCGTGCAGTGCGGCCGGACCGTCCAGGCTGATGCCAACGAGGATGCCATGGCGTACGAGGAATTCTCCCCACGCGTCGTCGAGCAGGGTGCCGTTGGTCTGGATGACGTTGGCGAACGGACGCTGCCCCGCGTAGCGCTGCTGGAGGTGCAGGGCCTTTTGATAAAAGGACAGGCCCGCCAGAAGGGGCTCGCCTCCCTGCCAGACGAATTCAACCGGGTGCGAGCCGGGTTGCTCGAACATCTGGCGGATGTAGGCCTCCAGCACGGCTTCGGGCATCACGTCGGGGGTGTCCTCAAACAGAGCCGCTTTTTCGAGGTAATAGCAGTAGGCGCAGTGCAGGTTGCAGCGCGGACCCACGGCTTTGGCAATGATCGAATAGGACATCAGTGGCGCAGATCCGTCACGACCCAGTTGTCGTAATCTTCCAGCTCGCGCCCCTTGTCTTCGCCCACCTCACGCTGGATCATTTTGTTCATTATGGTATTCATACGCAGAATCAAATCCTTGTTCTTGGAGACGTCCAGGGCCAGGTTGTGCATTTCGTCCGGGTCGGTTTTGAGATCGTAGAGTTCCAGGTCGTTGAGCCGCAGCAATTCTTCGAGGTTTTTTGGCGTATTGTGCTGTAGCGGCGCGAAATAGCGGGCGAACTTGTAGCGTCCGTCGCAAATGATGCGGATGTTGCCCCGCTTGGAAAGGTCCGGCTTGATATTTTTTCTGGTTTCCCAGTTTTCTCCTTGTACGGACGCCCGGACCATTTTTTTCAGGAAATCCGCGTCCACGGTCAGGATCATGTCGTAGCAATGCAGTGCGGCGGAGCGGATTTGCGCGATGTCAGCCCCGGCCGGGTCGGCCAGAACCGGGCTGATGTCCTTGCCGGGAAGGGTTGTCGCGATCTTTTCCACGTCCGGAGCGGGTGCGCCGGTCAGGGAGAGCAGCGTGGGGGCAATGTCCAGATGGGAAGTCAGCGCCTGGGCGGACTGTCCGCCCGTGATTTCCGGATGCAGGATGAACAAGGGCACGTGGATGTTCTGTTCGTAGGAAAAAGGCCCTTTGCCCCGCAGGTTGTGGAAGCCGCCCATCTCGCCGTGGTCCGCGGTGAAGACGATAACCGTATTCTCGCGCATGCCCAGACGTTCGAGCGCGTCCAGCACGCTGCCGATCTGCATGTCCGTATCTTTCAGGCAATTCAGATAATAATCCTTGTAGCGGGTCCAGTGCGCGTCCTTGTCCGGAATGGCCCCCACCATGTAGTCCCAGCCTTCGTGGTATTCGTAATGGGCTCTGGGGCGGCCCTTTTCAGTGATGGGCTGGTACAGGTTGGGCGGCAGCGGATAATCCTCGTGTACGTTTTGGTATACGGTGTTGTCCGGGGCCCTGTTGATGGGGTCCAGCAGTTTGCCGGCTTTCTGTTCGCTTTCGCCCTTGGTGTCCGTGTTGAAATACATGATGTCGTGCGGATTGATCAGATTTACGGCCAGAAAGAACGGGGTGCCTTGCTTGTTCAGTTTGGAGCCCTTGGCCCGCAGCCAGTTCACGGAGTCCCCGGCAAAGCCCGTGTCGTGCGAGTAGCCGCCCAGCACCTTGCCGTAGTGGTCCCCGGTGGGATTGAAATCGGAAAACCCATAGGGCTCCATGGCGTCGGTCATCAGCTTGTGCTCCGTGTCGTCCGACGGTGTCAGGGCTTCGCTGAGGTGCACCTTGCCCTTGTAGGCGGTGTAGTAGCCCAGCTCGCGCATCATGTCGCCGATGGTGGGGATTTCCGTGGACATGTCCGGTTGCCACGGCAGGTTGGTGTTGTCGAACATGCCCGTATGCTGAATATGCTGCCCCGTATACATCACGGAGCGCGAGGCCGTGCACATGTTGGAGCAGTTGTAGTGGTTTTCAAAGCTGACGCCCTGGCTACGCATTTTTGCTCTGGTCATAAGCTCGGCGCTTTCGGGGTAGTCCTTGAAGTGGCGTTCCTGGTCCGTGACGATCAGGACGACGTTGTAGCCTTTTCCGGCAATTTTTTCGGGCAGGCCCTTGGGGGTGTTGGTGGTATTTTTCAGTTCCTGCGCGGAAGCCGTGTTTGCGGAAACAGGCAAGGCGGACGCGGCCAGTCCCACGCCGGCCAGTTTGATGAAATCGCGGCGCGAGGGGTGCAGAGGCTTTTTTTTCATGGTGCTGCCCAGGGCTTGTAGCCGGTAAAAAGTGTAATCAAAACGGATGCTACAATATTCTGTATGTCAAATTCAGGCTGGTAAGGCAATAGCATGTCAATAAACATAACAACGCCATGTAGAAGACGAAAACGCAATGCAGCGCCAAATATTTTTATCGGTCTTGTATCAGTTCGTACCGGATGATATCATATGGAATACTGGTAAAAAGTGTTGCTCGCATGGGGGCGGGAAGTGGTGGGGCAAATGGTTCATTCTGGTATTACGGATTGCTTGCTTGCAAATCGGTGGCCTGGTTTGCGCCGAAAAATTTATAAGTTGTCATCAGGAAAGATGGAGGCACGATTATGGGGCGGTTTTTTTTCAAAACCTGTATTGCGATGTTCTGCCTGACGAGTGCCTGCATCCTGTTGTTCGCAGTCGGTTTGCCGCCGAATACGGCCATTGCTTCTTCCTTCGATCCCGAAAAAAAACGTACGGCGTTCGTCGACGCACTCGACCCGCAAGAGCAGGCCTGGCTCAGGGAACATCCGGAAATTACCATCGGCATCATGAACGCCTGGCCGCCCATGAATTTTGTGGACGGCAAAGGAAAGCTGCGTGGAATCGGTGTGGACTACATTCGCGCTCTGAACAACAGGCTGGGAGGCGTGATCAAGCTGGTTCCCGGACCTTTTAAGGTGAACCTCGAGGCGGTGAAGGAGAAAAGGCTCGATGGGCTCATGGATGTAACGCCCAAGCCGGAGCGAGAAAAATTTCTTCATTTCACCCGGCAATACCTGAACATCCCGCATGTCATCGTCGCGAAGACCGGCGGGCCGTACTTTGCGTCCGAGCAGGACCTGTCCGGCCATACGCTGGCTCTGGAAGCCGGTTTTTACAACATAAAATATTTTCGCGACCACTATCCCTCCATCACCATAAAGGAATATCCGGACACGGCGCATGCGCTCGATGCCGTGTCACGGGGCGAGGCGGACGCGTACGTCGGCAACCGGGCCGTGGCCGCCTGGATTATGGAGCGCGAGCTTATAGCGAATCTCCAGTTTCAGGGACGTGCGGAAAAACCGGGATCCGTACTGACGATCGGCGTACGCAAAGACTGGTCGCAGTTGGCTTCGATACTCGACAAGGCACTGTCCGATCTTGATGAAAGTGAAAAACAGGCCATTTTTGCGAGGTGGGCGCCAATAGAAAATACGCATGCTGTTCCTGCTTTTTCAAAAGCGGGTCAATTTGATGTAAGCAACTATCTAATAAAAAGCCTGGGCGCGGTTTTCTTTTGCATGGCGCTGGCCATCGCCATTATCTGGTGGGTTAAGGGACGCCCCAGACAACTCTCCATTCGGGATACCCTGATACTGGTCTTTTTTGTTTTTGCCGCGTTGATCTCCGCCAGTTCGGCCTTTGTCATTTTGCTCACCCAAACCCACGAACATGAAGACGCCATCAATACGCGGAATCTAGCGTCCCTGGAGCTGGCCTGGGAACTCAAGCAATCCTCGGATGATCTGACGCGCTTTGCCCGCACATACGCGGTGACTGGGGACCCGAAATACGAACGGTATTTTCGGGAAATCATGGCCATTCGCGACGGGCAAAAAGCCCATCCAAAAGAGTATAATCCTTTTTATTGGGATTACATATCCGCCGGGACCAGGGAACTGGATCATGACGGCGAGACGTACAGCATCAAAGAACGGATGACGGAACTTGGCTTTTCCGAGGAGGAGATGGACAGATTATCGGAAGCCAAAAAGGAATCCGACGACCTGATTACTCTGGAAAATATCGCAATGAACGCGGTCAAAGGGTTGTATGAGGATGCGAGCGGCCGGTTCGCGATCAAAAGAACGCCGGATCTGGTCATGGCCCGTAACCTATTGCACGGCGAGGAATATCATAAGGCCAAGGGCAAGATCATGAAGGCCCTGGAACAATTTCACGTTTTGCTGGAAATGAGAATCGCATTTGAAGCACAACAGCTGCATCGACGCAATAAAGCCATCAATCTTGCCATCACGATACTGGTTTCCGTCACCATCGGGTTTGCCGTATTTGTCTTTTTTTTGATGAGGCGGCGCATCATTTTTCCCCTTGGGGCACTCGAAGAAGGGGCGCGCGCAATTAAAAAAGGCGATTATTCACATCATATCGACGGCAGCGTCAATGATGAGATAGGTGCTCTGGCAACCGCCTTCAATGCCATGGCGCACAGTATCGAGGAGAACCTCTCACGTCTGCACGCCACCATCGAGTCAACCACGGACGGCATCCTCGTCGTTGATCTGCACCAGCGGGTAAGCTCCTACAACAGGCGTTTTCTGGAAATCTGGCATCTTGATAATGAGTTGGTGAAAGCCAGAGATGATCAGGTTTTATTGGAAACCGTACTGGATTCTCTGGAGGATCCCGCAGCATTCCTGGCGCACGTCCGGTACCTTTATGCCAATCTGGAGGAAGAGGACTTCACAACATTACTGTTACGCGATGGCCGGATCGTGGAACGCTATTCCAAACCGCAGCGACTGGGGGAGCAGATCATCGGCCGGGTCTGGAGTTTTCGGGATGTTACGGAGAGCCGCCAGGCAGAGCGGGCACTGGAGAGGAGCGAGGAACGGCTGCGCGCGATTCTCGACAACCTTCCCGGTTCGGTTATTTTCAAGGCTCGTAACGGCCGTTACCTCATGGTCAACAAATTTTTTGAGCAGGCCACGGGGATTTCCTCTGAGCAGGCGCTCGGCCGCACGGATATTGAGATTTTTCCTCCGGAAGTTGGAAAAAACATCATGGATAAAGACAGGGAGATTATCAAAGGCGGCGTAACGAGCCGCTTTGAGATTCAATTGCCGCATCCTGACGGAACCGCGCACTCCTACCTGACCACCAAGGTTCCTTTGCATGACAAGCAGGGGGATGTTTTTGCTCTGATCGCGTTGTCCACGGACATCACCGAACGCAAGCGGGCAGAAGAGCAGGTCAGGAAAAGCGAAGCCCAGCTGCGCACCATCTTTGAGAATTCTCCTCTCGGCGTAATGCATTTCAATGCCGAAGGCGCCATCATCAGCACAAATCTCCAGGCAGCCGTCATCTTTGGAAGCACGCGAGAGCAGCTTGCGGGTTTTGATGCCTTGAATAATATCGAGAACAAAGAAGTGGCTGCAGCTTTGCAAGTGGCCATGCATGGCGATACGGCAAGTTATGAGGGGGAATATGTTTCAGTCACCGGCGGCAGGCAAGCCTGGGTGCGTTTCATCTGCAACCCCGTAACGCCGGAGACCACGCCAAGCGAGGTCATCTGCACCGTCGAAGACATCACGGAGCGCAAGCAGGCCGAGGAGGAGATAAAGGCGGCCAAAAATCAGATGGAATATATACTCAACACTTCGCCCGTGGGAGCGGCGTTCACCACCAGGGGGATCATCCACTTCGCCAACCGCCGCTTTGTGGACATGCTTGGAGCCGATGTCGGCGATCACGCCATATCGATTTACTGCGATATCGAAGAGAGAGATGAAGTATTGCGGCAAATGGTGGAGCGCGGGGTACTGGAAAACTACGAAATACGCTACCGCAACAAGCAAGGCATGGTCCGGGATTTTTTGACCACGTATATTCCCTTCAGATACAATGACGAAGACGGGGTTTTGGGCTGGCTCCTGGACATAACTGAACGCAAGAAAGCCGAGGTGGCCCTGCAAGAGGCCATGGAGGCTGCGGCCGCTGCCAACCAGGCCAAGAGCGAATTTCTGGCCAACATGAGCCACGAGATCAGGACGCCCATGAACGCCATCATCGGGATGAGCTACCTGGCTCTCCAGACCGATCTGACCCACAAGCAGCGGGACTACATCGCAAAAATAGACCAGGCAGCCAATGCGCTGTTGAACATCCTCAACGACATCCTGGACTTTTCCAAAATTGAGGCCGGCAAGCTGGATCTGGAGGAGATCGAGTTCTACCTCGACGATGTTGTTGATAATCTGGCCAACCTGCTCACCGTCAAGGTGGAGGAGAAAGGGTTGGAGATGTTGTTTCGTATTGATCAGGATGTTCCGGTGAACCTGGTGGGCGATCCGCTGCGTCTGGGGCAGATTCTGGTCAACCTCGTGAGCAATGCCGTGAAATTCACGCAGCAGGGTGAAATCGTGGTGGCGGCCAATACCCTGGAAAAAACCGACCGCGACGTTCTTGTGCAGTTCAGCGTACGGGATACCGGCATCGGAATGGACCAGGAACAGCAAAACAAGCTGTTCCAATCCTTTTCCCAGGCCGATGCCTCCACTACGCGCAAGTTCGGGGGCACAGGACTGGGCCTTGCCATCTGCAAGAGCCTGGTCGAACTCATGGGAGGCGAGGTTGGCCTGGAAAGTGAACCCGGCAAAGGCAGCACGTTTTGGTTTACCGCGCGAATGAGACTCCATGACAAAAGCAAACTGCCCGGCAGAGCGATTGATGACGGCTTTCAAGGCATGCGGGTTCTGGTCGTGGACGACAACAGATCCTCTCAGGAGATTTTGGCCGAATACCTTTCCCGCATGGGGTGTGTTCCGGAAACAGTCTCTTCCGGTAAAGAAGCTTTGGAAAAACTCGAACACGCTCCTCCGGAAGAGCCTTTTGAGCTCGTGCTTATGGACTGGAAGATGCCCGAATGGGACGGCATTGAAACCGCGCGCCGCATCAAGCAGCATCAGAATCTTGCAAAGTTGCCGACGGTGATCATGGTCACGGCCTATGGCCGCGAAGAGATCGTGCAGCAGGCGGAGGCAGTCAACATCTCGGATTTCCTGATCAAACCGGTGAACCAGAGCCTGCTTTTCGACACGATCATGGGAGCCTTGGGGCATACGGTGGAAACAAGCCGGTTTCATGCTTCAGCCACAGCGGATGTTTCCGGCCTCGACGCCGTCCGTGGCGCACGGATTCTGCTTGCCGAGGATAACGAGATCAATCAGCAGGTGGCCAGAGAGCTGCTGGAGGGGGCGGGTTTTGTCGTGACCATCGCCGGCAACGGCCGCGAGGCAGTGGAGCTGGCCCGGACCAACAACTACGACCTGGTGCTGATGGACATCCAGATGCCCGAGATGGACGGTATTGAAGCCACCTCCAGGATACGGGCCGATGAGAATTTGAACGATCTGCCGATCCTGGCGATGACGGCTCATGCCATGGCCGGCGACAGGCAGAAGAGCATTGATGCCGGGATGGTCGATCATGTGACCAAGCCCATTGATCCGCAAGAGTTGTTCGCCGCCCTGGCCCGTTGGATCTCCCCCAGGGAAGGCAGCTCTGCGCCGCCTCCTCCAATACAGGTAAAAGAAGCGAGCCGGGCGGACATCCGGTTGCCCGACACGCTTCCCGGCATTGACATGGTCGCGGGGCTGTTACGCGTCAATCAAAACCGCAAGCTTTACAGGGAACTTCTGCTCAAACTTCACGATAGTTATGCGAACGCCGCCGGCGAACTGCAGGGGCTGCTGGAGCAGGGCGACAGGGCCAAAGCTCAGATTCTGGCCCACACCATAAAAGGCGTCGCAGGAAATATCGGTGCAGACGAGCTGCAGGCCGCCGCAGCCGGGGTGGACGCTGCTCTGAAACAGGAGGAACCGGTTACGGACAGTGCCCTGGAGGCTTTTGCCAAGGCCCTGAACAAAGTCATGGAAACTCTCGCGCCCCTCGCAGCCGGGCGTACGGACGCCCCGGATGTTTCTGCCCGGGCGGCAACCTCTACGGCAAGCGAAGACCCCGCCCTTTTCGAAGATGTTTTGCAGCGGCTGCTGCCCCATGTGAAGGCCTGCAAGCCAAAGTTGTGCGTCCCTATTCTGGAAGAGATGGCGTCATTAGCCTGGCCTGCCGCCTCGGCCGTTGCTGTCGGAGAACTCAAGATGTTGATCAAGCGCTACAAGTTTGATGATGCCCTTGCAGTCATCGACGAATTATTGCGGGAAACCGGGAGTCAGAAACATGCATAGCGATACGGAAAGACCGCTTGTCATGGTGGTCGACGATAATGAGGCGAATATCGACATCCTGGTCGAGGTACTCGGCGACGACTACGAGCTGAGTGTGGCGATGATGGGCGAAAAGGCTCTGGAGCTGGCGGCGGAGACGCCCCCGGACCTGATTCTCCTGGACATCATGATGCCGGAGATGGACGGCTATGAGGTCTGCAGGCGGCTCAAGGCCGATTACAAAACCGCGAGAATTCCAGTGATCTTTGTCACGGCCATGAGCGAAGTCAGCGATGAAACCCGGGGATTCGAGGTCGGCGCGGTGGACTACATCACCAAACCCATTTCGCCTTCCGTGGTCCTGGCCCGGGTGGCAGCTCACCTCGCCCTTGCCAACCAGCAATTGTCTTGCGAAAAAACCGTGGAGCAACAGGTGGCGGAAATCAAGCAAGCGCAGCGGGACGCCATTTTCATGCTCGGGCAGGCCAGTCATTTCAACGACGATGATACGGGCGTTCATATTTGGCGTATGGCTTGTTATGCTCAAGCCCTGGCCCAGGCCGCGAACTGGCCGGTGGAACAACAGGCGCTGCTGCAACTCGCGGCGCCTATGCACGATACGGGCAAGATCGGTATTCCCGACTCGGTATTGAAAAAGCCTGGGAAGCTCAATGCCGACGAATGGGATATCATGCGTACGCATTCCATGATCGGATACGATATTCTTTCCGTGAGCAAGGCGCCCGTGTTCCGGATGGCGGCCGAGATCGCCCGCAACCATCATGAACGCTGGGACGGCAAAGGTTATCCCGAGAATCTCAAGGGCGCGGAAATCCCGGAATCCGCACGGATCGTGGCCATTGCCGACGTCTTTGACGCATTGACCATGCGACGTCCTTACAAGGAGCCCTGGCCGTTGGACAAAGCCTTTGCGTATATCGAACAGAGCGAGGGCCATTTCGAGCCGCGCCTTGCCGCACTGTTTCTTTCCATCCGCGGTATGATCGAAGAGATCATGGCATTCTGGGAAAAGAAAAAGGATGTTGAAGACGTCTGTTTGTAGTTGAGCAGCTTCTCTTGCTGCGTCAGGCTTGCAGCCCCCTTGATTTCGTGAAATAGTCATTGCCAGCAAGTTCAAGGAGTGTTGGAATATGCGTATTTTTATATTGACTTCGCTGGCTCTTTTGTTTTGCGCTTCTCTGGTATCGGGCGGAGATAAACAGAACGCGGTGTTTGACGGCATGGATGGAGACAAGGACGGCCAGATCAGCAAACAGGAATTCGATGCGAATTTTACTGCAAGCGGGGGCGATGAGGCCGTTGCCTTTACGCTGGAAGACGACACAAACCATGACGGTGTCATTTCTCTGCAGGAATTCGCGGACAAGTGGAAGAACAGCGGTGCGGACGCCGTGGCTTTCAAGCTGAACGACATTGATATCAACAAGGACGGGGTGGTTACCTGGAAAGAACTGCACCTGCAGTACCCCGGCAGCACCAAAGCCGCTTTCAATTCGGCCGATGCCGACAATGACGGCTTCGTGAACAAGAAGGAATCCCTCGTTCTGTTCCGTTTTTAAGGTATTTTACGGAGAACGGCCTTGGGCCGTTCTCCTTTTCCATTCCCATGTCAGATCCCGTGCTTCCTCTTTGGCCCGACATTGCCTGGTCGGTTCCGCCGGGCTGCGCGGACGGCCCCAGGGTTCTGGGGATCAATCCGTGGATTTACGATTTCGCCGCCTATAATCTCTGGCAGCGGCCCGTGGGGCTGCTTTCCTGCCTGGATACATTGCGTGCGTGCGGCTGCAGTGTGGCCTTGCTGGATTGCCTGGATCCCACCTGGCGCGACATTCGCTGGCACAAGATAAAGCAGAACGGTACGGGCAGTTTCCCCAAGACCAGGCTGCCATTGCCCGGAGTTTTGAGCCACGTGCCCCGGCAGTACTGCCGCTACGGACTGCCGTACGAAGCCGTGGCCGGTGCGCTTGCGCGGATGGATCCGGCGCCGGACGCCGTATTCGTGACCTGCCAGATGACCTACTGGTACCCGAGCGCCGTGGCGGTTCTGCGCCTGGCGCGCGAGTTGTTTCCAAAAGCAAAGCTGGTGCTGGGAGGCGTCTACCCCACGCTATGCCGTACGCACGCGCAGGAATTTGGTCTGGCGGACCTTGTGGTCTCGGGACCGTTTGAAACTCCGGAAAACTGGCGAAACTTTTGGGAGCTGTTGAACGTCCCCGTAAAAAGGCTTCCGGAAAATGCGGGCTTCGGGCTGGCCCTGGATTTGTATCCCGCGCCCGCATACGCGCCCATCATGGGCTCCAGAGGCTGCCCGTTTCACTGCGCCTATTGCGCCAGCCACGAGTTGTATGATCATTTCGCCATCAAAGCCGTGGCGTTGACCTGGTCCGAATTCCGGGGGGAATTGCTGAAAGGGGTCAGGGATTTCGCTTTTTTTGATGACGCGGTGCTGGTCCGTCCGGACAAATGGCTGCGTCCGCTGCTGGAGCGGATTGTCGATTGCGGGCAAGTTGTCCGGCTGCATACGCCGAACGCTTTGCACATTCGGCTGCTGACGCCTGAAATCTGCCGCTTGTTGCGGATAGCGGGACTGACCACCATTCGTCTGGGACTGGAAACAACGCTCTTCACGGACCGTCTGGATAGCAAACTCACGCAGGGAGAGTGGCGCACAGGAGTGCGGAATCTGCTCGATGCGGGTTTTCAAGCGGATCAAATCGGTGTATACATTCTCTTTGGTTTGCCGGGACAAACATTCGACGAATTAGGCAGAACCATTGCAGCGGTACGGGCCCTCGGCCTGCAGCCCTACATATCGCACTATACGCCGATTCCGGGCAGCAGGTTGTTTGCAGAAGCGCAAAGCCATTCACCGTATCCTTTGGGGGAGGATCCATTGTACCAGAACAATTCCATCTGGCCGTGTATTCCAGGAGGATTTTCCTGGGAGAAACGTTCGGAAATATCCCAGATGCTCAGATAAGGCGCTGGTATGCCTCATTATACTGAGCTCCACGCTTCCGGAGAATTGAAAAAACGCGTGAGTACGGCCCTGGCGAGTCTGGCTTTTTGCGCCCTGTGTCCGCGCTCCTGCGGCGTCAACAGGCAGGAGGGCGAACAGGGACATTGCCAGAATACCCGTCTGGCCCGCGTGGCATCCTATTCGCTCCATTTCGGCGAAGAAGCGCCTCTGGTCGGCTCCGGCGGATCTGGAACGATTTTCTTTGCCGGATGCAATTTGAACTGCGCGTTTTGTCAGAATTTCGATATCAGCCACGATGTGAGCGACAGCACGGAAGTCACGGCCGACCAGTTGGCCTGGATCATGCTGGAGCTGCAGAACCAGGGCGCGCAAAACATTAATTTTGTGACTCCGTCGCATGTGGTGGCGCAGATTCTCGAAGCCCTGCCCCTTGCCGTGGAGCAGGGGCTCAACCTGCCTCTGGTCTACAACTCCAGCGCGTACGACAAAATCTCCACGTTGAAACTGCTGGATGGTGTGATTGATATCTACATGCCGGATGTCAAATTCTGGGAAAGCACCCCGGCCGACACCTATTGCCAGGGAGCTGCGGATTATCCCGAATGCGCCAGAGATTGCGTACGTGAAATGCACCGCCAGGTGGGCGATCTGAAAACAGACAGCCTCGGCCTGGCAACCCGTGGACTGCTGATCCGCCATTTGCTGATGCCTTCCGGACTGGCGGGCACGGCCAAATGGATGCAATTCATCGCCCGGAATGTTTCCACCAACACCTACGTCAACATCATGGATCAGTATCGGCCGTGCGGGCTTGCCTCGCAGTTTCCGGAGCTGGACCGTCCGCTGGATCCCGGCGCCTATGAGGCCGCGTTACAAGAGGCGCGTGCAGCCGGGCTCACGCGTATTGACGATCGTGAATCCCGTATGGAATTTTTTTTTCGATCGTTGTTCAGTCAATAGAATCAATTCATTATTTACCGGAAGAGAAAACACTTTTTTGTAGCAAGCCTCATTTCTGGCATTTGCTTTTGACAAAATGAGTAAAAATCTCATTTTGTCTTTGAGTATTTTACAAAAATGTACAGTGGTGTGTTTTTTCCTGCCTTTCGGGTTTCTTCTAAGCGCATGATCTGATACTAGAAAAAATAAGTGGCCCGACAGTTGTAATAAGACGTTGCGAGGCCCGGACTTTTCTTGGAAATGTACAGTCATAAACATGGAGGAAATGTATGGACATCCCTGTTTTCAATTGCAAAAACGCAGACGATGTGCTCAAGGCCGTAAAAGAATACAATATCAGCTTCATTCAGTTCTGGTTTGTCGACATCCTGGGAACCCTGAAAAGTTTCCAGATCACTCCGGATGAACTCGAGGCCGCCTTTGACGAAGGAATGGGCTTCGATGGTTCCTCCATTCTCGGGTTTACGCGTATCCAGGAAAGCGACATGGTGGCTTATCCGGATGCGACCACCTTCCAGATTTGTTCCTGGCGTCCGTCCGACCGTCCAGTCGCACGTGTTTTTTGCGACATCTGCACCCCGGACGGCACCCCTTACGAGGGCGACAGCCGCTATATTTTCAAAAAGGCCCTCGAGAAGGCCGCTGAAAAGGGCTATACGTATTTTGTCGGTCCGGAGCTGGAGTTCTTCCTGTTCGCCTCGCCCAAATGCCCCGAAACCCTGGATGCCGGCGGCTATTTTGACGCGCCTCCCCTGGATTTGGCCAACGACGTACGCCGCGACATCATTTTCAACCTGCAGAAAATGGGCATTCAGGTCGAATACAGCCACCACGAAGTGGCGCCCAGCCAGCACGAAATCGATCTGCGCTACCAGGAAGGCCTGACCATGGCCGACGTGGCCATGACCTACAAGGTCGTGGTCAAGGAAGTGGCCCGCAAGCACGGCTGCTACGCCACCTTCATGCCCAAACCGCTGTTCGGCGAAAACGGTTCCGGCATGCACGTACACCAGAGCCTGTTCAAGAACGGCAAGAACTCTTTCTTTGATCCGGCGGATCCCAACCACCTCAGCGGTGAGGCCAAGTCCTATATCGCGGGCCTGCTCAAACACGCGAGCGAGTTCGTGGCCGTGACCAACCAGTGGGTCAATTCCTACAAGCGGCTTGTCCCCGGCTATGAAGCCCCAGTGTACGTTGCCTGGGCGCAGCGCAACCGTTCGGCCTTGATTCGCGTGCCCATGTACAAACCCGGCAAGGAAGCCGCCACCCGTATCGAGCTGCGTTGTCCGGACCCGGCCGCCAATCCGTATCTGGCCTTCGCCGTCATGCTCGGCGTGGGACTGGAAGGCATTGAAAAAGGCTACCAGATCAGCCCGGCCGTGGAAGACAACATCTTCGCCATGACCGATATCGAAATGGCCAATCGCGGCATCGACGCCTTGCCCGGCAGCCTGCACGAGGCCACTGTCAAACTGCAGGAAAGCGCTCTGGTGAAAAGCATTCTCGGCGAACACATCCACGCCAACCTGGTGGGCAACAAGATGATCGAATGGGACGAATACAGAACCCATGTTTCCGAATTCGAAATCGAAAAATACCTGCCTATTTTATAAGCCGTACGCGTTTTGTCTCCTTTTTAAAGGCCTCCGACCGGGGGCCTTTTTTTTGGGAGAGTCGGAACCAGGAATGCGTGCGGGGAAGGGCGTATGGTTGATGCAACAACACTATAACCCGTGATGACGCTTAAGAAAATATAGTAATTACTCTTCCAAAATCGGTTGACGGCTATCAATCGAAAAAGAAAACATTTTGCTAGATAGCAAATAGAAGCAATATGGCTGCGTATCAGTAGGAAATAATATAGATTCAGAATTTGTGATATTGTTCTATCTGTGTGTCATTTAAAGCTTTATCGGTCAAAACTTTTGGCGTTCAAATACTACGACATGAGAGCTGCCCTATGAATCTGACCGATGCCGTCGAAGTGTTTCTGCGCCACTGCCGTCTCGAACGCGGGCTGTCCCCATTCACCATAAACGCCTATCAGCTTGATTTACAACAGTTTTTGTCCAGGCAACAGGCCCATGGACGGATGACGGTTGCCGCTGTGGATAAAAACACGATCCGGAAGTATCTGGAGTGGCAGGCAAGTACAAACCGCGCAGCATGAAACGCAAGATCGCGACCCTGAAGTCTTTTTTTCCTGGTCCTTCCGGATTTGCCGTGGGTAGCATCCTAATGTAGGCGATTTCCAGGAGGAGATCGCCAATGAGAGACGTCGCATTTTATGGTCAGATTTTAGGCATCAAAAGCCCTGGTTTGTCGATAGCGTTGACCTGAAAATGGCCGAGGGCCGTGTGGATATTAAACTCGCTCATAAGGCCAAAGTTCTCTGGGCTTGCCCGGAATGCGGCAAGGAATTGACTTGTCGGGATCATGCGGAGGAACGTACCTGGCGACACCTGGACACGTGTTAATTCAAGACCTTCATCCACGCACGGATTCCACGGGTGGCCTGCCCCGAGCATGGCGTCAAACAGGCCAATGTCTTTTGGTCCGAGCCCGGATCGCGATTTACCTTACTCATGGAAAGATTGATTACTGACGTCCTAACGGAGTGCTCCACCATTGAAGGCGCGCGTAAGTTAATGCGCATCTCATGGGATCAGGCGTGGGCGTAATGGAGCGTGCGGTACGCCGGGGAATGAGTCGGAAAAAGCAACGCGCGATCAGCTATCCCGGCGTCGATGAAAAAGCCTTTCGCAAAGGGTATAGCTATATGCAGTGGTCTGTGATTTGATTCGCGGTACTGTGGAGCATGTGGGAGTGGCAGTGGTTAAAGTACGCCGCCATGAACATAAAGAACTGATGGCTGAGGCCAACGAAATCTTCAAAGACAGCTAGTATCTGTGGCTTTATTCTGAGGAAAATCTATCGGATAGCCAGCGGCCGCGTCTGGAAGAACTCAAGGAAGCGAATTTGAAGACCGCTAAAGCCTGGGCAATGAAGGAAAGCCTTCGTGGTCTGTGGGATTGCATAACGCCGGGCTGGGCCAGACGATTCCTGAAGAAGTGGTGCTCTTGGGCTAAACGTTCAAAGCTCGCCCCCATGAAAAAGGTGGCAGATATGCTTCTGAGTCACATGGACAACATCGCGACCTTTTGTCGACATCGAGTGACCAATGCCGTGGCCGAAGGGCTAAATAGCAAGATCATGTCCATCAAGCGCCGAGCTTGTGGGTACCGTAACAAGGAGCATTTCAAGACGGCGATCTATTTCTTTTGCGGCGGACTCAGTCTCTATTCGGACTCAAGCAAAAGCGGGGCCCCCCACTGAATTTCCAGAGGGCCAAAAATAATTCCAGAAAGGTTATTTCGTCAAATGTTTTTTTGGAATAAAAATTTTATTCAACCCCCCTCTCCTCCAAAAAGCGATCCGAATGTCTTGGCCGTGCAACAATTTGGTGCTATAGGGCTGTAAGAAATTAAGCGGTCTTAGGGGTTTTTTCTCTTATCTGAAACCGACACAAGGAGGAGGCGATGGGACTTATCACTTTGCGCCAGCTGCTGGACCATGCCGCAGAGCACGGGTACGGCGTTCCGGCGTTTAATGTCAATAATATGGAGCAGGTGCACGCCATTATGCTGGCCGCCACCGAGACCAACAGCCCGGCCATTCTGCAGTGTTCGGCCGGTGCACGGAAGTACGCGGGGTCATCCTTCGTACGGCATCTGATTCTTGCGGCCATCGAACAGTGGCCGGACATTCCGGTTTGCCTCCACCAGGATCATGGCGCTTCTCCAGCCGTATGCGCGCAGTCCATCCAGACCGGATTCAGTTCCGTGATGATGGACGGCTCCCTGATGCCCGACCACAAAACCCCGGCCACCTACGAGTATAACCGCGACACCACCCGCCACGTAGTGGAAATGTCCCATTCGTGCGGCGTGTCCGTTGAAGGCGAGCTCGGTGTGCTCGGCTCCCTGGAAACCGGTACGGCCGGCAAGGAAGACGGCGTGGGTGCAGAAGGCAAGTTGTCCAAGGAACAGATGCTGACCGATCCGGAGCAGGCCGCGGATTTTGTCAAAGCCACCGGGCTCGACGCCCTGGCCATCGCCATCGGCACCAGCCACGGCGCTTACAAGTTCACCCGTCCGCCCACGGGCGAGATCCTGGCTATCAGCCGCATCAAGGAAATCCACGCGCGTATCCCCGATACGCACCTGGTCATGCACGGTTCGTCCTCCGTACCTCAGGACTGGCTGAAGATCATCAACGACTACGGCGGAGATCTGGGCCAGACCTACGGCGTGCCTGTGGAAGAAATCTGCGAGGGCATCAAACACGGCGTCCGCAAGGTGAATATCGACACGGACCTGCGTATGGCCTCTACCGGCGCCATCCGCAAATTCCTGACCGAAAAACCCGCGGAATTCGATCCTCGCAAATACCTGAGCGAAACCACGAAAGCCATGAAAGGCATTTGTGTCGCTCGTTACGAAGCCTTCGGCACCGCTGGAAACGCGGACAAGATCAAACCCATCTCCATGGAGACCATGGCCGAACGCTATGCCAAGGGCGAACTTGATCCCAAGGTCAACTAGAACGTTGTATTTTTTTAAGTGGGTTATCTGGGCTTTGCTGGTTCGCTAACTGACTGCAAGCCTGGACCTGCGAACAGGTGGCTATTTAACTTCAACTTTTTTGTCTTCGTGACAGAAGTTATTGGGCCGCCGGAAGCAGCCCCAAATCCGCAAAACGGCAAACGCCCCGGTTTCTCACGAAGCCGGGGCGTCTAAGTTAGGCAGGAGAGCAGGAGCAGCCGACCAGCCTTATTTTTTCATGTCCGCGATCCTCCGACCCAGTTCATTCGTCTGGTTGACCAGTTTTTGGATGTCCGAGTCGGTTTCGTTGACGCGCAACACGTTTTCGTTGGCGATGACGTTGATGTCATCGATGCTCCGGGTGATTTCCTCGGAAGCGGCGGATTGTTCCTCGGCTGCGGTGGCAATGGACTGCACCTGGCCGGCGGAAAGTTCGGCCATGTCCAGAATCTCCTGCAGCATGGCGCCCGAGCTGTTGGATAGTTCCGTGACCTCGTTGATGGCCTGCACGGCTTCATCCATGCCCGCGACATTGGCCTGGGCGAGGTTCTGAATCTCCTTGATGTTCTCGCCGACCTCCTTGGTGGCCCCCATGGTCTTTTCCGCAAGCTTGCGTACCTCGTCGGCTACCACGGCAAACCCGCGTCCCGCATCACCTGCCCGGGCGGCTTCGATGGCCGCGTTCAGGGCCAGGAGGTTGGTCTGATCCGCGATGTCGTTGATCACGTTCATGACCTGGCCGATGGATTCGGACTGGGTGTCGAGCTTGTGCATGTTGCCCATGAGCTTCTCACCCATCATCTGCTGCAGCGCATTCATGGAAGAAACAGTCCGGGCAACCAGTTCGGCGCCTTCCTGGGCCTTGTTTTTGGAGCGTTCGGACTGTTCGGCCGCCTGGGCCGCGTTTCTGGCCACTTCCAGCACCGTGGCGTTCATTTCTTCCATGGCCGTGGCGGTTTCGTTGATCCTGGCCATCTGGTTGTCGGTTCCATTGCGGATGCCTTCGCTGCGGTTTCCCAGATCCTTGGTGGCATCTGTGATGTTTTCCACCACGCCCTCCAGTTGAGTGGCCGCCCGCAGTATGCCTTCCTGGGTGGCTTTGGCCGCACGGTCCATGGCCTCCTTGGCCTGTTGTTCGGACTCGCGCGCCAGGGCGGTCTGGCGGTGCGCTTCGGCTTCCTTGGCGCTCAGGTCTTCTATGTTGGCCTTGAGCGTGTTGACCATGGTGTTGAGCGCGTGCTGCAGCGCAGCGATTTCATCCTTGCCCTGTTCGCGGATGTTCACGTCCAGGTTGCCCTTGGCGACCTCTTCGGCCGCGCCGATGGCCGTACGCAAGGGTTTGACCATGGAAGCGATGAGAGCGATGGCGGCCGGTAGAATGCAGAGCACAAGGATGGCCGCGATGATGCCGATGGTCATGGTGGCGTTTTCCGAAACATGCTCGTCCATATCCTTTTTTATGACCTGCTGCTGGACGGCAATGTTGTCGATGTACACACCGGTGCCGATCCAATAGGAGGTACCTGGAATCATGACCGAATAGCTCAGCTTGGGCTGTGTTCCCACTCCGGGCTTATCCCAATGATAGTTGAGAAATCCCCCGCCGTTGCGGGCATTCTCGAACAGCTTCTTGATCACGTATACGCCGTTGATGTCTTTGATGCCGCTCAGGTCCTGCCCGCGCTTCTTAGGATCCAGCGGGTAGGCCACATTGGTGGTATTCTGGTAGACGAAATAATAGCCGGAGCGGTCATCCTCAAATCGGTAGTTCAAAAGCACGGCATTGATCAGATCGGCCTTGGCTTTGTCGTCCGGAAGATCTTTCAGGACTTCACCGAGCATGTGGGCTGTGGTTTCCGTGGCGAGCTTCAGCCGGGCCTTGTGGTCCGCGAGCATGACGCTTTTCACTTCTTGCAGGCCGATATCCGTAACGGTGTTGGTAAGATTGATGAAGACGAGGACGACCCCGACAATAAATCCCACCATGACGACGAGCAACCCCGTTATACGTGTTCCGATGTTGAAATTCCTAAACATACGCACCTCCCGTGGTTAATAAAACGATACACTGCGTTCCGTTTTTCGGGATTTATGGCAGTCAAATGAAATATTGCTGATGTCCCGTTTTTTGGCTTTTGTAATTTTATTCATGTTAATCAATATGTTATGGCTGTGCCGTCGGTTGAGTGCGCCACCGTTTCACAGTAACCGAATGAAAACGCAGTGTTTTATTGTATATTGAGCAAAGAGTGTTCCGAAATAACAGTAAATGCTAAAATATGTTGTGATGCAGCACTTCCGGTTTTCAGCGTGCATGCCCAGGGAATTAAATCGCTCCCGCCGAAAAGGAGCTTCTTGAATTGTCTCGGGGTTTCGACTAAACGAGTGGGGATGAAACAGCCTGTAAGCGACGTACTCATTGTCACCAAATCCGCCAACACAACGGCAAGCTCCCTGGGCCAAGAGATAGCCGACTGGTTATCCGGGCAGGGAGTACGGGCCCAGGCAGTCGAAAACAATTCGTCCGATGGCTCGCAGGCCGGCGACAGTTTTCAGGAGATGTCCCTGGATACGCGGCGTCCGGATCTCGTTCTGGTGCTCGGCGGAGACGGCACCCTGCTTTCGGTGGCCCGCAAGAGCGTTGCGGCCGGTTTGCCTTTGCTGGGGCTCAATCTGGGAAAAGTGGGTTTTCTCACGGAGCTCACCCCGGACAACTGGCGGGAAAAATTGGAGCGTATCCTCAAGGGCGAGTGCGTCATCCGCGAGCATCTGGCGTTGGAATACGAGCTGCAGCGCGGCCCCCGGACTGTGGCCCGCGGCACCGTCATCAACGACGTGGTCATTGCGCGCGGCGGTCTGGCCCGGCTCGTCAGCCTGCGGCTCTGGGCCAACGGAGAAAAAGTTGGCTGCATGCGCGCGGACGGGCTGATCATTTCCACTCCCACAGGGGCCACGGGCTATGCCGTCTCCGCCCAGGGACCGCTGCTGTTCCCCGGACTGCAGGCCATCAGCGTGACGCCCATCTGTCCGTTTCTCGGAGAATTCCATCCTCTTGTCATGCCGGCGGACGCCGAGTTGTGCGTGGAAGTCTACGACACCACAACCAGAATTTATCTGACCCTGGACGGACAGGAAGGCATCGCCCTGATCAACAACGACCAGATCCGAGTCCGTCGGGCCGGCAAAGGCTTCTGCCTGGCACAGCTGGATAATTCGTCCTATTTCAAAAAGCTGCGGGGCACGGGGCTGATAGGCTCGTCGTTTTTCGATGGCCGTCAGGATCCGGAGTCCGCAGGATCTTCTGATTCCGGATCATCGCATTCCTGAAAAACACCAACAGGGGAAGACCTGTGAACGAGCTGCCCGCCATCCAAGCCCTCAGCGAACTGCGTATGGGGCGTGATCCCGCCCTGGACGCCTGGATTCTGCACTTCATGACGGAAAACAATCTGGAGTACCTGCAGGACCCGGTCTCCAACGCGTCTCCGGAACAAGTGCGTTTCATGATCAGCATGGACGAGGAGCAGGTCTATATACCGTGCGCGGACGAACGGCTGCGGGAACTGATTCAGGCCAAGGCGCCGCAATCCCTGGTGCATGCTTACACGGCCTCCTGGCGGGCCCTCGAACGCCTGATCAGCGAAAACATTTCCGACTCCTATATCCGGCAGCGTGTCTTTGCGTTCTGCCGCCACAGATTCGAGCAGGCGGTCACAGCGCACATCCTGATTCCTTCGCGTCTGATGAAGCGCCTGACGAACATTTTTCTGACCCAGAGCGGCATGGTGGATCCCTACAAGGAGCTGAAAAAGGAGCACAATGCCCGGGCGCGCGATTTTTTGGAAAGTAAAAACTGCGACCAGCTCATCAATTATTGCTTCACGGAAAATAAATTCTGCGGACGGGTTGCGGACCTGCGCTGGGAACTGGACCGGCACGAGCTGGAAACCCTGTTCGCGCTCTCCACGTTGTCCAAGATCTGGTACGGGGGAGCGGGCTCGCTTTCAGGAGAAGCCTTGCGGCGTGCCATGACGCGAACGCTCGGATTCGATGCCGTCACCAGAGCCCTGGGCCCGCAAATAGAAGGCCCGAAAAAAATCCTTTTTCTCACCGAGTGCGCCGGAGGCATACTCTTCGATCTACAGATCATCCGCAGCCTGCTGCGCCAGGGGCACAGCGTCATTCTGGCCCTGAAGGAAAGTTTTCACTTTCAGGCCCCGGTGATCTGGGATTCCGAACAGGACCCCGTGCTGGCGGAAGAGCTGGCTGCGGCCCATATCTCCCGAGAGCACCGGCACACCAAGAACGAGCTGCTGCGCCTGCTGCGGGAAAATCAGTTTCTGGTCATTTCGGACGGCACGCGCGAACGTTTGAACCTCTACCGTACGAGCGTGACCTTTGCCCGGGCGTGGAAAGAGGCCGACCTGGTCATAGCCAAGGGCTGGGCCAACAGGCGGCGACTGATAGAAACCAGCGTCAGTTTTACCCGGGATATTCTCAGCTATGCGCGGGACGGTTCCGGTACGCTGCGGATTGAATACCGGGCAAAACCCGAGCACATAGTCAAGTTTTCGGAATTCCGCCTCAAGCAGTACGCTTCCAGGATCATCCAATCCATGCGCGAAGCCAGAGCCACGGGCAAGAGCGTGATGTTCTACAGCGCCGTGGTGGGCAGCATCCCAGGCCAGACCCAGACTGCCATTTCCGTCCTGACCACCTTTGTCAACCATCTGCGCGAACGCTTGGACGGCACCTTCATCATCAATCCGGCCGAACATTTCACGCCGGGCATGGACGGCGACGACCTGATGTATATGTGGGAAATGGTGCAGCGCAGCGGACTGATCAATGTCTGGCGTTTTCAAAGCGTGGAAGACATCGAGCACAGCTTCGAACTCATGGGCAAAAAAGTGCCCCCTGCCTGGTCCGGCAAGGATTCCACCTTTTCCACCGGCTGCACCAAAGAGATGCACATCGCCCTGGACATGCAGAAGCTCCACCCCGAACTTCAGATCATCGGCCCGAGCCCGGAAAAGTTCTTCCGCCGCCACGAATACGGCGTAGGCAAATACTACGAAGCCGGGATTGAGGTGCAGTAGCCCCGGTTTCCAAGTTCGACGTCAAACATTCGTTTCTGGCGCGGGATTGGGAGGCCTCTCCCCCATGCCTCCGAAACGCTGGCGGTAGGCTGACGGAGTGCTGCCCATAATACGCTTGAACAGCTTGCGGAACGCGCTGTAATCCGTATAGCCGACGTCTTCGGCGATGCGTTCGACGCTCCGGTCCGTTGTTTCCAGCAGCGTTTGAGCAGCCTCAATCCTGATTTGCTGCAAATACTGGAGCGGTGTTTTTCCCGTGGCGTCACGAAAACGCCGCAGAAAGGTCTTTTCCCCCAGAGCCGCCTCCTGCGCCATTTCCAGGACGCGCGGACCCGAGGCGTAGTGCTGCTCCAACCATAACTGCGTCTTGAGGATGGCGGCGTCCCCGTGGTTCTTGCGAAAGCCGCCCATGCCGTAGGGCGTCTGGTATTCGCGGTGCGGATCCATCAACATCACCTTGGCGCACCTGAGGGCGGTTTCCCGCCCCGCATATTTGGCCGCCAGATGCAGCGCCAGGTCCATCCAGGCCGAGACGCCCCCCGCGCAGAGGTAATCGCCGCCATCCACCAGCAGCCGTTCGATCTGCAGGTCAACGGCGGGATATCTCGTACGGAATTGCTCGGCCAGTTTCCAGTGGGTGGTGGCGCAGCGTCCGTCCAGAACGCCTGTTTCCGCCAGCAAAAACGCGCCGGCGCAGATAGTGGCGATCTGCTTACCGGATCGGTGATAATCGGCCAGCCAGTCAACAACGCCGTCCAGAGCCAGCAGCGCATCCACGGAGCCGATGATGGGCGGCAGTACGATGACGTCCGGGGCGGCATCACTAAAAGAAGCATCCGCAAAAACGGGCGTGCCGGTGTAGCTGTGCACGGGCGCAGCGTCAGGCGTGAGCACGCTGTGATGGAACAAAGCCGTTCCGTGCAGCGTATTGGCCTGAGCCAGGATTTCGCCCACGCCGCAGACCGCGGAATGAAGACATCCGGGAATGCCGAGAACGGCAACTTTTATCATCAGCGCACCGCCTTTCGTTTGCCGGTTTTTGCCCTGTTTTTGTCCATTGCGCCACTTATCCGTACCACTGTCAATGCGTAGATTACCCGCAACAGAAAGCGGAAAGCCAACGCGCAATACAAAAAGGAGACAAGCTATGGATAAGACAGCGCTCGTGATTGTGGATATGCAGAATGACTATTTTCCCGGCGGGGCATTCGAGCAGGCAGGGGCGGAACAGGCCGTACGAAATGCCGCCAGCATTCTGGAAAAATTTCGGCAACAGGGGCGTCCCGTTATTCATATCCGGCACGAGGCTCTGAATCCAGCTGCCGGATTTTTTCTGCCGGGCACCAAAGGTGCGGAAATTCATTCGTCAGTGACGCCTCTTGAAACGGAGGCAGTCCTGCTCAAGCATTACCCCAACAGCTTCAGAGAAACGAAACTCGAGTCAATTCTCCAGGAGCTGGACGTTGAAAAACTGGTGGTGGTGGGCATGATGACTTTGATGTGCGTCGACGCCACCGTCCGCGCCGCTTTTGATTTGGGCTTTAAAGTACAAGTGGCGCATGACGCCTGCGCGGCCCGGTCACTGGAGTTCGCGGGCGTCGAGGTACCGGCCGTCCAGGTGCACGCGGCCTTTCTCGCCGCATTGCAGATGCTGTACGCCGAGGTTCTGGCTTCGGAGGAACTGGTAAGCAGATTATAGCCGGGCATTGCGTCGAAGCGAGAAGCATCTGGTATGATGCGCCTGTTTCGCTGACAGGCGCATCGATTACATTAGTACTTTAGTCCCCGGCGTAAGCGGCCTCGATGCGTTTCGCGTCATAGGGGAGCACCTGGCCGCTGGCAAGTTTATAAGCCAGTTCAGCGCCAAGGGCGTAGGCCTGTTCCAGCTGCGTATCGGTCAGGGCGCGTATGGTGTAGGCACGGGGCCACTCGTCGTCGGCCACAGGGCGCGGATAGTGGGCGCCGGCGTAGAGATCTCCGACTACCTCGCCGTTGAAAAGCAGCTGGCAAAGATCCTTGAGCCAGGGAGTGGCCAGGTCGCAATACGTACGCAGTTCGTCCGGAATGCCGCCTGCGCTCGCAATGATTATGGAGCCCCTGGGCTTGTCGGTAAGCCGGGGTTCGGGACAGCCCTTGAGATCAAAAAATGACCCAGTGGGCTTGCACAGGGTCCAGACCGCGCGTTCGGCAAAGGAGGTCATCAGTCCGGTGGTAAAGCCGCTGTGTATGGGCGTGGCCATGACAATGCCGTCGGCATCCTTTATCTTTTCCAGAATTTCCGCAACGTCGTCTTTGATGGAGCAGGGGGCTATGTCCGCATCCAGATTGCTGTAGCAGGCCAGGCAGTTGGTGCAGAAACGGATGTCTTTTTGGCACAGCAGCAGATGTTCGGTCTGCGCGCCCTGCGAAACCGCCCCCTGCAGGGCTTTTTCCACAAGCTTGCTGGTACTGCCTTCCGGCCGTCCTGTGGCGTTGATGGCAAGAATACGCATGGCTCCCTCCTGTAGTGTACGCGCCTTCCGTGGCGTGGTCGGCGTATCGGTTTTGTGAAATAATAGCACAACCGATGCAAAGGAGTCAGCCCCATACAACGTATTTCTCCGCTCAGCAGCCTTGTTTTTTTCTTTCCCACTTTTATGTTTGAGTGTTGCAACGCATCGAGAGATCTATCTAGTTGACTATTTTAAATAGAAAAATTTATACCATGATTTTTTATAAACATCTCAAAAAAAGGGTATAGATAGAGCAGTTTTCTATAAGCTCTATTGACAGAAAACTATTCCTATGCTAGAAATTAATAACCTATACTGTGTCAGGAGTAAATCGCATCTGTAAACGGACTTTTGTTCATGGGCGATTTCTTTCCCGTCTTTCTCTTGGACTTTTGATCCGCGTTTTACGTTGTCTGTTGTCAGTGTGTTGTAATTATTTAGTAAAACAGGCGCATCAACATTGCGTATTAATGGGAGGAAGAATGCAAAAAATACAGCCTCGCTTCTCAGTTGCTTTCTTGTGTGTGCTGCTGTTGTTCGTTGTCCCTGGCGGGGCATGGGCGCAGAAGGCCGAACAGGGCGTCACCCGCGGGTCGTTTACCGGACAAGCCACGGGCCAGGGCTATGATCTGCCCAACCAGTATATGGTCACCCCTACCAAGCTGCTGGCAGGGAACATGGAGCCCGTGGTCGAGCATCCGGACCAGGATACAATGGCCAGGGAAAAGCTCGCAACCCTGGAAAAGAAATTCGGCAAGAAACCCAATATTTTGATATTTTTGATGGATGACGTGGGCTGGATGGATCCCGGTTTCAACGGCGGCGGTACGACCGTGGGCAATGCCACGCCCACCATGGACCGCATGGCCAACAGCGGCATGATTCTGACCTCCGCCTACGCCACCCCGGCCTGCACCCCCACCAGGGCCACCATCCACACCGGACAGAATCCTCTGCACCACGGTTTACTGCGTCCGGCCATGTACGGCGAACCCGGCGGACTGGAAGGAGCCATCACCTTTCCCATGCTGCTGCAGCAGCTCGGGTACGTCACCCAGGGCGTTGGCAAATGGCACATGGGCGAGAACCAGGGCTCTTTGCCCAACAATCTGGGCTATGACGATTTTTACGGTTTTCTCTCGGTCTCCGACATGTACACCGAGTGGCGCGATATCTATTTCAACCCGGAAGTGGCCCTGCGTCCGGCCCGCTTTAAGGCCCTTGAGAACGGCAATTTCAACCACAACAACGTGCATCTGGTCAAAGGGGATAAAAAGGTCGAGGATGTCTACGAGCTCAATCTGACCACCATCAGGGATCTGGATCAGGACTGGGCCAAATACAGCGTGAACTTCATCAATAAGATGAAAGATTCCAAGCAGCCCTGGTTTCTGTACCATGCCACGCGAGGCTGCCATTTCGACAATTACCCCAATGACGAATTCATGGGAAAATCCATGGCAGGCACCTGCTACAGCGACTGTATCGTGGAGATGGACGACGTGCTCGGCCAGCTTGTGGAAGCGCTGGACAAGACCGGCCAGCTGGAAAATACGCTGATTTTCTTCACTTCCGACAACGGGCCCGAGTGCGAAGTCGAACCCCACGGACGTTCTCCCTTCCGCGGATGTAAAGGCTCCAGCTGGGAAGGCGGCGTACGCGTGCCTACCTTCGTCTACTGGAAAGGCATGATCAAGCCCCGCCGGACCGACGGTCTGTTCGACCTGGCGGACCTCTTCAACACGGCTCTGTCCCTGGCCGGAAAGCCCGGAGCCGAGGCCGCGTCTTTGGTGCCAGAAGACCGCTACATTGACGGCATAGACCAGACCTCCTTTTTGCTGGGCGATGCGGCGCTTTCCAACCGGCGCAGCCGCATTTACACCATGGATCAGTACTTCTCGGCCCTGCGTATCGATGAGTTCAAACACCACTATGCCATCGCTCTGCAGCAGGCTATTTTTGAAAACGGCAACAAGGGCGGTTTCAGCGGCACCAACGAGGCCGACCTCGGGTCGGGCGTCATGTCCAACCTGTACACCAATCCGCAGGAAGACGTGGGCATAGGCATCCGCCACCTGCCCATGACCATGCAGCTTTCCGCGGAATACAAGCGCTACAACAAAGTTCTCGAGAAGTTCCCGCCAAAGACGGTTATCGGCGTTGCCGGACAAAGCAAGTGACCATCCGGGGCGTTCGCAAGGGCGCCCCTTTTTTCTGCACCGTATGCGGGTGCGTCCGCTACGAGTTCACACTGCAATGCGTGCAATCATTCAAAAGAAAAACCCCTGCGGGCAGGTGTTCCGTCCGCAGGGGTTGGTTCGTCAGAGACAATCTGATCGGCGAAAGCCTGTCAGATGGCTTCGAAGCAGACGATGTTCTTCCAGCTCATCATCCGCAGCAGGATCTGGCGGATAGGCGCCAGGAATTCGATTTGTTCCGAGTACACGGCCACGCCGGCGACGCAGCCGCCGGGCAGGTCGTATTTGGTCATGTTTTCGTCCAGTTCGATGAATACGGGAACGCGGCCGTCATTGGCCCGCTCGTTGGTTTGCATCATGTTGGCGCTGGGCTGCAGCTGGCCTTCGCCTATGGCGGACATGATCTTGACCACCTTTCCGGTAAAACAGCGTCCGGGCAGAGCCGGAAAAATGACTTCGGCCTTGTGGCCGACTTTGAGGTTCTGCAAGGGGTGCTGGCTGAACATGCCGATGAGATAGCGTTCGTTGTCATTGACAAAGGTCATGGTCGGCTTCAGGGGCAGGGGGACCGCCATCATGCCTGGGCGCAGGCGCACCTGCACGCAGTGGCCGTCCGCGGGCGCGCGTACGACCGTGCATTCCAGGTCGAAGCGGGCTTTGACGATTTTGGCCTCTTCTTCGGCAATGACCGCCTTTTGGGTGGAGATAGTCGACTTGGCTTCCAGCAGGGCCGCCAGATCCTTCTGGTATTGCTGTCTGGCTTCCTGCCATTTGGCATAGGCCTGGTCATAGCGCTGCTGGGCAATGGCTTCTTTGCGCAGCAGATCCTTCATACGCTTTTCCGTCACAGCGGCCAGATCCAGGGCTGCCTTGCTCTTGTCCACCTCGGCCTGCGCACTGCCGACCTGGTTTTCGTATTGGGTCAGGCGCTGCCGCGCTTCATCGCGTACGGCTTCGGCATGATCCAGGGAGCTCTGAAAGGGCACGGGATCGATTTTGAATAGAACATCGCCTTTTTTCAGGGGCTTGTTGTTGCGTACGGGCACTTCCGTCACAATGCCGCGTACTTGGGGAATGATGGGCGTGGTCTGGAAAAAGATTCTGCCCTTGGGCGTGTAGGGATGAAAATAGGCCATGGTGATGAAAATGGCGCCGATCAAAAAGATGCCGCCCACCACCGAGGTGGTCACTGTCCATTTGTTCACGGGAATATGAAAGATTCTGAACGCTGCAAATACCAGGGCCGCATAGGTCAGTATGGAGAGTACGTCCATGCTTATGCCTCCTCGCAACCGGCGGTTTCCGCAGCTGTTGGAGCCTTGGTACGTTCGTTGAGCGCGGTTTCCAGTTGAGCGATTTTGATTTTCAGGTCGGCGAGCTCTTTTTGCGATTCTTTATTCTCCTCTCCGGAGGAAAAGCCTTTTTCCAGTATGTCATTGGTCTTGGAGGAAACGCCCGGTTTGTAGAGCAGGGCCCAGATCCAGAGAAAGGGCCAGATGACGTGCAACAGAAAAAGACTCAGCCATCCGGCGGCAAGAATGGCGTCCTGATGCGGATGATTGCGCTTTTCAGCGATTTTGTAAGGGATATCGTGTATGTAAATAATGCCATACACAAGGATGAGAAACACAAACACCATCAGGCCTGCAGCAATCCAGTCCAAAATTCGCGTACTTGACTCAATCATCTCCCGTTCTCCTCTTGTGGGCAGTGGCAAGACGTCAAGCCTGCTCCTGTTTTGCACGAATACAGGGCCGACTGTTCAGTAGATACGATGCGAAAGGTAATATAATCTCGGTGAATGGGCAAACAGCTTTGTTACATTCGGAGTAACTTTTTTAAAAAATGCGGGAAAAATCAACGCGCGTATGTTTCATTGCCGGGAAAGGAAAATTCGCAGTAAATAGTTCCCTGGAGTGCAAAGGAAGTTACTATGTTTGCGTGGAAGTTGAGAATGCGCAACCAGGGGGGAGTACGGGAGGTTTGCTTATGACGTTGGAAAGAAAACTCGCTGCGTTGTTCAACCTGAACGATGCGAAATGGATGAAGCATGCCAATCCGCGCAGCGTCTGGAGCAGGTATTCTGTTCTGCCGGTGCTGGTGCTGGCTTTCTGGAGCAGGGCCTGGCTGGGCTGGTGGTGTCTGATTCCCTGCGTGTTCGCCCTGCTCTGGATGTATTATAATCCGGTGTTGTTCAAAAAACCAGAAACAACCAAAAACTGGACATCCAAGGCGGTCTTTGGAGAACGGATTTACCTGAATCGCGACAAGGTGGCGCTTCCCGCGCACCATAGAACGGTTTTATATCCGTTCCTGACAGCCATTACCTCCCTGGGCTTTGTTTTAAGCGTCTGGGGCGTGGCCTGGTATTCGGTCTGGGGAACCCTCCTGGGCGTGACAATGCTGGCGCTCGGCAAAAGTTGGTTTCTGGACCGTATGGTCTGGCTCTATGAAGACATGAAGCATACGGATCCCGAATACCTGAGTTGGGAATACTGACGCCTTCCGGATCAGAACAGGGAGTGCCTGGCCGGTTATTTTAGCTTCGTTGTCCGCCTGAGGCGGCTACTCGGCAGCCTCTTTGACGGGCATGCCCAGTTCGGACCAGCTGCGGGGTTTTTCCGTGGTTTTGTCCAGGCCTTCCATCAGCTGCGTATAATACGGAATCCGGATGTAGGAGAAACCGACGCGCAGCAGGATGTAGCAGGTCAGAAAGACGCCCACGTAGCCGAAGGGAAAATTGATGAGCGGGATGTTCAGCGCAACGTCCTCGAAGCGGATGTTCATCCAGGCCAGGGCAAAGGGCACGGGCCAGACAGAGGCCGTGAACAGGGCGGCGCGGTTGAAAAAGACCCGGCCGTACATTTCGTTGGCCATTTTGTTGGTGGCCAGGTAGCCTTCCTTGTTTTTTTCGCTGATGGCCTGAATGGAAAGATTGTGCATCCGGACCATTTTTTCGCTCTGGCTGCGGTGCAGCTTGCGGTTCAGCAGGCCGGAAAGCGCCATGGTGGCCATGCCCAGAAGGAGCGCGCCAAAAGCCAGTACAAGGGTGCCCAGCCAGTAGCCCAGCAGCGAATCCGCGGGCAGCCGGTAAGCGTAGATCAGAACAGGGTCGATGCTTTGCAGAAACGTCATTTTTTTCAACCTTTGGTTGTTTTAGCGGTCCGGGCGGATGAAGGAGTGAAAAACCGCCCGGACCAGTCGTATGCCTGCTTACGGCCAGATCGTGATGCCGAAAAAGCCTTTCAGACTGTAGCGCATGCCCACGTACAGGGCGAGAACAACAAAGATGCGCTTGAGCCAGATGTCCGGGATGTATTTGGAAGTACGGGGGCCGATTATGGAGCCGATGAACACGCCCACCAGTTCCGCACCGATCAGGGGCCAGTACACGGGCGTGCCCTTGACGACCATGTAGGTGAAGATACTGGTGATCATGCCGATCATGACGGCGAAGGCCGATGTTCCGGCCACCAGGTACATGGGCAAACCGGCAACGGCCGTGAGAAAGGGCACCAGCAAAAAGCCGCCGCCCACGCCAATGAAGGAGGCCAGACCAGCGATGCACAGGCCGCCGATGGCGGGCACCAGCGGGTTGAAGTCGAATTCCACGCCGTAGAAGGAAAAGCGGACTTTGGTGGGGCTGAAGCCGAGGATCTTGACGCCCAGTGCCTGCGTATCCACTTCTTTGCCGCTGCGTTGTTCGCGTACGGAATTTTCAAAGGCTTTGGCGGCTTCCTTGGCCTTTTTGTTGCTGTTCCGCGCGGCCGGGGTGGTCTGGTAGAACAGATAGCAGCCGAGGAAGAGCACAAAGAGGCCGAAGTAACCGATGTAGGATTTGAGCGAAATTTTTCCGGCAGTGAGCCAGGGGATCAGGTACGAGCCCAGAACCGAGCCGATGCCCAGGCAGAGGGCCAGGGGCAGGACCAGGCGCCCCATGCGGTAGTAGTTCCAGGAGGAGATGCTCGCGGAAAGTCCCACCAGCCATTGGTTGGACGTACGGATGGAGTCCGTGATCATCTTGTTGAGGACGGGAGAGGTCTTTTTGAAGGTGGAGGCGTAATCTCCCAGGCCGAAAATGGTGATGTGTCCGACACCGGCCATGATGCCGCCGAAGGCGCCCACTGTGGAGAAGATCCAACCGACCCAGATGGCCCAGAGCAGGCCCACGATGAGGTTGACCGAGGGGGCGCCCGGAATGCCGAGAATGCCTTGCGGGGCCTCGGGGTTGATTTCGCCCGGATTGATGCCCTGGGGCGTGCTGCTGATGGCGTCGGTCAGGCGGTCGGCCAGAGCCGGGTCGCTCCAGAACAGAAAAATGGCGCCGCAAAGGGCCATGAAAAGTATCACACGTATGTAGCCGCGTTCCATGAAAAGCTCCTTAGGCAGTGGTTTGGCCGACGGGTTGGCCTTTTTTGAAAATGATCAACGGACAGTTCTTGCAGACATCGGCGCCTGGGAAGCTGTCCCCCGGACGGGTGATGGCCTCGGAGCCGTATTTGGCTTTGCGGTCCAGCAGACGCTGCACGGTTGCTTCGAGATGTTCGCCCGGAATGATGAAATTGATCTCGCCGCGTTCGGTCTTGCCCGCGTTGTAGCTGCCGCTGCAGGCCGGAAGCATGTTGGCGCTCTTGTCAAGGTATGAATAGACATTGCCCGCGCAGGCCGAGGAGTTCATGGTGATGTTGGAGCGCAGCGGATGGATGTCCGTGGCCGACATGTAATCCACGGCCAGATGGTAGGCCTGCATGTTGTCGCAGTAGAAATGGACGGTGTCCGGAGCAAAGTAGGTCTTGTGCAGCGGCGCCACCACCACGGCCTTGAGCGTGCCTTCCGGCAGCCGGGGCTTGGTTTTCACAAAGCGTTCGGCCTGGTCCAGGTCCTTGGTGTATTTTTCGTGGCTTTTGATTTCCTTGTCCGTGAGCGGGCTCCAGCCAAAAACAAAAATGGCGTTGGCGCAGCCCAGGGCTTCTTCCTTGGCCAGCACGGTCTGTCCCTTCATACGGGCGGCAATTTCCCACTGGCAAAAGGTCATGGCCTTTACGGGCGTGAAGTACTCCTCGGCATTGGCTTCGAAATCGGCCAGTTCCTCTTCCTTGAAAATATATTTGACGGCCACGGGGTGGTGGTACAGCCGCAAGCCGTTGTACAGGGCTTCGTGCATTTCCTGATAACTCAAACTCATGTCCTTCTCCTCGATTGGAACAAGCATGTCGCTGTGTTGTTGCATGGTTATTTCCGCGGATTTGTTGAATGCGCTCTACTATATCCTCGCGAAATAGGACGACAAGCCTTGTTCCGAAGAAAACGCAGTTTCCCGGTTGCACGCGACCGGGCTTCAAAAAAACGGCCATTTTTTGTGAAATAATTCACATTAAGATGTGATGCAAGTGGGCCCGAGAGGGGGCCAAGAGAAAAGTCGGCGGTGGGGAGGTCAGATAAGAGCGTCCGCGGCGCCGGAGGTCTCTGCAGCGTCCGTTTCCACGGCATTGCCGCTGATACGCCAGGCAGGAAATCCGCCGTCCAGGTTGCGGACGGTGTAGCCTTTCGCGGCCAGAATCGCCGCGGCCTGGTGGGGGGCCAGGCAGAACGTGCCCCGGCAATAGACCACGCAGGTTTCTCCGCCTCGGGCGGGAGGAAGGTCCTGCAGGGCTTCCACGGAGGCGAGCTCGGCGCTCGGCACGTGTCCGGCCATGAATTCGGCCTGGGGGCGTAAATCAAAGATCCGCAGTCCCTCCTGCCCGAGCAGGGTCTGCAGTTCGGCCGGGTATACGGGTCGGGAAGAAGCGTCCGAGGGGAAGCGTTCCGCGAGCAACCTGTCCAGTGCCGGAAGGTTTTTCATGGCCAGGCCGTGCAGCAGGGCCATCAAGGAGATGACGCGGTCGTCCGCAAGCCGGTAAATGACCCGTTGGCCTTCCTGCCGGTTCTGAATGAGCCCGCACTGGCGCAATAATTTGAGGTGGTGGGAGGTGTTGGCCATGGACATGCTGCTGCCCTGGGCCAGCGATTCCACATCCCGCTCGCCCTGAGCCAGCAGTTCGAGCAGTTCCAGGCGGTTGGCATGGGCCAAGCCCTTGGCCACTGCGGCGAAAACTTCGTTCAGGCGACCCTTATCCTCTGTTCGTGGCATGGCGAAATCATACATGGGAACGGCTTGCGGCGCAACACACGGGCACGGCGCGGACAATTGAAACCAGTCGCGAACAGTGTAATTGACATTGAAATCCATTTTCATTAAAAAGTTCAAGAAAACTTTTGAATAAGGAGTTCAATATGCCCAGAATACTGCTTATGGCCTTTGCCGCGTTCACGTTACTGCTTGCCGGAGTGTCCGTGAACGCGGCGGAAGACAAGCCGTATGTCATCGCGGACAAAAAAGGCGACTGGGGGTTCCCCGCCCCTCTGGCCCATCTGCGCAAAGGGCCGGGCTACGCCCTGACCAGCCTCGTATTCGATACGCTGCTTTGGAAAAACGCGGAAGGCGCGATGGTTCCTGCTTTGGCGACATCCTGGAGTCAGTCGCCCGACGGGAGTACCTGGTCTTTTACTCTGCGCGAAGACGCCCTCTGGCATGACGGAAAACCCGTGACCGCGGACGACGTGGTCTTCAGCGTGGAACTGTTGTCCGGCAAAAACTATCCTTTTGCCCATCTTGATGAGATCAAACAGGTTCGCGCGCTCGGCTCCAATGCCGTACGCTTTGACCTCAAACACCCTTATACGCCTTTTCCGGCCTTGTGCGCCGGGAGCCTGCCCATTGTCCCGCAACATATATACGCGGAACTCGGCGAGCAGGACTACGCCTCGGCCAAGGCCGCCGTCGGTTCGGGACCCTACCGGCTCGAAATTTACGACAAGGCGCACGCGCGCTACGTATTCAAGGCCTTTGACGCGTATTACGGCGGCAAACCGCGTTTCGAAACGCTCATGGTGGTCAAGATGGCGCCCGATGCGGCCGCCGCGGCCCTGCGGGACGGCCAGGTGGACATGCTGCGTTCCGTGCCGGTGGAGCTGAAAGACAAGCTAAGCGAGGCGGGTTTCCAGGTTGTGGCCACGGATTCCGGACATCCTGTCCGGCTGCTGTTCAACCATCGCAGCGGCATATTCGCCCAGCGGGCCGCGCGTCAGGCTCTGGCGTACGCCATCGACGCCGGGCAGGTGGCCGCCATCGCCTCCAAAGGCACGGGCCTGCCCAACGAACCGGGAGGAATGCCCCACGACAGCGCGTGGAAAGCGCCGGATACCGTACGCTATCCCTATTCAAAGGAAAAAGCCCTGGAGCTGTTCGCAACGCAGGGCTGGCGGCCGGATGAGGACGGCGCGCTCTCCAGCCGGGGAAAAGCGCTTGCGCTCAGACTGTTGACCGTCAAGAATTTTGCAACGGCCGCCACGGTGCTCGTTCGCCAGCTGGCAGATTGCGGCATTGCGGCCGAGGTGCAGATAGTCAGTCCCGGGGTCTTTCTGGGGCGCATGAAAAACTGGGATTTCGACCTGGCGCTCTGTTCTCGCTCCGTTCTCGGCGATCCGGACATTTATGCCACACTGGTGCAGGGTGATACGCCTTACGGCGATCGTTTCACGGCCGACTCCGAACTGGTCGGACTGCTGCGGGAACAACGGAAAACCCCGGACCGGGAAAAACGCCTGGCCCTGGTGCAGGAGGCGCAGCGTATTTATGCGCGCGACTTGCCCGCCTACCAGCTCTATACGCCCGTCTGGTTCGCCGCGGCTGACAACCGGACGCCTGTCTGGTTTACTCCCGGCGGCATGGGCCACGGCGTGCCCCTGCCCTGGAACAAGCGCATTTTTATTGATGTCGAGTAGGAGCGCCAGGTTCATGTACTGGAGTATTGCCTGGCGTACGGGCGCGCGTTTCCTGCTCGCGCTGGCGCTGCTGCTTGTGGTGAATTTTGTGTTGCCGCGTCTGCTGCCCGGCGATCCGCTTATCACCCTGTACGGCGAAGAGGCTGTTCGGGCGCTTTCACCTGAGGCCAGTGAAGCCCTGGAGCGGAAACTACAGCTTGACAGGCCGTTGCCGGTGCAGTTCGCGAGCTATCTTGCGGGTATTGCCAGGTTTGATCTGGGGTTTTCGTACCATCAGGGGCAGCCCGTGCTGGATATCGTGCTGGCCTTCGCGCCCTGGACGATGCTGCTGGCCTGCGTCTCCCTGACTGTATCCACTCTGGCGGGCGGGGTGTTGGGGCTGGCGTCCGCCTGGCGCCGGGGCAATGCAGGCGACCGGGGCAGCCGTCTGCTGCTGATGCTCCTGAACAGCGTGCCGCCGTTCGTGCTGGCCATGCTGCTGCTGCGCGCGTTGGCCATAGACGCCCGTCTGTTCCCGCTTTCCGGCGCCACCAGCATTCTCGTACCCGATGGCTGCTGCGCGCGCGTCCGGGATATTGCCTGGCATGCCGTGCTGCCCTGTCTGGCGCTGATCTTTCATGAAACACCCAACCTGTTTCTGCTGGTCAGAGCGGCAGCCTTGCGCTGGGCGCAAAAACCTTTTGTAACCGTCTGCCGGGGCAAGGGACTCTCCGAACAAAGCGTCTGCTACGGCCATGTCGGGCTGTGTGTTTTTCCGGTGGTGCTCTCCCGTACGGGCCAGAGCGTGGCCGCGCTGCTGGGCGGGGCGATGTTCGTGGAAATCGTTTTCGCCTATCCGGGGCTGGGTCTGCTGGTGGCCGAAAGTCTCGAACAGCATGACTATCCGCTGGTGCAGGGCGTGCTGCTGGTCATCGGCACGTGCACGCTGCTCGTCAATTTGCTGGCGGACCTGCTGGCGGTTTCACTGCAGAGGAGAATACGCCTGTGAAAAAATTGCCCGGTACGGGGGCTCTGCTGCTCCTGACGCCCGTTTTGATCGGAGCGGCGCTGTTTGTACGGATGCCGTCGCCGCCGGTTTCCATCAATATTCTGAAGCCTCCGGGGCCGATCCATTGGCTGGGGACCACGGCCCTGGGAGAGGACATGCTCGCGCTGCTGCTGGCCGGTTCCGTGGCGACCATTGCCGTGGGGCTCGCCGCCGGACTGCTCACCACCGCGCTAGGCGCTATGGCGGGCTACCTGGGGCGTGTCTGCGGCCGCAGAGTGGAAAACGTCCTGCTGCTTGGCGCGGATATTTTTCTGGCCATTCCGGAAACAGCGCTGCTGTTGCTTCTGGCCACGTTTCTGCGCCCCGGCCCGGTGGAACTGGTGGCCATTCTCGTGGCCACGGGCTGGGCCGGCGAACTGCGGATTTTCGCCCAGGCGGCCCATGCCGAGCTGGAGCGTGAAAGTGTGGAGGCCGCGCATCTGTTCGGCGCCACGCGGCGGCACATTTTTATGCGGCACGTTCTGCCGGGAATCGCTCCGCTGGGCATTGCGCGTACCGTGGCCAATACGCGCCGCGCGACGCTCAAGCATGCCGGTCTGGCCTTTCTCGGTTTTGTCGATCCGCTCATTCCCTCCTGGGGGGGCATCATGCAGAACGCTCTGCCGCAACTGCACACCAATGCCTGGTTGTGGCTGATTCTCCCTCCGGTTCTGTGTCTTTCGCTGTATTTGCTGTTGGTGTTGTTTCTGGGTGAAAAAATCATCGCGTGGAGGTGGCCGCATGCGTATCGAACATCTTAATCTGCGTTACGGAAACAGGCTCGTGCTGCGGGACATCTGTCTGACGCTGCATCCCGGCGAACCGCTGGCGGTTCTCGGCGAATCCGGCGCCGGAAAAACCAGCCTCGGGCTGGCCCTGCTGGGCCTGTCCCCAGGCCGGTGCGAAGGGTCGCTTCATCTGGACGGCCGGACCTACGACCTGGGCGCGATCTCCGGCACTGCAGACAAAAGCCGCGGATACAGGGGAGGGGTTTGCTCCATGTTGCCGCAGGAAGTGGACGACGCGTTCAATCCGTACCGGACCGTGGGCAGCCAGATTGTCGAAGGCGGATCCGGAGGCCGGTTTCGGATCGGGCCGAAGCAGCGGAACGCGGACAAGCTGCTGGAACGGGTGGGGCTGGATCCGGCCCTGGGCCGGGCCTACCCCAGGCAGTTGAGCGGCGGCCAGCTGAAGCGGGCCTTGCTGGCTTCATTGCTGCACAATGACCCGCGCTGTCTGATTCTGGACGAACCCACCGCCGCCCTGGATGGCGAGTCGACCGGTGCATTTTTGCAGTTGGTCTCCGAACTCGCGGCTGACCGCCGCCTGCTGATCATCACGCACGACAGGGAAGTGGCGCGTACGGCCTGCCCGTGGACGCTGCTGCTGTACGGCGGGAGCATTGTGGAGAGCGGCCGCACGGCCGATGTACTGGACAATCCGCTGCATCCGTACGGACGCGGGTTGTTGCGAGCGGCCATCACTAGTGATCGCAGCAAAGATCTGCAGGGCATTTCGGGTCGGGATCTGCCGGATACGCCGGGCTGCAGCTTTTTTGGCCGCTGCACCCAGCGGCTGGAGCAATGCCGGACCCGGCGTCCGGAACTCTCCGGATCCGAGGAGCATGCCGTGGCTTGCCATCGCGGAGGCATCGTCCGCGTCCTGGAAGGCCGCGATCTGCGGATCTGCCGGGAGGACAAAGTCCTGCTGGACGCGTTCAGTTTTCAGTTGTTTGAAGGGGAGACCCTGGCGTTGACCGGCCCGAGCGGCTGCGGCAAATCCACTTTTGCCCGCGTATTGATGGGACTCGCGCCATTGCGGGGCGGGCGTTTGCTGTTCGACGGCCACTCCGTGGCAGGCGCCCGGCGGCGTTTTCAGGATCAGGTGGCTTATGTGGGGCAGCATCCGCGCGCCGCTGTGGCCTCCCATTTCAGTGTCCGCCAGGCAGTTGAGGAGCCCCTGCGTATTGCCGGTGAGATTCCGGAGTCGCAATGCAAGGAAATGGCCGCCGAGGCCTTGCATCTGGTGCAGCTTCCCGCGGGGATGCAAAGCGGTTTTTGGGACGCGTCCGCCCACACGCTCAGCGGCGGGCAGCTGCAGCGGGTGGTCCTGGCCCGGGCGCTGGTCCGGTCGCCCCGGGTGCTGATTCTGGACGAACCCACTTCGGCGCTGGACGTCAGCACCCAGGCAAAGATTCTGCGGCTGCTTCTGGATATTCAGGAGCAAAAAGGGCTTTCCATGCTGCTGATCACCCATGATTTGCTGCTGGCGGGCAAGGTGGCCGACCGGATCTGCCGGATCACTGAAGCGTAAAGGCCGTACCCAGCAGCCGCCACCAGAGCAGGTCCAGGGGAAATAGCACCAGGATAGTGACAAGCGAGAGCGCCAGGCAGGCCAGGAACATGGCCTTGTATTGCAGGCGGCCCGTATGTACGGCCACGATGAGCGGCGGCGCCTGGTAGGGAAGCAGGACGGTGGAAAAGGCCGGCACCAGGAGCATCAGCAGGCTGAACAGCGGCAGATGAGCAGCTTGGGCGAGCTGTCCGGCCAGGGGGACAAACAGCGAAGGAATGCCGGGCAGGGAGGTCAGCAGTCCGGTGGACATGAACAGGGCGAGTACGGCGGGCGCGTTGGCCAGCCCACCGGCGGGCGCCAGCGGCAAGAGCTGCAGGAGGTGTCCGACGGTGAAATCGCCGAGTTGCGAGGCCTGAAGAATGTTGCCCAGGCCGATGGCGCAGGCCACGAAGAGCAGGGTGTCCATTCTCAGTCCTGTGAGCAGGTTCTTGCCGAACCAGCCCGGAGCGGGAAGCAGCAGCACCACGGCCGCGCCCAGGCTGACCCAGCCGGGCGAGACGCCGTGCCAGGAATCCAGCATCCACAAGGCCAGGGCCGCGGACAAGACGGCGACGGCTCCTTTCTCCTTTGCGCTCCAGGGAGTTTTTTCCCGTACGATGTGCTTTGCGGCAATGGTGTCGGGAAAGGCGAAGCGCAGATAGCCCCAGATACAGACGGACTTCAGAATGCCGAGTACGGGAAAATGCAGCAGCAGGTACTGCACGTATCCGATATCGATGGAGTAGAGCGATTTGCTGGCTCCGGCGAAGATCACATTGGGCAGATTGGCCGGAAGGATGCCGAAGGGAGGGAGATAGGTCCCGAGTACGCCGGCCAGGATTATGCCGGTATAGCCTTTATCTTTGGCGGTAAAGCCGTAATCCGCGGCGAGTTCCATGAGTAGCGGCACCAGGATGACTACCCGGCCCATGGAAGATGGGATGAAAAAGGCGAAGAGCACGCTTCCGGCTACAATGTAGGCCAGTAGCACCGGATACGAGCCGCCGCCCGCGGCCCGGAACAATTCGGACAGGCGCCGACTGAGTCCTGAATCGCGTATGGCTTTGCCCAGGATCAACCCCGAAAACACCAGCCAAAAGGCCGGAGAGGTGAAACCGCTGAAGATCACTCCGGTGGGAACGGCATTGCCTGCCGCCAGAACAAGGAAAAAAAATAGGGCCGCCGTGCCCTCGGACAGCAGCCGCAACCCCCAGCAGGCGATAAGAAAGGCCGTGGCTCCCGCCGTGATCTGGGTTTGCAGTCCGGAACCGGAGGTGGCCGCAACAGCTGCGGCAACAAAGCCCAGGGCGGTCGCTCCCGAAACGGACCGGGAAAGAAGGCTCACGATAGCGCTCCATTGTTTAAATGTTCAAATAAATATTTGAATAATAAGCAAAGCGGAAAAAGTCAAGTTTGGGCGTGTGTTTCAGGATTCAGTAAGGATTGAGGGGGTGAGTGTGTTGATGAGGTTTTTTTCGAGTTGCTTCAATTCAATAGGTTTGGCCACATAGCTGTTCATGCCGGCGTCGATCATTTTTTGCCTGTCGCCGATCATGGCATAGGCGGTGAGCGCGATGATGGGAATGGAGGTGTTGTTCTGGCCCGCTTCGCCGTTGCGGATGGCTATGGTGGCGGCCACGCCGTCCATGACCGGCATCTGGACATCCATCAGCACCAGGTCGAAAGATAGCTCGCGCAGGGCCTCCAGGGCTTCTTTGCCGTTTTGCACATGGCGTACGGAGCAACCGAGGATTTCGAGCTGCTTACGTACGACCATGGAGCTGATTTCATCGTCTTCCACCAGAAGGACGCTGGCGGATTTCAGGGGATTGCGCGGGGCGGTGTGTTCCGTATCTGAGCCGGGGGTGAGGGCCGTGGTCCGGCCTATGGAGATGCAGAAATAGAAGGTACTGCCGGAGCCGGGTTCGCTGGCGACGTCGATGCTTCCGCCCATCAGTTCGACCAGGCGTTGCGAAATATGCAGCCCGAGGCCCACCCCCCGGTCTTTTTTGATGAATCCGTTGTCCACCTGGCTGAAGGCCTGGAACAGTTGGTGGAACTCCTCAGGAGAAATGCCGATGCCCGTATCGGATACGGCGAACAGTATTTTCTGCTGCCCGGATTCCTCCGCGGGCAGCGGGTAGGCCTCCAGGCTGATGGCGCCGGATGAGGTGAATTTGAAGGCGTTTCCCAGCAGATTGTTGCAGACCTGCTGCAGCCGGTTGGCGTCGCCGACCACGAATCGCGGCAGCTCCGGGTGCAGATAGAGTTTCAAGGAAATGCCGGTCTGGTCCGCCAGCGGGCGAAACAGCTCGTAGATATGTTTGAGCGTATCCAGCAGGTCGAAGGGGAAGGATTGAATGGTCATTTTTCCGGCTTCCACCTTGGACAGGTCCAGGATGTCCGAAAGCAGGCGGGTCAGGCGTCTGGAGGCGTCAATGGCCAGCTGGACGTAGTCGCGCGCGTCCTGTTGCGTAACGCTGCCTTCCAGGAGCTGGAGCATGCCCAGCAACCCGTTGAGAGGCGTACGGATCTCGTGGCTCATGTTGGCGAGAAATTCGGATTTGGCTTTGCTGGCGTTTTCCGCGGCCTCTTTGGCCATGGCCAGTTGCAGCAGGTTTTTTTTGCTTTCGGCCAGGGAAATGTCGATGCGGTAGAGTTCCTTTTCCCCGGCCAGGTTTTCCCGGAACACATAGGACGTACGGACCGGGACCGGCGCACCGTTTTTATGTTGCAGCTCCAGCTCGTGTTCCATGGGAACGATTGCATCGCGCAGTCCGTTGGAAAGCCGTTCCAACTCCATGGTACGGATGCTGTCCGGCAGAATGAGCTCTGTTATGTGCCTGCCCAGGGCCTCCTGCTGGGTGTAGCCGTAGAATTGCGTGCTTGTCCTGTTCCAATAGATAACCCGCAAGTTCGCGTCATAGCCCTGAACCGCCACCATGCTGACATTGTCAAACAGATTTCTGAAACGTTCTTCATTTTCCCGGATACTGGATGCGAGGATGGCTTTTTTTTCCGCAATTTCACGGCGTTTTTCTTCCTTATGGATATCGCGCATCCGGCGGATGCCGAAGATGAGCAGCCCGATGGTCAGAAAAGGAAGCGAAATAATGATTTCATCCAGTTCCCAATGTTCGTTGCCGCGGCTGATGGCGTAGAACCAGTCGAAAAAGTCGAAGGAAACCATGAGCGCGGTAAACAGCACCGTCAGCACGATGAGTACGATGAAGTCGATGAGTGGTTGCTTCGTGTTCATGCTTGCAAAAAGAGAAACAGGTTTTCCATCAAGTGACCGACTCTATTACTTGGAGCGGAAAGTACTTAACGGCTCGCTCCAGCGCGGCTATCGCCGCTTGACCCCGCCTGCGGCGTGGTCGTTCTTATAACCGGGACCAACGAGATGTTAAATACTTCGTGCTCCCGGTAATAACAGCTGCTTGTATCTTTGCAATGATTTTTCATTGACGTAAAAGAATCCACGGAGGTTTTATGACTCAAATTGCATAAGTCACTTCCGTAGAAAATACGTGGTATAGAATGTTAGCAGAGAACCTTTTTTTTGGCGAGCGTTAATGGAGAAAGTTAACGGCGAAAGGGGAAAGAATTTTCAACAGGTCCAAACTCCAGGCGGTGACGAAGCACTGACGTGTGCTGGTTTGTTAAAAAAAATGTTCATTGATCCGGCGCGAGGGGGTGTTTCACCTGTTGCAGCTGACGCAAGCGGTTCCCCGCATGGAGTTCGCGTTGGCCGGGAAACCCTCAATACATGTCCATATGACCAGTTTTTCGGCAATTTTTTATGAATCTAGCGGACATATGGGCTAGCTGTCTGCAAAACACGAGCTGCTTGTTCAGGGTCGAACAGCCCCAGTAGGAGCAGCGACTTGTGGAAGCCGTACGTATTATGCTAATATCTATCAAATTTGGAAACAGCTCATTTTTTGGCTAGCCGGCGGCTGTTTTCGTTTCAGTTCGCATAATTTAATGTTGAAAAATCCTTTAAAACAGCCTGTTAATCCGTCCCAGCAAGGGGTTGTTCATGGTACTCGAATCTACTGGCGTACGTACGGCCAAACGGGTCGCAGTGGTGTCCGGAAACAAGGCGCATGTGGAAAAAGACATCGCCTCGTTGAAGAAGATCGACATGGAGTTCGTCAAGGCCTGTCCCACCGGCACCAGCGCGTTCCAGCTGCTCTCCGCCGCGGCCTGCGATATCCTGATCTGCGATTCGGAAATCCAGGACATGGACGCCAAAACCTTTTTGCGTACCGTCAAAAACAACCCCAGCATGAAGCATACGCCCGTGGTGATGGTCACCACGGACAACGATCGCAACGCCGTGCTGGACGCTGTGGCCGCCGGATGTTCGGGCTATATTCTGCGTCCTTATTCCCAGGAGACCTTCGAGCGTCATCTGGCCACGGCAGTGCAGCTGCTGCGCTTCAGCGAAATCGAAATGCGCCAGATCGAGGATGCCAAACTGATGCTGGAGGTCGGCGAATACGACGACGCCATCGAAGAATTCGAAGAAGTGCTTTCCTTGCAGAGCGAGGCGGAAAAATACTACGATCTGGGCTGCAAATATCTGATCCGCGAAAAATACGGCAAGGCCATTGTGGCTTTTCAAAAGGCCCTGAAGCTCAACGATTTGTTCGCCGAGGCCTACCAGGGGCTTTCCGAAGCCTTCAAGGGCAAGGGAGAAGTGGACCAGGCGCAGTTCTACCTGAAGCGGGCCGCGGATGTGTACGCGGAGTTCGACCGGATGGAAAAGGTCAAGGAGATTTTTATCGACATCCTCAAGTATGATTCCGCGGCCACCAATCCGTTCAACAGTCTGGGGGTCAAGCTGCGCAAGGGCGGGGACTACGAAGGCGCCATCCGCGCCTACAAGCAGGCGCTGGAGTTGACGCCCAATGATGAGAACGTCTATTACAACATCGGCAAGGCCTACTACTTCATGGACGACTTCGACAACTCGCTCAAGCATCTGACCATGGCCTTGCGGATGAACAGGGATTTTTCCGAGGCGGCAAAGTTGTACAAGGAACTCAAGGGCGCGCCCTGGCCCGGCACTGGGCAGAAATCGCGCGGCCTGCTCGGGCGGACCGAAGCGCACAAGGACATCTGACCCTGCCCCGGCGTCCGGCGGGTATGCCGGTCGCTCAATCACATCTATACTATTCTCATGGAAACAACACAGTGAATGAGTATCTCAAAGCTGTTCAGCAACCCGGACAGACGGTCAATCCGTTGTTCGCTTTTCTCGGCATCTCCATCGAACAGATGGACGCGGCCAACGTTACACTAGCTCTGACCGTCAATGGAGAATTCGTCCAGGGCGCGGGTGTGCTGGCCGGTGGCCTGCAGGCCACCCTGCTGGACGAGGCCATGGCCCACGCGGTGATAACCGTGCTGAATCCGGGCGAAGGCACGGCCACCATCGAGATGTCGGTCCGGTATTTCCGGGTGGTCAAAAAAGGCGACCAGCTGCGCGCAGAGGCCCGTATCGTACAGCGCGGCAAGCGTGTGATCCAGGCCGAGGGCACGGCCACGGTCGACGGCGTCGTCACTGCCAAGGCCGCGGCTTCTTTCAGCGTGCTGGAGCTTTCGGGCAAGAAAAAGCTCTGAGCCGCGGCGGCACAACAGACCGCCAGAGATATTCCCGTATGAAAAAGGAGCTCCGTATGCTTCGTTGTCTTTATTTGCGTTTTTCACTTCTGGGAGCGTTGCTGCTTTTCGTTGCGCTGTCCGGCTGCGCCTCAAAGACCAAGCCGGTGCAGGTTCCACAGGTGAAGCCGCCCAAGCAGGAACTTCCGGCTCAGGTTCGGTTCTGGGCGCCGCTGATTCAGCGGCTGGAAACGGACGGCTTCAACCAGGCGGAAATGGTCGCGGTGTTCTCCAACCCCCAGGCGTCTTTTTCGGCCAGTCCCATGGTCATGAAACTGCACGAGCTCGTCCGCCTCGGGTACGGAGCCGAACTGAACCGCCGGATCCAGCAGGGGCTGCTCGACCTGGGCTACGCGCCGGGCAAGCCCGACGGTCTGGCCGGATTCGGTACGCGCGGCGCCATCAAGCAGTTTCAGAAATTGCACGGGCTCGAACCCGATGGCGAACCCGATGAGGAGCTGTATCTGGCCATACGGCAGGAGCTGCAGCTGCCGCCGGCCCGTCGGAAGCGTCCGCCCGACCCCAAAAAAGGCGAGAAACCGGCCAAACCGCCGGTGTATGATAAGATTATCACACCGCAGCAGCTGGCCGCGTCCAAGGCCTTTTACCAGGAACACCTGGCGTCCTTGCGGCAGCTGGAGCGGGATTACGGCATTCCGGGCGAAATTGCCGTGGGCGTGTTCACGGTGGAAACCCGGCTGGGGACCTTTTTCGGCGATTATTCGGTTATGAGCGTGCTGGCAAGTATGGCCCTGGCCACGGATTTCAGCGTAGTGGAACAGACCTACACCGCCACGGATTCCAAGGGCGTTGACGCGGACAAACGCGCCTATCTCGAACAAAAAGCGCGGATCAAGGGAAACTGGGCCTATAACGAACTCAAGTCCCTGCTGCATTACGCGGAACGGGCCGGAGTGGATCCCTGGTCCATTCCCGGTTCCATGTACGGAGCCATAGGTATCGGCCAGTTCATGCCCAGCAACGCCGTACGCTATGGCGTGGACGGCGATGGCGATCAAAAGGTGGATCTGTTCGACCTGGACGACATGCTGGCGAGTTTCGGGAAGTTTGTCCGGGCCATGGGCTGGCAGGGGGACATGCATGACCCGGCGAAGCAGAGAAAAGTGCTGCTGCGCTACAACCGCAGCGCGCGTTACGTCAACACCGTGCTGGCCGTGGCGGCCTACGTCCGCCAATAACAACATAAAAGAGAAAGGCTTTCATTCATGACCGACAGGAGCGGCCGTTCCGTTTTTCAACGGCATCCGAGAACAACCCTGAGCCTCTTTTTTCTTGTTTGCCTTGTTGTCATGCTTTTGCTGCTGGAATGCGGCGTCCGGTTCTTTGTTCCTTTGGAAACCACGTCGGGCTTTTTCGATACGGCGACGGACGGTCGGGCCATACGGCTCAAGCCTGACTATAAGGGTTGGATGCTGTCCAGGGAATTTTCCGCTTATGTGCAGACCAATGCGCAGGGCATTCGCGATCCGCGCTCGTTGGCCGAATTGAGGGCCGCGTCCGACCGGATAATGGTTATGGGAGATTCCTTTGCGTTTGGGTTTGGGGTTGACTACAAAGAGATGTTCACGCACCGGCTGGAAAAGATGCTGCAGGATAGTGGAGCGGATGCCGCGGTGTTTTCCACAGGTTTTGACGACGGCTTCGGGCCCGTACAGTACGAGTATTATCTGGAGAAATTTTGCGACCGCTACGACCCGAGCGTGGTCGTGATGGCCTTGTTCCCGTACAATGATTTTCATGACCAGAGCATCATCCGTACGACACGGAACGAGGCAGGCAGGATCATCAAGCAGGAGCTTGCGGGCGTTCGCGTGGTGGACGGCCATCTGGCGCGCGCCCAGGCGGATGCCAACTCCGCGTTCGTGCGGCTGCGCACCTGGTTTTTCAGTCATTCGGTGCTATACGTGCTGTTTCGCAAAGCGCTGTTTCGCTTGGGACTCTCCTATGTGGGAGAAGAACAGGGGCCTGGTGTGGATCTGCCCTATTATTTTCTGAAAGGCGCACCCCGGAAAAATGATAAGCTGTATGCGGAGTGCCTGGAGTCCGTCGTGAACATGGCCCGGTTTCTCAAATCCCGGAACAAAGAGTATGTCGTCATGTACGTGCCCAGCAATTTTCAGATCGCGGAGCGTTATGAACAGCTCATGCGCGACCTTTTCGGATATGATCTGGAAAACGTACGTAACGCCTACGAAGCCCAGGAACCGCAAGGTTTTTTACGGAATTATCTTGAGAAACGCGGCATCCGCTTTCTTGATTTGACCCTGCCTCTGCGCAGCGCCGAAAAGCAGGGCGACAAGACCTACTTTGTGGTGGACGCGCACTGGACTCCTGCCGGACACGCGTGCGTGGCCAGGGCGCTGAACCAATATCTTCATTCTGAGAAACTCCTGCCATAATATCCTGCGCATCAGTGCAGAAGCATCCGTTTTCATCCAGTTTCGCAATTGTTTTCCCTACGCAAAAGAATAGGGCCGGAGAAGCACAACTCCGGCCCTGTCGCAAGAAGAGGGTACTGCTTGTTAGAAGGTGTATTTGAGACCGAAGGCAAGCTTCCAGGCCGTGCTGGTTTTCCAGAGCTGCTGTATGCCGGCGTTATAGAAACCGCTGTTGCGGCGGTTTTCAGGATTGCGCCACGGGTAGGCCTGGCGCTGTACATCGACCATGCCTGTTTCCAGGATGGCGGCCAGGTTTTCGTATATCTGGTACTGGGTGTTGAAGTCGATTTCCCAGGCCCAGTCCGCCGTGGTAAGTAAAATGTCGGAGGGGTTGTTCCAGTAAGGGTTGTGCGCCGCAGTCATGCTGCGGTAATCCCGCATGGCGGCGGGATCGTTGGTGCCGCCGAAGAACGCGACACGGACTTCATGGGTCAGCTTTTCAACAAAGGAGATGTCCTGGAAGAGTAAGGCGATACCCCAGGTTCCGGAGGCGTTTTTGCCCAGTATGCTGTCGCTGGTGAGCAGCGAGCTGCCGTGAAAACCGTATGAGGTACCGGTAAAATCCGGCGCGATGGAGGGCAGCCGTTCGGAACCGTTGTAGATGTCGTCGTCATCGCCCGAGGTCCACCAGGCCAGGATGCCGGGCGTAACCCAGGGGGTTTTGTAGTCGATTTCACCGGCGAGGTACCAGCCCCAACGGTCCAGCATGTCGTCCGTCGGATCATCCAGAGAGCCCCAGGCCACGTCCAGAGAGAAGACCAGGGGGTCCAGCATGTTGTATTCGAGAGCCAGTCCGGCCCACCAGCCATAAAAGTAGTCGTTGTTCAGCAGCGCGTTTGCGTTGTTTGCCGAGTTCGTGCCCACGGCGTTGGAATACAGGCCGGGGAATCTGCCGAGGGTATTGCCAACGGCGTCCGTGCCGAAGATGCCGTACATGGCATAGGGAGTGACAGTCATGATGCCGTCAATCGCAACGGGGACGAACAGTCCGATCAGGTCCATTTCGTCGTTTTGCGCAATGCTTCCGCCGTATCCACTGTCCATATTGTACGGGCGCGCCCAGAAAGCGCCCACAGTGACCATGTCGTTGACGGTGTATATGCCGACGGCAGCCGCCATATCCGTTCCGCCGCATCCCACAATGGGCGATCCGGCAACTTCGGAAGGCAGAGAAATGCCTTGCAGACCGACCTGGAACAGCAGTTCCGTGTTGGGCACGTTGAAGGTGATGTACGCGCGGCGGGTTTCCACGTTCACGCCGTCCGTGCCGATGGCGCCGCCGCCGCCTCTGCCGACACCGCCGCCTACCATGGAGCCGCCGCCGCTGCCCCATTCGATTTCACCGATTTCAAAAAACACGACACCCTGCACGTTCTCTGAAGCAATAAAATTGACCTGCAAACGCGTACGCTGGCGAGCGGAAAAATGATCCTCGGTCCCATTGCCTCCATCGCCTCCGTAGAAACGTCCGGCAGCTTTGCTGTCCTGGGCCGAATCGAAAAGATCGGCGTTGTCATACCAGCCGAATGTAAACTCAAACGAACCCCGAGCCGTTATTTCGGTCGCCTGGGCAATTGCGTAACTTCCAAGTACCAGCCCCAATGCCAGCACGATGGCTGTTAACCGTTTCATGATCTTCCTCATTTTGCAGTTTCCAAAGTTTTCACAATACAACAGTATTCCATGCCACGTAAGAAATGCGTATTTTGATTCAGGATGCCCGCGCTAAAAAAATTGGTCAATTTATTTTTATAAAATATTTATATATATAATAGATCTATATATAAATATTTTTGTTTTGGGGTGGGAAAGAGATGAAAAAAGAGATAAAAAATCAAAAAAACTGATTTTTGTGAAAAGAATAACGTTTTTGAGTTAGTCACGAAAAATCATAAAAATTAAATAGATCACGATAAAATTGGAAAAAGTGTGCAGGAGTAAACCTTACAGCTTTAAATAATATTGTAAGGTTTGGATTAGTGCCTTTCGTGATGTCGCTGTAAGCTGAAAATATGCGTTTTGTAAAAAAATTATAAAATAAAATAATATTATTGGAAGTTTATTTGATATACAGTCGAATGGTAAGAGGTTGTAAAGAGCGGCTTACTGTCAAGTGTAAAACTTATTAACTTATATAAAATACAGTATAGAACTAGTTTGAAAGACTATGGAGTACGTGACTCCATGGCCGTTGGGGGGGGGTTGCTGCGACGGGTGCAAATTTGTGACGGAAATGATGAGGAGATCATTTTTATGCTGCTTTTTGGATTGGAGCCCATTCCTCTCTTGAAATAACGTGCTGATTGCATATAGTGCGAAAGCAACCCGGAGTCCGCGATCGCGTGGGATCAGCCGGAATCGATACAATTTTAGAACACTCTCACCTGAGGAGCGCCCTATGCATAGTAAAATTATCGCCACCCTCGGTCCGAGCTCCATGAATTATGAGACCATGAAAAGCTTGGTCGGGTACGGTGTACGGATTTTTCGTCTCAATTTTTCGCACTCGAACGCTGCAACCTTCGCTCCTGTGGTCAAGCTGATCCGCGAGTTGGAGAACGAAGTGGGCTTTTCACTCACGGCTCTCGGCGACCTCTGCGGACCCAAGACACGTATCGGAGAAATCAAAGGTTCGCCCCTGACCATCAAAAAAGACGAGCGGGTGATTCTGGCCACACCGGACAAGGAAGGCAAGGGCGATCCCGATCTTGTTTTCATCGGCCTGGATTTTCCGGAGCTGCTGCAAGGACTGCAGGTGGGCATGCCTGTTTCCCTTTCGGACGGCATGCTGCAGTTCGAAGTCACCAAGGTCATTGAAAACGATTGCGTCTACGAGATGCAGGCCCAGAACGGCGGCATTCTGACCTCCCACAAGGGCATTGCCTTTCCGGGTAAAACACACCCCATCAAGGCGCTGACCGACAAAGACCGCAAGGATCTGCACGAAGGGCTGGACATCGGCCTGGACGCTCTGGCCATCTCCTTTGTGCAGGATGCCGGCGACATCGTGGACATCAAGGAAGAAATCAAACGCCACGGCACCTGGGTGCCTGTGGTGGCCAAACTCGAGCGCAGCAACGCGGTGGAGAATCTGGACAAGATCCTCGATCTCACCGACGTGGTCATGGTCGCACGGGGAGACCTCGGCCTGGAATGTCCGGTGCCTTCCCTGCCCATCATCCAGAAACGGATCATTCGAGCCGCCAGGCACAAGCAAAAGGCCTGCATCGTGGCAACCCAGATGATGCTATCCATGGTCAAAAACCCCGTACCGACCCGTGCCGAGGCCACGGACGTGGCCAATGCCATTCTGGACGGCGCGGATTGCGTGATGCTTTCGGAAGAAACCGCCATCGGCAGCTATCCTGTCGAAGTCGTCAAGACCATCAACGGCCTGGCCACCGAAGCCGAAACCTATTTTCACGAACGCCGTTCCGAGCCTTTTCATCCGGCTCTGGAAACCGACCCGCCCAAGTATCTGGCCTATGCCGCGGCGCTGCTGGCCAACAATCTCAACAGTTCGGGCATTGTTTCCCATTCCGGAAGCGGCTCCACCCTGCGCCTGTTGTCCAGCCGGCGGCCGCGTATTCCCGTGTACGGACTCACCCCGGACACCCGGGTGCAGCGCTACCTGAACTTTTTCTATGGGGTGCAGGCGGAAGTGCCCAATATGGAGCTGGAAAGTCATTTGGACCGGGGCGAATACTTTGTGCAGAATTCGCCTTTGTTCACGGAAGGAGAAAACGTCGTCATCACCTCCGGACAGCCCACACCCGGTGAATTGCGCGACAAGAAAGCCGGAACTCAGCGCAGCACCAGCACCAATACCATCAAAGTCTATTACAAATAACGATCACTGTTTGACAGTACGGATCTGAATTCCCAAAAGCCCGGCCAACGCGCCGGGCTTTTTTTTGTGGTTTTGCAGCAGGATTGCTGTCTTTTCAAAAACATATTTTGCATAATTGTATAAATTATCAGGAAATATCAAAAATGCAAAAAAAATATTGTCAAAATTGCAAATTATGCTAAAATTTCTTCATTATTTTTTCTGAAAAGGAAAATTTGTCAAAAATATTTTAAATTCTACAAAAGGTCGATCGTGAAAAGATCTCTGGACCCGCAGGAAAAAAAACTGGCGGCCCTGTTGATGCAGGATGGCACCTGCTCGGTGAGCGAGCTGGCCCGCGGACTCGATGTCACTGCGCCCACTGTACGTACGCGGCTCAAAAGCCTGCTTGCCGAGGGACTCATGAAAATTGCCGGGCTGGTGGATCCGAGCAAGGTCAAAGGCCTGACCGTGGCCATTGTCTGCCTGACCGTTTCCCATCACGAACAGCTGGGCAATACGCTCGAGCGTGTGGCGGCGCTTCCCAAGGTACAGTGGGCGGGTGTGGTCACCGGACGCTACGATATTGTGGCCGAGGTGATTCTGACCGAGGATATCGAGGATTTGTACCGCTTCATGGATCATGATCTGTCGCAGGTGGGCGGCATCGCCTCCACGGAATCATTTGTGGTCATGCGCTCCAAGGGCAAGTGGATTTGCCTGCCGGAAGCTGTTTTCACGGACGCCTAAAACACGGGAGAGAAAGTATGCGTATTGGTATTCCTAAAGAGATAAAGACGTTGGAGAATCGCGTATCCATGACTCCGGGCGGAGTGGAAAGCCTTGTCCGGCGCGGGCACGAGGTTCTGGTGGAACAGGGCGCGGGGCTGGGAAGCGGCCTGCTGGATGCCGAATACGAGTCTGCAGGAGCGAAAATGGTCGACGCCGCCGAGGCCTGGAACGCCGAAATGGTGATCAAGGTCAAAGAGCCGTTGCCCGAGGAATACAGCTACCTGCGCAAAGGGCTGCTGCTTTTCACCTATCTGCACCTGGCCGCAGACAAAGGCCTGACCGATGCCGTTCTGGAATCCGGCGTCACGGGCGTCGCTTATGAGACCGTGCAGCTTCCCGACCGTAGTCTTCCCTTGTTGATGCCCATGAGCGAGGTCGCCGGACGTATGGCTACCCAGGAAGGAGCGCACCATCTGGAACGCTCGCAGGGCGGCCGGGGCGTGCTGCTGGGCGGCGTTCCCGGCGTTTCTCCCGCCGCTGTGGTCATTCTGGGCGCGGGCATCGTGGGCAGCAATGCCGCCCGCGTGGCCGTGGGCCTGGGCGCGCAGGTCACGGTGCTGGATGTCAACCACAAGCGTTTGCAGTATCTGGACGATATTTACCAGGGCCGGGTGATTACCATTTCCTCCACCGAGCCGAATATCCGCAGAGCCGTGCAATACGCGGACCTGCTGGTAGGCGCGGTGCTGATTCCGGGCGCCAAAGCCCCGCGGCTGGTCACCGAGAACATGATCAAGACCATGAAGCCCGGGGCCGTCATCGTCGATGTGGCCGTGGACCAGGGCGGCTGTGTGGAAACCATTCATCCTACCACCCATGCCGACCCCACCTACCTGGTAGACGATGTCGTTCACTACGGCGTCGCCAACATGCCGGGCGCCGTGCCGCGTACGTCGACATTCGCCCTCGTCAACCAGACCCTGCCCTATGCCATTGCTCTGGCGGACAACGGACTGGATGCCGTCAAGGCAGATGCTTCTCTGGGCCTGGGCTTGAATTGCCACCAGGGTGAGTTGTATTGCGAGGGCGTGGCCAACGCCTTTGGCCTGGCCTGCAAGCCCTTGTCTTCGCGTATTTCCTGACCGTACTCTGCTGTTGTCGCGCTCCGGGCTTAGTTGATTGTCCGGAGCGCACGTCTTTCTCTTCTCCAATCGTTGGCCGATTTACTCATTCTTTGCCCCTTTTCTTTACCGCGCGCTGAGTATAAAAAAAGTTGCTGCACATCCCTGCCGTGGCGCTTGACTTCTTTCGCGCAAAAGGGAAGACCTAGTCCGACTCCCTGGCGGGTGGAGATTAGAAGAACCGGAGGTTACTGATGAGCCAGGCTCAACAAATTAAAGAACGTATCCGTACACTGATGGCGGAAGAGTTTCAGAAAGACGCGAGCGTGATAGACGACGATACGCCCTTTGATCATTATGATGTGGATTCTTTGCAGGCGGCCCAGCTTATTGCGGCCATTGAAGATGAATTTGAAATATTCGTCACGGACGAAGACCTGCCCAAGATCAATACGCTGAACGTATTGGCGGAAGTCGTGATGCGGGAGCTCGGCGATGGCTAGAAGGGCCGTGATTACCGGTCTGGGCGTACGCTCCTGCGTGGGACTGAGCGTGGATGTCTTTTGGGACGCGCTGTGCAAGGGGAAGTCCGGCATCGGGACGATCACGCTTTTCGACCCGGTGGACCACGGCACCAAGATCGCGGGTGAAGTGACGGACTTCGACCCGCTCCAGCAGCTGGACAGCCGTTCTGCCAAATATATGGACCGCTACAGCCAGTTCGCGGTTTGCGCCGCTCTGGACGCAGCCGCCGAGTCCGGCGCAGTGAATCCGCAAAGCGGTATCATTATCGGCACCGCCATCGGCGGCGTCACCACGTTCGACACCCAGCATGCGAAAATGGCGCTCAAGGGGCCCAAGGCGTTGCGCCCCATGGATATTCCCATGATCATGTGCAACTCCGCCGCCTCCTATGTCGCCATGCAGTTCGGGTGCAAGGGGCAGGGGTTTTCACTGGCCACGGCCTGCGCCTCGGGCACCAACGCCATCGGCGAGGCGGCCGCCTACATCCGCGACGGCCGGGCGGATTCCGTGATCTGCGGCGGGTCGGACGCCACCATCAATCCGGGCATGATGCATGCCTGGCACCGGCTGCGTATCACCAGTCGGCGTAACGACGCGCCAGAAAGCGCCTGCCGCCCGTTCAGCAAGGACCGCGACGGCATGGTCCTGGCCGAGGGTGCGGGCATGCTGCTTGTGGAAGAACTCGAACAGGCCAAAGAGCGCGGAGCGCATATTTACGCCGAGATCATTGGTTACGGTTCGTCCTACGACGCCACACACATGACTTCACCGGATATCGAAGGGCAGAGCCTGGCCATGGAAAGGGCTCTGGCGGACGCTGCGCTTTCTCCATCGGACATTGATTACATCAGCGCCCACGGTACGGGCACCGTGGTCAACGATAAAACCGAAACCGCCGCGGTCAAAAAAGTTTTCGGCCAACGCGCACAGGATGTCCCGCTGAGTTCCATCAAATCCATGCTCGGCCATTCGCTGGGCGCGGGAGGCGCGTTCGAGGCAGTTGCCTCCTGTCTGGTGCTCCGCGACGGTATTCTGCCGCCCACCATCAACCTGGACGAACCCGATCCCGAATGCGACCTGGATTATGTTCCGGGAACGGCGCGTAAAAAACAGGTGGATACCATCATGTCCACCTCTTTTGGATTCGGCGGCAATAACGCCGTGCTGGTATTGCGCCGGGTCTGAGACAGCGCCGGCAAACGGGCGGTAGAGATCCCGTTCTTTTTTTCAGGGAGGTCCGGCGGCGGACATGCATGAGAGGTTCGCCGATTACGTAAAACAGGCGAGCCTGTGGCCGGACTTTTTCCGTCCAGGTTCGCCCAGACTGTTGTTGACGCGCCGGATACACGCCGTACAAAATTTTACCTCGGGTTGCTTACTGTAACTTTTCAGGGAGAATAAGCGTCCAGAGGGGTATACGTCCTGTAATGCCCGATTGGCTTACCGGTGCCGTTCGGCTCGCTTACTTCTATACAATTCTCTTCTTTCTCGGTTGGTACGTTGCCGGATCGGAGCCTCTGCCTTTGCAGGAGAGTGCAGTACTGCGAATCCTGCAGCGTGATTGCGGGGAGCGTGGTACGTTCTACAGCTGTCCGTCGGCAAGCAGTGCGTGCGGTTCAAACCGAAAGGCTGATAAAAATGCAGTTGGACCAGGACATATTCTTCTACCACGTGATGAAGACCGCAGGCACCACCGTGGTCAAATTGTTGGAGAATGCCTACGGCGCGGAGTCCATCTGCGCTCTTCCGACGCATCAGCAGGCGGATGATTCGTGTTTTTTGCAAAAAGCCTCGGCGGATGCCCCTCTGGTGGTTACCGGCCATCCGGACCACCTGTTTCACCTGTGGGCGGTTGCCCATGAACGCACTGGACCACGCTTCAAAATGGCGTTCCTGCGGGATCCCATCGACCGCTATCTTTCCTGTTATTATTTCTGGACACGAAGCAAGTATGTCAACGCCCATGTGGACGCCTGCGACATATCCCTGGAAGAATCCCTGGAGAGCGATCGTCTGCAATTCACCGACAATCTCATGACGAAATCGCTGGCCTCGTTGGGAAAGGAAAGGGACTACTCCCTTGCGGCAAATTCCGAGGATTTTATGGTTGCATTTGAAAATGTGAAAAAAATGCAATTCGTAGGTGTTGTTGAACAGATGCATTTGAGCTGTGCCATTCTTGCGGCACTTCTCGGATATTCCATGCCCGTATTGCCGGCATGGAATGTCAACGACAAGTATCCTCGAAAAAACGAATGCGACCAGAAAATTGTCAAAAAGATCATAAAGAAAAATATCTATGATCTTGAACTCTATAATGTTGCGCTGGATTTTTTTTATTTGCAGGCCGCGGAAGGCGGAGAAAAAGTAAAAGAAATTTTGCAGTCTCTAGGGCACAATAGTAAAATATACAGGGTCAAACAAAAATAATTTTCCCACGTGCAGTCCTCTGTGGAGCATATCATTTATCTCTCACTACAGATACGTACCAGCAGTGTTATTGCCGGAATGCAGCTCCTTCGCACCGCAGCAGCCAGGCTTTGAGTTCGAGTCCGCCGCCGCCGGAGAAGCCGGTCAGGGCGCCTTTGGAGCCCAGGACTCGATGGCAGGGCACCAGCAGTGGCCAGGGATTGCGCGCCATTATCCCGCCCACGGCCCTGGCGGCTTTGGGGCGACCGCACAGAGCGGCCAGTTGTCCGTAGGTAATGGTCCGGCCGTAGTCCACCTGGGAGCGCAGGGTCTGCAGCACCTGGGCTGCAAAGGGTGAAAGATCCTCCATGGGCAAGGCGATATCCGGCCAGGAGGGTTTTTGTCCGTTGACATACGCGGCAAGCTCCCGCAAGATCACCTGGCCTTGTTCCGAAAGGGGCTCGGTACCCTGGAAAGAGTATGGGGAATTGCCAAGGGAGGCGTCCGGGCTGACTTCGGAAGCGGAGAAAAGTACGTGGACTCCAACCAGCCGGTCGTGTTCCCAAACGAGATCCAATTGCAGCGGCGCCGCGATGATCCGTTCAGTCAGTCTTGTCATGATGCTGCTCCAGGTGTTTCAAACAGCCGGGGCGGCGGCGGGGCGTCCGGCGCGAACCATTCCGGCGGTTGTTTTCCGGGCCAGGGAGCTATTTTTCCGGCCAGGGAGCCGCGCCAGGCGCAGCCCTGCCAGAGTTTGGCAGCCCGAAATTCGTTTTCGATGAGCTGCAGCACGGAGCTTTTATCCGCGGCCCATTCCGGGGCGAGCAGTTCGCCCGGCGCCGGATCTCCGGTGATGCGCTGCACCACGATGTCCGGCCGCAGGTGAGGCAGTCCGCGCATCAGCCATTCGACGTACTGATGTTTTTCCAGAGGACGGTATCCCCCTTGTCTCCAGAGTGTGGCCAGGTCGCTGTTTTCGCAGATGTAAATATTGTGGATTTTTACGCCGCTGACCGGGAGACTGCTGCACAGTTCGATGCTGCGCTCAAAGCCCGTACAACTGTCTCCGGGCAGTCCGGCAATGACATGGGCGCAGACTTTCAGCCCCAGAGCGGCGGCTTGCTGTGTGGCGGAAACAAAGCTTTCCACAGTGTGGCCGCGGTTGATGCGGCGCAGGATTTCGTTGTCGGCGCTTTGCAGTCCGAGCTCCAGCCAGATTTCCTGCGCGGGGAAGTTTGCGATGCAGGTGAGTTTTCTGCTATCCAGGCAATCGGGACGGGTTCCGACCGCCAGTCCGACGAGATCTTGTAATCCATTGAGATCGTGCAGAATTTTTTCCAGTCGTTGCAGCGGGCCATATGTATTTGTGAATGATTGAAGATATGCTATGAACCCAACATTCTTGAAGCGCCGGGCATAGCGTTCGGTCCAGTGCTTCCATTGGCCGGGCAGATCCAGGCCCTGGGCTTTGAGGCCCGAACCGGATCCGCGGCTGTTGCAGAACAGACAGCCCCGTGTGGAAAGTGTTCCGTCACGGTTGGGGCAACTGGATCCGGCATCCAAAGGAATTTTTTGGATCCTTTTGCCGAAATGTTGGCGGAAATAGGCGGATAGACTGTAAAATGGCTTCATTTTTCAGACCGGAATCAGCTTGGCAAAGAGCCTCGCCTTGTTGTTGGCTATTGACAACGAGAGCGTATTTGAAGAAACCACCTCAAGCGTATAATCTTTTGATGCCTCATTAGGCAAGCGAGGGCCTATGTCCACCAAAATGGTGAATTTTATGCTGGGTATGTTTTCCAATGACCTGGCCATAGATTTGGGCACGGCAAACACCTGCGTATATGTGAAGGGGCAGGGCATTGTGCTGCGTGAACCTTCCGTCGTGGCGGTCAAGGACGTCCGCAACACGAAAAAGGTGTTGTCCGTGGGCAATGAAGCCAAACGCATGCTTGGCCGTACCCCTGGTAATATCGTTGCCATCCGTCCGATGAAAGACGGCGTTATCGCTGATTTCGAAATTACCGAAGCCATGCTCAAACATTTTATTTCCAAAGTGCACAATTCGCGCCGCCTCGTTCGTCCGCGAATCATCATCTGCGTACCTACCGGCATTACACAGGTCGAAAAGCGCGCGGTCAAGGAATCCGCCCAGCGCGCGGGCGCACGGGAAGTGTACCTGATCGAAGAACCCATGGCCGCGGCCATAGGCGCGAACCTGCCCATACAGGAGCCGACCTCCAACATGATCGTGGATATCGGCGGCGGTACAACCGAAGTTGCCGTCATCTCCCTTTCCGGCGTTGTGTATTCCAAGTCCGTACGCGTGGGCGGCGACAAGATGGACGAGGCCATCATGCAGCACGTCAAACGCAAGTACAACATGCTGATCGGCGAAAGTACGGCTGAAGAAATCAAAATCAAGATCGGTTCGGCGTATCCGGGAACCAAGGAAGAAGACATGGAAGTCAAGGGACGCGATCTGGTTTCCGGTATCCCGCAGAATATTCCGATTACTTCCGAAGAAATTCGCAAGGCCCTTTCCGAGCGGGTGGACGCCATTGTCCAGGCTGTGCGTATTGCGCTGGAGCAGACACCTCCCGAGCTGGCGGCCGACATCGTTGACCGCGGCATTGTGCTTACCGGCGGCGGCGCGTTGCTCAAAGGACTCGACCAGTTGCTGCGCGAAGAGACTTCCCTGCCCATATCCGTGGTGGACGATCCGCTTTCCACTGTCGTGCTTGGGTCCGGCAAGGCTCTTGATTCGTTGGATATTCTTAAGGAGGTAACGATAGATTAAGCTTCTGTCGAAAAAATTCACCGTCGCGCTGGTCCTGGCGCTCTTTTGTTACCTCGGCCTTTATACCTGGAATGTTCGTACGGGCTATCTCGATACTTTGGCCACTTACAGCGGTCTTGAATTTGTGGGGTGGGCATTGTTGCCCGGAAAATGGATCAAGACCCAGAGCACCGATTTCTGGGACGATTACGTGTACCTGGTGAATGTAAAAACCGAAAACGACCGGCTCAACCAACGGCTTGAAGTCTTGGCGTCCGCATTGGCCGTGAGCAAGGAAGAAGCGTCCGAGGTCAAACGGCTGCGGTCGCTCCTTGCGTTTGAACCTCCCGAACCCTGGTCCATCCTGGGCGCTCGTGTCGTGGCCTACCGGCTGGGGGTGGAAGCCGTTCTGGAAACACTGATCGTGGACAGGGGTGAACACAGCGGCGTGGACATCAATACGCCCGCCACGACCAACGACGGCGTGGTCGGCAGGGTGATCCGCGCGAGTCCCTTTTTTTCGAACGTGCTGCTGCTGACGGACCGCAACAGCAGAATCGCCGTGCGGGGGCAACGCCACCGTACGCCCGCCATCCTTTGCGGCAGGGGCAGCGGCAAGCCTCTTGAATTGCGTTATCTGCCCATCAACGCGCGTCTGGAAGTCGGCGAAATCCTGGTGACATCGGGGCTGGACGGTCTGTACCCCAAGGGACTGCCCGCGGCGCAGATCGTTTCGGTGGAGCGTTCGACCGAAGGCACGGCGCCGCAGACCGTGTTTGCCGAGGCGTTGATAACCGTCGAGACACTGGAAGAGGTGCTTCTGCTCAAACGCAACAAGGTTGTGGGCGGCGCGTCGGTTTTGCCCCACCTGATCCAGTAGCCTGGGGCAAAGGGCAGGGGCGTCTATGGGAGAGTCCGAATTTGCTTGGCAACATTCTCTGGTGGTTGTGCTTTGGCGTGCTGGCAATCTGGATGCAGAGCTGGCTGCCGGGTATTGATCTTCTCATCGTCGGAGTAGTAATCTGCCTTGAAGAAGGCAATCCGGCCCAGGTCGCCTGGGTGGCCGGCCTATGCCTGTTGATTCAGGAAGGCTCGGGATCCCTGGCTTTCGGTTTCAGCATTCTGTGGTACGGCTCCCTCATCGGCCTTTTCCTTATGGGGCGCTGGCTGTTTCAGGCCCAAAATTTTCTTTTCATCACTCTGCTGGGGGCTTGTCTCGGATTGCTGCGCTATGTGCTGATCCTGATGATGGCCACCTTGCAGGATTTTCAGTTGTCGGAGTCCCTGGTGTTTACCGAAAGCGTGCTGCAGGCCGCGATCTTCCCGCTGTTTTGGGCTCTGGCGTACGGATTGCGTCCGAAACAAGAGAGCAATGATGATGTACTTGCATGAACAGGATAGCGTTCCGGCACCGAAATCCGGTCTCGTTATTTTGCAGAGCCTCGTGTTGTGCATGTTTGTTCTTTTCGCTCTGCGGTTCTGGTTTCTGCAGATCCACAAGAGCGAATATTTTGTCAAACTCGCCCAGGTCAACACACAGCGCAAGGAACTGATCGACGCGCCCCGCGGCCAGATCAAAGACCGCAAGGGCCGGTTGCTGGCCATCAACCAGCCCAGCTACGTGCTGACCCTCGTACGTGAGGACTGCAAAGACCTTGAAGCAACGCTGGAACAGGTCGGCAAATGGACCGGCGTACCCCTGGACGTGCTGGAGAAACGAGTCGAAGCCGGGCGCAAGCAGGTGAAATCCTTTGAAGGCCTGGTTCTGGTCTCCGACCTTTCCTTTGCACAAGTGGCGACCATCGAGGCCAATGCCGTGCTCTGGCCCGGGCTGGAGATCATTGTCCGGCAGCGTCGCGTGTACCCCAACGGGCGTTTGATGGCCCACATCATCGGCTATCTCGGAGAAGCCGACGAAAAGGTGCTCGAACGCGACAAGGAACTGCGTCCGGGCGACATGGCCGGGCGGCAGGGTTTGGAATTGGTTCTGGAAAAGAACCTGCGCGGCAAAAAAGGGCTTGAAGAATACGAAGTGGACGCAACGGAACGCCATTTGGACAAATGGACCCTGCGCCACCCCCTTTCCGGTAACGACATTTCCCTGAGTTTGGATCTGGATCTGCAACGTTTTGTGCATGAACAGATGGAAGGCAATGCCGGCGGCGTTGTCGTGCTCGATCCGGATACCGGCCAGGTTCTGGCTCTGGTGTCCGAACCCACCTATAACAACAACGTCTTTACGGGCCGTCTCTCCGAACAGCAATGGTACGCCCTCAACGACCATCCGCGTCATCCGCTGCAGAATCGCGTCATTCAGAATGAATATCCGCCGGGTTCCGTCTGGAAACTGATGGTGGCCGCGTGCGCCTTGCAGAACGGCGTCATCAACGAGCATACGCGTGTGAACTGTCCGGGTTTTTACAAGATCGGGCGCGCCGTGTTCCGCTGCTGGAAAAAGAGCGGACACGGGCCGGTGAATGTGAAAGAGGCCATCGTCCACTCATGCGACGTCTTTTTTTACTATGTTGGTGAAAAACTGGGCGTGGACAAAATCAGCAAATACGCTTTTGCCTGCGGCTTCGGGAATCCCACGGGCATAGACCTGCCCAACGAGAAAGGCGGGCGCGTCCCGACGCGTCAATGGAAGCGCAAACGTTTCAAAGAGCCCTGGGTGGGCGGAGACAACCTGAACCTGGCCATTGGCCAGGGCTTTACCCTGGCGCAGCCGCTGCAGGTGGCGCGGTTTATCGGCGCGTTGCTCAACGGCGGCAAACTCATGAAACCCAATCTGCTTCTGGACGAAACGCCGCAGGTACAGGGACGGATACCTCTCAAAGAAGAATACAGGAAGCTCATTCTTGACGCCATGGAGGAAACCGTGCAAAGCGGCACCGGCCGTGTGCTGAAACGTCCGGACGCCCGGATGGGTGGAAAAACAGGCACGGCCCAGGTCGTACGTGTGGGAAAAAAACGCAAGAAAAAGCATGAAATGCCCTACATGCACCGCGACCATGCCTGGCTGGCCTCCTGGGGCGAAAAAGACGGCAAACGCTATGTTGTCGTCTGCATGGTAGAGCATGGCGGACATGGTGGCTCTACGTCCGGACCGATAGTCAAAGCCATTTTTGAATATCTTTTCGGCAAACCCGTAGACCCGGAAAAAAAGAACAAGGTCGCGGGAAGTCAATAACCCGTCAGAAACACATCGGATCAGGATTACATGCCGCAAGTAGATAAACGTCTTTTTACCCACATGAACTGGGTGCTGCTCGGTCTGACGTTGGCACTGTTCGGCGTGGGGTTGCTCAATCTGTACTCGGCCAGCCATATCCGGCTGGAATCCAGCTATATCGTCAACCCGTATTTTCAGAAGCAATTGTACTGGGGACTGGTGGGCCTGGGAGGCATGCTGGTTACCATGTGCATCGACTACAACCAGCTCAAGCAGCTCGCCTGGCCCGCGTTTATCGTCACTATCCTGCTGCTGGCCGCGGTTCCGTTGTGGGGTGTGACGATTTACGGCGCCAAGCGCTGGCTCTCTTTTGGTTTTTTCAATTTTCAGCCAACGGAAGTGGCCAAGATCAGCATTCTGATCATCGGGGCCAAGATACTATCGGCCAAATCGGAAAAACTCGGGTGGGCCGGGCTGTTTTTCGTTATGGGCGTGGGGACCGTACCCGCGGGGCTGATCAAAATGCAGCCTGACCTGGGGTCCGCGCTGAACCTCCTCTTGCTATTGGGTGGTATCATCCTGTACAGGGGGTTAACAGCTCGTGTCCTGAAAACGCTGCTGGTGGTCGGTCCGCTGCTGGTGCCCCTGTCCTGGTTTTTCATGGAAGAGTACCAGAAAAGACGCATCACCTCGTTCCTGGACCCTGCGAGCGATCCGCATGGCGGTGGCTGGAACGTCAAGCAGGCTCTCATCGCCATAGGATCCGGCGGCATGTGGGGAAAAGGCTATCTTGCGGGCTCACAAAGCCAGCTGCGTTTTTTGCCGGAAAAGCATACGGATTTTGCGGTTGCTGTTTTCGGCGAGGAATGGGGCTTTGTCGGATGCATGACATTGCTCGCATTCTATAGTTTCTTTTTGATGAGTATTTTCGCAACTGCCAGGGACGCCAAGGACAGATTCGGCAGTTTTCTTGCGGCAGGCGTGTTCTTTTATTTTTTCTGGCAGATTTTTATCAATATGGGCATGGTGTTACGTTTGTTGCCGGCAGTTGGTATCCCGCTTCCGTTTCTTAGCTATGGAGGAAGCACCACTTTGGTGAATTTTATCCTGATCGGCCTGGTACTGAATGTTTCCATGCGCAGATACGTCTTTAAAAGCATTTAAAACCCGTTATCGGTCCGAAGGCGGCCGCGGAGTTCAACACGTTAGACAAGGAGCGCAGCATGGCCAAAGACGAAATTAACGCCTTTCTCGGCGCTGGCACCAATTATCAGGGCAAGCTTTTCTTTGAAGGGTCGGTCCGGATTGATGGGAATTTTACAGGGGAGATCAAATCCGAAGGAACGCTGATTGTCGGTAAAGAGGCCAAAGTCCAGGGACAGGTCCAGGTGGGGCAGCTGATTCTGAGCGGTTGTTTTGAAGGAGAAATTCAGGCCGCCAAAAAAGTTGTCATTCACAAAACCGGCAATCTGCAGGGCAGCATGAACACGCCTTGCCTGGTGATAGAGGAAGGAGCGGTTCTGGAAGGACAGGTGAGTATGAATCAGTTGCAGTCCAGCGCAAAAATTGAAAAAGAAGTTCCCCAAAAAAATGAAAAATTGCTCGAAAAAACCAAGAAAGCCATAGCGGATCAGCATCCCGAGGCCTTGGATGGCGGGGCTGAAAAAGCGCATTCCTAGCCCGCTTTTGCGCCTTTATACACTGGTTTGGGATAAAAAAGGCTTTGACAGGCAGCCTAAAAAAAGCTATTGCCGCGTTGATTTTGATCAAAAATTCACAACCTCAGGATGGGCACCTACCATGATTGACCTGGACATTACCTTAGTCGTGCAATTGATTAACTTTGTCTTGATTCTCATCATTCTCAACTTCATGCTTATCAAGCCGATTCGCAAGATTATTGCGCAGCGGTCCGAGACCATAGGAAAAATGGTCACGGAAGCAGAGCAGTTTTCCGCTTCGGCCCAGGACAAGCTGAAAAATTATGAGGAGGCCCTTGCTGAGGCGAGGAAGGCCGGTACCGATCAGCGCATTGCGGTGAAGGACGCGGCTACCGATGAAGAAAAGTCCATAATCGATGCTGCTTACAAGGAGGCGCAAAAGACCCTTGGGGCTGCACGTGAGGATATTAAGAAGCAAGTCGACGCTGCCATGACCGACCTGAAGGGCAAGATCGACAGCTACGCCAAAGAGGCAACGGCCAAGATTCTCGGGTAGTGAAACGGAGTTGAGGAGGGATTTGAATTGAAAAAATTTCGCACAGTTGTATTCGCGGTGGGGATACTGCTTCTCCTTGCCGCAACGGCATGGGCATCCTCTGGTGGAGAACACGAGGGGTACAACATCTGGATGAACTTTTTGTATCGTTGCGTCAACTTTGTGATCGTGGTCGCAATCATTTGGTTTGCCGCCGGCAAAAAGATCAAGGCTTTTTTCGGCTCCAGACGCGACAACATCGAAAACGAACTTGCGGATCTCGACAAACGCAAGAAAGATGCCCAGGACAAGCTCCAGGAAGTGGAACAGGGCATTGCGAACATGGAGCAGGAGCGCGCCACCATCTTGGCGGAGTACAAGGCGCAGGGAGAGGCTCTGAAGACGTCCATTATTGAAAAGGCCAAAACTCAAGCCGATCAGATCACTGCTCAGGCCAAGCAGACCGCAGAGCAGGAAGCGCGTTACGCCATCGAAGGCATCCGCGCGGAACTGGCAGACCTGGTCGTTGCATCCGCCGAAAAAATGCTCAAGGACAAGCTGACGAAGGAAGAGCATGAAAAGCTCGTTGAAAAATACTTAACAAAGGTGGTGTTCAATTGACCGGGAACGTAGTTGCACGCAGGTACGCCCGGGCGCTCTTCGCCATCGGCAAGGAAGAAGGACCAAAAGCGCTCGAGACCTACGGTAAGGATTTGGCGCAGCTGGCTGAGAGCCTTTCAACAGCGCCACAGCTGCTGCGCATGTTTCGCAACCCGATTTTTTCTGTGGAAGAAAAAAAAGGTGTACTCGACAAATTGATTGCCAAGCTTGAAATCGGCAACATCGTCGCCAACTTCTGCCGTCTGCTCGCTGATAAGGAACGGCTGGGGGTTTTGCCCGATATCGAAGCCGTATTCAGTACGTTGCTCGACGCCGAACAAGGCGTTGTGCGCGGCGAACTGGTCACAGCCGTCAAGCTTGCAGCAGCCAAACAAAAAGACCTTAAAGCCAAGCTCGAAAAGCAGACCGGCCGCAAACTCGTGCTCGATTTCGGCATCGACAAATCCATTCTCGGAGGCGTGGTGCTTAAAGTGGGCGACAACATCATGGATGCAAGTTTGCGGGCGCAGCTTGAAATATTGAAAGAAAACATCAAGAGGGGTGAATAGGGCCATGCAGATTAAAGCCGAAGAAATCAGCAAGATTATCGAGGATCAAATTAAGAATTACGAGCAGCGGGTCGAGATGAGCGAGACCGGCACCGTCTTGTACGTTGGTGACGGTATTGCTCGTGTGTATGGTGTCCAGAACGCAATGACCATGGAGCTGCTGGAATTCCCCGGTGGTTTGATGGGCATGGTTCTGAACCTGGAAGAAGACAACGTCGGTGTCGCACTGCTCGGCGACGATACCGGCATCAAGGAAGGCGATCCGGTCAAGCGTACGGGCCAGGTGTTCTCCGTGCCTGTAGGCGATTCCGTTATGGGCCGCGTGCTCAACCCCCTGGGTGAGCCTCTGGACGGCAAAGGCCCCATCGACACCTCCGAAATGCGTCCCGTTGAGTTGAAGGCGCCCGGCATCGTCGCCAGAAAGTCCGTACATGAGCCCATGTACACCGGACTGAAGTCCATCGACGCCATGACGCCCATCGGCCGCGGACAGCGCGAGCTGATCATCGGTGACCGTCAGGTCGGCAAAACCGCCATCTGCATTGATGCCATTCTGGCGCAGAAAAATTCCGACATTCACTGCTTCTACGTAGCCATCGGCCAGAAAAAGGCCAACGTGGCCCTGGTTGCCGACATTCTGGAAAAGCACGGCGCCCTGGAATACACCACCATCATTTCGGCTACCGCTTCCGAGCCTGCACCGCTGCAGTACATCGCAGCCTACACCGGCGCCACCATGGCCGAGCACTACCGCGACAACGGCAAGCATGCCCTGATCATCTACGACGATCTTTCCAAGCAGGCTGTTGCTTACCGCCAGATGTCTCTGCTTCTCCGCCGCCCTCCGGGACGCGAAGCTTTCCCTGGCGACGTTTTCTACCTCCACTCCCGTCTGCTCGAGCGCGCTGCCAAGCTCGACGACAGCAAAGGCGCCGGTTCCATGACCGCTCTGCCCATCATTGAAACGCAGGCCGGCGACGTATCCGCCTACATCCCGACAAACGTTATCTCCATTACCGACGGCCAGGTGTACCTGGAGCCCAACCTGTTCAACGCCGGTGTTCGTCCCGCTGTTAACGTTGGTCTCTCGGTTTCCCGCGTTGGTGGTTCCGCTCAGATCAAGGCCATGAAGCAGGTTGCCGGTACGATGCGCCTGGATATGGCTCAGTACCGCGAACTGGCCGCTTTCGCCCAGTTCGGTTCCGACCTTGATAAAGCCACCCAGCAGAAGCTGAACCGCGGCGCCCGCCTGGTGGAACTGCTCAAGCAGTCCCAGTACGAGCCCATGCCCGTTGAGGAACAGGTTACCTCCATGTACGCGGCCACTCGTGGCTTTTTGGATGAGGTACCTGTTGACGCTGTCCGCAAATGTGAAGCCGAGTTGCTTGAATTCATGCGCAACGCCAAGGCCGATGTTCTTGATGGAATCAAGAGCAAACAAAAGTTGGATGACGAGGTCGAAGGCAAGCTGAAAAGCGCTATTGAAGAGTTCATGAAAGGCTTCCAGGCCTAGGCCAAAGGAGGTAATGGATGGCATCTCTTAAAGACGTCCAGGCTAAGATAACTGGAGTCAAAAAAACCAAGCAGATCACCAAGGCCATGAACATGGTGGCCTCGGCAAAGATGCGTACGGCCCAGGGCCGCATAGAACGCTTCCGCCCCTACGCGGACAAGTTCTATGAAATGCTGGGTGATCTTGCGGGAAAGGCAGATGAATCCGCACATCCCCTGTTGGAAACACGCGAGGAAATCCAAAACGTTTGTATTGTTTTGGTCACATCCGACCGTGGTTTGTGCGGAAGTTTCAACGTCAATCTGATCAAGGCAGCGAATAAAGTCGCCCAAGAAAAAAAAGCCGAAGGCAAAAACGTCAAGTTTTTCTGCCTGGGCAAAAGAGGCCGCGACGTTTTCAAAAAGTCCGAATTCGAGATCAGCAAAGACATGGCGGGTGAAATGACCAATTACGATTTCGCCCTTGCCAACAGCATTGGTCTTGATGTGATCAATGCCTATCTCGAAGGCGAGGCGGACGAGGTCATTCTGATCTTCGGCGAATTCATCAGCATGGTCAGACAGGAGCCCGTTGTTAAAACTATCCTACCCATCGGTTCGCAAGCCGGCGCGGAAGAAGAGGAAGAAGCCTTCAGCGCCACCGAGTACATCTATGAACCTGATGTCATCGGCTTGCTGGCCGAATTGCTGCCGCGCTTCATCAAAGTGCAGATCTACCGCGGCATGCTTGATACCTCTGCAAGCGAACATGCCGCACGCATGGCTGCCATGGATAATGCCACCAGAGCGTGCGACGACATGATCAGCAGCCTGACGCAGATCTACAACAAGACCCGTCAGACCGCCATCACCACTGAACTCATGGATATCGTGGGCGGCGCTGAGGCGCTGAAAGGATAATAAGGGAGCAAAATTACTATGAGTGCCAATGTAGGTAAAATTGTTCAGGTCATCGGCGCCGTTGTCGACGTCGAGTTCGAGCCGGGTAAATTGCCCAATATTTTCAACGCGCTCGAGATCAAAAACCCCAACAACACAGATGCGCCCGATCTGATCTGCGAAGTTGCCCAGCACCTTGGCGACAACGTTGTGCGCACCATCGCCATGGACGCCACCGAAGGTCTGGTACGCGGCATGGAAGCCACCGACACCGGCAACCCCATCATGGTTCCCGTCGGCCACGCTGCTCTTGGCCGGATCATGAACGTTATCGGTCGTCCTGTGGACGAACTGGGCCCCATCAACGCGGAAAAATCCCTGCCGATTCACCGCGCCGCACCTGAGTTCACCGAGCAGAGCACTTCTGTTGAACTGCTCGAAACCGGCGTAAAAGTTGTCGACTTGCTCATCCCCTTCCCCAAGGGCGGCAAAATGGGACTGTTCGGCGGCGCCGGTGTTGGCAAGACGGTTATTCTCATGGAGCTCATCAACAACATCGCCAAACAGCACGGTGGTATTTCCGTGTTCGCCGGTGTTGGTGAGCGTACCCGTGAAGGAAACGACCTTTACCACGAAATGAAAGACGCCGGCGTTCTTGAGAAAGCCGGACTTATTTACGGCCAGATGAACGAACCTCCAGGAGCCCGTGCTCGTGTTGGTTTGACCGCTTTGGCCAGCGCAGAATACTTCCGTGATGAAGAAGGCCAGGACGTGCTGCTCTTCATCGACAACATCTTCCGTTTTACCCAGGCCGGTTCCGAGGTTTCCGCCCTGCTCGGACGTATGCCTTCCGCAGTTGGTTACCAGCCGACTTTGGGTACCGACCTTGGTGCGCTGCAGGAACGTATTACTTCCACCAAAAAGGGTTCGATCACATCGGTTCAGGCCGTTTACGTCCCTGCTGATGACCTTACCGACCCCGCACCGGCAACCACCTTCTCGCACCTTGACGGTACGCTCGTTCTTTCCCGTCAGATCGCCGAGCTGGGCATTTACCCCGCGGTGGATCCGCTCGACTCCACTTCCCGTATTCTGGATCCCAACGTTCTCGGCGCTGAGCACTACGGTACGGCCCGCGAAGTGCAGTCCGTGCTCCAGAAGTACAAAGACCTGCAGGATATCATCGCCATTCTCGGTATGGACGAACTCTCCGACGAAGATAAACTGACGGTTGCTCGTGCCAGAAAAATCCAGCGTTTCCTGTCGCAGCCCTTCCACGTTGCCGAACAGTTCACTGGTGTTGCCGGTCGCTATGTCAAACTCGAGGACACCATCAAGGGGTTCCGGGCCATTCTGAACGGCGATCATGATGATATTCCTGAAGGCGCTTTCTACATGACTGGCGGCATTGAGGAAGTTATTGAAAGAGCTAAAGAAGCTTAATCGCCTACCAGGAGACTGGAATGGAAAAATCCTTGAAACTCGAGATCGTGACTCCGGACAAGCTTGTCCTTAGCGAGACCGTTGATTATATCGGTGCTCCGGGGTACGAAGGCGAGTTCGGCGTACTGCCCAATCATATACCGTTCCTTTCTGCATTGCAGATAGGCAATTTGTATTATAAAAAGGGCGGCAACGTCAGCTACGTGTTCGTGTCCGGCGGTTTTGCCGATGTTTCCGACAACAAGATCACCATCTTGGCGGAAAGTGCGGAAAAAGCCGAGGAGATCGACATTGAACGGGCGAGAAAGGCCAAGCAGAGAGCTGAAGAAAGGCTCCAACAACAAAAGGAAAAAGTAGACTTTGCACGCGCTCAGGCTGCGATGCAACGTGCTATAATGCGGCTCAAAGCCGGTGGCGGGGCTGCTGCCTGATCGCGGCATAACCACCGAGGCTTGAGTTTACGCTTAAGCTCCCAAAAAGCAGGCCGCTCGCGGCCTGCTTTTTTCATTTATAACGGATGTTGCGAGGTTGACCATGACGCAAGACGCACAGGGTGTTCTTATACTGGCGGCGGGAAAAGGGACTCGGATGCATTCCAACCGGCCGAAAGTATTGCAGGAATTATTGGAAGAACCCATGTTGCGGTATATTTATTCCGCGCTGGACGCACATTATACCGACAGAGTCTGGACCGTCGTCGGTCACCACTGGGAAATGGTCAAACAGTCTTTTCCAGAGCGCAATCAAAGTTCCTGGATTCTGCAGGAAGAACAACTCGGCACCGGACACGCCTTGCAGGTTTCCTGGGAGACCCTCTGTACGGCCAATCTGAAAACACTTATTGTTTTGAACGGCGACACGCCGCTGATCACAGAAGAACTCATACGGATGTTTCAGGCCAGGGCAAAAGAAGCCGATGCGGATCTGGCTTTTCTCACACTCAAACTCGATGACCCTGGGGCGTACGGTCGGGTGGTGAGAAATGCCGATACCGCGCGTGTGGCCGCCATAGTCGAGGCAAAGGATTACGACCCGAATCGCTGGGGCCCCGAACCCAGTGAGATTAACGCTGGTATCTACTGGTTGAAAATGGACGCGGTTTCTCCTTTGCTGGAGAAACTGACCAATGATAATAAAAGCGGCGAATATTATATTACGGATCTGGTCGCACTGGCCGTGGCCCAGGGCTTGCGGGTGGAGGGGGTTTGTGCCGGTAATGACCCCCGTTTAATGGGCATAAACACACCTTTCGAGCTGATCGAGGCCGAAAAATATATCCAGTACGGCATTGTCGACAATCTGCTGCATTCCGGCTGCATCATCCGGTCGCCGGAATCCGTACGCATTGGTCCTGGCGTTCATCTGGATAAAGGCGTAAACTTGACAGGTCCGTGCGAGATCTACGGCTGCAGCAAGATCAGCAGCGGAGCCGTCATTGAATCGCACACGGTGATTCGCGATAGTGTTGTCAAGGCGGGAGCGGTGATCAAATCGTTCAGCATGTTGGAACGTGCTTCAGTGGGAGAAGACTGCAGAGTCGGACCATACGGCCGTTTGCGTCCAGATGCCGTCCTGGAGACGGGAGCTCAGGTCGGAAATTTCGTGGAAGTGAAGAAGTCTGTACTTGAGCCCGGTGTCAAAGCCAACCATCTGACGTACATCGGCGATGCACGGATCGGCGCGCACACCAATATCGGGGCAGGAACCATAACGTGCAATTACGACGGCAAAAACAAACACCAAACGGTCATCGGCGAAAATTCGTTTATCGGCAGCAACTCTGCCTTTGTTGCACCGGTTACCCTTGGTAAGGGCGTTCTCGTTGGCGCCGGTTCCGTAATTACAGAAGATGTTCCCGATAAAGGACTTGCCGTTGCCAGGGCGCGCCAAACCAATCTGAAACGCGTGAAGTCTTGATTTTATTCTGGTTAGGAGTTATTATAATCAAATGGAAATACTCGATAGACTCGAAGCCAAAATTGATGGTTTACTGGCCGATATTATTGCATTGAAATCGGAAAAGGATCGTCTGCAATCCGAACTTGCAGGGCTGGAGTCCCTGAAGCTTGAAAATCAGCAACTGAAAGAGCAGCTTGAAAAAGAGCAGGCGGACAAGTCCGCAGTTGTCGAACGAATAGATACCCTGTTGAAGAAATTAGAAGTCACCGAGCAAGGCTCTTAATGTAGCATGCCAACAAGCTTTCAGCTGAATATTCTGGGACTCGATGTAGCGTTCAAAGCTGAGGCGGACCAGAAACGGGTTGACGACGCCAGGCATTTGATAGAAGAACAATACCGGCGTCTGGGCGGCTCGGGTGAAATGCAGATCAGTAAGGAAAAACTGCTTATTTTTCTGGCCCTTGGGCTGGCGGACGATCTTTTGCAGTCCAATCAGAAGCTTGAGGAAGTGGAATCCCGAATTGAAGAGCTTCTGACAAAGATAGATGCTGCATAGTACGTTATGCAAGGCGGTAAGATTTTCCCTGGGGATCTCGTGATTGTTTAACTGTTTTTTGAGCCAATGATCAAAAAACAGGGGGCTGAACGCAATGGCCCGTGAGCAGACCCAAATATGGGGAGCCTGACGGTCATTCTTAGGCGCCCGCCATGCTTGCATGGTTCAAAAAAGTAAACGACACGGATCACCGGGGATTCATGTATCCGCACTCCAATGGAGTATTTCACGCTCCTGGAAGTGATTGTCCTTGGCGGTAGTACCCTGCACGGTATCTCTGTTCCAGTCCCATCAGTCGTATAGTATTTCCCTTTTTACGTATTTCTTTCCGGGACCCTGCCGGAAGGAATGAGCGACTCACAGGGTATGGATACAGAGGAGTGTGACATGGATCTGGGGCTGATACTCTATGTCATTGGCAGCCTTGCAGTCGGCGCTATGGCCGGATTTTACGGCCAAAAACGCGTTATGGAGAAACGCGAGCTGGATGCAAAGGCTCTGGCAGACAGGATAATTGAAGAGGCTCGCAAAGAGGCTCAGGCACAGAAAAAGGAAGTACTGCTTCAAGGGCAGGACGAAGTCTTCAAGAACAAAAAAGAGTTTGAGCAGGAATGCAAAGACAGAGAGCGCGAGATCAAAAAGCGCGAATCCAAGCTTTTGGACAAGGAAGAACGCCTTGAAGACCGGTTGGAAAAAGTTGCTCAGAAAGAAAGCGATGTTCTGGCGCTGGAAAAGAACCTGACGCAAAGAGAACGGCAGCTGGAAGACAGAAAAGAGCAACTGGAGCGAATGATAGATGAACAGGCACTCAAGCTTCAGGAAATCAGCGGACTGACTGTTGAAGAAGCCAAAGAACGCCTGTTGACCGAAATTGAATCCCGTACGCGTTATGAAGCCGCCAAAATGATCCGGCAGATCGAGACGGAGGCCAAAGAAACCGCTTCGAAAAAAGCGCAGAAAATACTGGCCACGGCCATTCAGCGCTATTCCGGGGATTTTGTCGCCGAACAGACGGTAACCACTGTCAATCTTCCCAGTGAAGACATGAAAGGCCGGATTATTGGCCGCGAAGGACGCAATATCCGGGCTATTGAAGCCGCCACGGGCGTGGATCTGATCATTGACGATACGCCCGAAACCGTCATTCTTTCCGCCTACAATCCCTTGCGGCGGCAGGTGGCGAAATTGGCGCTCGAACGACTCATCAGCGACGGCCGCATTCATCCCGCGCGTATTGAGGATATTGTCCACAAAGTCGAGCAGGAACTGGACGTCAAATTGCGTGAAATCGGCGAACAGGCCACCTTTGACGTCGGCGTTCACGGCATTCATCCCGAATTGATTCGCCTGCTCGGGCAATTGCAATACCGTACGAGCTTTTCGCAAAACGTGCTGCAGCATTCCATTGAAGTCGCCTCGCTGTGCGGGGTGATGGCCAGCGAACTCGACCTGGATGTGAAAAAAGCCAAGCGGGCCGGGTTGCTGCACGATATCGGCAAAGCCGTGGATCACGAAGTGGAAGGACCGCACGCAGTCATTGGCGCTGATCTGGCCAAAAAATACAACGAGAACAAGGAAATTATCCACGCCATCGGAGCGCATCACGAGGATATTCCGCCTACCTCCGTGCTGGCGGTGCTTGTCCAGGCCGCGGACAGCCTTTCCGGCGCGCGGCCGGGCGCACGTAAGGAACTGCTGGAGAACTACGTCAAGCGTCTCGAAGAGCTGGAATCCATCGCTACGGATTTCGACGGCGTATCCAAAGCCTACGCCATTCAGGCCGGCCGGGAGATTCGAGTCATGGTCAATTCCGACAACGTGGATGACGACCGGACCTATCTGCTCTGCAAAGATATTGCGGAAAAGGTGGAAAACAATCTGACTTATCCGGGGCAGATTCGGGTCACGGTTATCCGCGAGAGACGGGCTGTGGGGTACGCAAAATAGCGCACTCCCGGTGTGACCTGCAGCAGGCGTAATGAAAAAAAGCAACGCCGCCTTGTTTTGAACCAAGATGTTTGAAAGAGGCGGCGTTTTTTTGTATGAAGGCAAAGAAAAAAAGCAGCCATGGGCAAAGCCGACTCCGAAAATTATAAAATTGTGCCGAAAGGACAGGTGATCCTCAAAGAGGGCCAGGTTAATACCGTAGCGTATATGGTAAAAAAGGGCACAGTGCGTCTTTGCAAAGAGATCAACAACCGCAAGGTCGAGGTTGCCAAAATCGTTCCCGGCCAGATTTTCGGCGAAATGCCGCTGGTGACTGGCGAACCCTATTTCGCCACTGCCGAAGCCGTGGAACAATGCCAGCTGATTCCTTTTGACAAAGCGTTAATTCAAGCGCTGATTCTGAAAAGTCCGGGACCGATCCAGCGCATAATCCGCAATATGATGGAGCAGTTGGCCACCCTCTATGATCTGGTGCAGGCGCAGTCCACGGATGATTTGTTCATCAGCGTCTGCAAGATTCTCGAACTGATGTGCTCGCGTGTTCCTTCCTCGCCCTCCAGTGGAGGCTCTGGAAACGCATTGCAGTGCGCGGTAAGGTATTCCGAATTCGTTTCGGCCGTAAAAGGCATCCTGATCATATCCCAGCTGGAAATCGATGCGGTTCTGGAAAAATTGCAACTGGTGAATTTGATACAGAGTAGAGAGATAAAAGGCACGGGCCAAAAAAAGGACGCCTTCGGCCAGCTGAATACGCACCGTGAGTATGTGAAGGAACGCATTTTGGTGATCACGGACAAAGCGAATTTCCTCTCCGCGGCTCGCAACCTGCGGCGCGAGATGCTCACCAAAGAAGACCAGCTCAAAAACCATGGCTTGGTTTTCATGGATTCCCATGATTTTGCCGCTGCCGCGGATACAGACCCGGAAATTATCCACCGGATGCTTGCCCAGGGACAGATTCCGGAACGTTTGGTTTTTTTTCCCCGCCAGGAAACAGGCGAATGGTTGGAAACCCTGGATGGGGCGTTTTTTGACGCAACTGGAACGGCTGAGCGCCGTGAATTGAAAATCATCGACGACATCGACGCCTTTGACAGCGCCAGCCTGCAGCAGGCTTTGCACCAGTTTGACCAGGAAAAGATCATCGTCCTCTATGCCGTGGCGGGCGAAGGCGCCAGATCCACTCTTCTTGCCAATCTGTCGGAAAAAATGGCAAAATTGGTGCAGCAGGAAAGTGCGCATGTTCGCGTTCCGTATCGTACGGTCGCCCAGTATGAAAAAGAATTCTTTTTGTTGCTGCGCCAGATCAGGCAACATGGCTGATGACGAAGTCGCAGGCAAAAGCAATACCCGCCTTCCTGAGCATTGCCGCTTTATTTCCAACCCTGGATTGCCATACGGGCTTGTTGCAACAAATTCTGTTGCATGGCGCCGGGATGAAATGGCAGGATCCTGCGGCTGCTACTAGGCCGATATTTATGACGCAATGCTCTTCAAACAGGCGTATTGACATTATCTGGTTAACATGGTTTAGAATGAACAAAATGAGTATTCGATGGGAAAGAATACGTTTTTTCATATGGAGGTTGATAATGTCGTTAACGAAACGCTTTCTGAAAAGTAAACCTATTTGCAAAGTCAATTTCAAAGTCAGCAAAGAAGCTGTGGGCAACGCATCTCGAGTGGAACTGTTGGGTGATTTTAACGAATGGGAAAAAGGCGCTCTGAAGATGAAGCGGAACAAAGACGGCTCCTTTATTGCCTCGCTGGATCTTGAGACAGGTAAAGATTATCAATTCCGGTATCTTATCGATGGTAAGACATGGGTGAACGATTGGGATGCCGACCGGTACCAATTCAATCCTGCCGGAAATTGCGAAAATTCCGTGGTTTCACTCACCTGAATATTATACTCCGCGTAGCCATCAGGAAGGGGCTGCTGCAGCCGCACGATCGACGTACCCGCTGGCAGCGGAATTTATAGCAATTTCCGAATGATACGTTGCGCGCGTAGGGCGGATGCGTCTGGGCCCCGGAAGTTCCCGTAGTTCGGTTCCACGACTATTCGCGATCCTGCATGAATTCGCCGGGCTAACGAAGGATCGGACAGACGCGCCGATGCTCAAGGAGGGGGATGTTGCCAACGGCTTGCGAAACCGGCGGCCCCTTCAAGTTCGGAGTCTCATCGTCTGATATTTACAGCATTATACGGAGACAACCGATTGCACGAACGGTAGCGCGATATTTATTTGATGTTTAGAGGACGGCACCTCGCAAAATCCCACCACCAGCGACGCCACGGATGGTGCGTCAGGCTGCCAGCAGAAAATCCCGGCCCATGCGGTAGCCGCGCTGTTCGAGAAATTCCCGGATAATTCGGCTTGCTCCATGTGAGCCCACATAGGAAAGGACAAAGCAGTTGCCGGGAGACGGGAGTTCGTCGCGGCTGATCACCGGGCGACCGTTGACTCTTTTGCCGATTTTCTTGGGATCAATGTCCACGTACGCGGCAATCTCGATGCCGTGCTCCTGAAGCAAATCCGCCCGCTTGCGTGTCGGGCGTCCGGCGCCCATGATAAGAACGCGCGGATGCGAGGGATTGTTGCGCTGGAGCCAGCGCGCGAGGTAGCATGTTTTGAGGGCATAGAAATTGTCCACACTGTAGCGCTCGTCCGTTCGGGAAAGCCTTCCGGGTGGATCGTTCCAGACCAGAAGAAACCGATCCAGCTTGGCCATGCGTACGCCCTGGTCCAGCCACCTGAGCCAGAGTTCGTAATCTTCCGGAAAATCGCCCGGGGCATATCCGCCGTATTGTGTCACAAGTTCCAGCCGGAACATCACGGACGGATGGGCGAAGGGTGATTCGCGAAAACGTTCCAGAGCTATTTGTTCAGGAGTCAGGAGCCGGTTGGTCCAATCCACATACCGGGCGTATCCCGCGCACCGCCGGCGGTCTCCCCCGAAGGCGACCCGGCAGCCTACCAGCCCGATGTGCGGGGTGGAATCCAGAAACGCGCACTGGGCCTGCAAGCGTTCGGGCAGGCAGATATCGTCGCCGTCCATACGGGCCACGTACGCACTCCTGGCGGATGCCAAACCATGATTGAGTGCCGCGACCAGTCCGGCGTGCGGTCGGCGCAGATGGCGTACGCGAGCGTCTTTCGCCGCGTATGCCGTAAGAATTTCAGGGGTGTCGTCGCTGGAGCCGTCATCCACGGCCAGAACTTCAAAGGCGTCCAGATCTTGTTGGAGCAGGCTGTCGAGTGCGGCCGCCAGGGTTGGACCCGCATTGAAAACAGGCAGTACTACCGAGACGCGCGGGGTCATTGCTTTGTGGAAGGAGCTTCGGCCTTTTTCCTGTATTGAATAATTTGCCGCAGCAAAGCCAGGGCGGACCTGTGGCGCAAGAGTTCGCCGCGTTCGGAAAGAATCTGTAATTGTTCCTCCACTTCGGCGGCAAACGGGTTGATGGCGTTCTCAGTTGAAACAACGCCCCCCATGAGGGCCAGTTGATGCATACGGCGTTCCAGCCAGCCAAAGGGCTTGGGACGGCCGGAAGTATCTTTCCCGGCTGCGGGCGGCAAGGCTTCGCGCAGTGTGCTGTATTCGGGAGAAGCTGTTTCCAGCGCATGTTGGGCCGCGCCATAACCGGCACGGGCGCCGAACACCTGAGTGGCCAGCATCATGGCTCCGCCGATGCGGTTGGCTCCATGCATGCCTGTGGCGCATTCGCCGCAAGCGTACAGACCGTTGACGGTGGTACGTCCGTGTTCGTCGATAACAGCACCGCCATTGCCGGCGTGGGCCATGGGAGCGATACGCGTCCAGTTGGCGCCGTCGACGCTAACGGCCACGGTTCCGTCGCCATCAAGCTGTCGGACCAGAAAATGATCCAGTCCGCTGTCATGAAGCTGGTAGGAAGCCGGGCAGTGAGTATGGCGCATTTCCACCATGTCCTGATAGGCATGGGGAAGACTGATTTCGGAACCGTTGACCAGGCGGATACGGGCGTTTTTTGCGCCGAGCAGAGCGGGTTGGAAAAAATCATTGCGCTGCACCTTATACCACATGAACTGGACAAAAGGCAGATTGTCGCATTCGGCGCCAATCGCATCCAGCAGTCCGAACGTATAGCCGCTGCTGGCCGGGCCGGAAACATCCCTAGAAAAGAGCGAAGCAGGGCCGCCTGTGGCGAGAATGACTGTTTTGGCGCGGATACGGGCGAGTTCGCCTTCCTTGTTGCGCAGCAAAGCTCCCCGTACGTTGGGTTCCGACAAACTCGTGTCACTGAGCAGGTCGATGGCTTCCCAGCCGGAAATGAAACCGCCGCCGAGTGAATGAAGTGCTTCAAGCATGGCTTGAAAAAGGGCGGGAAGATCATTGAAAATGACCGCGCTTGAAAGATCGGGCAAAAAACAGCCGGGAACCCTGCTCAGCGCATCCTCCGAACTCTTTGGGACGATGCCGAGCCGGAGAATGTCCTCAAAGCGTGCGGCGCTTTCCATGGCCAGTATTTGCGTCAATTGGGGATTGACAAAGCCGGGCGGGGCAATGCCGTGCACACGGCTGACAAACTGGCCGCATTCCTCTGCCGTGAGCAGAACCTGCATGCCCAAAGCCTGATTGCGATTGGCGAATGAGGATCCCGACGGCTTGTCGCGAGGAGTGACCACGAGCACTTTCAGATTTCTGTCGACGGCTTTGGCGGCAATGGCCGAGCGCAGTCCGGCTAGTCCTGCGCCCAGGATAAGAATGTCGACACGTACATCGTTGCTTTCCGTGCTCATGGCTCTCTGAATTATTTGAGTTTTTTTTGCGCGAATCGAAGCATTTTCTGGGCTTCTTCAAACTCGGGATTCAGACCAACGGCTTTTTGAGCCCATTCGACCACTTTGTCCCATTTTTTCCAGTCAACATAGAGCCGTCCGATGTTGAAGAAAAGATTGGGATCCGCCTGGATATTGTCCAGGGCTTTTATATAATACTGTTCAGCTGTTTCATATTTGTGCAATTTTCGGAGAGAAATAGCAATGCGGTTGTATAAATATAGGGATTCAGGTTTGTCCTTGAGCGCTTCGGAGATGTAGGCGAAGGCGTCTTCATAAAGGCCGGCCTTGAGAAACCGGTCGCCGATGTCGGCTTTGAGGTCGGGGTCATCGCTGAATTCTTCCACAAGCGATTTGAAGGTATCCCGCGCGTCCTCAACTTCATCGTTGTCCAACTGGATCTGGCCTCTGTGCAACGAGGTCTGTTTTTTCTTTTCCAGTTCCTCCAGTTGGATCTTGGCCTCGGCAACAGCGGTATTTTGCAGTGAATTCAGGCATTCCTGCAGGATCATGAGCAATTCTTTTTCGTTGCCGGGTTTGTAGTCGAGTTTGAGCGGAATCTGTTTGCGAAATTCAGCGTTGCCATCCAGGTTGAAGACTGCTTCCTCAATCAAGCGTTCGAATTCTTCCCGTTCCTGCTTCATGAGCGGGTTGCGCACTATGGTGGAAACAGCTTCATAGAGCGCATTGGCTGCGGGAAAGAATTTATCCTGCTTCAGATAGGATTTTACCTGCGTTATCTGGCTGCGCGCTTTGGTGAGCTGCTGGGGCATGTCGCATCCTTTTTAATGAGAGTCTCTTTGTGTCCGGTGACGCATGGAGGCTCATGTACGTTTCACGGCAGTGGTTCTCAGAGTGCAAAACCATCCCGATGAGGAAAAAACTAGCCGTTGCAGGAGTCCAGTCCGGGACAGGGCTTACCGGTAGCGCTCTGCACCATTCTGGCGAAGCGTCCGAAGAAGGAACGGCTGTCGTGCGGGCCTGGGCAGGCCTCCGGATGAAATTGAATGGCCATGAGCGGCTTGGAGTTGTGCGCAAAGCCCTCAAGCGTATTGTCGTTCAGATTGACATGGGTCATGCGGATATTTGCGACACCGTCCAGGTCAACGCAAAATCCATGGTTTTGCGATGAAATTTCAATGCGTCCGGATTCCAGTTCCTTAACGGGATGATTGCAGCCATGGTGGCCGAATTTCAGTTTGTAGGTCTTTCCGCCCAGCGCGTGTCCCAGGAGCTGGTGCCCGAGGCAGATCCCGGCCAGGGGATAGCTGTCGGCCAAGTGAGAGATAGTCTGGATGGAGTCGGTCAAAGTGGCCGGATCGCCGGGGCCGGAGGAAAGAAAGATCGCATCCGGGGCGAGTTTGTCCACCTGCTGCTTGGTAAAGGAAGCGGGCACCATGAGCAGATCCATGCCCAGGGTGGTCAGCATCCGCAGTATGTTCCATTTGACGCCAAAGTCGAAGACCACGATACGCGGGCCGGTGCCGGGCCAGGCATAGCTGCCGTCGGCATTGATCTTTGCCGCAGAAATTTCCTTGCCGTTCCAGACATACGGCTTCTCGGGCGTGACCTGTTCCGCCAGGTTGAGGCCTTCCATGGTGGGGATGCCTTTGGCCTTCTTCACCAGTTTGGCGGCGTCAGGTTCGAGGGTGGAGATGACGCCGCGTTTAGCGCCATGGATCCGCAGGTGGCGGGTCAAAAGGCGCGTATCCACACCTTCCACTCCGACGACCTTGTTGCGTTTGAGGTAATCGGGCAAGGACTCGTGCGACCGCCAGTTGGAAGGGGTTTTGCAACATTCCTTGACCAGAAACCCGGAAACGCAGATCCGGTTGGACTCCACGTCTTCGGGATTGATGCCGTAATTGCCAACATGCGGATAGGTCATGGTCACGAGCTGGCCCGTATAGGACGGATCCGTCAGTACTTCCTGATAGCCGGTCATGCCGGTATTGAATATGACCTCGCCGCTGGTTTCACCGGGACCGGTGAAGGACCGGCAAGGCAATACGAGCCCGTCTTCGAGGGCTAAAATGGCTTGCATATCTGATTCTCCCTTAAGATAGCTTCCAATACAGCGATATCCGCGGGCCGGTCAACCCCGTGGCAACGGTGTTCGGTCCGCACCACGCGGATGGGAATGGCATTGTCGAGGAGCCGCAATTGTTCGAGCCGCTCGGTTTGCTCCAGAGGCGAGCGGGGCAGTGAAACGAATGTACGCAGTTCGGGAAGCCGGAACGCATAGATGCCGATGTGCAGCAGGCGTAATCCCGCGTCTGCCGGCCCGTTTTCGGACCAGGGGATCAGAGCCCGGGAAAAATACAGGGCGTTTCCGTTGCCTCCGGCAACGACCTTGACCCTGTCCGGCGAATCCAGCAGCCTTGCTTCTTCGGAACTCGGACTATGGGCCAAGGTGGCGACGCGCGTTTGCGGGTCGGCAAAGGCCCGCAGCAGGTCGTCAAGCATCTCCGGCGCCAGGGCCGGTTCGTCTCCCTGAATGTTGACCACTACGCTTTCCTCGGACAGGCCCAGCTGCGAGACTGCTTCAAAAACCCGGTCCGTACCGCTCGCATGGTTCTCCGCGGTCATCAGCACCGGGACCTCCAACTCCACAGCCTTATCATAAATACGCGCATCGTCCGTGGCAAGGTATACGGAGTCCAAAAAGGCACATTGGCGCGCCCTGGCATACACATGCCAGAACATGGGCTTTCCCAGCAACAAGGCCAGCGGCTTCCCTGGAAAACGGGAAGAGGCGTATCGCGCGGGGATGATGCCGCAGCAGGGCGGCAGGAAAGGGTCTGGTTTGCGACTTGGCATAGGGTCTTGCTTTGTTGAACAAGAGGATTGCTCAAACAGCAACAAAATAGCAGAAAATGGGGAGAATGGCAAAAGAAATACGTCCGGGAAATACGTTGCGAGGGCAAGACCGGGTTACGGAGAACCTGATTGCCGTCATCAGGCGAAAGCAGCTGCCGTAATACCGTATGATAAGCTGCATTCCATATGACATTTTGGAAAAAAGCAACTCACTTTGGGTACGGTTCCTATTGTTTGTCTGTATTGGAAATTGTAATTGCTGAAAAAGGGCGAAAGTGGTCTTGCTTGTGTGTGGGGCCTATGAAATGGTATTGTAGTAATCTTGGAGGTTCATGATGCGCACGGCTTTGATTTTATTGTTATTGCTAGTTTTTGCTCAGCCTGCACTCGCCACTCTGACTTCAGACGTATATGAGGTCGCAGGCGCGGAAACAAAAGAAGTTAATGAGACGTATACATTCAGTGGAAGATATTGCGGCCCTCAAGAAGATCCTACAAGATATCCCGTTTATGCGGAATCGAGCGGAACCTATCAATGGTGCTTCAATTCCTTTTACCATATATCTTGATCGTGATGACAATATCAATGGATTATATAAACTCAACACTACCACGGGAGTATTTGACAAAATAGAGGCTGAGATCAGCCACACTGATGATAAAACAGTCATTACCTATTATATTACGGACAATGGCCCATACGATGATAATTCGTTAAACACTGTGATCTTTGACCCGTTTACCCCCACAACCACAAGTTACAATGTCGCCTGGCTGCCGTGCGGTTGGAAGCTGTTGCTGCTTGCGTTTCTCGCTGGCGCCGGGATGCTTGGCATGCGGGGGCGCCTCGGAAGAAAACTGCATGCGTAGAGCCCGAAAAAGAGTGTCCGGCTTTGCGGAACTGCCGGTCTGTGCCACATCTCCCTGACTGATCCATCAGAGTCCGCCGGTCAAAGCCGGTAGATCTGTTTTTTTTTGCCCGAATTTTATAGGTTGCTTTATTTGATGCATAGACACAATGCTACTGTTTTCCACATAAGACTTGACTTTTGGGCAAAAAGGGCAAAGGAGAATCTCTTCGTTATGAAGAAAGAAACTTTGCGTAATGGACGGACCTTTCTGCGGGACATCTGGCAACTGGCCAGGCTCTATTGATTTTCCGAGGTTCGCTGGTACGGACGCTGTCTGCTCGCAGTGATCGTATCCATGAGTTTGGGGCTTGTGTATCTCAATGTCCTGCTCAACAAATGGAACAACGCTTTTTACAACACCCTGCAAAATCACGACTGGGACGGATTCACGCATCAGTTGGGAATCTTCTGCCTTATCGTCTTTGTCTATATTGTCGTGGCCGTGTACCAGCTCTATCTGCAGCAGGTGCTGCAGATAGAGCTGGCGGGGTGGGCATAACCATACCCGGTTATATGGTCTGGATGACGCTGGTCTACGCCATCCTGGGCAGCTACCTGCGGCGGCCGTTGATCCGGCTGAATTTCGATCAACAGCGATATGAGGCGGATTTCCGTTTCAGCCTGGTGCGTTTTCGTGAAAACGCCGAAGGCGTGGCCCTGTACCGGGGCGAAAAGGACGAGGCCAAGATACTCATGCAGCGCTTCCAGAATGTGGTCGGCAATTGGTGGGGCATCATGAGATGGCAGAAGCGATCGTCCTGGCTTGTCAACGGGTATGCGCAGGTCGCCGTGATTTTTCCTTTTATTGCCTCCGCAGCGGTTTGCCCGAAGTGTGATAAGGTATAAAAGCAACTGCATGGACTTTACTTTTTTTGTGTCCGGGGAGCCTGTTGTTCGCATTTTGTCCGCTTTTCTTGTCCTGTTTCACGGTATGCTGCACTTTTTTGCACTCCGGACCGCAGCCGGGTTCTCTTGTGCTGTGTTTTGCCCCCCCCTACCCTTTATTGGTCATGAGATGACAGGAAGATACCGTATCGCCTTGTCCTTTTGGGCGTTAATGGTGTAGTTATTGCCCCACATGAATAGTATAAAACAGTTTTTGGCGATAAACACAACCGGCGAGCAATCCGTTGTGACATGGGGCGAGATTGTTCTCGTAAGTCTGATCATACTGTTTTCCTGTGTGGCCTTTCTTTTTCATCTGGAACGTCCGTATCTGTGGCAGGACGAGGCGCAGACAGCGTTGATCGCGGAGACTATCCTGGAAAGAGGACTCCCCTACGGAACAGACGGAAAGAATTTTTTTTCCCAGGAACTGGGCGCCGAATATGGTGAGAATTATTTGTGGCGCTGGCACCCCTGGCTCTCTTTTTATGTCGAGGCGGCCTCGCTGGCTCTTTTGGGCAAGAGCACCCTTGCCGCGCGGCTGCCGTTCGCCTTGCTGGGCATTGGCTGCGTATTGATGGCCTGGATCCTGGCCAGGACGCTCTGGCGCAGTCCCCCTGCAGGGCTTGTTGCTGCAGCAGTTCTGGCAACGAATGTTCAGTTCATTCTATTCTCCAGGCAGGCGCGGTATTATTCTTTGGCCTCGTTTCTCGTACTGCTGGGGATCTTCGCCTATATCCGGCTTGTGGAGAACAAAAAAGGGGGATTATTTTTTCTGGCGGCATGCTCCGCTCTGTTGTTTCAAACGCATTATCTGTATTTCGGGACGCTTTCCCTGGCATTGGGACTGCACTCGCTGCTTTTTCAGCGACGGATGCTGTCGCGTACCGTCGCCGCATGCTCATTGGGGCTGGCTGTAAACACGCCTTGGGTGATCTGGTTCATGAACATGCGATACGGCGAACAGTACGGCGACAAGATGTTCAACTCCCAGCTGTTTTTCAATGGGATTGCAAGCTATGCTTCAGAGCTGTCGCGCGGCATGTCATTTGAAAAAATCCTGTACGCGGCGTTTGCTGCTCTGGCAGTGGCGTTGTTGCGCGGCTGGAGGCGGAAATCTTTTGCCTGGAATCCGGGTGACTGGTTCTCAGGCATGGCCCTTTTGCTGTTCTGCGGCTTGAGCATAATCATTGTCTTAGCCCTGACCAACCCCGCACCCTTCGCCAGGTATATCATGCCGGTGTTCGCAGTCTCGGCCTGCCTTGCCGGTGGGCTGGCCGCTTGGTCCTGGCGGCTGGCGCACCCGTTGTTTGCGATTCTGCTGTTTGGGGTGAGCTTCAACCCGTTGTTATGGCACAACTTCAACTACGAACTGCACAACCACTTTCCCGGACCCATGGAAGGCATCAGCACGTTTCTGAATGAACACGCCCGGCCTGATGATGTGGTAGCCATAACCTACGGTGACCTGCCCGTAAAATTCTACACGAATCTGTACGTCCTTGGAGGGTTGACCGGCGAAGATCTGGAACCGGCATGGGCTGCGGACTGGGTGATTTTTCGCAACTGGGTGATCAGCGACAAGGACGCCAGGGTGCGCCGGGATCTGTTGGAGCATGTGGATCCACACCGCTACAAAGAGATCTTGTTGCCATATCCGGACTCGGGCTTTGAAGACCGTCCCGACCTGAAGGCGCATCATTTTGGCAGAGCAGACCGCGACGTTCCTCAAGTGCGCGTTTACAAACGCATTTTTTGACTAAAACAACGTCTGTCAGCATGCAGAGGATGTGGGCTCAGGGCTGAATGCTGCGGGAAGGAAAGGCAGAATAGATAGTCAGGATATCTGTCAGGAGCCAGAGTGTGCTATAGCACCGCCCGGTCTTCAGAAGCAAAGCCTTGGGAGATAAACTGTGCTCTTTTGAGTCAGCTTTTATGCAAAGGATATTTACATTTACTATTTCATGCCGTATGAAAATAGAATAATAGGTAAAAGGTTGCTGTAAATAGAATAGCATATATGACCATAGCACGGCAAACTGACTGCAGGTGAGGCTGCGAAAGTGCCCCAAGATTCTTTTTTGCCCCTGACGCATGCTGAAAAACGTATTTATCTGACCCAGAAACTCTACCCCGAATCCGGCATGTGGACCATTCCTGCGTCTCTGCGTTTTGCCGGAGCGGACAGAGACCGTCTGGTCAGTGCAGTTGCCTTTGTGATTGCAAGTACCCCAGGCCTGCACGTGGTTTTCAGCGAGCAGGATACGGGACCGGTCAAACGGCTGGACTACAATCTTAAGCCCGAGATGCAGATTTTGGATTTCAGCGGCAAGGGAGAAAAGGAGTACCTGCGCTGGGCCGATGAACAGTCGCGGCAAATCGTCCCCATGCTGGACCGGCTTCCCTACAGCCTGGCCATTGCAGACGTCGGACAGGATACGGCCTACCTTTTTTTCCGAATGCACCACATCGCCGCTGACGGCGGCAGCCTGAATCTGTTTCTGCATCGCGTGGTCCAGGCCTATGATACGCTTGAAAAGGGGGAAGCAGCAGATTTTCCTCCAGGTCCGGAGTTGGGCGCTGCCGGAGAAGCTGAACAGCTCTATCTGAACTCGGAACAATTCCGGGAAGATAAAAAATATTGGAACACGGTGTTGGAAACCGTTCCCGACCCCCTGGTTATAGCGGGCAGGATGGGAGGCGGTTCGCTGCGTCTTGGGTTGCTGACGCACACGTTTTCCGGAAAAACCGCGAGCGCACTGCTGGCTTTTTGCTCCGGACAGAAGATCTCTCCGTATCGCGTCGTGCTGGCGGGCATGAGCGCGGTGCTCTCCCGCCTGCTCCGGCGTGAGGATATTCTGCTGGGCACGGCCCTGTCCAACAGGTATCCGGCGGAATTGCGCCAGTCCCACGGCATGTTCGTGAATTCCTGCCCCATGTTGCTGCGCGTGGCGCCGGAAACAGCCTTTGGAGATCTGGTCAGAGAGGCCAGCCGTACGGTCCGCGAAACAATTGCCCACGGCCGTTACCCCTACGACATACTGATAGCCGACATCAGGGCCAGAACAGGCCAGGTTCCAGACCTCATCGACTGCACGCTGGTGGAATATATAAAAGATCCGTATCCTGAAACTATTGAACAAATATTTCACCTGCAGGGAGAATCGCTCATCTCCCTGACGGCGTTCATAGGCTACCCCGGACGCGGCAACGACCAAGACACGGACATTGTCCTGCATTTCGCCTACCTCGAGGATACCTATGAACAGTGGCGCGTCAAGGAACTCGGGCAGTTCATCGAACAGGCGGTGTATAACGGCATCCGGGCTCCGGAAACACCCGTCTCCAAACTGGAATTTTTGTCGGAGAGGCAGCGGGAAACGATCCTGGAAGAATTCAATGCGGATGGGGCGGATTGGGAAGTGGAAACGACCCTGGTGGAGTGCGTCAACCGCAGCGTGAACCGCTATTCCGGGCACCGGGCGATAGTCTGCCGCGGGCGTTCCATCACATACGCCGCGCTGGACGCCCAATCAAACGCTCTGGCGCGTTCGCTGCAAAACATGGGCGCCGGACCTGGAAGGGTGGTTGGCCTCCTGGCCGACAGGTCCATTGAGATCATCGTAGCCCAACTGGCTATTCTCAAAACCGGGGCCGCGTTCATGCCCATAGACGCGGCTTATCCGCAGAGCCGCATCCGTTTTATGCTGGAGGACATCGCCTCCCCGCTGGTGGTGTCCCAGGACAGGTTCATCTCGGAAATTGACTTCGGCGCTGCCAGGGTTTTCAATCTTGATTCGCCCGAAGCCTTTTCCGCGGACGCTGCCCCGCTGGAGCACGCCCCGGCCCCCCACGATCTGTGTTGCGTCATCTATACGTCCGGTTCCACAGGCACTCCCAAGGGCGTACTCCTGGAACATCGATCCATCTGCAATATCATCCATGGGGTCAAACAGACCCAGAACGTCGGTTCGGACGACAGAATAGCCAAACACGCCAGTTTTTCTTTCGACGCCAGCCTGCTTGAGATTTTTCTGGGGCTTTTCAGCGGCGGGGAGGTGCACGTCATACCGGAGGAAATCCGGCTGTCACTGAGCCAGCTCAACGAATACTACATGGCGAACGGGATTACCTGGACCTTTCTGACCACGCAGCTTGGAGAGCAGTTCATTGATTTTGTGGAACGCTCCTCTCTCAGAGTCCTGAACGTGGGCGGTGAAAAGCTCAGAAAATTCGTTCCCCGGCAATATGGTCTATTCAACGGCTACGGCCCTACGGAATGCTCCATCTACACTACGTTCTGCCGCGTTGCAGAGATGGAAGAAAACATTCCCATAGGGAAACCGTTCCCAAACTACTCGGTGTTCATTCTGGACAAGTACAACAACCCGCAACCCCCGGGGTATGGCGGCGAGTTGTGCATTCTGGGGCCGGGCGTGGCCAGGGGCTACCACAACAGGCCGGAAAAGACGCAGGAAAGCTTTGTGCCGTGCCCGTTTCGCCCGGGGGAGAGCATGTACCGTTCGGGGGATCTGGCCTGCTGGACCCCGGAAGGCGTTCTCCTGCACCTGGGGCGTATCGACAGGCAGGTCAAGCTGCGCGGATTCCGCATAGAACTCGGGGAAATCGAAAGCGCCATGCTCGCCTCCGACGGCGTGGACCTGGCCGCGGTCGCGGACTTTAAGGACAGCAACGGGCACGTCTTTTTGTGCGGCTATTTCAGCGGCCCGGCCGGGATTGATGCGGTCAAGTCCGGTTTGGCAGCAAAACTGCCGGCGTTCATGGTTCCTGCTTCTTTTGTCCGGCTGGAAAGCCTGCCGGTCAATCCCAACGGCAAGGTGGACCGGAAACAGCTGCCCGAACCGGAAAAGGATCTGCAAACCGCGGATGCGTACGTCGCGCCGGAAACGGAACTGGAGCGCGCGCTCGCCGCTGTCTGGAGCCTGGCCCTGGACCGGGAGCAGGTGGGTGCGGAAGCGGATTTCTTCAGATGCGGGGGGGATTCCCTGCGCGCCGTGTCCCTGCAGGTACTGATATCCAAACAATTGCAGCGCGAGGTGGAGCTGGCCGACATCTTCGAGTGTTCCACTCCCCGGGCCATGGCCGCCAGGCTGGAAACAACTGCGGGCGCGCAAAGCGAGGCCATTGCTTCGGCGCCGGCAATGGACTGCTACCCCGCCACGGTTTCCCAACAGCAGCTGTTTCTTTTGAACGAGATGAAGGGCATCGGTACGGCCTACAACATGCCCTTTTGCATTCGTATTGCCGGCGATCTCGACGAAAAGCGGCTTTCGGACGCCTTGCGGGCCATGCTCCGGCGGCACGAATCCCTGCGCACAGCCTTTGCGGTGCGGGACGGAAAATGCGTGCAACGGATCCAGGAGGATGTCTATCTCAAACTCGGGTCCGGGAGAACCGGTCCGGAGATCCCCGACGCCCCGGAAGCACTGGCGCCCGGCTTTGTGGAACGGTTCGACCTGTCCAGGCCGCCCTTGCAGCGGGCCAGACTCCTGGCGCACAGCGGCGGGCATTACAGTCTGCTACTGGATTTCCACCACATCGTCTTTGACGGCGTGTCCCTGGGGATATTCCTGAGGGAATTGTTCGACCTGTACCAGGGCAAAGAACTCCCTCCGCCGGCCATCCAGTACAAGGATTTCGCTTTCTGGGAGATGTCCCGGATGGAGGCTGTCAAAGCCCGGCACGAACAATTCTGGTTCGAGCTGTTCGATTGTCCGCCCGAAGCGGAAATGCCCACGGATTTTCCCCGCATGGGACAACAGGATTTTGCAGGTGCCGTCTACCGCCATATTCTGGATCCGGACAGCGCATCCAGGATCCGCGAACTGGCCCGCAGGCACGGGGCAACCTTGCATCAGGTCTTCATGGCGGCCTTGGGAATTCTGGTCGGCCGCTGGTCCGGCAGCGACGACGTCTGCATCGGCACCAGCATGAGCGGACGGGAACGGGCGGAAACAACCGGGATCATCGGCATGTTCGTACGTACGCTGCCCACGCGCATTCGTCTGCGGAGAGACATGCCTTTTTCCGGGCTGCTCCAGGAAACGCGCCGGTTGCTGCTGGGCGTTCACGAGCATGCGGAATACCCCGTCAGCAGCCTGTACGAGCATCTTGGCGCGAACAGGGGGCCGGGGCGGCACCCGCTGTTCGACGTGAATTTCGTGATGCGCAACACGGGTGCGGACCAGCACTTCGAAGTGGACGGTATGAACGTGGACATTGTCGCGTATGATACCCGTACGGCCAAATTCGACATTTCCTTTGCCGTGGAGGACGACGCCAAAAGCCTGGTGCTGGAAGTGGACTACCGGACCTCGCTCTACCGCCGTGAAACCATCGCCCGGATGGTCGGCCATCTCTGCCGGATTCTGGACGCGGTGGCCGCGGCGCCCGCGGCCGGACTCGACACCATCGACATGCTGTCCCCGGAGGAGCGGAGCACCCTGATGCGCCGTTTCAATCCCGCTCCCACATCCGCGCCCCCATGGCCCACCGTGTGCCAGGCCGTTGCAGGCCACGCGCAAAACAATCCGGACCATCTCGCTGTGGCTGCCGCGGACGGTTCGTTGACGTACGGCGAACTGGACACGCTGGCCAACCGTGCGGCGCGCGCCGTGCAGGCAAACGGCGGCGGCAGAGATACAATCATCGCCGTGGTGGCCGAGCGGTCGATCTGGTCCGTGGTCGGAATGCTTGCCGCTCTCAAATCCGGATCCGCCTATGTGGGGCTGGATGCCAACTATCCGTCCGAGCGAATCGCCTTCATCCTGGAGGACACCGGCGCGCCCTGCATCCTGGGGGCATCCGAACAGCTCGCCCGGCTGCAATACGCCTGCGCGCCGATAGCTCTGGACGGCCCGCTGCCCGCGGAGGACTCGGACCCGGGCCTGGCCGTCGGCGGAGATGCCCTGGCCTACTGCATCTTCACCTCCGGCTCCACGGGCAAACCCAAGGGGGTGCTGATCGAGCACCACTCCATGGTCAATTTCATTCACTGGTACGCCACGCACCACAACATGGGACCGCAATCCGCCTGCGCGGCTTTCGCGGCTTTCAGCTTCGACGTGTCAGTGGTGCAGATCTTCGCCCCCCTGGTTTCCGGGGCTAGCCTGCACGTCATCCCCGAAAACCTGCGCCGGGCGCCCGATGCACTTGATGCGTATTTTGCGGAGCAGCACATCACCCATACGCATTTTCCCACCAGGTTCGCGGAACAGTTCATGCGTATGTGCTCCATGAACAGCCTGGAACATATCATTGTGGGCGGAGACCAGCTCAAAACCTACAGCCTGGGCGCGTACTGCCTGACCAACGAGTACGGCCCCAGTGAAACCGCCATGGCCTGTCTGAGTTACGATGTTCCGGAGATCATGGCCAAGCCTCCCGTTGGAATGCCCGTGGCCAACACCCGTATCTATATCCTGGATCCCTACGGAGATCTTTGCCCTATAGGCGTGCCGGGAGAGATCTGCGTATCCGGTACGCAGGTAGGGCGCGGGTACCTGCACCGGCCCGAGCTCACGGCCGCCCATTTTGTCGACGATCCCTTTGCCGCCGGGGAGCGGATGTTTCGTACCGGGGACAAGGGCTGCTGGCTCCCGGACGGCACGGTGGATTTCATTGGGCGCATGGATTTTCAGGTCAAGATCCGCGGCTACCGCATTGAGCCTGGAGAGATCGAATCGCGTATCAGGGATATGGCCGCCGTCCAGGACTGCGTGGTGGTTCCTTTGGAGGATCCGGGCGGCAACAAGGTCCTGGCCGCGTATTGTACGGCATCCGAGCCTTTGGAACCGGACGCCGTGAAAGCGGAATTGAAACGGAACCTGCCCGAATACATGGTTCCGGCGCATGTCGTGCAGCTGGATAAGCTGCCGCTCAATCCCAACGGCAAGGTGGACCGCAGAAATCTGCCCCGGCCCGAGATTACGAGCCCGGCCGCCGGGCCCCTTGCCCCGCGCAACCCCAAGGAGGAGCGTATCGCCAAAGCCTGGAAGGACGTGCTCGGCCACCGGGGCTTCGGACTTTACGATTCGTTCTACGACATCGGCGGCGATTCACTGAGCGCCATAGCCTTGTTGGCGGACCTGAGCGACAGCTACGACATCAGCGCTTCGGATCTTTTCGCCCACACCACCATCGCGGACCAGGCCGCCAGTTTTCAGGAAGCGGAGATCGGGCGTAGCGCCCGGCTGCTGAAGCTGAAGGATCTGGCCAGGCAGCCCGAAGAAGACCAGGATTTTCAGGAGCAACTCGCGGCCTACGAACGGGCCCGCGCCCGGGACAACCGTCTGGACACGGACACGGTCCGCGAGCCCGTGCACGTGCTGTTGACCGGCGGGACCGGCACGCTGGGGATCTATTTGCTGCGGGAATTGTTGCAGGCGACCAGGGCCAGGGTCACGGCCATTGTCCGCGCAAAAGACGACGGCCAGGCGTACGGGCGGATCGAGGAGCATTACCGGGAACGCTTCGGCCGCTCCCTGGAGGACGCCGCCCAAGGCCGGGTCCGGGTTCTGGCCGGGGACCTGTCCAGGCCGGATCTGGGGCTGGAGAGCGCGGTCCTGGCCGGTCTGGAAGACCAGGTGGACGCTGTCCTGCACGCCGCGGCCCTGACCAGCCACTATGGAGACTGGAGCACGTTCGTCGCCGCCAATGTCTCCAGCGTAGAAAATCTGGTCGCGTTGGCGCGCAAAGGCAGGCCCAAGGCGCTGCATCACGTCTCCACCACATCCATCGGCGCGGGCCGGGTGCAGGGCCGCAGCAGGGTGCTGTTTACGGAATTTGATCTGGATCTGGGGCAGGATCCCGACAATCTGTACGTGCGTTCTAAGCTTGTGGCGGAAAAATTTCTGGAAAAATGCAGAAATGAAGGGCTGGCGGTTTCCGTCTACCGGGCGGGCAACATCACCTGCGATTCCAAGACCGGCGTGTTGCAGCAGAATGTGGAGGACAACGCGTTTTTCCAGCAGCTGCGGGCCTATGTGAACATGGGAGTGGGCCCGGACATGACCGATACGAGAAACATGTCCTATGTGGATCAGTCGGCCCAGGCCATCATCCTGGCCATGTGCCGTCCCGGCCTGTCCGGCCGGACCCTGCATATCCAGAACCCCAAGCTTTTGAGCCTGTCCGGAGCTTTGGAAAGCGAATCCCTGGGCTTGCGCTTCGAGCGCTTGCCTTTCGACGCCTTTGTGGAATTTGTGGCCGCGCATGCCGGGTGTCCGGGGTTCGATCACTATGTGGAACGGCTGCTGCTGCATCTGGGCTGGCAGGACTGGCTGGCCGTTCCGGGCAAGACCGCCTGCACCATCCGCGTGGACTGGTCCGCGGCCCTGCTGGAGCGCTGCGGCTTCAGCTGGAAGACCCCCGGTCCGGAAGATCTGACGCGCTTTGTGAGCAAAGCTCTGGAAGACCGGGTCGAAGCTCTGAAGATTTTTCCCAATCTCGGCGCACTGGACAAGGAAACCCTTTTGGGCATTGCCGCGCGCGCCTTGCCTTCCCACTATCCGGTTGGCACCATGATCCAGCAGGAACACAAACCCCTTGAGCAGATAAGCCTGATCATGGACGGCATGGTGGAGGTGTTCCGGGAGAACCCCAGCGGCTGGATAGGCACCGTGCGCATCGACCCGCCGGGCAGCTGTTTCGGCGAGGGGAATATTCTCGACAGCGGCAGGACCAGCAATTCCGTGGAAGCCCTGGAGCCGACCCACGTCTTTCATTTCTCCATGGAGGATTCCCGGCGGCTGGTTATGGCGCATCCGATGCTGGCCCTGGTGCTGCTGCAGCTGGAAAGCAGCAAACGGGAGCAGGCCGAGCGCCTGTTCGTGGCCATGTAGCCTGTAGCCGGGGGAATGCATGGAATATCTGCCTGCGCGCAACAGCCGTCTGCTGGACAAAAAATACTGGGAATTTTTTCTGCCCACCATTCTCATGGCCATGACCACCACCATGTCTATCGTGGTGGACAGCATCATCGTGGGCAACATGCTCGGGGCCGGTGCGCTGGCCGCGGTCAATCTGGTCCTCCCGGTGATGATGGTCTATGTGTCCGTGGCCGTGCTTTTGGGCCTGGGAGCGGCCACGGTCATTTCCGTGGCTTTCGGCAAACGGCGGGAGCAATACGCCAGGGAAGTGTTCACCGCTGCCGTCGTGGGGATGCTGGGCGTAAGCGTGCTCCTGGTAATCGGTCAGGCCGTTTTTCTCGACGCGCTCGCCGAATTGCTCACGCAGAGTTCCACTCTGACGCCCCTGGTGAGGGATTATTTGCATGTGCTCATCTACGGCGCGCCGGTGATTGTCGTGCCGCTGGGGCTGGTCTATTGCCTGCGGGCCGACGGCTGGGTCAGGATGGCCTCAGCCATGTTGATTGCGGCCAATGTGATCAACCTCATCCTGGACCTGGCGTACATGGGGCCGTTGCACATGGGCATCGCGGGTTCGTCCCTGGCCACGGTTTCCGGATATACGGCAGGCGCGTTTTTTCTCCTGGCCTATGGCCGTGCCGGGGAACGCAATCTCGGCTTTGCCCCTGCCGTGCTCACCAGGCCGGGGCTCCTGCTCCGGCACATGAAAACTATCATTGCCACGGGTTTTCCGGCGGCCATGGGCAGTGTGCTGACCACCATCAAGCTGCTGGCTATCAATAGCATCGTCATGCACGTGGCCGGCAAATCCGGCATGGTAGCGTTCTCCGTATGCATTTCCTGCCTGTCGTTCATTTCCATGTTTATAACCGGCGCTGCCCAGGCCATGACTCCCATCGCGGGCTTCCTCTACGGAGAGGGCGATTACCAGGGGGTCAGGTTCGTTGTACGGCGCGCAGCCGTGGTGTTGCTGGCGGCCGTGTCCGCGTCCGTGGTGTTTCTGGAGGCGTTTCCCGAAACCGTGCTCTGGCTGTTCGGCATCCGGGCCGCGGATATCCTGGCCCAAGGCGCTCCGGCGGTCCGGCTGTTTACCGTGAGTCTCCTGGGGACCGGTTTCAGTTTTCTGGCCATGTTCTATTACATGACCATCGGCCAGACAAAATTGTCCACGGCCATTCCCATTGTCCAGGGCGTGGCCGTGGTGATACCGGCGGCCTATTTGTTGTCCCGGGTCATGGGGGTCAACGGCGTCTGGATAGCCTTTTCCCTGGCCGAACTGGCAACCATGCTGCTGATCGTCGCCTGGTACCAATGGTTAAAGGCCAGGACTCCCGGCAAATACGACAGCATCCTGCTGCTGGACCACGGGCGATTTGGACGGCAAAAAGTCTTTGAGGCAACCGGGGGCAACCATCCGGACGATGCTGGAGCAGTATTGCAGAATATTTCGGAGTTCCTGAATGCGGCGGAGGTCTCCGGCAACACGGCGCAGAACCTGCGGTCCGGGGTAAAAGAAATGGTCCTGAACATCGTACAGCATGCCTACCCGGAGAAAAAGCCCGGTTTTTTTGATATCCGGATTCTTTGCAATAAAGACGCTATCCGGGTTTGCCTGAGGGACAGCGGCAAACAGTTCAACCCCGAAGCGTACATGGCGGATCTGGATGCCGGAGACTCCGGCCTGGGCCGGGTGAAATCCGCGGCTGCAGCAGTGGAGTATTCGCGTATCATCGGTTTTAACAACACCACCCTGGTTTTTGAACATGCTCGATAAGCACAGCAAGGAACGTACATGAAACCCGTGTCCAGAGAAGACGCAATACGATTGATCAAAGAGGCGAACACCTGCTCCATGGAGCAGATCGCGCTGTTGCAACAGGAGCGGCTGCAGGAACTGGTGGACCATGCGCGTACGCATTCCGCGCTGTATCGCGAGAAATACGCCCATCTGCCGGAGACTCCGCGTCTGAAAGATTTGCCCGTCATCACCAAGCCGGAAATAACCGGGCGGATGCAGGATCTGATTTGCGATCCGGACTTTACCACGGAAGCGCTGGAGGCCTATCTTTCGGATCTGAACAATCTGGGGCGACTGTTCATGGGCAAATACAGCGTGGCCACCACCTCGGGCACCACGGGCGTGCCCTTGATCATGCTCCGGGACCAGCGGCACATAACCATCAACGGCGCCATCCTGCAGGTCAGGCTGTATGAAAGTCCGCTGTTCAAGGATTTTCCCGATATTTTTGATCCCAGGATCAGATTCGCCAGCGTGCTGGCCACAGGCGGATTTCACACGGCGTTCATGGCCTTTGAAAACAGACGCAAGGCCTTGGAACAGGAGGGCATCAGCGGCACCATGGAATTGCTGCGTATCGGGGAGGCCGTACCGGAAATGGTGCGGCGTTTGAACGCCTTCCAGCCCGAAGTGATCACCGGCTATCCCTCGGTGATGCATGTCCTGGCCGGGGAACAGCAGGAAAAGCGGCTGCAGATCTCTCCAAAGATCATTTTGTGCTCGGCCGAACAGCTGACGGAGGCGGTACGCCTGCTGCTGGAAAAAACGTTCAACTGCCGGGTGGGAAACGTATTTTGCAGCACGGAGGGCGGCGAGGCGGCTATTTTGTGCGACCATGGCCACATGCATCTGAACCCCGACTGGGTCGTCATGGAACCCGTGGACCGCAACGGATCTCCGGTGCAGTCCGGCACCATGTCCGACGCCGTACTGGTGACCAACCTGACCAACGCGGTCCAGCCCATCATCCGCTACCGGGTCGACGACAGCGTGATTTTGCACGATACGCCGTGTCCCTGCGGCCTGCCTTTTCCCTATGTCGACATTCTCGGCCGCAGTGACGACCTGCCCGAGTTTTCCTCTGCCGGGGGAATCGTCCGTTTGTCGCCCATTGCGTTCATGAATGTTGTTTTGGAAATACCGGGCATGGCCAGCTACCAGTTTGTTCAGACCGGGCCGGAGTCTCTGGTGCTGCGCCTTGCGTACCAGGAAAGTGCGGATCCGGACGCCGTGGACCACGCAATGAATCAGGCCATGCGGATCCATTTGCAGGAAAACGGGCTGGAAAACGTCTTGTTTGAGATTGTCCGGGCGGAACCTGTCCGCGCGCAAAAGGGCAAAAAAATGCGGACCTATCTCAAAAATTTCTGAGTAGATCCGCCTACCGGGTCGCCACCAGGCCGCTGATGGTCATCAGGACGGCCGCTCCTGTCAGCAGGGCCATGCTGCCCTGCCAGTTCGCGGCAAGCTCATGCAGATGGCCGATGGCGAACGGAGCAATGGACGCGATGACATAGCCCGCGGACTGCACCACCGTGGACATGGCCCGGTTTTCGTCAAGGTTCTTGGCCGCGTGCATGATCATGCTGAAGATGACGGTGAACCCGCCGCCGGAGCCGATGCCGCCGAAGATGTCCCAGAGAAACCAGAGGTCGGGCGCAAGCCAGAAGCCCAGGATGGTCGCGGCCCAGGAGAATGTCACGATCATGAACAGCCCCCTGTTGTTGAAACGCTGCGTCCCGGCCAGCAGCGGAATGCCGAAACAGCCCAGAAGGCCCAGGATCTGGAACAACGAAGCCGCCAGGCCCGCTGTGGCGTCGGACATGTTCAGAGATTGCTCCAGGTACACGGTCATCCAGGCAGTCAGCCCGTAGAACAGGAAGGTATGGGCCGCAAAGGCCACGGACAGTATCCAGACCAGGGGCGAGCGCAGAACCGAGGCCGGGCGGTCGGAAGCCCGGCAAATTGCCGGGGCTTTGGCCGAAGCGGCGCTGCTCGGGTCCTTGCCCTGGGGCTGCGGGGCAACAGGGCTGAGTTTCTTTTTGCAAATAAGCGCCACCACCCACAATATAATGGCCGCAACGGCCAGCAAGGCGGGCGAGGCCAGGGCCAGCCGCCAGCCCACTGCATGGGACAAGGGCGCGGTCAGGCCCATGGTCGCCATGGACCCCCAGGACATGCCGCTGACGTAGAGGCCGGTCATGGCGTTTATGTTTTTGGGAAATTCTCGTCCGATGACCATCAGGCTGGCCACGTTCCCGGCGGTCAAAGCAATACCGATGATCAGCGTACCTGCTACCGCCGCGTTGAGGCCTCCGGCGGAGCGTACGATTGATCCCAGGGCAATGCCGAACAGGGTCAGGAATACGGTGGTTTCCAGCCGGATGTTTTTGATCAGGCAGCCGATAAGCGGGGTCAGCAGGCCGAAGCAGAGCACTGGAATGGAGGTCAGGAATCCGGCGAATCCGCCGCTGATCTGAAAAAGTTCTTTGATATCCTGAATAATGGGCGGCAGCGAGGTCAACGAGGCCCGCATGTTCAAGGCCAGGGCGAAAAAAGCCAGGACCATGATTATTGTCGTGGCGCGTGCGCGCCGTTCCCGGACTCGGGACTGATCTGGCTCCAGGGGCGCGGCGCAGTCAAGGTCCGGGGTGTTTGTGTCAGCTTCCATGGGTTTGTATTTCCTTTGTATGTAAAATCAAACAGTACCATCCGTATGACGGATGGTCCCCAGCGTCCGTCACAGGCGCGGAGCGCGTCAGTACGGTGTGGACGGCAAGCAAAAGCCCGGTGTCTGGTAGCTGCTGCCTGTGAGGGAAGGCAGATGAAACGATGCTTTTTGACTTGAGGAACCCGGCACCCCGGCGAATGATGCGCGGGCCTGACAGGGAAACGCCGGACGTATGAAACACCCAAAACGCGGCCCTGTAAAGAGCTTGTTTGGCAAAGGAGCCTGTTGTGAAGAGAAAAAAAGACTACCGCTTTTTTGTTGCCGTACTCACTGCAACTCGTTCGCTGCCAGAATCCAGCCGTCCATCACATTGACGCTGACCTGTTCGCCCACCTGGGGCCAGGGGCCCGAATGCCGTACGCGCAGGGTCTGCTGCGGCTGGTCCAGGGGCTGCAAATGCACGATGCCGCCGCCGCCCTGGTAGACGAAGTTGCTGACCACGGCAGGGAAACCGTGGCCGTTGTCCGAGAGCTGCAGATCTTCGGGCCGCAAACAGGCCAGGGCCTGGTCTCCGGTGATTCCGGCGGCGCGCAGGGTGGTTTTGCGGGAGAAGAGTTCCACGGTGACCCGTTGCCGGTCGCCGTTTTCCAGCACGCGTACCGGCACCAGCATGCCTTTCCCGATGAACCGGGCCACGGTCTCGTTGGCGGGTTCGCGGTAGAGCTGCTCGGGCGGCGAAGCCTGCAGGATACGGCCCTTGTCCATGATCACGATGCGGTCGGCCAGGGCCATGGCCTCGGCCTGGTCGTGGGTGACGTAGATCATGGTGCTGTTGGTCTGCGCGTGAAAACGCCGGAATTCCTCCTGCATGGCCTCGCGCAGATTCATGTCCAGGTTGGCCAGGGGTTCGTCCAGCAGCACCAGGCGCGGATTCATGGCCAGGCAACGGGCCAGGGCCACGCGCTGGCGCTGCCCGCCGGACAGGGCCGCTGGTTTGCGTTCGGCCAGCTGCAGCATGCCCACGGCTTCCAGGGCGGCGTCCGCGGTTTCGCGGCGTTTGAGGGCGGCCACGCGTTGCACCCGCAACGCAAGCTCCACGTTCTGGCGTACGGTCATGTGCGGCCAGAGCGCGTAGGCCTGAAAAACCATGCCGACTCGCCGTTTTTCCGGGGGTACGTGGAGGCCGCGTCCGGACATCAGGTCGTCGTCGATACGGATCTCGCCCGTGTCCACGCTTTCGAAACCGGCCAGCAAGCGCAGCAACGTGGTCTTGCCGCAGCCCGAAGCGCCCAGCAGGGCGATGAATTCGCCGTCGGCCACTTCCAGATTGATGTTGTCCAGGGCCCGGGTCCGGCCGAACAGTTTGCTCACGTCGTTGAGAGTTATTCTTGCCACGGCAGCACTCCTCTTGGCAGCTTGCGCATGAAAATTGAGGCAACACCGGCAATGGCCAGGGTGACGCAAACCGCCAGAACGGCCACGGCCGAAGCGCCGGTTGAATTGCCCTCGTCATAGAGGTTGTAAATCACCACGCCCAGGGTTTCGTTGCCCGCGGACCAGAGCAAAGAGGAAACCGTGAGTTCGTTGAATGCCCCCATGAAGACGAGGATGCCTCCGGCCATGGCCGAGGGCAGGGCGATGGGGGCGATGATCCGGCGCAGCCGCGTGATGCTGCCCGCGCCCGCGACCTGGGCGGCTTCTTCCAGAGTCGTGTCGATCTGTTCCATGCCCGCGAATGCCGGACGCAGGCCAAAAGCCAGGAACCGGGCCAGATAGGCGACCAGAATGATCCAGATCGTATTGTACAAAGAGACCCCCAGCACGGGCAGCGGCCGGATAAAAGCGATGATGCAGGCGATGGAAAGCACGATGCCGGGCAGGGCAAAGGGCGCGTCCGCGAAGATGTTCAGCAGGGCGGCGGCCCGGTTGCGGCGTACCACCACCAGATAGGACAAGGGCAGGCTGATGAGCACCACGAGGCTGGCCGCTGTCAGCCCCAGAAACGCGCTGTTGGCGAATGCGCGGCGCGTACCGCCATGCTCGAACACAAAGTGGAAATTGTCCAGGGTGATGGTGTCGGGCGAAAGCTCCACGCCCAGGGCAGGGATCAGGGCCGTGCCCACCAGGGCCAGCAAGGGCAGCACGGCCAGAAACAGCAGCACCAGCCAGACCGCGGCTTCCATGGGAAGGCGCCAGCGCCCCAGGCTAAAGGGCGGCTCCAGCCTGCCGCCTTCGGTCAACTGCACCTGTTTACGCCGGGTCAGATGCTGCACCAGCAATCCCAGGCCAGCGAGCGCGGCGAGAACCATGGACAAACCCCCGACCTCGCCCAGTACGGACGGGCCGAACGAGGACAAGCGCTGGTAGATGAGCGTACTCAGTACGAGATAGCGTCCCGGGATGCCCAGCAGGGCGGGGATGCCGAAATTGCCGATGGAGGCCACGAATGCCAGGGCGCAGCCCGCTATCAAGGAGGGTCGCAGGAGCGGAAGAATGATTGTCAGACATATGCGCAGCGGGCCCGCGCCCACGCTTCTGGCCGCTTCGATGAGATCTCTGGGAATGGATCGCAGTCCGGCTCTGACGGCCAGGAAGACCATGCAGGCGTGCTCCACGGCCAGGAGCAGGATCACGCCCGAGCGCGAATACAGGGGATTGCGCGTGCCTGGTTCGAGCGCGTAGCCCAGCGGCTTGAGGAGCGGACTGGACGGACCGAGCAGTTCCAGCCAGGAAACCGCCGTGATCTGCGCGGGAATAAGCATGGGCGCCATGAGCATGAACACCAGCAGGGTTTTGCGGCGGATGTCCGTAAGTCCGATGAGCAGCGCCATGACCGTGCCCAGCCCCAGGGACAGCAACGTGGACGCCAGCCCCGACTCCAGCGTATTGTATACGGCCTTGCGTACGGAACGGCTGTGCAGCAGGTTCCGGGCGATATCAGATACGCTGCCCTGCGCGGGAAACAGGGTCTCCACGAACAAACGCCCCAGGGGCGCCAGGCACAGGCCCAGGACATAGGCGGCGACCATGGCGAGCAGCCAGCGCTCGCCATGGTCGGCCGGAAGCAGACGCTTTATGGAACACGACAGAGGTGAAATAGTGCAATTTGGGGGTTCGCCCCAAGCCCCGCCAGGGGGGGACGCCCCCCTGGACCAGCGTGCAAGGATACCATTTTTCACTTCAATACGTTGTTATACCAGCCAAAAGTTTTTGGATATTCCAAAGAACTTTTTCCCGAAAAAGGTTCTCTGGCCGCCGGAGACATTTCTACGCGCCGCCGAACAGGTCGGCGAATTTGCGCTTGTTTTCTTCAGTTTTTTTCTCGATCACGTCGGGATCGGCCGTCATCACCTTGAGGTTGCTCAGGTCGCCGTAGGCTGCCGGGGGCTGTACGCCTTTGAGCAGGGGGATGTAATTTTGCCGTACGGACTGTTCCTGCGCGGCTTTGGAGAGCTGAAAAGCGATGAATTTTTTGGCGGTATCCGGGTGGGCGGCGCTTTTCAGGATGGCCACGGGCTGGTTGATGCTGGTCACGCCCTCGGACGGGAATACGAAGTCGACCGGCGAACCTTTGGCTTTTGCTCCGAAGGCCATATAGTCGATAATCATGCCGTAGGCCTTTTCGCCCCGTGCCACGGCTTCGCGTACGGAGCCGTTGCCCTTACCGGCCACTGCGCCGTTGTCCGCGAGCTTTTCATAGTAGTCCCACCCCAGGCCGGGCTGTTCCGTGAGCGTGCCCACATGGATCACGGCCGCTCCGGAGTACAGCGGACTGGGCATGATCACCTGGTTTTTGGCTTCGGGCTTGAGCAGATCGTTCCAGGAAGTGGGGGCCGGTACGCCGGCCTTGGTGTTGTAGATGATGCCGGTGGTGATCAGCTTGGTGCCGAAAAAGCACTTGTCGGGGTCGTATTGCGAACTGTCGAAACCGCTCACGTCCGCGTCCGCGTAGGCCTGCAGCAGTCCCTGCTTTTTGAGCGCGTTCATGGCCACGGAGTCCGCGATGAGCAGAATATCGGCCTTGGGTTGGCCCGCGGCGATCTCTGCCTGCAATTTGTTCAGCACTTTGGTGGTGCCGTCGCGGTAGAGCTCGACGTCTATGTCGGGGTTGCTTTTTTTGAACAGTTCGATGACCTCGACCATCTGGTTTTGCGGCTGGGACGTATAAATCACCAGATCCGCGGCCTGGGCCGCCGTGAGAAAGACTATCAAATTCAAAACAAGAGAAAAAAGAAGCGTACGCATAATGACCTGTCCTTTTATTGTGTGTGTCGAAACAGTTTCCGCTGCGGGCTTTCAGCCCTCAAAGCAGCCTGCGCAAATATGCGAGGTTCTCCCGGATGACCTCCTTGCCGCGTCCGGGAACGTAGCCTTCGATGATCACCTTGCCCATATACTTGGGGGGCAAGGCCTCCAGTACGGAGGCAATGTCCACCACGCCCTGTCCCAGAGGCAGATGCACGGCCTGGGGGCCCGAATCGCTCAGGTGGACATGTTGGATCCACTGGGGCTGGAAGCGCCGCAAGATGCCGGCGGCTCCCTGCGGATCGCCCAGCGTGTGCAGATGGGCGATGTCCACGGCCAGGCCGATGTGCGGCAGGTCCTGCGCCAGAAGCAGGGCCGCGTGCTCCGGGGTTTGAAAAAATTCCTTGCCCTTGTTTTCCATCAGCTCCACGCAGGCCAGTACATCCAGTGCGGCCGCCCGTTGCCCCAGTCGCGCGGCGAACGCGAACAGCGCGTCAAAGGCCTCTGCGGACGTACTCCAGGGCGCGCTCAGGCGTCCCGGATGCAGCACCACGATACGGGCCCCGAGTTCCGCTCCCAGCTCCAGCGCGGCGAACAACTGGCGTTGGGAGGCTTCCCGGATTTCCGGATTGAACGCCAGGGGATTCAGATCGTAGTGCGGCGCATGCAGGCTGAGTTCAAGCCCGAGTTCGGCGGCTTGCGTACGCAAGGCTGCGGGGGGCGTGGGGTGCAGGCGCAAATGGTCGGCCCAGAGTTCCACGCAGTCGTATCCGGCCCCAGCCGCCAGGCTCAGGACTTCCAATGGCAGGTATTCCTGCAGAAAAACACTGGCCAGGCCGATGCGCATTGCTTCGTATGTTTCCGTGGTTGGGGTTCGCGGCACACGGGGAGCCGCAACAGTAAATACTGCACTTTAGGTACCCCGGAAACATGCCGATCGTGTGACAAATGGGTTGTCCAATCGTCACAAAGCAGGGCGGAACCAGGGCGGACAAGGTGGAGCGGGGATAGCGCAGGGGGTGAGGCGTCAGGGGCCGGCCGCGTTCGACAGCAGGCCGTTGATGACATTCACCAGTTCTTCGATGTTCACGGGTTTGGGAAGGTAGCGGTCGACGCCTGAGGCCAGGACACTGCCTTTGTCGTCGGGCATGGCATAGGCGGTTATGGCGATGATGGGGATGCGGCGGTTTCGGGCTCCGGCTTGTCCTCTGCGGATGGCCCTGGTGGTTTCCGAGCCGTCCATGACCGGCATTTGCATATCCATGAGGACCAGGGCGTACTCACGTGAGTTGAGTTCCTCCAGTGCCAGGGCGCCATTTTCCACCGCGCGGATTCGAAAGTGCAGTTTCTGCAGCAGGGATTCCAGAGCGATGCGGTTGACGGTGTCGTCTTCCACCAACAGGATGGAATGAGAATCCGCGGCATGCGGCAAGGACGCGGATGGCTGGGCGGGAATGGGCTTGGACTCCTGGTGGGTTTTGAACGGCAGGGAAAAATAGAAACTGGTGCCGGCGTCCGTTGCGCTGGTTACGGAGAGCTCACCGCCCAGCAGGGGCACGAGCTGGCGGACTATGGACAAGCCCAGTCCGGCGCCCTGGTAGGAGCGCTTGTAACCCTGGTCCAGCTGCGTGAACGGTTCGAACAGGGCCTCCAGGTTGTTCTCGGAAATGCCGATGCCCGTATCGATGACGGAAAAAAGCACCCGGACCGTGTTGGGGAGCGTACAGGGCAGGGCATGGGCCTCGATGCGAATGTTGCCTGCATCCGTGAATTTGACCGCGTTCCCGACCAGATTGTTGATGATCTGTTGCAAGCGCACAGGGTCTCCGGTCAGGTTGCCGGGGATGGCGGCGTCCGTGTAAAAAGACAGCGTAACGCCCTTTTGCCGGCAGGACGGGCTGAAAAGCTGCCGGACCTGCTGCAGGATGTTCGTCAGATCCAGGGTTTTTTCTTCTGTATGCATTTTCCCCATTTCGACTCTGGTCAAATCCAGGATGTCGCCCAGCAGACTGGTCAGGCGGCGTGTGGAAGTTGTCGCCATGTCCAGGTAATGTCGCTGCTCCGGATCCAGGTCCGTAAACAACAGTAATTGGAGCATGCCGTCTATGCCGTTGAGAGGCGTACGCAGTTCGTGGCTCATGTTAGCCAGGAACAGGGATTTGGCCTTGTTGGCGGACTCGGCCTTTTCCTTTGCCTCGGCCAGGGCGGCCTGTTGTTCGGACATCTTCTGATGCGCGTCGTCCAGCTTGATGAGCATGTTGTTGTAGGCAGAGCCGATTTCCAGCATATCGTCCGAGAGATTGTTCAGGTTGATGGGCGAGGCGTATTCGCCTTTGGCCAGGCCGTTGAAAGCTCTCTGAAACTGGGTCTTGGCCGTTTCGAGCAGATCTTCTCGCGAAAGCAGCGTAATGCAGATCCAGTCGATGCACCGCAGTGTTTCCCAGTGCAGCTGGTATTCACCCGATTCGGTATTCAGGATAGTATGGCCCGAGCTGCTGCGCGTGAGTTGCTGCAGGTCGATACGCGAAAAGGCCTCATGTATGGTATCCAGCGAGGCGCAGAAAATCTCGCCTTTGTGCATCTCCGCGGACTCCATACCCTGGTTGCAGGCAAGCAGCGCGCCGTCGGTTTTGATGACGCAGGAGATCTGGGATTTGCGGCGGGGGGCCAGGATGGCTGGGTGGACCAGGCTGTTCACCGTCAGGTCGATACTCCAGAGTCCGATGAATCTGTCTTTGTCGTATACGGGAATGGACGCCGCCACGATCAGGCCTTTGCCCGCGTAGTCCACATGGGGCGGAGACCAGCGTACGCGTCTGCCGGGGTTCGTCTCGGGGCAAACGGAACGGAAGGTGTGGTACTGGGACCAGTCGAAGTCCGGCGTTATGGCTGTGATCTGGTCGATATAGGGATACTGCAGGGCCGTATTGGTTGTGTCCTGGTAATAGATCCAGGCCGTACCGGAAAAACGCCTGTGCAGGGTTTTCAGCGTCAGTCCCATGTTTCGCAGGCAATACATCCGGAATCTGGCATCCTTGTCCGTGATGCGTTCCGGCGGCCAGGAATAACTGACGGCATCGGGTGAGAGTCTGCCCTCACGATAGGCCTGCAGTTGGGGAAGGCTGAGAAAAAAGCCGTCTTCGCCGACGGCGAATTCCTCTTTTTCCAACCAGGCCTTGATGCCCGAATCGCTGCGGCTTGTTGAAGACAACAGATCGTGCGTCTGGCAGGCGAGATGGTGCAACGTATCTTTGACCCGCTCGATTTCGCAGGAAATGATCCTTTTGATCGCCAGCAGCTCTGTTTGAATCCTGTCGACTTCCAGCATTCAACGACCTCCAGAAAATGCAAGCCGGTCAATACTCCTGTTGTAGGCAAAGAAAGCAACAGGTTCCGGTCTTTCGTTGCAGATGCAGGTGGCGGCAAATTCAGAAATGGCATATTCTCAAATAACAGCGACCGGAATCCGAACTTTATACTTTGCTGTAAATTGTACCTTTTTCCAGAGAAATTACAATGGCAGGGAGTTGAAAATGCGCTGTTGTTTCGTTCCTGGATGCAGAAGAAAATTCAGGAATGAAAAAGGCAGGATGGTGGGATCACAAACCTTAAGAAATCAGGTAAGGTTAACGAAAAGAAACAATGAAAGGAAACCCGCGTTGGCGCACTGCCGCCGGCCAGGGCAGGGAGAAAACACGTGACCACAAGCAAAGATAAATGTTATGGTTCTGTTAAAAGAATACCCGGCGGTCACTATGCAGCCGCGGCCGTATTGCTTGTTCTATTGGCCTTGCTGTTGCTGCCTGGACGGGCTCTACCGGCCCAGGATGCCGCCCCTCTCATTCTGGATGCGAAAAGCGACACGACGGACATTTCCCTGGTCCGCGGACAGGAAGTGCAGATAGTGCTCAAGGAGAATCCCTCCACGGGGTACACCTGGAATGTGTTACAACAGGACCCGGAAAAGCTCGTGCTGGTGCGCAAGGTTTTCTTGCCGCCGGAGAAAACTGTTCCGGGCGCGCCTGGCAAGGCCCGGTTCGTATTCAAAGCGATTGGTTCGGGTAGCACAACACTCGAACTTGGCTATTTCAGAAGTTGGGAAGGCGGGCAAAACGCCGCGGAGCATTTTCAACTGACAATACGGATCGAGTGACAGGCTTTGAATATTTTATATTTGCTAATCATGAAGGTATGTTCAATGAAGGCGATCACCCCCCGCATAGTGCTGAGTCTTTCCGCTTTTTTGTTTTTTTGTCTGAGCGTGGGGGGATGGCACGGCATTGCCCTGGCCGCCGCCCTGGACTGGAGAGACGATGGAGCCGTCAATGACGCCAAGGACCAGGGGGACTGCGATGCGAGTTGGGCCTTTGCCGCCACAAGTGTTTTTGAATCCAAAATACTCATCGCAGGATACGCCTCAAAAACGCTTTCGCCCCAGCAATTGATCTCCTGCAGCGATGACTACGCGGGGTGTTCTTCCGACGGCGGCCCGGATATCCTCGAGTTCTGGACGGATACGGGACCGATGCTGGAATCCTGCACCGGTTATGCGTCCGAAGACGGTTCGGAGCCGGATTGCGAAGAATTAAACACCTGTTCGGAGCTTCCCTACAGGACCACGGGGTATTACACGGTAAGTACGGACACCGTCACCGACGTGCAATCCTCAGTTTCCACCGATGGTCCGGGGGTTCTGCAATTCGATTATTACAGCGACTTCGATACCTTTTGGCGCAATAACGAATCCGATACCGTGTACACGCAGGCTTCCGGGGACAAAAAAGGAGTCATCAACGTTGCTCTGATCGGCTACAGCGACGCCAAAGAAGCCTGGCTTTGTCTGTACAGCAAGGGAGCGACTGCCGGACCCAACAACGACGGCACATTCTGGCTGGCCTACGAGGGGCATACCGAAGATTTGAACATGCAGATGGGCAATGTCCTGATGAGTGAGATTTCAATCGGCGAAACGCAGCCGGATCTGATCATCAACAATGCTTCCACGGGCGTGAATTACATCTATTATCTCGACGAATATTATCTTACCGACACCGCCAAAATTAAGAATTCCCTGGGCTGGACCATTGTGGGCGTCGGCGATTTCAACGGGGACGACTATGACGATATCCTGCTGACCAAAGCCGATACCGGGAAAAGTTCCGTCTGGCTGATGGAGGGCGCGACATACGACTCCACCGTGGCTCTCAACGATGTGGCAACCACATGGTCGCCTGTTGCGGTGGCGGATTTCAATGAAGACGGCGACAGCGATATCCTTTGGCGCAACAGCGAGACGGGGAAAAACGTCATCTGGTTCATGGATGGGACGGCCTGGGAAGATTTCGTCGTCACCGAAAACTGTGATACGGACTGGACCGTAGGCGGTACGGGCGATTTTGACGGAGATGGCGTGCCGGATATCTTTTGGCGCAACTCATCCAGCGGCAGCAACGCCATCTGGCATATGAACAGTGACGGATCACTGTCGGATTGGGAGTTTACGGAAAGCGTACGGGATGACTGGAGCGTGGCGACCATCAACGATTTTGACGGCGACGGCGCGCCCGAGGTGCTCTGGAGCAATTCCACCACCGGAAAAAACGTCATCTGGGTCATGGATGATACGGAACTGATAAACTGGTTTTTTATTGAAGACCTGGATGTGTCCTGGAACATCGCGGCCTCCGGCGTCTTTCATTGAGCAGAAAATTTACGTAGCGCTCATTGCAATTCTGTAGCCCGTAGCGAATTGTTGTTTCGGGTTGCTGCAGTATCCGCCTGCTTGACTAAGCCCCGTATCCTTGCCAAGTATCCGTGGCATTGGATACGCTCGCCGCAGGAAAATTCTCACCATATGCCGTTACCAGCGAGCGGGCGCAGCCTGCCTGCGCGATACCATGTCATCGTACGTTCGATACGGGCTTGTTCAGAATAAGGCTCAATTCAAATACACTATCCGCTGAATAAAGAGAGGTTGTTTACATGGGGTTTTTTTCAAAGATCACAAAAATCTGGAAGAAAACTGAAGATACGGATCAGGATGCGGCCGCGGAACAATCCGCCGCCGGACAACTTGCTTCGGAACAGGACGCGGCCGGCGCGGAACTTCCCCTGGTTGATGCCGAGGCGCAAGCCGAAATTGTGCTCGATCCCGAGGTTCCCGCTGCAGTTGTTCCGGAGCCCGAAGCAGAGCCCGTGGCCTTGGTGCCGGACAAAGAGGAAATCGCCGCAAAGCCGGTCGCAGAGCCTGCAGCAGAACCTGTAGTGAAACCTGCTGAGACGCCTGCTCCTCATGCCGCAGAGCCCGCAGCGAAACCTGCTGCCACGCCCGCTCCACCTGCCGCGAAAAAGGCGGATGCCGCAGACAGGCCCGTACCGGTACAACCGGCGCAGACTGTGGCAGAACCGGCTGCAGCACCTCAGGCTCCCGAACCGGCTCCTGTTGTGGAAGCCGGGTGGCAGCAGGAGCTCACCCTGGCCCTGCGGGCTGCCGAGCCAAAACTTTCTGTCTGGCTGGAACATGTGCTCGCCGGAGTGGAGGAAGCCGGTCCGGAACTCTGGGAACGTCTGGACTTTTTGTTCAAGGCCTTGGATGCGCCCGCGGGCGAGTCTCAGGATTTTGTCAAACGGTTCGCGGACTGGCTGGAGGATATGGATTACGTCCGGGTGGAGGAATTCCGCTCCGAGCTGCAATACCGCCTGGCCCTAGCCCTGGACCTGGAAGATGAGGAGGACGAACGCAATCGTTTGTTCCTGAAACTTTCCGAAGGGCTGAGCAAAACCCGCGAAACCATCACCAAGCAGATCGACGGACTGCTTTCCGCGCACAGCACCATAGACCAGGCGTTTTGGGACGACCTGGAGGAAATTCTGATCATGGCCGACGTGGGCTTTGAGGCCGCCACTGAGCTGACCGGGAAACTGCGCGAACGGGCCCGCAAAAATGGCGTGGAGGATCCGGCGCAGTTCAAGGATCTGCTGCGCGAGGAACTGGAGGACATTTTCAAGGAAGAAAAGCGGATCAAGGCCTACAATCCACCCGAAGTCGTGCTGGTCATCGGAGTGAACGGCGTCGGCAAAACCACCACCATTGCCAAGCTGGCCCATCGCGAGCAGATGCAGGGCCGCAAGGTGCTCATTGCCGCGGGCGACACCTTCCGCGCGGCCGCGGTGGAGCAGCTTTCCATCTGGGCCAAACGCGTGGGCGCCGGATTCTATGCCAAAGGCCAGGATGCCGATCCGGCTGCGGTGGCCTACGAGGCCATGGATAAATGCCTGGAGGGGGGGTATGATCTGCTGCTGATGGATACGGCCGGACGTCTGCACACCAAGATCAATCTGATGGAGGAACTGCATAAGATCAAAAAAGTGCTTGGCAAAAAGCATCCGGGTGCTCCAAACCGATCCATCCTGGTTGTGGACGCCACCACCGGACAAAATGCCTTGTCCCAGACAAAACTGTTCTCCGAGGCTGTGGGTGTGGATGAGATCATTTTGACCAAACTGGACGGTACGGCCAAAGGCGGCGTGGTGGTTGCCGTGGCCATGCGATTCGGCTTGCCCATCACCTTTGTGGGGCTAGGTGAGAAAATGGAGGATCTGCGGCCGTTCAATGGAAAAGATTTTGCGACCGCCTTGCTGACCTCCTGAAAATAACGCCGGAGCAGGGCAGCCAAAAGGGGGGGCACTGCTTGGCTGCTGATAGGATATTTTTGATCTTTTTCTATCGTTTCTCAATAGGAAAATGCGCTGGCTCCAGTTGTTCCGGTAAGGGGAAAGGTCTGGCAAGTTTATTTAACGATAAACTTTTTTAGAGCATAGACAGCAAGAAGCTTTTTATTTGTAAATAGTTGAAAAAAAGAATGGCCAAGCAATTTGCAGCAACAAGCAGCAAGTAATTGCTTTGGAGGCGATGGTTTGTTGGTTCAGCTTTGCAGTGTTCACATCTATCTGCTACTAGTTTTTTTCTAGATTTTAGAATTGTTGACACATGACCCCAAACATGCGTAAGTTAATAACATACAGGGTGGAACTTCTTCTTTTCATATGCTTTTTGCATTCTCCGCCATGGGGATTGACAACCGCGGGGATAGAATTTTCTGTATCGCCCTTGGGCAGTGGTGAATGGAAAAACAAATCGATATACTCATTGTTGATGATCAACGCATCAACCTGATTCTGCTCAAAGGCATTTTGAAACCTTTAATGCTGCATGTTGTGGAAGCGACATCCGGCACTGAAGCGTTGAAAGCCGCTGAAGAGCACGACTTCGCTCTTATTTTGCTTGATGTCATGATGCCCGGTATGGACGGTTTTGAAACCGCCGAACTGCTGCGAAAGAATGACAAGACCAAGCATATCCCCATCATTTTCATTACCGCCATCAGCAAAGACCAGCGCAACATTTTCAAAGGCTATGAAATCGGCGCTGTCGACTACCTTATCAAACCGGTTGAAAACGAAATACTGCTGAGCAAGGTCAAGGTCTTCATCGACCTGCATCATCAGAAAAAGGCGCTGAAGCAGGCCAACACCAAACTGGAACGCAGCATTTCCAGCCTGAACAAGTTCAAGGAAGCCTTGCTGCAATCCGAAGAACGTTACCGCATCATTGCCGACTATGCGTTTCATTGGGAGAACTGGTTCGGTCCTGATGAAGAGATGCTCTACGTCAGTCTTTCCAGCGAACGCATCACCGGCTATCCTCCTGAAAAATTCATGGAGGACGCCAAGTTCATTGAAAAGTTGATCCACAAGGACGATTTGCCTCATTGGCTGCAATACATGGCGGACAAATCGCAGATCGAAAAAGGTTCCATTGATTTCCGTTTTTTCCGCAAGGACGGGCTGATGCGCTGGTTGACCCAGGCCAGCCGCGTGGTCCGGGGCAAAAACGGCGAATACCTTGGAACGCGCTGTTCCATCAGCGACATCACCAGCCGGAAACAGCTGGAGATTCAGCTCAAGTATCAGGCCCTGCACGATCCGCTGACCGGGCTGGCCAACCGAACGCGCTGTCTGGATCACATCGCCCAGGCCCAGGAACGTTCGCGGCAACGGCAAAATTACAATTATGCCCTGCTGTTCCTCAACCTGGACCGTTTCAAAGTCATCAACGACAGCCTGGGGCACAAATTCGGAGACAAACTCCTGGTACGTATCGGCGAACGGTTGCTGCGTTGCGTCCGCAGCCTGGATACGGTCAGCCGCTACGGTGGGGACGAATTCGTCATCCTGGTGGAAGAGCTGGTTTCCCATCGCGAAGCCATTCAGGTAGTCAAGCGTATCCGCAAGGAACTGACCACGGCTTTTGATGTGGACGGCATCGAAATTCAGACTTCCGGCAGTATCGGAATCGTGCTCAGCCCGCCCCAGACCCTGCAGCCGGAGGACCTGCTGCGCAATGCCAATCTGGCCATGCACAGGGCCAAAGAATTGGGCAGGAACCGTTTCAAGGTCTTCACCACGCGGTTGCTGGACCAGGCGGTACGGTTGCTGACCATAGAAAATGATTTGCGCCATGCGCTGGGCAACAGCGAATTTTATCTGGTCTACCAGCCCATTCTTGCGCTGGAAAATCTGCAGCTGGTCGGTTTCGAAGCCCTCGTACGCTGGAATCACCCGCAAAAAGGCTTGATCCGGCCGGGCGAATTCATCCCCGTGGCCGAAGATACGGGCCTGATAACGGAAATGGGGCTCTGGATTCTGGAAGAGGCCTGCAAGACCATGGCCTTCTGGCACGAGACCTTTTCCCTGGGCTCCGATCTGATGATTTCCGTCAATGTCTCGGGCAAGCAGTTTTCCCAGTCCGATCTCGTGGAACACATCAAGCGTATTCTGCAGAAGACCAAGCTGCCCCCGGAACACCTGCGCCTGGAGATTACCGAAACCACCATCATGGAGCATGCCGAGTCGGCTACGGAAAAGCTGCACCGGCTCAAACGACTGGGGGTCACTCTCGGGATCGATGATTTCGGTACGGGCTATTCCTCCATGAGTTATCTGCAGCGCTTTCCCGTGGACCTGCTTAAAATCGACCTTTCCTTTGTGCAGCAGATGACCACCTCGCCTGAAAATCTGGAGATCGTCAAAGGCATCATTTCCCTGGCCCACAGCCTTAAGCTCGACGTGGTGGCGGAAGGCGTGGAGACCAGAAAACAACAGGATCTGCTTCATACGCTCACCTGCGAGTACGCTCAGGGCTTTCTGTACTCCAGGCCCCTGGCCGAAAAAGAGGCCGGACAGTACATCGCGCTTTTCACCACCCGCAAAGAAGAACTCGTTTAACCATACGCAGCATCCGCAATCTGTAGCGGTAGATAAGGCGGATTACGAAGCTATCTCTCCTTCGTACGCGTTGCGGAAGGCAACCCGGGCTTCCATGCGCTCAAAGAGCCGCAACAGCCCGTATCGCGTCCTGTCCAGAAAAATGAAATCCGGATTGATATGCAGCCGGCGGAACATTTCCTTCATGTCCATTGAAATGGCTTTTCCCTCTTTGATGAAACCCTTTTCCCGCGAAAAATCAAAGAAGGGCACCGCGTAGAGTCTGCCAAACCACTTGCTATAGCGTACGAGCGCTTCCCGGACCTGCTTTTCCAGAGATTCGTCGATATGTTCCGGTATGGTGCCGATACGGCGGAAAAGCGTGAAACAGGCATCGTTGTTTCCCCCAGCGAGGGTGGCGGGCAACTGCCGGACCAGGTCGACAAAGGCGGGATCAAAGTGCTTGACGCAGCCGAAATCAACAAGACCGACCGAACCATCGTCCATAATCAGAAAATTCCCCGGATTGGGATCCGCATGAATGGTCCGCAGTTCGTAAAGACTCGTGGTGAAGAGGTCCTGCAGGGTCTGCGCCGTGGCGTCTTTGTCTGCGGTTCCGGGGTCTGACTCCAGCCAGAGATTCAGGGGAGTTCCGGCCAATCGGCCAAGGCAGAGCATGGAATTCGTGCACCAGTCGTCATGGATTTCCGGAATCAGGATGCGTTCCAGTCGCAGGCGTTCCCTAAAAAAGGCCGCATTGGCGGCTTCCCGCAGATAATCCGTCTCTTCCAGCAGTCTGGCTTCAATTTCTTCCATGGCCGGCAGCATTCGTTGGTATTCGCCCATGGGACGCAGCAGTCCTTTTATCAGGGCCATATCGCTGCGAATGGTTTCACGGATGCCCGGATACTGAATTTTCAGGGCCAGCCGCTTGCCGTCGCGACTGGTCGCCTCGTGCACCTGCCCCAGACTGGCGGCTGCGAAGGCCTGGGAATCAAACCAGGCGAACAGGTCCTCTGGACTTTTCCCGTACGCGTTGTGCAGCAGTTTGCGGACCAGCGCCCGGTTGATCGGAGGGACCTGGTTGTACGAACGTTCGAGCTGCGCGCGTACCTCCTGGGGAAAGATATCCAGTTCCAGGCTCAACAGCTGGGCGACTTTCAAAGCCGTGCCTTTGAGCTGGCAAAGCCCTTCAAACAAGGTCGCAGCGCTCTTTGCGGCCAGCGTACGTTTGGCGTCGGAACGGCTGCTTTCGGACAGAAAAGGTTTTTCCAGCGCGTATTTGAGAAACTGTCCGCCCATCCGGGCCGCGGTTTTTCCTCCTGCCACGCTGCGTGCAATTTTTCCGGTGGGAGTTTTATCGCTGTTCGTCATGGTTCAGGAACTCCTTCCCGAAGCGCTTGAATGTCTCGCGTTGCTCCATGAGCAGGTCGACCTTGCTCAGCACATGGGATTTGAACAGGAACGAAAGCAGGCCCGTGGCTTTGTCCAAAACGCCGGATTTGAGCATGGTGTAGCCCAGATCCAGGCTTTTATCGATAAAAATGGTGGTGTTGGAAAAATGATCGGAATCATCTTTGATCCAGTACAATACAGCCGCGATGTAATAATCCCAGATAAAATGGCAGACCAGCTCCCGGAGCAGCATCTCCGGGATGTCTCCCGAGTCGATGGCGGATTGTATCTGGCCGTCCACGATTTCGATGAACAGCGAACGGATGGTCCGGGCCTCTTTGCCGGCAGGGATGGGATGGAAAAAGACCGAAGGAAACGTTTCTGCCACAAATTCGCGGTCCGACAGAAAGCCCTCCAGCACTGTTTCCAAGAACAGTTGCAGTTTTTCACGCAAATCAAACTGCTCGAGATCCTTTGCCCGCCCCAGTCTTTCCCGTGCTTGCTCAAGAGCATCCTGGTAGTAACCGTACAGCAGGGCCTCCTTGGTCGGGAAATAATTATAGATGGTGGCGTCTCCCACCTCTGCCAGCCGGGCAATGGCGCGCATGCTGGCTCCACGGAAACCTTTTTCGATGATGATTTCCACCGCGGCCTGCAAAATGGCCCGGCGGGTTTCGATTTTTTGCTGTGAACTGATTTTCATGGCTATCTCGAAAATGCTATACATTAAATAAAAAATAAGTGACTTTTTTATGTATAGATTTTATATAAAAGTCAAGCAGCCACCATAATCAAAAGGAGGAGTTTATGAACCTGAATCAAATTCTGGCACAGTATCCGGCCCTGATGCACGTTGCGCAGTCTGCCGATGATTTTCATGATGTTGTTTTTGAAAGTCGTGGAACGCTGCGGGAATTTTTGGCGGCCGCGCTATCCTACATGCCGGGGTGGATGCGTTTTTTATACCACGTCCGGGCCGGATTCGTCCGATTGCTGGGCGTACGGCAGGATGGCATTCCGGAAAAAGAGCAGCTGCATCCGCAAGACGTGCCCTTCGAACCGGGTGGGCAGGCCGCCATTTTTAACGTGCTGGCGGCTGAAGAAGAGCGGTACTGGCTGGCATCTGCGCAGGATGCGATGATCATCGGCTATGTCGGCGTCATACGCGAGCCTTTGGAGAACGGCCTGAGCCGATTTCATCTGCTCTCCGGGGCCAGGTACCGCCGCTGGACCGGCCGTATCTATTTCAACGTGATACGGCCTTTTCATCATATTGTTGTCCGCTGCATGGGACGCTGCGCCGTACGGTGAGGATGCGCCGGGCGTACGATCAGGCGCGTTGCTTCATCCGCTGTTGCAGGGCCAGGCCGAGTATGATCAGCCCCAGGCCCGCATAGGTTGCCGGCAGGATGGCCTCGCCCAGAAAATAATGGATGAACACCAGGGACAGGAAGGGCGAGATAAAGATCAGGTTACCGACTTTGGCCGTGTTCTCCGAAAGCCGCAGGGCCGTGAGCCAGAGCACGAAGGTCAGCCCCATCTCGAAGCAGCCCACGTAGCACGCGCCGAGCAGTCCGCGCCAGGGAACCGCCAGGTCGGAAAACAGCAGGCAGACGAGCAGACCGGGCGGCAGACTGCAGATGAAATTGGCCAGCAGCCCGGCCACGGGATCACGAACGTCGCGCGTATTGCAGATCCAGTACAGGGCCCAGATTACCGTGCTGCCCAGGGCCAGGCCGACCCCCAGGGGGCTGGAAAAACGCAGGGCCAGCAGGTCCCCGTGGGTGGAAATCACCAGCACGCCCGAGTAGCTCACCAGTACGGCCAGCAGTTCGCCGGGACGGATCTTCTGGCCGAGCAGCGGGATGGACAGCAGCGCCAGGGTGATGGCCCACGTATAGTTCAGAGGCTGGGCCTCCTGGGCCGGCAGCAGGTCGTAGGCCTTGAACAGCACCAGATAATACAGAAAGGGATTCATCAGCCCGAACAGAACGGACTGCAGCCACTGCCTCGGCGTAAAGCGTATCAATTCTCCCAAGCGTCCGCGCAGCTGCAGAATCACGAGCAGCACCAGGGTGGAAGCCAGGGAAGCGTAGAACAGCAGCTGGATGGGATCCATGAAGCGGAGCGAATATTTGAAGGCCGTGGCCACGGTGGACCACAACAACACCGTACCCAGACCAAAAGCGTAAGCTTTGCGTTGGTTTTTCATAAAAGAAAAGCGCGTATCAGCGGCGTGTTTGCAGCAAGTCCAGCCAAAAGTTTTGGGAGATTCCTAAGAACCCTTTTCCAAAAGGGGTCTTAGGCCGCCGGAGGCCCATCCTTTTCCCATCACATCAGGGTTTTGCGTTCGCCGATCATGATCAGGACCATGTCGGTGTCGATATGGTCTTTTCCGGCCAGGATCATTTCTTTTTTAGCGTCCCGGCAGGCCAGGGTGATTTCCGCGTGGCTCAATCCTTCGGAGAGCTGCTGCAGTTCGTCCCAGAGCATGTCCTGGGTGTTCTCGTTTTTCAGAATGTGTTTGAGCAGCCATGTCCGCTCCTCCACGCTGGGCAGGGCGTAGTGGATGGTGTCGTCGAAGCGCCGGTGCAGCGCGTAGTCCAGAAGCTGCGGGTGGTTGGTGGCCGCCAGGATGATGCTCTCGGATTTGTCGTCGTCCATGAGCTGCAGAAAGCTGTTCAGGGTCCGGCGCATCTCGCCCACGTCGTTACTGGCCGTACGCGATTGGCCGATGGAGTCGAACTCGTCAAAGAGATACACGCCGCGGTAGCGGTTTAGCCCCTGGAAGATCAGGCGCAGTTTGCCCGAGGCCTCGCCCAGATAGCGGGTCAGCACGCCCTCCAGCCGGATGGTGAACAAGGGCAGTTTGAGCTCGCCGGCCAGGGCCGAGGCGGTCATGGTCTTGCCCGTACCGGGCGGTCCGAGCAGCAGGAATTTACGTCGCGGCGAAAGCCCGTGGGCGCGCAGCTGGTCCGCCATCAGGTTTTCGCGCAGGATGCGCTTGAAGCGATTGGCCACGTCTTCGCGCAGCACCATGTCCGCAAAACAGATGGACGGGCGGCTGGAAAGCAGCAGCTGCGACAGTTCGCCTTCCAGATGCACCTGGTTCGCGCGCTGGTCTTCGCTGTTGGCCGCGATACGTTCCATCAGCCGCAGGGCGAATTCGCGCTTGCCCGCTTTTTCCAGTTCCTCGGCAATCTGCCGGGCAATTTGGTCAAAGCCCGCGTAGTCGCCCGCGTAGTGGGATTCGATAAGTTTGAGCAGTTGATCGCCGGTAGCCATACGGGCTTGTATAGTGCAGTTCGCGGCTCAGGACAAGAGAACACCGGAAGAGAAACGCAGGTTGACGCTTACTGCAAATCGTCAAGCAGGCTGCGGACATCCGGTTCCGCTATGTTGAGGGCTCCGAGAATTACTCGCAAGGTTTGTTGGGCAATGGAAAAGTCGGTATTGCCGAGTTTTGATTCCTCCATGGGCATGAAAATCCACTCGTAGTCTTCGCAAAGGTCTTCGGGAATCATTGTGTAAAAACGCATGGCTATTCGCCCAGATAGGCTTTGCGGATGTCGGCGTTGGCCAGCAGCGCTTCGGAGCGGTCTTCGAGCACCACGCGGCCGGTTTCCAGCACGTAGCCGCGCTGAGCCAGGCGCAAGGCCAGGTTGGCGTTCTGCTCGACCAGCAGGATGGTGGTGCCGCGCTGCTTGTTGATGTCGCTGATGGTACGGAAAATCAGCTGCACCACCAGAGGCGCCAGCCCCATGGAGGGTTCGTCCAGGAGCAGGAGCTTGGGCCGGCCCATGAGCGCGCGTCCCATGGCCAGCATCTGCTGCTCGCCGCCGGAGAGCGTACCGCCTGGCTGTTTGCGGCGTTCCTTGAGTACGGGAAACAGGTTGAAGACCCAGTCCACGTCCTCGGCAATGCCCTTGTGGTCATTGCGGAAATAAGCGCCCATGTCGAGGTTTTCCTGCACCGAGAGACGCGGAAAAATGCGGCGGCCCTCAGGCACCTGGCAAAGGCCCCGGCTGGGCAGTTTGTCCGCGGAGACAGTGTGGATGGCCTTGCCCTGGTAGAACACCTCGCCGCTCGTCGGGCGCAGTATACCGCAGATGGTCATCAGCGTGGTGCTTTTGCCCGCGCCGTTGGCGCCGATGATCGTCACGATCTCACCAGGAAAGATCTGTAGCGAAATGTCCCGGATGGCCAGTATCCGCCCGTACGCCGCGGATACGCCCCTGCACTCAAGAATAGGTTCTGCCATGTTTATAAATGCCTCCGGCGGCTAAGGAACTTTTTTGAAAAAAGGTTCCTTAGAACCTCCAAAAACTTTTAACTGGGTAATATGGTAAGCAGTATTAACTGCGATAGTAGCCCTGTTCGCGGGTCCAGGGGGGCGCTCCCCCCCTGGCGGGGTTTGGGGCAGAACCCCAATAAAATAAGTATGATTGAGCCCAGCTAATGGTTTTCTTCCGAGCGGCTGCCGAAGCGCGAGGCCGGGATCAGTCCTTTGGGCCGGAAGACCATCATGATGGTCATGGCCGCGCCGAAGGCGAGCATACGGTATTGTTCGAAATCGCGGAACACTTCGGGCAGGGCGATCAGCGCCAGCGCGCCCACGATGACGCCCGGAATGGAGGCCATGCCGCCCAGCACCACCATGGAAAGCACCATGGCGGATTCGATGAAGGTGAAGCTGCCCGGACTGACAAAGCGCATCCGCGCGGCGAAAAAGGCTCCGGCCAGCCCGCCGAACACCGCGCCCATGGCATAGGCCAGGAGTTTGAACCGAAAGGTGTTCACGCCCATCAGCTCGGCCGCGGTCTCGTCTTCGCGGATGGCTTCCCAGGCACGCCCGATACGCGAATAATTCAGGCGGTAGACCGCCACCACGGTAAAAATGGTCAGCCCCAGAATGACCAGGAACAGATAGGGCAGTTTTTTCAGATACAAGTCTTCGAAATGCAGGCCCTGGGCGAATTCCGGAATCAGGATCATGGGCGCCTTGATGCCCAGCAGGCCGTTGGGGCCGTTGGTCAAAGACATCCAGTTGTTCAGAATGATACGGACGATTTCGCCGAACCCCAGCGTGACGATGGCCAGGTAGTCCCCGCGCATCCGCAGGGTGGGGTAGCCGATGATGCACCCGGCCAGAGCGGCCATGCAGCCCGAAATGGGCAGACAGAGCCAGAAAGAAATATTGTAGCCCAGGCTGAGCAGCGCGTACGTGTAGGCGCCAACGCCGTAGAAAGCGATGTAGCCCAGGTCCAGCAGGCCGCAGAGCCCGACCACGATGTTCAGGCCGAGCCCCAGGCAGACGTAGATCAGGACGTTGATGGAGACGTCGAGCGTATAGCGTCCGCCGAACGCGGGGAGGAGCAGGCAGCAGCCCAGCAGCAGGCCGTAGAGCAGCCATCTGGGCAAGCGGTTGGCCGCGGCTACGACGCCCGCCGAGGCGTTGTTCACGGGTCTGGTGATGAAAAGCAGCTTGTCGTTCTTGTGCAGCAGCCAGATGATCACGCAGCAGAACGAGACCGAAGCCACATAGGCCAGGACCCGCAGGCTGCTTGCGAATTCGAGGCCGTCCTTGCTGATGCCCATCAGCGGCCAGAGCAGCAGGTAGAACCAGGCCATTCCGATCAGCCAGACTTTGAGTACTTTTTTATACGCGTGTGTCATCGACATTCTCGCCCATGATGCCCGTGGGCATGAAATAAAGAACTGCAATCATGATAACAAAAGCGAATACGTCTTTGTATTCGCTGGAAATATAGGCTGCCGCGAAAATCTCAACCAGGCCGATGACCAGCCCGCCGATCATGGCGCCGGTGATGTTGCCGATGCCGCCCAGCACGGCCGCGGCAAAGGCCTTGATGCCGGGTACGAAGCCCATGTCGTAGCGCACGGCTCCGTAATACATGCCGACCATGATGCCCGCGGCGGCTGCCAGCGCCGCGCCGATGGCGAAGGTGGCGCTGATGATCCGGTTGGAATTGATGCCCACCAGCGCGGCCATGGTCTTATCCTGGGCCGTGGCGCGCATGGCCTTGCCCAGTTTGGTCCGGAACACGAGGGCGTTCAGTCCGAGCAGCAGCAGCGCGGTGATGGCCACGATGAGAATCTGCATGTAGCTGAGGCTGACCGAGCCCATGTGGATGACGCCCGAGCGGAACATGCTGGGGTAGGTCTTGTCGTAAACGCCCTGGGTGAGCATCAGGCCGTTTTGCAGAAAAATGGACATGCCCAGCGCGGAAAGCAGCATGGACAGCCGCGAGGCTTTGCGCAGCGGCAAATAGGCCACCTTTTCCACGGCCATGGCCAACATGGCCGCGTAGCTCATGGCCAGGATGAACGAGGCCCCGAGGCAGAGCCACGGGTAGCTTTCCACATAGCCCTGGGCGGAGAGATAGCTGAGCACGATGACGCCCATATACCCGCCGGAGGCGTAGAATTCGCCGTGGGCGAAGTTGATGAGTTGGATAATGCCGAACACCAGTGTGTAGCCCAGGGCGATTAGCGCGTAAAAGCCGCCCAGAGTTACGCCGTTGATGCATTGCTGGAGAAAAAATTCCATTACGTACGCTCAGCTTTATGAGCCTCCGGAAGGCCGGGCCTTCCGGAGGCTTTGTCTTTGTTCAGATGACACGGCCCGGATTAGAACTTCTTGCCGGTGGCCGGATCGTAGTAGGGCACGAACACGTCGCCCTTGACTTCGTAAATGATGTAGTTGGAACCGGAATCGCCGTTGTCGGCGAACTTGATGTGTTTGGAAGCGCCGTCCGTGTCGATTTTCATCATGGCCGCGCGGATTTTGTCGGGATCGGTCGAACCGGAGTCCTTGATGGCGGTCAGGAGGGACCAGGCGCTGTCATAAGCGTAGGCGGAGTATGCGCCCGGTGCGCCGTAATCTTTTTTGTAGAGTTCGATGAATTTCTTAAAGTTGGGGGTATCTTTGTCAACCCAGCCAAAGGTGAAGTATACGCCCTGGGAGTCCTCTTTGGCTTCCTTGATGAAGTTCGGGTGGTATACGGCGTCCTGGCTGAGGATGGCGCACTTGAGGCCCAGCTGGCGGACCTGCTTGATCATTTTGATGCCGGAGGAGGAATTCTGCAGGCTCATGTAGAAAACGTCCGGGTTGGCCTGTTTGATTTTGGTCAGCACGGCGGAAAAGTCCATGTCGCCTTCGTTGACATGTTCGTGGGCCAGTACTTTGATGCCGGCTTTTGCGCTGGCTTCGGCCACGAACTCGGCCAGGTGCTGCGAGTAGGTGGTCTTGTCGTCCAGGATGTAGACGGTTTTGGCTTTGAGCACGTCCTTCATGAATTTCACGGCGGCCTGGGACTGGTGTTCGTCAATGCCACACATCCGGAACATGTATTTCAGCCCGCGGGTGGTGACTTTGGGGTTGGTGGAGGCCGGGGTGATCATGGGGATCGGGCCTTCATCCAGCACCTCGGAAGCAGGGATGGTGGCGGAGGAGCAGTAGGAGCCCACAACGGCGGCGACGTCTTCGCTCAGCAGCTTGTTGGCGGCGGCCACGGCCTGGCGCGGATCACAGGCGCTGTCCTGGGAGACCACTTCGATTTTGGAGTAGCCGGGAATCCCGCCGTCGGCTTCGAACAGTTTGACCGCGGTTTTCGTACCGTTGACAATGTCGTTGCCGTCGGCCGCGTACGGTCCGGTGATGGGGCTGATGGTGCCGATTTTCAGAACTTTGTCCTCGGCGGAAGCGCCCATGGCGAACAGCAGAGCCATGCTCAGAGTCAGCAATAATACGATAGTTTTTTTCATTGTGTTTGCTCCCTCATACGTCCTGTTAAGTTTAAACCTCGGTCTGCTGTCCGAGGTACGCCTCGATAACCGTGGGATCGTGCTGGATCACCTCGGGTTTTCCTTCGGCTATTTTTTCTCCGTGGTCCAGGACCACGAGATGGCGGCAGATGCCCATGACCACCTGCATGTCGTGCTCCACCAGCAGCACGCTGACGCCGCGGTCCACGATACGCTGGATAACGCCCATCAGCTCGCGCGATTCCGCGGGGTTCAACCCGGCTGCGGGTTCGTCCAGGAGCAGCACGGAAGGATACGATGCGAGCGCCCGGGCGATTTCCAGGCGGCGCTGGTGCCCGTAGGGCAGATTTTTGGCCACAACGTCCGCGTCCTGTTCCATTTCCATGAAGTGCAGGGCGTTGCGGGCGTTTTCGCGGATTTGCGCTTCTTCGCGGCGTTGGGAAGGCAACCGCAGGATGGAGCCGAACACCCCGGCTTTGGAGCGCGCGTGCTGGGCGATCATCACGTTTTCCAGGGCGGTCATGTTCTGAAAAAGGCGGATATTCTGAAAAGTCCGGGCAATGCCGGCAGACAAAATCCGAAAAGGCCGCTTGCCTTTCAGGGAGTTGCCGGAAAAGCGGACGTCTCCGGACGTGAGCGAGTAGACGCCGGTGATGACATTGAAAATGGTGGTTTTGCCCGCCCCGTTCGGGCCGATCAATCCGACGATTTCGCCGGGATCGATGGTGAAGCTGACTTCGGAAAGCGCACGAATGCCCCCGAAGTTCACGCTGACTTTTTCCAACTCCAATTGCTGCTGCGTGGCATGCTGCATAGACTATTATCTGCCTTATTCCCAATGAGCGCTGATTGTTAGCTTGTGACATACTTGCACTTGGCTTTTTTTGCAAGTATGTGAAAAGTACAGCTATAATCAGATGTAACGAGGGGGTTTCCTGTCCGGCTTTTGACCACATGCAAGCGCACCATGCAAGAAAAGAGAGGTTCTCATGAGCGAACGGGCCGAGTTGGAGCAGAAGATTGTCGAACGCGGGAAACAGTTTTTCGATAGCATTCGGGGAGAAGCGCCTTCCATTTTCAACAAAGGATGGTGGACCGGAAAGGTCATGGACTGGTGCATGCGGAACGAGTCCTTCAAAATCCAGATGTTCCGGTTTGTGGATGTGCTGCCCTATCTGACCACCTCCGAATCCTTGAGCCGCCACATCGACGAGTATTTCGGCAAAGAGGAAGAGGTCCCGGCCGTGCTCAAATGGGGCGCGGGCAATGTGGCGGGTACGGGCCTGGCCGGGAAACTGGCCGGCAAGGTGCTGGCCAAAACCCTGCGCGGCAATATTGAGAAAATGGCTCGCCAGTTCATCATCGGCGAGAACACGGGCGAGGCCATCAAGAACATCCGCAAGCTCCGCAAGGACGGCTTTGCCGTTGTGGTGGACCTGCTGGGCGAGGCCACGGTCAGCGAGGCCGAAGCCGACGCCTACCTGGCCGATTATCTCGAATTGCTGGACGCGCTGGAAACGGAGCAGCCCAGATGGAAGGCCCTGCGTACGGGCGATGAAGGGCCGGACTGGGGCCATGAGCCCCGGATCAATGTGGCGGTCAAGCCCTCGGCCTTTTACTCGCAGGCCAAACCCGCGGATCCGGACGGCTCGGTGGCCGGTATTCTGGCCCGTGTGGGGCGCATCTACCGCAAGGTCAAGTCCCTGAGCGGCTTCATGTGCATCGACATGGAGCAGCGGGCCTACAAAGACATCACCATCGAACTTTTCAAGCAGTTGCGCAGCGCCCCGGAATTTCGCGACTACGACGGGCTGGGCATCGTGTTTCAGGCCTATCTGCGGGAAACCGAACAGGATATTGAAGAGCTGCTTTCCTGGGCGCGGACCAACGCGCTGCCCATCTCCATCCGTCTGGTCAAGGGCGCTTACTGGGATTATGAAACCGTGCTCGCCCGCCAGCATGGCCTGCCCGTGCCGGTGCATACGGACAAGGCCGCCACGGACGCCGCGTTCGAGCGCGAAGCGGCGTTGATTTTGAAAAATCACGACATCTGCCGTCTGGCCTGCGGATCGCACAATATCCGGACCATCAGCGCGGTGATGGAACAGGCGCAGGAACTTCAGGTGCCGGAGTCGCGCTACGAATTCCAGGTGCTCTACGGCATGGCCGAACCGGTCCGCAAGGGGCTGCGGGCCGTGGCCGGGCGCGTGCGGCTGTATTGCCCGTACGGACAGTTGATCCCGGGCATGGCCTATCTGGTCCGGCGGCTGCTGGAGAATACGGCCAACGAGTCCTTTTTGCGCCAGAGCTTTTCCAGCGAGCTGGACGAGGACAGGCTCCTGGCCGATCCCGCGACGCTCATGACCGCAGAAGCGCCCGCATCCGCTCCGGAGCGCTTTGAAAACCAGCCCGAGGCCGATTTCACACTGGCGGACGAACGCCGGGCCTTTACGGCGGCCATTGCCCAGGCCCGGGCACAATTGCCGCGCGAATGCCCGCTCTACATCAACGGTATGGCCGTACGTACGGACGACAGCATCGAGTCGGTGAATCCGGCCGAGCCGGCGGAAATCGTCGGACGGGTGGCCCAGGCCGGAAAGGACGAAGCGGACCAGGCCCTGGCCGCCGCCAAGGCCGCCTATCCGGGCTGGCGCGCCACGGATCCGGCCCAACGGGCCGCGCTCGTTCGCCGGGCCGCGGACATCGCCCGCAAACGGATCCACGAACTCTCGGCCTGGCAGATTCTGGAAGTGGGCAAGCAGTGGGGCCAGGCCCACGGCGACGTGGGCGAGGCCATTGATTTCATGGAATACTACGCGCGCGACATGCTGCGTCTGGCTCGTGCCCGGCGCTGCGGACACGCGCCCGGCGAGCGCAATGAGTATTTTTACGAACCTCGGGGCACGGCCCTTGTGGTGGCGCCCTGGAATTTTCCCCTGGCCATTTCCTGCGGCATGTGCAGCGCGGCCATGGTTACGGGCAACTGCGTGATCTACAAGCCCTCCAACCTGTCGCCCGTGGTGGGGCAGACCCTTTGCGACATTTTTCAGGAGGCGGGATTCCCGCCCGGCGTCTTCAACTATCTGCCCGGACGCGGCAGCGAGATCGGCGACTATCTGGTGTCCCATCCGGACGTGGCCACCATCGCCTTTACCGGGTCCATGGAAGTGGGGCTGCATATTTGGGAAACCGCGGGCAGAACCTTGCCCGGCCAGCCGCAGCTCAAGCGGGTCGTTTGCGAGATGGGCGGCAAAAACGCCGTGATCATCGACGACGACGCGGACCTGGACGAGGCCGTGCTGCAGGTATTGTATTCGGCCTTCGGATTCCAGGGGCAGAAATGCTCGGCCTGCTCCCGTGTCATTGTTCTGGACGCCATTTACGACCGTTTTATCGAGCGGTTGGTGGAGGCGGCCCGCTCCATCGCTATTGGTCCGGCTGAAGATCCGGCCAGTTATATGGGGCCGGTGGTGGATACGGCGGCGCAACAAAAAATCCGCGAATATATCGCTTTGGGCAAACAGGAAGGCCGCCTGCTGCTGGAACGGGACGTACCCGATACGGGCTGCTACGTACCCCTGGCCATTTTCGCGGAAGTCGCCCCGGAGAGCCGCCTGGCCCAGGAGGAGATCTTCGGCCCGGTGCTGGCCGTGCTGCGCGCGGCGAGTTTTGAGCAGGCCGTGGAGATTGCCAACAATACGCGTTTCGCCCTCACAAGCGGGGTGTTCAGCCGCAGCCCGCAGCATCTGGAGTACGCGCGGACTCATTTTCGGGTGGGCAACCTTTACCTGAACAGGGGCACCACGGGCGCCATGGTCGAACGCCAGGCCTTCGGCGGTTTCAAGCTTTCGGGCGGCGGCACCAAAACCGGCGGCCCGGACTATCTGTTGCACTTCATGGATCCGCGCGTTGTTACCGAAAACACCATGCGCCGCGGCTTCGCCCCGGCGGATGAGGACGAGTAGGCTTGAGAGAACGCCTTTGACGGACAAAGAGGCCTTGGTGCGGACGTGCCAGGGCCTCTTTCCAGATCCATTCTGTACCGTACGTGGTTTTAGCCCGAGACTAAAGGAACCGCTGATTTAATCCTGCTTTATGATCGTCAACCGACTGATTTTCCATTATAGTCCTCTCATCCATGGGAGGAATTCATGAAACAGCTCAGTTTTAGTGACGTCGAATACAGTTTGCGCAAACGGATGACAAAACGTGAAGAATTTTTGCGGGCTATGGATGAGTTCATCCCCTGGGAAGAATGGGTGTCCTACATTGAGCCTTACTACCCGAGGGGTAGGCGCGGACGTCCGCCCATGGGCATCGAAAAAATGCTGCGCATGTATCTTTTACAGTGCTGGTTCAACCTTTCGGATGAAGGCGTGGAAGATGCCATTTATGACAGCTACGCTTTGCGCTGGTTCATGAAAATCAATTTTGTCGACGAACAGGTGCCGGATGCCACAACGTTGCTCAAGTTTCGGCATTTGTTGGAAGAACACAATATTGCCAAGGTTTTTTTCCAGGCATTTACCTCCACGCTTGAAAAGTGCGGTTATCTGATGCGCGGCGGCAGCATTGTGGATGCCACGCTCATTCAGGCTCCGAGCTCGACCAAAAATGAAAAGAAAGAGCGTGATCCCGAGATGCACCAGACCAAAAAAGCAACCAGTATTATTTCGGCATGAAGTCCCACATTGGCGTGGACGCGGGCAGCGGCTATGTACACAGCCTGAAAACCACTGCCGCCGATGTTCATGACATAAAGATGGCATCACGCCTCCTGCGTGAAGACGATGAGGTTGTCTATGGGGATGCTGGATACACTGGCATTGAAAAGCGAGAGGAAATAGCCGGTAATGAGCATTTTTGCTCCATTGACTACCGAATCAATCGGCGAGTGGGGAGCGTGCAGAAGGTTCCTGACTATCTGCCCAATTGGGAGAAACAAATCGAGCGGCGCAAATCCTCGGTCCGTTGCAAGGTGGAGCACCCGTTCCTGATCGTCAAACGCTTCTTTGGGTACAGCAAGGCAGTCTACCGTGGCCTAGCTAAAAATACGCACCGGTTGCATATGCTGTTCACCAGCGCGAACATCTTGATGTGCATCCGGGCTGGCAGGCCACTGCCAGCCTGAGGAGACGTGCGCCCTCTTCCGGATAAAAGGGCGTTATTCAGGTAAAATAACAGTAAAAATCGAGGAAAATTTGACAAAAAAGGGCTCCCGACTCTGAATTTTTGAAAATATTCGGCGACAAGTTCAGGAGACTCTTATTGATCAGTGCTTCCTAAAGGGCAACTACTAAACATCGTATTTTAGAACTACTTCTATTCAGAGTCACTGCCGCAAATAGTCGTATTGTCCCTGTGTTTGTGGAACCTTTTCCTTCTATTCAAGGTTGTTATGCTTTTGTGTAAGGATTTGGCACCATTCTGGCTAAAAGACGTTTCAGGAAGCAATCGTCGCAGCTGACTTTATAGATTGAATGCACCGGGGTGACTGCGGCGGCTGTGGTTCGACTTTGGTCTGGCGGATATCATGGCGCAGAGCAGAATCAAGTAACGTGAGTAATTACCATGCGTCCCTTGAAAGCAATACAACCGGATCATGCATCCATCAAACACAAAAGCTCTGCCATGTTCTTGCATACTTTCTTCCTGTGCTTGTCTTGTCGTAAAAAACGTTTTGCGTGGAACGTCGCATCCGTACTGTTCGTTGTTTTGTTCTGTTCGGGGTATGCTGCAGCCTCACAAGCAGGCATGCTGTACGCCTTCGGGGACAGTGGTATCGATACGGGCAATGCCTATTATTTCAGTGAGAGGGCCACTCCGGATGCGGCACTCGGCTATTGGCAAGGACGTTTTTGCGACGGCCCCAACTATCTGGACCAGCTTGCGGACGCCTATACCCAATGGGGCAGTGCCGCCTATATGTTGGGTGGAACCAATGCAGCTTTCGGCGGAGGGGAATCTGGATCAGGGAATTCGGAAAAATACGGTGTTCCGAATTTGCAGGAACAAATCGTGCTTTTCAGTGCTGAAAATCCCGGGTTTACTTTTTCAGCGCAAGACGTGGTTCTGATATCCACGGGGCACAATGATCTGCTCTCGCACTTGGCATCTCCGCCGGACACGAGCACTATTGCGCAATACGTCATAGAAAGCGTGGTGGCTTTGCAGGCCATGGGAGCGAAGCATTTCATCATACCTACTACGATACCGGTTCACCTGTCGCCAGGAGTCAGGGACTCGGGGGATATCACACCCGCCCAGGCCCGTGAGTGGCTTGTTTCCTTCAATAGCAAGCTGGATGCCGAGTTGGCTGTTTTGCAAAGTGCGTGTCCTGAACTTACCATTGTTCGAACGGATCTTTTCAGCAAACTTGAATACGTTTATGACCATCCGCCTGAATATGGCCTGACCAACGTGACCGACGCTAGTTATAATGGTCATGGGACACCGGCAAGCTATTTCTGGTTCGACACCATGCATGTGACATCACACATTTCCGGTTACATAGCGCAATGGATTCTTGCAGAATTTCGGCTGCAAAACGTTTCTGTGATGACGCGCGTTCAGTTTTTCCTGTTGTGCGGCGTACTGCTGGGTATCGGTCTGGCCTGGAACAGCCGGAAAGGAAAGGGGCCCATTGGGGAATGCTGAGTAGTCAGGCTCTTTTGAAAGAGGGCCCGGCCGGGTGCTTAACTAGTGGTTTCCTCGGGCAGTACTTTGAGCACGACCATGGTCACGTCGTCTTCGAAGTCCAGATTGCCGCTAAAGGCTTCGAGTTCGGACAGCACCGAGTGGATGATGTCGCGGCAACTGGAACGGGCGTTCTGGCGGATGCACTCCTTGAAGCGCTCCTTGCCGAACATGTTTTTATATTTGTCGCGGGTTTCCCAGATGCCGTCCGTGCCGATGATTACAAGCTGGCCCGGTTTGAGGCTGCGCAGGTGCTGCACATAGCGGTAGGAACCGATGATACCCAGAGAGATGCCCCTGCCGGCGAGCTCCTCGAACGTGTCGGTGGTCGTATCATACAGAAATGCGGGCTCGTGCCCGGCACGGACCCAGGTGATTTCCAGGCTTTCAGGATCCAGTTCGAGAAAGAACAGAGTCATGAACTGGCCGGAATCCCGTACGTCATGGCTCAGAAGCCGGTTGACTTCTGCAACAACCTCCACGGGACTGCCCGAATGGCGTGCCCGCTGCCGTAAAAAAGCTCGGGCAGTGACCATGAGCATGGCCGGTCCGGCGCCGTGCCCGGAGACATCGCCGACCACCACGGCCAGTTTGTTGCCGGGTGAGGCTTCTATTTCGTTGCGCATGAAATAATCATAATAGTCGCCGCCGGTCTCGACGCAGGAAAAGCTCAGGCCGTCCAGGTCGATGCCCGGCAGTTCGGGCGCGTGGTGCGGCATGAGCTGGTGCTGGACCTCTTGGGCAAGGCTCAGATCCTGGCTCATGCGGACGGATTCGGCCAGCTTGGGCACGGTTTCATTGAAGGATTCGAAAAGCTGCCCGCGTTCGTCATTGTGTTTGGGCAATTTGATACGCACGTTGAAATCGCCTGCAGCCAGCCGCCTCCAGGCGTCCACCACCACACGAAGCTGGCGGTCGAATTTTTTCGCCACAAAATATGCCAGCCCAAAAGCCAGAGCAATGGCCAGGAGCGAGGAAAACAGCATGCTGTTGCGCTGCGAAATGGTGAACTTTTTGAAAATGGCGTCGACGCGGTAGGGCAGGGCAAAAGCCACGGAAGCGGGAGCAAGGAAGATCAGCCGGGTATTCTGGTCGAATTTGGCGAAAGCCCAGATGGAAGACACCCCGTGATAGGTCATGACCGTACTCCCGGCCGTGGAATGACGCAGAGTCTGCATGAACACATCGAAGGCATCGGGATCGTCCGCCCTGAGATGTTTGATCTCTTTTGGTTTTAGCCACAGCTGATCCGGACCCGCCTTCCGTTCAGCTTCCACCACCAGTTTGTCCGGTTTGTTCAAGGGAATGCTGACAAAATAGCAGTGCATGAAATTGATCCAGCTTTCATCCATATCTTCGATACGGAAGATGGACTCGAGGCGGGCGTCCACGCTCACTGCACCTTTTTGCCCGGTTTTTTGGGTCGTGAACGTATGGGAGACCTTGAGTACGACCTGACGCGTGCGCGGGTCCAGGACCGGCAAGGACCAGGTCAGCTTCCTCCAGGGGTGTTTTCTGGCCAGCTCGAAAGCGCTTTCCGGATCAAAATCCTGCTCCCGCATGGCGTGCCCCGGATAGCTCAGGGCCAGTCCGTTGTGCAACACCACATTGATCCAGAGCACGACATTGCCGAAAACGTCGCGCAACTGCCGGAGGGGAGGCGCAAGGGCCTGCAGCTGGGAAGCGAGGCGTATGTCCACGCCGGAGCTGTTTTTGGGCAAAAGGACCACCGGATGCTCCAGGCTGACGATAAGATCCGTAGGGTGTTCCTCAGAGAGGATGCTGTATCCGGGGATTGCGCCCAGATTGGCCGGAGCGCGTCCGGGTTCCTTAAAATCGTTCAGGAAATAAGGCGCAAGGGGCATGCTTTCGGGTGGGGTCGGGCAATACAGAGTTTTGGAGGCGTCCTGGGCCAGATCCATGACCGCGTATTCCAGCCCGTGCTTTGTCTGTTCGAGCAAGGAGGCGAATGAAGTAGCGGAACGCAGGATGGCGTGCTGGACTTCCTGGGAGACGTTTTCTCTGGTGGCGGAGGAAATGGCGCTGATGGTTTTGGAGGTGCTGTCCGCCGTGAACAAAACGAACAGGCTCAGAGGAAGCACTCCGGCGCACATCAGGATGATAAAGGTTTTCCAGCGCAGCTTCATTGGGGCTCCCAGGCATTGAACTGATATGAATCGCGTTCGCGACAAGAGGAATTCATGCCCCAGTGTGCCGCGAATGGCAAGTTACAGCAAGGCATATTGCGGTGAAAATCCGCTTGGAATATAAGCTATTGTTTGACGGGTAGGAAAGCGGCGGGTATTGAGCTGAAAAGCCGTTTATTCAATATCTCTGAAAATTGTATTCTGGAGCAGGGAAAAGCCGCGGGCTCCAGGGAGCGCGTACGCAGCGGTTTTCAGGACGGCGAGATATTCACTGCAAGGAGTAGAACCGGAATGTCCAAGGCTTGGATCAGAGCGAAACGCTACGAATTCGTCAGAGATGTGTTGCGTGATTTTTGTCTGGCGAGTCGCGAGCTGGAAACACGCTTCCAGGAATACGACCGGAGCGGTTATATAGAGTTTGAGGCACTGCGGGATATTTTGGGCCTGGAGATGAACAAGGGCCTGCTTTGGCGCCTGAAAGACACGGCGCACCATATATTCAGAAACGACCCCGGCGACGTGCTGATCGGCAAGTTTCTGGACTGGGGCATGGGCTACATCTTTCATGAGACCATGAAGCTGAAGGAAGACGCTTATCAGCTGCGTTACTACACGCCTTGGTTCAATCAGCTGGACCAGCGGCAATTGCCCGAATTCGAGCGCAGTTTCTGCAATGATCTGATCGAGGTCCTGCGGCAAACCAGGGAAAGCATCGGCAGGGAAATAACACGTATCCGGTTTATTATGAGCCAGTGCCGTCGCATGCTGCCCACCTATTATACGCGTTATGCCAACAACGCGCTGCTGGCCCGGTTCATCTTCGCCAAAAACGGGTTGGTACGCGAGGTGTTCAGCGAGTACTACGATGAGCTGGTGGCGACCATCTACGGCGACCAGCCCTGGATGCTGTATCTTCTGGCCGCCCAAAGCCTGCGCCAGGGAGGTTGGACCCATGAAGCCATGGCGGCCATTCGCCAGGCCAAGGAACTCAAGCCCGAAGATCCTGACATCCTGAGGGAAGAGCGCCTGATCGGCGAAATGAAGGGCTGAGCCGGACGCGGTTGATTTACTATGAAACGGAAAGAGCAGTTCCTCAAAATGCTGGACGGAGCCTATGACTGGCTGCGTTCTCCTTTCGGCAAGCTGGTGCTTGTTTCCGGGGGCTTGCTCGCCGTCTCCAGTTTGGGCTACTATTTTTTTGAAATCAAAGCCGCGGACAAGGCACCAGAATTTACCGGGGGCCTGTTCGGCGCGCTGTACTGGTCCGTGGTTACGCTGACAACGGTCGGATACGGAGATATGGTGCCCGCGAGTTTTCCGGGCCGCGTATTGGGCATGATCGTCATGCTCTCGGGCATCGGCCTAGTCTCAGCCTTGTCCGGCAACCTGGCCTCTTTTCTGGTGGACCGCAAGGCCAAGAAGCGCGGAGGACTGCTTCAGGTGAATCTCTACAGGCACATCATCATACTGGGCTGGAACGACTATGCTGTCGAACTGGTCAGGACCCTGCGTTCGAATTTCGGCACACGGACCCTGGAACTAGTCATTGTGGGTGAACTGGACGAAAACACCCGCGATAACATCGCCTATGTTCTGGATATGGGCGAGCATCTGCAGTTCGTGGTGGGCGACACCAGCCAGAAGAATATCCTGAACAGGGCCTCGCCCGAGAACGCAGCAGTGGCCTTTATTCTCAGCGTGTCGGATCTGCAGCCGCAGGAAGCGGATCAGCGCAGTATTTATACGGCGCTGACGCTGCACAGCATGGCGCCCAAGCTGCCCATGTACGGCGAGGTGGTGCTGCCGGAAAACCGCGAGCACCTGCTGCGAGCCGGGGTGGGTGAGACCATTGTTCGAGGTGAGCTGACCAGCCATATCCTGGGGCATATGGGGGCGGCTCCGTCCATTTGGCCCTTTCTCAAAACCCTGCTCGGACTGCAGAGCGCGGGCGTGCTTTCCTACAGACGGTTGAACGCCGACGAACGGCAGCTTAACTGGGGGGCTCTGCTGCAGCAGCTGCGCACCAACGAGGGCGCCCTGCCTTTAGCGCTCTGTCGCGAAGTAAAGAGTCTGCGCCTGGAGGATGTGCTGGACGATGGGTCGGCCCTGGACAAGTTTATCCTGGAATTGTTCGCGGCGTCGGGCAAGCAGACGCAGTTCGGCCAGGAAAGCTCCAGCAGTGTGGTGGTGAATCCGTCTGACACCGAACAGCTGATGCTGTACGACGGGCTCTTTTATCTCAAATCCAAGGCTGAAGTCGAATGAGCGGCCTGAAGTGGAAGCAGATCGAGCTGTTTCAGGAGCTCGAAGCCCAGGAGTTGGAACGGGTCAAGGAAATTTTCGACTCGGTCCGTTTTGATGCGGGTACAGTGGTTCTTGGCGAAGGCCATGCCGGTGACGAAATGTTCATCCTGGTGGAAGGACGCGTACGTATCAGCAAGTCCATGATCATCAACGGCGTACAGCTGCCCCTGCAGGAACTGAACGACCCGCGCAAGATCCTCGCCACCCTGGATAGCGGAATGTTTCCTGTGTTCGGTGAAATGGCTCTGCTGGACAGCGACGTGCGTTCGGCAACGGTGGAAACCCTTGAACCCTGTGTCTTTTTGCGTACCGACCGCATGCGTTTTTATGCTTTGCTGGAACAGGAACCCGCCTTGGGGAACCGCTTGCTTGTGGCGGTAGGAAAACGTCTGGCGGCAACGATACGCAAGAACAATAGCGAACTGGTCAAGCTGACAACGGCCCTGGCACTGGCTCTGCATCAGCGGCATTGACCGTTTATACATTATTTATAGATTGTTATGGAATTTCTTGAATTTGAGTTTTAAGAATCTCTAAAACTTTTTTACAATTTTTCTTGTTTGATGTATCATCCCTCCACTATTTCCGTTTTACACGGATTCGGCTTGACTTCGGCCTGATGGGCTGTTTGCTAAGGTAACGTTATATCCAGCGGTAGGTTTGTTCTTCGAGGGGTTGTGGCTTCTCATTAGATGATTCCACTTGTTCAAGCTCTCATGGCGTATTGCCGCAAGCTTTGGAGCGGAGATGCACTTTCTGGCACGATCACAACGACGGATTACTCTTTCTTTTCTTCTGCTTTGCGCCTTGTTGCTCAGCGGCTGCGGTAAGGATGTGGTTGCTCCGTACAAAAGCCAACGTCCGTACACGGTACGCGGACGGACCTATACACCGTTGCAGTCGGCGGCGGGATACAGTGAAACCGGCTTGGCGTCATGGTACGGCGATGATTTTCACGGCGACAAGACGGCCAGCGGTGAAATTTACAACATGTACGCGTTTACGGCGGCGCACAAAGTACTGCCCCTGGGCACCAAGGTCCGGGTGGTGAATCTGGACAACGGACGGAGTGTGAACCTGCGAATCAATGACCGGGGCCCCTTTGTCCGGGGACGGATAATAGATGTTTCCAGAGTGGCGGCTGAAAAACTGGAAATGCTGAACACAGGCACGGCGCGCGTACGTGTGGAAACGCTTGGCGCCGTGGCCGGTGTGCGAAAAGGTGGAGACATCTCCGGCAGATTCTACGTACAGGTGGCTTCTTTTCTCAGACGAGAAAACGCTTATTCTCTATTGAGAAAACTGAAGCGCAACTATCCGAGCAGCCGAGTGACATCCGTAGTGCTGAACGGAAAAAAATATTGGCGGGTTCAGGCAGGAGTGTACTCCTCCCTTTCCCACGCCACAACCGGCCAGAAGAAGCTGGAAAGGATTTACCCTTCCAGCTTTGTCATTGCTGATTGAGCTCAGCGCGAAATTTGCGCGAGACGCGAAAAACCACAACTTTGCGCGGCGGCAGAATAATGGTTTCATTGGTCTGCGGGTTGCGCCCCTTGCGGGCTTTTTTGTCATAGGCTTCGAATTTGCCGAAACCGCTGATGAGCAAAGCATGGTCTTTTTTTATGGCCTGCTTCATAATTCTCAACAGTGTTTCCACAACGGCCTTGACTTCGGCCCGGCTACTCTCGTTTTTTTCGTAGATAGCGTCTACAATTTCCGCCTTGGTCAAGGTTTTTTCGCTCATATCCTTAGTTCCTCCCTTGGGCCTATGCTGTGATTTGGTTACGGATACTATCGGCGACACGGTTCATGACCGTTTCATTATCATAGGGTGTTTGCGTCCAAAGCTTAAGTCCGTCGTCCGAAAAACGTGGAATGAGGTGAAAGTGCGCATGCGGTACGAGCTGCCCTGCGGCGCTGAAGTTGTTCATGCCGACATTGAGCCCGGCAGCTCCGACACCATCCATCACCGCCTTGCCGACCACCTGCAAGGCTGCGAGCAATTCTTGCCCGAGAGAGGCGGGCAGGTCGAAAAGCGTGGCATAATGCTCTTTGGGGACAAGCAGCGCATGACCGTGAATAACAGGGGCTATATCCAGAAACGCCAGAACCTGGTCGGTCTCATAGATTTTACAGCAGGGAATTTCACCCCGAACGATTTTGCAAAAAATACAGTCTTGATCCGACATTATCAGAGGCCTCGCATCGGTTGGATACGCCTGGGTTCATGCCCAAAGAAACGTTAGTTCCTGTTTTAACTAAAGGTTTAAGCCTTTGCAAGATCTTTTCGAAAAAAAAGTATGCTTTTTTGGCAAGATGGAGATTGTGAAGACTGACGCAATCAGGTTACGGCCTGTGCAGCCCCAGTTGTAGCGCTTTGCTACAGCTGGATATATAGTTGGAGTAGAATAAAAATATTTTTTCTAGATAATATTTAGAAATAGTGATTAGGATATTGAAGTAGTCTGGTATTCATTAACGCCGTATTGAATACGCAGGATATGTCCTGCAATTATATCAGATCCTGTTTTACGCAGCTCCAATCCGCTGCATAGTGCGTACTGCCTGTATAAAACACAGATGTAGCGAGTAAAAAGTAATTCGCCAAGCGTCATTTTGGCATCATTTCGACACGTTTCCGGCGTAGCCTCTGAAGGAAAAAGCAGCAGAGAGTGTCTGATATCATTGATATATCCTGACATAATCATATCTGCATTTGATTTTTTTGAAAGGGGTTATCATTTCAAAAAACGCTGCTTCTCGTTTTGACCAGAGGCGTCAGCGGTATGTTTATTTGGGGTCTGTTGTTACAGAGGTAAACATGCCGGTAGGCAGCGTATAATTATGTTGTTTGTGATAATGCTCTGGTTTTTATTTATTCATTACAATATTATTTCGAAAGATTAGGTAGATATATTTTACTGCCACCATCACAGCTGTTTTGTGAAGATCGTATTCAGACTCTTTGGCTTTTGCTACATTTTTCGTTCTCTAGTTTTAGAGCGAGTGTTTAATGAGGTAAGATGTATTGGAAAGGAAACGAGACGCACGTTCAGATCAGAGCGTAAAAAACTAAACGGACGTTCTTACAGTCATAACCGTCTTGTCCCGTCTGAAGTGATGGTTTTTATGAAACAGCACAGAAAAAGGCGGCTGCTTTTCTGGTTCCGGAGAGTAGCTAATTAAAGAAAAAATTACGATTATTTCGCTGAAGAAAAGCGGTAACTACAGGGTTGCCGGACGGGCTGATCTTGAATAGAATATTTTTTTCCCCAAATGAAGAGATGGCTTCTTGGGGCTAGGGAATCTCCGTTTATGGGGAAGCCAACACGTATAGAACCGCCCAGGTAACGGACGGCACAACATCAGGAGAGTTGGAAGAAATGGGCATTCAATCTGTCAATCCCGCCACCGGGGCCACGGAAAAGGTTTTTGACGAGTGGCCGCTGGAAAAAACCATGGAGACCGTGGATGCGGTCGCCACAGCCTGGAAGGCCTGGCGGAAAACCACTGTACAAGAACGTTGCGCTTTGCTGACCAAGGCTGCCGACGTGCTGCGTAATAATAATGAAGAATTGGCCGTGGTGATTGCCAAGGAAATGGGCAAGCCGATACGCCAGGGGACCGGCGAAATTTTGAAATGTGCGGCTCTGATTGATTATTATGTTGAGCGCGCGCCGGTCATGCTGGCTGATGAACCCGTACCGGATGCGTGCAAAAAATCCATCCTGACCTACGAACCCGTAGGCATCGTGCTTTCGGTCATGCCCTGGAATTTTCCGTTCTGGCAGGTATTCCGCATCGGCGCGCCAACACTGCTGGCCGGAAACGCCATGGTTTTGAAGCACGCGTCTAATGTGCCGCAGTGCGCCCTGGCCATTGACGGCGTATTCAAGGAAGCCGGACTGCCCGAAAACATTTTTCGTACGCTGCTGATCGGTGCGCGCCAGGTGGAACAGGTGCTGCAACATCCCAATGTCACGGGCGTGAGCCTGACGGGCAGCGAACCGGCCGGCCGCAAGGTGGCGTCCATCGCAGGCGGGCAGTTGAAAAAAGCGGTCATGGAGCTGGGCGGCAGCGATCCGCTCATCGTGCTGGCGGACGCGGACGTTGACCAGGCCGCCAAAATCGGCGCTACGTCCCGCTGCGGCAACACCGGCCAGACCTGCATCTCGGCCAAGCGTTTCATCATTCAGGATACCGTATACGATGCGTATCTGGCCAGGCTGAAAGAGGAAATGGAAGCGCTCAAAGTGGGCGATCCGCTGGATGAAGCCACGGACATGGGGCCCATGTCCTCCACCAGGCTGCGGAACGAACTACAGGAGCAGGTGGACCGCTGCGTTGCCGCAGGCGGCAAGATCCTCATGGGCGGCGCCATTCCGGAAGGTCCGGGCGCGTACTACCCGCCAACCATCATCACCGACGTGCCCACGGACGCTGATGTGGCCAAAGAAGAGCTGTTCGGCCCCGTGGCCCTGGTCTTTCGGGTCAAGGACGAGGACGAGGCCATCGAGCTGGCCAATTCCACGCCCTTCGGCCTGGGCGGCTCGGTCTGGACCGGAGACAAGGAAAAGGGCATAGCCCTGGCCCGCCGCGTGGAATCCGGCTGCGTGCACATCAACGGCCTGGTCCGCAGCGACCCCAAGCTGCCCTTCGGCGGCATCAAAAATTCCGGTTTTGGCCGCGAACTGGGCATCTACGGCATCCGCGAATTCGTGAACATCAAATCCATCTGCATGGATTAAGTGCTGATCAATATTGAAAATCAACAGGGGCGCGACCTTACGGCCGCGCCCCTGTTTGGTATTAAGGTGCGGATTCAGCAATGAACCGAAAATGTCATTGGGATGTTTGCGCGGCCTCACTCTTTTTGCTTTCAAGTTCAATGAGAGCCTCAAGCAGTTTCGTTTGCGCTGCATAGGCGTTGGTTTGGGCATTGTAGTTTTCCACTTTGAAAGTCAACAATTCGGCAGGAACTGCGATAATGGCTTTAAGTATTTCCAAAGGGAATTCGACGGCAGCGAGTAATTCGCTTGGATTTTCAATGGCAACAGAAGTCAGCATTCCGTCTGTAAAAGTGAGATTTGTGGTTTTTTTGACCAAAGCACCCCGTGTGAGGTCATAAGAGAACACCGGACTATTGTCAGGCAAATATACGATATCTTCGTAAGTTTGCAGACCAAAGTCCAATTTCAACGTATGGGGTACGAGTCCTTTGTAGTAAAAGGAGTTGCCGGACAAATTTTGATAAGTAGCTTGTTTATGTTGTGGAAATTTGTCTCCAGCCAATGATGTGAGACTCAATATGAGATTCATATTTAAGGCAGCTTTATTTTTGTATTCATAATTTTCCAATATATTTTTACCGCCTATCAATGCCTGATAGTCATATACAGCGTCTAAATTTATTATAGGCTCTTCAAGAGATTCATCTGGTTCATCTATTTCAGCAGCTCTATATGCAAGGGCCACTGATCCTGGAAGAGAAGCCGCTTTTGCTATAGTACCAACTAACTCTACTGTTTTTAGAGCTATATCTAATGATTTATCTGTATTAACACTATTGACAGATTGAATTAATCCAGTTGTGCTAATTGTTACATCATAATCGTCATCGGCAGAGTTGCTATGTTTAAAATTAAGGCAAATTGGGTTTTCCATATCTGGAACGGTGTATCGTGTTAATGTGATATCGTATAATGGTCTTGATTTGCTGTTGCTTGTAATACTTCTTACAACATTTCCATTATTGTCTTGCTTAGGGTGAATGCTTACTCTGTAGTATGTTTTTGGCAAATAGTACACCATGTCCTTGCACTCAGTGGCTATTTTCTTAGGACTTATACCCTTGGATTCGAATACTTTTGAGGCACATCCTGAAGTCATTAATGTGGTAATTAATAGTGAGAATAGTATTGTATTTTTGGTAAGGACAGTATTTACTTTTAATAAAAAATAGTATCCTTGTAGCATTATTCTCTCCAGGATAAAAAGTTAAGTATATATAATTTGTGTACGACTAAAAAGTATTTGTCAAGCTAACTGTTGCAGGTAAGGCTGTTCGCTGTGTTTTATTTGTTTTTAAGATGTCAAAGTGTGCAATTGAATCACTGACTTAATGACAATGCGACGGCGGCAGTTGAACATCTGTTACAGGTCTCTCCCCTTGCCAACATCCAAAAAAATGCCCACACTTCCACCATGGACCATCAAGGCACTGTTATCAGGCCGCCCAGCGAGGCGGAGAGCATTTTGTTTCAGGTTACTTTGGGCTGTACGCACAACAAGTGCTCGTTCTGCGGGGCGTACAGAGACAAGCGGTTTGCCATCAAGCCCGAAGAGACGTTTCTGGAGGATATCGCATTCGCGCAGAAGTATTGCGGACGCCAGCGCCGGGCTTTTTTATGCGATGGTGATGTGTTAACTCTCTCGACAAGTCGTATAAAAACTTACTTGATACAAATTAAACAAAACTTGCCTCAGGTATTGCGTGTAAGTGCATATGGAAACGCAAAAGGCTTGCGAAATAAATCGGTTGCTGAGCTTGAGGAGTTGCGTGAACATGGACTGGGGGTGGTGTACATGGGACTGGAGTCCGGTGATGACGCCACATTGGAAGCCGTGAACAAAGGCGTGGACAGTGCGACCATTATTGAGCAGGGGCGCAAGATTCGTACGGCTGGAATCAAGCTGAACGTGACTGCCTTGCTCGGTTTGGCGGGAACGGAGCGCTCGTTAACGCACGCGCGGGCTACGGGTCTGGCGCTGAGCCGGATGCAGCCGGACTATGTCGGGGTTTTGAGTCTGATGTTGATCCCGGGGACGCCGCTCTACGCGGATTGGGAGGCGGGCCGGTTTGCGCTGCCGGGTGCGTACGGCATGCTCAAGGAGCTGCGTGAGATGCTGGCGGCCACGGAGTTGTCCCGCGGAGTGTTCATGGCCAACCATGCGTCCAACTATTTGCCCATCCGATGCCGGATGCCGGGTCAGAAAGGAACTACGCTGGCAAAGATAGACCAGGCGCTTGCAGGAAACACACCGCTGACGCCCGAAAGCATGCGGCGGTTGTAGAGCGGAAAATCAGACTGACGCAGCCGGTGGAAGCGGGCGGCCGCGCATGGTGTGCTGCCGGGTCCCGGTGCTGCGGCAGCTCAGCTTGTGGCTTTGGCCATGGCCAGGCCGACCTTGTTCTTCAGTTCTTCAAGATCCACGGATTTGACCACGTAGTAGTCCGCGGCAATGGACTTGAGGTCGTGTTGAAAGCTGTCGTAGGCCGTACTGAGGATGACCGGCAGGGTCTGGTCCTTGCTGCGGATTTCCTGAAGCAGGTCCAGACCGGAGCGGGTGCCCCCGAGTTTAATGTCGAGAATGACGACCTGAGGTTTTTCTCTTTCAATCACTTCAATAATCGCTTCCGTGCCGTCGGAAGTGGCGACCGCGTAGCCTTCGCTCAGCAGTTCTTCGCTGTAGAGCATCCGGATATGCTTTTCGTCGTCGACGACCAGAACTTTTTTTTCACTGCTCATGTGCACTCCTCCCTCTAGGCGCGCCAGGGCTCGATGGATCTAAAATCTCGTGTCAATGACTGTCGGATCAGTTTCTAGCGAACGTATACAACCTGTCGTAGTAAAACAAAATATATTACTTTGTAGTACACGCATGAAAAAAAAACAAGCATTTGCTTTCAGCTCACGGTATCTTGATTTATAAAATACAAAAGGAGCTGTTTTCGAACAGCTCCTTTGGGTAACGGATGGGTGTGTTGGGAAAAGTGCCTGGCCGGCTGCTTTGTAAGGCTAAGCCAGGGCACTGCTCAGACGCGGCCCATGGCGTCGCCTTTGCGGTAGGTCTGAAACGTGTATTTGGCCACGGCAAAGACGTCGCGCAGCGAACCGAACATGCCGCCGCGGGGGCTGTCCGAACGTACGCTGGGGGCTTCGTGGGCCGGGCCCATGATGCTGTGCGCAATGCGTTCGGGCTCGAGAAATGTCTGTCTTTTCGCCAGTTCTTCTCCCAGATTCTGGGCCGATTTCAGCGGATTGTCCGTAAAGTGGCAGTCTCTGGCGAGCTGGTCGTAGACGGAGCGGGGAATGGGCTTGCCGGACCAGGTCTTGGAAAGCAGCTTCGCGGCTCCTGGAAAGTCCTTTCTGCGGATAAGGGAGGAGACTTCGAGCTGCACCGGATCCTTGATCATGGGGTCGAGTTTCCTGAGCTCGGCGGTCAGTGCGTATGCTTCGCTGAGACGGTCCTGGCGCAGGTACAGCCGCGCGGCTTCCATAAGGGTTTCCTTGTACGCCGCGGGATGCCCCAGACCTTTCCAGGCTTTGGCCAGGCCGTGGGCCGCTTCGGCCAGCTCGGGACGCAGTTTCAGAGCATGGCGGAATTGCTGGGCGGCTTCCGAATAACGGCGTAATGAAAGCAGCCGCCTGCCTTCTTCAAAAGCGGTTTCAGCCGGGTCAGGCGGTGGCGGCGTGCTATGGTCCATGTCCTGCAAGGCTTTGAGAAACGCTTTTTGAGAGGTGTTTGCAGGCGTCTCTTCCGTACGCCCGGGCGCCAGGAGCAGGGAAATCTGCCGGGTAAACGCCGCCTGTGAATAGGGGCGGATCAAATAACTGCCGCAACCCGCCTTTTTGGCATTCAGTACGGCTTCCCGTGTGTTATCCGTTGAAACCACCAGAATGGGGATGGCGGCCAGGCGCGGGTGCAGCTTCACAAGACGGATGAAGTCGTGCGTACGCATATCCGTAAGCCCGTGATCGCAGACGATCACGTCGATGTCGTTCCTGAGGAGATGCAGGGCGGCTTTGCGGCCGGAGTCGAAACTCGCTTCCACGACAATACCGAGACGGCGCAGATTTTTGCGGTCCAGGCTGAGGTGCGCGGAATTGTCCCCGAGGAGCAGGGCGGACCGGAGGTCGGTTGAAACGGGTTTATTTTCAGTAACTGGCATTGTCCTGGCTCGCTTCTGAGGTGCAAAAAACAAATCAGCCTACATGCTCCTTAATCGTCTGTTTTCCAGGTTACTTTAGAAAATCACAGGCCTGTCCGGAATAAGGATATGAAGACGTATGGCCCCGCCCCGTAGTCAGGAAAAAATCTGGATGAAAAATGCAAAGAAGCACGCTCCAGGGTTCCTGCTTTTCTTCGAGAAGAATACTTGTTACTGACAAGTTACGCAGCAACCCTGCAGGTATTCCTTTGCTGGGGGCGGGCAAAAGGCGGAGATGAAGCGTCATAAATCCGGACGTTTCATCCTTTGCCGCACCCCGGCTTGTGTGCCGGCAGCCTCGTTGCTTGTTGATGCCGGGACTGTTTTCGACTGCATGGAGCGAAAGGTGCTGCTTGCGAAACCTGCTTAAAAAGATTTCTGCTTGTCCGCGAAAGCTGCTGTCCAGACGCATACGTTGTTTGCGAGGCACCCCCCATCCCCTCCCGGATTTGCTGCAGGACGCCAGTGGTTATTATTTAGTGCAGAACAGATTACACTTTTTTGCCACGGGGTATCAGGGGCAATGCATTGGCGGAGCCGGGGAGGCACTCACTTTGACCACTCATTATGTGCAAGAAACGAAGACGCTTGCCCCTTCCTTGTTTTTTCCAGTGCAGACAGCTAAACAATGTGAGTGCTTTCCGCGAGCGGGCCGTTTCCTATTTTTCGATTCCCCACATGAGGCTCGCCCTTTGTTTGTTTGGTCCTGGTGTTTCCGCACCAGTATCGCAGGTGCTGGCAGAGGAATGTCCATGTCCTTATCCTTCAAGTTCTTCCAATGCTGTTTATCAGTTACAGGCCCAGTGGTGCCTGCGGCATGCGACAAGGCTTTTTTTTCTGAGCTGGTTTTCGGCTCAAAACCCACTTACGCGTGACCTGCTGCCGGCCCGTGTGAGGCTGTGCAGAGGTCGGAGGTACGCAATGTTCAAGGAATTACGTTGTAATCTGGCTAAGCGTATGGCGTTTGACGCCCTGGCCAAATCAAAGTTCCTGAAAGCTGCAAAACATTTTACCAAACTGCTTAATCTGGATCCGGAGTGCCAGGGAGTCCGTTACGACCTTGGGCTGGCTCTGCTATCCGCCAAAAAATATGACGAGGCACTGGCGGCCTTCAATGAAGAGGAACGCCTCTACGGGGGCACGTACCTGCTTTACAGCGGCATGGCAGAAGCCGCTTACCGCAAGGGAAGCATGGAACTGGCCAAAATGCTGTATGAAAAAACCCTGGGCATGGAGAACCAGCTGCCTGTCAAGCTCCAGAAACTGCACAAGATCCGCGCCGCCATCTGCAGCGACGACGAACGTTACGCCGCCGCTCTCACGGCCTTTTCGTTGCTGGAAGAGGGCGAAAGCAAAAAGGTGGAAAAACGTTTTCAGGAATCCGAAGCCGCGTACAATAAAGCGCTGGAGCTGGATGAAACCTGCTATCTCGCTTATGAACGGCTGGGGGATCTGCGCCTGGCCCGTAAGGATTATGCAGGCGCCGTGGATTACTTCAAACAGGCCGACAACATGATAGACTGCCGGTTCCTGCAGAAAAAGCTGGTTGCCGTGAACAAAAAAATCAAGGAGGGGAACTGATGGCGAGCACTGCTCAGCAAAAGGATCTGGAAGCCATTTTTCGCGTAGGGCTCGAACGGGTCAACCCCTACACCATGATCACCAGCAACGTTCATATCTCCAATGGGCATATGCGTATCGATCTGCCGGGGTGCAAGCGGGAAGTCGACCTCAACGAGTATGAGCGCATCCTTTTGATTGGCGCGGGCAAAGCGTCGGGCCGTATGGCCCTAGCTTTTGAGGACCTGCTGCAGGACCGGATCGCCGGCGGGCTCATCTGCGTCAAGTACGGGCATACGGAAACTTTGCACCGGGTAGAAATAATGGAATCCGCCCACCCCGTGCCGGACGACAACGGCGTACGCGCCGCCAAACGCATCGCCACGCTGGCCGAGGGCGCTGATGAACGGACGCTGGTCATCAACTGCATCTCCGGGGGCGGATCCGCGATATTGTCCTATCCCATGGACGCGCACCTTTCCGGAGGACTGCCGGACATCACCCTGGCGGACAAACAGGCGGCGACCGGGGCTCTGCTGCGCTCGGGAGCCAGCATCCAGGAGATCAACTGCATTCGTAAACATATTTCCGGCATCAAAGGCGGACGGCTGGTACGTATGCTTTATCCGGCGCGCAGTCTGAATTTCATTCTTTCCGATGTGATCGGCGACGATTTGGGGTCCATAGCCTCGGGCATGACCAGCTATGACACCTCCACGTTTCAGGATGCTTTGGAAATTATCGACCGCCGCAGGATTCGTGATGATTTCCCGCAAAGCGTGCTGCGCGTGCTGGAGGCCGGACTTGCCGGAAACGTGCAGGAAACCCTCAAGCAGGGAGACGCGGCCCTGGAGCAGGCGGAAAATGTGCTGATAGGCACCAATCGCCAAGCATTGGTCGCGGCCGGGGAAAAAGCCCGCGAGTTGGGCTACGAGGTGCGGATTTTGACTGCGCAGTTGTCCGGCGAAGCCCGTGATGCAGCAAAAGTTCTGGCGGATGTGGCCAGGGATGTGGCCGTCAGCGACGTTTTTGTTTCCAAGCCCGCCTGCATCATTGTCGGCGGCGAGACCGTGGTCACCCTGCAGGGACAGGGCAAGGGCGGGCGCAATCAGGAAATGGCCCTGGCCTTTCTGGATGAGATGAGCCGCTGGAAGCAGGACAGGGAACGCGTTTTTTTTCTGGCCGCCTCCACGGACGGCAACGACGGCCCTACGGATGCCGCCGGCGCTTTTGCCGATACGTCTCTTCTGGAACAGAGCAGAACGCAGGGATTGAGCATTGCGCGCTATCTTGAGAACAATGATTCCTACGCCTTTTTCGACTCCCTGGGAGGGCTGTTGAAGACCGGGCCGACCAATACGAATGTCTGCGACCTGCAGATACTGGTGGTCCTCTGACGGGACCTGCGTCTTGAGAAACGTAATGAAGCAGCTTGGCTTGGTATTCAGGCGCACCACTGCCCGTGCTGGCGGTAGGGCGCTTATTTCGCCCAAAAAGAGTTGTTGCTTTTTTTTGTTTTTTGTTTTGGATACCCTCGACCCCCTATTGCGCTTGTCGTGATTTATGCTATTGGGCGCATAAGCCGCAGTTGGAAAAATGCGGATAACGTTGTACTGCTGCCGGCGGTACGCGCCGATGGATATGGAAAAACCCGCTGCGCCGGGCAAGGAGAAAAAAGCGGAACAAGATGACGCGAAGCGTCATGATGCTTGGGGAGCTAGCCATGATTGCCGGAGGTTGTTTCGAGGGGGACAGCAACGAAGCCCTGATTGAAGTACAGGACAAGGCCTACGAGCTGCACGTGGGCCGCCTGTTTCGTACGTGCAGGTCTATTTACAGCACCACGGCGCGGCAATGGGGATGCGGGACGCGTTTTCTGCGTCGTCTGGAGTCCGTGACCGAATTCGACAAATCCCTGTTGCGCAGGCCGTATGAGATCATCGCCGCCTACTACCGCTACAAATATTGTCTCAAAAGCAGCGGTTCTGGCGCCGTGTTTCTGAGCGACATCTACCAGATGGAGCTGGAGCAGCGCTGGCGCCAGTACTTTCGCGAGGAAGCCTACCTGTTGTCGTTGCATTACTATACGAATATTTCCGTGCTGAGCACTGTGACGAGCAGCAACGGCCAGAGGGGAAAGTCGTTTGAATCCCTGCTGGGCAAGATGCTGTATCTGCACTACGGGCGGGAATTTCTCGAATTGTGCAGCGGCTCCACGGTCTATGATGCGGGCCGTGACGGCGGATTCGATCAGATCGCCTCGGATTTTGGCGAATGCTTCAATATGCAGTGGGACGAATACGAAGACTGGTGCCAGTAGCCAGGGGCTGTTTCTAAATTGTTTTTGTCGCGAGTTTGAGCAAGGATTTCAACAGGCAGGGCTGAAGAAGAAAATGCGCCCGAATGGAGCGCCGCCCAGGCAGCTGAAGCCTTGGGGGAAATCATCCGTGTTACATTGCTCCACATCTTAGGGAACGGTCAACGTGGCGTTTTCCTCCTTTTGCAAATGTCGGGTCACGTTGGCCAGATTACGCCGCGCTTCCGTGTTTTTGGGGTTTAGTTCCACGGCCTTGGAGAATTCCTTCTGCGCCTCCTGCAATCGCCCTGACTTGTACAGAAGAAACCCATTTAAGTTCCTGAGGTTGGAGTTTTCGGGACATTTTTTCAGGGCGAAGGTCATGGCCGAGCTCGCTTCAGTATACTTGTCCAGATTTATATATCCTTTGATGAGGTTGAAATGGATAACGGGGTCGTTCGGGCGGTTCTTGAGCGCGAGGGATAGCTGCTCCACTGCCTTTTCCAACTCCCCGGCCTCGGTGTATGCATAGGCCAGGATCATTCGCGCCCTATAATTGTCCTCCACCACCTTCGCAGTGTGCCGGAACAGGGTAAAGGTGTTTTGCCAAAGTGCTACCTGGTGGCGCGTAAGTAGCGTCAAACAAAAAAGGGGCATGATGAGCAGAAGCATCGCCACAACATTGCGCCGGGGAATAGCGGTGTTTTTTTGCAACAGATCGCCCACCCCCCAGACCAGAGCCATGTAGAGCCCTACAAAAGGAAGATAGGTATAACGGTCTGCCATCGACTGTACGCCCACCTGCACGATGCCAATCATGGGCAGCATGGCCACGAGATACCAGAACCACCCTACGGCAAGATATTTGGCTCGGCGTGTGAAAAAGAGCAGACTTCCACTTATGCCGGTGAGCAGAATCAAAGCGCCGAGCGATTTCCACAACGGAATGTTTTGTCTGAGCGGATAAAGGGGCGCGAGGTCCAGGGGGACCACAAGTTTCCAAAGATAGGCAATGTAGGACACTAACGCGTTGGCCAGGTACTTGCCCCGGACAAAGGACTCCATGCTCAAGATGGCGTTTGCCTCGCGTTGGGCCAGCATGGTTAGCAGACTAGCGGCGAAAACCACCAGGAAAAAAGGGATTTTTTCCAGAATGAGGCCTTTGTTTTCCCTAAAAAAGCGGCTCGGCGTTGATATATGCATCCGATCAAGGGGCCAGCAATCCAACAACAGCATGAGCATGGGCAGGGACACCAACAGAGGCTTGCACATCAAGCCCAACAACAGCAAAGCCAGCGCGGCGAGATACCAGCCTTTGCCGGCTTTTTTTACGTAAAACACGTAGGCCTGCAGCGCGAGCAGGCCGAAGAACATGCTCAGGACATCCTTGCGCTCCGCGATCCAGGCCACGGATTCCACATGCAGAGGGTGCACGGCCCAAAAAGCGGCCACGGCAAAGCTGCGCAGAGGCGCGCCAGTCATGGAACAAAGCAGACCGAAAAGCAGCACAACATTAGCCGCGTGCAGCAACAGATTCAAAAGATGATGCCAAGCCGGGGCCAGTCCTCCGAACTCCACCACCGCCATGTGCGAAAGCCAGGTCAGGGGGTGCCAGTTGCCTTCCTTTACGGAGGAGAAGGCCCAAAGCACATTCTTGAGTGATAATCCATTGCGTACGTGCATGTTCTTAAAGACGTACAAATGATCGTCATACAACACGTATCCGTTATTGATGACATTGCCGAAGGCCAATACCACGAGTAACAGGAGACAAAGGGGAAGCAGAATGTTTTTTTGAGCCATTGTATTGTCTAGGGGGCTGTTGCTAATGATGCGCAAAGGATGCTTCGTGTTCGTCCGCTGCCAATGTCTCAAAATGATATCTCATGGCAAGCTCTGGTACAATGTCAAATTTGAATCTCAGCATTTGTGCGAAACAGGCTATGCTCTCCTCCACAATGAAAAAGGAAAAATGGCGCCGCGCTACAACGTGACACTGAGTCCGGAAGGGCGAGCAGAGTTGTGGGGGAATTCATTTAAAGCAAAAAAGACTGCGCGTACGGTGCGCTGCGTACGTTGGTTGTTACTTCTCGACGCGGGAGGATATGGCCCGAGTGGCCGTCGCCAGCTGAAGATTGCGGAAATATTGCAGGGAGCACGAAGTATTTAACAGTTCGTTGGTCTCGGTTATAAGAACGACCACGCCGCAGGCGGGGTCAAGCGGCGATAGCGGATTTTTTCAAAAAAAATTGCTACATTGAACAGCTCGGCCGCATAAAGGCCTGCTCCACAAGCGCCGTATGCGGTTCGGCGTGGATGGTGTATTCGGCCAGTGGCAGCTGTTCGACCGGGGAGTCCAGGCTGGTCCGTATTGTCAGAAAGTCTTCGGCAAATCCGATTTCCATGGGCACCACTTCCTTGTCGCCATTGCCGCAGAGGCTTTCCCGCAGTTCCGGAGCAAAACTCCGGGAGTTGCCGGACGCGTCCGCGGCAATCAGTCTGGTCAGGGTGGTAACCACATGGCAGACAGTTCCTTCAGGGGTGAATTCCAGTGAATTGGCATCACCGTTGACGCCCACGGCATCCGGATGAAAGGCCTGGATTTCGCCGACAGGCGTCGCCACACGCTGGGGCGCCGCGGGTTCCACGGAGCTGATGCTGCCGTCCGGTCTGAAACTGACGCCGATATGCACTTGCAGAGTGCCCGCCGGGGTGGGCAAGGAAACGCTTTCGCCGGGCCACAGGGTCAGACTCTTCAACGCGCCCGCCGTGTCGAAACAAATGGAAATGCATTTGGCTGTCAGGGTGCCGGCCGGAGTTTGGATGTTGAGCGGTTCGGCCAGTTCGGTTTCATCTTCCTGCGTCCAATAGCCGGAGAGTTTGCCATTCAAGGGAAATACACGATGCAGCGTACCATTGGGATAAAAAGTCACCAGTTCGGCCGTAAGCATGCCGGCAGGGGTGGAAACGAGAGTGGACGTTTCTAGGGGCAGGCTTTTTACGACGCCGTTTTTGTGAAAAGTGAGGGCCTGAACGGTTTTTTTGCGGACGTCGTCCGTTGTGTATTGCGGAATGCACTCTCCGGCGGACGTGGCAAAGACGGTTTTGCTCACGGCGGAACAGGATTTGAGGGCGCCATTGTCGTAATAATCAACAGTCCCGGAAATCTGCAGCGGACCGTATAAGGTATCGATAGTGTTCATGTGATCTCCCTTGTTTGGGCTAAAGCAAGTTCCGATCCAAAGTAAAAGTATCTGTCTTTTCAGGAGCTAAGCTTTTTACAGGGAGTTGCAGCGGGCAAAAAAGACGACAAATTTGTTTTTCGCTACAAGTTTGTATACAAATTGTGCGTATTTGCCATTGCGAAAGCAGCAGGCGCATATGCGGCCGGGACATCATGGCCTGGTATCTGTTGCAGTACCAAGCGTCTTGCGTTAGGAAATCCCTGCAGCGGCACTGCCCGCGCTCTGTTTTTTTCTGAAATCACAATCTCTGCCATACCCCGTCAAAAGAGGCTGGCTCAAAGGAAGCGTCGTATGGATATGATTCCAATCGAGATCAAATTGCTTGCCGCGCCGTTTATTTGCGCGTTGATAGGCTGGGTGACCAACTATCTGGCCGTAAAAATGCTATTCCGTCCGCACCACCCCATCAAAGTCTGGTTTTTGGAGATCCAGGGCATCTTTCCCAAGCGCCAGAAAGCGCTGGCCAGAAATCTTGGTCAACTGGTCGAGGGCGAACTGCTGTCGCATGAGGATGTCAAGCGGGTCATCGAGGACCCCAGGTTCCTGCGCAGTTTCAAGGAGATGGCCTCGGAGTACGTGGAAGAACTGCTGGCAAGCAAATTGAGCGCCATTCATCCCATGGCCGGAATGCTGCTCGGCGGCTCCATGGGCGAGCGGGTGAAAACAATGCTGACCGACGAGATTGCGTCTCTGATTCCCCGGGTCATAGAAATCACCTCGCAGCAGATCGAAGAACAGCTGGATTTCAGCGCCATTGTACAGCAAAAGGTCGAAGACTTCTCCATGGACCGTCTGGAGCACATCCTGTTTTCCATCATGAGCAAGGAATTCAAATTTATAGAAGTGGTCGGCGCGGTTCTCGGATTTCTGATCGGCGTACTGCAGTCCGTGCTGTTTTACCTGTAGCGCAATCTACGCCGCAGGGGCGGCGTTGGGATTGCGCAGAAAACTCTCTGGGGATCTCTGGAAAAACCAGTCGACAACAACCGCATGTCTCGCTGCCGGAGCCGGACACTCAGGCAGCGCTTAGGGCTTCCTTGACTTCCTGCATGTGCTCAATGACTGAGGGCATGGTCATCTCGATCATTTCGGGTTTTATGTCGAGCCGTTCGAGGGCGCCGTTGTCCACCGTATAGTGCAGCCCGTCCACGCCGATGCCTATGCCGATCATTTTGGCCAGCATGTCCCCGAGGTGCACCAGGTCCAGGGCCGGGTCCTTGACCGGCGCGTCGGCCGGGTGGCGGTGGTAGCGGACCACCTGGACAACTTCCTGCGGCAGTCGCCAATGTTCCAGAAGCTGAGCGCCCAGTTCGACGTGGTCGATGCCCAGGATACGCTGTTCCGCGTTTTCAAAGGAGATGCCTTCTTTTTGAGCCAGTTCGATGATGGGATCGGCGTCCACTTCGAGGAAATCACCCAGCACGATTTTGCCGATATTCACCAGCAGCCCGGACGTGAAGGTATGCGGAGGCAGGGGCAGGTCCGCCTGCCTGGCGAGCAATTCTGAGGCCAGGGCCACGCAGATGGAATGGTCGGTAAGTTCTTCGGGAGCAAGTCCGTACCCTTTGTTGGCCTTTTGGGTAAAAGGAACCACGCCCACGGCCAGGACCATTTGAAAGATTTTTTTGGACCCCAGGCGGACAACGGCCTCGCGTACGGTTTTCATTTCCCGCACGCCGCCGAAGTAGGACGAATTGGCGATGCCCAGGATGTTGACCGTAAGTCCGGGGTCGAATTCGATGGCTTTGGAGAGATCGCCCACATTGGCGTCATCGCTCTGCATCAGGCGCATGACCTGTTGCACCGCCATGGGCATTTGCGGCATGGTACGTGCTTTTTTCAGGATTTCTTCGCGCTTGTCGTTCATATGGTCCACACTTTGCGTAGCGAGGAAACCTCGACAACGCCTGTTTCAATGTACAGCCGCATGGTCCGGGGGATGGTGCCGCCGATATCGCTGGAAGCGAGCTCGAATCTGTTTTTGTTGAGAATGTGTTCCAGCATGTTCCAGTTTTTTTGTCCCGTGTCGAACTTGTTCATAATATTCATCATGTGCGCGCAACCCGCGGCCTTCATGATGATGTTTTCCCGTTTGACGTTACGGGCGAGCAGCCTGCGCACCATTTCGGGAACGCCGTAGTTGACGAACATGAAGGGGTTTTCTTTGCATTTTCCCGGATTCAGGGTGCCGTCCGGCAGCAGGCAATGGATCATGGCGCCGATTTTTGTGTTGGGGTCGTACGCGGTTACTCCCAGGCAGGACCCCAGCGAGTGGGTGACCAGGACATGTCTCGGCCGGTTGCCTAATTTCATGTCCGAAATACTGACGGTGATTTTTTCCATAGGTAGATCCGCAGGCTCCAGGCAGTCCGCGATTGCACAGGACTGGAGAGGTATGCAACGAACGAATGAATTACTGGCGTACGTATATGGTAGGAATAACTTGGCGTAATGGAAGGGTCATTCCTGCGAGACTTTCCGAGTGTCCGATAAAAAGATAGCCTCCGGGTTTGAGTACCCGGCAAAATTTGTTGAAAAGGGTTTCCTGAGTCTGTTTGTCAAAGTAGATAACCACGTTCCGGCAGAAAATAATATCCATGGGGTGGTTGAAGGAAAACGGTTCCATAAAGTTCAGGCGGCGAAACTCGACGCGTTTTCGCAGTTCGGGCACAATCCGGATCAGTTTCTTTTTTTTGTCTTTACTGCGAAGCAAGTATTTTGATTTCATGCTGTACGGAATGCAACTGACGCGTTCTTCTTCGTAAACAGCCTTAACCGCCTTTTGCAACGCCTGGGTGGAAATGTCCGTGGCCAGGATCTTCCAGTTGAAAGACGGTTGTTTTTCTTCGAACTCGCTCAGCACAATGGCCAGGGTGTAGGGTTCCATGCCAAGCGAACAACCGGCACTCCAGATGCGCAGCAGGGGATTGGCGCCGGAGCGCGCGGTCCATTCAGGCAGCACATTGTTGGCCAGAAAATCGAAATGCTGGGGTTCGCGAAAAAAGTCGGTGGTGTTGGTGGTTACCACGTCAATAAGGTTGATCAGCTCGGTCTGCATGCCGTCATTGCTGAACAGATAGTTGAAGTAATCCCTGTGCGTGTCCATTTTGAGCATGCGCAGTCGTTTCTGCAGCCTGGCCTCCACCATGGTTTTTTTGGCCTGGGAAAGTTTTATTCCCACAGTATCGTAGATAAACTGGCTGAGCTGGTTGAACTCTTTGGAAGAAAGGCCGCTTTTAGACGTTCTTGCAGGAACAGTCCTGGCGGACGTTTGTTTGCTCGTCGCACGCTCTGGCATGGGTTATTGTCTCCAATTATCTGCAATGACAACAGAAGTTGCGGACAACTCTGTAAACATAAAAGACTTTAGCATTCGTATAAGAATGAAGGCAAGTAAAATTTCATTGCGTGTGGACAGGTTATGCATTCTGCCTTGCTTTACGATGTGGGAACGCACCCCGGCATGATCTCCCTGAAAGGGCGATGCGGCAGTTCAAAGATATGCAGGTTGCCGCTTTGCTGGCAATCGGGCGTCCAATAAACCACTTTCGGTTTGCGCGTGACGTTGTATCGTTTGCACTTCACCCGCATCATGCCACCGGGGTTGAGCCAGCGCGTCCGGCCTTGCACCACCATGGGCTGCGGTTTGTGCAGATGCGCGTTCACCACCCAGTCCACTCCCGGAATCTCGCGCAGGGGTCTCCGGCGTTCGGGAAATCCCGGAAACCGGAAATTGTGGTGAGTGCACCACAGGACTGTCTCATCGCCCCGTTTGTCGAAAACGTCCGGAACCGTGGTCAGGTTCGGGGAAGCGCCCAGCAGCAGCTCTCCCTGGGGATGGCGTATGAGAAGTTGCGGTCCGGAGGTATTCATCAGTACCAGCAGGCCGCCACGGGCCATACGCTCGATCGGGGGGTGCAGTTCGACCTGCGCCCGGGAAATATCGTGGTTGCCGATCAGGGCGCGCGGCCGCAACTGGCCGTCGTAGGCGGCGAACAGGTCGCAGACTTCATTGTAAAAGGCTTCCGAAACTTCTCCGGGCCAATGGAACATGTCTCCCAAAAGCAGGGGCAGCAGTCTGTGTTCCGCGGCAAAGGCGAAAAAAGCCCGCAGCTTGTCAAAACACTGTTCCTTGTAGCCGGGTCCCCGTTCAAAGGGCGGTTCCAGAGCGATGTGCGGGTCGCACAGCAGGATTACTCCGTGTGCCTGCACTTCCGGAAGGCTTTCAGGCGTCGCATAGTGTACGAAGAATTCAGGCATTGCATTTTAAAAAGGGGCAAAAGGACAGCGCCTGCCGAGTCAGACGGGATTCCGCGCCCTGCCCCGAGTACAGTGTTAAACCGCCTTCCATGGCCAGGCCCTGCCTGCCGTTTTTCCGGGCTTCCACGAGCAGCAGTTTGGCCGTGTCGCCTGCCTTGCCGTGTACCGGCAGGAGGCGTTTGGGCTCCAGTTTTCGTCGGCGCAGTTCCCCGAGCACATCGCAAAGGCGTTCGGCAAGATGCACCATGCAGACTATTCCTTTGTTGCGTACGGCATAGGCCGCTGCATCCAGAAACGCAGCCAGGTCCGCTTGTGTTTCAAACCGGGCCTGGCGGACCTGCTCGCTATCCGGAACTCTGCCGCATCCGGGAATGCGGTAGGGCGGGTTGAGCGCCACCAGGTCGAAGGACTCGGGCTCAATGGCCGCCGATTCGCGGATGTTACGGACATCCAGGCGCAGCGGTTCGAATCGTTGGTCTTGTCCCAGGCGGCGACCGTTTTCCATTGCAGCGTCAACCATATCCGCATCCTTGTCGCAGCCGACGGCCCGCTGCAATTTTTTCGAACGCAACAACGCTCCCAGCGCCACAACGCCGCAACCGGTGCCGAGATCCAGCAATGTCGCCTTGGCCGTCACCGGAATGAAGCAAGCAAGCAATAACGCATCCGTGGAAAATTTGAAACCATTTTCAGGTTGGGACAGGCCGCGGGGAAAATAGGCGGCCGGATCGGACCGGCCGGCGGACAGGTTGACTTTGTCAGACAATCTTGGCCCCGGACAGCATGGAAATGAAGCCTTTGAAAAGTTCCATGTCGAAGGCCCCCTCCATGTCGTCGCGCATGATGCGCAAGGCTTGGTACGGATTGACGGCCTTGGCATAGGGCCTGTTGCTGGTGAGCGCGTCATAGACGTCGCAGAGCGTGATGACCCGTACGGGTATGGGAATTTCTTCGCCCTGCATGCCGGACGGGTAACCCTTGCCGTCCATGCGTTCGTGATGGAACAAAATACAATTGAGCGCGCTGTGACGCAGGGTCAGCTGCGAACAAAGGGCCACGCCCTGCACGGGGTGCTGGTTGATGGTAACGCGTTCCGTACTGGTAAGTTTGCCGGGTTTCGCGAGAATATCTTTGGGAATACGCGTTTTGCCGATATCATGCAGCATGGCGCCGAGCCCGATTTCAAACAGGTCTTCCTTGTTGAATCCGAGATATTTCAGCAGGGACACGCCGTACATGAAAACGTGCACGCAGTGCGTATAGGTGTGATAATCATGTGATATGAATTCGCCGATGCTTTTTAGCGAATCCTTGCGGCACATGAATTCGATGCTGTTTCTAATCAGCTGGCTCAGGCGGTCGAGGTGTTCTGACGAAATGGATCCTGGAAGTTTTTCGTTATAGGTTTTCTCCAGAACCGCCACGGACGTATTGTAAAGCACCGAGGCTCGTTCATTAACAGGTACCCGTTCATCCTGTAGAAAATCACCGAGATTATCTTCGACATATCTTTTATATATATTTTTTTCTGTTGCCTGGATATATACTTCAGCTATCCCTGTTTCGTATAACTGTTGTTTATGCCGCTCAGTGAATTTTTCGTCTTCACTTGAGTAAAGTACAAAAGAATTTCCTTGCTTAAGGAATACTTTAAATTTCCCAAGTTTGTTGGGAAAAATCATTAAGGGAGAGACTGAAAAGAAGCCCTTTATGTGTTTTTTTTCAGCCAAATCAGACATAATACGCCCTCCGAAGGATATATCCAGGCTCTTTATGGCAATCGTCACAATGAATCAAGCAGAATAAGTGCGGCAACAAAGTATTCGTACGCCAAAAGCAGAATTCTGAAAGCTGCAACATATCCCGAGGGGTAAAGGCTTTTCTTTTGCGGCTCAATTGTATATATAATAGATTCTTAATGGAAGCTTTTCGTTTGGGTGACAACAAGGACAACGAGTGCCCTGTTTTGACTGCTCTGCAATGGCTGTCCGGACTCTGGGCGGAAAAGGGTCGGTTCGTTAAGTTGATTTGATTAACGTTATGTGATTTCGCCTCCGGGCGGATAAAGTCGGTGGACGTCAGCAATGGGGATTATCAGTCTGGATGAAATAAAGTCCGGCATGGTGCTGGCCAGTGATCTGATCGGCGCCAACGGCCGTTTTCTCTTGCCCAAAGGGACTATTCTGGAGGATAAGCACCTGCGCGTATTCAAGATTTGGGGTGTGACCCAGGCCGATATCAGGGGCATGGACCGGGACAAGGCCGATGCCGAGATGGCAGCGGAATTCAACGCGCTGGACCTGGAGCGAAGCAGGGAGTTTGTTGCCGCTTTGTTTCGTTTTGCGGATCCGGAAAATCCTTTCCTGAACGAACTCAGGCGGATCTGTATCAAGCGCTTTGCCCAAGACAAAGCTGCGGTTAGTCGCTTTTCCCGGCAAAAAGAAAAAAGTGTCCAGGAAGCGGACGAACCGGAAGACCAGGAACTCCCCACCGCCGCAGCTATTATTTCCCAGGAAGTGCAGCTGGCTTCTTTTCCGGACATTTATTTTCACATCATGGAGGTGCTGAACAATCCGCGCAGCTCTGCGTCGCATGCGGCCGAGGTGGTGAGCAAGGATGTCGGACTTTCGGCCAAACTCCTCAAGCTGGTCAACAGCCCGCTATACGGTTTTCCTTCCAAAATCGACACCATTCAGCGAGCCGTCACCCTGGTGGGGTCCAACGAGCTTTCCATGCTGGCCCTGGGCGTATCCGTCGTACAGTATTTTAGCGATATGCCTGAGGATTTCATTGATATGGAATCTTTCTGGAAACATTCCATTGCCTGCGGCATTTTTGCAAAAATCATCGCAGGGCAAACGTTCGGACTTTCCGAAGAGCGATTTTTTATCGGCGGCCTGATTCATGACCTCGGCAGGCTGGTATTGATCAAGAACAGTCCTGGTACGGCCCTGCGTATTTTTTTTACAGCCCGTCGGGAGGATCTGGTTACCCAGCGGGTGGAGAAGCAGCTTTTGGGCTATGACCATGCGTATCTGGCCCAGCTTCTTCTGAACCACTGGAAGTTTCCCGATTCGCTCGCGCAGATGATCGGCAACCACCACACGCCCATGGAAGCGGACAATACGCTGGAAGCCTCCATCATCCACATTGCCGATGTTCTGGCCAAGGCGTTCGAGCCGCAGGACAAGGAGTCCTTTTACCTTCCGCCGCTGGATACAGACGCTTGGATTCTGCTGGATCTCGGGCCGAGCATGATCGGACCGGCCATGAACCAGGCAGGCCAGCTGCTTGGGGATATTTATCATTCATTTCTGGGACCGGAGAGCTGAGATGGATGCCGAGCAGCGCATCAAGCGGCTCGAAGAGCGTATCGCCTACCTGGCTGCTGAAAAAAATACGGCGGCGGTTTCCATGGAACTGGCCGCCAGCCTCGGAAATTTTTCGACCAGCCTGAACAAACTGGAGTCGCCGGCTCCCATATTGGAAGAATTCGCAACCAAGCTTACCAGCCTGGTCAAAATGGAGGCTTTTTCCATTTTCCTGGTGAGCGAGGAAGATTCCGACCTGCATCAATCCTATTGTTTTCCGCACGATTATCATAATTATTTCGAAACAGAGCTTGATACGCTGATCCACAACAACACCCTGGCCTGGGCTTTGGGACGGCGCAAGCCGCTTACGCTGCTGAGTACCGATAGAGATGCCTTTCTCTTGGTCCACAGCCTGAATACCGCATCCCGTACGCGCGGACTGGTCCTGGGAAAGCTCAAACAAACGGCGCAGGAAATTCTGGACGTCACCTTTTCCCTGGTCACCATTTTATGCAATGCCGCGGCCAATCTTCTGGAAAGCTACGAACTCTACTACTACATACGCAGCATCAACAAAGAACTGGAAAGCAATGTGGAACGGCTGCGTGAATCCAGGTTTGAAATCATGCAGCACCGCAACAGGCTCGAACTGGAGGTGGCCAGCCAGACAAAAGATCTGGTGGCGGCCAACGAGCAGCTCAAGGGCGAGATCCGCAAACGCTTGCGTATCGAGAAATATCTTGTCAAGGAGCGGGATTTCATTTCAGCGGTTCTGGAAACCACGGCTGCGCTGGTGCTGGTATTGAACCCCAAAGGACTAGTGGAACGCTGCAACAAGGCCTGTGAGGCGGTCGTAGGATGTCCGGCCAGGGAGATTCTCGGTAAGCCGTTTTGGAAAGTCAGCTCCCTGCCCGAGCATTGGGAAAGTGCGAAACAGGATTTTTTCGAAAAGTCCGTTTCACGCAAAGGAGCTGCTTTCGAAAGCTATATGCAGACGGAGCAGGGCGTCCGGCAGTGCGTGTCCTGGACCACCACGGCCATTCTGGGTAAAAAGGGCGAGCTGGAATTCATCATCGCCACAGGCATCAACATAACGGAAAAAAAGCGTACGGAAGAGGCTCTGCGCGATGCCGAAGCCATGTACCGCAATATTTTCGAGCAGGCGGTGGAAGGCATTTTCCTGGCTTCACCAGACGGCCGGCTCATCAAGGCCAATCCCGCTCTGGCGCATATGCTCGGGTATGAAGACCCCGAGGAGCTGAAAGAGGTCATGTGGAATGATTTTGGTGTTTATACGCATCCGCTTGTCAAAAAACGGATTATGCAGCTGCTGATACGCCACAAGAAACTATCCGGTTTTGCATTCCGCGTACGGCATAAAGACGGCAGAAAAATCTGGGTGGTCATGAATGCGCAGACCGTCTTCGGCAAGGACGGCTCCGTTGTCCGTTTTGAAGGCATCATCAACGATATAACCGAACAGATGCGCAACCAGCGCCATTTGCAGCGCTTGGCCACCATGGACGATCTGACCGGCATTCCCAACCGCTATCTGTTCATGGACCGTCTGCAGCAGATGCTTGCCCAGGCCAAACGCTTGAACCACGCCTTTGTTCTGCTCTATATGGATCTTGATTTTTTCAAAAAGGTCAACGACGTGTATGGGCACCATATAGGCGATCTCCTGCTGCAGGAGGTGGCCTCGCGCTTACGGGGCCGTATCCGCAAGTCAGACACCGTAGCGCGCCTGGGCGGCGACGAATTCACTATTTTGCTCTATAATATGAAAAAGAGCACCGATCTGGAAAAGGTTCTCCAGCAAATCATCGATACGTTGAGTGCGCCCTATTACATCAAAAAAAAGGAATGCGTCATAGGCGTGAGCATCGGCATCAGCATGTTTCCCTGCGACGGCGACACCTCTGACGAATTGCTCAAAATGGCGGACAAAGCCCTGTACGCGGCCAAGAATGCCGGGCGCAATGCATTTCGATACGCCAGCGAGTTTTGCATCCCCCTGGTCGGTCACTTTGCGGATGACTGATACCATCAGAGCGGGCTTTTCCCGCAAGGCTTCTTATCTGTACGTCCTGTAAAACGTTTTCCTTTTGTACTCAGCACCTGGCCGCAAGTCCGGTAGCGTCCACACGGCGGCTGGTGAGCAGCAGGCAGAGCACCTCGCCTAACAGGCAGCAGCCCGCTGTGGCGTACAGGAATCCCGTATAGCCGATCTGGTGCATCACGGCCGCGCCGTAAACCGGGCCCAGAAAGTTGCCGATCTGCAAAGAGAGGATCATCAGGTTGGAATTGACCACCCGGAAGCGCTCCGAAGACAGGGTGAACATCAGGCTGTACAGGGCGGGCGAGCTCAGGCCCATGGCGATGCCCATCACAAAGGAGGAGGCGTAGAGTCCGGCCAGGCTGAAGGAATTGGCGGCCAGGACGAAACTCAGGGCGGACAGCAGAAAGCTCAGGGCGATCAGCCGGATTTTTTTCATCTTGTCGAAAAGCCGGTTCCCGAACACCCGGACCAGGATCATGCAGAACATCTGAATGGTGAAGTACGAGCCCACATGGTCGTAGCCCCGCGACAGAAACAAGCCTTCGGCCATGAAAAACAGGGAAGAGAAGGTGACGATGTAGAGGGCGTTGAGCAGCAGCACCAGGCCGATTTTGGGCGTCAGCGCGTTCTTGTACATATCCTTCAAAGATACCGGCTTGCTATCGTCCGAGCCGCCCAGCCGGGAGCGCCGGCGTCTGCCGATGACGAAAATCATGACCATGCCCGGAACCAGCAGCAGGGCCATGCCGAAATAACTGTAAGCCACGGAAGGGAGATGCGGGTTCAGAAAATCGCAGCCGGCGGGCACTGTGGAGTAGGGCAGGAGCAGGGCCACGGAGTACAGGCTAAAGGCCTGGGCGTTCTTTTCAGTGGGGATGCTGGAGACCATCAGGGTCATGCAGGACGCCGAGAGCAGGTACACGGCCACGCCGTTGAGCAAGCGCAGGGCGATCAGGCCGGCCATGCTGCTGGAAACCACGTACCCTGTGCCGCAGAAAATCATGATGCAGGCGCCGACAAGCGCGCTTTTGACAGCGGTTTTGGCCGTCAGATGATGGCTGGCGAACAAAAACAGCGCAATGGTGGAAAGAGCCGAACACCCAATGATGAAACCGCGCCAGGATTTGGCGATTTGCAGTTCGTTCAGATAGATGTACAGGCTGTAAAAGACAGTGATGTTGCAGTAAGTTATAAAGATAACTGCACAAATGAACACGAAGTCGATGGTGATGAGTTTTTTTTCCTGGCTCATGGGGGGATCTCATTTGGTGGATGAAAACAGACCGTTGGCGACAAAATCGGCTACAACGCGCGCGACTTCCCGGATGTCCGCGGGGTCGTAGTCGGGTTTACCGATGAAATGCAGAAAGGTATTCTTGTTGCGCATGTAGGCGCTGCTGATAATGAACAGGATAAAGGACAAGGCCTTGTTGCGCAGAGGCTGCGCATGGCTCGTATCCCCGTTGTCAATGCCGTTGTCGATCCCGCAGCCACCCCTGTCGTGGAGCAATTCCATGAAAAGCGCCAGCGTCGGTTGCAAGGCCGTGTCGTAGATGGTGGTGAAATATTCGGTCGGGTCGATGAATTCACGCTGCAGCAGCAGACTCATCCATTGCGACCGCTTGGAGGTCAGGGAGGTCGCGATCATGTTCTCGATGATCCGGACAAGCAGCGTTTTGTTGCAAGTGTCCGTCCCGACCGCCTCCCGCCTGGCGGCGTCAATGGCCGTATGGTGCATCCGGGCCAGTTCCTCGGCCACATGCTCAATCACGGCTTTGTACAGGCCTTCTTTGTTGGCGAAATGAAATGAGATGGAGGCGATGTTTGTTTCCGCTCCCGCGGCGACCTCGCGTATGCCCACGCTCGCATAGCCTTTTTCGGCAAACAAGCGCAATGCGGCATTGATCAGCCGTTGGCGCGTTTGCCGGCCCCTGCTCAAGCGTCCGTCTTTTTCCGTGGCATCGCTATGCATGTTCTGTCCTTTGGTTCTGTTGCGGTGCAAAGAAAATGCGTCCGCACACTAAAAATGTCAATCGATTGATTAATAAAAATATCTCCAAAAAGCAGCGGGTTTTTCTTGATCATCTTTTTGCTTTGAGTACTATGGAAGCCGATTGCTTATCCGGTATTATTTTTGTCAGGCGGATTAAGATTACTGGTATATGTAGTGTGTTAGCTAAGTTTGGATAGGAAAAAACTATCACAAATTGACCCTTACCGGTCAAAAAGGTAAAAGGGGAGATTGGCCCACACTCAGGGAAGGCGTCGTTCCAGCCTCTGGCAACATCAATGAGGAGAAGATCATGTTAGAAAAGTTGTTGTGCGTTCTGGTTGCAGTTTGTGTCGTCAGCCTGGCCGCCTCACCGGCCGCCCATGCGGAGCCCTCGGGCAAGTTGACCATTTTTCACGCCGGTTCGTTGTCCGTGCCTTTCGGAGCCATGGAAAAAGCTTTTGAGGCCAAGTACCCCAAAGTGGACATCCAGCGCGAAGCCGGAGGCTCCACTAAGATGGCCCGGCTGATTTCCGAAGTGGGCAAACCCGCGGATATCATGGCTTCGGCCGACTATGTGGTCATCGACAAGAACCTGATTCCCAAGTTCGCCACCTGGAACGTCCGCTTCGCCTCCAACCAGCTTGTGCTTTGCTACACGGACAAGTCCAAGTTCGCCGACGAGATCAATGCGGACAACTGGTACGAGATCCTGCAGCGCAAAGGCGTGGTCTGGGGCCATTCCGATCCCAACCTGGATCCTTGCGGCTACCGCAGCCTGATGGTCATGCAGCTGGCGGCGAAATTCTACGACAAGCCCGATCTGTATAAAAAACTTCTGGCCAACCGGCCGGAACAGAACGTCCGGCCCAAATCCGTGGAACTGATTTCCCTGCTGCAGTCCGGCAACATGGACTACGCCTGGGAGTATCTCTCCGTGGCCGTACAGCATAAGCTCAAATACGTGGTTCTCAACGACCACATCAATCTGGGCGACTACAAGATGACGCCTTTCTACAAACAGGCCAAAGTCACGGTAACCGGCAAGAAGCCCGGCACCACCATCGAGCGTGTGGGCAAGTCCATCACCTACGGCATCACCATGCTCAATGAAGCGCCCAACAAAGAGGCTGCCGTGGCCTTTCTGCAATATCTCTTCGATCCCAAAGGCGGACTGGAAGTCCTGAAGTCCATGGGACAGCCGCCCTTTGATCCCGTACGCGTTCCCACCGAGGAAATGAAAAAGGAGTTGCCCGAACCGCTGCAGCCGCTGGTCGAGGTGCGCGAGTAGGCATGTCCTCAGACGCATCCGTGCAATACCAACAACGTCGGGGCTTCCGGGACATCGTTCAGGGAGTCCCCGGCGTTTTGTTTTCAGGCTGGTTCATCGGCTCGGCCGTACTGGTTCTGCTGTTCATTTTCGGCCCCCTGGCCCAGACCATTTTCGGGCCCACCTGGGAGATATTTTGGGAGACCCTCCAGGACAAGGAGGTGCTGCAATCCATCTGGCTTTCGCTGTACACCTCGGGCCTGGCCGCGATCATCGCCCTGGTGTTCGGCACGCCCCTGGCCTTTTTGCTGGCCCGGCGCGAGTTCTTCGGCAAGAAGCTGGTGGAAAGCCTCATCGACCTGCCGATCATGATTCCCCACCCGGTGGTGGGCATCGCCCTGCTGTCCATTGCCGGGCGCAACCATCCGCTGGGCGAATTTCTGCTTTCCATCGGCGTGTCCATCATGGGCTCGGTAACGGGCATCGTTGCCGTTCTGGTCTTTGTGGGCATGCCTTTTTACGTGGATACGGTAAAAGCCGGCATCGAAAGCGTACCGCCCCGGCTGGAAAAGGTCTCCAGATCTTTGGGGGCCGGGCCGGGCGCCACTTTTTTTCGTATCACCCTGCCGCTCTCCTGGCGCTACCTGCTGGTGGGCATGATCCTGTGCATGGCGAGGGCCATCAGCGAATTCGGGGCCATCGTCATCGTGGCCTACCATCCGATGGTCGCGCCGGTGCTGATGTACCAGCGCTTCACCGCCTACGGACTGACCTATTCGCAGCCCGTGGCCGTGTTGCTGATCCTGGTCTCCATGCTCTTTTTCCTGTTTCTGCGGGTGGTTTCGCAGCCGAGGAAGACGCCGTCATGATTCGTGTCGAAAAACTGCAGCTTACGTTTCCCGGTTTTACACTTGGGCCGGTATCCCTGCACGTACGGCAGGGCGCGTTTTTCGCGCTCATGGGGCCCACTGGCTCGGGCAAGACCCTGTTGCTCGAATCCCTGGCCGGGTTGACGATTCCGCATGCGGGCAGGATCCTTCTGGCCGATGAGGACAAAACCAAGGCCCCGCCGGAAAAGCGCCGTATCGGGCTGGTCTACCAGGACCACGCGCTTTTTCCGCATATGAACGTGCTGCGAAATATCACCTACGGGCAAAAATACCACCGCATCGACCAGACGGACGGAGTGCGCTACGCGCGCGAGCTTATGGAACGGCTGGGGTTGTCCCACCTGGAAGCGCGTAAAACCGCGAACCTGAGTGGCGGGGAAAAACAGCGTATCGCATTGGCCAGAGCCCTGGCCTGCAGGCCGGATATCGTGCTGCTGGACGAGCCGCTTTCTTCACTGGATCCGCAGTTTCGTGAAGACGTGCGGGCCAATTTGAAAGAATTGCATCAGGAGACCGGCGTCACCTTTTTCATGGTGACCCATGATTTTGTGGATGCCTTGACCCTGGCCGACCGGGCCGCCGTGATCCGCAAAGGGCGGATCGAACAATGCGCTCCGACTTTGGACATTTTTCACCGTCCGGCCACGACGTTCATTGCGGATTTTGTGGGCATGAAGAATATTTTTTCCTCAGAATACGGCAGCGGCCGCTGCCGGTTCGCTCATCTCGAAACTCCGGCCTGCGGCAACGCGCCGGACAGCGGTACGGGCTTTGTGGCGCTGCGTCCGGAGGACATCGCGGTGTCGCTCAACGGAGACCATCCGGAGAACTGGGTCTCCTTTGCCGCCACGGTCACGACCGTCTCCCGCCTGGGATTTGTCTGGCAGCTGGCCGCTGTCCGCGAAGAAGTTCGCTTCACTGCGCAGCTGGACCACCGCCTGGCCCTGAGCGAGGCCGTGCAAAAAGGCTCCACTGTCACCCTGTCTTTTGATCCGCAGCTCGCTCACCATATCGTCAGTTAGGCAGTACGTTCATTTTTTCTTTGGTTTGCATCTGCGCTTTGTCGTTGTCGCGGGCTTTGGTTTTTTTGTCCCGGTGTACGCGGAAAAAGAGCGCGTATAGCACGGGCGTCACCACCAGGGTCAAGAGGGTGGCGAAGGTCAGGCCGCCCATGATCGTCACGGCCATGGGCGCGAAAAAGGGATCCCAGACCAGGGGCACCATGCCCAGCACCGTGGTTAAGGCTGCCATGCATACGGGCCGGACGCGGCTGACCGAGGCGTCGATGAGCGCCGGGTAGGCGGGTTTGCCCTGGGCCCGTTCTATATTGACCTGGTCGAGCAACACGATTTCGTTCTTGATGAGCATCCCGGCCAGGCTGAGAAAGCCGAGCAGAGCCATGAATCCGAAGGGCTGGTTGGTCAGCAGCAACCCGGCGGACACGCCGATGACGGCCAGGGGCAGCCCCAGGAAGATGATCAGCGGATGGCGTAGCGTATTGAACAGGAAGACTGTGATCAGGAACATGGCGACAAAGGCAATGGGCACGTTGGCCATGAGTTTTGTGTTGGCGTCTTCGGATTTTTCATGTTCGCCGCCCCATTCGAGCGAATAGCCTTCAGGCAGCTGAATGGCCTCAATTTGCGGCTGCAGTTTTTTGAAAAGGTCCGCGGCCGTACCAGAGAGTTGTTCGCAGGAAACCGTCAGGGTGCGCATGCGGTCGCGCCTCTGGATTACAGGTTCTTCAAAACTGGTCTGCCAGCCGTCCGTGACCTGGCCGATGGGGATGGCTTTGCCTGTGGTCGAGTTGAAAACCTGCAGGTCGTTCAGGTGGTTGATGCCGTGGCGCTGCGCGTCCGGCGGACGGAGCATGATGGGCAGGACTTCGTCTCCGTCGCGATAGGTTGCGGCAGCCAGACCCGAGAAATTCATCTGCAGCGCTTCGCCCACGTCCGGTCGGCCCACGCCCACTTCCCGCATTCGGGTTTCCGCCAGCTTTACGTCCAGGGTTTTCACCCGTTCGCGCCAGTCCTGCATGATGGTCCCGGCATTGGGTTCCGCATGCATGATGTTCATGATCTCTTCGCCGAGTCGCCGCAGCACGTCGGGATCGCGTCCGGACAAGCGGGCTTCCACAGCTCCGGCGTTCGGGCCGAGTTTGAACGGTTCGACATGGTAGATACTATCGGAATGGTTGGCGGCAAGATATGTGGAGGCTTTGGCCATGGTCGGTTTGAGGCTGTCGTAGTCCTTCACGTCCACAAGCAGCATGGCGTAGGAGCTGTCCGGCATTTCCGGCGAATAGGTCAGAATAAAACGCGGTGCGCCATTGCCAATGAATGCCGTGATATTGGTGACGCCGGGTATTTTATCTATGTCCGCACCGAGTTGGGAAACATTTTGTTGGGTTTCGGAAATGTGCGTGCCTTCAGGGTACCAGATATGCAGCATAAACTGCGGACGCGAGGAGTCTGGGAAAAAATTATGCTGTACGAACTGGAATCCGTACAATGCGGCGAACAGCATGCCTCCCACGCAGACCAGCGTGACCCAGCGGAGATTGACGCAGAGCTTCAAAAATTTCTTATACAGGCGGAAAAAAGGCGTATTGTGGACTTCCAGGTTGGCCTCTTTGGGGGTGGGCAGCAGGGTGACGCACAAATACGGGGTGATGGTGATGGCGAACACCCAGCTCAGCAACAGCGACGTACTGATGACCTGGAACAGGCTGTGCAGATACTCGCCGGTAACGTCCTTGGACACGGCAATGGCGGCAAAGGCCAGAATGGCGATGAGCGTGGCGCCCAGCAGCGGCCACTGGACCTCGCTCACGGTTTCCTCCGCGGCCTTGATTTTGGTTTTGCCCTGCAGCGACTTGATCACAATGCCTTCGGTGACAACGATGGCATTGTCCACCAGCATGCCCAGGGCGATGATCAGCGCGCCGAGGGAGATGCGCTGCAGACTGACGTCCAGGACCTTCATGATCATGAAAGTGGCGAGGATTGTCAGGAGCAGCACAATGCCCATGATCAACCCCTCACGCAGGCCCATGAAAATCACCAGGACAAGAATGACAATGACCACGGCCTCTGTCAGGTTGACCACGAATCCACGGACGGACTCGGATACGGTGTCGCCCTGAAAGGAAATGTTCTGGATGTCGATGCCCACGGGAATGTGAGAGCGCAGTTCGTGCAGTTTGGAGCGTACGGCCTCGCCCATGGCCACTACGTTGCCGCCCGCGATGGTGGAAATACCCAGCCCGACGCCCGGATTGCCGTTTCTGAGCAGTAGTTCCGTGGGCGGGTCGTAATAGGAGCGCTTCACAGTGGCCACATCTTTGATCCGAATGATCCTGTCGCTTGAAGCGCCTTTGACCAGCAGGTCTTCAATGTCCTTGACCGACGTGAAGGCGCCGCTGAGGCGCAGGTTGATCTGTTCGGGGCCCACCTGGACCTTGCCGGCCGATGTGACGGCATTTTGTTCGCTGATGGTGTTGAAAATTGACGAACTGGTCAGTCCGAGTTGGGCGAGTTTGAAGCGGTCGATTTCCACGTAGACGATTTCCTGCTGGTCGCCCCAGAGATCGATACGCCCCACCTGATCGCAGAGCAGGAGTTCCTTGCGCAGGTCTTTGGCGAATTCTTTGAGATCGTGGTTGGAATAGCCGTCTCCTGTGATGGAGAAAAGAACCCCGTATACGTCGCCGAAATCATCGTTGACTTCTGGTTTGCTCACTCCGGGCGGCAGGTCTTCAGCCGCAGAGTTGATCTTGCGGCGCAGTTCGTCCCAGACCTGGGGCAGGGTTTCGGCGTCGTATATTTCTTGCATTTCCGCGTATATGATCGACAGCCCCGAGCGGGAGATGGAGGTGACCTCGTCCAGTTGCTTGAGCTGCTGGATGGCGCTTTCCAGGGGTTCGGTGACTTCCTCTTCCACTTCCTCGGCCGTAGCGCCGGGGTACTGCGTATAGATGACCGCTTGCTTGATGGTGAAGTCCGGATCTTCCAGTCGCCCGAGTTTGAGATAGGAGATTGCGCCGCCGACCACGATGATCAGGATCATCACCAGCATAACGGTTTTATTTTTGATGGAATAACTGGCGGCGTTCATCAATCAAGCCCCTCCACTCCTGGGGTCATGGGGCGAACGCGCATTTTGTCGGTCAGGGTATGTACGCCGGCCACGGCGATTTTCTGCCCCATTTTGAGCCCGGAGAGGATTTCCTGGCCCTCGTCGCGCAACTTGCCCAGCTTGACCCGGGTTCTGACGGGCGTTCCTTCGGCATCGCGTATTACCCATACATAGGCCTTGCCGTCGCTTCCGGAGAAAACGGCCTGAACCGGCACCAGGGTGGCCGGGGCTTCCCGCGAGTCTTTGCCCGTGTCGCCGGGATCTTTGCGTTCCACGCGGACCGTTGCGGTCATGCCGGGGTAAATGTGCATGCCGGGCTGCGGGGTGATGTTCACGACCACATCGTAAGTATGGGTGGCGTTGTCGGCCTCCACCTCCACTTCGCGCGGTTTGGCCGTGAACCATTGTCCGGGGAGCACGTCGAAGGCGACGCGGATGTCAAAATGATTCAGGTTGCCTTCCCTGGCAATGGTGCGTTCGGGCACCTCGAATACCACCTGGATGACGCTGATGTCCTGGATGGAAACAATGGCGGATTTGGCGGCGATATGTTCGTGGTTTTCCACGTAGCGCTTGGCGATGACTCCGTCAAAGGGCGCAGAGATGACCGTATCGTCCAGCGCTTTTTTCTTGGCGCGCATCTCCGCCCGAGTGGAGTCGTAGGTGGCTTGGTCGCTGTCCAGATCCGACTGGGAGACCACTTTCTGATGGATCAGTTTTTTGGTTCGCCCCAGGGTCTTGCGCGCTTCTTCAAAAGCTGCTGCTGCCTTGTCCAGGGCGATTTCGAAGTCGCGCTGGTCCAGCCTGGCAATGACCTGGCCTTTACGTACGTGCAATCCTTCATCCGCGCGTAGAAAGAGCAGTTGTCCGGCGACCGAAAAGGCCAGGTCCACGCGCTGTTCGGCCCGGACTGTGCCGGGAAAGTCTTTGATTGACTTGCGTACCAGGGGTGTCACTGTGGATGTGCGAACCGGCCGGACAATTTGTCGCAAGGCGTGTTGCTTGCCGGAACTGTTTGCGCAGGCGGTGTCCAGCGGGATCCAGGAAAAGAGAGCCCATAAAAGTGTCAAGGACAGAGAAAATAGAAAAACAATTACTGTTCTCATGGTTATTTTTCACTTCTTTAGTTGTTTTTTGAAAATAATAATGTGGTTACGGTAAAAACTCGGTAGGTAGGGGAAGCCCCAGCAAAAGAAGTAAAGCTTTTGTTGTCTGTTGTTCCACTTTTTTCAGATAGACGGACTCGTGAAAAGGATTCCCGAACATCACTTTATAAGGCCGGAGGGTGGCGAAATAGAACAAAGCGTTTGAGCCTATGAAAGAGGAGAAATACAGTTTTTCTTCTATTGTAAAGGAAGGGTTGATTTGATCAAAAAAGTTGAAAGTTGTTTCCATCTTCGGCTTGAAGACAAGCACGGCCAGTGTTTCTTTCGCTGAGGAAGGGAAATACAGTTCGCGCAAGAGGATTTCGTGCACCCAGGCGCCTTCCTGGCTGTCGCGCAGATCCATGAAAGTGTCCTTCGCCACCTTGCACACCAGTTCCGCCTGTCCTTTCGGAGTCCGCATCAAATGAGGAAATTCCTCCACGGCTTGGCCGAACCGGGCTGCCCGGCTTGTTTCCACTGCGAATTTGAACGCTTCGATGTAGAGCTTTTCCTTGCTGCCGAAGTGGTAGTGGATCCCTCCAAGGTTCACTTGCGCTGTATCAGCTATTTTCCGGGTGCTGACCTTGTCGTAGCCATGTTCGGCAAACAGCCTGCCCGCCGTTATCATCAGATTGTTCCGGGTGTCCTTGCGTGTTTTTTTCTCTCGAGTCATCCAGCGATTCCTTTCATTAGTTGTTTCATGAAAAAAAATAGTTCAGTCGAATGACTGAGTCAAGAAAAAAATGAAGCCTCCGATCCGTGCGAAGTTCTTTTGCCGTTGGTGTGTCTTTGTGCTGGGTTGGATGAACCCAGGAAAAGATCATTCTTCCTAAAAAAATTGCTGCAATGCGGAAAATAGTTCGTAATTTGATAAAATTTGAAAAATCCGAATAATGAACACAAAACGCACGCGATTTCAAGACGTCATGACAACGTAATTCGTTGAAGAGCTACTCTTTGGCATTCAGAATGCGATCGACTTGCCTTGCGACCCTTTGCCATTGCTGCTAACAATAAATTTAGACTCACATAAAGGTGACGATGCGCAGGGGGGGGGCGGCTTATTTAAAGAGTATTTCGGTATAGTTTATTTTGTTAATGCATGCATTGAAGGTAGATAAATGACAAAAGCGATCCTGATATCTGTGGCATGTGTGGTTTTGCTTGTGGCGGGCTACGCTGTTTATAACTATCACTTTTATGTGCCAACAACATACGAAGATTGCCTGGAGCATAAGCGCTATCCGTTGATGACTATGGCAGATTCACAAATTGTTGACAAACTATGCCGCAGATTTCCAAACGCAAACGCAGAGCAGCAAAAGGCAGAGAGGATAGCAGCGCAGCAGGAGGCAGAAAAAGCAAGAATAGCTGAAGCAAAAAGATATGAATTGTTACAGGTACAGTTTAGAGAAAAAGTATCTGCGGTCCATCCTGATTGGAAATCCATAGTTGATTCCCCAACTTTTCATCAATGGATTGAATTTTATCCGGATGTTATAATAAAGGAGCAATTAAAAACTGCTTATAAACGGGGGAGCGCGGAAGAGATTATTTGGATGCTGACACGATATAAAACAGAGCTCCAACAAGGAAAAAGGACCAGTAACTCACCAGGAAGAACTGGCAACTCACCAGCAAAAACGAGTAACTCGCCGAATTTTTTTGACGATCCCTATCCTTTTGGAGATTTGCTGCGTGGCAGTCGCAAGTAGCCACAGAGAGGCAATGTGAGGCAAATACATTTTTTCCGGATAATACAGCTGTGGGTGTCTATTGATACGTACTGCTTACAATACTCGACTTTCGGGGCTTCCCCAACAGTCAAATCAATAATTTCTAGCTTGAAATAAGTAGAGTTTATTCTTGACGGGTCCGTAGTTGCATACTGTTTCATGCGTTCCTGCCACTTCAGCCAGAGGCGTTTTTTTCTTCAACTGGCGGATCGCGTCTGCATCCTGCTCCAAGTAACCGTAGGCCGATACAAAAATGTTGAGAAACTGACCACCTGGAGGACACGAGTCCGCCGGATCGATTATAAGCGCCTTTATGGCATTTTCGATCTGAATTCGACCGGCTGGCTTTCTTGCGTCGCCCGGGGGGCGGGGAATGTTGATGCTCTCCCCTGAAAATTACCCGCGCATGGTGTAAAGATCAAAAAAACAATCAGAGACAATCGGATTTATGAAATCCGATTGTCTCTGATTTAATTATCTTTTTGGACTTTGTTGGACAGTCCTAGATCTTGATTTGGTGCCGGGGGCGGGAGTCGAACCCGCACATGGTCGCCCATACTGGATTTTGAGTCCAGCGCGTCTACCAATTTCACCACCCCGGCAGGAAAAAAGTTATTTATTCCTCCAGCGCTGTTCTGTCAAGAAAAATTCATCTGACGGACACACTTACTCGGGGTGCACTGCCGGGAGGCGGATGATGACGGAGCAGCCGCCTTCCGGGTTGTTTTCGGCGTGCACCTTGCCCCCCATTTCCTGGACCAGCTTTTTGACCAGGGCCAGGCCGATGCCCGTGCCCTTGGTTTTGCGGGTCAGCGAATTGTCCACCCGGTAAAAATCCTCGAAGACTTTGGCCAGGGCCTTTTTGGGGATACCCGGGCCCGAATCCGAGACGCGCAGCGAGATGCCTTGCGCGTCGCTGCTGACGGTGACGGTAATCTCCTTTTTTTCGGCTTCCTTGCCGAACTTCACGCTGTTTTCCATCAGATTCAGCAGGACCTGGATCATGGCTTCGCGGTCGTAGCGCACCACGGGCAACTGGACGGCATCCGAATCCAGGGCGTCAAGGGTACCCGGGGCATCCGGGGCCGGGTTCTCGTTTTCGAAATCGGCCTCGATGCCGGCTTCGATGTCGGGCTCAAAGCGTATGGTGCAGCTGAATCCTTCCTTGCGCATTTTTTCGCTCATCAGGTCCCGCACCTCGGCCACCACTTCGCTCAGATCGCCTTCGCTCATGGTAAAGGACCGGTTGCGCTTTTCCAGTTTGGAAAACTCCAGCACGTTGTTGATCAGCCTGCCGAGGCGTTCACTCTCGGTACGCAGAATTCTGAAATAATCCTGCTCGCGGTTCCTGTCCCGGGCGATGCCCTGTTCGAGCATCTCTATGTACAGGCGGATATTGGTCAAGGGCGTCTTCAGCTCGTGCGTCACGGACGAAACAAATCCGGAGCGGCGCTCCGAATGCTCCACAACCACCCGGGTGCTTTTGTAGATGGCGAACACGCCGAGGAGCAGCACGCCCAGGAGCGCGGCCACGAGAAAATGGACCGTCCGCATGGCGTCGGACACGGGCGGGGTGCCGCATTCGAGCCCTACCTCCAGAAAATCGAACGGGCGGGGGAAATTCCGGACAAGGGTGAACTGGGGCGACTTGATGTCCGCCCCGGCTTCCAGCAGAGAGTCCGGCTGGCCGCTGCCGCGTACCCAGAGGGTCATGCGGCTGTATATGGACAACGGCTGGTTCAGAAAATACGTACGGGCCAGGTGTTCGAGAAAATCCCGGACATCCAATACGAGGCCTTGCCGGAGAATACGGTGGTCAATAACGATCCGGCGGAAAATAAAGATGTTGCCGTTCTTCAGGAACACGGCCTGCAGCGGGTTCACTTCCACGGCAAAGGTTTCGGGCTCGAGCCCCAGTTCGGGCCGCGCAACCTCCGGCGACAGATCCACTTCGCGCACCGTGCCGGCGGTGTCGGAGCTTCCAGTACCGGCGGGTTTTCTTATACGGGCTTTGGGCGCCGCCTTTTTGACAGGCTTTTGTTTCTCGGCCTTTTTATCCTTGGGCGCAAGTTTTTTGGCCTGCTCGGCCGTGAGCTGCTCGACCCGCGGATTCTGGGAAACCAGGTAATCCTGCTGGCGTTCTTTGCGCCTGACGGAAAAATATTTCCCCGCGAACAGGTCGTCCACAATGCTGAAGCGGGAGGCGGCGGCCGCCAGTTCCTTTTTTTTGCGGTCTTCTTCCGCGGCCTTGCTTTTCGCGCCGACCTGCTCCTCGTCCAGCCACTCCAGGCCCAGGTCCTGGCGGGTGGTTTTGGGCTTGGCTTTTTTCCGGGTCTTGGGTGCGGCGGGTTTGCGGGTCACATAGGAGCCGCCTTTATCCTTGGACACCAGCAGGACGGACTGCCCCGCACCCAGATCTTCGGGCGCGGCCTGCACGTAGGCCAGGACATACGGCTGCGCCGGAACCTGGTCCTGAAGCGTATTGTAGGCGTCGACACTGCGGGATTCCTCCCGGCGGATCAGGTCGGTCAGCTCTTCCTGCATGGCATCGAAAAGCGTTTCGCCAAAGAAGTGCATTTTTGCGCTTTCTTCGTGTTCCAGGCCCTGGTACGTACGCACCACCAGGTAGCCCAGGGGAAGCGTGAGCCCCAGGACAAAAAGCAGAAGCAAGAGCCGCAGTCTGCGCACCGACTATTCCTCGATCCGCAGCCTGTAGCCCGCGCCGCGGACCGTCATGATCACGGGATCTTCCGTCAGTTGGGCGATTTTTTTGCGCAACTTGAGCATGTGGATATCCACCGTACGGGTTTCCACATCCGCGTCGCCGTAGCGCCAGACATCGCGCAGCAGGTCCTTGCGCCCGGTGATGCGGTCCTTGTTGCGGTGCAGATAGGAAAGGATTTCCATTTCGCGCCTGGTCAGCTCCACCTTTTCCTCGCCGCGCGCGGCGAACAGGCTGCCGCCATCAAAGGTGATGCCGCAGATTTCCAGCCGTTCGTCCACGGGGCCCTTGCCCGAACGCCTGAGCACGGCCTCCACACGGACCATCAGCTCGCGCAGGGAAAAGGGCTTGCAGACGTAATCATCCGCTCCGGCCTTGAAGCCCGCCACAATATCCTCTTCCGAGCCCTTGGCCGTGAGCATGATCACGGGCTGGGCCGGTTTTTCGCGCCGCAGCGCGGTGCAGATGGAAAATCCGTCCAGCGTGGGCAGCATCACGTCCAGCAGCACCAGGTCGTAGCTGCCCTCCAGGGCCTCCTTCAGGCCCAGGCCGCCATCTTCCCGGCCTTCCACATCGTAGCCGTTGAACACCAGCACATCCGACAAGCCATCAAGAATGGCCGTATCATCCTCCACCACCAGAATTCGCGCTTTTTTCTCCATATATCCGGTCCTTGCTTCAGTTCTCCATTGCAAAGGATAGGGCACGATACGCCGCTTGGAAAGTAAAAGTTATGTAAACTGGAACTCGTGGCCTTTAACAGTACTTTGAATTGCGATTCCCGGGCCAGATTGTATTCTAGCAGCAAGAAGAAACAGCAACGTACCTGCAAGACAAAAGGAGTATGCCATGTCCAGAAAAAACATCAAAGCAGCAGTTGCAATATGCCTGCTCATCGGCGCCACGTTTGTCGCGCTGATTTCTGTTGCGGAGCTCGATACGCCGCAGTCCAGCGCCAGCACGCTCAAACCCGCTGTTGCCAAGTCCGGCCCCCTGACCTTGCAGGCGGATCTGGTCCAGAATCTGATATACGCCAAGGGCGACGGGCGCTTTGCCCTTTCGCTCCAGCTCAACGCTCCCGAAGAGGCCATGACCGAATCCGAGCCGCGCGACGTGGACCTGGTCATCGTACTGGACCGCAGCGGTTCCATGCGGGGGCAGAAACTCGTAGACGCCAAGCGGGCCCTGTCCGCGCTTCTGGATACCATGACGCCGGGAGACCGTATAGCGCTGGTTACCTACTCCAATACGGTCTCTGTGGAAAGCCCGCTGGTGTATTGCACCACACAAAACCGGAACATGCTGCAGCACCATTTGTCCGGAATACGCTCCGGCGGGGGCACGAACCTGGGCGGCGGCATGCAGTGCGGCATCGACCTGGCTCTGTCCGGACAGCTCGAATCCTATAACGATGCCGGAATGCGGGCAACAAAAGTTATTCTGGTCTCGGACGGCCTGGCCAACCACGGCGTGACGGATCCGTACATGCTCAGAAGCATGGCGGCCCATGCGGTGGAGCGCGGCTGCAGCATCAGCACCGTGGGTTTGGGACTTGATTTCAACGAACAGCTCATGACCGCCATCGCGGACAAAGGTACGGGCTCCTACTATTATCTGGAAAATTCGCACAGCGTGGCCGAAACCTTCACCAAGGAATTTCTGAGTGAAAAAAGCGTGGCCGCCGCTCAGGTGGAGGTCCGTATTCCGCTGCCCGATGGCGTGGAACTGGTGCAGGCCGCGGGCTATCCCATCGAATCCGCCGCGCGCATCGCCATTTTTCGCCCTGGAAACGTCCATGCCGGACAATCCCGGAAACTGTATCTGACCTTCAAGGCCGACACCCGGATGGACCGGGATTTCGTGCTGCAGGGAATCACCGTGCAGTATGTGGCCCATGGGCGCGTGCTGACCGCCGGGCTGGCCAAACAGCTGACACTGTCCTGCGTGGCCGACGCGTCCGAAGCCCAGGCGTCCGTCCGTACGGACCAGTGGGAGCAGAAGGTGCTGCACGAGGACTACAACCGGCTGCGCGAGGAAGTGGCCCAGGACGTGAAAATCGGCGACAAGGAAGCGGCCAAGAAGAAAATCGAACGCTACCGCGAGGAAAAGACCGCCCTGAACGCCCGTTTCCAGTCCCCGGCAGTAGCCCACAACCTGCAACAGGACCTGGGCACGCTGGACAAAAAACTCGACGAAGCCTTTATAGGCAGCGCCAAGGAAGCCCGGATCAAACAAAAGAGCTACGCCAAGGCCGTTCAGCACGAAAGCTATCTGCAACGCCGGGCGAAGAATTAGAAACAGAAAGGACAAGGGGATAGGGAAAAGACCGTATCCCCCTGGGAACTCGTTGTGAGTGAAAAGTTTTGGGAGATTCCAAAGAGCCTCTTATCCAGCCAAGCTGGTCAAAAAGGAACTTTGGCAGTCGGAGGCACAAATCCTCAAAAGGAGAACGCCATGAGTATCCTGAAGCGATTTACACGCATGCTGCGCGCGGATGTGCACGGCCTGATGGATATGCTGGAAGACAAGTCGTTGCTGCTGAAGCAGTGCTTACGCGATATGGAAGAGGACCTGGAATGCGAGCATTATTTGCTGGCCCGCTTGCGGATGACCAAGGAGCACACCGGACAGCAGCTGGAGCAGAAGCAGACCGAACTGGAAAACTTCGAACACGGCATACAGACCGCCATGGAACGTGGTGAAGACCGCCTCGCTCGTTTGTTGATCCGGCGCAGAATCAGTACGGAAGCCCATATTCAGGCCCTGATCCGTCAGGATGCCGCTTTGGACAGGGAATTGGAGCGCGCGCTGGAAAACCATGAACGCCGCCGGATGCGCTACGAGGAGATCAAGTTGCGTACCGATGAATACTCGCTGAAAAAAGAACGGACCAGAATTTTGAAAACCACCAATGCCGCAGAGGCGCTCAACGGTCTGGATGATCCGTGGAACAGCGCGCCCACCGAGGCCGCTGTGGAACTTGAGCTGCTGCGCCGCAAAGGCGCCATGAGCATGCAGGCAGGGCCGACCGCCAGGGAGGCCGCCCATGCCTGAGCACCCCCTGAGGTTCACGATAGTCTATGGTCTGATGGCGGGCCTGTTGTTCGCGGGCGTTTACGACCTGATGCAGGTCCGCTTTTTCAAGGCCACCTTGCTTGGAATGGGGTTCTGGTTTTGCCTGGCCGGGTATACGCTGTTGCTGGCGCGGATGTATCGCCGGCCCTTGAGCCTGCTGCTCCTGCCGTTGCTTTCGGGCACGGCGGTACTCTGCCTGCTGTACATGGCGCACGTACGCACGTTTCACCTGCTGCTGGTGGACCTGTTGCTGCTTGTCTGGCTGCGTTCGCTGTTGTTTCCGTCAACAGGACCGCGCGCCGCGCTGCTGGAAATCCTGCTCGGAGGCGGCTGCATGCTGGTGTCGGTACTCATGCTCCGGTTGGGAATGGGAATGGAGGCGCTGGGAACGGGCCTGGCCGTCTGGTTGTTTTTCCAGGTCCAGGCCCTGTTTTTTCTCTGGCAACCTTACGGATTCGTGTCCGGTATCGGCCGGCGGCATAGTTCCAAAGCATTCGGAACGGACCGCTTCGAGCGCGCTTACCACATGGCGCAACGACTGCTTGGCCAGGGCTCGTGAAGCCGGGCGAGTTTCCTTTCCGTACCGGTCAACGCTACCGGCCGGTACGGAAAAAAGAGTCTGCTTTGCGTATTCGCCCCCACCTGTGACACCTTGAAGCCCTGTTTCGCAAGCAGGGCAGGCACGCCGTCCGCTCCCACCAGATGCAATGACCCCACCATGGCGAAAAAGGGCTCCTTGCCCTTGAGAAGTTTGGCAATGCCCGCGGCCATGACCTTGTTGCGGTCCCGGATCATCAGATTATACGTCCGTTTGTCCATGGCGAGCTCCTTGGAGCTGCGCAAGACCAGGTTTTCCAGCCCGTCGGCATCGCCCGCAAGCCATAGGTCGACCAGTTTGGGAAAAATTTTATCAACCATGCCCAGGCTTTGCACTGTTTTTTGCAAATATCCGTCTTCATCTCCCTCGGGCAGTTTACTGAGCATCCGGATCTGCGATTCGACGCTCTCCAGTTCAACCAGCCGTCGGCCGCCGATCTGCTGGAGAAAATGCAGATCCACACCGAGCTCGCCGCCATAGCCCAGTGCCGTATAGCGGCTCACTTCCAGCTGCAGGGCCAGCATCCAGGGACGGAGCTTGCCGTATATCTTCAGGTTCAACCCTTCGTTGCGCAGCATGTCCGCAGTTTTCTTGGATATGTGCTTTAGCAACGAATCCCCTTTCGGATACGTTCCCAGTTTCTGCACCAGTTTGGTCACCTCGGGGCTGAGTTTGTACGGGTTGGCTTCCATGGCGACTACCGCGGCATTTTTGAAGGCTTCCTCGATACGCAGGTCCAGCGGGTACATCTTCTGGGAGCCGAAATGGATGGTGCCCAGCAGATACCCGTGCGTGGTGGCCGAACGTACGGACCAGAGAAACAGCTTGCCCGTGCCGGCAATTGCCTTGCCCTTGCCGGGTTTTTGCAGAGGAACCCGGCCGGAAGGGGAAAATTGAAGTCCTTTGCCGGACCTGCCGGTCTTGGCGCCCCCGTCGGGCGGAGTGTCGGTAACATGCAGGGAGCCCTGGGCGTCACGCCAGGTATAAATGGCGGATTGCGCCGGATGTGGCGCAAACGCTAGGAAAATCCAAAGCAGGGCAACGAACAGGAAAAGACTTGCGCAAGCAACACGCGGCCGGGAAATGGTTTTATGCATATCTGCCTCATCAGGGGTGTGATTGATGCTTTTTACAGGTAAATATACATTTTCCAGCGAAATCGGGCAACTCCGCCGGACAGCAAGCAATACGACACACTTGCCGCCCGGATCGCCGGGTTGCATATAACGTCGCCTCCCGCGGATTACCCGCCAGGGTTATTGCAGAACTGATTGTTGCGCGTTGCGGTTAAAAATCTTCGCCTGACAAGCACCTGCTGAAGACGTCCTCTCCCATGCCAGTGCTGTCGTCATCCGGATAGTTTCCGTGATGCGGCAACGAGGGCAGTTCCTGCGCCAGATTGTCCGCCGGATCCATCCCCAACAACTCAAAGGCCTCGTCAAAACTACCGTAATCGTCTGCATCGCCCAATTTCATTGCAGACCCCTCCTGCAGCTTGCCGCCCCAGGCGCAAAACGAGCTCCGGCCCCATACGCCGGATAGCGCTTCCCCCGCACCCGCGGCGTTGTTGGCGGCAGTGCCGCCCGGACGCGCCCTTGTATCCGCGCGCCCTGATTGATACGACTTCCCCTGGCATTGCCCGGCCGAGACTTTTACGGCCAAGGCTACTTAGTTCGTGAGGTAATTACTAGAAAATGTCAATAATTATTCTAGATTTTTTTGATTAAATTTGTATGGCACACGGAAACAAGGCGCCGGCCACAATCTTACCGCCGGCCATCCCCTCCAGACTCTGGCATGACAACAAAAACTCCAAATGATTTATTGAAAAATACTAATATGTTACTATTAAAGAATTTATGCCGGAAAATTTTCTCCAAATTTACCCTTGCCAAACCAGGCTGTTCTGTGTAGTTACCTTCCATCGCGTGCGCCGAGGTAGCTCAGTCGGTAGAGCAGGGGACTGAAAATCCCCGTGTCGGCAGTTCAATTCTGTCCCTCGGCACCACGAGAAAAAGCCCTTTCAAGGAAATCCTTGAAGGGGCTTTTTTCGTTGGTGGGATTTTGTCCCGCTATTGTCCCGCGAATGGGGTGATTACCGACGCGCATTTTGCGTCAAGTAATTCTTCGCCAAGAAGATGACCGTATTTTTCTTTGGCTTTGACTCTCCACTTACATCGACTTTAGATTTTTCTCTAGATAGTGTAGTCACGAGATTTTAGCCCATAACGCGATACACCGAATGTGGACTGCAGCAAGAAATGAAGCAGTATTCTTGGCATATCGTGTTGCTATACCCCGCCAACGTTTGAGGTGGAGAAACGCATTTTCCACCAAGTGTCTGAGTTTATATAAATAGGTCCTTCCGGAAACTCAGTGGGTGGCCCCAGTCTTGCTAATCTCCGGGTAGAGTTTTAGCCCGCCACAAAAGAAGTAAATCGCTGTTTTGAAATGCTCCTTATTGCTGTAGCCACAAGCTCGGCGTTTGATGGACATGATCTTGCTGTTCAGCCCCTCCGCAACAGCGTTTGTCACGCGATGCCGACAAAAGGTCACGATGTTGTCCATGTGATCCATGAGCATGTTCGCCACTTTGCCCATAGGCTCGAGCTTCGAGCGTTTGGCCCAAGAACACCATTTCTTCAGAAAACGCTTGGCCCACCCAACAGACAGATAGTCCCACAGTCCGCGAAGACTCTCTTTCATGGCCCAGGCTTTGCCCGTCTTCAGATTCGATTTCTTGAGTTCCTCCAGGCGCGGTCGTTGGGAGTCCGAGAGGTTCTCCTCAGCGTATAACCACAAGTATCTGCTGCCTTTCAAAATTTCGTTTGCTTCAGCCATCAGCGCCTTATGTTCCTGGCGGCGTACTTTATCCACGGCTTCCCCTACATGCTGCATGATGTGGAAACGGTCGAATACGATTTTACCTGCTGCATCGGGTACGTTTTCCTTGGTGGCCAGGAAGTATGCCGGCCACATGTCCATTGATACAGCCTTGATTGCCTTGAGCTGTTCGTCGTTCAACTGTTTGTAATATTCTTCAAGGCTTGCCTTTTTGCGTTCCTCGGCAACATATTCAACCGTACCTCGCAGCAAGTCGCAGACAACCGTCATATAGCTATGTCCTTTCCGGAAAGCCTTTTCGTCGACTCCGATGTAGCTGATTTTGCGCTGTTCCTTTCGTGCCATGCCTCGTCGGACAGCTCTTTCCATAACGCCCCAAGCCTGATCCCATGAGATACGCATCAGTTTGCGGGCGCCTTCGACAGTCGAGCATTCTTTCAGAACATCGATGATCAACCTTTCCATGAGCAAGGTAAAACGCGAACCAGGCTCCGCCCAAAAGACCTTGACCTGCTTGACGCCATGCTCGGGGCAATTCACTCGGGGGATCCTTGCATGGATGAAGGTTTTGAACTGGCACGTATCCAAATGCCGCCAAATCCTTTCTTCCACATGATCCCGGCAAGTCAGTTCCTTGCCGCATTCCGGACAAGTCCAAAGCACCTTGCTCTTATGCTCGAGCCAAATATCCACACGGCCTTCAGACGTTTTCAAGTCAACTTTGTCTACAAACCAAGGGCTCTTGACACCCAAAATCTGTCCGTAAAGATCAACATCTCTCATCGGCGATCTCCTCCTGGAAATCGCCTACATTATGCCGCTACCCACGACAAACCCGGAAGGACCTATAAATATTTGTCATATTCTCGTGGTTCTTTTCTGTTTTTCTTCGAGGGAATGACTGGTTCCATTCCCTGCTTTCGGGACTGTGCAATAATGGCGTCCGTATCATATGCTCGGTCAGCCAGAAGATATTGTGCGTCAAAGTCTTCAATCAGCTCAATCGCTTTTTTACAATCTGCTGTTGTACCTTGTGTAATAATAGCCCGGACCGGCATACCATGCGCGTCCACGGCCAAATGCAATTTTGTGTTGAGCCCCCTTTTGTGCGGCTCATGTCTTGGTTACCACCTTTGGCCCCTGCTGCATGTGGATGAACCTTGCAGTGGCTTGCATCAATCATAAGCCACTCATAATCTGGCTCGTCTATCAATATTTCCAGCAACTTTTCCCAGACACCTTTATCTCGCCAGCGACTAAACCGTCGATGAGTGTTGCTCCAACCTCCATAGTCCGGGGGGAGATCTCGCCAAGGTGCTCCTGTGCGCATGATCCAAAACACTGCATTGATAAATTGCCGATTGTCTTCCGCTATACCGCCCCAAGTTCCTTTTCTTCCAGGTAGATGGGGCTCCAATTTCTCCCAAACTTCATCAGAAATGTCGTGTCGTCTGTGGACCGGGTTTGACATGGCGACCTCGCTTGTTTTGTTTGCCAAGCGAAGTATGCCAGAAAATCAAACTCTAGACAATCTCGTGACTACACCACCTAGGGCAACCTGGGTTCTTGAGCGAAAAGAGGGTACAGTCAAAATGTGAAAATTGGAGGAAGGGCTAAAATGACACCAGTTCGTGTTATTCCATCAAACAGCAGCCCAGTGAAATTCTCCCGAACTCTGCCCTGTCTACTTCGGCCAGTTAGAATAACCAAATTTTATCATCAATATAATGAAAAACAGTAAACTCTGTGTGATATCAAGAGATAGGAGCTTTTTATGTTGCTCGATGAAATGAAGTCATTAGTTTTAGAAAAAACCCTTGTAAGTATTGAAAGAGAAGATATTAGCAGTGATGAAATTAAAGGAGTTATTGTAGATTATAATGAGAATTTCGTCTTAGTTCGGTATATGATAACGATGGAAAGTTTGATTGTTTTAGTATCTTTCCAATACATCAAATTTCCGCAATTCAATGGGGGAATAGAGAATTTGAATGCATTAGCAGATTAATGGAAAAAGAAACTGTACCTTCGGATCCAAAGATTGAGTTGACTACAATAGCTGAAATTCTTGAGCAACTTGCCCAAAAATATCCTGCGATTTCTTTGATGGAAAATGGTAATGAATCAAGTTTTGATGTTGCTGAAATAGTTAGTCTTGATGATAACTGGGTGAAATTACATTGTTATGGAACGAAAAAAACACTTTCTCGCATAAAGAAAATAGTATCTTACGAGACTTTTTCGAGAATCGAATTTGATTCTCTTTACATAAAGCAAATTGTAAACTTGCATAAAAGAGTAAACAATTAGCATTCTGCTTGCAGACTTCAGTAGACAATGAATAGTTATTTGATTCTTTAAAGTTTATTGGAAAATTTGAGTGTGTTTTTAACGTGGTGCATTCCTATACTTTGAGCTGCATAATCTGAATTTTTTTCTGCATATAACACCGATTTTAAGATGTAATTTGAAAAATTGTGCCAGTTGAGTGGGCGATTAGAAGTGGCTCTGTTTTTTGGTCCTTCCGGAAACTCAGTGGGTGGCCCCAGTCTTGCTAATCTCCGGGTAGAGTTTTAGCCCGCCACAAAAGAAGTAAATCGCTGTTTTGAAATGCTCCTTATTGCTTAGCCACAAGCTCGGCGTTTGATGGACATGATCTTGCTGTTCAGCCCCTCCGCAACAGCGTTTGTCACGCGATGCCGACAAAAGGTCACGATGTTGTCCATGTGATCCATGAGCATGTTCGCCACTTTGCCCATAGGCTCGAGCTTCGAGCGTTTGGCCCAAGAACACCATTTCTTCAGAAAACGCTTGGCCCACCCAACAGACAGATAGTCCCACAGTCCGCGAAGACTCTCTTTCATGGCCCAGGCTTTGCCCGTCTTCAGATTCGATTCCTTGAGTTCCTCCAGGCGCGGTCGTTGGGAGTCCGAGAGGTTCTCCTCAGCGTATAACCACAAATATCTGCTGCCTTTCAAAATTTCGTTTGCTTCAGCCATCAGCGCCTTATGTTCCTGGCGGCGTACTTTATCCACGGCTTCCCCTACATGCTGCATGATGTGGAAACGGTCGAATACGATTTTACCTGCTGCATCGGGTACGTTTTCCTTGGTGGCCAGGAAGTATGCCGGCCACATGTCCATTGATACAGCCTTGATTGCCTTGAGCTGTTCGTCGTTCAACTGTTTGTAATATTCTTCAAGGCTTGCCTTTTTGCGTTCCTCGGCAACATATTCAACCGTACCTCGCAGCAAGTCGCAGACAACCGTCATATAGCTATGTCCTTTCCGGAAAGCCTTTTCGTCGACTCCGATGTAGCTGATTTTGCGCTGTTCCTTTCGTGCCATGCCCCGTCGGACAGCTCTTTCCATAACGCCCCAAGCCTGATCCCATGAGATACGCATCAGTTTGCGGGCGCCTTCGACAGTCGAGCATTCTTTCAGAACATCGATGATCAACCTTTCCATGAGCAAGGTAAAACGCGAACCAGGCTCCGCCCAAAAGACCTTGATCTGCTTGACGCCATGCTCGGGGCAATTCACTCGGGGGATCCTTGCATGGATGAAGGTTTTGAACTGGCACGTATCCAAATGCCGCCAAATCCTTTCTTCCACATGATCCCGGCAAGTCAGTTCCTTGCCGCATTCCGGACAAGTCCAAAGCACCTTGCTCTTATGCTCGAGCTAAATATCCACACGGCCTTCAGACGTTTTCAAGTCAACTTTGTCTACAAACCAAGGGCTCTTGACACCCAAAATCTGTCCGTAAAGATCAACATCTCTCATCGGCGATCTCCTCCTGGAAATCGCCTACATTATGCCGCTACCCACGACAAACCCGGAAGGACCTGTTTTTTCTCCACGTATTTTCTGATCCCGTTTTTTCGTATGGTCATTTTAGGCAAAAGTTGCTATAGGCACAAGCGAATTATATATAGTTATTGATAGCTTCAAGTGCAGGTTGCGCATGCATCCTGGATAGGGCCGTATCAACTATGTGCCAGGACGTCGCGCTGGAGGGCGCTAATGATACTTTTCAGAGCAACTCTTTTTCTTCTCGTCATCCTCTGCAGCATCTCGTTCGGACGTTTCACCGCACCAGCCATGGCAGGGGTCACAATTGTTCAGGGAGATATTTTCACTTCAACTGCTCAGGCTCTGGTCAATCCCGTCAACACTGCCGGCGTCATGGGAAAAGGGTTGGCTTTGAAGTTCAAGAAAGCCTACCCCGACAATTACGCGGCCTATCGAGCTGCCTGCAAGCTTGGGGAGGTGCGTACGGGAAAAATGTTCATCACGGAATTTACTAAGGACAAGGAGACGCTTTACATAATCAATTTTCCAACGAAAAAACACTGGTGCAGCAAAAGCCGCATGGTTGCAATTGAAACAGGGTTGCTGGATTTGGTCGCGGAAGTGCGGTCGCGTTCCATCCGTTCCATCGCCTTTCCGGCTCTTGGATGCGGACTTGGGGGGCTTGATTGGAATGAGGTCTCTGCAAAAATAGAAATAGCTTTTTCCGAACTGCCGGACGTTGCGGTTGTTTTGTACGCGCCGTGGCGTTGATTCGCGCAGTTTTTTGGGAAAAGGTTCGGCAATGTTTCTGGGGCGTTTTTTCGTGTAGCCCTGCGCGCGGCGCGTAGTATCGGGCTGCCGCCCGAGTCGGACTATTTAAGTGAAGTCAGCGGACACTATAATGGTCGCCGAAGGGCGGCAACTGAACCTTGCATACCAAAGCAGTTCAGGTTACATCCCTGAGCTTATGAATTCTTAATACAAGGGCCGACAAGATGCGCGAATTAACTGCAGTTGAAAAGGAAATACTCAAACGGGTGCAAGGCAGCATTCCGGACTGCGCGACGCCGTTCGCGGCCATTGCCGCGGATGTGAGCGAGGCGCTCGGTACGCCTGTGGAAGAAGCCCAGGTGCTCCAGCTGCTGCGCGAGCTCAAGGAATTGGGCGCGATACGCAGATTCGGGGCCACGTTGCGCCATCAGAAGGCGGGCTACGGCGCCAACGCCATGGTGGCCTGGCGTCCCGGCGATGAGGCGGACCTTTCCGCGCTCGGACGCCGGATGGCGGCCAATCCGCACGTTTCGCACTGCTATCATCGCCGGACCTACCCGGAATGGCCCTATAGCCTGTATACCATGATTCACGGCCGCAGCCCGGAAGAATGCCAGGAAGCCATAGCCGACCTGAGCAAGGAACTCGGACTGGAGACCTATTCGGTGCTCTACAGCATCAAGGAATTGAAAAAAACGTCCATGACCTATTTTTAGGGTTGAAAACGCAACAGGACCCCCAGGGGCCGGGCGTCGGCAGGGGGGATTTTTCTGTGTGCAAGGAGCAGCTGATGACACTTTCGGATGAACTTTTCGAACGGGCGCTGCAAGTCATTCCCGGCGGCGTAAACAGCCCGGTCCGCGCGTGCAAGAGCGTGGGCTGCGGGCCGTTGTTTATCAATAAAGGCAAGGGATCGCACATTTGGAGCGTGGAAGGCGACGAATATATTGATTACGTCATGTCCTGGGGGCCGTTGCTTCTGGGCCACGCCAACAACGATGTGGAAAAAGCCGTACAGGCCGCCATCGCCGAGGGCTCCAGCTTCGGCGCGCCTTGCGAGTCCGAGGTGCTGCTTGCCGAGGCCATTGTCGCCGCGGTGCCGTCCGTGGAAATGGTCCGGATGGTCAATTCCGGCACCGAAGCCACCATGAGCGCTTTGCGCCTGGCCCGCGGATATACGGGACGCCAGAAGGTCATCAAATTCGAGGGCTGTTACCACGGCCATGCCGACCCGTTTCTGGCCAGCGCCGGTTCCGGAGTGGCCACGCTGAGCATCCCCGGTACCCCTGGCGTGCCGGAAACCACCGTACAGGATACGCTGCTCGCTCCGTACAACAACCTGGAAGCGGTACAAAACTTGTTCGAGAACAATCCCGAGGCCGTGGCCGCGGTGATCGTCGAACCGGTGGGCGGAAACATGGGGCTTATTCTTCCGGCTGCGGGTTTTCTGCAAGGGTTGCGGGAACTCTGCGACAAATACGGCGCGTTGTTGATTTTCGACGAGGTCATCACCGGTTTCCGGGTCGCCTTTGGCGGCGCGCAGAAACGTTTCGGCATCACTCCGGACCTGACCACCATGGGCAAGATCATCGGCGGCGGGTTTCCGGTGGGGGCCTACGGCGGCAAAAAAGCCATCATGGAACGTATCGCTCCCAGCGGGGACGTGTACCAGGCCGGTACGCTTTCAGGCAATCCCGTGGCCATGGCCGCCGGACTTGCCACACTGGGGCTTCTGGCAAAGGCCGATTACGACGGCCTGGAAAAACGGACGCAGGATTTTGTTTCCGCGCTTGCGGAAATTTTTGCGGAAAAGAACGTACCTGTGGTTATCAACCAGCTGGCGTCCATGTTTACGCTCTTTTTTACGGAAACACCCGTGACGGATTTTGAGAGCGCCAAGCTGGCCGATGGCAAGCGCTACGCGTCCTACTACAATCAAATGCGCGCGCAGGGCATCTATCTGGCGCCGTCGGGCTTCGAGGCGGCAATGATTTCTTTTGCGCATAGCGCTGCTGATTTTGAAAAGACACTGGAAGCCGTAGCCAAGGTGTCTTTGTAAGCTGGAAAGAGGTTCCGGACGGCGGGCGCAATTGCCTGCCGTCCGATGCGTGAAAATTTTTTTGATTTAATCAGTACGTCTGTTCATGCGCAGGATTATTTCCAAACGATTTGTTTTTACGGCCCTGTATCTGGTCTGTCTGTTTCTTTTTCTCGAGGGCGTCTCCCGCCTGGCGCTGTTTTGCCTTTCCAAATCCTGGGAACCGGTGGTCCCGCCGCAGATCGGGCGTTTCGATCCGGATCTGGGATGGTCTTTGGAGCCCGGCGCGTGCGCCACCTCCAAGCGTACGGGGAGAAAAGTCACCTATTGCATCAACACCAAAGGGGTGCGCGGCGCTGAAACCGCCTATCAAAAAACCTCCAAGGGCACGTTCCGGATCGTGCTGCTGGGGGATTCGCGCGTGTTCGGGTTCGGGGTCGATATCGAGGATCATTTTTCCACACTGCTGGAGGGCTATTATCAAAACGTGCAGGTCATCAACCTGGGGGTGGACGGCTATGGCATCGACCAGTGTTTGCTGCGGTTGCGCAAGGAAGGGTTCAAATACCATCCGGATATGGTCATGCTCTATGTTCCGCATTATCAGGACGAACGCCACATGCACACCAGCCGCTGGGGCATGGGCAAGCCCATGTTCGAACTGCAGGACGGTGCCCTCAAGCTGGTCAATACGCCTGTGGCCAACAACAACGGCTGGTACATCACGCTGCGGAAGATAGACAAGCATCTTGCCGTGTACAGCAAATTTTATCAAATTCTCAGGGACTTCGCCATTCATCTGGCGGATACGGAAGATCCGATGTCGTTGGCCGCGCTCAAGCTGCTTTCCGAAGACGTGCATGCCGCTCAAAAAACGTCTGATGCAGGCGTGGCCCAGGAGCGGAAGCGCAAAGTGGAATTTTATGAAAAAGTGAATGAAGTGGCTGAAAAACTGGTGTTTACCATCCGTGATGAAGCTGCGGACCATGGGGCGCAGTTCGTGTTGCTCACGGCAGTTGAACGGCTTTACAACGTCACGAAGACGGCCGGCCTCCATGTGCACAATGTAACAGCTCCCCTGGCGAACCATGCGTACGCCTTGCCCGACAAGCTGGCTCATTTCAATGAAGCGGGGAACGGCGCACTGGCCTGGGATATCGCCATGTATCTGAACGCGCACCATCTCATACCGCAGTCCAATTTATCCCCGCATGCGGAATTCAACTATTCTGAAAAATCTTTTATGGATTACGACGACCGCTAGGTTGTTGTTCTCCGTACGGGCTGCCAGTTTCTTCGGGCAGCCCCGTACGGATGATGCGTTTTTTTCTCCCCGATTAGCTTGTTTTGCTCCTTAGCTTTTCTTCCTCGCCCAGGACTGGTAAAAGTGGTAGAAATTTAGTATACCTAAGAAACTTGCATTGACTATCAGGCCACAATAGAGTTCAAATGCAGAAATTTGAGTGTTGGTTGGGAAAGCGCAACAAGCGCGGCAAAGTTTTCCTTGTGACCTGAAAATTGCATTGAAAGGTGAATCATGCCAGCGAAGGCCACTTCCGACAGCGCGGTGAGCGATGACATTTTCGAGCTAACGGATATTGTGGAGCGAGGCAATCTGGATGTCGCTGATGCCGATCTTGACGCCGAACTCGGATCTGACCTGGCTCCCTCCGATGACGCCAGCTTTGAGCAGGAACTCGAAGACCTTTTTTCCGATGACGCTACGGACTCCGGCGGCAAAGTGCAGTCGCCCGCCGCTTCCGACGTATCTGATGACGACATAACCGACCTCGGAGACATTGCCGAGCCCGTGGCGTCCGCTTCCTCCATGGAAGACGATCTGGATTTCGACGCCATGATCGAACAAGCGGCTGCCAGTGATGACGGCGCTGGTCCCAAAAGGGAGGATCTGCTTCCGGAGCTGGAAGAGGAACTGGATTTTTCGGATATTGACCTGGACGAGGAGCTTAATTCCAAGGACAAGCCCCAAAAAGCGGCTCCGGCCCAAGATCCCTTTGATGATTTGGATATTGAAAATCTGGATCTATCCGAAGCGGAGGGAGGTTCGCAGGAGGCTGTGGAAGGCCTGGATGTCGAGAGCTTTTTTGATGATGATTTAGATCTCGGGGACAAGGATACGGGCGTTGCTGCCGCACAGGAAGAAGCAGAGGACCAGGGGTTCGATCTTGTGGATCTGGAGCCGAAAGAGTCCAAGGCCTCAAAAAGGGTTACCGAGCCGGATGCCTTTGATCTCGAAGGCCTGGACGACGATCTCGCGGACCTGGGGATGGACTTGGACGGCGCGGGGGGTAAAGAAGCCGGGCAGCAGGAAGATGACGCGGCCGCACTGGCTGAGAATCTGGACGACTTTGATCTGGACGGTCTGGAAGAGGAATTGGACGGACTGGACCTGGACAGTCAGCTGGGAGAAGAAGGCACGCCGCCCGAGAAGAGGGAAACCGCTGATGCGCTTGATGTCGATGCCATTGGCGAAGTGCCGGACGATCTTTTTGACGACCTGGATCTCGACGACGAACCTAAAACCAAAACCACATCCGAGTCCGGGCAGAAAGAAAAAGAGCAGGGATCTCTTGATTTCGATGACCTGGATGATGCTCTTGGAGATTTCGAAGAGTCCTTGGAAGACTCCGGTTCCAACGCAGAACGGTCTGTATCGACGGAAGATTTTGATCTCGACGGATTGGATGACGACCTGGCCGAAGCGCTCGATGATCTCGGTTTGTCGGACGCCGCGGACGCAATGCCGGAACAGAAGGCAGCACCCGCCGCAAAACAACCCGCCGTATCTCCCGCTGATGACGCCACGGACGAACTCGAAGCGCTTTCCGCGGACGCGGATTTCGACCTTGAGGGGATAGACGGGCTTGGCGGACTCGAGGGCCTCGACGATCTGGAGGCTTTGGGTGATCTGGACGCGCAGGCCGCTACGAGCGGCGAGCCGGATGCCGACCTGGAAGATGCGCTGGGCGGTGATCTGGATGACGATCTTTCGGACGCGCTCGACGGCCTCGGGCTGTCAGACGTCGCGGACGCAATGCCGGAACAGAAGGCAGCGCCCGCCGCAAAACAACCCGCCGTATCTCCCGCTGATGACGCCACGGAGGAATTCGAAGCGCTTTCCGCGGACGCGGATTTTGACCTTGACGGGATAGACGGGCTTGGCGGACTCGAGGGGCTCGACGATCTGGAGGCCTTGGGCGATCTGGACGCGCAGGCCGCTACGAGCGGCGAGCCGGATGCCGATCTGGAAGATGCGCTGGGCGGTGATCTGGGCGGTGATCTGGATGACGATCTTTCGGACGCGCTCGACGGCCTCGGGCTGTCAGACGTCGCGGACGCAATGCCGGAACAGAAGGCAGTGCCCGCCGCAAAACAACCCGCCGTATCAGTCGCAGATGACGCCACGGAGGAACTCGAAGCGCTTTCCGCGGACGCGGATTTTGACCTTGACGGGATAGACGGGCTTGGCGGACTCGAGGGCCTCGACGATCTGGAGGCCTTGGGCGATCTGGACGCGCAGGCCGCTACGGGCGGCGAGCCGGATGCCGATCTGGAAGATGCGCTGGGCGGTGATCTGGATGACGATCTTTCGGACGCGCTCGACGGCCTCGGGCTGTCAGACGTCGCGGACGCAATGCCGGAACAGAAGGCAGCGCCCGCCGCAAAACAACCCGCCGTATCAGCCGCAGATGACGCCACGGACGACCTCGAAGCGCTTTCCGCGGACGCGGATTTTGACCTTGACGGGATAGACGGGCTTGGCGGACTCGAGGGGCTCGACGATCTGGAGGCCTTGGGCGATCTTGACGCGCAGGCCGCTACGGGCGACAAGGCGGATGCCGACCTGGAAGATGTGCTGGGCGGTGATTTGGCCGGTGATATGGAAGACGATCTTTCGGACGCGCTCGATGGCCTCGGGCTGTCAGACGTCGCGGACGCAATGCCGGAACAGAAGGCAGCGCCCGCCGCAAAACAACCCGCCGTATCAGCCGCAGATGACGCCACGGACGAACTCGAAGCGCTTTCCGCGGACGCGGATTTTGACCTTGACGGAATAGACGGGCTTGACGGACTTGACGGACTCGAGGATCTCGACGATCTGGACGCGCAGGCCGATACGGGCGACAAGGCGGATGCCGACCTGGAAGACGCTCTCGAAGGACTTGACCTGTCGGAACAGGTGAGTGCACAGGACGATGCAGTAAAGGGTGAACTGCTTGATCTTGACGCACTTCCCGTTGAACAAGTTTCCGGCGCGGAGCAAGCGGAGTCCGGTCTTGGCGAGAAGGATGCGCAAGGTGCTGATGAGGACATCATGAGCGTCTCTTTGCCGGATGAAGACGAAACCAGCTCCGAATTGTTTGGGGAAGAGAGCGTTTCTTACGAGGTGGCGGAAACATTGGCCGATGATGATATTGATATTTCCGGACTGAACGAGCTGATTGAGGATCTCAATCTCCCTGAAGAGGATGCTGGAGATATAGGCGACGAGCTCGATGATGAAGTTGACGGCGAACTCGACGGCGAACTCGACGGCGAGCTGGACGACGAGCTTGACGGCGAACTGGGCGGCGAACTCGACGACCAGCTCCATGATCAGCCAGACGGTGCTCTTGAAGAGACTGAGATGACTGCTGCCGCTGAGCAGATGCACAGCGCATCGGAAGAGATTCTGCCGGCAGGAGATGAAGACGATCTCGACATTGACGACATTGATACGTCTGATCTGGATCTGATCCTGCAGGAAGTGGAAGAGGACAGACTTAATGGCGTTCCCGAACCCGTGACCGAAGCGGACCCGGATTCAATGCCGTTTGAGCTGCAGCCGGATGATGAAGAATTTCAGGAACTGCTGCAGGAAGACAGTCCGGCTGCTGTAGCAGACGTTTCTCAGGAAGAGCCTGGGGATACTGCGCAGGCAGCCGTAGCCGGAGGTATCACGGATGCTTCGCAACTGCTGGCTGAAGAAGTTGATGAGCTGATGACGGATATGGACGGCGCGTTCCTGTCCGGAAGTCGGTTGGATGCGGCCGAACAGGAGACGCTTGAAGCGGACCGGTCCCTGAAAGCGCCGCCTATGGTGGAAGAAGGGCCGTTGCTCGTGGAGTCCGATACGGAAGATCTTGCTTTGCAAAAACAGCTTGCCGGTACTGATGCTGAGGATTTTGACCAGCTGGATATCGACGCCGCTTTTTCCCGTTCCGCTGTTGCCGCGTTGCACGACATCCAGGAACTGTATGGTAAGATAGACGGACTGGAGCTGCAACTTGCCAAGGCGAACGATACGGAGTCACTGGCTCACGACCTGGAAGAAAAAATACAGAATAAAATGGACGCGCTTCTGGAAGAAAAGCTAGCATCCAGGATTGGTGATCTGGAAAGAGCCCTGGAAGCAAAATACAATGCCGAAATGGAATCTCTCGCGGCAAAACTGGAGCAGCAAATTCGCCAACGTCTGATGGCGGAAGTGGAAGAAAAAATGCTCGCGGGAGAGACTCTCTACGAAAAGATCGCGGAAGGCCTGCGCCCGGAAATTGCTGCGGCTCTCCAGGAATACGGTTCGCGATTTGTACAGCAGGGGGCGTTTTCCGATCACATGAGCGCGTTGCAACAAGAACTTGACAAGCGCATTGCCAAGGCCGCGCCCATGGCTGCCGCCACGGTCATTCGCGAAGAGCTGGCTGCGCTTATCAAGGAAGGATTGTTGTAAGAAGAAATTTAAAAAGGGAGGGGCTTACAGGTTTCTTTCTTTTTACCGCCCGGTAGCGCGCCGAGGTTCGGCTGACGCCATTTCCCACCGGGCGGTTTTTGTAACCTTTTTGACACGGCCCGCGGCCGTCTCAAGTTGCCATATGGAAAAAGATACAAAACTCGCTTTGCAGGTGGCCAAAGAGATTGTGGTGAAATTCATAGAAGTGGGACGAATTTCACCCTCCAATTTTCATACCGTCTTTCCGTCAGTCTACTTCGTTGTCTTGAACACCATTTCCGATAAGGAAGCAGGGGATGGATCTGAATCAGCTGATCCTGATGCTCCTGAACAGACTGATTCTTGATATCTAACTATTTGGTATGGCATGCACTTTCGTTTTTCTTCGGTGCTTGTGGCTTTCAGAAAGTTTTTTATTTACAAAACCATTTTCGCCAGATAGGCAGCAGTCTTCCGAGGTGTGGCGCGCACACCAGGTATAGTGACATTCGCGGTGCGGGTTCACTGAAGGGTGTCATGGAAAGAAGGATATGAAGATTGCCGCTTGGGCGAGAAGCCGGTTCATGAAAGACCACGTATTAGGAATATCAAACCCAACCCGAATAAAATTGCCGTTACTCCCATCTTTCTGAGAAAACCCGGAGGCTGCTCGGACAATTGCCGCAACATTTTTGGAAGTTTTTCCGCAACAAGAAAATAAGGCAGCCCCTCAAGGATAAAAGCCAAGCCCAACGCAGTGAAAAAGGTTTGCCAATCAAAGGTCATATTCGTTCTCAGTGTTGAAAAAAAGCTATAGATGGAGCATTACCGCAAGCCGATTTTAACTGGTCTCTACAGGGCGTAACCTAGCCCGAGCACAGAGGGCTTGTCTATAGCCGACCAAATTATAAATTATGCGGGAGAGTTCTCGCGGTTTGCAGGAGTAAACATGCTGACGCTTGATTCATTACATACGCAAAGCAATACCATAGCAGTTGTGGGCCTTGGATATGTCGGTTTGCCGCTGGCTGTTGCTTTTGATAAATATTTTAAGGTAATAGGCTTTGATATCTCGGAAATCAGAGTGCAGGAACTGAAGCAGGGGACAGACCGGACAGGTGAAGTCGAGAATGACAGAGTCGAAGCAAGTTCCATAGAATACACCTCCGACCCATCGCGGTTGTCCGAAGCCTCTGTCATTGTCGTCGCCGTCCCCACCCCCATAGACCGCTATCGGAGTCCGGACCTGACCCCGGTACGGAGTGCGTCTGAAGCCGTGGGCAAGCACATGAGCAAAGGATGTGTTGTGGTTTATGAGTCCACGGTCTATCCTGGACTCACCGAGGATATTTGCGTGCCCATTCTGGAGCAGCAGTCCGGCTTTACCAACGGGGTGGATTTCAAAGTGGGCTACTCGCCCGAACGGATCAACCCAGGAGACAAGGAGCATACGCTGGAGAGCATCGTCAAGGTGGTTGCCGGAGAGGATCAGGAGACAACTGATTTTCTTGCCGCCTTCTACGGTACGATCCTCAAGGCCGGTGTGCACAAGGCGCCGAGCATAAAGGTCGCCGAGGCCGCCAAAGTCATTGAAAACACCCAGCGTGATTTGAATATCGCCTTGATGAATGAGTTGTCTCTGTTGTTCGCGCACATGGGCATTGACACCACGGAGGTGCTCGAGGCGGCCAGGACAAAGTGGAATTTCCTGCCATTCAATCCGGGGCTCGTCGGTGGGCACTGCATCGGCGTGGACCCCTATTATCTGACGTTCAAGGCCGAATCTCTGGGATACCATCCGCAGGTCATTCTGGCCGGGAGGCGGATAAACGACAACATGGGAAAATATGTTGCCGAAGTGTCCATCAAAATGTTGAATAAAAATTGTTGCGTTATCCGGTCGGCGCGGATTGCCGTGTTGGGACTGACTTTCAAGGAAAATGTGCCGGATCTGCGCAATACGAAAGTTATCGACATAGTCATGGAACTGGCGGAATATGGGGGTGAGGTTCTGGTGCATGATCCTATCGCCGACAAGGACGAAGCTTTGAAGGAATACGGCCTGGAACTGCAGCCGATGAACGAGCTCAAGGATCTGGACGGTGTCATCGTCGCCGTGCCGCACCGGGAATATGCGGATTTTACACCGGAGACGCTGCGCAGCTGGTTTCGCAACAAAGAAAAGCCGGTTCTCCTGGACGTGAAAGGCATGTATGATAAACAGCGTATGCTGGATGCAGGCTTCAGTTACTGGCGACTGTAAAGAATTTTGAGGATGGATTGCGATGGCTGCGGACAGGCCGCGAATCATTTGCTGGCATGATTGCTGACGCGGATTCATGGAAGCGAGTTCGCTTCTCAGAGAAATGGCGCCGGGGCAGGAAGCCTGCCTGGAAGTCGCTCCGGCCCAGCGCAGCAAAATGAATATTATTTTGCGCCATCGCAATGCCATGGTCGTATCACAGGAGCAGCTGCCGGAAGGTAACATTCTGCTGGTTGTGAAAAAGCGTTCGGGATGATCGTACTCGTTACAGCCACGCGCATGGAAATGGATGCGGTTCTTGCAGGCTTCGGCGATAAAGCCGTGTCCCCAGAAGAAGGAAACTGGCGGCTGTTGGAGTATGGCAGACGCAGGTTCTGCCTGCTTGTGACGGGTATCGGACCGGTGAACGCCGCCTTGTCTTTGGGGCGGTTACTCGGCTCGCAGCAGGGATTGATGGGCGTCTGCAATCTGGGTGTGGCCGGGAGTTTTGATCTGGGGCGGTTTCCTCTGGAGTCCTTTGCCTTGCCAAGTCTGGAAATCTGGCCGGAATTCGGACTTCGTACTGATTCGGAAGTACAGGCCACAGGCTTGAAACTCGCGCAGGCTCCCGGTGGCTTGCGCGGACAGGACGGGCCCGTATATGATCGCCTGCGTCTGGATCCCCGTGCGGATGGTGCCGCTATGGGCCTCATCTTGCCGGAGGAATATCCGGAGGCGGTAGCTTTGAGCGTTGCCGGGGTCACTGCCTGTGCCGGACTTGCTCGTAAATTTCGCAGCCGATATCAGGCGGACCTGGAAAACATGGAAGGATTCGCACTGGCCTTGGCTGCCTTTAGGCACAATTTACCTTTTGTCGAAGTGCGCAGCGTCTCGAATTGCGTGGGATCCCGAAGTAAAGAGGATTGGCGGTTGAAGCAGGCGCTGAAGAAACTTTCAGAACTTGGCGCCGCACTTTTTTCAAAGGCTGATGCGTAAACTCCATGTCTGGGGGGATCGCCCCTTCCCAGGCTTGCGGAAAAAATGTCAAAGCACGGGCAAATGCCCTTCAAATGGTCCGCTAATCGTCTTTGTCAACGCACCGACGCTTGAGTAGCGGAATAAAAGCGGGTATCAGACTATCCATGCACGAACTTGTTTCATACTTTGAACGTGAACTTCCACGAGTGAACGAAGAATTGGATGCCTGCACTTCCCGGTTGCATCCGCTTGTCAAGCAGATGGCCGACCATGTGCTTCAGGCTGGCGGCAAACGCCTCAGGCCCATTTTGACTCTGTTGACAGCGCAGTGTCTCGGATATACGCGCGATGACGTCTATCCCTTGGCATGCACCATGGAATTGTTTCATTCGGCAACGCTGCTTCATGACGATATTCTGGACAGCTCGCAATTGCGCCGCGGCGTGGCTTCAGCGCATACGGTTTTCGGTGAGACCAAAACCATCCTTACGGGAGATGCGCTGCTGGCGTTGGGCAACCAGCTTGTGGCGGAATACCGCAGCCCTGAGTTGAGCCTGTGCATCTCGGAAGGCATCGTGGCGACGGTCACCGGCGAGATTGTGGAAATCGATCATACCAGGAACGTGGCCATTGATGAAGCCACGTACCTGGAAATCATCACTGGAAAGACAGCGTATCTTATCAAGGCATCCTGTAAATGCGGGGCCATTCTTGCCGGGGCGTCCGCAGAACAGATCGAAGCCGCCGGCGAATACGGGCTCAAGCTGGGAATCGCATTTCAACTTATCGATGACTGCATCGACTACGCCTCTTCCACCGAAAAAGCAGGCAAACCCGTGGCTACGGACCTGCTGGAAGGCAAACTGACACTCCCCTTTTTATATTTTTTTGATCAGGCCGACGCGCAAACCAAAGCCGGTATTGCGCAGAAAATCAGGGATGATCTTCTGGAGGAGCCGGACATTGCCGCAATCGTTCAGGCTGTCCGGGACGGAGGCTATGACCAGCGGACCAAGAAAATGGCCAGGTCTTATCTTGACGGCGCGAAGCAAGCCCTGGAGCTTTTTCCCCAATCTCAGGAGCGCGGATTGCTGGAGAAGGCACTTGAGTACGTCCTGCTGCGCGAACGCTGATGTCGTAAGATTGCGGCCAGGAGCCGCCACCGGCTGGCGCGGCAAACAGCGTTGAACCTGCCGGAAAGGCTGCGATAGCCGCATGAATTTTTGAAACGCCAAGGCGAATTGCTCAACCGTTTGTTGTTGTACAAGTTCTGGAAAGGAATATTCGAGGATGGCCAGCCCGGACTGTACGCGGCGCCGGAGAATTCCCCAGCTGAATATTTCTCGAAACCCCCTTTCAAAACATATCCCCGGCTGTAGCGGGACTGTCTCTGCAGCCGAATTACACGCGGAGAGACCATCATGTTGCAACGTATCGAGGTTGCCCTGCGGCCAGAGGTCCAGGATGTCGTCGGACAAGGAATCAAAAAGAAAATAAGCGACTTTTTGAACATATCCGTGGAAGAGGTCCGGATCATCAAAGTCTTTACCGTACAGGGACTTTCCTCCGAAAACATCACCCGCGTGCTGGAGAACGGCGCTCTGCATGATCCGGTGCTGCATACGCCGTCTCTTGAGCCCCTGGCCTCGGATTTCGACTGGATCATCGAAGTCGGCTTTCGTCCGGGCGTCACCGACAACGAAGGACGGACAGCCAAAGAAGCCATCGCCCTTGTCTTGGGGCCGGATGGCGCGCAGGTCAAGGATCTGGCCGTGTACACGGCCAGTCAGTTCGTGATCCGCAGTAGTATTCGTGAGGAGGATGTGGAGCGCATAGGGCGGGATCTGCTGGCCAACGTGTTGATCCAGCGCTTCGAATACAAGAGCAGCGCCCAGTGGCAAGAACAGCCCGGATTCGAAGCCAAGGCCGCCCGCGTTTCAGGTCAGGCCATGGACACGGTGGAGGCTATTGACCTGCAGGCCATGGACGACGCCGGTCTGGAAGCTTTCAGCCGAAAGAACGTCCTGGCATTGAATCTGGAAGAGATGCACGCCATACGTGATTATTACGCGCAACCGGACGTACGTGAAACGCGCCTCAAAAATGGTTTCCCCGAATTGCCCACTGACGCGGAAATCGAATGTCTGGCCCAGACCTGGTCCGAACACTGCAAACACAAAATTTTCAGCGCCAGGATTCGTTATACGAACCAGGAGCGCAATGAAACACGCGAATTCGACAGCCTCTACAAGACCTTTATCCAGAATACCACGGCCGCGTTGCGCAGGCGTATGGGCGAGGACGACTTCTGCCTGTCCGTGTTCAAGGATAACGCCGGGGTCATCAGCCTGAGCGACGAACACAACGTCTGCATCAAGGTGGAAACGCACAACAGTCCGTCCGCCCTGGACCCCTACGGCGGCGCCCTGACCGGCATCGTGGGAGTCAACCGCGATCCCATGGGTACGGGTATGGGTGCCCGGATGCTGTGCAATACGGACGTGTTCTGCTTTGCCTCGCCTTTTCACGAGGGCGAGCTGCCGCCGCGCCTGCTGCATCCGCGGCGCGTTCTGGAAGGCGTCCGCGAGGGAGTCGAACACGGCGGCAACAAATCGGGTATTCCCACGGTCAACGGCAGTCTGGTTTTCGACCAGCGCTATCTGGGCAAGCCCCTTGTGTTTTGCGGCACCGTAGGCATCCTTCCCAAGGAAATCTGCGGCAAACCCAGCCATGAAAAGGCCGCCCAGCCCGGCGACGCGGTGGTCATGGTCGGCGGCCGTATCGGCAAGGACGGCATCCACGGCGCGACCTTTTCCTCCGAGGAACTGCATGAGGAATCTCCGGCAACGGCCGTGCAGATCGGCGATCCCATCACCCAACGCAAAATGTACGATTTTCTGATGCGCGCCCGCGACATGGGGCTGTACAATGCCATCACCGATAACGGCGCGGGCGGTTTGAGTTCTTCGGTGGGAGAGATGGCCGAAGACACCAACGGCGTGATCATGGACCTGGCCAAGGCGCCCTTGAAATACGACGGGCTGCGTCCGTGGGAGATTCTGCTTTCCGAAGCCCAGGAACGTATGACCGTGGCCGTACCTCAGGACAAACTCGAAACGTTTCTTTCCCTGGCCGGGGAAATGAGTGTTGAAGCCACCTGCCTGGGTGAATACACCCAAAGCGGCCGTTTTGAGGTCCGTTACGACAGCAAGCCCGTTGCTTTGCTGGACATGGAGTTTCTGCATCACGGCGTACCGCAGATGGAACTGGAAGCGGTCTGGAAAAAACCGCAGGCGGAAGCACATGGCGCGGCCCCTGCAGACCTGGACGCGGGACTCGAGCAGAGCAGCCTGCTGCACCGTATGCTCGGACGGCTGAATATCTGCAGCAAGGAATACATCGTCCGTCAGTACGACCACGAGGTAAAAGGCGCCAGCGTGGTCAAACCCCTGGTGGGTGCGCTTCGCGACGGTCCGTCCGATGCGGGCGTGATGCGGCCCATACTGGAACGTCCGGAGGGGTTGGTCGTTTCTCACGGCATTTGCCCGAAGTTCAGCGATCTGGACGCCTACTGGATGATGGCCAATGCCGTTGACGAGGCCGTACGCAATGCCGTGGCCGTGGGCGCGGATCTGCGGCATATGGCGGGCGTGGACAATTTTTGCTGGTGCGATCCCGTCCAATCTGCAAAAACACCGGACGGCCGCTACAAGCTGGCTCAGCTGGTGCGGGCCAACCAGGCCCTGGCCCATTTCTGCCTCGGTTTCGGCGTTCCCTGCATCTCGGGCAAGGATTCCATGAAAAACGACTACACGGGCGGCGGTAAAAAGATTTCCATTCCGCCCACCGTGCTTTTTTCGGTCATCGGCGTTGTTCCGGACGCTTCCAAAGCAGTCAGTTCGGACTTCAAGACGCCAGGCGACCGGGTTTATCTGCTGGGCATGACCCGTGCGGAACTCGGCGGGTCGGAATTCGCTTCCGAATTGGGCGTGAACGGCGGCGGCGTGCCGGAGGTCGAAGTCGTATCCGCGCGAGAACGCTATCTGGCCGTGCACGAAGCCATCAAGGGTGGCCTGATCAACGCCTGCCACGATCTGTCCGACGGCGGCCTGGCCGTGGCCCTGGCAGAGATGACCATTGGCGGTCGTTTGGGAGCCGACATCGACCTTGACCGTGTGCCGACTCCGTCCGACACCTTGTCCACAACGGAAATTCTCTATAGCGAATCCGCCAGCCGACTGCTGGTCTCCGTATCGGAAACACAGGTAGCGGCTTTCGAGGCTCTGTTCGCCGGCCAGTGCTGCGCGTTGCTCGGCGAGGTGACTGCAGCCGATACGCTGGAGCTGCGCCGCAACCGGCAGCCGGTATTGCGCGAGCCCGTTGCCGCATTGCTGCAAAGCTGGAAAGCCACTCTGGATTGGTAAACAAGAAACACTGGACCAACATAAAGATAGATATCATGAACAATCTGAGCATAAGGCAGGCAACGGCGGATGATGCGCCGTTGCTGCTGCATTTTATTACGGAATTGGCTAGATATGAAAAGGCCGAACATGAGGTCCTGGCAACGGAAGCGCAGATTCTGGAATCCCTGTTTTCCGAGCATGCCAGCGCCAATGCGCTTATCTGTCTGCAGGAAGGCGAGCCCATCGGGTACGGGGTTTATTTTTTCAATTATTCCACCTGGCTGGGAAAAAACGGCATCTACCTTGAAGACCTCTACATCACGCCGCAAAAGCGCAAATGCGGAGCGGGCAGATTCGTGTTGCAACATCTGGCCCGCCTGGCGGTGGCCAACGGCTGCGGCCGTTTCGAATGGGCGGTTCTGGACTGGAACGAGCCTGCCATCAAATTCTATGAGAAAATCGGAGCGCGTCCGCAAAGTGAGTGGATCATCTATCGTTTGACGGGCGACGCCCTGAGCAGCTTTGCCAACGAGCACTGAGGCAGATACATAAAGGCCGCCTGTGGGGTATAGGCGGCCTTTATTAAGTTTTTATCGGACAGTTCAAGAGTTATTGATACGACTCTTCAAGCTTATACTTCGAAGCCTCTTGCTGCAGTTTCATCAGCTGGGCCTTGAGGGTTGCCAATTCCATTTTCATGGTGTCCAGCTTTTCTCCTTTTGAGCTGCTGTTTGCCGTCTGTTGTTCGGAGCTGGCTACCTGCTCTTCACCTGTGATATCCGTGCCGGTGCTTTCTGTGTCCCCTGCTTCCGCGCCCTGTTGCGTTTCCACGCTCACCTTTTCAGGGCTTTCGGTGCCGGATTCCTGATCCGAGCCGGTACTCTGGTCCGTCTGCGATACTTCGGGGTCTTTTTCGAGCGAGGCTATTTGTTGTTCCAGGTTTGAAATCTGTTGTTTCAGGACGTCTATGGCATCTTCAAGAGAGCTTTCGTCATCATTGGATGATGACTCTGATGCTCCCCCTGAGCCGCCGGATCCTTGGGTTTCCTCCGCTCCTCCGAATGCGACTGTGGTCTCGCTGACACCCACGTCGCTCTCGGCGGATGCTTCTGATGCAACCGCACTGAACGTTCCGCTTCCGGTTTCCTGCTCCTGGAGCAGGGCCATTGCCTCGTCTGAAAAAGACACCGTATCGCCGCTGGAAGAATATGCCGTGGATTGTTCCGTATTGGACTCTTCACTGTCTTCCGTGGTTTTGGCGGTTAAATTAAAATTGCTGACAGATTCCGCATCAACGCCGAAACTACTGATGGTGGCCATATAATTTCCTCCTCTCCGCGTTATCTGGCAAATCAAACGCCGTGCTTGAAGGTATGCGGACTCCACCTTCACATACCATAAATGTTGATCGAAAAAATGCCGATACTCATTCTTGCGTATTGCTTATCGGCAACAAGCTTGAGGACATTATTTTTTTGTTTCAGGACTTTGTTTGCTCCACAGAATTCCGTACTACAGCGAAAAAGAGAAAAACCGGTTTGGGGTTCACCGGGACATTATGCGGGGACCTCGGCGGTGTTTTTGATGGGGTGTGTCAATTATGTGGTGTTGGTTGCTATTTTTTATCCTTTTATGGGGTGTGTAGGGGGTTCTTGACAAATATTGAATATCAATATATGTAACCAGAAAAATATAGACTACATGCAACTCTTAATCTGACCAATTGTATAAGAGTAATTTTGTGTGCGATTTTTCAGCCTCTCCTTCATCAAGCGCGACAATTTCCTTCAAGAAATTGAAATTTATATACCACCATTGACTGGTAACACGAGGTGCAAATGTATGAAGGCTCTCGTTGCTTTGGCCATTGCGACATGTATGTTTTTGTTAGACGGTGTTGCGGTTACTAGCCAGGTTTTTGCGGAAGAAGATAACCGATATGTCGGTTCTTCCGCATGTCAGGATTGTCACGAGCACGAGTACGGCAATTTTGTTCGGTATGCCAAAAAGGCCAAAGAGCCCAACAGTGTAAAGATCATGATGTCCGACCTTGACGCGGAGGAAGTGGCCGAATGTTACGCCTGCCACACCACGGGATACGGCAAGCCGGGTGGCTTTGTCAGCTATGAGCAGACTCCTGGTCTGGGCCATGCGGGTTGTGAAGTGTGCCATGGTCCGGGACATCTCCACCTGGAAAGCGGCGGCGATCCGGCGTTTATCAAGGGCAAACCCGTCTTGAAGGATTGCGAAGGCTGCCACAATTCCGAACGCGTCAACGCCTTCAATTACAAGCCGCTGCTGCACGGCGGAGCGCATTAAGGAGTACGTATGAACAAGATTCGCACTTCCTTGGGCTTTCGCATCCTGTTTTTCAGCGGCCTGTTGCTGGTGATCATATTTACGTCCCTGTTTCTGGCCAACAGCTACTGGCAGCGGGAAATGACTCTGGAGTTGATCAAGCATAACTCCGAAGAGTCAAGCGATCTCATCTTGTCGGCTATTTCGGAACCCATGCGCATCGGCGATAATGAAGGAACGCAGGAGCAATTTACGAAGTTGCACGAGCGGTTCGATACGCTGCAGGCGTTTTTGACGAATTTTAAAGGCAATGTGACCTATGCCACGAAATCCGAGGCGATACGCAAGGATTTTGACTCGTTGTATTCTGCTGCTGGTGTGCTGGCCCAGGTGTCCAGAAGTTTGAAGGAGCCCTTACGCCAGGGCGGGCTGTTCGATTTGGACGGTACGCCTTATTTTATCGAGATCAGTACGATTCGCAACGAGTCCGCATGCCATCATTGCCACGGCAGAAAAAAGTCTATTTTGGGCAGCATGATTCTTTTGCGCGAAATCAGTACGGACATGAGCACTCTGGGGCGTATTCAGCGTTACAGCGCCATAATCTCCTGCGTCGCTCTGGTGGTGCTCGGCATGCTGCTATTTGGTTTTTTGCAGAAGGTAGTGATCAAGCGTGTCCGGCGAATCGCCGTCACGAGCAACCTGATTACGGGCGGCCGGTATGACGTGGCTTTTGACGACCGCGCCGAGGATGAAATCGGCCAGCTCAATACCAATTTGTCCGCAATGGTTTCCACCATTCGTGATCAGCTCGAATACAGCAAAGGGGTCATGCAGGGAATTATCGTGCCCATGTTCGTGACGGACAAGGACAACAATTTGAGCTTTGTCAACGAAGCCCTGAGTACGATTCTCGGATTTTCGGGAGACACGCTCAATGGCCAGGCTTTGCGTAAGTATTTGGTCAATGACGACGGTAGGAAGAGCATCGCCCACCAAGCCATACGCGCAGGTGAGACGGAGAATGGAACCATTCATTATCAACGCGGGGACGGGGTTGTGTTTCCGTTGCGCTTTGAAGTCTCCGCATTGCGTAACAGTGACGGGGAGATCAACGGAGCCATCGGCGTGTTGTTGGATCTTACCCAGGAAGAACGCGACAAGGCGAAGATCGAATCTGATGCGGCCAAAATGCGCGAGGTGGCGTCCCAGGTCACGGAACTTGCCCTTAGTCTCGCATCCGCGGCCGGGATCATCCGCGGACAGATGGAGAACGTCACCCAGGGCATGGAAGAAACATCCGGCCAGACGCATGTCCTTGCTTCATCCATGGACGAATTAAGCTCCACCGTACTCGACGTGGCCAACAATGCTTCATCAGTGGCCCAGGCCTCGTCCGAGGCCAACCGGGTAGCCAGGGAAGGGGGGCAGGAGGTGGCCAGGACTGTTGCCGAAACCAAAGAGGTATCCACCCGGGCCGGAGAGCTCGCCCGGACGCTCAACACGCTGTCGGGGAAGGCCGAAGCCATCGGCAGGATCATGTCTGTTATCAATGATATTGCGGACCAGACCAATCTCCTGGCGTTGAACGCGGCCATAGAAGCGGCACGGGCCGGGGACGCGGGCCGCGGTTTCGCCGTGGTCGCGGACGAAGTCCGCAAGCTCGCCGAAAAAACCATGCTCGCCACCAAGGATGTGGAAACATCCATTGTCGAAATACAAAGCAGCACGCGCGACGCGGTCAACGAGATGTCCGAAACCAGGCTGCGCGTGGACAAAACCTCCTCTATGGCGGGCAATTCGGGCCTGGTGCTGGATGCCATTCTGACCGAGTCCGAAAAGATCGCCGGCATGGTACAGGATATCGCCGCGGCTTCCGAGGAGCAGTCCGCCACCACCGATGAGATCAATTCCTCCGTGTCGCAAATCAACACGCTTTCACGGCACGCCACGGAAAACCTGCAGGAAGCCAACGAAGCCATTGGAGATATTGCCCGGATGGCCGATGATCTCAAGCGGCTGGTGGAAAAGTTTCAGGACTAGAGGTTGTCATTCAAAATGAGTCGATAATAAATCTGGAAAAAAGCCTCATAAACGATATTTGGGATGGAAAAATATATCGATATAAGATGAGGGGGTGAAACGCGACATTTGCAGGTACCCCTCTAAAAAGGAATCGGGGGAGTCGGTTAAACAATTCTACAAATTCCAATACCCTTTGGGGAAGTGCAAGAAGCCGAACATATCTTCGAAATGCAGGTAAAGGTCGATGCCCTCCAGGTAGCGTTCAAAAAGATGAAGTCCTTAATGAACTTAATAAATGAAATAAAGTGGTTGTGTGCCGACTAATGAGCTCTGCTCAAAAAACGGCCTCTGGACAAAGCGCAACCTACTCCACTGACAGTTGGCTGTGGTAGCCGTCATGAACAGGTTGATTGCGAACATGTCCATGCAAGCAGAAAGCCGAAATCAAGAACACCCCGCCATGAAAAGTCATTGCGGGGTGCTTGTTCGTTTTTTTCGGCAAAGAAAATCAGCTTTGCTGCAGGCCTTCTAAAACTCGTTTGAGTTCTTGAGCCATCTGCGCCAATTCCTGGACGGCACTGGAGGATTGGATCATGCCGTCCGTTGTTTCGTTCACGATCCGGTTGACTTCCTCAATGGCGCCATTGATCTGCTCGCTGGTGGCGGACTGTTCTTCCGCAGCTGTGGCTATGGAGGAGATCAGAGCCGAACTCTCCGTGGACATGGAAACGATTTTGGCCAGGGCCTCCCCCGAGGTGTTGGCCAATTCCGTGGCGTTGGTGACATTCTTCACGGCGTTGTTCACGTTTTCCACGTTGGTTTCGGCCGCGTTCTGGATGGCGCGGATGTTTTCACCCACTTCGTTGGTCGCGGCCATAGTCTTTTCCGCCAGTTTGCGTACCTCGTCCGCAACCACAGCGAATCCGCGTCCTGCGTCCCCGGCCCGTGCCGCTTCAATGGCCGCATTGAGTGCCAGAAGGTTGGTTTGGTCGGCGATATCCATGATCACGGTCATGACGCCGCCAATGGCTTCCGCCTGTTCCCCCAGCTTTTTCATATCGTCCTGCAGAGTTTGGGCAACGCCATTGACCTGATTGATAGCCTCGACTACTTTGTTCACCAAGACCGCGCCTTCGTTCGCCATGTTCCTGGCGTTGTCGGATTGTTCCGTAGCCAGGGAGGAGTTCTTTGCTACTTCCAGTACCGTGGCGTTCATCTCCTCCATGGCGGTAGCGGTCTCGCCCACGCGCTGTTGCTGTACTTCAGCTCCACGGTTGATCTGCTCTACCTGGGCGGAAAGCTCCTCAGATGATGAGGCCACGCGATCGGCAATTTCGTTGGCCCGATTGGCTACCTGGATCATGGTCTTCTGGGCATTCTTGATTTCTGTCTGATCAATGACGATCTCAGCCGCGCCCACTACCTCTCCCTGGCGGGTGGTCAGCGGAATAGAGGTGTAACTCACTTCGTGGTTTCCTGCCGCGGTGGAGGCGGACGCTTCGGAACTGCTGGCCTTTTTGGATTGCATACAGATGTCAGAGGCGCAATTGGCGGAGTTGCAGTCCGTGGTATTGAACAAATCGCTGCAGATTTTGCCATGGGCCGAATCCGTGCCAGTCATTTTCAAAGCGGTTGCGTTGAGATAGGTCACTTTGTGGTCTTTACTCAGTGTCATGACTCCCACGGGTATCTGGTCGCAGAATCCACTATATACGCCAACCAGGGCGTTGACGCCGTCCACCAGATTGGCGAAGCCTCCTGATAATCCAGAAACGTTGCCCGTTGCCTTCATATCGCCCCTTTCTACACGAACAACGACGTTTTCCACCTCGTTTGCTGCATTGGACACTGCCGCCTTGATCGCATCCAGAGACTTGCAGATTTTGCCAACCTCGTCTCTTTGGTCAATGGAAATGGAGGCATTAAAATCTCCGACAGCAACGGCATTGGCAAAGTTGGTGGCAATGCCCAAAGGCTTGGTTATTCCTCGGGCAATGGCAATACCGCCGCCAAGACCAATAATAACTGCCACCGCCACCAGGATGCCAACCAGCTTTTTGGCATGCGTGCTGTTGGCCTGGACCAGAGGGCCAAGGATATCCTGATCTTTTTTTACCGAAAGCTTGGCGTCATCCAGGGCCTTGGCAATGGACGGTCCCCAGATGTTCAGTTTGTTCTGCGCAATTTCATTGCGTTGCAGAATCAACTTCGCGACCTTTTCGAAGGCTGTGACATACTCGTCCTTAAGTACTTGAGCTTCTTCCCTCATCTTACGACGGTCTGGGTTTTGTAACTCACGGTTCAACACGTCGAGGTCTTTGTCAAAAGACGCAAACTCGGCATGTATTTTGTCCAACATTGCAAGATCAAAGGTCATCGAGAATTGAGTCGCATAAATTCTGCCTTTGAGGAGATTCCGGATTGCAAGGCCGGCATGATATGCAGCGGTCACGTCGTTGTTTTGCTTGGCGCTATTCATAAGTTCGGTCAACTTACGTTCACAGTTCGGTCCGCTAGTAGATAATACTTTATCTAGCTCATTTTGTTGCTCTTTTGTTGTTATGACTGCATGGAATTCCTCATTGTATTTTCCGATCAAATCCATGCTTTCCTGCACCATGTGTGCTCGTTCAGGGGCCCGGATGTCTTGGTTAGCCTCTTTGATGAATTTTTCAGTCTGTTTCATATATAGGGTGTATTCCGAAAGATCCTTCCTGTTGCCAGTGAGAATAAAGTCTTTAACGTTCATTCGGACCATGAGTAGGCTGGCCTGCACCTGGCCCATGAGATTCGCGTTTTTGGCTAGATTCCTGTATTTAGTAAAAGAATCAAGATTATCCGATAGGTAATAGTATGATATCCCACCAGAAATGACCAAAAGCAGCAATACTGCTCCAAAACCAATCGTCAACTTGAGCCAAATTGCAATGTGCTTCATACGTCTTACTCCTAAACGTCTTTTCATGCGTCAACTTCTCTAGGTTCCCCCAACACTGAGCCCTATCCTATCTTCAATAATTTTAGCTGACAATACAGCATACAGTTGGTTGTGATTTTGAATTGGCCGGCTCGTCAACGTTATGCAGATTTGAAAACAGTGTGGAGACAACTTCACTCTATGCGTAACGCAAGACGCTTGTCGACGTCTTGATCGAAGCATCTGAAGTTTCTAGAAAGCAGGGGCGGTAGCAGTACGTATTCAAAGAGAGTGGGGGCCAAGGACAGCACGTCTGGCGGGCACCAATTCGGGAGCGTGTAATTGACAGGCCGTTCACCTGGGACTGCCGGTAAATGGATACGCTCAAAGATCGGCCAAAGTGATGTTTTCCAGCTTTTCCGAGATTTCGTCGCGAATTGCCTTGAACACATGGAGCAGGTTGATATTTTTTTCTATGGGTGTGGTTTCGTAGAAAAAAACACTGGCTGAACCGGTGGGGGCGAGGGGACCGTCGAACAGACGGATGACTTCAGCCAGAGTGATCTGGCTGGGAGGTTTTGCCAGGGCGTATCCACCTCCCTGTCCTTTGACACTGCGGAGATAGGACGCTCGCTTAAGGGTAAGCAGGATCTGCTCAAGATATTTGGGCGGGATTCCTTGATCTTGGGCAATGGTTTTTACCGGGACGAATTTACCCATGCCCGTGTGTGCGAGATACACGAGGGCAAGCAAGGCGTATTCACTGCGGAAAGAAAGTTTCATGCTGCGGCTATCTTGTTTTTCATTTCAAAAGCTCTTTTTCAATAAGACATTTCAATAATTTACTCAAGGTTTTTAGCTGATGAAAAGTAATTTAAAGAGGGCGGAGATTTCATAGTTAAGATGCTCTGACGGCTGATCCGGAACGGAAAATCTTATTGTCCGATCCAGATCAGGCTGGCCTGGCGTCCGCACGGGCGTTCGCGGCGGTAGGAAAAAAACCAGTCCTGGAGCGTACACGTGCAAAGGTCCAGGCTGAAGATGTTGTCCGGGCTGAGACCGGCCTCGATCAACTGGTCGCGCGTCAAGCGCCAGAGATCAACCGTACGGGTGGTTATGTTATGGTAGGCGTCGAATTCGGGGCCCCATTCCTGGTCGTAGTTGATGAATTCGCTTTTTCCTGGTCCGAGGCTGGGACCTCGTACCGCGTAGACGTCGGCAGGATCCAGGCCGTAATGGGTGCAGAATGCAGCGACGCCGCTCTGGGGAAATCCCAGGCGGTTGCCTTTCCAGCCCACATGCAGCGCGGCCACATGCGCTCCCCCCGCGTGGGCCAGAAGCAGGGGCTGGCAGTCCGCGGTCTGGATGACCAGAGCGCGGCCGGGAATGCTGGTGGCCAGTCCGTCGCCTTCAAGGATGTCCGAGCATTCGGCATCGGTGGCGGGCGGATCAAAGCGCATGGTGGTTCCGTGCACCTGCCAGACAAAGCTCCAGGAATCAAAAGAAAGCGTACGCATGAGCGATTCGCGGTTTGCAGTGACCCTGTCGTAATCATCGCCGACTCTGTAGCCGATGCTGGAATGGGCATACGGGGAGTCTTGCGAAGGCGTGGAAGAAAGCGCGTGTGCCTGGCGCGTCTGAAAAGCGCAGTGGATTTTGGGCAGTCCGGGAAAAGCGAAAGGAATGCAGATTATATCCATAGGAGTCGTTCCTCAGTGCAAATGGCGTGGACAGGTTTGTCCCAGGAATCAGTGGGTAACGTATCCAGCAGCTGGAAGTCAAAACAGAGCCCGATACGCAGCGGGGTGCCCAGTTCGCCGGAATCCAGGAGCCTGTCGTAATAACCGCCCCCGTACCCGAGGCGGAATCCCTGCCTGTCGAAACCGACGCCGGGCAGGACCACAATTTCAGGGACAGGCTGCGTCTGCCGGGGACAGCGTGCCGGGTCGGGCTCCGGAATGCCGTAGGCCCCGGATACGAGCTGCCCAGGATTCGAGATGGCAGCGAGTTCCAGGGCGTTGGAGCCTTTGACACAACGCGGGAGCAGGGTAATCCTGCCCTGGGTCAGGCTGTTCTCCAGAAGCAGCCGGGTGTCGGCTTCCTGTCGAAACGCCGCGTACAACAGAACGCATTGTGCCTGGCGCCATTGCTCAAGTTTGAGGATGCGTTGCTGCATGACAGTACTTTTGGAAACCCAGGAGGACGCCGGCAGGTCGGAGCGTTGTTTGAGAATTTTCTCACGAAGAGGTCTTTTTTCAGTATTCTGCATGGTTAGGTGACAAGGTCCCGGTAATATTCAAAAGATGATTTTGACATACGCCTGAAATAGGGTTATCGCGCCAGACAAGTGTCGCGGATTGCGTATCATCAATACGCGTTCGTTTGCGGGAATGCAAAACGAGAGGAGAGCAAATGGCAGCCGACAACCGTTATTGGATAGGATTTGGAGACATCCACGGCAACGTGGATCGTTTTGGGGAAATCGACGCTCTTGCAGGTGCGCGCGGTGTTTTGATTTCAGGAGATCTGACCAATAACGGGGACGCACAAAAAGCGGGTGAAATCCTGGAAGCCATACGGGTGATAAACCCAAACGTTTACGCCCAGTACGGCAATATGGATCTGCCGGAGGTGAACGTGTTTCTCGAGGCGCAGGGATGGAATCTGCACGCACGTGCTCGTACGCTCGATGCCGGCGACGCCTCCGCACCCGCCGTGGGCGTCATCGGGCTTGGCGCTTCCACGCCCACGCCGTTCGGCACCCCCAGCGAGTATCCGGACAGTCAGATGGCTGCCTGGTTGCAGGCTGCGGACGAACAGGCCAAGGATTTTCCCCTGCTGATTCTGGTTTCGCATACGCCTCCTTACGACACCGCGACTGATTGCATTTCCTTCGGCCAGCATGTGGGCAGCCAGGCGGTACGCGCTTTTATTGAAAAACGCCAACCTGATGTCTGTCTGACCGGGCACATCCATGAATCTCGCGCCGTTGATACCATAGGCAAAACAGTTATAGTCAATCCGGGCGCTTTGGGCGATGGTGGATACGTACGTATCCAGCGGGTGAAGAATCAGCTTGAGATCAACTTGGAACACATTTGACAGGCAATCCGGTCAGGATTGAAAACGCGACTTTTCTCTTCCTACTACAGTATGTCCGATATCGATATCATGTCGTATCACGCGTGCCCGGAAGGAGCGAATACGCAACGCCGGCTTGTCTGGCGGGGCAGGTGAATACAGCATGCACAAACGGTATTGTCTGGACGGTAGAACCGCCACCGCCCATTTTCCCGGCATAGGCCGCTATGTGGTCAATTTGGCACGCGCCCTGGAGCCTTTGCTGCAAGATGACGAAGAACTGGTTGTTCTTCGGGATCCCAGAGGGAACGTGTTGTTCGACGGTTTAGCAGCCAGCTCCGCGCGTGTGCGTATAGTGGACGTGCCGGTCAGTCCGTTTTCTCTCCGGCAGCACTGGGTGTTGCCCGCCGTGCTGCGGGAGCAGAAAGTGCATATGTACCACAGCCCGTACACCTTACTGCCACTTATTCCAGGGGTCCCCACGATTGTCACTGTTCATGATATGATCCCCCTGCTTTTTCCGTCCCAGAGCAGCGCCAAAGCCAGATGGCTTTTTCGTGCGGCATTGTTTCTCGCCCTGCGTGCGGCTGATACGGTTCTGGTGCTTTCCGAATCAACGCGTACGGATTTGGTCCGGATGACCTCCCTGCGCAAGGAACAGATCCAGGTTTGCCTGGCAGGTGTGAGTCCAGATTTTTCTCCGAAGCCAGAGAAAGATGCAGCAGCGGTTCGCCGGAAGTTCGGATTGCCCGAGCGCTATATTATGTACGCGGGGTCTGATAAACCCCACAAGAATTTGAAACGACTGCTGGAAGCCTGGGGCATGCTTTGCTCCAGAGAGATGACCGACGGCGCAGGACTGGTCATTGCAGGCGTCCGGTTGCAAGAACATGCGGATTCGGGGAGCGGACTGGAGGGGGTTTCGATTCTCGGGCGCGTTAGCGACAGCGAACTGCAGGCCCTGTACAGTGGCGCTTTGTGTTTGGTGTTTCCTTCTTTCTATGAAGGTTTCGGATTGCCCGTGCTGGAGGCCATGGCCTGCGGAGCGCCAGTGCTGTGTTCGGAGAGTTCTAGCCTGCCCGAGGTTGCGGGTGATGCGGGAGTGTTTTTTGATCCTAACAATCCCGCGGAAATTGCCGAAAGAATACATGAGATACTTAATGATGAGGAAAAACGTGCCTGCTTGCGAGACAGAGGTCTGCTCCGTGCTACGGAGCTGACCTGGCCCCGATGCGCAGTATGTACATTGCAAATATACCGTTCGCTGGTGCTGTCGTCGTGCCGTGAACAAGCAAAAGAAGATAGATGATGTTGGTCAACAGTGGTTTTTGCGTTCTCCTTGTTGCAACTTTTTTTCTTGCGTATGTTTTGACGTTGGTCATCTCCAAAATATGCCTGCATTACAATTGGGTTGCAAGGCCGTGTAGTGATCGTTGGAATTGCAGGACGGTCGCATTGCATGGTGGAGTCGGGTTTGTTCTGCCTTTTTTGCTGGCCGCTGTATTCTGGCTCTATATTCGTTATGATCTGACGCCGCACACGTTGATATATGGTGAGCTTCCGCAGAAAATCACCTTGGCGGTGGCAGCTCTGGCCGGCGCTGTGGTGTTGTATTTTTGCGGCCTGTGGGATGATACGAAAAAGATGAGCCCCACAAACAAACTGATTTGCCAGGTCGCGGCAACGAGTCTGTTTGTTTACGCGGGCGGCGTATACCCGCTGACGGATCTTTCGGGAATCAATCTGTTTATCACGTATCTCTGGTTTGTCGGGCTGACCAACGCTTTCAATTTATTGGATAATATGGACGGGCTTTCTTCCGGAGTGGCGGTCATTTCCGCAATTTTCGCCGGACTGGTGCCTGTGTCCGTTTTGGAAACACCCGTACCTGCCACCTGGCTTTCCCTGTTGTTCGCGGCCTCTGTTTTTGGCTATTGGCTGCACAACAAGTTTCCGGCAAAAATATTCATGGGAGATTCGGGAAGCCTGCCCCTGGGGTTTGTTCTCGCTGCGCTTTCCATGCCGAGTCCGTTGAACGCGAATTTGGGATTGGAAGTCAATACCTCGTTTTTTTTGACCATCCTGATGTTGCTCATTCCCATGACCATACTCTCCGTGCCCATATTTGATACCAGTTTCGTTACGATAACCCGCTTGCTCGGAGCCAGGAAAATTCATCAGGGGGGAACGGATCATACCTCCCACCGTCTTGTCCATCTTGGCCTGAGTGAACGGCGGGCCGTTTATATATTGTTCGCGCTTGGTTTTACGGGCGGTTCCGTGGCTCTTTTTTCGCAGCGTAATCCGGACCTGTCTCTGTCGCTGATTGGGGCTTTCGCACTTCTGCTCATCTGTTTCGGCGCGTATCTGACCCATGTGCAGGTCAGCGCCAACCCTCCGGAAAACGGCGTGCCCTTTTGGAACAAGTTTTTGCATGCCATGTTGTTGCGGCGTAACATGGCCCAGGTGTTTCTGGATACGATACTGGTGATAACCTGTTTCTGGGGCGCTCATCTCTTGCGTTTTGATTTTTCTCTGGGCCCCTCCATGCGCCAGGCCATGGTCCAGGCGCTTCCACTGGTCGTGGTCAGTTCTCTGCTCGGACTGCGGCTAGCGGGAGCCTATGGCAGCAGTTGGCGGCTGGCGTCTTTCTCCGATACGCCGTCCTATGCCCTTGGAGTGATTCTGGGGACTGCTATGAGCCTCGCGTTATCAACTATTTTCAGCAGATTTGGAGAAGGGTATTCGAGGAGTTCCTACATCACTTTTGCCTTTCTTTTTTTCATCGCCGTGACCGTATCCCGTCAGAGTTTTTTTCTGCTGGACACCTGGGTCAAACGCAAGACCGCCTCCAGTCAGAAGTCCACCCTGGTTTCCGTATTGATTTACGGAGCAGGGAAGGGAGGCAAGATTCTTTTGGAGGAATCGCTTTTCAACGAAAGTTTGAGCAACAGTTTTTGTGTTCTCGGATTCGTGGATGATGATTCAAATCTGCTTGACCACAAGATCGGGGGGCTGCATGTTCGGGAAAAAGACAGATGGCTGCAGGAATTGTCTGAAACACCCGAGATCTGGATATCCTCCAAAAATATTCCAGATGCCCAGGCGCTCGAATTCGCGTCCCGCTGGTCTCCAAAGGCGAAAGTAAGACGGCAAAAGTTTTCCCTTATTGATGTCTCCAATTAATCCGATCCGGAGGATCCCAATTCTATGAGCAACGGACAGCTGCCCACGAGATTGCGTCAGGACTGGAAATTCCTTGTTTTCTTCGGCGCAGGTGTTTACGTCCTGAACGTGGTGTTGCGAATGACGGCGCTTTCCGCCTGGCATGGATTTCCTCTGGCCTTTGACGGGGAATATATTCAAAGCACGCCCGACGCCTACCTCTGGCTTGCTCAGGCCAAAGGCTTTGGTGCAGCCGAAAACCCCCTGGCATATCTGGCCCGGTTTCTTTCCTGGGCAAGCGGAGCGAAACTCGGCAATGTAGGCTTTTGGGCTCCGGTGTTCATTTCCAGCCTGGCCGCGGTATTGACGCTGTTGTGGTGCTGGGCTCTCGGCTGCCTGGAAGCCGGCATCCTTGCGGGCGCGGTGGCCGGTCTGGCACCCGGCTTTGTCGGACGTACGCATCTGGGTTTTTACGACACGGACATGGTCACCCTGCTGTTCCCTTTGTGCATCAGCTTGGGGTGGTACCTCTGGCTGAAGCCCAATTTGTTTCCTCGTTGGCCTTTGCCCGCCTGGCTTGCCAAGCGGCTGCCGCAGAGCCTGCAAAGCGCTGAGAGCAAAGACCCTATTCTGTCCGTACGGTATCTGACGTGGACGTATGTTCTGGGACTGTGCGCGCATTTTTTCGGGCTCTGGCACGAACGTATCGCCAATTTCAACGACTTCATCATTTTTCCAGTATTGTTTCTCGGGTTGATTACGGCCAGGAAAGGGGCCAGACCCCTGCTGCTGGTGGGCGTAGCGCTGTACGCGCTGTCCACGCATCCGGGCTGGCAGGGGATTCTGGCTGGTGCCGTACTGCTTGCTGCGTTGTATTGCGTTGCCTGGCTGCGCAGAAAGCTTTTTTCCAGCATGTGTTGGTCTTTCATTTTATTGGCAGCCGCGCTGGTGTTTGTTTCACTCGGCAACCAGCCCTCCTTGTTTTGGGTGATTCGATTTTATTTGCAGCGTTATCTGCAGCCTATCGCACCGGCCTGGGCCGCGGGGCAGACATCCCTGGTCTTCCCTTCGGTTTCCAGCGGGGTGGCCGAAGCCAGCAAAGTCGGCTGGGCTTATCTTGAGTTCTTTTCCTTGTGGGGCTGGACAGCACTGTGCGCCGTTCCTGGTTTCCTGCTTGTGCTTTTGAGGTATCCCGGTGCATTCTTGCTGCTGCCTCTGGCCGCCTTGGGAATGAGCGGTTATTTTCTGGGCGTGCGTATGGCCATGTTCGGTGCTCCGGCTTACGGCATCGGATTGGGAATTCCTCTTTATTGGCTTGTCGCCTGGCTGGTACGCAAGCTCAAGTGGCGCCGCCTGCTGCTGGCGCTTGGAGAGACACTCTGCGCAGCGGTGTTGATCTGGCCGTGCTTCGCCGCCTATTCCATGCTTCCTCCCAAGGCGGTCTTCTCTCCCTACTTTTGTCAGGCTCTGGATTTGTTGCAACATGTCTCTCCTGAAAACGCCATTGTCTGGACAAGGTGGGAGTGGGGATACGGCGTGAACTATTACGCGTTTCGCAACTCTTTTGCCGACGGCGGCGGCAGACGCACCAGTGCAATAATTTACGTTTTGAACCAGGTGTTCTATACGGACAATCCTGTGCTGCTGCATAACCTTCTGGCACACTATAGTGACTATGTAACTTCCGGAACTCTGTACGAACGATTTGACCGTATGACTTCGAGGGAGTTGCATGAATTGATGCGAACGTTGCGCACCCCTGACGCCAACGTCCGTTTTAAGTCGCCTCAGTATGTTGTCGCCAGTTTCAAAATGCTTCAATATCTGGAAAACATCGCCCAAGCCGCCACCTGGGATTTTGAAACCAAACGCGGCCAGAATATAGCTTTGCGGTATTTTCTTGGAAACGTGCGGTTCAAAGCAAAACAAGGCATTGTTTCTCTTGGTCCGGGGACGCCCGATCTGCATGTCGATAGCCTGGATGTCTTTCTTCCCACGGGTGTGCGGAAATATAAATACACCAATAACTCGGGATTGCATGTTCTTGTGAACCCCATTACCAAGGAATCGTACCTTCTGCATACGCGCGCCTATGAGAGCATGGCTGTCCAGCTGCTGGTGGCCGACCCCAAGGATGAGCACATCAACCGCTATTTCGAGCTGGTGTACGACAAGACTCCCTGGGTGCGTATGTACCGAGCCCGGTAATTTATCCGGCAGGGACTTGTGGTATCAGGCCCTTTTGGTGTAGTATACAGGAATGCGTAAGAACCTTCCAAAAATACTGTCCTTTCTCGTAGGCGGCGGTGTATTCGCATTGCTTGTCGGACTGTTTGCCGGGGGCGGTGCTGCCTGTCCTCCTTGAATGCTCGCGGGGGCAAGCGGAGCCGCGGGACTCGGCTCGTACGGATTGCTCAGCAGGCTGCTGGGAAGGAAAAAGAAAAAATCTCCGGCAGAAGCGGATTCCGCCAGAGATGATTCATGCGCTTGATCGCCTGAGACTCCGTTTGCTACAGGGAGTCCCGTATTGTTTTAAGGCGGAAATGAGCTTGTGTGTTTATTCGCCTCCGCCAGCGGCGATGACAAAGCCCTGATCAGCCAGACCGGTGGAAGAAGGCGTACCGGCAATACGGGAAAGGTACGCATCTCCCAGGTTTTTGATGTGGCTGTCGACGTTGTCGAAGTAGTTCATGTGGGTCTGTTCTTCGTCGATGATCTGTTCGAACAGCTTCGCAGTGATGTTGTCACCGTTTTCTCTGCAGATCTGCAGGAATTCATTATAGTTATCAATGGTGTTGTCTTCCAGCCCGGTGTCGAAACTGAAGATGAGTTTTACTTCCTGGCCTTTTTGAACCACATCAGCCAGTTCGGATGTGGGCTCGCCGCCCAGTTCCTTGATGCGCTCGGCGAATTGTTCGGCGTGGCGCATTTCGTCAATGGCCACCAGCTTCATGTTTTTGGCCATTTCGCCGTAGTCCATGTCATCCAGATTGTAATGCTGGTTCATGTACTGGGAGATGGCATGGAGTTCCATGGACCTGGCTTTGTTCAACGCCTCGATAACTTTTTCTTTTCTTTCTTCCTTTGTTGCCACAATCCTTCTCCTTTTGAATGGGTTGGCATTGCTGTCAGAATGGTTCCCGTCGGTCAGATGCGCTTTCCGGTGCCGGGGCCTTTCTCCAGCAAATGGAATACAGGCTGCTCCTCAGAGAATTCCCGGGTGAAAGGGCACTCCACCGGCAGAATGTCTCCATATCCGCGGACGGCAGCAGGCATAGCGTACGCTAAATAACGCCGTGCTCCTCGGTTCCTGTTTAGAATGATAGTTTTAGTATTAAGCTTTTTTTGCAAGTTGTCCAAGTCCGTCAGCGGAAATTTGTTTGCATATCAATGAGACGATGAGGTTGTTCCTCGGTGTTTTCTTGGAGCCGGATAACTCGTTGCAACGTATAATGTTTGCCGTATCTGCTCAGCGGCCGGACCGCCAACAGGCGGTCCGGCCGCTGCCGGTCGTCAGGACTTAATCAAAAGCGGTCTCAACTTTGAATTCTTTCCAGACGTTGCCCACCAGGGCAGGTCCGGGAGTCAGTACGGTTTTTCCGGGTCTCCAGCCGGAAACCGTCACCTGAGAAGGATTCTCACGGACGTACTGGAAGGCCTGGAGCTGGCGAATGGTCTCGGAAACGTTGCGGCCCACGGGCGGGGTAAGAATTTCGTAACCCACGACAATGCCGTCCGGGTCGATCAGAAAGCGTCCGCGTACGTCCACGCCGCCTTCCGGATCATAAACGCCGTATGCCTCGCCGATATTGCCGCCGCCGTCGGAAAGCATGGGGAAGGGGATGGTGCCCTTGCTGGTCATCTTGGACAGCTCGTTGTCCACCCATACCTTATGCACGAAGGGGCTGTCCGTGCTCATGGAAAGCACCTGTACGCCCATTTCCTCAAACACGTCGTTCTTTTCGGCAATGGAGGAAATCTCCGTTGCGCAGACAAAGGTGAAATCGCCGGGGTAAAAACACAATACGACCCACTTACCGAGCTGGTCGGACAGTTTGACGGTGGTGAAATCGCCGTTCAGGTACGCGGGGGCTGCAAAATCAGGGGCTTTGTGTCCGATCTTTACCAACATGGAAGTTTCTCCTTTTTCTTGAGATTGCACGGGGGTGTTTTCAGGTTGATTTTCCGCATCGAGAATTACGCCGCCAGGCCGGTCGCATCCGATAGGTTGGCTGTCTGCCATGGGTGTCTCCTTTGTAAAATTTAATAAACTTTTCTGTTTAGGTTGACCGAAGTAAAATACTCTTACCTATTTCGCTGGGCGCAAGTGTCCCTTTCCGGAAACAGAGCTTCCAGCTGTTATCACTCGCCGGGCTGGAAGGCTTGCCAGCCCGGCGTGACGTCTATGGTTCCGCGGACGGTTTAGTTTATGGCCAAACCGGCGTTGGCGTAGGCGAACATGCCGCCGGCCAGTGATTTGATTTTTTCAAACCCGGCTCGTTTCAATATGCTGCCCGCGATATTGGAGCGGTAGCCACTGCCGCAGAGCATGGTCAGCTCCTCTTTTTTGTTCGCATCCGGCAGCTTGCCGTTGAGGATATCGCTCAAAGGCAGGTGCATGGCATTGGGAAGACTGCCCTGTGCCCATTCATCGGGCGTACGGACATCGATGATTTTGGGTGCACCGGATTGGATACGTGCGTTGAGCTGTTGCGGGGAGGTCTGCTCCATCTGGTTCACCGGGCGGCCGCTCATCAGCCAGGCCGAGATGCCGCCGGAAAGGTAGCCGAAGATCTGGTCATAGCCGATACGGTGCAGTTCCGTTACCATGCGTTCATAGTCCCCGCGGTCGTTGACCACCAGCAGCAGATCCGATCCGGGGTCGATAACCATGCCGATCCAGTTGGCCAGTTGTTTTTCGAATCCGATGTTGATGCTGCCTGGAATATGAAACCCTCCGTAGGCCGCGGAGTCGCGGGCGTCTATGACAACCGCGCCGTCTGCGATCATTTCCTCGAACTGCTTCGGCGACAGTCCCTTGTCCATGGGGCACGTATCCAGAAGATGCGCGCCTTTTTTATTGGTGCTGATGATGTGGGTAAAGCTCTTGGGCCGCGTGGGAAAGCCCGATGTGACGTCCTTTTTGAATTCCTCAAAAGAGGGAAAAGCCAGCATCCGGTTGGCCCGGCGTTCGTAACCGAGAGTAGAGCTTTTTTTCGAGCTCATGCCGCGACCGCAAAGGGAGCCCTGTCCGTGGGCCGGAAAAACTTCCAAATGGTCCGGATAATCGGCCAGCTTGACGTAGAGGCTGTTGAAAAGATTTTGTACTTGTTCGTCCAGAATTTCCTCACCGGCCAGGTCCGGACGGCCGACGTCGCCCACAAAAAGCAGGTCTCCGGTCAGGATCATCTCCGGTTCGTCGGAACGCGCTTTGTCGGTGACCAGCAGAGAAATGGAATTGGGCGTATGACCGGGCGTGTGCAGCACTTCCACCTTGGCTGCACCCAGCTCGAAGAGATCCCCCTCGTTCAGGGCTTTGTGCGAGTATTCGATTTGGACGCCGCTTTCATTGATGTAGATGTCAGCTCCAGTGGCTGCGCGGAGTTCCTGATCGCCGCTGATATGATCGGCATGGAGATGCGTATTGATGATATGGGTGATCCGCATGCCTTCTTCTCTGGATATATCGAGGTAATCCTGAATATCCCGCTTCGGATCCACCACCATCATCTGCTTGGCCGCAGGGCAACCAATGGCGTAGGACTGGCAGCCTAAACCTGGTACTGAAATCTGGTTAAAGTACATTTGCAACTCTCCTTGTGAAGCTCCGTCCGGTGATGGTGACAGTAGGGTATTGCCTTCCCACGTCTGCGTACGAACAGTCGTTGCGGCAAGCCGCCATTTTTTCACCGCTGCCAGCGAAGCTGGAAAATAAAGTTCTTAATAGCCTTTTGTTACTCGAAAAGGAGCTAAATGCAAATCTCCTGAAAAATGTGTCTGCATATTTTTTTTCTGACTTAACTTCTCTTTTAATAATCATTCTCCGTAACAAGTCAAAAAAAAGCGCCACCATCCAAGGGGCGCAGGCAAATTATTTATCTTGGCACTTGCTGCAGATGCCGTAAAAATCCAAACGATAGGATTCGATGCGAAAACCGGTCTTGTCCGCCATTCTCGTGGCCAGTACATTGAAATCGACTGATTCGAAGGCCTCTTCCACATCAAGGTCGAAAACGCTGCCGCACCGTGTGCAAATGATATGCGGATGGGGGGCCGCGTCTCTCGCGTCGAACCGGCTGCCCATGTCCCCAAAACTTAATTCGATAATTTCGCCTTGCTCCTTGAGCATAGTGATTGTTTTATATACTGTGGCAAGGCTGGTAGTGGGGAAATCCTTGAGAATCATCTTGTGGATTTGTTCCGCAGTCGGATGCGCCGAGCTGTTGGCCAGGGCTGAAACTATCGCCAGACGTTGGGGCGTCAAACGGTGTCCATTATCTTTGAGGCGTTTGATCAGGGCGTCCAATCTGTTTGTTGTTTGTGTCATGGAAGTATTTGTGCTAAAAATTCGTTTGTAAGAATGATTATCCGTTGAGAGTCATTATAGAGGACTTGTCCCAAGAGTCAAGGAAAAGATGAAAAAAAACGAAAAAAAATTACCACGTAAATTAAGGCTGTTATCGTACTCTGACGGCAACGGCTGTATTCTGCCGGGCATCGTCCAGTCATAACCTCATATGAGGGCGCAACCGACACTTGTGCGTCAACAGCTTGCAACATCTTTTCGGCACATGTTAGGTAGAAGGCCGAGCTATGCCGCGGTGCGGGCCGTTAAGTATTTTCCGCACCCATTAATACCTCAATAAATACACAGTTTCGCAGGAGGCACGCATGTATAAAATGGTAATGGTCAGGCATGGGCAAAGTGAGTGGAATCTTTCCAACAGATTTACCGGCTGGACCGATGTTGGCCTGACTCCCCAGGGTGAGCAGGAGGCCCTGGAAGGCGGCAAGCTCTTGCTTGAAAACGGCTACGTATTCGACGTCTGTTATACGTCCTATCTGCGCCGTGCCATCACTACGTTGCATCTCATCCAAGGCGTCATGAACAATCTCTGGCTGCCCGTGATTAAAAGCTGGCGCTTGAATGAGCGTCATTACGGCGCGTTGCAAGGACTCAACAAAAAAGAAATGGCCGACAAGTTCGGCGAGGAGCAGGTGTTTATCTGGCGCCGCAGCTACGATACGCCCCCCCCGGAACTGGAATCCACGGACGAACGCTTTCCCGGCAAAGACCCGCGCTACGCCGCTTTGACTGAGAGCGAACTGCCGCATACGGAATCCCTCAAGCTCACTGTGGACCGGGTGGTCCCGTATTGGGAAAATGAGCTGGCTCCGGCCATTAAATCGGGCAAACGGCTGCTTATTGCCGCCCACGGCAACAGCATGCGCGCCCTGGTAAAGTATCTGGACAATATTTCCGATGATGAAATTACCGGATTGAATATCCCCACAGGCGTTCCCCTGGTTTACGAGCTGGATGCGGACCTCAAGCCCATCAAGAGCTACTACCTTGGGGATCAGGAAGCCATCGCCGCCAAGGCTAAGGCCGTGGCCGAGCAGGCCTCCAAAGGCGCGTAACCGAACCCAATGCCGTGACCGCGCTTTTGCGGAACAGCAATGCCTCGCGGAGCAGGAAATGAAAACAGCATCTGTCCTTTGCAGCGTATCACTGCTGTGGCTGTGTTGTTTTTCAGCCCCTGCGTCCGCGAGGTGCACTTTCGACAACGTTCAATATAATAGAAACGGCGAATTCGTCAGCGCCACCATCTATAGAAATCAGAACAAGATCGCCACGATAAACCGTCCTCACGGACTGGATGCCTTTTATGTCCAATGTCCGCAGGTCGACCCGCAACGAACCTTCACCTCACCCAATCACGCGGCCTGGGCCGCCTGTACCTACTGCCGCTAGCCCCTTTTACCAGTGCGTTGGAAGTGAGCGCCAATGAGGTGGCCTTCCAGATACACTTCAATACAATCGTGTCCGTATATGGCCCCGTCCCGGAGTCAAGCAAGAATTTCGAAACAAAGCTCATCGGATGCTAACGTATATCCGGCGTCATGCCTATCCGGCAGCGCCCTGATGGAGTATCCGCACTTTCGGTCCTTATCGGTAAATCGGCTTTTTCAGCCCCGGACACGATCAGGTTTTCCGAAAGTCGCTCCGATCTGTTGTTTCCTTTTTTCTTTCTTGGCATCCTCAGTGAGGGGGCCTTCCAAATGAGCTTTTGGCGCGTTGCGCGCGCGATACCCAACAAACCGTATCAATTCACACTAAATTTGAACGAGTCATGCTGTCCCGCTGACGGTATCTTCTAAGGGACCATTTTACAATTTGCCGGAACTACAGTTGTTATCTGCGGCGTGGCCTTCTTAATAACTCAGGGCAAGAAAAATACAAATTTTATGCACTGATTCATACGAATACTTCTTATGGGCCGGGAATGTTTCATGACTGCTTATCTGGATTATGACACTCGAAAGTCTGAAATTCAATTTCCAACACCAAGTATGCGATACAGCTGCATATGCTTAGTGCTTAGAAGACATCCGGCATGGTAGTTGCTGTGATTGCTCAGAGGCCTCTTGTTTGATTTTTCTGAAAATAATAATTGCACAGGCCAACTTTACTGATGCTTCAAAATTGCTCAAATAGCGGCAATACCGGGTACGAATTCCACAAAAACCTTTCAGCCAGGCAATTGTCCGTTCCACAACCCAACGGCGGGCGGGGTGTTTGTTTTCTTCCTGATCAATTTTTTCTTCGCCCCGTGATCGGATGTGAGACTCAAGGCCATATACAAAGACTTCTTCCTTAACCCAGTCGTAGTCGTAATCTTTGTCCAAGCAGAGGTGAAATCGTCCGGAACAAATTTGAAATTGAACTGCAATATCACTGTTATGTTCAATCGTGAACCCAACAAGTCGACTATCGTGTAAATTCGCGCCAACTGCTACTGATCCCGGAGGTATTCCTTTTTGATCAACGTTCAAATGTATCTTACTTCCCGTTCTTCCTCTGTCTGTCGGGTTGCTTCCGAGTCCTTCACTCTGTTCTTTTTTTTGCGCGAACCGGTGCTTGGATCAAAGAGCCGTCCATGGATTGCCATGACAAATCAAGTCCTTGTTGTCTTGATATTCTTGCAAGCAAAGCATCCAAATCTGATCAAAAACTCCAGCACTTACCCCTCGGCGATACTGTTCATGAATAACGCTTTTCGAACCATAACATTTTGGAATCATATTCCATTGGCAATCTGTCTTGAGGCGAAAAATAATGCCGTTCAAGATGCTTTTAAAAGGCGTTGCCGGGCTGCCACCCGAACGCTTGCGCTTGAAGGGTTCTAAAAGTGGTTCGGCTTTTTTCCATAAACTATCCGGCAGTTCTGTGAAGTCATATGATTGTTTCATTTAAAATGTTTAGAAAAAATTTAGATTTTAAGCAAACTGCATGCCGGATGTCTTCTAAAAAGTATCTGAGAATTTTTAGCAGCTACCATGCCGGATGTCTTCTTATCTGAAACAATAGGCTATTGTTTTAGATACGAGCTTCGTTTCAAGACGAAAACGCACCAGCCTGTTGGCCGCTTTTGAAATCTGATGTCTTAACAACTTGAAATAACGATCTATATTTTACGTGCGAGACCCCCGACATTCGAACTGTTGACAAAAGTATCGTCCCTGTGTATTAGTTAACTACAACACTGATACATATGGGGAACAGACACATGAGAGCGACTCCAAATAAAAGTAAGTACCTTGAGATAGCAGAATTATACATGGAGCAAATAATCGAAGGCAGGCTTCCCACTGGAGAGCGCATTCCTTCCGTACGGGAAACGGCAATACACATGGGGGTGACGCCAAACACCGCGGCTAACGCGCACGCGCAACTGCGCGATATGGGAATCATCAACCCCGTACATGGAACAGGCAGTGTTATCGAACACGATGCTCCGGAGATTTGTCGGGCATACATAGAAAAACAATTCATGGAACGTGAGATCCCTGTGATACGACAGAGAATTGCCTTACTTGGTTTGTCTGACGAACACATTCTGGAACTGTTGAAAAATACTTCCTGCAACAACACAATGAAATCGGAGAAAGAAAAATGAGAACATCGTATTTTTGCGGATTGGGGATTATTTTGATGTTAGCTGTCGGCACAGCGTGGCTTTCAGGCGGCGGACCATACTTTTTCGATATCCCGAGCCTGGTGATTATTCTTGGTACATGCATGGGAGCACTTCTGTGCAATTTTGGATTGCGCGGTACTCTGAGCGCAATCGCCGCCTTACTCTCGCCGGGCAGGGCACATGCAGCTGGGTTCCGAAAATCAGCGGCAAAAACAATTATGTTCGCGTCGCTGTTCGGAGGAACATTTTACCTGATCACACTGCTGTCCGGTTAACGTAAAATAAAAAAGTCCAAAATCTCCAGGAAATATGTTATGGAATTGGTGTCTAAGCAATACATAACAAAGGAGATTTTGGACGTGGCTCACCATAACTCAATCCTGAATCAAATGCTATCTTTCATCCCGAGACATGTTTTTCAACGCTTGGAGCGTGAGCACCTTACGGGACGACAGCCCCGAACCTTCGGCTTTTGGAACCAGTTCGTCTGTCTCGTGTTCATTCAACTCTCCGGGCGGAAAAGCATGCGGGACTGCATCAGAAATCTGCAAGCAGCCCCGAAAAGGCTCTACCATCTCGGGCTCAAGCCGGTTTCTCGTTCGACTTTTTCAGACGCGAACAACAAGCGGCCATCGGACTTTTTCCAGGCCTTGTTCGGGGAGATGTACCGTCGCTGTGCGCCTCATGCTCCCAAGCATAAGTTCCGTTTCAAATCCAAACTGATGAGCCTTGACTCCTCCACAATCAGTTTGTGTTTGTCGGTCTTCCCCTGGGCTTCCTTCCGAAGCAAACGAGGCGGGGTCAAAATGCACACACTGCTTGATCATGACGGTCATATCCCTGCGTTCGTTTGCGTGAGCGAGGCCAAAAAGCATGACCTCAGCGTTGCAAAAACTCTCACCCTGCCCAAGGGGTCCATCGTCGCCTTCGACAAGGCATATAACGATTACAGATGGTTCCACCTCTTGGGAAAGCAAGGCGTTCACTTCGTCACCCGGCAAAAAAGCAATGCTTCCTATCGGGTTGTCAAACGCCAGGCAGTCAATAGAAAGCTTGGGGTGACTTCCGACCAGATCATTGAAGTCGCCACAGCCAACGGAAAACTCAAGCTCCGTCGCGTCGGGTTCAAAGATCAGGAGACCGGCAAGCATTACAAGTTCCTGACGAACAACTTCAAACTGGCCCCGAAGACCATTGCCGACATTTACAAAGAACGCTGGAAGATTGAGCTTTTCTTCAAGGAAATCAAACAGAACCTGAAGATTAAAAGCTTTGTCGGCAACTCTGAAAATGCTGTCCTGACCCAAATATATACGGCCCTGATCGTGTACCTTATTGCAGCTTACATCCGGTTCACATCCCGAATAGGCATGAGCGTTCAGCAAATGCTCCAGTTGCTTCAGGTGAACGTATTCGGCCGTATCGCATTGATAGAACTATTCAGACCTCCACAGAAAAGTGACTCAAATGACTATGATTCTAGTTTGTTACGGCTTGCAAATTTAACCGGACAGTAGTGACCTGATCATGGGAATTATCGCCGCCTTAACGAGTGTCGAGGACATCACAAAAATTGGCCCGGCATTGGCCACCGGATTTATAAGCCTTTTGTACGGAAGCCTCCTGGCTCTTCTTGTCGTGCCTTGCTATGTTTCAGAGGAATAAAGCCCCTTCTCAAAATCCCGGAGCATACGTTTCCAACCTTGTTGGTCACGATTATAAAGACATCCGCGCCGCTGGCAAGGATCAGCGGCGCCAGTAGGAAGGGAGTATTATTAGATCCGGGAAATGGCTCGGATTGATGGAAATCCGAAAGTCGTTAATCAGGTATACCTCGGCAGTCCGGAAAAAAAAGAAGATATCCGGCATGGTAGCTGCTAAAAATTCTCAGATACCTTTTGTTTAATTTTTTTAGTTTTTTGACGAAAACTGTGGAATTTATCTCCTTCGACTGTAAGGATTTTCACCGGGACAGGCAATCCAATGGGATAAATTCCAATTAGTTGGGCTACTTTTCATCTTCTTTCGCTGAGCAGTGGTGCATGCTGTTTGATGCAGTCCCTGGGAGGATTTTTGAAGAAACCATGAAGATGCGAAGTGCCTTGAGTTCGAATATGTCAACCTATTACCCCTGGATTGAATGAGCTGTCAGGGACTATAATCCTAATTCCACAGAAAACATCGAAGATCCATTTTTCTAAAAATATTAATTACTTAGAGCGGAAAGTATTTAACGGCCCGCTCCAGCGCGGCTATTGCCGCTTGCTCCCGACTGCGTCGTGGTCGTTTTTATAACCGGGATCAACAACTGTTAGGTACTTTGTGCTCCCGGTATTGCCGCTGTTTGAGCAGTTTTGAAGCATCAGTAAAGTTAGCGTGTACAATTATTATTTTTAGAAAAATCAAACAAGAGACATCTGAGCTGTAGAGCAACTACCATGCCAGATGTCTTCTTAGTACCAACAGCACGGGGTATCGAGTACGTTGAATGAAATGCTTGCACGGACTGCGCAGAAAATAAGCGATACGCATGCAACCTACATGACAGAGAGGGATAAGGATAAAGGATGCAATCAGGCAGGAAGATTGTTTTCCAACGCGATGAGTTATCTCAATGCAATATCGCTTCCAGCTGTCAAAGAGGTTTACAGCACCATAGCCGATTATTTTAAGGAAGAGAGTTTTTGTGCAGCTTACATAAACTGATACACAGTTTGGCGTTAACTATCGAACCCAAGCAGAGAGAAGGCTGTACCCATGCGGATTATGAAATAAGATCCTGTGTGCGTACGAACGCCTTCTCCTGTTGTTTCTTTGTTTTATCCCCTTTCTCTTTTTGTTTGTTCTCTGTTTCTTCCCTTATGGTCTGAAGCTTGCGCAATAGCTGCTATTTCACCCCAGCTTGGACGGGTAAATTGACGAATATTCGGAAGTGATTACACGTTCTGTGTAATGAAAAAAAAACGTATTTGAAATCATGGCAGAGCGGCGTAACAATTCAAAGAAAAAGGATTGAGGCTGAGGTGGTTAGGTATATTTTATTATGTGAGTTTGATTCTCAGTTAATAATCTTTCTCTTTTAACTGGACATTCACAAAAAAATCCGTATGATTTCACTCAACGCAAACGTCAAGGCGGCAAGTGCATTCAGGTACTTGTCCGGAAAATGAAAATAATCCAAAGGAGACGATACAAATGGCTACTCTTAAAGGAAGTGAGACTGAAAAAAATCTTTTGAAATCTTTTGCCGGCGAGTCTCAGGCGCGCAATAGATACACCTATTTTTCCAAGCAGGCCAAGAAGGACGGTTACGAGCAGATCGCCTATGTATTTGAGGAAACCGCCAACCACGAGAAAGAACACGCCAAGCGTTTTTTCAGCTATCTCGAAGGAGGCGAACTGGAGATCACGGCCGCGTATCCGGCCGGAAAGGTCGGCACCACTTTGGAGAATTTGATGGCCGCCGCCGGCGGCGAGCTTGAGGAACATTCCTCCATGTATCCTGAATTTGCCGATATCGCCGAGAAGGAAGGTTTCAAGGAAATTGCCCTGCTGTTCCGCGCGGTATGTGTTGCAGAAGCATACCATGAAAATCGTTTTCGCGGTCTTGCAAGCAAGCTGGAAAGTGGTATGATGTTCAAAAGTGAAAAAGATGTTGTCTGGCGCTGCCGTAACTGCGGGTACCTCTACACAGGTACGACGGCTCCGCACATGTGCCCTGCGTGCAAGCATCCGCAGGCGCATTATGAAGAACTGCGCGAAGAGTGGTAATTTTCTGTCAACCATAATTGCATAAGGAGAAACCTCCATGGCCGAAAAGCTCGAAGTCTATAAATGTGAGATGTGCGGAAATATCGTGGAAGTACTGCATGGCGGCGCCGGTGAATTGGTGTGCTGTGGAGCTCCCATGAAGCTCTTTACGGAGAACACGGTTGATGCGGCCAAAGAAAAACACGTGCCCGTAATCGAAAAGACCGCAGACGGCTACAAAGTAACAGTCGGCGGCGTGGCGCATCCCATGGAAGAAAAGCACTACATCGAGTGGATCGAACTTATCGCCGACGGCAAGGCCTACCGCCAGTTTCTCAATCCCGGCGACGCGCCGGAAGCAACGTTCTGTATTCAGGCTTCCACGGTTACCGCCAGAGAGTACTGCAATCTCCATGGCCTGTGGAAAGCCGAATCCTAAGCACTTGTAAAACGCTACTCCCCCCTTTGCCGGGCTGGCCTGCGACAACCAGACCGGTCCGGCTTGATTATTCTTCCGTTCCTGGTAAGGATAATCTTACGGTGTGGCCAAGCGTTACCTGAACAACAGAAGATACCAGATACTTTTTTAGGAGATACACATCATGGATAAATATGTATGCGACATTTGCGGCTACGTATACGACCCCGAACAGGGCGATCCCGATAACAACGTTGCCCCCGGCACTGCCTGGGAAGATGTTCCTGAAGATTGGGTCTGTCCCGTTTGCGGCGCTCCCAAAGATGATTTTACCAAAGAATAATCTTGTTGTAGCAACCAACCGTTTAAAGAATCCCCAATGCGTTGGCCTGGCGTGCAATGCAAAGCAGATTCAAGCTTAGTATGTTTTTAAATGAGGAAATCATGAGACCTGTAGAGATGAAACCCGACGTGTTCTGGGTAGGGGCTGTGGATTGGAGCAGTCGTGACTTCCACGGTTATTCCCGTTCTCCCAGAGGCACGACGTATAATGCCTATTTGATCAAAGACGAAAAGACCACGTTGTTCGACACGGTTAAAGCCGACCATGCGGGCGAGCTGCTTTGCAGCATCAGCCATCTGGTGAATCCCGAGGACATTGATTACGTGGTGGTCAACCACCTCGAACCGGATCATGCCGGTGCGCTGCCGCAGATCATCGAGCGCTGCAAGCCGGAAAAGATCTTTGTCTCGCCCATGGGCGAACGCGCCCTCAAGGCTCACTTTCACGACAAGGACTGGCCCGTGGAAGTGGTCAAATCCGGGGATTCCATCAACATCGGCAAACGCGACATCCACTTTGTGGAAACCCGTATGCTGCACTGGCCCGACAGCATGTGCTCCTACGTGGCCCAGGACAAGCTGTTGATCACCAACGACATCTTCGGCCAGAACATTGCCTCCAATGTTCGCTACGCGGATGAAATTGATCGTGACATCGTCTTTGATACCGCCAAGGAATACTACGCCAACATCGTACTGCCGTATTCGGCCGTTACGTTGAAGACCCTGGACGCTCTGGCCGGAATGAACCTGGATATAGACATGATCGCTCCTGACCACGGCCTGATTTTCCGTGGCAAGGAAGATGTGAACTACATCATTGATCTCTACCGCAAGTTCGCCGAGCAGAAACCCGCTAAAAAGGCCGTCATCGTTTACGATTCCATGTGGCACAGCACGGAAAAGATGGCCAGCGCCATCACCAGCGGCCTGACAGAAGGCGGCATCGAAGTCAGGCAGATGTGGATGAAGGCCAACCACCACAGCGCCGTGATGACCGAAGTCTGGGATGCGGCAGCCGTCATCGTTGGTTCGCCCACCCACAACAACGGCATCATGCCCCTGGTGGCCGCCATGCTCACCTACATGAAAGGGCTGCGTCCGCAGAACAAGATCGGCGTTGCATTCGGCTCCTTCGGCTGGAGCGGCGAATGCGTCAAGATCATCGGCGAATGGCTCGAACAGATGGGCATGGAACAGCCCGAAGAAGCCATCAAATGCAAAAACGTCCCGACCCATGAAGACCTGTCCAAGTGCTATCAGCTGGGCCTCCGGCTGGCAGAACTGATCAAGGCCAAAGTGGACGCCTAGTACTCAATCGCACCCATACGTTCTCAAGCAAACCACCCCGGGCCTGCATGGTTCGGGGTGGTTTTTTTGGGTAAACCGCGCGTTGTCCTGTAAATTATAAAAAACTGACCTGTGGCAACAGTACTTTTTCTGTGCTACAACTGCGTATCGTTTCCAGAATGTTTGCAAGAGAGGCCGCACGGCTTTGCGTTTTCATTCTGTTGTTTCAGCAAAAGGGAATCGCGCATGAACATACGCAGACTTACCTCACTTACGGCTCTGGTCAGTTTTATTTTCGTTGTCATCACCAGCGTGGTCCTTTACATCATGCCGCACGGCCGTACGGCGTATTGGATCAACTGGCGCTTCTGGGGCCTGAGCAAGGACCAGTGGGGCAACATTCACATCAACCTGGGGCTGCTTTTCCTGCTGGCCCTGCTGCTGCACATCTATTACAACTGGAAGCCCATCACCAGTTATTTGAAGAACAAAAGCAAGGAATTGAAGATTTTTACGCCGGAATGCAGCCTGGCCTTGCTGCTTTGCCTGGTGTTCACGCTGGGCACGCTGCTATCCGTCCCGCCGTTCTCAAGCATTCTGGAGTTCAGCGAATCCCTCAAGGAAGCGGCCTCGCAAAAATACGGCGATCCGCCGTGGGGGCATGCGGAACTTTCGCCTCTGAATACCTTTGCCAAAAAAATGGGCTGGAATCCGCAGCAGGCCTTGACGGTTCTGACAGAAGCCGGTTTTCAGGTGGAAGATCCCAAACAGACGCTTAAAGTGATTGCCGGGGACAACGGCGTTTCCCCGCAAAAGCTGTATCTAGCGCTCCAGGCCAAACTGGGAGATGCCGGGACAGACGGTGCGTCCGGCCTTCCGGATACGCCTCCCGGCGGTTTCGGCATACGGACGCTGGAAGAGATATCCAAGGCCTACAACGTTCCGCTGGATGCGTTGCTGCGCGCGCTCAAGGCCAAAAACATCCAGGCCGCGCCGGAGCAGAACATCAAGGCCATTGCCGCGGGCAACGAACTTTCGCCCTACGAAGTGTTCGACATCCTGAAAACCGCCGAAAAATAAGCGGCTCCGTGCTGCGAATAGTTTCGGGATAAGGGGCACTCACTACCACAAGCTGCGTGCCCCTCAGCCATTCAATCCTGCCACTGGGCGTAGCGGCTCTTGCCGCGGAACACGGCCACCAGAGCGGTAATGCCCAGCAGTACGGCAAATCCCAGGTGCGACCAGTCGATAAGCATGGTCGTGACGGGACTATACCAGATCTCGGGCAGGTTTTTCAGCGCCCGTAAAAAGCCGGTGGCAAAGATCAGCCCCACAAGGGCGACACGTGTCCAGCCCAGAGCGGAAAGCCGTACGCGTTTGCGGTCCCGCGTCAGGTAGGCGTAGCACAGGTAGCCCACCAGCAGGCCGAGCAGGGCGGCGGCAATGAGGTGGATCTTGTGGGTCGTGAAATAGGCTGCCAGCCAGCCCAGGCCCGGAATATCGGCTATGTAGTAGCGTTTGAAAATGGGCATCTGGGCCATGCCCGTCAGGGCCAGGGTGGCTATCAACAATACGTAGGACCAGTGTTGCCAGGTTGCCATGGGTTTTTGCTGCATCAAGACGTCTCCTTTTAGAGCGATTTATTAGACAATGCGTCAATTGGGGGGCTGCCCCGAAGGATTGCCCGAATCCTGTTCGCGTTTTTTGGCGATCAACGAGTACATTACGGGCACGACCACCAGGGTTATCAGTGTCGAACTGGCCAGGCCGCCGATAACGGCCCGGGCCATGGGCGCCTGAGTCTCGCCGCCTTCGCCGATGCCCAGGGCCAGGGGCAGCAGGCCGAAAATGGTTGTCATGGCTGTCATCAGAATCGGGCGCAGCCTGCGGCGTCCTGCTTCTTCGATGGCCTCGCGCATCCGCATGCCGTCCCTGCGGCGCAACTCGTTGGTCTGGTCCACCAGCAGGATGGCGTTGTTGACCAGAATGCCGCCCAGCATGATGCAACCGATGTAGGACTGCATGTTGAAGGTCGTACGGGTCAGAAACAGCATCAGGCAGACGCCGATGATAGCCAGCGGCACGGAGAACATCACCACAAAGGGATCGCGCAGAGACTCGTACAGACAGGCCATGACCATGTAGACCAGCACCAGAGCCAGGACAAAGGCCTGGGCCAGTTCGGTAAAGGCTTTTTGCTGTTCTTCGTAATCCCCGCCGAAACTGATGGAAAATCCCTGCGGTACGGGCAGCTGTTCCAACTCGAGCTGCAGGTCGCGCATCACCGATCCCATATCGCGTCCGGAGATTTCGCCGGACACGGTGATGATTCGTTCCTGATCCTTGCGTTCAATTCGCACGGGCCCGGTGTCGTGCTCGACATTGACCAGGTTGCGCAGCAGCACGGGATTGCCCTGGTCGTTGCTGACGGCGAAATCCAGCAAACTGTCCAGATCCGCGTTTTCCGCGTCCTTGATTTTGACGCGGATGGTGTATTCGTCGCCCCCGTCGCGGTAGTTGCCCGCGCTGGTGCCGCCGATTTCGGTCTGCAGCATGTTGGCCACGGCCGAAACATCCACGCCCATGCTTTCAGCCTTGATGCGGTCCACGTGGATCAAACGCTCGGGCGCGCCGTCCTGGCGGCTGAGGCGCGCGTCGGCCACGCCCGGGGTGTTTTGCACGATACGCAGCACCGCGTCGCTGAGGGCCGCGGCCGTATCCAGGTCGTAGCCCCGGATCTCCACCTCGAGCTTTTCGCCGTCGTCGCTGGAAACCATGCGCATCACAAAAAGCTCCTGGTTGGAACGCGTACGGATTTTCATGCCCGGCAGCCTGGAAAGCTTTTTGCGCAGGTCGTCGGCTATCTGATGGCTCGTACGTTTGCGCAGGCTCTGGGGTTTCAGGCTGATGCGCAGCTGCCCGTTGTGGGAGCCGGTATGCCGCCAGCCCGAGCCGCCAAGCAGGGTGATGATATTGGCCGCTTCGGGCACTTCCTTGTCCACGATGGCTTCGATGGAGCGGAAATGCTCGTCAAGCACGCCCAGCCTGGTGCCCACCTCCATCTCCGCGTACACCCGCACCTCGCCTTCATCGGTCACGGGCATCATTTCCACGCCGATGAGCGGAATCAGGGCCAGGCTGCCCGCGAGCAGCAGCAGGGCCAGCAGAATGGTCCAGGCGCGCCGCCGCAGGCAACCATGGAGCAGGTTTTTATAGCTGTTTTCCAGCCTGGTGAAAAAACGCCCCAGCAGCCGGGCCAGCCGCTTGAACGGATGCCGGCCGGAGATGGTGTTGCCGCTGCCGGACGCGTCCACTCCGGCAATGACCCGGGAAGCCAGCATGGGCACCAGGGTCAGGGCCACGCCCAGTGAGCAGAGCAGCGAAAAACCGACCACGTAGGCCAGCTGCTTGAACATGATCCCGGACATGCCGCGGATGAAGATCATGGGCAGAAAAACCACCAAAGTTGTCAGGGTGCTGGCCGCTATGGCGCCGCTCACTTCGGACGCGCCCTGGACCGCGGCCCGGCGCGGATCGACGCCGGTTTCGCGCAGGCGGTAGATGTTTTCCAGCACCACGATGGCGTTGTCCACCAGCATGCCCACGCCCAGGGCCAGGCCGCCCAGGGTCATGATGTTCAGGGTGAACCCCCCGAAATAGATGAGCATGAAAGTGGCGATGATGGAAATGGGAATGGCAGCGGCCACCACCAGGGTGCTGCGGATGTTGCGTAGAAAAAACAGCAGCACGCAGACCGCGAACACGCCGCCGTAGAGCAGCGAATCAGCCACGTTGGAGATGGCGTTCTTGATGTAGGCGGACGTGTCGATGATCGAACGGATTTTGATCTGCGGGATGTCCCGGTTGATTCGTTCGATTTCCTTTTGCACCCGTTCGGCCACCTCAACGGTGTTGGTGCCGGACTGTTTGTTGACGGAAAGACGGATGCCGGGTTCTCCGTTGACCCGGACAATGCGGGTGACACGTTCCCAGGCGTCTTTGATTTCGGCGATGTCGCGCAAACGGATCACGGCGCCGTTGCGTACGGCCACCACCGTGTTGCCGAGTTCCTCCAGGCTGCGGTATTCGCCCGGCGTACGGACGTAGAGCTCCATGTGCTTGTTTTCGATGGTGCCCGCGGCCAGGTTGAGGTTGGAGGATTTGAGCCTGTCGATAATGGTGTCCAGGGGAATCTTGAGGGCTTTGATGCGGCCGGGCAGCAGGTTGACGTGGATCTCGCGGTCCAGGCCGCCCCAGATGTTCAGCGCGGCCACGCCCGGCACGCGCTCGATGCGATAGCGCACCTGGTTTTCCAGAATGTCCTGCATCTGTACGGGATCCAGGCGGCTGGATGCGCCGAGAATCAGCACCGGCGCGCTGGCCAGGTCGAACTTGCGCAGCATGGGCTGGTCCGCCTCGTCCGGCAGCTTGGGTTTGACCCGGTCCAGCTTGTCGCGCAGATCATTGGCCGCGGCGTCCAGATTGGTGCCCCAAACAAAGGAAACGCGTACGTCGCTGCGTTCCTCCATGGAGGCGGAGGTGATGGTCTCCACGCCGGGCACGGCGGCCACGGCCTGTTCGATGGGCCGGGTGATCAGAGTTTCCACTTCCTCAGGCCCGGCGTTTTCATAATCCGTACGGATGCTCAAGGTCGGGTAGGTGATGTCCGGCATCAGGTCGATGGGCAACCGGCTGAGCGATACCGCGCCGAGAATGATGACGATCAGCGTGGCCATGCTTGTGAAGACCGGACGGTCTACGGAAAAGCTGGAGATACTGGCCATGGCTCAATCCCTGGACTTCTTTCTGCCCGAATCCGGCAGCCGGATGGTGCCGCCGTCTTCCAGCAGATGCTTGCCCAGTGTCACCACCCGGCCGTCCGCAAGTTCTTTCAGGCTGGCTCCGGGCGCGGCAGGCAGCACTTCGACCCGGTCGTCCTGTTCGAAACCAAGGGCGACCGGCACGAAACGGGCCTTGGTCTGCTTGTCCACGGCCAGAAACACGCCCTGTTTGCCGTCCCGGCGTGTGATGGAGGCCAGGGGCACGGTCAGCGCGTCAGTGTGTTTGCCCAGGTTGAGACGTACGCGGGCGAACATGCCCGGAACCAGCAGGCGGTCCTTGTTAGGCACGCTGATCTCCACCCGGCCCTGGCGGGAGGATTCCTGCAGCACGGGAGCCAGGCGCGAGACCCGGCCCTCAAATACGCGCCCCGGATACGCGTCCGTGGTGATGGCGGCCTTTTGCCCCTGCTTGATGTAGGGGAAATCGCGTTCGATGACGTTGATCACCGCGCGCAGCGGATCCAGGGCCACCACCGAGACAATGGAGGCCTTGGCGTCGATCATGTCGCCTTCGTCGGTAAAACGTTCGCCCACCACCCGTTTGGTCTCGGGGCCGTCCCAGACGGCATGGATGCGCGTATAGTTGAGCCGGACCTTGGCCCCTTCCAGGGCGGCCTCTTTTTGCCGGACCTGGGCCTGGGCCAGCAGCAGCCTGGCCTGGGCCGAGTCTTTTTTGGCCAGCGCGTCGTCCAGGTCGGACTGGGAGACGGCGTTGCGCTTGCGCAGGCTTTGCTGGCGGTTCAGGTCCCGCCGGGCCACGGAAATATCGCTCTGGGCCTCGATGAGAGACGCCCGCGCCACTTCCAGCGATGCCTGGGCTTCGCTGACCGCCTGTTCGTGCTCATGATTGTCCAGTTCGGCAATGATCTGCCCGTTGCGGACGGTGTCGCCGATGTCCACGTGCAGTTTTTCCACCCGCCCGGTCACCTTGGGGGCCACCACATAGCTGGCGCCCGCCTCCAGGGTGCCGGTGAACGCGCCGATGTGGCTGATGGTCTGGATGGCGACCGGTTCCAGAACCACTATCACTGGTTTGGACCCTTTTTGTTTTGATTCGAGGGCCTTGTTTTCAGCAATACGCACGACAACCTGCCAGCCTACCAGCCCGATGATCAACGCCAGAAAGAGCAACCATAGGAATTTTTTCATGTCCGCCCTGTACGCGTATCCGCGCGTCGCTAAATGTGTATTCGTGGGGTGATCATTTTTATCTCCTGTGCGTGGCGAATACAAGAATCTTGAGGGGCTGGCAGCGGGATTTAACAATTTTTCGTTTATCCTGGTATTTTAGTAGGAAACAAGCCGGCAAGAAATCCTGTTTCCAGCGAAAAATAACAGGCGGGACACCGTGCAGGCGTCCCGCTTGGAGCAGTCAGGAATTAAGCTTTGAGGGCGAAGGGCCAGGCCATGATGCCGCCTTCCATGACGCGGACGTTTTTCCAGCCCGCGGCTTCCAGCACGCGTTGGGCCTCGTAGCCGCGCATGGAGATTTTGCAGAAGGTGACGATTTCCGCGTCCTTGTCCTGAGGCAACTTGTCCAGCGAATTGCGCAACGCGCCCAGGGGGATGAGCGTTTCGCCAACGTTCAGGCGCAGCACCTCGAACTCCTTGGGCGAACGGACGTCCAGGATAAAGGGGTTCTTGCCGGAATCCACCAGTTCTTTGACTTCCACGTTGGAAATGCCCTGCATGCGACCGGACATTTTGTTGTCCAGGATGTGGGCGGTGGTGATGAAATGGTCGATTGCCAGGGAAAAAGGCGGCGCATAGGGCAGGTCCGCGGTGGCGATGTCCGTGATGGTGTTGCCGTTCATCACGGCCATGGCCGCTTCGGCCACCTGGCGGTTCACTTCGCCGGGCCCGACGCATTGGAAACCGAGGATCCGTCCGGTTTTGGCGTCCGCGACCATCTTGGAGACCAGCAGCTTGGCGCCCATGAAGCCGGGTTTGTCCATACTGGAGTTGGTGGCGGTGACCACTTCGTAGCCTTCATCGATGGCGCGGCGTTCGGACAGGCCGGTGGAACCAGCGCTGAGGTCGAACACTTTGCAGATGCCGCTGCCGATGGTGCCGGGAAAAACCGTGGTGTCGCCCATGACCATGTTGGTGGCGGCCACGCGGGCTTCCAGGTTGGCCAGGTCGCCCATGGGCGCCGGAGCCTTTTTTCCGGTGATACGGTTGGTCAGTTCCACACAGTCTCCAGCGGCGTATATGTCCGGATCGGACGTACGCATATATTCGTCCACGTCGATGCCGCCGCGTTCGCCGATTTTCAGCCCGGCTTCCTTGGCCAGCTTGATGTTGGGCACAACGCCGATGGCCACCACGGCCAGCTCGCAGGGCAGTACGGTGCCGTCGTTAAGCTTGACGCCGGTGAGCTGTCCGTCTTCGCCGACAAATTTCGATACGCCGTTGTCCGTGTGCACTGTGGCGCCCATGGCGCCCACGTGTTTTTCCACCAGCTTGGCCAGTTCCCAATCCAGGAAGAGCAGCAGCTGCGAGAGCATTTCCACCACGTCGACCTTCATGCCGGATTCGGTCAGGGCCTCGCAGACTTCAATGCCGATCAGGCCGCCGCCCACGATAACCACGTTTTTGACCTTGCCCGAATCGCGCAGGGAACGCAGTTCGTCCGCGTCGCTCATCTGGGAGAGCGAACGCACGCCTTTGAGTTCGATGCCGGGAATGGGCGGGCGGCGCGGTGTGGCGCCGGTGCAAACGATCAGCTTGTCGTACGCCACGCTGGAGCTTTCGCCCGTGACCTGGTTGGTGCAGGAAACGGTTTTCTGCGCGCGGTCAATGGCGGTGACTTCGGTGTTGACCCGGGCGTTGACGCCTTTGGCTGCCGCGAAAAAGGCCTCGTCGCGGACCACGCCCGCGGGGGTGGAAAGCAGCATGTCCCGTTCGTCAAAGGTTCCGCCGATATAGTAAGGATAGCCGCAGGAAGCCATGGAGAGTTCCGGGGCTTTTTGCAACAGGGTGACTTCAGCGCTTTCATCAAGACGCTTGGCGCGTGCGGCCGCCTTGGGGCCGGCGGCCGAACCGCCGATTACGACAATTTTCTTGGTGCTCATCTACTATCTCCTTTACAATTCTATACATCCTGAGTTCGGGGCGTTTGTCTGGGAAGGAACAGAAACCCCATCTGCAACAGCATGACATACACGGTAAGAAAACTAAATGGAAGAACGCAAAAAAAACGGTTCCAGCAGAACTGCATTGTGTTTTTCACGCATCTATCCGAACGAAATATGTTGAAACAGTTATAGCAGCGCTGCTTGATGCGGATGTTGACTAATATCAACATTGCCGAAAAAAGTGCGCTCCAGAGAAGAAAAAGAAAACGAAAGAAAAAAAAGGGAGCGGCGCCATGTTGGGCATGGTGACGCCGCTCTTTAATTCATGAACGTATTCCGAGCTCGTTCATGCCTGACCGGACCGGGGAAGTGTCCGGGGACAGGTCGTCAGGTGATGATGAAGCTATGGGTCACATGGATCCGCCGATCATTTTTTCCGGCAGCCAGGTGATGATTTCAGGGAAAATCGTACACATCAAAAGCGTAAACATGATCATCAGCACGAACGGTAAGACGCCCTTGATGATATCGGCCATGGTCAGGCCCAGTTCGGCCGGGGCCGTCCCCTTGAGCACGAAAATGGACATGGCCATGGGCGGGGTTTGAAACGCCATCTGCAAGTTGATGCAGATCATCATACCGGCCCAGAGCGGGTTGAATTCCAGGGCGGCCAGAATCGGCGTGAAAATGGGCACGATGATGAAGACGATGCCGATCCATTCGATGAACAGCCCTAACAGGAAGACGATGAGCATGATCATGAAGAAGGAGGCCCAGCGTCCGCCGGGAACCGAAAGAATGAATTCGGAAACCACGTCGCCCGCCCCCGCGTTCATGAAAATACCCACGAACGCGTAGCACAGCGCCGCGATCATCACTACGAAGGCGCTCACCCGCAGGGTTTCCAGCGAGGCGTGCTTGATCAGGCCCCAGCTGAATTTCCGGTAGGCCACGGCCAGCAGAATCGAGGCCAGGCAGCCCACGGCGGCGGCTTCGGTGGGGGGCGCGATGCCCGCGAAAATGGTGCCCAGCACCGCGGCGATGAGCATTACCGGCGGCAGCAGCGAGGACAGCAGCCGAACCAGTTTTTTCGCTGTGAACGGCGTCATCTGGTCCGCCGGAATGGACGGCCCGAGTTCCGGATTGAGATGGCAGCGGATGACCACGTAGAGGATGTACATGGTGGACAGCAGGAGTCCGGGAAAGACCGCGCCCATGAACATCTGCCCGATGGAAAGACCGGCCTGCGGACCGTAGACAACCAGCATGATGCTGGGCGGAATCAGGATGCCCAGCGTACCGGTGGCCACGATGCTGCCCGCGGCCAGGGATTTGTCGTAGCCGCGCGTGACCATGGGCGCCAGTGCGATGAGCGTGAGAATGGTCACGGATGCGGCGATGACGCCCAGGCAGGCGGCCAGGACCGTGCCGAAGAGGATGGTCACGATGGCCAGTCCGCCCTTGAGGCGGCCCAGCGCGTCGTAGAGGCTCTCGTACAGGTCCTTGGTTATGCCCGAGTGCTGTAGCACCACCCCCATGAAGGTAAATAGCGGCACCGCCAGATAGGGATAATTGAGCGAAAGGTCATAGAACCTGCTGTAGAGAATGTGAAAGGTGGTGGTGGGTCCGAAGATCAGGATGCCCACGATAAAGGCCACGCTGCCGATGACGAATGCGATGGGATAGCCGGTCAGGACGAGCGTAAAAACGCCGCCAAGCATCAGGACGGCAACGAGTTCGGCGCTGAGATCAATCAATTTCCTTACCCCTTGCCAAAAAGTGAATATCTCTGATGAACTTGGCCATGGCCTGAAAAATCATCAGCAACAGCCCCAGGGCGAACAGGGTCCGGTAGGGCGCCGCTGGCGGATACCAGAAGCTGGTGAACATGACTTCGTGGATTTTCCAGGCCTTGACGGCCCAGACCACGGCAAGTTTGAACATTACGGTCATGAGCGGAAAAAAGAGCACCAGCGAACAGATTGCGTCCACCCAGGCTTTGCCGCGTCTGGAAAGGCGGCTGTAAAAAAGGTCCACGCGCGTATGGGCGTCGTGCTTGAAGTCGAAAGACGCGCCCAGCATGTAGACCGCTCCACCGGCCATGCACAGGCTGTCGTAGGCCCAGATGGTGGGGGCATTGAAAAAATGGCGCGAAATGGTTTCGTACGAACCGATCAGGACCAGGAGAAAAGCAAACCACTTTCCCACAGCCCCGGATTTCTCACTGAGAAAGTCTATGAGTTTCAACAGGTTTTTCAGAAAGTTCATGCTTTTCTCCCGCGTCCGGTAGTGTCGTACGTTAGTTGATGGCGTTGTAGTCTTCGCCGAATTTTTTCATGGAATGATAGATTTCGCCGAAAATGGGCGATTCGTCTTTGGATTTTTCTTCATAGAAAGCGTCGGCTTCCTTGGTCAGGGCCTCGTCGATGTCCTTGGGCACCTTGTAGACTTCGTTGCCGGCCTTGCGGAACTTGTCCACGGCCAGGATGGATTCATAGACGAGGTACTCGTGCTGATCCTGGGTGAACTTGGCGATCAGGCCCTGTACAATGACCTTGAGGTCTTCGGGCAGCTTGTTCCAGGCTTCCTTGTTGACGAAAAAGACCTGCGGATCGCTGGGCGCGCGGGTGGGCGAGAGGTAGACGTAGGGAGCCACCTCGTTGAAGTGCATGTTCCAGTTGGAAGCCAGGGTGGAGTATTCGAAGGCGTCGATGGTGCCGCGCTGCATGGCTTCATAGAGTTCGCCGCCGGGGATGATAACCGTGGCCGCGCCCATGCGCTTGAGGATCTCGCCGCCGTCGCCCATGCAACGGGCTTTCAGGCCTTTGATGTCAGCCATGCTGTTGAGTTTGACCTTGGAGTGGAAAAAGACTTCCTGTGGCAGGGGGGCCAGGGCGCCGGGAAAAGTCAGGGCGTTGTAGTCAGGGCCCATCATTTTGTTCAGCAGGTCGGCGCCTCCGCCATAGTCGAACCACGTCCGCAGGGCTTCGCCGGGCAAGCCGCCGGGGCGCGAGCTGATCAGTCCGGCCGCGGGCCATTTGTCGAGGTTGTACATGGGGCAGGTGTAGCACATCTGCAGAACGCCCTGGTCCACGGCGTCCAGTTCCTTGTAGGCGGGCACGATGGAGCCGCCCACAAAAGGTTTGACGGTCAGGCGGCCGTTGGTGGCCGCAGTGATCGCTTTGCAGAGTTTGTCGTGAAAAATCTGCGAGGGGTCAGACGCGGGGCCGTGTCCGGACGACTTCCAGACGATCTTTTCGCCTGCATCCGCCGTGACCTGCAGCGACATGAGCGTCGTAACCATCAGAACCAATACGCCGAGTCCTACTACTTTTTTCCAACTGAGCATCCCACTTCCTCCTGTGTATTGATGACTAATGCCCCCGCACTAGGGGCTGTCCACTGGCTTCCTGGCGTGAACCTCTACGGCTAATCCACAAACAGGGAGCTTCCGGTGCAGTTGTAAAAAAACATGTCCTCCAGGGTGCTCAGGCATTTGGTGCCTGCTTCGCCCGTGCAATGGGACACGCCAAGAACTTTGACGTCCCGATTTTTCAGAAAGGTTTTGGTCAGGGCCATGCTCGCGGGCGTGGCCTCGACAAGATGCGTACCGCCCATAACGGCGTAGAGCGGTTTTTCCAGCAGGTCCGTGACCGTATCCAGCATATTTTTGACGCCCGGATGCGAGCAGCCCAGCAGCACGACCAGGCCTTTGGGCGTATCTATGGCCACAAGGAGTTCGTCCGTGAAGTGATCGGGGCGGAAACCGCCGGGTTCGCGGATGACGAATCTGGGGCTGATCACTTCGTCCTCGTGCTTTTTCGTGAATTGCGTCACGGCGTAGATGCCCGGAAGGATCTCCCGCAGCCGCGTATCCAGGGTTTCGGTGGCGATGTCCTGGTCTTCCAGAAAGTTTTCGTCAAAGTCGTTGCCCAGGTAATCAAAGACATTGTTGCGGCAGCCATATTTTTCGTCGAAAAACCCCTGTCCTACCAGCAGCCGGAACTCCCTGGTCTGCCTGGTCAGAAAGCGCAAGCCGCCCGAGTGGTCGTAATGGCCGTGGCTTAGCACCACGTATTCGAGATCGCTCAGGTCGATGCGCAAACGCTGGGCATTTTGAATGAACGCGCCGGTCTGGCCCACGTCGAACAGCATGCAGCGGCCGTCTTTTTCCACATGGAAAGAAATGCCGTGTTCAATTTGCAGGGCGTGGTTTTCGCCTGGAGAATTTTCCACAAGGGTGGTGATCTTCAACGGCATGTCGCATCCTCGCTGGCGTCCGGTTTTGTTGCCGGGGTACTCTGTTCGTGAAAGGTGGATCGTATGTCCTGTATGGCATTTATGAGATGGCGTGACATGGCCTCCTTGGCCGCGTCCGGATTGCAGTGTTTCACCGCGTTCAGAACGGCGCCGTGCTCGCTGATGGTCTTGCGCATGCGTCCGGGCGTGTGCAGGCTGGAAATCCAGCCGTCAGGGAGAGACGTGGCCATGCACTTCATGACGAAATAGAGGGTGTTGTTTTTGGTGGCCTTGGCGAGAACACGGTGAAAATCGCGGTCGTCCTGAATGCTGGCGGCCAGGTCGTTTTTTTCCACATTGCGGGAAAAGGCCTCGCAGATAGCCTCCAGCCGGCCGACCTCTTCGGGCGTGGCCTTGAGCGTGGCATGCCAGGCGACCTTGGGTTCGAGCATCAACCGGACTTCGAAATGGTCCACCAGGTCCTGCTCGTTGTTCTGCACCCAGGCGGAAATCGAACGCAGCTGCTGCTCGGGCGGATTCATGACGAAAATGCCCTTGCCCTGGCGGACGGAAACCCGGCCGGTGACCTCCAGAATCCGCAAGGCTTCCCGGATGGACGAACGGCTGACCTCCAGTTTCTGGGTCAGCTGTTTTTCCGAGTAGAACTTGTCGCCCGGTTTAAATCCTTCGTTGGCAATCATTTCACGTATGGCGTCCAGGACGCTGTCGGAAAGCCGCACTTTTTTGATGGGGGTCACGCCGTTTTCTTGCTCGCTTTACTGGGTGATTGATCAGATGACTACTCATCAGACAAGTTGACACTAAATAACCATCATGGGGGCGTCAAGAAAATTTCAGTTATTGATGATAGATTTTATACGGTTTTCCGGTACAGCATGGCACAGGAGCAGGGGGCCGGAAGGCAAACGCGTACGCTCAGGGAGCGCAATGCACTTTGGCGCCAACGTCTTCGAGCAGATCGATGTAGGAAGCGGCAACAAGATCCGCTAGGGAGAGGTTCAGTTGGTTCATGAGCATTTCGGCTTCAGCCTGGCCGCTGGCAGGTGGATCGGAGTCCCCGAGCACCACTTCGAATTCAACGAACTGGCCGAGTGTTCGTACCGTATCCAGATGAATGCGCGTTCTGCCGTGGAAAAACAGCAGGCGTTCTTTTTCCACCACGCCCCTGACGCCGAGCAGCAGCGCTAAGAAGTTGCGCAGAATTGCCGGGAACAGGATTTTTTTGCGGATATAGCGCGAAAGCTTGGGGCCTTTTTCCGTGTTTCTGCGATAATAGATGAGTTCGGCGGCGGCAGGCGTTTCGCGCAGTTTCAACCGGGCGTTGCGGATACGGAAGTAGGTGTCTTTCTGGCGCAGGAGCGCGGGCTGCGCCGGACACAGTTGCTGAATACGGGTTTTAACTGCGGCGTAATTCCGTATGGTTGCTTTTATTTCGATATTTTTCGGCATCGGGGGCTCGTTTCGTTTCTTTGAAACAGCCTTTACCGCAAAGCATGGACAAGAGAAAGGGCGTATCTGCGGCCTGCCGGACGTGCAACGCACAGGGCCCCAGGACGGCCAATCCATCCTGGGGCCCGGCGTCACACAACTTGGCTTCCGGGAGGGGAAGTCGCGTCATCAGGCATGCAGCGGAGCTGCGGAGCACGTTTCCATGACAGGGGCCACGGTTTCCGGCAGCTCCAACTCATGCGCCAGGTCCGAAAAGCGCCAGAATTTCCGCGGCAGGCTTACGTGGATATCGGCGTCGAGTTCCGGAATATGGAACAGAAAATACAAACCGGGATTTGGGGGCGCAAGATACAAGGAATCCTGCATGAGTTCTTTGAGCCGCGCGGGGGACAGGCCGTAGCGTTCCGCAACGTCCAGGATGCCCTGGCCTATCTTGCGCATGCCATCTTCGGTGAACTGCACCATGTGCAGCTTGACCCTGAAGGCTTTGCGCCCGTTGAGGAACACCGCCTCGAGGTCGTTGTCCGCCACTCCGATGAGATCCTTCGGGTAGAGCATGAAGTTCTCCTTGCTTGGCTAAAGTGCGCAGCCGCCAAAATAAAGCGGCTGATCAAGTTATCCACCTTTTACTGATAATGAGAATCAAAGTCAACAAGAAAATGCTTCTTTTAGATTTGTTTGCAAATCACTTCCCTTGCGCAGGCAAGGCTGATCCACATACTGCGTGGCGCAGGGAACGAGAGATTTTTTTACCGCAGCAGGGCGGAAAGGTGGAAACTGGGCTTGGAATACAAAAACGTTCCCGGTTCGCAGGAGCTTTTTATTGATATTGAGGAAAGGATGGAAAAGAAGGAGCTCAGGAGGCTTTTTGCTTGGCCTGAGGCGCGGCGCAAGTCCAGAAAAAGAGCAGCGAGCAGCTTACTCTGGCGTAAAAATATTGTTCGTAAAAAGTGGACAGCTTTTTGGCCAGGGCATTGCTGCAACCCATCGTACGCAACCGGCAATAGATATGAAGCGGGTTGAAATGATGTTGCATTTTATGGCGAAACTGATTCATGACTGCCCCCTGTATACGACTCATCGGCAGTTTCTGGCTTTTCTTAATGTTAAATCACACAGCAAATTACATGCCGTCTTAAGAAAAAAGAAGGCACTGGGGTTTATTCTAAAAAAAATTGCTGTACGTCCGATAAATCAAGAGGTTGCAATATCCAAAAAAAGCTGGTCGGCAACCGGAAGGGCAAGCAGCTGGCGACTCTGCATACAAAATCTTGACCACTATGGAAGCCTACGTGTACTCTTTGACAATATTTTCCTGACAACTGTTTGCGACCGGGCAGAAGGCCGGACAGCGGGCAGCCCGAAATTGTATATATCTGACAACCAACCAAGGCCGGTTTATGAATATTCGCGCCAGCGGCATGTTGCTGCACATCACTTCCTTGCCCTCCCCCTACGGCATCGGCGATCTGGGGCCCTTTGCGTACCGTTTTGCCGGATTGCTCAAGGAGTTGCACCAGACCTACTGGCAGATTTTGCCTCTGAGTCCGACTTCGACCTTTATCGGCAATTCGCCCTATTCGAGCTATTCGGCCTATGCCGGCAATCCGCTGTTGATCAGCCCGGATCTGCTGGCGCGCTCCGGTCTGCTCTCCAAAGAGGCCATAGAAAATCCTCCGGTGTTTTCGGAGACCAGGGTGCTCTTCGACCAGGTTTCCGCCTACAAGGAAGGTCTGTTGCGGCAGGCCTACGATACGGTCAAGGACAAACTTTTGACTGACGGGGAGTTTGTCCGTTTCTGCAAGGAACAGGCCTGCTGGCTGGATGATTTTGCCTTGTTCGTTACGCTCAAGCAGCGTTTCGGCGGCGCGGGCTGGGCCTCCTGGCCCGAACAGTACGCCAGGCGGGACCCGGAGGCCCTGGAACAGTGGCAGCGGGAAGCGGCGCAGGAGATACGCTACGCCAAGTTCATACAATACGTGTTTTTTCGACAATGGGGCGCGCTCAAGGCTCATGCCAATGCCGCCGGCGTGAAATTCATCGGCGATATGCCCATTTATGTGACATATGACAGCGCCGAGGTCTGGGCGTATCCGCAGTTCTTCAAGCTGGACGCCGCGTACGATCCCATCTGCGTGGCCGGGGTGCCGCCGGATTATTTCAGCAAGACCGGACAGCGCTGGGGCAACCCCGTCTATGACTGGGAGGCCATGCGCCGGGACGGTTTCGGCTGGTGGATCAAGCGGATGCGGCATAATCTGCAGCTTTACGACGCGGTCCGGCTGGATCATTTTCGCGGCTTTGCTGCCTACTGGGAAGTCCCTGCCGAGGAAGAAACCGCCATCAACGGCACCTGGGTGGATGCGCCCGGGCAGGAACTTTTTTCCACCTTGCTACGTCATTTCGGTTCGCTGCCCGTGATCGCCGAAGACCTCGGACTGATCACCGCGGACGTGCACGAGCTTAAACAGAATTTCGGCTTTCCCGGCATGGCCGTGCTGCAGTTCGGTTTCGGGTGGGATTTGCCCCACAGTCCGCACATTGTGCACAACGTGGAAAAATGCTGCGCCATCTATACGGGCACCCACGATAACAACACCTTCAACGGCTGGTTTTTCCACGACGCCTCGGATGAGGACCGCCAACGCTTTCTGCGCTACGCGGGCACGCCGGAGGATGCGGAACGCGTGCATGAAAAATGTGTCCGTCTGGCCATGATGAGCGTTGCGGATACGGCCATTGTGCCCATTCAGGACGTGCTCGGCCTGGGGCTGGAAGGCCGTATGAATGTCCCTGCGGAACCGGACGGAAACTGGAGCTGGAGGCTGGCTCCCGGGCAGCTGGAATACGAACCCATGGCCTATCTCAAGGCCTTGACGCAGTTGTACGGGCGGGCTTGATCCCGAAGCGCGGACGGTTCTCCAGAACATGGGCATAAACGGGGCCGGATTGCCGGTTCGCCAGGAGGCTGAAGGGCATGTCGCAAAAAAACGATCCGACTGAGATATCCGAAGACCTCAGACAACAGCGGGCCTACCGGCGGCTTGTAGGCTCCATGAACAGGCAGATGGTAAAAAAGGACGCCCAGCTGACCCGCTATGCGGAAATCGGCTTGGCCCTTTCCGGAGAGCACAATCAGTGCCGTCTGCTGGAATTGATCGTTTTTGAAGCCCGGGAACTCACCAACGCGGACGCCGGATCCCTGTATATGATCAGCGAACAGGGCAGCCATCTCGATTTCGTGATCATGCAGAACAATTCCATGAAAACCTATCTGGGTGGCGTCAGCGGCACAAAAAGCACGCTGCCCCCGGTGCCGCTTTATGAAAACGGCCGTCCAAACCATACGCATGTTTCGGCGCACGTGGCCCATACGGGTGAAATAATCGCCATACCGGATGTTTATCAATGCGATACGTTTGATTTTTCAGGCACCCAACAATACGACCTGCAAACAGGCTATCGTTCGAAATCCATGCTGCTGATTCCCATGCGCGACCACGAAAACGACGTCATCGGCGTGCTGCAGCTGCTCAATGCCACGGAGAGGAACTCGGGCGAGGTCATGGAATTCAGCGACACGCAGGTCAGCGTGGTGGCTTCGCTGGCCTCGCAGGCGGCGGCGACGCTGACCAAGACCCGGTTGATACGCAATCTTCAGGAACTGTTCGACGCGTTCATCAAGAGTATTGCCGGGGCCATTGAGGAAAAATCCCGCTACACGGGCGGGCATATCGCCCGGGTCAGCATCCTGTCGCTGCTCATGGCCCAGGCCGTCAATGAAAGGCGCAGCGGGCCCTTTGCCGAGGTATCCTTCAGCGCCAATGAGCTCGAAGAGCTGCGGATCGCGTCCTGGCTGCACGACATCGGCAAAATCGCCACTCCCGAGCATATTGTCGACAAGGCGGCCAAACTGGAGGGGATCTGCGACCGGATCGAACTGGTGCAGGAGCGTTTCGAATGCGCCATCCGGGGGCTGGAGCTGGAACTGCTGCGCCGGCAGCTGGCCCGTGTCCGGGAAGGCAAGGACGTCGCGGACGGCCCTGGGAGCGAAGCCGACCGGAAATTGCTGCGCGAGATGGAGGCCCTGCGGGAGGACAAGGACTTTCTGCGTTCCTGCAACGCGCCCAACGAATTCATGGACGATTCGCGACTAGAGCGGCTCTGGGAGATAGGCCGGAAAACGTACGTCAAAGACGGGCAAACACTGCCCCTGCTCACGGGCGACGAACTCTGCAATCTGTCCATACGGCGCGGCACATTGACCGCGGACGAACGGCAGATCATCGAACGCCACGCCGTGGTCACCAGCTGCATGCTTTCCGAGCTGCCCTTTCCCAAACACCTGAAACGGGTGCCCGAATTCGCCGGACAGCATCATGAGAAAATGGACGGCACGGGCTATCCCTTCCGATTGACGGGGGCGGAACTCTCCCTGCAGGCCAGGATACTGGCCGTGGCCGATATTTTCGAAGCGCTCACGGCACGGGACAGGCCCTACAAGAAGCCCATGCAGCTTTCCCAGGCCATTGCCATCCTGGGCAAGCTCAAGGACTCGGGGCACATTGACCCGGACGTACACGACCTGCTGCTGGAAAGCGGGATCATTCACAGCTACGCGGCCGAGGAACTCAACCCGGACCAGGTGGACATTCCGCTCGACCCGCCCGTACGCGAAAGCACGGAAATGCTGCTGGACAAAAAACTGACCGCCTTTCTGGAAACCGCGCCTGCGGAGCCCCCCGCACAAAAAGAAAAACGCGTCCTGGTGGGCGTCCGGTCCGTGAATACGGCCATGCTGCTCAATTTTTATTTCCGGAACGCGCCCTTTGCCCACGATATCGTGGACAGCGGACTGGAAGTGCTGCAACGGGTGCCGGGAGGCGGATATGATCTGATTCTGCTGGACCACGAACTGAATGATCTGGACGGCAAGGAGACCACCCTGGCTCTGCGCCGGTGGGAGGCCCGCCATGGCCTGCTCCCGTATCCGGTCTTGTCCATTGCCGGACGCCACTACAAGGAGGTCGCCTCCCAGTTCGGAGAAACCGGGATCTCCAGCTTTCTTTCCTGTCCGCTGGACAAGGATTCCCTGCTGATGCAGATAGCCGCGTTTCTGGGCTAGTGCAGTACGAGACCTGCCATCCCCTTGCCGCGGGCTGCGGCAAGGGAATTTACTGATGCCTTGTTTAATCGCCGTTGCGCTCGTCCTGAACGCGCTTGGATTTGCCCATGGTCCGGGGCAGCGCTCCGGGAGCCAGGACTTCCACCTCGCAGCGGGCCAGAAGCTGTTTCTGCAGCGAGCGGCTGATGACTTTTTCGAGATCCGGCACGGACGGCGGTACGTTGTCGGGCTTGTGTTCGACCTTGAGCCGCAGTACGTCCAGGCCCTGGCTGCGGGTCAGGTGAATCTGGAATTCGGAGCTGAGTTCCCTGAATCCTTCGAGCACTTCGCCGATCTGGGACGGATAGATGTTTACGCCGCGATAGATGATCATGTCGTCCGAGCGCCCCATGATCTTGTCGTGGCGCGGCAGCTTCAGACCGCAGGGGCAATCGCCGGGGAGCAGCCGGGTCAGGTCGCGCGTCCGGTAGCGGATCAGGGGAGCGGCTTCCTTGCAGAGCGAGGTCACGACCATTTCTCCCACTTCGCCGGGGGCCACGGGTTCCAGCGTAATGGGGTCCAGGATCTCGAGGATATAATAATCCGCCCAGTAATGGATACCTTCATGAGCCTGGCATTCGAGTCCGGAGCCCGGACCGTAGAGCTCGGTCATGCCGGTGATGTCGAAACTCTGTTCCAGCCCCAGCTTGCGTTCGAAATTACGCCGCATCCGCGCGCTGTGGGTTTCCGCGCCGAAAATGCAGGTCTTGAGATTGATCTGGTCCTTGATCCCGCGTTTTTCCAGTTCTTCCCCCAGGAGCAGGGCCATGGAGGCCGTGGAGCACAAACAGGTGGGTTTGAGGTCCGTGAGCATCTTGATGTGGATATCCAGATGGCCCGGACCCACGGGGACGGCCATGGCGCCGAAATGTTCGCAGCCGAGCTGAAAACCCGCGCCCGCGGTCCACAGGCCGTATCCCACGGCGATCTGCACGCGGTCCTTGGTGGTCAGTCCGGCCAGTTCGTAGCAGCGGGCGAACATGTGCTTCCAGGTGTCGATGTCGCGCTGCGTATAGCATAAAATTTTACGTTTGCCCGTGGTGCCGGAAGATGAATGAATACGTACGACCTGGTCTTCGGGAACGCAAAGCAGGGGCAGGGGATAGCCCGCGCGCAGGTCCTCCACCGAGGTGAAGGGCAACCGCCTGATGTCGTCCAGGTTTTTGACCGTATCCGGACCTATTCCGGCCTCTTCCAGTTTTTGGCGATAGGTGGGGTTGCCGTTGTAGGCGTGGGCAACGGTCCATTGCAGCCCTTTGAGTTGTTTGGCCTGTAGCTCGTCCTCCGAGTAATCGGCCAGAAAACGGCGCGTGCTCTGCATCTTCGTGTCTCTCCTTCTTGGCTCTTGACCCCGGCCGGGCTGCTGCGCGCAACAGAAGAACCTGCCCCTGCGGACTATTCCGTGCGAACTTGTCCGTGGGGGAAAAATCACGTAAAAACGCGCTATCGGTCGGCCGGACATTGTGACGTAACATGAATGTCGCAAAAAGGGAAAACCCGAGTAGGGTGGTTTTTTCCTAAAATTGCGAAAACAACCCTTCAAGCGCTAGGAGAAAGTCGTGAAGATTCTGCTCGTTGGATCAGGAGGCAGAGAGCATGCTCTGGCCTGGAAACTCAAGCAAAGTCCATTGGTAACGCATGTTTATGTTGCCCCAGGCAACGGCGGAACGGCGCTGGAAGCCGAGAATGTGAATATTAAGGACAACGACATTCCCGGCCTGGTTGCTTTTGCCAAGAAAAAAAATATCGACCTGGTGGTCACGGGGCCGGAACTGCCCCTGGTGCTGGGGCTGGGGGACGAGCTGAAACAAGCCGGCATTCCGTGCTTCGGACCGGGAAGCTACGCGGCCCAGCTGGAAGGCAGCAAGGCCTTTGCCAAGGAGATTATGGACGCGGCGGGCGTGCCCACGGCGGCTTGCGAGATTTTTACCGAATACGAACCGGCCCGGGCCTATCTGGAAAACTGCGCCATTCCCGTGGTGGTCAAGGCCGACGGCCTGGCCGCGGGCAAGGGCGTCGTGGTGGCCCAGACACGGGTAGAGGCCCAGGAGGCCCTGGACCAGTGCATGCGCGACAACGCGTTCGGCGATGCCGGGGCCAAAGTGGTGATCGAAGAGTTTCTGCAGGGCGAGGAGGCCTCGTTCCTGGCGTTCTGCGACGGCGAACACGTCCTCTGCATGCCTTCGTCCCAGGACCACAAGGCCGTGGGTGAGGGGGACACCGGACCCAACACCGGCGGCATGGGCGCCTACAGTCCGGCGCCTGTTCTGCCCGAATCCCGCTATGCCGAGGCAGCGGGCAAGGTGATCATGCCCATTGTCAAGGAAATGGCCAAACGCGGCCATCCCTTTGTGGGCATACTGTACGCGGGACTGATGCTCAAGGGCGGCGAGATGAAGGTGCTCGAATACAACGTCCGTTTCGGTGATCCCGAATGCCAGCCGCTGCTGATGCGGCTGAAGAGCGATCTGGCGGAAATCATGCTGGCCTGCGTGGAAGGGCGGCTGCATACGCTGGACGTGCAATACCACCGCGAGACCAGCATCTGCGTGGTCATGGCTGCGGGCGGCTATCCGGGCTCCTATCCCAAGGGCATGCTCATCGAGAGGCTGAGCCTGGCGGACGCCATTGACGGGGTCAAGGTCTTCCACGCGGGCACAACCTTCGCCGACGGACAGGTCGTGACCTCGGGCGGCCGCGTACTCGGCGTCACTGCCCTGGGCCTGGACCTGTCGGATGCCAAACGCAAGGCGTACGAGGCTGTGGAAAAAATTCATTTCGATACCTGCTACTACCGCCGCGACATTGGCGACAAAGGGCTGCGGAAGGCGTAACAACAGGAGTAACAAACATGCCTCAGGTCGGCATCTTCATGGGAAGCATTTCGGACGAAGAAACCATGCGTCCGTGTGCGGATACGTTGAAAAAACTGGGTGTGAGCTACCGTTTCACGGTAAGCTCCGCACACCGTACGCCGGAGCGGACGGTCGCTCTGGTGGAAGAACTCGAAAAAAACGGCTGCCAGGTTTTCATCTGCGCGGCCGGCATGGCAGCCCATCTGGCCGGAGCGGTGGCCGCGCGGACGCTCAAACCCGTCATCGGCGTGCCCGTGACGGCGTCCTCCCTGGGCGGCATGGACGCCCTGCTCGCAACGGTGCAGATGCCTCCGGGCTTTCCGGTGGGAACTGTCTCTTTGGACAAGGCCGGGGCCAAGAACGCGGCCTATCTGGCCGCCCAGATCGTGGCCCTGCAGGAGCCGCAGGTGGCCGAAGCCCTGGCAAAGGTGCGCGCGGGGTTCAAGGAAAGCGTTGCCAAAGCCGCGGCTGAACTCGAAAACAGAGATTAGCCGCGGGTAAGGATCCGGGGCGCGGCGGCGGGGTCAGGACCAGCCGTGCGCGTCCCGCAGTCCGGTCCGGGGATTGCGCGTATTGGTCAGCCGGACCACCTTGGTTTCAAACAGATGCTGCCCGTGCTGGCAGGCCGGGCAGCCCTTGGACAGGATCAGACAGCTTTCGTCCAGCTGCTCCGGGCGTACGCCCGCCTGCAGGAGCAGGTCCGTGCTTACGCCGGGTTTCCAGAGTACGGGCCGTCCGCAGTGCATGCATTCCACATAAATCAGTTCCGGATCCCAAATTTCACGTACGGTATTTTTTTTCAGGCCGATGGCCTGGGAGATGCGTTTTTGCAGGCGTATCGCGGCTTCGGTCATGACAGGCCTCCTAGCCCACGGTGCGCAGGGCCGGTTACCCATGCCTGGGGCCCAGGAGGAGTCGGCCGCCTGGTCCGAAGCAACGGTTACGCACCAGATTGAGTACGAGCAGCGTGGCGAGCGCGGTGGAGCCGACTAGCATCAGCATCACGACGATTTGATAGCGCACCGCCAGCATGGGGTCTGCCCCGGCCAGAATCTGGCCGGTCATCATTCCGGGTATGGAAACGAAACCAACCCCCATCATACTATTTATCGACGGAATCATCCCAGCCTTTAGGGCTTGTTGCAAAAAAATTTGCGAAGCCTCCTTCGGAGAGGCTCCGAGGCAGAGCCGCATTTCCACTTCATCCCTGCGCTGGCGCAGCTGGCTGAACAGCCGTTCCAGGGCGATGGCCTGCGCGGTCATGGAGTTGCCGATGACCATGCCGCCCAGGGGCAGGAAATATTGCGGCAGCCACCAGGGCTCCACCCGGACGACCATGGCGGTGACGATGATGGTGACGAGCGTATAACTGCCCAGCATGGAAAGCAGGGTCGGCAGCATATAGGATACGTCCGGCTCTTTGACCCGTCCGTTGATGATCCGGGCCGCAAAGCCGATCATGCAGCAAAACACCAGCAGCACGGGCAAGCCCATCCGGAGGTCGAAGAGCAGTTTGAGCGCGTAGCCCATCACGAACAGCTGGGCAAAAGTTCGTACGGTCCCCCAAAACAGATCCCGTTCGAGTTTGAGCTGGTAGACCAGGGAGGCTCCCCCGGCCGCAAGCACGAACAACAGGCTCAGTAGCAGCTGGCCGTAACCTATCTGGGCTATGTCCATTGTACGTCTCCCGTTTTGCCTGGTTCCTTGGCAGCTTCAGTCAAAACTTCGGCGCGTCCCGCGTCTATCCGTATGGTTAACAAGCTCCGTACGTTATGCGGCACATAGTCCTGATGACTGACGAACAGGACGCTTATGCCCTGTTCGCGGTTCAAATTTTCGACAACCTCTTCCACCATGGCCCGGTTTTCAGGATCCAGCGCACTGGTGGGTTCGTCCAGCAACAGCAGCCGGGGCTTGAGCAGCAGCGCGCGCAGCAGGCAGAGCCGCTGGCGCTGGCCGCCGGACAGGTTCAGCGCGTTTTCCCGCAGGGACGTATCCGGTACGAAGCGCTGCAGCGCCGCGTGGAGCGCCTCGTCCGTGGGCGGCGTCAGATCCTTGTTTTGCCGGAATCCGAACGGCAACAGCAGGTTGTCCCGGACCGAGGCGTCCAGCACGACCGGGCTCTGCTGGACATAAGCCATCTCCCGGCGCAGCAGGGCTGGCGCATAGCTGCGTACGGAGTTTCCGTCGAACAGAATATCCCCTTGCCGGGGCTCCTCCAGCCGGTTGCAGAGCCGCAGCAGCGTGGACTTGCCCGTACCTGATGGGCCTTTGACTAGTGCAAAAGCGCCATGGGGCAGGCTGAGGTTCAGACCGCTGAACAGGGCTTTTCCAGAGGAAAAGCTGAAACTGATATTGGAACACTTGAGAATAAAAGAGGATTTGTGATTTGGCACAAGTTCTGCTACCTCGCACGGCAATACGGAACGCCTTCACTTCTTGTACGGCAAAAAGAAGCGGCGACACCGTAGATACAAAAAGGGATAAAGTAATTCAAAATGTTACGGGTAGAGGGGAAAAATAGCAACCAGGAAAAAAAGAGTCGTGAATTTGACGCGTTGTTGTTGCACGCCAGGCGCGTTTCCTGGAACGGAAGACCCGGAACCAAAAAAGCAACAGGAGGTCGTTGCAATGTCAGGTATCAATAAGATTCGGCAGTATTGGCGCAGGTCGCATGACGTATTGCTTCTGTGGGGTTTGCTCGCTTTGCTGCTGTCGTATCCGGCGCAAAGCGTCCATGCGGCAGTGGATACGCAGTCGGTCCCCACTGTTTCCGTGCTTGAATACTCCATTGATGGCAGTACGCTGACCGTATCGAGCAACGTGCTGTCGGATGGGGGGGCTAGCGTGAGCGCACGCGGCGTGGCTTGGTCCATATCCGAGAATCCGACCGTGGACGGGAACGCGTCCACCTCGGACGGTTCCGGAACGGGTGAGTTCACCAGTACGATAATCAATCTTGAGGCTGGAGTGACCTACTATGTCCGGGCCTACGCCACCAACTCGGACGGCACGGCCTATTCCGGACAGTTGATTGTCACCAGGGGAGTGCCGACCATTTCCACGGTGGCTGTTTACGGTATCACGGGATCCACGGCCTGGAGCGGCGGCAACATAACCTCCAACGGCGGTTCGTCCATAACGGCTCGTGGCCTGTGCTGGGGGACATCTGAAGAGCCTACCATCGATTCGGACAGTACGACAGACGAAGGCGAGGGAACAGGAGAATTTTCCAGCAAGATGACCGGACTGAGCGCCGGTACGACCTATTACGTACGGGCGTACGCTCAGACCGCAAGCGACGTGGCTTACGGCGAGACCTATAGTTTTGTTCCCAGCAACTCGGTTTCCTCCTATATGATCTGGCATAGTCAGGATTCCGGCAAGGTGGTCTGGTGGAAACTCAATAACGAAGGCAACCAGATCAATAACGACCAGGGCAGCGGTTGGGATTACGTCACGGAAGAAGTGACGCTCAGTAGCAACTGGAAACTGGCGGGCACCACCGAGATAGGTGGTAAAGATACGCTGATCTGGCACAACCAGGACAGCGGCAAGATCGTGTTCTGGAAATTGAACGACGAGAAGAAACTGGAAAGCAGCGTACGGGGCGAGAGCTGGGATTTCGTGGCGACGAACATCACGCTGACATCTGTCTGGCGCCTGGTGGAAGTTCGGGAAATCGATGGAGAAAAGGCTTTGTTCTGGTATAACGAGAAAAACGGCAAGGCCGCCTGGTGGAAATTGACCGATGATTGCTACATCAAGAATGAAACCAAGGGCGAGGGCTGGGATTTTGCCGCGGATGACGACAATTTCCTGGGATCGGAATGGAATCTTGCCGGGTTAATCGACGCGGAATAAGGGACAGGACGACCTCCCGCAGCAGGAGCAGCAGAATCCGGGGCGCCCGTCTGGACGCCCCGGATTTTTTACTTATGTTACAATAAGGGCGTTTATCGTTCAGTTGTAAAAAACGCAGTTGACAGATTCATGAGGAGAAATTCAAAGTAATTTGTAGTGAACGAACGGAACAAGGAGCGGAACACCACTGATGCAGGAAACCGGAAAACGACCCATACGCGTATTGCCTCCCGAACTGAAGAATCAGATCGCCGCCGGGGAGGTGGTGGAGCGTCCGTCCAGCGTGCTCAAGGAACTTGTGGAGAACAGCCTGGACGCCGGGGCCACCAGTGTGGACGTACGCATCGAACGGGGCGGCCAGGGATTGATATGCGTACAGGACAACGGCCACGGCCTGGGACAGGAAGAACTGGAACTGGCCGTGACGCGCCACGCCACCAGCAAAATAGGCTCCATTGAAGAACTTTCGCAGATTCTGAGTTTCGGATTTCGCGGCGAGGCCCTGCCCAGCATCGCCTCAGTGTCCCATTTCACCATGAGCGCGGCCCTACGCCCGCCGGACGCCCTGGATGCTTCGGAAGTTTCGGGAGCCGACGCGTCGTTCATCCGCGTATTGCATGGGCGCATCCAGGACAAAGGGCCGGCGGCCATACCACCGGGGGCGCGGGTCGAGGTCCGCGAACTGTTCGCCAACATACCGGCACGGCTGAAATTTTTGAAAACCCAGGCCACGGAGAGCAACCGCTGCCAGGAAACCTTGTTTCGCCTGGCCCTGACCGCGCTGGATACGGCCTTTGTGCTGCGCAACGAGACCCGCGAGGTCTTTTGCTTTCCCGCGTGCCAGTCCTTGCGGGATCGTCTGGCTCAGGCCTGGCCTCCGGCCCTGACCGAGGGCTTGCTGGATTTCGACCTCGAGAACGGTCCGTACCGTGCGTACGGCCTTGCCGGACGTCCGGGCGTCAAGCAGAGCCGGGCCAACCGGATGCTCTTTTTCGTCAACGGCCGGGCCGTGCAGGACAGGCTGCTGCTCAAAGCCGCCATGGAGGCCTACAAAGGCCGGTTGCTGGCCCGCGAGTATCCGCCCCTGGTGTTGTTTCTCGAACTGCCGCCGGACGAGGTGGACGCCAATGTCCATCCGGCCAAAGCCGAAGTCCGCTTCCGCGACGAGAGCACCGTGTTTTCCACCGTACGCCGCGCTCTGCGTACGGCACTGGATACGCACGAACGCGCGCCTTTTGACGCGGCGCATATCACCGAACCGCCGGCCTTTGCCTCGGATCTGTTTCGTTCGCCGCACGCCGGCGCGTACGAGGGGCTGCGCAGCCGTCCGGACCAGGACGCTGCCGCGGAGTTCGGGTTCTCCGAAGATGCCGGCGGACAACATGACCAGAACACCGGCACCGGCCTGAGACCCGCCGGACCGGAAGCCCCTGTCCGCAACGAACAATACGCCCTGGACATCCGTCCGTCCGGCAAGGCTCAGGAAGATTTTCCCCAGACAGCGCCCCAGGGCGGTCCGGCGTACGTTGCCGAGCCCGGACTTGACGACGCTGTCACAGAACCTGTCGTACGGCCCGTAATGCCCGCCCAGGACCAGACCCATACGCGTTTTCAGTTCGCCAACCAGGAAGTGGCTTTTCTGGGCATTCTGGCGGATACGTACTTTATCCTGCGCCTCGGTAACCAGGGACTGGCCCTGCTGGACCAGCACGCGGCCCACGAGCGCGTATTGTACGCGCGCATGCGGGCTGCCGGACAGCGGGGGGATTCGCAGCTCCTGGCCATGCCTCTGGAACTCGTACTGCATCCGTCCGAACGCTCGCACCTGCAGGAGCTGTGGGCCGAACTGCGCCAGCTCGGGTATTCGCTGGAAATGGTTTCGGAAGAACTCTGCCGTATCAAGGGAATTCCAGGCGGCCTGGAGCCGGGCGAATCCAAAGAGCTGCTGCAGGCCATGCTCAGCGGCCAGAGCCGCAGCATTGACGAGCTCTGGAAGATGCTCTCCTGCAAGTCCGCGGTCAAGGCCGGTCAGCCCCTGGCTCGCGAGGAAGCCCTGGCTTTGCTGGAGGCCTGGCAGCAGACCCCGCAGCGCGAATACTGTCCGCACGGTCGCCCCATTCTGATCCATTGGGACGTGAGCGACCTCGAACGTCTGTTCAAACGCAAGAACTGAGGGTGTGAAAAGAAGCGAGTAATCCGCTTTAAAATAACGTCAACATGGAGTTGGCCCAAAGTGTGGACGCGTGGTAGGCGTTGGCGGCTTCCAGCGGATCCAGCTGGAATGCGGCGAGCAGGTCCCTGACCTGGTCCCAGTTGCGGGTTTCGAAGTTTTCGGCCAGCTCCAGCCAGCGGAAACAGGCGTTCTGCTGGCCGCAGAGCGCTTCTTTTATGGGGTCGTCCAGAGGCAGATTGACCGCTATATGCTTCATGGGGATATCCATCATGGCTTCGAGCAGGGAAAACAGCCCTAACAAAAACAGGGTCTCGGGTGCGTAGGCCGGTTCCCGGACTTTCTGAGAGGCCAGTTCGAAAAATTTGGCCCGCTGGGCCGAGTTGACGACCAGTTCGGGGCATTTTCCCGGAGTCATCAGGTCCGAAAGGATCACCACAAGCAGCCAGTTTTTCAATTGCTGCCACCCCAGCATAACCAAAGCCTGCCCCACGGACTCTATACGGCGTACGAGCTTGAAGGCCGGTGAGTTGAGCAAAGACAGCAACCTGTAGCTCAGGGAGACGTCGGCCTGGATCACTTCCCCCAGGGCGCCGAAATCCGGCTCCGGACTCTGCAGCAGGCGAAACAAGCGCAGGCGCGTGCTTTCCATGGAACTCAACGCGCGCGGCTCGCTTGCTTCAGGCTGCTGGAAAAAAAAGCCCTCGAACAAATTAAACCCGGCTTCTCGGGCATTTTGAAAGGCCTCTTGCGAATCGATACGCTGGGCCAGCATGGTGGCGCGTCTTTCGTGCCCCTTGGCCACAAGTGCGGCGCGTTTGCTTTCAGAGATCTGCGACGGGTCGGCCTTGAGTATGTCCGCCATCCGCAGCATCTCGGGCGAATGGCGGATGCCGGGACCTATCTCCAGGGCGATGGAGTAGTTTTTGTTGCGCAGTGATTGCAGGCTGTTGAGCAGCGACTGTGACGGATAAGCGTTGTCCTGCAGTTCGATGACGCCCTGTTCGCAGGAGAACAGGTAAGGCATGCCGTCTATCACCGATTGGTCTGGAAACGCCGTGCAGATGCGCAGCATTTGTTTGTTTTGCCCTGTCGCGCCTTGCAGGGAATCCGCAGCAGCCTGGAGCATTGTCCGGTGCTGGTCGGTATCCTTCACGCTGCTGTCCTGCGATTCGGGCTTGTAGAAAAAAGTATAGCCCCAAATGTGTCGCCCAGCATCAAGAATAGGTAGCTTGGTACAAAATGTGTTGATGGCGCAAGGTGTTTCGTGCATTCCCTCTCCTCTGCACATACGTCGTGAAAGTGATCATAATCCAGCGGAGCTAAGGATGCAAGTACGCGTTCTCCTTCTCTAAATAGCAGGCGACATAGTCCTTGACGGCGTCTTCCAGGGGGGTGAACGGGGTGTTGTAGCCGACTTCCGCGAGTCGTTGTATCTCTGCCTGTGTATAGTATTGATAGGAATTCCGGATAGTTTCAGGCATGGGGATATAGGTGACGCGGCGCTCCAGGTCCAGGGCGGCAAACACGGCGTCCGCCAGATCATTCCAGGTACGCGCCCGGCCCGTGCCCACGTTGAAGATGCCGTTGGCCTCCGGATGTTCGAGCAGCCAGAACATCACGTCCACGCAGTCCTTGACGTAGACGAAATCCCGCTGCTGGCCGCCGTCCGGGTAGTCCGGGCGGTAGGATTTGAACAATCCGAGCGAGCCGGTTTCCTTGATCTGCCTGTAGGCTTTGCATACCACGCTCTTCATGTCGCCTTTGTGGTATTCGTTGGGGCCGAACACGTTGAAGAATTTCAGGCTGGCAATCTGTTCGAGCCAGCCGTTGGCATGGGCCCAGAGATCGAAAAGCTGCTTGGAATAGCCGTACATGTTCATGGGCTGCAGGGTCAGCATGGTCTCCACGCTGTCGTCAAAGCCCTTGTTGCCGTTGCCGTACGTGGCGGCGCTGCTGGCATTGATAAAACGTACGTGGTTTTCCATGGCCCAGAGGCAGAGGTCGCGGGTGAAATGGAAATTGTTTTCCATCAGATAGTCCGCGTCCTTTTCCGTGGTGGCGGAACAGGCGCCCATGTGAAAGACGGCCTTGATGGAAACCGGGAGGTTGTCGTGCGCGAGCCGGGCGAAAAAAACGCTTTTGTGCATATAATCCGCGTATCGCAGATTGATCAGGTTCTTCCATTTTTCGCCCGAGCCCAGATTGTCCACAACCAGAATATTGTCGATGCCCATCTGGTTCAGTTTCCAGATCATGGCGCTGCCGATAAAACCGGCGCCTCCGGTGACTACGTACATGGGGTGTTCCTCCCGAATTAAGAATCTTGCAACAGCGTTGCCATTTGGGCCGGCAGGGGCCGGACCGCGAGGTCGATGCCCGACGGTCCGTTGAAGACCGCCAGACCGAGTGCTCCAAGCGTCGTACGCAGGGGGCGTCCGAACGCGAATTCCAGGGCCGGACCCAGCCCGTGCAACGATTCGCGCAGGGCGTCGTCATACCGCAGGGCCCGCAGCAGGGGCTCCGCATCTTCCGCCGCGCGCGTAAGGCGGTAGCTCAGGGCCGGGGCTTTGAGCCGGGCAAAGGAGCAGTGTTCCTCGTGTTCCCTGACAAGTTCCCACAAGGCGGACGCTTTGTCGAGCACGTCCGCACGGGTCAGCCGTTGCGTACGGTACAGATCTTCCAGTGCGCTGCTGTTCCTGCAGAAAAGCGTCTGGCATTGCACCGGGCGGTGTGCGTAGATGGCGCAGCCTGAGCCGTCGTAAAACACGCAGCCGCGTTCGCCCGGTTTGGAGGCGATTTTGAGCATTTCCGCCTCCAGCAGCACGTAAGCGCCCGCGGGCTGGTCAAAGGCCGGTTCGCCCCGGCGCAGCACCAGCAGGTTTTCCTTGCGGATCAGTCCGTCCCTGACCAAAGGCAGGTCCTGGACATGCAGTCCGGGGCCGCCTTGCAGACAGCACTGGCCGCAGCGTTGGCATTCGACATTCATGAGTTCAGCTCCCGTACGGCCCGTATCCAGCAGCGGCAGGTCGTGTCGCGCCAGTCCAGAAAACCCAGCGCGCTGTTCAGGCACCAGGCCGAAGTAAACGTACGCCGGTCCGCACTCCACAGGATACGCTGGCGTTTGTCAAAGGGAGATGCGCCGCAAAAGTCGGCCTCATCGGATGCCGCGGCCACCAGGCAGACCAGTTCGTTGGCCGTGGGCAGCCGCCAGGGGGCGGTATTTGGCAGCCGGTCCGCATTGAGCCGCTCCAGGTAGTCCGGAATCTCATCCCAGCGTACGGGATAGGGCGAACCCGAGGCCTGCCATTGCAGACCGCAGGATCTGTCCGCCAGACTGCCGTCGGGCAGGGATTCGAAATGAGCGGCCCAGACGCGCGGGCGGGCCAAAGCGTCCGTACGGAAGGCCTGCGCCGCCGGTATGGGGCCGGTTTTCACGGGGGTGGCGCGGATGGATCGAGGCAAGACAGCCGGCCCGGTGGTTGTTTCGGTGTCGAAATCCGCGACGCAGACCGTTTCCCGCTGCGCGCGCCAACGTTCCAGAAGGGCTTCCAGAGCCCGGCTCATGGAGGAGGCGTCCGCAAAGCGCCGGTCCGGATCCTGGGCCAGGGCTGTGGCGAAAAAAGAGTTCCAGTCCGCGCCGGAGTGCGTATTGAGCCTGTCCAGCACAGCCGCGGCTTCGGGCGAAAGCGGGTCGCCGGTGGTTTCCGTCGGGAGTTCGCCCGCGAGCATGCGGTGCAGCATCACGGCCGTGGAAAACAGGTCGGCACGGTGGTCGGCCTGCTCGGGCGTTTGCTCTTGTTCGGGCGCCGCGTAAAAGGGCGTGCCGATCTTTACGCCTTGTGGTGCGGCCTGGCTTTGTTCATTACGCAGCCGGGACAGCCCGAAGTCGATGATCTTGACCCGGTCCAGTTCGGTCAGCAGCAGGTTGTAGGGCTTGATGTCGCGGTGCACAATGCCCGTGTGGTGCAACCGCGCCAGCCCGTCCAGGGTCTGGAGTGCGTACCGTACGGCATGGTCCGGTCGCAGGCGGCGCGTGGGCACGTCGTGGCGGTAGCTCTCGCCGATGGCCGCGCCCAGGTTGTCGCAATGGTATTCCATGACGAAAAAGGGGTTGCCTTCGGCGTCGTAGTCGAAATCCCAGATCTGGGCCACGTGCGGGTGGTTGATTTGAGCCATGATCCGGGCCTCCCGCCTGAACTCCTTGACAATGGCGTTCCTGCCTTTGAGCTGCAGCAGGTCCGGGGTCGGTCGGCAAAGCTTGAGGGCCACGATTTTATCCACTACCGGGATACGCGCCTTGTAGACATGGCCCATGCCGCCGCGGCCCAGCAGACCGCATATGGTATATTTTCCTATATGTTTCATACGGGGACAGCAGAGTCTAAGATGTCGGGGAAGCCGGGGGAGACGGCGCCCCGGAAAGAAGTCTGCATCATAAAAAATTATAAAAGCCTGTTGGCGTATTGTTCGGGCATGCCGAGTTCGCGGATTTTGCGGGAAGTGGTTTCGCGGTCGTAGTCCACGTAGCGGACTTCGAGCAGACGGGAGTCCGGGGTCCAGAGTACGTATTTGGCGTGGTTGTCGCCGTCGCGCGGCTGGCCCACGCTGCCCGCGTTGATCACATGGCGTTCGTCCGGATCCAGGACCAAACGTTCCTGGTGCAGTTCCCGGCGGTAATAGTTGCTTTTCCGGGTGCTGATGATGGCGAGCTCGTGCGTATGGCCCGCAAAGCAGAGCGGGGTGTCAAAAGCCGCGAACAGGCCGGGCAGCTGCTCGTCTTCGTATTCGAACAAATAGGTCCGGTAGGAGTCGGGCGGACTGCCGTGGACGAAATGGCAGTCAAAGCGTTTCAGAAACAGAGGCAGCGAGCGGATGTAGTCTTCGGTCTCTTTGGTGAGCAGCCTGGTGGTCTTTTTCAGTGCTTTCCGGGCCACGGGGTTGAACCAGTAACGATCTGCGCGGCGGATGACGGCCGCCTCGTGGTTGCCAACCACCTGGGGGATATCGCGCCGGCGCAGCAGGGCCACCACGGCTTCGGGGTCCGGGCCGTAGCCGATGCTGTCGCCCAGGCAGATGATCTCCGTGGCGCCTTGCGCGTCAATATCCTCGATCACCTGGATAAAGGCTTCGAGATTGCTGTGGATGTCGGAGATGATTGCGAGTTTCATGCTTCCCTGATCTATAGCAGCGATCGCATGGCGAGAAAAGAGCGGATTGGAGCCCGTGGATCCGGCCGGATGGAGCGGGTATCAGTCCGACAGCTCTTTTTCGTAGCGTTCGAATTCGCTGTAAAGGCAACCGCAGTACTGTTGGCGGTAGAGCCCCCAGTCTTTGGAGAGTTCGATACCCTGTTTCCAGCCCGTACGGAAATCTTCGTAATGGAACACAGGCGCGCCGTTTCCGGCAATGCCCTGGCCAGTGCTGCGGATCAGCTCGTGCTTCTGGAATTTGGAATAGAGCAGGGTCGTACTGAAGGCGTTGAATCCGCCCCGTTTGGCTATGGCGCGCGTACGCTCCAGACGGAGCGCGTAGCAGAAAAAGCAGCGGTCGGCTTCGCGGTAGGCCACCTCCCGGAACCAGCGCTGTGGGGCGTATTCGTCGTCTTTGTAGATGACTGGCAGGTCCAGGCGCCGGGCTGTTTCCCGCAAGGCCTCGCGCCGCCGCAGGTACTCCTGCAGCGGATGGATGTTGGGGTTGTAGAACAACCCGCTGACCTGGTGTCCCTGCGCCCGCAGCGTCTGAACGCAGGTGATGGCGCAGGGACCGCAGCAGATATGCAGAAGAATCCGGGCCATCAGTGCTGGAGGCCGTTGACGGCGGATTTGATCAGTATGGGGACGCCGTAGAGCTGCTCCATTTCGAGCAGCTTTTCGCGCTTCTGGTTGAGCAGATAAATGGCCAGTTCGGGCGCTGCTTCGAACGTCAGATTGTCCATGGTTTTGCTTTGCTGGAGCTGGCGGTAGATGTCCTTGATGGCGGCCAGGGCCTGCCATTCGAGGTTTCTGCGTATGCCGGATCCGCCGCAGCAGGGGCAGGGTTCGGTGGTCAGGGACAATGCCGAAGATCCCAGGCGCTGGCGGACCACCTGCAGCAGGCCGAACTTGGTCATTTTGCCCACGTCGTGGCGCGCGCGGTCGGTCTTGAGCTCGTTGCGGAGCGTACGTTCGACTTCCTGCCAGTGTTTGCGGTCTTTCATCTCGATAAAGTCGATGACGATCTGGCCGCCCACGTCGCGCAGCCGGAGCTGTTGCGCGATGGCCTCCGCGGCCTCCAGGTTGGTGCGCAGGGCCATTTCCTGAAAATTGCTTTTACCGCCGATTTTGCCCGAGTTGATGTCGATGGACATCAGGGCCTCGGTCTGGTCGAAGACCAGCTCGCCGCCCGACGGCAGGGTGAAACGGCGCGAGTAGATCTGGTCCAGCTGTTTGAGGAGGTTGAAGCGGTCCCAGAGGCTGCGTTCGGCAATGTCGTGCTGTTTGACCAGATTGGGCCGCCGGGGAAAAATCAGGGAAGCGAATTCCGCCACATCCTCGGCGGTTTTTTTGTGGTCGATCCAGACTTCGGACACGTCGTCGCTGAGATAGTCGCGGATGGCCCGCGCCGCCAGATCCGGTTCCTGGTAGATCAGCGAAGGGGCCTCTTCGTTGGAGCCTTTTTTGCGGACTTCTTTCCACAAGCGTTTGAGAAACTGCAGGTCCTTGTTGATGGCGGTCTTGTTCTGGCCGATGCTGGCCGTACGGATGATCAGTCCCAGACCGTCGCCGGGCTCCAGGGCCTCGGAAATGGTCTTGAGCCTGGCGCGTTCCTTCTCGTCCTCAACTTTGCGCGAAACGCCGATCTGGTCGCGGCCGGGCGTAAGTACCACAAAGCGGCCGGGCAGCGAGATGTAGGACGTCAGAAAAGCGCCTTTGGATCCGGTGGGTTCCTTGACCACCTGCACCAGGACTTCCTGTCCGGGTTTGAGCACGCGTTGGATCAGGGGATATTTATGGCCTTTGCTCGGATCGTGGGGCTGGTGGTAGTACTCGGGGTGCACTTCGTCGATTTGCAGAAAACCGTTTTTTTCCGCTCCGTAATTGATGAAAGCGGCCTGCAGGGCCGGGTCGATGTTATGGATGACGCCTTTGTAAATATTGCCTCGCGTTTTGACCTGGTGCAGGAGTTCGACGTAGTACTCCTTGATTTTGCCGTCCTCGGCTATGACGACTTCCATCATCTCGCCGGGCAGGACGCTGATGAACATTTTCTGCTTTCTTTTTTTTCCTCGTGTCATGCTTTCCTCGTAAAATTGTTCACTGCGGCCAAAGCCGGAGCGGACAGGGCCGGAGGAATACCGGCTCAGGGTCCGTGGTCTTGGGCAGCCTTGAAAAAAGTTTCCGTATCCTGCTCAAGGGCAATGATGCGTTTTTCTTTGAGCAGGGACGTAAGTACGCGTGTTATCTCAGCTTCAGGTTCGCGGAGCGCGGCGGCGAGCTGTTTTTTGCTTTGGGCTCTGCGCGTAATGGAGTGCAGAACGGCATCAGCCAGGTCGTGCGCGTTCGCAAACTGTTGCGGAGAAGACGCCGGGGGTAATTTTTGGCTTTGATTTTGTTGCAACGGGGCGCCGGGAGCAGTCGCATGCCTGTTGAGCTGCTCGCGCCACCGAGCAATCACCGCGGGGGTTACGGGAAGGGCGCTGTGCGCGCCCGGTCTGTTCAATGTGGCGACGTCCACGCGGTCGGGCCGCAGAGAGGCGCAGTACGCGTCCAGGAGTTCCTGTTCCTGTTGCGTATCGTTGATTCCCTGCAGCAGCAGAACCTCCATGAAGATTTTGCCCGTATAGATGGAACCGAAATCCAGCAGGTCCTGGGCCATCCGGGCAAGGTCGATGCCTTGATGCGGTCGGTTCAGGCGTTGGAAAGCCTGAGGATCGAGCGTGTCCATGGAAGGCAGAAGCACGTCTGCCTGCAGCAGGGCGGCGCGTACGTCGGGGTGGCCGATCAGTGCCGAATTGGTCAGCACCGCCACCGGGATATTCGGGAAGAGATTTTTTACGCCGGCAATGATTTCTTGAAGCTCGCTGTTCAGGCAGGGTTCTCCGGAGCCGCCCAGAGTGATGTGGTCCGGCTCGTTGCCGGAAAGGCTTTTCCACTGGGCGAGTTCAGCAAGAAGTGTCCGGGCGGGCACATAAGGGGCGCGGCGCAGGGTGTGTGTAATAGTGGGTCCGACCTCGCAATAGAGGCAGTCATGCGTGCAAATTTTTTTGCCGAGCAGATCAAGGCCTAACGAATGCCCAAGCCTGCTTGAGAGAACCGGACCAAAAATAGTACGAAATTCCATGCAACCTATCCAGCTTCGACGGGGCCGCGAAGTTCCGGCCTAACGGACGGCTTTTCGCTGGAACGTATAAGTTCTGTTTTTTGAAATCCTGTTTCGTACGGGATGCGACCGGGAAGCGGTCCGGCAAAGGACAAGCGCGGAAGCAGGCGTTGTTCTGGTGTCTCATACGCCGTACTTTCGGACTGGAGTGCTTCACGCACGTACGCGTACGTGAGCAGCAAATCCTGCCGGGACGTCATCCCTGGTCGATCTGCAACAAAACGGGGAATTCGCGAACAGTGCGTATTTCCGGTGTGAGAGGCTGGAAGACGAAGCAGGGCGCTGGTGCTTCTTGCGCGGCCGCAATCGAATTCGTGTTCCTGGAGACGAATGCCCGTATGCCTGGCCGATTTTCCTGCCTGTGGCCGGAACCCTTGCCAGACGCAACCAAATGGCGGCGTCGATATTTGCAGAACGGACAGCGCCCTGGTTGCAAGAAAGTGCCTTGTCGCGCGCCGGGCGGTCTTGGACCGCGGCGTCAACCGGCTTCTGCTGCGAGCCAGAGGTAAAAGTTTTATTCTCAACCGGAAGTTACCCCGCCAGTACGTCAGTATCTGCTTGAAATAGTATGCCGATAGAATCAATGGGTCAAGAGGGTGGGAACAAAAGTTCCTGCGTGTGTTCATAAATTATAGGTTGCAACAGGTATATTGATATGTGAATAGTTATTTTTTAGCTCGATTACGTAAAAAAGGAACAATTGATGCCGTTGTGTTTATCAGGTCTTAGTCAATGCTGAATGGACAGAATTCCTGTCATTGTCAATCCGGCTGATCCGGGGAGGCGAGGGCAACCCGGTTGCGGCCGTTTTGTTTGGCCTGATACATAGCCCTGTCGGCAAGTTCGATCAGTTTTTCGGGGGGGAGCGCGGCAGAGGGAATGACCGAGGCCACGCCAAGGCTGATAGTTACATGGGACGCCACTTTGGAACTTTCATGCCGCAGGTGCAGCCTGGCGATGTTCGCACGCATTTGTTCCGCCACCTGCTGCGCGCCCGAAGTGTCGGTCAAGGGAAGGAGCGCCACGAATTCTTCACCGCCGTAACGGGCGAGAAGATCTGCCGCTCGCAGCAGGGTATCGTGTCCGAGGTTTTTGGCGACCAGGCGCAGGCAGTTGTCTCCTTCGAGATGGCCGTAAGTGTCGTTGTATGCCTTGAAATGATCCACATCGGCCATGATAACGGCCAGAGGGGAGTTGCTGCGCAGGCCGCGCCGCCATTCAAGCTCGTAGCGCTCGTCGAAAAAACGCCTGTTGGGCAAGCCGGTGAGGCCGTCCAGGTTGGCCAGCTGTTTGAGCAGTTCGGTCTGGTGGCGCAGGCGCAGTTGCGTCCGGACCCGGGCTTTGACAACGGCCATACGAAAGGGTTTGACGATATAATCCATGGCCCCCAGTTCGAAACCGCGTGTTTCATCTTCGTCCGCGTCCAGAGATGTGATGAATATGACGGGAATGTCGCGGCTGATCGGGTCCTCCTTGAGCAGGCGCAGGACCTCGAAGCCGTTGCAATCCGGCATGAGCACGTCCAGGAGGATAAGATCCGGATGCTGTTCCTTGACCAGTTCGAGTGCGTGCGTCCCGCTGGTGGCGGCAAGGATATCATGCTCCTGGCGCAGGGCCTCGCCCAGGATTTTGATATGTTGCGGCACATCGTCGACGATGAGGATTTTTGATCTGCGGTCGGGATCGAACGTCATGAATTGCTTCCTCTTGCTTCAGGAGTTTTCAAATAAAGTCAGCAGCGTATCGATTTGTTCCAGGGCCGTTTTGAAATTGAAAACCGTCAGAGCCTGCTCCAGCTTTTCCAGTGCCTGGGGCCGGGTTTCCTGCGGATGCAGTGCCAGGAGTTCCTGGAGCGGTTTGTCCACGTCCAAAAGATTCTGCCGGGCGAGCGTCTGCAGCGTACGCAGCAGACTGAGGCTCTGCTCCCGGCGCTGTTCCGGCGTGCAGCCGGCCTGTTCCGTCTTCAGGAGCCGGATTCGGGAAATGCCTTTGCTGACTTGTTCCATGTCGGCCATGAGTTTTGTGACAAGGTCCGGAGGCGGCTCGGATGCATCGCGCAAGAGCGTATGCATTTCTTGCGTAAGTTCGTAGACGTCCGTAATGCCGAGGTTGCCGGACGCGCCTTTGAGCGCATGGACGAGTTCCAGAGCCGCGCCCAGCTGGTTTTTGTTGAGCGCGTATTCGATGCGCTGCGGCGTATCCTGGAACATCAGGACAAAATCCTGCAAAAGCCTGGCATAGAGCGCGTGGTTGCCGGACAAATGCTCCAGGCCCCTGGCAACATCGATTCCGGGTAAATCGGCGAAGGCGTCCGCTTCCTGGGCAGACCTGGTGGCGGCCGTCCGGGCCGTATCTCCAACGCGTTTTTCCTTGGGTAGCCATTGATCGAGAACAGCGTACAGCCGGTCCGGTTCCACGGGTTTGGCCAGAAACGCGTCCATACCTTTTCCCAGGCTCATGTCCCGGTCTTCGCTGGTCGCATGGGCGGTCATGGCCAGAATGGGGATGTCGCCGAATCTGGCGTCCCCGCGGATCAGTTTTGTCGCCTGAAAACCATCCATTTCGGGCATTTGAATATCCATGAGAATGGCGTCAATGCCGGGCGTGGTCCGCAGCAGATCCACTGCTTCTTTTCCCGTCTGGGCCAGGATGACGTTAATGTCCGACTGTTCGAGCAGTTCTCTTGCGATCTGCTGGTTGATGGGGTTGTCCTCGGCCACCAGGACTGTAACGTTTTTCCAGGCCGGGATGACCTGTTGTGACTGTTGCAGACTCCCTGTCCGGATCAGGGAAGGCTGCACGGCATGGAGCAGCGTCTGCAATAACGCGTGATCGTGCAGAGGGGTGATGGCATAGGCATCGGCTTTTGCTGCCTGCAGGATATCTTCCGCATTCTCCGGTCTGATCGCCTTGAAAAACAGCACGGCGACAAGCATGGGGAAGCGCTGTTTCAGGTCCCGGCACAGGTCCCGGGCGTTGCGGTCGGGGAGTTCGTTGTCTACGAGCAGGAGCCTGATGTCCGCGTCCGTACCAAAGAGCTGCGTTGCCTCAAAGGCGCTTGCAGCGCAAAGGGGCGGGAGGCCGAAGGCCTGGAGGTAGTTTGCCAGAATCGTCCGGGTGTGCTGTTCGGCGGCAACCACCAGGGCTTTTTTGCCGCGGATTTTTTCCGGCAGCTCTGGCAAGGAAGCATCCGGGGAGGGGCGGCAGCCGAAACGGGCGCTGAAGATGAATTCACTGCCCTTGCCGGGGGTGCTTTCCACGTAGATGGAACCGCCCATGTAGTCCACCAGTCGTTTGCATATGGCCAGCCCCAGGCCGGTGCCGCCGTATTTTCGGGTGGTGGATTCGTCGGCCTGGGCAAAAACGCCGAACAGTCGCTTTAGCTGTTTCGGCGTGATGCCTATGCCGGAATCGCGTACGCGGAATTCAATGACAACCGAATCGCCATGGTTTTGCAGAAGGCGAATGGAGAGTATTACGGAACCCTGCTCCGTAAATTTGATGGCGTTGTTGATAAGGTTGATGCAAATTTGTTTCAACCGCAGAGCATCGCCGATCAACTCGTCGGGAAGCTCGGGATCCAGCGCGTAGCAGAGATCCAGCTGCTTGTCTTTTGCCGCCAGGGCCGTAACGTCGGCCAGCTCGTCCAGGGTCCGGCGCAGACTGAAAGGACTTTGTTCCAGAACCAGCCTGCCGGCTTCGATTTTGGAAAAATCCAGGATATCGTTGATCAAATGCAGCAGGAGCCTGGCGGAAGATTGCAGTTTGAGGACATAGTCCTGCTGCCTTGGGGATAACTCCGTACGCAGGGTGAGTTCGCTCAGACCGATGACGGCGTTGAGGGGGGTTCTGATTTCATGGCTCATGCGGGCGAGGAAATTGCTTTTTTCCGTGTTGGCTCGGCGCAGTTCGGATTCCAGCTTTTTGCGCGCGTCGATATCCTGAAACATTCCCGAGAGCCTGACCGCCTTGCCGCCTTCAAAGTGCGCACTGCCCATGGCCCGTACCCACAGCAGCCTGCCTTTGGCAGTGGTCAGCTGCAATTCGAGATCGTAGGATCCTCCCTGGGCGCTGATCCGGTCCATGGCCTGCTTCAGGAGATTTCGGTTTTCCGGCGTGAAGAAATTGACCGCGTTTTCCACTGTGGGGACAAAATCCGCGTCCACCTCGTGAATGGCGTACACCATGTCGGTCCATTGCAAATAATTGGTCTGCACGTCCAGTTCCCAGCCGCCCAGGCGGGCCATCTCCTGCGTCAGGGCGAGCAAATGGCGGTGTTTTTCCAGAGCCGTCTCCGCGCTACGCCGTTCGGTTATATCCCGTACGCTGCCTACCGCGTACCATTGCCCCTGGTGTATAAAGGAGGCCACGGCGCGTTCCGCCGGAAAAAGAGAGCCGTCCTTGCGTAATGCGTCGAAGATCTGAACATTTCCAATAACATTGCCTTTTCCGGTTGCGGCAAAGGATTTCAGCCCCCTGTATGCGGCTTCACGAAATTTTTGGGGGACAATGAGCAGATGGAGTTTTTGCCCCAGGGCTTCTTGCCGCGAGTATCCGAAAATAGTTTCCGCGGCCGGACTCCAGAACAGGATGTTGTCATCGGAGTCGATCTTGACCAGGGCATCGTGGCTGGCCGCGGCCATGGCCGAAAGCCGGGCCTCTTTTTCGCGCAACTCTGCCTCGGCCTGGTTGCGTAATTCGATTTCAGCACTCAGCGTACGGTTGCCCTGTTCGAGGTTTTCCAAACTGATGCGCAGGTCTTCGGCTTTGGCTTCCAGTTCGCGCCGTTGTTTGTATAGCAAGGCCAGCGTGGGTTTGAGCAGAAAAATCCATTCTATCAGCAGTAGAACGATGATGGCAGCCAGATAACTCAGCTGCCGGATAAAATTTTGCGTGGCCAGACGTTTTCCGGCCTGCTCAAAGCGCGTCACAGCAATTTCCAGTTCCTGCAGCAGTGCTTCGGACCGGGAAAACAATTCCGCAGCAAGTCTTGAGCGTTCCGCTTCGGACAGCGCAGGATCCAGGGTTGTCAGTGAACGCACAAAGGCAACGTATTCGGGCAGCCGGCGTGCTCCCGGGGTTTTTGAGGAGGTTGCGGGCGGAACGGAGATATTGTGTTTCTCTTCCAGGGCCTTGAGCGTATGATCACCGCTTTCCAACGCATCGGCCGTACGTGAGATGATCTTGTGGCAATTTTCCAAAGTGAGGGCGCCGCCGGGGTGCAACGCCTCCAGTCCGTACGCGAGAAGCCGTTGCGACAGCATGCGTTGGCGTCCCGCACGGTTGATGATCTCGGTGAATTTCTTTTCAGACTCAAGAAGAGCGCGCCCCGTAAAAAATTCCGCTAGTACGGCAAGTAAAATCATGGCCACTACGGTCAGGTGTTTGATTGCGAGGGAACGCGTTTGAGTCATTTATCCTGTTCCTCCAAAAAGACACAACTGCGATGGCGGCAGCACGCGAAAGGGCAAGCAATAAGACAGTATGTTTGTACTATACCTGTATTTGAAGATAATAGCCACAGTTTGCTGCAAAATCGGGCTTTGCGGCCGCGATCGTGCAGCGCTCGGACATTGCCCAAGAGGCGGGTTATGCTGTAGTCTCCCGTAGGGGCGGAGGCAACCGGAAAGGCTGCAAGCGCCTTTATCTTCAAGCTGAAAAACGGTAAGTACGTACATTCCTGGTAAGAGACCCTCAATCAAGGAGACTGTCCGATGATGACGATTTATCAAGTTGGAATTGTACCGGATTTAGGCCTGGGTTCGCTTCTCGCCCGCAGCTGGAGGATATTCAAGGCCAAGTTCGGGTTGTGCCTCGGCGGAATGGGCGTGTATCTGCTTATTCAATTGCTGCTGAGCATCGGCCCCAAAGACAGCTGGATCGATTCCACATTGCGGATTGTTTCTTTTGTCGTTTCCGGTCCGCTTTCCGCCGGCCTGTATATTTTTTATCTGCGTATCGTTCGGGGGGAGGAAGCCAACGTGACGATGCTGTTCGAAGGCTTCAGCGAGTTCAGAAAGGCGTTCTGCGTTTCGTTCCTGATGTTTTTGTTTATTCTGATCGGTATGTTTTTGCTGGTGATTCCCGGCATCATCCTTTCCGTGGGATTGTTTCCCGCCATATTTCTTATCCTGGATGCCGATTATTCGATAAAAGGAACCTTGCGCAAGGCCTGGGACATGACCCGCGGGTTCCGCTGGCCGATTTTCGTGGCCTGCCTGTTCCTGATATTCCTGAACCTGATCGGTCTGGCGGCGCTGGGAGTGGGCGTTGTGTTTACTGGTGCGTATTCGATGCTGGTATCGGCGCTGATTTATCAGGAACTTTTCCAGACCGACAGGTCGCTGTAACATTTTCCGGCGTTCATTATGAACTACAAGTTGTACATCGTGATGGTCGGCCTGCCCGCCAGGGGCAAATCGGTCATTGCCACCAAAATCAAGGAAAATCTGGCCAAGGAAGGCATCCGGGTAGAGGTTTTCAACAATGGAAACGTCCGCCGCCGCCTGTTGCCGCAGAACACCTCACATGCTGAATTTTACAACCCCTTCAACGAGGAGTTCAACCGGCTGCGAGAAGAAATCGCCCTGGTCAACATTTATGAAGCCAAATACTACCTTCGCGGCAACGGCCAGGTGGCCATTCTGGACGCCACCAACGTCAGCAGGCAGCGGCGGCACAAGATTCGCTGCCATCTGGAAGATTATCCCATCTGTTTTGTCGAATGCATCAATGAAGACAAGGACCTGGTGCATGCCAGCGTCGAACGCAAGACCGGCCTGCCCGAGTTCGCCCATTTAAGCAAGGAGCAGGCCTTTCAAAGCCTGATGGAGCGGATCGAGTATTACCGCAGCAATTATGACTCTCTGGATGATGAAGCCAACTTCATTTCATTGGATTCCCTGAACAACCGTATTCTGAACGAGCGTGTCAACGCGGTGTTGCCCTACTATACGCGCATTCGGGATATTCTGGTTTCGGACTGGGTCAAGAGCCTGTACCTCGTACGGCATGGAGAAACCGAATACAATACGGAGTACCGTATCGGCGGCGATTCCTTGTTGACGGACAAGGGGCATGTGCAGGCCCAGGCCCTGGCCAGGCATTTCCAGAGTATACATCTGCCCTACATCATTCGCAGCGAAAAGCTGCGCTGCAAACAAATGGTGTCGACCCTGACCAAAGACCGTCCGGACTGCAATGTGATACACTTGAGCGAGTTCAACGAGATAGATGCAGGCATCTGCGAGGGCATGACCTATCAGGAAATCAAGGACACCATGCCGGACGTCTACGACCAGCGCTCCAAAGACAAATACAATTATGTCTACCCCAATGGCGAGGGCTATGTGACGCTCAAGGAGCGGGTCAACCGGGGCATAAAGAAAGCGCTTTATTTGAGCGGCAACGCCGAGAACATTATGATTGTCGGCCATCAGGCCGTCAACCGGATGATCCTGTCGCATTTTCTGTTCCGGCGTACGGAAGACGTGCCCTACATCTATATTCCGCAGGACCAGTACTTCCATATTATTTCCACGCAGAGCAAGAAGCTGTTCGAGTTGAAGCCTTTTTCCGCCTGGCGCCAGTCCCCCTGAGGTCTGGCCTCGGCTGTTGGGTTGTTGCAAAGAGCGGACAATACGAGGGGGGCGAAAGCGCTAAAAACGCTTTCGCCCCCTCTATGTTTCCACAAGCTCTAGTGTATCTTCGTCTTGTTTCAATGCGAAAGTACGCTATCCGCCGATGAGCTGCATGGCCATCTGCGGCAGAGAATTGGCTTGCGAGAGCATGGCCACTGCTGACTGGGTTTTGATCTGGTTGCGTACGAATTTGGTCATTTCCTGGGAGACGTCCACGTCGGATATCTGCGACTCCGCGGCCTGCAGATTTTCTGCCTGGATTTCCAGGTTGGAGATGGTGTTTTCCAGGCGGTTTTGCAGGGCGCCAAGCGCAGTGCGGATATTGTCTTTGGAAATAATGGCCTGATTCAGGGCTTCCAGGGCTTCCTGGGCGCTCTCCTGGGTGGATATGCTGAATCCGGCGTCCGTGGGGCTGGACTGGTTCCCCACGCCGAAGGCCGAAGCCGTGGCGGTACCGATACGAATATAATAGTAGTCCTCGCTGGAGTCGTTACCGACTCCGAAATGGACCTTGAGCTTGCCCGTGGGGTTCAGCTGCGAACCATCGTGTTCGGAGCTGGAAAGGTTGCCGTTGAGCAGGTGAATGCCGTTGAAATCCGTAGCATTTGCGATACGCGTGATTTCCGAGGCCATGGCCTGGTATTCGGAATCAATGATCAGGCGCTGGCTGGAGGTGTACGTACCTGTTGCGGCCTGTTCGGCGAGTTCTTTCATGCGGATAAGTTTTTCATCGATGATGCTCAAGGCGCCATCTGCTGTCTGGATCAGGGATATGGCGTCGTTGGCGTTGCGGACTCCCTGGTATGTAGTGGTGATGTCCGAGCGCATAAGCTCGCGGATGGCCAGTCCGGCCGCGTCATCCGCGGCCTGGGTGATTCGTAGTCCGGAGGAAAGCCTGCGTGTCGAGGTGCTCAGGTCGCCGTACGCATTGTCCAGATTTCTGGCGACGTTCATGGCCATAAGATTGTGGTTGATCACCATTGACATACGGTACGCTCCGCAGGATTAAGAGTAGGTAAAAGAAAGGTGGCAATATTTTCCTCGAATTAAGGAAAAGCAAAGAGCGTACCGGATTTTCTTAAGCGGATTTCGGAAGGGGAATCAGTCTAAAGGAAAGGAAAAGATAAAAAGCATCGCGGTAGCGACGTGGAAACGGGGAGTCCAAGGAATGGGGCAAGCTCGCCCCAAAGACAAGCCAAGGCATCAAGCCCTTGATACAGGACGTGATGCCTTGGAAAACAGGAATGAAAATTATTTATTTTCGAAGATCTTATCGATTTTTTGTTTTAAGGTGTCGGCAGTAAAAGGCTTTACAATGTAGTTGGATACTTTTGCCTGCACAGCCTCAATGATATTTTCCTGCTGCGCCTCTGCCGTGACCATGAGAAAAGGAAGGTCGGCGAATTCTTCACTGGAGCGGACTTTGCGCAGCAGCTCAATGCCGGTCATATTGGGCATATTCCAATCGGAGATAATGAAGTCAATGCCGCCTTTATTGAGAACTTCCCATGCAGTTGTGCCATCGTCGGCTTCTTCAATATTATTGAAACCGATCTGCCGCAGAATGTTTTTAATGATTCTGCGCATGGTGGAAAAATCGTCAACAACCAGAAGGCGCATACTGGTATCGGTAGCCATGTGGTTCTCCTAATCCATTTTACAAAACAATTTGATGTATCTTATGTTGTAGGGACTCAATTGTAAACGGTTTTTTCAGAAAAGTGGTTACTCCCGCCTTTTTGGCAAGTTGTCCCTGCGATTTTGCGGATTCCGTGGTGGCCATAATGATCGGCACGTCTTTATAAGCACTCATGGCACGGGCTTTTTCAGTGAATTCGATACCATCCATAACCGGCATATTCATGTCCACCACAACAAGATCGAAGGGTGGACTGTTTTCCAGGTGGTTCAATGCATCCTGTCCGTTGGACGCCGTAGTGACCTCCAGGCCCAGGCCGGACGCAGCGGTGAGGTAGAAATTGAGCATGGCTTTGGAATCATCCACGGCAAGCAATCTGCCCGAACGTTGCACGGTCGTTTCTTGTTCCAACACTTTTTGAAAATTTCTGGCCGGTTCGCCGCCTTTCTTTTTGAAGACTTCCAGGAAGGCCGCAATGTTTTCAGGATTGTTGGAAGCGGCCACAAGGACGACGAGTTCGGCGACCGTGTCCATGTCGTCGTACAGCGCCTCCAGGAAGCCCGTGCATCTGCCCGTGACGATGGCCTGCAGAACTCGCTTGGGCTGGGCCTCGCCATTTTTGAGACCTTCGGAAAAAAAGGTGGAAATTTTTTGCATGACTCCCGGCAACAATTGTCCGTCCAGGGCGTTTACCGCGGCCATGAGTGCAATGTCGTCCTGTTCCTGCTGCAGGGTGTCGAGAAGGAACACGATGCTCTTCATGGAGGGAATGTTGCCGAGGGCTTCGTATGCGGCGAACAGCTCGTTGGAGGACTGCAGCAGTTTTTCATCCAGGGCCTGAATCAGCAGGTCGCTGCCTTTGCGTTCGCCGATCCGGCCAAGAACGTTGGCCGCCATGATTTTCATATCCGGGCTTCCGGAGGCGAATACCCGGGCCACGGGATCTACCGCATCGGCGCCGATATTTTCCAGCGTCTGGTGGATCAGCCGTCTTGCCGTGGGGTTGCGGTGATGCAGCATGGCAACCAGGACATCGATGGCTTCAGGAGTCCGGATCATCTCCAGGGCTTCGACGGCTTTCCAGGTAGGCACTTCGCATGTTTCGTAACGCGATTCGCCGGCATTGCCTTCGAGCTGGGCCTTGATGATCGGAATCGAGCTGCTGTCTTTGTACGCTCCCAGGGCTTCGAAGCACAGGCTCTGGATGATGGAGTCGGGGTTGGCGGCGTTCTGGTGAAAGGTTTCGATGAATTCGGGCGACATTATGCGGGACATGGCGGTAAGCAGCAGCAACAGGCTGTCGGGGTCCGTGCTTTGCCCGGCAAGCTCCAGTAAAACAGGCGCTGCTGCGGCAAGTTTGGCCTCTCCGGCAATGTTGACGCACAATTCGCGTATGGCCTGGATGTCGGAAGTCAGATAGGAAATGGTCTTCTCGGGGTTGCTGAAAAGCAGCACCCGCAAGGTGTTCCGTACCATGGTATCCACTGCCTGATCTTTGAGCGGGTTCAGAAAGAACTCGAACAGGCCATCGATTTCTTGTAGATCCCCCGTACGTTCGATGTCATCCAGGATGGCAATTTTTTCTAAAAAATCTTTGTCCTTGAATCCCTCTAGCTTGCTCATCTCTCTCTCCGGGAAAGCTGCTGGCCGATTGTATCGCGTTACTACCAGGGAAGGGAGCCGGCGCTCAATTATTCGAAAGCGAATTCTACAAAAAAATTCCCATGTTCCGTCGTAAAAGGAATGGCTACCACCGGTTCTTTGGTAACGTGCGTTATCGTGTGGTTGTCCCCCATGATCACGGATGGCGTGGAACCGTTCAGGCTCATGCCCATTTCCGAAAGTCCGGCCCGTGCCTGGCCGGAGATCATGTTGGTGATTTCACCAACGGCATCTTTCACATCCTGAATGATATCTTCCACATCATCGCCCAGCATGGCTTTCACAAGGGCGACGGCGCATTTCTTGGAAAAAGAAACCGAAATGGATCCGTTTTTTTCTCCAGTAATGCCGATGACTGCGGAAACATCCCCCTCTGCGGTATTGTCTTTTTTGATGTAGGGTTTTCCAGGTTGTGGCGTAATCATTGCCATGGTGCTCAGAACATTGACAGTGGCCTTGATAAAGGGCTTGGCAATCTCAACTCCGCTTGCGCTCATCTCATCCACTCCTGAGAGGTGGTTTGCAATTTTTTGATGAGAAATACACCAGTGATACGTCTCCGGATTGAGGAAACCCATGAACAGGAGATGGGTCATGTTCGGATGCCGGGGCGTACGCAGTCATTTCTACCTTTCCATTATATAAACGTATTGCCGCATGAATGTCCAGAGTCGGTTGCAGGACTTTCACTGTTACAGCAGAAAAATGAGCCTATCAGAAAGAAGGGGGCATGCCAATGTCCATGGCCGCGAAAACAGCGTCCTGCAGTAGAAACGCAAAGCCGGTTCCTCGCGTATTCATAGTGCCGTCATATGGGATGTACGAAAAAAATGCTGCAAACAGGCGCAGTTAGCTTGACTGCATATTGCGCAGCAGGTAATGATATACGATCATACTATTTTATTGTGGGTAACGCTGTGCACTATGAGTTCTGATTTTAAAAACATTACGGAAGAACTGGCCCGGGCAAGAGGGCATTACCACCATCACGATGTCAACAGAGCTTTGGTGTCTTTGACTTTGGCCATGAAAGCCGCTGCCGCCGCCCAGATTTTCGGGCGCCAAAAAATGGAACTTGACATGGCCGTGCTGGAAATCGTCCAGCTTTTGAACCGTACGGAAGATGTCCAGCAATTTTTGCCCGAAGGCATCACCTTTACCAAAGGCGGCTACAAAAGGCTGCTCGGGCTGCTTGCCGCTCTGCTCAAACGTATCAAGGAAGAGGCCGGCAAAGAGAGTCTGGAAGAAACCCGCGAGCGTAAGCTGAAAATGGACAATCTGTTGATCAGGGGACAACGCTCTCTGGAAAAGAAGCACCTGGCGGACGCTGCGGCCGCGTTTCAGGAAGCAACTTCCCTGTACGTGGACGAGCACAAGTTGTTCTATGTGATCGGGGCGAAGCTGGTCAGTGCGGGGTTTCCCAAACAAGCGCTGGTTTATTTTCGCAAAGGCATGGAAGTGGACAGCGACGCGGAAGCCACCTATGTCAGTGCGGCAACTGCCTATGAAGCCCTGAAGCAATACGACAAGGCCGAACTGGTGGCGCGCAATGCCATCAAAAAATATGGAGATGCCGCCGAGACGCTGGAAATCCTCGCCCTGGTCAATCTGCGCAAGGGCAAAAACAAAGAAGCCTACGCGCTCGCGCGCAAGGCGTTGCTTAAAGATCCCAATCTGAGAAAAGCCAAAAAAATTATGGCCAGGGTCAAAAAAATCGCGGCTGCGGCCAAAAAAGACTGACTGTCCGTTCGTCTCTCAGCTTCGAGTCTCTTCAGCCAAGCCGTGTTTCAGATGCAAGCCTTGTTTCATGATAAAATGCCCTAGAGTTCCAGCAGCTGGCGCACCCGTTCCAGGTCCAGACTGTGCTGCATTTCCAATGATTCGTTTCCGCCCTGCAGGGAGGCCAGAAAGGTCGAGCGGTCCTGGGCGTTGGTAAAATCCAGTTTTTCTGCCGCGGCGGCTTGTTCTGCAGCCGCATCTTGGCCGTTGGTTTGGTCGTTCGTCTTGAGCGCGCTGGCTTTTTCCCGGGTCTTTTGGGCCAATTCCTCCAGCCGTGTGGTCAGATCCCCGCCAAAAGCGCTTTCTGATACGCCAATGCTTGATTTGATCTGCATCTCAGGTCTCCTTGATGAGAAGATTTGTAAATCGAAACAAGCAAGATGTGTTCTTTTTTTTAAAAACTGTAATATTCTTTTGGATTACGTGCTGATGTCCTTTCCGCAAAAGAACGGCGGGGAAAAAATTGCCATTTTTTTGAAACGCGCACCAGAGCTCAGGCGTTATTCCGGATTATCAATGGAACGGTGATCACAAAGCGTGCGCCCTGTGATGCCGTATCCTCGCAGGCTACCGTGCCTTTGAGGTGGTGGGTGATGATGTTGTAGACAATGTGCATGCCCAGCCCGCTCCGTCCGGATTGGCGGTTGGTGGTGAAAAAAGGATCGAAAATCCTGGGAATGATTTCAGCGGAAATTCCCTTGCCCGTGTCGGTATACAGGATTTTGATATGCTCTTCGTCGGGTTTGCCGACGGCGATGCTGATGGTGCCGCTTTCTGTGCCCTCGTTGAATCCGTGCATGATGGAGTTCATGATAAGGTTGGTGAATATTTGAGAGAAGTCCCCCGGATAGCTGTTGATTACGAGGTCTTCCGGACAATCCACTTCTATGTTGATGGGCGCCTGTTTGGTTTCGGGCTGCAGACTCAGTAAAATTGATTTCAGATATTCCTTGATTCTGAACTCACGCAGGGCTTCGCTGGATTGGTCCACGGCGACCAGCTTGAAGCTGCTGACAAGATTGGCCGCGGCTTCCAGGTTCCGCAGCAGAATATGAATACCCTCCACCGCGCTGTCCAGAAAAGCTTCGTATTCTTCCTTGGTCAATTCGGCATCGTGGTAGAGCCGGACAACATTGCGCAGCTGGGATTCCAGATGCGAGGCAGCTGTTACGCCCACGCCCAACGGCGTGTTGATTTCGTGCGCGATGCCCGCGACCAGTCCGCCCAGCAGGGCCATTTTTTCTGAAGCCACCAGTTGTTCCTGGCTGTTCTTGAGGTACATGAGCGTCTGCTCGAGTTCACTGGTCCGTGCCCGAACGGTTTCTTCGAGGATGATGTGGTGCTGCTTGATCTGCATTTCCTGTTCATAGCTTTTCACGGCTTCGGAAATTGTCAGGATCAGATCGCTTTTTTCCCAGGGTTTGGAAATGTAGCGGTAGAGTTTCGCGTTGTTGATGGCGTTTGTGATGCCTTCGAGATTGGCCTGGCCCGTGAGCATTATCTGCTTGGATTCAGGCTGCTCCTGGAAAATCCTGGCCAGGATTTCGTCGCCTTTGATTCCCGGCATGAGGTAGTCCGTAATGATCAGCGCCAGTTTGTCCTTGGCTTCGATGAGTTCGGTGATGACCTCCAGGGCTTCGGCGCCGCTTTCGGCGAATTCCAGGTCGTATTCCTCACCGAAGTGGCCCTCAAGTTCGCTGCGCAGGCTCTCCAGGACGATTTTTTCGTCATCAACGCATAAGATAACTTTACGATTCATATCCGCACACCCACTGTGGAAGAAGATCGGGTTCAGATGTTGCCAAATTCACTCAGGCCGGTTCTGATGGTGTCGATGAGATCGGAAGCTTCCCAAGGCTTGTGAATGAGTTTGTAGAGGTTCGCGTGGCTTTTTGTCCGTTCCACTGCGTCGTGGTCGGCCTGGCCGGTCAGCATCAGAGTCAGCACATGGGGAAATCTTTCGTGGGCCTTGATCAGGAAATCATCCCCTTTCATCTCCGGCATAAGCCAGTCGGAAATGATGACCAGGGTCCGGTAGCCTTCTTCGGAGAGTTCATCCAAGAGCTCCAGGGCTTCTGGGCCGCCTTCGGAAAGTTCGATGTGAAACTGCGAGCCGAACTCATGCACGAGCTGGCTTTCCAGCGAATTGAGAACGACCTGCTCGTCATCGACACACAAAATAACCTCATTGTTCATTGCCTGGTCCTTCTTGCTGCTCAAGCTGTGTTACTGCGGGAATGAAAATGGAGAAGGCCGCTCCCTCACCGTTTTTGCTTTCCACTTCAATTTTACCTTGATGTTTTTCAACGATTTTTTTGACAATATCAAGTCCGAGTCCGCTGCCTTCTCCGGCTTTTTTGGTTGTGAAAAACGGAGTGAAGATTTTGCCGAGGAATTCGTCCGGGATTCCCGGTCCGCTGTCTTTGATCAGGACCCGCTGGAATCCGTTGACCTGGCTCAGCTGGATTCTGAGGTCGCCTTTGTAGTCCATGGCCTGCAGGGCATTGTGGATAAGATTGGTCCAGACCTGGTTCAGTTCGTCCGGAAAACAGTAGATTTCATCAAGTTCTTCGTATTCGGTCACCAGATTGATGTTTCGCTTGATCTGGTTGTAGTAAATGGTCAGGACGGTTTCGAGGCCGTCTTTCAAGAAAGATTTGACGACCTTGTCTCCCTGGTCGAAGCGAGCGAAATTTTTCAGGGCAAAGATGACCTTGCTCGCTTTTTCCACGGCTAAAGCGATATTGGACGCGTTGGAATTCAAATCAGCCAGTTTGTAGGCCACGTTGAAGATCATCGCGGCGTGCTCGTTTTGCAGCAGGGGAATGAACGGTGACGGATCTTCATGAATATTCAACTTGATGAAGGTGTTCGCCATGGCGCGCGTATTTTCGATGCCGAGCTTGTTCAGTTCTTCTTCCAGTGCCTTGCGGATTTTTCGTTCCTCTCTGGTGGTGAGAAAAGCCTGCTTGCTGAAAGCATGGGTCAGCAGGCCCATGAATTCGTCCTGCTCTTTTTGCGAGAGCAACTGGAACAGGCGCGGCAGTTGGGAGAGCGTATCGTGCAGCGAGGTTTCGATATTGCCTATGGAAGATTTGATGGCTCCCAGCGGTGTATTCACCTCGTGCCCCACGCCGGCGATGAGCTGGCCCAGAGCGGCCATTTTGGCTGATTCGATGATCTGCTGCTGACTGCGTTTGAGATTGGCCAGGGCTTCCTGCAATTCGGCGGTCCGTTCGTCGACATTTTTTTCCATGAGGTTGTAGAACTGAGCGTTTTCAATGGAAATGGCCACCTGGGAAGCCAGGACGGTGAGCAGTTCGAGCCGTTCCGGCGTGAACATGCCTTCGATGAGGTCGTTTTCAAGGTACAGGATGCCGAGCAGTTTGCCGTAGTTGAGAATGGGCATGGCCAGCAGAGATCTCAGCTGCCTGGACTTGATCTCCGCGTCGCCGGTAAAGCCGCCGTCATGGACCGCATCGCCCAGAACCACGGACTCCTGGGTGCGGGCAACGTAGCGAATGATGGATACCGGCAGAAAAGCCGCATTTTCCAGCGCAAGGGCCTGCAGGGTTTTGACCTCGTCGGTCTGCGCGTCGCCCTCTGCCTGGACCAGAAGTTCGCCGTCCTTTTTGAGCAGCACCGCTCCCCGCCGCGCTCCGGCGCTTTCAATCAAAATGCGCATCAGTTTTTCCAGCAGCTTGCCCAGGACGATTTCGCTGGAAATGGCCTGCGAGGCTTTGACCACGGTTGCGACGTCCAGCTGGGCGGAAAGCGAGGTTGAAGACGAACTGTGTTCGGAAAAATATTTTTCCAACCGGGACGCCTGCAACAGTTTCGGATACCGCTGCTCCAGCTGTTTCACTTTGGATTTGGCTCCCCATTGGCTGTAGAGAAAGACCGCTTCCTGCATGTAGCCGCTGGCGACGCGGTCATTGCCCATGTCCAGGAAATACTTGGCAAAGCGTTCGCAGCACAGGCTTTCCAGAAACAGCGATGCCATCCGCTGGGCTTCCTCCCTGGCCTGCGTATAGGAGCTGATGGCGTCGTTGTGGCGGTTCGCCAGTCGGGATTCCTCCGCACGGAGCAGCAGAAGCATCACGGTAAAGTTCTGCGGCCCGCATTTGGCCCATTTTTGTATTTTGCGTCTTCCGGATGCCAGGATGCGTTTGTAGCGTCTTTTTTCCCGTGGCGAAAATTCGTCCATGGCCGCGAGGATCGCCAGAGAGGTGAACAGGGTGTAGATTGTCAGGTTGAAAGTCGGGTCGGCGATGACGTCCGAGGTTACTTCCGGACCGGTGGCGGCCAGCACCGCTTCCTTGTAGTTCTCGTGGAAGTAATGCAGCAAAAGCCTGGTAGTTGCGTGATAAAAATAGCCGCATGTCGAGGATACGTTGGTGTCGAAATAGGCTTTGGCCGTACGTTCGTCGTGTTCTCCGTAGTCAAGGCAGTCGGGCTGCTTGATGGACCCGGACAGGTTTTTGAACAACGCGCGGTGCAGCGCGTGCACATGGTAGGGTTCGATCTGGTTCACCTTTTTGGCGAACCGGACTTCGCGTTCGGTCCGTTCCACTACATCGGCGATAGTTTTAGACAGCACGACCTCCTGCCAGAAACCGAACATGTAGATGTAGGACGCCCAGAAATTTTCACCCGTATTGGTGAGTTTCTGCAGACCGATTTTTCGAGGTTCCAGCGTGTCGGCCAGGGGCTGTTTCCAGAACATGGCAAAGCTGGTGACCATAAAATAGGTCCGGGCCTCCATTGGCGGATTGTCGACGTGCTTGAGATATTCCATGGCCAGTTTGCCGTATTTGTAGGCTGAACCGGGCACGCCGAGCTTGGACCACAACAGGCCTATGCCGGAATAAATGAACGAGGAAATGGAACTGTTGCCGTAGCGCATGGTGATTTTGAACATGCGCAGAATGACAAAAGGCAGGAGCAGCAGGCCCTGCAGATAGGTCGGCGCGACCAGCTCTTTGAGCAGGCTCAGGATGCTCAGCGCGTCGGGATCGGTCGCCTTGGGCATGGCCAGGAGATAGTCGGTGTTTTTACCGAATTCGATGCATTTGGCCGAGAGCAGTTCCACAAGCAGCCGGGTTCGGGTGCATTTGCGCGGGAGATGCTGGTTGTAGAGCGACAGAGAGTCTATGGCGAGGTCGATGGCCTTGTCGATTTTGCCGTCGCCACCGTAATACAGAATCAGGATGTTGTTGATCTCGACCTGTTCTTCACGCGTTTTGCACCGCTTCAACACCGCATCCGCGCTGGCAATGCCCTGTTTGAAATCTCCGGTGAGAAAAAGGCTTTCCGTAAGCCCCTTGTGGATGGCGAACATCAGGTCATGATCGTTGTCCCAGGGGTCGGCCCCCATGATATCCGCGGCCACGGTGAAATAGTGCAAGGCCGGCGAATAGGCTGTGGAATCCTTGGCGCGCTGTCCCACCCGGACGTTCAGCGAGGCCACGACGCGCCGTTCTTCCGGGTCCGTCACCAGCGAGATGCTTTTGTTGTAATGCTCGAGAACGCTGAAACAAATGGAATTCAGGTCTTCTTCTTTGGCGGACTTCAGAAGCAGCCGGGCAATGGTGAGGTGGGTTATCTGTTTCTGGCTTTCTTCGATCAGCGAGTAGGCGGCCTGCTGTACGCGGTCATGGAGAAATTTGTCCACGGCTTCGGTGTTTTTTTCCTGGGACAAGGAAGCAAGGCGGTCGTCCAGGGTTTTTAGCTGCAGGTGTCCGTCACCCTGTGGCAGGAGCAGCCCTTCCGTGACCGCGGGCCAGAGCTTTTTGGCCACGCTGTCGGCCGGCTCTTCGGCGATGATGGCCACGGTGTGCAGGTTGAAGCTGTTGCCGATGCAGGCTGCCAGACGCAGCAGGTGCTGGGTGGCTTCCGGCAGGGTTCTCAGCTTCTTGACCATGAACTCCACAACGTTGTCGGTGATTTCCTGGGATTTGATCTGGTCGATATCCCAGGTCCAGCAATGACTGGGCGCATCGTATACGAGCAGATGCTCGTGGTGCAGGTCTTTTAGAAACTGGATGGCGAAAAAGGGGTTGCCGCCGGTTTTTTCCAGCACAAGCCGGGATAGCGGAGTCACGGATTCCATGTCCGTATATACGGTTTCCGAGATGAGTTGGTTCAGATGCGAGAGATCCAGGGCTTTCAGAATCAGGGTGTGCGCACGAACGCCTGATTTGCGGATATCGTCCATCATCATGATGAAAGGATGCGTATGGTCGACTTCATTGTCCCGGTAGGCGCCCATCAGCATCAGGTACTGATTGCCCTCGGAATGCATCAGCGTATTGATCAGGTTCAGGGTCGCGATGTCAGCCCATTGCAGATCATCGAGAAAAATGACCAGCGGATGTTCCTTGCGCAGAAAAACCCGGAGGAACTGGAGAAAAACCGTGTTGAAACGGTTTTGGTTTTCTTCGGTTCCCAGATTGGGAACAGGGGGTTGCGGCCCCATGATCTTTTCTACTTCCGGTATGACGTCGATGATGACCTGGCCGTTGGGTCCGAGAGCCTCCAGCAGCTTGTCCTTCCAGGCGGCCAGCTCGTCCTGCGGACTCATGAGCAGCTGCTTGAACAGCCCCTGGAACGCGTCGCGCATGGCGGAATAGGGGATGTCCCGCTGGAACTGGTCGAATTTGCCGGAAATGAAGAAACCGTATTTTTCCACCAGGGGTTTGTGGATTTCGTTGACCAGGGCGGATTTGCCGATGCCGGAATATCCGGCGACCATGAACATCTCTGCGCTGCCGGCCACGATGCGCGTGAAACATTCCTCCAGCACCGCGGTTTCATGTTCGCGGCCGTAGAGCTTTTGGGGGATCTGAAATTTGATGGAGTGGTCGCAGCTGCCCACGGGAAAGTTTTCGATGTCTCCGGTTTTGGCCAGTTGCTTGCGGCAATTGTCCAGGTCCCAGAGCAGGCCGCCGATGCTGTTGTAACGATCCTCGGCTTTTTTGGCCATGAGCTTGAAGATGATGTTTTCGATGACGTGGGGCACGTCGCGGCGCAGGCTGCGTATGGTCGGTGGAGTCTTGGCGATGTGGCAATGCACCCAGCCGATGGCGTCGTCGGCCTGGAAGGGATGCTTGCCCGTGAGCAATTCGTACAGGGAAACGCCGAGAGAATAATAGTCCGTACGGTAATCTATTCCGCGGTTCATTCTGCCGGTCTGTTCCGGCGACATGTAGGGAAAGGAACCTTCCAGCGAGCCGGGGCTGACGGCTTCCTGTTTCTGCTGTTCCAGAAATGATGCAAGGTGAAAGTCGATGAGCTGGAGTTCGCCGCTGGTTTCGTTGACCAGGATATTATGCGGGTTCACGTCTTTGTGGATCACGCCGGATTCATGGACTTTTCCGATGATCGTGGCCAGGGCGACGGCGTAATTGAAAAATTGCTTCAGGTTGATAAGTGTTTTTTTGCTCAGTTCGTGGAGGGTGATGCCGTCGAAATACTCCAATACCAGGGCAAAGCCGTCCTGGTAGTTTTCCAGGGAGGCCGACCGGGAAACGCCGTCCAGGTCAAGGTGGTTCAGGACATCATGTTCGTATTTAAGCCGGATCATGTCCACGTGGAGCGGATAGGGAGAATTGGCGGTTTTGATGGCCACGGCTTTTCCATCGCTGTGGCGGACTCCCCGGTAGATCAAAGTCCGGTCGTTTTCAAAAAGTTTTTCCTGAATATCGAATCCGGCGATAGGTTGTGTCATGGGAGCTCGTTCTTATTTGCAGACAACAAGGTTTCTGCCTTTACGTTTGGCTTCGTACAGGGCGTCGTCAATACGCTTGTTCAATGTTTCCTGGTCGTCCTGGTGGGAAAATTCCGTGATCCCGAAACTGCAGGTCAGGCTGCCGATACAGTCGAAACAGGTGGTTTCAATCTGTTCCCGCAGTTTTTCCGAGATCATCTGGCAGGCCTCCAGGGGCGTTTCGGGAAACAGAATCACGAACTCTTCTCCTCCCCAGCGGGCAAGGATGTCGCAGTCCCGGATATGGCTGGAAACCACGTTCACCAGCTCGCGCAGGACGCAGTCTCCGGCATGGTGTCCGAAGGTGTCGTTGATGTTTTTGAAAAAATCAATGTCGAACATGGCTATGGACATGGGGCGTTCGTAGCGCTTGGAGCGCTTGATTTCGGTCTCCAGGGCCATGTTGAACTTCATTCTGTTGTAGGCGCCGGTCAGGGCGTCCGTTGTTGCGCGCCGCTCCAGTTCCTGGTTCAGCCGGGCCAGTTCGCGATTTTTTTCTTCCAGTTCGGCCGTACGTTCGCGTACTTCCTGTTCGAGGATCATCCGGAACGAATCAATGGTGACTATGTCGGTATAGGCCCGCAAGGCCATGGTCATGGCCGTCTTGAACTTGAGGCTCGTCAGCTCGGTCTTTTCCTTGTAGTCGTTGATGTCGTATTTGGAGATGATTTCTTCTTCCGGCGCCAGTCCTGGCTGGCCGGTACGCAGGATGATGCGCATGAGCTTGTTGCACAAGTCCTCGCGGATGAATTCGGCAACGGAAAGGCCCGAGTCATCCTTTTCCATGACAATGTCGAGCAGAATCAGGGACGCATCCGGGTTCTCCCGCAGAAGCTGTTTGGTCTGCTCGGCGGAATAGGCGCTGAGAAATTCGAGCTTCTGTCCCTGGAATTCGTAATTTCGCAGCACGTATTTGGTGACCACATGCACATCTTTTTCATCGTCCGCGATAATGACCTTGAAGGTTTTTCTGTTCTTGGCATCGGAAAAATTTTTTGAATCGCTGGTTTCCTTGAAAACGAGATCGCTCATGTCGCATCCTTCCGTACATCACAACCTTTGTTGAGAGAAAAATATTGTCATGTCCGATGGCTAGTGAAATTGTACCCGCTGTTCAGATATGTTTCGACGCTGACGCCGTGATGGCGTTTAAAAACGTCATGCAATTCAGTGAGAAGAGCGTCCTCCACAAAATAGCGCGCCTCCTCGAGAAGGAGTATGTAGTCGTCCTTTTTCAGGACCCGGACCAGCTCCATTGGGCTGAATTCCTTGAACATGGCCTTTGCCATGGTCTGCACTTCCTCACGCGTGATGCAAAGGGTGAAGACTTTTTCGCAAAGTATCTTGGGAATTTTTTCAAACAGGTTGATGAACCGGTTCAATTGGGAAGCTGTGGCATTGGAAAGAAAATGGGTGACAATGGCGTCCAGGAGAACCTCATATTTCTCGTGCACCTTGTAGTGCGGTACGGATAGCAGGCTCTTTTTGTCGAGCGTGTTCTTGTCGAGCAGCTCGCGTACCTGCCCGGAGAAGAATCGGTAATTGTCCAGAATGAACGTCATTCCCCAACCGCAGGGCGTTGTCCAGCATCCGGCGTCGCCGATAAACAGCAGATGGTCTTCCGCCAGACGTTGCGAGGATATGGAACCGGACGGGTACCACCCGTGCTTCAGTTCCTTGATACGCAGATTATGGAAATTGCCGGTGGTGGGCTCGTCGCGAATGACTTTCATGTATTCTTTTTCCATGACTTCAAGCGGCATGCGCTCTTTGCGCAGGTAGAAGACAAATGAAAAGGACGTAGATTCGTCGAGAATTTCATATTCAAAAACAGGGCGTCCGCTCGCCATGGACGCATCGTGGTCGGCAGTGGAATCCTCAAACGTCTGCCAGAGCATGTAGTCGCCCACTTTCATGCCGTTCAGTCCGTTGGGATGTTCTCCAACACTGCCGTAGACCGACCACCAGTAGTCATTGGCACGGTCGATGTGATATTTTTCCACAATCGGCGAGTTGTACCCGGAGGCGTCTATCAACAACCGCGTACGGAATGTGCCCTGGGATGTTTCCACGCTGGCAATGCCGTCCGCAACGCTGTGCGAATTGTACGCGCAATGATCCAGAATGCCCGAGCCGTTGTCTTTGATGACCTTGGTCCAGTGCTCCAGCAGGGCATGTTCATCGATATAGGGATAGCGGTCGAACAGTTCGGCCCGCCAGTTCAGATTGGCGCCGCCGTAAGTTTGGGTCATGAAGGTTGTGACGCCGTTGTAGGTAAAGGGCTCGACTTTAGGGTCGACGACATTGAGCGGCACGAACCAGCTTTTTGTTGTTTTTCCGGCCACATCTTTATCAACAAGCAAGATGTTGTGGTCGGCGGACAATTCGGAGCCGACAGCAAGCCCGGCAGGCCCCCCCCCGACAATGGTTGCATCGTAAACCAGGTTTGTGTCCATCTTGTGGCCCCCATGGTATAAACGTCGCTTTTATATTGCAGTTGCTGACTTTTTGTTCCATGTTGCTGTATCAATCGTGGAGGCGAAGATACAACAAGAAATGTCCTCATAGTAAACAGGTGGGTTATTTAACTTTTGGGTGTAAGGTTAGTTGCTTGTACTGTTGATTCCACCAGTACGTTGGGTTGCCACTTCACCGCAGGACTCGTACATAACTTCCGTAGATATGTGCTCAAAATACGTATTGAGGCTTCAGACGTAAAACAAGATAAAGATTTTATAGAATTCACTGTTGGTAAAGTCAAGTCGTATTTTGGTGACAATTGTGCGATCAGAGTCTGCCAACAATCAGTCTGCGCGCCAGAGGACGTTTGATTCAGAAGTACGCATGCCAACTGTCCGACGCTGCTTTTGCGCTTGAGCTGTGACTCTTCATTGTATGAAAGAAAAGGACAATAGGTTGATTTATCTCGGTAATAGGAGAATATATACCCGGCTGTGCGCGCTGCTTTATGAAGCTATGGCCCTGTTGAACACCACTTTTTGCACCAGCGCGTATGCATCAGGTCCAGGAGGTCCTGGCGGCGACGCACCGCTGGCCGCCCATTTCATCCGCAAAATTTCAGGGGATATGGGTTGACGGGGAGTCCCCTTCGGCCACAAGGCCAGGCATTTGTACGAATGACAGCGCCGGACCCTGGAGACCTTGCCACGGCAAGTTTTTCAGGGCCCGGCGTTTTTTTTATTTGAGCACGCTTTCGCGGATCAGCGGATGGTGCGAACAGCGCATGGCTCCGCCCCAGGTGGAGACGGCTTCGTAGGGAATTTCAATGACTTTGTGGCCGCGTTTGCGCACTTCGGCGATGATGCGCTGGTGCGCCTTGTCCATGATGGCCGTGGTATCGTCCAGCACCAGGCAGTTGGCTCCCAGGTGCAGGGCTTCTTCCTCGGTTACGTCGATGAAATCCCAGTCCTTGAGCGAATCGGGCAGCTCGCCCGTGACGCCTTCGCGGTGCAGCAGGCCCAGGCCCGGACGCAGCAGCGCCATGACGCAGTCCAGGTGTTCCCATTTGTTGCTCAGTTTGATTTCATGCACATGGTATTTGGGGCCCAGGAGTTTCTGCAGCCACCAGCGTCCCGCGTCGCTGCTGGCGCGGTCGGAATTGCCCACGTAGATTTCATAGCCGTTGAGCAGCACGTCGCCGCCCTCGATATATACGCCGTCTTCCGGAAAGTCGGGATCCGGCGCGGGCATTGCCACATAGTTCGCGCCGCCGGTTTTGGCCCGCTGCAGCAGAATGTTCCGCAGGCCGAAGCGTTCCTTGGCCCGCATGGGGACTTTGAGCGCGGTTTCAATGATCGTGTTGCCGATGACCAGCATGGGATCCCTGGCGTAGAGCTGCATCTGCCCCAGTTGGACGTAGTTCAGGTATTTGCTCTGCTGCTCGTTCAGGAGATTCGGACGGTGCACCACCACGCCGTGCTCTTCCAGCACCTTGGCCAGATTGTCGATCTGGCTGATCACTTTAGGGGTCATTTCCGGTTCGACTTCCATGGCCGGCTTTCCGCCGTCCTTTTTCATTTTTTCCAGGTACTGCGGATCGTAGATAAAATCCACGAATTTGCTGTATCCCGGCATCCGCAGCCCCTGACCCGTGCCCACGACGACTTCTTTCAGTTTCCCCCACTCGTGGTGCACGGATACCCTGGAGGCTTGGGCGTTGGCCTTGCGCTGCGTGCTCAAAAGCACCAGGCAAGTGACGGCTGCGACGAGAATTACCAGTGTTTTCATGTTTGCTCCCTTGGTTTGGGTTTGTGGTTGCGGTACGCGGTTACTCCGTTGGTATGCAAAGGCGATGGCAGGAGAGGACAGGCTTAAAAATGGTAGGCCAGGGTGAATGTCGAGGCCACGCCTTCCGCGTGGTTTCGCGCCTCGAATTCTCTGTTGCAGCGCAGCTTGAGCAGCAGGGCCGTCTCTGGAATATGATAGCTGATTTCGCCGCCGAGCGCGAAAACCTGGTAGACGTTCCGGTCCACGTTGAGCGAACTTCCCGATTCGGATTCCACCTGAATGTTGGCGTAGCCCGTGATTCCCACGTCCAACCCTTCGTGTAGAGTCTTGCCGAGGCCCCATTCGGAAACGATGTTCGTGCCGGGAAACAGGTTCTGGCCGTACTGTTTCGAGTGGAATTCCACTCTGTTCAGGCTGGAGATATGCCAGGTGTCTTCCGGGCCGAAGAACAAGGTCGCGCCGCCTATGAACTGGTGCGTCCAGTATCCCAGCCCGATGTTGTCCGTACCGTGCAGTTTGTATTTGCCGGTTGGGGTGAAAAATCCGTAGCGGAAAGTTAAAAAAAGATTTTCAAGATCCCAGGTGAGCATCAGCGGCTGCAGCAGAATGTCTCCCACCCCCCAGTATTCTTCACCTTTGAGGCCCGAAAAATCGCTCATTTCAACGTTCTGCAGCGGCAGAAGCAGCATGCAGCTATACGTTGCGTCGAGGAGTTTTCGCGGGCTGGTCCAGACGGGCGTGAAGGCGTTGACGTAGACATCCACCTGGCCGATGTCGGTGGCGGCGCCTGTCTCGTCCCTGATGGTGTTGGTGTTGTACATGAAGAAATTGTTGGCATAGGTGAATCCGGCGGGCATGGGCACTGCGGACAGCAGCCCGTTGGCTCCGTTGAAATAGTGCCCGGTCTGAGGCATGGCGCGTGCTGTTCCGGCTGCGGACGACAGCAGGAGCACCGTGGCCGCAAGCACGTTCAAAAGGGGGAGGATGGTGCAGTAACGGAGTTCCAATGTGCGATTCATGATACGGGCTCCTTTGGGATGCGGGACGGACGTTAGGCATCGTTTTCTGTAGTGGTGATCGAACGCCACGCGGAATGGTCCACCAGGCCGAAGCGGGCCATCTCCGCTGAGGCGATTTCGCCCAGGTGGCTTTTTCCCGCTTTGGATCCGAACGGGCGGTCCCAGTGCAGCAGTACCAGCAGATCCCGTTTATCGCGGCAGCTGCAGATTTTGTAGTGCATCAGTCCCGGGGCGTGGGCCTTTCGCAACAGTTCGTGCAGATCGCTTGGCAGCGGGGTCTTTTCCGGAGAGCTTTGTCCTCGCATACGGATGATCTCGATCCATTCCATGACGACTCCTGTTGCGGCAAGGCTTAGCCAAAAAGATGCCAATGAAAGTTGTTTATGTAATATTTTTGAATAATGGGATTTTTTGGAATGAAGGCAGAGTGTTTTACGATCGGTGAAGGGGGGAACTATGAATAACCGGAGTTCAACGTACTAAATTTAAGATACATTGAGCCCAGGATAGAGAAGGAAAGAACTATCCCGGTTCGGGGAGTCGCTACGGCAAGGTTTGGGGCGGACACGGACGCCGTTCGAACCGATTGTCGGCTTGCGGACTGGCTGCGGGCGCGTCCCAAAACGATAGCCGCGCACGCTGCCTGTCAGAATAGCCGGAGCGTGGATATCATGTCTTGAACTACGATTATTCATGGGATAAATGAGATATTTAATAGATCGCATTTATTTTTATAATGAGGAGTCCGGATGACCGAGGATGACGTACGTGAGTTTCAGAACCAGGCAGTGGCCCGGCTGCTTGCAGGGCCGGACATTCATCAGGCCTTTCAGCACTGCCTGCTGTACATTCGCCGATACATTCCGTCCGATTTTCTGAGCCTGCATCTTTTTGACGAGGGCCTGGGGCTGTTTGAAACGGTTGTCGACGCCACGCCCGAGGCATCACCGCCGGTGAGCAAGAAAACGGTTGTTCCTGCGGAAGTCCGGGAACTCGTACGCAAGTCGGTGAACCGCTCTGAAACGGATTTCTCCTGCCTGATCATCGATTGCCTGCGCGAGTTTCCCATGGGAAAACAGCTCGGTATGGATCTGAACACCCCGGATTCGGCCTGTCTGGTGCTGCGGCTGGCTTGCGAAGGGACGTATCTAGGATCCGCTGCCTTGACGCCGCTGGACGCCTCGATTCGTTATACGCGGGAGCATGCCCGGCTGTTCGCGCTGCTTCGGGACGCCATGATCCTGGTAAGCAGGAATTATCTGCATGATCGCGAATGCGTCAGGCTCAGGGAGATTTTGGCGGACAAGACCGATTTTTTGCAGTCCGAACTGTTGCGCGACGCTCAGGAAGAGGTGGTGGGCGCCTATTTCGGGCTCAAGGATGTCATGGAGGCCTGCGGACAGGTCGCGTCCACGGACACGCCGGTACTGCTGCTGGGAGAAACCGGCGTGGGCAAGGAGGTTGTAGCCGGGGCCATTCACCGTTTGTCCGCCCGCAGGGCCGGGCCGTTCGTCAAGGTCAATTGCGGCGGCATTCCGGCGACGCTTCTGGAAAGCAGCCTGTTCGGGCACAGCAAGGGCGCTTTTACCGGCGCGCTCAAGGATAAGAAGGGCTATTTCGAGCGGGCCGAGGGCGGCACCATTTTTCTGGATGAAATAGGCGAGCTTCCGCTGGAGGCCCAGACCAGATTTTTGCACGTGCTGCAGGACAAGACCTTCGAACGGGTGGGCGGCGGCGAGCTTCGCACCGCCGATGTGCGTGTCCTGGCGGCGACACACCGCAACCTGCCGCAGTTGGCGGACCAGGGCGCGTTTAGACGCGACCTGTTGTTTCGGCTCAATGTCTTTCCCATAGCCATCCCGCCGCTACGGCGTCGAAAAATCGATATTCCGCCCCTGGCCGCCCATTTCATCCGCAAGATTTCCGGAGACATGGGGCTGGCGGAAATGCCCAAGGCCGCTCCTGGGGCGGTGGACAGGCTCCTGGAGTACGACTGGCCCGGCAATGTCCGCGAACTGGGCAATGTGATTGAACGCGAAATCATCCTCCGCCGGGACCGGCCCCTGACCTTCGAGAGCATCATCCCGCCTGGCTATGAATCAGCTGAACAGCCCTTGTCCGGCGAACTGAACCTGGACAAGGCCATGTCCCGGCAGATCATCCGCGCGCTGCGGCGCAGCAAAGGGGTGGTGGAAGGTCCGGGCGGCGCGGCCGAACTTTTGGGAGTCAACCCGCGTACGCTGCAAAGCCGCATGCGCAAACTCGGCATCCCGTTCGGCCGCAAGGCCATGCATTTGTACGCGGAGTGATTTTCAAAGACCCTGCGGAGTGCCCGCCTTTTCCGGTCTTTTCTCAAATATTTTCCTTCTGAATCCGCTTCCAACACAGCAGAACAGCTGGCACGGCAGGATTGAGCAGAAAAACAGCTTTTCAGAAGCAGTGTCCGTGATCGGTCCTGTTGATTTTGTTCTACCATTGGATACTATACGCTATCTGTAAAAAACTTTTTATGATTCAAAAAGAATCCTCATGATTTGCTCTGGATAAAAACCGGGATTTTTTTTACAAGCTTGTAAAAAAAACTTGCTGTTTGGGCTCCGTCTCCGGCGGAAAAGAGCATTCGCTGGAACGTAGCTGGCTGCCCGTGTGAGGCGGCTTAGCCAATGTGAGGACGTATCCAAGGAGGTAGCATGACCCGCGTCAGACAAACAATGCACCAGGCCATGCGGCTGTTGCTTTTTTTCATTTGTTCGGCCTGCCTGCTCGTCGGGGCTGTCCCGGCCCGGGCGGCGGACAAGCCGGAGCTGGTGTTTTACAACTGGACCGCCTACGTGGCCAAGGGCGTCATCGAGGAGTTCGAGAAAACCCGTAATGTGATCGTGCACCAGAAATATTTTCAGTCCTCGGACGAGCGGGACGAAAAAATCATGCGCGGCAAGGGCAAGGGCTTAGACGTGATCATGATCAACGGCAACGACGTGGTGCCCTATGCCAAACGGGGCTGGATCATTCCTCTTGGCGAAGAGAAGGTTCCCAATCTCGCGCAGGTGGACGCCAGGTGGAGAACGGCCTGGCCCGAGACCGAACGTTACGCCGTGCCCTATTTGTGGGGCACGCTGGGCATCATCTACCGTTCGGACCTGATCAAGGACGAGATCACCAGCTGGAAGCAGTTCTACAACCCCAAGGAAGCCTGGCGCGGCAAGATCATGCTTGTGGACATCCACAGGCTGGGCATCGGCATGGCGCTCAAATCTTTGGGCTATTCGCTCAATTCGGAAGATCCAGCCCAGGTGGACGCGGCCATCAAACTGGTAAAGCGGCAGAAACCCTATGTGCAGACCTACGGCTATCTGAAGACGGACGCGGACTCCGGCATCGTTTCCGGCGAGACCTGGATGGGGCAGACCTGGAACGGCGACGCCCTGTTGCTGCAGAAGCGCAACCCGGCGATTCGCTACAGAGTCCCCAAGGAGGGCGGTGAAATCTGGATGGACTACATGGTGGTTTCCGCTTTTTCCGCACACCCCGATCTGGCCTGCGATTTCGTCAACTACCTCATTGAGGCCTCGAACAACGCCAAAGCCGCCCAGGAACTCGAATTCGCCAGTCCCAACAAGGAAGCCCGCAAGCTCCTGCCCAAGGAAATGCTTGAAAACCAGACCATCTATCCGTCAAAGGAACAGCTGGAAGTCAGCGAACCGGTGAAAAACATCAGTCCGCGCATCAAGCGCAAGATGGTGGAAGCCTGGGCCCTGATCAAAGAGTAAACCCGGGCTGCGTGAACAACAATGAAACTGCGTAGCAAACTGCCGCTGCTGCTTGTTCCTCTGGTAATCGGTCCGCTGCTCGTCGTCAGCTGGATTGCGGTCGAACGCATGCGCGCCAACGCCGAAGAGAACATGCTCAGCCAGATGGCCTCTCTGACCGGGCAGATCGCTTTGAGCGAGGCAAGCGCCAGCAATACCATGGAGGCCAACGCACTGTTGTTTTCCGGTTCCGGTCTGTTGAAAAACTATATTTTCACACCGGAAGACGAGCGCTATTATTTTGCCCTGTTGCCGTTGTTGAATCTCTTTGCCAGCTACAACAAGGCTTATCCCGATTATGAGGAAATCCGCGTTGTTCTTCCAGACGGATATGAAGACGCGCGCTATTCGGCCAACGATGCGCCCAATGCGGCTGAAAGCGAGGCCGAGAGCCGGTGGTTTCAGTCCATGGCGCGGACCAGGGCCGCAAGCGGGAGTTTTTTTCAATGGAATCCGGATACGGGCGAGCCCGTGCTGCTGGCGGCGCAGCGCTTGTCCTTTGTGGACCCCACCTTTGAGGATTCCACGGCCAAGGCGCCTTCGCACCGGGGATACCTCGTCATAACCGCGCGTCTGGATAAGCTGCGCAATCTCATAGCCAATACGCGTATCGGCAAACAGGGCGGTATTCTCGTTCTTGACGACCGGGGCCGTCCCTTGTTTCCGGACGCCGCCAGGATGCGTATCGCGGATTATACGGCACTGTTCGCTGCGGCGCATACCGCGGCGCATAGCGATACGGAGCGTACCTTTCGCACCGCAGCGGGCGAACTCTTGCTCCGGGCGCGTAAGCTGCCCGGCGGGCTGCTGCTGGTCAGCTACCTGCCCGCCCGTGAGCTGGCCAGGGCCGGGCAGGAACTGGTTCGGGTGGTCGTGTTTATCGGCGTGTTCGCCCTGGTGTTGGCCGTGGGACTGCTGATGCTGGTGCTGCAGTACGTCATCGTCAAGCCCTTGAGCGAACTCGGCGACGGCGCGGAAGCCATCGGCGGCGGCGACCTGGACACGCGTCTCAAAGTCCGCGGCAATGACGAAGTCGCCCATCTGGCGACGCAGTTCAATTCCATGGCCGCACATCTTTCCGAAAGCCACAAGCTGCGGGATGAAGCCCAGGCCGAAGCCCTGCGCCTGAAAGAGGCCTCCATCGAATCCCTGCGCGCCGCGGACAGGCTCAAGGACGAATTCCTGGCCAATACGTCCCACGAACTGCGTACGCCGTTGCACGGCATCACCGGCATTGCCGAGTCCCTGCTCAAAGGCGCGGCCGGACCTGTTGCGGACGGAGTACAAAAAAATCTCGAACTGGTCATAGCCAGCAGCCGCAGGCTCGCCAACCTGGTCAACGACATTCTGGATTTTTCCAAACTCAGGCACAAGGAGCTGAAACTGGCCATGCGGCCCGTGGATCTGAAGATCGCCTGCGACCTGGTCATTTCCATGGTCAGGGTGCTGGCCGATCCCAAACACCTGGAGCTGCGCAACGATGTTCCGGATGATCTGCCCCCGGTTCTGGCCGATGAAAACCGGCTGCAGCAGATACTCTACAATCTTTTCGGCAATGCCGTGAAGTTTACCGCCCAGGGCCATGTGGCGGTTTCCGCAAAGGAAACGGACGGTCTGATTCGGATTCAGGTGGAGGACACCGGAGTCGGCATCTCCGAGCAGGACCGGGAACTGATTTTTGAATCCTTCGAACAGCTGGACGGCGGTCTGGAACGGGCCAAGCCGGGGACGGGGCTGGGGCTGGCCATCACGCGCAAGCTGGTGGAAAGCCATGGAGGTTCCATTTGGAGTGAGGACCGGGCGGGCGGCGGATCACTATTCGCGTTCACGTTGCAACCAGCCGGGCTCGGGCGGCGCAAGGATGATTATGCTCCGGACGTCCCCGCGGAATGGCAGGATACGGCTCCGGACGGCGATGTCCCGGACAGCCCGGTCGCGGAGTTGGCCGCAGCATCCGCCACACTGGGTGATGGCGTACCGGATCTCCTACCGGCTCAGGCAGGGGAGTTGTACGTGGCTCCGGACCAGGCGGGCAACCGCGAACACCTTCTAGTTGTGGATGACGAACCTGTGAACCTGCGCGTTGTGGAAAACCATCTGCGGATCAATGGCTACCGGGTCAGCACGGCGACGTCAGGGGTGGAAGCGCAGGCCCTGCTGCGGGAGCGCGGCGACGATTACGACCTGGTCCTGCTGGATGTGATGATGCCCGGATTGTCCGGATACCAGGTTTGCGAAGAACTGCGCGATCAGTATACGCCTGAGCGGCTGCCTGTCATTTTTCTCACCGCCCTGACCAGGGACGGCGACCTCGACCAGGGATTTGCCGTGGGCGGTAACGATTACATTCCCAAACCCTTCAGCTATGACGAACTGCAGGCGCGCATCCGGCTGCATCTGACGCTCAGCCGCCAGAGCCGCGCTTTGCAGGAACTCAACCAGGAGCTGGAAGAGCGCGTGCGGCAGCGTACCCAGGCTCTGGAACAGGCGTATTCGGACATGGAGCGTTTGGCCAGCATTGACGGCCTGACCGGAGTGAGCAACCGCCGCGCCCTGGACAGCGCCTTGCATGAGCTCTGGGCCGAATGCGAGAACAAATCCCGTGCGCTGAGTTATCTCATAGTGGATATAGATTATTTCAAAAGCTACAACGACAGGTACGGACACCAGGCCGGAGACGCGTGCCTACGCGAGGTAGCCGGGACTCTGCAGCGGATTGCCGAACGACACGGCGGATTCCTGGGGCGCTACGGCGGAGAGGAGTTCGGTATGCTCCTGCCGCTGGACACGGACAAGGCTGGGGATGCGGCCCATGAAGCGCGTCGGGCAGTGTCCGCTCTGGAAAAAACGCACGAGGGAGCTTCCAACGGCATGCTTACCATCAGCATCGGCGGCTGTTCCCGCTCCGAAAGCATCGATTCTCCGGAGCGGCTGGTCCGGGCCGCGGACAGCGCACTGTATATTGCCAAGCAATCCGGCAGAGACCGGGTGGAATTCAAAAACAGTCTCTGATGCGACCACTCCCCCGCCGCCGGAACAGCGGGGGATGAGCGTTATTGCAAAGGGCTTTTGCTCTCAGCAATCCACCATGGTCATACCGAGTCCGGCCGTGCCCATTTCCTTGAACGGCTGGGGCAGAGCCCTGCCGGTCTGGAGCATGGCCATGATCACGCGGTCCAGATCCTCCCAGTGCTGGGAGATGATTTCATTTTTCGCCATCAAAGAAGCGTTGTAGGCCTTGAGCGCGCCAAAGGCGTTGCGTTCGATGCAGGGGATCAGCACAAAACCGCCCACCGGGTCGCAGGACATGCCCAGGTGGTGCTCCAGAGCGATGGTGGCGGCCACTTCGGTGACTTTGAGCGGCGCCCCCGAAGCGTACGCGGTCATGGCAGCGGCCATGGACGAGGCTACGCCTATCTCGCCCTGGCAGCCGACTTCCGCACCGGCCACGCTCGCGTTGTTTTTGCAGAGAAACCCCACCAGGGCCGCGGCCAGAAGGCCCTTGCGCATTTCCTTGCGCGAAAGGCCGAGGTGCTCCTTCATGAGTTTTACCAGGGCGGGCATGGTCCCGGCCGATCCCAGGGTGGGGGCGGTCACGGCCAGCCGTCCGGCAGCATTGCCTTCGGATACGGCCAGGGCATAGCTGCTGATAAGCTGCATCAAGGCTTCGCCCCGTTCCATTTTTAGCGCTTGTTCGTAAATGTGCTTGGCCTTGCGGTGGAATTCGAAGGGCGCGGGCAGCAGGCCGTCTTCTTTGAGCCCCAGGGCCACGCCGTTGAGCATGGTGTCCAGGATGAGATCGAGATGCTTGTTGATGGTGCTTTCATCGCTGCCCATGATGGCCATTTCGTTTTCCAGCATGATCGCATGCAGCGGCTTGTTCAGTTTTTCCGTCAGGGCGCTGAACGCGGTCATGCTGCCGTAGACGTGCACCGGCTCGCCTCGTTTTATTTCCGGCTGGCCTTTCCAGGAAAAAAAGCCCCCGCCCGTGGAATAATATTCGCGCTCGGCCAGCAGCTTGCCGTCCTTGTCCAGCACCTTCATGACCAGGGTGTTGTTGAAGGGGTAGTCGTGGTCGACCTTGTCCCAGACCAGGGTCATTTTGTGTCCGATGTTGAAGTCCTTGCCCGCAATAGTGATGGTGTGGGTTTTGGATTCGTCGGCCAGCGCATTCATGACCGCCGGGGCGCAGGATTCGGGTTTTTCTCCCAGTAGTCCGGCCAGGAGGGCCCTGTCCGTACGGTGGCCTTTGCCGGTAGACGACAGGCTGCCGTACAAATGGGCTTTGATTGTTCGCGCGGCGTTTAGAGTGCCCTTGTCCTGGCCTTCCAGAAAGGCGCGGAAATCATTGGCAATACGCAGCGGCGCCAGAGTGTGCGAACTGGATGGTCCGGGTCCCACTTTGAACAAGTCGGTCAACGAGGTGGAGATTTTTCCGGCCGGTGGGCCTGAGTAGCAGACATCCTTGGGAAGTCCGGGAAAGTCCGAGGCCGGGATGCCCCTGGCCTGGGCCGGAACCGTGTTGAGCAGGCCGACTCCGGCTGTGGTCAATGCAGCTGCTTTGAGAAAAAAGCGTCTGTCCATGGTGTCCCTCCTTGCAGACGGATGTGTGGCCCTGAAAAAATGCATATGGGATCAGGAGAGGCGGCCACGACCTTAGGTTCTCCCATTCCCAGCAATTCCCCCCATGATTTTGCGTATAATACGCCTTTCCGAATCCAGAAGTAAATGGGGAAAGCAAAGGGGAATGAGATGGAGTCGCAAGCAATGCTTCCATGGAAACACCCGGCTGGAAGCATGCCGGCGTCCGGCGCGGATCAGCCGGCCGCGATGCCGGTGAGGGCGATGATCCGTTCCTTGAAGTCCTGGTATTCGTCGCCGCTGGTGGCTTTGAGTGACGAGATTCTGTAGAACATGTTGGTGGCGGGGGATTCGCGCCGGGCCAGGTCCATGTCCATGCGGTCCACGTTGACCACGGTCCAGCATTCGACATAGCCCGAGGCTTTGGCTTTCTGGTGGCTCTTTTCCGCTTCGCCCACCCGGTTGTGGATATTGGAAAAATCCGTGCCGCCCTTGACTTCTATGGCGATGATGTTGCGGAAACGGTTCTTGCCGATTTCCTCGCGGATCACGATATCCGGGTCCGGGGCGAATTCGATCAGCACGGTGCGGCCCGCGGCGTTCTGGAGTTCGATCCGGCCCGCGTTGGACTGTGTTGCCGCGTGCTGGACAATCTCGTGAATGGCCTGGAACACGTCGATGATCCCGGCCAGGCCTTTTTTGACATTGGCTCCGCCCCGCAGCTGCGGCCCCAGCGTCAGCAAGGTCAGGTCGTCGAAAAGCTCCCGGCTGAGGCGGTCCGAACCAATGCCTTCGAGCAGTGCGGCGGCGCTGGAGATCAGCCCTTTGCACAGCTCCGGCAGCCGGTTGTTGTTTTTGGGGGACAAGCTGCCTTTGGTTTCCATGGCCTTGAACCCGGAAACCCCGAACTGCGTGGTGTAGAACTCCTTCTGGCTGAAGCCCAGCAGCAGGCGGTAATAGCCCAGCAAAAAGGGATTGGCCTTCAGCAGGCAGGGCACCGCGAACGCCAGTTCGCCACGCAGTCCCAGCTTTGCCAGTTTTTTCAGGAGAATCTGGGGAACGTATTCAGACAGTTCCGTATCCAGGGTGGCCAGATTCACCTTGTCCAGCGTATGGCTCAGGGCCTCGTACAAATACGTGGTCCGCAGCTGTCCCAGGGCGTAGGAAAAATCAATCTGCAGCTCGGGTGCGGGAATGGCGACGGCGGGCATCAGGCAGCGATCCTGATAATACGGTCCGCTGCGATTTGCAGACGCTCCGCGGCCAGGGAGACATAGTCCGGATTAAGTTCGACGCCCACATAGGAGCGCTGGAGTTCGCGGCAAACCAGGCCCACGGTGCCGCTGCCGAAAAAAGGATCCAGCACGAAATCCCCGTCCCGGCTGGAAGCCCGGATGCAGGGTTCGATCAGTTTGGGCGGAAACGTGGCGAAATGCGCCCCGGCAAAGGGCTGCGTATTGACTTCCCAGACGCTGCGCCTGTTGCGGAGCCTGCCGTTGAGGCCGGGTTCGCGGATGGCCTCGTAGTCGTAGTAATACCGCTCGTTCTTTGTCAGCATGAACAAATATTCGTGCGCCCGGGTGGGGCGGTCCTTGACGCTTTCGGGCATGGCGTTGGGTTTTTGCCAGACAATGTCGCTACGCAGGTACCAGCCGTCGTCCTGCAGGGCGAATGCCAGCCGCCAGGGAATGCCGAGCAGGTCCTTGGGCTTGAGCCCCTCGGGCGTGGTGGGTCGTACGGTCATGGCCCGTGCCGGATTTTTTTTGTCCGTGGCGCGGTAGCCCCGGTTGCCGCTGGTGTAGCCGTCGCCGATATTCAGCCACAGCGTACCGTCGGGCCGCAGTATCCGTTTGACCTCGTTGAAAATGGCCACCAGCCGGTTGATGAACTGCGGCAGGCTTTTTTCCAAACCGATTTGCCCGTCGATGCTGTAATCCCGCAGTCCCCAATAGGGCGGCGAGGTCACCGCGCATTGCACGGATTCGGAGGGCAGGCGCTGCAGCGCATGGTAGGCGTCGCCTTGCAATACCAGGGAGTCATCCAGGGCCAGTTGAGCAGGCGGTTGTATGTTTTTGCGTTTCATGGCGTAGGAAAAAAAGATGTGTATAACGTTGTGTTGCAAAAACTAAACATTTGTTGCATTTTGTGTTCACAATTATGCGGCGTATCAGACCAAAAGTCGAGCTTTTTTTAGACCCCGCCCGTTCCCGTGGGGCCATGGAGGATGATCAATGCGTATTTCGGCCACTTTGCTTGTGCTGTTTTTTTATTTTTCCGCAACGGGTTATGCAAAGATTCTGACCCTGGTCACCTGGAACGTCGACAACCTCACGGCTGTGGCCGGAAAGGCTCTGCGCAGTCGCGCGCCCAGGCGTACGGAAGCCGACTTTGCCCGGCTGGCGCAGTGCGCGGAGCGGTTGTACGCGGACGTGATCGCGTTGCAGGAGGTGGCTTCGCCGGATGCCGTGGCCAGGTTGTTCCCGCCCGAGCGTTATGCGACGCTGTTCTCCGGACGGTATGACTCGCGAATGCGGGCTCCCCGGGACATTTTCAACGCCCTGGTGCTCAGAAAAGACAGCGTACGGCTGCTGCGCAGGGAAGATGTCCGGGATCTGGCCCTGGGCTCGTACGACAGCGGCTATTGGACGCGCTTCGGCGTGGCCGCGTTGCTGGAAGTCCGCGGTCTGCGGTTCTGGGTCCTGAACGTCCATCTGAAGACCGGCTGTCACAACAAAAGTCTGAAGCGTCCGCGCGTCCGCGCCTGCAAGACCCTGGCGGCGCAAGCCCGCACGCTGGGCCGCTGGGTCGCACGGAAACTGCGGGAAGGCGCGCCGTTGGTCCTGATGGGCGACTTCAACCGCCGGATCAATGATTACGGCGTACGCGACCACCTCTGGCAGGCCCTGGATCCGTCCGGCAGCGCGCTCATACGCTTTCCTTCGGGCGGAAAACAGCTCTGCCCACGCCACCTGGGGGAAGATTTCATCGATTACATCATCACGGACCGCCAGACCGCCGCCTATGTCAAACCAGGGAGTTTCCAGGAAATCCTCTACCGCACCACAGACCAGTCTCAGTTACGAAAACTCTCAGATCACTGCCCGCTGCGCCTGCAGCTAGATATCCCGTAAAAGGGGGGAGGCATGCCGCGCCTAATCGGGAGTACGAATTGCCAGGCGCTGCTCTTCCTCCTGTTTGGGATCGGCGGGCCGCAGGCGCATGGAGTGCGGATCGTGCGGACGCAGCAGCTGGAGCAGCGCGGTCGGAGATTGCCCAGGGTCCAGCCAGCGGGTGCAGGCCTCGGCGGGCAGGATCACGGGCATGCGGTCGTGCAAAGGCGCTATGGCTTCGTTGGCGCTGGTGGTGATGATGGTGCAGGTATACAACCCGATTTCCTCCGGCCCCTGCCAGCTTTCCCAGAGTCCGGCCATGGCAAAGGGCGTATCGTCCGTTAGGCCGATGGCGTAGGGCACTTTGCGGTTGCCCTCTTTTTTCCACTCATAGAAGCGCGTGGTCGGAATCAGACAGCGCCTGCGCTTGAAGGTCGTCCGGAAGGACGGCTTTTCCGCAACGGTCTCGGCGCGCGCGTTGAACATCTTGTAGCCCAGCTGCGGATTCTTGGCCCAATGCGGCACCAGTCCCCAACGCAACGTACGACCGATACGCGCGCCTTCCTGTGTGGGCAATATTGCCAGGACATACGCGCCCGGCGCAAAGTTCAGCCCAGGCGCGTACTGCGGCTCTTCCGCCAGCCCGAAGGCCGCTGCCGCGCGCTTAGGCGGCATGTCAAATCCGAATCGTCCGCACATAATCGCCAACCTCATTGTCTAAGGTGTTTGACTTGGCAACTCCTGTTTAGCGTTATGTAAGGCGGTATCGCTTCGTTGTAAAATGAGAAATAACACTTTGGTATTATATATTTTTTGTCAGCCAAAGGTTCTTTGGCTGCCGGAGGCATCGGCATTATTCCTAACAAATACGCGGCAGTTGTTCGCCTTCGAGCATGTTGAGCAGCCGTTTGCCGCCCAGCCGGGTGATGAGTACGACCTTGCCGGGGTTGGCGGTGGTGATGCTGCCGACCCGGACAGCGTCTTGGCCGTGCGCGTCGCTGCGCATGATTTCCAGGGCCTTGTCCGCGTGGGCTTCGGGCAGGATGCAGATGAACTTGCCCTCGTTGGCCAGGTAGAGCGGATCCAGTCCGAGCAGGGAGCAGCCGCCCGTGACTTCGGGCCGTACCGGGATGGTGGTTTCCTCCAGCTCGCAGCAGACGTTGGAGCTGATGGCGATTTCGTTGAGAGTGGTGGCCAGACCGCCCCGGGTGGGATCGCGCAGTACGTGAATCTCGGGGATCTCGCGGATCAAACGTACGAGCAGATGGTTGAGCGCGGCCGAGTCGGACTGGACCGAGGTCTCGAAGGTGAGGCCTTCGCGCGTGCCGAGGATGGTCAGACCGTGGTCGCCCATGGTGCCGCTGACCAGTACGGCGTCGCCTGGGCGGGCCAGGTCGCCGCTGGGGCCGGATTCGGTGATGATTTCTCCCAGCCCGGTGGTATTGATGAATATTTTGTCCGCCGCGCCCTTGGGCACGACCTTGGTGTCGCCGGTGACCACGCAGACGCCCGCATGGCGGGCCGCCTCGCCCATGGAGGCCACCACGCGCTCCAGGTCGGCCATGGGCAGTCCTTCTTCAATAATGAACCCGCAGGTCAGGTAGCGGGGCTCCGCGCCCATCATGGCCACGTCGTTGACCGTGCCGTGCACGGCCAGCGAACCAATGTCCCCGCCGGGAAAGAATATGGGGTCCACGGTGAAAGAGTCCGTGGACATGGCCATACGTCCGGCGCAGGATACCACGGCCGCGTCGTTGAGCCGGTTCAGCTCGTCGTTGCCCAGGTGCTTGAGAAAGAGTTCGGCGACCAGTCGCTGGGAGGCTTTGCCGCCGCTGCCGAAGTCGAGAAGTACTTTGTCGATCATGAATTAGTCCACCTGATATTTATAGTAAGCCGCGCAGCTGCCTTCCGTGGAGACCATGCAGGGCCCCACAGGATCCGCGGGCGTACAGACTTTTTTGAACAACGGGCACTGGTCCGGCCGGATCTGGCCCTTGAGTACGCTGCCGCATTTGCAGCCGGGCAGGGCCGGGGATTCCGTGATGGCGATGTCGTAGTGTTTGAGCGCGTCGAACTGCTCGAACTCGGACCGGATGCGCAGACCGCTGCCGGGAATCAGGCCCAGGCCGCGCCACAAGGCGTCGCAGGGCTCGAACACCTGGTACATGATTTCCAGGGCCTTGGGGTTGCCGTTGTCGCTGACCACGCGCGTATAGTTGTTGGATACGTGGGCCAGACCCTGGTTGCGCCAGCCCACCATACGTACGAGCGAGGAGACTATGTCCGCGGGTTCGAATCCGGTGACCACCGCGCTCTTGTGAAACCGTTCGGCAATGGGTTTGTAGGGGGCGAGCCCGATGACCGCGGAGACGTGGCCGGGCAGGATGAAGCCGTCGATGTTGGTTGCCGGGTCGGCCATCAGGGCTTCCAGGGCCGGGGGAACGGTCTTGTGAAAACAGAGCACCTGCAAATTGCCGATGCCTTGCTCCCTGGCCATGAGCATGGTCGCAGCAATGGTGGGCGCCGTGGTTTCGAAGCCCACGCCGATGAAAACGACCTGGTCGCCGGGGTTCTCCCGAGCGATTTCCAGCGTATCCATGGGCGAATAGACCACCTTGACCCGTGCGCCGTCCGCCACGGCTTTTTTCAGGTTGCGTCCGCCGTGTCCGGGCACGCGCATCAAATCTCCGAAAGTGGCCAGAATCACGCCGTCCCGTCCGGCCAGGTCCAGAAAGGCGTTGACCTCGGACTCGTGCGTCACGCAGACCGGACAGCCCGGACCGCTCAGATGGACGACCGATTCGGGCAGCAGCGAGCGCAGCCCGCTCTGGAAAATGGCCACGGTATGCGTACCGCAGACCTCCATGAAACGCAGTTCGCCCTGCAGCTCGTTGGAGAGTTTTCGCAACAGTTCGCGGCACAACAACGGATCACTGAAACGTTCGAGAATCTCCAAGCCCATATCAGCCCTCTGCCTCCGGCGTATACCCGGCGCCGCGCCCGGCTTCCTGGTTCAGCAGCCGCAGGCTTTCTTCGGCCTGGCGGCGGTCCAGAACGCGCATCGCGAATCCCGCATGGATGATCAGATATTCGCCCGGATCCGGATGTTCGGGCAGCAGCATCAACGACGCCTTGACCGTGGTCTGGCCGCAATCCACCCGGCAGGTGGCCACGTCACCCTGGATACTGACTATTTCAGCTGGTATGGCTAAGCACATGGCATTCTCCATTCAATAGGATACAGGCAAAATCGGGATTCCACGTCCCCCGGCGCGTATGGTTGTTCAGGGGAAACAGATACCAGTTAAGCGTATTGGGAGGCATTTCTGCCCCTCAGCCGTGAAACGCGCTTCCGGCCAGGTAGTCGTAGCCTTTGTCCACTGCGTATTCGTAGGGCATGTCCCAATGGATACGCGCGCTCATGGCGATGTGCGGCAGGGGCACGAACCGGGCCGAACCGTCGGCCAGGGCCTGGTAGCAGGGATCGGCTACGATCATATCCAGGCTGGGGTTGCGCATCAGCGTGGCGATGCGGTTTTCCTCGTCCGTATCCACGTCGTCAGGCCCGCGCTCGGCCAGCAGCCCGATACGCCCGGCAGACACGTGAAACAGCGGATCGCTGGGTGTGACCGAAACCACGTCCACCTTGGAGACGCCGAAATCGTGCCGCAGGCAGTGCTGCACGCCGTAGCTGATCATGGGCTCGCCGATGACCAGGGCGTGGCGGCAGGAGGCCGGGCGTTCCGGCTCGGGCGGGTTGACGGGCTTTTTCCCCTGCAGCAGGTTCAGAAAAGCCTCGCGTCCGGCGAATCCCACGGGCATGCCCGCCACGTAAGGAATGCCGTAATCCGCGTACATTCGCTCGGCCAGGGCAATGCCGCTACTGGAGACCACCGCGTTGACCGCCGCGCCCGGTGCCGCGCGCACGCCTTCCAGCGGATCCGGCTGGCTGGGGCGCAACCCGGAAAGCAGTCCCAGCAGTTCGAATCCCTCCTGCTCAAGGGCCAGAAACAGCGGTTCCATGTGTTCTTCCTTGCCCGTGGAAAGGTGGATGGCGCCCAGGACGTTGATGCCCTTGGGACGCTTGGGCGCGGCCGGGTCCATGAATTTTTCGGCCAGGGCCAGAAAGGCTTTTGAAGCGCCCTCGGGGTAGGGTTCGGAGCCCGCGGTAGGCACCATGAACACCGGCAGGCCCGTACGTTTTTCTATGGTACGCGCGAATCCCTTGAGATCCGTACCGATGATCTCGGAAATGGGCGTACCGGAAAGAGCCACGAAACGGCGGTTCAGGCCCTTGGCCGTTTCCACGATGTTGGCGATGAACTTGTCGTCATTGCCAAGGATCACGTCCATTTCCAGCAGGCCCGCGCCTACCACGGTGGCTTGTCCGCGATACCAACGCGGCTCGTCTTCAATATTGATGTGCCAGGCTCCGCCCGCCGGACCGTAAACAACCACCAGCCCGTCGAAATCATACAAGGCCGAACTGACGCCGAAATACCCCGTGGCCAGAGGAAGAAGGCGATGATATTCTTTCATATGCTTTCCTTATACTGCAACGTCGCAGGGGCTGCCCGCCCCCGCCCCCCCGGCCAGGAGGGAACGCCCCCCTGGACCCGCGTACAGTATGGGTATGTGTGTTTAACTGCTCGCAACTTCTGCTTGTTAAAAGTTTTTGGAGAGTCCGGAGCCATATCTTTTCATTTTAAATTAAGAAGTTGTGTTTATAGATCCAGTCGTAGTTGCTGACGGGATTTTCCAGGGCTTCGTGGGTTTGTTCGAGCATCCAGACGGTGGCCTCGAAGCCGTATTTTTGTTCCTGGTAGCGCGACAGCGGCACGTTGGCAGCGTTGGCGCAGAACATGCCCGCGTCCACGCCGTAGGCGATCTCCACCTGGTCGAAGGGCGCGGTCTGGCCGCAGAGCGCCGGATGGGACGCGTTGTAGACCAGGATGTCCGGCCTGGTGGTACGCAGCTGTTCGATCAATCCCCATTCGTAGGGCTTGATGGTACCCCGGGCGAAAATGGTGTCAACGTTCAGCCCGTTTTCCACCAGGAACAGCGCCAGTTCGAAGGGGCTGCCGTTGATGCTGCAGCCCACGGCCGCGGACTTGCCGCGCAGCTCGGCGAGCAGGGGCTCGGTGGCTTCTCGGGCGGCCTGTTCGTAAGGCTCCAGCTCGAGCGGCCGGCCCACGGCTGCGGCGATCTTGGCGTACTGCTCGTGAATGGCCGCGAACCCGTAGGAGGTGGGCGCGAAGCAGGTGGGGATGCCCATTTCCTGCTCCATGCGGCCGCTCAGGCCGTTGGCCAGCGGATGCAGAACCACCGAGGCGCGGCCATGGGCCATACGGGCGAATTCCTGCAGGTCCCGGCAGAGGGGAATCTGCAGGACTTCCTGTATGCCCGCGTCGGCCAGCACTTCGTAGAGTTCGCTCGAATCCGCGAGCGGCATGAAGGTGCCCAGCAGGTTGACCACGCCGTCGTCGGGGACGCGCGTCTCGTGTTTGAGGAAATCGAAAAACGAGGTGTAGGCCGAGGTGAAAGGCGAGTCTTTGAGGCCGATGGTGATGGGCGCCATGGCGCCGAGGATGATCCGTTTGCCCGTGGATTCCTCCAGCCGCTTGATGACGCCGGTGAAGTCCGTACCCAGGATGTAGTCCGGGCAGCCCACGATGAGAAACAGGACTTTTTCATCGCGCCGGGCCGCGATGTCGGCGATGCCTTGTTCCACCTTGGCCAGATGGTTGCCCAGGGTCATGTCCAGCTCGGACACGCAGAGCATGTAGAAATGTTCGGTAAAGCCCCGGGCGTGGGCCATGAAGGCCGAGTGGCGCAGACAGGCCGAAGGCCCCACCATGACGGCCACGGACTCGGGCAGCAGCAGGCAGGTTTCGATGACGCCCCAGCCCGCCAGGTTGGGCCCCACGCCCTCCAGCGGCGCAAAGGGGAAATCAGGTTTTTGGCGCAGATCTTCCACCCGAATCCGGGCGTGTTCTAAATCCATGTATGTTTCCTCCTGACTCGCGGTCTCAGGCGGCGTTTTGCGCGTCCGCGAAGTTGACGATGGTCTTGGCCAGGTCAAAGAACCGGCCCGCTGTGGGCAGCGTCCGGTCGCCCTCCACTATGGTCTTGCCTTCCTCTTCATAGGCATGGATGTCCGTATCGCGCGGAATAACGCCGATGACCGAGGTTTCCATTTCGTGGGCGAATTCCTCCACCCGTTCGACCTCGTCGGCCATGTCCCGGCAGTTGAGGATCAGCCCGCCCAGCTCCGCGTAGTTGCGGTCCGCGAAATTGCGCAGGGCCAGGATGATGTTCCGGGCGGCCAGCAAGGCCATTTTTTCGCCCGAGGTCACGATGCAGACCTTGTCGGCGAAGCCTTCGCGCATGGGCACGGCAATGCCGCCGCAGACGATGTCCGCCAGGATGTCGTAGAGCACCACGTCCGGACGGTAGGTTTCGTAGGCGCCCATCTCGTCCAGCAGCTCAAAGGCCGTGAGCATGCCCCGGCCGAAACAGCCCACGCCCGGAGTCGGGCCGCCCACTTCCAGGCAGGCCACGTTGCCGAAGCCGCGCCGGACAATGGCGTCCAGGCTGTCCGGCCGGCCGTGTTCCTGTAGATACTGCAGGATGGGCGGCGGGGGCGTACCGCCGAGCAGGTTGATGGTGGAATCGGTCTTGGGGTCGCAGCCCAGCTGCATGACGTTGTAGCCTTCGATGCCCAGGGCGGCGGAGATGCCGGAGGTCACCGTGGATTTGCCGATGCCGCCTTTGCCGTAGATAGCAACCTTGATCAAAACACTTCTCCTTGCATTTTGAGTGAATGGCCCTTGCCTTTGCCTTCGGTTCGCCCGGCGCGGTCCAGGACGTTTCTGGCCTCGTCCACCGAGACGTAGCGCTTGTGGGTGGTTATCTGAAATTCGTATTCGATCTTGTCGGTTTTGCTTTTCAGGAACGGGTTGCAGTTGGGCATGATCACATTGGCTCCGCCCTGGGTCAGGGCCCGGAACTGGCCGTTGTCCGGATCCAGGGTGGCCACGGTGTTGGCCGCGGCCATGTGCGTGTTTCCGGTGACGATACGCGTCAGAGCGAAGACGCGCAGCATCAGTTCGATGTCCCCGGCGGGGTCGTCCTTGAGCGGGGTCTGCGCGTGCGGAATAAAGGGCCCGATGTTGATCATGTCCGGCTGGAAGTCCTGAAAGAAGAGGATGTCCTCGCAGAGATCCTCCAGGGTCTGGCCGGGCAGCCCCACAATGTTGCCCACGCCCACCTGAAATCCCGCTTCCCGGAGCATGTCGATGCAACGCAGCCTGTCCTGCAGCTGCAGCCCGGAGCGCATCCGCGCATAGAGTTCCGGGTTCATGGTTTCGTGTTTCATCAGGTAGCGCTGCGCCCCGGCGTCCCGGAAGGCCTCCAGGTCCTCGCGCGAACGCTGCCCCAGGCTCAGAGTGATGGCCACGTCGGCTTTTTCCAGGATACGCTCGATGATGGAGCAGAGCATGGCACGCGTATAGTGCGTATCCTCGCCCGACTGCAGCACCACGGTGTGCAGTCCGGCTTCGGCAATGGCCAGAGCCGTTTCCACGATCTGGTTCACATCCATGCGGAAACGCTTGCAGGCGTTGTTGTCACGCAGCAGTCCGCAATAGAGGTCGTTGCAGCGGCAGTAGTTGGAAAAATGCACCACTCCGCGCAACTGGGCCGTGTCTCCCACCTGGGTCCGCCGTACCTGGTCGGCCCGGGCGAACAAGGCCTCCTGATTGGCCGCGTCTTGCAACGCGTCAAGTATTTCTGCTCGGTTCATGGAGTCTGTTTCCATCGTGTTGACTGTTGAATAATCCGTAATAAAAGGGCCTTGTTCAGCCTGTGTGCTGCGTACCGCTTCGCTGTCAGTCATGTTCCAGCACCAGGTGGCACGCGTTGCAAGGGTCCAGCTCATGCAGCGTACGCAGGATTTCCAGCGGATGGTCCGGGTTGTCTACGGGCGTGCCCAGCAGGGCCTGTTCCAGCGGACCGTGCTTGCCTTGGGCATCACGCGGGGAGAAATTCCAGACCGAGGGAATCAGGTAGTCATGGCTGGCGATTTTGTCCTTCTCCAGCCGGATGGTGTGGGCCAGGGTGCCGCGGGCCACTTCCACATGGCCCGTCCCCTGGCCTTCGGACGGCAGCCGGACTTCCGCCCGTACGCACTGGTCGCCTTTGGCAAAGGACGCTTCGAGTTCGTCCAGCCAGTCCAGGCAGGCCTGGGTAAGTACCGCGGCCTCAATGCCTCGGGCCAGGACCCGTCCGAGGGTGGAGTTCAGGGTCGCGACAGGGAATCCGCAATTCTCCAGGGTTTTGTCAGCGACCCGGCGCAGCACTTTCTGCCCCAGCATCAGGCCCGCCAGGACACGGGCCAGGGGGCCGGTTTCGCAGGGTTCGCCCTGGTGGCGTGGTGCGGAAAGCCAGTTGAACGCTCCGTCGCCCCAACGGAAACGCGGTCCGTCCGTTCCGAATTCCAGCCGGTAGCGGTAGCGGTCCGCCGTGGACCAGTCCGGCTCCGTGTCTTCCTGGATCGCATCCGAACAGGGTTTACGCATGTCCCAGGCACGGTCGCCATCGCTTCTGCAGTTTGTGGTGACTATGCCTTGCGGAAAGACGGTGCCTTCCCCGAACGGCAGGGCAAAATCACCCCAGGAGAGAAACGAGTCCACGGCGCCGTTGTTGGCCCAATGGGCGTACGGTCCGGTCAGCAGTTCGAGATCCGGCAGAAAGACCTGGTTCACAAAGGACTGGCAGCGCTGCAGCAGTTCGCGCAGCTGTTCCCGAACCGGGGAACCGAGGTCCAGATCTTCGGGCAGGCCGCCCAGCTGGTAGGCTCTGTAACCGTCGCCGTCGCTGCCGCAGCCCAGCAGGCTCAGGGCCTTGTTGAGCAGGGCCCGTGTCTGCAGCGCGTCCAGGGCGTGCGCGTGGAGAGCCAGATGGAGTGAGTCCGGGCCCTGGTAATCCGGATGGGCCGTGCAGCTTCCGCCGAACAGTTCGGGGCTCTGGGCCAGGCTCTGCAACCGCTCCTGCGCGTTGTAAAAGTACCCGGCTTCCTGTTTCGGATGGTCCACAAGATACGCGGTCCGCAGCGGATCGGCGCGCAGGGCCGGTTCCAGGCACACCCAGTCGGAAAGGCGAAATTGATAGACGTGCAGCAGATGCTCCTGAATGCAGCGCAGCGCCTGCACCAGACTGCGGACCAGCAAGGCGTTGCGCGGCGGCGTGAATCCGGCCAGATCCTCCAGCGCCCGTACCGCGGCCAGCGCGTGGCCGTCGTTGCAGAGGCAGTGCGCCTGCTGCATGAACTGGGGCACGCCCTGGGCGTCCAGCGATCCCTGCAGCAGCACGTTCATGTTGCGCATCATCCTGCCGGTGCTCCAGGCCTCCTGCACGTGGCCGTTCGCAAGGCGCACGCAGACGACAAAGGTGTTGCCCGGGCACAGGATGTCCTTGGGGGCTTGCGGACACGGGTTGCCCGCGCACGAGGGATCCGCGTAGATGGTCTTGAGATGGCCTGTCTGGGCGCGTACGGATGGCATTTGCATCAGCTGGCTCCTGTGCGTTGCACGCGTTGCGGGGATGCTGTCGAAACCATTTGGAAAAAGCTGGAGCCGAAATGCGGACGGCCACGCAACCTTAATCCGAGCAGCATTCCCAAAGGATCTGAAGCTGGGAAAAGTACGCGCTGACGTATTGGAGTCGGACGCCCGGCAGGCGGTCCGTGAAATGCTCCTGTTGAGGCGGAGCAAAGGTACGAATTCTCCTCGGCATAATCTCCCCGGCAAAACCCAGGGGAGGGAGGAAACAGCAGGCAGAAACGCATCCAACGAGTTCACAAACGGGCAGACACGTTTCGACGCGCTTGCCCTAAGGTTCAGAATCTCCCTTCCCGCAGGATGCGTTAACTAAGGTGTGTTTGTCGATTTTTCTCTGCTGCGCGCGGCCGAAATGCAACCATGCAGGATCCAGGAAAAAAAGCATCCCGCCGTAGCACCACTACGCATGCGATCCATTTTTTCTTGCAGCCTTGCCTGTCGCAATTCTTGTTCACACGGCGATGAAAAGAATCAAGAAGCACGCCCTACTATATGATGACGAAAACACAATACGCCCGGAAGTGGCACACGTCAAGAATGCGTGACACAAATTATTCATTTTAGAGCCGGGATCAGGGATTTCAGAGGGCATGAGGCCTGCTCTCGTCGCGGCGCAGGCCCCATGAAAAGAGAGAAAAAATCAGCTCTGAAGCGCGGCCGCGATTTCCTCGCGCATCCGTACGACGGTGGCCAGAGGATCCTCGGCGGTCCGGATCGGGCGGCCCACCACCACGTGGTCCGCGCCAAGGGCGATGGCTTCTCCGGCAGTGAGTGCGCGTTTCTGGTCGTCACCGGGGATGGCGCTGTCCTTCGGGCGGATGCCCGGCGTGACGATCACGGCCTCCGGGCCCAGTTCCGCGCGCAGCAGGGCCGCTTCCCGGCCGGACGCCACCACGCCGGTGAATCCGAGCCCTACCGCGCGTCTGGCTCTGGAACGGACAATGTCCGGTATGCTCGCCGTGGCGCCCAGTTCGGCCATGTCCTCCTGGCCGAAGCTCGTCAGCACGGTCACGGCCAGCAGCCCCACATCCGCGTCGGCGGCCACAGCGCCTTTGCAGATGGCGTCGTTGCCGTGCACGGTGGCAAAGGTGATATGCCGTCCGTGCAGCTGAGCCACCGCGCGTTGCACGGTCACGGGCACGTCGTAGAATTTCAGGTCCAGCATGATCTTGTGTCCGCGGTTGGCCAGCCAGTCCACAAAGGGAAAGCCCGCCCCGAGAAACAATTCCAGGCCCACCTTGAAAAAACGGATCGGCCCCTCCAGCCGCGTGACCCACTCTCGGGCCTGGCTTTCGTCCGACACGTCCAGGGCGAAAATAATCCGCTCGTCCAATGCAATATCTTTATTTCCCATGAGGTGCCCCCCAATCTCCAAAAAATTCTGGCTGATTATAATTAGCTTTGCCGGTTTTAGTCACATTCTTCGCCGGGTTTGTCGGAGCAGCCGCGGAAGCCGTTGACGCCCGAGAGCGAGAACGGCGAATCCGGATTTGCGGCCTGCCCGGTTTTGCCGTCCGGGTTTTCGCGCTGGGCCGCGCCCACGACCACGGTTACGGGCACTTTTTCCGCGTTGTAGCGGTACAGGGCCATTTTGTTGCGGTAGAGGCGGAAGCGCAGGTCCAGACGGGGCGGCCGTTTGGGATGGATGTCGTCGATTTCTTCGAAAAAGCGGCGCAGGCTCTCGGCGGGTTTTTTGCTTGCCAGCAACCGGTTGCGCAGCTCCTGGATCAGGGCTTCGTCGCCATCGTGTTCGGCAATGGGAATGAAGGCGATGAACGAGCTGTCGTTTTTCAGGGTTGTCTGCACCGCATCCTTGCAGGCCGGGCAGGTGGGCGAGAAAAAGAGCCGTACGGGCGCGTCCGGAGAGCCGAGAATGGGCCAGGGCTGGGCAAGCAGCTCGCTGGTGGCGGAAAAAGCGCACGGGCTGAACAGCAGCAGCCAGGCGAGCAGCAGTCCATAGCCGTTTTTGCGTAACGGGAATGACGGGTCCTGGGCCCGGACCTGGAAGAACAGAATCAGGGCGAACAGGGCTCCGGCGATCATGCAGTTGACGCAGGGCAGGGTCAGAGCCATCCACCCCAGCAGCAGGCAGTCCACGAGGACGCCCATTCCGGCGATATGCAGCGCGAGCCTGGCTTGCCTGGCGGCCAGCAGCACGGCCAGGACCAGGAATCCGGCGGTGCCGAACCACCAGAGCGACACCCCGAAAAGGCTCACGTTATGGGTCAGGTTGCAGCCTTCCGTAACGCAGAGGGGATCGGCGCCGCCCAGCGCTGCGGTGACGCAGAAGGCCGCTCCGACAAGAGTCAGAAAAAAAGCGGCTAAGGAAGTACGCATTTATGCTTCTCCATCAGGAACGTGGTTCTTGGATGACTTCTTTTTCCGGCGCAGCTTACGTTTTTTGCGCCATTCATGAAAGCCCTCGAGCAGATCCCATTCCACGGGCACGATGAACAGCGTCAGGGCCGTGGCCGTGCAGAGGCCGGTGACGAAGGTGGAGGCCATGGTGCCCCAGACGACCGAATAGTTGGGAAAGCCCACGGCCATGGGCAAAAGACCCAGGGTGGTCGTCAGCGTTGTCAGCAGAATGGGGCGCAGCCGCACCCGGATGCCTTCGCGTACGGCTTCCGCGCGTGTTTTGCCCTGGGCGTAGAGTGAGTTGATAAAATCGATCAGCACCAGCGAATCATTGACCACCACGCCGGTGACGCCCACCACGGCGATGAAGCTGTTGATCGTGAACAGGGTCTGGGTGAGGACCTTGCCGAAGACCACGCCGATCAGGGAAAAGGCCACGGCCGAAAGGATGATCAGGGGCTGGAGATAGGATTTGAACTGGTTGGCCAGGATCAAATAGATAATCAGCACGGCGATGATGAAGGCGTAGGACAGCGAGAGGTAGGAACGCTGCGTGCTTTCGAATTCGCCGCCGAATTCAATGGTCGCGCCCGGGTACTGCTCGCGGATGGCCTGGTAGAACTGCCGTACCTTGGCGATAATCACCGGTACGGAGGTTTTGCTCTGGGCGGCCTGGTTCAGGTTGCCTTCGATATTGATAGCGCGGTAGCCGTTGTAGCGCCGCAGAGCGCCCGGTTCTGTGTAAGCCTCCACATCGCAGAGGTCGCTGAGTCTGATGGGGCCGGAATAGTGTTCGATAAGCGGGATGATCAGGGCCTGTTCAGGCGAGTCAAAAGCGTCCGGGCTGAATCCGAGCTTCATGTCGATGTCTTCGTCCGGAGTCCGGAATTCGCCGATATAGCGGCCGTCCAGGACGCTGGCGGCCAGATTGGAGACCTCCGAAGGGCTCAAGCCGTACTCGGAAGCGCGCTCTTTTTTGACCTTGAAGCGGAACACCCGGTTGGGTTCGCTCACGTCGGTCTCCAGGTCCGCCACATAGGGGCCGATGTCCGGATTCTTGCGCATGAATTTGAGCAGTTTTTGGGACAGCATCTGCACCTGGTCGGGCTCCGTGCCCAAGACCCGGACGTTGATGTCCTTGCCGGTAGGCGGTCCGCCTCGTTCCGCGCGGACCTGGACTCTGTAGCCGTCTTTTTCAAAGGTCTGTTCGATACGGCGGCGCATGTTCCCCAGGTGCTGGGTCGGATCGTTGTCTTTGGTGTCCTTGAAGTGCTGGTCGTCCCGGGCCGGCATGGTCACGGCCACGTTGCCGTAGTTGTTGCCGTAAATCTGCTGGTAGTCTTCGGTGATGTAGAATCCGGCCATGCCCACGGCCGAGGCGGCCATGCCCGGACCATCGGCTATGATGAAGCGCGATATTTCCTTGAGTTTTTCAGAGATGGTTTCCAGCGGCGTGGTGGAGGGCCCGAAGAGGTTGACGTAATAGAGGTTGTAGTCGTCGGGGTAGAACTTGATGCGGATCAGGCTGGATTTGCCCATGGCCGAAGCGCCGAGAATCACGATGGAAACCGCAAAGGCAGCGCAGACGATGCCGACGCTCAGATAGCGGAAGCGCAGGGTGAAGCCCGTGACCTTGTTGGTCAGCCAGCGGCCGGCCCTGAGCAGGATGTTGTCCTTTTCTTCGCTGCGCTCGGGGGAGGGGCGCGGCCCCCAGTCCAGGTAATGCAGCGGCAGGATGAACAGGCATTCGACCAAAGAAGCCGTGATGGCGAAGGCTACGGCCTTGGGAATCAGGGAAAAGAATTCGCCCGTGCTGCCGGTCATGATCAGCATGGGCAAAAAGGCCGCCACCGTGGTGGTGGTGGCGGATATCACCGGAAAAGCCACTTCGTGCGTACCGTTTACAATGGCCTGTCTCAGGGGGGCGCCCTCCTGGACATGGCGGTAGATGTTTTCCACAACCACAATGGCGTCGTCCACAATGATGCCCGAGACCAGCACAAAGGAAAACAGCGTGATTTCATTGAGCGAGTTTCCGGTCACGTACATCAGTATCATAGTGGTCAGAAAGGAAAAAGGGATGCCGATGGTGGTCAGGCAGGCATTGCGGAAACCCATGAAATACCAGATCAGCAGCGAGACCAGGATCACGCCGACCAGCAGGTTCAGGCCGAGGGTATCCATGGCGTCATTGATGTAGACGGTGGAGTCCTGGGTTTCCACCAGTTCCACGCCTTCCCGCTGCAGTTGCGGACGGAACCGGGCAATGATCTTGTCCGCTGCTTCCTTGATGCTCAGTGCATTGCCGGCTTCGGTTTTGATGATTTTCAGCGAAACGCCGTCGCGGCCGTTGATGGAGCTGATGATCACCGGGTCGCTGTAGCCCAGTTCCACGCCCGAGGTCACATTGCGGACCCTGACGAAAGAGCCGTCGCCGTCGCGCCGGACGATCACATCCAGGGCCTGTTCGCTGGTCCGGAATTTTTCATCCACAATGACTACGAACTCGCCCTCTTTGTCCTCGAAATCTCCGGCCGGAATGGACACATTGGCCGCGTTCAGGGCCGTGGCCACTTCCTCGAATGTCACACCCAGACGCGACATGCGTTCGGGGTCCAGATAAATTTTGAACTCGCGGTCGTATTCACCCCGCAGTTTTACTTCCTGTACGCCGGGAATGTCTTCGAGCGGGATTTTCAGCTCTTCGGCCATCAGCGACAAAGCGCGGTTGCCGCGGTCTCCGGAGAGGTTCACACTGACCACGGGCAGCCAGTCCGAGGTCTTGATGTTGACGAAGGTGGGCGGATCCGCGTCTTCGGGCAGTTCCTTCTGGATATTGATGATCCGGAAGCGCACTTCCTTGTATAGGTCGTCGTAATCCGTGTCGTCGTCGAACTTGACCATCACGGTGGAGCGTCCGCGGTAGGAGGTGGACTGGATGAATTCCACGTCCTCCAGACCTTCCAGCGCGTCTTCAATCTCCTGGGTGATCAGGGCTTCGACTTCTTTGGGACTCGCGCCGCGGTAGGTGGTGTTAATGAATACCTTGCCGAAGCTGACCAGGGGGTAGCGTTCGACCGGCAGGCGCAGCAGGGAAAACGCGCCAACCACCATCAGCAGCACGAAGATCAGATTGAAAAAAACATTCTGAGCGAGCGTGAACCGGACAACAGACTTCATAACTTATGACCGCAACGCAATGAGGTTGATATATCATGCCCGCAGGCACTGTGATACACAAAACATAACGATGCTGGCTATAGATGTTTTTTGGAACAGCGTCTACCCTTAAAGAGCAATTACAGTCTGTTGCTGTCGGCTCGCCGGCAAGACAGGAAAGCTTGCAAGGATTATTCGGAGGGGGCTTTGCCGTCGTTTTCGCCCAGGAGAGGCAGCAGAGCGTTTTCGTCGGATTCGAAGACTTTGTGCTTGAGCAGGAATGTGGCGATATTTTTCATGGAGCGCGGATTTGCCGCAACGCTTTCCGGGAACTCCAGCCCCAGATCATTGAATCTTTCCAGGTACGGGTCGCCCTGGGCTCGCGGTTTATGCTTTTTTGGTGTCATGGCGCACCCCGGTACGGTATTTAGGGTCCCTGTACTTTTAGTCAAATTATATTATGGCCCAAAGTTCGTCTTATGACAAGACGGGGTTTCTATCCTTTTTCCTAAGTCTGATGCATTTTTTGACAGGAAATTCCTGTAGTCCGGATTTTGCCAGGGGGCAGTTCTTTCAAAGGTCTGGATTGGCCAGGGTGTTTTTTCCGGATAAAGAGTGGGAAGCCTGTAGTTATACAAGTAATAAGGTATCATCCGGTATGGTAAAAAAGTCGTGGTGCAAGGTATAAAAAAAGTCCAGCATAGAGCAGAGGCTCATGATGCACACATTCCTGTTAAGGGAAAATCCAGAACTGATGCTATGAGATCTGAGGTAGAAAAGAAAAGCGCATATGTTTTTTTCTTGAAACATCTGCAGTCGAGGTGTTACTCGGTCAAAAAACTGTGAAATTTTTGATGTTTTTGGTGAAATAATGCTATAGGGATAGTATGTTGGATTGATGTGATACTATGATCAGCAGCCGCCAATCAGGGATAGATTGCCGGTGCTTTACTTTTGCTTATCAAGAATGATTCATCAACATGGCGACCTTGCCTATGGCTTTTTCAATCCAAAAAAAAGTATCCGTTACCCCGTAAGGTCCTAGAAGTATACTCAAAAAGAGCATATAGAGGCTGTAGCCAAAACAGGGATGATATAATTTTTTGTTTTTATTCTCAAACAATATCCATAAAAAAACTATGTATAACAAAATTGTTGCAAAACTAAACCATCTTGAATGGTCAATGGCAAGAAATAGTAAAATGAGAGGAAAGAAAGGAATTAAAAACAGAAATGAGATTTTAATGTCATTTTTAACGGAAAAAATAACTATATAGATGAACGTGTTTAGAAAGAAGAATGACATTATTAAAATGTTTATTAATGTCTTTGGGGTTTGAAGACTTTTCATGGCCATAGATACAATATCAATAATGCTTCTCGTCCATACTTTTGCTGAATCAACATTATTCCAGCCCATTCCAATATCAGTCTGCAGTTTTGAAACTAAAATATCTAGTGTTTGCTCATACTTTCCAAAAAAATACAGAAGAAGAGCAGCTAATGCAGGTAATGTCATCAACTTGAACAGAGCAGTATATTTATTTTTATATTTATATCTATCATATATAAAAATAATAAACATTGAAAGCGTAAATATCAATAAATATATTTCATGGGTCAAAATTCCTATGCATGAAACAAGTGACGAGGCGAATAACATTTTATTTTTATAAAGGTAAAGTTGTAATATAAAAAATAATATCAAGATGAGATCGAATCTACCAAAGTCATAAACAAAATGAGAAAAAGTTGCAGGTGAAAGTAGTAGAATCAATGAAAAGACTATGTAACTTTTAAAATCAATGAATCTGTTTTGCAATTGGTTGAGAGTATATATAGTGATAAAAAGCAGGAATACTACTTGTATGTAAAATAATATGTATATTGCAAGTATTGAAAAATGTCCCAATACACTATTGAGAATAGTCCCGATTAAGCCTCTTTTTATAAACCCGTATTCACTATAGTTTACAGCATATTGTGCAAACTTCCAATTGTCTAATAAAATTACGTTGTTATGATATTTAAACAATGAATACAGATTTAAAAAAATACAATACGAAACTGTAGTGATAAAAAAAAGTAATTTTGTTTTTTATCTGGCATCAACATCATTTGGGTCCTTCCGAAAAATCATTGATGGCGACTGTCTCGTCAAATTTCTGGTAACTACTTGACACTCCACTAGGAAAGTAAATCGTTGTCGATAAGTGCCTCGTGTTTCGATGGCCACAGGTTCGCCGCTGATGGGTTAGTCAAACGGTTTATAACCCGGGGGAGGCAGGCAGAAACAATACTCTTGCTTTTCCGTCATGCGGTAATATCTATAGCTCCTTGTATCAAACGACCGATCCCAATAAGGAACTATCCTTTCATCCTGCCGCCAGTAGGCATCGGGTTTGGGCATGTCATAGGTGTTGGCCATTTCAGCCGGTTCCTTTGCGGCTTTCAGATAATGAGAGACATTTTTTGCTGCGAACCCTGCTCCCAAAAAAATTGACAAAAGGCTCAATACATAAAAAGTACGAATCGTTTTTTTTGTTACGCACCATTTATACAACGCATCTCCCCCTACAAAGCACAACAACAACAAAGGGGTAACGCAAATAAGCGTACGCATGGCATGCGGCAGATCATCCGCCCGGCTCATGGCCACGGGCACAAACGACATAAGGAGATAAAGCAATATATAGAGATAATATGGCCGCTGTTGTGATGTAAAAATTCGTTTCAGGGCAGCCCCAATACCCAAGGTCAGGAAAAAAGCAAAGACGGGATTTAGCATGCCCAGAAAACCGGTATGATGTCTAAAGTTCGCATCTCCTTTAAGAAACCAAAACACCGGATTGGCGTTCAGGAAATAATTAGTTAAAATATGCAGTATATTTCCTTCCCGTACAGCATTATACCGCGCCAGAAAATGTTTGGAGGTGCAAAGATCGATAAAAACAGGCAGCCCCATCAGCAAGGCGACCCCAATGGCCAGATACAGAGCCCTGGCATTTTTCCAGGATAACCCCTTGATGCCTTTGTCAGTGAACAAGCAAAAAGCGACCAGCGGCAGCTGAACTGCATAAAAAGGTTTTGACGCACTATAGAGGTATGGCATCAAACCCGTGACTCCCCCCAGTAGTACTCCATAGATCAAAGAGTTTGGCGCAATGAAGAAATGATAGGTAATAATAAACATGGCCGTAATTATTAAAACGGCCAAGGTCACTTCAACAGGCATCCGATGCGGAACTAAAATCCAGGAGCTCAGCACCATCAAACCAAAAAAAGATGCGCAATACGTATAGTAGGGCTTTAAATCCATCAATTTTCTGGCATGCAACACCAATAGCGCTATCCCTGCCAGGCCCAACAGCATGGAAAAAATTCGGGCTGAAAAAACTCCAGGCGGAGCAATCTTAAACACAAGCGCCAAAAGATAAATATATAAGGGGGACTTATATTCTCCAAATGAACGAAACCCAACCAAGGGATACGGTACAGCCCATTCGTCTGTCCCATAAGCGTTTATGCAAATGGCGTTGATGACAATATCAACAGAGTCGCACACGTAATGATTGTGAGGCAGATTTACATCCAAAAAATAGACGCGAATGCTGATAATTACAACAATAGCTGATACAACCAACAGCGCCCATTGCTTCCAGGATCCTCTTTTACAGGATGAAAAAAGGGGATACATAAGAATCTCCAATTCTTGACCATGTCATTTTTTTATCAAAAAAATCCCCCAATCCCCGAATACTTTCCTTCAAGGTCGAGACTTGGCGGTTTGCAAGTTTGCCGCTTTGGGGCGTTCAGAAGTTGCTGTAAGTTGAGAATTTGACCTGCGGCTGTCGTGTATTTTATCGAAAATTCGATGGACAGCTTTTCCATATGCAGAAAAATATTGATACGTTTGGTGCTATGCTTGGGCAGTCCACTCGGGGGAGGTTTGCATGATTAAATTCTTAGTTTGGTATATAATCAGGTGGCGTCGAATTACTTTTTATGTTTTTTTGCAGACCCAGAGCGCTATTTCATGGACAAGTTCAAATCCACTCCCCCTTCAAAGTCCTCAGAATCAACTTTATCCACAAATTTTGGGCTATTGACGCAGGGGGGGGCCTGTAAAACATCTACATTGTGCGGCCGCTCGGGCAAGCCGGATGGTTAATATACGACTAGCAAACAATATTGCCCATCAATTAAACAAATTCTTGGGGGTTGTCACTATAATGTCGTGAAAAAAAAGTCGTCACGCTTGAAACTTTATGTTCTAGTGCGAATATAAAACAACAATTTTTCAGCTGAACTACGGTGTGTTGCCGCTGCCTTGCAGGTTGAAATTTTGCGTTTTTTTACAATTTTTCAAGTTGGATAACAGAAAAAAGATCATTGCCAGTTGTCCGTTCCAGGAGTATAGCGCTCGTTTTGCCCGGGGCGTAAGGATCGGACTACCGGATCCGCTGCCGGACGAGATGATACAGACGAGATGAAAAAACTGAAAAGCTAAGAGTTTTTTAGGAGCAATTGAAGCAGTTATGGACGGAGTACATATAAATCGTGCGGAGATGCACGATGCCATAGATCTGGCGCTTTGGGCGGGTGAGATGATGTTCGGCTCGGGCGCGGAAATAGACAAGGTGCAGCGGGCCATCACCAGCCTGCTGGACTCGTTTCACTGTGAAACCATCAGCATTCTTGTGGCTCACAACGCCCTGATGGTCACCATTACGCGCCGCGGCCTCACGCTGACCAAGGTGCGTACCATTGCGGGGCACGGGGTGGATTTCAAAAAAGTCACGGAGATCTACGCCCTGGCCAAGGACGTGCAACGCGAGGGCTTTGATTCGGAGCGGATCCGGGCAAGCCTCAAACGCATTGCCGAAGACGGGCCGATTTATTGTTCGACCTTTGCAAGCCTGGCCGTGAGCATAGCCTGCGGCGCTTTTGTGGTCATTTTCGGCGGCGGCCCGCGCGAGTTTCTGGCCACGGCCCTGGCCGCCTATGTGGGCGTCATGGCCCGTTTCCGGCTTTCGCGCCTGCGCTACAATGTCATGCTGGTGTTCGGGGTCTGCGCATTTATTTCCAGTCTGGCGGCCATTGTGTTCGGACCCATGGTGCACAAACCGGATCTGGTTCTGGCCGCCTCGGTGCTGTATCTGATCCCGGGCGTACCGCTCATTGACTCCATAGAGGAACTGATTCGCGGCTATGTGACCGTGGGACTGACACGGGGCGTCATGGGCATGCTGATGGTGGTTTTTCTGGCCTTCGGCATGCTGCTTGCGCTCAGTCTGAAGGAGATGGTCTGAGATGTGGGAAATAGTGGCGGATATTCTTCTCAAGGCTTTTTTCGGCGCTCTGGCATCAGTGGGGTTTGCCGTGCTGTTCAATATTCCCAGGCGGATACTGCCCTGGTGCGGCATCTGCGGCGCCCTGGGGCTCGGGCTGCGTACGCTGGGACTTTCTCTGGGGGCATCGCTAGAACTGTCCACGCTGCTGGGGGCAACGGCCGTGGGGTTCATTTCCTTTGTGCCGCACAATAAGCTCGTACTGCCTACGCACGTGGTCTCCATTCCCGGCACCATCAACATGGTGCCCGGCGTTTTTGCGTTCAAGGCCATGACCGGTTTCATGACTTTCGCCACCACCAAGGACCCGGCGGAATTCTTTACGGCCAGCCACAACTTCCTCACGACTCTGTACGTGCTCATGGCCATTGCCATGGGGCTGGTTCTGCCCAGCCTGTATCTACGTATCGATAAACGGACTCTTTAGCTGGGATCAGGGGAGGAAGGAAGCGGGAACGCCGCTGGACAACAGGCTGCATCGTTACTATAAACAACGCGTGATTTTAAACTGTTGCCCATCGTTTTTCCGGTTGTTTCCGGCGTGCGTCATACTTGTGGTTCTGGCCGTATGCAATACGGCCTTTTCGCGGCAGGCAAACGCCCAGGCGGAATTTTTATGCAAAAACTGCGGATCAGCCGATAACAGTGTCCTTGTCCTCGACGCGCAGGTTCCCTCTGTCTCATTGGCGACCATCGGCTGGAAAACCAATGCGGAACACGAATTCCACTCCGACACCTTTCTGCTCCGTCCCGGCCGGCATGCCTATGATTTTCATTCCAACCCCGCATGGAAAGGCGACATTGCAATGTTGTTGCATCCCGAGGAGCCCTCAATGCGCTTTGTTGCGTTGCGCGCTCCGACCATGGCGGATTCGCTGGATATTTTTCTGGAACCGGAATTCATCTCCTGGGGGCAGCCCAATGTGCTCAGACGCGGTCCGAAGCTGGTCGGCCTTGATTACGACCTGCTCCTGCTGGCTCTCTGTCCGGTCGTCGTATGCTTTGCTCTGCTGTTGTTCCGGCAGCCGTTGCGGACGAGTCTGTTGATCGGCCTTGTGCTTTCTTTTCTGCTCATGGACTTCCGCTCGGGGTATGAGCATGTGCGTACCATGAATGCGCTTGAAACGAACTTTTTCTTCGCTCCCTGGAAAGAAAACGAGGAGATTCTGGACAAGCTGGCCGCGTCGATTCCTTCCGTCCCGTGGTGTGAAAAGGAAATGGCCTGGCCCTGGCGCACGCTGGCCAATTACAAACTGCTGCGCAAACCCGTGGGCCGAGGAAAGCAATGCAGGCAGCGGGTAGTGGTCACTCCGGAGAACTTCATGGTGGAGCGCGTGCCGTGACCCCATTATTGGCCTGTACGCTCAACAGTCTGCTTGCCGTATCAGTAGGGGGAATTACGGCGCCCTTATGCAGGGAGCATTATAAAAGCTTCGGACCGGCTGGCCTGGCCGGGAGCTGTTTTCTGGCCGGTTTTTTTATCGAGAGCCAGCTTGTTTTTGTTCTGCTCTGGCTCGGTCTCTCCCTGGCCTGGTCTGTCGCCGTGGTCGGCCTGGCCGGGGTGTTCGGCTTGTGGTGCTTGTTTCGTACCTTTGGAGAGCTTCGGGCCCAGCCACATTCAGGACACGCTTTTTCTTTGCCACGGCCGCGCTGGTATGAGTTCGTAGCGGGAGCGGTGGCCTGCGAAAAAATTGTGTTCGCCCTGGCGTTGATAGTGTGTACGCCCGCGCTTTTTGACGATCCGCTGCAAAACTGGATCGGCAAGGCCAGGGCGCTGTATTTCGGTGTGAACTGGTCGTGGGATCCGAACAATCCGGCTTTTCTCGGCATGTTCAGCGCACCACAGTATCCGCTCGGCCTGCCTCTCCACAGGGTTGTGAGCGCGTTTTTTTCAGGAAACTGGAACGACGTGGCAGGCAGGTTTGATGGAGTCCCGCTTTTTCTGGCCATGCTGGCCATGTTTTGGCCTGTTCTGGCCCGCCGTACGGGCAGCAGGGCTTTGGCTGCCGCCAGTGTCGTGTTTCTCTGCACCGCGCCATTTCTGGTCTGGAATATGGCCATAGGCAACGCCGACCTGTCTGTGCTCGCTTTTGCCACCGGCGGGGCGCTCGCGGCGCTGTCAGGCAATGGATTTCTGGCCGGACTGCTCGCCGCGGGAGCCTGTTTCATGAAAAACGACGGGCTGGCTCTGGCCGTACCCGGCATTCTGACCATTTTGTTTCTGATGCAACCCTGGCGGGCCGATCCGCGACGGGCTTTGCGGCAGGCGGGGCTTTTTGGCCTGGGATTCGCCGTCCTTGCTCCCTGGCTGCTGTTCAAAGGCGTCAACGGCCTGGGCGCGGCCCCTTTTGCGGTTACTTACGGCTGGCATGCGGATACGTTGCAGCTGCTTTTTCAGGACGTGGTTGTGTCTTCCACCCACGGCGTTTTCTGGCCCCTGATGCTGCTTTGCCTCCTGGGTACGGCGCCCTGGTCGCTGGCCGCCAGGGACGGGCGCGCGGTTTTTGGCGCCTGGCTGGTCTGCCTGGCCGCCTTCCTGTTTATTTTCGGCTATACCAATGCCTACAGATTTCTCTTGTCGCAGGAGACTGTGCACCGTTCGGCCTTGCAGCTGTACGGGATTACCGTCCTTGCGGCAGGGATAGGTCTGTCAAGGATACCCGGTCGTCTCGGAGTCCGTTCGCGGAGGAAAAGCACGTATGAAAAAGATTGATTACAAAAAGGAACTCAAGTCTTTCTACAAGGCCTCCGCAAAGCAGGTGGAGATTGTGGACGTCCCGGCAATGCATTTTTTGATGATCGAAGGCCAGGGCGATCCGAACGTGTCTCAGAGTTTTCAGGAAGCCGTGGAAGCCCTGTTTTCTCTGGCCTACGCGTTGAAGTTTATGATCAAAAAAGGGGAGGCCGCCATCGATTACGGCGTGATGCCTCTGGAAGGGCTCTGGTGGGCCGACGATATGGAGGATTTTTGCGTAGCGCGGAAAGACCGCTGGAAGTGGAGCCTGCGGATCATGCAGCCGGAGATTGTCGACGCGGATCTGGTACAGAACGCGCGGCTGCAGGTGGAAAAAAAGAAGCATCCCGCCGCGCTGCCGCTCGTACGCTACGCGTCGTTCACAGAGGGAAAGGCCGCCCAGATTCTGCACGTCGGGCCTTTTTCCGACGAAGGGCCCACTGTGGAAAAGTTGCACGCCTTTATTGCGCAGAAGGGAGGCGAACGTACGGGCATGCACCACGAGATCTATTTGAGCGACATGCGGCGTACGGCTCCGGAAAGATTGAAAACCCTGATCAGACAGCCGTTTCAGCCGCAGCAGGATTGAAAAAGACCAGAATGGACTTTTGTCTGATTGGCTTGCAGGAGACACCCCATGAATCCGAAAAAAGCGGACCGCAACCGGCTTGACGCGCTGACGGACCTGCCCAACGTGGGCAAAGCCATTGCCGCGGATCTGCGGCAACTGGGATTTTCCGAGCCCCGGCAGCTTGCGGGCCGGTGCCCGTTCGGCCTGTACGAGGCGCTTTGCGAACACTACGGTCGCCGTATTGATCCCTGTGTTTTGGATGTTTTCATCTCCATAACCCGTTTTCTTTCCGGCGAGGAAGCGTGCCCGTGGTGGGCGTATACCCAGGAACGCAAACAGCTTTTGGAGCAAAAGGGACAGGGATAAACGGTTCGGGTTCCTTGCTGCTCTGATGTTTTTGCGTGTTGTCGACGTCCGGCAGCAGTACTTGTGAATGGATTGAAGTTTTCGGCGTTCTTGTTGGCGCTGAGTTGCTTTTGCTTTTCAATAAAATCAGATAAGATGCAGCACGTCCAGACTGTAGATTTTTTTTAATGGGCTTCAATGGTTGGCGATGTCTTTTGAAAAAAACAGGGATGGGATTCGGGGAAGCGTTTGGCATGGGCAAAATATTTGTGGAGGATTTGAAGCCCGGCATGGTGTTGGCTTCGGACTTGCGGACACGTCAAGGCCGGTTGCTGCTGCCCAAGGGGCATGTCATTGCCGAGCAGCATATCAGGACGTGCAAAACCTGGGGGGTTACCGAAGCGGACATCGCAGGGGCGACCCAGGAAAAAGCCGAAGCCGAAACCCTGAGCAAAATTGACCCGAAATTTCTTGAATCCGCCAAACGCTGTGTCAAAGAACGCTTTCGGGGCAACTCCCTCCAGCATCCGGCCATGCGCGAACTGGCGCGGCAGTTTGTGCTGCGCGCGGCCCGCAGAGACAAACAGAATCTGCAGACGGCCCCTTGCGGACCTCCTTTCTCACTCCATGAACCTGATGGGGGAGCTCCCTTCTCAGTGCCCGGACAAGTCGACATGCAAGATTTGCTGGCCGCGGAGACCGGCCTGGCTTCCTTGCCCGATATTTATGCCCGGATTGTCGAAGCCATTAAAAGCCCCCGAAGTTCGGCCGCCTATATTGCCGATGTCATCAGCAAGGACGTCAGTCTTTCCGCCAAGCTGTTGCGCCTGGTGAACAGTCCGTTTTACGGATTCCCCCAGAAGATCGACACCCTTTCCCGAGCCGTGGCCATTGTCGGTTCCAACCATCTGAGCAATCTCGCCCTGGGCATTTCCGTGATTTCGTTGTTTACTGATATGCCCGCGGGTGTCATAGATATGAAATCCTTCTGGCAGCACAGCGTGGCTTGCGGAACCGCGGCGCGGCTGCTGGCGGGGCAGGTGAACGGAAGGAACGAGGAACGGTTTTTCGTGGCCGGGCTGTTGCACGACATCGGCCGTCTGGTCATGATCAAACATTCGCCGGAGCGCTATCTGGCCGTGCTTCAGAGGGTGGAAACTCTGAATGAGCCTGTCTGCGATGCGGAGCGGGTCGTGTGGGGATTCAACCATGGCGAATTGGCCGGAGGCCTGCTGGCGCAGTGGAAATTTCCGGCCGTTCTGGAATCGACCATCAGACTGCATCACGATCCCATAGGTTCGGGAATGCTGCTGGAGCCCGCTTTCGTGCACCTTGCCGATATTATTTCCCACTCCATGGGCTACGCGGCCGGGCGCAGCCGTGTGCCCGTACTGATTCCGCAAGCCTGGGATGTGGTACGGCTGCCTCTCAGCGCCTTGTCCGTGATCATTATGCAACTGGACCATCAACTGGACGAAATTATGAGAATTTTTTTCCAGGATGAAAACTGAACAGGAATTACGCTCACAGGTTGCCGAGCTTGAAGAGCGGGTGGCGTATCTGGAAAGCGTACATCGTTATACGCTGGACGCGCTGGAACTGGCCGCGTCTCTGGGCGACTTTCAGAAGAGTTTCAGCACGGCGGAAACTCCGGCAGGTATTCTGCGGGAAACCTGCGCGCGTGTCCGCCAGCTGATTGCCTGCCGCTGGGCGGCCATATTCCTGTTCAGCGAAGAAGACGGCAGCCTCAACCTGGGGTACCGCGACCCCGTGGATAGCGACGCTGAAATCGGAGAGCACCTGGAACGACTCATAGATGACAGAACCCTGGCCTGGGGACTGGACCGCAGGCAACCCATTTTCATCGGTCCCACGCCCGAGGGCGGGCATTTGCTGCTGCATACCATAGCGACGTCGCAGCGTATCCGGGGTGTTTTTCTCGGCCTGCTGCAAGACAACGTCTATGACCTGCCGGAAAGTTTCAATTCCCTGCTGCCCATCATCATGCTGCACAGCGCCAACAGCCTGGAGAATTTCGAATTGTACCGCATGATAAAAACGGTCAACAAGGAACTCGAACAGGAACTTACACGGCGGATGATCTCCGAAGACGCCCTGAAAGAGGCCCATGGCCAGCTGCGGTCCATTTTCGACGCCGCGCCGATGGCGATTCATTTTCTGGATCGCAATTACAAACTGGTGGATGTGAGCGAAAAATATCTTTCCCGCTTCGGCAACAAAACCCGCGCGCAGGTGGTCGGACGCAAGTGCTACGAAGTTTTCCACGGCAGGCGCGACCCGTGCCCCAATTGTCTGATTTCCAAGGTTGTAGCCTCTGGCCGGACCATGAGCTGCTTTTCCACGCAGGGTAAAAACGCCGCGTCCAGCCGCTACAACAAAATGTACTGCGCGCCTGTCAAGGACGCGGACGCCCAGATTCGCGGTATAGCGGTGTTTCTGGTGGACATCACCGATCTCAAGCATATGGAAAAGGAACTGAAGGCGGCCAAGGAGGAGGCCGAAACCGCCAGCCAGGCAAAGAGCGCCTTCCTGGCCAGCATGAGCCACGAAATTCGTACGCCCATGAATGCCATCACCGGCATGGCGGACATGGCCATTCTTTCCGGACTCAGTGCGGAACAGCGCGACTATGTCGAGACCATCAAGCAGTCCTCCCAGCATCTGCTGCAGATCATCAACGATATACTGGACTTTTCAAAGATCGAAGCCCGGATGCTGCGGATAGAGCGTGTGGACTTCGATCTGCAAGCGCTGCTGCGGACCGTGATCAAGGCGCTTACTCCCGAGGCGGAGAAAAAGCAGATCGAACTTTCCCTGCATTGCGCCAAGGATCTCCCTGCCGGTGTCAAGGGCGATCCTCTTCGCCTGCGGCAGATTCTGTACAATTTGATCGGCAACGCCCTCAAGTTCACCCCGAAAGGAGAGGTTGCCGTTAGCGCGTCCGTTGTTCCTGTGGAGAACGGCGACGACTCCCACAGGCTGCTTTTCTCCGTACGGGATACGGGCATCGGCATTCGCAGCGACAAGCAGGAGACGGTTTTCAAGGAGTTCACCCAGATCAGGGGGCCGCTCGGGGGCAAAAGCGGGGGGACCGGGCTTGGCCTGGCCATTTGCAGGCAGCTGGTTTCGCTCATGGACGGGGCCATCTGGCTGGAGAGCGAGCCGGGCAGAGGCAGTACTTTTTTCTTTTCCATTCCCTTTGAGCGCGGCGTTCTTTTTCTGGCGTCCGAGGAGTCGCAGCAGGAATCCGGCATCCTGTCCGGGCCCTTGCGCATTCTGTTGGTGGAAGACAACCCGGTCAATGCCAAAGTGGCCCTGTTGCTGCTGCAGCGTCTCGGGCATAAGTCCAGCCATGTCGGCAACGGCCTGGAGGCCTTGAAACGGCTCAGTCAGGAACGCTTTGACGTGGTTCTCATGGATCTTGAGATGCCCGGACTGGACGGCCTGGCCACCACCAAAGCCATCCGCAGCGGACAGGCAGGGGAAGAAAGCAAATCCTTGCGTATTGTGGCCATGACCGCTCATGCCGTTTCCGGCTATATGCAGCGCTGCCGGGAAGCCGGTATGGATGGGTTTCTCGCCAAGCCCGTGGATATAGTCGCGTTGCGTAGCGAATTGGGCGCCGGACCGGACGGAATGTCTCACGAATCCCTGGAACCAGCGCAACACCGGGATTCGCCGCTTCTGAACATGAAAAGCGCCCTGGAGCGCCTGGATGGCGAGCAGGACATTTTGCAGGTGCTGTTCGAGAGTTTTGCCAGAGAACTTCCGCGGCAAATGGCCGAACTCGTATTCGCCGCCAGAACCGGCAACCGGCAACTGCTGGGGCAGCGCGCGCATGCCCTCAAGGGCGGCTGCAGCACCATTGGCGCGGAATCCTGCGCGGAGCTTTGCCATACGTTGGAGCAGGCATCCGAAGCGGAACACATGGACGCATTGGCATCTCTGATACGCAAGCTGGAAACCGAAGCCGCGCTTTTGCTGGATGCATTGAAACACGCCTGATTCGGGCTCGTATTTTCGCCCCGGTACGCTGCGTTTTAGAGCAGTTTAACTTTGAAATGATATAATTGGGGCCCTGCCCCAAACCCCGCCAGGGGGGAACGTCCACCCACGGGGTCATAACAGCCCGTAAGCTCGCGAGCTCACTAACGGGCTGTAAGCCTGGACCCGCGCGTAGTTAAATTTATAACAGTGTATAATATCGAATAGTTTTTTCAGGTAAAAAGTTCTTTAGCCGCCGGAGGCCATACTATTTTAAAGTAAAAATGCATTAATGCATCAGGGAGCGGGAAAACAGGTTGGTGACCACAACACCGGAGATGATCAACGCGATGCCGATGATGGCTCCCAGGTCCAGGCTCTGTCGAAACAGGAGCACGCTGACCACGGCTGTCAGAATGATGCCCACTCCGGCCCAGATGGCGTAGGCTATTCCGAGAGGAATATATTTGAGGACATGCGACAGCAGGACGAACGAGACGACATAGCAAACCAGAACTCCTGCGGATGGCCAGAACCTGGTGAATTGTTGGGATTTCTGCAAAAGCGTGGTGCCGACCACTTCGAATACGATCGCAAGAAACAGAAGAAGATAGGCTACGAACAATTTCGGCATGGGTTTGTCCTTCTGACGGTATTTTTACAAAGTAATGCCACCCGGTTGGCATGTTGTCAAAATGATGCTGGTGTATGGCTGCGGGCAGACCCGCCGCGTAAACAGGCATCCGTGTTGCGGGCTGGGTCTGAAACGCGTAAAAGCGTCAAATAGTGCGTATGGTATTAAAGGTGTGCCCGACGGCACGGTAATTCTGCCCGGCATTGGCCGCAAAGCCGAAGCGGCTGATGTGGACGACTTCAAGCTGATGGAGGCCTTATGCAACTGGAAGATTTTCCGTATACTATTGTAGCTTTGGGGCCGTTCAGCCCTGTTCCCGAGGGAAACTATACGCCGCGTCTTGTTCCCGTGGATCTGGCTTCCATGGATGAGGCCATGGCGGATCTGAGTCCGGTGCTGCGGCTGGAAGTTCCCAAGTCCTTGTGTCCGGACGGCTGGATTACCCTGGCGCCCAAAAGCCTGCGCGACCTGCGGCCCCAGGGGCTGCTCGAATGTTCGCCCTACCTGCAGCAATTGAACAACGCGCGCAAGGCCCTCGAACAGGGGATTGCTTCGGGCGAGCGTCCGGACGCCCTGGCTGGCATGCTGCGGACGCAGTTCGTCGATCTGCCGCTGGATCTGCAACTGGACAATACGGCGTCCCAGGCCGCTTCCGCAGCAGGTAACGACGCTTTGGACGACCTGCTGTCCATGGTGGCCACTTCGGGCGGTTCCGCACCCGCGCCCGGAAGCGGCGGCCCCTCCGCCTGGAAAGCCCAGGCTGAAAGCCTTATTGCCTCGCTGCTGCGCTGCGTCTACGACACGGTCGCATTTAAGACCTTCGAGTCTGCTTGGCGGGGCGTTGAGCAGCTTTGCAAGCAGGGCAACGTCAAAGAGGGCGCACGGGTCAAGTTTTTCATCGGATCCGTTGCAGCGGAAGGTCTCACGGACGTTCTGGACAATCTGCTGCCCGTGCTGGCCGAAAGCTTGCCGCAGTTGATTCTGCTGGACCTTGCCTTTGACTCCTCCCCCAAAGGCATTGAGGAAATCAAGGCCGCCGCCGCATTCGGCGACAATCTGCTGGCCCCCGTGGCCCTGCAGCTGACGCCCGGATTTTTTCATCTCGAAACCTGGGCCGAACTGGGCAAGGTGCAGTATCTCAAACATTTTCTCGAAGACGCGGCCTTTGCCAAGTGGCGGAACCTGCAGCAGCAGCCCGAAGCCAACTGGCTGATCGCCATGGTCAACCCCTTTCTCAGCCGGGGCGCCTACGGCGAGGACAACAAACCGAAAGCTCCCTATTTCTCCGAGGCCGAACCGCTGTGGACCAGTCCCGCGTACGCGCTCGGCGCCGTGGTGGCCAAAAGCGTGGCCGAACACGGCTGGCCCTGCAGATTCACGGATTACGCCACAGTGCGGCTGGAAAATCTGCCCGTGGCCGAGGTCAAAGGCTCGGGCCCCATGCCCACTCAGAGCGCCATGTCCGAAGACCGGATCCATGAATTCGTCGAAAGCGGCATCACGCCGCTGGTGGGCGCGCTCTACAAGGACATCGCCATCATCCCCAAAGAGGCCACTGCCGCGGGCGCAGCCGTTCGCGGGCAGTTGTTTCTGAACCAGGTGCTGGGATTCTTTTTCTGGTGCAAGGAAAATCTCGACGCGCAGATCAGCCAGGGGGACATCGGACAGAACCTCAGCCGGGCCTTCGAACTGTTTTTCGAGCTGACCGGCCAGCCCGGTCCGCGTGATCTGGAAATCACCCCGCTCGGGCAGGCGGAAAACGGCATAGCCCTGCGGATTGCCTTTACCCCGCCGCACTCGGTCCTGGCCGGCGCCAACCGCATCGAATTCAACTTCAGCTGGTAAAAAAGAAATGCCTCCGGCGGTTCAGGAACCCTTTTACAAAGGGTTCGTAGGCCGCCGGAGCATTTTACGTATTACTGCAAATCCAGCAGAAAGACTTCGGCGTCTTCGCTGTCGGAGAACTCGCCGAAAAGCAGGCTTTTGGGCGTTTCGCGGATGCGGACGTAAAAGGAGAGCGCGTCGCTGAGTTCGTTTTTGACGGCCCAGGCGTCGTATTCGGCTGTTCCGGCCTGGAGTTTGAGCCCTTTCATGGGGTATTCCAGGATGGATTTTTCCGGGATTTTTTGAGTTTCTCCCACTCCCATGGCGTCGATCTGGCCGCTGTCCACGCCGGCCATGACTCCTTTCCAGGTGTGCCCTTTGGTCGGGCCGATTTCCAGCCAGAGCCCGATACCCGGCAACGGATGGGGCACGAGCCGGTATTCCAGCTGCACCGGTTTGGGCGGGATGTTGGCCTTGGCAGCCACCTTGGGTCCCAACAGGGAGGGCTTGACGTATTCAGCGCTTTTGAGCGGCGTAGGCAGATCGTCGGGATTGATTTCGCCGTCATAGGGCTGGATGATGATGGGAAATCCGTGCCCTTTTTCCGCCTGGAGCATCAGCGCCAGCAGCGACAGGCCGAACCGGTTGCCGGGGTCTTGGAAGGAAGCGACGGAACCCGCGATGATCCAGAGTACGGTCTCGGGTTTGAGCAGTTCGGGCGCGGCTCCGGCCCATTCCATTTTCTCAGGGTCGTTCAACCAGAAATGGCCGCCGGTCTCCAGCCCGTACTTGCTCGCGGTCTGAAAAACGGCTTTGGCCTTGTCCTCGTCCTTTTCCAGGGCGGTAATCCAGATATGTTTCTTCATGCCGGTCCTCTTGAAAATGGTCTGGGGTGTTGCTATGCCTCTGGCGGCCAAAGAACCCTTTTGAAAAAGGGTTCTTTGGAATCTCCCAAAACTGTTAGCGGGACTATATGGTTACCCTGTTAAAGTTTTTGGAGGTTCTCAGGAACCTTTTTTCAAAAAGGTTCCTGAGCCGCCGGAGGCATTTCTTTTAATCCCCGAAATTCATGACAAAGCTGCCCGAGTCGTCGATATCCAGTTCGACCTGTGCAGGCATGCCGCCTTCGGTCATGTGTTCGAGGATGGTCTGCGAGAGCTGGGGAAGGACATTGCCGTTGATGATGTATTCGATATTACGAGCGCCGGTTTCCACTTCGGTGCAGCGTTCGGTGATCTGGTCCACGACCTTGTCGGTCCAGGTCAGGACCATTTTGTTGTTCTCGTGCAGCATGGTCTTGAGCTTCTGCAGCTTCAGGCCCACGATGCCGCGCATGGCGTCGCCGCGCAGGCTGTAGTAGGGCAGTACGTTCATCCGCGCCAGCAACGCTGGTTTGAAGTGCTCGGAGAGCAGCGGACGTACGGCCGACGTGACCGCGTCGATGGGCGGCGCTTCTTCCATGTTGGTCATTTCCTGGATGACGTCCGTGGCCAGGTTGCTGGTAAGGATGATGATGGTGTTCTTGAAATTGATTTCCTTGCCTTCGCCGTCCGAGAGCATGCCCTTGTCGAAGACCTGGTAGAACAGCTCCATGACGCTGAGATGGGCCTTTTCCACTTCGTCCAGCAGGACGACGGAATAGGGATTCTGGCGTACGGCTTCGGTGAGCATGCCGCCTTCGCCGTAGCCCACGTATCCGGGAGGCGAGCCGATCAGGCGGCTGACGGTGTGGCTTTCCTTGAATTCGCTCATGTTGATGGTCACGATGTTTTGTTCGCCGCCGAAGATCAGATCCGCCAGAGACAGTCCGGTTTCGGTTTTGCCCACGCCGCTCGGGCCCACCAGCAGGAACACGCCCAGGGGCTGGTTGGGGTTTTTGATGCCGGTCTTGGCGGCCTTGATGACTTCGGTGATGCCGTCCAGGGCCTGGTCCTGGCCCTTGATCCGTTCCTTGAGCTGGCCGGAGAGGTTGAGCAGCACGGCCGATTCGTCCCTGGCCACTTTGCCCAGCGGGATGCCGGTCCAGTCCGAGACCACCTGGCCGACCAGGTCGGGGTTGACTTCGATCTGCACCATGGGCGTATCGCCTTGCAGCTCTTCCAGAGCCTTGGCCGCGGCGTCGAGCTGTTCCATGAGCTCATCCAGAGTCGGTGCGGAGGCTGCTGGTTCGGGTTGTGCGTCGGCTTCGGACTCGGCGCCTTCTTCCGCGGTTTCCGGCACTGCTGCGGGCAGTTCCTCGCCCGAGCGCAATGCGTGAATCTGATCGCGCAGGTTGAGCACCTGATGCGCGGCCTCTTTTTCTTTCAGCCAGCGTTTCTTGATTTCCGCGGCTTTGGCCGTGTTGGCCGCGATGCCGTCCACGGTTTCCTGGTATTTGTCCTCATCTATGGCCACGCCGTTGTCGCGGTCGCGCTCCAGCGCGCGTTTGACCCGTTCGCCGGCCTGGATGGACCGTTCGGTATCTTCCAGGAGCGCGGGTTTGCCGCTGAGGTTGATTTTGACGCGCGCGGCGGCCGTATCCACCAGGTCGATGGCCTTGTCCGGCAGAAAACGTCCGGAGATGTAGCGGTGGGCGAAATCAGCCGCGGCTTCCATGGCGTCGTTGCGCATGATGACTTTGTGGGCCTTTTCCAGATTGTCCTTGATGCCCTGCAGGATGAGCACCGTGGTCTCCACAGAGGGCTCGGCGAGCTTGATGAGCTGGAAACGCCGGGCCAGGGCCGGATCTTTTTCGAAATATTTCTTGTACTCGCTCCAGGTGGTGGCGGCGCAGGTTTTGAGTTCGCCGCGCGCCAGTGCGGGTTTGAGCAGGTTGGCCGCGTCGCTGCCCCCTGCCTGACCACCCGCGCCCACGAGCGTATGCGCTTCGTCGATAAACAGGATGATGGGTTTTTCAGAGGACTTGATTTCGTCCAGCACGCCTTTGAGCCGGTTTTCAAATTCGCCTTTCATGCCCGCGCCGGCTTCCAGAGCGCCCATGTCCAGGCCGAGCAGGGTGACGTCCCTGAGCATGTCCGGCACGTCGCCCTCAATGATCCGCAGGGCCATGCCCTCAATGGCGGCGGTTTTACCTACGCCGGGCTCGCCCACCAGGATGGGGTTGTTTTTTCTGCGCCGGGCCAGAATGTCCACGATCTGGCGGATTTCATTGTCGCGGCCGAACACCGGGTCGATTTTGCCTTCCCGTGCGCGGGCGGTGAAATCCTGGCAGAAGCGGGCCAGGAAGCTTCCGTCGCCCTGGGGCGCCGCGCCGGGCGCGCCGGCTGCAGCAGCGCCGCGATCAGGCGCGCGTTGTTCGCTGGAGGCCTTGATGATGGTCCAGAATTCCTGCTGCAGGGTGTCACGGCTGATGGTGGTGAGCAGGTCGGACCAGCGGCTGTTGCCGAAAAAGGCGGGCTTTTTCAGGAAAGCCAAGAACATGGCGCCGGAACGGATCTTGGCTTCGCCCAGGTCTATGGAAGAAACCATCCAGGCATTTTCGCAGAGTTCGAGCAGCATTGGCGAGAAAACGGGTTTGCCCGCATTGCCGCTTTTCAATTCTTCTATGGCGTCGGTCAGGGCCTGGATGACCCGGCTGGGGTCTATTTCGAATCTGCGCAGGATCAGCGGCAGATCGCTTTGCGGCGTTTCCAGACATTTGAGCAGAAAATGTTCGACCATGACCTCGTAATGAGTCCGGGAAACGCAAAGACCGGCCGCATTGTGCAACGTGGTCGTACAGAATCCATTGAGCTTGGAGAGCAGTGATTTCATATCCACATTGACCATACATTACCGTCCTTTTTTAAACGTTGAACGCATGTAGAGAAAATCCGGCTTTGCTTTCAACGGGTATGTCCGTCGAATAGAGCCAGCAGTCGTACCCCAGGGAACCCCATTTTTCCTGGCCCAGGCACGGATGCCGGGCTTCTTCCGGGTTGAGCACCAGTTCCAGATCACATTCGAGGGGTTGCGAAACGTACAAGGTGATCAGTTCTTCGAGCCAGAAATAGTTTTTTGATTGCGGCAGGCACGAGTGGTAGGCCTCTTCGTCCATGGGGCCGACAATTAATTTGAATTTTCCCAGGCGGTCGTCGACTTCCCCGCCGAGGTAGCACTCGTCACCAAGCGTATTGTTGGTTTCACCCAGAAAAAAGCGCTGGTCTTCGGGAATTTTGACGCGTCGCGCTATACAGGGTTCGATGTCCACCTCCGCAATGCCCAGTGCGTCCGCCACAACGGTTTTGAGCCCGAGGGCGGAGCGCGGCCATTGGGTGAACAGGCCGATGTAGCGCAACAGCTGGTAGGTATGCGGCAGGTTGCGGCGCAGTTCGGGAAAGCCCAGGCCGAGCAGGCAGTAAAGCAGCTCCAGATAGCGTTCGTTTTCCTCGTCGATGACCTTGATGACCGGGCGGAAGCGCGTCCATCCCTGGATGACCAGAGGAAAAAGCGGATAGTTGACGATGTCGATGAAGTCCCGGACCACGGAGATGTCGTCGGAATCCTGGTCCAGCAGGTCTTCCGTATAAAATGTGGGCAGGGGCGAGGACGAACCGTAGAGTCCGAGAAACGTGGCTTCGATGCGGTAGAGGAGCGTAGCGTCCGAGGAGTCGTCCTCTTCTTCGGCTAGTTCATCCAGTTTGGTGATGTCGGTGCCGGGGAAAGCCAGGGACAGTTCCGGGCGGATACGCAGATAGGTCGAATAGAAATCTCCGGCCCTGTGCCCCAGATCGTTTTCCACGTGAAAACGTACCAGACGGATGGCCTGGAAAAAGGAAAAGGCTGCGGGATTGGTTGTCAGGTCGTCCCAGATGTTCAAAGAAGCGGGCGATCCCCGATGCGCATCGGCCATTGAATATCCTCACCCGAGTGCTGGTCCCGGAGTTGAAAGCGTGTAAAGCTGTTGATATTGGCGTATCCGGCTAGAAACCGGTCGAGGATGGTGCCGAACAGATACATGTCTCCATGGCTGGCGAAGTTCGAACCATCGACTTCCATTTCTATATACCGTCCGCGCATGATCACGCCGGAGATCAGGCGGTCGGCGATTTTGTCCGTGAGGCTGTTTACGCCGTCGATCCGCTTGTTGTTGGCCACCACGGAGGCGCGGTTGCGTGTTCCTGGAAAAATATACAGGCGCAGCAAGGCCTTGATGTTTTCAGTGTCCGAGATGGGCAGATAATTCAAGGAAAGATGGGAAATCAGCCGCCAGAGCAGATCCGATCCGATGGGCGGCTGGATCGCGGCCGTGGGCGGATGAATATTCTTGAAATCCAGCAGGCTGGGCGACGTTTCCGTTGGTTCGCTGATATCTCCGAGCTGGAGACTCTCCGGCAAATGCGCATTGGTGCAGAGCATGTTGATGGAAAGCGTCTCCGGTACGGGCGGTCCGGCGTCGGGCGGATAACTGACCGACAGAAAAACCTCCACATTCTCTCCGATGGGGGAGATTCTGCGGGTGATGTTGTATACGGAGGTATCCCCGGTACGCGGCCGGAACATTTCAAAGGGGACGTAGTCGCGTTGGCGTACGGTGCCTTTGATGAACCCGGTGACGTTTTCGACCGAATAGACCTGGTAATTGTTGCCGTGCTGGTCCGCGGGGCGTACCCTGTATTCCGGCCGGTGGTGGTCCAGAAGAATGGGTTCCGCGTCATGCGGAAAAAGATTGATTGCCGGGGTGGCGTTGAGCAGAAAATTGCCCCGTTTGAAATCGCGTACGATATGTCCGCTGTCCTTGAGCAGGAATTCAATGGTGAACGAGGTGCCGGATCCGCGCTCCCGCCAGTGTTCCCAGCCGGTGATATCAAAAAAGAGAAATTTGTGCGGCAGAATAAAATACTCCTGCAGCAGCCGGTAGCCGGGGAATGAATTGGACGGGTAGGGCAGCAAGGCTTCCGTGTCGGTAAGTCCGACCGGTTGCAGAAATTTTTTGGGCAGCGTCAGGGGTTTTCCGCCTTCCGGGGAGCTGAACCGCAACTGCTGCGTGCTGGAAAGGATGGTGTAATACCGGTCGGCGGCCGCCTCGTAGCTGCCGGACAGCAAAATGCGCAGCCGCTCCGGTTTCCAGGACTGCAGGTCCATGCCCGTGAGGTTGAAACTGACTTTGAGCACGGGCGGAGAACCCGCGGGTTTGTCCAGCACCGCGTTGGTCACCTGCAGCGGATGGACGTCCACATCGTAGGTGGTGGTGAAAACGCAGCTCGTACCGTCTACAGGGATGGAGGCGATGGCGGCTCCGGCTTTGACTTTCAGGGTTTCCATCAAGCCGGTCTTGGGGAGAAACTGGATGATGGTGGTGGACGGAATGGGCCGCAGGTAATGCGGAAAAGTCAGCTGCAGCAGGCTGTGGAGAATTTCCGGAAACTGGTCGTCGAGCTTCTCGCGGATCAAGCCCGTCAGAAAGGCCGTACCTTCCAGGAGGCGTTCCACGTCGGGGTCCGAAGTCGGACCGCTGAGCATGGGCGCCAGCGCAGGGTGCGCCTTGGAGAACTCGACGGCGAGCTCCTTGAGGTGCGCGAGTTCCAGCTGATAGTATTTATTTATCATTGCAACGGTTAATCGCTAATGGTGATCCGTCCGTCTGATTGCACGACGCTTTCAAATACAACGGGAACGTCGTTTTCCATGGCCAGTTTGCCTTTGATCTTGAAGCGCAGGGCAAGGACATCGTCCTGTTGTTCTTCGAAAGTTATGGAAGCTTCCAGCAAACGGGGTTCGAATTTCATGATGATTTTCGAGAGATCGCGTTCGAGCTCCTGGACGCGGTCGGACGCATAGGATCCGGCGATATCGGTAAAATCCGGCACTCCGAAATCGTCGTGAATCAGCACGGAGCCCTGCCGCGTGTTCATGATCTGCTGAATGTGGTGCAGCACGGATTTGGTCATGGCCTGCGGATCTTCAGCAAAGCGGCGCTCCGGATCTTTTTCGAAATCCTGAATACGTTCGAGGAGTCGTAATTCTCTCATGGACGGAACCCGGCTGGTGTTCTGTTTCGATAAAAGCCGGCCGGCTCGGGAATCCCAGCCGGCCGGCTTTGGTGACCGCAGTCGCTATGGATTAGCTGTCCTGCCAGCTGTCGGTGTATTCGATGTTGCCGTCCGTGTAGGTCCAGGTAATTTTCGAGTACGTGAAGCTGACGTCTTCCATGTCGTGGTATTCCTTGGTGTTGGAATCGAAAGTCATGGGCTTGTAGTCGCGTACATTGACGATGATGGCATTGGCCAGTTTGATGACGTAGTATTTTTTCTCGGTTCCATCGGGTTCGATGCGGTAGAAATCGAGTTCGACGTCGCATTGTTCACCCTTGCAGCAAGCCTGTTTCAGCTTGGGGGAAGCGTTGTCGTAATGTTTCGTGACAGTGATCGGATGGTGGATACGCTGGCCCGTGGGCAGACCCGTATGGGTGTCCTTGGGAATTTCAACATTATGATCCACCTGGTAGATCAGCATGGTATCTTTTTTGTCCCCGCCCTGATTGCAATCTCCCTTGATGTCGCCCTGGGATTTGCCTTTCACTTTCATGTAAGAAGTCAGCGCCATGTCTCTCTCCTTTTGGGTGTTTGGTTAAGTATGAAGTATACCTTAAAATAAACCCGAAACGCCTAGTTCCGTAAAAGAGTATTCGTACTGTGGCCGACAAACGTTACATCCGTTTTACGGGAAGTTAATCTTTGTCCAGTTTGCCCACCAGAGACAGCGTGAAAGAAGCTCCCATATATTTGAAATGGGGACGCATTTTCATGGAAACACTGTACCAGCCGGGATCGCCGGGGACATCGCTGACGTCGATTTTGCACATCCGCAAAGGACGTCTGCTGCGTACGTCCGGAGAGGGATTGTCCATTTCGGTCACATACTGGCTGATCCATTTGTTCAGCTCGCGTTCGAGATCCTGGCGCTCTTTCCAGGTACCGATGTTTTCACGCTGGAGCACTTTGATGTAGTGCGCCAGGCGGTTGCTGATCATCATATACGGCATCTGGGTCGAAAGTTTGTAGTTGAGTTCGGCTTCTTTGCCTTCCGCGCTGGTGCCGAAGAATTTGGGCTTCTGGCAGGAGTTGGCGGAGAAGAATGCCGCATTGTCGCTGCCTTTGCGCATGGTCAGGCCGATGAAACCCTCTTCCGCCAGTTCAAATTCCCGACGTTCCGAAAGCAGCACCTCGGTGGGAATTTTGGTCTGGATGGCGCCCATGGCCTCGAACTGGTACAGGGGAAGATCTTCCACGGCGCCGCCGCCCTGCGGACCGATGATGTTGGCGCACCAGCGGTATTTGGCAAAGCTGTCCGTAAGCCGCGAAGCAAAGGCGAAAGCCGTGTTGCCCCAGCAGAACGAATCGTTTCCGACAGAGACGTTCTCCTGGTAGTTGAAAGTCTTGGTCGGCTGGGTGTCCGGACCGTAGGGCAGGCGCAGCAGGAAGCGCGGCATGGTCAGAGCCACGTAGCGCGCATCCTCGGACTGCCGGAAAGACTGCCATTTGGTGTACTGCGGCATTTCGAAAATAGCGTGCAGATCCTTGAGCTGCGGCAGTTTTTCCCAGCTGTCTATGCCGAAAAAGGATTTGTCCGCGGCCGCGAAAAACGGCGCGTGGGACATGGCCGAAACACCGGCCACGTACTGCAGCAGTTTGATGTCCTGCGGGCCGGGGCCGAGTTCGTAGTTGGCGATCATGGCGCCGTACGGCTGGCCGCCGAACTGGCCGTATTCAGCCGTATAGACGCGGCGGTACAGGCCGGATTTGGGAACCTCGGGGGAGTCTTCGAAATCATCAAGCAGATCCTGCTTGTTGACATTCATGATTTCGACTTTGATGTTTTCCCGGAAATCCGTACGGTCGATCAAAAATTTCAGCGAACGCCAGGCAGATTCCAGCTTCTGGAATGATTCATTGTGGAGGATGGCGTCGATCTGGCTCGAAAGCTTTTCATCGATCTGGCCGATCATTTCGTCGACAAGATTTCCGGAAATCTTGGCGCCTTCACGCTCGGGTTTGACCAGTTCCTCCAAAAAGGCTTGAAGACCGGCCTTGGTGACATCGTAATAATCATCATTGGGCTTTATTTTGGTAGCCAGGACAATATCATCTATTAAAGAGCCTTCCGTGGTTTCCGTTGCCGCGGCCTGTTGCTCTTGTTGTACTTGTTCTTCAGCCATGGTGCCGTATCCTCCTTGTTCCACTGATACGCGTCATGAATTTATAGGGAATGCAGTTATACGAAAGAAGATATTCTGCTGAGCAAATTGCGACTCGTAGCTACTCCAAGCCAAGTTCTTTCATGAGTTTTTCACGTGCGTCGGGTTCTTTGACCAGTTCCTGAACTTTTTTGCGGAACTCAGGAACATTGCCCAGGGGGCCTTTCACAGCCTTGAGAGCCTCGCGCAGGTCCATCAATTTTTTCAGCTCAGGTACCTTTTGGGCAATGGCGTCGGGCTCGAAATCCTTGATGCTGTCGAACTTGAGATTCACGCCCATTTCCTCAGGTTCTTCACCTTCCTTGGCCGGAGCCAGTCTGTTCTCAACGGTCATCTTCAGTTCGAGGTTCTGCGCTTTGAGAACTTCATTGAAATTGTCCTTGTCGATATTTACAGGATCACGGTCTTCGACCATACGCTCGTCGTTTTTGAGGGTGAAATCACTCAATACAAGGAGTTTCAGCGGGAGTTCCACTTCTTCCTGCGCATCGCCGGTGGCCGGTTTGTAAGTGATATTGACACGCTCTTTGGGTGCTACGGATCCTTCTTTCGCCATGGGGAATCACCTCCTGGAAGATTCGAATTCATAGTGGAAAATACAAATTCTGAAAAAAACTACCATAAACAAAAAAAAAGGCTACTATTTTATTCCTGCGATGCGAAGCGCCTTGGTCGGGCTCAATTGCGTGATCCGCTGCAGAATTTCCATCGCTCTGGCTTTGGCGTTGTCTTGTTTGCTTACGCTCAAAATTTCATAGGCGATGCTGAAACAGTCTATACACAATCCGCTATCCCATTTTTCCAATTGATACGTGTCAGCATTGTGAATAATCTGTTCCACAACGGGAACAGCCAGGTCCGCTTTGCCGAGCTGAAGAAAAATCTGGCACAAAGCGATATTCCAAAGCATACGCTCCTTGTCCGAACCCGCATGCTTGATGCCGTCTTCGATCAGCTGCATTCCATCCAGGCCTTTGTTGTCCTGAACGAGCTTTCTGGCGTTTGCCAGGGTTTCTGAGATAGCTGCGGCTGTTTCATCTCCACCGCCTACGCCGCCGCCTGTTTCGCCGATGCCGATGGTTTTCAACCAGGATCTTGTTTCCTGGTCCGCGAACGGCGTTCCGTCGGAAAAGGCCAGATCTTCTATCCCTTGCAAGCGCTGGGTAAACAGCAATGTTTCGGCGCACACCAGATCCCGGGCGTATTTGTACGCATTGCCGAGGCTGTTCAAGGCCTGGGCGGTAATGCGGTTCAGGTCAAGCCAGAACATGTACTGCGGGAGATGCTGCTCGCTGGCCACAATGGCGTTTTCATAGCTTCCGGAACTCATCATGCTCTGGAAGGAGCTGATGATCGCGCTTTCGGGAGGAGGGATCATGGTCTTCCCGTTCTGGGCGGGAGGTATTTGTTTGATTTTGGACCAGACACCCGTACGAAGCAATTGATAGGGCACCGGGTCGCGTTGATCAGACTTTAACTTGAAATCCGCAACGGAAAGCAACTGGCCCGCGGCGTTTTTCAGGGTCTGTTCGGCTGCCTCCACTGTGCCCGAAGGGGCGGTGACAGGGGCTGGTTGAAATGTAGGGGCCGCGGGCGCCGCCGGAGCCGGCGCAGGCTGAGGCGCTTCCTGGGCAGGCTGCCCGGCAACAGGCTCGGGCTCCATGACGGGTTCGGGTTCTGGTGTTGGCTCGGGCTCCGGTTCGGGCTCTGGTTCCGGCTCCTGGACAGGGAGCCTGTCCACCGCGTTCAGCAGTTCGTGCAGAGGCGGCGAGGCGTCTTCCGTCTTTTCCGCCAGGTTCTGGTCCAGATTCGACAGTGCGCTGCGCAGGGATTGCACAGTCTCTTTGGGCAGCGGATTTTGCGGCGCATAGGTTTGCAAAAAGTCTTTGGCCCGGTCGGACCACCAGGTCAGGGCGTTCAGTCTGCCGCGCATACGTTTTTTTGGAGGAAAAAGCGTGTCCCAAAAACCGGAGACCAGATCGTCCAGGACGGTGACTCCGGCCACGAATCCATCGAATTCATGAGTCTGGACCAGCGCGATGGACAAATAACAGGCGACAAGCAGGTCTTTGGATTTTTTGGAAAGAATGGTTGATGACAGTTGCGTGACTTTTTTCCAGTCTATGACAGCGCCATCTACCGAGGCGATGGACAACTTGTCGATTTCCTGCTGCAACTGTTCAAATTCCGGCTCGTACTTGACGTCCTGCCCGGAAGGGGCATCGTCGCTGATTGGTATCCTACCCAAATCCTTGAGCTTCATTTGTGATCCTTTACAACGTGCAAGGTGGCTGAATTCGCGCAGGTGTTTGATGCCATCTATTTATGTAGTCAATATCAATTTGAATAGGTATGCGCGATTACCTGCGGGACGTCAAGGTGTTGAGCGTAAAGAAGATTGATCACAGGCATATTGCCGTTGAACGTATAATTAATGGTCAGTTCGGAGATACCGAGCTGTTTGAGGGCTTCTTGTTCCTCTGGAAAATCTTTGGGAGTAAAGGTCCTCGAACCATACCGGAAATCGTCCAGGAATTTCGGGAAACCGAAATCACCTTCGTATTTTCGTTCCAGCGTGAAATCATTGAACAGGATTTGGAAGGAAGTGTCGCCGCATTCACCGGGCTTCCATTCGATATCCTTTTTGGCCGGATAATTGTAGTTTTCGAGTTTGATTGCGCCCTTGCTGCAGTTGAGGGTGAGAATCGTGGCGTATGGATCCTCGGTTGTCCCCGCGTTGCAGTCCGTGGGCAGCGCCTGGATGCTGATTTCGTATTTGTCGAGAGTGGCTTGGTTTTCCACTGCTCCCTGTTCGATGAACCGGAAGAATTCATCCGTAAACGGGATGCTCCAGCGCAGGAATTTGCGCGGGGAATACCCGTATTGCTTCTTGTCGATAAACGGAGAAGCGGGGCCGTCGACGAACTTCCAGACCACGCCGTTTTTCTTGTCGAAAAGAATAGTGGACTTCTTCGACTCGGGCGCGGACCGAACCGAACTCAGGACATCGCCTTCCCAGGTGTCCTGCAGGTGTTGGGTTGCTTCCGCCATGGAATAATCCAGCAGAAAATGAAGCGGCCCGATCAGCAGATCGAAAAACACAGGATCCATGGGATTCTGCGGCTCCAGCGCTTCATCAATCTTGAGGTTGGCCATATATGCCTTGTGAAAGGGCGATTTGTTTTCCGTGGGATTCTTGCTCATGCTGAAAAAGTTGGAGACCATGGTGAAAGCGGCCTCGCTGCTGACAGTGGACGGCATGATCTGTCCCAGGCTTTTGAGATATTCATTGTACTGGTCTGTGACCGAGAGAATGTCTTCGGTCGTAGCTTTTGTTTTTCTTTCCAGGGTGAGCTTATTGATGGTCTCCATCGGCTGCTGCCCGTCCGGGACGGGATTGGGGGCTGCCTGCTTTTTCTCCCCGGTGAGTTCCTGGAGCATGGATTTTCCTGACTTGATATCGCTGATGATGGACTTTTCGGCTTTGGCGGCGTCTTTTTCCTTGGCTTTTTCCTTGAGTACCTGAAAATCCATGACAGCGCTCACCCACGGGTAGTTGGCGGCCGATTTCGCATAGGGCTGCAATTCCGCGGACATGGTGTTCAGAAGTTCGAAAAAGGGGTTGTTCACGCTGGACATGTTGCGCGTGAGCGATTTCCATTCCATCTGGCTGCGTTCCCAGCGCAAAGCGTCTGAAAATCCCAAAGCGAAGTTTTCCCATGTTTTGACGTACTGCTCGGCATACCACTTCTTGAATTGTTCGATTTGTGGCGCCAGGTTGTTGGGATTGTCCATGGCCTTCTGGATTTGGTCAATGAACTGCATGATACGCTCGCGGCCTTTGGTGGTGAACGCCGGAGGTACGACTGGGCCGGGATCATGGGGTTTTGCGGTCAGTCCCCAATAATCATCCATGGTGACGGGAGCCAGGGCGGTCAGGTCGTTGGCCCAGTCCGCCAGCCAGTAGAACTCCATGCGTTTGGCGCGCAGGGTATTTTTCAGCATGCTCATGAGGCGGTCGCGTTCCTGCTCGACAAACCCGGGAGTCTTGTTCAGCTGTAGATAGGTGATATATAGTTTGTTGTAGGATTCGGCGATTTCCGAGGCCACATCCGGATTGATGATGGTGAATACGCGTTCATCCGGGGACGGCATGTTTTTCACGCTGCTCGTGTTTCCGGACAGTACGGCGTCCAGCAGATTGATGCGGGCGACCAGATGGGCAATGAACCTGGTGAGCGTATTTTCCGGCGTGGCATCCGAAAATGTATTGATAGTATTGGCCAGATTGACGTCCAGAGGTTGTTCCAGTCCGACCCGGAACAGTTCGGTATAGAGTTTTTCCAAGCGTTTTTGCGCCTGCAGACTTTGATTGAGACCCATTCTGGGCAGCAGCCAGTTCTGGTTCAGGGTTTCAATTTCGAGCAATTGTTCACGAAAATCGCTGAGCAGCAGCAGGTCACGGGACATGTCGTTGGTCAGGGTCGGCACCTGGGTGATATCCTCCATGAACGCGCTCATGGCGGATTTGTTTTTCATGTAGGAAAACGAGAACAGGCCGCAAATGCTGCAGATGATCGCAAGGGTGGCGGCAAGCGCCAGGGCGTGCGTCAGCTTGCGCCATTTGATGAATTCGAAAAGCGGACTGTAGAGACGCCGGTCATTGGGAAGAATGGCCGAAAAAACGTCATGCAGGAAAAAGCCTTTGTCGGTTCTATGGCGCTTGATGCGTTCCGAACGGAACGTTTCCAGGGTTTCCGGCAGCCAGATACGGTCTTCGTCGCCCTGGATGGCGCTGGAAAAGAACAGGCCGCGAAATTCCGGCGTTTCCTGAAACAGGTTTCTGTCGAACAGGGTTCTGGCGAATTTGGCAAGGCCCTGGCGCATACGTTCGAGAGTGTCCGGAAACACGATCATGGGGCCGTTGGGCTCCTTGCTCAGATCCAGTATCCATAGCCTGAGGTCTTTCAAACGGTTGGAAATATCCGTGACCGCTTCGGTAACGACGTCTTCGGGCGCGAGGTGAAAATTGACGTTCAGCCAGCCCATGGCCTGGTGCAGTTCGCGTTCCGGCAGGCCGCTGAAGAAATCCATCATGCCTGGGACCTGGTCCAGCTTGGTAACGAGCAGATAGACGGGAAAACGGGCACCCAACGAACGCATCATTTCATCCACGCGGCGCCGGATGGCTTTGGCGTTCGTCACCAGCGAATCGATATCTCCGGAAAGCAGTTTGTCCGCGGCAATGGAGATGATCAGGCCGCTGATGGGTTCTTTTCTGCGGTGCTTGGCGAGCAGGGTGAGGAATTCGCGCCATTCCTCCTTGTCTCTGGCCGGATCCAGGGCCGAGGAATACCGGCCCGCCGTATCCATGATCACTGCCTCGTCAAGGAACCACCAGTCGCAGTTCTTGGTGCCGTCCACACTGGTGATGGGGGTGACGTCCGTCAGAGGAGAACTCAGGCGCGCGCTCTTGACCGCGGCGGTCTTGCCGGAGCCGGATTCGCCCATGATCAGATACCAGGGCAGGGCGTAAAGCGGGTTGCCGAAGCGGCGGAGGTTGGACTGGCGCAAGACCTCTACGGCCTGGCGCCACCGCTCCTGAAGATCCATGAAAATCTGGCGGTTGGCCAGCTTGGGATCTCCAAGACGTTCCTTGTCTTCATCTATGACGCGCTTGACGAATTTTTTTTCGCGATGCCGAAAATACCATTTTTTGATGAACAGAACGAACAGAACCAGAGAAAACAGGCCGGCGAAAATGGAAACACCGATCCACCAGGGCCAGTTTTTGTACATGACAAGCCAGACCAGCCCCGCGATGACGAGCAGCACAAGGAGGATGATAAAAAATATTTTCAGTGCCTTGAGTAAGAGCTTGCCCATAACCTTGCTTTTCTATTTAAGTGATCCGAAAAAGTTCAACAACATCAGGTTGAGATCGTTTCTGAAAAAAAAGTAGAGTTCTATCATTATTAACGCACCCACAACGGGAATCAGCACGGTATACCAGTCGAACGGACGAAACGAGCCTTTGAACCGCTTGGGCAGAGCCTTGCCCTGGTAAGCGAATGGAAACATACGGTCGTCTGTATCCTGAGCCGTGAAAAGCTGTTCTCCGTGGATTTGCTTCAGGATACGGCGTTTGATTTCCTGAAGTTCGGCAAGCTGGTCTTCATGAAAATAGCGTCCGCGGAAGCCCAGTACCAGACAAGTGGCGAACACTTCCAGCAGCTTCGTATCCGTGGGCTCCAGGGCGTTCAGTTTCTCGAAAAATTCAACACCCGCGTTGGTTGTATTGAAATGCAGGCGCTGCAGCTGGTTTTTTTTCCATTCATCGCGTGCTTCCCAGTTGGAGCAGAGCAACGTTTCATCCACCCAGGCGCAGACCGCGAATTTGGCTTCGCTGAAAGTGTCGCGGTCGATTCCCTTGTCCAACGCGTTGTGGCGGGCCTGGGAGAATAATTTCTCCAGTTCCTCCCTGGCCTGGTCTATTGAGGGCTGATTGGCCGAATTTTCCAGCAAAAGTAGCGTGTAGGCGAAAATATCGGCGAAAAAGTCAATCAGGCGCATAATGCTTATCCCCGCAAGACGATGATTTCTGCAATAAGGTCTTCAGGGGCGGAATCCCAGTACAGGGAGATATTCCGCGTACGCTCCACGTCTTTCCACAGGGAGCTGGACTTATCTATTTTGAAATAATGCACGTTGACGCTTCTGGGCATGCCGGAAGGTGTTTCCGCATGATACTCGAGCGGGATACCGGGTACGGCCCGGGCAATGAGTGTTGTGAGATTTTTGGCCGCACTGAGCTTGATGACGTGTTGTTCGGCTTCAAGCACCTGGGCGGCGGACATGGTCGTACGCAGTGCCAGCCAGAAAGCGTTGTCCGGATCGAAAAGATGGTCGGGCGCCTCGGTGCTGTAGTACTCGCCGTCGTGCTCCAGGCGGATGAGGAATTCGGGCCCGAGCATGATGCTTTCGAGCATTTGGGCCACCAGCTGGCGGGCCTGGGAAAAGCACATCCAGAGGTTTTCATGGTCATAATTGGCCAGCAGCCTGTTCCCGGCCCTGTCCTCGCAAAAGGCGTTCATGCGTTCGGAAAAGGTCGAAAGCTCGCCGAGCATCTGGCGTATGGTGGTGTAGACTTCCCAGGGATGGGCCGTAATGGATTCGGCATGCGAATAGAAGAGCGGCACGTAACGGTTCAGAGAGCGCAGGGCCAGAAGAAAGGCGAAGTAGCGTATCTCGAGTTCCATGCCCTGCAGGTCCTTGGGGCTTTTGTATTCCTCCAGCTGTCGGCAGCGCGAACCCACCAGATCCCGAATTTCCTTGACCAGCGCTTCGAGTACCGGCGAGGCGGTAATACGCAGGGAGGGCGGAATAAAGGCCCTGGAAAGGATCACGTCGTCGCCTTCGCGCACCAGTTGCGCTATGGGCATGACATGGCAATTTTTCACTTCCCTGATTTCCGTCTCCCAAAAAATTTTGATGACATAGCTCATACGCTTGACTTTGGCGGGAGGACCTTCGCCGAGGGTATCGGGCAGGTCTTCCGGATCGAGAAGGGAAGCGTAGCGCGTGGTGGTCTGCTGGACATCATCAAAAGAAGAAAGCTGTGTTACGTTTGGGTTATTGGAGTCGTAGTTGTAGAGGCCGATATAGACGGTGAACGGCTTCTCGGCTTCGACCCAGGCTTCATCAAAAGAGCGCGCCTTGATGACCGCGTTGCCCGGGTAGGACGCGAACGTTCCGTCTGGAAACAGGAACTCGCCCCGAAAGATTTCAAAAAGTTTGTTGCCGAGTCCTGGTTCGTTGATCTGCAGCCCGGCGCACCCCCAGAAATGATTTTTGATATACGCGCGCTGCATGCCCAGCTGTTCGTCATGGAAACGATCAGTAAGCTGAAAATGCTGGGGCTGAAGAAACAATCCCTGATGCCAGAAAACGGGTCTTTCGTTGCCCACTATTCACTCCCTATCTGCTGGATGCCGACCGGCCCGAGCAAGAGGTTCACGACAAGTTTACCCGGCGTACGAACTATATCGGTTGTAAAAGTACCTTCGTCTTGGGAAATAACAGGATATTGAAAAATCCGGGCGCAACGTGCGGGATCCAGGCCGTAAAAGCCTGCGACCACCCCTACAAAAAGCGCTTTTTCCGCTCTGGGCAGGGAGAAGACTTTGTCTTCGCCGGGTTGCACGATGATTTTTTCAAAGGTGACCGCGCTGGCGTCAAACGCCTTGCTGCAGTCCAAAAGCGTGACTATACCCTTCTGGGTTTTAGCGACGCTGTTGAATTTGTTGGGATCGGATAATTGGTAAACGCACAAAACCGCCGTATGCCCGGTGTTGTCATACAAGTTCAAAAGCGCGTCCGCTTTGACGCGGAGACTGAAGCCATCCGGCTGGTAGGTCCAGTTCGGCTTGTCTCTGGGCAAGCCTTCGGCGTTCAGGTTTTCCTGCGGCGGGCCTCCGCAGCCCGTCAACACGAATGAAAGACCAAAACCGACAAGAAGGAGTGCCACACAGGACAACCCAAAAAAAGGCCCTGAGAAAAGTGCAGCCTTCAGGTACTGATTGCGGTCCATCGGGGCCTCCCTCAAAGGGTTGGCTGAGTTGTTTCGACATCTCCAATATGAGACTGTTCATAATAAACGCCGAGCGAAATGTAAATAAAAAATCGTAAAAAAGTCTAGATTTTTTTATTTTTCTTGCGCCGTATTTTATGCTATAATACCGACGCCTCTGAAGAGATCTGTTCTGGAACGCTGCCACTCAACCGAAATGCAAATATACTATTCGTACAAGTATGCTGTCTCCGTCCTATTTATTGCATTGTCGCTAATTTCTAAAATTCAGTTCCATGCATACAATACTCGAGATGCTGCAATACAGTATTTTTATAATCAACTTTATGGAGAATAAATCGTCATGGCAATAGATTTACACACACATTCAACCGCTTCCGATGGCTCCTTGAGACCGGCGGAACTCGTACAGCAGGCCCACGATGCGGGTCTGAACGCTTTGGCTCTGACAGACCATGATACAGTAACGGGGCTGAAAGAGGCATTGCAGGCAGGGGAAGCAGCCGGGCTTGAGGTTATCCCCGGGTGCGAACTGAGCGTTGTTTCACCGGCTGCAAAAATGCATATTCTCGGATTGTGGCTTCCGGTCAATCCCACCGGCCTGCTGGATTCACTGGATGCACTTGTTCGGCACCGGCACGAGCGCAATATCATCATTGTGGAAAAATTGCAGCAGCTCGGCCTGGATATCACCTACGATGAAGTCAGGGAACGTGCCGGGGAAGGCTCGGTGGGGCGTCCGCATATTGCCGGCATTTTGTTCGACAAAGGATATGTCACCAGCGTTCAGGAGTCTTTCACCCGATTTCTCGGACCCAGGGGCAAGGCGTACGTGCCCAAAAAAGTGCTTACCGCGGCGGAAGCGGTTACCTTGTTGAAAAATGAGGGCGCCACCGTGATGATGGCCCATCCCTTTTTGAACGGACTGAATCTGGACCAGGTGGCTACCGAGTGCATCCGGCTGCGGGAATACGGCATGGACGGATTCGAGGCCTATTACAGCGAACATTCGCCTTCCCAGCAACAAGCCTTGCTGAACCTGGCCGGACGCCTTGAAATGCAGGTCAGCGGAGGATCTGATTTTCACGGCACGCCCAAACCCAACATCAGGCTGGGCGTGGGCAAAGGCGGACTCAATATCCCGGACAGCGTATTGGACGTCCTGAAGGAATACCGACTGGCCCAGGGCTTGCGGGTTTGAGCAATGCCGGAAAGAACCTATGCGCGCCCGGAAGTGCTGGCGCCCGCCGGAAGTCTGGACAAGCTGCGGACCGCCATAACCTATGGCGCGGACGCGGTGTACCTGTCGGGGCCGGGGCCCAATTTACGGGTAAAAGGGGGCGATTTCAGCCCTGAGGAATTGCTCGAAGCCATTGCGCTTGCCCGTGGCAAAGGCGTACGGGTCTATTGCTGTCTCAACGCCATGCCTCGTGAAACCGAACTGGCCGGGGCGGAGGATGCGCTCCGCCTGCTGGCCGATTTCGGGAAACACGGACCCGATGCGCTGATCATCGCTGACCCGGGCGTGCTGCGCCTGGCGCAACGCTTGGCGCCCGGACTGGAGATTCACCTCAGCACGCAGGCCAATACGGCCAACAGCGAGGCCATGGCTTTCTGGCGGGATTGCGGCGTCAGCCGGGTCAACCTGGCGCGCGAACTGGATCTCAAGAGCATCCGAGCGCTGGCCGTGTCCGCGCAAACGGCCGGTGGTCCGGAACTGGAAGTGTTCGTGCACGGGGCCATGTGCATGGCTGTTTCCGGCCGCTGTCTGTTGAGCGCCTATGTGAACCGGCGCTCCGCAAACCTGGGGGCCTGCACCCATCCCTGCCGTTTTAAGTACAAACCCGCCAGCCTCGGGCTGGAAGAGGCCTTGCGTCCGGGTGAAGCGCTATGGGAACTGGAAGAATACGCCACGCACAGCAGCGTACTCGCAGCGGAAGACCTTTGTCTGATACGCTACACCTCCTGGTTCCGGCGTCTTGGTGTTCAGGCCCTGAAAATAGAAGGCCGGACCAAGAGCGAACTTTACGTGGCGCAGGCCGTGGACGCCTACAAAAGCGCATTGCTCGATCTGGAACAGGGGCGCTTCCGTCCGCAGGCCTATCTGTATGAACTGGAAAACGCGGCAACCCGCAAGCTCGGCAGCGGTTTTTTTCTGCCCGGCGGCAGGCGGATGGTCTGGGAGCCCGAAAACAAGCGACTGCCGGTACTCGGCAAAGTGCTCGGAAAAGTGGAAGGCGCGGACCACGCCTGGAATGTGGCCGTCAAATCCCCCTGGAACGCGTCACAGGGGGCAACGCTGCTGCTGCCCGGCCTGCGGCGTCCGTATCTCAACGCCAAAGACTATGCTCTGGAAGATGCGGAAGGCTGCGTACTGTCTAAATCCCATCCCGGCCTGAACGTTGTACTGCGTTGCGCACATCCGGGAATCCAGGCGGGGATTTTTATCCGGACCGCTCCTGACTGAACTCTCAGGTGTTCAGAGCCAGCCGGACAAGTTCCAGTACGGTGCAGCTGTCGAAAGGGTTCGTAAAAATGTCCAGAGCCCCGTATGCCCTGGCATGCTCCAGGCAGGCATACGAGGAAATATTGTAATTGCCTGAAAACGCAAGGCAACGCATCTCGGGATTGTTCCAATGCAATTCACGCAGCATTTCCAGGCTTTGCTCTTCGGTTTTTGCAATCTCCGTCAAAAGAAGATCATGCTTTTTGGCCTGAAAAAGTTCGATACAGCTGTTTTCATCAACAGCCTGATCGACCGCATAGCCTTCGTTTTGCAGCAATTCGACGAGAAATCCGCGCGAAACCGGATCATTGTCCACAACAAGAATCGTGGCCATCATTTTCTCCCCTGGTAGTGAAAACCCGAACGGTCAACTACGGGCGTTTAGCTATCAGCAATTATTAGGCCAGGAGTGGGGGGGGAAGTGAATCATGGGGCTGTTTCGAAAGCCAACCCAAGCCATGATGGGGGAGATGGAATAACGTTTTAAAAAATTGTACAAAATTGTTTAAAATAATTTTATTTTTGATAAATTTGTACAAAAAGAGGCCGGGCCATACTATTGCATAAAGTCCGGGGTGTGAACAAAAAGACAGGCAGCCCTGGGGAGCAGGGAAAACAGGCCGTCCGCAATCAAAAAAACGCTTGGCGGCGGCATGTTACAGGGGGCGGCCGGAAAAATTATTCGAGATCGTCGATCAGACTTTCCAATGTCTCGCTCAGGTCATCGTATTCGCCCAATGTGGCTTCGAGACTGGCGTATTTTTCAATCAACCGTTCTTCCTTGGCTTCCAGGCGGTCTTCCTCATCCGCGATCTTTTCGGAGTTGTTGTCGATGATTTCCTGGTAATTGTCCTCGATGATCGTGAGAATGCCGCTTTCAGAGTCTGTAATGGCATCCAGTTTGTTGATGAGCGTATTGACCAGTCCTTCACGTATGGAGACGTCGCTGCTGTGCGTGCCGTCGGACTTGTCATTGACCGAGACGACCAGGCCTTCTTCATCATTTCCGTACGAACCGGTGATGGTCCAGCCGTCCACTTCGGCCTCGTTACCGTTGATGTAGGCTTTGGACAGCACGCCGTTTTCCACCGTGTAGGTGATTTCGTAATCCCCTGCCTCGGTCATGCCGTCGATGGATGATTCGTAGGTGCAGGTGGTGTCGTGTGATTCGCCTTCATTGTCCGTGGCGAACAGGGCGGCCACGGCGTCCGCATCTTCTTCAATGGCTTCCGTCAGCTCATCCTCGTCTATGACCAGCAGGCCGAAGTCGTCGGAATCCTCGTCGGTTTCCGTGCTGATGCCAATGGTGGAAAGGGCGGTGAACAAATCGCCGAGTCCCGTATCATCGTCATAGTAACTGAATCCAAGCGCTTTGGAGGACAAAATGCTCTTGAGCATGGATTCAATGGTCTGAACGCCGTAGTTGCCGTTGACAGAGGTGAAGGTGGTGGTGACGTCGTCGTCTTCACTGGTGGTGGTCGTTGAAACATCTTCGTAGTCGTCAAATTCGGCGAAAGCGGCAAGGACTTCGTTGGTGGCCTCCACAAATGCCTCAATGTTTTCATACATGGCATCGGTGTCGTTGGTTGTCGTAATTTCGATGGTTTCGCCGGCGCTGTCCTGGTACAGTGTCAATGTCAGGCCGTCGATGACGTCGTCGATGGTGTTGGAGTCGCGTTCGATCCATTCGTCTTCATCGGCAGGGTAGCCGTTTACTTTGATTTTAGCGTTTTGGGCACTTTGCGATGATTCGAAATCACCGGCTCCCAGGCCCTCCAGGTCTTCTTCCTGACCGATACCGACGTCGAGGATGGTAATTTCATAGTCCGCGCCCATGTCTGCGCCGGTGAGCTGCAGGTGCAGTTCATCTCCGGTGTCGATGATGGAAGCCGTGACCACCTGTCCCACTTCGGCATCGTTGTTGATCAGAGAAACAAGTTCTTCCAGGGACGTCCCCGCATCGAGATCGACTTCATACTGGGCGCCGTTGTAGGAGAAGGCAAAGGTGCCGTCCTTGCTTGTAACGCTATCTTCCTCTGTTGCCCAGGTAGTTGTAGAAGTCACAATGGAATTTTGAGCGACCTGCCCGACCTCAACCGAATAGTGGCCTTCCACCGCGTCATCGGAAGCGCTGACACCGACAACCTCTTCATCCGTGGATGTGGCCACTTTGGAAAGAAAGGAGCCGGTGCTGTCCATGCTTGACAGCGCGGATTCATAGGTCGCCAGGGAGGTTGAGAGACCTTCAATGAGCTCGAGCTTGGAAGACCACTGTGATTCCCATTCCTCAAGCTGATTGAGGCGGTAGCTTTCAACTTCCATTTCAGCTTCGATGATGGAATCGAAGTCCGTTCCGCTTCCCAAACCGGTGAAGGTGATGGAGCCAGACCAGTATTCAGTCATGACGCACCTCTTTAATTTAAACGTAGTCCATCAGGCTAAGGCTCATAATCTTGGCCGAGCTTTCCAGAATAGCTTCATAAATGTATTTGGCCTTGGCCAAATCCGTGGCGAGCTGCGTATAATCGGCATCCTCGATATTCGATATTCCCGTTTCCGCGACAGAGGTCAGAACTTCAATATTGTTGGCCGCGTATTCGATTCTGGTTTCACGTCCGCCGATTTCGCCGTTGTAGGATGTGACAACTTCATGCGCTTCATTGAGGGCGTCGATGCACTCGCTGATACCGTCCATGTCGTTTGATTCCAGATATCCGATTAATTCTCCTACCGTCTCAAACATATTAGCGCCGTCGGAGGTGTCGGCTGCTGTGGGATCGCTTTCTCCAGTTTCGTAGAACAGGCCGCCAAAGACATCCTTGCCCACGGTATTGATGACGATGTCACTACTGGATCCGATCTGGACGGAAATTTCGGCCGTGCTGGGCTGGATGATGAACTGATCTCCGGAGGAAACTGAGCCTGAAGCATTGGAAGTACTCAGTTCGATGAACCCGCCGGGGACGTAAAGCGTCGCATTGGATGTGGTGTTGCCCGTGACCCAGCTGGAGCCGCTGTCTCTGCTGTAGGAGTAGGTGATGGTGCCGTCCGCGGAGCTGGCCGAATCGATACGTACGGTAACCGTCGAGTCGAAGTCCCCCGAGGTTTCGTACGACACGTCGGACGAACCGTAGTAATAGGTCTCCAGGTCGTCCGTGGTATCGCCGTTGTAATACGCCGCCGGTCGTATCCAGACCAGGGTTCCGTCGCCTTCGCCTTTTTCCGAGGATGCCACGACCTCCGACCCCGCTTCCAACTCGGCCTGGGCAGATCCAAGCTCCAGGGTGGTTTCACCCGCCTCCAGGGTATCGTAGTGCCAGGTGTCCCCGCCGTCGTCCGTGTAGCGGTAGCTGATTTCGTCTTCTCCCACCACGCCGTCTTCTTCAAATTCGATATAAATGGTGGAGTCGGAATCTCCGGTGACGCTGGAAACCGTAAGACTGCTGTTGGACGCGTTGGATGCGTTGCGCACCGTTGCACCCAGACCGATGGTATAGGCGTTGGTGTCGGTCATGGATCCCGCAAATATGGATGATCCGGCGTACTCCGTATTGCACAGGGTCACCAGCTGCTCGAACAGTTCGCGGACTTCTTCCGCCATCATTGCGCGCTGGTCAGCGTCATAGGTGCCTGTGGCGCCTTGTTCGGCAAGCTCTTCTATGGAGGTCAGCAGGTCGCTGATTTCCCCCAGTACGGAGTCGGCCAGAGTGAGCCAGGATTCAGCCGTTTCGATATTTTCCTCGTACTGTTCCAGACTGGAGATGGTGGATGACAAATCCAGGGACAGCGCGTAGCCGGACGGATCATCCGAAGGCGAATTGACGGATTTTTGCGAAGCCGTCTGTTCCGTCAGGCGCGTAACGTCCGAAAGGGAATCCTGCATGGCGGTGAGCGCCTGGTTGTAGATCATACTTGTAGTGATACGCATAACGCACCTCGCTTAATCCTTAAGGGCCAAAACGATGTCGAACAGTTCCTGGGCAGTTGTGATAAGTTGGGCGGCGGCTTGATAGGCCTGCTGGTATTTTGTCAAATTTGTCAATTCTTCATCCAGGCTCACCCCCGAAACGGATTCCTGTTCCTCTTCGAGAGATTCCGCCAGAGTGGTGGTGTAGGTGTAGTTTCTTGAAGCTGAGTCCGTATCCAGTCCCACGGTGGCCACCAGGCTGTGCAGGTGCTCTGCAATGGACTGGCTGGCGGTGGAATGAACCGTGTTGATGGTCACGTCGGCGTTCAGCGCGTCGATCAAGGCGTTGGCGTTGGTGTTGTCTCCGGATGTGGATATGCCGGTTGAGTCCACTTGCCCGGCATTGATTCGGTTGGTGTCGGAGCTGACCCGCGAATCCACAGCGATATCGTCAGTGCCGCTGCCTTCGAAAAATGTGTTGATGCCCATGGCCGCCAGGATGCCGGTGGTGTCGTCGCTGAATTCGAATTCCACGCCGTCGGCGGCGTCCAGAATAAGTTGTCCGTCCACCACGGTGGCCGTGATCAAACCGTCGCAGCTGTCGTTGATGGCCGTGGCCACATCTTCGAGCGAATGTTCCGAAGGGTCGAAGGTCGACGTCCCCGGAGGCACGATGGAACTGAAGTCGATTTCGTAGACGCCCAGCGAAGTGGTGGACGCGCCCGACGAGTCGGTGACTGTGGAATCGTAAAAAGCGAGGGAGAAGCTGCCTTCAGTGAGATAGTCGGCGTAGGCCAGGCTGGAGTCTCCCAGGGCGCTTGACGCGTTTTCCACCGAGTTGGTGGAAGCCGTGTAGGAATAGTGGGTCAGGCCCGTGCCCTGGCTGTGCTGGTAGTTCACTTCCCAGATCAGCTCTTCGACAATGGCGTCGAGCTCTTCCAAATAGGAGGTTACCTGATAATCCCGCGTGGTCAGCTGGGAGGCGATGGTGCCGCCGGAAAGGCGACTGTCGTCGCCCGAATCGGAATTTTCCAGAGGCGTGATGTTTTCTTTGCCCGAAGTCGTGCTGTACCAGTAGAGGCCGGTCTTCGCGACGACATCGAATTCATCGCCCACGGAGATGTCCGTGGTTGCTTCCGAGTAGGCGTCGTCGGAGGCGCCGAACCAGATGGATACGCCTTCGATTTCCACCGCGTCTTCATAACCGCCGGCCGTATAGTTGGCGATTTCGCCGTTGTCGTCGGTCACCCAGGTTTCGCCGCCGTCCAGGGACACCTGGAAGGTGGCGGCGTTGGAGGTGCCGTCCGCAGCGCCTTCCGTGACGAATTTGATGGTGATTTCCTGCGAGCTTTCGCCATCGAAGTAGATCGAGCCGTCAAAGCTGGAATCCGTGGTGAGATCCGCGGAAGCCTGAGCGCTTTCCAGGCCGATTCTGTAGGCCACGTCTTCGTCCACCAGGGTCTGGCCCGAGGTGGTGCGGATGGTGACGCTGCTGTTGTCGCCGTAATCAACTTCGATATCCAGCAGAGCGGAAAACTCGCGGATTTTGGAATCACGTTCGTCCAGAAGTTCGGCATTGTCCGCATCGCCGGCCAGATCATCATTCAAAGCCGCCAGGTCCTGCATGAGCTGGTTGGCAGTATCCACATCGTCTTCTATGGACTCGTTGAGAGCGGTGATCTGGCTTTCCAGGCCTTCGGCCAAGGTTTGCAGCGTATCTATGAACGTTTCGGCATAGTCGATGACTTCCTGTCGCGTCGCCTCATCGTCCGCGGCTTCGCTCAATGCGCTGAAAGTGGCGATGAAATCGTCCAGTGCGGTGGAAATCCCGTAATCGTCACTTTCGGTAAACAGGGTTTCCACCGTGGACAGTGTTTCCGACATGGTTTCATAATACGTGCTCTGCGTGTAATAGGAGAGGTACTGCGCCTCTATGAAGTAATCGTAGTTGCGCGTGATGGATTCGACACTGGCGCCCGTACCAATCGACTCGCCATAGATACTTACGTATGAATTGGTCGAGTAATTGACAGTCTGGCGGCTGTATCCTTCGGTATCTGCGTTGGCGATATTTTCGCCGGTGACGGAGATACCGGTCTGCGCGTTCATCAGAGAACTGCTGCCGATGCTTAAGAGACTGCTCAGTGTCATGACCCTATCCTCTACTGCTCAGGTTAGCGCTTCAGATTGAGTGCTTCGGAGAGCAACGTATCAACCGTGGTGATGACCTTGGAGTTGGACTGATATCCGCGCTGGAGCGAGATCAGTTCGACCATCTCCGTGGAAAGGTCCACGTTGGAAGCTTCCAGGGTATAGGATTCGATGGATCCGAGGTTGGTGGTACCCGCGATACCCGTGGTGGCCAGGCCGGACTCTTCCGTTTGGGAGTAGAGGTTGGCGCCTTCCTGGTGCAGGCCGTTCTCATTGACAAAGGTGGCCAGGCCGATGACGAACAGGTCAATGGTCTGGCCGTTGGAGAAGTTGCCTGTGACCACGCCGTTTTCGTTGATTTCCAGATCTTCCAGAAATCCGGCCGCATAGCCGTCCTGGCTCGTACTTATGGTGGATGACGAGGAGTCGTAGGAGGTGGTCGCGTTGACGTCTATCAGCGGATCCGTGAAGTTGACCAGATTGTCAGTGTTCGTTCCCACGTTGGCGGCGGTGGTGCCCATGGAGTTCCAGGGGTATGTTTCGTCGTCGGAATTGCTGCTGATGCCCATGTTGATGCCTATGTTCAGAGCGTTTTCCGAGTCCGTGGTGCTCGCGTTGGAGGATCCGGTGAAGTTCGCGGTGCAGATCGGATAGCCGTCTTCGTCCACGTCCGCCAGCGTCCAGTTGGACAAATCGCTCAGGTCGCCCGAGGCGCTGGAAGACAGCGTGTAGGCGCTCATTCCCGTCAGTTCGCCGGACGAGTTGAACGTCAGGGTTCCCGTCATCAGCAGTCCCGCATTGGAGGTGCCGGCAAGGGATTGTCCGTTGATGGTACGGCCGTCTTCGGATGCATCGCAGGTGACGATGAATTCCCAGTAGGTTTCGCCGCTGGAACCGCTGGTGACGCTGCTTTCGTCGACCGGATCGTAATAGATGGTCACGGTATGGCTGGTGCCCGCCTCGTCGTAGACGGTGATGGTGGTCTGGTAGGTGTAATCCGAATCGCTCAGGGCTGTTTCAGCCGAGCCGTCCCATTCGTCCGCCATGGCGAAGAAGGGATTGTCTTCGTTGGTGGCCTGGCCTTCCGCGGTGTTATCCAGGTTGGTCAACGCCGTGACAAGGGTGGTTGCCGACGGCGAGCACTGATAGCTGTCGAGAACCAGGTCGCCCAGCGCTCCGGAGGTGGTTACGCGTCCGCTGTCGGTTTCCTCACCGATATCCCAGCCCTGGACGCGGTAGCCGGCCGCGTTGACCAGGTAGCCGTTTTCGTCAAAGGAAAAGTTGCCCGAACGCGTATAGTATACTTCGGTGGTGTTCGGGTCGCTGACCATGAAGAAGCCTTCACCATCGATGGCCAGATCTGTTGAGGATGTGGACGTTTGAAACGAACCCGAGGAGAAATCCTGGTAGATGCTGGATACGGCGACACCGTTGCCCACCTGGGAAATGCCGTTGGCCGTGCCCACAGAAGAGTAGAAGACATCTTCAAAGGTAGTGGATGCGGATTTGTACCCGGTGGTGCTCGTATTGGCCAGGTTGTTGCCGACAACGGTGATACCCTGGCTGTGGGCGGTAAGGCCGCTGACTCCGGACCACATTGCGCTTGTTAATGTAGACATGTGCTATGCCTCCTGGAAACTATTCTCATTCTGTTAGGTTTCATCGCCGGAATCATCGTCGGATGGGCTCTGTACTTTGATGACATCGGTCATCGACACAAGCCTTCCGTCTTCGAGTTCGAAAACCGTGCTTCCGTCTTCCGTGGTAATGCCGGTGACAATGCCGGTGGCGAGCGTATCTACGGAGACCACATCGCCGTCTGCGTCGTAGCAGGTGAAAGAAACCGTGTAGGTCCCGTCATCAACGTATTCGCCGTCATCATTGTAGCCGTCCCACTGGAAGGTGTACGATTCTTCGCCATCCAGTTCGGTCAGGTCCACGGTCTGGACGATATTGCTGTCCTCATCATAGATGGAGACTTCACCTGAAACCGCATCCTCTGCGAGTTCGTAGGTCACTTCGCTGATGCTGCCGTCGCTGACCGTGATCGTGTCGCCTTCGGCAATGACTTCCTGTCCGATGAAGCTGACGGCACTGTTGACCAGAACCAAGTTCAACTGCGAAGTCATGGTCTCCAGATTGTCATTCATGGTGGACATTTCTTCGAGAGTGTACATTTGTGCCAATTCCGCCAGCATTTCAGCATCATCAGTGGGATTCAACGGATCCTGGTTTTCGAGCTGCGCGACGAGAAGTTCCAGAAAATCCTCTGCACTGATTTCGCTGGAGGATTCTTCATTTTCAGAGGAAGAGTAAGCTGAATTGGTATATGTTGTTGCATCGATGTACATAACTCTCTCCTTCTAATCCTCTTCAAGAGACTTCAAGATTTTTCTCAGTTCAAAAATTTCTGTACGGCATTCTTTGCAGGATGACATATGCGATTCTACAATGGCTCTTACTTTGGCAGGCAATTTTTTATCGATATATGCTGCGATAGTATTATGCCCAGGACAAAGCAGCGAGCTCATACAGAGTCCTTCATGCATGTCTCCTCCCCACAATTTTGTTCCCGTATCAATTATGTAGTCGTTCTCTGTGGTTCGCATGACGCCTCCGGTTTTTTATATATATACGTGTGGACAAAGGCGAAACATCCATTAAGGAATGGTTAAATAGTATTATTTATTGTAAAGAGTAATTTTTAGATTTTAGTTCTAATCTTTACTCTATCTTAATATTATAAGAGGAAAGGGCGGTTTTTAGTCGGTTCCCAAAGAACGAAATGGGCTTGGGAAAGAATTATTGAAGGGGATTGCAAAGAAAAAAGAGAAGTTTGTCGGAAAAAGCCTCAAGAAAAGCCCTTTGCTGCTTAAGGTGGCTTAACAATAAAACCTAAAGTTTCTTGGGAATGTCGTCGAATAAAAATTCCGACATAAAAACGGCTGTGCTGCGGAGTCTTCCGAGGTGTGCTGGACTTTCAATCCGCAGTTCCAAAAAAACAGCAGTTTCAAGCTGGTGTTTGGTTAGTCCTTTTATAGAGGCACCATTCAGGGGGTAAACTTAATGAATCGGAATAGGATATTTATTGAGTAGACTATTTTTTATGAATTATTATATACTATTTATACTATAGATTCGATGGTTGCAGGAAAAATCCGTGCGGGTTAGTTTAATTACAAATTAAAGAGGGTGGAACTTGCGCAAGGGGAGGGACCTTTGCTGTTTGAAAAAATCGATAGTTTTGTTATTGATTAGGGTGCAAGTTCCTTGACCCGCAAGCGTATTGCACAGCCTATGGAGGACACCATGAATCAAGACGCCAACAATGACGGCCTGCCCCAGGAATCGGAATCGCCCCGCCAGCCGATGTCGCCACCGGAAGTGATGGAGCCGGATACGGCCAATATGGACAAGATCCGCGATTTGCTTTTTGGTGCGCAGATGAAAAATCTGGACAAGAAACTCTCCCAGATGAACGAGCACTTTTCTCAGGAAATTTACGAGGCCAAAGCGGAATTCAAGAGCCGCCTGGATTCTTTTGAAACGTATGTTAAGGGCGAACTGCAGTCCCTTTTTGAGCGTCTTGAAAACGAGCAGCGGGAACGGGGCAATGCCCTCGCCGAAATCGCAACGGACTTGAAGAGTTCGGCAGCGGCTTTGGACAAAAAAATTCAACAACTCGACAATAGCCAGGAAAAGCAGGCCAGAGAGTTGCGCCAGCAGCTTCTGGACCAGGCCAAGAGTCTCAGCGACGACATCCGGACAAAACATGACGAAGCGCAAACAGCCCTCAGGAAGACCGCTTCGGGAATTCGTCATGACATGGTGGAGCGCGGCGTGCTTTCTTCTATGCTGACAGACGTGGCCTTGCGTTTAAATAATGAGCTTAGCGATTCGCTTTTTTCAAAGTTTGATTGATCAGCGTCATGGACGATGACCGGTCTCCGGACGCTTCCGCGCATGAATTGGATCGTCTGCGCAACCTCCTGATTAAACAGGAAATCGAACAGATTGAGCAGCTCTCCGGCCGGCTTGATGATGCCTCGCTGCTGGCCAGGGACGTAAGCCGGAGTCTGCCCGAAGCTATTGCATTGCGTGCGGGCAAAGACAAAAAGCTCGTCTCCGCCTTGATGCCCACAGTGGAGGAAATTCTTCACTCATCCGTCGAACGCGATCCCCATAAACTTTCCCGCGCCTTGTTCCCCGTCATGGGCCCTGCGATTCGCAAAGCCATTGCCGAGGCCATCCGCTCCATGGTCCAGTCCTTCAACCACGCGCTTGAACACAGTTTTTCATTGCAAGGATTGAAATGGCGGCTGCTGGCTCTGCGTACGGGAAAGTCCTTTGCGGAAATCGTTTTGCTGCACAGCCTGGTGTACCGGGTGGAGCAGGTATTTTTGATACATGCGGATACGGGACTGTTGCTGCAGCATGCGGTGGCGGAAGACGTCACCTACCAGGATGCGGACATGGTCTCCGGCATGTTTACAGCCATACAGGACTTTGTAAGGGATTCCTTTGATCCCGACGCCGGCGACTCCCTGGATACGCTGCGGATCGGCGAATTGACCATAGTGGTCGAACGCGGAGCTTCCGCCTATCTGGCCGCGGTGGTACGCGGGGAGCCGCCCGAGGAGCTGCAGTATCTCTTTCGGGACGCCCTGGATGCCATCGTGCTGGAAAAAGGCTCGGAGCTTGCCGTTTTCTCAGGAGATGCCGCGCCGTTTGAGGTTGTCCGCCACCATCTTGAAGATTGCTTGCTGACCCGCTATCGCGAACAACAACACAAAAGTTTTCCTTATTTCAGGGTGTTGCTGCTGGTCCTGTTTGCTGCTTTGCTTGTTTGGGCGGGATTTGCCGTACGCGACCAACTGGCATGGAACGCGTTGGAGGAACGCTTTGCCCAAGAGCCGGGGTACGTTTTGCTCGATTCCGACGAAAGCCGAAGAACTTTCAAAGGGTTGCGCGATCCCTTGGCACGCTCGCCCCAAGAGGTGCTCGCAGGCGCCAAAAAACATTTTTCCGGGATTCGTTTCGAATTCGCCCCGTACCAGGCGCTGAGTACGGAGTTTGTTCTGAAACGGGTTCGTGAGGCCCTGCGTCCGCCTGAAACGGTACACCTGGCTCTGTCTGACGATGGCCGGCTGCACGCCACGGGCAGCGCAACACTTCATTGGATTCATAAGGCGAAGGAATTTGCCCCGCTGTTGCCGGGAATCAACCGGGTGCGCCTGGATATCGCCGAGGACACTGATCCGCTGTTGCCGCATTGGGAAAAATATTTGCAGCTTCTGGCCGATACGCCGGGCATAGAAATCACCAGCTCGGGCAGACGCGCAGAGAAATATTTCGTTACCGGGTTCCGGGACCCGCTGGCGCTTGATCCTGAAAGTCTCCTGGACAAGGCGGGGTTGCAAACAGAAACGGTCGCGCAGCACTGGGCGTCGTTTCAGTCTCTGGATCCGGCCATTGTCCTGAAACGGGCCTATGCGGTTCTGGAACCGCCGGAGAGCGTGGAGCTGCAGTACGCGGACGAAATCCTAAGCGCCGGCGGCAGCGCTCCGCATGACTGGCTCATGAAAGCGGAGCGGCTTGCTCCGTCCATTGTGGGGGTCACACGCTATCTTGACGCGGCTGTTGTGGACTCGGATCTTGAAGAACTGCAGCCTCTTATTGAGGGGATAGAGTCCGCCTGGCTGCTGTTCAAATTCAATACGACGCATCTTCTGGCCCGCCAGGAAAAGATTCTGCGCCGTATCGGGACTCAGGCCCTTGCATTGCAGCGGCTATTGATGCATTTGGATATGACATTTCATCTTGAAGTGATCGGACATGCGGATAATACGGGTGAAGTCGCCTACAACCTGGCGCTGGCGGAAAAGAGGGCAATAACGGTCAAAGATTTTCTGATCACGCAGGGGGTTTCGTCAACCTTACTGATAACGCGGAGCGCCATTCCCAGAAAGGACATGAAGGGATTGTCCGAGGAGCAGCTGCAAATGGATCGGCGGGTGTCTTTGCGTGTTGTGCTGCTCAATCAATCTGCGGGCGTTTTGGATAACGGTAACACCGGATCAAGGCAATGATTCAGAAAAAGATATGCATGTTGGGGTCCTTTGCCGTGGGCAAGACCAGTCTGGTCAAACGGTTCGTGGACTCTCTTTTTACAGAAAAATATCAGACCACAGTGGGCGTCAAAGTCGATAAGAAAATCGTCTCCGTGGATGGCGAGCAGGTCATGCTTATGCTGTGGGATCTGGAAGGCGAAGATGATTTCAATAAAATTCGCCTGACCTATTTGCGCGGTGCTTCAGGCTATCTTCTGGTAGCGGACGGCACGCGTTCCCGGACGTTTGTCGAGGCTCTCAGCATTCAGGAAAAGGTGGCTGATTCCTTTGGAGAGCTGCCCTTTATGTTGTTGGTCAACAAGGATGACGTGTCTGATACGTGGGAACTGAAGGAGGCGGAGATCGACCTGTGCCGCCAGATGGGGTGGACCGTGCTGCGCACCAGCGCGAAGTCCGGTCAGGACGTAGAAAACGGCTTTCTGGGGCTGGCCCGGAAAATGTTGCTGGACGTCTGAGCGCAAGCGGCGCAACTGGTAGCGCACATCAAGCGTCAAGAGGGGGGACAGGCCTATGTTTGAAAACTTGCTGGGGGCTCTGCCGCAGTGCCTGGACTGCGTGCTGCTCGAACCTGCGGGCGGAACCCGTTTTCGTGTTTTATGCGATCCGCCGGATTTTTTGCTGTGCTTTTTTTCCAACCCTCCGCGCAAGGGGCAGGTGCTGGATTTCGAGGGGATTTTCGATGTCATGCATTTTTTTCTGACCGATGCTGAAACGTTCTGGCAAAACGAAGAGGATGCCATACTTGATTCGGACGTCTGGCTTGAGACGGACAACACCGGCATGGACCATACCTTTGAGGCTTCGGCGACCTTTATCAACGGGCAGCGGGTTCTGCTGCTCAAAAAAATGGGCAGAGCGTTTCGAACCTGCCGGGAGCAGTTGCAAAGCTCGCGTGAAATGCTGCTGGCCAAGGAATTTCTCGAGGCGGAGGTCGCTCGCAGGACCGCAAGCATCCGGCAACGCGAGGAAGAGATCGCCTTGCGCCTGGTGGTGGCCTCCGATTACCGCGACGAGGAGACCGGCGCCCATATCCGGCGTATCGGGTTGTATGCGGAACAACTGGGCATTGCGTTGGATTGGAGTTTGAAACAGTCCTATGATTTGCGGATCGCGGCCACCATGCATGACGTGGGCAAGATCGGCATCCCGGACGCCATTTTGCTGAAACCGGGCAAGTTGGTCGAAACGGAAATGGCCATCATGAAAACTCACACGGAAATAGGCGCCCGAATGCTGGCCGGGTCGGACATTCCCTTGCTGCGCATGGCCCGGGACATTGCTCTGCATCATCATGAGTACTGGAATGGAAAAGGCTATCCCGACGGGCTGCGGGGTGAGGAAATCCCGGAGAGCGCACGGATCACTTCGGTTTGCGATGTTTATGACGCGTTGACGCAGGATCGCGTGTACCGAAAAGCCATGCCCGAGCACGACGCCTTGACCATCATGAGTGAAGAGCGTGGAAAACTGTTCGATCCGCGTATTTTCGATACCTTCATGGCCATGCTGCCCACGTTCAGGCGTATCCGGTTGGCCAACCCGGACGCCAAGGAAACCAAGCTGTGCCTCTCCAGATCCTACCTGCTGGAGCGTTAAGTTCTTTTACAAGTTTGTTCAAGCCCGTTGCCCTCCCCGTGCTTTTTAAGTACGGTACGCCCGTATCATTATAACCTCTTGGGCTTTCTTTTTAAGGAGGAGAGCATGGCCGCTAAAAAGATTCTGATGCTGGTTGGGGACTTTGTGGAAGACTACGAAGTCATGGTACCTTTTCAGATGTTGCTGATGATCGGCCACACGGTGCACGCCGTGTGTCCGGATAAAAAGTCCGGCGACACCATCGCCACCGCTGTGCATGATTTCGAGGGTCATCAGACCTATTCCGAAAAGCCTGGCCACAATTTCGTTTTGAATGCCGATTTCGACGCGGTAAATCCCGACGACTACGACGCGTTGGTCGTTCCTGGCGGGCGCGCTCCCGAATATATCCGGCTCAACCCGCGCGTCGTTGAGATCGTCAAAGCCTTTGATACGGCCAAAAAGCCCATTGCGGCCATTTGCCACGGCCCGCAGCTGCTTGTGACGGCCGGTGTGGTCTCGGGCAAGAAGTGCATGGCCTATCCTGCCGTAGCGCCCGACCTGGAACTGGGAGGCGCCAGCTATGTCGCTCCCAACGACACCTTTTCCGATGCCGTGACCTCGGAAAATCTGGTCACGGCTCCGGCCTGGCCTGCGCATCCCGACTGGATCAAACAGTTCCTGGATTTGTTGGGGACCAAAATAGAGCTGTAATTGCCGGAACGGCAAAAAGCATAAAAAAACGGGCGGGCCATTCGAAGGATGACCCGCCCGGTTGCGTTCAATTTTCTAACAGCTGTTTGTTTTTCGAACAGCCGGAAACAGCCTGGCGGGGCGGTATGGCGTTCGCAACAGCTGGCGGCCGGCGCTGTCAGCAGGCCGTATCTTCGGAAATGAAATCATACATGTCGAGCTCTTCTCCATCTCTGGAAAAAAGCAGGGGGGCGAGCATGTTTTTGCCGGTGACGCGACCTTGCTCGCGCCGCAGGGGCTGGTCCTTGTAGGTGATGCCGCGGATCACTTGTTCCGTTACCTTGAAGCTTTCCAGGCCCACGAGTTCGAGCATCAGTTCTTCGGGCTCAAAGGGTTCCGCGATGTCGTCGAGCACAAAAAATTCAGAGCCCTTGTCCACCGCACCCATGACGATCAGCACCTCGTCTTCTTCCACCTGTGCCAGCATATTGTCCAGGTCTACTTGTTTGATCTTTGTTACCACTTCGCTGGCTGCCAGTTCCTGCAATGAGCCGTTCACATTGACGCCGATATCCAGATAGCGCTCGAAGCAAAATCCATCAGCCTGAAAAAACCGCGCTTCGTTGGGCCATTCCTTCCAGGTGTAGCCGATGCTTTCGGCAAAGGCTTTGGCCAGTTCTATATCAAAATAAAGAACGCCTTTGAGGCAATTGCTTATGAAGTAGGGCGTGTTGTTTTTTCCCATGCAATGCTTGAAGATTTTGGCCAAAAAACGTTTGGGCAGCGAGGTGATGACGATGCGTTCCATCTGTCCGCTGATCTCGATGCTCAGTTTCATGCGTCTTCTCCAGTGCTTGAAGTGTTCGTCCGCAGGAGTTCGAATCCTATTCGGACAGATGAAACAATAATCTAGCGAAGTTCAGCCAAAGAGGCAATCATCAGATTGCTGAAATGTCAACAGGAATCAGGCGCGTGCAATAGTCATTTCCCGGCGGCGAACTTTCGCCTTGAAAAGCTTCTGAGGATAGAAGCAAAATCGGTACCGATTGAAGCAGATTGTGGCTGAAACGGCTGCCCGGATCCGGGAGGGCCGGCATGAGATTGTGCCCGGGCTATGGAGAGCGGCTACAGCAAAAAAAATCAGCACCTTGACTTTCAAGATATCTCGGAATAATACTTCGTACTCAAATAATTTTAATAAAAATATTCAGCTTAAAAATAATATGTGTAGAAATAACTAGCTGCGCATAGGCAAGATCAGTTGCCGTTACGACATAGTGTCGGTTTTGGGACAGATACAAACGCTTTCTTTCTATTCGCCCCAATATACGGGAAATGTCCGGTCCGCCACAGGCCTTTCCGGTCGGTTGCTTGATTCATATGCCTGGAAAAAGAAAGGGACAGGCACGGTTCGAAACATTCCAGGGAATGACCGCAATTGATGATTGCGCTGCCTGGCTACAGCTGCGGGCGCCGTGGCGATCTGATTTTGCCGATACGAGAAAAAAGGATGGTTTGATGGATGAGATAAAAATCGAGGTACGCAATCTGTACAAAATTTTCGGCTCCAATCCACAGAAAGGGCTTGAACTGGTCCAAAAGGGAATGGACAAAAAAGAGGTTCTGGAAAAAACCGGCATGACGGTAGGCGTACAAGACGCCAACCTGCAGATTCAAGCGGGTGAAATATTCGTGATCATGGGGCTCTCCGGTTCGGGAAAGTCCACCATCGTCCGGATGCTCAACCGGCTTATCGAACCCACGAGCGGCAAGGTCATTGTAGGCGGCGAAGATGTCACCGCCATGGATTACAACGAACTCGTCAAATTTCGCCTCCACAACATGAGCATGGTGTTCCAATCCTTTGCCCTGATGCCGCATCTCAGCGTACTGGACAACACGGCTTTCGGCCTGGAGCTGGCTGGAATCCCCAAAAAGAAACGCAACCAGCGCGCTCTGGAAGCGTTGTCCCAGGTGGGGCTTGAGGGCTGGGAGGAGTGTTATCCGAGCCAGTTGAGCGGCGGCATGCAGCAGCGCGTCGGCCTGGCCCGTGGCCTGGCCGTGGACCCGGACATCCTGCTCATGGATGAAGCCTTTTCGGCTCTGGACCCCCTTATCCGTACGGAGATGCAGGACGAACTGCTCAAGCTGCAGGAAGAACACCAGCGTACCATTGTTTTCATCTCCCACGATTTGGACGAAGCGCTGCGTATCGGCGATCGCATCGCCATTATGCAAGGCGGGCGTATCGTGCAGGTGGGCACACCGGAAAGCATTCTGCAGAATCCCGCCACGGATTACGTCAGGGCGTTTTTTCGCGGTGTTGATCCCACAAACGTCATCTCGGCCGGAGATATTGCCCGGGATACGTACCCCACTATCATCCAGACCAGACAGGGCAGCCTGCGCACCGCCCACGAGCTGCTCAGCGGCAGCGACCGCGACTACGGCTACGTGCTGGACTCAAAACGCGGATATCTGGCCACCATTTCCTCCGAGTCGCTGCGCGATGCCCTGGAGCGGACGTCTCAGGACGGACCGCTTTCGCAGGCGTACATCCAGGGAGTCAAAACGGTCAGCGTCAGCGACTCCATGCAGGATATTCTGTCGGAGGTGGCGTCCAGGGGCTGGCCGGTGCCGGTTGTGAACGACAATGGCGTCTACATGGGCGTTGTCTCCAAAAATCGTTTCCTGCGTACGTTGCATAAAACCGAGAAACAGTATGATGCCGAAGAGGTCCAGGCGGGCTGAAAATCGCGGCCGGCATTGTAGCACTCCGGCTACGCAAACGTATTTTGGAGATCACAGATGTTTGAAACACAAGTCATCCCATTGGACCAATGGGTTTCTGAATTCGTCGACTGGCTCGTGACCAATTACCGGGATATTTTTCAGGCCGTCAAATGGCCTGTGGAACAGACGCTCAACGGCTTCAATGCGGGGCTGGACGCTCTGCCTCCGTTGTTGGTCATTGCACTGGTGGCGGTTGCCGCCTGGCGCTTTTCCGGCCTCAGACTGGCGATTTTTTCCATTGCCGCCCTGGTGTTGACTGGGTTGCTGGGGCTCTGGATGGACGCCATGACAACCCTGGCCATGGTGCTGTCGTCAGTATTCTTCTGCGCCATTGCCGGCGTTCCGCTGGGAATTCTGGCAGGCCGCAGCAACCGCTTCGAGGCCGCCATACGGCCCGTACTCGATGCCATGCAGACCACACCGGCCTTTGTCTATCTCGTGCCCATAGTCATGCTTTTTTCCGTCGGCAACGTGGCCGGGGTGCTGGCAACGATCATATTCTCCCTGCCGCCCATCATCAGGCTCACCAGCCTGGGCATCCGGCAGGTGCACCCCGAGCTGGTGGAGGCCGCGCAGGCCTTTGGCGCGACGAACTGGCAGGTGCTGCGCCGGGTGCAGATCCCCCTGGCCATGCCAACCATTCTGGCCGGGTTGAACCAGACCATCATGATGGCCCTTTCCATGGTGGTCATTGCCGCGCTCATCGGCGCCGGGGGCTTGGGAACTCCCGTCATCCTGGGCTTGAACACCCTTGATATCGGACGCGCCGTTACGGGCGGCATCGGAATTGTGCTTATCGCCATTGTCCTCGACAGAGTAACGCAGTCAATGGCTACAAAAAATAGAGATCCAAAAGGAGGGAATCTATGAAAATGAAACAGGTATTGCTTCTGGCTTTGTGCCTTGTCCTGCTTTCCGGCACGGCCATGGCGGTTGAAAAACCCGGCAAAGGCGTCACGGTGACTCCGGCGCGCGCCACATGGAACTCCGGTTTTTTTCAGGAAGCGCTCGTGCACCGCGGACTGGAAGAACTCGGTTATACCGTCAAAGCGCCCAAGGATCTGGCGAATCCGATTTTCTACCAGGCAGTTACCCTGGGCGATCTGGACTACTGGACCAACGGCTGGTTCCCCATGCACAATGCGCAGCTGCCCAAGAATTTTCATGACAAGGCCGAGGCGGTCGGCTACGTGATCAAGGCCGGCGGACTGGGCGGTTATCTCGTGTCCAAGCGCGATGTGGACAAGTACAACATCAAGTCCCTTGATGATTTCAAAAGAGATGAAGTGAAGAAGGCCTTTGATACGACCGGCGACGGCAAAGCCGATCTGACGGCCTGCCCTCCTGGCTGGGGTTGTGAAAAAATCATCACCCACCACATGAAAGTCTACGGTCTTGAAAAGGACATCACCCCGAGCAAGGCCTCCTATGAAGCGGGCATGGCCTCCGAGCTGGCCAACTACAAGAACGGCGGGCCGGTGTTTTTTTACACCTGGGCTCCCAACTGGACCATCTACAAATTGGAGCCGGGCAAGGATGTTATGTGGATCAACGTGCCCGAAATCAAACCCACGGACGCCCAGAAAACCGCGGTTGACCGCATGACCGTGGCCGGTATCAAAGGCGCGGTGTCCGATCCGTTGAAAATGGGCTTTGTTGCCTCCGACATCCGGATCGTCGCCAACAAGGAGTTTTTGAAAAAGAACCCTGCCGCGAAAAAGTTCTTTGAAGTGTTTACCCTGCCCCTTGCCGACATCAACCAGCAGAACGCCCGGATGAACGACGGTGAAAAGAGCGCCGCCGACATCCAGAAACATGTCGACGATTGGATCAGCAAGAACAAGGATACCTGGAACGGCTGGCTTGAAACGGCACGTGGCGCTGCCAAATAACAGCCTGTTATAATTGTCTTCAAAGTCCGGGAAGCCTTTGTTGCAAAGGCTTCCCGGACTTTTTCAATATTCGATCCGCGATCCGCTGCCCAGTTCGCGGAGCGGATTGCGGGCTGCCAGGGCCACTTTGGCTGCCAGGTCCGTACAGTGGCAGGCGTAGAGGGATTCCAGTTCCAACGCGTCCAGAAAGGCCGCTGTCTGTTCAAGCCGTTCCTGCGCGGCTTCCTGCAGATGCGTTCCTCCGATGATGGAGCGGACCGATTCCCGTTCGCATACCTGCCTGGCCTGCAGGACCGTATTGCATACGCCCGCGTGCGCACAGCCGGTTATCACGACCAGGTCCGTGGCGTCCGCGTAGGCCAGGGCGCTGTCGTCCGGCAGAAAATCGTCCTGCCAGGCGCCGTCGGCATAGCGTTCGCCTATGGCTTCGGCCTGCTCGAAATCGAGCCGGCGTGGTATTTCCCCGAGAAAAACGAGTTTGCTGCTCAGCCAGACGGGTTCCTTGCTCAGGCGCAGGGGAAAATGGCATTCGATTTTTTCCGCGGAAAGCAGCGAGCCGATCTGATCCAGTCCGGGGACGGCGCGCGTATGGAAAACATCCGGATGGGCCACCAGGGTCGGCCGGACGTGGGGCTGGTTTTCGATTTTCGCCTCGGTGTAGAGCGCGGCGAGATGCTGCAGCCCCCATGTATGGTCCAGATGGCCGTGCGAGAGAACAATGTAGTCCAGGTTCAGAAGATTGATACCGGCCTTGCGGGCGTTTTGGATGAAGACATCCGAGTAGCCGCAGTCGAAAAGCACGCGCGTATCGTCTGTTTCAATGAAAAAGCTCAAGCCCGGTTCGCCCAGAAAGTAGCGGTCTATGACCGTGTTGTTGTCGCAAAGTACGGTAAGGTCCATGATACGGATCTCCTGGTTCGCTGCAGGTGTTTTGCCAGCCAGAAGCTGGCAGGCGTTGCAAAGCAGAGTAGAATAGAGGAAATTCTTGACTGAGGTGAATTCCCATCGCATAATACAAAATACCTTCGGGGGACTATACGTAGCGTTTATAATCCGGCTACGGCACAACATCAACCACTTGCCTACATTGAGCAACCTATGAACTCTCTGTATCTACAATTCCGGAGACAGTCGTGAGTACCGGGGATGCTTATTCTTCTCTCGAGTCGATGCCCCGTATTCTTGTTGTTGACGATGAATCGGTCAACTTGAAACTGCTTGGCGTGCATTTGCGCAGGCGGCAGTATGATGTCATCGAGGCCGATAACGGACAAAAAGCGCTCGACCTGGCAAAAGATCAGACGGTCCCCCCGGATCTGATTCTTCTGGATGTCATGATGCCGGACATGGACGGGCTGGAAACCTGCCGCAGGCTCAAGGCCGATCCCCGAACCCGTGAGACGCCCGTGATATTTCTGTCGGCCGTCCACGAGTCGGAAATCAAAGCCAAAGGTTTGGAACTGGGCGGCGTGGATTACGTCAACAAGCCGTTCGATGTGCGCGAACTGCTGGCCAGGGTGCGGACGCATCTGACCATACGTATGCAGGAACGGAAAATCAGGGAGTATGCCGGCAACCTGGAAGAAATGGTTCGGGAACGAACCCAGCGGTTGATGGACTCCGAGCATAAATATCGGGCCATATTTGAAAACACGGGCACGGCCATGGCCATCATGGAAGCCGATACCAGCATTTCCCTGGTCAACAGCGAATTCGAAGCCTTGACCGGCTATACGCGCGACTGCATCCAGGGACAGATGACTTGTAAGGAATTTTTTCTGCCCGAAAGCCGCAAAATCATAGAGGCGTACGTAGCGTCGCTGTTTGAAAACGGAAACAACAAACCCGTGACAGGCGAACTGCAGGTACTGACCCAGACCGGCGAATCCCGTATCGTGGTGCTGATAATGGCGCAGATTCCCGGCGCCTCCAGCTGCGTGGTTTCCATGCTGGACGTGACGGACCAGAAACGGGCCGAAGCCCAGGTGCTGCATCAGGCCTACCATGATTCGCTCACGGGACTGGGCAACCGCAGCTGCCTGATCGAGGACCTGCGATCCAAGCTGGACGGACTGCGCAAGGGGGAGAACGACCTGTTTGCGCTGTTGCTTCTGGATCTGGACCGCTTCAATATGGTCAATGAAAGCCTGGGGCACAATATCGGCGACGAACTCATCAAAGCCATCTCACTGCGCCTGGCGGGCATTCTCAAGCCTGGGGACATGCTGGCCCGGCTGGGAGGCGACGAGTTCGCCATACTTTTCAACGACGCGGCAGAGCTGTCCGACGTCACCGATTATGCGGACAGGGTGCTGCGTACGCTCAATCAGACCTTCGAATTGAGCGGTCAGAATCTGATCACCACATCGAGCATCGGCATCGCCCTGAGCTCCATGGGCTACGAGCGGGCCGAAGATCTCCTGCGCGATGCGGACGCCGCGCTGCACAGGGCCAAACTGCAAGGCAAAGCCCGTTATGTGATATTCGACGCCGAGATGCATCTGCGCGCCAAAAAACTTTTACAGCTGGTCACGGGCATTCGCCTGGCCTTGCAGAATGAGGAATTCATCCTCCATTACCAGCCGATAATTTCCTTGAAAACCGGCAGGATCGCGGGCTTCGAAGCTTTGATCCGCTGGCAGCATCCCACCCAGGGGTTTCTGCCTCCCGGAAGATTTCTTCCGGAAGCCGAAGAAGTCGGGCTGATCATCCCCATTGATTATTGGGTACTCCGTACAGCCTGCAGCAGCATGGCCCGGTTGTTGGAAACGCTGGACTCCGATGAAGAGTTGATAGTCAGCATTAATCTCTCGGGCAAGCAGTTTGACAAGGAGGAGATTTACGAACGCGTTCGTACGACTCTGGAAGAAACTGGCCTGTGCCCGCAGTGTCTGAAGCTGGAAATCACCGAAGGCGCGGTCATGGCGAATGCCGAAATCGCCACGAAAATTCTGCACCAGCTCAAGTCGCTGGGCATCAAGATTTCCATTGACGATTTCGGCACCGGGTATTCGTCCTTGTCCTATCTGCACCGCTTTCCCGTGGATATGCTCAAAATCGACCGTTCCTTTGTCAGCAAGATGGGTGAAGGCAACGAGAACCTGGAAATCGTCCGTACCATTGTGTCCCTGGCGCACAACATGGGGCTGGAAGTCATTGCGGAAGGCGTGGAAACCGAAGAGCAGCAGAACACGCTCAAGCAGTTCGGCTGCGAGTACGTGCAGGGATTTTATTATTCCAAACCGGTGGATATGGAAACTCTGGTTGAAGAATGGCTGCGCGCGTAGCGCCGCATAACTCAGGGAATTAATTAAGTAACACTATGTCCGGTAACATTGCGTCTGAAGACAAAATCCGCCTCGGCGTCAGCCGTTGTTTGTTGGGAGAAAAAGTCCGTTATGACGGCGGGCAAAAGCAGGACCGCTTTCTGACGGATACCTTGGGAAAGTGGATCGAATACGTCGGCGTCTGTCCGGAAGTCGAATGCGGCATGACCATCCCGCGCGAGGCTCTGCGTCTGGAAGGAGACGTGTCCGCACCCAGGTTGATAACCCATCACAGCAAGACCGACTATACGGACCAGATGCAGTCCTGGGGCCGAGGCAGGCTGCAGGAGCTGGAGAATCGGGACCTCTGCGGCTATATCTTTAAGAGCAAATCCCCAAGCAGCGGCATGGCCCGGATCAAGGTCCACGGCACGGACGGCAAGGTCCGTCACTCGGGCGTGGGAATCTGGGCGGCCATGTTCATGGAGCGTTTCCCCTGGCTGCCGGTGGAGGACGAAGGGCGACTGCACGATCCAAAAATACGCGAAAATTTCATCGAACGGGTGTTCACCATGAAGCGCTTTCGTGACGCAAAGGCCCAGGGTGTGAACTCCGCCAATCTGATTTCGTTTCATACGCGCCACAAGCTGTTGTTCATGGCCCACAGTCCGCAGCTTTACCGCGAAACCGGCAAGCTGGTGGCTCAAAGCGGCGAAACCGGACCGGAACCGGCCTGGGACGCCTATCTGCCTTTGCTGGCGAAAGCTCTGGCCACCCAGGCCACCACGAAAAAGCACGTCAACGTGCTGCAGCACGCCATGGGCTATTTCAAAAAACTGCTCAGCGCGGATGAAAAGCAGGAACTGCTGGAAGTCATCGGCAACTACGCGCGCCATTACGTGCCCCTGGTTGTGCCGGTGACGCTTTTGAACCACTACGTACGCAAATACGACCAGCCCTACCTCAAGGAACAATACTACCTGAATCCGCATCCGGCAGAACTGGCCTTGCGGAACCACGTCTGAGCCATGCAGCAGGCAGCACCTCCGGACAGCATAAGGAACAACGGCGGCATCGTCGGCATAATCGGCGCCACCGGGTATATCGGCGGACGTCTGGCTCCCATGCTTCTGGAGCGCGGCTACACGGTCCGGGCCATTGGCCGCTCCGGGCGCAAACTGGGCTGCCGAAGCTTTGCCGCCCATCCCCGCATGCAGATAGCCGTTGCCGATGCCGGTGATTTCCACGCGCTCAAGGAAGCGCTCACGGGGTGCGATACGGTCTATTACCTGGTGCACTCCATGCAGGCCGCGGGTAAGGATTTCGCCGACCGTGACAAATATCTGGCCGCCAACATGGCCAACGCCGCCGCTGCTGCCAGGGTGGAGCGGATCATTTATCTCGGCGGGTTGGGTACAGATAGCGGCGGATTGAGCCGCCATCTGCGCTCGCGTCACGAAACAGGCGCCATTCTGGCACGGGGCAGGGTGCCCGTGACCTGCTTGAATGCGGCCATGATTCTCGGGGCCGGAAGCGCGTCTTTTGAGATCATGCGCTATCTGGTGGAACGCTTGCCCGTGATGCTGACCCCGCGCTGGGTCGACACCCGGTGCCAGCCTATAGCCGTGAGCAACGTCCTGGGCTACCTGATCGGCTGTCTCGAACAGCAGGCCACCACCGGGCAGAGCTACGACATCGGCGGACCGGATATTCTGACCTACGGCCGGCTGTTTCAGCTTTACGCCGAAGAAAAAAGGCTGCCCAGGCGGTGGATCATTCCCTTGCCGCTGCTGACGCCACGCCTGAGCTCCTACTGGATTCATCTGGTGACGCCGGTTCCCGCCAGTCTGGCGCGTCCGCTGGCTGAAGGCTTGCGTAACGAAGTGGTCTGCAAGGACAACCGGATCAGGGAAATAATCCCGCAGGAGTTGCTGCACGTACGCCAGGCCATACGGACCTCCATCCGGGAAACCATGAAACAGAGCCTGAACGCCTGCTGGGCCGACGCCGGAGAACTGCGGCCGCCCGAATGGCTGGCCTGCGGGGATGCGGACTACGCCGGAGGAACGATTCTGAACTGCAGCTACCAGGCCGAACTTTCCTGTCCGCCCGGTCCGGTGTGGAAAAACCTGCTGCGTATGGGGGGTAAAAACGGCTGGTTTTACGCCATGATTCTCTGGCGCATACGCGGTTTTATGGACCGGCTCGTCGGCGGAGCCGGGCTGCAGCGCGGCCGCCGGGATCCCGAGGACCTGCGGGTGGGGGATGCGCTGGATTTCTGGAGGGTGCTGGAACTGGAGCCCGGACACAAGCTGGTGCTTTTGGCGGAGATGAAAATGCCGGGCCAGGCCGTGTTTCAATTTCAGATAGATCCGCTGGACGACCAAAGCTGCCGCCTGCTGCTCATTGCCCGCTTTCTTCCCAAGGGAGTTGCGGGTCTGGCCTACTGGTACGGACTGCTGCCCATCCATGGCCCCCTGTATCAAGGTATGATCCGGCGTATCGCTGCGCTTTCAGGGTGTCGCATCCAGGACGGCCCCCGGCCCTACCATCCGGAAGAGCAGGTATGCTCCTTGTCCGATGCTCGGTAATGCTCTTTTTTTTTATTTGTTAACAAGTTGAAATCACAGGGAATCGAAAAAAGCTCTTGCGTTTTTTGTTCGGCTGGTTTAAATTGTTTAGTTTAGGAAACTTAGCCGGTAATTTCAAGTCAGGAGCTAGCGATGACCCGCAAGGACCGCACTGAAGGTATTTACAGCAGGCGCGAAGTGCTCGATGAGAGCGAGCGCAGACAATTTTATCTGATTCAGTTGAAGGAGCTGCTGCAATACGCTTACAGATATTCTGAAGATGTAAAAAAGCGTTTTGACAGAGCACAGTTTCAAGTGGAAAAGTTCAAGACGCTGAATGATATCAAGCATATTCCCATTCTCAAGAAAAAAGAACTCATTTTTTTGCAATCCATCGGACCCAGACTGGGCGGATTACTGACCAAGGACCTCGGCGAATTGAAGCGTATCTTTCGCTCGCCTGGGCCCATTTTCGATCCCGAAGACCGCAACGACGATTACTGGGGCTGGACAGAAGGCTTTTATTCGGCGGGCTTCCGCTCCGGGGATCTGGCCCAGATCACTTTTTCCTATCATATGGCTCCCGCCGGTTTGATGTTTGAAGAGCCGCTGCGCAATCTGAACTGCGCAGTGATTCCCGCCGGTCCGGGCGATACCACCACCCAGCTGGAAATCATGCAGAAGCTCAGGGTCACCGGATACGTGGGTACGCCCAGCTATCTGATGCACCTGGCGCAGAAGGCCGAGGAATCCGGACTGAACCTGCGGCGCGACATGTATATTGAAGTGGCCTTTGTCACGGGTGAAAAATTTTCCGAAAAACTGCGTTCCACCCTGGAGAAAAAGTTCGATCTGATCATGCGCCAGGGATACGGTACGGCCGACGTGGGCTGCATCGGTTACGAATGTTACCACAAGAACGGCCTGCATGTGGCCAACCGCGCCTATGTGGAAATCTGCCATCCGGACACGGGCATTCCGCTCAAGGACGGCGAGGTGGGCGAAATTGTGGTCACGGCCTTCAACAAGACCTATCCGCTCATCCGCCTGGCCACGGGCGACCTTTCCTTTATCGATCGCGAACCCTGCGCCTGCGGACGCACCAGCCCGCGCCTGGGCAATATTGTCGGCCGCGTGGACACCACCGCCCGCATCAAGGGCATGTTCGTCTATCCGCACCAGGTTGAGCAGGTCATGGCCTCGTTTGAGGAAATCAAGCGCTGGCAGATCGAAGTCACCAATCCGGGAGGCATCGACGAAATGGTGCTCAACGTGGAAGCGGCCAATTTTAAGCGCGAAGACGAGCTGCTGCACCAGTTCCGCGACAAGATCAAGCTGCGGCCCGTGCTGCAGGTGCTCGAACCCGGAACGCTGCCGCCGCAGATTCGGCCCATCGAAGACAAGCGCAGGTGGGATTAAGATGAACCTACGGGCCGCTCGGCTGCTGTTGAGCGGCCTTTTGCTTTTATTGTCCTGGGGCTGCGCGGCCCAGCACAGGCTTCCTGCGGACGCCGCCCCCGACGCAAGGTCCGTATCCGATGCCATGACCAAGCCGCCCGTATTGTACGCCCCGGCTTCGCAAGGCCTGGAGCCTGTTCCGTACGAGGCGCTTCCAGCGCTGGCCCAGGGTGTTGACTATATCTTGATCGGCGAAGGGCATACGGTTGCCTGCGATCATCTGGCCCAGGCCGCTGTCATAGATGCGCTGGTCAAGGCCGGTCGCCGTCCTGCCCTGGCCCTGGAAATGGTCGGGGAAGACCTCCAGCCCGTGCTGGACAAATTCAATGCGGACCATTCCCTGTCGGCAACGGCCTTTTCCCGGCGCTTGGAGCGGGAACTGGACTGGCCCCGGCTTTGGGGACATCCCTATACGTTGTACGCGCCCGTATTTATCCGCGCCTATGCCGCGGGCCTGCCATTTTACGGCGTGAACGCGCCTCCCGGAGTCGTACGCAAATACAGCCGCGGCGGAAACAAAGCGCTCAGTGAGGCCGAGCGGGCCTATCTGCCCGACCCGGTCATTTTGCCCGGCGAGGAGCAGCGGACGGCCCTGGCCAAGGAATTCGTCCAGCACAGCGCCATGCTGGCCCGGATGCGCGCGAAAAAGAAACAATCCATGCCGTCCGTACGGCCGATACGGTCCAATCCATTGGAACATTTTTTGAAGATCCAGTCGCTCTGGGATACGAAAATGGCCCAGGGCCTGGTGGACGTACGCCGCCGGACAGGTGCTCAAGTGGTTCTGCTGGCGGGTTCGGGACATGTGGAAAACGGCTGGGGCGTTGCCAGGCGTTTGCGTCTGCTGGACCCGGGCGCCCGGATTCTGCTGGTGGCCCCCTGGCGCGGCGGTCCGTTTCCCAAACCCGGTTTTGCCGACCTGGTGTTTCAATGCGCCGAATCCCACGGCAGCCGCTACGGCTTTACCTTTTCCTGGAACTCCGAACCCAAAGGCGCGCTGATCACAGGGATCAAGCCGGGGTCCGTGGCCGACAAGGCCGGATTCCGCAAGCAGGACCTGGTGGTGGAAATGCTGGGCGAACCCGTGAAGTCCATGACCGACCTGCACAGCGCGGCCATGCGGGCCAGGAAAAACGACCAGCCCCTGTTGTTCACAGTGTTGCGCGACGGCAAGCGCATTCCCATTGAGCTGCCCATCTGGCGTATCAAAGTGCGTACAAAGCAGGAAACCAAGGACTGAGACCTTGCCTGAGCTTCCGGAAGTCGAGACCATTGCCAGGGGCTTGCGCGAAACCCTGGTCGGCAGACGTATCCGCAAGGTCTGCGTCCGCGAGCCCCGGGCCCTGGGCTCGTATGAAGGCGGCGGCGATGGGTTCTGCTGCTCGCTTGAGGGCCGGACCGTGGGCGGCATCCGGCGGCGGGGCAAGCTGCTGCTGGTGGATCTGCAGGAAGGCGGCACCCTGGCCGTGCACCTGCGGATGACGGGACGCTTCTATCTGCCGGATCCGGGCGCGAAGCCGGACAAGCATACGCATCTGATTTTCGAGCTGGAATCACAAGAAGCAAAAGAGGACGGACAGTCCGGACTGGACCGGGTCTTTTTTCACGACGTCCGCAAGTTCGGCTCGTGCTGCCTGTACGCGGACGAAGCCGACCTGCGGCGGATGCCTTTTCTGGCCGCGCTCGGCCCTGAGCCCCTGGAACTGGACAAAGACGCGTTCATCCGGCTCTTTGCGGGCAAAAAAGCCCGAATCAAGGCCTTGCTGCTGGACCAGAAGACCATTGCGGGCATCGGCAACATCTACGCGGACGAATCCCTGTTTCGCGCGGGAATTCGCCCGGACGCCCGGGCCGCGGACATCAGCGACGCGCGCCTGGCCGGACTGCACAGGGAGCTGCAGGAGGTCCTGCGGGAGGCCATAGCGGCCTGCGGCAGTTCCTTCAGCGACTATCGCGACGCCCGGGGCAATGTGGGCGCGTTCCAGAACCGTTTCCAGGTCTACGGCCGGAGCGGTAAGTACTGCCTGCGCTGCGGCCGCAGGCTGGTCACGGAAAAAGTGGCCGGCCGGACGTCCGTGTTCTGTCCTGTTTGCCAGAAATAACCGTCTGTTTGCCTCCCTTGATCCATTCCCGGCAATCTCCGCAAATGTCTTGAGACTTCTGCCGGTTTGCGCTCGTCTGTTTTTTGTTTCTGTTGCAGGCAGGTGAAAAAAACTGCCGGTGTGTCGTGGATTCAGAGTTCCACTTCCAGCCCGTCGTAGGACATGGTCACTTGCAGGGGGATATGGGGCTGGTAGACGCGCTCGTAGTTCAGGGTCTGCTGGTAGAATTCGTCGAGTTCCTGGTCGTTGAGCGAAGGCTCGTGATGGAACAGGCAGAGGTGGTTGACTCCCGCGTCTTTGGCCAGTTCCACGCCGAGAATATTGCTGGAATGGCCCCAGTTTTCTTTGAGTGTCTGGGATTCGGCGAAACCGTATTGTGCGTCGAAAATCAGCAGATCGCTGTTATGGCAAAAATCCAGATACGGGCTGCCGGGAGAACGGACATCGAGTTTATGTTCGCTGTCCGTGGAATAGACCAGCTTTTTGCACCCGGATTCGAAGCGGAATCCGTAAGATCCGCCCGGGTGCAGTTGTTTGATGAGCCGTACGTTGACGTCGGTGATACGGTAATCCCTGTCCGGTTCGAGTTTGACGAACTTGATCTCCGCGCCGAGGTTTTTGAAATCCAGCGGAAAGGTGGGCGGTGAATGTTGGGCTCTGAACGTTTGTTCCGTTTCATCGTGCGCACTGTATATGAGGATCGTATTGTTGGGCAGATAGGCGGGGGCAAAAAACGGAAACCCCTGGATATGGTCCCAATGCAGATGCGAGATGAATAGATGATAGGTGGCGCCCAGAAAGGGATCTCTGGACTGGAGCGCGTATTCGCCGAATTCCTTGATGCCCGTACCCGCGTCACAAACGAAAAAATCTTCGGAGCCAGGCCGGAATTCCACGCAGGAGGTATTGGTTCCGTACGTTCCGTTGACAGTGAAGGGGAGATCGTTGTCGACGAATGCTTCCACCTCGGACAGGTCCTGGAGGCCCGATTCAATGGCCTGTTTCAAGGCTTTTTTGATCTTGGCCCTGATGTATTCGGCGCGCAAAGCAGCGGGGATGGAACCTCGTGTGCCCCAGAAATGGACCTTCATGCCGTTGCCTGCTCCTTGTGAGAGTTTTGCGCATTACGTTTGGGGTGACTGATTATAATTACCTGAAAATCAAACACGAATCAATTATTATGATCGGGATGACGGATACGTCCGTTTCTGGTGGGGCGCACGTAGCGTGAAGCGAAGGTGTTTTATTTTAAAAAATATGCAATGCTGATATATTATAGAAAAGTTTCAGGTTGTTGCTCCAGTTCCAGCCTGTCTGCGGTATGGTAATCGCTCGCTGCTTTTTCAAATTGGCCCAGTGCTTCCCAGCATAATCCCCTCTCGCGATAACCGCTGCTGAGAAAGGGATCGAGCTGCAGGGCTTTGTCGTAATGCTTGATGGCATTGCGAAATTTTCCTTTTGCCGCCATGCTGTCCCCTTGTGCCAGATAGTACGCGGGGTCTAATGATTTCGGCATAAACAGGGACCATAGCGACAACAGCAGCCAAAGCAGGAAAAAAATTGCCGTTGTAGTTCCGGAAAAAGCAAAAAGCTTGTGCCAGAATGGGTTGGCACGTTCGAGAAATTTGAACTGTTCAACATAGATTGTTTCACAGGCGCCATCACCAATATCATCGCGCGATGTGCTCGTACTGCGCGAAAAACCTTTGTTGTTCTTGTATTGTACGAGCTTTCCACGCAATACGAATTGGTCGCCTATGTTCGCGCTTTCTATAGAATTGCTGAGCTCAGGATTGCTGGAAAGCAGATGATTGTTGGAGATACTTGTTTTGTCAAAGAGTTGCCAGTCCTCATTATTTCCTTTGATGAAACAGGTAAAATCACCACTGTCGTAGTGCAGCCGCTGGTGCAGGTTTCCTTTAAAATTGTTTCCCCAGAGAACACAGATATCCTTGACGTTCAGGTATTCGTCCCAGTCTTGATGCGCCCAGTCAAGCCAGCTGCGGCTATCGTGTTGCGAAACGATCATGCCGTGCAGTTCGTAGTCGTACAAAGGATAAATAGTGTATATTTTGTCATCGTAGGGCAGGGTAAAAGGAGAGGATTCACTGGGTGTTTGTTCCGGATTTTGCAACAGGTCCGGTTGTATCTCGGAAACGTCGGGAAGGCGGTCTTTGAAAAAAAAAGACAGCATCAGGCAGCACAGGCTGACAGCCACGAGATATTTTAAAACGTTTAGCATAGCGCCCCGTTGCATAAAGAGAGTGGTCTCGCAATGCGTATACGGCTGTGTTTTAGATTGCAGCTAGCAGAAAATACTCTTAGTGATCAAGCAATTCAAGAACCTTGATGTTGAGAACATCGTCGGAAAAAGGTTTTACAAGGTAGGCGGAAACGTTGTTTTGCAACAATTCCGACAGGTGAGGGATATCCGGGGGGTCCATGATAATGATAAAAGGAGTTGCTGACAGCGCATCGACACCCCTGACGCGCTGCAGCAATTCCCCTCCTGAGAGCAAGGGAACGTTGTAGTCCGCGATAATCATATGGATGCTGTTATCCTTTATGAGTGCCCAGGCGCCGTCCCCATCCCCGGCTTCCAAAACCCGCTCAAACCCCAAACGAAGCAGCGCATCACGTATCACCAAACGTTCGCTGACGTATCTTGTCAGGATTAAGGCCGTTTTGCTTTCTAGGCATTCCTCCGGACGCATCATTCCCTTCTCCTCTCAGGCAGTGCCCGCTAAAAGTATGGATGCTGCAGAGTCGTACGGGCATTACGTCTTGAGAAGAATAATCATGATTTATACCAGGAGGAAGAAATGCTTTTATAGTCAGGATGTTGGAGATTTTTGGAAACAAAATCGAGACGGAAACAGGCAAAAAAGCAGGTCCTGTCGTTCCAATTCATGGAACAAACGTCATGAAAACAAGGAAATGTACCAAAAAAGCGAACATGCGCTTCAGAATTTTTTGGAGATTCCGTGTTCCTTCAGCAGGGTATATAAACGCGTACGGGAAAGTCCGGAAATCTCGCAGGCTTTGTTGATACGGCCGTTGGTTCGTTCCAGCAGGGCGCGCAGATAGATTTGCTCCGCCTGATCCACCGCGCTTCTGCGATAGGTTTTGAACACCGGAAAAACATCCGTATCCGGTGGTGGGGGAGCAGGCAGTACGGGCCCGGAGGGAGATGCAACAGGTGGCGGCTCGGCCTGGGAATCTGCCGTCCGGGCGGGGGCTTGGTCCAGGAGCGTTTCGGCGGATTCAGGGGGAACATCCCCAGCCCGCGGGGCCAGGGCGCGTTGCGCGGCCTTGACGCGCAACTCCGCCGGAAGATGCGCCGGATACAGCATGGGCGCCGGTCCGGCAGCCAGCAGGGCGCGCTCCATGGTTTGGGTCAGTTCGCGAACATTGCCCGGCCAGTCGTGCTGCTGCAGTATTTCCAGGAAATCAGGGGAGATGGTTTTGCCGGGCATGCCGTAGCGCTTGCAGAGCAGGGCCACGCTGTTGGCCGCCAGAGCTTCCAGATCCTCCAGGCGCGCGCGTAGCGGCGGCAGTTCGATGGCGATGGATTTGAGCCGGAACAGCAGATCGCTGCGAAAATCTCCGGAGGCCACCATGGCTTCCACGTCGCGATTGGTGGCGGCAATGCAGCGGAAATCGCTTGTCAGCTCGTTTTTGGCTCCCACCGGCCGGTAGCGGCGTTCCTGCAGGACGCGTAAAAAGGCTTTTTGCAGCGTCAGGGGCAGCTCGCCGATTTCGTCCAGAAACAGAGTTCCTTTGTCGGCCGTGGTCACCAATCCTTCACGAGACTCCACGGCTCCGGTGAAAGCGCCCTTGATATTTCCGAAGAGTATGGCTTCGGCCAGCTCTTTGGGCAGGGCCGCACAGTCCACCACCACGAATTCGCCCTCGCTCACCGTGCTGTTGGCATGAATGGCCCGTGCCGCGAGCTCCTTGCCCGTACCGGTTTCTCCTGTCAGCAGTACGCTTGCCCGTCCGGAAGCGGCCAGGGCTATCTGGCCCAACAGTTCGCGCATGGGCGCGCTTTCGCCCACCATGCCGTTGCGGTGCAGCAGCACGGGCACGGAGCGGTTGTTTTCCCGGTATTTCAACGCCCGGCTCATGGCCAGCATGATGCGCTGCAGCGAGCTGGTTTTTTCTATGTAATCCCAGGCGCCGCTGGAAATGGCCAGCTCGGCGCCGTCCGGGTCGCCCTTGCCCGTGACGATGATCACTTCGGGCGCGCCGGGGGCGTCCTTGATACGCGGCAGGGCCTCAAGGCCGTTGCCGTCGGGCAGAAAGACGTCCAGAAAGACCAGGTCGTAGGCGCCTTCTTCCGCAAGCTTCAGGCCCTGTTGCAGGGTGGGGGCCAGAATCGACTCACAGCCCTGTTCTTCGGCCACGCGGCCGAGCATGTAGCCTATGCCCGGATCATCATCGATTATCAGTATTTCAGCCATGTGCAGATCAATCCTCTTGCATGTCGATCAAGTGGGCCAGGTTCCTGGCCATGCGTTCCCAGTCCACGGGTTTGTGCACGTATTTTTTGATGCCCATGGCTTTTGCCTCGTCAGGCGTCAGCAGGTCGCTGAAGCCCGTGCAGACAATAATGGGCAGTCTGGGGCGCAGGATGAGCAATTCACGCGCCAGATCCTTGCCGGTCATCCGGGGCATGGTCATGTCCGTGATCACCGCATCAAATCCGTCCGGATCGGCCTTGAAAATTTCCAGTGCCTCCAGGCCGTCCGCAGCCAGGATGACTTCATATCCCAGCGCTTCCAGCAGGGCCTTGCTTGATTCCGCCAGGTTTTTTTCATCCTCCACGAACAGCAGCCGCCCCTTGCCGTGGATGAACCCGGCCAGGACTTTTTGCGAGTTGACGGCTTCTCCCTCGAAAGCGGGGAAGAAAACATGAAAATTCGTACCGCCACCCACGCGCGGACGGAAAAAAATGACGCCGCCGATCTGCTCCACAATGCCGTGGACCATGGCCAGGCCCATGCCGGTGCCCTTGCCCGGCGGTTTGGTCGTGAAAAACGGCTCGAAAATCCGATGGGCGATGTCCGGTTCGATGCCCTGGCCCGTATCGCCGACGACGAGTTCGGCATAGGTTCCGGGCATCAGATTGGGATGCGGCGGCATACCGGGAAGGGAGAAGCGGGTTGCCTTCAATGAAACGGACAAGGTGCCCCCTGTCTGGCGCATGGAGTCTGCCCCGTTGGTGCAGAGGTTTATCAGCACCTGGTGCACCTGCGTGGGATCGGCCTTGATCATCAGGTTGGGAGCGGCGATATCCTGCTCTATGGTGATGGTGGTGGGCAGGGAGGCGCGTAGCATTTTCAAGGTTTCCTTGATGATCGTGGCCAGCTGCAGGGGCTGAATCTGTTCTTCCGTTCGTCTGCTGAATGTGAGAATCTGGCGGACGAGATTTTTACCGCGCTCCGCCGAGTCCAGAATCTGGCCGATATCCTTGTAGGTTTTACTGTCGGGCTCCAGGCGCATCCGAGCCAGCAGGCCGATGTTTACAATGGCGCCGAGAATATTGTTGAAATCATGGGCAATGCCTCCGGCCAGCGTACCGATTGCTTCCATCTTCTCCGCACGGCGGAGGTATTTTTCCGAGCGCTTGCGGTCGGTGATGTCCTGTACAAAGCCTTCCAGCATCTTGTAGGACCCATCCGGGCTGCGGCTTGCCCGGACATTGAGTGAAACCCAGATATGCCTTCCATCCTTGGTCCGGATCTGCATTTCATGGCTGTTGACCATGGAATCCTGTTCGAGGCGCTGGAAAAGATCCAGACGTTCTTCGGCGTTGACGCAAAGCTGTTTTTCTATGCTTTTTACGGCAACGATCATCTCTTCGGGCGTATCATATCCAAGCATACGCGCCATGGCCCTGTTGACGCGGATAAAGCGTCCGCTGGGCCCGCTTTGAAAGATGCCTTCCACGGCGTTGTTGAACAGATCCCTGTAATTCTGTTCGGAAATCTGCAGAGATTCCTCCATCTTGACATCCAGGCTGATGTCCTTGAGCGCAACCAGCAGTCCCTGCTGCAGCGAATCGTCTTCGTCCTCGTATTGGTAAGGCATGACGGAAACCAGATGCCATCCGCCCAGGAGAGGGATATTGCAGCGGTTATCTCCGATGTTTTCCATGGGAAAAGACAACGGGCAGTGCGGCCCCGGTTCGGAACAGGTGACGAATTCGTTGCATTGCTTGCCGAGGAGGGCGTCTTGATCGAGTCCAAGGGCTCGTAAAAAGCACTGGTTGGCCAGGATGATTCTGCAGTCTTTGTTCAGGACCAGCAGTTTGTCCGGAATGGCGTGGGCGATATGTTCCCAGATGTTCGCTGTCATTGTTTCTCTCCAGGTCGCATTTTCCGTACTGCGATAGATCCCGGCCAGGCTGCCGCTTCAGCCCGGTAGATTTCGGGCGCGTTTGGGCTCTTGAAAAATGTGAGCTACCGTAACCTGAGAATGTCCTGTAAATCAAGACAATCAGGGGAAAAGCTTTTTCTGATGCGGACTAATGGAACGACAAATTATTTTTATCGCACTTGAAAACAACCTGCCATGTATTCTTCGCGTTTTTGAAACTTTTCAGGCGCGGTTATGACACAATTTATATCTATAAGTACAATCGATAGATGTACGTGTTGCGGTGATGAGAAACCCGGATAGGAGGGCGCTATCCTGTTTCCTTTCTCGCTCCCCTCCGGAGAGCCGGGGCTTTTGGAACATCTTCAATACAACCGGAACAGTTCCCTGGTTACAGGAACTGTTGGAAAGTCATCTGCTGACTTTTCCTTGACGCAAGGGGAGAGCTAACGATCTGATTCAACATGAAAATAACTCAACAAAGAGGAGAGAATCATGATTTGCAGCAGCAGTTTTATATGCAGAAAAGTTTTTATTACAGTTCTTCTTGTTACTGTATTTTGTTTGATTGCAGCAAATGTCTTTGCAGCCAAGATGGTTGTTGAAAACAATTCTGATTGTCCTGTGCTGGTTACATACAAAGTCAATTTACCTGGTGAGGTTAAAAATGAGCAAATGAGTGTTGCTGAAAAAAAAAGTACTTACCAAGATAAAATTGGAAATATTTTCTGGGGTGTTGGTTACGTAGCAGTGCATGGTATGTGTCAAAAGTATAATCACTCTTCAGTGCCAATATGCAAAAGATATAGTTATGGGTTGAATTATCATTCGAAGGCTGTTATAACAAATACAAATGATGGTAAAGTTCAGTGCGAAATCACATATTGGTGAATGCTCGAATACGTTTTTATTAAAGCAGCTGATAGTTTTTGACCGGATCTCACAGCCGGGATTAAGCTGTGAGAAGGAGAACGCCGGCCGGCATGGCGATGGCAGATTCAGTATGTCTGATCCGCAAGAGGCCATGACCGCAAAGCAGTTCGTTCGGCTGCATTATTTATTCCCCTACGCCGCTCCCTGAGCTAAATCCGGCAGGTCCGGATGCTCCAAGTCCTCGTCCGTTAAAGGAGCACGGCCAGGGTGACCGGCACCACCAGCAGCGCCAGCAGGGTGGAAACGATGATCAGGCTGGCCACTTCTTCCGGGCCGTTGTCGTAGCGTTCGGCCCAGAGATAGCTGAAAATCGCCACGGGCAGCAAGCTCTCCAGAATAAAGACATTGCGGCTGGTGCCTTCCAGCCCCAACAGCCAGGAAACTCCCAGACCAACGGCCAGCCCCACGGCCACCCTGGCCAGGGCCAGGATCAGGGGCGTACGCAATCGCTTGATACGCAGCTTGGCCAGGGCGCCGCCCAGGGCGAAAAGCATCAGCGGAATGACCAGTCCGCCCACGATGTCGCAGGTGTTGAAGATAAAACGCGGCAATTTGTGGCCGGTGTACAAAAGCGTCAGCGCAACGGCGATGGCGTATACAGCAGGACTTTTGAGTATTTTTGCGGGCGAGGAGTCGCCCGAGGTGAATCAGGGGCCGAGCGTGAAGAGTCCGATGGTGTGCATGGACATGTAGGCCAGCCCCAAGGCCAGGCCCTCTTTGCCGAAAGCCAGCAGGCAGAGGGACAGGCCGAGGATAACTGCGTACGCTATTGGAACTGCGGTTTGAGACAACCAGGCGTATGCTGCAGGAGCGGGCCGTCAAGAATTTTTCGCTCCTATTAATACGAACCACTGAGCGACCACGTATTCGGGAGTTGCTCGAAAGGGGGAAAGAAGGGGTCAACTTTTTTTAAGGCGCTCCAGCAACTGATTCGGTTAGTCTGCTTCCTGGCCAGGAGGCAGACTATCTGGCATTGACGATCTGTTGCTGGAAATCGGTTTCATTAATTCGTTGCCAGCGGAAAAAGAAAGAGGCAAACAAAGCCATAGTTTTTTTATCTGTTATAAAATTTAACTGCCCAATTACAGTTTTATTAACGATGTAAAACCATTTACGAGTAGCCTTGAAGTGTTCTTCAGTATTTATTTGTTCAGAACTATCATTAGAAATACTAATTCCATCTTCATTTATCGCAGTCTTAGCAGTACTATCAGCCCCTCGATCGCTCTAGAGAGCGTGTAGAACACCTGTTCACCTTGCTTGCAGCAGCTTTACATAGTCCTATACATGTTTCATGCCTGTAACATGTTCCAGGGGTATTTCGTGAGTTGTTATAGATATTATTCTGTAATTTTGAGATGTTATGTCTGTCTGTGAAAATGGCATGTGCTTTGCTCCATCTAGGGAAAAAATACGGGAGCAAGTTATGAGTTCATTGTTGCAGAAGAGGTTGTATATTAATGGAGTGGAATACAATATTCTCACTTCCTCCAAAAGCACATTGGCTGAAGTCATCAGGGATCAGTTGCATTTGACCGGTACGAAGGTCGGGTGCGGGCAGGGCCAGTGCGGCGCCTGTTCCGTATTGCTCAACGGCAAGGTCGTTCGTTCGTGCATAACCAAGATCAACCGCGTTCCTGAAAAAGCACAAATCACCACCATTGAAGGCATAGGCCAGCCGGGAAGCCTGCATCCGTTGCAGAAAGCCTGGGTCAAGTACGGAGCCGCGCAGTGCGGATTCTGTACGCCGGGTTTTATTGTTTCCGCTAAGGGCTTGCTGGATGAAAACAACAACCCCAGCCGGGACGAGGTCAGGTCCTGGTTCCAGAAGCATCGCAACGCCTGCCGTTGCACCGGTTACAAACCCATTGTGGACGCGGTCATGGATGCCGCGAAAGTGGTGCGGGGCGAAGCTTCGGAAGACAGCCTGGACTTCAAGATGCCCGAAGACGGCAAAATCTGGGGCTCGAATTATCCCCGTCCCACTGCAGAGGCCAAAGTAACAGGTACGCTGGATTACGGCGCGGACCTGGGGCTCAAACTGCCCGCGGATACGCTGCACATCGGTCTGGTCCAGGCCAAGGTGAATCATGCCAACATCAAAAGCATCGATACCTCCAAAGCTGAGAAAATGCCCGGCGTCCACGCCGTACTCACGGCCGGTGATGTAAAAGGCAAGAACCGGATCTTCGGCCTGGTCAACCATCCGAACCACAAGGGAGATGGTTGGGAGCGGCCCATTATTTGTGATTCCAAGGTCTTCCAGTACGGCGACGTATTGGCTGTGGTTTGTGCAAGCAGCTATGAAGAAGCCCAGGCGGCCGCTGATGCGGTGGAAGTGGATCTTGAATTGCTGCCGGCCTACATGAGCGTTCCCGAAGCCATAGCCGACGACGCCATTGAGATTCACCCCGGCACGCCCAATATTTATTTTGAGCAACCGCTCGTCAAAGGAGAGGAAACCTCTCCTATTTTCGGGAAAGATGATGTTGTGGTGGCTGAAGGCGATTTTATCACGAGCAGACAGCCGCATATGCCCATCGAGCCCGACGTGGCGTTCGCCTACATGGATGACGACGAGATGCTGCACATTCACAGCAAGTCCATCGCCGTACACCTGCATGCGTTCATGATCGCCGAAGGCGTTGGTCTGACTCCGGACAAGATCGCCGTGGCATCGAATCCCATGGGCGGCACCTTCGGCTACAAACTGAGCCCCACCACGGAAGCCCTGCTGGGTGTTGCTGTCCTCGCCACCGGCCGCCCGTGCTACCTGCGTTACGATTATTATCAGCAGATGACCTACACGGGCAAACGTTCGCCGTTTTATATCAACGCGCGTATGGCCGCGGATAAAAATACGGGCCGTATCCTTGCCATGGAACATGAGTACTACGTGGACCATGGCCCGTACTGCGAAATGGCAAGCGTCCTGACCACCCGCGGCATCCAGTTTATCGGGGCCGGGTACGACATTCCCAACATCCGCGGCATGGGCCGTACGGTTTGCACCAACCACGCGTGGGGTTCCGCATTCCGCGGTTTCGGCGGCGTTCAGTCCCACTTTGCAGGTGAAACACTGGTGGAAGATCTTGCACAGGCGCTCGATCAGGATCCCTTGGAATTCCGCTATGCCAACTGCTACCGCGAAGGTTCCACCACGCCCACGGGCGCAACGCCGGACGTCATCGCCTTGCCGCAGTTGCTTGATGCGCTCCGCCCCAAATACAAGGAAGCCAAGGAAAGAACCGCCAAGGAATCCACTGACGCAATCAAGAAGGGCGTCGGCATTGCCGTGGGTGTTTACGGGGCTGGTGCCGACGGTGTGGACCAGGCTGAAGTCTTAGTCCAGTACGATCCGGACAACGGCGTTACCTTGGGTTGTTCCTGGGAAGACCATGGGCAAGGCGCGGATATCGGCGCCGTGGGGACCACTCACGAGGCTTTGCGGCCCATGGGCATTCCGGTTGAGAAGATCCGTTTCAGCTGGCCTGATTCCTCCAAGCAGCCTCCGGCGGGCCCGGCGGGCGCTTCCAGGTCCCAGGTTGTCGTCGGCGGCGCGCTCAAGGCGGCTTGCCGCGCCATGCTGGAGACGCTGGAGAAGCCGGACGGAAGCTTCATGACCTATGAAGAAGCCGTGGCCGCGGGAAAACCCACCAGCTACAATGGTTCTTATAGTGCGCCGGGCGAGGTGTGCGATCCCGAAACAGGGCTGGGTAATCCGTTTGTAAATTGTATGTACACCATTTACTTGGCGGAAGTGTCCGTGGAAGTGGCCACAGGCAAAGTCAGCGTTGACAGGTTTGCCTGTGTCGCTGATCTGGGAGCGCTTAATAACCGTCTCGCCGTCGATGGTCAGATTTACGGATGTATTGCACAGGGCATCGGTCTGGCGCTTAGCGAAGATTTTGAGGACATCAAGAAGCACTCCACCATGATCGGCGCCGGTTTCCCCTTCATTGAAACTATTCCCGACAATATGGAGATTGAATACTTCCAGAACAATCTTCGGGAAAATGGCCCCTTTGGTGCCTCAGGCGCAGGTGAAGGACCCATGGTCAACCCCCATATGGCAGTCATAAACGCCATTCGCGATGCATGCGGCGCGCGGATTTGCAGATTGCCTGCCACACCCGACAGAGTGCTTGAAGCCCTAAAAAGCGTTTAATGAGAGAGGCGGGCTCCTGCATCGGCAGGTGTCCCGCCGCCTTTCTTACCATGCAGACATGTAGGTGTGTCTGGTATTGCAACCCTTTAATACTGATGAGGCTAGCTATGATTACTGCGTTTCAATTGGCCAATATGGTTTTCACTGGTGCAGGCGCCTTGGAAAAAGTGTCCGAAGCCATTAAACAGCAGGGCTTGAAAAAACCGTTGATCGTGACGGATAAAGGCGTCGTAAAAGTAGGACTGGCTAAAAAAGTAGAAGAAATCTTGACTGCTGCGGGCATTCCATTCGCGCTGTATGACGAGACAGTGCCTAATCCTAATGAAAGTAATGCTGAAGATTCTTTTGCTCTGTATCAAAAGGAAGGGTGCGATTGTCTGATCGGCCTGGGCGGCGGCAGTTCCATGGACGCGGCCAAAGGCTGCGGCATTCTGGCCACCAGCGGCGGCTCCATTGACGCCTACCGGGGCATGGGCCTGCTGAAGGCCGATCTTCCGTTTTACATCGCCATTCCCACCACGGCGGGAACAGGTTCCGAATCCACCTGCGCTTGTATCATCACGAATACGAGAAGCGATCACCACTGGAAAATGGTTATTCTGGATGGCCGCCTGCTGCCCAACGTGGCTGTCATCGATCCTCTGCTGATGACCGGTCTGCCTCCGGCTATCACCGCCTCCACAGGTATGGACGCCATGACCCACGCCATCGAAGCATACATTTCCGTCGCAGCCATGGAATACACGGATGCTTTGGCAATCAGCGCCATTGAGTTGATTTTCAAATATTTGCGCCGGGCGGTCGGCAACGGCAACGATATCGAAGCTCGCGAGAAAATGGCGTATGCCCAGACCATGGCCGGTATGGCATTTTCCAACGGCGGGTTGGGACTCGTCCATTCCATGGCTCACTACTGTCCGGTTAAATTTGCAAGCCGTAACAAACTAGAATCATAGTCATTTGAGTCACTTTTCTGTGGAGGTCTGAATAGTTCTATCAATGCGATACGGCCGAATACGTTCACCTGAAGCAACTGGAGCATTTGCTGAACGCTCATGCCTATTCGGGATGTGAACCGGATGTAAGCTGCAATAAGGTACACGATCAGGGCCGTATATATTTGGGTCAGGACAGCATTTTCAGAGTTGCCGACAAAGCTTTTAATCTTCAGGTTCTGTTTGATTTCCTTGAAGAAAAGCTCAATCTTCCAGCGTTCTTTGTAAATGTCGGCAATGGTCTTCGGGGCCAGTTTGAAGTTGTTCGTCAGGAACTTGTAATGCTTGCCGGTCTCCTGATCTTTGAACCCGACGCGACGGAGCTTGAGTTTTCCGTTGGCTGTGGCGACTTCAATGATCTGGTCGGAAGTCACCCCAAGCTTTCTATTGACTGCCTGGCGTTTGACAACCCGATAGGAAGCATTGCTTTTTTGCCGGGTGACGAAGTGAACGCCTTGCTTTCCCAAGAGGTGGAACCATCTGTAATCGTTATATGCCTTGTCGAAGGCGACGATGGACCCCTTGGGCAGGGTGAGAGTTTTTGCAACGCTGAGGTCATGCTTTTTGGCCTCGCTCACGCAAACGAACGCAGGGATATGACCGTCATGATCAAGCAGTGTGTGCATTTTGACCCCGCCTCGTTTGCTTCGGAAGGAAGCCCAGGGGAAGACCGACAAACACAAACTGATTGTGGAGGAGTCAAGGCTCATCAGTTTGGATTTGAAACGGAACTTATGCTTGGGAGCATGAGGCGCACAGCGACGGTACATCTCCCCGAACAAGGCCTGGAAAAAGTCCGATGGCCGCTTGTTGTTCGCGTCTGAAAAAGTCGAACGAGAAACCGGCTTGAGCCCGAGATGGTAGAGCCTTTTCGGGGCTGCTTGCAGATTTCTGATGCAGTCCCGCATGCTTTTCCGCCCGGAGAGTTGAATGAACACGAGACAGACGAACTGGTTCCAAAAGCCGAAGGTTCGGGGCTGTCGTCCCGTAAGGTGCTCACGCTCCAAGCGTTGAAAAACATGTCTCGGGATGAAAGATAGCATTTGATTCAGGATTGAGTTATGGTGAGCCACGTCCAAAATCTCCTTTGTTATGTATTGCTTAGACACCAATTCCATAACATATTTCCTGGAGATTTTGGACTTTTTTATTTTACGTTAACCGGACAGCAGTGTCCATGGCTCATCCGCTGAGTGCGTTCTACAACATCTCGCACGGCAATGCCAACGCGGTCTGCCTGCCGACTGTTCTGGAATATAACAAGATAGTCTGCCGTGAGAAAATGGCCCGCATCGCCCAAGCCGCCGGTCTGAAAGATCTTGGCGCGTATCCTGAGGATACGGCTGTTGCCGCCATTCAGCGCCTCAATGATGAAGTGGGTATTCCCCGAACCATTACGGAATGCGGCGAGCTGATCGGCAAAAAGGTCGACACCAAGGACATCGAAGCCATGTCCACGGATGCACTGAACGAGATGTCGACGTTCACTACCCCCAGAGTGCCTTGTCTCAACGATATCATCGGATTGTATAAAAAGTGCTGGTAGGCTCCAGCCATCTGGAATGAGGCACCCAGGGAGCGCGCGTACGGAATCGGCCCGCTCCCTGCTTTTTACTCCTCCGGTCTGATTGATATCCAAGCCGGTTTTGTGCCGCCTGCAGCAGGATCGCGAAGAAGGCCCGTACGCCCGTGGAACGCCATGATTGCCCCCTGGTACCGGGTACGGGCAACTAGTGCACAAGCCCTGTGTGTCGATTCAAGCTTAGCGTACTGTTTTTGGTAACCACTCACCGATACTAACACCTACTGTGCAGCCGTCTCTCCCTCTTCCCGTGTTTGAAGGGGGAGACGGCGTACAATAGTATGAAAAACCTGCCAGCCAAAGACAGCAACAGTGCAGGAAAAGGTTACAGTTTATGAAATTTTCCGATTTCATCGCTTTTGCGGCAGTACTTCTCGCCCTTTGCATGTTCAGTGTCATTCCAAAAAACATTGATGCTCTAAACACCTTTGCGGCGAATCACAGCCTGGTCATGAGTTTTCTCAAGTTTGCCGTACTGGGTACGCTGGGCGAACTTTTGGCGCTGCGTATCACGACGAAAAAATATTTCCATGAAGGTTTTGGCTTTTTGCCGCGTATTCTGATGTGGGGCGGCATTGGATTGGTGATCCATATGGCGTTCGTCATTTTTGCTGCGGGAACCCCTTTTCTTTTGAAAGATTTTGGATTCGGACTGGCCGCTGACGCAATGATTCATGGAAATTTTGGCACCCGGCTGCTTCTGGCTTTTAGCATCAGTGTGTTTATCAATACACTTTTTGCTCCTGTCTTTATGGTCGCGCACGGGGTTGTGTCAGCCCATATAGCTAAAACGAGGGGGACTCTGAAAGGCTTGTTCTCTCCCCTGGATATAGGGAAAACATTGTGCGGAATGGACTGGAACATGTTGTGGGGATTTGTCTTTAAGAAAACCATTCCTCTTTTCTGGATCCCGGCACATACCATAACCTTTCTGCTTCCTTCGGATTTGCGCGTTTTGTTTGCCGCCGCCTTGGGCGTTGTTCTTGGAATTATTCTCGCGCTTGCCAGCTTGAAAGGTGCTGAAGCTCCTGCCTGATCCCTACAGTATTCGTTTGATTCCCCACTGTGTCCCGAAAGAGTCGCGGGATACAGTGGGAAATTGCAGCAAGCCAAAGCGCTGAGTGTGTTATTTTGAGCAATACGCTGTCACGAATTTTCTTGTGCACGTGTTGCCAAGAGCGTAACTTGAAAAGCAAAGCAGGGGATACTTCCGTGGCGTAAGCGCGGCCTCCGTCATTATCTATCAAAGAGGAAGGAGCGCACATGCATAGCACTTCCGCAAGTTATCTGAGGCAGTTCGAGAACGAACTTATCGCTTATAATAAAAAATCTCAAAAACCTGCAGATTTTTATAGCAATTTTTGCTCTGTCTGCGGTTCGAACAATCTTTTTTGGGAAGAGATTAATGAGATACGGAGCAAGTTTCATAGGGGAGAACCCGCGGATTTAACACTTATTAGACCGCACATTCTTCGCTCCTGGCAACGCTCCCGCATTGCCAACGCCCCTTATACGGGGATGGCTTCTGTTCATCTGGATAACGAGGAACTGCAAACCATTATCGAGAACAGCGAATTTCTCCTTTCCACGGCCAAACCAATAATGGAGGAATTGTTTGAGAACATTCATCCCACAGCCAATTCCATCATACTGACCGATGCGGGCGGTGTGTTTTTGCACACCATAGGAGAGGGGCTGGGATTCGGGCGCGGCTCCACCTGCGCCTTGCGCGGGCTGCTCAGCGGCGAATCCATAGAGGGCACCACCGCCATGGGCGTCTGTCTTGTTGAGCAGGAACCAACCTGCGTGTTGGGCTGCGAGCATTATAACCCCTATTTTGACGGCTGGTCCTGCGCGGCTGCGCCGATTTTTGATGCCGAAAGCAACATGGCCGGCACCATTTCTCTGACAATCGGCAGAGAGAGCTTCAACCATCATACGTTCGGTTTGATTCTCGCGGCGGCGAAAGCCGTTACCGAACAACTGCGTTTGCGCTCATTGCTGCAGGAGACCCAGACCATCATGGAGCTCATGGGGGAGGCCGTGCTGGTGCTGGACGTCAATGGCTGCGTCCGGATGGTGAACAGCTACGCCAAGCGGCTGTTTCACATTACGGAAGACGTGGTCGGGTGCAATTTTTCGGATATCGCAGTGACCACGGGCGGCGAATGTTTTCAGATCCAGGACAAAAAGGCCAAGGACAGAGAGTGCGCCATGCGTCTGGCCGACGGGACTATTTTGCAGTGCCTGTATTCGTCTTCTTCCACTCCGGAAGGCGGCCTGTGCGTCACGCTGCGGGAAAGCCGCCGTGTGCACAAGTTAACCAACCGCATGAACAGAGCCAAAGCCGTCTACACCTTTGCGGACATTCAGGGCGCTTCCGACCTGATGAACAGAGCGCTGCGGCTGGCGCGCAAGGCCAGTGAAAATTCCATGACCACGTTGATCCTCGGAGAAAGCGGCGTGGGCAAGGAACTTTTCGCCCAGGCCATCCACAACGGAGGGCAACGGCGCGATGAGCCTTTCATCGTTCTCAACTGCGGCGCCATTCCGCGCGACCTGGTGCAAAGCGAGCTTTTCGGTTACGAAGCCGGCGCGTTTACCGGAGCGACCCGCCAGGGCGCTCCCGGCAAGTTTGAACTCGCCGACGGCGGGACGCTTTTTTTGGATGAAATAGGGGATATGCCCCTGACCGCCCAGGTCAGCCTGCTGCGGGTGCTGCAGGAAGGTGAAGTGACTCGTGTGGGCGGTAAACGGCCGCATCGGGTGAATGTCCGGGTGGTGGCCGCCACCCACCGCGACTTGGCCAAGGCGGTGGAAAATGGAACCTTTCGCCATGACCTGTTTTACCGGCTGAATGTTTTGGTCATCAAGGTTCCGGCCTTGTGCGAACGCCGCAGCGATATTCCTGTGCTGGCCGATTTTTTCCTGACGAAAATAGCCGGGGTACTCGGCAAACAATTTTCCGGATTTACCGCCGAAGCCATGAAATGTCTGAAAAATTACAACTGGCCGGGCAATATCCGCGAATTGGAAAATTTGGTGGAGCGGACGGCCGTCATGGCTGACGGTCCGGTGATCAACCAGGAGGACCTGCTTCCGGAGTTCTGGACCGCGCCCCCCTGTAACGCGCAGGAAGAACAACCCGTTTTGATGGAGGAAACAAAGGCGTCGAAGTCGGGTTTTGGAAAAACAGCCAGCCAGGACAAGCAGCGTATTATCGATGCGTTGCAAAAGGCCGGAGGCAATGTTCGGGCTGCGGCCAAGGACGTGGGCGTGTCGCGGCTGACGCTCTACAGACACATCCAGCGCCACGGCCTCTCGCTGGAACTGTTTCGCCGGCAGCGGTAGCGACTGCGTCCGGCTGCGGCGATTGCGGATCAGCATCAGGGGGCAGTTTAATCCGGAGACAGGCGAACCAGCTTCCGGGGATGGCGCTTTTTGTGCTCTGGATGGTTGTAACTAGCTAAAATTATAAACTATGCAATTTTAGAAATTGTTTTCCAGGCTCAGTTAAAGAGGCTCGTGCCCCCTGGTTTTCATCCCTCCTGGAGCAAAAGATTTTTACCACACGTCGCGGTCTGAACTATTATCGAGCTTTTTCTTCATAGTTCTGTCCGCCATAGTAGATACCTAGAATGGCAATGGTGTCATCCAGAACTGCGAATGCGATAATCGTACTTTTTTATAGTGAAAAATTCTCAGGCCGGGCGGATATCGTCACGCACGGTCCCCCGCAGGGGAATGACTTTAGTTCCTCACAGTGCGCGACAATGCAGTTGGTGAACTCTGCGGCTACGTCGGGAGAAGCGGCTTGTGCCACGTATCTGTACAGCTTAACAAGTTGCTCTTCCCTTCAGGCGAAAAAATGATCGTGTAGTACATCAGGAAGCTGCGGCTCAGGATTCATGCTCTGCCGCCAATCAGGCCCGCATCTGGTCCGGGTCTTTGCCACGGGACGGGTCCTTCCGCATAGCGTCGTAGACAGGTGCGACCTGTTGTCTAAGCCAGTTTTCAACAATTCGGTCACGGGCAAGCAAAACCCGCAGTCCGTCACGGATCACTTCGCTTTCAGTGGCGTATTCGCTCTTGGCTACTTTCTCCTTCACCATTTGCGCCATCTCAATAGGTAGCGTGATGCTCATCTGTTTGGTTGATCGCATGTCGTCCCCCATATTGTGTAGAATTAAATCCTACTTCAATTGCCGGGGCAGGCAAGGAACTGATATTCAATAAAAAGTGGTTCTTATCATGGTGTAAACTACGACAACTGCGCCCAAGAAGTAGGATCATGAATTTGATAAGTATCCAGAATATGAGGGCAATATAAAATCAAATGATTGGTCAGTTTTTTTTGCTGCTAGTTCACAGGTTGCGTATGCCTGATCCGGCCACGTCCGGGTTAGAGACCACTTGTCCGCATCTGAGATTTTCCCAGAGTGCCGCCACACACGGTTAATCCGGAAGAGCCGTTTCTATTTCAGGGAGCCCTCAAAGCAGCACGGCCAGGGTGACGGGCACCACCAGCAAAGCCAGCAGGGTGGATACAATGATCAGGCTGGCCACTTCTTCCGGGCCGTTGTCGTAGCGTTCGGCCCAGAGATAGTTGAAGATCGCCACGGGCAGCAAACACTCCAGGACAAAGACATTGCGGCTGGTGCCTTCCAGGCCCAGCAGCCAGGAAACTCCCAGCCCCACGGCCAGCCCCACGGCCACCTTGGCCAGGGCCAGAATCAGCGGCGTACGCAAACGTTTGATACGCAGCTTGGCCAGGGCGCCGCCCAGGGCGAAAAGCATCAGCGGAATGACCAGTCCGCCCACGATGTCGCAGGTGTTGAAGAGGAAACGCGGCAGTTTGTGGCCGGTGTACAACAGCGTCAGCGCAATGGCGATGGCGTATATTGCCGGACTTTTGAGTATTTTTGCGGGCGAGGACGCGCCCGAACTGAACCAGGGGCCGAGCGTGAAAAGTCCGATGGTGTTCATGGACATGTAGGCCAGTCCCAGGGCCAGGCCCTCTTTACCGAAAGCCAGCAGGCAGAGGGACAAGCCGAGGTTGCCCGTATTGTTGAAGACCATGGAACCAAGGTAGGTATTGATGGGCAGCCGCATGTTTTTCAGGACCAGCCAGCCAAACAAGCCGCAGAGGACGTGGCCGAGGATGGCGGCCAGCATCATTTGAAACAGGATGCCGCCATCCATTTCAACGCTGCTCAGATTCGCCAGCAGCAGGCAGGGGGTGCCCAGGTTCACCACCAGCTGCGTAATGCTCTTGGTGTCGAAGGGCAGGCCGCGTTTGTTCCAGAAATACCCCACGATCACGCAGAGCATGACCGGGGAGATTATATTGAATATGGCGATGAGTACGTCCGACATGTTGCAGCTCCTTGCTGCGGCCTTTGTTTTGCCGCAAAACGTGCTGTTACGCCGATGCCGCGTACATGACAACAAGGAATCTCCGCGGGATGAACGTATTCCGGGCCCCTGGAATGCGCTTCCGCACACGGATTATGGCGGATCAGAAAATTTTCCTCGGGAAATGCGCGGTATTCCCACGAGCGGCAGCCGCAGTGAAGCGCGACGTGGGCCGTGCTTTCAAGAGAAGGGAGAAATTTCGGGAAGGCGAAAGCGGACGCTTTCGCCTTCCCGAAGGGTCAATTGCTTCGCAGATCCTTGGCCACGAGTTTCAGTCTGCCGATCATGTCCACCATCTCGGAAACGGCACCGAGGGCGTCATTCATGGCGCTTGCCGTCGAGGTTGAGATGTCGCTCACTTCAATGGCCTTGTCGCTGACTTCACGGCTGGAAGAAAGCTGTTTTTCATTGGCGTGGGAGATCTCCATAACCTTGTGGGTTGTGGATTCCACGATGGCATTGATGGATTCCAACGCGTCTCCGGCTTCTCGCGCCAATTCTGCGCCCTGGTTTACCCTGGTCGTGGTTTGTTTGATGCCCTGCAGGCTGTCTTTTGCCCCGGCCCTGATGGCCCGGACTGTAGATTCCACTTTATTCGTGGCTTGCAGTGTTTTTTCCGCCAGTTTCTTTACCTCGTCCGCCACCACGGCAAAGCCTTTCCCTGCTTCACCGGCGCGCGCCGCTTCAATGGCCGCGTTCAGCGCGAGCAGATTGGTCTGGTCGGCCACTTCACGGATCAGTTCGATCACGTCTCCGATGTCGTGGGTTTGCTTCTCCAGCCGGTCCAGTTTGGCGTTCATTGCGTCGGTTTCAGCCTGAATGCCGCCGATGCTTTCAATGACGTTTTCCACGACATGAACGCCGTTGAGGGCCTTCTGAATGGCGTCTTCCGCTTTGGATGACGTATCCTGTACGGCGTGGGTGACCTGCTCCGTGCTGCTGCTGATGGACTGCATGGCCATGGCGATCTCTTCCATGCGTTTTTGCTGCCGCTCCGCGCCCGCGTTGGATTTTTCGAACTGGTCGACCATATCCTGCGAGAGCGAGGACAGTTCCGCGACCACATCGTTCACCTTGCCGCCGGCATTGGCTGCGCGATGGTACGCGGCTTCGGCGTTTTCCTTGGCTTCCTGCGCGCTTTTCAAAGAGGTCCGGGCCTCCTGGGAGCTGTGTTCGGCCTCTTGGGTCTTTCGCTGGGCTGTCTCCATATTTTGCATGATCGTGGACAGCATCGTGAGGAATGTTTGCTGCAGCATGCTCAATTCCGCTGCTTTGGGGGCATGGCAGGAAGAGCAGGTGTAATCGCCTTCCGTCACCTGAGAAGCCATGATGACCAGGCCTTTGATGGAGCGGATGATGTCTCTGACCAGCAGCCAGCCGATGCCGGTAAGCAAAATCGCGGTGATGATGCCGGCGATGAGAATTTTGAATACCACCGCCCTGACGCTGGCAAAGACTTCGTCTTTCTCAATGAGCAGAGCGACCTTCCATCCGCCGTATGCACTGGTATGGGTAAGAGCGAGCATCTCTTTGCCGTCGATGGTGCCGCTGCGTACGCCGGATTCGACGGACGTCAGGGAGGCAATGAAGGGCTCCTGGGCGGCATCGGCTTTTTTGAAGATCAGGTCGTCATGTTTCGGATCGCTCAGGATGGTGTTGTTGTTTTCGATCAGCATCAGGTAACCGGTCTTGCCGATGGAAAAATTGGATATAAAATCAGTGAGATCGGAAAGGTTCACATCGTAGCCGATGGCGCCGATGTTTTTGCCGTTCTTGTCGTGCACTTTGACCAGGATCGAACTTACGGGTTTACCTGTGGTGGAGACGTAGGCGGAAGTAATGACGTAGTCATTTGATGATTGCATGATATCAGGCCACCAGGGGCGTTTGCGCGGATCGTAGCCGGTTTTTACCTTGGTGTCCGGATAGTGCATAAAGCCGCCGTCTTGTACGCCGAGAAACGCATTGGTGTACGCTTTGTTTGCCTCCAGCGAACGCTTCATGTTCTGAATCAGGCGCAACACTTCTTCAGGCGAATTCTCGTCCGTGGAAGGGGTGGCCGGAGAATCATAAAAGGTTTTCAGGGCGCCAACCGCGTTTTGTGCGCCCGGATGAACAGCCAGCTGTTTTGCACTGCGTACGCCTTCGCTCAAAAATTGTGTAAAATACTTGTCGATCTGCTGGAGCACCACGGCATATGAATCTTTAAAATTTTTGTATGCAAGATTTTGAATTTCAGTATACGCAAAAATTCCTGTTATAAGACAGCCAATGCATACGGAGACGAATATTGTTGAAAGCAGTCTGTTGTTTATTTTGTATTTCATATGAAGGGCCTTATAGAATAAAAAAATTAATATACTGTTTGATGACAAGATGATACTTATTTTTGTTCATAGGCCCCCCGGTTTGTACCCTTTTATTAGGGTGTTACCTGTTTCTAAAGAATATTGAGATATATATAAATAAGATGATAAGCTATTTTGTTTGCAATTTCAACAAAGATGGCAATATCTGCAAAGTGCCCAATAAAGTTAAATCTTTTTGGGACAGCCTTTCTCGGCCGCACGGTTTGGTTGTAATGGAAAATGAAGATACCGGACCTTGCTTCCAATTGAGTGGGGGCTTGACCCAAAAAAGGTCCTTGCAGTATTTTTTTCTCATACGAAGCACCATCCTCTCAATGTATAGAAATTATGGAAAAAAGGCGAAAAGGACTTGTATCGGTTCCGATGTGCAAGGCACGTGAGCCCCAGTCGGGAATGGTCCGGGTCGTCTGATTTGTCAAGAAGCAAGGAGAACCGCATTGAATACCGATGCTCCCCGATGTGCCTGGGCGCTTCGTTCGCCCGAGGAAACCGCCTATCACGACAGTGAGTGGGGGGTGCCTGTTCGCGACGATGCCAAACATTTCGAGTTTTTGCTCCTGGAAAGCATGCAGGCCGGTTTGAGCTGGCTGACCGTACTGCGTAAGCGCGTCCATTTTGCCAGGGCCTTTGCCGGGTTCGACCCCGTACGGATCGCGGATTTTGATGAGGCAAAGGCGGCTGCTTTGCTGGAAGATCCGGGCATTATCCGCAACAGGCGCAAAATTCAGGCGGCCATAACCAACGCGCGGGCCTTTCTGGAGCTGCAGCAACACTGCGGCAGCTTCGACGCCTTTATCTGGGAATTTGTGGGCGGCCGTCCGCTGCAAAACAACTGGGCGCGTATGGAAGATGTCCCGGCCACCACCGATCTCGCCCAGCGGCTCGCCAAGGACTTGAAAAAGAGGGGGTTCGCTTTTCTCGGCCCCACCACACTCTACGCGCATATGCAGGCCAGCGGCCTGGTGAACGACCACGTCACCAGCTGTTTCCGCTACGAACAGGTCCGGGCTCTGGGCTGGTGACATCTCCGGTTGCTTGGGCTTATACTGACTGATCGCATGCAACGCAGACCGGACGCGCGAAGCGTCCCGGTTGCCAAACCGCATGGGGAGAACAGCACATGGAACAAAACAACGTCCAGCTCCGGAGAACTCTTCTGCTCTCCATACTCGCCGTGGTGGCGCTGGCCGCGCTTTCTTTCTTCTTTTTCGACCGCCAGGCCGCCTGGTTCGCCTACGGGTTCAGGGAGACTTCCCTGCATACGTGGGCCAAGCATTTGAGCCTGCTTGCAAACCATACGCTGGTCTTTGCCATTGCGGCCGCCGGTTTTTGCCTTGCGGCTGGAATCTGGCGGGGGACGCCCCGCGCCCCTGGGCCGAGAAGCTGTTGTATGTCTGTTTGTCCGTGCTGGTGGCCATTTCCGTGACGGAGACCATCAAATACGTGTTCGGGCGTTGCCGTCCGGAATTGCTGTTCAGCAAGGATCAGTACGGATTTACCTGGTTCAGCGGCAAATACGCGTTCAATTCCTTTCCTTCCGGCCATACCACACGAATCTTCGCCCTGTGTACGGCCACGGGCCTCATCTGCCGGCGGTTCGCAGTGCCGCTGCTCACTCTGGCTATGCTTGTGGGAATCAGCCGCGTATTCGCGCTCAAGCATTATCCGTCGGATGTTCTGGCGGGCATGTTCGTGGGCGTGTTCATGGCCTGCTGGGTCTACGTGCTTTGGCAAAAGATTCTGTTGCGTTGTCGTAATTGACTCCATGCCCCAGGCGCGAATGACTCGGTGCTAGACCGGTGAAAAACGCATCAGATAGACGTAGCCGAGGTCTATATAGCCGGTTCGCTGCAGGCCTTGGGCGCGGACCTGGGGCTCCAGTTCGTCGGGAGCGATACGGATATGCAGCGGCGGTCCGAACGGCATCTCTTTTTTGTGCATCTCCACCACGACCAGCCGGCCTTCCGGCTTGAGCAGGTTGCGGACATTGGCAAACAGGCCGGCACTGCGGCTGCGCATGGCCGGATGGTGCAGCACCGTACAGATGAGCGCAACATCCGCGCTGTTTCCATCAATGGGTAGCGGATCGCAAAGATCCTGTTCCAGGATGGTGATGTTTTCCAGACCAAGCTGTGCTTTTTTTGTGCGCAGTGTGGCCAGCGCCTCGGCATTTCTGTCTACGGCAAAGACACGCCCGTTTGCGCCTGTGGCTTCGGCCGCCCGGATGGTGTAGTCGCCCGGTCCACAGCCCAGATCTACAAAGGTCGCACCGGGAAGAAGCTCCAGTTCGGCAAAGGTGCGGTCGCCCTGCAGCATTTGATAGCTGCTGCGACTGGGAACATTGGGATTATTTACTGGCTGCATATGCGGATGTGATTCGCTCATTGGCTTTCTCCGATTTTGCAGGATTCACCGGCTGTCAAGGGGGGACAAGATCCGGGCATACGGTTAATAAGCTTAACTATATGGTTAAAAATGAAACCACAAAAAGCAGGTCGTTGTTTCTGCTCTCCGGCAGTCGGTTATTCTCCGAAAATTTCAGCAATACGTTCGTCCACAACGCTTTCGACCACCGCCAGGATGGCGGCTGTGGTTGCCAGCTGTGGATCCGAAAAAGCGTCCAGCCGTTCCAGGAGCGTCTGCATATGGCGCTCGTGGAATTCCTTGTGCTTGTTAAAGGCACCCCAACCGTCGTCTGTGAGGTACAGCAGGGTTTCCTTGTCGTTGTCGGGGGCTTTTTCCTTGCGCAGCAAGCCCTTTGATTCGAGCTTGGCGACCATTTGCGAGGCCGCGCTCTTGGTCACGCCCAGACGTTCGGCCAGGCTTTTGACATTGGAGCCGAGGCATTCGCCCGTGGCCTGGAGCGTGTGGATTTCGCGTGCCGTGAGTTCCATGTCCTGAGTGATGCGGATGGGCAGTTCCTCGATGCGGGAATGCTTGGCAATGATCCGCAGCAGTCTGGAAGCCATGTGTCTGATGGATTCATCTTTGTAAGACATGGTTTTACTAGTAAAGATCCTAAACTATTTTGTCAAGACCATGCCATGCGTGTTGAAAAAGATCAGGAAGACAAAGAGTTATACCATACGTTGCAAAGGGGCAGCGCCGTAGCGAAAAGCGAAGGAGGCTGCAAGGCAAAGAGACGCGAGGGAATTTGCTGTGCAGTGGTGCTGCCGGCTTGTGAGGAAGTAGTGTATTTCAAATGTATTTAAGCCTGTCCAAAAAAAGATGGGTATCTGCTCATACAAGACAATTGTTGATACAGATAAACAATATGCGGTCCGCAACGTGTTAGCTTGTAGTACGTAACCTACTATGAGTGAAGTAAAAGGATGCGATCAAAAAATTTGGTCCTTTTCATCTCGAAAAAGATCGGTTACATTTAGTAAGGAGATGGAAAAATGTTTGGCGTGCAGACAGCAACAGGCACCAGATGAACCCGGTACTGCGCATGCATCAGATAGCAATTTCCTCACGCTCTAGACAGAAGCTCAAGGTTTTTTACCTGTTTTGCAACCAATAAAATACCAGTAAATGAGGTAGTCATGTCGGTCAAAATGCGACTTATCGCTTCTCTTGCTTTCTTGCTGCTCGTAGCCGCTGTCATGGCTTTTGCTCCATTGTTCGACACCCATTTCGCGGAGCTGGAAATCGCGCTCGGGGTGGTATCCATCGTCATTATATTGATTGTGCTGTTCAGCGTACAGCAACAGCTGTTCAAACCTCTGGAAGCCATTGGCGTCTATACGGAAGCGGTCGGCTCGGGCAAAAAAGAGGTCGAACTGGAAGGGGCGTTCCCAACCGAATTTGAGTATATCAAACATGGCCTGATACAGATGGTCCAGGAGCTGGAGAACGCCAACAAATCCGCACAGGAAAGCCAGGCCCAAGCAAGGCGACAGGCTGAGGAAAACAAAGAGGCTTTTCAGCGATGCTCCATAAAGGAAGTTTCCTGCAACAAGTTGCTGGATGATATGAACAAGGCTGCGTCCAAAGCCGGATCGGTCTCCACGCAGATCTTCGGGGCTATTCGGGAACTGACTGAAATGACGACCAAAGTGCAGGAAGGCGTGGACGTGCAGCGCGACCGCATGACCGAAACCGCCACAGCCATGGAGGAAATGAGCGGCACGGTCCGGGAGATCGCCATGAACGCCTCGGGAGCGTCGGAAAGCGCCGAGCTCAGCAAGGAAAACGCCCAGACAGGCGCAGAAGGCGTACGCGATGCCGTCGACTCCATCAACCGGGTCCAGGAACAAATTCTTGGTCTCAAGGCCTCCATGGCCGAACTGGGCGGCCAGGCCGACAACATCGGCAAAATTATCACCGTGATCAACGATATTGCTGACCAGACCAACCTTCTGGCCCTGAACGCGGCCATCGAAGCGGCCCGGGCCGGAGAGGCAGGGCGCGGGTTCGCGGTGGTGGCGGACGAAGTCCGCAAACTGGCTGAAAAGACCATGAGCGCCACCAAGGAAGTCGGCGACGCGGTCCGGCTTATTCAGCAGCATGCCCAGAAAAATGTCGAAGCCGTGGATACGGCTGCTGAGAACATAGTGCAGAGTGCGGAAGTCGCCGGCGAATCAGGCGGCCGTATGGAACAGATAGTGGCCATTGTGGACAACACCGCCCTGCAGGTGGCGTCCATCGCCACTGCGTCCGAAGAACAGAGCGCGGCCAGCGAAGAGATTAACATGGCGGTGTCCGATGTGACTCGTGTGGCCCAGGATACGGCCGATGAAATGGAACGTTCCTCCTCCGCCCTGATCGCCATTTCCGGCATGGTTGAGGACCTGGATACCATCATTCAGGGTATAGCCACGGGCCAGATGTCCGGCGTGGCGGGCGACAAGCTCGTCGAATGGAGCGACGCTCTTTCGGTGGGAGTCCACGAAATCGACGAACAGCACAAAGTGCTCGTGAACATGATCAACGAATTGCACCAGGCCATGCGTCAACGCCGGGCCAAGGAAGTACTGCTGGATCTGGTCGGGAAACTCGCTGAATACACCGTGACCCATTTCGGCACCGAGGAACGGTTGTTCGACAAATACGGCTATCCGGATACTCCAAAGCACAAGGAAATTCACGCCAAGTTCGTGGCCAAGGTCAAGGAAACCGAAGAACAGCTGCGCGCAGGCACGGCCACCGTATCCATGGACTTGATGCGCTTCCTCAAGGACTGGCTGGTGGGGCATATTCAGGGTACGGACAAGAAATACACCTCTTTTCTGAATTCCAAAGGCGTGCATTAAAGCATGTTACTTTGAAAAGGATAGTAACCAGTCAGATAGTTTGTCGGAAAATGGCCCGCCGCAAGGCGGGCTTTCCTATTAGCGGTGTTTTCCGCAGGATTGCCGGATAATCAGTTTGCTGGCCAGGACCACCTGGCGGGTGGGGCGTTCGGGCTCGCGGATACGTTTGAAAAGCAGTTCGCAGGCGGTCTGGCCGATGGCGTATGTGGGCTGCTCCACCACCGTGATGGCAGGGCGGGTCATGGCGGTCCAGAGAGATTCGTCAAAGGTGGCGAAGGCTATGGTTTCGGGCACGCGGAGTTCTTTTTCCCGGATGGCCCGGAAAGCGCCAGCAGCCAGGAGTCCGCTGCTGGTCAAAAGCGCCTGGGGCGGTTGCTTCAGCTCCAGCAATCCGCCCACGGCCTCATGCCCTTCATTTTCACGCGCCGGCAGGCGCAGCACCAGCTGCGGATCCGGCGTAATGCCCGCTTCGTCCAGAGCGGCCAGAAATCCCGCGTAACGTTCCTGTCCGGTTGCGCTGCCCGAGCCGAACAATCCGGCGATACGCTGGTAGCCGTACCCCAGCATGTGCCGGGTCAATTGTATGGCTGCGTCGTGGTTGTCAATCAGGACGCTGTCCACGGCCGCGCCCTGCACTTTTCGGTCAATGACCACCATGGGGCCCGCATCGGCCAAGGCCTGCGGAAAATGGCTGGACAAACGCTCGGTGGGGGCGTGGATAATGCCCGCAACATTTTCATTGCGCATCAATTCCAGATAATTGCGTTCCTTGTCCGGATTTTCGTCCGTATTGCAGAGCAGTACGCTGTAGTCGTTGGCCTGGGCGACGTCTTCCACGGCCCGGCTCACGGAAGCGAAAAACGGGTTCTGGATGTCGGCGACAATCAGCCCGATAATGCTGGACTGCTTCGAACGCAGGCTCCGGGCCGCGCGGTTGGGCGTATAGTTCATACGCTCCACCGCCTCCAGCACCTTGCGCCGGATCTCCGGGCGGACATTGGGCTTATTGCTCAGCACTCGCGAAACAGTTGCCGTTGAAACTCCGACAGATGCGGCGATATCCTTGATACGCATAGTCCCTCCTCTTACGATTTGACCCGTAAAAAGTATAGCGTTCTTTGGAAACGATTACAAGAATGCTTTCATTTCTTAAACTATTTTATTTTAGATAGTTATTGAAAAAAGCGGCCAGCTTAAAGTTTTTATTCTTATTATCTTGGTTCATTTTGTGTAAGTGCCACAAGTGATTGCATGTTTATGAAGATCTTGATGCCTGATTTTATGAAGGTATTTATTTTGAAACTGCCGTTGACGTAAAGAATGTAATCGATTACATTATGACAAAACAGCATACAGCCAGTCTTGGAGGTTCGCCATGATCGAGTTTGACGTGCAATCCATTGTAATCGGCGCGCAGGCCGCAGGAAAACAAGAGGCCATCGAACGCGTCGGAGCCATACTCGTTGAGCAGGGCTACATCGAGCCCGGCTACATCGAGAGCATGAAGCGCCGGGAATCCGTCGCCAACACGTTTCTGGGCAACGGCATCGCCATCCCCCACGGCCTGCCGGAAAACAGGGAATTGATCAAAAAAACCGGCGTGGCCGTGCTACAGGTTCCGGAAGGCGTTTCCTGGAATCCGGGGGAAGTCGTTTACCTCGTCGTGGGCATCGCGGCCAGGTCCGACGAACACATCACCATCCTGACCAATCTGACGCATGTTCTGGACGACGCGCAGACCGCTCAACGCCTGGCGCAGACCACGGATCCGGCCGAAATCGTCATGGCTCTCAGCGGTGGCGCAGCGCTGCAGGAGCGTCCGGCCCCCACCATGGACCTCTCGGTGTTTGATTTTGCTCTGGACGTGGTCATTGCGGGCGCACACGGCCTGCATGCCCGTCCGGCAACATTTTTTGTGGATATCGCAAAGGAATTCGATGCGGAAATAGTCGTGGAGTTCGACGGCCGCACCGCCAACGGCAAAAGTCTGGCCTCGTTGCTCAAGCTCGGCGTAGGCGGCGGCAAGAGCGTCCGTCTGCATGCCAAAGGCCCCCAGGCCGAGCTGGCGCTGGCCGAACTCAAGGCCGCGGTGGATTCCGGTCTGGGAGAAGAGGAAGAGAGCGAATCCGGGGCAACGGCTTCGCTGGAACATTGCTGGATGCCGCAGAACGTCGGACGGACAGTGCCCGGCAGAACCGCTTCGCCTGGGCTGGCTATTGGTCCGATACGCCAGTACGTGCATCGCCGCATCGTGGTGGAAGCCAATGCCAAGGATCCGGAGCACGAATTGAGCGACCTGCGCCAGTCCATCAATGCCGCGAGATGGAATCTGCGGCAGTTGCATGACGAGGTCCGGGCCCGTTCCGGCGCATCCAAGGCGGCTATTTTCCGCGCGCATGAGGCCTTTCTGGATGATCCGGACCTGCGGATCGAGACCGAAGAACTGATCCGCAAAGGCAAAAGCGCGGGCTTTGCCTGGAGGCAGGTCATAGAAAGCAAGGTTCGGGCTATGGAGCAGCTGGATGATCCGCTGCTGGCCGGGCGCGCCATGGATTTGCACGACGTGGGGCAGCGGGTGCTGCGTCTCCTGGTCGGCGTTGTGGAGGACAAGCCTTTTGTGCCTGAGGAACCGTTGATCCTGGTGGCAGAAGATCTTTCGCCCTCGGACACGGCCTTGCTGGATCCGGCTCTGATTCTGGGCTTTTGCACCGCGGGTGGCGGCCCCACTTCCCATACGGCAATCATTGCGCGGTCCCTGGGAATTCCGGCCATTGTGGCGGCAGGTCCGCGCGCGCTGGAGATAGCGGAAGGCACCAGCGCCATTCTGGATGGCGACGCGGGCAATCTGTATCTGGAGCCCAGCAAAGAGGACGTCGACACGGCTTCCAATGCCAAACAGCTGCTGGAAGACGTCCGCCAGGCCGAATACCGTACGCGGTATGAACCCGCCCTGACTCTGGACGGCGAGCGGGTGGAAGTGGCCGCCAACATCGGCAAGGCCGAAGAAGCCGCCCAGGCCGTCGACGCGGGCGGCGAAGGCGTCGGTCTTATGCGTACGGAGTTTCTCTTTCTCGGGCGGGAGGCTCCGCCTTCCGAAGAGGAGCAGTACGAACAATACAAGCAGATGGTGCAATCCCTGAACGGCTTGCCCATCATCATCCGTACGCTGGATATCGGCGGGGACAAGGCCGTGCCGTACCTGGATCTTCCGGCCGAGGACAATCCATTCCTGGGCGAGCGGGGCATTCGTCTCTGTCTGAACCGTCCGGAGCTGTTTCTGGCGCAGCTGCGGGCCATATTCCGTGCGTCCCTGCTGGGGCCCGTACGGATCATGTTCCCCATGATCGCCACTCTGGAGGAGCTGGCCGCGGCGAAACGGCTGGCGGAAAAAGCCCGTATCGAGGTGGGGGCCGATCCCGTGGAAATAGGCATCATGGTGGAAGTGCCCTCCGTGGTGGCGCTGGCCGAGGAATTCGCCCGGGAGGTGGATTTCTTTTCCGTGGGCACCAATGATCTGACCCAGTACGTCATGGCCATCGACAGGCTGCACCCTTCTCTGGCCGCGCAGGTGGACAGCCTGCACCCGGCCGTGCTGCGGATGATCGCTGCCGTGGTACGCGCCGCGGACAAGTCCGGCATCTGGGTCGGCGTTTGCGGCGGACTGGCCGGCGAACCTCTGGGCGCGGTGATCCTGGCGGGATTGGGCGTCCGCGAGCTGAGTATGGTCGTGCCCAGCATCGCCGCCATTAAGGCGCGGCTGCGGACGCTGCGTATGGAGGATGCCAGGAAACTGGCCACACAGGCCCTGTCCTGCAGCAGTATCAAACAGGTACGGGCCCTGCCCCTGCCCTGACGAGGAGAGCATGATGCAGAAAACCATCGTCACCGTCACCCTGAACCCGGCCATAGATCTGGCCTGTACGGTGCCGGAGTTTACGGCCGGAGAAGTCAACCGTGTCGCGGAATACCGTACGGATCCCGGCGGCAAGGGCGTGAACATCGCCAGGCTGCTGCGCCAGTTCGACCTGCCCGTGGCCGCCACCGGCTTTCTCGGCGAAGACAATCCGCAGATCTTTGAAAGACTCTTTCAGAAGCAGGGCATCACGGACGCCTTTGTCCGCGTCCCCGGAGAAACCCGTATCGGGGTCAAGATTCTGGATCCGGAAGCGCATACTACCACGGATATCAATTTTCCGGGGCTGGCCCCTGACCCGGAAAATCGCGCCGTTCTTGTGCAAACCGTACGGGATCTCGCCCGGCAGGCGGCCATTGTGGTCATCGCGGGCAGCCTGCCGTCCGGTCTTTCTCCCGTGTTGTTCGAAGAGCTCGTCCGCGCGGCCAAGGAGTCCGGAGCCAAGGCCGTTGTGGATACCAGCGGTTCCGCCCTGCATCACGCCATCGACGCCGCCCCCTGGCTGATCAAACCCAATACGCAGGAACTGGGTGCTTATGTGGGCCGTGCCTTGGTGGATATCGCCGAAATCGTCCGCGAAGCCCGCAAACTTGTCCTCGCGGGCATTCATACGGTGGCGGTGTCGCTGGGCTCTCAGGGGGCCGTATTTGTGGAAGCGCGGGAAACGTTGCTGACGCGTCCGCCCAAAGTGAAGGCGGCGAGTACGGTGGGCGCTGGAGACGCCATGGTGGGCTGCCTGGTGGCAGGCCTGGCCCTGGGCTTTCCGCTTGAAGAACGCGTACGCCTGGCTACCGCGGTATCCGCCGCGGTGGTTACCCAGCAGGGGCCGTTTCTGCCTTCTCTGGCCGCGGCCAGACAGCTGGAAGAACAGGTAGCAGTGGAGCAAATCACTTTTTAGGAGGTTGGCATAATGAAGATCGTTGCAGTCACCGCATGCCCCACGGGCATTGCTCACACGATCATGGCGGCAGAGGCCTTGAAAAAGGTAGGCAACAGCATGGGACATGAAATCCAGGTGGAAACCCAGGGCGCGGAAGGCGTCAAGGACGCGCTGGCGCCGGAAGCCATAGCAAGCGCCGATTTGGTGGTCATCGCCGCGGACATTCACGTGGATCCCGCCCGTTTCGGCGGCAAGCCGTTGTACGCCGTCAGCACCAGCGAGGCCATCCGCAACACCAAGGCTGTCATCGAGGCCGCCCTGGCAGAGGCGGGCTTGTCCCTGCCGCACGCTGCCGCCGCTGACCAGGGGCAAGCCGGTGCAACTGCCGCGTCAACGTCCGCAGCTACGTCCGCGGAGAAAAAGTTCATCGTGGGCGTCACCTCTTGCCCCACGGGCATCGCCCACACTTTTATGGCCGCGGAGGCACTGCGCAAGGCCGCCGAAGGGTTGGGGTACGAGGTCAAGATCGAGACCCAGGGCTCGGTGGGCGCCAAGAACGTGCTGAGCGACGAGGAAGTCGCCCGGGCCGATGCGGTGGTGATCGCCGCGGACGCCTTCGTGGACACGGCCCGGTTCGCGGGCAAGCCCCTGTACGAGACGGACACCAAGGCGGCCCTGCATGACGGACCGGCGGTCATCCGGTCGGCCCTGGCCGCGGCGCCCGCCGGCGGCGCAAGCCTCACAAGCAAGGTTTCGGAAATCAAAAAGGAACGGGCGGCCGGGCGCAGCGGCGTGTACCGCCACCTGATGACCGGCGTTTCCTATATGCTGCCTGTGGTGGTGGCAGGCGGCCTGCTGATTGCCCTGGCCTTCGCCTTTGGCGGCATCTACGCCGGAGACAAGGAAGGCTCCCTGGGCTGGGCCCTGATGCAGATCGGCGGCAGCACGGCATTCGCCTTGTTTGTTCCCGTTCTGGCGGCCTTCATCTCATTTTCCATTGCCCAGCGTCCGGGCATCACTCCCGGACTTGTGGGCGGCATGCTGGCCACCACGGTGGGGTCCGGATTTCTGGGCGGCATCGTGGCCGGGTTCCTGGCCGGATATCTGACCAAGTTCCTCAACGACTTCATCAAGCTGCCGGAACATCTTCAGGGGCTGAAGCCGGTGCTGATTCTTCCCTTTCTTTCCACTCTGATAGTCGGATTGCTGATGATCTACGTTATCGGACCGCCGGTGAAAAGCGTGCTGACCGCGCTTACGGAATGGCTGCAGGGCATGCAGCATTCGAGCGCCCTGGTGCTGGGGCTGATCCTGGGATCGATGATGGCCTTCGACATGGGCGGGCCCGTTAACAAGGCGGCCTACACCTTCGGCGTGGGGTTGCTTTCCAGCAAGATTTACGGGCCCATGGCCGCGGTCATGGCCGCGGGGATGACCCCACCCCTGGGGCTCGGCCTGGCCGCCATTCTTTTCAAGAACCGTTTTACCAAGGACGAACAGGAGGCCAGCAAGGCCGCTCTGGTGCTTGGCATCTCGTTCATCACAGAGGGCGCCATACCCTTCGCCGCCAGGGATCCGCTGCGCGTGATTCCCTGCATCATGCTCGGCTCCGCGGTCACGGGCGCCATGTCCATGGCCTTGGGCTGCACGCTGATGGTCCCCCATGGCGGCATCTTCGTCCTGCTGATCCCCAATGCCGTGACCCAGCTGCTCCCCTATACCATCTCCATCCTGGCCGGAACCCTGGTCACCTGCGTGGCTCTGGTGGCGGTCAAGCGTCCGCTGGCCCAAACCGACCCGCAGTCTGTGGCGGCTTAAGCGGGTTTTTAAGGAATACAGTGTGTGGGAAAAACGAGTGAAACGTTTTTCCCACCGCTGTTCACGCTCAGGAGCGGCTTCGCCCGGCCTACTCACCCAGCTCCGATAGAATGACGACCTGCAGCCCCGGACTGGAAGTCAGGCGCGACACCTCCAGGGTTTTAAGCTCCCAGGCGGGAAGCAGGACCATGCCCTGGAAACCGGCTTCAATGCGGCGCCAAAGTTCCATCTCATTGCAATACTCAATGCTGTCGGAGTCCAGAGAAAAATTTGTGTCCAAGTCTTTGGCGGCGTTCCGATGCAAGGCCAGGATGGGGGAACGGACAGGTGTTCGGCCCGTCAGGCTGTCCAGGGCGTTCAGGAGGTTGTCTTTTTCGATGGGTTTGCGGATGGTCGCGTCTGCTTCGTTGTTTTGATACCCCTGCAAGAGCGTAATGACCACGATGGGGATGTTTTTCAGGTCCGGATTCGCCCGGAGCTGCCTGATGACCTCCTCTCCGTCCATGTCGGGCATCATGATGTCCATGGTGATGCAGTCGGGCCGGTAAAAAAGCGCTTTTTCCAGTGCTGTTGGACCGTCAAGCGCGATCATTGTCCGGTAGCCTTTGGCAAGGAGGATCTGGGCGACGTAGCTGCAGAAGGGCATCTCGTCGTCTACGATCAGCACCAGAGGTCCCTGATTGGAAAGGTCTTCGGGAGAGAGCGCGTCGGGTTGTTCTTCGTATGCCGTACAGACCACGGGCAGTTCGATATGAAAAACGCTTCCCTGGCCGAATTCGGATTCGGCCCAGATGCGGCCATGGTAATGGGTGACTATCTCGCGGCAGATAGCGAGACCAAGACCAGTTCCCTGAGGTTTTGAACTTCGGGTGTCGTCACGGTAAGCCTGCTGAAATTTGTCGAAGATGTTGTCCAGGTCGCCTGCTGGAATGCCCTGGCCCGTATCCGCAATGGAGATACGCAGATTCTGTTCGGACACGGGGCGGGCTGAGAGGGTCACCGTGCCACGTGCGGTAAATTTGGCCGCATTGTTGAGCAGATTCATCACCACCTGCTTGAGGCGGTCTTGATCAATGAAGAGCTGGGGAAGGCCGGGGGGCAGGTCCAGGACCAGATCCACTTCGGGCGTATTTGTGAACATCCCCTCAGCGGCTCGAGCGATATGGCGCAGCAGGGCGGAGGCATCGACAATCCTGTCGCTCCACTTCACGTGTCCGGCTTCGACCTTGGCCAGGTCCAGAAAGTCGTTGATCATTCGTGTCAGGCGTTCGCCCTCTTGGTTGAGGATGTCCAGATTGTCCCGGATACGCCGGCCCTTTTTCTGCAAGGATTTGTTGCCGGACGCCAGAGGCAGGAAAAGACGGACAAAGTCCTTGTTGATGAGCTTGGCGAATCCCAGCACGGAAGTGAGCGGCGTGCGCAGCTCGTGTGAAACCGAGGAAAGGAAAGAGGTTTTCAATTCATCCAGGGCCCGCAGTTTGCGGTTGGCATTGTCCAGTTCCTCGGCTTTGGCGGCCAGAGCCTGGGTTCGCTGAGCCACCAGCTGCTCCAGGTTCTGGTTCAGTTCGGCCAGTTTCTGTTCCGCATGCTTGCGTTTCGTGATGTCGGCCAGCAGCCCTTCCACCAAGACCAGTTGTTTTTTGTCGTTATAAATGGGCCGGGCGTTGAGTGTGGCCCAGATAATTTCTCCGTTGCGACGCCGCAGGCGGGTTTCAAAGTTATTGACTTCTCCGTGAGATGCGAGGGCTTTCAGGAAAGTGCTCCGGTCCGCGGAGTGGACGTAAATTTGTTCAGCCAGGTCGTTGACGTCATCAATGACCTGCCGGGGACTGTCGAAACCGAGTATGGCCGCTACGGCCGGGTTGGCGTTGAGAACGCGCCCCTGAGGGGTGCTCTGAAAGATTCCTTCCGAGGCGTTTTCGAAAATCGAGCGGTATTTGGCTTCGGAAAAGCGAAGCTCTGCCTCGCGCCGCTGGACTATTTCAGCCATAGCCTCGAACGCGGAGGCCATGGCCTCCAGTTCTTCATAATTGGTTTCCGGCGGTTGCAACATTTTGTGCCCGCTCTCCGCGAACCCCTGTATGAACCGTGTGAACGCAATCAGAGGCCGGACAACCAGCCGGTTCATTTCCCGATTCAGCAGTGTGGCGAGAACCGCAAAGAAAAGCAGCAATGCAACGATAAGCATGGCAAGCGGAAAAACTACCGGCTCGAACACTTCCCGTGCGGGCTTGTAAAGCAGCAGCAGCCAGTCCGTACCCTCCACCGTCGTCACCGATCCCATTTGCCGGCCTTTTCGGTCGGAGGCCGTAAAAGACCCCAGGCCCGCCTGCAGGGCGTTTTTAAAAAGTGAGGTGTTGCCAATGTTGGTCTGCAGCTCCACTTGGTTTCTATCGGGATGTACGATCAGATTGCCGAACGTGTCGCTCAGAATGACGTCGCATTGCTTGCTGTGCAGAAAATCGTTGAGGCCCTGTTGCAGGGCTTCCAGATTCAACTCGCCGATGAGCGCGCCTCCGCCTTTCACAGGTTGTGTAAGCTGGACAATCAGTTTGCCGGATTCCGGAGAGATGAGCGGTGTGGAGGCCAGGCTGGCCGTGGCAAGTTGTACAGCTGTGATGCTGGGCAACTCGGCTCCCAGCAGTCCCGGCGGGGCCGAGTTTCTGATGTTCTGCCTGTTGTCCAGGAGGATGATTCGGTCGAATTCGGGAAATGCCTTGATAGTGGCTTGTAAGACGTTATGAATTGCTTCAGCGTCAGCTTCAGGCATGAACTGAGCAAGCTGCAACAGGGAGTTTCGGGCTGTTCTGATATAGCTTTCTGCGTATTTGGCCAGGGAAACCGCTAAGCCCCCGTTACTGTTTTCAAAGGCGAGTTTTTCCTGGACAGCGAAATATCCTCCCAGCAGCAGGATAATAACCAAACCAGGTGCTATGGTCCACAACACCAGATTTCTGCGAATTCGGTGGGACAGAGAAAGGATAGGCATTGTGAAAGGTCTCGGCTTCAAGGAGATGGTGACGGTGCAGGAGTTCCGCTGGGCTCCAGGGACAACGTATGCAGTTTTCCGGACTTCACGGTCACAATGAAATACTGCCTCTTCACGTCTCCATTCTCATCAATGGAAAAAGGGCCCATTGCGCCCTGGAGGTTCTGAACGCGGACCAGCTCGCGCGGGAGTCCCTCGGGCTTTCCTCCTGTCCGCGACAGGGCGTCGGCCAGGGCCAGGACAGCGTCATAGGCGAACGCTGCGAAAAAGCTGGGTTCGCGTCCGAAACGCTTGAGATAGGCCTCCTTGAAAGCAATGAATTCAGGCAGGTTGCTGTTCTCGTCAAAGCTCATGGAAGTTATCATGCCCTCCACCGCAGATCCGCCCAGGTCTATAACTTCCTTGGTGTATGCCCATGGAGTCGTCAGTATCGGCAAGGTCTGATGCGCCAACCGCAATCGACGGGCCAGGGAGGCAGTGTCTCTGGCCGAAGCCGCCACCAGCAGCGCCTGGGGCTTGTCCGCGGCCAGCCGGGCAAGAACCTTTTCCTGCCAGCCGGAAGAGCCGGATGAGAAGTGCTGCTCAATGGTTTCGCCGCTCAGCTGGGCGTAACGTTCGGCAAAAGCTTTGCAAAAGGGGACGGTATAGCCCTTGTTATTGTCGTCTATGAGCATGAGGGTCATCGGTTTGCCCATGTGTACGGTCGCGTACACGGCAAGTGCGGCAGCCCAGTTCTGGTTGGCCGGCATCACTCTGAAGAAATTGTCGTTTTTTCCGGTTAGCAGCGGGGTGGATGTTGTGGGGGAGAGAAATATCAAAGACTCATCGGCAAATTCTTGCACTGCAGCCAGGGATTGAGCGCTGAGCATATGTCCCACGACGGCCACAACTTTCTGGCGCATCAATTCACGGTCCGCCTCCAGAGCGTCCGTGATCATGCCGTTGTCGTTGCGAACGAGCAGTTCCAGCTGCCGGCCGGCAACGCCGCCCTTGTTATTGATGGTTTCCATGGCAAGCTGAGCGCCGTTGCGCCCTTGAACGCCAAGATCCGAATAGTTTCCTTTCAGCGGCCCGACGAAGCCGATACGGATGGGGTCGTCTTTTGTGCAGCCCCAGCCGCACAGGACAATGACAAGACTCAAAACGACAAAGAAAAGGATATTCTTAAAGAGACAGCGAAGCAGCTGTGCAATCATTTTTCCCCCACCTTTCAAGCTTCCCAAGCAATAAAAAGAATCTATAATATCGTACCAGGGATTAGCGTCAACGGTCAAGAAAGCTGTCAAAAGCTGTTGTGAAAAAGGCATGGCGGGGCGCGCTTCTCTTTGTTAGATTACTACCGAAGCATCTCTTATGACGCTCCGCCAAATCGCGGAAAATTGGTTTTATGCAGAGGATCAATCATGTTTTACTGGCACAAGATTGCTGACGAGCGCATTGAAAAATCCATGCGCGAGGGCGGTTTCGACGATCTGGATGGGGCGGGCAAGCCCCTGGAGCTGGAAGACGATTCCATGGTTCCCGAAGACTTGCGTATGGCGTATAAGATCCTGCGCAACTCGGGCCATGTGCCGCCGCAGATCGCGGACGAAAAGGAAATCCACACCATTGTGGAAATGCTGGAACAGTGCGAGGACGAACAGACCCGCTACCGCCAGATGCAGAAACTCAATTTTCTGATCACCCGTTGGAACATCCGCTACAACAAGCCCATTAAATTTGAAAAAAATCAGCTCTATTACGACAAGATCGTCGAGAAGGTGGAGCTGGTGGAACGCAAGAAAAAATAGCGCGTATTCAATCCGAAGAAAGGGGATTCTTGTCCCCCGCGACGTTACGCCTTGCGCAGCAACGCCGCGTAGAAATATTCTCCAAATTTTGCAATGTCCGGGCTTTCCCAGGATATTTCCAGGCGCATGTCCGGGCGCGCGGCCAGCAATTTGTTGATTTGTCCGTCGTTTTCCGCCGGGTTGGCCGTACAGGTCAGATAGGCCAGCAAGCCGTTTTCCGGCAGCAGTTCGCAGGCCTGGTGCAGGATACGGCGCTGGAGCCTGACCAGGTCTTTCAGGTCGCGCGGGCGGCGTCGCCATTTGGCGTCCGGACGCCGCGCCAGCACGCCCAGGCCCGAGCAGGGCGCGTCCAGCAGAATGGTCCGGGCCTGCGGAACAAAGACCGGGGCGTCCGCGCCGCAGCAATGGACCGGAATGGGCGGCAACCCCAAACGTTGGAGTTCGCTGCGCAGACCCTCAAGACGTTTGGAATGCGGGTCGCTGGCGACCAGATCTTTTTTCCCCAGTTCGAGCAGCTGGCAGGTTTTTCCGCCGCGTCCGGCGCAGCCGTCCCAGATGGGTTCGGGCCAGGTTTCGGGCTGCAGCGCCAGCAGGGCTTGCTGGGCCGCGAAGCTCTGGCGGCTCAATTCGCCGGCCTGTTCCAGCTCGCGTACGGCGGCGGCATCGGCGCCGCGTACGGCCAGGGCAACGCCCTGTTCCGCCACGCCGGCGGCTGACGGGCCCAGCCTGGGCAGCATGTCGGCTGCGGCGCATCCGCGGCGCAGCCGCAGGCCCAGGGGAGGCACCATGAGCGAGGCTTCCAGCAAAGCGGAGGTCCGGTCATGGCCGTAGCTGCGCTGCCAGAGCTCCACCAGCCAGCGCGGAGCCGCGTACCAGGTGGCCAGAAATTCGGTTTGATCCGTAAAACACGCGCGGCAGCGCTGGGGATCGAGTCCGAGCTGCAGCTCATCCGGGGTGGCGATTTTGCGCAATACGGCGTTGGCCAGCTTAGCGCGGCCCTGGCCAAAGGTTTGTTTGCAGTGTTCGACGGCCCAGTCCACGGATGCGTACACGGGCACCCGTTCGAGGAAGAGGATTTCGTAGCAGGCGGTTTCCAGTGTTTGAAGCATGGCCGGGGGGAGTTTTTGCGGCTCGCGCAGATGGCGGTGGAGCAGCCAGTCCAGGCGGGCCTTGTGGCGCAATACGCCGTACGCCAGCTCAGTAGCCAGGGCCGTGTCGCGCGGGTCGAGCGTACGGGACCGCAACGCGGCGTCCAGGGCTTCCTGCAGGTCGGTTCCTTTGCGCAGGACGGCTTCCAGGCAGGACAAGGCAGCTGCACGGGCCGGGGGCGTATGGCGGCTGTTCTTCCGCGTCATGGCCTTTCCCGGACTCAGGAGGCTTGTCCGGTTTGCCCTGATTTTCGGGCGCGCAGAATTTTGGGCTTGTTGGGTGCCGGACGCTTGGCAATTTCAGCCTTGCTTGCATCATCCAGGAACAGCTGCAGCGCGTTTTCCAGGGCGGTCAGAGAGACCTGGGTATCCAGACACGGACCGTGCGGCCGCGAATTCAATACGCCGAAAACCGGAATGGGGTAGGTATCCTGGATGCCGCTTGACAGGTCGCGTTCGCAGGCCACGGCCAGAATCAGCTTGGGCCTGGTCTGGACCACGATGCGGCGGGCTATGGTGCCGCCGGTGGCGATGGCCAGATGTACGCCGTAGCGTTCGGAGAGCTCGAGCAGTCCTTTGATGGCGCACTTGCCGCAGCGTTTGCAATTGGTGATGTCGTAGGTCAGGCGAATGTCGCAGCGGCTGTTCTGCAGGCAGTGCGGCATGAGCAGCAGAATGTCTTCGGGTTTGTGCTGTCCCGCTTCATTAAGGACCAGTTCGTTGTTGACCTTGATGAAGGAGCCGCGGACGTTTTCTTTGGGAATCCCGAAAGCGCGGCCGAGCAGGGTCATCAAGGGCAGAAAGAATTTGATGGCCAGTCCGCGCAGCTGGCTGGAAAAGGGCAGGGATCTGCCCAGCATGATGCGCAGCACCAGACCGAGCCAGGCCCAGGTGACCACAAGAATGGCGCAGGTAAAAACAACCCCCGCGATGGCCGGAGCCCAGGGGTGAATGCCGTTGAGGCCGACGTACGGAACAATCCAGAGCAGCACCAGGATCGAACAGAGCAGAAAGCAGGCGCCGGTAATCAGTCCGAGAAACAAGCGCTTGCGGGTTCCGGCCGCGGCTTCTTCCCGTTCGTACGGGTCGTCGGGAATCTGGGAATGATGAAAAGGCATACTCACAGAATAAGGTTGCTTATGTTATTTGAAAAGAAAAACAAATTACATAGAATAATTACAATACCTGCTCGTGATAGGCAATCCCTCCTGCCGGAGAGCTGTTATCCTGGCGCAAATATTAAAAAATTATAATGTAGTCTTATGTAAAAATTAAGGCTGTGAACAGCGTTAGCCGCAAATGCCGGATTGCTCTTGAGGATTGTGCTGTTCGCAAAAAAACGGACGCCTATCTCTTGCACAAATAGCCGTTCTGGAAAGAGCGCGCGTCGATTTGCTTTTTGCCTTCAGGGATCAGGCCGGGAACAAGGTATTCGCGGTCCGCGCAGGTGATGGCCAGTTTGTCGTCACGCAGGCCGAGAATGGTGCCGGGCACGGCGTTGAGTTCGACCTTGGGGCCTACTTCGCCGGGCATCAGGGTCAGGCGCAGGGCTTTGTCCTTGCCCGGCGGAGTCCAGAAAAAATAGGCGCCCGGCCAGGGATGCAGCGCGCGCACCTGATTGTGGACCTGTTGCGCGGTACGGTTCCAGTCCACCAGGCCTTCTTCTTTCTGGAGTTTGGCCGCGTAGGTGGCCTTTTCGTTGTTTTGCGGAAATATTTTGAGGGTTCCGGCTTCGAGTTGGTTCAGGGCGTCGGTCAGGGCTTCGCCGCCCAGTTCGGCCAGCTGGTCGTGCAGGATGGCCGCGGTGTCGTCCTTGCCGATGACCAGGGCCCGCTGCAGCAGCATGTCGCCCGTATCCAGCCCGGCGTCCATATGCATGATGGTAATGCCGGTGGCGTGTTCGCCGGCCATGATGGCGCGCTGAATGGGCGCGGCTCCGCGGTAGCGCGGCAACAGGGAGGCATGGACGTTGATGCAGCCCAGGCGCGGTATGTCCAGGACTTCCTGGGGCAGGATCAGGCCGTAGGCGGCGACGATGACGGCGTCCGGCTCCATCCGGCGCAACTGTTCCTGTTCTTCCGGATCGCGCAGGGTCTTGGGCTGGTACACGGGCAAGCGCCTGGCCTGAGCCACCTGCTTGACCTGGGAGGCGCGCAGCACGCGCCCCCGGCCCGCCGGGCGGTCCGGTTGCGTATAGACCGCAAGCATTTCGGCCTTGGGCCAGTCCAGCAGCGAGTTGAGAATCGTGGCCGCAAATCCGGGTGTTCCCATAAAGATCAGTTTCACGCTCTGGCCTCGCGTTCTTTCATCTTTCTGGCTTTCTTTTCATACATCGTACGCTTCAGTCGGGAAAGCCGGTTCAGCAGCAGTACGCCGTCGAGGTGGTCGAGTTCGTGCTGCAGGCAGATGGCCAGCAGCCCTTCGGCTTCGATTTTCTGCTCATTGCCGTCCAGGTCCGTGGCATGTACCGTGATTTTTTCGGAGCGGGTCACCTTGCCGCTGAGCATGGGCAGGCTCAGGCAGCCTTCTTCGGATTCGACCGAGCCCTCGCGCTGCACGATGACGGGATTGATGAGGGACATCAATCCCTTGCGTTCCTCGGGGCCGGTCACGTCCAGCACCACCAGGCGGATGGATTCGCCCACCTGGGGCGCGGCAAGGCCCACGCCGTTGCCTTCGTACATGGTTTCGCTCATGTCCGCGGCAAGCTGCCGTATTGCATCGGTTATTTCGTCCACCTTCCGGGCCTTCTCGGCCAGGACGGGGTCCGGATAGGTATGTATGCGTAACAGGCTCATTGTTCGCCCCCTGTTTCAAATCGTGTCTTCATGGCTACGTACTCTTTAGTGTACATAAGTACTCTCCCGGTGGTTGCAAAGCACAGGGGACGAACCAGCCGAATTGTTCGCAGCTTATGCATCATCCTCGCCGGCGGGTTTTCCGGCAGCTTCTTTTTTCTTGACCAGGTCGCGAACCTTGATGCCCAGTTCGCGCAGCTGTTTGTTGGCCACGAAGTCGGGCGCTTCCGTGAGCATGCAGGTCGCTTTCTGGGTTTTGGGGAAAGCGATGACGTCGCGGATGGAGTCCACCTTGCAAAGCAGCATGACCAACCGGTCGAAGCCAAAGGCAATGCCGCCGTGGGGCGGCGCGCCGTATTCCAGCGCCTGGAGCAGGAAGCCGAATTTGTACTCGGCCACATCGTCGGTCACGCCCAGGACCTCGAACATCTTTGTCTGCACGTCCCGGGTGTGGTTGCGGATGGATCCGCCGCCGATCTCAATGCCGTTGAGCACGATATCGTAGGCCTTGGCCTTGGCGTTTGCCGGGTCGCTCTGGAGCAGCTCCATGTGGCCGTCCTTGGGCGAGGTGAACGGATGGTGGCGCGCCACGTAGCGTTTTTCTTCCGGATCCCATTCGAGCAGCGGGAAGTCCACAACCCAGACAAAGGAAAAGGCGTCGTGGTCGATGAGTTTGAAGCGTTCGCCGATCTGCAGCCGCAGGTAGCCCAGCGCGTTGTTGACCATGTCCGCGGCTCCGGCCTGAAAAAAGACGATGTCGCCGATTTCCATGCCGAGTTTTTCGGCCAGTCCCTTGCGTTCGTCCTCGCTGAGAAACTTGGCGAACGGAGACTGCCAATCGCCGTTTTCCTTGACCTTGATCCAGGCCAGGCCCTGGGCGCCGTATATTTTGACGAATTCGGTGTAGTCGTCGATTTCCTTGCGGGTCAGCTCCGCACCACCGGGAACGCGCAGCCCCTTGACCAGTTCGGCCTTGGCAAAAACCCGGAAATCCGAGTCGCGGACCACGTCGGTGACGTCGGTGAGAAAGAGCTCGAAGCGGGTGTCCGGACGGTCCACGCCGTATTTGGCGATGGCCTCGTCATACTCCATACGCGGAAAGGGCGTATTGAGCTCCATACTCAGGGTTTCATGGAAGATCTCCTTGATCAGGCCTTCGGCCATTTCAATGATCTGTTCCTCGTCCGCAAAGGACATTTCTACATCTATCTGGGTGAATTCCGGCTGCCGGTCCGCGCGCAGGTCCTCGTCGCGGAAGCAACGGACTATCTGATAATAGCGGTCCAGTCCGGCCACCATGCTCATCTGTTTGAATAGCTGGGGGGACTGGGGCAGGGCGTAGAACTGCCCCTGGTTGACGCGGCTGGGCACCAGAAAGTCGCGCGCGCCTTCGGGCGTGCTTTTGGTCAGAAAAGGTGTTTCGATTTCCAGGAAGTCCAGGGAATCCATGTAGCGCCGGGTGGCCTGGGCCGCGCGGTGGCGCAGCATCAGGTTATTGGCCATCCTGCTCCGGCGCAGGTCCAGGTAGCGGTATTGCAGCCGCAGGTTTTCCGAGGCTTCAACCCGGTCTTCAATATGAAAGGGCGGCGTCTTGGAGGTATTCAACAGTTTCCAGTCGCTGACCACCACTTCGATTTCACCGGTGTGCATTTTATCGTTGAGCATGCCGTCCGGGCGGTTGCGTACGCGCCCTTTGATGGCCAGCACATATTCCGTACGCAGAATATGTGCCTGCTCGTGGGCTTCGGGGTTTTCTTCCGGACTGAACACAACCTGGGTCAACCCGTTGCGGTCGCGCATGTCGATGAAGATCAGGCCGCCGTGGTCGCGGCGGAATTGCACCCAGCCCATCAGGCAGACTTCGGCACCGACGTCTTTTGCCGTTAGTTCGCAGCAACTGTGCGTACGGCGCCAATCGCCCAGGGCCTGGACGTGTTTTTGATGCGATGATTGAATATCCGCTTGCTCTTCCATGGTATTACCTGCTTTCTGTTCCCGGCTTGAGGTATTGCGCCAATGCGGCCAGGTCCTGGTCCGAACCTGTTGCCAGAGCGGTCTGTTCGCCGCTGGTCATGTCTTTAACAAGTATCTGTTGATTTGCCAGTTCTTCGGCCCCCAGCAACAGGGTGAATTGCGCGCCGGATTTGCCGGCCTGGCGCATCTGGCTCTTCACGCTTCTGGCTCCGTAGCCCATTTCTCCGGCAAGGCCGGCTTCGCGCAAACGCTGGGCCAGCAGAATGCCGGCGTCCAGCCCTTCGGCGCCGAGCACGGCCAGATAAAAATTCCTGGTACGGCCTTCCTGCTCCTGCATCAGCTGCATCAGCCGCTCCATGCCGCAGGCAAAGCCCACGCCGGGCACGTCGCCGCCGCCCAGCTGCTTTATCAGGCCGTCGTAGCGGCCGCCCCCAGCCACGGAAGACTGGGCGCCGATGTTCGTGGAGACCACTTCAAATGTCGTGCGCATATAGTAATCCAGGCCGCGTACCAGCTTGTGGTTCAGGTGGTAGGCCTGTCCGGCCTTGTCCAGCACGCCCAGCACCGTCTGGAAGTGTTCTTTGCATTCCGGGCACGCATTGTCCAGTACCGTGGGCGCGTTGGCGATCTGCTCCTGGCAGGAAGGCACCTTGCAGTCCAGCACGCGCAACGGATTGGTACTCATGCGCCTGCGGCAGTCCGCACAGAGCGTCTCGGGATCCAGGCGGGCCAGAAATGCCTTGAGGGCTTCATGGTACGCCGGACGGCACTCCCGGCAGCCCAGCGTATTGATCTCCAGCGAAAGGTCGTTCAATCCGACACTGCGCAGAAACAGCAGGAGCATCAGAATGACTTCGGCGTCGGCGTGGGGCTCCGACGGTCCGATACACTCGGCATTGACCTGATGAAACTGCCGCATCCGTCCTTTTTGCGGACGTTCGTACCGAAACATGGGGCCCAGCGTGAAAAAGCGGCTGACCTGTTCGGCTGCGCTGAATTTATTTTCAATATACGCGCGCATGACTCCGGCGGTGGCCTCGGGGCGAAGCGTCACGGAGCGTCCTTTGCGGTCGTCGAAGGTGTACATTTCTTTTTGGACCACGTCTGTCTCGTCGCCGATGCCGCGACAGAACAACTCGGTTTTTTCCAGCAACGGCGTGCGCAGTTCGCGGTAGCCGTAACGTTCGAAGACATCGCGCGCGGTGCTTTCCAGGCGGGTCATCAAGGCGTCCGCCTCGCCGTAAATGTCGGCAAACCCTTTGATTTTTTGAATGGAGCTCATGGGACCGTTCTTTATTGCCGGGAGGATCAGTTCCTTTCCGGATATGTAATATGTTGTTGAAACGGATTCTGTTAGCCCAAGCTTTGGGAGATGTCAAAAGCGCTGATGGCTGATGGAAAGCGGCGAATGCAGGGGAACAAGCCCGGATCATTCGACTTTGAAACAATATGATTGTCAAAATGAGACATTTTGGGAAGCGATTTATCAAAAGGATACAATATAATGATACATTCCCCCCCCTTTTTTTGAGTAGGCTATGGGCGTGATTCTTGTTCTATGGGAACTGATTACTGTTTTGCTGGCACAGAGTGTCCGGGATTCCGGGGCAGGTGTGTTATAATTGAACATGTACCCTTTACATTGTTCCATTCGGAATAGGGTGTAAGCAGGGGGGCGTGTTGGAAAGCGGCTGGAATTGAAGAGGATAGGGTATCTCGGCGGGACAGCGGCAGACTAACCATGTTAAGCCATGTTTACAGATGTTTCTCGTGTGATTTTGGCATGTAAGAAGGTTTTTGACGTATGAAAAACAGGCTCGAGTCAAGGTGGAATCAGGATATGCAACAAAAAAAACGGATTTGATGACGGGAAAGGATAATTTTTGGCCTGAATTGTGCTTATAAATAACATACTTTTTTTTGTGTTCTGGTTTGTACCTTGATGAGGACCGAAGCCTGCTTGCGGTTGCTGGAGCAGGAGAATGCCATCCTTGAAGGTGTCGATTCGGGACTAAGAAATGGATAGCCGGTGTTTTAAACATCGGTTGCGAACGTCAGGTAACAATGTCTGGACGCGTTCGGAAGAGCGCCAGGTGAAAAAGAGTTTTCATTTTGGAGAAAAGGCGGTGTTTGCAAACAAAGGAAGGGCTGTTTTTTACCCGTGAGCTGTTTGTTTCAAATAAGTTATGTTTTTTTTAACATTTGTGGTTACTTGTTAAAAATTAACACTTTTTTTGAAGAAATAATGACAGCCGCTGTGTCCAGGCAAAAGGAATTGTCTTGACAAAGGGCAGAATTGACCCAAATAATAAAAAAAACGTGTCAAAAAGACTCAGAGAGCTAATAGCCTGGAGTTCATTAGAAAAAGAAGGATTCCTGGTCTTACGGCCTCGGGGCTAGGGCGAAAACGACCCTGCAAGGTCCGGCTGAGAGGCTTTTCGAAAAGAAAATATTCTCTAATATACTGAGATAATTATATTGTTGTTTTTGGTCCACTCCTTGCTCCTTAGGAGCCAAACAGTTGAGTGGTAAGTGTCCTGGGGGTTCCCCCACGTTTGCACAACCAAAAACAACATACGGAGTGTGTCATGGCAGTACGTGAACAAGTTTACGGTTATTTCATTCCCAGCGTTACTCTGATCGGTATTGGTGCAGCAAAAGAGATTCCTGGCAAGATTCGTGCTCTCGGCGCGACCAAGCCTTTGATCGTCACCGACCAGGGTATCGTAGGTGCCGGTATTCTGAAAACGATTACCGACCTGCTGGATGAAGCGAATATGAAGTACGCCGTCTATGACAAAACCATTCCTAACCCCACCGACGCCAACGTTCATGAAGGTGTTGACATGTACAAGGCTGAAGGTTGCGACGGCCTGATCACGTTGGGTGGTGGTAGCTCTCACGATTGTGGTAAGGGTGTTGGTCTCGTAATCGCCAATGGCGGCAAGATTCACGACTTTGAAGGTGTTGACAAATCCACGAAGCCCATGCCTCCTTACGTAGCGGTTAACACCACCGCTGGTACGGCTTCTGAAATGACTCGTTTCTGCATCATTACCGACCTGTCCCGCAAAGTAAAAATGGCCATCGTTGATTGGCGTGTTACCCCCGGTATCGCTGTTGACGATCCGCTGCTGATGGTTGGAATGCCTCCGGCGTTGACCGCTGCCACCGGTATGGACGCTCTGACTCACGCTGTGGAAGCCTACGTTTCCACCATTGCCAACCCGATGACCGACTCCGCTGCTGAAAAATCCATCGAACTGATTTTCAAGTATCTGCGCCCCGCCGTTGCCAACGGACAGGACATCGAAGCCCGCGAAATGATGTGCTTCGCTCAGTACCTGGCCGGTATGGCTTTCAACAACGCTTCTCTGGGTCACGTACACGCCATGGCTCACCAGCTGGGCGGCTTCTATGACCTGCCTCACGGCGAATGCAACGCCATCCTGCTGCCTCATGTTGAGAAATTCAACCTGATCGCCAAGGTTGACCGTTTCGCCAAAATGGCTCAGATCATGGGTGAGAACATCGAAGGCTTGGCTCCGCGCGCTGCCGCTGAGAAATGCCTCGAAGCCATCAAACTGCTTTCCGCCGACGTCGGTATTCCTTCCGGCCTGATCGAAATGGGCAAGCGCTATGGCAAGGACGTCAAGGCTGCCGACATCCCGACCATGACCGCCAATGCTCAGAAAGACGCTTGCGGCCTCACCAACCCCCGTTGCCCCAAAGACGCAGACGTTGCTGCCATTTACGAAGCAGCCCTGTAAAAAAAAGCTATACTGCACTTCAGGGAGAATCATATTTCTCCCTGAAGTGCTTTTTTTGGCAAAGAACACTATGGACACTTCAACATTCAACTATGTAAACGCGGTGGGAGGCTGACTCCCACAATTGGAGTTGGACGAGCACATGGAAGTTATTCATTTCACCGAATCGTATGACGCGGATTTCGTCCGCGAGGTGGAAGAGAGAAGTGGACAAAACTTAGACCTCTGTTATCAGTGCGGCAAATGTACTGCAGGTTGCCCCTACACCTTTACTTATGACCTCACAGTGAGCCAGATCATGCGTCTGCTTCAGATGGGCCAGAAGGAAAAGGTTCTCTCCTGCAAATCCATCTGGCGTTGCGCGACGTGCGAATCCTGCACGACACGTTGTCCCAACAGTATTGACGTGGCAAAGATTATGGACGTGCTACGTCATATCGCGCGTCTGGAAGGGTATGCCAGCGACAGAGTGGTCAAAACCTTTTTTGACTCTTTTCTCTCCTCCGTGGAAAAACATGGACGTGTTTTTGAAGTCGGCATGCTTGCCAATTTCGTTGCGAAAACCGGCCGGTTCTGGACCGACGCCGACCTCGCCCCCAAGATTCTTCCCAAGGGCAAGATCGGCTTCAAACCGCACGAAATCAAAGGCAAGGAAGAAGTCGCCAAAATTTTTCAAAAATACAAGGAGCAACGGTCATGAGTATGGGTAAAACATACGCATATTATCCGGGTTGCTCCGGTTTGGGCACATCTGAAGAATACGAGCGCTCCACGCGTTCGGCGTGCGATGCCATAGGCATGGACCTGAAGGAGATTCCTGACTGGAGCTGCTGCGGTTCGACGCCGGCGCACACCGTGGACCACACCTTGTCTTCCGCCTTGTCGGCCCGCAATTTGACGCTGGCCGAAGATCTGGGCGCCGAAGCGGTCATCACCCCCTGTCCAAGCTGTCTGACCAACCTGAAGACCGCGGCGCGCAATCTGCAGGATCCCTCCAAAAAGGAACGGATCAGCAATCTGCTGGAAACGCCCGCGCGTTCGACTCTGCCTGTGAAATCGGTTTTGCAGGTTGTAGTCGAAGACATCGGAACCGATGCAATCAAATCTCGCGTGGTCAAGCCGCTGACTGGGCTGAAAGTCGCCTGCTACTACGGCTGCATCATGAATCGTCCCCCCGAAGTCATGCAGTTCGATGATCATGAGAATCCCATGTCCATTGACCGCATCATGGAAGCTTTGGGCGCAGAAGTCGTGCCTTTCCCCTTGAAGGTTGAGTGCTGCGGAGCTTCCTACGGCGTCGCCAGACGGGAAGTGGTTATGCGTCTTTCAGGCAAACTGCTGGATATGGCCGTTGGTCTCGGTGCGAATGCCATCGTAACGGCATGCCCCCTGTGTCAGATGAACCTCGACATGCGGCAGGGGCAAATTAATTTCGCCAATAAAACACGCTATAAAATCCCTGTTTTCTACTACACGCAGCTCATGGGCCTGGCCCTTGGAGTGGCGGAAGAGAAAATCGGATTTGATAAATTATGCGTCAGTCCCAAAGAGGTCCTGCGGACAATCTCGGCCTCCTAGGAATCGACTGATGCGTAAGCACGGACGCTCAGGGTGTTTTAATGTCGGGGTGTGGCGTGTTTTTTGAAACCTCCACAAAAAACGCCACCCCCGTCGTGCTTTTATTGGCTTTTTAGACGTGAAGGAGCGTTAGCAATAATGAAAATCGGAGTTTTCATTTGTCACTGCGGCAGTAATATCGCGGCGACAGTGGACGTGGCCGAAGTTGCGAAGCTGGCTCGTGAATTGCCGAATGTAGCTTACGCGGCCGACACCATGTATGCTTGTTCCGAACCTGGACAAGAAGCTATCATCAACGCCATTCATGAAAATGATCTGGATGGTGTCGTTGTTGCTTCTTGTACGCCCCGGATGCACGAACCCACCTTTCGCCGTACGGTCGAACGGGCGGGCTTGAACCGTTATCTCTTTGAGATGGCGAATATTCGCGAACATGTTTCATGGGTCGGCAAGGACAAAGAGGCGAACACGCACAAGGCTTTGGACCTGGTCGGCATGGCTGTGGCCAAATTGGCCCAGAACGTACCCCTGTATCCGAAGAAGTTTTCCATCAACAAACGCGTACTGGTCATCGGCGGCGGCGTCGCCGGCATCCAGGCAGCCCTGGACTGCGCCGACGGCGGTCTGGAAGTCGTCCTTGTGGAAAAGACTTCCTCCATCGGCGGCAAAATGGCCAAACTGGATAAGACCTTCCCCACGGTTGACTGTTCGAGCTGTATTCTCGGCCCCAAAATGGTTGACGTGGCCCAGCATCCCAACATCACCCTCTACGCCAATGCCGAGGTCGACGAAGTCGGCGGCTATGTTGGCAATTTTGAGGTCAAGGTTAAGAAAAAGGCCACCTACGTGGACTGGGAAGCCTGCACCGGCTGCGGCCTGTGCATGGAAAAGTGTCCGAGCAAAAAGGCCGAAGACGTGTTCAACGAACACATGGGCACCACCACGGCCATCAATATCCCGTTCCCGCAGGCCATTCCCAAGAAGGCCATCATCGACGCCGAATACTGTATCAAGCTGACCAAAGGCAAGTGCGGCGTCTGTGAAAAGATCTGCCCGACCAAGGCGATCCGCTACGATCAGCAGGACGAAATCGTCAGCGAAAGCGTGGGAGCCATTGTCGCCGCCACGGGCTACGACCTGTTCGATTTCACCAAATACAAAGAATACGGTGCGGGCGCCTATCCGGACGTCATCACCTCGTTGCAATACGAACGCCTGCTTTCCGCTTCCGGTCCCACCGGCGGCCATGTGAAGCGCCCGTCCGACGGCAAAGAGCCCAAGAACGTGGTCTTCATTCAGTGCGTGGGTTCCCGCGACAAGGCCATGGACCGGCCCTACTGCAGCGGCTTCTGCTGCATGTACACAGCCAAGCAGGTTATTTTGACCAAAGATCATATTCCGGAGTCTCAGTCCTTTGTGTTCTACATGGACATTCGCGCTCCCGGAAAGCTGTATGACGAGTTCACCCGTCGCGCCATGGAAGAATACGGCGCCAAGTATATTCGCGGCCGCGTCGCCATGATCTACCCCAAGGGCGACAAATACGTAGTCCGCGGTGCGGACACTCTCGCAGGGACGCAGCTGGAAGTCGAAGCGGACCTGGTCGTATTGGCCGTTGGCGTCGAAGCCGACAAAAATGCTGCGGTATTGGCCGAGAAGCTGCGTATTTCGTACGACAAATACGGCTTCTACATGGAGAGCCATCCCAAGCTTCGCCCGGTGGAAACCAACACCGCCGGCGTGTACCTCGCCGGCTGTTGCCAGGGACCCAAGGACATTCCGACCTCGGTTGCCCAGGGCAGTGCCGCTGCGAGCAAGGTGTTGAGCCTGTTCTCCAAGGATCAGCTGGAAAGCGATCCGCAGGTTTCCTTTGTGGATATCAAGCGCTGCGTGGGTTGCGGCAAGTGCATCTCCACGTGTCCGTTCGGCGCCATCAAGGAAATCGATTTCCGCGGTTCGCCCAAGGCCGAGGTCATTGAAACCGTTTGCCAGGGCTGTGGTATCTGCACTTCGACCTGCCCGCAGGGCGCTATTCAACTGCAGCATTTTACAGACAACCAGATCTTAGGGGAGGTCAACGCGATATGTCAGCAGCTTCCGACACAGAGCTTCGTATAGTCGGGTTCCTTTGCAACTGGTGCTCGTACGGTGGCGCAGATACCGCCGGCGTGGGCCGCTTTCAGCAACCCACGGACATCCGGGTCATCCGCGTTCCCTGTTCGGGACGCATCGATCCGCTGTTCGTGCTCACAGCCTTGATGAAAGGCGCTGACGGCGTGCTCGTCTCCGGTTGCCATCCCAGAGACTGCCATTACTCCGAAGGCAACTTCTACGCCCGCCGGCGTCTGGAAGTGGTCAAACAGATGATCCCCATTCTCGGCATAGACGGACGCAGGTTTGAATACACCTGGGTTTCGGCTTCCGAAGGGCAGAAATGGCAGGCAGTGGTAAAGGGCTTTGTTGAGCAGATTCATAACCTCGGCCCGGCCCCCCGCTTCGCTCCCAGCGAGGTGGAAAAGGTTGTCAGTTCAATTGCCCAAGCCGGCTAATATTGAATAACGACCCCGGCCGGCAAGGTTGAATACGCGAATGTTCAACCTCCGACCCAGATGGAGGATTAGGGTGACGCAACTGGAAGAATTAAAAAGTAAGATCAAGGAGAAGCTTCCTGAGCTGGACTTGGTCATCGGCTGGGAGCAAGGGTTTGACCCCCTGCGAGCCACGCCTCTTTTCATCAGAAAGGAAGAGGACATCGAAAGGCTCATCTGGAGTCCCCTGTGCGTGCAGAACCTGGCAGGATACCTGACCGGCCTCAAAGGCAAGAAAGTCGGTATCGTCGTCAAAGGCTGCGACAGCCGTTCAGTCATCGAACTGCTGCAGGAAGACCTCATCAATCGTGAGGATGTCTATATCTTCGGTCTTTCGTGTCAGGGAATAATCGACGTTACAAAAATCAAACGCGCAGTCGGCAACATCGGCAAAGTGACCAAGACTGAAGTCGCCGGCGGATCCGTCAAGGTGGAAGCCGGAGGCAAGGAGCACACCCTGCCCCAGGCGGAAGTCGCCCCGGACAAGTGCACGCGTTGCAAATATCCGAACGCGTTGATTTCCGATGTGTTCATCGGCGACAAGCTCGAGACCAAGGCCGAAGACAACTACGCGGATCTGGAAGCGTTCGAAGGCCAGGATCTGGATGTCCGTTTGGGCCATTGGAAAAGCGTCATGGAGCGCTGTCTGCGCTGCTACGCCTGCCGCAACGCCTGCCCGCTGTGCGTATGCCAGGACTTCTGCGTGGCGCAGAGCCGCAGCCCGCACTGGTTGACGCAGAGCGACAGCGTTCAGGACAAGTGGATGTTCCAGGTTATCCATGCCGTTCACCTCGCCGGGCGCTGCACGGAGTGCGGCGAGTGCGAACGCGCCTGCCCCGTGGATATTCCGCTGCTGTTGATCAAACGCAAGCTGAACAAGTCCGTCAAAGAGCTCTTCGACTACGAAGCAGGTACGAACTTGGAGGCTCGGCCACCACTGCTTACCTTCAAGATGGAAGAAGAAAAGATCAAAGAGAGGGAGTGGTAATGGCAGCCAAGTATCTGAAAGAAGAAAGTTTGCTCTCCTGGCTGGAAGAACTGGGCAAGGACCAGCGTACGCTGGTGCCTTGCAAAGACGGCGACGCCATTGTGTTCCGGCCTTTTGACAAGGAAAAGGGAATCACTTTCGAGCGCGAGGCGACCACCACGCCGAAGCAGTCGATCTTCCCCAAATGCGAGACGCTGTTTACCTACAAATACGAAAAAGATCCTGAAAATCCGGGCAAGGTGGCTCTGAAACTGAACGAAACGGTTGAAGCCGAACCCACTGTTGTCGTGGGGTGCCGTCCCTGCGACGCGCGCGGTTTCACCATGTTCGACAGAGTATACGATTCGGAAAAGGTCAAAGACAAGTACTATCTTGCCAAACGGCAGGTGACCGCGTTTGTGTCCCTGGTCTGCACCGAAGCCGAAACCACCTGCTTTTGCAACTGGACAAGCGAAGGCCCTGCCGACCCCGCTGGATCCGACGTATTGATGATTCCGGTGGACGGCGGGTACGTTCTTGAATCCGTAAGCGACAAGGGCGAAAAGCTTCTGGGCAGTTCGCTGCTTGAAGACGCCGGCGCAAAAGCCGACGCGGCCGCCAAGGTAAAGGAAGAAGCCAAGACGCTGCTGCCCGAGGCTCCGGACATCGCCAATTCTCCTGAAGCTTTGATTGGTCTTTTCGACAACAAGGAATTCTGGGAAGAGATGTCGGACAAGTGCCTCAGCTGCGGCGCCTGCACCTACCTGTGCCCGACCTGCTACTGCTTCAATATCACGGACGAGCCTTACGGCGACAAGGGCGCCCGGCTGCGTACGTGGGACAGCTGCATGATGCACATGTTCACCATGGAAGCGAGCGGTCATAATCCCCGGTCCGTCAAGGCGAACCGACTCAAGAATCGTGTTGGCCACAAGTTCAGCTATTACCCCACAGCCCATCAGGGGGTCGTCTCCTGCTGCGGGTGTGGCCGCTGTGTGAAGAGCTGTCCTGCCGGCATCGACATCCGTGAGATCGTCAAAGCGGCTGTCGCAAGTGCCGACGCGTGCAAAGCATAAGCCTACAGGGATATTACAATGACTGAAATGCCCAACGTCTACCTTCCTAAAATTGGAAGAATAATCGAGACGATTCAGGAAACTCCGAATATCAAGACTTTGCGGATAGTTCTTGAGGACGAAAAGGAAATGAATGAATTCACCTTTCGTCCCGGCCAGGTGGGCCAGCTTTCCGCATTCGGCACGGGTGAATCCACCTTTGTTATCAATTCGCCGCCAACCCGTATGGACTACCTGCAGTTCAGCATCATGCGCGCCGGAGAAGTGACGTCCAAACTGCACACGCTCAAAGCCGGCGACCAGATCGGCGTCCGTGCGCCTCTGGGAAATTACTTTCCCTATGAAGACCTGAAAGGCAAAAATATCGTCTTCATCGGCGGTGGTATCGGCATGGCGCCTTTGCGTACGCTGTTTCTGTACATGCTGGACAACCGCGACCAGTACGGGGACATCACGCTGCTGTACGGAGCGCGCAGCCCCGAAGACATGGCATTCAAATACGAGCTGCCTGAATGGCTGGAACGCAAGGATGTGAATACGACGCTGACCATCGACAGGGAAGCCGAAGGCTGGGAACACCGCGTGGGCCTGATCCCCAACGTGCTGCTTGAGCTGGAACCCAAGACGAAAAATACCGTGGCCGTGACTTGCGGACCGCCGATCATGATCAAGTTCACACTGCAGGCACTGCTTAAACTCGGTTTCAAGGATGATCAGATTCTGACCACCCTGGAAAAGCGGATGAAGTGCGGCGTCGGCATATGCGGACGTTGCAACATCGGCTCCAAGTATGTCTGCGTAGATGGTCCGGTTTTTACCCAGGCCCAGCTGAACGAACTGCCTAACGAGCTGTAGAACGAAACAGGAGTTATAATGGCCAGTTTTTTTCATGCCAACGAAATAGCCGAAGCCGCGGTGGAAATCGAACGCAAGGGGCAGGCTTTTTATCTGCGCGTTGCCGCAAAGGCGCAGAAAGAAGAAGTCCGCAACTTGTTCCAATATCTGGCAAAGGAAGAAAGCAAGCATGAAGTGATCTTTGAGAATCTCAAAGAGCGCCTCGGAGAAGTTGAGCTTCCCGCCTGGTCCACGGAAGACGAATACGCGACCTACGTGGACGCGTTGATCACATCGCATACGCTGTTCAACGACGAGCTTGTTGACAAGTACGTGGAAAACGCCACTGACGAAGTGAGCGCCATCCATCTGGCGATGAGCTTTGAAAAAGACACCTTGCTCTTTTTTATCGAAATGAAAGAGCTCGTACCTGATAATGAAAAAAAGGCCGTGCAGGCCTGTATCGAAGAAGAGCGACTGCATCTGCGCCAGCTTCGGGCCATGCTTGCTTAGCTGGCCCTTGCGAAGCTGATTCTTGGATACGTTGCTGCGGTTCTATTGCGGATAGCAGGTGTAAGGCTGAAAAAAGCCTTGCGCACTGCAAGAGTGCAAGGAACACGGAGTGTAAGATGGATAAGATTCTTCGCATCAATGTGAGCTTCCTCACAGGTCCTAAGGCTCGATACGAGTCTTTAGGCGTCTATGCCGGCCTGGGAGGGCGCGCGTTGGCGGCGAAAATTGCCAGCGAAGAAATTCCGGACGGTTGTCATCCCCTGGGGCCGGAAAACAAACTGATTCTGGCCCCGGGGTTGCTTTGCGGTTCGCCCGCGGTGACGACGCACCGGTTGTCCGTGGGCTGCATAAGCCCGTTGACGGGAATGCTGAAGATCGCCAATTCCACGGCCGAAGCCGCTGGAACCATGGCCAGGCTGGGTATCGCGGCGATCATTCTGGAAGGTAATCCCGCCACCAAGGATTTGTTTCTGATTTCAATCGACGCCAATGAGATCAGGATTGCAGCCGAGAACGGCCTGCGCATGCGCACAAATTATGAACTGATCGACGCACTGAAGCCCGCGTACGGTGACTCGATTTCAGTTGTATCCATTGGCACGGCAGGCGAAATGCGCATGGCAAGCTCGACGATAGCGTTTACGGATCCCGAGCTGCGTCCAACTCGGCACGCCGGGCGCGGCGGCACGGGTGCCGTGATGGGGTCCAAGGGAATAAAAGCGATTATCCTGAATCCCAGCGGTACCACTCCGCGCAAACCGGCCAATCCTGATCTTTTTCAATTAGCACACAAGGCTTTTATTGCCGGTCTCGGCAAACATCCGCTCACCGCAGATAAACGATTTACCTACGGGACCAATACCCTGAACCGCGCCTTTGCCGTTTCTGGTGGCGGAAGTGGTGCGCATAATACCCGTGGTTTCTTCAGTGGAGCGGCAATTCTCGGAGAGGCGGCCTTTGCTGCTTCGCATGCATCCGATTCGCAACATAATATTTTATCCCGGACCTGCCCGGACGGGGAAGGCTGTGATGCCGCATGCCTGTATCCGGATATGGAAAACAGGTTGCCCGTTTCCGAAGCGGTATGGGCGCCAGGCGGATCTTGTGGATTTCCGGACGAGGAAGACGCAGGCACCCTGGCGTTCCTGGCGGATACGTATGGTTTAGATGCGTTGGAAATCGTCGCATCGCTTTCCTTGGTCATGGAAGCCGGCTTACTCAGGTTCGGCGACATGGAGGGTGCCGTCAGGCTCGTGCACGAGATCGGAAAGGGTACGCCGCTGGGCCGGTTGCTCGGGGCGGGTGCCGCTTCCGTGGCCAAAGCATACGGATTGAAAATCATGCCTTCCGAATATGAACATGCGCGCCCGCTTTATGAAGCGTGTTTCGCCGATAATCCGGCAGACACACACTCCGGCGTTCTGCAGCAACAAGCACGCAGGGAAATTTCAGGAAATTTGTTTCATTTTTCCACGGACAGCGCCGGCCGGCCACTCCTGCGCCAGAGAATGCGCGAGGAGTTGCTGTCCGGACAGCAGGGCGCTGCTGCAGCAATGGATGCGCTGGGATGCAGTCTGGCCTGGGCTTTTGTCGTACTGGACCAGCCCGATACGTTTGTTGCCCTGGTGGAAATGGTCAATGGTTTTTGCGGTACGAGATTGACTACCGGTACACTGCTGGAAGCGGGCACTTTGGCTTTGAAAGCCGAGCAGGAGTATACGATGAGAAGTTGTTCCGTGAGATTTTCCGACAGGAGCAGCGATATCACCTATGCATTGCATACTTCCGCCGGCGATGATTTCGATACATATGGCGAGGAAGATTACAACGCCATGCAGATGTAATAACGAGGTCATATCCTGACCACCTTGTTGGATTTGATGCGTAGGCAAGCATACGACATGATGAAGATGCAGTTCTCAAATCGCTGTGGATCGAGCGTTTCGGCACACCGGTCGAGCGTGGGCCGGTTCGCGTTGGCGCCGCCGCCTGATTTGAGTTCCTGCATGCAATCCATCCGGGATGTGCCGTATTTTCCGCCAAGCGCCGCGTAGGACAAACCGGCCGCAAGATACGTCGAATCCGGAATGCGCACAGGCCTGGATTCGAAAGGAATTGTAACGAAATATCCTTGCGGACGAGCAGGAAGCGGTCCTTAAGTGGCTTCAGAACTCTTTCTCCCGGATTTGTTCATTTCGGATAAACATCCGAATGACCGGCAAATCAGCCATCCGGGGGACACCGACCCTCCGAAGCGCCTAGCGCGATACCGTCTGCAAGGTCACAACCGGTACCAATTACCGGCATATACGAGCAAGCAGTTTAGTTATGAACAAGAAACTAGATGCCATCATCCTTGCGTCCGGCTTTTTCGGCCGTGTAAGCGAATTCAAACCATTGTATCCGTTCGGGGATGGCACGTTGATCGAACATTTTCTCAAGTTGCTGCATCCCCTTGGTTTACGGGAGACCCTGGTTGTTGCAGGGCATCAGGCAGACAGGCTCAAAGAGCATCTGGACGGGACGGACTGCAGGGTGGTGTACGATGATTTTTTTCACCTGGGGTTTTACCGCTCGGTTCAGGCGGGCGTAGCCTCTTTGCGAAGCGACAGCGAGGGGTTTATTCTGCTCCCGATAGACGTCCCCCTGGTGCGTCCGGAAACATTGCTGCAATTGATGGAAATCTTTGACACGAGCGAAGCGGACGTTGTTTTTCCTTCATTTGGAGGTGTCAAAGGCTATCCGCCGATCATTGCAGCCACAGTGAAATCGCATTTGCTGGACTGGCATGGCAAGGGGGCTCTGAAAGGAGCGCTTGATGATTTCACATCCCGGCACCCCAAGCAAGTGCAGACCGTGCCCGTTGCCGATGAAGGCATCCTGCTGAGTATGGATACGGATGCGGATTACAGGAAATTGCGCCAGAGACTTCCCCGACAGGGTTTGCCTTCTCTGCGCGAGAGCCAGGAAATATTGCATTTGGCGAAAACTCCGCAATGGGCCACCAGGCACGGCCAGGTTGTCGCCGCCGTGGCGCTGGGCATCGGCGGGGCCATGAATGTCGGCCGGAATGGGAATGCGCTGGATCTTGAGCAGATCGAACGTGCCGCGCTGGTACATGATCTGGCAAAAGGCCTGCCCCGCCATGAAGTGGAAGGAGGCCGTATTTTATTGAAGATGGGCTTTTATCAAATAGCAAATATTGTCGCCGCTCATGAAGACCTGTTGCTGTCCGATACGGCTCCCATCAGCGAATGGGAAGTTGTGTACATGGCCAACAAACTGATAAACGGCATCAATCCTGTTACGTTGGATGAATATTTCCAGGATATGCTGGAACGCTATCCTGATGATGAAAAAGCCCGGGGGCAATTGGTTTCGCGGATGGAGAACGCCCGGATTGTGCAAAAGCGAATAGAATCCGAAATCGGTTTTTCCTTGTACGACCTGGTAACGAACATTCTGGAAAATTGATGCGGAATATTTTAAAAAGTTCACGGGATTGCTGCACGTTCCACTGGGGAACGTACGGGGGCTCACAGCATGTGTTGATGGCTCAGGGAGGTGTCCGTGGATAGAATTCTCCGAATAGATGTTGGCGGCGAGCAAGGCCCCGAAGCGAAATTCGAAGCCATTGGAAAATATACGGGCTTCGGCGGCCGTGCCATGACGTCGTCGATCATTTGCGGCGAAGTTCCTCCGGAGTGCCATCCGCTGGGTCCTGAAAACAAGCTCGTGATCGCACCCGGTCTGATGAGCGGGTCGGCGGCCACGACCTCCAGTCGCTTGTCGGTGGCCTGCAAAAGCCCTTTGACGGGAACCATCGCCACGGCCAGCACCAGCGGCCAGGCCGCGGGCTTTCTGGGCCGTCTGGATATTGCCGCCATCGTCATAGAAGGCGAACCAAAGGACAGCAATCTGCGTGTCGTGTTTGTAGATAAGAACGGCGTGACCATAGAAAGCGCTGACAACCTGCAGGCCATGCCCAATTATGCGACCTGCGAGATGTTGCGGCAAGAGTACGGCGACAATGTCGCCATTCTTTCCATTGGGACCGCCGGAGAGATGGGGCTTGCCAATTCCTCCATCGCCATATCGGATTCGCTGGGGCAGCCCACGCGGCATGCAAGCCATGGAGGATTGGGCGCGGTCATGGGGGCGAAAGGCATCAAAGCCATCGTCATCAACGCGGATGAAACCGATACACGCATGCCTCTGGCGCCGGAAATTTTTACGGCAGCTCATAAGAAGCTGGCCAATGATTTGAAGTTGCATATTGCCACGCGGCATGACGCTTCGTCCGAGCATGCGAGTTTGTTGAGTGAAAACGCCATTCAGGCTTTGCTGGAAGGCGAATGCGGTTTGATGAATCTCTCCACGCGCGGGTGCCAGAGCGGGTGCGTCATCAAATGTTCCGGGTTTCTGACGGGAAACGGCAGCAATTGCGAATATCTGGTCACGGCCTGGGCCTTGTGCGGGATAACCGATATGAGTTCCGCCGCCAAGCTGGATTATCTGAGTGACGATTACGGGTTCGACTCCATAGAAATGGGCCTTGCGATCGGTCTGGCCATGGAGGTGGGAGTCATTCCCTATGGCGACGTGGACGGCGCCGTACGGTTGATAACCATGGCCGGAAAGGGAAAGCCTCTCGGCCGGATCGTGGGCAGCGGCGTGGAGATAGTGGCCAAATGTTACGGCATTGAAAGTTCGGCCATGATCAAAAGCCAGGCCATCAGAGCCTACGGACTGCATACGCGTATGCGTCTGAACGTGAGGCAGGACCTGGCGAGCCGCTCCGTGGACCACACAACAGGCTACGCCACGGCCTTGAAGGTGCTCACGGCGGATTGCCCCTATCCATCGCTGGATCCGGAACTGCTCAAGGATCTGCCGGGGAATCTGGAGACCGTACTCGCCGCAATGGACGCGACAGGATTTTGTCTTTTTGTGGCTTTCGCCCTGTTCGATCATCCGGAAACTTTCGATGCCATGATCGGTACGATCAACGGCCTGTATGATCTGAATCTGGACATCGACGATATGATCAAACTGGGGCAGCGTACGCTTTCACTGGAGAACGATTTCGACAAGAAAGCCGTCATGGGAAGTCAGAAACACAGTTTTTGGAGATTTTAAAGCTTGCCGGATGGTACCTGCCAGGGGGTGCGGACCGGACCTGCCACAACCGGTGTTTTGCAGGGTAAGTATTTATAACCTTTGAAATAAAAGGGAAAAGCTCATGATTTACATGCCTCAAACCACTATGCCCATAGGCTACTCCATGCCTCACGGTCCCTTCAGCTCAGGAGGTGTCGAGCTTTCCAATGATTTGTTCGGGCCGTCCAGATTCAGGGCGCAGCATCCGGCCACGTATCTTGTTTCCGACCTGTTCATCGCGTCCTACATGGGGGCGTCCGCCCATGTGGAACATAAACCATTGCGTACGCTTTCCGCACGGAAGAAAGTGTATTTTACCGGCCGGGTGTTTGATCAGTGGGATCTGGATGTGCTCACGTATTGCACCATACACACGACCAGCAAACAGGGAAATTCGCTTCCTTTGCGTGTGAATGTGGGAGATCTGCTGCATTCCGTCGGTCTGAGGAAGGACAGAAACAATCGCGAACGCTTGTTTCAGAGCCTGTCCCGCCTGCATGAAGGCCAGTTGGAGATCGTGGGCTCCCGCTACAGATATATGACCCGGCTGGTGGACCGCGTATTGCTGGATGAAAAACATCAGTATTGCCTTGTGGGCGTGAACAACGACGTCATTGGTTCGATTCGTCAGAGCAAACGGATGGAAGCCGAATTTCGCGACAGGCTCAGGTTGGGGCGAAACGGGCTGGCCAAATGGCTTTACGGCGCGCTTCTGGTGTTCAAAGGGGGGTTTGAGGCGGATCTCAATTGCCTGCGGCGGTTGTGCGGAACGTCTTCCAAGACGATCAACTCGTTCAGCATTGCCATGGAAAAAGCACTGAACCTTTTGAAGGAGGAAAGCATTATCCTGGAATCTTCTCTGGAAGGCGATCGGGTCAAACTCATCGCTCATCCGGCGCAGATGTCCAATGCTTCCTGCGGCTTTTTCCACATGGATGAATTTGCCTCATAAAAGACACGCTTGCTTCTGCTGCGAAGCAGGTTTGAGAAGGTGCGTATGACGTCGCAAACGCGGTTCACAACACAAGTTTTGATCATTGGCTCGGGGATAGCCGGGGCCACATGCGCTTTGCGTATCGCGGCGCTGGGCCATCAGGTTATCCTGATTAATGCGGGAGAAACGTTGGGCGACGGTAATACGGCCTACGCCCAGGGAGGTATTGTCTACACAGGGCCCGACGATTCTCCCGCACTTCTTGAACGCGACGTACTCAAAGCGGGCTGGAAACACAATTACAACAACGCGGTACGGCATCTGGCGCGTACGGGGCCGGACACGGTCCGCTCGGTGCTGATCGACCGGCTGCAGATCCCTTTTGCAAAAAAAACGCCCACGGAATACGACCTGACACGGGAAGGCGGACACAGCACCTACCGGGTGCTGCACTGCGCGGACTACACCGGCCGGGCCATCATGGAAGGGCTGACCGAGGCGGTGAAAAAGGATCCCAACATCCGCGTACTGCATAGCCGTACGGCCGTGGATCTGATCACCAGCATGCACCATACCTGCAAGCTGACGTTCCGCTACCAACGGGTCAACAAATGTCTCGGAGCCTATGTCTACAACGACGCCAACAAGACCGTGGAGACCATTCTGGCCGACTACACCGTGCTGGCCACGGGAGGAGTGGGCCGTATTTATCTGCACTCCACCAATGCCGAGTGTTGTGTGGGATCCGCGCTGGCTATGGCCCATCGCGCCGGTGTGAACCTGATGAATGTGGAGTACGTGCAGTTTCATCCGACAACGCTGTACTACCGCAGCAAGCGCCGTTTTCTGATTACCGAGGCCATGCGCGGCGAAGGCGCGCACCTGCTCAACAACCGCGGCGAACGCTTCATGCCGAAATATGATTCCCGTGCAGAGCTGGCGCCGCGCGATGTGGTTTCCCGGGCCATTGTGGACGAGTTGCACAAAACCGGCGAGGATTGCGCCTATTTGGATTGCCGGGCCATTCCGCACGATATTCCCACCCGGTTTCCGACCATTTACAATCGCTGCCTGGAAATCGGTCTGGATATCACCAAAGAACCGATTCCGGTTGTACCTGCGGCCCATTACCACTGCGGCGGCATCCTGTGCGACGCCAACGGGCGTACCAACCTGGAGCGGCTTCTCGCCGTGGGCGAATGCAGCTGTACCGGCCTGCACGGCGCCAACCGCCTGGCGAGCACGTCCCTGCTGGAAGGACTGGTCTGGGGCGACAAGGCCGGAGCGTACGTCGGACGCAAACTGTCGCAGCGGGCTTCCATGGACAAGCGGTTGTTCGCATCCATACCGGATTGGGTGCATCCCGGCGAAGCCCACAACGAGGATCCGGCGCTGATCGCGCAGGATTGGGCCACCATTCGCTCAACCATGTGGAATTACGCAGGCATTACCCGTACGGAACCGCGGCTCAAACGGGCCAGTGCGGATCTGGGCAGCCTTATCGAACATCTTTCGCAATTCTATAAAAGGACGCCGCTTTCCAAGCCCATAGTCGACTTGTTCCACGGCTGTTATGCCGCTCATATCGTCACATTTTCGGCGTTGCGCAACAGACAGAGCGTAGGGTGTCATTATTTGCAGGAAGATTAGAGAGATACCGGTACATTTCAGGATGATTGCATGTGGTGTTTCTATGAATGATTGCTCTCTATAAAATGATTATTTCTAAAAAATAAAGGAAAATTGTTCACTGAAAAATGGCAAGTGGATAATAGTATCTTTTCTGTTGGTCTTGTACTATTCATAAATCATGACAAGTAGTGCAAGCGGTTTGGAGTGATCATAATCCCGGCAGGGAGTTGAGACAATACATCAGAAACTGAACGTTGAGATGGAAGTTCCGTCGGTATAGCAAGGAGATTGGCTGGAAATGTTGACGACAAAATTCGCTATACCCGATATTATTTTCGGGTACGGAAGTATCAAGCATTTGGCTCCCTGCGCGCGGCGTGTGGGTGCCGACCGGATTTTTTTCGTCAGCGACAAAGGCCTGGAAAATTCCGGATGGGTGGACCGTGTCAAGGATATTCTCGACAGGGACAAGCTCGAATGCGTGTATTACAACAACGTTGTATCCAATCCGCGCGATTACCAGGTGCATGAGGGCGCCCGTATCTACCTCGAAGAAGGCTGCGACGTCATCATCTGCCTCGGCGGCGGCAGCCCCATGGACACGGCCAAGGGCATCGGCATCATCGTGGGCAACGGCGGCCATATCCGGGATTACGAAGGCGCCAACAAAGTCATCCGTCCGCTGCCTCCCATGATTTTTATGCCCAGTACGGCCGGGAGCGGATCCGATACCACGCAGTTCTGCATCATCACGGATGTGGAACGCGAAGTGAAGATGTCGATCATCAGCCGTTCGCTGGTACCCAATATTTCCATCATTGATCCGAGCATTCTGATCACCAAGAGCGAGAGTCTGATTATCGCCTCGGCCATCGACGCCCTGGCGCATGCCATCGAGTCCTATGTCTCCAGGCTGTCCTCGCCATTTACCGAAATCCACACCCTGCGGGCCGTGGAGCTGATCATCGACAACATCAAGCCCGCGGTGCTGGACCGCGATCTGAAAGCCCTGGAACAGCTCTCCATCGCCAGCACCTCGGCCGGAATGGCTTTCAGCAACGCGGGACTGGGTATTTTGCACGGTCTGGCCCACTCGCTGGGCGGCATTTACGACGTACTGCACGGGCTCGTGCATCCGACGCTTCTGCCCGAGGTCATGCGTTTCAATCTCCCGGCCTGCCCCAAACGCATGGGGGCCATCGGCCGGATCGTGGAAGGGAACCGGGTCTGTTCGGATGAAAAGGCCGCTCTGTTCGGCATAGAAAAACTGGAAAGGCTGTTTGACGATCTGGGAGTCAATACGCGGCTTAGTGAGCTGGTTCCGGATCAGTCCAAACTGAAAACAATCTGCCAGGTGGCCACGCTGGACGCCTGCCATGTGACCAACCCTCGTTACGCCAGTTGGGAAGACCTGCTGTCCATATGTGAGAAGGCCTGGTAATGCGCCCGTCAACGAATCTACAGGATCTCATCGGCATCGAGCACACCAAGCTGGACTTCTACCAGGAGTTGAAGCTGAAGCTTGAGGAGCTTGAAATCGCCAACATGGAGTCCGAAAACCATCGCCGTGAAATCGCCGCAATTCTGGACGGTATCACGGACGTGATGATGGTGCTTTCGGAAGATATGCGGATCATTTCCGTGAACCATGTGTTCCGCGAGCTTTTTGACGATCCCAATCCCATGGGCAAATACTGCTACAAACTTTTCCGGCACACCAATTCACCCTGCCCGGAGTGTCCGGCCTTCAAGTCCATGTCGCTCAATGCCGTATGCAAGGAAACCGCTATTTTTCGCATCAAGGGCAGAAACATGCAGTTCGAAATGGTAGCCTCGCCCATCAAGGTGCAGGGGCTGCCGCAGCACAGGGTTCTGATTTTCAAAAGGGATGTCACCCTCGAAAAAGAATACCAGGCCAAGTACTATCACAACGAAAAAATGGCCACCGTGGGCGTGCTGGCCACCGGGGTGGCCCATGAAGTCAACAATCCGCTCATGGCCATCTCAGGCTATGCGGAAGGCATCCAACGCCGGCTGGCAAAATTGGACAAAGTGGTTCCAGAGGAAGTTATCAAGGAATTCAGAGAATACACGGGAACCATACTCCAGGAATGCAACCGCTGCAGGGACATTGTTCAGGTGCTGCTCAACTTCGGCCACCCCATCCCTGCGACGCTGTCGCCCACATCCGTCAATGACGTTGTGGACGATACGCTCAAGTTGCTCCATTACCATCTGAAGAAAAACCAACGTACGAAAGTGGAAGTCGATTTGGATAAGAATTTGCCTCATATATATAGCAATGGTCAGCAGTTGAAACAGGTTTTTCTGAATCTGTTGACAAACGCGTCGGATGCCCTGGACGGCAAAGACGGCGTTATTCGTCTGAAAACATACAAGCGCAAGAAAGCCGGCGTATGTATTGAAGTCTCCGATACGGGCTGCGGCATACCTCCGGAAAATATGGACAAGTTGTTTGACCCGTTTTTTACGACAAAACCAATGGGCAAAGGCATAGGAATAGGCCTCTCTACCTGCTACAATATTCTCAAAGAACTCAAAGGGGACATCAGAGTAAAAAGTGAAGTGGGCAAAGGGGCTCGCTTTATTGTGACATTGCCCACGAACGGGGAGAGCATCAATGGCTAATCCATACGCAGTTCTTGTCGTGGATGATGAAGATCCGATATTGAGGCTTCTGGAAAAAGAGCTCGCCTCCGAGGACCGTATTGTCGATACCGCCCTGGATGCGAAACAGGCGCTGAAAAAAATAGAGAATACCCTTTACGACGTCATTGTGCTGGATATCCGCCTTCCCGACGCGGACGGCCTGGAGCTGTTCACGGAACTCAAGGCGCGTGTCCCGGATGTGGAAGTCGTGTTGATCACCGGCCACGGCAACATAGACGATGCTGTGGAGGCCATGCGTCTGGGCGCCTACGATTATATCGCCAAACCCTTCAAGCTCGACCGCCTGGAGCTGGTCATTGACCGGGCCTACCAGCGGGTCTGCCTGCAGCGGGCCAACCGCGGCTTCCGCCATTCGCAGGAGGACGCCCACCAGAACAAACAGATTGTGGGTAAATCGTCCGCCATCAAACACATCCAGTATCTGGCTTCCAAGGTATCCCCCACGGAGGTGCCCGTACTGCTTACCGGAGAAAGCGGCGCGGGCAAGGATGTGCTGGCCCGCTACATCCATTCGCTCAGTCCGCGCTCCGAGCAGCCCATGATCATCAAAAACTGCGCCATGCTGGAACGGGATCTGGTCCGCAGCGAACTGTTCGGCCACAAAAAAGGCTCGTTCACGGGCGCGTCAGAGGGGCGCGAGGGGCTCATGGCTCTTGCCCACAAGGGCACCTTGTTTTTGGATGAAATCGGCGACCTGCCGGAGGACGTCCAGGCCTCGCTGCTGCGCGTGCTCGAAAGCCAGACCTACAGGCGGGTGGGGGAAAACGAGGAACGCAAGGTGGACATCCGCTTTTTGTTCGCCACCAACCGCAACCTGCATCAGGAAGTGGAAGACGGCCGCTTCAATGAAGCCCTCTACCACCGGATCAATGTCTTCAATATTTACATTCCCCCTCTCAAGGAACGCAAGGAAGATATTCCGCTGCTGGTCGAGCATTTTCTGGGGCAGTTCTGCCCCATGCACGACCATTGCGCCATCGCGGACAAGGCCTTGCAATGTCTGCTGCGCTATGACTGGCCGGGCAACATCCGCGAGCTGCGCAACGTCATCGAGCGTTCGCTGATCCTCTCGGAAAACGGCGTGATCACCGTCCAGACTCTGCCCAGAGAGCTGGTGGAAATGAAATCCGCGGATGAGGAAGACGAGGATTCCCCGCTGTCCCTGGATCTTGTGGAGCGGGACCATATCGCCAAGGTGCTGGCCTTTTTCGACGGCAACCGCCAGCGGGCGGCCCAGGCCCTGGGCATCGGCCGCAAAACCCTGTACCGCAAAATCCAGAAGCATAATATTCTGGATAATTGACAGCATACAATCGGGAATGCCTGTCCAAAAGCGTTGGGCAGGTGAACCCATTGCAGAGAACGGCGCGGAATCGCAGGATTCGGCGCCGTTTCAGTGTGCTATTCCGGGGGATGATTCAATCGTTCTCGCCGAAAAGGTTCCAGCTTGGGGCAAGACTGTTTTCATATGCCCCTTGCATGCTGTCGCAATCGGCGTGGTCGTTGAGTTTCCAGACGGCGACCTTGCCGATATCGGGATTGTGCTAGAGCAGGGCGGGCGTATCGAACAGGAAGAACGCGCCCACCAGGTTCCAGGCGGCGTCCACATCTCCGTTGTAAACAAAATCCCAGCCGCTGGCCTGCTGCGTATCCTGGAGAATGGACTGGCTGTTCAAGCGCCAGTACGCGACTTTGCCCGAGCTTGCGTTGCACCAGAACAGGGTCGTGGTGTTGTTGATCTCCAGCGCGTCCGCCAGGTCCCAGTCCGTGGACAAGCCACCGTCGTTGACCCAGCCCCAGGTCTCGCCTGCAACAGTTTCTTCCAGCTGTCCGTCGGTGTTCAATTTCCAATACGCGATGCGGTTGGTGGTGGAGTTGCGCCAGAAGACCACAGGAGCGTCGTCCTGGACCAGCACGTCCAGAGCCTGCCAATTGGCGCGTACGTCCTGACCGGGCGCCACCAGATCCCAGCCCGACCCCTGGGAGCTGTCCTTCAAGACGCAGTCGCTGGTCAGCCGCCAGACAACAAGTTCGGTGGTCTCGTCTTTCTGCCAGATCAGCAGAGGCGTATTGTCGATAGTGGCTGCGCCGGCCAGCCGCCAGTCGTTCGAAACAGTTGTATCCGCTGAAACTAATTCCATGTTGTTGGCCAGGCTGCCGTCGCTGTTCAAACGCCAGCAGGCCACCAGTCCGGAGCCCGTATTGCGCAGCAGCAGAACGGTATAGCCGCCGGCCTGCAGCACGGTTTCAATGGCCCAGGAGTCGGAAAGGGGCTGCGTAGCCGATACGAGGCCCACGGCCCCGTCCGTTTCCTTATTCAGTACGCCCTCCGTATTCAATCGCCAATACGCCAGCTTGTGCGTGTCCGCGTTGCGCCAAAGCAGGAGCGTACCGTCCAGAGCAGGGCCGTTGTCATTGTCGCCATCGTCTCCATCGTCGCCATTATCGCCGTCATCTCCATTGTCGCCATTATCGCCGTTATCCCCATTGTCATCATTGTCGTTGTCATTGTTCGCGGCTTTGGTGGTGAAATGGAGCAGATCGCCGTAAACGCTCGCGGACGCGTCCGTGGCATAAGCTTTGAGGTAGTATTTCGTTTCAGCGGCCAGTCCGGGGAGCGCGAACGTAAAGCTGGTCTTGCCGGGTTCAGGCGTTGTTCTTTTGCATACGCCTTTGTCCGCGGGGTCGGTTGCGGAGTCGGTGTTATAGCAGACGCCCGCGGCTGTGAGCGAGGTGTCCGAATCCGTCACGCTGAAGACCACGGTCGCGTCCGAACTTGTCACGTTTGAGACGCTGCTGGATGCGACCTTGAAGTGCGTCAATTCCACCGCGCCGGCATCCCAACCGTTTTGTTGAGGCCGGGCAACACCCCGGACGTCTTCCAACAGCAGGTCTGCAATGTCCGCATCCGTTGAAAGTTGCGTCAGGTCCACGCCCGCGTCGACGACATCACTGTCTGCTTCCGGAATCAGCACCTGCAGCCCGGCCCAGCTGTCGGACAGGGTTGTGAGACTGTCCAGCTGTAATTCGGTGGCGGTATAGCCGGAGTTGTCCTCGCCTGTAACCGAAGAAGATGACGTTGAGATTGTGCCGTAAAAATTTCCTCCCGCCAAAGTTGCAGTGCTTTTATAAAAGGAAATATCAGTTTTTTCGCTGTTGTTGGCTATAATACTATTCGCGATGACCATTATTTCGTATTGAAATTCAATTGATACTGATGCGGTTTTTATGTCTGATGTTTCAATTATTGTTGATGAGTATATGAACGATTTGTAATTTTTAGAAATCGAGGATGATACTATTTCTGAGAAGTGACTAGCAGTATTGTTGTATAAAATTGAATTTATCAATTTAAATCTTGAACAAGTTGAGTATAGTGCTCCACCTGAAGAATGACTTCCAGTCATAGAATTATTTGATATGGTACTATTTGATAGAGTTAAAGAAGAATTATGCGTAAATATTGTACCACGTGTTCCATAGAAATCATTTGTATTGTATGCAAATTTTGAATGATCGATTACTATTTCCGCTGATAAAATTGTCATTACAGTTCCATAAGCCGAATATACGTAATAATAAGGATCATAAGAATTCGAACTATTATATATAAAAGATGATTCTGATACATTGAAAGTTCCTGTGTCGAAGTAAACAACACCCCTAGATTCAGTGCCTTTGGAAACGTTAGCATGAAATATGGTTGTAGTGATTGTCAGATCGGTATCGTATGATGCAATTGTACTGCCGTTGGGAGCGCTATTATACTGAAAAGTACAGTTTGAAATATTCATTGTGGAGGCGTTTGCGGCATAGATAACACCGCCCTTGGAGCCTTTGTTGGAGGTAAAGGTGCAATTGTCCACATCCAGATCCGCTGAAGCGCTGAGGGAGATCACGCCTCCCTCAATAGTGTTGGAACCGCATCCGCTGAAGGTGAGATTTTCAATCCTGACGGCCGCGCTGTTGTTGATGGTGAACACCCTGTTGCCCGAGTCGGTGGTGATGGACAGCGTTGCGTTTTTCGGACCGCTGATGGTCAGGTCCTTGGTGATGGCGATCGCGCTGCTCACGGTGATACCGCCCTGCGTCGCGGCAAAAGTGATTGTGTTCGAGTCGTCTGTGTTGCTGTTTGCGGCGGTAATAATCTCGGACAAACTGCCGTCAGTCGGGCAGACAAAGTCGTCTGCCAGAGCGCCGCAGGGTGACGCCAGGGCCCACAAGGCTACGGCAAAAAAGAGCAGCATACGAACGCGGAGAGGTGTGTTCATGTTTTTTTCCAAAAATTAACCGGTTTGCGTATTGTTTATGGCTGTTGAATAGGTGGAATTGTAGTGAATATATCGATAAAAACTATTCATGTGGTTACAATTCGGCTTCGTCCAATGACGGTAGGGCAACAATTGCATGTCCGGATTGTAGGAGCCGTTAAGCCGTTACGCTATGTGGCTGTCCGTAGGGTCAGAAGTGAAAAGAAATGATGAAGGGGAGTAGTGGGGGGCGGGCGCGATTGACGGTTGTCGTCCCATGCTTGTGCTGTGTCAAAAAGCTACTTTTTTGTTGCCCGTCCGTGAACGCCTGCTCTTTTTTTTCAACCTCTGGCCGAAATTTTTTAATAGAAAACACTTTTAGGGTAAGTGAATATAATTATTGAGACTATGCTTGTTAAAAACATCACAAGCTATATGTTTAAATTAACATAATAAAATTTTTTTGGTGGGTTAGAGAAAAATGATGAGTTGTTTTGACCCAAATATGGTTTTTTTTGAGTCATAATGACTCTATTGGTTAACTATCTGTTATTTTGGAGTAAAAGAGATTATCAAGGTTCAAATCGTGCGTAAGTTGGGAAAAAACGACCCCATCAGGTCCCAAGATGTCACTTCCGAAAGGCTTTTCGTGTTATAATCAGCTAGTTTTAAATAAAAAAACATCTTGGCTCCTTCTTTGCTAATTACAATCAGGGATACAAAAGCAAAGATGATCGGGTTTGCCGCAATTTTTGCTTTCACGTTTCCAATGATCTATAACCCTTCTGAATTTTTAGATATAATATAAAAAATTCAGGCCGCGGGTCTTCATTTCCTGATGCGTGCCGACGCAGTCTTTTCCGGCACATCGTTTGTTTCGTATGAGCTGTTTGTTATAGGAACGATAGAGAAATGATGATTATAAGATTGTTGACTTTATTATGTCTTTGGGGGCATGAAAGCAGTGTAAAGGACATTGTGAGAAAAAGATCAATCTCTTGCAGAAGGATCTCATGGACCGGACAACTACAAGTCGGGGGACGCAGGTCTTGCAGAAGCGAATCCGAATAAACGACTGATTATTGCCGGTGTTCGAAAATGATACATAAGTAAATGTATTATTTTGCGGGTGACTCTGACTCTGTTTCGTTTTGGCTGTTGAGTTTAAATCTGAGAATCAAGGAAGTGCAACAATGATGAAGCGTGTTGCCGTTCAGGATGCAGTTGGCATGGTTCTGTGTCATGATTTGACGCGAATAGTGCCCGGTGAATTCAAGGGGCGGGCTTTTCAGAAAGGGCATGTCGTCCAGGAGGAAGACATTCCCAAACTTTTGAGCATGGGTAAGGAAAATCTCTACGTGCTGACCCTGGAAGACGGGTTCGTGCATGAAAACGAGGCCGCCCAGCGTATTTGTTCCGCGGCGATGGGAAAGGGACTGACCCTGACCGACGTCTGCGAAGGGCGGATCAACATGACCGCGGAATATGACGGTCTGCTCAAAATCGACGTGCAGGCTTTGTCGCAAGTCAATAGTCAGGAGGGCGTGGTCCTCTCCACCGTGCACACCAACCAGATGGTCACGGAGGGCAGGCCGGTGGCCGGAGCCCGTGTGGTCCCGCTGGTTGTGGAAAAAGAACGCCTGGAAGCGGTCGAGTCCATTTGCGCGCAGGCGCATCCCGTCATTGAAGTCAAACCCTTCATTCCCATGAGCGTCGGATTGGTGACCACGGGCAGCGAAATTTATTACGGACGCATCAAGGACGCTTTCGGTCCGGTTGTTTCCAAAAAATTCGCCGCGTATGGCAGCCGGGTTGCCGGCCAGAAGTTCACCTCGGATGAAAAAAGTATGACGACCGCAGCCATCCGGGAATTCCTGGATCAGGGAGTCGACATGGTGGTCTGCACCGGGGGCATGTCCGTGGATCCCGACGACCAGACGCCGTCCAGCATTCGTGAAGCGGGCGGAGAAGTCGTCACCTACGGAACCCCGACATTTCCGGGCGCCATGTTTATGCTGGCCTATGTGGACGGCGTACCCGTCATCGGGTTGCCGGGCTGTGTCATGTATTACAATGCCAGTATTTTTGAATTGGTCGTACCAAGGCTTCTGACCGGAGAGCGGTTGACGAAGCAGGATATCGTCGCCATGGGGCACGGCGGCTTTTGCGCCGGGTGCGATGTCTGCCGTTATCCGATCTGTCCGTTTGGAAAATAGTTGAGTGGTTCAAAAAAAAGTTATCGGTGATTACAGGTTAACATCCTAACAAAGGACCAAGGAGGTTTCTTTAATGATTAAAAAAATGATCAAGGTAAACGGCATAGAGCGTATGGTGATCGCTGATTCCAGTACGTCTCTAGCCGATGTGCTGCGTAAAAACGTAGGCACGACCAGTGTTAAGATAGGATGTGGCAAAGCCCAGTGCGGTAGCTGTACGGTTGTCGTAGATGGCAAACTGGTCCGCAGCTGCGCCCGCAAATGGGGCAAAGTTGAAAACGGCACCGAAATCGTAACTCTGGAAGGCATTGGCACTCCTGGTAACCTGCATCCCATCCAGATGGCCTGGATCGCCTACGGCGCGGCTCAGTGTGGTTTCTGTACCCCCGGTTTCATTGTTTCCACCTACGCGCTGCTTCTCGATACGCCTGATCCCACTCGCGAACAGGTTCGCGATTGGTTCCAGAAATATCGCAACGTTTGCCGTTGCACCGGTTACAAACCCATCGTCGACGCCGTCATGGATGCCGCCAAGGTCATCAACGGCAAGATGAAGATGGAAGACCTGCAATTCAAAATTCCTGAAGACGGCCGCATCTGGGGCACCAAGTATCCTCGTCCTTCCGCTATTGCCAAGGTTACCGGCACGTGGGATTTCGGCGACGATCTCGGTCTCAAATTGCCTCAGGGCACCCTGTATTGCGCTCTGGTACAGGCCAAAGTCTCCCACGCCAATATCCTGTCCATCGACGTTACCGAAGCCGAGGCCATGCCCGGCGTTGTGAAAGTAGTAACCCACAAAGACGTCAAGGGTAAAAACCGCATCACCGGTCTGATCACCTTCCCCACCAACAAGGGTGACGGTTGGGATCGTCCGATTCTGTGCGACGAAAAGATCTTCCAGTACGGCGACGCCATCGCCATCGTCTGCGCCGAAACGCAGGCACAGGCCGACGCCGCTGTCGCGAAAGTCAAAGTTGAAATCGAGCAGCTGCCCGAATACATGAGCGCTCCCGCGGCAATGGCTGAAGACGCCATTGAGATTCATCCCGGTACGCCCAACGTGTACTTCACCATTCCGATCGTCAAGGGCGAAGAAACCAAACCCATCTTCGAAGAAGGCGATGTTGTCTGGCATGAAGGAAACTACTACACCTCCCGCCAGCCGCACCTGCCCATCGAGCCTGACGTAGGTTTCGCCTACATGGATGAAGACGGCAAACTGTTCGTCCATTCCAAGTCCATCGGTATCCACCTGCACCTGTACATGATCGCTCCCGGCCTGGGTGTTGAGCCCGAAAACATCGCCCTGGTGCAGAACAACACCGGCGGTACCTTCGGCTACAAGTTCAGCCCCACCATGGAAGCCCTGATCGGCGCTGCCGCCATGGCCACCGGCCGTCCGGTCTTCCTGAGCTACAACTACGAACAGCAGCAGAACTACACTGGTAAGCGTTCGCCCTTCTGGACCTGGCTGCGTATCGCCGCCGACAAGGAAGGCAAGTTCCTCGCCATGGAAACCGACTGGTCCTGCGACCATGGTCCGTACTCCGAATTCGGCGATCTGCTGACCCTGCGCGGCGCTCAGTACATCGGTGCCGGCTACGACATCCCCAACATTCGTGGTGAAGGCCGTACGGTTTGCACCAACCATTGCTGGGGTGCTGCCTTCCGCGGTTACGGCGCGCCTGAAGCCGAATTCCCGTCCGAAGTGCTCATCGACGAGCTGGCCGAAAAACTCGGCATGGATCCCTGGGAACTGCGCTACAAGAACGTCTACCGCAAAGATTCCACCACTCCTACCGGCCAGGATCCCGAAGTCTACTCCCTGCCGGAGATGATGGAAGCCATCAAGCCGCATTACGAAAAAGCCAAAAAAGAAGCCGAAGCCGAATCCACCGACACCATCAAACGCGGCGTGGGCCTTTCCGTCGGCGTGTACGGTTCCGGTCTGGACGGCCCGGACTCCTCCGGTTGCGATATCGAGCTCAATGCCGACGGCAGCGTGACCCTGTTCAACGCCTGGGAAGACCACGGTCAGGGCGCCGACATGGGTACCCTGGGTACGGCTCACGAAGCTCTGCGTCCGATGGGCATTACCCCGGACAAGATCAAACTGGTCATGAACGACACCAGCATCTGCCCGAACTCCGGCCCCGCCGGCGGCAGCCGCTCCCAGGTCATGACCGGCCAGGCCACCAAGAACGCCTGTGAGCTTCTGATCAAAGCCATGCAGAAGCCCGACGGAACCTTCCGCACCTACGATGAAATGGTTGCCGAGAAACTGCCGCTGAAGTACAACGGTTCCTGGACCGCTCCCGCTTCGGATTGCAACCTGGAAACCTCTCAGGGCAACCCCTTCTGCTGCTACATGTACGGTGTGTTCCTGATGAAGGTCGCCGTGGACACCACCACTGGTAAGACCACGGTTGAACGGTCCGTGACTGTCGCCGACGTGGGCGTAGTCAACAACTACCTCGTTGTCGACGGCCAGATCTACGGCGGTGTCGCCCAGGGTATCGGCCTGGCCTTGACCGAGGATTACGAGGACCTGAAGAAGCACTCCACCATCGCCGGCGCCGGTGTTCCTTACATCAAGGATATCCCGGACGATTTCGAGATCATCTACGTGGAAACTCCGCGTCCTGACGGTCCGTTCGGCGCCTCCGGTGTTGGTGAAATGCCGCTTACCGCTCCTCATGCCGCGGTTATCAACGCCATTCATAACGCCTGCGGCGCCTGGTGCCGCCACCTGCCTGCATACCCCGAAAAGGTGCTGGCCGCTATGAAGGAAAAATAGAAACCGTATCACACATCTAAACATCGCTTTCGGGCGATGACAGCCGAAAATGCAGGGCGGCGGTCGGGAAATTTTCCGAACGCCGCCTCTGCCATTCGGTCGGAGGCCAATCATGGAGCAAAGCCAGTTACGTGCCCTGGAGGATCAATGCATCCAGGAGCAACCGGCCCAGTGTTCGGCCGCTTGTCCCATTCACGTAGACGTCCGTTCCCTCTGCGGGCATGTGGCCGCGGCAAACTGGAATGCCGCCTGGAAAGACCTGCGCAAGACCATGCCGCTGGCCGGTGTCCTGGCGCGTATTTGCGATGCCCCCTGCGAAGCGGGCTGCATGCGCGGTCAGGCGGGAGATTCCATTCGTATCGGTTTGCTGGAAAAATCCGTGGTCGCCCATCCCTGCCCCAAACAACGCTTGCTGCCCCTGCCGTCCAAAGGCAAGAAAATTGCCGTGGTCGGCAGCGGAATGAGCGGTCTTGCGCTGGCCTGGGATCTGGCGCGCAAAGGCGTAGCGGTTACCCTCTATGAACCCGGCTCCCGTATCGGCGGTTGCCTGGCCCAACGTTTTCCCAACCAGCTGTCGGAGCAGTTGATCGACGACGAACTGGAACTGCTGAAACAGCTCAAAGTCACTTTTCATACGGACGCGTCCGTAGCCGGGCAGGATTTTCTGGAAAAACTGCTGCAGGAAAATGACGCGGTATATTTTTGCCAGGACGGCGGATTCGAAATCGCCTGGGATCTGGACAAGGCGGATGGAAAGCTCAAGGTCGATACGGAGCTCCGGACAACCTCCCGTGAAAATGTTCTGGCCGGCGGCGATGTTGATTCGCCTGTTTTTCAGGCAGAGCAGGGGCGTCGGGCGGCCACAACGCTGGATAGAATCCTGCAGGGCGTCTCACTGACAGCCAGACGGGAGCATGAAGGTCCGTACGTCAGCCGGATGTTTACCAGTCTGGAGGGCATAGAACCGTTGTCCGCCGTGGAGGCTGCCAATACGGCCAACGGCTACACTCCGGAAGAAGCAACCTCCGAGGCCGCGCGCTGCATCCAGTGCGAATGTCTCGAGTGCGTCAAAAAGTGCGTCTATCTGGAAAACTACAAAGGCTATCCCAAAAAGTACGCCCGCCAGATTTACAACAACGAATCCATTGTCAAAGGCACGCGCCTGGCCAACAAAATGATCAATTCCTGCATGCTTTGCGACCAGTGCGCCGCCATCTGCCCCAATGATTTTTCCATGGGCAGTCTCTGTCTGCAGGTTCGTGAAAGCATGGTTCGCAAAGATAACATGCCCGCTTCGGCTTTTGACTTCGCCCTGGAGGATCTGCGGTTCAGCAACAGCGAAGCCTTTTCGCTCTACAAGCATGCCCCCGGACAGGCGAGCAGCCAATATTTGTTTTTTCCGGGCTGCCAGCTCTGCAGCTCGAATCCCGCCCAGGTGGAACGTACGTACCAGTGGCTGCGGGAGAATCTGCATGCCGAAACCGGCCTTGCTCTGGGCTGCTGCGGCGCTCCGGCGCTCTGGGCCGGAGAAGTGCCGTATTTCAAGGAAATTTTGCAGCAATTGCGCGAGCGTTGCCGGGAAATGGGAAATCCCAAGCTGGTCGTCGCCTGCGCCACCTGCCACGACACATTGAAAAAACACGCGCCGGATCTCGAACTCGTCACCCTCTGGAATATCATGGCCGGTGCCAAGGACGCGGTCGTTGCGACGGCTCCCGCTCAAGACGGCCAGCCTGTCCAGGCCATACATGATCCGTGCACGGCCAGACACTATCCCGAACTGCTTCAGGACGCCCGCAAGCTGCTTGACACGCTGCAGGTGCCGGTAGAAGAATTGCAGTTGAGCAAGGAACTCACTTCCTGCTGCGGTTACGGCGGATTGGTGTATTCGTCCAATCCCCCTCTGGCGCGCAAGGTAGCTGAAGTTCGCGCCGCGGAAAGCGATAACGATTTCGTTGCCTACTGTGCCATGTGCCGCGACAATTTGGCGGCCACAGGCAAGCGCGTACGCCATATCCTGGACATCATTTTTCCGGATACGGCCGGAGACGACCCCGCGGCCAGGCCTTCGCCCACCTTTTCCATGCGCCAGGACAACAAAGCCAATCTGCGGCGATGGCTGCTGGACAGCCTCTGGCAGGAGGAATCGCCGCCATTGGAGGAATACCAGCTCATGAAATTGTACCTGGAACCCGACGTCCAGGACCTGCTCGAAGACAGGCACATCCTTCTGGACAACGTCAAACGGGTTATTTTTAACGCTGAGGAAAACGGACAAAAACTGCACGACCCCAATACCGGCCATTCCCTGGGCTATTATCAGCCCGTACGCGTCACCTATTGGGTGGAATACGAGCCGGAGAAAGACGGATACCGTATCTTCAACGCCTATAGCCACCGCATGGTTCTTCCGGGAGGTGACGTATGAGCAGCAAATTATCCTTTACAGCCGAGACCGACTGGACATGCGGCAAATGCGGCGAGCCCCTCACCCCCAATGTCGTGAACATCCGCTACCTCGGCAATGTGTTCGAGGTCGAACTGATGACCTGCAAGAAATGCGGCCTGGTTTTCATCCCTGAAGAACTTGCCCGTGGCAAAATGTTTGAAGTCGAGCAGCTTCTGGAAGACAAATGAACGTTCCCAACCGCCAAAGCGAGATTCCCCACCGGTGGCCCGAGCTGCTGGGGGAACTGACAGGCGGGTGTCTGCGGCCGGGAGGCCTGGACCTGACAGCCAGGCTTCTGTCCGGGCGCCTGCCCGAGGGGAGCCTTGTGCTTGAACTCGGCTGCGGCAATGGCCGCAGCTTGGCCTATATGCGCGAGGAACTGCGGCTTAACGCCGTTGGGTTGGATCTCTCGGCCTTCATGCTGGAAGGGGTGCGCGCGCGCTGCGCGAAGGCGCCCCTGGTCAGAGCGCAGGCTGCTGTTTTGCCAGTCCGCAGCACCAGTCTGGATGCGGTGCTCTGCGAGTGCGTTCTGTCCCTGATGCCCGCGCTTGATGTGGTGCTGGAGGAGATAGCCCGGGTCCTGAGGCCGGGCGGTTGTCTGCTCTGCACGGATCTGTACGCCCGTTTTCCGGCAACAGGCAGGAGCGGAGGGCTTCCGCAAGCCCGCTGCTGCATTGACGGCGCCATCACCCGGAGAGAGTGGCTGGAGCTGTTGCATGCCAAAGGGCTGCAGTCCGAAGTCTGGGAAGACCACTCCAGGACCTTGTCGCAACTGGCGGGCGAATTGATCTTCGCCTATGGCTCATTGGAAAGTTTCTGGCGTACGCTGCTTCCAGCCGAGCAGGCCTGCGAAGTGGCGAACAAGGCGTCAGTGGTTAAACCCGGATATAGTCTCACGGTTGCTCGAAAGAGGTGAACGATGAGTGATGATATTTCGTTGCGCGTTATGCAGCTTGCCGGCCAGGGCTTTTGCTGCAGTCAGATTGTTGTGCAGTTGGCATTGGAAACCCAGGGAAACGACAACCCCGAGCTTGTCCGGGCCGTTTCCGGGTTGTGCAAGGGCCTGGGGGATTGTTCCGGGCCGTGCGGAGCGCTTTCCGGTGGCTCTTGCGTGCTCGCGTTGTATGCCGGCCGGGGCTCTGAGGAAGAAGAAGCCGACAGCCGCATGCCCCTGATGCTGAATACGTTGACGGAATGGTTCCAGGAAACTGTCGGCGAAAAGTACGGCGATATTTCCTGCCTGAGCATCCTGGGCCTGGATGAATGCGGAACGCCCGACCCCGGCCGCTGCGCTCCCATCGTGACGGAAACCTTTCTGCGCTGCCTTGAAATTCTGGCAGAGAACGAAATCGATCCGACCGTCTCCAAGGAGGATGCATGAGTGAATCCTGCAACTCCGGCCAGGATCCCTTCCCACGGGGACATGGCGCGGGAGGCGGAACGCAAAGTCTCTGCCCGGTCTGCCTGAAGCGCATCAACGCGCAGCTCGTCAAATGGGGCCAGCATGTCTACATGGTCAAGCAGTGCCCTGAGCATGGCGAATTTCGTACATTGATCTGGCGCGGCGACGTCATCCATTTTGCCGACTGGTCGCGCCCCAAGATTCCCTCCCAGCCGCTGCATTGCCATACGCAGGTGGAAAATCAATGCCCCTTTGACTGCGGCCTGTGCCCGGAACACCGGCAGCATACCTGCACCGCGCTGCTGGAAATTACCCAGCGTTGCGATTTGCGCTGCCCGGTCTGTTTTGCGGATGCCGGCAGCCAGGATCCGGCCTCGGATCCTGACATGGAGCGTATCGACTACTGGTTTCGCCGAGTGATCGAAGCCAGCGGACACTGCAACATTCAGCTTTCCGGAGGCGAACCCACCCAGCGCGAGGATTTGCCTGAAATCATCCTTTTGGGGCGCAAGCGGGGCTTCGAGTTCCTGCAGCTCAACACCAACGGCGTACGCCTGGCCAAAGAAGCAGGATATGCCCGCCGGCTCTTCGACGCGGGACTCAAGTCCGTATTTCTGCAGTTCGACGGAGTCTCCGACGGCCCCTACAAGACGTTGCGAGGCGCTGCGCTGTGGGACCTGAAACAGAGGACTGTGGAAAACTGCGGAGAAGCCGGATTGGGCGTGGTGCTTGTGCCTACGCTGGTGCCGGGCGTGAACGTTCAGGAAATCGGGGACATTGTCCGCTACGCCGTGGCCGCCGGATGCCACATACGTGGGGTCCATTTCCAGCCTGTCAGCTATTTCGGCCGTTTTCCCACGCCTCCGGCGGACGAAGACCGGATCACGCTTCCGGACGTGATGGTGGAACTGGAGAAACAGTGCGACGGCATGGTTTCCCTCAAGGATTTTCAACCGCCCGGCTGCGAGCATTCGCTGTGTTCGTTTCACGGCAATTATCTGCGTACGCCGGAAGGCGGTCTCAAGGCCCTTTCGGGCAAAAGCGGCAAATGCTGCGGCACGCCCATTGTGGCCGCGGAAGGCGCGGCGCGTTCGCGCGATTATACGGCCAGGCAATGGGCCGGTCCCGAGCCCTGCAGCTGCAAGGCGCCGGGCAACAGCCTGGAAAGTTTTCTGGACCAGGTCAAGACCTGGACCTTCAGCCTTTCCGCCATGGCCTTTCAGGACGTCTGGAACGTGGATCTGGAGCGGCTCAAAGGCTGCTGCATCCACGAAGTGCATCCGGACGGCCTGCTTGTGCCTTTTTGCGTCTACAATCTGACGTCCTCCTCCGGGCGGTCTCTGTATCGTCCGCAACCTGAGGAGGCGTAGGCCATGGCCATTCCGCTGACCCCGTTGGATCCCTGGATCGCCGAACGCATCGGCGCCCGCAACGGCGGACAGTGCGGGCCTGTGTCTCTGTCCGAAGTTCAGGACTATCAGCTGGACAAAATGCGCGAGACCCTGGACTATGTGAAAGCCTGCAGCCCGTTCCACGCCGCCAGGCTGGAAAAGATGCGTCCCGAAGATCTCGCATCCTATGGCGATCTGGAGGCGTTGCCTTTCATGACGCACGAGGATTTGCGGGCTCATGCGCAATCCATGATCTGCGTACCGCAGGACGACATCGCCCGGATCGTGACCATGCAGAGTTCGGGCACCACGGGCAAACCCAAGCGGTTGTATTTTTCCGAGCAGGACCTGGAAAAGACCATTGATTTTTTTCACAACGGCATTCAGGCCATGGTGGAACCGGGACAGCGCGTGCTGATCCTGCTCCCTGGCGAGACTCCGGACAGCACCGGCGATTTGTTGGCCCGAGGACTGGCCCGAATGGGGGCCACAGGCATCATCCATGGTCTGGTCAAGGATCCGCGCAAGACCCTGCAGGCAGCCTGCGAAGTCGGGGCGGACAGCATGGTGGGCTTTCCGGTGCAGATTCTGGGACTGGCCCGGCTGGACGCCCGCAAGGAAGCCGGGCAACGGCTGAACCCCAAGACCCTGCTGCTGTGTTCGGACTACATCTCCCGATCCATTGTGGCCTATCTGGAAAAAATTTGGGGCTGCGCCGTGTTCAGCCATTGGGGCACGGTGGAAACCGGATTGGGCGGCGGCGTGGAATGCTGCGCCCGCCAGGGCTGCCATCTGCGCCAGGCGGATCTGCTGCTGGAAGTAGTCGATCCGCATTCCTTGCGGCAGTTGCCCCACGGCAGCTGGGGGGAGATCGTCCTCACCACGCTCACCCGCCAGGCCATGCCCATCATTCGCTACCGTACGGGCGATCTCGGGCGCTTGCTCGCGGATTCATGCCCCTGCGGCAGTTCCCTGTTGCGGCTGGACAAGGTGCAGGGCCGTATGATTGACAACCGCAAGCTGGCCAACGGCCGCCAGCTGCGCCTGCCTCTGTTGGATGAAATCATTTTCGCCCATGATCAGATCATGGACTACCAGGCCCGGCTCCAGTCCGGCAGCGATGGCGAGCGGCTGATTCTGGAACTGGGCGTACTGCATGACAAGAACGATACGTTAACGAAAACCATTCGTGCCGAACTCGAAGCCATGCCCGAGTTGCGGGACACGGATGCGGGCCGCGGACCGCGGATAGGATTTATAGTGGAAACCTGGGCCTTGGGTCCGTATACTGCGGCCAAACGCATACTGATTGACGAGCGACAACAATGAAAGAACTGACACGCGCTATCTGTACCTTTCTGGAACAGGGCCAGGAGCTTGTTCTGGCCACCATCTGCAACCATAGCGGCTCCACCCCCCGTTCCACCGGAGCTAAAATGGCCATCCTGCCGGACGGCAGCATTGCCGGGAGCATCGGCGGCGGTTCCGCCGAAGGCCAGATCATGAAGGTCGCTCCGGAAATTTTCCGGAACAAATGCGGCCGGATTCACTCTTTCAGCCTGACCGGCAAGGACGCGGCCGCCACGGACATGATCTGCGGAGGCGAGCTGGAAATTTTTCTGGAATACGTGACGCCGGACCAGGAGGCGCTGACTGTTTTTCGCGCGGCGTCCGAGGCCTTGAACAACGGAAAGAGCGCCACTCTGATCACCGACGTGAGCCAGCTGGAAGCCGGCGATCCGGAAGCCCCCTGGGCCTGGAAACGCTGGGTGATGATTGACGGCAAGATCCCGGAGAATTTGTCCGCTCCATCCGAAGAGATTGTTTCCATGGGGCGCGACAGTTTTCACCGCCCGCTGGGAGCGGCCATTCTGGACGTGGAGCGTGAGCGGATTCTGTTCGAGGACCTGCTGGTGCCGGGTACGGTGTATCTGGCCGGAGCAGGGCACGTTTCCCAGGCCACGGCCGCACTGGCCTCCAATGTGGGGTTTCTCACCGTGGTGCTGGACGACCGCGAGGAATTCGCCAACACGGAGCGTTTTCCCGAAGCCGACAAGGTGGTGGTGCTGGAAACGTTGGAACGCTGTTTTGATGATTTTGAAATCGATGAAGACTGCTATCTGGTGGTGATCACCCGCGGCCATTTGCACGACAAGACCGTTCTGCGTCAGGCCCTGCGTACGCCGGCCTGCTACGTGGGCATGATCGGCAGCCGCACCAAGCGGGACGCGCTCTACCGCGAACTTCTGGAAGAAGGCGTTTCGCAGGCGGATATCGACCGCGTCTACAGCCCCATCGGCATGTCCATCGGCGCGGATACGCCCGAGGAGATCGCGGTCAGCATCGTGGGCGAGTTGATCAAGGCCCGGTACCTGAGGAGATCGCCAGGTGGTAAACTTTGAGGCTGTAGTTCTTTCCGCCGGATTGTCCAGCCGTATGGGCGGCTTTAAGCCCCTGTACCCCATGGGCGGCAGCACGGTCATCGAGCAGACCGTGAGCGGCTTCAAGGAAGCGGGTATTGAACGCGTTCTGGTGGTCGTCGGCCACCGCGCCGAAGAGCTGCTGCCGGTGATAGAACGGCTCGGAGTCCAGGCCGTACGCAATAAGGACTATGAAAGCGGCATGTTCTCCTCGGTTCTGGCCGGCGTACGGGCCGTATCCAACGCGGCGGACGCTTTTTTTCTGACGCCGGTGGATATTCCGCTGGTACGTACGCAGACTATCGCCAGGCTGCGCGATACGTTCGTCCCGGACAAGACCGCCATTCTGCACCCCTGTTTTCTGGGGGAGCGCGGCCATCCGCCCGTGCTTAACGTGCAGCTGCGCGAGCCCATTCTGCAATCCGACGGACAGGGCGGCCTGCGCGCCGTGCTGGAACGCTGGGAGCAGGAACACCCGGAGAGTGTACGCCAGCTGGAGACCGCGGACCAGTGCGTTCTTCTGGATATGGACCGCGAGGAGCAATACGCCGGGCTTTTCGATCGTTCCAAACGGCCCGGACTGCCCACCAGGGAAGAGTGCCGGGCTTTGATGGACATTGCGGGCACCCCGGTACGGGCCCGGCGCCATGGAGAGGCCGTCGCCAAGGTGGCCCTGTCCCTGGCCGGACTGTACAACAGCCTGCCGGGAACCAACGGAAAGCTGGACTCCGAACGGATCGAACGGGCCGCGTTGGTTCATGATCTGGCCAAAGGCAAACCCAAGCACGAAGAACTGGGCGGCCAATGGCTCGAAGCGGCGGGTTTCACGGACATAGCCTCCATTGTGGCCCTGCACCGCGATCTGCCGGATCCGGAGACCGCGCCCATCACCGAACGCGTGCTGGTATTCATGGCGGACAAGTTCGTGGCCGGAACTACAGTTGTTTCCCTGGATCAGCGTTACGGACAGGCGCTCGAATATTACGGGCACATTGAAAAGGCCAGAATAGCGATAGAGGGGCGCCGCGCCCGGGCCGGACAGCTGGCCGACCGCATTGAGCGCGAAACAGGCAAAAATGTCCGTGCCCTGGCCGCAGAGGTCCTGGAGCAGGAATGAGTCCGCGTGTTTTGCTGATGCGGCACGGGGAGATTCCCCAATACAAGCCCAGGCGCTTTATCGGGCAGCAGGACCTGCCCCTGACCGAAACCGGCAGAGCCCAGGCGATAGCGGCAGGCAAGGCCCTGCGCGGCATGGACATCGGGCGGATCGTCTGCAGCGATCTGAGCCGGACCAGGGAAACCGCGCGGCTGGCGGCAGAGCATTGCGGCCTGGACGGAATCCCCATCGAGCCGGAAGCCCGGTTGCGGGAGATCAACCTCGGCCAGTGGGAAGGATTGACCATAAAAGAGGTGGAAGCCGCATTCCCAGGAGAATACGCCGCCAGAGGGGAAAATCTGGCTTTGGCGCGACCCGGCGGGGGGGAGAGTTTTTTGGACCTGCAACAACGTACGGCGCCTTTTTTCGACGCTTTGTTCACCGAAACCCAGGGAACAACGTTGATGGTGGCCCATGCGGGCGTGAACAGAACCATCCTCTGCCATGTGCTGGGGCTGGATCTCAACAATCTGTTCCGGATCGGACAGGATTACTGCTGCGTCAACAGCATCGTCCGTACCGGCATGGGGCGCTGCGTGGACTGGATGAATCTGCAACCATGGAGGAATGCGACATGAGGCATATGCCGACCTGTGGGCTTTCATTGGCTTTTCAACGCAGTTTTCCCCACGTGTACGACCATGTTCAGGATTTGGTGCGGATAAAAAAGCAGGGCAATGAACCGAAACTCAGCTGGCCTTCCTGGTGTTATTTCCCGGTCGGACTTTCTTTCGACCTGCTGCGGAACCAATATGGGTACTCGCAGGACGGCGTGGAGCCGTTTCTGCTGTCCGCCCTGGTTGGGTTCAGGGCGCAACGGTCCATGATTTATCTGGACAGCGAGGAATTTCAGGAAGCCGCCGAATCGGAATCCTGTACGGCCTTGCCCGTCAGCAATCTGTATTCCATGCCGCGCTCAAGTTATTATGTGGCGTATCCGGAAGACGGCCGTGTGGAAACGGGCGCTTTGGGATCGTTCATGTTTCTGGACTACAATGGTCCGGGAGAGGAAAGCCTGATTTTCGTCCTGCAACTCGAATCCTACCACGTCGAACCGGTCTGCTTTCCTCTGGCTTCAGGGCAGAGTATTCTGGGAGAAGTGAGCTTTGATCTGGAACGGGCGCTGCATCACGAACGCCCCGCAGGAGTTTCCGAAGCTTTTTTTCTGCGGGCCATGCGCTTGTGCCGCGTTAATCTGTCCGTGCTGGCCCAACAGGCAGCCTTGCAATCGGAAGTCGCCTTGCAATAACAGCTGCGGTTTATTTTCCCCCTTGAATTTGGGAACGTACGCTTTAAGTGTCGGGGTCGATTTTGCAGGGGATGCCGTTTGTGCTCCTTTTTTGCGTGTGTGATCAAAAATTATTAGGCGCCTGGTAAGCGATGGTGTAAGATCAGACCAAAGGCAAGTGATTGTTTAGCCTTCTGTTTTGATCTGGAAAAAGCCAAGTGTTTATGTTTCGCTTACAAGGGGGATAGTTATGTCCGTTGCCTATCGGAATCGGTCCGGAGAATTTGCCGTTTTACCCTTTTTACTGCTGCTGACCATATTTTTTTTAGGGGCAATCGCCCCTGCCCAAGCCGCCAACCGTATGGTCGGCTACTACGTCGAGTGGGCCGTATACGCGCGCAATTACGAGCCCGCGGATATTCCGCTTAAAAATCTGACACATATCAATTTTGCGTTTGTCAATGTCGCTGCGTCGGGCGAACTGCAGGTAGCCGATGACTACGCGGACTTCAACATGCAGTTCCAGGCCAAAAACGGGTTTCCCGCGGAAAAGGGGTTGTTCAACCGGCTGCGTTCGCTCAAGGAACTGTATCCGGGCGTCAAGGTTCTGATTTCCCTGGGGGGCGCCAATTCCTCGTCTTCTTTCCCGACCGTTGCTGCGGACGCTTCGTTGCGTGCGACCTTTGCCGCTTCCTGTGCCGCCTGGGTCAGCGACCAGGGGTTGGACGGCATCGACATAGACTGGGAATTTCCGCAGGCAAGCGACAAGGCAAATTTCGTGGCCTTGCTGCAGGCCGTACGGGACGCCCTGGACGCCAAAGGACAGGAAAACGGCAAGGAGTATCTGTTGACCATTGCCGGTCCGGCGGGTGCGGGAAGTATGGGAGGGTTTGATTTCCCGGTTGTGGCCGCTCTAGTGGATTGGATTAATGTCATGACCTACGATTATTACGGTTCCTGGAATACCAGAACCGGATTCAACGCGCCGCTTTATGAGGACTCTGCCAGTCCGGATACCGATAAGAATATGCTCAATATTGTCTATACGATGAACGCTTATTTGAACGGCGGGGTCCCGGCGGGCAAGCTCGTGCTCGGCATGCCGCTGTACGGGCGTTCCTGGGAGAACGTGCCGGATACGGACAACGGCCTCTACCAGAGCGGCCAGGCCGGACCGGCCACGGGGGTGAACGGCAACTGGGAAGGCGGTGTTTTCGACTACTGGCGTATCGTGGAACTGCTGCAGGGAGAGTATACGTCCTATTGGAACGACAACGCCAAGGTGCCCTGGCTGTACGGCCCGAACATTACCTCCGGCCTGGGCAACGGCATGTTTGTTTCCTATGACGACCGCCAGTCCGTCGGGTTGAAAACCGACTACCTGCTGTCGAATAGTATGGGCGGCGCCATGTTCTGGGAACTTTCGGGCGATGTCCGCGACGCGGACGCTTCAACCAGCATCGTCCCCTATGTGGCAGGGAAGCTGGGGGTGAAGAACAACGGACCCGAGGTGGTGAGCAACCTGCTGTGGCACAAAAAGAGTAACGGGCTGACCTCGTGTTGGGATCTGAACAACAACTTGCAGCTGGAAGATACGCAAACCGCGAACGGCTGGAAAATGCTGAACCAGAACTGTTCACTGCCGGATCCCTGGTGGTACGTCGCGTTTGTGGATCTGGACGGCGAGGGGGCTTCCGTGGACGGTTCGGTTCCTGCCACGGCCTATCTGGTGTTCTGGGCCAATCCGGAAACACGTATGCTGCAGGTCCGGCGTCTGCAGGAAAATTATGCGCTGGTAAGCGAAGAATCGGGAAAAGGTTGGGAAGATGTCAGCGCGTCCGCCTATCCGTCGGATTATGAGCTGCGCGGAGTTATTCGCCATCAGAGCAGTAATATTTTGTTCTGGCAGAACCAAAACGGTCAGGTCGTCTGGTGGAAGCTGGACAACCAGGGCCGGCTTCTGAATACGGAACAGGGCAGCGGTTGGGGCTTCGTGTCCGACACCACTCTGGCCGCGCACTGGACACTGCTGGCTCCCTACGTGGCCAACGGCGAACTGAGTCTGCTCTGGCGCGGAAACGACGGAGATTCGGGCAAACAGATCGTGGCCTGGAAACTGGATGACGCTCTCAACCTGGTCAGCGAGACCGAAGGCGAGGGCTGGTTTCGCGTGGCCGATAAGGTATTGCCGGAAGGCGGCTGGCGTTTCGTGGATTCGGGAGAATTCGATGGCCGCAGCACTTTGTTCTGGCAAAATCAGGAGTCGCGCAAGGTGGTCTATTGGCGACTGGGAGACGACGGCCGGCTGTTGGATCAAACTGAGGGCAGCGGCTGGGGCTTCCTCGACCGGAATCTGTCCATAGGGCGGACATATCTGGCCATGGGTCTGCTCGATGCGGGGGAAGAGCGCGCCCTGATTTGGCTGGACACCAGCAACGGAGAGACGCTTTATTGGAAGCTCGCCGGTTCGGGCGTTTTGAAAAACAGGGATAAAAACGACGGCTGGGGGGTTATTTTCGAAGCGGAAAGCAGTGGTTCCAGCCAGGCGGCGGATGCATCAGGTACGGTTTCCCCGGCTTCCTGGAAATCCGAATTCCAGAGCTGGGCCGAGACGCATTTTACACCGCGGCTGGAGTCGGAGATCTGTTTGTTTTGCCAGCCGGATGATTAAGCGCTGAAAACGGGGCAGGCCGCGAGCGCAGGAACAATGGCCGACGGTCTGCCCCCATATTGCGGAGCAGGGTGTTTTTCTCTGGTATTGTCCGCAAAATCAGGGGGCTGTTCACAAGTTCTGTTTTTGAATAGTGTATATTGACATTGGAAAAAAAAGAATGATATACAACCTAATTGGTTGTGCGGGTGTAGCTCAGCTGGTAGAGTACAAGCTTCCCAAGCTTGGTGTCGCGGGTTCGACTCCCGTCGCCCGCTCCAGCCTATGACGGAAATCCTTATTCCAGCAGGTGTCAGGATTTTGGGGCGGTCATTCAGCCCCTTTTTTTTTACTATGTACCAAGTGTTTGGGAGCCGAGTTACATGCTTGCGGACAAGCTGAAAGAACTTATCGAGCCTGTGGCGGCATCGCTTGATCTCGACCTTTGGGGAATAGAAGCCTCGCTGACGGGGAAACGCGGAGTCGTCCGGGTGTTCGTGCAGAGCGCCGCTGGAAGGGGAGAGCCTGATACTGCCGCGACCATAGACCAGTGTGCCGAGCTTTCGCGAAAAGTGGGCCTGGTCTTTGATGTGGAAGATATCATCCCCGGGGCTTATACCCTGGAAGTGTCTTCTCCCGGAATGGAGCGTAAATTTTTTTCACTCGACCAGCTCAGGCCGTATCTGAACCGTACGGTAGAAGTTGAAACAGCCGAGATCGTGGCCCTGGAGTTTCCCGACAGAAAACGGTTCAGAGGTCCTCTCAAGGCTGTGAGTGATTCGGACATAGAGCTAACTGTAGACAGCGAACGTATTGCCATACCGTGGGATAAGATTAAGAAAGCACGACTGCGGCCTACGTATCCCGATCAAGTCAATCGCGCCAAAGGTTCTCCTTCTAAGGGCTCGAAATCCGCTGCTTCGAAGAAATAAGGAAGAAAAGAAACGGGACCGCTCACCCAAAAAAAAGTAGCCACACCGTCTGCAGGAGGACGAGTCCACGTGCATACGTGTTTTTCGCGCCAAGGAGCTGAATCATGAGTTTGGAACTGCGTAAGGCAATTGATCAAATAAGCAAAGACAGGGGTATAGACCGCGATCTGCTTGTCGATACCATCGAGGAGGCGGTGCGCTCCTCTGTGACCAAAAAATACGGCGATCAGATCGACATCGAGGTTGGCTTCAATGAGGAGAGCGGCGAGCTGGAAGTTTACCAGTTCAAGATAGTCACGGAGGACGTAGATGATCCGGCGACGGAAATTGCTCTGGAAGAAGCCCTGGCCCATGATCCGGGCGTGCAGCTCGACGATGAAATAGGATTCCGTCTCAATGTCGAAGATCTCGGCCGCATTGCCGCCCAGTCGGCCAAGCAGGTCATCATTCAGCGCATGCGCGATGCCGAACAGGAAATCATCTACGAGGAATACAAAGACCGCGTGGGCGATATCGCCAGTGGCATTATCCAACGCCGCGACCGTTCCGGCTGGGTGATCAACCTCGGGCGTACGGAAGCCCTGTTGCCCAAAGAGGAGCAGATCCCCAAGGAGCGTTTCAAGCGCGGCGACCGGATTCAGACCTACATTGTGGATGTCCGCAAGGAAGGACGCGGCCCGCAGGTCATTGTTTCCCGCGCGCATCCCGACTATATGGCCGCGTTGTTCAAGCGCGAAGTGCCCGAGGTGGACGACGGTATCATCACCATCATGGGCGTGGCCCGTGATCCGGGCAGCCGCGCCAAGGTGGCCGTGATCTCCAAAGACAGGGACGTGGATCCGGTGGGCGCCTGTGTGGGAGTACGCGGATCGCGCATTCAGAATATCGTCCAGGAACTTCGCGGTGAGCGTATCGATATCGTGGTCTGGAGTCCGGACATAGCGACCTACGCCGCCAAAGCTCTTTCCCCGGCGCTTATTTCCAGAATCACGGTGGATGACGACGATAAACAGCTCGAAGTCGTCGTTCCTGACGACCAGCTCACGCTGGCTATCGGGCGCAAGGGGCAGAACGTCAAGTTGGCCTCCAAGCTTCTGGGCTGGAAAATAGATATTTTTACGGAATCCCGCTACAACGAGCTCAACGCAGGGCGCGAACAGCTCGAACAGCTGGCCAGCGTGGCTGAAGTTTCCGTTGAACAATTCCTGTCGGCAGGTCTGGACAACGTGCAGCAGGTCGCAGAGGCTCCGGACGAGGTGCTGATGGATGCCTTGAGTCTTAGCGACGAGCGTATTTCGAATCTGAGAGCCGCCATCAATTTTTTGGGCTTTCAGCCAGCCGAACCCGAAAACGATTCCGAACCGCAGCAGCCGGAAGAGGTTCCGGAAGAAACGCCTGAAGAACCGGCCCAGCCGGAAGAGGTTCCGGAAGAAACGCCTGAAGAACCGGCTCAGCCGGAAGAGATTCCGGAAGAAACGCCTGAAGAACCGGCCCAGCCGGAAGAGGCTGCGCCGGAGATCGATGCAACCCAGGAACGGGAGTCGGAATAGCAAATGGTTGTTGGCCGACAAGATACAGTTAACCCACGGCAGCCAACGCGGATGTGCGTTATTTGCCGAGGTAAATTTCCTAAACGTAGCTTGCGACGTTATGTTTGTTCTGAAAAAGACCAGGGTCTGGTTCACGACCCGGCACAGACACTGCCAGGTAGAGGCTTCTATGTATGTAGTCAGGAAGCATGTCAGAGCAGACTACAGTTTTTTCAAGGCTGGCGGAGGAAGTGTAAGGGGGTGACCGACCTATGACAGAGATGAAAACCAGAATCAAAGACCTTTCGCAGGAGCTGGGCGTAAGCAACAAAGAAATGCTCCAAACCCTTCGGGAACTCGACATTCCGGCCAAAAGCCTGATGAGCATGATCGACGACGAACAGGTGCAGCTGATCCGGCAGAGATTGCGGGAACACAGCAAGATCATGGTCCGGGAGGAAGTGAAGCCTGGAAAGGTCGTCGTACGCAGACGCAGAAAAAAAGATTCGGGCACTTCCGAAAAAAGATCTTCGGTTGAAGAGCCGGAAGATTTGCATGAGGAACTCGAAGAAGACGAACTCATCGCTGAAGAGGAAACTCCTGAAGTGGAATCTGCTGCGATGGATGAAGTGGAACCGGAGGCCGCCGAGGAGTCCGGTGATTTTGAAAAACCGCGCATTGTTTCTCCTGTCGCTTCCGAAACCGAAGCGCCTGCTGTGGAAGAAGAGCCGGAAGCCGTTTCAACTGGCGAAACGGAAACCGAGATCCAAAGCGATGACGATGCGCCATCCGTAGCGACTGTTGTTGAGCCGGAAGCCGTTTCAGGCGAACAGCAGCCAGAGCCGGAAACTGTAGTTGAAGAAACTGCGGCCGACGTAACGGATCCCCTTGAAACTGCTCCGGCAGAACCACAAAAAGAAGCGAAAGAAGAAGCGGTGATTATAGAGACTCCCCAAGCACAGGAAACTCCGCCTCCCGCGAGCATGCCCCCGGCTGCCCCGGAAGACGCGGAGGAGAGCACGAACGACGGACAGGGCAAGGAAGAGGCTCCGGTCAAGAAAAAGAAAAAGCGGAAAAAGAAAAAAGAGCCCGTATCCGAACCCCAGGTACGCATTATTTCCAAGCCGGATGTGGTTCCGCCCAAGCCGGCCGCGGCAAAACCCGAACCGCGTGAAGAGAGCAAGGCAGGGCCGGCTCCGCGTCGTGGCACACCACCTGCCACGACAGAAACCACGGACGACAGATCGGGGAAGAAAAAGCGCAGAAAGGACCGGCGTGTTGTCGAATTCGGGCAGCAGGAAGAGGGCGATCGCCGCACAGCCAATCTCAATCTGAAGAAGAAAAAATCCGCCGTGGTCAAAGACAAGACCGGCGGCAAGGCCAAGCCCAACCGCAAGAAACGGCATGGCTTTGACGATGCGCATAACGAAGCGCACGCGCAGCAGACCACCCAGCCTCTCAAGGCGGCCAAGCGCAAGATCAAAATCGATGAAGCCATCCGGCTTTCGGATCTGGCGCACCAGATGGGCATCAAAGCACAGGCCCTGATCAAAGTGCTTTTCGGCATGGGGGTCATGGCCACCATCAACCAGTCTCTGGATATGGACACGGCCACACTGGTCGCTTCCGAATTCGGGTACGAAGTGGAAAAGGTGGGCTTTGACGAAGAAGAATACATGCTGCCGCAGCACGATGATTCGCCCGAATCCTTGAGACCGCGTCCGCCGGTAGTCACGATCATGGGCCATGTCGACCATGGTAAAACATCGCTTCTGGATGCCTTCCGCAAAAGTAACATCACGGACGGCGAAGCCGGCGGCATCACCCAGCATATCGGCGCCTACCATGTCAATACGCCCAAAGGCGACATTGTATTTCTGGATACTCCCGGCCACGAAGCCTTTACAGCCATGCGTGCGCGCGGCGCCCAGGTCACGGATATCGTTGTCCTGGTGGTCGCGGCGGACGACGGCGTCATGGATCAGACCCGTGAGGCCATCAACCACTCCAAGGCCGCCGGCGTTCCCATTGTGGTGGCGGTCAACAAGATCGACAAGGAAGGGGCGGACCCCGACCGCGTCAAGCGCGAACTGGCCGACCTCGGCCTGCTTCCGGAAGATTGGGGCGGTGAAACCATTTACGCGGAAGTCTCGGCCAAGAAACGAATCGGTCTGGAAGAATTTCTTGAACTGATTCTGCTGCAAGCCGAAGTGCTCGAACTCAACGCCAATCCGGACAAACCCGCCCGCGGCCGTATTGTCGAAGCCAAAGTCGACAAGGGGCGCGGCGCCGTGGCCACGGTGCTGATTCAGGAAGGCACCATCAAACAGGGCGAGCCCTTTGTCTGCGGCCTGTACAACGGCCGTGTCCGTGCCATGTTCACGGACCAGGGCAAAAAGGTCGCCGAGGCCGGACCGTCCATGCCTGTGGAAATCCAGGGGTTTGACGGCGTACCCGAGGCGGGTGATGAATTCGCCGTGATGCCTGATGAAAAAGTGGCGCGCCGTATCGCGGATACACGGCAGGCCAAGCAGCGCGAGCGCCATCTGGCCAAGGAAACCAAAGTCACTTTGGAAGATTTCCTTTCGCGCCGTGCAGGACAGGCCGAGGCCGTCATCCTGAACCTGATCGTCAAAGCCGACGTGCAGGGGTCGCTGGAAGCCGTGAACGATGCCTTGAACAAACTCTCCACGGACGAGGTTAAGGTGGACATCACGCATAGCGGCGCAGGGGCGATCACCGAAACCGATATCCTGCTCGCCTCGGCGTCCGATGCCATCATCATCGGCTTCAATGTCAGGCCCACGGCCAAGGTCAAGGAACTGGCCGAGCATGAAAAGATCGAGATCCGTTTCTACGATATTATTTACAAGCTGGTGAGCGAGATCAAAGACGCCATGTCCGGCATGCTTTCGCCGCTCATCAAGGAAAACTACCTTGGCCAGGCCGAAGTCCGCGACACCTTCAACGTTCCTAAGATCGGCACCATCGCGGGGTGCGCCGTGGTGGACGGCAAGATTATCCGGCATACCGGCGTCCGCCTGCTGCGCGACGGCGTGGTGATCTATACGGGTAAGGCCTCGTCGCTGAAACGTTTTAAGGATGACGCCAAGGAAGTAGTCAAAGGCTACGAATGTGGTATCGGTTTGGAAAACTACAACGATATCAAAGTAGGCGATGTTATTGAAGCCTTTGAAGAAGTGGAAGAAGCCCGGACACTGGATTAAGGGCTTACCAGTAAAGTGATTCGCATCGGGCCGTGCTGCGTAAAATTGGCACGGCCCGATTTTTACGGAGTGTGATCGGTCCATGATTATCGGTGCGCTCATGCTGGAATTCACATTGCACGGCAATACGTCGCTCAAGGGAAAACGAAACGTCGCGCGCAGCCTGAAGCACAAGCTACGGACGAAATTCAATGTTTCCGTGGCGGAAGTGGAATCTCTGGATAGCCATACGCGTCTTGTTTTGGCGGTTGTCAGCGTGGGGAATTCACGCAGGCATCTAGAAGGCAGGCTCACCAAGGCGCTATCCATGGTGGAAGCGGCCACGCCGGAAGAATTGACGGACAGCCAGATGGAATTTTTTACACCGGATTAACACTGGCGCATGGTTTCTCTTCCACAATGTATTGCCATTATGTTCGAGATGACGTTACTATCCGAAGAGGTATGCAACGAGACCTGTCATCTTGGAATTGAAGGCTTGTAATCATGAGCAATGAAACAACCCCGCTGCATCAGCTTATCGTATCCGGCGATAATTTTCTGGTGGCCAGCCACGAAAATCCCGATGGCGACGCTCTGGGTTCGACGGCAGCAATGGGGTATATTCTGGAATATCTCGGCAAGGACTACCGACTGTACAACGCGAGCGGAGTGCCCGAACATTTTTCCTGGATGCAATTTCCCAGGCCGGTTCTGTATTCGCTGGATCATCTGGATGACTTCAAGCCCGATTGGGTGATCACTCTGGATTGCGGCGATCCGTTCCGGATTGGCAAGGAATTGCTGAAGTTTGTGGAAAAAAAGCAGATTATCAACATTGATCACCACATAGGCAATCCGCAGTTCGGTGTCTTCAACTGGGTGGATCCCGGCTTCCCCGCCGTGGGTGAGATGGTCGCCCAGCTGGCGGACGAAGTGGGGCTCAAGTTGTGCGGCAACCTGGGTGAAGCCATTTATCTGGCCATTGTCTCCGATACGGGCAATTTTTGCTACGGCAATACACGGCCGGAAACCCTCGAACTCGCCGCTTCCATTGTCCGCTGCGGTCTGAATCCAGGCGACTTTTCCAATAAATATCTGAATCAATGGACGCTCAACCGCCTCCGGCTCTGGTCCGAGGTGCTCAGCAAGGCGACCATCTATTGCGACGGAAAGGTCGGCATCCTGTGCGTGACGCAGGAACAGCTGGACCAGACCGGAACCAGCCGCCATGATTGCGACGGTCTGGTGGAATTCATCCGTCGGGTCAAAAGCGTGCGCGTCGCCGCCATCCTGCGTGAAGACAGAGAAGAATATATTAAAATCAGCCTGCGTTCCTTTGGCGACGATGATGTGCAAAAAATTGCCCTCAAGTTCGGCGGAGGCGGCCATCGCAATGCCGCGGGTGGCGTTATTGCCGCTGCCATTGAAGAGGCCATGCCTATTTTGTTGGAAGCCATTGTCGAAGGCATGAGCTTCGGCCCTTGCACGGGACAAAGCAACGTCATGGAGTTTTCCGGTGTCTGAAAAGCCGCCCCAGCAGCACGGCCTGCTCGTACTCAACAAGCCCAAGGGCCCCACATCCGCCGCCTGTATTGAAAAAATCAAACGCAAGCTCGGCCAGAAAAAAATCGGCCATGCCGGCACCCTGGACCCCATGGCCACGGGCGTGCTGCTTGTACTCCTGGGGCACGGCACCAAGCTTGCCAATTACCTTGGTGATGGAACCAAGGTCTATTCCGGAACTTTTCGGCTCGGCACAACCACCGATACGTACGATATGGAAGGAGAGGTTGTGTCCACCGCCCCCTGGGAACATCTGGACGCGGAACGGATCGATGCTGCGATTCGTCATTGGGAACAGGAGACCGAACAGGTCGTTCCCCCGTATTCCGCGGCCAAGCACAAGGGGCAGCCGCTGTATAAGCTTTCACGCGAGGGCAAAGAAGCCCCTGTGAAAATTAAACCGCTGCGGGTAACCCGCGCGGACGTATTGGACATTGAGCCGCCCTATGCGAAGTTTCGCGTTGCCTGCGGCACCGGTACATACATTCGGTCCCTGGTCCACAGCCTGGGGATTCGATTGGAGTGCGGCGCCGTATTGACGGAACTGACAAGGGAGACGAGTCATCCGTTCGGGCTGGATGCCGCCTATGATCTGAATCAAGTCCTGGATGAGCCGGAGCGCTTCACGGAGCGCGTTCTGTCTCTGACGGATGCTTTGCCCCACTGGCCCAGGCTTTGTCTGGACGCAGGGCAAACCACCATGATCAAAAACGGTATGCGTATCCCGTGCGCGCAACTGACGGATTTTGTTCCCACAAGTCCGCAGGAGCGCGCCGTACTGCTGGATACGCAGCAACAGCCGCTGGCTTTGGCCGAGTCCAGGTTTGAGCAGAACGACCTGGTCTGGGCCATCCTGCGCGGATTATGGAGCTCCTGAGACGCGTTTCGACAACGTGAAATAGCGGCTCGCCGCGTCCGGAACAACCATCTGACCGGTTCCGGACTGACGATCAACAAGGAGGATAGCGCTGTGGTTTTGACACCTGAAGAAAAGGGCAAGATCATCAAAGATTTTGAGATGCACGAGGGCGATACCGGCTCTCCTGAAGTGCAGATTGCACTGCTGACATCGCGTATTGAGTATTTGACCGAGCATTTCAAGACCCATGCCAAGGATTTCCATTCCCGCACCGGTCTGCTGAAGCTGGTCGGCCAGCGGAGAAAGCTGCTCAACTACCTCAAGAAAAAAGACATTCAGCGGTACCGTGCCATTCTCAAACGGTTGAACCTGCGTAAGTAACACGACGACAGGCATTTTCTTCGAGTCAACCAAGGCCGGTAGTGCGACGAAACGAGTTTCGGAACGCTACCGGCCATCAATGCAAACCCATTACTCCGTCGAGCACCTCTCTCGCGCAATCTGGAAATGCGCTGACGCGCGCAGCGTATCCCCAGATTGCGGGAATGAGCCTCGGAGGACAACCCCAAAAGGATGCTTATGACCAATCCCAGTATTTTTAATGAGACCCGCGTCTCCGCCCAGGTTGGCGGAGCGGAAATTGTTATGGAAACCGGCAGGCTTGCCAACCAGGCGGACGGAGCTGTCTGGGTGCAGGCCGGCGGTACGGTTGTTCTGGTCACCTGCGTGACCCAGCCCGGCCGTGTGGATCAGAACTTTTTCCCCCTGACCGTGGACTATGTGGAGAAAATGTACGCGGCCGGACGCGTTCCCGGCAGCTTTTTCCGCCGGGAAATCGGTCGCCCCAGCGAGCGCGAAACTCTGTGTTCGCGCCTCATCGACCGGCCCATTCGTCCGCTGTTTCCCAAAGGCTTTTTCGACGAAGTTCAGGTCATCGCCACGGTGCTTTCCTCTGACCAGGACTACGATCCGGGCGTTCTGGCCATGACCGGCGCTTCCGCGGCCCTGCATTGTTCGCCCATTCCGTTCCTTGGCCCCATTGTGGGCGCGCGTATCGGTTTGATAGACGATCAGTTCATTCTCAATCCATCGTATACGCAGATGGAAGAAAGCAAGCTGGACATGATCATCGCGGCCTCGCGCGAAGCCGTGGTGATGGTGGAAGGCAGCGCCCAGTTCCTGCCTCACAATACGCTGGCCGACGCCATTGACTGGGCGCGTGAAGCCATCGTGCCGCTGTTCGACGCGCAGGAGTCCTTGCGCGAACAGGTGGGCAAGGAAAAGATGACCTTTACGCCGCCTGAGGAAGATGAGGAAATCAAAAAAGTCGTCATCGACCTGGCCGATGCGGAAGGCATTTCCGATGCGTTGTTCACGCCGGATAAAATGGCCCGTAAAAAAGCCAGAAAAGGCGTGCAGGAAAAAGTGCTCGAACGTTTGGGCGATGAGGAGCAGTACGCGGACTTTGAAGATATGCGCGCAGTGTCGGACATCATGAGCGCCTATGAAAAGAAACTCGTCCGCCAACGTATCAAGGAACAGGGCGTGCGTATCGACGGCCGCGATACCACCACGGTTCGGCCCATCAAGATCGAAGTGGGCCTGCTGCCCCGTACGCACGGGTCCGTATTGTTCGCCCGCGGCGAAACCAAGACCCTGGCCGTGGCCACTCTGGGCAGCGGTCGGGATGAACAGCGCGTGGAGACCCTGACCGGCGACGAAAGCAAGCGCTTCATGCTCCACTACAATTTCCCTCCCTACTGCGTGGGCGAGGTCAAGATGATGCGTGTTTCGCGCCGGGAAATCGGCCACGGCGCACTGGCCGAGCGCGCGGTACTGCCTGTGCTGCCCGAAGCCGAGGCGTTTCCCTATACGCTGCGCGTGGTTTCTGAAATCATGGAATCCAACGGCTCTTCCAGCATGGCCACGGTCTGCGGCGCCAGTATGTCGCTGATGGACGCGGGCGTGCCGATTACGGCTCCCGTGGCGGGAATTGCTATGGGCCTGATCAAGGAAGAAGACGATTATTTCGTACTCACGGACATTCTGGGCGATGAAGACGCCATGGGCGACATGGACTTCAAGGTCGCAGGTACGGCCGAGGGCGTCACCGCGTTCCAGATGGATATCAAGATCGCGGGCATTCCCTCGGATGTGATGCGCAAAGCCCTGGCCCAGGCCAGAGACGCGCGCCTGCACATTCTGGACGAGATGAACAAGGTGCTCGAAATGCCCCGTCCCAAGCTCTCGCCCTTTGCCCCGCAGTTCGACAGCATCACCGTCAGCCCGGACATCATCCGCGTGGTCATCGGCCCCGGCGGCAAGAACATCAAGGCCATCACTGCGGAAACCGGCGCGGATGTGGACATCGAAGACAGCGGCAAGATCAATATCTTCGCCCCCACCACCGAAGCCATGGAACAGGCCCGGGAACGGATTCTGTATTACGACCAGAAGCCCGAGGTGGGCAAAACCTACGAAGGCCCGGTCAAGAAGATCCTGGAAATCGGCGCCATCGTGGAAATTCTGCCCGGCGTTGAGGGGTTGGTGCATATCTCGCAGCTGGATCTGTCGCGCGTTGAAAAGGTCCAGGACGTTTGCAAGCTCGGCGACGTCATGAAAGTCAAATGTCTAGAAGTGCTGCCCGGCGGCAAGATGCGCCTCTCCAGAGCCGCCATTCTGGCCGAAGAGCAGGGCATTGAATTCAAGGATACGCCTCCGCGCTCCGGCGGCGGACGCCCCGGCGGCGGAGATCGTCGCGGACGTTCCGGAGGAAGTCGGCCCGGCGGAGATCGCCGCGGACGTTCCGGCGGCGACAGATAAGCTTTTCGAAAGCTATAGAAAGCCACCAAAGCCCGTCGCGCAAGCGGCGGGCTTTTTCAATCCTTTATCAGGCATGTTGGGCTTTCGTCATGCGTTTTGATGCGTCGGTCAGGATCGTTCGTTTGACCAGCGTGAAAAGAGGTGACTGCGGAAACGTCCAAGTATGACGCAGCATTTCATTGAGCTTGCAGAAACTGTGGAGAGTACACAGCGATAAAAAGGCAGCTTCCGTTTTTTTTTGCAAGGGGGGGGTGCGACCAATAGAGAATACGACTTTTACTGTCTGTATCAAAGCGGTTGAAATGGTGAAACGTTTTTCAGCGTTGGTTGCCGAAGTCTGATCCATTGATGGACAACACCTTTCCAGTTAACCTGTCTGATAGTGTTGGCGTCAAGTAATCGTATGGTATTTATTCCGCCGTTATCTTTTTTTCTTTTCCATGTTTGCCCAGAGACTGACGTATAGTATAACCAGCCTTGTTTCCCTTGTTCTTTCCTGATGTTAATGCCGTTGTTCCTTAGCCGGATATGCCCGGCTGGATTTTGTGGGTGCCAACAGGCAGAGATATGCCGCGCCGGTATTTGGGGCCGATGGTCAGGACCTTGATCCAAGCTCCGGAGGGTTCGACATTGACCACCAGGGTGCCGTGGGCGACTTTTCTCACAGGCTTGTCGGCGGCTAAGCCGGAATCTCCGGTTTAACCTCCAGTTCGGGCGGCAGCGTGGTCTGTCTGGCGTTGACTGGCTGGACGGTTCCCATGCAGCTGAAAAGGACAAAGATACCAAAAATGGCGATGTACTTCGAGACAAGCATGAAAAAGGCCCCTTTTTTAGAGAGCTGCTTCGCAATATGCGGCGGTTCGGAATCGTTATAAGCTGTAGTTATTTAAATAAAAATATTAGCTGTCAGCCAAAAGGTACTTGAGCAGTCGGAGGCAATACTATTGTACAGTTAAAAAAACTATCTGTACCCGCGAAACTCCACGCGCCGGTTTTTGCTTTTTCCTTCTTCTGTCAGGTTGGTGGCTATGGGGTGTGTTTCTCCGTATCCTTTGGCATGCAGACGTCCGGACGGAATGGCGTGCGCATCTTCCAGGTAGGCTTTGACCGCCTGCGCGCGTTGCTGGGACAAACGTTCGTTATAGGCCTCAGAGCCGTCCGCATCCGTGTGCCCCTGGATGTCAAACTGGTACTCCTTGAATCTGTCGGCAAGCAGGGCGAACTGATCCAGGACCGCGCGGTCGTTTGAGGAGATGACCGCGCTGCCGACGCTGAAATGTACTTCCATGGCCAAAGGCGGCAGCTTTTTCGCGCCTCCCAGACCGCGCGTCCTGATTTCGCCGGAAAGATCCAGAGAGCGCGTGCCGGAAAAGGCAATGGGCGTATTGTCCGCGCATTCCTTTTTGCGCTGCGCGAGGTAGCTATTTTCCGGGTAGAATCCCAGGGCATTGCCGTATTGCTTTCCTGCGGCCTGCCAGATCTGTTTGCCGTAGTAGTAATCCGCCAGCGCAATGGAGAGCTTGCCGCACTGGGGGTATTGCTTCTGGCGTTTCAGAAGCTGGCGCTCGTTTTGGGCTATGCTTTTGAGCCCGGCGTACGCCTGGTTGCAATCAGCGGCAAACACCGCGTGGGGTATGGCGAAAGTAAAAACACAAGCAACGATAAGACAAATACGAACCATTATTTTATCCTCCCTATTTGGGGCTTTTTCATAACCAGGCGTTCAGTTAAACGCGGAACGAAAATCCGGATGTTTCAGCGGTGCCAGAACCACAACGAGTCTTTTGCCCCGGCAGGGGCTTGTTGCCAGCTGGATTGGAAACGTTGCAGCATAGCCTCGTCCATGGCGCCCCCCGAACTCAGGGCCTGGGCAAATAACTCCTCCACCTCGGGAAGCGCTTCGGGTCGTCCAAAACTGAATATAGTTTCCTTGCCCGTATGTTCGTCCAAATAGAAAAAACGCCCGGAAGGTATGCGATACGTCTTGCCCGGCTGCAGCGGATTGGAAAAAGGAGCATATGCCGGATTGGGAAAAATGGGGTACACGTCGCCCAGGGAGTCGACCTGCGCCACGTAGACGAACAGCCGCTGACGGGGCTTGAGCAGGATATAGTAGGCGTCGTCCTGCATCAGTTCGGCCGCCTCGCTCAGTTTCATTTCCAGGCCGCTCTTCGAATAAAGCAGAAAGATCACCTCAAGGTCGCGTCCGGCCTTCTGTCCGGCAGTATCTTCGACAGCATGTCCGGCCTCCTGCCCTGCGTCGGCAAGAGTTGCGGTATCTGTTCCGAGCAGTTCGCTGCGGATATCGCCGATCAGGGCATCGGCCTTTTGCGAAATGTCTTCCAGGTCGTCCCTGCTTAAGAAACTTTTGGCCACGATCACCTGGCCCGTACCAACGTCAACAAGGCGGGCGTCCACACGCAGCCGACCTTTTGAGGAAGCGAAGACCGATCCCGAAAGGATATAGTCCGCGCCCAGCATATTGCCCACGGATTGGGCCGTTGAGGTGAAGGTTTGGTCGCGTTGTCCCATGCTTTGCTCGCTGAAGAGCTTTTCCAGCATTTGCCGTTCGACCACCTCGAATATTCGGGCGTTCACGGCCGACGTGATCAGCGTTTCGCCTACCTGCCGCCCCCAATTCTCCTCTTTTGCCAAAGCGTTGAGTGGATCAAAGGGCACTACGGCGATCTTCAGGCTGCCCGCCCGGCAGGATTGCGGTACCAGGAGCGACCCCAGAACCAATAACGGGAGCAGGAGCATTCCGGCCAAGAACAAACTCGTGCTATTTGTCTTGCGATTGCGTTTCATGAGTTTCATACGCTTTGTTACACTGTCGTGCTGTTTATAGGCTACTGGAGCAGGTTCATTACCGCCACGTCGGCTTTGCGAGCCTGTCCGCCGCGTTTCCATTAATGCGAGCATTTGGAGGCATTCACAGTAAACCCTCTGACCGAACGGATGACGAAGAGCGTATTGCCGCCCGTGGAATCATTGAAAATTTTATATGCCTTTTGTAGCCAGATTTTGCCAGACTTTTCCGCATACAGGGCTTTTGGAGAAATCCAGCCCGTATCGCTCAGAAGTATATCCGCAATATATTCGGGGCGCGAAGGCTCAGGCGCAGTCTCGGCTTCATAGCGGACGTCGGACGAGCTTTCCGATGACGGCGTCAACGGGAAGGAGATAGTTTCGGCCGTTCAGTTGCACGCCGTGTCCGGCGAAAAAAAAGAGCCCCACGCCTCCGTCCCGCAACGTACGCCCGAAGGTGCGGATAGCGTTTTCCATGAATTCCCGTCCCACGTCTTCCAGCGCGTTCACCGTGAATCCGATTTTCCGTAAGGCGGCTTCAATGGCACTGGCGTCTTTCACCGGATTTTCCAAAGGTGTGCTGGATACGCGCCGTTGCCTATGACCAGGGCCACGCGTTGTATTGCCTGTTCCTTTGGTTCCGGTGCGGCAGCAGTGTCCGCGGATGCTTCGGAGGTGAATGCAGAAACAGCCAGCAGAACACCCAGAAGCAAAAGAACAAGCTGCATGGCCGCATGCTTCATTTTGTACCTGCTTTGTTTTGAAATATGTCAACGATTTTGCATACACAATTTCAGGTCATATGAAAACCCATGCAGTCAGGGAGTTGTTGTAATGGGGAGAAGATATATTCGGTTGCCGGAAGCTTATAGAAAATTTGCAAGTTGCGGGATGCGGTTGAAAAAGATGGAAAGGTCGCCTGGCGGCTCAGGCAAAAAGCAGCATCTGGTCCGTACGGGCGAAGGCCTGAGGTTGCATACGGCTTTTTCTTCCTGGAAATCCGGTTGATTCTGATGTACCTTTTATAATGCGTAATTTTTTGTAGTTTTTTGCAATCAGCTGAAGGTATCAAAATGCAAAACAACTCGTCATGCTTTCTCAGAGTATGCGGGTATGTCACGGGGGCCAGTCGGACGGGCATACGCGCCAAGCGTACGTCATGAACAGAGCAAAATCCAAAGCAGGGGATGGTATGGAGAATACGACGGCCAGGCAGGCAACTATCAATTACGGCTATGTGGTGACCGTATCGCTTATAGCAGCCATCGCCGGGCTGCTGTTTGGTTTTGATACGGGCGTTATTGCCGGAGCGCAGCAGTTCGTGTACGCGCACTTCGGCGTTACGAGCGATACGGTCAAGGGCCTTATCGTGGCCGCTGTCACGTTCGGCGCCCTGCTCGGCGCCGTGTGCAGCGGAAAACTGTCCTCATCGCTCGGCCGCCGGAAAAGCATCATTCTCTCTTCCTTGTTGTTCACGGCGGGGACGCTGCTGGCCGCGCTGGCTTTCGACGTGCCTCTGCTGATCATCGGGCGTTTGATCATGGGCTTTGCCGTGGGGCTTTCGGCCATGGTCGTGCCCATGTACCTTTCCGAGGTTTCACCACCGGACATTCGCGGCGCGGTGGTTTTTACGTTTCAGTTGGCCATCACGGTCGGTATCATGGGCGCCTATCTCATCAACTATGCCTTTACCGAAATGGAAAACTGGCGGTTGATGTTCGGAGTGGGCGTTGTGCCGTCGTTGCTGCTCTTTGCCGGCATGCTCCGCTTGCCGGAAAGCCCGCGCTGGCTGGTGCTCAACAAGCGTATCGAGGAGGCTGAGGAGGTGCTGACCAGGATCATGTCCGGGGAGACTGCCGCGGAGGAACTGGCCAGTATCAAACAAAGCGTCAAGCATCCGCAGGGCGGATTGAAGATGCTGTTTTCCAGACGCATGTTTCCTCTTGTCCTGATTTGCTTCGGTCTTTTCGTGTTTCAGCAGCTCAGCGGCATCAACACCATTTTTTATTTTTGTCCCACCGTGTTCGAGAGTGTCGGATACGCGGGCGGACAACAGGCTATTGGCGTTTCGTTGATCCCGGCCGCCGTGAATGTCCTGGCCACGGTACTCGGCATCTGGATAGTGGACAAACTGGGCCGCCGAGTGCTGTGCGTCGTCGGATTCATCGGCATGGCCGCGTGCCTGTTCGTGCTGGGCGCGGATCTCAACGGTATGATCGGGGATGCCGGCCTCGAACCGTCGCTGGCGCTGGGCTCGGTGCTGCTTTACATCTTTTTTTTCGCGGCCAGCATGGGGGGCGTGCCCTACATCATGATGTCCGAGCTTTTTCCACTCAATGTCCGCAGTGTGGGCATGGCCACTGCCAGTTGCGCCAACTGGGGATTTAACTTTCTGGTTTCGGTCAGTTTTTTGTCCCTGGCGCACGGGCTCGGATTCGGCAATACGTTTTGGCTGTATGGTGTTTGCATGGTCTTGGGACTGTTCTTCACGCTGCTACTCGTACCGGAAACCAAGGGACGGGCGCTTGAAGATATCGAAGCCAACCTGTTCGCGGGCAATATCCCACGCAAACTCGGTGATCCGGCTGCAACTCGGCAAAGCGCAGCGTCAGTTTGAGCAAGAATTTCAACAGGCAAGGCTGAAGAAAAAAAAGGGGCCGCAGGCGTAGTACGGCTCCGTCAAGGGGCTTTTTTTCTGAAAACGCAGCATGGTGGAATTTCGGCCAAACGTAGCGGAAAGGAATTTAGAAACACGCCTAACTGGAGCTGAACAGGCAGCGCAGCCGTTCGTATTCCATGGCGGTATCGAGCATGATGCTTTCAACGTCTTCCTGGGAGAGATTGAAATATTCTTCCCAGGAGGGGTCCAGCGAGTATTGCAGGGAATCCGCGCCCGTGCCCGCGCCGCTGAGCATGGAGAGCATGTCGGCCAGGTGGACCGCGAAGACCAGGGGCCTGTATTGGGCCGGCGCGTTGTTCGGCTCGTGGTGGTAGCGGATGCAGTGGGCAAGTTCTTCGGGCAGATTCCAGTGTCTGGCCAGAGCCTCGCCTACTTCCGCGTGGTTGATGCCGAACACCTGGCGTTCCATGGTGGCAAAGTCATCGGTGCCGTTGGTATCGATGGAGAGCAGTAGTTCCCGAGCGCGTCCTTCAAAGAAAATGGTCAGTACGGCTTTGCCGATGTCGTGCACCAGAGCGCCCGTATAGGCGGTTTCGGCGGAAAGAGGTTTTCTTGCCGCAAAGGAAATTTCTCGTGCCGCTATGGCTGCGAACAGGGAATGTCCCCAGAGTTCGCCGCGCTCGGCTTCGTAGCCGTTGAGCGGGCTGTCATAGACGTAGGGCGAACAGGAAGCCAGGGCAATGCCGGCGACTGTTTTGTCGCCAAGAAAGGTGACGGCCCTGGTGACCGAGTTGACGGGACTCCCGAGTCCGAATGACGGCGAGTTGACCACCTTCAGCACATTGGCCGTGAGCGCGGCGTCAAACTCCACGACGTGCGAAATATCTATAAGGCTATATTCTGCCTGGCGCATTATTTTCATGATGCGCATGGCGCTTTGGGAAAGCGGAGGGATACTTCGGACGTGGTCGACAATTTTTTCGTTGCGGTTCACAGATTACCTTATGGCTAAGTGCCGGTTTGCCTTACAGGTAAGTACTACAAGAATACATGAAGATGCGGTGTATTTCAATCAGTGCAGCCAGTATCTACATGCCAGACAACGATCAGAGTGTCCATTCTCCACGACCCGGACATTGGATGCGCACTTCTCCGGTGTTTACGTCCAGCGTGACCGTCCGGCTCAAGGAACCGCCAGTATCCTGGGCCAGGGGAATCAATCCGTAGCTTTTCAGATATTCGGACACGGCGTTGATATTGCGCTCGCCGATGTTGAAAAAGTTTTTTGACTTGAGCACTTTGGCGCCACCGGCCAGCTTCACCACCAGCTCCTTTTTGTCCGGACTATAAGGTTCGCCATCAGTATCACCGCGCAAGGCGTTCATGGCTGCCATCAGGGCGCTGACTCCGGTGTCCGCAAAGTATCCGGGCAGACTTTCCGCGCGCTTTTTGTTGATGGCCGAGTCCGGCAGCGCCACATGCACCATGCCGCCGATCTTACGTTTGCTGTCGTAAAGCAACAGGGCCACGCACGAACCCAGTGCGTAGGTCCTCAAAGTTTCCCCCGTGGATTTGGAGGCCTGAACCCCCCCAATTCCAATTACAATTTCTCCCATGGGTATGTACGCCTCCGTCTGATTACACATAATTCCCCCCTAGGTACGGCTCTGGTTTTGTTTGACTGCCGTCGGGAATTCGGTGCGACAATTTCCTGACGCCTGTCTGCACAGGCGGTCAACTCGGTTGAACAAGTGCGGCAAAAGAATCTATAACCAATTTTGGTTTGTAAGACAGACATTCGCTGCTGTTTCCATAGCCGTACGCGGCAAAGCAGCCGGCAGCGCCCAGGTTGGCGGCAAAGGCCAGATCCGGCCAGGCGTCCCCGACAATGAGCACCCGCTCCGGGGCGACTGCCGCGAATTGAGGCGCTTTCACGGCAATGCGCCTGGTAAAAAAACCGGAGTCCGGTTTTTTGGGACTGTCCGGCGCTATCCCTACAATACTGTCAAAAAAATCTGTCACCCTCAGCCTCTCTGCCGCGCGTTCGAGTATGGCCTGAGGCTTGTTGCTGCTGATCACCAGCGGAAATCCCTGTTCACGCAGCGTGGTCAAGGTCTCTTCGACTCCGGGAAAGAGGGTGGTGTGTTCCACGTCGTTGACGTCATACCTCTTCCGGTACATGGTCGCCCGGTTTTCAGCCTCTTCCTGGTTGATGTCGGGATTGAGTCGCTGCATAATCTCAGCAAGCGGCATGCCAACCAGTGGTTCTACAATCTCAGGGGACGGAAGCGGTTCGCCGCAATCCTGAAAAACCTGCCGGATGGTGGTCGCAATGGCGGGCAGACTGTGGGCCAGTGTGCCGTCAAAATCAAAGAGAAGCAGGTCGAATTGGGAAATCAATGCAGGGTTCAAAACTTAGTCTCCTTGGGCGAACCAGGATTTCCAGGAGTCCCAGTCGCGTACGAGTCCAAAAATGTGCGCGTACCCCGCGGCAGCCGGATGGACGCCGTCACGGGATACAAGATCGTTGAAATACAGTTCGGAATTCTGTAATTCGGGAAAAATATTCAAAAAGGGAACATTTAACTGTTCGCATTCCGTTTTGTAGACTTCCGTCAAGGCCTGAATCCTCTGGGAGCGTTCCGGATCAACCACCGGAGGCGGTCCGATCATCAGCACGGGAAAGCGCTTTGTGGCTGTTTCCAGAATGGTGCGCAGGTTTTGCCGGGACTCGTCCACGGGCACCGGAGTGCGGCCCGGCCGCTCCACTGCGTCAGCCGCGCCGAATGAAAACACCAGCCGCATGGGCACGTCAGGAATCATGCGCCGGTCGGTTTCGTCCTGCCAGCGCTCCAGAATCTCCCGGCTGGTGTGCTGGCGGACACCGAGGTTGTAACAGGTCAGCGTGTGTCCTTGTTTACGGCCCGCGAGGCAGAGTCTGCCCACCCAGCCTATGCCTTCCGGGTCGTTGACTCCGTTGACCAGCGAATCGCCGAAAAAGCAGATGACCATAAAGCCCTCCCAACCGCTAGATTGATAAAAAAACGATAGCAACAATCTGTGCTTATAGCGAGGGCTGAGGCTTGAGGCAAGGCTACCAGGAGCCGAGATCAAGAGGTTTGTCGGTGTCCACGACGAGATCGTCGACAAAATCGTCTTTGTGCTGCGGTTTGATAAGGGCATCCACAACCGCACGCTGCTTCTTATTCAGCTTGCCGAAGCTGCAGCCCGCTGCGCCTTCAGTGACATGACGGAGAGTGACCGGGAGTTTTTTGCCAAGAAGGCCTTCCATGCCGAAAAGGTCCAGGGCGAGGCTGTCCCCAGGGGTAAGCTGCCTGGCGGGCACGGCAAAAGCAATGCCGGTGGAACTCAGGTTGAGTACCTCATATTCTTCTTTATCCTTGCCCACCCGGACATAATAGCCGAAGAGCGGGTAACGCTGGGCCCGCCGTTTGTCTCTTTTTTCCCGCTGTTCCTGTGCCTCCTTGTCCGGCTGCTGTTCGCCATCGGGGGCAGTGGATACGGTATCCGGAGGCGGCGTCATAGATGCTTCGAGTTCGGCGGCCGGGTTGTTCAATTCGGACGTGGCTTCCCAGGGGTGGCCGGTGAGTTCTTCGTAAAGACTGGCCCCCGTTGAAAATGGTCCGTTTTCCAGTGCTTTTTCCAGAATGCGGACCGCCTGTGCGGCATTGCCGCTGGCCTTCCAGGCCAGGGCCGCTTTGCAGGCCAGCTGCTTGTCCTCGGGCTGGCATTGGCTGGCCAGAGACAGGAGCTTGGCGCCGGCGTCGGGTTTGCCTTTGCGCAGAGAGGCTTCTCCTAGTTTTTTGAAGGGATTTTCCAGATCCAGGTTGAGCTTGCGGCTATGAACGTACAAGGCCGCGGCTTCCTTGAGCTTGCTTTGCAAAATAAATGATTCAGCGGCCAGTTGCGCGCATTGTCCGGCTTTGTGCAGGTCTCCAAGCTCCTTGTACGCCACGCACAGGGCCTTGTAGGCTTCGGGAAATATTTTGCGTTGCTTTATCGCAGCAATCAGAGCCGCGGCAGCGGACTCGAAGTCGCGTTGGTGCAGCAGGGCGATTCCCTTTTTATAGAAATTGACTGGTTCCATTATACGTTCCGTAATCCGGGATGCAGGTCGCCCCCGCTTTGTTGATTACTACTATAGCATAAATGCGGACGGCGCTCCACCTCGGGCCATAGATGAAATATAATAGTAGGCTGAATGGCCTGGTTGGAAAAATGGTCAAAACAAGTTATAGCCATAACTGCGCCGGAGTATGGCTTCGGCATGTCACGAGGTGCTGTTATGGCAGAAGGAGAGATGCAAATTCTGCGCCTGATTTTGTCGGCCATCGCGGCCGCGGGTGTTTTCGGGGCGATGCTGCGCCTGGTCAGACGCGGCTGTCCGCCTTGACTGGCACTGTACGCGTCCGTGGGCACGGGGATTCTGGTCTTTTATCTGCTTCAAATGTTTTTCTGAACGATTTCGGCCGGCGTCAAGCGAGACGCCGCGTATTGCGAGACAACCATGGAAGTCGTCACGTACAAGCCAATCGGCGTCATTCACACGCCCTTTACCCAATTGTCGGACATGCCTATTCAACCCACGGGCGCGTGCGGCGTGGAAGGGGAAGTGCGGCTGGATCCCGCATTTACCGAAGGACTCAAGGATTTGGATGGATTTTCGCATATTTATCTTATCTATCATTTTCATAAAAGCGCGGATTACGAATTGATGGTAACGCCGTTTCTGGATTCGGCCCAGCGCGGCCTGTTCTCCACCCGTGCCCCGCGGCGTCCCAACTCTGTGGGCATTTCCGTGGTGCGCTTGCAAGGCATCACAGACAATATCATCAATGTTCTCGACATCGATGTGCTGGACGGCACGCCGTTGTTGGATATCAAGCCCTTTGTCCCCAAATTCGACGGTTCGCGCGACGCGATCTGTGGCTGGATCGAAGGCAAAGCCGACGAATCCGAAAGCATGCGCTCCGACGAACGCTTTGTGGAGAAATAATAAGACCAGGCTGTGAAGGGCGCTACTGGCACTAAGTTTTTTGATATATCCCAAAAATTTTGGTTATGCGGTAATCTTACGGTAAGTTGTTGCGGTCGCCGCCAGGTTACAGGTTTTGGAGGTTGCATTGAAGCTGCGGACGGATTGTATCCCTGAATTTCGGTTTGCCTCGCGTCGGTCGCCCGTATACGCGCCCAGGCAGATGGTGGCCGCCAGCCAGCCGCTGGCTGTGGCGGCCGGACTGGAGCTGCTGGACGCCGGAGGCAACGCCGCGGACGCGGCCGTGGCCGTTGCCGCGGTGCTGGCCGTGGTCGAGCCTTGTTCCACCGGACTGGGCGGCGACGCGTTCGTGCTTTTTCATGAGGCCGGCGCCGGGCAGACCTTCGGACTGAACGGTTCGGGGCGCTCTCCCCGTACGCTGACTCGGGATGCGGTGCTCTCCATGGGCTTCGCAGAAGGGATTCCGCAGCTGCATGCGTTGACCGTGACCGTGCCGGGCGCATGCGGGGCCTGGTGCGACCTGGCCGAACGCTTTGGGAAACTCGGCCTGGCCCGCTGTCTGCAACCCGCCATACGGCTGGCGTCCGAGGGTTTTGTGGTGGGACCGGTGACCGCACAGCTTTGGAAACGCGGGGCCGAAGGACAACTGGCCACTGCGCCCGGCGGCCGGGAACTGACTCTGGACGGCCGCGCGCCAAGGCCGGGCGAACGTTTTGTGAACAAAGGCCTGGCCGGAGTGCTGGAGGGGCTGGCAAAGGGAGGCAAAGGGTTTTTTTACCAGGGAGACACGGCCCGGCGTATCGCCGCGGCCGTTCAGGGAGCAGGGGGGCTGCTCGCCGAGGAGGACCTGGCCGCGCACGGCGCGGCCGCGACATGCTGGACAGAGCCGTTGTCCGTGTCCTACGGCGGCTACGCGCTGCAGGAGTGCCCGCCCAACGGCCAGGGCATCGTGGCCCTGATCGCTCTGAACATCCTCAAGCAGCTGGACCGGGAGTTCACCGGCGACCCCCAGGGCGTACGGCGTTTTCATCTCATGGTGGAGGCGCTGCGCCAGGCCTTCGGGCTTGCCCGTTCGCATGTGGCGGATCCGGACCTGGCGGACGTGCCCGTGGAGGCGTTGCTTTCCGAGTCCCTGGCACAAAAGCTGGCGTCCGCCATCCGTACGGACCGCTGCCTGGAACAGTGCCCGTCATTGAACCCCCTGCCAGGATCCGAGACTGTCTATTTCTGTACCGCGGACTCTTGGGGCAACGCCTGCTCCATGGTCAACAGCAACTACATGGGGTTCGGCACCGGCATAGTGCCCGCAGGCCTGGGCTTTTCGCTGCAGAATCGCGGCGCCAATTTTTCCTGGGAGCCGGACCATCCCAATTGCCTGGGGCCGGGCAAACGGCCGTTTCACACCATCATACCCGCCATGCTCACGGACGCGTCCGGTAGACTGGCCGCGGCCATGGGCGTCATGGGCGCTTTCATGCAGCCCCAGGGGCATCTGCAGGTACTGGTGAACCTGCTGGACCACGGCCTGGATCCGCAGGCCGCCCTTGACCTGCCGCGTTTTTGCCTGAAAAGCGGCAGCTTCGGGTCCGTGCTTTGCCTGGAGGAAGGTGTGCCCGAGGAAACAGCGGCCGGCCTTGCGGCTCTTGGACACCGGATAGAGCGTACGGCGGGATATGACCGCGCGCTGTTCGGACGCGGCCAGGTCATTATCCGGGACCAGAATTCGGGCGGCTACTGCGCGGGCAGCGACCCGCGAGCCGACGGTCTGGCCCTGGGGCGCTAGCCCCTGCTGCCGCAATTCCTTTTCTCCGTGTGTGCCGCAAGTACGGACCACACGCGTCATGTCTTGCGTTTCATACGCAGCTCCCAAAAAAGAGCGCCAGATCAGCCCCGTACGCGCTGGTTGTAAAATAACTCATTTTCAATTAGGATTGTAAAAAATCACGCGTTTTTACAATTTTGGCAATCTCCTTCCCTGCTTCAGGGGAGAATCTCACTTGCAATAGTCCGACAAAATTTAACACGTGTTGAACACAGGAGGCGCTATGTTCAAGAGACTTGTGGCACTGCTCGCCCTGGTGGCCCTGCTGGGACTGGTATACACCCCGCAGGCCAAAGCTGACGACAACAACCTGATTATCGCCACCGCCACCACCGGCGGCACCTACTACCCCGTGGGCGTAGCAATCGGAACGCTTCTGAGCATCAAACTCGCCGGATCCAACAAGATCACCGCCACCGCCATCAATTCGGCCGGTTCGGGCGAAAATATCCAGATGCTCAAAAACAAGGAATGCGATCTGGCCATCCTGCAGGCTCTGTTCGGCCTGAACGCCTATAACGGCAAGGGCCCCTACGAGGGCAAACCCATGAAGGACTTCCGGTCCATCACCATGCTCTGGCGCAATGTGGAGCATTTTCCCATTGTTAACAAATATGTAAAAACAGGCACCATGGATGATCTCAAAAGCCTGGACCAGAAATTTTCCATCGGCAAGCGCGGCAGCGGGACCGAAGGATCCGGCCGGACGCTGTTCAATATTCTGGGCATCAATCCTGAGAAAGACATGACCCTCGAATATCTGGGCTACAATCCGTCCGCCCAGGCCATGATGGACGGCCGTATTGCCGGCGCCAACATCCCGGCCGGCGTGCCTGCCGCGGCCATCACGCAGTTGTTCGCCCAGATGGGATCGGACGACGTCACGGTGCTGAACTTTACGGACGAACAGCTCAAGGCCATCCAGAAGGATTATCCGATCTGGAACCGCTTCGTAATCCCGGCCAAAACCTATCCGTCTCAGGACAAAGACATCAACACCGTTGCGCAGCCCAATTTTCTGGCCTGCCGCGCGGATCTTCCTGAAGAAACCGTATACCTGATCACCAAGACGATTTACGAGAATCTGCCGTTTCTGCACAACATCCATTCGGCCACCGAGGCCATGTCTCTGGAAAAAGCCACCGAGGGCCTTCCCGCTCCTCTGCATCCGGGGGCTGAAAAATATTATCGTGAAGTCGGCGTGATCAAATAACAACCACTTGCAATTTGGGGGAAGCGCCTGGCGCTTCCCCTTTTTGTATACATGGGGAAGCAATCGGGCTTTTAACTGAACGCGTCTTCCGCAACATGCCCCTGTCGCTTCATGAGGCGGTATTTCTGCAGAGGACAGAGTCCGGAAGAGAACTCTCAAACTCCCTGAATTCTTCGGCCAGAAAGCAACCTGTCGCAGAACTGATGGCCATCCGTCCAGAACGCGGGGCAGATTCTCCCCGCCAGACACTATATAAGCAAGCCTGCCGTCCGCGGCTTTGGGATTTATACGCATGGTAGACGTGATTGTTGAAAGCGATACGCTGGAAAAGGATATGGACAGTGAAACCCTGGCGGTGAAGCGCATGCTGACGGGAAAGACCAGCAAACTGGTCTATTTTGTCGGCATTGCCTGCTCGCTTTTTCACCTTTGGGTCAATACCTTCGGCATCATGCCGGAAATTCAGCGAAATGCCATGCATTTCGCTTTTATTCTGTTCCTCGGGTTCCTGACCTATCCGTTTTTGAAACGCTTTCCGGTCCGAACGCTCAAAATCGATTATGTTCTGGCGATCCTGGCCTTTTGCGTGGGCCTGTATTTGATTTTTTTCGAAGACGCCCTGCACGCGCGCAATGAAGTCCCGAACCTGCCGGATTTGATTGTCGCGGGCACGGCCGTGGTTCTGATGCTGGAGGTGACGCGGCGGACCACGGGCTGGCTGATCCCGGGCCTGTCCATTCTGTTTTTATCCTACGGGCTTTTTCTGGGAAAGTTGTTCCCGGGCATGTGGCATTTCCCCGGCGTGACCATCGAACGGATGCTCTACCGGATGTATTTTGCGCCGGACGGCCTGTTCGGGACCATCGCGACCATATCCTCGACCTTTGTCTACCTGTTCGTGCTTTTCGCGGCCTTTCTGATCAAGTCCGGGGCCGGCGAGTTCATCATCAACCTGGCCTTGTCCCTGATGGGCCGTACCACGGGCGGCCCGGCCAAAATGGCCGTGTTCGCTTCGGGCATCATGGGGTCGGTATCGGGCAGCGCGGTGGCCAATACCGTGGGCACTGGCTCCATCACCATTCCGATGATGAAGCGCATCGGTTTCAGCTCCAAATTCGCCGGCGGCGTGGAAGCCGCGGCCTCCACGGGCGGACAGCTCATGCCTCCGATCATGGGCGCGGGCGCGTTCATCATGAGCCAGTGGACCCAGATTCCCTATCTGACCATCGTGGGCGTTTCCTTCATTCCGGCGATCATGTATTTTTTGAGCGTGGCCTTTTTCATCCATCTGCGGGCCAAACGTCGGGGTATCGAGCCGTTGACCAAGGATGAGATTCCCAATATCTGGGAAGTGCTCAAAGGCGGCTGGAATTTTTTCATCCCCATCGGCGTACTGGTGGGATTGCTGATGATGGATTATACGCCCACCTTCGCGGCCTGCGGGGGTATCGTCTCCATCGTGCTGGCCAGCTGGCTGAACAAAAAGACCCGCATGGGTCCGAAACAAATCATGGACTCCCTGGCAATGGGCGCCACGAACATGGTGACCACGGGCGTGATCCTGCTGTGCTCCGGCATCATCATCGGCGTGGTGTTGATGGTCGGCATGGGCATCAAGTTTTCCATGATCATCACGGAACTTTCGCATGGCTCGCTGATGCTGACCATTGTGCTGGTGGCCCTGGCCTCGCTGGTCCTGGGCATGGGCTTGCCGGTTACGGCGTCCTATATTGTCCTGGCCGTACTCGCGGCCCCGGCGATGACCATGCTGGGCACCAGCAAGCTCGCCGCACACATGCTGATCTTCTGGTATTCGCAGGATGCCAACGTCACGCCGCCCGTCTGCCTGGCCGCGTATACGGCCGCGGGCATTTCGGGTTCCAATCCGTTGGAAACAGGGCTTGAATCCTGGAAGCTGGCCAAGGGGCTGTATCTTATTCCCTTGCTGTTCTGCTATTCGCCGCTGCTGTTCGAAGGGCCGATCTGGCAGGTGATCGAGACCGCTGTCTGCGGTCTGGGCGGCCTGTACTTTTTCGCGGTCTTTTTCGAAGGCTTCAACCTGCGCTCCATCAACTGGCCGTTCCGCATCGGTTACATGGCGGCTGCCGGGATGTTGCTCTGGCCGCACCTTTACACCCATGTCATCGGCCTGGCCCTTGCGGGCGCCTTGGCCCTGACGGAGGTCCGGCTGTTCTCTCCCGGACCGGAAGGAGTACCGGCCCAGGCGCGCGTCTGATAAAGGCATTGCTGCCGTAATCAAGCGATACGGATCGCGATTTTTATTTGACGACATCCTTCAGGACAGGATCGTCCGCGTAGGCCTCATGGACATTGTCCAGCGTCACGACCAGGGGCTCCAGCAATCGGGCCGGGACAATCTTGACTCCGTTGTTGTAGCTTTGCGTATCGTTGATTTCAGGTGATTGCCCCTTGCTGAGGGCCTCCACCATGGCAATGGTCTGCTGTACCAGGGTCTGGGTATCGTTCTTGATGGTGCAGTACTGTCCGCCCCGCATGATGGATTTTACCGACTCCAGTTCGGAGTCCAGCCCCGTGACCACGGGCAGGTCCTTGCCCGCCGCCCGGACAGCGGTCATGGCTGCGCGGGCCAGGCTGTCGTTAGGCGCAAGGATGCCGTCGAGATTGCCGTTCCTGTAGGTGCCGGCAAGGATCGTATCCATGCGTTTCTGGGCGTTTTCGGCTTTCCAGCCCTGGGTCGATGCCTGGGAGAAACTCGTCTGCCCCGACTTGACCTCGATCTCGCCCGTATCGATGAGCGGCTGGAGCACGCTCATGGCGCCGTCAAAGAATTTTTGGCTGTTGGAGTCGTCGGGCGAGCCGGCCATCAGTTCGACTGTCCAGGGCGGCACGCCTTTGAGCTTTTTCAGTCCTTCCAGCAGGGCCTGGCCCTGCAATACGCCTATTTTGTAGTTGTCGTAGGCAATGTAGTAATCAACGGCGTCCGTATTGGTGAGCAGGCGGTCATAGGCGATGACGACGGCACCTGCTTCCTTGGCCTCCCGGAGCTGCGAACCCAGCTGGGCTCCGTCGATGGCGCCGATGACAAGATACTTGGCGCCCTTGGCGATCATGGTCTGGATCTGGCTTTGCTGTTCCGCCACGCCGCCGTTGGCGAACTGCAAGTCGTAACGGTATCCGGCTTTTTCCAGCCCCTGCCGAAACACTTTTTCGGCATGGACCCAGTTTTCGGACGTTTTCTGGGGCATGGCGACACCGACGAACTCGCCGTTGACCGCGGTCGCTTTGCCGGCGACATCACTATCGCGGCTGCCGCGCAGGCCGATTCCCAGGGCCGCAATACCCGCGACCACCAGCAGCGCAAGAACGGCAAGGCCCGGCCGCGTGAACACGAATCGCCGCGCGCCGGGAGAATCTGTTGATGCGTCGCGTGTTTTTGTCCGCAACAGCAGCCCGATCAAAGAGGGCTTGCCCTGCATCTTGTTGTAGACGTCGAAAGCCACGGCCAGAAGCAGCACGAGCCCTTTGACGACCTGCGTCAGGTCCGCGCCGACGCCCAGAAGCTGCAGGCCGTTGTTGAGCACGGCCATGACCAGGCCGCCGATGACGGACCCGACGACCGTTCCCACGCCGCCGGTGACCGCGGCGCCGCCGATGAACACGGCGGAAATGGCGTCGAGTTCCCAGTTGACGCCGTCAAAAGGCCCGGACGCTGTGGCGCGGCCGATGAACATCAATCCGGCAAGAGCGGCGAGTACGGACATGTTCATCATCACCAAAAAGACCACACGTCGCGAATTGACGCCGGAAAGCTGCGCCGCGTGCAGCGCGCCGCCCACCGCGTAGATATGGCGGCCAACGGCCGTACGCCTGGTGATGAAGCTGTAGCAAAGGGTCAAACCGAGCAGGATAAGGCCGGGCAGGGGAAAGGACGTGCCTGGCCGTCCGGCGGCGAAAAGATAGGTCAGGAAGGCGATGACGCCGCCGAGCAATGCCAGGCGAGCGATGGTCCAGCTCCAGGGCGCTGGTTCGCCGCCGTGGCGTCGGGTGGCCCGGCGGGAGAGCAGCGTATTCAAAATCAGCCAGAGAATGCTCGCTGCGCCCAGCAGCAGGGTCAGGTTGTTGAACCCGGTATCCGGTCCGAAGGCGGGAAGATAGCCGCCGCCGAGATATTGAATGCCCTCGGGCACCGGAATGGTGTTGGACTTGCCGATGAGCTGGTTGCCCCCGCGAAAAAGCATCATGCCGGCCAGGGTGGCCACGAACGCGGGAATACCCACATAGGCGACCCAGAATCCCTGCCAGGCGCCGATGGCCGCCCCCACGGCCAGGCAGAGCGCCACGCCCTGCACTGGCGACAAGCCCCAGTCGCGCATGGCCAGCGCCGTGACGACTCCGGCAAAGGACGCCACGGACCCCACGGAAAGGTCGATATGTCCGGCGATGATCACCAGGGCCATGCCGATGGCCAGGACAAGGATATAGGCATTGCCGTTGAGAAGGTTGATCACGTTCGCGGAGGTCAGAACCAGGCCGTCGGTACGGATCTGGAAAAAGCCGGTCAGGGCGACAAGCGCGAACAGCATGCCGAACTGCCTGATGTTGTTCATGAATACGTCCGTAAGTCTTTTCATTCCCGCTCCCCCTGTCTCGTGGCTGTAGTGTACGGATTTTGTGTTTTCTGCGGTTCCAGAGCAAGTTACTTTCGAAATGCGTTAAGTGGGGGGCTGACCCCACGCATCAAGATAAATAATAAAATAGCATAACAAATACTGTGACCTATTAAAAAATTGGGAGATTCTTAAGCCGCCGGAGGCCATACTATTTTAAAGTTAAAATACTCTAAGCCGTCATAAGTCGCATCAGGCGCTCCTGGCTTGCTTCTGCCTGGTCCAGCACGCCGGTGATGGTCCCTTCGCGTATGGTGTAGATGCGGTCCGCCAGTCCCAGCAGTTCGGGCAGCTCGGAGGATATGACCAGCACTCCCTTGCCCTCCGCCGCCAGCTGAAAGATCAGCTTGTAGATTTCGTATTTGGCCCCCACGTCGATGCCTCGGGTCGGTTCGTCCAGAATAAGCAGCTCCGGCTCGGTGAAGAGCCATTTGCCCAGAACGACCTTTTGCTGGTTGCCGCCGGAAAGGGTGGCGACGTTCACGCCCACGCTGTCGGACTTGATGCCCAGCGAGCGGCGGTACTTTTCGGCTACGGCGTACTCCTGGTTCAGGTCGAGCCTGCCCAGGTGCGAGATACGCTGCAGCGCGGCCGAGACTATGGAGGTCTTGATGTCGTCCAGCAGGTTCAGTCCCAGAGTTTTTCTGTCTTCCGGAATGTAAGCCAGGCCTGCCTGGATGGCCTTGGCAATGGTGCGGGGGGCGATTTCCTTGCCGTGCTTGAATATCCGCCCCTGTTCATACAGACCGTAGGAACGTCCGAACAGGGAGCGGGCCAGCTCGGTGCGGCCGGCGCCCATGAGCCCGGCGAATCCCACGATTTCCCCGCGCCTGACATGAAAGTTCATGTCCTTGCAGGCATAGCGCTCGGGGTGGTCCGGACGCCGTACGCTCCAGTCCCGGACTTCGAAAAATACTTCCTTGATGTCCGGGGTGCGTTCCGGAAAGCGGGATGTCAGGGCGCGGCCCACCATGCCCTGGATTATACGATCCTCGTCCAGCCAGTCCGTTTGCCTGGTTTCGGGCCGCAAGGTTTCCACGGTACGGCCGTCGCGCAGGATAGTCACGGCGTTGGCCACGGCCCGGACCTCGTTGAGCTTGTGGCTGATCAGGACGCAGGTCATGCCCCTGGCGCACAGTTCGCGCAGCAGATCCAGCAAGTGTCTGGAGTCGTTTTCGTTCAGCGCGGCCGTGGGTTCGTCCAGAATGAGCAGCTTGGCGTCCTTGCTCAGGGCCTTGGCGATCTCCACAAGCTGCTGTTTACCCACGCCGATATTCTTGATTAGCGCGTCCGGGTGTTCGTTCAGGCCGACCTGGGCCATCAGCTCGCGAGCGCGCGCCGTGGTCGCGGTCCAGTCGATGATGCCCTTGGTGGTGATTTCGTGGCCGAGAAAGATGTTTTCAGCAATGGACAACTCGGGAATGAGCGCCAGTTCCTGGTGGATGATGGCGATTCCGGCCCGTTCCGCATCGCGGATGGTCTTGAAGACCGCAGTCTGGCCTCCATAGTGGATTTCGCCCGTATAGGAACCATGCGGATAGACACCGGAAAGGACTCGCATCAGGGTGGATTTTCCTGCGCCGTTTTCGCCGCAGATCGCGTGGATTTCGGCGCGTTCGACCCGCAGGAAGACTCCGTCCAGCGCCTTGACGCCAGGGAACTCTTTGACGATGCCGCGCATCTCGAGCAAAGCATCCATAACCCCCCCCTCGATAATGGTTCCATTTTTATGCGCGTTGGGACTTTTGCTATTTTATATAATGTGTAGCGTACGGGGTGAGATGTAGTCAATTGATCCTTTTTATTTTTGTCATTCTGTTTATTGCCTGTCCGCATGCGGAGAACAAGCCGCTTTCTGCCTCCGCAGCTCTTGCCTGCCGTATTTTAAGTACCTATACTTTACAAAAAATAACCATGTTTCCAAACCCGCGATGTAGATGTATGCTTTCATCCGTAATCATACCCGTTTATAACCGCCCCGTGTTTGTCCGGCGGGCCATGGAGTCCGTGCTGGCGCAGACCTTCGGGTCGGTGGAGTTGCTGGTGGTGGACGACGGGTCCACGGATGAAACGCCCGGCGTGCTGGCCGAGCTTCAGGCCGCCCATCCGGATAGAGTCCGGGTGTTCTCCCAGCCCAACAAGGGGGTTTCCGCGGCGCGTAATCTGGGTATCCGCCAGGCCCGGGGCAATTTGCTGGCCTTGCTGGATTCGGACGACCACTGGCTGCCGCAAAAGCTCGAACGCCAGGTGGATTATCTGCTGGCCAATCGCTACGAAGTCTGCCAGACCGATGAAATCTGGATGCGCCGGGGCAAGCGGGTCAACCCCATGAACAAGCACGCCAAGCCAGCGGGCGCGTTTTTCGCGCGTGCGCTGGAACTGTGCCTGGTCAGCCCGTCCTGCGTATTGTTTACGCGGCGCTTTGTGGAAAAAGTGGGGTTCTTTGACGAGAGCCTGCCCGCCTGCGAGGATTACGACCTCTGGCTGCGCGCCTTGCTGCATTACGACATCGGCCTGCTGAATGAAAAACTGGTGGTCCGCAACGGCGGCCGCCCGGACCAGCTCTCGGCCCGGTTCTACGGGCTGGATCTCTACCGTATCCATGCGCTGGTGAAACTCCTCAACAATGCGGCCCTGCAGCCGCCCAACCGCGAACTCGCCCGCAACGCCCTGGCCTACAAGGCCCAGATTTACACACAAGGCTGCCTGAAACGCGGCCGCCTTTTCGAAGCTCAGCGCGTCCGGGAACTTGTCCGCGACGCCCTGGACGCCGAACCGCCGACGCCAGGGGAATGATGCCTTCTGCGCATCCTATCCCACGAGGGGAATTTCGAGCCAGGAGGTGGTAAAGCGTTTGGATTTGCGGAGCTGGCGCATTTGCCACGGGCGGCCGAGTCCGGCCGCGGCGAGCTGGAGCGTATCGCGTCCCCATTTGGCGTTGACGTTGTCCAGCGTCCGCATCAGGGCGGTCTGCCGGGCGCTTGTTTCGGGGCCCGGGTCCAGCAGGCTGTGCTGCGCCGTGGCCGCGGCCCGGATGCCGGTGAGCATGACGCCGGCTTTTTTGTAGTTGTAGCCCTTTTTATAGAGGCGTTCGAGACAGCCGTGGGCCAAGCGGACGATATCGGGCGTGTAATCGCCGGGCACGGCCAGGGCTGCGGATTCCTGCGCCGCGTACTGGGGCTCGTTCTTGTGCGGGTTGGTCATGATGAATACGGTGACCTGGGCGGCCAGTCCGCGCTGGTCGCGCAGCTTTTCCGCGCAACGCGCGGCATAGGCGGCCACGGCTTCGAAAAGTTCGCTCTTGTTGTTGACGGGGCGGCCAAAGGAGCGGGAAGAGACAACGGCCTTTTTGGGCGGCGGGGCATCCTCCATGGGGATGCAGGAAATGCCGCGCAGTTCGAGCTGCGTATGCAGTCCCTGCACGGTCATTTTTTTGCGTACCCAGTCGCGGTCCGCATCCCGGAGCTGGCGCGCGTTGCGGATGCCGTACGCGGCGAGCATTTTGGCGTAGCGCCTGCCCACACCCCAGACATCCTCCACGGCTATCTGTTCGAGCAGCGTATCGCAGAGGGGAATGCGCGGATTCCAGGGCTCTCCGCCGGATGCGGGCTGCGGAATCCGGTACACGCCCCGGTGTCCGGGCTGTTTTTTGGCGATGCGGTTGGCCAGCTTGGCCAGGGTTTTGGTGGGGCCGATGCCGATGGAAACGGGGATGCCCGTCCACTGTCCGACGACCCGCCGGATGTCGCGGCAATATCCGGCCAGGTCCTGTCCGGCGTTACCCAGGGCGCAGCGTTCCATGCCGTCCAGGCCGAGGAAGGCCTCGTCGATGGAGTAGATTTCGATCTCCGGGGCAAAGCGGCTGAGCGTACGCATGACCCGGGCGGACATGTCGCCGTAGAGCGCGTAGTTGGACGAGTAGATATGCACGCCGTGGCGCTTGTAAAAGGCCTCGCGTTTGAACGCGGGCTCGCCCATGGCAATGCCCATGGCCTTGGCTTCATTGGAGCGCGCGATCACGCAGCCGTCGTTGTTGGAAAGCACCACCACGGGCTTTCCGCGCAGCTGCGGCGCAAAGACGCGTTCGCAGGAAACATAGAAATTGTTGCAATCGGCCAGGGCGAAAACAGGCATAGGTCCTCCAAACGGGCTGCCGGGACAGATCCGGTACTACGCAGTGTATCCAAGAGCCGGATCGATCGCAAGAAAGGAGCCGGGGGTGCGGCTAGGCCTGGCCGGGAGTTGTTTCGGGTTGTGTGACAGGCAGCCGGACGGCAACCCGGGTCATGCCCGGCGTATCCGTGTACAGCTGGATCTCGCCCCCGTGGGCCTGGGCCACGAGTCTGGCGGAGTAGGTTCCCAGACCCATGCCTCTGGAACCTTCGCCGCGCGAATATTTTTCGAAAAAAGAGGCGCGCAGGGGTTCCGGCACTTCGCCCGAGTTGCTGATTTCGATACGCAGGCGTTCCTGTTCCCGCTTCAGGCTGACGACGGTGTTCGCACCGCGCGGAGAGGCCTGGAGCGCGTTTTTCAGCAGGTTGGAGCACATCCGGTAGAGCAGGTTCTCATCGCCCTGGATAATGGCCGCGCCGGGCGCACGCAACGCATTGTCCACCTGCAGGGCGATGGCGGCGCCATTCGCCCGCTGGAGGGGGGTCAAATCCCTTTGGGCCTTGTTGATCACCCCGAGAAGGTCCACCTCGGTCAGGTTCGGGAGTTTGCATTCCGCTTCCAGCGTATGGGCGGTGAGGGCATCGTTGATAAGATTCATGATACGCAGGGCGGCTTCCTTTATCTGGATCAGGCTGGATTTTCCTTTTTCCGAGAGAGATTCTGTTTTGAGCAGCATGTCCGGAAGGTAGACCGCGGGCATCATGGGTGACTTGAGATCATGGTAGAGCAGGCTTTCCATCTGTTGCCGGAAACGCATATTTTCTTCAAGCGATTTGTATTGTTCCACTATGACCTGCAACAGCCGCTCGCTGATCAGCATGATATAACAAAAAGCAAAGCCGATAAAAAACATATTGGTAAACAGGACGAACAAGGCATTGATGAAACTGCCCCATGTGTTGCTGAACGTCAGCAAAGTGAGAATAAACATGCGGACAATGAGAATGCAGATGTATAAAATAAATAAGAAAGATAACAGCCGCAATGCCCGGTAGGTTTTGGTCATGGGCCGTATTTCCCTAACTATCAGCGCCATGATGCCCGAGAGGGATAGTGTATACAGCATAATGCGGATTTGTATGATGTCATGTACCGCTGTAAGCCAGTGTAACGCAGCCGCAAAGCAGGCAAAGTATAGGACGACCAGCCCCCATTGCTTTTTAGTGAATCCCGGTTTGTCCATGAACAGACGCAGTCCGTTCCAACTGAAGGTCAGAGAGGCCAGGGTCAGGACGTTGCCGCATGCTATGGCCAGAAAATCGGGCAGCACATGGCGTAATGCCAGCAAAATAAGCCCCAGTGCGGCGGCTGCGTATGAACTGGTCCACCAGCCCGGACCAATGAAAGGAAAGCCCAGCCTCCAGATAAGACAAAGCAGCAAGGCGAGGGTGGAAAAAGAGATGACTTGTCCGATAAGCAGCGACATGATATCCAACATAGGCAATCAACTATACGGAAGCCATATCCAGAGCGGGAGTCTGCGTTGTTGCTATGCAGAAACAGGTTCCGTTCGTATTATCCACCTTGTTTACATGGAAAAAATTACATTTTTGACGAATGCAATATCGTTTCTAGTCTTGTAAAAAAGTACTAAAAGGACTTAAAAAAAATTACAATTGCTTTTTGCTTGACAAAAGCCAGAGTTACGCACGTATTTCATGCCACTATTGGCCACTGCATAACCCGCAAGGAGTTTGTCTTTTCAGGAGTCAATGCTATAATGTCCGCAGGCTGAAGGTGATAGTTGCATTCCCATAATCCAGTACCCCCAGGGAAAACATGGCGGAAGCCTGCTCAATACTCATAGTTGACGACTCCCCGGAGCATGCGGAATTGCTTCGCGATCTCCTGGAATCTGAGGAGATGGAGGTCGCATTGGCTGCAAGCGGTTGCGAAGCCCTGGAGATATTGGCTGCACGCTCTTTTGATGTTCTGTTGACCGATCTGGCCATGCCCGGAATGGACGGCATCAAACTCTTGAAGAAAGTCCGTCCCCTTTACCCGAAGCTGCCGGTTATTGTAATCACATGTTTCGGAGACGTGCGCAGCGCAGTACGGGCTATGCAGGCCGGGGCCTTTTCTTATTTTTGCAAAGGCAGCGCTTCCGATGAACTGTTGCATGAGGTGCATAAGGCTTTGCAATATACCGAAGAACCTGGTTTGTCCGTCCAGCAATCCACTCCGGAAGCGTTTGTTTTCGAGCAATCCTGGCCCGGACAAAAAACACCCGATGCGGAGCAGTGTTTGAGCCTCAAGGAAGTGCGCGATCAGGCGGAAGCAGAACATATCATTTCCGTACTCAACAGAGTCGGCGGCAACCGGAGCAAGGCTGCCAAGGCACTGGGCATCACCTACCGCCAGCTCTATAACCGTTTGAAAGATATTATTTTCTGAATTCAGGGCGTGTTTCCAAATTCCTATCCGCTACGCTTGGCCAGAATTCCACCATGTTGCTTTTCCAGGGAAGAAGCCCCCCTTAACGTAGCACCTACTACGCCTGCGGATTATTTTCCCTTTCCGCGCGATGAAATTAAGTTAGAAATACGCCCTCGTGTCCTGCCGCTTCTAGCGTTCTCTACTGCTCTGTCTTCATTGCTTATTTCTTGCTATATGAAATTCATTTCATATGCAAAAAAAATCTTTCCATAGCTCCGAGAAACAGTATTATAATCACAGAAATTTGTATGGCAGGCAGGAAATTGTCTGATGACGGCCAGGCAAACCCAAGCCTTCCATGATTCTGGGGGGATTAGGGCTCGTTCTGAGTGGTTGCGTCGGGACTTGGCGCAACCACTCAGAACGAGCCCTAATTTGTTTTTTTATTCTCTTGCCGCTTTCCTGTGCAATGCTGCCTGTCGTGGAGGCGGCACCATCGCTTTGCTGCGTTGAAAACCATGCTGAGAAACAAGTTTCCAGAGCTTCAGCCTGTTCCCTTCAATCTTTCTTAATGTATCTTGTATTGCGGGCGACTCCTGTTTCTGAGATGTTCGGACAACGGATGAGCGCTTGTTCTCCGGCATTGAAACTCTGCGGGCGCTGATTGCCACGTATGTTTCGCCAGGGTGCAAAAAGCGTTTTCAGCACTGAATCCGAAAAAATACTTGGAATTTGCCGCAAATTCGGTTAAAAAAGTATTTATGTTATATACCCGATAGGGTGAGTAATATTTGAAGGCGCCCATTTCAATGCCTTTGAAGACGCAACGGCTTCAGATACAACGTAAACAAAAGGGGCACTGTCATGTCCGATGAATATGGCAATTTGCAACTCCCGAACTCGGAAAGCCTGCTTGTCCATTTTCGCCGCATCGAACTTTTGAAAAAAGAATCGGTGAATATGCCGTCACTGAATCTCGGAACCGACGCGCTCTGTGATTTGGAACTGCTGCTGAACCGCGGTTTTTTCCCGCTGCTCGGATATATGGACAAGGCTGATTATGAATCCGTGCTTGAGAACATGCGGCTCGCGGATGGAACGTTCTGGCCTTTTCCGATTACCCTGGCGGTGACCGAAACGCTTGCGGCAAGTCTGCACCCCGGCTGCCAGTTCGCTCTGCGCGATTCCGAGGGGTTTATGCTCGCCGTGCTTACCGTGAACGATGTCTGGGAGCCGGATCTGGAAAAAGAGGCTGCGCTTCTCTATGGCACCGCGGACCCGCAAAAACACCCCAGCGTGGCCAAGCTGTATGAGCACAAAGGCGCGTATTATGTAGGGGGACATCTGGAAGGCATTCATTTTCCCCAGCATTACGATTTCACCCATTTACGCCGTACGCCCGCGGAGATGCACCGGATTTTTTCCGAGCGGGGCTGGCGGCATGTCATCGGTTTTCAGGCCAGCGAACCGCTGCACCGGATGCATCGGGAAATGTTGCTGTCGGCCGCAGTGGAGGCGGGCGCCAAGCTGTTGATCAGCCCGCTGATCGGTCCGGGGTTCGCCACGGATGTGGGCCATTTTTCCCTGGTGCGCTGCTACGAGCACTTCATCCGCCATTTGCCGCGCAATGCCGCCATGCTCAATCTCAGCCCCATACGCCGGCGCGGCGCCGGGCCCAGGGGGGCGCTGCTGCACGCCATGATCAATCGGAATTACGGCTGCAGCCATTTTCTGGTACACGAGCAGCATGATGATCCGTTCATGAACGGCAAAGGGTATTATCCGCCCGGTGCTGCGCTGCAGCTTCTGAAGGAGCATCAGGGGGATATCGACATACTTCCCATGCCCGTACGTCCGCGCGTCTATGTGGAGGATTTCAGTAAGTTTCTTCTCCCGGAGGAAATAAAAGACGGCCCCCAGCCAGTGGATATCTCCCAGGAAGAATTGCGCCGGCGCCTGGACCACGGGCTGGATGTGCCCGAGTGGTATTCTTTTCCGGAAGTCATCGAGGAGATGTGCCGCGCCGTGCCCCCCAAGTCGCAGCAGGGGTTCACGCTGTTTCTCACCGGACTTTCGGGAGCGGGAAAATCCACCGTCGCCAAGGTTCTCTACGTCAAGCTTCTGGAAATTCAGGGCCGCCCGGTGACATTGCTGGACGGCGACATCGTGCGGCGCAACCTTTCCAGCGAGCTCACTTTTACCAAGGAGCATCGTAATCTGAACGTGTCGCGCATAGGGTATGTGGCCAGCGAAATCACCAAGAACCGAGGTATCGCCATCTGCGCGCCCATTGCCCCCTATGTAGAATCCCGCCTGTACGGACGCGATTTGGTGTCGCAGTACGGCGGGTATATCCTGGTGTACATGGCCACTCCGCTGGAAGTCTGCGAACAGCGCGACCGTAAAGGCCTCTACGCCAAAGCCAAGGCCGGAGTCATCAAGGGCGTCACCGGCATCGACGATCCGTACGAAGTGCCCGTCGATGCGGAAATCGTCATCGACACCACGGAGATGACTCCTTCCGAAGCCGCGGAACAGGTGCTGCGCTATCTGCGGGAGCAGGGGTACATCAACTAAGCTTGCCCACTTATCTACATAATATACGCCTGGAAAACGTGCGAGACGTTTTCCAGGCGTTATTTTTTGCCATCAAGATAACGTTGAATCTTCATCTGTTCGTGAACAGTGTTGGTATAGGTTCTCAAGATGAAAAACGAACCAGGTGGGGAGTGATGTATTTCAAACAACGGCAGATGCATTTTGAAGTAGTGCGGCTGGAAACAGTTGCAGAACGCCTGGACTTGTCGCCGAAGCATCTGGCAAAAATAGTGCTTATTACCTTGCAGATCCATCCGGTATGGTTGCATAACGACACGCAAACCGACTGGTATTTCTGGAGAGATGTAGTGACTGCGCTTGGCAGCACAACTGAAAATTGCACCAAGATATTGCTTGCTTTTTAAAACAAATATTTCCCGTCAGTCTTCATCTCCGGGGCGCAATAGCCCTGCTCTCCAGTTTGCTTCTATTCTTTGTCTTTTCAGTTAATTCCGGCCGTTAAAAGGACTTCATTTCCACTTCGTTCGCCTTTCCCCTCTCCTTGATGAGTTGATGGGGAAACGCTTCAGTTTAGCTCTTCCCGCGCGTTTTCCCTAGTATGCCGCCATACGTCGGAGGGTGGCGCTATTCTTCTTGTGAGCAGTAAAAGCACAGGCCACCCAGCCGGAACGGCATTCAACCCAATCCGCCCGTATGGGACAGGGCGTATCTGCCGCCAAACGGGCGCAAGCACAGGGAGTGCAGGAATGGAAAAAACCGAAACATTGCCGCAGGGCTGGCAGGAGCAGCCGCAGGTCAAGGCCCTGGTGGACAAGGCCGTACAGGACGCAGCCCAAACCCGAAACCAGGAAAGCGAGCAGCTGCGGGAGCAGGTACGCAGTCTGAAAGAACAGCTGGCCGAATACGACGGTCTGGATCCGGAGCAGGCTAAAAAAGCGCTGTCTTCCGCACAGGACAAGACCGAGCGCGAACTGCTCGAACAGGGCAAAGTGGACCAGCTCCTGGAAACGCGCCTGAGCCGGACCAAAAGCGAGTACGAAGCCCGGATCAAGCAGCAGGATGCCCGGCTGGCCGGGCTGCAGGCGGAACTGGAGCAAAAGAACAGCCGCCTGGCCGAGGTGCTGGTGGAACGCGGCATCAAGGACGCGGTGGACGAGGTGGGCGTGATCTACAAAAACGCCTGGCCCGATGTGCTGGCCAGGGGCAAGAGCCGTTTTCAGATCGACGCGAACGGGCGTGCCGTGGCCAAAGACGCCGACGGCAATGTCATTCCCGGACGCGACGGCGGGGAGTCCATGAGTTTTGCCGAGTGGGCCAAGGATCTGCTCGTCAACGCGCCCCATCTGTTCGCTTCCAGCGGCAATGCCAAGGAACGCGCCGGCGGGGGGAAATCGGCGGCCGGACGCGAATTCAATGGGCAGAGCGTGAAGATTTCCAAGGAACAGGCCAAGGATCCGGCCCAATACCGCAGCGCCAAGAAGCGCGCGGTTATCCAGGGCGGCGAGCTCGTCATTCAATAGCCCCGATGATTCAGGTCCGGGCACCTGGGACAACAACCCGCAACAGACGGCTTGGAACAGCCGATCGGCCACAAGCAAGGAGCAGAATTCATGGCGAACAGTACCAATGCCTATCAACCGACTTTTTACGCGCAGGAGGCTCTGCTGCACCTGGAGCAGGCCCTGGGCATGGCCTCGCGCGTACACCGCGGTTATGATGAAGAACGCCGCAGCGCAAATTTCGGCCAGACCATCAGCATCCGCAAACCTTCCAGTTTCGAGACCCAGGAAGGCGGCACCGGCACCACGCCCGGACTGTATACCGAAACCGTGGACATCACCCTGAACAACTGGCGCGAGGTCAAGTTCGCGGTTACGGACAAAGAACTGGCCTATGGCGGGCAAAAGCTGGTGGATGATCACATCGCCCCGGCGGCCTACGCCCTGGCCAATTACGTGGACCAGCAGCTTACCTCCCTCTACACGTACGTGCCCTGGGGCTATGATTGCGCCACCACGCCCACGGAGAGCGACATCCTCGGTTCGCGCAAGCTGCTGCGCGATAATGCGGGCGCTCTGGTGGACATGGGCAACGTCCATTTCGCCATCGATTCCGTTTTGGAAGCCGCCTTTCTCGGGCGGGACGTATTCCACAGCGCGGCCGTGGCCGGGCGCGACCAGGGCACGGAAGCGCTCCTGTACGGCTCCCTGGGCGAACGGTTCGGCGTGGAGCATTTCGTGAACCAGAACCTTCCCACGCATACGTCCGGCACGCTGGTATCCGCCGGCACCGACTCCGTGGGCGCGCTGGCCGCGGATGCCGCAAAGGGCGCCACTTCCATCAGCCTGGAAGAGTTTTCCGAATCCGAAACCCTGGCGGCGGGGGATTCCTTTGTCATCGAAGGCCACACGCAGCGTTATGTGGTCACCGGCAGCGTGACCCTCAGCTCGGGCAGCGCGTCCGACGTGGCGGTCAGCCCGCCCCTGGCTCAGGATTACGGTTCCGGCGCCGTGGTTACTTTCAGCGACGGTTCGGGCTCCTCCGTACACGCGGACAGCTACTACGCCAACCTGATGTTCCATCGCAACGCATTCGCCCTGGCATTCGCGCCCCTGCCCGAGATCGGCGACGGCGCGGGCGCAAACATGAGCGTTGTCACCCATCCGCAGACCGGCATTTCTGTCCGTTCGCGCCTGGCTTACGACGACGCCACCGCGGCCGTGAACGTGACCCTGGACGTGCTCTTCGGCGTGGCCTGCCTGGACGGCAACCTGGCCGTGGTGCTGCGCCGCGACAAATAATCGCTGACAAGGGGCGGACTGATGGCTTTTTCCAGCGACAGCGACCTGAGCGCACGGCGGCCCGCATTGCTCGATCTCCTGCCCGACGGCACGGACAGCATCCGTACGCTGGCCGAGGAGGACCTGCTTGAGGACCTGGACCGCAAATGGTTTCACGACGCGGCACGGGATCGCGGCATTGATCCGCGCGTACATCCGCTGCGCAGCGACGGACTCGACCCGGGCCAGCTCAAGCGCTTGTCCGTACTCAAAACCCTGGCCTACGCGCACGAGCAGCTCATGAAAATCGGTTCGCCCGAACCGGACGGCTTCGAACGGCAGCGCGACGCGTATGAGCAGGCTTACCGCGAAGCCTTTGAAGAATTGCTGCGCGCGGGCGTGGATTACGACTGGGACGCCTCGGGCGTCACGGACCGGACCGAAAAGGCCGGTGCCTCGCCGCGACGGTTGCGGCGCGGATAAAGGAGGAACGGCATGGCCTCGGACAGCAAACGCGAGCGGATTCTGCAGGATGTGATCAGCGCGGTGGGCGCGCTTTCCTGGGTGGGCGCAGTGGTACGCGAACAACCGGCCGATCCCGGCGACCTGGCGGATTACGCGCAAAGCCAGTTTCCGCTGGTGGCCGTGGTCGGGCAGCTGCCCAAGCCCAAACAGACGCGTCGGGCGGGCAAGGGCCGGGAGTTCGTCTCGGAACTGGAAATCGGGCTGTTCGTCTACGCCATGGAAGCCCAGACCCCGGACGAAAGGGTGTCCTCCCTGGCCGATGATCTCTGGGCCGCCTGCCTGGCCGATCCCGGACGCGGCGGACTGGCCCTGGACACCGAAGTCCTGCCCGAAACCGAGAAAGCCACCTATACGCCCTACGTGGCCTTCTCCCTGGTGCTCAACACGACCTACACCCACGACGCATCAGGAATATGAACGCAACGAAAACATCGTGGGGGCTCCTCGCCCCCACACCCCCCGCCAGGGCAGCGGCCCTGGACGCGCGTATGGGATATTATTTGAAAAACTTATGATTGCAATAAGTTAAAAGTTTTTGGAGAGGCCGGAGGCACACAAATTTACACAAGGAGCAAGCAATGCCGACAGGATTATTGACGGACAAGGGCATGATCGGCTCGGGGGACCTGATGGTCCAGGATCTGAGCGACTGCGACGCCCAGTGGCGGCCCATAGGTAACGCCCGGGTTTTCACCCTGCAGCCGCTGGTGGAGAAATACGAACGCAAATCCTACCAGCGGGCTACTGCCGGGCAGACTCTGGAGACCATCAACCGTACCAACGGCGTGGACGTACGGATCACCGTGGACACCTTCGGCCGGAAGAATCTGGCCATTGCCCTGGGCGGCAGCGATGCGGCCTTGACCCAGAGCGAGGTCACGGCCGGCTCGGCGACCTTGACGCTGCCCATGACCAGTGGGTCAGCGTGGGCGCGTACAAGCTGTCCAGCGTGTTGGTCAACGACGGTACGGAAGACCGTACCGAGGATACGGATTTTCTGGTCAAGGAAGAGGCGGGCATGGTCATGGCCCTGTCCACGGGGGCCATCACGGACGGCGCAAGCTGTACCGTGACCTACAACTGCGCGGCCATTGCCGAGGACGACGGCGGGTACGTCATTGAGGGCGGAGCCACGGCCGATGTGCTGCTTTCGCTGCGTCTGGACGGCTACAACGAAAGTACGGGCAACAGTGAACTCACCGAGGTCTGGCGCGTCCGGGTCACGCCCGAGGCGGCCATCAGCTTCATCACCAGCGAATTCAACACGCTGGACCTGGTGGGCAAGGCGGAAACGCCCGAAGGCTATGAATCGCCGTTCCGTACGACGGTCATTCCTGCTGGTTAACGGGGGATAGGGGGCATTGAGCGGCGTGGGGAAGAGCCGCTGAACGGCGCTGCTGCCGGAGGCTTTTCCCCACATTCGCCGCCGCATGGAAAATGAACAGGACCAGAAGAGGAGACAGGCATGATACCGAGGAAAGAGCTGACAGTGTCTTTGGGGGATGAGGCGGACAAGCAGGACGTCATTGTCCGGGAAATAACGCCGGGCATGAGCCTGTTGCTGGCCAGGGCCGTCATGGGAGACCTGGCGGATGGGGCGGACGAAACGGAAGGGGCGGAAAGCGAGCGGACTTCTCCGCAGCCGGGGAGTAAGGACCGCAAGCGCCATGTGCTGGCCTATCTGCTGGGGGATGTGGAGAGCCGCCTGCGTTTGCTCGAAGCCTGCACATCCTTGCAGGAACACGTACGCGATCTGGGCGGCGGGGATTACCTGCGGCTCTGGCAGGCCTTTGAGGAGGTCAACAAGGATTTTTTCGAACTCCTTGCCAGACGGCTGGCCCAGAGCGCCGCCGGACTGGCAAAAAAGGACGCGGTCCCGCAGCGGAACTAGAACACCGGCTGTGCGAGGCCGTGCAGTATCTCTGCGCCGCCGGGCACGCCCGTGTCTATGAGTACGGCTGGAGCTGGTTTGTCCGTTGTCTGGAAGCCGCTGCCGCGCAGGAGAAACGCGCCTATAAGCGGCGGATCTCGGAAGTGACGGCTGGTACGCGTCTGTCCGGCGAACAGCTGGGCGCTTTGTTTGCGGAGGAGCATTGATCATGAGCATTGTCTTGGACTCCCTGACCCTTCCGGACGCGCTGGTCTGGCAGGACGAATTCGACTGGGTCCAGTCCACGGGCGCCTTGAGCTATACGCTGCAGGGACGGGCCGTGTTCGAGTTGTTTCAGCGGCCGTCCGATTCCGGACGCTCCATAACCCTGGGGCACGAGCACGGCTGGCTGGACCGCTCCGAGCTGCTCGAATTGCAGGAATGGGCCGCCCAGGCCGACAGGCAGATGATCCTGAGCCTGCATGACGGCCGGACTTTTACGGTGGTCTTCCGGCTTTGGGACCAGCCCGTCCTGGAGGCCGAACCCGTGGCCGAAGTCGCGGACCCCACGGACGATACGCGTTACCGCCTGTTGTCGCTGAAGCTGGCCGTGGTCTGAGTAACAGGGGCAAGGAGAGAACAATGAGTACGGTCTATTCCCTGCTGTTGGATTTTTCCAAACAGGAAGAAGATACGGAAGACTCGGGCCTGCTGCTGCAGGTTCCGGAGCAGGAAGTTTCTGTGGGGGACGAGGTGGAGATCCTGCTCTGGGGAGTGGAAGAGCTCCTGAACGAATCCTGGGTGCTGTACCAGGGGGGTGAAAGCCTGGGAGTGGGAGAGATGGTCTACGACTGGTACTATGTCTCTGACGGGCAGGGGGGGAAGGAGCCCGAGAGCGACGACGCCGGGGTGTTCGAGCAAACCGTGACTTTTGAGGAGGCTTACGAAGCGCAGCTTGATCTCCCTTTTCAGGAGCTGATTTCCATCAAGGCCCTGACGCAGCTCTGCTATATCGATGACGACGGCAAACCCCGGATACGCGCGGCACGGGGAGCTTTCTGCTCGGGAAACTGCGGCCAGTGGTGGAGCCGCAGGGGATACTCGTACCTCAAGCTGACCGAAGAGCTGCCCCTGTACGGCGCGGTGCTGGTGCAGGCGCGCAATATCCGGACTTACCGGCGCTGGACCTGACCGTGCCGGAAAACGCGGCCGAACTGGCCTGGTTTTTTCTGTATCGTGCGGACGCGCTCTACAAGAGCTTTAGCATCGAACTGCCCGAACTCGAATCTTCCGAAACCGAAGAGCGCAACATCACCCTCAAGGTCATCGACCATTCCACGGAAACGGCCGTTGCCGGAGCCGAAGTGTCCATTGACGGAACAGTTGCCGGCAGCACGGACGAAAACGGCGAACTGCGCGTGGACGGCGTCGCCACCGGCGACCATACCATCTCCATCAGCGCGGACGGCTACCTCTCCACGGATGAGGACGAACTCAGCAACGAAAGCATCAGCGTGGCGTAGGAAAAAGTACGTCGAGTCCCAAGCTGTACCGTTACAATACAAAAGTTGTTGGACCTTGAGGGGGCGAAAAATGACACTCGAACGTTTTTCTATCAGCGCCAGGCCGGAGCTGGAGGTGGCGCTGCAGGGCGCCACTGATCAGGGCGGGGCCAAGGAGGATGGCGTATCGTACGCGGATCCCGAGGAGGACGGGGTGTACGGGCCGTACGAAACCGGCTGCGAAGACGGGCGCAAGTGCTATGAGATTTCATTGCAGCAGGCGCTCGCGGGGCTGCAGGTCACGGTGCGGCTGCAGGGGGTGATCCCCTTGTCCGGACTGGTGGGCTGGTGGCGCGCGGACGCACTGGAGGATGCCGGTGACGGGGACGAAGTCGCGGCCTGGCCTGCGAGCATGGGCGATTATCCGCTGACTTCCGAGACCACCGTGGCGCCCAGATACCGGGAAGACCGGATCAACGGACTGCCGTCATTGCGCACGGATTCCGACGAGTTCGAAGGCATAGGCATGGCCCTGGAGACCGGTTTTCATTACGCGAGTTCGGGAGAAGGCCGCCAGTTGGTTCTGGTGTGCAAGATCCCGGCGTACGCTTACGGCTATCTGAACATGACGGGCCAGATCTACAGCAGCAGCCTGCAATTCAAAGGCTGGTCTCCGGCCCGCTTCACCGGAGTGGATGTGGGGGGCGATACACCCGGCAGCTATTCCAGTTCAGAGGTGGCGGAGCGCTCCACGGACTGGTGCATCGTTTCCATACGATACGCGCTTTCCAAGAGCGAGTTTTCATTGCGTTCCAGCGGCGAAGAACTTGCCTCTGAACTGGAATTGGCCGGCACGGCGACATTGACGCGGTCCAATGAGGACACTTTTTATATTTACCTCTGCATAGAATACGGGGATTTCTTTGAATTTGCCGAGGTGCTGGCCTGGGACCGGGCTTCTGGAGGATTCGGAAATCCAGCAGGTAGAGGCCTATTTATCCGAAAAAATACGCCATTGATCTGGCGGAAGAATAAGGAGGCGGCATGAGCATTCAGGCAGAAGAACTGCAGTTTTACCGCTCCGCCACGGTTTCCGACGGCAGTCTGAACGGCGGACGTATGGGAAGCGCCACCATTGCTGATGCGGTGAAGAACAATATTTTTCCGGATCCGACCCAGAGCGAACGGGAAAGCGGTTTGACGCGCTACCGCAAGGTGTTCGTGGCGGTGGAAAACGCGGATGACCTGTGTCTGGGCAATGGTTGCGTCCACCTGACGCAGCAAAGCAGCGGAGAGGACAGGGTCACGCTGATAGAAGGTACGCAGCGGGATACGCAGGCCGAATTATCCGACCCGCGCGAATACGGATGTGGAACTTTGAAAACCGCCGCAGCAGCCGGAGACGGCTCGTTCACCGTGGAATTGGAAACAGCGGCGGATCTGATCCAGAGCGGGGATACGGTCTGGATCGGCGACGGCAGCAACGAGGAGTATTTTTACGATGTGACTGTGGAGCGTACGGACTCTGAAGTCACAGTGACTCTGGCAATCGATGACCAGCTGGCCAACGACTATGCCGCGGACGATGCCTGCGCGGCGGCGGTGTTTGTTCCCGGAGACCTGGAGCCCGGCAGCAGCGACTGGAGCGCAAGCAGCGATTCAGGAACCTATGACACGGAGAACAGTCCGCTGGAGTTGAACAACCTGGGCTGCGTGGAAGACGACTGGACCCTTACCTTTACCAGTTCCAGCGCGTTCGATGTTTCCGGCGCGTATACTGGTAAGCTGGCTTCGGGCAGTATCAGCGCGGATTACGCGCCGAGCAATGCCGACGCGGGCGAAGCGTATTTTACATTGCCCATGGCCGGATGGGGTGGCTCGTGGGTTTCGGGCGACGTTGTCACGTTCAGTACGTATCCGGCTGCAGCGGCATTCTGGCTCAAGCAGGTGGTGCCTGCAGGAGCGGCGGCCAATGGCGCGGTGACGTTCGGATTACGTCTTGCGGGTGAAAGCGCCTGAACCGGAGCAGGAAACACGGAGATGGGCGGCATGTGAAGGGGCCCCGGTACGGGGCCCCTGGAACAAAGTATACTCCTTCAGGAAAAGACAGCGTATGGCTTGTTTTCAAGGTACGGATAAACGGCGGCGCACTGCCGACAGGACGTTGCGAACGCAAGGCCGCGCGTACAGCCATGTCGGCGGTGCCTGGGTGCGGCGTCAAATCTGAATGTGATAGCGTTCCATTTTTGCGTACAGGGTATTGCGTCCGATGCCCAGCGCCTTGGCCGTTTTACTGATGTTTTTCTGGTGGAAGTCCAATGCTTCGCGGATGGCCTCCTCTTCACGCCTTTTGAGTTCAAATCCGTTTGCCAGTTTGTCTTTGCAGTCCGACACCTCGCCTTCCATGGAGTCCAGGATATAAGGCGGCAGATGCTGGGCCTGGAGCCATTTGCCGGTGAGGTTGTTGACGGCGTATTCCAGACAATTGACCAATTCGCGAACATTTCCGGGCCAGTCATGGGCCTGGAGAATGGATTCGGCGTCGGGGTCCATTCCTTCGCAGGGGATGCCGAATTCGGAGCACAGGCGGTTCAGATGGTATTTTGCAAGCAAAATGACGTCGTTGCCGCGTTCCCGCAGTGCCGGAATGTTGATGACCACCACATGCAGGCGGTAGAAGAGATCTTTACGGAAGCGTCCCTGCCTGACCAGTTCCTGGAGGTTTTTGTTGGTGGCGGCGATGATCTTCACATCCACCGGCCTGGGCGTGGTGCCTCCGACCGGGACAATGGCGCGTTCTTCCAGCGCGCGTAGCAGATTGACCTGCTGCGACAGGGGCATCTCCGAGATTTCATCGAGAAACAGCACGCCTTTGTCGGCTTTTTGGAATTTTCCCACCCGTCCGCGCTTCATGGCGCCGGTGAAGGCGCCTTCACAATAACCGAACAGTTCGCTCTGAACGAGTTCCTCGGAAAACGCGCCGCAGTTGACGGCAATGAAGGGTCTCTGGTTTCGCGGACTTGCCTGGTGAAGGCCTTTGGCAAACAATTCCTTACCGGTGCCGGATTCTCCAGCCAGCAGGATGGTGGAAGGCGTTCTGGCTGCGTTGGCGGCTTGGCGGATGGCCTGGCGCATGATTTTGCTGCCGTGAATAATGTGGTTGAATCCTTTGGGGGGGGCGGGCTCCGAAGCCTGGCTTTGGACGTCGGATTGGGAGGAAACGGCGTATTGGCAATAGCGCTGCATTTCACTCACCGTGACAATGGAGTCAATCATGGTTCCATTGACGCTGAATACCGGCATGGCGCGGACGCATAGTTTGGGGTCCGTCAGACAATTGATGGTGACCGGACCTTGTACGGACGCCATGTCCGTATGGGCCAGAAACTTGCTGTAATCAAAAAAATCATCCGCTTTGCGCCCCCGCAGCATGCCGTTGGAACAATTCAGCAATGCTTCCGCCGCGCTGTTGGCACTGGAAATTTTTCCGGAGATGTCCACGGAAAGGATGCCGGTCATGACGGAGTTGAACATTGATGAAAAAAGCGAGCCCATCTGTCCTTCGAGTTCGGAGCAATACAGCCGGCACAGCTGCTGTTCCAAAGCCCTGGCGGCCTGCAGTGCGAGTCTGAGGCAGTTGGAGTGATCCGATTCTTTCGGGCCCGAGATGTCGAAGCAGCCCCAGATGTTTCCACGGGGGTCGAAAATGGGCGCCGCGGTGCAGCTCCATTTGTGGTGGCTGCGGCAAAAGTGTTCTTCTCCAAAAACCTGCATGGGGCGGCCGGTGACAAGGGCCACGCCTATGGCGTTGGTCCCGACGCTTTTTTCTGCCCAGTTGGCTCCCGGACCGAAATTCAGCTTGTCGGCAAGCAGCAGAACGTCGAGGTCACCGCAGGTATGGGCCAGTTTGGCATCGGCGTTGGAGATGGTGAGCAGCAGCTTTTTCCCTTTGATGGCATTGTAGGCGGTAGTTACAATGTCGCCGCTGATCCTTGTGAGCGTCGAGGTGAAAGGTTCGAGCTGATCCATGGGTGTGAAGTCCCAACAGCTGCGCGGACCCGGATCAACGGCCATATCCTGGCATCTGCGCCAGGATCTGACGATGTTTTTGTCCAGTCCCCTGAGGGCCACATCTCGCCCGTCCACGAATTTTTTCCAGCGTGAATAATCCACCAGCGTTTTACGTTGGTCTCGTGGATGGAAAAGAGAATCCTCCGGGCCGATCACTTCCTGCTGTTGTACTGCATCCCGGCTAATTTTGAATCCATCGTTATTTCTTAGGAGCAAATGCATTTTCAACCTCCATGAACTACACGCAACGGATTTATCCTCAAGTATCCTTTGACCCATCTGTATTCTTTCTGTCAAGTGTTCGGATTTTGAACACGTATGCTGAAAAGTAGAGTCATTAATCAATATTATATCAGTGAGATAGCGAAATTGAAACAGTATTTTCACATTCAGGCTTCCATTTGTTCCACCCTCGAACACAATCAGAGCCATATGTTGGGGTTCTTACGTCTAACATGCTGAAATAAAGATGAAATATGGCTTGGCACCAGCGTTGCAAATTAGCGGTTTCATACGTGTTCATACGGAACCACTCAGGAGGATAGGTTATGGCTCAACAAGTGATCATGCCCAAATGGGGCCTGACAATGAAAGAAGGTAAAGTCGTCCGCTGGCTGAAAAGCGAAGGCGACTCGGTCGAGGCTGGCGAACCACTATTTGAAGTGGAAACTGACAAAATCACTAACTCTGTCGAGGCTCCCGCCAGCGGTGTCTTGGCGCAAATCGTCGTAAAGGAAGGCGAAGTGGCAGCCGTTCAGGCCGTTCTGGGCGTCATCGCCGCTCCGGGAGAAACTCCCGATAAGGTCGACGGCGGGGCCGCAGCTCCTGCCGCCGCCGAATCCGCCGGCGACGCACCCGCGGCAGCCGCAGCTCCTGCCGCTGCGGCCAGCGGTGAATTCGTTCCCGCCATGCCTGCCGCGCGCAAGCTGGCCAAAGAACTTGGTATCGACTTGTCCACGGTGACCGGTACGGGCCCCGGCGGCAAGATAACCAAGACGGACGTCCAGAAGGCTTCCGAGGAAATGCCCGGCGTCAACGCCAGCCCCAAAGCAGTTGCTTTTGCCCGCCAGAAGGGCATTGACCTGACACAGATCACGGGCACGGGCGAGGGCGGCAAGATTACCAAGGCCGACATCCTGCGGGCCATGAATCCTGCAGCGCCCAAGGCGCCTGCGGCCGCGGGGGCTGCTGCTCCTCAGGACACCATCGTGCCCATGGAAGGCATCCGCAAGATCATTGCCGACAACATGAAAGCCAGCCTGGACAGTGCCGCTCAGCTTACCGTGTTCGTGGAGCTGGATGTGACCGAAATGGTTGCCCTGCGCAAGACGCTGCTGGACCGCAACAAACGTGATCCGGAATACCGCCTGTCCTATAATGATATTATATCATACGCGGTCTGCCGGGCATTGAAAAAGCATCCGGTCATGAATTCCACGCTGCAGGACGACGGCATTCACCTGCATCCGTACGTGAACCTCGGTATCGCTGTTTCGTTGTCCAACGGTCTGATCGTTCCCAAAGTAAAAAATGCGGACACCTACACCCTGGAAGAGCTCAAAACCAAAGTCCGCGACGTTGCCAAACGCGCGCGCAAGGGTGGCCTGGATATGGACGAGCTCTCCGGCGGCACCTTTACCATCAGCAACGTGAGCATGATGGGCGTTGACGGCTTCACCCCCATTCTGAATCCGCCGGAAACCGGCATTCTGGGTGTCGGCCGCGTGGTGGAAAAGCCCGGGGTCAAAGACGGCGAGATATGCATCCGCCAGATGATGACACTGTCCCTGACATTCAACCACATGCCCACGGACGGCGGTCCGGCCATGGCTTTCCTGCGCGAGCTGGGAGACATGCTGGAAAACCCTGCCCTGATGATCGCTTAAGGAGCGTTCATGTCACGTAAACGGTTTGCCATCGAGCTTGGCTATGCCGCCGACCTGCATGGTGAGGACATGACCAAAGCTGCAGTGCGTGCGGTCAAAGACGCCGTATCCCGGATATGTCTGTGCGGCATAGTGGAAATCTGCGGAAGAGACCAGTTCCAGGGCGTTTATGTGCATGCTGATGTGGCCGTACCTGACCCGGATGCGGTGGACAGGGATGCGGTGCTTGCCTGCATTCCCATCGGCAACACCTCGTTGACCCTGGCCAAAGGCGGTATGCGCGTGGCCGGGATTGAAGTACCTTGTTTCGCCCCGGGAGTAAGCGACATAGTCGTTGCTTGTGCAGCCCTTACCGTTTCAATCGAAACGGACATCTCAGTTGATGGGACAAAGCAATCGGACAAACCGGCCTGCGGGTGCGCCGCCAGGGCCGATTAAACCAGAGGAGAGACGACAATGGCTTTTAGCAAGAAGACATTGGTTCATATGTACGAAACCATGAACAAGATCCGGATGTTCGAGCTGAAGCTGCAGGAATTCTTCGCCGCGGGCGAGATTCCGGGCTTTGTGCACCTTTATCTCGGTGAAGAAGCAGTCGCCACCGGCGTCTGCGCCGCTCTCAACGACAGCGACGCCATCACCAGCACGCACCGCGGCCATGGCCACCTGCTGGCCAAAGGCGGCGACCTGAAGCTGATGATGGCCGAGATTTTCGGTCGTTCGACCGGTTATTGCAAAGGCAAAGGCGGTTCCATGCACATCGCCGACATGGACCTGGGCATCCTGGGCGCCAACGGTATCGTGGGCGGCGGCGGCCCCCTGGCCGTGGGTGCTGCTCTGGCGGCCCAATATAAAAAGACGGACAATGTCGCCGTCTGCTTCTTCGGAGACGGCGCATCCAACCAGGGCACCACTCAGGAAGCCTTGAACTGGGCCAGCGCCTGGAAACTGCCTCTGGTTTTTGTCAACGAAAATAACGGATACGGCATCTCTTGCCCGCAATGCAAATCCATGGCCATCACCGATATCGCCGACCGTGCCGCTGCCTACGACATGCCCGGCGTCGTAGTGGACGGCAACGACGTTCTCGCCGTGCACGAGGCTGTACTCGAAGCCGTGAAACGCGCTCGCAAGGGTGAAGGCCCCTCCCTTATCGAATGCAAGACCTATCGTTGGCGCGGTCACTTCGAAGGCGACGCTTGCACCTACCGTTGCACCGAAGAACTGGAAGCCTGGATGGCCAAGGATCCCATTCCCCGTTTTGAGAAAAAACTCGTCGAAAGCAAGACCCTGACTGAAAAAGAGCTTGAGGACATCAAAGCCGGTATTGCCAAAGCAGTTGACGAAGCAGTGGCATACGCCAAGGAAAGCCCGCTGCCTGAAACCAGCGCATTGATGGACGACGTGTACGCGTAATATCTCGTTAATACACACGAATTATAAATAAACGGAGAGAATAATGTCCGAGAAAACATATCTTCAGGCACTCAACGAAGCGTTGAAGCAGGAAATGGAGCGTGACGAAAATGTACTCATTTTCGGTGAAGACGTCGGCCAGTTCGGCGGTTGCTTCGGCGTAACCCAGGGACTTTTCGACCAGTTTGGTGAAGAGCGCGTACGTGATACGCCCATTTCTGAAAGCGTGGTTGTCGGCGCCGCCGCCGGTGCAGCCGCCAGCGGCCTGCGCCCTGTGGCCGAGTTGATGTTCGTCGACTTCATCGGCGTTTCCATGGATCAGCTGTTCAACCAGGCCGCCAAGATGCGCTTCATGTTCGGCGGCAAGGCCACCGTGCCCATGACCCTGCGTATGCCTCAGGGCGCAGGCATTGGCGCTGCCGCGCAGCACTCCCAGAGCCTTGAATCCTGGTTTATGAACATCCCCGGCCTCAAAGTGGCCATTCCTGCAACGCCTTATGACGCCAAAGGCATGCTGATCAGCGCCATCCGCGACGACAACCCCGTTGTTTTCCTGGAGCACAAACTGCTTTATGGTGTAAGCGGGGAAGTGCCGGATGAACTGTACACCGTTGAACTCGGCAAGGCCGACGTGAAGCGCGAAGGCAAGGACGTCACCATCGTGGCCACCTCGCTGATGGTGCACACCGCCCTCGAAGCCGCCGATAAGCTCAAAGCCGACGGCATCGACGCCGAAGTCGTTGACCTGCGTTCGCTGCTGCCTCTGGACAAGGAAACCGTTCTGGAATCCGTCAAGAAGACCAACTCCCTGGTCATCGCCCATGAGGCCGTCACCTTTGCCGGTCCGGGCGCTGAAATCGCCGCCATGGTTGCCGAAGAAGCCATCGACTTCCTGGACGCCCCCATCAAGCGGGTCGGCGCTCCTTTCTGCCCGGTGCCTTTCTCCCCGCCCCTGGAACAGTTCTACATTCCTGATGCGGGCAACATCATTGAGGCAGTCAAAAGCATTAAATAATTAACAGTGCGGGGAAACGCATTGCGTTTCCCCGCTTTTTTTTCAAGTGAGGTCGTACGAGTGAGTATCGCAGGCATACTGGCAAACCCCGCCTCCGGCAAGGATATACGGCGTCTTGTGGCGCACGGCAGCGTCTTCGACAACCAGGAAAAGGTGCGTATGGTACGGCGCCTGATCCTGGGGATGGAGCGTGCCGGAGTATCGCGGATTCTCTACATGCCTGATGGTTATGCCATTGTCCCCAGGGCTCTTGACGCCATTTCTCCTTCCATACCCGTAGAACCGGTGGAGATGCCTATCCGCAATACGGAAGCGGACACGACCACCGCGGCGGAAATCATGGGAGCGCTTGGCGTCGGTTGCCTGGCAGTGCTCGGTGGTGACGGCACCAGCCGGGCAGCCTGCAAAGGAAGCGTTGCAATCCCCGTCATGCCGCTATCCACAGGAACCAACAACGTTTTTCCTTTCATGGGTGAAGCCACTGTGGCAGGACTCGCCGCCGGCCTCATAGCCGCCGGCCGCCTGCCTCGGGAACAATGCTGCATTCATTCGTGCATGTTTGATATCTTGATCGATGACGAGGTCGCGGATATGGCCCTTGTTGACGCCGCAGTGTATGACGACGTATTCCTTGCTTCACGCGCGGTCTGGCATATCGACAAGGTCCCGCAGCTTTTTCTGACTCGCTGCAGCGCCTCTTCCATCGGCCTTTCCGCCATCGGAGGGCAAGTGCGAAGCCTCCTCGCGGAAGAGCCTTTGGGCCTGGCCATGGAATTGGGCGCACCGGCTGCTTCCACGGTAAGTGCAGCCATCGCGCCCGGAATGTTCGCGGATGTTCCGGTCAAAAGCGTGACCGATATGCACCCCGGTGAGATTTTTTCCATCAACGTCTCACCGGGCCTGGTCGCCGTCGATGGCGAGCGGGAAGTTGAAATCGGCAGCAACTCCCGCGCAAGCATCCGCCTGAACACCAACGGACCGTGGGTCGTTGATGTGCGGAAAACCATGGCTCTGGCCAGAGAAAAAGGCCTTTTCTGCCAGGCATCTTGAATTATAGGAGCGGAAATGACCCGCTCCTGTGGTGATCATCGCTAGCCCCGCCCATGGCGTGGCCTTCTTTATAAATCAGTGCAGAAAATTATACATTTTCTGCACTGATTAATAACTGATCAAGGAGATCATATGGGCAAACCACTCAAAGCCGCATTTATTTTCATTGCTCCGGAAGGAAATCCAGAAAAGCACAGAAGCTGGGTGCGTACCGATCAGGTCGAGTTGCTGGCTATTGCGGTCGGCAACTACGAGCAGGCTGAAACCCTGGCGCGCGAACTCGTGGAAAAAGAAGGTATTGCAGCCATTGAACTCTGCGGCGGTTTCGGCGCAGCCGGAACCGCGCGTGTCGCGGCCGCAGTCAATGTTCCTGTCGGCGTGGTTCGCTTTGATATTCACCCCGGCTTGGGCAATGTCAGCGGAGACTCGCTGTTTTAGCTGACCACAAAAGAGCGCAGGGCGGTCAGAACAGTCCGCCTTGCGCATCTGTAAAGTGGTTCGAATTGACGTAATGAAAGAAAGGGAAAGCGGTTAACCGTTTTCCAGGACGTGTTTTTTGGGGATAAAGCAGGTAAAAGTCCCCGAAAAGACGGCCTCTTCATTGCAAAATACTTCCACCTGCACCAGATGCTTACGGTCCTGCGGGGTCGTATCCTGCGCCTTGGCCAACAGCACATCCCCCACGCGTGACGGTTTGAGAAAACGGGTTTCGGCAGCGCCCAGAACAACATGAGGATGATTGACGGAGAGCATTGCCGCATAATCCGCCAGACCGAAAATAAAGCCGCCGTGAACCAGCCCCATGGCGTCCGCGGCCATGCGCTGATCGCATTTCATCTGTACGTGCGCCTGGTTCTCTTCCACCAGAACAGGTTCGCCGCACAAGGACAGGTCGATTTTTTCATGTGTTGCAATTTGCATCATATGCTCCTTTTGGAAATGGAAACGTATGGCTAAAAATCTGCCGGGGAGATGAAGCGTTTTTCATCCCCCGGCAAATCGCTACATCATACGTTAAAACAAATCTTCCAGTTCTTCAAAGACATAATGCATTTGCATGATTTTCGGGGATCCGCCCATGGCAGCGGCCAGCATGGCGGCCTGCATGATTTCTTCCTTGGTGGCTCCATAACTGGCAGCGCCCTGTATATGAAGCGAAATACACATATCGCATTGCGCCATAAGGGAGCAGGCTACTTCGATGAGTTCCTGCGTTTTGTGGTCAAGGGGGCCAAAGTTGATGATTTCCTTGGTGAATTCAAGGTATTTGGGGAAAACGTTTCCCGCTTCACTCATCATTTTAGCCAGTGTAGTTTGAGCTTTTTCCGCTGCATCCATTAGATTCTCTCCTAAATTTAGATGTTAAGATTCCCGAATAAAGCAAGGAGCATGCCTTAAATGGCTTTTTCGGTGAAAAATAACTATTTCAGTATGTTAAATGGATGGAGTCAAAAAACGTTTATCAAGCCCCAATGTCCCAGAGATGAACATTGCTCGAAATTCGAACAATTGGATTAGTCAGCAATCAGGACATGTTTTTAACGCCTTCAGCCTTGCCTATGCAGTTTTTGTTCAACCTGGCCATGAAATGAATTGTGAACAACACCCTAGAACAGGCAATTCAACAGGGTGGGAAGATCCACACCCTTGATGTAGGCGTTCAAAGGCACCTGCTTCAAAAGAGTTTCCAGTGCGGCCCGTTCGTGGCGGCAGCCCACCAGCAGGCCTTCCAGCTCGCTGATGCTCCAGACGCCGAAGTAGTCGCCGAACAGCCGGGCCTGGCGGATTATTCCTTTATCCACGTCCAGGTGCACTTCCAGAAGGCCTCCGGGCGTACGGGTGGTCCGGGTAAAATTGTAGGAAGGAGAAAAACCGTAATTCCAATCCCATGCGCGGTAGCGTTCGTGGGCGAGTTCCTCGATTGCCGCTGTTTCTTCCTCCGCCAGTGAAAGATCGCCCTGGGCGGCCCCCTGCGAGACATGGTCCATGAGAGCCTCGATGAATACGGAAACGTCCATGGGAGCGGGCAGATGGCTGGAAATATTGGTGACCCGCTTGCGGACGCTTTTGACCGCCTTGTCCTGGTACTTTTCAGGAGCGACGCGCAGCGCGCCGGAGATGTCGGCTATGTCGGCGGAAAAAAGCAGTGTTCCGTGGTGCAAAAGCCGGTTTTTGTGAAAATGCTGGGCATTTCCGGAAAATTTCTGGCCTTCGATAGCCAGATCGTTGCGTCCGTCAAACGCGCAATTCACGCCCATCCGCTGCAGCGCCTGCAGAATTGGGTCGGTGAAGCGGTGAAAATCAAGTCCGTTCGAGGGGGTCGCATAACTGATGAACGTGAAGTTGATGTTGCCCAGGTCGTGGAAGACGGCGCCGCCGCCGCTCAAACGTCTGATGACCGGAATGTCGTGTTCCTGTACGAAGGACTCGTTGATTTGCGAAAGAGTGTTCTGATTTCGACCGACAATGACGGCAGCCTGGTTACGCCAAAGCATGAATACTTCGCTGTCGCATTGCGTCAGCAGATATTCCTCCGCAGCAAGATTGAAGGCGGGGTCAGTGGACTTGTTGTAAATATACCGCATAGATTCTCCTCAACAGATTCGTTTGGGGGCCGCGTGTCGGCAAACCGGAAATGAATCTCCGTAGCATGAGTTAAGCGTCTTTATCGGTAACCGCAAGGACAAAAGCCGATGACTGCTGATCATTCGAAAAACATGCCAGACGGTCCGTTGAAACCGGCCGTACGGGGCATGCAAAAAAAACAGGGCGGATGAAAAAAGTTGTAAACCTTTTGCAACACCCGCGCGTCGTAAGATTTAAAAGCTTGTGATAATAAGAAGGCGGACGTTGCATATTTCTTGTCAACAGCTAAACAGGAGAGCATCTCATGCAAGTGAAGACCGATGTAAAATCCGGCGCCGGTTCCCTGGTCGATACCTTTGGCTGGAAGGGCGGCGACGGCTAGAACTTTGAGGCATAAAGGCAAAAGAGTTGCAAACCACAATTGCCTTATTCGGTAATAACCTTTTTTTAGAATTAACAGGAGAGAGACCATGCAAGTAAAGACCAATGTAAAATCCGGCGCCGGTTCCCTGAAGGACACCTTTGGTTGGCAGGGTGGAGACATCCACTAGAGCGCTATCGAAAGAAGACATGGCAGGGGCGTGTTTCACGCTCCTGCTGTTTTTTTGCAATCCGATCAGCAATTCATTTTGAACCCTGCAACGTAGCATGTGCTGCGTTGCCCCCTCGAGAGCCGGGCGCGGCAAACCGCGCCATTTTCAGGCCCGCAGCTTATAGTTCCAGAAAATCCTTGGTGGTAATAGCCGCAATGGGCACGCCGAAGCTTTTGATGTTGGTCAATGTTTGCGTATGGTGTTCGCGGATGCTTGCTGCCGGAAGATGGGCCTTGTCGTGGGTGGTGTGCGCGTCGGCAATCAGGGTGACGGCGAATCCATGGGCAGCCGCACTGCGAACCGTGGTGTCCACGCAGAAATCGGATGCATAGCCGCAGACATACAATTCCTTGATGCTTCGCGCGACAAGCGCTTCCTCCAGGTCGGTCCGCAAAAACGCGTCCGGCGTTGTTTTTCGGACGCGTACGTCCTCGGGCGCTGTGTCGATACCCGGAACCAGGTCCCAGCCCGAGTTCCCGTACGCCAGTGCGCCTTCCTTGTTTTCATGCTGTACGATGACCACCAGATTGCCGGTCGCTCTGGCCCGTACCGCAACGGCATTGATCCTGGCGATGACTTCGGATGTTTCAAAAGGGGCCGGCTCGGTATCGAACAAACCCTGCTGCATGTCGATGACGACAAGGGCGTACGGCATGGATTCACCTACCCCAGCACCAGCAGCTTGACCTGCGAAGGCGCGATGCAGGTGCCCGGACAGTTCATATTGGTGCCGTTCTGTCCGGTGGTGGACGTCAGGCGTACGGCGGGGGCGCCTTCCATGATCAGCTTGGAGCTGCCGGTGGCAAAGCTGGTGGGGCCCATGACCACGTTGGAGACCACGCCGGTCTGAGCACCGGCCTCGTCGCCGTTGCTGATGAGTATCGTGCTACCGAGATTCAGCGCGGGCGAGCCGCTGACAATGGTCTTTTTGGTAGCCGTAGCCGGGTTGGCATTGGCGCCTGTGGAGATATTGGGGTAGGGCACAGGTACGGGCGCGCCCCCGGCAACCGGGGTTTTGCAGACGTCCGGGACTGCCAGGTTCGTGCCGCCGCTCATGGTCAACTGAAACATCGCGTACTCCCTGTATGGTTGCTGGAAAGGCTCCCCGTATTGGAGAGGCTCATCGCATCAGCACAATTTCTCATACGTACAAAATCTATCCGACGTGGATCTGTTCCGCGTCGATTTTGACGTGGCCCTTGGCCGTGTGCATGGTGTGGCCCGTATGCATGGTCAGGGTTTCGTCCACGAGCATCCGGCTGGATTTGGCCTGCAGCTCGTCGTGGCGTTTCACGTAGCGGAACGCGTCCACAAAGCGGGAGACAGCCCTGCGGGCCACGGTATCCAGACTTTCGGCAACCAGGCGAATCTGTTTTGCCTGGCCGGAGACCAGGCGGCTGCACCAGGAAAGGCGGTCCACGCGCATTGCAGCCGCGGCCGCGTTTACGTTGAGTTCGCCGGAGGACAGCGTCATGCTTTGGTGCGAGGCCAGGCGTACGTCGTGCGCGCTGTCGATGTCCAGGCTGCCGTGGGGTGCCTTGATGGCTGCCGGGCCGCTGAACACGATTTCCTGGCTGCTGTCTTCGGGGCGGGAAAGAATCGTGAGAATATGTGTTTCGTCGCCGATGGAAACGAGCACTTTGTCGCCGGGTTCGGGTTTGACCAGACAGCCGAAAGCCTGTTCGGCATCGTGGCGGGTCTGGCCGACGGCGACGACATAACGCCTGTCCTGCGCATGCTCCACCACCCGGCCTGTTTCGAGACGTGTTTCCGTACGTACGGAATGTACAAGGCTCAATGCGGGTTCACTCATGGGATTCTCCGTCGTTGTAGGTAAAATCTTCGGCCTGGGCCAGCTCCTGGTCGGTCTCCAGCGCGTGCTCCACATTGGCTCCGGTCCAGATGGCCTGATCCGCCCGGCAGCGGTGAAACCTGGCTCGTTGCACCTGGGTGTTGGTGAAGTCCGCGGCGCGGAGATCCGCATGGGAAAAGTCGCCATAGGAGCAATCCGCGGATGCGAAGCAGGCCGAACGGCATACGGCCCGGACAAAAGTGGACTGGGAGAGGTTCGCCTGGCTGCAATCGGCATGCATGAGCAGGCTTTGTTCGAAGCAGGCCTGGAAAAAGCGCGCTTCGTGCAGGTTTGCTCCGCCCAGATCCGCGCCGTAGAAAATCACATTGCCGCCCTGGGCGTTTTGCAGGCAGGCCTTGGTGAGATCGGCCTCCATGAAGTTCGAGCGGTCCAGCACGGCGCCGCTGAAGTCGCAGCCCTGCAGGTTCGCGTCCATGGCGTGCACTTCTATGAACTGCTTGCCGGAAAAATCCTGTCCGACCAGATTGCAGCCTTTGAGCAGGGTTTTGAAAAACGACGCGCCGCTGAAGTCCACGCCGGTCAGGTCGGTGCTGATGAACAGCGTCAGATCAAGCGCGATATCACGCAGGCGAGCGCCCTGCAGATTCGAGTCGATGAAGGTCGTATGCTTCATGTCGGCTTGGGCAAAGCTCGCCTGGGGGCAGCGGCAGTTCAAAAAGTTGGCCTGGTGGAGCCTGGCTCCGTCAAAGACGCAATCGGCAAACAGGCAGTTCTGCAGGGTGGCCTGGGAAAGATCGGCCCGGTTCAGGCGGACGGAACTCAGGTCCATATCCTGCCAGAAAACCTGTTCCAGATCGACTTCTGCGAGCGTTGCGCCGGTCAGGTCGCAGTCCGTGAAACCGGTGCGTTTGATCACGGCCCGTCTCAGGTCCGTCCCGCGGAAAGAAACCCGCTCGAAGCGCGCGCCTGAAAGGTCTGTGCCGGCCAGATCCAGGCCGTCGAGGACCGCGTCGATAATGGTGTCGTCCCGGGCAATGGCTGCAAGAAGCTGTTGTTTGTCCATAGCGCTTACTTTTTGTTTGCAAGAAAAGAGGAATCCGCCAGCTTTTCCAGTTTGGTCCGTTTCAGGTTCGCTTCTTCGGCACGCGTATTGTAGACCAGCGCCTTGTAGAATTCGGCCCCGAACAGATTGGAATAGGAGAGGTCCGCGTCGGCGAGTCTGGCTTTGCGGACGGAGCCGTGCATCAGGTTGACGCCCGTCAGCAGGCTGAAGGTGAAGCTGGAGCGGTTGAGCCGCGCCTCCACCGCATGCGCGCCGGTAAAATTCGCTCCGGCGCAGTCGCAGTCTTCGATCATGGCTCTGCGCAGTCCGGCTTTGCGGAAATTGCAGCCCGTCAGGTCGGCCTCCTTGAAGCAGGCCCGTTCGGCCTGTGCACCGGAGAGGTCGGCATCGGGCAGGGCCGAACCGCTGAGTAGCCGGATGTTAGTCAGGTTCGCGTTGGCGAAGTTCACTCGCTGGCCGCTGGTTCCGATACAATTGACCGAGGATGCGTCAGCCCTGGAAAAGTCGCACTGGTCCAGGGTGCTGTCAATGAAGGTGCTACCGCCCAGGTCGGCCTGTTTCCAGACGCTGTCCGCCAGATTGGTCTCAATGAACGTTGTTTGCCGTGCGCTGCATTCGGCAAAGAGCGCATCCGCGCAGTCGGCCTTTTCCAGGGTGGCGCCCGAAAGATCGGCCATAGTCAGGTCTGCCTTGGACAGCGCGGCTTCGCTCAGCAGAGAATGGGACAGGTCCGCTCCGGTGAGCGTTGATCCGGTGAATTTGGCGTTCTGCAACAGGGAGGCGCGCAGGTTGGTCCCCAGCATGCGGGTATTGCTGAAGTCCGCCTCATTGGCCAGGGCCTCGGAAAGATCCGCATTGTCCAGGGTGCTGCCCGTGAAGACCGACTTCTGCATATCGGCCCCGCGCAGATTCTGGCCGCTGAAATCAAGGCCGGAGAGGTCCAGTTCGGAAATGTTTTTGCCGGACAGACTGCGCTCCTCCTTGAGGTAACGGATGACGTCTTCGCGGGTCAGGCGGTCGGGGGCGCCCAGGTCGTCCGGATTTTTGCCCAGGTCCAGCATCAGTTTGCGCGTCCATTCGGGCGGTCCGGCATTGAGCTTGTCCATGGCGGTCTGGAGTCTGGCCGTGGCGTCTTTGACGGTCGCCGCGGTCTGGTCCAGGTCCGTATTGGCGAATGTATCCAGATCCGCGACGGCTTCAGCCAGGTCCTTCTGTGCTTCAGGCGCCGGCGGCAGATTTTTAAGTTGTTTTTTCAATTCGGCCACCTGCTGCGAGGCTGTTTCCTTACACTCCTTGAACAGGGCCTGCGTATCCGTGGACTGCTGCGGGCCAGGGGGCTTGCCGAACAGGTCGTCCGGGATGCCGTGGTTTGGTTGTACCTTGGCCAGCTCTTCTTTTGCCTCCTCCAGATGAGCGGACGCCTCGGCCTGGGACGCGTCGAATTTGGCCAGGACGGCGGCCCTGGCGTTCGTGATCTTTTGTTTGACAGTGGCCGGTATGTCGATCTTCGGATCCAGCCGGTCCTGCAGGGTCATGGATTCGTCGGGCAGGAGTTCCGGTTTGATGAGGCCCCGCAGCCATTTTTCGATGCGTACGCCCATGTACCGGGCCTGTATGAGCAGGCCACCACGCGGAATAGGGACCAGCTCGACCTGAGGATGCAGTTTTTGCCAGGCCTCAAGCGGGAAAGAGGGAACGTCGGCATGCGGATGGGGTGGATACTGCAGCGCGATCAGCTGGGGCGCTTCGGCCAGGGCCTGCTGCAGCTCCGATGACAGCTCCATGTCCGGACTTCCCAGAGTCAACGGTTCGCAGAGATGTTCGGCTTCCTGCCTGAGCAGCCAGTATTCTATGCTGAAGTGCGTGACCACCACCGGTCGTCCGGGAACAATGCGCGTATAGCCCAGCTTTTCGCGCGACCCCTTGAGGGTTTTGCCGAGATAATCGAAATGTCCCGCATGGGGGCGCAGCATGACAGTACGCAGTTCCGGCCCATCAAAAGAGGGCTGTACCATTCCCGATAAAATTTCAAAAGGCTCGTCCTGGTCTTTGGAATCCACAAGCCCCCATTCAAAACTGCTTTCCGTTCTGTCGTAGGGATTGAACCCGAACCACGAACGCTCGATGGTTCTGTCGGTAAAGCCGATCCAGTGCAGGTATTCTTTGAATTCCGACGGCCCGCGCAAGTGCTCCTTGCACTCCTGAACAAAGCGTATGGCCCGGCGCTGCCAGCGCTCCTCAGGCGGGAGCGGGACGTCGGTCACATGCAGATCAACGGGTTCATCCTGGGGGAGTCCGGCATTGGGCAGGGGATGGTTGCCCAGGCCTTGTTGCATTTCCTGTTCGGCCAGTTGGGTTGCTTCAGCGACTTTGGCATGAGCTTCCTGATGGGCGGCGGCAAGCTTTTGGGCGGTTTCCCCCAGGGAATCCAGGGTTTGTTCCAGGTTGCCCAGTGCTTGCGTATCCACTTTGACCAGATGGCCGAACTGTTTGCGCGTTTCTTCCAACAGCGGCGCTACCTCGGCCAGAAGCGCCTTGTGTTTCTGGATGGATTGCTGCGCCAGGGCGGCGAGCTCGTCCGGCGTGTGCGATTTCTCGGGCGTACGCCCCAGAACGCCGTCCACGGCGTCGCGGACAATTGAAGGAAGCTCGGCCAGGTTTTTTTCGGCCTGCTGCATCAGGTGTTCGGCCTCTTCCAGGGGAGCGGTGTCCATGGGAACGCCGCGCTTGAGCTGCTCCAGAAAACGCATCTGGTAATAGTCCAGGAGCTGAGGCGTATCTTCCCGCGCCTCCTGGTCGAGGTAGACGGATTTGATATCCAGTCCTTCGTCGTCGGCCACTTCCGCGGCGCCTCGGAACAGCAGAATGCCCCGTTCCGCATGGGGGAACAGCCAGAGCGTTTCCGGGCGCAGGGTGATTTCGCGGAAAAAGGTTTTGGCGTGCGGGTCGCAGCATTTTTCGTACTGGTCGATGAAACAGCGCGGCCGTACGGACGGCAGGGCGGAATCGTAGACCGCCCGGGCCGGGTGCATGTTGGTCATGCGGATGACCTCGTCGCCTTTGAAAAAACCGTTGTTGTAATCCTGCGTCAGCCGCTGGTCCGGGTTGGCGGCATTGGCGAAGGTCCAGTCCGCGTCTTCGGGAAAAAAGGGCCAGCGTTCGTTGAGCCAGCGCGCGTCATAGGTGCCGAACTTGTTTTTGCGTTGCGGCCAGTCCAGGGCCAGCGGGCCGAAGCCAGCGGGGTCGGGCCTGTCCTGGAGCGAGCCGACGCATCTGTCCGGATCCTCGACATTGGGCAGCGGAATACCAACATCGCCCGAGTCCGTACGCACCGCTTCAATGCCCTTGCCCAGGGGATTTCGCGTATAGGAGGGGCCGCCAAAGGCGTTCTGGTAGCCCAGGTCCATGACGGAGAAGGGGGCGGGATCGCTGACGGCATCCCCGGCGGCGTTTTTGCGCCAGTAGCGCGTACCGTATACGGCCAGCTCCTTGCAGACCGGCCCCACGCGCAGGCCCGCCACGGCGGCGGGGGCGGGGCGCCCGTCCGGGGGGAAGCACTTTCCCCAGACCAGGACTTCGCCGTAGGGCTTGGGCAAGCCGGTGTCGAAAAGCGTTTGCCCCAATTCCTGCTGCAAAAACGGCCACATTTCGGTTTCCGGGAGCAGATCGCCCGGGTCGCTCAAATCGTAAAAATAGAGGCAGCCGACGCTGAGGTTCTGCTGTGTCCGTTGCCCGAAAAAGTGCAGCAACAGTCCTTGTGAAAGCTCTTTGAGTATCTTCATGGATCACAGCTCAATTGATGACGGTCAGGTTGGAAGAAGAAATATTTTGTAAAGAAGTTGTAAGTTTATTTTTTACATCTGTTACATCATCTTTAATTGTATTTTGTCTAATGTTGACATTATTTACTTCTGTTTTTACTGTATTGAGCTGTGTTCGAATGCTGTTTACAACTTGTATAGCTGTATTTATTTTGTTCTTGTAAGAATTTTGCCCTGTTCCTGTAACAGAATTTAATTTTGTATTTATAGTATTGATATCATCTACAATATCATCTCTCTTCCCCTCGAGGGATGATACTCTTCCTTTGATTGAACGATATTTATTTTTAATAGAATTATGTCCACTTATTATAGTGTTCAAGTGATTTCTTACGGAATTGACATCGTGTGCTACTTCTACCAGTTTCACTCTGTCTTCAATGGAGTCCACTACTTTTAAGAGGCGATTCCCTCCGAACTTTATATCCCAGATTTTATGGTATTTCATTTCTGTTCCAAGGGATAGTCCAATATTTGCAGCAATGCACGACTCGAGTTTTGCCCCTACAAAGAGACCTGCTGTGGCGCCGGTAACGACTTCGGTCTTGAATTTACCGACCTCGAAGGAACACGGTCCTTCGGTAGAGAGCAGCACGCCTTTTTCTTTATAGTGGTCTTTTCCTTTGTCCCAATCAAAAATCGAGTCCGGATCATTGGGAGCTCCGATCCGGAAGATGCTGTTGTTGCCTTTGGGCGTATGCAGCATGATGCGCTCTTCGCCCTCCTTGTCCTCCATATGGATCTTGTTCTGCGAGGCGCTGATAAGCTGGGACATGGATTCGTTGCCGGAGCGGACCACGCTGGGATGGTCCGGGTTGGGCACGGCCGCGGAAATGATCGGCCGGTCCGGATCGCCGTCCACGAATGACAGGAGCACTTCCGTGCCCTTGTGCAGCGGAAAATGCATGCCGAAACTCGACCCTACGTAAGGTTGCGCCATACGCAGCCAGGCCGAGCATTTGCCGGGTTCGCGACCGCCGATATCAAAGGGCAGCACGACTTTGTAGCGCCCCTGGTCGTCCAGCTCGGCGGTGTCGCCGCTTCCGGCTGCGTCGATTTTGGCGTTGATCACGCCGTGAAAACGGGTCTTGGGGGTCTGGAAGGGCGGACGAAACTGGACAGGGGCCGGAATGGCCGTAAAGGTGTTTTCATAGGGCGGTCTTTGGTGCGTTTCTTTTTCAGTGACATCAATGCCGTCGATCAGATAGGTGTTGCGATAGCCCCGGTGGCTGACGTCGACGCAGAGGTAGGACTGGTTGTAGTCATTGCGGAAGTGCGATTCGAGGGTGAACAGAAAGCCGGGCCGGATAAAGGGAATTCTGCTGTCGCCAACGAAGCGCTTTTCTCTGCAGCGGTATTCTTCGGCGCGTATTTTGGCCAGACGCTGGCCTTCCTCGGGCGTGGCGAAATGGTCGCCGTAGACGTAGTCCCGGCCCTGGCCGCGCGTACTGTCCACCTCGGCCTGGCCGGTGATCTCCAGATCCGGCGTACGGTAATTGTAGTCCTTGAGCAAAACCGATTCCGGAATCAAGGTCTGATGGCAAAAGAAGCTCTCCACCACTTCATCCCAATGGGTGGACTCCAGTCCGGACGGCGGGACGTACTGGAACTTCGCACGGTCCGGGCTTTCCACATGGGCCATGGCCGTGTCCGTGATTATGCATTTTTCAAATACGCCGTCCTGTTCGAAGTAGAAATACATGCCCACATGCTCCATCCACCGGGAAATGAAGTTGAAGTGGGATTCCTGGTACTGGCAGACGTATTCTTTGGCAGGGTAGTTTCCCTGCAGTCTCAATTCATAATCATTGGCAGTAAAACCGGAATTCTGCAGCACGGATTCGATTATCTCAGGAATGTTTTGGTCCAGAAATACCTGATTGTGGCGCGTCAGGGTTGTACGCCACAGCCGCGGAACAAGCACGGCCTGGTAAATATATCGGGTATTGAAGGCTTGCTGCTGTATTATGTGGGAGACAATGCCGTGAAAGACAATGTCGTAACCGTCCTTATGCACGACAAGCGTGGCGCTTGTCTTCATCACGGCATTGAGGTCAATTTCCGGATCATTGGAAATAAGCGTGATATCGAACTGGTACAGTTTGCTGAGCGCTTCCGTGCCCGAAAAATTTCCAACTATAAATAGATTATTTGGAAATCCCTCTAATTGAAATGAAAAGCTGGCTTGCCCTTGGTTGGTCATGACGGCTCCCGTTTATAGACTCAGAAGTGCGCGTACTACATAAAAACAGCCTTTTGATATGAATAATCACGTAGCATAATCGCCGAAACAAAATCAAGTCGTATTCCTTGGTGGTCGTAATGGCGTCAAAATAATACAGATGGGGCAATTTGAAACAAGCGGCCCGAGAGCGGTATAGTGCAAAAAAAGTGAGTTGTTTTCTATTTATATAGATTTTAGTTGTTTACACGGAAAATTATGCGAGTGAAGCATGGTGAACTTCATGCCGGAACCGGCGGGATTTTCAGAAGCAAACGCCGGACCATCATTGAGGAAGGTTTTAAAAAAGCAGTAAAATTTCCAAAAGCGGCCGGAACAAGTCAGGCCGCGGCGACCACTCTGTCCCGGCCCTGTTCTTTGGCGTGATACAATGCCGCGTCGACATCGTGCAACAACTCGGCATTTGTCTTGTCTTGCTCGCATTGGAATGTCTTCAGGCCGATACTGACGGTGACGTGCGGGGCGGTTGCCGAGTAGGCGTGGGGAATATGCAGAGAGGCGATTTGGCTGCGGATATTCTGCGCGACCACCAGGGCGCCGTCCTTGTCGCAGTCCGGCAGAATCACGACGAACTCTTCGCCGCCGTATCTTCCCACAAAATCAGCGGGGCGCTGCAGGGCGGATTCGAGGCTGTGGGCGATGGCGCGCAAGCAATCATCCCCGACTCCGTGGCCGTAATGATCGTTGAAGGCCTTGAAGTGGTCCACGTCGATCATCAACAGGGAAAGAGGCGTTCCGTTGCGCTGGGAGCGTCCGTACTCCCGAGACAAGGCGTCCTCCAGGGCGCGGCGGTTGGGGATGTGCGTCAGTCCGTCCAGGAGCGCCAGCCGCTCGAGTATTTCGCTTTTGCGTTTCAAGCGGAGATGGACATTGATCCGGGCAAGAACCAGAGGGATTTCAAAGGGTTTGGCGATATAGTCCACTGCGCCGAGGTCGAAGCCCCGTTTCTGGTCCGCAACATCGCCCTTGGCCGTGACAAAGATGATGGGGATGTCCCAGGACGACGGATCCTGTTTGATACGCCGACAGACTTCATAGCCGTCCATTCCCGGCATCATGATATCGAGGAGGATCAGGTCCGGTTTTTGTTCCCCCATGACGATTTCCAATGCGGCGGCGCCGCTGACGGCCACCTTGATGGCATAGGTTCGCATCAGCGCCTGCGCCAGGATCTGGATATTCGTAGGGGTGTCGTCGACGATAAGGATCGTCTCTTTCGGGGGGCCTGCGTCATTTCGGGTCGACATGCGCACCTTCCTCAAAACCGAATTCATGACTTTTTACAATATCAGTCAATATGTCACAGGCTGCAGCGTAGTCAAATGCTTCGATACGCTGTTTGAGTTTGTCGCTCAGGTCGTTGCGCCCGAGAGCCGCCAGCTGGGTGCAAACGTCCTGAATCTGTTCAGGGGGCACAAAGCGCGCATTGCGCAGGTCGTCGAGCAGTGTCAGGACCAGTTTTTCAAACTGCGCGGTATCGACTGCGCTGGTTTCGATTGGCTCTGGTTCCGGGAGGACGTCGATGGCGGCCAGGACCCGGGCGAGTTCCGTACGGACGCAATCCCATGATTCGTAGTGCGCGTCCGTCAGTTCGTCTTCCAGGTCCTTGCTGCACGCGGCAAGCCGTTCAGCGCCAATCACTCTGGAGGCTCCTTTGATGTTGTGCGCCATCCGGTGGGCGTCTTTCCAGAGTTTCTTTTCGACAGCGGTGTTGAACTCCTGGGGAAATTCACGAAAATCATAGGCGAAAAACTGCAGAGCCTGGCGCATCAGATTCCAGTCGTTTCCAATACGCCTGGTTGCTTCGGCGAGATGCAGTCCCTCGATGGAAAAAGGCTGTATGTTTTCATCCCTGTTTTGCAGGGGGGAATCGTTTTCAACGGGTGTGTCGCTGCTTGCGGTACGGGAGGGAATCCAGCGCAACAGGGCCGCCGCCAGGAGGTCCACGTCGATGGGTTTGGCGACAAAATCCGCCATCCCGGCATCCAGACAGGCTTTTTTGTCGGCTTCCATGGCCGCCGCGGTCATGGCGATGATGGGAATGTCCATGCCCTCAGGAAGATCCCTGATACGGCATGTGGCTTGGACGCCGTCCATTTCCGGCATCTGCAGGTCCATCAGGATGGCATCATAGCGGGTCTGGGAAGCTTCGGCAACGGCCTCGAGTCCGTTCTGCGCCAGCGAGACCTTCAACCCCATTTTGGTGAGCATGTCCTTGGCTATCAGCTGGTTGGTCGGGTTGTCCTCCACCAGGAGCACGTGGGCGCCGTGAATGGCCTTCAGCCTGTTTTGGGCTTCACGCAGGGTGCTCCACCGGTTCAGATTTCTTCGGTCCGGAGCTTCTCCCTGCAGTCCGGCGATGACATTGTACAGTTGGGAGGCGATGATGGGTTTGTCCAGCACCGCGTTGAATTCGACCTTGCGTATGGCTTCCAGGGCTTGCTGGCGGCCGTACGCCGTCACCATGATGACAAGGGCCGGTTTATGCAAGTCCGCATCGGCTGTTTCTTCTGCGCGGAGGGCTTGCGCCATCTGTGCGCCGTCCATGCCGGGCATTTTCCAAACAACAAGGATCAGTTCGAACGGGCGTCCGCCGTGCAGGGCGTCAAGGGCCATCTGCAGTCCTTGTTCTCCGGAGGTGGCGATCTGAACGTCGAATTTCCAGGAGTTGAGCACGGCGAGCAGCATTTCGCCGGAGATATCATTATCTTCGACCACCAGGGTACGCATCCCGCGCAGGTCGGCCGCGGACCGCTCGCAAAGGGGGAAGTCCGCGATGTCCATCGGGATGTCGAAGGTGAACGTGCTGCCGGAACCGGATTGGCTGCGGACCGTGATCGTACCGCCCATCAGCTCGACAAGGCGTTTGCAGATGGCCAGGCCGAGTCCTGTGCCGCCGAAGCGGCGCGTGGTGGAACTGTCGGCTTGTTCAAAGGGGGCGAAAAGCCTGTCCACCTGCTCCGGAGTCATGCCGATACCCGTATCGTTGACGCTGACCTGCAGGTCGAGTCTGTTGTCTTGTTGGGAGAGCGCTTTCATGCGCAGCGTAATGTTTCCCTCCAGGGTGAATTTGACGGCATTGCCCAGAAGATTGTTGAGCACTTGCCGTAGACGCAGCGGATCGCCCATCAGCATCGGGGGGAGGTCGGGATCTATGTCGAAGATGAGTTCCAGGCCTTTTTCCTCCGCGCTGTAGGAAAAAAGCTTGGCTGTCGCGTCGAGCAGTTCGGCAAGATCGAATTCGGTGGTTTCGATGCGCAGCTTGCCGGCCTCTATTTTGGAGTAGTCCAGGATGTCGTTGATGATGCCCAGCAGGGATTCGGACGATTTGCGCATCTTGTCCAGGTAGTCGCGCTGCAGGGTGTTGAGTTCGGTGTCGAGCAACAGCTGCGCGAGGCCCAGAACGGCGTTCATGGGCGTCCGAATCTCGTGGCTCATGTTGGCCAGAAAGTCGGACTTGAGCTGGTTGGCGCTTTCCGCTTTGGCTTTTGCTTCGTTGAGGGCGATCTCGGTCTGTTTCTGCTCCGTCAGGTCGTAGTTGACGCCGATCATACGGGCGGCTTGTCCCTTTTCGTCGAAGATGACTTTGGAACCGGCCTTGATATGATGGATGGAGCCATCCCGCCAGGTGATTCGGAATTCGGAGTTGAAAATCCGTTTGCCCTGCAAGGCCTCCTGCAGGTATTTCAGGGTCTCTTCCCTGTCCTCGGGGAGGAGGGCGTCGGCCCAGGATTTGCTCGTCCCTGTGAACTCCTCGGGGGGCACGTCAAAGAGCTGGTGCATGACCGAATCCCAATACAGGCTGTCGTTTTTCAGGTCCCAGTCCCAGACGCCGATGATTCCGGCCGAGGCCGCCGCTTCCAGGCGTTCCTTGCTTTCAAGGATGGCCGCTTCGGCTTGTTTTTGCTGCGTGATGTCCTGGTTCGTGCCTATCATACGCAACGGCGAGCCGTTTTCTTCCAGCTCCGTCATTGCCGTGACATGGATAAATTTGATGGAATTGTCCGGCAGCACGATCCGGAAGACGGAGTCGAAGTCCTGGGCGTCTTTGATGGCTGCGGACAATTCGGCCTCGGCGCGTTGCAAATCGTCAGGATGGCAGCGGGAACGCCAGAAATCAATGTAAAGTCCGCTGGTACGCACTGATTCGGGAACAGCGTACAGCTCGCACATCCGTTGGTCCCAATTCAACTTATTACTGGTGAATTCCCAGACCCAGATTCCGAGGCTGGCGACCTGGGTCGCCAGGGTCAACCGGCGCATTGCGAAATTCAATTCCTTGTTCGCCTGTTTGATCTCGGATTCATCAATCAATTGAACGACAAGGTGGGGCTCTTTGTTGAGCAGGGTGGGAAGAATCAGCACCGAAGCCCAGAGTTCCTTGCCAAAGCTGGAAACCGCATGCATTTCGTGCCGCCGTTGCAGGCCGTCCTCCAAAGCGGCGATGCAGGCGTCTTGCAGGCCGGTTTCCTTCCAGGATTCTATTTGACGAAAATTGTGCGTAAGGGCCTGCTTGGTCGTGGTGCCGACCAGAGCGGCAAGAGCTTCATTGGCCAGGACGCACTGGCCGTCCTGGCGGTAGACGCCCATGGCCACCAGCGATTTTTTGAGGATGGTGTCATTGAAGGCCAGGGCCTCCTGCAAACGGAACTCCGCGATTTTCTGTTCGTGAATGTCCTTGATGGATCCCGTGATGCGTTGAGGGGTACCTTGTGCGTCGAATACTACCAAGCCCCGGGCCCGAATCCAGAGATACTCTCCGTCCTTACGGCGCATGCGGTATTCAACGTCAAAGGGGTCGTGGCCCTGAAAATGGGTTTCCAGAGTCGCCAGGGCGTGTTCTTTGTCTTCCGGGTGGAGCAAGGATTCCCAGGTGGCGTACCCGGGGGTGATTTCATCGTCGCGATAACCGAGGATCTCCTTGAATCTTGGGGACCAGTAGGTCTTGTCAGCCGGGATTTGCCAGTCCCAGATGCCGTCGTTGCTGCCGGCCACGACCAGGTTGAAGCGCTCTTCACTTGCGGCAAGGGCGAGCAGATTTTTTTTCCGATCCGTGATGTCGCGGCTGGAAGCATACACAAAGCGTTGCCCGTCGAGGTTGATGCCCTTGGCGTTGATTTCCACGTCGATGATTTCGCCGTTTTTACGGCGGTGCCGGGTCTCAAAGGTGGTCGGCGTGTCCATGAGTTCCTGGATGGTGGGCAGAATGTCCGATCTGGAAATGCTGATATCCCATTGGGATATGTTCGTTCGGGACATTTCCTCGGTTGAGTAGCCGAGCATGCGGGCAAATGATTCACTGTACTCAATAAGATCGCCCTGTTCATTCAGGATGTGGATGCCGTCGCTGGCCGTGGCGAGTATTGTCTGCAACCGTTCGGAGATGCTGGTGATCTGGCTGACGTCGAAGAGAGTGACAAGGCTTGTTTTCTCGGCGAATCCGCCCACGGTCACGGAGGAAGCCAGAATGGTGCGGGCTGAGCCGTCTTTGCAGCGGATCTGCACCTCCAAGGGCGGGATGGCGGTCTGGCTGCGCTCGGCCCGGTCGACCCACATTTGCCATCTGTGCTTCACGTCCTCCCTGTAGGACGGATCGGGGAAGGCCTTGGGCCACCAGTCGTCCAGCGTGGGGGTTTCTTGCTGCGTATACCCGAAAGTCTCCGTAAAGGCCGGATTCACGTAGATGATTTGCCCCTGCGTATCGCTCAGGGACAAAGGTACGGGCGAAGCGTCGATGATGGTGCGAAAGCGCTTTTCGTTTTCCTTGAGTTCGGTGATGTCCCGGACGATTTTCGATGCTCCGATCACTTCTCCGCGCGCGTTTCTGAGCGGGGAAATGGTAACCGCCACATCGAGCGTCCCGCCGTCCTTGTCCCGCCGGACGCTCTCGAAATCGGTCACGGCATTCCCTGCCGCAATATGCGCGCGCAGGTTCTGATCTTCGTCCGGCCTGTCCGTCGGAAGGATCATTTCGATGGATCTGCCGATGGCTTCGTCCGGGGAATAGCCGAAAAGTTTTTCCGCCCCCCGGTTCCAGCTGACAATGACGCCCTTGAGGGTTTCGCTGATAATGGCGTCTTCGGAATATTCGACAATGGCGGCCAGTTCCTGGAGCCGGGTCTCGTTTTCCTTCTGGAGGGTGATGTCCCAGATGGTGCCGTTGAGCTGCCGTGGCACTCCTGTTTCGTCCCTGGTGACCTTGCCCCGGGCGGCAAGATGATGAATGCTTCCATCAGGCCATACCACCCGGTATTCGGGCTCATACCAGATGTTTTCCTGCAGCGCGCGATCGAGTGTTTCCATTCGCGATCTTCTATCTTCCGGGTGAATGAAATCGATCAACTCCTCTGTCGTGCCACGGAAAAAGGGCGCATCCAGGCCCAAAAGCCGGCAGGCCTGCGCGTCCAGTTCTCTTGTGTCCGTCTCGATTTCCCAGGACCATACGCCCATACTCGCCCCCTGGAGCGCGATTTCGAGGCGTTCCTGGCTTTTTTTGAGTTCCTGAGCCGCCTTTTTGCGTTCGGTGATGTCCTGTACCGTGCCGATACCGGAAACGGGGCGCCCCGCGTCGTCCAGTTGGATCGTGGCGTTTTCATGCACCCATTTGGTTGCGTCTGCAGTCACAATACGGTGTTCGATGTTGTAGGGGGCGCCGGAAAGTGCCCTTGTCCAGGCGACGACCACCTCCTCGCGGTCCTCCGGATGGATAAAGGAGACAAAAATATCCATGGTTACCGGCGCTCCGGCCTCGACACCGAAGATCCGGTAGCTTTCTTCGGACCAGTGCAGCATCCCCGCCGGAATATCCAATGTCCAGCTGCCGATACTGGCCATACGCTGCGCAGCTTTTAGTTCCAACTCACGTTTTTCCATCAATGCGAGGCTGTTGCTCAACTGCTGCGTCCGTTCTGTGACCATGGCTTCGAGGTTGTCGTTGGTCCGGCGCAAATCCTCTTCACTGCGCCGCAGTTCCCGCTCCTGCGCGGACATGCTGTCGAGCATGGCGTCAAACTCCGTGGCCAGATGCCCCACTTCATCCTTGTCGTCGAGACGACTCCGGCTTTCCTTGCCGCCTGCTTCCACCGAAACAATCGTATTCTGGATGACGTAGATACGCCGGAGGATTCTGTTGGCCATGATCCAGGCGAGCATGGAGCCGATGAGAATGGCGGCCAGGGCGTAGAGAATGCCGTTGTGCAGGACGGCGTCGAGCTTGCGCTGGGCCCGGCGTTGTCCAAGGCCGACACGCGCCCAGCCGATGGGGGCGCCGTTGAGCACAACGGGCGCGGCGATATCCACCAGGGAAGGGCTGGCGCTCATTTTGAGAAATTTCGGAGTTTCCGGCAGATCAAGGACGCGCAGGCCGAGCTTCGAGTCGTCCGTGTGGGCGAGCACGCGTCCGTGCCTGGTGGTCAGCATGGCGAAGATAAGTTCCGGATAGCGCAGCTGGAGTTCCACAAGCTCTTGCATGCCGGCTATATCTCTTGCCGCCAGCCACTCGGAAGAAACCGTGGCCAGAGAGCGGGCCAGGGATTCGGCCTGTTCGATCTGCTGGTCGAAAAGCATGTCTTCCTGACGGCTGACCAGGTCCCAGATAAACAGGGACATCATCAGCGCATGCACCAGCGCGACGCTCAAAATGAGCTGTGATCTGAAGGAACGGAAGGGGGAGGCGAATGCACGGAATTTCATGGCCTTTCCTCCACGGGCCTGACCTCCTGTTCGAAGCGGTCGATGAAGCTGCGGACGATATCATAGGTGTAGTCGTCGGCCGGGTAGAATCGTTCGGTTTCCATGCCTGCCAGGATCGTCCGTCCTTCGGATGTTTCATGCAGGCGCAGCAGAGCCCGACGAACAGCCTGCTTTAGGGCATCGGGCATGTCCTTGCGTACCATGAAAGAATTGTTGACCAGGGGCGGGGTCCGCCATTTGACATACAGCTTTGCGGCTTCCACGGGGTGGTCCTTCTGAAAAGCGCGCCAGGGGGGCGGCCAGGTGGCCCCTGCGGCGCAGTTTCCGAGATAGGCGTTCATGATTGCGGATTCCTGGGAGCCGACGTATTTGTTTTCGATATCCTTTGTTACGTCGATCCCTTGCGAATGCAGGAAATATTGCGGCATGATGCAGGCCGCCAGGGCTGTGGGAGCCGGATAGCTTACCGCCTGGCCTTTCAGGTCGGCGGGTTCCCGGACAAGGCTGTCTTTTCGGAGGATGAAAATTCCCTTGAAGTCTTCCGGGGCGCCCGCCATGGCCAGGACTTCGTAGCCCGCATCAATGGCCTCAAGGGTTTGCCACGGATTCGGCAGGAGAAATTCCAATGTGCCTTGGCGTATTTTTTTTTCAAAGCACCCGTAGTCGCGGGAAGCCTCCAAATCCAGATTCAGATCGGGAATTTCGCGTTCAAGATAGTCGACGAGCGGTCCGTACGCGGCATGGAGTTTCACCGGATTATGCAGCGGATGCACGGCAAGCCGGTAGAAGCTGCCGTTTTGGGACGTCTCGGGGGCCCCGTAAACAGGACCGGCTTTTTCCGCGGATTGCTCGCATCCTGCAACGCAAAGAGCGGCAAGGAGTATCAGGCCCAAGAAAAATTTCACGTATGTCCCCCAGAAGAACGTGCTCAATGTGCCGATACCTTCTGTTCGTCGGCGCTCTCGACACAATTGTAACGGCGAATCGGGCGCAGATATCCGTTGCGTTCGGTATTTGCGCGCGAAAGCTGCCACGAACAACATGTCCGGCTTTGTCTTTTTCCCATGTATCGGCAAGCTGCCAGTACGAGATAAGTATACGCGATAATCATCTCCAGGTCACCCAAAGTCAATTTTTTATGCGCGGCAACACGTTCGGACTGATTGCGTTGCTTTTTGAGTTCTCCCGCCGCATCGGCACGCATGCCCGTATGCTTTTCAAGCTTTGGAGACATCGAGTTCCAATGGCGGGAGGGGCTGCGGTCCAATTGAACTTGTTCGGCGAAAAGCATACGGTGCTGTTACTGCGAGGGATCGTGGAGAAGGATATCCACACGCGGCAGTTCGGAAGCCATGGTATGCGAAGACTGTGGCTGATTGGCATGGAATTCGGCTGGAAGAACATTCCGGCCGGATCACAGAGACATCAATGCCGGAGCCATGACCTTGGCCCAGGGCTATTCAAATATGAGGAGCATGCTATGGAAACGCTTGCCGCAAAAATCAATGAAAATATGAGTATCCATGAAATATTGACGGCTTATCCCTATTTGATCGGCCTGTTCAAGGAATACGGCCTGGGCAAGTTCGAACAACCTGAGATTCTTGAAAAGCTGGGCCCCTTGTTGAAATTGAAAACACCGTTGTCGCTTTTGGGCGTCAATAAGGAGCTGTTCATTGAAAGCCTCAATCAATGCATAGACAAGCAGGAAAAAGCCGGTGATTTCATTCTGGCGGAAAATCCCGAGCGCCAGAAGGATCTGACGTTGCTGGCCCTGCTGCCTTGCGGCCTGAAGATGCCCTTTTCCCGCGCGTTTGATGTATTTACCGCGGAGTACAACAAGAAGCACGGCAATTCCCTGAAGTATCTTCTTGAAGGGAACGTCAACCATGAGCTTTCGTATTATGAATATATCGACTCGGTCGAATCCTTCGACGAACTTCCCGACGTCATAATCAGCTCGGATATCAACAGTTTTTATCATAAGCCGTTTCAGGAACGTTTCCTGGACAAAAAAGGCTTTGTGGATCTGTTGCCCGAAACTATTCATGAGGATTTCGAGCAGATCGGCTACGACGATACGGACCGCCAGTTCACCATGCTCTCGGCGAACCTGCTGGTTCTGGTTGCCATCGACGCCTTGCTTGAGGGAAAGCCCGCTATTGTCTCCTGGAAAGATATCATGCGGCCTGAGTTTCAGAATTGCGTTGTGATGCGCGGACAGACGGAATTTTTCTGCAACGGCGTACTGCTGCCGTTTTATGCGTTTTACGGCATGGAAGGCGTTTCCGATCTTGCCCGCTCGGTACGGACCGGAGTCCATCCCTCCGAGATGGTGAAGATGATCGACAGCGGCAAGCCGGATGTCGCGCCGTTATACATCATGCCCTACTTCTTCGCACAGAAAATCAAAAACAAAGAGCGTATTTCCATGCGTATCCCGGAAGAAGGCGCAATTGCCAGTCCTGTGCAGATGCTGGTCAAGAAAAGCAGCCGGGACAGCGTCAAGGAGATCACGGATTATCTGTGCAGCACCGAATTCGGGCAGTTATGCGCGGATGCCTATTTTCCTTCCGTGAATCCCGAGGTGCGCAACGTCACGTCCCATGTGAAAAAATATCACTGGCTCGGATGGGAGTTCCTGAAGAACAATGACATCGGGAAACTCAAGAAAGAGATGGAAGACGTTTTCATGAAACGGTTCCGCGAAACAGGGGGCTACGTATGAGGCTTGTGACTGTCTCCGGGCCGCCCTCGTCCGGAAAGACCAGTGTTATTGTGAAAACCATAGAGGAGTTGCAGAGGGATAAGCTGAAATGCGGCGTGGTCAAGTTCGACTGCCTTTCCGCCCAGGATCAGTATGTGTATCATGCCAAAGGCATACCCGTACGTACCGGATTGTCCGGCAATCTCTGTCCCGACCATTTTTATGTGAGCAACATCGAAGCCGCCGTACAGTGGGCCCAAGGCGAGCAGTTTGATTTTCTGATTACCGAAAGCGCAGGATTGTGCAACCGCTGTTCCCCGCATATCAAACAGGTGCTTGCCGTGTGTGTCATCGACAACCTGAGCGGGGTGAATACGCCCAAAAAAATCGGCCCCATGTTGAAATCCGCTGATATTGTCGTGGTCACCAAAGGGGATATCGTTTCCCAGGCTGAGCGGGAAATTTTCGTTTTCAGAATTCGCCAGGTCAATCCGCGCGCAAAAATCATTCAGGTCAACGGAGTCACCGGACAGGGAAGTTTCTATCTTCAAAAGGCCTTTGCCGAAACAAGCCCCTTGCAAAGCATCAAGGGCGCGACCCTGCGCTTTACCATGCCCGGGGCCTTGTGTTCGTACTGCCTTGGAGAAAGGGCCATTGGCGAGGACAAACAAATCGGTGTTTCAAAACTCATGGAATTCAATGGGTAATGGAAAACAGACACGCAAACGCAACCATCAAGGACCTTCTCGAACAGTTTCCCTGGGCCGAGGATTTTTTTGCCGCTCACGGCATTGAGAGCGCGCACTGGCAGGCGAGCACTTTTTCCGAACTCTGCCGGGCCTTGGGCGAGGAATTCTTTACGGACCTGGGAACTTCACCGGCCCGGTTTTCGGAGGATTTTTTCCTTTTCATCCGGGAGATGCATTCGCTGGAAGAAAGCGGCGCCAGGAGCATACGATTCATCACCATCCGCCCCGGTTTCAACAAAAGGGGCGAACCCGAATCCCATGAGGTGAAGCTCGAACAGGGCAAGGTTACCGCGATCGTCGGCCCCACCGGTTCGGGCAAAAGCCGGCTTCTGGAAGACATCGAATGTCTGGCCCAGGCCGATACGCCGACCAAACGAACCATCCTGGTGGATGACCGGGTGCCTTCCTACGATACGCGTTTTTCCAATGAAGGGCGGCTGATTGCCCAGCTTTCGCAGAACATGAATTTCGTCATGGATCTCTCCGTGCAGCAGTTCCTGATGATGCATGCCGAGAGCAGGCTGGTCGCGAATATTGACGTGCTGGTGGAAACAATCTTTGAAAAGGCCAACGAACTGGCGGGAGAGTCTTTTTCCAAAACAACTCCGGTCACCCAGCTTTCCGGAGGCCAGAGCCGGGCGCTGATGATTGCCGATACGGCCCTGTTGAGCCAGGCGCCCATCATACTTATCGACGAAATAGAAAATGCGGGCGTGGATAAAAGCAAGGCCCTCGAACTCCTGGTCGGCAACAACAAGATCGTGCTCATTGCAACCCATGATCCTTTCCTGACGCTCAGTACGGACCAGCGTATCATCATCCGGAACGGCGGCATTGATAAGATACTCACCACTACCGCTGAAGAGAAAAGAAAGCTTGTGGAACTCAAGAAAATGGATGATGCGCTGATGCTGCTGCGCGCGCGTCTTCGCAGAGGCGAGATTATTTCCGAATAATCCCGAATACGAGTTATCGCTTCGGACAGATTTTCCGCCGCAGCCGTATCCGCCTGAGGCGGGATTGTTTCAGGCGAGAATTCTTCCTGTTGCGGAGCTTGCGAGGACCACGTACCATACGACGTATCCACTCGCCCCAGGTTACGCCTTTCAATCTGATTAAGTACAATTCAAGCATAATTTTCAGGAGCAGAGCATGAAGATAATTCATTACACTGATGTTGCGGCCCAGGCCTTGACCAAGGCGGGCCCGGGAGTATCCATACGCGTGGTCATCGGCCAGGCCGACGATGACGTCAATTTCTGCATGCGGATCATCGAGGTCGAACCGGGCGCGGAGATTCCCTTTCATACGCATGATTGGGAGCATCAGCAGTTTTACCATTCCGGCACAGGCTACCTTCTGAAAGACGGCGAACAAATCCCCGTCGGCCCCGGCAGCGTGGCGTACGTTGCCCCCAATGAAAAGCATTTCGTCAAGAACACGGGCGAGGTTCCGCTGGTATTCGTCTGTTTGGTGCCGAAACACGCGCCGGAAATATAACGCGCGGTTATTCCGGTGCCGGGTCCGGGCCGACGCGGCCTGAAATGGCGAACAATCAAGCCCTCGTACCGGGGTTTATTGCCCGGCGGGGGCTTTGTTTGCTGCGCCGCGGACTGTGGGAAAAAACGAGATACCCCTTGTGAAAGATGCCTTGAGATTATACTAAGAAAGCTTACACACCTCGACGGCGGGCAACAGCGCAACAGGGGTTGCGGGGCAGCCTCGCTGCGGCGGAAATAAACCTTTTCAGGACGAACTTGATGATTGCAATCACCCCCCAGGACATTCAGGACGCTGGCGGGCTGCCGGGCGCTCTTTCCCGCGCATCCGTCGGCATTGTGCGCAGGCTGTTGCGCAATACGCGCGCGGAACTGCCGCCCCAGGCGGCATCCGTCGAGCGCTTGCTGGCGCACAAGCACCCGCATCTGGACGAGTACATGGCCATGCTGCTGTTCAAGGCGGCGCTGCCCAAAAGCCGGGACGGGCTCCCGCTCGGGGAGATTGTGCTGCGCTCGCTGGACAACGACGCCGAGGCCAGGGCCGCCTGGCCGTCCAGCGCCATTTTCGGCATGGGGGGGACCAATACGGGCGGCGCACGCGGACTTCTTGTCTTTGACGAGCATATCCGTCCGGGCCAGGAGCAGGAGGCCGGCTCGGTGACCATGCTGGTACGGCAGCAGCTGTTCGGCGCACAGGCGCTGCCCACGCCGCTGTCGAAGCTCTGCAGGGAAACGGACCATATCGACGCCTACGGCAACGCCCATTTCAAGCATCTCGGCAATTACATCAAACGCGTACATGAAGCCGAATTTCTGTTTCCGGACAAGGCGGCCGCCGACGGCGCGGACAGCGTGCTTCCCGGCTGGAAACAGGCGCTGGCGGAGGCATGCATCGCGGCGGTGCTCTGTGCGCTGCAAGAGAAAAAGCGCTTCATGACCGCCGGCTACTGGCGCGAACCCGTTGTTGCCTCGCTCAACCGCTACGCGACCCAGACGCGGCTGCGCGAGGATGCGGATTTCGGACAGGCCTTTCAAAAGCTCAAGAGAAATATCTGCGGATTCAAAGGGGCGAAGCTCCGGATCAAGCAACCGGACGGAAGCCTGCAGCAGTTGCAGTCCGGCCCGTCCGGTAAAGACGGGCAACAAGATCCCTGGCAGCTGCTGGTCATGCCTTATATCGCGGCGCTCTGTCAGGAGTACTGGGGGGAAGACCTCGGCCAGCTGATACTCTCGCTCTTTTGGGAAGCCCGTATTCTGGGGGATATGGGATACGCCAAGATTTACGGCGCATTGGAGCAGCTTGTGGCCGCGGGCGAAAGCGAACAATCCGCTGATACGCCTGTGGGAACCATTCATTTCCGCCAGGTAGACAGTCAGGCCCCCGACGCCACGGGGACCCTGCGCCGCCCCTGGATTCTCGAACTGCGCCCCGCGGGCCGGCTGGCCAACTGCAGGGCTCCGTTGACTTCCTATCTTAAAAACAACAACGGCGGCGTCGGCTACACCCTGGTGTATCCCGCGGAAGCGGGCGGCGTGGTGCTCTCAAAAGGGGCGGCCACCGACCCGGAGGAATGGCAAAAGCTTGTGGCCCATATGCTCGAAAGCGAAGGAAACGCCGACGAAGGCCAGGGCGGCTGCTGGCATGTGGTGCAAAACGCCAACGGTCATCTGGCGGATTATCTGCTCAACGGCAACCCTGCCCACCAATACGTACCCCGTACGCGGCTGACCGCGGCATCTCTGGCCGAGATACTGGCCGGGCTGCGCTAGGACTGCGTTTTATTGCGCGCAGCAACGTTCCCCTCAGGGAGCGTCCGGGGCGCTAGGCTTCACTGGGCGAATACAGGGATACCCCGGCCCGCTGCAGCAGTGCGTCGAACGCGGTTTTTTCCGCGGCCCCGGCCAGCCTGCCAATTTCGTGTCCTTCGTGAAACAGGACATAGGTCGGGTAGTTGCAGATATTGTAGCGAACCCGTTCGATGCCGTAGGTATCCACGGTGAGCCCCAGCAGCAGCACCTTGTCGCAATAGCCGCGGCAAAGCCCTCTGACGCCGAGCATCTGCTCCTGCACGGAAAGCTTTTTGTGTAAAAAGATTGCAAGAACAGGTAATTCGGATCCTTTGATGGCGGTTTCCAGGTCATCAAAGGTGCAAAAAGGACATTCAAAAGCCGTTTGTTCCATGATGATGACTCCGGGGGTAAAGGTGTGTTTTGCTGCGTGGTTGGTACTGCACGCAAGACAAGGCCCCGCTTGCTGCAATATCTTATACTCTAAAAAATCAAAAGAAAAGGTAAAACGATGTTATTTTTGCTTACGTTGCAATAAAAAACGTACTATGCGGATACAAGGAGATCAGCCATATTTTTCACACCGATAAATCTTAATATATATTTAGTTTGACTGTCACCTTATTAGTTATGATAGAAAAAAGCGCCGCAAAAACGGCGCTTGGAATCGTTCGGGTCAGCGGGCCAGTGTTTGCGCGCGGTCCGGTCCGACTGAAATGACGGAAACAGGTCTGTCCAGGAGTTTTTCCAGGGTTTCGATGTAGCTTTTGGCTGCCTGGGGCAACTCTGCAAAACTTTTGCAATTCGAAATGTCTTCCTTCCAGCCCGGATAGCTTTCGAAAACCGGTGTTACATTGGCCAGGCCGTTTTCTTCCTGGGGCGGATATTCGATATGCTTGCCCTGGTGTTCGTAGCCCACGCAGACTTTGATGGTCTCCAGGCCGCTGAGCACGTCGAGCTTGGTGATGGCGATATCGGTGGGGTCGTTGAGGCGCATGGCCTCTTTGAGCGCCGCGACGTCCAGCCAGCCGCAGCGGCGTTTGCGCCCGGTGGTGGCGCCGAATTCCGCGCCGGTCTGCTGCAGGTGCTCGCCGTCGGCGTCGAACAGCTCGGTGGGAAAGGGGCCGGAGCCCACGCGCGTGGTATAGGCTTTGACCACGGCCACGATGCGGTCGAGCTGGCGGGGAGAAAAGCCGACACCGATGGAGGCGTTGCCGGAGACGGTATTGGACGAGGTGACAAACGGGTAGGTCCCGTGGTCGATATCCAGCAGGGTGCCTTGCGCGCCTTCGAACAAGACGTTTTTGCCCTGGGTCCTGGCGGTCTGGATGGCCGAAGATACGTCGCCCAGGTAGGGCAGCAGTTTGGGCGCCAGATCCATGAGCGTGACGTAAATTTTTTCGGCGTCAAGCGGAGCCCGGGAGTAGAGCTTTTCGAACAGAACGTTTTTCTCGACAAGTGCGCGCTTGATTTTTTCCCGCAACAGGTCGGGATCGGCAAGATCAGCCGCGCGGATGCCGCAACGGTTCATCTTGTCTTCGTAGCACGGGCCAATGCCGCGGCCGGTCGTGCCTATCTTGCTGTCCTTGGATTTGTACGCCTCGCGGGCCACGTCGATTTCCTTGTGGTAGGGCATGATCAGCTGCGTTTTGTAGCTGATCATCAACCTGTCCGGGCCCACGGCGATGCCTTGCGCCGTCAATTCTTCAATTTCCTGCCAGAAGACTTCCGGATCAAGAACCACGCCGTTGCCGATCAGGCAGATTTTGTCAGGATACAGAATGCCCGAGGGAATCAGGTGCAGAATGGTTTTCTTGCCTGCATTCACGAGCGTATGGCCGGCGTTGTTGCCGCCTTGAAAACGGGCGACGACATCCACTTCCTTGGTCAGAAGATCAACAATTTTTCCTTTGCCTTCGTCGCCCCATTGGGCGCCAAAGACGACTATATTTGACATCAAGCTCTCCTTTTGGGATAATCTTGGACTCCGGTCATGTTGCGCCGGTTGAGCGTGCGCAAAAGACTTAATTGACTACGCCATTATTTCCTGGCCGTCAATTTATGAAAAACGCTAACAGCGGCTCCTCAACAGGAAATCGAGTCTTTCCTTTCGTATTAACCGCCGCATTTCATCCACTATCCCGCTTTTCGCTCTTGCCCTGGGCAAAAAATGTTTTAAATTTGTTCTTTCGAGGAAAGCGGGCACCATCTCGCCGGAAGGGACGGTCAGATTGCCGGATTGGAGATGTTACGGCCCTTCAACAAAGAGCAACAGCATTTTGGTCGTAGAGTAACAATGGTCGTATCGTATTCGGGGGGGGACATTGCACGAAGAGGTCAGAAAACCGAAACACCTCGTGCGTCGGGAACATTTTTTCGCCCTGGTGCTGCTCGGGCTGCTGTACGGATTTCTTACGGTTCCGCCTTTGCAACAGAATCCGGATGCCACCCTAAGCGTGGAAAATTTCAGGGTGGTCCGCGTTGTGCTGCCGCCGCATTCGCAGGTATCGGAAACGATTTCACCCTATGGTCCGGGGTTTGACAAGGAATTGCTGCGCGCCTTCGCCCAGGCCTGCGGCTATGAGCTTGAGGTGCTGCAGCCACCTACGTTGCAAAAAGCCTGGGAGCTGCTCGACCAGGGCAAGGCGGATCTGTTCATTGGCTCGGGCTATGAACCTCCTGCTGATCTGCGCAAAACACTGGCCGCCGGGCCTGTTTACGGGACGCATACGCCGGTGATTCTGCGCGGGAGCAACGTCAGGCAACTATATATCAAGGGCGTTGTCGGCAAGCGCTGGCAACGCTTCCGTTCGAGCCCCTTTCTGATGCGGGCCAACCCGGTGCTGGAAAACCGCATGCTTGCCGAAGCCCCGTGGCTCGGCAAGGGCGCTATTACCCGGGTCGATCCGCACTACAGCTTGGAAACCATTCTGGACAGCCTGGAGGGCGGACAGGCCGCGTACGCGCTGGTGGATTCCGGCCGGCTGCGGCTTTGGGAACCTTTTTTTTCCGGCCTGCGCAGGGAGAGAACCTTGTTCGAGCCCATCGCCTACCGTTGGTACTGGCGGACAGAACGCAGAGACCTGGCCGTTACGTTGCATTACTTTTGGCAGGCCTCCAGCACAAAAGCCAGGCTGAAAGTGCTCAAGGAAAGGTATTTCGGATTCTTCCCGCAGAAAAACAGCCGGGCGGGGATCCGCCATTTTCTGGGAACCATGGCCACGGAAATGCCCAAATACCGCAGCAGGATTTTGCATGAGGCGCGCCGCCGGGGCATCAATCCGCTGCTTTTCACGGCCGTGATCTACCAGGAATCCCAGTTCAATCCCAGGGCTGTCAGCCGGACAGGGGCCAAAGGGTTGCTGCAGTTCACCTCTGCTGCCGCGTCCTATTTCAGTCTGCAGGATCCGATGAACAGTACGGAGAGCATTCGGGCCGGGGCGGAATATTTGAAGCTGCTCTGGGAAAGCCTGGACGGGCTCGGGTTATCGCATTGGGACCGCTGGTGCTTTGCCCTGGCCGGGTACAACCAGGGCAAAGGTCATTTGTCTGACGCCATGGAGTTGGCTTACAAGCTCGGGCTGAAGGGAAACAGCTGGGCGGATTTGAAACAGACATTGCCCAAACTGCAGCAAAAGGAGTACGCGGCGTATGCTCGCTACGGCTCCTGCCGCGGGAAGGAAGCCGTGCAGTTCGTGGATTCAATCCGGTATTACTACTACGTACTACGAGGTCTCATCACCCTCGCGCGGCCGGAAGCGGAGGACCTTGGTCCGCTTGTGGGCAGGCGCCTGCTTGCCGGAGTTCCCGGATTTTGATTCTTCGTCGTTGGCCTCTTTTTCTCCAACGGAAAAAAAGGTTTGCTCCACCAGCGGGTCCATGGCTGCTTCGCCCTCGTTCCGGACGTCGTGCAGGGCGCCCGGCTTGGGACGGGTTTCCAGAGCCCAATTATAGTTGAACAGCTGGTTTTTCCAGCGCAGGGCCTGAATCAGCCCGAAAACCAGCGTGGATTCTTCCCACCGTTTTGTAGGCTCGAATTGCTGCACTATGGTGGCGTAACGTTCCCAAAGGGCCATCAACGAGGCCTCGTCATAGGCGTTCAATTGGCGAGCCAGACGGATTAATACTTTTTCCAAGACAAAAACTCCTGTGGAATTTGCCCACGTGTTTGCGTGTGCTTGGGATGAACAAATCAGATTTTTGATCGCAACGCAATAGTGGAAACGTATCGGATTTGTCTCTTTCATTCTGTAAAGCGCCTTACACAAGCGGCTGGCTTGCAAAAAAGTTGCAGCCATGGAATAACGTAGAAGAAAATAACATTCGGAAAATTTGTCCGGGGCAAAGCGAGCATGGATGATAATCTGACTACCTTGCCGGAAGCTGAAGTGGTGCGAAGCATAGTCTTTGCCGATGTCTGCCAGAGCACGCGGCTGTACGAACGCTTTGGCGACCACGATGCTTATGATCTGGTGATGCATGCCCTGACCTTGCTGAAGGAAAATACGCGAAAATATGGCGGCTATGTGGTGAAAACCATCGGCGACGAGGTTTTCTGCAGTTTCAAGGAGCCGGAGCGGGCCATCATGGCTGTCTGCGACATGCAGCATGCCGTCAAGAACGACCCCAAACTTATCGCAGCCAAGCTTTCCATCCGCGTGGGCCTGCATCATGGAGCGGTCATCGAACAATACGGAGACGTTTTCGGCGATGCGGTGAATGTCTCCGCCCGTGCGGCAGGACTGGCCAGCGCCGAGGAGATCATCACCACGGCGGAAACCATCGAGGCCGTCCCGGATCTGGACCCATCCATGGTACGCTCCATTGCCAGAATCCGGGTCAAGGGCAAAGCGGAAAAAATCGAATTTTTCGAAGTGCTCTGGCAGGACGACCCCACGGAAATCACTTCACAGATCAACATCCTGGACATGAAAAACGAAACCCTGGTTTCGTTCATGCATCTGGAATACCAGGGCGCAAAACTGGATGTCAGCCGTGTGCGGCCCTTGTTGCTGCTGGGCAGGAGCAAGGAATGCGACCTGCAGGTGCCGGACCAGTGCGTTTCGCGCGAACATGCCATGCTGCGTTTTCGCGACGGCAAATTCATTTTTATTGATCAAAGCACCAACGGGTCCTATGTGACCATCAAGGACGAGAAAAATCTTTTTGTCCACCGCGATGAAATCTGGCTCCTCGGAGAAGGCTGCATCAGCCTCGGACAGGAAATCACCGAAGGCTCTGATAGTCTTATCTATTTCAGCGTCACGTAAAAACAGCCGCCATGCTCTTGGATATTTTGTATAACATGCTGTTATGACGGTATTTGGCTGTTGTGGCGATCTTGCGCGGATCGTGCTTTGCTTGCAAAAGCTTTCCCGGTGCAGTATAGGTTGATACCCTCTTGTGGTAACGAGGTTTATGCATGAAACATCCCTTCCATTTTTTGTTTTTCTTTGCTCTCTGTGTGGTTCTGGTGAGCTGTCAGACGGTTAGCGACAAGGATCCAGAACTGCGGCAGGCGCCGCCCGACAGCAACCTGGCCGCCAAAGAAGCCCGGCAAGACGCCGCCGCGGATGCCAAGGTCCCCTATACCGTGGTCTATAAGCGGCCGAAGCCCCTGGCCGCGGACCATCCCGCCCGGGTGGAGCGTGAGGCGCAGGTGGCCCTGGTCACGCCTTCCAGACCGGCGGTGCCGAAGCCGGAAAAGCTGGCCTCGGGCAAATACCGGCTGCGTTCCGTGCTTGTGGTGGGGGACTCCTTTGCCGTGGGCATCGGCATGTCCTTGTCGAGCCTGCTCAAGCCGTATGACGACGTTTCGCTCTATGAAAAAGGCAAAACCTCCAGCGGGCTGAACTCGTCAAAATTTTACAACTGGCGACAAAAACTCCGCGAATACCTGGACGCGAATCATCCGGACGTGCTGGTGGTGATGATCAGCGGAAACGACGCGCACAACGGTTCCGGTTCGGAATCCTGGGCCAGGTCCTATGAAGAAAAAATGAGCGGATTTCTCGCCGTTGCCGCGAAATATGATGTTCCCGTCTACCTGGTGGGACTGCCGCCCATGGGCAAGGAAGATTACTCGGAGCGGGCCAGGGTGGCCAACCAGGCCATCAAAAGGGCCTGCGAAAAAACCGGGGACTGCGAATACGTGGACGCCTGGCCCTTGTTCGCCGATGAAAAGGGCGCGTTTACACGGCATAAGACCATAGACGGCGCATCCAAAACCCTGCGGGGCAAGGATGGCGTTCATTTCACCATGACCGGCTACAAACTGCTCGGCAATGAGATTCTGGATCATGTGGGCACACGCTTCGAACTGATCAAACACCAGTCCAAACCGCAGCAGTCCAAAGCCAAAACGCAACCGGCCCGAAAGAAAACAGCCTCGGCTCCTTAGGTGGTGTAGTCACGAGATTGTCTAGAGTTTGATTTTCTGGCATACTTCGCTTGGCAAACAAAACAAGCGAGGTCGCCATGTCAAACCCGGTCCACAGACGACACGACATTTCTGATGAAGTTTGGGAGAAATTGGAGCCCCATCTACCTGGAAGAAAAGGAACTTGGGGCGGTATAGCGGAAGACAATCGGCAATTTATCAATGCAGTGTTTTGGATCATGCGCACAGGAGCACCTTGGCGAGATCTCCCCCCGGACTATGGAGGTTGGAGCAACACTCATCGACGGTTTAGTCGCTGGCGAGATAAAGGTGTCTGGGAAAAGTTGCTGGAAATATTGATAGACGAGCCAGATTATGAGTGGCTTATGATTGATGCAAGCCACTGCAAGGTTCATCCACATGCAGCAGGGGCCAAAGGTGGTAACCAAGACATGAGCCGCACAAAAGGGGGCTCAACACAAAATTGCATTTGGCCGTGGACGCGCATGGTATGCCGGTCCGGGCTATTATTACACAAGGTACAACAGCAGATTGTAAAAAAGCGATTGAGCTGATTGAAGACTTTGACGCACAATATCTTCTGGCTGACCGAGCATATGATACGGACGCCATTATTGCACAGTCCCGAAAGCAGGGAATGGAACCAGTCATTCCCTCGAAGAAAAACAGAAAAGAACCACGAGAATATGACAAATATTTATATAAACTCAGACACTTGGTGGAAAATGCGTTTCTCCACCTCAAACGTTGGCGGGGTATAGCAACACGATATGCCAAGAATACTGCTTCATTTCTTGCTGCAGTCCACATTCGGTGTATCGCGTTATGGGCTAAAATCTCGTGACTACACTATCTAGAAAATTAGAGCGACTTAAAAGCCGTGGATGGGGGAACGCCCACCCACGGAGGCATAACAGCCCATAAGTTCGCGGATTCGCTAACGGGCTGTGAGCGCGGACCAGCGAATAATATAATCATAACAAGGTATATCAGGGCGTGTTAAAAAGTTTGGGAGATTCTTAAGGACTTTTTTGAAAGGTTCTCAAGCCGCCGGAAGCTTTACTATTTTAACGTCAAAATACTCTGGCGTATCCCCATTTTCTCCAGTCTGATGAGCATCTGGTCATGGTGCGAGCCGGGCCAGTAGATACGGCCGCAGTCCGGGCAGATGTGGAATTCGTTGAAATATTTTTTTGTCAGGGGCAGCAGCCGGTGCAGCACGTCCGCCTTGTCCACGGGTTGCAGGGGCGTATTGCAGCGCAGGCAGCGTGAAAAAGGGGCAAAGGGCGGATGCAGCCCGAAAAAGCGCAGCGTCTCGGCCAGCTGCTGCTCCGGGTCTTCGTTGCGAATCAACCGTCCGTGGGCTATGGCTTTGCGCTTGAGCAGGGCGCGGTCCTTGCTGAGTACGATGCGTTGTTCCTTTGCGGCCAGTTCGGCCACGGCCGCGTCTTCCAGGTGATTGGCGTACGCGGTGTCGAATCCGAGCAGCCGGAGCCGGGTGGCGAGTTTGCCCGCGTTGACGTCCACCACGAAACGGATCTCCGGCAGAGGCTCCGGCCGCAGCAACGTGGTCCGGGTCACATCCATGGGCGGCTCCACGGGCAGAATGTCCAGAGTCTCTCCAGCGCGGAGCAAGGCGTTGAAATCCAGCTCCGTACCGCTCTTGACGCCGCCCGCGAAGATGCGGCCTATTTCCGTATGCGGCGGACCCAGAGCCTCGACCACGTCCTTGACCGACGCCCGGCGGTCCGCCGGATAGACCACCCGGCCCTCGCTACGGAAACGCGGGTGCAGCAGATCCTTGAGTGGGCCGTGAAAACACAGTATGGCCGCCGTACCGGACACCTTGTCCTCCTTTTTCTGCAACGCTAGAGCATTTGACTTTTAAATAGTAACGTTGACGGCCTAGGAACCCTTTCGCCAGCTTGGCTGGATAAGAGGCTCTAAGCTCCTTACGTCGCTAAGCCCCTCTAAAAAAGGGTTTTTAGGGATCCCTCAAAACTTTTTAACAGACAATACTATTTTATTATAACATGTAATAGCTTTACTATGCGCGGGTCCAGGGAGGCGTACCCCTGGCGGGGGTTGGGGCAGAGGCCCAATTAACTCATTCCAAATTAAATTGTTTTAACCACCAATACACTCCAATGAATTATTATCTCATTCTGCTTGTTGTCTTGCTTGTGGCCGCCTGGTGCGTGGAAAGCCTGTCGTCCGTGCTCTCGCTGCGGATGCTGGGTACGACGCCTCCGCAGGAGCTGGCCGATGTGTACGATCCGGACGATTACCGCCGTTCCCAGGAATATACGCGGGCCAAGGACCGTCTGGGCTTTATCGGGAGCAGCCTGGGCCTGACCCTGCTGCTGGTCTGCATCTTTGCCGGGCTGTTCAATCTGCTCGACGTGGTCATCCGCGGTTTTGGGTTCGGCGATCTGGTCAACGGACTGCTGTATATCGGCGCGCTCGGCCTGATTGGCGATATTCTATCCGTCCCCTTTGATATCTACAATACGTTTGTGCTGGAAGAGCGCTTCGGCTTCAACCGCACCACGCCGCGGACCTTTGTACTGGACCGGCTCAAGGGCTACGCGCTGGGGCTGGTCATCGGCGCGCCTTTGCTGGCCGGACTGCTGGCCTTTTTTCAATTGGCCGGAAACTGGGCCTGGCTGCTGGCCTGGGGCTTCATCACCCTGGTCTCGCTGGTGCTGCAATACGTGGCCCCCACCTGGATTCTGCCGCTGTTCAACAAATTCACCCCCTTGGAAGATGGCGAGCTGCGGACCCTGCTTTCGGATTACGCCAAAAAGGTGGGCTTCGACCTGACGGGCATTTTCGTCATGGACGGTTCGAAGCGTTCGGCCAAGGCCAATGCCTTTTTCATCGGGTTCGGCAAACGTAAACGCATCGCCCTGTTCGATACGCTGCTCGAACAACTGAGCAGCCGGGAGATTTTGGCTGTGCTGGCCCACGAAACAGGCCACTACAAGCGCGGGCATACGCTCAAGCTGCTTTTTCTTAGCATTGCCAAAACCGGAGCCCTGCTGTTCGTCCTGTCTCTGGCGCTGCGTACCGAGGGACTCTACCAGGCGCTGCAGATCCAGACCCCGGCAGTGTATACGGGGCTGGTGATATTCTTTTACCTGTTTTCTCCGCTTTCGCTGCTTCTGGCCCTGCCCATGAACAAACTTTCGAGGAAATTCGAATACGAGGCCGACAGCTACGCCGCCCAAAGCACGGGTACGGGCGAAGCGCTTATCAGCGGGCTCAAACGCCTGACCCGCGGCAATCTCTCCAACCTCACCCCGCACCCCTTTGACGTGGCCCTGCATTATTCGCATCCGCCTCTGCTGCAGCGGGTCCGCCATTTGCGCACCCTGTCCTGATTCTATTCCCTTCTGACGCAAAACAAAGCGGACAATAGCCCCGGCCCTTGTTCGCTTTGTTTTGGCGCGTCCGGCAGGCGGACAATAGCGGGAATCGGGAACCTGCCGGAGAAACTGGGTTCTTGTTTGACTGCAACATGTGCGAGCTGATAGAAATAGGTATGAAGTAGTACGTGTCTTTGCTGCATGCCGGTAGCCTGCGAAAAGGGGTGAAGGGTCGCAGACGTAATCCTTGCCGGATGCGGAAGGAGCCGTTTTGCCCGAGAAATATCGTAGTATCGCCTTGGAGCGCGTCCGGAACCTGCTGTATTCCAAATCCATAGGTTCGTCAGAAGTGGTACTGCTGAAATTGAAGAGCAGGGAGATCACCTTCAATACAATTGAGGATCTGAAACCGTACAAGATCGGCAGTATCAGGAGTTCCAGGGTGAGCGACGCGTTCGATGCGTCAGAAAATGAACTGCAGATTGTGTACGCCACGGATACGTTGCCGCACATCAAAAAGCTGCTGGCCGGACGCCTTGATCTGGTGGTGGAGAAAAAAACCGCCTGCAATATCTTCTGGACACGGTTTTCAAGGAGTACGCTCATCTGCTGGAGTATGTACGGCCTTCTTTCGACACCAACTATTACCACATCTGAGTTTCCAGAAAGAATCCCGAAGGCGCGCGGATCATCGCGGACTTCAACCGCGGACTGAAAATGATCCGGAATGACGGAACCTTTGGAAAGATTCTCGAAAAACACGGTATCAAAGAGGAATAAGCAGCCTGAGCAATGTGTTTGCAACAGGGGCGAGGTTCAGGAACGCCGTTTGAAACCGAACAGCCGTCCGCGGATCAGGGAGTCCTTGCCGAACTTGTCGCGGATGCCGTCCAGGGCCGCGTCCAGCCTGGCCTGTTTGTCGTCGTTTTCGGATTCCCCGGCAAAAAGCGAAAGCTGTCTGGGCGCGGTGTCGAAATTCGACACGCCCACGCCTATCAGGCGTACGGGTTTTGTCAGATCCAGGGCCTGGAGCAGTTGGCAGGCGGTCCTGAAGATCCGTTCCGTGTTGTTGGTGGGTGTTTTCAGGGTCTTGCTGCGGGTGATCTGTTTGAAGTCCGAAAATTTGACCTTCAGAGTCACGGTCCGGCCTTCCGAGCCCATGCGCCGCAGGTTGCCGCCCACCCGTTCGGATTGCAGCAACAGCCAGCGGCAGAGCTGGTCGCGGTCCGCCGTATCCTTGTCAAAGGTGTTTTCCGCGCTCTCTGATTTTGCCTCGTATTCGGTGGCGATCTCGTCGGAGCCCAGTCCGTGGCCGCGCGCGTGGAGCACCTCGCCCCATTTGCCGCATTTCTCCACCCAGAATTCGCGGGAAAAACCCTGGATATCCGCCGCGTAGACGATATTCAGTTCGCGCAGCCGCTCCAGCCCGCGTTTGCCCACGCCCGGTATTTTGGCCACAGGCAGCGTCAGCAGAAACTCGGGAATGTCTTTGGGCTCCAGAATGAACAGGCCGTCGGGTTTGCGGTAGTCCGAGGCGATTTTGGCCAGAAACTTCACCGGGGCCATGCCTATGGAACAGGTCAGTCCGGTCTGCTCGCGGATGGCCTCTTTGATGGCCGCAGCCAGCTGCTCGGGCGGGCCGAACAAACGCTCCGTGCCTGTGACGTCCAGGTAGGCCTCGTCCACGGAAGCCTGTTCTACCAGGGGCGAGAAGTCCTGCAGAATGGCCATGACCTGGAGTGAAACTTCTTTGTAGCGGTGCATACGGCCGCGCAGGAAAATGCCCTGCGGGCAGAGCCTGCGAGCCTCGGCCGAAGGCATGGCCGAGTGTACGCCGAACTTTCGGGCTTCGTAGGAGCAGGTGGAGACCACGCCCCGCTCCCTGCCGCCGATGATCACGGGTTTGCCCGCCAGTTCCGGATTGTCAGCCTGCTCCACGGAAGCGAAAAAGGCGTCCATGTCCAGATGCAGGATACGCTTCACGCCTGGTGCCATGCGCGTTATTCCTTGATGCTTAACCCGGCAACTTCAAAATGGCGGATGTGCTGCAGCGGGTAAAAGTCGGCCATGCCTTCCAGGTTCAGCACCAGCAGGTCCTTGTTGTCGTTGATGGTGTAGCTGGCGCATTCGAGAGTCTTGACCCCGCCGTCCACGAAAAAGATTTTCACCGTATACGCTTCGGGCGCTTGGACCTCGGCTTCTTGGCGAACGGTGGTTTTGGCGATCTCCTCTTCCATCAATTGCTGCCAGTGCGCCTCCACCCGCTGCCGGTTGCGCGGCGTGTCGTGCTGCGGGCACAGCCCGAGCTTGAATTTTTCGTTGGAGGGCAGCATGCCGCAGATCCAGCCCTCTGTGACTTCCTTTCCGCACACTTCGCAACGAACCATGGTGTCCTCCGGAAGCCAAAGAACCTTTTTGAAAAAAAGGTTCTTTGAAATCTCCAAAAATTTTTAGCTGGCAAAACAAATTGTTGGAGCAAAGTGAATTATTTGGGTTGCAAGTTCAGGGCTGCTCCTCTGAACCATTTTAAAGATAATTTGCTTTTGCCCCTCCCAATTCTTGGCTTTGGATGAATTGAGAGCAGCCGCGAGCAAGTGCTTTCAGTAATAATAAATTGTAAAGTGCGTTGTTGGCAAACGCAAGAATTATGGTGAGATCGTGTGTGGTTCGCTATCTGGAGGAGTCACAGGAGTTTTTTGGGCAGGGGGCTGTTTGCAGCGCGTACTTATGCACGGAGAGAAAGCGTACGAGGGTTTCTTGGCGCAGCAAGTGTTTTATAGAATAACGTTTTCCTTCGTCACTGTTTGCCAGAGCTTCGATGTCTTGGAACAGTCCGGAAACGGAAATTCCCTGAATGGCCGCGTATTCCGTATAGTACCGGGCAATATCGCTTGATGTTGCTTTTTGTGAATGTTGACCGCAATGTTTTATAAGCACGTCTGACAGCATGGTCCTGGAAAAAATATCCGGATATTTGTACGCAAGCAGGCTCAGCGTTACTGATTCCCATTCGGACAGCTCTGTTCCGGGATACGGCGTCATATTATGGGGATACGATTGAGGATCCTGAATCCTGTAATTGAGTCGCATGGCGTTGACGGCGCGAATGAGATCCCGGGGATTCACCGGAAGTACGGCCTTACAGCTACGTACGCTGGTTACAAGATTCTCTGTGTCCATGTATTGTTTAGTGACTTTTACTCTTTCGACTTTTTTACTCCATTTTCGCAGGAGTCTCACCATAAGGGGGACAGATGCAAACGCCAGGGCGAGCATCGCTGCAGTAACAATCCAAAGAGTTATGGCAGAAAAAGTAAAAGGATGTTTTTCAGGGTCTGGAATGTCATTGAAGTTCAACTGCAAAGATTCGGGCGGAAAGAAAAACCAAACGATGATTGCCGCCATGACCGCAGCCACGAGTATTCGGGCCAGTGTCGTAAATGAGATGCGCGGCAGCCAGTTGCGGATTTGCTGTTTCGATTCAGGTTTCGAACCCAGTTTATTCGTCAAGTTTTCCACGCCATCAGCGTTGGCTTCGGGAACGGAAACAGCGAGCGTGACCATCTTTTTGAGATATTTCCGACTGAATTCCGCAGTATTCTCCCCGTTTGAAAGCCAGTCTTTGTAGTGGCATCCGATGCTGTGCAGGACGTAGTCCTGGTCATAGCCAAGGAGGAAAAAAGCTTTGGCGTTGCCGTGTTCGCCCGTAAGAATCTGGTTGACGGCTTTGAGCGTATGCACCACTTTTTCCGGCGGGCAGCGGTCCAGATCATCAATGGCGACCAGCAGCTTTTTGTGCCCGAGAGCTTTTTGAAACATATCAAATTCCTGGGCGAATTCGCACGCGAACGCAAGATGGGAAGAGACGTCTTTGGGAGTCATGAGTTGCTTTATGGTTTGCGCAAAGGGTTTGGATTTGCTCCAGATATCCGTCAGCCGGCTCGCAAGGGCCAGAACGAAACTGAGATAGGCGCCAGTTGAGAGATAGATTTGGTTGGAGCTGCCTTCGGTTTCTATAGTGATGCATACTGCCAAGGCAAACCAGTACAGGTACAAGTACCAGGTGAATATGCTGAGTTGCTTTAACCGAAGGTAGGTGATCCGGAAATTGAACAGTAGTCCCAATTTGTTGGATACATGCTCGCTGACAGCCAATAACAGCGCCGCCAGAATGGAGTCTTCCTTTCCGTGGCGCCAGGCATTGAACCAGACGCAATGGAATCTGCCGGTGGTGTTGAGTTCCTCGATCACCAACCGCATAAGCGAGGACTTGCCGCTTCCCCATGGGCCGTTGAAGGCAAGGGCCAGCGGCGGTTTTGTATCCTTGTTGTCCAAGAAACGGCGTAGGGATTGGGCAAGTCCTCCAAACAACAGCTGGTCGTCGCCGGGTTGTTCCAGCGGCGTATCACGGTAAAATGTGGACCAGCGGCTTTCTTCAGGAGGCGGAGGAGTTAGTCTGGACTGCAATTTTACCAGAGCAAGGCCATTAAGGACTCCGGTACAATAGTATCCCAGATAAAACGCAACGTACTTCACAATCGCAATAATATCGGTGAGCGGGTTTTGAGACTCCCCAGGTGGCTCGAGAATGATGGGTTTTGGCGCAAAAGTTGATTGGCCTACCTGTTTCGCAAAAGCGGGTTTGTCCATCAGGAAATTGGAAATATCAGACAGCTTGTCTAAAAGGTTAGCAGACGTAAGGGGGAGCTTGTTGAGCATGTAAAGCAGCAAGAGATACAAAAGCCCGGAAACAACAAATGCGCCCATGTAGGAAATGAATGATAGAATTACGGCGACTGCAAAAGACTTGCGGGATGTTCGTGCCGGAATTTTTCCCTGAACCTTAAGCCCGTATCTGTAGCGCTGGCTGCAGCCGATGAAGTAGAAAAGGGCCGCGAAGAGGTGAATTGGCGGTTCATATTCTTGGGGAGCAAAAAAGGTGACATGGACCCAAATCAGAATAAATCCCGCTGCTACGCCGATGACAACCGCAACAGGGGGCCTCAGGCTGTTTGCAAAGAACTCGGGTGGGATGAAAGAGGGGGCCGGACCTCTGTCTTGCGGTGATTGGGAATCCTTAACGAAAGGGGAGGGTTTTCCTTTCGGTAATTTTTCCGGGTCCTTTTGGGCAATTTTGGAATTGGCCATAGTGCATGTATATTATATCTTTTCTTAAAAGATAGTTACATATGCGCAGGTAAAATTATTTTTACCTAAATGCTATAGGAGACGTATTTTTACCATATAGGTTATAGTTTGTCTTTGCGCAAGACGTATTGTTTTTATGCGGACACATGGACGCAGGCCGGGATTTTGGGTACAGGGGGAAAAAAATGCAAAGGCACGTCATGAAAAAGAAAAAGAAAGCAAAGGCGAAAAAGGCCACAATCACGCCGGAGCAGGAGCTGCTTTTTGCTCAGGCTTTGGAGCAACATCAGGCCGGGAATCTGGCAGAAGCGGAGGCGCTCTACCGCCGGCTTGTGCTGGCCGCGCCCGCGTACGCGCAGGCCGCGCATCTGTTGGGTGTGCTGCGTATGCAGCTGGGCGACCTGGCCCAGGCCAGGGAATTGATTGCCCGTGCCGTGGAGCTGGAGCCCGCCAACGCCATGGCGCGCTACAATCTGGGCATGGCCCACGAAAAATCCGGCGAATTGGAACAGGCCGTGGAGCAGTACCGCCGGGCGGTACGCATCGACCCGGAGTATACGGCGGCCTGGCGGGTGCTGGGTGACGTGCTTTGCCTGACCGAAGCCTATGGCGAAGCGGTCAAGGCCTACAAGCGGGTGCTGGAGAAAATGCCAGAGGACCTGGGGACCCTGAACAACCTGGGCAACGCCTGCGTTAGCCTGGGATCGTTTGAAAACGCCAGGAAATGTTTTGAAGGCGTGCTGGAGCGCGAGCCCGGACATGCGCCCACGCGCAACAACCTGGCCGGGGTGCTGCGCGAACTCGACCAGTGGGACGAAGCCGTGGCCCAATACGAGAAGGCCATCGAGCTGGATCCGAAGCTGGCCGCCGCGCATCTGGGCCTGGCGGATCTGTTTTCCAAGAGAGGGGAATTGCGGCAGGCAGAGACCCTGGCCCGGCGCGCGCTGGAGCTGTCGCCTGGCCCGGACGCCTGGTTCCGTATCGGCTATATTCGCCAGCAGCTGGGCGACGGCGAGGAGGCGGGCGCGTGCTATGAACGGGCCCTTGAATACGATCCGTCGCATACGGTGGCCCTGAACAATCTGGGCACCCTGGCCAAGGATTCCAAGGCCTATGAGAATTCCATCGGATTTTTCCAGCAGGCGATTGCCCTGGACCCCGCGTATTGGGAAGCCTGGACCAACCTGGCCAACGCCTATGAGAAGACCGGCGACCTGGTCAAGGCCGAAGAAGCCGCGCGCAAGGGCGTGGAGTGCGAGGAAAACGGGCGTTCCGTGCTGCGCCTGGCCTACGTGCTGCAACAGGCCGGACGTATTGAGGAGGCCAAGCAGCAGTACGCGCGCGTGCTCGAACTGGAGCCCGCGGACAAACTGGGCGTGACCCTGTACCTGGCCGGACTTGGAATGCGCGAAGTGCCGGACAAGGCGCCCAGTGCGCACGTCCGGCAGTTGTTCGACAATTACGCCGGGTCCTTTGACGCCCATTTGCTGGAAAAGCTCGAATACAAGGGACCGGAGGTGGTGCTCACGGCCCTGCAGCCGTGGCTCGAAAATTGTCCGGAAACGGCAGGCTCCCAGCACGCATCCGGGCTGGATATTCTGGACCTGGGATGCGGCACGGGCTTGTGCGGCATTGCGCTGCGGCCCTTTGCCCGGCGGCTGGACGGCGTGGATCTTTCCCCCAAGATGATCGCCAACGCGCGCGAACGCGACGTCTACGACCACCTGGAAGTCAACGAACTCACGGACTATCTCGAAGGCTGCGGCCGGGAGTACGACATTGCCGCGGCCGGGGACGTGTTTGTCTACATCGGCGAGCTGGAGCCCGTATTCAGGGCCGTTCATAAGCGCTTGCGCACGGACGGCGCGTTCGTGTTCACCGTGGAGGAGCAAGAAGGGCCCGGAGACGGCTTCGTGCTCGGCGAGGCCAACCGCTACGCCCATACCCAGGACTACATCCGCGGGCTTGCCGCCCGTACGGGCTACGACGTACGCTCGCTGGAACAACGCTCCACCCGCCAGGAATCCCTCAAACCCGTGCCCTGCCTGGTGGCCGTATTGACGCCAGGGGAATAGGGTGAAGTGAGTGGAAAGAAAAGGCCTCCGGCGCCTTAAGAACCTCTCAAAACTTTTGACAGGTGAAATAAAAGATAAAACGAGATATTTCTCATTGCTTACAGATACCGACGTATCTTTTCTTTTTGCTAATGCTTCTTTTCAATCTCGGACTGGACGAGTTTTTCCACCCAGGGCAGCAGCCGGGCGGTAATTTCCCGCGTCCCTTTGGGGTTGGGGTGCAATCCGTCGTATTGGTTGTACGCGGGGTTGCCGTAGATGCCTTCCAGAAAAAACGGATAGAGCGTAACCTGGTATTTGTCTGCCAGGCGTTGGTACATGCCGTTGAATTTTGCCGCGTACTCAGGACCGAAATTGGGCGGCGCGTACATTCCCGTGAGCAGAACGCGCGTGCCTTTGTCCAGAAAGCCTTTGATCATGGCATCCAGATTTTGCTCGGCTTGTTCGGGCGGCAGGCCGCGCAGGCCGTCATTGGCGCCGAATTCGAGTATCACGATATCCGGCGGGTCTTCCAGCAGCCAGTCCAGGCGGGCCAGGCCGTCCGCCGTGGTCTCGCCGGACACTCCGGCGTTGCTGATCTTGACATCGAACCCCTTGTCGCGCAGGGCTTGTTCCATAAGCGCGGGGTAGGCGTCTGAAGCCCCCAGGCCGTAGCCAGCGGTCAGGCTGTCGCCAAAGGCCAGAATGGTGACGGGGGTGTTTTGCGCATGGGCGGACATGGTATTTCCTTGTGATATGAGCGTAAAAAAGCAATAAGCAAGAACCAGGCTGCAACACATCAAACCAGTGAACGCGTTTTTGGCGCGGCGGGTGATTTTACAGGACGTACGCATGACAGAAACTCCTTCCAAACCGGTTATCGAGCTGGATGCGGTTGAATTGACCTTATCCGGGGGCAGCGGCCCGGTCAACGTGCTGCGTGGCGTGGACCTGCACGTGGAAAGCGGCGAAACCGTGAGCATTGTCGGACCCTCGGGGTCGGGCAAAACCACGCTGCTGATGCTCATGGCCGGACTCGAACGACCGACTTCCGGGCGCGTTCGCGTGGCCGGGGAAGACCTGGCGGGCAAGAGCGAAGACCAGCTGGCCCGGTTCCGGCGCGGACGAGTGGGCATTGTGTTTCAGGGCTTTCATCTGGTCCCGGCCATGAGCGCGTTGGAAAACGTGGCCCTGCCCCTGGAACTGGCGGGCGAACCGGACGCGTTGGAGCGGGCGGCCGCTGGCCTGGCATCCGTAGGCCTGGCGGACCGGACCGGACATTACCCGGCCCAGCTTTCGGGCGGTGAACAGCAGCGCGTGGCCATTGCCCGGGCCTTTACTCCGGGGCCGCAGATTCTGCTGGCGGACGAGCCCACCGGCAACCTGGACGGCGATACGGGCAGCCAGATCATTGACTTGCTTTTTTCGCTGCAGGAATCCCACGGCAGCACGCTGGTCCTGATCACGCACGACCTCGGACTGGCCGCGCGCTGCGGCCGCCAGGTGGCCATGCGGGACGGCGTCTGCTGCCGGACGCCGGAGGCCGGCTGATATGGGTGCGGCAGGCTCGGCCCGGAGCGGAGGAGCGGGCTTGATCGTGTCCCTGGCCCGGCGCGAGCTGCGCGGCGCGTTCAAGGGCTTCAATGTGTTTCTAACCTGCCTGGCCCTGGGCGTTGCCGCCGTGGCCGCGGTGGGCCAGCTCAATGCCTTTGTCAAAAACAGCCTCAGCGCGGACGCCAAAACCATCCAGGGCGGCGACCTGAGCATCCGGCGCGTGCATCTGCCACTGGATCCGCAGGATCTGGCCTATTTGCACTCCCTGGGCGCGGTGTCAGAATACGCCGCCATGCGCACCATGGCCAGGGCGGTGGAGCGTTCGGGAGGGGAGCTACCCGCCGAAACTCCGGCGTTGATTGAGATCAAGGCCGTGGATCAAGGCTATCCGTTGTTCGGGCGGGTGGCGCTGGATTCCGGACAGGATTTGCGCAAGGCCTTTGCTCCGGATGCGGGACTGCCCGCATTAGTCGGGGACGCGCAGCTGCTGGCGCGTTTGCAGGTCCGGGTGGGGGACGTGGTACGCATCGGGAACCAGAATTTTCGCATCACGGACCAGCTGCGGCGCGAGCCGGACCGCGCGTCCGCGGGCTTCAGCTTCGGACCGCGCGTTTTGATGACCCTGAACGGGCTGCGCGCCACCGGGCTGCTGCAGCCGGGCACGGTCGTACGTCATGTCTACAAGCTGCGTCTGAGCGGCAAGGGAGCCAACGCGCCTCTGGCCGAGGTGCAGCAGGTCAAGGCGAAACTGCGGGAACGCTTTGATCCCAAAGGCATCCGCGTACGGGATTACACCGAAGCCGGAAGCCGGATCAAAGAGTTTCTGGACAATCTGGCCATGTACCTGACCCTGGTGGGGCTGCTTTCGCTGCTCGTGGGCGGCGTGGGCGTGGCCAACGGCGTTCAGGGCTATCTGGAGGGCAAGACCGGCACCATCGCCACTTTCAAGAGTCTGGGCGCCACCCGCCGGACCATTATGGGCCTGTACCTGGCGCAGACAGTGTTTCTGGCTTCATTGGGCTGCCTTGCGGGCTGTGTGCTGGGGCTGGGCGTATCCTTCGCGCTGGGGGATACGCTGCTGTCCAGGCTCGGTCTGGCGTCCGCCCATGTGGGCGGTGGAGGTTTCTCGGGCCTGCTGGGGGCCATTTCCTGGCAAAGCCTGGCCGTGGCCACAGGGTACGGACTGTTGACCACCCTGGTGTTCTCCCTGCGGCCCTTGAGCAGCGCGTGCGCCATCACCCCGGCCCGGCTTTTTCGAGGCTATGCCGACCCCTTGCCCCGGCCGCGTTCCTGGAAACTGCATCTGCTTACCGGACTGGTGGCTGCCGGAATCCTGGCCATCGCGCTGCTGACCAACGAGCGGGTTGACGTGGTGCTGGGCTTTGCCGCCGGTGTTGCGGCCGGGATTCTGGTCTTTGCGCTGCTTTCCTGGGGCATCAAGCGTGTGGCGGCTCGTCTGCCCCATGCGAGCAATCCGCGTTTGCGGCAGGCCATCGCCAACCTGCACCGTCCGGGCGCGCGTACGCAGGGCGTGGTTTATTCGCTGGGGCTCGGACTAACGGCCCTGGCAGCCGTGGTGCTCATCGACGGCAACATGCGCGAGATGCTCGGACAGAATATTCCGCAGCAGGCCCCGGCCTTTTTCTTTCTGGATGTGCCCGCCAAGCGTATCGAGGAATTCCGCGGCACGGTGACTTCCACGCCGGGAGTGGTGCGTATGGAATACGTGCCCTCGGTCCGCGGCCGGATCGTGCGGATAAACGGCGTGCCCGCGGACCAGGTCCAGGTTTCGCCGGACGCGCAGTGGGCTCTGCGCTCCGAACGGGGCATCACCTACGCGGACGCCATGCCCGCCAAGGTCAAGCTGAGCGCCGGAACCTGGTGGCCGTCCGGCTACAAGGGCGATCCCCTGATCTGCCTGGCCCGGAGCCTGGCCGACGGCTTCGGCATCGGCGTGGGCGACACGCTCACGGTCAATCTGCTCGGACGCGAGATCACCGCCCGTATCGCCTGTACGCGCGATGTGGACTGGCGGACTTTAGCTCTGAACCACGCGATCATCTTCGCTCCGGGAGTGGTGGAGCGTACGCCGCATAGCTACATAGCCACCGCCTACACCAAGGAAGGCGCGCAGGGCGGCGCGGACCAGCCCCTGGCGCGGCGGATAGCCGCCCGTTTCCCCAATGTGGCCGCCATCTACGTCCAGGACATCCTGGCGGAAGTGACGCGGATCACGGAGAACATAGGGCTGGCCGTGCAGGCCGCGGCCGTGCTGACGCTGGTCATCGGCCTGCTGGTGCTTTCTGAAACCCTGCGGGTCAATATCAAAAGCCGCTACTACGACGCGGTGGTCTTCAAGGTTCTGGGCGCCACCCGGGCGGACATCATCTCCAGCCTGACATTGGAATTCCTGATCCTCGGTTTCGCCACGGCCCTGTTTTCCGCGGCGCTCGGATGCGCCGCCGCTTACGTCTTCATCACCGAAGCCACCATGGGACAATGGCGCTTCCTGCCCCTGCCTCTCGTACTGGTCTGCCTGGCCGGAACCCTCTGCACCCTGGCCACCGGCCTGATCGGCGTGGGCAAAGTCCTGGGCCTTAAAGCCTGGCCCGTGCTGCGCAACGAGTAAGAGAAGATGCTGCTGCGTTTCGGCGGCCAAAGAATCTTCTGGTAAATTAGTTTAGCATCTAAATAAAAATAGTTTCAACGTGCTGCATATGAAAATGCGGATGTCGAATTACCGGAAAGCAGATCCTTGAGCACGGCGAAAAAAGTGCACAGGGGCTAGTGGAAAGAGCCAACAAAGTTCCCGGAGTTTCAAACTTGTGATAATTCTGACATTTCAAATAATTTTATTTTTTTACTATTTGCATTTAAAAATATCATCTTAAAGAAGAAAAATTACTAAATATGGTTAAAAATAATTCCGTATAATAGAAGCAATATAATAACATACTTAAATAATGGAATAAATTACTTGGCACCCTGCTTGCTTTTCCAGGCCAGAGCCGTACAAATTCATTTTGGGGAGAAAAAAATGCGCCTGGTACATTGTTTCATTTTGGGGTCGGTTTGTGTGTTGCTTGCGGGATTGGTTTCCTGCTGTACGGAAGAGGATACGTGTGTTCCCGTGGCCAAGAGCAATGCGGCGGAGGTGCCCGCGGGTAAGAGAATCAGGGCGGATACGGGGGATGTGTTCCACTATGCGGTGAATCCCTGCAAGCTGGTTTCCAAGAGCGCGGTGGAGTCTTTTCTGGACAACTCCGTGGCGGAGCCCAGTTTCAGCCTGCTGTATGACATTCCGCCGCGCCTGGTATGTTCGTACGTGGCAAAGGTAACGGATCCGGCGGGCGAAACGCATGGCGTGGACAGGCTGCGGATCCAGGTGGTGGACAAGACCATAGCCGGTGAATTCGACTATCCGTCCCTGGAAACGCCGGAACAGTTTTTTTCCATTCAGGCCGAGGCCTTACATGACGTACGCAAGGATTATGAACTGGTCGAGGGACTGGGAGTTCCTGCGTATCGTGAACCTTCCAACGGCAATCTTCATCTGTTGCTGAACGGATTTTACGTCCAGGTTGCCTGTGAAATTTCAGGAAAGCATAAAGCTTCCGATAAGGAAATTGGCGAATTGGAGCGTGTCGAACGCAACACGCAGGCCAATGTCAGATTTGCGGAAAACTATCTGATCGGACGCGTCCGGTAGGGAGAAAAGGCCATGTGTCCGCGTACCCGAAGTATTCTTGTAGCCATGACCATGTTGGTGGTCTCGCTGCTGGCCGCGACGTTGATTGCCAATCTGGGCCGCAGCGGAGCAGACCCTGGCAGTGAAAGGGCCGTACTGCGCAAATCGCAGGTGGTTTTTTCCCAACGTACGCAACAGAGCGCCGCGGGCAACAATTTCGCGTCGTCGGTCCTGTTGCGATGAGTTTTCATACCGGCCGGAGACGGGTTTTGCAAAAGCCGGACAATGGCAGTGAGCCTTTCTTTTTCAAAAAGACTAAAGCCGGACGCCGGGCAGACGATAAGTAAAGTATCTCGGGCGTGACTGGTTTGTTCCGCTGCAAAAATAAATCTCGAGAATCACTTCTTTGCGCGGCCTGCTTAGGGGAGTTGACCTAACATAAGCGGGTCGCGCATTTTTTTCTCTGCAACAAGATTAGAGACAGCCCCTAGTGAAAAGTTCGTTTCGGATATTTTCAACGCCTTGCTCTTGACAAATATACCCCATACGGGTATATAGTAAAGGAAACGGCACATGCGCATTTCCGTGCTGAAAAAAAAGAAAGATGGAGGTAGCTGGTGGAGCACGACAGCGAAGCAGCGCAAAAGTTGCAGCAGAATGTGATTTCCCGTTTGAAACGTATAGAGGGCCAGGTGCGCGGCCTGGTCCGTATGGTTGAGGATGGCAAGCGCTGTGAGGATATTCTGGTCCAGGTCAAGGCCGTACGCTCGGCGCTGCAGTCGGCCAATGCGGTGATACTCAAGCGCTATATGCTGGCCTGTTTTGAGAATGACGGAGCGAATGAACTGGGTGCGCGTCAGAAGCAGCTTGAGGAAATGGTCGATCTTCTCGTTACGTTTATTGACAAATAGTACGCATTTTTTGTTATACTAAGACTACCAAATCAGATTTGTTTGCCTTTTTCAGAGATGCCCGTGAATCGAGCCCAGCTCGTTTTATATGGCGGCTAAGATCGCCCGCATGAGCAACTCAACCTCAAAGGAGTGCGTATGAGAAGCCGATGGAACCGACCTCTTGCCAGCGCAGTTCTGCTTTTTCTGGCCTTCCTTGCCGCTTTCGGCATTACGGTGGACAGCGGCATGGCCGAAGAAGAGGAGCAGAACCAGACGGAGCTGAAGACCTACGGCGCGGACGAAGCGAGAAAGGTGACGAAAAGCGCTAAGCATTGGATAACGGCGGATCACAGCAAGTTCGAGGCCCTGCAGGCGGATTTCAAGTCCGGCCCCGAGGTGACGCGCGCTTGTTTGGGGTGCCACAACGAGGCGGCCAACCAGATTCACAAGACCATTCACTGGACCTGGAAATGCCCTCACGACAAGAGCCACCAGATGGGCAAGTATGCGGAGACGATTAATAATTTCTGCATTTCCGTGCCCTCCAACGAACCGCGCTGCACGTCCTGCCATATCGGCTACAACTTTTTCAACAAGGAGTTCGATTTTTCTTCCAGCGAAAACATCGACTGCCTTGTTTGCCACGAACAGACCGGCACCTACAAAAAATTTCCTCCGGGCGCGGGAAATCCGGTGGACAAGGAAAAGAAGTTCGGGGGCAAGACCTTTTATCCGCCGGACTGGAAAACAGTGGCGCAGAGTGTCGGGCGTCCGACGCGGAAAAATTGCGGCGCCTGCCACTTCTACGGCGGCGGTGGAGACGGCGTCAAGCACGGCGATCTGGACAGCTCGCTGTACAAGCCGGACAAGAAGCTCGACGTGCATATGAACGCGGAGGGCGCGAACTTCAGCTGCGTACGCTGCCATACGACCATGGCGCACAGCATCGCCGGGCGTTGTTACAAGCATCCCGCCAGCGAGGATCCTTCCAAGAGCCTGGTGGACGACGACCAGATCACCCGCATCGCCTGTGCTTCGTGCCATACGGAAAAACCGCACGCGCCGGGTTCCAAGCTCAACGACCATACGGACAAAGTGGCTTGCCAGACGTGCCATATTCCCGAATTCGCTCGGGTCAAGCCCACGAAACTGAGCTGGGACTGGTCCACGGCCGGCAAGCTGAAGAACGGAAAGCCCTATACGGAAGAAGGACCTCTGGGCAAGCATTCGTATGTTTCCAAGAAAGGTACGTTTGTCTGGGGCAAGGATGTGGTTCCCGAGTATTTCTGGTGGAACGGCACTCTGGACTATGTGACGCTCAAGGACAAGATTGATCCGGGCTCCATAGTCAGGGTCAACCAGGTCATGGGAAGCCGTGACGACCCGCGTTCGCGCATCTATCCGTTCAAGGTGCACAATGGAAAAACGCCGTACGACAAGGGCAACAACACCATGGTGGTGCCCCATTTGTTCGGAAAGGACAAAACAGCCTACTGGAAGAACTTCGATTGGCAGAAGGCAGTCGGTACGGGTATGGAATACTGGGATCTTCCATTCAGCGGAGAAGTGGGTTTCGTGCATACGCAGTACCATTATCCGACCACGCACATGGTTGCGCCCAAGGAAAATTCTCTCCAGTGCGCCCAATGCCACATGGACGACGGACGGCTGGCCAAGCTGGAGGGATTTTACATGCCCGGCCGCGATCATAACGGCATCGTGGACGGCATCGGCTGGATCGCGGTCATTGGTTCGATCGTGGGCGTCGGCGGCCATGGCCTGCTGCGCGTCATTTCCAGAAAAAGGAGAGACTCATGAGTACCAACGGCACGACCCGAATCTATCTTTTCCACAAATTCGAGCGGTTCCACCATTGGGTACAGGCGTTGCTGATCCTCGTGCTGCTGCTCACGGGCTTTGAAATCCACGGCACGTACCGGCTGTTCGGTTTTGACACGGCCTACAGCGTGCATAACTTCTGCGCATGGAGCTGGTTGATCTTGTATGCCTTCGGCGTGTTCTGGCTGGCCACCACCGGCGAATGGAAGCAGTACACGCCCACGGCCAAAAAACTTGTGGACATGGTCATGTATTATTCGGTGGGCATTTTCAGAGGGGATCCGCACCCCGTGCCGAAAAGCCAGCGGGCCAAGCACAATCCGTTGCAGCGCTTGACTTATCTGGCCATTGTCTCGGTGCTGGTGCCCTATCAGATGATCACCGGATTTTTGTACTACTACTACAATGACTGGGCTATCTGGGGATTGGATTGGGGGCTCGCGCCCATCGCCGTATTGCATACCATCGGCGCGTTCGCCTTTCTGAGCTTCCTGATCGTCCACATCTACATGGCCACCACCGGCCATACCATTTTCGCCCACATCAAAGCCATGATCACGGGCTGGGACGAAGTGGAAGAAAACGGAGAAAACAAATCCACAGCCTCCTCCGGTTAATCCGTACGACGCATTGACCGATTCCGGACAGGGCCGCCAGCCATCCGGCCCTGTCCCTTTCTTTTTCTCAAACAAGCAACCCATTGGAGAACGCGTATGGAACGCATACCTTTGGCGATCATCGGCGCCGGTCCCGCTGGTTTGTCCGCAGCCATCTACACGGCCAGGTCCGGCATCGATACGATGATTTTCGGCTGCGCCCCCAAGATCGCCGGGGATTATGACATCGACAACTACTTCGGCTTCGAAGAAACCATTACCGGCAAGAAACTCATGGAACGCGGCAAGCGCCAGGCCGAGCGCTTCGGCGCCAGCACGTCCTGCGAACGGGTGCTTTCCATCCACCAGCAGGAGGACGGCCATTTTCACCTCAAAACCGAAGAGCGCGAAGTGGAATCCTGTGCCGTGATTCTGGCCACGGGTGTTTCACGCGTACGGCCGGGAATCACCAACCTGGGCGACTATGAGGGCAAGGGGGTCTCCTATTGCGTGAGCTGCGATGGTTTTTTTTACCGCGGCCGCAAGGTCATGGTCCTGGGCGAAGGCATTTTCGCCGCCAACCAGGCCCTGGAGCTGACCAACTATACGCCTGACGTCAGCGTCTGCACCCAGGGCAAGGACCCCACCATGACTCCGGATTTCAAAGCCAGGCTCGATGACGCCGGAATACCGGTGTTCACGGACAAGATCGTCTCTTTGCAGGGGACGCCCGCCCTGGAATCCGCGGAGTTCGCGGACGGCGGCAGACGCGAGTTTGAAGGCTTGTTCGTGGCCATGGGCGAGGCTTCGTCCTCGGATTTCGCCTACACGCTCGGACTCGAACGCGGCGGCGTGTTCATCAAGGCCGATTGCGAACAACGGACCAACATCCCCGGCGTGTTCGCCGCGGGTGATTGTGTCGGGCGTTTTCTGCAGATCAGCGTGGCCGTGGGCGAAGGCGCCATCGCGGCCCGGGCCGCCATCGCCCATGTGAAGGCCTGCGGGAAAAAGGAATAGCCGCCATCAGGAAATAACAGGGCGCTGCCCCAATTCCGGCTGTGGGGGAGGATGCCCCCCCAGTCTCCCCCGCAGTTGGCAGAAATAACAACATGCTTGAATTTGGGATAGGACGACAATGAAGAAGACACTCAGCAGACGCAGTTTTTTGAAAGCCATGGGCGTGGCCGGAGCGGGCATGATGCTGCCCGGCACGGTTCAGGCCGCGCAGCAGGGCGGCGAACTGGCCACCCTGCATGATTTGTTCGAATGCGTGGGCTGCGGCGAATGCGTGGCCGCGTGCAAGGAATCCAATGCGGCCAAGTTTCCCGAGCCCAAAAAACCGTTCCCCAAAATGTACCCCCCCAGGGTAAAAGTAGCGGACTGGTCCGGTAAACGCGATGTGGATGACAGGCTGACGCCCTACAACTGGCTGTTCATCCAGAGCGCCGAGGTCGAATATGAGGGCAAAAGCTACGAGGTGCATGCGCCCAGACGCTGTATGCACTGCCAGAATCCGCCTTGCGCCAATCTCTGCCCCTGGGGCGCGTGCGCCAAGGAAGACAAAGGCATCGTACGGATCAATGATTCCATCTGCTTGGGCGGATCCAAATGCCGCAGCGTCTGCCCGTGGAACATTCCCCAGCGCCAGACCGGCGTGGGGCTGTATCTGGACCTGATGCCTTCGTTCGCGGGCAACGGCGTCATGTACAAGTGCGACCGCTGCTACCAGCTGGTTGCCCATGGCGAGGTCCCGGCCTGCATCAGCAACTGTCCCTACGACGTACAGATCATCGGGCCGCGCGAGGAAATCGTGAAAAAGGCTCATGAGCTGGCCGAGGCCAAAGGTGGTTTCATCTTTGGAGAAAAAGAAAACGGCGGAACCAACACGCTGTATGTTTCGCCCGTGCCCTTTGAGCTGCTCGACAAGCACATCGAGACCGGTCCGGGCCGTCCGGCCTTCGGCAATCCGCCGGACAAACTCGCCAATGAGGCCAACCTGGTCTACGCGGCGCTGCTGGCGCCGATCGCCGGCGTGGCAGCCGGTGCGCTGAAACTTGGCAGAAAGTTGACGGTCAAAGAATCGTCCGAACAAAAGGACAAATAGGCTTTTTCCAGCCCGGCAGGTGCCCCCGAATACGCCTGCCGGGAGCAACAATATCCCCTCACAGTTTTTCTTCTGACTTTTCTACTTTCCCTCATGATGGTCTACGGGGACTTTTCAGATTCTTCCTGCTCTACGAACAGTCTTTACAGCTTTGCAAATTAGATTGTATTTTTGTTCACTTTCGAACTGCAGCAATTGATGGTATAATTTTTTTAGAAAGTATTGGGGCGTGATGCAAGGCGAAGTAGGGGGGGGCAGCTAATCGATACGCCCGCCGGACCCCGGCTGGGGAGCAAAAGGAGAACGACATGGCGTATGCCTTAAATTGTCAAAGCAAAAACAATGCAGAGAAAGGGCCGGTTCATGTCCGCGCATGACAATGGTCCGCAATCTTCCGGCCAACCGGAATCGCAAGAAAGCCTGCAGTTGCTTCGCGAAGAAAACGCGCGGCTTAAGACCAGAGTTCAGGAACTCGAGGCGCAGGTTTTTCAATCAACCGTAACATATTCATTCCGCCTGGATCTGCTGCATCAGATTATCGATTCCGTTCCGCACATGATTTATGTCAAAGATGGCGATGGACGGTATTTGCTTGCCAATCAGACCATGGCCCAGGTTTACAATACGACGGTGGAACAGCTGACGGGAACCCTGCAGCAGGACTGGCATCCGGATAAGGAAGAATTGGATCTGTTTCTGGAGGAAGACCGCGAGATTGCTGTAGGAGGCACGACGCGTCAGAGCATGGAGCATATTTTCACGGATGCTTCAGGGGAACAGCGTTTGCTGAAAACCATCAAGGTTCCCTTCCTCATAAGCGAAGGCAAAACCGCCATCCTGGGCGTTTCTCTGGATTATACGCAGCGCAAGCAAACCGAACGCGCGCTGCAGCAGAGCCGTGCCCGCTATGAATCGCTTTTTCACTCCTCCATGGGGTGTGTGAGCATTCTGGACGTCGAAGGACGGATTGTTGAGTGCAATCAGCGCTGGGTGGAAATGCTGGGCCAGGATAGCCCAGAAGGTATTATTGGCACGTCATTTTTCGAGTATGTTCATCAGGAAGACCGCGCTCAATTCAAAGCGAATTTTTATGCGTTGCTGGACAGGGAAATTGATAGCTATCTGCTGCGCAAACGGTTCATACGCCGCTTCGGTCAGATTGTCTGGCTCGAATATTACGCCATTCCGGTGCTGGATCATACCGGCGCAGTGAATTGCATCATGGGCATCGGTGTGGATATTACCGCTGTTACCCGGATGCAGCGGGAGCTGGTGCATGCGAAAGAAAGCGCCGAACAGGCCAACAAGGCCAAGGGCGAGTTTCTCGCAAACATGAGCCATGAAATCCGTACGCCGCTTAATGTCATTGTTGGCGCCGGAGACTTGCTGCTGCGTGAGGAACCAACGGAAAAGCAGGCTGAATATGTTGAAATTATTCAGAATTCCAGTGCGGTTTTGCTGGAATTGATCAATAATATTCTGGATTTTTCCAAGATTGAAGCGGGCAAAATGCCCCTGGAACAGATCCCCTTCAACCTGTTTTCTCTGATTGATTCGCTGTTGGAACTGTTTCGGGAACTGACAGCCGCCAAAGGTTTGGACTTGTCTGTGGACTGGGCCTCTGATTTGCCGGAAATACTCATAGGCGATTCCACGCGTTTTAAGCAGATTCTGGTCAATCTGCTCAGCAATGCGCTCAAATTTACGGAGCAGGGCAGCATCACCTTGTACGCCGAGCGCCGCGAACAGGACGGACAGGAATATTGCGTGGTTAGGGTACAAGACACGGGCATAGGCATTTCGAAAGAAAAGATAAAAGACCTGTTCAACTGCTTTACTCAGGCCGACGGATCCATATCCCGCAAATATGGAGGCACCGGACTCGGGCTGACCATCTGTCTCAAGCTGACCCAGCTGATGGGGGGCGAGCTGTCCGTTGAGAGTAGTCCCGGAGCCGGCAGTTTGTTCACTGTCGCCATCCCCTTGTCGTCGTCGAATACGCCGCCGCAGATTTTGAAAAACGGCCTGCTGGCCCACTCAGACAAGTTGATGGTGCTGGTAACGCCCAAGCCGGATCTCTGCCGGGCATTGAAAAAAAGACTGCAGGAATTCGGGCTGAAGGGCCGCGACTGCCAGGCGGAACGGCTCGGAACGCTGCTTGAGAAAATGCCTCGGAACCTGCAGGCCACAGTTTTTGTCGACGCCGACGTATTGCAGACGGTGTTGCCCGTATTGGAGAGCTTTCCCAAAGAACGGCTGCCAGAGATATTCGTGTTGCTCAAGCCTGGCACTTCCTTGCCGCAATCACCGCTTCCTCTGCGGAGTATTTTGAGTCCGCCGCGTAGATGCGAGTTGTACGCGGCCTGTAAGGACGGAGCCAAAAGCTATTCTCTCAACGTGTTTGCGGAGGAAGAACCCTCCGATACGCCCTTTACCGGTGTCTCGGTGTTGTTGGCCGAAGACAGCCCTGTCAATCAGCTCATCGTCAGGGAGCTACTCGAGCAAGCCGGATGCTCGGTGGATACGGCCGACAACGGCCTTGCTGCCGTGGAGCTTGCAAAGAAAAAAAAGTACGATATCGCATTGATGGATGTGCAGATGCCGTCCATGGACGGTTTGAAGGCAACAGGAATCATTAAGCAGGACCTGGGGCTGCGTACTCTGCCTGTGATCGCGTTGACGGCTTTCGCTCTGGAAGGCGACGAAGCGCGTTGCCTGGAAGCCGGCATGGACTATTATTTGTCCAAACCGGTCAAGCGGCGCGAACTGTACGCAACCATGGAAAAAACCCTGACCAGAAGCGGCAGATTGCCGGCAAAGCAAACGGAATCGATTCCGTCGGCAAGAACAAACAGTTTTCCGGAAGGGGTTTCATTGCCTGAAATGGATCTTAAGGATGCCGAAGAACGGCTGGGAGGCAAATGGAGTTTTTATTGCAACCTGGTGCGGGGATTTGCAACGCTCTATGGTGAAATCGGCACAACGTTCGAGACGCTGTTGCAAGCGGGAGATTACGAGGAACTCAGGCGCCAGGTGCATATGTTGAAAGGGGCCAGTGCGAATATTTCGGCTTATGCCCTCAATTCCGCGGCAAGCACGCTGGATGTCGCGCTGGACGGCAAACAACCGGATGCCGCTGCCGTAAGTGGGTTGCTGGATACGCTGCAGCAAAAGCTGGCGGTGGTGGTCGCAAACGCAAACCGGCTTTCGGAATAGTTCCCTGCTCTCCGTACGGCTTGGACGGAGAGCAGGGTGATTTTGATCAGGTATCCGCGAACAGTTGTGGCGTGCTTTTAGAGCGTATCAACCTTGAAAAGGTTTAGAGGCTCTTATGTATTTTCATGAAACAATTGGAAATTGTTTCATGAATGAGCCTTGTTTCAAGGCGAAAATGCGCTAATAGTCGTCTTCGCCTTCTTCTTCCTCCAGATCCAGTTCTTCCACAAGTTCTTCGAGAATGGCGTCCATTTCCGAACAAAATTCTTCAAGTTTGTCTTCCAACAAATCCGCATCATTTTCAAATCGTTCGAAGTAACTGATGATTTGCGTATTGTTCAAAATGAAATCCACCACTGTGGCGTTCAGATCAGTGATTTTGTTTTTCATATCGCGGACCTCGTTACTGTAAATTTTCCTGCTTTTGCGCAAACCAAGAGAGCATGGCCGGAAGGTCATTAACATCAGGTAGCAAAATCTTTCTTGAGATGAAAGAGGAAGCGGAAAAAAACACGGTATTGCCTTATTACTGTAATTTTCTATCCTTTTTCAGGTTTCGGGAGATATTTCGACCCGATGGAAAAGGCTTTTCCCACCATGTCGCCCATAGTGTAATATGCGCGTTTTTCCGGAGCGAAACTGATGGGATCCACCTTGGCAGGGTCCAGTTTTCCCGAATCGTCCAGACATTCCTGCGCCACTTTGACGTCGATAACTTCGCCCACGAACAGGGTGTGCAGGCCGATCTCGAGCGTATGCATCAGCGAGCATTCCACACACATGGGAAATTCCTTGATGATGGGGGCGTTGACGAGCGTGCTTTTTTCAGGAGTCAGGCCGGTCAATTCGAATTTGTTCATGTCCCGGCCGGAAGCCATGCCGGCGAAGTCGGCCTGTTCGGCCTGCGCCTTGGACGGGATGTTCACGGTAAAGGCTTTTTGTTCGACAATGCAGGCGTACGAATACGTGGCTGCTCGCAGACAGACGTTGATTGCCGGGGGCTTGGAACAGCAGATGCCGCCCCAGGCGGCGGTCATGATATTGGGGGTGCCGATGTTGTCGTAAGTGCCGACCACCAGAACCGGGGTGGGCAGAAGAATGGTTTTTGCTCCAAGGGATGTTTTCACAATTACCTCCAAAATAGTTGTGTAGAGAGAGGTGCTTCGCTGTGGTTCAAGGCCGGTTTTCCAGGGCGTACGGGGTGCCGGCTCGGGCAACAGCGCCTTTGCGCTTGATTTTTTGCATCAAAGCACGCACGAATTGCAGACAAGGCTCGCAGTCGTTGTGTTGTTCGACGCAATACGGGATGTCGGTGAACTTTTTTTGGGGAAAATGCTGTCAGTTGTTTTCCAGAGTGCGGCATTGATAAAACCGGTAGAAAACATGGTGACGGGCACGATTTCCCCCAAAACGAATTGCGAGGCCGGACAAACGCGTGCGGCCATGGCGCCTTGTTGATTTTTATAAAATGCTCGAGCGACTGTAAACAGAAGGAACGACATGAACGACGAGTTTATATGCACCATAGACGCAGGTGCGTGCAAAGGGTGCGGTACGTGCGTGCGGGTTTGCCCCATGCGCCGGATTGTCTTGCAAACGGATGCCGAGGGCTATGCAAAGGCCTGCCAGGTGGAGGGCATAGGCGATTGCCTGGGCTGCGGCCATTGCCTGGCCGCCTGTCCGGAACAGGCCGTCCGGGTGGATTGCCTGGATCCGGAAACCATGCGATTCGTCCATTTTACGGCGGACACGCGCTGGCTGCCCCACGGCGGATCGGACGTAGCGCAATTGGTACGGTTGCTGGCTTCGCGCCGATCCTGCAGGAATTACGCGGACCGGCCCGTTCCCCTGAGCCTGCTGGAAGACCTGGTCAAAATTGGCATTACCGCGCCTTCCGGCACCAACAGCCAGCGCTGGGCTTTCACGCTGCTTTCAAGCCGTGAGGCAGTACTTTCCCTGGCGCAGAGCGTATCCGCGTTTTTCATGAAATTGAATCGGATGGCGGATAAATCCTGGCTGCGCCTGCTATTGAAATATACGGGCAAGCCCGAGTTGGAGGAGTACCACCGCGAATATTACCGGGCTGTATCCGCGGCTTTGGAGGCCTGGAAGAAGCGCGGCGAGGACAGGCTGTTTCACGGAGCCCCGGCGGCGATTATCGTGAGCTCCGCGCCGGGGGCCAGCTGCCCGGCTGAGGACGCCATGCTGGCCACCCAGAATATTCTGCTGGGCGCGCATACGCTCGGACTGGGCAGTTGCCTGATCGGCTATGTTGTGGCGGCCATGGAAAACGACGCGAAAATTCAACAAAAGGCGGGGATTCCAAAAGAGGAGAAAGTATATGCCGTGATCGCCCTGGGCTACCCGCACGAACGATTCAGCCGGGTGGCGGAGCGGAAAATGCCTGTGATCAGAAAGAAGTGAGGAGGCGAGGCTGCGGCATGGCCTCAAAAGGGCATGACGTATTTACCCGAGCTGCCGTTCTCGTTTTGTCCGCCATTTTTCTTGGCGGAGCGCTCCTTTTGGCGGGCTTCGCCGGAGGGAGCGGCTTTTTTTCGAACCGCGGCTTTTTTGCGTTTTTTCTTGTCAGCGGCCACCTCGGCCTGCAGGGCTTTCCAGTCCGCATCGGTCAGGCCCGCAGCCTGGCGCAGTTCTTCGAGCATGGTGGCATAGCGTCTGTTTTCGGTGGGCAACGTGGCCTTGTTCAATTCTCTGCAGAGGTCGTCGTTGAGCGAAAGGAGCAGAATATGCCTGCAAAAGCGCTGGGCCTCCTCCAGCTGTTTGTTCATGGTCAGGCAGATCACCAGATGCCGCAGGCAATTCGACCAGTCGCCTTTTTCGTACCAGGCCCTGGCAAGGTTGAAAAAAATGTTTTCATCCTCCCGGCTCAGTTCGCGCGCCCGGTTGTAGTATTGCACGGCGTGGTCGAACATTTTGTTTTTGCGCAGTTGGATGCCGAATTCGTTGAAAAGGTGTTTATACTCTTCGTCGAAGGCCGCATCCAGGTGTATCAGGCTTTTGAAAACCGCATCCGCTTTTTTGGAGTCCTGGAGTTCGAGATAGGTCAGGCCCAGGCCGAACGTGGCGCGGACATTATCCGCATCTATCCGCAGGGCCTCGTTGTATTCCATTTCGGCGCTGAAATGTTCCATGCGGCTGCGGTGGCGGTCTCCTTTGGCAAGGGTGCCTTCGAGGTTGCGCAGGGCGGGCAGCAGCTTTTGGTACATATAGTCCATTTCCGGATCATATTGGCTGAGCAGATCCTTTTTGCTTACATTGAATTTTTCTCCAGACGGAATATGGACGCTGTTGATGCCCTGGGCCAGAAAATTGTCGCCGTTGCGTATGACGTACCAGTATTCTTTCACGCGGATTTTGCGGGTCGTGGTTCCGTAGCCGATCACCACGGGCTTGCTGGTGGAAAAAACGCCCATGGTATCTTTGAAGTCCTGCGAGAGTTGTTCCTGGGTGTAGTGTTCGATGTCCTCGACAAAATCGTCGTCAACGTCCAGTACATTGCGTTGCGAACGCGCGGGATCAAATTGCAGATCGATGTCGTCGTGGACCGCTTCGGGAAGCCCGGCACCGGCGAATTCCAGAAGTTTTTGTATAAACGTTGCGGAATCGAGGGGTTTTTGCAGGAAATGCTGGATATTGAAACGCAGGCGAAACTCTACCAGAGACCCGTCGGCAGGCGAGCTGCAGATAGCGATAGCCGGTTTTTGGTTTTGCTGTTTTTCCTTGAGGTTCTGGATCAGGGCAAAGTCGTTCTGCCTGGCGAGCTGGCCGTTGGCCACCACGACGTCAGGTTGCCAACGCTCCAGTAAGGTTACGGCCTCTTCCGGAGTGATCACGCACTGGGCCTCAATAGGCGAATCAGGCTGCTGACCCGAGATCAGCTCGTATGTGCTGGAATCTTCGTCGACGACAAGGACCTTGGTTTGGGTCATGCGTTGTAACCGCCCGGGCTGGTGCGTGGGGATCAAAACAGGACAGGCCTGTCAAACAGGGCTGCAGTCGGAAAAAAACATTTCTTTCCCGCAACCGTGTGTATCTATAATATACCATATCAACAGTAGTATCAATAAGGAACAGTAATAGAAAGGCCTCGTTAGCCTCCTGTACGAGCTTTAGTGCTGCGTATGTTTGATAACTATGGCTTTGGTCAGGCCATATTGTTTTGCCAGCCGGTTGCGCATCGCTTTGGCTTTCTTTCTGGAGGCATAGGGCCCGAACATGACCCGGTACCAGGTGCCGCGGTCTCCCAGGTGGACCGGTGCGACGTAAGGTTCCAATCCTTTGGCCTGGAGTTCCCTGGCCCGGTCCACGGCCATCCCGCTCTCGGGAAAAGAGCTTTCCATGGCGGAGTATCCTGATTGTGGCAGTTCGCGCATGAATGCGTTGTCCGGCGAAGCGGCAGAGTCGTACCCGGATGGAATCACCGGAGCGGTCACCAGTTGCCGGCTGTTAGTGACAAAGGAATCCGGACCATGGGTTTCTGCCGGGGTGTCTTCCGCCTGGGCTGGTTCTGCCTGGGTCGTTTCTGTTGCGGAGGGCGCTGCGTCAGGTTCGGCGGATGGCAGGTCCTCGTTTGCCGTGCCCGCAGTTTCTGGCGCATCTGACGTGTTGGTCGTGTCTGGTAATTCTTCCGCGAGTCGTTGCTTGATCTGGCCTGTTTTGTGGGCGCGCAACAAGGCCTGGACCTCGTCCTCATCCAAAGGCGTTATTTTCAGGTTGGATTTTTGGGTTTGGAGTTCAGGCGCAGCGGCCTTTTCATGTCCGGATTCGGGGTTTGCCGCGCTGTGCTTGGCTTTGTTCAGTCTGGCCAGCATCTCCTGGCGGATTTTTTCTTTTTTTTCCGGGCTCAGGGTTTGGACCGAACGGTAGACATTGCCGTTTGCCGTCTCATCCGCCTGCGCCTGTTCCTGGGGCTGCGTTTCCCCATGGGGGGCGTGCGTTGCATTTGTCTGGCGCGGTTCCGTTCTTCCCGGTTTATACATGCCCGTACGTACGAGATATTCCCCGCGTTTGTAGGTTTCGGCGAGCAGCGCGTTTACCTGGCGGAACTGGTCTTTCCCGGCCACTTTCAGGGCCTTGCGGTGCATTTCACGCGAGCCCCGTGTATTTTTTTTCGCGGCGAGGACCCCTGCCATAAAGGCGTAGGATACCCAATGGTCGGGGGCGCGCTCCATGACGTCGATGAAATAATCCGCGGCCTGGTTGAAATGGCCGAGCTGAAAGGAGGCGATGCCGGCGCCTTCGTAGGCGATGGCCATCTCTGGATCAAGGCTGATGGCGTCCTGGAAAAGGTCCAGGGCTTTTTTCCATTGCCCCTCGTTGAAATAGGCGAAGCCTTTGCGATAAGCTATGGAAGCCTTGTCCGCTCCATCCGCAAGCGCCCGGTCGTACTCGGCCACGGCCTGTTCGATACGGCCGGTTTCCATCAGCGAATCTCCCAGGCGTTCGCTTTCGGTGGTGGCTTTGGGCGGTGCTACCGAAGAAGAGGAGGATTTCACAGCCTGGCAGGAGCAGCACGCGCAAAGCGCCAGCAGGAGAAGAAAGCGTAGAAAAGAACGTGAAAAGGTGGTGTTCATAATAACTCCGAAAGCCGTTGCCTGGCCGGCTGGTTTAAGACGCGTCATACTTTATGGATAACGTAGGAGACAATCCCCCAGATTTCGAAGCTCGCTTCTTCCGTGACTTCAATGGGAGAAAATTCAGGGTGCTCCGGCATAAGGAAAAGTTTACCCTGTTTTTTTTGCAGACGTTTGACAGTCAGCTCGCCGTTGAGAGCGGCAATGACAACGCTGCCGTTTTTGGGTTCAACCGCGCGGTCCACGATCAGGATGTCGCCGGAATGAATCCCGGCGTCGCGCATGGAATCACCATACACCCGGACAAAAAAAGTGGCCTCCGGGTGGGAGATGAGATGTTCGTTGAGATCCAGGGTCTTGTCGATGTAATCATCGGCAGGAGAAGGAAATCCGGCCGCCACCGTGGTCAGGTACAGAGGCAGTTCCAACCCGGTCCGGCGTTCGAAGCCCAGGATTTCCAGCTGGGGTTTTTGAGGCCAGGGAAGTGTTTTTCCGGATTTCTTGGATTGTGAATCACCCATAAACGGCTCCATAAATACGAAGAATTGCGTATCTGTCGCTGGGACTTTATGATATACGCATTCGCCATGAAATCTCAAGCTGTTCCAGATAACCAATCCGGCGGCCGCACTGCTTGCGGACAGCCGGGTTCCGCAGGGAGAACATGCGCATGAAATATGCGGCACGGGTGCTGATCATTTTTGCATTGTGTACGGTTTTGCCTGCTGCTGTTATTCCCGCTTTCGCAAAGAAGGCGGCCAAAAGCACCAGCAGGGAAGTGTTCGGTTTTGTTTTGGGCAAGCCTTTTCCAAAAGCGTTTCAGGAACAATTGCAGCCGGCCGAAGACGGTTTTCTGCAGTATCAGAGCGATTGCCCTGATGTGAATTCCCCTTTTCAACGCATCAAAGTGCGTGTTTCGCCGCGTACGCTGGTCGTCATAGACGTTTCCGCGGCAGGAATTTTTCATGCCTGCTCCAAGGGGCGGGACGCCCTCTGGCCCCTCAAAGCCGGGCTCGAAGCCGCGTACGGCAAAGCGGTCAAAAAAAAGCAAAGCACCGGCGAACGATTTGAAATCAAGAACGGCAAGCTGCGGATCGTGTTTTACCTGCGCTCCGCCACCTTTGACGAGCATTGCGTACTGTACGCGGATTTCATGGACCTGGGGGCCTACAAAAAGTACGGCAAAGAGGCCCAGGCCGCTCTGGAGGCAAAACCGGCCGGTCCGCAGCCTTAGGGGGCGGAGGTATCCGCCGTTTTGGCGCGCATGAACCGTACGTACCAGCGCGTCAGCAGAGAGGTCAGCAGCAGCGAAAAAATCAGCCGGAACCAGAACGTGCCGATCATGCTGGCGCCCAGGGCGGCCAGCAGAAGGGTGTCTTCGATCAGCGCGTGGGCCAGGCCCATCAGCGACAGCGAGGCAAAAAGATCCTTCTGCCCCACATGGCCTTTGCGGATTTCGTGCAGGATCAGACCGCTGCCGTAGGAAATGCCCAGGATCAATCCCACAATGGTGATACTTCCGGCGTTTTCGCCGATGCCGATGAGACGCAGCACAGGCGAAAGCACGCGGATGCAGAAGCGCGTAATGCCGAGCCAGTCCAGAACCCGCATCATGGCCATAAGTACGAGGATGATGCAGAATACCCAGACGAGGTTGGCCAGTTCCCCCCAGGCCCAGGCCCACAGCCCGACTGGTTCGGCCTTGGCCGCCATGATGATGGTGCTGGTTTCCTGCAGAAAATTGCCTGAAGCGAAAATCAGGTGCAGCAGAAAGCCCGCCAGCAGTCCGGACAGAACCCGTAGGAAAAATTGCGGCCAGAACGCCACGCCGCATTGCTGCGCGATTTTCAACTCCACAGGCAGGCTGTGCGCGATCAGCATCATGGTTCCCAGCACCGTGGCCTGGGCCACGCTGAGCATGCCCATGTCCGGGACCAGCGAAATCCAGACGATCAGCGCGCTGTAGATGTTCACCGCCATGCCCGTGACCCAGATCAGCCCTGTCTGGGCCGGCAATCCCATGATCTCCATGACGGGCGCGAAGGGGATGGCGAGATATTCGATCAATCCGAATTCTTTGAGAATTTTGACGGCGATGATCACCGGGATCATCACCTTGAACAGGGTCAGGCTGACTTTCGCGGCGTCCATGGTCACGGTACGCGCTTGATGCGGCAGGCGCTTTAAGGTCGAGTAAAAAGAATTGTTCATAATAACCGGCTACCGTAACTGGCAGTTGTTTGTGGCGCGGAGTCTTGCAGCGTGTATTTTTCTGATAAAAGAACCGTTATCTGCGGTCTCGGGCCTGATAGCGGGCCATTTGTCTTTCCAACCGCCGGCTGAAGGCGGTGAGGCAGTAGCAGACGATAAAATAGATGACCGCGATGGTGAAAAAAATCTCCAGGGGCGCGTTCATGGTCCGGTTGTTGACCTGTCCGGCCGTACGGGTCAGTTCGTTCACGCCGATGATGTACGCCAGGGAGGTGTCCTTGGTCAGGCTGACGAACTGGTTGACGAAGGAGGGAATCATGTTGCGCAGCGCCTGGGGCAGAATCACGTACCGCATGGCCTGCCCACGGCTGAGGCCCGTGCCTCTGGCGGCTTCCATCTGTCCTTTGGGCAGAGCCGATACGCCGGCGCGGACGATTTCCGCGATATAGGCGCTGGTAAAAACAATCAGCGCGATCAGCGCGCTGGTTGCCTCGGGCAGTTCCTGTTGCAGCAGGATCGGACCGAGAAAATAAAACCAGAAAATCACCATCAGCAGTGGAATGCCCCGGATGATTTCAATGTAGACCAGTGCCGGATATTTGAGAATAGCGAGCCGTGAAATACGCATCAGCCCCACGACCAGGCCGATCCAGAACGCGCCGAAAATGCCGCCGACCGCCAGCATGATGCTCATGGCCAGGCCGCCCAGCGGTCCTTGCGGGTAGGCCCCTATGAGGAAGTAGTCAAAATTGTTCCAGACAACGTTCCAGTGCACACGATCCTCCGGCTCAGTATTTGATGATCCGCAAAAAATGCTTGTTGTAGAGATTGATGAGTAGCGAGACCACAAGCGAAATACCGAGATAAATCAACGTGCTGACAGTAAAAACTTCGAATCCGTGGGCAGATCGGATCTGAATCTGCTTGGCCATATAGGTCAACTCCGTGACGGAGATGACCAGGCACAGAGAGGAGTTCTTGATCAGGTTCAGGCATTGGGAAATCAGCGGCGGCACAATGATCCGGAAAGCCTGGGGCAGAATCACGTACTGCATGGATTGGAGAAAACTCAGGCCTCCGGCCCGTGAGGCTTCCAGCTGGTTCTTGGGGATGGAATAAATGCCGGAACGGATTTCTTCGGCGATAAAAGCGGAGGTGTACACCGAAAGGGCAATGACTCCGTCAATGAACTCCGGACTGTCCAAATGGTTTTTCCAGGTATTGATGACCTCCGGCAGAAAATAATACGAACCGAAATGCCAGAAGAAAAGTTGCACCAGCAAAGGGGTGTTTCGAAAAAATTCGGTGTAGGCCACGCTGATCCAGATCATCATTTTGACGCGCGTCAGACGCATCACGGCAATGATGGTGCCCAGCAGCATGGCGAAAAATATGGAGATAAAAGAAATCTGCAGCGTCAGGAGGAACCCCTCCCAAAGCATGTGGCCGTATTCGCCGGATACGACTAGTCCCCAATCAAAAGAATACTGCACGATCAGATCCGGTTGTTAAAGAAGGGCCGGACTGTTGCAGTCCGGCCCGATACAGTTGGTTGGTCTATGGCCAGACTTCGAGTTCCCAGGTAGTAGGGTAGGCGTACTTGGTATCAGGTCCGAGCCATTTGTTGAAGATTTTCTGGTAATCGCCGCTGTTCTTCATATCCATCAAAGTGAAGTTGACGAAATCGCGGAAATCGGAATCGTTTTCAGGCAGGCCGAGCCCGTAAGGTTCCTGAGCGATGAAATCGCCGACGATTTCCCAGTCGTCAGGATTCTCATCGCTGGCCTTGAGGCCGAGCAGGATCACGGAGTCGGTAGTCACGGCGTCCACTTTGCCCTGTTTCATGGCCAGAAAAGCCTGCGGGTAGCCGTCATAGGACTTTACGACCACTTTGGGATTGGCTTTTACGATGTTCTTTTCCGACGTGGAGCCCTGGGCGGAACCGACTTTCTTGCCGTCCAGATCGGCCGCGGATTTGATTCCCGAGCCTTTTTTGACCAGCAGTTTCTGGCCGTCCATGAAATAGGTGATGGAAAAGTCGATCTGTTCGTCTCGTTCCTTTTTGTGGGTCATGGTGGCGGCCGCGATGTCGATGGAGCCCTGGGCAACCATGGGGATGCGGGTGGAGGACGTCACGGGCTTGAGCTCGAGACCGACACCCAGCTTGTCCGCGATATATTTGCACAAATCCACGTCAAAACCGACCAGCTGATTGGTCTTTTCATCGACAAAGCCGAAGGGGACAACCGCGTCCTTGACGCCGCAGATCAATTTCCCCCTGGCTTTAATATCGTCGATTTTGCCGGCCCATGCGAGGCCGGAACCCAGAACAAAACTCAGAGCCAGAACCAGAATAATCAAGCGTTTCAGCATACGTTTCCCTCCAATGATTGTTTGAAGCGTCTCGGGGGATGGCCCCCGTCCAAGATTACAACGACTCTTTCCCGTTTCTCAGAGGATTTCCTTGAGAAAGAGCTTGGTCCGTTCATGCTTGGGATTGCTGAAGAATTCGAGAGGCGGGGCCTCGTCGATCAGTTCACCGTAATCCATGAAAACAATACGGTCCGCCACTTCCCGGGCAAAGCCCATCTCGTGGGTCACGCAGAGCATGGTTATTCCGGACCTGGCCAGGTCCTTCATGACGTTGAGCACCTCGTTGATCATTTCCGGGTCCAGGGCGGAAGTGGGCTCGTCGAAAAGCATGACCTTGGGTTCCATGGCCAGGGCGCGGGCTATGGCCACGCGCTGTTGCTGGCCGCCGGAAAGCTCTACGGGGTATTTGTTGGCCTGGTCGTGAATGCCGACACGTTCGAGCAGTTCCAGGGCTTTGGCATTTGCCGCCTCTTTTTTCTGCTTTCTGACTTTCAACGGAGCCAGGGTGACGTTTTTGAGGACCGTGAGATGCGGATAAAGGTTGAACTGCTGGAAAACAATGCCTATTTCCGTCCGCAAGGCATTGACATTGAGAGTCTTGTCATGAATGTCGCGGCCTTCCATGGTGATGGTGCCCTGCTGGTATTCCTCCAGCCGGTTCAGGCAGCGGATCAGGGTGCTTTTGCCGGATCCGGAAGGGCCGCAAATGACGAGTACTTCGCCTTTCTCTATTTGTAGATTGATACCTTTGAGGACGTGAAATTCGTCATACCACTTGTGTACGTCTGTGAACTCAATCATTGCCATGTGGCAGCACCCGTCCCTGAAAGATAACGTATCGGAAAAAACACATTGGAAAGCCGCAGAAGAGCAGCTTTTCGCCCTGATTTGCTTTTACAAATATTTGCCACCTGCAAGGGGAAGTGTCAAGAAAAGGAGAAAAAACCAAGGAAAACAACAAATTTGTAATTTGAAACAATAAAGATTGGAGGCCCCCCTAGTTGGCGGAGGCGCTGGCAAACCGTTCAATCTGGCGTTTGTACGCGCTGATCCCGTCCACAAGCCCGTCCGCGAGGCGTTCCAGATATCTTTTTTGTGTCAGCCTTTTGGCTTCCGCCGGATTGGTGATATAGCCCATCTCCACCAGAATGGCAGGCATTGTGGCGCCTACCAGGACGTAGAACGGTGCAGAGCGTACGCCATGGTCACGTATCTTGTATTTTTTCTTGACGTTGCGGACAATACGCTTTTGCACGTTGACGGCCAGATCCTTGGATTCGTCGATTTTGGAGTGGAGCATCAGATCCGTGAGGATCACCTGGAGGTCGCTCACGCTTTTGGCGGAACCCGCGTTTTCCCGTGCTGCGACCCGTACGGCATCCTTGGACGTTGCCAGGTCCAGGTAGTAGGTCTCCAATCCGGTCATCTTTGATGACATAAAGGCGTTGCAGTGGATGGAAATGAAAAGATCCACTTTGGCCAGATTGGCCATGGCCGTACGGTCCTCCAGAGCGATAAAGGTATCCGAGGTGCGCGTATAGCGTACTTTAAATCCTTTTTGCTCCAGTTTTTTTCCAAGAATCTTGGCAAAGCGGAGGTTGATGTCTTTCTCCTTGATGCCTCTGGCACCGGAGGCCCCGGGATCTTTTCCGCCATGCCCGGCGTCGATCATGATGGTATTGATGGTCAAGCCGAGCTGTTCGACCAGGCTGCCCATCTGTTTTTTGCTGCCGGGCGGCAGCTTGTAGTTTTTGTTTACTGGCCTGGCATCAGCCGGTTTTTCCTTTTTAGCCTGCTGCGCGGCTGGTTGTTTTGCCGCGGTTTCGTCTTTCCAGGCGTTTTTCCAGGGAGATTTTTCCGCGGATGCTGCGGCTTGCGAAGTGGTGCCGTTGTTTTGCTTTCCGTCGGTATCCAGGGGGCGTTGCCCGAGGCGTTTTTTGGGCTTGGAGACGGGATGCCTGGTGTTTTCCGGAGAGGCGGGCACGAGTATGGGTAATTGCTGTTTTTTGGGCTCGGCGGATTCTGCAGGCGTCTTTTTCGACGGCCGGGTAATTTTCAGCACCTCCTGCTCCTGCGCTGCTGCGGCCGCAATCTGGGGAGGAATTTTTTTGGAAGGCGCGGAGACGTCGACAATCAAGCGGTAGGGGTTGTGCAGAGCGAAAATCTGGTAATTCTGCAGGTCCTGGAAATCCAGCACTACGCGACTGACCGTGGGTTTGTTCTGCGCGATACGTACGCGCCGCAGAATGCCGTCCGCGATGTCCATATTGCGGTCGATTTTGTGAGCGAGAATGGTGTTGTCCAGGTCGATGTACAGCCGGTGCGGGCGGTTATAGGCGTCGTTGGGCCCCAGAAGCTGGTAGCGGAAGGGAGTTTCATAATCCAGGTTAATGACCACGCGCGTATATACGTCGCTGCTTTGATAGCGGACGCTGTTCAGGACCCGCTTTCCGTCCGGGCGCTGGGGCGGCGTTTCCACTGCCGCATGCATGGGGACGCCCTGTTCCTTTTCCTGGGCAACCGCCTGTTCCACGGCCTTTTGAGCCGCCTGCTTCTGGGCGGCGGCCTTGCGGTTTTCGAGTTCCTTGATCTGGGCAGCCAGGGCATCCTGAACGACTTGTTTTGATCCGGCTGGTTGAGGATGCGGCTTGGCGGCAACGACTGGCGCTCCCGATGCATCCGAGTCGTCTATTTCACGCAGGAGCTCCTGAGCTTTGGGCCACATGTCGCCTTTGGGGTATTTTTTCAGCAGCCTTTGGCAATCACGTTTAGCCTGTTCGGGATCGTTGAGTTTGTTGAAGCGGATAACAGCGATGCGGTAGAGGCAGTCATCCGACCAGGAGTGTTTGGGAAAACGGGTGAGAACCCGGTTGTAATAGTCCACGGCGCGGATGAAATCCGTCTTGAGATAGGAGCGGTGTCCCAGTTCATCGCAGACTCGACCCGCGTAATACAGGGCCTTGGGAGCGAAGGGACCGTCGGGGTTTTCTTTGTAGATGGAGAGAAACTCGCGTTCGAGTTCCTGCCAGTAGGCCCGGTATTTGGACCGCTTGGCGTCCTTGGTCAGGGAATAAAATCCGTGCCAGGCGCTTTTGAAAGCGGCAGCAGTGCCCGCGGTGCCTTGAACCGGCACAAGCAGCAGGCAGAAAAGCCCGAGCAGGGCAACAATACGGGCCGGGTGTCGCATCATATTATTCCACGGTAACGCTTTTGGCCAGGTTGCGCGGCTGGTCCACGTCCTTGCCGAGGTAATCGGCCATTTCGTAAGCGAACAGCTGCAGGACCGGCAGGGCGAGCAAACTGTTCAAGGGGCCCCAGACAGCGGGGATCTGCCAGGTGGTGTCGGCTTCAAGATCCGTGCTGGCATGGGTCAGGGCGATGATTTTGCCTTCGCGCGCGTTGACCTCCACCAGGTTGGATTTGACTTTTGGAAACAGTTCGTCGTTCAGGGCCAGGGCAAACGAGGGAAACTGCGGATCTATCAGCGCAATGGGCCCGTGTTTCATTTCACCGGCGGCGTAGCCCTCGGCGTGTATGTAGGAAATTTCCTTGAGCTTGAGCGCGCCCTCCAGGGCAAGCGGATAGCACAGGCCGCGCCCCAGATACAGAAAGCTGCTGGCTGAAGCATACGTACGCGAAATTTCACGGGCGGTCTGGCGCATGGACGGAAGTTCGGCTTCCAGAACTCCCGGTAGGTTCTGCAGCCCTTCCAGGGCGGTATGGGCCGTGTCCTCGTCCAGGGTGTCCTTCTTACGTCCCCAGTAAACGGCCAGGAGATACAGCAGGGTCAGCTGGCTGCACATGGCCTTGGTGGAGGCCACGCTGATTTCCGGTCCGGCCTGCGTATAGATGACTCTGTCCGCTTCGCGCGCGATGGAGGAACCGAGTACGTTGCACAGTCCGATGACGCTTAGTCCGGCCGCCTGGACTTTGCGCATACCTGCCAGGGTGTCGGCGGTTTCTCCGGATTGGCTGATGACCAGGACCGCGTCTTCCGGATCGAGCGGGGTGTCCCTGTAGCGGAATTCCGAGGCGATTTCGACGGAAACAGGAATTCTGGCCCAGCTTTCCAGCAGCTGCATGCCCCACAGGCCCGCGTGGTACGATGTGCCGCAGGCGATGATGTGCAGGCGCTTGGGCAGGGGCATGTCATCCAGCTCGGACAGGAGAACTTCACCGCCTTCCGCGTCAATGCGTCCGGTGCAGCAGTCCGTGATGACCCTGGGCTGTTCGAAGATTTCCTTGAGCATGAAGTGCTTGTAGCCGCCTTTTTCCGCGGACTTTACATCCCAGGTGATGTGTTGCGTTTCCCGTTCGACGGGATCGAGGCTGTCGGCTTTGAAAATCTGAATCGTTTTGGTATCCAGAAGGACGATTTCATTGTCCTCCAGAAACAGGACGTCGCGCGTATAGGGAAGAAAGGCGGGGATGTCCGAGGCCAGGAAATTTTCTCCGATGCCTTTGCCCATCAGAAGCGGGCTGGACTGGCGCGCGCCGTAAACGACATGCGGCTGGGCCAGATCCACAAGGGCCAACGCATAGGTGCCCTCCACCCGTGCCAGGGAGCTGGAAAACGCCTGGAGCAGGTCGCCGCACGCGGCGTATTCCTTGGAGATCAGCTGCACGAGTACCTCGGTGTCGGTCTCGGAGCGAAAGGTATAGCCAGACGCCGTGAGTTCGTTGCGCAAGTCCTGGTAGTTTTCGATGATGCCGTTATGCACCATGGCCAGGCGGTTTTGCCCGTCCGCATGCGGGTGCGCGTTGCGCTCCACGGGGAGCCCGTGCGTTGCCCAGCGGGTGTGCCCGATGCCTGTGGTGGCGGACGAGACGTTGCAGCCGGTGAGTTTGTCCTGCAGGGCGCTCAATTTGCCGGCCGCGCGGATGACGTTGAGTTCTTTGTTCTGCACAAAAGCCACACCGGCCGAATCGTAGCCACGATATTCGAGCCGGGAAAGTCCTTCTATGATGACGGTCACGGCGGGGCGGTGCCCGCTGTACCCGATGATTCCGCACATATCAGTTCCTCACAAAGGCCGGGCTGGAAGTTTATTGAGCGAACAGAAAACTAAAGGGCTTGAGCCTGCTTCCAGAAATCCGGCCAGGACTCCAAAAGCCTGCGCAAGGCCCGGCCACGATGGCTCCTTGCGTTTTTCTGCTCTTTTTCCATTTGCGCCGCCGTCATACCGAGGCTTGGATCATAAAACAAGGGGTCGTATCCGAAACCGTTTTCTCCGGCGGGTTCCAGCGCGATGCGGCCTTCCCAGGCGCCGTCCGCTTCCAGGCTCGCCCCGGAAGGCGCGCAGGCCACGATCACGCAACGGAACCTGGCCGTACGCCGGGCTTCCGGCGTGTCGCGCAGCTCACGGAGAAGTTTGGCATTGTTGCGCTGATCCCGGTCCGTGATATCTGCCAGAGCGGCATCGTTGTCGGCGAAGCGTGCGGAATATACGCCCGGAGCCTTGTCCAGGAAATCCACTTCCAGCCCCGAATCATCGGCCACGGCCACAAGGCCGGTGGCTTTGGTGATGGCGCTTGCCTTTATCCGTGCATTTTCGGAAAAGGTTGTGCCGGTTTCTTCTATTTCACCGAGTTCGGGGAACTCCTCCAGGCCTTTTACTTCCAGGCCAAAAGCGCGCAGCATGGTGGAAAGTTCGTTGATTTTTCCTTTGTTGCGCGTTGCCAGGACAATGACGCTCACCCGGAACTCCTTGCTTGTCGTAAGGTTGCAGAATTTGGCCAAAAGGCGGCACATACGCTGGAGCCTGTTTTCCGTCCCCGCGGGTTGCGCAAATGCTTCCGGCTTTCGGCAGCACAGGACGGATTACTATCCATTTTACTCTCTACCGAGAGTTAACAGATACGTAAAACATTTTCAAGAATATTTCTAGAGGGGCAGCGGACTGTCGGGAATATGTTCATCCACTGCGAGAACGGGGAGCAGCAGCAGGCTGATACTCGTGCCGACGCCCGGCTGGCTGTTGAGTTCGACGGCGCCGCCCATTTCTTCGATGATTTTTTTGGTCATGGCCAAGCCGAGTCCTGCACCCTTTTCTTTGGTGCTGAAAAACGGATTAAAGATTTTGTTGCGGATTTCCGGCGGAATGCCGCAGCCCGTATCCTGTATTTCCAACAGCACATAGGATTGGCCCATTCGTGTACGGACGTAGAGGTTTCCGCCCGAATCCATGGCTTCGGAGGCGTTTTTGACGAGATTGATGAGGCATTGTTTAAGGAGTTCGGGGTCGCCTTTGACAAAGGCGATATTGGGCGCCAGTTCGGCGTGGGGGATGATGTGTTTCGTTTCGAAGCCAAAGCTGAGCAGGTCCATGGTTTCCTGGACGATTGTGTTCAAATCTATTTTTCCCTCTTTGGCGTCGGTGGGTTTGGCGAAATTCAGGGTGCTTTTCAGTATCTTGTCCAACCGTTTGGACTCTTCCAGAATAATGGAGACTTTTTCCCTGTCGGTTTCCGCGAGATTTTTGGACCGCAACAGGGAATTGGCGAATCCGCCTATTGCGAAAAGCGGGTTGCGTATTTCGTGCGCAATATACGTGGACAGCTCGCCGATGGCGGCCATTTTTTCGGACTGCTGCAATCGTAGTTCGATATTGGTGCGGTGAGTGATGTCCCGGCGGATTTCTAAAATATTGGTAAGATTTTTGTCAGCGTCGAATACGGGATAGGTATAAACGCGAAAAAAACGCATGCGTCCGTCTTCATCCACGAACGTATGTACGCTTTCGGATTTTTTGCCGTGCAGGACGCTGTCTCTGAACGGACAGGATGCGTCCGCGTTTTCGCAGCAAAATTCCAGTCCTTCGAGCTCCCAGCAGCCGGTATGCAAATAGTCTTCCTTGAGTTTGCCTTTGCGTTCGTAGGCATTGCGGTTCATGTCCAGGATACGCCCTTCCAGATCCAGAAGGATAATGTCTTCCTCCACTTCGTTGAAAATAGTGCTGAACAATGAGCGCGAATAGAGCAGGTCGAGTTCGCATTTGGCCTGGCGACCTTTGGAAAGCACCAGCTCGTACAGGAGCCTGGCCTGTTTTGTCCGCAGCAGAGACGCATCGGCGGGCAGGAGTGTACGCAGGCTCTGGGCTACAGGCGGTTCTCCTGAGAAATCAAGAAGGAAGTCCAGATAAGGCGCCTGTTGTATGAGCGCTTCCAGGGTTGCAAAAACCTGGACGCCCAGGGCAACGATTTCGGGCAAGGGTTTTTCATCGAGTACGACGACACCGGCAAGTTTCGCCTTGGGAAAAGCTTCAGCAAAGGCGGGCTCCCCCAAAATCTCCGTGAATTCACGCAGAGATTCGGCCGGCCCCACTGCACCGAAAAGAAAATAATCCATCCCGGGGGACTGTGCGATTGAAGTTTTTTGCTGATTTTTCATTGCGAATTGTTCCGAGCCGTCAGTGCGTTGGCCGTAAGGTTTTTCACAATACCTCTTTGGATCTATACTATCATCGAAAAAGCGGGCTGAAAAGGCCGGATGTTTTTTGAATGTAAAATAATCTATCGCGGGGGATTGTTATGGAAAGAAAAGCAAGGATACCGGCTTGCTCGCCGATGATCACCCAGAGCGCAAAAAAACGTGATGGCGAGGCGAGCTCCCTGATGGGATAACGAAGTACAATACTTTTCACTCCCGGTAATATTGCCGATGTGTGTGCATCTTAGGGAGTTGATGCAGATCGCCAGGATAGAAAAGGGGGGGTCTTCCAATCCCATAAGCGTTCCGTGTGGGTGTCCACATTATCAGGCACACTGTTCCACGCGTAAGCTGCCCTGGCATACGCGCCGACACCATGTAGAGCAATATTTGTGATGAGAAGAAGCGTAAGAATACTCAAAAATATTGCATGCTTTTTTATAATTTTTATACTTGCTTGACCTTCTATAAATGGCTGAAAGCAAAGGACGGACAAAACAAATAGCCATGGAATGGTATCCGTCATAAAACGAGGTCCGTAGCAGTGTCCGGCCCACCAGCAAGCGAATGTTGAATATGCGAATAAATACATGATAAACAATAATAAACAAAATATTGCGATAAGTTTGAAAGATATTTTGTTAAAAATTTAAAGAGCAAATAAAAAATGCAAATACTGAACGTTGAATAAATGAAAAAGCCTCTTGCCGGGCTAACAGTGAGGCCTAGAAAGCCATCCAGATAGGATTTTGCAGGAGCAGTATGCATAAAATAGCCGGGAAGCGGAGTATGGTAGAGGATATAAGAGTGGACAACAAAAGCAATCAACCAGGAAAGACCTGTCATAATAAGCATTATTGATGTTTTTTTGTTGAAATAATAAATAATGATAATGGCGAATAAAATGATGCTGAAACTGTTTGTGGGGCGGCAAAAAAACGACCAGGAAAGCAATGTCCCCAAAAGAATACCGTTTGGATTGTTTTTTATTAGTATATTAGAAATAATTATATAGAATAGTATAGAAAATAGAAATACAGACCAGGTATGACTCCACATCCCAAGGGAAGCCGTACTGAACAAGGATGTTCCAAAGATGTGGGCAAATACTAGAAAAAAGCTCCATTCAACAGGAAGAAATAATTTTGCAATGGATAAAAATATGCATGCGACTACAGATATGAGGAACGCTGCGATAACACGTTGCATCCTGCGTTCATGAATAGGGTCATATTGTAAGCCTTTGGTATAAGGCTTGTAACCAGCTGCATTAAAAATAATTACAAAGGGCATTGCCAAAAGAGAAGAACCTGGAGGATACAAATAATATACTTTATTATCCAATTTTTGCAGTTGATGAATGTGTGAGCCTATCACGTTCGTGTTATATCTTGAGAGATCAAAACTGCCATGTTTAAGTATGGATTGGCTCAATAAAAGAGCATAGTGCGAATCGGTAACTTGTGTGTTGGGAGCTGCAAGAAAAATGGAAAAGCAAAAGATAAACAGCAAAAAGTGTGTTCTGATAGAATTGTTGCGTATAAACGCACTACTCCGTTGAAACAAAGACATACTGTAGGCCTCAGCAATCGACACCTTTTATCCGAACATGAGGCGTGTGAAATTGAGCATATGCCGTTGGGTAAAAGTTTTTATCGAAAAAAACAAGTTTTGTTCGAATAAACGGCGAGTTGAGATGTACGGATTTGAACAGGAGCAGTTTGGCTGAAGCCGACGGGCTGTTCAACGGGAGGTCATGACTTCCTGAATGGTTTCAAAAAGTGATTCCGTATCCACCGGTTTTGCCAGATAGGCATTCATGCCGGCGTCCAGTGCGCGTTTTTTGTCAATGCTCATGGCGTATGCCGTAAGCGCGATAATGGGAATGTCCGGTTTGGCTTTCAGATCATCCGAATTGCGGATAAGCCGTGTGGTAACCAGACCGTCCAGTTTCGGCATGACGATATCCATCAGGATCAGATCGAAATCCATCCGTTTCAGAAATTCGAGGGCTTCGTGTCCATTGCGCGCGCAGGCCACAACACAGCCGGATTGTTCCATGATGCGCCTGATGGCGAGCTGGTTGGTTTGATCGTCTTCCACGATGAGCACCCTGAAGCTGACCGTTGTCTCCGCCAATATATTGGCATTGGCCCCGTCGGCCGTACGGTCTTCAGGTACCTTTTCAAATGGCAGGCTGAAATACACGGTTGTGCCGGCTCCCAGCTTGCTGGCAATGGAAATTTCGCCTCCAATGAGACCTACCAGCCGTTTGACAATGGGCAATCCCAGTCCGGCGCCTTCGAATTGGCGCGAAAAAGAGCCATCCTCCTGGGTAAATGCATCGAAAACCTTGACCAGCATATTTTCCGAGATGCCGACTCCGGTATCGCTGATGGCGAAAATCACAGGGCAAGTCAGCGCGTTGTCCGTGTTCAAAGGAAACGCCTGGATTTCCACCGTACCGGATCTGGTGAATTTGATGGCGTTGCCGACCAGGTTGAAGAGGATCTGTCCCAGTCGGGATCTGTCGCCGATGAGGTAGCGGGGCAGCTTGTCGTGGATGAACGTCTCCACACGGATGCCCTTGGCCATGGATGTAGCGTGAAAGGATTGGCGCAGTTCCTCGACGACTTCAGACAGGGGAAACGGTGCGGCGTTGATGCTCATACGTCCGGTTTCCAGGCGGGAAAGATCCAGAATGTCCCCCAGCAGGTCGGAAAGGCACTCGGAGGCCTGCAGAGCAACCTGTACCTGTTCCTGCTGCGCTGCCTGCAACGAGGATTTTTCCAGCAGGTGCAGCATGCCGATCACGCCGTTGAGCGGGGTGCGTATCTCATGGCTGATGTTGGCGAGAAATTCGCTTTTGGACTGGTTGGCGGATTCGGCTTCATTTTTCACCAGAATCAATTCCCGTTCATTCTTTTTTTGCGTGGAAATGTCCTGCAGGGCGCCGATAATTTTGACGCACGCGCCTTGCTCGATCACCGGGTGTCCGATGATCCGGGCCCAGAACGGTTTTTGCTGGCCATTGACGCAACGCACTTCAATGTCGAATGATTTGTTGCTGACTATGGCCTCGGCAAGGGCGTTGTTCAGTATGGGCCTGTCCGCCGGAATGCAGTGCCGCAATTGTGCCAATGGATCCAGCTGGGCATCCTGGTCCAGATCGAAAATGGCGAGAAGCTCTTTTGTGTACAGGATATTGTTGGCCCGGATGTCGAATTCCCAGCCGCCGATTTTGGCTATTCTGCCGGTTTCATTCAAAATGGCTTCGCTGCGTTTGAGCGCCGCCTGCTCCAGCCTGCGTTGGGTGGCATCTTCGATGATGACCAGCACGGACGGGGACATGTCCGCATCCAGAAAAGGAATGGCATGGACTTTCCAGATACTGCTGTCGGATATGCGTTCCCAGCAAGTCAAATGCGTGTCGGAAAGGGTTTGAAAGGTTTTACACTCGGCGCATGGCGCGGAGCGTCCGTTCAGTACGGCATAACAGGGGCGTCCCTCAGGAGGAGAAAACATGACATTGAACGCGTCATTGGAATACGTGATGGCGTGGTCGGGCGTTTGGACACAGGCCGGCCAGGGGAGCCTGTCCAGCAATTTGAGAAAACCGGCTGTATTTCCGGCAGCACTATTCTGCAGCGCTTCCAGAATGGAATGCGTATTTTCGAGTTCTTTGATTCGTTTTTCGGCTGCTGCGAGTTTCTTTTGCAGCTCTTTGACCAAATTTTGCCCGTTTGTATCCATTCCATTCCCTCTTTCCCTGATTGGGCGGGTTACGGACAATAAAATAACGGCTTTCACGAAGTATGACACATCATAAAGAAATAGTGCGCGAAAAGCAAAGGGGAAAAAATAGGGGTGACAGTGTAAATTTGAATTAATCTATATCATGATTATGTTAAAATGAACATTGAATCCAATACTGCAATTAATCAGAAGATTTTATCTGATCGTTAAAATTGTCCGGGCGTTTCAGATAGGCCAGGGTCACAGCTTTTTCATCCGCTGTCAGAGGTCTTTTTTGCAGCACCACCGCCATTTCATCCACAACTCTGGGCTGGCGGATGATGTCTTCAGGGGGCATTCCCTGTTCTTTCAGCCTGTTGCCTATTTCATTCATCAAAAATTGGTTGTAGACCAGATCAAAGCGGGCTTCGGTCCAGCCCAGGTGCCAAAACCATTTGGTGTAATACCACCAGCTGCGTTCATTCAGCGCGCGTACGTGCGTAGGGTCCTGCCAGGCGCCGTACGAGAGATCATAGGGCACATTGATACGCATTACGCCGCCGTTTCGCAGCAGGTGCAGGCAGCAGGTCATCAATTCTGTCAGGTTGCGGATATGTTCCAGCAAATGTTCCGCGATGATTTCGTCAAAATAGTTCAGGGGAATGATTTGCGTACCAAAGCGAACCATTTCCACCGGTCCATCCGGAGGAAATGGTGTTTCCAGATCCCAGGCGAGATCCGGCTGCCAGTAGGGATTGCTGTCCACATTCAGGCAGTCCGGCTTGAATTTTTTGCCGCTGCCCAGGTTCAGTTTTCGAGGTAATTCCGGCATGGTCGCAAACAACTCTAGAAATTCAGTTCGAGCCCGAGCGGACAATGGTCCGACCCCGTCACATCGGGTTCTATCCAGGCCTTGACCACCTGGTCTTTGAGTTCGTCCGACACAAAGAAATAATCGATCCTCCAGCCCACGTTCTTGGCTCGGGCATTGGCGCGGAAAGACCACCACGTATAGTTGTCAGGCCCGTCATCGAACATCCGGAACGTATCGATGTAGCCATGGGCGACCAGTTTATCCAGCCAGGCGCGTTCTATGGGCAGAAAGCCGGAGGTATCCTCGTTTTGTTTGGGCCGGGCCAGATCGATAGCCTTGTGGGCGGTGTTGAAATCGCCGCAGACCACAATGGGTTTTTGTTTGCGCAGTTCCTGGGCATAGGCGAGAAACGCGTCGTAATAGGCCAGCTTGTACTGCAACCGGTCGTCGTTCATCTGGCCGTTGGGAAAATAGACGTTGAAGAGGAAGAAATCCGGGTATTCGCTTAGCAGCAGTCTGCCTTCTCCCTGAAAAGCGGTATCCGGCAACTCCTGCGAATGGCTCAAAGGCTGTTGTTTGAAATACGTGGCGACACCGGAATAGCCTTTTTTCACAGTGCTGGAACACCAGATGGATGCGAAATTTTCCGGTTCGCGGTCAGCGTCGGGAATCTGCTCGGGAGTGGCTTTTGTTTCCTGCAGACAAACCACGTCGGCTCCCGATGCGAGAAGCCAGGCGCGGAAATTTTTTTTGAGCGCGGCGCGGAGCCCGTTGACATTCCATGAATACAGTTTCATTCGCAGCCCTTTGTACGTATGGTTTACCCTGTGGAGATAGCCGGGAATCTCCTACTGGACAAAAATCAAGAAAAGATCGCATCCGGCAGCTACACGCAGAAGCTTGGCAAACCATAACCAAAAAGGCAAACCGCAGGCAACCATCGCGTAATGGCGTCAAAATTGCTTTATGGCAACAAATTTTCCAATTCCCGTACCAGGGCCTGTTCCATGGACGGGTGCGACAAAGACCCGGAGGGGTCGTTGCCCAGTTGGCGCAGCCTAAAGAGCGGGTGCTCTTTTGAAGCGTCCTGTTTGCTTATTTTCGAGCCGACAAGGACTCTGTGCTTGATGATGCAGCGGCTGCAAATTTTTCCCTCGGGCTTTTCCAGATAGAAATCATATTCTTTCAACGGCTTGTTGCAATAGATGCATTTATCTCCCAACATGGCGAACTCCCTTGATGCGGCTGCTGTGTCCGGCTGAATTTTCCTGTCGGGTACAACGCAGCAAACTTTGTTCCAGTAATAGGAAAACTCTAGACAATACGTTAGATGCCGGTGGAGCATATTTGGTTACAAAGACGGACGTTCACAAGGCCGGACGTTCAACTGGAAAATCATCCGGATTTGCCGTAAGTCTTTTTGAGAATATCGTTTTGAAGGGAAAAAAACTTTAATGAAAAAAAGAAAAGCAACACAGCTTGCCACCCTGGGGCGCGATCATGCCGCTTACGGCGGAGCAGTCAATCCGCCGGTGTACCATGTTTCCACCATTGGGTTTTCCACGGTGAACGAGCTGGAAGCCGCTTCGCCCACGAGCGAGCAGATGCTTTACGGCCGTCTTGGAACGCCCACGAGCCGCGCGCTGGAGTCGGCTCTGGCCGAACTGGAGGGCGGGGAACGCTGTTTTCTCGTACCGTCCGGACTGTCCGCCATTTCCGCGGCTCTGCTGGGAGTGCTCCAAGCCGGCGACCATTTGTTGATGACGGATTCCTGTTATGCGCCGGCCCGCTGGTTTTGCGACGGCATGCTCAAACGCATGGGCATTAGTACGACCTATTATGATCCCTTGCTTGGCGCCGATATTGCCGCGTTGTTCGAGGAGAACACCCGCGCCGTCTATGTCGAATCGCCGGGATCCCTGACCTTTGAGGTCCAGGATCTTCCGGTCATTGCGCAGGTCGCCAAAAAAAAGGACATTCTGGTGGTGGCGGACAACACCTGGGCCAGCCCGTATTTTTACCGCCCTCTGGAACTGGGGGCCGATGTCTCGATTCTGGCCGCCACCAAATACGTTGTCGGCCATTCGGACGCCATGCTCGGGGCGCTTACTGTCAGGGAGCCTCTGGTGAAACAATTTTCCGAGGCCATCTGGGGATTGGGGCTTTGCGCCGGTCCGGACGACATATACCTCGGACTGCGCGGACTGCGGACCCTGGGAGTGCGTCTCGATAGGCACCAGGAAAACGCCTTGCTGGTGGCGCGCTGGCTTCAGGAGAGGCCGGAAGTGGCCAGGGTGCTTTGTCCGGCCCTGTCTGGGGATCCCGGCCACACGATCTGGAAGCGTGATTTCGACGGCGCGGGCGGATTGTTCGCGTTTGTTTTGCGTCCTTGTGCCCGGGAAGCCTGGGAAAAATTTTGCAACAGTCTGAAACTGTTCGCCCTGGGCTACAGCTTCGGCGGCTTTGAGAGTTTGATGCTTCCGGCGCATCCCGCCCAATCGCGTACCGCGACGACCTGGGATGCGGAGGGGCAGTTGCTGCGGGTGCACGTCGGCCTCGAAGATCCGGAAGATCTGATCGCTGATCTGGAAGCCGGTTTCAAGCATCTCCGGCCGGCGTAATTACTACATTGCAAACGAGGTACTCATGAGTGGCAATACGTTCGGTTCACTCTTTACATTGACGACGTACGGCGAATCCCATGGAACAGGACTCGGCGGCGTGGTGGACGGATGCCCGCCCGGAATTCCGCTGAGCGAGGAAATGATCCAGAACGAACTGGACAAACGCAAGCCCGGCCAGGGGCTGGCCTCGACCACCCGCAAAGAAGGCGACAAGGTGCAGCTGCTGTCCGGCGTATTCGAGGGCCGGACCACGGGAACTCCCATCGGGTTTTACATCGCCAACACGGATCAGCGTTCGCGCGATTATTCCAATGTCATGAACACATTTCGTCCGGGCCATGCGGATTTGACCTATCAGGCCAAATACGGCGTCCGGGATTACCGCGGGGGCGGGCGTTCTTCGGCCCGCGAGACGGTTTGCCGCGTTGCCGGCGGAGCCATTGCCCAGGAGCTGCTGCGTACGGAGGGTATGGCTGTTCGAGGCTATACGCTCGAACTTGGAGGAATTCCAAGCCCGGTAACAGACCTGGAGAATGCCCAGGACAGGCCGTTTTGCGCGCCTGATCCGGAAATTGTTCCGGTCTGGGAGGAGCGGGTCAAGTCGGTGAAGAAAAACGGCGACAGTCTTGGCGGCATCGTGGCCATTGAGGCCCATGGCATGCCGGCCGGTCTGGGCGAGCCCGTATTCGACAAACTGGATGCACGGCTGGCATACGCGCTGATGGGCGTGGGCGCGGTCAAAGGCGTTGAAATCGGCGCCGGATTCGGGGCCGCGCGTATGACGGGCAGCCAGAACAACGACCCCCTTCTGCCGAAGACCCAAAGGGGAGGCGCCACCAACGCGGGCGGCATCCTCGGCGGTATCTCCAGCGGTGACCCGCTGCTGCTCCGGGTGGCGGTCAAGCCCATTCCCACTATCGCTCTGGAACAACGTACCGTGACAGTTCAGGACGAACCCACGACCATCTCCATGGGCGGCAGGCACGATATCAGCGCCATTCCGCGGATAGTGCCGGTCCTCAAGTCCATGGTGCTGCTGACTCTGGCGGATTTTCTGCTGCTGCAACGACGTCAACACGCAATCGGACATTAGCCATGGCCCGCATTTTTTATGGAGTCATGGGCGATGCGCGCGGTCATCTGAGCCGCTCGCTTTCCGTGGCGCAGCATATGCCGGGGCATGAATTTCTTTTTGCCGGTGGCGGAACCGTCAGCGATGTGCAGAATGAAGGCTATGATTTCATTCCTCTGGAAATGCTGGCGACCAAATACAAAAAAAGCCGCGTGGATTTTGCGGCAACTGTCGGCAATGCGGTATCCCTGTTGCTGACGAAGAAAAATGCCATTGTAAAAAGATTGGTGGAAATTATTCGTGATTTTGATCCGGACCTGATCCTGAGCGATTATGAGTTTTTCACTCCGCTTGCAGCGCGCTGTCTCGGGCGTCCGTGTATAAGCCTGGATCATCAGCATGTGCTTACGCACACCAGGTGCGCGTTGCCTTCAGGCCAGGCTTTTAACCGCAAAATAACGTTTTTTCCCATCTTGCGGCTTTATAGCAATGCTACCCGTTTCCTGGTGAGTTCCTTTTATCAGCCTCCGCCCAAGAATCCCGAAAACACCGAGATATTTCCTCCTATTTTAAGAAAAGTGGTTAAAGATCACAGGCCGCGGGATGACGAACATGTGCTCGTATATACGAGCGGTGGAGCTTATTCTGATTTGTTGCCTTTATTGCAAGGGCATAACAGAAAATTCATTGTATACGGTTTTGGAGAAAGGCCTGCCACCGGCAATCTGGTGTTCAAAAAAAATTCCGTCCATGGCTTTCTGGAAGATCTTGTCGGTGCGTATTATGTCATTTCAAATGGAGGGCACTCGCTTATCAGCGAAGCCTTGTATTATGGCAAACCCGTTTTGAGCTTTCCCATTCACTTTTTGTATGAACAGTTTCTCAATGGCTATTTCCTGAAAGAATATTGTTACGGGCGATTCAGTATGAACCCGGATGCAGATAAGGGGATTTTGAATGAATTCGAAGAATCGATTCCGTTTTTTAAAAAACATATTCAGGAACGTTACTTCTGGGGGAATGACCAGGTGGTGCGGCGCATAGAGTCGCTTATTCAAGAATCCAGATGTTGAAGTCGTTAACAAGAGATTTTTGAAGAATTTGTCAGACCGGCAGAAAAGACGTGACGGGCGAGGCGCAGGGAGAAGCCAAGGCGTCCAATAACAAAAACGCAGAAGTTTCGGAGGCTGTTTTCTGTGAACACTTTTTTGGGGAACTACGCTCTGGCATTGAGCATTTTTTTATCAACCAGGACGGAAATACTTTTGCGCCAAAAAATGTTTCGCATGAGGGGAAATTACAGCAGAAGTAGCGATAAAAATCTATGATACCAGTTTGTTGCACTCTTGGGCTGAGAAAGAAGAGAAGGGAGCCGCAACATGCCTAAAGGCTGGAAATTGTTTTGTGTTTAAGCTATTATGCAAGAAGAAACCAGTATTTGTACAGACTCTGGGACCTGACAAGATACGGGCTGCCGGCAAACATGCTCGTATCTTCTGGCGGGTTGCAACAGCGCAGGCAACAGCTGGCAAATGCTGCTTAAACACCGCCCACCGAGCAGATAGCGTGTTCGAAGGGGGGGCAGAATGCAGGAGAGCAACAGTGTCCGAACACCGCGCCTTGCCCGAGGAGGACTTCGTGATAATGGACAATGAGTCAAGAAGGGACATCATGTCCGAGATTCTGGACGGCAAAGCGGATGCGCCTTCTTACAGTACGGATGATCTGGAAAAGATTATCTATCGCGATCCCAAGGAATTGCAAAAAGCCGTACATAAGGCCTTTCGCCTGACGAGCATTGCCGAACACAACACATCTGAGGATCTGCGGAAGCTTGTGGAACCGGATCCATCGGATGAACTCCTGGAAGACAGGTCGTTTCACCTGACTTCGTTGAACAAAAAGAAGACCACCATTTATTTCACCAAGAAGATTCACAAGATGTTGAAATCCGCAAAATACCGAATGAAAAAAATGGTGGATCCGGAATTGCAAAAAAGGGTTTCCATGTCTTTGATCATCAACAACGCCTTGATAATCGTACTCCATGAGTTCGATGTGAAAGGTGAGGATAGTATTCTGCTGAAACAAATGATGAAGAAACTGAAAAAGAACTGACCATGCCTGCAATATACTGCGTACGGCATGGACTATAGTATCTCACCCCTTGCAGCCAGCCTGCTGAATGGAATTGATAAGGCCGTTCGTGAAAGTTTCGCGCGAGGTAGTGGAGATTAATCGATGGAAATCATTTGCCCAAACTGTAAGTTCAAACGCATCATCGACGACAGCAAGATTCCCTCCAGACGAACCATAGTTCATTGCAAGGCGTGCGATCACAGATTTCCCCTACAACGTGCCAGATCAATCGGCATCATGATCAGCAAAGGCGGAGTCGGTAAAACCACGACCACCGTCAACCTTGCGCATGGCTTGGCACTGCGTGGATTCAAAGTGCTGCTGGTGGATGCGGATACCCAGGGACAGTCCGCTTATCTGTTGGGTGTCAAGCCCAAAGCCGGGCTTACCGAATATTTGATAGGCGATCTTGAAGCTGAGGATTGTTTAGCGAAGGCCAGAGACAATCTTTGGATTTTGGCAGGAGGCAAATCACTGGCCGAGGTCAAGCGGTTCATAGACCGCAAGGATTTTGGCGGAGAAACCACCATGCGCGAAAAATTGACGCCGTTGGAAACACAGTTTGATTTCGTGCTTGTGGATTCCGCGCCGGGCTGGGATCCTTTGACCGTCAATGTTTTGTTTTACGTCAAAGAGCTGCTCGTACCCGTTTCTCTGGAAGTAATGTCCGTGCAGGGGCTCTCTGAATTTCTCAAAAGTTTTTCCTCCATCCGGAAATACCATAAAGACGTGCAGTTGAAGTATATACTTCCTACCTTCTACAATAGAAGCAACAAAAATTCCGCTGAAATTCTGGAGGGATTTGAAAAACTCTACGGCCGTTTTCTTTGCACTCCCATACGCTACAGCCCCAGGCTGGCGGAAGCTCCCGGCTACGGAATGACCATATTCGAATATGCCGGAGGAGATAAAGTGGTCAATGATTTCCGCGAGTTGGTCAATGAGGTGGCGGAAGACAGCGACTAGCGAGCCGTACGGGTGTCCGGACCTACCGTTCGCCCGCTATCTTTGCGTACAGGGCGTTGTATTGCGCCACTGCCGATTCCAATGAAAAACGCGAGCCTATGTAGGCGCGTGCACTTGCTCCCAGCTCTTTGCGTGCCTGCGGCTCCATGTTGATCAGCTCGCACAGTGCCGCGGCCAGTTTTGTGATGTCGCCGGGCGGGACCAGTTTACCCGTGCCGCGGACAAGCCGTTGCGCATCGCCAACGTCCGTGGCGACCACGGGAACGCCGCAGGCCATGGGCTCGGCAATGGTGTTGGCGAACCCCTCGCCGAACAAGGACGACGAACACCCGATATCCCACGAAGAATAGACCCGGTCCATGTCGTCGCGCCGTCCCAGAAGAAAAAACGCGTGTTCTGCGCCGGTGCGCTTGATCCAGTCCACCAGGGTGCTGTTTTCAGAATCGATGCCTTCTCCGCATAATACGAAACGGGTTGAGGGGTGCTTTTGCAGCACCAGAGCCGCGGCCTGAATGAATTGCTCATGTCCTTTCATGGGATCGAACCGGCCCGCCAGGCCGACCAACGGCGTGTCGGGCGTTACTCCCAGTTCTTCACGCAAGGCCGTACGGGCGCCCAGGTCCGGTTCAAAGGCGTTCATGTCGTAGCCGTTGGGAATAACGATAAATTCACGCGGGTTGTAGCCCAGCTGCTGGTGCCAGATTTTTCCGGATTCGGAATTGGCCAGCACCGCCCTCGGTACATGCGAGAATCTGGCGCAGGCGCGTACGATCCAGCGTGTCAGCGGATTGTACCGGGAAAAATCCATGTCAGAACAGCGGATGTTCCAGAGAATAGTGTGTACGCCTGCAAAGCGGGCCGTGAGTCCGAGCAGGTCGGCATGATACAGCCAGGTCTGCAGAATGTGCGGACGAAAGGTGCGGAGTTCGTTGCGGAATTTGAGCAGTCCCAGGGGATTGGGAAACGCGGGTTTCATGTCGAGATACATGACCGGAATGCCGAGTTCTTTGATCAGTTCGTCCACCGGCCCCCGGCGGCGTATGGAAACAACCCTGCTTTGGAAGCGTTTTGGATCCAGCCTGGAAAGCAGGCGGTACAAAAACATTTCCGCTCCGCCCGTTTCAAGGGTGGTGATCAGATGCAGCACTCTGATCATGCAACCCCCACTTTGGGGCAGACGTCCGCCAGTTCGCAGGCCGAACAGGCCGGTTTGCGCGCGTTGCAGACATCCCGTCCGAAGTAGACCAGCAAATGGTTTACTTCACCCCAGGTCTCCTGCGGAAACAACTGCATCAGATCGCGTTCGATACGTACGGGATCCGTGGATTCCGTGAGCCCGAGGCGGCCGGAAATGCGTTTGACGTGCGTATCCACTGCCAGCCCTTCATTGATGCCGAAAGCGTTGGACAGGACGATATTGGCGGTTTTGCGCGCAACGCCCGGCAGGGTGATGAGATCCTCCATACGCTCGGGAATCCGCCCCTGGTAGACGTTCATGACGCGATTGGCCGCGGCAATGAGGTTCTTGGCCTTGTTGCGGAAAAAGCCGGTGGACCGGACCACTTCCTCAAGCTCCGGCTGGGTGGCAGTCGCCAGTTCGGCAGGGCCGGGCCAGCGCTCGAACAACACGGGAGTTACCAGGTTCACCCTGGCGTCCGTGCATTGTGCAGCCAATACCGTGGCCACCAGCAGCTCCCAGGGCTGCTCCCAGTCCAGTGCCGAAGCCACCTGTGGGTAGCGTTGCCGCAAAAGAGGCAGTACCGCTTGCGCGACGGTATGTTTTTTTTTATCGGAAAGAGCTGTTTTCTTGGGCATACGTACGTTTCCTGGAATAAGATGCCGCAACGTACCTGCGCGGCTTTGCTGCGTCAATGTCGGCAGGCAGTTGTTTGAACAAAGCGCCCAACGCTCCGGCAACGAGACAAGCAGCATGTTTTTGGATACAGTGCGTCCGGTAAAACAGGCAGTACGGGCGTCAGGGCCTGAGCAACGCGGACGCAGGAGGTGTCGCATGGAAAGTTATCTTGTGTATATGACCACGAAGGACAGGGAAGAAGCCGAGCGGATCGCAACAGTACTGGTGGAAAAGAAACTGGCGGCTTGCGTCAATATTCTGGGCGGCTGTGATTCCCTTTTCTGGTGGGATGGAACCGTGCAAAAGGAATCTGAAATCGTGATGCTTGCCAAGACAACTCATGCTTGCCTTGATAATTTGACAGAAACAGTTAACAGACTTCACAGTTATGATGTCCCCTGCGTGGTGGCCGTCAGACTTGCCGGGGGTAATCCGGCGTTTTTATCCTGGATCCAGGACGTCGCAGGATCCGATGAACCTTAACCGAGGAGCAACAATGCGCATCTACATTTCCGGCTCACTTGCTTATGATCGCATCATGAATTTCCCTGGAAAGTTTTCCGATCATATCCTTCCCGACAAAGTCCATATGATCAATATTTCTCTCGTGGTGGACGGCGTTGCCGAAAAATTCGGCGGTACGGCTGGAAATATCGCCTATAATCTCGCGTTGCTGGAGGAACATCCGCACATTCTGGCCACTGCCGGAAGAGATTTCTCCAACTATGAAAAATGGTTGCGCAAGTTCGAGCTGCCTCTGGACGGCATTCAGCCCATTGACGGTGAACTGACCGGCGGCGCGTATATTATGAATGATCAGGAAAACAACCAGATCACGGGATTCAATCCGGGCGCCATGAAATTTTCCTGCGCCAAGCCCATTGACCGCAGCAACATCGGCGGCAGTTACGGCATAGTCTCGCCCGGCAACATCGATGACATGGTTGGCTACCCGAAGACTTACAAAGAGCTGAACATCCCGTATATTTTTGATCCGGGCCAGCAGATTCCGGCATTGAGCCCCGAGCAGATGCTCGCCGCCCTGACCGGTGCCGCGTTGCTGGTGACCAATGACTACGAGCTGGAAATGATCATGCAGAAGACCGGCATGACCAAGGCGCAGCTTTTGGAGCGTACGGGGGGAATCATCACCACGTTGGGAGAAAAGGGTTCGCTGCTGTGCGAATTTGATCGTACGCAGACCATTGAAGCCGTGTCTGTTTCCAGGGTTATCGATCCCACGGGCGCGGGTGACGCTTTTCGGGCCGGACTGCTCAAAGGGCTCATTGAAAAGCGTCCGCTGGACGATTGTTGCCGCATGGGAGCCACCTGCGCGAGCTATTGCGTGGAAAAATTCGGCACCGAGGAAACCACGGGCCCGCAGGAACACAGTTTTACGCTTGACCAGTTCTGGACCCGGTTCCGCGAGCATTACGGGGAGCCGAAGGCCGTATAATCAATCCGAAGCCAATGCCCAGAGGCGCGCCGCAGTGGGAGCAATGGCTGTGGCGCGTTTCGGGTTCCTTTCCGCATCTGGGGCAGCGTTCGCCCCGTACGCGCTGCACGCGCAGTTCATGCATGGCCAGCAAACGCTGCAGGCCGTACCAGACAACCATCAGCATGGCCAGTCCGTAGCAGACGGCAAAAGCAATGCCGAGCCCGGGCGCGTTCTGCGCCAGGGCCATGCAGCCGAAATTGTACGCGGCATGGACACCGACCGCAGCCAGAAGGTAGCGAAAGGACGCTTTGCAATAGGCTTCCTGGGCAAGAAACCGGCCCTTTGCCAGCCCAAGGCTCCAGATCGCCGCGGTTCCCAGATGAAGGGGAGTGGCCGTGACCGCCCGCAAGGCAGCGCCCGCATTGCCCGCCTGGGGCGCGTAGTTCAGATTTTCCATGGTGGCGAACCCCAGGGCGGCTGCCGCGGCAAACACCAGCGCCACAGGCGGGTGCTTGAACCAGCCCGACATCCGGGCGATGAACAGAACCAGCACGAATTTGACCAGCTCCTCATCCGCGCTGATAATCAGGCTACCCCATCCGATGACCGAAAGCGGTGCTGTTGGATCAAGATAAGAGATCCCGGCCATGCCCAGGAAAACGGAATTACCGACCGAAGCGAGCAGCCAGCTGCCGCATCCGGCCAGGAAGAAGGAGAGCAGAGCAGCGCCCAAAGGGAGCCGCCGGTAGTGTTTTTCGTATACTAATTGGAAAAGTAGCCAATACGCCAGGCTGCAGGCCAGAACTATGATGTAGGGCGCAAGGCTTCGGGGCATAGACGTTCAGTCCGGCAGCTGAAAAGAGGACAGGATGTAAGCCGGTCTCGCTGCAGCCATCTACGCACCTCACGAGGTTATTTGTTGAACACCCAGGCCATATGGTCCGGCGGACCGAATCCTTTGCCGGGGGCGAATCCATGTTCCAACGCCTTGTGCAGATAAACCTGCGCGCGGCGTACCGCCTCTACGAGATCCATACCCTGTCCGAGCCCTGTGGCGATGGCAGCGGACAAGGTGCAGCCCGTTCCGTGTGTATGATCCGTACGTATGCGCCGTTGCTCCAGGCGCAGGGGAGGCCGGCCGGGGAGGCCGAGCCAGTCGACAACGAGTTCGGGGTCGTCCTGCTGTTCGGGAAAATGGCCGCCTTTGAGGAGAACGGCTTTTGGGCCGAGTTGCAGAAGGCTCTCCAGGACTCCAGGAATGTCCGCAGGGCCGGAAATGGATTTGCCTGAAAAAAGTTCTGCTTCAGGAAGATTGGGCGTCAGCAGATCGGCCAAAGGCAGCATCCGCGTACGCAATGCGTCCACGGCGTCGTCCTGGAGCAACGGGTGGCCGCTTTGGCTCACCGCCACCGGATCCACAACCAGGGGAAATTTTTTTTGAGCCAGCCGCCCGGCCAGAGTTTCAATGATGGCGGCGGAAAAGAGCATGCCGCTTTTTGCCGCGGCAACGGGAAAGCCTTCCAGCACCGCGTCGAGCTGCGCCAGCACGAAATCCGGTTCTGGCGCATGGATGGCCCTGACACCCAGTCCGTTTTGCGCCGTGAGCGCCGTGATCACGCTCATGCCGTAGGCGCCGAGCGCGGCCATGGTTTTCAGATCCGCCTGGATGCCTGCGCCGCCGCCAGAGTCGGAGCCAGCAATGGTCAGAATATTTTTTTGGGTATCGGTCATGTGATTATCCTCCAGACAAGCTTTCAAGTATACTCGGAAGCTCCAGGTGCGGCAAGGTTACAACTCCTCCTCGTTCCGTTCTCTGATGCCCTTCATGCTCAAGCCGGATTCCGCCAGCACGTACAAGGCCGCAAGCGTGGGGGGGACGAAGCTGATGAAGCGAAACACCAGGGCTATGGCCAGAGCCTGCTCCACGGGAACCTTGAACAACGTGGCCAGCGTAAACTTGAACGCGGCTTCCACTACGCCTATGGCTCCTGGGCCCGAGGGCGCGGCAAACCCCAGGGTGACGACAACGAAGACGGTCAGCATTTGGGGAAATGTCAGACTCAGTTCGCCGACCCAGTACAACACGACGGCGGACACGCTGAGGTTGGCGAGCCAGAAAAGCGCGGAGTACAGGGTGAGCCAGAAAAAAAAGCCCGTGCTCATTCTGCCCTGCAGTTGCTGCATCACCTCGCTGAAAAGGAGTTTGAGGCGCTGGGTGGGAACAAGTTTAATGCAGAAATCCGCTGAAGCGGGGTAGAGTCGGAACAAAATAATAAAGCACCAGATTCCGCCCACGACCACGGCCAGAGGCACAAGAGCGGTGGTGACCTTCATCAGCAGCGCACTGATGATGCCCAGGAAAAGCAGGACATTCAAGTCGGCGAAACGTTCCCAGAAGACCATGCCCAATCCTTTGCCGATGGAAATGCCTGTCTTGCGGCGCAGGTAAAAGGCTTTGGCGACTTCTCCCAGTTTGGCAGGAAAAATGTTGTTGATGCCCAGACAAAAAACACTTGCCTTGAGAGAAGTAAGGAAGCCGGCTTCGTAATGGGTGAGGAAATTGAATCGCAGTCCCAGGATCAAATAGGGGACAATGCTGTAAACCAACGCGCCGAGGATGGTGGTGACACCGAATTCCTTGAACGAAACAAGAAATTTACTAAAGTCAATGTCCCAAAATACGTAGACAAAGCAGCCCGCGACCAATCCGATCTGAAGTACGTTCTTGAGTAGTTTTCCCATGAATCCGATCTTGAAGTATTTAAAGATGTAAAAAAAGCTACACTACCGCATCAAGGAGCATGTTGTCCCGGTGGATGGCTTCCTGGTGGTTAAAGCCGAGAATTGATTCGATATCACGGCATTTTTTCCCTGCGATACGCCGTAAATCCGAAGATTTGTAATTGGAACGCCCCACGGCGATAACGATTCCTTCAGGATCCGTAACGCGTACGAGAGCCCCCCGGTCGAAATTGCCTTCCACTTTGGTGACGCCCACTGCCAGCAGGCTTTTGCCATGGTGCAGGAGCGCGCTGACCGCCCCGGCGTCTATGCTGACGACGCCTCTGGGCTGCGTATTGTAGGCAAGGCTGAACTTCCGGCGGGGAATGCCTTTGTCTCTGGCGCGGATCCATGTTCCAAGCATTTCTCCGTTGAAGGTTTTGATTATGGCGCCCGGTTCTTTCCCGCTGAGCACCAGCGTGGGCACGCTGAGTTGCGCGGCCCTTCTCGCGGCAAGCATTTTGGAATACATGCCGCCCGACCCCACGGTGGTCTTCCCGCCGCATAGGGCTTTTAGGTTCATCACTTCAACATCTTCAACGCAGTCTATGATCCGGGCTTCGGGGTCGAGATCCGGATTGCCGGAGCACAACCCTTTGGCCGAGGTGAGGTTGATGAACAGATCCGCTTCCACCATGTTCAGCAGCAGAACCGACAGCGAATCGTTGTCGCCGAATTCAAGTTCTTTGACCACGACCGTGTCGTTTTCATTGACAATCGGAAGTACGTTCCAGGAAAAAAGTTTGCTGAAGGTGTTGCTGGCATTCAGATACCGGCGCTGGCTCTGAAAATCGTCCTTGGTAAGGAGAAGCTGCGCCGTAACAGTTTTATAGGGTTCGAAGGCTTTTTCATAGGAACGCATCAGGCGGCTTTGCCCGATGGCTGCCGCGGCCTGCCTGTCCGGCACGCCTTTGATCTCCAGGGTCTCGGAGTTGTTCAAAACAGCCCGCCCGGCGGCGACGGCTCCGGACGAAACCAGAACCACCTTGATGCCTTTGGATCGCAAGAAGGCGATCTGTTCCGCCAGGCTTGCGATGATTTCCGTACGCAGGCCTTCCTGCGAGGTAAGTACCGCGCTGCCCACCTTGACCACAACCCGGCTGACTTCGGCGAGTATTTCCGAACGTTGGCGCTGGTCGTATTCTATATAATGAAGCATTGTCACTTCGATTCGTCCGTATTGCTGTCCTGCTCGCGGGTCTGTTCGTGCAGATTCCAAAGCGCGGCTACGAGTGCATCCAGCCCGGCACCGGTCAAGGCGGAAATGAAAAAGACGGGAAATGCTGCCTCAGCAGTGCGGGTCCGCAGGCTTTGTAACGCTTCTTCCGATAATAAATCAATCTTATTGACCACCAGAATTTGCGGTTTCTGGGCCAGAAGCGGACTGTAAGCGTTCATTTCCTCCTGCACAAGTTGAAATAACGACCAGGGGTCGTCTTCGTAGAGTTCCTCGGCGCTGGCCATATGAACCAGAAAGCGGTTGCGCTCCACATGGCGCAGGAAACGCATGCCCAGGCCGCGCCCCTGGTGCGCCCCTTCAATGAGCCCGGGAATATCCGCCAGAACCAGATGATCGCCGAAGTCATTGATGACCACCCCGAGGTTGGGGGAAGTTGTCGTGAACGGGTAGGGGGCTATTTTGGGTTTGGCAGCTGAAATAGCGGACAAAAGCGTGGATTTCCCCGCGTTGGGCAGGCCGACGAGGCCCCCATCGGCGAGAATTTTCAACTCCAGCCGCAAACGTTTTTCTTCAGCCGGTTCTCCCGGCTGGGCGAAACGAGGCGTACGCATGGTGGCGGATTTGAAATGGGTGTTGCCTTTTCCGCCGCGTCCACCTTTGGCGATCAGTTCGACCTGGTCCGGCCGGACAATGTCCGCCACGAGTTCCCAGCGGTCTTCCTCCGGGGCGGCTTGCTGTTCGCCGTCTTGCCCGTCGTCCGTATGGTCGTTTACATAATCGCCAGGCTCGCTTTCTTCGTCCGGATCCTCCGTCACCTCATAGTACATAGCGCCGCCCTGGCCGGTGACCAGTACGCCTTCACCCGTGCCCGTACGGTTGAGATCGGGAGTGTCTTCCTCGTCTTCCTGCTGCTGCGGGTCCTCCAACAGTTGGTAGACCAGCGTACCCACTGGGACATCAATGTACAGGTCTTCGCCTTTGCGTCCGTACTTCTGCTTGCCCTGGCCGGGCTGGCCGTTTGGCGCACGGTAATGGCGCTGCAGGCGCAGGTCGTACAGAGTCAGGAGGCTGGGGTTGGCACGAAAGTAGACGTTGCCCCCTTTGCCGCCGTCTCCGCCGTCCGGGCCGCCTTTGGGAATGAATTTTTCGCGGCGGAAGGAGACGCATCCGTTTCCGCCATGTCCGGATCTAATTGTGATTTCTGCTCTATCTACAAAACGCATTGCTTTGCCTAAATACAATAATACTGGATTATCGCAATTGCTGATTGTTACTGTCGCGGCAAACTTTGTTTCAAAGCTAAGTCATTTGTCGAAAAGATTGCCTGAAAAATGACATCTGCATAAAGACTCTTGTTTTTATTTGCCAATATGCTAAACTATAATCTGACTCTAGTAAAATTCATCAATCGGAAAGGAGTGCATATGCCGGTTTCCCGTTCACTAGCCAGAAGCAGACGACATTTATCCCAAAGGCAGGAAAATTGGTTTTCCATGCGGCCAGAAGGCGAATTGCGTCTTGATACGCTGATTGATCCCGACCTTTCGCAAAAGGCAACTCAGGAAAACAATCTGAGATCTGAAGAGATTCCGCATCCTGCCGAGTTTTGACGCACCATCCACGGGAGAGTTCCCGCGTCCTGATGCACCGGTTCACTGTTTAGGAGGCCGAGGCGGAGCGCCCTGAGGCGCTTTGCCTTGTTCGCGTTGTTTTTTCAGTTTTGCTGCTTTTTCATTAAGTTCTCTGATGTGGGCCGGGTCGTTTTTTCTTTGTTCGGCTTTCTTTTTGGCCTGCAGCTTTTTTTTCTGCTGTTCTCTTTTTTCCTGTTCGATCTCAGTCCGCATTTGCGCATAGATAGGGTCAGCCCAGGCGTACGTTGTAGCGGAGTCGACAAAAAAGCCCGACTCTTTTGCCTTTTTTCCCGGCTGCGGGTGGTCGTCCCACGTGACCATCAGTCCGTTCAACTTGATGAATTTTCCTTCTTTGTAGGATTCGAGCAGCATTTTTTGTAATTTCGAAGAAATGGCCGAAGAAGGAAAAAGGAAGTAGGAGTTGCCCGTCAGGTCGGTGATATAGAAGAGAGCCCCGGAAGGGGTGTGCCGGATTTGAGTATAGCCGATAATCGACGTTTCAAGTAGGAATTTTGCTTGTTTATGAAGGCTGTCCATCAGGGATTTTCGGGCCGAATCTTCCCTGGCATTGCAATGGCCGGGGACGGCAGGCAGCAGAATGGATCCCAGAATGAGCCAGCAGCAGACGAGGCGCAGAAGACGGGTCATGATTTTTGCCTCCAATACAAAAAGGACGCTTCCCTGCATGTCAGGAAGCGCCCTTTGATTGAAAAATCTGTCCAAAGCATGTGCTGCGCAAAAAACGCTAAGCAGATGCAGGAACTACGCAGACCCGGACTTTGGCTTTCTTATGGCGGTAATAACGCTCGAACTTTACTTCGCCGTCAATCAAGGCGAAAAGAGTCCAGTCTTTACCAATGCCGACATTTTCACCGGCATGCCATTTTGTGCCGAGTTGCCGGACCAGGATATTACCCGCACGGACCTGTTCTCCGCCGAAGCGCTTGACGCCGCGCCGTTGTCCGGCACTGTCGCGACCGTTTCTTGAGCTACCGCCCGCTTTCTTATGTGCCATGCTCGCTTTTCTCCTCGACCTCGCGAATTAGGACGCGATGGCCTTTACCTTCAATAACGTATAGTCCTGACGGTGCCCACGGGACTTGCGGGAGTCATTGCGGCGCCATTTCTTGAAAACAAGAATTTTCTGTCCGCGGCCATGTTCGACCACTTCACAGGTCACCTTGGCGTTTTCAACGTAAGGTGCACCAACTTGCGTATCCTCGCCGCCAATCAGCAGGACCTTGTCTATTTCCAATTCGCTTCCTGGTTCGGCAGCAAGAAGGTCGACTTTGATTTCGCTTCCTTCTTCCACACGGAATTGCTTGCCGCCGCTTTCAACTATAGCATACATTCTTCCACCTCCGGAATCAAAGAAGGGTGACTCTATCTCTATCGTATCCAGGTGTCAAGCCTTGGGTTGGATTTTTGTTCCAACTTTATGAGATTATCCAAAAAATCAAACAATTTCGAACTATAATACAATTTTTGGGCTGCTTTGAACCGTTTGCCAAGCCGCCTGATTAAGGGCATAGTAAGTTTAAGCATTATTGGGAAAACCCTTTTGCAGAGAGGACAATATCCTTATGGACGAACATCGTATCAGAGAAATCGCCGCCATTTGTCTTGCCTTGCGCAAGCGAGCGGATTTTTTTCTCAATACCGAACCGGAAAATCTCAATACCGACGATCTTGATGTGGTCGCCCAGGAGCTGGAGGAGCTGGCCCAACGTGTTGACGGGCTGCTCGAATGCGCCGGAGACGGCAATTCGTAATACCTCGAAATATTCAGGGCGTTTCCCCTGATTTGCAGTCCTAATTGATTGTTTGTTGCAGTGCCTGTTGCAGCTGGCTGGCGGTGAACAGATCGCGCAAAACCAGCGGCGCGGCGCTTTCATCTCCAGCCGGAAACAGAGCCACCACCGGAATACTGTTGCTGCCCAGTTTGCGCAGCAATGTTTCGGCCGCCGGATTTTCTTGCGTCATATCTGCCTGGAGCAATACCAGGTCGTGAGCATCCCGCCATTCAGTCAGGTTTGTCGGCGTCAGAACGGTCAATTCCAGAAATTTGCAGTTGGGGCACCAGTCCGCCGTAAAATCCACCAGCAGCGGCCGTTTGCCCAGTGCATGCCGGAATTGCTGTTCGTTGAACGACTTCCATTGCGCCGGCGGCTCAGGCGTGGAAAGAGCGTAAAGCCCCGCTCCGAGCGCCACGGCCAGAGCCAGGGCGCGTACGCTCATACGCTTGCGACGGCTGTCCGAAAGCGTTGTCCATTTGCCCCAGATCCAGGCGGCCAGACCCGCGCACCACAGCAGCACCAATGCCCGAATTTCGTGGGACTCTGGCAGAATCGTGAATAAATACAAAGCGGTGGCCATGAGAAAAAAACCAACGACACGCTCCAGGTGTACATTCCATCTGCCGGGACGGGGAAACAAGCGTACGAGCCCGGGAAAAAATATCATGCATATGTAGGGCAGGGCCATGCCCAGGCCGATGCTGCAAAAAACCAGGATGACCGTCTCGGGCGGACGGTTCAGCGTCCAGCCGAGTACGCCCCCCAAAAAGGGCCCGCTACAGGGAGTGGCCAGCAGCGTGGCCAGCAGGCCAGTGAACAGGGCCTGCAGACGCGGGCTTTTGCTGGTGTCGATACCGGTTTTCAGATCCAGTACGGGCAGGTCGAATACGCCGAACAGGCTGAGCCCCAGCACGAATACCAGGGCCATCAAAATCATCATGGCCCCGGCCTGCTGGAAAAGCTGGCCCCAGGCCAGATCTGCCAGCCCGAAGACCACCCCCAGCAGCAGAAAATAGCTCAGAATGCCCAGGCTGAAAAAAATATTATGTTCGCGGAAATGGCGCGTACGTTTGCTTTTGTCTTCCAGGCCGCTGACCGCCATCAGGCTGGACAACTTCAGGCTGACCACGGGAAGCACGCAGGGCATGAAATTCAGAATCAGTCCGGCCAGCAATCCGAACAGGATGGCTTTGGCCAGTCCGCTCACTTCCAGTTCCATTTGAAAATAGTGCGGCGCGATTTTCAGCGTATCCAGCCACCCGGCGGCGTTGTCCGGCTGATCCGGAGCTGCTGAAGGCGCTGGCGATGGTGTGGCGGCCGGGGCGGTTGTTGTAGCCGGTTGCGGGATTTGCTCCGTCCCAGGTTTGGAAAGCGATGCATAGAGCGGCCACCAGGACTGGGTGTCGGCGTCGGGCAGATCCGCCGTACGCAGGTTTTCCCAGCGCTTGCTGCGCGGCTCATCCACGTACCAGCAGCTTTTGTCCGAACAGAGCAGCATGTTCAAGCGTCCGTCCAGTACGAGTGCCTCCGCTCCGGCGGCGTCAGGCAGCCTCACGAACAGCGGCGTGGCTTGCGCGTACAGATTGACGCTGCCTTCGGGAAACAACGGGTCCTTTTTGGGCGTGCCGGGGGGGTAACTCACTGCAGTCTGGAGCGTGTTCGGCTTGACCGCGACCTTCAGATCCGTGGGTTTGGCCATGGCGCTGCCCGGTGCGTGGGCGTAGGCGTGAATGCCCGGATCCGGCTCCACCCAGAGCACGGCCAACAGGTCGCCGGGCGCGCTGCTGCTTCGGAACAGTTCCCAGTGCGCTTCGTACGGCAGCCGCTGGGAAACGGCGGACGCATCACTCACGCCGGGCAGTTCGGGGGCGCTGGTCCGGCCGGGCAGTTCCGGAACAGGGACGGACTGGGCAAAGGCCGTGGCGCACAGCAGGGCGAGCACGGCGCAAAGGAACAAAAAACAACGCTGAAAACGGACCAACTTCATGAAACGCCTCATCTGTCGGGAGTTGTGGAGTGTATTATAATACGCGACCAAGAGCGGGCTCGCAAGACAGCTGGTCGATCAATTTACGGTGTCCGGCCGGAAAAGCGAAATCCAGCAGTCCGGTGAACGGGATCCAGCGGTATTCCGTGGCCGCATGCAGGTGCGGGAGGGGCAGTTCCTGGGAGCCGTTCGCGAGCGTGCAGAGAAAACAGTGAAGCCGGACGCGGTATTTGGTGTAACCGTGTTTGATCACGCCGAGGAATTCCCGCGTACGGACGTTGAATTCGGTTTCCTCTTCAAACTCCCGGACCGCGGCCTGTGCCGGGGTTTCTCCGGGTTCTATCCGGCCGCCTGGGAATTCCCAGAGCCCGGGCCAGGCGCCTTTGGGCAAGCGTTTCTGAATGAAAAAACGTTCCTGGTGCACCAGCACGCTGGTGACCACTTCCAGTGGAACCAGCTGCATGGATTTGGGCGGCACCGGGCGTTCTTCGGCAATGTCCAGCCTGCGGCTTTCGCACAATCCTTCCAGGGGGCAGCGCGCGCATTGGGGTTTTTTGGAGCAGACCATGGCGCCCAGATCCATCAGGGCCTCGTTGAACAACCGGGCCTTGCCCTTGGGCAGCAGCCAGTCGGCCAGTTCCAAAATGCGGGAGTGGGTCTGGGGCTCCTTGACCGGGCGGTCCAGGTCGAAAACTCTGGACAGGACGCGTTCGACATTGGCGTCGATGGCCGGGACATCCTGGTTGAAGGCCAGGCTGCGGATGGCGCCCGCCGTGTACGGGCCGATGCCGGGCAGGGCCAGCAAGGAGTCCGCATCATCGGGCAGTCCGGCCTGGTGCTGTTCCAGGAGAATTTTGGCCGTACGCTGCAGGTTGCGCGCCCGGTTGTAATAGCCCAGGCCTTCCCAGAGCCGGAGAACCTCGTCCTCCTCGGCCTGGGCCAGGGATTCCACGTCCGGAAATGCCTGCATCCAGCGTTGAAAATAGGCCACGCCGCGTTCCATCTGGGTTTGCTGGAGCATTACTTCGGACACCAGCACTTCGTAAGGGGCGTAGTGTGCGCGCCAGGGCAGGGGGCGTTTATGTTCGGCGAACCAGTCCAGCAAGCGTTCGCGTATGTCCGTGACCAATTGAGGAGCGGGAATAGGTGTTGTCATCGTATTCGGGGCCTTCGCGCCCAGATGCGCCTGCAGGTGCTGACGGTCAGGCGTACGGGGTTGAATGATTCGGGTTTCAGGGTTTGCGGAAGCTGCAGTCCGCCGGTTTCGAAGGCGCCGGGCTGCTCCAAAGGGAAAAACAGATTGGCCGGATCACTGTCCGGCAGGCCGCGGCGGACCGCTTCCTGCCAGATGGGCACATCCCCGGAGTTCAGGCCGAGCAGCGTATACAGGGCCGTGTCCAGCGCCAGGGGCGAGGCCGCGGAGGCCAGCAGGCCGAGGGCGTACGGACTCCCGTCCACAGGGCCTTTGACATGCATGGCCACTATGCCGTCCAGCAGCGAGTGGGTCGGGGGCAGCACTTCGCGAACATCCAGCAGCAGGGAGGGAAAACGGTTCTGTTTGTCCCCGTGGAGGAAGTGGGCCACTGCCTTGCGGACGCCCGCAACGCAGCCGAAAAGGTTTTTGACCGCACCGGTGACGCGCATCTGGCCGTGGGCCTTGAGTTTGGGCAGGTTCAGCAGCCTGTCGTGATCATAGACGCGGCGGGAAATGCCCGCGTGCAGGCCGCAGGGCAACCGCCGGATGGTCGGATGGTCGAGATTGATCACGGCTACGCCCAACGGCGCGAGGGCGTCGGTGAGGCCAATGTCCCGGGCAACGCTGCGCGCCGAACCGAAACCGGGCGAATCCCCCACACGGACGCTTGCGCCGTGGTCCAGCACGTACTGGCAGGCGGCCTTGACCACGGCCGGGTGCGTACAGGCCAGTCCGTCCGCCGTGGCCCGGAGCAGGTTGGCTTTGACCAGGATGCGTTCGTTTTTGCGGGGGGCAAAGTCCGCTGCCTGGAGCGTTTCCGCCACCAGGCGCGCAAGCGAGGGGTCCGTGTAGCCGGGCGCCTGGGCCAGGGCCACGGGATAGATCCGCGTTTTTTCAGACATGAATATGTGCTCCGGAATCAGATAAAGGCGTCCATATGTTTGAGCAGAATGCGTTCGTGTGCTTTTTCCTGTTCCGCAAGCCACAGGTAGGTCTGGAGTGCGTCCGTGTCCGGGGTGTGTTCCGGGCCGTGCTCCGCGCTTTGCTCCGCCAGCGACCGGTAGAGGTCAAAGGCGCTGATTTCCATTTCCAGGGCCAGTTCGGCCAGTTCGACGCATCTGCCCTGCCGGGCTTTGGCGATCAAGGGGGCCAGATCCGGCACGGATTTGCCGCCTTCAAGGATGTCTCCGGGCATGGACGCATAGAGTTCGTCAAAATTCGGCAGGGCCCGGTCTGTCTCGGGCAGGGCCAGGAGCTGTTTGTAGAGCACCTGGGCGTGTTCCGTTTCCATGGGGGCCAGTTTCTGCATCAGGTCGCACAAAGGTTTGTTCACCGCCGCATCGCGGATGGATTCATAGAGCAGCTGCGCGCCTTTTTCCAGATTCATGGCCGTGAGCAGGGAGCCGCGCAAGGATGCGGCTTTCGCAAAGACCCGTACGTTGGGTACGCCGTCAACCGTGAGGCCGTTCCATTGCATGAAGCCGCCCTGCAGATTGTGGATTTCGTTGCGGACAAGCTTGTGCTCCAGAACATGCCGCGCGGCCCGGGCGGAGCGCGAACCACTGCGGCAATAAAACACATGGGGCAGGTCCGGGTCCAGGCGCGGCGTATCCTCCAGCAATTCGGGCAGAGGCAGCAGCCGCGCGCCTGGTATGTGTCCCTGCCGGTACTCTCCGGGCTGCCGGACATCCACAAGGACGTATCGGCCCTCGGCATGTGTAGCCATGAACCCGCGTAACTGGTTCGTATCCATGGTGCGTACTTCCGACACGGTGCGTCCTCCTCATGCGCGGCGGTCAACCGTGGTTGAGCGCGTCGATAAAAGCAATTTTGGGGTTGCGCGGCAAGGTCCTGTAGTAGCGCGTGACGGGTTTGCCGAAGACCATGACGCTTCCGATGATGTTGGCCGCCGGGATGCGCAGCAGGTCGCGAAGTTCACGGGCGATGTCCTCTATGGCCCATTTGGCCAGGCCGTTCCATAGCGTGCCAATACCCATGTTGTTGGCCAGCAGTTCAAAATAGCTCAGGCCGATGAGGCTGTCTTCGCGGGGCGTAGGCCCATCCGCCGGGGAAGAGGTCACGAGCATGTGCGGCGCGTTTCTGAAAATGATGTCTTTTCCCTCATGCCAGGCTTTTATGAAGGCCCTGAAATAATCGAAGCGTTCAGGCAGCCTGTTCTGTTCGGCCCGTCGCGTCAGGGTGTTCATGGTCTGGTCGCGAAAATTACGCATGAGTTCGGGCGAATCAATCACCGTGTATAACACGGCCTGGCTGTTGACTCCTGTAGGCGCGTGCCCGGCGGTGTACACCAGATAGCGGATAGTATCCCGGTCCAGCGGTTCGGGTTTGAAGCTGCGTACGCTGCGCCGCCCCTTCATCAGAGCCTCCAATTGACTGGGTTTTGGAAAGTTGCCTTCCAAAGGCGTGCATTCTTCCGGGTTATGCCCCAAAAGACTGATGGCGCCGGCGCTGCATACGGCCATGCAGTGCAGACATTTGATGCATTTCTCGGCGCGCTCGGGAACCACTTGCGGGTGTCTGTTGTCGTCGAGCGCGAGGACGCCGCGCGTACAATCCCGGACGCAATTTCCGCCGCCAAGACATTTTTCAAAGTCCACACAAAAATTCAACATACGCCCTCCTGGTACAACTAAGGTCAAGACGGGCCTTGCGCAAGAGGCGAAAGGCTTCGACATGTTTTCCGTACCTATAATAATATATAACCTTGCAGTCTGAAGCAATAGAGGAGGAAAAACAAAAGCAAAGTGCAGGAGGATGTTATGGCATTTGAGTGGAAGGGAGTGGTCGCGGGAATCGCGCCCACCGTGGCGCTGTCCCTGGACGGGCCGTTGTCCGGGCTGGGCGTCTCGGCTCTGTCCGTGGCGCTGCTCGGACGCGCGGACGCCAACGAGCAGGAAGTTGTGGAAGCCCTGCGTACGCTGACGCCCGCGGCGGCAGCGGCGTTGAAAAAGGCCGAACTGCAGCTGCAGGAACAGCTCGGCGAACTGGGAATCGACCTGGCAGCCATTGCCCGGAGCCATCAGAAAGAGGCCGGGGCAAGGGCGGAAACGAAAGCCGCAGTGCCGGACCGGACCCCGAAAGTGCTCGCCGTTGTGGTGTTGGCGGGATTCTTCGTGTCCGTGGCGTACGTGTTTCTGGGCAGGATCCAGCCGGAAGTGGCCGGAGTGGCCGGAACTTTGATCGGCTATGTCAGCGCCAAGGCCGATACCGTGGTGGCCTATTATTTCGGTTCGTCCGCCGGATCCGCGGAGAAAAACCGCCTGCTCGAACAGGTCGTTGGCAAGGGGGCCAAAAACTCGGAACAGGACCGGGGCCGTTCCTAAGGAGGAAACAATGCGCGAACAGGACATGGATCCGCTGCAGCACAGCGTCTGCGGGCTGGAAAATGAGATCAGGCAATTGCGCGACCAGCAGACCTCGCAGCTGGCTCTGCTGGCCAAAATCGAAACCATGCTCTCGGAGCGGTCCAGCATCTGGGACCGCTCCTTTCTCGACATGCGTACGGACGTGGAAAGCCTGAAAAAGCGGATCTGGACCATCACCGGGGCGGCGGCGGCCTTGTCCGCCGTGGGATCGCAGCTTTTAGGCAAGTTTTTTTAAAAAAATACCAAAAACGTAGGAGTAAAAGGAGATTGTTGCGATTGTGAAAAGTAAGACAAGGTCTTGATTTTGCGTTGCCTTTGTGTACGGCTATAATTTGGCGTATTCCTGTGTGCGGAAGCGTAACTGATAGAATATTCCGCATAGTCAGCATAGGGATTTTACAATCAATATGCGTAAACAAGGAGACTCAGATTATGTCCGATACGCCGCATAACAATGGTGAAGTCTTTCCGCAATGCGCAGTCTGCCCGTATGAATGGCGCGAACGGTATTGCCGTACGCCCGGAGGCAAGGCCCCCAAGAATTGCCCGTCGGTCCACGACAAGGACCTGGCCCGTGCGGCGCTGGAGGTGATGAAAGCCGACAAAAAGCTCTACGAGTTCGCCCATCAGTCCTGCATCCAGGAAGCCGCGGGCTACGGAAATCGCGAGTTGGGCTACGAGTTCGTCAAGCCCATCAAGCCGAGAATTCTGGAAATAGTTGAGTTCGCCCGGAGGATGCAGTTCGAACGGATCGGACTGGCTTTTTGCGGCGGACTGCGCGCCGAGGCCAAGATCGTGCACGAGTTTTTCGAACAGGCCGGGTTCGAAACCTTTTCCATCATGTGCAAGGCCGGACGCATTCCCAAGTCCGAACTGGGGATAGAAAAGGACTGGCAGGTGGATACCAAGGCGGAACAGGAAACCACCTGCCACCCCGTGTTCCAGGCCATGGCCGCAAACCGCCACAAGGTCGACTTCTGCGTACTGCTCGGCCTGTGCGTGGGACACGATTCCATGTTCATCAAGTTCTGCGAGGCCCCGGTCACGGTGCTGGCCGCCAAGGACCGGGTGTTCGGACATGACCCCATCAAGGCTGTCTATCAGATTAGTCATTATTATAGATATTTGAAGAAAGAGGTACAAAACGATTAGTCCGGATGACTGAAACGGGACGCTCCTGCTATTTAAAAATATGATTGATAATCAGTCAATTTATAAGAAGTAACTATTTTCCTTGCCCTGCATCAGAACGTACTTTTGCTGCAGTGTTTCAGGCCGAATCAGGAGAATTTGACCAGCCAACAGCAAGGGAGACAAGGATGACGGATATCGCTCACAAAGAAATGTGGGAGCGTCTGAATCTGGATTTGGACGCGCACGACCAGCTTCTCGGCGTTTTGGGGCAGTTCTACGGGGACATCTACCTTTCGCAGCAGGGGCGTTTGAAAGGCGCGGAATATCTGGATTTCGTCCTTTCCGAAGTGCACGGCGAACGGATCAGGGAGATACAGACCGCCAAGGCTGCCGGACAGAAGGTGGTCGGCACCTTTTGCGTGTTCGTGCCCGAGGAGCTGACCCTGGCCGCCAACGCGCTCCAAATCGGCCTGTGTTCGGGCGCCGACGCGGGCAAGGAGCTGGCCGAGGAGATCGTGCCGCGCAACACCTGCGCGCTGATCAAGTCTTTTATCGGGTTCAAGCTGGCCAGGCTTTGTCCTTATACCGAATCCTGCGATCTGATCGTGGGCGAAACCACCTGCGACGGCAAAAAAAAGGCCTACGAGGCCTTTGACGCGCATGCCAATATGTACGTCATGGAGGTGCCGCAGCAGAAGAAGCCCAATGACCGGGCGCTCTGGCTGGAAGAATTGAAGCGCTACAAGGCCGAAGTGGAAGGGCTGACAGGCGTGGAGATCACGGCCGAACGGCTCAAGGCTTCCATCAAACTGGTCAATGACAAGCGCCGGGCCATCGAGCGGATGAACAAGCTGCGCGCGGCAACGCCCACGCCCATTTCCGGGCGCGACGCGCTGCTGATCAACCAGATCAGCTTTTACGACGATCCCGAACGTTTTGTGGTGAAAATCAACGAGCTGTGCGACGAACTGGAAACCCGGGTGGCAGAGGGCAAGGGCGTTGTGGACAAAGACATGCCGCGCGTGCTGCTGACAGGCTGTCCCATGGCCGTGCCCAACTGGAAGCTTCCCTATATCGTGGAAAGCTCGGGCACGGTCATCGTCGGCGAGGAATCCTGCATAGGCAAGCGCAACACCCGGGATCTGGTGGACGAAAGCGGCGAAACCGTGGAAGAGATGCTCGACGCCATTGCGGACCGCTACCTGAAAATCGACTGCGCCTGTTTTACGCCCAACAACGAACGCAAGGACAATATCCTGCAAATGGCCAAAGAGCTGAACGTGGACGGCGTGATCCAGTATTCGCTGCTGTTCTGCCAGCCCTACGCCTACGAGAGCATGCCGGTGGGCAAAATGCTCGAACAGAACGGCATCCCGAGCCTGAACATCGATACCGACTATTCCATGGAAGACGTGGAACAGCTCAAAACCCGTATTGAAGCGTTTGTGGAGACGCTGAAATAGCCATGTTCATCGGAATCGACATCGGATCGCGTTCCATTGAACTGGTGGCGATTGAGCAGGGACAGCCGCGGCGCATGTCGCGGTTGTCCACCACCTTTGACCCGCTGTCCCAGTGCCGCAGGCTGCTGGAGGAAGTCCGGACCAATGGTGCGGCTCCGAAAGCCATTGTGGCCACGGGCTACGGCCGCCGTCTGGTGGAAAAACTCGAAATCTCGCTGCCGGTGGAATGCATCACGGAAATCAAGGCCCACGCCCTGGGCGTGAACGCGGATTTTTCCGAAGCGCGTACGGTCCTGGATATCGGCGGACAGGATACCAAGGCCATTGCCCTGCGTCCGGACGGCCGGGTGCTGAAGTTCGAGATGAACGACCGCTGTGCGGCCGGCACGGGCAAGTTTCTCGAATATACGGCCGGGGTGTTCCAGCTGCCCGTGGAAGAGTTCGGACAATTCGCTCTGCAGGGGACCAATCCGCCCGTGATCAACAGCATGTGCACGGTATTCGCCGAGACCGAGGCCACCTCACTGATGGCTGGGGGAACGCCCGCGGCGGACATCGCCCTGGCCCTGCACAAGGCCATCGTCAAGCGTACGGCCAATATGCTCGGCCGGGTGGGGCTGCAGCTGCCCCTGGCCTTTGTAGGCGGCGTGGCGCGCAACGCCTGCGTCCGCGAGCTGCTGGCCGCCGAACTGGGTGTGACTCCGGGGCGGAACCTGCTGATCCCGGAAACCCCGGACATGACCGGCGCCCTGGGCGCCGCTCTCTGGGGACAACAGCAGGCTGCGGAAGAATAGGAATACTGGCTGCGGCTGCCAAAGACTTTCGACTGGTGCAGCTGTTGTTTTTTGTTGCGCTTTTCGAGAGAGAAGTCGGCTCAGCACACTAAAAAGGCCCTTGTTCCATGGAGCAAGGGCTTTTTTAGTGCTTTCGGCAGTGGGCATTCACGATACAAGCCGTTCTCGTTCATCTCGCTATTCCAATAAATTGATAATCAAAATACTTGACACTCAAATTATCTAAATATAAAAGTAGGCTCACTTGCTTTGAATATCAAACTAAAAGGAGGACGAAATGATCGGACGCCATAGTGAGCTGCAGGTGTACAGGGAACTTTTTCGTTCGCAGGATTTTTTCAAGGTCCTTGGCGGGGCCCTGCTCATTCCCATGGCTTGGTTTTTCGCCGGCAGGGCGATTTCATTTCACCCCGCGATGACCTATGGGGATTTGATTTTGCTGGCTTCCATTGCCGTAAACGGCGCGCCCATCATCATTGAGGCGGGCAAGGGGGTGCTGGCCAGGGAAATCAACGTGGACGAACTGGTGAGCATCGCGATCATCGCTTGTATTCTCAACGGCAATTATCTGGAGGGCGCCATGGTCAGCGCCATCATGGTTTTCGGCGCGCTGGTGGAAGAGGCTGTCAGCGAAAGCGCCCGCAATTCCATACGCGCGTTGGTGGAGGTGACGCCGGAAACCGCCATGGTCGAACGTGCGGGCGAGGAACTGCGTATGGACGTCAAGGACGTACGGACTGGGGACATTCTCGTCCTCCGGGCCGGAGACACCATCCCGGTGGACGGCACGGTAGTCGAAGGCGGCACCTCGGTGAATGAAGCCTCCATCACCGGCGAATCCATCCCGGTGCTCAAAAAACTATACGACGCGGCCTATGCCGGAACCCTCTGCGTGGATGGATTCATCAAACTCAGGGCCGACCGCGTGGGCGGGGATTCGACCATCGGGCGAATCATTCAACTGGTGCAGGCCGCCGAACAGCAGAAGACCGAAAGCGCCAAGATTGTGGATCAGTACGCCTTCTGGTTCACGCCAGCCATTCTGACCATCGCGGCGTTCACTTATCTCATCACCAAGGACATTACACGGGCCATCACGGTGCTGATAGTCGGGTGTCCGTGTTCCTTTCTCCTGGCCGGACCGGTTTCGACAGTGGCCGCCATCGGGCGGGCCGCCAAATCCGGCATTCTGGTCAAGGGGGGGAGATATCTGGAAAATCTGGCAGTTTCCACGGGTTTTTTTTTCGACAAAACCGGAACCATCACCCAGGGCGATCCGGAGGTGGTGGGAATCCGTACGTGCAACGGGAGCTCCGAGGCGGAGCTCATCAGCCTGGCAGCGTCCATAGAAAAAGGCAGCCTGCATCCTCTGGGCATCGCCGTCGTGAAGAAGGCAAAAGCCATGGACCTTGATCCGCTCGAAGCAAGCGGGATCCGCACCGAGGCGGGGCGCGGTATTTCCGGACTGGTCAAGGGCAGACGCGTGGCCATAACCACGAGCCGTACCTTTGATGAAAAAGGCTGCAGCAATGTGGACGTCGTTGTGGACGGCCGCCTTGCCGGAACCATCAGCTTTCTGGACCGCCCCAGGGAAAACGCGGCCCGTACGGTACGAGAACTGCGCGACGCGGGCATAGAGGATATCGTGATGCTTTCGGGCGACCAGCCGTTCCCGGTCCGCAACATCGCTGAAAGCGTGGGTATCGAGCAGTATCACGCGGCCCGGAAGCCGGAAGAAAAGTTCGCGGCCCTCACCTCCTACTCCAGGGGCAAGAGCGTATACGTGGGGGACGGCATCAACGACGCGCCTGCGCTCAAGGCGGCCTCCACGGGCATTGCCATGGGGCTTCGCGGCGCGGACGTGGCCCTGGAGACCGCGGATATCGTGTTGATGCACGACCATCTGGACCAGCTGCCCTTTTTGATCCGCCTGGGACGCAGAATGTCCCGTATCATCAAGATCAACATCCTGCTCAGTTTCGGCATCAATCTGATTGCCCTGGCGCTCAGTTTTCTGGGCGTGCTCACTCCCATACTTGGGGCGGTTACGCACAATCTGGGCTCCATTCTCGTGGTCTTTCTGGCCTCGTCCATCCGGTTCAGCAAAGAACGCTGAACAGCGCCCCGGGCAACCCCTTTTGCAGGGGGCGGACCGGGCTTCCGCTTTGGCGTTTGGGGTTGTATGCTGCGCGCATCGAGATAAGAACGAATCAGCCAAAAGGAGTACGAACGCATGATTCAATTTGTCGTGGACGCAGGCAAGTGCGTGCAGTGCGGCGAGTGCGTCGCGGATTGTCTGGTGCAGGCCCTGGAGATGGGCGCCGACGGACCGGAAATGAGCGAGGAGGGAGCCCGGCGCTGCATCCGCTGCCAGCATTGCCTGGCCATTTGTCCGACCGGGGCCGTATCCATTCTGGGGCGCAGTCCGGAGCAGAGCGAGGAATTCGCGGGCGGGCTGCCCTCGCCGGAATCCCTGTTGCTGCTGATGCGGGCGCGGCGTTCCGTACGGCGCTATCTGGACGAACCCGTGGACGCCGCACAGATCGATATGCTTATGGAAGCCCTGGCCAGCGCGCCCACGGGCGTGAACAACCAGGGGCTGCTGTTTCATCTGATCCGTGATCCGGCCGTGATGGAGCGGTTCCGCCGTGAAGCGCGTACGGCTACTCAGGCCGCCCTGGCCAAGCCGGACAACGGAGGCATTCCGCAGCGTATGCTGGGCTATTTTAAAGCCTTTGCCGCGGGCGAGGACACGGTCTTTCGCGGCGCGCCGCACATGCTGGTGGTCTCCGTACGCAAGGACGCGCCCTGCGCCTTTGCGGATCCGTTCATCGCGCTGAGCTATTTCGAACTGCTGGCCAACAGCATGGGCCTGGGCACGGTCTGGTGCGGTGTGGCCATGCGGACGCTGTTTGCTATCTTCCCGGAACTGGGCGCGCGCGTCGGCGTACCGGACGACCACCAGCCCGGCTACGTGCTGATGTTCGGCAAAACCGACGTCCGCTACCAGCGTACGGTGGAACGCGGTCCGGCCAATACGCGCGATATTGTCTGGTGAGCCTGCGGTGTGTCAGGCGCCCGGATGTAGAAAGAGTCGATGGGCGATGAGGCCAGCTTCACCAGTAACAATTTCCGTCGTCATCCTTGAACGCAAGGTGTACGCCGAATTCCGTGGTCTTTTCGCCTTGTTGGTCCGAGTGTCCGCAGGCAGGGCTTTTGAGGAGTGTTTTTCCGCAATCTCTGTTCCGCTCATTAAAATACTATTTGGATTTCTTACTTTGCCTCAGAGAGGCATGAGGACGGTTTCTCGAATCTAATGTACACTAAAAAAGAATGGTTTACGCTTGCAAATTGATCAGGGAAACTTATTTATTCGAAACAGCAGGTATGAAGCGAATAACGAGCCTCTTTGAGATCGCCGGAGGGGGGGAGAAGTATCCGAACCGGAGGTTTCCCGTTCTCGTACGGTAAGAAGAAAGGAGAATCCATATGCGTATTTCATTCTTTCTCAGACCCATGTTGGGCTTGTTGCTGGTGTTGACGCTGGCGACAGCCGCCGAGGCAGAGACCTGGAACGTGGATCCGGATCATTCCGCGGCCCACTTTTCCATCCAGCATCTGATGCTCGCGCAGGTACGGGGCATGTTTCCCGGTATGCAGGGCACGGTCAGCTTTGAAAATGGCAAACCCACGGCCTTTGACGTCACCATTGCCGTGGACAAGCTGAACACCGGGGTGGTGAAGCGGGATCAACACCTGAAAAGCGCCGACTTTTTCGAAGCCGAAAAATATCCGGTGATGCGCTTCAAGAGTACTCAGGTCGTTTCCGAAGCTGACGGCTTCCGGGTGACAGGACGGCTGACCATCAAAGGCGTATCCCACGAGGTGGCGCTGCTCTTCAAAGGACTTGATGATCCGCGGATCGACCCCTGGAAAAACACCCGCCGCGGCGGCACGGCATCGTTTACGGTGGACCGGCGCGACTACGGCATGAACTGGAACGCCCCCATGGACGGCGGCGGGGTTCTGATCGGCAATGACGTAGCCGTCACGGTGGACATGGAAGTCGTGAAAGCGCAGTAAAACTCCAACACCAATCAATAGCCTGTTTCATCAGGAATGAGTTTTGCGAGAGTCAGGAGCCCCCTTTTGCACAAGGGGGACTCTGGACGTCGGAGCCCTCCCCATAGTAAAGATAATCATACTTCAAGCAGGAGTGTCCGCATGACACAGCACAATGTTGTATATATTTCCCACGGCGCCGGACCCATGCCTGTGCTGGGTGATCCGGGACACGCGGAGATGGTGGCGAACCTGCAACTCCTGGCCAAAAGCCTGCCCAGGCCCGGAGCCATCGTCCTGGTCAGCGCGCATTGGGAAGCGGAGAGTCCGACCATCACCAGCGGCGCCCGGCCGCCATTGCTCTATGACTACTACGGCTTTCCTCAGGCGTCCTACGAGTTGGAATATCCGGCGCCCGGACATCCGGAACTGGAGCAGCAGCTGGGCGACGTGCTGTCCGGCGGCGGTTTCAGTTGCACGGCCGATGCGGAGCGAGGATTCGATCACGGCATGTTCATCCCGCTTATGCTTATGTATCCGGAAGCGGACATCCCGTGCGTGCAGCTTTCGCTGCTGCAGGGGCTGGATCCGGCAGTGCATGTCCGGATGGGCGCCTGCCTGGCCCATCTTGACATCCCGGACCTGCTGATCATTGGTTCGGGCTTTTCCTTTCACAACATGCGGGCTTTTTTCACCCAGGACACGGACGAAACCCGGTCCTGGAACAGGGCCTTCGACAACTGGCTCACGGAAAACTGCGCCGGAAAGGGGCTGGATGAAGCGGAACGCCGGAAACGTCTGATCGACTGGGAGTCTGCGCCTTACGCCCGTTACTGCCATCCGCGCGAGGAGCACCAGTTGCCGCTGCACGTCTGCTACGGCGCGGCCGGACGTGCCTGCCGCGAGTTTTACAAACTGACCATCATCGGCAAGCAGGCCAGCGCGTTTGTGTGGTAGCAGCGTGCGTATTCTTGAAACCAATCTGCTGCGCGATTTGGAACAGCCGGAATACAAACAATTGCGGCGGGCGTTCAGCGAGACCGGCTACGGAAAAAACGCGCTCGTGTTTCAGCCGCGCGAGGCGCACAACCGGATTTTCATTGTCCGTTCCGGGCGGGCCCGTGTCTATCTGGCCCGGGAGGACAAGGAATTCACGCTGGTCATTCTGGAACCCGGCGCGGTGTTCAGCACCCACACGCGCGCCTTTGTCCAGGCTCTGGAGGACCTGACCCTGCTGGAGGCGGCTCTTGAGGACGTCCGGCAGCGGCTGCTGTTCATGCCCAGTCTGACCGCCTCCATGGTCAATGTGCTGGGCGACCTGCTTTCCTGCTCCATCTCCATCATCGACAGCCTGGCTTTCAGCGATGTCAGGCGGCGGCTGGTGGAAATGCTGCTCTACGAAGCCCGGCGCGCGCCCGAATGCTCCCAACGGGACGCATGCGGGGGCTGCGGCAGCGGCCGCCGGGTGGAACTCGGACTGACCACCGAACAACTGGCTTCGATCATCGGCTCCACGCGCCAGACCGTTTCCTCCCTGGTCAACAGCCTGGCCAAAGAAGGCCTGCTGCGCCGCAACGGACGCAGCGCCATCTGCATTCCGGACCTGGAAGAACTGGAAGCCCGGCTGGAAGACTAAGACCTCGCAGAGGCATGCCTGCCGCTGTATTTCAATTTTGCAATGTTTCCGCGAACTGTCGGCCTGCTGACAGACGCGCGGAATCTCCGGCAGTATCGTGCCGCCATGTTGAACTCATTGAACCCTTCTCTTTTCCAACGTGCCATCCAGATCGTATTCGCATTGTTGTGCGGATACATCGGATGGCACTTGTATCTTTTTTGTGTCTGGGCGCAAACCGGCACAGGAGCGCCCGTGGTCCGGCCCGCTGGTGTGGAAGGCTTTTTGCCCATCAGCGCGTTGCTCGGGCTGAAATATTTTCTGCTGACCGGCTCTTACGATCCCGCGCACCCGGCCGGGTTGACTTTGCTGCTTTTCGCCATCCTCACCGGATTGCTGCTGCGCAGGGGATTCTGCGCCTATGTCTGCCCGGTGGGGCTGGTTTCCAACCTGCTTGCGACTACCGGGCGCAAACTCGGACTGGAGCGCCGCGTGCCCCGCTGGGCCGCTGCCGTGGCCAACGTGCCCAAGTACCTGCTGCTGGCTTTCTTTCTGCTTACGGTCGGCGTGGGTATGGGCGGCCCGGCGCTCCGATCCTTTATAATGGGCAAGTATAATCTCTCCGCCGACGCCCATTTGCTGCTGTTTTTTCTTCATCCCTCCCATACGGCCCTGGTGGTCTTCGGCCTGCTGGGCCTGCTCTCGCTGTTTTTTCGCAATGCCTGGTGCCGCTGGCTCTGCCCGTACGGCGCGTTGCTCGGCCTGCTGGCCTGGACCGGCATCACGGGCGTACGGCGCAACCCGGACGCCTGCGTGGGCTGCGGCCGCTGCCAGAAGGTTTGCCCGGCCCTGATCCCCGTGCAGGAAAAAAGCAGCGTACGTACGCCCGAATGCTTGGGCTGCGCGCGCTGCGTGGGCGCCTGCCCCGAACGCGAGGCCCTGCGTATGACTATTTTGGGGCGTCCGGTGCACTGGTCCGTTGTGGGCGCCGCAACTGTGGGCGCTTTCGTCCTTTTCTGGCTTGTGGCCAAATGGACGGGCCACTGGGATTCGAGCCTGCCGCAGATGATGCTCAAGCAGTTGTACGCGGGGGTGATGGGGGGGATGTGATGATCACCCCCCTATTGTCCGTAAACGCGTATTTCCGAGAGACAGGTGTCGTTGGGCCATTTCGCTCCCCGGTAATTCTGTAAAAGGGTAATCCGTACGCTCTGCGTACGCACCGGGGGGAAGGTGACGTACTGCCACTGGCGCACGTCCTCAAGCGTACGCTCCAGGGACTGTCCGGAAGAAAAGGTGATACGGATTGATTTGACGCGGCTATTTTGCCGCCAGCGGTCGCTGCCGTCCTTGGCGGCGATTTTGTTGTAGCCGTTCATGAAACCGATTTTGCTCACCACTCGGGGTTGGTCGAAATACAGTTCCAGCCATTCCCCTTTGCCTTTGCCTCTTGCGCCTTCGACCCAGACGGTTTCGGGATTGTTGTCCAGCAGGTTGTCCGGCAGATAGTTTGCGTATCGCGAGGCCTTGAGCGAAGACGAGGACCTGATGGAAGCCGGACGCAGCAGCCGGGCCGGGCTGCCTGAGGCTGGCGGGGCTGCGGCCGGCTGTGCAGTGGGGTGCGCTGTCGGCTGCGGGGAAGGCCGTCCGCCCAGGGCGGCGAGCATTTTGGCCATAATCTCCCGTACGGCCTGTGACATGGCCTGCATGGTCAGTTCCGCCTGGGCGCTGTCCGCGAGCAGGATGCGGCCGTCTTTGACCTTGATGAGCCTGGCGTCCATACGCAGCACGCCGAGAAATTCGCTGACAGATCCCGTGAGCACGGCGTCCGCGCCCAGGAGTTCGCCGATTTTTTGCGCTGTGCCGCCGGAAAAGGCAGCGTCGCCGAATTCCATCTCATCCAGAACTTTTTTGATCTGGTGCCGCTCCACCACATGGAACTGCCCCGTATGAAAGGCTTCGGTCGTGAGCATTTCGGAGACCATACGGCCTTTGTTGCTTTTTTTCGCTTCATCGTTCACCGCGTCGAACTCGAGAATGGCTATGGTCAGCTTGTGGTCTTTGGGATGCGGTGCGCTGTCACCTGCAGCGCCGGCCGGGGCAGTCTGGTCCGCGTGGGAGAACTCCGGCATGCACACGAAAAACAGGGCCAGGCAAATAAAAAGCAGTGGTTTCATTTGGACGTCCTTTGGCGATTCAAGCATTGGCTTTTGTCTCTTGATAGAAACGGCATGCACGGAAAGAAATAGTTTTCTCAAGATCCGATTACATACTACCAGATCAAACTGCAAATAGACAGGTTCTCACGGGGTGCATGGGCGCACATCGCCAGTGCATGCAGCCCCTTCAGTTGGAGCAATATGATAGAAGAAATGGATGATTATTTCAATTTTCCATTGATAAAATTAATGCATATTGGTTATTCCTATTATTGCGCAATTGGCGGACGCAAGGTAGTATTACTGCTTTACTGGTCTTTGGCCCGGTCCGTATTACTTCAAAAGACGAGGAAGTGGTTCATGAAAAAGTGTTTTTTGGGCTTATTGTTCCTGGCAATGCTGTTTGTTCTTACCGCTCAAAGCGCTCTGGCATCCGAACTGGACGCTTTCAACGGCCAAAAGGGTGAAATCGCCATTGCCGGGGGCACGGCGCACATTCCGGTAATGGAAGCGGCGGCCAAGAACATCATGACCGCCAATCCGGACATCCGGATCACTGTGGCCGGCGGCGGTTCCGGCGTGGGCATCCAGAAGGTGGGCGAAGGCCTGGTGGACATCGGCAACTCCGGCCGCAAGGCCAGCGACGCGGAGATCGGCAAATACGGCCTGGTGCTGTTTCCTTTTGCCGTGGACGGCGTGGCCACTGTGGTGCAGGCGGATAATCCCGTGGCTTCGTTGACCAAGGATCAGATCAAACAGATTTTCGCCGGCAAGATCACCAACTGGAAGGAAGTGGGCGGTCCGGATCTGGCCATCAATCTCTACACCCGTGATGAAGCCAGCGGAACGCGCAGCACCTATTGGAAAAAGCTTCTGGACAAGGGCGAGATCGCGGTTTCCGCCAACGTGGTGCCTTCCAACGGCGCCATGAAAACCGCCATTTCGCGTGATCCCGGCGGCATCGGCTATGTCAGCATCGGCCATCTGGACGCCACGGTCAAAGCCCCCAAACTGGGCGACGTGGAGGTAAGCCAGGAGACCGCCAAAGCCGGCGCCTATCCCGTGGTTCGAAAGCTCTACATGAACACCAAGGGCAAGCCCAAGGGCATCGTCAAGTCCTTTGTGGCGTACGTCATGGGGCCGGATTGCGTGGAGATCATCAAAAAAGCCGGGTTTATCCCGCTGCATGACTAATATGACCTGTTGAAAAGGCGGAGCGCCGGGCGCTCCGCCAGTACAAAGCATGCCTTCCGTACCTGCCCGCCAGCGCGGCTTTTTGTTCGTCGTACGTGTCTCCGCGGTCCTTTCGGCCTCGGTGGTTCTGGCGTTGTTTCTGTTCCTTGTCTATTTCTGCCTGCCGCTGCTGCACGCGGACGTGCTGGTCCGGCTGCTGGACTGGAGCTGGAAGCCCTTTCATGGGCATTTCGGCATTCTGGCCATGATCGCGGCTTCGTTTCTGCTGGCCTGTTCGGCCATGCTGCTGGCCTTTCCATTGGGCGCGGGCATCTGCTGCTTCGCGCACGGCATGGGACCGCCGCGCCTGGCCAGGCTGGCGCTGCGGACCATCCAGCTGATGACCAGTGTGCCCACGGTGGTGTACGGGTTCGTGGCCGTGTTCGTGCTGGTGCCGCTGCTGCGTGGGGTGTTCCACCACGGCAGCGGTTTTTCCTGGCTGGCCGCGTTGCTGGGGCTGGCCGTGCTGGTGCTGCCCACGGTGGTCCTGATGCTGCACAGCCAGTTTCAGGTGGCCGAACCCCAGGTACGCGTCACGGCCGCGGCCCTGGGCATGAGCAGTGCGCAGAAACTGCTTTATCTGGTGGTTCCCATGTCCCGCCGGGGTTTTCTGGCCGCCGCGGTGCTGGGCTTCGGTCGGGCCTTCGGTGACACCATGATTCCGTTGATGCTGGCTGGAAACGCGCCCCAAGTTCCGGGATCGCTTTTTGATTCCGTCCGCGCTCTCACCGCGCACATCGCTTTGGTGGTGGCCACGGACAGCCACAGCCTGGCCTACCAGTCTTTGTTCGCGGCCGGACTGATTCTGTTCGCCACCAGCGCGCTGGTGAATCTGGGATTGCGCTGGATCCAGGCCCGGACAGGGGGAGCAGGGGAGCCAGGAGGGCGCGTATGAATACGGCAAAGTGGAGCCGGCGGCTGTTCGCCTGGTTTTGTTGGTTCAGCGCGTTGCTGCCCGTGGCCCTGATGGGTTTTCTGCTGTGCTTTTTATTCTGGCAGAGCCGCGATTCTTTGGGCCCGGCGTTGTTTTTCGGGGATACGCACCCGTGGGACGCCATTTTTCGTTTCGCGCCCGTCTGGGACGGTATCTGGCCGGCCTGCGTGGGGACCTTTTGCGTGGTGTGCCTGGCCTGTTGTACGGCCATTCCCATGGGCATTCTCTGCGGCATTCACCTGTCCGAGTTCGCGCGCGGCCCCTTCAAAAGCGCTTTGTCCTTCAGCGTGGACCTGCTGGCGGGCGTGCCGTCCATCCTCATGGGGTTGTTCGGCTTTGCGCTGATTCTGTTTCTGCGCCGCGTCCTGGGCGCGGACGTCAAAACCGGGCTGCTGCTCTCGGGCGTCTGCATGGGGCTGCTGATTCTGCCGTACATGATCAACGCCACGTACACGACCCTGGCCGGGCTGCCGGAATCTTTGCGCCTGCTGGGGCCGAGCCTGGGGTTCACGCAGGTGCAGACAATTTTTCACGTGCTGCTGCCCGCGGCCGGACGGGGCATTATGAGCGGCGTGATCCTGGGCATCGGACGCGCGGCCGAGGACACGGCCGTGATCATGCTGACGGGCGTGGTGGCCAACGCGGGGCTGCCGCGCGGATTGCTGGACAAATACGAGGCCCTGCCCTTTTTCATCTTTACCACCGCGGCTGAATACCGTGGCCCGGACGACCTCGCGCGGGGATTCGGCGCGGCACTGGTACTCCTGCTCCTGACCACCTGCCTGTTTCTGGCCGCCACAACCTTGCAGCGGACCCTGGAGAGGCGCTGGAGAGGCAATCCATGACATCCGAACAGATTCAGAGCCCCATGACATCCGTAGCGATCCGCGAACTCACGGTATTGTTCAACAACCATCCGGCCTGCCGGGAGGTGGACCTGGAGATCCCGGCGGGCGGCGTCACCGTCATTGTCGGACGTTCGGGCTCGGGCAAGACCACGCTGCTGCGCGCGTTGAACCGTTTGAACGAATGTTTTCCGGGCTGCCGGACGCGCGGACGGGTGACTCTGGATTTTCCAGGCGCTTCGGACGTGGAAGCCTACGACGCGCGGACCGATGTGGAACTGCTGCGCCGCCGGGTAGGCATGGTCTTTCAGAGCCCCAATGTGCTGCCTGTATCCATTGGGCGCAACCTGCTGCTGCCCCTCAAACTGGTGGCCGGATCCACAGGCAACGAGGCAGAAGCGCGTATGGAGCAGGCCCTGCGGAGCGTGGGCCTCTGGGACGAGGTGGCCGAACGCCTGCAGCATCCGGCCGCGACCCTGTCGGGCGGGCAGCAGCAACGGCTCTGCCTGGCCCGGGCTTTGGCCCTGGAGCCCGAACTGCTGCTTCTGGACGAACCCACGGCCTCGGTGGACTACCGCTCGGCCGAAATCATCGAAAAACTGCTGCGGGAGCTTTCTCAACGCTTGACCGTTGTCATGGTCTCCCACAGCCTTTCCCAGACCCGCCGCCTGGGCCACCAAGTGGTCTTGATGCGCGACGGAAGCCTGGCCGGGCTCTGGTGCAAGGACCAGGACAAGTCCGCGAATGAGCCGGACGCGCTGGAAACGCTGGATGTGCTGCTGGAAGAGGCGTTTTAGCGTACTATGGACAGCTGGTAAGAGAGTTGATTTAAGAAAATGATTTTATTTCTATTAGGTGGGCGGTAGTACGTTTTTGGCTCAAGCTAAAAACTGAAGCCGTAGGGCGTTTGCTGGGCAGAGAAAATGTTGAGCTTATAAGGAGAGAATTCGCAATGGTAGTCTAAACCAAGCATTGTTACTTCGGTATTTCATTTTTTGTAATTATGGTCGTGTGAATAATATGTATAAATAGGCTGTAATTTCAGTTGGTTGCATCGTGGATGATTGAGGGGATTGTTCTTGTTTGATCAAAGAATAACAATACGTTAGTTACATTTTTGGACAAAATATTTATGGCAGGTTGCATTCCTGTTGAACACGCAGAGTAATTGAAAGGGATGCCAAGACACTCTCCATTTTCAAAACGCCTTCAGTCTTCGAGATGATAGTCATAAAATACATTAGTTGTTCGGAACCGTCGGAATAAGAAAGAGTATCGTTGATATCAATGTGAGAACGGAGCTGCCATGGGACAAAAACATCGTGATGCATATTTTTCATTGATATCGAAGCAGCAAAATCCAATACGTAAGGAGTGTGAGCTTAGATTTTCAAAATCTGACATAGAAGCTGATGATGCCTACATATTTGTATGTGATACAATTGAAAAAGATGATTGTAAAAAATTGCTTGCATTAAGAACAGACTTTACTGACGCCGATGCTTTTTGGCGATTATTAAAAAAGGCAATCGTAAACAATATTGTCAACACTTTTTCCAGTAAAAATAAAAAACGGCATGTCCCTGCATGGGTCAGTAAAATGGGGGCGCTATATGAGGCCATCTATAAGCGCCTTTGTTTAAAAGGCCAAGATATTGAAAAAATAGTTGAAGATGAATCAAAAAGTGTCCCAGGCGGGCGTCAAAAAGATTTTATCCACTCAATCATACACGAAATAATCAACAAAGATCCCAGCTGTTGTGAGCAAGGTCCGCAGCGGGATGCCTCAGATCCTGATACATTCGCGTCCGAAGAGGAAGATTTCGGTCCTCCTGAGCAAGTATTGATCAAACGTGAAGAGGAAGCTTCTATACAGGCAATGCGCATTTTTCTTGATTGGTATAAGCCCAGGAAAGAAGATCTTGATGATGTAACCTGCAAGAATTTTTTTGATGCCCTCAGTGAAAATCTTCATCTGAGCATAGAAGAAAAATTGTTTTTGCGTTTGATTTATCAGGATGGCGCTATGGTCGAATCTGCCGGCACGATGCTGGGATGGAGCCGCGATCAGTCCTTCCGGCGCCGCAGGGAGCTGCTTGGGCGAATAAGGAATGGAATAGCCATTGTACAGCAACAGATTGGATTTATAGCTCATTTTGATTTTTTTTGAAAAATAATCATTTTTTTGTGCCACTTTTAAAAAATGCGGATGTCCTGGTTTATGAAACGGGTTGAAAAGATCATGTCATCACCGCAAATAGGCTCGCATATGTTGAATCGGTTGCTTTGGAGTCCCAAGATAACGGCACGGTGACCATAAAATTACTGTCGCAGAGAGAGCAATCGCTCGTCTCGATACAGCATCAAAGTTCAGGAGCAGGTGATGACAAAGCATCATAAACTTGAAGCGCTGCATAAAGCCACGCATTCGCCGTCTGCGGCAGAATATAGTGCCGTTAACATAGCGTTGTTAAGCCAATATCCGGATGGTGTGTTATCGGACTGCCTGTCTGACGAAGAATTAACAGAACTGGTCGAAAACAAGGTAGGGCTCAAGAAACGATCGGAACTGTACGCGCATCTGGATCAATGCAACACCTGTCGGATGCGCTGGCAGGAACTCGCAGCAATAAAAGAACGCCGAGAGTCTGCGAAAAAAAAATGGCTCACAGGTAGTTCCTTGATTGCTTTGGCCGCGTGCGCTTTGTTTGTGTTCTCCATGTATTCCAGCGGGACCAGTGTTCCGGGAAGCGTTGAAGATTTATATTCCATGCTGGGGAAAGACGGCGCTTTGAGTAACAACAAGCTGGATAGCTTCAAGATGGTGGCTTCCCGCGGCGACACGGGCCGTGAATCATCCCAAAAAAAGGATTTTGATGCAGGATGGGAGGCCGGAATGTCGCAATTGACCGTGTCATCCAAAAGAGTGTTTTCCGAGAAGGACAATTCGATCTATTACTATTTGGGGCGCTGGGTTGCCGCTGCAACGTACGTTCGTCTGCAAGGCAAGGTATCTACTTCGGCAGCCTATAACGAACTTGGCAATACGTTGTCCGCAATACGTACCGAATTTGTAGACATCAAACCAGGAGCAGGCAACGTACCGGCTTGCTTGGATTCTCTGCAACAGTTTTTTCAGCAAGCGGGTAATCCATTGGAATCCGTTGAAGCAAACGAACAGTTGCGCCAGTTGCTTGACCGACTCGAAGAAAGTATCCCATAGGCAGAGTTTTACGTACTTATTGAGCTATAGGGATATCGTCCAAGAGCCATTTGACGTATCTTTTCATAATACATCCTCATTTTTTATAAATCAGATTTCCGACCTGTTTTAGCAAGCCGGAAAACACAATAAACTGAAACTGTGGCAGTCAAGTCTGGAGTCAGGTTGTTGTTTCACGCCTATTGTTTGTTTACTGAATTACAATGTTTATCATAATTTATAATTTTGCTGTAATTGAAGAAATTTCAGATGGCTAAATATATATAATGCTGTCTGGAATATTTTGCAAAAAACGTAATTTTAAAAGGAGACTATTATGAAAAAATGTTATGTCGCATGCTGCATTCTTATCTGCTGTCTGCTTGCTGGTTGTACAAGTGGCCCGAGTAATGAAGAAGTATTAAAGGCCATCAAGCCTATTTTGCAACAAGAAGAGCAGGCAGCTAACATGTTGATGTTTGGCCAGGGAAAACTTGAGTTCAAAAAAGTTGATGTTGAGTCAACTGAAAAAATGGATGATGCGATTTATAAAGTCACACTTATCTTGGAGAGTATTGTCAAGGGTCCATCTGCTTCAGCAAAGAAAATGACAACTAAAAGTGTTTACAAATTTAAAAAAGTTGATGCAGAATGGCAGGTTATTAAAAATCTAAGTTCTGAAACAATATCAGAAGAAGAATACGTGGATAAAAAACAGCAAGAGTTGGCCAAAAAAGTTGCGGGTGAATATTCTTGGGCTGGAAAAGGCGCCGAAGCAGGGATATACATCACATTATCGTTATCTTCAGATGGAACGGCGTATTATTCATCAGGTTCTCAGAGCATTGACGGTGCATTTGAAGTTGGGGATGAGAAGGTTATTTTTCATGGCAAAATGCAGAATAAGGTATTTATCATCAACGATGATGGTTCGTTGCGTGCAAGTCACCGAAAAGATCTGGTGCTAAAAAAAGTGGAACCAGAGCCTGATAATACGGAAAATACATCTCCGAATACGGGTAGTAAACTATCTAAAGTTGATAAAGAACTTAAAAACAACATGGAGGATGCAAAATCGCAGGTCATCATGTATTTTAGTAAAAGATTGCTAGAGAATATTGGAGATAGCAAAAAGTCATTTGAAGAAGCTGTGATGGCTTGTAATAAATTGAATATTGAAAATGTAACAGTACAATGCAAACCTGCAAAGAAAGGAAAAATCAGTATTAAGCTTACCAAGTCTTCTGGAGAATCCTTAACTGAAGATGTGGAAATTGAGTAAGATATTGTTAATGGTGTAAATATCGGACCTGAATATAATGATAGTTGAATTGAATCGTTATGGATTGAAAAGGAGGTTGTAGTCCTATTCTTCATATAAAAAGTATTACACACGCATGAACAAATATTATTTGATAAATTTAAATAAGTTAAAGTGAAAGGGGTTGTTATAAAGCTTAACAACCCCTTTTGTTTTACCAAACTTCAGGAGGGTAGATTTATTCAAAGGTTGTGTATCTAAATATCATTTTTCAAAGTGATACAGCGTAAAAGTAAATGTGTATTGAAGCTATAATTTTACTAAGTTAAAAAGGAGATATGTTATGGAAACTATGACTGAAAATACAGCTAATGGAACCAAAGCGCCTATAAACAAGAAAAATAAGATTGCTGCGGCAGTTTTGGCAATATTTCTTGGTGGTATCGGAATTCATAGATTTTATTTGGGGCAAACAGGTATGGGTATTTTGTATCTGGTTTTCTGCTGGACATTAATTCCAGCTGTTGCATCATTCGTCGAGTTTATCATTTTCTTGACGATGAGCGATGAAGCATTTGATCGTAAGTATAACACTAAATCATAGTAGTCTCATCTGCGCCAAGTCCCAACAGCGTTATGTGTATCACGCTGTTGGGACTAAAGCGATTTGCTTCTTGTCTGATTTGACTGCTACAAAGAATCTCATTTTTATATGCAGAATTTAAATAAAATTGAGTGTAGTGAATGCATAAAAGTGTTTCAGCTTTAAAATAATCCACTGATTCGTGATGGATAAATATGGATAAATAGATTTTGAAGAAGAATAAAGGTCTTGCGTAAAACCCCGATTAAGATTTATTCTATATTTAAGATTTTTTAATTGCGTTAAAATCCTACGCCAAATTTAATGAAATTTTATCAGCCCGCAGCTCCGGGGGCAGTCCCTTTGCCGTTCCCTTAAAAAATAATTGATAATTATGCCAAAAAAAAATTTTTTGCTTTTTGTTGTGATGGGTTTTATTTTTTCGTCCTTGCTCCTTAGTTCCTGTATTCGAACCAACGTAACGCACCAATTGAATAGTGGCGATGATGATTCTGTTATATGTGTTCAAAATGACAAAGGAATGAAGTTATTCAAAGACGGGCGCTATAAGGAAGCAATAGCGCAGTTTGAAATTGGTGCTGCAGTTGCAAAAACAATATCACCATATAACTATGGTGTTTTCAAAGGTAATATTGCAACTGCTTACATTAACCTTAATGATTTTAAGAATGCTTATGAAAATGCTCATGAGTCTGTACGTGTGATGAAACACGAATTAGAGAGACATAATTTGACTCAAGAAGCACATGATCAGGCACAAATGATTTTGGCGTTCAGTTTGTTTGCAATGGGCTCTTGTGACTATTCATTTGAAAAGGATGAGAAGTCTGAAGAGGAATTGAAGCAGGCTTTTAATTTTGCAAAGAGAACCGACTTTTTTGACCTAAAGATAAAGATTCTTACAAAATGGGGACTTGTGCGGTACGCGCGCAACGATATCGCTTCTGCCGTTAAAATGGTAAATGATGCTATCGATATCTGCAAAAAAAGGTCCTTCCGGGTTTGTCGTGGGTAGCGGCATAATGTAGGCGATTTCCAGGAGGAGATCGCCGATGAGAGATGTTGATCTTTACGGACAGATTTTGGGTGTCAAGAGCCCTTGGTTTGTAGACAAAGTTGACTTGAAAACGTCTGAAGGCCGTGTGGATATTTGGCTCGAGCATAAGAGCAAGGTGCTTTGGACTTGTCCGGAATGCGGCAAGGAACTGACTTGCCGGGATCATGTGGAAGAAAGGATTTGGCGGCATTTGGATACGTGCCAGTTCAAAACCTTCATCCATGCAAGGATCCCCCGAGTGAATTGCCCCGAGCATGGCGTCAAGCAGGTCAAGGTCTTTTGGGCGGAGCCTGGTTCGCGTTTTACCTTGCTCATGGAAAGGTTGATCATCGATGTTCTGAAAGAATGCTCGACTGTCGAAGGCGCCCGCAAACTGATGCGTATCTCATGGGATCAGGCTTGGGGCGTTATGGAAAGAGCTGTCCGACGAGGCATGGCACGAAAGGAACAGCGCAAAATCAGCTACATCGGAGTCGACGAAAAGGCTTTCCGGAAAGGACATAGCTATATGACGGTTGTCTGCGACTTGCTGCGAGGTACGGTTGAATATGTTGCCGAGGAACGCAAAAAGGCAAGCCTTGAAGAATATTACAAACAGTTGAACGACGAACAGCTCAAGGCAATCAAGGCTGTATCAATGGACATGTGGCCGGCATACTTCCTGGCCACCAAGGAAAACGTACCCGATGCAGCAGGTAAAATCGTATTCGACCGTTTCCACATCATGCAGCATGTAGGGGAAGCCGTGGATAAAGTACGCCGCCAGGAACATAAGGCGCTGATGGCTGAAGCAAACGAAATTTTGAAAGGCAGCAGATACTTGTGGTTATACGCTGAGGAGAACCTCTCGGACTCCCAACGACCGCGCCTGGAGGAACTCAAGAAATCGAATCTGAAGACGGGCAAAGCCTGGGCCATGAAAGAGAGTCTTCGCGGACTGTGGGACTATCTGTCTGTTGGGTGGGCCAAGCGTTTTCTGAAGAAATGGTGTTCTTGGGCCAAACGCTCGAAGCTCGAGCCTATGGGCAAAGTGGCGAACATGCTCATGGATCACATGGACAACATCGTGACCTTTTGTCGGCATCGCGTGACAAACGCTGTTGCGGAGGGGCTGAACAGCAAGATCATGTCCATCAAACGCCGAGCTTGTGGCTACAGCAATAAGGAGCATTTCAAAACAGCGATTTACTTCTTTTGTGGCGGGCTAAAACTCTACCCGGAGATTAGCAAGACTGGGGCCACCCACTGAGTTTCCGGAAGGACCCAAAAAAAAAGGGTCAGAAAACATAGTTGATTCTTTACTTGCCTTGGGCACAATATATTATAATGAGCAGGATTTTTACTCTGCATTAAACTGTTATAATGAAGCGTTACAATATGCAGATATACTTGGTGACCAATCAATGAAATTTCCTGTATTCATATCGATAGGGGAAATTTATGTGGAACAAGGTAAATATGAAAAAGCACTCCAATGTTACAAAAAAGTATTATCAAAGGCCACAATTTTAACAGAAATACATGTTGCAAATACTTATAAAGGATTGGCTCACCTATATTCAGAACTCAATAAATCTGAGCTGTCTATTGAAAACTGTAATAAGGCTCTAGAAATATATGCTAAAATCGGTGATGCATCAAATACTGCTTCTCTTAAGTCTATTTTGGCTTCAAACTTCAAAAAAATCGGTGACTTGGATAAAGCAATAGAGCAGACCAAAGGAATCATCCAAGTCGCCGAGGATAGTAATTCACAAAAAGATACTATTGTTGAATTGCGTAATCTTGGTAAATCCTGTTTCATAAAAAATAATAGAGAAAAAGGATTGGAGTATTATGAAAAGGCATTTGCATTAGCTAAAAAAACGCATAGTGATTTTGGCTTATATGTAATGCATTTTTCATATGGTTATTTATATTATAACGAAAGAGAATATGATAAAGCCCTGCGACACTTTGTTCAAGCGTATGTTCTCTTGCCAAAACTCAAAAGACCAAGATTTTCCAATCGAGTTTGCCAAGGTTTTTTCAGGGTATTGAATGCAATGGAAAATCCCGGTGGAGCAATATATTTCGCAAAAAAAGGCATTAATTCAATGCAGTTCATCCGTTCGAATATTCCAAAAGATCCACAGAACTTGAACGAAGCCTTTATGCAGAATAAAAAGTACTATTACGGTACATTGGCTGATGCCCTGATGCTGGCCGCCCGTTATTCAGAAGCTGAGCAGATTTTGCGTATGCTTAAGCAGAAAGAATATTATGATTTTATTTGCCGGGATAGCACTGCTGAGGACCCGAGAAGGATTAAAGCGCAGTTCAATTCTTTTGAGCAACGTTGGGATGGGCAATTGGCCACCCATTGGCAACGTTGCAAGGGGACAAGTTCAGAAATCGCTGATAGGAATCTTGAAGTCGAGCGCAAGGCATTTGAGGATGAATTGTTTCATTGTATAAATGCTTTCAAGACATTGAAAAAACAAGATAAGGCTCAATTGAAAGCCGAGCATTTTCACCATGATGCGCGTGAAGATTTGACTGGTATCGGTGGTTCCCCAGCCATGGTTTCATATCTTGTTCTAGAAAATGGAATTGATATTGTTGTAACAGCACCTTATTGCAATTTTCAAAAGTCGTATACCATTTCAATTACATCTGCAGATCTTAACAAGATCATTGGGAATTGGAGGGAATTATTGCTTTCGCCCGATAGAGATCCAAAGCCCTTGGGAAGACAGTTATACCAGTTGTTGTTCAAACCCATTGCCAAAGATATGCAAGCAAATAAAGTCAGGCATATTGTTTTCCATTTGGATGGGGCATTGCGTTATATTCCTATGTGCGCACTGTATGATGGTCAGAAATATCTTATTCAACGATATTCAATCTCCATGTTCACTTTTTTGGACGAAGAAACGATCAAAACAGCACCTCAAAAAAACTGGCGGGCTGCTGCCATGGGTACGAGCAAATCAGTACATGGTTATCCTGCGTTGTCTGGCGTACGGGATGAACTGCTGGGAATTGTCAATGCAAAGCAATCCGGAACAGGTGTCCTGCCTGGTAAGATCTATCTGGATAATGCCTTTACAGAGGCTGCCATCAAGCAATCTCTGACAGATCAATTCTCAGTGTTGCATATTGCATCTCATTTTATGTTTGTCCCCAACGGTTCGGAGAAGGACAGCTTTTTGCTTTTGGGCGATGGAACTCCTTTGAGTCTTGCCGAGCTGCGTACTGGTGGTTTCGATCTGCATGGCTTGAATCTGCTGGCTCTTTCTGCCTGTGAAACGGCTGTGCAGATGTCAAATCCGGACGGACGTGAATTGGATGGTTTGGCTATTACAGCACAAAAAAATGGGGCTGAGAGCGTGCTCGCTACGTTATGGCAGGTGTCGGATGATTCTACCCCCCTGATCATGAAACGATTTTACCGATTGCGAGAAAAGAAAGGACTTTCCAAGGCAGAGGCTTTGCGTGAAGCCCAATTGACGTTTCTCCAGGGAGGGGGGGAGCTTGCCGGCAACGAAAAGAGAGGAACTCGGGCTGATGTCGTTGGTGATTTAATGGACGATCCCACTGAATCTTTTTCTGAAAAATCGTATGCACATCCCTATTATTGGGCGCCGTTTTTGTTGATGGGCAATTGGCAATAATTCGCTTTAACTTGCTTGATTTGAGTTTTTTGTGGTGGCGACTATGACTGGGAAACGTAATCCGCGGGATATTCTGCTTGTTGTTATATTTGTACTTTTCATTTCCTTCTTGTTGTCAAGTAAAGCTTATTGCAAAAAAACACATGAAAAGTATGCTCTTTTAATAGGTATAGGTGACTATCATCTCTCACACCTTCCTTCTCTCCAAGGGGCCGTAAATGATATTCAGTTGATTGAAAAAGTGCTTGCTGGAAAATTTTTTTTAAAAAAGGATAATATACGAATTTTAATGAACGCAGCAGCAACACATGAGAATATTCGAAAATCTTTTGTGGAGTTGGTTAACAAAATACATCATGGAGATACGGTTTATATCCATTATTCAGGACATGGTTCGCAAACATGTGATATAAACGGAGATGAATTGGAAGAAACAACCAATATGGATTCAACATGGGTTCCATACGGAGCAAGGCAACGACTGCTGACTGATAAGAATACGATCCAATCAGATTGTAAATTTTTTTCTCCAGCCGGTTTGTTCGAAGCTTCTCGACAAGCTGCCGAACAAGGTGTCGATATCAATGATTATGACATTCTGGATGATGAGATTTTCAACTGGCTGCATATGCTCAGCGAAAAAACACCACATGTTATTTTTGTATCGGATTCCTGCCATTCCGGAACCGTTACCCGAGGAGAAAAAACGCGTACTTCAACCCGTAGTGTACAAGGTGATTTACGTCCGCATCCTTTGGGAACTATGAAAAAAATTGCGGACAATGAGCCTTGGATGCGCATTAGCGCAAGCCGGGACAATGAGCAGGCCCATGAGTTCAGGTCTAACAACAAGGTGTATGGCCTGCTGACGTGGTGTTGGGCTAGGGCTTTGGAGCAAGCCGCACCAGGAGCTACCTGGCGTGATATGTTCAATGAGACGAAAGCGCTTGTTGAAAGTAAAAATTCTATTCAACATCCAGTGTTTACGGTTTCTAATGATAATACGCTCCTTTTTCAGGGCGTTCCGGCGGCAACCTCCAAGCGCTACACAGTGACTGCCGTACTTGGCGATGAGGTCATCATTGATTCCGGGAGCCTGCTTGGTATGACTCCAGGGGCTGTTTTACGCAAGTACGGATCGAATAAAAACAATTCTGATATGCAAAGTCTGACCATTGTAACTGTAAAACCTCTGCGTTCCATAGGGAAAAGTTCGGGAATCTTTCATGTTGGCGACAGACTCGAACTTGTCCGTCGCACTTCTGGCAACAGCGGAATCAAAATTGCCGTACAAACTGATTTGCCAGAGGACAGTGGGTTCAAAGAAAAACTGGAAGAAATTGTGCGCCAGGTATTTCCAGATATGCCCCTGACACAAGATGCAACTGAAAATGATCTTGTCTTGCGGATCTTACACCCCGGCAAGGCAACCGGGAAGAACAGCCTCCATCAAACATCCGCTTCAGGGGCAGTACCTGAGGTCTGGTTGTTTGATCCGGCTGGGACACTCTGCGCAGGTAAGCATTGTTTGATCGCGAGGTTGAATAATCAGGGACTAAAGCGCGTGAAGCAAAGTCTGCTTCGGCTGGGACAGTTAAAACATATTGAGTCTCTTACGGCATCAGACAGGAGCATTCCTGTTGCTATTTCCGCTCGGGTTTTTCGTAAATTACCCGATCAGACTTGCTCGGAAAGGAGTGAAAAGCGTATTCCATGTTTTAAAAGAACATGTGGTGATCTCATCGGAACGTATTCGGATGAAGAGTTGTCGCATGTCGATGTGCGCAAGAAAGATTACATTCAGTTTGTCGTAGCGAACAAAAGCAAAGACGATTTATATGTATATGTCATAAATTATACGCCTTCAGGCTCAATTGCAGTAGGCATTCCAAGCCAAAAGCGAGGTGAAAGCTTTGAAGACTGCCTTGTAAAATCAGGAAAGAGACGTTCCTTTTATAAAACTTGTTTCATGGTCACCAATGATAATGAATATTTTTGTTTTCTTTATAGCAAAAAAGCAGTTGCAAATATCTGGTCTTTGGAACAACCAGGATTGTATGAATCCACTCGATCAGGAAAAATCAAAAAAAAGTCATTACTCAATCAAATTCTATCAAATATATTGCAGTCTGATGCAAGGGATGCAAATACAGCAACAATCCGTGCCGACACTGCTTGGGGGATGAAGCGAGCACGTTTTTTATGCTCAGGCAACTAAGCCCGCGTTCATCCCCGAGTACGATGTTTATACATGTGAAGAATACATTCTACTTATTGTCGCGAAAGTATGGGCAGCCTAGGGATTGGAGAGGCAAGTGCCGTCGAGTTGCGAAACAGGCATGGCGAATTGTCCCCGCGTCTGGGGGCAATTCGCCAGTATCGTGAGTGAGGCGCTTAAGCGGGTTTTACAATCTCCAGAACGGTCTTTTTGAGGCCGTCTTTTCCGGAGGCGCTGTAAATGTCGTAAAAAGTCATGGCCGTGCCCTGAGAGTAGAGGTAGTTGCGCAGGGCGTTGAATTTCTTGCCTTTGAGATCGTTTTCGCCCAGGCCGTAGGATTCCATGGCGATTTCCTGCAGCACGGGCAGGGTCCACTTCACTGCCGGAACCGTGAGAATCCAGTCATGGTCGCCCAGGTGGCAGACAAATCCTTCCATACGGCGCGGCAGGGGCAAAGACTTGGCGTCTTCGGCCAGCAGGCCGGAGGCCACGGGATCCTTGCCCAGCAGCGTACAGGCGGCTTTGATCCAGTTGACCGGGCCTTCTTCGTCCTTGGCAAAACCCGGATGGTTGTGGGCGCAGGCCTGGGCCACGCAGACCGAGGCGGGCAGGCCGCGGTGGATGGATTCGGCCACGGAAAGCGGATGGTGCTGGCCGGTGCCTGCCAGGGGATGCTCCGTACGGGATTCTCCATCCGCGCCCCACTGGAAGACCCAAGGTTTGTGCAGGTCGTGCAGGGCCTGCGATGCGATGACCACGTCGCGGTCCAGATCGAATCCGTAGACCTTTTGGTCCTTCCGGGTTTGTCGTGGGTAGCGGCATAATGTAGGCGATTTCCAGGAGGAGATCGCCGATGAGAGATGTTGATCTTTACGGACAGATTTTGGGTGTCAAGAGCCCTTGGTTTGTAGACAAAGTTGACTTGAAAACGTCTGAAGGCCGTGTGGATATTTGGCTCGAGCATAAGAGCAAGGTGCTTTGGACTTGTCCGGAATGCGGCAAGGAACTGACTTGCCGGGATCATGTGGAAGAAAGGATTTGGCGGCATTTGGATACGTGCCAGTTCAAAACCTTCATCCATGCAAGGATCCCCCGAGTGAATTGCCCCGAGCATGGCGTCAAGCAGGTCAAGGTCTTTTGGGCGGAGCCTGGTTCGCGTTTTACCTTGCTCATGGAAAGGTTGATCATCGATGTTCTGAAAGAATGCTCGACTGTCGAAGGCGCCCGCAAACTGATGCGTATCTCATGGGATCAGGCTTGGGGCGTTATGGAAAGAGCTGTCCGACGAGGCATGGCACGAAAGGAACAGCGCAAAATCAGCTACATCGGAGTCGACGAAAAGGCTTTCCGGAAAGGACATAGCTATATGACGGTTGTCTGCGACTTGCTGCGAGGTACGGTTGAATATGTTGCCGAGGAACGCAAAAAGGCAAGCCTTGAAGAATATTACAAACAGTTGAACGACGAACAGCTCAAGGCAATCAAGGCTGTATCAATGGACATGTGGCCGGCATACTTCCTGGCCACCAAGGAAAACGTACCCGATGCAGCAGGTAAAATCGTATTCGACCGTTTCCACATCATGCAGCATGTAGGGGAAGCCGTGGATAAAGTACGCCGCCAGGAACATAAGGCGCTGATGGCTGAAGCAAACGAAATTTTGAAAGGCAGCAGATACTTGTGGTTATACGCTGAGGAGAACCTCTCGGACTCCCAACGACCGCGCCTGGAGGAACTCAAGAAATCGAATCTGAAGACGGGCAAAGCCTGGGCCATGAAAGAGAGTCTTCGCGGACTGTGGGACTATCTGTCTGTTGGGTGGGCCAAGCGTTTTCTGAAGAAATGGTGTTCTTGGGCCAAACGCTCGAAGCTCGAGCCTATGGGCAAAGTGGCGAACATGCTCATGGATCACATGGACAACATCGTGACCTTTTGTCGGCATCGCGTGACAAACGCTGTTGCGGAGGGGCTGAACAGCAAGATCATGTCCATCAAACGCCGAGCTTGTGGCTACAGCAATAAGGAGCATTTCAAAACAGCGATTTACTTCTTTTGTGGCGGGCTAAAACTCTACCCGGAGATTAGCAAGACTGGGGCCACCCACTGAGTTTCCGGAAGGACCGACCTTTTTATAGTTGTTGTAGAGCGCGTCGGAGAGCATCAGGTTGGCGGCCGTATGCGTCACCACGCCGCCCGGATAGGAATGGTGGCTCTGGTAGCCGCTGCCGGGGGAGGAAAGGAAGGGCTGCGGGGATTTGTCCGCTGAACCGGCGGGCAGGAAATCCTCCTGGCTGGTCTTTTCCACGTACCCCTGGGCCTTCAGGTCGGCGTAGGCGGCCTTGCGGTTGGCCGGATCGGCCAGCTGCGACATGATGGTGGGAGCGGGATTTTTAATAATGCCTTTGACGCCTTTGCGGATTCCGGCGTCCTGAATGGAATCCACCACGCCCAGCAGATAGTCGTAGCTGTCGGTGACCAGTTTGGACTGGCGGGCCATCTCTTCCGGGCTCATGTCCATGCAGTCGGAAAGAGTGGCCTGCTTCACGTTGGCCAGACTGAAGCGAGGCATGCTGACCACGGCGGCCGTAGCCACGGCCCCCATGAACAGAAATTCTCTGCGGTTGATACCGTTAAAACTCATTGCATAAACCTCCAATGATAATAGGCTGATGTGGCTGCACGAAAGAACGTTCGCCGGCATCTTTACCCAAGAGCAGGGGGCGTACATGGCGTTGGAGTTGCCAAAACGTGAAAAAATGATGGCGGGGTAGTGACAACCTCGGGACAAAAGACCCGGGCCAGCCGGTCAGCCGCCTGATGTTTTTTTGGAGGCGGGCTTTGCGTGTCCGGGGGGCACGTCTTTCGGCAGCATGCCGTATTTTTTTCGGAATTCCTGGCTGAAATGACTCAGGCTCTGGTAGCCGATGTGCATTCCGGCCTCGGTGACGTTCATCTGCCCCGAAGCGAGCAGTTCATACGCGGTTTCCAGCCGGTAGTTCCGAAAGTAGGTGAAAATGGGCGTTCCGAATATTTGCTTGAAGCCGGATTTGAGTTTTTTTTCATTCATGCCCGCCAGCCGCGCCAGTTGAACCATCGAGGGGGGATTCTGCAGATCCTGCACCAGCAGGTCTCGGGCATCCTTGATGCGGCGTATTTCCGCCATGCTGCAGACAGGCGCTACGGCTGCGGCGGATTCCTGCCCCAGATATTCGGCCAGTTGCATACCGATCAGATCCAGCGCCCGGCTTTCCAGAAACAGGTTGCGCAGCGGGGTGGCGTACGCGTTGGCCAGAATCTCTGAAACCAGCCGCATTTTGTGCGGATTGCGTTCCCCGATCCATTGCAAGGGCTCGTTTTTTTGCTGCAGCGCCCGCATCAGTTCCCGAGGTTGCCGGTTCGTTTCCAGTTCCAGATACGGCTCCAGGAACTCCGGCAGCGTGTAGATGCTGACGCGGTGCATGCCCCCTTTGCACTCCAGCAAGCCGCAGGTCTCAGGCAGATACGTAATGCCGTTGCTGCCGCTGGAGTGGATGCATTCCTTTTTGCGTAACGGACCTTCCTCGTAGCGGCAGTGGTTCATTCCGGCCAGCATAAAGCCGAAAATGACCGGGGACGCCAGAATGGAAAACCGCGCCTGATGCACGCTTTCCGGCGTGACATGCGACAGATGGACAACGAGCCCCGGACGGAGCTGAATGGTTTCGGAGCCCGGAGCCGGCTGCCTTGTGGTTGCGGTAAAGGGGCTGTCCAAAGAGGCTGTTTTGTCCATGTCTGTCCAGTGTTGTTGTTTTGGCGCCTGGGGCAAATTGTTCGAGAATTTCCCTTCCAGCGGCAATTTTATTCCCGTTCCGGGTTAGCGGCCTGTTCTCTTCCTCTGTAGTGAAAAAGAAAATCAATTTCAACAGGAGTAAAGGAGGATTTCAGATGCGCTTACTACTCAGCGTAGTCATGGCAGCCGTCGTACTCTTTCCAGTGCCTCTTCTGGCCGCGGGAAACCGCGATACGCCGGGCACGGCTGTCCAATCGGAACAAGAGCCGACCGGAACCGCGTACGAACTCGCGCCCATCACGGTCACGGCCACGGCCACCAAGCGGGAACAGAAAATCAAAGACATAGCCGGCAGTATTTCCACGGCATCCGAATTTGATCTTGAAAACATTGACGCCTGGACCCTGAAGGATGCCACCGAACTTTTTCCCAACGTGCATATGAAAAGCACGAGTTCCGGCAATGAGCTGGTGATTCGCGGTTTTTCCACCTGGGATACGGCGTTGCAGTCCCCCGCGGGCTTGTACGTGGACGGCGTGCCCTATCCGCTTTCGTATATGCAGAACATGTATCTGATGGATCTTGAAACCATGGAAGTGCTGCGCGGACCGCAGGGAACGCTCTACGGCAAGAACAGCGAATCCGGCGTAGTCAACATCAACCGCCATATGCCGGACAATACCCGGCGCGCCACGGCCTTCACCGAACTGGGAATCTATAACACCCTGCGTCTGGGGGCTTCCTTCGGTACGCCGCTGGTGGAGGACAAGCTCTATTTTTCGGGCAGCTTTCTGCGCCACCAGACAGACGGTTATGTCAAGAATCTCTACAAGGACAACGACAGGGCCGCTGAGCAGGAGGAAAACACCGGACGCGCCGTTTTGCGCTGGACGCCCACAAGCGATCTGGATTTACGGGTTTCTTTTGACGGTACGCACAGCAACGACGGTATCGGGAAGATGCGTTACGAAACAGGGCCCTACCGTTCGGACCGGTTAGAAGTCCGCTCCAATGCGGACGACACGTCCTCGTCGGACATGCTGCTGCCCGCACTGGCCGTGGACTATACGCTCGGCGCGGTAAAACTGTCGTCCATCAGCAGCTATCTGGACTACGACTACAAAATGATCAGCGATCTGGACAGGACGCCGTTGCCCACGGGCATTTCGGACATGCGGATCGACCAGCGGAATTTCAGCCAGGAATTCCGGGTTTCCTCCGTGGGTGAATCCAAGCTCTCCTGGGTGGCGGGCGTGTTTCTGGCGCATACGTCCATGGAAACGGATATGGACCGGTTGCGGGCCAGGTCCGCGGCCAGCACCTACCTGCATACGAAATACGCTGAGGAAACAGGCGCTCTGTTCGGGCAGGCAACGTACGCCATTCTGGAGAATCTCCGGCTGACTGCGGGGCTGCGGGCGGAGCATACGCGCCTGGACGGCGATCAGAGCTACGCCACCGGGGCCGGAGTGCTGCGGGAGTACGGCAAAGAGACGGATTATAGCGAACTGTTGCCCATGGCTTCGCTTTCCCTGGACATCACCCCGAACGTGACCTCCTATGCCACCTGGTCCCAAGGCTACCTTCCCGGCGGGTTCAACGTGTTCACGGCCAGCAACAGGGACAATTTCTACTACGAGCCCGAGTACAGCACCAACTATGAGCTGGGGTTGAAAACCAACTGGCTGGAGAACAAACTGCTGGCCAACGCGTCCGTATTTTATTCGGAAATCACGGACAAACAGGTGCGCGAGGAGGATGCCAGCACAGGCGTGGGCGCCTGGAAATTCACCAATTCCGCCAAAGCCCATTCTTCCGGCCTGGAGCTGGAGGCCAAAGCCTATCCGCTGGACGGTTTGGAACTGCGCGGCGGGCTGGGGTACGCGATTTCCGAAATAGACGACTGGACAGTGACCAGCGACGGAACCACCACCAGCTACGACGGAAAGCGGCTGCCGTGGGCTCCGGATCTGACCTACAATATCGGCGCGGGCTATACGCATTCCTGCGGCGTTTTCGTGAATCTGGACCTGTTCGGTTCGGGCGAGCAGTATTTTGACGCGGAAAACACCCTCAGCGACCCCGGATACAAACTCGTCAATTTTCAGCTGGGCTACCGCATGGATAATTGGGAATTCTCCATCTGGGGCAAGAATGTTTTTGACGAGGAGTACGCCACCAAAAAGCTCGTGGCCAACGGGCAGACCATAGTCGAAGACGGCAATCCCATGACCTTCGGCACAACCATAATCTGGAGGTTTTAAGCATGGACGCTTCGACTGATGCAACGCGTTTCAGCCCGTACGATTTCAGCCTTCCTTTCATCTGTTTTGCCGATTGGCTCGTGGCTCCCGTACGCTTGGCATTGCTGCAGCTGGCCATTGATCTGGAGTTGCCGGACATCCTGCAGGACGCCTGCGACCCGGCGGGCATAGCCGCCAGGCTCGCAGAAGCAGACCAACAGCACGCCGTTGATCAGAACAGGCTGGTTTACGTGCTGGACGCCCTGGCGGCCGCCGGTCTGTTGCGCAAAAAAAACGGCGCGTACGCCAACACAAAGCTGGCGGAAACCTATCTGCGCAAAAACAGCCCCGCCTATCTCGGGGGCATGCTCAGCATGCTGCAGACCATGCAGCATCGCAACCTGGGGCAGATCAAGCAGTTGCTCCACGGCGAACAGCCGCAGGTGCCGGAACAGAACGCGCTGCGCGGCGAGGACCACTGGCGGCGTTCCGTCAATGGACTGGCCGAATACCAGAAGGCGGGAGCGGGAGCGGCTTTGGCGGGAGTGGCCGCGGCTCTGCCCGGAGCCGGGGGATTTCGTCGGATGCTTGATCTGGGCTGTGGTCCGGGCATCACCTCCCTGCGGATTATTGAGGAATTGCCGGAGCTGCGGGTGGTGCTTTGCGATTTTCCCCCCGTACTGGAGATGGCCCGTACGGAGGCGGAGGCCGCCGGACTTGCCGCGCGTGTCGACTGCCTGCCGGGCGACTACAATCAGGTGGATTTCGGGCAGGGATACGATCTGGTCTGGGCCTGCCAGAGTCTCTATTACGTGCGCGACCTAACGCTTTTCCTGAAAAAGATTCACGACGCGCTGCGTCCCGGCGGATTTTTCGTCAGTATTCACGAGGGCATTTGCGGGGAGGGCACGCAGCCTGCCCAGCTGGTGCTTTCGCGATTGTCTCTGGCTCTGGAAGGCCAGGACGTGTCTTTTACAGCGGGTCAGATAGCCGCCGCAGCGCATGCGGCCGGTTTCACGCCTGCGGGAAGCAGCGGCCTGGAACTGCTCTACGGGCGGTCTGAATTGGAGATTTTCCAGAAATCCGCCGGGGCAGGGGAGGCATGATGCTGCGCCTGGGATTGTTGCTCTTCAGTCTGTTGCTGGCCGGACCGTCCCTGGCGGGGCAGCAGGCGAACATTCGGTTGTCGGCGCCGCCCGTGGTTCAGGCGCTGCCTCTGCTCCGGACGGCCAGTGATACGGCGGGCAATACGGCGGGAATCAAAATGGAGTTTCTGCCCTGGCGTTCGCCCGAGCAGTTGCGCGCGCTGGTGGCCAGCCGGGGAGTGGATGCGGTCATCGCGACTCTGCCGACCGCCGCGGTGCTGGCGGCCAGAGGCATTCCCTGCAAGGTGCTGGCCGTGTATTCCGCACCGCTCTGGATCATGGCGGCAGGCGCCGAGGCGGATCAGGGGAAATCCGTATCCTTACGGCAGGCATTCCAGAGCTTGGAAGGCAGGGAAATCATGCTGCCGTTCGGGCCGGGAGATATGCCTGAAATGATTCTGGCCGTACTGGCGCGGCAATGCGGCGTTGAGCTGGCATTCCGCCATTCGGGCAGTTCACTGGAAGCAGCCAACATGCTGCGGCTGGGGCGCGGAAAGTATGCGTTGCTGGCTGAACCTGCCGCTAGCTGGCTTGTCGGAAAAGCTGCGGATCAAGCAGGTTCCCAATCCGTGGCTATCAATAAACTCCTGAATTTGTCGGCATTGTGGGCAGAGGTGTTCCCCGACCGGACCGACCTGGCCACCGCGGCGCTGGTCATGGTGGGGGACAAGGCGAATGATTCGGCCGCCTGTGCAGCCGTACGCAGTGGTTTTGTCAAGGGTTGGAACTGGACCGGACAAAACCAGGCCAAAGGTATCGCACTCGCGCAGCAGGCCTATCCGGCGCTGGGAAAGCAGCTCGCCACCTCTGGCGAAGCTTCCGATGAGCTGTTGCGGGACTCCGTACTGCTGACTGGTTCTGCCGGGAAGCAGGCCGCGGAATTTGTCCTGGAGCGTTTGTACGAGTTGCGTCCGGCCAGTGTGGGCGGTCGTCTGCCGGATGCCGGCTTTTGGGGGCTGGAAGATGCGGTCCAGTGATTGGGGCTGGCGTTTGGCGGGCATACTGCTTTTTCTGGGAGGCTGGCAGGTGCTGGCCGAGGCGGGCGGCGGGCTGACCATCGCGCCGCCCGTCGAAACAGCCATGGCCTTGGGGACCTTGCTTGCGCAGCAGCGTTTCTGGACGGCCGACCTGCTCACGACGTTCTGGCGCGTGCTGGCTGGTTTCGCGTGCGGAGTGCTCGTCGGCGGGACCCTGGGAGGGTGCGCCGGATTCCGGCCCAAGGTCGGGCTGTTGCTGCTGCCGTATCGATGGGTGTTGTCCAGCGTTCCAGGAGTGGTGCTGGTGATTCTGGCCATGCTCTGGTGTGGAGTGGGGTCGTCCATGGTTGTGGCCATTGTGGCTCTGACCGCGGCGCCAACCATTTACCAGGCCGTTAGGGAAGGTATCCTGGCTCTGGATCCGCAGCTCATCGAGATGGCCAGGGCTTTCAAGCTGGGGCGGCGAAAACGTTTGACGGCGCTGTATCTGCCGGCCGTGAGCGCGCCGTTGCTTTCCGCCTGCGTCACTGCGTTGGGCGGAAGCATGCGGGTCGCGATTCTGGGCGAGACTCTGGGGGCGTCCCAGGGGTTGGGCTACGCCCTGGCGCTGGCCAGGGCCAACCTGGACACCAGGCAGCTATACGCCGTGGCTTTGCTGAGCATGCTGCTGGTGAGCCTGGTGGAGGCCACGCTGCTGCGCGGACTGCGGACAAAGTTGCAGCCTGGAGGGAGGTGCGGCTGAGATGACGGCGGACTCGATGCTTGCTGTGAAAAGACCGGAGATTTCCCTGCAGGATGTCCGTTTTGGCTACGGACGGCGGGAGGTGTTGTCCGGCGTGAATCTGGACGTACGCGTTGGTGAAAGCCTGGTGCTTACCGGCCCGAGCGGAGAAGGCAAATCAACCCTGGCAAGGGTGGCCGCCGGTTTGCTGTGCCCCTGCGCGGGACGGGTGCGCCTGCGGACCGGGCGTATCGGCTTTGTGTTCCAGGAACCGCGGCTGCTTCCCTGGCGTACGGCTTTGGAAAATGTCCTGCTGCCCCTGGCCGTCCCGGCGGCGCAGGCAAAATCCGCGGCATTGGCCGCGCTGGATGCCATGGGTTTGCAAGGGGCTGAAAACCTGTATCCGGAGCAGCTTTCCGGCGGGATGCGGCAGCGGGTTTCCCTGGCGCGCGCCCTGGCCTTTCAACCGCTGATTCTGATCCTGGACGAACCCTTCAGCGGACTGGACAACGCCTTGCGGGACAATCTCAAGAAATTGCTGGAAGCCTACGTACGCGGCAAAGGCATCGGCATTGTCCAGGTAACGCACCATGGAGAAGACGTTCTTTCGGGAACGGAGCGATTCTACAGGCTGGAGCAAGGAAGGCTGCGGATTATCGAACAATTCGACGCCTGAAAGCCGGTCTTTCGGGCGCAACAGATAGGGAGAAGAGTATGGATTCCATGATTCACGCGATAGTGCAGGCGACGTTGGTTTCAAAGTGCGTGCTTGCCTTGCTGCTGGCCGCGTCGCTGGCCAGTTGGGCCTATATGGCCGGGAAGTGGGCTTGTCTGCGGCAGGCGAAAAAAAGGATCGTGTCAGGGCTGGCGATGTTTGAGGATGCCGAGGCCCTGGAAGGGGCCCTGCCGGTCCTTGCCGGGCAACCGCGTTCGCCGCTGTACGGCATAACCCGCCGGGCGATTCGCGAGTTCAACCGCATCAACAGTACGGGCGACGCCGAAAAGCTGCTCAATGACAACGTGCGCCGGGCGCTGCATTTCGGCATTGCCGATGAGATGGGCCGGTTGTCTTCCTCTCTGGCTCTGCTGGCAACAGCCGCGAACACGGCGCCGTTCGTCGGGTTGTTCGGCACAGTCTGGGGCATCATGCACAGTTTCCATGCCATCGCGGCTATGAAAAACGTTTCTCTGGCCACGGTGGCGCCCGGCATTGCCGAGGCCCTGATAGCCACGGCAGTGGGCTTGTTCGTGGCCATCCCGGCCACATGCGGCTACAACGTGTTCAAGGCGCGTCTGGCTTCCATTCAGGGCGATTGCATCAATTTCGCGGGCTTGCTGCTGAGCCGGTTGCAGCACGAAGGCGTACGCTATCCGCAAGGCATCGGGTTCGCCGGGAACAGGAGCTAGCCATGGCCGGGATATCGGAACACGATGATTTTGTGGCGGATATCAATGTGACGCCTTTTGTGGACGTGATGCTGGTGCTGCTGGTCATTTTCATGGTGACCGCGCCTATGATGACCGAAGGGCTGGAGCTGGACCTGCCGCAGGCGCAGACCGCGGAAGTCCTGCCCACGGACGACGCCACCCTGGTGCTCAGCATCAAACGCGACGGTAGTCTCTATCTGGAGACCTATCCGGTGGCTCTGGCGGAACTGCCGGTTGTGTTGAAGAATTCCGTACTGCTGCCGCACAAAAAGCTCTTTTTGCGCGCCGACAAGCAGGTGGACTACGGCAGGGTCATGGACGTCATGGGCCGGGTCCGGGCGGCAGGGATCAAGGATCTGGGCATGGTGGCCGAATCCGTCCCGGAAACCGGCGCTCCCGAACCCGTGGCCGGGCCGAGAAAAACACCTGCTACTTCCTCGCCATGAACGTCCGGCTGCGTATTTTGACACTGCTGTTTTCCCTTGCGCTGCATGGAACGTTCGCAGCCCTGGGGTTCGCTGTTTCCGGTACGGAGAACGCGAAACCCGAAGTAAAAGTGTACCGCGTTTCTTTGGCTGAATTCGCGCCTGCCGGTCCGGTTGCGGATACTGCGGCTGCGACGGCAATAAAGACACCGGATCCCGTGCCTGCTGTTGCGCCCGAGCAGGAGCCGGAAGCAGAGCCTGCGCCTGTTCCCGAACCTGTTCCCGAGCCGGAATCTGAACCGGAGCAGGAACTCGCAAAAGTCCAGCGTCACAATAAAGCGCCTGTTGTCAGTCCGGGGCCGGTGAAGAAAAAACCCCGTAAACCCAGGAAAGCGCGCAAACGGAAAATCAAAAAAAAGCCGCGTCAAAAACAGGTGCAAAAAGAAGTTCCCGCCAAAGTGAAAAACAGTCAAAAACGGGCGGCATCCACTACGTCCGCGACCGCTCCAAACGCCACCGCCCGGGAAGGACGAGCTTCAAAAAACGGTCTGCGGACCATTGGCGGATTGAGCGCTTATGATGCGGATGTGGTGGACCAGCGGCCGGCCATTGCCCGCAAGGCCCTGCCCCAATACCCGGTGAATGCCCGCCGCAGGAACCTGCAGGGCAAGGTGGTGGTACGGATCGTAGTGGATACGACGGGAACGCCGCGGCAGTGCGCCATTCACGCATCAGCTCCGGCAGGGGTGTTCGATCAGGCGGCACTGGCCGCGGCCAGAAAGACCCGTTTTATTCCAGGCAAGCTGCAAGGACACCCCGTGAACACGGTAATCCTGCTCCCGTATTATTTTGCCTTGCACTGAGGGACATTCCGTTGGCAGGATAAACGTATGTAAAAATAAAACGGAAAAAAATCGAGGATAACATTTTGGGGCGCTGCCCCAAGCCCCGCCAGGGGAATCATTCCCCTGGACCCCACACAAATATTTACAAACAACTACATGGAAGACTTATAATAGTTCTTATTGCTAAAAGTTTTAGGAGATTCTTAACATTCCTTTAACAAAAGGGTTCTTAAGCCGCCGAGGCAGTGTCTTTTGAATTTTAAATGCGCTCGGCCTGGTTCCGTTGGTTGTCCGCCTCGTTGAAAGCATGTTTTCCTGCGAAGTCTTTCCTACCCGCCCGGAGAGCAAGACCGAACAAGAGAACACCGGCTTTTTCCCAAAAAAAAGGGCCGGCACGGCCGGCCCTGGGGGAGAGGTATGGGGTTGCTATGGGGATGACAATCAGGCTGCGTCCGAATTGGCGTTGTCCGCAAAACAGACGGCGTTTTCGACTTCCCTGCTTTTGTTTTGCGCGCTTTTGACCACCTGCTTGAAACTGGTAAAATCCGCGTACTCGTACTTGGGCCCCGGATTGAGCAGCTTGCCCACGTTCATGACTTCGTTGAACAGGTAGGGCAGATAAAGCGGTTCGCGGCGCAGAACTCCGTGTACTTCCTTGAACACTTTCCAGATTTCCTGGCGGTTTTTGTCGGGTTTTTTGAAGAGCTTCTCCAGCTTTTTCTGCGCACCGCGGAGCAACGCGTTCCAATGCTGGGATTTTGGCGTATATTCCGGCGGCTGCAGGGGGCGGCGCGCACGTTCTATGGCGTTGAGGAAATAAGCCATCCGTTCGGGTTCCGAAGCCACCAGCTTCTGGACATCTGTTGCCTGGATATGCTGCGCGCCTTTGATGACGGCGCCGTTGCCGTAAAGCTGATAGACGGGGAACTGCGACATGGCGATGTCCCGTTCCATGTCCCGCAGTGCGGCGATGTAGGGCATGGAGGATTGCAGGGTTTCACCGTCAGCGTTTTTGACCGTTGCCTTGCTTTTGGCTGAGGCCTTGTGGGCGTGGTGACCGGCCGCGTGCGAATGGTCGCCTTTCCAGGCAAAGTCCTGCCCCACGAGCAGGATGCCGTTGACGCCGCACCATTGCAGAAAACGGAACAGGGTCACGCTGACGTTGCCGCCCGCGTCCAGAATCATTTCGTGGCCGCGCATGATGTAGGTGGCCAGGCCGCCTTTGGTCCAGATGGGCAGGGTCGGCCCCGGGTAGCGGCGCAAAACTTCCGGGTTGAGCTTGGTGGAGTAGAGCAGGGGGATGTCCTTGGCCCATTCGCGGTCCAGGTTTTTGAACACCGCGTGCATGCCCTGCGAATAGTCCAGGGCCATGGCCAGGTGCGGTTTGATGCCCACGCGCTGTACTGCCGGAAGGCTCTGCAGAGCCGTACACAGCAGGGCGTCGGGCGGATTCTGCGCCAGAGCCGGGGCGTACTGCGCGAGAGACGGCCCCGCGCCAAGAATTACGGCGCTCATGCCCTTGGCCGAATCTTTGAGAGATTTAATCGAACCGTCATGCAGGGCGCGCTGAAAATTGCCAAGCTCATTGCCGACCATGACGTCTTGCTTGTTGCGCAGCGTGGTCAGTTCGACGGCAAAATTTTCCAGCAGGTCTTTAGCCTTGCGGTTCCAGTGGGAATATTTGGGACTGAGTTGCTGGCTCGGGATGTCCAGGCGCAGATGAATACGGCCGAACAGAAACTGAATTTCCGCCTGCTGGATGGCGGCGGTCAGGAATCCGGGATCCGGCGGCAGGAAAATCAGCTTGTTTCCTTTGATATGCTGCGAGTAGTCGGTCTGGCTCAGACATGCCAAAAGCATGACAGGGTCCGGCTCCAACACGACGACTTTATGACTTTTGGGGCTGCTGCTCAGGATATGATTGAGCCCGTAGCCGATATTGCACCCGATGAGATAGGTGATGCTCAGGTGTGCGAGCTTTTTCTCCGGCACCCAGGACTTGTAGAACAGCGGCGGGGGAGAGGCTTCGAACATGCCGGAACCATTGTCCATTTTCCAGTCCAGGTGGCCCCAGCGGTTTTTGAAGAGCTTTTGTTCCAGGATGCGGATGTCCACTTTTGCCTGCGCCAGCCAGGGGCCCAGAGGGCTTTTGGCCGCAGCCAGTGTATCCAGATTCGCTTTCAGATAGGGAAGCATAGTCATTGGTCGAACCTTTGAAAGTGTTTTGTCTGTCAGGGCAAACGCTTTGTTTCCTGCGGTCTTGCGGACAGGGCGGTTTTACGCTAGCCGTTACCGTGTGGCCCCTGTGCCGCGCTGTGCGATAAATTGTCTTCTGGAAAACCTTCATGCAATGAGAATGCCATGATTCGAAATACTGTGCTCGACGCCATGGGCAACACGCCCCTCGTACGTATCAACCGCTTGAACCCCAATCCGCAGGTGGCGCTGCTGGCCAAGGTGGAGAGCTTCAATCCGGGCGGCTCCATCAAGGACCGGGTGGCCCTGGCCATGATCGAAGACGCCGAGCGCTCCGGCGCGCTGCACAAGGACAAGATCGTCATCGAAGCCACCTCGGGCAACACGGGCATCGGCCTGGCCATGGTCTGCGCCGTGAAAGGCTATAAATTGATGCTGCTGATGCCTGAGACCGCTTCGGAAGAACGCCGCCGGATCGTGCAGGCCTACGGCGCCGACATCATGCTGACCCCGGCCAAGTACGCCACGGACGGGGCCATAGAAAAGGCCTACCGCATGGCCCGGGAGGAGCCGGACAAATACCTGCTGCTGGACCAGTACAACAACCCGTCCAGCATCGAGGCGCACTATAAGCATACGGGCAGAGAAATCTGGGAGCAGACCGAAGGCAAGGTCACGCATGTGGTCATGTCTTTGGGCACCACGGGCACGGCCATGGGCGTGACCAAGCGACTCAAAGAATGCTGCCCGGACGTGCAGATAATCGCCGTGGAGCCCTACGCCGGACACCGGATTCAGGGGCTCAAGAACATGAAGGAATCCTATCCGCCCGGCATCTACAATAAGAAAGTGCTGGACCGGGTCGTCCATGTGGAGGACGAACTGGCCTTCGAGACCGTCAGACAATTGGCGCGGGAAGAAGGCCTGTTCGTGGGCATGAGTTCGGGCGCCGCCATGGCCGCGGCGGTCCGCCTGGCCCAGGAAATCGACCAGGGTATGGTGGTGGCCATTTTGCCGGACGGCGGCGAACGCTATTTGAGCACGACCCTGTTCGCGCCCAAGGCCAAGCAGGGGCTCGAGCTTTACAATCTGGCCGATTCGCGGCCCGTGATGCTGGAATCCGGCCCCAAGGGGGCCGGACTGTATACCATGGGGCCTCCGCTGGACAGTCTGGATGATCCGGACTCCTGGAGGCGCATTGTGCTTTTGGATGTTCTGGCGGCCTTTCTGGAAAAGCAGGGCCGCGAGTGCGCGGTGGTGGTGGGCCTGGCGGACATGGACGACCGCGCGCTGGAAGCCGCGCGTACGGCCGGACTTGCGCCCAAAGATCATCTCAAGCAGGTGCTCTCCGAACTCGCCGTCCGTGCCGCGGCGCTGGGCGTGAGCAAACGGGTGGCCTTTTATCCGGCCAGCCAGAGCGTGGAGACCATTCTGGGGCTGACCAAGGCCCTGCTGGCCAGGGGCGCGGCCTACGAAAAAATGCGCTCGGTCTACTTCGACGTGCTGCGCTTCAAGGATTACGGACAGATCAGTTCCATGGACCTGGAAAAGCTCAGCCTGGGCAAGACCGTGGACCTGGCCGATTACGTCAAGGAAAATCCGCAGGATTTTACGCTGCTCAAGCGGGCTTCTCTGCAAGATCTCAAATCCGGCGACTGTTTGCAGACCGAATGGGGCAATGTCCGGCCCAGCTGGTTTCTGCAGCTGGCCGCGGTGGCCCTGGACCGCCTGCCCGAACTCAGCGTGTTTCTGGCGGGCGAGGCGCACACCTTCCCGCATCTGGAAAATTTTCGGGGCATCTGGAACATGGGCCGCTCTGTGGAGCCGCGCGCCTGGATGGCCTGCGGCGCGCTCGTGGGCGAAGCCGAGGCGTCCGAAAGTTTTGCCCAGGCCCTGAATGCGGCGGCTTCGGACAAAAAGAGCCTGCGGATGTTTCTGCTCTCCACCGCCTACAAGCGCCAGCTGACCTGGTCGGACAACAACCTGGACATGTGGCGGAAAAACCGGGCCCGTGTCCAGCATCTGACCGTGGAACTGGGCGGGGTCTATTCCGGAGACAAGGCGCCAGCCAAAGAAAGGGCCGGATCCAACGGACAGGATGTTTCCGCTTCGGTGGCCGAAGCGCTGCTCGAACTGCGCAAGGCCTTTACCCAGGCCCTGGAAAACGACCTCGGGCTGCAGCTGTTCTGGCCTTCGTTGTTCGCCTTTTGCCGCGATATCGGCAAGCTGCAAAACAAGGGGCTGAATCATACCGACACCCTGGCCTGCCTGGAGCTGCTCAAAGACATCGACGCGGTGCTGGGCATTCTGGAACAAACCGAACTGCCTGTGGTCAGAAGCCAATGGTCGGATCCAGTTGCCGGGCTGGTGGAGGAACGCGAACAGGCAAGAGCTCAAAAGGACTATGCCCGGGCCGACAGCCTGCGCGAGCGGATTTCCGCTCAAGGCTACCGGGTGGAGGATACGGCCGAAGGTCCGCGTTTGTATTTGGTGTAAATTGAAACTGATGGCGAAAATCAGGTGACGTTGTTGTTAAACAGGAGGTGAATTTCCATCAGTGCCTTGACAGGGTGATATGCTTGGAATACCACGAAGGACGATGGTCTTTTTTGTCGTAACATATAGTAAATGCTATTTTTTGTTCGCAATTCGTACGGTTTCTGTGGGGAGGGGTATCGACTCTTGTTGTGGGACATATAAACAAAAGGATGCATTTATGTCGGAGCCTGGCAAAAAACGTTTGTCCGTTCTCACGTTGTCCTTGATGACAGTGGCCGCGGTCTGCAGCCTGCGCGGACTTCCCATGATGGCCAAGGAAGGTCTTTCCATGGTCTTCTACATTCTGTTTTCAACCATTGTATTTCTCATCCCGGCCTCTCTGGTGGCCGCGGAACTGGGCGGGGCCTTTTCCAAGGATTCAGGCGGGGTGTACACCTGGGTCAAAGCCGCGTTCGGTTCGCGCTGGGGGTTCACCGCCATCTGGTTGCAGTGGATCCAGAACGTGGTCTGGTACCCGACGGTGCTCGGCTTTGCGGCAGGGGCCCTGGCCTATTTATTTCTTGATCCCGGACTCGCCAATAGCGGACCGTATACCGGCGCGGTGATTCTGATCAGCTACTGGATGGCCACGTTCCTGACCCTGGCCGGTACGGACGTGGTGAGCAAAGTGACAAAATACGGCGTGCTTTTGGGAACCATGCTTCCGGGCCTGTTGATAATTGTCCTGGGACTGCTCTGGGTGAACATGGGCAATCCCCTGGAATTTCTGCAGGTTTCACCGCAACTGGCCGCTGTGGAAAAGGCCGCTGGACAGCTGCCGCATGCACGCCTTTTTCCCGACATCACCGGCCTGGGCAGCGTCGCCTTTCTTGCCGGGATCATTCTGCTTTTCGCCGGCGTGGAGGTGCACGCGGTGCATGCCAACGAACTGGAGAATCCGGGCAAGCAGTTCCCGGAATCCATGTTTCTGGCCGCTGCGATCATCTTTTTGCTCTTCACCCTGGGGTCGCTTTCCGTGGCCGCGGTGATCCCCGCCAAGGAGATCAGCCTTACCGCGGGCCTGATGCAGGCCTTCAACATGCTTCTGGAAAAATTCCATCTGGATTTTCTGACGCCGGTGATCGGCCTGCTGGTGGCCTTCGGAGCCATCGGCGGCGTAATGTCCTGGATCAGCGGCCCGAGCCGGGGCTTGCTGCATACGGCCGACGCGGGTGAACTGCCGCCGATTCTGGCCAAGACCAACAAAAAGGGCATGCAGATCAACATCCTGCTCATTCAGGCGGTCATCGTCAGCCTGCTGGCCAGCCTCTATTTCATCATGGACAACGTCAGCGTGGCCTTTTTCATGATTTCGGCCATGACCGTGACGCTGTATCTGGTCATGTATATTCTGATGTACGCGGCGGCCATCAAACTGCGCTACACCCAGCCGGACCTTCCCCGTACGTATAAGGTCCCCGGCGGGCTGTACGGGTTGTGCGCCGTGGCTGGAGTCGGGCTGCTGGGTGTGGTATTCGCTTTTGTGGTCGGTTTTTTCCCGCCGACGAATCTCAAGGTCGGGAATCCGGCCCTGTACGTCACGCTGGTGGCGCTCGGGCTGGTGGTGTTTACGGGTCTGCCGCTGTTGATCAACGCGATGAAAAAGCCGAGCTGGAAACGGCAACAATAACAACCGCGTATGCCCCTGAATATTCCGGGGCATGCGACCATGGTATGATGGGGGAACTCCCGTCCGGATTATCAACCCAAATCTACAGGAGAAAAATCCATGCTGCATGATCGGGATACAGTCAGGGACGAACTGCTGGATGATATTTACGCCACGCCTGATTTGTCCAAGCCCTTGCCCAAATACAAATTTCCCAAAAACGAGGAACGCGCGCGCGACGTGTACCAGCTGATCCATGACGAGTTGATGCTGGACGGCAATTCGCACCAGAACCTGGCCACCTTCTGCTCCACCTGGGTTGATCAGGAAATTCACCAGCTGATGGACGAGTGCGTGGACAAAAACATGATCGACAAGGATGAATATCCGCAGACCGCCGAGCTGGAAAGCCGTTGTGTGCACATGCTGGCCGATCTGTGGAATTCGCCCGACGCGTCCAATACGCTCGGCTGTTCCACCACGGGCTCTTCCGAGGCCGCCATGCTGGGCGGCATGGCCATGAAATGGCGCTGGCGCGAGAAAATGAAGGCCCAGGGCAAGCCCACGGACAAACCCAACATGATTTGCGGTCCGGTGCAGATCTGCTGGCACAAATTCGCCAGATACTGGGATGTCGAACTGCGCGAGATCCCCATGGAAAAAGACCGGCTGATCATGAGCCCGGAAGAGGTCGTCAAACGCTGCGACGAAAACACCATCGGCGTGGTGCCCACCCTGGGCGTGACCTTTACCTGCGACTACGAACCGGTCAAGGCCGTCAACGACGCTTTGGACAAGCTGCAGGAAGAAACCGGCCTGGATATCCCCATCCATGTGGACGGCGCCAGCGGCGCTTTTCTGGCGCCTTTTTGCGATCCCGACCTGGAGTGGGATTTCCGGCTCAAACGAGTCAAATCCATCAACGCCTCGGGACACAAGTTCGGCCTGGCGCCACTGGGCGTGGGCTGGGTCATCTGGCGCGACAAGGAAGACCTGCCCGAGGACCTGATCTTCTGGGTCAACTACCTGGGCGGCAACATGCCCACCTTCGCGCTGAATTTTTCGCGCCCCGGCGGCCAGATCGTGGCCCAGTACTACAACTTCATGCGCCTGGGCCGGGAAGGCTACCGCAAGATCCATGAGTCCTGCTACAAAACAGCCGCGTTCATTGCCGACGAAATCCGCAAACTGGGCATGTTCGAAATCATCTACGACGGGCGCGGCGGCATCCCGGCCGTGTCCTGGGCCATGAAGGAAGGCGTGGATCCGGGATTCACCTGCTATGATTTCTCGGACAGGATGCGTTCGCGCGGCTGGCAGGTTCCGGCCTATTCCATGCCTCCGCACCGCGAGGATCTGGTGGTCATGCGTATCTTGGTGCGCCACGGAGTCAGCCGTGATCTGGCTTCCTTGCTCATCGACGACATGAAGCGTTGCATCGAGCATTTCAAGAACAATCCGGTGACCAAACCGCTGGGGCCGGAGTACGGCGGTTATTCCCACGGAGGGACCGGCAAGAAATAGGCGGCTGTCCGGAAAAACAATCAAGAAAAAACCCGGCCTGGTTGCTCAGGCCGGGGTTTTTTGGTGTGCCAGGCATGGCGCGAATCTTATGAGGTGTAAGTCCTCTACAGGCCCTGATGGTGGGAACTGTTAGCCAAAGGCAACTGCGTCGCTGCGAGGCGGGGTGGGGAGGAAGCCGGCGGCAAAAGTCGGACTCGACGAACAGAAACCGGATACAGGCCGGTGCGGTTGGGTAATCTGGCCATGGACAGAGACGCCCCATAACCATCCGGAAGCCGCGACACAGTATCTGATGGAACAGGTTTGCGACCGTGCAAACTTCAATCAGGCCTACAAGCGGGTGAAAGACAACAAGGGCGCGCCGGGTGTTGACGGTATGACAGTCGAGGGTCTGCGCAAATGGCTTTCCACCCGCAAAGACGAGCTACTAGCAAGTTTGCTTGACGGCACGTATCAGCCGCAACTTGTAAAAGGGGTGCGGATCCCGAAATCGGGAGGGGGCATGCGACAGCTGGGCATTCCCACAGTGCGTGACCGCTTGGTGCAACAGGCTTTCTTACAAGTACTCACCTCAATCCACTGCTGTCCGGTTAACGTAAAATAAAAAAGTCCAAAATCTCCAGGAAACATGTTATGGAATTGGTGTCTAAACAATACATAACAAAGGAGATTTTGAACGTGACTTATCATAACTCAATCCTGAATCAAATGCTATCTTTCATCCCGAGACATGTTTTTTAGCGCTTGGAGCGCGAGCACCTTACGGGGCGACAGCCCCGGAAATGGAAAGAAGCAGATCAAGAGACTTATGGCAAAATCAGATTGTGATCAGATTTCCGCGAGACTGATCCGTTTTCCGCTTTATTCAAAAAAAGAAGTGAGAATTGTCAAAGCTATTCAAAAAAAGGTTGATCATCACTAATGCGATTTCTCTGATGTGGTGCAAATTGCTTTGCCTTGCAAAGGATATCTCATTTAACCTCGGGCAGTTTCCAGCCTTTTGCGGCGGCGGTGAATTGGGCTATGATGCGGTCGGCGCAGGTTTCGGGCGCAAAGACGCGCATGACGTAGTCCTTGCCTTCTGCTGCCAGGCTGCGGGTGTTTTCGGGCGCGTTGCAGAGGCTGAGGATGGCGTCCGCAAGGGCCTGGGGATTTTTCTGCGGTACGAGCACTCCCGTCTGGTTGTTGCGGACCACTTCGCCCAGGCCGGAGACGTCAGTGGCGACCACGGGCACGCCGTGGGCCATGGCCTCCATGATCACGTTGGGGATGCCGTCGCGGTCGCCTCCCTGGGCCACCTGGCTGGGCATGACAAAGACGTCCGTATCGCAGAGCAGCCCGGGCACGGCGTCATGGGCGACGAATCCGGGAAAGGAAACCACATCGCTAATCCGCAGTTCGTGGGCCAGATTTTTGAGCCCGGATTCCAGCGGACCCGAGCCCACCAGAGAAAGCCGGAACGCGAGTCCTTGTTGCTTGAGCAGGGCGCAGGCCCGGAGCAGGCCGTCGAAGCCTTTTTTTTCCACAAAACGTCCGAGGGCCAGCAGTTTGAATGGCGGTTCGAAACGCAGCGGCGCCTGAGACTGCGGACGCATGGTCATGGACGCGTAGATCAGTTTGATTTTTTCCGGGCTGGTTCCCGTCGTTTGCAGCAGATAAGGGACATTGCTGCCAACATCCGTACGCATGAACGTGCAGTCGGCCATTTTTTCGTTTAGCGCTCCGTCCGGAGGGAAAATGTCCGCGGAGCGGCCGGTGAAGCTGAAGGGCAGGCAGGCGAGTCTGGAAGCGACCCAGGCCGCCGTTGCGGCGCCGGTGGCCCAGTCCGCATGAATATGCTCGACGCCTTGTTCCACGCACTGGCGGGCAAAGCGGAAAGCGAACAGGATGGCCAGAAAAGCCTCACCCGCGGTTTCCAGCGAACGCCAGCGCCGGAAGAGCGCAGCGCTGCAGGCCCAGGTCACCACTGCGGGCCGGCGCTTGAACCAGTAGAGGATATCCAGGGGCAGTCTGGGCAGGGCGCGCAGCCCGGCCCGGCGTATGGGGCCGTCATAGGCGCGCATGGCGTCGGACAGATGTTTGCGCAGCGGTCCGTAGAGCGTGAGCACGTCCACGTCCAGTCCCTGGGCCCGCAGTTCGGAAACCTCACGAAAAATGAAGGTTTCAGAAGGCTTGGGAAACCACACCAATACATACGCCACTTTGGGCAAAGCGGTAGCGGAAGTTTTTTTCATAAGCATGTCTTGCGGTTGGGGGGCGCTCCAGGCATAATGCCCTGGATTGCTCCGGAAGAAAACGGGCGCAATAAGATTGCGCTGTTGCGAATAGCATAGCCAGTAAGTTCGGACAAGGGGAACTTTATGCGGAGAATGCGTATCGTGGAGGCTTTAGGCGCCACGGAGGAACACAAGGAAATTTTGATTCGCGGCTGGGTGCGTACGCGGCGGGATGCCAAGGATTTTTCTTTTCTGGAAGTCAACGACGGCTCGTGCCTGGCGAACATTCAGGTCATTGCCGATGAAGGCATGCGGGATTACGAGGCGGTCAAAGAAATGCATACGGGCAGCGCCGTGGAGGTGCGGGGCGCGCTGGTGCCTTCGCCGGGCAAGGGGCAGCGATGGGAAGTCCGGGCCTCCTGGATTCGTTTGCTCGGAGAGGCCGATCCCGAATCGTATCCGTTGCAGAAAAAACGCCACTCGGATGAGTTCCTGCGTTCCATCGCGCATTTGCGTTCGCGGACCAACAAATACGGGGCCATGTGGCGTATCCGCTCGGAAGCGAGCTTTGCGGTGCATTCGTATTTTCGCGAGAACGGGTTTTGTTACGTGCATACGCCCATCCTGACCGGTTCGGACTGCGAGGGCGCGGGCGAGCTGTTTCGGGTGACCACCTTGCCGCCGATTCCCGAAGGCCTTGGCAAGGATCCGGCAGAGCTGGCCTCGCTGGATTTTTTCGGCCAGGAAGCCGGGCTGACCGTATCGGGGCAGCTGGAGGCCGAAGCCCTGGCCCAGGCGCTGGGCCGGGTGTATACGTTCGGGCCGACCTTTCGGGCGGAAAATTCCAACACGGCCAGGCATGCGGCCGAGTTCTGGATGATCGAACCGGAAATGGCTTTTGAGGACCTCAACGACAATATGGAGCTGGCCGAGGATTTCATTAAAAGCGTGATCCGCCGGGTTCTGGATGCGTCAGGACCGGATATCGAACTGTTTGCCAAATTCGTGGACAAGGGGCTTTCGGAGCGCTTGGAAAACATTCTCAAGCAGGATTTCGTGGGCATGCCGTACTCCGAAGCCATCAAGATTCTGGAGAAATCCGGCAAGAAATTTGATTTTCCCGTGAAATGGGGCATTGACCTGCAGACCGAGCACGAGCGTTACCTGGCGGAGGATTACGCCAGGCGGCCCATAGTGGTTTTCGATTACCCTGCGAGCATCAAACCTTTTTATATGCGCCTCAGCGACGATGAAAAGACCGTGGCGGCCATGGACGTGCTGGTGCCGGGTATCGGGGAAATTATCGGCGGGAGCCAGCGTGAAGAGCGTATGGAGGTGCTGGAACGCCGGATGGACCTCCAGGACATGCGCAAGGACGCCTATTGGTGGTATCTGGATCTGCGCCGTTTCGGCACGGTGCCGCATTCGGGCTTCGGCATGGGCTTTGAACGTTTTTTGATGCTGCTCACGGGCGTAAGCAACATCCGCGACGTGATACCGTTTCCGCGTACGCCGAAAAACCTGGAATTCTGACGCGTTCGTTTGCATGGCCGCTTATGGTCGACAATTCATCAGAATGTCATGCGTATGCAATACGTGTGACATCCCCCATGGGCATGGTACGCAAAAAAGACAGGGGGCAGTCATGCGAAACGGTATTTTGTTTTTTTTGTTGTTGCTTTTTTCCGTGTGCATGTACGCGTTCGGCATACAGGAATCCTTTGATTTCAGCCGGCCTACCGCCGTCATATCTCTCCAGGAATCCACCACGGTATCTCAATACAGGCAGCCTTACTAGTGTAAAGGACTTATTCCTTCCCGTTTGATCCGGATTGCAACCTGCGTCTACTCTTCGTCCAATTTTGCCTCTGGCGGGCTTTTTAAAAAAGGCGTATACACTTTTAGATAATTTGGCTGGAGGGTACGGTCGCGTGCCATGGAGCGGGGGTATTTCGTGAAAAAATTTTATGCATTCCGGTGGTGCATAGCGGGACGGTAGGGTGAAGCAACGAGTCCTTGTTGTCGAAGATTCGCTGAATATCGCACGGCATCTCAAATCGCTGATCGAATTAGAGACGCATTTTTCGGTTGATATAGCAGGCACCTTTGCGGAAGCCCGCCGGGCTATCGAAGCATCCGGGGCGAAGTACTTTGTCGCCACATTGGATCTGATTCTGCCGGATGCGCCCAATGGCGAGGTGGTGGATTTCGCCCTAGCCAACAATATTCCTTCCATTGTTTTCACGTCCACCATTTCAGATCAAATACGCAGTTCGTTGCTCTCCAAGAACGTCATTGATTACGTCTACAAGAACAAGCAGGGGTTTTCAGCTCTGGCGCACCTGATCAAACGGCTGGACAGAAACCGCCGTACCAGGGTGCTGGTGGTGGATGATTCGCCTGTGATGCGGCGCCAGCTGCGGTCGTTGCTGAAGTTTTATATGTTCAATGTGGTCCTGGCGTCACGGGCTGATACGGCCATGCAGCTGTTGAAAAAGTACAATGACATCACCCTGGCAATCATCGACTACAGCATGCCGCAGATGAGCGGCATAGAGCTGACTGCGCTCATTCGGGAAAACTACACCAAAGAGCAGCTGGCCGTGGTGGGTATTTCCGGAATCGACTCCGAAAAGCTTTCGGTCAATTTTATCAAAAACGGCGCTAATGATTTCATCAAAAAGCCTTTTGAGAGAGAAGAGTTTTATTGCCGCGTAGTGCAGAACCAGGAAATGATCGAATCCATTCGGGAGCTGCGGGAACTCAATGACTTGAAAAACAAGTTCATGGGCATGGCCGCTCATGACCTGAGGAACCCCATCAACGGCATCAAGGGCTTCAGCCAGCTGTTGCTGGAGGAGTTCGAAGGCGCCCGAGACGAGGAGCATGCGGAAATCATGGGGATGATTTACCATGAAAGCAAGCACATGCTCGAACTTGTCAACGACATGCTGGATGTTTCGGTAATCGAAAGCGGCTGGCTGGAACTCGAACTTTCACCCGTCACATTGGAAACGCTGGTCAAAGAGCGCGTACGGATCATTCAGATCGGCGCAAACGCCAAACGGATCAAGATCGAAACCGATATTGAAGAGGTGTCCCTGGAGCTGGACCGCAAGCGTATCGCCCAGGTCATAGACAATCTGCTGTCCAATGCGATCAAATTTTCCCCCAGAGACACCACGGTTACGGTTTCCGTACGCAACGTGGAAAAACGCGTGGTGGTCCGTGTTTCGGATCAGGGGCCGGGGCTGAGCTCCGAGCAGCAACAGCATGTCTTCGAATCCTTCCGCAAAGGCGGCCCCCGTCCGACCGGCGGAGAGAGCAGCACCGGCCTGGGGCTGTTTATCGTCAAAAAAATCATCCAGACCCATGGCGGCAAGGTCTGGGTGGAAAGCACCGTGGACCAGGGCGCCACGTTTTGCTTTTATCTGCCTTTGGAACTGAAATGCCCTATTCCACCCCAATGTGACTGAGCAGAATCCTGCGCACTTCACGTACGGTCAAAGGCTGTTCCTGGACACTGTGTCCCGAATGCACGATTAGTTCAGACTTCGCGTCTTCCAGGTGCGCGCTTTCATAAGGCACGATACCGTCCGTACCGGGTACCCCGGCTTCCTTGTTGTTTCCGATGATCGAATGATGGGGCACGCGGACAAGCAGATTTGCCCCTGTGATGAGCGCCTTGTTGTTGGGTGAGAGCGCATCTATGCCTGTAGGCGCGTGGTCGAGTTTGTTCAGGATCCCGGCGTGGTGCGCGTCGGCACTGCCGAGTTGCTGCAGTTTGGCCACGATGCTGAGTGATGTTTTTACCAGCTGCAGCGGAAGCGTGATGAGATAGGCGCCGAGGCGACCGATGGTGCTGTCCGCCAGGGTGGAGCCTCTATGGGGCACAGCGAGAAAAAGGATTCTTTTGACAAAGGGCAACGGCTTGAAAAAGAAGATGTTCTTGATGAAATTCTTGTCCTCCGCGTTGAGCGGAAGCTTGTCCACCGGTACGTCGGAAACAATTTTGTAGAGCGAGTCCCCGCTGTCCTGGGCCATGGCGCGCGACAGCAGCCCGCCCATGCTGTGTCCGATGAGCACCATGTTGTTGAACGTATCGGAGGTGTGCTCCGGATCAAAGACTTCCTGGGCTTCCTGCAGGGAGCCGCGCAGCAGCGATGCCGAGTACAATACGGGGTTGCCCGTGGGGTACATGTAAAACCAGAACTGGTAATGTTTGCGTATCACCGGGTCACCCATGAGCGTGTTCAGCATGGGCAGCCAGGTTGCGGGCGAGGACATCAGCCCGTGCACCAGGACCACGGGGATTTTGTTTTTTTCATAGGGCTGGAGCATGTGCAGGCCCTGGCGCTGTTTCCATTCTTCCGGCCAGAGCATGCCCTGCAAGCCCGACGGCGGGGTGTTGATTTCCATCATGTACGCCAGGGGCGTCGTCAGATTCGTACGCAGCGGAACATGGCGGTTGCGGACGTTGATTTCAAAGGTCTTGGTCGGATCGTACAGCTCCAGGGATGCGTTGCGGATAGTTTCGGAACCTTTGGTTTCCGTCAGGAAAACCGGAGCAACGCGCAAAAAAGCGCTAGCGCCGAAGCTTTGTTTGAGCGGCGGCAGATAGCGCAACTGGGCGTGCTCCTTGTCGTCCTGAGATACGTTGCGGATAAGGATCAGTGGAACGCCCAGTCCGGAAGTCCCGTATTCCTCATTGAGTCCCTTGACCTTGAACTGGTCCGCGACGAACATCTCCGAATATTCTTTGGCTTGCCAGGGTAGCTCGGACTGATGTGTGACGATACGCAATTTGCCGTCCACCAGAGCGTGTTCGCTTCCAGGGCTGAAATTCAGTCCGCGGGCCTTGATGTTGATGGCCAGTTGCGTGAGAGAGCTGTTGTAAAACTGGCAGGCCAGACGGGATTGCTTTTCAAAAAGCGACGGGGGCGGCGAGAGGTTTTCATCAAACAGATAGTCAAAAGCCAGTACGGCGGACGTCATGAGGTATTTGGCTTCCGCCTCGCTTTTGGAACGTTCGGATTTCGCCCACGAATAGGAGAGCTCTATCAGGGCGAAGAGCAAACTTCTATCCTTGCTTTGATCGTATTCGGCTTTTATTGTTTTATAGACAGTCTCTCTGTCCGTACGCCAGCTGTTGATGAGATCGCGTTGTTTGAGCACCAGCAGCGTTATCTCGCTTGGTGAAGGAGAATTCAAGGCGTTGAGATTCAAGGTCTTGGAACGGATATCCAGGTTAACCCTGGATACGCCGTAGCCCGGAGCGCACCCCTGCAGGGTGCCCGCCAGCAAAGCGAAAGCGGCCAGCCAGACGGCAAAGCGGTAGGTATATTGCAACATAACGTGTCCCGGTCAGAATTGAGATAAATGACAGCCTATGTAGAATAAGCGGAGCCGGAGAGTCAACCGGAAACGGAAAATTGTGCATAACAGCCTTTGATAATTCTCAATAAAGTATGGTAAAGATGTATTACGATCCGTTACGGGACGGGTCGGAGATGCCAATGAGGGAGACGCCGCCGTATGGAAGCGAACAAATCAAAAAAAGAGAATGGACAGCTGCAGGGTGCCCGCTCGGAAATGAACGAGGAGCAGATTGTCGAGCTGATTTCCGAACAACTCAAGATAGACAGGTATACGGCGGAAAAATATCCGCACGACAAGCAGTTGGGCGAGCTGATTGATATTGAGACGGCCCAGGCATACCGGATTATTCCGTTGCGCCAGGACGGACCGATACTGCTGTTCGCCACTGCGGATCCGCTGGATATCCGAATCCAGGACGAGATACGCAAGATTACCGGCAAGGACGTAGAACCGGTGATCTGTACGGAAAAGGAGTTGAACAGCCTGGCCCAGGCCATTTACGGCACCACGTTCAACGTCGGGGAGATGCTCAAGGGCATGGACGGCATGGAGGCGGACTCCCTGCCGCAGGATGAAGAAGACTCACTGGATGTAACGGTGTCCTCGGCCCAGGATATGGCCCAGGAAGCACCGGTGATCAAACTGGTCAATTCCATATTGATGCAGGCGGTACGGGAAAAAACCAGCGATATCCACATCAGTCCGGAAAAGGACAAGATACAGCTGCGCTTTCGCATCGACGGACAGCTCAGGGAGTTTCCCGCGCCGCCCAAAAGTTATTTTTTCCCCATTATCTCGCGTATCAAGCTGCTTGCGGGCATGGATATATCCGTGACGCGCATACCGCAGGACGGCCGTTTCACATTTCGCGTAGGCGATACGGAAATCAGCGTTCGCGCCTCGGCTCTGCCCACCATTTACGGTGAAAACATGGTCCTGCGCCTGCTGCAGCAGTCCAAGGGCAAGATGCTGGAACTGGAAGATCTGGGGCTGGCGTCCGAGGAAATGGATAAATTCGTCCGCGCCGTGCAAAAGCCCTACGGCATGGTACTGGCCACCGGTCCGACCGGAAGCGGCAAGTCCACGCTGCTGTACGCGCTGTTGCGCCGCGTCAGCAAGCCCAATATCAATGTTATCACCCTGGAAGATCCGGTGGAATACCGCATGTCGGGCATCCGACAGGCCCAGCTGAACCGCAAGGCGGGCATGACCTTTGCCAGCGGCCTGCGTTCCATTCTGCGCCAGGACCCCAACGTAATCATGGTGGGTGAGATTCGCGACCAGGAAACCGCTGAAATCAGTATCGAATCCGCACTGACAGGCCACCTGGTGCTCTCGACTCTGCATACCAACACGGCCTGTGGCGCGGTGACGCGTTTTGTGGAAATGGGCATTGAACCCTTTCTGATTGCCTCGACCCTGCTATGCGTGGGAGCGCAACGGCTTGTCCGGCGGATCTGCCCCAATTGCATCGAAACCTATGAAGCGCCTCCGGAAGCCATGCAGGCTCTGGGCCTGAAACCCGTGGCCGGGACGCCTTTTCTACGCGGCAAGGGGTGTTACCATTGCAACGGCACCGGTTACAGCGGTCGCTGCGGTATCTATGAAATTCTGGATGTGACCCCGGAAATCAAGACCGCGATAATCAAAGGCAAGACCATGCACGAGCTGGAAGAGCTCGCTGTGGAGCTGGGAGTGCTGCGGACCTTGAAGATGGATGCGGCGGACAAGGTGTTGCGCGGCTTCACCACGCTGGAGGAGGCCGGTGCGGCAGTGCTGGTCTGATTGGTTGAAACAAATAAAAAAATATCCTGAGAGGAAATGAAGTCGTGAATGAACAAGTCAAGGATCGTCTGGCCACGGAATTCAGCGCGCTCTGGTTCGCCGGGCGCTGCCCCGTCTCCGGAACCGTGGGGTCCGCAGTGGCGGTGGCCCTGGCGCCGTTGCTTTTTTTACCCCTGCCAGGATTCTGGCGGGTGGTGTTTTTGCTGGCGCTTTTTGTCCTGGGAGGCATGGCCGGTACGCGTGTCGAACGTTTGCAGGGTAAAAAAGATCCGGGGATCGTCGTCATGGACGAACTCATAGGCCAGTGGCTGACCTTTCTGCCCTTTGCAGCGTTGTCTTTCGGCTGGCTTGTCACGGGCTTCGTACTGTTCCGCATTTTCGATATCACCAAGCCTCCGCCGATACGGGCCTCTGAAAACTGGCTTCCCGGAGGCTACGGCATCATGATCGACGATGTTCTGGCCGGAGTGTACGCGCTGCTGGCCCTCTGGGTGCTGCGGCTGCTTTTCGGCGCATAGCGCATTTTCGACTTACAACAAGGCTCGCATCTGAAACACAGCTTGGCTGTATAAGAGTCTCTAAGCTCGAAGACTCTCCAAAATGTCTTATTGTTTCAGATAAATGCATAAGAGCATCTAAATCTTTTCAGGATTAGAAACAGCTCCTAAGATGCTCTAAAAAAACGCAGGACCGCCCAAGAGGCGGCCCTGCGTCACGTTTCGGCCTGCGGATCAACTACCAGACAAGGCGAAATTCATCACGGCGGTTCATGGCCCAGGCTTCTTCATTGTGGCCCAGGACAGCCGGACGCTCTTCTCCAAAGCTGACGGTTTCAATCTGCATGGGGCTGACACCAAGCAGAACCAGGTATTTTTTGGCCGCCAAGGCACGGCGTTCGCCCAGTGCGAGGTTGTATTCGACCGTGCCGCGTTCGTCGCAGTTGCCCTCGATGAGCACGCGCAAATTGGGCTTGCTTTTCATCACCTCGGCCTTGCGGCGCAGAATTTCCTGTCCTTGAGGGGTGATGGTCGAGCTGTCAAAGGGGAAGTACACTTTTTCGCCAACAATGATCCGTTGGCTTTCAGCAAGATTTCGGGCCTCAAGCTCGCTGTCGTTCAAACCGGTTCCGTTGCCGGGCTCCTGGGCTCCAGGAGGCATGGCGTTGGAATCCACGTTGGTTTTCGCACAACCATACGAAAGCCCAATAAATAAAATAAGTAGAATCGTTGCCAAACGTCCAGTCCAAATCTTCATTCGTTCCTCCATGGGCCACGCGGCAGTTTCGCGTGGAGAAGTGTTGCCCCGGCTTTTAAAAGGTGGCCGTGCATAAAAATAAGTTAAGATATTTGCAGGCAGTAGGGGCTTTGTCAAGATGGCGGCGGGTTCTCGTGATGTTTATTACATTTTTTTTACAAAAACTCTGGTTTTCAAGGCAAGGGCAGAAATTAAGCTGATTATGTTGATTGTTTCCCAAGGGCTGAAACAGGATCACCAAGCCCGGGCTGCATTCACATGCGCCGCAGGTGAAGGGACCAGCCGAAACGCAGCGAGGCCAGGCGCAGGGCCAGGCCGCAGCACAAGGCCACCAGAGCGGAAATACGCAGCCCGAAGCCCAGAGATACGCCGGCCACGAATACGCCAGCGGAGAGCAGGGCCGCTGTGGCGTAGATTTCCCTGTGGAAAATGCTGGGGTGCGTATTGCATAGAACGTCGCGCAAGACCCCGCCGCCGCAGCCGGTGATCATGCCCATGAGGATGGCAACACCGTTTCCCGCATGCAGGCCGAGCGCGACCCAGGCTCCGGTTATGGAAAAACTGATCAGGCCGACGGCATCAAGGAACAGCCAGATCTTTTCAGGAAATTTGGACTCATCCGAGGGACCGAGAAAGTAGGTCAGTACAGCCGTGGCCAGCGTGAGATACAGCCACAGGGTATCTCCTATCCAGAAAATGGGAAAGTTGCCCAGCAGCAGGCAGCGCATGGTGCCGCCGCCGTTGGTGGTCACGAAGGATACTGCCGCAACGCCCAGGAGGTCAAAACCGTGCCTGCGCCCGGAGAGAGCTCCGGAAATGGCGAACACGACAGTGCCGAGGATGTTGAGTAGAAACAGAAAAAAATCCAGTTCGAGATGGCCGAAAAAGTGGGATTCCGTCTGCAGAAAGTCATACAGGTTGGAGAGCATGGCTTTTCCTCAAAAAATGTTCCGATTTCGTGTGCTCAATTTGGAGAGCCTTTCCGTAAGGAGCTGTATCATTTCGCTGGGATAAAATAACCGTGGAGCAGTGCGCCAACGAATTCCTGCAAAGGCCGGTTGCTTATGCGCGGGGTTGTAGAATTCGGGGAATTTGTTTGTCAATGTGGAAAGGCAGGCGGCCAGGCAGGTATTGCGGCGGACTGCTGCGCCGGCAAAAAAAGAAAGCCGGCGGGCTGCCCGCCGGCTTTAGGCATCAGAGCAGATCCGGCCCTAAGACATTTCGTCGATAACCTGGGTCAGTTCCGCCGCCATCTTGGCAACTTCCTGCACGGCCGAGGTGGACTGGATCATGACCTCGGAAGTCTGCCCCGAGAGGCTGTTGACCTCATCAATGGCGCGGTTGATCTGTTCGCTGGTCGCGGACTGTTCCTCGGCTGCCGCGGCAATGCCGCTGACCTGTTCGGCCGCGTTTTCCATCAAGGCGACAATGGCTTGCAGCACTTCTCCTGATTTTGCAGCCAGTTGGGTGCTTTCGGCAATTTTGTCCGCTGCTTTATTGGTGGCCTTGATGTTGAGATCCGTCACGGACTGGATGCTGCTGACGGCGCCGCCCACTTCGCGCGTGGCATCCATGGTCTTTTCCGCAAGTTTGCGTACTTCGTCGGCAACGACCGCGAAGCCGCGTCCGGCTTCTCCTGCCCGGGCAGCCTCAATGGCGGCGTTGAGCGCGAGCAGGTTGGTCTGGTCCGCAATATCGGAAATGACATCGAGGATATTGCCGATTCCCTGGGCCTGGGTGCCGAGATCCTGCATGGAATCCTTGAGTCCCAGCGCATGCTCATGTACTTCGCCGATCATTTTGATCAGATCGCTCAGGTTTCCGGCGCCAGCCTCGGCCTGTTCTCTGGCATTGGTGGTGACGTCCGCCGCGTCCGAGGCATTGCGGGCGACTTCCAGAACGGAAACGTTCATCTGGTTCATGGCCGTGGCGGTCTCCGTCATGCGCTCGCGTTGCGATTCAGCTCCTCCGCTGGCTTGTTCGACTTGTGCGGACAGTTCCTCCGCCGCGGAAGAAAGGTTTTGCGAGATGTTGTCCGCAACAGTTGCCGCCCGGGATATCTTTTCGTTCTGTTCCTCGATTTTCTGTTGCTGGTGGCGAATGTCCGTCAAATCTATCCAGTTGGTAACCGAACCGAGCAGGGTGCCATCCATGTCGAAAAATGGAGTTGTTGAGACGTAGACGATCAATTCTTTGCCGGATGGCAGAGGCACCGCCAACTCCTGCTGCACTTTGGCGCGGTCTTTAACGGCTTTGTCGCTCAAGGTTTCTTTGCCCGTGTCATTGTAAAAAAATTCTCCCGAGGTCATGCCGATATAGTCTTCCGGCTTTTTGTTTTTTTCCAGAAGCGTACATTGCAGTTCATTGAGCCAGAGCATTTTGAAGTCCGGTCCCACAATTGCCGATGGAATGGCGATGCCGTCGAGAACACCTTCCGCGAATCCCAGCTTGTTTTTGAGTTCCGCGACCATGACAAGGATTTCATCGGAAAGAACCTTGAATTCATACTTGTAGGTCCGGGCGAGCTTGGCGTTGAAATCCCCATGGGCGATTTTGGCCGCGTAGTCCATGATGCCGCGGATCGGCGTCAGGACGGTATTGCGCAGGAGCAGCAAGAGGATGGTGATGACGATGAGCACCACACAGATGCCGCCGATGATCAAACCGTTGCGCTGGGCGATGGCCGTGTGGGCCAGGTCGTCTTCGTAGGCGCTCATCAGAATGACCCATCCGGTGAGCGGATCCGTATCGCAGGCCATCAGTTTCTGCCGTCCTTCCCAAGCGTAGGGCAGAATCCCCTTTTTTTCTTTCAGAGCCCACTGTGTAAAATCATATTTGGCTACGTTTTGGCCCAGCAGTTTTTTGTCCACCGCATGCGCGATGAAGGTTCCCTGGCCGTCCAGCATGTATCCGTAGCCCTCATTGCCGATGCGGTAGGGATCTATATTTTTCCTTGTGAATTTGTCCCAGTCGGGCATGATGCAAATGCCGCCCAGCACCTGGCCTTTGCCGTCTTTGACCGGTGCACTGATAAAAAATGTGCCGGGTACGCCGTCTGCCGCTTTGCGGATGGTTGGAGACATCCATAGGCCGTCAGCGTCAAGGGTTTTTTTGAAGAACTTCTCCTCGCTGACGTCTTTTCCCGCCAGGTCCTTACCCTGGGCGTTTTGTCCCACCTGGATATAGCCGGAAGCGTCGAACACAAAGGCCGCCCAGATTCCAGGAAGTTCCTTTACCATTCCTTCTACCAGGCTTTGCGCATCCGAATATTTTGCGACTTGCAAAGCAGTGCGTACGCCGCGTTGTGATGCGAACATCCTGGCCAGGCCTGATACCTCGGCGAGGTAGTCGTCCATTGAGTTCATCGTTGCCTGTACTAGGTTTGTCATGGCTTTCTTCTGAGTTTCCACAGTGGACTGGTACGTGATGGAACTTATCCAAAACACTGCCGGTGTTACAATACAGACTATCACTATGGAAATACTAAGAGCCAGGACCGTATTAAGACTGCGAATTTTAGACACAACTCCCCCTGATGAAGTCCCTGATGATTAAATAACAGTAATGCTATGCATAGTACGAAACATGCATAAAATTTGCAGATAATTTTTATGCAGAAGCATACAAATACAAAAAAAGCATAAGTCCCTAAGAATGATCAGACAATGATATGCTTAGTTTATATTTTAAGCAATCCTGAGAGAAAAAGAATGTCGCAATTGAGTTAAAAATACGGCAGCTTCAAACACAGTAGGGAGGGACACGGGAATTTATGCAACAGCAACCCGTGCAAAAAAACAAGACCCCGGCCGAACCGGGGTCTTGCAATGCAAGGAAGGGGAAGCAGGCCTCAGGCCTGCGCTTCGGGTTCAGCGCTTGCGCGGTACTTGGCGGAATAGACCAGAAAGGCGATCAGAGCGGCCACGGCACTGGCCACGCCAATGATGTTGGAGATTTCTGGAGGCAGGTTGAAGCCGATTTTCGCCTGCAGGATAAAAGAGACGTCCACCGCTGTCATGAAGGATGCCGGCAGGGACGCAATCCAGTGGAATTTGGCCTTGTGGGCCAGGTAAATGGCGGCGGCCCAGAGTACGAGCATGGACAGCGTCTGGTTGGACCAGCCGAAGTAGCGCCAGATGATGTTGAAGTCGTTAAGCGAGATCAGGAAGGCCACCACGAACATGGGGATGGCGATGAGCAGCCGTTTTGCGGCTTTGCTCTGGTCCATCTTGAAGGTCTCGGCCAGGATCAGGCGCGAAGAACGGAAGGCGGTGTCGCCCGAGGTGATGGGCAGGACAATGACGCCCAGTATGGCCAGGAAGCCGCCCACAGGACCGAGCAGCGCGTTGCAGATCTCATTGACCACGCCGGCGGGGGAACCGGCCTTGATGGCCGCCTGCAGCAATTCGGGGTTGTCGTAGAAGGACAGGCCGGCCGTGGCCCAGATCAGGGCGATGATGCCTTCCACGATCATGGCGCCGTAAAACACCATGCGGCCTTTGTTTTCATTCTTGATGCAGCGGGCCATGAGCGGAGACTGGGTAGAATGAAAGCCGCTGATGGCGCCGCAGGACAGGGTGATGAACAGCAGGGGCCAGATGGGCGCGTGCGTGGGGTGGGTGTTGATCATGAAATCCAGGTTGGGCAGGACGGCATGATCGCTGAATCCGAGACCGCCCATGACGCCGAAGGTCATGAACAGCAGCAGAGCGCCAAAGATGGGATAAAGGCGTCCGATGATTTTGTCGATGGGCAGAACGGTTGCCAGAAAGTAGTAGCCGAAGATACAGGCGGTGAGCAGTGGAACGTTGAAGCCCGTGAGTTTGCCCAGCAGTTTGGCCGGGCCGAGCACGAAGACCACGCCCACGAGCACCAGCAGCAGCAGAGAAAAGACGCGCATGATCTGCCGGGCTGTCATGCCCATGTAGTTGCCGACAACTTCCGGGATGGAAGCGCCGTTGTCGCGTACGGAGAGCATGCCGCTGAAGTAATCGTGGACGGCGCCGGCAAAGATGGAGCCGATCACGATCCAGAGCAGGGCGCTGGGACCGTAGAGAGCGCCCAGGATGGGGCCGAAAATGGGGCCGAGTCCGGCGATGTCCAGCAGCTGGATGAAAAAGACCTTCCAGGTGGGCATTTCCAGATAGTCCACGCCGTCGGACCTTGTCTGGGCCGGGGTCGCCCGGTTGGGGTCGGGTCCGAAAATGTTGTCAACGATTTTGCCGTAGGTGAAATAGCCGACAATGAGCAGGCCGATGCAGATAAGCAGGTATGCCATGGCGTCCTCCCTCCAAAGTGGGACAGTTGGTTATTGCGGAGCAGGGAGGCGCGAGTGCACGGCGCGAATCCCTCAGCCGGCGAGCAGCGTCTCCCGGCGCACTACGGGAGGCGCGTCGGCAACAGCTTGCTCGGGCCGGGGAATCCGCATGGATACGCGGGTTCCCGCTCCAGGGTTACTATGGATCTTCAGCCCGAAATTCGGGCCATAATTCCGCAACAGGCGTTGGTGGCAGTTGGCCAGGCCGATTTTGTCGGTACGCAGGCCCGCACGGCCGGGAGCCGGCTGCAGGGCCTCCTCGATGTGCTCGCGGCCGATCCCCACGCCATTGTCAGAGATTTCAATGCAGAGGATGTTTTTTTCCACCTGGGCGCGCAGCCGGATTTCTCCGCCTTCTTCTTTGTGGGCAATGCCGTGGCGGATGGCGTTTTCAATGATGGGCTGGATCATCAGCGGCGGAGTAGGCCAGTGCCTGGCCTCGTCGCTGATTGTGGCGGTAAAAAGGATGCGTTCGCCGAAGCGGGCTTTTTCTATGGCCAGGTAGGCGTCCACTTGTTCGAGTTCATCGGAAAGCGGAATCAGCTCGCGGCTGTTGTCCAGATTTTTGCGCATATAGAGCGCCAGATCCAGGATCAGGCTGCGCGCCTTGCCGGAATCCGTACGGCACAGCGAGGCGATGGCGTTGAGCGAATTGAACAGAAAATGGGGGTTGATCTGGGCCTGCAACCTGCCTATTTCGGCCTGGGCCAGCAAGCGGTCCCGTGCTTCGATTTCCTCCAGCTCCAGCTGGGTGGAAAAAAGGCCGCCAAGGCCCTTGGCCAGTTCATAGGTGATCGGGCTCAAGGGCTGGTCCGCGGTTCCGTAAAATTTCAGGATGCCCACCACGCTGTCCTGCTTGCGCAGCGGCACGATGACGGCCTCGCGAAACGGGCAGTCCGGACAGGAACAGCCGATTTCGCTTTGGGAATGCAGAAACGTGGGCTTGCCGGAAGCCACCACGCTGCGCGTGGCCTGGGTGACCAGATCCTGTCCGGGAAGGTGGTGGTCCGTGCCGACTCCCGCATGGGCCAGGACCGTAGTCCGGTCCGTCAGAGCCACTGCGGCAACGCTGACTTCAGAGAGGATGATGTTCGCGGTTTCGCGGGCGGTTTCAAAATTCAGGCCGAAACGCAGATGGGCCACCGTGCGGTTGGCGATGGCCAGAATTTTTTGCGCGGAATTGGAATCCCGGACTTCGTGAAAATGGTTGTACATCACGATGATATGCAGAAACAGGCCTGCGCCCACGGAGTTCAGCACGACCATGGGGATGGTGATCACTTCCACCAGATTCCAGGCCTCGGCAAACGGACGGGCCAGGGCCAGGACCAGCAGCATGTGCATGGATTCTCCCACAACGGCCAGAATAGAGGCCGTACGCCAGTCCAGAGCGCGGCGCCCCAGGCGCAGATGCAGCCAGCCCGCGGCTGCGCCTTCCAGGACGGTGGCCAGAGCGCAGGGCGTGGCGGAAAAACCGCCGATGTCGATAAGAAAACGCCAGCCTCCGGCAATGGCTCCGGCGCCGAGTCCCACAACCGGACCGCCGAACAAACCTCCGGTGATCACGCTCATGGCGCGCAGGTTGGCGTAGGAATGAAACACCGGATCCGCGCTGTAATTGCCCATGATGCCGAACAGTCCGAAGATAAAGGCCAGAAAGCATTTCGTGGTGAGCAGTTCGTTGGTCATGCCCAGTCGTCCCAACCGGCGTACCGGCCTGAGGGTGAAGAGCACAAACGCCGCGGCCAGCATCAGGACCACGTATTGGGCAAGTGTGATGATCAACATCATGATTTCATTGGTAGCCATTTCGGTTCCTACAGTACGCGTATTTTTGAATATGGTAAGGCGGGAAATACTCAATGGCCGTTTCCTGCGGATGGACGGCCGTTTTGGCGGGATAAACTACATTTCAAAGGCCGAGGCGGGCTTTGAGCTCGCGGACATTGGCCTTGCTGACGGGGATTTCCGTCTGCTCGGGGGTTTTGATGGTCAGAAGATAGCGTCCGTTTTCCCAGGAGGTGACTGCCTGGACATGCTCCAGGTTGACGAGAAAGGCCCGATGGCAGCGAAAAAAAAGTTCGGGACCGAGTCGTTCGCTCAGGGATTCCAGTGTGGTGCCGGCCTGGGCGGGAAAACATTCCCTGTGCGTGTGGACGAAGACGCGTTTGTTTTCCGTATTGCAGTAAAGGATTTCCTCCGGACTGAGCAGCAGCAGCCGGCCGCTGTGTTCCACGGGCACCCGTTTGCAGGCCCGGCTCCGCCCCAGGCTCAAAGCCGCCATCAAACGGTCGATTGCATCCTTGCCCGCGCCGGTACCTTTGCGGTGCAGCAACTTACGGGCGCGTTCCACGCTTTTGGCGATGCGGTCTTCCGTAAAAGGCTTCAGCACGTAATCGATGGCGTTTTCGTCAAAAGCCCGTATGGCGTAGTCGTCGTAGGCCGTGGCCATGACCACCAAGGGCGGATTTGGCATGGTGCAAAGTTCGCCGGTGACAAAGAAACCATCCTGACCGGGCATGTGGATATCCAGAAACACCAGGTCAGGCGCGTGTTCGGCAATGGCCTGCAGGGCGGCGCGCGCCGTGGATGCCAGAGCCACGATCTCCACATTGTCCAGGCAGGAAAGCAGATAGGCCAGTTCATCCCTGGCCGGCGGTTCGTCATCGACGACAAGGCAGCGCAGCGGTGTAGGCGTCATACGCGGATCATAGCTGGTGCACGGGGCGTTTGCAACTGCCCCACGGCGTTCCGACGTTCGGGTGCAGGGGATTGTTGCCTGTTCGGGTGAGATCATTTATTGCGCTCGGAGCAATCTGATTTTGAAAACAAGGGATTTTTGGATGCTGGATTTTTTGGACGCCTGCGTGAAAAACAGAGCCCTGCGTACGTTGCTGCTCGTTTGTGTTGTTTTCGCCGTATATGGGAACACGCTCACATCGCCGTTTGTGTACGACGACGGCCTGAATATTACTAAAAATACGCGTATTCAATCCTTCAGTCCGGTCTGGGGGCCTTTGCTGACGGACTCCAGGCGGGGCGTGAGCGGAAGGCCCATTGCCGCGCTCTCGTTTGCCGTGAATTACGCCATCAGCGGCGAGCAGACCTGGAGCTATCATCTGGGCAACATCCTGATCCATGCCGCTGTGGCGGTAGTGCTTTGCAACCTGATTCTGCTGATGCTTTCGGAATGGCGCGCCACCGGCACTGCCGCGCGCCGCATACAAGCCATGGCGCACTGGCTGGCGTTTTGGACTGCACTCATCTGGTGCGTGCATCCGCTGACCACCCAGGCCGTGGCGTATGTCTCGCAACGCCTGGAATCCCAGGCCGCATTGTTTTTTTTGCTTTGCATCTATTGCGCTCTCAGAGGGCGCAGCGCGAACAAGCCTGCGGGCTGGTATCTTCTGGCCATGGGCGCCTATCTGCTGGGGGCGGGGACAAAAGAATCCGTGGGCATTGCGCCGTTTCTGATCTTTGCCTGCGACTATAGTATACGCGGCAAACGTCCTGCCCGTGCTTTGGCGGAAGCAAAAATGCTGTACGGAGGGCTGGCCGTGGCAATGGCCCTGCATGTCGTCCTTATTTTGCTTGGCGGCCAGCTTGACCAGGGAGTTAAAACCACGGTTATTCCTTTTCAGCGGTATATTTTTACCCAGGGCGAAGTGGTGCTGCATTATTTCCGGCTGGTTTTCTGGCCCTCGCCGCTGGTTTTGGATTATGGCTGGGGCGAGGCGAAATTCTGGCAAGGTCTGGGGCCGTTCTTGACCATACTGGCCCTGGCAGGCGCGACGTTTTTCTGGGCTTGGCGCCGCAAAGCCTGGAGCTTTCCGCTGGTCTGGATTTTTCTCACCCTGGCGCCCACCTGCCTTTCTCCGATGGTGGATCCCGCGGTCGAATACCGGATGTACGTGCCCCTGATGGGCGTTGTTTTTTTGGTGGTCCTGGGCTGCGTACGGGGGCTTGCAATCCTGGAGCGTTTTTTGCCCGCCAACAGATTGCGCGTTGCCGCCGGTCTGTTCGGCTTCCTGGCGGCAATCCTTTTGGGCTGTGTTTCAGTGGAACGCAATACGGATTATCAGGATGAGCTGACGCTGTGGCAGGACACCATTGCAAAGCGTCCGTTAAATTGGCGCGGGTATTACAACCACGGCGTTACCTTGCAGAACAGAAAGCGTTTTGGGGAAGCTTTGGACTCGTATCTGCGAGTCGTCGAAATGAATCCCCAAGCTTGCAATGTCTATACAACTATTGGAATTTGTTTGATAAAACAAGATATCCCAAAAGACGCCCTGCCTTTTTTACAAGAAGCCAAAAAATGCTTTGGCTGGAAAACAGAGGCGCGTGTCTATGAAGTCGCGGCAACCGCTTACAAGAAACTGGGGGATATTGATGCCGCCGTGAATGAAATGCGCCTGGCGGCACGGATAGATCCCGGTTCGGATCGCCTGGCATACCTTTTAGGAGAGCTCTATCTCAAGGCGGACAATGAGAGCATGGCGTTGCAACAATTTTGCCGTGCCGGCGCGCTGTCGGGCAGATGGGAACAGCAGGCTTCCGAATTGCAGAAATCACCGCAGGAGTTGCGAACTCTGTGCGCAAAGCAATGGCCGGTTCCTTGAAACCGACCCTAACCTCCCGCGATCCAGGTCAGCAGGACTATCAACACCAGAGCGGGCAGCAGATTGGTCAGTTTGATGCGCTTCAACTCGAGCAGGTTGCAGCCGATGCCGATGATCAGCACGCCGCCCGTGGCTGTCAGCTGGGTGGTGACCAGTTTGGAAAACACGCTTTCCAGACTCGAGGCAAAGAGCGTAAGGCCGAATTGGTACAAAAAAAGCGGAATGGCCGAAAAGAGCACACCCGCGCCATAGGTAGCGGCCAGGGCGATGGCGGCGAAGCAGTCGAGCATGGATTTGGTGTAGAGCAGGGTGGGATCCTGGCGCAGGCCTTCGTCAAAGGCGCCCAGAATGGTCAGCGGGCCGATGCAGAAAATCAGGAAGGCTGTGACCATGCCGTCGGAAAAGAGCGCGTTGTCGGATTTGACCAGTTTTTTTAAGCGGGTTGCCGCATCGTCGAAACGCTCCTCCAGATGCAGAAGTTCTCCGGCGATGCCCCCCAGCACGATGCTGAAAATCAGGGTCAGCGGCTGCTCAAAACTCACGGCCATACGGATGCCGATGACCAGAGTGCAGAGACCGAGTCCTTGAAATACGATCTGTCGGCAGGATTCCGGCATCCGGCCCCGCAAAATCAGGCCGAGGGCGCCGCCGAAGACCACGGCGGCGACATTGGTGAGCGTACCGATGGGAAACATGGACGCTGTGTATCCCAAAGCGTCGTAAAGCGCCAGACCTTACTGAAGCAACCGCTTACAACCGCGGCGTATGCTCAGACTTCTTCAGCTGTGTCGTAGGTCAGGGCCAGCAGCATGGTCTGCGCAATGATCTTTCGCGGCCAGATGAGCTGTTTCACCTCTTCATTGCGGAAGTCGTTGTCCACCCATTTTGCACCATCGCTCAGGCTCGCCCGTACGGGGCGGAATGTTTCGGCCAGAGTGCTGCAGCCTGGAAGTTCCAAATGCAGCAGAAAGGCCAGCAGGTCGTTGGAAAAACCAATGATGATCCGGATTTCTTCCCGTGTTTCGGGATGCAGGATACGCAGCGGCACACAAAGCCCTGCTTCAACTTCTTTGCGTTGTTCGAACTCGGGCAGGGGAGCTGCGCAGCCCAGCAGCGGCGTTTCCTGCTGCCGCGTATCGTAACTGGACAGAAAGTGCACCCAGCAGCTGTCCAGGATGTCCGGAACAGGACAGTCCAGGATGTTCTGGAAAGCCCCGGCCCGTTCTTCTGTGATCGTTATGAGCCCCTGCGTGCAGCCCGGAAGCACGACGCTCTGTGTCCAGCCGGATTGCTCCTGCATACGCATTTGCAGTTCAAGCGCGTTGAATGCCGTCCCAGGCAGTTCCTTGATACGCCAGCCATCAAGTTCGGTTTGGAGGACAGTCCGGAAACATTCGACAATCGTAACCACGGTGTACATGGTTTTATCGACAATTTGTTCCTGAGGCAGGGGCGGTTGCAGCGAGTACAGCAGCGCGGGTTCCGTCAGTGAAGAAGAGAAGAGATGTTTCAGTCTGTTGATCAGAGTCATTGCTCGCTCCTTTTTCGACGTCATCATTTCAGCGTCTTATGCCAGTATGATGCCAATCTGTTGATCCATTCGGATTATGAGATATTTTTTAGAAAAAAATGTAATAACAGATTGATAGGTCTGACGTGAAAAAATAGAAATGGCCAACTGTCAGAATTTGTCGGGTTGTTTTTCTCTTGAAAAGTTTAAAAAGGAGTGACTTTTTTGATATTTCGCACATTTTTGGCTCAGGCGAAAAATGTTTCCAGGTATGAGATTGATGCGCTGCCACGGCCTGTGGTACAGCTGGATCGCTCGAAGCGACATGTCGTGCCTTCCACGTATATTGTATGACTATTCAGGAGGATAATGGGGTGTTTGCCAAACATTCTGTGCTTGTTGTCGTCATGGCCGCGGTTTTGATTTGTTTTTCCAACGCACAGGCTGCCGGAATTCCCGATGGATTCGTGTATGTTTCGGAAGTGATTCCGGACATTGTTGAGGATTTGCGTTATTATGGGGAGAATAATTTTTTGGGCGCACGGGTGGACGGTTACGAAGCGCCCCGTGCCGTTCTTTCAAAGCCCGCGGCATTGGCCTTGAAAGGCGTCCAGGACGACTTGCGTCCTTTTGGGCTGGGGCTGAAAATTTTTGACGCCTACAGGCCGCAACGGGCTGTGAACCATTTCGTACGCTGGGCCAAAGATCTCAAGGATACGAAGAACAAGGCCGGGTTTTATCCGGACGTGGACAAAAAGCATTTGTTTCGGGACGGGTATATTGCTTCTAAATCCGGACATACGCGCGGCAGTACCGTGGACCTGACCATTGTTTCACTGCAAAAGCCAGATGTGGGCAGACAGCTGGATATGGGCACCACCTTTGATTATTTCGGCAAAGCCTCCTGGCCCTTCAACCTGACCATGGATGCCGGCGTACGGGCCAACCGCTTGCTGCTGCAAAGTTTGATGGTCAAACATGGTTTCGACTTGTATGACAAGGAATGGTGGCATTTTACGCTGAAGAACGAACCTTATCCGGACACGTACTTTGATTTTCCCATACGGTAGACAAGGAGAGGCTCGGAGGCCCGTCTGTTCTGCCGATAAGCTTCGGTTGCGCAAAAGCGGCTTCTAACATAAGAGGCTGCGTACGCCGGCTGTTGCCGGTTTGCATTCATTTTAGGAGGATCCGATCATGGAAGCTGTCATTCGTACCAACATAACCGAATACCCTCTGGCTTCGCGCGGCAAAGTGCGGGATATTTATGAAATTTCTCCCGAGACATTGCTGATCGTAACCACGGACCGCATTTCCGCCTATGACGTCATCATGGACGAACCTGTGCCGTCCAAAGGGGTTATTTTAAACAAGATCACGCTGTTCTGGATGGAGAAATTCAGCAGCCTGACGTCCAACCATATTCTCGCCGCCGATGTTGCGGATTTTCCCGCACCACTCAAAGCGTATCGCGAGCAGCTCGAAGGCCGGGCCGTGCTTGTCCGCAAGGCCAAACCTCTGCCTGTCGAATGCATCGTACGCGGTTTCATCACCGGTTCGGGCTGGAAGGACTACAAGGCCACGGGCAAGGTCTGCGGCTACGAATTGCCTGCCGGGCTTCTGGAATCGCAGAAACTTGAAAAACCGCTGTTCACGCCGTCCACCAAGGCCGAGCTGGGGGACCACGACGAGAACATCACCGTGGCCCAGGCCGCGGACCTGATCGGCAGAGAACAGGCCGAAAAAGTGGCTTCATTGGCTGTGGAGCTGTATTCCTCCGGCCGCGACTACGCCGAGGAGCGCGGTATTCTCATTGCGGATACCAAGTTCGAATTCGGCATTGCCGATGACGGCCTGATTCTCATCGACGAAGTCCTGACCCCGGACTCCTCGCGTTTCTGGCCGCAGCAGGGCTATGAGGCGGGGCGTTCGCAGCCGAGCTTCGACAAGCAGTTCCTGCGGGACTGGCTTTCGAACCAGGACTGGAATAAACAGACGCCGCCGCCCAGTTTGCCCCAGGAAATCATCGACCAGACACGGGCCCGCTACCTGGAGGCCTACGAGATCCTGACCGGCGAAAAACTCGGGGTATAATGCCGGTTTTTTGGCGGGTAACAGTAATACACCAGGGGCTGTCTCTAAATTATTTTCGTCGCGAGTTTGAGTAAGAATTTCAACAGGCAAGGCTGAAGAAGAAAATGGGCCGCAGGCGTAGTGTTGCTACGCCAAGGGGCATTTTTTTCTGAAAACGCAGCATGATGGAATTCTAGCCAAACGTAGCAGACAATAATTTAGAGACAGCCCCTAAAACGCTACCAAGAGGTTTTCCATGCCCGAGCAAGGCGCACTGGTGCAAATGCTGAGTCCGCGCGGCAAGCGTTACATGATCCGCGTTGGCGTGAGCGGTGATCTGCACACCAACGACGGTTACATCCTGATGAGCGCGATTGAGGCCGCGCAGTACGGTGAAGAGCTGCGGACGCACCTGGGCAAGCCCTACAAGCTGCTCAAGCCGACGCTGTATGACCTGGTAAAGGGTGTGAAGCGCCAGACCCAGATCATCTATCCCAAAGAGATCGGCTACATCTGCATGAAACTCGGTGTGGGGCCCGGAGTCCGGATCATTGAAGCCGGAAGCGGTTCCGGGAGCCTGACAACGGCGTTTTCCTGGTTCGCCGGCCCGCAGGGCAGGGTCTACACCTACGAACGCCGCGAAGAGTTTCTCAAGCTCTGCCGCCGCAACCTCGAATGGGCCGGGCTGGGGGAGAACGTCGAGCAGTTCAACCACGATATCGCCGAGGGTTTCCTGCATACGGGCGCGGACTGTTTGTTTCTGGACGTGCGTACGCCTTGGGAATACCTGGACCATGCCGCCAGGGCCGTGATGCCGGGCGCGCCTCTGGGTTTTCTGCTGCCCACCACCAACCAGGTCTCCCAGCTGCTGGAAGGTTTGGAAAACGGCCCCTTTGCCGGAGTGGAGGTGCTGGAAATTCTGGTCCGCCACTACAAGCCGGTGGCCGAACGCCTGCGCCCTGACGACCGGATGGTGGCGCATACGGGTTTCCTGGTTTTTGCGCGCCAGGAAGAAAAACGCGCGCCTCAGATAGCCGTGCCCGAAGCGGCAGAGCCTGAAGGAGCAGAGTCTGAAGTAACAGAGCTTGACGCCGGGCCTGAGACTGTGGACCGGGAAAGCACCACCGGAGACACGGAGTCTGCTGATCCTGAAGTGATGGAGCAGAATCCGGAAGAACAATAGAAGAAGGAACAGCCGGCGAGGAGTCCGTGCTAAGGACTTCCTCCCGGCTGATTGCTGGCGATGGTAAGCGGACTGGCTACATGGGATAGGCGCCCAGGCCCCAGTCTTCCAGGTTGTAAAATTCGCCGTAGACTGCGCCGCTTCCATTGGCGAAGGTCAATTTCCGTTTGAAGATGCTGGGTCTCCATCTGGGATGCGTACCGTCCGCAACGACCTCGGCGATGACTTTGAGCTTGTCGGTTTCGTTCAGGATCTGTCTGTCGTGGATTTCGAATTCGTACTCGCGCTTGACCGTCCTGCTCAATCCGCCGTTCTGGCGGGCAATGTCGAACATCATGGCAACGCCCAATTCGCTGCGCAGTCCGAAGGCTTCCGCTTGGCCTTGGGCCAGATTCCAATAGACTTCCTTGGCGCGGCCTACTTGCAGCTGCTGGACCTGGGCGTGTTCGCCCAGCAGATCGAAGGCTGCGCGCCACTCGGGCGCCACTCCGTAGTTGGTGGTGCCTGTGGAGATACTTGCGGCCCAGTGGAGTTGTTTCTCCAGGGGCTCCTGCAGTATGTCCATGAGCTCATTGTAATGGTTCTTGAAGCACCTTTCCAACAGGTCGGTATCTATCTGGCGGAGAAGTCTCTGGATTTCGCCCTGGCGCAGGGTGAAGCCGATTATGCCCCAGGTTAGTCCGGCGCCGTTATAGTTGCCGACTGTCCTTCTGAATCCGAAGCCTTCGAAACAGGCGGTCATTTGCAAGCAGCGGTCAAAAATACTGGGAGCTCCGGTCCCTGTCAGTGTGCGCCAGGTGGTGGCGTCCACAGCCCCATGCCGGGGCAGGCTGCGGCTTTCCTGAAACGATATTATGGCCGCTTCCGTGTATTTCCCGAATTTCCCGTCTATTCCTCCTGTCGGGTCAAATCCTTCGCGTGCCAGATGGAGCTGTAGTTCTTCAATCAGGTGCCCTCGAAGTGTGCCCTCTCCGGGAGCGGGACGTCGAAAAAATAGTCTATTCATACTGTTTCTCCACAATGGACTCCTCGTAAGCGGTTGCTTTTGTCGGTAGTCGAAAATTGGCAATCCAATTCATACCCCCAACTGGGAATATATAGCTACAAAATAGGATTGTCATCAGTCAATGCTCTCTTGGGATTGTTTTGGCACTACAAAGGAGAAAAAAATGAAAAAGGGCACCCTGAGGGTGCCCTTGGCAATGCAATACGGCTGCATTTCGGGTTAATACGCTTCGTCGCCGGCAAGTTCTTCTTTGGTCACTTTGAAGCTGAAGTTCTTGTAGACCCAGAACTGATAAAGCAGGACTATGGGCACCATGACCAGAGCCACGCCGAGCATGATTTGCAGCGTCAGCGTGCTGGATGCCGAATTGTGGATGGTCATGCTGTACGCAGGGTCCAGGCTGGAAGGCAGCAGGGCCGGGAAAATTCCCAGCACGCCGAAGAACGTGACGCCGAGAATGGCGATGGCCGAGCAGATCCAGGCGGCCAACACTTTGCCCGAGCCCAGAAAGATTCTGGTCAGGCCCAGGCCGATGACCGGCAGCAGGATAAAGGGAATCAGAGCCGGAGTGGCCTGGTAGTTGGCGTAGAGGTTGGTGGCCGTGCTGGACCATGCCAGAAACAGCACCGCAACCCCCAGGTAATAGGGCCAGATGGCACGGGCGGTTTTCAGCGTGCGCGTATGCAGGGGCTCTTCGGCCTTGATGGCCAGAAAGAGCGCGCCGTGGTAGCAGAACATCAGCACGAAAAGTACGCCGCCGGCCAGGCCGTACGGGTTGAGCAGGCTGAAAAGGTTGCCCTGGTTGACGCCTTCCGCATTCAGCGGAATGCCTTTGAAGATGTTGGCAAAAGCCACGCCCAGAAGCAGGGCCGGAAGAAAACTGCCCAGAATGTGGCAGATGTCCCAGATTTTGCGCCAGGCGGCGCTATGCACCTTACCGCGGAACTCGAAGGACACGCCGCGGATAATCAGGGCGAAAAGCAGCAGAAGCAGCGCGGAATAGAGGCTGCTGAACATGACGGCGTAGGTTTTGGGAAATGCCGCGAACGTGACGCCCCCGGCGGTGATCAACCAGACTTCATTGCCGTCCCAGAACGGGCCCTGGGAATTGTAGATAACCCTCTTTTCATGCTCGTCTTTGGCGATAAAAGGCATCAGCGTGCCCATGCCAAAGTCGAAGCCATCCAGTATGAAATAAATGGCCCACAATAAGCCCCATAATACGAACCATATGGTCTCAAGCATGGAAAAAACCTCACTCGTTAGATTTGTGCTAATCTTGCATACGTTTCCGGACAACAGGGCACTTACGCGGCTACGGCCTTGTCCGGACCTTTCCGGGCGTATTTGAAGAGCAGGTAGATATCTACAGCGCCCAGAACGGCGTATACCAGAATAAACGCAACCAACGATACGCCCACCTGCGACGGTTCAATGGGAGACGCCGCGTCCGATGTCCGCATCAACCCGTAGACGATCCAGGGTTGGCGCCCCACTTCCGCGAGGATCCAGCCGCAGGAGGTGGCGATGTAGGGCAGCGGAATGGCAAAAACCAGGATTCGCAGCAGCCAGGTGGTGTCTTCAATTTCTTTGCGGTAGAAAAATGCCAGTGCCGCGAGCACGATCAGCAGCGTGCCCACTCCGACCATGGCCCGGAAACCGAGAAAAGGCAGCCATACGGGCGGACGCTCGTCTTCAGGAAAATCTTTCAGCCCTTTCACTTCGGCGTTGGCGTCGTGGTAGGCGATGAGACTCAATCCGCTGGGAATGCTGAGCCATTCGACCAAATTCCGTTCGTTCCCTGGATCCGGGATGAGCAACAGATGCAGCGGGGCGCCTTTTTCCGTTTCCCACTGAGCTTCCATGGCCGCCAGTTTGCTGGGTTGCAGTTCCGCCACCTGCTGGCCGTGATGATCTCCTTGCACTGCTACCAGAATGCTGAAGGTCAAAGCGAACACGGCGCCGAATTTGAACGAGCGCTTGAAAAAGTCCACTTCGTTTTTGCGGAGCAGATGCCAGGCGGAAATACCCAGAATGAAAAAGGCCCCCAGAACCCACGAAGCCATAACCGTGTGAAAAAATTCATTGATGGCAAATGGTTGTGTAATAATTTCGATAAAATCGTCCAGTTCCGCGCGGCCGTTGCGGATCACATATCCGACCGGGTGCTGCATCCAGGCGTTGGCGATGAGAATCCAGAGCGCCGAGATGTTGCCGGCAATGGCAACGAGCCAGATGGCCGTACAGTGCATTTTGCGGGAGAGTTTTTCCCAGCCGAAAACCCAGACGGCGATAAAGGTGGATTCCAGAAAAAAAGCCGCGGTTGCTTCGATAGCCAGCAGGGAGCCGAAAATATCGCCGACATACTCCGAGTACCTGGACCAGTTGGTGCCGAACTGGAACTCCAGAGTGATGCCGGTGACGACGCCCAGAGCGAAGTTGATGAGAAACAGCTTGCCCCAGAACTTGGCCATCCGTTTATAGGTTTCATCGCCCGTGCGGACGTATTGGGTTTCCATGACGGCAATAATCACGGAAAGCCCGAGGGTAAGTGGTACGAAAATAAAATGAAACAAAGTGGCGACTGCGAATTGCAGCCGTGAAAGCAGGACAACGTCCATAAACAACCCCCTTTCCGGGTAAACATGAATCCACGCGCCGAGGCGGAAGGGAAGCCCGGCCCAACAGACAGTACCAATCCAGTGTGACGAGAAAAACGTACCTTACACTTCCGGTCTAATCAATCATTATTTTGAGAAAATGATTATTAGTTGGTTCCCTCTGTCAAAATCAGGACGATGGTATGAGAAGACTCTAACATGCTTTTTGAATAAGTTGAATTTTTTTACACGTTGTATGAAAAAAGAGGATTCGGTATTTTGATAATTTTTTTCAGAATTAATGAAAAAGAACAGCAACGAACGTTGGCGCTGTCAAATTCCGGTCGCGCTGGAAAAAGTCCACCCGCCGGCTTTGTTGCCATTTTGATGCATACCGCATTGCGTTTTTGATAAAAATTTAGTAAATTTTAAAAAAAAGATTAGAAATTTTTTCATTCCATTTGGAGTGTTCAAAAAAGTTGTACTTATTCAGGGAAGATTGAGGGGCCCTGGTTCGAGAGCAACCAGCTGAAGAGTGGGGCGAGACCATGCTGACCATTTCGGAACTGGCAAAGCGCTATGATCTGGCCGAATCCACGGCAAGATATTATTGCAAGCGCTTCAGGCAATTTCTACCGCATGTGGGTACGGGGAAACGCAGGCGGTATCTGGAAAGCGGTGTGCCGATATTTGAGGATATTCTCGCCGCCATGCAGAAAAACAAGAACGCCAATGCCGTTGAGGTGTTTCTGCAGTCCAAATATTCGCAGGCCGGGATTTCCGGAACCCCGGTGAAGACTGGGCCTGTTGCCGGAGCGCCTGCGGAGACGGCAGTAGCCGCCGGCGGAGTGCAGCAGGACGTGCTGGAACAGCAAACCAGGGCGCTGGTCCGTATTGCCGATGCGTTGGAGAGTCTTGTACGGCAAGACAAAGTGCCTGGAGTTGCTGAAAACGCCTCAGGCGGGGTGGCGGAACAGAGCCGCGAACTGGCTTCACTGCGGGAAGAAGTCAAGGAATTGCGTACGTTGCAGCTCGATGCTGAACGTTTGCATCAAAATGATCTGGAACAACTGCGCAAGTGGTTGACGCGTCTCGGCCGGGAGCGCAAAGAGATTTGATATGAAATGCATCATTTGCGGCAAAGAGGCTTGCATAGGATTTGACTCCTGGCCCCAATCCGAGACCTTGGGGTTGTGCGAGGGGCACATGACCGAAGTCAATATCTGGCGATTGCAGCGTATGCAGGATGTGAAACAGAAACAATCCGCCGAGGATGCGGAAAACGGAAAAAAACAGAAAATTTCCTGATATCAATCAACAGGATCTCTCCTCCCTCTTGTGGTTTGAAAATTGCATGTTTTTTGACGGAGCGTTTCAAATCACAAGGGGGTCACAATGGACATCTCATTGCTTCGCGAAATGCTTGCTGCAAAGACCGCCGCAAAGATGACACAGGGCATGCCTTATCCTCAGGCGCTGCATGCGGCGCAGACCGAAATGCTGCTCAAGGCCGGGCAGAGTTTTTCCAGGCTGGATTTGTTTTGTTTTCGCGCACGGTTGGCGGGTGCTGCCCGTTTGCTGGCGGCGGTCAGGGCCGAGCATTGACCTGTACGGTGTTTTTTTGGGGAAAGCGGCATGCGAAAACGACTGCGTAAAAAATCAGGGGAGTTTTACCCGTTTCACCGAAGCGAGACTTTTGTGCAGGCGCAGGGTCAGTTCGAGGAGTTGATTGTTGGCGAAAAACTCCGCACGTTCCGTGCAATACGAACAGGATATCAGCGCCTTGGTCAACAGGGCCACGGCGTCGATTTTTTTGGCTCCCACGGCGAGGCAGTGGGATGCCTGGGCTTTGTAAGCGTAAAAACTGCTTTCCGCCTGAGATTGTTCCAACCGTTCCGCAGCTTTGTTCAACGTTTCCAATAAATGCAGCTGCTTGTCCGTTTTGCCGTACGCGGCTCCGGGCGTATTGCGCAGTTGATTGGCTATGAATTCCCGGATATACGGTACGGAGAAAAATGCTCTGCGCTTGAAGAAATTTTTGTTCAAAGTCGCGATTTTCTGAAGCCTGTCAAGGACTTGCAGGGGGCTGTCCTCAAGAATCAAATGTTCGATTTTTTCCTGTATCATGATGTCGCGGCGTTCATTGTCGGTCAGGATGTTTGCCTGGCCTTTGCGGATGGAATGTTCCACAGCGTCAAAAATCTGCAGGGTATCCTCCAGAAGCTGCATGAGCGGTTCGTTGCGGTAGAACTCTTCCTCCTCGGCCAGCAGCGGATCCAGGAACAGCGCTTGCATGAGCGCGCCCAGGGCGTCCAGATGTTCTTCTTTGGCCGCATGGGCCACAGCTATATTATAATAGACCGAGGCTCTGTTGGGGGGCGTATACTGTAGCAGGCGATCATAGATGAACAGGGCGACGTCGGGGCTCATCCGCTGGCGGGCAATGGTTCCGAGGATGATAAGCTCGTTGCAGGCTTCGGCGAAATAGTTCGGATCTTCGGCCGCCTGGTAGAGCAGTCGCTCCGCTTCCTTGAAGTCCCCTTGGTCCATGGCGGCCAGGCCCATCAGAATCAGCTTGGGAGCGCCCAGCTCGGTTTCCTCCATGGCGTCGAGCAGGCTTATGGCCCTTCGGGCCACGTCGCTCAAGAGCAGCACCACGGCGTTGCGCTTGCCTAAAACAGACTCCAGGTCCTGTTTGAAGATGTCTCCTGCCACCCGGGCGATGCTTTCCACCCGTATGTCACGCCGTCTGGCATGGTGTTCGAGCTTGATTTTGGAGGCCTTGTCCACGGCGATTTCATAATGATTGACGGCCTCGTGCAGCAGATCCTTCACCTTGGTGCTTTGGGCCGATTCTCCGTTTTCTATGCGCTCCTTGGCCTGAAGCATCCGGACATTGGCGATTTCCTTGTTGGGTTCGGGAATATGGATGGCCACTTCCTCAGCCTGCTTGAACCGCAGCAGAGCGCTGGGGTACTTGCGGATGCGTACGTAGACGCGCCCGCTCTCAAGATAGGCCTGCGGGTCCATTGGCATGAGTTCAATGGCTTTTTTGAAGTATTTGATGGCCTGTTCGAAACTGCGGCCCTGCTTGTACTCCATGGCCTCTTTCAGCAGCCGGTCGGCTTCGGCCTGGCGGCTGGTGAGATCCAGCTCTTCCTTGCGGGACGTCATTTCAACAACGGCATTTTCCCTGTTTGGCAGAAACTCGAGCATGTAGCCTTTCACTTCTTCCAGCCGTTCTACAAGAAGCTGGCGCAGGTCTTCCATGTTCTGCTTGCTCCGGAACACATCCGGGTCCTGCTCTTTGAGAATGAAAGCGCCGGTAATACCGTATTCCGCCAGGGCCACCAGCGTGTTTTCCCGTTTTTGGGTGTACTGGATTTCCGGAAAAATGGGCACGCAGCGGGACAATCGGTCGTATTTGTCGCGGCGCGCCTTTTCCAGCAGATGGCTGACGCTGGAAAAAAAATCGGGCAATCCTTTTTTGACTGCGGTTTTGTTTTTCCCGTGGATATATTCCGGCGGATTGATCAGGAAAACACCGTCCGAATCGATCAACTGCCGGGCTGTTTTGACGACCATACGCTGATAGCCGTCGGCGGTATCATGATAGATGATATTGGAAAATTTGAGTGCCGGCAGAATGATCCGCAATTGCTTGAGCAGCGTGGCGTCATGCACGAGCACGTGAACCGGCTGGTCCAGAAAAGGCGCCAGACCATTTTCCCCCCCCGGGGAGGCCACGCTTTTTGAGGCCTGTCTTTGAATATTCATAGTTGTCCCGGATATACGTAATACGTTTGAAAATAGCATAGAGAAGAGTGCTGTCCAGGTAAAGAATAATCTTTTCAGAAAAAGACCTCTTAAATATTCTTAATAATTAACTCGGGTTGCCGGGCGTTGTTGCGGCGGAAAACAGGGACGGTCCGGAGGCTGTTTAGAGTATTCAGCTGGTTGCGGAGTATTGAAGATTATTTTCATTTTTGTTTTGAAGCTTGCCTTGGTTTACGAATATGTTAAAAAAAGAGTCATATGGAGAATAGCCTTTCTTGCGTTTTGGATGTAGGGATGGGCACCGCAGCCGCTTTTGGGAGCCCGAGTCCAGGCTCCGGATGTTGGTATCAAGATTGCTAATGCGATTCCGATATTTTGCAAAACGCACGTCCGGGGGTAACCCGATAATTTTTTCCAGAAAGGAGCCAGCATGAAACAAATTGTCACCATCATTGCCGTTTTTTGCCTTGTTCTGGCGTTTTCAACCAGCGGCGCCCTTGCCGCTGAAAAATTGAAAGTGGCAGGAATATATACCCAACCCATTCAACAAAAATGGGACGCCTGCCTGCACAAAGCCCTGCAGAAGGCCGCTGACGCAGGTGAAATCGAATACGTGTTTTCCGAAAAGGTTCCCAATACGGACTATATTCGCGTGCTGCGTGAATATTCGGAAAAGGGTATGGACCTGATTGTGGGCGAGGCTTTCGGCATTTCGCGCGATGTCCGCAAGGTGGCCAAGGATTACCCCAAGGTCGCGTATCTGATGGGCGACTCCTTCGGACCCGAAGACGACAATCTTTCCGTATTCGATAATTACGTTCACGAGCCCTGCTACCTGATGGGCATGATCGCCGGTTCCATGACCAAGACCAACAAGATAGGCATGGTGGGCGGCTATCCCATCGGCGAAGTCAACCGTCTTTTCAATGCCTTCATGGCCGGCGCCAAGGCCGTGAATCCGGACGTGCAGTTCAAGGTTTCTTTTATAGGCTCCTGGTATGATCCGCCCAAGGCCAAGGAATTCGCTTACGCCCAGGCCGAGGCCGGCGTTGATATTCTTTACGCCGAACGCGCCGGAGTGGTCGATGCCGCCCGCGAAAAAGGCCTCATCGCTTTCGGCAACGTCAACGACATGAACAAAGAGGAAAACGGCAAGGATGTTGTGGTGACGTCCGCGCTCTGGAATATGGAGCCCGCCGTCAACCACGCCATAGACCTGGTTAAAAAGGGCCAGTTCAAGGGCGAGGACTACCGCGAGTGGACCATGATGGGCAAAGGCGGCGCCTCCCTGGCTCCCTTCTACGAATTCGACGCCAAGATTCCGGCTGAAGTGAAAGCAAAAGTTCAGCAGTCCGCCGACGATATCAAGTCCGGCAAGCTGGTGATCGAAATAAACGACAACGAACCCAAATCAACTTTTTAATCGTCAGACAGGGGCCGTGGCAACACGGCCCCTTTGTTGTAAACGCCATGTCAGAAACAGTCCTGAAACTCGTCAACATTTCCAAACGCTTCGGCAGCGTGGTGGCCAACGCGGACGTCTCGCTCGAGCTGCGCAAGGGCGAGATGCTCGCCCTGCTCGGGGAAAATGGCGCTGGCAAAACCACGCTGATGTCCATTCTGTTCGGGCATTATCTGGCCGATACGGGTCATGTGGAAGTCTTCGGCAAGCCCTTGCCCGAAGGATCGCCCCGGGCAGCCCTGGAGCAGGGCGTGGGCATGGTGCACCAGCACTTCACCCTGGCCGGGGGCATGACCGTGCTGGAAAATATCATGCTCGGCACCGAGTCATTGCTTTCGCCCAATCGCAAGAGCCGCAAGGCCCGCAAAAAACTCGACGCCCTGATGCGCCAGTTCCGCCTGCAGGTGGATCCCGCCGCCCGGGTCAGGGATCTTTCCGTGGGCGAACGCCAGCGGGTGGAGATTCTCAAGGTGCTCTACCGAGACGCCCGGATTCTGATTCTGGACGAGCCCACCTCCGTGCTCACGCCCCAGGAGTCCGACCATCTGTTTGAGACCCTGCGTCGACTGGTGAAAGACGGGCTTTCGGTCATCTTCATCACGCACAAGCTGCGCGAGGTCATGGCCGCCAGCGACCGCTGCGTTGTCCTGCGCAACGGCACGGTGGTCTTTGAAACGCCCACGTCCGGGACTTCGCCGGGCGAACTGGCCAAAGCCATGGTGGGCAGCGACATCCCCGAGCCCCGGCGTCCGGAGCCCAGGCAGGGCAATGAAATTTTGTATCTCAAGGACATCACGGTCCGCGACCCCGAGCGCAAGACCGTACTGGATAATCTGGAATTGCGGCTCAACGCGCACGAGGTCCTGGGCATAGCCGGGGTTTCCGGCAACGGCCAGGCCTGGCTGGCGGATCTGGTTTCCGGGCTGCTGACGCCCGACCAGGGAGAAATCATCGTCGACGGCTATGCCGTGGACCATCCGAGTCCGGCCGCCATGGTCCGGGCGGGCATCGGCCGCGTGCCCGAAGATCGCAACGGCGTGGGGTTGATCGGCGACATGAACGTCATGGAGAATCTGGCGCTGGAAATCTACCGTACGGGCGATTATTCGCGCCGGGGGGTTTTGCAGTTCAAGGCTCTGGCCCGACGCGCCAAAGAACTGGTCTCTGCGTTTGACGTCCGTTGTCCGGGCATTGAAGCCCCGGTGCGCAAGCTTTCCGGCGGCAATATGCAGAAGCTGGTGCTGGCGCGGGTGCTTTCGGGCCGGCCGGCCATCATTCTGGCCAACCAGCCCACCTGGGGGCTGGACGTGGGCGCCACGGCCTATGTGCATCAAAAGCTCCTGGACGCGGCCGAGCAGGGCGCGGGCGTGCTGCTGATCTCCGAGGATCTGGACGAACTTTTTCAGGTGGCGGACCGCATCCAGGTCATGTACCGCGGCCGTATCTCTCCGCCCATGCCCACATCCGAGCTGGACCGTACGCGCCTGGGCTTGCTCATGGCCGGGCAGGGCATGCCCAAAGCTCCCGTAGCGGAGGCCGCCCATGCGCTTTGAAGCACGCGAAAACGTCTCCATCCGGCGTATCGTCTTTGCCCATGTGCTGGCCGTGCTGGTCGCCATGCTGCTGTGTTCGGTGCTTTTGCTCTGGGGCGGAGCCTCGCCGCTGGAGGCCTGGGCGCTGTTGCTCCAAGGCGCGCTGGGCTCCAAATTCGCCCTGACCGAAACCCTGACACGGGCCACGCCGCTGATTTTCACCGGACTGGCCGCAGCCGTGGCCTTTCGCGCCAAACTCTGGAACATCGGCGGCGAAGGTCAGTTCTACGTGGGCGCCTGTATGGCCACCTGGCTGGGCGCAGGAGCCGTGAACCTGCCCCCGTATCTGATGATCCCCTTTCTTTTTCTGGCCGGGGCGCTCGGCGGCGGCTTGCTGCTGCTGGGGCCGACCCTGCTCAAGACCAAGCTGCATGTGGACGAGGTGGTCACCACCCTGTTGCTGAATTTTGTGGTCCTGCTGTTCGTCAACTGGCTGGTGTTCGGTCCGTGGAAGGATCCCATGGCCCTGGGCTGGCCCCAGGCCGTGCCCGTACTGGATAGCGCCATACTGCCCGTGCTGCTGGCCAAGACCCGTTTTCACCTGGGATTTTTCATCGCCCTGGCCTGCGCCGTGGCCGCCTGGTGGTTCATGCGTTCCACCATCTGGGGATTTGAGATCCGGGCCGTGGGCGCGAGTCCCAAGGCCGGGACTTTCGCGGGCATGCCCGTGAACGCGGCCGTGATTCGTACGGCCCTGATCAGCGGCGGGCTGGCCGCCATGGCCGGAGTCAGCGAGCTGTGCGGACCCAAGGGCTACCTGACCCTGGAACTGTCTCCGGGCTTCGGCTACACCGGCATCGTGGTCGCCATGCTTGCCGGGCTGAATCCGCTGGGCGTGATCGCCGCGGCGCTGTTTGTGGCCGCCATCTACATCGGGGCGGATTCCATGAGCCGGGCCATCACCATCTCCAACTACATTGCGGACGTGATTACCGCGGTCTCCCTGCTGGCCGTGCTGGTGGCCATGTTCCTGGCCAAATACCGCGTACGCTGGAGGTGAGCATGGACGTCCTGAATTTTCTCATAGAAACCGGTTTCTGGATGGCCACCATCCGCATGGCCACGCCCCTGATCTTCGGGACCCTGGGCGAGCTGATCTGCGAACGCTCCGGCGTGCTCAACCTGGGCATCGAGGGTATCATGGCCGTGGGCTGCATGTCCGGCTGGACCTGGGTCTACATGGGAGGCGACCTCTATACGGGCGTATTGTTCGCGGCGTTTGCGGGCGGGCTGTTCGGCTTGTTGCACGCCTTTCTCACGGTCAATCTCGGGCTGTCGCAGCACGTCACCGGCCTGGGCATTACCATGCTCGGCTCCAGTCTCAGCTCGTTCGTTTTCCGGATGCTGCTGCCCAAAGCCACCACGCCGCCCAAGATCGTGCCCTTTCAGCCGCTGCACATTCCATTGCTTTCGGACATTCCCTTTCTGGGCGAGGTGCTTTTCCACCAGACCGCCCTGACCCTGGCCGCGTTTGTTCTGGTGGGCCTGGTGGGCTACGTGCTCTTCCGTACGCCGCTTGGCCTGGCCGTACGTATGACCGGGGAAAATCCCATGGCCGTTGAGGCCCAGGGGCTGTCGGTTTTCAAGATCCGCACCTGGTCGGTCATCGCGGGCAGCGCCATGATGTCCGTGGGCGGCGCGTTTCTGACCATGTCCGCGTTTGACGCCTATTACATCGGCATGGTCAACGGCCGCGGCTGGATCTGCATCGCGCTTGTCGTGTTTTCCTCCTGGAAACCCGGCAAGGCGCTGCTCGGCTGCCTGCTCTTCGCCGCCTTCGACGCCATCCAGATGCGCGTGCAGCAGCAGTCCGGCATGGCCATCCCGTATCAATTCTACTTGATGCTGCCCTATATCTGCTCCATAATCGCCTTGATAGTCATGTCGCGCCGCGCCGCCTACCCCAAGGCGCTGCTCGTGCCGTTCCGCAAAGGCGAACGGTGAGCGAAGAGAAAAGATAAGGGATAATTGGGGTTCCACCCCAAGCCCCGCCGGGGGGATGATCCCCCCGGACCTCGCGATAGGGGGTTTAAAGAGTATTTCAAGGGGAGAACTTTGATGTCTCAATTGCTTATTACCAATGCCGTGTTGCCGTCCGATGAAGGACAGGCTGTTTCTATTTTGTGTGTGGACGGGAAGATCAAAGAAATCGCGCCCAGTATTGACGCGTCCGAGGCCGAGGTTATCGACGCTGAGGGCTTTCTGGTTTGTCCGCCTTTTGTGGACAGCCACTTTCATCTGGACGCGACCCTGTCCATGGGCATGCCGCGGATGAATCAGAGCGGCACCTTGCTGGAGGGCATCCAGCTCTGGGGCGAACTCAAGCCCGATCTCACGCCCGAGGGTGTCAAGGAGCGGGCCCTGAAGCTGCTGCGCTGGTCCGTGGCCAAAGGCACGCTGGCCATCCGGACGCATGTAGATACCACGGATCCGACGCTGATGGCCGTGGACGTGCTGCTGGAAGTACGCGAGGAAATGAAGGACTACGTGGACATCCAGCTGGTAGCCTTCCCGCAGGACGGCGTACTGCGTACGCCCGGCGGTGAGGAGTTGCTGAAGAAGGCCCTGGACAAGGGCGTGGATGTGGTGGGCGGCATTCCGCATTTTGAGCGGACCATGGAGGACGGCCGCCGGTCCGTGAAGCTGCTCTGCGAGATCGCTGCCGAACGCGGCCTGCTGGTGGATATGCACTGCGACGAGACCGACGACCCCATGTCGCGCCACGTGGAGACCCTGGCGTACGAAACCACGCGGCTGGGCCTGCAGGGACGGGTCACGGGTTCGCATCTGACCTCCATGCACTCCATGGACAATTATTATGTTTCCAAACTGCTGCCCCTGATGGCCGAGGCCGAACTGAACTGCGTATGCAATGCGCTGGTGAACATGAACCTTATGGGGCGGCACGATACCTATCCCAAACGCCGGGGGCTGATGCGGGTGCCCGAGTTGCTGGACATGGGAATCAACGTGGCCATGGGCCACGACTGCGTCATGGACCCCTGGTATCCCATGGGTACGCACGACATGCTGGAAGTGGCGCACATGGCCTCCCACGCGGTGCAGATGACCGGCGTGGACCAGCAGAACGCGCTTTTTGCCACGGTCACGGATAACGGCGCGCGTACGCTGGGTCTGGAAAACTACGGACTCAAGCCCGGCGCCAACGCGGACCTGGTGATCCTGCAGGCCGCTTCACGTATGGAGGCCTTGCGGCTGCACCCTGCCAGGCTGTACGTGATCCGCCGCGGCAAGATCATCAGCCGTACGCCGCGCGTCACCGCCCAGGTGGACCTGGGGCAGGGCGTGGAGCCGGTGGAGTTCGTCAGATAGGCTTTATCCGGCTTGACGGGAGATAATCTATTCGAAGCGTTAGATCCCGCCGCCATCCTGGCAAAAAAACACGCTCACACAGTGTGATTTGATTCCGGGATTCATCGTTGGTTTGCACTGCTCAAGATCAGAGGTGAGCAGAAAGCCAGCCGCACAGGGGCAATACATGCGGATCCTGTTGCCGTATGTGTTGCCGCATGCCTCTTTTGACTTGTTTTTTGTGCATTGTTCGTAGTTTTTCCAAGCAATTGAGCACGCCTCTGTGCTCGTGTCCCCGTCCGCCCAAGCGCATGTGCCGCAGAGTATAAAGCACAAAAACATGCAGCATGACAGCAAGCATTTCATTCGAAGTTCCTCGTCAATAGTTGTTTTTCGTCGGAATGGTATCTGACAGATGAACACCTTAGAGCATCTAGAGCTTTTCATGCTTAAGATGCACTAATATTTGATCACACAATTCTGTTGCGGGATTGTGGCTGTTTCAATTCAAAGTGGTAACGTTTGCGGGGGAAATTCAGTGGTCTTGAAAGGGGAACGCCAGTGCGCGATTCGAACTGCTGCAGCAAAGAAAAAAGCCCGTTCCGCGCAGGGCGGAACGGGCCGTTGGGTCAGAGATACGCGGAGAGTTGCTTACCAGCGATTCTGACGTTGGGGCTTGGGCTGGGCCTCGTTGACTTTGAGGTTGCGGCCGCCAAACGCGGTGCCATCAAGACTGCTGATGGCTTTCTGGGCGAACTCACTCTCCATTTCCACGAAGGCAAAACCTCTGGAACGGCCGGTTTCACGATCAGTGATGATTTTGACGGAAAGAACCGGACCGTGAGCGGCGAACAGATCGCTCAGCTCTTCATCTGTGGTGCTCCAGGGCAAATTGCCGACGTAAATGCTTGTAGCCATGTAAAAGGGACTCCTACTTGTGAGATTGAAAATCGCCGGAACCGAATGATGCAACCGTTTGTAACAATTCTTGCGTCCGGCAACGTCATGAGACATGAATTATCCTTACCTCATTTCTGCGAAAAGAGAAGGGATTTTCAGAAAAAAATATTGCGCTCAGGGCTTGTCTTCGCTCGAGAGCTGATTCGACTTAAAAAAGGCCCGTTTCCGTACGGGTAAAAACGGGCCTTGTGGTCAGATATCTGCGGAGAGATACTTACCAGCGATTCTGACGTTGGGGCTTCGGTTGGGCCTCGTTTACCTTAAGGTTGCGGCCGCCGAATTCTGTACCATCAAGACTGGTGATGGCTTTTTGGGCGTGCTCTCTCTCCATTTCCACGAAGGCAAAACCTCTGGAACGGCCTGTGTCGCGATCAGTAATAATTTTGGCGGAAATAACCGGGCCGTGCGATGCGAACATTTCGCTCAGTTCTTCTTCAGTGATGCTCCAGGGCAGATTGCCGACGTAAATGCTTGTAGCCATATAAAAGGCACTCCTAATTGTGAGATTGAATAGCGCCGGAACCGAATGATGCAACCGTATGCAACTGATCTTGAGTCCGGCAACGTCATGAGACATGAATTATCCTTACCTCATTTCTGCGAAAAGAGAAGGGATTTTCATAAAAAAATATTGCTCTCAGGGCTTGTCTTCGCCCGAGAGCTGATTCGACTTAAAAAAGGCCCGTTTCCGTACGGGTAAAAAACGGGCCTTGTGGTCAGATATCTGCGGAGAGATGCTTACCAGCGATTCTGACGTTGGGGCTTGGGTTGGGCCTCGTTTACCTTGAGGTTGCGGCCGCCGAATGCTGTGCCATCAAGACTGGTGATGGCTTTTTGGGCATTCTCTCTCTCCATTTCCACGAAGGCAAAACCTCTGGAACGGCCTGTGTCGCGATCAGTAATAATTTTGGCGGAAATAACCGGGCCGTGCGATGCGAACATTTCGCTCAGTTCTTCTTCAGTGATGCTCCAGGGCAGATTGCCAACGTAAATGCTTGTAGCCATGTAAAAGGCACTCCTAATTGTGAGATTGAATAGCGCCGGAACCGAATGATGCAACCGTTTGCAACTGATCTTGAGTCCGGCAAAATAACAAAAAAAGTAAAGTGTATCTTTATTCGTTATGTCAAAAAAATTGTTGTAAGAGTGTTATCGTTCTGGGATGGGCCGAGATGTGCTGCTTTTGCAGCAGGGTCGGGGATGGTCAGCCGATGAGTTAGAGCAGGTCCTTGTGTTCGCAGCAGCAAAAAGCTTGATAGCGACTTTTGTCCTGGAAACGCCCGTTCCGCCCAGGGCGGAACAGGCGTTGGGTCAGATATACGCGGAGAGATGCTTACCAGCGATTCTGACGTTGGGGCTTGGGTTGAGCCTCGTTTACCTTGAGGTTGCGGCCGCCGAATGCTGTGCCATCAAGACTGGTGATGGCTTTTTGGGCGTTCTCTCTCTCCATTTCCACGAAGGCAAAACCTCTGGAACGGCCTGTGTCGCGATCAGTAATAATTTTGGCGGAAATAACCGGGCCGTGCGATGCGAACATTTCGCTCAGTTCTTCTTCAGTGATGCTCCAGGGCAGATTGCCAACGTAAATGCTTGTAGCCATGTAAAAGGCACTCCTAATTGTGAGATTGAATAGCGCCGGAACCGAATGATGCAACCGTTTGCAACTGATCTTGAGTCCGGCAAAATAATAAAAAAGTAAAGTGTATCTTTACTTCGTTATGTCAAAAAAATTGTTGTAAGAGTGTTATCGTTCTGGGATGGGCCGAGATGTGCTGCTTTTGCAGCAGGGTCGGGGATGGTCAGCCGATGAGTTAGAGCAGGTCCTTGTGTTCGCAGCAGCAAAAAGCTTGTTGGCTGCGAAAGGGTAAATGGAATGTTTATATCGATACTCGTTGCTTGTAGCGGGGTGGTAACCTGGGAAATTTCAGCACGCTTTCGGGGTAAATCCTGTCCCAATAAGCTTCAATGCGACTTTTGTCCTGGAAAAGCCCGTTCCGCCCAGGGCGGAACGGGCGTTGGGTCAGATATACGCGGAGAGATGCTTACCAGCGATTCTGACGTTGGGGCTTGGGCTGGGCCTCGTTTACTCTGAGGTTGCGGCCGCCAAACGACGTGCCATCAATGCTGCTGATAGCTTCTTGGGCGTGCTCTCTCTCCATTTCCACGAAGGCAAAACCTCTGGAACGACCGGTCTCGCGATCAGTAATAATTTTGGCGGAAAGGACCGGGCCATGAGCTGCGAACAGATCGCTCAACTCTTCTTCAGTAGCGCTCCAGGGCAAATTGCCGACGTAAATGCTTGTAGCCATGTAAAAAGTACTCCTAAACTGTGAGATTGGAAAGAGCCGGACCAAATGGCACAACCATTTGTACCTATTCATGCGCCCGGCAATAAAAAAAGAGTTAAGGATTCCCCTCAACCCCTTTATTCCAAAAATGATGGATCAAAAAAGCAAATCCATTTTCCATACTCCAAAGCTAATACGCATGCTCCAACTTTTTGTCAAGTGCGAAAGTGTATAATGTTATCTTGGCGAAGTTTAAGGCTTGACACTTTGGTTTAGCTTCTTTACTGTTCTATTGGTATTGAAATTGGTCTCAGCGAGGTGGTCGCTAAAATTCTAGCTGATTGTACGGATTTTTTGGGTCAGGTGTCAGCGAACAAGCAATCGGCTTGTTCGAGATCTATTTTTTTTGAAGCTATGGTTAAGATTCTAATCTATTTTGGCTTGCTCGAACAGGAGAAATGCCATGAAAAAAAAGTTTCCAATCGCGATTTGCGCAGGGTTGATTTGTTTCTCCACGATACTGATCTATGCGGCTCTGATTATTTTTCCCGTATCCGGGCCTCGTGCCGCAGACCAGTTGTCGGTTGAAGCGGCGCCAACGGTAGTACGTCCGATTCCCACGGCTGTGGTCAAAGAGGTCAAAGAAAAGGAATTCAGGCAGTTTCCCGGTAACGTTCGCGCCAACCGCAGGGTGGAGCTGAAATTTTCCGTGGAAGGGCGCCTGCAGGACCTCAACGCCCAGGAAGGGCGCAGCGTCCGCAAGGGCGAGGTGCTGGCCAAGCTGGACCAGCGGGATTTTCGCAACCAGCGCGACGCCGCAAAAGCCAAGAGCGTTCAGGCGGCGCACGAACTCGATCGTTTCAGCAGGTTGAAAACACAGAACGTCGTCACTCTGGCCGATTACGAAGAGGTCAAGACCGATGCTGACGTGGCCAAGGCCGAGTTGGACATCAAGGAAAAGGCCCTGGAGGACGCCGTATTGTACGCGCCGTTCAACGGCGTGGTGGTCAAGCGGCATGTGGAGCGCTTCGAGCACGTCAAAGCAGAGCAGGAAATTATTTCGCTTCAGGACATCTCGCGTATCGAGGTAGTCATCCAGGTGCCCGAACGAGTCATTGCCCGGGCCGGGGCTGCGGGGCTGGAGCTGCTTGAGGTCCGGTTCGATGCGGATCCGCATGCGGGCCGTTGGTTCAACGCCAAAGTACGGGAATACGGCTTGGAATCCGACAACGCCACACGGACCTATGACGTGGTGGTGGCGCTGCCGCCGCCGTCGGATCTGCAGGTGTTCCCGGGCATGACCGCCACGGTACGCGCGCAGTTGCGCCAGCCTCTGCGTGCGGATTCCGGCTGCAGCGCCGTCAGGGTGCCGGCGGCGTCGCTTTGGTCCGGCACCGGGGGTAAATCGTTTGTCTGGATAATCGCTCCGGAAGGTGGCGCTCCTCGTAAAAAGCAGGTTCGGATCGCGGCCCTGACGGAAAACGACGCCTTGGTCTGCAATGGTCCGGTACCGGGTGAGCAAGTGGCTGTGGCCGGATTGCGGACGCTGTACGAAGGGCAGCCCGTACGCCCCATGCGCAACGGCAAGGAGGGGTTGGACGGATGACAGCCGCCGGTTATGCCTTGAAAAACAGGGCCGTTATGTTTGTGCTGGTTCTGACCATCATTGCTGCCGGGATGTTTGCCTACGGACAATTGGGGCGGCTGGAGGATCCGGAGTTCACCATCAAGGAAGCCGTGGTCAGTACGCAGTATCCCGGCGCCACGGCCGAACAGGTCGAACTGGAGGTGACCGAAGTTTTGGAAACAGCGGTCCAGCAGCTCAAGCAGCTCAAGGAGGTGCGCTCCATCTCCCGTGCGGGGTTGTCCATTTTGTTTGTGGAAATCCAGGACCACTTCGACAAGCACGACTTGCCCCAGGTCTGGGACGAACTGCGGCGCAAGGTCAGCGAAGCCGCCGGCTCTCTGCCCCCGGGCAGCGCAACTCCCGTGGTCAACGATGATTTCGGCGATGTCTACGGCGTATTGTTCGCTTTGACCGGAGACGGCTATACGCAACACGATCTCAAGGAAGTGGCCACGGACCTGCGGCGCGAGCTGCTGCTGTGCACGGATGTGGGACGCGTTGATTTCTGGGGTTTGCCCACGGAGGTCGTCTATGTGGAGATAGACCGGGCCAGACTCGTACGCCTGGGCATAGCGCCATCCGAGATTTTCGCTACCATCGAGGGCCAGAACAGCGTGGCCGAAGCGGGCAAGGTGGCGGTGGGGCCGGGTGACGTCCGGTTTCGGATCAGCGGAGATTTTGCCGATGTGGACGGACTGGCCGAACAGTTGATTCCCGGCGGGGAAAACAGGCGAATGATCCGGCTCAAGGACGTGGCCACCATCCGGCGGGCGCCCCTGGATCCGCCGGACGCCGTCATGCGCTGGAACGGTCGGCCCGCCGTTGGCCTCGGCATTTCGACCGTTGCCGGCGGCGATGTGGTGGCCATGGGCGCCTCCATCAAAAAGCGTCTGGCTGAGCTGGAAAAACGTCTGCCCTTCGGCATTGAACTTCATGCCATCGCCCACCAGTCCGAAACCGTGAAAGAAGCGGTACGCGGCTTTGAGTACAATCTGCTTTCCGCAGTGGTGATCGTCCTGTTGCTGCTGGTGCTGTTCATGGGGTTGCGGGAGGGGCTGGTCATCGGCCTGGTGCTGTTGCTGACCATACTGGCCACTTTTGTCTGTATGTACGCCATGGACATCAGCCTGCAGCGTATTTCCCTGGGCGCGTTGATCATCGCCCTGGGCATGCTGGTGGACAACGCCATTGTGGTGGCCGAAGGCATATCGGTAAAATCCGCGTACGGCATGGACCCGGCCCAGGCCGCGGAAGAAACGGTTCGCGAAACCCAGTGGCCGCTGCTGGGCGCAACGGGCATCGCCATATTGGCCTTTGCCGCCATCACCCTTTCCAAGGACATGACCGGCGAGTGGCTCAAGAGTTTGTTTCAGGTCATCTGGCTTTCGCTGGGGCTAAGCTGGCTCTTTGCCATCACCATCACGCCGTATTTGTGCGTGGCCATGCCGGGCAGGCGCAAAAGCGGCGGAGAACCGCCGCGGCCGGGCCGGCTTATGCGGGGTTACGGCTGGTTTGTCAAATTGTGCGTCGGCCATCGCTTTCTCTCCATTGCCACCCTGCTGTTGCTGTTGTTCACCTCTTTTTGGGGGTTCGGATTCGTCAAGCAGGATTTCATGCCGGACATGAACCGTCCGCAGATAACCCTGGACGTCTGGATGCCGGAAGGGACGCGAATCGCGCGTACGGCCCATGAAGTCGAGCAGATAGACGCCTATGTCCGCGGGCTTGCCCATGTGACGGACGTGGCCGGTTTTGTGGGGCGCGGTCCGCTGCGCTTTTTACTGACCTACGAACCGGAAATGAGCAACAGCGCCTATGGACAGTTGTTGATCAGCCTGGACACCGACGAGGTAATTCCCGAATTGAAACGGCGCATTGCGGCGTATCTGCTGGAACACCATCCCATGGCCATCACCAGCGTGGATGCTTTCAAGCTCGGACCTGGGGGCGGTTCTGTGGTGGCGCGGCTCAGTGGGCCGGACGGCCAGGTACTGCGCGATCTGGCCGAGGAGGTCAAAGGGGTGATGCGCGCCAATCCCAATGCGCGCAGCATCCGTACGGACTGGGACTGGCCCGTTTTGACGCAAACCATTGCCATGGCCGGAGCTCGGGCGCAGGAAACCGGCGTGACCCGCGAGGTGCTGGCCCAATCCCTGGCCATGAATTTCTCCGGATCGCAGGCCGGGACCTACCGCCATGAGGACGATCTGCTGCCCCTGTATCTGCGCCCGCCCAGAGAGCAGCGTACGGGCATCGAAAATCTGACCAATACTCACATCTGGAGTACGTCGCAGCAGCATTGGGTGCCCATCGGGCAGGTCATCGACGGGCAGGAAACGCGCTGGGAAACGCCTGTGATCCACAGGCTGAACCGGATACGGGTGCTGCGCGTAATCTGCAAGCAGATCAGCGGCACCACGGACGCCTTGTTCCGGGAGCTGAAACAGCCATTGGAGGCCCTTTCCCTGCCCGAAGGCTATACGCTCGAATGGGGCGGCGAACACGAGGAACAGGTGGAGGCCAACACCAAGCTGATGTCCAACGTGCCTATCGCATTCGTGGCCATGTTTTTCATTTCGGTGATGTTGTTCAATACGCTCCGCCATCCGTTGATCATTTTTCTGGGATTGCCCATGACGATCATCGGCGTGACCTGCGGCATGCTGCTGGCGGACAAACCCTTCGGATTCATGGCCATGCTCGGCTTTCTGAGCCTTTCGGGCATGCTGATCAAAAATGAAATCGTGCTGCTGGACCAGATCAATCTGGAAAAAGCCGCGGGCAAAACCCCGTATGAGGCGGTCATCGCCTCAGCCCTCGGTCGCGCCCGGCCAGTGGTCATGGCCGCGTTCACCACAGTGCTGGGCATGGCGCCGCTGCTATGGGACGCCTTTTTCGCGCCCATGGCCGTGACCATCATGGGCGGGCTGACATTCGCCACGGTCCTGACTTTGGTCATAACGCCCGTACTGTATTGCACGTTCTTCAGGGTGCGGCCGCCCAAACGCGTTGCAGGATAAATGGAGGCCTTCGGCGGCCGGGATATTTCCAAAACTATCAGTTGAAAAAAGCGTACAAAGATACACAACAACAAGGAGCAGTTATGAACATTTTGACTTTGGTCGCATCCAAAACCGGCAATACGCGCAAGGTTGCCGAAACCATTCATCAGGCCGTGCTGGAGGACGGGCACGATGCCACATTGCTGGAGGCCGCGGGCGATGCGGAGATCTCTCTGATGGACTACGACATCGTATTCACCGGAACCGGCGTGTATGACCGCCAGCCCGCAAAACCAATGAATGAAATGATCGATACGCAGATGGTAAAAGGCGTGAAGGAAAAACTCATAGTGCCCGCGGCGCCCCGCCGGCCGGGCAAGTTCGCCGTGCTGTTCTGCACCTACGGGGGCGTACATACGGGCGTCAACGAGGCCATACCCGCGGTAAAGCGGGTGGGGCAGCTGTTCGACCATTACGGCTTTGAGATTCTGGACGAATGGTACGTGGTGGGCGCTTTCAAACCCAACGGCATGCAGCAGTACAACTTCGGCGGCCGCCTGGGCGACATCTCGAATCGTCCCAACCAGGCTGATCTGGACGACATTTTTCAACGTACCAAAGCCATTATCCTCACGGCGTCGCGTCAGGCGGTCGCCTGACCGGCGTCGGTTTATGTGCCAGGCATGGCGCGAATCTTATGAGGTGCAAGTCCTCTACAGACCCTGATGGTGGGAACTGTAAGCTGAAGGCAACTGCGTCGCTGCGAGGCGGGGTGGGGAGGAAGCCGGAGGCAAAAGCCATAGTAATCTGTCCCCTTGACGGATGAAGGGCCTAATCTTTCAATGCAAGGAACAAGTCACCAACAACTCGACAGACGTGGGAAGCAGACAAGGTGGACAACACGCCTCGACGCCCAGGTAACGGCGGACCCCGCACTGGGGCTATTGAGGAGCGAGAGCGTCCGCGGTGTTGGGGGAAGAACAATCCTTGACACAGTATCTGATGGAACAGGTTTGCGACCGTGCAAACTTCAATCAGGCCTACAAGCGGGTGAAAGTCAACAAGGGCGCGGCAGGCATTGACGGGATGACCGTCGATGGACTGGGCGAATGGCTTTCCACCCACAAAGGCGAGCTGCTCTCGAGTTTGCTTTACGGCACGTACCAGCCGCAACCTGTTAAAGGAGTGCGGATCCCGAAATCGGGAGGGGGAATGCGACAGCTGGGCATTCCCACAGTGCGTGACCGCTTGGTGCAACAGGCTTTCTTACAAGTCCTCACCCCAATCCTTGATCCGTTGTTTTCGGATTCGAGTTTCGGTTTTCGGCCAGGGCGCGGAGCCCATGATGCCCTGCGTCAGGCGCAACAGTATGTGGAAGACGAGCGTACTGTCGTGGTGGACATGGATCTGGAAAAGTTCTTTGACCGTGTCAACCATGATATTCTCAAGGCGCGGCTTGCCCGCCACGTGAAAGACAAACGCCTTCTGCGTATCACACGTGCCTTCCTGAATTCCGGGATGATGCAGAACGGCGTATGCGTAGCACGAGATGAGGGAACGCCTCAGGGGGCCCCATTGTCTCCTTTGCTCGCCTGCTCCTGGATGATCTCGATAAGGAGCTTGAACGCTGAGACCATTGTTTCTGCCGCTACGCGGATGATTGCAACATCTACGTACGCAGTCTCAAGGCCGGGGAAAGGGTGAAGGAATCCGTGACGCATTTTTTTGAGAAGCGCCTGAAGTTGCGGATGAATCAAGAGAAAAGCGCTGTGGATTATGTGGGTAAAAGAAAGTTTCCGGGGTACCGCTTGCTGAACAGCGGATGACTCGCCTTCGCCCCCCAGAGTCTGGTCAGATTCAAGAATCAAATACGCTTTTTGCTGAAGCGCAACAGATCGATGTCGTTTGAAGAAAGGATACGCCGCGTCAACGCGTACTGCATTGGCTGGCTGGGCTGCTTCCAGCTTGCGAAATGTAAACGCTTCCTCCTTCTTTCACGGGTGTTGCGGCGACTGCGCTGCCTCTTCCGTGATTTTCAAGCAAGCTGATTTCTTTCAGCATCAGGGACATAGCCGTATTGTTACCTTTTATCCGCGTTATGGGTGGATTTACTTGAAGCGCGCGTTGGTATAGTTTTATTCCATATTATAGTGGTAGGTTGTTTGCTCGCGCCGGCGCGTTCTTTTTTTTATGACCAAGTGCAGCCGGCCATGGCGAAGAAGTCTGCCGACAAGGCTATTGCATGATTACGTATCGTTCAGTATGAGCAACCTGTGACGTACAATTCAGGGATATTTCAGTCCCTGTTCCGCGTTTTCAGGCCGCTTCGGCGGGGGGGCTGAGACGCTGCCCCCTCATAATGCAACGAAAGTTCTTAATAGAAACAGAATCACTCCGTGCACGAAGGGCTACAATTGCCTGCAGGGAGTCATACGGTATTCCATGGTGAATTATGTCGACAAATTTTGTGCAAAATCAACAACGTAAAGCGTACAGACTGGATATACCGGTCATTGCGGTGATCGAAGGGCAACGGATGAAGGTCAAGGACTGGTCCATTGAAGGGTTCCGGGCTCCTTTGCCGCAGCACAACCCCAAGAAAAAGCAACCCGTGTCTTTGACGGAAGGCTGGGAGGGATCGATTTTTTTCCTGCTGCCCATGAAGGAAACAATCATCTCGGTGCCGCTGAAAGTCCGTCTCGTCCGGCTGTATTCCGCTCATGAGGGCGGGTTTGAATTCGTGAATATCGAGGGCTCCAAACGGGCCGCCCTGACCAGCTACATCCGGGCGGCGCTCACCGGAAAACTCGATGATTACGACGGACTGATTCAGGATGTCGAATCCTCGTCCGCAGGGCTGCCTGTCAGCGATCCGCTGGATCCCGCGGACCGAAAGCCTTTGAAACGTTCGCTGCACGTACGTGTGGCCATGTACGTTTTCGCGGTGGCGGTGCTGGCCGGGCTGGGCGCCTGGCTGAGCGGGTTCGCCTTGGGCCGTTTTTCCAGCGACTCCGCCTATGTTTCTTCTCCACTGGTGCAATGCGCGCCCCTTGTCAGCGGCGTATTGCGTGACGTCAGAGTCTCCCAGGGGCAACGCGTGGAACCAGACCAGCTGCTGTTTGTCCTGGACGACAAACAACTCGAACAGCAGGTGGAGGCCGGCCGGCTGCGGGTGGATCGCCTGAAGCAGCAGGTGCAACTGGCCAAAAGTCGTTTGACCGAAGAAGAAACCGCCTACGGTTTGTATCAGGACGCCGCCAAGCGGGACATTCAGGATTCCCGGTCCAAGCTGCGCAAGGTGGAGGCGCAGCTGGAATACGCGCGCCGTGAAGCCGAACGGAGCCGCGTGCTGCTGCAAAAGAAGGTCATCAGCAGTTCGAGCTATGAATCCGATCTCAGCAAACTCAAAGCCCTGGAAGCGGAGAAAAAAGGCCTGGAGGAAGACGTGGCTTTCGGACACTCCAACATCAAGGCCTCGGAAAAGGGCAAATATCTCTCCGACGGCAAGGCGCAGGGAGATCTCCTGAGCCAGAAAGACGAGGTGCGGATTCAGGTTCTGGCCTTGCAGCAGGCGGAACTGGAGCTTGAAGAAGCGAAAAACCGTCTGGCGGATTCCAGAGTTGCGGCTCCGGTGGCGGGCACCGTCTATGATATCAAATTTGCCAAGGGCAACTTCGTCCGCCAGGGAGATCCCGTGGTCAGGCTGCTCCCCGACAAAGGGGAAAAAGAGCTTACGGCCTGGTTTTCTCCCACCAGGGTGCGGTATTTGCGCCAGGGCATGGATGTGAGTGTTTTTCTGACTTCAAAACGCAAATACGTTGCCGGAGTGGTGGAAAGCATCGGCCTGGCGGAGCAGAAAATCAAAAGCGACGCTCCCAGGCGCGTACCCGTGAAAATCCGGCTGCCGCTTCAGGAAAACGATATGCCCGGTAGTGTGGCCATGGTTTTTGTGAAAACAAACCTGCTCGACATGTTGCGCGTTCGTCTGGGGATCAACGTCTGATGCAGCGCAACAACGGAGCCTTGCGGGCGGCTTTGCTATCGGTGCCCCCCACGTTGTTTTATTTGGTGGTGGCCGTCGGTCTGGTAGCCGTCATGCCGGATGACGTGTTCGATCTCTGGCAGCGCGGCGCTTTTATTCTGGGCCTGTTCGGTTTGTGGCGCTACGGCTGGCAGGTCATTCATCTGATACGCCACTGGATCTACATGCGGCGGGTTTTTCCGCGCTTGCGGGCCGAGGCGGACTCCCATCCGCATCCCTGGCCCGGCAATTTGTACGTGGTGGTGCCTTCGTTCCGGGAAATGCCGGAAGTCTCCGAGCAGGTTTTCCGATCCATCGTTCGCGAGCTCTCCTCTTTGCCCTGCCAGGTTATTCTGGTGGCCAATGTGGGCTCGAAAGAAGAAATGCGTCTGATCTCCGGAGTGGTGTCCTCGGAACCCGGAGGTAGCCGGATAGAGTTGAAGCTGATGCTCCAGCATCGGGGCAAACGTCAGGCCATTGGGCAGGCCTTGCGGACCGTGGCCAGGATGGCCAATGACCCTTTTCGCCATTCTGACTCCGAACGGGATTTGTGCGTGTTGATGGACGGCGATTCGCTGTTGGGAAAAGGCACGTTCAAAAAGTGCATTCCCTTTTTCGCCTCCAATCCGCGTCTGGGCGCTCTCTCGACCAACAACCGGGCTTTGCCTTTGGACGTCAACACCGTGCTGCACGACTGGTACAATTTGAAGTTCGCGCAGCGGCATCATGTGTTTGCCTCGCACAGCCTTTCGCGGCGGGTCCTTACGCTCACCGGGCGCTGCAGCATGTTTCGCATGTCCGCCATCATGAACGAAGAGTTCATTGATACGGTGGAAAACGACCACGTGGAGCACTGGTTGTTCGGCAGGATCCCCTTTCTCATGGGAGACGACAAATCCACCTGGTACATGCTGCTGCGCAAGGGCTGGGAGATGCTCTACGTTCCGGACGCCATGGTCTGGGCCATTGAAGAGCGCAACGGCTATTTTTTCCCCACCAGCGTATCTTTGATGCACCGCTGGTTCGGCAACATGCTGCGTACCAATGGCCGCGCCCTGGCCGTCGGTCCCAAGCCCATGGGCTTTTTCATCTGGTGGTGCATCCTGGACCAGCGTTTCACCGTATGGACGCCGCTGGTCGGGCCCATCAGCGCCATTTTACTGGCCATGGCGAATACGCCCTATTTTATTCTGTTCTACGTGATCTGGGCGATTATTACGCGCTTGACCATGCTCTGGTTCTACGTGCTGGAAGGCTCGCCCATGCAGATTCTGCACCTGCCGCTGATGCTTTACAACCAATGGTGGGGCAGCATCATAAAAATTCGCTGCCTGCATAATCTGGCCCGCCAGCACTGGAGCAAAGGCGCGCCTCAGAGAGACACAGGCATAGAGGGGGGCTGGCGGAAAGCCGCCCACTTGCTGATGACCCTGAACATCCTGTTTTTTATTCTGATCCTCAGCCTTGTCAGCGGCGCGCTGCCCATTTCGTTGCATGGATTCGGGCGCGGGCAAGGCCTGGCGCCCGTACGCCTGGCCCAGGCCTCCGCTCCGGAGGAGCAGGCCGTCACCCTGGGCGGCATTGCTTCCGGACAGGATATCAGTACGGCCCTGCAGCAGGCGCTGGATACGCCTACGGCTGCTCAATCCCTGCGGATTGCCTTGCCCGAAGGAAGCTTTCGTCTGGACGCCCAGGTACGGATTACGCGATCCAACGTCCGTATCACGGGAGCCGGACCCGGCCGGACCCGGCTGGTATCCTCCGTACGGGCTGATCCGGCAACCAAGGAAAACGCCCTGTTGTTCGTCCGGGGCAACCGGGGCCCGCTGCAGGCTCCTCTGGCGGAACCTGTCAACGCCGGAACCCGGACTCTGCCTATTGCCGACTGGCCCGAAAAAGCCCGCTTCATCTGGCTTTCCGCTCCCAATACGGAGTATTTTTTCGATGCCATAGGGGACACGGCCTGGCGCAAGCAAAAGCCGCGTTTGCGCCAGCGTTGCTACAAGGTGCTGGACAGCAACGCTTCCCACGTTTTTTTGGCGGATCCCCTGGATATCGACCTGCCTGCCGGGACCGAAGTCAGCGCCCCGCGGATGGTGGCAAACGTACGGCTGAGCGGGTTCAGCCTGGAGCAGAAGGTACCGGGAAAGACGGCTCCGTCTCCGCAGGATTACGGCAACGCGGCCCCGGAGTACGCCGTGGACGGCATACGGTTCCAGTGGGCCTGCGATTGCTCCGTACGTGATGTGGCCATCCTCAACGCCGGGCGGCACCCGCTGGATTTCGACCGCGCCCTGGATTGTTCGGCAAGCAGGCTGACCATAGACGGTGCCTGGAACAAAGGGCCCGGCGGCAACGGATACGTGCGTTTCGCAAGGGCTTTCAATTGCAGGCTCAGCGATTCCAAGATCAGCCGCATCCGCCACCTTGCCTTTCAGTGGAGTTCCGCAGGCAATACGGTGACAGGCTGCAGCATCGGTACGGACATCAACTTCCACGGCGGATTCTCCAGCCGCAACACCGTACGCGATTCCATTCTGAACCCGCCTTCCTGGCACAAGTGGGGCAAAGAAACGCGTATGCCTGCGGGCGGCGCGCATTGGGCCGCTCCCGATGGCCCGGACAACCGCATTCTGAACTGACCGCCGGCCGCGTCCGCAGTGGTATTTCCGTGAACCGCAATTTGCTATTTCCCGGTTCGATGGGGTAGCATAGTCCCTGCTTTTTCAAGTGGTGCGTATCTGCAACGGTAACAAAAGGAAAACGATGAAACGGGCAGTCATCTGGGGAGCCGGTCAAGGGGGGCGGATGGTCGGCAATCTGCTGCATGGGGACATCACCATCGCGGCCTATTGCGACATGAACGATAAAAAATGGGGCGCCACCCTGGCGGGCATCCCCATTGTCGGGCCGGACGCGCTGCCGGAGCTGGCGCCGGATCTGGTGGTCATTTCCATGCTCAATGCGGAAGCCTGTATCCATGTGCAGGCGCGGCTGGTGGAGATGGGGATCGATGCGGAGGTCGTCACTGCGGTGGGGCTTCGCGACACCTATGACCTGCGCCTGGCGACCATGAAGCTGTGCGCCCAGGAAGTCCGCGAACGCGGGGTTCCCGGAGCCATTGCCGAACTCGGCGTCTACCAGGGCGCGTTCGCCGCGGAGCTGAACAAATTGTTTCCCGAACGCAGCATCTATCTGTTCGATACGTTCTCCGGCTTTGATCAGCGCGATCTGGGCATTGAACAACGCGAGGGCTATTCGCGAGCCGCCATGGGGCATTTTGAGGACACCAGCATGGACATGGTGCGCAAGCGGTTGCCCTATCCCGATCAGGCCGTTTTCCGGGCTGGGTATTTTCCGGAAACCGCCCAGGGGCTGGAAGAACAGTTCGCCCTGGTCAGCCTTGACGCGGATTTGTACAAACCGCTTTACGACGGGCTGGTCTATTTTTACCCCCGGATGGCTTCAGGCGGCTGTTTGATTATTCATGACTACAACAATTCGCGTTTTTCCGGCGCAAAACAGGCCGTGAGGAAATTTTGCGAGGAACAGCAGGTGTTTCTCGTGCCTCTGCCGGACCTGCATGGTACGGCTGTTATTGTCAGGCCTTGATGCAACGAGTCTATTCGCAATATTTCTGGAGGTGCGTATGCCGCAATTCGCAGCGAATCTAACGACCATGTTTACGGAAGTGTCCTTTGAAAAGCGCTTTGCCGCGGCCGCGCAGGCCGGGTTCAAGGCGGTCGAATGCATGTTTCCCTATGAGGTGCCGCCGGTCGGCGTGGCCGCACTGCTGCAGCGGCATGCGCTCCGGCTGGTGCTGTTCAACCTGTACGCGGGCAACTGGGAACAAGGAGACCGCGGGCTTGCGGCCCAGCCCGGACGCGAGGAAGAGTTCACCGCGAGTCTTCAGCGCGCTCTGGACTACTGCAAGGCCACAGGCTGCTCTATGGTCCACCCCATGGCCGGGCTCGTACCTGAGGGCGCGGACGCGGCTGCCGTGAAAAAAATGGAAACAGTTTATACGGACAATCTGGCCAAGGCCGCGGATTTTTTTGAGCCGCACGGCGTTACGGTGGTTATCGAAGCCATCAACCAGCGCAGCATACCGGGCTATTTTGTGCGGACACAGGATCAGGCCGCCGGTTATATCGAACAACTGGGAAAGGCCAATTTGAAATTGCAATTTGATTTTTTTCACGTACAGATGGAAGAAGGCTGCGTTTCCTTGCGATTCAAAGAACATTTTTCCCGGATCGGCCATTGCCAGCTGGCCGGGGTTCCGGAACGCCACGAACCCGACAGCGGCGAACTGGACTACGCGTATATTTTCGAGCTGGTGGATGCGATGCGCTACGGCGGGTACATCGGCTGCGAATACCTGCCCGCAGGAGATACCCGTGCCGGGCTGGGCTGGCTCAAGTCCATCGGATCTGCCAGATCTGACTGATCTGGCGGGAGCAAGTGAAAACACACCTAAACCAGGGAGAATGCGCCATGCGTATTGGGTTTATCGGATTGGGAATCATGGGCAAGCCCATGAGCAAGAATTTGCTCAAGGCCGGGTATGAGGTGGTCTGTTACAACCGGTCGCGCGCGAAAGTGGGCGAAGTGGCCGCAGCCGGCGGCATCCCCGCGGATTCCATCGCCGAGGTCGCGCAAAAGTGCGGTGTCGTCATCACCATGTTGCCGGATTCGCCCGAGGTCAGGGAAGTGGCCCTGGGGCCGGGCGGCATCCTGGAAAACGCCGTATCGGGTTCCATACTCGTGGACATGAGTTCCATTGCGCCGCTGGCGAGCCGGGAAATCAGCGAAAAGCTCGCGGCCAAAGGCATGCGTATGATCGACGCGCCGGTCAGCGGTGGCGAGGCCGGGGCCGTCGAAGGCACGCTTTCGGTCATGGCCGGCGGTACGCAGGCCGATTTCGACGAGGTCAAGCCTATCCTGGAAACCATGGCCGCCTCCGTCGTCCGGGTGGGCGACATCGGCGCGGGCAATATTGCCAAACTGGCCAACCAGACCATTGTGGCCGTGAACATCGCCGTGCTGGCCGAGGCCCTGACCCTGGCAGCCAAGGCCGGGGCGGATCCGGCAGTGGTTTTTCAAGCCATACGCGGCGGCCTGGCCGGTTCCAACGTCATGAACGCCAAAGCGCCCATGATGCTCGAACACAATATCCAGCCCGGCTTCAAGCTCGACCTGCACATAAAAGATTTGAAAAACGTCCAGCAGACCGGCCACAGCATCAACCTGCCCATGCCCCTGGTGGCCCAGGTCATGGAAATGATGCAAAGCCTCAAAACAGACGACCTGGGAGACGCCGATCACAGCGCCCTCGTCCGCTTCTACGAAAAAATTTCCAGCGTCTCGCTGTAACGGATTTTATTTGGAGGTGACAGGCCTCCGGCGGCCAGAGAACCTTTTTGGGAAAAAGGTTCTCTGGACTCTCCAAAAACTTTTAGCTGGTAAATAACGGGATAAGTTCGTCGAACATGGTTCTCTAAGCGGTGTACCGTTATACGTTTATCAGCCAAAAGTCTTTGGAGGTTCTCAGGAATCTTGCTTCAGAAAGGTTCCTGAGCCGCTGGAGGCCTTATTTTATTGTTACGTCGTATATTCGCCGTTGATACGGACGTATTCGGCGGAGAGGTCGCAGCCCCAGACGGTTGCTTCGGCGGTGCCGGTCTGCAGGCTGACGTGGATACGTACGCTGTCCTGCTTGAGGATTTCTTCCACCTGGGAAAGTTCGGCTTCCGGGAGCTGGTGCGGGTAGACCTCGATGCCGCCGAAGCGGATGATGGTCTTTTCCTCCGTAATATCCAGTTCGTCCTCGCATTTGCCCACGGCCATGGCCACGCGTCCCCAGTTGGCGTCCGCGCCGTGCACGGCGGTCTTGACCAGCGGCGAATTGACGATGGCTTTGGCGACCCGCTTGGCTTGGCGGTAGTCCCGGGCCTGGTCCACGCAGACTTCTATCAGTTTGGTGGCGCCTTCGCCGTCCCGGGCGATTTCTTTTGTCAGGTATTGGGCGACTTCCAGCAGCGCGGCCTCGAATGCGGCAAGATCCACGGGTCCGGCCTGGCCGTTGGCCAGGATGGTCGCGGTGTCGCTGGTGGAGGTGTCCGTATCCACGCTCACGCAATTGAAGGTCTTGTCCATAACCCGGCGGAAAACAACATCCAGTGTTTCGGCGTTCACGGCGGCGTCGGTGAAAAAGAAGGTCAGCAGGGTGGCCATGTTGGGCTCGATCATGCCCACGCCCTTGGCGATTCCCACGATGGACGCGTCGCCGGCTTTTGCGGCGGCGTATTTCGGCACCGTGTCCGTGGTCATGATGCCCATGGCCGCATTGATGAAATCCGTATCTGCGGGATATTCGGCGAGCTTCGCGACGTGGGGCATGATTCGCTCCATGGGATAGGGGCGGCCGATGACTCCGGTGGAGGCGATCAGAACAGCATCATCCGCCAGGCCCAAGGCTTGTGCCACGCCCGCGGCCACGGCAGCGGCGTCGGCTTCGCCCTTGGGCCCGTTGGCCACGTTGGCGTTTTTGGAAATGGCGACGATCGCCTGCGCCCGGCCGTTGGCCAGGTGGTCGCGGCTCAACAGAACGCTGGGCCCGGCAAACCTGCTCTGGGTGAATACTCCGGCCGCGCTGCAGGGAACATCGGAAAAAATACACACGAAATCTTTGGTCGCGTCTTTGACCCCCACATTGAGCACAATGGTCTTGAACCCTTTGGGCGTATGGGGGAGGGACGTTTCAGTGGAATGCGACATGCCGAACTCCGGTATTCTAGAAGATTATACGCAGTAAAATGCCCGTATAGTGTATGGCCGGAAGGCATTGCAAGGAAAAATACGGGGCGGGACGGTAAATTAAAGGTACACATTCGGGCCCGTACGGGGTATGGGCAAATAATCCTACAGGAGGTTGTCATGAAGAAGCGAATGTATCTGCAAAAGATGCTGTGCATAGGGCTGTTGCTGTGCTGCCTGGGGCTGGCCGGTTGCGGCAACAACGACGCCGAGACCGTGGGCAAGGTCACGTCCAATTTTCGCCTGCTCACGCCCAGCGACAAGATTGTGATTGAAAAATTTCACGATCCAGACATTCCGGAGGTCGTGCTGTACGTGACGCGCGCTGACCGGGGCGGCATCAAGGGCGCTCTTGGGTTGGCAGAGGACAAATCCGACGCGTCCATTGCGGCTCGTCTGGTCCGTCCGCTTTCCGGACCCGTACCCGAGGCGGTCAAGAAAAACGACGGCAAGGAAGTTTTCAAGCGTTCGCAGTCCTTGATTTTCAAACGTTTGATGGTCCGGCGTTTTTATGACGAGGAGAACAACGTGGTCGTCTACATCACGCATACGCGCGAGGTGGTGGCCGGAGGCTACAAGAATTCCATCTCCGTGGTGCCCCTGGGTATGCCGCTGCTGCCGGAAAAATAAGCCGGAGAAGACGTCCCGGGAGCAACGGTCCTGGGCGCGCAGGGTAAGTATTTGACTGAGGCGGTCCTTTCAGCCGTCTTTTTGGGCGTTGGCGGATTTGGTGAGCGTACGGATCAGGAAGTTGCGCAGGGTGTCGATATCGCCGCTGCGGCTTATGGTGCCCCATGTGAGATCCGCCAGCGGGGGGAAGTCCTGGCCGCCGAAGCTGTGAATGAGCAGCAAACATTGTGCGACGACCTGGCGCAGTCGGCGCAGCCAGACCGCATCGTCCAGCCCGGGCAGGTCCGGATCCAGCAGCACGACCCGGCGGGAAGGACCTTGCTCCAGCTCACGGCATAATTCGGCCGTGCTGGCCAGCGTCACCAGGGTGAAGCCTTCGCGCCGCAATTCTCTGCTCAGCAATTTACGGATGTTTCGCGTACGTTCCGCTATGATCAGAGGGGGAGGCGGCTGATCCGCCCAGAATACGGTTTCCGACATAAACGCCCTCGCAGAGCGAAACCGGAGGGAGCCGCGCCCCCTCCGGCATGCTGGCTCCGGTTATTTTTTCTTTTTTAGTATTTCCTGGGCACCCTCCAGGTCGCCTTCTTCGGCAAAAGCGGCACCGGCCATGCTGTCTTCCAGTTTTTTGGGCAATGACTTGATGAAATCCCAGAAACTGTTCATCTCGCCTTTTTCAAAATAGATGGCTTCCATGCCTTCCGTGGCTTCCTTGACCTTGGCGTCGCCGTAGCCGGTCAGCAGCACGGTCTTGAGATTGTGATGGACTTCCTTGAGCTTTGCGATGCATACCAGGCCGTCCATACCGGGCATTTTCAGGTCCACAATGGCGGCGTGAATGAAGTTGTTCTTGGCAATTTCCAGGGCTTCCTCGCCGCTGGCGGCCAGCAGGGTCTTGAATCCCTTCAACTGCATACGCTCATTCATGTTGTCCAAAAAACTCTGCTCGTCATCTACCAAGAGTATCGTAAGCTGGTTGTCCATAAATTCCTCCATGTTATGTTGGTCGTCCGGCGGTTGGATCAGCAGGACGCCTCTGTTTCCTGAAGTAAAGTGACCAGGGTCCCGATATCCACAGGTTTTTGCAGATAGTTTTTCGCTCCGCTGGCCATGGCCTCGTCCCGTTCCATGTCCGAGCCGTGTCCGGTGAGCATGATCACTGCAAGCCCGGGCTGCAGGCGCAGGCTTTTTCGCAGGACCTCAAGGCCGCTCATTCCCGGCATTTTCAGGTCCAGGAGCATTATCTGCGGTTCGCATTCCGCCAGTTTCTGCAAGGCGGTTTCCCCGTCCAGGGCGACGGAAGGATCGAAACCCCGCAGTTCCAGCCGTTCGGCCAGGGTTTCCACAAAATCCGCCTCGTCATCCACAAGCAAGACTCGAATTGCGTCAGTCATTTCCGGCTCCCTGTCAGTGTGACGCGTACGCGTTCGTTTTCAGCCTGGATCTCCAGGCCCGCGGCCTTTGCCAGTTCTTCCACGTCCGAAGTGAACTGTTTCGGAAAGTACACTCCGAAAATTTCCAATGATTGCATTCCGGGGGCAACCTCCGCCGCAAGGGTGGATTCGGGAGCCGCCGTGGTCAGCGCCCATTCCAGCAAGGCCAGTAGTGCGGCCAGGCAGAGCTGCGGATCTGCCGGCAAACCCGCGCCCGATGCCGCGGGTTGCAGGAAAGAGACCTTGCCCTGGTTGGCCCGCCTGGCAGTGAGCCGCATGGCCAGGGCCGCTGTTTCGCCGATGTCCACCAGCGGCAACCCGGATTCCAGGCGCGTATCCGGGAAATGGGCCACTTTGTTCATGTCCGAGGTGAGGCAGTGCCCCCGGGCGACCTGATCCTTGATGGAATCCAGCGCCTTGGTGAAGCGCTTGCTCATGTTCTCCGGCAAGGAGCAGTTCTGCTCGTCGGCGATCTCCAGAATATCCTCCATGAGTCCGGCGCCTTCGCCTGCAATGGCCAGGACGTTTTTCAATTCGTGGCTCATGGCAGCCAGGGCGCGCCCTAGGAGCATGCTTTCCAACGTGTCAACCCGCATGTGTCATCTCCGATTCAATGGTTCGATATGGCGTTGTACGCGCCGCCCTGAGCGGCACCGGGCGTACGCAGGGGCAGACGCACGGTAAATTGCGTGCCTTTGCCTTCTTCGCTGCCGACTTCGATGCTGCCGCCCAGCTTGTTGACTATGCCGTACGTGATGGACAGGCCCAGTCCCGTGCCTTTTTCTCCTTTGGTGGAGAAGAACGGCTCGAAAATATGGGCCAGCACTTCGCGCGACATGCCCGTACCGTTGTCTTCCACTTCCACGACGACCATGTCCTTTTCCAGGCGCGTGCCCAGGCGGATGCGGCCGTTGTCGCTGACGGCGGCCATGGCGTTGTTGAGCAGGTTCATGAAAACCTGCTGCAGCTGGCCTCGGTCGCTTTCTATGGAAGGCAGCCCGTCCGTGAGGTCCTGGACAAGTTTGACGTTGCGGAACAAGGCTTCGCGTTCGAGAAATCCCAGGACCTCACGCAGGATCTCGTTGATATCCAGCTCCATGGTCCGGACCTCCATACGCCGGGCAAAGCCCAGCAACCGGTGGGTCACGGCGCGGCAGCGGTCCACGGCGTGCAGGATCGAGTCGCTCAAGGCTTCGAAACGCTGGGCCTTGGCATGTCGGGCATGGCCAGGACCAGGTCTTTCATCAGACCTGATTTTTCCGCGATGATCGCCAGCGGGTTGTTGATCTCGTGGGCGACACCCGCGGCCAAGCGTCCGATGGAAGAAAGCTTTTGCACGTGTTCGATTTCCTGCAGGGCGAACTGGCGGCTTTTGTCCGCCTCATCCAGACGGCGGCGGACCTGAACAATCAACAGGCCGCTCAGCACAATGGTGAATATGGCGCAGCCAAGGCCGCCGTAGAGAATGTTTTTGCCCCGCGTGTAGAGCAGGGTGATAAAATCAGGTTCCGGCATACGCATGCCCATGCTGAAGGAGAAATCCTGGAGCGGTGTTTCCGTCCGGAGCCAGGAGCCGTCATCCGTGCCGTTGTTGGAAGAACCATCCTTGCCCCAGCGGACCGTGGTATCGCCCAGGCCGCAAATGGGCTCGCGCGTACGGTTCAGCAGCACCGCTCCCGGTTCCAGTCCGGCGCGCTTCAGAAGCGCCAGGAGGTCATCGGGTGACAGCTCGGCCAGGGCGATACGCTCCGGCTGGCCAGGGAGGTTGGCTGCCGCGAAGACAAGGGTGGGGTTGCCGTTGGATTTGCGCTGTACGACGGCCGTGCCCACGCCGCGCGCCTGGCGAAAGGCTTGATGGCGTACGTGGTCCGCGGGCGGATCGGAAAGCGTGTGCAGCGTGAGCCGGGTTTCCTGCGAAAGCCCGGGCAGGGCCGTGGGATCTGTCCACTGATGTTGGGCGGCGGAACTCAAGGTATCCAGAATGCGCCGGAATTCTATGGCGGCATGGGCGGCCAGAAGTTCGGTCCGGGCTTGCTGCATACGGCGCAGATCGGCGCTCGCCTGGTCCACCACGGCCCTGGCCCCTACCCAGGTCATGATGGCGATCACGGCCAATGGAAGCAGAACAATCACCGCGGCCCATCGCCCGGCCTTGAATCGAGGTCCGGGGTTGTATACGGGTCCGGCGGAAGTTGGGGTCGACATGATCTATTTTCTCCTTTGCTCTCTGTCTGGCAAAAGCGAAAATAGTGCCAAAATTTTATAAAATAAAAATGTGTAAAAACAATATATTACATTGCGCATGTAGGATCTGTGCAAAGCGCGGCCGTCAGTATTCTTTACACCTTGTTAAATGACGGGGACGGTAAAGGCGAACGGAAACGATGCTGCGCCGAACGGGCAGCATGTTTTTTAAGGCGAGGTATTTTGAAGATTGGGAGCTGATTGAAATATAAAGAAAAGAGCTTTGAGTTCAGCTGATGAACTGGCCCAGCTGTTCGAGCAGGCGGTCTTTGTAGGTCATGGCGGCCTGTTCGGAGTCCATGACCATGTCCAGCTGGCGCGTATGCATGGTGAGGAAACCGAGGGCGGTGATGCAGTAGTGCATGGTATTGATGGAGCGGTTGTCGAGGCGGGCGCGGACCATGTCCATGGTCCGTTTGGTTTCAAATCCCAGGGCGTCGAGCAGGGCGGCGATCATGGCCGCGCGGTTTTCGCGGCGCTGCTGGTTGGCCGCGCCGCCCTTGAACTGAAAGCTGATGAAATTTTCGCGCGTCCGTTCGCCGATCATGGCCTCCACCGTGGAGAAATGGAAACCGAACCGGGACTGTCCGCTCAGGAAATCCGGCGCGACCATGAAGTAATTCTGGGCCGCGTACGTTGACGGCATGGTGGGTTCGAGATTGGTGTTGAGCATGGCCTCGTGCAGGATGGAGGCGAGTCCCTTGGCATGGACGGAGGGCGGACCGCTCCAGGGCAGGGCGGTCATGCCGCGCCAGAAGGCCTGGAAGGGGAGCGAATCCACATCTTCCACCCGGATCGCGTTGCCCTGCTTTTTGTCATGGAACGAACCGCCGAGGTCGATGATCTTGAATTGCGAGCTCTTGCCGCCGAAACTCAGCTTGGCGGCGTTTTCCGGAAAGGGGTTGTGTTTGCCGAATTCGAACATGCACAGCAGGGCGTTTTCGTGGCAAAAACGGAAAATATCGTGCAGAGTTGCGCAATTATGCGCGCTGAATTCAGGCGCCTGCGGATCCACCAGTGTCAGACGGGCCACGAGGGGCAGGATCTTGAGCAGCATCTCGTGCACTCTGGAGCCCTTCATGAGGTTGCCCGGAGTGGGCGCGCGTTCCAGCCGGAGGGTGTCGCGTCCGTCCAGCACCAGTCTGGAGTCCGCGTCCACTGTGACCACCTCTCCCGGAGTCAGGCGGGTCAGGGCGTTGACCATGCCGAAAAGCGCTGGTTTGCCCAGTTCGCGCGCCACGCTGGCCAGGTGTCCGGCCATGCCGCCTTCTTCGGCCACAATGGCGGCCGCGTCGGCCAGAGCCGGAGCGAAACGGGGCAAGGGGCGCTTGAGCACCATGACAGCGTCGGGAGGCATGGTCAGCATGTCCGCTTCGCGCACCAGCAGGTGAACAGGCCCGGCGGCCACGCCCGGGCTCACCGCGAGCCCGCGCCCCAGTTCCTTATGATTTTTGGGGCCCGCGCCTCTGTTGCTGCTCTTTCCGGCCGGAATGCCCAGATCCAGGACATGGGCCGCGGCGCTGTCGCAAAGGGCTGCGGGCAGGGGCCTGGCCTGTAGCAGATACAGTTCGCCCTTGGCGTCCAGAGCCCATTCCACATCCTGGGGTTCGCCGAAATGGCGTTCCAGGGCCATGGCCATGTCGAAAATACGCTTGGCGGTTTTGGCGTCTATGGAGGAGACCGCTCCCAGAGACGGGTCCAGCATTTCCCGGCGAACGCCTTCGTCTTTCAAGCTTACGGTCCGGCTGGTTTTCTGGCCGATGTCGTGTTCGAGCACGGCGCCGTTCTCCCGGTTCAGGGCGAAAAAGTCGGCCGCGTCCGCGCCGTCCACCATCTGCTTGGGCAGTCCGAAGACCGAATAGATCAGAACCGAATCGGTCCGCGCTCCCAAAGGATCGCGCGTATAGGTGACGCCTCCGGCCACGGCGTCCACCATGGCCAGCACGCCCACGCTCATGACGGCGCATTCTTCGGAAAGCCCCTTGTTCAGGCGGTAGCTGATGGCCTCGAGGCTGTAGGCCGAGGCGACGATTTCCTTGTAGACCTCGGGCAGGGATTCCAGGCTGACGTTGATGGCCGAACGGTATTGTCCGGCAAAAGAGGCGCCGGACTGGTCCTCGCCAACGGCGCTGGAACGGACAGCGAGCCTGGGGGGGCCACCCAGGGAAGTGGCAAGCGTGTTGCCCGCTTCAATCAAAGTCCGTTCCAGCGCCTCTGGCAAGGGCGTGTCGATGATCAGTTTCTGCAGTTCCTGGGCCAGAGCCATACGCGACGTGAGCGCTTCGCCGCGGGTCTGGATCCGGCGGTCGATTTCTTCGCGCAAATCGCCGGTGTCCATGAATGTTTCGAACGCGGCAGTGGTGACGACAAAGCCCATGGGCGCGCGCATGTTCAATACGTTGTGCGCTTCGCCCAGGCGGGCCATTTTGGCGCCCGTCAGGTCTACGCTTTGTTTTTGCACCTGTTCCAGGGGCAGCACAAAGGGGATGGATGAAAAATCATGCGTTGCCCGGCGGCTGATCAGGATGGAGTCCAGCTCGGCCTTGATGGTTTGAAAGCGTTCGTTGAGCTGGGTCTGCGGCGCGTTGGACAAGGATTCGAGATGTTTGACGGCCCGGTAGGCCAGGGTGAGAATCCGGGCGCAGTGGGCACGCAGGGTGTGCGCCCCGAATGGGCGCACACCGCGTGCCAGTTCTTCCAGGGTGCTGATCTGCTCCAGGGCTTCGTTGTTCCCGGAAAGCAGCAGCTTGAAATTGTGATGGCGAACCCTGAAGCGCTGACGCAGCTGCTCCACTTCCTTCTCGTCCATTTGCGTTGGGGGTCTTCCGCCAGGAACGAGACTGGCCAGGAAACGGCGCAACGAGTTCAGGGTTCGCATACGATTAAGCTTCCTTTTTGGAAGATTTTACCATCATCAGGCCGAGGCCTTCGCAGAGAAAGAAGATGGCATAGCCCCACCAGAGCGTATAGACCACGTAGAAAACCAGGGCGAAGGTGGTGATGCCGACGCGTTCGCTTGCCGGAGTGGGAGCCACGCCGAAGTAGTTGTAGCCGACTTCGACACCCTTTGTCTTGATTTCTTCGAGCACCTTGGAGGCTGCGAATTTCTTTACCAGCTTGTAGGCCTTGCTGGAGGCGTTGGTATAGACCCACCAGTCGTACATGGCGGTTTTGGGGTCAATGCCGTAGGCGGACTTCAGGGCTTCGCCGTTGTTGTTGAACATGGCTTCGGAGTCGGCCAGGATGCGTTTGAAAATGACCTTCAGGTCGCCCGAGACTTTCAGCTCGTTTTCCGTATAGCTGGCCTTGGCGCCCGCTTTGTTGAGCATGACCACGAGGTTGTCGCCCACGGTCTGCGGCATGATCAGGCTCTGGCTCGCGTCATTGTGCTCCAGCTTGTCCAGAATGGCGTGCAGCTCGGCCATATGGTTGGTCGAAGCCTTGGATATGGAGTTGAACAAGCCGTCCGATGCCTGGAAGGCGTTCTGGCCGTTGAAAAGGGGCGAGAACATCAGGAACAGGACCACGGCAAAGACAATGATCATGAAAAAACTGATTCCGAATTGTTTTTTGTTGACGATAAGCATGTTAAGCCTCCTGGCGCAGCTTGCCGAGGTTTTTGACAAAGACGGATATGACCCAGATGGCGAAGAAACTTACCACCACGAAGAAGATGACATTGCCCACCTGCGTGATGTAGCCGGCGGTTTCCTTGGACATGTCGATGTACTTCATGTCCACCAGCTTGCTGGGCAGGGCGAACAGGCGGTTGAAGAAGCCCGCCAGAATGGCCGTTGCGTAAAAACCACGAATATAGATGCCTTTGACCATCTTGGTGGCCAGGGCGCCGATCTGAATGCCCACCAGGGAGCCCATGAGCATGCCCATGGCCAGGGTGTAGAAGATGAAGCCGTAGATGGCGTACTGGGTGATGGAGGCGAAACCCGCGGTAAAGATGATCTGCAGGATGTCGGTGCCCACGGTGGTGAAGGAGGAAACGCCCAGGACGTACACGAACATGGGGAAGGTCAGGAAGCCGCCGCCCACGCCCATGATGGCGGCCACAAAGCCCACGAAGGCGCCGCAGATGGCAACGTAGAGAGCGGGAATTTTTTTGCCGCCGGGAGTAAGGTCTTCGTCAAAGGTGATCAGGGGTGGAATCTTGGAGGACTGCAGCATGCCGGGCAGGCTCTTTTTGGGAGTCGCGCCGCCTTCACCGCCGCCATGGGCGTCGCCGGTGTCGCCGCGTTTAGCCGATTTGATGAAGTCGGTCATGGCGTACAGGCCCAGAAATCCGAGCAGAATGACGTAGACAAAGCTGATGAACGAATCCGAGAGCACGGGGTCGAATTCATAGATGGCGCGGTTGATGATGCCGCCGCCGAGTACGCCGCCGATGGAGCCGACCAGAAAGGCCAGGGCCAGGCCCACGGATACGTTGCCGAGTTTGCGGTGCACCACGGTGCCCATGATGGCTTTGGCGAAAATATGGAACAGGTCCGTACCAACGGCAAGGATACCTTTGATGCCGGCGCTCATCAGGGCCGGAGCAATGATAAAACCGCCGCCGGCGCCGATGCAGCCGGTGATCAGCCCGGCGCACATGCCGATGAGGATGGATACGCCGAAAATGGACGGAGTGTAGAACGCCGGACTGTAGGCGTGCTTGCCGCCCAGGAACTGGGGCATATCGGATCCACCGGCCAGGACGTAGCCGGAGAAGAGCAACAAGGGGAGGCAGAGCGCCAATAGAATGATCATGCGTTTTCTGCTGTGCAGAATGTTCATGGACATTTCGTACTCCCAGCGTGCCTGGCCTCTGGCGCCTTCTCTCAGAAAAACGTACATGTGTTGGAACATGGATTTCATGGGTTTCTTCCTTCTGTTAAATAGGGTGAAAAAGGTTTCCTGCCTGCATCAGTCCTAGCGACCCAACCGCTTGCGCTCGGCCGCGTCGATTATTTTGTCGTACAGGGTGTCGATATCGATGGGCTTGAGGCAGTAGTCGAAAGCCCCAAGGTCCAGCCCTTCCAGGGCTGTGTCGGCATTGACGTGTCCTGTAAGAAAAATTACCTGCGCTTCGGGCTCCAGAGCCAGGATGGCCCGCAGCGTGTCCACGCCGTCCATTTCGGGCATCCGCATGTCCAGAATCACGACTTCCGCGGGGTTGGCGGAGAATTCCCGGACGCCCTGTTGGCCGTTGTTGGCCACGCGGACGTTGAGTCCGCGCTTGGCCAGGCGTTTTCTGATTATTTCCGTAAAAGAAATTTCATCGTCGATAAGCAGCACATCCAAGGAGGTCTCGTTATTCATTGCCCTGCCCTCGGTTGGAAACGGCTTTGACGATTTTCGCGAGCAAGTCGTCAAGGTCGCATGGTTTCAGGAGGTAATCCGTGGCCCCCAGGGTGACGCCTTCTCGGGCGGCCTGCTCCGAACCATGGCCGGTGAGCATGATCACGGCCATTTCAGGAGCCACGATGCGGACGGTCTTCAAGACTTCCAGGCCGTTCATTTCCTCCATTTTCAGGTCCAGAATCATCACGTCGAATTCCCGCTTGCGGACCTGGCGCAACGCTTCCGCGCCGGACAAGGCCCTGGTCACTTCCACTCCGCGCCGGTTCAGACGTTTGGACAGGACGCTGACAAAACTTTCCTCGTCGTCCACCAGCAGCAGATGGATTGGATTTTGTATTTGGGCGTGGGCCGGTTGCACGGTCATGGCTGTGCTCCTTGGGACTGTCCGGATTGCCCTGTTTGCTTGATAGCCAGGGTGCGAAAAGCGGGCTCTGCCGCCTGGGGCAAACGCACACGGAAAATGCTGCCCTGTCCCACGGCGCTGGAGACGGAGATTTCTCCGCTCATATTTTTGATAAGCCCGTAGCATACGGCCAGGCCCAGGCCTGTGCCCCTGCCCACCGGCTTGGTGGTGAAAAAGGGATCAAAAATTTTAGGCAATACTGCTTCAGGAATACCGGGGCCGTTGTCCTGGACTATTATTTCGATCATTTTGTCGGCGATGTTCGTGCTTACCGTGATCCGCCCGCCTTCCTGTTCCATGGCGTCAAGGCTGTTGTTTATGAGATTGAGCAGGACCTGCTGCAGTTCTGTGGATGAGGCCTGAATGCAGGGAGGCCAGGGGGAGAGTTTTGTTTCGATTTGAACGTTGGCAAAGCGCGCTTTGGAAGCGATGAGTTCGACGGTTTCCTGAATCTGCTTGTTCACGTCCAGAGCTTTGTGTTCGGGTTCGGTCTTGCGGGCAAAGGAGAGAAGTTTCTGGGTGATGTCCTTGCAGCGGTTGCCCTGGGTCTTGATTTGCGCCAGGGCCCGGCGGACTTCCTCTTCGTCAAAGCCGCCGTTGCTTGCGGCGTCGTCCATAAGGTCCCGGACCCAGCCGGCTTCTTCAATCATGACCGCCACGGGATTGTTGATCTCGTGGGCGATGCCCGCGGCCATTTCACCCAGCGAGGCCATTTTGGACGCGTGGACCACCTGTTCGTTCATTTTTTCTTTGTCGTCGTCGAGCTTGGCGATGTAATTGACGACCCGCCGCGAGAGCAGCAGGGCCATGCCGATGATGCCCAGCGCGCCCAGGGCCATGATCGAGACCACGATCAATCTGGCAGTGGCGATATCCCGGAAGGCCTCTCCCGCGTTCTGTTCAAAAATCAGCACCCATTCGCCCTGTTTGAGCGTGGCCAGCACGAATACGGCTTCGGCTCCCGAAGGACAGGCCCGGGCTTCGGTGAATTTGAGCTGCGCTCCCATGACCGGAACATCGGGGAGCGTCTCTTTGACCAGAGCCAGCAAGTGTTCCTTGCAGTGGCTTATGTCGCCTTGAGGCTGGGTCTGGAAGTCGCCCCGGCGATTGATGATGAAGGCGTGGCCTGTTTCGCCGATACGGATATTCTCCACCAGGCGGGTGAAGGCTTCAAAGTCGATGGTGGCCCGGAGAATGAAGCGGTGGCCGTTCCAGACGCGGCTGGCCGCCACGATGAAATGGGGCTGGTTGCGCAGGCCCATGAACACGTCGCTGATGTAATGGTCTTTGCCCAGGGCGTTTTTGAACCAGACGGACTGCGCGTATTGCGCGTCGCCCAGTTGGAACGGCCCGGCATAGGCCAGCAGCGCGCCGGAGTCGTTGACAAAACCCAGGTCCACAAAAACCCGGCCGTATTGCGAGTGCAGCGTGTAGAGCACGTCCTTGAGGTAATCCGAATCCCGCAGATCCTGCGGCGAGGAGAGCTCAATGATGGTTTGAATGGTTGCCAGACGTTCTTTGAGATGGACGTTGACGATGTCGCGGTGCTTGCTGACCAGCTCTTCCAGATGGGCCTCGGTCTTTTCGCGGTAGGCCGTATGAAAAAGATGGGCGAAAATGCCGCCGACCACAATCAAGGGAGCCAGAGAGACCAGAATGATCAACGAGCTAATTTTTTTGGTGAGTGTATTCGTAAATGTCTGGGTGGCCACTGTCATTCTCCCCGTTGGTATGCCCTGCAACCGCTGTCGGCTTTTTCGATGTTGTTACAAAGTTCACAAAAGCAAGGGGTATGCCAGTGGATCAAGAAAAAGAGCTGCTTTTAACCTGCTGGTAATACAGAAGAATGTGATGCGAATGGAAAAAAAGCGGTTGGCGGAAGGCCGGGCCGGACGTCAGCTTCTTTTACAGTCTGTAAAGCGCGGGTGTAGAAGTTTTCCCATGGGGAAAGAGGAATTAGCAGGCTGCAAAAAACAGCCTGTGTGCGCCTGAACGACGTGAAGAATTATACAATGGGCGCAGTATAATGAATAATTCTGGTAGGATAAAGAAATGCGTCATGGCAGTTCCGACCTAAAACCGTCCGGACGAACGCTTTCCATCCCTTGTCAGGAACGCTTTCCGTTGGTGCCGGTGACTTTTGCGGCGATGGACAAGCGATGTTTTTCCAGCTTGGAAAACAGGGTCGGACGGGTCAGTCCGAGCAGGGTGGCGGCGCGGCTTTTGTTGCCTTCGGTCATTTCCAGGGCGGTTTTGAGCAACAGGGCCGAGACTTCGTCCATGGCTTCCTCATAGGGCTTCTTGCCCTGGTTGGAGAGCAGGGACTGGCGCGCCCATTCGGCCATGGCTTCTCCGGGAGAATTGAAGCCGCCTTTTGTACGCGGCGACGGATGGCGCAGGGCCGATTCGATTTCTCTTTCTTCCAGCAAGCCGCCTTTGCTGAAGATCACGGCCTTTTGCAGGCAATTGGACAGTTCGCGTACGTTGCCCGGCCAGGAATAGCGCATAAGGGCGGCTTCGCCTTCGGCGGTGATGCCCGGATTGGGCAGGTCCATCTCCTGGGCGTGCAGGCGCAGGAAATGGCGGGCGAGCAGTGGAATGTCCGCCATGCGGTCGCGCAGGGCGGGCAGGGAAAGGGTCACAACCTTGAGCCGGAAGTAGAGGTCCTCCCGAAAGGCGCCGTCCTGCACGGCCTGCTCCAGGTCGCGGTTGGTGGCCGCGATGATACGCACGTTCACGGGGATGGACATGCCGCCGCCAAGGCGTTCGATGGTGCGCTCCTGCAGCAGGCGCAGAATCTTGGCCTGGATAGACAAGGGCATGTCTCCGATTTCATCCAGAAAGATCGTACCGTGGTTGGCTTGTTCGATTTTGCCCACCCGGCGGGAGGAGGCGCCGGTAAAAGCCCCCTTTTCATAACCGAACAGTTCGCTTTCCAGCAGGGTTTCCGGGATGGCCACGCAATTGATGACGCAGAAGGGCTTGTCCATACGGGAGCTGTATTTATAGATGGCTCTGGCCACCAGCTCCTTGCCGGTGCCGGATTCGCCCCGGATCAGCACGGTGGCGTCCGTGGGGGCGGCGCGGCCGATGGCCTTGAAGACTTCCTGCATGGCGGGGGACTGTCCGAGCACCGCGTCTATGGAGGTCTGGACGTCCTCTCCTTCCAGGGCGGTCTGTGTTTTTCTGTGGCGGGCGGTTTCCAGGGCCTTTTCAATCAGGCCGAACATGGTCGGAATGTCGAAGGGCTTCAAGGTATAATCGTAGGCGCCCAGGCGTGTGGCCTCCACGGCTGTATCCATGGTGCCGTAGGCGGTCATGACGATGACCTGGATTTCGGGATCGAGTTCGCGCACCCGGCGCAGGGTTTCCAGGCCGTCGATGCCCGGCAGGCGGATGTCCTGGATGACCAGGTCCACATTGCCCTGTTTGATACGCTCGAGGCATTGTTCGCCGGTGCCGACGAGTTCGACCGTATACCCGTTTTCGCTCAGCAGCTTGCTGAAGCTGCGGCGCAACTGCGCATCGTCGTCTACTATCAGAATGGTACTCACGAACATTTCTCCATTTGCGGCAGGCCGATGACGAAAGTGGCGCCTTTGCCGGGGTCCGAAGTGGCGTGCAGCCAGCCGCCGTGTTCTTCCACTACGCGTTTGGAAATGGCCAGGCCCAGGCCCGTGCCTTCTTCCTTGTTGCTGACAAACGGCTCGAATACCTGGGAAAGCAGGCTGGGAGACATGCCCGGCCCGCTGTCGCTGACGCGCAGGATGATCACCCTGCCGTAGGGTTCGATCACGCCTTCTTTTTCCGCGATGGTGATGGAACCATGGTCTCCCATGGCTTCCATGGCATTGACCAGCAGGTTGACCAGCACTTCCTTGAGCTGGTCCGGATCGCCGAGCACCAGGGGCAGGGGAGCCTCACGCGTGACCGTGACCGAGGTGCGCGTGGATTCCAGCTTATGCTTGAGCAGCTGCAGGCTCTGGTCCACGATGTCCGACGGACACAGGGGCTGCGGTTTGAGCTTGGGCGGCCGGGAGAATTCCAGAAAGTTTCTGAGGATCGTATCGATGAAATCGATCTCCTCGTTGATGACCTCCAGGTCTTCCTGCACTTCGGGGGTGTTGGGCAGGCTGCGGCCAAGGGTGAAGAGCCGCATTTTCACCGAAGTCAGCGGATTGCGTACGCTGTGCGCCACGCCCGCGGCGAGCTTGCCCGTGGTGGCGAGTTTTTCGGCCTGGAGCAGGTCTTCGCGGCTTTTGGCCAGGCTGTGCCTGGCCTGGTCCACGTCCTGGAGCAGCAGCTGGACCTTGTCTCCCAGGTATTCGACCTCGTCGGGGCCGACAGTGTCCCGTACGGTCTGGTCCACGTGGGAGGAGAGGGTTTCCGTGATCTTGTGCAGCGGGCTGAGCACCTTGCGGATGACCAGCACGGCGAGCATCAACCCCAGGAGAGCCCCTGCGGGTATGGCGGACCAGGCCAGCCAGGTGAATCGGGCGAATTGCCGGTTGAATTCGGCGAGCAGTTCGCTGATGCGTTTCTTCTTGTTTTTGGTGAACCGGGCGCACAGTTCGCTGACCAGTTGAAATTTTTTGCGTACGTCGGTGTGCAGGCTCGCGCCCTGTTGGCGCTTGTCTTCCTTGTAGAGTTCGATGACCCGGTCGCGCTGCACGGTATAGCGTACGTATTCGCTCTCTATGGAGAACAACAGATTGCTGTCTTCTTCCTTGCGTACCAGGTCGAAGGATTTCCGCCACCAGAATTCAAAGTCTTTTTTGGATTCCTCCAGGCGGTCGAGCCAGCTGGTGTTGTGGTCCAGATAATAATAGCTGACATACCCGCGCTGCGAGAGCAGGGCGTTCTGCATTTCCTGTGCGGTGGCCAGTGCTTCGGCGCCTTGCTCTATGGTCCGGAAAAAAAGCGCCTGCGTACGCTGTACGTACCAGAGCGTGGTCAGGGCGCCGGCCAGGTTCACAGAGACCAGAATGCCCAAAAGAAGAAAAAAACGACTCCGCAAGCCTAAAATACGCATGGTATTCCTCGCGTGCCTCCAAGTGTGGGGAAAAAATTCCTCGAATTGCTACGCCATGCCCGCAGGCAGAGTAGCCGATCTTAATAAGCCAGGCCACATGTTTGTTGTTGCAGGTAAAACCGACCTGTATAGGATGTTTTATAATGCGCTGCAGGGCGGGCGGCGCTTTCAGGTGGTATCGACAGCTGGAAAACCGAAAGGGGACGCGTTCGCGCCCCCCTTACGGATAAGAAGGTGAGAGAATCAGGCCAGCCGTTTGAACGGGCGTCCCAGAGCGGTGAAAAGCTTCCTTCTGGGATACGGGGCGGGCGCATTGTCCGCCACGGCGTATTCATAGTAGGAGTCGGGGGCGTATTCCAAAAGGTAGATGACGTTGACGTCGTCGGTGTTGGCCAGGATTGCCTGCGGGCTTTTTGCCTTGACCGCGGCCAGTCGTTCCCGGGCCAGGGCCAGCATATCGTCCCGGTCGCCGAAGTTCATTGTCCCGGTGGGACAAGCCTGTACGCAGGCGGGCAGCAGGCCGTTGCTGATGCGGTCGATGCACATGTCGCATTTGGTCCAGCGGCCGCTGGCGGGATCCTGGCGGGGGATATTGTAGGGGCAGAACTCGTCCCCGCTGGTAAAACTCAGATCCTTTGTCTTGTCGGTATACAGGATGGCTCCGGTGCCCGGGTCCTGAATTATGGCTCCTTCGACTTCCATGTCCGCCTGCATTTTGCAGGGCGGTTCGATGCAGTGGCGGCACTGTTCCGGAAAGAACAGCCAGCGCAGCATGCCCTCGATGGTGGTTTCATTGAAGCGTACCAGCTTGTAGGTGCTGGCGGAAAGGTCCTGGGGGTTTTGATACGAACCCACGTTTCTGGTTTTTTCAGCAGGCAAGGTGTGCCAGGCTTTGCAGGCGACCTGGCAGCCCCGGCAGGCCGTACAGCGTGACGTATCGATAAAAAAGGATTTTGACATGGCGAGCTCCTCAGGCTTTTTTCACGTTGGCCATAAAGACCTTGGTTTCGGGGATGCCCGTATTGGGATCTCCCACGGAAGGCGTGAGCAGATTCGCGGAATCGCCTCCGCTGCCGTCATGGGGCATCTGCCACCCGTAACACCAGGGCATGCCGAGCTGATAAACGGTCTGCCCCTGGATGGAGAGCGGCTTCATGCGTTCGGTGACGATGGCGATTGCCCACAGTTCGCCGCGTACGCTCTCCACAAGGCATTTTTCACCGTTGGCAATTCCGCGCAGTTTGGCCAGCTCCTTGGACATTTCCACGAACATCTGCGGCTGCGCCTCCAGAAGCCAGGGCGTGTAGCGCGTCATCAAACCTGTCTGCCAATGCTCCGTGACCCGGTAGGTCATGGCCACGAACGGATAGCGCGGATCGCATACCGCTTTTTCCTCTTTACTGAACTGCAGTGCCGTGGGGTTGTGCAGCTGCCTGGAAAAGAGGTTGGCCGTCACCGGGCATTCCATGGGTTCGTAGTGTTCGGGGAAAGGGCCGTCCTTGAGGCCGGGGCCGAAAATATGTCCGTGCCCCATCGGCTTCATGATAAAGGCGTACTTTGCGCCTGGAGCCCAGCCGCCGTCCGGCACGTCGCCCAGCCATTTTTTGCCGTTCCAGACGATCACCGGCTTCTGCGGCGCGTATGGCTGGCCCTTGGTGTTGCAGGAGGCCCGGTTGTAGATGATCCGCCTGTTCACGGGCCAGCACCAGGTCCAGTTGGGGTACAGGCCGATGTTGCCCTGCATGTCGGTCTGTTTTTTGTCGCGGCGCGCGCTGTTGTTTCCGCTTTCCGTATAGGAGTTGCAATACAGCCAGTTGCCAGAACTGGTCGAACCGTCGGCCTGCAGAAAGGCGAAACTCGGCACCAGCGTGCCTTTTTTATATGTCTTGCCTTTGATGATGACGTCTTTGAGGAAGTAGCCGTTGACGAGTTTGGCGGTCTTGTGCGGATTGTAGCCCTTTTCGTCTTTCCACATATCCAGAGAGAGCTGCTTGATGGGCTCGGGAAAGGCGCCGGGGTCCTTCTGGTAGAGCGTACGGATTCGGTCCATCAGTTCGACTATGATGTGCCCGTCCGTCTTGGTTCCCTTGCGCGGCACGGGTCCTTCGTAGCGCCATTGCATCCAGCGTCCGGAATTGGTGATGGACCCCTCTTTTTCTATGGACACCGCACAGGGCAGGAAAAAGACTTCAGTGCCGACCTGTTTGGGATCCATGCCCGGTCCTTTCCAGAACGAGCTGGTTTCATTGTCGAAGATGTTCACGTTGACCATCCAGTCCAGTTTGGCCATGGCCTTGCGGGTTTTGTTGGCGTTGGCGCTCGAACAGGCGGGATTTTGCCCCCAGGCGAAAAAGCCCTTGAACGCGTCTTCGGACATGGCGTCGAACAGCTGTAGCCAGGTGTAGGTCTTGCCGTCCTCAGCCCTGGGCAGCAGGGCATAGCCCGCTCCGGGCGCGACATCCGGGAACATGGCCTTGAGGTAACTGGAGATGTATTTCGGATAGTACTGCCACCAGGCCGCGCTTTTCGGATCTTTGGCGCCCGCGAGATGCGGCGCCGTGGCGGTTTTGCAGTAGGTTTCCAGGCTGTCCAGAGAGGCCTTGGGCACGGTCAGGTAGCCCGGAAGAATGTGCCAGAGCAGGCAATGGTCCGTGGATCCCTGAACGTTGGATTCTCCCCGCAGCGCGTTGACGCCGCCGCCGGCCACGCCGATGTTCCCCAGCAGCAGCTGAACCATGGCCATGGTCCGGATGTATTGGACGCCCACGGTATGCTGGGTCCAGCCCATGGCGTACATGATCGTGCCCGCCTTGTCCGGCGCGCCGGTTGCCGCGTAGAGTTTGTAGAATTCGAGCAGCTTGTTCTTGTCCGCTCCGGATGTGGCCGCGACCGTGTCGAGGTTGTAGCGATCGTAGTGCTGTTTGAGCAGGTTGTAGACGCAACGCGGATGCTTGAGCGTGGGATCTTTCTTGGGAATGCCCGCGGCGTCCAGTTCGAATGCCCAGGATGATTTGTCGTAGGCTCCGACGTAATCCGCATCCTTGGGGTTGGCGTGGTAGCCGCTGAACAGGCCGTCTTTGAAAGAGAATTTTTCGCCGACGATGAATGAGGCATTGGTGTGGCTGATCACGTAATCGCGCTGGATCAGGTCGTTATCCAGGATGTATTTGATGAGTCCGCCCAGGACCGCGATATCCGTGCCCGCGCGGATCTGGCAGTAGAGGTTGGCCTTGGAGGACGTTCTGGTAAACCTGGGGTCCACGCTGATCAGTTTGGCGCCCTTGTCCATGGCTCGAAGCACCCATTTCATGGAAATGGGGTGGTTCTCCGCGGCGTTGCTGCCCATGATCAGAATGCAGTCGCTGTTTTTGATGTCTATCCAGTGGTTGGTCATCGCGCCGCGGCCAAAGGATTCGGCCAGGGCCGCCACGGTTGAGCTATGGCAAATACGGGCCTGGTGTTCGATATAGACCAGTCCCAGAGCCCGTAGCATGGCCTGGTATATCCAGCATTCCTCGTTATCGATGGCGGCGGAGCCCACGGAAGCGATGCCGTTGCATCTGTTGACGGTCTGGCCCTTGGCGTTCTTTTCAGAAAAACTCGCGTCGCGTGTCTTTTTGACGCGTTTGGCGATTTCGTCCAGGGCCCATTCCCAGCTCACGCTTTTCCATTCGCTGCTGTTGGGGGCGCGGTACAAAGGCGTTGCCGGGCGTTCGTCGTTTTCGGCGAGCTGCCACAAGGACGCCCCTTTGGCGCAGACCGCGCCTTCGTTGATCGGATGATCCGGATCGCCTTCCACATTGATGGTCCGGTGCGTCTCGGTATTGGTCTGGACAATGAGACCGCAGCCGACCGCGCAATACGGGCAGATGGAAGTGGTTTCTTTGGCTGTTCTGGTTTTGAGCGCGTACTTTTTGGCAAGGGCGGCTGCGGGAGTGAGATTGAATCCCAGTCCGCCGTAGACGGAAGCGATGCCGGCCGCGGCCGACAGTTTGAGAAAGGATCTTCGACACAGGTGCATAAAGATACCTCCTGAAAAGTTGAAGTGTCGGGTCAGCGTCCGCGTATTTCGCGTCCCAGCAGAAGCAAAAGCGCAAACCCGGCGGGCGCCGCTACGGGCGCAGGCCGGGGCTGCTCAGAAGCATGCCGGGTCTGGACGTTGATCCGGGTCAGTGACATACGGGCCGCCAGGGCTTTCACGGGCTGGAGGTTATACCCCAGTCCGGCAAAGGGAACGGCGGCAGCGCATGCGCTCCTCGGTTGGTCTGAATCTGTCAAAAACATGGAATCCTCCATTTGCCTTCAGGCAGAAAAGCTATCTCATGGAAACAGATGCGACGTGCAGAAGGCGGGACGATTACTACTTAAGTCTTGGCACCAGACTGCACAGGGAAGCGGCAATGCGGGAAAACATGTCTTGGTCGCGGTAGTTGAAGCGGAATTCAAGTTCCTTGAGGTACAGGGCCATGTATTTACACGATACGCGGCGCGAGCTTTTCAAGCGTTTTTTGGCGAACTTCCAGAACCCCTTCCGGCCGTCGATGTACAAAGAGGAATCCGCATGCGGCGCGTGGGGAAGGTTGCGGATACTCGGGTCGCAGGTCAGCAGGGCGTCGTATTTTTTGTATTTGTCGGTGTACACCAGGCCGCCGAGGCTGGCGGTCTTCAGGTGAAACGTGGTTTTGAGGTGAATGAGGGCTTCGCCTGTCAGGTCCGGCAGGAGATCGACGAATGCCAGACGTCCGTAGGGAATCACGCCGAAGACCAGAGCTTTTTGCGGGCCGCCGCCCGGGCCGTGTTTGATCCGCTTGCCCCGGGCAGTTCCCAGGCTGGAACCGAGTCCGGATTCGAAAATAAGCTCCGCATCCAGGGAATTGGCCATGATGGCCGCGCGTACGGATTGGACTGATTTCGCGATGGTGTTGTAGGACTTGCCCAGCTGCAGGGCTATTTTGGGAAGCGGGAGCTCCAGTTCAAAAAGCTTGATCAGCCGCAACCAGTCCTGGGGGCTGAGGTTGCCGTTGTTGAGGAAACGGCGGCTGAAATCATGAAAGGTATAGCCGCAGCATGCGCAGCGGTACCGGCCTTCCGCCAGCGTGTAGACCTTTTGGCAAACGCATTTCGGGCAATAAAGCCCTCCGCCGGACCAGCAAAAGGATGCAAAATAGCTCCTGGCGGTATCTTCCGACTGCAGGAGGGCTTCGTAATCGATAAAATTCACTCAATGCAACCCGTGCGTTTATATTGATATTATCTATACTAAGTACTGAATGAGACAATATCACTACTGAAATGTTGGCACAAGTTGTCTATTATTATATATTATGATCGTTATTGTCGAATAATAGGAAGAATCTCGCTACATAGGGGGTGGTCTGAGGAAAAATGAAGCGCCGTTACCACAGCAGCGCGTTTCCGAAGAGAATCAGGCCGACCAGGGCGGCGGCAAAGGAAGCCATGAGCACGGCACCAGCCATGAGATCCTTGGCTCGGCCGATTTGCGGGTGGTGTTCGGGATGCAGCGCGTCGGCCAGGTTTTCAAGGGCGGTATTGGCGATTTCCAGGGCGAGCACCAGGCCGCAGGCCAGGGCGATGACGGCGAGTTCCGCGGCGGACAGGCCGCAGGCCGGACCGAGAACCAGCGCCAGTACGGCGCAGCAGGAGATAATTTTGATATTGCGTTGTTTGTCGAAGGCCTGGCTGATGCCGTGCCAGGCGCAGGAAGCACTTTTTTGAAACGCGCGCACGGTTGCTTTCCTTGTTTGAATGGTTAATTTAAAAAAAATTGAAATTCTTCCTTGACAGAATTAAAGATCAGTGTTTAGTTGTCTCTCTGCTTTTGATGTAGGCGCGTAGCTCAGGGGGAGAGCACTTGCTTGACGCGCAAGGGGTCAGGAGTTCAAATCTCCTCGCGCCTACCATTAGCATAAACGCAACGGCCCCGCACCCCTTTTGGTGTCCGCCAGGCGGATACTGAACGAGAGTTTCAAAGGGAGAACGGGGCTGATTTATTATTCAGTGCAGGTTACAAAAATTGCACGTCGAAAAGAGCGCTGAAGGAGGCGTAGGCTGGTGAACGTAACGGTGCAGGGCAATCCGGTAGAAGTTGACCCCGGCAATACGTGCGCCGAGGCCCTTAAAAAAGGGTTGAGCGGTAAGAAATTCAAAGCTGTGGTCGCATGTAAATGTCCGGGCGGTGAGAACGGCTCGATGCTGGATATGGGCTCGCCGTTGCCGCAGGGTTGCGATGCGCTCGAACCCGTTTTTGCGGAAACGCCGGAGGGGCTGGATGTGCTGCGCCATAGCGCCGCGCATATTATGGCCACTGCGGTGCGCCGTCTGTTTCCCGGTGTCAAAGTGACCATTGGTCCGTCCATCGAGAACGGCTTTTACTACGACTTTGATTACGAGCGTCCCTTCACTCCCGAAGACCTTGAGGCCATAGAGGCCGAAATGCGCATGGTTGTGGCCGAGGAGCAGCCTTTTGTCCGCAAGGAACTGCCCACTGAGGAAGCCAAGAAGATGTTTTCCGACATGGGCGAGAACTACAAGGTCGAGATCATGGAAGACCTGGGTGCCGACGAGGTGTCCATCTACACCAACGGCGACTTTGTGGACCTTTGCCGCGGACCCCATTTGCCCGATACCGGCAAGCTCAAAGCCTTCAAGCTGACGCAGGTGGCCGGCGCCTACTGGCGCGGCGATGAAAAACGCCCCATGCTGCAGCGGATATACGGTACGGCCTTTGCCGATGAAAAGGGGCTCAAGGCGCACCTGAAGTGGCTGGAAGAAGCCGCCAAGCGCGACCATCGCAAACTGGGCACCCAGCTCGACCTGTTCAGCTTCAGTGATGAAGCCGGACCCGGCATGGTGATCTGGCACCCCAAAGGCATGCTCGTACGGACGATTCTGGAAGATTTCGAGCGCAAGGAGCATCTCCGGCGCGGCTACCAGATCGTTCAGGGGCCCATTCTGCTGCGGCGCGAGCTTTGGGAGAATTCCGGCCATTACGACAACTACCGGGAGAACATGTATTTCACCGAAGTGGACGAGCAGGCCTATGGCATCAAGCCCATGAACTGCCTCTCCCACATGCTGATCTACAAATCCCGGATCCGCAGCTACCGCGACCTGCCTCAAAGATATTTTGAGCTGGGCGTGGTGCACCGCCATGAAAAGTCGGGCGTACTGCATGGTCTGCTGCGCGTCCGCCAGTTCACGCAGGACGACGCGCACCTGATCTGCCGTCCGGATCAGCTGCTGGATGAAATCATCGGCATCATTCGCTTTGTCGAAGATGTGATGGGAATTTTCGATTTCGATTTCGAACTGGAACTCAGTACGCGCCCGGAAAAGTCCATCGGCTCCGACGAAGACTGGGATCGTGCAACCCAGGCTTTGGAAGATGCCCTGAAGGCGCTGGGCCGGCCCTATGACATCAATGAAGGCGACGGCGCTTTCTACGGGCCGAAAATCGACATCAAGGTCAAGGATGCTCTGGGGCGCTCCTGGCAGTGCGCCACCGTGCAATGCGATTTTACCTTGCCTGAGCGCTTTGACCTGTATTATGTAGGCCAGGATGGAGAACGACATCGTCCGGTCATGCTGCACCGCGTTATTTTGGGCTCGGTGGAGCGTTTTATCGGTGCCCTGATTGAACATTACGCCGGGGCGTTCCCTGTCTGGCTGGCGCCGGTGCAGGCCAAACTGCTCACGGTGACCGACGCGCAGAATGAATTTGCTGAAAAGGCGCTCGCGCAGCTCCGTTCCGCCGGCATTCGCGCGGAGGCTGATTTGCGCAACGAAAAGCTGGGCTATAAAGTCCGGGAAGCGCAACTGGAGAAGGTCCCCTACATCCTCGTTATCGGAGATAAGGAGGTTGAGGCAGGGGGAGTCAACATACGTTTGAGAACCGGTGAAAATCTGGGATTGGAATCAGTGGACCTGATAACCAAGCGAATCTTGGACGCATGTAGTGAACCGTTCAAGCGAGGAGGGATGAGCTATAGCTTCAACTACGCAGGCTCGGTGTAACCATCAGATCCGTTCCAAGCAGGTTCGGGTTATAGGGGATGATGGTTCGCAGTTGGGAATTTTGACCAAGGAAGAGGCCATCAGAACGGCCCATGAAAGCGGTCTTGATCTTGTCGAAGTCGCACCGAACGCAGATCCGCCCGTGTGCCGGATCATGGACTTCGGGAAGTACAAGTACCAGCAGCAGAAAAAACAGCAGGAAGCCCGCAAGCGCCAGACTGTTATTCAGATCAAGGAAATCAAAGTCCGCCCGAAAACGGACGAACATGATTACCAGACCAAACTGAAGCACATCAGGCGTTTTCTGAACAACGGCGACCGCGTCAAGGTCACCGTCTGGTTCCGAGGGCGGGAAATTGTCCATAAGGACAGAGGATTGCTTCTGCTGGAACGTGCTATTGCGGATACGGAAGATCTGGCAAAAGTTGAACAGATGCCCCGGGTTGAAGGGCGTTCAATGAGCATGTATCTTACGCCGCAAGTCAAGGTTAAATAATTCCCGGCGGGAATACGCCATCTTTGACGGCAGACGAGCGTTACGCTCCGAGCCACACTCTTTTTGTGCCGTTCAAAGGCAAAAGAGGGATTACTGCGGACTTTTACAGAAGCTCGTTTATCCTGAAGGTCAGCATGCAACAACCCGCTTTTATAGCGTTGCCATAGGAGAGAGAAATGCCCAAACTGAAGACAAAAAGAAGCGCGGCCAAGCGTTTCCGCACCACCGGAAGCGGCAAGGTCAGAAGGCGCCAGCAGAACATGCGCCACATCCTGACCAAGAAGAACGCCAAGCGGAAAAGAAGACTGCGCCAAGGTGAACTCGTGGACGACGCGAACATGAAGCACGTGAAACGGATGATGCCCTACATCTAACAACGCCTTGCAGTTTTCGTGTTCAGAGGCCGCAGCTAGGCAGACAACAAGAGCATTACGGAGGACACGCCATGCGTGTGAAAAGAGGAAAAAGCGCCCATAAGAGGCACAAGAAATATTTGAAGATGGCCAAAGGCTATCGCGGCAGCAGAAGCAAGCTCTACAGGAGCGCGCGTGAAACCGTCGAGCGTGGTTTGCAGTACGCATTCCGCGACCGCAAGGTCCGCAAACGCGAATTCCGCAAGCTCTGGATCATTCGCATCAATGCCGGCGCCCGTGAAAACGGCTTGTCCTATAGCCGCTTCATGCGCGGTCTGAGCCTGGCCGGCGTCGAGCTGAACCGCAAAGTCCTTGCCGACATCGCAGTGCGTGAAAAAGACAGCTTCGCCAAGCTCGTCGAACTCGCCAAGTCCAAACTCGACTAATTTCTTCGCGCCGGGCGGACGCTGTTTCGTCCGGCGCTATTTAACGACTGCTATTCATTTCCCGCCATCCCAAGATATTGCGAGGCCATCATGAGCGGCAATACGCTGATCACCGAATTGGAGGGTCTTGTACCGGCATTTTCCAAAGATCTGGAAACCGCAGATACGCCCGACGCACTGGAAGAAATCCGAATCACCTATCTCGGAAGAAAAGGGTCCCTGGCCAAAATCATGGCCGGCCTGCCACAGCTTACCGTGGAAGAGCGCCCGCTCGCCGGTAAAACAGCCAATACGGTCAAGCAGGACCTCACGAGGCTGTTCGACGAACGCAGGACCTCTCTCACCACGGCACAGCGCCAGTCCGGTCTGGAAAGCTTTGATCCGACCCTGCCCGGAAGGACTCCCTGGGACGGTTCCGTCCATCCCATCACCAGGGTCACCGAAGAAATCTGCGCCCTGTTTCAAAAGCTCGGCTATGATATCGTGTCCGGCCCGGAAGTGGAAAACGATTTCCACAACTTCGAAGCCCTGAACATGCCTCCGGACCATCCGGCCAGAGACATGCAGGATACGCTCTACATCACGGACAATATTGTTCTGCGTACGCATACTTCGCCCTTGCAGGTACGCACCATGCTGCATCAGCAGCCGCCCGTGGCGGTTGTGGCTCCAGGCAAGGTCTACCGCCGGGATTCGGATCTGACTCATACGCCCATGTTTCACCAGATCGAGGGGTTGCTTGTCGACAAGAACATCAGCCTGGTCGATTTGCGCGGCACTCTGACGCATTTCGCCCAGCAGGTTTTTTCGCCGGACACCAAAGTCCGCTTTCGCCCCAGCTTTTTTCCGTTCACGGAACCCAGCGCTGAAGTGGACATTTCCTGCGTGATGTGCGGAGGAAAAGGCTCTATCGACGGCGCTCCCTGCCGCGTCTGCAAACAGACCGGGTGGGTGGAGATCCTGGGCTGCGGCATGGTGGATCCGGCCGTTTTCGAAGCCGTGGGCTACGACCCGGAAATCTACACCGGTTTTGCCTTCGGCATGGGAGTCGAACGGGTGGCCATGCTCAAGTACGGCATCGGCGACCTGCGGATGTTTTTTGAAAACGACCTGCGTTTCCTGCGGCAGTTTTAAAACGCATTTCACTCGACGAATACGACAACCGCAGCCTTTGTCCTGACAAAAGCTGCGGTTTTTTGTGTTCAATAGCCGGCGCTCCCCGGCGCGCAATTATTCACAGCTTGCGTTTTCTTTCCTCGGTTCGGTGCCGGAGCTCGATTGGAATTGCCGGAGCAGGGCTGCGAAGGCCTTGTTTTTGTGCGCGATATCGGCCGCAAAATCGGTTACGTACGGACTGTTGACCGCTTCGTGCGTTTCCGGGCGTATTGTTTTGTATCGGACTATCTCCTCTCCGGCCTGTCGCAACGCATCGAGTTGCCCCTTTAAGAGTACGGCATCATCCACAACCATCTGTGAGGTGGGGAACAGGAATTCGCCTTTCAGACGATGGCCCATGTTTGCGGCGAACCGCCTGAAAGTTCTCTGCAATGAGGCAAGACTTTCAAGTTCGGGGTTTCCGCTCAGGAGAATGGTCACAACGTCACGCGGAGACGAGTTGACGGCCAGGTGGTAGGTACGTCCGTCTCTGAACTCGAAAATGGGGCCCAATGTCGGCATGAGACGTTCAATGATCTTCATCAGATCACTGGGCATGGTGTCAAAATACACCGGAACGGCGAACAAAAGCAGGTCGGCAGCGTTCATGCCGCTGAGAACGCGTTCCATGTCGTCGTGCTGAAAGCAAACACCGGGAGTTTTGAAGATGCACGTATAGCAGGCTTTGCACGTACCGATTCGCAGCCTGCCCGGGTAGAGTATCTCGACCTCCGCACCGGCGGCCCGGCTTCCTTGCAGAAACTGATCGAGAAGAACTGCTGAGATGCCCCTTTCCTGCCTGTGGCTTCCATTGATCGCCAAGATTCTATACGGTTTTTTCATAGCGCTCACTGCTCCCTGTTTGGCATTCAATTAGGCTTTACATGGGACGACGCGTTATCCGTTACTTTCTGTAAATCCCCAAGGATTCGCTCCTGTTGTTCCTGCGGGAGATTTTCAGCGAGAAGGGCGCTCCAGCTCGTGAGAATACGCCAGAATTCATTTTCAATTTTCCGCGCGGCTGGCTGCAGATAGACACGCTTGATGCGTTTATCCGTTTCGTCCGGGCGGCGTTGGATATACCCGGCCTCTTCCAGCTTTTTCAACGCCCTGGCAGTATTTGATTTACTCACATAGGTCCTTTTAGTCAGCTCGTCCTGGCTCAATCCCTCTTCATCAAACAATTCTGCCAGAAAAATATATTGACCGGGTTTAATGTTCAGATGGTGCAATTCCTGCCCCAAATAGACCGTGGACATTCGAAATAACAGGGCAATATAACGCCCGATTGTCTGCCTGCCGGATAACTCCATAGCGACATGCTCCTTGATTAGTTGAAAGTGCAACTAATATGACATGATTTAGTTGCATGTTCAACTATTTTTTAATTAACCAGACAGGGTGCTTTCAGAAAAAAGAATAATTTGGGAAGGGCCGCAAGATTGAACGTATGCCTCCAGCTCAAGAGCGGTGCCTGCGGCCGGCGGATGATTGTGGAAAACGACGTGTTTTTTGAACGGCAGTTCGAAAGTGTTTTTTACCCGGCGGATACGATAACCGCGTTTTTTGTCCGGACAACGGCTGCTGTATGTCTTCGCCCAGAACTTCGGCCCATTGCTTCTGGTAGTCGGTCCGGCGCAGGTCGTGCGCGCCGACCCGCTGGTAGGCGCGCAGATCGAACAGCGGCAGCGCCGCCAGCAGGTGGTCGAAGATATCGGACTGAGTATCCTCATAACGCACCCAGTTGGTATCCGTGGCAAAGCAATAGAGCTGCAGGGCGAGCCCCTTGTCGGCTTCAGGTTCGAGCTGGCGGACCATGAGCGTAAAGTCCTTGTTGTGCAAGTGGTTGTTTTGTTTGAGATAGGCCAGGACATAGGCCCGAAACAGACCGATGTTGGTCAAGTGGCGTCCGTTGAGCGGATTGCCGGTATCGCCGCCCTGGTTGCGGTTGAAGTTGAAAATTTCCCGCTCGCGGTAGGTCAGGTAGTCTTCCAGTAGTTTTACCGAACGCAAGCGCTCCAGCAGGCCGTCATCGGCAAACCGGATGGAGGCCTGGTCGATGAAAATCGAACGTTTGATACGGCGTCCGCCCGAAACAAACATGCCCCGCCAGTTGCGGAACGAATTCTCCATGAGCTTGTAAGTGGGCACCGAGACAATGGTGTTGTCGAAGTTCTGCACTTTGATGGTGTGCAGCGCCACATCCACCACGGTTCCGTCGGCCTTGAACGAGGGCACCTCTATCCAGTCGCCCTTGCGCAGCAGGTCGTTGCCGGCGATCTGCAGACCGGCCACAAATGAAAGCAGGGTATCCCGAAAGACCAGCAGGATAACGGCGGTAAGCGCGCCGAGTCCGCTGACCAGGCCCCAGGCGGAGGTATCAAGGATAAAGGACAGCAGCACAATGCAGCCGACAAGAGAGACGAACATGGACACCAGCTGGGTGTAGTTCTTCAGCGGCCTTTGCTGCGCGATGGGATAGCGTTCGTAAATTTCCAGCCCCGCGAACAAGAGCCTGTTGACCAGAATGGTGAGCACGATGACGGTATAAAACTGAATGCCCTTATGGACGATGGCGGCATAGTCCGGCAAAAGCCGTATGGCCTGGTGGCAGACCACGGCTGGTATAAGCAGAAAGCCCACGTTGAAGACACGGTTGTTGACCAGCGCGTCGTCCCAGGAGTTCGCCGATTTTCGCACCATGCGCGCGGCGACTTTGGGCAGCCAGCGCCAGGACAGCATGAAGGATATCCAGGTTCCCAGCACGACGATGCTTACGTATGCGACATGGAGTTGAAACCCGGGGTCTTGCAATGCGTTAAAAATGTTCTGCCACAAAGGGGACCTCCACAACGAAATTGAAGGATTTTATGGACGGCTACTTGTTTGCGCGCAGCGTTTTGCCGGAAGCGAAAAGAGCGGCGTGCGCGTTGATTTCCGCGGCAAGGTCCGGTTGTCCGGTTTGTTCGGCAATGACGGCCGCCTGCCGCGCCACGGAAGCGGCGGTTTCATAGAGTCCGCTTTCGGCATAGGCCGCTGCCAGCGTATCCATCAATCCCGGGTTATGCCGTCCTGCGATACGCATCGCCCTGTCCACAAGCGCGATGGCGCGGTCTCCGTCGCGTACGGAGTCCTGCGGCGACGTGGCCAGTATCCAGGCCATGTTGTTGAGCGCCTTGAAATAATAGGGATTGATGTCCAGCACCGCCTCGTACTGTTCCAAAGCGCCTTGCGGTTCGTTTCTATCTGCCAGAAGTTTGCCCAGATTGAAATGAATAATAAAATTATCACTGGTCCGGGAGAGCGTGGCTTCATAGAGCGTACGGCAATCCTGCCATAAACCGGCTTGCGCGTGGGTAAGCCAGGCCATGGACGGAATCAGCAGGACCATGAGCGCAGGGGGCAGCCAGCGGGGTATTGATCGGCCGGTTTTGCGCTGGGTCAGATCGCTTATCAACCAGACGAGCGCCGCATACAGGCCTATCAGGGGAAGATACGTATAGCGGTCGGCCAGGGCCTGGCCGCCGACTTTGACGAAACCGGCCACGGGCACGAGCATGCCCGCGTACCAGAACCAGCCCACCGGCAGATAGGGCCGCTTTCGTCCGAAAGCCAGGGCAAGAATCGTACAGGCCAGCAGCACGCCCGCGCAGAGCAGCAGGCGTGCGTCTGAAAGGGGCGCCATGGGATAAAAAAGAGCAAGGTTCGCGGGGTAAAAGCTTTTCTCCAGGTAGGCCAGGTAGGCGTTGGCGGCGACAAGTACGCGCTGCCTCAGTTCCATGTCCGTTGTTGAGGCGATGGCACCGGCGCTTTGCTGGGCCTGCCAGGTCAGATACGAAGCCAGGCCGCACAACAGGAACAGGGGGACTTTTTCAAGTACCAGCCGGAACAGCTGCCGCGGGCCTTTGTGCGCGCCCGCGCGTCGCAGAGGCCAGTAATCCAGCAACAGAAGCACGAACGGCGTGGTGACCAGCATGGGTTTTGCCAGCAGACCGAACGCCAGGCAGAAAAATACCATCGTATAGTGTACGGGGTTCTGTTTGCGGGCATAGGCTGTGTAGGCCAGCAGCGTGAGCAGAAAAAACAGCGTACAAAGGACGTCTTTGCGTTCGGCGATCCAGGCCACGGACTCCACGCGCAGGGGGTGCAGGCCGAACAGGGCGCCCACGCAAAAGGCCGCCCAGAAGCGTCCGGTCATACGTTGGAAAAGCAGCACCAGCAGGAGCATGTTGGCCAGGTGCAGCAGGATGTTTTCCAGGTGAAAAGCCGGAGGATAGATACCGAACAGCGTCACGTCCAGCATGTGTGAAATCCAGGTGAGCGGGTGCCAGTTGCTGGCGTGATACGAGGTGAACGCGAGGGAGATGTTTTGCAGGCTCAGGCCGCCGCTGACCATGGGATTGCGCTGAATGTAGTCGTAATCGTCAAAATTGATGAACCCGGCCTTCAAAGCCGGGGAAAAGGCATAGAAGCAGATTGCGCTGAGCAGAAGCAGCGCGGCGGTTGCCAGCAACCGGTCCTGGCCTGGTGCAATCTTCATACGGGTTCGGCCTGTTCGTTGCGGTCCGCGGGCTGCGGAGAGGGAGTCGATCCGGGCGCTGTTTCGGCATCAGCCGTCCGGAGCTGCTGCAGCGCAGCATACAGAGCTTCTGCCTTTTTCTTGCCGAATCCGGGCAGGCGCATCAGGCTTTCGGGCGAGGCTTCGAGCATGGCCTCCAAAGAAGGAAAACGGTCCCACAGCAGGCGGGCGGTTTTTTGTCCGACCCCGGGCAAAGAGAGCAGCTCGCCGGACAGGGCGCTTTTACGGCGCGTACGCCTGTGGCGGTTGATGACGAAATTATGCACCGAATCCCTGACGTGCTGCAGAAACAACAGCTCGGGCGAGCCTTCCTTGATGGGCATGGGGTTCTTGCGCCCGGGCATGAAAATCCGGTCGTCCAGGGCATGGGCCTTGCGGCGGACTCCCTGGCGCGCCAGGGGCGAGCGGGTTTTGGCTATGGCGGCCAGGGGCCAGAGACCGGGGTGCCCCGCTTCTTCCAGGGCCTTTTCCACCATGGCCAGCTGGCCTCTGCCGCCGTCGATGAGCAGCAGATCCGGCCAGGGGGGGCCGGATTTGATCCGGCGCAGGGTCCAGGCGCGCATCACCGCGTAGTCGTCGTTGGTCAAGCCTTCTTCTTTGAAAGCGTAGACCCGGTACTGGTCCTTACGGGCCTCTCCGTCCTCGAAGACCACCATCCCGGCCCGGGTGTCTTCCCCGGACGTATGCGAAACGTCCACGGATTCAATGCGAAACGGTTTGTCGTCCGAAAGGGGCGGCAGGTTCAGCCGCGCGGCCAGCGAGGTCAGCATGGTCCGCAGGGGAGCGGCCTTGCCCACAGCCGCGGCCTCGCGGGCGTTGGTTTCGGCCATGGCAACCAGCTGCTTTTCGGTGCCCGTACGGGGCGGGTACATTTTAACGGAAGCTCCACGGCGTTCGGCCAGCACCAGGGCGAAAGCTTCCAGGAAAGGCAGGTCTCCCGCGGAAACGTCCTCGCAGGGAACTTCCACTGAAGATCCACTTTCCGCGTCCGGTTCCGCGCATTCGGCCTCCAGGTCCCATGGAAGCAGGATTTTGGCAGGTATAAAGCGCTGCGGACCGTAATATTGCGACAAAAAGCCTTCCAGGACTTCCCGGCCTTCTTCCAGGGCCAGCTTGGGCCAGAAAAAACTTTTTTTGTCCAGCAGGCGCCCCTGGCGGATGAACAGCAGCCCCAACGCCAGGCCGTCGTCCGTACGGGCCAGTCCGAGCACGTCCATGTCTTCGCCGGACTGGAGCACGGTGGTCTGTTTTTCCACGGTTTGTTCCACCGCGCGTATCCGGTCCCTGAGCACGGCCGCTTTTTCGAATTCCAGGGCCTCGGAGGCCTCAAGCATTTCCTTTTTCAACGAACCGAGCAGCTCACCCGCGCGTCCGGCCAGCAGCATTTCCACGCGCCGGACCATGGTGTTGTAGTCCGCGGGGTCCACGTCCAGGACGCAAGGCGCCAGGCACAGGCCGATATGATGGTACAGGCAGGGCCGTACGCGGTTATGCAGGGTGCGGTCCGTGCAGCGGCGCAGGGGAAAGAGCGAATGGATGGCTTTCCAGGCTTCACGGGCCGCCTGTGCCGAGGTAAACGGTCCGTAGTAGAGCGAACCATCGCGTACGACGCGCCGCGTCAGCACCAGACGGGGGTAGTCGGATTTTTTTTCCAGCTTGAAAAGCACGTACTGCTTGTCGTCGCGCAGGAGAATATTATACCGGGGCCGGTGTTTTTTGATCAGGCTGGCTTCCAGCAGCAAGGCCTCTTTTTCCGTATCCGTGCACAGCGTGTCCACCCGTACGGCCAGTTTGAGCATGGCGCGAGTCTTGGGCGTATGCGCGGCATCGTCCCGCGCGTAGGACGCCAAGCGTTTGCGCAGGTGTTTGGCCTTGCCTACGTAAATGATCCGTCCGTCGGCGTCTTTATAAAGGTAGACGCCGGGCAGAACAGGTATGTCGGGGAGCTGGGATTTTAAATCAAAAGTCACGGCAGTGTTCTCCAGTTCCCAGAATACGCATGCGTCTGGTTGAGGTCAAACCAGGCCGCATGTGAAAGCCCGCCGCAGCAGCAAGGGGTGGAGGGGATGTATGGAAAGGAAAAGGCAGCGGATAGCATTGAAAAAAAATTTGAACGACTTGGAAAAGAAATTGGCGTTACTCGAGATGGGTAGAATAAAAAAAGTCTTATTTTCAAGGTGTTAATATGAGAATAGGTAAAAAGAAGCAGGAAGTTGAAGAGTAAAAAATCTTTGACCGTAAAAAAATTTTTACTTTTGTCAAAAAAATGCTTGCCAGAAAAAAGTGAAGCGGGTAAATTTGCAACCAATGATTGGCTGGAAAGTGCCATATTGTTGGAAACCGCAAAAGAAGGAAGGATTTAACATGAAACGTTTGATGACCCTTATCCTCACTCTGGGTTTCGTGCTGGGCAGCATCGGTCTGGCCCAGGCCACGGAAATCACGGCCAACGGTAGCTTCGACTTCTCGTTTGGCTGGTATGACAACACTGATCTGTTCGATTCCGCTCAGGACAGCAAAGCCGGTGGCAGCTTCTACGGCGCCGGCGGCGGCAACGGCACGGAAGATCACTTCCAGGCTCGCCAGCGTACCCGCTTGCAGGTAAACTTCATCGCCTCTGAAAACGTACAGGGCGTTGTTTACTTTGAAATCGGCGAAATCGAATGGGGCCAGGGCGGCAGTTCCATGGTTGGCGGCGGCGTCGGCAGAAGCAGTGGCGGCGCCATCGGTACTGACGGCGTGAACGTTGAAACCCGCCGTGCTTACATCACCTTCAACGTGCCCAACACCGAACTGCTCATCCAGGTCGGTCTCCAGGGCATCGCTCTGCCTTCCGCAGTTGTTGGCTCCCCCATCGTTGGTTCCGGTGGTACTGATATGGCTGCTGCCGTTGGTATCTACACCATCAACGATATGGTCAGCGTAGCCGCTTTCTGGGCTCGTCCTTACAACAACGCTGGAGATGCTTTCACTGGCGACAACTCCGGTAACGACGAAATCGATCTGATCGGTCTGTTCGTTCCTGTGACCATTGACGGCGTCATGAATGTAACCCCCTACGCCATGTACGGCATTTTCGGCACCGACGCTGTTAACCAGACTGCTGGCAGCTTCGCCGGTCTGTACTCCAATGCCCTTGGCACCAACTCCATGAACAACCAGAACGCCCTGCTGAACAACGACTACTTCTACGGCTGGTGGGCTGGCTTGGCTTTGGAATTCACCATGATGGATCCCCTGGTATTCATGCTTGACGTTGCCTGGGGTTCTTTTGATGATCCTTCTGACGACATGATGGATCGCTGGGGCTGGTACATCGCCGGTGAAATCGACTACAAGACCCCCTGGGTTACCCCCGGTGTCTTGGCTTGGTGGACCACTGGTGACGATGGCGACATCTACAACGGTTCCGAACGCCTGCCCACAATCGATCCTAACTTTGCCGCTACCTCCTTCGGTACTGACGGTGGCGATCTGCTGAACAACGACGACGTTATCGGCCCTGACGCTTCCGGTACCTGGGGTATCGCTCTGCTCTTCAAGGACATCTCCTTTGTTGAGAATCTGACTCACCAGGTTCGCTTGGCCTTCTACGGCGGCACCAACAGCCCCTACGCCATGCGCGATCGCCGCAGCCAGACTTCTCCGCATAATCCTTACTGGAACAATCCTTCCGGTATCATGCTGACCACTGCTGACTGGGCTTGGGAAGTTAACTTCGACACCCAGTACCAGATCTACGAAAACCTGGCCGCCATCATCGAGACCGGCATGGTTGACGTACAGCGTCAGGCTTACCCCTGGCGTAATCCTGAAAACCGCCGCAACAGCGGTTGGTACAACGCCGGCATCCAGCAGCTCTGGAAGACCAGCACTGCTTGGAAGCTCGGTTTCGGCCTGAAGTACACCTTCTAAATGCCGAAAAAAAAGCCAGTCATTACATAATACCAACATCCCCCCTATGACACTTTCCGCCGGGGCCTTCGGGCCCCGGCTTTTTTTGTGTGTGCGGCGAGGTTGCCGGGCAACCGCGCTTGTCTTATTATACGCACTGCAACAACAAACACCTTGCCGGCGCTTAGGCCGCAGGGCGATAGATGTAAGGAGAGCATGCCATGCCTTGCCGTACGTTACGGTACACGACAAAAGAAGACTGGTCCCAGTTGCAGCAGATGCTGCAGGGGCGCGAAGACCCGGAAAACACCATTGAAACACGGGTCCTGGAGATATTTGCAGCCATAAAGGCCAGGGGCGATGCCGCCCTGGCAGAATATACGGGCAAATTCGATTGCCCCGGATTCAAGGCGGAGAACCTGCGGGTTTCCGCTACGGAACTGCAGCAAGCCCGGCAGGCGGTTCCCGCCTCGGATCTGGACATTCTGGAAGAAGCGGCAGCCAACATCCGGACCTACCACCAGGCCCAGGTGCAGCAATCCACGCTCAGCACCCAGCCGGACGGTACGGTACTCGGACGGCTTGTGCGTCCGCTGGACCGCGTCGGTTTGTATGTTCCGGGCGGGCAGGGGGGCGAAACCCCGCTTATTTCCAGCCTGCTGATGAACGCCATCCCCGCGCAGGTCGCCGGAGTGGCGGAAATCGCTCTGGTTTCCCCGCCCCGCAAAGACGGAACCCTCAACCCCATGCTGCTGGCGGCCGCCGATCTGCTGGGCATCACGGAAGTCTACCGGACGGGCAGCGCCTGGGCGGTTGCGGCGTTGACTTTCGGCACGGAATCTATTGCGCCCGTTGATCTTATTGCCGGTCCGGGAAATATTTACGTGACCACGGCCAAGCGGCTGCTGATCGGCAAGGTCGGTATCGACATGATCGCGGGACCGAGCGAAATAGGCATTCTCGCGGAATCGTTTCTGGAGAAAGACGGCTCCCAGGCCCCCAATCCGCAATGGCTGGCCGCGGACATGCTGTCGCAGGCCGAGCATGATACGCTGGCCAGCGCCGTACTTGTGACGCCGAGCGAAACACTAGCCAAAGAGGTAGTCGCGGAACTGGAAAAGCAGGTGGACCTGTTGCCCCGCAAGGACATCGCCCGGGAGTCGCTGCGCAATTACGGCGCTGTCGTGCTGGTGCCGGATCTGCAGACCGGCATTGAGCTGATCAACCGCATTGCTCCGGAGCACCTGGAGCTGGTCCTGGCGGATCCGTGGGAAAGCCTGGGCAAGATCAAACACGCGGGAGCTGTTTTCCTTGGTCAGTTCGCGGCGGAGCCTGTGGGCGATTATTTTGCAGGCCCCAACCACGTACTGCCTACCATGGGAACCGCGCGGTTTTCCTCTGGTTTGTCTGTGGATAATTTTTGCAAAAAATCGAGTCTGCTGGCGACCTCGGCCGACTTTGCCCAGGCTCATGGGGTAAAAATCGCCCGCCTGGCTCGCCTGGAAAGCCTGGAAGCCCATGCGCGCTCCATGGAGTGCAGGCTCAACAGGAAGTGACACAATATAAAGGCCAGTAGTCCCGCGCGCATCTATGCCTGTGCGGGCGGCTTGCTTTCCGGCACGGCGGCAGGTAATTGGAAACGAATCACTAACCCCGAACCAAAGGCCTTGGCATCATGAGAATACCTGTTATCGGCGGCGGAAGTTGGGGAACCACTTTGGCCAGTCTTCTGGCCAAAAAAGGGCACGATGTAACTCTCTGGGTTCGCGAGCCCGAACTGTTGGAAGAAATACAAACCAAACATGAAAATACCTGGTATTTGCCTGGTTTTCCGCTTGAACCGTCGTTGAAGGCGAGCTCGTTGCTCGAGGAGGTCCTGGAAGGCGGGGAATGCTTTCTGCTCGGGGTGCCCAGCCAGCACATGCGCTCCATGCTGGAGTTCGCCCGTCCGTATCTTCCGAAAAAACCGGTCCTGGTTTGCGCCAGCAAAGGCATAGAAGTCTCCACATTAAGCACCATGTCCATGGTCGTGGAGGAGGCGCTTTCCGGCTTGAAGCCGCAGTTCTGCATGCTTTCCGGCCCGACCTTCGCCAAGGAGGTCATCCGGGAGCTGCCTACCGCCATAGTCCTGGCTTCGGAAGAAAAAAAACTGGGCCGCGAACTGCAGCAACAGCTCAGTACGGAATTCTTCCGCGTCTATACCAGCACCGATGTCCGGGGCGTCGAACTCGGCGGGGCCATCAAGAACATCATCGCAATAGCCGCCGGAATTGCCGATGGTCTGGGCTTCGGCAACAATTCACGCGCCGCGCTCATCACTCGCGGACTGGCGGAAATGAGCCGTTTGGGCAAAGCCCTGGGAGCCAAATCCAGCACCTTTATGGGGCTGGCGGGCATGGGGGATCTGGTGCTCACCTGTACGGGCGATCTGTCGCGCAACCGCCAGGTGGGGTTAAAGCTGGGCAAAGGCCACAAGCTGGTGGAGATTCTCGGTGAGATGAAAATGGTCGCCGAGGGGGTGAAGACCACGGAAGCGGTGCATGCGTTGGGCGAAAAGCACGACGTGGAACTGCCGATCACCGAGCAGGTCTACCAGGTTCTGTACAACGGCAAGGATCCGCAGGGCGCTGTTCGCGAACTCATGCTGCGTGATTTGAAGGAAGAGTAGCAGCTGTTTTTTTCAGGCCGGAAGCCACTGGGCCCAGAGCTTGCGCGAACGCGGTCCGTCGAATTCGCAGAAAAAAACGCCTTGCCAGGTTCCCAAGCGCAGGCTGCCGTCCTCGACAATCAGCAACTGGTCCGGTCCCACCAGGCTGGCCTTGATGTGCGCGTCGCTGTTGCCTTCCATGTGGCGGTAATCCCCCGTACGGGGAATGAGTTTGCCCAGGTTGACAACGATGTCGCGTCCGACGCTCGGATCGGCGTGCTCGTTGATAGTCACGGCCGCGGTGGTATGCGGACAATGCAGCAGCAACGCCCCGCTGAGCCACCCCTTGTGGGCAATCAGGGTTTGTATTTCATCAGTGATATCAACCAAATGCTCACGTGATTTTGTTTTGATTGAGAGGGTTTCCATGAGTGGAGCTCCTTAAGTGAATATCTGATACACATTGTTTTGTTTTCCAGAATCAGGCTGTTTCGACAACAGCCCTTGTTCCTGAGAAATATGTTCTTGGTACTGCAGATGTTGCGTACGGGGTATACGGATGTTACAAAAGTGTACGCAGTGGGAATTTGTACAAAACCTCTGGCTTTTGTCAATCTAGCGGATACACACCAGGCGTAGTTCTGTTGATAAAAGATTGCGCCCGGTAAATTCAAGTCAGGAGGCATCATGGTTGATTGGATGTTGTTGAAAGGGTGGCTGCCGCTTGGAGCGGTGCTTTTGTTCATGCTCGGGATTGTGCAACCGGCTTGGGCTCAGGGAAGCAAGCCGCAGGAGCCTCCGAAAATCGAGAAAACAGATAACGTACGCGAGACGTTGATCAACAAGCTTGCCGGAGACCCGCGGGTAAAGCAGCCCGAGGCCTTGCGCAAGTCCTATGCCGCGCGAGATACGGCGCGGCTGATCGTGAGCATCTCCCCTCCGGGCGCCATGGCCGGGTACAGCAAACTGGAACAACGCGTCAAGGCAGCTCTGGACCGGTTTATCGGAGCGCTTTCTCCCAATACGCAACAGGCCGTGATCCGGCGCTTCAAGACAATTTACGCCTTTTTGGTAAAGGCCACCCCGGAACAGCTGGCCGAAATCCTGGACCAGGAAGACGTAACCTCCGTCGAAGAAGACGCCAGAGTCAGGTTGCTTTCTCCTCCATCCGTTCAATAATCCGACATATTTTTTTGCCCGGCCTGCAGGTTCACTTCGCCCGCAGGCCGGTTTCTTTTTTGGGACAAAATCCTCTTTTTTTTGACAGCAGCCGGAATATATCTTTTTTCTGGTGCTTCATAACGATCCTTTTCTCACTGCTGCGGTACCATTCTCAGCCTTGGAGCTATCTTCAGGACTTGGGAATAGCTGTCTATGTTTTTGTAATATTAGAAATAATTATATTTTTATTGAGCTATAGTTGCTGATATTTTCTGTCTGGCAGTTAAAACTGTAATTTTGGCACTCACCTTGCTATGTAAAAGACAAGGCAACTTTTTTACAAGGAGATTTAATTTTAAGTCTCAAAGCACAAAGCGAGATAGAATAGAGATTCATTACCGGGGTTAAATGAATCGGATTCTATGCGAAAGACTGATTACGATTCGTAGGTTAGATGCAGTCAACACAAACTAAGATGTACGTGAGTCGAAGGGCAGGTTTGGCTCACAAGTGTTGCAGGAGGAAACATGCTGCAGATAACAGGAATCGTATTCAGTCTTATTATTTTGCTTTTTCAGATGTCGGTCAGTACTGCGGCAACTCTTCGCGATATGGCCGAAAATCCAAAAATACGTACGCCGGAAGCCGTATACCAGGCCTATGGATCAGTTTCCGCATTTTCAGATACGGATGAAGAACCCTTGCGCGGACGTTTCATTGTACGTCTGAAAGAATCCACAGACGCTTCTTCGGACTTTTCCCTGGCCATGAAGGCATCGCGTGTGGCATCGCAACAGGCCGAAGTGCTGCAACGTCTGGCCGGGATTACGGAATCAGAGATCAAAGGACGTTTCAGCTATCAGAACAGCCTGGCGGTTTCCGTAACTGCGGAGCAGTTGTCCGAGTTGCTTGAATCCGAGGATGTCCTTTCCATTGAAGAGGACAGTCTGAATCAAATCGCCACGGCCCAGGGCATTCCGTTGATCAAAGCCAACACGATACGCAGCTCCTATACGGGCCAGGGCATCTCCATTGCCATTACGGATACGGGCATTGATTATACGCACCCCATGCTGGGAGGAGGAGCCTTCCCTAACAGCAAGGTCATCGGCGGCTATGATACGGGTCAGGATGATGCCGACCCCATGGATCTGCACGGGCATGGAACCGCCTGTGCAGGCATTGCCGCTGGATCGGTGCCTTCCTTTTCTTCTAATTATATTGGCGGGGTGGCTCCGGACGCCAAGCTGTACGCCCTGAAAATTACCTATTCCAGCAGTGGGGGCTATGCGTATGACAGCGACATCATAGAGGCCTGGGAGTGGTGCGTGACCCATCAATACGATAATGTTTCCTATCCCATCATGATCGTCAGTACGAGTTTCGGCGGTGGAAAATACGCGGGCTCATGCGATGCGAGCCGCACGGCTCTGGCTGCCGCAGCAGATACCCTGAAAGTCGCAGGCATTGCGCTGTTCGTGTCGTCCGGCAATGATGGATATTGCGATTCGGTGGAAAGTCCCGCCTGTCTCAGCAGTAGCATTGCCGTGGGCGCCGTCTATGACGCGTCTGTGGGGGCATACGCCTTTTGCGTGTCGGACGATTCCTGTCTGCCGGCCAACGGTTCTTCCAGTTGCAGTACGGGATACAAGAGCGTCAGGCAGACCACCGCCGCCGGATTGGTGACCGTATATTCCAATTCGGGCACCATGCTGGATCTGTTCGCGCCGTCGCACAACGCCACAACCCTTGATACCGGCGGGATCTATACCAGTTCCTTCGGCGGAACGTCCGCAGCAACTCCATATGCCGCGGGTGCCGCCGCACTGCTGCAGCAGGTAACCAAGGCGCGTACGGGGTCCTACCTGACTGTGGCGGCGTTGAAACAGAAGCTGCAGACCACCGGTTCCTCTGTCTCAGATTCCAAAGCCGGGCTGACCAGGGCGTTGATTGATCTGCACGAGGCTGTGGGCAGTGTGATAGGCTCAGCCCCCGTCGTGGCCACTGGAAGCGTGTCTTCCGTCAGCGGCAATTGGGCCATTGTCAACGGCAGTGTTACTTCGGATGGCTGGACCAGCATCCTTTCCAAGGGCGTTTGCGTCAATACGACAGGCTCGCCCACTCTTGCCGACAGCTGTTTTGCCTCAGGCGGCGGTGTGGGGAGTTTTTCCACACTGGTGCAGGGCCTGGCCCTTTCCAGCGTCTATTATGCGCGGGCGTTCGGGACCAACCGGATTGGGACACGGTATGGCGCGCAGGTGGCGTTCACGACCTCCGATACGCCCACTCCGGTGCCAGGGCCCGCCCCAACCCCAACCCCTGGACCTTCGCCTACTCCGCCGCCTGCTCCTCCCAGTTATTCCGCTTTGTTCTTTTTCCATAATGAGTTGACCGGCAAGGTGGCCTATTGGCAGGTGGATCCGTCCGGCGAACTTGTGAGCCAGGAACAAGGCTCCGGATGGGACTATGTTAGCGATTCGATGGAGTTGTCCTCTGATTGGCGTCTCAATGGTTCGCTTGAGCCTGGCGGAGTGCATACGCTTTTCTGGCAGAATACGGCGACCGGTGAGGTCAGGTATTGGAAGACGACTTCCGAGGGGGTGTTGCGGGACAGAACGGAAGGCAGCGGTTGGGGACAGGTAGCCGCGGGTGTTTCGGTTCCCGAAGGCTGGTTGGGCGCGGGCTTTGAAAGCGTCGGCGGACAGCCGAGTATTTTTTGGCAACATCAACCCCAGGGAATCGTGAATTATTGGCGGATCAGTACGGGGGGCACCTTGAAGAACAGAACCCAGGATGACGGCTGGGGGCTGGTATCGGGAGAGCTCCGTGTGAACAGTGCCTGGCGCCTGGTGGAAATTTTGGAAATCGGCGGTTGGAAAACGCTCATCTGGCAGCATCAGGGCAGCGGCAAAGTGGTCTACTGGAGGTTGGGGGATGATGCCAAACTGAAAAACAGAACCCAGGGAGATGGTTGGGATTATGTGGCGGACACGCTTGTAGTCAACAGCAATTGGCGTCTGGCTGGGGGTGCATCGGTGGGCGAAGTGCAGACGCTGTTCTGGCAGAACCATGAAAACGGAAAAGTGGCGTATTGGCGTTTGAGCGACGGCGCGCGCCTGGTCAATGAAACCAGGGGGGACGGCTGGGATTTTGTCGCGGACGAGCTTGTCGTGCCCGCGGACTGGTATCTGGTCGGAGTGGCGGAACTGGGAACAGGCAACAGTCTGATTTGGCAGAGTCAGGACAGGGGCCTGGTTGCCTACTGGCATTTGACGGATGGCGCGCGTCTGAAAGACAGAACCCCTGGCAGCGGCTGGGGGCTGGTATCCGATACGCTTCGGCTGGCTCAGGACTGGCGGTTGGGAGATATTGCCCGGAAATGACAGGCCCGGCCTGCCCGCGGAGACAACAAAGCGGCCGCGGCGAGATGCCGCGGCCGCTTTTTACAAGCAAACCGGGAAATGAGGTTATTTTTTCAAACAGGCCTCAACTGCGGCCAGGCCGGGTTTGCCGTCCGCGGTTGTGACGCCGTCCAGCCATTTTTTGTAGACTTCCGGGTGTTTTTGGATCCACTGCAGACCGGCTTCAAGCGGCTTCAGATCCTTGTTTTTGTGGAGAGTGGTCATGATCTGGTTCATCATGTCAATGGGAAAGGTCATGTTTTTGAGGAGCTTGGCCACATTGGGGTGATCCTTGGCAAAACCGGCGCGGGTGTTGGTGTAAACCGTAGCCATGCCGTCATCGGGGCCGAAGGTTTCGGCCGTGCTGCCGGTCAGGTAAGTCATGTCGATCATGTCGTTCATGTGATGGGGAGCCCAGCCCAGAAACACGATCCATTCCTTTTTCTTGGCACGGGACATCACTTCCGAAAGCATGGCGACTTCGCTGGAAGGAATGAGTTCGAACTTGCCCAGGTCGAACATGTTTTTGTCGATCATTGCCTGGATGATCTGGTTGCCGTCATTGCCTTCCTCGATGCCGTGGATCTTGAAGTCGAGTTTGTCGCCGAATTTGGCGATGTCTTTGAAATCTTTAAGACCCGCTTCTGCTTCGTAGGTGGGCACGGCCAGGGTGTACTGGGCGCCGGGCATGTTCACGCAAAACTGGTCCACCGTACCTGCTTCAAAATACTTCTTGGCGATGGATTCCATGGAAGGCATCCAGTTGCCGAAAAACGCGTCGGCTTCCTTGGAGGCCATGGCTTTGTAGGCAATAGGTACGGAGGTCATCAGATTGCTGGTTTTGTAGCCGAGGCAGTCGAGAATCTTCACCGCTAGTTCTGTTTTTACCGTGACGCCTGTCCAGCTGACGCTGACGAATTTGATTTCTTTGCCTTCGTCTGCCTGGGCGGGCGAGCCCAAGGCAAATGTCAGCAAACAACACAAGCAAACAACTGCGATTTTAGCCAGATTACTTCGGTACGGATACGTCATGGGGCCTCCTTGGTTGAGTGCAAGAAAAAGGAGCCGGACACTCAGCTCCCGTCTACGCCGAACCAGTTGAACGGCTGGGCGTTGTGATTCTGAAAAATGTGTTTGACCTCGGTGTATTCCTCCAGGCCGATTTTTCCAAGCTCGCGGCCGAATCCGGACTGCTTGTAGCCGCCCCAGGGGGCCTGGGTGAAATAGACATTAAAGTCGTTGACCCAGACCGTGCCGAAGCGCAGTCCGCGGGAAACACGTTTGATGCGGTCCGAATCCTTGGTCCAGAAGCCGGCGGAAAGGCCGTAAATGGTGCTGTTGGCGCGTTCGACGACTTCTTCTTCTGTGGAAAATTTTTCCAGAGTGATCACCGGCCCGAAAACTTCCTCCTGCACGATACGCATATCATTGCTGCAGTCCGTAAATAAGGTGGGCAGGTAAAAGAAGCCTTTCTGGAATTCAGGCTCGGACGGACGCTCGCCGCCCAGCAGCAGTCTGGCGCCTTCCTGTTTGGCAATCTCCACGTACGATTCGACCTTGGCCAGGTGGGCGGCTGAGATCAGCGGCCCCATCTGGGTCTTTTCATCAAATCCGTTGCCCAGGCGAATGCGTCGCATGCGTTCCAGCAGGGCCTCGCTGAAACGGTCGAAGATGGTGTCCTGCACCATGACGCGCGCGCCTGCGGAGCAGATCTGCCCGGCATGGAAAAACACGCCGTTCAGGGCGTAGTCCACAGCCACGTCAAAATCGGCGTCGTCAAAAATGATGTTGGGGTTTTTGCCGCCCAGCTCCAGGGCGATTTTTTTCACGTTGTCGCTGGCCGCGCGCATGATGGTTTTGCCCGTGACAATGCCGCCGGTGAACGAGATCAGGTCCACATCCGTACTTTCGGCCATTTCCGCGCCCACGGACGCGCCCGGGCCCAACACCGTGTTTACCACTCCTGCCGGGAAACCGGCTTCTTCCGCCAGCTCGGTGATTTTGATGGTGGTCAGCGGCGTGATCTCGCTGGGCTTCATTACAACCGTACATCCGGCCGCCAGAGCTGGAGCCATTTTCCACGAGGCCTGCAGCAGCGGGTAGTTCCAGGGCGAAATTTGTCCGCACACGCCCACGGGTTCGCGGACCACCTGGCTGGTGGAGTCCGCAACAGGCGAGGCGATGATCTCGCCGCCGTCCTTGTCGGCCAGCCCTGCGAAGTATTTGAAGATGCCGGCGATGTCGTTCATGTCCCAGCGGCTTTCTTCCAGAGTCTTGCCCGTGTCCAGGGTTTCCAGTTCGGCCAGCTCTTCGTGGTCGCGTTCCACCAGTTCGCCCAGCTTGTGCACCAGCGCTCCGCGCTGCGGCGCGGGTGTATCGGCCCACTCGCCCGCGTCAAAGGCTCGGCGCGCCGCGGCTATGGCCGCCTTGGCGTCCGACCGGTCGCCTTCGGCCACTTCGGCCACCACTTCCTGGTTGTACGGATTGATGATTTCTCGTGTCGCGCCAGATTCTGCCGCGACCCACTGTCCGTCTATGTACATGGCTTTTTTTTGCATTTTTTTATGCCTCCGGCGGGGGCGCATAGCCCCCGCGGCCGTAGGGGAGTTTCGTTTTGCTACGCTTCTTTTGCGTGTTGGTAGAAGGGCGCGTGGTCCGGTGCCAGGGGCGTATTGCCCAGGATGCAATCAGCGGCCTTTTCGGCGATCATCATCACCGGCGAGTAGATGTTGCCGTTGGTGATGGTCGGCATGATGGACGCATCCACCACCCGCAGGTTCTGCACGCCGTGGACCTTGAGATCCGCATCCACCACGGCCATGTCGTCGGTGCCCATTTTGCATGTACAGCTCGGATGATAGGCCGATTCGCCTTCACGGGCCACGAAGTCGAGGATTTCCTCATCGGTCCGGCACTGGTCTCCGGGTGCGAGTTCGCGTCCGCGGAACTGGTCGAATGCCGGCTGGGTCATGATTTCGCGCGTCCGGTGGATGGCTTCGACCCACTCGCGGCGTTCCTGCTCCGTGGAGAGGTAATTGAACAGAATGGACGGATACTGCGTCGGATCAGAGGATTTGATCTTCACGTGGCCGCGTACGTCGGTGTTCATGGGGCCGACATGGACCTGGTAGCCGTGTCCTTCGTTGGGCGCCGAGCCGTCGTAGCGGATCGCGATGGGCAGAAAGTGGTACTGCAGGTTCGGGTAGGCCACCTGGTCGTTTCCGCGGATAAAGCCCCCGGCCTCGAAATGGTTGGTGGCTGCAGTGCCTTTGCGCAGGAAGAGCCATTGCAGGCCGATTTTCGGCTGGTTGTACCATTGCAACGCGGGGAACATGCTCACGGGTTTTTTGCAGGCGTACTGGACGTACAGTTCGAGGTGGTCCTGCAGGTTTTCCCCCACGCCGGGCAGCTCGTGCACCACGCGGACGCCCACGTCGGTGAGGTGCTGCCCGTTGCCGATGCCCGACAACTGGAGCAGCTGGGGCGAATTGATGGCGCCGCCGCAACAGATAATTTCCGCGCCATAGGCGGTTTTCTGCTTTTTACCCTGCGCGTATTCTATGCCCACGGCCCGTTTGCCTTCAAACAGGATGCGGGTGGCCTGCGCATGGCAGACGACTTTGAGATTGGAGCGGTTCTTCACCGGGTGCACATAAGCCCGGGCCGCGTTCCAGCGGCGTCCGCGATAGGTGGTCCGGTCGAACTTGCCGAAGCCTTCCTGCTGGAAGCCGTTGACGTCCTTGGTGAGCGGATACCCGGCCTGCTGTACGGCCTGGAAAAAGGCGTCGAACAGCGGGTTGTCGCATTCGGGCGTGGTCAGGTAGAGCGGTCCGCCCGTGCCCTGATAGCGATCCGCGCCCATGAGATGATACTCGTAGCGTTTGAAGTAGGGCAGGCAGTGGGCGTAGTCCCAGTTTTCCAGCCCTTTGTTTTTGGACCATTTCTCATAATCCATGGCGTTGCCGCGGATGAAGATCATGCCGTTGATGGTGCTCGAACCGCCGAGAACCTTGCCCCGTGGCTGGCAGATCCGGCGGTTGTTCATGAACGGCTCGGGGTCGGATTCGTACATCCAGTTGTAGAACGAATTGGTCAACGGATAGGTCAGGGCCGCGGGCATGTGGATACGAAAATCCCAGCGGTGGTCGGGACGTCCGGCTTCCAGCACCAGAACACGGTGTTTCGGATTGGCGCTGAGGCGGTTGGCAAGTACGCTGCCGGCGGATCCACTGCCGACGATAATGAAATCATAGTTTTTTTTAGGCATCGTCTGTCTTCTCTGGAGCTAAAGTTGTGGTTGTGGCGACGGTATCGGACAACAGGTCGGTCTGCGGCGTCAGGGGCAGGCTTTTCCTCTCCCCTATGCGGCGCCGCAGCAGGGCGTAGTGCATTCCCACAAAGGAAAGCGCCCGGAGCGGTTCGTTGTCGGCGATGGCTTTGGCCGTGTCCGCCCAGTTGGAGGCGGTGGCTTCTCGATATTCGGGATCCAGATACAGGACCAGATCGTACGAGCTGAATCCTTGCTGGATGGCCTGCATGATCCATTTGTATACGGGGTTGCGGGTCATGTCCGCGAACAGCAGGTTGAGCTCGCGGTCGCGCTCCGTCAGAGAGCCCATGTCGGATTCCTGGGAGCGGATCGCATCGCGCATTTCTTCGGATTTTTTCAAGAGTTCCTGCTTTTCGGCATCGGTTCCCCGGGCGATGGCCAGGGCGGTGATGTCTCTGTCCAGGCGTTCGCGGAATTCTATCAGATACTCCGGATCCACCGGATGCTGCTTCAGAAAAAGCGCCAGAGACTCGCTGGCGTTGCTGACGTCCACTTCCTTGACATAGGCGCCGCCTTTGGCGCCTTTGCGCACCTCAATGAGCCCTTTTTGCTGCAAAATACGCAGGGCCTCGCGTACGACGCCCCGCCCGGTCAGAAACTGGGCCTGCAGGCTGCGTTCGCTGGGCAACCGTTCGCCGGGCAGAATCTTGCCGCTGCTGATGGCCGCCTCGATTTGCAGCACCAGATCTTCGCAGGCCCGGTTGGTCTGCGCGGGTTGAAATGTAAGCATATGTGTCATAATCGTTTTAAAATGGTCGTACCATTTGAAAGTGTTTTATCCTGAAAATAGGCTTTTTTTCAGCTGATATGAAAGAATTGCGTACAAAATCATGCCGAATGGTAGGACCATTGCTAGCCCGAGCTGTATTGCTTGTCAAGCCGGGGAGCGAGAAAAAACGTGTGATGCTTGCCGCAAAATAGAAAACCGTATAGTATTTGCCGTACGAAGTTGCCGGAATCAGATGGAGCTTTTCGGCGTTTCACAGTCGTACGCAACGTTTCATTTGTTTGGGGGATTGGTATGGCGCGTCCGGAAATTTTGCTGGAAACAGGCACGAACGAACTGGAGATACTCGAACTTTTTATCGAGGAAACCGATCCTGCCACCGGGCGCCATGAGCCGAGTTACTTCGGCGTCAATGTGGCCAAGGTCATGCAGGTTATCGAAAGCCCCGAACTGACTCCCCCGGAAGCCGGATCGCATCGCTCCTTTCTGGGCACCATCGGCCTGCGGGGCAAGATCGTGCCCATTCTGGATCTGAGTGTGTTGCTCGGGGTGCAAAAGCACAAGCTTCCCTGGGAAGTGGTGGTCATTGTGGAGTTCAGCCAGAGCGTCAGCGGGTTGCTGGTCAGCAATGTCACCGACATTCACCGCGTGGGCTGGACCCAGGTCATGCCTCCGGACCATTTTTTGGGAGCCATGGTCACCGGCTGTCTGATCGGGATGATCGACCTTGGCGACCATTTCGTGCAATTGCTGGACCTGGAGTCCATTCTCGCCGAACTGGACCCCTCGTGCCTGGACAAAGCCGCACTCACTCCAATACGGGCTCAAAAGCAATACCGTGCGCTGGTTGCGGACGATTCCGCCACTATCCGGCTGATGTTGCGAAAGCTGCTGGGAGCGGCCAATTTTTCCACGACCATCGTCAACAACGGCATTGAGGCTCTGAAATATCTGGACGGCCTTCAGGAGCGTTCCGGAAAGAGCGGCGGCAGCCAGGAGCTGCCGCCGGATATCATCATAGCCGACATAGAAATGCCTCTGATGGACGGTTTTCATCTCACCAAACGCATCAAAGAAAGCGACGCCTATGGCGATATCCCTGTAATCTTATACTCTTCGTTGATTACAGACGAGCTGTTTCACAAGGGAGTGGCAGTACGCGCGGACGACCAGGTCTCCAAACCCGAAATGGACCAGATGGCCGAACGGGCCATCAAGCTGATAGAGGCCCGGCAGTAATGCTGCAATTAATTGTGTTGTGGATGCCTCCGGCGGCCAAAGAACCTTTTTGCAAAAAGGTTCTTTGGAATCCCCAAAAGTTTAACTGGAAAAAGATTGCTATGGTGAAACAGGTAGTTAGTTGTTGTGCTGAGTTGTTGAAACAGGAAAAAATAATGCGCCAGTAGAAAATGGACCTGTAATGTATGGTCATTAGTCGTCGAAACATGACTGTTTCAATTTCGGCGCCCATGATTCTCTGGAGGATCCGTGGATTTCAGGGACGACGACGAAGTTGTCGAGACCTTTTTGCTCGAATCGCAGAATCACCTGACTGCGATTGAAACAGGGCTGGTGCAGCTGGAGCGGACGCATCCGGAAAAAGATGACGCGTTGTTGCATCGTATTTTCCGCGCCGCTCATTCCATCAAAGCCACGTCCAATCTGCTCGAATTGCGCAAGGTCGAGAGGTTGACGCACCGGCTGGAGAATATTCTGCAAAGCCTGCGGAAAAACGAGTGCGACGCAGATCCCGATCTCGTTCAAGTACTGCTCGAAACCCTGGATATGATTCGCCTGTTGCTGACGGATTTTGACGCAGCTTCGAAAATAGATGTCGGCGTCCAGCTCCGGGCTCTGGATGCGTTGCAGCGCAGGCGGCGTGATTGACTCCTCAGCGCAACTGCCAGGTGGAACAGATATACGTACGTACCGGCTCGACAGGAGACTGCGCTTCGCTACGGCGCGCGAATTTTGCCAGGAACAGCGTCAAAACCATGGTAATGAAGACAATGGCCAGTAGTTTGTGAATGATACCGATCCGCATGGGGCGTTCCTTTCTGCCTGAAGGTTGTACAATCCAATGAATGATAGCAATAATTGTTCCAATAGATTAAGAACAAAAAAGGCCATTGAGTTCAAGGTAATGTGAAAAAAAGCACATTTCGGATTTGCGACAAATTCCGACGGGAGAGTAAAAAAGCTGACAAATTGCAAATAAATTTGTCGGTTTTATTGTCACAGAGGAATTTTGTGATAAAAAAACCCGCCGTGAGGCGGGTTTTTCAAGTCTGGTAAGCGATGCGGTACTAAGGGCTGTTTGGACTGCGGCGCAGGTCAGAGTTTCTGCCGATATTGCAAAGATTGCCGCAAGGTTTCCTTGTCCATGAAGCGGACTTCCGCACCCAGGGGGATACCCTGGGCCAGGCGGGTAAGGCTGATGTTGGGGAAATCGCGGGCCACCATGTTGCTGATGTAGGATGCCGTATTCTCGGCGTCAAGGGTGGTGCCCAGGGCCAGAATCAGTTCGGTTATCGTGCCTTCGCGCAGCCGGGAGCGCAGTTTGTCCATTTCCAGGTTTTGCGCGTTCACGCCGTCCAGCGGGGCGATGAGTCCGCCCAGGATCAGATAAAGTCCCTTGTAAAATCCCCCTTGTTCGAGGGCCAGCACGCTGTCCCATTCGGAGACCAGGCAGAGCAGCGCCGGGTCGCGTTCCGGGTCGTTGCAGATGGGGCACGGACTCGTATCGGTCAGGCAATTGCAACGGGAGCAGAGACAAAGGGTATCCCGAAGGCTGGAAATGGCCTGTCCAAGGGCTCGTGTCCGGTCTTCCGGCCATTTCAGCATAGTCATGGCCATGCGCAGGGCGGATTTGGGGCCCAGTCCGGGGAGCTGGGCAAGCTGCTCGACCAGTTCGGCCAGCGGCTCGGGAAGCGGGCGCGTCAAGGGCATATTTAGAACAATCCGGGGATGTTCATCCCGCCGGTCAGAGAAGACATCTCGGATTCGGCCATTTCTTTGGATTGTTTCAGAGCTTCGTTGACTGCGGAAAGAACGAGGTCTTCCAGCATGGAGACATCATTGGGGTCCACAGCCGCGGGATCGATTTTGATGGAGCGGATTTCCTGAGCGCCGGTGGAAACGACCGTGACCATGCCGCCGCCGACGGTGGTTTCAACGGTTTTTTCCGCCAGGTCCTCTTGGGCTTTGGCAATTTTTTTTTGTAAAATCTGGGCCTGCCGGACCATATCATTCATACCTTTCATCTGTTTCCTCCGTAATATGACATCGTTGATTTGCGGGGTGCGGATTGTTTACGTCAGGACGGCGAATTCGACAAGGGTTTGCTGTCGATAACCTTGGCGCCGAATTCATCTATCAGGCGCTTCACCGTGGGGTGGGTTGCGGCTTCAGCGCGGCGTTCCTGCTGCGTTGTTGTTTTTTTTTGATCCGGAGGCACAATCTTCAAACCGGTCATGGGGCCGAAATAGCGTTGCACAGCGGCCTGGACCCAGTTGCGGAAGGGCTTGTCTCCGGAAATCTGTTCAAAATTCATTTTGCTGCAGCAGCACAGTCTGAAAAGCTGCGTTCCCTCGTCATACGCGCCGGTGGTCACATTCAGCCGCATGGG
>CAXXDH010000002.1:745000-1089729 GCA_963677785.2 Desulfovibrionaceae bacterium | reverse complement strand
TCTGGTAGCTTGATTTTTCATGTTCGACCGAAAGCTAAGATGCTCCAATGCCCCTCTTGCAAGAGCAAAAACGTATTGCGACGTGGGGAATCAGAACGGTGGCTAAGGACAGTGCCCATTGGGTTCAAACCAGTCTGGCTGGTGGTAAACGTGCCGCGCGTCGAGTGCAGGAAATGTGGTTGTGTACGACGCATAGACATCAAAATTGCGGATAAAAGACGCTGGTATACCAAGGCCTTTGAGCGGTTCGTTTTGTTTTTGGTGAAAACTATGACCATGCTTGATGCCGCCAATCTATTGGGTATCGGCTGGGATAGCGTCAAAGATATTTTCAAACGCAACCTTCAACGAAAATACGGCAACCCCAAGCTTTCAAAGCTCAGGTATTTTGCCATTGACGAAATAAGTGTTCGCAAGGGGCACAAATATCTCACTTTGGTCATGGACTTGAAAAGCGGCGCAGTGATTTTTGTGGGGACGGCAAAGGAGCCGACGCGCTGAAACCATTCTGGAAGAAACTGAAGCGTTCTCGGGCAAAAATTCGTGCAGTAGCAACGGACTTGAGTGCCGCCTATATTGGAGCCGTACTGGAAAACTTGCCCGGAGTACCATTGGTTTTCGACCACTTCCATGTGGTCAAATTGATGAACGACAAACTTACGGAAGTTCGCCGCAAGCAGTACCGGGAGTTGAAAGACAGCATGGGCAAGGATGTGCTCAAAGGAAGCCGGTGGCTCCTTTTGAAAAATCCTGACAACCTTGATGAGAAGCGAAACGAGCGGGAACGTTTGAACGAGGCGTTGGAATACAATAAGCCACTGGCTCTTGCATACTACATGAAAGAGGATTTGCGGCAAATATGGAGCCAACCCAGCAAGGTAGAAGCTGAAATTTTCCTCGACGACTGGATTGCTCGTGCCAGAGTCTCAGGACTCGGCCCTTTGATGACGATAGGTGGAACTCTGGCGGCTCACCGGTCTGGCATCCTGGCCTGGTACGATCATCCGATAACATCGGGGCCAATGGAAGGAACAAACAACAAAATCAAAACAATGAAAAGGCAAGCATACGGTTATCGAGATATGGAATTCTTCAAACTCAGGATCATGGGGATTCATGAGGCGAAGTACGCTTTGACCGGATGAACCAAAAAGACGGGAGAAACCAAAGCAAAATTAATAATTACATTGTGATGCAAAAAGAAGAATACAGAAGAGACGACTGCAGAATATGCCGCAGCATATCACATGGTCATAACAAGCCAACTGAATGAATCAAGACGTGATTGTCTGGTCTACATAGCCCTTTTCATGCAGATATTCGAAAACATACTCCCGTAGTGCCTGAACCCACGGGCGCGGGGTTACTCCTGTTCGCAAGGTGAATTTATCTGTATTCAAAACGGAAAAAGCCGGACGCACTGCCCGAAGCGGATATTCGCTGGTAGGAATGGCCAGAATGGTGCAGTTCATGCCGGCCATATTCACGGCTTCCGCTGCAAGTTCGCACCAACTGGCCTGGCCACTGTTTACTATGTGATAAATTCCCTGCACGCCCTTTTCCAATAAAACACAACTGTATTTTGCAAGATCTGGCGTATAGGTGGGAGAGCCGATCTGGTCATGGATGACTTTAAGCTGATTTCGCTCACGGGCGAGATTCAATATTGTCTGCACGAAATTTTTTTTTCCCGGTCCAAAAAGCCATGCAGTACGAATAATGAAGACATCTTCGGAGCCGGCACGGAGCAAAGCATTTTCTCCAGCAAGCTTACTCTCGCCATAGACGGATAAGGGGTTGGGTTCGTCGGAAAGCGAGTAAGGTTCGCTCATACGACCGTCAAATACGAAATCCGTGCTGTAATGAACGAGTTTGAACCCTAGTTTGACGGATAATCTGCCCAATGTTGCCGGCAAATCCTTGTTTAAACGAAACGCGGCATCTTTATCATCTTCCGCAGTATCCACAGCAGTATACGCAATAGTGTTAAAAACGACATCAGGCTGCTGGGCCGCCAGATAATCCTCCAGTTCGCTGAAATTCGATACGTTCACATCCTCTCGGCCATGAATGATCACTTCACCGCCGTATCCTTGCAGGACTTTGACCAAAGACTGCCCGAGAAGACCATGCCGTCCCCCGAGTACGAGATTCTTTTGCGTTTGCAGTTTGGATTCGCTCATTATCGCTCCTTATACCAGGTCCGCATAAATTCACGGTAGGCGCCGCTTTGAACAGATTCAAGCCAGGAAGCATTATTTCGGTACCACTCCACTGTTTCACCCAGACCGCTTTCAAAACTATATTCTGGCTCAAAACCGAGTTCACGGGCTGCAAGGGTATAATCCATTGCGTAGCGTCTGTCATGTCCGGGACGGTCTTTGACATAGCTTATGAGAGTTTCTGGCTTTCCCAGAAGAGAAAGCATGGTTCGGACAACTTCGAGGTTCTGCTTTTCCGCATTACCCCCGAAATTATAAATGCTGCCGGGCATTCCCTTGCGCAAGGCCAGATCCACACCCCGGCAATGATCTCTGACGTAGATCCAGTCCCTGACATTGTGTCCATCGCCATAGACAGGAAGAGGCTCGTCAGCCGCCGCCTTGAGATACATCAAAGGAATCAATTTTTCAGGGAATTGGTGAGGACCGTAATTATTGGAACAACGCGTGATAATGACAGGAAATTCATAAGTTTTCCAATAAGATCTGACGAGCAAATCAGCTCCGGCCTTGGATGCGGAATACGGACTATTTGGCGCCAATGGTGTCTTTTCGGTAAAAGCCTTTTCATCAGCCCCAAGCGAACCGTATACCTCGTCTGTGGAAACATGCACGAACCGTTTGATCCCCATGCTGCGCGCTGTATCCAATAACACCTGCGTACCAAGTACATTGGTACGCACAAAAGCTCCAGGATCAGTGATGGAGCGGTCCACGTGACTTTCCGCAGCAAAATTGACTATCGCATCGATTGCGTATTCTTTTAAAATCCAGGCCACAAATTCGGCATTGGCAATGTCGCCTTTGGCGAAAACATACCGGGAGCCCCCGTATTTTTTCTCTACGGCCTCCAGATTCATGGGATTGCCAGCGTACGTTAACTTATCGAGGTTAACCACAAAAACATCAGGATCTGTCTCATAAAGAAATTGCACATAATTGGAGCCGATAAATCCACTGCCTCCCGTGACCAATAATCGCATCCTGCACACACCTCGCAAAAGAATTTTTACTTTCATATCCCGATGGGCAGGATCAGGTCAAATGCAATCAAGACAGATTTTAACAGTCAAGCCGGGCGAGTGAAATACGCTCTCAATTTACCAGATCCATCGGGCACAGGCCGCATATCCCTTTTTGATCAATCTCCAGATGACCAATAGCTATAATACCATTATGCCTCGCGCCCATCAATTAAAAAGCTGCTTCAAACCAGTCCACTGCTATTTTTCTGATAATTTATGTAGGAATCAGACTACATAAATTTACAATGCCTATAAAGACTCAGATGAAGTTCAGTCTCACGGAATTATATATTTTCTACAACCACAACTTAATGAAATTTCAAACAAATGTATTATATGGAATGCAGAGGGCAGCAACTCACATAAACAACTTGGACACTTTGCTTGCACTTCAACTATTTTCAATATAAGTTATATATCACATTAAATTGATTTTAATATGTATCTTGTAGAGATTTTAAAACTATTGTCAGACGATTCGTTGAATTGAAAAATGTTAACACATCCAATTTTAGAGTCTCTTCGTTTTGGTATAAACGGAGTGCCCTTGGAAAACACGCTCTGTCTTTAATACTTTGCATCATTGACCAAAAATTACGAAAACAACCTCCCTTGAATACAACATCTTTCAGTTTTCTGTACTTTCTGGAGTTCGCATGGGGGTGGTAAAAACACCAGATATCAAATCGGGAATGATCCTGGCTGAAGACCTGACAAGCCCGCAGGGACGATTACTGTATCGCGAAGGATCCACGCTCACTCAGGACAACCTGCGAATTTTGAAGATGTGGGGCGTACGCGAAGCCAACATTTATGGAATTCCGCAACAAAAAGTAAACACTTTGAATTTGCTTGACGTTGATCCCGAATTGTTCAGCATGAGTGATGAATACGTCGGCAGATACATGCCCAATTTGAACCCCGAACATGAGACCATGAGCGAAATTTACCGGCTTTGCTTCAAGCGGACAGTAAGGCACATAGCAGAAGGCAATGAATTGCCCGAAAACGTTTTCCCTTTCAATGGGGGTACGCCTTCGACCTTTTTAAACAGCGCGTCCGCTACAGTAGATCCGCGTTCCATAACCCAGCATATTCATGAAACGATCCCATTTCCTGAAATTTATTCACGTATCAACGAGTTACTGAATTCGCCTTATAGATCTACCACGAATGTTGCGAAAACCATCGCCGAAAATGATCCGCTGGCAACGAGTTTACTCGAACTGGTCAACAGTCCGCTCTATGCTTTTCCCTCGCGTATCGACAGCATCTACCAGGCGGTTTCCATTTTGGGCGCTGAGGAATTGAATACAATCGTTCTCGGCATTTCAGTGTACACATTTTTCAAGAATTTTCTGATTCCAGCAGAATTTGCGAATCACTTTTGGAAACATGCCATTTTTTGCGGCTGCGTGGCCAAACTTCTTGCCGGTCTTTTACCTGGAGTTACCATAGAACGCTTTTTTGTAGCAGGGTTGTTGCATGACATAGGAAAAATAGCCATTGCCATTGCAGCACCTAAACAAATGGGCAACATCCAGAACTATACGCTTCAATATAACGTACCGGATTATCAGGCCGAACAGCATATTTTGGGCTTTGACCATACCCTGCTCGGCAAAATGCTTCTTGATGACTGGATGCTTCCCAAAACCATAGTTGCCGTGGCCCGTTTTCACCACGACCCCATGCAATCTGCAATGACGCTGGAACCGGCTATTGTCCACCTGGCGGACATTCTTACTCTCGCCTACGACACCGCTACCATTAAACCGACTATATTTCCTCCGCTGAAGAAAAGCGCGTGGGATTCCCTTGGATTCCCACTAGCTACGCTGGAACCCGTAGTGATTCAAGCCGAAAAGCAGGCTACGGCCATTTCCAAATTGATTATCAAGGAGACCTGTACGCCATGACTCCTGAAGAACGTTTTCGTTTTTTAGAGGCACAGGTTCGTCATCTTTCTTTGGAAAGGCAAGAGGCCCTGACGGCGATGGAACTCGCCGCAGGCCTTGGGAGTTTTGGAACCAGCTTGAATAAACTGACCGACCCCATTCCCATTCTGCAAGAGACCACAATAAAAATCCGTAGTCTATTCAAATTTAAAGCTATTTGTTTTTTTCTTGTGGATGAAAACGACTCAAATTTCACACCAGCTTTATGCCATCCGCAGGAAGATTTTTCGTTTGTCAGTGATGAGGTCGAAAAAATGATTGAAGAAGGCACATTTGCCTGGTGTCTCGGCAGAAACAGGCCCCATATCACCACTGCCCGATCACGCAAGGAAACCCTGATCATCCACACGCTTGCCACCTTTTCCCGCATCCGGGGAATTTTTGTTGGGGTTCTAGGGCAGGAACGCTTCTCCATTTCAGACAGTTCCATGAACCTCTTTACCATCCTGATTCATGCCTGTGCACAAAAATTGGAAAGTTTCGAACTTTATGCCTGGAACAGGCGTATCGTGGAAGAAATGCAAAATACTCTGAATGAGCAACAGACTTTAAATAATGTTTTGGAATTACAGGTTCAAGAAGTGACGCAACAGCTGGATACGGTAAAAAAAGAACTGGCGATAAAAACTGAAAAAAGCCACCGGGATGCCAATAAATTTCGGGAAACAGAAATGACACTTCGCAGACAGACGAAAGTGAATAACGTACTGCATAAACTCATACGGCAATTTATTGAGAGCACTTCGCTAGATGCTTATGCCCGTTATGCGGCTCAGGCTGCCGCCACATTGACCGGCAGCGTGCACGCCTTTGCCTGCTGGGTCGATACTGACAATCAAACTATTTGCTTACCCGCACTTGACAATGCGATCATACGCCATTTCTCTTTGCACCAACATCAGTCATTGCAGAAAGACTCCCTTCCTGGGGACTGGGGAAAGGCACTTCTGGCAGGAAAAACCTATTGCAGAAATGAACCTGTCGACGCTTTCCCGTTGCAGCAAGGCGTCAAAAAGACTTTGGGCCCCAAAAGACTTCTTTCCGTTCCCGTATTGGACTTCACATCCCCAGTGGCGCCACTGATCGGACATATCACGTTGAGCAATGCGCCCAGGCCATATAACAGTGCGGATGTCCAGGACATCGAACGCATCGCCGCGCTATTCGCCTTGTCTTTGAGGAAAACGCTTTGACCGCTATTCTCCCTGGCGATGGTGAATCTGCTGTTGACAGAAAGAAAACAACCTGCGCATATTGGACAAAGTAATTTTTTACGGGCTTCTTGCGTGAGATAATTGAGAATTCAGCCGACAATTGCAAAACGACACAGCCCGTGAGAATGATTCGTTTCTTGCGGCCCTTTTCTGTAACCATTTTTGCCGGATCACGGGCCTCAGTCACCATTCCGAATATTACCAGTGAAATCCTATGAAATTGTTGCTTGGCGTAGTCTTTATCCTCTTGACAAGTTTGATTCCAATTTTTTTATTCAAAGTCACCATCAATGGCGCTTTGTCCTTTGTCGATTCCTTTTTTTCCAAATCCATGATCGGTACCTTTGACAGAGCGAGCAGCAGTTTCAGAAAAAAAAGAAAAAACCAGTCTATTTTTTCCTGGCTGTTAGCCATCGGCCTGTTTTTCCTTGTCATTGTCACACTGCCGCAGGCGCCCATGGAAGAAACAGATTATAAGTCCATTGGAATAGCCAGGATTCAATCCGCCGGGCTTGCTGCTCTGCGCAATCAGTATTTGGATTCGCTGCTCTACGATCAGCCTTTTGACGCAAGCATCGTATACGCGGCATGTGCCGAAACGCCGGTAATAAAAAAGAACAACAGGGAATACAGCGTACGCTGTACCCTGTTGCCTAATGACACGATTCGATTGTCGTTGCAGATAGACGAACAAGAAGCAGATGCAAAACTATGGGTGATTCCACGCAACAAATCAAAAATGCCCAAACAAGAGGAGCCGGAATTGCCGCCTATCCCACCCTTATGGATCGAAAACGGGCACTGACCATAGGAAAGGCAGTCCCAGTTAAGAAGCCAGGGGAAACCCGAGGGATTCCCCTGTAGAAGCAAAAAACTTATTCAAAACCACCCAATACTTCCGTGGTGCTCGGCGTATACACCCGAAGACCCAGCTCCTTATCGATCATGAATAGCCCTTCACCACGGCCGTCAACAAGCTTGAGCTTTCCAAGCAACTCGTTGAAACTGTCTTCTTCCTCAACCTGCTCGGTGATAAACCACTGCAAAAAAATATTTGTTGCGTGGTCTTTGTCTTCAATGGCCAGATTCGCCAGATCATTTATGCGGCTTGTCACAATTTTTTCGTGGGCCAATGCATCTTCAAAAACATGCAAAGGCGATTCCCACGTATGTGTGGGCTCGTCAATCGACAACAATTTTACGCGCCCGCCGCGTTCAGTTACATATTTATAGAATTTCATACCGTGATAGGTTTCTTCCCGGGCCTGAGTCCACATCCAATTGGCAAATCCGGACAGACCTATGTCTGAAAAATAGGCAGACATGGAAAGATACAGATAACTTGAATAAAACTCCCATTTGATTTGATCATTCAATGCATCATTCATTTTTGGCGTCATTTGGAAACCTCCTTGTCCCTAATTGTTACTGCGACAGCTCCGGCCGATTATTGAAACCTTTTAAACTTTTTTTTACAGCAAAAGATATTATTAAACATTCTCTCACTCTTTTGCAAGGAAATTCAAAAAAAGAAGAATATTCCCTTGCACAACTCCATAAAGCATATTTCGTGGCGCCAATACCGGTGGGGCATTGCATTGGTTGACAGTACGCCATGATTGCTACAAAAAAACGAAAAACAAAGCGAGGAGCAAAGCGCATGAATCTATGGGCTGTCATACTGGCCGCAGGACAGGGTACCCGCCTTGCACAAGCCGGTGTAAAGGACAAAAAGCAGTTTCTCAATTACCAGGAAAAACCACTTTTCTGGAATAGTGCGTTGACCTTTGCGCGGCTTCCCATGATCACAGGTCTGATTTTTGTCTTTCCTGAAAAGGAATTCCTGCAGGCCCAGGAAATGGTCATCGAATTGGATACCCAGGATGGCCTCGGTCTACCCTGGCTCGCAGTGGTGGGCGGAGAACGCCGCCAGGATTCAGTCCAACGCGGGCTGGTGGCTCTGCCGCAGGATTGCACGCACGTATTTATTCACGATGCCGCCCGCCCCTTTTTCAGCCCCACACTGGCCCAGGCATTGATTGACGCGCTCAAAACCTCCGATGCGGTTATTCCCGGCCTGGCCGTGACGGATACGATCAAAGAAGTGGACGGCGACACGGTGAAATGTACGCCCGAACGATCGCAACTGCGCGCCATTCAGACTCCCCAAGCCTTTAAACTGGATCTGCTCTTTGAAGCGCATGCGTTTGTCAATGAAAACCAGCTTGACGTCACCGACGACGCCTCCATGGTGGAAGCTATCAACGGCAGTGTCCGTATTGTCCCGGGCGAGGAAGGCAACATCAAAATCACCAATCCTGCCGACCTGGAAATGCTAGACACCCCGTACGAGCATGAACGATCCGTGCCATCCGTTACAGTCCCCCGTGTTGGCTGGGGCTATGACGTACACCGTTTTACCGGGCCGGATACGACGGACGCCCGCCAGTTGCGGCTTGGGGGAGTCCCCGTCCCCAACGGGCCCAATGTCCGGGCCCATTCTGACGGCGATGTGCTGCTGCACGCGCTTGCCGACGCCCTGCTCGGCTGTTTTTGCGGCGGAGACATCGGCGCGCTTTTCCCGGATAACGATCCGCAATTCGAGAATATTTCCAGCGCCATTCTGCTTAATGAAGTACTCGAAAAAATGTATCAGGCCGGTTTTGAACCTGTTCACGCCGACCTGACCATTATTACGCAAATCCCCAAGATCTCTCCCTGGCGCGACCAGATCCGCAAGAGCGTGGCCACGTTACTGCGACTTACTCCCGACGTGGTGAACGTCAAGGCAACCACGGAGGAAAAACTCGGTTTTACGGGCGAAAAAAAAGGCATCAAGGCCGTCGCTGTAGTCACTGCCGTTCCGCGAACAGCTGCGTAACGGAAACCACATCATTTCGTTCGCTTTTTTCTTTGCAACAACGTAAGCTGCCGGTGAATCCTTTTTTTTCGCCAGGACCACTTATGCAACGAAACTTTCAGACCATCCAAGAACTTATCCAGTCACTCGAACAATTGGGCGAACAACAATGTCTGCTCTGGTTCGAGGCGGATGCGTCCCATTCGCTGACATACGCACAGTTTGCTTCCCTTGTAAGAGATCTTGCTTCCGGACTTGCAACGAAAGGCATTGGGCGGGGGGACACGGTTGGAATTTTTGCTGAAAACCGCTGGCAGTCCATTGTTCTGGTGGCGGGCATTTTATTGTCGGGAGCGGCGGTTTTGCCGCTGGACCCACAATTTTCAGGCAGTGTGCTGGCGCATACGCTCACTGATGCCGCTCCGCGTTTACTGTTTGCCACCGAACCGCAGCAACAAGCAGTCTGCGACGCCCTGGGAGTCTGCGAATTTCCCGTTTTCTATACCGACCAGGAATCCGGCGAGAGTTCCTGGCGCGCCCTGCTGCGACCAGGCGGTCCAAAACCGCAGAAAATCAGACCAGAAGACAGAGCCGCGCTGTTCTACACGTCCGGTACGACCGGACTGCCCAAGGGCGTCCCCCTGACGCATGCAAACCTGGTATTTCAGCAGCAGGCCATCATCAAGACCGGTCTGGTAAAAGACGACGACCGGCTTCTGCTTCCCCTGCCCCTGCACCATGTCTATCCGTTTGTAGTGGGCATATTCACCCCTTTCAGTCTGGGAGTGAGCCTGATTTTGCCCCACGCGCTGGTGGGCGCCGAACTGGTACGCGCAATCAAGCAAGGCCGGGCCAGTATCGTCATTGGTGTTCCTCGCTTGTACGAAGCGCTTTACGCCGGTGTAATGAGCCAGATAGGCGGGCTTGGCTGGCCCGCAGCACGTATAGTACGACTGCTCATCTCCCTGAGTGGATTGATCCGCCGTCGCTACAACCGTTACACAGGCAAAATGTTGCTGCGCGGACTGCATAAAAAAATCGGCCCGAGCCTGCGGATCATGGCTTGCGGCGGCGCGCCTCTGGACCCGAATCTTGCCTGCGGCATGGAAGCCCTGGGCTGGAAGATCGCCATAGGATACGGACTCACGGAAACCGCGCCGATACTGACCGTCAATCCCCCGGGGGCCGGCCGTCTGGACAGCGTGGGCAAAGCCTTGGAAGGCGTGGAATTGCATATTGCGCCTGCAACAGGAACAGACGAAATGGAACTGGCGGGAATGCAAGATAATTTCGGCGAGTTGTGGGTAAAAGGACCGGGTGTCTTTCAAGGCTACTTGAATCTTCCTGAAACAAGCGCGGAGGCCTTTACTCCGGACGGCTGGTTCCGGACTGGCGATCTGGCCACCCTGAAGGGCGAATGGCTTCTTCTGAACGGCCGCGCATCAACGCTGATAGTCACGAAAAACGGAGAAAACATCCAGCCGGAAACCGTGGAACAAGCCCTGGACAGCCACCCGTTTATCAAGGAAAGCGGTGTACTCGAACATGACGGCGCCCTGGCCGTACTGGCCATACCGAACTTTGTGGCCGTCCGGGAAGCCGGCCTGGTTCCGGATGCTGCCGTACGACGCGCCGTTCGGGATATCGCTTCCAGCCTGCCCTCCTATCAGCGGCCGTCCGTTATCGCCCTGAGTATGAACAGGCTCGAACGGACGCGCCTGGGAAAAATCCAGCGCCACAAGCTGGCCGGACACTTTCTACGGACCATGGAAGGCCGGTCCGAACTGGAACTCGGACCGCTTCCGTTGCAGGAAATGAATACGGCCGACCGCCGGTTGCTGCAACACAAAGCGACCGGAGCCGCCTGGGAATTGATGTCCAGACTCTTTCCGAAACGACGTCTTACGCCGGACGCGGAATTTGCCGGAGATCTGGGGGTGGATTCTCTGGAATGGCTGCGGCTCTCCATGGAACTGGGGAAAAGCACGGGTGTGGAACTGAATGAAGCCCACATCGCTTCCATTGTCACCGTACGGGATCTGCTGCGGGTAATTTCCCAGGCAAACACGAGCGCGGCAAGCTATATCGACCCCATTGGCGCTCCTGAAAACTACCTGGACGAAGCCACCAAAAAATGGCTCGACCATACGAGCGGCTGGCGGCTTTTCTTGTACCACGCCCTGCATGCAAGCCTCGGCCGGCTGATCCGCTTGTTTTTCCGGCTGGAAGTACGCGGTATCGAGCATATCCAGGAACCGGGGAATCTGGTCCTCACACCCAACCATTTGAGTTACCTGGATCCTGTGGTTCTTGTTGCTGCCCTGCCCTTTGCTTTCCTCAAAAAGACCAACTTCGCAGCCTGGACCGGCGCTGCATTCGCCAATGCCTTTTTGGGCTTTTTCGCCCGTATGGCCCAGGCCATACCCATCGACGCCGTACGCAAACCTGCAGCCAGCATGGCTTTGGGTGCCGCAGCGCTTTGTCGCAAACACCATCTGGTCTGGTTCCCCGAAGGCATGCGTTCGCGCAGCGGAGAATTGCTGGAGTTCCAGCCCGGTCTCGGACGTATTCTTGCCAGGCATCCCGTACCTGTGATGCCAGTGCTTATTCGGGGCACGCACCAGGCTCTTCCCCCGGGACGCGCGTACGTCCTCCCAGCCAAAATCACCATCCAGTTTGACAAACCCCTTGCCGTCGCGGAGTTAATCGCCCAAGGCAAAGGTGATAGCCCAGAAGAAAAAATCATGTCCGCATTGCGTCAACACATGGCCAACGGTCTGCAAACAATGCCATAGCGCCTGGCGCTCATTATTCTCCCAGCACATAGGCAAATATCAACGGCGCCACTATGGAAGCATCCGAGTTGATCATAAAACTCGGCGTATGCGGCGCCAGTTTGTACCAGGTGATCTTCTCGTTGGGTACTGCGCCGGAATAGGAGCCGTAGGACGTGGTGGAATCACCGATTTGTGCAAAATATTGCCACAATGGCGTATCAGCAATATTCAGATCCTGAATCAGCAAGGGGACTACGCAAATGGCAAAATCTGCGGCAATGCCGCCGCCGATCTGAAAAAAACCCATGGGTACGTCCCGTTCCGTATGCTCCAAATACCATTCGGCTAAAAACTGCATCTGTTCCGTGCCCGACCGCAGTGCGCGGTGATGCGGGAGTTTGCCTTCCATGGCCAACGCGGTAAATTTATTCCCTAACGAAGAATCTTCATAACCAGGAGTGAAAATGGGCAGGTTCTTGTCTTTAGCGGCAGCTACCCAGGAATTTTCACGGGGAATCTGAAAATGCTCTTCAATGCCTGGCATGTCCAGAAGATCGTAAAAAAATTCAAAGGGATACTTGGATTCACCGTTTTCCGCTGCCTGAGTCCACATCCGGATGAGATATGTTTCAACCTCCTGCATCACAGTCTCGGGAATACACGTATCCGTAACCCGGTTGAAACCGGATTCCCTAAGTTCCAATTCCTCCTGAGGCGTCAAATCCCGGTAGTGAGGAACTAGCTTATATTCTTTATTATTAAAAAGATTGAAGATATCTTCTTCAAGATTGGCGGCGGTACAACTGATACCATGAATCTTATCCTGGCGGATCATTTCCGCCAGAGAAATCCCAAGTTCGCAGGTGCTCATGGCGCCGGCCATGGCCAGAAACATTTGACCGCCGTTATCCAACAGCGTTTTCCAGCCTTTGGCAGCGTCCAGGGTTTCTCGCGCGTTAAAATGCTTGAAATGCTTTTCCATAAACGCGCTGACTGTCCTTAAATCACTCACAGATCCTCCTAATGGAATTAAATTACGTACATTTCATATACAAATCCTGTTACTAAAGTAAATAAAGACTTTGGCCGAAAAAGGCAGGGGCCCGGATACGGCACCGGATGGCATACTCTGAATCAAGAGAAGGGAAACCGAAACTTACTGATGTGTAAAGGCGCTGATTCGTTCTGAGGCGTTTTCCTTGATATTTTCATAAAACAGGGCGTAATCATAACAATGGTACACCCCCTCCGGAAAAGAGTCAGTTGATGAAGCCACCAGTGCAGGATCGGCAGGCTTGACCACCAGGCCTCCTCCTGCTGCCTTTGCGGAAGTAAAATGCGGACGTACTGTCCTTTTCCCATCCTCGGAAAAAAATACGGCACCCAGATTTTTCTTGGCGGGTACGAGTGCAGCGTCGATTTGCCAAGACAACGGATTGACGACTAGCGCTCCGGGAAGAATCGTTGGAGCGAACTTTTGGCGTCCGGCCGCAACGCAGTTGTAACTGATGAAACAACCAATCTGACTGGCCGAACGGCACATTTTCATTCCTGGATTACATTTTAAATCCTGCGCGGTAATGGACCAGCCTATCAAATAACCAGCCACCAGGCGTTTATCCACGCCCGTTTTACCCCAGTGATGCATCACCAGCCGGGCCAGAATATTCGATCCCTGGCTATGACCTGCAAGAATAAAAGGTTTTCCTTTATTATATTGCTTCAGATAAAACTGCAAAGCCCGCCAGACATCATCTTCTCCGTAGCGAAGCAACAATTCGCGCTTGGATTCCGGCAACGAGAGCCCCTCCATACTCATTTGCCTGTATAATGGCGCATAGATATTTGTATGGTGATCAAACACACTGGCCTGGGAAACAAGCGTATGATGCGCAGCCGTTCGGTGCGCTCTTGCTGTCGGATTCATGATCCAGACCGGCTTTTCGCAGGGTACTGTAGGATAAACCCAAAAAACGTCCACAGCAAACCGGTTGGGATTGGCGGGTAAAGCAAGCCAGCTCTTCGGCTGCGCATAATCCAACGCTTTGGGAACGCTCACCTGGTCCAGAGGCGGAAGCTCCGGCTTGGACTGGACTGGAACTTCCCAGAAGCATACTCCAATCCAGACCAAGGTGATAAGGAAAATGACCTTGCTTTTCATAACGCTTTTGTTGTAGTGGAAGCCGAATCATTTTGCAACAGTACTGATTCAGTCGGCTTATTCCAGACGTCACGGCACCTTCGAGTTGCCTGATTTTCTCTTGGACTTTGAGGCGGGCCGGCGAAAACAATACGAGATTTTCCATACTACTTTCATGAGCCATACCGAACGTCCCTGGTACGCAAGCTATGACGCTGAAGTACCGCGCCATATCGACTACGAAGATATCGCCCTCTATGAATTTCTGGATCGGTCCGCGGCTGCACACCCTGATCGCAACGCACTGATTTTTCGTAATTACAAAATAAGCTACCGCAAACTCAAATTCCTCTCGGAAGTCCTGGCAGCCAACCTGCAGAAATATGGCCTCAAGCCCGGCGACCGCGTGTCGATTATGCTGCCCAATCTCCCGCAAACAATATTAGCTTTTTGGGGAGTGTTGAAAGCCGGCGGCATAGTGGTCATGACCAATCCGCTCTACATGGAAACCGAGCTGCTGCATCAAATCAACGATTCCGGCGCCAAATTCATGATTGCGCTGGACATACTCTGGCCCAAAATCAACGCACTGCGCGAACAGCTTGGCATCAAAACCTTTTTTTTCACCAGTGTGGCGGACGGGCTTAGATTCCCCATCAAGCAGTTGTACCGGTTTCGGGCCAGGCGGGAAAACCACCTCGAACCTCCGGCATTCAATAAGCATGACATTTTTCCCTGGTCCGAATTGCTGCGTGGAAAAAAGCGCATGTCGGTTCCCCTGGAGAATCCTCGCTCATCTCCGGCTCTTCTCCAGTATACCGGAGGGACGACTGGACAATCCAAAGGCGTGGTGCTCACTCATTTCAATCTTGCGGCAAACGTACAACAATGCCGGACCATGCTGCACAGTGTCGGAAAATTGACAAGCCATGAACTGTTGCTCGGGCTTCTGCCCTATTTTCATGTCTACGGACTGACGGTCTGCCTGTGCTTCCCCACTTCTTTTGCCGCCACATTGTTGCCTTTCCCCAGATTCGTCCCAAAAGATATTCTGGACATCACTGACAAACTGCAGCCGACTATTTTCCCTGGGACGCCTTCCATTTATCTCGCTCTGATGCAGCAGAAGGACATCTCAAAATTCAATCTGTCATCCATCAATTATCTGATTTCCGGATCAGCGCCTATGCCGCTGGAAGGAATCAAACGCTTTAATGACCTGACGCACGGGGAAATAATCGAAGGCTACGGCCTGACGGAAGCCTCTCCAATTACGCACTTCAATCCGCTTCAGGGGGAGCATAAGATTGGCAGCATCGGCCTGCCCTTTCCGGATACCGACGTACGTATCGTCGACCTGGATACAGACCAGGACCTCCCCCCCAATACTCCTGGCGAACTATTGATCAAAGGACCGCAGGTCATGAAGGAGTATTGGAAACGACCGGACGCCACGGCCGAAGTGCTTCAGGATGGCTGGCTGCGTACCGGCGATATCGCCACCATGGATGAGCAGGGCTATTTTTATATCATCGACCGTAAAAAAGATTTGATCATCACTGCGGGATTCAATGTCTACCCCCGTGAAATTGAAGAGGTTCTGTTACAGCATCCGGATATCCTTGAGGCCGTGATCATTGGTGTCCCGCATGCGACCAGAGGTGAAACCATCAAATGTTTTCTTGTTCCCGAAGCTGGGGCAAATCTGACCAAGGCAGATGTGATCGGCTTCTGCAGACAAAAACTTGCTGGTTACAAAGTACCCAAGCAGCTAGAATTCAGGGATTCTTTGCCCAAAAGCTTTGTCGGCAAGGTGTTGAAACGGGAATTGCGGGAAAAAGAATAGTATAGCGCCCTGCCGCCTCAACAGACGCGCCTTTGAACGGACAAAGCACAACCGCAACACACACTCGCGCGCTTGCCAGACAATGCGTTTTTGGCTAGGTTCCATCAGACCGTTTTTACACGTTTTTCACAGGGAGATCGTCATGAGCTTTTTTTGGGTATTTCTCGGTTTGTTCGCGGTTCTTTGGGGATTGCGACATATCAAACAGTTCGGCGACAAATGCTGAGCATTGTCGCGGGAGTCTGGCTCCCGGTTTGTTTTTTTGACGGCGCATTGTTCAATGCGCCTTTTTTTATGCTCTCCTGAGACGAAAATTTGACCTTGCTCTTCAAAAACACCTCCCTATTATTTATATCCGCTTATAATTATAACAAAATTACCTCTTGGCATATTCCTCGCTAAGCTTAACGCGAGACACGACATGAGCGCCTTTGCTCTACAACCCCACTACGCCGGAGGCTTCCCATGAAACAGGCAATACATTCCGAATCCAAGAACAAGCAACTGAAACTCTTGAATAAAATGAAGAAAGAGTTGCGCCAGGTTGTGTTGAACGACATCAAGAAAAAAGGAATGGAACAAAAAATATTCAACGAATATCACGAATTGGCAGGAGTAACGCGTGAATTGCTGAACATCCTGAACGACAACAATTTTACGAGCATGCTTAACAACGACCAGAAACGTGACTACGATAAGCTTATGCTCAAACTGAGCAAATGCGGCGTACGTTGTCAGATTCTGGTTGAAGAATCCACATCAAGGGAGTTTACCGCGTATCTACAAAACATGCCGGTTGATTCGAAATTTATAAACTAATTCTGGATATCCATCCGAGGAGGCTTCCATGAATGGCATCCAACCTCTCGATACGTTGTTGAAACAAGCCGGCATTTCTATTGACGTCGAAGACGAAACAGTGGAGACACACGCTTCCGCGTCGCTCAACAAACAGCAGGCCGACGACGTAATTGCCATCGGTGCCCAGGCCATGAAACGCTATCAAAATGAGTTTCCCGAGGCGGACGCCGTAGACAGCGAGACGGCATTGAAGCTTTTGGAACAGGTGCAAAGCGCGTCGCAGAAAGACCTGGAACAGGTTCATCAGACTTTCGATCCCGAACGTGTGTTCAAGCTTGTGGGGCTGCTCGACTGACGGGTGGCCTCTGCAACCGCACGAATCAACCGATTCGGTCGTACCTCGAAAATGAGAGTTTACAAACAAGGAGGGAGCCGTATAGTATAATAATTTTTTAAGACTGTGACGCACTTGATTTTTTGCGGGTGTGTCCGGTTTTCAAAGTCATCCGTTCAGGAGCGTTGCATGAATCGTTTTTTTCCGCTTGCCCTGGTATCGCTGCTGCTATGCAGTTTTCTGAGTATCGCTTCCTGCACCACTGCCACGGGTCTTCCTGACTTGATTGAACTTGCCGAAGAATGCAGTCCCGCGGTAGTCAATATCAGTACCGTCAAACTCGTCGAAGACGGCAGCGATCTTGAAGATCTGTTCAAATACCGTGACCAGGATGCTCCATTCGACGATTTTTTCGATAAATTTCAAAAATTTTTCCAATCCCCTCAAAAGCCCCACAAGGAAAGTTCGCTGGGGTCCGGATTCATCATTTCCGAAGACGGCTACATCGTCACCAATTTTCACGTAATCTCCGATGCCGAAGAGGTCAAAGTCAACCTCAAGGGCAAAGAAAAAGATTATGAATCGGTTGACGCCAAAGTTATCGGCCGCGATGAGGAAACCGATTTGGCTCTGTTGAAAATTGAGGTCAAAAACAAGCTTCCGGTCCTGGAATTCGGCGATTCGGACGACCTCAGGGTGGGACAATGGGTTATGGCCATTGGAAACCCTTTTGGATTGTCTTCCACCGTCACAGCCGGCATTGTCAGCGCCAAAGGCAGAATTCTCGGATCCGGCGCTTTTGATGATTATATTCAGACGGATGCCTCCATCAACCCCGGCAACAGCGGCGGTCCGCTTCTCAACCTTAACGGCAAGGTCGTCGGAGTCAATACGGCCATTGTTGCCAGCGGTCAGGGAATAGGCTTTGCCATCCCCAGCAATATGGTTAAAAAGATAATCAACGAACTCCGTACCAAGAAAAAAGTGCAACGCGGGTGGCTTGGCGTTTCCATTCAGGATGTGGACAAGGGCTCTGCCAAGGTTCTGGGGCTCAAGAAACCCCACGGCGCCCTGGTGGCCTCTGTGCTGGACGGACAACCCGCTCAACAGGCGGGAATAGAGACAGGCGACGTCATTACAGCCATCAACGACACTCCTGTGGATGATTCCAACGAGTTGTTGCATCTTATTGCGGCCATTGATCCTGGAAAAACCACTAAAATCACTGTCTGGCGCAAAGGAAAAACCCTTTCTTTCACTGTAGCGCTGGGAGAACGGAACCTCGACTCCCTGTCGGACAACACGGATCAAAATTTCGATACGGAAACACGCGAGGATACGCTCGGCTTGAGCATACGGCCAGTGACCCAGGACGAAGCAGACGCCCTGGGCCTTGAAAAAACACGCGGACTACTCGTGACCGAGGTGGATGAGGCCTCCAAAGCCGAGGAATCCGATGTTGAGCCCGGAGACGTTATCCTGGAAATCAATCAGCATCCTGTCAACACGGTCCAAGAGTTTGACCAGGTACTAAATACGGACGGCCGGAAAAAAGGTGTAGTCATGCTTTTAATTAAACGTCGCAAACAGAATATTTTTCGGACTATTCCCTTGAAATGATAATAGATTTATTATTCCGGAGACCGTATTCCAACATGTCTTTGCTTGCTTAATACGCGGCCGCCTCTTGCATTCTTTGAACACCATGATTAAGACGCTTGCCACAGGAACCTTTGGTCTCTTCCGGCTTTTGATGCCCAATGCGAATTTTTTTATACTACACTGAGTTGTTCTTTAGGCTTTGCCATCGACGAACAGGCTGCGCATGGCTCGGGAGCGGGCGCAAAGACCCGCCCATAAACAGCAATAGCGTTTTGGAGTTATTTTATGAGTACCCTGACACCACGAGAAATCGTTTCAGAGCTAGATAAATTCATCATAGGCCAGGAGCAGGCCAAACGCATGGTGGCCATTGCCATGCGCAACCGCTGGCGCCGCCGCCAGCTCGATCCGGAGCTGCGTGAAGAAATCGCCCCGAAAAACATAATAATGATCGGCCCCACCGGAGTGGGAAAAACGGAAATCGCCCGGAGACTTTCCAAACTTTCCGGCGCTCCGTTTTTTAAGGTCGAGGCTACCAAATTCACCGAAGTGGGCTATGTCGGACGCGATGTGGAATCCATGATCCGCGATCTCATGGAAATCGGCGTCAATCTGGTCCGCAACGATGAACTCGAACGGGTCAAAATCAAAGCCGAACATAATGCGGAAGAAAAATTGCTTGATCTGCTGCTGCCTTCGAGCAAACGCCGTGACGATACGGATTTTTCCAAGCTTGACGCCATTGAGGTCTCTCCCGCAGGTGAAGCGGATCCCCCCCATCGTGCAGACAGCACCCGGGAAAAACTGCGTCAGCTCTGGCGGCAAAGCAAACTGGACGACCGGGTTGTGGAAATCGAAGCCAGCGTTCAGGCCCCTCAAATGGAAATCATGGCCATGCCGGGCATGGAGGACATGGAAATGCAATTTCGCGACATGTTCAGCCGGGTATTCCCCAACAAAAAAAAGCGCCGCAAGATAAAGGTCAAGGACGCGTATCAACTTCTCATCCAGGAAGAAAGCGACAAACTTATCGACCAGGACAAGGTGACAGAACAGGCCAAGGAACGGGTCGAAGAAAGCGGCATTATTTTCATTGATGAAATTGATAAAGTCGTCAGCAGTGCCAATGCGGGCGCTAAAAGCGATGTTTCCCGTGAAGGAGTGCAGCGCGACCTTCTGCCTATCGTAGAGGGCTGTGTCGTGAATACGAAATACGGAATGATCCGTACGGACCATATTCTGTTTATTGCTGCTGGGGCCTTTCATGTAAGCAAACCCTCGGATCTGGTCCCCGAACTCCAGGGCCGCTTCCCTCTGCGTGTGGAACTGCAGCCCCTGGGTAAAAAAGAATTCCTGCGGATCATCACCGAGCCCAAAAACGCCCTCACGGTACAATACGCGGCCTTGCTTGCAACAGAAGGCGTGACCGTTACCTTCAGCCCGGACGGCCTGGAGGAAATCGCCTCCTTTGCCGAACTGACCAACATGGAAACTGAAAACATCGGCGCACGCAGGCTCTATACGCTTTTTGAAAAAATTCTGACGGATCTGTCCTTCGAGGCCCCGGACAAAGACGGTTCGCAAGTCCAGGTCGACGCGGCCTATGTCCGCGAAAAACTAGCCGATGTCCGTGAAGATCGCGATCTGTCCAGGTATATTTTATAATCTTGCAACTCAGTGAGGACCTTGCAATGGAAAAAGCAAAGCGTGTCGCCAAGCTTTTGATGGAGTCCCTGCCCTATATTCGTAATTTTCATGGGCAAAGCGTTGTTATCAAATACGGCGGACACGCGATGACGGACGAAAACCTGAAACAGGCTTTCGCCCGTAATGTCGTCCTGTTGAAATATATCGGCGTGAATCCGATCATCGTGCATGGCGGCGGTCCGCAGATCGGCAGCATGCTTGATTCATTGGGCATCAACTGCCAGTTTCGCGAAGGCCTGCGAGTTACGGACGAGGCAACCATGGACGTGGTTGAAATGGTCCTGGTGGGCAAGGTCAACAAACAAATAGTCAATTTGCTCAACCAGCAAGGCGGCAAGGCGGTCGGCCTTTCTGGAAAGGACGGCCAGCTTATCCATGCGCGAAAACTCGAAATGATCAAAGACAAAAAAAACGCCCCTCCAGAAATCATTGACCTGGGAAAAGTGGGCGAAGTGACTGATATCTCCTCCACCCTGATCAATTCGCTCGAACGGGATGGCTTCATTCCGGTCATCGCGCCCGTGGGAGTGGATGAGGACGGCGAAACCTACAACATCAACGCCGATTCCGTGGCTGGAGCTCTAGCTGCAAGCCTCAAGGCCAAGCGCTTGATTCTGTTGACGGATATCCAGGGCGTACTGAACAAAGAAGGTCAGTTGATTTCTTCTTTGAATATGCAGAATGCCGCTCTCGCCATTGCGGATGGAACCATTCAAGGCGGCATGATTCCCAAAATCAAATGTTGTCTGGAAGCACTGGATGCGGGCGTGGAAAAAGCGCACATCATCGACGGCAGGCTTGAAAACTGTCTGCTGCTCGAATTGTTTACCAAAGGAGGCATAGGCACGGAAATCACCCGTGTCCCTTAACGAGCTACCGCTATTTTACTCTCCGAGTAAACCTGTATTGCGCGAATACTGCCGCCTTCTCGTATGAGATGATATTTAGCTGTTAGGCGACCAGACAGACTTTGTCTTTGCCGTCGCGTTCTTTTATGTAAACATTGACGTGTTCGCCCCGCTGCGTCTCTACGGTTTTCCCCACATAATCAGGCTGAATGGGAAGCTCGCGATGCCCTCTGTCGACGAGAACCAGCAACTGAATGCGCCGCGGACGTCCGAAATCAAGAATGGCTTCCATGGCAGCCCTGATGGTCCGGCCGGTAAAAAGAACATCGTCAATAAGCAGGACATTGAACCCATTGATCTCAAAGGGAATTTCTGTGCGGCTAATAAGCGGTTGCAGATCAAGGCTAGTCCAGTCATCCCGGTACAAATTAATATCCAGCTGTCCCAGCGGCAGGGAACGTCCCAAACGACGGTCCAGGATATCTTTAAGACGCGTAGCCAGGTCAACCCCCCTGCGTTGAATGCCGATCAAGACAAGATTCTGGCAATCGCCATTGGCAGCGTAAACTTGTTCCGCAAGTTGTTGGAAAAGCGCATTCATTTCGGATTGGTCGAGAATATCCTTGCAATCTTTCATAATGACACCAGTATGTTGCAATTTATTAAACTATTGAGCACAGCCGAATCAACAAAAAAATCTGGCTGCTAATTTGAAATCAAATACGATTGTATTGTAAGTGAAGCAGACACAAAAAGCAAATATAAATATCGAAGCAACCAACACATTATAGTTATTAAAACAAAACAACAATGATAAGAGCATCCTCAAGAAAGCAGCAGGCAAAAATTAGCTGGCATACATAGTAGTATTTTTTTTGATACTACAAAATTATATTTTTTCTTTTCTTCATACTTATTAAGTGACAGATAGAACCACAACTGCAAACTTTAAATGCACCAACAACATGAAATTTCTATAAAAACATTACTTTTCAAACGCACCTAAAAATAAGCTTTCGGGGTACTGTTTTCTTTCATGTTATACTTGTTCAATATTTCTAATAAAATTATTCTTGAAAACCATCAAAGGGAGAAAAAGATGTGTACGGTGTTTCCGAAAACGTTTTGAATCTTTGGCTTCCTATTGTGGTCATAGTATTGAAATTGGAAAATTTTTTTTCCGCATACTGTCTTACCTGAACATTGGGTTGTCCCATTGCCCCAAAAGCACGATATGCATCTTCTCTGTACGGAGTCAGTGCATCGAATTGCGGATCTGGAAGCGCAGAATAAGTTCGCAACTCCCTCTCATCAAAAGGAGGCACAGTCTGAAAAGTAAGAGTCTGATTGCCCTTATACGGAGCGAATGACGCGTACGAATCAAATTCCTGGCTTGTTCCTTCCGCAGGCAAAAGAATCAGGAATCCCCAGCAAACCCCCAAAAAACAAAATGTCGCTTTATATCCCGTAGTACTCATGTGAGTAACCTAGCTATAGCGGTGCTAGCCGTATTTTTCTTTTCTGCCAAAAATTCTATCCACCCTAGACTCTTAATTATTTCTGTAGTACGTTTTCTCTATTCGCTATAGCCGTTGTCAAGTAAATTTTCGCATGATCACAGTTTGAATCGACAAGTCTGGCGTGTTTTTCTCAGACGGTTTGAGGGGGATGATCGGATGAATACTTCTGTGGCTGCTACTCGGCTCATAAAACTTTTTTTGAGCCTAAGTTGTTTCTGTTTCATACTGCCGCTCAACACTGTTGCCTTTGCCGTCAGCAAAAACGATATACTTCAACCATTAAAAAATAATCTTATAGTATATAAAAATGCACAAAAAGAACTTAACCGCCAGGTAAAAAATCGTTTTTCAGTGTTTGATACGGAGCAGAAGGTCTTGGAAAAGTCTTTAGTTGTCCTTGATACGGAGGCCCAATGTGCGCGTGAAGAAAGCATGGCCTTGGAAGATGGGGTTAACCTGGCTGTATTGACTGGATGGCAACTCATCAAAGAACTTGACGACAGAATTTATATTCCTGGATATGGCAGAGTTACAATGGATGAATTACTAGAAATTCGAGATACACATCGCAACACAAAAAAAACAATGGACTCGGAAATAGATTCCGGAACAAAGGAATTTTTTGTCGCCGGACTGGGGATGATCAATAAAAACACATTGGAAAAACACATTACCGCAATTAATGAAAAACGCGCTGCCCTGAAAAAAAAGGTGAAAGACGGGAGCATCCGCATCTATTTTTCAGGTCTCGGCTTTGTCACCAAAAAAGAATTGGATACGGCAATTACTGCTCAAAAAGCAAAAATTGCCGCGGTGACGCAACAAATTGCAGCAGGCGACTATATTGTATCCATACCTGGTCTGGGCGATGTCTCAAAAAATCAGCTTAAAGCAGAGATTCTTGCTCTGCAGGAACAAATAAAAGCTTTACGGCAAAGCTTCAAAACCGGAGACGTACGCATCAACCGCCTCTCTGAAGGCTGGTTCACAGAGCAGAACCTGACAGAAAAAGACAAACAACTCAAAACGGACTCAGGTGAATTGAAATCAAGCATTAAAAACAACGAATATAAGCACCTCCTGCCCATTGGATGGGTTACGCTCAAGGATTTGGATGCCCGTATCAATCAATTGAAAAAAGAAAAAGAGGCCATTGAAAAACAGGTGGCCAAAAAACAATATCGAATTGCTTTGACTGATGGCACATGGGCAACCGAGAAAGATATCGACAAGGCATTGATGAATTCGCTGCTCTCGCTGGATATCAAAAATTCCCTCGAAACAGGCAAAAAAAGCATTATCTTGGCATCGCAATATGAAATTAAACAAAAAGAAATGGAACTTGCTAAATTGAAAAAATGGAAAACGGAATTCAAAAATCATATCCAACCTCTGACCGAATACTATGCGCAGCAGCTAAAGAAAAATGCAGCTCTGCGCAACGAATTTTCCATGGAGCAACGTTCCGCTCTAGCCCCATTGCAACAAAAACTTTCTTTTTTACAAAAAAGTCTCAAACAGATTCCCTAGCCTGACGAATGCGCCTGCATCTGTTTTTCGTATGGCCCGTTTTTCTCCATAAAGGAGCGCGGGAAGCGGACGATAGGTATTTTACGGAAGCAATCGGCGGGGAGAACTATACTGCCGTACCGTTTGAGATATTGTCTAGAAAAAGAAGTGTTGCAGGGTATATCGTTCTGATATATTCTTAAATTACTTGATAGTATATCGTCTTATCATTGCAATGCAGGAAAAAAGGCAGAAGGCCTGAACGCATATGAGAAAAATTTATCTACTTTCCGTGGGTCTCGTTTTTATTCTTTCCATTGCGATGGCGTTCACCATGGGCTGTCTCGGGGTGTATATCCATTTTGCCAAAGACCTGCCCAGCTTTACCAAAATCCGGGATTACAAACCCAACCTTGTTACCACCCTCTATGCGGATGACGGACAAATCCTGGGATATCTTTACCGCGAAAAACGTTTTCTCGTTACCCTGGACGAAGTTCCCAAGCACCTTGTCCTTTCTTTTCTGGCCGCTGAAGATGATTCGTTCTACAGTCATGAAGGGCTTGATCTGACCGCCATTCTTCGCGCAACACTGATCAATCTCAAAAGCGGTGAAATTGTCCAGGGGGGCAGCACCATTACACAGCAGATCATCAAACAGATTCTTCTGGATTCCACCAAAAAATACGAACGAAAAATCAAGGAAGCCATTCTGGCCTTTCAGCTTGAAAATTTCTTGTCCAAAGATGAAATCCTGACCATTTATCTGAACCAGGCCTTTTTCGGAGCGGGGGCGTACGGAGTCGAAGCAGGTGCCAGGACCTATTTCGGCAAGCATGTCTGCGACCTGACCTTGGCAGAATCCGCCCTGCTGGCCGGACTACCCAAGGCGCCCTCAAACTACAACCCTTTTCACCGTCCGCATGAAGCCCGAAAACGCCAGATGTACGTGCTTGGGCGTTTGCGCGCCTTGAAGTGGATATCCCAGCAAGAATATAATCAGGCCGTCGCGGAACAGCTGGAATTCAAAGCCATGCCCGAACCCTCCTGGGGAACCGGGGCTTACTACATGGAGGAAGTCAGGCGCTGGCTGATCGATTATCTCTCCAAAGAAAACATGAAGCTGCAGAACATCAAGCTGGATCGCTACGGCGAAGACGCCGTGTATGAATCCGGCCTGCATGTCTATACGGCCGTGAAGCTCGACCACCAGAAAGCGGCTGAAAAATCCTTGCGCGACGGGTTGGCTGCCGCCACCAAACGCCGCGGCTGGCGAGGCGTGGACCAGAAATTGAGCCCTTCCGAATTCAAAGATTTTCTGGCGGACAATCCGGTACATCTGGACGACCTGGAGCCCGGCGACTGGGTCAAAACTCTGGTTATGGACGTGGACAGCACCGGAGCCAAAGTCAAAGCCGGCGACTATGACGGATTCATCTCTGCCGACAGCATGAAGTGGACTTGGCGCGGTTCCCCCGACCAGATCGTCAAGCCCGGGGATATGGTATGGGCGTCATTGCACGGATCCTTTCTCCAGCCAAAGGGACAAAAGGACTCCGAAAACCTTGTCCTCTCTTTGGACTTGCAGCAAAAGCCGAAAGTTCAGGGAGCCCTGGTCTCCATCGAACCCCCAACCGGCAATGTTGTCGCTCTGGTCGGTGGCTTTGATTTCAACGACAGTCAATTCAACAGGGCCACCCAGGCGCGACGCCAGCCAGGATCCGCGTTCAAGCCCATTGTTTATTCCGCGGCTCTGGATCACGGGTTCAGGCCAACGTCCGTGGTCATGGATTCGCCGATTTCCTTCGGCTCCTGGTCGCCCAAGAACTATGGAAATAAATACAACGGCCCCATGACGCTGACCAACGCGCTCGTCAAATCCAAAAATGTGGTCACCGTACGCCTTGCAGCTCGCATGGGCATCCGCAATGTCATCAAACGCGCGCGGAAACTCGGCCTGGAGGGTGAATTTCCGCCCTACCTGCCCATCTGCCTGGGGGCGCAGGTTTTTACGCCCATCAACCTGGCTCGGGCCTACACCGCTTTTGCACGGGGCGGCAGTTACGTCAAACCACGTTTCGTACTTTCCATCAAAAAAGCCTGGGGAGAAGAAATCTTTCGCTCCAGCACCGAAGCCGTAAAGGCCATTTCACCGCAAAATGCCTATACAATGACCACCATACTTCAGCAGGTCGTTTTGCGGGGTACGGGAGTCCGGGCTCGTGTGCTCAACCGTCCGGTTGCCGGAAAAACAGGCACCACCAACGAGGAAAAGGATGCCTGGTTCATCGGTTTTTCGCCCTACCTGCTCACGGCCTGTTACGTAGGTTTCGATCAGATCCGCCCCATGGGGCACTCGGAAGCGGGTTCTCGGGCAGCTCTACCCATCTGGCTCGGATACCGTATGGCGGTGGAAGACAGCTATCCGATTCAGAATTTCACACCGCCGCAAGGAGACGAAAAAAAATACGTTCCCGGGTACAAGAAAGATCCCAACAGCTATGATCCCTATCAACCGGATCCGTCGCTGCAAATGGCCCAACTACCGTCCCAGGATTCCCTGACAACGAACGATTCCAGGCCGCGGCCCGCACGCCCGAGAAGCGCCTCCACCAATGAGGAACTCCTGAAGCAATTGTACTGACCTCCCTTGTCGTCTTCAGCGCATAAAAAGCAAAACGGGCTGTGCAGTAGCGTACTGCGCAGCCCGTTCTTTTATGTTATGAGAAAGCAAATAAGCTAACGCATCAGACGCTTACGCAACAGGCCCGTATTGGCAAGCCTCGTCCCGTCTGCAGTGGGCGTGAGCACAAACATGGTTTGCTCGGCAACGCCAGTATAATCCCAGGTGATGGGAGCCATGCACCAGGAAAAATGCAACGTTTCCTGAATGCGCTGGTTGATAAAGTTGCCGTCGGCTTCCAGAGGAAATGCCCCAAGTGTAGCAACAAAACGTACGAAGTCGAAACCTAGGGCCTGCCAGATACTTTTTTCCCCTTTGACGTAACGGTTCAATTGCCTGGCGGCAACAGTGTCGGATCCGCTCCACCAGGGACTGGGGTACACGGACAAACGAAAATTATGCGCATCTATATGGCGTTCGCTGGTCAAGGTCTGCCCCCACAAGGTGGATCCCATTATCAGCATGTGTTCCTTTTGATGATAATAAAAGTATGGAACCAGCATTTCCACTTTCGACCAGGCATCGGGCAAAAAAACGGCCTGGAAACTATCCTGCGCGTTTTCTTGGCCAGCATACAAAAACTCGGCGACAATGTCGCTCCAACGTAACGGATCATCCGGCGGGTAACTCGCCATGTTGACAATGGTCACACCAAGATTTTTCGCTTCCTCGGAATACAATTGGGCCACCCGGCGTCCAAAAGGCTCGTTTGGATATAACACTCCCATTTTGCTGATGCCAAAATTTTTCAAGGCATATTCCATCAACGTACGCATCTGATCCGTGGGGCTGCTAAAAAAACGCCAGGCATTGCGCCCTTCGGTGACGCTGTTGGGGAGGCTTTGCATAAAGGTAAAAAAGGCATGCTTCGCATTCAGATTATTCAACGCAATGGATTCGAAAACATCCGGCCGCAAAGGGCCGCCCACCACAGACACACTGTCAGGAAGCGCTGCTAACCGGTCCAGATAATCAGGTTCATTGGTGTCGATTACAATGACCTCCACCCCGGAGCCCTGATCCTGGAGCAATTGCTGCGCACCATTGGCGCCTTCCAGAATTTGTTCTCCTATCCCGCCATATGGTCCGGTTAGGGGCAAAGCCATTGCCAGAGATACGCGAGTGGCAGGAACTACCGCGACAGGTTTTTCTGGTCCCACAACCTTTGTTTTTGAGACGGCCTGTGGTGCTTTTTTCACCGCACAACCAGTAACCAGCATTGCAAACAAGCAAAAAAACAGGAGAAAACGAAATATACGTACGAAACACACGGTATAAGAAAAAATCATCAATCGACTCCGCAATGTTTACCTGGGTTGCAACAACACGTGTTCGCGTATTGCCAAAATGATCTATCCTTGCGTGTGTATATATCCGCCACACGCTAAAACTTCAATACGCTAGTAAAAAAATAAAAGACTACTCTTTCCATCAATCCTGATAATGACAAAACGCGACTGAGACAGCATCTCAGGCCAAATACGATCAAGCATGTCATAATAATCAGTACTGTTCTAAAAAAAATTTAGATAAAGTTTAATGATATAATTATTTCAAGAACCTATTGCATAAAATAAAAAATACAGTATACTCCCCTGGAAAAATTATGAGTAAATTACATGCTCATAAAATGATTTGTAAAAAAAATGATGCTTGACAAAATGTAACAAAAACGAATTTCATATTTTGGTTCGTATACCAGCAGCGTGTATTATCCATGTGCACTATGGATATTTATAATTAATTTTTATTCACTAGTAACTTTTTTAGTGTATTTTATGCTTTAAAATTATTAGAAAATTTTTTTATCATTAAAATAAACTGACAAGATGCAAAACGTCACAAAATCACCTGGAGATTAAAATGAAACGTTTAATTACCTTTCTTTTTTGCATCGTGTTGGTAAGCGGCTGCAGTTACATCAACCAGCCAAACGGTCCTGAAGTTGTCCGCAACAGAACGGACACCTCGCAATTGCGCCCAACAAATTCGCCCCCCCCTCAAACGCCCCCCGAGCAACTTGCCGGTCAATACCGTTTCGGAGCGCCTTCGAACACAACGCATGCACTCTGTCCGCGCGAAGAGACTGCGACGGATATCACGGATATTGCCGCCTTGAATCCGGATTCCGACCACGACGGCATACTGGACAAGCGGGACGAATGCCCGGCAACGCCTGGGAATACGGCAGTTGATTCTATGGGGTGCCCCATATCGCTCTTTCTGTCGCTAACAATTCCCTTTCAAAGCAACCAGACAAATTTTTCTGAAACACAGTATTCAAAAATTCAACAGCTTGCCCGTTTGCTCAAAAACAATCCCCAATCAACGATTAGCCTTGCCGGACATACGGACAGCAGCGGCAACAAACAGGACAATATGCGGATCTCGAATCAACGAGCCCAAAGCATCAAACAAACGCTCGTGCGGTTGTTTGGCATAGACGAGCAGCGAATTACCGCTCAAGGCTACGGGGATTCCAAACCATTGGTTTCCAACCAGACCCTAAGCGGTCGCGAACGAAATCGCCGGGTAGACGTTGTTTTGAATGGCTACTACAGCACGCATACATCCTATATCGCTCTGCACCGTCCGTACAAACTCCATTTTGAAGCCAACCAGACGGACATGGATGCCTCCATTCGTCAACACGTCGAGGCTCTGGGAAAATATCTGCAGCAAAATCCGGACGTGGTCGCAGACATCAACGGATATACGGACAATTCGGGTAATGAAAAAATAAACCTGGCCCTTTCAGTAATGCGTGCCGAAACCGTCAAACGCTATTTGATGGAAAGCTACGGCCTCTCCCCTGACCGCCTCCAAGCGCGTGGCTACGGACAAAGCAATCCGATAGCCGATAACGCTACTGAAAAAGGACGCTGCTTGAATCGTCGCGTTACCATTACCTTGAATAAGTCGGGAGACCCTGCAAATCCGCGACACCGCTTTAATGCTTCGCTGGAAATCCACAGAACCATTGACTCCAATACTGCGCCCCTGGCCAAACGGTTTGATATTCCCTTCAAGCCTCAAAACGCTATGCTTCAGGAAAGTTCCAAACAGGCCGTCGATGAAATAGGCAGCCTGATGCGTTCCAGGCCCGATATGCGTATCGTCATTGAAGGGCATGCCTCCGGACTCCCGGAAATTGAAAACCGCCGTATTTCCCAGGCACGGGCCCTAAGCGTCAAAAACTACCTGCAGGAGCGCTACCATATTGACTCAGAACGATTGCGCGCCATTGGATTCGGCAACGATCTGACGAATACGGCCAATGCTTCGGAAGGAACAAATCGCGTCCACATCCGCCTGGACCGTTTTTAGAATTGCTCGCTTCGATCAAAAAAAACTCCGCCATCAGCGGCATGTACTTGTCACTTTTTCACTTCACATGGCATAACTTCTGCATTTGATTATAACCAGGAAGTTCTTGACCCCTGGCAGGACAACGGGTAGCTTTTTTCTAGAGTATGTTATGAGCCCTGCTATGGGCATATGCGCCATTTGCCAATGAGCATGGCGGCTTAGGAGCCTGTGATGAGCAAAATCCTTGCCCAGGATGAAGTCGATGCCCTATTGAGGGGGCTCTCCGGTGGAGAAATCGAAACTGAAGGCGAAGTTGCTGAGGACGATTCCGGGATTGTTCCTTTTGATCTGGCCAACCAGGACCGCATCATTCGCGGCCGCATGCCGGTTTTGGAAATCGTCAATGACCGCTTTGCCCGGTTGTGTACCAACGCCCTGAGCAACTCAGTCCGCAAACGCGTGGAACTCAATCCGATTTCCATCGACATGACCAAATTCGGCGACTTCATGCGCTCACTGCCAGTGCCCACCAGCATCAATATTTTCAAGATGGAACCTCTGCGCGGCAATGCCATCATTGTCGTGGACTCACGCCTGGTTTTCGCCCTGGTGGAAAACTTTTTCGGCGGATCGGGCAGCCAGCCCAAAATCGAAGGCCGGGAATTCACCCGTATCGAACAAGCCATCGTCGACCGTGTCATCAAGCTGGCTCTGGACAACATGGAAGAATCCTGGCGTCCGGTGCATGAGGTCAACCTTGAGCTCGTCCGCTCCGAAATCAACCCACAGTTCGCGGCAATCGTCCCGCCCAGCGATGTTGTGGTTGTCATCACCTTTGAAGTGGAGTTGGAAAACGCCATCGGTTCGCTGGTGGTCTGCCTGCCCTACGCCACCATCGAACCCATCCGTTCGAAGCTCCACGCGAGCTTTCAGACCGAACGTCTGGAAATCGACCATGCCTGGGTTTCGCGTTTGAAAGAACGGCTGATGGAAACACCGGTGGAAATGGTCATCCGCTTTGGTCGCACCAAAATCAGCGGACGCCAGCTTATGTACCTCAAAGAAGGCGACATTCTGCTGCTGGATACGGACACCGACGACCTGATGGAAGCGGAAGTGGAAGGCATCCGGAAATTCTGGGGCATCTGCGGCACGGTCAAAGGCAGCCAGGCCTTTCAGGTCATCAAAGAAGAAGAACCCCGTTATACCTAAGTGCAGCAGTCCCTTTTGGGGAACGTCCGGCTCACCCTGATTCCCGGCCTTACTCCGTCCCGTTTTTCTGCTTGCGCGTTCCTGCGTAGAGCTCGTACTCCAACAACCGACACTCGATCTTCGCGTTGTAAAATGGAATTCTCTGCTTGGTCCGCAAGCCGATGCATTTGGCCAGGTGCAGGTTGCCGGTAAATACGTAGCCCGTATACCCGCCGCAACTTTGTTTGAAAAAGTCGCCGATCTCCTTGTAAACGTGTTCCAAGGCGGTCTCTTCGCCCAAACGTTTGCCGTATTCCGGGTTGAGCATCACCACGCCTCCTCCGGTGGGAATTTTCGTCTGGCGAAAGTCACAGACCGAAAATTCAAAAAAATCCTCCAGTCCGGCGGCCCGGGCATTCGAACGCGCCGCTTTGATCGCTGCCGGGTCCCGATCCGTAAGAATAAACCGCGCACCGGGCGTATCGTAGGCTTCCTCCCTGGCATCCGCGCGCAAACGTTTGAAGACTTCGGCTTCAAATCCCCGGACGTGCATGAAACAGAAATTTTCGCGCAGCAGCCCGGGGGCCAGATTCATGGCATAAAGCGCGGCTTCGATAGCCAGGGTGCCGCTGCCGCACATGGGATTCACAAAATGCTGCCCAGGCTCGAAACGGCTGCTCAACACCACGCCTGCGGCAAGGGTCTCCTGCATGGGCGCGCCATGGGGCATTTTACGATAGCCGCGACGATTCAAGGGCTCGCCCGAGGTATCCAGCCAAACCTGGCACGCGTCGTTGCTCCAGTGCAAGAAGACCACAGTCCGGGTTGGGTCCGGTCCGGAATCCGGACGCCGGCCGGTTGTCTGGCGCATACGGTCAACAATGCCGTCCTTGAGCCGTTGATTGACAAAACGCGAATCATTCACCGCATCGGTATCCAGAAACGACCGTACACTGACGTACCCGTCAGGAAAAAGAATCTCTTCCCAGGCAATCTCCAGAACCTTGCGGTACAGGGCGTCCGGCGTGTCGGCATGAAAGGAATCGAGCAAGAACTGCACCCGATGCGCCGTACGCAGGTGCAGATTCAGACGCATGGTATCCGTCAAGGTCCCTTCCAACTCCACAGCCGCGGGAGAAACCACCTTGGCCGTAAAGCCCAATTCGTCAATTTCCCCGGCAAGCACTGTGGAAAGCTCTTTGGGACAAGTGACGAGAATGGGCCGGCTTAATAAACTGAAATCCGTCAAACCTACCTCTTAAAATACATTTTTTGTTTGTTAGTCCGTAGCGTAAAAAGCATCCACATCCGCACGGCAAGGAATCGACTCGGCCGCTCCCGGGCGCGTGACACACAAAGCGGCAGCCTGGGCCGCGTATTCCATGGCCTGCTTCGGATCACTGTTTCGCAGCCATTTCGCCAGAAAATAGCCTGTAAAGGTATCGCCGGCAGCAGTCGTATCCACGGCGCGAACCATACGGGCGGAGACCTTGATCTCCCCGTCAGGCGCGATAAACTGGGATCCCCTGCTCCCCAAAGTCAGCAGGCAGGAAGCCTTTGGAAAAAGCGTTCGAAACGCCCCGCACTGGGCATCGAGTCCGTCCGTACGGGTCAATGCCGCGACTTCGGTTTCGTTGCATATGAACAAAGCGACGTCTTTCAGCGGATACTCCAGCACGTCCGGACTCATGGGAGCGGTATTGAACACGACGCGTAGTCCTCTGCGGGCAGCCGCCCTTAGGATTTCCGGCATGGAGGCGATTTCATTTTGCAGCAAGAGCACGTCCGCAGGTCCGGCTGCAGCCAGGACTCGGGCAATGTCTTCTTCATTGATCCGCTGGTTGGCTCCGCCGAACAGAATAATGGCGTTCTCTCCACCGGCATCCACTTGTATGAACGCATGGCCGGTCGGCGTTTCAATGGTTTGCACTAGGCCGACGTCCGCACCGCTTGCGGTAAGATACTCCACCAGCATGGAGCCGTCCGGACCGATGTTGCCCGCATGTCGTACGAGGAAGCCCGCACGTGCCAGAGCCACGGACTGATTCAAGCCTTTGCCGCCTGCAAAGCATTGATACGCGAAACTGGCCAGCGTCTCGCCCGGACGAACAAAATGATCCACCGTATACACGTGGTCAATGTTGAGCGAACCGAAATTGAGCACTTTCATACGTCACTCCTGGCTTGCTTCACTCCGTACACCGCATGGCATCTTCTGTCGAGATCAAAGCTGCGTAAAATCCACTTGTTAAGAGCCCGCATCCGTGCCAGAATCTGACCCCGGCATGCAAAACAACATGGACACACAGCAACACGCCCCTCTGGTGGACGCCTACCTAGGCCAGTTGGTCGTACTCAAGGGGCTTTCTGAAAACAGTCTTGAGGCGTATTCCCAGGATCTCAAGTCTTTCCTGCTGTTTCTCCATGAGCACGAGGCCTCTTTGCAGGAAACAGATCATGACTCTTTGTTTCTCTATCTTCTGCAGTTGAAACAAGAGGGCTTGAAAAACAAAAGCATTGCCCGGCACGTATCCACATTACGCGGCTTTTTCAGTTATCTCGCGGATTCCGGTGTTCTTTCCGCCAGTCCGGCGGAATTTCTCGAATCTCCCAAGATTGCCCGGACCTTGCCGGAGGTGCTTTCGCTTAAAGACCTGGCCGCCCTGCTCAGCCGTCCGGATCTGACGACCAAACTGGGATTCCGCGATCGTACCATGCTCGAGCTGCTCTACGCCGCGGGATTGCGCGTATCCGAACTCATTGGTCTGAAGCAGCTGGATTTTGATCCGCAAAGCGGCTTGCTCAAAGTCTGGGGCAAAGGCAGCAAACAACGCTTGGTACCGGTCCACCCCACAGCGCAAAGCATTCTGGAAACGTATCTGACGCATTGGCGTTCGCAATTTTCCCCCATCGACAAAGAAATTTTTCTGAATCGCTCGGGACGGGCGTTGTCGCGACAGGCGGTCTGGAAGGCAATCAACAAGTACGCCCGCCAAGCGGGCATTGAAAAAAAAATTTCCCCCCACACCTTCCGCCATTCGTTCGCCACCCATTTGCTCCAAGGGGGGGCCGATCTGCGTACGGTGCAAATGCTCCTGGGGCACGCCTCCATCAGCGCCACGGAAATTTACACCCATGTACAGGCCGACAAGCTGGTCGCTTTGCATCAGCAATACCACCCGCGCGGAAAACTGTGAGAGTCAGGCAAGCAGCATGAGCACCCATAAACCTGAAAAAATACAAGCCCCGGTTGTCATTACCGCCCATAACAATGCGGATTTCGATGCCTTCGCATCCATGATAGCCGCGAGCAAGCTGTACCCGAAAGCTGTGTTGATTTTTCCCGGCAGCCAGGAAAAAACCCTGAGAAATTTCGTCATACAAAGCGCAACCTATCTTTTTGATTTTAAAAACGCCAAGGAGATCGATCCGGAATCCGTGAAAACCATGGTTCTGGTCGATACGCGCCAACGTTCCCGCCTGGGGCATATGCACGCCATTCTCAGCCAGGCGTCTCCCGAAGTGCATGTGTATGACCATCACCCGGACAGCGACGACGACTTGCCCTATACGCAAGGCATAGTCGAACCCTGGGGATCGGCGACAGCCATTCTGGTCCGGGAGTTGCGAAAAAAGAACATTTCCATCACCGCGGACGAAGCCACCATACTTGGCTGCGGTATTTTCGAAGATACGGGCTCCTTCACCTTTGTCTCCACCACCGAGCATGACTTTGAAGCGGCGGCCTGGTTGAAAACACAAAAAATGGACCTTACGTTCATTTCCGACCTGCTGCACAGGGGACTTACCGCCGAACAAGTCGCCATTCTCAATCAACTGCTCGAATCCGCCACGACCCATGACATCAACGGCGTTCCCATCATCATCACCGAAGTCAGCCTGAGCAACTACCTGGGCGATTTCGCCTTACTTGTTCACAAGATGCTGGAAATGGAAAATATCCGGACCCTGTTCGCCCTGGGGCGTATGAATGACAGAATCCAGCTGGTGGCGCGCAGCCGTACACCGGATGTGGATGCCGGACAAATCTGTGCTTCGTTCGGGGGTGGCGGGCATACGTTCGCGGCTTCCGCCAGCATCAAGGACAAAACGTTGTCCCAGGTGAAAGACGAACTTTTCGCCCTGCTGTATTCGCACATCAATCCGCAGTTGCTGGTCAAGAACCTGATGAGTAAACCCCCTGTCGTCATCGAACGCGAACAGCCCATCTCCGATGCCCACGACGTAATGGCGCGTTACGGACTCAAAGCGCTGCCGGTTGTTCAGAGCAAAGACAAAAAATTTGTGGGAATCATTGAACTGACCATTGCGGAAAAAGCTCTGTCTCACAACCTGGGAAACGTTGCCCTGGGCGAATACATGCTGCGCGATTGCTCGGTCATTTCTCCTGATGCGGACCTGTACCCGGTGATGGAGATAATCCTCGGCCAGCGGCAGCACCTGGTGCCGGTCATGGAAAACAACGCCATTCTGGGAGTCATCACCAGAACGGATCTGATCAACATACTTATTGAGGAACCCGCACGCATCCCGGAGACCCTGCTTCCGGAAAAAAAACGCGAACGCAGTATCAAAACCCTGCTTAACGAACGCTTGCCCAGACCCTTTTTCAAACTTCTCAAAGAAGCAGGAGAACTGGCGGCGGAACTCGGGTATGAAGCGTACGCAGTAGGCGGCTTCGTTCGCGACATTCTGCTACGACGCAAAAATCTCGACCTGGATATTGTCGTCGAAGGCGACGGCATCGCCTTTGCCCGTGCTTTGAGCGAAAAACTCGGCGGCCGGGTACGCGCTCATACGAAATTCAAAACAGCTGTGATCATTCTCAAGGACGAACACGGCCATGAAAGCCAGCACATCGACGTGGCAACAGCCCGCCTGGAGTATTACGAATACCCTGCCGCTTTGCCCACAGTCGAACTTTCTTCCATCAAAATGGATTTGTTTCGACGCGATTTCACCATCAATTCCCTGGCCGTACAGCTGAATCCCGGAGAATTCGGCCGGTTAGTCGATTTTTTCGGAGCCCAGCGCGACATCAAAGACAAGGTTCTGCGCGTTATTCATTCGTTAAGCTTTGTCGAAGACCCTACCAGAATCCTGCGGGCCATTCGCTTTGAACAACGCTTCCATTTTGACATCGGCGGACAGACCCGGCGCCTGATTAAAAACGCCCTGAGCCTGAACCTGTTCAAACGCTTATCCGGGGCACGAATTTTTCAGGAACTGCGCCTGATAATGGAAGAAGAGCGGCCTTTGGATTGTTTTCGTAGCATGCACGACTACGGTATTCTGCAGGCCATCCACCCCGCGCTGAACTTGACGCCCGTACAGGAAGCCCGCTGTGAGGAAGTCTCCAAAGTCCTGAATTGGTACAAGCTGCTGTTCATTGATCCGCTACCGCGTCCGTGGATCCTCTATTTGATGTGCTTGTGCTCGCAAATGCATCCGGAACAAGTTTTGAGTCTGTTAAAGCGGCTCGGTCTTTCCAAAAGGGATAGAGAATCCTTCATCAATACCAGCCAATTAACACAGGTCACGAAAGACCCCTTAATGTATTGGGTGAAGAAACAAGAAAAATTGAGCGATCTGTACTTCATGCTCGAACCCATACGTCTGGAAGGCGTCCTCTACTTGATGGCCACCAACCGCCACGAAGAAGTCCGGAAACATCTTTCCTACTATCTGACGCAGCTGCAACATGTCACGATTGAAATAACTGGCAAAGATTTAAAGAGATTAGGCATACCTGAAGGCCCCGTCTACAGTGTGCTTCTCAACCAGATACGCGCGGCAAAAATAGATGGCATAGCCCCGACGTTATTGGCGCAGTATGCCTTTGCTCAAAAATACGCCAAAAAAATTGCTGCACAAAATTCCGACGTCATTAAATACATTGATAAGAATTTCACAAGTTAATTTTATTGACATTTCCTCAAAAAAATTTTTTGTAGAAAGCGTTCGGCATCAAGGTGAAACTTCAAGTGTACGCCCGAGGATCAAAATGCGTCGTATATCAGTCATTGGAGCCGGCAGGTGTGACGCAACTGTTGCGGCCACAGCTTTCACAATTGGGCAAAGCCTGGCGCGCAAAGGATTTGCCGTAGTATGCGGCGGATTGGGCGGCGTCATGGAAGCAGCTTGCCAGGGAGCAAAAAATGCAGGAGGCAGTACCATCGGCATTTTGCCGGGAGATACGCCTGAAAGCGCCAACCCGTACGTTGACGTTGCCATAGCTACTGGTCTGGGCCCCATGAGAAACTATCTTGTGGTTCTGAATGGTGAGGCGGCTATAGCTGTGGAAGGCTCAGCCGGTACTCTCTCTGAAATCGGTCTGGCCTTGAAAATCGGACGAAAAGTCATCGCCTTGGGTCACTGGGCTGCTGTGGAAGGTGTCATCCCTGCTGCGACTCCGGACGAGGCCATCCAGTTACTGGCAAAAACTTTCTAAACGCAGTTCCGTAACGCACGGGTTGCGGCATACGGTCTGAACAGGAAAGGAGGCTGAATGGAAGATTTGTGGGCGCCCTGGAGGCTCGAATACATTCTGGGCCCTAAGCCGGATGAATGCGTATTTTGCATCCCCAAACACAGGGACGAAGACGCCGAACGCCTGATTCTGTACCGAGGAAAATATTCTTTTGTCATTATGAATAAATACCCGTATAACAACGGGCATCTCATGGTGACTCCCTACCGTCATGTTATGAACCTAGCGGATCTTACGCCTGAGGAAGCCACGGAAGTGATGGCTTTAATGCAGGAATGCGTGCGGATTTTGCAATCTCATTTTTCCCCGCAAGGGATTAACATAGGACTTAATCTCGGAGAAGCTGCCGGAGCCGGAATCAAAGAGCATCTACACTTTCATTTGGTTCCGCGCTGGAATGGAGATTCTTCCTTCATGACTGTGTTTTCCGAGACAAGAGTGATACCTGAACATTTGGTGTCCACTTACGATCACTTGAAACCTTTTTTTGAACGTCTTGCTGCAGCTACGCAAGAGGAGGGGTTATGCGCTACGTCATAATGGTATTTCTTCTCGTATTTTTCTTCATCTCGATCATTTTCTTCTATCAAAATGGTGAAGCGCTTGCCACCGAACTGGTGCTGCGCTGGGACCTCTTGGACTTCTATTCCTTCAAGTCCATTCCACTGCCCTTCTATTTTATTGTTCTCGCTTCCTTTTTCATTGGCAGCCTGATTACAATAATCTATTTTCTGCTCGAGAAAACCCGCGTTTACTCGAATCTCAGAAAAATGAAAAAAGAGAACAAAAAGCTGCAGCAGGAACTCAGCCTGCTTCGCCCGCAGGAAGAGGAAGAAGGCGAAGAAGAATCTGAAAACACCGAATACGCCTCCACGGCCGGTCCTACACCCCAGCCGTCCGAAGGCTGATACCAATCTTGCAGTCGTACTGAATAGGGAAAAGGGGAAACCTTTTCCCTATTTTTTTTCACAGCCTGAATCTTTACAGACCGAGTCTTTACTTGCTGGTTCGGAATACACCGGGACTATTATTTCGCCTTCCGGATCTCCTGCCCCGAAATGCCTGACAAGTCCTTTATCGTAACACCAAGCCACCAAAGCGCAACAGGCCGCATCCAACTGGTCCATACGGGATTTCCGTTCAAAAAGCGCCAGGGGAACCTTAATAGCCGCGTCTGGAGGAAAACGGCCGTAGCTTGCCGATGGAAAAACCTCCAAGGTCCGGATATGCGGTAACTCTGCAGCAATACGCTCAAAAAGCGCAATGCCCTGAACCATCCAAAGGTTGTGCTGTTTGTTCAAATCGTTTTTACGTGGTGACCACTGCACCCGTAGGCCGGTTGCATGAACAAGTTCGCGTTCACAAAAACGCCCCGCCTTGGCCGCTTCATTTTTTACCGGCTGACGGGGCGCGTCAATTCCGATACAGCAAAGCTGCCGTTTCTCTTCATGCAACACATTAAGAACCTCAGAAACTGTCAACCCGTATTCCAAACGCCGGACAACACATTGCAGATCCAGCAAACACAAGGCCTGTCCCTTTTTTTCACCGCCGACATCAATTCCAGCATACAACATGTGATCTTTTCCACAAAAAACGTTTTTTGAAATAGAATGAAAGTTAGCAGTAACTATTTAAAAAAAATGGTTATTTCTTGAAGTTAAAAAACGTTTTTTTAAGAATACAATCTAAAGATAAAACAAATGCATTTTATTTACAAAATAATCACAAGTTGAAAACTTTTTCAAACTTATTTCAGTTACAATAAAGGATACGAATTGTAATTTTTATGTACTATAGTTGTATTACGCAACTTTATCTAGAAAAAGTTATAATAAAGATAAAATTTATTCAAGTTTTTTTCCTATCCAAGTGTACTGTAATCAAATTGCAAAAAAAACAGGGCTAGACTATCCTCAGGTAAGAAGAGCTGATGCACAAGCTTTCAATGCAGCATTTTCAAGGAGCCCCCATGAACGAAGTTTTGCTTCCGGAATCCATTTTCAAGTTTCTTTCCAACCGCGTTCTTGGTCAGGAAGATGTCCTCCGTAAGGTTTCCGTAGCCATTTACAAACACATCAACGGACTCAAGGCGGGAAACATCCTGCTCATCGGCAACAGCGGCACGGGTAAAACCACCATCATGAACTCCATTCAAAAATTCTTTATGGCGCATCGATCCCTGCGGAAATACAGCGCCATGAGCATTATGAACGCGAATATGCTGGCTGGAGAAGATATCGGGGATGTGGATCTGCAGCGTTTGCTCAAAAGCCTTGAAATCGCCGTCAACAACAGTTTCGGCCTGTTCACCACTGACGATAAGCTTTGTGAATATATGCAGAATGCCACTGTCTGCATTGATGAAATCGACAAAATTTCAGCAACCATTTCAGGCAAGCCCAATGTGATTGGCATCGCGATTCAGCAGGCTCTGTTGACCATGCTTGAGGGGGAACGGATACTGTACGAAACAGTGCGTCATGACCAGGGACAAAAACGAAAAACTCGGTTGTTCATTGATACGTCGAAAATGTTTTTTATTTGCGGCGGAGCATTCGAGGGCTTGTATGATCAAATAGTCAAAGCAATCAAGGAAGGCAACGACGAGCGCAAGCTTAGGGTCACCACTGGCACCGACCCGAAAGGAAAAAAATATACGCGCGAAGTGCTTATACTGCGCGACCAGGTACGTTTGGCAGACCTTTTCTCCTACGGCATGACTCCCCAATTCATCTCGCGTTTCCACTCCATTGCCGTGCTAGAAGATTTGGGAGCCAAAGAACTGCAACAGATCATGCTGTCGTCCGAAGATTCGCCTTTGCGTCATTCGCGTAATTATTTCAAAAGTATGGATATTGATTTACTGCTGACAAAAGAGGCACTGCAGTTGATCACGGAATATGCCGTGGAGAATACCCGCATAGGAGCTCGCGCCCTGCGGGAAGTGTTCAACAGAATCATCACTCCGTTCGAATTTGATCCGTTCCAGTCCGACAAGTTGGGCCAAAAGGATCAAAAAACCACCCTAAAAATAGACAAGGACGTTGTACTACGCAGCTTCAACTAAATTGTATCGATTACCGTTTCAGCTACAAGGTTCCATGGGTGGCCAATTCCCATACCACACCAAGCAGTGCACCCAGAACTAGAACAACCGGAATAAGGACGAGAAAGAATTTCAACAAAAGCAAGATGATATTTGTCATTGAGATATCAATGCCTACAATGACAACGCGGCGAACGTCCGTATCCTGTCCGTTATCCTGTGTTTCTCCTTTTTTCGTCCCGTGCTTGCCGGGAGATGCCGCATTTTTGAATTCCCCTTCCTCTTCCAGGGAAAACAAAGGACGCTTCTTGTCATCCATATGAAACCTCGTTCAGTTAACCTGCACATTGAACAGAAAAAAACATTGTAGACACCCTATGCTGCACAACATCGGTTTTCTATCAGATTTTCCCGAAAAAAAAAGCACCGGCTCCGCTACAGGGTCAGAGCATCTGATTTTAGCTTTTAAAGGCCGTTTTGTATTTTTTTGAGTTTTCAATCATTTTGTATGTATTATTTTTATTGTTTTTAAAATTTTAAATATGTTTTTTGTCTATTACTGTAGATTTACTGCGTGATGATTTTTTTTGACCATAGTGTATAATTTTTAAAAATTTTTTTGAAGTTATACTATGGAATCAAAAATAAGCATTATTCGAGCCTTTGAGGATATTACTGATCCAAGAATCGATAGAACTAAACTTCATAAACTTATTGATATTATTTTTATTACTATTGGTGGTGTACTATATAGATGTGAAGGATGGGACGATATAGAATGCTTTGCAAATGAAAGAATTGATTGGCTCAGAAAATTTGTTGAACTTGAGAATGGAATTCCATCACATGACACAATCAGAAAAGTTTTCAATACTGTATCAAATAATGATGCTATTCATCTATTGAGTGCATGGGCCTCTAAAACAAATGTAAGCGCTCACACCCCAATCATCCACCAGCATGAATCCAGCTGAAATCAGAGTGCGAAATATTGAAAAAGGAATTCATAGCGTCAACCAGAACTGGAAAGATTCTTCTTCGCTGAATCCTGCACGTCTGGCGCAGGGACAAAATTCGTTCAGCCCAGCGGTTGCCTTTCTCGCTTGCAGTACCAAAGCTTCTTTTTCGCCAGTCCAGCAACCAGGCAAGCTCGCGCTGGCCGAGTTCGAGAATTTCAGCCGCGGTTTCGGGCCAGTGAAAGCGCTCCTTTTCCAGGCGCTTCTGCCACAGGCAAAAACCGTTGCGGTCCCAGTAAAGAATTTGGTCCTTCCGGGTTTGTCGTGGGTAGCGGCATAATGTAGGCGATTTCCAGGAGGAGATCGCCGATGAGAGATGTTGATCTTTACGGACAGATTTTGGGTGTCAAGAGCCCTTGGTTTGTAGACAAAGTTGACTTGAAAACGTCTGAAGGCCGTTTGGATATTTGGCTCGAGCATAAGAGCAAGGTGCTTTGGACTTGTCCGGAATGCGGCAAGGAACTGACTTGCCGGGATCATGTGGAAGAAAGGATTTGGCGGCATTTGGATACGTGCCAGTTCAAAACCTTCATCCATGCAAGGATCCCCCGAGTGAATTGCCCCGAGCATGGCGTCAAGCAGGTCAAGATCTTTTGGGCGGAGCCTGGTTCGCGTTTTACCTTGCTCATGGAAAGGTTGATCATCGATGTTCTGAAAGAATGCTCGACTGTCGAAGGCGCCCGCAAACTGATGCGTATCTCATGGGATCAGGCTTGGGGCGTTATGGAAAGAGCTGTCCGACGAGGCATGGCACGAAAGGAACAGCGCAAAATCAGCTACATCGGAGTCGACGAAAAGGCTTTCCGGAAAGGACATAGCTATATGACGGTTGTCTGCGACTTGCTGCGAGGTACGGTTGAATATGTTGCCGAGGAACGCAAAAAGGCAAGCCTTGAAGAATATTACAAACAGTTGAACGACGAACAGCTCAAGGCAATCAAGGCTGTATCAATGGACATGTGGCCGGCATACTTCCTGGCCACCAAGGAAAACGTACCCGATGCAGCAGGTAAAATCGTATTCGACCGTTTCCACATCATGCAGCATGTAGGGGAAGCCGTGGATAAAGTACGCCGCCAGGAACATAAGGCGCTGATGGCTGAAGCAAACGAAATTTTGAAAGGCAGCAGATACTTGTGGTTATACGCTGAGGAGAACCTCTCGGACTCCCAACGACCGCGCCTGGAGGAACTCAAGGAATCGAATCTGAAGACGGGCAAAGCCTGGGCCATGAAAGAGAGTCTTCGCGGACTGTGGGACTATCTGTCTGTTGGGTGGGCCAAGCGTTTTCTGAAGAAATGGTGTTCTTGGGCCAAACGCTCGAAGCTCGAGCCTATGGGCAAAGTGGCGAACATGCTCATGGATCACATGGACAACATCGTGACCTTTTGTCGGCATCGCGTGACAAACGCTGTTGCGGAGGGGCTGAACAGCAAGATCATGTCCATCAAACGCCGAGCTTGTGGCTACAGCAATAAGGAGCATTTCAAAACAGCGATTTACTTCTTTTGTGGCGGGCTAAAACTCTACCCGGAGATTAGCAAGACTGGGGCCACCCACTGAGTTTCCGGAAGGACCAGAATTTTAATTATGGTCCGGCCGCGGTTGCAGAAGGCGAACAAATGACCTGAAAAGGCATCCCGCTCCAGATGATCGGCCACCAGCAGCGCGAGCCCGTCAATGGCTTTGCGCATGTCCGTTGCGCCCAGGACCAGAAATACTTTGGTGTGCGGACCGAACGGATTCATTCCAGCCGCTCCAACGTACGCAGCAATTTTTCCAGAAGCGCGGGATTGAAATTTTCCCGGATCTCAATCCGGTAGCGCTCTCCAATGTGCAGCTGCAGTGGTTCGCACGGCCCTCTCTCCGGGATAAGATGCATGGGAACGGGAACCACGGTCGGAATATCGCCGTATGCTGCATCCCGCTCGAACCGACGCTTCCAATACCCCAGCGTACTCTTGGATATCCCGTGCTGCCTGCAGTACGCCTCCTAACTCAGGCCGCTGTGCTTGCAGCTCTCAATGTGCCTGCGCCATCTCTCGATCTCCTCAGCCGATGTCCGTCCCTTCGAACTTGCCGCCATACCGCCTACTCCTTGGTTGAGGAATACAGTATGCCATGCCCGCGTAAGTAGGGGAGATGTAGGCGTTCTGACGGTTACCATCCTAAAGGCAAAAAAATAATGAAGAACTCATGAGTTATTCAATCTGCAATCATTATCCCTATGAAACACCGTCGGAATACGAAAAGATGAAAGGAAACATATTTCAAGAGAGGTGTATAACAAAACGCAGCTATTTAACGGATCAAATGCATACCATGTGCTTCAGACGATTATATACATAGTATTCGCCTGAAGCAGGAAAACAACAATACATATTATTTAGGTATAATCAAAAATTGAACGTGATCATCCTCACCAAAGATCTTTTTCACACTACGGCTGATGCGAGGGCCGTTGAAATAATAATCAAACCAGTTCTTACCTAAAACATCCATAATTTCTTTGACCCCAGGTTGATCCTCGTTACGGAAAAACACATTCTGGTCTTTAAAGGCCCCTGGCCACTTGCCTTTGGCTACAACATCAGTATAGCCCGCATCGAGCAGCTTTTTCTTAATCCGCTTGTCGGAACCTTCCTTTTTCAGATAATAAACTAGAATCCCCACATGAAGCAACGGGTTGTCTCCCCCTGCCGCGGGTTGTTCTGCTGCAGCCCCTTTGGTTTCAAATGTTTCTTCCTGTGAGGCGGAAGTGTCTGAAACAGTTTCCGCATTCACCGCTTCCTCTGCTGCGGGCATGGCTGCTTCCTCACTTACGGACGCAACATTTGCATTCTGTCCGGCGGATGGTTTTGACGCATCACTCTGGTCATCCTGAATCTCAGGGGATTGTTCGACAGTTTCTGCGACAGCTTCGGAAGAAGCCGCGACAGCAAGGCTTTCTCCCACATTTTCGGAAACCGCAGGAGTCTCCGCAGCAACAGTACCAGGAGACGGACTGTCTACTGTTTCCAAATTGTCGGTGGTATCCTCGAGCGCAACCGACTTTGAAGGAGCTGCCGTTTGGCTTTCGGTCTCGGCTTCCTCTATATGAAGTTGATTGGAAACCGTCTCTTTCAGCTGTTCGGCCATTTGCTCGACCTCTCCAGCCAAAGACGATACTTTGGATACCATTTCTCCATTACCAACGAAGAAATACACTCCGGCAAACGCTAGGAGCAACAATACAAGAAGGTAGGTATACCATCGACGTTTCGAGCGAGGGGGTGAGCCGATTGCGATGCCCATGTCTTTTTGGCATTCTTTGCAATACACATTAGGTGAATCAATTTTTTTGCCGCACCTGACACAGGATATTTTCATTGCGTATCTCTTATAATGGCTTTCTCAGGTCTTTATTCCGCGTCTATAATTCTTAAGAATAGCAGGGCTTGGAGTACTTGGCAATCCTTGTATTTTGTGAGTTTTTGAAACAAATGTAGGATGAAAAAATTATCCGAAGACTGAATGCATTTTACGCATCAAAAATAAAAGACGGTGCTGATAAGAATGCTCAGCAAGTATGCGTTTTCTGGCGGCCAAAGCGATTTTCTCACGCGCATGCGGGTGCGACAGGTAATATTTTGTCAGATCAGGGACCTCATCCAGATGATTAAAGCAGATGACTTCTTGGCCCGGAATAAACAATTGTTCAATTTGAACCCTCCAATCAGTTAAAACAAAAGCGCCAGTCGCAGGCACATCGAATACGCGTTGATTCACTGCTCCTTTCATCTGTTTACTCGTGCAGTTGAAATTAACCTTAACAAGAGGGTACAACCAAGGCAAATCTTCGTAATAGCTTACTTCTTTATGCCAACGCCATGGTCGGGATTCAGCCTTCAATGAAATATTCCATCCCTTGTCCCCCACCACCAACGGGTTAAAATCCATAATCCCCTGCACACACTGCAGCCTGTACTGCCGGGTTGCCTCCCAGGTTATCATGGCTTCATAGGCCAGTTTACGTTCAGCGGATTCCAATTCCATAAAATAAGGCAAAAGATCTTGATGTTCATGCAAAAGATATGAATAGACTGATTTTTCATCAGAATTTCCAAATCCTGCAGCAACTGCTCTGTAACTTCGTAAAAGTTCCTTGGGCGGACGTGAGGCTTTGAGACGCTGGCCAACCTTGTAATGCATGGAGTTGCCGACAAAGCAAACATCCGTGGTAAACGTATTGTTCGCCGAACCATGTAATCCGGGCCGAAAACGTTCAGGATCAGTGCCCAGAGGCAAATAAAAAATTCTCTGAAAACCCTGTTCTTTCAGCGTATCGATATTGTCAGAATCCCAGGTAAAAATGGCCGTGTAGTCGCTTATGACCTTATTGAAAAGATACAGAATCAAATGCGGATTATCCACGAACCAGGATGCCAGCGGCAATTCCAGGCGCTCCAGCAAATCAACCAGCACCCCTTCACGATCCACTCCCAGATGATTGATAGTGAAAATAAAATCAGGACGGAACTCCAATACGGACCGCAACAGCCTTTCCACAAATTCCTGGCTCGCTATCTCTTTATCTTCCAAATTAACCAGCAGATACGGGACCTGGAGGCGGGTACAGGCAGCGATGATTTCCCCCATTAAAAAATACTGGCTCGTAACAAGCAGTATTCTGGGAGGCCAGGTTTTAAATTTGGTGTAACGAGCTTTAGCCCAGAAATCGAAACGTCCGCTTGCCTGAAGCTGTTCTTGCAACCCTCCGTAATAGTCACGATCAATCCGTAAATACACCGGATGGCTCAACGGGACGAAAGGAAGCCCTTCATGACGCATCTGCCACTGAGTCAACGCCTTGAGGGCAGAGGGTAGATCGGGTTCGACAATCCAAAATACCCGTTCCTCCCCCGCGTATTGCTCGGCCAACTTGCTGACGTCAAGAATGGACTGTTCCTTATCAACAACAGCCACTGGTCCGGACGTTTGTTCAAGAAGTTCTTCAAGAGCAACCCCCAAACCGGATCCAAGCAAAACAGGAAGCTTCTTGCCGTCTGAATTCAACTTTTTCAGAAGGTCGCGTTCCCGTTTAGCCCCGGCTTTCCCTGCGAGACGCCAACTGCGTTCGGGCCATTGCAAAACGATGTCGACAAGATCGCCATCTTCAATCACAGGGATGGCGTCATATGCTGCGGCATCAGCATGCCTCATACTCACCAGCCTTTGATTTCGGGAAGATGAAAATAGAATTCCATACGTGCGTTAAGACGTCTATTGGTATCCGTATTGTTGGGAAACAACGGTTGAGAGTCAGCGTATCCTACTGCTTTCAATCGGGAAGGAGGGATATCTCCGTGTTTCATGATATAGCGTAGCGCCGCGGTGGCCCGTGCGGCGGAAAGTTCCCAGTTGGTTGGATATTTCCCCGCAGCAGTGAACTGGTCATTGGTATGTCCGCGTACGACAAGATTGAAGGTATGCTCTTTGAGCATCTTGATTACAGCCTGAAATACCGGAGCAGCCGATGGCTTCAACTCAGCGGAGTTCGGTTCGAACAGCACGGAATCCGGAACGCGCATCACGGCGCCATTGGAATCCTGGCTGACATCCGCGGTCTTTTTCAGCTCCTCATTATCCAGGACCAGAGACTTCAGTTCCAGAACCATTCCCAAAATCATGTTATTGTCCTGGTCCAGAGCCACTTCCTTGCGGGAATACTGCGAGGGCGACAACGCGGCGAATTCTCCTTTGCGCTTTACCTGTACGCCGAACGCGTCCTTGATGGAGCCCATCAAGGTCTTGAATTTTGTTATATCCTGGTTGGCAAAAGACAGTAGCAGGATAAAAAAACAAAGCAGGAGCGACACCATATCGGCAAATGTCGCCATCCAACCTGGCAATCCCCCATCGCACGGAGTGTCATCACATTTTTTTGGAGGCGGCGGCGCGGGATTTTGTTCATTTTTTTTGGCGGCCATGCATTACCCACTGCTCTCACGCAAGGAAGGCGGTAGAAAAGAAGCAAGCTTTTCCTTCACAATATTGGGATGCTCTCCATTGAGAATGGCGAGCACGCCTTCCGTGGTGATTTCCATATAACTGATTTCTTCCTGCGAACGCTCTTCCAGTTTGGTGGCTATGGGCAGAAAAAAAAGGTTTGCCAGTACAGAGCCGTAAAATGTGGTCAAAAGCGCGACGGCCATGGCTGGGCCGATGCTGGCAGGATCATCCAAAGCTTGGAGCATACGTACCAGGCCGATAAGAGTTCCGATCATGCCGAATGCTGGAGACATTTCGCCCATTTTTTTGAAAACGGTCTGCCCTCGGCGGTGACGAATTTTCATGTGATCAATTTCATGTTCCATCACGGCCCGAACAAGGGATTCTTCCGTACCGTCCGCCACCAGAAGTATCCCACGTTGCAAAAAAGGGTCCTGCACATTGGCTTTTTCCAAAGCCACAAGACTTTCCTTACGAGCGGTTTCCGCAAGCTGAATAATCTGACGAATGTTGTCCTGCGGATTGGGCGGAGAAGCGAAAAAGGCTTTCATGGCAACTTTTATGGCTCCCAACACAACCGCCATGGGAAACATGATGAAAGTAACCATGAACGTCCCTCCGCCAACGATAATCACGGAAGGAATGTCAATAAACCCCCCCAGGCCGCCCCCAACGGCAATGGCGCCTACGATCAAGCCCAGGCCGCCTACTATTCCAATCAGGGTTGCTATATCCATTTTGAATTACTTCTTTGTCATTGCTGGAGAATTAATCACAATTTCCGAACCGTGCCGACTCAGGCGAACATTCTGAAGAGTTTCTTCCACGTAAAGCTTGGCGTCTCCTATAGTAATATCGACCCCAGGGCGTATTGTTCCAGGCACCACAATACTACTTATCGTTGAATTATCATTTTGATGAATCTTTTCCCACAATTTTTTCAACTGTTTTTGGTAGACAGCAATTTTCCGTTCAATGGCTTCTATTTTGTCGGTCAATTCCTGACTGAGTGATGCCTCTCCAGCTCTGGCCTGAATGCGTTGGTACAATGCTTCAAGTTTGGCAACATCCCTTTCGTATTCTTCTATTTTTAGCAACGAAAATGGATCATACCCAACTTTCAAGTGTGTCTCGGTAGCCATTCCGCCCCCCAGTTGCTCTTCCACATAGACATTTTTATGGCAATAGACTATTCCTCCCAGCAAACGGCCTCTGACGGCAAGCTGCTTGCCAACGTACAACTCGCTGTGCATGCATGCACCGTTGATGAGAATATTTTCCTCTGCCATCAAAGTTGCATTTTCGCAAAAAGGCAGACGAATGCTTTTTCCGGCTTTGATAAAGGCATCTCCACGCCCTTTTACCCCTGCTTCGGCCACAACGGAACGTTGCGCCTGAACCGTGGCCCCTCCGATATGCCGCTTAACCAGAATATTACGGGCCTGAATGGAAAAACCATCCCGTACGCTTTCCTGTACGAGCAAGTCTCCGACAAACAGAATATTCCCCGTATGAAAATCCACATCACCAGGTATTTCCAAAATCTGCCTGACAAATATTTTTCCCTCGGAGAATTGAGGGTAGCCATTCACAGTGGAGATGAGTTGCTTGGGATTATCAGGGTTTACCGCAACATTGCTTCCGACAACCTGTGAAATATCCTGACACAAATGCTCTGTTGGAACTGTCTGCCCCTGGTCATCGCCAAGCTCTCGCAATTCAGCCAGCACCTGCATCACGACCACGTTCTGAACATAGCCCAAATCATAGTGATCCACGCTGCCATCAGCATTCTGCTTCGGCTTCAGACGTGATGGATCCCAGTCGGTGTCAAAAAAAAATGTCAGGTAATAGGACATGCGCAATTATTTTTCTGACGAAAACGCCAGGACCGCCCCCCAAGGTTTATCTGCTTTATTGCCTGCCAGTGCCCCAATAATATTAATGGTTTTCTCGATAGTTCACTCAGGCAAAATCGTCAACAAATCATCATCATTTTCCAGGATATTGAAAAAATTGTTGAGTTGGACCAGTTCCAAAGTTTTGCTTACCTGGTTGCTGGGCTTGAAAAGAAACATCTTCTTGCCAAGTCCCATTATTTTCGTGTTCAATGCTACTAAAAAACCAATGCCGGAACTGTCCATAAACGTAATCTCAGCCAAATCGACAATCAGATTTTCAAACACGCTGTCCCCCAGCGCATCGTCAATCTGCCGCTTGAGTTCCGAGGTTATTTCCAGTGTTATTTCCCCAGCAAATGCAATTATAATCGTATCTTCTTTTTGTTCTATTCTAAAGGTTTCCATTGTTCGTCCTTCACAAGAACCTGAATATAAATAGTATTCTTGCCTTCATGCTGTCTTACTTCAAACATGTCCGACAACTCGGACATTATGTACAATCCGCGGCCGCCTTCGGCTTCGGGCTCAGGATTTTTGGGTTCCACAGGCCAATGCGGAAATCCATGTCCCCAATCAGATATTTCCAATTCAATCCAGCGCCCCGGACAAAGCCGGATGATTATTTCCAACTCCTGAGGCTCAATGTCTCTGTAGGCATGCCGTACGACATTGGCACACGCTTCGGAAAGCGCCAGGTCAAAATTAAACAAAATGTCTCTGTCGGAAATTGTTTCCGACAGAATTTTAACCGCGGCTTTGGCCAATCGCCTACTGGCATATGAAGTTGCCTTGGTGGTCAAATAAAATGTATGCACGGGCTACCCAGTCTTCACCCACAATGCGGTTAGGTCGTCCCTGAAGCGGGTTTGTTCCTGTGCCAAGCTGTCGAGCTTATTCATCAGGATATCAAGAAAAGGGCCCTCTTGTCGAATAGAGTCTTCGGCAAGGTCCCAGAAACGATCAAGATCCAAAAAATTGCCTGGTGTCGGTTCCCACTCGTAGAATCCGTCTGTGAATAAAAACAGCTCGCTACCTGTTTCAAAACTGACGCTTCCGGGGACAAAGTGTTGATCAAAAAAACCGAGCATTGGATAAAGTGAGCTCAATTTCGTAATTGTTCCATCCGCAGATTTCAACATTCCGGGACAATGCCCGCAATTGGTATAATCCATAATGTTGCGATGAAAATCAATATCCGCGGCAAATGCTGTAACAAAATCCGGCTCTTTTCCGATGATCTGGCAGAGATGCGTATTGACCAGAGTCAAGGTTTCCTGCAAATCCATAAAGTAGGTAGTCGTTATGCGGAACAATGTACGTACTATTGCCATTAAAAAAGCGGCCCTGGCGCCATGTCCTGAGACATCAGCAATCACGACGCGCAACGCCCCCTCCCCCACGGAAAAATAATCATAATAATCGCCGCTGGCCTGACCGGACGGACGATATACCGTACTAATACGGGCTTTTTCAAAAAACGGACTGGCCTGGGGCAACAGCTTGTTCTGCAAGGAGGCTACAAGCTCGAGTTCTTTGGAGGTCTTGCGGACGTACCCTCGCAGCCTGCGGTTCAGGGTTACCTGCCGTTCGGCCACCCCCACTCTGGCAATCAGTTCCGTGCGGTCAAAAGGTTTAAAAAGGAAATCGTTTGCCCCCAGATTCAAAGCCTTTGGTTTGAAATTCTCGTATTCCTCCGCAGTCAGCATGAGGATAAAGACGTCCTGGTCGTTGGCGATGTTGCGAATATGCTCTATGACGCCAAATCCGTCCACGATAGGCATATTAATGTCCAACAGAATAATATCCGGCTGGAATGCGTGGAAAAGCTCAATGCCTTGTTCGCCATCCTGGGCCGTTTCAACGATATAGTGCCGCCCAAGAATCAATTCCAGGGTCTGACGCATGGTCACGGAGTCGTCAACGACTAATATTTTTATTGTAGTATCCATGTGCCTTCGTTGAACCGGGCTGAATAAGAGAGCTCATTTCCCTTGATCTCAACCGCCACCGAATTGCATGCTGTCCAGCAGTATCGTTACAGGTCCCCAGTTGCACAACTCAACGTCCATCTCTGCTCCAAAGATCCCCGTACCGACATATCCTCCGTATACTTCTTTCAACTCCGTCGTAAACCGATCAAACAACTTTTCCGCAACATCCGGTGGTGCTGCAGGATGAAAAGAGGGCCGTCTTCCCTTGCGGTAATCAGCATACAGAGTGAATTGCGATACCACAAGAATGCCCCCATGAGCCTTCCTGCCATTTCCCTTAACTGTTGGTTCTACACCGGCTGCGAACTCACTGCAAGAAAGATTTGTTTTTCCCGCAGCATCAGGAAAAATACGCAATTCGATAATTTTATTCAACATCGTCCGCCAAACACGCTGTTCAGGCAACTCTGGACCATCCATGGCGCCAAAGCCGACGAGCGCCAGCAACCCGTGTTCGACCCCGGCGATGAGTTCGCCGTCCACCCGTACGCTCGCGTGCTTGACCCGCTGCAACAAAACCCGCATGGCTATTCCTCAAAATACGTGGCGGACTGTATCGCACGTTCGGCCACGGTAACCCAGATGATTCGTACGCCCAATTCCAGCATACGGGGTTCAAGGGCTTTATAGATGTATCGGGCCAGGTTTTCCGAAGAAGGATTTTGCACGTCAAATGGCGGAACCTCATTCAGATACGCATGGTCCAACGGAGCAATGGCGCGTTTCAATTCCATTTTCAATACGCCGAAATCCACCAGAAGCTCTGTCTTGGGGGCCAGAGTATCACCTTCCACAGCAAATTCCACCGCAAAATTATGGCCGTGCAGTGCCTCGCATTTTCCGGCAAAATGCCGCAGGTTGTGCGAAGCCGCAAACTCTCCCTTGACGTTCAGGCGATATTTGCCTTTCTTAATGGACAATACGCACCTCGTTGTTGCCCGCCCACTGGCGAAAATCCTGGTCAAAAGCCGCACCGGCAGTGATCGTATACGACGGGCCGAGTTCAAGATGGCAGAGCTGCCCCTCGAGTTTGAGGTACACGTGCACCGGCGCGCGGCCCTTGTGCCGCGCGAGTAATTCCTTGAATTCCGAAAATCCCCCGTTTTCCAGCCTCGATGCGTCAATCTCCAGAGGAACCGGCGTATCCTGGGATTCGGACAGCGTCTCGAGCAAACAGACACTGTCCACAAACAGCTTCACCTCGCGGATACTGTCTTCGTCATCCGAACTGGATCCGCCATCCCGGTTGTCTTCCTTGACCCGGGCGGTCATCATCAACGGCTGATCCTGATCCAGTATCGTCTTGATTTCCTGAAAAGTCCGCGCAAAGGCCAAAGCTTCGATATTGCCAGTCGTATCTTCAATGTTCAGAATGGACCACTTCTCGCCCTTTTTGTTCAAACGGTCCTTGCGGTCATTGACAATGCAGGCGATTTTGACTTCGCATTCGTCCGGCATTTCCTTGGCTATAGACATGGAAGTCAAACCAAGCCGCCGGATTTTATCCCGGTACGGCAGCAAGGGGTGGCAGGTGAGAAAAAATCCCAGCGCTTCCTTTTCGTATCTGGCCTTGTCGGCGTCAGGCCATTCCTGCATGCCCTGCTCCTCGCAGTCGAACCCGACCCCGGGGCAGGTGTTCTGCTCGCCCTCCGGCATCAATGCGAATAATGAAGCCTGGCCCGAATTCTTGTCTTTGGCCCGTTTCTGGGCCTTGGCCACAACGGACTCCAACGAGGCCAGAAGGCCCGCGCGCGTGCACCCCAGGCAGTCCATGGCGCCGCATTTGATCAAATTTTCCAGAACCCGCTTGGTCACCTTGCGCAGGTTGACCCGTTCGCAAAGGTCGAGCAGGCTGCTGTACGGACCGTCGTTTTCCCTGGCCTCGACAATCTCGCGAATGGCCTCGTACCCGACGTTCTTTACGCCTCCCAGGCCGAAAATGATTCGCTCCTCATTAACCGTGAATACGGCCTCTGAAAGATTCACATTGGGAGGAAGGACTTCGATCTCCATATCCCGGCAAACGGAAATATACTTCAGTACCTTGTCCTGGTTGTTGACTTCCGAAGTCAGCAGGGCCGCCATGAATTCCGACGGATAATGCACTTTGAGATACGCGGTATAAAATGAAATCAGCGCATAGGCCGCACTGTGCGACTTGTTGAAGCCGTATTCGGCGAACTTTTCCATCAAGTCGAAAATTTCATTGGCCTTGCTTTCGCTGATATCATTTTCCGCAGCGCCCTTCACAAACTGGACGCGTTGTTCGGCCATGGCCTCGGCATTTTTCTTACCCATGGCCCGGCGCAGCAGGTCGGCGCCGCCCAGCGTATAGTTCGCAACCACCTGGGCGATCTTCATGACCTGCTCCTGATAGACGATAACGCCATAGGTGTCTTTCAGCGTTTCTTCCAGTGAGGGTAAGGGATAGGTTACTTCCAGCTGGCCGTGTTTGCGTTTGATGAATTCGTCCACCATGCCGGATCCGAGCGGGCCCGGACGGTACAGAGCAAGCATGGCGATGACGTCGTCGAAGCACGAAGGTTTAAGCTGGCGCAGATAGCGCCGCATGCCCGAGCTTTCCACCTGGAAAATGCCGTCCGTGTCTCCCTTGGAATAGAGCTCGTAGGTGGATTCCGTGCCCTCGCCGTCCAGCGGGAGAGTATCGAGATCAATCGAATCTTTCCCCTGCTTTTCTATCAAATCCAGGCAATCCTGAATAGTCGTCATGGTCCGCAAACCCAGAAAGTCGAATTTGATCAGGCCGACCTTTTCGACCATTTTCATATTGAACTGGGTCACAATTTCGTCTTTTTTCCCGCGGTACAGGGGCAGATATTCCTGAAGCGGCTTGTCGCCGATAACCACGCCCGCGGCATGGGTGGAGGCGTGACGAGAAAGCCCTTCCAAGCGTTTGGAAACATCGATGAGCCGGGCCACCCGTTTGTCGTCAGACGCCAGTTCGCGCAATTCCGGCTCCGCCTCCAGGGCTTTGGAGATGGTCATCTTCATTTCATCCGGAATGAGCTTAGCAATTTTATCGGTTTCGGCGAACGCCATACCCAGGGCGCGACCCACATCCCGGACCACGGCTTTGGCCTTCATTTTCCCGAAGGTGGTGATCTGCGCCACGGAATCCACTCCGTATTTTTCCGTGACGTACTTGATTACCTCGGTACGCCGGCGTTCGCAGAAGTCCACGTCGATATCAGGCATGGAAACGCGTTCGATATTCAAAAAACGTTCGAACAACAAATTATACGGCAAGGGGTCCAGGTTGGTGATCCGCAGCGCGTACGCGACCAGCGATCCGGCGGCGGATCCGCGCCCGGGGCCGACGGGGATCTTGTGGTCTTTGGCCCAGTTGATAAAATCCTGGACAATGAGAAAATAGCCTTGAAATCCCATGGTCTCGATGACCTTCAGTTCCATCTCCAGGCGGTCCCAATAGGGCTGCGGATCTGTTTCCGGAGGCATCTTTTCCAGTCGCAGGCGCAAGCCCTCGCGACTGAGTTCCAGAAACTCCTCGCCGATGGTTTTCCCTTCGGGCAAGGCGTAGATGGGAAAATGGTAGGTCTTCAGATCCAGTTCGACGTGACACTGTTCAGCGATACGAACCGAGTTTTCCAGTGCTTCGGGCGCATAGGCAAAATCCTTGCGCATCTGGTCCGGCGACTTGAAATACAAGTCATGGGTCTCGAAACGCATTCTCTTGGTGTCGTCCACACAGGCCGCGGTCTGAATGCAAAGCAGAATGTCATGGGCCTCCACGTCCGAAGCATCCAGATAATGGCAGTCATTGGTGGCCACCAGTGGTAAACCGGTATCTTTGGCAAGATCCAGGAGCTGCTTGTTGACTTTGTCCTGTTCCTCAAGCCCGTTCTCCTGAAGTTCCAGGTAAAAACGTCCGGGAAAAATCTCCGCGTACCGCATCGCCATCTGCCGCCCGGCCTCGTACCCTTTGCGCAACAGCGTACGCGGCACCTCTCCTGCCAGGCAGGCCGAGAGAGCTATCAGCCCTTCGCTATGTTTGCTGAGCAACTCCTTGTCCACTCGGGGCTTGTGGTAAAAACCGTCCAGGTGCCCTTTGGAAACCAGCTTGATCAGATTTCCATATCCGACATTGTTTTGCGCCAGCAGTACGAGGTGAAAACGGTCTCTGGCCACTTCCGGGCTTTTGTGCGTATGGCTTCCGCCGGCCACGTAGACTTCGCACCCCATTATAGGTTTGAGTCCGTTGCTTTTGGCTTCCAGATAAAATGTTAAGGCCCCGTAAAGATTGCCGTGGTCGGTAATGGCCACGTACTCCATCCCGTATTCCTTGGCACGAGTGCACAAATCATTGATCCGGATGGCGCCATCCAGCAAACTGTATTCTGTATGGCAATGCAGATGAACAAAATTTGACATAATTATTTGATATTTTTGTAGTTACAGTTTACGCTCTTTGTATTTTTTATTACGGAGAAAATGATCGTGGCACCCCGTGTTCCTCTTGAGCGGCAACGAATGTCTGGGAAGCAACCAGATGCGCAATCCCTGCTCCCCTTTCATAAAGAAACAGCCTACCAAAAAAACATTCATGGGAAAAGCTCCCGGCATACCAGCCATTTTAGCGGTAAATCGGCAACGGAACCCGGAAGTTATTTTTCACATGCCCCTTAAGTTTTCTTTGTTCCAGCCGTTAAGTGTAGTGTCGGACAACGACAAAATTTCAGTTTCAATTCTCATGCATTGCTGAAGCAGCCATGTCCAGCTGACATACTGTACTACAGTAATATTCCCCTTTTCTCTCCGTATTTCTCCTCTATTTTGATGCATCTTTTTAAAGGGCAAAAAAATACTTTTGCTCCATATCTCTTTTTCGATCGCCATCAACATTTACTTTTCTTTAGGACACTTCAGATTTTAGCCACTTTAATTTTTAGTTTCTTCTCAAATTTTCTCCCCACTGCTATTCTCCATGTTTTTCTTTTCTTTTCAGTTGGTTAAAAATACATCAAACCTACTTGAGCAATTTTATATTTTCTAAATCTTAAGAAATGTAAAATAAAACATAATTTTTTGTATAAAGTATTTTAGGCAACAGACGATACCAGAGGCAAGTGCCACGGAATGGAACTCGGGACGGCCCCGCTCCATGTGGCGCCATGCAAGGATGCATTTGATTATCAAGGAGGAAAGAACATGTCTCTGGTTATCAACCACAACTTAATGGCTAATAACGCGGCACGCAATTTGCGGACTTCGTACAACAACCTTGGAACTTCCGTTGAACGCTTGTCTTCGGGCCTGAGAATCAATTCGGCGGCCGACGACGCGGCCGGCCTGGCTGTACGCGAACTGATGCGCGCAGACATCACCGCGTTGAACCAGGGCGTACGCAATGCCAACGACGCTATTTCCATGATCCAAACCGCGGACGGCGCCCTGGGCGTCATCGATGAAAAGCTCATCCGCATGAAGGAACTGGCTGAACAGGCTGCAACCGGTACGTATACCTCGGATCAAAGAATCATCATCGACTCCGAATACCAGGCCATGGCCTCAGAAATCACCCGTATCGCCAATGCCACGGATTTTAACGGCTTGTATCTGCTCAATGGAAATCTCTCCGCTTCGGACCACGATGGTTCCGGATTGGTGGCTACGGGCAAAATGAAGATCCACTTCGGTACGGCCAACGATTGCAGCGAGGACTACTACTACGTGCAGATCGGCAACTCCACGGCTTCGGCCCTCGGAGTCGGGCTGGGTGCAGGCAACAGCATCTCGACCCAACAGCTGGCCCAGGAATCCCTGGAAACCATTCGGACGGCCATCGTTTCCAAGGACAACATCCGCGCAAACCTCGGTGCTTTGCAAAACCGCTTGGAAAATACCATCACCAACCTGGAGATCCAATCCGAAAACCTCCAGGCCGCGGAATCCCGAATCTCCGATGTTGACGTCTCTCTGGAAATGACGGAGTTCGTACGTCAGCAGATCCTGACGCAGTCAGCGGTGGCCATGCTCTCGCAGGCCAACTCCTTGCCGCGTATGGCCATGCAGCTCATGGGCTAACCATACGGCTAAAACCACACAACCTAAGAGGGAGCTCCATCAGGGGCTCCCCTTTTCTTTTGCTACGCCCGGCAGGGCCTGGATTGCTTGAAAATATTCGACAATAAGTTCTGAGTACTTTTGCTGATCAATACTTCCTGAAAAATCGTTTTAACCTTTAATGCAGATCAACGGACTGAGTACGGCCACCACTCGTGCCAGACCTTTGGATTCAACTGTCGACACAACCAGATCCACGTCTTTGTAAGCACCTGGAGCTTCTTCAGCGATTGCGCGTAAATTCTTCGCTCGCAACTGAATGCCCTGATATTCGAGATCCGCTAAAACAGTACGTCCGGAGAGTGATTTTTTGGCGTGGCTGCGGCTCATGGCCCGGCCCGCGCCATGGTTGGCTGAAGAGAAGGCCCCTGCTTCACCGGCTCCGCATCCGGCCAGAATATACGAATGCGTCCCCATACTGCCGCCGACCAGCACGGGTTGTCCGACAGCTCTATATGCCTGAGGCAGATCCGGATGCCCCGGCCCGAAAGCCCGTGTCGCTCCTTTGCGGTGGACAAACAGTTGCCTGGCCTTGCCTCCCACCAGGTGCGTCTCTTCTTTGCAGGTATTGTGTGATACGTCATACAGCAAACGAAGTTCGGCTTGCGGCACTACTTTAAAAAATACCTCACGTACGCGCTGTGTCAGGACCTGCCTGTTGGCAAGCGCGCAATTGATACCCGCGCGCATGGCCCCGAGATAAACTTGCCCCAGCTCGGAACGTACAGGAGCGCAGGCCAGCTCCGGATCGCGCAGTTTGAGGCCGTGTTTGCCGCTTTGTTCCAGCATCCGGGCCAGATAATCCGTGCCGATCTGATGCCCGAGCCCCCGTGAACCGCAGTGGATGCTGACCACAACGTCGCCCTGTCGCAGTCCAAAGGCGTCTGCCGCTTTGCCGTCGCGTATCTCCATGATTTCCTGGACTTCCAGGTAATGGTTGCCCGAACCGAGTGTGCCGACTTCAGCCACCTGTCGCGCCTTGGCCTGGTCCGAAACCATCTCAGGCAAGGCTCCGGCCATTGCGCCGCTCTCCTCGGTCATTTCCAGATCCTTTTTGACGCCATAGCCCGCACCGACTGCCCAGTGCGCACCTCCGAACAACATGGCCTCCATCTGCCCGGCATCAAGGCGCAGCTCGCCTTTGCCGCCCACTCCGGCCGGAATCATTGCCTGCAGCGTATCGGCCAGCAAATGCTGTACGCGCAAAATCTGGTCCTTGTCGCAGCCGGTCAGTAGCGTACGTACGCCGCAGGCGATGTCGAATCCAACTCCACCGGCCGACACGACGCCGCCTTGATTCGGATCAAAGGCCGCAACCCCGCCGATGGGAAAGCCATACCCCGCGTGGGCGTCCGGCATCACATAACAGGCCGAAACAATGCCAGGTAAAGAAGCTACATTGGCTGCTTGCTGGAACACGCGATCTTCCAGGGCCCTGGCAATGCCTTCCGCGGCAAACAAGCGTACGGGGGCTCGCATGGTTCCCACTGGAGGGATTTCCCACTCGTATGCATCAAGCTGATTGATTGTCAGCCCTCTGAACGGAGGAGCTGCCGCTGCCTTATGTCCGGATTTAACTTTGCGTTTGGCCATACTTCCCTGCTCTTTCAATGTAACAACGATGCTGCAAGTGGAGTTTGATTAGTTTGACCTCGTAACCCGACTTATACGACACACTACAAACCATCAAACAAACAACTGAAGTACTATACTTTATCTATAAAATTTTTAAATATTCTCTACAGAGAAAATAACGTAATACACTTGATTGCTTGCGTATTTAGTGTATAATAAAAAATGAAGTATTTCTATTGTAATACTCTTTTTTCTTTTGCCTCTTGAATCTGTACTATTTCAGGAAGCCATTTTGTCAATGCGTCGGTGGATACCTAAAGCATCGGATTAAGGTGAGAGGAAAAGATGCGACAGAACATTGCGTTACTAATCTTTATGGTTTTCGCTCTCAGCGCCTGCGGTGCGCATGGAGGAAGGAAGTCTTTGAAAGCCGCGGCCACCCCGGTCATTCAGGACCTTCCCTCTAAAACTGTAAAACCGGAAAAACAACCGCCCAAAAAATCTGAGCTGAGCCTTGTGCTGTCTTTGCCCAAGAACCAGGACGATAGCGCCATTGCATCCGAATTGGATATTTATAAAGCAGCGCTAGTAGGAATTTTGAAAATCGAGCCACGGACACACCTGCGTATCACGGCCCATTCGGCCCTGCTTCATTCCCAACAGGAAAGCATGGAACGTTCGAAGCACATAGCCCTTGCGGTAAAAAATTATCTGCTCCGGGAAGGCGCGATTGATCCGGCCCGGATTCGTATTCTTCCCAGAGGTGCGGAAGTTCCGCTGTTCGCCAATTCTTCCGCTTACGGTCGAGCCAGAAACAACCGTATGGAACTGACCATCGAGAATATTTCCGATGCCGGGCAAAGCGTTGTAGTCCGGTCGGCACCACCTGTAGCACCTGTCCCCCAAAACACTACTGCAGGCGTTGCAAGCCCACCTGCTCCAGCCCTGCCTGCTCCCAGTCGGGATGCCCTTGCAAGGACCTTCACCTTTCGTTTTTCCACCGGTCGTTCCGGACTGGATTCGTCCATGCTGCAGCAAGCACGGGAGCTTGCCCAATTTCTGCAAAACACCCCGGGAATCAAAGCCCGTATCGTCGGCCATACGGACAACGTAGGCAGCAGAGAAAATAACCAGCGTCTTTCGTACCAACGCGCGCTGGAACTGCAGATCGCGCTTCTGACCAGATTCGGCATCCCGGCCGAACGTACCGAGGTAAAAGGTTATGGCGAAGACAAACCCCTGGCCGACAATAGCACATCCCGAGGGCGCAGCCTGAACCGCCGGGTTGAGATCAGGATGCTGCCCTACAAGCCCGTGGTTCGCTACGCGGGAATCGCTCCCCAGACCGTTGTTCCGGGAGAATCCGCAGCTCCCGCGGCAGCGGTCCGGCAATCCGCATCCGCTGTCGCTGTCCCCCAAGGTGCTCGGAAAACCGGCAAGCAGGACTACAGACAGCGTCTCGAACAGCTGGCAAAGCTGTACGGAGCGCGCGAGGTAATCTATTCGGGCGGCGTACGGTACGTACCATTGCGCTCAGCAAATGAACTCAAGAATTACCGCATTGAAATCAGTGTAGGCAAATGCACGCTGTGGCTCTATCGCGTATTGCCTGATGGAAGCAAAATGCTCATGCGTCCTTACAAGGTTGCCACAGCCAAGAAAGGCGTGCCCTATCCGCAAGGAACCGGATACGTGACCGCCATCGACTACGACCCGTGGTGGTTTCCCACGGCGCGGATGATTCGTCAGGCCGCGGCTAAAGGACGCAGACTCGCACCTGTTCCGCCTGGAAGCCGTAGTAACCCCATGGGGGCGTTCAAAATTTACCTGTCGCACGGAAACAACGGCGGGTCGTTCCGGATTCACGGCACCAACAGACCTTCGCTGATCGGCCGCCGCGTTTCACAGGGCTGTATCAGAATGACTAACAAAGACGGACTGGAGCTGGCCCGAACCATTGAACCGGGGACCGAGGTGGTGGTGTACGAATAGGTGAAGGACCTATAAAATCTGCTCCAACTGGCGCAGATTTTCCTTGCGTCCGATGGCCAACAGCGTATCCCCCGCATTGATGACCGTCTGCGGCGGCGGATTATACAGCATTTGATCGTTGGCCTGCTTGATGGCCACGATGATCAGATTGAAGCGTGGACGAATCTGGGACTGGATCAAATCTTTGGAAACAAGCTCGGAGACTTCAGAGACTTTCAGTTCCTCCAGTTGCAGGTCAATGCCGCCGCGCATGGCCAGTTCCAAAAAGGAAATCACGGCCGGACGCAACACAGATTGCGCCATGCGGATGCCTCCTATGGTATGGGGCATCACCACCCTGTCGGCTCCGGCCAGTTCCAGCCGGTGGATATGGCTGGTGTTGTCGCAACGGGAGATGATCAGGATATCCGGCTTGATCTGTCGTGCCGTCAGCACCACGTAGACATTGGATGCTTCGCGGTCCAGTGTGGTCACGAGCGATTTGGCCCGTTCCAGGCCTGCGGACAGGAGAACCTGGTCCGAAGTCGCGTCCCCCTGCACATGCAGCATTTCTTCATCTTCAAGTTCCAGCAGCAACTCCTCATTCTGTTCAACCACCACCACGGGCAGGCCTTCTTCCTGGATTTCCTTGGCCACTATGGAACCGATACGGCCATATCCGCAAACAATGAAATGGTCCTTGAGACTATCAATGGTATGCTGCATGCGTTTTCTCCCAAGTATGTGATGCAGGCGGCCTTCCACCACCAGCTGTGCAATCGAACCGGCCATGAACATGAACGTTCCCACTCCGACCAGAATCAAAAAGGAGGTGAACAAACGGCCTACCCGGCTCAGCTCATGGACTTCCTGAAAACCGACCGTGGAAAGCGTGATCATGGCCATGTAAAAACTGTCCCAGAAATCCCACCCCTCAATGTACATGTACCCGAAGGAAGAGCCGACCAGGATTAACACCAGCCCGATGATTCCCAATGTCAAAGGCAGGAAGGACCCCATGCGGGTTTCCAGCTTATGGTACTTGATACGGGGGCGTCTCATAGGTCCTCAGGATTCTGCTATCAAACGTTCGCGGAGCACTTTGATGCGGTCCCGCAATTCGGCCGCACGCTCGAACTCCAGTTCTTTGGCCGCGTCGCGCATCTTTCTTTCCAGTTTTTTTATTTCCTTGCCCAGAGCTTCAGGATCGCTAAGATAGGCACCGTATTCCCCGCTTCCGGCTTTTTCCCCGTAGGCTGCCGCAGGTTCGGCCGCATGTGCGTACGAAGCGGTGCCTTTGTTCTGGGAATAAATGCTGTCCAGAATATTTGCCATGTCTTTGCGAATCGTAACCGGCGTAATACCGTGGAGCTGGTTATGAGCCAACTGTTTTTCACGGCGTCGTTCGGTTTCCTCCATGGCCTCGCGCATGGAACGGGTTTTTTTGTCCGCATACAACAAAACCGTTCCACGATCGTTACGCGCTGCGCGTCCGAAAGTCTGGATCAGGGACCGTGTCGAACGCAAAAAACCTTCTTTGTCCGCATCCAGTATGGCAACCAGAGAAACTTCCGGAATATCAAGACCTTCTCGCAGCAAATTGATCCCGACGAGGGTAAAAAAATCCCCTTTGCGCAGGGATTGTATGATGGCCACCCGTTCGAGGGTGTCGATGTCCGAGTGGAGATAGCGGGCCGGATGGCCCATATTGTTAAAGTATTCGGTTAAATCTTCGGCCATCCGTTTGGTCAGGGTGGTCACCAGAACGCGTTCATCTTTTTCCTGGCGTTTCTTGCACTCGGCCAGCAGGTTGTCCACCTGCCCTTTAGTCGGCCGAATTTCTATTTCCGGGTCTATCAGGCCGGTCGGGCGGATGATTTGCTCCACGACCAGCCCTTGCGAGCGTTCCAGCTCCCAAGGCCCCGGGGTGGCGGAGACATAAACGGCCTGGTTGATCCGTTTGAGGAACTCCTCAAAACGCAGAGGCCGGTTGTCCAAGGCCGAAGGCAGCCGAAAGCCGTAATCCACCAGCGTACTTTTGCGCGAACGGTCCCCGTTGAACATTCCGCCGACCTGGGGGATGGTGATATGCGATTCGTCGACAAAAATAAGGAAATCATCAGGAAAATAATCCAGCAGACAGGCTGGCGGCTGCCCGTGCAGCCGTTTATCCAGGTGCATGGAATAATTTTCAATACCCGTACAATATCCGAGCTGCTCGATCATTTCCAGGTCCATCATGGTCCGTTGTTCGAGACGCTGCATTTCGACCAGCTGGTTCGCTTCCTGAAAAAAAAGTAGCCGATCGTGCAGCTCGGAGCGAATGTCTTCAATGGCCCGTTGCAGATTGTCCTGGTCCGAAACATAGTGGCTTGCAGGAAAAATTACGGTTTTACTCAATTCGCCGAGCAGCTCGCCCGTAAGCGGGTCCACCTCATGCATCCGGTCGATTTCATCACCGAAAAATTCCAGCCGCAGGGCACGCTCGTGATGATACGCCGGGATGATTTCCACAACGTCACCCCGAACCCGAAACGTACCACGATGAAAGTCGTATTCATTGCGCTCGTACTGCACTTCCACCAAACGTTTTATCAGGTTGTCCTGCGTCAGCTGCTGACCGACTTCAACCGGGATAACCAGCTTGGCGTAATATTCGGGCGATCCCAGGCCGTAAATGCAGGAAACGGAAGCCACGATCAGGACATCGCGCCGGGTCAGCAAAGCGTGGGTGGCCGCATGGCGCAGCTTGTCGATGTCGTCGTTTATGGAGCTGTCCTTTTCGATGTAGGTGTCGGACTGCGGGACATAGGCTTCAGGCTGATAGTAATCGTAATAACTGACGAAATATTCCACGGCATTATGCGGAAACAGTCCGCGGAATTCATTATAAAGCTGGGCCGCGAGAGTCTTGTTGGGAGCCAGCACAAGTGCAGGACGCTGGCAGGCGGCAACAACCTGGGCCATGGTGTAGGTTTTGCCGGAGCCGGTGACGCCGAGCAGAACCTGGTCCTTCACGCCCTGGTTGATGTTGGTCGCCAGCTGGTTGATGGCCTCGGGCTGGTCTCCTGTGGGTTGAAAAGCGCTTTCGATCTGAAAAAGTCTGTTCATGGAATCCTTTGGCAAAGCGGATAAATACCCGTGCAGCATGGCGATGGCGACTTGCCAAAGCCGGAAGCTGTCCGTATTGTTGCCTTCCAACAACGTATACCGAAAGCTGAACGCGCCGTCGACCACCGGCGTTTTTAAGGAGGAAATAGCATGGATGTCAAAGTTGCCGTCCCGGAGCACACGCTGCCGGTAGATCGCGCATGGGTCGTAAGCATGGTAATAAAAAGTTTCAAGGGCCGCAAAAACGTGGATATCCACCTGTTCCGCGCCGGGTATGATGCGGAGGCCGAAGGCCAGGATCCCAAATATGATTGGAATATCCTTATCGGCGATCCCATGCACCCCGAGATGGACCTCGACCCGCTCAAAACGCGCCTGACGGTATTTGAAGCCTTCACCCAGGACGAACGCGACAAGGTTATTGAGTACATCAAAGATCGTTACGACGAGCGGGTTACATCAATCATAGCCGGTCCGCTGGATCTTCCCATTCCTTTGGGACTTCCCCCGCTATCGAGTATTCCCGAGGGCAAGACTCTGGGATTCATCCGGTTTGAAAAAATTCCCAATTACACGCTGCCGTTCGTTGTTCATGGTTTTTATGATCTTTCGCAGCACGAACCATTGGTGCAGGAATAACAATTACGCTGATATGTAAAAGCCCGGGCAGCTCCCGGGCTTTTTTTGCACACCATACAATTTGTCACCCCTTTCCATTTTTTCAATCACTTTTCCCAATCACTCGTGCTATATAATCACAACAACTTCTTTTTGACTTTTTATGCCATACGGGTCACAAATGTATTTTTCAGGTTTTTTAAGTAATATTAATTTGCCACCTGAAAAAATACTGCTAAAAGAGTGAGCAGATAGATTTTTTCCTCTTCATAAGAATCTACATTTCCAAAAAAAATTTACTCCTTTAATTATTATCGCAGATGCGATCTAATTAATCTGATGAGAAATCCCCCGGCTTTGCCGGGGGACCAACAAAGTTTGACTGATGCGGGAATAATATAAAGCCTCTCCCGGTGGGCTGCTCAAAGTGAGCACAGGAGAGGCTTCATGAAGAGTGAGTCAAGCCTATGTCACACGCGGTGGGACTGCAAGTATCATATCGTTTGGATACCGAAGTATCGCCGCAAGGTATTATTTTGCAAGATTCGGAGATATTTGGGAAATGTTTTTCATAAGCTTGCCAAGCAGCGTGAAAGCAAAATATTGGAAGGGACTTTGTGCATAGACCATGTGCATATGTATATTGCGCTCCCGCCAAAATATTCAGTCGCACAAGTTGTTGGTTTTATAAAAGGAAAAAGTGCAATCCACATCGCGAGGGAAGTTCAAGGCCGAGCAAGAGGTTTTGCAGGTCAAAGCTTCTGGGCGCGTGGGTATTATGTTTCAACTGTAAGAAGAGATGAGAAGGTGATTCGCGAGTATATCCGGAAGCAAGAGCAGGAAGACAAGCGAATCGAACAACTGAAATTCCGCCTTTAGGCGGTTCTTTAAGCCGCTTTGAGCGGCTCACAGATTCAAGCCCCCGGCTTTGCCGGGGGTGATATAACTTATTTTATGAACAATACTATGGGGGAGATATAATGAAAAAACTGACCATTAGAATCAAACTGCTTATATTATTTTTTATCTCAGCTTTTTCTGCAATTGCGATTTTCGTTGCTGGAATTTATTCCTCAAATCAACTGGCAGATTTCGGAGCCGATGAGTCTCAGAGAATTATGCTGGAAGGACAAAAGGATAAAATAAAAACTGCAACTGATTCAATTGCCATGGCATTGGCTGCTTCCTTAGATGGTGTCCAAGACAATGCAACACAAATCAAAATATTGCGTAAAGCAATACAATCAATCTTTTTCGAAGCTGACAACTCGGGGTACTATTTCATTTATAAAGGTACGGTGAATGTGGCTCACCCGGCAAAACCCGACCTTCAAGGCAAGGATTTGAAAAACCTTAAAGGAAAAGACGGAGTGTATTCCGTCAGGGAGCTTGATAAAGTAGCGCATACCGGAGGTGGCTATCTTCATTTTACATTCAGCAAGCCCGGAAAAGGCATTGTTCCCAAACTCGGATATGCCACGATGATACCGGGAACACCCTATTGGATCGGAACAGGGGTGTACATAGATAACATTGATGAAGAATCCGCCTTAATCGCAGACAAAATGCATAAAAAAAGCGATACAATGATGCTATGGGAAGGGATCATTTTCTTTATGCTGTTTTTTCTTCTTCTTTTGCCCATGAGTCTTATCATTTCCCGCAATATTGCCATTCCACTGCAGAAAACCACATCTGCGGCAGAAAGTATTGCTTCCGGAGACTTCGACATTGCTCTGGCGACAAGTGGAAATGATGAAGTCAGTACCTTGCAGAAGGCCTTGAATACCATGGCGCTCTCGCTAAAGAACATGATGCGGAATTTATCACAGAAGGAAAAAGATGCCTCCTTGAAAGCTGAAGAAGCCAGGCAGGCCATGACACAGGCGCAACTCGCCAAAGAAGAGGCGGACAGCAAATCAGAAGAGCTGCTTAAGGCGGCGGACGAGCTTCAATCCGTAGTTTCTATTCTGACCACCTCTTCCGAGCAACTCTCATTGCAGATCGAACAGTCCAGCCATGGAGCGGAAGAGCAATCCAACAGGGTTTCCGAGACCGCCACCTCCATGGAAGAAATGGACGCCACCGTATTGGAGGTAGCTCAAAACGCCTCCCATGCGGCCCAGACCGCCGATGAAACAAAGGAGAAAGCCCAACAAGGCGCCGTTATCGTCAAAAACGCCATCCTCAGCATTGAAGAAGTCTATCAGCAGGTGCATACCATCAAAACCGACATCGACAAGCTGGGACAGGAGGCGGAAGGAATCGGTCAAATTCTGGATGTTATCTCGGATATTGCCGACCAGACCAATTTACTGGCACTGAATGCGGCTATAGAAGCAGCCAGAGCAGGCGAAGCAGGCCGCGGTTTTGCCGTGGTGGCGGATGAGGTACGCAAACTTGCGGAAAAAACCATGTCGGCCACCAAAGAAGTTGGTGATGCCATTCGCGGTATTCAGGATGGAACAAAACGGAATATCGCAAACGTTGAACGGTCGGTGAAAGCCATTGAAAAATCGACCGAAATGGCGGACCAGTCCGGACATTCGCTCGAGGCCATCGTTTCCATGGTCGATTCAACCACTGATCAAGTCAGATCCATCGCCACAGCCGCAGAAGAACAATCTGCGGCAAGTGAAGAAATCAACCGCAACATTCTGGAAATCAATCAAATTTCCCAGGAAACCGCGACAGCCATGCACGAATCAACCAGTGTCGTGCTACAATTGGCCAAACAGGTGCAAATCCTGAAAGAACTCATCAACAAAATGAAATGCGGGAAAAACTGCGGCTGATTATACGAATAACAATGTAACAGGTACACCGGATAGGGGCCGCAACTTCGGGCAATGACGGATAGTAGGCATACTCAAAACCGTGTTGCGGCCTCCTTCATTCTACTATCCGGAACCTTGTACAGATAAAAACGCTCTTTTATTTATCAACGCCCCCCCAAAAACAACTTTTTCGTATTTGTATGGGGTGAAATTCTCTCACTCTTGCCTGATCCACCTCCTGTGCGTATTCTGGCCGCATGGAGGATGCGCGATGTCGACGCAACACACTGAACCTACAGCCACCCTGACACATGACGCGTCGGGCTGGCTTTTGACAACCCACGTCTACGTTCTGGACAGACCAGGCGAAGTAGCAGGGTTGTCTTCCCTGTTCGGCAGTCATGGTGCCGTAATTGAACACTTTTTTTTCAACAGATCTGATAATCCGCATCGAGTGGAGCTGGCCCTGCGATGCAAAAGCGCGGCCCACGGCGGCGAATTGGCAGATGCCTTGCTGCGTCACGGCAAATTTGCCGCACCGAAATTCACAGAAGAAAGCAGCTGCCGCGTATTTAATCCGGCGGGATTGTTGCAGCTCAAAGTTTCTCTGGAAAACAAGCCGGGAACCATGGCCAGGTTTGGAGAAATCCTGAAACGCTATGACGCCAACGTCATTCACCTGGAGTACGACAAGTCGCAGACGGCTGGAATCGCCCAGGTATCGCTGGCCACACCGGTCCCGGAAAAAGTGGAACTGCTGCTGCAACATCTGACCAGCGACGATTTTCATTTTACTGTGGCTTGGCACGGCGATGGGGATCCCATAGACGCGATCATCGGCCTGAACCAGGTTGAAACTTTTCTATTCAAACTGCGGGCCATCCTGCCCCGGGAAAAACTCAACGCTCTGTCCGAACTGCTGCATACGTCCGATGATATGCGCCAGGCATTGTTTGATTTTCGGCGCGAGGCCGGAGAAAATGAGGACTCCATGGCGACCTCCGAAGTCTTCAGCCAGATTTTGCATCTGGCGGCCGCTTCTTTGGGAAAGCTCGGAGAAAATTTCAGCCTGCGGCTTACCGGCCCGCTCCGCCTTACCCCCCAGGTCGCCCTCTATATGCTGGCCTGCCCTACGGGCGCCAATGCCTTTTTATTGCGTACGGAGACGGACTATACCCTCATTGATTCGAGCTATGGCCTTTACTTCCCGGATGTTGTGGAATGGCTCTCCGGCCATGCCCTGGATCCGTCCCGGATAACGCGCATTGCCCTGACGCATGCCGATGCCGATCACGCGGGATGGGCCGCGCCTCTGCAGGAAACCTACGGAACGCAGGTTTTCATGCATCCGGACTGCCGGCAGATTTTCGAACACCAGAACCGCGCCTATGGCAGCGATACGCAACTCATGGCTTTGAACGGCGCCTATACGCGCCTTATCAACCATCTTACGGAATTGCAGACACCAGCCGGGATTACGCCCTTTCCTCCCTCCAGTTCCAATATGGATTACTGGGAAGAATTTAAAGTGATAGGTGAATTTCGTGTGGCCGACTTATGCTTTGAAGTGTTGGAAAGTCATGGCGGGCATGTGCCCGCACAAGTTTTTCTGTATGAACCCGAATACGGCCTGTTGTTCTGCGGTGATTATCTCATAGACGTCCCCAGCCTTTCTGACCGCACCAAATCCACCCTGTCCATCGCGCGTTACCTGATGACCAGCACAAACAGCGACAGCCGCCTTTTCAGCAAGGAAATGCGGTCGTTGAAAGAGCTTCTGCGTATTACGCAGGCAAAAGTGCGCAAGCAAGGCCGGACTGTCATGATTTTTCCGGGTCATGGTGAATTTTACCGGATTACGGAAACCGACTGGTTGTAATTTAATTCTGTTAAATCAGTGAGTCCAGGCTATATGCCAGCACGTTACGTCCGTTGTATTTCAGGAGATTCCATAAAATTGTGTGTTTCATGGTCCGGAGGAGTATCTAGCCCGATCGATTCCAGATTGATGCCTTTGGTTTCTATGCCGTATTTTTTCGTGATGTAGGCGCCGAGCAACGAGGTCGCAGCCAACAGATAAAGCAGGTTCTGCGTACCGATATCTTTGAGAAAAACAGGAAAAAAAAATGCCGTGAGCACCGCGCCGACCTTGGCGAATGACGCGGCGAATCCCGCCCCCAACCCCCGGATGTGGGTGGGAAACACTTCTCCGGACAGCAGATAGGTCATGGAATTGGGGCCCATGTTGGTCATAAAATTGAACAGCATAAATCCTGCGAACAAAAGTACGATTTTACCATTTCCCGTGGCGCTTAACGACAGGGCCGCCAGAATCAACCCCACTGCGCATCCGATGAACCCGATAAACTGCAATTTCAGACGCCCGGCTTTATCTGCCAGTGCAATGGCGGCAAAAATACCGAAAAGAAGCAGCACGTCCACAAAAGCCGCACCCTTTGCCGCCAGCATGTCATTGTTGATAATGTCCATAAGATTATGCGCGTATTTGACTTCGGAACCGATGACCGCGCCCAGTACCGTGGGCGTAAAAATGCCGATGCCGTAGGTCCCCAGATCCTGCAGGAACCAGGGAACTGCCGCACAGATGGTCGCCCGCCGGTTTTGCTTGTTGAATAGTACGCCCGGATGCCGCTTGGGAGTTTCAGTGGAACCATCTTTTTGTGCTCGGGGTGCCTTGATACTGACTGATTGCGGGTACGCAGGCTCGCGAGCCAGCAACTTGGTCAAGGCAATTTCCGCCTCGGAAATACGTCCGCGGGAAACCAGCCAATGGGCGCTGTCCACAATGAACAGCCTGCCGACTATAACCATAAAAGCCGGAATCACGGCCGTACCGTACATCCAGCGCCAAGCCTGCAACTCCGGATTTTTATACAAGACCAAATACCCTATGGCAGTTCCAACCAATGCGCCCACAGCTTGAAACCCAAAAGCCCCCAATACGAGCTTTCCTCGATCTTTTGAGGGGATGCTTTCCGAAATGACCATGTGCGCCGTTGGATAATCGCAGCCCAAAGCCAGCCCCATTCCAAATAAAAAAAACAAGAGCAAAATATAATTGGGACTTACGACCAGCAACCCCAGAAATACCGTAAAAATAACCATCTCCAAAACAAACATCCGTTTCCGGCCGCAACAATCCGAAAGTCCGCCCAGGGCCGTGGCTCCGATCAAAATACCAAGCAGGGGCGCCGCCCCCACTGCGCCCTTTTCCATGGCGTTCAGACCGAATTCCTTGACTATCAACGGCAGAGCAACACCTGTCATGAAAATTACGAGACCTTCAAAAAACTTGCCCGCCGTGGCCAGCCACCAGATACGCCACTGCATACGCGTCATGGGGACGCCTGGGGCCGTCGTACCATCACTCCAGCATGGGGTTTCATCAAGATACTCCTGCACGGTTCGCTTTACTGCTGCTTGCTGCTTGCTTTTGGCGTCATGGGGCATGGGCGACTCTTTTTTCATCACTATCTCCAGGCAAAGACCAAAAATTTCATTGTTAACTTAGCAATATTGTCTACCAAAGAGGAGTAACATTCGCATGTTACGACGTCTTTACAGCGCCCCTTTCCAAAAGCAGCACTACTGGTTGAAAAAAAGCATAGCAAATTACAACGTCATTGGGCAGCTCTTCGACCGGACCATCCGGTTGCCCTGGCAGTATTTAGCTATGACCGGCATTGACAGGGGGTCAGCCAAACCTTAATTTTGCTGAGCAATTGATCTGTCCGGGAGCAGTTTGATATAGCTGAATAAAAGCCGCCAACGATGCAAGGAGTTCATCAATGTCCATGTCCGGCGACAAACGACATAAAAGTTTTTCCGAAGAAGAATGGAACGACTTCCGCGCTTACCAGAAAGCCAAAAAGAGGAAAGGCCAACTCATAGTAGCCGGCGTCGCCGTGTTGCTGCTTTTTGTCATTTTCTCTCAAGTCAAACTCAAAACTCTGATGTTCTGGTCCGATGCGGCCAACCGGGAAGGTGAAATCGTCCATGAACTGATCGGCGTCAAAGGCTCGAGTTTCGGATCCACGAGCCAGGCAGAGGCCCTCTATGACTTGGTCCTCAAGAATCCGGAAAAGGAAAAATATGTGATTAAATTCGCGACGAAAAACGACTTCATCACCTTGACTGCGGATTTTGACAAAGACATCTTATCGCGCAAAAGAATACGCGCGGGAGGCAGTGGTACTATTGAACATTGGGACGGCTATCTTATGGATAGAATCAAGGCTGCCATTTCCGGCGGCAGCCTCAACGATACGCCCGAAGGCAAGCTGTTCGGCGCTATGGAAAAACTCTAAATGCTGTTTTCACGCTTCGGATAGTCGGCTTCAGGCTTGCAGCAACTCCTGCAAAGCCCGTTTGATTCCTGTTTGGTCTATACCAACCTGCTCGCGCAATTTTTTCTGCGCGCCATGTTCCACAAAGGCATCGGGAACGCCCATGCGTTTGATCTTTTTCGGTCCCGACGCGTACAGCAATCCGCCATCGCAGAGGGCTTCGAGTACTGCAGAGGAAAAACCACCAGCCAGAACGTTCTCCTCCACCAGCATCAAACGTTTGGCCTGGGCTGCAAGCTGGAGCATCTCCGCTGACAACGGCTTGATGGACCGCGCATTGTATACGGCCACAGACGCGCCGGTTTCTTTTTCCAGTTCCTCTGCCGCTTCCAGGGACGGGTAAACCCGGCTGCCTACAGCCAGCACCAAAGCGTCCGTCCCCTCCCGCATCAACTCGCCCGTGCCGACTTCCACGGCGTCGGGCGCATCCAGCAAAGGCGCTCCTACTCCCACCCCGCGCGGATAGCGGATGGCCAGTGGTCCGTCATAGGCCATGGCCGTCACCAGCAAACGCTGCAGCTCAGCTTCATCCTTGGGCGCCATCATGGCAATGTTGGGAATGTGCCGCAGATAGGAGTAATCAAAAACACCATGGTGCGTGGCGCCGTCTTCGCCTACAAGTCCGCCGCGATCTAGGCAGAACGTCACATTCAGATTCTGTAGGCAGACATCATGCAGAATCTGGTCGTACGAACGCTGCAGGAATGTCGAATAAATGGCGACCACGGGTTTGAAACCTTTGACGGCGAGGCCCGCGGCAAACGTCACGGCATGTTGTTCGCAAATACCCACGTCGACAAACCTGTCGGGAAAACGTTCGGCAAATCTGGCCAGTCCGGTTCCCTCAGGCATTGCCGCCGTGATCGCAACAATACGGGGATCATCTTCCGCCAACTTGCTGAGCGTGCTACCGAATACGTCCGTATAGCTGGGCAAAGCCACCTGTCCGGCCTTGGCATATTTTCTGGCTTTTCCGGTTTCCGGTTCAAACGAACCTACGCCGTGAAAATAGGTCGGATTGTTTTCCGCAGGAGCGTAGCCCTTGCCTTTTTTGGTCATGACATGCACCAGGATCGGCCCCTCCAACTCGCGGACCATGCCGAATACTTCCAGCAACTGTTCAAGATCGTGTCCGTCAATGGGGCCGATATAATTGAAGCGCAAGGCCTCGAAAAGCATCCCTGGCGTGAACAACCCCTTGAGAGATCCCTCACTTTTGCGCAGGTAATCCACGAGATCCGGGCCATAAGTGGGGATCTGGCGAACCCAGTTCTCGGTTTCCTTTTTCAGCTTCAAAAGCCAGCGTTTGGAAAGATTGCGCGACAAAAACGAAGATAACGCGCCGACATTGCGTGAGATGGACATTTCATTATCATTGAGCACTACAATGCAGTCGCGGCCCATATGTCCGGCCTGATTCAAGCCTTCAAAAGCTAGACCGGCCGTCATGGAGCCGTCTCCGATGATGGCCACCACCTTTTCATCACTTTTGGCCAGATCACGCCCCATGGCCATGCCTAACGCTGCGGAAATGGATGTGGACGAATGACCGACGCCGAAATGATCGTAGGGGCTTTCTGCCCGACGCGGGAATCCGCTGATGCCCCCGAACGTACGCAGGGTCGGAAAGGTGTCCCTGCGGCCGGTTAAAATCTTGTAGGCATAGGCCTGGTGGCCGACATCCCAGATGATGTTGTCTTTTGCCGGATCAAACTTGTTGAGCAAGGCCAGAGTCAGTTCCACGACCCCCAAAGAAGGTGCCAAATGGCCGCCGTTGACGGAAACTGTGGTGATAATCTGGCGTCGCAGTTCAGCTGCCAGATGTTGCAGTTCGTTCAACTCGCATTTGGTTACTGCGACAGGAGAATTCATTTTTGATAGCACCGAACATGTTGCGGCCGTGTCTTGAGTCATTTCTCTTCCCGGCGTTCGTATTTCTACGGTTAAATTACCAGCCTACTGCGCGCGCTGGACAATATATTTGGCAAGGCTTCCCAAAAACGCTGCTGTTTCTCCCTCATAGGGCTGCAACATCCGCAACGCTTCGGCAACGCACTCCTCGGCGAGCTCCCTGCTTTTTTCCAGGCCGAGCAAGGACGGATACGTCACCTTGCCCTGCTCGCGGTCGCTGCCCACAGGCTTGCCCAAGGCTTTCTCATCGCCGATCTCATCCAGAATATCATCCACTATCTGAAAGGCAACCCCAATGGCCTTTCCATAGGCTTCGATACGTTCCAGATCCTCGGCTGCGGCTCCGGCAAGCATCGCGCCGCTCAGGCACGACCCCAGGATCAGAGCACCTGTCTTGCGCGCGTGCATATTACGCAAAGCATCAAGATCCACTCTGCCGCGTCCCGTATAGGCCATGTCCAGGGTCTGCCCGCCAACCATGCCCGAAGAACCGGCTTTGCGGGCGATGAGGGCCATGGCAGGCAAAACGCGTTCAGCCGGCACGGCAGGGGCCGCTTCGCTCATCAAAACAAACGATTCAGTAAGCAAACCGTCTCCGGCAAGTATGGCCAGAGCTTCACCGAATTTTTTGTGATTGGAGGGCTTGCCCCGGCGTAGATCATCATCATCCATGGCCGGCAGGTCGTCGTGAATCAACGAATAGGTGTGGATGCATTCAATGGCGCAGGCAAAGGGCATAATTTTATCGGCCTCAAGACCAAAAAGCTCCGCGCATGTCAGGCATAATACGGGCCTGAGCCGTTTCCCTCCGGCATCCAGGCTGTACTGCATGGCCTCCAGCAATCCCTCGGGAATATCCCTGTTCTGCAGGCAGGCGGCCAAAAAGGCTTCCACCTGTTGGGCATGCTGCCGCAACACGGCCTTTACCAGCGCCGCTTCCTCACCATGTTTATTCGCCCCCATCGGCTTCCTCCGTTGGATCGGGGTCTGCTTCCTGCGCGTATTCCTGAAAGCCCCCTTCACTATAGACTGTAATTTCGTGCTTGGCTTCCTGCAGTTCCTTGCGGCACGAGTGCACCAGCGCCAAACCTTCTTTGTAGAGCTTCATGCCCTTTTCCAGAGTGCTGTCGCCTTGTTCCAGTGATTCCACAATGACTTGCAGCCGTTCCATCCGCCCTTCGAAATCCCGTACCGGGGCTTCCGCAGGCAATGTATTCTGTTTTTGCTTGGTCATGATGCCACCAATACCCGTCTGTTCAGCTGTCTTTCGCTACAGCAACTGGCCTACCACTCTGAGACCAAAATGCACGTGTGACTGAACATGCTTGATAAAAAACTTTTGGGAAAATACCTTGTTACGCATTATCGCGCTCTTCCGAACTCCTCTCGGGATGACTTGCAACGACCTCGGCCTCTACTCTGCCATGCGCCAGACGAATGTCCAGCAAATCGCCTGATGCCACCATGGCGGAATCCCGCAAAATACTGCCGTCCGTGCGACGCACCAGGCTGTACCCACGCTCAAGGGGCAGCATCGGATCAAGAGACTCCAGTTTGAGAGCCGCATGTTCGAGTTGTTGCGTCCGCCGGGTCAAGAAACGCTCTCCGGCATGCTGCAAACGCCCGGACAGCAATTCCAGCTGCAGCGAACGCTCCTGAATGACCTCGGGACCAAAACTTCGTATCAGCCGTTCTTCCAGACGCTCCAGCTGCAATATCCGTCCGGAAAAATAGGCCTTGGCCGCCCGCTCCAGCCGCGGGGCCAGCTCCTCCGTACGCTCAATGGCCCTTTCCAGGCGTCCTTTGGGCGAAAGCAGAGACAATGCCTTTTGCAATGAGGCTAGTTCGCGTTCCGTGCCCCTAAGCCAGCGTTCCCAGGCCGTACGTAGCGCCATTTCCGCCGTATCCACATCCTGCGCCATACGCTGCCTTTCCGGCCAGAGCAGCTGCGCCGCATGACTGGGCGTGGCCGCGCGAACATCCGCGACCATGTCGGCGATGCTGACGTCCACCTCGTGTCCGATACCCGCTACCACAGGAATAGGCGCATCGAATACAGCCTGGGCCACAGGCTCCGTATTGAATGCCCACAAATCTTCCAGAGATCCCCCGCCCCGAATCAACACCAGCACCTGGGCCCAATTGTCCCTGAAAGCCAGCTGCATGGCTTTGGAAATGGATTCCGGCGCTTCGTTACCCTGCACCAGGGAGGGATACAGCCGGATCTCACTGCTCAAACCGCGCGTACGGGCAATTTCGATGAAATCATGAATGGCCGCGCCTGTTGCGGCCGTAACCACGGCAACGCGCCGGATCTGTCCGGGAAGCGGGCGCTTGCGCTGCGAGTCGAAGTACCCTTTCTCCGCCAAGGCCTTTTTGAGCGCCTCGAATTCGAGGTAAAGCCGTCCCAGTCCCACGTCCTGAACCAGCTGGGCTATGAGCTGGTAACTGCCGCGCGGCGGATAGACCGTCAGGCTGCCGCCGCACAAAATTTCCTGCCCATTTTCCAGAGTCCGGGCCAACCGCTGCGTACCGCTTTCCACACCGCCACCGAACACCTCGCCTGTCAGTGGATCATGCCCGTCCGAACCGCCGCGCTGGCTGCCTTTGAACCAGACAATGTTCAGACACGCCTCTTCATCCTTGAGCGTAAAGTAAATATGGCCCGAGGACGGACGCGCCAGATTGGATACCTGACCGCGCACCCAGACAAAAGGAAAACTTTCCTCAAACCTGGACTTGATCAACGCGGTCAGTTCACCGACAGAGTAGATATCCGGCATGTTTGCTCATTTTTAAAAAAACAACAATTGAACAACGACTGCCCCACCCTCATACGAGAATACTTAAAGAGTCCAGCCTTCATGCACCTGTTTGCGCCAGGCGATGAAAGCGGCTTCGAAATCATCCACGGGTAATTCGGCGCGTTCACCGGTCCGGCGGTCTTTGGCCTCCACAATTCCCTTGGCCAGAGCCTTAGCCCCCACCACCAATTGTATGGGCAGGCCAATCAGGTCCGCGTCCTTGAATTTGACGCCGGGGCGTTCGTTGCGATCGTCCAGCAGAACCTCAATGCCCTGGGCATTGAGCCAGGTGTAAATTTCGTCCGCCTTGGCATTGCAAGCGTCTTCCTTGATGCCCAGATTGCAGAGCAGCACTTCGTACGGCGCCAAAGGCGGCGGAAAGACAATGCCCGCATCATCGTGATTTTGCTCAATGCAGGCAGCCACGATACGAGAGACACCGATGCCGTAACAGCCCATGACCATGTGCTGATCTTTGCCGTTTTCATCCAGAAATGTGGCGCTCATGGTCTTGGAATACTTCAGGCCGAGTTTAAAAACGTGCCCCACTTCGATGCCTTTGGTCAGCTCTAGCTTGCCGGAACAACGCGGGCAGGGATCGCTTTCAGTCACTGTCCGCAGGTCGGCGTATGCGCTGATAGAGGCATCGCGCTTGAGATCCACATGCACATGGTGCGCGTCGCCCTGGTTGGCGCCCGTCACCCAATCCGTGCCCTGCAGCAGCTCATTGTCAGCCACTATCCGCTCCACCGCCAGCCCCACCGGCCCGGCGAAACCGACAGGAGCCTTACTCCAGGCAACCACCTGTTCGGGGGTGGCCAGATTCAGAACAGTGGCGTTAAGCTGATTTTTGAGCTTGATTTCATTAAGTTCACGATCCCCGCGTACGAGGGCGGCGACAGGTTCGCCGTCCGCATCGAACAACAGGGTTTTAACGATTTTTTCCGGCCCCAGCTTCAGAAAAGCGCACACATCTTCCACTGTATGCGTCTCGGGAGTAGCAACCGTTTCATAGGCCGGGCATTCGGGAAGGGAAACAGGCTCGCCGGCAAGCGTTACCTCGGCCTTTTCCAGGTTGGCCGCGTAGTCGCAGGCGGTGCAGGCGGCAATGGTGTCCTCGCCGGTGGTAGCCAGCACCATAAACTCATGCGAAAAACTGCCGCCGATGGCTCCGGAGTCCGCTTCCACGGCCCGGAAACGCAGCCCCATCCGCTGGAAAGCCCGCGTATAGGCCGCAAACATGGCCTTGTAGCTCTGGTTGGCGCCTTCCTCGTCTTTGTCGAAGGAGTAGCCGTCCTTCATCACAAATTCGCGGCCGCGCATCAGGCCGAAACGGGGCCGCACTTCATCACGAAATTTAGTCTGAATCTGATAAAGATTCAGGGGAAGCTGGCGATAGGAACGGACTTCACCACGCAAAAGGTCGGTGATGACTTCCTCATGCGTGGGCCCCAGGCAGCCTTCGCGGTCGTGGCGGTCCTTGAGACGCAGCAATTCCTTGCCGTAATAATCCCAACGTCCGGATTCCTTCCAGAGATCCGCGGGCTGTACCATGGGCATGTGCACTTCCAATGCTCCGGCATTGTCCATTTCCTCGCGCAGAATCGCCGCAACTTTGTTCAGGGCGCGATAGCCCAAGGGCAGATAGGTGTATACCCCTGACGTCAAACGCCGGATCATGCCGGCGCGAATCAGCAGCTTGTGGCTGACAACTTCCGCATCTGCCGGGGCTTCCTTGAGAGTTGGTACGTAATAGCGACTCCAACGCATCAGCCTTTTCTCCTTTGCTCCAAAAAGGATTCGATTTCTTCCATGAAGGCGGGCAGCAGATTCTCCCGACCTTTGACTTTTTTGATCACTTCGCCTTTGCGAAAAATAATACCCAGATCCCGGCCGCCCGCGATACCGATATCCGCTTCGCGCGCTTCACCGGGGCCGTTGACCACACACCCCATTACGGCCACGGTGAAAACTTCATCCACCGTACGCAGCCGTTCTTCAACCTGTTCGGCCAAAGGAATCAAATCAATTTCCGTTCTGCCGCAGGTCGGGCAGGAAACAATCTCGGGACCGCGCGCGCCCAGCCCGAGTGAGCGCAGAATCTCCCAGGCAACACCCGGTTCGGCCACGGGGTCGTGGGTAAGAGAAACCCGTAACGTATCACCTATGCCTTCGTAAAGCAGCACTCCCAACCCGACAGCGGATTTGATCGAACCGCGCAGCAGGGTTCCAGCTTCGGTGACTCCTATATGCAGCGGATATTCGCAACGTGTCGCCAGCAACTTGTAGGCGGCGATGGTATCCCGTACGGAGGAGGATTTCAGGGAAATTTTGGTTTCATAAAAACCACGTTTTTCCAGCATGGCCACATGGACCAGCGCGCTTTCGACCATGGCCTCTGGCGTGGGACCGCCGAATTGCTGCAGCAGCTTCTTTTCCACAGAGCCCGAGTTGACGCCCACGCGTATAGCCGCTCCATGAGCCTTTGCGGCTGACACCACCGCATCAACGGGCCCCTCTCCACCGATGTTGCCCGGATTGATCCGCAGCCCCTCGAAACCGGCCTCCAGCGCTCCGATGGCCAGGCGGTGGTCGAAGTGGATATCCGCGATCAACGGTACGGGAGAAGCTTCGCGGATGTCCCGCAAGGCCCCGGCCGCCTCTTGGTTCAGCACTGCAAGACGAACGAGCGCGCAACCTGCCGCGGCAAGCGCCTGAATCTGCCCCGTGGTGGCTTCGATATCGCGCGTATCCGTATTGGTCATGCTCTGCACCACAACGGGAGCGTCTCCACCGATACGGACGTCTCCGACGCGAATTTGCCGCGTCTTTCTGCGTATGGGTTGTTCTGTATTCACAGTTTCCTCGTCCAGTACTCATTAACGAATGGTTTTCATTACGCCAAAAGTGTTCCGAAGCCAACAAGGCACTGTACAAAAGCACCATGATTTACTCAGAGCATGGTCTGGAATCCGGTCGCTTGTCTCAACGGATAATCATCGACGTATTCTGGCGGCAAAACAGAGCGGAACGTCATCCAACTCCACAGTATGGACGTTTTCCTTGTCCGCCCGCAGTTCATTAATCACATCAGGATACAAAAATCGGTTCAAAGTGATTACGTATTTTACTCGCGGATCTTCGGGGGACTCCCTATAGTCGATATCGGGAAAACGCTGGACGTATTCGCGGACGATTTGACCACCAAAAAAATCCATTGGAGCAAATACGGAAATATTTTCCCCTGGGTGTTGCTGCGAGTGGATCCAGTCGATAGCATCTTTGTAGCTTAACCCCCAGTAATCATGGTCATATTTCTTTGCCGCCTGAGGATACTCTCCGGCCAGCGGATTGAAATACAGGGCTTCGTAAGGGTGGTGTTTCATGGAAAACCAGAAACCGTGCCCCAAACATAATACAAGCAAAGCAGCAGGAATACATTTTGTCCAGGAAGGATGCCAAACTACGAAAAAACGGTTCCATCCTCCGGCGGCCAGAGCGACCAAAGCGGGATAGATAAACAGCGTATGGCGAATGCCCCCATACAGTATGGCCCCTTTGACCGCGATATAGGCCAGGGGAAACACTCCTGCAAAGGCCAGGCAAACATATTTTCGCCAATCTTTGCGGTTGATCAAAAAAAAAGATGCCAGCAGCACCCCTCCAAGCAGACTCAGCGGCATGGTCGCGGCATGCATCTGTACTCCATAGCGTGCGGGGAGTTCCGCGGCCTGATACGCTTCTCCATCGAACAACACCGTTCCTGTCCAGGGATACTTGCTGATGGTCCTGAGCGCTTCCAGCGGATAAACGAACGGATTGCGCAAAGCCCAGGGCCAGAACAACGTCCCAAGAACCAATGCCGCCAGGCAACCGAGCCCAAGAACGCAGGCGAAGAATGCCAGAGACCGGGGGCGCTTCCACAGCCTGTCCTGGGCAGCCAGCAGGATGAAATAAAGGCCTCCGTAGGCGATGAGCAACAATCCGCCGGCTCGAATATTCAGGCAACTGGCCACGGCAACGATCATCACCAGGGCCGAACGCCAGGTGACATAGGGAAACTGCGTACGCGCCAGAGAAAAAGCCCAGAGGGCAAAGGCCACGGTTGCCGCGAACGGAATATCCTTCGGGTTGTTCATGCTGTGGCCGAAGTAGCGGGGAGAAAGCACCATAATCACCACAGCGAGCACGCCGCCCCACGAGCCGAACAGACGCCGTGCCAGTAATCCGGTAAACAGCAGCCCTCCCCACCCCCAGAAGCTGGTCATCAGATGGCGCGCGTCGTAAGGATTCAGAAAGGGCGTAATCTTTTGAAACAGCGTACAGATCAGGTCGAACAACCCGCCGTTGAGATAATTCAGATACAAGCTGTAACTGCCGGTATTCTGTCCGCCCGAGGTAAAAAAATCCAGGACCAAGCGGCCATACATCTGGTGGTCGGGCTCGTCCCAGGTAATCCCGAAATCAAAAGAAAGCACTCCCATTACGGGCAGAAGCAGTGCCAGCAACAGAATAAAAAACGCATCAGGCCAGCGCCTGGCGTATGGAGAAGAGCTAACGGCTAATTCGGCCTGTTTCATCTGCTATGCAAAGCGAAACTTGATGACCTGAAAAAAAGATCTGGCAGCGTTCTTGAACAATTTGAAGCCAAATAACGAGGGTTTTCCTGTTTTGCGACTCTCAAAAGGGACAAGGGTTTCATAAACCCGCATCCGCTCCTTGATAGCCATACCGGAGACAATCACGTTAGGAGCAAAGGTATCCGCAGGAATACGTTTAAATAGAGGAGCAAACCTGTCCGTACGCATCAAGCGGTACGGCGAATTGACATCAGCAATCCCATATCCGTAGCAGACACGTACCACCAGCCGGGAAACCAGACTGATTATCTTCCTGGCCAAACTTCCTGAACGATTTTTTCTGATACCGATCAAAAAATCATGGGCCTGGCGGTGATGCCATAAGTCCGGAAAATGTTCAGGGCCGATTTCATTGTCCGAGTCCATCTGAAAAACCCACTCCGCGTCTCCACTCTCCAGGTAGCCCTGCAAGATGGTCGGTCCATGACCGCTGTTGGGCTTGTCGATGACCAGTATGCCCGAATGCTCGCTGGAAGCGCGTTGCATCTCCTGCAATGAAGCATCGCGCGAACCATCATTATAGACGCGGACGATGTAGTTTATCCCCAGAGAATCCAGCATGTTGGTCCAGCTATTCAAAACGCTGTGAATCACCTCGGATTCGTTGTATACGGGAATAATGACGGCCAAATCATAGGTATGCTGCATATATTGTCCAAAATTAGTAAATTGACTCAAGGAATGATGCTCTCTTTAGCCGCTGCAAGAGCAAAATGCAATCCGTATCGTGCGCTACAGTCCGCTCAAAAAAGCTTTTGCCTTGTCCAACATTTTTTCCGGCAGGAGAGGATCATCATAACCGCACCAGACAACGTCCGGCATCTTGCGGAACCAGGTCAGCTGCCGTTTGGCATAAGCGCGCGTATTGCGTAACCACAAGGTCTTGGCCTCGTCCAGAGTAAGGCGACTTTCCAAAAACGCGAGCAACTCCGCACATCCTATCCCGGTCCAGCCTGGAGCGGTGGGATCGGGACAACGTCCGTAGGCCTTGCGGGCTTCCTCAAGGGCTCCTGCAGCAAGCATGGCATCGATGCGCCTGGCCAGCAAAGGCTCCAGCGCGTGAAGATCCGCCTGCACGCCCAGCAGCAACGCGCGGTAATCGGAGGCAGCCTCCTGTTTGCCGTGAAACCAGGAAAGAGGTTTGCCTGTTGCTTCAAAGACCTCCAGGCCACGCAGCGTACGCTGTTTGTCATTGGGGTGGATGCGGGCTGCCAGTTCGGGATCCGCTTCTTGCAAACGCGCATATAACGCGTCCAGACCCTCCAGTACCAATTGCTGCTCCAACAACATCGTCACTTCTCGAGGAATCTCCGGTACTTCGGCCAGTCCTTCGAGCAGCGCCCGCAGATAGAGGCCCGTACCGCCGACCAGAATAGGCGTCTTGCCTCGTTCACTAATGCCGCGTATAATGGGGCGGCATTTGCGGACATGGGCTCCGGCTGTCAATTTCCGGTCCGTGGCTAGAAAACCATACAACCAGTGCGGGCATACGGCCACCTCTTCAGGCGTGGGCTGCGCAGTAATACGGGGAAAATCCCGGTAAACCTGGCGCGAATCGAAATTGACGACCTCACCGGGCAGATGGCAGGCCAGATGCAGCGCAGCCCTGGTTTTGCCGGCTCCGGTGGGGCCCAGCAGGACGACGCAAGGAATTTTTGAGGTCACGCCTTGCTGTCCTTGATTTCATCTCCGGAATCAGCGCCGTATTTTTCCATCATTTTGAAATAGACCACATCCGGCACCACGCCGCGGATATCGCCTCCGAATCGTGCGGCTTCCTTGACGATGGTGGAACTGATGTAAAGCCAACGGTAGTCCGTCATCAAAAACACGGTCTGAATGCCCCGGTTCAGGCGGCGGTTCATCAAGGCCATCTGAAATTCATATTCAAAATCGGAAACAGCCCGCAAGCCGCGGAGAATGGCGTTGCAGCCCCTGTCTTCCACATATTTGACCAGCAATCCATAAAAAGGCTCAACCGTGACACGCGGCTCATCCTTGAAAACCTCCTGAGCCAGAGCCACCCGTTCATCGATGGTGAATAAGGGATTTTTGGCACTATTTTTCGCCACAGCGACGATTATATGATCAAAAAGATCCAGCCCGCGTTTAATCAGGCTCATATGACCAAAGGTCATGGGATCGAATGTTCCAGGATAAATTGCGGTGTGATTGTTCATAACCATATTGCTAGCGTTGTTTGGCCGTAGGAGCGTTGAACGACCAGCTCCAATCCGGCGCCAAGTTCCCGGCTCGCGGGATCTATGCCGGCTTCCACTTCGGCCAGGAGAAATCCATCAGGCTTCAGCCAGCCCGACGCTACGAGCCGTTCAAGGCTGGGCCAAAGCAATCCTTTACCATAGGGCGGATCCACAAAAACGACATCAAAGGCACGTTTTGGCGGATTGCGCAGCACGTCCAGCACATCGGCCGTCAGCACTTCGCATTGGGTGTGCTGTATGCCCAATGCGAGCGCGTTTTCCCGAATAAGTGCGGCTGCGCTTTTGTTTTTTTCTATCAGAACAGCTCCGGCAGCCCCCCGCGAAAGGGATTCGAAAGCCAGGCTGCCGCTTCCGGCGAAACAATCGAGCACATAGGCGTCTTGCCAACTCAGGCCGCGGGCTACGAGCATGGAAAATATCGCCTGCCTGATTTTCGAGGTTGCGGGGCGGTAGCCCGGACCTTTGCCTGTTTTCAGCTCGCGGCCTCTATACATTCCTCCGGTAATGCGCATGGCTACAACTCGGAAATCAATTCACTGAATTCTTTGTTTATTTCCAAAATACGCAAACGGAGGTCGCTTTGCAATTCGTACGGGCGCTCGGAAACATTGGGAATTCGTTTTCGCAGTTCGGCAAGCTTTCCCTCTGCTTCGGCAAGAACAAAATCCCAGTCGATCTGAGGCCGTGCAAGTGCCTCGTCTTCAACGACTTCAGGTTCTTTGCCCGGTTCGAGAAAGCACTCTTCATGCATGGAGGGAATAAGCGTACTGAATCCGTACTGGTCCTTTATCAGTCCGGCCAGCGTCTGCTGCGCCTTGAGTTCGCCATGCACAAGAAAAACCGTCATGCCGTTCTTTTTGAAAGCCTTGAGCCATTGCAATATCTGGCTCTGTCCGGCATGGGCTGAAAATCCGTTGATGGTGAAAATTTTGGCGTTCACGGCCACGGTTTCACCCAGAATACGAATTTTATCCACACCGTCTACCAGCCGACGCCCGGGCGTACCCTTGGCCTGGTACCCAACAAAGACGATGCTGGCTCCCGTACGCCAGAGATTGTGCCGCAGATGGTGCTTGATACGGCCCGCGTTGCACATACCGCTGGCGGATATCACCACGGCAGGGCCGGGAGTGGTGTTGATGGCCTGGGACTGCTCAGTACGTAAGGTAAAACGGAGGTTCGGCAACTGGAGCGGGTCTTCTCCTGACTGGAACAGCACCTGGGTGGCCTTGTCGAAATATTTCGGGTGTTTTCTGAATATCTCCGTGGCCCGGATGGCCAGGGGGCTGTCCAGGTATACGGGCATGTCTTTCGGAAGTTTTCCTTCCTTCTGGAGCAGGTATAGCGAATAGATGACCTCCTGGCTCCGTTCCACTGCAAAAGCGGGAATAATGACCTTTTCACCCTTGTCATAGCTGTAGGCAATCGCCTCGGCCAGCTCCGCCCGGCTGTTCTGTTCGTTCTTGTGATTCCTGTCTCCATAGGTGGACTCCAAAAACAGGTAGTCGACCGGCCCCATGGAAACACTCGGGTCGTTCAAAAACAACTGGTCCGGTCTTCCCAGATCGCCGGAGAACAGCAGTTTGTAGACCTTGTCCCCTTCCGTGATGTTGAGCTCTATAAAAGCAGAACCTAAAATATGGCCTGCGTCTCTGTATGTCACCTGGATACCGGGAGCCGGCTCAAAGGGCTCGCGATATTCCACGCTGCGGAACAAAGGCAGTGTGTTTTGCGCATCTGTCTCGGCGTAAATGGGCTCAATGAGCGTACCGCCGTGCCTGCTGGATTTTTTGTTGCTCCAGGTGGTTTCCATCACCTGAATATGCGCGCTGTCCAAAAGCATGATCTCCAGGAGATCCCGGGTAGGAGGGGTAGCGTAAATATTGCCTTTGAAGCCGAACTTCACCATACGCGGCAACAGGCCCGAATGATCGATGTGCGCATGGGTCACAAGCACAAAATCAATATGCTGCGGATCATAAACGCTGATGTCGCGGTTGCGCTCTTCGATTTCGCTGTTCCCCTGGTGCATACCGCAATCCACGGCAAACCGCGAGCCATTGGCTTCCATAACAAAACACGACCCCGTCACTGTCTGCGCCGCGCCGAGAAATTTAATTTTCATACATTCACGCTCCTGGCATGTTCATTCGCAACCATCTCTGTCACATTCTCTTGAGGAACCGGTTAAAGTATGTAACCATATATCGCAACATTAATGGGATTCCAAGCGAGTCACGGCTCCAACCAGCACTTGGCCCCCTTTTCAACATCATACACCCTATACCACCCGTGGAGAATATCGCATGTCCCGTAATAAGCAATTCATGATCGACGAACTTTCCATGAGCGAATCCTGGAGGCTGTTTAAAATCATGGCGGAATTCGTGGAAGGATTCGACAGATTGAGCGATCTTCCTCCGGCGGTTTCCGTCTTTGGTTCTGCCAGGGTCCAGGCGGACAACCCGATCTACCAGGAGGCCGAAGAACTCTCCCGGATGCTGGCCAACGAAGGATACGCGGTCATTTCCGGCGGGGGCCCCGGCGTGATGGAGGCTGTCAACAAAGGCGCTTTCGAAGCTGGTGGCGAATCCGTCGGTCTGCACATTCAGCTGCCCCTCGAACAGGGATCTAACCGTTATCAGACCATCCCCATCCAGTTCAAATACTTTTTTGTCCGAAAAGTGATGTTTATCAAATATGCCCAGGCATACGTGGTAATGCCCGGCGGCACGGGCACCCTGGACGAACTCTTCGAATCCTTCGTATTGATCCAGACCAAGCGCATCAAACGTTTTCCCATTGTGCTCTACAAAGAAGACTACTGGGCCGGACTCCTCGAATGGATCAAAGACACCATGGTCAAACAGGGTTATATCAATCCGGAAGAACTCGGATTGTTGACAATATTGAATACGCCCCAGGAAGTCGTTGATTTTATCAAGCGCCATGTGGTGCTGTAATCTGCATACATGACAATGTGCTCCTTTGCGCCATGAAAGAACTGACCAATAGAATCCTCGCAGTGGTTGTTGCCAGCATCATCATCTTCACCACCGGTCTTTGCGTCTACTACACAGCGCTGCCGCGTTCGTTGACCGCTCTGATTCTGACAGGTGCGGCCACCATCTGCATCGCGCTTGGAATTGCAGTATACATGATTCGCCAATTCGTCATTCTGCCCCTGAGCCGTTTGCGGGACTATGGCAAAACGTTGATGGAAAACGGCTCCGCACTTCCCCCGAAAGGCGCTTTCGGTCCCGACCTGGGCGAGCTGGCGCAGACATTCGGCGCTGCCGCGGCACAACTGGAAAATAAAGTGGCTCTGGCCGGCGGCCTGTTCAATACGCTGCCACTGCCTTGTCTCGCCGTTGATGTAAACGAACGATTGCTATTCTGCACTCCTGCACTCCTCAAATATTTTTCCCTGACGGATGCTCCTGGTCAGTACCTGGGGCAGCACGTACGACAAACGCCCCTGTCCAGTTCCATTTTAGAGGCGAATCTGCAAAATTGTTTAAACACGGGAGACTCCTTGACTTTCGCTATGGAAACACCCCCAGGACGCTATTGTCTGCAGCCCATCCGCGAGACACAAAGCGCTGTCATTGGCGTACTGGCGCTATGGGAGAAACCGGAGGAAACAACCGAACAGCCACCTTCTCCCAAAAATACTCTCTCTGCCGCAGCCCCTTTGGCGGCTGAAGCCCAAAAGCTATGTATGGAGTTGGTGCAACAGGCTGAAACACTTTGCAATCGTTTTGAGCTCGCCGATAGAGAGCTCAAGAATCATACCTCAGATTCGCCCCTTTGGTCCGAACGAATGGACTCAATGGAAGAAACTCTGGGCAGTTTTGCAACCAACACCAACGAAACCCTGAACCTTGCCGTTCAAAACACCCAACATGCCCAAAATGGCTTGACCTCTCTTGGAAAAGTTCTTGCTGAGTTGAACGAACTTGAAAACCAGCTGCACGAACTGCACAACGGTACGCAAACACTGGGAGAGCAAGCCCGAAACATCTCACGCATTGTAGCTGTTATCAATGAAATAGCTGAACAAACCAACCTTCTGGCCTTAAATGCGGCCATTGAGGCGGCGCGCGCGGGCGAATCCGGCAAAGGATTTGCCATCGTCGCGGATGAAGTCCGCAAGCTGGCGGAAAAGACCACGGACGCCACCAAGGATATTGGAACAGTCATGGACAGCATCGGAAAAAGCTCCACCGAGAACATTTCCAAAGCCCAAAACGCGACGGCCGCCATGCGTCAGGCGTCAACTCTCGCCGGGCAGTCAGAAGACGTACTTGGGGATCTGGTCCCGAATCTCGGCACCACCGAAACCCGGCTTCGCGACCTGGTTGACACTTCGAGGGAACTGACCGCCATGGGCTCGGAACTGCAGTCCATGCAAGACGACTGCGCCCGCTCCACCCAGGAACCCGCAACCTTGCTGTATGAGCTGCACAATGCCGTTTCAACCCTTGCGGTAAAGGCAACGACTCTGCAAAAAAAACTCTCAATGCTTGAAGAAATGAGCGAATTCGACACGAAGCCATAAAATAGATTTACCCTGCCAGGACTTCCTGAAGCCCTTCTAGAGCCCCCAACAAAGCACTTCCCAATCATTCGGCGATGGGGTATTGTCGCTGCCCTTGCAAGACACGCAAGGATTTTTCCAACAGCCGAAACGACGTTATGCAGTCAGACATCCGGGAGCACTTTTGATCCACAAAATTACCAACCTGCTCAACAGCTTTCTTGAATTTATCAAAGATATCTACCGCAACCGGGCTTTGATCAAAACTCTGACGCAACGCGACATTAAATCGCGTTACCTTGGTTCAGCGCTGGGGCTGATCTGGGCTTTCGTGCATCCTACGGTCACCATTTTCGTCATGTGGTTTGTATTTCAGTTCGGGCTGAAGTCCCCGCCCGTGATCGATTTCCCTTTCAGTCTCTGGCTGATTACCGGGATGATCCCCTGGTTCTTTTTTTCCGAAGCGTTGGGCAGCGGTACGTACGCGGTTCTTGAATACAGCTTTCTCGTCAAGAACGTGTCCGTGCGTTTGAGCATCCTGCCCATCGTCAAGATACTTTCGGCATTGATCGTTCACGTTTTTCTTGTAGCCCTGGTTCTTGTCGTTTATCTTTGCTACGGCATCATACCGGATTTATACAGTTTACAGCTATTTTACTATATTTTTGCAACCATAGTGCTCTTGTTGGGGTTAAGCTGGATTGCGTCATCCCTGATTCTTTTTGTCAAAGATGTGGGGCAGGCCGTGAACATCATTCTCCAGCTTGGTTTCTGGTTCACGCCCATTATCTGGAATATCAACCTGATTCCATCGCGGTTCCGCTGGGTTATCAAGTTCAACCCCGTATTGTACATCATAGAAGGATTCCGGGATTCCATGATCTACAAAATTCCTTTTTGGGACCATGCGTATATGACCATATATTTTTGGGTGGTTACGCTGCTCATCTTTTGTTTCGGTGCGGTACTCTTTAAACGGCTGCGGCCTCATTTTGCAGACGTTTTATAAGGATCCGAAAAATGTCGACAAAACGCATATTGATTACCGGAGGCGCCGGGTATATTGGCTCGCATGTCAATAAAGAGTTGCACAGCAGGGGGTTCTCAAGCCTTGTGTTCGACAATCTCAGCATGGGACATCGGGAATTTGTCAAATGGGGAGCATTCCGGCTGGGGGATCTGGCTGAACCAGAGCATCTTCGACGGGTTTTCAGCGAACATTCCATCGACGCCGTGATGCACTTCGCCGCTTGCAGCAGTGTGGGGGAATCCGTTGTCGAACCGGAAAAATACTATATCAACAACGTGGCCAATACCTGCAACCTGCTTCAGGTAATGCGGGAGTTCGGAGTCAAACGTCTGATCTTTTCCTCAACCAGCGCTGTCTTCGGCAACCCCGAAAAACTGCCGCTGGATGAAGCGCATCCCAAAAATCCGCTTACAGCCTATGGCCGCAGCAAACTCATGGTCGAGCAGATCATTGAAGATCACTGCCAAGCCTATGGCCTGAAGTACGTTGTACTGCGGTATTTTAATGCAGCGGGTGCTGATCCTGACGAAGAACTCGGAGAAGACCACTGCCCGGAAACACACCTTATCCCCTTGGCATGCTATACGGGCCTGGGGCTTCGTGACTCTTTGTGCATTTTCGGCAACGACTACGATACGCCGGACGGCACCTGTATCCGGGACTATATTCACGTACAGGATCTGGCTGAGGCCCATGTCCTCGCTTTGGAATACCTGCTCCAGGGGGGATCGAGCCAGATTTTCAATCTCGGCATCGGCAAGGGGTTTTCCGTACGCGAGGTAGTTCAGGCAACGGAACGTTCGCTTGGAGCACCATTGCAAATACAAGAAACCGAACGCCGTCCCGGAGATCCGCCCGTACTTGTCAGCGACGGTTCCAAAGCACGGGCCATTCTGGGCTGGGATCCAAAATTTACGGATCTGGATGCCATTATCGCGTCCGCCTGGACCTGGCACCTTAAACGCCACGCCAAATAAATCACAGGACAAATCCAACGCCGGACCGGCTAAACATTCCGGCCTTCAGAGCCAAATCCGTACATTCAAATAAGGGACCTTGGAAGGCTGTACCTCTCAGCTCCAGATTCCTGGAATTTTTCGCCCGCATTTACAGCAATTCCCGTTTTCAAGACAAAGAATTTCGGTCTCGTACCCTACCCGTTTGATGAGTTCCGTACCACAGCCCGGGCAATAGGTATTCTCGCCCTCATGTCCGGGAACGTTGCCTATGTAAACGAAATGCAGTCCTTCCCCCATGGCCAGTTGCCGCGAACGTTCCAATGTGCTGATAGGTGTGGGAGGCAGGCTTTTCAGTTTGTATCGTGGATAAAATCGGGTGAAATGCAGCGGTGTTTCCGGACCGAGGAGGTCCCGCACCCAGCGCGCCAGGTCCTTGATTTCCTGCTCAGAGTCATTTTTGCCCGGCAGCAGCAAGGTCACCAGTTCGATATGTTTGTCCTTGCGCCGCAGGGATTGCAGCGTCTGCAACACTGGCGCGAGTTCGCCTTCGGTGACGTTCTGATAATATGCCTCGTTGTAGGACTTCAAATCAATGCAGGCCGCATCAAGATACGCGCACAGATCGGTAAGCGGCTGCTCGTTCACAAAACCGTTGGAATGCATCAGGTTCAGAATGCCCTGCTCCCGGATGCACATGCCGATGGCACGCATATATTCCAAAAACACCGTGGGTTCCACATAGGTCGAGGCCACCGAACGGCAGCCGTTGGCCTGGGCAATGCCGCCCAGCTTTTCGGGGGGCAGCTCGCAGTTCATGGTGTCGTCCGGAGAAGCCTGTGAAATTTCCCAGTTCTGGCAGAATTTACAGTCAAAATTGCACCCGGCAGTGGCCAAAGAAAACGAATAGCTGGTAGGCAGCACGTGAAAAAAAGGTTTTTTTTCGATGGGATCAATATTCACGGCGCAGGGATTGCCGAAAACCAGTGAAAATAGCTGACCTCCGCGGTTTTCCCGGACGCGGCAGTAGCCCCTGTCGCCGTCCGCAAGTTCGCAGCCCCGCGGACAGAGCGTACAGCGGACAGCGGAACCATCCAACTTTTCAAAATAGGGTGAAGGTTCCGGATGCAGCAGCCCTTTTTTCCAGCGCGGCCCCTGGGACCAGGCCATTCCGTCATTCCAACCGGGAATGACACCGCCCGGAGCCAGGGACGCGGCCGCGCACGTAAGCAGACAACAGCCGCATTGTTTGAAAAAATCCCGTCTGTCCATAGCCCCACCTCCGGCGGATACGCCTTGTTCAACTTAAAAAACTTCGGCGCTGAACGTATAGATTTCGGTGGCTTCGTCCTTCCAACACGCTTTGGGCAATCCGGCCTTTCGGCAGGTATTGTCCAGAAATTCCTCCAGATTCCAACCATATTCAACAGGCACCTGGGGCAGTAAAAGGCCCGAATGCCCCCCTTTGCGCAGGAGCACGCCATGGGTTCCCACGCGTACCTGTTGCGGATCTTCAATCCGCCGTAAAGGAGTCAGTACGGAAATTTCATAATGCAGCTCCCCGTATTCGGATTTCTGCAACGGAGGGAAACGCGGGTCTTCAAAGGCCGCGGCAAGCGCCATTTCCGATACGCTTTCCGCCAAGGGTTCTCTGGCCACGATATAACCGATACAACCGCGCAACTGTCCGTTTTTCTTGAGCGTTACAAAAGCGGCCCCAGGTTCGTTAAGCAAAGCGCTCCGGATTTTGGGCAGCACGTACGGCTTGCCGTCCAATCGGGCCTTGATGGACTGGCGGGCAATTTCATGCAAAAGTTTTCGGTCCGCCAGGCTTACACGTTGCATTTTCGTACCGCTGCTCTGGGCAGATATTTTAAAGATGGCAGCCGCCAGATAACCGACCACACGCTGCTTGTCCCCGGTGGTATCGCCTGAATCACCGTACTTGAGCACCACGCTTTTGTTGGCGCCAAGGCGCATCAGCGCCTTCATTACGGTTAAAATGGCCCCGCCGCCGCAGGCCTCGCAACTGCGGGTTGCCAGACATTGCAACAGATTGTCGGGACTCAGACTGTTCAGCGCGTTGACAATACGCCTGTCTTTTTCCTTGGCGGTATCCGCGTCGTAATAATGGGACAGATCCGACGACGCCACGAGCAAGACCCGTTTTTTTCCCGTAAAGGAGCGTATCGTATCCGCCAGGGCAGCGGCCAGAGTCTCGCAGGTGGCAATATTTTGCGATCCCATAACCAAAGGCACAATCCGGCATCCCGGCTGTACGATCTGGAGAAAAGGCAACTGAATCTCAACCGAATGTTCCTGCTTATGCGCCCTGGAGACATAATGTAATTTGGGATCCTGCATTTTCAGCCTGTCAATGAACTCCGTATCCACCGGAACCAGCCCCAGAGGCGTACGGTACCCGCCCTGATCATAGACCGAAACATAATCGAACGCTGCCCGATGGCTGGGACCGATGATCACAATGGTATCGAAATGCTGTTTTTGCAGCAGGTCGTAACCATATGCCGCCACCTGTCCCGAATAGGCGTACCCCGCATGCGGCACCACCAGTCCCATGAGCTCGTCTTTTCCGTCAGATGAACTGGTGGCAGAGGTTCGGGTCAGGAAAGAATTGATCATTATTTTGAGCTCGCCGGGTTCCGCTGGATACCAGGTCCCGGCTATGACCGATGCGCGCTCGCCGAAGGGCCCTGCCGCAGATACGTTTCCTGCAGCCAACACGGTGCATAGGAACAAAAGAACAATGCAAATTCGTTTGATTGAATATTCTTGTAGCATTTTTTCCCCTTTGGTGCCCCTTGCTGAACTATTCCACCTACGCTAGAAAATACGCTCCAGCCGCACCCTTGACAAGCACGGAGTACGCATGACGGAACAAATGAACCCTATTTTTGTTTATGGAACCCTGCGTAAGGGAAGCTCAAACCATGAGCTGATGCGTACGGCCAGTTTTTTGGGCAAAGGAAAAACCGCGTTGCCGTATGCCCTGTATCTTGGCGAATATCCGTATGTGTACAAAAAAGAATCCCGCTGCCGGATCATCGGTGAAGTCTATTCAGTGGACAGCGCCACCCTCAAACTTCTGGACGAGCTGGAAGAACATCCGGAAGTGTACCGGCGTGAGCCGGCAGACATCATACTGGATTCCGGCGAACGCCTGACCTGCTGGCTCTATTTCTACCCCCGGCAGGAGGGCGAACCGCACCCCTCGGGCGATTATTTCAACTCTCCCTGCGACCCGATATAACATACGCAAGACATATAAAACGGGACAAAAACCGGGACAACAAACACTTGGCGGACATCATGACAACTCCCCAGCAGACAATCTATGTCATACTGGACTTTTTGCGACGCACCGAGAGCCTGAAAAGCACACTGCGTACTTCATGGATGCGTTCCGGACGCCGGGAAAGCACTGCCGAACATAGTTGGCGCCTAAGCCTGTTTACCATGCTAATCTGCAACTTCTTTCCCGAGCTGGATCCGTTGAAAATGATCAAAATGAGTATCGTTCATGATCTCGGAGAGGCTATCAACGGAGATATTCCTGCTCCGGAACAAACCGCAGGCAAGGCCGATCAGGAAAAAAAAGACCTGCTCGACCTGCTACGTCCCCTTCCGGAAGATCTTTATACTGAATTGCTCGGACTCTGGGAGGATTACGAATATGCGCGTTCTCCCGAAGCCAGAGTGGTGAAGGCGCTTGATAAATTTGAAACCTTGCTCCAGCACGCGCAAGGCGTCACTAAAACACAGATCGATTATGATTTCGACCTGCAATACGGGAAAAAATACACCGGAGGAAACGAACTCTTCGACACCATCCGTGAAGCGCTGGACAGTGAAATCGCCTGCCGCCTGCAGACAAGCAAAAACGATTAGCCCTGCCCCAAATTGCGGTCAATTTTCCACTTGTGCCGCCAGCTCCAGAGCAATACGCCGCAATTCTTCCCCTTTTTCCAGTCCGTCAATAAACCGTTGCGGGATACCGTCCAGACCGGTCTGCGCGCCGGTCAGCGCGCCGGTCAATATGGAGCGAACCTGGTTTTGTCCGCCGCCGTTTACGGCGTGCAAAACAGCCGACTCAAAATCAGCGGCAAAACGGGCGGACAGATAGTACGCGGCCGGGAGCATATGATAAATGGCGCACGGCATGCCGTAAACCAGCGAGACTTTCCAGGCGGGCTCGATACGGATATCCGGATCCTTGGCAGCCGTTGCCATGTATGACGGAGACAGCAAAGCATCCGGGGAGGCGAACCTCCCTTCCCTCGGCGGGTCGGGATCTCCGGGCCGCGGAGGCTGCAAGTCGTCGCTGGTGACCGCGTGGAACGGAAGTACGCCGCTTTTCACCAGCCCCATCACCCGGTCTGAAAGCCGCTCATCCAACGCGTGCCCCTGGACAAGCAGCGCCAATACCGCGCCGTAGGCCACTGTGAGGGAAACCACCGTGTCGTCCGTTTGCGTCAATACCGTATTGGCACTGACAGCAGCCGCCAGTCGCGAGGGGACGAGCGCATAGCGTACGGCGATTGCCAATGTGCGCTCGATGGCCTCGGTCGTATCGGCATGGCCGCCGACCTGGCCCCAGGGCAGGCCGAGCTGTACGCGTTTTCTCCAGGCATCGCGTATGGATTGGCTGGTGTATCCTCCTGGTCCGCAGGCGGGCGTGCCATCCAGCAATGGGAACAACTCCTCGTCCATACGGCGGCAAAAATCAGTTTCATCGTAGCCGTCGCATTCGAGCAGGGAATCAACGGTAAGTCTGAGAATATAACCGGACTGGGAAAGCTGGCCCGCCCGCATGCCATCATGATAGCGTCCGGGTTTGGGGTCTGTATATCCATCGATCCAGGGGCCGTAATCGCGCCGTAATGCGGCCAGATCATAATACCAATGAGGCCCAAGCCCGAGTGCGTCGCCGATCCATGCGCCCATGATGGCCCCAGCGGCCCGGTTTTGCAGCGTGCTCTCGCTCATGTTGTTTCCTCCTGAGTGCTGTCCCGCCATTGCGAATACGGATGAACGCCGAGGTTGGAGTTGTAATACCTGGCATCGCCGGTAACCTCGCGCCCCAACCAGTGGGGCCTGGAAAAATACTGTTCTTCCTGTTCTAGTTCGATCTCAGCAACCACCAGTCCCTGATTTTCTCCCAAAAAAACATCGATTTCCCAGCGGAACCCCGCATATTCCAGCGTGTAGCGATCTTTTTCCAGCACCGGCGCTACGCAAAGCGTATCGATCATGACGGTGGCGTCGCCTAAGGGAATTTCATACTCGAATTCCACCCGCCTGGCTCCTGCATTAATCCCTTTGATGGTCAGAAAACCTTGCCCATCAGCGACCCTGACCCTGACCGTACGTTCGGGCGTACGACTTAGATATGCCTGCCGATACCGGATACCCGTGGTCAATTTATTCCAACTGTCGTTGGTGACAAGGAATTTTCTTTCTATCTCATATGGCAAAATTTTGCACTCCCGCTACAGATAAACAAAGCAACCAACCGTATTCTGGTAAATATCTTGAGAACGACAATGTCTTGACCTGCTTTTCTTAGCCGTTCAATAAATGCCGATATCACAAGAAAGCTCCCTTGAGAATCGCACTACAAACAAATGTCGTTACCGATAACTATTAGATGCCAAAAAACAAAATAGCGGACAACTGCTTTTTGAAATTACTCAGAATGAACAATGTACTTTGAATATTGCCTATTTCATAGGCCATATCTTGACATACTTGTTCCGGATTTTATGAAACAGGCAACTGAACACTGCAAAAAAAAGGATGCGAGGAAGATGAATGATGGTGAACTTGTGCAAAATCGCGCTCTGCAACGTCCCGAGTCAGCAGATGAAGGCGCTAAAAAAGAGGAAACCGCGTTCCCACGCGGTTTCCTCTACAAAAACTGAATTTATTTCAGCAACAAAGAACTATCCACTTTTTTGCGGATGCTTTCCACCTGCGCGGCAGGCAGTTTGGGCTCAACCCGTTTTATTGCCTGCGGACCGTAATTATTGCACAATGTACTCTGCGCCAGAACCCCCAAAGCAGTTGTGTTGGTATTGCTGGCCTTATTAGTATTGATGATGTTGCAGCTCATCTGTGTTGCGGTGTAAAAGTCCTGATAAGCTTTTGAAAATTCACCCGTACGCTCGTAGCATTCCCCACGGTAAAAATAGGAAGCCGCGACAAGAGCCTTGCCTTTTTGTTCCGATATGGCCTGGGTATAGCTTGATATGGCGGCGGCATATTGCTGTTGCCCCTGTTGTTCTTTGCCAGTCTGAAAAGCAGAGGATACGTTGTGTGCGCAGGATGCCGCACTGAAAACAAGCAGAAGCAAAAAGATTCCGGTGAGCGATTTAATGAACATGAAATCCCCTCCTTTTGCCGGGAGCATGATCGTTATGGCCTGACGGCCGCTTAGTGACTCAGGTATAGAGAGAGGAAGCGCATGCGTCAACAGTTTCGGCGTATTGACTGCAAACCATGCCGGTCTTATTGCGACAAACGGTTCACGGCCGTAAAAAGATCCTCCAGGTTGACGGGCTTGGTCAGGTAATCGTCCATGCCGATATCCAGATACAAATTTTTGTCTTCTTCAAGAGCAAAAGCAGTCAAGGCTATAATGGGGGTCATGGCGCGCCTGCTGTATTTCGGGGATGTCCGTATTACCTTGGTCGCTTCCACGCCATTCATTACCGGCATCTGAATATCCATTATAATACAGTCGTAACGTTCCTTATAAAGAGCATCCAAAGCTTCCTGGCCGTTCTGCGCACTGCTGATACGATAGCCTTTTTTTTCCATAAACCTCGAAATGGCCAGCATATTGGCTGCATCATCCTCAACAATCAAAATATGCATCGGACGGCTTTCTTTTTCAGCATGTTCATAGGCCGGTTGTTCCTGCATCCGGGTAGAACGAGCCAGGCGGAGAGTCATAAACACCGTTGTACCCGCGTCAGGCAGTGTGTCCACGTACATATCACCATCCATAAGCTCCACAATCCGTTTCACCACCCCCAAGCCGAGTCCCAGGCCGCCATATCTGCGGGTGTAGCTCATATCCACCTGGGTAAAAGGTGCAAAAATCTGTTCCATTTTTTCCGCTTCAATGCCGATACCCGTATCGCTGACTTCAATACCGATCACAACCGTATCGTCATCGCGAAAGTTTGGTAACAGATGAAGTTGCGTTGAAATACTGCCTTGTTGGGTGAATTTTACGGCATTCCCCACAATATTGACCAGAATTTGCCGGATACGCCTTTCGTCTCCCAATAATTCCTGCGGAAGGGCCTCATCTACGGTAAACGTGAAATCCAGTCCTTTTTCCATAAGACTCAACGCAAAAGTCCCGCGAACACTCTCACAGGTTTCCCGGACGTTGAAAGGTTCTTTGAGCAGCTTGTAATCCCCGGTTTCCAGCTTGGTGAAGCTGAGAATATCGTTGAGGATGGTCAACAAATTTCTCCCCGTGCTCATCGCCGCCGCGACATATTCCGCCTGTTCTTCGGTCAGTCGCGTCTCTTCAAGCAGTTGCAGCATGCCAAAAAGTCCGTTGAGGGGCGTACGAATTTCATGGCTGATATTGGCCAGAAAATCACTTTTGGCCTTATTGGCCACTTCCGCCTGTTCTTTGGCCAGCAACAAAGTTTCTTCAAAACGCCTGCGTTCGGAAATATCCTGTACGTTGTTCACCCAGAACAATATCTTGCCTTGCTGGTCACTCACAGCTGTAATATCGACCAGACAGGGAAAGATGCTGCCGTTTTTTTTCAGATGATCAAGTTCAAAGGTGTGGTGTCCGTTTGCATCTGCAGCACTTATGTATTCCGGTAATTTTTCCATGGCGTATGGGGTGATGAACTGAGATACCGAACTGGGGCCAAGCGAGTCTTCTTCATATCCGTGCATACGCAGAAATTCAGGGTTCATCATCTCGTAGGTATTGTTTTGCGAATTACAGATGGCAATGCCCCATCCGGAATGCTTAAATATCTGCTTCCATTTGCGCAGCTCTTCTCCTTGCTCGGTCAAAGCCATGTCGCGCTTCTTACGTTCCGTAATGTCGGTATTGCACCCGCGCCTTCCGACGATGTTTCCTGCCCGGTCATAGGCCAGATAACAGACATGCGAAATCCAACGTTCTTCACCATCCTGCGTAATTATCCGATACTCCATGGAATGGCTTTTTTCCAAATATGAAAATTCTTCATGATGCGTCTGAACACGATCCCTGTCTTCCGGGTGTACGATGGAAACAATTAATCCGGAGTCGTTCATGAACATCTCTTGCGTATATCCGGTCATCCGTTCGCAAGAGGGTGATACGTAAAGCAGCTGGCCATTCAGATCCACCAAATATTCCCAACAATACGAATAATCCGCTATGATCCTAAAGTGCTCTTTTTCCGCTTCCAACTCCCTTAGGGTTGCACGAAGTTCTGGACGCCTGCCAAGCAATAATCCAATGCCCACCCCAAGGGTCAAGGCAAGCAGAAAAACACCGGAAATAATCATGAGCATGGTCAATCACCATTATGTTGCAGACTATTCTTGCAACATTCTATTATCTTTAAAAAATTAATATGTTACATCTCCCCCAGTTCTACCCTTCAGTATAACCTCATTCGCCGTAAAAAGTCGAGCATTTCAGGATTCTTTAGACCGCACAGTGTCAAAGTATGGAAAACATCCCGCTTAAAAAATATGATTCCAAGGAGTTATGGGGTAACGCAAGAACACGCAAACACTATCGTGTGGAGCAAAGGTAGGCGTTCCGGGCTAAATTCGGATAGGTTATCTTAAAAAATATCATGTAAAATTAGACAGTTATACTACAATAGCAATCCCATTCAATCTCCAACTCAAGCAAAAAGATATGGAGAATGAAGGATTTCGGAACTCGAGTCCGATCACGAAATAAAGAAAAACTTGATCAGGAAAAGTTTCCTAGATTCATAAGCACGCAAAGATCATGTAGCTGCAATTGCAAACTGGATCAATTTTGCTCCCACTCTTTCAGAGATATTCAAAAATTTGCAACCAATACTCTCGTCATCCACCCGCAAAATCAGAGCCTTGGCATTTTTGATAACAAAACGATCACGATAGATTATATCAAAAACAATCTTTCCTCCGGGGATAAAGCGCCATCCTTTACGCAGGATGCAAATACCCTGGGAACTTATATCAACAACATCGAGTTCGCGAAAACATTCCATTTCAAGAATGTGCAATACGGTCACAGGGAAGCGTGGATGACGCCTTCTGTCCGAAACCATATCCAATTGCCATTCTTCCACGTCCTCTAGTTCAAGTTTATTTGCTGTTTCCGTATTAAAAACAAGCACTTCTGTTGGTTTCTCTTCCTGGAGTTGCTGCATGGAGGTCTCCTTATTTTCTAGATATTGGAAAAAAGGAAAATAATTCCCGCAGATTGGAGAAAGCAATTATTAGTCCATAAAAGACAGAAAAAACGTTACGTTTTAAAAACAGCGAAATGCGTTCTGTAAAAAGCTGCTGCCTCCCTGAAAACGAAGCCAGGAAAAATGAATGCTGAAACATCCATCATATTGATATATTAATTAATATTAGAAACACATTAAACACTTTTATCGAAACACCCTTTCTGCTGTCAGTGCCATCTGATCTTCCGAAAAACAACTGTTCGTAATATTTGTCTCAAAGCGGCATACGCATTTGAAATTCACTGCCATTTGCCCCCTCCCCCACCCCAAATAACCCTGTGGCCACATGCATCCTCAATGGTTCAGACTTGACTTACAATCCGCAATTTCGCTTTTGAAAAAAGAAACGGCATGAGGATTTTTGCCCAATTCTCCAAGGTATAATAGAGTGAAGTGTAAACAAAAAAACAGATAAATCCACTTTATTTCCTATTTTCTTACTGTTTTTTTCACCTGGCCCGACACGTTGAAAATAGGACGTAGCAGCGATCATAATTGCCAATATGATTTTGACAACGGTGAACAACGACTCTTGTTGTCGGAGCAACTTGTTCCTGTGCCGTTCCATAGCAATGCCCCCTTGCCGGCGTCCCCAAAAAAACAAGCCGGACAGAAAGGAAGCTGCCCGGCTTTGTTGTTCTCTTATGAAAGAAGATACGTTAACGCTCGATGAAAGCCAGGCGTACGCCCAAGCCCACCAGCACCGCGCCCAGGGTGCGGTCCAGCCAGAGACCAAGCTTGCGGCTGGATCTGAGTCTGGTGGTCAGGCGATCGCTGAGCATGATCAAAGGCGGTTCAATAAACGCCGCCACGACTATAATCAGCGTACCGTGCAGCATCAACTGACTCCAGACAGGCCCTGCTCCCTGCACCACGAACTGAGGCAAAAAAGCCAGGAAAAAAGTCGCCACCTTGGGATTCAGCAGGTCAATCAATACGCCTTGCCTGAATACGCCCCAACCGTTGCCGTTCCTGGCCTGGCCGTCTTCTGGCAAAAAAGCGTCTCCCTTGGATCTGAGCGCCTGCACGCCGAGCCAGAGCAGATAGAGCACGCCTATCCATTTAATAACGGAAAAGGCCACGGCAGAGGCAGCTATGATAGCGGAAAGCCCCAATGCGGCCAGCAGCACGTGCCCCATGGCACCGCCCCAGATGCCGAACATGGCGGCCATGCCCATACGCTTGCCCCCTTTGACCGTATGCGTCAAAATAAACGCCATATCAGGCCCGGGTGCGAGATTAAGCAGCACGGCGGCTGCCAAAAACGAGGCCCAATGTGCGATACTGTAGTCAAACATGTTATTTCCTTTTTAACGCAGCCAGCCGGTCCGCAATAGTATCCGGCCTGGATTCGCCTCCGTCGGCTTCACGCATGGCTTCGGCAATCAACGGGTCTTCTCCGCCCTCCTTTTCCGAAGAGAGCAGTTTCGCTTTCATCCGGGCGGCTTCGGCACGGGAATTGGCCTGTTCGGCACTCTTCTGCATGGCCGACAAAGCGCTCCCGAGCTGATCTGTCTCAGATCGCAATCCAGCCAATCTAGCGCCACGTTCGGCCTGTTCATTGGCGCGCTCCTCCCGGACTTTGGCCATTTGCATATCCTTTTTGGCCTTGTCCAAGGTCTGGCGTGCGGTTTTCAACTTTTGCGCAGCGGCCTTGGCGATCTCCTCCAGTTCGTTCATGAATTCCTTGGCTTCCACAGCTTCACGAATCTCACGTTCGATATCGGGCTGCATTTCCTCAAGCTCGCCCACCAGGGAGCCCAAGGCGCTTTCAATTTTCGCTGCGGCTTCGTTTGCCGCAGCAGCCAGCTTGCCCTGCAGCAGTTCAGCGGCCTTCATCCGTTGTTCGTACAAAGCCTGGATAGCGTCAGCTTCTTTTTGCTCTTTTTCATAACTGGCGCGCGCATCGGCAACCTGCCGGGTCAGCTTGTCCAGGTTGTCTTCCATCTGTTTTATTTCCGCGGCGGAGGCTGTTTCCGGATCCCAGGCAGCTAGGGCCTGCACAATGCTCCGGCCTGTTTCCTTGACCTTTTCGCCTCCGAAGTTCTTCACAAAACTAAAAAAACCCATAGAGTTCTCCTGTTAAAGTAAGGCTGACAGACAGCCGAGCTTTCAAAAAAATAGGCTTAGTAGATCAATGTAATACCCATTGGATTAAAATCAATCCCCACCAGAATCTGCACACAGGCTCCATCGGCATGCTCTTCGGCCGAAAGCAGCGTATATTCCGCCAGATCGTCGGCTTCGCTAATCCAGCGCCCGTATAGCATGGCCGCATGCTTCACCTCAGTCCGGGTTTCTCCATGGCAGTCCAGATATACGGTCTCTCCGAATTCAACAGGCGGCTCATAGGGGGGCTCACCCTCACCCCAGGCGCGGTCATACGCGGTGCCGTCTTTGGTTTCAAAACAAGACAACCCTATGGATCCGTCAGAGGGGTTGAGCCAGAAATCCCATTCTTCGGCATCCTGCGGATACACGGTATCCAGCGAACTGAAAAGCCGCGTTTCTTCAAGATTTCCCTGCGCGTCCGTTACCAGTTCGAGCAAGGACTGAGCCTCGGTCTCTGATTCGAGATAGAAACGGTGCGCCACCGGCCCGGACAGCTCAATCCGGCCATAGGCCCGGACCAGCTGTTCCTTGCCTGGAAAATCGAACTTAAAATCCATACCATGGAGCAGAAACGCGGTCTCGTCCAGTGTGATTTTAGAGCCGATATGCAATCCGAGCGGAAGATCGCGGTCAACGGATTCCTGTCTTTTTTTACCGGCAAACAACCCCTTCAGGTCTCCGGTTTTTTTGGCCGCTACGGCCTTAAACACCCGCCAATGTCCGGACATACTGTTTCCTTTATTCGAGTCCGCTGACTCGTTTGACTACTTCCGGCTGGGCTTCCATCACCGCGAAAGAAAGCTCATCCATTGCTTCCGCACCGTATTTTTCCACCCATTTCGTACGTACGACAAATACGGCGTCGACAGCCAGGGTTTCTATATCGTGTCCGAAAATAAATCCCTTCTGCAAGGCAGGATAGACCTTGGACGGAATATCCGTGAAGGTGTATATCCTGTTGCCGTGGCTGTCGCGCGCGTCGTTGAAATCCCAATCATCCACCGTCACCAGCCGCAAATCCCCATTTTCTTCCGCCAACTTTTCGGCCGTACGCAACAAGCCGCTGTTCAAACCGGAAACATACATCATCACCGCGTTGGGATCCTTTTGCACGATCTCCAGCGCTTCCTCATAGGAAGCGTGTTTGGTGGGGATCTTGCGGTAGTGTTCGTCCTCCAGACAGAAACCTTCCCAGGACATGCCCACACCCGAGCCCTTGGGGCCGATGTAAAGCGTATTTTCATCCGGATCAAGATCCTTGACCGACTTGATTCCCGATTCGCGGTTGGCGATCATTTGGATGGCTTCCTTGTAGAGCGGCGTCTGTTCGGAAACAATGGAGGCCCCCTGGTTCAGGCGGCTAAACACCTCGAAGGCATCGGACTGCACCAGGGCTGCATCCACTTTGCCCTCCAGCAACAGGCGCAGATTATCCATGGACCCCGCCGTGGTCTGCAGCGTCACATCCAAATCCTTTGCCGCCTTTTTGAGCAAGGTTCCGAAATAATGATAATTGCCGGTCGGTGACGCCGTAGCCATACGCAACGGAACGCGTTCCGTATCCTTTTGCGCCAGCACGTCCCCCGCCAAAGCCACTTCGGCAGGCACCCCAGGCGGCAGGTAGCCCGGATCACGCGGACCGGTCATGTCCGAGGTTTTGGCGTCAAGCTCGTCGAGCTTGGCTTTGAGTTCGGCGTTATCCTGAGCCAGTTTGTCCGCCTCGGCGCGCCATTCCTGATAGCCGGGATCATTGCCATGGTCATAGGCCGCACGCGCGTATCCCGGCGTCATGACGTTGTCGAGAATCATCCACCAGAACAAGGCGTCCCACATGCCGAAACGCGGAAAACCTCCATAGGCGTAGGAAGGCGCACGCCACCCCATCCCGCGGTAATAGGAGTCCCGACGTCCGTAGTGTGTATTGTAATCAAACCGACCGTAATTTTTTGCTTTATTGAATACGGGATTGTTCTTGTACTTCGTAGCTGAAGGCGGAGGAGGCGGAGTCTTACGATATTTGGCGTTTTCCGACTTGTACGCATTGAGTGATTGTCCGGCCTTTTGCTTACGCATAGAATCGGCTTGGGCCTTGGAATAGCGTGAAGGTTTGCTGAATCCGGAGCCGCTTTGTTTAGGCTTGGAGTATCCTTGGGATTGTCTGGCCTGGCTGCTCTGCGGAGCGGATCTTGACGCGCCGGGTTTGGCATAGCCGGATGATCGCTTGCTTTTGCCGAACCAGCCTCCGCCGCTGCGAGATCCCCAGACCGAACGGCTGGGCGAAGATCTGCGGAAAAAGGAACGTGAAGAACGAGAACTTCTCCACCTGGCATCGGCCGCATCCACATGTAAAAACAGGTCGTTTCCAACTAGGCATACGGTCAGTAAGGCCACCACTACCACTATGAAACGCGAGCGCATGAATTCTCCTCAGTTGAATTGGCGCCTGGCCCGTTACAGCCATGCGAGCGTGAAATCTGTCTGTTTGCATAAAAGAATGAAAAAGCTAATGCAAGGCGCAAGAAAGCACCCTTCAGCGAGAGGCGCTGCTCAATTGCTCATGGGAGGATACGTAAATACCTGCGAGAAGATAAAGGCATTTCGATTTTAGCCGTTACGGGTGGCAATCCCCTGGCTGACAGTACGCATGCGTTCAATCATGGACTGCAATTCAAGAGAAAGTTTGTGTAAATTCTCCGTATCCAAATAAAAATTCTCTACAAAATTAGCCGCAGCATCGGCCATTTCATTTATTTCACTAGCCGAACTACTTATGCTTTCCATGGTTGCGGACTGTTCTTCAGCTGCAGTTGCAATGACCCGCACTCTGTCGGAAGTACTTTCTGCCATTTGAACTATGGCTTCCAAGGCTTGCCCAGATTTGTGGGTCAATTCCGTACTGCTCTCGACGGCAAGCACGGATGATTCGGCGTTATCCAGACTTTTTTGAGAACTGTTTTGAATTTCAAACACTACTTCAGCCACTTCTTTGGTGGCACCGACTGTTTTTTCAGCCAGCTTGCGAACCTCATCCGCTACCACCGCGAATCCACGCCCGACGTCCCCGGCGCGTGCGGCCTCAATGGCGGCATTAAGCGCGAGCAGGTTGGTCTGGTCGGCAATGTCGTTGATAACGGATAAAATTCTACCGATATCCACTGCGTGGCGCTGTAATTCGTTCATGTCCGTATGCAGACTTTTTGCTTTGGACTGCACATCAGAAATTGCGTCCACCACTTCCGCAACCACACCGGCTCCCTCGAGAGCGTATTTCTGCGTATCGTCGGCTTTGGCAGCGGCATCTCCCGCATTGTCAGCCACATCCATAACCGTTGCGTTCATTTCCCGCATGGCTTCTGAAACTTCATGAGACCGCTCTTTCTGCCGCACAACCAAATTCGAAGACACTTGTACCTGTCCATTAAGTCTTTCCAAAGTCTGATTCAAACGTGTTGTAATGTCGGAAACCGTCCGGGCAAGTCCACAGATTTCATCGGCCAAAGCTTCCACCTGCTGTTTCTGACGCTGGGCTTCCGCCTTTTCCATTTCAGCATTATCCGCCTCTTCTTGTGCCTTAGACCGCTCTGTTTCCGCCATGCCCAAGGCTTCTTCCACCGTACCCAAAAGCTTGTTGATTCCCTCGCTCAAACCGTTCATTTCAAAAGGAAGCTTGCCCAAACGCAATGAATAGTCCCCTTTGCGTACCTGATGAAAAAAATCGAGCACCACTGACAACGGTTTGATAACCCAACTCCGCAAGACAATCCCAATAATCAGCAATGTCGCAAGCAGCATTACAAAGCCACGGCCCAATGACAGAAGTACGTTCGCCCGTACAGTGGCGAGTTCGGATGTAATATCACGCGGGATGGCAATCACTCCGACTACGCTACCTTGCGAATCGGTAAGCTGCGTATAAAGTGTCACTAATTCTTTCTGATTTTTTGTGACTCTTCTGAACTGTGGCCCGGAGGCTGCCATGACTTTTCGCAGCCAGGGAAACATCTTTTTGGGAATTGTTAGCGTATGTGTCTTTGCCGCATAGACAAATTTGTCACCGAGAGGAACAACTATGGATATATTGAATCCATAGCGTTTTTTATACGGCATCAGATCCGCATCGGTTAATGCAATTCCGGTTGCCGTTTTTTTTTGCTCAAGTAACGGGACAACGAGATGATACTGGAATTCAGCCAACCTTCTTGAATTTTGAGCTAGGTTTTCCTGCATTGTCCGGTAGCCGAAATACGATTCAGCCATGAGCATGATAACGACGACAGCTCCGATAAAAACCATCAAACGACCGCGCAACGAGGAAAAAAACGCCATACAACCTCCTCGGCAAACCTGCTGAAAATGATTTGGAATAGTCTATTGTATACCAAATCCTCTTTCAAAGACTAAACTGCACGGAAAGTCCAGACAGGTTTCCTTGTTATTTTAAGCTCCAATCTCACCGTATGATGTTACTCAATTCTCCCGCTCGCATTGGGAGTTTCTCGGCCTGGACAATCCCTCAGGTCGGTGGCGCTGGGCTTGCGAACGGCACATAGACATGCCGTGGCTGCAAGACCTGTGACGCCGACCGGCGTATCGCTTACTCAACCCTGCGCGTGATTGCTCAAGCCGCTTGTTCCACCCTGGCAAAATAGATCTCGTCAGGCGTCCGGTAGTCCAGGAACTGGTGAAACCGACGGCTATTGTAAAAAGAAAAATATTTCGCCACTCCTCGCCGCAGTTCCTCTACACTTTGCTCGAACCTCCGGGATTGATTTTCCGGAGATTGAGAGCTTAAAGCAAGTTTTTTTTGTCCAAAATTCACCTCGCACTATAGACAACTTGATTAATCGATGCAATCTGAAAAATAGTTAACACGCTCCAAAAAAGAAGCATATGGGCATGAACGCTTGCAATATATTCCAGGGAAAATTCAAAAAGAAAAAAAGCGGACAGGTGCTTTTGCCTTCAAAGCACCTGTCCGCTGTCTGAAACCGGAATTATTGAGAAAGGCGGCATAAAGTCCAGATGTCGCCACTCTAATTGCGACAATGGGATCAGGCGAGCAGTTTCTTCAGCTCGTCCATGGAAGGGACCTTGCCCACTACCTTGGCCTCTCCGTCCACCACCAGGGCCGGGGTAATCATGACGCCGTATTCCATCATTTTGGAAATTTCCGTTATTTTATCCAGTTCGTATTCTATCCCCATCTCCAGGGCCGCAGTTTCCACATCCTTTTTCAATTTTTCACATTTAGGACAACCAGTGCCCAATACCAGAATCTTTTTCATGCCGTTTTCTCCTTAGGATACGATATTTCCGTAAATGACACCGGTCAGCGTGGCCATGACGATAACCAGGGAAACAAATACGATTGTTTTTTGCGTCCCAATGACGCTGCGAATCACCAGCATGTTCGGCAGACTCAAAGCCGGACCGGCCAGAAGAAGCGCCAGGGCCGGCCCCTGCCCCATACCGTTGCCGATGAGTCCCTGTAGAATGGGCACTTCCGTCAGTGTGGCAAAATACATGAATGCGCCGGAAAAGGACGCAAAAAAATTGGCTGCCAGGGAATTGCCGCCTACCGCGGCACTGACCCAGGTGGAAGGAATCAAACCTTCATTACCCGGACGTCCGAGGAGAACGCCTGCAATCAATACGCCGAACAGAAGCAACGGCAGAATTTGTTTTGCAAATCCCCAACTCTGCCCGAACCACTCGCCCAGTTCATCCTGGCGCGTACTGGTGAAAACGGACAGCCCCACCACACCGGCCACAAAAGCCAGTTGCGGCGTCGCCGGGAAAAGCACCCCTAATACGACCGCCGGCAACGAACCATACGCCGCATGGATCCATTTCACCTCGAACCAAGCCACGAGCGACAAAACGAAGCCCGCAGCAAACAAGGTTGTCAGCTGCCATTTGGCCGCATAGATCAAAGCCCATATTCCATTGTCCGCAGCGGGTTTTCCCCAGTTGGCAAAGACCAAAATGCCGATCATGCAGGTAAAATAAACCGCGGTCTTCCACAGCGGACGTTGCGCCTCAGGAGTCGGTATGGCAGCCATTTTGGCGGCTTTTTCGCCCTCTTCCTTCCGATAGATCAGATGCATGGCCAGACCTATGATGACGCTGAACGCGATGGCTCCGATCGCTCGCGCCAGCCCCAGCTGCGGACCAAGTACGCGTGCCGTCAGGACAATGGCCAGAACATTGATGGCAGGCCCGGAATAGAGAAACGCAGTTGCAGGACCAAGCCCGGCTCCCATACGGTAGATTCCGGCAAACAGGGGCAGAATCGTGCACGAGCAGACAGCCAGAATGGTCCCCGAGCAGGAAGCCACTCCATAGGCCAGCACTTTGTTGGCGGTGGGGCCGAGATATTTCATCACCGAGGCCTGGCTGACGAATACCGCAATAGCTCCCGCGATGAAAAAGGCTGGTACGAGGCAAAGCAACACATGCTCCTGGGCGTACCATTTAACCAGATGAAAGGCCTCCAGTACGGCGTTGTCAAAACGCGGAAGTCCCACTGGAAGATAAAAACAAGCCAAAAATAAGATAATAATTACCGCAAGCGCCTTCCATTCCCTTTTCCAATCCATCTCGCCTCCAAACATTTGGCAAAAATGCCAAATGAAAAATAAAAAAAATTTACCTGGATCCCTCTGTTATGACGGATTCAATGCAATGAAAGAAATTCAACACACACGGCACTTTCAGTCTGTAATACACCTGTTTGCCCCGTTTACTATCAGTGACAATCCCGACTTTTTTCAACACGCCCAGATGCTTGGACACGGTGGAAATATCCGCGCCCACCAGTTCGGTCAATTCGCAAACACAGCGCTCACCATGAGACAATTCTTCAATCATCATCAGGCGCGACGGATGTGCCAAGGCCTTCATCACTTTGGCCCTGGCTTCGAAATGACCGATTATCTTTCTAGGTTCCGGCTGCATAATTTTACTTGGTTGATTGTGCAAATGTTTCATTTGGTAAATAGGCCAAGGGTTCGCTTCTGTCAAGGGAGCCTGCAGTGAAAACAATAAAAAAGGAGAAAACCACTGACCGGCAGCTTTCTCCTCAATCACACAACAAAACTGATTATCTTATAAATCTTTTATGCCGCGATACCAACTGCTCGAATCTTCGAGAAGCGAATTGATACGCTGCACCAGACGGTGCGGATCCGAAAGATAGCCCTCCAGCAGCAGGGACGAATCATAAAGCTGTTCAACAGCACGCTCGAGATATCCGTCCTTGGCATCGGCATGATAGATACGCAGCAGATTGCGTACCAACGGATGATCGGGATTGAGCTCCATCACTTTGGGGGGCACAGCAGTATCTTTGCTGACAATCTGCAAGATTTTCTGCATGGACGAGGTCAAACCGCCGTCCGGGCTGACCAGGCAGCAGGGGCTGTCCTGGAGGCGGTTGGAGATCCGGACTTCGGTAACCCGCTCGCCGAGGATTTCCTTGATCCGCTCCAGCAGCTGATCCAGAGTTTTCTTGCCCTCGTCATCCAATTCTTCGGCCTTGGGTTTGCTTTCATCCAGATCCGCGTATTGGGTTATCTTGCTCAGGTCCGCGTGCTCGACGGAGACGAGTTTGAAGTCCGCATATTCGCGCAGAGCATCCATGAGGATTTCTTCAACCGGATCATAGAGATAGAGAACTTCCACGCCCTTTTTCGCAAAAATTTCAATGTGCGGATTCAGGCGGACGGCATCGCGGCTTGGGCCAGCAATGTAGTAAATCTCTTTCTGGTCCGGTTTGACACGGCCAATATAATCGTCAAAAGATGTGATGCCGTTGGCATCCTCATGAATCGAGGAATTGAAACGCACCAGAGGTGCGAACTTGTCCTTGTTGGCGAAATCCGCATAGCCCATCCGGAACACCTTGCCATGCGCGTTCCAGAATTTTTCGTAGGTTTCCTTGTTGTCCTTGGCCATTTTGGCCAGGTGGTTCAGCACCTGTTTGACCAGAGTCTGGGAAATCTTGCGGATTAAAACGTTTTCCTGCAGGGTCTCGCGGGAAATGTTCAGCGGCAGATCCTCCGTATCCACGACACCTTTCAGGAATCCGAGATACTCAGGGATGATGTCGCTGTTTTCCTTTTGGATCAGCACCCGTTTGACATAGAGATCCAGACCGTATTCCTTGCGGCCGAGTCCCATGAAATCGTTCCCATGCTCGGGAATGAAAAGCAGGCTGTTGAACTGAACGGGCGCGTCCACAGCAGTGTGAATGGTGTCAAGAGGCCCGGTGGCGTCATAGGTGAGAAACTTATAGAATTCCTCGTACTGCTGCTCGGTAATGTTGAACTTGGGTTCGCGCCAGAGAGCCGGAATGGTATTGACCTTTTCGTCTTCCAAATAAATGGGGAAGGAAATAAAGCTCGAATGCTTTTTGATGATCCGCTCCAAGCGGCTTTTTTCCAGATATTCGTCATGCTCGTCCGGAATATGAATCTCGATGCGGGTTCCCCTTTTGGGCGCATCCTCTGGCAAAGCCTCGGATAACTCATACGAGCCCAAGCCATCCGAGGTCCAGACACAGGCGGGCGCATCTTGCAAATAGGACTGCGTCACAATCCGCACCTTGTCCGCGATCATAAAAACGGAATAAAAACCGACCCCAAACCGACCAATAATGTTGTCCGGATCAACCTTGCCCTCACCTGCCGGTTGTTCGGCTAGTTTTTGCAAAAAAGCTTCCGACCCCGAATGGGCGATGGTGCCAACGTTCTCTATCAACTCGTCGCGGGTCATCCCCACGCCCGTATCGCTGACCGTGAGAATCTTTTTATCCTTATCAGCATCCACCCGAATTTCGAGAGCGGCTTCCGAATCCCGGACTTCTCCTCCTTTGCTGGTCTCAAAGCGGAGTTTATCCAAAGCGTCCGAGGCGTTGGAAATAAGTTCGCGTAAAAAAATTTCCCGGTTTGTGTACAGAGAATGGGTAATAATACTCAGCAGTTTTTGAACTTCAGTTTTAAATTCATGTTTTTCAGTTTGCATTTCGGACATTTGCCCCTCCTGGACACACGGCAAAAAGTTCAACAGGCATTTTCCAACCAAAAACAATGCCGACAAAAGATACAGATTAATCGCTGTTGAATTAATATCTGAACAGACATTGTCAAGAAGAAGAACCACCAAAAGAAAAGCTCAATTCGTGATCCTGTTCGTCGAGGACCCACCATTTCAAAAGTAGGGATTTAAAGCGTATCCCGCTTTTGAGCAAATTTCGACGGCCGGAGATGAACCCCGGCCGCCGAAACGAAATGATTATTTAAGCGCACCGGAAATAGACCAGCTGTCCGAGGCAGAAAGGTCCTCAGAGACGAATCCCCAGCCGCTGTTTTTGGTGGTGTCGACCAGTGTACCCGTATCGCTGAGCTTCCACCAGACCGCCTTGCCGGTTTCCAGCTGGCGCCAGAAAAGAGCCGGCGTACTGCCAAGAGTGCTGATCTCCGCAAGACGCCAGTTGCTGTTCACGGCCGCGTCTTCGGAAACATATCCCCAACCGCTGTTTTTGGTTCTATCCTGCAATACGCAGGAATTAACATTCAATTTCCACCAAACGGCCTTGCCGTTGTTTTCATTTTGCCAGATCAACAGATTATTGGAGGAGTCCGATGTAATGGGGCCAGCCAGATACCACTCGCTGTTGAGCGTAAGCTCATCCGAGACATCTCCCCAACCGTCACCCTTGGTCCGGTTGGTCAGCTTGCACGCGTCAGTCAGCTTCCACCACACAACCTTCCCGCTCTGCTGGTTCTGCCAGGTAAGAAACTCGCCGACATTGGAATCATAAAAGTTTGCTGCAAGACGCCAGTCACTATTCAAAGTGGCTTCCGCATCCACATAGCCCCAACCGTCGTCCTTGGTTCTGTTGGTGATCGTAGGCAAATCCGAATTCAGCTTCCAGTAGACCACCTGACCGTTGGTAGCATTCTGCCAAAGCATAAAAGTGCCATCCCCGGTGGTCGCCAATCCGCCGTAGCCCCATTCGGAACTCATTGTCGAATCCGAGACAAATCCCCACCCGTTGTCATCATCAGTCAGTTTGTAACTGTCATTGAGCTTCCAATAAACGACTTTTCCCTGTTCTGTATTATGCCAGAACAATACCTTGGAACTGTTGACAATTTCAGCAGCAATCAATTTCCAGCTACTACCGAGGGAAGAATCCGAAACATAACCCCAACCGATATTGATATTGTTGTTCACAAGCGCTCCGGATTCAGCGATACGCCAAAAAACTGCCTGCCCGGCATTGGAACCGTACCAGATAAGAGCCTGATCGGTATCCGGTACGGATTCTTCCGTGGGATCGGCAATGAGCGCCAGAAGCGAGTAAACGGCTTTGGCCATACGCTGACGTCCTGTTTCGTTGAGATGTCCTCCATCACTTGAATATGCGGACAAGAGAATCTGATACGTATTGCCATCCCAACTCGACGTACTTTCGACTCCAGCCGTGGAGTGGGCTTCGATATCGGCGATATCCAGCAGGTACTTGCCGTCCTGCGAATCAATCCAATCGCGTAAATTTGCGTTGAACTGCTGCCGCAGCCAGCCATCCTCGCTGTCTTCATCGGTCTTCACAGGCATAGTCATATACACAAAAATTGTATCGGTATAGCTACTTTCCAGGTTCTCCATGGAATCGCGATACGTTTCCCAGTCTGCGTCAGCATCAATATAACACAATTTATTTATAGCGACATTGACTGTCGAAGAATGCCAGCCGTTTGAAACGTATGTCTCAAAATCTGTTATTTTTGATTCCCAGCCGGGATTTCCACGATTATAATCGTAGAAAACTCCATCTGAAGTATCTGAAGGAGATGCGTCAGCAGACTCATTTTGCAGCATATATGTAGTACTGTCGGAACTATTCAGATCTTCCATTCCTGAGACAATATTTCCTCCAACTGATGCGTGAGCAAAAAAAACTTTTTGAGAGGAAACAGAACTACGAATACTGTCAGATACAGAGTCATAGTGATCGAAATTATAATGATTAACAATAACATTCCCTGCATAAACACATGCTGGAAATAAAATCAATAATAGCCCCAAACAAAAAGCGACCCCTTTTTTCTTCATCATAACTCCCAGATTAATAAATTCTTTTCATAAAATTCAATTAGCATAACCACTATTCAACATAAAGAAGTTCAAAATAAAAAATATCTTCAAAGCATATCGACATCTGAAAAATAAACTTAAGCTCTTTTAATTAAAATCAATGTATATTTACTAACAACCTGAAAAAAAGACAACCATTCTTAATGTGGCATACTAAATTGTTCTTTGAAGACACATCACCGGCGCTTTACGTATTATTACGCGTACTCTTTTGAAAAATAAGCATCCTATGAATGAAAAAAAGAAAGTTGTTCAACATAAGCAACAAAGCGTTCCAACTCGTAATCCAAAGCCTGCAAAAAACGATTACCTTTTTGCGACAACTGCGTACCGTCCAAAAATTCAAGACGCTGCGCCGCCTGGCACAACGGATCAGCCGCCAGATTCGACGCACCTCCAGCCAAAGCATGCGCTTCTTTATGCACCCGGTTCAGGTCTTGTAAAGAAACGGCCAGGCGCAAAGCCTGAATCTGACTTCGAGCCTGTGCGATAAACCGTTGTATCACTTCCACCAACAACGCCTCGTCCTCTTCAAACTCATGCAAGGCCTGACGGTAGTTCATGACCGTATCCGGCGTATCATCAAGAGAAACTGATTGTTGCTGCAGTGGGAAAGTGTCCAGAGACAATTGCAGCCAGCGGTCCAGCTTTTTCAGCAACTCAACCTTGCGCAAAGGTTTTGCCAGATAATCATTCATGCCGGCAGCCAAACATTTATCGCGATGGGTTTTATCCGAGTGGGCCGAAAGAGCGATGATAGGAACATGCGGATGATCGTGTTGCTGCTCAAGCAGCCGCATACCTTGTGTGGCGACATAGCCATCCATTCCGGGCAATTCGATATCCATCAGCACGAGATCATAGCATCCGGGTTCAAACAGCTCCAAAGCTTTGAAGCCGTCCTGAGCGACATCGACCTCATATCCGAAACTGCGTAAATGGCTCCGCACAAGTTCCTGGTTCGTGGGATAGTCTTCAACCAGCATAATCCGTCGGCGGTGTTGCTCACTTTCCGCAATTGTATGCCGCGTAATGGGACTTTTGAGATGCGCCTCGGAAGCACTCCCAGGTATTCTTTTGCCACGCTGGGTCAGAACCATTTCCAATGCTTCAGACAGTTCATGTCCTTCGAACGGACGGGTAAAATAGCCGTTCACGCCCAGCTCACGGCATATTTCCGCATCCCCACGCTGACCATGGACGGTAAGTACCATGACCGGCACCTCCCTACAACACTCCCAGTCTCGAAGTTGACGAATAAAATCAAAACTCTCTATGCCGGGAAATTTCAATTCAACAAGCACACAGTCCGGCAATGAATCACAATTGCGCGTATTGCATAGCAGAGAAAAGGCCTCGGCCGTTCGAGAGGACTGGTTGACCAAACACCCCCAAGATCGCAGCAATGCCACTGTTTCGGCTCTGCTTACTGGGAAATCGTCAACCAAAAGCATCTCCGCTCCCCGCAAAGAAGCGCTTCGCGGCCTTTCCTGAGCTTGCAACTGCAATGGGAACACTGCCGTAAACCAAAAAGTGCTTCCTGCCCTTTCGCTGCTGTTGACGCCTATCCGTCCGCCCATCTGTGTAACCAGCTGCTTGGCAATGGCCATACCAAGGCCGGTTCCTCCGTATACGCGACTGGTACCAGCATCAGCCTGAACGTAGCTCTGGAAAATGGCCTCCTGCTTGTCCGCAGGAATGCCTATGCCCGTATCATGAAAACGAAAGACCAATTCCGCATCCGTATCATTCTGCGACTCCAACGCAACTTCAATACGGATACTGCCCTGGTGGGTAAATTTCAAAGCATTTCCGGCGAGGTTTGCCAAAATTTGACGCAGGCGTCCGGGGTCGCCGATCAGTTTGCACGGGACATCGGGGTTAAACCGACAGGAAAACACAAGCCCTTTCTGTTCGGCGCGCAAAGCAATTCCACGACAAAAATCCCGGATCAAATAGTGCAAATCAAAAGGGACTGGATCGAGTTGAAAATTTCCTGCCTTCATTTTCGAATGGTCAAGAACATCATTGAGTACGGCCAGTAAAACAGTAGTCTCAGCACCTATGGCATCCAAAATTGAACGCTGTTGCGAATCCAAAGGCGTTTCCATGGCCAATTCGAGCATTCCGATGATCCCGTTGAGAGGAGTTCGAACTTCGTGACTTATATTGGCGAGAAAGGCGGCAGCTTCCGTTTCAGTGGTGTCCCGACAAAGGGACAACAGCGTTTCACAAAGAGGTGCACCCGAATCTTGACGCAACAAACGTGTCCGGGCTAAGCACTTTCGTTCTTTACCTTTACAAGTTATCAGACGAAAGCGCTGATGCAAAAGTTTCTTTCCGGTAAAACGAAATTGTTCCAATTCCTGAAGAACGTGGTGCCTGTCCTCCGGATGCAACAAATTATCAAATCCCGTTTGCGTTGAGACAAGGGTGTCAGGATTATAGCCGAGCTTTTTTAGATTGAATGACGCGAATACCAGAGGCATTCCCGGTGAGGAGCTCCATGTGACCAGAAGCGTCTGTCCGGATTGAAACAATTGTTCCCAGTCGGGATAGTACAAAGGAGGTATATGTTGCATAACCAGTATATAGTAGATTTGGGGTTTTCATGCCATTGAGGCGCCCCTGACGCAGCACTCCAAGCAGAAAACATCTGACTCATCTTACTGCATGTTATGAAAATAATCAGAGTGCAGGAGAAACTGGGCTTCAATAATCTTCAGTACGCTCCCTCAAGTCTTTTGTTCTCTGAATAATGAGTAAATTTTTTTCTTTTTACCATCTACATGATAGAATATCAGGATAAAAATGTGAAGCAAAGAGTTAATTTTAAACGTTTAGTGGAGCATCTCATGAGCACCAGAACTAAAATAAAAATCCAAAGCATAACATTTCACCATGTTACCTGCTAAGTAAGTAAATACTGTTAGTATAATAGAGTACTTTTTTTAATGGCAATTAAAACAACGTTATGATATATTTTTATAATACCTTGGTAAATGCAATATACTATTCGCTACACGTTAAGCGCATAGGCAATATTATATAATATCGAGATAGCACAGGAATATTAAAAAGCCATGAAGCAACTGTGTTCTTTGCTGAAAAAAGATGAAAAATGGCTTGTGGAACGGGTTCTTTCATATGCTCTAAAACAAGGATACGCCCAGTACTCTTCCACCCTGGATGCGGCATGGCGGTCTTCAATCGAAGGTTTGACCAACGCGGTAATCAGACAATATGAAACAGGTGGCAATATCCTTCCGGAATTCCACCCGGACGATAGTTATGATGATGATCCTGTCACTTGTTTTGGCGTCACAGAAGCCCGCCGACACCGAAAGCGAGGCATAAGCCTCAGTATGTTTTTAGGTTTGTACAAGTATTACCGCTACTCCTATGAAGATTATGTACAACAGCTTACAGTACCCTGTTTTCAAAAGCATATTTACCGATCCTTTATTGAAAGGGTGTTTGACCGCATTGAAATCGCATTCTGCTCGCAGTGGTCAACGCTGAAAAAAGACAAGGCCATAGCTGAACTTCAGGAATCAAATCGCCTGATGACCAATGAAAAAAACAAATATCTCACGTTGTTTGAAAGTTTGAACCTGCCAACGTTTCTCATAGGTGAAAATGGATATCTCGAAAATCTTAATGTACCGGCATCCACATTACTAGGAGAAAAAAATATTGCAGGTCATCTGTATTACTCTCTTGAAAAGCATGCTGGACTTCTACAAAACCCCCTTTACAAATGGATACCGTGGCTTGAAGAATCCATAGGCCGTCTTTTAACCGGTACTGAATCTTCATTTCAGGTTTATCTGGAAGAGCCCAAGGAAATTGGAGGGAGATCGTTTCATGTTTTGCTGTCAAGAATGAGTGACATATCAAAAAAATTCAAAGGAGGAATTGTTGTTGTAGAGGATATCACGGAACAAAAGTTACTGGAACGCCTGAAAGAAGATGTAGACAAAATTATGCGCCATGATCTCAAAATTCCGTTGAGTGGTATCATTGGCATCATCAATTTCCTTCTGGACAGCGAACAACTTGATCAACAGCATGAAAAAATGCTGACAATCGCTTGTGAAAGTGCTTATGATATGCTCTCCATGATAAACATTTCTTTGGATACATATAAAATGGAAGTTGGCACGTATCAATTCGAACCAACATCCGTTGACTTGAAAGATCTTCTCAAAAGACTTTCCTACAACCTGGAAAATTACGCGACAGGCCCGGGTGCCCCCTTCTCTATAACAATAAACGGAACCTCTTTTGAACACACATCTTCCGGACCCTATGTTATGGCGGATGAAATGCTTTTGTTTACCGCCCTGGGCAATCTTCTTAAAAATGCGCTGGAGGCATCTCCCTTAGGAGAAAAAGTCCTGATTACCATTGAATCAAAAGAAATATGCCGCATCATTATCAGCAATAAAGGAGGCGTTCCAGAAAAGATTCGGGGTATTTTTTTCGAGAAGTACACTACCTGGGGAAAAACCCATGGCACCGGACTTGGTAATTACAGCTCCCGATTAATCATTACCACGATGGGAGGGACTATCTCCATGTTTTCCGAAAACGATTCCACTGAAGTCACCGTCACACTTCCTTTGGATCAAAAAATAATTTAAAAAATTTGATACAACGAATGAATGAGAAATGTCGTGCCAATCTGGGGGCATTTTTGCCGTGCAAAGCAAATTATTTTGTTGCACGGATTTATAAATCAAGCCGCCTTTGGCCGAGCAGCGGTGATTGCCAGGAGTAGCCATCACGCATGGTGATCCTGCAAACCAAGCGAGACAGTTGTCGATAACCGCAATGCTCCCCCACAGGCTAATTGACTTCTGCCCTGCTCCTCGACTAAACTTGGCTAATTACTGGATGCCCGGCAAGCCTGCCCTTTTGTTAACCCTCGAATACCCATCATTATTTCATGCAATTATACAATACGCTATCCCGAAAAAAAGAAGAGTTCGTTCCCAAAGATGGAAACAATGTCCAGATGTATGTCTGCGGCATTACAGCATATGATTTGTGCCATATTGGTCATGCCCGTTCCGCCGTGGTATTTGACGTTCTGGTTCGCTACCTGAAGTTCAAGGGCTATAATGTCACTTTTATCCGCAACTTTACGGATGTGGATGATAAAATCATCAATCGGGCCAACCAGGAACAGCGCTCCAGCAAGGAAGTGGCGGAAACCTATATCGCGGCGTTTTACGAAGATATGGACAGGCTGGGCATTCTGCGCGCCGATGCCGAACCCAAAGCCACTGAACACATTCATGAAATGGTTCAACTTATCGAAGAATTGATCCAAAAGGGAAACGCCTATGTCGCCCCTTCTGGTGATGTTTATTTCCGTGTGCGCTCGTTCGAACCGTACGGCAAATTATCCGGCCGCAATATCGAGGAAATGGAAGCCGGCGCTCGTGTGGCGCCTGGAGAAGAAAAGCAGGATCCTCTTGACTTTGCCCTCTGGAAAGCGGCCAAACCCGATGAGCCCTCCTGGCCCAGCCCTTGGGGGGAAGGCCGCCCGGGCTGGCATATCGAATGCTCGGCCATGAGCGAACGTCATTTCACCCTGCCCCTGGATATCCATGGCGGCGGACAGGATCTGGTTTTCCCGCACCATGAAAATGAAATCGCCCAAAGCGAGGCCGCCAGCGGCAAAGAATTCGCCCGTTATTGGGTACACAACGGGTTTGTACAGATCGATTCGGAAAAGATGTCCAAATCACTGGGAAATTTCAAAACCATCCGTGATATTCTCGAAAGCTTCCTTCCCGAAGTGTTGCGCTTCTTTTTGCTGACAAAACAATACCGCAGCCCCATCGATTTTACCACCGAAGCCATGGAAGAGGCGGAAAAAAATCTCAAGCGGATTTATACGGCCAAACAGCAGCTGGAAGCCGAACTTGAAAGAAAAAAATGGTCGAAAACCGACCTACCCGAGGAAATCCCCGCAGAATTGACCCAACACGAAGAAAATTGGATTGAAGCCATGGAGGACGATTGCAACAGCGCCGCGGCACTGGGCCATGTTTTTGGAGCCATCAGGCTCGCGAATCGTTTGATAGAAAACAAATCCTGGCGTAAAAGTGAAGCGTCTCAAAAAATCTACGCGCGGATCCTTGAAGATCTGCAGACGTGGGGAGGCGTTCTCGGACTGTTTACGCAGAAAAGCGCGGCTTTTCTTGATTCTTTGCGCCATTGCAAACTGAAACGCAGAGAACTGGACGCGTGTGAAGTTGATAGTCTGGTTATGCAGCGCCATGAGGCAAAAAAGGCCAAGGATTTTGAGAGGGCCGATGCCATGCGGGACAAACTGCTTGCCATGGGCGTGGAAGTGCGGGACACGCCGACCGGGCCGGTTTGGGACGTACTGTAAATCCTTGTCTGAAATCTGACTACCACCCGCGAGGTATCATCCATGGTACACCTTCGCATGGTTTCGTATATTCTGCGGTCCGAAAAAAAACAGCTGCCGTACGCACGTGGAGCTATATGCCTGTTGTTGTCTTGCATCCTGCTGCTGCAGCCGGTGCTTCCAACTCTCCTCGATGCTTCGATACTGGACTTCACGGATTTTACCATTACCGATGAAATCAAACTCGGCAAAGAGTTTGAAAAACTCGTCCTGCGGCGTTTGCCTCTGATCGAAGATCCTGAAATCAAAAACTACGTCAAAGATATCGTGGAGCGGCTGCACAAGGTCATGCCGCCACAACCATTCAATATTACAGTAAATGTCGTCAACAACAACTCCATCAACGCCTTTGCCGGGCCTGCGGGATTCATGTTCGTTTTTTCGGGACTGATACTCCATGTCCACAAGGAATCCGAACTGGCCGGCGTTATCGCCCATGAACTCGGACATATCAACCAACGTCACATTGCCAAGCGGATCAAACGGATGAACGTCATGTCCATCCTTTCCATGGCCGGCATGCTGGCGGGGGTTTTACTCGGCGGAGAAGGCGGCCAGGCCCTGGCCACCTCATCCGTTGCGGCTCCGCAAACGGCTATGCTCAACTTCAGCCGCCAAGACGAACGCGAAGCAGACCATGTGGGTTTGACCTTTTTAACCAAAGCCGGCTATCCCCCCAGGGGCCTGAGCGATGCCTTTCAGGTGATTCTGGACAATCAATGGTCGGGAGGATCCGGGAGTATTCCTTCGTATTTCAAGACACACCCAGGATTGAAGATCCGTATGGAATACCTGGAACAACGGGTTAAAAGACTCCCTGCAAGTGCGAAAAAAGTCAAAGAAAACAACGAACGTTTGTTTCGGGTCCAAACTGTTTTGCGCGCTCGCTATACGGATCCCAAAAATGCCGTTCAATATTTTTCCCAGGGAGGAAAAAAGAGGACCTGGCTTGATTACATGGGCCAGGGCATGGCGTACGAACGGCTGAACATGATGACCAAGGCCAATGAAGCGTTCAATAAAGCCCTCGCAATTAAGCCCGACGATCCGCTTTTGGTCCGCGAAGCAGGTATTTTCTATTTTACCGTTGGAAAATTTGCCAAAGCCGGAGAATTTTTACAAAAGGCCATCTTCACCAACCCCAAAGACCTTTTCGCACTGTTTTATTACGCTAGGCTGCTGGCAGAAGAAAAGCAGCCCGAGCTGGCGCTCAGCTATTACGAACGGGTGTTGAAAGATGTGCCCAGGGATGCCGAAGTCTACTACTACTATGGAAGAGCTTATGGTGAATCTGGCAACCTTTTCAAAGCGCACCTGAATCTGGCCTACAGCGCTTTTTATGCTGGTCAAAAACGCAAAATCCGCTTCCATCTGGAAAAGGCCGAACGGCTGGTGGCGTCGCAAAGCGACAAAAAAGAGCTGAAAAAGTTGAAAGAAACCATGCATGAAGGGAAAAAAAACGGAGACGATCCTCCGGACAAGAAGAAATAACAAGGAGTTTCCAAATGGCTGAAAAATACCATATTGCTAAATTACCCAAAGATCAGGATCTGTTGCAATGTCTCAACGAATTGTGCGCCGAACTGAATTTCACAAGGGGCAGCGTGCAGCTGATCGGCGCATTGCAAAAGGCCAATCTGGGGTTCTATCATCAGGATACGCGCCAATATACCACCAAAGAATTTGATGAAGGCTTTGAAATTATCTCCGGTCTGGGCAACATCTCGCTGAAAGACGGCAAACCGTTCGTGCATCTGCACCTCAGCCTCTGCCGCAGTGATTTCTCCAATGTCTGCGGGCATACCATGCCCGGCTGCACGATCTTTGCCTGCGAAGTGATTCTGCGCCAATACGACGGTCCGGAGCTGGTTCGCGGACTGGACGAAGCAACTGGCCTGCCGTTGTGGAGGACGGAATAATGGCCGCCGCCCTTTCCTGGAACTTCGGTCCGAGAAGGTTGCGCCTGATCCAGGGCGACATCACCACGGCCGATGTGGATGCCGTGGTCAATGCGGCCAACTCGCGCCTCGCAGGGGGCGGCGGGGTTGACGGCGCCATCCACCGGGCTTGCGGACCCCAGTTGCTGGAAGCTTGCCAGGTTATCGTGGCCAAACAGGGTAACCTGCCCCCCGGCCAGGCCGTGATAACTCCCGGATTCAATATGCGGGCGCCGCATGTGATTCATACGGTCGGCCCCATCTGGCGCGGCGGCAATGCCGATGAAGAATCGATCCTGCACTCGGCGTATACTTCGTGCATCCGGCTGGCTCAGGATAACGGGTTGCAAAGCATGGCCTTTCCGGCCATCAGTTGCGGGGTGTACGGATTCCCTGTGAATCTGGCCGCCACCATCGCCCTGCCCGCCATGCGGCACGGACTGGAAAACGGACTTGTGGCGCGGATTGATTTCTACCACTTCTCCCCGTCTTCTTTCGATCAATGGAACGGGCTTGCTCAGGATATACTCGGCGCGCCGGACGTTTAACAAATTGGGAAATAGGGATTATGCAGCTGAAAGGAACAACTATTCTTGCAGTAAAAGACGCCGCCGGTGTGGCAATGGCCGGTGACGGCCAGGTCACGCTGGGCGAGCAGATCGCCATAAAACACACGGCGCGCAAAGTACGCCGTATTTACAAAGACAGTGTTCTTGCAGGATTTGCCGGGGCAACCGCCGATGCGTTCACCCTTTTTGAACGCTTTGAAGGAAAACTTGAAGAGTTCAACGGCAACCTCGTACGCGCCAGCGTGGAAATGACCAAAGACTGGCGCAAGGACAAATACCTGCGCCGGCTCGAAGCCATGCTGCTGGTGGCGGATGCGGAGAACGTCCTCATTCTTAGCGGCGCCGGCGACGTTATCGAACCCGACGACGGGGTAGCGGCCATAGGTTCGGGCGGAACCTACGCCCTTTCCGCAGCCCGCGCCCTGCTTCGGCATACCTCCCTGGACGCCGAAACCATTGCCCGCGAATCAATGAAAATAGCGGGGGAACTCTGTGTCTTCACCAACAACAACATTATCCTGGAAACCAGAAAAAAATAAGTTTTCTTCGGCGGCTTAGGAACCTTTTGCAAAAGGTTCCTAAGAACCTCCATAAATTTTTAGCCGACAAGATTTATGGCAAATTCCAGGCCTGTCCCCGGCAAGAGTTCCTAGAGAGCAAATCCCCCACGATGTTTTACAATCTCAACAAAACGCTGTTGGCGCGGGCTTTGTCTCTGTTTTTTCCTTTTTCCACCAGAACCAGGCAAGGCCGAGCATGGGGACCAGAGTTGCCAGTTCCCGGATTTCCCGGATACCGGTATCGGACAGCGCCAGCCAGATGGCCGCGCTGGCGGCGAGAGCCCCGGCCAGCGGAAGCAGCCCCTTAAAATCGATCAAGCGCATGGTCATCTGGCAATAGCCCAGGGTCATCACAGTCATGCCGGCCCGGGTCAGGACTATGGCCAGCACGCCTCCGAGCAGCGGCCAATGTGGTATCAACGTGGCGCAAATGGTCAGGTTCAACACCAGGCCGACAACGTAGAAACTCAGCAAAAGGCGTTCCTTGCCGCGGCTCATCATGATATAGGCGCAGAAGTTGTGAACGAAGGAAAACAGCAGCGCAGGCACCATATACCGCTGCATCCACATGGCGTCGGCATAATCCGCACCGTAGATCAAACCGATGATCCTGTCCGACTCCGCACAAAGCACGAACATGGCTGGAAACGCCGCACAAAGCAGCCAGCGAACGGCTTTTTTGGTTAATTGATAATACGCTTGCGGGTCGTTGTGCCAGAGTTTCACCAGCAGCGGATACAATACGTTGCGCAACAGAATATTGGAAATAAGAACCGTGACGCCCTCCACAGTCATCCAGGCCACACTGTACTGGGCGACAAAGGTGGATCCACCATTTTTTTGCAGAAAAAAAACATTGGCTTTGTTGTATAAAATGCCGCAGAGCGCTATGCAGACAAAGGCAAGCCCGGCTTTGGCCGTACGCCACGTTCGCGCCATGGCTTTGCGCCGGAGACGAAACGTACGCAGATCGTGCTTTGAGAGTGTCACGTACATGGCCCCGGCCAGGTTGACGCTGTTTTCAATTACTTTGAAGAGGGCCACAAACAAAGGCGGCGCTCCCAGCAGCAGCATGGTGAAGCCGTAGCCGTAGCCGGCCACACCAGCCGCCATCCGGACCATGGCTTCGAGATCCTGCCGTTCGTTGACCCGGCAGCTGATAAAAAAACTGCTTGCCAGGGCTTCTATGCTATATCCGGCGGCCAGAAGCATTACCAGCGAAAGCAAAGGTGATTGGTAGCCCTGGCTCAGAGAAAAAATAAACGCCCCGGAGATTGCCAAAAACAAGAGTACGGCCTTAAGAAGCGAATAACGGGCAAGCACGTCCCCTTTGCTGGCGTATTTTTTCCCCAAATCCGTCACAAGAGCCTGATTCAGCCCGAATTCGCCGAGGAAAAGTACGATAAAACCCAACTCGATGCCGAGCATGAACTCTCCGTAGGTAGTCGTGCTGACACGGGCGAGATAGACGAGAAACAAAGTATTCAGGGTGTCCTTGAACCATTGGGCACCCAATAACTGCATAAATTTCTTGATAATGCCATGGGAGGCCCGGGCTGAAGCTACAGGCCCGGCGGAATGGGATTCTGACATGAGCGGCGGTTTTCTCCGGTTGTGAAGGGACGAATTCTGCCAGGCAGTGCGTCCTCAATAGGTACAAATGGCTTTACGCCGTACTGCATGCTTGCGCAAGTCCTTCTTTTTCGTTGAGAAATAGTTGCCAAAGCATTTGCGCCGACCTCCCCTGCCAGTTTGGAAACAATATGGAAATTCAGCTTATCGATCACGAGCAACCTGGCCTGTTTCAGGCAACGAATCCGGAAGCCCTGTCCAAAGCGCATCCGCTCTGGGACAGAGACCTCTCTATTTGGGCTCCCTGGTCCTCCGAAGGCAAGCGTGGCCCGTTTTGCAAGTCCTGGCATTCACCCCTGGCAGCAACGGGCCGGATTGTATACATCTTTGGGCATAGTGTTTCAAGCCTTGACGTGGGTTGGCATCTTGTGGAAAGGGACTGCCTGTCTCCATGGGGTTCGGTTCTGGCTGCGAGCCAATGGGATGGACGCGGCCAGCTCCGGCGCGCCTGGGCTTCTCCGGCCGGGAATATTTACGCAACGCTTCGCATTCCTTGGCCTCCCGGAGAAAAGGCGCTCTCCAAAGATCTGGCGGCCATGGCTACGGCATACGCCATCATCCGTTCGTTCGAACAGATGGGAATCAAGCCGGAACTCAAATGGCCCAATGACTTGCTCCTGAATGGCAAAATCGGGGGCATACTTATCGAGGAGCGCCGCAAAATTCTCCTCGCCGGAATAGGCATCAATATCGCGTACGCGCCGGATACCGTCTGTACCGCCGACCAGCGGACGGCGAGGCTGTCGCATTTATTGCCGGGCAAAGGACCTCTCTCGGTCTGGCTGGAATTGTCACAAGGCATTCGCAGCTGTTTTACCCGAGAGCTTGCCGGATTGAATCAGGATGCGGTAATCGCCCGCATGGATTCTGTCCTGGCCTGGAAAGGAAAACAAGTCCGTATAGTGGATAAGGAAAACAAAAGCAGTCCACGGGGAGTTCCCGGCAGACTTCTGGGCTTGGCTCCGACCGGGGAACTGCGTTTGGGCCCTTGTACAGCTCCAACGCAGGATTTGACAGAAGAGCTGGTTGTCGGAGAAGGTTCCCTGATATGCATCAATGACGGGAACTGAGACTGTTCGGTAAAATACGTGAGTTTTCTTGAGCAAATGTCAGTTGTATTGTATTGTCTTAAATAGTTAAACCACTACTGCTAATTACGAGGCTTCCAAAGCCATGTCTCAAGAGGAGGCGAGGAATATGGCCAATAGAGAAAAAAAGAGTAAGGCCGCCGAAACTGCAAAAACAAAAATGCCGCCAAGCGAAGTAAAGGAGGAACAGGAACAGGTGGAGAATGCACCCAAACCCAATGATGCCGAAACCCCGCAGCTCCAGTCAAAAAGCCCTGAAGACGAGCGCAAGGAAAAAATTCGCAATCAATTTGTCCTGTCCGGAGCGGATATTGTTTTTTTAGGAGAAGAAGCTGAAATACTCGTTGGCGGCAAAAACTACAACACCGCCATAATCAGCCAGGTTCAAGGCATTCGTGCTCCCCAATTCCGTGCGATTTCCTCCATCGCCTTCCATAAATTGCTTGATGAGACAAAAGTCAATGCAACCCTGATCCGGGCTATAGTGGACAGAGAATACAACCGAACCAACTGGTCTTCCTCAGAAGTAAACAAAGACCCTGAATTTCTTCAAAAATTTGTTCGGCGACTCGGCATCGAAGTCAACGAGGAAAACAAGGCCCGCGGAGAACAGACTTTGGTTCGCATGCGGACCTTCATCAACAATGTTGTCGAAGGGTTCGCCACCTCGCCAGAAGGCATCGACCAACTCCGCAAACGTTCCGTGCTGGTGCAGGTAGCCATTTTATCAGTCGACCTCCCGGAGGAGGTGGCACTGGAAGTACGCGATGCCTACCTGTCCATTTGCAAGGAAGCCGCTTCCGAAGATGTACCGGTGGCCGTCCGTTCCTCCGCCGCCGGAGAAGACAGCCGCAAGAAAGCCTTTGCCGGCCTGCAGGATACCTACTTGAACATGGTGGGAGAAACGCAGGTCGTCCGCGCCTATCAGTGGGACTGCGCCTCGGCATACAATCTGCGGTCCATGACTTATCGCCGCGAAGCCATCCTGGATGCAGTTGCCCGTGCTGAAAGCTCCGGCGACGACAGTATCGCTCAAAAGGCCAAAGAAGAATGGGCTATTGAAAACACGTCGCTTTCGGTATGCCTGATGCGTATGATCAACCCGGTCATCTCCGGTACGGCATTCAGCGCGGACACCGCCACCGGCTGCCGCGGCACCGATCGCAAGGACCTGGTCTCCATCGACGCCAGCTATGGATTGGGCGAAGCCGTTGTTGGCGGTATGGTCACTCCTGATAAATTTTACGTTTTCAAACGTGATGACGGAACAGAAGTCGTCATCCGTTTCATGGGCTTCAAAGACAAAAAAATCATCTACGATCACAGTGGCGGCACCACCACCGTGCCTGTTCCCGAACATGAAGCCTACCAGTGGTCCTTGTCTCTGGCCCAGGCCGAAGAGGTAGCCGAAGGCGTACGCGCCATCAGCACGGCCTACGATCGCATGATTATGGACACCGAATTCTGCATCGACGCCGAATCCCGGTTGTGGTTTGTCCAGGCGCGTCCGGAAACGCGCTGGAACGAAGAATTTGAAAAGCATCCCACAAAAATCTACATGCGGCGCAAGGAAGTCGATCCGAAGGCGGCCAAAAACGCAGAAGTGATCCTCGCCGGCAACGGCGCTTCTCGCGGCGCCGGACAAGGGACGGTACGCTTCCTCCGCTCCGCCCTCGAACTTAATAAAATCAACAAAGGAGACATTCTCGCCGCTGAACGCACGGACCCGGACATGGTGCCCGGCATGCGCATCGCATCCGCAATCCTTGCGGATGTGGGGGGCGACACCAGTCACGCGGCCATCACCTCGCGCGAGCTGGGTATCCCGGCGATTATCGGTATCCAACGTGTGGAACTGTTGCGCAATCTGGACGGACAGGAAATCACGGTGGACGGTTCACGTGGCCAGGTTTACCGCGGACTTCTGCCGCTGCTGGATGTCGGAGGCGAAATAGACACGGCCGCGCTGCCGGCAACACGTACGAAAGTGGGCCTGATTCTCGCGGACGTGGGCCAAGCGCTGTTTCTTTCTCGCTTGCGCCAAGTGGCGGATTTCGAAATCGGTCTGCTGCGCGCGGAATTCATGCTCGGCAACATCGGCGTCCACCCGCTTGCTCTTGAGGCTTACGACAGCGGTTCGCTGGAACAAGTGGTCAAGAAAAAACTAAGCGAACATGACAACGAGCTGACCAAAATTCTCAAGGAACAAATGGCTGCGGGGATTGTTACCCTTGAGCTGCGTCTGCGTGATTACGTCGGCCAGATTACCGGTCTTACCCAAAAACTCGAGACCATGACCGCCAGCGAGTCCACCAGAACCACGGATGAAGTTCTGGCAATCCACCGAGAAATGCGCGAGCTGGAAACCAGACTGGATAACCACGTCGAAGTATCCACCCATCGGCTTGAAGACCTCAAAACTTCCGTCAACCTGGAAGAGCATGTATCCATCGTCATGGGGTACCGCGAAGAATCCGACGGTCTTACGGGTTCAGATCCGGACTCGTTGCGTCGTCGCGCCGAACTCAAAGCTCTGGCCAAAGAACAGGCCGAACGCATCAAAGATAATCCACTTGTCCAGACCACGCTGGAAAATATTGCTCAGCTGCGACACAAAGTTGCCCAAGCCACCGGCATGGAATACGAAATGGAGCAACTGCGCAGCATTCCCGAACGCATCCGCTGCATCATCCGTTCGCGCGGCTACCGTACGGGCAAGGAACACTACACCCAGACGCTGGCCCAGGGCCTGGCCCTGTTCGCCATGGCCTTTTACGGCAAGGACATCATCTACCGTACGACGGATTTCAAATCCAACGAATACCGCAATCTTGTAGGCGGTTCGCTGTTCGAAACCCACGAAGACAACCCCATGCTCGGTTTTCGAGGTGTTTCCCGTGATATTCACGACTGGGAAATCGAAGCATTCAAACTGGCCAGAGGCATCTTCGGCGGCAAAAATCTCCAGATCATGCTGCCCTTTGTCCGTACGCTGGAAGAAGCCCGCTCCATGAAACGCTATCTCAGCCAAGTGCATAAGCTCGAAAGCGGCAAGGACGGACTCAAACTGATTCTTATGGCCGAAATCCCCAGTAATGCTATTCTGTGCCGCCAGTTCATTGACGAAGTGGATGGATTTTCCATCGGCTCCAACGATATGACCCAGATGGTGCTGGCCACGGACCGCGACAACTCCCGCTTGAGCCACATCTACGACGAAGAGGATCCGGCCGTCGTCTGGGCCATTCTCTGCGCCATTTTCACCGGTCAAAAATTCGGCAAAAAAGTCGGCTTCTGCGGCCAGGGCGTTTCCAACAGCATCATCCTGCGCGGTCTGGTGGCCATCGCAGGCATTGTTTCCGCCTCTGTCGTCCCGGATACGTATCACCAGACCAAACTGGACATGGCCGAAGTGGAAAGCCACAACATCACTGTGGGCAAACTCGGCGACTGGCTGCGCGAACAGTTCCTGGTCCGTTTGAAGACAATCCTCAAAGAACATAATTACGAACACATTCTGAGGAAGTACGAAACCGCGTCCGACCTGATGGAATGGTACGAGGGGGAACTCGCCCGGCTGCACGAACAATTGCGTGAAAACCTGGAAACGAACCAGGAATCCTTTTACCGCCAGGAAATGCAAAAATTCCGCAGCGCCTTCCACAAACCAGTCATCTACGCCACCTGGAACTGGCAGCAAACCGTCGAAGACGCCCTGCACCAGGCCGGGTTCGCCAGCTATGAAGAACAGGCCCAAGCGCTGGCTGATCAACGGAAAAAAGTCTGGTAACAGCTTTATTGGGAATAATGCACATACGGGCCCTTGCAGCTGCAAGGGCCTTTTTTAGTGAAAAAAGGGGTGCTGGGGAGAACTGTTCCACTTGGCAAGGAGTGTTCCAGGGCTCAACGCAAAACCCTTGGCATTCTCCCCAGCAGGTGCGTGGAGCGAAGCTCCACTAGTTGGCATGCAAAGGGGGTAATTATTTCATAGCCATTGTGGCTTTGACGGCTTTCTGCCAGCCTTCGTACAACTTGGCGGCATCTGCTTCTTCCATTTTGGGGCTGAACTGACGGTCAACACCCCAATTTTTAGTGATATCTTCTTTATCCGTCCAGAACCCGACTGCCAAACCGGCCAGGTAGGCTGCGCCCAAGGCCGTGGTTTCAATGCACAACGGACGTTCTACAGGCACACCGAGGAAATCGGACTGAATCTGGAGCATCAACGTATTGGCTACCGCACCGCCATCAACGCGCAGCTTTTCCAGCTTGATGCCGGAGTCGGCTTCCATGGCGGAAAGCACGTCTTTGGTCTGGTAGCACAAGGACTCCAGAGTCGCCCGGATAAAGTGTTCCTTGGTGGTGCCGCGGGTAAGACCGAAAAAAGCACCGCGGACTTCGCTGTCCCAATAAGGAGCGCCCAGCCCGACAAATGCCGGAACCATGTAGACGCCTTCCGAATCCTGGACACGGGTGGCGTACAGTTCGCAATCCTTGGCATCACGGAACATCCGCAGACCATCACGCAACCATTGAATAGCGGAACCGGCAACAAAAATGGATCCTTCGAGAGCGTATTCGATCTTGCCGTCAACGCCCCAGGCGATGGTGGTCAACAAACCATTTTTGGAAGCAACAGCCTTTTCACCGGTATTCATGAGCATGAAACAGCCCGTGCCGTAGGTGTTCTTTGCCATGCCCTCGCTGAAACAAGCCTGTCCGAACAGCGCTGCCTGCTGGTCACCGGCCATGCCGGCGATGGGCAGTTCCAATCCCTGAAAAGCTTCCTTGGACGTATTTCCGTACACTTCAGAGGAAGGACGGACTTCAGGCAGCATGGTTTTGGGAACGGTCAGCATTTCGAGTAATTCTTCGTCCCATTTGAGCTCGTGGATGTTGTACATCAACGTCCGGGATGCGTTGGTGTAATCCGTTACGTGCACATTGCCGCCGGTGAGTTTCCAAACCAGCCAGGAATCAATGGTTCCAAACAGCAGATCGCCCTTTTCAGCTTTTTCACGGGCGCCTTCAACATTGTCCAGGATCCATTTGACCTTGGTGCCGGAGAAATAGGCATCAATCAACAATCCGGTTTTTTCCCGGACTTTGTCATTGAGACCTTTTGCTTTGAGCTCATCACAAATGCCCATTGTCTGGCGAGACTGCCAGACAATGGCGTTGTAAACAGGTTTGCCGGTTGTCTTGTCCCAGACGACAGCGGTTTCGCGCTGATTGGTAATACCGATGGCGGCGATTGCATCCGCGCTTACGGCCTCATGCGCAAGGGCTTCGGCCACTACGGCCTGAACAGAAGACCAGATCTCCATTGCATCGTGCTCAACCCACCCCGGCTTGGGGAAATACTGCGTAAACTCTTTTTGGGTTACGGTGACAATATCACCTTTTTTGTCGAACACAATGGCACGGGAACTGGTGGTTCCCTGGTCGATTGCCAACACGTACTGCTTGCTCATGTTTTCCTCCTGGTTGAACGCCTAACAGATCGGCAATTATTACGCCTACTACTTCTTAACCTGCTAACACCGTATACAGCAAGGCTCCGAAAACGCCACCGCAGACCGGAGCAATAATGGGAATCCAGGAATACCCCCAGTCACTGGTGCCTTTGCCGGAGATGGGCAGTATGGCATGCGCGATACGCGGGCCCAGATCTCGAGCCGGATTGATTGCGTATCCGGTGGGGCCACCAAGGGACATACCGATGGCAACAATGTAAAAGCCAACGATGAGAGGATTCAGCCCTTTGCTGAATTCATTGGCGCCAAGGCCGAGAAGGCCGAACAACAGGGCCGCAGTTCCAATGAACTCGCAGAGAAAGTTGGAGAACACGTTGGGGATGGCAGGACCGGTGCAAAAAATACCGAGTTTGAACCCTTGGTTATCCGTGGCCTTCCAGTGAGGCAGATATGTCCAATAACAAATGACCGCTCCGAGAAAAGCGCCGATCATCTGTCCAGCAATATACACAGGCACCTGGGCCCAGGGAAAAGCACCTGCCGCAGCCAGACCAATGGTCACAGCGGGGTTGATGTGGGCGCCGGAAAATTTGCCCGTCACATACACGGCAAAGGCGACCGCAAATCCCCACCCGAGGGTGATGACTATCCAACCGCTGTTTTGCCCTTTTGATTTTTCCAGCAAGACATTCGCACATACGCCACAACCGAACAGCGTCAAGATCAGGGTACCGACCAATTCACTTAGAAATACACTCATACCGCTCTCCCATTACGCGACGAGTTGAAGCCCAATCCATTTCCTTTCGAAAATGAACTATAAAAGAACACTTTACGCCCAACCAAGTAACACGAAACAAACTCGAACGTCATTATTCTGTAATATTCGAAATAAATCAAGTAAAAATGTTCACATTAGAACATTAATAGGGCATTTATGTTTATTAATTCCTCATATTGATCATTTTTTTCTGCTATCATTTCACAAAACGACAAAAATGAAAAAAATAATCTCAACTGTTTTTGTATCATCCGATTTAGCCGAAAAAATCTATATCCAAAACGAAAAAAAGCTAAAAAAAACGCTGCCGAAACCGGAAAACGGCTTTGACAGCGTTATTCAGCAAGTGAAACATAATAATCGAGTTACTCGACAATATATTTCTCAGTCAGCGTATTGAAGGCCGCAACCTGTTCTTTCTGCCACGTTTCGTCTTTGCCCAGTTCTTTGGCTGCAATTGCGGCAACCCTTGGAGCACATTCCTTTGCCGCTTTGGCATCCAGAATCAGAGAACGCGTACGACGCGCCAAAATATCTGAGACCGATTGGGCCATCTCCTGTCGTACGGCCCAAAGTACTTCCATCTCGGTATAGGGCAAGCCTTCGTGCAACTTGTTTTCCAGTTCAGGCTGTTCCGCGGCAAGAGCCTTGATTTCGCCCTCTTCACTGCCGTAAACATGCCAATGATCAAAATGGTTGTAAGTCTCCGTATAGCCATGGAGCTTGATATGCTTGGTCGGTGATGGGCGGAAGGTCAACCCGCTCATGGCAACGGCATGATTGACTGCGTCCTCGGCCATATGCCGATAGGTGGTCCATTTTCCGCCGGCAATGGTCAGCAATTTGTTGGGAGATACCGTGAGAAAATGATCTCGGGATAGTTTGGAAGTCTTGCCGGAACTGTCTCCTGCAGCAATCAACGGCCTGATACCGCAGAAAACACTGCGAACATCCGAATGCTTGGGCGGACGAGCCAGATAGCGGGCGGAATGTTCTACGAGGAAATCTACTTCCTCCTTGAACGCCTGGGGTTCCATACTTACTTCATCAATAGGAGTATCCGTCGTCCCTACCACCACTTTGCCATGCCAGGGAACAAAAAAGATTACACGGCCGTCGTCGGTTTTGGGAACCATCAAGCCCGTTTGACCGCCGAGGAATTCCTGATCGATGACCAGGTGAATCCCCTGACTGGGAGCGATGAGTTTCTTGTGGTCCGGATTGTCCAGGTTCATCATGCCGTCCGCGAAAATGCCAGTTGCGTTGATCACGGCTTTGGCTTTCAGTTCGTAGGTTTTGCCTGTCAGTTTATCCTCAGCCTCCACACCACAGACATATCCCGGTGCGTTTTTGAGCAAACCTGTTACCTTGACGTAATTGACAGGCACCCCGCCCAGATCGGACATGGTCTTGGCCAGGGTAAGGGCTAGGCGCGCATCGTCAAACTGGCCGTCATGATAGGTTACACCGCCTTTGAGCTTCTCCTGAAGCACGCCGGGAATCTCACGTACGACCGATTTCTTGGAAAGAATCTGCGACGGCCCGAAACTGAGCTTGCGCGCCAGCAGATCATACAACTTGAGACCGGTACCATAATACGGCAGTCCCAAAAAATTATAATCAGGCACAACAAATTTCTGGTTATAGCAAAGATGCGGAGCGTTCTGTCGTAAAATGCCACGTTCCCGCAATGCTTCCGTTACAAGCGAAATATTGCCCTGTGCCAGGTACCGCACGCCGCCATGCACCATTTTCGTGCTGCGGCTTGAAGTTGCCTCGGCAAAATCGCTTTGTTCCAGCAGCAAAACCGAGTACCCTCTTGCAGCGGCATCAACGCCACAACCTAGACCAGTAGCGCCCCCACCTACAATAATAATGTCCCAAGTGCGGACGCCCTCTGCCATCTTCTGCACGCAATCCGAACGCTTCATCGGGTTCTCCCTTTCAATTTCAACCATAATCGGCCGAAAAGCTTCATGACCTGCCACTCTAAGGTACGCTAATGCGGGCCATTTTTGTGAGTCAGCCCATTATACGACATTTATTGGGTTGTAATATACGTTTTTTTTTACTTCATGCCAAGAATTAATGTTCGAAAATGAAAATTTCTTTCAAAAAATGAACATTAAGCGCTTCCAATACGACCATTTCAGGGCATGTCCCCCTTTTTTATGTTCTTTTTACTCTCAGTGTTGACGTTCATTCAAATGCATGGAAAAATTTGGAACATTTTTAAGCAGAGTTGTTTTTTTGCGCACATACTTGCTATCCAAGGTTAAGTCATAGCCCTTTTTCTCGAAGCATGCCTGCTGACCAAAAGGAGCCGATTTGTGAGCAGTTTTCCAAGAAAAAAGAAACGTCGTGGAGCCGAATGCAGCATGGATTCTTTGTCGAAACGCCAGCGCGACATTTTGACGCTGGTCAATGAACGGGGATTCGCCCCCATCGAAACCTTGGCCCAACATTTTGAAGTAACGCCGCAGACCATCCGGAGGGACATCAGCTTTCTGAGTGGATGCGACCTGTTGCAACGTTATCATGGCGGTGTGGGCAAATCCTCCAGCGTGGAAAACGTTGATTATACGGCTCGCAAAAATATCCTGCATCTGGAAAAGCAACGTATTGGTTCCATGGTGGCCAAGCTCATTCCCGATGCCGCTTCCCTGTTCATCAACATCGGCACCACCACGGAAGAAGTCGCCAAGGCTTTGGCCGACCACAAAGGCTTGCGCGTCATTACCAACAATCTGAACGTGGCTCTGATCATGAGCAGCAGCAAGGATTGCAATGTGATTATTGCGGGCGGCATGGTCCGTCACAGAGACAAAGGCGTCACAGGTGAAGCCACTGTCGAATTCATCCGCCAGTTCAAGGTGGATTATGGAATTATCGGTGTTTCAGGCATTGACGAGGACGGCACCCTACTGGATTATGATTACCATGAAGTCAGCGTGGCCAGAGAAATTATCGACAACTCCCGGAACGTGTACCTGGTAACCGATCACAGCAAATTCAACCGAAACGCCATGGTCCGCATCGCAGATCTTTCGGAAATAGACGCGGTTTTCACGGATAAGACCCCCCCGATCGCCTTTCGCAACATGCTTAAAAGCAAGGATGTCGAATTATATGTAACCGAAATTGAAGAACAGAAAAAAGCCGAGCTGGTTTAATAGTTTCATCAGGCTCTCCCGTTACCTCATTCCCCGTACGCGTTTATTCATTTCGTAAACGCAATCTTGGCAATCATTCAGCGTTCTCCCTGGTGTCTTGCGTCCGCTTAATCTTGACAGCAATCCAAGCAGCGGGTAATGCCTTTTACGCATCGGATGGAGGATAGTGACGTTCGAACCTGCCGGACTCATTGCGGAATCGCCCGTCACACCAATACGTGTCATCATTGCGGCCCAGGTACCTTCTCCTTTCCTGATAGCGGGCCCTGGCGGCGCGTAGGTTTCGTTTTTGCCCTGCACCACCAGTTTTGAGGAGGAAGTATCATGCAACGTTTTCGCCGTATCTTTTGTACTGTTTTGTTGAGCGCGCTTGCAGCAGTTCTGCTCATTCCACAGTGCGGTTTCGCAGATGAAACAGTTACCCTGACTTACAGCAACTTCTTTCCCCCCACCCACGTCCAGTCCAAAATGACCGAAGAATGGGTCAAAGAAGTGGAAAAAAGAACCAATGGAAAGGTCAAAATCGATTATTTTCCCGGCAACACCCTGACCTCGGCCAAACAATGCTATGACGGCGTTGTGCAAGGCATCTCCGATATCGGTATGTCGGCTCTGGCCTATTCAAAGGGACGGTTCCCCGTCATGGCCGTTGTGGACCTGCCTTTGGGATACAAGACCGGTGTTGCCGCTTCCAATGTGGCCAACAAGGTCTATGAAAAATTCAAACCCGCAGAACTGGACGACGTGGAAGTCATGTACTTTCACGCCCATGGACCTGGCGTACTCAATACGCGCGGCAAGCCCGTACGTACGCTCGAAGACATGAAAGGCCTGAAACTGCGCGCCACCGGCAACAGCGCCCAGGTAGTCAAAGCTCTGGGCGGCACACCTGTGGCCATGTCCATGCCCGACTCCTACCAAAGCATTCAAAAAGGCATTGTCGACGGCGGCATTTATCCCATGGAAACCAACAAAGGCTGGAACATGGCCGAAGTTGTAGACTACTGCACGCTTTCCTACCCGGCCGGATATACCACCACATTTTTTGTCGTCATGAACAAAGACCGCTGGAACTCTTTGCCCAAGGACGTGCAGGACACCATCCGCCAGATCAACAAAGAGTGGGTAGGCAAACACGGCCAGGCCTGGGATCAGAGCGACGAGGTGGGCAAGCAGTTTCTTCTGGAACAAAAAGACGAAATCATCGAACTGGATCCAGCTGAAGCCAAACGCTGGAAAAACGCCATGCAACCCATCATGGATAATTATGTGAAAGAGATGGATAAAAAGAAACTCAATGGCGAAGAAATTTTGACTTTCACCGAGAAAACGCTCGCCGACGAACAATAGCCATTTAAAAAAAACAACAACAAGGCGGGCTGCGTACGCCCGCCTTGTTTGCTCTTCGCAGTGGAATAATTTGTTATGCACGTTTTTTTTCGATTTATCAGCAGTACGGAACTGGCCATGCGCACGGTGGCCGCTTTTTGCCTGGTGGCCATGGCCTTGCTCACAGGTGCGGACGTCATTGCCCGCGGCATGTCCCATCCTATTTTCGGATCTGAAGAAATCGTCCGGTTTCTGGCCGTGCTGGTAATGGCCTTTTCATTGCCCTACGCGCATTCGCAAGGCAGCCATATCGGAGTGGAACTGCTGTACCGCCATTTCCCCAGAAAATTACGCCAGGCCATTTCTTTCTGCACCAATCTGACAGCATTCGCCCTGTTTTCCGTGGTCACCTGGCGTATGACCTGCTACGCCCTGAGCATGCGCGCCTCCGGAGAGGTTTCGCTCAATCTCGAAATGCCGGAATATCTGATTATCTTTGCAACCGCCCTGGGCTTTCTCTGGTTTACCCTCTTTATCCTCAAAGACACGCTCATTTTTTTCAAAAAGGAAAAGTAGTAGTCCCATGGATCCATCAATAGCCGGACTTATCGGCATCGGCGTCATGATCCTGCTGTTCATGATCAGAATGCCCGTCTCCTACGTCATGATCCTGGTCGGTTTTTTCGGTTTCAGCCTGCTGACCAATTTCAACGCCGGACTCAGCCTGCTCTCCAGGAGCATTTACGATACCTTTTCCTCATATTCGCTTTCAACCATCCCATTGTTCGTGCTCATGGGCCAGCTCGCGTTCAATGGAGGCATCGGGCGCGAACTCTATGCTACGGCTTACAGCTTTTTTGGCCACATCCGCGGCGGCTTGGCCATGTCCACGGTCACTGCCTGCACCGCGTTCGGGGCCATCTGCGGCTCCAGCCCGGCCACGGCAGCCACCATGTCCGCGGTGGGCATCCCGGAAATGAAACGTTTCGGCTATTCGGATAAGCTGGCGGCTGGTACGGTGGCCTCGGGCGGCGGCCTGGGCATGATCATGCCCCCCAGCGTGGTGCTGATAGTTTACGGCGTGCTCACCGAACAATCCATCGGCAAACTGTTCATCGCGGGCATCACGCCCGCTGTGTTGCTCACCGGACTGTTTATTCTGGCCATCAAAATCTACTGCACGTTAAGGCCCGAAGAAGGCCCGCAGGGCGAACGCATGAGCCTGAAAAGCCGGATACGTGCGCTGATCGGACTGACAGATACGATCCTCATTTTCATGCTGGTAGTCGGCGGCATGTTCCTGGGCTGGTTTACGCCCACCGAGGCATCGGCCATCGGCGTGCTCGGCGTGCTGGCCATTTCCGTGATGCGTCGGCGCCTGACCTGGGAAGGATTTCTCAATTCACTGCAGGAAACCCTGCGCACGTCCTGTATGGTGCTTTTTCTCATCGCAGGCGCGGTGATTTTTGGAAAATTCCTGGCCGTTTCCCGCATACCGTTCAACATGGCCTCCTGGGTGGCCTCCTTCGACCTCCCGAACCTGGCGGTAATGATCATGATTATCCTGATCTATTTCGCCTGCGGCTGCTTCATGGACTCTCTGGCCCTGATCATGCTGACCATTCCGGTATTTTATCCGCTGGTCATCAACATGGGCTACGACCCCGTATGGTTCGGCATCGTTATCGTACTGGTCACGGAAATGGGTGTGATCACCCCGCCGGTGGGTATCAATGTCTACGTGGTCTACGGCATGACCCAGCAGTTGAAGCTGAATATCTCGCTCGAATCCATTTTCAAAGGCATCATTCCCTTTGTGCTGGCCATTGTTGCCGGCTTGATTCTTCTGTTCGCTTTCCCGGGCATCATCCTGTGGCTGCCTAATCTGATGCTTTCATAATGAATTTAATAGGTTATACAGAAGAAGCCAACTTTTTGATTTGTTCATAGCGCTCCAGAAAGTTGCCGTAGATATCTACGTCGGCATCGAACAGATCCTGATTCTGCGCTACATATTCGGCCACAGGCAACATTTCCTCCAATATCGGGGCGATGATTTGGGGCGCATCCGCCAGCTTTTCCTCCACCAGATGCAAAAAGCTGCTGGCCGCGTCCGAGGCCATATCATCCTTCAATGCTTCCCCCCGGCTCAAATACGCCGCAAACGCCCCCAGATAATACCGAAAAGGCTCGGGCGGCATCCAGCGGATTTCGTCAATACTCTCAATGGGGTTATTGGAAAAAAGCGTCATGGCTTCTTCCTGTGACTTTCCAAAATAATTTTTGCGCGCGTACTGAAGATCGAGATCATCCGGATCTCCGGCCCATTCTTTTACCCCTGGTATTGCTCGTTCCATCTGAATCCCCTTCCATCTCAGGTTGTGCAAAAAAGTGCTTTACTGGACGAGGCATTTTCTTTGACCTACTATCCGGAGCAAGGAGGATACTGCCATGTCCGCACAAAAAACACTGACAGCACCTGATATTACAGCCCTCAAAGGGCAGCGAAAAATAGCCATGATCACCGCCTATGACTATCCGTCCGCCCGCTTTGTGGAGCAAAGCGGCGCCGAGATGATCCTGGTGGGCGATTCGCTGGCCATGGTCGTACTCGGACTGGAAGACACCATAAGCCTGACAATGGACGAAATGATCCACCATTGCAAGGCAGTAACGCGCGCAGCTGACAAAATCCTGGTCGTCGGGGACATGCCTTTTCTCTCCTACGAGGCCTCGGTGGAACAAGCCGTACGCAATGCCGGCCGGCTGTTTAAAGAAGGCGGCGTACGCGCTGTAAAACTGGAAGGCGGAGAAGCCGTTCTGGATCGCATTCAGGCCATCGTACGGGCAGGTATTCCAGTGCAGGGCCATATCGGGCTTACGCCGCAACGCATGGCCGAACTCGGCGGATTCAAAGTACAGGGCAAAACGCGCGAGGCTGCCCAGAAATTGATCGAAAGCGCCCAGGCCCTGGTGGAAGCCGGTTGTTTCAGCATCGTACTCGAAGCCATTCCCGCCCCAGTGGCCGCTCTGATAACCGAAAGCGTCAGCGTACCGACCATCGGCATCGGCGCCGGCCCCGAATGCGACGGACAGGTACTGGTCTACCACGACATCCTCGGCATGTTCGAACGCTTTGTTCCCAAATTCGTCAAGCAATACGCCAAACTCTCCGAGCCCATCGTCCAGGCGCTCAGCACCTATTGCCAGGAAGTTCGCGACGGAAACTTTCCAGACGCGGCCCATTCGTTCAAAATGCCCGGCGAAAAGTAAGCTGCTCCTTTCCGAAAAAAACAGGGTTTGCGTTTTCCGGCAACACCAACAGGAGAACACATGCAGAAAACAAGAGTTGAAACCGACAGTTTAGGCCCTGTGGAAGTTCCTGCCGAGGCCTACTGGGGAGCGCAAACCCAACGCTCGCTACTCCATTTTTCCATCGGCACGGACCGTATGCCGCAGGAAGTCATCCATGCGCTCGCCTTGATCAAAAAAGCCGCGGCTCAGACCAACAATACGCTGGGAAAGTTACCCGCCCCCCTGACGGAGCTCATCTGCCGCGTGGCGGACGAAATCATCGAAGGTCGTCTCGATGCGCATTTTCCTCTGCATGTCTGGATGACGGGCAGCGGTACGCAGTCGAACATGAACGTCAATGAGGTCATTGCCAACAGGGCCAGCGAACTTACCGGAAACGAACGCGGCAGCAAGACCCCGGTTCACCCCAACGATCACGTCAATATGTCGCAATCCTCCAACGACGTCTTTCCCGCAGCCATGAGCATTGCAGCCGCCATTGCCTTGGAGCGGACCCTGCTGCCCCAGTTGGCGCTGCTGCGTGACGCGCTGGACTTCAAAGCTCGGGAATGGGCCGGAATCGTCAAGATCGGGCGCACGCATTTGCAGGATGCCGTACCCCTGACACTCGGACAGGAATTTTCCGGCTACGTCGGCATGCTGGACGACAACCACGCGCGCATTACGTCCGTACTCTCCGGACTGCATAAACTGGCGTTGGGCGGCACGGCAGTTGGCACTGGTCTGAACACGCCCAAAGATTTCGCCGCAAAAGCGGCCGCGCGCATTGCCGAGCTTACCGACCTGCCCTTTTGCCCGGCTCCGAACTTTTTCACCGCCATGGGCGCTCACGACGACCTGGTCCAGGCCAGCGCAACGCTCAAAACTCTGGCCGTGTCCTTGAACAAAATCGCCAACGACATCCGGCTGCTGAGCTGCGGACCGCGTGCCGGACTGGGCGAACTGATTCTTCCTGCCAACGAGCCCGGGTCATCCATTATGCCCGGTAAGATCAACCCCACCCAATGCGAGGCCCTGAGCATGGTCGCACTCCAGGTCATGGCCTATGACACGGCCGTATCCATGGCCGGGGCGTCCGGGATCCTCGAAATCAACCTCTACAAACCCATGATGATTTTCAATCTTTTGCAGTCAGTCAGGCTGCTGGCAGACGGATGCTGCAGTTTCAGGAAATACCTCGTAGAAGGCATGGTCCCGAACAAAGCGCGAATAGACGCTTATCTTCAGGATTCGCTGATGCTGGTAACGGCGCTGAGTCCGGAGATCGGCTACGACAAGGCCGCCCAGGTGGCGCATCATGCCTATGAAAAAAATCTCTCTCTCAAACAGGCCGCTCTGGAGCTGCAGGTGATCGGCGAAGAGGATTTCGACCGTCTCGTGAATCCCTACACCATGGCCCATCCGCATGAATAACCGAATTGGAAAAACTAGTAGCTGCTGGACCTTGAAAAAACGGGAAACTTCAATTTTTCATCACATTGCCAAATGGAAAATGCACTACGAGCAGACTCGTTTTTTAGCAACATTTTCCCAAATGATGCGTTTTTTCTATTCGTGGTTCAGTTTGGTATAGCCGTTGAAAATTATGGACCAGAGGCGTTCGAAAGCGTGCCCGGTATTGTTGGCGTCCTGAGGATCCGCCAGAACCAGCTCCAGGGCGCGTTGATACGTGGATAATGGACGTGTCAGGATGCGCGTACCCGAGATCAGAAACAATCCGGCGCAGCCTTTGGCGTGGTATTGCAGCGGTACGGGTCCCTGAAAAAGCTCCTGATAAATCTGCCCCACGGGAATATCCTTGTTCCACCCGGCCCATTTTCCCTTGTTGCGCGGATCCTTCATCTGGTGCGGGCGCCCCAGATGGTCGCATTTGAGCGTATAATAGGCCAACCCCTTGAACGGCATGCCCCGCGCAGCAAATCTCCTGGCCTGTTCGCCCAGTTCGCTAGCGCTTGTGCCCGGCTCCAGGTGCGGAAACGGATTGCCCTGTAGAAAAAGCGTATAATCAGGAAAATTTGGATAATGGCGCGTAATGTGGTGCAGATAGGTATGCGATTCGCGCCCCACATTGGGCAAAGCAACGGCTCCGGAAATCTCGTTCGAGCCTGATTTGTCATAAATTACGGCTGGTAAGCCCAGGTCTGCCACCCAGGATACATCTTCATGGTAACGCGCCACAACGCATTGAATAAACGGTTCGGACTGCATTGGTTCGTATTGACAAAACACAGGGTTACAGGTGAGGTATAGAAAATTCAGACCATAAGGCCGCCCAGGGATTCTGAACGGAAAACCGAGGCATGGCAAGTTTTTGAGGTACGGAACGACAATGAGTACACCTTCCCAGGCTGAAATAGACCGCGCGCTCCAGCTGCGCCATGAGCTCGAACACCATAATTACCGGTATTACGTCCTGGACGATCCCGAATTGCAGGATGCGGAATACGACGCGCTGTTCCGCGAGCTCAAGGCGCTTGAAACAACCTGGCCGGAACTGCGCGACCCCAATTCCCCCACGCAGCGTGTCGGGGCGCCCCCATTGGAGGCCTTTGAATCGCGGCAACACGGACAACGGATGTACAGCCTGGACAACGCCATCACCCTGGACGAATGGTGGGCGTTCGCGCAACGCGTCCGCAAACTCTGGCCCGACAATAATCCGGTCTTCTGGGTGGATCCCAAAATGGACGGCCTGGCCGTGGAGCTCGTCTATGAAAACGGCGCACTGCAGGCGGCCATTACTCGGGGCGACGGTGAAACCGGCGAAGTCATCACCACCAACATGCGTACGCTGCAAGGCACCGTACGAGGAACCCTGTTTCGCGGGGAGCATCCGGTGCCGACACTCCTGGACGTACGGGGCGAGGTGGTCATCACCAAGGCCGACTTCGCGGCGTTGAACCAGACGCAGGAAGAACAAGGAGCCAAGGTTTTTGCCAATCCGCGCAACGCAGCCGCTGGCTCGGTACGACAATTGAATTCCGCGGTGACCGCGTCGCGTCCGTTGCAGTTCATGGCTTATGGCGTGGGCCGCGTGGAATGGCCCGAAGGAGTCACCGGCTGGCGGACTCAGGAAGAAATCATGAACGGACTCAAGGCCTTGGGGTTCAAAATTCCGGATTACACCAGACTGGTCGCCTCGCCCGAGGCAGTGGCCGCGTACTATGAACACCTGCAGGAAACGCGCGATTCCCTGCCCTACGAGATTGACGGCGTGGTGGCCAAACTCAACGACCTGGCCGGACAGCAGGAACTCGGCTTTACCTCCCGTGCCCCGCGCTGGGCCCTGGCCTTGAAATTCCCCCCTCACCAGGCCGAAACCATCCTGCGCAAGATTTCCATACAGGTCGGACGTACGGGCGTGCTGACCCCGGTGGCCGAGTTGGAGCCCGTATCTCTGGGCGGCGTGACTGTCTCGCGCGCCACGCTGCACAATGAAGATGAAATCCGGGCCAAAGATCTTTACGAAGGCGATACGGTCATTGTTCAGCGCGCCGGAGACGTGATTCCGGAGGTGGTCCGGCCAGTGCTGGAAAAACGCAGCCCGGAGGCTGCGCCTTTTGTCTTTCCGACCCATTGCCCGGCCTGCCAGAGCGAGGTGAAGCGGTTGCCCGCCGAAGTGGCCTGGCGTTGCGTGAACCTTTCTTGCCCGGCCATGCTCAGCGAGCGGATGGTCTATTTCGCTTCCAAGGCCGGACTGGATATCGAAGGACTCGGACGAAAATGGGTCGAACAGTTCGTGACCGACGGCCTGATCACCAATCCGGCGGATTTTTTCACGCTCACCGCGGCCAAAATCATCGACTACGAACGCATGGGCGAAAAGCTGGCCGACAACATCATCACCGGCATCCGCAGGGCCAAAGAAAACGCCACGCTGGACAAGGTCATCCGCGCCCTGGGCATCCGGCTGGTGGGCGCGCAGACCGCCAAAGTGCTGGCCAGGGAATTTAACAGCCTGGACGAACTGGCCCGTACTACCGAAGCCCGGCTTATGGGGCTCAAGGATATCGGTCCGGAAGTGGCGGACTCCATATTGTATTTTTTTGATTTGCCGGAAAACAAACAGTTGCTGGAACGCTTCAAGAAACTGGGGCTCTGGCCGGATAAAAAAGCGGACTCTGCCCCGGACCAGGCGCCGCTTTCCCAGGCCCTGTCAGGCAAACGCATTCTGATTACTGGCACCTTGCCGGACATGACCAGAGACCAGGGGCTGGAACTCATTGAAGCCCACGGAGGCACCGCGGTCAAATCGGTTTCCAAAAAACTGGATTTCGTGGTGGCCGGAGACGCGCCGGGACAGAGCAAACTGGACAAAGCCGAAAAACTCGGCGTCTCCGTCGTAGGCGCGGCGGATTTTCTGGCCATGCTGCCCGCGGACAGCAACGGAGCGGCGGACGCATAATACCAACAGGACACAGTTGTTCCCGTCAGGAGGAGGAAATATGAGCGTATCTATCGTTATCACCGGCGCGGCCGGACGTATGGGCTCCACCATAGCCGGACTCGTGGAAAAGGACCCCGAACTCACGCTGGCGGGCATTGTGGAACGGCCGCAATGCATGCCGGAGAACAACCGTTTTGTCTGCACGGCCGGATCATCCCTGGATGAAGTCCTGCCCCAGGCCCCAGGCGCAGTCGTTATCGATTTCACGGCCCCTGAAGCATCCGTGCTCGCGGCCAAGACCGCGGCAAAGCACGGCAACCCCATGGTCTGCGGCACTACCGGACTTACCGACGCGCAGCAGGCCGAACTGGCGGAAAGCGCTCAGTCCGTACCGTTGTTCTGGGCGCCCAACATGAGCATCGGCATCAACGTGCTTCTGCAGCTGCTGCCGGAACTGGTGCGGATGCTCGGGGACAAATACGATCTGGAAATGGTCGAATTGCACCACAACAAGAAAAAGGACGCCCCCAGCGGAACCGCTTTGAAGCTGGCGCAATGCCTGGCCGAAGCCCGCAACTGGGATCTCAAGGAAAAGGCCTGCTGCTGCCGCGAGGGCATCATCGGCGAGCGCCCCACAGAAGAAATCGGCATTCAGACCATCCGCGGCGGCGATGTGGTAGGCGTGCATACGGTCTACTTCATGGGACCGGGTGAACGGATCGAAGTCACCCATCAGGCCCACACACGGGAGAATTTTGCCCAAGGAGCGATCCGCGCGGCCAAATGGCTGGCCCAACAGCCGGCAGGACGCCTTTACAGCATGGCCGACACGTTCCTTGCTTCATGAGCCCCATGAGCCGGAAATCGGAGGTCTGGAAAAGCCATGGTTCTGCTCTTCCTCAAAGGGCTGGTCATCGGCGTGATCATCGCGCTGCCGCTCGGACCGGTGGGTCTGCTTTGCCTGCATCGTTCGCTTTCGGGCGGGTTGTGGATCGGCCTGTTCAGCGGTACGGCCGCCGCTCTGGGAGATGCGCTCTATGGGGCCATCGCCGCCTTCGGTCTTTCCTTTGTCTCCGATTACCTGACCGAACACCGCTATCTGCTGCAGCTAGCCGGTGGTATATTACTTCTGGTCATGGGAGTTGCCACCTGCCGCAGGCCGTACGCGCCCATGAAAGTGGAACGTTCGTATCACCATCTGGCCGGTGCGTTCGCCTCCATTTTTTTGTTGACCCTGACCAATCCCATGACCATCATCGCCTTTCTGGCCATTTTCGCCGGGTTCGGACTAGGGCATACGCACACCTCTCTGGGGCACGCGGCTGCGGTCATCACAGGTGTGTTCTGCGGATCCATGGTCTGGTGGGCGGGCATCGCTTTAGGCGGGGCCTGTCTCAGCGAGAAAATCTCCCGCCATATGCCAGCCATCAAAAAGATTTCCGGCCTGGTCATTCTGCTGTTCGGTCTTTGGGCCCTGGCGGAGGCGGGCTTTCATGAACTGTTCCTTTAAAACCAGCCCCGATACAAGCTTACGAGGTCTGTTTTGAAAATAGCTCTTCTGCAGTGCAACTACACAGTCAGCGACATAACAGGCAACGGCCGCAAGATCCGTGAAGCCGTGCAGGTGGCCGCCGCATCTGGAGCGCAGCTTTGCGTCACCTCGGAGATGGCGGTTTCCGGCTATCCCGCGCGCGATATTTTATTGCAAAACGGTTTTGCCGAAGCCTGCATGGCCGAAGCAGTACAACTGGCCGCGGATCTGGCCGACAAGCCGCCCCTGTTGCTCGGATTGCCCACCAGAAACCCCGGACCTGTGGGCAGCCCGTTGTTCAATTCGGCCCTGCTGTTGCGCAACGGCCGTATTGAGCAGACTTACAACAAATGTTTGCTGCCCACGTACGATGTTTTTGACGAGCGGCGCTATTTCGAGCCCGGAGAATCGTTGCAGCATCCGCCTTGCGATCCGTGCATCGTCGAACTTGACGGATTGCGCTTTGGCGTGACCATTTGCGAAGACATCTGGAACGACAAGGAATTCTGGAAAGACCACCGCTATTATGCGGATGATCCGCTGGAGCAACTGTCGCAGCACAAGGTGGACGCCGTGATCAATCTCTCGGCTTCGCCCTTCAGCCTCGGCAAACGGGTCATCCGTGAAGCCATGCTCTCCAATATCGCTTCCAAATACGGCTTCGGCATGCTTTACGCCAACCAGATCGGCGGCAACGACGACCTGCTCTTTGATGGACGCAGCATGGCCGTTGCTCCTTCCGGTGAGCTCTGCGCACGAGCCAGAGGTTTTGCCGAGGATGTTCTTATTGTGGACCTGGAGAACTGGTCCGGCAACATCGCCCAGGATGATACGCTCCCGGCGAGCCAGGCTTGGCGCGCCCTGACCATGGGTTTGAAAGATTACGTCCGCAAATGCGGGTTTTCCAAAGCCGTCCTGGGCCTGTCGGGAGGCATCGACTCGTCACTGACGGCGGCCATCGCCGTGGAAGCCCTGGGGCCGGACAATGTCACCGGCGTACTGATGCCCTCGCCCTACTCCAGCAAAGGCAGTATTACGGACTCGCTGGCACTGGCCAGACACCTCGACATCCGGACCTATACCCTGAACATCGGCGAGTTGATGAAAACTTTCGACAGCACGCTGCATCCGGTATTCGCGGGCATGGAGAAAAACGTCACCGAAGAAAATATCCAGGCCCGGATTCGGGGCAATCTGCTGATGGCCATATCCAACAAGACCGGAGCCATCCTCCTGACCACGGGAAACAAGTCCGAGCTTTCCGTTGGCTACTGCACCATCTACGGCGACATGGCCGGCGCCCTGGGAGTCATTGCTGACCTGCCAAAGATCATGGTCTACGACGTCTGCCGTTGGCTCAATGAAAAACGGGGCGAGATCATTCCTCGAACCGTTCTGGAAAAACCGCCGTCAGCGGAACTGCGCCCCGACCAGTGCGACCAGGACAGCCTGCCGCCTTACGAACTGCTGGACGCCATTCTCGAACGCCATATTGAGCAGCATGCTTCGCGCGACGAGCTGATAGCCGAAGGATTTGCCGAAAGTACGGTGGACCAGATACTCAAACTGGTAAAGAATGCGGAATTCAAGCGCAAGCAGGCTCCCCCCGGGCTCAAAGTTACGGATCGCGCCTTTGGCACGGGCTGGAGGATGCCCATAGCACGAAAAGGATGGTAGCCATGTCCAGCGACGCCGCCGGAAATCTCAGTCTCATTGAGACTCTGATACGCGCGTTTACCACCGCGCCGGAACGCAATACGCTCAGTCCCACTTTTGACGAGCCTCTTTTCGATCCTCCGCTGGTCGGCGTCGCACGCGGCGACGATCCGATGTTCCACACCATTCGGAGCAGCATCGGCCCCTCGCACTGGCTTCCTGAACAGGCCTTTGCCGCCGCATTTCCCGCTGAAGCAGCCCGTCCGGATGAGCTCTCCGTCATCAGCTGGGTACTCCCCCATACGGAGCAGACTCGTATTGAGCACCGGCGGCAAAGCCAGTACCCAGGACTGCGCTGGAGCCTGGCCCATCGCGACGGCGAACGATTTAATGAGGCCTTGCGTACGTACCTGACCGAGGAACTGACCCGGCGCGGGTTCCCGGCCACTGCCCCGACGCAGTTGTCCCGCTCGTACAAGGAAACGCCGCCGCAAAACGGCGTTGAGACGACCTGGTCCGAACGCCATGCCGCCTATGCCTGCGGACTGGGAACGTTCAGCATCAATGAAGGGCTGATCACTCCGCGGGGCATGGCCATGCGTACGGGCTCGGTGGTGGCCAGAATCACGTTGCCCGCCACCCCGCGCTTGTATACCTCGCATACGGCCTGGTGCCTGCACTTTACGACGGGCAAGTGTCTTGTCTGCGCCCAACGCTGTCCGGTCCAGGCCATTTCCGCCAGCGGACACGACAAGCAAAAGTGTCTGGATTATATCAACAATGTCACGGCTCCCTATGTCCGGGACCACCAGTTGGGAGAGCTGGTCTACTGCTGCGGTCTCTGCCAGGTAGGCGTGCCGTGCGAAGCTCGTGTGCCCCAACAGGGGAAAACCCGGACGCGGTAACCCGTCAATATTTCTCCAAAGCGGCACGGACGGCCGTGTTGTCCTGATGTGAAACGAATGTAGTCTTATGGGCTTCAAACAGCGTTTTGACGTACACTGACCTAATGTCCCGCAAACCGTTTTCCAGAACAGACGCGCTCTCTCCCCCCTCCGTCGGATGGTAGGAGGCTATGGAGAATACGCTCTTGGGATAGGTACGGACCAGATCTGCGAGATCAGGAAGCAATTCCACTTCAGCGCCTTCAATGTCCATTTTGCACAATACGGGCTGTCCGGGATCGAGATCCAATCTCCGGAAAAGATCCGCAAGGCGTATGGCCGCCACATCCACGACCCGCCCGTTCGTGCCCGCGGCATCAGGCTCGTGGCAAAGCATGCTGGAGTTAATGTCCGTGTCCTGAAAAAATCCGGCCCGGCCGTTTACACCGCACACCGCTGCATGCACGTAATCGACCCTGGTAAAATTATTCAGGGCTATGTTGGCCAGCACAAGCTCAAGGGCACGCGGGTCGGCCTCTGCGAACAGCACCTTCCGGACGCCGCAGGCCGCGCAGAACACGCCGAACAACCCGGATGTGCCCGGGCCGAGATCCAGACACACGGCATCCCGTACGGGCTGGCCCGCAAACAAATACCCGCGCAACTCGAACAGCAGCTCCACAATAGGCGATTCCCGCACCAGAAATTCCACATGGGCCTGCCGCACGTGCCAGCAGCCTTTTTTGGGCAAATAACGCGCCTTGGGCGCATACGGCCAGAGAGGGCGGCAGCCTTCCGCATCTGTAAAACTCAGCTCGTACCAATTGTCATTGCGTTCGAGCACGCAATCCAGAAATTCCTGGCGTTGCCCCGGAGCAAGCGCTTTAATCTGCTGTCCCACAAGACGATAGGGTTCCATATTCAGCTTTCCTCCGTCCGTGCCAGTTTTGTGTAGAGCGTCTGGTAGTCCGCAAGCATGCGGCCTGCGCTGAAACAAACACGCCCTCGCGACCAGGCGTTTTCCGCCATTAGACGCCCCTCTCGCGTGCCGAGCATGGACAATGCCGCATTGACGAGTTCCGCCTCATCTCCGGAAGCAACCAACCGGCCGGTTTGCCCGTCTTCGATCTGCTCGCACACGCCGCCAACCGCATATGACAGCACAGGACACTTGGCGGCCATGGCTTCCAGCACCACCAGCGGATGATTGTCCGCACGGGTGGGATAGACGAGCAGATCCGCCGCCAGCATCACCTCCCGCAGGTTGGCCGGCTCCAGATAGGGCCAGTGCATCAATTCGCCCTGCTGCCCGGAACTGCGGCCGCCGATCATGAAGCAGACCGCATCCGGCGCGTGTTGCTTCAATTTTTGCCAGATACGTTCCCAGGCATCCCCGGACTTGTAAACTGCCTGGGTGCCGCCATGCGCCACAAAAATCACCAGCCGGGCCTTTCGGGTCAACCCGAACGCCAGACGCGCTTTTTCCCTAATTCGCAACTTGTCGAAATCCGCATCCGGCCAGGGCACGCCGTTGGGAACAACCTTGACGGGCATCTTGCCCAATGACCGGCGGGCGAGTTTTTTGAGCCAGGAAGAAGGGCTGACCAGCAAAGGATCCAATGTCTGCAGAAGCTCACGCAACTTGGCCCTGCGAGCCGAGGAGTCACGAAAATTGCGCGGACAGGGCTCCTTGCAGTCTGCGTCGAAATGCGGACAATCCAAAGGATACGGACAGCCCCCGGTCAGCAGGGACGCATCGTGGAGCGTAATCAGGGTTCTATCGGGAAAAGCGCAGCAAAGCTTGAGCAGCCGTTCCCAATGACCGCTGGTATGCAGATGAGCAAACGCCCCCTGGACCAGCGTGGTATGCAGACGTCTGGGCCATGGAGCGGCTTCAAGCAATCCCTGCCCGCCGGCATCTTCAGCTACTTCAAAAGAGTGTGTGCAATCCGTACCCCCGGCAACCAGGCCATGCTGCAGCAGCATGGCCACGCGCGTTGCTCCGCCTCGATACTGGAGCATGGTATGGTGCGCAATCCGGAGGCGCTGGGGCGTATCGCTCACAGAAAATCGGGGTCTATACCCGCCCTGCCGTTGGCTAGAATGATTTTCATGAAATGAACGGTTTTTTCATCCACCGGAACAATGGGAAAATGGGACTTGCATGTCTCGCACTGGACCATGGAAGGCTGGGTCGGACTGACGAGGGGGGTCTGATGTCCGCAAAACGGGCAGTCGTAGATGTAGACCAGTTCTATGGAAGAGGGGCGTACCGGCTCAACGGGTTTCTTGTTCTCCTGCATAATTATTCGGACTCCTCGTCTCCTGTTCCATCGAATTCACTGGACGCATCCGCACTGTCTTCCCGGCACGCACGCTGAATCACCCCGGCTTTGGACCAAAGCCCCTCCAGGTTGAAAAAATCCCGCACATCGTTGAGCAAAACATGAACAACCACGTCATTGAGATCCACCAGAATCCACTGGCCATTCTTGTAGCCTTCCATGCCCAGGTATTCGATTTTTTCCTTGCCGCAGCAATCCAGTACGTAATCTCCCAGAGCCTGCGCATGCGGCAGGCTTTTTGCTGTGACAATAATCATGGCGTCCGCAACATTGCTGATTTCCCGAACATCAAGAGCCAGAATGTCTCCGCCCTGCTTTTCCTCAAGCCAGCCCACGACGGCTTTGGCCTTATCCACCGTATTGATGGTGGAATACTTTTTTTCGTCTTGCATCATTACCCTTTTATCCGCAGTTTTGAGCGGTCATGCATAAGTGCCCAAAATGAGCTCGTCCAGGCTGCGTTTGGGCACGTGGTGCACGTCTTGTGCATCACGATAATAGCGTATGCTGCCCTCCGGACCAAGCGGTTCCACCAGAGATGTCTCATCGGGCTTGCCCAACGCCAGGACCAGTTTGATCTCGTACTGCTCCGAAAGCTGCAGAGTCTCCTGGAGTTTTTTTCTGTCTATGGCGCCCAGCATGCAACCGCCGAGCCCCTGGTCAACGGCCCCGAGCAGGATGGTTTGCGCTACGATACCATGATCGCAGTCTATACGGCTGGCCACCTCTTTGTCACCCAAAATCACAATATATGCGGCCGGCCGTTCTCCGGGAACAGGACCTTTCCAGTCTTTGAGATACGCCGCCCAGACCAGGGTCTCAAAAATCCGCTCGTTCATCTCGGGGGTGCAGGAAAGCACATAACGCAGGGGTTGCAGATTGGCGGCCGAGGGCGTGTCCCGGGCCAGTTCAATCAAACGTTGCAATGTTTCCATAGAAACAGCCGCGTTTTCCTGAAAACGCCTGTAGCTTCTGTTGGCTCGAACCAATTGCTCAAATTCCATGGATCCTCCGATTTTTCGGCTATGCAGTATCAATCCTACGCCAACTCAGCTAGCACACTTTGGCACCCGCAACAAGCAGACCACAAGGGGCGGTTCGTAGGGAACTAGCGGGCCTCCAGACACGTCAGGACATTGTTTTCTCCCATGCGCGTGTGGCCTGTTTCTTTTTGCCTCCCGGGCCGTCTGGTGCTACAGTCCCGGACCAGACAACGTCAAGGAGTATCTTATACATGGCAAGCACTCTCCTGCGCCAAAGCCTGAGCAGCTTCAAGGAAACGCTCTCAAGCCACCTTACCAACCTCCACGAACTTGCCGTACATACGGGCAACGCGGAGTTGAAACAGTTGACCTCAAGCCTTGTCACGAACGTAAACACACCTTTCCTGTTCGTGGTAGTCGGCGAGGTCAAATCCGGGAAAAGCAGCTTTATCAATGCATTGCTCGGGGAAATGGTCACCGCAGTGGCACCGGATCCCTGCACCGACGCCATATTGAAAATAGTCTATTCACCGGATCCCTACGATAAAATAGTCCGGGATAAAGTTAAGGAAATCGGCTTGCCCCACGATATTCTCAAAGAAATATCCATTGTGGACACGCCCGGCACAAACAGCATCATGGAACACCACCAGGAAATCACCGAACGCTTTATTCCGCTCTGCGACCTGGGCCTGTTCGTGTTCCCCGCATTGAACCCCTATGCCAAGACTTCCTGGGAACTCTTCGAAAAAATCCACCACGAATGGCACAAAAAGATCGTTTTCATTCTGCAGCAGGCCGACCGCGGCACGGATGAAGAGCTTCGGGTAAACATGACGAGTGTCGCGGCCCTGGCCAAAGAACGCGGCATCGAATCACCCCGCATTTTTCCCGTTTCCGCCAAAAAGGCTCAGGAAGGCGCATCCAACAGCGGCATGGAGGCGGTAAGCGCCTTTATCCGCGAAGCCGTCACCAGCGGTTCGCATTATTTTCTCAAAATGGAATCCCTGCTCGGTTCAGCGGAAACTGCCCTCAAAAAAGTGAAGGCCGAATTGGAGCTTTGGGGTACGGCGCTCGAAATCGACAAGGAACAACGTGAGAATATTGAAAAAGTTCTCCAAAGAGGCCAGGAAAACGCCCAACGCGAACTCGCCGATCTGCAGTTGCGTTTGCTGCTGGCTTACAAAAAACATGCGGACGACCTGTACACGGAATTCGACGACGGACTGTCGGTCTTCAACCTGGCCCGCAACAGTTTCAAGGGCTTGTTAAGCGGCAAGAATTCCTTTCAAGACTGGGTGGAAAAACTCAACGCTCAATTCGGTGAAAAATTGCTCCGGGAAACCGAGCTGCTGGCCAGAGCCGGGGAAACCCAGGTATCCGGCAACATCATCCGCTGTATGGAAGGCCTGATGCGCGAGCTGAAGCAAAGCCAGGCCAATCCAACCCTGAGCGCCTCCGGTATGGAGATCTCCACCCTTGCCAGACAACGCCTGGAAGTTATCGCCGAAGTCATTGCCAACCTGCGCCGCATGACCGAAGACCCCACCTTGAGCGAACGCGTCCGTCCGGAGGGATTGAAGCAAATCGGAGATCAGGCCATGCTCGGCGGACTGATCACTGCCATCGGCGCCGTGATTGCCGCTGCCACTCACATGGTGCTTTTTGACGTCACCGGAGGCGTTGTCGCCGCAATGGGCGCCTTGCTGGCCATAAATACGCTGACGTTCAAGCGCAAGAAACTGCTGCGTACGTTCCGCGCGGCCTTGTCCAAAGGCGAGGAACATTTTCATGCCGAGTTGGATCAGCGTCTCAGCTCGCAGCCCGAAGCCATTTTTCGTGAACTCAGGGCCATTTTCGATCCATATTTTGAAAATATCACCCAACGGGAGAACGAATTGAACTCCCTGCTGACGTCCATTGACGAACTGGAACGGATGTTCGACCAGGAACGCGTTAAATTGCGCAGTCTTTCCGACGAGACGATCGTATTATAAGGACTCTTGACCCTGTTCACTTTTTGGGGCTAACTATTACGGATACCAACCATACTTTGTTGGCCTTTTCAGAAACAAGCGAGGAAAATTCAATGATTTTCGACGTACCAATGGAGACTATGCCAAGGGAGGAACTTGAAGCCCTACAGTTGAAACGGTTACAATACCAAGTTTCGCGTGTGTATGCCAACGTTCCGTTTTACAGAAAAAAATTTCAGGAACTCGGCATTACGCCAGCTGACATTCGCAGTATGGAAGACGTCAAACTGCTCCCTTTTACTGAAAAGCAGGACCTGCGGAATTACTACCCCTTTGGCCTGTTCGCCGTGCCCCGCGAAAACATCGTCCGGCTGCACGCTTCCAGCGGCACCACCGGAAAGGCTACCGTGGTCGGGTACACCAAACGCGACCTGGATGTCTGGGCCGACTGCGTTGCGCGTTCTTTGATGTGCGCGGGACTGAAGCCCGGAGAAATTTTGCACAACGCATACGGGTACGGATTGTTTACCGGCGGACTCGGACTGCATTACGGTGCGGAGAGAATGGGCGCCACCATCGTCCCTGTCTCCGGCGGCGCCACCAAACGCCAGGTAGTGCTGCTCAAAGACTTCGGGCCGCATGCCATCTGCTGCACGCCTTCCTATATGCTCTTTTTGTACGAAACCGCCCAGGAAGCAGGTATCGACCTGCGGGACCTGCCTCTACGCATCGGTATTTTCGGCGCCGAGCCCTGGACCGACGAAATGTGCAAGGACCTTGAGAACAAAACAGGAATCAAGGCATTGAATATCTACGGTCTTTCCGAAGTCATGGGACCGGGGGTTGCCATGGAGTGTGAAACGGCTCATGACGGCATGCATGTTTTTGAAGACCATTTCCTGCCGGAAATCGTGGATCCCGTCACCGGCGAGCCCCTGCCCCCTGGAGAAACCGGCGAACTGGTTTTCACCACCCTGACAAAAGAGGGCATCCCCCTGCTGCGCTACAGGACGCGGGACATTACTTCTTTAAACTACGAGCCCTGCCCCTGCGGCCGCACCCATGTTAGGATTCGCCGGATGAAAGGCCGTAGCGACGACATGCTGATCATCCGCGGCGTCAACGTCTTCCCCTCGCAGATCGAGAGCATCCTGCTCGAAACCCAGGGCGTTGCCCCCCATTACCAGATCATTGTCAAACGCGAGGGCAACCTCGACTCACTTGAAATTCTGGTGGAAGTGGACGAAAGTATGTTCACCGACGAAATCAAGGGATTGCAGAAACTTGAAAACAAAATCGTCACCACCATCAAGGAATTCCTCGGCGTCAGCGCCAAGGTAAAGCTCGTGGAGCCGCATTCCATTGAACGTTCCGTGGGCAAAGCCGTCCGCGTAGTCGATTTGCGCAAATAGCTCAGTACGTACGCAACTCGTGACCCTCTCAACCTAGGAGGAGAGTATGAAAGTTGAGCAGATTTCCATCTTTTTAGAAAATAAAGCCGGCCGCCTGTCCGAAGTGACTCGTGTCATTGCCGAAGCCGGCATCAATATCCGCGCTCTTTCGCTGGCGGATACCTCCGATTTCGGCATTCTGCGCCTGATTGTAACGGACTACGAAAAAGCCAAAGCCGTGCTCAAAGAACACGGCTTCACTGTCGGCCGTACGACCGTGGTTGCCGTGGAAGTACCGGACCAGCCCGGAGGCTTGAGCCACATCCTGGACACGCTGAGTTCAAAAGGAATCAATGTCGAATACATGTACGCTTTCGTACAGCAAAGCGGCGCCAACGCCATACTGATTTTCCGCTTTGACCGTACGGACCAGGCCATTGAGATTCTGCAACAAACTGATATCCGGATCGTCCCCGGAGACAAGCTGTATAATATTTAATTTTTTGTATCAATTTTATTCAGGCGCAGGGGGGGACATCTTTGTCCCCCCCTTTCTTCTCTTTTTCAGATAACTCAATTATATTATACTTCAAAAAGTTACATTCCACACGCAATGCCTGCGCGGTCCGACTGAGGGCTATGCTTCTCAACTTTTTTATCCATACCGTTATTCCTCCCTGTTCGTTCTGACTTAAGGAACCGCTGATTTAATCCCTGGTTAAGATCGTCAACCGAATGATTTCTCAGTATAGTCCTCGCAGCCAAGGGAGGACTCCATGAAACAGCTCAGTTTTAGTGACGTCGAATACAGTTTGTGTAAGCGAATGACGAAACGCGAAGAATTTCTGAGGGCTATGGATGAGTTCATTCCCTGGGAAGAATGGGTGGCCTACATTGAGCCATACTACCCAAAAGGTCAGCGTGGGCGTCCGCCTATGGGCATTGAAAAAATGCTGCGCATGTATGATACCATGGTTGCGTTTGAAAACAGCGACTCGACAAATCAAGTGCAAACACGGGCAAACTTGAATCTGCTTCAGTCCCATCTCCGCGAGATCGATGGAATTCTGGGACGTCTTGAAAAGGAATGCCCCATGGACCTGGGTGCTGCGGCTGACCAGGAAATGGGATGCGTCAGCCCGGGATGGCTTGGCGGATAGAATGAACGAAGCGGCAAAGGCGGCGTGAAGACGCCGCCTTTGCTGCTATAAATACAAATCTCTGATCAAGAATCAATCATCTGAACTGAACGAATTCCGAGCGCCAACAGACTTACAGGCAACTTCAGACAAAAATACAGACTGAAATTGCATCAAAAACAACATGTTCTGTTGGATTCAATAACATGAGGCGCAGGCAAAGAGAGTTGTTATCAGCTCAAGGTAGGTTTTTTACTTTGAAGCCATTGTTGGTAGTCCTCCCAATACGCGACATCTTCCTGCTTTTGTGACGGGACGTCAGGCCTGGGAATACTCTGATCATCAAGCCATTGACGGAAGGGCTCTCGATCACTCCGCGGAATGTCCGATATCATTACGTACAGGTTCCCCTCAGCGTTTCTATGCACTTTCATCTGATTGTTTTCCTCATTTCACTTTCAAAACCGGCTGCGCAATACAAATTCTTCACTTATCCACCGGCCCCTCAAAATCGCACTGCAAAGCCGACAATGTCTGTTGAAAAAAAACAGTCATTTCCAGGAACCTTTTTTCTTCCAATCATCGTACGACTCTGCTTCCGGCGCGGTTAATCAACCTGCTCAGGATGTAAAACGTATTTATTCTCACCCCCCAAGCTCAAGCAACATCAAAGGTAAGAATATACCTGAGCCGGGTTCAGAAGAAAAGCAATTAGTTGCCGTGAAAAAGAAGATCACTTTTAATAATAATGTTGAAAATTCAAAATGTTATAAAGAAAACCTTCCCAAAGCATCTAAGAATGACAAAGCAATTTTTCCAGGAGGACAAAGCAACTCCCTGAATCGATTCATGTATCAACACTGATGCAGACAATGTCTTTTCACACCATGGAACATACCTAAAGTTAAAAATGTATTTGTTATCCGCATTTTATTACTCAAAAAATTATTTTGGACAGTTGGAAGCAGTATTGTGTTATTCTGTCTCCGGACGTGTCTTCCAGCGGCGGTGCATCCAAAACCATTGTTCCGGTGTCTGTCGCACCTGTTGTTCCACGGCCTGCGTATAGAATTCCGCTGCCTGGCGGACGCGTTCATGAATGCTGCCTGTGAGCAAGGACGTACGCAGGGGCTTACCTACATGCAGGCGGTAGCCTCCTTCAGGAGCGCGGGTCATGAATGCGGGCCAGATCGCGGCTTTGGCGCGTACGGCCAGGACGGCGGGCCCCATGTTCACAGCCGCGATTTCGCCGAGAAAAGGCAGAAACAGAGCCTCACTACGACGGCAATTATGATCCACCAGAAAAGCGGCCGTACCGCCCTGGCGCAAAATTTCCAATGTGGGCCGGGCAGCGTTGCGATGCTCAATGATCCGGACGCCGGGTCGGGTTCGCAAGCGCAGGATCATCCGGTTGAGAGCCTGGTCCTTGGTATTCCGGACCACGATGCATTTGGGCGGCCGGTCCAATACGAGCTGTAGCGCGCTGGCCATCAATTCCCAGGAACCGAGATGAGCCGTGGCCATCACGGCGGGCTCCGTATCGGCGTTGGCTACCGCAAGGTTGTCCGGATCAGCGTATTCGAGCTTTTCGATCATGAACCGCCAGTCCGCCCGGCGGGCTAGCAGCAATTCCATGAAGCTGCGGCAATTGCTCGAAAAGCTGGCCCTGGCAATGCGCCTGGCGACATCATCGGGCACCCCCAGATGCTCGGCGACAGCTTTGGTGGCAATAACGCGGCGCTTGGGCAGAATCTGCCACAGGAGCTTGCCGAGCAGATCGCCGGCTCTGCCGACAGGCCCGAACCCAAAGGAATCCCCCAGGGCTGCTGCCGCATTATAAAAAATTTCGTGCATACGCGGTTACCGCAAATCCAGCATCCGTTGTTCCAGGTCGGCCATCTCGCGTTGCATGATGGTCTCGTCCAGACCACTGTCGTCCGGGATTTCCATAGCATAGGGATCGCCGATCACGATCCGCACATGGGCAAAAGGCAAGGGAAGCTGAAATTTGTCCCAAGCTTTTTGGAACACCTTGGCCCGGGAAATATAAATCCGGATGGGCGTAAGCAGCGCGTCGGATTTGTGCGCCAGGTAGATGGCGCCCTCTTTGACCTTGTGGCGCGGACCGCGCGGTCCGTCCACCGTAACCACTCCGATACGTCCGAGGTCGCGCATGGCCCGGCGAATCTGGATCAGCGCCTTGACTCCGCCCCGGGATTTGGATCCGCGCGCCGTGACCAGCCCGAGCCCTTCGAGCAGCTGGGCCATAATTTCGCCGTCCTTGCTCTGGCTGACAATGGCCGCGTACTGGTAGCCCTGTGTCCGCAGGTAGGGAAGACAAAAGGTCTCATCATGAAAATGGGTGAAAACCAGCTGTTTCCCCTGCTCCTTGGCCTGGACAACGCCTTGCCAGTTCACGACCTCGTAACGCAACGTCTGTTCCCAGATTCTGTACAGGGCGACCATGACCGGCGCCCAGCGTTTTATTTCGGTTTCGTTGATTCGCACGGTCTACTCCGCTGGGAATTCGCCGTTTTGGGGCGATTCGAATTGAATAGCGTACAACCGCTGATACAATGCGCACTGCTGCAACAACTGCTCATGCGGCCCCTGGGCAATGATCCGCCCTTTTTCCATAACTATGATCCGGTCCGCGGACAATACGGTGGAAAGCCGGTGCGCGATAACAATGCTGGTACGGTCGCGCATCAGATTTTCAAGAGCCATTTGCACGATCCGTTCGGATTCGGTGTCCAATGCGCTGGTGGCCTCGTCCAGCACCAGCAAAGGAGGATTTTTAAGCAAGGCCCTGGCAATGGTCAAACGTTGTTTTTGCCCGCCCGAAAGCTTGACCCCGCGTTCGCCCAGAATGGTGTCGTACCCGTCAGGCAGATCCAGAACAAATTCATGCGCGTAGGCCGCTTCGCAGACCCGGCGTACGGCTTCCATGTCCACACGGATCTGGCCGTAAGCCACATTCTCGGCCACACTGACGTTGAACAAAAATGGCTCCTGCGAGACAATGCCGATGTTTCGGCGAAGCCCGGCCAGCGAATATTCTCGCAGGTCCGTATTGTTGATGAGAATGCTGCCGGACTGGGGCTGGTAAAATCGTGGAATCAGATTGGCCAGCGTACTTTTGCCTGCGCCGCTTGGCCCCACCAGAGCCACCCGTTCACCCGCCCGTACGCTGAAGCTCACCTGGTCCAGGGCGGGCGTGGCCGTATCTTCGTATTGAAAAAAAACCTTGTCGAAACGTAATTCCTTGAAAGGAGGCTCCACGTGTTTGCCGCCGTCTTGCTCTATCCGCAGTTCGGGCGCATCCAGAACTTCGAAGACCCGTTCGGCTCCGGCCAGGGCCTGTTGAATGTCCGAATTGGCCACCGACAGTTTTTTGATGGGCTCGTACAGCATCAACAAGGCAGTGATAAAGGAAAAAAACGCGCCTGGCGAGGACTCTCCGTTGATGACCTTGTAACCGCCGTACCAGATGATGATGGCCACTCCCACTGCGCCGATCAATTCCATGATCCGGGAAGAAAGTTCGCTCAGGATGACTTCCTTGAGCGCAATGCCCACCAGTCGCTTGTTTTCCTTTTGAAATTGATCGCCTTCACGTTTTTCCGCAGCAAAGGCCTTGACCACGCGGATACCGGAAAATGTCTCCTGCAGCACGGTGGAAATATCCGCCAGTTTGCTCTGGTTGCGGCGTCCGTACTTACGCAGTTTTCTGGCGAAAAAGAAAAACGGATAAATGGCCGCGGGTAAAACCAGCACGGCCCAGATGGCCAGTTGCCAGTCCCGGAAAAAGACCACGCCCATCAGCGCCACCATGGTCAGAACCTGGCGGATGACCATGACCACTGCCGGTAAGCTCATGCGAATCAAAAGCACGTCATTGATGATCCGTGACATGAGCATGCCCACCTGGTTGTCTTCAAAAAATTTGACAGGAAGAAACACCATCTTGGTATGCAGCTCGTTGCGCAGGGTTTCCAGCACCTGCAGTCCGGCCCACTTCATCAGGTAGTTCTGCAGGTATTGGGCCGTTCCCTTGACCAGAATAAGCAGGACGTAAATAAGTGGTATCAGCATCAGGGCCTGTTCATCCTTGCGGATGAAAATATCGTCCAGGGCTGGCTGGACCAAAAAAGCCGCGGCGCCCGTGCACAGGGCCACCACGGACATGGAAACCAGCCCGCCGATGACTTTTCCCCAGTGTGGTTTGAAATAACCGATACAGCGAAGCATCAAGGGCCAGCTTTTGATATACTCGGAACTGTCGCGCGCAAGTTTCATGGGTTGATCTTCTTTTATTTGTTTTATCTATTGTTAACAAATTTAATTATAGATATTATCTATTTGATTGTTCACCGCTACCGTCTACAATACGCGGAAAAAACCGGAGAAAATTATGCCCAAGCTCATTCTGGACTGCAAGGGGTTGCCTTGTCCCCAACCTGTGCTGCAATGCAAAAACTGCATTGAAAACGACACTCCCGATACGCTGGAAATTCTGGTGGACAACGAAGCGGCCAAACAGAACGTCAGCAGATTTCTGCAAACAAAGCAGTATGCAGTAACCGAGATTGTGGAAGAGGACAATGCTTGGCGGATCAAGGCTTCCAGTTCGGGCGCTCCAGTTGCGGAGACCACACCCGCGCCCTCCTCCTCCATGACCGCCGACCAGCGCGACGAAATCAACAGCCAGACTCTGGTCTGTATTTCGGCCGATACCATGGGGCGCGGAGACGATGAACTCGGCGGCAAGCTGATGCTCAATTTTCTGGCCACCCTGCCCGAACTTGGTAGCGAGTTGTGGCGTATCATTCTGGTCAATGGCGGCGTCAAGCTGGCGATAAACGGCTCCCCTGCCTTGGAATCTTTAAAAAAACTGGCTGCCGACGGTGTCAGTATTCTGGTCTGCGGCACCTGCCTTGATCATTTCGGCATTTTGGAACAAAAAGAGGTTGGCGAAACAACGAACATGCTGGACGTGGTCACCAGTCTGCAAATGGCCACTAAAATAATACGACCTTAATGCATAGTAAAACAATAAAAAAAACACCTTCACAAAAGGCAACTGCAACCGCGTCGGCGACCGGTCCCATCCGCATCAACAAGGCCATTGCCGGCGCGGGATTTTGTTCGCGCCGCAAGGCGGACGAACTGATTGCGGCCGGACGAGTCACGCTCAACGGCCGGACTGTCGAGGAACCGGGCGTCAAGGTGGATCCAGCCACCGATACGCTTGCCGTGGATGGCCGAACGATCCGGCTCGCCCAGGATACGCCCCCTCTCTTGCTGATGCTCCATAAGCCCATCGAGGTGGTCACCACCGCCAAGGATCCGGAGGGCCGCAAAACCGTTCTGGATCTGCTGCCCAAACAGCTGGTGGACCGGAGGCCTTTTCCTGTCGGACGCCTGGATTTTTATTCCGAAGGATTGCTGCTGCTCACCACGGACGGCGACTTGGCCTACAGGCTGACGCACCCAAAATGGCACCAGCCCAAAATCTATCGGCTTCGGATACGCGAAGAAGTGCCGCCAGAAGTACTGGAAACCATGCGCAAAGGTATGCGTCTGGCCGAAGGCGAGACCCTGGCGCCAATGACAGTCAAAATAGTACGTACGTCTGCCGGGAAAACGGACCTTGATCTGACGTTGATTCAGGGTATCAACCGCCAGATACGCCGTATGTGCCGTGATCTGGGGCTGACCGTGCTCCGCTTGCAACGTGTTTCTCTGGGACCGCTGCAGTTGGGAAATCTGGCCTCGGGAAAATGGCGCGAATTGACGCCGGAAGAAAACGCGGCCCTGCGCAAGGCCGTAGGTTTGCTGTCCTGAGACAATCCACAAACTTATCGGAATACACACTACCCGTTGCGCCCACTCCATTCCACCAGGATTGTTTTATACCACACCAATAGATTCCTATCACTTAAAAATATCAATTACTGCACAGGCTGCCTGGCCTGCATCTCTGATCCGGGTTCGTGCTCGCAGCAGGACGACATTACCTAAATTCATAAACAAATGCTCGCTGCCGACGTCATTATCCTGGGGACCCCGGTCTATTTCCACGTCATGAATGGCCAGATGAAAGTTTTCATCGACAGGGTCTGCCCCATTTACACCATACTCCGCGACAAGAACTTCTACTACGCCGTATCCTGCGCCGGTGGAGGCTCCCAGGTGGCAAGCTCCGTGGAGAGCCTGAAGATTTTCACCAGAAGTTTCACCGATGTCAGGGAGAAAGGCGTCATGTCCGTGACCGGAGAATGGGACGGCGGCCAGGTAGAGGGAACGCAAGCCGGAAAGAAGGCCTATGAAATGGGCCTCAACGTATGAAATTCCTGGATGAAAAATGTTTTTTTTAACGATATAATCTACCCCTTAATTTTCGGAAAAATTTTATATTGATTCCCGGCAAGCGTCTCTGTGGGAGAGAATTTTTCAAGGTCTAGTGGCTCATACCATTTGAATTTGCGAATAAAGTCTTGCCAGCTTTACCCTTGCATCAGATGTTGTAAATTGCCAATCAACTGTTTTTTGAGATGCATTTCGAGTCAAGGCCCATGTTTCGGCTTCGGCGCTCAACTTTTCAATGCTTGATACTCGTCGCTGGAGACATTGCCTTGTGAACACACTCAGCTCTATTTCGGCAATGTTTAACCAGCTGCCATGCTTCGGAGTATGATGTATCTCCAACCTTTCAACCAAGCGTCTCGCTACATCAGGGTGAAAGCATTGTAAAGGGAACCCATCTTATGTGTGTTAAGATTATCGCACTTAAGTATTACCTTTTGGGCTTCCGGGTAGTTTTCTTCAAGAAGGACCTTTATCTCGTTTGCCTAATCAATAGCAGTTCTTCGTTGCTTAATGTTGACTTTCCTCCAACCAGCCAAAACTTCTGTGAACATAAAACAGGCAGCAGTTCCGCATCGTTCATATTCATAGTCATGACGCTCACATTTTCCAGGACTCACAGGGATTGGCACGCGAGTTTCTTTTATAAGCTGTAGAGGTTGCTCATCCATGCAAACAACTGGAAAATTTTTGTCATAGGGCCTCTTATAAATATCGAGTACATCCTCCATGGCTGCTACAAAATCACCATTTGCCTCCGGAGGAATCACCCAACTCTCACGCAAATGCGGTTTTAGTGCGTTTTTTCAATGTCCTGCGTACAGTTTGGGCGCAGATAGAGTCGACCACTTTGAGAGAGACCTACTCATTGGCCAACAACTCAAGAGTCCAGCTCGAACGACCTGCGGGAGGTTGGCTACAAGCCAGAGCGATGAGTTGCGCCTCGCCTTCTCCATCAAGCTTCCTTTTACGGGAAGGTTCAAGTTGTTTCTTCCTTCCAAGCAGCTGCAAGCCCGTGTTCAACATATCGTTTCCGTACGTTTGCCACCGTCTTCATGTGGCAATGGTACGCCGATGCTGCTTGTTCATCAGTCCAGTTGCATCCGTCGGCGTCAACAGAAAGTAAGATATTGGCATGTTTGATTTTATACGCAGCTTTCTTTCCTTTGCGAATCAAGGCAGCCAGTTCTCGACGTTCCTCTTCAGTAAGTCTGACAACATATTTTGCAGGCAAAATATTCTCCTTTTCTAGAAATAGTCTAAACAAGGATTACATGAAAAACAAATAGATAAATTCAAAGGTCATGGCCCACTAGCAAATAGAGTTAAATTTAAACGAGCTTGATTTTGATCTGCGCGAACAAACTCCTGGAGGAGACGCTAAAAATATGGTTCATCCGGATGAAGCGTACTTTTGACAAAAAGAATGGACATGGGGTTCAGTCGATTTTCACGCCAATGAGAATCGAACGGAGGAACCACCATGTCCACGAGTTTGATGTACCACGCGTTCGGGTTGGTCGGCTACGACTACATTCGGCAAACATACGTTTCTGGTAGCTTGATTTTTCATGTTCGACCGAAAGCTAAGATGCTCCAATGCCCCTCTTGCAAGAGCAAAAACGTATTGCGACGTGGGGAATCAGAACGGTGGCTAAGGACAGTGCCCATTGGGTTCAAACCAGTCTGGCTGGTGGTAAACGTGCCGCGCGTCGAGTGCAGGAAATGTGGTTGTGTACGACGCATAGACATCAAAATTGCGGATAAAAGACGCTGGTATACCAAGGCCTTTGAGCGGTTCGTTTTGTTTTTGGTGAAAACTATGACCATGCTTGATGCCGCCAATCTATTGGGTATCGGCTGGGATAGCGTCAAAGATATTTTCAAACGCAACCTTCAACGAAAATACGGCAACCCCAAGCTTTCAAAGCTCAGGTATTTTGCCATTGACGAAATAAGTGTTCGCAAGGGGCACAAATATCTCACTTTGGTCATGGACTTGAAAAGCGGCGCAGTGATTTTTGTGGGGGACGGCAAAGGAGCCGACGCGCTGAAACCATTCTGGAAGAAACTGAAGCGTTCTCGGGCAAAAATTCGTGCAGTAGCAACGGACTTGAGTGCCGCCTATATTGGAGCCGTACTGGAAAACTTGCCCGGAGTACCATTGGTTTTCGACCACTTCCATGTGGTCAAATTGATGAACGACAAACTTACGGAAGTTCGCCGCAAGCAGTACCGGGAGTTGAAAGACAGCATGGGCAAGGATGTGCTCAAAGGAAGCCGGTGGCTCCTTTTGAAAAATCCTGACAACCTTGATGAGAAGCGAAACGAGCGGGAACGTTTGAACGAGGCGTTGGAATACAATAAGCCACTGGCTCTTGCATACTACATGAAAGAGGATTTGCGGCAAATATGGAGCCAACCCAGCAAGGTAGAAGCTGAAATTTTCCTCGACGACTGGATTGCTCGTGCCAGAGTCTCAGGACTCGGCCCTTTGATGACGATAGGTGGAACTCTGGCGGCTCACCGGTCTGGCATCCTGGCCTGGTACGATCATCCGATAACATCGGGGCCAATGGAAGGAACAAACAACAAAATCAAAACAATGAAAAGGCAAGCATACGGTTATCGAGATATGGAATTCTTCAAACTCAGGATCATGGGGATTCATGAGGCGAAGTACGCTTTGACCGGATGAACCAAAAATATTCACGTACGCGCTAAACTGGCAACGTTGAAAAAAGCTGTCCAATAATTATCTACTGTTCAAACAGCCTCTACGGGCATTGAAAATCTCCCCTGTCGCAGTTGCTCCACAGGAGATTTTTTATTGAATCATGCACAGCTGTTTCAGGCAGCTGTACGGGGTGAGAGCTTAACCGTATCTGTATCGTTTGTTTGAGCGGTTTCTCCTTAGGATATTTTGGTAAATTGTTCCCGGTCTCCCTTGCGAAGAATCCTTGCGGTGTATAGCTTAGTGAAATCAGTTTTTGCCATAAAGGAGACCATGCATGAATCTACCCGTTTTCAGGCTGGAAAACAGTTATTCGGATACCAACAATGATCTGTTGCTCGTACCCTTTCTTGATGAAACTACTTGCGCAGCGGATCTGTCGGAGTTGCCGCAACCGTTGCAAACCCTGGCTATCGGCCAGGATTCAGGAGCCCAGCGAGTTGCTTTTGCCGGGCCCCTGGATACGGCGTTCGTACAGGCCGTCAGCGTACGGTTGGACGATGATACGCTTCCTGCTGTCGAGAACATGAAAAATGCCGCGTCAAAAGCCATGGAGCGTGCTCGCAAGGAAAAATTCGAGCGGGTTGTCGTCCTTCTGGACGCCGCCTATGAAGAGTTGATTCTCGCTGCCCACGAAGGCCTGCTTTTGGGCGGTTATACTTTTGAAACGTATAAGGAAAAGAAAAGTCAGGCGGTTGCCGCCGCTATTGTGGCCACGGGAACACTGCCTGCCACACTTTCGCAGAAACTCGAACAGGCGGGAGTGGTTGTCGAATGCATGGCCTTTGCGCGGGATGTGCTGAACGAACCGCCCAATGTAATGCATCCGCCCAGCCTGGGCCAGGCGTTCGTAACGATGGGTGAACAAAGCGGACTCAAAGTGGAAGTCTGGGACGAAAAAAAGATCGAACAGGAAAACTGCGGGGGCGTGCTGAGCGTAGGCAAGGGCGCCACCAACCAGCCGCGGATGGTTATTGCCCGCTATACGCCCGCAGACGCCACGGACGATACGCCGCATCTGGCCCTGGTGGGCAAGGGCGTCACTTTTGACACGGGTGGTTACAGCCTGAAGCCGCCGACGTTTCAAGTGGGCATGAAATACGACATGGGCGGAGCCGCCGGGACCTTTGCCGCTGCCTGCGCCATTGCCCGGCTGCGGCTTCCGATACGGCTGACGGTCATCACTCCGCTAGCCGAGAATGACGTATCCTCCACCGCTTACCATGTCAGCGACGTGGTCACAACGCGCAGCGGCAAGACCGTTGAAATCCTCAACACGGATGCGGAAGGGCGGATGCTGCTGGCCGACGGCCTGGCCTTGGCTTGTGAAGAAACACCGGATCTGGTGGTGGATGCGGCGACTCTCACGGGTGCTGCCGTGGTTGCTCTTGGAGAAGATATCGCAGCCGTGTACGGCAACGACCAGCCCAGCGTAGAGCTGCTGCTGGAGGCCGGAAAAAAGGCAGGTGAGCCCTTTTGCCAGCTGCCGCTGTACGCGCCGTACGCGGAAAAGCTCAAGTCCGAAGTGGCGGATTTGAACAATACGGGCAAGACCCGTGAGGGCGGCTCTATCCTGGCCGCGCTGTTCTTGCAAAACTGGATCAACGACGGGCAGAAATGGCTCCATCTGGACATTGCCGGTCCCGGTGTCAAAGAAGACGAACTGGGCCCCATTGGTAAAGGCGGCAAAGGCCATGCCGTACGGACCCTTGTGGCTTTGGCCGAAAAACTGGCTCAGTAAGAGTTGAATCGATTCATATAAAGGGAAAGCCGCTGCCGGCTTTTCCCTTTTTTTTTCCCGTTTTATGTTGTGACACATCGGGCAGAAACATCATATGGAGTGGGAAGGCGTGACATCCACTTTCTTGTTCTTGCGGACTTCGGAGGGGTTCAGGCCATTGGCGATTTGACGCCGCGTTTCTTCGCACTTGTCGCGGGCATCCCGCAAAGAAACTTCCGGATAGGTTCCGGGGGAGAGAATGCCGGGTTTTCCCTGAAATCTGAATCGCAGTCGCCAGCGCTTGCTACCTTTGGTGGGAATTTCCAGATAAAGCCCACGGTCGTCTTTAAGACGACACACTTTATCTTGGGGCTTGGCGTTTTTTACCTGCAGGTCAGTAAGGGCCATGTGCATAACCTCCTGAGTCAGGAATGGAGCGGACAGGAAAAGTTATACATATCTCTTTTTCCTCTTCCGCGAGTTATACTTGTTTATTCAGGATGTCAAAGTACGAACATGAACCAACAGGGACAGTAACCCTTGCCTTTCTTACTGATTTTATTGTATTTTTGGACTTACAGAGACTTGTGGGGATTTTGAAATGGCGGAGAGGGTGGGATTCGAACCCACGTAGGAGCTGTTAACCCCTAACTCGATTTCGAGTCGAGCGCGTTACGGCCGGGCTTCGCTACCTCTCCGCATTGAGAAAAAAGGCCGTTGTGGAAAATAGTTTTATAGTAATTGTCCTGAAAAAAGGCAAGTATTTTTCCGGTTCCTTGTTTCATCACAGGGGTCTCTTCATTTTTTTTAAGAACCGTACTTGATGCTGGGCTAGCAAAAAGCTTTATGGTAGGGAATAACAACACTTGGGGGGAAGAAGCAGAAACATTCGGGACAGCATCTGCGCAACCGGATCCTCCCAATACGCCGGAAAGGCGTGGCACTGTACCGTATCCAAAAAGGAAGGTCTTAATATCTTGGGAGATAAATCTTGCGAACCACCGTTTGAGACACTTCTCCAATCGATTTTCGCAATCACTCCGGACCCCATGCTGGTGGTGGATGCCGGTTTGCGCATTCTGGCAGCCAACCAGGCCTTTCATTCGCTTTCAAATATCGGCAGTGAAGAAACCACCGTTCTTTCGCTGGAATCCGTACTCGTCAACCAGCCCCAGCTGCTTGAAGGACTTTTTCAGAACGAGTCCAGCGAATTCCTTGCCCTATTGGCATGCAAGAACAAACAACCAATGCCTGTCAGCTGCACATGCAAGCTATTTTCCTGTGACGATACTCCCTTGTGCTTGCTTACGCTTCGAAAAGCAGGATGTATGGAACCCGGCATTCCAGGTCAACACAAGGAGACGGTGTTGTCCATTCTGGAAACAGCGCCCATAGGAATCGTCTATTTGGTTGCAGACACTATGCAGTGGTGCAACAAACGCTTTGCCAGCATGTTGGGTTATTCTCCTGAGGAACTGCAGCAGCAGCATCCGATGACACTCTTCACAGACGACGCGGCCTATCTTCACGTCATTGATCTTCCGGGTACGGTTAGCCCCGGACAAGAGGTTTCTCAGATCGAAACACGGATGCGCAGGAAAAACGGACTGGAATTCGATGCGATCTGGAGCAGGTTCGCCGTAGAGACTCCAGGAAGCTCCCAGGGACTTTTTGCAGCGGTAGCGGACATGGTCTGGCTGAAATCCTCCGAGGATGCTCTGCAGCGGGCCAAACGAAGATTCTTCCATATCATGCAGGCCATACCGCTGATTACCATCACCCTGGACCGAAAAGGCAATCTCATTTTCGCCAATGATTTTTTTCTGGCCCTGACAGGATGGACACGCGAGGAAGTGCTGGGGAAAAACTGGTTCGACTTTTTTGTCGCGCCCTCGGATAAAAAAATCATTCGCGGCGCTTTTGACAAATCCCTTTCCGAAAGAAGCAGGCACCAGGTTCCCTCCTATTACAGCCGGATTGTGACGCGCAGAGGCGAAGAACTGATGATCTCCTGGTACAACCTGTCCAGCGACACCAACTTGCAACAGGATGTCGAGATTCTTTGTCTGGGCGTCGACATCACGGAACGCCAGCGGGCCGAGCAGGAACTGCTGCAGGCCAAAGAAATTGCCGAACAGGCGAACAGGGCCAAAACAGACTTTCTGGCGAATATGAGCCACGAAGTCAGGACACCGATGCAAGGCATCCTGGGGATGCTCCAGGTTCTGGAGGCGACCAACCCGACTGAGGAGCAGCTCAATTTCATTCAGGTGGCGCTTTCCGCCGGGCAGAACCTGACACGTTTACTAAGCGACATCATGGACTTGACACGGGTTGAATCCGGGGAAATCAGTCTTGATGAAAAAAGCTTTTCTCTTCATGATACGCTGCAGGAGCTGCAAAATACCTTCCTGGATGTTGCGCAACGCAAGGGAATAGACTTTCAGACCTATGCCGATCCAGACCTTCCGGAACGTGTAATCGGCGACCAGCTTCGTGTGCTGCAACTTCTGCGAAACCTCGTCGGCAATGCCGTCAAATTCACGGACAAGGGACACGTCCGTCTGGAAGCTTTTTGCAGAGAGTCATCAACACCTCAAAATATCAGGATCTTATTTGTCGTTTCAGATACGGGTATCGGTATTCCCGAACATAAGGTCGATTCGATTTTCGATCCCTTTACCCAGATCGAAACCGCGTACACCAGCCAGGTTGAAGGCATCGGCCTTGGCCTGCAACTGGTCAAACGACTTGTGGATTTGTTGCATGGTGAAATCGTGGTAGAAAGTAAGGTCGGAACAGGAACCACCTTCAATTGCATACTGGATTTCAGCCCGGTATCACATATCCGTGCGGCAGAAAATGTTGCTGGTCCGCCCTCCCAGCCATTGCGGGGACGGATCCTCCTGGCGGAGGATGATTCGATCAACCGCATTGCCGTGAAAAGTTTTCTGGAAAAAAAGGGGCTTTCGGTTTGCTGCGTAAGCAATGGCTCCGACGCCTTGCGGGCCATGGAAAAAGAAGATTTCGATTGCGTGCTGATGGACATCCAAATGCCTCTGATGAATGGAGTGGAAGTCACCCGCCGCATCAGGGCGGTGAAACATATCGGCCCCCGCTCCAATGTGCCTATTATCGCTCTAACGGCCTATGCCATGGATGGCGACAAGGAAGCCTTTCTTGCTTCCGGCCTGAACAGCTATATTGCAAAGCCGGTGGTGATGAGCGAACTTATTAAAACAATTGAAGACTTCATAAACAAAAAATAGCTCCCCTATCCTACGCTCCTCCTCCAGACGTCAAACTTGCCGCCCTGATTTGCAGCACCTTGACTATCTGATTTTTTTGGAAGATGCTCACCTACTTCAAATCATACCGGACCTATCTCATGCCAGCATTTTCACTATCCGAAGACACGAAACGGCTTTCCCGCTTGGCGGGGGCCATGTTCACTTTGTTCCTTGCCATCGGCATTCCGCTTCCGGTCATTCCATTATACGTACGCCATGAACTTGGACTGAGCGACACCATGGTTGGAGTCGTCATAGGAATCCAATTTCTGGCAACGATTCTGACGCGCGGATACGCGGGAAGAATTGCTGATGAACGCGGGGCCAAGCGATCCGTAATGCAAGGGATGCTCTCCTGTTCGATAGCCGGGGTGTTTTATCTGGCTCCGGTGGTGCTTCCGGCATCTGTCGCAGCGCAATTTTCGCTTTTAATCCTGTCACGCCTGATCATGGGATTTGGCGAAAGCCAGCTTCTGACCGGGACTCTGGCCTGGGGAATCGCCCTGTTGGGGCCGCAGAAATCCGGCCGCGTCATGGCCTGGAACGGAATGGCCATTTTTTCCGCATTGGCCATCGGAGCTCCGCTTGGTCTGGTTTTCTACGAGAAGTGGGGATTCATTACCGTGGGTATTTTAACCATCCTGTGCCCGTTGTTGGCATTTGTGCTGGATGCTGCGGTTGAAAAGGTTCCTCCGCGCCCCGGAAAGCGCCTTCCTTTCTACCGCGTTTTGGGCATGGTCTGGAAATACGGTACGGCCATGGCGCTGCACAACGTTGGTTTTGCCGTAATCGGTACCTTCATTTCCCTTTATTTTCGCGACAACAACTGGGCTCACGCCGGCATAGCCATGAGTTTTTTCGGCAGTGCCTATGTTTTGGTCCGTGCGTTTTTCGGAAATTTGCCGGACAAACTTGGCGGGATGAAAGTTGCCATGGTTTCTTTGCTGATTGAGATAAGCGGCCAAGTTGTTCTGTGGACCGCAACAACCGGAGAGCTTGCCTGGCTGGGGTGCGCCCTGACAGGCGCCGGCTGTTCGCTGGTGTTTCCTTCTCTGGGCGTGGAGGTTATCAAACGGGTGCCGGCCCAGATGCATGGAACCGCCATGGGCTGCTTCTCAGCGTTTCTGGATTTTTCCTATCTGGTCACCAACCCTCTGGCGGGAATGCTGGCTGGAGCGGCAGGCTACGCATCCGTGTTCCTGGCCGGCGGATCCTGCGCTTTTATCGCCATTCTTCTAGTTCTCGCCTTGTGGAGCGGCCTGCTGGGCGACAGCCCTGCAACTGAAGCAACGAGACCGGATTCGGTATGATAACAGGGAGAAGGAAAAACACTTCTTCCAACCGGCAGTTTAGGATGATGCCCCATATACTTTTGTTCCTGCAGTCCAACAGGTCCTTCATTTTTATTTCTTTTCCGTGTAGGATCCGGATGTTTGCCAGCATGAACGATATCCGCCAATACCAATGAATACGTATTTATCAAACCTACCCGGATTCCGGGATTTTTTCTTTCTTGTGGCTGCAATATGCGCTGTGACCGCCATCGCCGGTATTACGCCCATTTTTACTGCGGATACCGGCAGTTATCTGGAAGGCCATTTTTTCAGAGAACCAGGCTATCCGTTCGTAATGCAAACAGCCATGACAATTGCCGGATCCGCGTACGCAACAGTACTGGTCATACTCCAACAGCTCGCGGGGATCTTAGCTGCGTATCTTCTCTGTGCCTTTCTCCGAGAACGTTTTGAACTCCCTTACTGGCTTTTCTGCCTTATCACCGTGATCGTACTTTCACCCTATTTTACCGTCCATACGGGAAAACTCGGCAATACCATCCAGAGTGAGGGAATCACCTATCCGCTCTTTCTCCTGGCATTGCGTTTGCTGCTCATGAGCCTTGCAGATGTGAATACCAAGGCATTTGCCGCCTATATATACGTACTCACATTATTGCTGCTCAGCCGTTCGCAATTTTTGATTTTTATCCCGGCCAGTTTGTTCTGTCTCGGTTACTTTGCTTTTATTGCCTCCCAAAAAAAACAGGCAGCCGGATTGCTAGTGCTGTTCCTTTTCGCACTTCTCGTTTCCAATACCATCATAAAAGCAAACAACTACGTTTCATACGGAATTTTTGCATCGCCTCCGACGACTTTTCAACAAATGCTCATTGCCCCCCTGTATTTGGCCAAAGAGACGGATGCAACGCTTTTTGAAACAACGGAAGAACGGGAATTGTTTCAGCAGGTGTTCCGAAAAATGAAAGAAAAAAAAGCGCATACGTCTTTTTTTTCTCCAGCTGTTTCGCGGCATGTCGAGCATTTTACCAATTCCTACAACAGAATATCCTGGCAGTCTCTCTACCCGCTGGGCCTGGCTCAATACACAAGCGCCCATCCGGACACCAGTACCTTTGCAGCTGCTATTGCCCTGGACAATACATTCAGAAAGATGTCTTTTACTTTGATTCATGCCAATTTTACTGATTGGTTTATTTTCTTCGTTCAAAATATAAAATATGGAACTTTTGATCTTCATATGCTTGCTGCATTATGTATAATTGTCTGTGTCGGTATGATCCGAAGACCTAATGGATTTCCACTTCTAGCTTTCACGATTGTCTTGTTGCATCTTACAAACTTGGTAGCTATCTCCCTCGTTGAACCCACCATACCACGCTATACGTTTTATACTGGAATCTGCATGCAGTTATTAATAATCCTTTGCGTCGCAAAAGTGCTTGGCTGCGGGCGCATACATCATGGCACCACCAAAGGACACGCTTAATGGTAAAAAACAATTTGTCTGTCAGTATCGTGATTCCTGCTTACAATGAAGAAAAAATGGTTGGAAAGACCATTGCGGGCATACAAAAAATCTTCAAAGATAATGGACTGCAGCCCCCTGAAATTATAGTGGTTAACGATGGGTCACGGGATGCGACCGAAACGCGAGCCAAAGATGCGGGCGCAACGGTTATCTCCCACCCTCACAATGTCGGCTATGGAGCATCGCTGAAAAACGGTATCAGATCCGCGTCCCACGATACCATCGTAATTTGTGATGCGGACGGTACGTACCCTATTGAGGCTATTCCCGAACTTTTAGGGGAATATGAACGGGGATTTCATATGGTCGTGGGGGCAAGACAAGGAAAGCATTATCACGAGTCTTTTTTGAAAAAACGTCTGCGCCGTGTGCTGCGCTGGATGGTCGAATTCATTTCCGGCCGAGTCATTCCAGACATCAACTCGGGCTTGCGAGTGTTTTCCCGAAAAACAGTTCTCCCGTTTTTTCCCCGCCTTTGCGATACCTTCAGTTTTACGACCTCTTTGACCCTTGCGCTTATGATGACATCGCATTTTGTCAAATACGTACCTATCAATTACCACGAGCGTATCGGTGCGACCAAAGTACGGCTCTTTCGAGATTCACTACGTACGTTGCAGTTTCTTGTGGAAGCCACGATTTACTATAACCCATTAAAAATTTTCGTGGTTTTTTCAGGGGTATTAATTCTGCTCTCCATCCCGGGATTTTGCATTTCCGCCTTTCTGGGGCTGCGAATCGGCTATTTGGTCGGTATTGGTTCTATTTTACTTGCTTTTTTAATGTTCGGCATCGGACTATTGGCCGTATTGCTCAAACAAATCATGCATGCCGGCAGTCTTGCCATGCATCAAGACAACGAGTGACCTTTCATGTGCGGCATTGCCGGTTTTTTCAATTTTCATACACAACTAGCTGCAGACCAGGATGCGTTGCATGATGTTCTGCAGTCCATACGCTATCGCGGACCTGATCATCTGGGCATGTTCACTGAAAATGAACTGACCATGGGCAACGTCCGCTTATCCATCCAGGATGTTTCTCCCAGAAGCAATCAACCCATCTATAATGAAGATAAAAGCGTTGTGGTTGTCTACAACGGGGAAATATATAACGCGCCAGAACTACGGACAGAACTTGCGGACCAAGGACACACGTTTGCGACCGGGACAGACACTGAAGTCCTTGTCCATTTGTATGAAGAACAAGGAATGGATCTGGCTGAAAAACTCAATGGCATGTTCGCATTCGCACTTTTTGACCGCAAACGTCGCTGCCTGCTGCTGGGACGGGATCGTTGTGGTCAAAAACCTCTTTTTATCTATCCCAATCCTTCAGGTATTTTTTTCTGCTCGGAGCTTGCCGCCATGCGTCCCCACCTGGCAAGTGAAGAACTTGACCTGCAAGGTCTGCGTCAATTCCTGTCATTAGGGTACGTGTTTGAACCGCGGACTCTTTTCAAGCAGGTGCAAACGCTCGAGCCTGGGACCGTCCGAATGCTTTCAGCGACAGAAGATTCCGTGCAGCACTTTTGGACGCCAAATCCCACGGGACGCCTCAGTGAGCCTATACTTTGGATGGAACATGCGGACTACGTACTGCAGCGGGCGGTGAAACGCCACCTGCTCAGCGACGTACCTGTTACCTTATTTCTCAGCGGCGGTGTGGATTCTTCGATACTGGCCTTGTATGCAGCAGCAGAAAACGGCATTGCCAAAGCGTACACAGGCAGTTTCACGGACAGTGAATCCCATGACGAATACGTCTACGCAGCCGAGTTGGGCAAGGCTCTGGGCATTGAAGTAACCCGCGTGCTATTGGATCGTGCCACACTTGCGGACTGCATCCCCGACCTGGCCGCTCACGCTGCGCAACCTGTGGGAGATACTTCGACTCCGGCCGCTCATTGCCTGGCCAGGGCCACGGCGGCAGATTTTCGTGTCGTACTGGGAGGAGACGGTGGAGATGAACTTTTCGCCGGGTACCCTACGTATCGCCTCCCGGCTCTTATGAATCGGTTTGGGGCTCTTCCAGCCGGACTGTTTGACCTGGGACGCAGAGTGGCTTCACTTTTTTGCGATTCACGGAGCTATATGCCCCTGACTTTGCAATTGCAACAACTTGGTTATGCCTGGAAACGACCAGTAGGTGACGCTCATTTCGCCATCAAAAATTTCTTGCATGATTCCTTTGTCGACAGCATCCTGAACCAGGACGCTTTGCGGATGTTGGACAATTGCAGTAGTCCACCGCAAGATTGGACAAAGCTTGAGGCTGCTCTTCCTGGTGATACGATCCGGAAGCTTTGCCTGCTGGACATGAAAACTTTTCTGCTTTCAGGAACCATCCCCAAAATGGAACGGCAATGCATGCGGTTCAGTCTGGAGAACCGACTGCCGTTGCTGGACAACGAAATTTTGGATCTCAGCCTGGAGACCGCGACTTCGTTGATGCTGCACGGAAAACAAACCAAGCTGTGCCTCAAGAATCTTGCCTGTGCAAAACTCAAAAAATTTACAGAGGCCGTTTCCGGCAATCCAATCAAACAAGGCTTTACGCCGCCTATTCGATCATTGCTGGACAAGGAGCTGCTGGAGTGGAAAAATACATTACTGGATCAGCCGGCTCCCTATTTCAATAAAAATCTGCGAACAACGTTAGCCAGGCTGGAATCCTCGGGCTTGGATCTGCATCGTCTTATCTGGAGCATTTGCACTCTTAAGAGTTGGCTGCAATAGTCCGGAGAAAGCACATGAACACCAATACTCAATCGCGTACGTACGTGATAATGCATGCCGAAAATACTGAGCACGTCCAGGCGGTAAGGCAACTATGCGTTGAATATATCTCGGAATTGAACCTTTCTCTAGATTTTCAGGGATTCCAAGAAGAAATGCAACAGATGCCCGGCAAATACGCTCCCCCCTCGGGTTATCTGTTGTTGGGATTGGTAGCCGGGGAGCCTGCGGGATGCGTAGGACTCAGAAAACTGGAACCCGGCGTCTGTGAAATGAAACGACTCTACGTACGTCCTGCCTTCCGACAGTCCGGCCTGGGCAAAGAATTGGTACGTGTGATCCTGGCCAAGGGACGCGAACTGCACTACAAACATATCAGATTAGATACGCTGACAAGCATGGCTGCCGCCAACAAGCTGTATGTGGAATTCGGTTTCAGAGACATCCCGGCTTATTGCCACAATCCTTTGAAAGGAGCTCGATATATGGAAATGTCCCTCGCAGCCGGATTGCTGCAAAGCAGCCAAACCTCATCCGGCGGCATGTGGTAGATTCATTCAAAATTTATTTCACGAATTGTGTTCCCGGCAAATCCACCGAATTCATATTTTTTTGTGACCGGATTATAATACTTCAATTCGATATAGGGATGATTCGCCAGGCTTTCCCCCATATTTGCTGTGACAGATACGTCGAAAGAACGGCCATCGCGTAAAATCAAAATCAACTGCTTGTATTTGTCACTGCCAAGCATGACCTTAAGATTGTCCATGGAATTCTTTAAACGTATTTGTTTGATTTCCTTGACAGCAATCTGAAATTCCATACCATTCCGTATACACTTGAAATATCCAGGTTTTACTTTATCTCCTGTTTGAGAATACTGTCTATATTGAATAAAACTTGTAATCTCACCCCCCTGAGCTTCGGTTTGATGCAATATGTACCCTTTTGCGTCAATCCAGTAGAGCTGGTCATAGCCTCCTGAAGCCAAAAGAGAACCGCAAGAGAGTATCATTACCAAAACAACAAGACATGCTGAAAAAACAGACACTCGTCGCATCAATTGCCTCCTTATACAATCAACAATCATCAAAATGCACCGCAATGCGCGCTCCTGCTATGTTTTGCAACCATGATCGCAGCTACCTTTTCGAATTCGTTAGCATATTTCGAAGGAGGACTCCACCGTTATTTCAAGGGAAGCATAAAACGACTCATGCCGGAAATGAATGCAGTCGCCAACGATACCCCAATTCTCTGATATGTTTTTCAATACCCCCGGGGACCGGCGGCCTCTCTCGGCCCTGAATAAAAAACAAAGTTGTTTCTGGCCAATGGGCATGCTAACGTAGCAATATCTCTGCGCACAAATGCAAAGGATAACACCATGGAAATCGAATATCACAGCACTGCTCGCAGGTGGGGGATGCTATGTCATGTGAGCGTACTAACAACCTACCTTGGCGTTCCTTTTGGTCATTTAGCGGGTCCTTTGATTATCTGGCTCCTCAAACGCGACAGCTCGCCGTATGTGAATGAACAAGGTAAAGAATCACTGAATTTTCAAATCAGCCTGACACTATACGCCATCCCCTGTATCCTGCTTAGTTTTGTTTTTATCGGCATCATCCTGCTTGCAGGGCTTATGCTCTTTCATATTACAATGACAATAAAAGCAGGCGTCAAGGCATTCGACGGGGAACCGATTCGCTATCCTCTAACAATTCATTTCTTCAGATGATGCCGTTTGTATGACATCCTTCGAACCACAGCCCCCTACTTTTTATCCCCTTTGCCACTGGCCACGCTCATTGTTTCATGGGCCCAGCGCGAAGCCCGCATAAAACATAAGGCGCATTTGTTACTTTCCAGAGATTGGCCTTCAATAAAGGAAAGAACAGGATCCCAGTTGCCGGTCTCAACATTATGAAGCATGTCAAGCCAGGATTTCGGGCCAGTGGAGTCTCCGATAAGCGCTTCTTTGACCACTTCTTCCAAAGGCATGGTCGCAAGGATTTCATCCATCGGCTGCCCGAGCAACGTATCCAGTTTGGAAAACAACCCCAGCAAAAACATGGTGTCAGGCTGATACGCAGCATTGGGAGTATCTTTGAATACCTGATCCAGAAAACGTGCCCGTACGAGGCTGACAAAAGCAATTTCCTGGCCCTTGGGGCTTGAATCCATGTCCGACATAAGCACAACCATTGCCCAGCGTTTCAATGGTTGCTGTCCGAGCAGGGTAATGGCCTGAGGTATGGAATTTACAGTGCTTCGCAAGGCGAAGGCACTGGAGTTAATGAATTTGAGCAAACGATAACTCAAAGACACGTCCTGCTCGATAATTTTGGCCAATTGGTCAAATTCAGTAGCTGGGTTACTCAATTTTTCCATGAGTTGCATCTTGGCAACAATACCTGCGGGAATTTTTTTCCCTGGAACAATGATCGGCTTACTGAAAAAATACCCCTGGAAAAAAGAAAAACCAAGTTCCAGCGTCAAATCAAAACGCGCCTGGTCCTCGACTTTTTCAGCCAGCAGATGCAAATTAGGAGATTTATACTTTTTGGCAAGAGACGTAACTTCCTCGTCGGAAAGCTCGAGAACGTCGATTTTAAGGATATCAGCTGCTTCAATGAGCGCTTCAAATCCAGGTTGTCCCACATAATCATCCAATGCGAGAACATAGCCTTCGGATTTGAGCGCATGTATGGATTGTATGATTTCCGGAGTAGGGTTGATGGTTTCCAACATCTCAATCACGCAGATCTCTTTGGGCAAAGCCTCCGCCACGCCATCCAAAATCAATTTAGCGGGAAAATTGATCAGCATCCGGCGCCCAGGTTCCACATCCTGAGAAGCAAGCGAAAAGCCATCTACGATTATTTGAGAAGTGGCCACATTCTCGTCGCTGATCTTTGCATATTTCGAATCAGGACTATGTCTAAACAATAATTCATAGCCCCATATACTGTTATTGCGATCATATATGGGTTGACGTGCTACAAAAATTGCTTCTTGAATCTGTACAGAATCCATCCCACCCCCATCCAGTAATTTACAAATGAAAATAATCAGTTCATTACTACACGACAAACATCTCTAGAAAAAATGCCGCATTCCCTAAAGAATGCGGCATTACTATAAAACCGAAGACCAAAGGAGGCAATTACTTTTTCAACCAAGACATCATATCGCGCAGTTTGGCCCCTACCTGTTCCACAGGATGAGCGGCCTGGCGGCGGCGTACGGCTTTGAAGTGCGCACAACCGGACTGGTTCTCCAGAATGAATTCCTTGGCAAAAGAGCCATCCTGAATTTCCGTGAGAATTTTTTTCATTTCTTTCTTGGTTTCCTCGGTGATGATCCGGGGACCGCGGGAGTAATCGCCATATTCCGCCGTATCGCTGATGGAATAGCGCATTTTGGCCAAGCCGCCCTCGTAAATCAGATCCACGATCAGCTTGACTTCATGCAGGCATTCAAAATAGGCCATCTCCGGCTTGTACCCGGCTTCCACCAGGGTTTCAAACCCAGCCTGAATCAATGCGGAAAGACCGCCGCAAAGCACGACCTGCTCTCCAAAAAGATCGGTCTCGGTTTCTTCAGCAAAAGTCGTTTCGATGACACCGCTACGTGCGCCGCCGATTCCTTTTGCGTATGCCAACGCCGTCTGCAGAGCTTTGCCGCTTGCGTCCTGATGTACGGCAACCAGGCAAGGCACGCCGCCACCTTCTGTGAAGACACGACGGACAAGATGGCCGGGGCCTTTGGGAGCGACCATGACTACGTCGACATCCGCCGGGGGCTCGATCTGGCAGTAGTGAATATTGAAGCCGTGAGCGAAAAACAGGGTTTTTCCGGCTTTCAAATTCGGAAGAATATCATTTTTATACAGAGCAGCCTGATGCTGATCCGGAATCAAAATCATGATGCAATCGGCCTTTGCAGCGGCTTCACTCGCACTCATGGGTTCGAAGCCGTGTTCCTTGGCCAATTCGTAGTTTTTGCCTCCAGGACGCTGACCGATAATGACGTTTACGCCGGAATCTTTCAGGTTTTGCGCATGGGCATGGCCCTGGCTACCGTAGCCGATGATGGCCACGGTTTTTCCCTGCAACAAAGAGAGATCAGCATCCTGTTCATAATAAACTTTCATGGAAACTCCTAAATAAATAGAATATACTATGGAATTCGACGTAGAGAATACGCCGGAAAACCTCAATCCATCAGCTGCATGGAGCGTTTCATGGCTACCGAACCGCTTCGGGCCAGCTCCTTGATACCATAGCGCTGAAGCAAATTGACAAGGGCATTCAGTTTGCCACGGTCGCCAGTAACCTCGATGACAAGCTCCTCAACGCTCACGTCAACCACTTTACAGCGGAAGATATCAACAATACGTAGTATTTCCGCTCTCTTGGTTCCTTCTGCACTGACTTTGATAAGCAGCATTTCACGCTCAACCGCTTTCATCTCCGTGAGGTCCACAACCTTGATAACGGTAACCAGTTTACGCAACTGTTTCACAATCTGTTCTATGATCTGTTCGTCGCCCCTGGTGGTGATGGTCATCAAAGAAACGCCATCTTCAAGGGTTGGTCCGACGTTCAGGGTTTCAATATTGAAACCACGGCCGCTGAAAAGACCAGAGATACGAGAAAGTACGCCGGGTTCGTTTTCAACAAGTACGGAAAGAGTATGACGCATGGTGAAAATCTCCATCTCCTAGACAAGCAACATTTCGGTCAACGAAGCGCCGGCCGGAACCATTGGATAAACGTTTTCCTCCTGCGAGACATGCACGTCAATAATACAGGTTCGGGGGGAGGCAAAGGCTTCCTTGAGCACTGATTCCACCTGAGACACCTCTTTGACGCGGAAACCGAGAGCGCCGTAGGCCTCGGCCAGCTTGACAAAATCAGGCTGCGCATCCATGCACGTAGCACAGTAGTTACGCGCGTAAAACAATTCCTGCCATTGTCTGACCATGCCCAGATAACCGTTGTTCAGAATGACTACTTTGACCGGAAGATTATTGCATACAGCGGTAATCAACTCCTGAATGTTCATCTGGATGGAACCGTCGCCGGCAATGTCGATGACCAATTTGTCCGGAAAGGCCATCTGCGCACCAATTGCCGCAGGAAATCCGTACCCCATCGTGCCAAGGCCGCCGGATGTCAGTAGCGTTCTGGGCTCGTGGAACTTGAAAAACTGCGCCGCCCACATCTGATTTTGCCCGACTTCAGTGGAGATGATTGCATCTCCTCCGGTAAGTTCATAAATTTTTTCAACAACATACTGCGGTTTTATACGCTTGTCGGCATCAACCACCCCTTCGCCGTAACTCAGGGGGTGCGTTCCAGCCCAGCTTTGCACCTGCTGCAACCAGGCAGCATGCGCAGTGCCCCAGTCCTTTTCGTCCAGACGGCGTTCAAGAACCTTTTTCAGACCTTTCAAAGCCTCCCGGCAATCCCCCACAACGGGCACATCCACCTGTACATTTTTACGGATGGATGTGGGGTCAACATCGAAATGGATAATTTTTGCATGAGGGGCAAAAGTGCTGAGTTTACCGGTAACCCGGTCGTCAAAACGCGCACCCACGGCAAGCATCACATCGCAATTGTTTATTGCCATATTGGCGGCATACGTACCGTGCATACCCAACATCCCCAAAAACAACGGATCGTTGCCTGGAAAAGCACCCAGTCCCATGAGCGTTGCGGTCGTCGGTATATGCAGGTTGCGTACGAGCCAGGAAAGTTCCTCATGGCTGTTGGAATTAATGACCCCGCCTCCGACGTAGAAAAGCGGACGCTCCGCTTTGAGCAACAGATCAACGGCTTTCCGAAGCTGCTGCATATTGGGCTGCACCGTGGGATTATAACTCCGCATGGAAATGGATTCCGGATACTCGTAAGCGGTCTTGGCCTGCAACACGTCTTTGGGCAAATCTACCAGCACCGGACCGGGACGTCCAGATCGGGCCAGATAAAACGCCTCCTTGATTGTGCGAGCCAACTGATTAATATCTTTAACTAAATAATTGTGCTTGGTACAAGGACGGGTGATGCCCACGATATCCACTTCCTGGAATGCATCGTTCCCGATCAGCGGCGTGGGCACCTGCCCGGTGAAAACTACCAACGGTATAGAATCACAGTAAGCGTTGGCAATGCCGGTGACCGTATTCGTGGCCCCTGGGCCCGAAGTGACCAGTGCTACTCCAACATTGCCAGAAGCTCTGGCTAGCCCTTCCGCGGCATGCACCGCTCCCTGCTCGTGCCGTACTAGAATATGCTTCAAGTCGTAGTTCGGCAGTTGATCGTAGATATCGATTACGGCACCTCCGGGAAAACCAAAGATAACCTTGACATCTTCTTTAACCAAACTTTCAAGCAGAATCTGGGCCCCAGTTAACTGCATTTTACGCCTCCGTTTGTTTTATCCTATCCAATTTTGCCTGGATTTTTGTTTTTCCGCTTAACTTTTTCTTTTTGATTTCTTTGGCCACACGCTCTTCGTCCGGCGTCAGAAAAGGCTTTCTATCCAGTTTGTCCAGCTGTTGCTCATAGAATAGGTGCTCTTCCCATAGCGTTTTCAGCTCCGCATCCTGGTCACAGAATTGGTTGAGCAACTCGATATCACGCTGTTCCATGGAGGCGCCTCCTGTTTAAATAGTTACGTATGTCTTACACCTGCACTTTGCCCCAATCGGGAGTGCTGGAGCAGCTTATAACAAGGGTTTTGTCGCGGCTTGCAGTACCTGCTTCCACTATTACCTGGCTTTTACGCAGACCGAGCAGTTTCGCAACGTAATCGACAAGAGCCTTGTTTGCCTTATTATCCACTGCCGGAGCAGCAATTTTGAGCTTCAGTCGATTGTTGTAAAGTCCAACAAGCTCATTTTTTTTGGCACCTGGTTGCACCCTGACACGCAGTTTCCACTCGCCTTTTCCGGCAGCAACTATGTAGTCTGGATGATCCATGCCTGCCGCTTCCGAAAATAGTACTCTTTTACATCGGCTGCATAGGGCTATTCATGGAATAGGCCATCTGCATCAGCGAAGTTACGACAAACCCTTTTAAGAAGTAAATAACCAGTAACACAATTATCGGCGAGAGGTCCAATCCGCCAATGAACACAAAAGGCAACCTGCGCCTGATAAAATAAAAAACCGGTTCGGTCATATTCCGCAATGCCCGGACTATGGGGTTGTAGGGATCCGGATTAACCCAAGTCAACAGGGCCGAAATGATCACTATCCACATATATAGGGTCAACACAATATTGAGAATTTGAGCTACAGCTCCAACGAAATTTCCAAAAACAAACATTTACCCTCCTCAATCACCTTTCCGGTTTATCAGCCGAATTATCCATGCCGGTCTGATGTGGTTGCAGCACCGACACAGGGAAAACAACTGTCTGACTTTGTTTTGAATGAGTAGCGTCAACCTTGTCAATCCTTATGTACCGAGCAAAAAGCTCTTTGCGTACGCCGCCTCTGTCCGCCATGGGCAATCCGGTAAATCACTCCCAAAACGGCCAGACTTTACTGCAGCCTTCTCGCCTGTTCATACCGGCCGGCGGCAACCCCAAGGCGTTGCCCAACGACCAAAAATCGGGGATATACATTTCTGCGGCCAAATCCGGATCGCCATAGGACCAGAAACGAACGCCTGCAGCCTGGGCAGTCCGCTGGTCTACACTCGAGTCCCCAATGAATACGACCTGATCACGAGAGCACCCCCAGGTGGATAAAATCATGTGCACACTTTCCGGATGCGGTTTGGCCACTGCTTTACCCGCTGTGAGTATGGGATGGAAATAACGAAAAAAACCGAAATGGGCACTGACGCGCTCCATAGTGGTCGTGCGGTTGGTGCAAATTGCCAGTCTAAAACCGGCTTCCCGCAAGCGATCCAAAATTTGAAACAGCCCCGGTTCGGTCTTCAGATGCGGTAAGACATCCGTAAAATAATCCACATTACGACATGCCGCGCCTATTTCATTCCAACGATCCTCTGGGACGATAAACTGCATCGCCTCTGATGCCGTACTCATATGAACATATTTGATTTGTTCTTCAGTCATCGGCGCCAGATCAAGCCGGTTAAGTATGGCATTGTAATAATATATGTTGGATTCCAGCGAATCCAGCAAAACACCGTCGCAATCAAATATCAGACCTGTAAACGGGGCAATTTTTTCCGAACGAAATAAATGAGAACTGCTAATCAACGTATCTCTCCGCTGCTGGCCAGGCGCCAGACAACCAATTACAAAACAGGGATTATTCCCCAGACGGAAAAAGCACCTGAACCGTATTGGACAGCCAGGAAGCGTTGGAAGGATCATTTTTTCCCAAGAGCTTGCCCAACGTCGTCCTGGCCATCAAACCGCTTATGGCGCCTTCGGGAAAAACGTCCTTTACTGCTTCGGGCTCGACAGGTTCAAATACGATTCCCGTGTCTTCAAAAGATTGCCGCAGCTGCATGTCGAAAAAAAGGAGCCATGTCCCAGCAGGAACAAAACGGAGCATATGCTGCAAAATCAAAGTGCAGGACACAGCTGTTTGCCCGACTGTCCCGCTTCCCCCAAGGGATCTTCCATACGCTCCCGCTCCAATTTCTGCAATGCCGCCATCTTCGTCTATAGCTTCCAACCCCAGAGCCTGATCAAAAACACCCCAGGCATGGTCGAACTTTTGCGACAGCTGACCGAGTTCCATAAGTCGTTCTTCCTGCACCCAGGCGAGAAGCAATGTCAGCTGCGCACGAACCAGATCAGGATCGGGCGTCGATTTTTCTTCCTTTTCCACGATGCTGTCAGGGCTCAGTACTTTGCCGGATATTTTTGCGATGTCAACAAGTTCGTTGCGAAAGTCCAGAGAATCAGAGGAAAAGGGTTTATCCGCTCCGGATGCCGCCAAGCTGGAAAGTTCACCAGGTTTGTTATGAATGGAAGCATATGTGAGCAGTTCCTGCAATTGCGCCCTTGCCTGTTGGTGCGTCAAGGGAAGCAGGGGTGGAGTAAAATAATTCCGGGGATCTGAAGCAAGTTCACGTGGAGAGAGGATGCCCGGATTCAGGCAGCGCGTACCGGCCGGCGCCCATGAGGGAAGCATGGCGGCGTGCATCAGAGGCGCCGCCAGCAACAATGGCCTGGGCTGATCACTGGAGCCTTCTGTTTCCCGAGGAGTTGTATGTTCCATATGGATTCCTGTTTATTTTTTTGCAGTTACGGCTTGAGTTCACAGCATTTGATTTCGGCTGTTTTAGGTGTGAAATGCTGGCACACACCTGAACATAATGGGAGTTCAAGAATGCAGAGATTCAGCCAGATGTGACGGCAAAAGATCTCTTCTTCCAATTCTTCACCCGTAGGGCAATGCGAACCGTCGGGCTCGTAGGCAATGCAGGGAGACGTACCGGACATCATATGCCCGAGACGCTGTTCCCAAATCTTGGTCGCCACTCCCATATCCAAATCAAAATTATCAGCCTGCATTAAAAATTTATCATACTCATTTTCCCATTCCTGAAGCATCTTGCATTGCCATTCACGATGCAAACCAGGATTGCGCCACTCTTCCAACAAGCAATGCTTCCTGAGGTAATGCATGCAGTTGGTACCAGGAAGATGAAGAATTTTTCGCGTCATCTGATTCAGGCTCCAATTTGGAACGTATGATACGGGCATAGTAGCCAATATGCAACCGCAACCCTACCCGCAGATTGCAAAGATGTAACTCTAGCGGACTTGATTTCTTATCCTTTTTTTTTGTAAACATACTCTAAAAAAAATTCGCTGCCTGAACCTTTTTTCCGGACAGCCTAGCCTCAGGAGTGCGCAAATGCGTAATAAAGTCATTATCCCTGTTGTACTCATTGGTATTTTTCTTTTTCTAACAGCAGATAAACCTCTCTTTGCTCAAGAGCATTCCAGCCAGTTCCATGATTATGCTGATGCCTCTGCGGTAAAAGATTTTTCGGACAGTTTGGAAGAACGAATAAAAAAATACATGTTCATCGTTGAATCCATGGGATTCAAACTACACGAATTGATTTTGGATTCTGAAAGCAAAGGTTTTTCCACATTGATTTTTCAAGGAAAAATTTCCATTTCTGATGAAAAATTCAAACAATTGACAGAAAAGTATACTGATGAAATCAAATTGATGACCATTTTAAAACTTATCCATGCGCGCGATAAAGATTCCGGCTACTCTCTTTCTCCGGAACAAATCGTTATCACGACAACCACACCTCCTGGAATTAAAGTGCACTTTAAATAGCAATGCGGACGTAGCTCACCCATACGTTCGCATCTGTAGAACTCTTATAGGCTGCAGGCCATCTTTTCTCATTGAAAGTAAAACGTTCGGCCTTTGCCTCCCGAATGCCATTTGGTCTGCCTAGACTTGGGATTTATCATGCCAAGGCAAAGATGGCCGCCCCTTTCGTTCGATATAATCCTTATCTTCGGATCAGGAATTTTTTTCCCTCACATGGAAACGACTATGACAGCTGCGCTCGATCAAGATCTCAACTTTCTTTGGTCTTAATATTTTTTTAATTTATTTTTACTATAAAAATACACCCTCATACAAACTTAATATATTGAAATAAAACATTTATAAATGTTAAGATTTGATAAAATGACAAAATATTTCTTTCCAAAAAAATCTAATCTTAACATTTCTGGCACACCCGATGCTTTTCATTCATGGACGGGAAAGAGCTTCCGCCTTTGATAAACAACACATGCGGAGCCACCAGGGAGGTCGGATGTTTTCTTCAATGTTTATTGGTGCCACAGGCCTCAAAACACATCAGCAGGGTCTGAATGTCGTCAGCAATAATATGGCGAATTCAAGTACGGTTGCCTATAAAACCCAGGAATTCACTTTTGGGACGCTGATGAGCCAGACTATGACCACCGGCCAGGATTCTTCCGTAGGCATTTCGCAAAAGGGAATGGGCGTTGGTTTGGAGCGGGTTAAAAACGATTTTTCCCAGGGAGTCTTTGAAACAAGCAATACAGCCACCGACCTGGCTATCGGCGGTAAAGGATTTTTCCGTGTCTCCAAAGACGACGAAACGTTTTATACCAGAGCGGGAAACTTCCGTTTCGACAATCAGGGTTATATCGTTGATCCGCACGGTTACAGGCTGCAGGGAACGGATTTGAGTGCTGATGCCACGGGCGCGACCGGAGACATCCGGCTGACTCCTGATGAAAACGGACAGATCACCAGTACGCCGCAGGCAACCACACTCCTGACTAATTTTGTCAATTTGCAAGGAACCAATGCGGACCACAGCACGGATGCGGACAATCCCTTTTTCGCTCTGCTCAAGGCCTATGACGCCAATGCCACAGATAGCCCTCTGGACAGTACGCAATACGAGTTATCCCAGAGCTTCCAGATATACGATGAAAACGGCGATACGCACGATGTCACCATCTATTACGACCAGGTAACGGCAAATACGACCGACGGAAAAAGTTACTGGGAATACATTGTCGCAATGGATCCTGCGGATGAAGGACGTTCGTCTTTTCAAAATACGTCCGGTGCAGGGTTGCTGATGGCTGGAACTCTGACATTCACAAGCGTCGGACAACTAGAAGCCCAATCTGCCTATACTTTTGGCGGTACGGAAGGATCCGACACTGAAAACCTTTCCAGCTGGGTTCCCGCTTCCATCAATTCTGATGGATTTCCGGAATTCACAGCGACGGTTACCAGCAATTCAAGCGTGACAATGGGGCTGAATTTAGGCTTGACGGCCACTTCCAACGCCTGGTCCGGAGCTTCCACAGCAGCGGACGTTGGAACGGATCCATCTCAGCTGCCCCAATTTGCCGCTACCCGCGACGCCAGAGCTTCCACCGCCCATGCCGGGACTTCGGCTACTGTCTATTACAATCAAAATGGCTACGGCCAAGGTTATCTTAGCAACCTCACCGTGGACACGGACGGAAAGCTTATCGGCCAATTCTCCAATGGGCAGTCCCTGGAACTGTATCAAATCAATCTCTACAATTTCACCAATGAGCACGGTTTGTTTTCGGAAGGCAACAATCATTATTCAGCCACAACCGCTTCCGGAACAATGAACGAAGGCATCCCAGGCGATGCCAACTTCGGCCGGCTGACACAATACGCCCTGGAACAATCAAACGTTGACCTTGCCGAGCAAATGGTTCAAATGATCACCACGCAACGTGGATTTCAGGCCAACGGTAAAGTGATCACAACAACGGATTCCATGCTGCAAAGCGCACTGAACACCAAGCGCTAACAAACAGAAAGCAAAGTCTGAGATTTTTTCATCCGCCTGTCGATTTTTTCGGCATTTGCTTGGAAAATAAAGATGCGCTATTCTTTGATTTGCAGTTGAGCGCCTGTTCTGAAAACGGCGCATAGGAACAATACGAATATCCCTTGCAACGCTTCTGTCGCGGTGTTGATTTTCCTTTAATCCCGTGTCATACTAGACTTTTTTGTGTCAAAGGATATGTTCCTGCAAGGGAGCGGTGGAAAGCGTTCACGTTTTCGGAGTACAGTCATGGAGACAACACCTCAAACGTCATTCTTAGGGCAACATTTGCTGGGAAAAGGTCTGGTTACTCCCAAAGATCTTCAAAAAGCTGAAGCCGTGCAAAAAAGCATCGGAGGCCGATTTTCTTCCATCCTGATGCGTCTCGGTGCCATATCAGAAGACAGCCTCCTGCAAGTATTGTCTGAACTCATGCAGATGCCTCTTCTCAAAGGATCCGACATCCCGGAAGATCCGATGGTCTACATAAATACCATCGAACAATGTGAGATCGATCTGGACTGGTGGCTGGACCAGGAAACGATTATTTGGGAACATAATGACGAGATACGCTGCGCTGCCAGAGATTTTTTGAGTGACAGTCTTTTTGAGCTGCTCTCACGAACATTCCCTGACCAAAAGGTCATCATTTGCCTTGTCAGCACCTATGAGCTGGAACGCCGCCTTGACGCAATTTCACGCGCTCGACGTACTGATATGGGACTGGATGGAGATATCGATAATTTACGAGAGCTTGCTGAAGAAGCACCTGTGATCGAATTTGTGAACAACCTGCTCTCCCAGGCATACGAGCAACGCGCATCAGACGTACACGTGGAACCCTGCGAGCACCAAATGGAGGCCCGTTTCCGTATCGACGGCGTGTTGTATTCGCGTTTCACTCTTCCCAAGGAACGCTTCCCGGCCATCTCCTCGCGCATCAAGCTGATATCCGGATTGGACATCTCCGAACGGCGCCTGCCCCAGGACGGTCGTATCAGCCTGCGCCTCGGCGGCGAAGAAGTGGATCTGCGTGTTTCCACTGCGCCGGGAGTGCATGGCGAATCCATCGTGCTCCGGCTGTTACCCAAGGAGAAAAAAGCGTTCAGCCTTGAAGATCTTGGTTTTGCTCCGGACCACTTCGCCCAGCTCGGACGTTTGATCCACGAACCGCACGGCATCATTCTGGTTACAGGCCCCACCGGCTCGGGTAAATCCACAACCCTGTACGCGGCCTTGGAGACAATCAACGACAAATCCACCAAAATCATTACAGTGGAAGACCCGGTTGAATTTCAGCTGGACGGCATTACGCAGCTTCAGACGCATGCGGAGATCGGCTATACATTTGCACGGGCGTTGCGTTCGATTCTACGTCAGGATCCAGACGTCGTAATGATCGGTGAAATACGAGACAAGGAAACTGCTGAAATCGCTGTTCAGGCCTCTCTGACCGGACATATGGTTCTTTCCACCCTGCATACAAATGACGCGGTCAGCGCCTTTACGCGGCTCGTTGATATGGGTATTGAACCTTTTCTGGTGGCCACTCCCGTACGCGCGGTAATGGCGCAGCGGCTTGTTCGCCGCCTGTGCAGCAAATGCGCGCAGCCTGCCAAAGCGCTCCCTGAAATGAAAAAAGTCGTTCAACGTTTTCTTCCAGAAGACCGCCGCAATGAACCGGGCAACTGGAGACAGCCCAAAGGCTGTCCTGCCTGCCAGGGAACCGGTTATCAAGGACGCATCGGCATTTACGAGCTGGTTGAAGTCACCCCGGAAATTCAAGAATTGATACTCAACGGTGGCACGACCAATGAAATGCGCAGAATTGCTAAACAAACAAGCAGAATGCTGCGCGACGACGGTTTGCTCAAGGCCTGGGACGGACTTACGAGCGTAGACGAAGTCCTCAGAGTTACTGCGGAATAGCCCTAATCATTCGACGTATGACACGATACTTACTTCTCAAAAGGCTTGACCTGCTCCGGATCAGCGTCCGACAGGTTTTTCGGAAACGAAAAAGCAATCTTGGAATTCTTCTATCCATTGCCCTTGGCATGGCCGGAGTGATTCTCATTCTGACTATGGGGGATAAGGTCAAACTCACTTTGAATGAGGACCTCGAACTCCTGGGCGGAGCAACCGTGGTAAAATTCTGGTACCAGCAGGGACTGTCCGCGGATGAACGGATCCAGGAACCCATAGGAATTACCCAAGAAAGCGGTGAAGCCGTACGCCAAATTCCCGGCGTGGCTTCGGTAAGTATTCTGACAATGGCATCCGGTCATACAACCTGGGAAGAACACGAAATTTCCGACTATACCCTCTTGGGCATCGACCAGTATTACTGGGATGTTATCACTGTCAAAGCGATCAAAGGGGCGTTTTTTGGCGGTAACGTTGTGGAAGAACGCGAACGTGTCTGTGTGCTCGGGGAGGAACTGGCCAAAAAAATCTTCGGCACCATTGACGTTATTGGCACCTACATGCCTATTCGGCGTTCTTTATACCGCATCACGGGCATACTCGGCGGCACCAATGCGGGTGACCGTGCAAACTGTGCTTACATCCCGTTTACAACGATCAACGATCGTATTGAGACCATCTTTCCCACACGAATGTACGTTCGGTGCAAAACCTGGGACGACGTCCCCAACGTGGTCAAACGCGCACCACAAGTTATCATTGACACCCAGGGCCCCGGAGATTTGCGGATGGATGTTCCTTGGGGACCACTTAAACATTTGAAACGTATAGTTTTCTGGGTTGAACTCTTCATCATCCTTTCCGTTAGCGCCACCCTGGTCATCGGGGGCTTCGGCATTTGGAACGGCATGATGACTTCGGTAAAATCCCGTACGCGGGAAATAGGCCTGAAGAAAGCCATGGGTGCTGAGGACGGGGATATTCTGTTCCAGTTCCTCACGGAAGCCGTCACCCTCAGTTTCAGTGCCGCGGTTTTGGGCACCATACTGGGGCGCGGCGCCATTGCAGTGGCTTGCTGGCTACTCGATACGCAGGCCTCGGAAGTACTCTTCCTTACCTACTCGCTGCTCAGTCTGGCTTTTTCACTGTTTTTGGGAATTGCTGCCGGTTTTTACCCGGCCCTGCAAGCAAGCCACATGGAAGTTGTTTCCGCCATTCGTTACGAATGAAGCGTATATTTCAAATCCAGACGCGGATTCCCTGATGTGGCGTTTCGTTTGAGGCTTCCGACCGGTGCATCACCGGCCCGAGCCTAAAGACCGTATGAAAGCGTTCACCGCAATCCGGGCACACCATTGCCAAACCACCCACTCCCGGCGGAATACGCAAATGGCACCCGCACCGCTCGCATTTGTGAATGCTTCCTGCTACAACCCGTTGTCCGCTCATCGCATCGTACTCCCAACAAAGTTTGCAATTACAATTCAACTTCAGTCAGTTTGCTGACATTTTTACCTGTCGGGAGCTTCTTTGCAATTCCAGTACCAACCTGCGAAAAATCATGAAATGGGCCGCCTCTTTGATGAGCGTCGTTGCGTTACTCTTTCATTGGATTAGCCGGCCCGTTTCGTCAAGCTCGAAGTCTTTTTCCTCATGGAATCGCCGTTCAATTCTATCCGGTGTGAGTCGTGGAGAATACGATCGAGCACGGCATCCGCCAAGGTCGGGTCTTGAAACCGACCATGCCAATCACTAATAGGGGCCTGGGCCGTCAATAGCATCGGCTTGGCACGGAAACGATCGTCCACCAAGTCAAGCACGCACCTTGCTTGCTCGAGCGTTAGCGGCTCCCGGAGCCAGTCGTCAATGATGACCATGTCCCGCTTGCCCCAGCGTCGCACCAGACCGTACAATTCTCCCTCAGCACGAGCGATGGCCATGTCCCGTAACAGGTCAGAGAAGTGAATATAGAGACACCGGAAACCTTCATGGCATGCTTTCTGAGCCAGCGCGCAAGCCAAGTAGGTTTTGCCGCAGCCGGTGGGACCAGTCATAGTGCAGTTGTGTTTGCGCCGAAGCCAGCCGCCGTTCGCCAGTTCAAGATAGAACCCCTTGTTCAGCCCGCGTGGCGTCTGGAAATCCACGTCCTCCACTTCGGCCTTGACCTTCAGCCGGGCCTCCTGAAGCCGTCTCGTCAGACGTCGATTTTCGCGGAGCAGGTATTCCTTGTCCACGAGCAGCCCTAGCCGTTCCTCAAAACTCAAGTCGGCGTAGCCCTCGCCATCAAACTGCTCGCGGAGGCCGGCCAGCAGGCCGGTCAGCTTCATCTCCGCGAGTTACTCCATCGTCTGATGCATCATCATTTCAGCTCCTTATTGGTAGAAGTCCGCGCCACGGATGTTGGCGTGTCTAAAGAGCGGGATGTCCTCCTCTACAGGAAGCTCCAGCATGTCTTGCTTCTTTTTCAGGATTTCCAGCACCGCACGACGGCCGATGGAACAAAGCGCGCTCACAGGCTTTGTCCAGCCTGGTGGAGCCGTACTGCTTTTCCAGTCGAAGCAGGCCAAGACAGCTCCTGAAACTTTGCTTGGGATGTTTTTTGCTCTCGAGGATTGTGGCCACCATTCTGGCTGCAGATTTGCCGATTTTCCCGGCCCATCTCTGGAAACGAGGAGCCGTCCAGCCTTTGGCTTCTCGATGAGACCTCGGCATGTGCTCCTCGCAGGTGGTGTGCTGGTAGGGTCTGCCATTGCACAGGTGAGAGGCGACCCGCTGTCCTTCAAGAAAAATTTCCACGACGCGCTTTCCGGCGCGTACCTCAACACGCTTCCCGACAAAGCCATAGGGAACTGAGTAGTAATGCCGATCGAACTCCACGTGGTAATCCTGATAAACCTTGGCCTTTTTCCAGGTAGCCGGCTCGTATTTCGTGGACGGCAACGGCCGCAAAGCCGGCCGATCTACGGTCTCGTAAAGCTCCCGGCGTGATGCGCCTGTCTTGGCCATGGGCCTGTTGTTAAAAGCCACAAGGCGTTCAGCGATGGCGTCATTAAGTTCTTCAAGGGAGAAATAGCGTCTGTCACGTAGCGGGGCCAAGATCCAGCGCTCAACGTTTTGCACCGCGACTTCAACTTTAGCCTTGTCATTAGGTTTCCGAACTCTGGTGGGCACAACTGACAAATCATTGTGCTCAGCCCACTCCTGGTAAATCGGGTTTACTTCCGGCTCATACCGGCAAGGATTTTTTACGCCGGCCTTAAGATTGTCGGGTACAGCGACCTCCGGAACGCCGCCAAAGAACTGCAACGCCAGGTTGTTGGCGTCGATCCAGTCTTCCAAGCCTTGGCTGTCCAGGGCGCAGGCGTATGTATAGCTGCTGAAGCCAAGCGCGGCCACGAAGATCTGTTTCTCGGTAACTTCTCCGCTCAGCGGATCGATCACCCCCATGGTCATCCCTGCGAAGTCAATGAACACCTTCTCACCGGCCTTGTGCTGTTGCACCATGGAAAATCCGGAGACACCAGCCCAATCTCGATAAAGGCGTAAAAATTGGGAGTAGCTGTATCCGGTTGGCTGCTGTTGCCTATATTCCTCCCAGAGCAGCTTGAGAGTCACACCTTTACGTGACAGCTCTGAGCGTAGCTGCTGCCAGTCTGGCAGAGGCTTGCCCCGGTCTTCATTAAGCGGGAGTTTGAACAGCCGGTTGTTGAGCGCGGCGTCATCAATGTCCTGAGACAGGGGCCATGTCAGCCCGGCGTCAATGAAGCGCTGAATGTAGCGCTGTGCGGTGGTACGAGGGAGATTACAGGCGTGAGCAGCCTGGTTTGTACTGAGGTTCTTCTCGTAGTGGAGTCTGAGTAGTTCCTTGATATTGCGTATGGATTTCCTCGGTCGTGGCATCAACTTCCTCCTTATGGTTTGGAAGTCGATAGCACCCAAGATTTCCAGCGTCGCTTAAGATCTAGCCACAATTCTTGGCTGGAGAGGCAGTCGCATGAGAAGACGAAAGTCGGCCCATTTCAATGATTTTAGCTGGCCCATTTCGATGCGATTCAGTGGCCCGTTTCAATGATTTTCGGTGGCCCGATCCGATGATTTTCCGCAAAATCGGCTTTCGGCAAAGGCGTCTCGATAATCCGCTCCAGTGACACCGGGACAATCACTGGTGCTGCGGTTTTACTTTTGGGCGCGGTAAGTTTGCGTTTCCAAAGCCAAAAAGTGCTTTTTGAAATACCGTGTTTGAGGCAATAATCAGCTTGGCTGAGACCGCTTGCCCGCCAGCCGGTCAGGGGAAACGCATCTTAAAATTGATTCTAAGCGCTAAATTTTGAAAAAATGACTTTCAAATCATTTCTAATGCATTTTTTTGCTATATTTTATTTTTTAAAAGTTAATTATTGTTGATAATTGGCTAAAAAATATTTTTTAGTGTATGTCTCTTCAAAAACTATCACGAGGCATATATGAAACAAAATAAATCTTTATTAGAGTATTTGACAGAAATTAATGATCCAAGAATTGATCGTGCAAAAAAGCATAAACTTATTGATATTCTTACTATTGCTATTTGTGTGGTCATCTCTGGAGCAGAAGGATAGGAACTCATAGAGATGTTTGGAAGGATGAAAGTCGATTGGCTAAGTTCATTTTTAGAACTTCCAAACGGAATTCCTTCTCATGATACAATATCAAGAGTATTTGCTTCTATTAATTCTGAACAATTTCAAAATGCTTTTATTGATTGGGTTAACGGGATTGAACTACATAAAGAAGGAAAAGTTATTGCTATTGATGGGAAAGCACTGAGAAGATCATTCGACAGTTCCATAGGAAAAGGTCCATTACATATGGTCAGTGCCTGGGCCGTTGAGGCAGGTATTTCTCTGGGACAACTAAAAACAGCTGACAAATCAAATGAAATCAAAGCAATACCACGTCTGCTTGATTTACTTGATGTTTCAGGTGCCATTGTCACGATAGATGCCATGGGATGTCAGAAAGAAATTGCCCAAAAAATACGAAGCAAAAACGCACATTATATTTTGGCGTTAAAAAAGAATCAACCTGATTTATTTAAAGAAACAAAAGCACTGCTCAATGTCGCAAAATCAAAATCCTTCGAAGGAATGAATCACGATAAATTCGAATCTGTTGATCAAAATCATGGCCGATTAGAGCATAGAACGTGTTATTGCCTATCAGCTACAGAATGGTTTCCTGAAATAAAAGTATGGAAAGATTTTAAAACAGTTATACTACTTGAATCAAGTCGGAAAACTGGAAAAAACAAAACGAGTGAAACGAGATATTACATTTCCAGCCTGCCACTGGATGCCAAGATGTTGCTTGGCGCAATACGTGACCATTAGGGGATTGAAAACTCCCTACATTGGGTTCTGGATATGACTTTTCGAGAGGATGAATCACGCATCAGAAAGGATCACGCCCCTGAGAACTTGGCAACTATCCGAAAAACGGTGCTAAATCTCATAAAACTTAATAAACCTAAGGGGATGAGTTTAAAAAAAGCAAAATTGGCTTCCTCTTGGGACATAGACTTCGCATTCAAGACCGTAATCGGCAATTAAGATGCGGTCGCCCTGCCCTGCTGAAGCAGGCACTTGACGTTGAGCCCTGCCCCAAGCTAAAAGTAAGGTTGATTGAGCTGGCTTCATACGTGCTGGCTCTTTTGATCCCAATACAATATCCCCCATTTTGTTTTGCTAACAAGGAGCTTTACCATGTCCAAAAAAGAAGTGGAGCGTCTGCTGATCGCAGGCGGAGAGAATAAGAGTATAAAAGGCAAGTACAATGCCATTGCGACCAAGGAGGCCTTTGTGGCCACCGCCAACGAGGACGGGTACGATTTTACGATTGCTGAGCTGGACGAGGTGCTTAAAGAATCCGGCGACGACTTTACCTCGTACGGTAATCCGCCCGCGCGCTCAATCTGGTGGGCCTAACACCATTTTTTTACGTTGCGGGCTCTCATAGATCGTGAGAGCTCGCAACGGCAGATTCTTTCTGCTCCTCCTCTAGCACGCGTCGAATCGCCTCTCTCCCCATAGTTTAGAATAATCCGGCAGTTTCTTTTTAGGGAACCGCTGATTTAATCCTGTTTTATGATCGTCAACCGACTGATTTTCCATTATAGTCCCCTCATCTATGGGAGGAATTCATGAAACAGCTCAGTTTTAGTGACGTCGAATACAGTTTGCGCAAACGGATGACAAAACTTGAAAATTTTTGCGGGCTATGGATGAGTTCATCCCCTGGGAAGAATGGGTGTCCTACATTGAGCCTTACTACCCGAGGGGTCGGCGCGGACGTCCGCCCATGGGCATCGAAAAAATGCTGCGCATGTATCTTTTACAGTGCTGGTTCAACCTTTCGGATGAAGGCGTGGAAGATGCCATTTATGACAGCTACGCTTTGCGCTGGTTCATGAAAATCAATTTTGTCGACGAACAGGTGCCGGATGCCACAACGTTGCTCAAGTTTCGGCATTTGTTGGAAGAACACAATATTGCCAAGGTTTTTTTCCAGGCATTTACCTCCACGCTTGAAAAGTGCGGTTATCTGATGCGCGGCGGCAGCATTGTGGATACCACGCTCATTCAGGCTCCGAGCTCGACCAAAAATGAAAAGAAAGAGCGTGATCCCGAGATGCACCAGACCAAAAAAGCAACCAGTATTATTTGGCATGAAGTCCCACATTGGCGTGGACGCGGGCAGCGGCTATGTACACAGCCTGAAAACCACTGCCGCCAATGTTCATGACATAAAGATGGCATCACGCCTCCTGCGTGAAGACGATGAGGTGGTCTACGGGGATGCGGGCTACATTGGCATTGAAAAGCGAGATGAAATAGCCGGTAATGAGCATTTTTGCTCCATTGACTACCGAATCAATCGGCGAGTGGGGAGCGTGCAGAAGGTTCCTGACTATCTGCCCAATTGGGAGAAACAAATCGAGCGGCGCAAATCCTCAGTCCGTTGCAAGGTGGAGCACCCGTTCCTGATCGTCAAACGCTTCTTTGGGTACAGCAAGGCAGTCTACCGTGGCCTAGCTAAAAATACGCACCGGTTGCATATGCTGTTCACCAGCGCGAACATCTTGATGTGCATCCGGGCTGGCAGGCCACTACCAGCCTGAGGAGACGTGCGCCCTCTTCCGGATAAAAGGGCGTTATTCAGGTAAAATAACAGTAAGAATCGAGGAAAATTTGACAAAAAAGGGCTCCCGACTCTGAATTTTTAAAAATATTCGGCGACAAGTTCAGGAGACCCTTATTGATCAGTGCTTCCCTAACTTTCCATCACGAATGGCTTCTATCATAGCTTCCGGCAGCATGGTCCTCTTGGCGGTTTCCCCGACCGAAAGCCCCTGCGATAAATAGCGCGCTGCAACCACGGACATGGGTTCACCGATTTCGACGAGATAGCCCTCCGGATCGCGTACGCGGAAACAGCGCTGTCCCCATGGCTGGGTGCGTATTTCATGGACAACAGGTATTTTTTCCTCGAAAAGTCTTTCCCATGCGGTATCCAGATCGGCGGTTTCAAAATACAATTCAAAACGTTCAGGACCGGTCTCGGCCATTGGTTTAAGCGCGGATTTCCCTGACTCTCCATAAATCGTCTCTGATGCGCTGGAAGCCAGCCAGAGGGAAAAACCGGTTGCAAAATGTACGTAATTGTCTCCGACGGAAAAACGAACTTCCTGGCCCAGGAGTGTTTCATAAAAACGACGCGCCGACTGCATGTCCGTGACGATGACTGCCGGCCCTTCGAATGATATCTTATTCATTTTATTTGCCTTTTTGTGTTTGCCTTTTTTACAGATGCCTTGTACACCCGTATTTCAGAAAAAGTGCCTTTTTATCAAGATATACGAAAAAATCACATTCACTCTTATTTGGAGGACGTATGCACGTCAGCCCCACGGGTATTGCTGCCACCTTGGAAGATTTTGTCCACCACAATCTGCTGCTTCTGGCAATAGTCGCAGCCATTGTACTGGCCATTGAACTTCCTATGCCGACTATCACGGTACAGCATTTTGATGTCAACACCATTTTTGTGGCATTGATTTTCATTAGCCAGGGCATGAAAATTGACTTTTCCCAGGTGGGAAAGATCAGAAAGTATCTGAAGCTGCTCTTGGGCGGTGCAGTAGTGGCCATCGTGGTCTACCCGTTGTTGGCCTTTGTCATGGTGAACATCTTCAATCTGACAGCTGATCATAAAGTCGGATTCCTGTTGATGTGCAGCTTTCCGAATTCACTGGAAGCTGCCATGGCCATGGCAGCAAGTGCCGGGGGGGATCCGCTTACAGCGATTATTCTCCTGACCGGACTCAATATCATAGGCCTTGTCAGCATTCCATTGAACCTCAGCATCTGGCTGGGCTCTGATTCTCCTGTAAGCGAAATCGAAATCCTGCAAAAACTGTTTTTCTATCTTTTTCTGCCTGTGGGCATCGGCCAGGTAATCAGAAGAATATCACCCTGTTTTGTGGAAAAACTGAAAAATGTAAACCGCTACCTGCCCATGCTCTGCATAACCGCTCTGGTCTACCTCTCGTGCTCCAAAGAATCCGCATTGCTGCGGGCCATTACTTTGCATGACATCATTTCCATTGTCACACCGAGCGTTCTGCTCCATGTCATGATGCTGGGCCTGGCAATGGTGGTAGCTAAAAAATGGCTGGCACTGGACAAATTGCAGCAGCGTTCGTTTTTTTTGATCACTTCGGAAAAACCCATGTCGCTTTCCGTGGCGCTCTGGTCCTTGAGCTATGCCGGTCACCACCCCTTGGCGATCTTTCCGATTCTTGTTTTTTATGTGGGACAAATCGTGGTGGACAGCTTCCTGGTTTCCAAGATGCTGAAACGCGATCTGGAATTGCGGATGCGTACGGAATGCCGGTAGACACCGGGCCATCTAGGAAAACAGAACATTCAGATCGTCACGGGTCAGGCTGGTAATAACCGAGGTGGATTCCTGCTCGAGCATCCCTGCCAACTCCCGTTTGTCCTGTTGCAGCTGGAGCACTTTTTCATCAATACTGTTGGCGCTAATCAGACGATAGGCAAAGACTTTTTTGACCTGGCCGATACGATGCGTCCGGTCCACTGCCTGGGCTTCGACAGCCGGATTCCACCAGGGATCCATAATGAACACATAATCCGCCGCCGTCAGGTTAAGTCCTACCCCCCCGGCTTTCAAACTGATGCAGAAAACAGGCGGACCGTCCGGCGACTGAAACGTGGCCACGCGCCGTTCCCGCTCCTTGGAAGACGTACGTCCGTCCAGATACAAATAGCCGATCTGCTCCTGTTCGAGACGTTGGCGAACGATTCCCAAAAAACTGGTGAATTGGGAAAAAATCAAAACCTTGTGCCCCTCACGCAGCACCGACCGCAACAGCCGGATACACTCCTCCAGCTTGCCGGAGCCCGCCTTGGGTTCGCCCACCAGTTCGGGGTGGCAGGCAACCTGACGCAAACGTAGCAAGCCTTCAAGCACTTTGATTTTACAACGTTCCAATCCGACGGAATCCACACTTGACAGAACCTCGCTTCGATAATGGTCGCGCATGCGGGCGTACACTTTGGCCTGGGCCGGGGTCATTTCGCAGATCAAAGAGGATTCCTGTTTTTCCGGCAAATCCTTGGCCACGGCATCCTTCGTACGGCGCAGCAGAAATGGTCTGATTGTCCGGCGCAATACGTCGCTGGAAGCGTCGTCTCCTTGTGCAATGGGCTTGGTAAAGCGGCTTTCAAAACTTTTGCGCGAACCAAGCATATTGGGATTCAGAAACTGGAACTGGGACCAAAGCTCGTCCAAACGATTTTCCACGGGCGTACCGGTCATGCACAAACGGTGGCGCGCCTGCAACACGCGTGCGGCTTTGGCGGTTTGAGAATCCGGATTTTTGATGGCCTGGCTTTCATCCAGAATGACATATTCCCATTCTATTTCCCTCAAAAGCTGAATATCACGTCGCAGCAATCCGTAGGTCGTCAATATCAGATCATGCGCGGGAATTTCAGCAGCCAGTTCCTGGCGATTTACTCCGGCGTAGGAGAGGACGCGCAGACCAGGCGTAAAACGCGCGGCTTCGTCTCGCCAGTTGAACAGCAGTGAGGTTGGGGCGACAACCAGTGCAGGCGCATGGCCGCCATTGTTTTTCAGTTTGAGCAAATGCGCCAGAGCCTGAATGGTTTTTCCCAGCCCCATGTCGTCGGCCAGCACACCGCCAAAGCCGAAGCCGGCAAGAAAGTCGAACCATCCCAAAGCCTCGCGCTGATAAGGCCGCAATTCCCCACAAAAGCCCTGCGGCAGATCCTGGGGACTGATCCCGTTAAAGGAATGCATGCGTTGGCGCAAAGCCAGAAAATCTTGATCAACTGCACCCTCCTCGACTTCTTCAAGCAGATCGTCCAGCAACAATGCATGGGCGGAATGGAAATGCAGCTCCGTATCTTTGGCCCTGCCTTTGTCGCCCATCTGCAGAATACGGGCGTTTCGTTCGAGCCAGGAAGCGGGCAGCAGGCCTGTTTCTCCATTGGGTAGTGCAATCTGGCGTTCGCCCCTCAAAAAAGCTCTGATAGCCTGCGGCAAGGGGATGATCAATTCTCCGAACTCCAACTGTCCTTCCAGATCAAACCAGTCTTTGCCGGACGATACGCGCAAGCGAGACACCATTCCCACCTGGACCGGACGTTTGTCTCTGCCGCGCAAGCGCCAGCCCTGTCCGGCAAAAGCAATCAGTTTGTCCAGGGCCTTCAGTCCTTCCACATCCACAGGGACAAACATCTGCCCGCGCAGTTCGAACCCCGCCTCTTCCAATTGTCTGGCAAAAAGTTTTTCGTCATTCTTGTGCCGGGCCACCCGTTGCCAGGATTCCAGATCCAGAATCCAGTCCCGTTGGTCCACATAAGCGATTTCTGCTCCGCCATAGTCCAAAAGCAGCGCAGCGGCGATATCCTTGGACGACAGCTCCACTTCAAGGCATGGTTCGGGCCGGATATGGGTCTGCAGCGTCGGAGCCAGATCCTCGGGAACCGCCATGGCTGCGGGCTGCTTGCGCGTTTCGAGCAGGCGAAAAAATTCCTTGATTTCGCTTTTGGGAACCAGAATCCGGTGCTCGCTACGGCGCATGGCCACAACCCAGTCGAAGTCCACTCCCGGTAAAAGATGCAGGCCGCCTTGATGAATGAAGTACAAGGGCGATGCTTTGAAAAACAGGGCAGAGGCATCAACCATGAACCGCGTATCGCCGAGCCTGATAACAGGCGCGTACGCCAGTGTATTCGCGTCCGCTTCTTCCTGCAGTTCGAATTCCAGACTTCCCTCTTCCGGTTTTCCCAGGCGCAATGGATCGGCAACCAGCCGGCCATATTGAAAAACACGACAACGCCCGGTTGCCGCCAGTTGGGGCAGCAGTGTTTTCAGGCTGAAAAAATCCAGGATATAATTTTCGAACTTTTTTCCCGGGAAAAAAGTCCGCCCATATAAGCTGCCGTTCACGGTCTTGTAATAAAGCGACTGCAAGCCTTCAAAAATGGTTCTGTCCATCAGCGGCAGATCTGGTTCCCGCAAGAGCTGCGGATCAACTGCCGTAACCTGGCGGCCCAGGTTGCCGTCTTTGTTGACCTTGTTTTTCAAAGCCGAAAGTCTGACCTCTCCGTCTGCAACTTCCAGCTCGTACCTGAGCATATACTGCCCCGGCGCCCCTTCCCAGGGATTCTGTTTATCGCTCTGCTTTTCCGGAAAAAGCAATTTTTTCCAGACATCCGGCTCCGGCTTCCGGGGGGCTTCGTACGCTTCCAGATCATCTTGCAACGGCCCGGACTTTCGCAACTGCGCGTCAGCGGCAAGGATGGCGGCCCAAAGATGTTTGCAGTTGTTGCCGCCTTGAAAATGCGGACAATCACAATAGGCCTTGAAATGTCTTCCCGTACCTGACGTATCCGTCAGGCTGACATCGTATTCTTTGGTGCCATTTACACAGGCGTCGATATCGGTTTCGGTGGCCAGTACCAGCTCAACACGTTTTTGTTGAAAATAACGCTTGCCTCTGACCTGGATGGCCGGATGGAAAAAGCCCGCAAAGCGTTTTTCCCAGGATACCAATCGATTGTTGTGACGTGGAGAAAGCATGGAATCTCTGATCAGTTATAAAGCCAGCAACGTACAAAACATCCGGCTTCAGGTTCGAACAGCGGTGGAACGTCCTGCGAACAGGGTGCAAAGGCTTTCGGACAACGCGGATGAAAGGCACAGCCCTGGGGGCGTTCTTTCAATGAAGGAACTGTTCCCGGTATGGGGTGGATTCGTTCGGTCAAGGATTGCCCGATACGCTCCGGACTGGGAAGGGATTGCAGCAATCCTTGCGTATAGGGATGCAGAGGCGTGTGAAAAAGGCCATCCACACGCGCGCTTTCCACCATGCGCCCTGCGTACATCACCAGCACTCTTTCGCAGGTCTGGGCCACCACGCCGAGATCGTGCGTAATCAGCAGCACCGAAGCCTCTTTTTCCCGGCACATGCGCCTCAGGAGTCTGAGAATCTGTGCCTGTATGGTGACATCCAGGGCTGTGGTCGGTTCGTCCGCAAGAACGAGATCGGGCCCGCATGCCAGGGCCATGGCAATGACAACGCGTTGCCGCATGCCTCCCGATAATTCGTGCGGATAACTCCGCATACAGCGTTCGGGCGATGGAATTCCTACCTGGGCGAGCAACTCCGTTGCAGCCTGCGTTGCCTGCCGGTTGTTCATACGCAGGTGCCGTACATAGACCTCCACCAGTTGCTTACTGACGGGCAGCACTGGGTTTAACGAAGTCATGGGTTCCTGAAACACCATGGAAATACGCCTGCCGCGCAGGGCACTCAGTTCGGACTCTGAAAGCGACCGCAAGTCAATGCCGTCAAAAACAATGCGACCTGAGCTTATTTCCGCGGGTGGTTTGGGCACAAGGCCCAAAATGGATAAAGCAAGCAAGGTCTTTCCGGAACCGGATTCACCGACAATGCCCAGAATCTCCCCATGGCCAAGGCGCAGATCAAAATTGTCCACTGCGGCTACGGGACCGCCCGGAAGCCAGATACTGGTGGCCAATCCGCCAATTTCCAAAAGCGTTTTATCCATGGCCTGGGTCTAAAATTTTTTTTATTTGACTTCAACCAAATCTGAATGACTCATTTACCCAAGATGTATCTGACGATACAAAATAAACACGCAGCCCGAATCGGACCCTTTTTGCAAGTATACCGTCAGGCCTTGCTTAAATACGGGCAAATGGCTTCCACTCATCGGGCAACAGAACTGGAAACAGAAGGAGAGATATTATTGTCCAGGTACGTCATCAATACTGAAGGTGGAATCCCGGCAGATTTCAAGCAGGTCTTGTTTCAGTGCCCACAACACAATGGCCTGGGCCAGCTCCGGCAGCATCCCTTTTGTTTCGGCCAGTCTGCCGCAGAGGACCCCGGCGTCACATTCCTTTCGCGCCATAAACAACAGCACGCGGATGGTCTCAGCATCGAACAAATGCTGCAAGTCATCATAGTAGACCGGCTCGTCCTTCTTGCGATAGATGGCCTGGCCGGTCTGGCTCCAGCGTACGCGCAAAGCATCCGAAAAACGCCTGGTGGGATATGAGCCAAAAATACGCGGATAATCCGGATCCAGCGGATGTTCTATGGTACGCAATGCGTCTTGATTTACAGGCTGCAGCCACAATTCGTCCCATAATTCGCAATAGCGCTCAATGACATGCTGCCAGGAAAATTTTGTAGTAATCCGTGCTGCTGCAGCCTGCCCCAACGTTTTCCGCAACTGCGGGTCTCGCCGCAAGGCAACCAACGCATCAGCCAGGGACGGTACGTCCACCACAAGCTGCTGGGCCATGAGCAAATGCTGCTGGTTGTCATACAGAACCCCGGACTGTGCATTGAAATACGCGCCTTTTTCCGGCCCCAAAGTCGGGACAATCATTCCTGTTTTGCCATGGACCACCAGATCCCGATAACCGTCGAAATCCGACGCCACCACAGGCAGCCCGCTTGCGCCGGCTTCCAGCAAGGTCAGACCAAAGGTCTCCTGGAGATTATCCGAAGGAGACAAAAAGATATCCGCAGCAGCCAGTAAGGCCTGCTTCTCCGTATCGGAGGGATTCTTCACAATACGCAGCTCCAGTCCCAGATTGGCTGCCAAGGCCTGATACGTCCGCAACACTTCAAGGTTTGAGAGGCTGTCTTCCGCGGCTCCAGCCAGCACCAGACAATACGTATCCAATGTTTCACCCGCAGCAAGCAGCCGCTGCATGGCACGCAGAACAGGCACTACGTCCAGCTTGGACATGTGCGACAGACGGGCCAGGACCAGCATTACAAAGCGTTCGTCAGTCACTCCAAACTCTTTCCGGCACTGCTCTCTGAACGGGCTGTCCGGCGGTTTGTAGGCTTGCGTATCCACTCCCAAAGGTATGACGGGTACTTCAGGGGAAGAAAATCTCACAGGATCCAAATCATAGCCCTTTCGCAGCTGGTCGAAATAGGCCTCCACAACGCACTGCGCGGTACGCGACGTTGCCACAACGGCATCACGGGCGGTTCTGCCTTGCCAGAGATGCGCCATAAAATCTTTGGCAAAACGCGCATAGGATAACGAATGCGTCACACTGGTAACGGGAAACAGCTCGGGACTCAGCAAATTGCGCATTCTGGCCAGATGGGCCGGATAGTTCATGCAGTCGGAAAGATGAAAGCAATGATAGCCGCCCTGCTGTAATGCTTTTGCGAGCATGGTACGGGGGAACACGCCGATACGGTCCTGTGCCAGCAGCGCGGGAAAGTGTTCGCGGCAAAAGGCAAGAACGCCGTCGCACTGTTCGGTTGACCCGAGAAAAAAATGATAGTCGGAAAACGGATCCTTACGAAGCAACGCCTGTAAAAAGCCACGATTGGCCACAGTACGCCCGACAAGACGCTCGCCAGTGCTGCCTCCGAAGGATCCTTCTATAAAAGGATCAAGCGTTCCCCAAATCCGTTGATTAGTCATGAAGTGAAAATGCTCACAAGAATCGCATATTGTCAATTCAATGTTTGCATTTGCTTCAGGCTCCCAGCAGCCAGTCAAAATACTGTCACTTTTGCCCAACAATAAACATAACTAGTTATTATTATAAACTTATTTGTTTTGGACTTTTTCTTGCATAATCAGGGCAATCGGCAAAATTATCCGTAAGACTAAAGGAGCACGACATTGATCCCTATGAAGACCTCCAACATCATGTGGGGCCTCGGGCTGAACGAACAAGAACGCGGCCGCATCGAAGATGCTGCCGGCCGAAAATTCGAATTGAAGAACTGGCCCGACTCCAAGCTCCCCTCTGTTACGCGTCTTGAGGAGGAATCCCCATTTTTGGTTTGGATCCCCTGGAGAACCTGGAAAAAACTGGACATGAAGCGTAAAAAAGTCCTTCTTGCCACCAGCCTGCTCCATACGGTGCTCATTCTGAATGAAGCGCATGAACTCCAGGAGCTGGAGGAAGCCATAACCAGCGGTGTGACCGATGTCATCAAACACCCGCTGACAGCTGAACAGGTCGGTACCGTTGTGGACCGTGCGGACGAATCCCGGAACCTCTATTCCGATATTTACCGTATGACCCAGGAAATCTACCTGGAACGCGAATTGTTGGCTCGTAAAAATGAACAACTCGCTTTTATCAACAAGTTTCTGACACGGGCTTCGGAAACGCTCGTGCCCACTGAAATTCTGGAAAAAGCCAGAGAGGATCTCAATTTGTTGATGCCGTTGAGACTGCTGCACGCGGCGATCTGGCGGACTGATCCGGAAACCGAAGAACTGCAGGCGGAAATTTTTGTTTCCAAGACCATAGATAAAGAGATCAAGGACGAATGGATCAATTTTCTGATGGAAAAGGCTGCGACCATTTCCGAAAGCCAGATATCCGACTACACGGTCCGTCTGCTTGATATCGATGAATCACAGCTTTTGCCGCCCAGCGCACCTGCACAGGGACGCGTCATTATCATGCCCATGAGTACGGGCGGCGAAAGTTTCGGATGCGTCGCAATGTTGACGGCAAAACCGGTGATGCTCGGCCGTGACCAGGTCGATATTCTCCACGCTGTTGTTAAGCACCTTGGACTGGCCTTGAAAAATGCCCTTGCGTTCAATGAAATCAAAAACCAGGCCGAATATGATGGCCTCACCCGGCTGCACAACCGCAAGCATTTTGACATCAGGCTTATTGAGGAACTTAAAAGACACCAGAGATACAATCATAACATGAGCCTGCTGCTCATGGACATAGATCATTTCAAGCGTATCAACGATACGCTCGGTCACCAGGCTGGTGATACGGTTTTGAAAGAACTTGGCGCGCTGCTGCTCAACACTCTGCGTACTACGGACTATGCTGCGCGATACGGAGGCGAGGAATTCATCGTAATTCTGCCTCAGACGGACGCTGTCAAAGCCTGGGCTCTGGCGGAACGATTGCGTCTGCAGATATCCCGCACCCATTTTGGCGGCAAGGACAACCCGATTAAGGTTACTGCAAGCATGGGGATTTCCTCGTTGCGTCCAGGCGCGCTCAAGCCTACTGCCGACCTAGTCCGGGATGCGGACAAAGCCTTGTATACGGCCAAAGCCAGCGGACGGAACATGGTTGTGCTTTCGGGCTCGGAATTTGAAGCAAAGGCCATGGCGCAATAATTCCGCTGTAAGTTGCGTAAATTGCAAACCGGACAAAGATGCCGCCAGGCACTTTCGTCCGGTTTTTTTTCACCTGGCCGCCGCAAGTGTCCAACTTGAGTCGGAGGAAAATTAAACTATGTCAAAAGGCAACGTCCTCTACAGTGTCATTACGCCAAGCCGGGGCGACCGGCCCAAGGCCCTGCAACAATCAGTTGCCAGTGTGGAGCGGGCAAGAGTAACCGCCGGACTGACAACCAATCAAATAGAACTACTGGTCGGCTATGACGGCCCAAGTGCTGTTCATGTACCGCTCCCGGAGTATGGGCGCTGTTACGACTTTCCACCCGACGGCAATTACGGCAACGCACTACGCAATGCCATGTTGAAAGCGGCTAAAGGGCACTTTGTGCTTTTTGTCGACGACGATAATGCCCTCACTCCTGAAGCTTTCAAAATTTATGGAGCTTTTCCAAAAGCCGAACTGATCATTGCCCGCATCGACACAAGCTATACGCTGGATGTTCCCTATCTGCCGCGCCTGGAACCCGGCAAAGAAATTATCCGGCAAACGAATATTGATCCGTTGTGCATCTGCGCGACACGTGATCTGGTTGTGGTCCGTTGCGGCGGATGGCGATCTGAAGGCGCCTACGAATCTGATTATCTGAATCTGTTGCGCTATGCGCGCCGTGCAAAGCCCATTGAAACCACCACAGGTGTGGTGGGAAAATATGATGCGGGTATCGACCTGGACGACAGAGAGCTCTCCACCCACCAAAAAATACGCCTCGCAAAAACGTTCTCCAAGTAAAATGATAACTAATTGTGATCATTTAATATTTTTTAAGCAACAAGAAAATTACAATTTTTAGTATGGATAGCTGGAGCGGGACATACAAGCTTTTTTCGTTTTTCCTCATAAAATAAGTTTTTATACCAATACATTAATTTTCATCACCTTCCTTTTGCTACAGCCCGTCTTGAAGAAATCCTATGGCAACTAAAGAAAATCCATGAGATTTTGTCTGGGACTGTAACCCACCTTCCTGATCAAGCGTCTTACTAAACAGTTGGCAGGGGAATCAAAGGTCTGTTTGATGGGGAGGGGTAAACTACTTACAGTTTGCCTTTCAGTAATAACGCCAGCAATAGTGACTCTGAAAAAAATTCTAAGAGGCCTCCCCGCCAACCTGAAGACTACAATTTCCCGAGAGCTCGGGGCAAAGACACGAGAATAACAGGGGTCCCCTATTTTTGAGTGGATGCCACGCGACTCTGAGAAAATGAGCCAGGATATTACGATACAGTCGGCGGGTACGAACCAATCGGCGCAGTTGAACATCAATTTGCAAAAGGCCGTAATAGCAGGTCCATGTTAAAATTTATGGGATTGCTCTTTGACTGAATACTCCTGAGTATTGTATCCTTTAAGATGGGTGAGGACTTGACCTGCAGATATTCCACAAAGACGAACGGATTTTTAGTTAATGATGGATACGCCGCCGAGCGATATTGAAATCGTTCAAAGTGTTTTAGCAGGTGATATTGAACAATTCGCTTTGCTGATTACACGTTACAAATCGGATGTTTTTGCTGTGATCCACGGACATGTTCCTTATGATGCGGTCGAAGAGTTGGCCCAGGAAACATTTGTTCGTTCATTCGAAAAATTGTATACCTATAAACAGGTCAAACCATTTAAGAATTGGTTGATAACAATAGCGGTCAGCAAATGTATGGATTTTTGGCGCAAATCAGCCCGTTCACAGGAAATTTCTGCAAGTGCACTTGGAAATGAGGACCCCGAATGGTTTGACAGCGTCACGCCCGTGCCGGACATCAATCCCTTTGAGGTGCACATGGAAGACCGGGAAAAACGTAAACTGATCGCTGAGGCACTTGAAAATCTCTCACCTGAGGATAAGATTTTAATCGGTCTGATTTATAAGGATGAGATGACTCATGCGGAAATTGCCCAAATACTTGGTTGGAGCATTCCGAGAGTCAAAGTCCGTGCCCACCGTGCACGGAAAAAGCTTCGGCGTGTGCTGGCCGAAAGCAGTATTGTTCAGGAGGGGAACTATGTTCAGGGAGACTAAAGATGGAGTTCTGGAAAAGGAATTGCGGAGCTTTTTCAAAACAAGCCGAGCGCCCCAGCCGTCCGTTGGCTTTGAAATCGGCACCATGGCCATTATCCGGGCTTTGGGCGTCAGGCAGGATGAAACCTATTTTTTAAAAAATGTCTTTACCAAACTTTGCGTGGCCAGCTGCGCAGCTGCTGCAGTGCTTTTCTGCCTCTTGCTGCTTGGCCAGAACTTTGATCCCAGCAATGTGTATGCATATCTCAGTCTGGAGAGCACGTACAATTCCTTGTACGGACTGATGTAATAAGGAACTACCATGGCTCTCAACTTTCGTTCAAAACAATGGCTGGCCGGTATCGGACTTTTACTTTGTGGTTTTATCCTTGGGGTTCTGACGTCGCCTTTTGTCATGCATAATCTTTTTCATCATCCTGATATGCCGCCCCCTCCTCCCCATGAAGTGGCACAACGCATAATTGAAAGGATGACTAATGAATTGAGCTTGACGGATGCACAGGTGAAACAAATTCTGCCTACTGTAGAACGTACGGCCAATAAAGTGGAAGCCTTGCGCCAGACCATTGAACCTCAAATCCAAAAGATATTAGATAGCGAAATCGAAGCAATCGATAAATTCCTGACGCCTGAACAACAGAAACTTCATGCAAAACTCATCAGAAAATTTAAAAAACGCCATGAGGAGATGGAAAAAAAACGCAACAAACAAAAATAATAGCGCAATATAACACGTCTGTCGTTATTTAAAATAGTTCTCACGCTCAACCGCCCCTGGCTCTCCCCCCCCGCTCACTCCCCAACCGGGGGCGGTCTTTTTCCTCAAACACTCGACTTTCGGGGTTGAACTTCATTCATCAACACGTTTTGATCTTTGACAATAGTGCCGTTTGAGGCCGAACATATAGAGTGCCTGTTGTAGAACCTCAGTCATGATCGCTTGGCACATTTCCTCAGCAACATACTTGTTTTCTTGCAAATTCAGCATTGCTAAAGTCAAAATTCGCTGGAGGGCTTCCAGATATGCGAGATCGCGCACTTCATCGCAGCATGCTTGGAAAACAGTCCAAGTGTACGTGGATCATCATGGCGGTGTTGTTCCAGGGCAAGGAACATGTAGCGCAGCATGACGATAGTCGTATGCGCGATGAGGGCGTCAAAGTCTCTGGCTTGGCAGCCTTTTTCCAAATCCAACTGCTGCTTGGCTGTACGAAAGAAGACTTCGATATCCCATCGTTTGCCGTAGATGCGTACAACTTCGGCCTCAGAAAGTTCCGTCTTCGTACTGAGCAGCGCCAGCCAATCTTTTTTATGCTTATTGCGAACAAATACGATGCGCGCAGACTCGCTGCCGTTCATGGTTACAAGCGCACTGCATAAAACTTTGGCTCGGCCCAGGCGTTTGTGGAGCCGTTTATAGATCGCATTCAAGCTCATCCGCTCGCCTTCAAAGCAGTAATAGATTTTGGGCGTACGTTTGATCATACAAATCACGGGCAGATGCTTGCAAAGTTTGCTGATAACCGCAGGCATGCCAAACCAGCTGTCCATAAGCAGATATTTGGCCTTGATTCCGGAAGCGAGCGCACGCCGCAACATCGGCTCAATCAGTTCAGTGGACTTGCAGACGGCTTCCCTACGGCGTTTAGCTCCGCAAGTCCTGCTGTCGATTCGTTTTGTGACATCCTGGTAACGTTTTTTTTCCTTGGCGGAAGACATAAGTGCGAAATCTACAGGCCCAAGGCTGGCGCCATCGGACCAGCACATGCTGAGAAACCGAAACCCTTTGATGAAACGACTCTCGGCGTGATCATAGACCCTGGCGAGCAGCTCGACCTTTTTAGCCCTGGGCCTGTGTATGCTGGAATCGTCAATGATTAACACGGAATCACTTTTTTCCGAGGTAAGCTCTTGGAGCAGGATGCAAACGCGCCCCGCCAGTTGAAGGAGAAAACGTCTCCAGCTGAAGTGGCAGGAACGCATGAACTCATAAACCACGTCCTTACCGAAGTCTGTTTCGCCTGTGGTCTGAAAATATCGAAAAATGTTGAGCCGATAAAAAGGGAGCGAAAAAATGCAAAGAAGTATTTCTGGAGAAGAAACCCCCTTTGCTTTCTTGATTCCGCACCGCCGGGCAATATCGGCAATCGAAAATTGCTTGAAAAAAGCCTCGATTCTCGATGCGGTACGCAGTTCTTTATCTTGAAGTTCATAGCGACTCAATGTATTTTGCATCTGGGTCCTTCTCCTTTTCTGTTTTATTGTGTGGAAACAACAGAATAGTAAGGTTGTAAGGACCCTTCAAGAAAAAAATAGTTATTTCAACCTAAAAATTGTTGCTTTGACTTTTGGGGTAACCCCGAAAGTCGAGTATGTGATCTTTACTCACGACACCCCGTATAATTTGTATTTCCATCTGCTCACAAATCTGCCGTACGAGATCACGAACTCGCACAGCAAGATCACCCTTCAACATTTGGTAACGATACTTCGTAACCCACACAAAATGATACTCTATTTTGTGTTTCGTATGGCTTCCGTGGCGGTATTCCATAAGGAGTTTATAAGGCAACCGCTAGCTGAAAGCTACCCGGCTGAAGCCGGGGGATTTAACCTTTGAGGCAGACGATTAAAAAAGAAGATGATGCTGAAAAGGAAATAATACACTTCGCATGAACAGCGATATGAAAATCAACAAGCAACAGAACGATCCAGGCAAGAAAAAATCTTTGAGCGAGGTGCATATTTTCGTCAATACCCAGCAGCCCACTCTTTTAATGCGCATCTTCGTATTTGCCGGGTCGCTGGTCCATTTCACCAGCCACAAGCTGAAACTGAGATTTTTTACCTACAAATTTGGGGGCATGGCACTGGCCTGGCTGACGCCGGTCATCATCGTACTGAACGGCAAACTGATGTACGTCCAGCTTCTGAATTGGATGGACGGGGGAATCCAGTGGAAATCGTTTTGCCCCATGAAGATCCCGGCCGGTCAAATTTGCTGAGAAACATGGTGTTGATCGGCGATCTGTTATTTGGTGAAACTGTGACACTGGTACGCCACAATGTAGCAATACCGGTTCCGGTCGTACAATAAAGATATATATAATGCGCTTATATCAAAAAAACTGTCTGATTGATGGAGGGATATCATGATTCCTGGTTTGAGTGGCGGTCGTCGCCGCTTCAAGGATCTTTCCGAACAGGAAATCCTGGCTCTGGCCATTTCCAATGAGGAAGATGACGCGCGTATCTACAGGCAATATGCCGAACGGCTGCGTAGCGAATTTCCTGCCTCCTCGAAAATATTCGAAGAAATGGCCGCGGAAGAGGACAACCATCGCCGCCAGCTGATCGCAATGCATAAACGGCGCTTCGGCGATGTTATTCCCCTGATTCGTCGCGAACATGTCTCGGGATACTACACGCGCAACCCGGTCTGGTTGATAGAAAACCTCGGACTGGAGCGCATTCGCAACGAAGCACGCGAGATGGAGCGCCAAGCCGAAAGGTTCTATCGCAAGGCGGCAGACCGAACCTCGGACGCCGACACCCGCCGCCTTCTGGGGGATCTCGCCACCATTGAGGCCCACCACGAAAAACTTGCCGAGAGCCTGGAAGCCAAATATCTCCAGGATGACGAACGCAGCGATGAAGATCACGCCGCGCACCGGCAATTTATTCTGACCTGGGTGCAGCCCGGGCTTGCCGGTCTCATGGATGGCTCCGTCTCCACATTGGCGCCGATTTTCGCGACCGCGTTCGCCACCCAGAATACGCATACCACCTTTCTGGTCGGCCTGGCCGCCAGTGTGGGATCGGGCATTTCCATGGGCTTCACAGAGGCCGCCTCGGACGATGGCGAACTCTCGGGACGGGGCAGCCCCGCCAAACGCGGGGTGGCATCCGGCGTTATGACGGCCCTGGGTGGACTTGGCCATGCGCTGCCCTATCTCATTCCTCACTTCTGGACAGCCACCATCATAGCCTTTGTGCTGGTATTTACCGAACTCTGGTCCATCGCCTGGATTCAAAAACGCTACATGGATACGCCCTTCTGGCGGGCAGCGTTCCAGGTTGTGTTGGGAGGGTCGCTGGTATTTGCGGCAGGAGTTCTGATCGGCGGCGGCTAATCCAACTTCCGGCAAACGGATCCACCCTGCCGGCGTTTTTTCTCTGTTGCGTATTGGTTCTCCAATACGCAACAGAGGCACTCAACCAGTTGATGTATTGCCTTCAAACTGCCGGACGGCAGTTTATTTCAGAAGTGCGCGTACGTCATCTCCAGAGCGCGCGGCAAGGGCTTTTTCGGCCAGCGTACGGCACTGTTCCAGGCTGACCGAACGTACGGCTTCCTTGACCGCGGGAATGGACGGACCGCTCATGCTCAATTCGTCAAGGCCGAGTCCCAGCAACAGCGGCGTGGCCTGACTGTTCCCGGCAAGCTCGCCACACATGCCCACCTCGATATGGGCGCTCCTGGCCGCGTCGCAGGTCATTTTGATCATCCGCAGCACCGCCGGATTGAGACTGTCGCCGATCTTGGAAACAGACTTGTTGCCGCGGTCCGCAGCCATGACGTACTGGGTGAGGTCATTGGTGCCGATGCTGAAAAAGTCGCACATGCCGGCAAGCTTGTCCGCTTCCGCCGCTGCCGAAGGCACTTCGATCATAATCCCTGTTTTGATTTTGCCTTCAAACCGTACGCCTTGGTCCTCAAGGGCCTTTTGCGTCCGCGCCTGAAAATCAAGAACCTCTCCAAGCTCGGCCACGTCGGAAATCATGGGATACATTATCCAGATGTCATGCGCGCTTGCGGCGCGCAGCAAGGCCCGCAACTGCGTACGAAAAAGATCCGGCCTGGCCATGCAAAAACGGACGCCCCGTTCTCCCAGAAACGGATTGTCTTCAACAGGCATGTCAAGATATTTTACTGACTTGTCTCCACCGATATCCAGCGTCCGGATAATCACTGGCTTGCCGTTCATGGCCTCCGCAGCCGCCACGTAGGCGTCGAATTGTTCGTCCTCGTCCGGAGCCTGGTCGCGGTCCAGAAACAGAAATTCCGTCCGGAACAGCCCTACGCCTTCGGCGCCGTATTCAAAGACGCGCGGCGCGTCATCGGGCGTACCGATGTTGCCCATGACAAGAATCTTCGTACCGTCAGTGGTAATAGCAGGAGCCGCGCCTTTGGCTTTGGCCTCCGTACGCGCTGCAAGCCACTCATCCCGTTTCTGCGAAATGGCATCCAAGACGGCCTGATCCGGCGCAGTCCAGACCTTACCTGCAGCTCCATCCAGAGCGACCATCTGCTCATGGGCGATACGCGCGATTCCTACACCCACTCCGATGACGGCGGGAATCCCAAACGAGCGGGACAATATCGCCGCATGGGAGGTGGCGCCGCCGACTTCGGTGACAATGCCCAGAACCATTTTCGGGTCAAAGCCTGCCACATCCGAAGGAGTCAAATCGTGGGCAATGATCACAGCCTTTTTTTCCAGATGAATGGCCGGAGCTCCCTCTCCGGTCAGCAGGCGCAAGACACGGCCGCCGCAGTCCATTACATCGGCCGCACGGGCTTGCATATAACTGTCGTCGAGTTCCCGATATCTGGCGGCCACGCGGTTCATCATCTGGTACCAGGCATAGGCCGCATCGCTTTTTTCCTCAGCAATCAAAGCCGCCGCCCTGTCGCGCATTTCCTTGTCCTCCAGCATCATCCGGTGAACCTCGAAAATCGCGGCATTGGCTTTTCCTGAGGCCTTTTCCGTCTCCCGCTGGAGCTTGCGAATGTCGGCAAGGGCGGACGCTATGGCCTGGTCGAGCTTGCCGATTTCCGCATCCGCATCAGTAATTTCCCGGCGCTCCACCTCGGGCAGGGTAGCTTCATGCACATAGGCCGGACCAAAGGCATACCCCTCTGATGCGGGCGCGCCGACCAAAATGCCCTCCTCAACTGCTGCAACGTCAACAACAGGTTCCGGCATCAGAGGAACGACATCTTCATCGCGCTCGCCGAAATTATCTTCATATAACAACCGCAAGGATTCAATGGCATCCTGCGCGTCGGGACCGCTGGCGGCAATGGTAATGCTGTCGCCCTGCTTTACCGCCAGCAAAGCCACCTGATTGAAACTCTTGGCGGAAGCGCTCTCATCGTCTTTGCGTACGATAATGCAGGACTCGAATTTACCGGCAGTGGCGGTGAGATTCGCTGCCGGACGCGCGTGTAGTCCGAGCTTGTTGCGGATCACAAGTTCCAGACGCAGCTCTTCTCCCACCGGCTCAGCGTCCTGCTCGGGAGCCACAGCTTGCACGCTTTCCCCGGTGATAGGCGCAAGCTGTTGTATTTTCACATTCAGGGCAGCACCTGCTTCCGCGCTGACATCCTGCAAAGAAGCACCCACCGCGGCCTGCACGGCCGCGGCCATTGTCCCTTCAACTATGGGAGCGGAACAAAGCCGTACCTTTACTTTGATGTCGTCGGCCAAAAAATCCAGAGCGGTTTCCGCGCTCATCAGAGCGCTCCCCAGATCCATGATCACCAACACCCCATCTTCGGCCTGTGCGGCCACGGACTCAATGGCCGCCATGACCTTCATGGGATCCGTACCAATGGGATTGTCAGGATCATCAATCCCCCCTGCCGCTTCCATGGCCACTGTTCCGCGGGTCATCTGCCCGGCAAGTTCCAAAACACCCTCTGCCAGCTTCTGACTATGAGAAACAATTACTAATCCAACCATATCGTATACTCCACAAGGGGAAATTCTAAAATCTCTCCAAAGGCTTAGGGACCTTTTGCGGAAAGGCCCCTAAGAAACGCCAAAACTTCTCACAAATCCTGTTCAGATTCTTCAATAAAGACGTTTTAGATAGCACCTCCGTTTCAAAGATCCGATGATTGCAATGCTTCCTTAAGAGTTTCAAGAACATAATAGGAAGAAGTGGCGCCAGGGTCCTGATGGCCGATGGAGCGCTCGCCGAGATAGCTCGCGCGCCCTTTTCTGGCTTGCAAGGGGATGGTATCCGCCAGGGCTTTTTCCGCCACAGGCAAAGCCGCATCAACCATTGCGGGGATGTCGTCGCCATTTGCCGCGCACTTGGTGAATACTTCCAGTACGGGAGCCCAGAGATCATACATGGTCTTGTCGCCCAGTTCCGGCCTTCCCCGCTGAAGAATGCCGTCAACCCCGGCCTGCATGAGGCTCAAAAAGTTCTCGGGCGAGAGTTCCTCTTTGCCTGCCAGCTGCATGCCGCCCTTCATCCAAAACGTACCGTATAGCGGCCCACTCGCGCCGCCGACGCTGGACATAAGCGTCATGCCCACTGTTTTTAGAATTGTGCCGATATCCTTATCTTCCACGCCGGGCAGTTTTTCCATGACTTTTCCGAAGCCACGATTCATGTTGATTCCATGATCAGCGTCGCCGATGGCGGCATCCAGTTCAGTAAGATACTCTTTTTTCTCGGCGTACACTGCAGCCAGCTTACCGAGCCAGCTGATGAGTTGGGTTTTGTTCATGGGCATTTGTTTCCTCCAGAGGATGACGCTTGAAAATTGTGTGACTGAAAGCGCTCTATACGCGGACTCTTTCCGGAATAATGAACTTGCGGACAAGGGGCGTCAACCATCATAAAAAAGGGGGCGCAGGCACGGAAACAACACTTCCGGGCCTGCGCAATATATTATGAGCTCAGGGTGGTTGAAATTACCAAATCAATCCGGGGGTTTTTACAGGGGCATCCCAAAATTTCAGGATTTCGTCATCCGCTTTGCAAAGTGTGATGGAAAAACCCTGCATTTCCAAAGAGGTAATGTAGGGGCCAATAAGGTTGCGGACAATGGTCAACCCCTTGGCTTTGCATACTGCATCGAGTTTTCTGTACACGGCGTACAATTCGGAAAGCGGCGTGCCGCCCATGCTGTTGACAAAGGCGATAACCTGATCGCCTTTGTCAAAGGGCGTATCGGTAAGTTCCTTGTCTTCCCACTCGCTGCCGTTCCACTCGCGTACGGTGCGGGTGTAGGCGGGATCATCGATGATCTGGCCGGCAACGTATTCGGTCATTTCATCAACGGTCTTGATGGGCATGCGATGGGTTCCGGGTTCGCCATGAATGCCTATACCCATTTCCACTTCGTCTTCTCCGAGTTCAAACGTGGGCTTGCCTGCGGCAGGAACCGTGCAAGAGGTCAAGGCCACACCAAAAGAACGACCGTACTGATTCACTTTACGGCACAAATCCGCGCATTTGTCCAGGTCATACCCGGCTTCGGCAGCAGCGCCGACGATTTTTTCCGCCAGCACCGTGGTGCCCACACCGCGTCTGCCCGCTGTGTAGAGGCTGTCTTTTACGGCAACGTCGTCATCAATAAGAATGTTCTGAACCTTGAAGCCTTCGGCGGCAACCAACTCCGCCGCCGTTTCGAAATTCATTACGTCCCCGGTGTAATTTTTGACGATGAACAACACGCCAGCGCCGCTGTTCACGGCCTTGGCGCATTCGTACATCTGGTCCGGAGTGGGCGAGGTAAATACGGCGCCGGGGCATGCGCCGTCCAGCATTCCCTTGCCGACAAAACCGCCATGCATGGGTTCATGGCCGGAGCCGCCGCCGGAAACAAGGGCGACTTTGCCCTGTACGGGGGCATCGGCCCGGCAAATAAAATCGGGTTCAAAGTTGACTTTCAGTCCAGGATGGGCAAGCGCCATGCCCTCAAGTTGTTCCTTTACCACATTTTCCACGTCATTGATCAGTTTTTTCATTCTTCGAGCCCTCCATAAAAATTCAATACAATAAAAGGATAATATTGTCGATAAGTGAACATATTATTTTTCAGTTCTGCATCAATCCAAGAAGGGCAACTCACAAGATTTTCGTTTTTGATCACATTTGAGGCATTTTTCCAAAACTGTTTTCATTTGATTTATAACCAGCAGCAACGATATTGGATGATTTTGTTTCCAGTTTTTTTGGGAAGATATAAAGAAGCCAAGCAACCAGAAAGATAAAAAAATACTACTGAAAGAGACGTGGAGACAACTGAATTGAAGTGGATTGCAAAAAAAATTACGAGGAATATTTCCGGTCGCCGGACTCCAGTTTTTCAAAAAATTCCGGGTACGTTGCAAAGCAAACTAGATATTACACCATCAGGTAGAAGCCCAATTCCTTATCGTGGGCTTTATGATCCGAAAACTGGCAGCCAATTGACGAGCCGCTGATCGTACGTACTTCCACCCGGCGGTTGACCTCACTGCGCATGGCATCGTCCAGACAAAAGGACACCTCCATGATATCGCCAATTTTAAAGCCATGCACGCCGTCCAAAGCTTCACCTTCCACGGATATGCCAATGCCTCCCAATGAAAGGTTCTTGACGCGCAGCTCCCCTTTTTCCTCTTGGCGATAATTATAGAAGGTTCCCTCCAGATCCACCGGCTTGCGGTAGGCCCGCCTGAAATCGATTTTAAAGGGGAACGTCTTGCCGCATTTGCAATGAAAAGCGCATACTCCGTTCAGAGAAGGATCTTTTGAAGGAGAAATGATTTTGTAATTATTGCAATTCGGACAGATAATGGTGGCCTCGCCTTTTGAATCCACATGAAAAACCAAGGACTTGCGGCCTGCAAGTTCCCCTTTGAGCAGGGGAAAATAAACATTGCGTTTCCCGGCAGCCGCGATGCGTTGCTGCGGGACGAATCGACAGGAAAACGATTCGCCGCATCCGCAGGTGACAGGAATCACTTTGCCAGAAAGCGGCCCCGTTTTTAGGGCAACAGCTTTGGCATGGTTGCAATGCGGACAGACTATCCGGGCCCGCCCCTGCGCATCCACAGGAACGGTCAATACGCCCCTTCCCTTTTGGGGAACCTGCGTACGTCCCGTTTCCCGGTTGGGAGGTACTTGAGCTGCAACACTATTTGAGACAGTCTGTGCCTTTTTTTTACGTAGGGCGGCAGTATGTTGCTGCGAGGACGGTTCCGTGGAAACCTCAACCAGGGGGAAATCCTTTTCATCCGGACCGTATCCGGCGCGGACCGTATCCGCAGTTTCAGGCCGGACAAGAGAAAAATTGAAAAGACAAGAAAACGATTTTCCACAGCTGCACGTATACAACAACGGAATAGTCCGCTTTTTAAAACGAGAGACATCAAGTTGATTGCATGTTCCACAGCTTGGACACTTGATCACGGCCCGACCGTCAGCCGAGACAGGAAAAATCAGTGCCAAGGCCGTACTCTTCTGATCCGACATTCTATACCTGCTCCCCCCAAAAAAAATCTACAGCTGTACCTACAGATCGCGTCATCGTCAGTACTTGATAAACAAATACCTTGCAAATTTGAATAGCAATATGCCCCAAAGCTACTTTCTTTGCAATACGGATCCCCCAACAATGCCTTTGAACGAAAGCGACGTACCGAATACGCTGCATACCAGAAGCCCAATCAGGGCCACTGACATGGCCTGCACGTAATCTGAACTATTTTCGATAGTTATCACTTCTCCCCCGACAAAAAAGGATAAGGTCATGGCAATAAAAGTCATGCTCGCAATCATACCCACAGTACGCATTGCACCGGTCATGGCCGAAGCCAGTCCGTATTGCTCCGAGGCCACGCTTCCCATAATCATACTCATATTCGGTGCTGCAAATAACGATGAGCCCAGGCCAAGCAGGACCAATACCGTCAACACCAGGGCCGTGGTACTTGTCAGCCCCAGGAACAAGGAAACTCCCAGTCCAACCGTTGCCAAAGCCATGCCGGTAAAGGCCAGGCGGGCTGGCGAGACCTTATCGGACATGCGTCCAAAAACGGGTGAAAGAATGGCCTGGATCACGGGTTGCACCACAAGCACCATCCCCGCATGAAAGGCACTGAAACCATGTACATACTGAAGATACAAACTAAACAAAAAAGTCACTCCGAACGTTGCGGAGTAATTTATAAACTGCACGCTACACCCATAGGCAAAATCTTTGTTTTCACGAAACAGCCGTGGCGAGACCAGAGGATAAGGCACCCTGGATTCCCAAAAAATAAACCCCACCAGAAACAACAGACTGCAGCCAAGAGCGATTTTGCCTAAAATTTGGTCGAAAAAAGCTCCACCGACCACACCGCAGCCGATGCAAAACAAATTCAACAGAGTGCCTCCCCAGTCAAAAAGTTCCTTGCTTCGGCGAATTGGAGCTATAGGCAGCGTCCGAAACGAGAGCAACAGCGTCAGCAGGCAAATCGGAGCCCCGGTGTAAAAAATCCAGCGCCATCCCAAATGGGTGGTCAACAATCCGCCCAAGGTTGGCCCCATGGAAATTCCCAGATAGACCCCCGCGGATGCTATGCCATAAGCCCTGCCTCGCTCACCAGGTGGAAAAGCTTCGGAAATGATTGCCAGGCCAGTGGATGACTGCATGGCGCCGCCAAAGCCCTGCAGCATTCGAATACCTATGAGAAAAACCATGTTCGGGCTCAGCGGCATCAAAAAAGTGCTCAGTGTAAACAGGCTCAGTCCAGCAAGGAAAAAAGGCTCACGCCCGTACATGTCTGAAAGACGGCCGAATGGAAGCATGAACATGCCGGTGCACCCAATAAAAGCGGTTTCAACCAACGTTAAAACCGTGGCTCCAGCCTGAAACTCTCTGCCGATGGACGGCAGGGAGACGCCAACAGCCGAGAGCATATATGGCACCACGAACTGGGTAAACGTCATGGAAAAAAGAATAGCGTACTTATTCGGCTTCATAAGAGGGAGCTCCGCCATCCAATCCGGCCTGGGCATTTTTCGTCATTTTATCCAACAGCTGAAGCGCCAGCGTTTTTTCCTCTGACGAAAAACCAGAAAAAAGCTGTTCTTCCAGCCTGGTCAGCACGGCAAACAGTTCATCAGCCGCCTGGCGAGCTCTCTGACTGGAAAAAACAAGTTTTTTTCTGCGATTGTCTGGATTTTCGCAGCGAAAAATAAAGCCCCCTTTTTCCAGGGCTACCAAAGCCCGAGCCGTAGCAGCTCGGTCGGTACGTTGTACTTGGGATATTTCATCCTGTGTCGCGCTGCCGCGCTCAAGCACATAGGTAAGGATACCAACTTGAGCAGGACCCATTCCATAGGATTCCAGCCAACGTGAAATCAAGGTATTACATGTCCGGGAAAGAAAGCCGACCTTGTATCCAGCCGCATGCAAACGGTGCTTTTCCAGATTGTTCATCTAATCCATGCCTAGTCAACAATTGATATATCAACAAAGTTGATGTTATAGACGCGACTGCCACCAGTCAAGAGGCATTCCCCAAGGTGTTCCCAAAAGCTGAATTTCCATTCCATTATCAAAAAGAAGCCTCCAAGCTCTTTCTTACCCCGCCAAATTTGAAGGGGCCAGCGTAGGCTTAGAGGCTTCCGTCAACACCGTACGGTACGTCATTAAAATGCGGAAAAGGTATCCGCTTATGCCATAACTATTCAATCATATGAAACAACAGTCATTTTTACTCGTGAGCAAACAACAGAAAACAGCATGCCTTTAGTTGGCGGAATCCAGTGTGCTAGTAACGGCCATCATCTGTTTATTGAGCATGGAGGCGAAAATCCCGTCTGATTTTGCCCCCAGATCCTGAGGCTTGCCGTTTTCAACTATCTCACCATTTTCCAAAACAACTATTGTATCGGCATTGGCCACGGTACGCATCCTGTGGGCAATAATGAGAACGGTTTTGTTGCGTATCAATTCAGTAATGCCTGCCTGCACTTTTGTTTCATTTTCAACGTCCAAAGAAGCAGTGGCTTCATCCAAAAGAACAACAGGTGCATCCTTGAGCAGTGCGCGGGCAATTGAAATGCGTTGCCTTTCACCACCGGAAATCTTCGTACCATTTTCCCCAATAATGGTCTGGTATCCGTCCTTCATATTACGGACGAAATCATCGCATTGAGCGAGCTGCGCGACACGCAACACTTCTTCATCCGTAGCATCGCGTCTACCTATACGAATATTATCCATAATTGTGGTGTTAAAAAGTACAACATCCTGAAAAACTACTGAAAAATATTGCAACAACGTTTCGGGATCTATTGTGCTTATGTCAGTCCCGCCTAATGAAATGCTTCCGGAGTCCACATCCCAGAAGCGTGCGGCCAATTTAGCCGCAGTGCTTTTACCTCCTCCGGAAGCACCTACCAAAGCGGTAATTTCTCCCTGTCTGGCTGTAAACGAAACGTTTTTCAATACTTGCCTGTCGGATTGATACGAGAAGCAGACCCGGTCGAAAACGATATCGTAATGCCCCGGATTGTATTCCGTTTTGCCTTGTTGGATAGGCAGAGAGTTCATTTCGTTCATGCGATTAATTCGAATGTCAAGATAGAACAGCGCGGCAAGATTATTGAACACTTCATTGACAGGTTCATAAATGCGTGATGCGATGATTAAAAATACTAAATACGTAAACAATTCCAGCGTACCTGCAGCCAATAAACTGGCTCCAAGGATTACAACACTGGCAATTCCAAGTTTCAGTATGCTTTGGGCACTGTTTACAAGTACTCCTGTTATCAGTTCACCGCGAGTCAGCTTTCGCTCATACATCTCAAGTTTGGAATCCAGTACGCCTAGATACTTATCCTCGTTACAGTATGATTTTATTTCCTGGATTGTGTCCAAGCCTTCCTGAATCTGTTCTGTGACATCGCGTTTTGCATCATATACGCTCTTGTTGTTTTTTCGTTGTAATTTCTTCGACGCTAAAAGCACCCCAGCTGCCACAGGAACAACCCAAAATAATGCCAATGACAATTTCCAATTATAAAAAAACAGCGCTAACGCAACGAGAAAAAGACTAATCAACGAGGCAAAAAGCTGTGGAACGGCATGTGAAAATGTGTGTTCCAATTCTGTATTATCCGCCATGATTGTCGCGGTAAGGTCGGATAAATTTTTTTCTTCAAAAAAGGCCAGAGGAAGCTTACGCAGTTTTTCTGCCAAAGAAATACGTCTGTTTGCGCTTTCTTCATATATCGATGTGTAGGCGCTTCGGTATTGAAAACGTGCTATTATCCATGTGACACACAAAAAAAGGACACCAATTAATATATAATACCACACACTATTATGAGTATTTAGTGGAAAAATGAATGCGTCCTTCAAATAGTCTTGCAAAAACAAAAAAACAAATGCAGCAGGTAATAAGAGTGCGATGTTAAGTAACGTTGTAAAAAATACTCCTTTAAGAAAATCGCGCGCTCCCTTTGCCGAAAGAGCAAGTCTTCTTTCTAATACACTAAGCATTGTACACCTCCTTTCCCACTGTCCATTGAAGCGACCTTTGAAATTCCTTCCACATCTGAGCGTATAGTCCGTGTTGTTGTGTCAATTCGTAGTGGTTTCCCTGCTCCACTATTTTTCCTTTGTCGACGACCAGAATGGAGTCCACGTCCACAATACTGGTCAATCTATGAGCGATCATCAGGACGGTTTTCCCTTTGGTGAGATTTTTCAACGCCTTTTGGATTAAGTGTTCGTTTTCCGGATCGCTGAATGCGGTAGCTTCATCCAATACAACTATGGGGGCGTCCTTTAAGATGGCTCGCGCCAGAGCGATTCTTTGCTGTTCACCACCGGAAAGATACGTTCCCTCGGATCCGATGACCGTTTGCAATCCCTGAGGAAGCTTGTTGATAATCTCCCGGCATTGAGCCAATTCCAGCGCATGCTCCATGGCTTCCGCAGAAGCGTGTTGATTTCCATACCGAATGTTTTCCAGCAGACTTGTTTTGAACAGTTTCGAATTTTGAAACACAAACGAGACATGAAGCATGAGTTCCTTAGGGGCAATATCCTTGACATCTACCCCGCCAATGGCGATCCGACCGAAGTCGGCATCCCAAAAGCGAGGAACAAGACGAGCGATGGTCGTCTTGCCGCCTCCCGATGCGCCGACAAGAGCAAAGGTCTTGCCGGAAGGAATACTGAAGCTGATAGAGTCGATTGCCTTAATTTTGTTCCCCGGATACGTGAAGGAAACCTCCTTGAAACTAATATCATGAGCTGTGATGAATTGGGGATTCTCCGCCACAGTCAAAGGTTTCACATCGGTTAATTCCTCAATACGTTTCACCGCCTCAGTCGCTTGCCCCATGGCCTGATTCATATACATATTTTTCATAATACTTTGGGCAAAGACTGGTGTAATAATGATATAAAAAAGCAAATCAAGTATAATAAGCGAATAATTTTCGTCATTTCCAATCAATAAGACAGTTAATGGCACGAGCAGGTACGCGAATCCATGAATTATTACTACATATAACGACATTGGCCTTTCCCAAAGCAGAGTGTATTTATAAACCATGTCTCTATATCGTATTATACTGTCATAGAAATTCTTGAATGAGAAAACAGTTTGCTGGAACACTTTTACAACTGGTATTCCTCGAACATATTCAACTGCTTCGGTATTCATATCTTCAAGGGCATTCATATATTTCTTCATGAAATTACGTCCTTGCGCCCCCATCATGAAGCTCATTATACCAACTGCAGAAACCAAAGGGACGAGACAGGCAAGTCCAAGCCTCCAGTTGAAAACAAACAGGAAAACCAGCGAGACTAAAGGCATCAGAATGCTTCCGGCGAGGTCCGGCATTTGGTGAGCCAAAAATGTATGCGTTATACTGGCGTTATCATCAATTATCTTACGGATACGCCCGCTGGTATTGCCATCGAAAAAACCAAGGGGAAATTGAACGATCTTTTGCATTGCCTGCCTGCGCATATTCGTTTCCAACCGGAAAGCGGCCAGGTGCGATAACGTAAGCGCAAGAAAATACAAAAACACCCCGCCCACTGCCGTAGCTAACGCCCACCAAGCATAGACGTTTATGAGATTTTGCGATGCGCCCATCTGTGATGTGAACAACTCACGAAAAATGAGCCAGATAAAAATAAACGGCAGCATCCCCATCAACGAACTGACAGCCGAAACAATCAGAGCTCCGGTCAACAAGCCCTTTCTTTCCGGTATGTACGCTTTAAGCTTTGCTAATGTATTCATGGTGTCATCCTTTTATAAAATGAACAACGTTCAGTTTTGTTCAAAAAAATTATTTCACGCGCATGATTTTTTTCCATCCCGCGGTACAAAATTCAATGTACTCGGAAATAAAACGTTCCAGTTCCTCCTTATCCAGATCGTGCATGACAAATTCCCCAAGAATGCCTATCCACCAGGAACTCATGGTATGAACAAAGAAATCTGAAATTTCAATATTGATGTGCGGGTGCCTTTCCTTCATCAAACGTAAATACTCCAAACCAGTTTCCGTGTATTCCTCAATATAGTGCTCTCTGAAGCTTTCAAGCGACGACTCGTGCGATTTGAACAGCAATATACGCAGTTCTTCCTTATACCCCAAAACAAGTGTGGCAAACAGTTTGGTTTGTTCTTTTATATAGTCCTGGGATTCAAAGATACCGATGTTTAGATTCGCACTGCTGTTATGCTCCTTGGTAATTTTTTTCAGCGCATCGAGGACCGGCTGCAACACCTGCCTGAACAATTCATCTTTATTGCTGAAATAATTATAAATATTCCCCAAGCCCACCCCAGCCTTCTGGGCAATGGAGCGCATCTTGGTGTCTTTATACCCTTTTTCAAGGAACTCTTGCCGCGCGATGACAAGCACGCTTTGGTAAATAGTATCTTTTTTGATTTGCATAAATGATCACTGTTCGTTTTTAGCCCTTTAGTTGTTGGCAATAATTTTGTCAATCTCCGGGCATGCCTAATCAGGGCGTTTCCGCGCGTGCACTGAAAAACAGAAAACGCGTGTTTTTCATCCGAGCAACATACCAAAAAAACTGGAGAAGCAGTCCGCTTGTTGTGGAAGTATCTTGTTTGATTATTTTGAAAAAGCTCGTAATGGCCCAGTCAGAAAAAAACTTTCACGCAGCACGAGCAAAACTTTCAACAGTATGAAAACGGTCGTCCGGGTTCAACTGCCTGCACATTTGTTACATGCAAAGTCTGTCACTCCGATACGGAAATACCAAGATGGCTGATGGAGGCGAGAACCAAATTGAATTCAGCTTCCAACTTTTTATACAAGTTTTCCACATTGTTAGATTCGCGCTTTACCGCTTCTTCAAACTCACGGGCCGTATCCGCCAGTCGCTGGGCAGAAATATTGGCGGCAACCCCTTTCAGAGAGTGCACATGCAGAATGACCGTCTGCTGGTCGCCTTGATTCAGCGCATCTTGAATATCTTGCAATGCCGTGGCATTTTCCTGTGCAAACAGAGAAAGCATTTTCCAATACACTTGCACATTTCCCAATATCCGTTCTAATCCGCTTTCAACTTCCAAACCGGGCAAGGAATGAGGCAATCCATTCGTTTTATTAGTGCCCGAACGTGCGTAGAACTGCTTCAGCGGGCAGTGCTTTTTCCCCGCATGATGGGTCCAGCGCTCCAGCATCTGGAACAACAAGTGGATATCCAAAGGTTTTGTAAGGTAATCGTTCATGCCGGCGGCAAGACATTTATCACGCTCTCCAACAATGGCATGAGCAGTCAAAGCAATTATCGGCAACTCGTTATACGCCACTTCCTTGCGAATCATCAGGGTTGCCTCATATCCATCCAATACGGGCATCTGCAAATCCATCAGCACCAGATCATAACACTGTTTGGCCGCAAGAACCCGCTGCACTGCTTCTTTTCCGTTTTCAGCTGTTTCTACAGCCAGATAGGCTTGCTCCAGTATTTCCTTGGTCATCTCCCGGTTGACGGCCTGATCCTCAACCAGCAGCACGCTTGCCCCGGTAAGCTTTTCAAGGGTCTGCTCCGGAACTACATCCCGTACGCGCGGCTCGGGAATTGTCTGCCGACCTATGCCGTAGCTGCCCTCCAGAGCAGCTATAACCCGCCGCAATGTCACCGGCTTGTGCAGATATCCATCAAAATGAAGCAACTCGCTTCCGTCTTCTTGCTGCTGCAACGTCCCTCCGACAAGCACAATCCTGGTCTGCGCATTCACGTTGGGAGTTTGGCGGATCCGTTGTACCAACTCCATGCAATCCGAATCAACGCCTCCATTCTCCAAGAGAACAAGTTCAAACGATACGTCTGAAGAATCCAACAAATCCAGTGCCTGTTGCGTTGAAGCAGCAAATATACAGGAGAATGACAGCAGCTCCATGATTTCCTGAAATATTCTCTGCACAGCTAAATTGTCTTCAACAACAAGCACCTGAAGATTCTCAGGAAGTGAATGCGGAGTTCCGGCAACTCCTTCGCCACCTTTTGAAACAAAGGTTAAAGCAAAAGAAAAACACGCCCCTTTCTCAGGCGCACTTTCTACCTCAAGAGCTCCCCCCATGAGATCCACCAGATTGCGCGTAATGGTAAGTCCCAACCCCGACCCACCGAAACGCCGCGTAATGCTGTTATCGGCCTGTTGAAATGATTGAAAAAGCCGCTCCAACTCCGCTTCAGAAAAACCAATACCCGTATCGCGTACGGAAAATTTCAATGAAACGGTATCATCGCGCTTTTCTTCTAACACAACAAACAGTTCAATTTCACCCCGCGAAGTAAACTTTACGGCATTACCGACCAGATTGATCAAGCATTGTTTCAAACGCAAGGGATCGCCAACCAGAGACCTGGGAATTCCGGCAGGGAGAGAAAGTACCAGCTCAAGCCCTTTGACTTCCGCCTGGGGTGCCGTGATATCCGCAACTTCGATCAGGAGATCCTCAAGATCAAAGGCAATGGACTCCAGCTCTATCTTGCCTGCTTCTATCTTGGAAAAATCAAGGATATTGTCGATAATCCCCAACAAATGCCTGGCCGCGCCATCTGCTTTAGCCACATAATCTTTCTGTTTTGCAGTCAAATCCGTACGGGCTATCAAATAAGACATACCAAGAACCGTACTCAAAGGCGTCCGGATTTCATGGCTCATGTCGGCCAGAAATTTTGATTTTGCCTGGTTTGCATTTTCCGCAAGTTCCTTTGCCTTGCCCAGTTCACTGGTAAAATAATTGATAGAATGGGCGATTTTAGCGATTTCATCATTACCGGAATCCTGAATGGACGTATTTATGCCGGCCACTCTGTCCAAGACCGCTTCATTCAAACGAATCAAGCGCATAATCAATATTTTGCGAAAATACAGCAACACGCAACCGGCTGCCAGAAATGCTATCAAAGTCAGCAAGACCTGAATCCAGGCTTCACGATGCACTTTCTTGGAAAGAAGGGCGGCGTCTTGTGCCACCTTGTCATTGAATTTCATGAACAAACCGGAACCAAGATCATTGACCTCCTCCACCAGACTGCGGGCAAAATTGCCTTTGCCCAGATTGCGTCCGGAAATGGTAATCCGGCCTGCCAGTAGAGGAATCAAGCCATTTGGTCCCAGCAATGCGTCTTCCAGACTCTTTCCAAGATGCAAAACATAAACGTGTTCTCCCCCGCTCACCTTGGACGAATACGTATGCAGTGATTGCAACTGTTTTTCCAAGTCACGCTGCAGGCGGCCGAGCTTGTGCAACCTGTTCAATCCTTCTGCTTTGCCGGCCAATTCGATGCATTGCGAGGCCGCGTTGGCCCATGCAGATATATTTTGCGTATTGGATGCATCCGTGTGCGGAAGTTGGGAAAACCGCAATATTTTTCCATACACCTTCAGTATCACAGCTAATGCGTTGTCGGCTTTCTCTTCAGCTTCAATGCGTCTCGAAACCAGGCCATTCAAGGAGTCCAGCGTATCTTCCAACGCGTTCAACTGCCTTTCCGGGCTGCTGGCTGCATCGCCGAATTCAATCCAGGAAGCAGTTTCCCGGATCAGATTGAACTGGTCTTTTATCGCGGCATAGGCGATGCGCCGGTCGGGATGGGAATAGGCTCCGGAGAGACGTTCCGTCTGGTACAGCAGCTGGTTCAAAAGACTGGATAGACGGGCGCTGAGCGTCACTTGCGGCAAAGCCTTATCCGACAGACTTGACACTATATTTTGAAAACGAAACAAATCAATCAGCGACAGAGAGGATACAAGCAATAGCAATAACGCCATGACGGACAGACCGATACCTACCGTACGGGCTATGCCCGGACGATACAACAACCGGCGGGTTGCATTGAAAAAGCTCCTCAGATAGGCCAATGACATCGGAAAACCTTATTTGACAATACGTACGATGCGTCCCTCAGCAACAGGCGAGACAGTGCCGCGATCAGCAATATACGAACGCAGGAGTTCCCATAAAAGCGGACTTCCACCAATATTTCCAATGCGTTCACCATCACGCAACATGGTGAATCCATCTCCGCCTGATGCCAAGTAATCAACTGTCCCAACTACATATTTTTTTTGAGGATCAAGCGGCATCTCATTTATGCTAACCGAACGGATCCTCTTTCCGGCTGGTTCCTGCGGATCATAAACCATCTGCAGGCCGGACACTTGTAAAAACCTGCCTTTGTTCTCCTCGATACGGCCGACTCCGTTTTCCAGGGCGGTACGAATGTCCTTGCCGGGTACGCGGATACAAACAACGTGGTTTCTGAAGGGAAGCTCGCTATGAATATTACGCCGTGTCAGGTCAAAACCTGGAGTATAAGTCCGCTCCCCCCGAATCCCCCCGCCATTCATGAAAGCAACGTCGGAAGCGCAAAATTCACGAATGGCATCCGCCACCAGATTTCCGAACGCGGTTTCTTCCTGGCGTACAACGGTTCGGCGGGTATCCAGCGCGGTTATCGTTTTTCCTACAACAATATCCATCATTTTGGAAATATGATTACGATAGGTATCAAGCAGCTTCTGTGCTTTGGGATCTTGCGGATAATCGAGCAATGACACTATTTTTTCTTCATGATTCCAGGACAATTTTTTCCCGGAACCTTTCAAAGCAATATCCAGCAAAGCCGCGCGCCCCTTGCCAGAGCCCAGTTCCACCCACACGCCTTTTGACATGGGATGAAGCACATCATCAAATTCGTATTCAAGCACAATATCCACGACGCTGTCGCCAAGGAGCTCCCGTATGTTTGGCAACGAATAATCAAGCATCAAAACCACCAGATCCGCCCCTTGCTTGCGAAGCTTGTTGGAAACCGCCTTGATTACCTGCTGCGTATCTTTGACGGAAATACGATTTACGAGATAATCCACGACCACTTCCACATCCGTCAAAGCGAACACACCGATCTTGTATGGGCCGACGTCATACATCTGGTATTGCTCAATCCCCTCTATGCACCCTTCAGTTGCGGGATCATACGTATTGGCGCTTAAAATGGGAAAGGAAGCTTCAACGGCGCGCAGTGTCAATTCATCCTCTTTATGGGCAAAATCCTCTTTGGCCGCAGCCACTGCGTCAGGATGTAAGGAATTAAGAATATCAATCATATGGGCACCACGATCAAATGAAGATAGGGCGCTTGGGGCCAAGTACCCGCCGCCATGGAAAAACAACACAGCGGTATCACTGTCGCGTGTTGCTGCCAGCAAACCGGCCAGCTCTGCCAATCCTCCGAACTCATCTCTATTTTCAATGTCCGGAAGGTTGTTTACATACACAATACGTAACCGGGTGGAGTTCCCTGGTTCTGCTGCTTCAACAAGAGACACCGCAGCGAATGGAATTATTATCAGCAACACAGCCCAAATGCGAAACATATCTCCTCCTCCGGAATAATCAGGCCCCGAGCAAATAGAGGTGACGACGATCTCCAGTTGTCACCTTTATATACTTTTTTATTTACATATAAGATCGTTTTCATCGCAAAGCAGCTGTCCACCCATAACAAAACGCGTTTTCAGTCAGAAAGTTGAGGGATGATTTTACAAAAAATCATTCCTCCTCAAAAAAGTCGAAGCTGCGGGCTGGTGCATCTCCCATATTTCATTGAAGTTACACTATAATACCAGGAAAATATGCTCAACGACATAAAAAAATTTCAAATTGTTCGGCTTAGAATCCTCATCTTTTCAACATAAATTTTGAAAGAATACACAACTATTATGGCAATTATTCGACATTCATTCATAAATTTTTTTCTTCCCGCATACGACCAGAGTAAACAAATCCTCAGCTCAAATAAGATTTATACAAGTATTGCTCTTTATTTTTAATATGTTACTATAAACATAGCAACACTGAAAAGCCCCATTTGTGCAAAATTGAAAGCAAGTACGAATCCATGGCTTTTTTAGCCTTAATTTGACACTATCTTTCCACATTAAGTGACAGCAACCTCGAACCGTTCTGAACAGACACATTGCGTTTTTCAGACAAAAGCAGAGGAAGGTATGCCCCACAGCACTGCGGGAGTCATTCTGGCAGGTGGACGCGCGGTCCGTATGTCCGGTGTTCGCAAAGGCCTGCTGCGAATCGGCGGAAAACAGGTAATCCAACGATTGCTGGATGTGTACCACTGTTTTTTTACCGATATCCGCATTGCCGCGCGAGAGCACGAACCCTATGCCCGGTTCGGGATTCCTGTCTCGTTGGATCAATTTACGGCATTCAGTTCGTTGAACGGCATTCACACGGCACTGAGCAGCGTACGGGCTACACATGTTTTCGTTGCAGCCTGTGATGCGCCTTTTTTACAGCAGGAACTGGTTGAGCTGTTGCTCTCCAGACTCACACCGGAAGCGGATGTCGTTGTCCCCGTACTCAGCAACAACTACTATGAGCCCCTGTGCGCCATCTACTCAAAGCGCTGCCTTCCCCATGTTGCCAGACAACTCGAACGCGAAGAATTCCAGATCATTCGTTTTTTTTCCCATGTCAATGTCCTCCCTGTCCACGAGGACGCACTTCGCGAAGTGGACCCGGAACTCGTTTCATTTACCAACATCAACAATCCGGAAGAGTTACGGCAGGTGGTCCTGAACAAACACCTGGCACTCCGGGAAAAAGAGGACGCCCACGCCGACGACCGCCTGGGCACTTATCCTGTGCCGCGCTCAACCCTTTTCTGTAACGCGTCTTCAAAACGCATTCGTTGAGATAGGAGAAGTAACGTGCAGCATCAAATCAGCTATGCGGTCAACGAGTACTCCCCAGGCGGATTTCAACAACGCGAAATATCCGCCATCCGTGAAATTCCTTTGACGATTTTTCTCAACAGCAAAGAAGTCGTCACCCTTCTTTGCACAGGTAAGCACCCGGAATACCTTGCTCTTGGCTTTCTGAAATCAGATGCTCTGGTACAGCACCCGGACGAAATTCTGGATCTTGACATCAAAGACGAAGAAGAGCGCCTGGTTGCTTACGTCAAAACAACAACCGATCCCATGGCCAACAGGCGTATCGCACGCACCATCACTTCTGGCTGCGGCAAAGGCACAAACTTCGACCGCAATCTGGCCACGATTTCGCGGCGCCGCATGAACGGCAACTGTAAAATCAATCCGGAAACCATCCTGGCTTTGGTGGATGAGCTGCAAGAGCGCTCCACCCTTTGGTGTTCCACCGGCGGATGCCACAATTCCTCGCTCTGCTCACCCGAAGGTATGCTGCTGTTTCGTGAAGACATCGGTCGCCACAATGCCATCGACATGATCGTGGGCGAATGCTTCATGAAAGGAATCGATACGTCGGACAAAATTATTGTCACCACCGGACGCGTGGCCTCGGAAATTTTAATGAAAACCGTACGCATCGGCATTCCCATGCTGGTATCCACTTCGGCGGCCACAAGTTTTTCCGTCAGCCTGGCGCAAAAAACCGGCCTGACGCTGGTGGGCAAAGTACGCGGTCACACTTTCTGGGTATACAACGATCCAGGACGCGTTGTTGGAATGTAGACAGAGCCTTCCAGGATTACAAAAGATCACATAGAGCGTTTTTCGTTCAGGAGAGTACATATGCAAAAGGATTTTGAGACCAGGACACGCCACTTACAACGTAAAACAGAAGAACTTGCAAAAAGAACGTATCTACCGGCAGAACTGGTCCATTTTGTAGTAGATGTTGCAAAACTACAGCTCGAAGCCATGCAAAAAATCCAGATTGCTCCCCCTTCTGAAGATCAACTGCCTAGTGTCGAATCCAATTTGAGTGGACGCCCGTTGCTGCTGCGGGAACAATTCTCGTATGACAACCAACTCGCACAGGCTCTTTTTCAGGAACTATTGACTCTGGCCACCACGGTCAAAGCCCCTCTCGCCGAATCCGCCAGACTTTTCGCTTCCAGCCTGCGGCGGGATTTCAACCTTGAAGAGGCGTTCGCCATGTTTCTTCAGGGCCGTGAAGAATTTTTTTCCGAGTGGGGACAAAAGACTCCGGACACGCCCCGGCTCGCGGCTTTTCTCGTACGCGGGGCTCTCACTCCCAGCATAGAAGCAGTGGCCGGCGCTCTCAACGGCCGGGTTCCCAAAGACCGCGCCTGGCAGCATGGTCATTGCCCGGTCTGCGGCGACCTGCCGCTCATTTCTTCTTTGCGCGAAAAGGAAGGACAGCGCTACGCGACCTGTTCGTTCTGCCTCACTTCTTATCGTATTCCACGTTTGATGTGCCCGTTCTGCGGCGAAACCGACCACAAGCAACTGGCTTTTTACGATACGCCCGAAGAACCAGGCTATCGTATCGACGCCTGCGAAACCTGTAAAAGCTATATCAAAACCGCGGATTTCCGGACCTTGGATAAAATATCCGTACCCGTGCTTGATGACCTTGAGTCGCTGCACCTGGACTTTATGGCCATGGAACGCGCGTATAAAAGGCCCACACTCTCCGCCTGGGGGTTCTGATGCGCCTGCTCGCTCAAAACAAACAACCGCTCAAAGATACGCACGGACGCCAGGTGCGCTATCTGCGTCTCAGCGTAACGGACCGCTGCAACCTGCGTTGCCAATACTGCGTACGGGAAATACCCACGTATATTCCCCATCCCAACATCCTGCGTTACGAAGAAATGGAAGCATTGGTGAAACAGTTCCGGCTTCTGGGGGTCAAAAAGGTCCGGCTTACCGGTGGAGAACCATTTGTCCGCAAGGGATTCGTCGATTTTCTGGAATCGCTCATGCAGCAGTATCCGGACCTGGACCTGCGCATCACCACCAATGGGACGCTGCTCGAACCCTACGTCCGCCGTCTGGCCGAAGCCGGCATCAAACGTTTGAATATTTCGCTTGATACGCTTGAACCTGAAATATTCGCCCGGATCACGGGAAGGGACATGTTCGACCGCGTACGCCGGGGCATAGACCGGTGCCTGGACCAGGGAATCAACCTGAAAATCAACGCGGTGGCCATGCACGGCATCACGGAAAAACAGATTCCCAACTTTCTGGAATTCATCAAAGAGCGGCCCATGGATCTCCGTTTTATCGAACTCATGCCCATAGGCAGCACTGCCAACGGAATCCAACAGACCTTTCTTCCAGTGTCGCAAGTCATGGCGGAACTGAGAAAACATGTCACCCTGGTGCCTCTGGCCCAGAACCCGTCCGCCACCAGCGGACCGGCAAAAGTCTATGAACTCCCAGGATACCAGGGGCGTATCGGAGTAATCACGCCCATGTCCTCCCACTCCTGCGCCACCTGCAACCGCGTACGGGTGACGTCGGACGGACAATTGCGGACCTGTCTGTATTCGGACAAAACTTATCAGCTACGAGGCATTCTGCGTCACCCCAAGCTGGGCATAAACAAGGCCATGGAGGTCATTCGCCTGGCCGGACGTTCCAAACCCGAAGGGTACAAGCTGCTGCAACAGCGAGCTGAAGGATCAAGCGTATGTCGGACTGCCATGACGAGCATCGGCGGTTAGCCCGGCGGGAATTCTACAAAAGCAAACTATCCGAACGGCCTCTGCCGCATGAAATAGACGCGGTCAGCTCCCCTGACGCTGCCCGCAAATTTCTTTTGCAATGGCTTTGGCCGGGAGGAAAACGCTTTTGCCCTCGCTGTTCCAATCAACGGCTCTACGATCTCAAAGGCGGGAAGCTCCGCTGCCGCGAATGCGGCTATACCTTCACGGAACTCACGGGCCGCTGGATCAACTCCTGCGGCCTGGACCCCGAAGACCGGATATTTCTGACCCGGCTTTTTGTGGAAGGCCATACGGCGCATCAAATCACCAAGATTACCGGCCTGTCCTACAATGCGGTTTTCAAGGCCCTGTCCGCCCTCCGGTTCGCCATTCTGTCGTCCTCCATCGACGCGTTAACTCTGTTCGGACCGGAGACAGGCCTGAAACAGTACATTGCCAACAAACGAATCAGGACCATTTCCCGCAAAAACAGGATCCTGGCGCTGCCCGTATTCGGCATTATCGAAAACCGCGGCTGGGTGTTCGTAGACCTTCTTCCAGGCTTTCAGTGCGAAACCGTATTTCACTTTTTTCTCAACTTCCATCTCGCTCTCGGGCGTACGGGCAACATCATTCATACGGATCCGTACCGCCACTACCAGACCCTGGTCACCTGCATGGATGAAAGCCTGCCCTACCCGGCCAGCCGGTCGCGCAACAAGCCGAAAATCGACAACCATCCGTTCAACTTCTGGGGCTATGCCAAAAGCCAGCTCAAGCATTTCAAGGGCGTCACCCCGAGCCGTTTTCCGCTTTACCTCAAGGAACTGGAATTCCGCTACAACTACCGGGACAAGGATCTCATGCCCCTGGTCATGCAACGTTTTTGCGGCATGGTGCCAAAACTGGACTAAGATTATTTTTTTTGCCTTCCTGTTATCCAAAACATATAATTTGTCACAATTCAGAATAAGGAGGTGATGCTCGTATGCAACACGCCGATCTGGCTGCGGCCCCTTTTGCCGGTCTGGGATTCGACGTCTCAAGCGTCTGCCAGGCACTGCCCGTACTACACCTGAAAAAATGGGAACCTGTTTCGGAGCCGGTCCTGTCGTGGGTTGGCGAAGATGTGTTTCCGGTCTGGGGTTATGACTTGCTGCTGCTTTTGAATCAGGAAACCAGCGGCAGTTAGCTTTCTTCTACTCACACAGTTGGAGGAACTATGGATCTGCTACGCAGAGATTTTATCAAGCTCTCCGCCACCGCCGTGGCAATGGCCTCCTTCGGGGGCCTGGGCTTCAGCATGAAACCCACTGTTGCCCGTGCGCAGGTCACGGAACTGCGCAAAGGCAAACAAACCACCAGCGTCTGCTGCTACTGTGCCGTAGGCTGCGGATTGATCGTCAATACCGACACCGTGGGCACGGGACGCGCCATCAATGTCGAGGGAGACCCCGACCACCCCGTCAACGAAGGATCCCTGTGCGCCAAGGGCGCGAGTATTTTCCAGCTTGCCGAAAACGACAAGCGCGTCACGGACGTGCTCTACCGCGCGCCCGGCAGCGACAAATGGGAAACCAAAGACTGGGACTGGGCTCTGGACACCATTGCGGATCGCATCATCGAAACCCGCAATAAAACCTGGCAGGAAAAGAACGCCAAAGGACAGGTGGTCAACCGCACCGAAGGACTCGCGTCCGTCGGATCCGCCGCTTTGGACAACGAAGAATGCTGGCTCTATCAAGGATTCCTACGCGCCCTCGGCCTGGTCTATATTGAACACCAGGCCCGTATCTGACACAGCGCCACTGTAGCGGCTCTGGCAGAGTCGTTTGGACGCGGTGCGATGACCAACCACTGGATCGACCTTAAAAACGCCGACTGCGTTCTGATTTGCGGTTCGAACGCGGCGGAAAACCACCCCATTTCCTTCAAATGGGTGACCCGCGCCATGGAAAAAGGCGCGAAACTGATCCACGTGGACCCCAGATTCACCAGAACTTCCGCCAAGGCGGACATTTACGCCCCTCTCCGTTCCGGTTCGGACATTGGTTTTTACGGTGGCATGATCAAGTACATTCTGGATAACAAAAAGTACTTCAAACAATATGTCATCGATTATACCAACTGTTCGTTCATCGTGAAAAAGGACTTCAAGTTCGAAGACGGCCTGTTCTCGGGATATGATCCGGCAACCGGCAAGTACGACAAGAAATCATGGGGCTTTGAGCTTGACGACAAAGGTATTCCCAAGCGGGATAAGACGCTACAGGATCCCCGTTGCGTCTTCCAACTCCTCAAAAAACATTACAGCCGGTACACCCTGGACAAAGTCTCACAGATTACCGGCATGTCCGAGGACCTCCTCAAGGAAATCTACGAAACCTACGCGGCCACCGGCGCCAAAGATAAAACCGGCACCATGCTCTACGCCATGGGCCAGACCCAGCACACCGTTGGCGTACAGAACATCCGCGGCATGGCCATGATCCAGCTTCTGTTGGGCAATGTGGGTATGGCCGGCGGCGGTATCAACGCCCTGCGCGGCGAATCCAACGTACAGGGGTCCACGGACCATTGCCTGCTGGTGCATATCCTGCCGGGCTATCTGAAAACGCCGAAAGCCTCGCAGCCGACGCTGCAGGACTACGACACCAAGTACACGCCGACTACCAAGGATCCCATGAGCCCCAACTGGTGGGGCAACTATCCGAAGTATTCGGCCAGCCTGCTCAAGGCCATGTACCCGGATGTGGATCCTGCCGAAAGCTACACCTGGCTGCCCAAGCTGGACGACGGCAAGAACTACACCTGGCTGAAACTCTTCGACGCCATGCACCATGGCGACATCAAGGGTTTCTTCGCCTGGGGCCAGAATCCGGCCGCCGGCGGAGCCAACTCCAACAAGACGCGCGAAGCCCTGTCCAAGCTGGACTGGATGGTCAACGTCAACATCTTCGAAAACGAAACCGGCTCGTTCTGGAAAGGCCCGGGCATGGATCCCAAAAAGATCAAGACCGAAGTCTTTTTCCTGCCTTGCGCGGTTTCCATCGAAAAGGAAGGCTCCATCACCAACTCGGGCCGCTGGATGCAGTGGCGTTATCGCGGGCCCGAACCCCTGGGCAACACCAAGCCTGACGGCGACATGATCGTCGAACTGATGCATCGTATCCTGAAAAAGCTGGATGCGAAAAAAGCCGTGTTCCCCACAGCCCTCAAGGGCTTCAACCTCAAAGGGGTTGCTTCGGGCGAAACCTTTGACCCGCATGCCGTCGCCAAGCTGATCAACGGCTACTTCCTCAAAGACGTCACCGTCAAAAACAAGCAGTTCAAAAAAGGCGACCTGGTTCCCAGCTTCGCTTTTCTGCAGGCCGACGGATCGACTTCCTCAGGAAACTGGCTGTACTGCGGATCCTATACGGGCAAAGGCAACATGGCCGCCCGCCGGGACAAAACCCAGACCAAGGAACAGGCCAACATCGGCCTCTATCCCAACTGGTCCTGGTGCTGGCCGGTCAACCGGCGCATCCTTTACAATCGCGCCTCCGTGGACATGAAAGGCAAGCCCTGGGCGCCGCAGAAAGCGGTCATCGCCTGGGACGGCAAAAAATGGCAGGGCGACGTACCCGACGGCGGTTGGGCTCCGGGCACCAAACATGCCTTTATCATGAAGCCCGCCGGATTCGGCCACATCTTCGGCCCGGGCCGTGCAGACGGTCCGTTCCCGGAATACTACGAGCCCCTGGAATGCCCGGTGGACAAGCATCCGTTCTCCAATACGCTGCACAATCCCACCGCGCTCAAGTTCAAGGGCGAGGCCCATCCGGTCTGCGATCCGCGCTACCCGTTCATCTGCTCCACCTATCGCGTCACGGAGCACTGGCAGAGCGGCGTCATGACCCGCTGGACTCCCTGGCTGCTGGAGTGCGAACCGCAGATCTTCTGCGAGATGAGTCCGCAGCTCGCCGAACTGCGCGGCATCAAGAACGGTGAAAAGGTTATCCTGGAAAACGAACGCGGCACCCTCTGGGCCATCGCCATCGTCACCCAGCGCGTACAACCGTTCACCATCATGGGCACCGAGGTGCACCAGGTAGGCATTCCGTGGCATTACGGCTGGGTATGGCCCAAGGACGGCGGCGATGCGGCCAATATCCTCACGCCTTCGGCCGGCGATCCCAATACGGGCATTCCTGAAACAAAGGCCTTCATGGTCAATGTGAAAAAGGCCTAAGGAGGCGATAATGTCAGGAAAAAGCTTCTTGATCGATCTGACGAAATGCACGGCCTGCCGGGGCTGCCAGGTAGCCTGCAAACAATGGCACGGCCTGCCGGCGGAAGAAACCAGGAATCTGGGCTCGCACCAGAATCCGCAGGACCTCTCGTACAACACCTACAAACTCGTCCGCTTCAAGGAAGGTATCATCGACGGCAAACTGAACTGGCTGTTCTTTCCGGAACAGTGCCGTCATTGCATTGATCCGCCCTGCGTACTCACTTCCGACGTGGAAGGCGCCATGATCCACGACGAAGCAACGGGTGCGGTGGTCTATACGGCCAAGACCGCGGAAGACGACTTCGAAACCGCGCTGGATTCCTGTCCGTACAACATCCCGCGCAAACAAAAGGACGGCAGCATGTTCGCCAAATGCGACATGTGCCTGGACCGCGTCCAGAACGGCCTGCTCCCGGCCTGCGTACAGACCTGCCCCACGGGCGCCATGAGCTTCGGCGACCGCGAGGACATTCTGGCCAAAGCCGAACAGGCCCTGGCAGAAGCCAAAAAGAAATGGCCCAAAGCCACTCTTGTGGACAAAGACGACGTACGGGTCATCTACCTGTGCGCCTACGATCCGAAGGATTATTACGAATACGTCACCGCGGACGCGAGCCCGACCGGCCCGCTGAACCGCAGGACTCTGTTCGCCACGCTTGCGCGACCGCTCAAAGTGCTTGGCGGATAATGCTGAACCACTAAACATGCCGGGGCCGCAGGCTCTTTTTGAGCTGCGGTCCCGGTTCCCAATGGAGTTTTTATGAAGCGCTTCCCGGTTGCGGCCATTTGTTGTTTGTTGTTCGCGTGTTTATTCACGGGAGGTTCCGTTGTCTGGAGTGCGGAGCCCGCCGCGTTTGCAAACATTCCCCTGCTGGGTTCCGAACAGGATTGCCAGCTCACCGGCGGCTGCAACAAAGACTATCACGCATCCCTGGCCGACCTGGACGGCGAATTCATTCTGGTGGAAATCTTCAGCATGTACTGCCCGATTTGCCAGGGCGCGGCCCCGAACGTCAATACGCTGTACGAGCTCATTCAAAAATCCCCTGCCGCCGGTCGTTTTCTGCTGGTGGGCGCGGGAGCGGACAATTCGCGCTACGAAGTCGATTTTTTCCGCAAAAAATACGCCATCCCCTTTGCCCTGCTGGCGGATCCGGAACTGCAGTTTTACAATTCCAGCGGAGCCGACGGCACGCCTTATTTCCTGCTGCTGCAAAAAAACGCAAGCGGCACGCTTAAAACGCTCTACACGCACAGCGGCAAATTCGAAAATCCGGAATCGTTCTTCAACCTTTTGCTGCAAAAAGCCGACCTTGCGGGCTGAGTTCATCCTATGAAAGCTAGCTATACCATTTTGATCGTCTTGTGTTGTCTTGTTCTGGCCAGTCCGCTCCAGGCGGCCATCCCCCAGGATGAAATCTATTCGCAGGGCGCACTGCCCCCCACGGACAGCCATTGCTGCGTCCGTGCCGGCGACAAGGCGCCGGACTTTTCCCTGAAGTCCATTGACGGCAAGAGCGTTTCACCACGTGACTACCTGGGCAAAAAAAACGTTCTGATTTCATTCGTGCCCGCTGCCTGGACCCCTGTCTGCTCCAAACAATGGCCGGGCTACAACATCGCCAAAGAGCTTTTTGATGCGCACGACACCGTCATATTGGGTATTTCCACGGACAACCTGCCGACGCTCTACGCCTGGACGCATACCATGGGCGGACTGTGGTTTCCGGTGCTGTCGGATTTCTGGCCGCACGGAAAAGTGGCCCAAACCTTCGGACTGCTCCGCACCAACGGCACGGCCGAACGCGCACTGATTCTGATCGATAAGCAAGGCGTCATCCGTTATGTCGATGTTCACGACATCAACGAACGTCCGCGGCTTGAGGATATCATGCAGCAGCTTGAAAGGTTGGAGTGAGATGCGGGGCATAAAACGGCCAGCCCGGTCAGGTAGCTGTTTACTGCTGGCCGCAGCGTTATTAGTCGGCTGTCTCTCGATTGCCCGGGCGGATAACGCGCTTCCAACACTCGCTCCCGAGCAGCTGCAGGCATTCCTCGATTCCCGCCCAGAGCCGACCCTGGTTGTCGTCATGGCCTCCTGGTGCGGTCCCTGCGTGGAGGAACTCCCCCGAATCAACACTTTTTCAAAAAAGTACCGGACCAAAGGCATTGCCGTTGTCGGTTTGAGCCTGGATTTCAACCCGGCCGCCATGAAAAGGCTTCTGCAAAATCATCCGGTGGACTTTCCCTTCTATTGGGTCGGAGAAAAAGGCATCAAGGCGCTGAACGCGATTAACGTGCCTCTGTTCCTGTTATTGCGCCCGGGGCAAAAAGTTGAAAGACTCCAAGGAGCAATAAACAATGCGCAGCTTCAGGCGCTTTTTGAATCACTTGTTCCTAACTGACTTTTTTTTCACTGATAATTGACACATTTTCACCGTCGGTTTATTGCCTAGTGATCAGGTGTAAAAAATTGCTTAATAGGGAATCCCGTGCGAACCGGGAGCGGTCCCGCCGCCGTATGCTCCGAATGAGTCCCTCCCATGAAAGGTCACTGGGCTGTACGCCTGGGAAGGCAGGGAGACGGATGGAGCAAGCCGGAAGACCTGCCTGATTGGAGCTTAGGGGATATCCGGCGGCAACGCGGGCTTTGCCGGTCCGGACAGTTGAGGGACAAATACGGGTACCCTTCCCACAGTTGCGGGAAGGGCTTTTTTTGTTCCTTTTGATTTTCAGGCCCGAAGCCTATTCGGAGGGTTCTTTCATGAACCAGAAGGTATGCGTTCGCTTCTTGCTTTTACTTCCACTCTTACTGCTCTGTGTCTGTCTGGGCGCCGCCCCGGCCATGGCCCATGGAGACAAGCGGCCGGTCAAAAAAGGCATCCTGCTTGTCGGTTTCGGCACATCGGTTCCTGGGGCTGCCGATGCGTTGAAAAACATCGAAAAACTGGCGCAAAAGGCTTTTCCGGATACCCCCATTCGCTGGGCCTATTCCTCCAAAAAAATCCGCCACAAACTGGCCAAGCAAGGACAACACGTTGATTCTCCTGCAGAGGCCCTGGCCAAAATGGCTGACGAAAACTTCACGCACGTAGCGGTGCAGCCGCTGTACTCCATCCCTGGCGAGGAATACCACAACCTCATCAATACGGTGCACCGTTTCTCCAACATGCCCAAAGGCATGAAACGCGTCATCGTCGGCTATCCGCTCATGGCCTCCACGGAAGACATGCTGGCCGTACGTGATGCCATTCTTGAAATTCCCCCCAAGGAACGCAAACCGAACGAAGCCGTCATCCTCATGGGACACGGCACTGAACACCCGGGAAATATTTACTACCCCGGCTTGCAGTACTTCTTGAGCCGCAAGGATCCCAATGTCTTTGTCGGCACAGTTGAAGGCACGCCCACCCTGGAAGACGTCATCTCGGACATGCAGGCAAAAGGCCTCAAAAAAGCGTATCTTATTCCGCTCATGGCTGTTGCCGGCGACCATGCGCACAACGACATGGCCGGAGACGAGGACGACTCCTGGAAAAGTATTCTGACGAAAAAGAATATGGAAACCACCCCCGTACTCATCGGCATGGGCTCTCGCGACAATGTGGCATCCATCTGGATAGACCATCTCAAAAACGCGTTCGCGCACTTTAAAAACGCGGAATGAACCGACCTGCGGCCCTGCAGGCCGAGTATTCCTGTTATCTCTTTACGGGGCGGCGCAGCCTGATCTGCGCCGCCGCCTTGCTTTGCCTGAGCCTTGCTTCCATTGTCCTGGCCTGCCTTCCCGGCCCTCTGGAAATTCCAATCCATGAGGTATTGCGGATTCTGGGCTCGGTCATCGGTCTTTCTCCTGCGCCTGCCGACTCCACCTGGAGCGTTGTGGTGCTGGACCTGCGGCTGAGCCGCGTCTGCCTGTCCTGGCTGGTGGGGGCGGGGTTGGCTGTCTCCGGGGCCGCATTTCAGGGACTGCTGCGCAATCCGCTGGCGGACCCGTTCACCATCGGCGTTTCCAGCGGAGCGGCTTTCGGCGCTTCGTTGCTGCTGTTTCTTGCCGGGCACGGCACGGCCTGGTGGCTGCAGTTTTTCGGGGCCGCCATGCTGCCCGTTGCCGCGCTGCTGGGCGCGCTGGGAGCTTTGGCCGCCGTCTTGATGCTCGGCTCCCTGCAGGGCGGTCTGCGCCGCGATACCCTGGTTCTTGCCGGTATCGTGGTCGCCACGTTCTTGTCCGCGCTGATATCCCTGCTTAAAGCGCTGGATGAAGAATCCGCGGCAGGTATCGTCTTCTGGCTCATGGGCAGTTTCCAGGGCCGGGGCTGGAATGAAGTGCTGTTGTTTCTTCCGTACGCAGTCCTTGGCACGTTCGTGATCTTTTTGTATGCGCGCGAACTGGATATCCTGATGCTTGGAGACATTCAGGCACAGCAGCTGGGCATGAACGCGGCACGGGTCCGGCTGCGCCTGCTCTCGGCGGCCAGCCTCCTGGCCGGCGCGTGCGTGGCCGTTTCCGGCATCATCGGGTTTGTGGGACTCATCGTACCGCACCTGGTCCGGCAGGTTCTCGGCTCGGAACACCGTCCGCTGCTGTTGCTTTCCGCACTCACGGGCGGTATTTTGCTGCTCTGGGCGGATGTCCTGGCGCGCAGCATCCTCTCCGGAGGCATGGAACTTCCCGCCGGAGTCGTCACAGCCCTCTTGGGCGGACCGTTTTTCTGCCTTATCCTGGCCAGGCGCGCCAGAGGAGCGTCCGTATGATAGAGGTGAAGCAGATAACCTGCGCCTATGGCGACCGAGAGGTCCTGGGCCACGTGAGCTTTATTCTTGATCCGGGCGAAATGACCGGTTTGCTGGGCCCCAACGGCAGCGGCAAAACCACCCTGCTTCTGGCTCTCAGCGGCGCGCTGCCGCTTGTGGACGGCTCCATTGCCGTCAACGGCAAGGAGCTCCCCAGGATGCGGCCCAGAGAACGGGCCCGCAGCCTGGCCGCAGTGCCACAGCATTTTGAAACAACCTTCGACCTCAACGTCCGGGCGCTCGTACTCATGGGGCGCTACCCGTACGTCCGGGCGCTGCTCGGCTACGGCCGTAACGACATGGAGGCGGCGTACCGTGCCATGCGCGATACGGATACGGCGCCTTTTGCCGGGCGGATGACCAGCGAACTGTCCGGCGGCGAACTGCAGCGCGTGCTGATTGCCCGTGCGCTCTGCCAGGAAGCGGACATCCTTCTGCTGGATGAAGCCGCATCCGGACTGGACGTGGCGGCTAAAATCGCGGTGTACGATCTACTGCGTACGTACCATGCCCAAGGCGTCACCGTTCTTTCCGCCATTCACGACCTCAACCTCGCGGCGCTCTATTGCGAAAGACTGCTGTTTCTGAAAAAAGGTAAGCTCGTATTGGACGGCCCGACGCACGAGGTCTTCACCGAAAAAAACCTGACACAAATCTATGAAACACCTATCAAAATATACCCGCATCCTGTTACGGGCGCACCTCAAAGTCATCTTGTGCCTGGCGATCATGCTCCCAGGTACGTTCCCTGCAATTGCTGACGCCGACGTCAGCATTGTCGACGACCTGGGGCGTACCATTACCCTGGACCAGCCCGCGCAACGCATCGTGCCGTTGTACGCGGCTTTTTCCGAAATCCTGTCCGCCATGGGGTTGGATTCGCTCATTGTTGGACGGACAAAAGCCGATACGTTCCCCGACGTGATGCAGAGCAAGCCGGTTGTGGGTACGCATATGCGCCCGAACACAGAGCTGATCCTGGGGCTCAATCCCGACCTGGTGCTGCAAATGGAAGGACGCGCCAAGGCCTTGGAAATAGTGGATACGCTCCAGCAGCACAATCTGCCCGTGGCCGTGTTCCGCGTCACCGACTTTGACGGTCTGTTCTCCGTTATCCGGCGTATCGGCATTCTTTGCGGCGAACAGCAGCAGGCCATTGCACTGGTGGAATCACTGCAGGAACGTCTTGATGCTGTGGCCGAAAAGCTAGCGGCCGCCGATCAAAAGCCCAGGGTGTTTTTCGAAGTCCGCTACCCCAATCTGCTGGCTGCGGGGAAACATTCCATAGTGACGGATATCATCGCCAGGGCAGGCGGCAGCAATTGCGTCGACAACGATAAAAAACTCGTACGTTTGAATGAAGAGGCCCTGCTGGGACTCAATCCGGATGTCTATTTGCTGCAACGCGGGCCCATGAATCCGGAACTCAGCAAACCCGGGGACCGGCCTCATTTTCAGACGATTTCCGCAGTGCAATCCGGAAAAGTGTATGTAGTGGATGAAAAAATCTATTCCCGCCCCGGTCCGCGCAATGTCCTGGCCGTGGAAAAACTCGCGGCGCTCCTGCATCCGGAGCTTTTTCCGCACAGCAAGGAGCAAGGCAATGACTGAACTAGGGACCCTTTACGGCATAGGGGTGGGCCCGGGTGACCCCGAGCTGCTGACCATCAAAGCGGCCAATGCCTTGAGCAAAGTGGCCGTGGTATACGCCGCCTGCTCCACAAAAAACGACTATTCGCGTTCTCTGGACATCGTCAGAGAATACATCGGACCGGAAACGAAAATCATCATGTTGGGCTTTCCCATGACCCGGGACCAGCAAAAACTCGATGAAGCTTGGCTAGCCAACGCGCACCAGGTTGCCGATTTTCTGCGTACCGGCGCCGACGCAGCATTCATCACCCTGGGAGATCCGTTGATCTACTCTACCTTCGGCTACCTGTTGCAAACCCTACCGGAGGTCCTTCCTGATCTGCGGGTGGAAATCATACCCGGCATCACCTCGTTTCAGGCAGCCGCGGCGACATCCCATACGCAGCTCTGCGAATCGGGCGAGAGCCTGATTCTGCTTTCCGGAGTCGCGGACCCGGAAAAACTGCAGCAACAGTTGCAGCTTGCTGAAAACGGCATCATCCTCAAGTGTTACAAGGGATTCGAGAAAATCCGCGCCGTTCTGGACACATCCGGACAAACAAGCCGCGCGGTGTTCGCCAGCAAAATCGGCCATGAGGACGCCGCCATTGTCCGGGATTTCAATGAAATTCAGGAAACTCCCCACTATCTCTCGCTGCTGCTGCTGGGAAAACCTTTGATCGCCAAAGACAAGGAAAAATGAAGGCCGTTCTGATCGCGGGTACCCAAAGCGGTTCCGGCAAGACCCTGGCGACTCTCGGTCTGCTGGCTGCCGCAAAACGCCGCGGATTGCAGGTTCGCGGTTTCAAGGTCGGGCCGGACTTCATCGATCCGGGCCATCATCTGGCCGTCACGGGCCGGACAAGCCATAACCTGGACGGCTGGATGCTGGACAAACCCACCGTCCGCGCACTGTTCGCACGAAACAGCCAGGACATGGACCTGGCTGTGGTCGAAGGCGTCATGGGAGTTTTTGACGGAGCTTCCGGCCGCAATGAGGCGGGTTCTTCTGCCGAAATGGCCAAATGGCTGGATATTCCCGCAATTCTTGTCATCAATACGCGCAGCATGGCCCGCTCCGTGGCCGCTGTGGCCAAAGGATTCGCGCTTTTCGACCCGCCCCTGCGTATGGCGGGTATGTTGTGCAACAACGTGGGCAGCCAACGCCACGAACGGCTGCTCCAGGAAGCCCTGGAGTCCGTCCCTGATATTCCCCTGCTCGGCTGCCTGGCCCGTACGCCGCAGCTCCAGACCCCGTCGCGTCATCTGGGGCTGGTGCTGGCCGACGAACTGAACTGGGAAAACGGCAGGCTCGACGCACTGGCCGACTGGTTCGAAGCGGCCCTGCCCGTGGACAAACTGCTTCAAGCATTGCCTGAAACCTTTTCAGACAATCCACCTGATCCGCCCCTGCCACCTGCGGACGTGCGTATCGCCGTGGCCAGGGATGCGGCCTTTTGTTTCTATTACGAAGAAAATCTGCACTTGTTGCGGCAAGCGGGCGCCGAGCCTGTCTTTTTTTCGCCCGTGCAGGACCAGGAGCTTCCAAAAGGAGTGTCGGGCATCTATCTGGGGGGCGGCTATCCCGAACTGCACGCCGCCCGACTGTCCGCCAATACGTCTCTTCTCACGAGCTTGCGGAAATTTTCCCAGGCGGGAGGGCCGATATACGCCGAATGCGGCGGCCTGATGTATTTGTGCGAAAGTATCGAAGACAAACAGGGAGGACGCTTTCCCATGTGTGGAATCTTTGCTATGACTAGTACGATACGAAAAACAGGCATGACGTTGGGATACCGGGACATTGCCTTTACGAAAAACACCCTGCTGGGGGAGCCCGGATCACACATACGCGGACATGAATTTCATTATTCGCAACTTGCCGGAAGTGATGTCGAGGCCGCGCAGGCCTACAAGGCCTCTGGCGCTGACGGGAAACCGGCCGATACGCACGGATTCCAAAAGCGCAACACTCTCGCCTCCTACGCGCATCTTCACTTCGGCAGCAACCCTGCGGCGGCCCGCGTGTTTACGGAACACTGCCGCAGCTTCAAACGCAAAGGACAAGGCCTATGATGCCCGACAACGTCGCTATTCACGTTATCGGCTGTGGCATGGGACAGCCCGAGCTTTCCACGGAAGCCAGGGAACTTGTGGACAACGCGGACGTTTTGGTTGCGGGTGAGACTCTGCTCCGTTTTTTTTCCGCGCATCCTGCGGAAAAACTCCCCATAACCAGCCCGCTGGCGCAGGTAACGGATCAAATACGCGTCCAGGCCCTCAACGGCAAACATGTGGTTGTTCTGGCGGACGGCGACCCGTTGTGTTACGGGATCGGCTCCTCTCTGTTGCGCATTTTCAGTCCGGAAATTCTGGTATTCCATCCGCATGTCAGCGCGCTGCAGGCTGCGGCTTCGCGCGTCCGTCTTCCCTGGACGGACTTTCGCTGTGTTTCTCTGCACGGCCGCGAGGACACCGCCCCCCTGTTCGCGGCCCTGACGCATGCGGATCTTGTCGCCGTATATACCGACCACAAGCACACCCCGGACCAGATTGCCCGCTTGCTGCTGGACCGGGGCGTTTCCGGTTTTATATGCCGGATTTGCGAGCGGTTGGGCTTTCCCGACGAGGCCCTGTTCAACGGCGAACTGGATCTGGTGGCCGGACGGGACTTTGTCCAGCCCAATATTCTGCTGTTGCAGCGTGTTACTAAAACCGAAGTACGCCTGCGCCTGGGTATCCCGGAAGAAGAACTGATTTTTGAAAAAGGCCTGGTGACCAAAGCCCCGGTCCGCGCAGCGGGTCTTTCCGCCCTGGAACTCGCCCCCGAACATACGCTCTGGGATTGCGGGGCGGGATGCGGAGCAGTCAGCCTGGAGGCAACGGTACTGTTACAACAAGGACGGGTCATAGCCATCGAGGCGGACGGCAGCCGGATTTCCATGATCAAGGCCAACATCCGGCGTTCAGGGGCCTATCTAGTGGAACCCGTACACGGAACCATGCCCGCAGCGCTCGAAGCGCTTCCCGGGCCGGACCGCGTTTTCATCGGCGGCGGATTGCGTACCACGGGTATGCTGGAAAGCGCCTGCGACAGGCTCAAACCAGAGGGCATCCTCGTGGCCCACACCATCCTGCTTGATTCGCTGGAATACATCCGCAGCTATTGCCGCTCGCTGGGCTGGCCTGTGCAAATCAGTCAGATCAACGTGGCACGAAGCGTACCGCTCGCGGGTGACGAGCGCTTCGAATCCCTCAATCCGGTGTTTATTGTCAAAACTCAAAAAACAACGTATGTATCTGATTAGATACCGTATTTATAGGGAAAATCCGTTGCTCTCTTTCAACAAACCCGTACACTATACGCTGTTCCGGTTATGATAACTGCTTTTTCTGAGGAGGAGCCCGAAGGAAAAAACTCTTGGAGTGATTCCGTTCCGGCCTCCCCCCCCGACCATCCGCTTGTTTCCTTTATCGGCGCCGGTCCCGGCGACCCAGAGTTGCTTACGATCAAAGGAGCCCGCCGCATTGCCGCGGCTGCCCTGGTGTTATACGCTGGTTCGCTGGTGCCGAAAGAAGTCGTGCGTATGGCACCACCGGAAGCCCGCGTGCTGGATTCGGCCGGCATGACCCTGGAGGAGACGCACGCCCTGCTCCGCGACATTGTTCGTCAGGGGAAAAACGCGGCCCGTGTCCACACGGGCGACCCGAGTCTGTATGGCGCCATCCAGGAACAGATCAAACTGCTCGAACAGGACGGCATTGCCTACGAAATCATTCCGGGCGTGACCGCGGCCTTTGCGGCGGCGGCCAAGGCCAGGCTGTCGTTTACCGTGCCCGAGGCCGGCCAGAGCCTGATCCTGACGCGCATGCCCGGACGTACGCCCATGCCGGTGGACGAACGTCTGCGCGATCTGGCCGCCCACGGCTGTTCGCTTGCCGTGTATCTCAGTGCGGAAAAAGCCCCGGAGCTGCAAGCCGAACTCCTGGCTGCAGGGCTGGCGGACACGGACCGCGTGGTGGTTGCCGCCCGAGTCGGCCACCCCGACGAACAGCTGGTGGAAAGCACGGTTGCGGCCCTGGCGGACGACATTGCCGCCAACAACCTGACCAGGCAAACAATTTTTTTAATTCCAACGCGCCAGGCCAATGGATTTGAAACAGCATCCAAAGATACGGCGCGTTCCAAACTTTATGACCCGGAGTTCAAACATGGTTTCCGATCCTGAACAAACAATGTGCGATACGGACTCGACCGCCGTATACGCGCTGACCAAACAAAGCGCCGCCCTGGGGTCAGAACTCAGCAAAGCGCTCGGCGCTCAGCTTTTTCTTCCGATCCGCCTGGCATCGGACTACGACGCAAAATCATTCGAAGCCCTGGCGCCGCTGGTTACGGAAACCTTCAAAAATTTCCGTAATCATGTTTTCCTGTGCGCCACGGGTATCGTGATCCGGACAATCGCCCCGCTGCTGCAGGATAAATACGGCGATCCGGCGGTTGTGGTTCTGGATCCCATCGGTACGTACGTCATCAGCCTGATAGCCGGCCATATCGGCGGCGCCAATGTCCTGGCGCGGCGCGTGGCGGCCTTGACGGGCGGCAAGGCCATTCTGACCACTGCCACGGATTCCGTCGGCGCTCCGGCCATCGAATTGCTCGCTCGGGACAAAGGCCTGGCCCTGCGGACGCCGGATATGGTCAAGGTGGTCAACCGGGCTCTGGCGGAAGGTGAATTCGTTCAGGTATACGATCCGGAATCCTATCTGCTGACCACGGATTTCGAATGGTACCCCTGGTTTCGCAAGTGCATGGTCGAACCTTCGGCCGATACCGACAATCCGGTTATCCGTGTGGACTGGCATAAAGCCCAGCGGGACGAAACCGTGATGGAACTCTGTCCGCGCGTGCTGGTGGCCGGGGTGGGCTGCCGCAAAGGCACCACCACGGAAGAAATCCTCGACGCCATCAACCAGACCCTGGAAGCCCGGGGCATTCTCCCCGAAGCCCTGTGCATGCTTGCCAGCCACGAATGCAAAGAAGACGAACACGGCCTGCATGTGGCCGCGGAAAAACTTAAGGTATCACTACAACTGTACTCCTCCGACGAACTGAACACCATGCCTGTGGCAACCCCTTCGGAGACAGTCAAAAAGCATCTGGGAGTGGAAAGCGTATGCGAGGCAGCCGCGCTTCTGGCGAGCAAATCAACAAGCCTGCTGAGTCCGAAACAGATCCTCGGGAACGTAACGGTGGCCCTGGCCCATCTGCCGCACCAGGTACCCTCCGCATAGTCGGCCTCGGTCCGGGCGACACGTCCCTGCTTCCGCCGCTGGCCCTGGAAGCCATCCAACGCGCTGATGTTCTGGTAGGCTACACTGCCTATCTGGAACTCGTACCTGATGGTTTGAAGCAGCACAAAACCATCTACTCCAGCGGCATGAAAAGGGAGCTCGAACGCGCTACCCAGGCCATAGAATTCGCCCTGTCCGGCAAAGATACCGTGATGGTCTCCAGCGGCGACGCGGGAATCTACGGCATGGCCGGGCTGATTCTTGAGCTGCTGGAAAAACGCGGTCTTTTGGAAAGCCTGCTCTGTGAAGTGGTCCCGGGCATTCCGGCGCTGTGCGCCGCAGCCGCCCTGCTCGGCGCGCCGCTGATGCATGATTTTGCCGTGATCAGCCTCAGTGATCTGCTGACCCCCTGGGAGCTTATCGAAAAACGGCTGGCAGCAGCCGCTGCCGCGGATTTCGCCATCGTGCTTTACAATCCGCGTTCCAAACGCCGTACCGGGCAGCTGGAGCGCGCGTTTGAGATCATCTCCGCGCACCGTTCCCCGGAAACACCGGTCGGCTTGGTCCGCAACGCGTATCGCGACGACCAGTGCATCCGTACGTTCCGTCTGGATACGTTCCGCCCGGAAGAGGCGGACATGCTGAGCATTGTCCTCATCGGCAACAGTTCGAGCCGGCTGGCGGGTAACAGAATCATTACGCCAAGAGGATACCTGGAAAAATATACGCCATGAGGGTATGAAGAAGACCGGCCCCTGCCCACCAACCATACAGGACTGGAGGATATCTGAAATGAAAACCCATCGCCCCGGTATTGGCTGTCTTCTTGCCGCATTGTTTGTCTTATTGCTGGCAACTACCGCTCTGCAGGCCGCAGAGCTGCCTCTTGTGGCGGTTGTTTCCACTGGCGGCACCATTGCCGAAAAAATCGACCCGGCCACGGGCGCGGCTGTCCCGGCTCTCACCGGCGAGGATTTGATGCAGGCAGTACCTGGGGCAAAGGACATTGCCCGCATCAAGCTTGTCGAATATTCCAACATTGATTCCAGTCAAATGACTCCCGAACTGATGCTCGGCCTGGCCCATAAGGTCCAGGAACTGGCCGACGATCCGGAAATATGCGGTATCGTGGTCACCCACGGCACGGATACCATGGAAGAGACCAGTTATTTTCTGGATCTCGTCGTGCAGACGGAAAAACCCGTAATTTTTGTCGGCGCGCAGCACAATGCCTCGGATCCTGCTCCAGACGGTCCCGGCAACCTGGCCAACGCGCTTGTCCAGGCGGTCTCTCCCAAGGCCAAAGGGTTGGGCGTGACCGTGACCATGAACCAATACGCCTGTGCGGCCCAGGATGTCAGGAAAACCCACACCGACAACCTGATGACCTTTACTTCCGAAGACAAGGGCTTTCTGGGATATGTAGATTTCAATACGTTCAGACCCTTCCGTCGACCGGCAGAGCGCGCGCACGTTCCCATGCCCGACAAGGATACGCCTTTGCCGGAAGTGATGCTATTCACCCTCTATGCCGGGGCTGACGGCAAATATATTCGCCTGGCTGCGGACAGCGGCGCCAAAGGGATCGTGGTTGCCGGATTCGGTCTGGGCAATGTGAACGCCTCGGTCTACGAGGCGATACGCTATGCAAGAAGCAAGAATATTCCTGTCGTCATCTCGAGCCGTTGCTACAAAGGCCGGACCTATCCCGTTTATGGCGGCCCTGGCGGCGGAAAAACACTTGCCAATGAGAACGTCATTTTTTCCGGGGGCCTGATTCCTTCCAAATCGCGCATTCTGCTGCTGCTCGCCCTGACACGGACAAGAGATGCGCATCAATTGAAGGCCTATTTTCAAAATTAGACGTGGAACGTGGCGCCACAAAAAACGCAGCGCTGTTCAAATCAAAAACAACACCACTTCCTGACTGGGCGCAATGGTCATGCCGGGCGCATTGGTCATGACCCCCATGGCATTTTGCCCCGTCACACTGGTGAGGCGTTGCGCCGGCGCGCCTTCTATAATCACGCCGACCGAGCCGACAACGTACGTGGTGGCACCGCCAGTCGTGTGGGAAACAATGCCCATTTGCAGGCCGGGCTGGTCGCCCTCGCTGGCGGCGCACGTGGACGTTTGATTCATGGAGGGCAAGCACTCCATAAGCACCTTCGAAATAGGAGCCGGGCAAGTGCTTGTTTCCGAAATATTGGGGTAAGGGATGGGGACCGGAACCGGGCCCACAGGCGTAATGCAGACATCAGGAAATGAAAAATTCATGCCGTCGCCGAATGTCAATCCAAACATGATGCGCTCCTTGAAGACTACCCCAGTTGAATTTGATCCGCATCGATACGAGCGTCTTCTTCAGCCATAAGTACGCTGTTTTTGCAATGCAGGACGTGTGTGTCCTCCACCAGAACGCGCGTTGATCCAGCCTGAATTTCCTCATGTCCCTCGGTTGACCGGAAAAAGGCTCCCAGACGCTGCGTGAGTGAATGAAAACTGTTCAGGCAATTTTCCGCCGCCAAAGACAGCGTGCGGAACTGGCCCGTGATCGTATCGACAAGGCAGGAAAAATGCTTCAATGTTGCCGAGCCCCTGTCTGCTGTTATCCGGATGGCTGCCGCCCCCATGGAGAGTTCATTATCCGCCGACAGATGAAGCGATCCGTTGTTGACCTGCAGGTCCAAATCTCCATTCATTTCCAATGTGCCGGAGTCCTCCGCACCGTCGAGTACGGTGAGAATGTAGCAATGCCCCAGGTCGTTGGTGCAGAGCAAGACGCTGTCCCCCACCTCGGGGGCGAGCAAGCAGCTTTTTGCACGACGGGCCGAGTAGTGGCCGTTCGTGCTTCGTACGGCCCAGGTCTTCATATCGCGGGCGACGACCGTACCGTATTCCATGGTGGGCACTTCCTGGTAAGAATAAGCGCGTATGGGCATGCTTTGCTCCTTTAGTATGCTTGAGTGGAGTGGCCGAATGGTTGGGGAGTAAAGGCTTCGGCGCGCGCAAGATCCGGATCCGTACCGTACGCGGTGTTTCTCAAGGCCCCGTTCCAAATAGCATTGTTGTCCGATATGCCGTGCAGCTTGGTATACGAAAAATCCGCTTCCTGGAAATCGCAGCCTTCCGCATCCGCGTGTGAAAAATCCGCATAGGCGCAGCGCGTTCCAGAAAAACTGGCGCCGCGCAGCACCGCCCGCTTGAATTGAACCATCCGCAAGTCCGCGTGAGTGAAATCCGCGAGACGGCAATCGCTGTCCTCAAATACGCAGCTTTGCAGGCAGGCATTTTTCAACGTGGCTTCCATCAGCTGCGCTCCCGCAAAAAGACTCTGCTCGGCTTGCGCGTTATCAAAAAGGGCGTTGCAGAGATTTGATCCGCTAAAACTGCATTTGGGTAGGGATAAGCCTGAAAAATCTGCTCCGGCCAGCCCGCATTTGCTAAAAACCACCAGACGCAGGTCACAGCCCTGAAAGGATTGCTTGGCGAGATCGCAGCCCTCCAGATTGACTTTGCGCATGTGCGTACGGGCCAGCACCGCGCCTTCGAGCTCAGCGCCTTTGAACGCCACACGCTCCAAAGTGCAGCCGGAAAAGTCCGCGCCTTTGATGTCCGCATGCCCCATGACCGTACGATTGATGCAAGAGTCAGAGAAACACGCCCGGGTAAGAATGGTCTTGTCAAGAAAACTCATGGAGAGCGTCGCGCCTGTGAAATTCGCGCGGTTCAGATTCGACCCCGTAAAGACGCAGCGTAAAAATTTTGCATTGGTGAAATCGGCTTCTGCAAGGACCAGATTACGCCACAACGCCTTGTCCAGTTCCAGGTTCCTCATGTCCGCGCCGGTAAAATCGCAGTTGCTAAAACCGCATCTGCTTAACTGAGCGCCGCTAAATCTGGCGTTTTTCAGACTACAGTTTTCGAAACGTCCACCGCTGAGATCAAGGCCACTTAAATCCGTACCGTCGAGTACGAGCCCAACCAGGGGGCGTTGTTCTTTGACGGCGTTCGCTATTTCTTTCCTGGTCATGGTTGGCTTTCCTCGGGCTTGGAGTCGGAATGCGGCAACAGGTGTTCGCGTTTTTCAATAAGCGTACGTTTGGTATCAGCCTGATCCAGAATGGCGCCGTTCATAACGGCTTTGAAAAAATCCACACCGAACAAGTTAGCCCCGGTACAATCGGTTTTGACCAAACGCGCTTTGCGCAGGGAACCTTGCAACAGATCAATCCCGCGTAAATCCGCTTTTTCCAGGTCGCAAAGGGAAAAATTCGCGTACCTGGCCCTGGCGCACGTAAATACGGCTTTACACAGGTCGCAGTTCTGAAACAGCGCATTATCCAAAAGCGCCTCCCGAAAATCGCAGCCCAGCAGGGAACTGTCCATGGCGGAAGCCTTGAGCAAGCGGGTTTTGACAAAGGATGCGTCCGGCAAGGAGCAGGAATGATAAAAGCGGGCATTTTCCATGTTTGCATTGGAAAAAACCACTTTTTCACCGCAACATCCCACAAATGAAGCCTTCTGCAGCATCGATTCCGAAAAATTCAGATTGTCCAGACTGCAGTTTTTAAATACGGACTGATTGAAATTTGTTTCAGCAAAGTTGTTGGCTCCGAATGCAGCCTGGGTAAAAAGGGAATGCTCCACTTTTGCCCCTGCAAAAGATACCTCCCCGAGCTTGGCCTTTTGAAGCACCGACCGGCTGAGATCCGCGTTCGCAAAGTTTCCTCCCGTACAGTCCGTCTCGAGCAAAAGAACGCCAGCAAGATGCGCATCGCGTAACTCAGCCCCCCTGAGCAAGGCTTTTTGAAGCATGCAATTCGTAAGATCTCCCCCTGACAAGTCGGCATTGTCAAAGGTGGCTTCCTTGCACACAGCATGGGAAAGCACGGCTCCACGCAATACGCACCCGTTGAATCTGGTTTTCAAACACAGCGTACGCTCGAGATTCGCGTTGGTGAAATCCAACCCCGAGAGATCCAATCCGGACAGGTTCTGTCTGGCGAAGTTTTTGTCTCCGGCTTCAAGTTTAGCCAGCACAGCCTCTCGGGTCAGCCCGCTGCCTGTCTCAGGGGCGAGTCCGTGTCTTTCCCGAATTTTTTTTGCCCAATCAGGGGTGGTTATTGCGGAAAGCCCGGCCAGCGACTTGTCGGCTTTATCCAGAAGAGCCCCGAACATTGCACCCATATCCTGGATTTGTTCATCCATTTCCGGCGTCAGTTGATTGTCCCGGATTAATTTTCGCTTGGCGGAATCCAGGGCCACCAGCATTTTTGTTTTCTCCCTCCCAAGATCAAGCGACTGTTTTTGCTTTGAAAAATCCAGGAATTGCTTCGGATCCAGGTTATGTTGCTTAAAAATATTTTCGGCATGACTTCTGGCCAAGGAGACGATCTCTTCGGATTTCTTTTTCAGATGTGCCAGCTTGGCCTCCATGGAATTCGTTGCCTGTGTCCGAGCCCCGGCAACGATTTTCTTCACCTGAGGCACGGGCAGTTGCATGCCCGGCTTTATGTCGCCGGACAAGAAAATTCCCGGATCGGACGGAAGTTGCCCGGCAGCGTCCAGCGGCACCAGTTCGCGGATGAGCGTACGAATGTTTTGTTCCTGCAACCCGGCCTGAATAAAGCCGCCTTTGGGCAACAGCAGTGGCCGTGCTTGCGGATAGTGCGTACTCCATCCTTTCCACTGGGAGGCCTCATGGATAGATGTTGCGCCGGGCAAAGCCACGACAAAGGCCGGGGCCTCTTTGAGCAGCGCCTCGCCTGCCGCACCAAGGCTGAAGTCCGGCCCGCCAAGAACAATGGCCGCGCACAGGTCGCCGGCCTCTTGAGAAAGCAACAAAGCTTCCAGGGGATCATGAACGCGCACCAGCAAACGCCCTGCAGCGCCAGACGCCAAAAACGGCGCCTTGCTTTCCAGAGCGGAGCCTTCGACCAGCTCAGCATCTCCCATGGGTATGGAAAACGAAAAATCGGCAGCCAAAGGATGAATACGCAGCGCAACGGGTACGGCCCCCTCGAATTGCGGGATGACCAAACCGGCGGGGATTATGAAAGGCCGGTCCTTCGGCTCCAGCCCCCAACTGCGCCGGTCCGCCTCAATCGCTTGCGTATTGAATCCCAACCAGGCATCGGCAATGGTCTTCTCTGTCAGTCCCAGATTGAGCAATGCCTGGTACAACGCAGTGGTATGCAACAATTCCTCGCGCCAGGGCCGAAGATTCTGCAGCACGCTTTTTCCCCAGCGTTTCTCTTTTGGCGGCAGAAACGGATCAACCGGGTCAAAGTCAAGTTCCTCACCTTTGGCTTGCAGGGATTTCTTCTGCTGAACAGCGTGTTGCGAGGCCTCGCCCAACAGGACTGATTTGCGGGCAAGGGCTTCGGAAAATCCCTTTTCCAAAGAACCCAACCGAGCCCGCTGTTTGACGATGTGCTCGCGCGTACGGGTGAAATGATCCAGATTCACAGGAACGATATGACCATGTTTTTTCCGTAATGCCAGAGCCAGAGTTTCCATTGAATCCAACCGCATGGCCGCGGCATCGATACGGGAATGCGCCTTGGCGAGCTGTTGTTGCGGCGAAATCGGGACATGAGGCTTTTTACCCAGAATTTTATCCATGCCCGCCTGCATTTCAACGGGAAGATTGTTGAGTCGGTTCAGGGCATCGGCTACTGACTGTTTGCCTTTTTCCAGAGAGTCGTTATCTCGGTGTACCGCGCGTTCTACCCACCTGTCGCGAAGATCCTGGTAATATTCCAAAGAGTGCGCAGTTTCGTTTAAAGACTCTGTAACCAGCAATACATTGATAACGTCCCGGTACTCTTCGTCAATAATCTCACAGAGTCCGCGAAAACAGCACGCACCACGCAGTTCCCCAGGGAACAACCAGACCGTGTCCAGATGGGTTGCCAATTCCAGAAAACGGGTCTTCTCTGTTTGCTTGGGATGGTGGATGTCCTCCGTCAACGTGGCGAAACAGCGAATTTTCAAGCCCGGCAAACGAGATTCTATCAACGGACGCGAGGGATGCAGGCCTTGCAGTCGCATTACCTCATCCCCCTTGAAATACCCCTTGATCTGTTGATCCTCAGGTACCGTGTTGAAAAAACGCATATCGAAGTCCGGGGGATAGAAAGGCCAGTGGTTATGAAACCAAGTGGCGTCATAAGTGCCCGCCCTTTTCAAACGCCGCGGACGCATTTGTTCCATAGGCGCCAGGGACGCAGGTTCGGGCAGGTCCTCGGGACTGCCGACAAGTTGGTCAGGATATTCCACGCGTGGCAGAAAATGCGCTGTCCCGGCATGTCCGTCATCCTGGGAAATAAACCCAAGTCCCTTGGGATTATCAGGAAAATCCGGTCCTCCAAAAGCATTTTCCCAGGTCAAAGGCACAGGGCCGGATAAGGGTGCGTCATGGACGATACGCAGCCCCCGTTTTTTGATTTCCCAATGGCGCGGACCATATACAAAAAGTCTTTTGCGTATTGTGCCTATTTCTAGCGAAACCTCAGCCCCGCTACATTCTTCTTCCGGTCCGGCGGTAGTATGACAGGCCCCGTACAGCACCGCTTCGGCCTGCGGTTTGGGCATGCCCGTATCAAATGGAGGCGATTTCAGGTCGTATTGTTTGATGAGTTTCCAGAGATCTTTTTCAGGAAGAGGCGTTTTCGGATGTTCCAAATCGAAAAAAAGAAAACAGGAAGCCACAAAAATCAATTTATCCTGGAGTCCGAGCACGCCAGCCAGAAACGATTGATTGATATCTTTTAAAACACGCACACGTATGCTCCCTGTGTGAACTTCCTGCCTATAGCGGTTTCAGCGCCGGTGAAAAAAATTTGTACTTGCAATATTCCATTTTCATCTGTGAGTTAAACAGATTTTCAGATCAGCTGCGATATTTCGATGCGAAGGGACTTTTGTGCTGTCTGCAGAGAGGTAACGGCAACTCGTTCCTTTGAAAGTCATGGCGCAAGAAGCGTTGGGTTCAAGCGATGATCAGGCTGCCCAACACTTGAACACTCTCGGAAAGCATTTTCGTCTCGCTTGTGGCTGTTTTAAGATCTTCCGAAAGCACGCTCACTTGTTCGGTAAGCATTTGCACACTGGACTCCGCAATCTGCATTTTGGATTCCGCCAGGCTCACCACCTCGGTTCTGAGTTTTGTTTCTGTTTCCGCTATAGATGTCTTCATCCCAGTGAGTTCGTTTTTCATCTCCACCAGTTGTTCCGCCATTTCGGAAATAGTCGTGTCCTGCATACTGATTTTATTGCACTCTTCAGCCAGAGATGTTTTGACTTCCGAAACAGAGTTATTTACTGAATTTACTGTTGTCTTCAACTCCACCACATCAACCCTCTCTGCTTCGGTCTTGAAGCACATCGGACGAAAAATTGTTTTACTGGTGAAATCGCAGAAGAAATTTTTCGCAAAGGTGAAGTTGAAATCCGCCCCAACTACAATTGTGGTACGCGCTCCAAGGACAGTAAGATTTTGTACACCAAGGTAAAGGGATTCAGAGCCGCCAACGATAACGCTCGTGGAGTTGCCCCCCACCTTGATGCTGAAGTCTTGACCGATGACGCCGTACCAGTTGCCGGAGGTGCTCCAACGAAATCCGCCAGTATCTTTGGACGGTTCCGCCCAGCCGGAGTCTCCTTGGTCTGTGTCATTGGAGTTTCCCTCGCCTGATGTCGGCGTGTTGTTGGAAGCCCCCAGGCTCAGCCAGGTATTATGCGTGGGGGAACTCAATAAAATATTCTGCTGGCCCTGCGTGTCCTGGATGTGGATTTTATTTTGCCCCGAGGTAGTGAGCTTGCACATGGTTTGATCCGTATTTTTGATTACACTGGGATTCAACGGATTGGGCACTGCGCCGGCAATCACAGGGCGGTCCGGATCTCCAGCCTCAAAGGTCAGCAGCACTTCCGTGCCCTTGTGCAGAGGCAGATGCAAGCCGTGGTCCGGCCCTCCATACGGTTGCATCATACGTATCCAGCAGGAGGCATTGCCGTCTTTTCGGCCCGATAGGTCATAGGGCAAAATGACCTTGTAACGCCCCTGGCTGTCCAATTCCGCGTATTGTCCGGAACCTTCGGCATCAATCACGGCTGTGAGAGTTCCACTGATGCGTGCTTTCCGTACGGTACGCAAGGGGCGAAACTGGACGTCCGCAGGGATGGCGGTAAATTTGTTTTCATACTCCGGCCATTTTTCGATGATCCCGCTGATTTTTTTGCGCAACCCAGCGTCCAAAAAGGAAACCTGGCTACCTCTGTGACGGCAGGAGACCACAAGATAATCGCGGTTGTATTCTTCACGAAAATGGCCGGTCACGGTCATTATATAGCCGCCGCGTATGGGGCGCAGGCTGCTTTCTCCATAATAGCGGACGGTGTTCGCCTGAATCGCTTCTGCCATGATCGAGGAGAGATGATCTCCCTCGCTGGTCGTGAGAACGTTGTCACCAAATTCATAATATTCGCCAAGACTTGATCCGCTCACGGAATGCTGACTCGTGATGGACAACGCGGGGGTCTGGTAATTGAAATCCTTGATCTTGACGTTTTGCGTTGTAGGCTGCTGCGCCCGAACAATGCTGTGCAGGACTTCCGGGTCCGAACCTGTTCTGAGCCCCGAGGGAGGCACGTAGCGAACTTCCTTATGGCGGCGAAGGTCCGGATGCGCAATGACTGTATCCGTGATGACCATAACGGCGCGGTTCTCATTACGCTCAAAATAGTAATACATGCCGTAGCGCTCCATCCAGCGCATGAGAAAATCATAATGACTTTCGTTGTACTGGCATACGATTTCGCGAACCGGGTAGTCGTGCTGCAATTTGATGGAATAATCGCTTTGAGTCAGACCACCTTGTTGCAGTATCTGCTCCAAAATTTGAGGAATGGACATGTTGAGGAAAACCTGGTTGGTTTGCATCCTGGTGAGCAGCCAAAGCTTGGGCGAAACTTCAACACGATAAAATGCCAGACCTTCAAACATGTGAAGCTGTTCAAATTTACTGACCATGCCGTACACCGGGAGATCCTTATCTGGGCCATGGACCACGCAAATAACCGATGATTCGAGAATATCGTTGAAATCAATGTTCGGATCCTTGGCGGCGAGCAGCAACTTCCCCCGGTACAGTTGATTCAACCCTTCTTCGACTTCAAAGGTAAGCACGGAAAAAGTATCGCCAGGATAGGCTCTTGAAATGAAACTGAAGTTGCGATTCGATGGCATGCCGTCCTCCAGGCAGACTGCGTTGGGAGCGTAAAAATCTATTTTACCCATAGCAAAGTAATCGTCCATTGACAATTTTTCTGTCAGTCATGTAAGCAAACAAGCGGCAACTGAAGATTAATTGTCAATAATGCAAGCACCTTGAGGCCCTTTTCAAACAAACGCCAGGGCCTGTCTCTAAATTGTCCGTTGCCCATTTATTGAAATCAGCCTATACAGTCCCAACTCATTATCCAGCAACCAAGGGTGCAGCCCCGATGCGCGCAAGGCGGAAGCGTACCTGGGGCTTCGTATTTTTTTTACGACAACGACTGCGTATCGAATTATCAACATATTGGAACCTATGCTGACGACGTTAAAAATTCCTATTCTTCCCAACAGGCTGGGCGTTACCGAACTCGGGGCGGCAGAAGCACAGAAAATCTCCAGCGGACTGGCCACGACCGAAACCAGGCTGCCCGAAATCATCGGCGCTTTGATCAACATTCATAAAACCGACATCCATGACTCACGTACCGTACGCGATACGTTCCATGGCATGGAGGTTTCCTTGTGCCGCAGCAATGGGGATTACAAGCTGTTGTGCCAGGGAGTTCCCAGCGAGAGTTTGTATGACGGCGAGAACGTCATCTGGCAATCCGTGGAACAAATTTCCTGCGCCCTGCGCGACCTCATTTTCGCGCCCAAGCACCCGCCCCAAGGAACCCCACGGGACGAAGTGTCCGCATATGTCAAAAAATTCTCCGAGCATTCCGGATTTCTGTATCGCGGAGAACGCGGGCTTGTTATGTTCACCTGGGGCGGGCACAGAGTTCCCAGAGAAGAATACGAGTTCGCCAAGCAGATCGGCTACTGGCTGGCTTTGTTTCTTCCGGACATGGAAAACATCACCGGATGCGGCACAGGTATCATGAAAGCGCCCTTCAAAGGCGCACAGGTTGCCTATGGCAAGCAACGCAGTTTTCATCGTTTCGGAGAACGGGATTTTATCGGATTCTCGGAAAAGGCTATTCTCACGGCCGAAGCTCCCAACGAGCTGGTCAACCGTCTGATCGTCTATCCGGTCATAGAAGCCCGTATGGAGGCATTCATCCGAGCGTCTCACCGCGGCAAAGTGCATCCGGGCGGACCAGGCACCATTGAAGAAATCATGACCATGCTGGCTTTGCTTTCCATGCCGGAAAACAAAGACGTACCTTTTGCATTTGAAATGGTGGAAAAGGCTGACGGCGTCTATTTCAAGGAACTGGTTGCATACCTGAAAACGTGTTTCGGCAATGAACTGGATGACTATTACAAGCTCTTTCTCGGTCATCCGCGCGATTATGCGCGGTATGTAGCGGAAAGCACGCGTAAACTGTCCATGCGCTATCTGTGGAACGACGCATTCACCTTTGCAAAACGTCTCCAGGAACCTTTTGAAGTCAATTTTGAAAGTATGGAACAGCTGGACCTCTCGCGCAACCAGGAGCCCTTTTCCTTGTTGATCAATTTGCGGCGCTTTTTCTCCGCAATTGTGCATATTTCTGTAAAAGACCAGGAAATGCTGGACTCATGGGGAACCGACAGGCCTTTGATCAAAGGCGACAAAGATATTGTACGGGCAACGGACGCATTGGTACGAAAGATGGAAAAGCAGGGACGCATCCATCCGAATAGAAAATATGTCCATCCGTACCGAACGGATTAGCGAAGTAAGCAGTTGTGAAAAATCAAATACGTCTTTCCAATTTTCTGAGCCTGCCTTGCAAAGCGCGTATCTCCTCTTCGCGTTCCAGCAATTGCATTTCCAGCAGCTCTATGCTGCTTTCATACATGCTCATTTCTTCCTCAAGCTTGTAACGTTGGCTCTCCAGCTTCATGAGCTCGTTGCTCAAAGAATTTTTTTGTGCATCGGCTTTTTCAGCCGCTTTTTGAGAAAAAACAGCGGCGATAACAATCAAAATAATTACGCCAGCGATCAAACCAAGAATAGCCATTTTCTTATCCAAGTTGCAGAATCATTTTTTTAAAATAATAGCATTAAAGACCTTTTTTTTGCAAATAGATTTTTACGTCATGAATACCTAAAATATATCGCCAAACCTTTCACAGCTGTAATGTTGGTGCAACTTTCCCGCAACAGTTCCCAGCTATCGTTTTTTCAACCGGAACACTGAATTCCCCTGAAGCGTTTCGAACTCCATTTCAAAAAGGCTGGCAACTCCGCAGTTCCAGCCTTTTTGCTTTTTTCCAAACTGGATTTCAACGTCATTGACCCGCATTAATTCCTGCCCTGCAACAAGTCCGTTCTCGATGAGAACCGAAAACATTTTTTCCAGAAACGGACGCGAGTCCTGATCAGTAGCTAATATCAATAAATGCTGACAGATAGATTTTTTTCAGTTTTTCATTTACGCTGAAAAAATATGACATTTCCGAGAGCACCCCAGTGAGGAGAAAGACGTGATACGCAAAATTTTCACCGCCGACATTGGCGGAACCAACAGTCGCTTTGCTCATTTCACTTCGGATGACAGCGGACTGTTGACCTTGCATGAGGAAAAATGGCTTCGTTCTAACGAAGTGGCATCTTTTTATGAATGCATCCACCTGCTTGAAGAACAAAGCTTCAGCCTGCTTCCCAGGGATGCGGACTTCAGCGCCGTGGCTCTGGCCGGCCCCATTGAACACGGAACACGCTGCAAGGTTACCAATGTCCTATGGGAACCAGTGGACCTGCTTAAAGCGGAAAAGGAAATCGGCACCACCTCCATTGCGCTCATCAATGATTTCGTGGCCCAGGCCTTTGCCTGCCGCACACCGCTTATTGAACGCGCTGCAGTGGTCCTTCCCGGTACCGAAGACAAAAACGCCACACTGGGCGTCATAGGCGCGGGAACAGGCCTGGGGAAATGCGGACTCGTACCGCTCCCACACGGCGGCTACGTGCCCGTATCGTCGGAAGGCGGACATACGGATCTGCCTTTTCTGAACTCCGAAGAGCAGGAATTCGCAGCCTTCTGCCGGCAAAAGACCGGACGCAAACATGTCACCGGCGACGTGGTGCTCACCGGGAGCGGCCTGCAGCTGTTACAAACGTTTCTGACAGGCGAGGAACTGACCGCCAAGGAGGTCACCGCGCGGTTCAAAGAACAGTCACAGGGCAACAGGACATTTGAACTTTGGGCCACATTTTTCGGCCGGGCCTGCCGAAATTACGCGCTTGAAATCATGGCCCTTGGAGGCCTGTACATTTCCGGCGGCATTGTCGCCAAGGTGCCGGAACTGGTCATGAACCCTTTTTTCAAAGAAACGTTCCACTCAAGCGATACGCATGCTGATTTGCTCGCCCGGCTCCCGGTCTCCCTGAATAAGGAAGAAAACGCGGGGTTGTGGGGTGCTGCACTGTACGGAGCGCAAGCCTTTGAGCTGAAAAAAAAGGGGTAACCCGTAAAAAAGCAACCAGCCCCCATGCGCTGCATGGAGGCTGATTTTTTGTTAGCGGATTTAAATTTTTTCAATAAGCAACGCGTCATCAAAGCTGGCTGTCAACCGGAATGTTTTGCCCGCGTGTTCGAACTCCCACGTGCTGGAGGGAAACAGTTCCACATCGCAGCTGAACCCGTCTCCCAGAAACACATCTTTTGCTTCACCGTTCGACTCCCAACGAATGCTGCCCCCGTCATCGAAGTACAACATCTCACCATGCCTTATCTCAATGGGGATGTCCGACTCTTTGTACTCCATCTTGGCCTCCTTGGTTGGTTGGTATACCAAAGCAGGACTTCATGTCCCGCAGCTTTCCAGAGTGCACGGAGTTTTCCACTAAAGTCGTTGCAGCCGATGTCATCGGAATGCTCTATTTTGCGTACAGCATACGCTTATTTCAACAAAATGTACAAAATTTTTTCTGCAGCTCACAGGGGCAACTAAAAACGAGCGCGAAAAAAGCGAAACAAATCCTTATGGCGGTCATATTGATGAACCAGCACGGCAGACCGACCGCTCTCGTTGAGGATATTGCCATGAGCGTCTCTTGATGGCAGCTCCCGCTTGTATCCGAGGGTGAAAATCGGCCCGGCATTGTCGTGTATTTTGGTCTGGTGCAGTTCCCGCGTATGCAATAGATAATTGTGCACCCCCTGATCGTAACCGGCCATTCGTTGTCTTGGGCTGAATGGTACGAGCAACTCGGTCATCTGCCTCAGGTAGCTGGAAACGGCCTCGGGATCACCAATAATGGTGCCCGAGCAGGAGATGTTCTGCTGTTGTATTTGGCGGAGAGCCGGACCGCCCAAATGATTACCGGTCCAGCGTACCATATGCGGGCAATCCCGGATACGCATGCTCCGGTCTTCCAGAGTCACGTTGAGCCCTGGGGACCAGGCAAAAGAAAAAGGATCACGCTGAAAAATCACATCACGCGTATCTGTCAACAGTATCCGATCATAATTCTTTTCAACGGAAAGCAAATAGTCTTTGTAAAGAAAATAACGAAAGGCATTGTACGGTATGTGGGCTGATTCCTGTGGACGTTGAAAGCGGACGCAGCAAATACCATGTTGCTGAATACGCTCGATATCACGCGTCGTAGGTGAAACAAAAAGGACACATCTGCCGCTATAGCCCGTTTGTTCCAGTGAAACGATGAACGGGCGCAGATCTCCATAATGGAACCCGGCCGCCAAACCGAGTATCAAGGTATTTTTCGACATGCAGGATAAGGACTGCCGAATCGGCGGTTAACCGAAACGAAATTTCATGAGCAATACGAGTAGGACAAGTACTCCTGTCACCGCATTGGCCAGAATAATCGAAAACGAACTGATCAACAGACCATACGCAAGCCACGTACTGACACCTGTAAAAAAGCACAGGTACATGACCAGCGACAAACTCTTGGTTTCACGCGTACGGTAGGTCTTTATCACCTGGGGTAAAAACGAACAGGTTGTCAGCACGCCGGCGGTCACACCGACAGCTTCAACAAGATACCCTTCCATCCGGATCTCCTCCTTTTTTGGGATACAGGACGTTTACCTCTGCCGAAGCAACCATACAGGAAATAAGCTTGCTCCAGGAGAAACAATTGAATTTTTATAAATGTTGTTAACTGAATGGCGACATTACTTGAAAAAAAAACGCATCCTGTCATAATATTGTAAGAAGAGTCTCTTTATCATGGAGCTTTATACAATACCAGATAACGGCAGCCAACCATAAGAAAGGAATTTTGTTGAGGAAATTACGTATCCTACCCATAGCCACGGAACATTTTCCCTGGGTTATGGAATTGGCCGGCGAGGAAGGATGGAATCTCGGTCTTCATGACTTGACGAATTTCCATTCTCAGGATCCTGAAGGCTTTCTCATGGGGTTTCTGGAACAGGAGCCCGCAGGATGTATTCAGGCCTGCCGTTATGGAGAAAATTTCGGATTCATCGGGTTACATCTTGTCGCCAAAAACTTGCGTGGCCAGGGCTACGGAAGTCAACTCTGGGAATCCGCCATGGAGCACCTCGCCACACGAACCATAGGCATGGAAGGACTTTTTACCAAGCAGGAATTCTACCGCAAGTACGGATTTCTCTTCCACTATACCACCATCCACTACGAATACCCCAACAATACGCCGCCGGATGTCACAGATGCGCGCATTGCGGATGCCTCGGTGCTCCCCTTCAATCAACTCCTGGAATACGATACGCACCATTTCGGCTTTGAGCGCTCGTTGTTTTTACGAAACTGGATTCATACAACAGGCGTCATCGCACTGGGTCTGCGCAGTGGCAACAACATGAAAGGTTTTGGCTGTATCAGACCCTGCCAGCAGGGATACAAAGTGGGGCCACTCTACGCAGAACACCCTGAAGATGCGGAAAAAATCTTTTTTTCCCTTTGTTCCCGGACTCTCAAGGGGGCGTCCGTGTTTCTCGATATACCCGAAAAAAATCCCGCGGCATCCAGCCTCTGCGAAACCTACTGTATGCTCCCCATTTCAGCCACGGCCCGGATGTACGCCAATGGAGCTCCAGCTCTGCCGCTAACGAAAATATACGGTATAACCACATTGGAACAAGGCTGACAGGTTCGAAATGAAAACTCGTAGATCGATTTTCCTGCCCTGTTATTGAGCTTCCAATAGAAATGCATAACTCTTGGACAAAATTTTCTCCGCTACAAAAACTTTGAGAACAGCAATATCCCCCTGAAAGGAATAACTATCGACCTTCTTGTTTTCACTGGTCATGGAAGAAGAACCTCCTGCCTCAAGTTCGTTTCCCGAAGCGCCAAAAGCTTTGACCCCGATATACCTGTCTATATCTCCAACAATCTGAATTTTAGCGGAATTACCATTCAATTCTTCCAGTGTGATCTGAAGGTCGGCGGTGGTCCGGGACTGGCCGGCATCCTTGGGAACAAATTCCGTATTGCGAACATTCAAGGGGAACCTGAACTGCAATTCGCCACGAACGGATTTCAAATCTGTTTCTTTGGTCCCCGGCAATAAATGGACATCGCGAATGGCTTCCAAATATCCGCCTGACTGCTTCGTGAAACGCAAATTCAAAAAATGCTCGCTTTCAAAGCTGCTGTTGGCATCATAAACGTTCTTGCCGTTTTTGGAGATAACATCAGAGAGCAGTAAGGTGCTGGAATCAAGCAAAGTCATGTAGGGTACATCCGGGATACGCACCTTAAGCCAGACATGCGGTTCTTGTTGCTCCCAAAAATTGCTGAGCAATACGCATGCAGGACCGACGCAGGTTTGCGGCCGGCCTTTCTCAAAAGAATCATCTGAAAAATCCGGAGCTTTTTGTTTGAACAAAGATTCATAATAGGCAGCATCCAACAAGGCCTCGGGCTTTGCAGGATGTGCCCTTTTTTCGGACGCTGTCGCTTGTTGCTTCTGCTGCGGCACAGACTGTGCGGGAGGTCGTACGGCAGGCATCTGCTTCGCGACACCGGGCATGGTAAAATTATGCATCCGGGCGGTTTGCAACAGCAAGCCCTCCACCAACGGCATGACATAAAGATAGGTGACAGTGCAAAGAACCACGGTGGCCAGCACATAAGCCAGAACTGTCCGTCCTACGATGGATTTAAGAGGTACTACCGGACCCGAACTCTCGCTGTTGAAAGCCAGCAAAGCCATGAGTACAACATTGAAAAGCGGAACAAACATAACGAGCCCCAACCATTTGTTCATCCCCAGGCGCTCGCAGATACGCATCCAGACAATCGCAAAGAAAACAACAAGAGCTACAAACCAAGCGACCATGACAACCACACCCAGCAGTGGAATAAACATCAAAGGAATCGGGGCGAAATACAGAACCAATCCCCACCACCAGGCTATGCCTGCGGATTGTATCATGGGAAATATCTGCAGCAGTGGCACCCAGGCCAGCCAGGCTCCATCCGTGCCGGTCTTGCGGGCGATAAGATAGAGGCAAAGCGAGGTGAAAAAATAAAACAATAAAGACACGGCCAGCTGAATCACCATCGTCATGCCTGTGAACATGCCGGCCATTTGTGCAACAGCAAAGGGATCCATTCCAGGGGGCTGTCCTCCAGGCAAAGACACCGAGCCCTGATGCTGCTGCATCCCAGGCAAAGCCCCTATTCCCTGGAAAGGCTGCCCGGATTTGGTTGGAGTTTTCTTTCCCGCCCCCAGTTGGCCGTGCTTGACTGGCGCCGGTTGTTTGGAAAACTTGTTCGAAACCGGCGGCGCTGGTTGCTGCTTTGGTTGTGAAACGGATTGTTGCTGCAACTGTGCTGCAACCTGCTTGAGTGTTTCGCTGGTGATGTCCGCGAATATTTTTTGCTGTTCAGGCGTCGGATCTTTCAAGTCATAATTAAAAGAAACAAGTCTGGCTTCCTGCCCTGTTCCGCAGATAGTTAAAAAGACCAATCCGGTTGCATTACTCTTTGAGAAAGGAAAGCTGAAGCCCCTGAAAGAAGGGGTACACCCTCTTGGGATTAGCTCATCCTGCAAAAACTGTTGCGGCAGCTCCTCTTCAGGAATAGCAGCAAATTTTCCCGGCACTCCAAAGGCTTCAAAAAATTTTTGCAATGAGTGGGCCACCGCGTCTTTTGCTACCCGCTCTTCCCTCTCGTTGGGAGTACCGCCAGGGACGGCATAAACCTGCATCAACAGATCGACATCATTATTCCTGAATGCGGTTTCAACTGTTTCAACAACACGTTGTACATCTTGATTGTCAACAGAAGAAGCTGCCTGCTGCTGTTCCTTTGGCGGATAATTTCTAATTTTTTGAGTATCAAACGCTTCAGGAGGAGGTCGGTTGCTGAGGTGAATCCCTTGTTTGGAATCTCTCCAGACATATATTTTCGCCAGCGTATTGCCGGGAAACAGCACTATAAAGCTCAGCAACAGCCAAAACGTCAGAAGACAGAATAAAACAAACTGATACTGGCTTTGAAAAATATTCTTTTTCCGGGCACAACAAAACGCAGGCATGATAGTCTCCTCTCTCATTTGCTCAGAACAGAACTATATAGTATAGTGGAGGAAGCCTAAGCAAATGTCAAGAAATGAGGGATGCCTACTCCAGAAGAATACGCTCAATTTCCAGCGGTTGTTCCGGAGTATACTGAATGACTGCAATGGAACAAGGGCCTTGCCTTGAATGGCGTGCGGAGCCAGGATTAAGCGCACGCACTCCGTCATATTCTTCGTCTGCAAAAACATGCGTATGCCCGTAACAGACCAGCTCCGCACGACCGGAAAAGACTTTGGCCAGGGATTTCCCCAGTGGGCGTTGAAAGCCGTAGCCATGAATCAAAGCAACTCGCAGCCCTTCAAGATCAACAACAAGGGCTTCCGGCAATTCACTGGCCGTGTCCCAGCCGTCGCAATTGCCGCAGACACCATAAAATCTCGGATGTATTCGCAAAGTTTCCAAGACCGCAATACCAGTAAAATCCCCGCAATGCAGCAGGACGTCCGCAGCGGCAAGATGGCGGTCATAAAGATCCTGAAGCCAGCTGTCGGGGCGGCTCAAATGCGTATCCGAAAGGACAGCAATACGCATAACATACTCCTTCAGCGTTTTTTTCCGCCGTTTTTGTTTTCCCACCACCTGGGGTCGGGACCAAGGAACCACCAATCCGTATGGTCCGTCTCGCTAAGCACCTGGGCCAGTTGCTTGCCGTACTCCGTACGCAGCCGTTGCAGCGCAGACTGCATCCATTTGGAAGCATACGGATTTCCCAGATCCTGTTCCTCCTTGAGATTGGCGATAAAATCCAGTTGATCTGCGTCCTGGGCAAGCTCGGCTTCAAGCGTACGGGTTTGTTCGAGCTCTTCCCACAATTCCAGAATATTTTCGGCCAGTCCTGTTCCGGTGAGACAGTCCCGCAGGGCCTGAGTTCTTTCCGAACTGTTGTACCGCTTGCTGACATAATTGAAATCACCTGTCCGGGCTTCATGCAAATCATGGAACAAGCACATCAGCACCGTACGTTCCGTATCCGCTCCGGCCAATGTAGCCAGAATATAGCCTATCACAGCCGTACGAAACGAATGTTCAGCCACATTTTCCGCACCTGACCCCAAAAATTGGTAGCCCGTACGGGGTGATTTGCGGAGCATGCCGACTTCAAAACAAAAATCAGCAAGCCGTTTGAATTGCCCGCGTCCTTTAAAATTCTCCACAAAGTCAAATTGTTGCATTTGTATTTCCAAAACGCCTGCAAGCAGACACATGTAAAATATTGTACATCCCTCTCAGTGACAGACCAGAAAGCAGTCATGGGCAGTGCCTGGACACCAGGCCGAACGGCTCGCCATAGGGAGGTAGTTTGCCGGTCCTGCGGCAAATAGAGCGAAATAAGCATCACACAGGGGTGATCTGTTTTACTTCTCGTCAGCCGCCAGTGGGGAACAGTACCCCAACCCCACACATATTTAAATGGTAAAATTACGCATTTTGAGGAGTTTATTCTTTCCAAAAATCCCCGCATCACGTATTACTAATCACACAAGCAACGCGTAGCGCAGCCTCTCGCTCAAAAAGGTAAAAAAAGAATGCATCCCAAAAAAGCAATTTTATTTGTACTTGCACTCGTATTGCTTTGTGCAGGAACTGCATCGGCAGACAGGCCTGCTATTCCTTCCGGTATTCGTGCCCCCGGTTCCATCTCTCCACTCCGTGTCAAAGTCTCGGAAGTCTTTTTACGCAACTGTGCCGGCGGCTCCTGTACTATCATCGGAACGCTTTATTTGGGGGACAGAATTCAGATTCAAGAAACAGTGCGCGAATGGGTCCGCGTTTTGAATATTGACAGTGGTCTGGAGGGATGGTGTAAAAAGTCAGAACTCTCATCACAAAAAATCTATAAATTTGCTCGTGTCAGGCCTTCTGTATTACATTTTCGTTCGTGTGGGGGGATGCACTGCTCAATAATCGGAAAATTGTTCAAAGGGCGGACCATGACTGTCCTCGTGCATGGTTCTTCCTGGACAAAAGTCCGGCTGCACACGGATAAGCGTATTGGCTGGGTAGCAACTCGCTATCTTGTATTTTACAATTGATTAAATAACCGTATACTCCTGCCATGCCTTCAGAAATACTCGGAACTTACTCATCCTCCAGCAAGGACAAAATCGGTACCGGTACCACAGCCAAGCAAATTTCCAGTAAAGTCTACTGGCTCGTACTGAAAATTGACGACGATACATATCGACTGCATGTGCTCAATGACGAATATCTCCCCTCCAAGGTCAAACTGGAAGTAAAAAGCAATGAGATAATCAATTCATATGAACCGGAACCGAAATTTTTCATGGATACGTTCATTCCGGCTATCCACCAGCTCATTGAATCTGAAAATGAGGCTAAGTTGCATTTTATTCTTGATGTCCTGGGCTTAGAACCGGCGGAAGGGCAATCCCCCCGTGAGTGTCTGGAACAAAGCCTTGCCCCCCTGTTTGTGGACAAGGAAGTCCTTATCCGGGAACAACGCGATCACCTCAACGCTTTCGGCATCCAGTCGCGAAAAACGAATCTGCTGACCGAGGCTTTGAACTACTATCAGAAATCTCTGGAATTGAGCCCGGAGAATGAAAGCCTCCTGTTCAACGTGGCAAGAGTCTATTTTGAACTCAACGACATAGACAAGAGCATTGAGTGCCTGAACAAAGCCCTTGCAGTCAATCCGGATTTCCCTCAAGCGAAAAAATTTCTCTCCTTTCTAAAAAAATTCCCCAGCAGCGAGTGAACACATGCAAAAAGATCGACGCAAGGAACCCCGCTGTCTTATCGATACGCCGCTTTTTTGTACCATACAAACGCATAGCGGCAGTGCTGTCATTTGCATCATTAACGATATCAGCCTGAATGGAGCCATGCTTATCGTACCTCCCAATGATCTGATCCTCCTCCTTGAAGGGCAACAGCTTACGTTTCTGGAAGTACCTGAGCAATTTGAAAACACCCTCATCAACATGACGGCCACCATCGCCTGGCGTAAAGACAAAGTATGCGGCTTGCAATTCACACAACCTCTCCCCCTTACCGAAGATGGATTGATAGCCATTGTGACATCCGTTGAAAACAGCATGGATCCCGGCTTCAACCTGGACGATGAAGATTTTTCTGCGGACTTTGACGATGACGACAAGTTCTGACCAGCATTCAAAGGAGGCCTTGAAAAGGCTCAACTTCTGAATGTGACCGATTTTTTTGAGTATTTCATGCTACTTTTCTGTGTCGCTTGTGTCATTTTTCATTAGTAAATCCATAATCCACTGATATAACGACTAAAAAACTAAAAGGAATGAAGAATTGTAATCTGGCAAGAAATGATCGCTTATGCTATTTCCATAGGGGATTTTTCAAAACAACCTGATGCCAACCAATAGATACAGGGAGCCCTCATGTCAGAACAACCAATAAATGAGAAACATCACGAAACTGCAATCGATACGCGTATTCCCTGCCTTGGAACGGCAAAAATTCCTTCCAAGCTGCCTTTTGCCAGAATGCTGGATGACGAAAAAATTCTGCTTAACGTCACAGAGGATCTCTACAGTAAAATCGACGCTGACAAATTATATTTTGAATTCGAACTCGCGGGTCCGCGTAAATATCTTTATTTCAATCCGCCGCAAACCCGTTGCGCCATTGCCACCTGCGGCGGATTATGCCCGGGTATCAACGACGTGATCCGCTCCATTGTCATGGAAGCCCACTACAACTACGGCGTGGCTTCCACACTGGGGATCCGTTTCGGACTGGAAGGATTCATTCCCAAATACGGACATGAAATCGTGGAACTGACTCCCCAGAACGTTTCCAACTGCCATGTCTTTGGCGGCACCATTCTTGGTTCATCGCGCGGGCCTCAGTCCGACGATGAGATCGTCGACGCCATGGAACGCATGAACATCAATGTGCTTTTCATGATCGGAGGCGACGGTACCATGCGGGCGGCGGGCCGCATTCAGGCGGAAGTCGAACGCCGGGGATTACGGGTTTCCGTCATCGGTGTTCCCAAAACCATTGATAACGACATCAGCTTCATCAGCAAATCATTCGGATTCGACAGCGCTGTCGAAAAAGCCACTGAAGCCATTCGCTGCGCCCATACCGAAGCAACCGGAGCATATAACGGCGTGGGCTTCGTCAAAGTCATGGGTCGGGAATCCGGATTCATTGCCGCGGAAGCCGCCCTTGCCCTCAAGGAAGTCAACTTTGTGCTGGTTCCGGAAATGAACTTCGACCTGGAGGGGGAACATGGCCTGCTGGGGGAACTGGAGGAGCGCCTTCAAAAAAGACGTCACGCAGTTATTGTCTGTGCAGAAGGAGCTGGCCAGCATTTGCTGAAACAAACCGGCTCAATGGATGCTTCGGGGAACCCCGTGCTGGGAGACATCTGCGAACTGCTGATTCACAAAATCAAGGAACATTTCAAGGCCAAGAACCTCCCTCTGACCTTGAAATTCATCGATCCAAGTTACATCATCCGCTCGGTTCCCGCCAATGCCATAGACAGAGTCTACTGCGGCTTTCTCGGACAACACGCCGTCCATGCCGCCATGGCCGGGAAAACCGGTACGGTTGTGGCCAAACTCCAGGACGCCTATGTGCACCTGCCGCTGAATCTGGTCACCCTGGAGCGCAGACGCCTTAATATCGGCTCGGATTATTGGCGCGCCGTACTGGAAACAACCGGACAGCCTCTACACGCAGGGAATTTCACTGTACCGGAACAGAATTCTTGATTAACCAAAAGCCCGGGAGTTCTGCCTGTACGCTTCCGGGCTTTTTTTGACCTTGGCGCATAAAATACTGTCAGCGGGCTGCGTTTTCATCCAGGAGTCCCAGTCCGCGCCGTACCCTGGACCTATCGGAAAAATCACCAATCAAACGACGCGTCACATTCGGCTCGATGACAATCAACGTGGGCGTGGCAACAATCTGCTGGGCTGCTGCCAGTTCCGGATGCGCCACAACGTCAATAATTTCCAGTTCGGCATTCCCGCCAAGTTCCTCGTCGCAAATCTGCCGAAGATTCAGCTCGGCCCGCTCCGACAACGGCGTCCGGCTGGTCACAAACAATTTCAATACTCTCTTGCTATCCATTCTTTTTATCATCAGTTCCCTGGCGGAGTTATTTCTGGCCTTCGCCATATCCCGGAAGGATTCAATATTTTTTGTCCAGATGCCATTTCCAGGCGGTCTCTATCAATTCACCAAGATCCGTATAGATGGGATTCCAGCCCAACACCCGGCGGGCCTTCGTACTGTTGGCCACCAAAGAAGCGGAATCGCCGGCACGCGGAGGTTCAACCGTATAGGCAATGGATTTGCCGGTCACGTTTTCCGCAGCCCGGATCACATCAAGTACGCTGAATCCCGCCCCATTGCCGAGGTTGAAAACAGCAGCCCCTGGTGAGGCATCCATATGGTCGATGGCTGCCAGATGGGCCGAACATAAGTCCTGTATGTGGATATAATCCCGCAAACAGGTGCCGTCGGGAGTGGCGTACTGGTCGCCGAACACTTTCAAAGAAGCGCCGCCCTGCAAAAGGGAAATCAAAATATTGGGAATAAGATGTGTTTCCGGGTTGTGCGCTTCGCCTATCCGCCCGTCCGGATGCGCTCCAGCGGCATTGAAATAACGAAAAGTGACCGACCGAAAATCACCTGCCTGGGCAAAATCAGCCAGCATTTCCTCTACCATGCGTTTAGAGCGACCATACGGATTCAGAGGGGCGATGGGGTGGGATTCGTCAATCAGTTCCTGCACAGGATTCCCATATACCGCTGCAGTGGAGGAAAACACGAAACGATTCACACCGGCCCTTTGCATGGCCAGAAGCAGATTGCACGTACCGCTGACATTGTTGTCATAATACCTGTCCGGGTATTGCACGGATTCCGGTACGATGATCAATGCGGAAAAGTGAAACACAACATCATATATTTTCCCGGAAAAAGCCTTCTCCAGATCAGCCGGATTGCGCAAATCGCCCTGGATGAACTCGCCCCATTGCAAGGCATCCCGGTGCCCCGTGGACAAATTGTCGAAAACAGTGACCGCATGCCCCTGTTCGGCAAGCATGCGCGTCATGTGAGAGCCGATATATCCTGCCCCGCCACAAACCAGAATGGATTTTGCCATACTATGTAATCCTTTGAGCGCGTACGCCTTATGCCGTTTTAAAAGAATACAGGGTAATATGTTCGTACTTTTCGCCAAGCCGCAGAATCACGGGTGGAAACTCCGGATGGTGCGGAGCATCCGGAAAGAACTGGGTTTCAAGACAGAAACCAGCATGTTTTTCATAGGCAATCCCCTGCTTGCCCGCAACACTTCCGTCCAGAAAATTGCCCGTATAAAATTGCACGCCCGGTTGATTGGTACGAACTTCCAGACATCGGCCCGATACAGGATCGCAAGCCACTGCAGCCAAAGCCTGAGAAACAGAGGATTGTTGCAAGACCCAGGTGGCATCGAATCCGCCCGCTGTCTCCAGAGCTTCTCCGCCAAGGGCCAGTTGATCGCCAACCCGGCGCAACCGGCGAAAATCCAATGCCGTACCATCCACCTCGCACATTGCTCCGGTGGGGATCAAATCAGCATCCGTGACCAGAAAGGCGTTGGAGAAGATACGTACGTCATGATTCAGACAGGAAACATCTGGATTGCCCGTCAGATTGAAATAGCTGTGATTGCAGCAATTCACAATTGTGGGTTTGTCTGTTGCGGCTTTGCAGTGCATCCGCAATTCGTTGGAGGAGCTTAGCTGATAGCAACACTCCACGGACAGATTCCCCGGATAGCCTTCTTCTCCATCAACGCTGAGGTAGCGAAGTCGCAGACCAGGTTCGGACCCGGAGGACAGAATTTCCGTACGCCAGAGCCGGGTATGAAATCCGCCAACACCTCCATGCAGGTGGTGGCGTCCATGATTGCGGCTGAGCCTGTAGGATACGCCATCTATGGAGCAAGAGGCCCGGGCTATCCGGTTAGCGAAGCGTCCGACCAGACAGCCCAGGTAATAGGGATCAGACAGATATTCCGGCAGCGTATCGTACCCGAGCACCACATCCGCCAGGGCGCCGTTTCTGTCGGGCGCGTACAAAGCCCGTATCCGGCAGCCATAATCGAGCACTTCCACACGCAGACCTGTGTCATTGGAGAGCGAAAAGAGCGTAACCTCTTCACCCGTGGGCATCTTGCCGAACGACGATACGCTCAGCACCATACGCCATGCTCCCCACGCAAGAAAGCCATACGCGGACTGCGCTTCCTGATCAAGCCACGGCTTTTCCGCAGCACTTTTTGTATTTTTTGCCGCTGCCGCACGGGCAGGGATCATTCCGGCCAACCTTGGGAGTCTTGCGGCGGACCGGCTGTTTTTTGCTTTCACCATCTTCAGAGCCGCCGGAATAATTCATCTCCGCGGGCTGTTCCTTGTGCTTGAGATTTTCCTCGGATACACGCTCGAACCGAAGCCGGCAAAGCGGCATCATGGCGTTTTCCTTGATAAGAAAAACCATTTCCTGGAACATCTCAAAGCCTTCGCGCTTGTATTCCTGTTTGGGGTCTTTCTGGCCATAGCCGCGCAGCCCGATACCGGCGCGCAGATGGTCCATGTTCTGCAGATGCTCCTTCCAGGCCCTGTCCAGGCTTTCAAGCATGAAAAACCTCAAAATTCCCTGGTATTGTTCTTCAGCGTCCGCCTTGAAGTTGTTCAGAATTTCGAAAACAAACTCGCGCGCCTGCTCCTCGGTGGGAAGCTCGGGAGCGGAATACACCCGGGCAAGATTGAAAACTTCTTCCAGACGTTTACGGACAATGTCCTGATTTTCCTGGTCCTGTCCGCCCTTTCCATTGCTCAGCGGGCTGTAGATATCTTCAAGCAGCTCGTCCACATATTCCGTTATAAGTTCTTCCAGGTCCTCACTGACCATGATGTCGCGCCGCAAGTCGTAAATAACTTCACGCTGCTGGTTCATGACATCGTCAAAATCAAGGAGCTGTTTGCGGATGTCGAAGTTGTGCCCTTCCACCCGAGTCTGCGCGTTTTCAATGGCCTTGGAGACCATTTTGTTTTCAATGGCCTGGCCCTCTTCCATGCCCAGCCTGTCCATAATGTTCGCGATACGGTCCGAACCGAACAGACGCAGCAGGTCGTCGTCCAGAGCCAGAAAAAAACGCGAGCTGCCCGGATCTCCCTGGCGCCCCGACCGGCCGCGCAACTGATTATCTATACGCCGGCTTTCATGGCGTTCCGTACCAAGAATATGCAATCCGCCCAGATCAAGGACGCCTTCGCCCAGCTTGATATCCGTACCGCGGCCCGCCATGTTCGTGGCAATGGTCACTTTGCCTCTGGATCCCGCTTCGGTAATGATCTCCGCCTCGCGTTCGTGGTGTTTGGCGTTGAGCACGTTATGCGGTACGCGCGCCTTGGTCAGCATTCTGGCGATCAATTCGGATTTTTCAATGGAAATGGTGCCCACCAGGACCGGCTGCCCGGATTTATGCAGCTGAATGATTTCCTGGACGATAGCTTCGTATTTTTCTTTCTGGGACTTATAAATGGCGTCCGGATAATCCTTGCGGACCATGGGCATGTTGGTGGGAATCACGCAGACATCCAGATTGTAGATCTGCTTGAATTCGACAGCTTCCGTATCGGCCGTACCGGTCATGCCGGCAAGCTTGTCGTACATCCGGAAATAATTCTGAAAGGTGATGGAAGCAAAGGTCTGGCTTTCAGCCTCCACCTTGACCTTTTCCTTGGCTTCCAGGGCCTGGTGCAATCCGTCGGAAAAACGGCGGCCCGGCATCAAACGTCCGGTAAATTCGTCCACGATGACCACCTGCCCCTCATTGACCACGTAATCCACATCACGGGTAAACAGATGGTGCGCCTTCAAAGCCTGCATGACGTGATGCTGCAGGGTGATATTCGCTGGATCGAACAGATTTTCAATTTTGAGAATTTTTTCGCAGTTGGCAACGCCTTCGTCCGTCAGCATGATCGTACGGGCTTTCTCATCCACAGTGAAATCCTGCTCTTTTTGCAAAGAGGGAATGATCACGTTGATGCGGGCGTACATATTGGTCACGTCGTCGCCCGGGCCGGATATGATCAGCGGCGTTCTGGCTTCGTCGATCAAAATGGAGTCCACTTCGTCCACTATGGCGTAATTCAATTCGCGCTGGACCAGCTGCTCCTTGTAAAACTTCATGTTGTCGCGCAAATAATCAAAACCGAACTCATTGTTAGTGCCGTAGGTCACATCGGCGTTATAATTTTCCTTGCGTTCTTCATCATCCAGGCCGTGTACTATCACGCCCACGCTGAGCCCCAAAAATTTGTATAATTGGCCCATCCATTCGGAATCGCGCTTTGCAAGGTAATCGTTGACCGTAACAACATGCACGCCTTTGCCGGAGAGCGCATTGAGCACTACCGGAAGCGTGGCCACCAGGGTTTTACCTTCACCGGTTTTCATTTCAGAAATCTTGCCCTCGTGCAGCACGATGCCGCCGATGAGCTGTACGTCGAAATGCCGCATGCCCAACGCGCGTTTTCCCGCTTCCCGGACCAGCGCGAACACTTCGGGCAACAAATCATCCAATTTTTTTCCATTGGCGACTTCTTCCCGCCACTGGTTCATTTTCTCCGGGAAATCCGTATCCTGCAATGCCAGCATCTCGGATTCGAAACTATTGATACGCTCCACGAGAGGCTGCAGTTTTTTCAGATACCGTTCGTTTTTGGAAGGAATAATCTTGTTTACCAACGAACCGAACATGTGTTTCTCCTTATAATGAGAAAGGCTCACAAAAGCCTTGATTGGCAAAGGTGGCTGGGAAAATAGAAAAAATGAAATTCAAAGCAGGTATCCTGTCAATACGAGGAGTCTTGCAAAGAAAGCCGCAAGAGGAATACGGATGAAAGCTGAACTCTTTTTGTTCTCTTCTTTCATCAAGTTCAAATGTCGGATGCAACAATAGCCCCGAACAACAGGCTGCGTCACACAGCGACAGGAAGCCCAAGCCGCCCGTGTATTGGCCTTTCTGATACTTCAATACTGTAAGGCTATCTAATCATGCCCCGTACAAGGTCAAGGGCATCCAAGGCGTTCGCGGTAGACACGTATGACCCGTTCGGTCTCTTTCCGGACGCGTTCCGCTGTCCGTCCGTCCGCGTTGCCTATATAATATTCGATACGTTCCCTGGTTTCTTCGCTCAAACCCGCCGGATTTTGTTTCTGCTGCGGTTGCCGGGCCATACGTGCCAGCGTATCCGCCAGATCCTGGGGCGAATGGGCATAGCTGACGCATGCTCCCAGATTGAGCATATACGGCTGGTAGGCATCTTCCAAAGCCTCAGCGAAACGGGGCACGACAATTGGTTTACCCAGGGCGAGGACCTCGAAGATGGCCGTGGAGTGAAACGAACAGGCCACGCTGCATTGCTGGATCAGAGAAATGGGGTCGCCCCCGATGATCAACTCCAGATTCTTGGGCAGCTCTTCACCCCTCTGCAGACATTCTTCCAGCGCATGCTTGGAAAGCATGTCCATCTTGGACTTGAGCTGCACGCGGATGTCCGGATTCTCCCTGGCCAGACGGACAATGGCTTCGTAGCAGCCATGGGCCACTTGCGTAAAGCGCAGGCGCTCCCATTCGGGCATCAGAATTTCATAACGCTGCGGAAGCTTGCGTTCGATCCGCGGCAGCCCCATTTTCGGACTGAAGGCGAAGAAGAGCACGGTCGGACGTTCGGGCCAGGCCCGGCCGCTGCGATAAAATTCGTGCCGCAGGCGGTGCAAGCGGTCCAGCCGCGGCATGCCCACCACGGAGATTCGCTCGGGGGCAACTGCTCCAGCGGCTATTTCCAGATCACGCTCGGTCTCGCTGTAGACCATGATCTGCGCGCCTTGAAAAACATTACGCCTCGTCTCGTACAAGAACTTGGAGAAGGCCACAAAGCCTTCTGTTTTCAGACTTTCCTTCATCAGAGCAATGAACGGGACGCCCAATTCCTCCAGCACGGCCGCGAATTCCTGCTCTGACGCGTAGCAATAATTCCCGCTCATGACCGCGTCGATCCGGACTTTGCGCAACAACTTGCGCAAGATATCGCGCCATAAGGAGCGTAAACGCTGCTTACGGTGGTTGATATCCGGATCCGAACTCCGGTAGCAGTTGTCATCCACCCATAACGGCAAAAAACCGTAATAGACTCCCTTGGGCAGATGACGGTTCAGACTGAGCAGATGATACTGCTGCTGCCCCTTGAAGCACGTGGCCACATCCTCGTCAAAGCCAGCTTTCGGCAACAACAGGATGTGCAACGATTCCGGACTGCCCGCAAAAGGGGAGCGCTGTACGGTTTTTATCTGCAAGGAAAGCAGCCAGGCCAACGCTCCGGAAAGGCGCAGTCGAGCCAATACGGAAAACAACGGCCGGATGACCAGCTGTACGAGTTTTGTTTCAATAATCTGCCCCAATGACGCCATGCATTCTCCAGTGCTGACTTTACATCACCAACATGCCGCCGCCCGCGTCTTTAACGGGCAGCAGCGATCTTTACCGCCAGGGATTGCGCATCCAGCTTGTGGTGAGCCAGAACCTCGGGATTCTGTCCGCAACGAGGGATTTCATCCAGGCCGATACGCAGCAGGCGCGGTACGTTCGATAAATCCACGGCAAGCTCGGCCAACGCGGCGGCCAGCATCTCGCCCTGCCCGCCCGTACGGTAATGATCGTCAACTGTCACCACCAGCTCGACATCGCTTACAAGTATCCGCAGCCAGTCCGTGTCCACGCAGTTCAACCAGGGCAGGTTGACCACTGTGGCTTTAACGCCGTGTTGCGCGGCCAGAAGTTCGGCCGCATGCCAGGCCTGGGGCAGCATCACGGGGCCGTAGGCAAAAATGACGCACTGGCCCGTACCATCCGCGCGAACCACCACGCCCTTGCCCTTTTCCAGAACGTATTGGTCAGGCAACGAGTAGGGAATTTCGCAGGGAATGCTCACCAGCCGGATGTAGGTGGACTCCGGATTGCCTTCCACGGCCCAACGCAAGGCCATACGGGTCTCCCGCTCGTCGCAGGGTTGAATAAGAGTCAGGCCCGGAGTTCCGGCCAAAATGTCGATATCCCGGACCGACTGATGCGAATGCCCGGGCCCGCCAGGTAACACGCCTGCCAGGGATCCGGCATAGATGATCTTGGAATGCTCGCTGGCGTTGTTGTAAATCTGCTCGTTGGGGCGCGGAGCCAGAAAACAGGCAAAAGAATGCACCACCGGCAGCATGCCCATACGCGCGGCGCCGCCTGCGGACGAAACCATGTCCTGTTCGGCAATGCCGCATTCCACAAAACGTTCGGGATAGGTCTTGCGAAACGGCAGCAGACCGCAATCCAGCACTAGGTCCGCGTCGAAAACCAACAGCTCCGGATGTTGACCGCCAAGTTCCAAAAGTTCTTCGCCATAGGCCGCAACCAGTTTTTGCGGAGCCTGAGGCGCGGTCTTGACCGGGCGCTCCTCACTCACCAGTTCCAGCAAATCAAGTCCGTGCTTTTCCAAGACAGCGTTGACGCGTCCGGTAATCTCTTCCAGGGCCAGGCTGTAGTTTTCGTCAGAAGGCGCGCCGCTGTGGAATTTGTACATCGGGCCGAATTCCGTATCGCTTATCCGGCACATCTTGGATGCGCCTTTTCCCTTGACGGTATCGGCAATGAGAATCTTGGGTTTGTCCGTCACGGATTTGAAGCCGGACAAAATCTTGCGCAATGCGTACAAATCATGTCCGTCGCAACGGGCCACTTCCCAGCCGAAGGCCTTAAATTTCGCTTCCAGGTCGCCCAGGTCGCTGACCTCGCTGACAAAGGTATCGGACTGAATCTTGTTGTGGTCAACGATCACGGTCAATTCACCGAACCCGCCGTTGGCGGTGGGCTGCAAAGACTCCCAGAACTGCCCTTCCTGCAACTCGCCGTCTCCGGTGAGCACAAAAGCGCGGCCCTTCTTGCCCTGCAGACGCCGGGCAAGGAGCATGCCCCTGGCTTTGGATATGCCCATTCCCAGAGAACCCGTATTGGTAATAATGCCCGGGGTGCCCACATTGGGATGCCCCGGCAGGCCTTGCAAACGGCGCAGTTCATGAATTTTTTCAAATGGCAGACGCCCGTGCCCGAGCATCACCGCGTACAGCGCGGGTACGTCATGTCCTTTGGAGGAAAAAAAGATATCGGACTCGTTTTTCTCAGGCTCGTTGGGGGCAACAAGTTCGTCCTCCCAGAGCAGAGTCAGAATATCCATGCAGCTGAAGCTGGTGCCGATATGGCCGGAACCGCATTTGGCGATCATGAACAGCGTGTTGAGCCGGAACACATCCGCCAGCATGCCCAGTCGTTCTTCTGTGGGGCACTGGGCGGCCCGGAGCCGTCCGATTTCAGACAAAGAGGCATAACTTATTTGAGTCATTGCGTATTACCTATCACCGGCAGCGAGACGAGCCCTTGTCCGAGGAGCTCTTCAGCCAGCCGCCAGTCTTCAGGATGATTGATGTCGAAGCCTTCATATTCTTCCGTAAAAAACGGCACCACAACCACACCCGCAATCGTACGGCCCTGAAAGACCACATCGGTCCGGGCGATTTCCAGGCTGGCGTTCTGCACGTAGACCTCGGGCAGAGACTGGTACTGGCAGCTGTGCCAGGGCTTTTCTTCGGGCGAAAGCGGTAGCAACGGCAGCATGCGGTTGTTGCGTATCACCCACATCTTGCCGGGGTGCTGCTTGCATTTTTCCACTGCCCGCAGCGAGTCTGCCCCAGGGACCTTGATGAACGTCTCCCAGGCACGGCGGATGGTCTCTGCCGTACGAAACGGGTTGGTGGGCCGCAGGATGCTGAAATACTCGTAGTTCCTGCCCTCGTCGCGCAGTCGTTCGAGCGTATGCTGCACCCATTCGATATCCGGCGAAGTATCCCCGGCGTATTCCACTGGCCGCAAAAAAGGCACGTTCGCGCCGTATTTCCGCGCTATGGCCGCGTATTCTTCTGACTCTGTTGAAACAATCACATCACGGAACACACCGCTCTGAAGCGCATTGACAATGGCGTACGCCAACAAGGGGTGGCCTGCCAGCTCGCGAATGTTCTTGCCTGTAACCCGCTTGGAACCGGATCTGGCTGGAATGAAAGCTACTGCGTTGTTTTCTGTCATACGTACGTATCCGGAAAAAACGCTCAAAAGCGTTTGACCGGACCTCCTTTAAAGGGAAATTCAGATTAGCAAAGACGTGTTACAAGCGTTCCGCATCCGTATGTATCAACATGTTCTTCAGCTCGCTATACACGTCCAGGGCTTCAGTGCCTGGCTCGCGGCTGCCGTTGCCGGACTGTTTGACGCCGCCGAAGGGCATGTGCGGCTCGCTCCCGTAGGTGGCCGCGTTGACCACTGCCACTCCGGCCTGGACACGCTTGCAGAACTCCACGCCGCGATGAAAATTATCCGTATGGATACAGGCAGTGAGTCCGTAGTCCGCATCATTGGCCATGGCCAGGGCTTCTTCGAAATCCTTGACCCGGTACAGGCAGGCGATGGGTCCGAAAAGCTCCTTGCGCGAGATGGCAGCCTGAGGAGACACATTGGCGAGCAGTGTCGCAGCCATGTACGAACCGTTCTTATGTTCGGGATCTTCCAGCCGATGCCCCCCGAGAAGAACTTCCGCACCTTCTTTTTTGGCCGCATCAACTGCGGCGAGCATGTTGGCCAGCTGGCGTTCGTTGATGACAGGGCCGAAATAATCGCCCTCGTTGGGGCCGGCTTTCAGCTTCTTGCTTTCCACCAGCAGCTTGTCCACAAACTGGTCGTACACCGCATCAAAGATGATAATCCGGCTGGCGGCCGCGCACCGCTGCCCCGCGTTGCTGAAAGCTGAAAGCATGGTCCATTTGACCGCGTTGTCCAAATCAGCGTCGTCACAGACCACCAGAGGATTTTTACCGCCCAGCTCCAGGGAGACCCTGGCCAAGCGTTTGCCCGCGACTTCGGCTATCTTGCGCCCCACCGCGCTGGACCCCGTAAAACTGACCACGCCCACGTCCGGATGCTCCACCAATGGCGCGCCAGCTTCCTGGCCAAAGCCCTGCACCACGTTCAGAACGCCGTCCGGGATGCCCGCGTCTTTGGCGATCTCCGCCACAATGGCGGCAGTGCCCGGCGTATCTTCCGATGCTTTGAGGATCGCCGCGTTGCCGCAGATCATGGCCGGAAAAATCTTCCAGGCCACATTGGCGATGGGCGTATTGGCCGCAATGATCAATCCGGCAACCCCGATGGGTTGGCGAACCGTCATGGCGAGCCGGTTGGGCACGCCGGTGGTGCAGCTTTTCCCATAAAGCCGCTGTCCTTCGCTGGCATAAAACAGCCCGAGCGCCATGGCGCCTTCGGTCTCGCCCAGGGCCTCGCCATAAGTCTTGCCGGTTTCCAAATGAACGATCCGGGCGATTTCTTCCTTGCGGGCGCGCATGCCCAGCACCAGTTCGTGCAGCAGCATGCCGCGCTTGACGGCGGGCAGCGTACCCCATTCCGGTTGCGCGGCCAGAGCGGCTTCCACGGCAGCCTGAACATCCGCTGCGCGCGAACGCGCCACACGGCACAAGACCGAACCGTCAGCAGGATTGCTGTTTTCGAAAGTTTCGCCTCCGGCGGCCATAACCGCTTTGCCGCCTATCCAGTTCGGAATGATTTCCGGCAGTGCCATCGTGTTCACCCTTTAGTTATATCGCGTACGCCGCGTTTTTTACATTAGGACGCATCAGAACCACTGTTACCAGGCAGTCCATCCGCCGTCCAAGACCATGTTGGAACCCGTCATATACGAGGATGCGTCCGAAAGCAAAAAAACCACGGCCCCGTTGTATTCGCTTTCTTCGGCCATACGTCCCATGGGTACGCGCTGGCCATAAGCTTCGAGGAATTCCGAATCCTGATTATTGAAAACACCGCCAAAAGTGAGGGTATTCACCCGTACGCCCTTTTTGCCCCAGTAGGTGGCCAGATAGCGGGTCAGGTTGAGCAAGGCGGATTTGGAAACCGAATAGGCTACGGGTTTGAAAAACGTTTCCCCGCGTTCCCGCCTGTAGGTATACAGGTCCTGATTGGGCGAAACCACCCCGTACGTGGAACAGATATTGATGATGGAACCGCGTCCCGCTTCCGCCATGGCCCGGCCAAAGACCTGGCAGCACAGAAAAACACCCGTTACGTTGACCTGCAGAATCTTTTCAAACGAAGCGACCGGATAGGTCTCGAACGGCCCGTTCTCTTCTGCGGGCGCGTTCGGAGGGGAGTCCAGGGCCGCATTGTTCACCAGGCCGCTGGGAGTTTCCCAATGCGCAGTGATTGTTTGCAGCGCCTGTTCCAACGAGTCTTTGTCAGTTACGTCCGCCTGAACAAACAACGCGTTTTGGGCCAGGTCGCCGAAAAGGGGCTCCAGCCCGTTTTCCGATCCTTTGAGATCAACGAGGGCGACTCGGGCGCCGCGCCGGAGCAGGGTCTGGGTAAACTGCCGCCCGAGTTGTCCGAGTCCGCCGGAGACCACAACCACCCTGCCCCGTACGTCATACAGGAAGTCTTGCGTATCGTTCATGTCAAAATCTACTCCAACACGTCCATGGACAACGGATCGTCTTCATTCAGATCCTGCTTGAGCTTCTTGCCCACAACGTTATCCCATTCGTAAGGCAACAGGCCGTCGCCGGGGCATTTGAGAGCCAGATCCTCTTCCGTGAGCACCGTACCGGAGGCGAGCTCATGGGCGGCGACGATCTTTTTGCGCATTTTCAACAAAGGTGCAGCCTCCAGACCGAAAGGCTCTTTGACTCCGTTGCCCAGGGCATCCCTGGTCCGGTGCAGGTCGCGGATCATTTTGCGCAATCCGGTGGGTTCGAGCGAAAAGGCATGGTCCGTCCCTTTCCAGGCACGGTTGAGCGTGAAATGTTTTTCAAAAACCCGTGCACCCAGCGTATAGGCGACCACGGCCATGGCAATGCCGTTCTGATGATCGGAAAGGCCGATAACGCATTCGGGGAACAAATCCCGGTAGGACTCAATGACACGCAGATTCATGTGCTCGGGTTCAGACGGATAGGCCGCGGTGCATTGCAGGAACGACGCGTTCTTGTTGAACTGCATCACGGTTTCATAAGCGCGCTTGACGTCATCAATAAACGATCCGCCGGTGCTGATAACCATGGGTTTGCCCATCTTGGCCACATATTCGAGCAAAGGCGTATTGACCAGATCGCCGGAGGCGATTTTGAACAGATCAATACCAATATCCATCAAGAAGTCGGCGCTCTTTTGATCAAAGGCCGTGCAGGAAAAATCCAGTCCGAGCTCTTTGGCATATTGCTTCAACGTCACGAATTCCTCGCGGCCAAGCTCCAGGGTTTCGCGGTGTTCCCCATAGGTGGGGGCAAAAGCGTTTTCACTGTCATAGTTTTTGTTGTAAGCGGCTTTTGTGAAAATCCCTTTGTTGTCTCTCTTTTGGAGTTTTACGGCATCCGCGCCGCAGTCCTTGGCGGCCTGAAACAGTTTCATTGCGGTTTCGACACTGCCCTGGTGATTTTGTCCAATCTCCGCCACCACGTACGGTTTAGACTCGTCCGTGATCGCTTTGTCGTTTATACTGAATTTTCTCATGGGACATCCTGTATTTTAAAGTTCAAATCGCCGCGACCGGCGGATACTATCCTGACACTGAAATAGTGGGCGATAGTAAAAAATTTTTTTCAGCCCTTCAATGGAAAAGCCAAAAAAACAACGATATTCATAACAATTGGTTTTTCCTAAAAAATTCCTTGTAGATCCATGAGGTATCCTCCGGAATACCGCTCTCTGGAAAGTCTGGCGGCCGCATCCTCTCTGCCGCGAGGAGTTGAAAAAGCCGCACCCGTCAAATATCCGCCCGGATCACCCGGAAACACTACATTTCCTTTGTTCAAGCGCTTCTTTTTCTGAATCTGATGAACAGCTGCATCACGGTGAAAAGAATCACAGTGCAAAACACGCCTTTGAGCAGTATGTCCAGCCAGATGCTTCCCAGTTCGATCCTGTTCGCCCCCAAGACAAGCAGTGCGTAGACACCTGCGAGGCCTCCCAAATAATCCAGCCGCAAGGGCAGAGGAAAATGCTTCTGCGAAAGATAATAAGAAACCGCCATGTAGGTGCTGGTAGCCAGGTAAAGGCAGGCAATCATCCCCTGAAGATGAAAATAGGAGACCAGAAAGGGCCCTGCCGCAGCGAAAACCAGAAGGCGCAGCAACGAGGCTATCCAAAGCAGCCGGGTTTGCTTGGAAATAAGCAATCCGGGCGCAAAATACAGATAGGCATTGGCGAGAAGCTGCGCTCCCACCACCAGTGGCACCACATGGATGACGGGAAAATACGCCGGGCGGTTGATGATGAACACGAAGTCGCGGATAAAAACGGAAATCAACAAACCGATGGCAGCCAAGGGCATAAAATAGATTACCGCCATCCGGGCCACAAGGTCGCGCTTATCAGCACCGGCGTCTGCATCCTTGCCGGCTATAGTCTTGAACAAAAAGGGCACAAAGGACATTTTTATGGCTCCGTGGAACTGCGTCACGACCTGGGCGAATTTAATGGATACGGCATAAATGCCCAGGACCTCGAGCGAAGCAAAATACTGGAGCATCAAACGGTCCGCGATGGAAGAAATCTTGTTCAACACGTTGGACCAGATGATCGGTACGGAAAAACGAACAGCCTCTTTGAGGGCCGGCCCGCCAAGACAGGGGCGCGCATAGCAGAGCATCAGACAGCCGCAGATAACAACGACCACGGCGTTGCCCACAATCAACCCCTCGAAATATCCCTGAAGCTTGCGATCCAAGATGACTACGAACCAGATGCTACTGAATACGCGCACCAAAAAACCGCCTAAATTATAGGCGGCGAAAACCATGGGCAGTTTTTTGATTCGCAAGGTATGGTTGACGACTTCCTGAAGACTGTTCAGAATGGTCACCACCAGCCCCAAAAACAAGTACGGGTAAAAAGGCACACTCGGGAACAACACCGGACTCACCAGCCATATGGCCCCGAAGGACAGGCTTCCCAAGCCCAGAGTGCTCGCCCAATGCCCCATCCAAATGGATCCGAGCCTGCGTCTGCGTTCCGCTTCCGGCCATTCATAATAAAAACGCGTGATGCCCATGCCCAGTTCCAACCCCAAAAAACAGGCCACGAACCGGCCAATGACCTCGGTTATGGCAATTACGCCATAATCGGCGGGACTCAGCACCTGCCAATAAAAGGGGATCAGAATAAACGAGGCGAGCTGATTGAGGGCCGAAGTCCCCACATAGATTGCCGCGGTTTTGGCCTCGGACTTCACCAGACTACGTATAGTTGCCATACTGCTTGTTTACTCCACTTACCGCCGTGCCCCGGCAGGGTGCAGGGCTTACGCCATCCTCCAACTGCTGTCAATTTGGACGGCCGCTAAGGACAAAACGTTACCTGTGGGCGACGGCTAGTGCCCTGTTTAGGGAAAAAAGCGGATGCTTATGAACCTTCCGCATCCGCATGAAATGACGAGCCAGGCCGGCCGGACATTACTCGAGGGGGCGTTCTTCCTCCTCGGAAGCCATGTTGGCAGCGTCGCTCCAGATGGCGGGCGGTTCGCCCAGATGTTTTCTGGCTTCGCGCAGGCCCAGATTAAAGGCTTTCATATTGATCTGTAAAATTTTTGCCGGAAGGTTTTCTTCCAGAGCCTTGCGCATGATACGAGCCTCGGCAAAAGGCAGCAGATGGGTCACGGCCCCAAGCACAGTGGTATTCAGCGTCAAAGGGTTGCCGATTTTTTCCGCGGCAAGCTGCGTGAACGGCAGCTTGTAGGACATGCTGGTCGGCGTCTGCTGCACGAGCGTATTATCCACCAAAAGCACTCCGGCGTTTTTCAGGTGGCGGTAATACATGTTGCAGGCCTGCTGGCTCAAGGCCACCAGCAGGTCCACTTCTTCGGTCTTGGGGTAGCTTATGGGGTCCGAGCTGATCACCAGATCCGCCCTGCTGGATCCGCCGCGAGCCTCGGGTCCGTAGCTTTGAGTCTGGGTGACGTAGTAGCCGTGGCCGATAGCCAAGCCATAGCCGAGCACCCGGCCGAGAGTGATGATCCCCTGCCCGCCCAGGCCGGAGAGCCGGAGTTCGAAACGTTTCAAGGTCTGTAAATTCTTCATTGTTGCTCTCCCCGCAAGGAGGCTACCATGGCTTGGTATCTGTCTTCGAGACCAGGGTCGTCTTTTTTTACAAAAACCCCGATGGGAAACTTGTCTGCCCGCTTTTCCGGAGGCAGCTCCTGATACTTTTCTATGTTCATGCTGCGTCTTTTCAAATCTTCATACATCTGCACGGGATTTTTGAACTTGTTCTTGCGTCCGTACTGCGTATGACAGGGAGAAAACACCTCGACCAGCGAAAAACCGGGGTTGGAAAAGGATTCCAGCAGGAGCTTGTCCATCAACCCGGCATGAAAAGCCGTAGCACGGGCCACATAATTGGCCCCGGCGGAAGAAACCAGCTTGGCAATATCGAACTGATTTTCCAGCTGCCCGAAAGGTGTGGTCATTGAAAAGGCCCCGGGAGGCGTTGTGGAAGAGCACTGTCCGCCGGTCATGCCGTATATATTGTTGTTGAGGATAATGGTCTTCACCCCGATGTTCCGCCTGGCGGCATGTATCAGGTGATTGCCGCCGATGGACAGGGCATCGCCGTCGCCCATGATGACGATAACCGTCAGGCGCGGGTTGGACATTTTAATGCCCGTGGCAAAGGTCAGAGCTCGTCCGTGGGTGGCGTGCACCGTGTTGAAATCCACGTACACGGCCAGGCGGCCGGAACACCCGATGCCGGAAACCACAACAACCTCGTCCTTGGCAAGCCCCATGGCGTGGACGCTGCGAATCAGCGATCCGAGAAAAATACCATGGCCGCAGCCCGGACACAGCACATGGGGAAACTTTTTGTTATGCCGCAAGTAATTATGAATCAGTTGCGTAACTTCGGACATGGCTTACACCTGCGTGATTTGTTTTAGGATCTGAGAAGGTGTGATAATCTGCCCATCCACCCTGTTGATGGTACGCACCCGGGCTTTGCCGTTGTTGACGCGTTTAACCTCGCGGGAGATCTGCCCCATGTTCATTTCCGGCACGATCAAGACCTTGCAGTCCCTGGCCATACGCTCGACCGGCGGCCGGGGAAAAGGGAAAAGTGTTTTCAAAGTCAGGAGTCCGGCGTTGATCCCCTGCTCACGCGCCTGGCGGATGGCAAGCTCGGCGGAACGGGCCACACTGCCATAGGCCACGACGCCGATATCCGCGTCATCCAGCATCAGGCTGTCGTACAGCATGATATCTTTATAGAAGTTATCAATCTTGCGGAACTGGCGTAAAACAGCGGATTCAGCCTCGCCGGGCTTCTGCGTCGGATAGCCCATTTCATCATGGGTCAATCCGGTATAATGCGAACGATAACCGCAACCGATGGGCGCCATGGGAGGAACCCCGCGCATGCTTTCTTCAAAGGGTTTGTACCAGTCTGGCGGCATGGAAGGTATGACGCGGTAATATATTTCCAATTTTTCAGGATCAGGCAGGATGTATTTTTCCCTTGTGTGCGCCGTTACCTCATCCAGGAGCAGAATCACAGGCGAGCGGTATTTTTCCGCAAAGTTAAACGCCATAATGGTCATTTCCAGACATTCCTGGACAGTGGATGCGGACAGCACAATGATGGCGTGGTCCCCATGCGTCCCCCACCGGGCTTGCTGCACGTCTCCCTGGGCCGGACTCGTCGGAAGTCCGGTGGAAGGTCCGCCGCGCATGACATTGACGATAACCAGAGGGGATTCCACCATGCAGGCATAACCGAGGTGCTCCTGCATCAGCGAAAAACCCGGGCCTGAAGTTGCAGTCATGGCCTTGCGCCCGGCAAGAGACGCTCCGATGACCGCCCCAAGACCGGAAATTTCATCTTCCATCTGCAGGAAAACCCCATCAGGAACATATGGCATCCTTGCTGCCATGGATTCCATGATTTCGCTGGAAGGGGTTATGGGGTAGCCGCCGTAAAACGTACAACCGGCAAGCAATGCGCCTTCCACAACAGCTTCATTTCCCAATCCAAACAATTCCGTTGTCTTTTTCATAACTTTTCTCATGACGAACCATTATGAAAGACTTGCTGCGGTACGCCTGGGAGCTCATCTTCCGCTTCCTTGGGCATAACCTTGATGGCAAAATCAGGACAATGCAGTTCGCAAAAACCACAGTTGATACACTCAGCCTCATTGACGACCCTGGACTTTCCGGTTTCATCCAGTTCAAAAACTTTAGACGGGCAAAAATTGACGCATAACCCGCAGCCCTTGCACCAGTCCGGGTATATCAAAACCCGTGTCTTGCCCTTTCCCTTTGTTTTGTTTTCCATAGTGCCAACCGAAATGCGATCGAATTTTCGTTTCCGCTTCCTCTTTTGAGGGAGGCGCTATTTTAGACGGGACAACTGCGAGCACGCACGGTAGTCCAGGACGACTACCGTTTCTGAAAAAACTCCCCCGCAGGTGCTCAGAGCCAAAAGCCAGTTTGTAATACGATACCACAATAACATAAATAAACAACGCCGGAGCTATGTGATTCAAAATCACATAGCTCCGGCGATTTCATTAGAGATACCAAGCAGTTTGAACAAAAACAGTAGCATCCGGCAACTGTCATGCCCCAGAGTAAAAATCACTGCGCCCGTTAGCGCTGTTTGTAGGTCCGCATATCAAATCGTGGAAAATCGTTTTTGGTCTCACCCTCAAAAATAGCGCCCAACAAACGGCAAAGAGCGAACACCAGGACAAGAAGCCCAACTCCGCCGACAATCCATTCAACAAGGGTCAACTCTTCTAAACTGATAAACATATGCCCTGTCACCCACCTTTATCAGAATTATATTTCCAAAAACGAAAGCGCATTATCCCTGAATAATGCGACCAACTTCAATATTCTGATGAACATATGCCAGATGGTTGAAGAAAAGTCTAGACTATCTATGGAATTTTTATACATATTTTGTTGTCTTTTTTGTTTTGCATCCAATTTTATTTCGTAATATTAACTGACTACGCTTGAAACTTAAATACCGTTCCGAATAGGCACATTGTCTGCCAACAAAACGTCCGGGGACACCGCAACCTCAAATCAAGAACAGCTGCAACAACAAAAAACATGATACTACTCAACCTGTTAGTAGCCGCGAGCCTTGTACTTGGAGGGCATTGCCAAAATCAGCCCTATGTCGTGCTCGATAAGAAGACTATTTGTCTTGAGCTGGCCCGAACGCATCAGGAAAAAGCACGGGGACTGATGTTTCGCAAGTCCTTGAACGAAAACTGCGGTATGCTTTTTATCAACGAAAAAGAGGAAGTGGCCACTTTTTGGATGCGCAACACGCTCATTCCCCTGGACATGGTTTTTGTGAACCAAAACAATGAAGTCGTCGATATCCAGCGGGCCACGCCGTGCCCTGGGATGCCTTGCCCCACGTATAGAGGCCGCGGGAAAGCCAAATACATCCTGGAAGTCAGGCAGGGGACGTTTTCCGACAAGGTCATCGGGAAAAAAATCAAACTGTTTTTGAAATAAGCAAAACAGCATCGCTCTGCCGCATCATTCCCGCACGGCCTCAAGGACAATATCCATTGAATTAAGCTTTTCGAGTGTCTCGTACAACTGTTTCGCGTCAGTGGTCTCCACAGTAAAATGCAGGAGCGTACGGCCGTCCACATTGGAACGGAACTGCCCGGAATCAATATTCAACCCCTGTTCGGCCATCAAGGTGCTGATCTTGGACAGTACGCCGCGGGTATTTTTGCATAGAATCCTGATCTTGGTGTGGTAGCTCTCCTGTTCCAGTCCGTCCCAGGAAACCTGAATCAACCGTTCGGGTTCAAAGTTCTGGACGTTGGGGCAGTCGCTGGTGTGTACGGTCAGCCCCCTGCCGTGACTGATGTACCCTATTATATTGTCTCCCATGACCGGATTGCAGCATTTGGCAAAATGAATGAGAACATCATCCACTCCTTCGATTCTGATTTTGTCCGATCCTTTGGCACGCTGGGGCTCAGGCGTTTTTTCTTCCGCCGGCTCGACCTGAACGGTCTCTTGCGGGGCGTTCTTTTCTTCCTCGCGCAGCAGCAACCGCTTGAGAACCTTTTTAGGAGTGAGGCGCGAATATCCTACCGCAGACAACAGTTGATCCGAACCGTTGAATGAAAACTCTTTGGCCAGCTCGTCAAACTTGTGCTCCTTGATGGCCTTGGCGATATTGATGCCCATGCGGCGGCCTTCTTTTTCAAGAAGCTCCTTGGCCAGCGCAATACTGCGGGTACGCTCCTCGTTGCGTATGTAATGGTTTATCCGCGTACGCGCTTTAGCGGTTTTGACGAATTTCAGCCAGTCTCTGCTGGGTCGGCGGTGGGCGTCCGTAATGATCTCCACGGTATCGCCGTTATGCAGTTCGGTATTCAGCGTTACAAGCCGCCCGTTGACTTTGGCTCCGGTGCAATGGTCGCCGATCTCCGTATGGATAAGATACGCGAAATCCACGGGCGTGGCGCCTTCGGGCAATTCTTTGACTTGCCCGTTCGGGGTAAAAACATAGACTTCGTCTTTGAACAGATCAAAGCGGAGTGAGCGGATAAATTCACGCGGATTGTCCTCCTGCTTCTGCCAGTCGACAATTTCACGCAACCAACCGAAAGAGCCGACGTCTTTGTCTTTGACCCGCCCGCCTTCTTTATAAAGCCAGTGCGCTGCCACGCCATATTCCGCCACACGGTGCATTTCCATGGTGCGGATCTGAATCTCGATGCGTTCCGCTTGCGGCCCGATGACCGTGGTGTGCAGACTCTGGTACATGTTGGCCTTGGGCATGGAAATATAGTCTTTGAATCGCCCGGGAATGGGTTTCCACATATTATGCACCAGACCGAGAACCGTATAGCAGTCCTTGACAGAATTCACGATAACGCGAAAGGCGATCAAATCATAAATTTGCTCCAGGGGCAGATTCTGCTGCTGCATCTTGCGGTATACGCTCATCAGATGCTTGTTTCTGCCGTGTACCCGGCCCTTGATAATGTTGTCCTCCAACAGTTGCCGCAGAATGCCCGTGACCTTCTTTACGTACTCGATGCCAACGGTCTGCCGCTTGGAAACACCTTCAAAGAGTTGAAAGTAGACATCCGGCCGGGTGTACTTCAGGCCCAGATCTTCCAGTTCGGTTTTGATCCGGTGCAACCCGAGCCGGTTGGCCAATGGAGCATAAATATCAATGGTTTCCTGGCTGATAAGCTTTTGCTTGTGCTGCGGCATGTATTCCAGCGTCCGCATGTTATGCAGCCTGTCGGCCAATTTGACGATCAAAACACTGATGTTCTCCGCCATGGCCAGAATCATTTTGCGAATGCTTTCAGCCTGGGCGTCTTCTTTGGAGTCGAAACTCATTTTACCGAGTTTGGTAACTCCATCCACAATATCGGCAACTTCCTCGCCAAAGAGCGAGTCCACCTCTTCAATGGAAATTTTCGTATCTTCCACCGTATCGTGCAGTAAGCCTGCGACAATGGTGTCCTCGTCCATTTTCATATCCGCCAGAATATTGGCCACCTCCAACGGATGCGAAAGGTACGGTTCGCCGGAACGCCTCGTTTGGCCGGCATGGGCGCTGGCCGAAAAAACATAGGCCTTCTGAATCAGAGTAATGCCTTCCTGAGGCATGTAGCCCTGAACTATTTCTATTATCTCACCAATGCGTATCATATTGTGTTATTTTCCGTGGCGGCTTGCCGCTAATGACGCTGCGCGTCTTGGGGCACCCACCAATCTGTCAAATTATACGTAATCCCCTGAGGCGCCAGTTTGATGCCCTGAAAGCGGGCCTGCACAATAGGCAATGCGTACGGCACCGCCAAAAAGCAGTAGGGCTGGTCCCGGTGAAGTAGTTCCTGCAACCTGAAATAGATGCGCTTGCGATCGTCCTGGTTGACTGTGGACCGGCCCCGCTCCAGCAAGGCGTCCACTTCCTCGTTGGCGTATCCAATGAAGTTCAGCATTCCTGGTGCGATTTTTGAGGAATGCCATACGTCATAAATATCAGGATCCTGCAAAATATTCCAGCCCAGGATAACGGCTTCAAACCGTCTTTTGTCGATAAATTCCTTGAGAAAAGCGGCCCATTCAACTGTACGGATGGTTACTTTGACGCCAATTTTTAGCAAATTGCTTTGTATGATCGTTGCAATTTTAATACGTTGCGTATTGCCTTGATTGGTCAAAAGAGTAAATTCAAACGCTTTCCCCGCCTTGTCCAGTACGCCGTCCCCATCTGTATCTTTCCATCCGGCATCGGCCAGGAGCAGCCTTGCTGTTTCCGGATCATACCCGTAGTCCGTAATCTCATCATTATAAACCCAGGTTCCCGGCTTGTACGGGCCTATAACCGGCACACCTAATCCCATCAAGGCCCCTTTGACCACTTCTTCCTTATTTATAGCATGGGCGAGCGCTTGGCGTACGCGCACATCGGAAAATTTAAGATCCTGCAAGTTATAGCCCATATACATATAGGAAAATGATAAAAACTTAAATTTATGATAGTTGCGATCCCATTTATCGTCTTTTGTCTGATAAAGATATTGCACTGGAGACAATTCCATCATGTCCACATGACCAGCTTTCAATTCAAGAAACATAGTTGAAAGATCCGGAATAACCCTGTAAACTATTTCATTGAGGTAGGGACGCCCTTCAAAATAGGTATCTCTAGCAGAAAGAACAATCCGCCTGCCGGCGCTCCATTCCTTCAGTCTAAAGGGGCCTGCGCTCAAAGGTTCGCGAGCCAGTTTTGTCTTGAGCAGATTCTGATGCTCCAAGGCGTGCTTGGGTAAAATTCCATTCATCCAGGTGACAAGCGAACGCGCCATGGGCTTTTCATAGTGAACCTCGAAGGAATAGCGGTCAATAACCTTGAATTCTTTAATCAGGAGGAAATCTTCAGCATAGGCGGTTGGGGTTTTCGGATCAATCATCAGCTTATAGGTAAATTCAACATCGGCTGATGTCAGTTCAACGCCGTCATCCCAGAGTATGCCTTCCTTGAGTTTAAAGCGCAGAATCTTGCCGTTTTCCAGAATTTCGTATCGTTCAGCAGCCCAGGGAACGATTTTAAGATTTTTATCGTATTTCAATGGTGCAACATAAAACAATTCGGCAATTTCATGCGAGGTCTGATCTGAAGCCAGAGGATAAATGAAATTGGTGACATCGCCGATGATGCCCCTCACCAGGCGGCCGCCATAAACCGGGGGGCCTGCAGCCTCCTCCCCTGTTGAACCGGCGTCATTGTTGATGATCGGATCGTCACCGTCATCTTCCTGGGCCTCATTTTGATCCCGACCGCAACCGATTAAGAAAAAAAGCAGAAACGCCGCAACCAAAAAAATGTACAAGGATGCCTTCATATTTTTGCCACCTATTGCCATAATTTTTATTTCCAGTATGATGGGAATAATTTCCGGAGTTATGATCGCCGGACTATGAATCAAGCCCATGAAAAAGCCAAGCCGCTTGATCAAATCTGAAATTTTGATTAACTAAAAAATTCTTCAAGACTGCCGCTGTCACCTCTCCAAAAGAGATGACGAGCTTGAAAAGGAGTAATAAAAAAATCATGGAAAAAGGCGATGAAAGCAAGGTAAAATCCCTGCTTCAGCATTTCGTCGCAGACTCCATTCCTGAATACATACTCGATGGTGCGCAGTATATAATCAGCAATGGGGGAGTTCAAAAACTCAGTCTGAAAAAAGGCGAAAAAATATGGGAAGTTGAAGCCAACATTCAGGCTGAGGATTTCCAAATTTACTCCCCGGAAATTTCTGTCACCCTGTCGGACAACAACATTTCTTTCAATTGCAATTGTCCAGATATTTTTTCCGGAGTATGCAGGCATGTCGGAGCAACTGCGCTAAAATTGCTGTCTTCTCTGGAGTCCACCCCCAAAGAGGACTCCAGCGCTCCCAAAACTGACTGGCATCAGACATTCCGGTCGTTCTTCGCAACCGAGCCCGAACCCGAACCCGGACGTCATTATCTGGTGTTCAATTTTTTTCCTGAACCAGGCCGGTTTCAGGTCTCATTTTTTCGCGCCCGGCAAAACAAATCGGGATTATCCACTGTCAAAAACCCAATAACCCTCGAACAGATCATTCGCAACCCGGACTGGGTCGAACTTTCGCCGGAACTTATCCCCGTCTGCCAGCAGATTGAAAAATATATCGGATACGAAGGACACCGCATCGAAGTTCCGGACGGACTGTTGACGTGGTTTTTCCGAGCCATCGCCAATGAATATTACCTGTTCTGGCAGGATACCGAGAATCCCTGCCGCATTGAAACCAAAACAATGCGCTTGATGCTTAAACCACAGCTTGGCGCTGAAGGCCTCTCTTTTGACGTTATGCTCGGGCGGGAAGGAAAACCCCCCTTTTCCATCCTTAAAAATGAAACTTTTTTCTACGGGCAGCTCCCACTCTGGGTTTGTTGGAACAAAAGCTTCTACCCTGTCCAGACGGGCCTTTCTCCCAAGTTGATCCAGGAGCTGGTCAAATCTCCGCCCCTCATCAGCCAGCAAGAAATATCCGAATTCCTCGACCGGGTCTGGACCAAACTCCCGGCCTCGGACCTTGTGGACCAGGAAGCGTTCCTCGAGCATATGAAACCCATCTTTGCCGACGCAAAGTACAATCCCAAACTTTTTCTGGATGAAGAAGGCAGCCTGCTCACCCTGCAGATTGAAAACGTCTACGAGACCGAACACGGAGAATACAGCCTGCCGGGGCCCAACCCGGATCTGCAGACCGGCAGCTACCAGCATAACGGCAAGTCTTTTCTGATTCGCCGCTCCCAGGCGGAAGAAGCCCAGCTGACGCAAGAGCTTCAAGACATGAACTTCCAGCCGCGCAGCAACTCCATCTGGTTTCTCGAACCGGAAGAAGCGATTACCTTCCTCCTGGACGCGTATCCCAAGCTCGTGGAAGCCTACCGGATATACGGAGAAAAAAATCTCACCCGCTACAAGGTACGTCTCTCGCAACCCAACATCGTGGCCAAGCTCGAAAGCAAAGAAGACGACAAATGGTTCAATCTGGACCTTGCGGTTGAATACGACGACCAGCGGGTGCCTATCGAAAAAATATGGAAAGCCTGGACCCAGAAAAAACGCTACGTACAGCTGAAGGACGGTTCTTATACGAGCTTGCCGGAAAGCTGGCTGGAAAAACTCGGCCACAAACTGCGTGCCCTGGGCTTTGACCCGGAAAAACCGCCGCGGAAGAAATTCAAACAATACGAAGCGCCGGTTCTGGACAAGATCCTGGAAGACCTGCCCGAGGTGACCACCGATTCATTCTGGAACAAGTTGCGTACAAACATTCACAATTTCACGGAAATCACCCAGGTAATCCAACCGAAAAGCCTCAACGCCACGCTGCGTCCCTACCAGCTGCAAGGCATGAGTTTTCTCAACTTTCTGCGCGAATACGGCTTTGGCGGCATTCTTGCGGATGAAATGGGCCTGGGCAAAACCATCCAGACCCTTTCCTTTATCCAGTTCATGCACGATCAGAATTGGATCGGCCCGACGCTGATCGTGGTTCCGACGTCGGTTTTACCCAACTGGGAACGGGAAGCGAGCAAATTCGTTCCCTCGCTTAAATTGTTGACCATTTACGGTACGCGCCGCGAAAATATGTTCAAGAAAATCAAGGATTCCGACATTATCCTTACCACCTATGCCTTGCTTCGCCGCGACCTGGAAGAACTGCAGAAATACGAATTCAATGCCATCATTCTGGATGAAGCCCAAAACATTAAAAATCCCAACACGATAACGGCGCGATCCGTACGCAAACTGGCATCAAGGCTGCGTATCTGTCTGTCCGGTACGCCCATCGAAAACAACCTGTTCGAACTCTGGTCCTTGTTCGAATTCCTGATGCCCGGATTCCTCGGCTCGCAGCATTCCTTTCAACGCGGCATTGTCAAGCCCATCAAGGACGGTGACGAGGAAACCCTTTCCTTTCTGCGGACGCGGGTCAAACCCTTCATCCTCCGCCGCTCCAAAAGCGAGGTGGCCAAAGACCTGCCACCAAAGATCGAAAGCGTTTTCTACTGTTCGCTGGCCGAGGAGCAGATGGATCTGTACGCGGCCCTGGCCAAGAAGCTCAAGGAACAGGTCATGCAGAACGTGGACGAAAAAGGCCTGGCTAAAAGCCAGATGTCCATCCTTGATGCGCTTCTCAAGCTCCGGCAGATCTGCTGCCACCCGCGCCTGCTCAAACTCGACATGCCGGGTGTGAGCACCAACCTGCCCTCGGGCAAGTTCGACGCCTTCAAGGACATGATCACGGACATCATTGATGAAGGCCACAAGGTTCTGGTGTTCTCGCAGTTCGTGCAGATGCTGCACATTATCCGTTCCTGGCTGATCATCAGCGAAAAGCCCTTTGCCTATCTCGACGGTTCGAGCAAAGACCGTTTCGACCAGGTCGACCGGTTCAACAACGATCCGGACATTCCCATCTTCCTGATCTCGCTTAAAGCAGGCGGTACGGGCTTGAACCTGACCAGCGCGGACTATGTCATCCATTACGACCCCTGGTGGAACCCGGCTGTGGAAAGCCAGGCCACGGACCGTACGCACCGTATCGGCCAGACAAGACAGGTATTTTCCTACAAGATGATCTGCCAGAATACTGTGGAAGAAAAGATCCTCAAACTGCAGGATATGAAAAAAGACGTGGCTGAAGCCATCATTCCTGGCCAGGACGCTTGGAAGTCTCTGACACGCGACGACCTCGAGCATCTCTTCGACGTCTAGCAATTTTAAATAAAATGCCTCCGGTGTCTTAGGAACCTTTTTCCAAAAGGTTCCTAAGCACCTTCAAAAATTTCAGCTTCTCGCGTAATCAATTCAAATATAAATTTTTCGAGTCCAGCCAGTCACCTTTGTTCGCCAGTACTGTAGAAGACGGAATTTCAGGCGAGGCAGTGAATTTATTCCGGACCTCATGAAAGACGTTGATACCACTCGATCAGGGGCAGAATACACCGGGCAGCGTTCCAGGTTTGTTCCAAGAACGCCCTGCTGGCAGCTCCGATTGCCAGGCACTCGTCCGGGGCATCCATAAAACGACGCAATGTTGCAGCAAGCTCATCGCTGTTGCGCGCCAGGACCCAAGGGACGGAATCGCAGCCGAAATAGTCGCGGATGTGTCCGATATTCCAGTCATCCACTCCTGCTATGGTGGGTCTGCCCTGGCTCAACCCCTCCAGCGAGCTCATACCGAAGTACCCCTGCATGTGGTCGAAAAGCACGTCGCAATGCTGCTTGCGCCTCAGGCAATCCACATACGGCGTATTTTCTATCTGATCCAACTGGTAATATCTACCAGGTTCTTCAGTGTTCAGGCGGGCCACTATGGCACGTAACTCATCTGTATTTTTTAATTCCTTGCGGGTGGGAGAATGGCCGATACGCAGCACTCCGGCTTCAGCAGGCAGGGGATCTTCAGGAGGCATGAACAAAGGATCATCCGTAGGCACAAAATTCGGCTGCCAACGCGCCCCGGGTAGCAGATGCAAAAGATCCGGCGTACTTACCAACAAATTATCCCGGCCCAGCTCCCGATATTTTTTCTGGTACTTTTCAGGATATCCCCGAAAATCCGGATGACCGTGGTGATGGTGCACCAGAATCTGTTTTTTGAGGAAATCTTTGACAACGTACGGCCCCAGTTGCAAATTCTCATCTGCCAGCAAATGAAAATGATAAATGTCACTGGTTTCGAGTACGCTCGCAAGCTCCTCCAGGCCTTGTCCATCCAAAGCAGGGACGTGCAGGTCTTTCTGAAATGCAAAATTATAGCGATATTCCGTGGTAATCAGACGACACGTATGCTCAGTCAGACGATTGATGGCATTGGTCATCTGAATACCGACGCCTGCCGGATCATTCACAGTGATCATTGCAATTCGCATACACTCACCTGATAGCCTAATCGCAGTCCGCCAATAACATCCCGGAAGGCAAACGCCTCACTCTGCCTGGAATACACAGAGTTCCGGCAAGCTAATTCAGCAATTCCCCGAGATTTTCACAACCGGCAACCTCCTCGGGAGCCAGACATTCCCAGGTCAATTGCTGCTCATAGCTGACGCCGGAGCAAAGCCGCGCTCCAACCACTTCATCCCAATGCACCGGGGAAACACCTGTTCCCGGACATTTGACTGTCAGGTCCGCATCGGAAATAACATGGCCTGCAGGGAGATCTCTGGTAAAAACTATGCTTTTACGCAACTTGGCCGCAGCTTTTTCTTCACCTTCAAAAATGACCTTGTTCGTTACGCGGCAGGCAAGTTCGGCCTCCCGTACCATGGAAACGAGTTGCTTCAGCTCGGCAGGCTCCAAAGACACCTTGTGGTCCGTGCCGCGCATGGATTTATCGAGGGTGAAATGACGCTCAATGACACAAGCCCCCAGAACCGCGGCGGCCAGACTCGGTCCTATGCCCAACTCATGCCCCGAATATCCTACGGGCAACTCGTAGCGATCCTTGAGCCGTTTCATCACCGGCAGGGCAAGCTGATCATCCGGACACGGATAGGTGCTGTTGCAATGAAGCAAAATAATATTTTCATGAAACCGGCGCAACTCGCCCACTGCCGTATCAATATCCCCCCAATCGCTCATGCCGGTGGACAGAATAATCGGCAAACCGCTAGCCGCACTACGGCGCAACATGGGGATATTCACCAGGTCGGCGGAACAAATTTTCAGCAGCTCCACATTCAGGTCGAGCATCTGCTCGAGACTCACAAAATCCCATGCAGAGGCAAAAAATACGAGTCCGAGCGACTCAGCCAAAGCCTTGCACTCGGCCATTTCTTCAATGCTCAACTCAAGTTTGTCGCGGTGCTCGCCATAGGTTGGCGCAAAGCTGTTGGGACCGCCATAGGGCGCCTCGCGACCAGCCCGGGTAAAAAGGGCCTCCATGTCCCGTTTTTGAAATTTCACTGCCTGGGCGCCGGCTTCGGCGGCGGCAAGAACCATTTCCTTGGCAAGAGGCAATTCGCCCTGATGATTGTTGCCGATTTCAGCGACAATAAAGCAAGGGGAACCATGGCCGATAACTCTGCCGGAATTGAGTTGAATCTTGTAATTATGTTTCATAATCGCATTATCTCCATTCCTTTTTGCAAACAGAGCGGCTCGATTTGGGCATGAATTTCATCCTGCCGCGCATACGAGGTTATCAACACAGCTTGGCAGGCAATGGTTTCCAGCACCTGCGGCGGTGAAATGATATACCCGTGGAGCCGTTTCCCCTGCTTTATGGGATCATTATCCAACAGGGCCACTACCTCGAGTGACGTATGGGATATCGCGCCTAAAACAACCTCGCAGGTATCCGATGCGCCGAACAGAACGCACTTTTCAACTTTTTTACCCTGCAACAGCTTTAGCTTGGCTGCGATCTGGTCTTTAAGCGCCGCATATATCTGAATCGCTTCCGTGGAACAGCCGGAAAACAGCACCTGACGCTTGCGCTCGCCTTTGGCTGTCAGTACGTAGCGATAGCTTTTTCCGTTTATTGCTTCATATTCAATGAGATGCTCGTCCTGAAGTTCCCTGAGATACTGGTTGACCATTGCGCCACTGAGTCTGAGCCGACGGCCGAGTTCCGATTGCGAAAGCTCGTTCTCCAGCGACAAGGATTCCAGAATAGCCAAAACGCGCGCGTCTTTGCTCGGTTTGAAATAACGCTTCTGTATAGGAAGCATGGTCAAGTCCTTTATTTAGTAAACGAATGATAGACAGTACCAACGCCGCCTGTCACGCTGTCCGCTGCGGCATGCCATGTATTATTCATTCGGCGACTAAATATCTTTTCGTCATTTTCAGGTCCAAGCTTTAGTTCTGCGTCAAAAAAAAGAACAGACCTCCATCTGTATTATCCTCAAGCAAAAATCATGTCAAAAAAACACAAAAAATAGAGGCCGCTTTTTCAAGGTCCCGCTTTGAACTCTCAGGCAATAATTGCAATGCCCAAAAAAACAGGCCGTAACAGGCCAATAAAATATAAAAAATTGGATTAAATCGCGCCGGACAGGAGGTCTAAAAAAATCTTTTCCGACAAAGGAAAAAAACGTTCCGAGCCTGGATGGGCCTGGGCATCCGCGTACGCAGTTGCGGCAATGGAAACCACATCAGCAGCGGACACGCCAAAATCATGTCCTTTTGGACATGAAAAAAAATCATTCAGCTCATTGAATGACAGCAGAGACCCCGCTGGTTGCAGAGCCCCCTGGAGGTATTTTTCCAGAAGAGCGAACGCGTGCGGTGATTGTATTGACAAAAAGTTCAGCCATCCCGGGAGTAATGCAGCCACAGCCAGTCCATGCGGAATGCGGGAAAAATGCGCGCCCAAGGCGTGTGACGCAAGGTGCAGCACCCAGCTGCCGCCTCCAAGGCCCGCACCGGCCGTGCCGTTCAGGGCCAGAATGGAAGCCCAGGCCAGGGAAGCGCGCGCAGTATACGCTTCGGGATCTTTCTGCAACGTACGCAACGCCTCCAGCACACTGCGCATCAAGCTGGCGCAAAGCGATAAAGACACCTCACAAGGCTGCGGATCCATAGCTCCGGAAATGAAATGCTCCAGACAATGCGCAAAAGTGTCCATGCCCCCGGCCAAAGTCTGCAGCCAGGGAAGACCATATTGACTGCGGGGATCAACGAAAGCAGCCTGGGGCCAGAGCCCAGGCCCTTTGACGCTGCGCTTTTCAAGTGCTGCCGGATTGCTGACAATGGCCGAACAACTTGCTTCGGTCCCGGCACCGGGACAGGTGCATACGGCATAACAGGGCAACGCCTCAAGAATATCCTTTTGCCTTTCCACAATCTCCCAAATACCTGCATCTGCCAGCAACGATGCTGCCGCGAGCTTGGTCGCATCGATAACGCTCCCGCCGCCCACGGCAAGCAACGCATCGGCATTAAAATCCTTTGCAAGCTGTCGCACTCCAAGAACATGGTTGCAATCCGGATTGGGGGTTATCCCCCAATATTCTGTCCAGAAGATATCGTGCTTTTCAAGAGAATCCGTTATTGCCTCATAGACCCCGTTACTGCGGATGGAGCCTTGGCCGGCAACCAGTACGACACGCGTATGCTGGGCCAACGACAAGACCCTGCCAATGCGGGAAAAGACTTTTTTACCCAAAAATATCCGTGTAGGAAAATCAAAGGTTATATTTTGCATAAAAAAACACGCAACACCCATAACTCCGATGCGTTGCAGTGCTCCTTACTATTGGTTAGTGCATCCTGCGCTCTACTTTACGAATCATATCTTTGGCACTTCGAACCAAAGACCTGGGTACGTCTTCAGTTTCAGAGAACTTCACACTTTTTTTCAAGGCATCCAATCCCGTCTTGTACTGAGACAAGCCGATGTAGCAAATTCCCATTCTATAATACACGGAAAATTTGTCTTTATAAAGATGATTTGTTTTTTTCGGTGGGACGCTCACTAATTTGCTCAGCATTGTAAGAGCGTCCTTATACCGTTTTCTGTCCAGCAATACCTGAGACGCCATCAGATAACCGTCAGCAAAGCCTTTATCAATCTTTATGGATTTATTTGCATAATAATAGGTTCCTTCCATATCCTTCAACAAAAAACTCACATAGGAAGCATAAAAATAGGCATCTGTGCTGAACCTATCATACTCAATAGCTTCGCGAAATGCCGTCAAGGCGTCATCATAGCGCTTTTGAGCCTGCAAGGCCAAACCTTTATTAATCGATGCAATACATTTATCTTTATCAGTATTATCGACGGCTTCATCAGGACTTGAAGAAAAAAAAGAGCAAGAAGAAAACATAGTAATCACTAAAAAAAGCGTTGCAATCAAATAATATTTGTTTTTCAACATACCAGATATCCTTTTATCAAATTTAACCGAGTAAAAATCTGATGTCAATTTTCCATTTTTCCCCATATCCTTATGCAACAATCACAGCGGACGGACTGCTGTACCATACTATATTTGATAAAAATACTTCTGAAAAAGCATAAAAAGAGTGGAGATCACAGCGTAGAAGGATTCCATAAGAACATTAAGAGATTCTAAAGAGATCTTCCTGAACAGAAATAGGCAATTAAGCCTATTTCAAATAATCGGCAGTGCTGATGCGCATCGCATATGTCTTCAGACCTGTTGAAGACTCAGATTAAATGTACGCCTCCTATCCGCCGGACTGTGGACCAGGCAGGCTACCCAAGAGGCTGCACTATTTCCCGCATGGCCTGCACGGCCGCATCAATCTCGGCCACCGAGTTCCCCGGCCCGAGACTAAAACGAACAGTGCCCTGCGGGGCAGTGCCCAGGCTTTCATGCGCCAGAGGCGCGCAATGCAGGCCCGTACGTACGGCAATGTCAAAATCGCCGTCCAGGATGGCTCCCACGTCCGACGCAACCATGCCCTCCACCGTACAGCAAAGCAAAGGCGCCTGGCGCGTCATATCCTGACCACCGTAGACCGTAATTCCGGGCAATGAACGCAAGGCATCGTACAAACGGTGCAGCAGATCCATTTCCGTGGCCAGACGACGTTGCTGCTCCTGAATCGTCAAGGCGCGCAAACAACCATCCAAAGCCAGAATACCGAGCATATTCTGCGTACCGGATTCAAGATGAGCCGGATACAGGTCCGGCTGAAACAAATTTTTGGAGTCCAGACCGGTCCCGCCGAAACGCGACGGTCGCAGATCCAGATCCGGAGCAAGCACCAGGGCGCCAATGCCGGTGGGGCCGCCGAGACTTTTATGTCCGGTGAAAGCCAACGCGGAAACATTGGCAGCCTGCATGTCGATGGGAATCACTCCGGCGCTCTGGGACGCGTCAACGCACAGGACGACCTTTGCCCCTTTGCGTTCGCGAAGCATGGCGCCGATGTCTTCCACAGGCTGCACCGTACCCAGAACATTGGACGCATGGGTCATGATAACGGCTTTGGTATCCGGCCGCAGGTGCTCCCGTACGGTCTGCGGCAGTATGTAACCTTGTGTGTCGAACTCAAGCAGATCAAAGTCCAGCTCGCCTTTGCGGCGCATATGATGCAACGGGCGCAGCACCGAATTGTGCTCCAGGCGGGTGCTCAGTACATGGCCCCCCTCCCCTGCCAGCCCCTGAATAAGCGTATTGAGGGCATCGGTCGCATTGGCGGCGAAAATAACCCTGCTGTTCGCAGTCGCGCCGAAAAAGTCGGCTATGGCCTGGCGGGTCCCGGATACCAACGCTTCCGCTTCTACAGCCCGGTCGTACCCTCCCCGGCCGGGGGATGCGCCCAGCGACAGGTAGCGATCCATGGCCTGACGCAAGGCCTCTTCATTTTTCGGATAAGATGTTGCGGCGTTGTCTAAATATATCATTGGCAGGTCTTGGGATTGGGCAGCCCGCAAAGACGCCGGGCGCCGTTTTTGAGACCGCCGGGAAACAGGCGCTCCATGGCCAACACGCTCATCCCGGTGGCGACTTTGAGATCCTTGTTCAGCGGAGCGCGACCGTTATACGCGTAAAAGTCACGATACGCGTACAATACGTGCCAGTGTTCATCCCGCATCTCCGCAAGCCCGCTTTCAGCTGCGAGCACCTTGCAGGCTTCTTCACTCCATTGCGTATCGTCCATAAAATAGCCTTCTTCATCGAAAGCAATCTCCCGGCCGGCCAGATGGCGAAAGCGCTTGGTGGAATCGGGTTGTTGTGTTGTAGTCATTGAGTTTACCATCCGTTTACCTATCTATAGCACATCAGGAGCGTACTGCGATCCGGCAAAAAAAGAACAATGAAAACAACTCTCCAAAAACGCGATCTTTCCCTTTGAGGTCCGGGAGAATGCACGTACGCGTCTGACTGCATACACACACCCTCCCGGCAGTATCACAGGTCCAAGGAGTGAAAAGAAGACTATGTTGTTGTTATTGCTTCATGGCCGCAAGGACTTTGTCCGGAGTGGCCGGAAGATCAATGACCCAGGCTCCGGTTGCGTTGAAAATGGCGTTGATCACCGCGGGAGCCGTTGGCACCAGGCACATTTCGCCAATACCGGTGGCTTTGAGCGGCCCTTGGGGACGCGGGGTTTCCTGGATGATGGTTTCCATGTCAAAGCTGGTGCCCATGGTCGGGAATTTAAACGTGGCCCAGTCTTTGGTCTGCCCGGCGATGTATTCCTCGCGCAGCGCCCAGCCCACGCCCATATCGATGCCGCCGTCAAGCTGGCCGGTCAGGTTCTGCGGATGAATCAAAGTCCCCGCATCAACGGCCGTTGTCATTTTCAGCATCCGGACTTTACCGGTGGCGACATCCACTTCCAGTTCCGCAAGCTGCACGGCATGCACCTGGGACTCGAACGAGGGGCCCTGGCCAGTCTTCGGATCCAAGGGGCCTGCTTCCGTTTTCTTGCGCCCCAGATAGCGTACGGGCCTGCCCGCCGCCTTGAGCTCCTCACCGGTGGCGGCGCCTGTTTCATCCATGGCGGCCTTGAGCTGTTCCAGACCGTTGATGAGCGCGTTGCCGATCATGTAGGTAATCCGGCTGCCTGCTGCAGCGCCGCTCGCTGCGGTGTATTCCGTACTGCGGGTGTTGATGCGGATACGCTCCAGGGGCATGCCCATATAGGCGCCGGTCAGCTGCAGCAACATGGATTCGTTGCCTTCGCCCGGATCCGCGGCCGCGGCATAAACGGAAATACCGCCGTCGTCATCCAGTTCCACGGCCGCCACCGCATTGTCATTGGGGCCGCCAATGCCGAACGCGCCCGTACCTATTCCCACACCGCGCAGGACCTTGTCCGTACCGGCGGCTTTGGCATCGGCCACAGCCCGCTCATAGCGCGGTCGCATTTTTTCCATCAATTCGGGAAAAGGCCACTCTGTCACTACGCCGCCGATGGATTTTGTCTGTCCGGGCTGCAAAGAATTGATGAGACGGAACTCAAACGGATCCATGCCGATTTTATTCGCCAGCATTTCCATGGCGCATTCCAACGCGTAGTTGGCCTGCGGAGCGCCTGCGCCACGAGCCGCGCTGCCCCACGGATTGTTGGTGTACACCAGCTTGCCGTGCGCCTTGACGTTGGGAATGTTGTACGAGCCTGAAAGCATCTGCATGGCACGGTACACGACAACATGTCCGATGGAATAATAAGCGCCGTTGTCGGCCACGAAGTCATTGCAGTACGCGGTCAGTTTGCCCTCTTTGTCCGCTGCCAGTTTCACATCCATGGTAAAGGCATGACGCTTGGACGTTTGCAGCATGCTGTCGTGCAGGCTGGGAATATACCGTACGGGCTGCTGGAAGTGCACGGCGGCTGCGGCGGCGATACCCTCGGAAATAACATCGATACGGATACCGAACTGACCGCCGGAAAACGGCTCGACGTAGGCCATATTCTCCCAGGCAACGGCTTCCTGCAGCATTTTCATGTGGTAATGAATATTGATGCTGCGGCTCATCATAACCAACTTGGGCTGATCCGCGTCCGGATCTTCTTCAAAATAGGCGACTGCGGCTTCGGGTTCCAAAGGAGCCTGGTGGTTGGTCTGGGTGGTAAAACGGGCTTCAATGACCGTGGCGGACTCCTTCAAAGCCGCATCCGCGTCTCCTTTGATCTGCGGTTGCTCATAACAGATATTTTCGCGGTCCGGATGTACGCGCAACTGGCCCTCTTCCATAGCCTGAAACGGACTGTTCAAAACCGGAAGTTCTTCCAGCTCCAGTTCAATGACCTCCAGCGCGGCTTCGGCCTGCACTTTCGTACGGGCGGCAACTATGCAGATGGGATCGCCGATGTAATGTACCTTGTCACTGCACAATACCGGGCGATCATCCTGCAAATATTTGAGAATGTTGGTGCCTTTGATGTCCGCAGCCGTTACCACTCCTGCCACGCCGGGCATGGCTGCGGCTTGGGCTGTGTCCAGTTTTACGATACGCGCGTGGGGAACTGTGCTGCGCAAAACAGCAAGCTCCAAGGCGTCGGGGATGAGCACGTCGGCCGTAAAATGAGCCGTTCCGCACGCCTTGTCCAAAGAAGAACGCCGCGGATGGGATACGCCAAGAGGAGGAGCATCCGGTCCGGGAGTCATGCTCTCTGGAGTGGCTTCTCCACGCAAAAATTTGGCGGCAAGCTGTACGGCTTCAATGATCTTTACATAGCCTGTGCAGCGGCAGAGGTTGCGGCGCAGGGCTTTTTTGATCTCGTCGGGGGTAGGATCAGGGTTGACGTCGAGCAACGCCTTGGTGGCCATAATCATGCCGGGCGTGCAGAATCCGCACTGTATCGCCCCTGACAAAACAAAAGCCTGCTGAATGAGATGCGGATTTTCAGGAGTACCCAGTCCTTCCACGGTGATAATCCTGGCCCCGTCCAAATCCTTGACTTTGGTCAGACAGGAAAAGGCTGTTTTCCCATCAATAATCACCATACACGCACCGCACTGCCCTTTACGATCACAAGATTGCTTGACGCCGGTCAGTTGCAGGTCGTTACGCAGCAGGTCCAGCAATACTTTGGTGTCATCGGTAACAACCTGGCGGGTCAGACCGTTAATGGTGAGATTCACTCGTTTCATCAGCAGACTCCTTCAAGCTATTGGTTCGTACGAAGATAGTACCGGGAACACGAAGTAGTTAACAGTTCGTTGGTCCCTGTTATAAAAACGACCACGCCGCAGACGGGGTCAAGCGGCGATAGTCGCGCTGGAGCGGACCGTTAAGTATTTTCCGCACCAGGTAATAAAAAACGAATCAGAGAACGAGCAGCGGGAAAACAAGACTCAAACGCTCTTTCCTGAAAAATACCGGCTAGCTGCAACTGAAAAATGCTCTCTTCATGCCAAAGAACAACGACTTCTCGAACCTTACGCATACGCCCTCAGCCAACCACCCCGAACATGAAATCCGATGTTCTGAATTACGCTCAGCTGACCACCGGATACGCATAAAAGGTCTTTTTCAAAAAACCGAAAAAACCGGACCCGAAATCCTGGTCCAGCACCGGTTATTCCACGCACTGACAACTATATTCTCAGCACGATGCAACAGATGCTGCACCTGCTTTCCCCACTCTGGGACCTGAACCTCCAGCCGGAAAAACAACGTCCGTACATTGCATGAAATCAAGAAATATGCCGAAGCGGCTTGAATACGAGAAAAATTGAGTTGTTGAATTTTCTTTATTAAAAACTGGATGTTATAAATAAATCAGAAAGCTGTGGTGCTGACTTAAGTAACTCCATGAACAATGTATTCGATGCATCTGTGCATCAACATAAAACAAAAATTAAGAAAATCACGAATTCTGTAAAAAAAATAACGAGTTAACTATTCGATGCCGCAAAGCATCACAAGATGTTATCACGCATCAGTTACAAATCGTGTTTACCAAGGAGCACATCCGGCCCTGCAAATGCATGTTTTTTTGACAACAGCAAGATTGCAATCCGTCATGCGGAAATTGCAAGCGCCACCGCACGCGCCATACATTTCTACGGAAAAAATTGAGCAATTAGTGGACATTAGAAACTCGTCCGCCAAGGCAATCAACCAGCTCCATTTGAGAAAAATGAATTCAGATGACTCTTGCCACTAAAAAAAATCATTCCAAAATAAGGGGAAATAATAATTTTACTGACATAACACTGTGTTGTTAGTATAAAACCTTACTTTTGTATTTCATCATTAGCTGTACACTCAGAAATAACCCATTGACAAATTGAACATTAAAAACAAAAGAAAATTATACTTGACATCCAGAACCATTAGTACAATACTGACAATTAATACGCGGTAAAAATTTTTCATTTTTTTTATGTATTCGTATTTGAGACGCCATTGTCAATTTTTATAATTGGCGATTAATGGGAAGCCTGATTAAGACAGGCAACTCCTTTCCATATCTGGGTAAAGAGAAACGAAGCCCTGTATTGTTCTCACAAGCCAATCTGTTGGTTTGTCGGAATAATACAGGGCTATTTTTATGGCCTAAAACAATTGGCAATACCGTGGGCCCTACTATCACAGAAAATGTTATATTGATGCATCCAAAAAGTATTTTTTAATATATAACCGCTACAAAGTTGAATACTTTGCATGGGAGGAAAGGTACAAATTGTCAAGCATATCTGCATTGAACCAGGAATATTGCTGATATGTGGAATTTTATAGAATGTTTTCAAGTAGTATAACACTTGCAGAGTTGCAACACAGAGCTATAAATCTAGGGATACAGTGTTGTGATATGGTGTAAGAAACATGAGTGCTCAACTCTGCGCAAGAAGTTGGAGATGTATACTCCAGTTGTAGAAGCAAAGTGTCTTATCGCAGCTAATCCGGCCTGTTTTTCGTTTTTCTCTGGCTAAAACCAAACGTACGGGAGAAACTGGAATGAAAGAAAAATTTGTCATGGCTATGGATCAGGGTACTACGGGGTCGAGAACCATCATTTTTGACAGATCCGGCAACATCGTTTCCGAAGTAAGCCAGGAATTCACCCAAATTTTCCCAAAACCGGGCTGGGTCGAACACGATCCCATGGAAATTTGGGATTCACAGCTCAACACCGCCAAAAAGGCCTTGGCGCATGCCCGCCTCACACCCGCGGACATTGTATCCATCGGAATCACCAACCAGCGGGAAACTGCCGTAATCTGGAATAAAAAAACCGGAAAACCCGTGTATAACGCCATTGTATGGGGAAGCCGGCAGTCCGCACCACAGACGGAAAAGCTTATTGCCGCGGGCCTGCACGATTCAATCAGATTCAAAACCGGATTGGAAATTGATGCCTATTTTTCCGGCACTAAAATCATGTGGATTCTGGAGAACGTGCCCGGTACGCGTGAACAGGCCGAAAAAGGCGAATTGTTGTTCGGCAATGTCGATGCCTGGCTGATGTGGAAATTAAGCGCCGGAAAAATCCACGCCACCGATTACTCCAATGCCGCACGGACCATGTTGTTCAACATCCGTGAACTGCACTGGGACCAGGAGATTCTGGATAAACTGGAGATCCCTTCCAACATGCTGCCTGAGGTGAAAAATTCGAGCGGCGAATTCGGCAAAACCGACCCTGCCATTTTCGGCGAAAGCATCCCCATTGCCGGCGACGCCGGCGACCAGCATGCGGCCCTGTTCGGACAGACCTGCTTCCAGCCCGGACTGGGCAAAAACACTTTCGGCACCGCCGGAGTGTTTTTGGTCAACACAGGAACTGAGATTGTGCTGAAAGACGGGCTGACCACCACCATCAGTTGGGGATTGGACGGCAAGGTCGAATACGCGCTCGAAGGTGTCGTATTCACCGTCGGCGCCACCATCCAATGGTTGCGGGACGGTCTCGGGATCGTCAAGCAGTCCGCGGATACGGAATACTTTGCAAGCCAGGTGGAAGATACGGGCGGAGTCTATCTGGTCCCTGCGTTTACCGGCCTCTGCGCGCCCTATTGGGACATGTACGCCCGCGGACTGATGATCGGCATCACCCGCGGCACCAGCTACAAACATGTCATCCGGGCGGCCATCGAATCCATGGCTTTCCAGACCAAAGACATCATCGAAGTGGTTCGGAGCAAAGGCGGCGTTGAATTCAAGGAATTGCGGGTTGACGGCGGTGCCGTGGAAAACAACCTGCTGTGCCAGTTCCAGGCCGATATTCTTGGCGTCCCCATTGTCCGGCCCAAGGTCACTGAAATGACTGCTCTTGGCGCGGCCTACCTCGCGGGCCTCGGTGTCGGCTTCTGGGAAGACAAGGAAGAAATTGCCAGCCAGTGGGCCATCGACAAAGTCTACAAGCCGAGCATGTCCCAGGACAGAGTGGAAGAGCTCTATGAGGGTTGGCAAAAAGCTGTTGACAGATCCCGCAGCTGGGCCTGCCAGTAACTCAGGGAAGGAGTACTGCGCTGAACTGTAAGCTGCGAATTACTGAAAGCGGGAGCAGGAAAAGGTGACTATTCTTGCTCCCCAAAATAAGCTTGAAACGACGTAGGAAGAAAGTATTATGGCAATTTGGCTTGACTTTAACCTGTAACGGAATTATACTTTTGAATATTGGCGTAGGAAATGAGTCCAACGCTAGATAAATGCAAATTCCATATCGGGCTAAGAGAAAAGAATTCCCGTATTGCTTTTGCAGATCACTTAGTGATTTGTAAAAATAATACGGGTTTTTTTATGTCAATCTATAGTGGTACAGGCTTAACGTTTCATCTCGTTTAAAAATTGCGTTAATGCCTTTAACAAATCACGTGTAGTGCGTCCAGATAAGGATGCCACACCAAGGAGAAATATGATGAATAGATTTTATGATCCTATGATGGGTCCTTTGGTCGAAGGTATTGATTTGGAAAAATATGTTATCGCCACTTACTTGGTCGGTGCTGACCCCAAAGAGGACATCATTGTCAAAGCTTGCAGCATTGCTGTTGAGCAAACGACCGGAAGCTGGGACGACGTGCCCGAAGAAACCGACGACGTCCGCTCCAATTATGCAGCCAAAGTGGTAGGAGTTTACGCGGTTCCCGATTTCGAACTGCAGGCCACGCTTCCGAAAGATACGGACAAACGCTACTACATCCTGCGTCTCGCCTACCCCTGGGTGAACTTCTACGACAATATTCCTCTGATGTTGGGCACGATTATCGGCAATATTTCAAGCTTGCCCTACCTGAAACTCGTAGACTTGGACTTCCCGGCTTCTTTCGTCAAACAGTTCAAAGGCCCCAAGTTCGGCATCAAAGGCATTCGGGATATCCTGGGTGTGCATGACCGCCCCCTGCTTAACAATATGATCAAGCCCTGCACGGGATTTCCGCCCGAAGTCGGAGCAAAATTATGCTACGAAGCCGCAGCCGGCGGCGTGGATATCATCAAGGATGACGAACTGATCAGCAACCCGTGTTTCTCCAAAATTGAAGACCGGGTAAGGCTGTATATGGAAGCAATCAAGAAGGCCGACAGCGAGAAAAAAGAAAAAACCATTTACTCGGTGAACGTCACCAGTGAAGTCGCCGACCTGACAGACAATGCACTCAAAGCCGTCAAGGCCGGCGCCGAAATGCTGTTGGTGAACGTCTTCGGCACGGGGATCTCCGGCTTGCGCATGCTGGCGGATAATCCTGAGATCAATGTCCCCATCATGGCCCATGTTTGTTCCGTGGGCGCCGTCGCTTCTTCGCCCTACAGTGGCATTGCCTGGCCTCTGCTCACCAAGCTCGTGCGACTTGCCGGCGCGGACACCATGCTGTTGATGCCTCCTTACGGCAAATTCGACAACCTCAAGGAAAAATACATCCGCTCCGTCCAGACCTGCACCAGCAAATTCTACGACATCAAACCGGCACTCCCGTTCCTGGGCGGCGGATTGATTCAGGGCATGCTCCCGGAATTACTTGATGATTGCGGCATCGACATGCTGGTGGGCGTCGGCGCTGGAATCCATGCCCACCCCATGGGTCCCAAGGCGGGAGCCATGGCCTTCAGGCAGGCCATCACAGCCACGATGAACGGTGAATCCCTCGAGAAAGTTGCCGAACAGCATGAAGAGCTCAAGGCTGCGCTGGATAAATACGGCGTCGTCACTGACGATAACGCGCAGAAGAAAAACTACGCCATCTAGGCCATAATCACTCCTCAGGATCCATGCGAAAATGCTGTCTCGCATGGATCCTGGATACAAACTTCTGGAGCGCGTCGTACTTCCGACAGAACAATACCTCGTCAAGGCGGCCGTCAAAAGAGTGAAGCACGTGCAGGCGAACTGCCGGAGGATCATCGGGTTACGGTTTGCGTTCAATCATTCAACCCCGCAGAGCGGAGGCATTCTGAATGGACAAACAGACAAAAGTTATAGTCATAGGAGGAGGATGTGTCGGCACTGGAATTCTGTGGGATTTATCTCTGCGAGGCGTGGACGCAGTATTGATTGAAAAGCATGATCTGGCTGCGGGGGCAACCGGTAGATGTCATGGATTGCTGCACAGCGGCGGCCGTTATGTAGTTAAAGACAAAATTTCGGCCCAAGAATGCGTGGAAGAAAATCATATTATCAAACGAATTGCTGCTCACTGCGTTGAAGATACCGGCGGCTTATTTTTGCAGCTGAATCCTGAAAATGACGCGTATGCGGAGCAATGGATAGCGGCATGCCGCGAATTGGACATGCCCGCTCGGGAACTCTCCAAAGAAGAGGTGTTTCGTATTGAACCCCGCATCTCCCGCAACTTGCGCAGGGCCTTCAAAACAGCGGATGCGTCAATCGACCCGTTCTGTCTGGCCCAATCTCTTGCCAGGTGCGCGCAACTCAATGGCGCCGCACTCAAAACCTATACGAAAGTCAAAGGGTTCCTTTTTGAGGATGAGGCCGTTGTCGGCGTAAAGGTCGAGGACATTGCAACCGGCAAAGAGGAAACCATCGGATGCGACCTTGTGATCAATGCCTCGGGAGGCGGTGTAAAGGAGATCGCCGAGTATCTCGGAGTCGACATTCCGATAATGCTGAACAAAGGGACGTTGCTTGTCTATAACCACCGTTTCGTCAACCACTGCCTCAATTATCTGCGCCCTCCTTCTGATGCGGATGTGTTTGTTCCCGTGGGAAGCGTGGTGCTCCTGGGAACTACCTCCATCAATGTCGACTCTCCCGAAGGCCTGTCCATCGGACAGGACGAAATTGAAAAAATTATCGCCATCGGCAGCGAAATGGTTCCGTCTCTGAAATCAGCCCGGGTGTTGCGTGCTTTCTGTGGTGTCCGCCCCTTGTACGCGGGCGGCTCAAAAGGAGATGCAAACCAGGGAAGACAGGTCAGCAGAAACTTCCACGTTTTGGACCATGAAGAAGTGGACCATATTCAGGGGATTCTGTCCGTGTTTGGCGGCAAATTGACCTCCTACAGGGTAATGGCTGAAAAAGCGGTTGATCTGGCCTGTAAGAAACTGGGCATTAGCCGTGACTGCCAAACCCAAGAAGTCTCACTTCAGGCAGACAGTCCGCGTACGCATGCTATCGGCGCCTCACCGTCTCATGGGGCAATCAGCCAAAAAACATCCGAACGGCAACAGTATACCTATGCAGAGATAGAAAAACGTTGGGAGAACCCTGCGAGCAGCGAAATCATCTGCGATTGCGAACTGGTGACCAAGGCGGAACTGGAAGTCGTATCCGAGGATGATTCCTGTCAAAATCTCAATGATCTACGAAGAAGGACCAGGCTCGGCATGGGCACATGCCAGGGGTGCTTTTGCGGATTCCGCGCCTCCGTATGCCTTCATGGAACATCCCATTTTCCCAATGAGACCAGTGACGCCCTCCTTGATGATCTGTTGAAGGAGCGCTGGCAGGGCTCCCGCCACGTACTGTGGGGAAAGCAACTGCAGGAGTTCATGCTGTCACGTGCGATATATTCGCAAAGTCTCGCCATCAATAGCGAAGGTAACGCGTCATGAAGTATGATGTCATTGTAATTGGTGCCGGGCTCGCAGGCTTTATCGCCGCGTCCAAGGCTGCTGACCGGGGAAAGAGCGTACTGCTCGTCGCAAGCGGCCTGGGAAGCATCGGGATTTCCACCGGATGTATCGATGTTTTTGGAAAGACAACGAATCCCGTACAGGACCCTTTGGCGTATCTCCATGATTTTGTGGCAACCAAAACTGAGCATCCGTACGCAAAAGCAGGCCTTGCCGCTTTGACGGACGGTCTGGATTTCTTCTGCGGCATATGTAATCGCTCTCATTATCCGTATCTCAAGAAAAAGACCACTTCAGGAAGTGCGAATTACCTGATTCCCAGTTCGAGCGGAACGCTGAAAACGACCTTTCTGATCCCGGAGACCATGACCGCCGGGGATAGAGAGAGAAAGGACAGTGCTCTTATAGTGGGATTCAAGGGATTCAGAGATTTCTGCTCCACATATGTTGCCGACAAATTGAATAATACCAACGACCCGACATCGGCCGCGCGTTACAGTTCCACTGAAATAGACATGGAGTTCAACCATACGCGTGTCGTAACGGCTTACGATATCGCGTCGTCCATGGAACAAACCGATTTCCGTTCGCATTTCGCATCCAAAGTCAAAGCAAGCAAAAATGATTGTTCACGTATCGGCGTGCCGGCGGTACTGGGAGTTACCAGATGGCGTGAGGTACTAGATGCGCTCCAACAGTCTTTAGGCTGCGAACTTTTTGAGATTCCGACTATGCCACCGTCCGTCCCTGGAATCAGGTTGCATAATATCATGCTGAAACAATTGAAAACTTCCGGTGTAACCACCCTATTCGGTTATCCCGCGCATGTCGGCACCGTCAGCGGAAAACAATGTGTCTCGCTGGAAGTACAGACTCCTGGAAGAAGCCGCGCCCTTTATGGAGATACGTTTATTCTCGGCACAGGCGGGATACTTGGAGGAGGCATTGAAACGGATACGGCCAAAATCTTGAAAGAAAGCGTTTTCGGGCTGCCGGTTGACCAGAATACCGCGTACGCCGACTGGTTCAACAGCGAATCCATGCTGCACGGACAACATCCCATAGATCTGTTCGGCCTGAATGTGGATGAACAGTTGCATCCGGTAGACCGTACTGGAGAAGTGCTCCTGGAAAATGTGCATATCGTGGGCAGATCGCTTGCCCATTATGCTCCCTTCGCAGAATTATCCGGCAACGGAGTGGCGATCGCTACCGGCTATAAGGCCGGATTACTGGCGTAAAAGAGGAGATCATGGAATATCTCGAGTTCCCGTATGATGCCTGTATCCGTTGTACCATTTGTACAGTCAATTGCCCGGTTGCAAACGTGACGGATACGTATCCTGGACCAAAACAAATAGCCCTGGAACTTGGCCGGCATCGACTGCATACCAGCCCCATTCCAGCAGGCGCGCTCGACTACTGCGCCAATTGTAAAAACTGCGAGTTGAGTTGTCCGGAAAATATTCCCATCACCCAACTCATCATTGCCGCCAAGCAGCAATGCAAAAATGAAATGCCCGTAAAGTTGCGTGACCTTTTTTTAAGCAGACCGGCGTTGCTGGGAAAAATAAACGCTCCTATTGCCCCATTGGCCAATACGGTGCTCAACATCAAACCGATACGACAAATCATCCAGAAAACCTTAGGAATAAGCAGCGAAGCTGCTTTCCCCAAATATTCCAGACAATCCAGAAAGCGAGTGCAAAATACCAAGTGCGCAAACGTCAATAACGTGATTTATTTCACCGGATGCTACGCGCGTTACAACGACCCTTCGCTTGCCGACGCGACTGTCTCTCTTCTCGAACATTTTGGTTTCAACGTAATTATTCCTTCCCAGACTTGCTGCGGTCTTTCGGCCATGAACAACAACGCGTTTGATGTTGCCAAACAAAATGGTGCATTCAACATCAAATCACTCCTTGAGGCTGCTGGGAATGACTGTATTATCATTACTTCCTGCACGAGCTGTGCCTTGACCCTGAAGCACGACTACGAAGCTGTTTTGCGTCTTGAAGGAGCAGAACAACTGGCACAAAAAATCTATGATATATCTGAATTCATATTGGAATTGCAGGATGAGAAAAAAGTAGATCTGGACTTTAAAGAGCGGAACATGATTCTTGGCTACCATGCTCCCTGCCATCTCAAAGCTCTTGGGATCGGATTGCCAGGCCTGGAACTCGTTCGAATGATCCCCGGCATAACCGTGAAGGATCTGGACGGCGGCTGCTGTGGCAGTGCCGGATCGTACGGATTTAAAGCTGAAAAGTACGCGATTTCAAAGGCCATTGGAGACAAACTATCAAACGTGATTGCCAATGCTTCAGTTGAGCATATTCTTACAGAGTGTCCAACCTGCTCTGTTCGTATAGAGCAGCTAAGTGGCAAAAAAGTGTACCACCCTGTCCATCTGGCCTCGTCAGCTTTGCATGCAGTATGAAACAGGCGCAATGACTATTGGGAATGCACTATGTAATGGGAGAAAAGTCATGCCTTGGAAAGATATTCAAGCAGTAATCCTGGATTTTGGTGGTGTCCTGGCCGAGGATGGATTCCATGTGGCACTTGGTTCCCTTGGTAGACAAAACAACCTTGATCCCGACGAAATGGTCAATTTAGGGCTGAACGCCGTATACGACTCGGGCTACATCATCGGGGAGGGCAGTGAAGAGCAATTCCTGAAGCTATTCAAGGAACGGTCAGGAATACAAATCAACATCCCGGAATTTAAACAAGACATCTTGAAGTGCTTTGTCCTTCGCCCGCAGGTTCTTGACAAGGTACGCCAATTACGCGCCCGCGGTTTGACTCTCGCAATACTCAGCGATCATACGGACTGGCTGGATCAACTTGACCAGCGCGACCACTTTTCCCGAGAAGTCGATTTTGTCTTCAACAGCTACCATCTGGGAAAAACAAAACGAGATCCGCAGGTATTCGTAGATGTAGTAAAAAAATTCGGACTGCAACCTTCCAAGGTGTTGTTCATGGATGACAATGCTGGACACATCGAACGCGCTGCGTCACAAGGACTCATGATTTATTTGTGCCCTTCCGAGGCTTTGTTGCTGGAAGGATTAACCTACTTATTACAGGTTCTTCCTGATTCTGCGGCAAAGTAGAATAACATATGTGTGATATATAGTTGCCTTATCCCCAAAGCGAGAAAACAACAAAGAAGCACCCGCTTATGGCAGTATCAACAAGGATATTTGACACATCATTACAATGTTCGGCAAGCCAAATGTAGAATACTTCCGTTCCCTCCTCTAACCTATGGTTTGTTGGTCGAAGCCTCCTTCCCAAAATGCCTCTGGGAAAGGAGGCTTCATTTTTATCATTTGACCGTTTCAGCTATTATCGCAAACTACAAAAGATATTCTTTGCCATACCTTCTGTCACAGACATATAAAAATATCTGAAATATAAAAATGCAATTTAGCATTGATTGAGCAGAAACAACTTCAAAACGATTTTCCCCATAATTTTTTTTCACTTGTATTGATCGCTACTACTCCGCTCTGCAGAATATTACGTACTTGCTTATTTGATTTTACCAATCCTGCAGCGATAAGAGGATGCTTGACGAGTTTTGAAATATCCTCATAAATTTCGGCACACAGCGTACCAGGCATAATACACGCCATATCCGGCTTTGTTTTGTGTATAATACCTATTCCTCTATGCAATGCGGGTGAATCATGGGCAAAAATACGCAACATTGTAATCAGCCCTTCCGACTTTGCGTATTGTATAAGCACAGGATTTGTCGTCACAACGCCGTCAACCTTGATGACTTTTTTTAAATATTCTACTGTTGTCCTATCTTTTCCAAACCCATCGAGTAAATCGATATGCACAAAAACCATCTTGTTATATTTTTCATTAATTTCTTTTACAATATCTTTTAAATTAAAAAGTGACCCGTGAGTAATCAACAACGCACAGGTATTACCTTTAACAGCTAGGGGAATGTCTCTTGGATCAGAAACCGAAGGAATAATAGGCCTTGATTTAAAAAAAGAATAAAAGTCCATAGTAAATCTTTATAATTAAAGTTGACGTTCTATTTTTTCCAATGAAGCAAGTATAGCATACAATCGCAGCATGGGCAGTGTCAGTTACACTACATGACATAATTTGATAAAAAACGGGAGTCAAACGAGATAACCAACACGAACTGTATCAAACAATACCTGAGTCAGCAACCTTGGAGGGTGTTTTATCAGGGCGAGCGCATTTTAAATTCAAAAGACACTGCCTCCGGCGGCTTAAGAACCCTTTTGCAAAAGGGTTCTTATGAATCTCCTAAAACTTTTAGCAATAAGAACTATTATAAATCTTCCATGTAGTTGGTTGCAAATATTATTATGGGGTCCATGGGAATGATTCCCCTGGCAGGGCTTGGGGCAGCGCCCCAAAATGTTATCTTCGATTTTTTTCCTTTTTTTTAAATGCGTTTACCCTGGCCGTTTTATGCAGGGCAAGAGGATTTTACGATTTTGTCGACAATATCCAATCCGCACATGATTGCCTGACCGGCCATGCCCACGCACCCATCGCGGCCTCCATTGATTGATCCAGCGATGCCAAATGAAGGGAGATAGAAAAGCACATGACGGCTCTCCAGCATCGCCTCGATCCGCCAAGTGCTCAACTTCGAGCTAGGAATGCGCCATCGCCTCCCTGCAAGCCTGCAGAATCGGTTGGACGGATTGCAGATGCTCAAAACGCCTCAACACAGCTTCCGCTTCTGCCGCCTTGCCACCCCGAATCAGTCCTACAGCCAACGCCACGCCCAGATTCGGATCATCAGGAAAGCATTTGACCCCACGCTCCAGCAGGTCCAGAGACTCTTCCTCATTGCCTTTGCTCGCCAGCAGCAGGCCCAGGCCGTGCAGAGCCATGGAGGTATCCGAATACCCCAGGCTGCGCCGGAGTAAGGCTTCCGCCACCTGCTTGGGCTCCGGGTCCAGAGGCAGGGACGAGTGGGCTCCGTTCAGAAAGGTCATGCCCAATTGGGCCAGAAACACGGCATGGCTTTCTGAAAAAGACGAATCGTCCACCAAATCCAATTCCAAGGCTGCCTCGGGCAGACGTGCGTGGAATGTTTCTTTCAATTTGCGGCCATACGCCATCACCTCTTCGGGGCGCATTGCCGGGTCCAGATCCAGAAAAAAAACATCCTCACCGCGCTCCAGCCATATGGCTTCGTCCAGTCCGAACTTCTCACGGGCCTGTTCATACAACGCCGTGCCCGGAAACACCTGCAGGACATGAAACAGGGCAACCAGGGGCCCCACCCGGTTCAACAATTCGATGTCCTCGGCCAGACTTTCCTCATCTGCGCCGGGACAACCGTAAATAATATACGCACGCGCCAGGATACCGTGCGCCATGGTCAGAGCGAACGCCCGTTCGATTTGTTCGTTTGTCTGGCGTTTGTTCAAAGCGCGTCTGATCTTATCGGACCCGCTTTCAACGCCGTAGCTGATCTGGATGCACCCCGCCCGCCTCATGGCAGTCAGAATTACCTCGTCCACCCGGTCCACACGGGATATGGCGGCCCAGGTTATGTCCAGCCTCCGCTCATGTATCAGGCGGCAAACCTCCAGAACAACGGACTTGCGAACCGTGAAGGTATCATCCGATATGTAGAAAAAGCGCACGCCCTTGGTGCGCAGCAAAGCTAACTGATCCACAAAATATTCGGCCGAATGAAAACGGACCCTGGGCCCCCAAAACCTGGGTGATCCGCAGAACGCGCACGTCCCCGGACAGCCCCTGGTAAGGGCGACGTGCTGATACGTATAATATTTTGCCGGGTTGGGCAGGCTGTCAAGGTCCTCGATTAGCGGAGCGTCTTCGTTTTCCACCACTGCGCCCGCAATGTCGCGGTAGCTTACTCCCGCCAGACCTGCAAGATCCTCCCCACGTTCCAGGCGGTCAAGCAGTGCGAGGAAAGTCCGTTCCCCCTCGCCACGAACGACCGTGTCCACACAAGAAAAATGCTCCAACAGCAGCCGGGACAAAAAGGTCGCGCCCACCCCGCCGAAAACAATATGCGTATCTGGCCGGGTTTGCTTCACGTATTCAGCCACGTCCAGACCGCCCCACCGGTTCGCGTGGAAAATGGATACCCCCACAACATCCGGTTCAAATTGAGCGAGCGTTCGTTCCACCGCAGCCGGGTCAGCAAATACCTGATGCCAGTCGGCCAGCTCAACCTCGTGTCCGGCTTCCAGCAAGGCCGCGCCCAGATAATACATCCCCAGAGGCAACGCCTCGATATCCTCCATATGTTCGCGGTCATAGAGGAAATAGGGATAGACGAGAAGAATTTTCATCAAGACGACTCACAGGCAACGATATAACTGCTAACAATTTTGGACAGATTATCTACCTCGCTGATTCGCACGGCTGGCTGGTATACTTGACTACTGCCCCCCACTTTGGCCACCGCCGCCCATGCCGCGACCTCCGCCCATGCCTCTGCCGCCGCCCATGCCTCTGCCGCCGCCCATGCCGCGACCTCCGCCCATGCCGCGACCACCGCCTCCCATGCCCGAGACGGGCCCGCCGGCTGCGATTTTTTCCAGTTTGCCGGCACGATAAGCCTTCAAAACAGCATCCACCGTACCACCCCCGGGAGTAGTGTATATCTCAAGGCCTCCCTGGCGCAGGGCCGCCATTGCCTTTGGTCCGACGCTGCCGGTAATCACGACTTTTGCTCCGGCATCGGCGACCATCCGGGCCGTCTGTATGCCCGCGTTTTGTGCAAGTTGCCGGCTGCTGGAATTATCGAGATAAAGCTCTTCGCCAGTGACGTCGTCCACGACCACAAAACCCGCTGCTCTGCCAAATCTGGAGTGCACAGGACTTTGTATTCCGGGTCCTTGTGTGCTGATCGCTATCCGCATCGCATCTTCTCCTGTTATATGCTCTCTACTACACAATTAGGGCCTCATCTGAGAAATTCGCCAGCCTGCCGCCTGCCCTCGCGGTCACTTCTCTATGCAAATACGAGCTATTGCATCCAGCTCAGGGGTCAATCCTTTCTGACATCAAGAACCATCTGCTGCCTTTTGCAAGGCAGCCAATGCCGCGCGGCAAATAGCGACAGAGGATTGCGAATTTTCCGCAGTGAACACTTTCTCGCCCATGGTAAATGCAGCGCCCCACAAATTCTCGCTAATGCTTTTCGGGCGCAGATCCTTCAGACGAAAGGTAAATCCTTTTGATTCGAGAAGATCGGCCACCTGCAACGCGTCATTCACGTTCGCGGAGGGCTTGCCGGGAAGTGGCGCTCCCAGCACTTGGGCAAGTGCCGTATCAAGTTCCTCCATCGTATATTCAGACACTACCACCTCCAAATCTAAAATAAAATCTAAACGATTCGCCAATTTGATTTTGCATTACATCGCATCCCCCCGGCTTCGCAGGGGTATACGATGTAATAAAAAAATGACTCAGCCGGGCAACGCAGGCAAAATTAATCGTTTCCTTCCACTTCCATCAGACAATAGCGTTCCCAGCCCATGAGCGTTGCGGCTCCTGAAATAGTCGTACCGAAAAAAATAACGGGCTTACCTGTCAGAAAACGGCCTATGGTATCATTGGAAATGGTGGAGCCGGTGACCACCAGCAGGTCAGCCCAATCCACGCAGTCGGCGGTGTCATCAGGTCCGTGGATATAGGCCCCGCGCAGGGTTTTGCCAATATTGTCCGGGTCCAGATCCAAAACCCGCATCTCGAAAGTGTTGCTCATTTTTTCCACCATGGCGGGCTGAAAACCCACATGGGCTATCTTGGGGGCGCCGTATTTGTCTTTGATGTATTCCACCAGCTTGCCCGCGCAGATGGAAGGCATCTGGTCCTTGCAGTGTACGCAGCCCTTGCATTGTCCAAGACTTGCCTGCACCGCATTTAACACGGATACGAACACGGCCCGGCGAAAATTATTGCTTAGCTCCATGTTGGCCACCTGGCCCAATGTTCCGGAGTAGTCCCCGAAAAGGTCGGTGAAGGCCTGGCCTCTTGCACCGTTCACCTTGGCCTCCATCAACCTTTCTTTGCCCTTTTGCAGAGGAAAGTCGTCGCCCTCGGGATTGCCTATGGCCTCCTCAACGGACAGAGTCCTGGCCTTTACATCCACATGTACTTCCAGCAAATCGTTATCTTTCCAAACCTGAAGCGCCTTTTCTTGTACGTCTTTCAAAACACCTTCGAGCATTTTTGTCTCCGCTAAGCAGTCTATAGGACTGTTGACTGTTTAAATTGAAATAGATCGAGTTATCCAAATCGTTGAGCGGCATTGTAACCAACCGGGATAAATCGACAGTCAAAACCGCATTCAAAGCTCCCCGAGGGAGTGGTAATAGAAGCGTAAAATACGTAACGGCCGGCTCCCGCTGCATTCACCTCTGCCCTGCCAATGGCGTGACCTTCCTTATAACGCAGTGCAAGAAAATCACACAATCTCTACACTGACTGCTGGATCCTCCAGCACGCTATCATTTCGAGATAGTCCATAGGCTTTGTTCCGTCAAAGGCAAAATGCAAATCTTTCCATCAGGAACCATCCGTGTGATATTTTTTTGGCTGACAAAAGCATCCTGGATTGGTGTTAAATATTGCAATCATACCATAATGGTTATTTTTCTTCTTACACTGCATTGATATATAATAGATCAACATCAAGTATCCCTGCCTCAGAAGGATATTATATGGAATATTTGCATCCAGGATTGATATCCATTGGTAAAATCAGCTTGACCCCTCCTCTCTGTCAGAGCTTTGGATTTTTATTAAACGCTATGAGGCAATTATTCCTGTCAATCAAAAAGACCGTACCAGTAGCCGAGGAAATTTTGGGTATTATTTATTCAGCTTTTAGAGTAGTGTTTGTGTTTCAACGCAAAAAAAGCATAACAAGATGAAAATGTTGCGCAAATAGTATTGGCCTGAAAAGTGAGGACTACGCTTGGAGATGACGTCGTCAACGTTAAAACGAATTACCTCTCGAAAGAACTCACAGCATCAAGCGTACCTCCGCTATGCTCCTTTGCCAACCGGTCATGCGAACTATCACGCACAGCGACTAAAACAGTAACAAGTAGAAAAAATTATGAGCAAAATAAGAATATTTGGACCTGTACCATCAAGACGTTTGGGCAAAAGCATAGGAATCAATAACATTCCACCCAAAATCTGCAGTTATTCCTGTGCATATTGCCAATTGGGCGTATCATTGAATATGTCTGCCGATAGACAAGAATTTTATGATCCCTCTGAACTGTTAGACGAGGTACAAGAAAAAATATCAAATGCCAGAATTAATAATGAAGCCATTGATTACTTGACAATTGTTTCGGATGGTGAGCCAACTCTGGACAAAAACTTGGGAAAGCTGATTGATTTACTAAAAATTCTGGGATTTAAAATCGCGATTATCACCAATGCAACATTACTCAACAAACGCGAAGTGAGAGAGGATTTAAGCAAAGCAGACTGGGTCTCTGTTAAAGTGGATACTCTTGATGCAAAAATTTGGAAAAAAATTGACCGGCCTCATAAAAAAATAGACTTTTCATCGATGCTGAATGGAATACAATCTTTTTCACAGGAATATACTGGATTCCTTGCAACAGAAACAATGCTTGTTGAAAACCTGAATAGTGATATACATGAAATAGCGTATTTTATACAAGGACTACACCCTGCAATAGCGTATCTGAGCATCCCGACAAGGCCTCCTGCAATCAAATGGGTTAAAGCGCCCAATGAGAAAACGATCAATAACGCATATCAAATTTTCAGGAAGCATTCCATAAAAACGGAATGCTTGATAGGATATGAAGGCGATGAATTTGCCTATACCGGCAATATAGAAAATGATCTGTTAAGCATTACCTCAGTTCACCCAATGCGGGAAGATGCCATTGAGCACTATTTGCAAAAAGCAAATAGCAACTTTTCAGTTATTGAAAAATTATTAAATGAAAACAAAATCATTGTCACTGAATACAACAATGAACGCTTTTATCTGAGGAGACTAAAAGAATAGTACGTATTGTGGTTGCCGTGCACCCTGCAATCGTCCCAAATACGAACAAAGCAAGATAGTCAATGAGTAACCACTACACAAAAAAACAGGTTACGTCTCTTTGCTGAGTCGTAACCTGTTGATTTCGTGGTGCGCCCGAGAGGATTCGAACCTCTGGCCTACGGATTCGTAGTCCGGCGCTCTATCCAGCTGAGCTACGGGCGCGTCGTTGCGAAGAAAACTATTTAGACGTTTCACCCTCAGCGGTCAAGAACTTTTTTTATTTTTTTTGATTTTCTTTTTACCTAGAAACACAACGTGCTACTTTTATTTGATTTTTTAATCACAACAAATGTTTCCAGTTTGTCAAAAAAACTGAGACAAAAACGCCTCAACGCAGACGATGCAGCAAGCCCATACGCGGCGGGTACACGTCTTCCACTCCGGGGGAGTCGGCATCATACGTCTGCATGATGCCCGCAGACGAGGAAAAACGGACGTAGAACCCCTGGTACGAGCAGACAAACGGCTCCGTACCGTTTCCATACGTTATACGCATTCTCGAACGCAGGCCCCGAAGTTCCGGGGCGTATTTTTCCGGGACCCATTTGGCCAGCACCGCGGCAGCGTCATAGGTGACGTACAGGCAGGCTCCGGTCGCATTTGCCTGGCCTTCCACCAGCGCGGAACCTGTTTCATAGTAAGCCGCACCGGAAATCCGGGTCCCCTCCTGGCGCAAGGCAAGTGTGGCTGTGGCCAGTCCCTGCGAATCTTCAAAATGCCAGGTTCCGTTCCAATCAACATCCGCGTATGGCCTGTTCATAAGCAAGACATCCCTGCTGGCCTTGTTTTTGCTATTTACTTACCATCAGTACTACCTAAATCCGGATGGTAAGCCAATAGAGTGAAAAATCAATGAGTTCTGTATATTTTTTAGCTGTCCGGTATTTGACGCGCGGACTGTTACTTCTTGTTCTGCTGTTGTCCGCTTCCTGCGCGGCAAAATCCTCCAACGGCGTGGCCTCCTCTGCCGCCGCCAAAGCCGTTCCGGACAAAGGGGCAGTTTCCGACAACATGCTGAACATCTTCACGGGAGAATACGAGGCTTCGCCCTTGCTGCTGACCCATCCGCCAAAATTGGTGGCCGTGCTCCCCTTTGAAGGCAATCCCGACGAGTGGGAGTTCGCGCCTTCCGGCATCGACCCGGTCAACGTGTTGCGGCGCGGATTTTACAATCACCTTTCGTCCTTGCCGTTTCAGGACATGGAATTGCGCGAAACCGACAAGCGCCTGGCAAAAGCCGGAATGCGCGACCCGGTGCTGCTGCGTATGGCCATGCAACACGAGCCGCAACGGGTTTGCGAAGTACTGGGCGTGGATGCCGTGATACTTGGCAAGGTGACCCACTTTGACCGGATGTATTTCGGTCTGGCCTCCCAGGCGGCCGTGGGCTGTGAAGTGCGAATGCTGGACTGCAAAACCGGTCGCGAACTCTGGCACGCGTCTCATGTCAGCCGCGCCACGTCCGCAGGCGTTTCCCTCACTCCGGTTGGCTGGGCTCTGGATGCGGTCAACTCCATCTGGAACCTGCGAGAGGACGAACTGCTCAGCCAGACCGACGCCCTGTTCCGGGACATGGTCGCCACCATCGAACGCAACATCCCCAAGGAAATCCCCCAAAGCCGCCTGGCTACCCCCATCCTGGATTCGCCTTTGCAAGGCCAATTGCGGGAAAAAGCCAGACTGACCGCCGAAAAGGGGCCGTATCTGGTCCGGGCGGCGTATCTGATCGGTCCGGGCGGCGAATTGCTTATTGATCCGGGGGTGGAACTTCGCTTTGCCCCTGGCGCATCCCTGCGCGTGGAAGGCGGCGCCGTCAAAGCCGGAGGCACCGTTTCCCAACCAGTCCGTCTGGTGCCCGAGACAACCATTCCGGGATCCTATACGGGGATTGTGCTGGAGCATGCCGTGGGGGTAAGCCTGCACCATGTCATGATCCAGGGCGCAGTCACCGGGCTGACAATTGCCCACAGCGCGCCGGATCTTCTCAGCTGCGCCATTACGGACTGCACCCAGGCCGGACTTGTGCTCAAATCCGGAGCCAAGCCGGTTCTGCGCTGCGTACGCTTCACTGGAAACCAGGGAATGGGCGCCGTACTTATTGAAGGAACGGACATCTCTCCGCAGGTCGAATCCTGTTTTTTCGAACACAACGAGCCGTTTCAGGTGCAAAGCTATGCGCCCGTGCAACTGAATTTTTCAAACAACTACTGGGGGCCGGAAGGACCTGCTCCGGATAGCGTGCTGGGAGAAATCCGCGTTGCGCCCTTCCTTGCCTCCCCTCCCGAAATGGGGAATTGCCATGCGCCCTGAGAACTTTTTTTCCCGAATGAACTTCTGTAAAAATACAACGCTGCTGATTGGCCTGTGTATTCTGTTCTTGTGCGCCCCCTCCTGGGCTCAGGCGTCCACTGCAAACAACGGCGGCGTTGACTGGGCCAAAATGCGGCTGTGGGCAAAAGGGATGGGGGTGGCTCCTGCGGGAACTCCCCAACGTCTGGCCGGTCCCATGGCCGAACGCGCGGCACTACTGGACGCGCGCCGCAACCTGGTGGAAGTGTTGGAACAGATCTATGTGGATTCACAAACCACCGTCTCGGATTTTGTCACCGCGGACGACCAGGTACGCAATCGCGTCTACGGTGTGTTGAGCCGTCCGGATGTGGATTCCATGCAAGTAGATGCTGATGGCGTTTGTGAAGTCATTGTTTCAGTCCCCGTTGCAGGAGATCTGGCCGAAGCATTGAAATCCCGAATACCGCAAACCAGTCCCCTGCCCGCCTCTTCCGGAAAAATTAGCGAACCCCGGCGCATTGCGGGTACGTCGCAACAGGCAGCCCCACAGACAAAACCACAACAAGGTGTCCGGGTTGAGAAAATAGTGCAGCCGCAGCGGCTTTCCCAGCGTAAACAGCAGCAAGACCAGCCCGTCCGGCAAGAATCCCTGCCGCCCTCCGAGCCAAAAACGCAACCAGCCTCACTGACGTCGGCTGACACTGCCCCGGTCGTCCCGGCTACACCGCCGCCTGTGGTAGCAACCGCACCGCAAACTCCGGACTATACGGGCCTTGTAGTGGACGCGCGCGAGCTTGGCTTCAAGCCCAGCCTCATGCCTGAGCTTTTTGCCTCAGGTTCCCTGTTCTATCCCGGCCCCGGAATGCAAGCAAAAGTGGTGTCCAGCGGCCGCGTCCGGTATTACCGCAGCCTGGAGCAGGCCCAGCAAGGCGCCATGGCTGGATCGATGCCGTTGACTATACGGGCGGCCGGATTGCATGACGGAAAAAACAGCAGCCTTGATTTGGACCCCAAGGATGCCGCGCTGCTGCAAAGCATTATGCGAAAAACCGACAGCTTTCTGAATGCCGGACGTGTTGCCATTGTCTTTTGACCCTTTTTTATACCACCGCCGAGAGAAAGGACCACAAAACCGCATCAAAGGGGCTTTTTTCCGGCATGACAAAGCCGCCGGATGCTGACAGGCGTCTCGGGTTCGGATATGTTGCGCCCATGTCATCTGCTGATAGGTATCCCTACGCCGGCAGCCACCGCCATTACCGCGGACGATGCTCCCCACGCGCAGGAGAAACCGGTTTTCAGGTTGTTGTGGAACAAACGGATCTCTGGGTCGTGGCAGAGCGGGATCTCTCCCAGGATATTCTGCATCTGGCGCATCACCTGCGCGGCGAACTCAAAGCCTATATGGCGCTGCATCCGGAATTCGGCACAAGCCTGCGGCCGGTGTCCGTGTCTGCCAATGCGTCGTCCGTTGTTCGCGCCATGGCAGATGCGGCGGCACGGTGCGACGTGGGCCCCATGGCTGCGGTTGCCGGCGCCATCGCCCAATTTACGGCCGCCGGGTTCACGGAAAAAAGCCCGAATCTCATCGTGGAAAACGGCGGAGACATTGCCCTGCATTCCACACGTGATCGCGTGGTGGGGCTGTTACCTGATCCGAGTTCGGAGACCGTGCTGGGGCTCACAATAGCCGCGAAAGATTTCCCCGTATATATCTGCTCGTCCTCGGCCACCATCGGTCATTCGTTGAGCCTTGGTCGAGGAGAACTTGTTGCCGTGCGTTCGCAAAACGGCTGTCTGGCCGATGCCGCGGCAACGGCTCTGTGCAATATGCTGCAAACTAAAAAAGATCTGCAACGCGTCCTGGCACAGGCGCAGGAATGGTCCGAACCGGACAGCGACCATGGCCTGGCCTGCGGCATTGACGGAGTACTGGCCCAATGCGGCGGACAAATCGCCGTCTGGGGCAAAATGGAGCTGACAGGAATTGCCGGATAACCCCTCTTTCCCATCTTGTTCTACCACAGGCTCGTCTAAAAAATCGCTTATTCGTATCGCTTCCCTGATACTCCTTTGCTGGGCAATATACGGGCAAAGCCTGAATTTTTCCTTCCTGCCATTTGATGATTACGAGGTCTACAACAACCCCGTCATCACTTCGGGGCTCAGCCTGAAAGGACTCAGCCATTTTTTTACCCATTATGTGGGGCCCAACTGGTTCCCGCTGAACTGGATCTCGCACATGGCGGTGTACGAACTTTTCGGACCGGAGGCCTGGTCCGCACACCTGGCCAACGTGGTCTTGCACACCTGCAATACGCTGTTGCTGTTTCTCTTTCTCTCGCGGGCCACGGGCAGCCCCTGGCGCAGCTGGCTGGCAGCCGGGCTCTTTGCCGCCCACCCGCTGCATGCGGAATCCGTAGCCTGGATTTCCGAACGCAAAGACGTGCTCAGCGCCTTTTTCTTTATGCTGACCTTGCTGGCTTACGAACACTACGCACGCAAAAAAGGATTGCTGCGCTATGCTCTGGTTTTTCTTCTTCTGCTGGCCGGACTCATGGCCAAATCCATGCTGGTGACCCTGCCCTGCGTTTTCCTCCTGCTTGATTTCTGGCCGCTGGGGCGTCTGAAAACAGCCAGGCATTTTGTCCGGCTGCTCCTTGAAAAAATTCCTTTTCTCGCATTGTCCTTGGTGTTCAGCCTGGTGGCCTTTTATGGGGCAAAACAGGTGGGAACCATTGGAAAGACAGTCGATAGCCATCTGCTTTCCAATCTGGCAAACGCCCTTGCATCCTATTGCGTCTATCTCAAACGCTTGTTTCTGCCTTTTGACCTGGCTTTTTTCTATCCGCATCCCGGCAATACCTTTCCTTTGTGGAAAGGCGGACTAGCTCTGGCGGGAATTGCAACCGTGACCCTGCTGGCTTTCCTGCTGCGCCGCAGCCGACCGTACCTCCTGACAGGATGGCTCTGGTTCCTGGGGATGCTCGTGCCGGTCATCGGTATTGTCCAGCCAGGCTTGCAGGGCATGGCCGACCGCTACGCATACCTTCCGTTCATTGGTCTTTATATGGCCTTGGTCTGGTTAGCTGCCGATTTTACGCGAAGCAGCCCTCTTGTAAAAAACTGGAAGATTCTTGCCGCCTGCCTTGCTCTCACCTTATTGGGCGTCCGCGCATGGGACCAGGCCCGGACCTGGCGTACGGCGGAAACACTGGCGATCGGCGCCCTTGCCAACACCGAGAACAATTACGTAGCGCATATGATGCTGATGAACGTTTACGGAAAACAGGGGCAGACGGAAAAAGCCAAAGAGCAGTACGAACTGGCCCGAGCAATTAGTCCGTACTATGTTTCCCTGTATCATGAAAAACACGCGCGAAATTACATCAGCAAGGGGGATTACAAAAACGCTTTGAAACACTACCGGCAGGGCTACGCGGTTCAACCGACAGCCACTACGGCCTACAACCTGGGCATTACCCTGGAGCGAACCGGCAAGTACGATGAGGCGCGAGAGCTGTTGCGCAAGGCTCTGGAATACGCTCCGGATCTGCATCAGGCACAGACCGCTCTGGAACGCCTGAGCGCCAACTCTGCCCCCGGGCAATCCGCCTTATTCCAATACCCCGTACGCTTTCCCAAGGCAGCCAGAATCAAGGCCATGGACTCTCTAAGAAAAAAAAGCGGTACAACACGCTCCCAGGACGTCCCGGCTCAGGACATCACTTTGGGGACACTGCTCCGGATTTTTGAGGTCAACGCCATCCCAAGTCGTATGCGGAATAAAGGAGAACACTTTTATCTTGAATTCAGCGGTCCTGAAAACGAGCAGGTAACATGGATCTTTCAGCTGCAAGACAATGCGTTCCTTTATACATCCGGCATCAAAAAAAGCCAGGAACTCTCTGACGATGCACTGGGGAACCTGTACGGCATGCTGCTGCAGCTACACTCCTTGAACAAAAAAGAGAAGCAGCAGCCCCCGTTAAACTAATCAGTAATGAGAAATTTAAACTGCTTGAGCACCGAAACGACCAGATTCCTGCCCCGGTCAGGACTTTTTTTGGAAATGCCGAGCCTGTTTTTTTCTGGAATTACAGGCCGTTTTCGAGGAACATGGATTCCATTTTCGTCGTACAATTTTTGAAAAATGATGCTCATTTTTGCCCCTCCTGCAAAAAATTCACATTTTCCTCTCGCTGTTACAAAAAAATCTAGAAAAAGTCTATAGGAAAACGAGAAAATACTGGATATTCAAATATGAATTTTTCACAGGAAAAGCAGCAGCTACTGTTCGCTTGAACCTGCGGAGCTCGAACTCCGCTCGATGAGATCCATGGTCTTGGAGAGTTGACATCCCAACGGCGTTTTCAGAGAAAGCTCGCGTTCGATGTTGGTAATGCCTTTGATTACGGTGGAATGTTTACGATTGAATTTTGTGCCGATATCTTTGAGAGACAGGTCGGTATGTTTCCGCGCCAGAAAAAAGGCCGTGTTGCGGGCAAGCACTATTTGGCGCTGCCGGCTTTTGGATCGTAGTTGATCTTCTGACAAGTCGTAGTTTTTGCAAATCAGTTTTACAATCCCTTCCATTGTCAGGTTCGGTACAATGTTGTTATAATGCTGCAACACCTGCAGGGCCATGTCCTGGGTTATGGTGCGGTTGAGGATTTTGGCTTTCAGAATGAGGTTGTGGAGGCAGCTTTCCAACTGACGGATATCGGAGCTCAAGCTCTCTGCCAGCAGGTCGGCAACCCCCTCAGAGAGTACGGCATGAAAGCGCCTTGCTTTGTTCTCCAGAATACGCTTGCGCGTCTCAAAGTCGGGTTTTTCGATTACGGCCAAAAGACCGGAGCTAATGCGCGAGGCGAGCTGGCTGTCCAGATCTTTGAGCTCCTTTGGAAGCAGAGAACTGGAGAAAACAAGCCTGGAACCGTTGCTGCGCAGCGCTTTGAGAGTTGCAAGAAGCTCATCCTGAATTTTTTGCTTGCCTTGAAAAAAATGGATGTCTTCCAAAAGCAAAATGTCGACGCTGTCCCGGTATCTGGCCTTAAACCTCTCAATTTCATTGGATCTGAGGGCAAAAATCATCCGCCGGGCAAATTCTTCGGCAGTGAGGTACTCGACCCGTAGCTCTTTTCTGTTGCTCAAGGAATGCAGGAATGAACCCACTGCCTGCAACAGGTGCGTTTTTCCCAAGCCGGGGGCGGAAGTGACGTAAAGCTGTTCAGCCGGCATATTTGAATTACAAACACCTTTGGCCGCCGCATAAGCCAGTTCGTTGCTCGGACCAACAACAAAATCATCAAAAGAGAACCGCCAAGAATGGCAATTCAGGGAGGCATTGTAAACTTGGAGAGGCAGGCCAAGTTGTCCGTTTTCCGGCTTGTTTTGTTCGACGGCCAAAGGCATCGTGAGGGGACTAGGCTTGCTTTCCGCACCTTTTTTGGTTGCGGATTGGACTTCAACAGCCGGCCGGAACCCCAAAACGGTCGTCGCGGCCTCGGTTATGGGTTGTAACAAACGTTGCCGCACCCAGTCGGCAACAAAATCATTGGTCGCTAAAAGGTAAAGGGTCTCACCGTTGCATTCGGCACTCAGGTGAGGAATCCAGACCTGGAAGAGTGCAGGACTAATGGTTTGCCGTAGGATATTCTGGATTTGTTGCCATTTCGATTTCATGGGAAAGAGATCTATATGGTTAGACAGTTTCGGGCAAGAGTCGTTAGCAGGGACCTATGCTCGTAGGGCGTTTTTTTGTTTCCCAAGTACAATCATAACTTAAGCAATTAAAATTAATAATAAAAAAGAATTGCCCCGATCTACAAGGAAGCTTCAAAAAGCAGCGTCCGAAAAGGCCTGAGAGCAAATCTCACTCACTTTATCCACAACTATGAACAAAAGTTTTCCACAGGGAAAGGTTAGCGTAACTCAAAATTATCTAAAAAAAATTAAAATTTCATCCGATATACAAAATACGTGCATACAATTCTCTTTGCTTGCTAACCGATTAGAACTATGGCGCATTCTAATTGTAACTTGATACATTTTTGTCAAATACCCCATTCGCCTGGTTCCAGAAAAAAACTATGATCTATTCTCGGGATCACCGGGACGGACAAAATGATCTCGCAGCATTTTTCCAGAGCATCTTTACCTTGAAAAAGGTTTTGGATGCTCTTATGCATTTATCCGATACATTGGGACATGTTAGAGACTCTTAGTCAGCCACGCGTTATTTCAGATGCGAGCCTTATCCCAAGGCGAAAACGCGCCTGGGGCTGCTAATCCCCTTGCGGACAGACGAAATTCTTACGGAAGATAGGCCCTTGATACAAAGGGGAAGCGTTTCCCCTGAAAGAACAGGGAGAAAACTAGGCTTTCGAGGGGCCTGCTGGCAGAGGATAGCGCCCGCAGGTAAAACGTTCCCCTTCGGGGCAGTACCCGAGGCGCTCGCATCTGGCCCCGGAAGTACGAAACAACACGGGGAGTTCCTTACGGCAAAGCTCCAGCATCTGCAGCGCCATGGCCCGGATTTCCCATTGGGCACGGCTGCAGCAACGCAGCTCAAAAAAGTGAAAGAGGCTGCGACAGTTCATGGTGACGACAATTTTGCTCTCTGCGGCCTGAGGCAGGACAAACCGGGCGTCTTCATTGGCCTTGTCTTTGCGTCCTGCATCTTCCAGCAGTTTCTTCAGGTCGCGGTAGGCTTCCCCCACAGCATCAATAAACTGTTCGAAGCGCTCTCGGGCCTCAGGTATCCGTGCAATAGCCGGAGGCAGGATGTAGTCGAAATGCGAACCATCGACGTAGCGCTGGCTCTGCTGCGAATAGGAAGCAATCCTATGGCGTACGAGCTGATGCGTACAGGCCCTGGAAATCCCCTCTATCGCGAAACTGAAACTGACATGCTCCACCGGGCTTTCATGGCCGGACTCCAGGACCTTGGCAATAAAATCCGCCTGTTTTTCCTGGTTTATCTCACCTGAAAGCAATTTCGGCCACATATCCGCCACGTACCCTGGATAATAGCATTGCCTGAAGGCCGCATAAATCAAGGACAAGGCATCCGGCGTACGGGACAACAGACTGACAACGCATTCTTTCTGGGGCATGAACAACTCCCGAAACTCACGGCAACAGAGGAAACCGCTTAAGGTGTTTATACGCCTTGGCCGTGGCCACGCGCCCACGGGGCGTACGTTGCAGAAAACCGCATTGAATCAAATAGGGCTCGTAAATTTCTTCAATGGTGCGTACTTCTTCCGAGCAGGCAGCGGCAAGCGTTTTAACCCCCACAGGACCGCCGTCATAATGCTGCACGATGACAGTCAAGATGCGCCTGTCCATTTGGTCAAGCCCTGACGCGTCCACTTCCATACGTTCAAGGGCTTCGTGAGCCAGATTAACATCCACGGCCTCCACTTCCTGAACAAGCGCAAAATCGCGTATGCGACGTAACAGCCTGTTCGCGATACGCGGTGTCCCCCGCGAGCGCCGGCCGATTTCCAAGGCCCCTTCCTGGGTCACGGAAAGGCCCAAAATACCGGCAGCCCTGGTGACTATTCGGGCCAGCTCATCGGGCTTGTAGTATTCCAGGCGCAGCACCACCCCGAAACGGTCTCGCAAGGGGGATGTCAGCAATCCGATACGGGTGGTGGCCCCTACCAGGGTAAAGGGCTCGATATCTATTTTTACCGTACGCGCTCCCGGCCCCTGGCCGATGACTAGGTCCAGCTTGAAATCTTCCATGGCCGGATATAGAATTTCCTCCACCGCCGGGGGCATGCGGTGGATTTCATCAACGAACAGCAGGTCGCCGCTGCCCAGATTCGTCAAAACAGCGGCCAGATCCCCCCCGCGCTCCAGCACCGGCCCTGAAGTACTGACCAGATTGACTCCCAATTCAGAAGCCATAATCTGAGCCAGGGTGGTTTTCCCAAGCCCTGGATTACCGTAGAACAACGTATGGTCCATGGCTTGGCAGCGTTCTTTGGCCGCCTTGAGGTACACGCCGAGATTGGCGCGCAGGTCATCCTGGCCGATGAAGGTCCCCAGAGATTTTGGGCGGATGGAGTCATCCGCAAGCGAAGTTTCGTTCTGCATCAGCGTTTTTTGGCCAAAAGTTTCAATGCCAGACGGAGCGCAAGGGCCACATCCAGATCGGTTTCATCCTTGAACACCTGCTCCAGAACCTCCCTGGCCTCTTCATCTACATAGCCGAGATTCGTCAGACCAGCCATGGCGTCCCGGAACGTATTGGCCCCTTTCTCGCCAAGATCCAGGGCGGCCGGGCTCACATCAAGCTTGAGTTTGTACTTTAACTCCAGAAAAATATGTTGTGCTGTTTTTTTTCCAATCCCCGGGACACGGGTCAAGACCGCGGGATCTTCATTGGCCACGACTTTGCGCAATTCATCGGGCGAAAAAATGGAAAGCAACGCCAAAGAGGTCTTGGGCCCCAGCTTGGAGATGGTCAGAAGCACGTTAAAGACCTGGCGCTCGTCCCAGGAGGAAAATCCGTAAAGATCCAAAGCATCTTCCCGGACAATGGTGCTGATAAAAAAAGACACTTCCGCGCCTTTTTCCGGCAGGCGCGACAGCAACGGGGAAGGCAGGAACAATTCATATCCGACTCCGCCCTGTGTCTGTACCACGCAGCTGTTTTCGCTGGAAACCAGAACCGCACCCTGAATAAAGGCTATCATTGGCCCGCCTTGTTCCTGACCTTTTTCAGCCTCCGGACACCAGCCTGGACATCCGGCGCATATTGAGATGACAAATGGCCACGGCCAGGGCGTCACTGGCGTCGGCAGCCCAATCCGCCTTGACGTTCAAAATTCTGCCGACCATGAAAGCCACCTGACTTTTTTCCGCGCGTCCGACCCCAACCACCGTCTTCTTGACCACTGTGGGTTCGTAGCTGGCCACAGGCACCCCTCTGACAGCCATGGCTGCCATAGCTGCCCCCCGGGCCTGGCCCAATTTGAGAGCGGAAGCCGTGTTCTTGGCGACAAAGACATTTTCTATGGCAGCTTCCTGCGGGCCATGGCGCTCAATCAATGCGGACAATTCGCTGAAAATGCGTCCCAAACGCTCGGCAACCGGCATTTTGGGATTGAGCCGGATAGTGCCTACATCCAGCAAAGCCGCCTGTCCGGAACGTTCGCGCACCAAGCCGTATCCCGTGCAGCGGGATCCGGGATCCACGCCCAGAACAATGATCTCCCTGCCGCACGGGTCTGCAGTCAAGCGTTAACCTTCCATTTCGGCCAGAACTTCTTCCGGCAGGTCAAAGTTGGAGTGCACATTCTGCACGTCCTCATTGTCGTCGAGCAAATCCAGCATCTTGATCAGTTTGCGGCCCGTATTTGCATCCACTTCGACCGTATTCTGCGGCACCATGGTCATCTCGCAACGATCATAGACCATCTCCGCATCATCAAACGCCTGCTGCACGCCATCGAGATCTTCAGGGGACGCATGCACTTCCCAGTAGTCACCGTCATCCACCACGTCTTCGGCACCGGCCTCCAGACCGATTTCCATGAGCTGGTCTTCTGTTGCCTTATCTTTTTCAAAGATAATCACACCCTTGCGATCAAACAGCCAGTTCACGCAGCCGGTTTCACCCATGGAACCGCCATGTTTCGTAAGAATGTGGCGTACCTCAGAAACCGTCCGGTTGCGGTTGTCCGTTGCCGTCTCTATCAACAGCGCAACGCCTCCCGGACCGTAGCCCTCGTAGGTTATTTCCTGAAGATCTTCACCCTCAAGTTCGCCAGTACCTTTTTTGATGGCGGTTTCGATCTTGTCCTTGGGCAGATTCACCGACCGTGCGTTAGCGATAGCCTGACGCAGCCGCGGATTCGCACTCGGATCGCCTCCTCCGTGCCGTGCGGCAATAATGACTTCTTTCGCAGCTTTGGTGAAAACCTTTCCGCGTTTGGCGTCCTGTCTGCCTTTGCGGTGTTGAATGTTATGCCATTTACTATGACCGGCCATTCTCCCTCCTGAATGCCTGTAATCCTGTTCTACATGTTTTCCGACACCCGCATACGGGTCAAACTGTCCTATTCCGTCGTGAATGCGCCACGATAGCACATGCCCACGTAAAAAGTCTCTTTGCTCTCAGCCCGCGAACTCTTTGGTTTGAAACACTTTACTGTTTCAAAGAAAAGGCGCATCTCTTTGGCTAGCTCGTTGGTGTCCGGCCCCATGAAAACCTTGACGACAAAATGCCCCCCGGTACGCAGATACGTCCGGGCCAGGGCCAAAGCGTTCATGGCCAAGTCATGCGATCGCGCCTGATCAGCGAATTTGACCCCGCTTGTCTTGGGAGCCATGTCGCTGACGACCACATGAAACGGACCCAATCTGTCGATGGCTTCACGAAAGGCTTCACTGGGCTCGTAAATATCCTCTTGCATGAAAACAATATTTTCACCACTCCGAGCACTCAGCTCCGGGGCTTCCTGCAGATCCGCTGACAAAACCCGGCCTTCCGGACCAACCCGTTGCGCGGCAAAAAGGCTCCAGGAACCTGGCGCGGCCCCAAGGTCCAGAACGTGCTGTCCGGACTTTAACAGTCCGAAACGCTTGTTTATCTCCTTGAGTTTATAAACAGAACGGGCCGGATAATTATCTTTTTTGGCCTGATGAAAATAATGATCACGTACTTTTTTCATAAGTCTTGTGCAAGCTACTCTACGTTAAAGCGCCCAAAGAGCCAAGTGACTAGTTTTAGCCAGGAATTGACTGCTGTCAACCGAAATACATGGAGAAAGACACTCGGGCTGCAACCCTGTGTTGTCTTTCTGAAAAAGCTGTGACAAACATATTTCAAACAGCAACGGCACAACAGAATGGCAGTAACTTCAGCCCGGTACCTTCATGCCGATTTCCTCTTCTTCCAAGCGCCCCGCGCGGATACGCATCCGCAATGAACTGGGGCAGACAGCAACCCTGGCTGCAGGTCCGAAGCAGTTCGAGACGTTACGGACCCGGCACATGCCCTCCGCGGTACTTTTTCTCTGCCTGGGGCCGGAGCCGCAGCAAGCCGAAAAATTGCTTTCCGGCGTTACGCGTATCTATTATATAGATGCTCCGGACTTTGAAGCACAAATGCCGCCCCTGTGGCACGAACAAATTCCCAAGACCTTTCAGCGCCTCGACCTGTTCGGACTCCAGGAACTGTTGCAAACGCACTCTCTGGAAATCCGTGCCTACCGCCAGGCTCTCCGGCTGTTTCCCTCCTTCTGGGCGCCTGTTCTGGCGCAGTGCCGACTGAACGCAACATCTCGTATTCCAGCAGCCCGTACGCTGCAACGAAACCGCATCCTGGTCGCCGGACAACCGCAAGGATTACTACTCAAGGAACTCTCCGCTGCATACGGCAATGCTGGTTATGACGTACGCATCTGTGAAGAATCACCTGGCCGGGAACTCGCACAGTTGCAAGAAGAATTGCGAGCTGAACCGCCTTGCCTGCTTCTGAGTATAAATTTCTCCGGACTTGATCCCTATGGCGAAACCGCTGCCCTGGCAAAAGCAGCTGGTACGCGCGTGGCGATCTGGTGCGTGGATAATCCGTGGCATCTGCTCACAAAGCTCAAGGCGCCATTTTGGAAACAGCTCCCGCTGTTCGTAACGGATGCTTTTTTCTGTCAGGGCTTACGGGAGGCGGGAGCGGCTTTTGTGCAGCATTTACCCCTGGCGGCCTGGCCTGAAGGAATGCGACAAGCGCCTACCGTATCTGAACCCGGCACTGATCTACTGTTCGTCGGCCGGTCCGAATTCCCCGGACGTTCGGGCTTCTTTGCCGGCCTGAAACCACCGGAAGCCTCCTTTGAAACCGCCTTGCAGCTGCTTGCCCAAGGACAACGTCCGGACTTTTCCTGGTGGACACGGCAACTCGGGATGAGTTCTCTCTGGCCGGGCAAAGAAACACGCTTAATCGGGCTGTGCGCCGAAGAGTGCGCCTGGCGTTTGCGGCTGCAATGTATGCAACAGGCAGCCTCCTGTGCCTCGCTGACTGTCTGTGGAGACGCGGCCTGGCAACAACATCTCCAGCAAAACGTATCCCTGCGCTTTTTACCCCCGGTTGATTATTACGGCTCCTTGATGGAGCTGTATGCTGCCGCAAACTTTACGCTGAACGTTACCAGCCTGCTCCTTCCGCAAGGACTCACGCAGCGCCATTTCGACGTCTGGGCCGCCGGTGGTTTTCTATTGACCGACGCCACCCCTGGCCTGACCATTTTTCCCGACGAACTGACCAGCCCGGTAACGTTTCAATCCGCGCCAGGGCTCAATGGGCTTTGCGATACACTGCAACATCTGGAAAAAGAGCCCGAACTGAAGCAAAACCTTGCTGCAGCCTGGCGTACGCTCATAGCGCAAGAGCATACCTACGACATCCGCCTTGCCACAATGCTGGAAACACTACGTATGAAATAAATTGAAAAATCTTCTTGCAATCGGAATAAGGGAGTCGTAATATATTTTTTTACGGGGACGTAGCTCAGTTGGGAGAGCGCAGCCTTCGCAAGGCTGAAGTCGAGAGTTCAAATCTCTTCGTCTCCACCATAAAAAATTCAAGGGCACTGGGATAAAATCCAGGTGCCCTTTTTTATGGTTAGCTTTCGGGCAATGTCTCAGTATCTCAGTGCTCAGATAATCTCTAAATTGTGCAAAGTTTGCAGAAATATACCACGGTCTATGGGCTTGGGGATGTACGTCGTAGCTCCACCGCGGTAATAAGCTTCGACAACATTTTTCGGGTCTGACAAAACCGTTATCATAATGACCTTGACCTCATTTTTGGGAAGCACACCGTATTTGACTTCCAAATCCCTGATCTGACGTAAGGCCTCATGTCCGTCCATTTCCGGCATGACTATATCCATACAGATCAAATCATAAGGTTTTCCCGAGCGCATGGCCAATTTGAATGCTTCAATAGCTTCGACCCCATTCACCGCGATATCGAAATCTCCATACGAAGAAAGGAAGGATTCTAAAACTTTCCGACTAGTAAACTCATCTTCAACTATCAAGAATTTCAGCTTCTTTTTCATTTAGTCACCTGTTTCGCGGAGTTCTGCTAAAAAAACGTTGGTTTTTACCTGAAACGCTGCAAACTTGAGAAAAAAAAGTCAAAAATTGTAATCCCTCCAAAATATCTGAAAATTGAATTTGTTGCACAGATGAAATCCTCTGCCTCAACTCAGCTCACATGCCATTTTCCCAAATCAGCCTCTATTCGCTTTTTCAGGATACACTATTCAGGCGTCTTTGTTAACAGTACGCAGTCACATATCATAGGAACAGCCGACTGCTGAGCAAGGATAATAAGTCAGCTATTAAATGTAGAATACTGGTTCATTACGCTCACTGCAGTTGGTAGCCAGACGATGCGCGGCATCCTTGACAGTACCAGTCTGCATGCTGCGCGCATTCTGTGGACAAAATTTGATGCACGCGCAGCATGCAATGCATATTTCCGGATCGTGCAAGATCTCTTTTTCAAGATCAATGGCATGTACGGGACACTGTGATTCGCATAATCCGCAACGCGTACAGGAAGCATCAATGGCAATGAACTCTCCTGGAGCAAACCGTTTGAGTTCTCGATACGGATGGTTTCCCGGAAAAGAAATCCGAGCAAGCTCTTCCAGCGATGTAATCTCCTGTAATTTCATGGAAATTTTTTCCCCAAATTCTTCTGCTTTTAGGAGATCCTCCGCATCCGGACGAGAAACCGCAATGGGAGTATCTGCACCAGAAAACGAATGCTCGCCGATAAATACCCCTCCGGCAACGGGTACGCATCCGTCAGAACACAGGATGTCATGCAGCTCAAGCAACGCATCGTCAACTGCGCGATTGCCGTAAATGGCCAGACATACCGCGGGCGTTTTTTCCGCCTGAATGGAAGATAGCCATTCAGGCAACAAAAAAGGGATCCGGCCGCCATATACGGGGACAGCAACAACAAGAAGCTCATCAGCAGCAGTCCGAAGTTGCGAAGTTCTTGCTTCCGGCAGTGTGATGTCAATCACTTCTACCGAGGGGTGTCCCAAGCCCCGGACAACACTCTCGACAATTTTTTTGGAGGTCCCGGTTGGAGAAAAAAAAGCTACTTTTATGGATCGAATATTCATCAGTACACTCCCTTGTTTATACAACACGAAGAATCAATTCTGCTTCAGTTAGTATGAAAACAGCAGAACAATAGTATTGGTCTTTGTTGTAATGGTATGAAAGGCGATAGTACCTATTCGTATAAAAAGGAGCAAGGTTCGCCAAGCAGATAAGTTTGGAGAGAAGTGCAGCTATTGCATAACCAACCTGTTTTTCAACACTGTTTTTACGAGCGGTCACACAAGTCGTGTCTCCTTAATAAACGCCAAAACGCCCGCTTTTGGTAAGCGGGCGTTTTGGAGAAATTCTTGCCCTGGCGACGACCTACTTTCCCACAGACTCCTCTGCAGTATCATCGGCGATGGAGGGCTTAACTGCCGTGTTCGGAAAGGGAACGGGTGTACCCCCTCCTCCATGACCACCAGGACAAAATATATAAGTTCATAGGGGAAGAAGAGAAAAGCAAGAAAATAAGACTCACGACCTATTAGTACCGGTTAGCTGCATACATTACTGCACTTCCACTTCCGGCCTATCAACCACGTAGTCTACGTGGGGTCTTCAGGGCAAAGCCAGGGAGACCTTATCTTGAGGCAGGCTTCCCGCTTAGATGCTTTCAGCGGTTATCCTTTCCGATCATAGCTACTCTGCAATGCCGTTGGCACGACAACAGACCCACCAGCGGATCGTTCACCCCGGTCCTCTCGTACTAGGGGCAACCCCTCTCAAGTCTCCTACGCCCACAGAAGATAGGGACCAAACTGTCTCACGACGTTTTAAACCCAGCTCGCGTACCACTTTAATCGGCGAACAGCCGAACCCTTGGGACCTGCTTCAGCCCCAGGATGTGATGAGCCGACATCGAGGTGCCAAACCGCGCCGTCGATGTGAACTCTTGGGCGCGATCAGCCTGTTATCCCCGGCGTACCTTTTATCCAATGAGCGATGGCCCTTCCATACGGGACCACCGGATCACTAAGACCGACTTTCGTCCCTGCTCGAGATGTCTCTCTCACAGTCAAGCTCCCTTATGCCTTTGCACTCAACGGCTGGTTTCCAATCAGCCTGAGGGAACCTTTGCATGCCTCCGTTACTTTTTGGGAGGCGACCGCCCCAGTCAAACT
>CAXXDH010000002.1:2500-740000 GCA_963677785.2 Desulfovibrionaceae bacterium | reverse complement strand
CGCCGGACTCGTCCGTCACCCGAGAAGCGGAGTTATATGTGGCCGGCGTGTGTCCGTCAACAACTTTCTGGTGATTTTTGGATTTCTTTTTGGATTAAGAGGATTATCGTCAGTATTTCAGCTTGTTAAAAAGCAATGTTTCTTAACGACCCAAGCGAACCTCGTACATCATACCCATGTTTACGAACAACTACGCTTGTTTCACCTCAATTATCCAGTCCAAAAAACGTTCCTTCCTTGAAAAAGGGTCGATGTATTGGTATTGATAACGCAATGTTTATATCCTTCATAAATGCCATACGAACCGAGATGTAACAGCGTTGTTTTTTCTTACTGATTAGAACGAGTTAACGCGTCTGCTAAAAGACGCTAATGTTGAACCGTCAACAAGGAGCAGTTATGAAACGTTTGTTTTTTCTTGGTCTCTGTCTTTGTTTAATGCTTGGTCCCACTGGGATGGCCCAGGCCAAAACCTTACGTCTGGCCATGGATGCCGATCCTGTGTCCCTGGATCCGCATGTGCAGCTTTCGGGCGGCATGCTCCAGTATTCGCATATGGTTTTTGATCCGCTAGTCCGCTGGACCAAAGACATGAAAATCGAACCGCGCCTGGCCACGAGTTGGGAACAAATCGATCCGACCACCATGCGTATCAAGCTGCGCGAAGGGGTCAAATTCCATTCCGGTAACGATTTCACCGCCAAAGATGTGGCCTGGACCCTGGCCAGACTGAAAAAATCAGGCGACTTCAAAGCCTTGTTCGATCCGTTCGCCGAACCGGTCGTTGTCGACGATCACACCATCGACATCAAAACCAACAAGCCCTACGGCCTGCTGCTCAACATGTGCACCTACATTTTCCCCATGGATTCCAAGTTTTACTCTGGCAAGGATGAAAAAGGGCTGCCCAAGGACGCCATCGTCAAGACCGAATGGTCCTTTGCCAACGAAAACGAATCCGGCACAGGTAAATATATTGTTGAATCTCGGGAGCCCGGCACAAAATGGGTTCTCAAGGCTTTCCCCGGTTACTGGGATAAGGACTCCGGCAATATTGACGAAGTCATCCTGACTCCCATCAGCGAAGACGCTTCGCGCGTGGCCGCCCTGCTCTCCGGCGACGTTGATTTCATCATGCCCGTGCCTCCCCAGGATTTCGACCGCATTGAAAAAGCCAATGGCGTCAACCTGATCACCATGCCCGGCACACGTATCATCACTTTCCAGATGAACTCGAAACGCCGTGAAGAATTCAAGGATCCCAAGGTCCGTATGGCCATGGTGTACGCGGTCAACAATCCCGGCATCGTCAAAAAGATCATGAAAAATCGCGCCACGGTGGCCGGCCAGAATTCCCCAAAAGGCTACATGGGCTACAACGAAGCGTTGACTCCGCGTTATGACCTGGAAAAAGCCAAGGCCCTGATGAAGGAATCCAAATACCCCGACGGATTCACCTGCACCATGATCTCTCCGAACAATCGTTATGTTAACGATGAAAAAATCGCCGAGGCCGTTGCCGGCATGCTCTCCAAAATCGGCATCAAGGTCGACCTGAAAACCATGCCCAAGGCTCAGTACTGGGACGAATTCGACGCGCAGGTGGCGGATATTCAAATGATCGGCTGGCACGCGGACACCGAAGATTCCGCAAACTTCTTCGAATTCCTGAACATGTGCCCCAACAAGGAAACCGGCTACGGCCAGTACAACAGCGGCAACTACTGCAATGCCAAGGTTGACGAGCTGACCGTGGCCAGCCAGAGCGAAACCGATATGAAGAAACGCGCAGCCGAGCTGCAGCAAGTGGAAAAGCTGCTCTACGACGACGCGGCTTTCATCCCGCTGCACTGGCAGATGCTTTCCTGGGCCGGATCCGACAAGCTTATCAACCCCGACGAGATCGTCAACGTGATGAACTTCCCCTATTTCGGCGACCTGAACATGGACTAGCCTTCCTGCCGAAAAAGGACTAAAAAATCTGGGAGCGACACGCCGGATACGCTAACGCGTCGCTCCCAATTATCCCAGAGGACAAGGATTTTTCAACCCGACATGTTCGCCTTCATTATCAAGCGCGTCCTTCAGGCATTTTTCGTCATGCTGGTCATCAGCGTGATCGGCTTTGTCATCAAACAATCCGTAGGCGATCCAATCCGTGAAATCACGGGCATTTCCGTCAAAGCTTCCGAACGAAAAGCCTTGCGCGACAAACTCGGTCTGAACGATCCCATTTTCATCCAATGGACCCGCTTTGTGGGCAAGGCCATGCAGGGGGACCTGGGGAATTCGTTTTATTTCAAGCGCCCCGCCATGAGGGTGATCGTCTCCAAGGCCCCGGCAACGCTGGAGTTGGTTTTTGCCAGCTCCGTAATCGTCATTCTTTTTTCCATACCTATCGGCATTTATGCAGCCGTGCGACCCAACGCCTGGCTTGCGCGTTTTTGCATGGGGGCTTCCATTGTCGGCGTCAGCATTCCCGTCTTTCTGACGGCCATCATTCTGATCTATATTTTCTCCGTACATTTGGGCTGGCTGCCGTCCTTCGGCCGCGGCGAACTGGTGGAAATCTTTCCGGGCTGGAACTCGGGCTTTTTCACCCGCAGCGGGCTCGAACACCTGATCATGCCCTCCGTAGCGCTCTCCTCCATCATGCTGCCCTTGTTCATCCGGCTGATCCGGGCGGAAATGAATGAAGTTCTGGAGGCCGAATACATCAAATTCGCCCGGGCGAAAGGATTGCATCCGCACCGGGTGCTTTTTGTGCACGCTTTTAAAAACACCCTGCTCCCTGTCATCACCGTGGGGGGCGTCCAACTGGGCATCATGATCGCCTTCACCATCCTTACGGAGACGGTTTTTCAATGGAACGGCATGGGCTCCATGTTCATTGAAGCCGTGGACAGGGCCGACACGTCGCTGATAGTCGCCTATCTGGTTTTTGTGGGGTTCATGTTCGTGGTCGTAAATACCGTGGTGGATCTTATCTACGGACTGGTCAACCCCATGGTCCGGATTTCAGGGAGAAAATAGAATGAAGCGATTTCTGGATTCCTATTTCTTTTACAGCTTCATTCGCGATCCCCTGGCCATTGCCAGTTTTATCATCCTGGCCTTTTTGATTGTCGCCAGCTTCGGCGCCCCCCTTCTCGCGCCACATGATCCCTACGATCCGACAACTGTGGACATCATGGATTCCGAGATGCCGCCCATTTGGCTGCCCGACGGCGACGCCAAGTTTCTGCTGGGTACGGATACCCAGGGGCGCGACATGCTTTCGACCATGCTCTACGGCATGCGCGTATCTATTATAATAGGCATCGGCGCCGTGATCATGCAGGCCGTTATCGGCATAATGATCGGACTGACCGCAGGCTACCGCGGCGGACGGGTGGATGCGTTTCTGATGCGGATGGCAGATGTCCAGTTGTCCTTTTCCACGTATATGGTCGCCATTTTCATGGGAGCGCTTTTCCAGGCCGCGTTCGGTATGGGAACCTGGGAAAAATTCGCCGTCCCTCTGATTATCGCCGTTATCGGACTGGCTGAATGGCCGCAGTACGCGCGTACGGTCCGTGCTTCGGTCATGGCGGAAAAAAAGAAAGAATACGTGGAAGCGGCCAAGGTCATCGGGCTGAAGTCCTCGCGGATCATGTGGCGGCACATTCTTCCCAACACGCTGACGCCCGTGCTTGTCATCTCGACCGTCCAGGTGGCCAACGCCATCATGAGCGAGGCGGCGCTTTCTTTCATAGGCCTGGGCATGCCGGTGACGCGCCCGTCCCTGGGCTCCCTGATCAAAGCCGGATTCGACTACATTTTTTCAGGCTCCTGGTGGATAACCTTGTTTCCGGGCATTCTTCTGGTGGTGTTGATTTTGTCCATCAATCTGCTGGGCGACTGGGTGCGCGACTTCCTCAATCCCAAACTCTACAAGCATTAGACACAGGCTATGAGCACTCTCCTCCAGGTAACCAATCTCAGCGTACGCTTCGCACTCAGACGCGGCGAACTCACGGCCGTGGACAACGTATCCCTAAGCCTGGGCCAGGGCGAACGCATGGGGCTGGTGGGGGAATCCGGCGCAGGCAAATCCGTCACCGGCTTTTCCATCCTGAACCTCATTTCCAAACCCGGCTACGTTCATTCGGGATCCGTCAAATTCAAGGGACGCGAACTGACCAGCCTGAATGAAAAGCAGATGCGCCAGATCCGCGGCAACGATATCGCCATGATCTTTCAGGACCCCATGATGACGCTGAATCCGGTGTTGACCATCGGTACGCAAATGTTAGAAACACTGCGGACGCATACCAAACTTTCCAAAAAAGACGCGGTGGAAGTCGCTTTGGAAAAGCTGCGCAAGGTGTATATCCCGTCTCCTGCAAAACGCCTGCAGCAGTATCCGCACGAATTTTCCGGCGGCATGCGGCAGCGTATCGTCATTGCCATCAGCCTGCTGACCTCTCCAGCCCTGATCATCGCGGACGAACCCACCACCGCTCTGGATGTGACCATCCAGGCCGAAATCATGGACCTGCTCCAGGAACTTTGCGCCACCGAACACATGGGATTCATCCTGATCACTCACGATCTGGCCGTGGTTTCACAGGTGACCTCCAAAATTGCGGTCATGTACGCCGGACGCGTGGTGGAAATGGGTCCTACACGGGATATCGTTCAAGCGCCCCTGCACCCCTATACGCGCGGATTGTTGGAAGCACTGCCCCAGGAAAAAACCCTGAGGAAACGGTTGCACCAGATTCCCGGCGTAATGCCTTCGTTGACGCAGATTCCCAAAGGCTGCGCCTTTCACAACCGCTGCAATCTGGCGCAGGACATATGCCGCGCATCCCGTCCAGAACTACGGCAAAAAGCTGCCGGCTGGCAGTGCGCATGCCATTTGGTGGACTAACAATGACAACGGAACACTACGCCGCTCCAGACACCAACCACAAGCTGCTCACCCTGGCCAACGTGGTGAAGCACTTTGATATTTCCGGCGGATTCATTGACCAGCTGGCTCTCGAAGGGGGGCGCATTGTCCGCAAGCATACCTTGGTCAAGGCCCTTAACAACGTGAGCCTGTTCGTTGACAAGGGCGAGACCCTGTCCGTTGTGGGGGAATCCGGCTGCGGCAAATCCACACTGGCCAGGACTGTCATCGGAATCTACCCGCCCAACAGCGGAGAAATCCGCTACCGCGGCACCCGTATCGACAACCTGCCCGCGGATAAGATGCAGCCCTTTCGCTCCAAGATGCAGATGGTTTTCCAGGACCCCTACGCGTCTTTGAATCCACGTATGAACGTACGCCAAACCCTGGAAGAACCCCTGCGTTTTCACGGCAAAACCAAAAACAAAAGCGAACTCAAAGATCGTATCGCCGAGGTAATGCGCCAGGTCGGCGTGGATCCGGACTGGGCCGAACGCTACCCGCACGAATTTTCCGGCGGCCAGCGCCAGCGCATTTCCATTGCCCGGGCCCTTGTGCTTGATCCGGAATTCGTTATTGCGGATGAGCCCATTTCCGCACTGGATGTTTCCATTCAGGCGCAGATTCTCAATCTGCTCATGGACGCGCAGGAAGAACGCAACCTGACCTACCTGTTCATCAGCCACGATTTGTCCGTGGTCCGGCACATCTCAAACCGCGTGGCCGTAATGTACCTCGGAACGCTTTGCGAACTCGCCCCCACCAACGACCTGTATTCCAATCCGTTGCATCCCTATACGCGCATTCTGCTTTCCGCCATTCCGCAGCTGCATGCCACAGCGCAAAAGCACGCCAAACTTTCCGGAGATGTCCCCACACCAATTCATCTCCCTCCCGGCTGCGTATTTCACGGACGCTGCCCGCATGTCAGCCAGCGCTGTAAAATGGAAATCCCCAAATTGCTGGATAGGGGAAACGGCGTATTTGTCGCATGCCATGGAGTTGAAGAGGGGCGCATCTGATCCTTTCCTCCCCAACGGCCACCGGGACTTGCAAAGACGTTAAATTGTGACACCGGTTGTAACTTCTGGTATCTTCTCTTCCAATATAATCATATGCAGACCGAAGAGAAAAATTTGAGGCCTGGCGCGTGGGATGCCCCAAGAGATATTGATAAAACTTATAGTTTCCTATTGCTTTTTTCGAAGGTATTTGTTTTGAATAGTGGAAAGGTCGGCGTTGTTGATCACCTTCCATCTCTTTTGCACAGTACTTATGACACAGGCACCTTCAGAAGCGGACGTTTCTGCAATAGAAACAATCCGGGCAGGCGATCCCAATGCCTTTCGCCATTTTATCTCCACTTACAAAAATTCGGTAGAATGCCTGTTATCCCGGCACGTATCCCGGGATATGGTTGCGGAACTCGCCCAGGAAACATTTATCCGGGCCTATGGTTCGCTCGACTCCTACGACAAGAGCCGGCCGTTCGACAAATGGGTGCTGACCATTGCCCTTCGCTGTTGTTACGAATATCTTCGAAAACGCTACGCGAACAGGGAAACTCCCATCAGCACACTGAGTTCCGACTGCCTGGACTGGCTGGAACGCAAAACAGCAACAAACGCGCTTGCCGCGTACCGGGACAAAGAAGACACCCGGGATGCCCTTGAGTTGCTGGACTGGGCGCTGGGCCAACTGGCTCCCAAAGATCGCATTGTTTTGCTGCTGCTGTATGGGGATGGTTACAGCATGCTTGAAGTAGCTGAAATGCTCGACATGAGCAGCGTAAATGTTCGGGTACGCGCTTTCAGAGCCCGCAAAAAGGTACATAAGCTGCTGGCAGGAGTGCTATAAGGAAAGGTCATGACCAAAGACAGCAAAGCTGCGGAGCTTTTCAAGCTCCTGTTGCTCGCCTCCAAAAGGAGAAATGATCCCCGGCTTCTGGATCAAGATTGGGAAGACCAAGTCATGGCTCGGGTACTGTCGCAGGAGACGACGGCATCCCCCCCTCAGCCGCCCGGTGACGCCACACTTGTGACCTACCTGCCGCATCTTTCGACCTTCGGCGCCCTGACCGCAGGGCTGACTCTGATTGCTTGCTACAAACTGAACGCCATCGATGCCCACATTCTGAAAGCCACGGTTGAAACAACATTCAATTTTTCAACCAGTTTGCTACCACCATTATTGTAATGAACGAATTGTTTCAAAGGGCATAGCCATGAAAAAAATACACTGGTTCGTTCTTTCAATCACGCTGCTGTTCGGCATCCTGATAGGCGCATCCGGGGCGACAATTTACTTTGAAACTATCATCAAGGAACTCGCCCTGCTCCCCCGCCATTTACCCGATGCTGCAGAGATCCTCACCCGCTTGGACAACTATTGCGACCTTGACGCGGCACAGGAAAAACAAGTCATTGAAGTGCTTCGCGTACACAATAAACAACTGGATGCTCTTAAACAGCGCCATTTGAAGGAGGCTATCAGCATCCGGAGATCATTGGAAAAACACCTTGATCCGCTGCTGACTCCCGAGCAGAAGAAAAAAGTCAAAGCGATACTGGCGATTTCCACGAAAAACACTCCAAAGCCACAAGAAACCAACAGCAGTATCAGCGATTAGCGGCCTTGCGGATCTGTTCAACCCCCTTGGCATGCGGATGCCCTTCGAGCATGCCAACTTGCGTCCGTTGCTGCTGCTCCTGTCGGATTGCAGCCGTGCCCTGATCTGCATTGTCCACGCCGTTAAGATAGTTGTAAAAAGGCGGCAGCGTCAGTGCCAGAAACACACTCACGCCAAGTCCGAAGCCGGCCTTGACCACATCCTGCACTACCATTTTCCGGGTTTCCTTAAATTCACGGTGTTTGAACCGCAAAGTCAGGGCAACTTCCCGCCCCGCGAGGATACCCAGAAAAACCCAGGTCGTGCTCATGGGCATATTGCTGTATTCTTTAAAAAACAACAGGATGAATCCGAAAATGAAGTTGATGATGGTTGCCGAACGGATGTCCTGGGTGTTTGTTTTGGAAGTAACAATGCCCTGAATGGCTCCGCCCCGAAAATAAAACAACACCGCATGCAGAATCAGAAGTAAAATCAAACACCCAAGCAAGACACCTAAACTCAAATGCCGCGGCATATATACGAAAATATTGGCCAGATCCTGAATCAGCCACTGGCTCCATAAAAATCCAGTGGAAGCCCATTGCAGACTTGTCCAGAATTTTGAAGGTCCATTGCAGGAATTGTTCAGGCAATAAGACTCAAACCCTTTAGCCGCCCAGTAGTAAACCACCGAGGCCAGGCCAAACGCGAGAACATAGCCTATAAGAGACTTCTGGAGTATGGCCCCCAGATTACCCGGAGTAAAAACCGTCAGGATCAGGAACGTCGTACTGACCGGAACGCCGTAGCGGGTCAGGATAAGAATGGCCAGGGGCGGAATAATATGCAGCCAGGTGAATCCCATGGGAGGCATGGGAAATTTCTCCAGCCGCCCGTACGTGACATCTCCGAAATTCAAGTACCAACCGTAGATGAATACCGCCACGAGAATCGCACAGGCATACAACCAGAGCACCCACCACGGTCGCTCTGAATTGGAACTTAAAAAAGTGCCCAGGGTTTGAATGGCGTCATTGGCCACAATGGCGTAGGCCGCAAGACTGAATCCGATGATCATATAAATGTCGCTCAGGGGCATGCTAGTCTCCAGATCTATTGATAACGTTCGGTAGCATTCGTTAGGAAATTGGTGCTAATCCCACCAGGAGGTTTTGTACGCCGGCGCGAGTTTTTTCAGTTCCTTGCGCACCATCTTTCCATTCAGCGGAATAAATCCGGTTTCCGTGACAATGGCCTGGCCCTGCCCGGAAAGCACGAATTTCAAAAATTCCTCCACCGCCGGGGCAAGCGGCTCGCCTTTCTTTTTGTCCACATAGAGGTATAAAAAACGGGAAAGCGGATAATCGCCGCGGTAAACATAGGCAAAACGCTTTCCCAGGTCCTTGCTGTCGCGGTACTTGTCCACTTCGTAACGAAAATATCCCGAGTCTTCGTCCGGCGCGATACCCAGCACCTGTACGCCGTCCGTACGGTATCCCAGGCCCGAATAGCCTATTCCTGCCGGATCCTGTTCGACCGCTTCCACCACCTGCGCCGAATCCGGCAACAAGGTGATGCTTTTTTTAAACTCACCGTCGCACAAGGCTTGTTCCTGAAAGAAATCATGGGTTCCGGAAAGATCATTGCGCCCGTACAGATGGATTGCCGTTTTATCCAACTGCCCCAATACGAGCTGGTTCCAGCGGCTCAAGTCCGAACCGCCGCAGTCGTATGTGGAAGAAAATACGCCGTCCAACTGTTTGATAGTCAGTCCGCGCAAGGGGTTTTGCTTGTTAACGTAAACGGCCAGAGCATCCAGAGCCACACGAATCTCAACAGGCCTGTAGCCGTGAGCCTTTTTGAACGCACGGATCTCCCCTTTGCGCATCGAACGGCTCATGGCCGCCAGGGAGCATTGCCCGGACTGCAGAGCGGGCGGAGCCGTATTCGATCCTTTGGATTCAAGCGTATGGGATACCTTGGGATGCAGCTTGCCAAATTCCTCAAACCAGCGTTCCATCAAGATCCGCAACGTATCCGAACCAACGCATGACAGCGCGCCGGAAATTTCCTTTGTGGGCCGGTAATTGTCCAAGGCCGCGTAAACAGTGGCTGGAGCAACCACAAGGCAAAGCAAGAAAATCAGGTTGGGCAGCATCCTCATGCAGGGCTCCTTGATTAGGTCGAGTTTCCAAATTCCTTTCAACTACGCATGGCCCGCATTTCACCATGCTGCACTTTCAGGCAAAAAAGCCCTTGACGTAGCGCCACTACGCCTGCGGATCATCTTTCCCTTCAGCCTTGTCTGGTGAATGCCTGCTCAACCAGCGATGAAATTGATTTGGAAACATCCCCTCGTACTCGGGGCAAAAATGTAAATTTTCAACTCCGGTTAAAAAAACACTCATTCAAAAACAAAAGTGATATAAAAACACTTAGCTAGTCGAATGATACAAATTATTCACTCACATCAATAGATATGAACTATACACATAGATTGTTACGATTGGATAACAACCAAAAAAATGTTACTGGTCAGGATTGCGGGAAAAATTATTTATCCAAGAAAGCCAAGACTTGCTCTGAAGGACTCGGCGATTTATGACTCATGGCGAATAATTGCCCAAAGTGAAACGCAAGGTCGTCATTTGCTGACTAACGGCTAATAAGACACCAGCGGGCGCATTGGGTTTGCCCCAAGCAATCTATTCGGCATGGGAGGTATGCATGCGTGTTTTCAGACCCTGGTTCGCGATCTTTTGCTTTTGTGCGATGCTGGCCTGTGCGGAGGGCTGCGTCAGGCCCAAGGCTGTTCCCAAGCCCAAACCCGAGGTGGTCAAACCTTTGGCTGTCGGCAAACACATCCTGTTGATTGTGCCGCAATCCAATTTTTCCGATCAGAACTATGATCAACTGCTTGCTGTTTTCACTGCCCAAGGCGCTGAAACCCAATTGGCAGCCCCCAGAGCCACAACGGCCAGCAGCATCAAGGGCAGTATCCTGCCCACGGATCTGTCCCTGGAACTTGTTGACGTGAATACGTATGACGCGTTGGTTTTCGTTGGAGGCAAGGGAGCTGCCTCGCTGTTTCAAAACAAAGACGCGCTGCGGCTGGCCCGCGAGGCTGCCGAACACAACAAGGTTCTGGGCGCGAGCGACGCCGCCACCCTTATTCTCGGACTTGCGGGCGTATTGGAAGGAAAAACAGCCACAGCCCCCCCCAGGCTGGCCAAATCGTTTACGGACGTATCCAAATGCACCTATAGCGACACCCCCGTGGAGGCGGATGGCCTTATCGTCACTTCGGCTTCTCCGGCAGAGAGCGAACACTTTGCGCGAAAAATCGTGGAACTGCTGCAATGAATTCTAGCATGCTCCCATTGCATCGACCTTTTTTTCTTTCAAAAATAGGGATTAGTCCCCGCAACAGCCGCACCCTGGGCAAAGGTACCAAGCGATGAACATTTCCTTGATCCTGGCTCATCCGAGCAAGGGCAGTTTCAACGCCGCAATCGCGACATGCTGCAATGATACGCTTGTCGCAAACGGGCATACGGCTTTCTTTCATGATCTGTACGCAGAAAAATTTGATGCGCTGCTGCCTGCCGCGGAAATCCCCAAAACAGCCGTATTGTCAGATAGTTTGCAACGGCATTGTGACGAGCTCGCTTCTGCTGATGGAATCATCGTTGTCCATCCAAATTGGTGGGGACAACCTCCCGCAATTCTGAAAGGCTGGATCGACAGGGTGATCAGACCAGGTGTTGCCTATAAATTCGTTGAAGGCGACTCGGGAGAAGGAATTCCCGTCGGACTGCTCAACGCACAATCCGCCCTTGTTTTCAATACCGGCGATACCGCACTCGATCGCGAAACAAGCCTATTCATGGATCCGCTCGAAACGATCTGGAAAAACTGCATATTCGGCCTCTGCGGCGTACGCCATTTTCATAGAAAACTGTTCAGTATTGTTGTTACAAGTACGGAAGAGCAACGCAAAAACTGGCTGCTCGACGTTTCCGAAACCGTGAACCGCTATTATCCCAAGGAAATACCTACTGCTTAACCTTACTCAAAAAGTACAAAATGCTGACCGCCACTCAAGAATGTCCCGCGTCCGGCGTGTTTTTTGTCCGTGGTCTTTTTTCAAAATTCCGAAGGCGTTGCCAGATAATTGCGCCCTATCCGGGGACATGCTGCGTCGAGCCTTTATTTTCAAGGATACGAAATGCTACGCTTAAATTCACTGCGCGTTCTTATTTTGCCCCTGTTGTCCGTGCTCTTCTTTTCCGGTAGCGCCCTGGCGCATCCGCATGCCTTTGTCGAATGCAAATTGACCTTTGTTTTCGACAAAGATGGCCTGGCTGGATTTCAACAGCGCTGGCTGCTGGATGAAATGCTGACGCTGACCATCCTGGAACTCGTCGACACCAACCACGACTTTGCCATTAGTCCGGAGGAATCCCGGAAAACCGGCGAAATGACCAAGGAAAACCTCAAAGACTTCAATTTTTACACTGGCGTACGTATTGACGGCAATCCTTTTCAGGTTAATTATATCACGGATTTCAAAGCCGGTATGCAAGGAAACAAGCTGGTATACTCGTTCTTCACCCCCTGCCATGTGAAGGCGTATAAGGATTTCAAGGAAATCAAGGTAGCTGTCTACGATAAGACCTTTTACACTTATGTCGCCTATTCGCAGGAGGGCAAAGAACTGGACCCTAAAGCGGACCCCTTCTTCACTGCCACGCAGGCGCCCGCCTCGCCGGAAGATTACAAACGTTTTTCCGAAGCCGTCGGCCTGGAAGGATATAACGGCGATGTGGCCATTTCGGGCGACACCAACGGACTTGAAATCGAAACCATGGTACGGGAAGCCAAGGAGTTCGCCTACTTTTACGATCAGATCATCCCCGAAGCCTTTATCCTCCGATTCAAGAAAAAATGATGCGTTTTGTCTTTGCTGCACTCTTGCTTTTATTGCTGGTTCCAGGAGCGTATTCCGCAGACGCGGCGTCAACCAATCCGTTTATTTCGGGAAACCGTACGCACAATCAGGACTCAACGGCACAACAGGGTACGTCTTTCAGCATTATGCCGGCGTTTCTCTCCCCCATACTCGTACGTATTTCCCAATGGCAATTGCTCTTGCGCAAACAGCTGGTCGGCTATGGGCATAAAATCCGGCAATCCCCCTGGTCCGGAGCGTTCTGGGGATTCATACTGCTCTCCTTCTGCTACGGTGTGATTCACGCGCTGGGGCCCGGACACGGGAAACTCTTCGCTGCCACGTATTTTCTCAACCAGCCGGGCACGCTGAAACTTGGCCTGCTTTTTTCCATGCTGACCATGTTTCTGCATGTATTTTCCGCCACCGTGCTCGTGCTGGCTGCCTATTTCCTGTTGCAGACTTCCGGAGCACTGACTGTGGACGCGGCCGGCATCCGTCTCGAACAAATCAGTTATGCCCTGCTCTGCGGAGTCGGCCTGGTGCTGACCATCCGTACGTTGCTGGAGACACGCAAGCACAAACAGGACGTACGGGAGCCCTCCCAAAGGGATTGGAAAAGTTTTTTCGGGATGACCTTGGCGGCCGGACTTGTCCCATGTCCGGGGGCGGCTCTAGTGCTGATTTTCGCCGCGACACTGGACATTCTGGGCACGGGGTTGCTCGCTATGTGCGTCATCGCCCTGGGCATGAGCCTGACCACCGGAGCTGTCAGCCTCCTGGCCATAGCATCGCGGGGGATCCTGCTGCGCCTGGCGACACGGCACGAGCGCTGGTATGGCCTGACGCACCTGTTTATTTCGCTGGCCGGATCCCTCGCCATCATGGTTCTCGGAGCGATTATGCTGGCGGGCAGCATGATTGCGCTCTGACTGGACAGACTCCGCACAACTTATTAAGTAGAACGTCCTATGGACACCATCGACAGAAAACTTCTCGACATTATTCAAACTGGTTTTCCCGTGGAATCGCGACCATACGCAATCCTTGGCGAAAAACTGGGACTGACTGAAGCAGAAACCCTGGCACGCGTCCGCGCACTCAGGGAACAAGGCATCATCAGACGGCTAGGCGGCAATTTCCAGTCAAAAAAACTGGGCTGGCGCAGTACGCTTTGCGCGGCAAAGGTCCCCGAAGACCAACTGGATGCCTTTGTGGCCGAAGTAAACAGCCATCCCGGCGTAACGCACAATTACCTGCGGGACCACGAATTCAATATCTGGTTCACTTTTATCGGACCAAATTGGGACGCCGTATGCGCTACTCTGGAGGGCATCACCCAAAAAACCGGCATCAAGATTCTCAATATGCCCGCTGAGGAAATGTTCAAAATCAAAGTCGACTTCAACATGGGACACCGGGACGCCACGGCCGGGGACGAAGATGACGACTGACCTGCCGAGGAATACGGAGTTATGAGCAGCTCGAAAGTCATCCCTATCAGCAGTCCGGAAACCACTCGCCAGCGCTTGATTACCGCGGCGGGAACCACACTCGCCAGATACGGATTCAACAACCTCTCCGTGGATAAAATCTGTCTGGAAGCCGGCGTGCACCGTACGGTGCTGCACCGCTATTTCAAGGGATTGCCTGGTCTTCTGGCCGCTTTTGCGGAGTCCTACGTTTTTTGGCCTTCCTCTCAGGAATTGCTGCAAAAAGCCCAGCCCCTGTCGGGATTGAGTGCCGGTGAGCAAATCTCGCTGTTTTTCAAATGTTATATGGCGGCACTGCGCGAACGACCGCTAACGTTGGAAATTCTGGCCTGGGAATCACTGGAACGGCACGAATTCACCCGTCCGCTGGAGGAAGTCCGTGTTCGTACCGCCCTGGAATTCTTTGAACAACTCGATGGAGAGATCCCCGACCATCTTGATCTCACCGCCATCGTGCTCTTATTTTCAGCCGCCGCCAACTTTCTGGTCGTCCGCTCCCGCACCAACAAATCCCTAGGAGGGGTGGACCTCCGCTCGCCTCAGGGCTGGCGCCGTATCGAGGGCGCCATTGATCTGCTGCTCAAAAGTGCGCTCGACAGCCCTGATTCCGCGAACAGTCAAACATAAAAAAACAGGCCGTCTCTCGCATGAGAAACGGCCTCCAATCGCAAGCAATTTGGCAAAACGTTCAGGGCAGCCTAGTTTTCCAATTGCGCCTTCAACCAGTCCTTAATTTCCGCCGGGGGTTCGAATATCCCTCTGAGATTCCCGTATTCTTCCTTGAAAGACTGCACCAGAGCCTGCGGCAATTCCAATGTCAATAAATCCTCGGCACTTTCCGAATTTCTGCGTACCAGCCTGACAACAGGAGTCTCACCCCACGTATCCACCACAAAATAATTGGTAAAATCCTTCTTGGACCGTACGGGCTGGTGCTGTGCGTGCCAGCTGTTGTTTCCCCACTCGAGGTACAAAGTCACCGCATCAGTCGGAGCCATATCCCAATCAATAACCAGGTCCTTCACTTGTTGCATATTCATAACTCGTCCTCCGGTCTGAAATTTCTTGTCCGACAGGGCGCTGCACGTTGCCTGACGCGAATCACCCTGTTGTCGCCTCTGTTCTTCCAAAGATAATAATAATTATTAAAAAGTAAAGAGTCTCCTCATATTTTTCATGTTAATAATTTCGTACATTTTTATTCACTTGACTAGTTCATATTCTGTGCTAATCTAAACTCACTTTTCGTACATATTCTGTACATGGAGGAATTATAAATGAGTGTTTTTATAAATGAAAAAGAAACAAAACGCGTTATTTTCAACGTAGACATCGAGCTTGCTGAACGACTTGAAAGAGCAAAAGAACTTTCGAAAAAAATAGGCAAGAAATTAGATGTAGACACTTCAGTCAACAAGGCCTTGGAAAAATTCGTAAAAAAAGCTGAAAAAAAGATCGCTGATGCTGAAGCTTTTGATATACGTATAGCATCCAATGTGTCCAAATTGCCGCTGGCCCGTGTGCTAGCCCAACAGGAACTCCTCAAAGCGCGTCCGCCGCTGGCGCCCACGAGTTACTCGGAAAAATAATCGGTCGCTGCAAAGTGTTTTATAATCTTTTTAAGGAGTTATGATAATGAGCAAACAGGGAATGGTCGTAAAAGGCATGATGGACTATGATTCGGTGGTGAATTTTCTCGAAGATTTCATGAAAAGCTTCAAAGAAAAAACCATTTGCGTACAGCGCGGAGATGATTTCATTACGCTGAAGCCTTCCGACAGCCTGGAAGTGGAAATTGAAGCCTCTGTGAAAAAGGGCAAACAAAAAGTTTCCATCGAACTTGAATGGCGCGAGGAAGTGCCGCTGGAAAATGATGTTGCCTTCAAAGTTTCGGCTGTCGAGCCGGAACCCAAACCCGAGCCGGAATCGGAAGCGGCCGTCGAGGAGGCTCCTGCTCCGACTGAGGATACTGAAAAAAGCGCGGCAACAGCGGACAAAAAAGAAGACGCCCCTTGCCCAACCACACCGCCCAAATCCGTTGAAGCGGCAAGCACCCCCTCCATTCTGGCTCCCACGCCGACATCCAAGCCTGTCGTGGACCCCAAAGCGGAAACAAAACCCGCCGAAGAAGACGCGGCAAAGGGTGGAGCCAAATCCGCTGCAAAAGCCAAATCCGGTGGCGCCAAAAAATCCACAACAACCAAATAGTACCAACTGATCCTTTTCAGCTGCCAACAGGAGAGCCAGCCGTGACTGCCGGCTCTCCTTTTTTCTTGCTATGCCTTACGCACTTGCGATCATTGCATCCTCAAAAATCATCAGAACGTACGCGGAACGGCATCTGGATTAAACTAACAATTGAAACCTTGCGTTGTCCCTGATTTTTTGTCTATGCTATGGACCGACCTATTGTCGGCTTATGGATTTTCGTCAAATCATGTTTGCATTATACGGATACGCCCATGAAGATCAGATGCAATAACCTGAAACTTTTCATAACCGCCGTTGTGTTGGTCCTTCTTTCTCTAGGCGGGATCAGTCAGTACGCGCTGGCAAGCGACGACACTCCATCCGTTATGCCGGAAAAGGATTGGTGGATCATGATCGGTCCGAAGGCGGAAAAGGACAACCCCGAACTCCGGAAAGACCTGGAACAGATCAACAGGCAATTTCCCAGCCTGCAGCCGGAGCTGAGCAATACGTCCGACTTCTTCTGGCTGCCTGAAGATCAATGGGCGTTGTTCATTGGCCCCGAAAGCAGCAAAAATGACGCCGAGTCAACCTTGGCAGCAGTGCAAAAAATACAGAAAGAGGCAAAACTGGTGCAGACAGCCAGGCGATCGCCCCGCCCCATGCCCTGGTTTACAGGCAGATGGCTGGTCACCTGGCCCAACGGCAACCTCAACAGCATGAAGCTGTCAGTAAGCAGAGATTCCTACCTGATCTCGGGAACGGTTATGAATGATCTGGACAGCAGTTGCGGCGTCAGCGGGAAATGTTCGGCAGTCGACAAGGCCATGCTTTCGGTCAGTTGTCCGACTTCCGGACTCGCATTCGATATGTCCTTAACCTTGGAAGATATGAATACCGGCTCGGGGGAATTTTACCTCAAAGGACAGAAAGGGCCGTTGAGCATTACTCGCAACTGACAAGACTCAAACAAAAAACTCCAGCCAGTGGGCCACGCGGACATCCGCGGGAGCTATGCCGCGAAACTGGGCAACGCAGCCGCTGCAGCCCGTGGCCACGATATCTCCTGCCTGAACTCCCAGAGCCTTGAGCGCTTCGCGTCCCACCTGCTGCGAGAGCTCGGGCGCGCCGAGCTGAAACACGCCGCCCATGCCGCAGCACTGTTCGCGCGTGAAGGAAACAAGATCGTCCCCCAGAATATTTCGCAGCCAGGGCAAGTCCTTATCCCCCTGGCGCCCGTGGCAGGGCTGGTGGTAGCGGACCGGTCCCGGAGCCGGCCCCACGGAGGAGACCTGCCCTTGTTCCAGAAAAGCAGTCAACGGCAGGAAGGCCTGGAGCCATTGTTCGCGTTCTCCAGGAGCCCAGTCCAGCGTATCGTCCGTGGCATAGGCCCGCAATCCGCAGCGGCAGGTGGCGCAAAAAATAGCCACATCCGGACGTCCGGCATTGCGCCAGGCCTCCAGATTGGCTTCCCGCATGCGTCCCTGCAATTCCATCAACCCCGCATGACCCACACTGCAGCCGCAGCACTCCCAGTCCGGCAGTTCCAGCACCTCATGCCCCATCGTACGCAGCAGCGCATAGGACTTGTTCACCCAATCCTTGCGTACGTGAGAGCCAAGGCAGCCTGGGAACAATGCCACGCGCCTGGAGTCGCTGCCCGGCACGTGATCCAGACGCAACCAGGGAGTGATCGCTGTTCCGGGCCGCATGCTGCGCAATGCGCGCGCAGCCATTCCGCCGGGTTTCACGCCGTGCTTGGCCAGCACTCCGGATACCCGTGCCGCCAGGCCGACGCCCGGCCACAACTGGCCGTGCCTGCCGAGCCAGTTTTCCCAAACCCAGGAAGTCCAGTCCGGATGCGCCCTCCTGATCGCCGCGACCAGATCAGGCGCGCACAATCCCTGCGGGCAGGCCTGCTCGCACAGGCCGCATCCCAGGCAGAGCGTAGCCAGATCAGCGGCTCGCTGCGCATTAAGTTCGGCTGGATTTTCCAAAAGCGTACGCGCCAGCTGCTGCTTGGCTTTAGGACTCAATTCTTCTCTGCCGGTGGTCCTGAAAAGCGGACAAACTACCAGACAGCGGCCGCAGAGAATGCACTCTTTTTCCGAATCAGCGCCAGGTGCGGATTGTCCGGATGCTATTGTTTTCGCCATACGCGCCTCAGTACGCCTTGTCCGGATTCATGATCCGGTGCGGATCGAACACGGCCTTGACCCCGCGCATCAGGGAACGCTCCCGTTCGGGAAGCTGCTTGTGCAGCATGGGGAGTTTGGAAAGCCCCACACCATGTTCTCCGGAAAGCGTCCCGCCGAGTTCGAGAGTCAGCATAGCCACCTGTTCTTTGGCGGACCGGGCCTTGCGCAGTTGCTCGGGATCGGAGGCGTCGTGCATCACGTTGACGTGAATGTTGCCGTCGCCCAGATGTCCGAAAGTTAAAATAATCAGGCTGGTGGCATCGGCAATGGCCCGTACGCCTTCAATAAGACGGCGTACCTGGCTGCGCGGTACGGTGACGTCGTCGCTGATCTTGTCCGGAGCGGCCTGATACGAAGCCGGATTGATCAAACGGCGCAAATCCCATAATTTTTCTTCCGCATCACCCTGCCCCTGGGCCTGCCAGACCGGAGACGCTCCGGAAACCGTTTGTTCGAGACGCTCCAGAAGCGGTCCGAGGCTCTCTTTCGTGCCGTCCAGCTTAAGCAGCAATGCTGCACGGGTTTGCTCCGGCCAGGGAACGCTCTGCAAGCGTTCCAGGCACTGCAATACCGAATGATCCATCAGCTCCATGGCCGTGGGCAGCAGGCCGGAAGCGAAAATGGCGCGGCTGCAGTCCAGGGCTCCTTCCAGAGAGGAAAAACACGCCAACAGCGATCCCGAAGCCTCGGGCAACGGCAGCAGCTTCAGCCGCAGTTTGGTAATGATGCCCAACGTGCCTTCCGAGCCAACAAACAGACGCGTCAAATCAAGGCCGACCACGTTCTTGTGTGTCCGGCCGCCAAAGGAGACCAGCTCGCCGCCGGGCAATACCGCCTCCAGACCGAGCACATAATCGCGCGTCACTCCGTACTTGAGCGCGCGCATGCCCCCGGCGCCGGTGGCCACATTGCCGCCGATGGTGGAAATCCCGACGCTTGCGGGATCGGGCGGATAAAATAATTTCTGCGCTTCACAAGCCTTTTGCAGCTCCGCCGTGACAACACCGGGCTGGACTTCGGCCACGAAATCTGCTCCGTCAATGGCCAGAATACAGTTGAGACGCAGGGTGGAAACCACAATTCCGGGAGGATTCGGGACGCACCCGCCCACCACGTTGGTAGCGCGCCCGCGCGAATAGATGGGAATGCGTTCATTGTGCGCCCAACGCATCAGTTCTTCGAGTGGCGCGATACGGTCAGGCCGGACCACTGCCAGAGGCGGGGCAAACCCCCTGCTGGCATCGGAACCATAGATACGCGCGGCCTCTTTGGAAATAACCAGGCCGTCGCCGGGAAAAAGCTCGGATAGCCGGCCGTATTCGGCCGGAGTCAGGGAACTGCGATATTCGGACATGGTATTCGTCGATATGGCGCCGCCGCTGGCAACGTATGGCTCAGACGGGGAGACGCGGAGTGTTTAAACTGTTGTATCCATGCGGCAGGTAAAAAACTGCGGCAGAACAAGGGGGGCGGCATGAGCCGGACACGGACGTCTGTTCGGGCTCGCTGCCGTATCAGTGCCGGACCAGCTCTCTGGCCGCATCGCGGTCGGCAGCGCGGCGTTTCAGATCTTCCCTGCGGTCGTAGATTTTTTTACCCCGGCCAAGAGCTATTTCCAGCTTTGCCCGGCCGTTTTTGAAGTATATTTTCAGCGGAACAACGGTCATGCCTTTTTGTTCCACACGGTTTATCAGCATTTTGATCTGGTGCCGGTGCAGCAGCAGTTTGCGCGGACGCTCCGGATCATGTCCGTTGAACCCGGCGGGACTGGCGAATTCGTAGGGAGCGATATGCACGCCCACCAGCCAGGCTTCGCCGTCGGTAAACCGGACATAGCCGTCTTTGAAGCTGACCTTCCCGTCACGCAGGCTTTTTACCTCGGAGCCGACAAGCTCCAGGCCCGCTTCCAGATTCTCGGAAAGCTCGTACTCGTGGCGCGCTTTTTTGTTCACCGCCACAGGTTTGATTCCAGGTGTCTTTTTTTTCATGGCTGTTTGAAATTTGCTCAGGCCCCTTCATCCGCATCCAGCAAAGAGGAGAAGAAAAACAGCTCTTCCGGAAAACGTTTGAAGATGGATTCCTTGACTTCTCGGTTGATGGTGCCCACGGTCTGCAATTCGAGCACGTCCTTGAGCAACCGTTTGCACTCTTCCATGGTCGTCTGGCGTATCACGCGTTTGATGCCGGGAATGGCCTGGGGCGTAATGCTGACACTGTCGATCTGCATGCCCATCAGGATGGGAATGCAAAAGGGATCGGAAGCGACTTCACCGCAAACACTGACTTCAATGCCGGCTTCGTGCGCGGCGTCCACCACATGCTTGATGGAGCGGACAATGGCCGGATGCAACGGCTGGTACAAATAGGACACCTGCCTGTTGGTCCGGTCTATGCCCAGCGAATACTGGATGAGGTCATTGGTGCCGATGGAGAAAAAGTCCACTTCACGGGCCAACACTTCGGCGATCATCACCGCGGACGGTAACTCGACCATGATTCCCACGGGCATGTCCGGATCGTACGGCAAGCCTTCGGCGTCCAGCTGGCGCTGCGTGTGCTTCAAAATCTCCTTGGCCTGGATAACTTCCTTGAGCCCGGAAATCATGGGAAACATCAGATGGACGTTGCCGTAGACGCTGGTACGCAAAATCGCCCGCAACTGGCGGACGAACACATCCTCATGCTTGAGGCAGAACCGAATGGCCCGCAATCCCATGGCAGGATTGGATTCTTCGCCAATGGACCAGCCTGGCCCGAGCTTGTCCGCGCCCAGATCAAACGTACGGAAAACCATGCGCCGTGGCGTGACGAGCTCCACCAGCTCTTTATACTCCTCTACGAGCGCTTCCTCATCCGGAATATCATTGCGGTTGAGAAAAGCGTATTCCGTCCGGTACAGACCAACCCCTTCGCCTCCGTTGGACAATACGGAGGTCACTTCCTCGAACAGCTCGATATTGGCCAGGACCTCGACGCGGTACCCGTCAATGGTTTCTCCCGGCAGGCTGCAGGTACGCATGATGCCCGCATGGTAGGCCTCGAACTGGTACTTGAGTTCCGAATAATAGGCCAGTTCCTCTTCACGGGGCTCTATGATGATCCGGCCCTTAAGCCCGTCGATGATGACCAGATCGCCGTCGGAGACATTGTCTTCGAGGTTGGTGACGCCCACGATGGCGGGAATTTGCAGCGAGCGGGCCAAAATGCCCGTATGCGATGTTTTGCCCCCTTCCGCAGTGGCGAAAGACATGATCTTGGAAACTTCAAACCCGATGGTGTCCGCCGGACTCAGGTCATGGGCCATCAGCACCACACGGCCATGGCTGGCCTTCAATGCCACATCGGAGGTATCGGGAATAGGCTCCTGCAACCGTTTCTGAATACGCTGGACAACAACGCGTACGTCCTGGATACGGTCCCGGATATAGCCGTCTTCAATGGCGCTGAATGCCTGCTCGATCAGATCCATGGCTTTTTCGAGAGCCCATTCGGCGCAGATGCCCATTTCATCCACGAACTCGAGCGCGCGCCCCAACAACTTGGGGTCATTGCTGATCATCAAATGCGTGTCAATTATCGCCGCATGTTCGATCAACTCCTGGGGCACTTTGGTCCGGGCGGTCCGCAACGCTTCCTGTTCCTCGGCAAAAGATTTGCGCAAGCGCTCCCGCTCGTTTTCCACCAGGTCGGGAGCAACAGTCTGCCGGGGTATGGCGTGAAACCGCCGCCGGTTCATAAAATAGGCCTTGCCGATGGAAATACCGGCCGAGACAGCGATACCTCTCAGGACTTTTCGTGTCACTACCGATCCTCGCCAAAACGGGATTTGAAAAAAGAAGTCAGATGCGCAACAGCTTCATTGGCATCGGCGCCTTCAGCGACAATATGCAATGAGCTTCCCTGCCCTGCGGCAAGGGAAAGAATATCCAGAATACTTTTTGCGTCCACTGCCAGTTCGCCATGCTGCAAGGTGATATTACATACGAATTTCTGAGCCTCTTGTGCGAGTTTGCCCGCAGGCCTGGCATGCAGGCCCATTTCATTAAGTACACGTACTTCAGACGTTTTAAGTTGTGCTATCGTATTCATATGGGTCTTGGAGGCGTTTATTTCGGACATTTGTATTCAGATCCGTCAGCTACTATATATGATTCTTTAAAAATAGTCCTGAAAAATTTCACTCAGACTCGGCCACGCTGCGTATGCTGCAAGCAACAAACAGACCAAAACTTCACGCGCCACATGCATCCGTACAATCATCCAGCCCGCCAGCATCAAACTGCCTATGGATGCCAGCCAGTACGCTCCATGGGTTTGTTCCGGCCAGGCAAGATACAATACGCAAGCCAGCAATACGGCATTGACCAGTTTCAAACGCTGGCCCCAGTCTATCAGATTCAATTTCTTGAGCCGTAAAAGAAATTTCAGGCCTTCTTTAAAACCAAAAATAAAGGAGATCACCTTAAAACATTGTAACAGAATAAACCAGAAGACACTCCAGCCCAGTGCCAGGCCATAATATCCGGCTAAAAGCATGGCGATCGTGGACAAGGACCAGAAAACAAGCAGGCTGCCGGCAAAAAAGGAATCACCCAACGCTGAAAGCGTATAAACAGTTGTATCTTTTACACTTTCAAAAAATTGCTTAGTAAAAACACCGTGCGAAATACTATCTTCAAGAGAAAGAAATACTCCGAGCAGCAACGGCGTCCAAAACAAATGGGTATTGTAATGTTTGATATACCGTTTCCGCGCCCGCGAGCAAGCAACCGGATCCGGATAAATCCTGCGCAGGCCAGGCTCCATGGCGTATATCAGCCCCACATTCTGCATGCCGCGCGTATTGAATGCCGCCCCTACCAAATAGGTACGCAAAAAGCACTTGGCCAGGATCATCAGGTCGGATTTCTTGCTGCCAAATGGCGCAACTACGCTACTCACTTGCCGTCCTTTTGCCGTATCCGGTTGTATATTTCCTTTGTGGTCCAGCCTCTTGTTCCGGACTTGACGCGTTTGGCGATCTCCTTGGAGCTTCCTCCGGAAGCGCTCTCCGCTGCAATTATTTCATCCAGTTCGATTTCGCTGGTCCTGGCATCCGCATCCGGCGGGCCGATTACGATGGTGATTTCCCCCAAAAGGTCGAAGTTCACCTGATCCAGGCAGCCGAGCCGACCTATGATAAACTCCTCATGCGCCTTGGTCAATTCGCGGGCAATACAAAAGTCGCGATCTCCAAGCGCGTCGTGAGCAACTGCCAGAGTTTCCGCCAGCCTGTTTTTCCGTTCAAAAAAAATCAGTGTGGCTGCCAGCCGGGCATAGGGTTCGAAAAAGCGCCGGCGTTCGCCAGCCTTGCGCGGGGCATACCCCAGAAAAACATAAGGCAGCGGGGGCAAACCGCTGGCCATCAAAGCCGTATGTACGGCCGACGGACCGGGCACAGGGGCTACGCGGATGTTCTGCTCGCGGCAGGCTCGCACCAAAGCAAATCCCGGATCCGATACCAGCGGCACGCCCGCGTCGGAGATCAAGGCAACGTCCGCCCCCTGCAGGAGCACATCCAGCACACTCTTCAGCTTGCTCAGCTCGTTGTGCTCAAAATAACTCATGGTCTTTTTGACCGTCAGTCCCAAACGCTGGAACAACAGCCCGGCACGGCGCGTATCTTCTGCAAGCACCAGGTCGGCCAGCTCCAGGGTTTCGCGGGCGCGGGGCGAAAAATCACCAAGGTTGCCAAGCGGCGTCGCCACCACCCAAAGTGTTCCCGAAGTCAAGGACATTCTCGTAATGCTCCACTATATAACCTGACTCTTCGAGGCTCACGCACACCAGATCCATACGGCACGGTTCGCTCCAAGCATCATGCTCAGTCAGATACAGCGCCACCGCTCTGGCCAGGCGCTTCTGTTTGCCTTTGTCAAAAGCCCCGCGAGCGCCTTCCAATCCGCCGAACGCGGAAAGGTTCCGGGTTTTCACCTCGACAAAAACCAGTTCCCTCGCATCCTGGCTACGCGTTCCCAGCCACTGGCAAAACAGACGTTTACCTGCTTCGGGCGCCCGGCAGACAACATCCAGTTCGTACGACTTGTGCCGCCAGTTTTTTTCCAGGATGGCGTAACCTTTGCGCTTGAGAAACCTGACCGCGGCTTCTTCCCCCGTGGCGCCTGTGATCAAATGCCCGGCAGGCACAATTGCTCCTGCGGTTTCGCGTCTTCCGGCACAACGCCCTTGAATGTCAACCGATGCAGACGGCACGGTCCCAACCTGTGGACGGCGTCATAATGCGCCCGCGTACCGTATCCTTTGTGCTTTGCAAATCCATAACCGGGGAACTGCCGGTCAAATACCGTCATCAGGCGGTCGCGAAAGGTTTTGGCCAGAATCGAAGCCGCCGCAATGGCCGGCACTTTGCCGTCTCCGCCTTTGATGCTGACCTGGCTCATAGCCAGGGGCACGGTCTGGTTCCCGTCCACGGCCAGATAACAGGGCTGCACCCGCAGCGTGTTCACAGCGCGCGCCATGGCCTGCAGTGTGGCCTGAAGGATATTGATGGTATCGATTTCACCGGGCCAGGCCAGGCCCACGCCCCAGGCCAAAGCCTGTTGCTTGATGGATTTCTCCAATACGGCCCGGGTCTTGGCGCTCAGCTTTTTGGAATCATCAAGCTTGGGAAGATTGAATCCGGGAGGAAGAATCACCGCTCCGGCGGCAACGGGTCCGGCAATACACCCGCGTCCGGCTTCATCCACTCCCGCAAAGGGGGTCGGAAAACGTTTCCACTGCGGACTGTTCACATCAGGAACCCTGGCTTGGAAAGCGGCAAAAAATGTGAAGCGTTGCTGCGCTTCAGGTTCCGGACACAAGAAACCGGCCGGGCTTCATCAGAAAATCCCGGCCGGTTGCAAGTATTCGGACTAGGACCACTGATTCTTGGTCTTGATCTTGGCGGCTTTACCACGAAGGCCGCGCAGGTAGTAGAGGCGGCTGCGCCGTACTTTTCCTTCCGTCACCAGCTCCACGCGTTCGATGAACGGCGAATGAAAGGGGAAAATACGTTCAACGCCGATTCCATTGGAAACCTTGCGAACGGTGAACGTGGCATTGGTAGTGCCTCTGCTGATGCGCATCACAGCGCCCTGAAAAACCTGGATACGCTCTTTTTCACCCTCGATGATACGCAGATGCACTTTGATCGTGTCCCCGGTTTTGAACTTGGGGATATCAATACGCATTTGTTCACGTTCAATCTTTTTAATTACATCCATGGCCTTATCCCCCTTACTTTCGAGAATAATTCTCCCGCGCTTCGGGTTTGCACGGGAGTAGCTTCAAAAAAATAACTTCCTAAAACACATCGCCTAGAATTCGGTCCAGCAAAATCGCGGCAGCACTTCGAACCGATAAATGATTGTACGGACCATAGGGCCGTACAGGCCGCAGTACGGCGTCGCAATGTTCAATGACCTCATTCGCCAGACCGGAACCCGTACCCAATATGACGAGCACTGGCGAATCTTCCAACCAGTCCCGCACCTGGGGTACGGTTGCGGAGCCGGGAACACGCGCGCTGGTGGCCACTAGCCTGGGGCGCGCCCCGGTTCGTTGCGTCACTGCCGCTTCGGCTTCTTCCAGGCTGCGGCAGATTGTCACTTTGGACAAGGCCTTGGCCCTGTCCGGGTTGGCGTTGGCTCCCGCTCCCGCTGTCCAATGTCCTACAAGCTCCTGGGCAAGCTTGCGTTGGTCGTCCAAGGGCGTTGCAATAAAATATCCGCCAACACCATACGTACAGGAACAGCGAGCTATATCGTGGATATCAAGGTTTGTCAAAGACAACGCGCGAATTTCTCCCAATTGGTCCACAACGGGATAATGCAGCAAAATAAGATAGATATTACGCCCTAAGCGCTTTTTTTGCAAAAAACTTTTTTGAATGACGGAAAAATCTTTCGCGTCAAGATCCGCCGAAGCCAACAGATCCGGCCGTCTTTCCAGGGTAATTTCCAAAGAGCGTTGCCTGCGCCATGCGGCAATGCGGCCATGATCTCCGGACAGCAGTATCGGCGGCACCTCAGCTGTTTCAAAAACAGGGGGACGCGTATAATGCGGATACTCCAGCAATCCGTCCGAAAAACTTTCCTCTGTGCCCGAACTTTCGTGCCCCATGAATCCGGGCAACAAACGGCTCACAGCCTCGACCACGCACAAGGCTCCGGATTCGCCGCCGCCAAGGACAAAATCTCCCACACTGACCAGTTCGACCGGCGCCAGCTCTTCCAGGCGCGCATCAATACCTTCATAGCGTCCGCAAATCAGCGTCACAGACTCTTCCTGGGCCAGCCGACGGGCATCCGCCTGGGAAAACTGCCGACCATCCGGACTCATGACAAGAATTCGGCCGGGGCGCTCTATGCTGCGAATCGCATCCAGCAAGGGTTCCAGCATCATCACCATGCCCGGGCCACCACCGTAAGGCCTGTCATCCACGGTTCTGTGACGGTCGGTGGTAAACTCCCGCGGGTTCACACAGGAAAAAGAAACCAGCCCCTGCTCTCGTGCTTTGGCCATCAACGCGCACTGCAGGGGAGAATCAAAAAATTCAGGAAACAATGTTATCAGATTAAATCGCATTTCTCAGGCCGCTATCATTAGGGCGTGTTTCTCAATTCCTTTCCGCTACGCTTGGCCGGAATTCCACCATGCTGCGTTTTCAGAAAAAAATGACCCTTGACGTAGCGAAACTACGCCTGCACTCCATTTTTCCCTTCAGCCTTGCCTGTTGAAATTCTTGCTCAAGCTCGCGATGAAATTAATTTAGAAAAACGCCCTGGTAAATATTTTTAGAGGGGGCTGTAATGACGCTTCAACCAGGCGGCAAGACCGTCCAGCCCCGGGAACAAGACACGCTCCGTAATATTAGATTGATCCAGCTTGTCCCTAACTTCCAGTTTCAATTCTTTGGGAATTATGATCCGATGATACAGCTCCGGATGTGATTCAAGCCATTCGCCCAAAGCCATGGTCGGACTGCTCAGCACCGAAAACAGCGCGTACTGGTTCACGATGCGCGCGTCAAGGGAAGGCGGCTCAAAAAAAACATTGAAGGTTTGCGTGTGCAGCGTATCAAAGTCCGCAAAATTCCCGGCCACGCGTTCGAGCATTTCCACGGTAAAAACATTGGCGCCTACTTCGGACAAAATCCCTTTCAGGCGGCCGGGCAGCAGTTTGTGCAGTTTCACGTAATCCACACACCAGACCGCCCCGTCCCGATTGAACAACTTCGTATTCACGGTGGCGAAATGCAGGGCGATAAAAGGGGAATAGGTCCAGTCCAAAAGCCTGGTAGGCAGTCCGTGGTGCTGGCCGACCATCCACCAGTGCCAGTCCGAGGCCGTATGATCCAGGCTTTCGTGCCGGGCGTATTTCCTGAAATTCCGGAGTATATGGTATTCCATCTGCCTGTACACGCCGCCCAGACGCATCAGACTGGTGGAAAGCATGTGCGTGGCGTCAAAGACCCCCCGAAAAGCAAAATTTGAGCGGTATCTGCCGATTTCCTTCTGATAGGCGTTGTCATAAAGTCTCTCGCACAACTCATTCCAGGAGGACACGCGGACATCGGGACGTTCGTTCATGAACAACCTCTCTGGGTCTTGTACAATCATCTACAGGTCCTTGAAAGTGATACGTTTTCGACAAGAATTCCAGTATACGGCATTCAGACGGCGGTAACAACATACGGCCTGTTTTTGTTGCATTTTCTCCATTTAGCCGGGACTGACAGTCCTCCTCGGATTTTTCATTTTTTGTTCGTGGTATAAAATTGTCGTAAAGCCGAGTTGGCATTTTTACGAAAGGATTAAAGGAACCGCTGATTTAATCCTGTTTTATGATCGTCAACCGACTGATTTTCCATTATAGTCCTCTCATCCAAGGGAGGAATTCATGAAACAGCTCAGTTTTAGTGACGTCGAATACAGTTTGCGCAAACGGATGACAAAACGTGAAGAATTTTTGCGGGCTATGGATGAGTTCATCCCCTGGGAAGAATGGGTGTCCTACATTGAGCCTTACTACCCGAGGGGTCGGCGCGGACGTCCGCCCATGGGCATCGAAAAAATGCTGCGCATGTATCTTTTACAGTGCTGGTTCAACCTTTCGGATGAAGGCGTGGAAGATGCCATTTTATGACAGCTACGCTTTGCGCTGGTTCATGAAAATCAATTTTGTCGACGAACAGGTGCCGGATGCCACAACGTTGCTCAAATTTCGGCATTTGTTGGAAGAACACAATATTGCCAAGGTTTTTTTCCAGGCATTTACCTCCACGCTTGAAAAGTGCGGTTATCTGATGCGCGGCGGCAGCATTGTGGATACCACGCTCATTCAGGCTCCGAGCTCGACCAAAAATGAAAAGAAAGAGCGTGATCCCGAGATGCACCAGACCAAAAAAGCAACCAGTATTATTTGGCATGAAGTCCCACATTGGCGTGGACGCGGGCAGCGGCTATGTACACAGCCTGAAAACCACTGCCGCCAATGTTCATGACATAAAGATGGCATCACGCCTCCTGCGTGAAGACGATGAGGTGGTCTACGGGGATGCGGGCTACATTGGCATTGAAAAGCGAGAGGAAATAGCCGGTAATGAGCATTTTTGCTCCATTGACTACCGAATCAATCGGCGAGTGGGGAGCGTGCAGAAGGTTCCTGACTATCTGCCCAATTGGGAGAAACAAATCGAGCGGCGCAAATCGTCGGTCCGTTGCAAGGTGGAGCACCCGTTCCTGATCGTCAAACGCTTCTTTGGGTACAGCAAGGCAGTCTACCGTGGCCTAGCTAAAAATACGCACCGGTTGCATATGCTGTTCACCAGCGCGAACATCTTGATGTGCATCCGGGCTGGCAGGCCACTGCCAGCCTGAGGAGACGTGCGCCCTCTTCCGGATAAAAGGGCGTTATTCAGGTAAAATAACAGTAAAAATCGAGGAAAATTTGACAAAAAAGGGCTCCCGACTCTGAATTTTTGAAAATATTCGGCGACAAGTTCAGGAGACTCTTATTGATCAGTGCTTCCTAAAATACCGACAGCAGGAATCCATATCGGACTTCAGCAACAGCACCCAATCCAAAAAATCAGACAATTCTGATTTTTCAAACCTACCGCCAAGCCAGTTCTTCCCTGTCAGTTTCTCGCTATCCTGCTTATCCATTTCCTATTTTCCAGCAATACAGGAATAAAAACAGGGAACGAACATTCTCTTTTCTAAAGAAAAAAATTCAACCAGTTGTTTTTTATGCATCTTTTTCATTCAACAAGATTGGCACACTTCCTGCTTAATTAAAAAAAATTGCATCCGAAAAATAACAAAACTGGCAGATTATTCATTTCAATGATTTTTCGTTGCTGTCTGTTAAAATATGTAGCCTGCGAGCAACTTATTTTTGGCTATAAGTATAGTACAACACGTGCATAGAAGCAATTTGCTAATAAAATTTAGTAAAATTTTTCTAAAATTACTAAAAATATTTTGTTATTCATGTATCAAATAATTTTCACAATAAAACTATAGGAAAAATCTTATATAGCTAATATTATTAATAAAAAAATTAGCGCTTTACTAGTTCTTCCTTTGAATCAAACATGCTGCCTTCCTTTCCCAAGCAAATCATCAAAGTTGAGCCAGCGTTATTCGGGTGCATTTAAAATTAATAATTTTATGAATTAAGTTTCATATATTTTATAATTTTAGATAATGTGTTTTATTAATCGATAAATATAATAAAAATTCTTTCAAAAAGAAAACTTTAGTATAAAAAATTAAAGCAAACTAAATGCATAATAACGAGTTCAATACATTTAAATATTTTATTCACACAAAGCTACTGCCAAAATACAAACTTTTCCAATACGAATTAAACACATAACGTTGCAAATGGAATTATTAATTACTATTTTTAAAAACATGTTTACATAATAACTAGAGTGAAATTGGAATTTGTTGCCTCAGGAGAACATCATGACAATGTATTTGGATACCTATCGCATGCGCGTCATTTACCAATGGAATGAAAGTCGTGTTGTCATCATGAACAAAAATCTTACCATGCTGGAAAAAGCGCGCAAAAAATCCTTGCGAATTACCCCACTGGGCCGTATTTGCAAGAGGGATCTCTATAAATGGAATGGGCATCCGAAATTGCGTGTTGCAAAACAGTTCATTGAAACCTTGAAAAGCAACAAATTCTTTAAAAATAAAAACGCGGAGATGGAGATCAAATGTGATGTCTGTGGCGACACGTTTCGCGTTTTTCCCCATTACGACGCAAAAAACGGTGTTGTTGTCTGGCGTTGTGCCGAACATCGCTTCACTGAAATCAACAAAAAGATTCCCGATTAAGATGAAGCACTTTCACCCCCCCATCAGCGGATCGGTTCGACATACACGTCCTTGTCCAATCAACCGGAACGCCGCGTGCCCTACGGCGTTGCGTAGTTACGAAACCGCCATTTGAGGAGGATTTCGACCTATGGCAAAAAAAATGATGACTATTGACGGAAATACTGCGGCAGCCTATGTCGCATACGCGCTCAGCGATGCTGCAGCCATTTACCCAATTACACCTTCATCTCCCATGGCAGAAGTTGCGGACGAATGGGTAGCTAAAGGCCAGAAAAACATCTTCGGCCAGAAAATGATGATCCGTGAGATGCAGTCCGAAGCCGGTGCCGCCGGCGCCGTGCACGGATCCCTGGCGGGCGGAGCCCTGACCTCGACATTTACGGCTTCACAGGGCCTCTTGTTGATGATTCCCAACATGTACAAGATTTCCGGCGAACTGCTGCCCGGAGTCTTCCATGTCTCCGCCAGAGCTTTGGCCGGCCATGCCCTGTCCATCTTCGGGGATCATGCGGATGTCATGGCCTGCCGCCAGACCGGCTTTGCCATGCTCGCGGCCAGCTCCGTGCAGGAAGTCCACGACATGGCTCTGGTGGCTCACATCTCCGCCATCGATACCAGCGTTCCTTTCCTCCATTTCTTCGACGGATTCCGGACCTCGCATGAAGTCCAGAAAATCGAAGTTCTGGATTACGCCGACATGGCGCCCCTGGTAGACATGGAAAAAATCGCCGCTTTCCGCAGCAAGTCCATGAACCCGGAACATCCCGACGTACGCGGTACGGCGCAGAACCCGGATATCTACTTCCAGGGACGCGAAGCCGCGAACAAGTACTATGATGCAGCGCCCGGATTCGTTGCCGCAAACCTGAAAAAGGTCGGCGAACTCATGGGCAAAAAATACGACCTTTTTGATTACGTCGGCGCACCCGATGCCGACAAAGTAGTCGTGGCCATGGGCTCCGGCTGCGAAACCATCGAAGAAACCATCACCCACCTGAACGCCGACGGCGCCAAACTCGGCCTGATCAAAGTACGGCTCTACCGTCCGTTCGTTCGCGAAGCCATCCTTGAGGCACTGCCCGAGACCGCCAAAAGCGTTTCCGTACTCGACCGTACGAAAGAACCCGGTGCCGGCGGCGACCCGCTGTACCTGGATGTCTGCGAAGCCCTGAACATGGGCGGGCGCGAGGTGAAACTGACCGGCGGACGCTACGGCCTCGGTTCCAAGGAATTCACCCCTGCCATGGTCAAGTCCGTATACGACAACATGGACGCAGCCGAGCCCAAGAACGGCTTCAGCGTAGGTATCGTGGACGACGTCACATTCCATTCGCTCCCGGCCGCCGAGACCATCGACTGCACCCCCAAGGGCACCGTGCAGTGCAAATTCTGGGGACTGGGCGCTGACGGCACCGTGGGCGCGAACAAGTCCGCCATCAAAATCATCGGTGACAACACCGATATGTACGCACAGGGCTACTTTTCCTACGACTCCAAAAAATCCGGCGGTATCACCATTTCGCACCTGCGTTTTGGCGATAGCCCCATTCAGTCAACCTATCTGATCACCTCGGCCGATTACGTGGCCTGCCACAATCCGAGCTACGTGCATCTTTACGACCTGCTCGACGGCATCAAAGAAGGCGGCACCTTCGTGCTCAACTCTCCCTGGTCCGTGGAAGACATGGAACACGAGCTCCCTGCGGCCATGCGCAAAGCCATTGCTGAGAAAAAGCTGAAATTCTACAACATCGACGCAGTAGCCATCGCCCAGGAAGTGGGTCTTGGCGGACGCATCAACATGGTCATGCAGACGGCCTTCTTCAAGCTGGCCGGCGTGCTTCCCTTTGAAAAAGCCGTCGAACTGCTCAAGGGCTCCATCAAAAAGATGTTCGGGAAAAAGGGCGACAAGATCGTCAACATGAACGTCGCAGCCGTGGACAAAGCCACGGAAGCCCTGGTGGAAATCGCCTATCCGGACAGCTGGCTCCAAGCCGTACCTGAAGCCGAAGCCGCCAAGGACGAACCCGAATTCGTCAGCAAGGTCATGCGTCCCATGAACCGCCAGGAAGGCGACAAGCTGCCTGTTTCCGCTTTCGAGCCTGACGGACGTTTCCCCGCTGGCACGTCCCAGTACGAAAAACGCGGCGTCGCCATCATGGTGCCCGAATGGATTCCGGAAAACTGCATCCAGTGCAACCAGTGCTCCTTTGTCTGCCCCCACGCCGCCTTGCGCCCCGTGCTTGCTTCGGACGACGAGATGCAGTCCGCTCCCGCCAGCTTCGCGACCATCGACGCCAACGGCAAGGAGCTCAAGGGCCTCAAATACCGCATGCAGGTCAACACCATGGACTGCCTGGGTTGCGGAAACTGTGCAGACATCTGCCCCGCCAAGAACAAGGCTCTGGTCATGAAGCCGCTGGCCACACAGACGGAAGCCGAAGTGCCCAACTTCGACTACTCGCAGACGGTCTCCTACAAAGACGCCCTGATGAAGCGCGACAGCCTCAAGGGCAGCCAGTTCCAGAAGGCGCTGCTCGAATTCTCCGGCGCTTGCGCGGGATGCGGCGAAACTCCGTATGTCAAATTGATCACCCAGCTCTTTGGCGAACGCATGATCATCGCCAACGCCACGGGTTGTTCGTCCATCTGGGGCGCTTCCGCTCCCTCTTCTCCGTACACGGTGAACAAGGACGGCTTCGGCCCGGCCTGGGGCAACTCCCTGTTCGAAGATGCGGCTGAATTCGGTTACGGCATCAATATGGCAGTGAACACCCGCCGCGACAAACTTGCCGACCTGATGCAGGAAGCTCTCTCCAACGGCGCTTCCGCTCCGGTCAAAGAAGCCCTTTCCGCCTGGCTGGAAAACAAGGAAAACGCTGAAGGCTCCAAGGCCGCCGGCGACAAACTGAAAGACCTGCTCAAGGATGAGAAAGAGGGCGTGCTGGGCGAAATCGCCTCCATGCAGGACCTGTTCACGAAAAAATCCGTTTGGATCTTCGGCGGCGACGGCTGGTCCTACGACATCGGCTACGGCGGCCTGGATCACGTCCTGGCTTCGGGCGAAGACGTCAACGTGCTTGTCCTGGATACGGAAGTCTACTCCAACACCGGCGGACAGGCGTCCAAAGCGACTCCGACCGGATCCATCGCCAAGTTTGCCGCTTCCGGCAAGAAGACCGCCAAAAAGGATCTGGCGCGGATGGTCATGACCTACGGCTCGGTCTACGTGGCCTCGGTGGGCATGGGCGCCAACAAACAACAGCTGCTCAAGGCGCTGAAGGAAGCCGAATCCTACCCCGGACCTTCGCTGATAATCGCCTACGCCCCCTGCATCAACCAGGGTATCCGCAAAGGTATGGGCAAGACTCAGGAAGAGACCAAAATCGCGGTGGAAACCGGCTACTGGCCGCTGTTCCGTTACGATCCCAGACTGGCGGAAGAAGGCAAGAACCCCTTCCAGCTCGACTCCAAGGCTCCTGACGGGAATCTGCAGTCCTTCCTGTCCGGCGAGAACCGTTACGGCGCGCTGGAAAAGATCTTCCCTGACGAGTCCAAAAAACTGCGTGCTGAAATCGACAAGGACATCAAGCTGCGCTGGCAGATGCTAAAACTGCTGGCTGAGGTCAACCCGTACGCCGCTCCTGAAAATGAAGAAGTGTGCGAGGAAACCGCCACAGCCGAACATGACCGGCCCAATGGCGGCAGTTCTTGTAATGATGGACGGGGCGCATAAGTAGCTACTGAAACCATAAAGACAACGGGCGTTTTCCCCTCAAGAAAACGCCCGTTTTTTTCTCCTCTGCGGATGCAGGATTTCGAGCATGCAGACGAAAATTGACAGATCGCCGAAAGAAGACGTACTCTCGCTGTTGCGTTCCAAGGCTTCCCATTTTTCTTACGACGACCCCCACGGCAGTTTACCGCCCTTTTGGCAACGTCTTCTTATGAGATACAAATTGATGCGATCTATTTTCGAATCCTTCGGAAAGTGCGTCTTTTACCTCAGACGTTTTTTCGGACACCGAAGCTATGCCATCATCAGCCGTATCGGGTTGCTGCTTCTGTTTTTACTCTGTTTTGCCGGCGGCATCAGCTTCGTCTACAGCTACTATCTGGTCAAATCCCAGGAAGAATCCCTTGAAACCGCGCAGAACGTCATGCTCAAAGGGTACGAGCGTACCTTGCGTTCGTCCGGCGAAACCCTGGCCAGCAGCCTTGCCGAAGCCATACGCGGCGCTCGCGAGCTCCATAAGGACCCCCAAAAAGTCCTGCAGCATGTCGTGAATATGGTTCGCTATCATGACAATGGGTATTATTTTATCTACGACACCAACGGCACCAATGTCGCCCATCCCTTTTTTCCCGAATTCATAGGTGAAAACCGCATTCATATCGAGGACATCAAAGGGACAAAATATATCAAGATGCTTACCGAAAAAGCGCTGAAAGGCGGCGGTTTCGTCACGTATTATTTTTACAAACCCGGTGAGGACATCCCCTCGCCCAAGCTGGTCTATTCGCGCCTGATTCCGGGCACCAAATACTGGGTCGGCACCGGCCTTTATATTGACGACATCGACAAGGAAAAAGACCGTATATCAAATATTTTTACCGGCATTCAACGCAGGGCGATTCTGATTGTCGGCAGCGGCGTTGCGGCCCTCCTGGTCCTTGTGGTCATCCCTGTCAGCCTGCTGATGATCAACTCCATTCTCAAACCCTGGCGTCAACTGGAAAAAGAGCTTCGCCATGCGCAGAAAATGGAAGCCATCGGCATCTTCGCCGGCGGCATCGCCCATGATTTCAGCAACGTCTTGGGCGCCATAACCTCCTGTACGGAGCTTGCCCTATACGATACGCCCAAAGACACGCCCGTTTATGAAGACATGCTGCATGTCCTCAAAGCCGCCAAACGCGGCAAAAGTCTGATCAAACGAATCAAGGAATTCAGCCGCCAGACCGACGCCTCGCGCCATTCCGTGAACATGCCCAAGGTTGTGGACGAATGCATGCAGCTCGTGGATAGCATTCTGCCCGCCACCATCGATGTCAGGGTCCATATCAACGTAGAGAGTATCCGCGTCAAGGCGGACCCGGACCAGCTGCTCCAGGTTATCATGAATCTGTGCACCAATGCCGAACAGGCCATGCGCGGCATTCAAGGCATTCTGCTGGTGGAACTCGATGTGGTGGAACTTGATGATACGGAAGCGCGCGCCAAAGGGCTGCATCCAGGCACCTATGCCCGACTGTCCGTTACGGATAACGGTACGGGCATGAAACCGGTCGTTTTGAAGCGCATCTTCGAACCGTTTTACACGACCCGCAAAAAGTCCGGCGGAACCGGCCTGGGACTGTCCATGACCCAAAGCATCGTCAAGATGCACGGCGGCACCATTACAGTCACCAGCAGTCTCAACAAGGGATCAATATTCACCGTACTGCTGCCCTGCGTCAATTACGTCGAGGAACACGAACCCCAGGAAAATCTGCTTGAAATGCCTCGTGGAGCGGAATCCATCCTGATTGTGGACGATGATCCGGACGTTCTGTCTTCACTGCACAAGTTGTTTACCAGATTGGGCTACAACGTCGAAAGCTTCAGTGACAGCAATAGGGCTCTGGACGTTTTTATGGAAGATCCGTATCATTTTGATCTCATCTTGACCGACCAGCTCATGCCGCAACTCACGGGCACGGAGCTTTCCAAAAAAGTGAAAAAAGTCCGGCCGGACCTGCCGGTGCTGCTCTGCAGCGGTTTTGACGGCAACGGTTTGTTGCAACGCATTCCCAAGGACTTGAAAAAAGTTGGCATTTCTGCTTTTTTTAGAAAGCCTTTCGATACAGTAGAGCTTTGCCGGACCGTACGTAACTTATTGGATGTGGAAGAAGCACAGGAAATCAATAGCTAACCAAAGACAGTGAGACTATGGCGCGCGTTCTGATCATCGATGACGACGAACCTATGTGCTACGCGCTCTCACGCGCAGTCAAACGTATGGGCAATGAAGCCGCCACCGCGGGAACTCTCGCAGCTGGCCTGAAACTCGCCCAGACGGAAAGCTTTGACACGGTCTTTCTTGACGTCCGCTTGCCCGATGGGAACGGGCTCTCCATTCTCACCGAATTAACCCAGACGCCGTCCAATCCGGAAGTCATCATTATCACCGGAAAAGGCGACCCCGAAGGGGCAGAACTGGCCATCACCAACGGTGCCTGGGATTACATCGAAAAAACCCACAGTATCCAGCAAATTTCTCTGACCCTCAAACGCGCTCTTGACTTCCACAAGGAGCGCAAGCGGGACAAATGCGGCGGATCCATCAAAGTATTGCGCCGTGAAAACATTATCGGCGAAAGCGGTGCGTTGATTCGCGCTCTTGATCTGGTCGCGCAATCCTCCGAAAGCGACGCCAACGTCCTTATCACCGGCGAAACCGGAACGGGCAAGGAACTTTTCGCACGCGCCATCCATGAAAACAGCACACGCGCGGACAAACCATTCGTGGTCGTGGATTGCGCGGCACTTCCTGAGAGCATTGTCGAATCCATCCTTTTCGGCCATAAGCGCGGCGCGTTTACCGGAGCGGAAAAAGACCAGGTCGGTCTTGTTCTTCAGGCCGACGGCGGCACGCTGTTTCTGGACGAAGTCGGAGAAATGCCTTTGTCCCTGCAAAAAGCCTTTTTGCGCGTTCTTCAGGAACGCACTGTACGTTCTTTGGGGAGCAAAGAGGAGAAAAAGAGCGATTTCCGGCTGGTCAGCGCCACCAACCGCGACCTTGATCAGATGGTCAAGGACAACAGCTTTCGCGGCGACCTGCTCTACCGCATACGTTCCATAAGCATCGACCTGCCTCCTCTGCGAAACCGCAAAGGCGACATCAAGCTCCTAGCCAACTTTTTTATTAAAATGATCTGCGAGCGCTCCAATATTCCGCAAAAGGGCTGCAGTTCGGATTTTTTTGAAACCATGGAAGCGTATGAGTGGCCAGGAAACATCCGGGAACTCATTCATACTTTGGAACATGCTCTCGCCGCGTCGCAGCGGGACCCCTATCTTTTCGCACAGCACCTGCCGCCCGCCATCCGGGCGATGGTGGCCCGTCAGAAAATCTCCACACCGGCTGTAGATGATCCGTTTGAACAAATTGATGACGACAGCTACGATCTTGACGCCTTGCCGCAACTGCAAAGCTACCGGGATGAAATCTGGGCCAAGGCCGAAGAACGCTATCTCAAGGATCTGATCAAACTTACCTGTGGAAGCGTGAAAGACGCCATTCACATCTCCGGCCTTTCTCAGTCCCGTCTGTACGCGTTGCTGAAGAAGCACGGCATCCCTACTCGTTAGCACGCGGTTTCTTTCGTTACGTAACCTTACAATCTGGTTTTGACTTTTTCCCCCTATAGCGGGTAGATTTCTTCATTCATTTCTTCCCGTTCAGGATATCGTTTTCTTCTTTGACAGTAGCCTTTTTTCCTGCCGAACGGGAAGTTTGCTTATTTCCACAGCCACTGATTTATGTATTACATTAAAATAATACAATAATTTTTTATTCGTCAGCTTGGTACGCCCCGTGCTTCAGCAATGGATGCCAATCCAGATTTGCAAGTCCGGTGAACCGGACTCCAAAAGTCAGACCTTTAACTCAAAGGAGGTGCTCCAGTAAGGTCGTTTTCAAGTTTCGTGGAAGCATCGCCGCAGCTGCAGCATCTGCAAAGAGAGACGTGCCGTTGCGCGGTGATTTGCCCGAACGTAAAACACCGGAAAGAACTCAAAACGAATTAGGCATTGTACAAAAGAGTTGTCTTGTAAACCAGCAAACACTTACGGAACAGTACCTTGGAGGAACAATTTCATGAATTTGAGCACGATAACCTTGCATGTTCCGCAAAAGAACAAGTTATCGGGCCGTCTGGACTTCTGCCAGATGGTCTCTGGTGTTCTCCTCATTCTTTTTCTCTGGTCACATCTGATGCTTGTATCCAGCGTCATAATTGGTCCCGGCGTCATGAACGCGCTTGCGTGGTTTTTTGAGGCTACCTACATGGCGCAGATCGGTGGCCCCATTATTTTCCTGCTGATGCTTTTCCACTTTCTGCTTGCAGGGCGCAAAATGCCTTTCCAGGGCCACGAGCTGAAAGCCATCAGGGCCCAAAGCAAAATGATGCACCATAAAGATACCACCATGTGGCTGATTCAGGTCATCACCGCTCTCGTTATCCTCGTCATGGGCAGCATCCATATGTACACGGTGCTGAGCACCCTGCCCATCACCGCAGCGAAAAGCGCCGCGCGTATTCAGGAAGGCGGCTGGCTGCCTTTCTTCCTCGTCTTGCTTCCCATGGCCGAGGTGCACGTGGGTATTGGATTCTATCGTATAGGCGTCAAGTACGGCTGGATCACTCGTGACAATCGGAAATGGTACCAAAAAGCTGAAAATGTGATGATGATCGGTTTCATCTCCATCGGCCTGCTTACGCTTATCCGGTTCATGTTATTAGACATCTAAGACGGGAAGAGGTGCAAAATGCAAGTATTCACTACAGATGTACTCTGCATCGGAGCCGGACTCGCCGGAGAGCGGGTTGCTGTTGAAGCTGCAATGGCCGGTTTCGAGACCATCTGTTTGTCCATAGTTCCGCCAAGAAGATCTCACTCCTCAGCCGCACAGGGCGGCATGCAGGCCGCTTTGGGCAACGCCATCATGGGTGAAGGCGACTGCCCCGACATCCACTTTGCGGACACTGTTAAAGGCTCCGACTGGGGCTGCGACCAGGAAGTAGCCCGCATCTTTGCGGAAACGGCCCCCATCGTTATGAGGGAAGTGGCCCACTGGGGTGTGCCGTGGAACCGCGTTGTCGCCGGTGTGCATACCTACTACAAAGGCGGCAAGCCTTTCGAGGCCGAAGAAAAGAAAGAAAAACACGGTCTGATTCATGCGCGCGCCTTCGGCGGCACCGCCAAATGGCGTACCTGCTACACTGCTGACGGTACGGGCCGCTCCGTATTGAATACGCTCGATACCAAATGTTTGCAGTACGGCGTTTTAATTCATGACCGCACCCAGGCGGAAGCCCTGATCCATGACGGCGAAAACTGCATCGGTTGTATTGCCCGCTGCATGCGTACCGGTGAACTCCGCGCTTACTTCGCCAAGGCAACGTTGATCGCCACAGGCAGCTACGGCCGTTGCTACAAAGCCACCACAAATGCCGTCATCTGCGACGGCGGCGGTCAGATCTGCGCCATCAATACCGGCCTGGTGCCCATGGGCAACCCGGAAGCCGTACAGTTCCACCCCACCGGCACGGTGCCCACCGACATCCTGGTTACCGAAGGCTGCCGCGGTGACGGCGGTACGCTGCTCGACGTCAATGAATACCGGTTCATGCCCGATTACGAGCCGGAAAAGGCCGAGCTGGCTTCCCGCGACGTTGTCTCTCGCCGCATGACCGAACATATGGCCAAGGGCCTGGGCGTCAAGTCTCCGTATGGAGACCACCTCTGGCTTGATATCCGCCACCTGGGCGTACACCATATTACTCACAAACTCCGTGAAGTGTACGACATCTGCACCAACTTCCTTGGCGTGAACCCCATCCACGACCTGATCCCCGTACGTCCGACCCAGCACTACTCCATGGGCGGTATCCGCACCAACGCCGACGGCGCGGCATACGGACTCAAGGGGCTGTACTCCGCGGGCGAAGCCGCTTGCTGGGACATGCACGGATTCAACCGCCTGGGCGGTAATTCCCTGGCAGAAACCGTTGTTGCCGGCCGTTATATCGGTAAAAAAATCGTGGAATTCCTCAAAGGCCACAGCGTGGACTTCAAAGCCGCGGCACTCAATGACGCCACCAAACAGGTTGAGGAACGGATTAAAGATCTGGAAACCTGCCGCAAAGGTAAAGAAAACGCCATTGCAGTCCGCGATGAGATGCAGAATATCATGATGGATTACGTCGGTATTTTCCGTAACGGAAAAGACCTGCAGACCGCTGTGGACAAACTCGAGGCCCTGTACGAACGTTCTTTGAAAATCGGGCTCAGCACTCCGGTGAAAGGCTACAGCCCCGAACTCACCACGGCCCTGCGCATACCCGGCATGATCAAGCTCGCCCAATGTACGGCATACGGCGCCCTGAAACGGACCGAATCCCGCGGAGCCCATACTCGCGAGGATTTTCCGGAAAGAAACGACCGCGACTGGCTTAACCGTACGCTGGCCTACTGGAAACCGGGTGATTCCCTGCCCACGATCCAATATGAAGACGCATCTCCTTACTACGAATTGCCTCCGGGCGACCGCGGTTATGGTGGCGGCAAAACGATTCCCAATGAACTGCCGCCGGAACGGCTCAAACGCCCTGACGCCAAGGCTGAGCCCAAAAAGACCACCAACAAAGCCGCTAAGAAGTCTTAAGAGGAGATGGAAATGAGCCAAAACCGTAAATTGCACCTGAAAATCTTCAGGTATAATCCCCTCGACCCGGCGAGCGAACCGCACATGCAGTCGTTCTATGTCACCGAATACGATTCCATGACGCTCTTTATCGCTCTGACGCAAATTCGCGACGAGCAGGATCCCACTCTCAAAGTGGATTTCTGTTGCCGCGCAGGCATCTGCGGCTCTTGCGGCATGGTCATCAACGGCCGTCCCGGCCTGGCCTGTCATACGCAGACCAAAGACCTACCCGAGGAAATCACGCTGCTGCCCCTGCCGGTCTTCAAACTGCTCGGCGACCTCTCTATCGATACCGGAACCTGGTACCGCGACGTAGGCAAAAAAATCGAAGGCTGGGTACACAGCAACGATTCCGCGTTTGACCCCAAAGCCGAAGAAGTACGCATGGAAAACGAGCTGGCCGAACAGATCTTCGAGCTGGACCGTTGCATCGAATGCGGCTGCTGCATCGCCGCCTGCGGCACGGCCCGGATGCGCGAGGATTTCATGGGTGCAGCCACCATCAACCGTGTTGCCAGATTCTACATCGACCCGCGCGACGAACGTTCGGACGACGATTACTACGACATCATCGGCACGGATCAGGGCGTATTCGGCTGCATGGGCCTGCTTGGTTGCGAAGACGTCTGCCCCAAGAAAATCCCTCTGCAGGACCAGCTCGGCATTATGCGCCGCCTGCTCGCCCTGAATTCCATGAAGGGTATTCTGCCCAAGTTTGTTCTTGAGAAGCTCAAAAACAAAGGAACCTGCCATGAAAACAGTTAAGGCCAGCGATATACATGAAAAAGTCCGTGACATGATCATGGACGCCTGCCGTCTGCTCACCGACGACGTAGCCTGCGCCATCAAAAACGGCCTTGCCGTGGAAGAAACCGACGCAGCCAAAGAAATCCTGAACCAGCTGCTGGACAACGCCGAACTGGCGAAAAATTCCAAACTGGCCCTGTGTCAGGATACCGGCGCGGCCATTTTCTTTGTGGAAATGGGTGAAGACGTCAAAATCGAAGGCGGCACACTGAACCAGACCCTGACGGATGCCATGATCGAAGCCTATGACAAAGGCTATCTGCGCAAATCCATGTGCCATCCGCTGAAACGCAAAAATACCGGCAACAATTCCCCGGCCATCATCCATACCAATCTGGTGCCAGGCGATACACTGAACATCAAATTCATGGCCAAGGGCGGCGGTTCGGAAAACATGTCGGCCATCGCCATGCTCAAACCTTCGCAGGGCTGGGCCGGCATCAAGGACTTCATCGTAAAGAACATGGGCGAAGCAGGCCCCAACCCCTGCCCGCCCACAGTCGTCGGCGTCGGCATCGGCGGCACCTTCGACCTGGCTCCCACTCTGGCCAAAAAGGCTCTGTTCCGTCCGTTGGGCGAACGCCATCCCGACCCGGAAATCGCGGCCATGGAAGAAGAGCTGCTCGACGCCATCAACAAACTCGGCATCGGGCCCATGGGCCTTGGCGGCAAAACCACCAGCCTTGACGTCAAGATCGAGATGCATCCTTGTCACATCGCAAGCATGCCCGTGGCGGTGAACGTGCAGTGTCACTCGCACCGGACCAGGGAGGTTACATTCTAATGGCTACCTATAATCTTACCGCACCGCTGAGCGACGAGGACGTGGCAAAACTGAAGGCCGGAGATGTCGTCAACCTGTCCGGCACCATCTATACCGCACGGGATGCCGCGCATAAAAAACTCATCGACGCGCTGGATAAAGGCGAGGAGCTGCCCTTTGACCTGAAAGGCGCCGTCATCTATTACGTCGGTCCTGCTCCGGCCCCTCCAGGAGCCCCCATTGGTTCGGCCGGTCCTACCACCAGCGGACGTATGGACGCTTACGCTCCCCGACTGCACAGCCTGGGCGTCAAGGCCAGCATCGGCAAAGGAAAACGTACGGATGAAGTCAAAAAATCGCTGCAGGACTACACGGGCGTTTACTTTGGCGCCACCGGCGGCGCCGGCGCCCTGCTTTCCCAGCGTATCGTGGCAGCCGAAGTCATCGCCTACGATGAGCTCGGCCCTGAAGCCATACGTAAATTGACGGTCAAGGACTTCCCGCTGTTGGTTGTCAATGACTCTCACGGCAACGATCAGTACGCGCTGCCGAACTACGACGCGTAATATCTGGAGTTTTCCGGGGACGCATTCCAGCGTCCCCGTTTCTTACACAATTCAGGAGGTTTACAAATGGCATTGTTCACCAAAGAAGAAGCCCTTAATTACCACGAGTTCCCTCGGAAAGGGAAAGTCGAAGTAATTCCGATTAAGCCGTGCAACGATCAGAAAGATTTGTCCATGGCTTATTCTCCGGGCGTTGCCGAAGCCTGTAAAGCCATCAAGGAAGATCCTTCCAAAGCCGCCATTTACACTGGCCGCAACAACCTAGTGGCTGTTGTATCCGACGGTACGGCAGTTCTCGGACTGGGCAACATCGGCCCCCTGGCCGGAAAGCCGGTTATGGAAGGCAAAGGCGTTCTGTTCAAAACCTTTACCGATATTGATGTATTCGACATCAACCTCCAGGTCACCAGCGCAGATCAGCTCATTGACATCGTCAAAGCCATGGAACCCACTTTCGGCGGCATCAACCTCGAAGATATCAAAGCTCCCGAATGCTTTTATATTGAGACCAGACTGAAAGCCGAAATGAACATCCCTGTCTTCCATGACGACCAGCACGGCACCGCTGTCATCTCCGGCGCCGGCATCATCAATGCCTGTGAAATCATGGGCAACAATCTGGAAGACATGAAAGTCGTGGTTGTAGGCGCCGGCGCTGCGGGTATTGCCTGCTCCAAGTTCTACGTCGCCATGGGTATCGACAAAAAAAACATCTACATGTTCGACTCCCGCGGCCTGATCCACAAGGGACGCGAAGGCCTGAACGAGTACAAGGCCGAATTTGCTCAGGACAAGGACGCCTCGCTTGCTGAATGCATGAAAGGCGCTGACGTTTTCCTCGGCTTGTCCACAAAAGACCTGGTCAGCAAAGACATGGTCAAATCCATGTCCCCCAATCCGATCATCTTTGCCATGGCCAATCCTGATCCGGAAATCACCTACCCGGACGCCAAAGACGCCAACCCCAATTGCATCATGGGCACGGGCCGTACGGACTACCCGAACCAGGTCAACAACGTTTCCGGATTCCCGTACATTTTCCGCGGCGCTCTGGACGTAGAAGCAACTGAAATCAATGAAGAAATGAAAGTTGCTGCTGCCAAATCTCTTGCGGCTCTGGCCAAGGAGCCGGTCCCAAGTGAAATTTGCGACGCCTACGGCGTAAAAGAAATGACTTTCGGCCGCGACTACGTCATCCCCAAACCTCTGGATCCCCGGGTTCTGGAATGGGAAACCCCTGCCGTTGCCCAGGCCGCCATGGATACCGGTGTTGCCAAAAAACCCATCGCAGACATGGAAGCGTACCGCGTGAGCCTGCGTGATCGTGTTGCCGCATCCCGTAAGCGCATCAACGCTTATGTAGATTCCTATAAATAGCTAACTGCAGAAAAAGAGGATCCGCCCGACGTTGCCGCGTCGGGCGGATCCCTGTCCCCGTCGGATTGGAGTTGACTGCGGGGACACACTCCGGGGCCGGAGGTAACCAATCCAAATGCTTGGAGAGGCACTGGTTGGATTACCTCGAAAAGTAACACTTTTCATCGAGGAAGTGAACATGAAGAAGGTTTTAACGATTATTGGCTTGGTAATCGCTTTTACTTTACTGGTTGCCGGAATTTGCTGGGCAGCCGATAAAGGGACTGTAGATATTCCTGCTGATCTCACAAAAGCTTATATTACCCTTGGAATTCTATTTGTAGCCGCTGTTCTGTTCTTTTCCGAAGTCATCCCCCTGCCCATTACAGCCATGCTCGTCCCTGTAGCCTTATCTATTTTTAAAATTGTTCCGGCAAATAAAGCGTTTGCCAACTTCGGCAACAAATGGGTCGTGATCTTCATGGCCATGTTTATTGTTGGCGAATCAACATTCATTACCGGCTTTGCAGATAAGATAGGAAAAGGCACTGTTAAATTGTCGGGCGGCAGCGAATCGCGTTTGCTGGTATTTTCCATGGCTGCCATTGGTATTCTTTCAGCCTTTTTGTCCAACACGGGCACCACGGTCGTGGCTATTCCCATGATTATGGGTATGTGCGCCACCGCTGGCATTGCTCCCGGAAAAATCCTCATGCCTGTGGCTTTTGCGGCTTCTCTTGGCGGAACCATGACTCTGGTCGGCACGCCTCCCAACGGCCTGGTCAACTCGGTGCTCGAAAAAATGGGCCCCGAAGGTGTGCATCCGTTCGCTTTTTTTGAATTCGCCAAGATGGGTATTATTCTGTTCATCGCGGGCATCGCCTATTATGCCCTGATCGGCAAGAAATTCCTGCCCGATTCCAAAGTGGATTGCGATATGGAAGGCGAAGCCGCCAAGCCCCAGCGTCCGGAAAAAATGGTCTGGTCGCTGCTTATCTTCATTTTTGTCGTTATCGCCATGGCCACCAAGATGATGCCTCTGGTAACCGCGGCCATGCTGGGCGCCTGCCTGGTCGTTATCACCCGCTGCATGACCATGAAAGAAGCCTTCAAGTCCATTGACTGGACCACCATCTTCCTGTTCGCCGGCATGCTCTCCATGTCCACGGCCATGAAAGACTCCGGTGCCGCCGCTTTTATCGCGGACAGCGTGGTCAAAATGGTTTCCAACCCGTACATCCTGCTGGCGGTTTGCTGCGGACTGACCGCCGCTGTCACCAACTTCATGTCCAATACGGCCACCACCGCCTTGATGGCTCCCTTGGCCATTCCCATCGCCATTGAAGGCGGCGTTTCCCCGCTGCCCCTGGTCATGGGTATCGCCATGTCCGCTTCGGCCTGCTTCCTGACTCCTGTTGCCACGCCTCCCAACACCATCGTGCTCGGACCGGGCAAATACAGCTTCATGGACTACACCAAAGCAGGCTGGCCGCTACAGATCATCAGCTTTATTCTTTGCATTATCTTCATTCCGCTGATCTGGCCGTTCTAAATCTACATAGGCAATAACTCGTCGTACAAACAGGGCGAAAGAATCATTTCTTTCGCCCTGTTGCTTTTCCATCCTCTTATCCCAAGCCGTATCCGCACCTGCGATGCCTTGACGCCTGCCCCCTTTTCTTCCTATGGAAAGTAGACACACCAGCAACGCATTGCTGGATCGACTCAAAAATTTCAACCTCTAAAAAATAACCTTATGCAAATCGAAATCAAAACGGATTGCAGGAACGTTGATTGGGAATGTGTCGTTAATACGTTGCAACGGGTGGGAATGGCCCATCGAGCTCCGGCGATGCACCAACAAGCGTTTCAAAACAGTTCTGTTACCATTTTTGCTTATCACGGCCACAGGCTCATCGGGTTCGGCAGGGCCATTTCCGACGGGACCTACCAGGCGGCCGTTTATGACCTGGCCGTTAATCCTGATTTTCAAAAACAAGGAGTGGGCAACACGATCCTGCAAAGCATCCTGGAAAAGCTGCCCGGCTACAATGTGATTCTCTATGCTTCGCCGGGAAAAGAAGGCTTTTACAGCAAAAATGGATTTCGAAAAATGAAAACAGGCATGGCCCGGTTCAGCAACAACGAACGTATGGCGGACAAAGGATTTATCGAATAAGATACGCCAAAGCTGTCCCGGTACCTGTTCCCCATACTATCAAGCATCTGAGCCAACTTCATGACAAAATATATCATCCTTTGTTTGCAGGCGGGCATGATGTTCTTCCAAAAGCTGCTCTCGCTGCTTACCAGAGGCGAGTGGCCCCCGTTCTGCTCCGCTCTGGCGATAATCGAGCAGAACGGCAAACTCCTGGTCATAGATCGTACGGATGGTCAAGGCATTTTCTTGCCGGGAGGTTTTCTGAAAACTACGGAATCTCCGGACCAGGCCATTATTCGGGAAATCCGCGAGGAAACAGGATTCGACATTGTCCCGCAACATCTGTTGGCTGCCTATGCGCCCCGAGCGCAACGCATCAAGTCCGTCATCCTTTGCTATGTCTGCAGCATTGCAGGAGGCTTCGAAAAAAGTTCACCAGAAGGCGAACTCCTCTGGCTTGACCGCGCTCAAGCCGCAGAAACCCTGCATGCTGTCTGCCTTCCCTGTCTTGCCGACTATGAGCAACACCTCAGGACAATGACGGCCAGGCCGTAGGCGCTGCATCCCGTGCCAGGTATCTGTAAAAATCCCTGTGCAGCTTGGGCAATGCAAGATCTTCGTCAGTTGCCAAGAAAAGGTACGCATTACGCATTTCACGCTTGATGGCGTCTTTCTGCTGCAGACGTTTTTTGGGAACATCCGCGCCCAACATCCTTTCTGCCAGGCTTATAATTTCCCTGGCCCTATGCGCGGTCGTGTGTTTTGACAGAACTTTTTCACGCCCCGCAATGGCTGTTTGCAGGCTATGCGGATCAACCAATGCGTTTCTGGCAACAGTTGCTGCGGCAGAGGGATCATTGCGCGGATAAAGCAAAAGTTCCGTGTCCGGCTCAAAGAGCTCCCGGAGACCATTCCCCGTATCTTCTGTAAGTACGAGCGCCCCACAGGCCATAGCCTGAAAAATACGAAAATTGCATTCGCCCACGGCACTTTGATTCAAGACGACCATGCTTCTATTAAATATGGGCACGTAATCGCCCGTATACATAAACAAAGGGGCAAGTCGCTTGAACGATTGCAAAAACGGCTTTCGGTCTTTGTTGAATCGTCCTTCCAACGTACCGACAAAACTGATCGGAATATCCCGCTCCAGTCCTGTGTCCCGATCTTTTTCAGGGTCGCAAAACAACGGGAACCAGCGTACGGGGCGCCGAATCTGTTGTAGAGCAAAAAATGGCAGATAGTCTTTTTGCGCCACCAAAAAACAATCGAAGGCCGCACTGTAAGGCACGTGCCACGGGTTGCAATATTGATCAATGGAAAACCCTATGGTCAGTGAAGGCAATCCTTCTATTCCCAAGACAGAGGGGATCTGGCAGGTATCACACCAAAGGACTAGGTCCGGATGAAATCCCCTGCTTTTCAAAGTCTCAAGCAATCTTTTTTGGGACAAAAATTCCGCCAACAAAATATCGCAGTCCCGGCTTGTTCCCAAGCTCAAGACCTCATGCCCCATGGACTTGAATACGTGCGAAAAATATAATCCGTTGATATTCAGAATCTTCATATGCGCTCAAGGCTCAAACTTTTTTTTGCTTTCGTACAGACGATAGCCTTCAAAGCATGCCGTCAGGTATTTTGCGTTCTGATTAATAAACGATGCCACACCAGCACGCAAGTTTTTGCGCACTGCTGCGACTGAAATTCACACTTTGATTTTAGATCTGCTCCGGATGGCTCTTTTCAATCTCTTAATGACAGTTTCGAAAACAGATTGATAAAAAAATGGATACAAATCATATAATACGTCATAATAGTGTTTGTATTACGTCATACGACCACAGCAAATCAGCACCTACTATTCTGTTGGAAGCAATAAAAATGAAAACAAATAAATATCATATTAACCATATAAAAGCACCTTGCTTACTTTGTTTACATAACGCTCAACAACAAATCAGAAACTAAAAATTGCCTGACAGAAATAATTTATTCAATTATGTTGCAACAGACAAAAAAATTACTCATTGAAATTGCGTCATATTACATATATGAAAATCATAGCTGATCAAGGGACAATCCATACCTTTTCAATCTGTCTCCGGAACTATAGAGAAAACCATGCAGAGTTCGTTGAACATACTATGGATGCTGTTGTCTGCTGCCCTTGTTTTTCTCATGCAGCCTGGGTTCATGTGCTTGGAGTCAGGGTTAACCCGTTCAAAAAACAGCATAAATGTTGCCATTAAAAACCTGGCCGATTTTTGTTTCTCCGTATGCGGTTTTTGGGCACTCGGCTACGGACTGATGTTCGGCGCGTCTCATGCCGGAATTATCGGTACGGGCCAATGGTTTCTCTCTCTGGATACCTCTGCCCGACAGATTAGTTTCTTCCTTTTTCAAGCCATGTTCTGCGGCACAGCTACAACCATTTTTTCCGGTGCAGTAGCCGAAAGAATGCGTTTTTCCTCCTATATCATCATCGCCTGCGTGGTATCCTCCCTCATTTATCCGCTTTACGGCCACTGGGCCTGGGCCGGCCTGAATACGGGAAAACTGACGGGCCTCCTGGGAAGCCAGGGTTTTGTGGATTTCGCCGGTTCCAGCGTTGTACACAGCGTTGGTGGCTGGGTCGCCCTTGCCGCATTACTGATACTCGGACCACGAACCGGACGCTTTCCTGAAAATGGTCCGCCCAATGAAATAACCGCCTCCAATCTGCCCCTTTCGGTCTTGGGATGTTTTCTGCTCTGGATCGGCTGGTTCGGCTTCAATGGCGGCAGCAATCTGGTGATGAATGCGGAAGTTCCCAAAATTCTCGCCAAAACAACGCTGGCCGGCGGAGCCGGCGCCATTTCCTGCTTGTTGATCGGTTGGCGTATCAGCGGCATTCCCAAGGTCATTTACCTTATCAACGGCGCTTTGGGCGGTCTCGTGGCCATTACCGCCAGTTGCAACATTGTCAGTGCCGCGGATTCCATCGCCATTGGAGGTCTGGCCGGAGTAGTCTGTCTGGCGTGCGAACATCTGCTGGAGAAGCTCAAAATAGATGATGCGGTAGGGGCTGTCCCCGTACACCTGGGGTGCGGCATCTGGGGAACGCTTGCTGTAGCCTTTTTCGGCAATCCGGAAAAACTCCAGACCGGCCTGTCCTTCGGAGGCCAGCTTTTGATTCAATTCCAAGGCATCGTGGCTGCATTCGCAATGGCTTTTTTGCTCCCGTACGTCTTCATGCGTTTTTTGAATATGCTTTCTCCCATGCGGGTCTCTCCAGAAGACGAACATGTGGGGCTGAACGTATCCGAACATGGAGCAAAAACGGATTTGCTCGATCTTTTTGAAGTGATGCAACACCAGGCCGCCACAAAAGATCTCACGTTGCGTGTTCCGGAAAAGCCTTTTACAGAAGTAGGCAGCATCGCCCGTATGTACAATCAGGTAATGGAAGCACTCGAACGGGCCATGGCCAATACCGAAGCCATCCTGGCAGCGTCCGCGGATGCCATCATTGCATTTGCCAAAGACGGATTCGAGATCATCTCACTGAACCCTACGGCCGAACATATGTTCGGCCTGCCTGCCGCAGAAGTTTTGGGACACCCCGCCAACATGCTTTTCATCGGCCCAAGTTCGGACCTGCAGGTCACCAACGGAGAGATCCGCGAATTGACGGGCCTGCGCAGCGACGGCAAACGTTTTCCAGTGGAAGCGAATATCTCCAGAGTTTCAATTGGAACCAATGGCGACAACAGTTTTCTGGTAGGACTCTTTCGGGACATCTCGCGACGCAAGCAGGCTGAAGCCAACTATAAATCCATTTTTGAAAACGCCATCGAAGGCATTTTTCAGACCACTCCCGACGGACGCTATCTGACAGCAAACCCGGCCTTGGCCCGGCTTTACGGATTCGTATCCCCCGGTGAAATGATCGAACATTTCAGCAACATTCAGCAGCAGCTTTATGTCGATACCGGCCGCAGGGACATTTTTGTCAAAGAGATCGAAACAAACGGCGCAATCTTTCATTTCGAATCCGAGGTATACCGCAAAGACGGCAGCACCATTTGGATATCGGAAAGCGCCAGGGCCGTGACGGGTCCTGAGGGCAAAATCCTTTATTATGAAGGACGCGTTATTGACATCACCGACCGCATCCTGACCCAGGAAGCCCTGCGTATAAAAGACGCCCACTTGCGACAACTGTTTGAAAGCTCGCCCCTGGCCATTGCGCATCTTGACGCGTCCACTACCATTCTGGAGGTAAACAAGGGATTCGCCTCTCTTTTCGGGTACAGTACTGACGAAGTCATTGGAAAAAGGAACCGCAAACTTGTCGTACCCAAAGAGCTGAAGAACGAAGCAGCCATACTCTCCAAAACCATCAGCAATGGCCGCCCGGTCACCAAGGAAACCATCCGCCAGCGCAAAGACGGTTCGTCGGTACCTGTATTCCTGGTCGGCTCACCCATTCTCTACAATGAATCCGTTGAGGGCATCTATTATATCTACCAGGATATCTCCCAGCAAAAAGCCTACGAGAAGGAACTCGAACATCAGGCCTTTCATGATGCCCTGACCGGGTTGCCCAACCGCAGCCTGTTTGCCGAACGCCTGAGCCGAGCCATAGCCCGGTCCGAACACAACGACAGTTCCACTTTCGCTGTTATGCTCCTTGATCTGGACCGGTTCAAATGGATCAACGATAGCCTCGGTCACCCGGCAGGGGATCGTTTTCTGCAGGAAATCGCCAACCGTATGTCCGGCTGTCTCCGCGCCATGGATACGCTCTCCAGGCAAGGTGGGGATGAATTCGGTATTCTGCTCGAAGACCTCACTTCTCCGCGCGAAGTGATTACCATCGCCCGGCGCATTCTTTCCGTGGTACGCGAACCATACGACCTGGACGGTTTTCAGGTCAGCAGCAGTGCGAGTATAGGCATCGTACTGCGTACGGATTATTACGATACGCCGGAAAAGATCATCCGGGATGCCGACATAGCCATGTATCGAGCCAAAGACCAGGGCAAAGACTGTCTGCGCGTTTTCAACAAACGCATGCTGAATCAGATCAGCGAGGAAATGCAGCTGGAAAATGAGCTGCGCAGAGGAATGCTCCACAATGAATTCATACTCTATTTTCAGCCGATCCTTACACTGCAAGGACGCGAGCTCAAAGGACTGGAAGCGCTGATACGCTGGAACAATCCCACTCGCGGCCTGATGCTTCCTGATTCGTTCATTCCTCTTGCTGAAGAATCCGGCGTGATCATCCCATTGGGGAAATGGGTACTCACCGAAGCCTGCTCCCAGCTGGCGCGCTGGAAAAATCAACTGCCCGATTTTGAACACGTCTATATGAGCGTCAATATTTCCCGAAAACAGTTTCTGCAGCCGGATCTGGCGGGACTTGTCTCACGTACGCTGCAGGATTCCGGCCTGCCTCCTTCCAATCTGCGCCTGGAGATCACAGAAACGGCTATCATGAACGACGTGCGTACGTCTCAACAGATCCTTGAAAAGCTTAAAAACATTGGCGTGCGTCTGGCAATTGACGACTTTGGTACCGGCTACTCGTCGCTGAGCTATCTGCAGCAATTCCCTGTTGATGTGCTCAAAATTGACAAATCTTTCATAAGCGGCCGTTCAGGCTTGGATTTCAACCCGGAAATCGTCAAAACGATCATTAGACTTGGACAGAGCCTTGGCCTGGATGTGGTTGCAGAAGGAATTAAAAAAAGTGACCAGATGCGCCATCTCCTGGACGAAACCTGCCCCAATGGACAGGGATTCTTTTTTTCCGAACCGGTCAACGCGCAATCGGCACAGCAATTGCTTAAAAATTATATGAACAGTAAAAATTAATCATAGTTGTTGCGTATTCTTCAGGGGGCCGTGCGAGTAATTTCACTTATCTTATCTGATCTGACTGCAGTGATGCTTTCTTGTAACTCGTGCAATCTGCCATAGGTATATGTAAAAAGCTCGATCTCCTGCATGCTTTCAAACTATACAGCATCATAATTACTCATAGTAATTCCATTTGAAAAAAAGATGTGGCACAGTAAAAAAGAGATGCGCTCCCAAAAGACAAAAATTAACTGGCTGTAAATAAAACTGATTATACAACGCTGCCAACCGACGCAAGACATAAACTAACATTTTTGTCAAAGTAACCAGAAAACTAGTTTTCAAAATTGTCATTTTTATACTTTTTTCCAGCAGCCGAATACCACTGTCGGTGTGACAAAAATTTCCCTTGAGCAACCCGTTGTGAGGCGCCATGTATACTCCGATTGATTCACTCTGGATACTCATATCCGCAGCCCTTGTTTTTACCATGCAGCCGGGTTTCATGTGCCTGGAATCAGGACTTACGCGCTCGAAAAACAGCATCAATGTGGCGATCAAAAACCTTGTCGATTTTTGTCTCTCTGTCTGTGGTTTTTGGGCCATCGGTTATGGCCTGATGTTCGGAGCATCGAAGTCCGGCCTGATAGGTACCAGCGACTGGTTCCTATCGCTCGATGATTCCGCCGACACCGTCACTTTTTTCCTTTTCCAGGCCATGTTCTGCGGTACGGCGACAACCATTTTTTCAGGCGCCGTGGCCGAAAGAATGCGTTTTTCCTCCTATGTCATTATTGCCGCCATTACCTCGGTCATTATTTATCCCATATTCGGACATTGGGCCTGGTCAGGATTGCAAAACGGAAACATGACGGGTTTTCTCGGCAGCCGGGGCTTTATCGACTTTGCGGGTTCCACCGTGGTGCATAGTGTCGGCGGCTGGGTCGCCCTGGCCTCCATTCTGGTGATCGGCCCCCGCTCCGGACGCTTCCCCAAAGATGGCCCACCCAATGAGATGACAGCGTCCAATCTGCCTCTTTCGGTGCTCGGCTGTTTTCTGCTCTGGATCGGGTGGTTCGGATTCAATGGCGGCAGTACGCTGGTCATGGACGGCAGCGTGCCGAAAATTCTTGCAAAAACAACCCTGGCCGGCGGAGCAGGCGCCTTGTCCTGTCTCTTTCTGGGCTGGTGGTTCAGCGGCATTCCCAAAGCCGTATACCTGATCAACGGTTCGCTAGGCGGGTTGGTCGCCATCACGGCCAACTGCCATGTAGTCAACGCGCTTGACTCGGTTGCCATCGGCGGAATGGCCGGAATCGTGTGTCTGGGATGTGAAAAACTGCTGGAAATATTCCGTTTGGATGATGCTGTGGGAGCGATTCCTGTCCATTTGGGGTGCGGCATCTGGGGAACCCTGGCCGTTGCTCTGTTCGGCAACCCCGAAATAATCGGCACAGGCCTTTCCATCTCCGACCAGTTGATAATTCAAGCTGAAGGCATCGTGTGCGCGTTTGGTATGGCCTTCATTCTTCCGTACTTGCTGATGAAGGGCATTGACAGAATTTACCCCATGCGCGTTACTCCCGAGGAGGAGTCCATGGGGCTCAACGTCTCCGAACACGGGGCCAAGACAGATTTGCTGGACTTGTTCGAGGTCATGCAAAAGCAAGCCACGACCAAAGATCTGACCTTGCGTGTTCCTGAAGAGCCTTTTACCGAAGTCGGCAGTATAGCCAAAATGTACAACCAGGTCATGGAGGCGTTGGAACGGGCCATGGCAAACACTGAAGCGATTCTGGCCTCTTCCGCCGACGCCATTATTGCCTTTGCTCGTGACAGTTATGAGATCATCACTCTCAACCGTACGGCTGAACAGATGTTCGGACTGGCAGGCGCGCAGGCTCTGGGGCAACCGATCAGTACGCTTTTCGATCAGCAAAGCCCGAAGCTCCAGATCACCAACGGGGATGTTCTCGAACTCACGGGAGTACACCGGGAGGGACGAAATTTTCCTGTGGAAGCCAATATTTCCACTGTTGATATCGGATCTAAGGGCGAAAAAGGCTTTTTAGTCGGTCTGTTTCGGGACATTTCACGTCGCAGAGACGCCGAAGCCAAGTACAAATCCATTTTCGAAAACGCCATAGAAGGTATTTTTCAGACTACCCCAGAGGGGCGCTATCTGACTGCCAACCCGGCCCTTGCCCGAATGTACGGATTTGCTTCCACTGAGGAAATGTTCGAACATTTCCGTGACATAAAAAATCAACTCTATGTCGACCCCCAACGTCGTGATGTCTTTGCCGAAGCCATGGACACACGGGGGGAAGTGTTCAACTTCGAATCCGAAATTTACCGCAAAGACAAGAGCATCATCTGGATCTCTGAAAACGCCAGAGCCGTACGCGATGCGTCAGGCAAAATCGTATTGTACGAAGGACGCGTGATAGACATCACGGAACGAATCAAAGCCCAGGAAGCCCTGCGCGTCAAAGACGCCCATTTCAGGCAGTTGTTCGAAAGCTCGCCCCTGGCCATTGTCCGGATTGACATGAGCTCCAACATTGTTGAAGCCAATAAGGGTTATGAATCCCTTTTCGAATTCAAACCGGAAGAAGTCATCGGCCAAAAGAACCGCCGTTTCATCGTACCCAAAGATTTGATGAACGAAGCGGTGACCATAAACAAAACCATCATCGGCGGCAGGTCCATTACCAAGGAAACCACCCGGCAGCGCAAGGATGGATCCCTGGTGCCGGTTTTTCTGGTGGGCTCGCCAATTGTCTTCGATGGCAATGTCGAAGGTATCTACTATATTTATCAGGACATTTCCCAGCAAAAGGCCTACGAGCAAGAACTCTCGCACCGTGCGTTCCATGACGCGCTTACCGGCCTGCCCAACCGGATATTGTTTACCGAACGTTTGAATCGGGCCATAGCCCGTTCCGAGCGGCGCGACAATTATACGTTCGCAGCCATGCTGCTTGATCTGGATCGCTTCAAGTGGATCAACGACAGTCTGGGACATCCGGCCGGCGACCTGTTTCTCAAGGAAGTCTCCCGACGGATGGCCGGCTGCATCCGCTCCATGGATACCCTCGCCCGGCTTGGAGGCGACGAGTTCGGCGTTCTGTTGGAAGAATTTACAACCTCGCGCGAGGTCATCAAAGTTGCCCGGCGGATCATGTCCGTGCTGCGCGAACCTTTTGATCTGGAGGGCTACGAAGTCAGCAGCAGCGCCAGCGTGGGCATTGTTTTAAAAACCGCCTATTATAACACACCTGAAAAAATTATCCGCGACGCTGACATCGCCATGTACCGGGCCAAAGACCAGGGAAAAGACTGCCTGCGCGTTTTCAACAAACGCATGCATAGCCAGGTCAGTGAAGAAATGCAGCTTGAAACTGAACTCCGCAAGGGACTCATTCATAAGGAATTCGAGCTTTATTATCAGCCCATCATTTCTTTGGAAGGACGGACTTTGAAAGGCTTCGAAGCCTTGATACGCTGGAACAGCCCCACGCGCGGCTTTGTCAGTCCGGGCGAGTTCATTCCGCTGGCGGAAGAAACAGGGCTGATCATCCAAATGGGCAAATGGGTGCTGGAAGAGGCCTGCAGCCAGCTGGCACGCTGGCAAAATGAATTGCCCGGACTGGATGCTACCTACATGAGCGTGAACATCTCCGGAAAACAATTCATGCAGCCGGACCTGGTGGATTTCATTACCCGGACCATTAAAAACAACGGCATCAACCCGGGCAATTTGCGCCTGGAAATTACCGAAAGCGCTGTAATGCGCGACGCGCGCGCCTCCCAGCAAATTCTGGAAAAGCTCAAAATGCTTGGCGTGCTCATGGCCATTGATGACTTCGGCACCGGCTACTCGTCCTTAAGCTATTTGCAGCAGTTTCCCATTGACGTGTTGAAAATCGACCGCTCCTTCATCAGCGGCTCGCCAAATGCCGAACACAATCCGGAAATTGTCCGTACTATTGTGGACCTGGGCAAAAGTCTGGGCATCGAAGTGGTTGCCGAGGGAATTGAAAAGGAAGAACACGTGGCGCAGCTGCAATCCGTGAGCTGCAGCAACGGCCAGGGATTTCTTTTTTCCAGACCGGTCAATGCGGATGCCGCCAAAGAGCTGCTGGGTGATTTCATGCGGGAAAAGACGAGCGAGTGACCGAGGTCGACAGCCAGTTGCCGGATACTGGCGTACGGGTCCTTTTATCACTGACTAGGACGTGTTTCTAAATTCTATTCGGCGCGAGTTTGAGCAAGAATTGCAACAGGCAAGGCTGAAGGGAAAAATGGGCCGCATGCGTAGTACGGCTACGGCAAGAGACTTTTATCCTGAAAACGCAGCATGGTGGAATTCCGGCCAAACGTAGCGGAAAAAATTTGGAAACACGCCCTGAGCGTACGCGAAAGACTGATTCAACCGCCGGATCTGATATGCAACCGCACGTAAAGGTCACCGATCCAGGGACCGAATTTTCTCCCAAGACCTTTTAAGCGTATCGGTCGTCCGACCACGTAATCCGGCGGAAGACTGACATCCACCGACACTGTTTTACCCGACCAGCCCTGACTGACCTTCAAACGAACTTTGCTGCCCGGACGTAAGATGCCGGACGGCAAATAAACATCCTGCTGGTCATCCATCCAGCTGCGGAACCAGTTTTTAGTGCCGCTCCACAGCCCGTCGGTCAAATCCATGTCGACCTTGCTGTCACCCCATTCGAATTGCAGCTTTTTCTTGGTTTTGGGCTTTTGCGGGCGGATGACGTCCTTGGCACGCCTGCCGCTGCGAATTTGACTGTAGATATCTTCAAAAACCTGGCGGGCAAAAGGATCTTTAAGAATATCCTGCAGCACGTCCTGCTCGTTGGGGTGTGCTTTGTAAGCGGCGGAAGCGGTGCGGCGAGCGCGTTCCTGCTTCTTTTGCCGGTCAGCTTCCTGCTTGGCTTTTTGCTGGGCGCGGCGTTGTTGTTCAAATCCTTCTCTGGCCCGCTTATCAAATTCGCTTTTACTGTCGGAAACGTCCGATTGGCGAGTCCCGTTGGCGCCATTTTCCGCAAGATTGCGTTTGAGGATCACATAGGCTTCGTTTACCTGCTGAAAACGCTTGGCGGATTGCGGATCGTCCGGATTGAGGTCGGGATGTAATTTGAAGGCAAGCGCCCGGTAGGATTTCTTTACTTCCTCAAGCCCGGCGCCGTCCTTGACCTTAAGGAGGCGGTAGCAATCTTTCAGCTGCATGCGCCGGCCTCACCATCATTCAAGGTTCAAGATCGAGCCCCAGGGCACGGGCAATGGCATCCTTCTCAGGTTCCAGCAACCCATTGGACCGCAACCATTCCAGGCCTTCTGCCGCAAAAGCTTGGTGCCCCGCCTCGAGTACGATGCCGGGACAATAGCCGGAGGCCATTTCCCAGCTGGTTTCGTCAATCAAATTACCCCTGAAAAAAGGCCAGGCCCGGCAAACATCCGGTTTAGCCACATGGACGGAGCAGCCCTCGCCTTGTTTAAAAAATACGCAGTACTCATCATCCCCCACAATAATACGCGGTTTTCCATGCGGATTTTCCGTGTAGGTACGCAAAAAATCTTCAGGAGTCATACGTAAATGCGATGCAAGACGCTCCACGTCGTGCGTACGCAATACAATGCCCCCTTTGCCATGGCAGCAATGGCCGCACCGCTGGCAGCTGAACGCCACGGCCTGATCCGTATTCGGGCCTTGAGCCCCTTCATTTGATTGCATCAAAATTCCTTATACTATTTCCCGGAACTTGTAAAAAAACGCCCAGTGCGCTGCTCAATACCACCGAAGCAAATCAGCAGCAAGAAACCCAGGAAGTGCTTTCCGCAGCCCGCTTCATGTCTTCCAGCACCTTCATGTTATTCACAGCATCCTGCAATGAAACGGGAACCTCGGTGTTTTCCAGGATAGCTTCAGCAAACAGATCCCCCTGCAATGTATATTGATCGCAAACGTCAAAATGCTGCGTCCAGGTGCCTCCAAGCTGCTGATGATCCAGCGTGCAAGGCTCATCATTGGGCGCATTGAAAGGGATCAGAATTTCCACGCGGCCTTCAGTACCGAGAATATTGACGCGTTGGTACGGAGAAAGTTGGGTCGAGCAGGTAAAACTGGAAATCCTGCCGCCAAAATCCATGATTCCGCTGAAGAGACGGTCCGTATCGTAACGCGGATCCTTATTCATGAACGCGCAGCAACGTTGCGGTTCGGTCTCAAAAAGAAACCGGGAAAGCGAAATGCAATAACAGCCGATATCCATCAGGCCGCCGCCTCCCGCTGCGGCGTTGTTGCGGATATTGCCCGCGTCGTCGTTGAAGTAGGAAAAAAAGGACTGGATGGTCAAGAGTTCGCCCACACCGCCGTTTTGCACGATCCGCAAGGCTTCCCGCCACTGCGGATGATGCTTGTACATGAAAGCCTCCATGATTTTCAAATCCGGATAGCCTGCAGCGGCATCGGCGAGTTCCTGCGCCTGATCGCAGGATAGCGCCAGGGGTTTTTCGCACAGGACATGTTTGCCCGCTTCCAGCGCCTTGATCGCCCAGAGAACATGCAGATGATTGGGCAGCGGAATATAGACGGCGTCGATCCCCGTATCTTCCAGCAAGGCCTCATACGAACCGTAGGATTTGGGAATGCCTAGCAATGTCGCGGCTTGCGAGGCCTTTGATTCCGAGCGTGAGGCAATGGCCTCCACAGTACACAAGTTTCCCTTTTGCATGGCCGGGATAACAAATGTTCGTGCAATTTTCGCCGTGCCGAGAACCCCCCACCGAACTTTGCGCATGCCTCACTCCTTGCTATAAATTCCAAAGCAATATACGGGAAAATATGCGAAAACACCATGACAAATCAATCAGCCCTTCTCTCATTCGATGCTGCTGCACGCAAAATCCTTGACGCCTGCCATTGAAAACTGCTGGATTTTAGCATAGGTTCGCTTTGCTCTATTTCGTTTGACAGCTGGCTGATTTTTTTTGAGCTGTCCTAGGCTGTTCCAATTTAAGGAGGATCTGAATGAAATCCTTGCTCATGTATCTGACGTTATCCTGCCTGGCCATTTTGGCTCTGGCAACGGCAACTCCTGCTGCGGAAGGAACGTTGACCCCTGGAGAAAAAGACAAATTCGCTGAAAATCTGCTTTTGCCTTCACCTTCGGAAATTTTCGTCGCCCTGGATAAAATGGGCGCCACCAAATGGAATGATGCCGCGTCATTCAGCAATAAGTACGATTATGACAACGACTACCTGCGCGCATTGAACCTCGGCGTCCGTTCGGCCGACGGTTTCCTTGCCATCCAGGCCCAGGACAAGGAAGAACTGGGCGACATGATCGTGGTCATCCTGACGCTGGCTGAAGAGCTCCTGGTCAAAGAGGCCATCTTGCGTAAAGGCGATACCTTCAAAGAACTCTCCAAACGCGGCGAATGGGACAAGTTGCACCGCGAGCTGGACTCCCTGCGCGAGGATGTGGTGCAGGAAATGAACCGTATGGGTGACAAGGATATCGCGCTGCTTGTGAGTGCCGGCGGCTGGCTGGAGGGATTGCGGGCCACCACCAAAATCCTGAACCAAAAATATACGGAACGGGCCTCGTCCATTCTCTATCAGCCAAGGCTGGTGGCCTATTTTTCCGAACGCTTGAAAGACGTCGAACCCAAAGCCAAAAACACACCCGCAGTTAAGCTGCTGATGGAAAAATTGCCCGAAATCGACAAGCTGGTGAACGTTGGTTACAAAAACCCCATTCCGCCCGAAAATGTAAAAAAACTGAATGAAATCAGTTCCGAGCTGATTGAGACCATAGAAAAGGGGTAATGCTCATGCTTCGAGGATTCATTCGCACGTTGCCGCTCTTGGCAGTTCTCCTGCTTGCCGCGTTTGTTTCTACGGCCGCAGCAGGTCGGGTCGAGGTCAAGGAGCTGGCATACGAGGCCATGGACGTTTACAGCAAGGACGGCTTTAAAATCAGAGACGAACTTCAGGTCGGCAAACTGATGCAGGGCGAGTCCTATTATTTCGACACGCAGCTTTCCGTCGGCAACGAATACTTTTTCTATACCGCAGGCGACGACAGCGTCTTTGCCATGGAAGTCTGGATTTATGACGAAAACTGGCAGCTGGTGGCGGCCAACAACGAACGCGGCCCACAGGCGGAAGTATTGTATGAACCGGAATGGAGCGGCATTTTCCATGTCAAAGTAACCATGTACGAAGCCGCACCCGACGGGGGATACTGGTTCATCATTTCGGGCTACAAATAGGTTTTACCCATTACCCCGTTATATCTGGTACAGGATCATAACGCATGCCTATCGGGCCGGATTCACCTTCCGGTCCGATTCCATGTTGCAGCGGCCAGCCGGTTCGCTTCCTTATCTTACGATTTCGCAAACCTTCAGTATGAGAACAGATGAGTTCCCAATCCTTAGGCAGCGCACAGGAAACCATCCAGAACCAGGAAACCCTGGACAACAGCCTTGCCATGCAGCTTGCCGTGATGTTCGCGGCAGTTGTCGGCAATGAAAACGGGATTTCGCAGGTCAAACGAAACTTTGTCGTTGATTTTTACGAAAACCTCTATCCTGAGGATATCGCCTCTTTTTTCTTTAAAAATTTTGAAAGATTGGCGAGCATGGCCATCGATCTGGCGGCCTTCACCAGAAAAATCAACACGGTCCTGCCCTATCAGCGAAAAATTTTCTGCCTGCTGAGCATTTATGAATTTCTCCAGGCCGACGACATCAAAGAAAACGAACTGCATACGGCAAGGCGCCTGGCAGATCTGCTGCGCATCGACTCTAATGACCTGGCCTTTGTCGAAGCCAATTTTAACATCAGCGACGCCACCCCCGAACAGCTCGGATCGTCAAATATCCTTGCGCTGCGCGTGACTGGAGACATAGAAACCGCGGATGTCTTCCTGCCTTTTCCCGGTCTGGACTTAGTCATTTACAAAATTCATAATCTGTATTGCATCACCAAAAAAAACGATCTCTACAAAGTCGTCTCCGACGGACTGGTGCTGCGCAAAAATTTTTCCTCGCAGATTTCGCAACATTTCAGCATCCTGATCAATGACTACAGCCTGCGCTACCAGGATCTGATCATCTATTTCCGCAACAAGATAAACCAGCTCAAGGCCAAACTCTACGTAGCCCAAAAAGACCTGATTCTTTGCTACGAGCATGAGCGAACGCCCGGCAGCCTGCTGCAGGTCGGGATCAACGGCTCGCATATGACCTTGGTCGTGCTCGAGCCTGAAAGTATCGTGGCCCATAACGGCGAAAAGGTCGAGGGATCCATTTATGTAAACCTGGACGATCTGGTTTACGTCAACGGCTTTCGGCTGGATCTGCGTGAAGTCTTCTATTACCTTTCGTCTATTCGGGAAATCGAACTCGAAGCGGACAGAAGCAGCTATGAAATCAGCAACGACATCAAAAGCGACCTGTTCATCCAGGACGCCCTGCCGGAAAAATGGAGCGCCTCTGTGTTGCTGGAGGCGTCAGCCGAAAAACAAAGCTATTTTTTCGAGCCGGGAAGCTGTCCGTACAATGTCCACCTCAACGGCCGGCACATCCAGAAAACAACCGAACTGCACCATCGCGACAGGTTATTCCTGCACGACCACTTCATTGAGCTGGACGTCAAAAACAACGTTTTTCGCAAATCGAGCTTCAGCTTCCGCAAACTGGTGGCCGAAAACCTCAGCTATCGTTTCGAAGACGGCTCGCTGGGACTGGACGACATCTCGTTCGAAATAGAATACGGCGAACTCGCCTGCATCATGGGCCCCAGCGGCTGCGGCAAATCCACGCTCCTATCCGTGATCAGCGGCCTGCTGAAACCAGAACAGGGCCGCGTACTGGTGGACCACTACAACCTGCACAAGGAATACGGAGTCCTCAAGGATTATTTCGGTTTCGTACCTCAGGACGATTTGTTGCTGCCCAACCTGACGGTTTACGAAAACCTTTATTATCATGCGCGCCTGCGCTTTCCCGACAAACAGCACGAAGAACTTCGCGCGCGTATCGACAGTGTTCTGGAAAACATCCGGCTCACTGAAAAGCGCGACACCAAGGTCGGCCAGGCCGTGGACAAAAGCCTGAGCGGCGGCGAACGAAAACGCTTGAATATCGGCCTGGAGCTTATTTCTGACGCGGAGATCTACTTTCTGGACGAACCCACTTCCGGATTGTCTTCCAAAGATTCGGAAAAAATCATGGAGCTGCTGTCCAATATCGCACTTTCGGGCAAAATCGTGGTGGTGGTTATTCACCAGCCCGGTCCGAAATTGTACAAAATGTTCAACAAAGTCATTTTGCTGGACAACGGCGGCAAGCTCGCCTATTTCGGCACGTCCTATTCCGCCCTTGAATATTTCAAACGCCACCTGGAAGCCAACGTGGCCAATGACGAAGTCACGGTCGAATGTCCGTGCTGCCACACGGTACAGCCGGACATCCTCCTGGACAGTCTGGAAGATTCATTGCGCGATGCGGACGGCATCATCCTGGGTGAACGCAAATACACTCCGGAGTATTGGAAGAACGAATACCGTCGCCGCGTCATTTCCTCCTGGTTTTCCAATGTGAAACTGCCCACGCGAGACGTCTTGCCGCCGTCCAAACCCATCAGTTTCAACAACCGTTTCAGCCAGTTTCTGACCTTGTTCGCCCGAAATTACGCCAACAAGGTCCGCGACCGCTCCAACCTGATCATCACCTTTCTTGAAGCCCCGTTTCTGGGCGCTGCGGTCGGATTCATTCTCAAGTACGCCCCCAGCAGCGATAATTATACCCTGTATACCAACGAGCTGTTCAAAACCTTTTTGTTCATCGCGGTCATTGTCTCATTTTTTCTGAGCATGACAAACAGCGTGGACGAAATCATCGGCGACACGGCTCTGTTCATGCGCGAACGGATGCTCAATACGACCCACAGGGCCTATATCGCGGCCAAGCTCGTGGTGCTCATGCTTTTCGCCATTGTCCAGAATGCCCTGTTCGTGGCACTGGGATTCCTGTTTCTGGAGGTGAAGGAACTTTATTTTTCCTACGTCATTTTTCTCTCCATTCTATCCTATACGGGCGTATCCATTGGTCTGTTCATCTCCTCACTGCCCCGGTTGTCTTCCAAGGCGGCCCTGAATATCGTCCCGCTGGTGCTTATTCCGCAAATAATACTGGGCGGCGCGCTCATTGAATACGAAAAGATGAACGTGAAACTGAAGTTCTATGAGAACAGCCCGGTGCCTGAAATCTGCCAGCTCATGCCTTCGCGCTGGGCCTATGAAGGCTTGATGGTACTTCAGGAAGCGGGCAACAGTTACGACACCGAACATAACCGGCTGCTGTCAGAACTGCGGGATCTGAAATACAGGCACAGCGAACTGACCGAATTGTATGGGCAGGCCCGTTACCAGGCCATGGAAGAACGGCTGAAAAATGAACTGGAACTATTTCGCAAAGGCTACAAACATGCCTACGGAAACAAAAATATTCATGACGCCATCAGCGTCGGCGAGCAGCGCTTCAACGAGCTGCTTGAAGACAGCGGATTGACCCGGGAAAATGTGTTCCAGGCCAAACCGCCTTTTCCTTATCCCATGTTCGTCAGAGAAAAGGTCCTGCCGCTGCTGCATCTCAAGACAAACACAACCGTATTCAATGCGCTGATACTGCTGTTCACCGCTCTTTTTATTAATCTGCTGACCCTGATCATGCTCAAATATCGCGAACGCATCCTCTGGCTCGGCCGCAAAAGCACTATCTTTTTTATAAAAAGTATCAAGCGCATGATTTAGGGAACAATCCTTAATTTCCCAACACAAAATGAGGAACTTCTCATGGAATTGACTGCACTCGAACAAATAGACCGTCAGGAGCTTGAGTTACGTTATCAACGTTGCCGCGCCATGCTTGCCGCACACCTTGAACAAGCCGTGGGGCTTATGGTCCTGAATCCGGTGAGCATCTATTATTTTACCGGAACCCTTGGCGCAGGGCTGCTATGGCTGCCGCGCGAGGGAGAGCCTGTGCTGATGGTACGCCACGGCCTGGAACGCGCCAAACTCGAATCCCCTCTGGAGGCTATTTACCCTTTCAAATCCTTTTCCCAGGTGCCGGGAATCGCCGCATCCGCGGGAAGTCCGCTGCCGGAAAAACCGGGGGTCATCGGCGTCGACGCTGCCGGGACAAGCTGGTCCATCGGCAATCTGATAACCTCGCGCCTGGCGAATTACTCCTTTGTTCCTGCTGACCGTATCATCGACATGACACGGTCCGTCAAAACCGACTGGGAATTGAAAAAGCTCAGGCTGGCAGGCGAGCGGCACCATCATGCGCTCTACAATATCCTTCCCCAGCGCATTGCAGCGGGCATGAGCGAACGGGATATCGCGCACAAATCCTGGGAAGTCTTTTTTGAACTCGGACATTCGGGCCTGATGCGTATGAGCGGCTCCAACGAGGATATTTTTCTCGGCCATGTGGCCGCGGGCGACAGCGCCAATTATCCGAGCCGTTATAACGGACCTGTGGGATTGCGCGGCGAGCATCCGTCCGTGCCTTTCATGGGCTATGCCGGGCGTCTCTGGAATACGGACGAGCCGCTTACCTGCGACATCGGTTTTTGCCTGGAAGGCTACCAGACAGACAAAACCCAGGTCTACTGGACCGGCTGCGCCATTCCCGACCAGGTACGGGATGGCCATAATTTTTGTATTCAAGTTCAGGAATGGCTGCGTTCGCAATTGAAGCCGGGCTCCATTCCGAGCGAACTGTATGCCCACTGCATACGCTGGGCTGAAAAAGAAGGGTTTGCCGAAGGCTTTATGGCACTGGATGAAAACAAAGTTCCCTTTCTTGGCCACGGCATCGGCTTGAATATCGACGAATACCCCGTCATTGCCAAGGGTTTTGACGCACCTCTGGAAGCAGGAATGGTAATGGCTCTGGAACCCAAACTCGGTATCCGTGATCTCGGCATGGTCGGAGTGGAAAACACCTTCGAAGTTACGGAGTCGGGCGGTGTCAGCATCAGCGGGGAAGAATTCGGCATTGTCCGCATCGACTGACGAATGCCGCTGACACCCAACCATGATTTAAACACCTCCCCCTCTGCTGCAAACTTCAAAGCATATACGGGAAGCCTTTTTCAAAAAGGCTTCCCTAAACGCCAGAGCCTCTATTCGGCATAAATACATACCCGGAACAACGCATTTGCGGATTACCGGAGCTGGTTGCCGTCTGGTGGTATGATTGCTATAGCCTTACTTTAAAGGTGTTTCAGGATATCATAACATTGTGTCCAAAACATTTCCATTCGCACCATGTTCTATTACATGGCCCAGACTCCGAGCGTTACGGTGAAAAATACGCATGACCCCCTAGAACCTTTTCGCAACATGCCCGTACATGTCCTTGTGTTCCCAACGGCATTGCGCGATCAACTTAAAGTCATTCTTGCTACGCTAAAATTCAAGCAGGTCACCTTTCATCCCTGCAGCAACAGATTTTTAAAAAATACTCAGGAACTGGCCCTGATTCTGCGCAGCCTAAAGGAAGGCTTGGTGCTGGTGGGGCCCCTACTCGAAGTGGCGGATATTACCAACAAAACACGCCCTCCTCGCGACATCAGCGAATTTTTTTCCATCGTCAGCATACTGCTGACCAGGGCCAAACGTGATCCTCTCAAATGCCTGCCGCTCTGCGTTCCTGTCTTTGAAGATATCGAATTCATCCATAAACGCGAAGGCATTCTGCTGCGCCTGGCCGAATACGGCATCAGCGGCGCTTTCATCCTCAAGAAACAAGATCCCCTGGGAGGCATGAACCCCAAGCGCAAGAAGCTGCTACTCAAAGAACAGATGCTCGAACGCTATACGGAAGTCCGCAACTATCTGACGGAATATCTTCCGCACCGCCAGGACAACCTGGAAACCCTGATGGAAAAAAGGGAGGAACGTAAACTCAGCGAACGCAAAGCCGAGGCCGAAAGCTGGATCAAGCAGGCCGAAGAATTCAAAGATGCCAAAAACTACGAGCGGTCCATCCAGTGCTACAAAAAGGCCATCGAACTGTACCCCGTGGATCCGCGGGCCTATCTGGAAAGCGGCAAGGTCTACGTACGCGTCCGTAAATACCCACACGCCCTGCAACGCTTCCGCCAGGCCGAAGAAGTTGCCGAAAATCTTCCCGAACCCAACAAAGAAATCGGACGGGTGCGTATTCTGCAGGTCCGCGAGCGTATCGCCAATGGAGAACCCGCGAACAGCCCGGAAATCGTCCGGCTTATGGATGACGCGGTGGAAAACTTCAGCAAGGCTCTGATCAAGGCCGAAGAAGTGCAACTGACGGGCAAGGGTGATGAAAAGGAAAGAAACGTCAATGCGGTGATGAAAATCACCGGTGAAATCATCAAAATGGACGTGGCCAGCACGCTTGGCGAGAGCCATCCCTCCGTTCGCAAACTCAGCGGCATGACACGGGACTCGCTGCTGCTCATAAAAGGTAAGAGCATTAACGAATTACCTGCCAAACAATTGATTTTTATGGGTCAGGCGGCTCTGGATGCTGGTGATTTTCAGACAGCGGAGCAACATTTTTACCGCGCGTCCAAAGATATGGGATTCTACCATGAAGCGCTCAAGGAAATTATTTTCCTGGGCCATTTCGTCCGACGACGCAAAGGCCCAGAAACAGCCATTGGCATATACCAGCGGTTGCTCGAACATAATCCTCCTGACAAAGGCGCGGTATTTTTCAACCTGGCGGTGGCTTTCTCGGACGCGCACAAGGGACCGGAAGCCGCCCAATCCATCATCCGGGGTATTTATATCCAACCGGACATGGCACAGGACCCGCAGTTCTACAAAAGCCCTTCACTACATCCGGCCTTGCATTTCGTCATGGATTTCTACGGCAGCCTGTCGGATTTCAAACAGGATTCCATAAGCAAAGCCGATCTGTATGCGACGCTGCTCCATGAACGGCTGTTGGTCGCCATACTGTCAAAGAATATGGCGCAAACCGCGCAACACATGCTCACGGCAGCGCAAAAAATGCCCAGTTTGTTCAAGCGACAGGAAATATTAGGAGATGAGACCTTGATGCAAGGCCTGGAATGGTTGCTGGAAGGATTGGAAAAAGCGCAAAAAAACATACCGCCCAAGCTTATGCAATTTACTGCCAGGGTTCTCGCGCTCCGCTCCAAATCAGTCCCTTCTGAAGAAATGCAAGAATTTCGCTCAGAAATGAGCCAGTTCTACGAACTGGTCCTTGCTAAGCAAGAGCCGGATCTGGCCGCAGCCATGCTGGCAACTGCCGCCATGAATCATCCGGGACTTTGCTCGGAAGCACATTTCGGCGCTGGCCCCCTGCTCCGGAGCTTTGCCGCAGAAGTTACCCAAAAATTGCGATATGTGGATATGACCAGATTACGTTGAAATCTACTTTTCCTTACCAAAACAAGCTGCGGCAAGAGTACGATAATTTCCCAGCAAAAGAAGCCCGCTGACCAGAGCCAGCGGGCGTATGGATAAAATAAGACCCGGCCGGACTAATCCAGGCCGTTGACGGCAACATTCAGCCGAGAGATACGGCGGGCGGCATTGCGCCAGTGGATAACTTTTTTGGTAGCGGCCTTGTCCAGGGTGCTGGTGGCCTGCTTCAATGCCATCTCTGCAGCTTCTTTATCTTTTTGTTCAACAGCTTCACGAACAGCCTTAATGGAGTTCTTGATTCTGGTCTTCATGGTGCGGTTGCGAGCACGCAGCTTCAGGCTCTGTCTGTGCCGTTTCAGAGCGGATTTATGATTTGCCACTGAATATCCTCCTGGGCGATTCTGTGTCTAAAAGTTCATCTCGTCGAAAAAGGAATAAATAATCTTATCCCCTAAGACTTGTCAAGGAAAAAGTCATCTTTTTGGTAAAACACCTGCTACGCGATCGCGCGTCCTAAAATGCCATTAAATCTGCAGCGCGTTGAAATCGGCAACCTTGCTCAACCGTTCCACAAGGGCCTGCAGCAGGTTCAGGCGATTCAAACGCAGTTCAGCCTCTTCGCACATGACCATGACATTATCGAAAAAAGCATCCACAAAGGGACGCAGTTCGCGCAACAAGCCCAGCAATTCGGGAAAAGCATCCTGGGCCAGCAGTTCGTTGAAGCGTTGCTCCAGCCCTTCCAGTTTTTCCGCAAGGGATTTTTCCTGGGGTTCCTGGAACAGAGTCGAAGAATACGCGCCGTCGAGAGCTTGTCCAGCTTCCTCACCCTGCTTGCGGATAATGTTGCCCGTACGCTTGAACGTCAGGACAGCCTGTTCAAAATCGTCTTCCTTGCTGAAGGCGTTCAATGCCTCGATCCGTTTGGACAAGGCCCAGACATCGTTAATGCCCGCGCCTATGCCCGCTTCAGCCACCAGTGTGGGGACAGACTGTGAAGTGAAATAATTTTTCAGCCTTTGCCCCATGAAATCCAGCAGTTTTTCGCGCAGTTCGTCTGCGGAAAGCTTCCATTCAATGGAACCGTAGGCCTCAAGCGCCTTGTCCACCAAGCTGGAGAGATCAAGGCGCAGTTCCTTTTCCATGATAATCCGGCATACGCCCAGACATTGGCGGCGTAGCGCGTACGGATCATTGGCCCCCGTTGGAACCATATTCAGTCCGAAACAGCCCACGAGCGTATCGATCTTGTCGGCAATGGACAGCAGTGCCCCCGGCAGGGTTCCAGGTACGGGCGTGTCCGGACCGGCCGGTAAATACTGCTCATACAGGGCTTCGGCCACTGTCTCGGGTTCGCCCTTTTTGCGGGCATAGATGCTGCCCATAATTCCCTGCAGATCGTCGAATTCGCCGACCATTTCAGAAACCAGGTCGGCCTTGGCCAGACGTCCCGCACGGGCAAGATCCGCTGCCATTTCAGGAGCCGCAACGTCGCCAAGGTAGGCGCACAATTTTTCCAGACGCCTGGATTTGTCGCCCATGCTGCCGAGCGGACCGAGAAAAATGACGTTGTCCAGCATGCCGATCCAGTCTTCAAGTTCTTTGGCCAGATCGGTTTTCCAGAAGAAACGCCCGTCTTCGAGACGCGCCTTGAGCACGCGTTCCCACCCTTTGCGTACGACTTCCAGATCAACGGGTTCCAGATTGATGGTACACAAAAAGTGAGGCAAAAGACTTCCATCCGATTTTTCCACCCCAAAGCTTTTCTGATGGCTTTCCATGCTGGTCAGCAGCGCTTCTCTGGGAAGTTCCAAAAAGGAAGGATCAAAATTTCCAAGCACGACTTTCGGATATTCGACCAGGCCTGAGACTTCTCCCAAGAGCTTCTGGTTGATAACCGCTTCGCCACCGGCATTGCGCGCAAGTTCCTGCGCCTGGCGAACGATTTCCTCTGATCGAACTGCGGGATCCGGAACGACTTTGGCCTTTTCGGTTATGACACTTTCGTACGATTCCGCATCAGCCACTTCCCACGGACCAAAGCCCATTATTCGATGGCCGCAGGTCGTATTGGAAGAGTCGATTCCGGCCAGGGAGAACGCGACAGTCTTGTTGCCGAGCAAAGCCAGAATCCAGCGGATCGGGCGACCAAAGGTAAATTCTCCAGATCCCCAGTGCATACTTTTGGGAAATTGCAAGCCGGAGATGAGCTTTACGCACAGCTCGGGAAGCAATTTCAGCGTCTGCTGCCCGCCAACGACTTTTTTGGCGGCGAGATACTCGCCTTTGGGAGTATCGATGGTATAAACCTGCGCCAACTCGATTCCATGGGTCTTGGCAAACCCGGCCGCGGCTTTGGTGTGATTTCCCTGCGCATCAAAAGCAACTTTTTTGGGCGGACCGGTGACCTCTTCTTCATTGGTCCGCTGCATTTCCGCCAAGTCGTCCACGATAAGGACCAGGCGGCGCGGAGTGGCAAGCGTACGAACAGACGTATAATCAAGAAGCCCTTCTTTCAGGGCCGTAGACATGGCACTTTGCAATTCGTCCTGCAGCAGAGGCAGAAAACGCGCGGGCATTTCCTCGGTTCCGATTTCCAAAACAAACTTGGGCATGGCTAGCGCACCTCCTGGGACTTTGCGAGCAAAGGGTAGCCCATGTCTTCGCGCTGCTGCGCATAAAGCGCCGCAACTTTGGAAGCCAGAGCGCGTACACGGCCAATATACGCGGTACGCTCGGTAATGGATATGGCGCCGCGGGCTTGCAAAAGATTGAACGTATGCGAACACTTCATGCAGTAATCATACGCCGGCCAGGGCAACCCGGCTTCTATGAGCTGCCTGCATTCGCCCTCGTAGGCATTGAACGCGTTCAGGAGCATTTCCGCATTGCTATGTTCGAAATTATATTTCGAATTCTCGACCTCGCTTTGGTGAAAGACCTGGCCGTATGTGACGTCGTCATTCCACATAAGGTCGTATACGGATTCCTTGTCCTGCAAATACATGGCAAACCGCTCAAGGCCGTACGTCAGCTCGACACTGACCGGATGCAGGCCGATGCCGCCCACTTGTTGAAAATAGGTGAACTGGGTAATTTCCATACCGTTGAGCCAGACTTCCCAGCCCAGGCCCCAGGCCCCCAACGTCGGCGATTCCCAATCGTCTTCCACAAAGCGGATATCGTAGGCGGCCGGGTCAACTCCCAGGGCGCGCATACTTTCCAGGTAAAGTTCCTGGACATTGGGCGGAGAGGGTTTCAGAATCACCTGAAACTGATAATAATGCTGCAGCCGGTTTGGATTTTCGCCGTAGCGGCCGTCGGTCGGTCTTCTGGAGGGCTGCACATAGCACGTATTCCAGGGTTCTGGCCCGATAACGCGCAAAAAAGTAGCTGGATGGAACGTTCCGGCGCCTACTTCCATATCGTACGGCTGCTGCAGAACGCAGCCCTGTTTGGCCCAAAACGTCTGCAAAGTGAAAATAATGTCCTGAAAGCGCATTGTTACTCCTTATCTGTCCTCTGAAAAAAAGCGCCAAATTACATAAAACTTCAATAAAATTATTACAGCTGCCTGAACGTGCCTCTGTCCCAGACCAGGCCCAGATGATACCGGACAAAATGGTCGATGACCGCAGCAGCTTCAGCGCGAATCACCGGCGGAGGGTCAAGGCAGACCCAATCTTTAGGGGAAGTGCATTGTATGCGTTTCAACAAATGCGCCGTCTCCGTCTTGAGCGGAAGCAGCAGTTGCTTCTCCTGGGAAACACAACATTCACAGGCTATGGCGCCGCAGGAAACCTGAAAAATCAACGGCCGGCAAGTCTCTCCTGCAAGAGAAAGCGGCTTGCCGCAGATCGAACAGCTGTCCAGCCGTGGTCCGAACCCCATGGAAGCAGCCAGACGCGCCCTGAAAAATAAAGGGAACAGCGTACTCGCTGCTTGTCCGAATTCCAGCGAGTCAAGCGCATCAAGAGCTTCAACGCTTAACGCATAGGCCTCCTCAGCAGTTTCATTCTCCCGTATCACAGCCTCCACGAATTTAATGCAATTTGCTGCCAGGCCTATTTTATTGCAATCCTTACGCAAATGAGCCGGTGTTGAAAGCAGTACGCCTTCTTGCAGGCTCAGATAACTATCCTGTCTGCTACGGTGCACGCGTAGCAGCACCTGGTTCATGGGATCCAGGCAACCGCTGAAACGTTTGCGGCTGACCAGTCCGCCAAAAGCAAAAGCAGAAAATATCCCCCGAGAGGGAGCAAGACAACGGACCCAGAGATCACGCTCCCGAAATCGGCCCACATGCAGCACCAGGACCTTCTCGGTAAACTCCATGTCCTGATTCGTACCTCATGAACTTGGCGGTGGGAAAACCAGAGTTTTGACACCATTTGCAGGCACCGCGGTGGTATAGTTTTTTCCATTGTAACGCAAAGTCACTTCCCCGATATTCCCGAACTTGACGGCCAGGTTTTCCTGAAATTTAATATCTACGCGTTCCCCTTTACGCACATAAAAATCGGTGGTGAGTTCCGCGTCGACTTTGGCTTCAATCCAGCACTGGCCCTTTGCAATAACCTGAAGCACCTTGATCTTGCTGCTGGGGGCCTGGCGCGCAGTTTCCGGAATAATGACGATGTTGGGCGAAGCCGGATCGGCTCCTGGCGCATTCACAGCTGTTTCGGTCAGATTATCAGCTCCTTGAACCACAGACTCAGCCAAATCCGAAACAACGGCTTCATCTGTATTGGCAAGGGGGTCATCCTGCTGCTCGGCGGGCTGAGCCCCGGAAGCATTTTCAGACGCATTTTCAGACGCATTCAGCTGCGAATCATCCGGGGAATTGCCCTGCAAAGAGGCCGCTCCCTGTTCCTGAGCGGAGTCGAGAGTTCCCTGGTACGAGCTTTCGGGGGGAGTAATGGGCTCCTCGACTTCCGTAATGGTTTCTTCGACAACAGTCGTTACAGACCCGGTTCCCGGTGCAGTCTGAGGCGCTACCGAACTCTCCTGTTTTTCCACGGCGGGTTCACTTGGGGAAGTGCTGGAAGATCCAAAAAAATATTCGTAGGCATAATAACCGCCGCCCCCCAGCAGCGACAAAAGCAGCAGAATAAGAATCCAGCGGGAGAACCGACCGGAACGTTGCGGCGGGCTCAAGGAAATATTTTCGCTTGGTCTGGCATGCGGTTCGTTCTCCATGGGATCCAGGCCAAGAGAGGCATAGGCATCATCCACCGCAGGCAGAAGCTGCGTATACTCCAGCCCCAGAAGCTCGGCGTATACTTTCAGAAAGCCTTTTACATATACCGAGTGGGGAAGATCCGTAATATTGCCATCTTCCAAAGCCTCGATATGACGCCTGCTGACCTTCGTACGAGACATGACGTCGTCAATGCTCATACCCTGCCGTTTGCGCTCTTCACGCAGCATTTCTCCAACTGCTTTCATTGACTATCCTATTTTTCTACCAAGAGATCGAAAAGTATTTTTCGGGTTCAGATGTTCAGCGCTGAAGAAATAACCCGTATGCTCCAAATCTTGATTAGTGTTCTGCATCGAAAGACGAAAAACAACAGCCAAAATACACGCGGTATTCCAATCGCTCATGCTCCGGGGCATGGTTTGCGATATATACGTATTATAAACGAATATCCACTACCGCCTGTTCACGAAGTCGCTTGATGAATTTGTCATACAATTTCTCCATCTTTTGCTCGGCAAGCAGCGCGCGTATTTTTTCTTTGGCTTCTTTGAACTCCGGATCCTCCTGTACGGACGGAGTGTCCTTCTGTGCAGCTTCCTTTTGGGATTGCGTATCGTCACCCGCGACAAACACAAGCGCGGGCTTGCCATCAATCAAAAAAGGCTGACTGATGCTGCCGGCAGTCGTTTTTGACACGGCTTCGCTCAATTCAGGACTAAGGTCGGCCAAGCCGAGCACTCCCAGATGTCCGCCGGATTCTGCAGCAGGCCCTACGGATTTGTTAACTGCCGCCTGTTCAAAACTGATTTTTCCAGAGGCGATATCTTCACGCAACTGATGCGGATCCTCTTCCGGCGCAAGGACTATCAATGAAATATCCACAGTGTCTCCTGTGGCTGGCGTCGAAAAGGCAGCATCGAGGTTCAGGTTATCTTTATGAGCATTGTAATACTCACGAATTTCCTGATCCGTAACAACGGCCTTGCGCTGGACCATGACACTAATCAGACGGGAGCGAAGAATATTTTCCTTAATTTGCTGTTCATAGTCTTTCCTCGTCTTGTGCTGCATGCCGAGTTGTTTGATCAATTCATCTTCTGTAAGATTATTTTGCTTTTTAAATTCTTCGATATAATTCTGGACATCAGAAATACTGACTTCAATCTTCAAACTATTCGCTTTATCTTCAATCAACATATTGTTGATCAAGTTATCAAGAACCATTTTGCGCATCTCATCGCGCCCCATGGTCATAGGCATGCCCTGGCTTATCTGAGCCTGCATCAGTATGTTAACATTTGAATCCAGTTCAGAAAGAGTAATAATTCTGCCATTTATAACAGCTACTATTCTATCCACTATTTGAGCGCCTTGAACCGAGTTGGCAACTACCAGCAGCAGTATAGCAAAAATAAAAACGCAAACTCTATTATGCAATCTCACATCCTCCTGAACGCAACAAGTAATCAATATCGTGCACTTTCGCATTGAAAAGAGTGGGAAATCCTAATCCGATCAACGACAAAATGCAACATCTGCATCCCACCTCTCTATCTCCCTTATATCAAAGGAAGCCGGTCAATGCGTGCCTCACTTTTCAAGCGCGTCCTTTTTTCGAGCCTGCGCTTGTTTCAATCTCTGCCCGGCCCGTGCAACAACATCTTCAGAATGCAACAAATACTCACTGATGGAAATCTTCGAACCGGCAAGTTCCTTTTCCAGCCAGGCCACATAGGCCTGGTGCAACTTCTCTTCCACCACCAGTTGGGTCAGTTCTATTTTAACCTCGGACAACTGTCGCTGTTCTTCCGGCAAGCGTTTTTGGAGAATAAACCCCTCGAACCCAGTTTCTGCAGCTTGCACCGAAGAACTTTGTCCAGGTTTGAGTTTTTCCAGAATACGGCTTTTGCTTTCCGTGAACTTCCTTTCCGCCAGGATCAGCCGCTTCACTTTCACATCGGGAAACTGCCGCTCAAGTTGTCCAAAGGATACGCCTTTCTTCGCTAACTTAAGAACATGTTTAACTGTTTCAAGTTTCGGCCCGTTGATCTGAATGCAGTCAACCCGAGGGGGGGCTACAAAGCCGGCCTTGTTTTTGAGGTAATAGGCTTCCAGTTCTTTCGTGGTAACCTTCACTTTGGGCCGAAGAATCTTGTTGAGAAATTTTTCATAGGAAAGATACGCAACGAGTTGCTGTCGCCAAGTGTCCAAATCGATATATTCCTCGATCAGAACCTTTTCAAACCCCCCTTTGGGATAGTCCATCCGCACCTTGGCCTCAGCCATGTTCAATTCTTCTTCGCTAACGGGAATCCCTTTCTCATCCAGGACTTGAAGCACTAGCTCCTGTGCAATAAGGTCTTTGAGAATGCTCAGATAATCCTGCTTCAAACTTTCCGGAGAAGGTGGACCGCCCGGAGTGGCGTCCAGATGGGTAAGGTCGTATTTCGCTTCCAGCTCCGACAGGTAAATGGGCTTGCCGTTGACACGGGCGACTACGCCTACATCATCGGCCTCAGAACCGCATCCTGCGACAAGAACCAGCAGCAGCGCACTCAGTACAAAGTAAAATAATGATCGTAACACTTAGGCGTCCCGTTGTCCCTCTGCAAGAGAAGGGTCGTTGTCCAACAGGCCTGAAAGATTTTCCAATGCCTCGTCAAGATTATACGCCAGATCTTTATCTTTTACATAAGTATATTCAAGAGTTGAAGGTGGCAACAAACGGGCTCGCTGCGAATGGGCAGCCACCCAGCCAACCACGGCCTCGGGGGAAACAGCCTCAGTCTGTTCGCCCCAGCGCACCTTCAAACCCGTTCCATGCAGGTCCGCCCGTACCACCTGCATTCGCGCAAGCAAGCGTTTCAAAGAAAGCACTTTCAAAAACAACTTCAAAGCCTCGGGCAACTGTCCATAGCGGTCGGAGATCTCTGCAATAAGTTCCTCACGGTCCGCAGCATGTTTTTGCCTGGTCAGCGCCCTGTAGTAATGCAATCTGTCCCGAGCATCGGGTATGTATGTCTCGGGAATATGCGCGGTGAATCCGATGTGCAGCTCGGGCTCGGTTTCCTCGCGTAACGGTTCGCCCTTCAAACGCCGGACTTCATCCTCCAACATTTCCAAAAAAAGGTCCAAACCGATTTTGGCAATGTGGCCTGTTTGGGACTCTCCCAGGATATTGCCCGCTCCACGCAGCCGGAGATCCTCCATGGCCACCTGGAAACCAGCACCTAGATAATCCATGTCCATGATAACTTTCAAGCGCTTGCGGGCGTTTTCCGGGAGAGCATCTATCTTGCGGGTCACAAAATACGCGTATGCTTGCCTGTCGGAACGTCCGACGCGCCCCCGCAGCTGATACAACTGCCCCAGACCGAACATTTGCGCCTGGTCCACGACAAGAGTATTGGCGCGTGGAAAATCCAGCCCGGATTCAATGATGGCCGTACAAACAAGCACATCCATCTCGCCATGCCAAAACGCATGCATGGCTTCTTCCAGCTGTCGTTCGGCCATTTGCCCGTGCGCCATGCCTATACGGGCATGCGGCACCAGTTTTTGCACGAATGCAACCACACGGTCCAGTCCCTGTACCCGGTTATGCACCCAAAAAACCTGCCCTTCGCGATCCAGCTCGCGCTGCACCACCTGTCGCAGCAGATCTTCCTCACGCTCGACAACGGCTGTTTCCACAGGCTTGCGGTCGGTCGGAGGGGTTTCGATTACCGAGAGCCCGCGTATGCCGGCCAGCGACAGCTGCAGCGTACGTGGGATGGGCGTTGCCGTCAGGGTGAGCACATCGATGTTCTTCCGCAGCTTTTTCAAACGTTCTTTGTGCTTGACCCCGAAACGCTGTTCTTCGTCCAATATCAGCAACCCCGCTTCGGGCAACACGACATCCTGGGAAAGCAAACGGTGCGTACCAATAAGAATATCCACCTGTCCCCGTTTGGCAGCCTCAATGATTTTAGCCTGCTTTTTCGGAGGCACGAATCTGCTGAGCATGGAAATATTCAGGGGGAAGCCTTTGAAACGCGCGCGAAAATTCTGGAAGTGCTGTTCGGCAAGTACCGTGGTCGGACAGAGCAGCACCACCTGTCTGCCTTCATAGGCGGCCCGAAAGGCCGCGCGCATGGCTACTTCTGTTTTGCCGAACCCCACATCTCCGCAAACAAGACGGTCCATGGGCTCGGGCCGTTCCATATCCTGCAGGACGTCCTGAATGGCCCGGGCCTGGTCCGGTGTTTCCTCAAAACCAAAAGAAACTTCGAACTCCCGGTACATTTCACCAATGGGCTCGTATGAATACCCTTTGGTAATCTTGCGATACGCGTACATCTCCACCAGATCGTGCGCAATTTTTTCAATAGCCTTGCGCGCGCGTTCTCTGGCCTTGCTCCAGCTTACCCCCCCGAGCTTGTCCAGAACAGGAGAAGCATCTTCCGGTCCTTTGTACCGTTGCACCGTGCTCAAACGATCAACCGGAAGATACAGTTTTCCGTCACCCGCATAGGTGATCAAAAGAAAATCATTGCCTGTCCCATCAATAGCCATTCGCTCAAGCCCGACAAATTTCCCCAGACCGTATTCCCGATGTACGAGAAGATCTCCAGCCTGCAGATCGTCGAAACGGGTCAGCCCCTTGAAATCTTTGGATGGTACGGGTGTACGGCGCCTGCCCCCGGGCTCCAGAACATCTTCGCCCAAAATCAACGTCTGCCGCCAGCGAATGTTCAGGCCTTTCCCGAACGACGACACCAGGGCAAACAGCCCCCTGATGCTCGATATGTATTCGGTCCTTGGTCTGATTCCCTCTTGCTCGGCCAATTTCAAAAACTTCTTCCTGGCCTGTTCGGAAGGAAAACTGAGGATCGTCTGGCGGTTTCTGCGACTCCAATGCTCCAGCAATTTGACAAGCGAATGCCACGGACGCTCGCGCGTAAGCTGCAATTCCGGTTCATCATACAAGGCCAGCAAGGCTTCAAACGACAAAATTTCGCTTTCCGGCAGGTCCAGGCCGACTTTTTCCGCGCCCATGACAAGCTCGGCAAAATGCAGAATCCGCTCGTCTCCAAGCGTTTTTTCAAGCGCGTCCTGCTCCTGCAATACGGCGTTCTCCAGCACCGGCAAGGCATTGTCCTTGTCCACGCCGGTGCCGTATTCCTGCAGCCACTCGTTCAGATAGCTGTTCCAATCCCAACGGGCCTCTTCCAGCAGCGTTCGCATGCCGCTGACCGCATCCGGAGCATCCTGCGAGGAAAACAGCCAGATGGGATCTTGTCCCATCCAATCGTTAATCCGGGTCGCCTTATCATAATAAATCCCTGGAAAAAGGCAGGAGTCCGCCCCCTCAAGCCTGCGGACGAGCAGTGATTCAAGGTCGGGCGAAAAAGTCTTTTTCCAGCGTTTCTTAGCCGCTTCCTGGCGTTCGTTGTTCAATACGGCGGGCGCCGACGGAATAAGCAGCACCGTATCGAGCGTTGCTTTGGAACGCTGGGAGACAGGATCGAACAGCCTGATATCTTCAAGCGTCTCCCCAAAAAATTCAAAACGCAGCGGCCATTCATACCCCGGAGCAAAAAGATCCAGGATATCGCCCCGGCGAGCGATTTCTCCCGGCCTGGTGACAAGAAGAACACGTTCATACCCCCAGCCTGTGGCCAGTTCCAGCACCATTTCAGGCGCCAGTTCTTCCCCTTTGCTCAATTCGAGGTGCTGGTTGTTGAACAATTCTCGCGGGGGCCAGCGAAACAACAGGCTGTCCGGCGTGAGCAGCAAACCACGCGGGCGTTTGTCGTAGCCCAAGGCGAACAAAACCGCGAGACGCTGCGCCCAGGAATGTTTTTCACCACCGTGGCGCGAGCGCGAAAAAAAAGGAGGCAGGGACAACCAGTCGCCATCCCACAACGCATGCCCCTCTCTGGGGGAGAGCATGGTCAGGAGGCTGCGGATTTCAGCCAGTTCATTATAATCTCTGGCCAGATAGACCGGACGTTCGCCCTTGACGAGCAACGAATGGAGAAGCAGCGCGCGCGTGCCCACACCGCTTTTAAAAATACGGTTCTCGCCGCCCGAGCTGCTAAGGATACTTTTCAGTGGATCTTCTAGAAAGGATTTCAAGACAGTATAATTGCAAGTAAAAAGAGCCGTGCGCTCATCAACTCACACGGCTCAATGGTTATCATAAAAAATCGGCGATCTTGCTGTCCGGCCTTCCGGGTAATATTCCGGCTGCTACAATACGGTTTAAAACCCGTCAAGCATTTGTTGTTCTTCGTTGGAAAGAAGCCGGTCAAGATCAAGCAGAATCAACAAGCGGTCCTCAAGTTTTCCAACTCCGCTGATATACTCGGATTCCAGTCCGGCGACCACAGGTGGCGGCGGCTCAACGGTATTGGCCGGAATACGCAGAACCTCGGAAACGGAATCCACCACGAACCCGACGATCATATTATTAATTTCAATCACAATAATACGCGTATGCTTATCATGCGAGCGTGACTCAAGCCCGAAGCGCCTGCGCAGATCAATAATCGGGATGACCTTACCGCGAAGATTGATGACGCCTTCGACAAAATCAGGAGCCCGTGGAACTTTGGTAATTTCCATTGTCCGGATGATTTCCTGCACTTTGAGAATATCAACACCGAACTCCTCTTCTCCGATACTAAACGTAACCAGCTGCAATAATTCTGCATCTTGTTTTTTTTGAAATTCATTCATATCTAGGCTCCCAGCATTCTGCTTATCAGGGGAAATTGGCCTCGGGGACAGCTGCATGTATCGTCACGCCATATCATATCAGAAGCAGTTTCAAAGTAGCAATAACTTCCTCTCATTTCAATGAAAAACACCAAATAAATTCTTGGAGGATTTTAGGTTGTAAAAATAGAAAACCTATTTTACAAGAACAAAAAGTATTTTGGGACATCTTAATTTTAGATGAGCCTGCCCTCAAGAAACGAGAGGTGTATATTATGGGGCGTTTTTTTCTACAAACCGATGACTTTCCACTTGCCGAACAACTTAAGGCGCTCGCTGACGACGAGCTGCTTGATTTTTGGGAAGAAGCCCAATATTTAGGAAAATTCTTGGAAGAGGAATTCCATCCGGGCGGTGAGTATAATGTCGAATACGAGCGTATTATCCTTCAAGAACTGCAGCTCCGTTGCTGTATGCGCTGCCTTCCTTAATTTCAAATAACAAGGGCGGGTTACAAACCCGCCCTTTCCGTTTCGATTATTTGCTCCCGCATTTTGCGGGATTTTTTATTCCGGCAACTTGGTGACCCGCCCGATGCTGAAATACGAAAAACCCAGATCAGCCATGAGCTGGGGCGAATACAGATTACGGCCGTCAAATATGGCCGGTTCCTTTAATATACTTTTGATACGGTCAAAATCCGGGCTGCGGAATTGATTCCATTCCGTGACCACAGCCAGGCAATCCGCACCTTCCAAGGCTTTGTACTGTTCGTCAACCACTTCAAACTTCTCGTCTTTCTCAAGCCATTCATAAATTTTTTCGCCTGCTACAGGATCAAAGGCTTTAATTTTCATGCCCTCGCCGAGCAATTCGCGAATAATGGAAAGAGAGGCTGCCTCACGGGTATCGTCCGTATTCGCTTTGAACGACAAGCCCCAAAGGGCGAGACTTTTTCCGGACACGCCACCCCGAGCGGCAAAATAGTTTTTAATCTTAGCGGCCAGCACCTTTTTCTGTCTGCTGTTCACTTCATCCACGGCTTTGATGAGCTGCGGCTCAAAACCATTCTTTTCGGCCGTATTGATCAATGCCTTCACATCCTTGGGAAAACAGGACCCCCCGTACCCAGCGCCAGGGTAAATGAAGCTGTAACCGATACGGTGGTCCGAACCAATGCCGATCCGGACATCTCGTACATCGGCGCCGACTTTTTCACAGATATTGGCAACCTCATTAATGAAGGAGATCTTGGTGGCAAGCAGGCAATTGGCCGCGTATTTGGTCATTTCCGCACTGCGTACGCTCATGACGATCATTTTTTCCCTGCTTCTGGCATAGGGGGCGTACAGAGCCTTCAAAATTTCCGCGGTCCGTACGTTGTCTGTTCCCACCACGACTCTGTCCGGCTTCATGAAGTCGCTCACAGCGTCACCTTCTTTCAAAAACTCCGGATTGGAAACAACGTCGAATTCGTAATGCTCGCCGCGTTTCTCGAGTTCCTCAGAGATGATCGCCTTGACCTCATCGGCCGTACCCACTGGAACTGTGGATTTGTCTACAACGATTTTATATCCTTTCATGTGCTGCCCGACTTCTCTTGCAACTCCGTATACGTAGCTCAAATCACAGGAACCGTCATCGCTGCTGGGCGTACCAACGGTTATGTATACGAGCAACGCATCTTCCAGACCTTCGGCAAGGCTTGTAGTAAATTTCAACCGGCCCTGCTCATAGTTGCGCTTTACGAGGTCATCAAGCCCGGGTTCGTAAATATGCACTTTCCCCGACTTGAGCAGTTCGACAATTTTGGGGTTAACATCTACGCATGTTACCTTATTACCGGTTTCGGCAAAACAAGCCGCACTCACCAAGCCAACGTATCCTGTTCCAACAATACATAAGTTCATTCTAAAACCCTTACATCGTTTATTTAGAAGGACAAACCTTTTTAATTACGAGCACTAAATACCCCTGAAGCTGGTGTCATTTAATCGTTTGCAGTAAGTACGTCAAACAAAAAACAGCCAGGACACCAGGTACGTCATTACAATAAAATAGGACAAAAACAACAAGCAGTTTGAATTCAGCGGCTCCAGGCTCAATCAGCAACCACGCGTCCATACACTGCAATTTCTTGACTTTTCTCCGGGAGACGAGGATAGTTCAGAAACTATTACGTATGGTGCACTTTCCATAGCTAAAAATTCGAGGCAAAACAAGACAAGGAATTTTGTGATTATTGGTCTTGGCATAGATGTTACGGAACTGGACCGTATTTCGCGTTCCTGGGAACGGTTCGGCGTACGGTTCGCATCCAAAATCCTGACGCCCTGTGAACTTAAAATGTTGCCGCAAAAATCCGACAACGCAGCGGTAAATTACCTTGCCGCGCGCTTTGCCGCCAAAGAGGCTGCTGTAAAAGCCTTGGGAACCGGCTTCAGCAACGGAGTCACCTGCAAAGATATCGAGGTGCGCAATCTCGAATCGGGAAAACCCTTCCTGACTTTGTATGGAGCGGCTCTCGAAATATGCCGGGAACTCGGCGTTGCGCACACGCATGTCAGCCTCACGCATGGCCGCGATGTGGCAGCGGCCGTTGTCGTTCTCGAAGGCAGCATTCACCACTCACAGGAATAAGCAGAGGTGTCTATGACGTCCCCTATGCTGTCCATGATGTCCGAAACAGGCATGTTCACTCCCCTTCCCACACCAGCAGAGATGGGACGGTGGGACGAACGAAGCACCAATGAATTCGGCATGAAAATTGAGATGTTGATGGAAAACGCCAGCAGAGAGGCCCTGGCCGTTCTGACAAAAGAAACCGGATCTGTTACCGGCAAGTACATCGTACTCTTCGCCGGCCCCGGCAACAACGGAGGAGATGCCATAGCTCTTGCCAGACATCTTCTGGACCAAGGGGCCGAACCGATTGTCCTCCATACGGTTCCCAAAAGCCGGTACAAGGGCGTCAGCCGTTATCATCTGCAATTGGCCGGCCGGATCGGGGTCAAAATGAAACTGCTGGGTGCGGACGCCAAACTGCCGCTGGCACGGGGTAAATCCCCGGACATTATTGTTGACGGCCTGCTTGGTACGGGCTTCAAGGGGGAGTTACGCCCCACATATAAAAAACTGATAGAGCAAATCAATGAATTAAAAAAAGCATGTTTTATTCTGTCCATTGATATTCCTTCCGGAATCAACGGACTGTCCGGCGAGCCCGGCCCCATTGCGGTTCAAGCGGACGCCACTGTCACTTTTGAAGCTGCGAAAATCGGGCTGCTTATGCCTTCCGCCAGATCCTGCATCGGCAGGCTTCATGTCCGTGCCATCGGAATTCCCAAACGGGTAAAAGCGGCGTATTCTCCCTCAACTTGGCAAATTACGGATCGCATCCTGGATGCTTTCCCCAAATGCGACCCGGATATGCACAAAGGAGACGCCGGGCGCGTCCTGATCATCGGCGGTTCCCCCGGACTGACCGGTGCGCCCGTGCTCTCATCGCTTGCGGCTCTGCGTTCCGGTTCCGGTCTTGTATCGCTGGCCTGTCCGGGAGCTCTGGCCATAGAAGCCAAAGCAGGATTTCCGGACATCATGACCATTCCCCTGGGGCAGGATTTCAGAGACTGCGGCTGGACTTCCGATCATCCGGCGCAGCTAGCCACGCACATCGCCGGCAGCAATGCCCTGGTTATCGGTCCGGGCATGGGCCGAGACGAATCAGCCCTGCCGTTTCTCAAAGCCCTTTTGTCCATGCAGCGTCCGCCCAGCGTTATTGACGCGGATGCGCTTTATTGGATAGCAAAGCACCCCGAACTAGCCGTTTTTTTGCGGGATACGGACATACTTACACCGCATCCGGGTGAAATGGCCGCACTGGCCGGCTCGGACACCCCGACAGTACAGTCCGACAGAATCGGTACTGCCCGTACATTTGCCCGGAAAACCGGATCGATCATAGTGCTCAAAGGCGCGTCTACCGTACTGGTGGAACCTCAGGGGGGAACATTTCTTTCGCCCCTTGCAGTTCCCACTCTTGCCGTGGGAGGATCCGGCGACGTATTGGCAGGATGCATCGCCTCATTGCTCGGTCGCGGATGCCCCCCCTTGCCAGCAGCCTGCCTTGGGGTATATTGGCATGGCCTGAGCGGGACCTATCTGGAACGTACGTACCCCTGTAGGGGAAACACAGCCAGGGAAATTGCGGACACACTTCCCCTGGCAATGCAGGAGAAAAAGTATGCAACAAGCCCATGATCTGATGACGACAACTGTAGTAACCGTCTCTCCGGACACCGAAATCACCGAAGCGGCGCGCCTAATGCTTGAACATCGATTCAATGGGCTTCCTGTCGTGGATGAAAACAGGCAGTTACTTGGAATCCTTTGCCAGAGCGACTTGATTACTCAGCAGAAAAAACTGCAGTTGCCTTCGCTTTTCACGTTGTTGGACGGCATATTTCCTTTGACGGCCAGCGAAAGCATGGAAAAGGAAATGAAAAAAATTACCGCCGCCACGGTAGCGGAAGCCATGACTCCGGATCCCAAATCCATCGCCCCGGACACGCCACTGGATGAAATAGCCACGTTGATGGTCGACGGTAAATTTCATACCCTGCCGGTGGTGGACGATGGAAAACTGGTCGGAATCATCGGCAAAGAGGATATTCTGCGTACGCTGCTTTCCTCTTCGTCCTGAACATCGGGTGTTGCCAACATGAGTTGTCGTTTCTTTCTTGCCGATGCGGAGCAAACCCTGGCCTTTGGCAGGGTGCTGGCTGCCGCTTTGCCGAAAGAGGCTCCGTTCCAATGCATCTTGATGGAAGGCATGCTGGGAGCGGGGAAAACCACCCTGGTACGCGGGCTGGTCGAAGCCCTGCCCGGCGGCCATGATGCCGAGGTGGCGAGCCCGAGCTTCAATCTGGTGAACCTCTACCCCACCCAGCCGGAAACCGCCCATGTGGACCTCTATCGCTGCGAAGGCGCTCCTCTTGACGATTCCTTGCTGGAGCTCCTTGCAGAGGGCAACCGGCTTTTCCTTATTGAATGGAGCCAGTACCTCGACGACTCGTTTCAACCGGAAGACGCCGTCCACCTGACAATCACCATTGCCGGCACCGGACGAGAGATTATTCTCTCTGCCACGGGCAACAACGGAAAGACGTACCTGACCGCTCTCTCCCACATTGCGCAGTCTTTCATTACCGCTGCCTGAACCAAACGCTCACACCACCAAACGTTTTTATGAGAAGGGATGCAATTATGCGCGTGCTTGTACAAAAATTTGGAGGAACCTCCGTACGAAACCTGGAATGCATGAAGCAGGTTAAGGAAAAGGTTCAACGAGCCCTGAACCAGGGGTTCAAAGTCGTGGTCGTGCTCTCGGCCATGTCCGGAGAAACCAACCGGCTCATCTCTCTCGGGAAAGAATGGTCTTCGCACCCGGATTCTTCGGAAATGGACGTGCTCATTTCCACCGGAGAACAGGTTTCCGTTGCTCTGTTCTCCATGCTGCTGAAAGACGCGGGAATCAATTCCCGCTCACTGCTGGGATTCCAGATCCCCATGCTTACCAATTGCGCCCACTGCAGCGCACGAATTTTGAGCATTGACGACGAAAAACTCCTGGCCATGCTGGAGGACTATGATGTTCTGGTGGCTGCCGGATTCCAGGGCTGCGATGAAGGCCAACGGGTCACCACACTGGGCCGGGGCGGATCGGACACTTCTGCGGTGGCTCTGGCTGCGGCGCTGAAAGCTGAACGGTGCGACATTTTCACTGACGTCGAGGGCGTATTTACCACCGACCCCAATATCTGTTCTCATGCCCAGAAAATCGACCGCATCGCCTATGATGAAATGCTCGAAATGGCCAGTATGGGAGCAAAAGTGCTCCAGATTCGTTCCGTTGAATTTGCTAAAAAATACAATGTACCGGTGCACGTACGCTCCACTTTCAGCGATGCGCCCGGAACTATCGTTTGCATGGAGGATCCCAACATGATGGAAGCGGTTTTAGTCTCGGGTATTGCCTATGATAAAGATCAGTGCCGTGTAACTCTTCGCAGTGTCGCCGACCGCCCCGGCATAGCGGCCTCTATTTTCAGCCCCATGGCCGCTTCCGGCATTCTGGTGGACATGATTATCCAGAACACCAGCACGGATCATGTTACGGATATGACCTTCACCATCAGCCGGGTCGATCTGGAACGTACGCTGGAAATACTCGAAGAAGTGCGCAATGAAATTGGCGCCTTGGAATTACAGTACGACACCAATGTTTCCAAAGTCTCCGTCATCGGCGTGGGCATGCGCAACCACTCGGGCGTCGCCTCCAAGACTTTTCAAGCCTTGCGGGATGAAAACATCAATATTTTAATGATCAGCACGTCGGAGATCAAGATTACCTGCCTGATTGATGATAAATATACGGAACTGGCAGTACGTACGCTGCACGACGCCTTTGACCTCGGGAAAAACAAAGGGAAGGAATGTACCCCATGACGCAAATAAATTTGTACGACACGACCCTTCGGGATGGGACGCAGGCAGAAGAAATCAATCTGCACATCGACGACAAGCTCAAAATCGCCCTCAAGCTGGATGCTCTCGGCATCCAGTACATTGAAGGCGGCTGGCCGGGGTCCAATCCGACGGACAAGGCGTTTTTTTCGGAAATAGCCAGCTATAACCTGCAAAACGCCACGATCTGCGCCTTTGGCAGCACGCACCACCCCAACAACAATCCCGAATCCGACGGGAACTGCAAGGCGCTCATTGAATCCAAGGCTCCGGTGTTCACTCTTGTGGGCAAAACCTGGGATATCCACGCGCAGCAGGCCTTGCGCGTGAGCCTGGAGCGCAACCTGGAGCTGATAAGAGACACCATCGCGTACCTGAAGCCCAAATGCAAAGAGGTGTTTTTCGATGCCGAACACCTCTTTGACGGATTCAAGGCCAATCCGGAATACTCGATGGCCACCTTGAAAACAGCTCATGAAGCCGGTGCGGACGTGCTTGTGCTCTGCGACACCAATGGCGGTAGTCTCCCGCATGAGCTTACCGAAATCATCGACACCATCAAAAAAGAGATTCCCGCAGCGGAACTGGGCATCCATGTCCACAACGACTGCGAATTGGCCGTTGCCAACTCCATCGAAGCTGTGCGACACGGCATACGCCAGATACAGGGCACCATCAACGGCTACGGCGAACGCTGCGGCAACGCCAACCTTTGCTCGATCATTCCGATTCTCGAACTGAAGACAGACTTCACTTGCCTGCCGCCTGGCAAGCTCGAACTCCTGACCATGACCGCATCCTATGTCGCGGAAGTCGCCAATGTGCCGCTTTTCAATCGCCAACCTATTGTGGGGCGGTCGGCCTTTGCGCACAAAGGCGGCATTCATGTCAGCGCCGTGACCCGCAACAGCTCGCTCTACGAGCATATCCAGCCCGAACTTGTGGGCAACAGACAGCGGGTTCTGCTTTCCGAGCTGGCCGGACGCGCCAATATAGTCAGCATGGCGCAACGCTACGGTTTTTACATGGACAAAGACGAACCAGTGGTCAAAGGACTGCTGGCGGAACTCAAGAAAAAAGCCGGTCTCGGGTACGACTATTCCGCGGCCGAAGCCTCTGTGGAACTGCTGCTCTTGCGCAAACTTGCACGACGGGGCGTTCGGGACTTTTTCAAACTGGTGCGTTTCAACGTCAACGACGCCAAACACGGCAAAGGAGACCCCTTTTCCGAGGCGTCCGTCATCATAGAAGTTGAAGGCGTGGAAGAACACACCGCCGCCATCGGCAACGGTCCGGTCAACGCCCTGGACAATGCCCTGCGCAAGGCGCTGCGCGGCTTTTATCCACGACTGGATGAAGTACGCTTGCTGGACTTCAAGGTACGCGTTTTGAATACGACGGATGAGTTCAGTGGAACGGGTTGCGTGGTACGCGTTTTGATCGAATCAGGCGACTCTCAATCACGCTGGGTTACTGTGGGTGTTTCCTCCAATGTCATAGAGGCCAGCTGGCAGGCGCTCGCGGACTCCATTATTTATAAATTATACAAGGATGAGCAAAAAAAACGAACGCGCAAAGAATTGCCGGACGATTGATACTGCTTGAACAAAGACGTCAGGCGGACTGTTTTTCAGGACTAGTGCATTTTCGCCTTGAAACAAGGCTAACATCTGAAATAATGTTCCATTATTTCAGATAAATGCACAAGAGCATCTAAACCTTTTCAAGGTTAAGGTGCTCTAACGGGCTGGAACCGGTCCGCCTTCCACTTCTTCAGACGTTGTCAGGTGGCCGCATTGCTCCAAAGCGTCTTCCAAAGCCATTCCTGAATTGCTCAGCACGAGGTTTCTTCCGGCAGCCTTGGCCTTGTACAAAGCCTTGTCTGCAAATTCTATCAGATTTTCGGCAAGAGCCCCCTTCCACTCCGGATCTATTTGAGAAACCCCCACGCTCAGGGTGATATGAATGCCGCGCTTGATGACGTCTCCATCAACCCCCCTAATGAGAAAATTGTACCGCATCACCCGCCGCCTGATTTCTTCTCCTATGCACATGGCCGAAGTTTCAGTGGCACCACGCAGGACCACAGTAAACTCCTCGCCCCCGTACCGTGCGGGGAAAAAATTGACGTGCGTATCGTCTCTTTCCTGCAGTTCGTTTCCGTAGGTGCGCAGGATTTTGGCCACTGTCGCCAGAGCCTGATCCCCGATGCGATGGCCGTAGCTGTCGTTGAACTTCTTAAAATGGTCAATGTCCATCATTAACAGGGAAAGATTGCCGTCCCGCTCTTTCCATTGCTCAATGGCGTCCTCAAGATGTTCATCAAACGCCCGGCGGTTGTTCAGCCCGGTGAGTCCGTCCGTTTTGCTCAACTGGGTCAGCGTTTCGGCATCACGCTGCATCATACTCACGACTTCGGTGAACGCTTCTTTGATTTGCGCAATGAGCGAATCCGTATCGCCGCCTTTTTCTATGACCGTCGCGGTTTTGTTGCCCAGACGTTCCACATCCCCTTTATGATGTTGCAGCATGACCTTGAAATCCCCCACCATGGCTGCAGTCTCCGCCAAAGCCGCTTCGAGCTTGCGGTTGCAGGGAGCGTCCAGGATCTCCTTTTCGCTGGACAAGAGTTCGCTGTACTTGGCGTCGGAATAATCCTTTTCCTTCAATGTGTTGACTACCAACGCCTGGATACGGACTTTTTGCTGCTCCGTGAGAAATTCATTGTGCTCCAGGCCACGCATATAGAGGATGAGTGTCCGCCATTTCGGATCCGGCGGAACACCTGCCTTGTCCAGCATCTGGCAAAGCGGTTCATTGTCCGAAAAAACGCAGATCTGTTGATATCCCTTTTTCATCGCTCCACTCATCCTCTGCAGTCGCATATTTCCAGCAATCGAAACAGTCCTTTCGCATCTTTAGTATACGACCTATGCGCAAAAAAAGAAAGACTCTTATGCCGGGTCATCAATCTTCGGCAAAGTTGCCAAAGATTTTTTTATTTCTTCATCTGAAAATGCATAATTAGTCAGTTTTCCCTGCAAAAAAGCTTCATAGGATGCCAGATCCAGCATGCCATGGCCCGAATACAGAAAGCAGATCACTTTACCGGGCTCGGCATCTTTGGCCTCGTCAATGGCGGCCTTGATGGCATGGGATGTTTCCGGAGCCGGCAGAAATCCTTCACTGAACATAAAAGTCCTGGCGGCTTCAAACACATCCTTCTGATAGTAGGCCTTGGCCTCAACCAGTCCTTCTTTGACCATGTTGCAGACAATGGGCGAATCACCATGATAACGTAAACCGCCCGCGTGGATGGGAGCCGGTTTGAAGGCATGCCCCAGGGTGTGCATTTTCATCAAAGGCGTCAAACAGGCCACGTCACCGTAATCATAACGAAATTCTCCTCTGGTCAAGGTCGGGCAAGCCTGAGGTTCGGCACCGAGGAAACGAATTTTCTCACCGCTTAATTTTTCCGGCAAAAACGGAGAAACAAAACCGCCGAAATTACTGCCGCCGCCCACACAACCAATCAGCACGTCGGGCTTTTCCCCAATGGAGGCAAGCTGCTCCTTGGTCTCCAGCCCGGTGATGGTCTGGTGGACAATGACGTGGTTCAAAACGCTGCCCAGGGCATAGTTGGTGTCCGGATGGTTGACCGCGTCTTCCACTGCCTCGGAAATAGCCAGTCCGAGGCTCCCCGGATTGTCCGGATCTTCCGCCAGGGCCGCGCGTCCGGATTCGGTCTGCTCCGAGGGGGAAGCAAAAATTTCTCCTCCATAACTGCGAATCAAAATACCCCGATAAGGCTTCTGTTCGAAGCTGATCTTCACCATGTACACGGTACAGGCCAGGCCGAGCATTTGGGTGGCAAAGGAAAGGGCCGTTCCCCACTGCCCGGCGCCGGTTTCCGTGGCCAGACGCGTTATGCCAGCCTGTTTGTTGTAGTAGGCCTGAGGTACGGCCGTATTGGGCTTGTGCGAACCTGCGGGCGAAACGGATTCATTCTTGTAGTATATTTTCGCTTTGGTTCCGATTGCCTGTTCAAGACGATAGGCCCTGACCAGAGGTGTGGGCCTCCAAATGCGGTAAATGTCCAGAACGGGCTCAGGAATCGGTATCCAGCGTTCAGGAGACATCTCCTGCTCAATCAAAGACATGGGAAAAATTGCGGAAAGCATCTCCGGCGTCAGGGGTTCGTGCGTCGCAGGATTCAACGGCGGTGACAGCGGTGTGGGCAAATCAGGAAGCGGGTTGTACCATTTTTGGGGCATGTCCTTTTCTGGCAAATTAATCCGGTATTCCATGCTGCTCTCCTCTAGATGATCGTAATCGGTGTTGGCAGTTCCGTGGCCGAAAAACGTATTCATTGCCGAGGTACCGCCCATAAATAATATTGCTGACGATTTCCATAAAGAATGCGCCCAAAAAATTCAAGGTACTAAACAAATACAGGAACAATCCACGCAATAACAGTGAAAGAACAGGCATTCACGCCATGAGAGGCCGGGGCACTGCCATGAAACAGAAAACCGGAACCAGCCGGTCATCTTTGCGGGATTCAGTCATGATCTTCCGCAGGCAGATATTGCAGGACATCGGAAGGCAGTTGATAGTGCTCCCACTCGGTTCCATCAAATGCGGCGAGTTGCGCCAGCAACCGGTAGGCACGGTCGAACATGATGCTCGCAAAAGTTTTTTTCAATTCAAAACGAGTAGAGGTGATCAAAGATCGGGCAATGGCCAGGGCCAGCCTGGCCTGTACGGTAACATCATTATTTTCCCGAGCGAAACTCAGAGCAAATTCCAGCATGCGCGCAATATTAGCATGAATGCAGCGCCGCACTTCCTGCTCAAAAATGGGAATCCGGAAGTTGGAAACCAAAAAGACGGAAATATCCTGAACGTAATCGGCATGACGCGAACGATACAAATCTACATAATGGATTTCGTCGGCATGAATGTCGTAGAAAATATTATTCAGATTGAAATCGCCATGAATAAAAACGCTGAACGGTGCGATGAAATGCTTTTTCTCTATTTTCAGGCACTTTTCCAGCAATTTGATGGACTGTTTCGTTTTCCCGTCAGGCCAGCCGAGATCCGGATGAAACTGCCGGACTTTTTTGAGGCGTGAAAAGACCTGATACATATACTCGGAAGGCACAGTCGTATTATGCCTGGAACCATTCCAAACAGTACGGACCGTTTCAATCAACCGCTCCAATGCAGCCGCGCGTACCGCATCTTTTTCAGTCAGCATAAGCTCATCCAATGGCGTCCCGGACATGAATTGCGCCAGCAATGAAGCCTGATTGCCTTCCTCCGTATAATTATAAACCTTGGGCGCCAGGCCGGGCATGAGCTTTTGCCAAAGCACGAGATGTTCCATCTCCGGTTTTATTTTTTTGACGTCTCCTTCCTTGAAAATGCTGACGCTGTTCTCACTTTTCACCCGCCCCACCACACAGCCCGAACGGGATCCCCAGATCGCCTTATAGCTTACCCGATCGGGAATATTGCTCAATCCGAGCGTCTTCAAACTGCGCTGCAACTGGCGGTACTCATGAATTTTGATCCGCTCGCCGATCAGAATCGACAACAGGCTCTCGCCGATCAGCTGCATCTCGTCACCAATCCGTTCGAGATAGCGGACGATCAATACCGCCGTAAGACCGTCGTTGAAAGAACCCTCTCCCTGGTCGACCGTCGCAGCAATGTTTTTGAGGCGTTCGCCGTAGAGTTCGTCCAGAATAGGCTCCATACGGCACAGAGTCAGGGCGCTGTTTTCAGTGACGTTGTTCATATCGGCAGGAATCAGCGCAAACCCCTCGACGACCTTTTCAAAAAGGGTCTTGTAGTCAAAGCGATGAATGAATTCCGGCGAGGAGAAATGGCGCATTTGTTTGGCCATGTTGATACAATTGTGCGAAACACGATGAAAACTGGAAGCAAGCTGCCTTATGGATCGGTAGGTATGAAATTCCTTGGAACTGAGTTTTTCAGGTTTTATCCCGGATAAGTATTTGAAACACCGGGATTCAATAGAATTCCTGAGGTTGCGTATATAGTCGTCGCGCGAACTGATGCTCGCGTACGTTTCCTTTTCAGGTCGGTCAATATATTTCCAGGTCGTCTCCACCTGGGCTGTTGTCTCGGCAATAATAAAATCAAGATTTTCCTGCAATGTTTCAAAGGTCAGCATACCTTTCCCCGTGTTGATTGCTTACAAAAATACCACCTACGGACACTACTCCGTATACTGTACGTGAACATTACCGCACGTATGTTAAACTTTAACGACAAATCCGTGCGGCAGAATTATTGCGTGGTGTCTGCCTGCTCAGCCTGAGCGGGTTTTTCCATCATGACCAACCGAAATCCTACGGAGTTCAGCCTGCTCATGGGACTCAAAGGCAAATGCGCGGCGCTTCGTGTGGTGGTTGGAGGGCTGGCCCAACCTCCGCCCCTGATGGCTCGCGCCGAGCCATATCCTTCGTCGTTGAGCGGATTATCGGGTTGTTGCATTACATGAAAATAATCGCCGTATTTGTCCAGCGTCCATTCCCACGCGTTGCCCAGCATATCGTAAAGCCCCCAGGGATTGGGAGGAAAAGAGCCTACTGGAGCAGTCACCGGAAAACCGTCGTCGCAGGGATGAATAATGTCCTTGGAACGCGACGTTTTCACGAACTGCTTGTCCGCGACATTGGCGTATGCACAGGCGTTTTTCGAATCATCCCCCCAATAGCGGATGGTCTTGGTTCCCGCACGGCAGGCATATTCCCATTCCGCCTCAGTGGGCAGTCGAAACAACGGTTCCGGAAAAGGAGCGTCGGCACCCTTCATATCCTGTTTCGCCAGCCAGTTGCCGAAGCCGACGGCCTCAGTAAACGTCAACGAAACAGCGGGCTGCGTATCGCCGTTCAAAGAAAAACTATCCTGTACGCCGCTGTCATGGACTGTTTTGTACATCCTAAACTGTTTATTGGAGGTTTCACGATCGCTCAGCCAGAAACCATCCACACAGGACTGATGCCTGGGTAATTCGGACGCATGCCTAGCCTTGTATTCCTTTTCACCAAGAAAATTGATCAACTCGTTGGTACCGGCTTTGGTCTGGCCGCGCGTATAACATCCGCCAGGAATCCAGACAAAGCGTATTCCTGTCGTGGGCTCCGTCCAGGCATCTCCAAGTTTGGGACCTGCGGTCGAGGCAGCTGTTTCGTGAGCCGGAGTCTCAGCCGCTGCTTGCGCCTGTTGCGAAACGCTGTTTTCAGAATAAGCCGGGGGTGTTGCCTGTTGTGTTTTTTGTTGACGGGAAGCATCCGTGGCGGGTGCTTCCTCAACCGAAGGCTTCTCCGTGCCGGATTCTTCTTTTTTTGCTTCGGCCAGTAATTCGCCGGGATTTTCCAGGTCCTGCCTGCGCTTGAAAAAATCATTTTCCATGGGCTGGGGCAGAAAACCGGTAAAAACCCGCAAGGCGTCTTTGTCATAAAAACCCAATTTGAAAGACGCATGATCAGATTCCCAGACTATCACCCGTCCGGATGTCTGATGCTGAAAAATGACATTACTCGGACTGTCTCCAGGCAAAAGCTGGGCCTTGGGGTAATAGTCGATCATCCGAACCAGAAGTTCGTTGATGGAATTTTCAGAAGCCTTGTTATGCACCAGGACGCCGAACAGACGATTATCCAGAAACAGCAGATCCGTGGCACCCACACCGGAGCGTACCCACTGCAGCCGTTTCTTGTCCCGTTCGTCGAACTGATGCACCAGAGCACGCTGTTGTTCGTCAAACCCGTACCAGAAAGACTGATCAGCCAAGGGGCTGCCGTTGTAAACCTTCCCATGCTGTTTCATGGTTTCAGCAACCTGTGCGGGAGTCATCCCCCAATAGAGATATTTCCAGCCGGATTCATTGAATTTTGCTTCCGCTGCGGCCACCAGAGCATGCAAAGAAATCAAAAACAAACCAACAAACAGCGCACAGAATACCACCTGCAGCCCGATCCTGGCACGCGGAGAAGACACCTTGCACCCAATGGTAATAGAATAAGTTCGTAACATGAGAGCCATCCGGAGCGTCTTGGTCTGCTGTTCAATCAAATACGTTTCCAAAGTACCACAAAGCCTGCCGGGAATCTAGATATAATCTAAACATAAGGCCATCGGCTTTCCATTCTATTTTAGAATTGTAATCGTTTTGATACAATGGCAGAGCTATGATCTTTCTGCGGCACACATAAATTTAACCTTCGCAACCAACGGGGAGGCCATGTTCAATCTGACACTGACTCTTGCCGGTGGCCTGGGAATGCTGCTTCTGGGCATGAAACTGATGACCGACGGGCTCAAACTCGCGGGCGGCCCCATGCTGCGCGATACACTGGCCCAGGGCACCCGTACGCCCCTACGCGGACTTTTCGCCGGTTTCTCCATCACCGCCATAATCCAATCTTCCGGCGCCGTAACCGTCGCCACCATCGGCTTCGTCAATGCGGGCCTCATGGCTTTGCACCAAGCCGTGTGGGTCATTTACGGCTCCAACGTGGGCACCACCATCACGGCCTGGATAGTGGTCATGCTGGGACTGAAAATAAAAATAAAGCTCCTGGCCATGCCCATGATAGCCCTCGGTACGGGCATGTGGATCGCCGGAAGAGTCAGCCGACGCAGCGCCTTTGGCGAAGCCATTGCCGGATTCGGCCTGTTTTTCGTGGGCATATCTTCCCTGCAAAACAGCATGCAAAGTCTGCATACCGCGTTTCCGCTGGAGCACTACGCCTCCGGCGGGATTGAAGGAATGCTCGCCATGCTGGCGATCGGTTTTTTGCTGACCTGCCTCATGCAGTCCTCCAGTGCGTCGCTGATTCTGATCCTTACGGCCGCCTCCGCCGACATTATTTCACTGAGCGCAGCAGGAACGGCAGTCATCGGAGCCAATGTCGGATCCACAAGCACCGCGGCCATTTCCGTCATCGGAGCCACTCCGAATGCCAAACGGTTGGCCGCGCTCCACGTCATCTTCAACCTGATCACCGGCGTCGTGGCCTGTCTAATCCTTTCGGGCATGCTGGACGCCATTGTCGCCGTACGCTCCTGGTTCGGCCTCGGAGCAGACGCCCCGGTGGTTTTGGCGTTGTTTCACACCACCTTCAACATCCTGGGCATTCTCCTGCTCTGGCCCATGACCCGGACTCTGGTCAAAAAAATCAAAAAATGGTTCCGTACGCAGGAAGAAGAACAGGGACGTCCGCGTTATCTGGATTCCACGGTATTGCGTACGCCCTCTCTGGCCATTCCAGCCATGATCATGGAAGTCGGCCGCATCCATGAAGTTTGTAGCGAGATGGTCATGACCGCAGCTCGCTGCAAAGACAAGGATTGTCCGCAGTTGCAGGCCGACAAGGCCATTCTGGACCGCCTGCAACAGGCCATCGGCAAATTCGCCGTCAAAATGAGTCAGGAGGGCTTGCCGGAAAACATCTCCAATACGTTGCCGCAACTCCTCCGCGTGACCCAGTATTTTTATACGGCAAGCGATACCGCCCTGGCCGCCCAGGGCATCAAGAACGGACTGAAGCGCTTGCCAAAAGCGGAATTGCGCTACCTTGTGGAAGAACTTGCCGAAGACACGAGCAGAATTCTGTCCGTAGCCGATCCGGAAGACGGTACCTTTTCAGGTGAAGCCTTGGAAATTGCTCTGGAAGTATTTGAACGCGACTATCAGAAGGTTAAAGAGAAAATCCTCAGTGCGAGCAGTGCAGGACTTATCCCCCCAGAACAGATGGTGCTGTGGCTCGAGTATCTCAGCAACGTACGCAGGATGACCGAACAGGTCTGCAAAGCCGCGCTGCTCAGTGGTGATTTGCGGGCCGAATACGAAATTCACAAAACATCCGACCCGCAGGACGGAACCGACTAAAACAGCTGCAACAAATTGAAATAAAGCAGGCCGAAGACCAGCACCGCCAATGACGGCATGACGAGCCTGCGCCAGACGGTAGCCACCGGAACCTGAAAATACTGGCAGGTCAGAATAAAACAGATGTGAATGGGCGAAATCATCACGCCTGCAAACCCGGAGGCAAGCCCCAGGATCACCCAGGGCAGCACGTTCGTCTCCCCCGCCCCGGCAAGCATGGCCAGCAACAAAGGAAATGTCGGGCCCACAAAACCTATGGTAATGCCCGAAATCATCCCCACCAGAAAGGGCAGCAATATGGCCGCTGCATAGAGGGCCAGCGATCCGCTGGCCACGGAGGAAAGCTGCCCTACCACTCCGGCAGTGTCCAGGGACTCCTTGAACACGAAGATCGCCAGAATCAACAGCAGCATCTGTTTCATGTGTTTGCTGCGCAAGGTGGAAAAAACCTTCCGTGCCCCCAGGCTGTTCTGCCAGGCCACGCATGCCACCGCCAATATCAGAGCGGCAACAACGCCGTATTCGTAGGGAATGGACAAGTCGCTCCAGGCAAGGCCGCCTTCCAGGCCGAGCGCGCCGATTATGGCAATCAGCAAAGGAAGCCCTTGCCAGGCCACAGCCCGCCAAGGGGCGGTTTGCGTGGCTTGAGCCGTATCACTCGCTTTTCCAAGGGAAAAACGCATGATGAAAAACCAGCCCGCCGTGAATACGACCAGACAGACCGGAATGCCGAAAAACGCGAGTTTGACAATGGGAACATCCGCCAGCGACGAAGCCAGAATAATGCCCGGATAAAGCGGCCAGCCAAGCTCCCAGATATGCCGAAACCAATAGTTGATGGCCGCCAGACGTTCACCCGAAGGGGGGATCATCTCCGGATTGGCCCGCTGAAGCCGGTCGGCAACGCTTTTGAGCATGGGCGCTGAAAAAACAGCGCCACCCGGCATGGGTAACAAACCGATCAAAGCGGGAAAAAACATCAACGCCAGACTCGGACGATGGAAACGCTCGCCCAGGGTATCCATCAATCGTTCCGCCTGGCCCGTGATTTCCAGCAGTTTGCTCAGGGCCATGATGGTGGCCACAATGGCTACCAAAAACAGGGTTTTTTCTCCGGTCAACGCATTCCAGGCGGCAACAAACCAGCTGCCCAGACCGACGCCGAACAAGGGCATGAGCAAAACGCTGCCCAACAATACGGAAAATCCAAGCCCGAGCTTGAAGCGCATTCCGGCAAGCATGCAGCCGAACACGATGATGAGCTTCATAAAGGGAACAATCCACGGAGCCATTGCAAGTGATCCTTTTCTTGATTTTTCAACTGAAACTAAAAAAATTATGGATAGACGTCATCCTAATCGGCCGTGTCGTTTTTTCGGATTGGTACAAATTTGAAAGTGAGCGCTATCAAGGTGAAAAACAGCGCGTATAGTGTGCCGAAAAACAGAGGGGACAGGTCGTGGAAAAGCAGTCTCCCGAGCCAATAGGCCATGAAAGAATCCGGATAACCGCTTTGCTTGCCTGCCATATGGCGCAGCGCGTTTTCCCAGTCGGTTAACGGACAGACCAGCCCAAGCAGGCTTTCCGCCAGCACCAGTCCCATCAATCCCAGATGTGTAAAACGAAACCAAGGATTACGAACCCAGCGCCAGCCCAGAAAAGCGCCTGCCCAAATGGCCGGCAGGCCGAAAACAATGAACGCGGCAATGCCCGCATGCAGCAACAACACGGCATCCGCCACGAGCGCGTACGTCATCCGGGTCACAGGTATGAACTATAGCAAAGCGTACCCAAGGGCAATGGTCGCCTCACGAATTTTTCCCAAAAGCCTATTTACAGCACCGGCCTCCATCCGCTACCAGAAGCCGAAGGCGAAATCTGCGAACAAAGGAGCAAGCATGGCATCAACTATCGACGAACTGACCATCAATTATGAAGAAAATGATATCCTGATTGTCAAGGAACTGGATAAAGTCGTTTTGACCAAAGGCGCCTGGTCCACCATCATTTTCAAATACCAGGAATGGGACCGCAAAAAAGAAGCCTACGGTCCGGCCAAATTCACCATCCGGCGCTATCGAAAAATGAACAACGAATACCGCCAGCAGTCAAAATTCACCATCTCCAGCCTGGATCAGGCCCAGAAAATCGTCGACGCCCTCACAGGTTGGATGGCGGAAGATCAGGAAGCCGAATAACAACCATTTTTTCCAATGCAATCCGCCGGGCAGAAAGGCAAGGCTCAGCCTGGCGGATTGCATCTGCTTTGCCTCCTGAAAAATTCATTACCAGCCTCACCGTTTCTCCTCGCACTTTTTGCAACGTATTCTACCTTTCCCCAAAAAACTCCCTTGTGCTGCATTCCGAAATTTCCTGTTGACAAACGGTACTATTGTACGATGATCGATAGACGGTAATGGATAAACCCGTACGAACTGCTATTTTTCTACTTTTGGGGGATGAAATATGACTCGCTGGATACTATGCATGCTCTTGATTCTGTCGATCAGCCTGCTGCACAAGCAGGTCTTTGCCTGCACCACCACGGCAGTTGGCAAGGATGTCTCGGCGGATGGATCCGTCATGGTTTCGCACTCGTGCGATGGTTTTGGAGATTCGCAAATTGTCTTTGTTCCGTCCCAGGATCATGCGCCGGGCACACAGCGGCCTGTGTTCTACTCTGCCTCGGCTGCGGGATTCAAGCCGGAATGGGGAGGCGATCAGACTCACCGTATTGTGAGCAGCTATTTCGGCCCGGCCTATGATTTGCCCGGTATCCCGAAGAGCGTTCCCCTGGGGTACGTCCCAGAGGTTGCGCATACCTTTGCCTACTTTCGGGGCAGATACGGAATCATCAACGAGCGCCAGCTGCTCATCGGCGAATGTACGGACAAGGCCAAAGTCCATCCGTCGCCCGAGCCGGGCAAACGGATCATGTATTCGGCCGCGCTTTCCGCCATTGCACTGGAACGGTGTTCGTCCGCGCGTAAAGCCGTACTCCTGATGGGCGGGCTTATCGAACGTTACGGATACTATGGAACAGGCGAAACCCTGATTGTGGCGGACCCGGAAGAGGCTTGGGTCATGGAGATGTGCGGCTACGACAAAGACGGCACGGACGGCGTATGGGTGGCCCAGCGCGTGCCGGACAACGGTTTTTTTGTTGCGGCCAACCAATTTCGCATTCGGGAGATTCGCCGGGACGCCCCCGACATGCTCTACGGCAAGCACGTATTCGACGCGGCCAAAGCCAAAGGCTGGTGGAAACCGGAAGACGGTCCCCTGGACTGGACAAGCGTGTACGGCGACGGTGAGTTTCATCACCCCTATTACTCGCTCCGCCGGGTCTGGCGAGCGTTTTCCATGGCTGCTCCTTCAAAAAACCTGCCGGCCTGGGTCGACGGACCGTTCACCAAAGCCTACCCCTTCAGCATGGCGCCGGACAACAAATTGAACGTGGAAAACGTGTTCGACATACACCGCGACAGCTATGAGGGAACCGAGTTCGATATGAGCAAAGGACTGGCCGCCGGCCCGTTCAACGATCCCAACCGGTTCGAGGGCGGTTCCGAAGCCGTGATGGACAAAGAAAAAAAGGAGCCGGTCAAAGGAGCTTTCGAACGTCCGCTGAATATTTACCGCTGCGCCTACGCTTATGTTAACCAGGCGCGCAAGAATCTGCCAGACGCCATTGGCGGCATTTCCTGGATCGGCCTGGACAGGCCTGCCAACGCGGCACTGCTGCCCTTTTATTGCGGAGCTCTGGACTTGCCCGTTTCACTACAGCGTACGGATCCACTGGTCTACGATGAAAAAAGCCTGTGGATGGTCTTCAACTATGTCGGCAATTACGCCATGCTCAGATATTCGTACATGATCAAGGATATAACAGCGTTACGCAAAAAACTCGAAGCAGAAGCCTTTGGAAGGCAGAAAACGCTGGAAGATCAAGCCAAAGCGCTTTGGGACAAGGGCGAACAACAAGCTGCCCGGATGTTGCTGACGAAAACCTGCAATACACACGCGGAATCCGTGCGCAAGGCCTGGTGGAAACTGTCGCACGACCTCTACATCAAATATAATGACGGGTACGTCAACACGCCCGAAGCCATTGCCCAGAAACAATTCTATCCGGCCTGGTGGCTGCGCGAGGTGGGGTACGAAAACGGCCCGCTGCACTACCAAAAACAACCGGGCGAACACTAATCGGCAGCCTGCTTGTGTTCGGGAAGTTGGCAGTCCACCATGAACACAGCAAACACCGTGTCATCGAAACGAGCCGTTTCACCGGGGTGAAACAGGCTCGTTTTTTCTTACGAAAGAGTGATCCCTCCACCATGCAAGAGTAAGAACAAAATAAAGCGATGCAGCATTGACTGGGGATAATGCCTCTACCTTTTATTTAGGATACATTCAAAAACAGTTTGCCTTGACCAATAAATCATTTCGAAAAATGCCACCCCTTTTTGAAGATGAGCACTCTTGTTATTACCGGGAGCACAAAGTGTCTAACAGTTTGTTGATCCCGTTTATAAGAACGACCACGCCACAGGCGGGGTCAAGCGGCGATAGCCGCGCTGGAGCGGGCCGTTAAATATTTTCCGCTCCAAGTAATAGAATAAATAGCACTGGCTAAAGTAAAAATTTTCCGATAAGTTAACAACAAGTAGATATTATTTTTACACACTTCAACAAAAAGGATTTTGATGCAATCGGATTTTGTAAGTGATCGTTGTTTGGACTCCAAGGATGACACCCTTAAACAATAACGGAGCCGGATAGCGACAGAGGCGTACGCGCTGCACGCACGCCGGCTCCGAAACAATCGGAGTTGACCAATGCAGGAAAACAAACTGCCTCGGCTGTTTTACGAACTGTTTGAAGGGGCCCCCAGGCAAGGTCCTGGTAATTTTGACGCAACGAAGCAGGCACTGGAAATGTGCCGCGGACTTCCGGAAAAACCGCGCATTCTGGATATCGGATGCGGGGTGGGAGCCCAGACCTTTGACCTGGCCGAACTGACCAATGGCGAGATCGACGCCGTGGACAACCACCAGCCCATGCTGGAGCGACTGCGCGGAAGCGCGGAGGCACGGAAGCTGGCGACGCGTATTCATACGCACCATGGAGACATGAACGACCTCGCGGCCTTGCACCTGCCTCAGCAGGGGTACGATCTGGTCTGGTCGGAAGGCGCCATATACAACATGGGCTTTGAAAACGGACTGCGGGCCTGGCGGTCCTATCTACGCCCCGGCGGTTGCCTGGCAGTGAGCGACATGGTCTGGCTGCGACCCGGCGCTCCGGAGGAATGCCGGGCGTACCTCTTGAAACTGCTTCCCGATCTCGACGATCGCGAAGCACAACGCAAGATAGCACGCGATGCCGGGTATGAAATCCTGGGTGATTTCGCCCTGCCCCAGGAGTGCTGGACAACCCATTTTTATGTCCCGCTCGCCGAACGCATACAACCCATGCGTACGAAGTACCCCAACAACCCGGAGTGCGAAGCCGTCTTGGAAGATCTTCGTATCGAAATAGAAATGTATGACAAATACGGCGCGTATTATGGATACCAATTCCTGATTGTACGCTGCCCTAACCAGTTGTAATCCTTAACAGCGCGTCTTTTCAAAGGCGCGCTGTTTTTTGTGTGCCAGGCATGGCGCGAATCTCATGAGATGTAAGTCCTCTACAGCCCCTGATGGTGGGAACTGTAAGCTGAAGGCAATTGCGTCGTCGTGAGGCGGGGTGGGGCATCTCAGAGACCGTGAGGAATCCCCCTACTCGATTTTCAAAAATGCTTGCACTCGCCTGTTGCTTATTCAAAAACATAAAGCCTTTCCCATTTTCACAATGCTCCGGCCTCTGTTTTTCACTCGAACAAACACGAATATAGCCAAAAACGTGTTATCAACATGCTAATTTTATTCGGCTTTTTTTAAAAACCCCTTGTAAAAATCCAATTCAGGGAGTACAGAGGCATATATCGATAATCTTTCAACCCTGCATAAGGAGAATAGAATGAAAGTAAGTGCTCGCAATCTGATCCCTGGTACAGTTAAGACCGTCAATATCGGCATGGTCAACGCTGAAGTAATTATTGATGCAGGTGGCGTTGAAATCGTATCTATTATCACCAAAGAATCCGCTGAAAAGCTGGGCCTCAAGGCCGGCTCTGCTGTCAAGGCCATGGTCAAGGCCACCAACGTAATGGTTGTGGTTGATTAACAGTAGTTTGTCAGAGGAGAGCCTTCGGGCTCTCCTGTACTTTTCTTGGCCTCTTTCTGATCCGCATGCGTTTCAGCGTATACGAAATTATTATACTCCATTCCAACAGTCGTTCGACAATCAAGAAGAAGGATTAATAAATTCTTCTTCAATCACAATATATAAAATAAATGAAAGAGATCATCGCATGCGATTTGTATTTTCCACATAGTTTTCTACTAATCCTACTTCCTCCTGTCACTTCCTGTAAAAGACCAAACCGTTGCCATTCAGTGCAGAAGCCTTCCCTTGACATTTGGAAACAAAACAGTGATAGATAAAGATATACTTTCACTATTTACAAACGGGCTTGCATCGTTATGGACACTCAGGAAACATCTTCGCCGGAAATCAAAATCCAATGCCGGGAACTCGTCAAGACCTATACCATGGGCGAGGTCCAGGTGCCGGTTCTTCGGGGTATAGACGTCGATATCTACGCGGGCGAGCTTACTGTCATCCTCGGCGCTTCCGGGGCCGGAAAAACCACCTTGCTGAATATCATCGGCGGCATCGACCGCCCAACGTCCGGAGAAGTGTTGTTCGGCGGACGCGATATCGCCAGCATGACCGACAAAGAACTCACGGAACACCGGCGCAAGAACGTCGGCTTTGTCTTTCAGTTCTATAATCTTGTCCCCAGCCTCACAGCTCTGGAAAACGTCCTGGTTTCCACGGAAGTGGCGGACAATCCCATGGAACCGGAAAAAGCCTTGGAACTGGTCGGTCTGGGCGACAGGCTGGACCATTTTCCCGCCCAGATGTCCGGAGGCCAGCAGCAGCGAGTCTCCATAGCCAGAGCCCTGGCCAAGAATCCCGGCGTGATGTTCTGCGACGAACCCACAGGAGCCCTGGACGCCAAGACCGGTCGTATGGTGCTCCAGCTGCTCACCGATCTGAACGAACGTTTGGGCACCACCATTGTCATCATCACCCACGCGGCGCCCATTGCCAGTCTGGCCCGCCGGGTGGTCAATCTGACCATGGAAGGCGTCACCAGCCATCTTAATGAAAACAGGGCCAGAGCCGAGGATATTTCCTGGTGAGCGTACTCGACCGCAAACTGCGCCGCGATCTTTGGCAAAACAAATCCATGCTCCTGGCCGTGGTCGCCATTGTGGCCGTTGGCGTAGGCTGTCTGTCCGGATTCTTGGCGACCTCGCGGAATCTCGAGTCGGCGCGCAGCTCGTACTATCAAAAAACCTTTCTTGCTGACTTCTGGGTCGACCTCAAAAAAGCGCCGCTGACGGCCCTGCCGGAATTATTGAACATTCCAGGCGTGGCGAGTCTGCGCGCCCGTCTGGCCACGTCCGTCATGCTGGACATGGAGGGCGTAGACCGTCCCATTTCAGGTCAATTGATTTCACTTCCGCCCCAACGCAAAGACGTCATCAACAACGTGATACTGATGAGCGGCACCTATTTTACCCCCATGCGCCGCAATGAAGTCCTGGTCAACCATGACTTCGCCACAGCCCGGAACATCGGTCCCGGCGATACGTTGCGTATGGTCATCCATGGCGAACGCAGGGAACTCTATGTCGTCGGCACGGCCATCTCCTCCGAATTCGTTTATCTTATGCCTCCGGGCAGTATCGTGCCGGAGCCCGCGGACTACGGCATTTTCTACGTCAAACGACAACTCGCCGAAGACGCCATGGGCTTTCAAGGCGCCTGCAACAGCCTGGTCGGTTTTCTGACCCCCGAAGCCAGAAACAATCCCCAGGCCGTGTTGGACAAACTCAGCGCCGCGCTCAAGCCGTACGGCGTATTCGCCACCACCCCCCTGGCGCTCCAGGCATCCAACCTGGCCCTGTCCTCGGAACTGGCCGGACTCTCCACCATGGCCACCATGATGCCCCTGATTTTTCTCTCTGTCGCTGCGCTCGTACTGAACGTACTGATGACCCGGCTGGCCGAACAGCAACGCACCATCGTGGGTACGCTCAAGGCCCTGGGATACGGCAACCGCAAAATTCGCGCCCACTTTCTCAAGGTGGGCTTCATTGTCGGTCTGTGCGGTGGAATTGCGGGCTGCGTTCTGGGATACTTCATGGCCGCCGGGTTGACGGAAACCTACAAAAGCTTTTTCACGTTTCCCAAACTGGCGAACATGTTCTATCCGAATCTGATGCTGCTTTCAGTGGCAATCGCCCTGTTCTTCGGTCTTCTGGGAACGCTGCGGGGCGTAGGCCATGTGACTCGCCTGAATCCGGCCGAGGCCATGCACGAACAGCCTCCCACCAAAGGCGGCAGCATCTTTCTCGAAAAATTTCCCTGGCTTTGGCGGGGGCTTGGATTCCGCTGGCAGCTCAGCCTGCGCAACCTCTTCCGCAACCGCGTCCGCTCGCTTGTGGGCGTTTTTGCCGCGGCCATGGGCACCGCCCTTCTGGTCTGCACCTTCGGTATGGTGGATTCGTTGCAGTACATGGCAGATTTTCAGTTTGAAAAAATCCTGCTTTCGGACTTCAAACTGACCTTTCGCGAAGAAATGGATTACGGCGCGGTTTACGAAATCGCCTCCCTGCCCGGAGTGGTCCGGGTGGAGCCGCTGCTGGAAGTCGCCTGTGACTTCGTCAACGGCCATCACAGCAAAAAAGGGCGGGTTCTGGGTCTTGTAAGCGATGCGCAAATGACCGTGCCCCGTGACACCCAGGGGCGCGCAGTGGCCATTCCCCATGCGGGCCTGCTCATGAGCAGGCGTATGGCTTCCATCCTGGATGTCGACCCCGGCGACCGGGTGACCATCATCCCCACCAAGGGACTGCAGGACCCCCGTACCGTCCGGGTCGCCCGGATCATCGATTCCATGTTCGGGCTCTCGGTCTATGCTGATTTCGATTTTCTCAACGCGCAAATCCACGAATCCGACGCCGTTTCCGCTCTACAGCTGCGAACGAGGATGACCCCGGCTGAGCTGCGTGTCTTTCTGCACCAGTGCAAACGCTATCCGCAGCTGGCCGGTATCGGCAACCGCAAGCTGCAGCAGAAGCTGATCCAGAAATCGTTTGTGGACAAGCTCGGCGCTATGGCCTACCCGCTGATATTTTTCGGCGGAATCATTTTTTTCGGTTCCATCCTCAATGCCAGCCTGATCGGCATTCTGGAACGCAAACGCGAAATCGCCACCTATCGCGTACTCGGATACTCGGCCCTGGAAGTAGGCAACCTGCTGCTGCGGGAAAACATCCTGGTCAACGTCGCGGGCATCCTGGTGGGGCTGCCCCTGGGCTGGTGGATGCTGGACGGCATGGCCAAACAATACCAGAACGACATGTACTCCATGCCCTGCGTGATCAATCCGGGAAGCTGGATCATTTCCATTGTCCTGGCCGTAGTCTTTGTTCTGCTCTGCCAGGTCGTCATCCAGCGTTCGATACTGAAACTGAACTGGAATGAAGCTTTGAGCATGAAAGAATAAGCGCTTAATGCGGAGGAAGCCATGGCTACAGGCAAAAAATCGTGGATCAAATGGGCCGTACTCGGCGCAGTGCTGGTAATCGGGGCCGCGCTGTTAGCACAATCCGACTCGGGCAAGCCTGTCTTTGCGGCAAAAGCCGCCAGGCAGGAAATTCGCGCCTGGGTGGAAGACCGCGCGCGCACGACCCTGCCGCGTGTTTACGAGCTGACCATGCCGGTTGACGGCAGAATTCTGCCCATAGAAGTCAAGGAAGGCGAAAGCGTGGAAAAAGGCCGGACCGTGGCCCGTATGGATACCACCGCCTTGGAGGCGAAGCTGGCCCAGGCCCAGGCCCAGGTGGACCTGAACCAGTTCAACGAGCTGGAGCGGACAGCCCTGGAAGAATTTACGCGCTGGATTGAAGCCATGAAAAATATGACGGACGCTGCCCAGGAAATGACCAAGGCCAGCGACGCGCAATACAAATTCTCCGACTGGTATACCAAATCCGTTGAGCAGCTGCTGAAAAAAGGCGCCTCCACCGAAGAAAAACTGCTCAAAGCCGAGGCCGACAATGCCCAGAGCCGTGTGGACGCCGCCGTGAACAACCTGATAGCCCAAACCATGAATACCCTGGCCGTGGCATCGGAACTCGGTCCGAAATATGTGGATCAATGGCTGAAACGCAAAAGCCTGGAAAGCGACGCCCTGTCAAAAGCTCTTCACAAAGCGCAAACCGATCTCCAACGCGCCACGATCACCGCGCCCATCAGCGGACTGATCCTCAAGCGCTACGTAAAAAACGAACAGGTGCTCAGCGCCGGCTCCCCCCTGCTCGACATGGGCGACCTTGCGCAAATGCAGGTCACAGCCGACATATTGAGCCAGGAAGCCGGATCCATCCAGCCGGGTCAGGATGTGGAAATCATCGGCGACGTGTTTGCCGGACTCCCCGCCAAAGGAACGGTCGAACGCGTCAAGCCCGAGGCCTTTACCAAGGTGTCCTCCCTCGGCGTGGAGCAGCAGCGTGTCCCCGTGGTCATCGATTTTGCAAAAGGCCTGCTGGAAAATCTGAAACAAAACCGCCGCGAACTGGGCCTGGCCTACAGGCTCCGCGTCAGAATCTACACCGACAGCGCCAAGGATGCGGTGGTGGTGCCGCGCCTGGCCCTGTTCCGCAACAACCAGGGCCAGTGGCAGGTCTTCACCATTCGCCAGGGCAAGGCCAGCCTCGCCACCGTCAAAGTGGGCATACTCAATGACGAGCAAGCCCAAATTCTCGAAGGCGTCAAGGCCGGCGACCAGGTCATCGTCTCGCCTCCAAAGGATTTGAATACGGGAGATGCTGTCAAAACAGAGGCGTAACGCAGCTAAAAGCGCAACAACTCATATTCGTCTCATTTCTAGACCCAGCAAATGGGGAGGGTAGTGTTCGGAGTTTCGAAAAGGACCGGGATGCAGCCGTTATACTCGGTGGTCCCGTAGTGAGCGGTTCTGGCCTGACGGACACTCCCGACGGCCAGCGTATAGCAAAGCAACAGTATAGTCAGCACGAGCAACATTCTGTTCAGCATGCCACACCTCATTTCACTTCTGTTTCCGTGTTGAAAAAATGAGGACCGGGAAGGGGGAAAACCTCCCGGTCCACTAACGGGGGGGTTACTGCTTATTGAGGAGATCGTTGCTGTTCCGTTGAAAAGCAACCTACCCCCCAATGATTACTCTAAACTTTCTTGAGCATTACGGGCGTGCAATGTTTCTCCTCCGCCATTTGCCATAAAAAAAGCCGGAAGCGGGGGAACTTCCGGCAATGAGGAGGATAATGAAACAGTTTAATGATTGTGCTGTTTGGGTTGATTAGTACTATAGAGCCCGCATATTACACGGGCCTTTCAAAACAATTACACGAATGTCAGAAATACGGGCGCTCCCGGCCCTGTTTCCAGTCCGGCAATCCATACGCAATCCGGTGTTCAATGCCTGAAGGCCCGTACCACGTACACCGGATCGCTGATGCCCCGTGTTTCCAAAAAATGCGGATCGTCCGTCGGGCGCCAGTCATTACGCATGCTGCAGGCTTCCGCCTGTTCGGCGAACCCCGCATGGCGTACGCAATCCAGAATATACCCGACGCGCTCGAATTCATGCATATCCAGCCATCCGGCGATGGCCTTGGTGGGAAACCAGCGGTTGGAAATCCCGATCAGCAACTGTCCGCCGGACCGCAGCAACTCACGAGCGCGCTGCAGTACAGCCCCTGGTTGTGTCAGATACTCGAACGAGAGGCTGCAGACAATCGTATCATAACTCCCCGGCTCACCGGGAAACGCCGGATCCAGGTTCAAATCGTGTCGGTAGTGCGTTGCAAGCAGCGGATTGTTCCGCATTTCCTCCGTATTCAATCCCACGCCGACCACGTGCAAATCCTTGTCCGCGGGCAGGTGCGACTGCACGCTGCTCATCAAATCCAAAACCCGTGAGCCGGGTTTGAGAAAACGCGTATACAAGGTCTGCAAATTACGACCGGCCTGCGCATCCACATGGCCTATCAACCGCGCCTGGTCATAAAACTCCGAATCAGGGGCGGTATCCGAACGTTCATAAAAAGATTCTTCCTGAAAATCCGTACGTACTCCGGGCAAATCGCTCTGCATGCCCGGGCCCCAATTGGTTATTTCTTCCATCCAGTGAAAGAGATGACCGCCGGTATCGCTGCATTTGTCCTCCAGTTGCACGATACGGGCCTCCAGTTCCAAAGAAACACGACTCAGCGGATGATTGCAGTCGACCGTCAGCCTTTCGTCTTGCTTTTCCAGCACACGAAACGGAGCAACCGTACAGGAGTATACCCCAGGCAGCCCGCACAACAGGCCCTGCGGATAAAATCGTCCCAAAGCCGGATTGACGCATCGCCCCGCAACGTTGCGTTTCTGGAATTCGGAAAGTGGTATTTGAAAAATTTGGGTGTTTTTGGCAGGCGGAACAGCTTTTCCTGGAGCATACGCAACCGCAACCTTGTCTCCCAAGCGTTTGCCCGTCAAAACTTTCTCCAGACCATCTGGGAAGATGTCCCGCCAGACATTGACCTTTCGGGCCAGATACCATTCTTCAAACGAGGTGTGTCCGTCACTCCACCTGAGCGTATACTCTATAGTAGCCAGTGAATTTTTTCCAAATTGAACCACATTTTCCTTCTTTGCCCACTCTGAATTGAGTTCATATGTTTCTTACGATGCCCAAAGCGGCGACAATTTTTCTTATCCACCACTCCACAAGCAGATCTTTCCAAGCAGATACGTGGGAAAGGTAAGAACGCCGCGGGTATTTGTCCAGAGAGCACTGGGCCGGTCTACCTCTGAATATTTTTATCTGTCTGGGAAATTGAATGATCGCAATACTAAAAATGGATTACCAGACGTCCAATGGTCAAAGTCAAACAATATCGAGCCAATGCGGATAGACAAGGCGGCCAAGGGAGCCGCATTCCAGTCCGAAAGAACCACGGAAACAGCCACTGCCATGGAAGAAATAAGCAGCACCACCATGGAAGTGGCTCGCAATGCCCAAAACGCGGTCAATAACGCCATGGAAGCCAAAGACAATGCCTACGAAGGACAGCAGGAAGTCCGCAACCAGTGAAGAAAACCACCGGGCCGAGCAGCACCTGCGGCGAGGTCCATTTTCTAATATCCGACACCAACAATTCATGGCTTATGCTTATCAAAAACCGACTCAACACAGTCTGTTTCTCTGCCTGCCATCAGATCTGCCGCCCCCTCAGCAACGTCTGAGCTTGATCTCCATTTTTCGTACATTTTTTTCTCTCTCCGCGCGAGAAAAGAACATACAACGCCGGAATAAGTAGTACGGCCCCAAGCGTCGCAGTCACTTCGCCAAAAATAATAGCTTGGCACAGGGGAGCCCATCCCGGATCGGACAGGGCAAGCGGCGTAAGTCCGGCAAAATTTGTCACTGTGGTGCTGACAACAGGGCGCAAACGGTCCGCGGCTCCCAGCTTGGCCGCGCTGAAGACATCTTTTCCTGAGCGGCTGTGCGTACGCATCGTTTCAACCAGAATTATGGCATCGTTAACCACAATGCCCACCAAGGCAACGATGCCGATGGAGGCGGAAAAGGAAAACGGGATGCCGCAAAGCATAAATCCGAAAAATACGCCGACCAGGGAGAACAGCACCGTACTTAAAATAATTCCTGGATAAAGCAGCGAATCGAAAAGCAACGATAGCACGGCATAAACAAGCAACACAGCGGCGCAAAACGCTATAAGCATATTTTCATAGGTCTTTTTTTCGTCCTTCTCACCGGCAAAATTATAATCATACCCCGCGGGCCAGCCCTGTTTCAGCTTCTCCATCTGCGGCCGCATGTTTTCCAACACTTCCGAAAGATACGCGCCGTTCAGTTTAGCCAGCACCGTTATCGAGCGGGTCCCCTCTTTCCGCGGAATAACAGTATCGCTTGACGAGATTACGGGCTCTGCCAGGCTCCAAAGCGGCACGGCGCGGCCTTTGCCATCAATGATGGACAACTGGGCCAGCTCTTCAAAATCCCGGAAAATACCTTCCTTTTCCGTACCCTTGCTCCACAACGTCTCCAGACGAATATCCAGATCGTCCTGGGTGCCCGGACGGCGGTACTTGGCAAGTTTCTCTTCTTCCATGTAAGCAAGCATCTGTCCTGCCATGTCGCTCTGGCTGATTTGGTAATAATCCAGGGCCTCCGGCATTGGGCGAAAACGCAGCTCCGTTCCTGCCCTCCCGATAGAGTCGCGGATATCGACAACACCCGGTATTCGTTCCAAAAGCATCCGAACATCCTGGGCTATGCCACGCAAACGGGACAGCTCCTCCCCACTGATCTCGATTTGCACCGCATCTTCGTTGGACGATCCGCCGATGGCCGGATTCATGAAAACACGGGCTCCCGCCTCACTGGCCAATGCGGCCTCAAGCTCCGTACGCAATGGTTCAACATAGGCATGCAGCAATTTGTCTCGCTGTTTGCCGGGCGTAAAGTAACAGGCAAAGCCTACGCGGTTAACTGCCTCGGCCTGTCCAAGATAGTCATAAATAGAGGAAAACGAGTAGGCATCTTTAGCCCCTACCACGCGCACCACATGCTCCAGATAGGATTTACCGCGTAAAATGGCCCCGATCCGCTGTCCCGCACGATCCGCATCTTTCAGTGTGGCATCCGCCTCAAGCTCAACAGTGATACCAAGCGTACGGCCGTCCTCTTTGGGGTACAGGGTGTCGCGCAACTCGCTTGCAGCAACCAGGCTCAAAAGAAAAAGCCCCAATGCGCACATGACCCAGGCCAAAGCGCGCTTACGGCTTTTGAGAATTACGCGCCCGAGGAAGTCGGCCAGCTTTTTTTCCATCTTCTGTGAAAAGCGGTCAACCGCGCCCGGACTGAACTTTTTCTTGCCGGTCCCCAGAAAAAGCCGAGACAAGGAAGGCCCAAGCAAAACGGAAACAAGGTAAGACATCACCAGGCAGACAGCCGCTGTCACAGGAATTACTCGGATAAACTTCCCATCTTCTCCGCCAACAAAAGCTATGGGGGCAAGCACGAGAATAGTGGTAATGGAACCTGAAAAGGAAGGTAGCGCATATGTTCTTATTGTGCGCCGCACACTCTCCACAAATCCCAGCTGTCTGATAAAAATCCCTTCATGCATGCCCTCCATAATCAATATGAAGTCATCCACCAACAGTCCCAACGCCAGAATCATGCCCACAATGACCAGCATGTTGAAAGTATACCCAAGAACCCAAAGTACGGCCACGGTCCCTGACAGCGTCAAGGGGACCAACAAAGCCGCGACCAGGGCCTCCCGCCAGGAGAGAAAAATAAACAGCACCACAAAAACCGCCAGCATGGCCTGCCATCCGTTGCTTACTCCGCGATCGAGTTCGACTTGAATAGCTTCCGCCTGATTCCCAAGCAGCCGCCAGGACACTCCCTGGGGCCAATCGACGCCAGCACTTAAAGACCGCAGCTCGCTTTCAAGCGCACGTACCAAACCCATAGTGTCCGTACCGGATATTTTTAGCACATCCAGGGAGATTACCGGGACGAACTCGCCCCCCCAGCTCAATGAAGCGCGCGTTTTTTCACGCGTCTGCCCCATACGGACTTGGGCCACGTCCTGAAGCCGTACGAGACGGTCTCCCGGCAATCGTGTTATCACCAGCTGCCGCAGCGTCTCCAGCGAGGTATACGCTCCGTCCATTTTCATGGAAAACTGCAGGCCCGTATGCTCGAAACGGCCCCAAGGTGCATCTGCCCCATGATTCACGATACATTCGCGTACCAGGGTCGCAGGCAAGCCGTACGCCTTCAATCGTTGCGGAAGAAGCTGCACACGTACCACGCTCCGGCGCGCTCCCGTCATATTGATGCGACGCACTCCATGAATGCGCTGCAGTTTGCGCTTGGTGGATTCTGCCAATGCTTCCAACTCTGCCTGTCCCACATTTCCGAACAACGCTATGGTGGCCACAGGCAGATCATTTACAGACGAAGCCTCCACCCTGGGCCGCTCAGCGGCTTTGGGCAAATGGGCCGCGGCTAAAGCCACATGGCGCTGCACAAGCTGCATGCTCTCGGACTGTCTGCATTCGGCTTGAAAACTCACTGCCACACTGGAAATACCGTACCGGGAAGCGCTGTAGATTTTTTTCACCCCCCGAACGCCTTGAAGCTCCTTTTCAATCGGTTGCGTGATCTCCTTTTCCACCATGGCGGGGGTGGCGCCCTCCCAGGTAGTCTCTATTGAAAATTCAGGTATTTCCAGATCAGGCAAAGACTCCTTGATCATGGAGTTGAACCCCACCACTCCAAAAACGCCCAGCAATAAAATCCAAATTACCGTGGGAACTGGCCGAAGAAAGAAAAAATCAAAAAAGGCGTTGGGCTTACCGGTGTTGTCGGCCTTCCTTGTTGCATCAGTCATCCGACACCTCTCCTGCCTCGACCTTTCGCACCGGCTGGCCGGAGTGCAGTTGTTTTCGCCCTTTGCAGGCCACGGTTTCGCCCTCCCGCAGTCCAACCAGGACCTCGGCGTACGCTTCATCGATGATTCCCAGCTCTATTTTCCGCTTGACTGCCTGACTGTTCGCAACGGTAAAAACAAAAGCCTGATCGTTTTCAAATAACAAGCACGCCAGCGGAACCTTTAAAGCATTTTTCTTTGTCTCCACCGCTATCCAGCAACTGACGAACATACCATCCAAAATACGATTCTCCCGCTGCCGGAAGCGAACCTTGACCAGAATGGCCCGTCGTGCGGCATCCACCTGCGGACTCACCGCATGAACCGTACCTTCAGCGAACAGTTCTTCCTTGTCCGCTCCGGCGCGCGCCCCGTCCACGGCGCCGGGAACCACCAAAACCCGCTGTCCGGTTGTAACGCCCCTTCCTTCATATTCGGGAAGATACAATGTCACCTCCATCTCAGTGGGATCAATCACGGTCATAGCCGCTGTTTCCAACAGATTACTCTCGCTGGAGTGGTCCACATCGTCCAGATCAAAAAAATCGCCTTCTCTAATGTTGATACGCGCCAGCAGTCCATCAAAAGGCGCGTACAAAGTTATTTTATCCTGAACCCGCTTGGCTTTTTCCAACACGGCTTTCGCGCTTTCCACCCTGGAAGACGCCGCAGCTACGGCAGCTTCGGCGCGTTTTACGGCTTCATGCGCATTTTTGTATGCAACCTCAGCCTTGTCCAAATCGCTTTGCGGTACGACGCGTTTGGAAAAGAGCCTGCTATTGCGCCTTGCATGCCGTTGCGCCTCTCTCAAATCATTTTTGCTCTGCGACAATGCCGCCTGCTGCGACGTTAACTCGTTTAAAGCTTCTGCCTGTGCGGCTTCTGATTGGCGTATTTCAGCCTGTGTATCCCGGTCGTCGAGCTTGGCAAGCATCTGACCCTTCGGATGTTTTGCACCTGGGCCCGAAACCATGGTCCCTTCGCGGATGCATCCCCCGTCCGGGGCTTTTGCAACCTTTGCGACCATTCCAGATTCCTCGAACTGCAAAACGCGCTTACGTACCGCCTGAACTCTTCCCTCACCCACTACCCAACGCGTCAGCTCTCCGGACTCCACTGCCGTGATGCTTATTGACACCGGCCGGTTCGGCCTTGGCGCCTGTTCCTGTCGAAGCTGCTTTTCTTCATGGCGTTCCAGCCAGACCACGGCTACCAGCAGCACGCTTCCGGCCAGCAACAACCAACCCATTAGTTTCATGGTTGGTATTTTCATATGGCTTCCCGCTTTTTGAATCTGTATATTATTCGAACATTCATTCGAGAAATATTTGACACGACTCGCGGTCACTGTCAATATTCTTCGAACGATTATTCTAAAAAAGGAATAAGCCATGGGCAGAAAGACGAGCAAGGAAGGCACCCGAAAACGCAAAGAACAGATAGTCAACGCTGCTCTGACCTGTTTTCAAAAAAACGGATTTCACAAATCGAGTATGCAGGAAATCTGCAGCTTGGCGGGACTGAGTCCGGGAACGGTCTATCATTATTTTGCCTCCAAAGATGCGATCATCGTCCATATCGCCGAACGCGAAGTCGCAAAATCCATGGAGCTTGCTGCCTATCTGGAAACCATTCCATCGATCGAGAAAGGGCTATGCGCCGTTGTCGACCATATTATGAAGAGCAAGGAATATGACAACTTTCAGGTCTATATGGAGGTGGTCTGTGAGGCCGGACGGAATGCTGCCGTATCCGAACTTCTGCTTAAAGCCGAGGAAATCGCCCTGACGTGCATTCAAAAAAAACTGCACGCGGCTCACAACGCGAATATCTCCTCAGCTGGAGAGGAAGCGCTGGCCGCTTACCTTGGCGGGCAACTCGAGATGTTGGAACTGTACAAGAGGGTTAAGCCTTCTCCCAGGAAGTGTAAGGAAATGGCCGTGTTAAGCAAGCGTGTCATCGCTTTTCTTTTGTCAGGCGAAAAATAAATGTAAACAAACAAATCCTCCGGTCCGTTTTCCACCCGAATGCGCGGCCTGCTAACCGCTGCATGCCAATAGCCGTTTTGTCAACAAAACCGGTGTAAAAACGGCTAGTCGCGCCTTGGCCTCAGATGTCCCTGCGAATTGTGCGAATTGCAGAGCGCGGCTTTTTTTTCACATCCGCGTCAACCCGAAGCGGGATTGCTGCGTCATGTACTGTATAACAGCATGAAGCCCAATCGATTTGAACCTGTTTTTCTCATCGGCCACATGCACAGTACCGGGTATATTACACGAGTATTACAAATCGGAAATACAGTATTTTACCCTCTTGAAGAAAAATGTATAATGTATACATCTCTCCACTTGTGGGGAACATAAAACGACATACCGCACCCATTGTCTAACCAGGAGAATTCGTATGGTACTGGAAGACTACACTGAACTGAGCAGTTATATTGACGCTCTGATCACGCAGGAATTGGACGCGCCGGTCGAGGAGGAAATGGACATGAACGGCTTTTTTACCTGGGCCATGATCGGGGAAACTCTCGATTCCATCGGCGAAACCTCCCAGCAGCACGATGCCGCAGCTCGCGCCAATGAAAATCAGCTGCCCGCGTCAGCCACGGTCAGCTCTGTGGATGCCCTACTCTGTATCGCCAACAGCGCCGCATCCATCCTGCAGCAAGGAAAAATCACCGACCCCACCGTGGCCGAAATGGTTGCGGACATGATGCGCGACACCGCGAATAAAATCGAACAAGACCCGTCCCTGACCATTTCCGGCAGGGAACAGATCCTGATGGTGCTCTGGCTGCAACGCTACGCTGACAAGCTGCTGCACCTGCCGACTGCTGCATCCGGCATGTACTCACCGCAGGGCCTGTGGAACAACATTCAATACAAGGTCCGGCAATTTCACGAGATGCTGGCCTGAACCGGCAAGACAAGGCGCTCCAACCGGGCGCCTTTTTTTATAAGAACTTATCCGTAAATAATTAGACTTTGTCTAGATTTTTTGCTATCCTCCTTTTTATTGAGGAGTGATAAATGGCCAGTAAAATAAAATCTTGGGAAGTTTCCGATGCCTTTTGGGCGATCGTTGAACCTCTTGTCCCCGTCCCAAAGCGGGACGAGGCGAAGCAATATAAAAGAAAAACCGGTGGCGGACGTAAGCCTCTTCCACCCCGTAAGGTTTTTGAAGCTATTGTATTTGTTCTGCGTACTGGAATTCAATGGAAGGCCTTGCCCAAAAAAATGTTTGGTAGTCCGAGTTCGATCCACGCCTATTTTCGCAAGTGGGAACAAGAAGGATTTTTTCTGGCTCTTTGGCAAGCAGGATTGGCCGAGTACGATGAAATGATGGGTATAGCTTGGGAGTGGCAAGCCATTGATGGGGGGATGTACAAAGCTCCTCTGGCGCGCGAAGCCGAGGGGCGAAACCCCACGGATCGGGGAAAAAAAAGGATCCAAGCGCCACCTGCTGGTGGACGAGCGTGGCGTCCCGTTATCGATCGTCGTGACCGGGGCCAATCGGCATGATGTTTCCCAATTGGAGAATGTGCTGAACGACAAAGTCGTGCATAAGCCAGCCATTGAACTCAAAGAGAATCTTTGCGCAGACGCCGGATATACTGGAGATGAAGCTCGTAGCTGCATTGAAAAAGCTGGGTATATTCCACATGTCCGCCCACGTGGTGAAGAGATCGACGAAAAGAAACGTAACCCCGAGTTCAAAGCACGCAGATGGATTGTAGAGGTGAGCCTTTCCTGGTTCAACCGATTCAGGAAACTCCTTGTAAGATTTGAAAAACTTTTTTCAACACACATGGCTTTGACTCAGTTAGCTGCTACGATCATAGCTTTACGGAAAACAGGCATTATTTACGGATAAGTTCTAAGTGTATACGCCCTGATACGCTGTGCCCTATCCAACTGCATTTTATAGAATTCACAAAGGGCGCGTAGTTTCCTCAAGCTCTTCTCGGAGCCTCCCACAAACCACCCTGTTTCGATACTTCGGGCATCCACAACATGGTACCGGCAGCACCATCTGACTGTGATTAGCTTTCCATTTTCCGCAGCTGTTCACAAACGCCGGGAAGGTAGTGCCTTGGCGAGTAATGTCGTCAGAGACGACGGCTTACCTGTTCGAGGCAAACCCACCAGAACGTTTTTCAAGAACGACTAATTACTTTTTGCGCTGGGTACCATCTTATTGCATTTTTCGCTCAAGACGGTTCATATTGTGTTTGGCTTGTGCGTATGCGGGATTGAGTTGATGGGCTCGTTCGTAAAAAGCGATGGCTTTGTCCGGCTTCCCGAGTTTTTCATATGCAAAACCGAGGGTATTGAAGGCTACGAAATTATTGGAATCGCGTGTTATGGCTTTTTCCAGGTAGGATAAGGATTTTTCGTACTGCCCCGATAAGACATAAGCACCGCCGAGATTGCTGTAGGTTTTGCTGTCGGCGTCCGGGGCGAGTTCCAGAGAACGTTTGAGAATGGGCAAGGCCTCTTTGGGACGCCGGGCGGAAATAAGAGAAGCGCCGAGGTTGTTGAGCGCGATGACGTTCGTGGGCTGTTTGACCACAGTGTCCGCCCAAATAAAGATGTCGCTTTGATAGGCTTTGTTGCGAACAACGGTTGCCATGCCAAGTGCGAAAATCATAATGCCGACGCATAAGAGTTCCAGCTTCCCCAAGCTGATATGTTGTCTTTGACCGATTTTTTTAAAAGCGAGATGGCCAAGAGGCAGCACAAGGCCGATGACGCCCATGAGCGGCAGGTACATGCGGTATTCGAAAATGAGAAAAGTCAGGGGCACAAAGCTACTGGTGGGCGCCAGGGTAAAAAATATCCAGGCCATGGGCAGGGCCGTCGGATGCTTGCGGATGACGAGATACAACGTCGCCGCCGCTCCCCCTCCGTACAGGCAGAGAAAAGGCCAAGCGTTTTCCAGGACCGCAGGCGCCCTGTCGTAAGAAAAAATCAGATTGTCGGGCCAGAAGGTCAGATACAAATAGTGAAACACGACTTCACTTTGCGCCACAAGATAGGCAAAGGGGGTCAAATGCGTATTCATGGCGTTGGTAGAAAACGTCATGCCGGTTGAGACCATGGCAGCGAGTACGGCAAGGGCAATGAACAGTCCGGCGTACAATAGAGGGGAACGGCGTATAGCATTACGCACAGAGCCTGCGTAGAAAAGGTAATCGCAGAGCAGCACCATGAACGGCGCAGCAACGATGATTTCTTTTACAAAAACACCCAACAGGCAGGAGAGCAGGGCAAGGCCGTGTAGCAAATTTTTACGCCGCAAGGATTCCCATCCGGCAATGGCGGCATACACTGTGGCCAAAAAAAACATGGCGGCCAGGGATTCCATGCGTTGCGAGATATAACTCACGGCCTGAGTCAGCAAGGGGTGCAGCCCCCAAACAAGGGAAATGGAGAGAGCCAGAGGCATTGCCACGTCGGTGAACGAACGCAACTTTTCGGTACGCAGCAGCCGTAGAGTGATGCCATATAATAAAAGCACGGAAAAAATATGCACCGCCAGATTGAACAAGTGGTAACTCCACGGAGAGAGTCCGCTTATGGCGTAATTCAGGGCAAAACTGAGACTCGCCAGGGGACGTCCTCTGAAGGAAGTGCCCGGAGGGAACAGCAGCCCCTTGAGAGTCCATTCACCACGTATGGAATTGTTGGCGATGATATTGGCGTAGTCGTCATAAAGGAACTCGCCTTTCAACGAATTGGCGTAAGCCAAAAAGATGAGCACACTGATCAGGATGAAAGGGAAAGATGTTTTTTCAACAAAGGAACACTTCATAGACTCATGCACCTCAAACAGCCAACTCCGGGCAAAGGCAGCGTTTCGACAAATGCAACGTACGAGCCCCCCAACCGTTGCATGCCATGTTGTGGCTCATGCAGCCGATACTGAACGCGTCTCCATGAACACCTGACAGTATTTTTACAATACGTATCACCCGATGAATCTTTATTATTGCCCGACAGCATCCTGTTGTTCGGGCGAAACCCCGGCCATCATCAATCCGATCTTCTCCACCTTCTGCGTATCCGTCACGGGGAAAAGATCCATGAAACGCCCTTCGTAGATCACGGCAATGCGATCCGCCAGTTGCAGCGCTTCGTTCAGGTCGCTGGTGACCAGCAGAATTCCCGCTTTTTCGCGCGTATCCAATAGATGATTCCAGACACTTTCCGTGGCCGAAATATCCAGCCCCTGGGTCGGCTGTTCGGCAACGATCAACGCGGGCTGGCGGTACAGTTCCCGCGAGATGACCACCTTTTGCAGATTCCCCCCGGAAAGCTGCCAGGCCAGACTCTGGATGCCGTTGGAAGCGATCTGATGCTTTTCCATCAAGGCGGTCATGGTCTGGGCCGCCCGTTTACGGTTCAGCCAGGGCCCCTTGGAAAAACCCTTGCGGGTCGTCAGCAATAAATTATCCACCAAATCCATCTGTTCGGCCACGGCCAGGCCCAAACGGTCTTCAGGGACATAGGAAAGCGATTTTTTCCAGGAAAGCTTGGCGAAAAAATTCCGCCAGGGTTTGCCCATGATAAAAACCGTGTCCAACGGCGGTTTCTGCATGCCGCAGATGGATTCCACGAGCACCTTCTGCCCGTTGCCCGCAACGCCCACCACGGCAAGGATTTCCCCGATACGCAGTTCGAAATGCACATCGTGCAGACCCAGCCCGTCAAAATGGCGGACTTCAAGCACCTCCTTGCCCAGAGGCACGGGGGTCTTTTTCACTTCCAGTAAAACCTCTCTACCCACCATGCGGCAGGCTAGGTCCGCTTTGGAGGTGACCTCATCGCGCTGGTATTCGCCCACAATGCGCCCCCGCTTGAGGATGGCGATCTCGTCCGCATTGGCCACCACTTCGTCCAGCTTGTGGCTGATGAACACAATGGCCTTGCCCTGGTCGGCCATGGCGCGCATGGACTCGAACAGTTTCTCGGTCTCCACCTCGGTCAACACGCTGGTGGGTTCGTCGAAAATCAGCACCCGGCTTTCGCGGTAAAGCAGCTTGAGAATTTCCACCCGCTGGCGCTCGCCCATGGACAGATCCGCAACACGGGCGGCCGGATCGATATCCATGCCGAACGACGCTGCCAGGTCGGCAATGATCCGCTGCATACGCTCTGGCGAGGCATAGACGGAGTCCATCTGCCCCAACAATACGTTTTCCGCCACGGTCATGGAATTAACCAGCATGAAATGTTGGTACACCATGCCTATTCCGGCCGTAATGGCGTCTTTGGAGGACGAAAAGGCCACAGCACGGCCATCGACTTCGATATGCCCCGAATCCGGCACATACCGTCCGGCAAGAATGGACATCAGCGTGGATTTGCCCGCGCCGTTTTCCCCCAGCAGAGCCAGTATCCGCCCTGCCCGGATGTCCAGACTGATTTCGTCGTTGGCCTTGTTCGACCCGAAGGCTTTGCTGACCTTGTTGAGCCGGACCACAGGCGAAGACGTTTGCTCAGACCCGGTTTCCATCCGCTGCTTCCTCCAAAAATTGAAATGCCACGGACTCCCTATAAACTTGTATCCGACGATAATCACAGAATAAATGTACAATAGTGTATTTCAATTTCATTCCACTCAAAGTCGGTCAGAAAGTTCGTAAGCCGCCGAAGGCTTCATTATTTCAAAGCAATGATACTCTAATCATCCGGTTCGATGTTGGTGCCCAATGCCTCGGGTGCGGCGATATTGCGTCCGCGGAACGACGAGACGCACAGGGCCAGGATGGTCAGCGCGTAAGGCAGCATCAGCAGCAGGGAGGAAGGCAGCGAGGTGCCCGCTGCCTGCAAACGCAGCTGAAAGGCCATGACGCCGCCGAACAGATACGCCCCGAGCACGGCCCGCCACGGACGCCAGAACGCAAAAATAACCAGGGCCACGGCGATCCAGCCGCGCCCGCCCGAAAGTCCGTTTGTCCAGAGATGCGTATAGGCCAGAGAGAGATAAGCCCCGCCGATGCCAATCAGAAATCCACCCAGTTCCAAAGCCAGCCAGCGCAGCCGGATGGGGTTCAACCCGGCCGAGGCGACAGCGGCAGGCATCTCGCCGGTGGCCCTGATGTTCATGCCCAGGCGCGTACGCTGCAGCAGAAACCACAGTCCCAGCGGAGCAATAAAGGACAAGTACACCAGCAGATCATGATCAAACAAAATGGGCCCCAGTACCGGCAGGTCCGAGAGCAGCGGAATGGGCGCCGGACCGAACCCAGGCGCAGACAGGCCGACGAAAGGCGTGCCGAAGTAGGTGGTCAGTCCGAGTCCGGCAATGGTCAGGGCCAGGCCGGATACGACCTGGTTGCCCAGAAACGTGATGCAGACCACGCCGTGGCAGGCGGCCATGCCCATGCCGCACAACCCGCCGGCCAGCAATCCGAGCCAGGGCGAACCCGTGGCATAGGCGGTCAGAAACGCGCCCATGGCCGCCACGCTCATCATGCCCTCCACGCCCAGGTTCAGCACGCCCCCTTTTTCGGTAAGTATCTCGCCGAGGGTGGCGAACAGCACCGGCGTCCCCGATTGTACGGTCGCGGCCAGCAAAGCGACGATGAATTCCAGGCTCATATCCGCGCCGCCTCCTTGCTATCCGTCAGACCGGTTTTCCACTCGATGCGGTAGGTGTAGAAAAACTGTCCGGCCAGAACCGCCAGGAGAATAATTCCTTCCATCACATCGCCGAAAGCGGCCGGAATCTGCAGTTCGAGCTGCATGTTTTCCACGCCCACGCGCAGAGCCGCGAGCAAAAAGGAGGTAAAAGCAATAGGCAGCGGTTTGAGCCGCGCCAGCCAAGCCACCACAATGGCCGTATAGCCGTATCCGGCCATGATGGTGGGCTGCAACCGCCCCACCACCGCTGAAATTTCAATCAATCCGGCCCAGCCCGCAAATACGCCGCTGAGCACCATGACCAATGCCAGAAGAAAGGGGTGAGGCAGTTTGGCATAGGCCGCCACCCGGACGCCCGATCCGCTGGCCTTGATCTCAAAACCCGTACGGGTAAACCGCATGAAAGCCCAGAGCAGTATGCCCGCACCGATGGCGAACACCAGCCCCCAATGCTGCCGGGTTCCCGAAATCATGCCAATGACCGCGGCCGGAACGAATTCCTTGGTCATGGGAAAACCGAAGCTGGAGGGATCCTTCCACGCGCCGTACACCAGATATTCGAGCAACAGGATGGCAATATAATTGAGCATCAGCGTGGAAATGATTTCGCTGACGTGCAGCCAGATCCGAAGTACCGCCGGGATCAGCGCCCACAAGCCGCCGGCAACGGCGGCGGCCAGAAACATGGCAGGAAGCAGCAACCCGGCCGGCAGATTCGGAAACGTCAGCCCCACCCAGGTGGCGCCGATGGCGCCCAGAGCAAACTGCCCTTCGGCGCCGATGTTCCAGACCTGCATCTGAAAGGTGATGGCAACGCCCAGAGAGCAGAGAAAAATCGGGACGGATTTGAGCAGCGCGTCCTCAAGAGCCCATCCGGCGCCCAAGGATCCCTGCCAGAGCACCTGCAGGGCCTTGCCGGGCGCATATCCGCTCAAAGCCAGCAGCAGCGCGCACAATGCGAAAGAGATGACCAGGGCGGCCGGTACGATGACCAGGCCGCCCCATTGCCAGACGGTTTCCCGTTTGCGTTTTCGAAGACAGAGCATGGATGCTCTTTCCGTCTACTCTGTGGTGCCGACGACGTTGTCCACGAACCAGCCCAGGCCCAGCAGCGACTTGTCGTCAAGCTTTTCTCCGGCTTTGACCTTTACCGCACCGCTCTGGTCTTTGATGGGGCCTTCAAAAATCGTATCGTGCCCTTTTTTAAGCTGGTCAGCAGCGGCATTGACCTCGTCCTGCACCTCCTTGGGAACCATTGAAGCAAAGGGAGCGAGCTTCACAACACCCATTTCCATGCCCGGCCAAAGGGATTCCGACTTCCAGGTGCCGTTCTGCACCTCTGTGACGAACTTTTCGTACAGCGGCGTCCAGTCCCAGATGGCTGCGGTCAGATGAGATTTGGGAGCGAGTTTGGACATGTCCGAATGATAGCCGATGCAGTAGACTCCGGCTTCCTGGGCGGCTTCCTGCGGTCCGGGAGAATCCTGATGCTGGGTAATGATGTCAGCGCCCATGTCCAGCAAGGACTTGGCCGCGTCTTTTTCCAGAGGCGGATCGTACCAGGTTTTGGTCCAGACAACATGCACCGTTGCTTTGGGATTGACCTTTTTCACGCCCAGGGCAAAGGCGTCGATGCCGCGTATGACTTCCGGGATGGGATACGCGGCGACGTAACCGATCTTGTTGCTCTTGGTCATCTTGCCAGCCACCATTCCCGTCAGATAGCGGGCCTGATAAATCCGTCCGAAATAATTGCCCATGTTCGGTGCGAGCTTGAAACCGGAGCAATGCTCGAATTTTGTGTCAGGAAACTGCTTGGCGACCTTGAGCATGCTGTCCATGTAGCCGTAGCTCGTACCGATGATCAGGTCGTAGCCTTTGCGGGCCATATTCAGGACCACACGTTCGGCGTCAGGGCCTTCCTGTACGCTCTCCACCAGCACCGTCTCAAGATCGAATTTTTTTTCCAGTTCCTGGCGGGCCACGTTGTGCGAGTAAGAGAATCCCGCCTCCACTGCAGGCGACACGCATACGAACCCGACTTTCAGTTTTTTCGCAGCAAAGGCCTGTGGCGCAAGCGTACCTACCAGCAACACGGCAAGCGCCAGCAACATGATGAGCATGCTTTTTTTCATTGTCTCTTTCTCCAACAAATTTGGGTTACGGAAGTAGTGCTACGGGATATAACCTCATTCATCGCCATGCATATAATCCGATGCGGCGTTCATCGACTCTTGTCCGGATGTCGAACGGGAAAGCGGTTGTACGAAACGGAGTTCACTGTCCCAGGGAAACAATATCCAGGTGTCCTGGCTTACTTCGGTAATGTAGGTATCCACAAGGGGCCTGCCCTCGGGTTTGGCGAAAATCGTGGCAAAATGGGCTTTGGGAACCATCTCCCGGACAATCCTGGCGGTCCGGCCCGTATCCACCAGATCGTCTATCAGCAACCAGCCTTCGCCTTTGGTGTGCACGCCCTTCAGGACGTTGAGTTCATCGCCCTGCTCCTGCCAGTCATAACTCAAAACGCAGATGGTATCGATCAGCCGGAGGTCAAGTTCGCGCGCAATGATGGCGGCGGGAATCAAGCCGCCGCGCGTAATGGCCAGAATGCCTTTCCACGGACCACTGTCCATCAGCCGCCAGGCCAGAGCTTTGCAATCCCGATGCAACTGGTCCCAATTGACAGGATAAACCTTGTCATATCTGTTGGGTTCGCCCATAGCCCCCTGCTCCGTCTACACTTGCATAAATTGTAAAAAAGAATTCATACGACGAGTCCGCCCCGGAGACAAGCCCGACGTGCCTCCGGACGAAAAAAAGTGCCCGGCAGGCACATACAAAACTGGCTATGGCCCGTATAGAACATACGGGTCGAGAAAAAGCAACAAACGCTGCCTGAAAGCTGACGGGTCGGCTCCCGAGCCTTATTTGCAGCCGTTCAGCTGTCCCAGGCGTTCGGCTTCACGCTGGTCCTTTTCCTCCTTGGCCCGCACCCACAAGGGTTCGGCCCAACTGCCCGCTTCCCTGCTGGGAAATACCGCCACGCTCCCCTGTCCGCCGTCCTGCACGTAGCCTACGTCCACCGGACCGCCGCTTTGCAGGGCCTTGTTGGAAAAGGACGCACACAACGCCGCGCCCTCCTGAAGCACAACGTCCGGCCAGGGTGCGGCCATGATTTTTCTGGCTAGGCACAGCGGGCCCGGAAAACCTTTGACTTTGAGCAGCATATCCCCCGTACGCGCCAACTTTTCCAGCCGGTCGTTGTCTGAACGGTTGCGGCCGATGACCAGCCAGTGCGGTCCCCACCAGTATTGCCGGCCGATGTTGGCCAGCTCGAAATCCGCGGCCGTGGGGTTGTCGGCCTGCTGCAGCACGGGCCAGTAACGCCGGGCGGATTCCACCTCTGTCAGCAGGCAGCCGCCGGCGGGCGTGGGAATTTGTTTCAGTCCGTACTTTTCCGCCAGCTCCAGCTGTCCTTTGCGTCCGCGTCCGCCCAGGCCCAGCAATCGTTCACGGTCCAGAACGCCCGAGAGTTCGGCTTCGGTGGGGTCCAGGCGCAGGGCGCTGAGCGGCCGGACCAGCAACTCGCGGACCCCGGCATCACGGCGGATGATGTTCAAGGTGTCCCGGCGCTGGGACATGGGCCGTTGCCCGATCACCTCGCCGGTGATGATGCAGCGCGCGCCGTAGGTTTCCAGTAGTTCGCGCGCTTTGCTCGCCAGGAGGATTTTGCAGTCCACGCACGGATTGAGCACCTTGCCCACACCGTAGCGCGGCCAATCGCGCAGCAGCCGGACAAAATCCTCCCCCACATCTATGCAGCTGATATCCAGGCCGTAGAGTTCGCTCCAGGCCGCTACCTGGTCAGGTTTGCCGAAAAAGGGGCTGGTGAAATGCAGACATTTGACCCGCCTGCCCTGTTCTTCCACCAGCTTGACGGCCAGGATGGAATCCAGGCCCCCGGAAAACAGGGCCAAAGCATCATAACTCGTATTCGATTCAATCATAGTTCATTTATTCTGATTATTGCAAAAAAAAGTGCTGCATCCAGGCATAGTTTCTTATATACGGATGCCTGCGTAAAATTTCGCCAGCAGCGGCCGGGAATAGATCCGTACCCTGGACAAGAGCCAGCCCGCGGATTTGTCCCTGGCCTTGAAGCGGTGCACATGGTCCGGGTTCCCCCCGGAATGAGCTCCTGAAAGATTGGCGCCGAAGCTAGTAGCGAAAAAGACGGCAAAGCCCGCCTCCTTGGCCATGGCCAGCGATACGGGCGCATATTTGCCCCAGGGCCAGGCCAGGGCCTTGCGTGCGCTGCGTTCCGCGCCGCCCAGTTCGCTGATCAAACGTGCGCGGCAGGCCGCCAGTTCGTCCCGTACGCGCGAGGCAAAAGCTTCTTCGCTCTCCAGCTCGCCCCATGCTTCGTACGGCAGTTGCTCCAGCTCCTGCCAGACCCGATCTTCCGCCTCGGGTTCTTTGAAAAATGCGTCCGCCGCTGCGGGCTCCTGGGGCACCAGCTTGCGAACCAGCTCCAGCAGCGCGTCCGACAGCACAAAAGCGCGCGTACTCAGTGCCGGTCCCATGGACAGCCGCGGCAAGCCATACAACACGGGAGCACGCACTCTGTCAAACGTCCGCGTCCGGGGGCCCGGACGAAACAGCTCGCGTCCTTCGGGAGTTGGTCCACGAAACACGGAATCATGGTGCAGCGAATGCCCGGCCAGGCTGATGACGCCCGTACGTTCGAGCAACCGGGCTTCGTCCCAGCTCATGAACGGATCCTTGCGCGACGGATAGCCAAGCGGGTCCGGCAGAAACGGCGCGTCTACCCGTGGCAAGGCTTCCGCATTGATCCGCTTGTCCCAGAGATCCCGCAGGGTCGGGCGTACGGGCGCGGCAGGCTCGAGCTTTTCCGTGGCCGCAAAGACCACGGCCCGGTGGCCGTATTTCTCCAGAAGCGGATAGGCATGGACGTAATTGTCCAGAAATCCGTCGTCAAAGGAGATCAGCACCGACCTGGGCGGCAGGGGCGCGCCATCGAGCAGAAAATCAACGGCCTGATCCAGGGAGACGCCCCGGTACCCGGCTTTGGCCAGCGCGCGGCAATGTTCTTCAAACCTTTCCGGGGAGACGGCTATGGAATCCTTGTGCCGGCTGATATAATGGTACAAAAGGACGGGTAAGCTTTTGGTTGTCTTCACGTCAGATACTTGACACTCCCTATCAATGCGTTATTTTTGAACTTGGCCTGAATTCTCCATCGTAGGGCAAGAGGAGAGCTATACGAGATGAGCGTTGAATACAAGGATTACTACAAAATTCTGGGAGTGACCAAGTCTTCCTCCCAGGACGAAATATCAAAAGCGTACAAGAAACTTGCGCGCAAGTACCATCCGGACCTGAACCCGAACGACAAAAACGCCGAGAACAAGTTCAAAGAAATGAACGAGGCGTATGAAGTATTAAAGGATCCGGAAAAACGCAAGCTTTACGACCAGCTTGGACCGAACTGGCAGCACGGCCAAAATTTCCAGCCGCCTCCTGGCTTTGATAACGTCCACTTCAATTTCCAGGGCGGCGGTGGCGGCGGCTTTGACGCCTCCGGTTTCAGCGACTTTTTTGAAACCATTTTCGGAGGCATGGGTCGTGGCCAGGCAGGCGGGTTCGGCGGAGCTGGAGGTTTCGGCGGCGCTGGCGGTGATTATTTTCGCCAGAGCGGACCGCGTCCACGGCGCGGACGGGATGCCGAGGCCCAGATAGAACTGTCCCTGGAAGAAGCCTACCGCGGAGGCGGCAAAGCCATCACCCTGCAGGAGCAGGCGCCCGGACAGGCGCCGCGTACCAAGAACCTGCAGGTGACGATCCCGGCGGGCGTGAAAAACGGCGCCAAGATCCGGCTGACCGGACTGGGCAACCCAGGCATGGCGGGCGGACAAGCGGGAGATCTGTATCTGAAAATCCGGATTGCACCGCACCCGGTGTATTCGCTGGACGAAAACAACGTGATCTACGACCTGCCCCTGGCTCCCTGGGAGGCCGCACTGGGCGCCAAGATTCGTGTTCCCACCCTGGACGGCGACGTGGAGATCACCATCCCGCCCGGATCCGACAGCGGTCAGAAGCTGCGGCTGCGGGGCCGTGGACTTGGCCAGGGAGCGAAAAAAGGAGACCAGTTCGTCCGGCTTATGATCAAATCGCCAAAAACACTGACGGATGCGGAAAAAGAACTCTGGCAGAACCTTGCGGAAGGTTCCGGATTCCAGCCACGAGAGTCGCGGTAAGGGAGAGCGTATGAAGACCTATTTGAAAATTGTGGAAAATGACGTCCCGGCCCGCTCTAAAATGATTTCCTGGGTGGAATTCGTTGAACAGACCGGCGCGCACCCCGCCCGTCTTGGCGAACTCATCGACCTGGGCTGGCTCGATCCGGTCCGTACGTCCGAAGAAAGCTATCTGTTCCGGGTGATCGACGTCTACCGCGTACGAAAGCTCGAACGCATCTGCAATGATTTTGATTTGACCAGCCAGGGCGGCAGCATTGTTGTGGACCTGCTGGGCCGGATCGAACAACTGGAAGAAAAAATCCGCCAACTGGAGGCGCTGTTGTAACGACACCTTTGTGACCCTACGTTTTGGTTCCGGCTCTTTTCCTTACGTCTTCAGAACAGGCCAACAAAGGAATATCGCAATCAAGGAGCAGATATGGACCTGAACAAATTCACACAAAAATCCCAGGAGGCCGTAGCCGAGGCGCAAAATATCGCCATTCGCGGCGGCCACCAGAGCATAGATGCCGAACATCTTCTACTGGCCCTTGTCAAACAGAACAACGGGCTTGTGGGCAAACTAATCGAAAAAGCGGGCGTTGCCCCCGACCACTACGTACGGGCGCTGGAAGAGGAACTGCGCAAACTGCCCCGGGTCAGCGGTCCGGGCGCGCACCCCAATCAAATTCTCGTCACCCCGCGTTTAAACGAAATCATGGTCAAGGCCGTGGATCTGGCCAAACGCATGCAGGACGAATACGTCAGCGTGGAACACCTGTTCCTGGCTCTGCTGGACGAGCCGCCGCAGACGGGCATCGGCCGAATCAACAAGCAGTTCAGGCTGGACAAAGATACCGTTCTCAAAGCCCTGACCGAAGTCCGGGGCAGCCAGCGGGTCACTTCGGACAATCCCGAGGGAACCTACGACGCCTTGAAGAAATACGGACGCGACCTCGTACAGGACGCACGGGACGGCAAGCTGGATCCGGTGATCGGACGCGACGACGAAATCCGGCGTTGCGTACGCATCCTTTCGCGCCGTACCAAGAACAACCCGGTGCTCATCGGCGAGGCCGGCGTGGGCAAGACCGCCATTGTCGAAGGCCTGGCCCAGCGTATCCTCAAGGGCGACGTACCCGAGGGACTCAAGGACAAAATCCTTTTCGCCCTGGACATGGGCGCGCTGATCGCGGGCGCCAAGTACAGAGGAGAATTCGAGGAGCGTCTCAAAGCCGTGCTCAAGGAAGTGGAAAAATCCGAAGGACAGATCATTCTGTTCATCGACGAACTCCACACCATAGTGGGCGCGGGAAAAACCGAAGGCGCAATGGACGCGGGCAACTTGCTCAAGCCCATGCTCGCCAGGGGCGAACTGCATTGCATCGGCGCCACCACCATTGACGAATACCGCAAGTACCTGGAAAAGGATCCGGCGCTGGAACGCCGCTTCCAGCCCGTGGTGGTGGACGAACCCAGCGTGGAGGACACCATCTCCATTCTGCGCGGGCTCAAGGAACGCTTCGAGGTGCACCACGGCGTACGTATCAGCGACTCCGCCCTGGTGGAGGCGACTATGCTTTCGAACCGCTATATCACGGACCGCCAGCTGCCGGACAAGGCCATCGACCTGATCGACGAAGCCGGCGCCATGATCCGTACGGAAATCGACTCGCTGCCCACCGAGCTGGACACCATCAACCGCAAGCTCATGCAGCTTGAGATCGAACGCGAGGCCCTGCGCAAGGAAAGCGATACGTCCTCCAAAGCGCGGCTGGCCAAGCTGGAAAAAGAGCTCGCCGAACTGCGGGAAGAGCAGTCAGTACTGATGGCGCAGTGGGAAAGCGAAAAGAGCAACATCAACAACGTTCAGAAAATCAAGGAAGAAATCGAGCGTACGCGTTTTGAAATCGAAGAAGCCGAGCGCAATTACGACCTGAACCGTGCGGCCGAACTGAAATACTCCAAGCTGCTCAATCTTGAACAGCAGCTCGAACAGGCCGCGCGCGTAGAAAACGAACCGGCCAAAGAAAGCGGCACTCGCCTGCTGAAAGAAGAAGTCGGTCCGGACGACATTGCGGAGATTATTTCCCGCTGGACCGGCATCCCCGTCTCCCGCCTGCTGGAGGGGGAACGCGAAAAACTGCTCAAGCTGAGCGAACAGCTGCACGAGCGTGTCATCGGCCAGGACGAGGCTGTTGTGGCCGTGAGCGATGCCGTACTGCGCGCCCGGGCCGGACTCAAGGACCCGTCGCGCCCCATCGGCTCGTTCATTTTCCTGGGGCCCACGGGCGTTGGTAAAACCGAGCTGTGCAAAACCTTGGCCTGCGCGTTATTCGATACGGAAGACAACATGATTCGGCTGGACATGAGCGAATACATGGAAAAACACACCGTGGCCAAGCTGATCGGAGCGCCTCCCGGATACGTGGGCTACGATGAAGGCGGGCAACTCACCGAGGCGGTTCGCCGCAAGCCCTACTCCGTGGTGCTCTTTGACGAGATTGAAAAGGCGCATCCGGACATTTTCAACTCGCTGCTGCAGATTCTGGACGACGGCAGGTTGACGGACAGCCATGGACGGACCGTGGACTTCAAGAACACGATCATCATCATGACCTCGAACATCGGCGCGCAGCACATGATCGAAGGCATCACGCCCGAGGGGGAATTCAAGGAACGCGTCCATGAAAACGTGTTCGCGGATCTGCGCCAGCATTTCCGTCCGGAGTTCCTGAACCGCGTGGATGAAATCGTGCTCTTCAAACCGCTGCTGTCCGACCAGATCAAACAGATCATCGACCTGCGGCTCAGCGGGCTGCGCTCGCGCCTGGACGAACGCAAGATCAGCATCGTGCTTTCGGATGAGGCCAAAAACTTCATCGCCAAGGCAGCCTACGATCCCATCTACGGCGCGCGTCCGCTGCTGCGCTACCTGCAGCACCACATTGAAACGCCGCTGGCCAAGGAGATCATTTCCGGCAATCTCCGCGACGGCCAGGAACTGCTCATCGACGTGGACGAAGGCGGGCTGGTCTTTCAGCCGCAGGAACAAATCCTGCGTACGCAGTAAAGCTGTGCCCGACGATCACAACGACAACAAACAATAAGGGGGGCATCCGCGCCCCCCACAAAAAAACGGAGCCCGCAAAGCAGGCTCCGTTTTTTTGTTTAAGATTGCTGCAACCTTGACTCAGGCTTTCTTTTTTTTCTGACCGGCCATTGCGTGGCGTTTCTGCGCATTCAAAACGGCTTTTCGCAGCCGGATCGACTCAGGCGTTACTTCCACCACTTCGTCTTCACGTATAAAGTGTATGGCCCGCTCCAGAGTCATGTTCAAAATCGGCGTAAGCGTTACCGCCTCATCTTTGCCGGAAGCGCGCATGTTGGTAAGCTTCTTTTCCTTGCACGGATTCACGTCTATATCGTTGTCGCGGTTGTGTTCGCCCACGACCATGCCTTCGTAAACCGGGTCGCCCGGACGGACGAACATCTGCCCGCGCGGTTCGAGGTTGAAAATGGCATAGGCAACCGCATTGCCCGGCCTGTCGCAGACAATGGAACCGGTAAAGCGCGTCGGAAAATCGCCGCGATACGGCTCGTAGCCCTTGAGGTAGGAATTCAGCAGGCCGGTGCCCTTGGTGTCCGTGAGGAATTCATCCCGGTAGCCGATCAAGCCGCGCGACGGTATGCTGAATTCCATACGCACGCGTCCGGACCCCTTGTTGACCATGTTCAGCATGCGTCCTTTGCGTATGGACAATTTCTCGGTGATAACGCCCATAAAGGTCTCATCGCAGTCCACGAACAAATGCTCTATGGGCTCCATACGCTGCCCGTTTTCTTCTCTGTAAATGACTTCCGGACGTCCGATGCACAATTCGAATCCTTCCCGGCGCATGGTTTCCACAAGAATGGCCATTTGGAATTCGCCCCGGCCTTTGACCAGGAAGCTATCCCGCTCCTCGGTTTCTTCAACCCGAAGAGACACGTTTTTCAGGGTTTCGCGAATCAAGCGTTCGCCGATCTTGCTGGACTGGACAATACTCCCTTCCTTTCCGGCCAGGGGGGACGTGTTGCAACCGAAACGCATGCACACGGTGGGTTCGTCCACCTGGATCCGCGGCAACGCCACAGGGGCATCCTTGGTGCAGATCGTATCGCCGATAGTCACGGCCTCGATGCCGGCCAGGGTTACCACGTCACCGGGGTCGACCTTGTCGGCAGGCACCAGGCGCAGGCCTTCATACACCTGCAGACGCGTCACCTTGAGCGGCTGGCTTTTCCCGTCCTCCATCAGACAGGTCAGCTGCTCGTTGGAAGAGACGCTGCCATTGAATACGCGTCCGACAGCCAGACGCCCCAGATAGTCCGAATAATCCAGATCGGACACCAGCATCTGGAACGGTGCGTCAGGTTCGAAGGATGGCGGCGGCACATGGGCCAGGATGGTCTCAAAAAGCGGCTCGAGATTCTCACTCGTATCATCGAGCTCGCGTTTGGCCACACCGTCGCGTCCGATGGCGTAGAGCAATGGGAATTCCAGCTGTTCCTCGGACGCATCCAGGTCGATGAACAGGTCGTAGACCTCGTTGACCACCTCTTCCACACGGGCGTCCTTGCGGTCGATTTTATTGATGACCACAATACAGGCCAGCCCGGCTTCCAGGGCTTTTTTCAGCACAAAGCGAGTCTGCGGCAGCGGCCCTTCGGAAGCGTCCACCAGAAGCAAGGCCCCGTCGGCCATGGAAAGCGAGCGTTCGACCTCGCCGCCGAAATCGGCGTGGCCAGGGGTGTCGATGATATTGATCTTGACGTCCTGCCAGCGCACGGCACAGTTCTTTGCGGCAATGGTGATTCCCCGTTCGCGTTCGAGGTCCATGTTGTCCATGAGTCGGTCGTCCACTTCCTGGTTGTCCCGAAACAGGCCGCTCTGGCGAAAAAGCGCGTCCACCAGAGTGGTTTTTCCATGGTCGACGTGCGCAATAATGGCAATGTTACGTAATGCGGAGTTCTGCAATGTTTCTTTCATACGATTTCTATAATCCGATCATGTTGAGTTTTGATGACACTTCCCCTCTTGACGGGGAGGCCTGGAAAACGGGGCATTACATAACCTGCCGCATTTTCCTGAAAATTATTTGCCGGGGGCGTTAATTAAACGATCCGCTCCCGAGGGTGCGTCGCTTGCGTACTCTTTAGCATACCTCTGATGCAAACAAAGTGACGTTTTCTGCACGAAGCAACGTCCATACGCGTTGCCGCCTCTGACAGCAATGGTGTTTTTCTGCTATTCTATCCGACATCTCCCGTTGCAGGGGGTTCTGACGGCACTTTTTGCGCAATACCTTAAGTAAAAACAGCTACGCGACGATAGAGCTAACAAAGCCGGAGGTTCTGAAGCCCCGGCATGAACGGGTATCCTCGCAATATGGAGAGAAACCAGCCATGACCAGAACTCATTCGCATTGTATCTCACTCGGCGTGCTTTGTGCACTGCTTTTCCTCATGGCGGCTCCGGCGCTGGCGCAGCAAAACAATACCAATCGCGCCCAGGCGCCGCGTGGCGCGAACCTGGACCCTGGAGCGCCCATGACCACCGGAGGCCCCATGTGGGGCAACGTGGACGGCGCCACCAAAACAGTACGCTCGCAACAGAGTCTGCATGCCGGGTATATGGTCCCGGACGGACGCGGCGGCTATATTTGGGCCGGGGCGTATTCGGAGATGAAAGCGCCTTTGCCCGTACACGAAGGAGCGCAGGAGCTCAAGTTAAAAGTACGTGAACTAGCGGACCAGCTTCTTGCCAACTCGGCCCGGGGCAGCATCGCGGGCATTATCGCCCTGCCCGCCTCGTTTGTCAGCCAGGACAATTTTCGTCAAAGCTCCGCCTTCGGGCGCTATATTGCCGAACAAATGTTCTATGAGTTTAACCAGCGCGGCGTGCCCGTACGTGAATACCGCATCGGGCCGGAACTCGTCTCTGTCCCCGGACAAGGGGATTTCATGCTCACGCGGGAAGCGGGAAACATCGTCATGAACAGCAACCGCGCCGCTGTCATCGTGGGCACCTATTATAGCGACGACGACAATGTCTTTGTCAACGCCCGGTTGATCAACGGCGTGACCGGCATGGTGCTGCGGACGGCCAATATAGTTTTTCCGCAGACGGAAGTCACGGAAACCATGCTTGCCAACCGTACGGCGCACCTGGAGCCCTCGTATGTGGGCATCAAAGATTTCGGCACCCAGACCCAGATGACCGACCTTTCGGCCATAGACATGGGAGAGGACATACATTGAGCCTGATGCGCTCGAAAAGGACGGCGGCCATGCGTACGACAGTAGCTTTGTTTCTGATGGTGTTGCTGCTTGCGGCTTTGTCCGGAGGTTGCTCATCGAGGGAGGTAAAACAACCCGGTTTCGGCATTGCCGCGCCCCCTTATCATCAAAACACCCTGTACAATTTTTATCTAAGCCGGACATACATGTCCGAAGGCCGTTACGAACTGGCCAAACAACGGCTGCTTCTGGCCATGACCACTGCCGAGGATCCGGAAATGCGCGCTCGCCTGGCGCAGGAAGTGGAAGCCGTCGACAAGATGATTCAAACCATGCGCTGAGCCGCATACGCCTGGCGCAAGGAGACTGCCATGAAGAAACTTATCTCCCCCCTGTTTGCAATGTTATTGCTGGCCATGGCCCTGTTACTGCCCATGGCCGCAGCTGCGGGCATGCTCCCCAATATGGCCGCAGAAATGGCGGACGAGCTGGACGCGCAGCTGGCAAAACGGTTCAATATCAGCAAACGGCCGCTACAAAACATGAGTCTGATCATGACCACTCCGGTGAGCCTGGGGAACTTTGAAGCCAGTTCGCCCCTGGCCCGGCTTGTGGCTGAGGAAATGAGCACCTGGTTTGTTTCCTCCGGTTACAACGTCAAAGAAATCCGTCGCGGACAGAATATTCTCTTCGCGCCCCACCGCGGGGAGTTTCTGATGACGCGCAAAGCCCGACTGCTGCAGCGCAAAAACATGGGCACGGAGCTTATTGTCACCGGCACCTATACGGTCACTTCCAAGCACGTACGCTTCAACATGCGGATCATCCATGCGGCCACAAACAATATTCTGGCCATGTGCAGCGCCACCTTGCCCATGTCCAGCGAAGCCTACGACCTTGTCGGTGTGGAAGACGGCCCCAATATTCTGGGCATCAAGCCCAATGTGTCCACCAGCCTGAACAGCGGGCTGCGTTTTTGAGCCCCTGTGCGGCAAGGAGAAATACCATGCGCAACCTGACATTGCCCCTGCTGCTCGCGTGCCTGCTGCTCACCTGCGGCTGCAGCATTCAACTCGGCATTGAGCACTCGAAAAAAGTGCCGTTCAAGGCCAGTTACAGCGTCACCCATTACCGGGCGCAGGAAAACTGCGAGGAATGCGAAAGTTATACGCCTTCGTATACGAACTTTTCCACACCCATCCAATGCCGCCAAGTGGATCCTTGCGGCAACTGCGACTCAGGACGCTGCGTCGCGACCTGTCCACGCTGAGATGAGGAATGAAAAATGGTTATTGTAAAATACATCTCAATCGCAGTGCTGCTGTTCCTGATGCTCTTGCTGCTTGGAGGCTGCGCAAGCAACAGCTGTGATCCGTACGCGGCCTATTACAATGGCTGCGGACAGTTTCGTACGTACTACAACTGCGACAGCTGCGGCCGGGGAGCTCCATACTCACACAACAATTGGAACCAAGACAAGCGGCGCCCATTGTTTCACTAGGTAATCCAGAAGGAGCTCCATTATGCGCAGCATGTTGCCTTTACTGGTTTTGATAAGCTTTGTTACTATGACACTGCTTTTTGGCTGTTCATCCAAAATTGGTACGGCATCGTACTACAACAGAAACACAGCCAACAACTGTGCCATTATCGACGACTGGCGTACGTACTGTCCGCGTGACCGTGATTGTACCAAGGAAGAGATCCCTCAATAAGGAATAGTGTCATGAAACAACTGCTTCTTGTTCTGTTGCTTTTGGCAGTCCTGCTCGCAGCAGGATGTAAGATGAATGTTGCCGCCAATCTGCATCCATTTCAGGATCCTCCTGAAACAAAAAAATGCAAGCCTGCGGTACAATGTGAATATAGAAATTCAGGAGAATTGCTTTAATCAGAGTAAACAAACAATTGCAGAGTAAGAACTAGAAAATACCTTCCCAACGAAATGCTCAACTCTTCTCTTTTTCGATTTCCTTGAGCATGTCCTTCATGAGATCATCTTCAGAGAGGTGGTAGATTTTATTGGATTGACCACCGGTATAATTGATTTGGATCCGTTTTTTATTGATAATAAATCCACCTGCAGTTCGTTCCACATTCCAGTTGTCGAAGTTGCAATTCACAACCACATCTTTCACACGTTGCTGCAATTCCTTGAGCATCGCACCGACTTTCATGGGCGTAAAGTTCCCAGGGCCTTCCTTGTGCAACTGCCCGTCGAGATACAGATTGGTAGCCGTACAGGTGATACGCACTCTGGTCATGTCCGCACCATGCTTGACGAGCACGGACTTGGTAGCCACTCTGTTGATAAACTGATTTTGTTGTGACATCACGCACCTCAGCTTGAATGTCGCCTATATTATACGGACATATTAAGCTAATGCCAAGCAATTCTTAAAAACATGCAAAAACGTACGCAATGTAAGGACTGCCAGTACTTTTTCGTAAAGGATACCTTTCGGAAAGAGGCGAGATACCGTTGCCGGGAATACAAATACGGCATTCCCCGCAGGTTGATTTGCAACCATGAGGAGTGCCCGCATTTCCGGCAGCGCAAATTGAAGCTCTGAAAAAAATCAGTCTTGCGTGACGGCGGTACAGGAAGGCGCGACGCAAAAATCCACAATTCCAGTCATCGACATATCCGCTTCTTCCTGAACGCGAAACATGACGATATCCAGAATGCGGTGCAGATAGGGGCCGGTGCCGGACGGACCAATCCCCTGAATGCCCGAGTTGAAAAAATATACGCCAGGGGCCAGCAGGCAGGAAAAGGAAAAACAGACCTCGTATTGCGTGCCTTTGGAAACAGTACGGATTTTGGAGCGCAACGAACTGGACAGCGAGCCGCCAAGGGGAAAGCCCGCGTTGTTTTTCAACATCATGCCGAAGAAAACATCCTCGGCATCTTCTTCAAAGGTTGCCAGATATCGCAATTCATACGTTTCACCGCGCAGCAGCACATTGACCTGGACACCGTCAGGAGTGGTAATACGCGGGTTGCGGATGGTGGCGCCGTACGAATCGTAGACGACCGTACTTTTCGGAACCAGATGCGGATCATAACAGGCCTCCAGCGGACCGTCCTGGGAAACCGGGGAACTACCGGAACCGTCAAGCCCCATTTCCGGATCGTACGGTCTGGGAAAGTCGTCATCGTCCAGGCATTGCCCGGACTTGATTGCCTGGACCAGTTCATCCACAACGTCCGCGCTCGCATGAGCGATACGCTGATAACGCGAAACCACGAACTTGGGTTGGCCCTGGACAACCAGATCGCCGCGATGCAGCAAAATAGCCTTGTTGCACAATGAGACCACCGAGGCCGCATGATGCGACACGTACAACAGGGTCGTCCCCTGCTCGCACAAACGCTCGAGCCTGGCGTAGCATTTGCGCTGAAAGGCTTCGTCTCCAACGGCGAGCGCTTCGTCCACGATCAGAATTTTGGCATCCACCATGGTCTGCACCGAAAAAGCCAGGCGGACCATCATACCGCTGGAATACGTTTTTACCGGCTGCAGGACAAAATCGCCGATGTCGGCAAAGGAAAGAATGGAATCCAGTCGTTTTTCCATTTCCTCACGGGAGTACCCCATGAGCATACCGCTGAAAAAAACGTTCTCCAACCCGGAAAGTTCGGGGTTGAAACCGGATCCGAGTTCCAGGATGGCCGACACCTTGCCGTTGACGGCGACGGTTCCGCTGGTGGGAGTAAGCACCCCGGTGATGATTTTCAGCAGGGTCGACTTGCCGGAACCGTTACGCCCGACTATGCCCACCGTTTCGCCCGGATTGATGGTGAAATTGATGTCTTTGAGCGCGTAAAAGGGCTTGTGGTAGCGACGCCGCAGGGGATGGATGGACTCCTTCAACCTGTCCACCGGATTTTCATAGAGACGAAAAACCTTGGAAAGGTTTTCCACCCGAATGGCATGGTCGCTTGCCTGCTGCAATGTTTCAGGTTCCCCGTCCGAATTCTGAAAACTCTGCCGGCTTGTATCCATAATTTCTACAGCGTGTTGCATACTCGTGTCAGTTTTTGGGCGGCAAATAATGCGCAAGTATTCTTAAAAAACACCGATCTCCAGAGCGATTGTAAAAAACAACGGCCTCAGACATATCCGCAATACTGCAGGTCGTCCTCTATGAACCGGTATACCTCCTCTGGGATACCTGCAGGCTTGGCTTTTTCCTTGATAAAGCCGGGTTGCCGGTATTCTTCCGGCATGATGCTGTCCTGCGTATTGTGAAGCATGGAGTCCTCGAACTCCACTCCCAGAAAAGCGCATACCTTCCGGAGTTCACCCGCCGGATCCGCCAGCAGTTCCTCGAACTTCAGGCAATGATTGTTGCCATGCCGTTCGCGCAGATATTTGTATACGCCGACGCCGTATTTCCAGCGAAAAGCGGCAGTGACCCAGGGCTGGCCCGTACGGCGTACTTTGGAAGCCACGCACGAGCGGCCGTCCCGCAATATGAAAATAACCTTGATCTCCGGCACTACTTCGGAAAAAAACCGGGCGGTCACATCGGTCCACGGATTGAACGTATTCTGATCTTCAAGCCCGTAGAGTTGTTCAGTGGTCAGCTTGTTCCCCCAGAGCAGCGGACGGTGCTTTTCTGCTTCCCGCAGGCATTCCGCCTTGAAGCGTTTCACCCGCTCGTCAAACAGGCAGCCCGTGTCCGGCTGGCACAGCGGATAGCCCATAAGCACCTTGGCGGCAAACTCGTACTCTACCCGCAAACCCGAGTGCGCCGTAAGACATGTGTTCAGCAAAGACGTCCCCCCGCGTCCGGCGCCCAGCACCAGAAACTTGAAGTTGCCGTCACCCGCCAGCGGCGTATCGCCAAGGGATTCGAGCTTGTGGGCAAGGCTGCGGCAGGCCTTTGCGATGGGAAAAAAAATGTCGTTTGCTTTCATAGTCTCATGGCCCGCGCAACCCGCAGACTGTGTTGCTATAGCCCCCACCCGCATAAGCGTCAAGAAGCCCTGCTCCAGCCGCTGTTCCCGAATGATGTCCTAGCCCACCGCTCCAAACTTGTCCGAGGCTGCTTGCCTTCCTCATCAAATGCGTTATTCTTGTACTATGTTCAATCCCCCCCGAACCAGGAGAGAAATCAATGCGGATTACTGCCTTTTTACTGACAGCCGGCCTGCTGGCTATTGCCGGATTGACCGCCGGCGCCTGGAACAGGGCAGAGGCAAGGAGTGAGGCCATGACCAAGTCAGCGCATGCAACCGAGACCGCCACCTTTGCCGGTGGGTGTTTCTGGTGTCTGGAAAAAGACATGGAAAAAGTTGACGGCGTGCTGGACGCCGTTTCCGGGTACACCGGCGGCCATACGGACAATCCGGGCTATTCCGATGTTTCCGGCGGCAACACCGGCCACGCCGAAGCCGTACAGGTCACCTTCACCCCGGACAAAATCACCTACCGCAAACTGGTGGAAGCCTTTTTCCGGATGATCGACCCCACGGACGCCGGCGGCCAGTTCGTGGACCGCGGCAGCCAATACCGTACGGCCGTATTCTACCACAACAAGGAACAACAGCGCATAGCCACCAGTGTGGCCCAAAAACTCGAACAGTCCGGCGTGTTCCCCAAGTCCGTGGTCACGGAAATCGTTCCGTTGGATACCTTCTACCCGGCGGAAGACTACCATCAGGATTTTTACAACAAAAATTCTTCCCGTTATAACGCCTACCGCCAGGGCTCCGGACGCGACCAGTTCCTGAACAAAGTCTGGAAATGCACCGGCTGCGGCGCAGCCCAGTCTTCGGCGGCAAAACCCAACAAGCAAAGTCTGCGCGAACGGTTGAACAAGGAGCAATACGAGGTCACGCAGAACAACGGCACCGAACCGGCTTTTCACAATCTCTACTGGGACAACAAAGAACCCGGCATTTACGTGGACGTGGTTTCAGGCGAGCCACTGTTCAGTTCGCTGGACAAATTCGACTCGGGCACGGGCTGGCCCAGCTTCACCAAACCACTGGATCCCGACAACATCATTAAACACGAAGACAGGTCCTTGTTCATGACCCGCACCGAAGTCCGCAGCAAAAACGCGGATTCGCACCTCGGTCATGTTTTTGAAGACGGCCCTCTGCCCACCGGTACGCGCTACTGCATCAATTCGGCAGCCCTGCGCTTTATCCCCAAAGAAGACCTGGAAAAAGAGGGCTACGGCAAATACGCCAAGCTTTTTGAATGATGGGTAACTATGCTTTCGGCGGCCAGAGGCCCTTTTGTAAAGGGTCTCTGACCTCTCCCAAAACTTTCAGCTGTTCAAATTTTCCATAAACACTCATGGTCAATGGAGATCACCGCCATCAGGGAGATATCCTTTTCCAAAACTATGGTATGGAATCCATTGCCGCGAAGGCCGGTTCGTGCAGGGGGATGAGGATGTCGGCCATGTCCCGGACCTGCAGCATCATGTCGTAGGCCTCATAGGAATTGACCACGGTTCCCGGAGGGATAACTTCCATTTCCATGGCCCGGACTTCCTTGGGCGGATTGAAATTCTCCGCTATCACGCAAAAGCCGGTGATGACCGCCTTGCCTTTGGCCGTGTCGATGGCCACGGACATGCCGCCGGGCGTATGCGCCGGCGTATGCAGTACGGTGATGCCCGGTTCGATCTCCTGACCGTCCGTCATGGTCCGCACCTGGCCGTTTTCCTCCACGTCCAGAATGAAATCTTCCAGATAGCGGATGTCCAGCGGATGCGGGTCATGAATCCGCTGCAGTTCCAGTTCATGCGCGTAGATCACCGCGTTTTCGCACTTGTAGTCGTTCTCGCAATGGTCATTGTGCAGGTGCGTATGGATGATGACGTCAATGTCCGCAGGTTTCAGACCGAACCGCGCCAAGCCGTCTTCAAAGGTATAAATAGTGCCGCCGATGGCCTTTTCGCGCGTTTCGGACTGTATCGGGTTCATTTCGCCCGTGTCGACCAGGATGTTTTTCGTGCCGCCTTGCAAAAGCCAGCTGTAGATGGGGATAGTATACGGGGTGCCGTAATTCTGCTGATAGGTCATCATTCCCATGTCGAATTGCTTGGAACCGTTGACTATGGGACGGATCGTATACTGCGCCATGTGCACACACTCCTTGCTAGACGTGTACCGGAAAAGGAATCGGAGCGCGCAATAGGTCACGGTGCGGGCCGTCTCGGCCGCGAGCCACCGCGTGCGTCGGGGCGATTTCCAGACCTCAATGCCATAAAAATAACCATTCTATGCGTTAGGTAAAGAGAATGCCGGAAATATGGCCGGCGTCAAGGAAAAAACTACGCCTGCACAGGCGGGGAATACCCCCCACGCTGAAGAGTGTCGGTATTGAACCAACGGCCCGCATACGGCCCCTGGAAACTGCAGCGTATCCGTATGGCTGCCTTATTGCTTTTTGGTCTTTCGAATAACGCTGGCGTTGCACGGCCCGTTGAGATCCGGCTGAGGCTCGACTCCGAAGACATAGTGGTAATAGCTGCGTTTGCCGTCCCAGGTCGGATCATGGACCGAGACGGACGAATAATAGGCCTTGCCGTGATTTTTGTAATGCTCGGCCACCAGGCAGTAACCGAATTTCCCGTCATGAACGCCCACGTTGCGCAGATAGTAAAAAAAGTCTCCCACCAGTTTGTTTTCTTCCTGGCGTAACGCATTGCGCGGAATATTCTGTCCGCCCTTGTAATAGCGCGCGAGCTTGTCCAGATATTTGCTGAGCTTGTCGAACTGAGGCCCGACTTCTCCGGAAACTTTGGAATATTTGGGATTGTGCTTGATGTCGAATTTCGTCACCTGGTAATAATAGTAAATGCCTCCGGCCAGCAAAATGAGGCTGACAATCAAAATAACCAGATCCCGCGTACGGGATCTGCGAGGTTTTCCGTTTCCATTTTTGGCCATTCGCTGCTCCTTGCTGGGTTCTTGTGCGTCCTGGCTATCACGTCCGGCCCGGAGCTTCAACTTTCCACCCGGACAATAAGGCAACATAAAGCAATCTTTACATAAAACAAAAATATCTCAGCCGTTCACCAGTTTAACAAGCCGTTCGCGCAGCCTGCCCAAGAGTTCCGGATCCGGCTGCTTCCCGGACTGCAGCAGGGACAGGGTCCGGGAATACAGCGTATCTCGGGGCCGCAGGGAACGCAGGTACCCGAAAATCCGTTCCCCTTCGGCGCGTTCCGAATCCAATACGCAGGCCAGGCCTGCGGCCATGGCGGTCCGTTCTTCATACGGATTCAACGCGCGCGCTTGCAAGGCGTAACGCTTGAACGACGCCGTATCCCCCGTACGCTCCATCCGCAGGGCTTTGCGCAGCAAACGTTTGCCCTTGGCCCGGGTGGGTATATGGAATTTATCCGAAAAAAACTGCCGCGCGGTCATACCCTCGGCCCGCGGTACCAGGCCGTACTGGTATTGATACAAAAAAAGCTGATTCCAGAGGGCCAGAAGTAGTAGGCAGCCGAGCAGTACGCGCCGCCCCCCTGCGGAAAGCCGCCCGTACAATACGCCCAGGCCCACGGCCAGAAAAGGCAGGGCCTCGATCATAAACCGCTGGCCGAACGACCACCCCGCCCACCAGCATTCCAGACTCGAAATGAGCAGCAGTTGCAGTGCAACGGCCGCCAGAAAGGTCAGTCCCCAGAATGATTCTCTGCGGCAAAGCAGCACCAGCCCCGCGACGCCAAAAAGCAAGGCCGGATGCCAAGAAAATACGCCCTTTTGCAGGGAAAAGAGCACGGGCCAGATCCTGAGCTGCGTCAGATGTATGAACCCTCTGCCGTGCGGGATGACCACAAAGCTGTCGTAGAGGTACTTCCAGGCCAGAAGCTGCGGAGACATGGCCAGCAGCATAATCAGGCACAAGACCACATAGCGCAGCAGCAGCTTCGGCAAAACCTCAGGCGCCCTCCGCCCCGTACGCCAGGCATCCAGCAAGGCCAGTACGAACAGAGGCAGCAGGTAAATGACCGCCTGCCAGCGGCACAGAAACAAGACGCCGCCGCAGAGCACGGTCCGGTAGTCCACGCCTTTTTTGAGCAGAAAGTATGTATAGGCCGCGGCCATGAGAAAAGCCGTATTGTGGGCCATGGCCGTGAGCGGCCAGATGTAATAGGTCAGCTGCGTGGCGAACAGCAGCGTCAGACAGGCCGGATACGCGGCAGGCGGCTTGGCGAAACGTTCAACGATACGGGCCACGAACCAGAAACCCGACAGGCAGTACAACGAATTCCCCACCCAGATAAACGCCGGATAGAGCACCGAATACCCGTCAGCGGCCAGGCCTGCGCCGAAAGCGTCGGCCAGCAGCGTGGCCCCGTGCGCCAGCAAAAAAAACGGCAGCCAGAAAATGGCCGGCCCCACGGACCAATTGTTGCCCGGCAGCCCGGTGGCCGCAATCGCGGTTTGCCGCGCAAAATCCGCGCCGAACAAGCGCCCTACTTCGTTGGTAAAATCCAGATTGCCGTCAAAAAACAGCGAACGCAGGTACATGTAGTAATACGCGCTGTCCACCGGAGCCAGCCGCCCGCTCCAATCATTCATATACCCGAGAAGAAAATACAGCCCGGTCAGTCCCAGGTAGCAGGCCATCACCACATGAAACGGCGACCAGCGAAAAGAACCGCACGATACTGACTTACTTGGGGATCGGGAGAAAACAGATAATAACATCATGCGTGGCTGATTAGTTGGTTGGAGTAGTCGGTACGCCAGAAGCTATACGGGATGGCGGGATGGGGATCAAGGGGGGAAGATTCTACAGGGGACAGGAGTCCCATTGCAATGATGCACATTCCGGGTGCAGCGCCCCCAAATATTGCATGCCTTCCTGCTTATTCCGTTAATTCGCCAGCCGCCCCTCCTCCCTGCCCAGAAGAGTCTCCGCCTGGCGGGGGCCCAGGTCGATGCGGTAGAAGAGCTTGTAGAACTCGCGGGTTTCGCGGACCAGGTCCCAGGCGAACCATTCGGGGTAGAGCAGGCTGGTGAGCCAGATCAGGCCCATCAGGCGGTTCAGGGCGGGCGGACGGTCGAACCAGTGGTACATGCCGGCCGGGGGTTCGTAGACCGCATTGTTGCGTACGGCCTTGAGAGCGGACCAGAACGGATCGGATTGTACGCGGTTGTAGAGGCGCTGTTCGGATTTACCCTCGTCCGAGAGCATGAGGATCACGTCCGGATTCCACCGCAGCAGATCATCGGCGCTGACCGGGGTCTTGCCGCAGCCCCGCTGCTCATACACCTCGGCCACATTCAGGCCTCCGGCGAAATCGATGAGCTCGCCGTGGCGGGATTTACGCGGCTCTGTAAGCAGTCCGGTGGGGGACTGCGCGTAATACACGGTCCGGCGCTCGGAACGCGGAATCCGCGCCAGGGTGTCCTGAATGAAAAAAAACTTTTCCTCAAAATAATCAGCCAGCAGATTGCCCCGGTCCGGCACGCCCGCCAGAACGCCGACGCGGCGCAGCACCTCGCCCGTACGGTCCAGACAGCCGTCATAGATCAGCACCGGAATCCGCAGCTCCTCCTGCAGTTCCGCAGCCGTACGGACTTCGACGGCATCGATGGAGGCCAGGGTCAGCGACAGAATCAGATCCACCTTGTTGCGCCGTACGGCTTCCTTGTCAAAGGTGTTTAGTCCGCCTCCGAAGTTCCCGCCAAGAACGCCCAGCACGGGCAGCGACAGGTAGTTTTTGTCCGCCAGCATGCGTTCCGGCGGCATGGGCGGCATGCCCAGTCCGGCTATTTTCTCGGGCGCCAGGGCGTACATCAGGGCTGTGACCATGGGGTTGTAGCCGAAGACCTTGTCGATCTGGGCTTTCACGAGCACCTTGCGACCTGCCATATCCGTGGCCAGGCGCGTTTCGGGCGGATGTACGAACTGCAGTTCCATGGTCTTCTCCTCTTGTGCAATTCCTTTCAGTTGTGCCTGTGGGGCCGAAACGCCTTTGCCGGTGTTGCCATTGGCAAAGGCCGCGCCGACCTCGGGCGCGTCGAGCAGTGCGGCGGCTGCGGCGTGGATGAAATCCGCATCTCTGGCAGCGAAATCACGCGAGATGGGGGTCTCGTACACCACCCGTCCGGGCCCGGGAGCCAGGACCACGATACGGTGGCTGACGCGGACGGCCTCGGCCGGATCGTGGGTCACGAACACGGCGGCCAGGCCGCGCTCCACGATCAACTCCAGAACCAGATTCTGGAGTTCGCGCCGCAGCCCCACGTCCAGCGCGCTGAAGGGCTCGTCCAGCAACAGCAGATCCGGCGCCACGGCCAGGGCTCTGGCCAGAGATACGCGCTGGCGCATGCCGCCGCTTAACTGGTGCGGAAATTTGGCCAGGTCCGCGGGTTGCAGCCCCATACGTCCGGCCAGCGTCCGGGCGGCGGTCAGGCGTTCCGCCCTGCCCCGGCCCAGGGCCTTGAGGCCGAAAGCGATGTTGTCCAGAGCGCGCCGCCAGGGCAGCAGCCGGGGCTCCTGGAATACGCAGGCCGTACGGGCGAACTCGTTGACCACCCGGCCGGTGGACGGATGCAGCAGCCCGGCGGCCATCTGCAGCAAGGAAGTCTTGCCGCAGCCCGAACGCCCGGCAAGGGTGACGACCTCCCCCGCCCGTACGCTGAGGCTCAGATCCGCGAGCACCGGCCCCGAGCCGTAGTCATGCGTTATGTTCTTCCAGCACAACATGGCGCTTTGCTCAGCCCCCGGACGAGGCGGTTTTGCGCCAGGGTTCCATCCGGCGCTGCAAGGGTTCGAGCAGCAGCAGCTCCACGGACAGGAGCATGACCACCACGGCGATGATCCAGGCCAGGGCTTCGGCGGTATCCAGGTTGACACGGGACAAGGCCATCTCCGCGCCTATGCCGTCGGTGGAGGCCAGCAGTTCGGCCATAACCGTCACTTTCCAGGCAATGCCCAGGGCCGTGACCCAGCCCGGAAAGAGATAGGAAAGGATATGCGGCAGGTACACGTCCCAGAGCAACATGGCGCGCGGCGTGTCGAACGATCGGGCCATGTCTTCCAAGCCTTTGTCGCGCGTACGCGCCCCTTCCACAGCCACGGCAAAGGTGATGGGGATGGTGGTCACCACCACGGTAAACACCGGGGTCAGCCCGGTGGTGCCGAACCAGAGCAGGGCCAGCACGATCCAGGCAATGGGCGGCACGCCGAGCAGCAAGGTGGAAACAGGTTTGAGGGTCTGGGCCAGACCGGGCCGCAGCCCGGCCAGAATCCCGATGCTGCTGCCCAGCAATCCGGCAACGGCGAATCCTCCCAAGGCGCGGCTGGCGGTCAGCCAGGCGGCATGCAGAGCGTCGCCCCGGACAATCAAACGCCAGAGAGCCTCCCCGGCCTCCAGGGGCGACGGCAGGATGAACGGGCCGTAGTACGCGCTGCCCAGCCACCACAACGCCACGAACAGGGCCAGGCCCAGGGCCGGACGCCAATAGCCGCATAAACGGCCTGTTATTCGCTGCAGGTACCCTTGCATGACCAATCGCCCGTATGGCTTCGGTTATCCAAAATAAAAACCATCATCCGGCAGCTTGCCCCCAATCAGTTTGGGGGACATTTCCATCAGCACAGAGAAATAAAATTCCAGGTCCTTTTTGGCTTCTCTGGCAGGAGTGAAACTGATGGGAAACTGCTCCAAGGACTTTTGCAACACCGGGGCCTTGAGTTTGAACAGCTCGCCGAATTCCTGCGCAGCTTCGGCCGGATGTCCGTTTATCCAGCGTACGGCTTCCATTATGCCCGTTTGCATGAAGGTGACAAGCTCCGGATGTTCGTCCGCCAGAAACGCCTGGCACATGGTGCCGCCCAGGGGCAACGGCAGGGTGCTGCCGGTGACCTCCGTCCAGACGTCCTGCAGAATGATCCGCCCGAACTCCATGCCGTTCTGCTTGCCTTTGAGTACGGCCGCGGTGGCCGCTGGTTCGGAAAGCAGCACCGTGTCGGCGCGTTTGGACAAGAGCATCTGCAAGGCCTCAAAGGGCGAATCCACAAACGACAGCTCCATGTCCGTGTCCGGATTGAGGCCCTGCTTTGCGGACAGAAACCGGACGATCATCTCCGGGATATCCCCTCGGAAAAACAGCAGAAGCTTTTTGCCTTTGAGGTCCGTGAATTTCTTGATGGCCGGGTCCCGCGTGAGAATGCTCAAAATGCCGCCGTTGTTGACGTCCATCAGCCGTACGGAAATGCCTTTGTTGTAGAGAATGGCCGCGGCGTTGACCGGCGCTGCGGTTACGCTGATCTCGCCCGAAAGCATGCGCGAACGCATGATATCCGGCGTACGCCAGATCTGCATGGCAATGTCGGGCACTTTCGCGGCCATCCCGGGCTGTTTGGCCAGACGGGCCAGAGGAATGCTCAAGGGCGCCGGAGGTCCCGCGAACACGAGCTTTGCGACGGACTCCGCACGGGCCGTGCCCGTTGTGACAAAGGGAAGCAAAGCTACGGCCTGGGCTCCCAGAACCATGAACTCTCTGCGGCTGATAGAAGTATGACGCGTCATGGCGATTCTCCATGTACTGCTGCTATGTCGTACGTGTGCCGGAATAGGATTTGACGGCTGGGGCATGAAAGACGGCATCACGACGTGTTTATCAAAAAGTACGGCAAGGGCTTGTTACAGAGCGGCAAACACCCTTTTCGAGGTTTTTGCTTTTTTCCTAGTAGCTCCATGCAATGGTCAGTGCAAGAGACGACAGAATTGTCACGTTTTTTTTTAAACTCGTGTCAAAAATAGCTTTTTCCGGAATACCCCTCCACGTGAAGTGATACCAAAAATTTCATTCTAAAATAGTAGGGATTGCCAACCCGGATTTCAGTGCCTATCTTTCCTGCAACTGGAAAAAATACTGCAATTACGATGAGCCTGTCGGTAAAGGAGGCGCATATGTGGGATTATACGGATAAAGTTCGGGAATATTTTCTGAATCCGAAAAATGTCGGTGAAATAGAAAATGCGGACGCTGTGGGCGAGGTCGGAAGCCTGGCCTGCGGAGACGCCCTGAAACTGTTTCTCAAGGTCGATGCAAACGAACGAATTGAGGATGCCAGGTTTCAGACCTTTGGCTGCGCCAGCGCCATTGCCTCCAGTTCGGCTCTGACCGAACTGATCAAGGGCAAGACGCTTGATGAGGCCCTCAAGGTGACCAACAAAGAAATCGCCGCTTTTCTGGGCGGATTGCCGAAAGAAAAAATGCATTGCTCGGTCATGGGACAGGAAGCCCTGGAAGCTGCCGTAAAAAATTTTCGCGGCCAGGAAATTCCCGTTCACCAGCACCCGGAAGACCTGGACGGCAAACTTGTTTGCCAATGCTTCGGCGTCACGGACAATCAGATCCGCCGTGCGGTGCTGGAAAACAACCTCAGCACGGTCGAGGAAGTGACCAATTACACCAAGGCCGGGGGCGGTTGCGGCGAATGCCATACCTGGATCGAGGAAATCATCGCCGAAGCCAGGGGCGAAACCGCACGGCGGCACGAGGCCCCTCAGCCCAGTAAATTGACCAACGTGCAACGGATGCAGCGGGTCCTGACCGTCATAGAAGAGGACATCCGGCCCAGCCTGCGCAAGGACGGCGGCGACATCGAACTGGTGGACATCGCTGGCACGGACGTCCAGGTGGCCCTGCGCGGGGCCTGCACGGCCTGCGCCATGTCACAGCTGACGCTCAAGGACTTTGTGGAAAAAAGACTGCGCGAACAGGTCGACCCTGATATCGTGGTCAGGGAAGTGCGGCAGGAGGTACGGCAATGAACGACATCAAATACTTCGACAACAACGCCACCACCCGGGTTGATCCCCGAGTGCTGGAGGAAATGCTGCCCTATTTTTCCGATAACTACGGCAACCCGTCCAGCATGCACACCTTCGGCGGCAAAATCGGCGCAAAAATCGACACCGCCAGGCAGCAGGTGGCCCAGCTGGTGGGCTGCCATCCGCAAGAGGTCATCTTTACCTCCTGCGGCTCCGAAGGAGACAACGCGGCCATCCGCTCCGCCCTGGCCACCCAGCCGCAAAAGCGGCACATGGTCACCACTCGCGTGGAGCATCCGGCCGTACTGAGCCTGGCCACTCATCTGGGCGATACGGGCTACGATGTCACGCTCCTGCCGGTGGATGCCTATGGAAATCTGGATCTGGACGAACTTGCGGACAGCCTGAACAGGGACACGGCCCTGCTCAGCGTGATGTGGGCCAACAACGAAACCGGCGTGCTTTTCCCCATCGACAAAATCGCGGCCACCGCCAGGGAACGCGGCGTTCTCATGCATACGGACGCGGTCCAGGCCGTGGGCAAGGTGCCTGTCTCGCTGCAAGATACGCCCGTGGACATGCTGACCCTGTCGGGGCATAAAATCCACGGTCCCAAAGGCGTGGGCGCACTCATCGTACGCAAGGGCACGCGTTTCAAGCCGTTCCTGATGGGAGGCCACCAGGAACGCGGACGCCGGGCAGGCACGGAAAACACCGCCGGGATCATCGGCCTGGGCAAGTCCTGCGAACTGGCCCACGCCAATCTGAATGAGGAACGAACCCGAGTGGCCGCCATGCGGGACAGGTTGGAAAACACCTTATTGCAAACCATCCCTGACAGCCGCCTCAACGGCGATTCGTCCTTCCGTTTGCCCAACACCTCGAGCATTGCCTACAAGTACGTGGAAGGCGAAGCCATTCTGCTGCTGCTCAACGAACACGGCATTTGCGCCAGCTCAGGTTCGGCCTGCACGTCGGGCAGTCTGGAACCCTCGCACGTGCTCCGGGCCATGGGCGTCCCCTTTACGTTCGCCCACGGCTCCATCCGCTACAGCCTCAGCCGTTTCAACACCGAGGCCGAGGTGGACGAAGTGCTCCGGGTCATGCCGCCGCTCATCGAACGGTTGCGGGCCATTTCGCCCTTCAAACCCGAAGAAAGCATTTCCTGCAAAAAAAATTGAAAATGCCGTGCAGCTTGTGTGGCTGCACGGCATATTTTTGATTTTTCACCGCCGTAAGAACTCGCCTCTATGCATGGCCCTCTTTGCGGAGTTCATCGACTATCGCGTTCAATACGCCTATCTGTTCTTCCAGCGAATGCAGGGCGCTTGAGAATTCGCGGGCGCTGTCCGCCGTCTGGTTGGTGATCATGCTGATCCGTTCGATGGCGTTGTTGATCTCCTCGGAAGTGGCGGACTGCTCCTCCGCGGCAGTGGCGATACCCGCTATCTGGCTGGCGCTGTGTTCGGCGCTGCCGACAATGGCGCGCAGCATCTCGCCGGACTGCTGGGACAATTCTCCGGCCTGGCTGATGTGCTTCAAAACCGTTTCCACCGCGCCGATATTGTCTTCGGCCACTTGTTGTATGGCCCCGATGGAAGAGGATACCTCTTTGGTGGCCTGCATGGTATTCTCAGCGAGTTTACGCACTTCATCGGCGACCACGGCGAACCCGCGTCCGGCTTCTCCGGCCCGGGCGGCTTCAATGGCTGCGTTCAAAGCCAGGAGGTTGGTCTGGTCCGCGATATCGTTGATCACGCCGATAATCGCTCCGATGCCCTGGGCCTGTTCGTCAAGCCTGCGCATGTTTTCGTCGAGTTTGCCGACCTCGCTCATTGTGGAGTTCATGGCGTCTTTGGACTTGTCCACCACGGTAGCCCCCTGCTCAGCCGTGTTCTGGGTTTCCATTCCGGCGGATGAGGCATCTCCGGCATTGCGCGCGATCTCCAGAACCGTCGTATTCATCTCCTCCATGGCCGTGGCCGTGGAAGTGATACGCTCGCTTTGTTCTTCCGTACTCTGCAGCAATTCCTCGGACTGGCGAAGCATCTGCGTGGACGCGGAAACCACCCGCTCCAGCACATCGGCGACGCGTTCGGCCGCATGCAAAAGTCCCGCGCTTCTTGCGGACACTGCTCCACGGCGCGCATTCTCCGCCTCGTTCATGGCCTGAGAGGCTTTACCGGATTCCTCCTCTGCCTCGCGCGTCTTTCTTTCCGCCTGCAGGATGGTTTCCTTGAGCTTGGCCACCATGATCTTCAGTGAATCCGCCATCAGACCGATCTCATCCTTCTGCGCAATGTCCAATGGAGCGTCCAACTCTCCATCGGCGACGGCTTTTGTGTATTGCGCGGTCTGCAATACGGGTCTGGTTATGACTCGCGCCAGAAAAAACAACAGTACGAGCAGCACGACAATGGCCACTGCAGCGATAACCATGCCCGTATTGGCCACGGCATGCGCCTGTTTTTCAACTGCTGCCAGGGGAATCACCACGGAAAGGCTCCAGGGGGTGGACGCGTTGCCGATGCTGATGGGCATGGCGGTGATGTATTCCTGCTGGCCGGAATTGTTGAACGCAGCTGAAAAGGAATAAGGGGTCCCGTTCGCGACAGCCTGCAGATAGGCCTGCCGGTGAGCGGCATCCACAAGATCTCCCAAATTTTTACCCAAGAGCGCATCGTCCGGGTGAGCGATTATGGTTCCGTCATTTCCAGCGAGCAGTCCGTACCCTACCCCGAACGGATGAATTTTTTTCACCATGTTCTGCAGATCCGTCAGGTAGAAATCGACCCCCACCACGCCGATGTTTTTGCCGTTTTTCTGTACAGGAAACCCAGTGGAGTCCAGCCAGTTTGTTTTCCCATCGACCTCCCAGGGATAGGGCTTGGAAATGGTCTCCCCTGTTCCGGCCATGGGAATATCAAACCAGTCTTCCCCACGCATCTTTTCCACTCCCTCATAAGCCGTGTCTATCTTTGCTCCGTCGCGATAATGGTAGACGCGCATGGTTCCGTTCCATACGGGCCGGTATTCCTCTTCGCGATCGTCAAAGGCGCCTGGCAGGCAGGCAATCCAGGATCCGGAAAGTTCGGGATGTTTTTCAAGCACGTTTTTCAGCATTGCGGCAAAATACTCGCGCCTGGGAACCGGCTCGGCCCGCAAGGCCTCGTTGAACACGGATTGCAGTGTTCTGCTCACGGCCATTGCCGCATTCAGCGAGGTCCTGATATTCTGGCTGTATAACAGGGCCTGTCCATCGGCAATTTCTGTAGCTTGTTCCAAAGCCAGCTGTTGCGCCCGTTGGGTCATCAACACAATGCTAACCACGAGAACCACTATAACTATTATCGAGGTAGGCAATACTATCTTCTTCCGCAGACTCCAATTCTTAAACCACATCTTGTTGTCCTCCTGCACTGCTAACTGAAAAATTCCCCTTATGACTACCAGAAAACGCCCAGAGGCATGACAATCAGTCAACGCATCTGGGCCAAGCAATAACCGTACAATGCAACACTCCCATGTAAATCAATACCAATATAATATGTCAAAACATCAACACGCAGCCATCTTTTTTTAAAAAATATGCATCCTGCCAAGACATCAGTAATTTTTTTGCTCCAGAAATGGCGTTCTTGCTCCTCTCACCACGCCCTAGGGGCATCCGTTGGGGAAAAACAGGCCGGGGGACCTGGACAATCACCAAGGGGGACATACTGTTATCCATACCATTTTAAAATGAAATATACGGAACTCGAATGGGAACGGACAAATTACCGCTACTCTCCTCTATGACCGACCTGAGAGCTCCCGATTTTTCTTTTTTTGTTGTAAGACCAAGGCAATTACTCTGACATTCGTACGCGGCAGAAGAGTCGATAGGATGTTGCAGGCTGTTGCCTGCTTTTTCCGATACTGCCCATAACAGCGAGGTGACAATGAACATCGCCAAGGACATGAGCGAACTGGTCGGCGGCACGCCGTTGGTTTACGTAAACCGGACCGCCGCCGGCAGCGTGGCCAAGGTTGCGGCAAAACTCGAATATTACAATCCCTGCGGTTCGGTGAAAGACCGTATCGGCTGCAACATGATCCGCCGCGCCGAGGAAAGCGGCCAGCTCGCACCTGGCGCGCTGATCGTGGAGCCAACCAGCGGCAACACGGGCATCGGCCTGGCGTTCATGTGCGCGGTACGGGGCTACAAGCTGCTGCTGACCATGCCCGAATCCATGAGCCTGGAGCGCCGCTCACTGCTGCAAGGGTTCGGCGCGGAACTGGTTCTGACGCCTGCCAGCGAGGGCATGGCCGGAGCCATCAAAAAGGCCGGGGAACTGGTTGCCGAACGCGGGGCCTTCATGCCGCAGCAGTTTGAAAATCCTGCCAATCCGGAGATTCACCGTTTGACCACGGCTGAAGAGATCTGGAAAGATACGGACGGCCGGGTGGATATCTTCGTGGCCGGAGTGGGCACGGGCGGCACGCTCACGGGCGTGGCCCAGGTGCTGCGCGAACGCAAAACCGGCGTACGCATTGTGGCTGTCGAACCGGCGACCTCACCGGTGCTTTCGGGGGGCAATCCGGGAGCGCACGGCATCCAGGGCATAGGTGCGGGCTTTGTGCCGCAGGTGCTGGACAGCTCGTTGATCGATGAAGTGTTTCCCGTGGAGACTGCCGACGCGGTCGACACCGCGCGCAATCTGCTCCAGCAGGACGGCATTTTATGCGGCATTTCAGCCGGAGCCGCGGCCCACGCAGCCATTTCCATCGGCTCAAGACCGGAAAACGCCGGAAAGCTCATCGTGTTCATTGCCTGCGATACGGGCGAGCGCTATCTTTCCACGCCCTTGTTCAAACGCGGCGATCAGTAAGGAGGTGCGCATGTCTGCATATCCCAACGACGACCCCATGGGCGAAGCCCTGCAGGAAACCACAGAAGCCTTGAGCCAATCCGCCTCCTACGAGCAGGTCTACCATCAGCACTGGCACCAGGTGCCCATGCCTTCGCTGGCCAAACTCTCGGAGGTGGTGGAACGGTTGCGCGACGTGTTGTTCCCCGGCTATTTCGGCAAGCCGGACATTTCGCCGCGGACCATGCGCTACCATGTGGGCTCGCATCTGGATGCCGTGGCCAGGCTGCTGACCGAACAGATCATCCGGGGCACCTGCTTTACGTGCAAGCCGGAAGACAAACACAACTGCACGGAATGCGAAGAAAAGGGCCGAAGAAAAACCATGGCTTTTTTGAAACGGCTGCCCGAAATCCGACGCCTGCTGGCCACGGATGTGGAAGCCGCCTATGTGGGTGACCCGGCTTCGGTCTCTCCGGATGAAACGATTTTCTGCTACCCTTCCATCGTGGCCATGACCAACCACCGCATCGCCCACGAGCTGCATAAACTTGATGTCCAATTGATACCCCGTATTATAGGAGAAATGGCTCACTCACGCACAGGAATTGATATTCATCCCGGAGCGCGTATCGGAGAACACTTCTTTATCGACCATGGAACCGGCACTGTTGTAGGAGAAACCTGCATCATCGGCACGCATGTCCGACTGTACCAGGGTGTCACCCTGGGAGCAAAAAGCTTCCCCCGAGACGAAGACGGCAATCCAATTAAAGGAATCCCCCGCCACCCTATTGTGGAAGACAACGTCATCATCTATTCTGGCGCCACCATACTTGGTCGCGTCACCATTGGAAAAGGTGCTGTCATCGGCGGTAATGTCTGGCTGACCCGCGATGTGCAAGCAGGAGCGCGTATCCTGCAGCGGCCGGTAGAACAAATGACATTTGCCAACGGAGCAGGAATTTAATTCATGAATACTTCCTTACCATCGAGCCACCTCCCCTATACGGATAAATATTTCACTCGGTCGCGGCAAATTCTCGAGGGTGAGCATTTCAACCCGCGTATCTGCATGCAACTGTTCATCCGCCAGGGGCCCGGCCGCCTCTACGGCGTCAATGAAGCCGTTGAAATCATCAAAAACTACGCCGGCAACGCGGACGTCCGGGTAGACGCCCTTGAAGAAGGCGCGGAATACGCTTCACTCGAACCGATCATGCAGATAGAGGGACCGGCCCAAAGCATTATCGAACTGGAGACCATGTATCTCGGGGTGATCGCCTGCCGTACCACCCGGGCGAACGACAACATCGATCTGCATCTGGAATCCGTCCGCCGCCAGGCGGAAAAAGTCCGCGAACTGGCTCCGGACAAAACCATCATGTATTTCGGCGCGCGCCATTGGCACTGGAGCCGCGATGCGGAAATTTCCAAGGCGGCCATGGAGGGCGGATTTGATTCTTGCGCCACGGACATCGGCGCACAGGCTGCCGGGCAGGATAAAGGCGTGGGCACCATACCGCACGCGTTGATCATCATTTTCGCCCAGTTGCAGGGCAAGGACACAGCCACCGCGCAGACCACCCTGGCTTTTGACAAGCACATCGACCAGGCGGTGGCGCGTGTGGCGCTTGTTGACACCTTCAACCGCGAAGTGGACGACACCCTAGCTACAGCCGAAGCCATTGGCAAAAACCTGTGGGGCGTCAGAATCGACACGGCCGGTGAAAACCTCGCCCAGGGCGGCCTTGCCCAGGGACCCAAATTTCATGCGGGCAAGGGCGTCACCGTTAGTGCGGTTCGCGCCATGCGCGATGCTTTGGATGCCGCGGGACATCAATCCGTAAACATTGTCCTGTCCAGCGGTTTCGGCGATACCGACAAGCTCCGGACATTCGTCGAAGCGGAAAAAAAGGACGGCAGGCTGTTTGAAAGCCTGGGCATCGGCGGATTGTTCCCCTCGCGCATGGTCACGGCAGACGTGGTGCGTGTGGATGGTCAGGACATTGCCAAAAACGGCCGCCGCTTTCTTCAAAATCCCAGATTACGCCGCGTGTTATAATACCCACTGGAGAACCTCATGAGCAAAGCACTTCTCATTGTCGATATGTTGAACGACTTCATCAACCCGAAAGGAAAGCTGTTTTTCGAGCGCGCCCAGGATGTTGTGGACCCCATCGTCACCATCCGCAAAGCTTGCAAAGATGCCGGAATTCCGGTCATCTACAACTGCGACGCGCACCCGGAAGACAGCAAGGAATTCGAAGCCTGGCCCCCGCACTGCATCGCCGGGACCTGGGGCGCGCAGATCATCGACGAACTGGAGCCCGCCCCTGACGATCATATTGTTTTGAAAGATTCGCTGGATTTCTTCAGTGCGGACAAAGCGATTGAACTCATCAATACGCTCGGCGTGACCCAATTGATCATGGTGGGCACGGCAACGGAATACTGCGTATTGCATGCGGCGCTCTCTGCACGGGAGCGCGGCCTGGAGGTACAGGTCGTGGAAGAAGCCATAGCCGGAGTTGATATGCAACCCGGCGACATAGACCGCTCTCTGGAGCGTATGCGGGTTGCGGGAGTGGAATTCGTCACCTGCAAGGACCTGCATCTGTAACACGTACATTTTCCGCCGCACCTGGCACGGCTTCCCAAAGCTCAGCGTGTTCCGCCAGGTGCGGCGGCTTTTATTTTCCTCCCCTGCCGCTTAGCCCAAAAGGCAAACCAGCGTAAACACCACAAGCATCCCCGCCGCCTTGACCCATGACGTCCGATTTTGCGTTGCCAGGCTCGCGCCTATGCACAGAACCGTGGTCAACGACACTCCCAAAGCGAATTTCAGATAAACAGACAGCTCCACGGTCCGTAGCGCGAACTGTATCGCGACCATAAGTGGCAGATGAAGCAGATACAAATCATAGGAACTTTTCCCCAGCAAGGTGTGGAGTCCGGACGAGTGTTTCCAATAGCGAAATCCCAGGGTCGTCAGCACCGCAGTCATGCACAAAGCAAAGGCCGTACGCTCTGCCGCCCACAACAGTGTCTCGCCGTAGGGGCTTGAAATCGCCACATTGTGCCCATTCAGAAACGCCAATTCGGAAATGACAAGCCCAAGTATCCACATCCAGAGCGGGCCGGGCAGCGTCCGGCGGACAAACCAGTCATGCCTGCAGGCATAGACACCCAGAAAAAACATCCCCGCGTACAAAGGCACGCGAATGGGCTGAAAAACCAGAAAGCTCGATGCCTGAACCCACGTGTATCTTGGAATGACCATGCAGATGGCCGCCATGGACAAGGAGATCAACACACCACTCGCCGCTACCACCACCAGCATACGCCGGCCGCTCTGCGAAGTCCGGGCAACGCTTTCTTCAGTGGTTCGGCCGGTGAGCAGTTCTTTTGCCAGAAAAAGCAGCATGATCAGAAACAACAGCGTCAGATACCACAAATAATTGGGCGACATATCATCGAGATACGGCCTCGTACTTTCCACGGAATCCCAAACGCGCCAGCATACCGGAGCCACGCTCGAAACCATATGCTGCCAATAGGAATAAAATCCGCCGGATGCGTTGCGCCCCCAGGCGATACTGCTGATATAGCTGATGATCGGCACATAAAACACTGTCAGAAACACCATCGGCAAAAACAGGCGCCGTATCTTGATACGCAGAAATCCAGCAGGGCCGTGGCGGTGCAATGAAGGCAAGGCAAAGTAACCGGAAACAAAATACAGCACAGGCATGATGAACATATCGAAAGTCGCCACCGCCAGATCGAACAAAGGGGCGGTCTGCCCGCTGTTGGCGTACCACCAGGGAACGTATTTTGAGTAAGCGCAGGCGCCGTGATGCACCACCACACATAAAACGACCAGGTATCTGATCCGGCTCCAGAAAGGAATCTGTGCATGCGTACTGCTAGTTGTCGCTGTTTTCATCTGTGTTTTGCTCCCTGGCGCTGAGCGCCCGCATACCCGCCAATGAAAAGACGTAAATGGTTTCAGCCAACTTGTCCCAAACAAAATCCATCCTCGGTTGTTCCGGATGAACACGCGAATACACAGGCCAGGAAAAGGAGTAATAGGTGATTTGCCCGACGATCAGCGACAAGCAGTTCCTGACCAGTTCGTCGGAAGCCCCCTCGTACAGCAACTCCCGTACGAGCCCCATAATTTCATGGGTTTGGGGCACTGTGTGGCGTTGGACGGTTTCCAGGAAAAAAGGCGACGGATCCGCCAGTTCGCGGATATAAATACGGCACAGCTGTTCGCTGAATTCCCCACCATCATACAGCATACGCATGTATCCCAGAATAAAACGCCGCATTTTTTCCTCCGGTGTTCGCAACTGATCCATCTGCTTTTTGGCAGCCTGCATACGTTTTCCGCCCTCGGCGGCCACTGCTTCCAGTATGATGTTATAGAGCGGCCTTTTGCCTCCAAAATAATAATTGACGGCATTCAGGTTTGCCCCTTCCGCCCGGCGGCAAATGTCCCGGACCGTGGTGGCGGAAAACCCTTTTTCAGCGAACAACGCCACAGCCGCCATAAATATTTTATCCTTTGTGCCTGCTGGTTCCATAATTTCCATCCCGAGTTGCCTGCCTACCAGTGTTTTGTTCATTTGTTTGTTTAATACGTTTGTATTAAAAAAAACAACTCAATGCTGTCAAGAATACGCGCGACGGCCTTCAGCTGATTACCAACAATATCAACAGCAATGATGTACGCCGGAGCAAAAAAAATTCAGGCTGGGCCGGGTGTAAAATGAGAATAAGAGAAGCGCTTTTTATGAAACGGCAAGACGAAAATTTGGCGCTGACTTAGACGGCACCGCGCAAAATAAGCTCAAGGACGGATTTTTCTTCGGAAACGCCCAGCTCCTTGAGGCGTATTTCCAACTTGGCCAACTCGGCCTTTTTCTTTTGAATCTCTTCCAAAATCTCTGTCACTTCCAGAGTCATCTGCAGCCTGTTTTCAATGATAGGCATGAAGAATTCCTGGATTTTGGTGAGATAATCGCCTTTGTTGGCGCCAGGAAGATGTTCGATGGCCGCAAGATTGATGGAGATGAAGACCGAATCCTTGACGGTTTCCACGCTGGCCGAACGGATGGTGTCGTTGACGGCGCCAATTTCTCCAATGACCTCGCCAAGCTTGGACAGCGTGCAGAGTTCCGCACCATGCTTGACCACGCGGATTGCCCCACGGATGAGGATGTATACCCATTTGCCGTATGAGCCCTCTTCGATGATGGTTTCGCCGGGGGCGAAACGTTCGATACGGACCAGCTCACCGCTGTAGAGCATGGTCCGAATCTCATCCTGCGAGAACATGTTGAAGACCGGCATCCTCTGGAGCAACTCCAGAATCATTTTATTTGTATACAACTGGGATTTCTGCGCCATGCTTTTCGTACTCCCGGACTCCATTCTACAGTCTGCGGGCCTGCTTTTCAAGAGCACCGGACACGTCCACCGGAATTGCCCTCAAATCGTAACAAGCCGGAGGTTCCTGGTCGCGGCCGGCCAGAACCCGGAGCGGAAACCGTGCGGCCTTCCGCTCTGAGTTCAGGCTGCAGGCGAAAACAGCTCAGAAGGTGATAACCTGGTAGTCTTGCTCCAGGTATCCGGCCATGGACGGATGTCCCTTCATATCGCCAAGCAAAGCCAGGCCCTCGGCCTCCACGGCTTCCAGAACGCCCAGCTTGGCCGAGCAGGCCTTGCACGCGCCGAATATCAAGCCTGCTTCCTTGGTCTGCTTATACAAGCCATGCATGGGGTTCGACGCGTCGGCCAGTTTCGGAACAAGAGTCGTGGCCGCGCCTTCGATCACGATGCCCACGTCATAGCCCCGCTCTTTCATGTCCAGAGCGTTCAGCAAGACATGAATAAAACACATCAGTTCGCCATTGAAAGGAAACAAAACAACTTTCATGGATTTCACTCCTTTACTAGAATAGAACATTTCTTTCAGTGTGTAGGTTTGCTAATAGCATGAAATCATGTGCGAAGTCACGAGCAAGCAAAACGGCATCTCACTTTGGTCTGGTATATTTTTTACTGACAAGGTATCTTGCAAACAAATTCACATTATGAAATAACCCGCCTCAGGAGGATCGGAATTTGAAACTTTCAACTCGAAGCAGATACGGATTGCGGATGCTTTTGGATATCGCACTCAACAATGGACAGGGGCCGGTCCGTATCGACGACATATCCAAACGGCGCGGACTTTCGGTCAAATATCTGGAAAAACTCATCCGGCCTTTGAAAAAAGCAGGATACGTCCGCAGCAAACGCGGGCCCAAAGGGGGTTACACGCTGACGACCGAACCTATGAATATCACTGTGGGAGAAATCGTTCGCCTGCTTGAAGGCGATCTGACACTGACGGAGTGCGTCAACGACCCCTCGGTCTGCTCCATCAGCTCGGAATGCGTCACCCGCAAGGTTTGGACTGAAGTCACTGAATCCATGATCACCAAGCTGGATGCCATTTCTCTCCAGGATCTGGTGAATCAGGTCAAACAGTGCGACATGCTCGGCCTTCCCTGCTGCTAGGCTGACCTGATTCAGACTCCCCCTTTTGCTCCGACCAGCAAAACCCGGCCTGAACTGCGGGCTTGCTGGTCTGTCTTTTTTTTACGCCTCAAGTTCACTGTTCTCAAAAAATAATTCTTTTTGCATCTTGAAATCTTTCAGGCGGCGTTTGGGAAAGCGGCAATCCTGGCCGGATATTGAAAAAGAGAGGATGAGTTGTTGTGATTTGTAAATTCTTAACATGCTTGTATATAAGGATAAAATTAAGAGATGCCAGTCGGGCGCCCTTACTGGGAGTGTGTTTTTTCGTACCCTTGGCATGCTTCATTGCAGGCTGGAAGCCCAAGTTCGGGTAGAGAGCTGTAAATCGTATCCGGGAGGGGGTGAGACAACGCGACGGAATTATTCCGTCTGAAATCGTTTTTGTAAGGAGAATGGAAGTGCTTCAATGTTCCTCTTGTTCTTTTGGTGTATTGTTTGCCTTCTATTTTGTCGCATTGAATATTGTTATTATTTTGCCTGCATATCTGTATTCAAAAAGTGAAAAAAACAGGGAAAATACCCTGCAATTTTTTAGAAACAACGGTATAGCGTTGAATTCTAAATTTGATTTCAGGATTAAGAGAAAGAAAATTGCCTTTTTAATTGATTATGTATGTTTTTTTGTTTGTGCATTCTTACTTGCTTCTCTTCATAATCGACATCTTCCAGATGAAAAAGCAATAAAATATATTATTGTATTAATAATACTATTTTTTTCATTGCTAATGATAGTGTGGGACTATTTTGTAGGTGATCTTATCGTCAATAACGATATAGTATTTGTCAAGTGTGTAACATCAAAATTTCGTTGGATACTTCTTATAAATGATAAAAATATGGACTTTTACAGTTTGGGATTTATTTCATTTGGCAATCGCTATATTTTAGGCATCTCATATAATAAACGTAGATTTCTATTTACAAATGTAGCTAATAAAGATGAGTTTATTTCCCTGTTAAAAGTAAGAACCAATAGCGAAATAACACTGGAGGACAATCATGGTTGGAGAAGAAATAAATAGTTTTACAATAACCACAAATTCCAAGGATATTGAACCAGTAAGCGCTGGTAAAGAAGTGGAATATCTTACGCTGGACACTGGTTCTTTTGCCGGAAATACAATTGATGCGAATCATACGGCTGTTCAGATGGTTATTGCCGGTGCGATGCACTACCTTGGGCAAGGTAAACATTGTATTATAAAACTCGGCTTTCTGAGTTGAGCATCAACACTCAATTCTCTTTGATATTTGACAATAGTGTCTTCCAAAGCCGTACATATAGAATGCCTGGTGCAGTATTTCGCCCATGATCGCTTGACACATTTCCTCAGCAACATGCTTGTTTTCTTGCAGTTTTAGCATTGCCAGCGTCAGAATCCGCTGTAGCGCCTCCAGATATTCGAGATCGCGGACTTCGTCGCAGCAAGCATGGAAAAGCAGACCAAGTGTACGCGGATCGTCGTGACGGCGCTGCTCCAGAGCGAAAAAAAGGTAGCGAAGCATGACAATGGTCGTATGGGCAATGAGAGCGTCGAAATCCCTGGCCTGGCATCCTGTTTCCAGGTCTAAGTGCTGCTTGGCCGTACGGAAGAATACCTCGATATCCCAGCGTTTGCCGTAAATGCGTACAACATCGGCACTCAGGAAGTTTCGTATTCGTGGAAAGAAGCACCAGCCAGTCTTTTTTATGCTTATTTCGAACGAAAACGATTCGAGCCATTTCGCCGTCGTTCATGGTAACAAGCGCACTGCACAAGACCTTGGCCCGTCCAGGACGTTTGCGAAATCGCTTGTAAATGGCGTCAACGCTCAAGCGTTGCCCCTCGAATTCGTAGTGGATTTTGGGCGTACGCTTGATCATACAGATCACGGGCAGATGGGTGCGAGCTTTGCTGATGATCGCGGGCATTCCGAACCAGCTATCCATAAGGAGATACTTGGCCCTGACTCCGGAAGCGAGAGCTCGTTTGAGCATGGGCTCTATCAAATCCGTAGACTTGCTGACTGCCTCTTTGCGTCGTTTCGCCCCGCAGGTTCTGGCGTCGATCTGTTTTGTGGCGTTCTGATAGCGGTTTTTCTCCGTAGTGGAAGACAGCAAGACGAAGTCCACCGTCGGACCAGCACAGGCTGAGGAGTCGGAAGCCTTTGAGAAAGCGACTCTCGGTATGGTCGAAAACCTTGGCGAGAAGCTCTACTTTTTTTGCTCGCGGCCTGTGTATTGTAGAGTCATCGAGGATCAACACGGTTTCGCGTTCCTCTGAAGTAAGTTCCTGGAGCGTTGAGCAAACACGAGCCGCCACTTGAAGCAAAAAACGTCTCCAACTGAATCTGCTGGAACGCATGAAATCGTAGACGGCATCTTTTCCGAACCCGGTGTTATCTTTCTGAAAGTACCTGTAGAGATTGAGTTGGTGGAAAGAGAGCGAAAAAAGACAAAAGAGCAGAGCAACTGCTGGAGCCCCCTTTGCTTTGCTGATTCCGCAGCGTCGGGCGAGGTCTGCAATCGCAAATTGCTTGAAAAAGCAGTCGATTCTCGTAGCAACATGCTGCTCATTGTCTTGAAATTCATGATGGCTCAGGATATTTTGTATTTGGGTCCTTCTCCTTTTCTTTCTATTGTGTGGTAACAACAGAATAATAAGGTTGTAAGGACCTATCAACAAAAAAGTTCAATTATTTCAAAGTTTCGACTGTTGCTCTGAATGATGGAGCAACCCCGAAAGTCGTATATGGCCCCACCCCGGAGTCAAGAGAAAAGTTCGAGACAAAGAATGGACGGATGCAATCGTATATCCGGCGGCATGCCTTATAGACAGCGCCCTGATGGGGTATCCGCGCTCCCGTTCCTCATCGAGTTATCGGCTTGTTCAGCCACGACTTTCGCCAGGGTTTCCGGGAGCTGGTCCGACCGTTTTGTCTCATCACTCTTTTCTTGGCATCCTCTCTGGGGGGGATCGTTACCACCTTCGTGAGCCTGGCGCGCCGCTTGCGAGGACTGCCCACACCTGTCACGCTGCAAGCGACGTGACAGGCGGGCATCAGCTACGCCGCCTTGAATTCGGTTCCGTATGCCACCATGTTCCAGGCAATTCGCGCCATTTTATTGGCCAACGCCACACAAGCTCGGTTATCGCCTCGGCGCTCTACAAGTGTTGTAAGCCAAGCTGTCACCCGACCGTCTCCATAAAGCTTGCGACCCATTTTCAGAGATCGCAACACCGAGCGTGCGCCGTGAATCAGCAATGTTCGGACCTTGCTGTTGCCACGTTTCGTGATACCGAGAAGGCGCGATTTGCCTCCCGTAGAAAATTGTCGCGGCACAAGGCCAAGGGACGCAGCAAATTCTCGCCCGTTTTTAAAGTCCTTTGGTCTGCCCGTCACTGTCAGCAATATGCTCGCAGTGAGATACCCGATTCCAGGAATCTGCATGAGGCGCTTGCAGTCATCATTTTGCTTGGTGATGATTTGAAGTTTCGTATTTTGTGTGGCGATCTGCACGTCGAGATGCTTGAGATGCTCATACAGCACCTCAAGCAGTTCGCGCATGTCTTCAGAGAGCTGATTTTGTCGATCGTCTATGATCCCAGGCAAAAGTTTACGGGCATTACACGCGCCTTGCTTGATTGCGATCCCATTTTCAGCAAGCAACCCGCGGGTTTGATTAATCGTAGCAGTTCTATCTCGAACAAAATTATCACGTACGCGGTGAATGGCCTGGATGTCTGTCTGCTTTTGCGTTTTATGCGGAACAAAGCGCATGCGTGGCCGCTGTACGGCTTCGCAGATGGCCGCCGCGTCGTTAGCGTCGTTTTTATCGCTTATAAGATAAGGCTTGACGAACTTGGGGTGAATACGCCTGACTTCATGGCCGCAGGATTCAATCACACGTGCCCAATAGGCAGAGGTCGCGCACGCCTCCATACCCACAAGACACACCGGCAGGTTGGCGAAAAACTTGGCGACTTTCTCACGTTTGAGCGTCTTCTTCAGGACGACGCGGCCTTTGGTGTCTACGCCGTGAAGCTGCAGGCTGTTTTTTGCCAAATCGATTCCGATGATGTTAATATTTTTCATGGGATGGCTCCTTTTCAAAGGATTTCAAGGTTCCTTGAATTTTACCCCATTGTGAGGGGTGGGGCCATTCCATCAAGTTATTTTACTTCTTATGAAGTCATTGATCCCAAGCATCAAGCTTTTCACCCCGGAAGTACTCGAAAAGACTGGATCACGCCCCTGAGAACTTGGCAACTATCAGAAAAACGGTGCTAAATCCCATAAAACTTAATAAACCTAAAGGGATGAATTTTAAAAAAGCAAAATTGGCTTCCTCTTGGGACATAGACTTCGCATTCAAGACCGTATTCGGCAATTAAGATGCGGTCGCCCTGCATGCAAGCCGAACCCCTTTGCAATTTTTATAAGAATAGATTACTGAACAATAAGTGCTTGTCAGCAAAACCGCACAAGCTGTATTGACGTCCTTTTCATCGAATCATGAGCCTATTGTTCAGGACAACGTTGGTAGCCTTTCATTGAAAATTGGGTATGTGGAGGATTATCTGAATGAAATTTCTTATTGTTGACGACGATTTTGACAGTCGAAAACTGTTGCAAAAAATTCTCCGTCCATATGGTGAATGCGATGTTGCCGTTGATGGCGAAGAAGGCGTTGAAGCCTTCAAGACTGCTCTTAAGGAAAATGATCCTTATGATCTGATCTCCATGGATATCCTCATGCCGAATATGGATGGCCAGCAATGTTTGCGTGAAATCAGAGAAATTGAAAAGGAAACGGGAGTAGCCAACGACAAGGTAGTCAAAGTCATTATGATTACCGGCCTTGACGATTCGCAGGAAGTACATGACGCTTTTTTTCTCGGAGACGCCACTTCTTATATTGTCAAGCCTATTCGTAAACAAATTCTCATTGAAGAAATTCGCTCCCTGGGACTCGATATTTAATCATCCCCCCTTTACGCAACATCCATTGCGCCAGGCCGTTTCTTGTCACCACTGGCGCTTTTTTATTGCTTTTTCTACAGCCTCGAAGTGGCCATAGTCCGTCAATCCTGCCCGTTTTTTCGGCTTCAGTCATTAATATACGCATGTCTTAGGGGCTGTCGTCTGTGTCCGCCCATTTTTTTCTCCCACAATCGCTCCTGCTTTTGACAAGTATGGCATTGGGCCGTATTGATGACACAGTACTCGATTTTACTGTCATAACAATTCCATTTGAACAAGGAGGCAAAAAGTTCATGATTCCAGAAGAACTGCTGTATACTGAATCGCACGAATGGGTCCGCATAGAGGATAACATAGCTATTATCGGCATCACTTTTTTTGCCCAGGAACAACTCGGCGATCTGACTTTTATTGAACTCCCCTCTCCTGGGAGTCTTGTCGAAGCGGGGCAGGAAATGGGCACAGTCGAATCAGTCAAAGCCGCAAGTGAGATCTATTCACCTGTAACAGGAGAAGTCCTTGAAATAAATGAAGAGCTCGAAGACAGCCCGGAATTGGTCAACGATGAACCCTATGAGAAGGGCTGGATGATCAAGGTCACTTTGAGCCAGGACCCCCAAGGCTTGCTTAACGCTGAAGAATATAAAAAATTGACCGAATCCGAAGCCCATTGACACATCATAAAACGCATACACTGGCTGGCCTGGCGTAATTTTTTCAAAACAAGCGTTCAGCGCTCAAACTGTCACCTCAAAAGGTTGCGAAAATGCCATTCGTCCCAAATACCGAAGAACAAATTCGTTCCATGCTTGATGTCGTAGGCGTTTCTTCCGTGGAAAATCTTTTCGCGGATATCCCAGGAAGCATGCGCCCCACAAGCTTCGATCTTGCACCGGGATTGAGCGAAATGGAAGTCTGCCACCGTATTGAATCACTGGCTGCCAAAAATAAAACCGATCTGATCAGTTTTTTGGGTGCCGGCTTCTATGACCACCATATTCCAAAAGCCATAGACGGCTTGCTGAGCCGCGGAGAATTTTACACAGCCTACACACCGTATCAGCCGGAAGCCTCGCAAGGGACCTTGCAGGCCATTTTCGAATATCAAACCGCTGTCTGCCGTCTCCTGGAAATGGATTGCGCCAATGCCTCCGTCTATGACGGAGGGTCTGCCATCTTTGAGGCAATGATGATGGCTGTACGCAAAACAAAACGAAAAAAACTGGTCATCAGCGAGGCGGTCAACCCGATTCACCGGGTCATGCTTGATTCCTACACCTCCAACCTGCACCTCGAACTGGTCACTGTTCCGCATAAAAACGGCGTGTCGGACAAAGAGAAACTTGTTGAGGCTGTTGATTCGGAATGCGCTGCGGTTATTGTACAAAATCCAAATTTTTTCGGTACGATAGCTGATTTCAGTGACCTTTTCGAACATGCCCGGAAGCAAGGAGCCCTTGGAGTCTTCTCGGTTTATCCGGTGCTCCAGTCCATCTTGAAAACACCGGGAGAAATGGGCGCGGACATAGCGGTAGCGGAAGGCCAGAGCCTTGGGCTTCCGCTGAGTTTCGGCGGTCCGTATCTCGGCATCATGACCTGCACCAAAGCCCTGGTGCGCCAGCTTCCCGGCAGAATCGCCGGGCGGACTACCGAGCTGCCACCCGAAAGCTACGGACAGCCGGACCAAGCCAAACAAGGAAACAATACCTGCCCTGCACAAAGCGAACTCAAGGAAGGCTATGTGCTGACGCTTCAGGCACGCGAGCAGCACATTCGTCGCGCCAAGGCGACTTCCAACATCTGCTCCAACCAGGCGCTCTGCGCCTTGCGGGCATTGGCCTGCCTCTGTCTGCTCGGTCCGGAAGGACTCATACGTACGGCCGAATTGAGCATAGAACGAGCCCATTACGCAGCGGACAGACTCTGCGCCCTGCCTGGCGTAGAACGTCTGAATAATACGATCTTCGGCAACGAATTCGCCATACGGTTGCCGATGAACGCCTACGATGTCATTGACCGGCTCACATCCCGCGGTGTTGTGCCCGGCTTTCCCCTGGGGCGTTATTACAAGGGCATGGAAAACGCTTTGCTCGTGGCTTGTACGGAAAAACACAGTTTCGAAGATATCGGCATCATGGCCGAAATGTTGGGAGGCATGTTATGAAAACAGTTTTCAAAAAATCCGTACCCAACCGTACGGGGGCATTGCCTTCCGAACCCGGCACACGGGCAGATGTTCTCCTGCCCCAGGAACTGCTGCGGGCCAAAAAACCCGGACTTCCGGAACTGAGCGAACTGGATGTCGTCCGCCATTTTACCGAACTCTCACGGCTCAACTTCGGCGTTGACGGCAATTTTTATCCTTTGGGTTCCTGTACCATGAAATATAACCCCAAGTTCATGGAAGCCGTGGCCGCCATTCCCGGATTCACCGATCTGCACCCGCTCATGGCGCAACTCAAAGGCGCCGGACACTATACCCAGGGAGCCCTGGAAGTCATCTACGAAACCGAACAGCTGCTCAGTGAAATCACGGGCATGAGTGCCTTCACCCTGCACCCCATGGCCGGGGCGCACGGCGAACTCACGGGCGCCATGCTTATTGCCGCCTATCATAAGGATAAAGGCAACAACAAAACCAAAATCATTTGCCCGGATTCGGCGCACGGCACCAACCCGGCTTCGGCAACCCTGGCCGGTTTCAATGTGGTCAACATCGATTCCTCCAATGGTGTCATCGACCCTGTCGCTCTTGAAAAAGCCCTGGACGACGACACTGCGGCCCTGATGATGACCTGCCCCAACACCCTGGGACTGTTTGAAAACAATCTTGAGACCATTGTGGATATGGTCCATAAAAAAGACGCTCTGCTGTATTATGACGGCGCCAATCTCAACGCCATTCTGGGCAAGCTTCGCGTCGGGGATGTCGGCTTCGACGTGGTACATTTGAACCTGCACAAGACCTTTGCAACGCCCCATGGCGGCGGAGGTCCCGGCGCCGGACCGGTGGGCGTCTGCGAAAAACTCGAACCGTACCTGCCCATCTCGCGCGTTGCCAGACTTGAGGACGGCCGTTTTTTTCTGGATTACAACCATCCAAAATCCATTGGCTACATGGCGCCTTTCTACGGCAATTTCGGCGTGGTGCTGAAGGCCTACGCCTACATTCTGCGCCTTGGACGTGAAGGCCTGGTCCGCGTCTCGGAAAACGCCGTATTGAATGCCAATTACCTGCGCAAACGGCTGGAAGACGTCCTGGAAATTCCCTATAACCGCACCTGTATGCATGAATTCGTGGCCTCCGCTGAAGACCAGGCCCAAAAATCGGGTATCCGGGCGCTGGACATTGCCAAAGCCCTGCTGGACAAAGGGCATCATGCGCCAACCATCTACTTTCCATTGATCGTAAAGGAATGCCTGATGGTTGAACCCACCGAAACCGAAAGCCTGGAAACACTGGACACGTTCGTGGCGGACGTGCGTGACATCCTGGCGGAAGCACAAAATGATCCGGCCGCAGTGCATGCCGCTCCTGTCACCACCCCGGTACGCAGGCTGGATGAAACCAAAGCTGCACGCTGTATGGTGCTTACTGATGACATGTAATGATAGTGTAGAAATCGCCGTATTGGGCGGCGGTCCGGCAGGCTACACAGCCGCCCTTGAGGCCGCCGCCCTTGGAAAAAAAACCATCCTTATCGAAAAAGAGCTCCTCGGGGGCACCTGCCTCAACCGCGGTTGCATTCCGACCAAACTTTTTCTTGGCGCCACCGCGGCGATTCCCGAACTCGAAGCCCAGGCCCGACTGAAGCTGCTGCCCAAAGAGTACGCTCCGCCCCAACTGGATCTTGCCGCATTGCAAACGCGCAAGGATCGTGTGCTTGCCGGCAACAGAAAGGCTATTGCCGCCACGCTGAAAAAGGCGGGCGTTGCCAGGATTGCCGGACGCGGTCGCCTGGCCGGCCCCAAAACCTTGGAAATTATCAGCGAAACAGCACGCAGCCAGCTTGAATTCGAAAAGCTTATTCTGGCAGTGGGATCGCAAAACACCGTCCTGCCCGATCTGCGCCCCGACGGCCTGGCAATTCACGACTCCACGTCCCTGCTCAACCTTGATACGGTGCCGGAAAGCCTCATCGTTGTCGGAAGCGGAGCCATTGGACTGGAACTCGGTGAATTCTGGTCGCGAATGGGATCCCGGATACACCTCGTGGAAGCCATGGAGCATCTCGCCCCCAGAGAAGATCCCGAAATAGGGAAAACGCTGGCCAGCTATTTCAAGCGTTGCAAATGGGGCTTGCATACCGGGGCCAAGGTAGCTGCGCTGGCCACGTCGAATGGCCGGGCTCTGCTGACCTTCGCTGATGGAACTACGTTGGAGGCGGAAAAAGCCCTGGTGGCCGTGGGCCGTAGTCCGCGCATTGAGGAATTGAACCTCGGGCAGGCTGGAATCCGGACCAAAGGCCCCGGCTGGATCATCACCGACGAAACGCTCCGCGCAACCCCGGATATTTACGCCGTGGGAGATTGCAACGGACAGATCCTGCTGGCTCACGCGGGCACCCACCAGGCAAAATACGCGGCAAAGCATGCTGCCGGAGTACAGGAAAACACCTACGACCCGGGACCGGTTCCGTTTTGCGTATATGGCGCATGCGAGGCCATGCGTGTCGGCCCCACCGCAGAAGAACTTACCGCCGCAGGTCATGCCGTACGTGTCAGCAAGGCGCCGTTGGCCGCCAACGCCATAACACAATCCCATGGTTCGTCATTGGGATTTGTAAAAGCTGTCTGGTCGGAAAATACGCTCCGAGGCGTTTGCGCTGTCGGTCACGGAGTTATGAACCTGGTAATGCAGGCCCTGTTGTTGATTTCGTTCGCGCCCGCACGTACGACAGCTGAAGAAATCATGTTCGCTCATCCCACGCTGGACGAAGCTCTTTGCGAAGCGTTATTGGCACAGCAAACAGATCCGTAAACTACTCGGGGATTTTTTGGGAAAAGATGAATTTTTTTTAATTTTTCCTTGCTTCCATTTTGAAAAGGGATTATAAAATTTGCCATAGGCTAGGGTCTTGGTTAGTGTTTTTTTATTAAACACCTGCAAGGTATAAGCTAACGCAGGACTAACCTTCGGAAACAATCTTTGTTTCGGGCATGTGGAGAGGCCTTAGGATCACAGTGGGTGGTCCGGGTCGGAGTGCTTATCCGGTAACAAAAGAGTGGAGGTGTATTGGTATGAGATTTGGAAAAAAACTTACTGTGTTGACGGTTCTCGTCCTCATGGTTCTGGTCATGGCTATTCCTGCCCAGGCCAAGAAAATGAAGATGATCCCCAAGGTTGACAACATCATTTTCTTCCAGGACTACTCCGGTTCCATGGCTATGGGGCATGCTACGTATGCATCCAAAAAGATCGCCATGTCCAAGAACCTGATGTACGCCCTGAATGAAAAACTGCCTGCCCTGAGCTACAACGTTGGTGTTTACACCTTCGCTCCGTTTGCCGAGCTGGCTGCTGTTGCTCCTTACGACCAGGCTGCCGTTGCTGCCGGTGTTGGTCAGATCAAAACCGACTACGGCATCTTCCAGCGCAAGACCCCCATGGGTTACGGCATCATGGATCTGCGGCCCGTTCTGGACACCCTGTCCGGCAAAACCGCTATCATCATGCTGTCCGATGGCAAGCAGAACCAGGGTATCGATCCCGTAGAGCAGGCCAAAGCCATCTACGCCAGCTACCCCAATGTTTGCTTCCACATCATTTCCTTTGCTGACAACGCTTACGGCAAGTCCGTTCTGGATGCCATCGCTGCGCTGAGCAACTGCTCCTGCCCGCTGGTGGACGGCACTCTGATGCTCGAAAACGGCACCACCATTGATGATTTCATCAAGTGTGTCGCTTACGACCTCGTGCCTGCCTGTGAAGCTGAAATGATCCGCTTCCGCACCATTCATTTCGACTTCAACAAGTACAACATCCGTGACGACATGAAGCCTCTCCTGGACGAAGCCGTTACCATCATCAACGAGAACGAATGCTGCTACCTCATCGAAGGTCACACTGACAGCATCGGCTCCATCAAGTACAACCAGAAGCTGTCCGAACGCCGTGCGCAGTCCGTCTACGACTACCTGCTCAAAAACGGTGCCGCCAGCGCCTGCAAGCTGAACACCATCGGCTACGGAAAGCTCCGCCCCGTTGCCGACAACGCCACTGCTGAAGGCCGCGCCCTCAACCGTCGCGTTGAAATCCGCGTACAGGGTGACTAATTTCACCTGCGGATAACCAGCCATTCCTTCCCGGCGGCGCTTCCGGCGCCGCCGGGATTTTCATTTGGCACTTTTTTCTCTCTAACGAAGAATTGCAATGAGATAAGCGTATCTCAAACAAAAGCATACGAGCCTTGAATCCTGTTCAAGGTCAAGACCCTCCAAAGTTTGGAAGCTCGGGAACACGCCATGAGAATTCTTCTGCTCTTACTCTTGCTGGCCGTTATCAGCCCCCTTGCCGGGTGCTCTTCGAACGAAGACTCCGAACAAAAAAGTTCGGAAAAAGCCGTTCAAACCGAACAACCTGCACAGGAACAAGCCCCTTCAACTGCTCCGGAACAATCCGAACAGCAGGAAGAAGCTACCGCCCCCACCCAGTCCCCTGCTCCGCAAAACGCAACAACGGAACAGGCTTCTTCCGGGCAGGCCTCCCAGGCTGCAGCACCCGCCGCAGAAGAAGAAATCTCCGCCCCCCCGCAATCACAGGAACAATCTGCGCTGGAACAGCCAGCCGCTGCGGCACCTGAGGGCGCGACTGAAACCACTGATGTTGCCGAAACCACGACGGTCACCGTGGGAGAGGGAAACGCGACCACCACGGTTGAAGAAACCGTAATAGTGGAAGAAAAAGTGGAGACTCCTGAACAACCGACGCTTGAAGCGACTCCCGGTTTTGAACTCCCTCAAACCCTGACTGCCGATACCGCCAAGTCCCCCAATTATCCGGCAACCCCCCAAGTACCTGAAACTGAAGCCACTGTGGAAAGCTCCTTCGGCATTGAGCAGCTGCAGGTTGCCAAAGAAGCTCCTGAGCAGGAATCAGCCAAACCGGCCATCCCTGAAGCCGTGGAAAAGGAAGCTGCGGAAAAGACAAAAACACAAGAAAAAAAGCCTTCCAAGCTAAGCTCCTCCTTTGGCATCGAGACTCCTGAGATCGCCGAAAAGCAGGCGGAAGAAGATATCGAAGCGAAAAAAGCGGCGGAGGAGGCTCAACAAGCAGCTGAAGAGGCAAAAAAGGCAGCCGAAGAAGCCCAACAGACCGCGGAAAGAGCACGGCTGGAAAAGGCTCGAGAAGAAGCGCGCAAGCGTGAAGCTGCCAAAGAAAAAGCAAGGCTTGCAGCTAAGGCGCCAAAAAAGAAATTATTCGCCCGTACGGCCAATATCCATGAAAAGAACGTTGAATTTATACCTACAACGGCTGAGGGGCCGGATATGGCCAAGCTGACGGAAGCCAAAAATAAATTTAAAAATTTCGCAGCGGATTTCATCACCAAAATCAACCGCAGTTATCTCCATACTCCCGGGAATCCGGAAATAGTCAAAGAAAGCGGCAAATACAAAGCCAGATATACCGAACTCGACAAAATGTCCGTTAATCTGAAAATAAAACAATCAAAATATGATCATACGCCCTTTGTCGGCTTTATGAAGTATTCGGAAAAAATATACGAATCCCAGGGAGATTCCCCTGAAGCAGCCGTCAACGGGTCCTATCGCGTACAGAAAAGCACCAATGTGACGGAGATCTTCCGTTATGCAAAAGGCACCTGGATCGAATAGAATCTTTGTCCGGCACCTTTTGACCCGACTCGGACACGTTAGAAATACGCCCTAGTCATCATCGTAGGAAAAACAATCATTCGGACACATTGCAATCAATTCTTGGGCCATGTCCTCAGGGAGCATCTCCTCCCTGAGGACAGGCATGTCCAAAGAGTCTTCCCACTCAACATATTCTTTCGCCATCTCCAAGCAGCCCTGGCAGCGATTGCAATCCCCCAAATCAAACGTCACCTTTCGACTTGCAGACATATCTTCTCCTTGTTCGCTACATTCCTGATTGACAAACACACGCTGATTCATGATGCTTATATGGTGGAACGTTCGTTTACACAAAAAAAAGCAAGAAAAAAAGTTGCCTTCCTGGGCAGGTCCATACTAAGTATAAGCGTAATACGTTTTACGACATTGTAAATAACCGCCAAAGTGCAAGAACACTCCAACTTTTATTCACTAATAAAACATGCGGGTTAAGCCTAACCACCTTCCTACTTCAGACAAATCGGGACGATTTGCCGTCAGATCCTTTTTGTTGCTGCTGTTGATTTTTTCTCTGATTCTGGCCTTTCGTATTGTGCTTCCTTTGATCAACGCAATAATTCTGGCCGTGGTTTTTGCAGGACTCTTTTTCCCCTTACAAAAAAAATTGGAATCCTGCATAAATAATAAAAATATCTGCGCGTTGATCAATGTGTTGATCATATCGCTGCTGATTGTGCTGCCACTTTTTTTTGTTACTCTGGCCATGGTGCAGCAAGGTATTCAGTTCACCAATTCGTTGATACTCTGGGTAAAAAGCGGCACCCTGCAGGAATGGCTGAGCAATGACAACATTGAATTTGTAAAATCGTTTCTGCATGAACATGTTCCCTTTTTCAATGCCAACACTTTTGACCTGCAATCTTACATCCTCAACGGCGCCCGTACCATCAGCGAATTTTTCATTACACATGGAGCGGGGATCATCGGCAATATTGCCGTTATCCTGGCTTATTTCATCATCATGATCTTCATCCTGTTTTTTCTGTTGCGGGACGGAGAACATCTCGTCCGGATCATCAAACATCTCTCGCCGTTGCGTGAACATCAGGAAAACAGGCTGCTGCACAAAATTCGCATGGTCGCCCGTTCGGTGTTCATGGGCACCATCCTGACAGGCATTGTTCAAGGGCTGGTGGGCGGATTCAGCCTGTCCATGGTCGGGCTGCCTGGAATTTTCTGGGGCACCATGATGGCCTTTGCCTCACTTATCCCCATAGTCGGCGTCACTGTCATTTACATACCTGCCGCGGCTTATCTCGGTCTTCAGGGACGCTGGGAAGCCGCATTGTTCGTGTTTATCTGGAACGCCATTCTCGCTTCTTTGACCGACAACCTGATACGCCCGTTGTTTGTCCAAGGCGGTTCAGGCATGTCCGTCTTCTGGGTATTGCTGGCCATCCTTGGCGGCGTGCAGATTTTCGGGTTCGCCGGACTGTTGTACGGTCCGCTCAGTTTTGCTTTCGCCATGATCATGCTTTCCATTTATGAAGAGGAATTCAGCCACATTCTGGACTTGAAAGAAAAAGAGATTGCCGTACCTGCGAGCCCCCGACGGACTGTCAAACTCGCCCGCCAAAGATCCTTGTCGACCCGCCGGGCGCGCCGCTTTGTTAAAAAAAAATAACTGTCGTATCCGGGCCGTAAAAATCCGGCGTTGTATAGAACAACTCATTGCTTTTCCTCGAACAGCCGGATACTTCTCTTGACAGCTGACTGTTCAGACTCTAGTTCTATTCCGGGTCCGGCGACAGTGGCGGGCCACAAACCTGCCAAAAACAAAGGAGACTCCCAAAATGGCATACGATATCAAACTGGTGAAGCTCATCAACGGTGAAATGGTTCTGGGCAAATTCGACCCTGAAGCGGATGTGCTCAAAGATGTAGCACTGCTCCAGACCGTTCCTACCCAGCAGGGCGCGCAAATGATGATTCTGCCTTTCGGATATCCGTTCGATACCGAAGTTGACGGCGAAATTGCCATGAAGCACGTGCTGTACCAGTACAAAAACTGCCCCGAAGAACTCAAGACCAAGTATCTCGAAGCTACCAGCAACCTGACTCTTTCCACTCCGGGCAATCTCAAGAATCTGGATCTGACCGGCGCTGGCGGCGGCAACATCTCTAACCTGTTCAAAAAATAGTACAGCACCCTCCAGACGCAGTACAAGAGGGGCGTCGCCTTGACGCTCCTTTTTCTTTTTTTTGCGCCATAAAGTACGGATTCTTCAATGCGTGAACTGCTTCCTTTGATACAACGCCCCAGCCACTACACAGGCTGCGAACATGGCTGCGTGCGTAAAAACCCCGACACGGTCCGGGCGCGCGTGGCTCTGGCCTTTCCCGACCTGTACGAAGTGGGCATGTCCTATACGGGCCAGGCCTTGCTGTACCATACGGTCAACCAGATGCCCCAGTTCTGGGCCGAGCGGACGTACGCTCCCACACGGGAAGCTGCGGATCTGATGCGCGAACGCGGCTGCCGTCTCGCCACTCTCGAATCCGACACCGCGCTTGGCGAACTGGATGCCGTCGGCTTTCACATCACGCATGAGCTCTGCTACACCAATGTGCTGTACATGCTGGATCTGGCGGGCATTCCGCTTCATGCCGCGGACAGAGACCTGGATCGTCCGCTTGCGGATGCGTCCGCCCCGCCGTTGATTCTGGCCGGAGGCGGATGCACCTTCAATGCGGAAGCTCTGGCGCCGTTCATGGATTTCATGGTCCTGGGCGACGGAGAAACCATTCTGCCGGATATCCTGGAACGCATTGTCCGGGCCAAGGAACAAGGCCAGACCCGTCGCGAATTTCTTGCCGCACTGACAACCCTGCCCGGCATTTACGTCCCGGCTCTGTTCAAGGACCACGGTCCGGGCAAGGCCCTGGAATCGCTGCTGCCCGGATACGAGCGCGTAGAAAAATGCGTACTGCCGAACCTGGACGCAGCGCCCTACCCCTTTGTCCAGCCCCAGGCCATTGGCGCGGTTCATGACCGCTACACCATCGAAATCGCGCGCGGCTGTACGCGCGGCTGCCGTTTTTGCCATGCGGGCATGGTCTACCGGCCCGTACGCGAACGCAGCCTGCCCGTGCTTAAAGACATTCTCTACAAAGGGCTGGAAGCCACAGGATACGGTGAAATTTCCTTCTTGTCCCTGAGCACTGGAGATTTTTCCAATCTCGAAGGCTTGTTCGCCCAAAGCGTGAACCACTGCCGCCAGGAGCTTGTCTCCATCTCGCTGCCCTCGCTGCGTGTCGGCTCCGTGGATGAAAACATCATGCGCCAAATCGCCGGCATCCGCCGTACGGGCGCCACCCTTGCCCCCGAAGCGGGAAGCCAGCGTATGCGGGATGTCATCAACAAGGGCGTCACCGAAGAACAGCTCATGGAACATGTGTCCCGTCTGTTCGAAAACGGCTGGAACGCGGTCAAACTCTACTTCATGATCGGCCTGCCCACGGAACAGCAGGAAGACCTGGACGCCATTCTCGAACTCTGCCGCAAGGTCGAGCGCAAGGCCTTTACCCCAGGCGAGAAAGGCCCGAGGCGGCTGCAGGTTACAGCGGCCATTTCCCCCTTCGTGCCCAAGCCGCACACCCCTTTTCAGTGGGAGCCGCAGATCACCCTTGAGGAAATCAGCCGCCGCGTCGCTTATCTCAAAGAAATTTTCCGGCCTTTCAAGCGGTTGAAACTCCGCTGGCATGTGCCGGATATGAGTTTTCTGGAAGGACTTTTTTCCCGGGCGGACCGCCGCCTGGCCCAGGTGGTGGAAAGCGCCTATCGAAAAGGTGCGTTGTTCTGTTCGTGGAACGACCAGCTCGACCTGCAGCCCTGGTACGCGGCTTTTGCGGAATGCGGCTGGAGCGAGGCCGACTACCTGGCCCTGATCGGTCCGCGCGATCCGGACCTCCCCTTGCCCTGGGACCACCTGGAAACCGGCGTCAGCAAAGCCTATCTCAAACGGGAACGACGCCGCGCCCTGGAGGGCAAACTAACCCCGGACTGCCGCTTTGAAAACTGCTCGGGCTGCGGGGTCTGCAACCACGAGGGCAAACGTTCGCGCCTGGCCGCCCAGGCCGGTGTCATGGAAATCCGCCCGCGTCTGAACCAGGCCCAACGCGCTGCGGCTGCGGCTGCGGAGGAAACCGATCAGGCTTCGGAAAAACTCGGTATCAAGGCCGCCCACTACCGGCTCTGGTATTCCAAAACCGGAACAGCCGCGTTTATCAGCCAGCTCGAACTCCAGGCCATGCTCGAACGCGCCATGCGGCGCGCCCGGCTGCCCATGAGTTTTTCCCAAGGATTCCATCCGCTCCCTCTGCTCTCCTTTGCCCGTGCCCTGCCTGTCGGGGTGGAAAGCCTGGAAGAACATGTGGACATTTATTTACGTCAGGCCCTTTCACCGCAAGAAGTGCTGGAAGCCCTGAATCCGCAATTGCCCGACGGCCTCGAACTGCTGCGGGTCGAACCGCTGGAAATGAAGAAAAAACAGCCGCAATCCGTGGCCGAAACCTACGAACTGCGGCTGCATGGTGACGAGGAACAATGCCGGGCCATCATTCTGGCGTTAGAAGAGTTCATGGCCCAGGAAAACTTTGTCTGGAGCCGAATGACCAAAAAAGGCCTGCGCCAACGCGACATTCGACCGCTGTTCAGTTCCCTGCGCCTGTTTTCAGACCACTGCGTCAAACTCCGGCTGGACTGGAGCGAGATCTACCTTAATCCTCTGGCCATGCTCAAAGCCATTGTTCCGGACCTGGACCCCATGCACTTCGCGCTGGTCAAAATCAGCCAGCACTTTGCCCAGGAGCCTCGCGAATAATACTTTTGCTCATCCAGCCGTCCTGCCGAAAACGCGCGTAGAACCAGATCCCCAGCGAACAGGCGTACAAGGTCAGGACCGTCCAGGCCGCATAAATGCCGAAGCCCAGATAAGTGACCCCGATCCAGGTCGGCAGGGCCAGCACGAAAATGGCGCACACCCCGATGACCCGCATCACATAATAGATATCACCCGCGCCTTTGAGCACGCCCCCGAAGATCATGGTCAACGCGTCGAACAACGTAAAAAAGACCAGGAAACGCAGCAACACCACGCCCATGGAAAGAATCGGCGCAAAATCCTTTCCGGTGACAGTGCTCGTCTTGAACAGACGGACCAGGGTTTCCGGAAAAATCAAAAAAAAGACGCCGATGACCACAACATAAACCAGGGTGAGATCCAAAGCGCTACGGGCCACCTGCCGCGCCTCGACCGGACGTTCGCGCCCGATAGCCTGCCCGGTGAGTACGCTCACGCCGATGTGCATGCCCACCATGGGCAGAAAAATCAGCGAATGCAGCGAAAAAACGATATTTGTCGCTGCCAGTTCGTATTCGCCCAACCGACCGACCATAAAAGAAAAACAGGCCACCGCCAGTATATCCAGACAAAACTGCAAGCCGCTGGGCAGACCGTACTTGAAAAAACGGGCGAACAATCCGGGACGCAAACGCCAGGCGCTGCGCACGACGAAACACTCTTCGTTTTTCTTACGAAAGACCAGTACGCCAAGAATGACGGCAATGAGCATGCTGCCGAACACCGTGGCCAGGGCCGCCCCGGCAATGCCCAACTCCGGAATCACTACCCTGCCGCCGAAACGGACGCCGTTGATCAGCACGTAGTCCAGCGGGATGTTGATCAACGCGCCGATCATGTGCACGAACATCAACACCCGGGTCAGCCCGCGTCCGGAATAAAAACAGGACAAAGACACGGCAAGCAGTACGAAACCGCTGCCCAGGCTCATAATACGGAAATAAATGATCTCCAGCTCACGCACCGCGGACGGATGCCCAGCAAGCGAAAAAATAGAGGGCGCCGCAAAATACAGCCCTGCCATCACAACCCAGGCCGCCAGTGCGAAATAAATGCCCTGCCAGATGATCGCCCCCACTTTTCGCGATTGTCCGGCCCCCGTATATTGGGCGACAAATACGTTGAGATATTCGCCCACCCCCATGAAAAACGACTGGAACACAAAGACGGCCAAAAAAGCGGGAGTTGCCGCGGAAAGTGCCGAAATTGAATACCAGCCCAGAAAGAGACGGTCCGTAAAGGCCATCACCGTATTGGACATCATGGACAGCACCAGAGGCATGCTGATGGAGAGCACGTCCTGGTAGCCGTTCGGACGGTTCCAGCGCGTATTGCCTGGCTCGGGCCGGCGTGCTTCCGTGCTTTTTGTATCGCTGTACTCACACAGCGGGTCGGCGTTCATGCTTTGCTCCGCAAAGGTTGTGTATCAATTATTGACTGGAGGCGAGGAACATACACTATTTTGCTTTGGAGGCAAGCACGAACTGCAATAAGAAAATAATCGGCCGCTGCAGGTAGTTGCAGCGGCCTGTCAGGATTACAAGGGCAAGGCTTGCGGATTGTCCAAAGCAACCGGGGGTTCAGACGCAAGCCTTTCAGCGCTGTTTTTCTTCCGTAATCTTCCTCCACACAGCAACAGATAGGCGCAGGGCGTGAAATAAAGCCCCAACAGCGTGGCTCCCAATACACCGCCCGCAATGGACACTGCGAGGGGGGGCCAGAAGGAGCCGCCCGCCACCATAAGGGGGAAAAAACCGGCCATGGTGGTCAAGGAGGTGGAAATCACATGCCGCGTGCAATGCGTAACCACCCGAACCATGGCCTGCCTGTCTCCCGCGCGCGCCAGCGGATTTTCCCGCAGGGTGGCCAGGACCACAATGGAATCATTGACCGCAACCCCGACAAGCCCCATGATGCCTATGATCGCCATAAACCCGAAAGGATAGCCGAAAACAAAAAGCGCGAGCTGTCCGAGCCCCACTGACAACAGCCCCACCATCGCGATAATCGCAGCGGAACGAAACGAATTGAAAGAAAGGACAAGGGTAGCCAACAAAAACACCAGCAACAGCCCCAGAGACCCGGCCAGCTTGTTGACGGACTCATCCCGCTTTTCAGATTCTCCCCCCACCATCATATGATACCCTGGAGGAAGAACAAAGCCCGTATCTTTCAATTCCTCACGGACGGCGTTCAAGGCTTTGGCCGGCAATACGCCCGCCGTTACGTAGGCCTGTACCGTCATGCAGCGTTGCCCGTTTCGATGGGTGATACTGGCGAAATCCGGCGCAATTCCCGCCTGGGCCACGGCGCCCAAGGGTACGCTGCGTAGAGCGCCATCCGTACCGCTCGCCAGCAGCTCCAGAGAGGCAATTCTTTCCAGGCGTCCGCGTTCGTCATTGGCAAGCCGGACGCGAACCGGCAATTCCTCCGTATCTTCCAGTACGGAGCCGCCCTCTGCGCCATCCAGCTTATTGCGCAACTGTGCGGCAATCTCCGTATTGCTCAATCCGGCAATGCGGGCATCCTCTTCGCTCAGGGTAAAATGAATTGTGGGCCGGTCTTTCTTGATGCTCACCGACGTATGAATGATGTCCGGCGTACGGGCCATCACTCCGCGCAATTGTTCTCCCAGCCGACGCAGGATCTCCAGATCCGGTCCAAAAATGTGGAACTCTACAGGCGCATCAACGGGCGGACCTTGTTCCAATTGTTTGACAATGCACTGGGCCTCGGGAAAAAACCTGTCCAATTTTTGCTGCAGCCGTCGAGCCACAGGGTGGGGTTTGGTTCCCTTGGCCAATTGCACCATGGCTTGCCCCATGAAAGGTGAATTGTTCTGTCCGCCTAAAACATTATAATAAAACTTCGGGAAAGTTCCTCCCACATACCAGCTCACCTGCCGAACGTCCGCGTCCGTCAGCAAAAGCTGCCGCATTTCCAGTACGGTACGCTGTGTCTTGTCCAAGGACGCCTGCGAGGGAAGCGTCATTTTTATCTGCAGCTGGTCGCGTTCGCTTGGCGGAAAAAACTGCTCCTGCAGCCGCGTGCCTCCCCAAAAGCCAAGAAAGGGAAAAGACAGGGCAAGCGCAATGCCCAATACCGGCAGCCGGAACAGCAGACGCAAGGACCTCCCATACCAAACTCCCAGCCGCGGAAAGCTGATGCCGCGGGTCCACAACGGCCACGAATCCTTACCTATACGGTGTTCGGACAGCAATCCGGCCAAAGGCGCGATAATCACCAGAGAAACAAACAGCGAACTGCACAAGGCCAGAATAACGCTGACTGAAATGGATCCGACGAATTCGCCTATTCCGCCGGGCATGAGTATCATGGGCATGAACGCCAGAATTGTGGTGAACGTCGAACTCAGAAGGGGAACGGTCAAATGTCCGAGGCTTTCAGCCACGGCCTTGCGCCCCGATCCTGTTTTTACAGCGCGTGTCTGCACGTCATGCACCGTGATGATGGCCGTATCAATCAGCAGACCAAGGGCTACGATCAAACCGGTCACGGAAATCTGATGCAAAGGAATTCCAAGAAATCCGAGCCCGGACAGCACCATCAATACGGACAATGGCAACGCCAGACCGACCAATAACGCCGAACGCACTCCCATCAGCAACAGGGTTATCAAAAAAACAAAAAGAGCCCCCTGGATCAGATTGCTTTCCAGCCCGTTCATACGCGCGTTGGTGTAGACGCTTTGGTCATAGAGAATCGTACACTCTATGCCGCGAGGCAGGCCGGTGGAAAAACGCTGTACTTCTTTCCGTATCTTTTTGCTCCAGGAATCGATACGCTGCCCGTCCAGCATACGTACGGCCACGGAGATTCCCGGTTTGCCGTCAACGAAAGCCAGCTCGCTCGCAGGTTCTTTGATGCCTTTACTCACGGAAGCCAGATCCGCCACACGGACCACATGTCCGTCCTGCCCTTCCAGGACAGGCAAGGAGCGAACCCGGTCCAGAGAATCCAATTCGCCGGATATTTCCAAAAGCATGGCGTTGCCCGTTCCGTGCATTTCCCCGGCCGGATATTTGGAATCCGCCGCAGCGATACGCTGGGAAAGCGCTTTCGCACTGAGGCCGTAATCGGACAGCCTGGCGCCGTCAACGCTGACCACGATCTCTTCGTCAGGCGCGCCGAACAGCTTGCTGTCGCCGGTGCCCTGCACGGCGCGCAAGCTGTCTTCGAGTTCTTCGGCAAGACGTTTGAGTATCGCATAGGACGCCGGCGTGTTCTGATCCCAATACAGGGCGGCAATGATCGTGTAGGCATCCACCTTGCTGTCTTCTTCATTCAACTCGGGTTTATCGGCGTCCGAAGGCAGGTCGGCCTCCGCATTGCTCAGGCGGTCCCGTACGCGGGCCCAAACCGCCCTGGGATTGCGGACCGTATCCCGCAATTCAATGATGATGACGGAAATGGACGCGCGGGAAGTGGATTTCATCAGTTTGATCTCTTCCATTTCCCGCAATTCGTCCTCCAGTTTTCTGGTGACCAGTGCTTCCACCTGTTGCGCATTGGCGCCTGGATAACTCGTGTTCACCAAAGCGAAACGAGATACCATGGAAGGATCTTCCTTGCGGGGCACGGTCATGTAGGCCGAGAAACCAGCCACCAGAATGAGGACTATCGTCAAAAGCAACAAACGGGGGTTGTCATAAAACAAAGTTTTCATCGTTGCGCCCTCAGAAGTTGCACGCTAGGTATTTTCAGGAACAGGTTTAACCAACTGGCCCACTGTGGTCCGGTGCGATCCTCCGGTCACGACATCCTCGCCGGAGAGCAGAGCACCCCGTACGTAAACACGTTCACCATCCAGATGCAGCACTTCCACAATACGCCGTTCCACACGAAAAGCTCCGCTTGAAACATCAGGAGCCAGGACATAACAGCCCCACAGTCCGCGCTCTCCTTTGACCAGAGCCATGGCCGGAAGCCAGAAACCATCTTCGGCGATGCGTTCCACCACGGCTATACGCGCCAGTTTCCCGGTCTGTTCCAAAGTCGTATCGCCAGCCAGTTCCAATAGCACTTCCACCGTACGCGTAGTGCCGTCCACCAGCGGCAAAAAAGCCTTGACGCGTGCGGGATACGTACGGGCCCCCACTTTCACATCCAAAAACTGACCAAGCTCCAATCCGCTCAATGCCGCCGGAGGCATCCCTATCCGGGCTTCAAGACCCGCCTCCTCCTGGATGGCGACAATGGATTGCCCAACGGTGACCACGGCGCCTTCATCGAAATACCGGGCTGCGATCACTCCGGCATAGGGCGCAACCAGGCGGCTTTTGTCCAGATCAATATCCACCGCTTCAATCCGGGCATGAAGCTGCGCAACAGACGCCCGCTGCGCTTCGATTTCTTCCTTTCGGGTTCCGGCCAGCAACTCATCCAGCTGGCTCTGCGCTGCGCTTTTTTTCGCCAGCAAAACCTGAAATTCCGACTCAAGTTCGTCCAAATCCTCTTGCGCGATGACCCGCTGCGCATGCAAAGTCTTGCGCCGTTCATATTGGCGCCACGCCAGATCCATCTGCCAGGATAGTTGCCGCACCACGGCCCGCTGTTCCTCTATTTCCTGTTCGCGAGGACCTGCCAGCATCTCGGCCAGCACGGCCTTGAGATTGTCCAGCTGCGCCACCAGTTGGATACGCTGATTGCGCAGAGTCCGGGTATCGAGCTCTGCCAGGCATTCTCCTGAACGAACCGTATCGCCTTCATCCACATGGACTTTCTGCAAACGCCCGGTTTGTTCAAAGCCAAGCTCGCCGGAGCGCCTTGCTTCAATTTTTCCGCTGTACCAACGGCGCGTCGCATAGGATTCCTTGGCCTCCAGGCGCACGGTTCGAACCGGCAAAATTCTCGACTCTTGCTCCCGTACAATGGCGGAGGTCTTTGGCAGCCTGGCCGCTGAACGATAGGCAGCCAGGGCCGTGGCCCCAACAGCGGCGAAGATTGTAAGAACCAGCGCCGCAAATGCGACATTACGTTTTGTCAAATATTGACGAAACGTCATAATTTTTCGCAAAAAAAATGCGGATGTTGTGTCGATTCGCATGAGAACTACCTCTCTTACGTTTTGTTACTATCCGTCAATTTTTGACAACTCGTCAATTTAAGCTGAAAAAAAAGCTGGTTACGGCATGACAAACGTTTCGATCACTTCACGCACAACGCGTTCGTCAACAGCTTTAGTGTCATACTCATGAGAGAGCGGCCGCCAACCATAACCATCCATCAGCACGTGATGTACTTCATGCACTCTGTTTGGCTCAAGATTTTGCATTATACTAAGACTTTGGGCTTTTTGTTGTATTGAAAACAACCCCATGGACAGCGCCCAAAGCCCCAGAATCACTTGTTCGGGTGTTTTCCCGGGGCCGGGAACCAACTCTCCGGCAGCTACAGCTTCCCTGGCAATATCCACAATGACCTGGATCACGCCTTGTTCCGAACCATGCATAAGGAAAACTTGTTGTTCAGAGACCTTCTCCAGGATCGAAGAAGAATGCAGAATGGTCATGGCGACAGTACAATGCGGATGGGTGGAAAGAAACCAGTCATAGGACAAGCCCACAGCCTGCATGCGTTCACGAGTCGAGCCCTTGAAACCGTAAGCATGCAGAAACAACGCATGCAACACTTTCAGATCCCGGTTGTGCAACGCCGTGATAATATCCTCTTTGCAGGTAAAGTGCTGATACACAGTACCCTTGGAATATTGAGCCTTTTCCGCGATGCGGTCCATGGTCATGCCGATGTACCCCCGCTCCACAAGAACTTGAGCAGCAATATCAATTAACAAATTTTCCCGCTCATAAAATTCTCGTTCTTTGCGCAACTGCGTGGTCATGGATCAATTTTTGACGATCCGTCAAAAAAAGTCAATACGTTTTTGGCCACGCCAAAAAATGCGCTCTATCCTGCTATCTGGAAGCACTTATTCGGCATGCGTGATTGAGAAGAAATCTATGGCTCCGGCAACAATGCTGGAATTGTTTGCCGCGCGAACGGCGGCGTCCCCCTACCCCAGGTGGACCTGCTCGCCGTCAACTTTGACCACTTCGTCTGCAGTGTGGTTGATATTTTTGGCCTGCATGGTCAGCGTTTCTTCCACCAGATGGCGCGCGCTGCCACACTGCACATCCTCATGTTCTTCCACAAAACGCTGGGATTCCTTGAGCCGCTGGGTCAGACTGCGAAACACCTGTTCAACGCTTTCCGCGACGGCCAAAACCTTTTTGGCCTGCCATTGGATAACCCGACCCAACACGGACAACCGGGCAACCGCGATCTCGCCGCTCTGCGCGTAAACGGCATAGTGTTCGCCCGTACATTCGAGCTTGTCCTCAGCAGCCAGGCAGAGGCTGCCCTCACGTACGCGTACGTTTACGTCGCCCCGGAACTCGATATCCGTTTCCCGGCGATTGTCGCCATGGCTGAGGACGGCTAGAATATAACTGCCTTCTTCCTGGTCCTGCGAAACCAACACCCTGTCGCCAGGTTGCGGACGAACAAGACAGCTTACGGCTTGCTCGCAGGCAAGTTCTCCCTGCTGTGCTGCTACGGCAAAAAGGCTGTCCTGCGTACGCAATACGGTTCCGTACTGGAGCCGTGCTTGCAGTTCCTGTTCGGGTTCCGCGCAATTCGTATACATGCTGTCTCCTACTATTCGGGCCGATTGCACATGTAGCATGTACCTGCTGCCCCGCCAAGACGTTTGCGTTTTGTAAAGCTTACGGTTCATTTTGCCTGGAAAAGAATTCGATGTCGAGATGCGCTCCGGATAGTAGTCTCCAGGAAATTGGCGGGAAGCCGTTTCCGTATAGACATCACGGGCGTATTCTCTCCTGCGACTTTTTTTGTAACACACCATTGACTCTGCCCGATTATTTCATACTATTTTAGGACGCTTATTAACGTCATAAAACGCGCGAAGGAGGATATCGCGTCTGAAGCATTGCTCCGTACGGCAACAATCTTATAAATCCTGCATCAATACACACCTATACCGCCTCTGTTTGAAGTTTTTCCCAGCAGATCTTCCGCACCCGAGAGGCTGGAAGTCCGGGATAAACTCTGTTATGATAAAAAAGTAGTCTTTAACTACTCGTTTAGATTACTTATCCTACAATTTTACACTACGAGGATAGCTATATGACTGTTATACTTTACGCACTTTCTACTTGTATTCACTGTAAAAACACCAAAAAGTTTCTTGATGACAATCACGTCGCCTACGACTGTATTTTTGTTGATCGCCTGAGCGGCGACGAGAGAAGTGATACAATCCGCAAAGTCAAAGAATACAACAAAGCTTGCTCTTTTCCCACCACTGTCATTGACAGCGGAGATAAAGTTATTGTCGGATACCGTCAGGACGAACTCAAGGAGGCTTTGGGAATATGAGTATGAATAGTCCGGAGGGTTTGTTTGAAGCGTTGCGCAAACTGCAGGAACCCAAAGGGTATTATTTCAACACGGACATGGAAATGACCATGCCGCTGCTGGAAAGCCTGCTGACAAACAAGGAACGCTATGGATATATGGCCTGCCCCTGCCGGCTGGCCAGTGGAGAGTACGCCAAAGACAAGGACATTATCTGCCCCTGCGTCTATCGCGAACCCGACGTGCAAGAATATGGTGCGTGCTTTTGCGGATTGTATGTTTCCAAGGAATGGAACGAAGAAAAAATTCCGCATGAAGTCGTACCCGAACGCCGCCCCCCTGAGCTATCCGGATTTTAAGACCTTTTCGCCTTGAAGCAAGGCTTGGCTCTGACCCTTTTCAAGGCTGCTTTGCTCTGAATGCCAGCAAACGGGAAGGAAAAAGCAGTGAAGCTTTTTCCTTCCCGTTTTTCTTTCTGCAAATGCCGCCAGTCTTGGTTAAACAGCATTTCGGCTTTTCCGGAGACAAAACCACCTGAAATCGCCGGCTGCCTGCTGCTGGCTTACAGATACGGGGTAATATCCTCCACGTCGATTTTGGAGGCATCCAAAAACTTTTCCGCATATTTCCTGAAAACGCCTTTTTGCAAAAAAACCGCAAAAAAATCCGCATCGATATGCTGCTGATTGCGCATGATCGCCATGATCCGTAACGCTTCCGATAGTGATTTTGCTTTCTTGTACGGCCTGTCAGAGGCGGTCAGGGCCTCAAAAATATCTGCGATGGCCAGGATGCGCGACTCCGGCAGCAACTGCTCCTTGGTCTTCTGCAAGGGGTATCCGGTGCCTATCAGAGTTTCATGATGCGAGCAGGCGATATCCGTCACCTTGGCCAGATTCTGTGGAAAAGGAATCTGCTTCAACATCTTCAGTCCGCTAAGCGTATGCTCATTGATTTTGAAACGCTCCTCAGGGGTAAGCGTTCCCCGCGCAATACACAAATTATAGAGTTCGCCCCGGTTGTAGTCATGCTCCGGCACATGTATCGGAGCACCATTCGCATCGTTGATACCGCTGTAGTCTGTGACACGAGGCACCAGATGCTCGAATTTGTCCGCAAGAAGGGGTTCAGTAACAGGTAGTTGGGGGTCCTGGTGGTTTTCTTTGCGGTTCAACTCCTCTATGGAGAGGCCCAAACGATCACTGTAATGACGCTCCCAGCCGCGTTGAGCCAGTTGCCCCAGACGTGCTTTGTCCTCTGGCGACAGAAATTCCGACCCCACATTGCATGAGGCTATGAAACAAAAGTCCTCTTGCAGTTGTTTCAGCTGTTCATCCAACTCCCTGCGCAGTTCGGCCGGATCAGAACCGTTTGCAGCAATCTTGCGGTAATATTCAATTTCGGCATCCCGATACAGCACTTCAAAGCGCATGCGGATTTCATGGATACGGTTGTAAGGAGCTTCCAGTTTTGTGGCCTTGTCCACAACGAATTCGGGCGTGGTCACCTTGCCGCAATCATGCAGCCAGGCGGCCAGCCACAATTGACGCCACGCATCTTCGTCTTCCAGACGGAAATCACGAACAGGTCCTTCGTCAGTGGCATCCGCGGCTTCGGCCAGCATCACGGCCAATTCAGGCACGCGCGAACAATGACCTGCGGTATAGGAGGATTTCGCGTCGATGGACGTCGCCAAGACCTTTATCAAAGCATCGAAAAGCTCGTGCAAGGATTCAACCAGATTCCTGTTGTCCAGAGTTACCGCAGCCTGAGCTGCCAGCGAAGCAACAAAAGAACCGGTTTTCCCGAGCCAATCCTCCTGAACTGCGGCATTATCATCGGTACGCGGATTGAAAAGTTGAATGACACCCAATACCTCATCTTGCCGCGTGACAATGGGCACGGCAATGAGTGAATGGATTGCAAAACCTGCCGGTTCTTCGGCCAAGCCCGTGGGAAACAATTTCAGTTTCGCCTCGTGAGCCGTCACCATCTTCTGCGTGTTGAAGGCTTCACAGGCCGTATGCAGCACAGAATCCTTACAGATCAAGCCGATAGTATCGGGCCGCACCGTTACAGAAGGCGCTGGTTTGTCAGAAAGCCCCCCGAACATAAGATTCTTTGCCCCCAACGACAACAGTTCGACCCCTAGTTCTTCGCCTTCAAGAAGGTACATCACCCCCCCGTCGGCGTTGGCCAGACTGACGGCTGTTTGAAAAATCTGCGTCACCAACCGGTCCATTGTTTTTTCAGCGGCAAGAGCCAGCCCATTCTGAACAAGCATATCCAGCTTTTGCTGCGTACGTATTAAATCCTCAGTTTTGCTTTGAATGGTATTTTTCATCACCTCGCAAGAGGTAGCGAGTTCCTGAACCTCAGACAGAATCGTATGAACCGGCTCGGAAGGTGAAAAATCAAAATTTTTAATTTTTTTGGCTTCCCCGACAAGTTGCCGTACTGACTTGGATCCCTTGTAAACTATGACAATTGTCAAAGGAGCAATAAGCAGCAAAATACCGAGAGAAATAAGAATAATCCGGAGCACCATCCGGCCGATATATCCGGTTATGGACTTGACCGGCACGGCAATGACCACCTTCCAGTCCAAACCATTGTGCACTATGGAATCAAAATCGGCCAGGTAGACACGTTCTCCAATATCCAGAAAAAACATGCGTTTAGAAACCTTATGACGCAGTTCTTCTATTTCTCCTGACAAGCTGCGGACCACCAAATCCGAGGAACGGGAAACAAGAGGCAGTTCCAGCCCATCTCCGGCGATACTTTGCCAAGCCAAACCAGGATAGGCCACAAGTCTGCCTTCAGCTGTCTGTATCCAGATGTTTCCATCAGATACGTTGTCCTGTTGCGCCAAGGTTTCACTCAACTGAGCAAGAGTGAGATCAAAGCCGCATACCCCCCTCCCATCAGAAAGTTTTCGCGCACACGTCAGCCCGGGCAACCGGGAGCTGCTGAAGACGTAAGGAGCCGTAAACACACTTTTTTGTTGTTTGAGAGCAGCCAGATACCAGGGTCTTTTTCGCGGGTCGTACTTTACGTCTGAGCTTGTGCGTTGGCCGAGCTCTTTCATCGATTCATCCAAATAGCGCCATTGCTCCAAAAAACCGCGCGTCCCAACCATGCCTATGGTTCTATCAATATAAGCAGTTTCAGAAGGTGCCAAATATTTTGCACGTAGAAAGGGATTCAAGCGTGTAGCAATAAGCTGATGGAAAGAACCTTTCTCATAGCCGATATACACGGACATCAGCACCGGATTGGCATCAAGTATGGCTTTCATTGGAATGAGATCCCGGTGAAAAAGCGCTGTCATTTCCAACGGAGCTCCCCCTTCAAAAGCCGGGGCTGCCGTATCAGCGAGTATTGAAATGGATTTCAAGACAACATTCACTTCAGCAGTGGTTTTCTCGGATATCTCTTTGAAAAGCGCCCTGGCCGAATCAATCGCGACAGTGTTCGACTCGTAATGCACGATAGCCAGAACAGCCGTCACCAAAATGGCCGCCGTCGCCAAAATGATCCAGGAAAAAAGCGAGGTAAGCGATATAAAAAAAGGGTTGTGCTTGTTCATCTGCTCTCCAGCTTACAATCTTAGCTCCAGCGAACTGACCGCTCAGTTGCCCCCCCAAAGCTAAGAACAGATTAATGAGTATTTATTTTTTTAGATGTCAACCTAAATAATACCATTACCACAAACGGCTTTTTAAGTTTTTCCCGTCAAAAACAAATTTGTCAAAACCTTTTTTATTAATTTTTCATTTTTTTTACGCAAAAACGATTTCGGTATACTCCGTTGATAGAACAGAGTTCACTTGTCTGTGAACACATCCAGGACAACTCAGCGGAAAGCAATTCGGTGAGAAAAAAGCAGGCACAGGAAGATCCCCTTGTTTTCAGTTTCCCGCTCAATCGAAAAAAGCGAGTTGCACAGCATTCAAAAATCCTAATCACTTAATAAGCGATTAGTTGTGTCTTAAAAAAAGTGTCTGACAATCTCCTAGAAAGGACACTTCACTATATCCAAAACGGGATAAAAGATAAATAGATCGTTTTTCGTCTTACCTGAAATGATACTGCCAGACGACGACAACAAGTAAACCGTGCTGATACTGCCTACAGCTCTTTCCAGCTGCAGCCTTCGGGTATGGCCCATTTGCCCCGACGGGTAGGGATTTTGAGCGTTTCTTCAAGCAGGAGAGTAAACGTTTCACGGGAGACCTCTTTAGCCCCGAAATTAAGCATATGCGGGGTGGTCTGCTGACAGTCAACAAACGAGAACCCCCAGGATCTGAGGATTTTGACCAAAGTGACAAAGCCTACTTTGGAGGCGCTCGGTTCCTTGAAAAACATGGATTCCCCAAAAAAAGCGGACCCCAGAGACACCCCGTACAACCCGCCGACCAGATTGATACGTCGGCCTTTTCCAGTATCAGTTTCGCGCCAGACCTCAACGGAATGAGCAAAACCAGAAGTATGCAAATCCAGGTAGGCGCGCATCATTTCATCCACCAGCCAGGTTCCATCGCCCTGAGGCCGGGGAGATCTGGCACATTCGTGGATTACACGGGCGAACGCTCTGTCGAACGTGACGCGGTACTCGCCGCTGTTGAGTGTACGGCGCAAGCTTTTGGCAACGTGGAGATCTTCGATCTTCAGGATACATCGCGGGTCAGGAGACCACCAGAGGATGGGCGTATCATCGCTATACCATGGGAAAATACCAAGCTCGTAGGCGGCAATGAGACGGTTGAGGTGCAGGTCGCCGCCCACAGCAAGCAGGCCGTCGGGCTCGGCGTCACAGGGGTCTGGAAAAAGAATGCAATCTTCGGGTAATAAATAGACTGTCATAGCCCTATAAGCTTGCACAGCAGCAAAGAACGCCGGCCCTTTTGGAGCCGGCGTTCTGGTATCAGGCTTCGATAGTTGCGCAGTTTTCGTTAAACGTGAACAACAGCGGCGGCATATCCGAATCTTGAGCAAATTCTTCTTCGGATCCGTCCTCATAATCGGGATTGACGTCAATCATGGCTTCGCCGCCCTTTTGCAGGCACCCGAAAAGCACCTCGTTGGCCAGCTTGTCCTTGATATGCACCTGAATAAGGCGTCCGAGCGGACGTGCACCAAAATGGACGTCATAGCCTTTTTCGGCCAGCCAGGCACGGGCTTCGTCGCCCAGCGTTATGGTCACCTTGCGTTCTTTGAGCTGAACCTCTAGTTCGCCAATGAACTTGTCCACGATCAGCTCCATGATATTCGTAGTCAAGGGCTTGAAACCGATGATGCCGTCGAGACGGTTGCGAAACTCCGGTGTGAACAGTTTTTCCAGGGCCTCTTTGCCGCGAAAGGTTTTGTCATCCGATGCCTTATGATGAAAGCCCATGCTGTTGGCCGACATTTCGCGCGCACCCGCGTTGGTGGTCATCAACAGGATAACGTGGCGAAAATCAGCCTTGCGGCCATTATTATCGGTCAACGTGGCATAGTCCATGACCTGCAGCAGAATGTTGAACAGGTCGGGATGCGCTTTTTCAATTTCATCCAGCAAAAGCACCGTATAGGGATTTTTGCGGATGGAATCCGTAAGCAGGCCACCCTGGTCAAAACCGATGTAGCCCGGAGGCGCTCCGATCAAGCGCGCCACTGAATGTTTTTCCATGTATTCGCTCATATCGAACCGGAGAAACTCAATCCCCAGCGAAGCGGCCAGCTGGCGAGCCAGCTCGGTCTTGCCTACGCCTGTGGGGCCGTAAAGCAAAAAGGAACCGGTCGGCCGGTTGGGATGGCGCAATCCGGCACGAGAACGGAGAATGGCCTTATCCAACGCATCAATGGCTTCATCCTGGCCGAAAACCCGTTTTTTGAGTTCTTCTTCCAGATTGAGCAGCAGATTTTTATCCGTGGCGGATACCGTACTGGATGGAATCTTGGCCATTCTGGCAATGACCCGTTCGATATCCTTGGCATTAACAGAAGGGACGTTCTCCCCTTTGTTGGGTTTGAGCTTATAGACCGCTCCGGCTTCGTCTATGACGTCGATGGCCTTGTCCGGAAGATAACGGTCATTGAGATGCCGTGAGGAAAGCGTAACCGCGGCCTTGATTGCGGGACGCGTATAATGCACGCCATGATGCTCCTCATAGTACCCCTGCAGGCCTTTGAGGATTTCCACGCACTCGTCCTCGCTCGGTTCAGCGATTTCAATTTTCTGAAAACGCCTGGACAACGCGCGGTCTTTCTCGAAATGGTTCTTGTATTCCTCGTAGGTGGTGGATCCAATGCACCGAACAGCGCCTGAAGCCAATACCGGTTTGAGGATGTTTGAAGCATCGAGAGTGCCTCCGCTGGTAGCGCCGGCGCCCACGATCGTATGAATTTCGTCAATAAAAAGTATGGCCTCGGGAATCTTCTGCAACTCCGCAATGACGCCCTTCATACGTACTTCAAAATCACCGCGGTATTTCGTGCCGGCCAGCAAGGCTCCCATGTCCAGAGCAAAAATGCGGGCTTCCAGGAAAGCCGGCGGCACTTCTCCGTTGGCAATCTTCAAAGCCAGGCCTTCCGCCATGGCTGTTTTTCCCACGCCCGGGTCCCCCACAAAAAGCGGGTTGTTTTTGCGTCGGCGCGCCAGGATCTGAACAATACGTTCGAGTTCCGCCGCACGACCGATCAACGGGTCGATGGTTCCTTCCTTGGCCTGTTCAACCAGATCCACAGTAAATTGATCCAGCTGACTGTTATTCTTTTTGCCTGTTTTGACGTTTTCCTTTTTTCTCTCGCCAGGCGTCACCGGCTGTTCATCCCCCCACTCGGCCTCTTTGGGCATGCCGTGAGAAATGTATTCAAGGATATCCAACCTGGCGACCCCGTGCGATTTGAGAAAATACACGGCGTAGGAATCATCCTCATCAAACAAGGCAGCCAATACGTCGCCGACCTCTACCTTGCTTTTTCCCGAAGATTGCATCTGCAATATCGCACGTTGTAAAACACGCTGCACACCAAGCGTCTGAACCACTTCAGTGGACGAATTATCGGCAATCGCCTCCATGTGGTCCACAAAAAAGCGCTCCAGCTGCTGCTCGAGTTTTTCCACATCGGCGCCACAGTTTGCGAGAATATCCTTGCCCGTCTCCTCCCGCACCAGCGCGTACAACAGGTGTTCGAGCGTCAGATATTCATGGTTCCTGCGACGAACCGCACGAACGGCTTCGGAAAGCACGCTTTCAAGACGTTTACTCAGCATTTAAACCTCTTCCATGCTGCTTTTCAAGGGATAGCCCTCTCGACGAGCCAGCGTATGCACAAGATTCACCTTGGTCTCCGCAATTTCTCCGGGATAAATTCCACAAACCCCGGAGCCCTTTTCATGGACCGAGAGCATAATGGTCATAGCCTCCGACTCGTCTTTATTGAAAACTATTTTCAAAATACGCACCACGAATTCCATGGTCGTATAATCATCATTGTGCAACAGCACTTTAAACAACGGGGGTTCCGTTAGTTCATCTTCAAGACCGGTGTCCCACTCCAGCCCCGGCCTGTTTTCGGAACTGCTCATAGCACCTCACATTAAAAGCATCTTCCTGGATTACGTTTTGATAATAAGTTTAATAACCTGATTTGTCGAGAGGGCAACAGGGATTGCTCGTAAATACGGACAATTTCGGGCAGAAAATCTGAAGAACAAAATTATTTCTCAACATAACAACCCCTCAGCATCTCATCATATTTTTTTGAGCTTATCATTTTCTTAAATTTCGTTCTTTTCTCCCTGCATTTCAAAATCATCTCCGTACGAAAATAACATATCTGAAGATATCCTGTAAGCACTGCTGTCGGCTACAGGGGTTGGTTGCATCACTTTCAAAGAGGCGCTATGAATTTGACGCAAAGCGATAGATACCAGCACTATTTATGACCTTCAACCAGCGAGAAGTGCGTTGTATAAAATCTTTTTCCTATGTCTCGCGGGCGGACTCGGCAGTCTCTGCAGATACAGTGCGTCCGGCTTGGTGCATCGGCTCGTCAATACGTCATTTCCTTTGGGCACTTTTATAGTTAATTGCGTCGGCTGCTTTTGTTTCGGGCTTATCTGGGGTATTCTGGAAGACAGATTCGGGCCTCAATACCGAACAGTCGTACTCACCGGTTTCATGGGAGCGTTTACGACCTTTTCCACCTACATGTTTGAAAGCGCCTCGCTGCTTCAGGATTCCCAGTGGGTGGCGGCGTTGCTGAACATGCTCGGACAAAATGTCGTCGGCATGATTCTGGTAATCGGCGGTTTGTTTTTAGGCAGACTTATCTGACGATTATGAATAGCGGCGTACGCCGCCGGCTCCGCCAATAGCGTGGCTTTCTCTACAACTCAATGCAAGAAAGCTACAAAATTTCATCACTGAGCACTATCGCATGAGAGAAGGAGTATAGAAATGACTCTTCCGGATGAAGCGCAACGTTTACGCATCTATACCGGCACCGCAGACCATACCAACGGAAAACCCACGTACGAGGTTATCGTGGAAGAAGCCAGAAAACGGGGCATGGCCGGGGCCACCGTCACACGTGGCATTTGCGGTTTTGGCGCCCACAGCCTGGTGCATACGAGCAAAATACTACGACTTTCCGAAGATTTGCCCCTCCTGGTGGAACTGGTAGACTCGGCCGACAACATTGAAAGCTTCTGTGTTTTCCTCGAAAATACCCTCAACGGCGGCATGGTAACCGTCGAACCGGTCACCGTATTGTATTACAAAGGCAAGGGAAAAAAATAACGCTGGCGGCTATTAGGGCGTGTTTCTAAATTCCTTTCCGCTACGCTTGGCCGGAATTCCACCATGCTGCGTTTTCAGGAAAAAATGCCCCTTGACGTAGCGAAACTACGCCTGCACTCCATTTTTCCCTTCAGTCTTTCCTGTTGAAATTTTTGCTCAAGCTCGCGATGAAATTAATTTAGAAACACGCCCTAACCTCCAAGGCGTACCACAGCCCCTGCAATAGCTTCGAGGGGCATGACTTTATCCACCCCTCCCAGCTTAATCGCTTCCTGGGGCATACCGAACACCACGGAAGTCGCTTCATCCTGCGCGATGGTATACGACCCGGCTTCGTGCATCTCCTGCATGCCTTTGGCGCCGTCATCTCCCATACCGGTCATGATGACCCCAAGGGCATTTTTACCTGCGTAGCGGGCTGCCGAACGAAACAGAACGTCTACTGACGGGCGATGCCGCCTGACCAGCGGACCGTCTTTGACTTCCACAAAATACCGCGCGCCGCTGCGCTTGAGCAGCATATGTTTGTTGCCGGGGGCGATAAGTGCCTGGCCGCGGATCAACGTATCATTGTCTTTGGCTTCCTTAACCGTGATACGGCAAATCCCGTTGAGCCGTTGAGAAAACGCCGCGGTAAACCGCTCGGGCATGTGCTGCACTATGGCGATTGCCGGGCAATCCTGGGGCAAGGCCTCAAGAAAGACGCGCAAGGCCTCAGTGCCGCCGGTGGATGCGCCCACGGCAATAACTTTGTCGGTCGTCTCAGCCATGGCCATGGATGGAGCGCTTTTGGGAATCACGGCGTCTGCAGAAAGTTTCGGAGCGACCTTGATCGCTTTTGCCGCCGGCTTGATCTGACGCAACTGCGCCCTGGCAGCTGCCTTTACCGAATCGCAAATCTTGATTTTCGATTCTTCCAAAAACTGTTTCGTACCGATTTTAGGTTTAAGTATAATATCAATCGCGCCATATTCCAAAGCCTTGAGGGTTGTTTCCGCACCGCTTTCCGTCAATGTGGAGCAAATGACCACCGGTATGGGGTGCTGCGTCATCAATTTCCGCAGAAAGGTTATTCCATCCATACGCGGCATTTCAACATCAAGCGTAATGACATCAGGAACAACAGTTTCCAAACGTTTTGCTGCCACAAAGGGATCTGATGCCGTCCCAATGACTTCTATGCCAGGATCCGAAGATAATATATCAGACAACGTCTGCCTGACCATAGCGGAATCATCGACGACAAGTACTTTGATTTTTCCGGCCATAACTGTTCTTTTCTCCCAAATTACAGGACGAACTTGTTGTATTTTATTAATTATTGCATTTAGATCAAGAAAAATCAATGCAAAGTGTACACCGTGGGGGCAACCGGCCGTAGCGGCAGATCCATTCCAGCCAGGCTTTCGGAATGGCCAATGAACAGGTGCCCTCCGGGCTGCAAGGCTTTACAAAACTTTTTGAGTAACGTTTCCTGTGTGATGCGATCAAAATAGATAATCACATTGCGGCAAAAAATAATATCCAGTTCATTAGTAAAGCCCAACTCCCCCATCAGGTTGAGCCGATTGAACAATACGCGCCTGCGTATCTCGACCGCGACCCGCACCAGTTCAGGATCTTTAATGCCGCGCAAAAAATATTTATGCAAAATATATTGCGGCACGTTTTCAACCACTTTTTTTGAATAAATTCCGCGCCTGGCTAAGGCCAATACTGAATTCGAAATATCCGTGGCCAGGATGGAATAGTCAAATGCACTATGACGTGCTTGAAATTCGGCAAAGTTAATAGCCAGTGAATACGGTTCCATCCCCAGAGAACAGCCCGCGCTCCACAACCTGAGCACCTGCCCTGTCCCGGATTGTTGCAGCCAACTGGGAAGCAGGGATTTTGTTAAAAATTCAAAATGGTTGGGTTCTCTAAAAAATTCAGTGGTATTGGTCGTGACCACGTCAATAAGCTCAGAGATTTCGGAATCCCGGCCGTGAGGGCTGAAAATATACTTGGCGTACTCTTCATAATCCGCCATTCCCAAAGCTTTCAAACGCCGCCGCAAGCGGCCCTCAAGCAGCAATTTTTTGGCAGGGGGCATCTTTATGCCCACCTCATCGTAAATCAAGCTGCTTACACGCTTGAAAATACTCTCGCTCATTTTTTCATGATAGAGAGAGCGCTGCACTCCTGCATTTTTCTTGTCCATCAGCCTACAATCACATGAAGTTCTGCTGTCCGGCGTGGCGTACGAGATTTTGAATATCCAGGATCAAGGCCATGGTACCATCTCCTTTTATTGTGGCTCCTGAAATACCTTCAACATCTTTGTATACCTTGCCCAAACTTTTGATCACGGTTTGATGTTCGCCTATAACGTTGTCTACAACAAGTCCGACACGACTATCCTGTATGCGGACAACTACCACCTGCTCTATTTCAGGCCGCTCCCCAGGTACTTCAAACCAGCTTCGCAAGGAAATATACGGAACGATCTCTCCGCGCAGATTCAATATGCGCTCACGCTTATCGTTTTCGTTTTCACGTATGAGTTCCACACATTCTTCAACAGTGGAAAGCGGTATGACATAGTATTCATTGCCTACAACTATCTGCAGACCGTCTATAATCGCCAGAGTCAAAGGAAGTTTGACCGTAATGGTCGTACCTTTTCCGTTCTCACTTTCCACATCTATACTGCCGCGCAGTTCGTCAATGGCCCGTTTGACTACGTCCATGCCTACGCCGCGGCCGGACACGTTGGTCACCTGCTTGGCTGTGGAAAAACCGGGATGAAAAATGTAAGAAAAAATCTCCTTGTCAGACAACGATACGTCTCTGGAAATAAGCCCGCGCTCAACCGCCTTGTCAAAAATGACTTCCGGATTGATCCCCTTTCCATCATCAATGACCCGAATCAATACATCTCCCCCCGAGTGTTCGGCTGCCAGATGAATGGTCCCTTTGGAATTTTTTCCTGAATCTCGCCGGACATCAGGCCCTTCAATTCCGTGGTCTATGCTATTGCGCAGCAGATGCACCAACGGATCGTTCAACCGCTCGATAACGGTTTTGTCCAACTCTGTTTCCGCTCCCGCAGTGGTGAGTTCAATTTCTTTGCCCAGTTCCGCGGACAAATCCCGCACCAATCTTCTAAATTTGCTGAAAGTAGTGCCGATGGGAAGCATCCGGATGCCCAATGTCGAGTCTCTGAGTTCATCGCTCAAGCGTTCGAGTTCCTCCGAAAGCGACGTCAGCACCGGGTCTCTGACCTGCCCGACAACCTGGCTGATCTGCGCCTGCACAATAACCAATTCGCCAACCAGATCCACCAGATAGTCCAGCTTGTCAGCAGCAACTCTGATGCTGGAAACAACTTCCGGAGCTTTTTGTCGAACGTGTTTTTCTTTAATCTCCTTGACAGCCTTCTGTTCCGCAAGCGCGGACTCCACCTGCTCGTCAGAAACAATTCCGGCCTCGGTCAGGAGATTGCCCAATAATTTACGCTGCTCAAGCACACGTTGTAACTCTGCCCTGTCCACGTCACCGCGCTCAACAAGTATCTCTCCGAGTTTCTTGTAAAACTCCTCTTCTTCAACATCTTCTTCATTGGCGATGAATGTCACGCTTAATTCGCAGTCATCCTCCGCAAAAATGAAAACATTTTTTATTTCATCAACCGTTTCACACGTATTGAGTACGACATCCCACCAAAAGAAACACATATCAGTCATCAGATTCTCAAGACCGGGTAATTCGCTGCTGTGGGGAAAAACATACGCATTGCCCAAATCGCACAACTCTTCAAGCAATGCGAGCGGATTGGCCCCGGTCAGAAAAAATTCCCGATCCGGCTTGAAACGAATGCGGTAAATCGCATATTCATCTTTGGCTTCAGGCTGTTGCTTTTCCGGTGCTTTCGTTGCTTCGGGAGTGGAAATGCCTTGCGGCAAAAAGCTGTTCAGGCCGTCCGCAAGCTCGCGTGAGCGTTCCAGGTTGCTGGCCTCGCCGCGTACAGCGCTTTCCAAGAGGGAAGCAATGTGATCGCGCGATGCAAAAATGAGATTGAGCAAAGATTTGCCGAGCTGTAATTTTCCCCCTCGAACCTCATCGAATACGGTTTCAACATGATGGGTAAAGTTCGAGATATCGTCAAAGCCGTACATGGCTCCTGAACCCTTGATGGTGTGCATTGCCCGAAAAACCCTATCAACAAGGTCGGAATCTTCCGGATGCTCTTCGAGTTCCAGGAGCGCGACTTCCAACTCGGATAGCAGGTCCTGTGCTTCATCAATAAAAGCATTCTGATGGGGAAGCTCCTGTGACACTCCTCTCTCCATTTCTAAGTATTAGGATGCGCTATGGTGACAGCCATACCTCGTTGCACCTCTTCCACTACCTGGCAAAAAGGATATTATCTAAGCAATTTATTGACGACAGCAAGAAGTTGATCAGGTTTGAAAGGTTTTACAATCCATCCGGTGGCACCCGCCTGCTTGCCCTCCTGTTTTTTGGAGGCCTGCGATTCCGTAGTGAGCATGACAATCGGGACAAATTTGTATGCCGGATTTTTGCGTACGTTTTTAATCAGTTCGATCCCATCCATATTCGGCATATTCAAATCCGTCACAATTAGGTTCACCTCCCCCTGCAATTTGCCCAAAGCATCTTTGCCATCAGACGCCTCAATGACGGAAAAACCTGCCTTTTTGAGGGTAAAACCCACCATTTGACGCACACTGGCGGAGTCATCAACAGTCATAATCGTTTTGCCCATTCCAACCTCCGGAGCAAGGTTTTATCGACAAACAAAATATCACCAAGGCTTACAACTATCTCAGCCTAATAATATCCAGTTCAATTCATAAGAGAATACATGAAAAACAAAACAATACAAACGTTGTTTGCAAGGTTTCTCTAAAAGAGATCAACATTGTCCCAAACTTCAACTTCATCCCCAGCCTGTTGACTCTGCGGCCCCACGTTTTGGCCATCCAGAGCGGACTCATGGATAATACGCTCTTCTTCCATGGTGTAACGCTCGAGAAGCTTTTTCAACCGATCCGGTCTGTTGGTATCCAACTCGGTAGGAATAATCTCCCGAGCATCCGTATTCAATACAGCAAGTCCCTCTTGCGGCACATGTAGTTCTTTTTCCACCTGATGATGAAAAACTATTTGTTCATTCAACGCAATAATTTCTTTTTCCAATCGTTCCGAACGCTGCGCAAGATCTTCCGAATTGGACAAAACCTGTTCATCCAGTTGCTTAACTTCGTTTATGGTTCCCACCAACTCGGAAACCATACCGTCCAGTTGGGTCGTGTCCATAAACGAGTCGGCATTGGTCTTCAGCGTATCAGCTGCCTGCGCAATTGACTGCAACACGGACGAGATTGCATCTGTAACTGTCCTGGCATCCACAGACAATTTCTGCACCGCCTGGGCAAGCACCCCCAGTGCTTTTCCCTTTTCGCCCGTATGCGCCGCCTTGATGCTGGCATTCAAAGCAATCAATTCGATTTCCGCGCCCACTTCTTCAATGTCGGCAAGAAAGCTCCCGATCTCGGAGACCGTATCGGCGACGGAACTCATGACCAGACCGATCTGTTCGCCTTGCTTGGTAAAATGACGCATGTTGTCAACAGCAAGAGTGATATTATTTTCAATATGCTGCAAAGCCCGCTGTTCGCGTCCATTGCCGGAAATCTGTTCCAGGCTGCCAACCATCTGGTTGACGTTCTCGCCAATGGAAACAAGATTGGTTTTCAGATTTTCCACAGCGGAGAGGAATCGTTCGCTCGCATTGTCCAACTGTGATACCTGCAAATCACATACATCCGCTATCCACCCCACCAGATCAGCACTCTCTTCTGCCGCTGTTTCTTTATTCTGGTGTTCCGTTATCAGCTCAATCATGTCGTCAATGGCTTCTTCCACATGCTCCACTTGTTGCCTGATGATATCATGAAACTGCATGGAAGAAACAATATCACTGATATTTGAAGTTGTTTGCTCAGCTTGAACAACAATATCGGCAGAAATGGTCCGCGCCATGTCGGACAATGCTCGCAACTGGTCCATATTACTGGAAAGTTTTCCCAGCACATCAGAAGAACACTGCGCTTGAACCGTTTGCAATTCTTCGGTTTTGTTTCGAGCAGACAAAGACAGATCATACAGCTCTTTGGACTTGTCCAAAATCTGGCCGGAATAGCTGACGATAGTATGCCCCAGGCTTTCCACGTCATCGGCCAGGGTATTGAATCCGCGGCCATCTGCTCCGAGACGCGCACTTTCGATTCGCGTGGAAATTCCCAGCATCTGCAAGCTCCGCACTATGCGTTTGAATTCCTGCAGATGCGTCTCCAGCATCTCGATTGTTTCCAAAATACTCGAGAGTTCATCGATATTGTTGCTGCTGGAAGTCTGCGAGCAAAACTCCGTCATCTCGCCAAGCTTTTCGTTCAGTTTCCTGGCAAACCCCTCCACAGCCGTATCCTGTGTCAGCTGTGTAAAAGCATTCGCATCTTCAGAAATATCGCCGGCTCGAGAAGCGATATCCAGAAGCTGTTCACCCATCTGTAAAAATTCCGGCTCGCGTTGCGTGATGGACTGCGACAACCCTTTACGCAATTTGGGGAATTTGCTGAGACTCGATCCCAGAAAATCAAAAATGCGTTTCGTGCTTTCGGCGTCAGTCAACATGGCAAATACTCGTCTCAATGTTTTCGCATTACTCGGCAAGATGGTCGCTTATCTCTAAAGAAACTTGATCGTCGCCTGCGCTCTTGCACTGTCCAGGACAGTTATATTTACGGATATCTTCCCTTTCAAAAAGTCGGCAGCCCCGTACAAAATCCCTTCAAAATAATGGAACAGACCACGATCGGATTGGTAGGTCATGATAAGAGCGTTCCCCTGATCATCATAGCTGAACTTAGGCGGATTGATGCCCGGATAATCTTTGGTCAATTTTTTATGCAAATCATCGATACTCAGGAAGAACTTTTTCAAATTCTTTTCCCGAAAATAGCTTTGGTACATCTTGTAAAATTGCGGAACGGTATAATGACCAAAGTCCTTCATTGTTTCCTTGAGAGGACGTCCGGTAAAATCCTCCACTATGCTCGCCATTTGATGCAGTACCTTATCCGGGTAATTGGATGTGGGTAAAAAGACAGGATTTCCCATAAGCCCGGAAACCTTACCGAGAAGCGCATCGCCGTGCTGTTCCCTGATAAAATCCTGCATCAGTTTAGGCAAAACGCCGCGCATCTGGCCGCTGGATTTCCAGAGTTTGCTGCTGTCCTGGGAGGTTCCGCTCATGTCCAACGATAGCGTCAAAAGCTCCTGAGAAAGCTCCGCCAGCGAACGGGTAGCTTCCGCGGACTGGATAGAGCCTTCTTCCGCTTCCATGGTAATCCGCGCGATTTCTTCCACATTCTGGTTGATCTCTTCAGCTGCCGCGGACTGTTCTTCCGCAGCGGTGGCGATTTGCGATACGCGCATCACCATGTCGTCTATCTGGGTCATAATCTGCTGCAGTGCATCTCCGGCCTGATTGGAGAGGTTCGTACTCTCCTGCACCTGACGCTCAGTCTGCTCCATGGAATTCATGGCCTCGTGCGAACTGCTCTGGATCGTCCGAATGGCCTGTTCCACTTCCTTGGTCGCGGTCATGGTCTTTTCCGCAAGCTTACGGACTTCATCGGCCACTACAGCGAATCCGCGTCCGGCCTCTCCTGCTCTGGCCGCTTCAATGGCCGCGTTCAAAGCCAAAAGGTTGGTCTGGTCCGCGATATCGTTGATCACATTGATGATACGGCCGATTTCACCAGCCTGCCCGTCAAGCTGGGAAAGGACCTGCGAGAGCTCCGCAGCCGAGGTGGAAACGCTGTTGATCCCGGTAACAGCTCGCGAAACCAGGTCCACGCCCTCGCGTGCGGCGTCCTGCGCCTCTCCCGCCACTTCCGCCGTTGCCGATGCATTCTGCGCCACTTCCAGTACGGTGGCCGTCATTTCCTCCATGGCAGTGGCCACGGAATCGGCCTGGCCCCTCTGGCGCTGTGCACCGCTGGCCAGTTCGTCCGCAGAGGCGGATAATTCCTCGGAGGCGGAAGCGACCTTCTGGGCCAGATCGCTGATGCCGCTGCCGCTGGCAACAAGTTCGCCCTGCTGTTTTTCCAAGGCCTCAAAGCGATTGTTGAACACGCTGACATCCGCCGCTGCAGCCACCACTCCCGGAGGATTGTTTTGTTTTCCCAAAGGAGCAGCCCAGAAAAAAGCGCTTATAGTATTCCCTTTGATTTCCCAATTGATTTCAATGCCGTTCTTTTCTGCACCACCAAGGGCTGCGTCAAAGGCAGCACCACCATTCCCGGCAAAAATCCTGCTCCCGGTTTCACCGATCAGTTGCTCTGCCGCCCGGCCCAGCAAAGCCCCCATGGCATCGTTGGCCAGAACTATTTTACCATTGCCGTCGGTAATGATCAAAGGCGTGCCCAACCGCATCAGCGCCGAACGCCACAGCGCAACGGATTCCCGACTCTGCTCGAAAATACCGGCAAGCTGCCCGGCCAGAGGGTCATCGCCCGCAAGAGATGTGAGTTTCACTGTGGAATTTTCACGAGCGGCTTCTTCGACAACCGCTTGCAAAGGAGCATCCGCTTTTTTCAGCAAAGCAACCATAACCCCGGTCAAGACGATGCCAATTACGGCTGCGGCAATCGCAGCCCACCAGGCTGCGACAGCAAACGCGGCAATTGGAAATAAGCTGATGACAACTCCAAGCCCCCATACAATACCATGTCCCCGTAACATCTTGGATTCCGACATCTCTCACCCCGATATGCTTTTTAGATATCTTTCCTACTAGTAGCAGCTATGCCATATTTGCACAACATAACAAAATATTACGCTTGCGTATAGCATTGAGGAAAAGACTTTTTACGTCAATGCCTTTTTCCAATTTTCAACATTTTTTCGGGTGAAATAAGCTGAGACAGCCCTTAGCCGGACTTGCCGAATAAGGCCCCTTGAAGTTCTTGCAGCGTTTCGACACCCCGCTCTCCAGCAACGCGCGGACAGATGATAGGATCGTAGCCCAGCCGTTTTGCCTGGCTGATCCGCAGGTCATGGCCGTCTACCGGACGAATCTGACCGTTGAGATCCACTTCTCCCCAGAAGACACTGCGTTCGGGTAGCGGAATGTCATATAAAGAGGAGAGCACGGCCGCCGTCAGCCCCAGGTCCAACCCCGGATCCTGCATCCGCAGCCCGCCTCCGATTTTGGCGTAGATATCCACCTGACCCATGTTCAATTGCAGCCGTTTTTCCATCACGGCCAGGAGCAGATGCAAACGGTTGACGTCGAATCCGAGCCCCGCCCGCCGCGGGATAGCCAGAAAACTCCTGCTCACCAGGGCCTGCGTCTCCACCAGGAAAGGACGCCGTCCATCCACAGCCATCACCAGGGCCGCCCCCGAAAGCGTCGGATTGCGCGCATCAATGAACAAGGTCGACGGATCTTCCACCGGCCGCATGCCCTGCGCCCCCATTTCGAAGACCAGCAGTTCCTGCGCAGGTCCAAAGCGATTCTTCAAAACGCGCAGCAAACGGTACGGCTGGTGCCCCTCCCCTTCGAGAGACAAGACCGTATCCACCATGTGTTCCAACAGCTTGGGACCGGCAATGTGTCCGTCCTTGGTCACATGCCCCACCAGCAGTAGGGCGATCCCCTTTGATTTGGCCATCTCCACAAGTTCCGCGGCCACGGCCCGGACCTGGCTCACACTGCCTGGAAGTCCGTCCGTACGCGCCGAGGTCAGGGTCTGTACGGAGTCCACAATCAACAACACGGGCTGCTCGTTTTCCAGCGAGTGCATGACGTCTTCCACCTGTGACGTGGCAATGGCCCGTACTTCCGGCGCCACCACGCCCAGGCGTTCGGCGCGGCTTTTGATCTGATGCAGGGATTCCTCGCCCGAACAATACCAGACCGGCGCGCCTGCGGCACCCAGGTTTCCGGCAAGCTGCAGCAGAAGCGTGGACTTGCCGACTCCGGGCGCGCCGCCCAGAAGCACGGCCCCTCCGGCCTGCAAGCCGGAACCGAATATCCGGTCCAGACCCGGAATATTGGTGGCATGCGTCTGATAGGGTTCTATCTCTAGAGAACTGAGGGATACGGGCCGGGCAGCTTCTGCGGATACGCCGGACAATCTGCGTCCGGGCTTGATCTTGACGCGCTGTTCCAGAGTGTTCCAGCTTTTGCACCGCGGACACTGGCCATGCCACTGCAGCGACACGGCACCACATTCGGAACAAACATACTCGGGCTTGTTGCGCAAGAAAGGCCTCCGGAGGGTTGCGCCCACCGCAGGCGGGCGGAATTATTTTTTGGGCGGATCTTTGGCTTCCACCACCTGAACGCCGAATTCTTCAACACTGTCCGGCGGGCTGGGGAAAACCACCACGAACTGAACATCCCCGCCGGGAGGAATATTGGTATTGGCCGTGAGAATGCCGACCTTGTTGTTGATGACCGATTCCAGCTCCTTCTCCCGCAGAGTTTCAAGCTGGTACAAGGAAACGGTATTGCCGCAGTACTGACGCTTGGAAACGACGATTACGCCGTTCTTGTCAAACAGATTGGCTTCAATTTTGATGAGTTCCTTGGGGCTGGAAAAATTATTGACCACCTTGCCCTGAATCACGAACAGCTTGCCGCTGTGTTCGTTGTCAACATAATACTGCCTGACGTCCTGCAAGGAAAAATTTTTGATCTGCTCTGTGGTAAACACTTTTTCCGGCTTGGCCTCTTCCTTGGTTGCAGAAAGAAAATCCAGAGGAACAAAAAAATAAACGCCAGCTGCCGCCACCAACAGAAACAGGATGACGCTGACGGCAATAAGCATTTTTTTGGAAGAACCGGACTTTGCTTTTTTCTTACCCTTTTTCCGCTTTTTGGATTTTTTCCCGTCTATGTCGAAAGACAGGTCCGAATCTCCATCCAGATTGAACTCGTCGGCTACGGACGAATCCCCGGCGCCATCCATTTCGAATAAGGACTCGCCTTTTTGTTCCTTTCCCGGCTTGTCATCATCGAATGGGTCCTCAAGCATGGACATATCGACATCGGCCTTGTCGCCGGAACGCGGTTCAGGTCTGGGCTTCGGAGCTGGTTCCGGCTCTGGGGCCGGAGCGGATTCGACCACATGTTCGGTGGAAAGTTCGAACACTTCCTTGCAGACAGTGCAGCGCACCTTGCCGACTTTCTTAAATTTGTCTTCAGGAAAGTTGTATTTGGTGGCACAGTTGGGACATTGTATCAGCATATTCGCACCCGTCTCCGGTGGCAGCTAATGTGCATCAGCGCATCTCTTGAGGAAGTAATTGCAAGACTTTATCTAGATCTTTTCTTGTCTGTGGTCATACCCTGAAATGACGATGAAATCAATCATGCATACGCCCAAAAATAGCAGGGCAGCGGAAAAACTCACAGTTCCATCAGCATGGCGACCTCATCGCAATCCGGAAACTTCGGACAATGGATACAATCCACCCAGATTTTCTGCGGCAAAATATTTTTATCCACATCCTTGAATCCCACTTTGGAAAAAAAAGCCGGCGTAGTCGTCAGGGTGAATATGCGAAAAATGCCCAAAGTCAGGGCCTCGCTCAGGCAGGCTTCCACGAGCCGTTTTCCCCAGCCCTTGCCGTGCATATCCGGATCGATGGCCAGGGAACGTATCTCGGCCCAGTCCTCCCAGACAATGGAGAGTGCGCAGCACCCTTTGATTTCTCCAGAATCCAGCGGCGAGACTACGAATAGTTCACGCAGGCGGCTGTATAATTCGTTATACGAGCGCGGCAGCAACAGGCCTTTGTTGCCAAAAAGCGTCAACAAGCCGTGGATGACTTTTACGTCATCAACCCTTGCCTTGCGAATATAATACATGCTCATTGATTACCCTGTGCCGCGGTCTGTTGCTGCGTTGACACCGGCCGGCCTGCATTGCCTGGCGTATGCTCCCCTACCAGCCTGTCCAGCACGTTTTTGAGCTGCTCCGGGGCGAGAAATCCGCTGTGATTCACCACAAGTGTTCCTTTTTGGTCGTACACCAGCATTTTGGGAAGCGAGCCCACCTGGAAAATTTGTGCGACCTGCGCGTCGGCATGATATACGGTGTAATTTACAGGCGTTTGTTGTAAATAGGCGCGCAACTGTCCGTAATCCGTATCCATGGACACGCCGATCATACGAATCTCTTTTTCCGGATACAATTTGCGCAAGGCCATCAGCCCTGGAATTTCCAGCTTGCACGGCCCACACCAGGTGGCGAAAAAATTGATCAGTACAATTTTTCCCTTTGCTTCGTTAATCTCCCTGAAAAGTTTCATATAGCCGACGGTAGGTGGCGGCCCGGCCTGCAATGCCTGCGCATTGTCCGTTACAACCAGAACAAAAAGACAACTCAGTACTATCAACAAGTTACGCATGTTCAGCCTCGCCCGAATGTTGGAGCAATTTTTTCGCCTGGCGTACGGCGTCTACGGCATCGGCCGCATAGCCGTCCGCCCCGATAGATTTTGCATACGACTCTGTCACGACCGCGCCGCCGATCATAATTTTAATTTTCAATTTGCGGTCGCGCACCAGCTTCACGGTTTCTTCCATTTTTACCATGGTGGTGGTCATCAAGGCAGACAGACCGATCAACACTGCCCTTTTTTCCTCAGCCGTACGGACGATGAGATCCGCGGCCACATCTTTGCCCAGGTCGACCACTTCGAAGCCATGGTTGCGCATCATAAGAATCACGATATTCTTGCCGATGTCGTGGATATCGCCTTCCACCGTGGCCATGATGACCACGGGTTTCTGCACCTTCGCGGACTCTTTTTCCATCAGCGGCTTGAGCAACCCGAATGCCAGTTGCATGGTTTCAGCGCTCAGCAACAACTGCGGAAGATAATATTCTTTTTTTTCGTACTTTTCACCCACCAGAGTGATGCCGGGGATGAGAAAATCATTGACGATTTCAAAGGGCGACGAACCTTTTTCAAGATATTGTTTCACCAAGTCGGGCATCCGGTCCTTTTCACCGGCAACCACCGCGGATTTAATGTCCGTTACCTGCGCCCCCCCTGCGCTTTTGCCGGATGCGGCAGCGCCTCCGGGCAGCCCGCCGCTTTTCCAGCTGTTGTAACCGGAAATAAATGACGCGGCCTGCAGATCCCTGCCAAGCAGGGCTTCCGAGGCGGCAAGAGCCTCCTGAATACGAACGGATGAGGGGTTTGCGATGCATCCGCTCATTCCGCTGGCAATGCCCATGGTCAAAAACGTGCTGTTCAACAACTCGCGCGCAGGCAATCCAAAGGATACATTGGACAGCCCGCACACTGTCGGCAGTCCGAGCGTCTGCGAGCAATAGCGGATGGTTTCCAGACAATGTCTGGCGGCTTCGGGCTTGGAGGAGACGGCCAGAGCCAGAATATCGACGATCATCAACCGTTTGGGAATGCCCATGGCCAATGCCTGCTCATAGAGCCGTTCAATGATTGCGATTTTTTCCGAGGCGGTAACAGGCAGTTTGCTCCCTTCGATGGCCAGAAGAATAAACGGCGCGCCATACAATTTGCACAACGGCCCCGCCTTTTCCATACGCCCTTTTTCACCACTGATGGAGTTCACCAGAGGCGATCCCGGATAGCTGTTCAAAGCGGCGGCGATGGCCTCCGGGTTGGCGGAATCCAACGTCAGAGGCAGGGGAAACTGCTCCACAAGCCTTTCCACTAGCACCGGAAGCAAGGCGGGTTCATCCACCATGGGCGCTCCCACGTTGACGTCAAGCACGGGCGCTCCGGCGTCAACTTGCTCCTTGGCCAGGCGCAACGCCTCGCTCAACTGGCCGGACTGCAGCTCGGCAGTCAGCTGTTTTTTGCCCGTGGGATTGATCCGCTCGCCAATGCAGCGGCATGGAGAACCGGGTGTGAACGTCACAGACTGCATCCGCGAAGTAATCACCAGCCCGTCAGGCTCGGCGGGCTGCCGTTCGCGCGCTTCCAGACCTTCAACAGCCTTGGCCAGCTTGGCGATGTGCTCGGGCGTGGTGCCGCAACATCCACCGACGCCTTTGGCTCCCAATTCGACCAGCGCTAGCATTTTTTCAGCGAATACATCTGGCGTCATGGGAAAAACGGTCTGCCCGTCCCTGAGTTCAGGAAGCCCCGCATTGGGATACAACAACAGCGGCGTCCGGAGCCGGGGGAGCATCTCCTGCATCAAAGGGACGAACTCATCAGGGCCGCTGCTGCAGTTGACGGAAATCATGTCCACGCCCATGTTCTGCATGGTATCGACAAAAGTCAGAGGCGGCGTGCCTGTGAGACTGCTTCCGCCGTCAAAGGTCATGGAGGCGATTACCGGCAGTTCGCAGCATTCGTGCGCGGCCATCACCGCGGCCCTGATTTCGGCGAGATCAAAATGGGTCTCACAAATAACAACATCCGCACCACCCCTGGCAAGACCTTTGATTTGCGCTTTGAATGCCTCCACCAGCTCTCTGAAGGTCAATTCCCCCAGGGGCTTGACGAATTTTCCCGTCGGTCCCACGCCCCCGGCCACCCAGGCGCGGTCGCCTGCCGCTTCCCTGGCCACAGCCGCCATACGGCAGTTCAGATCTTCCACATCGACGTCCGGACCAAGCTTGAAACCCGTACCGCCGAAGGTATTAGTTGTTATGACCATGGAGCCGGCCTCAAGATACGCGTCGTGAACGGTTTTCAAGGCGTCCGGACGCGACAAAGCGAACAGCTCTGGAGAAATACCGCTCGGCATCCCCATATCCTGCAGCAATGTTCCCATGCCGCCGTCAAAAACAAGTATCCGGTTACTGTTGATCGCCTGTCGAAAATCTGTCATTGTAGGCTCCATGCTAAAAAATTCCGTAAACGCTACCCTGCGCAAAAAAAGCTGGCTTACTTAAATTCATTGAAAACGACAAATAAAAAAACTATAGTAAGCATCTTGAGCTTCGTTTCAAAAAAATAAATCATCCAAGGCTACGATATTAACCACGAGCTATCAATAAAATATTTATGAACGTACCCAACAAAAAAAGCAGTTACGAGTCTGATTCCGATCCCAACTCCGAACTGCAGAATGATGATCTTGAACCATCCGAAGTCGCTGTAGACAAGGACATGGAGGACGATCTGGAAGAGGATAAGGGCGAAGAGATCGCGCCCCTGGTCCTGACTCCGTCCAAAATGCGGCCTGAAGCCCAGGACTCGCTCAGGCTCTACCTCAGGGAGATCAGTAAATTTCCTTTACTCAAGCCGGACGAGGAATTCGAACTGGCACGCCGCGTCCAGCTGAATAATGACAGAGAGGCCGCATTCCGGCTTGTGTCCTCGCACCTGCGCCTGGTCGTCAAAATCGCCATGGACTTTCAGCGGCGCTGGATGCAGAACGTACTGGACCTTATTCAGGAAGGCAATGTCGGCCTGATGCGCGCCGTCCAAAAATTCGATCCGGAAAAGGGCATCAAATTTTCCTATTACGCCTCGTTTTGGATCAAAGCCTACATCCTCAAATTTATCATGGACAACTGGCGAATGGTCAAAATCGGCACGACCCAAGCCCAGCGCAAGTTGTTCTATAATTTGAACAAGGAACGCCAGCGCCTCCAGTCGCTGGGCTTTGATGCCGACTCGACCGCCATTTCCAAAAGCCTCAACGTCAGTGAGGAGCAAGTGGAGGAAATGGAACAGCGTATGGGCGGTTCCGACGTTTCTCTCGACCTGACCATCGGCGACGATTCAACCACCACCCGTCTCGATACGCTTCCGGCCTTGGGGCCTGGAATCGAAGAAACCCTGGCCGGCAATGAAATCGCCAAAGTTCTGCAGGAACACCTTGAAACCATCGCACCGAACCTGAACGAAAAAGAACAGGACATCCTCGAACAGCGCCTGCTCTCGGATAACCCGGCGACACTCAGGGAAATTGGTGAAAAATATGGTATTAGCCGTGAACGCGTCCGCCAACTTGAATCCCGGCTTTTAGGAAAACTGCGCGCACATCTGACGAAAAGCATTGATGACTTTTCAGAAGACTGGATTCAAACAGAAGACTAAGCTCAACGTGTTTCCTTTCGAGTCTTTCCTTGTACGCAAAAAATTTTATGAGAGAGCAAGTACGTTTTGTTTAAAAAGGCGATATGTATGACACGTTCTAGTCTGTTGTTGAAGTTTGCCTTCGTGCTGCTGGTCGTTTTTCTTTCGGCCTGCGGTATGGTTGGCGGGAAAACGAGTCCTGCTCCCAATGCCGGCGGTCTTTCCGCCAATGCCCAGGATACCTACCATTATCTGCTCCTGGAAGACGCCAGGCGCAGCCAGAACAAAACCGTCGGCGAATACGCCATATCCCAGCTGCTTGAGAGCTCGCCCTCGCCCATGGTTTTCCTGGAAGCGGCCAATTTTCTCTGGCATGAGGGAGAGGTCGCCAAGGCACAGGATGTCCTCCAGGAAGGCATCAAAAAATACCCCGACAACCAGGATATGGAGCTGATGCTGGCGCAGCTTTTTCTGGCGGATAAAAATCCCGACCGGGCTGCGGAAGCCATAGAGGCCTATCTCAAAAGCAATCCTGACGACGTCATGACCCGCCAGGAACTGGCCGATATTCTCATCCGCAACGAAGAGTACGAACGGGCTTACGATGTCCTCGCGCAAATCCCGAAGGCCAAGCGTACCTCTTCGGTGCTGTTCTACATGTCTAAAGCCCTGGCCGGACTCGGGCAGCGCGACAAGGCCATCATCCAGCTGCGGGCCCTGCTCGCCAAGGATCCGGAATTGATAGAAGCCTGGGCCGAGCTTGCTTACCTATACGAGCTCCAGCAGGATTACGCCGCAGCAGAAAAGGCCTACAACAAGATCCTGAAGATGGGAGAATCAAGCCAGGAGCTCTGGCTCAGGCTCATCGATCTCAATCTCAGGCTCAACAGACCGCAAAAAGCCTTGTTGTTTACGCAGCAGGGCCCGAAAGATCTCAGCTTCATGCTGGGCGCCGGCACCCTTTTTGTCGACCAGGGTTTTTACAACTATGCGGAGAAACTTTTTATTCCGCTGCTGAAAAAAAATCCCGAGGCCAAGGAAATCTATTTTTACCTGGCCTTGCTGCATTACAAGGGAAGCAAGGACGCGGCAAAAGCCATCCAACTGCTGCAACGCATTCCCGCATCCAACAACTACTATGACCGGGCACTCCGGTTTCTGGCTCATTTGTATTTCGACACCGGCAAGCCAGAAAAAGCCCATGCGCTGCTGGAAAAAGGCCGCGAGTTGTTTCCGGAGCAAAAAGAATTCCTGACGCTGGACGCGAGTTTTTTCGAAGAAGAAAACAACTTCGAGCGGGCTCAGCAACTTCTGGACATTGCCGCGGCCATGTGGCCCGACGATACGGACATTCGCTTTCAACAGGGAGCGCTATTGGACAAACGCGGGGACAAAGCCGAAGCAATACAGCTGATGGAACAAATCATCCGTGAAGATCCGGAAAATGCGGAGGCCCTCAATTACGTCGGCTATTCACTGGCGGATGAAAACCGCGACCTGGACCGTGCCTACACCCTGATAAGCGACGCCCTGGCTTTGAAGCCGGACAACGGCTACATCCGTGATTCGCTGGCCTGGCTCTATTTCCGTATGGGCAAACTGGACCTGGCCTTTCGCGAAATCAAACAGGCTGTAACCACCGCGGATTCGGACCCGACCATCTGGGAGCATTACGGCGATATCGCTGCCAAACTCGGCAATAAACCGGAAGCGCAAAAGGGCTACACCAATGCCCTGAAATTCGAGGCGAAAGACAAGGATGCCATCCGCAAAAAGCTTCAGGCGCTGTAGCAGGCCGACAAGGGCTCACTCGCTTTCCGCGGGATTGTTTTGCCTGGTGTTCTGCGCAGTGCTTCCCTTCATGCTCTGGTCCTGCGCCCCCACATCAGGTCCGGCGCCCGAATCGCCCGGCCTGGAAGCGCTCCCGCATCCAGACGATGTCTGGAAAACATTTCGCACGTCGATTTCCACGGACCAGGCTGTATCTTTCAGCCTCAGCGCGGCCATGCACTACTCCGGCCCCAAAGACAAAGGGCGTATCGTCATCCAGTTCTGGGGCAATCTGGACTACCCGCTGCGTCTCGACCTGCAGACCGGTCTGGGACAGACGCTCTCCTACTGGCGCGAAGATTCCACCGGGTTTACAGCCTATCTGCCGGACAAGCATGCCGCGTACCTGCACAAAGACGGCCGCCTCGGCATGGCCGCCTTCGGCATCCAGCTTCCGTTCACTCTCAAACAGATGGCCCTGCTGCTCAACGGCGCGTGGAGCGAACTGGCGCCCGCACATTACACCACCGTACGGCCGGTCAAGGATAAAGGCTACCTGTACGAATTCACCGCATTCGGCCAGAGGTATACGTTGATCATCGATCCGGCGGGCCGCCCGCTGGATATGCGGACTCCCGGTCCGGAGTCCTGGCATGTCACATTTGGCGGCGCACTGGATCTGCCCGGACTGGAAAAACTCCCCAAAAAGATCACCATGACCCGGACAGCAGATCAAAAAGCCGTGCTGGTGTTGAAAAAACTCCAGCAAAGCCCCAACCCGTACGCCAAAGACAAGCTCGAACTTGAGCTTCCACCCGACACCGACATTTTTCTGCTGGAAAACACCAACTAGCCCCGACATACCTTTTTTGGAGATTCGCATGCGTCATTCTGCCGTAACCGGCAATAAAAACAGCAAAGACATCGGCCCCCTGCTCAGCGTGCTGTACGGCCTGCAGGTCATGGCGGCCGAGGCCAAATGGCTGCTGCTCAGCACCATCCGTACGTTTGAAATCAACCAGCTCAAAAAACGGCTCCAGGAGGAAGAAACCCTGCTCGGCAGCCTGATTGCGGAAACTCTCGGCGGCTCGGAGAGCGAAACGATAACCGGCCTGGATGTCCAGGCCTGCGATAAGGCGCAACTCAACGTCGCCTTGAAACAAATCGCTTTCATCAAGGATGAAATTGCCTACCTCCAGCGGGACCGTGAAAACATGCGCCAGGAGTTTTACGAACGCCGCAAGAAAAAACTCGGCATTGCTTGATTGCTTTTATACTCACCAAGGAAAACAAATGAATACCAAAAAAATTATTATCGCCGCGGACCACGGTGGTTACCAGCTTAAACAACTCCTTGTTCCCCATCTGCAGGAAAACGGCTGGGAAGTGGAAGATCTCGGCACCCATTCATCCGCCAGTGTGGATTATCCGGAATACGCGCACCGGCTCTGCGAAGCAGTGACGGAAAACCAGTGTCTGGGCATCCTCATTTGCGGCACCGGCATCGGCATGTCCATGGCCGCCAACAAATGTCCAGGCATCCGCGCAGCCCTCTGCACCAACGAATACATGGCCAGGTTGACCAGACAGCATAACGACGCCAATGTCCTCTGCCTCGGAGAACGTGTTCTCGGACAGGACCTTGCAAAAGGCATTGTGGACGCTTTTCTCACGGCCGCTTTCGAGGGCGGTCGCCACCAGCGCCGGATCGACCTTATTCACTCTCAATGCGGCCGCTAGGGCGCAGGCAACTGATTCGAGGAGACAGAACCTATGGCAATGGAAGCCCCGCAACAGAATCTTGCTCTTGAAATCCTTCGCGTCACCGAATCCGCAGCTCTTTCCGCAGCGCGCTGGCTGGGCAAGGGGGACAAAATTCTCGGCGACAAGGCGGCCGTGGACGCCATGCGCCTCTCGTTCAATTCGCTTCAGATCCAGGGCACCGTGATTATCGGCGAAGGGGAAAAAGACGAAGCCCCCATGCTTTACAACGGCGAAAAGCTCGGAACCGGCAGCGGTCCAGCCGTGGATGTCGCCGTGGATCCGGTGGAGGGCACCAATCTCCTGGCCCTTGGACGGCCCAATGCCATTACCGTGGTAGGCATGGCCCAGGCCGGCAGCATGTTCGACCCCGGTCCCAGTTTTTATATGAAAAAGCTTGTGGTGCCCGCTGAAGCCAAAAGCGTGGTCGAACTGGACGCCCCTGTCCGGGAAAATCTCAAAAGCGTCGCTCGTGCGCTTGACAAGGACGTGGACGACCTGGTCGTCTTTGTGCTCGACAAGCCGCGCCACACAAAACTCATCCAGGAGATCCGCCAGGCCGGCGCGCGTATCCAGCTGCACACCGACGGCGACGTGGCCGGTTCGCTCATGGCCGTTGACCCCACCTACGATGTCGATGTGATGATGGGCACAGGCGGCACGCCCGAAGGCGTTCTTTCCGCATGCGCCATACGCGGCGTTGGCGGACGGCTGCTGGCCAGACTGGACCCGCAGTCCGAAGAGGAAAAACAGCGTATCATCGATGCGGGCATTGATCTGAATCAAACGCTGACCGAAAATATTCTGGTGAATGATGAAGACCCGCTTTTCGCCGCCACGGGCCTTTCCGGCGGCACCTTCCTGCAGGGCGTACGCTATGAAGGCGGCGGCGCGTTCACCCATTCGCTCGTCATTCGCGGCAAGACCGGCACTGTCCGCTACATCCAGTCGCGCCACAACTGGGATAAGCTCATGAAATTCAGCTCGTTGAATTACGACTGAGACATGCGGAGCGCATCCCACGCCACTGAACAATACGGCTTTTCGAGAGTATTACGTCACACACCAGCTCGTCTTGCAAAATAAAGGGTTCTCCGACAGCCGGAGGCATTTTTTCCCATTGCGCAGAGAGTACGAGGGATTGAGGAGTGCACAATGGAACTGTTCGTTCCGGGACGCATCTGTTTATTTGGAGAACATTCGGATTGGGCCGGAGGCTACCGCCGTATCAACGGTGAACTGGAGCAAGGCAGCGCGATTATCGCGGGCACCAACCAGGGCTTGTACGCCAGGGTCAAGTCGCACCCTTCCAAGCTGATTTTTCACAGTTCCCGCAAAGACGGTTCGCGCCTGAGCGACCTCGAACTTCCCATGGACCGCGATCTGCTGCTGGAAGAGGCTCGGCGCGGCGGATTCTTCAGCTATGCCGCCGGAGTCGCCTACCAGGTGCTGACGCACTACCGCGTACGTGGTCTGGAAATAGACAACTACCTTACCGACCTGCCCGTGAAAAAAGGCTTGTCCTCCAGTGCGGCCGCCTGCGTGCTGGCGGCGCGGGCCTTCAACCGCGTCTATGATCTGAAAATGACCGTACGCGGCGAAATGGAATTCGCCTACCTGGGTGAAATTACCACGCCTTCGCGCTGCGGCCGTATGGATCAGGGCTGCGCCTACGGTGGCAAGCCGGTCATCATGGCCTTTGACGGCGACCGTATCGAGGTCGACGAAATCACTGTTCCCAAAGACCTGCACTTCGTGATTGTGGATCTCTGCAAAAGCAAAGACACGCGTGAAATTCTCAAACGCCTGAACAACAGTTACCCGTTCGCCGAAGACGATATCCAGAAAGGCGTACAGCACTACCTCGGATCATTGAACGCGCGTATCACGCATCAGGCCCTGGACGCGCTGCAGCAAGGCGACGCCCGGCGCGTGGGCGAACTGATGTGCGAAGCCCAGGAGGCTTTCGACACCTATTGCATCCCCGCCTGTCCGTCCCAACTAACCGCGCCCGCACTGCACAAGGTGCTCGGCTACGGGCCTGTCCAACCCCATATCTACGGTGGCAAGGGCGTGGGTTCGCAAGGCGACGGTTCGGCTCAGTTCATTGTCAAGGATGCGGAATCCCAGCAGAAAGTCATCGATATCCTGGAGCGCGACCTGGGGGTCAGCTGCCTCAAACTGGTGCTCAAAGCGGGCAGGCGTATCCGCAAGGCCATCATCCCGGCGGCCGGTTTTGGAACGCGCCTCTACCCCGCCACCAAAAGCATCAAAAAAGAATTCTTCCCCATCATGGGCAAGGACGGACGCATGAAGCCCGTGATTCTGGACATTGTGGAAGAAGCCGCGAGCGCCGGAATCACCGACATCGGCATCATTACCCAGGAACGGGACACCAAGCTTTTTGAGGATTTCTTCTACCTGCATCCGCCCATCGAGCACTTCAACAAGCTCTCCAAGGAGAACCAGGAATACAGTTCGCACCTCATCGAGGTCGGCCGCCGCGTTACCCTGCTGCACCAGGATATTCAGGAGGGCTTCGGCCATGCCGTGTACTGCGGTAAACAGTTCGTCAAAGACGAGCCTTTTTTGCTGATGCTGGGAGACCACGTCTATACGTCGGCAGTCGCGGCATCCTGCACGGAACAGCTCCTCAAAATTTACGAGAAAACAGGCAAAAGCGTGGTGGGCCTGCGTCTGACTCCTGAAGAGGAAATCCGCCATTACGGCTGCGTCGCGGGCGCCTGGCACACGGATGCCGGAACCGACGACCCGGCTCTTCTGGAAATCACGAAATTCGTGGAAAAGCCCAACCGCGAGTACGCCAACGAATATCTGCGGATCGATACGCTCAAGCCCGGCACCTTCCTCAGCCTGTTCGGCCTCTACGTGCTCACACCGCGCGTTTTTGCCCTGCTGGCCGAAAGCATCGCCCACAACCGCCGGGAACTGGGAGAAATCCAGCTGACGCCCAGCCTCGACCGCCTGCGCCAGGAAGAAGGCTTTGTCGGCTACGTGGTTAAAGGCGAGCGCTACGATGTGGGCATCCCCAGTACCTACCGCCAGACCATGATCGATTTCGGCAAGTAACCGGAATGCTGCTCATCAGAATAATATCCTTTTCCAGCGGGTTAAGGAACCGGATGCCTGCGCTTGACCTTTTCCCCGGATTCAGGACATCATGCGCCTTGCGAACAAGAGCTTTCACCCGCGACAAACACGGACAGGCTGTTTTATCGACACGTAACCAAAGAGGAAACGACCATGGGGATAATTAAAAACATCTTTTTTACCTTGCTGGGAATGTTCATCGGCGTCTTGCTCGGGTTTGGCATGACCAGGAGTGCGGAAAAAAGCACCCTGGAAAGAAATATCAATATCGTTTCCGCCTACAACGAAACCACGGACGCCAACCTCTCCTACAACATCATGGAGATTCAGAAATCCCAGCAAAGCGGCACGGAGCCCTCACTGCTGCACCTGCGGCCCGTCAGCTTTCCCGAAACAAATTTCTCCCTGCTCGGCCCCAAATTTTCACTCTACTGCAAGCATGTGGACAAGCAGGTCCTGAACCGCTTCAAGGCCTACCTGGACTATGAAAAAGACATGCACCAGAAAATCTACGGCGAATCCTGCGACGCGGACTGCGCCAGCAGCCTGATATCCACCATGGAAGCCATGCGCGGCGAACTGAACAAAACCGGCTGCGCCCTGTTCGCCTGCATCAGACGCCTCAATGGCTCGCTGGATGAATACAGCTACGACTTTTCCAAGGAATCCGGCTTCGAAGCCTTCTGCGCCAAAGAATACGCCGAAAAGGACGCCGCTCCCGCTGCCGAAGAGGAAGCCGAAGCAGCCCCTGCCGCAGCTGACGAACAGCATGCGGAATAGGGGAAGGCGGAATAGGCTGAGCTGAAATTTATTAGATGAAAAGAAGACCAACAGCCCGGGATTTAGCTTGAAAGCGAGATTTCGGGCTGTTTTATTTGGGCAGGCATTTCTTTGGCCTTCGGATTCGTAGTCCGGCGCTCCCTCCAAACTTTAACCGGCTTTCCCACCCAAAAACCACTCACCCGCCCAAACCGACCGCTGCCCTCCTTTTTTTCCGCATTCCTACAAAAACGGCTTGAAAATACGCGCAGCCGGGGTATAACGGGTTCGTAGTCTCAAGATATTCTGAATGTCCGCATTCAAGGCTCTGTGCTGTGTTTCCGGCCAGTGCGCCGGAAGCGCTTTCGGGCGGCCCCCTCTCGTTGTTTTTGTGTTTCCTTTTGCGCCGCAGTGTCCACCGTCCGGGTTGAGCCGTACGAACCAACTTTTTTCGGAGGTATTTCATGAGCACCGTGATGAAAACCATGGACGGAAACCAGGCCGCGGCCTATGTGGCGTACGCCATGAGTGAAATTGCCGCGATCTATCCGATTACGCCGTCCTCGCCCATGGCCGAGCATGCGGATGAATGGTCCGTGGCAGGCATAAAGAACATTTTCGACCAGACCCTGCAGGTTTGGGAAATGCAGTCCGAAGCGGGCGCGGCGGCCGCCGTGCACGGGTCCCTGGCCGCCGGGGCGCTGACCAGCACCTTCACGGCCTCCCAGGGATTGTTGCTGATGATCCCCAACATGTACAAAATCGCGGGCGAACTGCTGCCCGGCGTCTTTCATGTGGCGGCGCGCGCGCTGGCGGCCCAGGCCCTGTCCATCTTCGGCGACCACGGCGACGTCATGGCCTGCCGCCAGACCGGCTTCGCCCTGCTCTCCTCCACGTCCGTACAGGAGGCCCAGGACCTCGCACTGGTGGCCCACCTGGCCGCCATCCAGGGCAGCGTCCCTTTTGTTCACTTTTTCGACGGATTCCGGACCTCCCATGAAGTGCAGAAGATCGAAATGATCGACTACCAGGACATGAAGGCCCTGGTGAACTGGGACAAAATCAAGGAATTCAAGGTACGCTCCATGAATCCGGAGCATCCGCACATTCGCGGCACGGCCCAGAACCCGGACGTCTATTACCAGAACCGCGTGGCCGCCAATCCGTATTACATCGCCCTGCCCAACATCGTGGCCGAGTGCATGCGCCAGGTCAGCGCGCTGACCGGCCGGACCTACAATCTCTTTGACTACGTGGGCGATCCGGAAGCCGACCGTATCATCATCGCCATGGGTTCGGGCTGCGAGACCATCGAGGAAACCGTCAACCACCTCAACGACGCGGGCCAGAGCGTGGGACTGCTCAAGGTGCGGCTCTACCGTCCGTTCGACGCCGGCGCCCTGCTGGCCGCCATCCCGAGCACGGCACAGACCATCACCGTGCTCGAACGCAACCTGGAACACGGCGCGCAGGGCGAGCCCCTGTATCTGGACGTAAGTTCGGCCTTTCAGGAGAAAGGCGAGGCGCCCGTGCTGCTCTCGGGTTCGTACGGCCTGGGCTCCAAGGAATTCACCCCGAACATGGTCAAATCCGTATTCGACAACATGCGTGCGGTGGCCCCCAGGAACCATTTCCACGTGGGCATCCGGGACGACGTCACCTTTACCTCCCTGGAAGTGGGCGAGGCCCTGGACACCACGCCCGACGGCACTATCCAGTGCAAGTTCTGGGGATTCGGTTCGGACGGCACCGTGGGCGCCAACAAGTCCGCCATCAAGCTGATCGGCGACAACACGGACATGTACGCCCAGGGGTACTTTGCCTACGACTCCAAAAAATCCGGCGGCGTGACCATCTCGCACCTGCGTTTCGGCACCAGTCCCATCCAGTCCACCTACCTTATCCAGAGCGCGGACTATGTGGCCTGCCACAAATCCAGCTACGTGCACCTCTACGACATCCTCGAGGGCATCAAGGACGGCGGCACCTTTCTGATGAACTCGCACTGGAGCCTGGAGGACATGGAAGGCGAACTGCCGGCGTCCATGCGCCGGACCATCGCCCGCAAAAAACTCAAATTCTACAATATCGACGCGGAAAAAATCGCCAATGACGTCGGCCTGGGCTGGCGGATCAACATGATCATGCAGACCGCCTTTTTCAAGCTCTCCAACGTGATGCCCTACCAGCAGGCCATCGACCTGCTCAAGAATTCCATCCACAAAATGTACGGCCGCAAAGGCGAAAAAATCGTCAAAATGAACATCGACGCGGTGGACAAGACCGTGGACGGCCTGGTGGAGATCAACTATCCGGCTTCCTGGGCCGAACTCGGCGCGGATGCGGCCGTGGTCCGCGACGAACCCGCGTTCATGACCAACGTGGCCCGGCCCATGCTCGAACAGCGCGGCGACATCCTGCCGGTCAGCTGCTTCGAACCGGACGGGCGTTTTCCCGTGGGCACCAGCCAGTACGAGAAGCGCGGCGTGGCCCTGGCCGTGCCGCACTGGATCGCGGAAAACTGCATCCAGTGCAACCAGTGCGCCTTTGTCTGCCCGCACTCGGCCTTGCGCGCCGTGCTGGCCGACGACGAGGAGCTGAAAAACGCGCCCGCGAGCTTCCAGACCATCAACGCCGTGGGCAAGGAACTCAAGGGGCTGCACTTCCGCCTGCAGGTCAATTCCATGGATTGCATGGGCTGCGGCAATTGCGCGGACATCTGCCCGGCCAAGGAAAAGGCCCTGGTCATGGAACCGCTGGAAACGCAGACGCCCGAACAGGTGCCCAACTTCGACTTCAGTCAGACCGTGACCTACAAGGACGGCCTGGTGAAGCGCGAAAGCGTCAAGGGCAGCCAGTTCAACCAGTCTCTGTTTGAGTTCTCGGGCGCATGCGCGGGTTGCGGCGAAACTCCGTACGTCAAAGTGCTCACCCAGCTCTTTGGCGAACGTATGATTATTGCCAACGCCACGGGTTGTTCGTCCATCTGGGGCGCTTCGGCCCCGTCCATGCCCTACACGACCAATAAAAGCGGCTACGGCCCTGTCTGGGGCAATTCTCTCTTTGAGGACGCTGCCGAATACGGCTACGGCATGGGCCTGGCCGTCAACCGCCGCCGCGACAAGCTGGCCGATCTGATCGCCCAGGCCGCGGACAGTCTGGACACCGACGTTCCCGAGGCCCTCAAAACGGCCATGAAAGCCTGGCTGGAAGGCAAGGACGATGCCTCGGCCTCCCGCGAACACGGCGACAAGATCAAGGAAATTCTCTCCTGCACGGCCTGCAAGACGCCGTTGCTGGACGAGATCGAAGCCATGGCCGACCTGCTGACCAAAAAGTCCGTCTGGTGCTTCGGCGGCGACGGCTGGGCCTACGATATCGGCTACGGTGGCCTGGACCACGTCCTGGCTCAGGGGCACGACATCAACGTCTTTGTCATGGACACCGAAGTCTATTCCAACACCGGCGGCCAGGCTTCCAAGGCCACGCCCACGGGCGCGGTGGCCCAGTTCGCCTCCTCGGGCAAAAAGACCGGCAAAAAGGACCTGGGCATGATGGCCATGTCCTACGGCTACGTGTACGTGGCCTCCGTCTCCATGGGCGCCAACAAGCAGCAGATGCTCAAGGCCTTTGTGGAAGCCGAAGCCTACCCCGGTCCGTCCCTGATCATCGCCTATGCGCCCTGCATCAACCAGGGGCTGCGCAAGGGCATGGGCAAGAGCCAGGAAGAGGAAAAACTGGCCGTACAGAGTGGCTATTGGCCCCTGTACCGATTCAATCCGCAGCTGGCCGAACAAGGCAAGAATCCGTTTGCCCTGGAATACAAGGAACCGGACGGTACGCTGCAGGAATTCCTCAGCGGCGAAAACCGCTACGCCCAGCTGGAAAAGCGCTTCCCGGACCAGTCCAAACTGCTGCGCGAACTGATCGAACAGGACGTCTGGCGGCGCTACCACGCCTACAAATACATGGCGGACGCCGACTACTCGACCCGTACAACAGGCGGCTCCAGCCCGGCCCAGGCCAAGGGGGAGAACGGCGAAAGCTGCACCAGCACGACCACAGCCGAACACGGACGGTTGGACAAGAAACACGAATGCGATGAACATCGCGGCAAGAAATAGGCAGACTTGAAATGGAGGCGGTTCCTACGAACCTCCAAAATCTTTTACTTTCCACGGGCGGTCATTCGGCCGCCCTTTTTTATTGCAAGCCCAGGTTTCCGGCATCCGCGCGGACGAACAGCACCGCGCCGCGATCCTCATAAGCGATACGCCACTGGGGATCCTGCCGCAGCACAAAGGAAGCCCCCTCGGCCGGACGCAACAGAATGTAATCCGGCGGATAGGCATCGATGTAGTGTTTCCAACCCGGCCGGGCATTGAGAAAGATGAAATAATCCCGGATGTCCGCGTTGGTGTAGGTGTTCTTGAAGCGGCCGTCCATGCCCAGTTTGAACTCCGGCGTACGCCAGAGCGCGTATGACCCCCACTGCAAGGTGGGCAGCAGCTTGCCGGGGGGATGCTGTCGCTGCAGATGATCCAGGGCTTTCACCGGATAATAGATGGCGTTGGAACTCGGGCCAGGTTCTTCCGGGACCGTGATGTCCAGTGGCGCTTTTGCAACAATGGCCCACCCCCACCAGACGCAGGCGCAAACCGCGGCCAGGGCCAGCACGCGTTGCCCGGCCGATCCGACCAGACGTTTCAGCCCCGAATCCGCCGGAAGCCGCGTGGCGAACTGGTCCAGGAGTTCGGGCGCGTACGCGCCGCAGGAAAGCAGAAAAAAGACCTGGTGTCTGAGGCCGCCGAATCCGAGAAAGGCGGTCAGAGCCAGGACCAGCAGCGCGGCGTAATCCCGCTTGCGGGCGAACACCGCGAGCACCAGTACCAGCCCCAGACTGAAAACGAACAGCAGGCTGTTGGCCAGCAGCTCCCCGGACCAGGCCTGCGCCAGGGGCAGCCATTCGCTCACGTCCGCTCCGGCCGGATGCAATACCTCGTCCAGCGCGTAAACCCAGTAGCCCGTACCATAGGGAGTCAGCAAAGTGGCCAGGCAGCAAAGCACAAAAAACAAGGCCAGGGACGTCGGGCGGCGCTGCCGGAGGCAATCCGCCAGCGCGTAGCTGCCTGCCAGCCAGAGCCCGGAGAACACGCCCGCGTGCAGGTTGGCCCAAAACGCGAAGCCCAGCGGCGCTAGCCAGAACAGGCCGAAACCGGACGGCCTGCGCCGCAGCGTATCGAGCAGCAGAATGACCAGCACGTAGAACAGATAGGTAAACACCTGCGGACGGATCGGACTGAAGGCAGTGGAAAGGGAGCAGGAAACCAGCAGCAAAAATGTAGCCGCCGCGGGCAATGAAGCGCCCCGCCGCCTGGCGGACAGATACAGCGCGCAGCCCGTTACCAGGCCCATGGCATAGCGGAAGAGCTGAATCCCGGCATCCCCCCCCAGCAGATGGAGCGTATAGAACCACAGCGCCGCAAGCCAGTTCTGCACCAGCCAGGTTTCCCGGACCGGTACGTACGTAAACGTATCCTTCCAGGGGAGAGGCGCGCCCGCGTAGACCATGCGTCCGAAAAACAGATTGTGCCACAGATCAGGATCCGCGGCCGTACTGGTCAATCGGAACAGCAGATGGAGAAACACCGGGAGCAGCCACCAGGCTTGCGGAAAAAAAGCCTTGCTCCGCGTCACTCGCGCGACTCCTGCAGGAACTTTTCCACCAGGCTCAGAAAATGCTCCAGCTCGGGCGGACCGCAGAGTTCGTAATTGATATGTTCGCCCGCGGCATTCCAACCGCACAGGACGCATTCCGCATCCAGGTCGTCTTCGTCGTCCGGCATATTTGAGAAATCTGGGTCCGGGGCATCCGGATCGGGCAGCCGTTCGTATGTCAGGTACAGGGGACGTCCCTGTTGCGAGAGCAGGCAGGCGAAATCGGCTTCGCCCGGGGCCAGGACTTCGGGCAATTGCACCACCACCGCGTGTTCGCCCCAGATGGCGGCCTTGGCTGCTCCCAGTCCGGCCGGGGAGATCAGGCTATGCCCTTTTGCCATAAGATCCTTGCCCACTTGCATCCAGAGGCCGATAATTCCCCGGCCCTCGTTCTCCGTATCGGTGAGCAGAAAAAGCAGTTTGACCGGGTCTTCAAAAAAAAGCCCCGGGAGAATGCTGTAAGTAAAAACCGTATGATGCGTACGTGCTTCCATGGTCTTTCGCGCCGCGCGTTTTTGGGTTATGATGGGGATTGTTCCACAGCTGTTTTTGTACCCCAGCAGCGTAGCGAAAGAAAGCCCGGAACTTCCAGGGAAGAAGATCGCGTTTTTTTGGAAGAGGAATCGTTTTCCTGCAAATAACGCTTGACAAGCGTGCCCGTCATGGATAAACATCCCTTTTTCCTGAGCACGGCAATGAAGGAGCCAAGAGTACATGAAAACGTTTAGTCCCACCCCGAAAGACATTAATCGCCAATGGTTCGTCGTAGATGCCGAAGACGCGGTATTGGGCCGCCTGGCATCCGAAGTAGCGAGCAGACTGCGCGGCAAGCACAAGCCTGAATTCGCACCTCATATGGATAACGGCGACTTTATCGTTGTGGTCAATGCGGAAAAGATTCGCGTCACCGGCAACAAGCTCGACAAAAAGTTTTACTACCGCCACACCGGTTATCCGGGCGGCCTCAAGGAAACCTCGCTGCGCGACACGCTGAATACGCATCCGGAGCGCGCCATCATGGCCGCGGTAAGGGGAATGCTCCCTAAAAATCGTCTTGGCCGGGCCATGCTGAAAAAGCTGAAAGTATATGCCGGCCCCGAGCATCCGCATGTGGCCCAGAACCCCCAAAAACTGGAAATTGCCCAGTAGCATTTTTTGCACTAACCGGAGCAGCTCATGAGCACCGATTTTCACTACGGAACTGGCAGAAGAAAGAACGCCGTCGCACGTACCAGAGTTTATCCCGGCACCGGGCAGATTGTGGTCAACGGCCGTCCCTACGAAGAATATTTTCCCCGTCCGTCTTTGCAGCAGATCATCAGACAGCCCCTGGCCCTGACCAATCTGCTCGGCAAATTCGACATCAAGATCAATGTCGCCGGCGGCGGCGTCAGCGGACAGGCTGCGGCCGTGCGCCACGGCATTTCCAGAGCGCTGCTCCAGTTCGACGCCGAACTCCGCTCCGCTCTGAAACGGGCCGGATACCTTACTCGCGACGCCCGGAAAAAAGAACGCAAAAAGTACGGTCTGCGCAGCGCCCGCGCCCGCTTCCAGTACTCCAAGCGTTAATCTGTTTTCGCGAAAAGCATGTCAGCAAAAGCCCGTCTTTCAGGCGGGCTTTTTTTGCTGCCTATTCCTCCGCCAGCAAAGGCAGCAGGATGGTAAAGCTGGCTCCCTGGCCGGGAGCACTGTCCACCTTGATTTCTCCATGGTGGTCCAGAATAATCCGTTCGGCCAGGCACAGGCCTATGCCCACACTATGGGTCTTGGTGGTAAAAAACGGATCAAAAACATACGGCAGATTTTCCTCGCTGATACCGCTGCCGTTATCGCGTACGCAGACAACCGCTTTTTCTCCTGCGCGCTCGCAACTCAGACTGATCACTCGTGGTTCGTCACCTGGCGCTTCCACCGCATTACGCAGCAGTTCCACCAGAGCATTGTTCAATAAACCTGGGTCCGCATGCACCGTGCAGGATTCCACGGCCAGATCCAGGCAGGCGGGGGGGCATGCGTCCAGAAATGAAAACAGCTGGTTGCAGTTCGCCTGCAGCCATTGCTCCAGGTCCACGACGTTGCTTTGCAGCTTCGGCATGCCCGCATAACGTTCGACCGCCCGTACCACGCGTTCCAGCCGGTACAATTCATCCATAATCACTTCCAGACGCTGCGTATCTTCCGGTTTGGTGGCCTCCTGCAACAGCCTGTTGGAAAAACCGCCGATCACCATCATGGGATTGCGGATCTGATGAGCCACTGACAAGGCCAGTTTATTCAGCCCCTCGGTACGTTCCTGCTGCAGGCGGTTCATGGTCCGGAGCATCTCGCGCTCCCGTTTGTAGAGGCGATGTTTTTCGGTAATGTCCGCAAAAATCAGCTGCACGCCGATCATTTCCCCATTCATGCTGAGGAATGAAGAGGTCACGGAAAGACGCCTTTTTCCCTTGGTGGGGTGTTTGTAGGGCACTTCTCGGCGCAGATCCACCATCTCGTGAAAAACCACGTCTATGATGACCTGATTGAAAGCCACATTTTCCTGAAACGCGAAAAAAACTTCTCCCCAGCCCTTGGTTTTCAACTCGCTGATGCTGTAGCCGAGAATATCTTCCAGCGCTTCATTACCCACGGTAATATTGCCCTGCGGATCAATGACCAGCAGGCCCACGGGCATGCTCCGGATTATGCTTTGTACGATCAGCGTATCAAGCTGTTCCATCCGTGGATCCTTTTCCATTTGTTTTGACCGACTATAGCAGCTCCTGGGCGTCGGGTAAATCAACTCTCCCTTTCTTTCCAATCAGTTTGCAACACGTACAAATCTCGATTTGCAATACTTTGATTTTTATACGATGATATACGGATATTTCAGCTACAGCAGCAACAAGAACGCTAGTTTACGGGTATGATGCGATACACCATCTCTCTGACCAACGGACGCCAGATAACCACGCACCCGGAGATTCTGCAGCCAGGCGACTGCATCAGTCTCATCGGCATGGCCGGCGCGGGTAAAACAACCGTCGGCTGCCGCCTTGCGGCTCTGCTGGACTGGGCGCACCTGGATACGGACCGTATGATCGAGGCCTATTACGCGCGGCCGTTGCAGGAAGTTCTCGACTGCCTGCAGCTGGAGCAGTTCCGTATTGCCGAAGAACGCATTGTCGCCGCCCTGAACCTGAAGCGCTCCGTCATCTCCACGGGCGGCAGCGTCATCTACGGCCCCTTTGCCCTGGACAAATTGCGCAAACTCGGCCCAGTGATTTTTTTGAAAGCCGGACTGGAGACCGTCTCCTTCCGGATTGGAGACAGCAGCAACCGCGGCCTGGCAAAATCCAGCTCGCAAAGTATTGAAGACGTTTATAACGAACGTTTGCCGCTGTACGAACGTGCCGCGCACTACACCTTGGAAACCAACGGAATGAATCCGGAAGAAATATCCTGCCGCATTCTGGACTGGATCAGCGACCCGACATGAAAAAGAAAAGAAAACTTTTTGGACATTTTCAAAGACTTGCAACTCTCTACAGCCGTATGGACGCGGCTTATGATGAAACCACGCAAGGTCTCGACTTTACCTGCGCGGATTGCCCCAACAACTGCTGCGTAAGCTATTTCCAGCATCACACCTACATCGAATGGGCCTATCTATGGAAAGGCCTGCGCCAGCTGCGAGAAAAAGACGAGGCCAGAATCCAGCGCTATCTGGAACGGGCCGAAGCCTACGTTGTCTCCGCCCGCAACGCGCTCTCCCAGGGGCTGCGCCCCACGGCCATGTGTCCGCTCAACGACGACGGACGCTGTGGCGTGTATGATTTCCGGCTGATGATCTGCCGCATGCACGGTACGGCCAACATCCTGCGCCGTCCGGACGGCACCGGCCAGCGCTTTCCCGGCTGCTTCCGCTACGAAGAGGCCGTACAGGGCATGGAAAACGTGCCCTGCCTGGACAGGACGCCTCTGTACGCCGAACTGGCCAGACTGGAAATGGACTATCTGGGCGGACGTATTCGACAGATCCCCCGTGTGGATTTGACTCTTGCCGAAATGCTGGTACAAGGACCTCCAAAACTAGGATAACCATTACCCGGAGTGCAACGCCATGAAAATCACGAAATTCGCCGGACACCCTCCCATTTTGTCCGCCGCCATTTTGTTGCTGCTCACGTTGCTTCCTTTGTTCGCCTCCTGTTCGCACACCAGCGTACGGCACCTGAACAGGGAGCTCTGGCGAACGGGCCGGCTGCAAACCCTGGAGACCAAATTCTGGCATTTTGATTTCAAGACCATCCCCATGCAGGACCAGTACGAGGTCAAAGGCCAGGCCACTCTCATCCCCGGCCATTTTCCCGAATGGACGGACTCCATCGACGAGCTCTGGCTCTCGGTGTATCTCAACGACAGCCTGGGACGCGTCATGGCCAAGGACCTGCATGTCTTTCCTTCCATGGCGCTACGGCCGGAACAAGGCATTCCTTTTGAATTCGTACTGGAGCCCGAAGACATCGGCTCCGGCGACCAGCTGTACATCACCTTCGGCTACAGAATGGTTCTATCGGGACAGCGCCCCGGTGAGGACAAACGGGAAATTTTCTTTGCCAATGAAGGCGCCATGACGCGCTTTTGATCCTGGAGGCATTGCCATGCGCCCTTTATCCCTCAGACATATCCTTCAGACGGCTGTCGTGCTCTGCGTCTGCTGCATCGCTTCCTGGTGGCTCGCAGCCTGCCAGCCCGCGTACATGGCGGTTTCTCCGCAACTCGGACAACGTAGCGAAATGCTTCAGGTTCTGGGCCGCCAGGGTTTTTCCCTGAGTGAAGACTTCTCGTTCGGCAATTACACGGTCCATTCCGTGGACAGAGGCTGGACCCGCCAGACCTCCATGGGCTTTCTCGGTCTCGACTACTTCCACGCCGCCCAGGACATCGAATTCGTGGTCACCCATCCCAACGGTGAACAATGGCAGGGAATTTGCGCCGTGGGCGTGGATCAGAACACCTGGCGGACTTTTTTCCCAAAAAGCGGCAGCGAATTTTCCATAGAATACGCCGGAACCGAGAGCTATGTCTGCGGTTTTCATCCTCCCAAAGGCCGGCCCTGGTATCTGGCCATGAGCCGGGCGCATCCCGAACATCTGCTGCGCGGCGTCCTTCATAACCGGCGTACGCGTTTTTCCGTTACCGGGACCAACGAACTGGCCGACACCATGCTGCCGCTCTCGGACCCGTCCGGATACCGCTTTTACCGAGGCGCGCAGGAAATCGCCGCCGTGGAGGTCATCAACGAAGGCCGCGTGTTTCTGCCGCGCAACAGCCCCGAGCTGCAGCCTCCCCTGGCCATGGCTTCGGCCGCCCTGCTGCTCTATCGCGATCTGCGCAAATAGCCCTACCAAACAATACGAGCAGCTACCCCACGTATTGTTCCGTGCCCCACGTACGGGGCTGCAGCCCGAAGCGGGCGCGAAGCCTGTCTTCCAGGTCCATAAAGTAGTTAGGAGCTTCCGGAGCGTCAGGTGTGGGAGCCCAATCCGGCCAGCCTTTGTCCGTAGAGCGTACGTAGGGGCCGGGTTTGGCCTCAAAAATCACCGTGTCCGGAGTCAATGCCAGAATCGTATGCCAGGCCTCGGCACGGATATCCACGCCGAACACACCCTGCTGTGCGTCCAGCAACACAAAATCCTCGTCCGCCACGCTGCCGTCCGGACCAAACAGCACCACGCCCAGCTGTCCGCGCAGAATAAAGATGCTCTCTCCTTTGTCCGGGGCGCAATGGCGGTGCGGCCGGATATAACTCCCCGGCTGCAGCGCGTTGAGCATCCGGTGCAGCGTATCCGCATCTCCGGTATGAAAGTAATGGATCTCGCGGTGGCGATAATTCGCCGCCGCATCAGCGCATTTTTGCGTCACCAGCCCGTCGTCGATTATGGTCATCAGGGAGTGGCCGCTATGCGTCGCCATGGGATTGGCGCGCAGGACTTGTTTCGGGTCCATAACTTCTCCTTATTATTCTCTCCTGCCAACAACGCAGTCGCTTTGCGGAATATCATAGACAATGTAGCCGTAGGCCACATGATCCGCGGGTTCATACTTGTCTCGCAACCAGGCGTACGTACTTTCCGGTGCCAGTACGCCGGTCAGCAGATTGCTATCCACCACCACGATTCCGCAGCACGGTGCCTGCGGATTGACATGGGCGTCCGGATGCTTGCGAAGAAACCGCTCCAGATAGCGGCCGTTCTGTCCCCATTCCAGGTTGGAATCCGCCAGCAAGCGCCAGTTGTTTTTACGGTCCCAGGACAGCTCATTGAAATAAGACATGAAATGGGGAAAATACGAGCACACGGAAACCAGCTGCCAGGCCAGCAGAAGAGCAAGGCAAACGGTACGGATCCTGTTCGGGCCTCCGTGTGTTTCCTGTGGCTCGCGCAGCAATCGTCCGCAGAACACAAACAGAAAAGGCGAAATCACCAGCAGATGCCGGATGCCTATCTGGGCATTGTTAAAAAAGTTCAGAATAAGCAGATAAACGCCCGCAGGACACAGCAAAAACCATTCGCGCCGCCAGAAAAGCCCCCGGCCGCCCGTAGTAGCGCATAGCGACAACAGTCCCCAAACACTCAACAACAACAGCGGCAAAGGAAACTTATACAACATGGCCCAGAAATAGTATCCCTTGAAGCCTCCCTCGCCTTTGGACAAATCTTTGCGCCTGCCATTCAGGTACAATTTACCAAAGGTCTGTCCACTCTGCTCATGGGCCTTTACCATATCCAGACCACGTACGAACGCGGACGGCAAAGGCAGCGGCACTTGGGACAATACGCCGGACTCTACCTGCAGCCTTTTAAAAAGGCTGCTTTCGAACGTATAGGAACGCAGCGGGCGCAACGTGCCCTGAAACAGAAAGCCCGTATTCAGAATAAGCAAAGCGGCCAGCACAAAAAGCAGCAGACGGGCGGCGGCACTGAGCAGACCGCCTCGGCCCTGTGTCCGGAGCGTACGTACCCTCCCCGGTACGAAGGGGAGCAGCAATACAACGTCGATAAACACGAGATACACGCTGCTGAATTTGGCGAGCTGCGCCAGGCCAAGGCTTGCTCCGGCCCAGAAGCAGCGGCCATGAGAAGGCCGTACGCAATAGCGCCAGAACGCGTAACCCGCGAGTCCGATGCAGCCCATGCCGTAAATGTCCGTGGTCACAAAGCGGCCGTGCGCCAGAATATTGGGGCTCAACACATACAACGCCAGGCTCAGCAAGGCGGCACGCGGACCGTACAGTTCGCGGCTCCAGTAAAAAACCAGCAATCCGAACAGCAGCGTCACCATAATGGTTGCCGCGCGGCCGGTTTTAACGCCAAGCTGCAGTCGTTTGGCCCGAACGGCTTGAATCCGCTTCTTCGGAGACAGTACCTGGTACGAAGGCAGCAAAGGATGCTGCAGTCCCAGACTCCCCAACAAGGGCCAGACCAGGGCATTCAAGGCGGATACGGGCATCTTGCTGTCATCCATAAGCCCCGTACGCCCGGTCTGCAGGGACAATACCCGCCTGCCGTAATCCAAATGGGCCTGTTCATCGTAGCACAGGGTTTTATTCCAGACTGATGCGACAAGCAGTACGCACATGGCGCCAAGCATGGCGAAGGCCAACCAAACTGTCCGGGGCATTCCAATCAAGCCTTTTATTGTTTTTAGTATTCCCAAAGAAACGGCAACAATCCGGAGTGCGTACTGTTATCCGACCCGGTGAGCGTAATGAAATATCCAATACCTGTCACCAGAAAGCAATCCCGTACAAGCGGCTTTTCTTTTTCAATCAAGAAGAGTATCTTTACGGTATCGTGTGTTGTATTTTTTTGCTGCCTCATCTTGTCGGATGTTTCACCCAATTTCAGGGGGAGAAAACGTGGTGTTGCACGCATCTGATATCGAACAGGTCATCATTCAATTGACCGAAACGCTACGCAGTTATTTTGACCTGCCGGATACGCCCCGGCAGAGAAACTGGTGGGTATTGGTCTGTGGTGAGCCCCTGCAACAAAATTCGTTCAGCGAACGCGACAAGGCGCGCGAGCGTCTGAGGCAGCAGCTTCTGCTTTGCGACATCACTCTGCAGGAGTATGTCTGGATATGGGACAACACCAACCGGGTTCAGGTTTTGATCAACCAATATGCAAACCGGGATGACGCGGAAACACAGGCCGAGAACCTGAGAAAAAAAGGCCTCGAAGTTCGTGTTGTCCGCGAATGGGACCGCGCCGGCCCTAATGACAAGGACCTTTTATGAGCAACGACACGTTGAGCTTGCAAGAATATTTTGACCACGCCCTGCGCGAAATCTACAGCTTTGAAGAACTGCTCCAGTCCTTTGGGCAGCACCAGACCGCTGATGTTCTGCGCAGCGTCGTGGAAATGGCCTTTGCCAAACTTTCCGACGCCGGCTGGATCATCGAGCGTGATATCGGACAAATAGTGGTGGAGCTGAACGAACACGGCGAACCCTACACCGCTATACTGAGCGCAAAACCCAGTGAGGGATCTCTGCAATAACCCCTGCGGGGCAAAGACATGGTAGCCCCTGCGTCCCCAGTTCCGAGAAGCTTATTGGGTTCCCGCTACTTCGCCCGATTCCCCCAACATGTCGAGAATCCGGCGCAGGTCTCTGGCCATGCTGGCGGCGCGCTGATAGCGTTTGTCCCGATCCTTTTCCATGCTTTTGGCCAGGACCTTGACCAACGGAGCCGGGATGCTGGAATTCAGAGCCCGTAGATCTTTGGGGTCGATGTGCATGATCTGGTTCATGAGCGCCGCCATGTTCTCCGCCTTGAAGGGCGTCTCGCCGGAAACCAGCTGATAGAGCATGACGCCCAGAGAAAAAATGTCCGAACGTCCGTCCACTTTTTCACCGGATATCTGCTCCGGCGACATATAGTGCGGCGTTCCTTTGACCACGCCTGTCTGGGTCTGAGAGGAGGCCGTAATTCGGGCAATGCCGAAATCCGTGATTTTGATGACGCCCGTATCCAGCAGCATGACATTCGCGGGTTTGATGTCCCGGTGCACGATGCCTTTCTGATGCGCGTAATCCAGGGCGTCGGCGATGTCCGCGCCATAGGCGAGCACGCGCGCCAATGAAAGCAGGCTGTCTTTTTTCACATAGCGCTGCAGGTCATGGCCCTCGAGAAATTCCATGGCGATATAGGCCAGGTCCTGTTCCTCCCCCGCATCGTAAATGGTGACGATGTTCGGATGCGAGAGCGTTCCAGCGCTTTCCGCCTCCTGAAAGAAGCGGCGTTTCAACTTCGCGGTGTCCTCTTCATCCAGTTCCGTGGGGAAATTGAAGGTCTTGATGGCAGTGGTCCGGTTGATACGCGGATCCTTGCCCAGATAGACGATGCCCATGGCGCCCTTGCCCAGTTGTTTGACGACCTCGTAGCGCCCCAGGGTCGGCCGAGTGTCCGTACTCGTACCCAGAAGCGGATCGGCCGTGTCCGCGCCCAGTACAACGGTTTCGCCCACCTGCATCAACCGGCTTTTCCGTTCGCGTATGTCCTTGAACTTGGGATCGTGGGCTTCAATGTGTTCATAAACGCTTACGGCCTTGTGGAACTGTCGTTTGCGCTCAAAGTCCTGGGCCAGACCATAGAGAATGTCCTTCATGCCTTTGTCCACGGGACAGCGCCTGAACTTGTCGAACGCCATGTCCAGCCGTCCCTGTTCCTGAAACGACAGCCCGAGCATCCGGTTGGATTCGGCGGATTCTTCTTCAATCTTTTCCTTGCCCACTTCGGTGACAAAATATTTGAGGCTGACCACCCCGAGATAGCCCACCACAAGTTCCAGCAAAGGATACGTACTGGTGACCCACAAGCCTTTGTCGATGAACAGATAAACGGCTCCGCCCAAAATGGCGCCAAAACAAACCAGGAAGAGTATGCCCGCCAGCAGGGCTTTCAACCGGGCGAACAGAAAGGTTATCAGCAGCCCCACGAACAGCACGCAGCCCAGTTCCGCCAGGGGGGCCCAGTCAGGTTCGACAATAAAACGCTTGTTCAGGATGGACCAGAGCGTATTGGCGGAATATTCGCTGCGCGACATCAAGGGATCTGTAGGCGTACTTAGAGGCTGCCCGATGCCGGAAGCCGATACGCCGAGCAGGACGATTTTGTTCTTGAAAGGCGATCCCTTGATTTTGTCAGAAATAACGTCGAAATAGGAATAATGAGTAAAGGAATCACGCGCGCCCTTAAAGCCCACCAAAAACTCCGAAGTCACGGTCAGGGGAATGGAAATACGCCCGATATCCACGGAGTTGCCGAGGTCCACTGTAACTTTGGAAAGGGGTGTATGCAGGTACCCGGCAGCGAGCGTCAAAGCATACGAAGGCAGAAACAACCCCCTGTACCCGTAGACCAGCCGGGCGCGACGGGCCACGCCGTCCGCGTCAGGTATCAGGCTCAGATGGCCGATGCCCGCAGCCGCTTCTTGCAGTCCGGCCAGAGGGAGCAACAATTCCTGCGCACGCGGATAAAGCGCCTGCTGCTGATTCAGGGCGGGCATGGAATATTTGGCCGCCTCGGCGTCGGGCTCCAGGCTGCTTTCGTCCACTGCCACCGAACGGATAAAAACCATGGGCAAGATAACATTGCCGGCCGCGCGTACGGCATCTGCCAGAGCTACGTCATGATCCATACGGGCCTGCAGCTGGGACAGTAAGCCCTGAAATTCGACTTCTCTGGCATTGGCTGGATCCAGGACCTTTTTGCTAAAAATGGCCTCCAGCTTTTTGAGCAGTTTCAACCCGCTGTTTTCTTCGGGTTCCAGAAAAAGAATGTTCAGGCCGATAAGTAGCGGATTCCCGGCGCTGATCTTGGCCAGACCTTCGGCTATGACGGAACGCGGCCAGGGCCAGCGGCCGATTTTTTCCAGCGAATCATCATCAATATCCACAAGCACGATGTCGCTTTTGGAATGAGGCGTTTCCAGCATGCGCATTCGCAAATCGTAGAGTTTGAGTTCGAGCGCGTCGATGAACTCCACGCGAGCGTATGCGAGCCAGAGAAAAACAAGGGTGATGAACATTCCCAGAAAAAAAACTGGATGCCGTTTGATTACGCCCATATCGCACTCCCCATGCGTTCCGCCACGCCGCCGCCCCCCAGGCAGCGTATCCGACTACTTGAGAATGAATTTAAACCGGCTGGACCCGATTTCCAGCTCGTCGAATTCTTCCAGCTTAATCGATTCCGTTACCGAGCGGCCGTTGACTTTGGGTTTGGACATGCCGCCGACGTAGCTGAGATAGTAGCCTTCAGGCAGTTTGCTGATGGTGGCGGAGGTCTGCCCGACGGTGAAGCCGCTGACAACAATGTCGTTGGAAAAATCCTTGCCGATCTTGGTGAGCTTTTTGGTCAGAGGAACCTCCCCCTGTCCGCCTTTGAGATAGGACAGAATGGCCGGAGCCTGTTGCTTGGGCGCCGTTGGACGGAACTCGCCCGTATTGAAAACCATGGTCTGTTCCATGTCGTCGTCAAGCTCCAGAGCGAACACTTCTTCTTCATCCACCCGAAACTCAAGAGTGTGCTTACCGACACGAATGACGTCCCCGTCCTGCAGCCAATGCGAAGCAATGGGAGTTTCGTTCACAAAAGTTCCGTTTTTACTGCGCAGGTCTGTCAACAAAAAACCTTCTTCCATGGAATCTATCTTGGCGTGCGTTCCGGAGACAATAAGATTTTCAATGATCACGTCATTGGAGTTCTTTCTGCCGATCGTCAACGTCCTTCCTTGCGGAAGGGGGTGCTCAGCCTGCACGTTGCCCTCGTACATGACTTTCAAGGTGGCCATTCGCCGTATTCCTCCTGTTTCGAAGATGACGCCGGACGTTCTGAACTATCCTCTGGTAAACAAATTGGTGATAAACTTGAGCAGACGGGATGCGCGGTCCGCCCGTTTTATGAGCTTAAGCACGATTACCGTAATGTTGTCCTCGCCGCCGCGTCCGTTCGCCAGGCCGACAAACAAACGGCATGCTTCTTCCGGAGAGTTGTTCATTACAATATCCAGCATTTCATCGCTTGTGACCTTATTGGACAGGCCGTCGGAACAAATGACAATACTATCGTTGTCAAAAAACTGCGTCTCGTAGACATCCGGCCAGACAACTTCTTCCGTCCCCACGGCACGGGTCAGCATGCTCTGGTATCGCCGGTCGATATGCATGGCTTTTTGCGGATCAATGGCCGATAACTCCGCCTCCACGGTATGTGTCTTTGAAAGCGGTGAGATATTCCCGTCCCTGACGAGATAAATGGGACTGTCTCCGACATTGGCGGAGATAATGGTGTAGTCGGTGCAAAGCACGCAGGCCACGGTGGACCCCATGCCCCTGCGATTCAGCGCCCCTTGGGCATCCTCAAAAACTGTCGTATTGGCTTCCCGGATGCTGGCCAGCAAGATATTGGCCTCCCGCGAGAGCGAGTCGTCAACGGCATCGGATTCCAGCTCTCCTCCGTCGTCCAGGTAGCGTTTCAAAGAGGCTCCCATGGTCTCAACCACCAAACGGCTCGCCACTTCCCCGGCCTGATGCCCTCCCATGCCATCCGCGACGATAAAGGAGCGCAAAGCCGAATCAACGAGAAAGCTGTCCTCATTGCTGTCGCGTTTTTTGCCCACGTCGGTTTTTGCCGCAGATTCGATGATCATCCACTCCCCTTTCCATGCAAACAATCCTGAAAAAAGGCGCTGGAGGGTGTTTGCATCCAGCTTTTTGTGTCATTTCATTGTAAACTATGTAAATAAATACAAAGGATATGCATTTTAGGCAACCATTATTCTCAGAATACGTCTTCTCTGATAGGATGGACACTATTCGTAAAATCAATGTAAATTTCCAAGGGTATTCCTTGACAAAATGGCCGGGATCAAACAAATGTGACTCACTCCCCCCAATTTTGTTTACTTTTTCAAGCGGAGACAGCATGAAGCCTTTGATTTGTTGTGTGTTACTGTTGTGTACTATTCTATCCCCCGTTACCCCGGTATTCAGTCAAGATATCCCTTTGCCCGCGTCTTCTTCCGAAAGCCAGGAAAATACTTCTCCTTCTGCAACTGCTTCCAACAAATACCACGAACTGCATACCTCGGTGACGATTTTTGGCGGACTGCTGAGCAGGAGAAATTTCTCTCATCTGTATGACGGCCCCGTTAATCTTGTCGACACCAACATGATCGGCCTTTCTCTGACCCGGGAGCTTTTCTCCGTAGGGGATCTTTTCAATTGCCGGACCATTGATCCGCTCAAATTCGAAGTTGAAGGTATGGGCATTTATCACTTCGGTCATTGGCCCGAAGATCAGTTCTTCGCTGAAACCGTCGGATTCATGGCCCTGCGGTGGCACAAATTCCCCTGGGAAAGACACTTGCTCACCACCGTTGGTTTTGGTGAAGGCCTCTCATACGCATCCGAAGAACCCTCCTATGAAATCGAGTTCAACAACAAAACAGCCAACCTGCTGAACTACCTGATGTGGGACATCACGCTGGCCCATCCTGATCTGCCCGAGCTGGCGTTTGTCCTGCGCTTACACCATCGGTCGGGTGTTTTCGGCCTGATTGAGGATGTCAGCGGCGGTTCGAACTTCTTTACCATGGGATTGAAGTACACCTTCTGACATGAATCCGGCAGCGTTCTCTGTCGGCTTTGGCCCGTATTCTGCAATTATCTTCATACGCCAAAGGCGTTAGTATTTTGACTACAAGGAGAAGACACCATGGCCGAAGCACTTCAACAGCACTCTCCCCGGAAACGCAAAGTCAGCCGTAAGGAGCTGATTATGGCGCTGCTCCGCGGAGGTATCATAGACCAGAAATCCGGCGCCCTGGACAGGGCTATCCAACGCTTTTCCAAAGCCCTCTCCATTGCACCGGATCATCCGGCCGGTTACATGTTCCGCGGCGGCGCCTGGGCCCTGAAAGGCGATCTGCGGCGCGCCATTGATGACTACAACGCTGCCATTCGCCTGGATCTATCCTGCGCCGAAGGCTATTATCGACGCGGCATGATCTGGCAACAGCTCGGGATGCCTTCCCGCTCGAAGATGGATTTCCAAAAAGCGGCCGATCTGGACCCGAAATACGACCGCCGGTCGCACGCCGGCGCAACGGACGGCGCATTTTTGCCCTAAAAAATGAACATCATCGTACTGAATGGCCTGCGTTTTGTCGCTCCACTCAGAGCCCTGGGGCACACAGTACGTTCGTTCGGCGAATTGCAGAGCTGCGATCAGCGACTGGTCATTGCCGGTCAAAGCATTGACAATGTCCTGAAACTTGCCGGATTTATTCCTGACCTGATTCTGATCGAAGTGTTCGGCGGCGCTGCCCCTTTCTTTCGGGGGCTCGAACGCTGCCCGTATCCGTTGGCCGCCTATGCGGTCGATACGAGCATCAACCTGTTCTGGATGCGGCATTACCTGACCCTGTTCGACGCGGTTTTCGTGGACCAGGCCGATGCCGCATCCCTTTTGCGACGTTCAGGTATCCGGGCCACCTGGCTTCCGCTGGCCATTGATCCGCAATTGTACCCGACCGGCCAGCGAACTCCCGAATATGAGATTGTATTTGTCGGCCGCGTAACTCCGGACCGGGCCAAACGACACAATCTCCTCCAACTGCTGCAAAGCCGTTTTCCGGTGCATGTGGTAGGCGGTCCGGGCGATCCCTGGCTTTCCGAGCAGCAGCTGGCCCAATTGTTCGCCAAATCCAAAATCGTTCTGAACGAAAATCTCTTCAACGGCGTCACCCTTCGCGTTTTCCAGGGCTTGGCCTCGGGCTCCATGCTTTTGACCGAAAAAGTTGATAACGGTCTTTTCGACCTGTTTGAAAACAACCGTCACCTGGTCGCGTTCAGTCCAGACACGTTGCTGACGAAAGTGGACTATTATCTTGCGCACGACGAGCAACGCCGGACCATTGCCCAGGCAGGTCAAAGCGAGGTATTAGCAAAGCACACCCTGCTGCACCGTGCCGAAACCATCCTGGAATCCTGCACGGCGTTGTTCGGAACCCGTCCGCAACGCCTCCTGTCCTATCGTTTATCGGAAGCTGCGGGCGCGTACGCGCTGCTGGCCGAACGTTTTTTCTCCCAGGCCCGGCTGTTTCTGCCCAGGGCCGAACAGGCGGCTTGGGCGGTTCTGCAGGACCCGAAGGCTTCCCGGCGTATCAGAGCCCGTGCATACGAATATCTCGGACGGTGTCTGGCCACCGGCAACCATCCGCAGGATGCGTTGCAGCCGCTATTTGAAGCCATGCGGCTCGCTCCGAGAAATCCCGTTCCCTGCTTTTTACTCGGCCACCTGATGCTGCTCCTGGAGCAGGAGCGTCAGGCCATCCCTTTTTTTCTGAACGGACTGAAACGCTTGAATTGTCCGCGGCAAAATCTGGTGCAAGCCGCAGAGAAAGCAACCACGGAGGGCCGCTTCAACTCACCTGGGATCTGGTCCGCCTATGCCAAAGTTATGACGGCATGCGACAAACTCTTTGAGCCCGGTTTCATCAAACTGGGAACAGTGGTCTTCCCCGAAACCGCGGTGGAATATTTTACTCTGGCGATCCGGCATGGAGGGGGGGTAGAAGTACTCGCGGACCTGGCGGCCTGTTATGAGCAGGCGGGGATCTGGGATCTGGCGTATGAATGGCTGCTCAATGCGATTGAGCTTGATCCTGCGGACATGGCTCTGACCGCCCGCTGCAAACGGGCGCACACACTCTGCTACAGTCCGGAAGACCCCTTGCTGCGTCGGGAAAAGGCCTTGCGGCTGCAACGAATACGAAACCGCGCTTAAGGAGGCTCCGCAAGCTACATATACGAAGACCAGAAAAGATAACCGATTGCTGCAACATTACAAAAAATAAGCAGCAAACAGTACAGCAGATGCATAAAGCGGTTGCGCTCAAGCGTGGTGACTGGTCGGCCCATTTCGCGCAAACATTTTTTGCAATACATGGAATGGGCACTTTTTTTGCCCCCGCAACGCGGACATCCGATTTCAATATACATTTGACATGACTCCTTGCAGGAATTCCTCCTACGCTTTCCAATACCTCTTTTTTTCGTAATTGCAAAGTCCGCACCGCAACTATCCTTCTGCTGGCATGCAAATTGCATGCCCCAAAAAGAAATCATTTGCAGGACCTTTTGACTCCTGCAGTACATCGCACCCGAAAGGAGAGACAGAGCATGTATCGAAATCTAGTCATCCTCCTGGTTATTTGTCTGGCGCTTGCCTCCCCCGGCCAAGCCCAGGCCCAAAAAAAGATTTTTCGCAACGCCTATTCCGTGCTCGTGGTGGGAGATTCACTGTCCATACCGCTGGGAGAGCGGCTTGGAGAGTATTTCAAATTGCGTCCGGGCATTACCTTTCACAGACTGGGCAAAGTTTCCAGCGGACTGGCACGTCCGGATTTTTTTGATTGGGAAGTCAACCTGGCGGCCATGGCCAACCGTCATAAGCCTGACGCTGTTTTCATCATGATCGGGACCAATGATACGAAGAATTTGACCACTCCCTCAGGAAGCGCGCGTACGTTCGGCGCTAAAGGATGGCAAAAAGAATACATGCGGCGTGGCCAGCGCTTGCTGGACATTTGTCGCAAGGCCAATCCCTCTGTCTCCATCTTCTGGGTGGGCGCACCGGTCATGGGCAGGGCGCAGCTGGACCGGGAAGTTCGTGTCGTCAATCAGGCACTTGTACGTTTGTGCGAACGCAATGCGAATTGTTCGTATATCGACACGCGTGATGTGCTTGCGGACAGCCGGGGAAGATTCCTGAGCCACCGGACAGGCGAAAACGGGCAAAGCTTACGCCTTCGGGCCAAGGACGGCGTTCATGTAACCAAAGCCGGCTCCATGCTGCTCGCGGACCGCTGCCTGGAAAAAGCCATTTTCATCAAAAAACCCGTACAAAGCACTCCAGTAACGGTGCAGGCGGCAGCCAAGGTCCCGCGTAAACAATCAACGCAGAATATCCGCCCGGCCGTAGTTCAGGCATCAGCGACGCGTACAAATACGCGCAGCTGGTTCTATTCCATTCAGGAAAGTTCCTGGGCAACCGATGCGGAAGCGTCCCGGCGAGTACGGCTGCTGCGAAAACGAGGGATTTCCGCCCATGTGGCCAAAGCGGATCTGGGACCGCGGGGCGTCTGGCACCGCGTGATGATCGGATCGTTCAACACCCTCCAGCAAGCCAAAAGGGAAAAGCAGGAACTGCTTGCCATTCATAATCTGGATCACGCGCTGATCATGAAGATCCGGGGAAGAGCTTAAAATTCAAGAGCTGAGGTGAAACAACGCATCAAACAGTCAAAACATTGCCGCCCTGTTTGATCCAATCGGTCAGCATGGCGCCCGCATGAAAGACCTCCAGGCCCAACTCCGCAAGCGTACCGCTGACCCCGAAATTATCCGCGCAGCGTTTGCAGACCACCATACGTACGCCCCCCTGCAGCAGGTTGCGAACGTCTTCCTGCAATCCGGCATGCCCGGCAAGCAGTTTCGTGGAAGGTCCCCAAATCAAAAGCATGACTTCGGACCACCAGCCGTTGAGTAAGCTATTTTCGGAATACATAAAGGCCATTTGCCTGGCCACGTCCGGGTCATTGGCTGTCCAGAGAACAATGATACCCTGCCCAGGCGTCATTCCTGTACTGAATGAACTCATGAAAGCCTCCTTGCAGCTGTATCTAGCCCCGCATCCTGCTTGTTTTCGGTGCCCGGTTGCATACGTAAAAAACGCAGACACACAAGTCCTAAAAAGTGCCGCCCTTATGCTTATTTTTTTTAAGCACCTTTTTTGAGGCAAAGGAAAAATGCGTATTGGTTGCCCAGGCCTTATACGTATCCCCATGCCAGACGGGGAAGGTCTCGCGATAATCCGTGGGGGGGCCGAGAAATTCTTTATAAATGGCGTACATGTCCTTTTCATATTTGGCATCGTATTTGAGAGAAATACCGTAGAACACTTCTCCGATGAATTTGTACCTCAGAAGTTTCAAGGGAATGTCCCGAATGCTTTTGTTCGCCCCCTGTACAGCGCAACTCAAACGCGCTCCAGGCAGTTCAACGCATTGGACAAATTCCATCTTCAGATCATCTTCCATCTGCTCCTTGGTCAAGCCCCAGGAGACCCCCCGAAAGCCTTTTTCCAACCCGGAACTGTCCGGATCGGAAGCTGCGGCCGGAGCTTCAACGTCTGGAGCAATGACCGGTACGCCGGTTTCGGCATTGCCAAAACTCGGGGCGCCCCATTCAATTTCCAGGGCCTGCACTGGACCTGCGAAACAAATAATAGTTGTCAACAACATAATACAAGTCGAAATGTTACGCAGAGTTAAATACATGCGTGCTAACTCCCTTGATATGATATCGAATCAATTTTGGACAACAGGCACTGCACCCAACCACACTCATTGCAGTTGCGATTTTCAAAAATGGACATACTTGAAATATCTGATTCAGTCAATAAATACCTTACAATTTCATATCGTTAGACAATCGCAGTTCTTTATTTCATTTATTTTCTCAGCCGGACCTCTCTCTTGCCTTCTTCAATTCACTGCACTAAAGAAAACTCCTTTGTATCTTTATCGCATTACTTTTTATCCTGAAGGCTTCGGATGTATTCTCCTCTTAATCGGATCAACTCTACTTCATCTGATGGTTATCGCCCGCAGCTGCAATTGCTTTCGTTGTTGCCACGGCAGACCAAAATCGGACGCCAAAGCAGTGGTCTTTGCTGTCCGTACGTTGCAAAGGCTTCTCTGACATGCTCCCGCAACGTTTTTGTCACAAAAACTTTTTTCATGCCCCTCTTTGGAATTCTACTTTTCTCTTTTCGAAAATTATTCTATAAGATAGGATGCTTTTAGCCGTGAGATCTGTCGTTTAAGGGATAGCCAGTACAATCCGATAACTCAAAGCAGCAAGGTTCAGATTATCTCAGGGGGACGCATGGCCCAGACCAATATTCTGTTGGAATCCGGTACCAATGAATTCGAAATCGTCGAATTCTATATTGACGAGCAAGGGTACGACGACGAAAAATATCGCGGGTACTATGGCGTCAATGTCGCTAAAGTACTTGAAATCATTAGAATGCCTTCAGTGACTGAAATGCCGGAAGCCGGGCATCCCTGTCTGCTTGGCGCGTTCAATCTTCGCTCCAAGGTCGTTCCACTGATTGACCTTTGCGTTTGGCTGGGCAAACAGATGGAACCCACTAGCACCTCAAAAGTCATCGTCACCGAATTCAATTATGTAATCAACAGCTTTCTTGTTTCCGGAGTGACCCGTATTCACCGTTTAAGCTGGGACCAGGTCGAACCGCCGGATAAGTACGTCTCGCAATACAGCGAAGGTTCCATTACAGGCGTGGTCAAATTCGACGACCGTATAGTTCTTCTTCTGGACATGGAAAAAATCGTCGCGGAACTAAACCCCTCTCTTGGTCTGATGGTTGACGAAAGCATGCCCATGGAAGAGCCCGATCCTGAAATGCCCATCCACGTCCTTTTTGCAGACGACTCCTCCATGATTCGCAAAACACTCACCCGAGGACTGCAGCAGGCTGGATTCGAAGTTACCGTAGCAAGCGACGGCAAACAGGCCTGGGATATGCTGGTCAAACTCAAGGAAGAGTGCGGAGACAAGCCGATTACCAATAAAGTGAACATCGTCATTTCCGATGTTGAAATGCCTGTCATGGATGGGCATAATCTGACCAAGCGCATCAAGGAGGACGCCGTACTCAAGGAATTGCCCGTTATCCTTTTCTCCTCTTTGATCACTGACGCGTTGCGCCATAAAGGAGAATCCGTCGGGGCTGACGAACAAATCGCCAAGCCGAATATCGCCACACTCACAACGACCACCAAGGATCTTTTAAGCAAGCGTCAAGGGCTCGAATTTTAAAACGTAAAGGAATTCAGGATGGATATAAAAATGCCGGGAATAGCTAAAAAAGGATTGCGGCCTGTCAAACAGACAATTGCCATCCTGCACATGACAAGCGGCAAAATCATTCAGGGCAGCATTTTTTATTCGAAACTCGAAACAGGCAAAATGCCTTCCATCGACAGAGAAAATATCGACTTTCGACTTTCGGATAAATTCAGCAATGATGACCGTTTTGTCACAGTCGTCGACGCCGAATATAAAACACACGAAAATGCCCAGGGCAAAAAATTTCCCGTTATTTTCGTCAACAAGGACCACATAGAATTCGTCCGCCCCGTAGAAAAATAATCCTGATGGATTATAGGCCGTTAGCCGCTTCACCAGCGGCTTCGCCAACCTTGTGATCCGGACTCTTCAAGCAGCAGCGCCATGTGTGCTGCTTTTGTTTTTTCAGGACCAATCATGAACGAAGTTAATTATTTTCAATTGATCGCCACTATCATACCCCCGGGCCAACCTTGTTTTGCGCATTACATCCCGCACGCCACTCTGGTAACGGCAAAATCCCTCAAGGTTGCCGCACGGCTTGAACTTTCGCAGGACTCCCGCCGTTTCATCGAAGAAGCGGCCATGCTTCACGACATTGGGATCGTTGCCACAGATGCGCCCGGAATCGGTTGTACGGGCACTCTGCCCTATCTGGCGCACGGGATAGAAGGCAGAAAAATTCTGGAACAGGCCGGACTTCCGCGCCATGCGCTCGTGGCGGAACGCCACCTGGGGGTGGGGATAACCAAAAAAGAAATTGCCGAAAACAACTTCCCGCTGCCCCAACGCGACATGATGCCCACCTGTGTCGAGGAACGCATCATTTGCTGGGCAGACTTGTTTTACAGCAAATCAGGAGAAAAACTCTGGAACGAGTATACGCCGACTGAAGTAAGAAAACGCATCGCCCGCTACGGCCAGCGCTCGGTTGAATCATTCGAGGCTTGGAGCCGCGAATTCGGCGTGGAGGGCTGAGCTGCGACACTGTTTTTTAGAGCATTTTGATCTTGAAAAGCTCTAGAGCTCTCATGCAGTTATCTGAAACAATGGGACATTGTTTCAGATGCGAGCCGTGTTTCAAGACAAAAATGCTCTACCCCCCGCCCACGGGAGGAAAAAGACCCAGCCTGTCGCCGTCTGCCAGTGCGGCATCAAGTTCGCTGCCCCTGCCGTTGATAAAAATTATGCGAACGTCTTCCACTGGAATGCCCAAGAGGTTGATGATGTCCCGTACCGTTGCACCATCCGGATAGTGCGTATCCTGATCAGTGGGTTCGAAATTACAAAGAGTCGCAAAACATTTCACAGTCAGGCGCATACATCCTCCTCTTCTGCCAGTACCACGGAAAAAAGCAAGAGCTTGCCCAGTTGCGGAATCTCCAGCGAATACTTGCGCATATCCAGCTTATGCCCTTTAATTTCAATCCCCTGAGAAGCTTCCCAGAAACTTTCCGGCAGGCTGGACAGCAATTCCTGAAGACGCGCATCCTGAACAAGCACGCCTTCCTGCAGCAACTCATCGCCGATTTCAGCCAGAAGCAGATTGAAAAATTTGACGCGGACCTGGGCTTTGCAGCTTGGATTCTCGCACGGGCCATCCTCAGGGCAGGCGGAAATGCCGCTACGCAAGGAAGACAGCTCGCCTCCACGACGCATCACGGCGCCTACCAGTCCGGGCATGGCAGCGGAAATCGCGATTGTATCGCCTTCGCGCACATAGGATTTTTCCAGGCTATCCACAGGCTTGGAATTCAGAAAAATAGTTTGGATGCGGCGCTCGACAAACTCCTGTTCAAGTCCCAATTCCCGATTAAGTACCTCCCAGACAGAGCATCCCTCGGGAACCTCTAGCAGCACGCCCTCCTGCAGCAAGCCGTGCAATTCGCCCAGCATATTCCTCGGGACGCCCAAAAGACGCAATTGATCGTAACCAGGAAAGTCTTCGGCAACAGTGCCGTTCTGCTGCTGATCCATGGAAATTCTCCCGGAGCATTGCAAAGGACTAAAAAAGGCGGCAAGGCAGAGCCTTGCCGCCGTTCAATCACATCAGTTTTAGAGATCTGCCATGACTTTGTCGAGTTCTTCGTCAGGAACGTCAAACACAACATTGTGCGGAGCAAGTTTCTCACGCTTGAAGTACAAAGGCAGGCGGTCGTGCTTGCTGGTGAATCCGGCAGCACGGTTGAATTCCACTTCGTTTTTGAGAATGGATTTTCCGTAGGCAGCCACGTCGTCCGCGGTCAGATTCCAACCGTAGAAGGCGTTGAGCAAGTCTACAAGAGCCTGGAAGGTGTCGGGCTGATCCAGCAGTGCAAAGGCGATGAACAGGCACATGCCCGTGGCGTCCACAGCCGCAGTGGCGATCTGCAGATTGCGGGACAGCTCGGCCTGGCCTTCGTTGGATAAAGGATCCACGTCGCCGCCAACTTTGAGGATGTTGGTGGCAATGGCGTACCCGGCCGTATGGTCGGCGCCCATGGTTGTGGTGGCATACGTAACACCGATGCCTTTGATGGCACGCGGATCGTAGGCAGGCATGGCCTGATTTTTGACGACCGGCGCCTGCTCAATGCCGTAGGCCTTGGCCGTAGCAGCCGTGCCCATGCCCAGAATACGTCCGAGCGGAGTGCCCTTGCCGACTTCATGTACCAGATTGATGGCCGCTTCGGCATCGCCGAACGGAATCACACCGGCCTGCATAGCCACACCGATGGTGGACCCCATTTCAATGGTATCCAGTCCGTAATCATCATCCAGACGGTCCATCATGGCTACGCTGTCCAGATCATCGATACCGCAGTTGCCGCCATGGGACCAAGTGGTCTCATACTCGGGCTGCTTGGTCAGGTAGTTGCCATCCTTGTCGTTGTAAATGCCTGAGCATCGAATGACGCAACCGCGATGGCAGCCATGGGTAGGGTTGCCGCCGCGTTTGGCTTCCAGTTCAGCCTGAGCTTCGCCGCTGAGTTTGGAGGTATTTTCCCACTGTCCTTTCGAAAAATTCGCGAAAGGATAGCCGCCGGCTTCGTTGATGATGTTGGTCAATACGTTCGTACCGTAAGCAGGCAGACCTTCGCCGGTTACCGGGTGTTTTTTCAGGCCGGCCACGAAGCGCTTGTTGGCGTCCTTGTACTTTTCCGGATCGGCAGGCTGGCGATTGGAAACTCCGGTACCGTCAAGCAAAATGACCTTGATGCCCTTGGAAGCCATGACGGCGCCAACGCCGCCGCGTCCGCAGTGGCGAGTCGGACGGCCTTCGGGATCGGTAACGCTGATGGTGGAATTGGCCATACGCATTTCACCGGCCGTTCCAACCGAGATCATGCAGCCACTCTTCTGATAGACGTCAAGAAACTTGTCCATCATCTGGTAGTTGGTCAGCATCTTCAGGCTCTCGTCAATTTCCAGCTTCACGCCGTCTTTGCTGAGAGTCATTTTGTACGGACCGTCGGCAAGGCCTTCCAGGACTATCGCCGCGTAACCGAGCTTGGCGATAATCTGTGCAGCCTGGCCACCAGCATTGGATTCCTTAATGGTGCCGGTCAAGGGGCTTTTGCAACCAACGGACAACCTGCCGGACATGGCAGCCATTGTGCCGGACAGCAAGCCCGGAGCAATCACGAGCTTGTTTTCGGGGCCCAGCGCATGGCACTCTGCTGGTACTTCCTTAAACACCATGGCCGAGGTCAATGCACGGCCACCGAGGCCCTCATAATCGCCAAGCGGTTCTTCCCTAACCGCCGGGCCACCTGGGGCACTCATGTCGATTCGCATGATTTTCATTGAGTTGAACTCCTGGGTTTGGTTAATACCTTTTTGTCCTAAACCGTGACTAAGCGTATCAGGTTCGAAAAATCCCCACAATAGATTTAGGCCGAACACAGAAAATATTATGTTAAAAAAAACAACTCAAGACCTCTCCTGAAATTTTTCACCCTGTCCATTCAACGTAAAACTAAATATTACAGGCAAATATCTAGCGATATATAAAATTTTATTTGTAAACAAATTATTAATACAGCTAAAATATTATCGACAAAAAAATAACTTGATTTTGGTTGTACGAGGAAGCTGGAGCCTAAACGAGTACCGAAACCATCTTTATCGACTCTGTTATAAAAAGATAGCTGACAATACTCTATTGTAAAAAAGCTGGTAAAGATGGAAGATTGAAAAATTATAAATGATAAAAAAGTACAAATAAGGCAATTACACCATGAATAGGACAGAAATAAAGGAAAAATATCTGCAAGTAACCTTATCCTGGAACGATAAAACAAAAAAAAATATTCCTGTTGTACTAAAGATTGACAAGGATATTCATATTATGAAAAGTGAAACAGTGATTGAAATATCTACAGAAGTACTTTTAAAACTCACCAATAATCCTGCAATAAATACGACATTATTGCACCTATGACAAAGCTTGGCAGCAAAAAATATATTTTTCTAAAAAATGTACACACTTAAAACAACTGAATAGTTATATGGCGCTACAATAAGTCATAACTTCGTATGGAAGAATAACAAATCCCTGGTCTTTGAAAGCAGTGCAGCACTGGTACGCCTTTCCACTGGCGCAACAGACTGCCGGCAATCCTCTGATCACATGCTGCCTATACTCTCGGAAGATTGCCCGTTGCATACCGCATAATTTTTCGCATATACTGATGGAGAAAAAGACTCAACCGTACGCTGTCCGGGAGTACGCAGATGTCCCAGTCAATGCACAACCAGCCGTTGAAGCACTGCTTCTGTAGCTCGCGGCTTTTTTCAATCGCGACCTTACTCGAAGTCGATTCGACCAACCGTACTGCCGACAAGAATACACAGCAGCGCCGCTCAATGGGGAGGGCATCATTCGTAGCGAAGAGGGCGCAGTTTGCCGTTGTCTTCTTTGAGAACGAAGGGATTGAAGTACCCTGTTCCTACTTCCGGGAACTCTCGACGCAACCGTTTGAGAAAATTGGCGAGTCCCATGGCTGGGCCTATTGTGCCCGAATTCCTGCCAGTGGCGAGAGTCCAATACAATTCGGGATCAAGATTGAGATTCCTGAGCTGAATATAATCGACCCCCGTTTCCCGTATCAATCCTGTAAGATGGTCGAATTCCCTCTCCGTATCGCTGATGCCTGGAAAATACAGGTAGTTGAAGGAAACGAACAAACCGTTTTCTTTGGCGGCCAAAATCGTCGAGCGAACATCCTCGAAAACGTAATTTTTCGGACGATAATAAGCCGCGTACAGAGGCCCGTACGCACTATTCAGGCTGACGCGGATGGAATCGACTCCGGCGGAAGCCAACATGGGCATAACCTCGGGCCTGCTGCCGTTGGTATTGATATTGACAGTGCCGGTGCCCCCCTGCTTGCGAAACAACCGCACAGCTTCTGCAATCAGATCCGCCTCCATGAGCGGTTCTCCCTCGCACCCCTGGCCGAACGAATAAACCGGACGGGATTCATGTCCGAGATGCGTCTGCATTATTTCAACAATTTCGGCGGGAGTCGGCTGGAAACTGATTCTGGACTGGTTGGACGGAAAGCCCGAATCCCCGGACTGCATCGATATGCATCCCACGCATGCAGCATTGCAAGTACGGGATGTGGGCAAAGGCGCCTCATAGCGCCCAAGAAACAGATTGCGCGCAGCCGGACAACAGCTCCCCAAAGCACAATGGCAAAGATGCCCGACAAGACGGTTGTCAGGCGATTCCCGTTGCCACCGGCGGGCGCCCCCCTGAATACGCTTTTTGGAAATCCCGGTGAATATCTGGCGGATATCCGTGTCCACCCTTTTGGCGCATACCCAAAAACGTCCCGCATCCCAACCTACGGCCGCGTATGCGAACAATGGAAGCACCGGCACATCCGTTCCGGACTCGGTCCGATAGGCGGCATGGGCTCCCAACGTATAACCGGGACAAACAAAGGCAGCGACGGCACAGCCTTCAAGCTGTTCAATTTTTCCCGTCTCGGGATCAAGTCCCAGGGCCCGGCGTTTAGGCAACAAAAAAAGTTCGCATTCTTCCGGCAGTGGAACCAGTTCGTCTGGCCGGGGCAATGCCAGTTCTTCTCCTCGCCGGCAAAGCATCAACAGATCCGGGTGATCATAAATGGATCCATCCTCAGCCGCATACAACATCTTGGGTTTTACTTTTCTACTTGCCATTTCTTTTGCAATTTTTATAGAGATGTGCTAGATAATTTTTAACCTGTTTATAGGCATAAGATAAAAAAACGCCTCTTGACATCATCCCGTGCGAGGTTTCTATGGATTTTCTCAATCATATCATGTCCGGATACACACCTATCCTTATTTTCATCTTCCTGTGTTTTGCGGCGCTGATGATTTTTTTTATCAAGCTCTCACGCAATCTGGAAGCACTTATTCGAATCGCACGGTATGACCGTACCGCTCTGATGGACCAGCTGGCGGTCATGCAGAATTCACTGGAAGATCTCGTACGGTATCAATCCGACACCTACAATTTTTTCCAAAGTCTGTATCAGGACGATACGTCTACTCCTATTGATGAAAGCGATCAACCATACGCCGAAGCTGATGCAGCCTATCCTGAACCGGAATTCGACAAGACAAGCGAGGATACGGATGCCGAACCGCTTGCAGACGCAAGGGGGGCGGGGATTCCTGGGGCAGGCGCCGCGATTGCCGGCGCGGCCGCGGGCCTGGCCGCAGGTGCACTCATTACTGATCAGGAACAAACACCTGCAGCCCCGTCTTTTGATGACATCCCCGACTTGGCGGACCTTGTGGACGAAGAAGATGCCTTGTTTGAGACCAGCGACGCTGTGGATTCCGCAGCCGGTTTTCAGCCCGAAGATATTTCCGGACAGGATTTCAATCTTACCCTGGATGAAACCATCCCCCCCGTAACTCCTGAATCAGCTGCAGCTGTTTCGGATGAAGAATATGACGCCCTTGCCGGCGAAACTATGGAATTCAATGAGAATGACTACGCTCATTATTCTTCGACTCTGGCGGATAAGCAGGCAAAAGAAGACTTCAGCATCACCCCTGAAACGGATGATGAGCTTGCAATGCCCGTCCAGGAAGAACTGTCTGATGATGACAATGATTTGATTATCGACGGCATGAATTTGGACTTCACTCCTGAAGATGCAACCGGGGCGGAATCCGGCCTTGGCGACATTTCCCTGGATCTCGATTCCCCAACGCTTTCGGAAACGGATTTTCAGGAGCAGGATCTTGTCCTTGATGTGCCACAGGACCTCTCCGACGATGATCTGATTTTTGCTCCGGAGGATACGGAAGTCATCACGGATAGTCCGAACGTTTCCGACCTGGATCTCAGCTTTGACTCTGCAGATGCCGTCGAGGAACCCGAAGTCGACGAACTTGAATTCAGTCTGCACGAGGACTCTTCCGATTTGCCAGAAGCACAGTCAACCGGTCAGGAAGACCTTCCGGAGCTGAATTTTCACGAAGAACCAGAATCGGAAATTTCCATGGCCCTTGATGAGGAAGACGACTCCATTTATCTTCTGGACGAACCTCTGACAACGGATGACGAATCAGCACCTTCCGATGCACTGCAGGAATTCGAGCTGAGCGACGTGGCAGAAAGCAGTGCTCCTGTTTCTGCCGATGAAGAGCTGGATATGGACTTACTCAGCGACACCGTACGCGAACCTGCCACCTATGAAACCGTTGCCGACGATGCGCTTGCCGGAGACATTGTCATGGATTTTCCCGTTGACGAGGACGTAGTCGATGATGCCGAGTTCGATGTGGAACCCCAGCATATCGACCTCGACTTTCAACTGGAAGATGAATCGGAATCCGACCAGGGAGTCGTACTTGCTCCGCATGAACAGGAATTTGTTCTGGATGACGACGAGGAGGACGATGTCATTATCTCGGAGGATGACGACGAAGATGACAGCGACCTTGATCTGCTCGTGGATAACCTTCTCGATGTGCCCGAAGAAGTCAACCTTGACGCCGACGCGGAAGACGGTCCCGACTTTGAAACCGCCATCGTCATTGATGATGACGATGAAGAATTGCCCCTTGAAAATCCCGTCGTTTCCGAATCCGTCGACGCTTTTCCTGATGTTGCGGACGAAGACCTGCTGCCCGAAGCCGACCTTTCCGAGGAAGCCCTGGTAATCGACAGCGATGCGGATTCTTTTGCTGGTGAAGAGGAGTTGACCTTCAATTTCGACCAGCCTCAATTCTCTGCAGCCCAAGAGGACCAGCAGCAAGCTTTGCATCCGGACGCAGTGCCGGAAGAGGAAATCAGTACGCAAGATATGATGCTGACTCTGGACGAGACAATTGAGCTGGACAAGGCTGCCGCTTCCGAAAAGGAACACCAGGCTGCCGACGATACCTTTGCCGCCGCCAATACGCTCATTGACGATCAGGATACTACCACATCCGGTTTTCTTCTGGAAGGACTCATGGATTTGCCCGGTTCAGGATCCGAGCACGGATTTTCTTTTGGCGGCAATGAGCAGGAAGACCCTTTTTCCTTGCAGGACCTGGACATCACCATCATGGATCAGGACGATGCCTCGATCTCCCTTGAGAAAGGAGAGGCCGACGCGAAAGAAGATGACATCGCTCTCCCGGATGTTTCGTTTAAAACACTGCCGGATGCGGATACTGATGCCGCCCCCCATGCGGATGATCTGCTCGAGTTGGAGACCGACGAACTGGTGGAAGACTCCGTCCAGGATATTTCCCTGACTATGGACTCTGATGATGCCCCGGCAGCTGACACGAACGAATCAGATGACGAAGGCACAAAGAAAAGCGCCAATATTCTGGATTTTATCATCGATCAATAACCTCGGCGCTTTTTCAGCCGAGCAGGCCACCGCTCTCTTTTCTAGCTTTTGAGCGCCTTTTTCTTTTTGAAATAGGCGCTTGTTTATTCTTATCGAACTGTTTCCGGTTCACGTCCACATGCGCACCCAGAACAGGCAACCTCCGTGTAGATATCTTTTCAGCTTCTTGTGAATCAAGAACACCACGCCAGTAGTTGAACTCCTGTTGCCCCAAGTGCGACGCACTTCGACTCCACAGAATAGCTTTTCTGAACGCAACGAAAGAGTATACAATATCACTCTATATATATTTTCTTATCGCAACTGTACACAAAAAATACTTCATGTCACTTATAACACCCTAAAAAATTTAATATATCAAACTTAAAGACTCTTTTCTTTCCAAGATAGAAAAGAATTCTTACTATAAAATTATCTATTGAATATTTTTGACAAATTTATTTACAAAAATATTGCCGTCAGCATACTATAATTGAGTTATCATAAGTTATAAAACAATGAATATCAAAAGCAGCTAATACATACCGATACGGAGACATCATGACATACGACGAGTCCAACAGGATGAAAACGCTCTTTCTGGAAAAATTAAGCAACGACATAGACTGGAATCTTGTCCCAGGCACTCTGTTGGAGCTGAAGGGCATTGCAGGCGGCGCTGCGGCCCTCAGCCTTGTATTTTCATATGGAGGTTGTCGCATATACATGCCCAGCAACATCCAGCCCAACCATCCTCTGGCCGCGCTCATGGGGTATTCCGCTTCTCAGGCGCTTGCAAAAGTATACGGAGGGAGCAGAATCAATATTCCGAAAGTTGATACAATCCTGCGGCAACTCAGAATTAAAGATATCAACCACGACCGGAGCCGGGGAGCAAGCATCGATTTCCTTGCCCGAAAACATAACTTGAGCCGCCGCAGAGTTCAGCAACTACTCGCACAACACCGGACATCAGAATAATCCTCCGGGGAAACAAACAAATGCTGGAGCCATGCGGAGATCATAGGGCCGGCGGCAGCAAAAACAATACTTTCCGCAATGGTTCATCCGGGCAACAAAAAAATCCTAGCAGCGTATCTGATGGTCAGCGAGACAGGGACTGCTTGAGTGCCATAATACGTGAAAACGATTCCTCTATCCTTGAGCGGGGAATGGCCCCGCGCGCTACCAAATCCTTGACCATGTCCACGACCTTACGCGGGATATCCGGGTCGTAGCTCAGGTTGTTGCCAAACAACAGTATGTCGACTCCTGCCGAGACAGCCAGTCGAACCGCCTGTTCCAAGCCATAATAGTCCGCCACAGCTTTCATCTGCAGATCGTCCGAAACCACAACGCCGCCAAAACCGAGCTTCTGTCGCAGCAGGCCGGTGATCACTTTTTTGGATAACGTCGCCGGATACTCCGGATCCAACTTCGCATTGAAAATGTGTGCTGTCATGATCATGGAACATGCCTGTTGACGAATGAGTCTTTCGTACGGCACCAATTCCACTGGGGTCCACGTGGCGGTTACATCCGCCATGCCCGCATGCGAATCATTCCAGGCGCTGCCATGTCCGGGGAAATGCTTCAGACACGAAAGAACACCCTGGCTTTGTTGTCCGCGGATAAAGGCCGCGGCCTGAACTGCAACCTGTTCGGCGTCACTGGAAAAACTACGTCCAATCTTCCCGATCACCGGATTGTCCGGATTGACGTTGACGTCAACAACCGGTGCAAAATTCAAATTGAAACCCAGCGTGTGCAGCAATTTTCCGATGCGACGCCCGTCCTGCCGCGTATATTCGGGATCTTTGCGTGCGCCCAATTCCGCTGCGGAGGGAAACGAACGAAAACCGTATTTCGGTTTGAGCCGGGCCACCTTTCCGCCTTCCTGGTCTACGGCAACCAGCAAAGGAACCTTCGCTTCGGAACGGAGCCCTTCTATCAACCTGGAAACCTGTGCGGCACTGCGAATATTTCGTTCCGGACGCTTCAGGGCCACATCATAATCAAAAAGAATCACGCCCCCCACCCGCCCATGGCGAATGTCTTCAAGTATCTTTCCTCCTGGCTGGGAGCCCCGAAACCCCACAAGCAGCATTTGTCCTATTTTTTCCTCAAACGACACTTCGCCGGACTGTACCGCATCCGCTGCTTGCACTGTACGGGCGGATACCGCCAGACAAAAAATGACTGCGAAAACAAGCAGCATTGTCTGCACTCCAAGAAATACTCTTCCAAAACAATTCACTCTTTTTTTCATCAGATAATCCTTGGACCTGAAAACACGTATGTAACAACTTGCAGTTCCTTGCCATTTCAGGATAGAGATGAACATCCTATCTTGCTGTATTTGTATACTCAGCTTTCTTGAGAAAGTCATGAATATTTTGAACCATAATCCTCATTCAGCCCCGGAGTTCCTAATACCGCAAGTGCAAAGCCTGATGGGTTTTCTGTTCCTTATTTTTATTGCCTGGCTGTGCAGTGAAAACCGCAGGAGCATGTCTCCGAGAATGCTTGTCAGCGGGATTCTGCTGCAATTCACTCTGGCAGTAGTCTTTCTCAAAATACCGTTTTTCCAGAATCTGTTTTTCAAACTAAATTATCTGACGCTGATGCTGGAAAAAGGCACAACCGCCGGCTGCAGTTTCGTTTTCGGCTATCTCGGCGGCGCAAAAGCGCCTTTTGAAATCACCGACCCGGCCGAAAGCTTTATCCTTGCCTTCCGAGCGCTGCCCATCCTTTTACTTGTCAGCGCGTTATCCGCCCTGCTTTTCTACTGGCGCATTCTGCCATTCGTGGTTCGCATGCTTTCCATTGCGCTGCAGCGGACCATGGGCATCGGCGGCGCGCTTGGTGTGGGCACTGGAGCCAATATTTTCGTGGGTATGATTGAAGCCCCGCTGTTCATCCGCCCGTATTTCAAGGACCTGACCAGAAGCGAACTTTTCACGCTGATGACTACGGGCATGGCGACTATCGCCGGGACCATGCTCGCCCTTTACGCCAGTATTCTCCGGCCCATTATTCCTGATTCTCTCGGACAGATTCTCAGCGCATCCATTATCAGTGTTCCGGCCGCCATTCTGATTTCACAGATAATGATACCCGAAACGGAAAAACAAACCTCCGGAGAGGTGAATCCGCCTGAAGAAGCCTGTGGCAGCATGGACGCCATCGCCAAAGGCACGGTTCAGGGCGTGCAAATGCTTTTGCCCGTAGTGGGCATGCTGATCGTGCTTATCGGTTTGGTTTCCATTGCCAACCAGCTGCTCCATTTTCTTCCCGATATTGCCGGCGCGCCCATAACTCTGCAACGGTTGCTGGGCTATATAATGGCCCCAGTGGTCTGGCTCATTGGCATCCCCTGGAGTGAAGCCCAAACCGCCGGCATGCTTATGGGGTCAAAAATCGTGCTCAACGAATTTATTGCCTACATAGACCTGGCCAAACTTCCGGCGCACGCGCTTTCCCCCAGGAGCCAGCTGATCATGACCTATGCCTTGTGCGGATTCGCCAACCTGGGAAGCCTGGGCATCATGATCGGAGGCATGGGCGCAATGGCTCCCGAACGCCGTACCGAAGTCGCCGCCTTGGGTATGCGGTCAATCTTGGCCGGAACCATGGCCACCTGCATGACGGGAGCCGTAATCGGTGTCCTCACATAGTTTTGGACAGGTGAGCCCATCCCTTCAGTAAAAAAGCACGTATCGTCTGCATCCGCTTGCAAACGCTACGTGCTCAAAAAAAGCTCTGCGTACTGTGTACGTTTCTATATGCGCCCGATGACGTCGATGAGCACGCCCGTCACTTTTTCAGCATTTTCCTGAAAAATTCTCAGCACTTCCTGCCAGGAAACAGGTTCCTCGTCATCTTTCCAGCAGTCATAGTCGGTGGACATGGCAATGGCCGCGTACGGCACCCCTGCTTCATTGGCCAGAATGGCTTCCGGCGCAGTGCTCATGTTGATGACTTCCGCCCCCCAGGAGCGAAACATGAAGGACTCCGCCTTGGTGGAAAACCGTGAACCTTCAATGGTTACCACAGTGCCTTTCGGGTGAAAGGAAAAACCGTTTTGTTGGCAGGAGTTGATCAAAAGCGTACGCAACTCTTTGTCGAACGGCTCGGCCATGGCCGTATGCATGGGAGAATGCGGTTCGAATGTTTCACAAAAACTGACCGCTCTGAGTCTTGTAAAATCAATGAACTGATCCAGCACAACCAGGTGCCCGCGTCCGATTTCCTCCCGCAAGGAGCCCACGGCCGTGGTCGCCAGAATCCGCGTACACCCTGCTTCTTTCAAAGCCATAATGTTGGCCCGGTTGTTCACAAAGGTCGGGGGAATCGTATGTTCCCGCCCGTGGCGCGCCAGGATACAGACCTCTTTGCCGGCAATGCGTCCGGCTTTCAAAGGAGCGCTGGGCGAGCCGTAGGCAGTATTGACCGTTATGTCTTCAGGATTTTCCAGAATATCCGGATCATCCAGCCCGCTGCCGCCGATAATTCCGATTTTATCCATGGTGTTCCTTGTCCGCATGGCAGGTCTGTCCAAATGCCTGTTTATTGATTTAGCAAAATAAACCAGATTTCATCGGCATCTGCGGCTCACCATGCGCTGGCGTTGAATTACAATTGCAAAAGATATTCGTAAGGAATATCCTGTAATTTAGCTTTACCTTCGAGAAACGCAAGCTCTATGACAAAACCAAGGCCTGCTACTTTTCCTCCAGCCGTCTTGACCAGATCGATCATGGCTCCGCATGTGCCGCCGGTTGCAAGAAGGTCATCAATTATCAACACTTTTTCATCCTTGGCCACAGCATCCGTATGCATGCATAAGGCATCCGTGCCGTATTCAAGTTCATACGAGCAGGAAATTGTCTTGTAGGGGAGTCTTCCGGGTTTACGCACAGGAACAAATCCCATTCCCATTTTATAGGCCAACGGTGCGCCGAAGATAAATCCTCTGGCCTCAGCCGCAAGAATTTTTGTGGCTCCGCAATCAGCAAACCTTTCAGCCAGGGCGTCGATTGTATGCTGAAATGCTTCAGCACTCGCCAGAAGAGGCGTAATGTCGAAAAAAACAATACCCGGCTTGAAATCCTCAATATCCCGAATGAACTGCCGTAAATCCATGCATTCCTCCTCACCTTGTATGACTGACAGATCGTAACAATTGCACAATCAGGATCCCCCGAAATACCTGCTCTTTCAGGCCCCTGTCATTAACGCGCTTTCCTCATATACCAGCTGTGTATAAAACCCGCCGCCTAAAATGTCAAAAAAAGCGATATTATGAAGTTTGTTACATTTTGCAGGATGCCCTGCGTAGGAAAGTAACATTAAAAACTTTATAAGTCCGCACATGGAGTACGTATGATTTGCTACATATTTTTTACATTTACTCTATTTTTTATTGACACCAAAAAAAAATTAAATTAAAAAATGATGTTTCGCCAATTGAAAATGTGGGCCCATAGCTCAGTTGGCAGAGCCTCCGGCTCATAACCGGCAGGTCCCAGGTTCGAATCCTGGTGGGCCCACCATGAAGGAACTATTTTGCTGGGCGTACGAAAACCTTACCCATTGCCGTGTACTGAAAAACGGCACAACCTCGTGCACAGGGCGCTTTTCCTGCAACTAGATACAAGGAAAGCGCCTTTTTTATTCAAATGAATATAGACAAGCTAATCAAACGTATTGAACACACTGCCCCTCTTCGGGGAGCGGCTTCCTGGGATAAAAGCGGCGTACAAATTGCCGGACGTTTGAAAGAAACCAATAAAGTCGCTCTGATGCTGGATCCATTGCCTTCTTCCATCGCCGAAGCCCTGGATTGGGGAGCGGGCTTTATCCTCAGCCATCACCCTCTTACCATGGAGCCCCGGTTTCTGGATCGTCTTGGCGGATATCATGATATCGCCCGCATGGTGTTGTCCAAAGATGCCTGGTTATACGCGGCGCATACGTCATTGGACGCGCAGCTTTCCGGACCGGCAGCCTGGTTCGTGCAGGAATTGGGAATCCGCAAATACCGTCCTCTCGAACCAACTTTCACAGCGCTTGTTCACCGGCTGCTGTTTCCCATGCCAGGCTCAGCGGATCTATTCGCTGAAAAATGGGCCACTTTGCCCGGCGTATTGCAAACCCCCAACATCGAATCCGGCCAGATGGCCATCTGTTGTGAAGAGAACGCCGTGCAATCCATCATGCGGACTATTCGTATGGATATTGAAGCCGAAGAACACGAGCTGTATTTTACCATCCAACAGACGCATTTGCCAGCTGTGGAACTTGGGATCGGCCAGGCAGGCGCGCTTCCTCAAGCGCTCTCCTGGAGCAAATTTCTGGAACAAATCCATAAATTCATTCCGCGCGAGTTCGTCACCATTGCCGGGATAGAACCGGAAGCAGTGCGTACGGTTGCCTGCTGTCCCGGGTCCGGCGCCAGTCTGGCGGACAAGGCCGCTTCCTTGGGCGCGGAGGTGCTTGTAACCGGCGATCTCAAACACCATTCAGCGCTCAGACCGCCGTTATGCCTGGTGGACGTGGGGCATTTTTCTCTGGAAGAAGAAATGATGCGCAGATTTGCGCTACTCCTTAAGGCCGACCAGGAACTATCCGATACGGATATACAATTTTTTCCCGGACAGGACCCTTTGCGTCTTGCCCTAACCCGATAAGCAGGCTGTGTGCTTCCGGCAATGTTTCAGAAAGACCGGCAGCGATGCCAAAGCGGACACATTGGCTTTAATACTATAGGAGGGGAGCTAGATTGAGTATCTACCTTAAACAAATCGAACAGCTTGTTGCGCTGCAGCAGGTTGATTGCGAGCTGATTGAACTGCACCAGGAGCTGGATAACGCTCCGAAAGAAGTGCACGAGCTTGAAGACGAATATGCCGCAAAAGAAAACGTCATCAACCAGTATCAGGAAAAAATCGACCATCTTTCCAGCCAGGACAAGCGTATCTCCAGCGAAATCGAAGAAGACACGCTGAAAGTCAAGAAGAGCAAAAACAAACTGATGATGGTCAGCAACACGAAAGAATACCACGCCATGATGCGTGAGATGGACAACCTTGAAAAGCTGAACCGCACGCGTGAGGAAGAACGCCTGGCCATCGTTGAAGAACTGCAGCGCCAGAAGGAAGGCCTCGAAGAGATTCAGAAGGACGCCGATGTTATCAAAGAGAATCTGGAACAGAAACGGGCCAACCTGCAGGAACGCGTCAAGGCCTCGGAAGCGAAACTTGCCGAGCTGGACTCCTATCGTAAAAGTCTTTGCGTTGACGTACCCAAGCCTGTTCTCAGCCGCTATGAATTCATTCGCTCCAGGCTTGATTCGCCTGTGATTGTTCCGGTCACCAGCGGTATTTGCGACGGCTGCCACATCGCCATCCCTCCTCAGAGCTTCAACGAACTGCAAAGGGGCCAGCAAATCCTTTCTTGCCCCAACTGCCAGAGGCTTATTTACTGGTCCGAGCACTTTGTAGATACCTCGGCAAAGAAAAAGCAAGCCGCTCCTGCAGAGGAGCAGGATGTGCCTTTCGAGGAATCAAACTAACATGACTTCGATAGTTTGACATATACCGTACGGTAGTTATGTTTGACGCAGGGAGTTGGACGGGTCATCGCGGCGGCTCATCAGAGCTGCGGAGGAAAGTCCGGGCTCCGCAGGGCAGGACGCTGGGTAACGCCCAGGGAGAGCGATCTCGGGAATAGTGCCACAGAAAACAAACCGCCCTGCCATCAGGCAGGGTAAGGGTGAAACGGTGGAGTAAGAGCCCACCAGGCGTCACGGTGACGTGACGAGCTAGGTAAACCCCGTCCGGAGCAAGACCAAATAGGAGAGCGTTTTAAGCCGGCCCGGCCGAGCTCTCGGGTAGGTTGCTTGAGGCCGGAAGCAATTCCGGTCCTAGAGGAATGATGGCCACAATGGTACGGCTTATTCAGCCATGCCGTTGCTACAAAACCCGGCTTACAGTCCAACTCCTTTTTTTTAATGACAACCAATGCCGTCTACGGCACTGCCTTTCTTATCATATTTTTTCTCGCGGGCAGTTTCTGCCCTAGAGAAAAATTTCATCTTGAGCCCAAGAAAGCATTGCGCTAAAAACGAACTTGTGCTCTTAGTATCTTCTTTCATTTTCAAAGCAATTACACTTCGTAGTTTTTCTTACTGATTCAAATACTTCCATTTCAAAATACGGCAGGCATAATGACAAAATCCCATTCATTCTCTATTGCTTCGATCCTTATCTGCGCGGGTATTCTGACAAGTGCTTTCCTGCTTTGCTCCTGCCAGGACAACCATTCGGAAAAAAGCAAACTGGAAAAGCTGTACCAGGAAGAATTCGACGGTGTAGAAGCCAAAGACGTGGATCCGGATTTTCTAGATCTGCTGCGTATGCGGCAGTTCTCCTCACAGCAAGCGTTTCTGGACTGGCTCCGGGAATTCGCCCATGCCAATACCGAAGACGCGCTTGATGAGGAACGGTCCGAAAACGGCATCAGAAACTACAGGAATCTGAAACGCATCACCCGCATGTGGGCGCAACGCCTGCGCACGGGAATAGGCCCCAAGCCCAAGCTGAAATGCGATCATGTGGCCAAGGCGCTGGCGGCCGTACTGGATAATTTTCACATCAACTCCCGTCTGGTACATGTTTTTTCTCTCAAGCCGGATGGAACCGCCATCGACCATTCGATCCTGGAAGCACAGGACAAGTCCAGCAAGCAATGGGAAATCCTCGACGCTTACTACAATCTGTTCATCATCAACAATATGACAGGCCGGCGTACGCAAACCGAGAATCTGGTGTTGGGTAATCTGGACGAATACACTCCCTGCAATGTCTCAGGTTGCAGCTGGAATTTTTTGGGCGACAAAGGAGAAGCCTTCGGCAAGGCGTATTTTTCCGCCATGATCTACGATAACCGCCGTACCAAAGAACGCTCCAGGGTTATCATCAATCAAAAACGCCTGCCCAAGGGGACGATCCGGGAAGAACTCCTCAACGGCCCTTACCTGCAACATATCAAAAAAATGCTGGGAGCCCCCGAGGTCATTGTTCGCTGACGGCTCACCCTTCGCGCAACTTATTGCGCTTCACTTCAATCTGGATATTGCCGGTTGCCTGGCCGTCCCCACTGATGGCTGAGGTATTTTTTACGCCGGCTCGCGAACTTCATCCGCGACAACGCTAATTCCACTCCCGTCCCGCCTGCACGTGCTGCCTCAAATGAGGGCGGTAGTTTTTTCAACTAGCGATATCTCAGCTATAGCTTTGCATACGTCCGATCACTTAGGCTGCAGCTATGAGTACTCTTCCTTCAAAGTCGGGTGGACAAAAACTCCTGCCGCTTATTAAATTAAATAAGCTGAAGATCAGCAGGCTAACCTACATATCCTGAAATTGCAGAACTTGATCTATTATCCCAGCATTATCAAATGGACTTTTTCCAAACTTATTCTTATGCTCTTTAATATAACCTTGAATATTAGTATCTTTCTTACATTCAGATGTAAAATTTTTAGCAACAGTTGGTATATCCTTATTATTGTTACAATATAAAACGTATAACATAGCTGAAACAGCAACAATATCTGCTTCTGCGATTGACTTATCATCAAATGAATGCTGATCTGAATATGCACGATTTCTCATGGCCATATATCGCGTTTGATTGAGAAATCTTTTGAGGCCACGCGGGGTATTGATATAGGATTGAACAAGTCCTCTCCAAATCTTTAAAGCATCAATATACGTTTTTGAATCACCTACTTTGTCAATTCTACGTTTAAGAACCATACGCTGATAAAACAATATCATGCCATAACAAATAATAATAATACCTATTAGCGACCAGTCTTTAAAAAAAAGAGCTCCACGGCTTTCCAGTATCAGTGACCGATGAAATTCGTCTGTCTTATTTCTATCATATTCAGATTCTTTTATTTCTTTATCAAATAACGGTTGTAGTTTGAAATTCTCCAATTTACTAGATTTAAGTTGAGCTTGTTTTGACATAGATGCCACATAACTCTTTTTAACAGAGTCAAATAGAATTGGTATTGAATACAAGCCGTAGCCAATACATGCGGCTATCAGCAAAACAACCAGTAAAGGTAAAACTTTGTTACTCAGACTATAGGCCTTTGATAACACATTCAGCCGATTTTCCTTGCAATCAGCTGATGATGCTTCATCGCACATCAGTCCTTTTGTTGCATCACTATCGAGTTTTTGAACGGGAATGTAGAGACTAATGAGCTTTTCAAGATAGTTCCTGGCATATTTTCGCTTTATCGCCCGTTCATCCACCACATCACATTTTACTGCAGTTGCCATCAACTTCGAATCCTGTTCAACAAATTCTTTGGATAGCTCACCCATGGCCATGCCGACCAAACCCTCGACTTTTTTTCTGTCCAGCCCCAGGATGACAAAGCAGTTTCCATTGCTAACAAGGTAGTTCACTGCTTCCAAAACCTCCATAGCCTTATTGGGTTGGCAGCGGTCCAGGTCGTCAACAAAAATACACATATAACGCGGCGCCAGGGCCTTACAAACCGTTTCGAAATGGCGGGCAAAACGGAGCCGAAAGGCTGTCTGCCCCTCGGCTGCGCGCCATTTGAAATCACCCGACATGGTCGCAAGAAGTTTGCCAGGCGAGAGGGGAAAAGCACGAAACAAATCTGGCAGCACCAGACTGGCACTCCACATATACAAAAACGTGAGACCGATCAGAACAATGCCCAACACTTTGGCATTCGAGAGCAGACCGGTTAGTTTGCCTGTCCATGCCCCCTTTGTAGCAGCTTGGCTGAATGCAGCAAGACACTCTCCAAAACAAGCAGCAATTGACCCGCCTTCATAAAAACTAAACAAAAAGATTAAACCAACCACCAGGAATGAAAAAAGGATGCAAGTGGCCAGTGGATTAGCGATGGTGCGTAATAAAAGCATACGCCCATGAAATACCAGGAAAAGAATCGGGTGCCGCGATAAGGTCGGAACTGCTTGGTTACGAATGTTCTCCAACAGGACGGCGAGCATGGAGGGCTCCTGTTGATGATGCCAAGCGTTGAACCAAACCGGGCAAACACCGTCTTGCTCCAGTTCTTTTTCCAACAGATGCATCAATGAGCTCTTGCCGCTGCCCCAGTCGCCGCACACCCCTAGTGCCAAGGGTGGACGTGTTGCAGGATTGCGCAAAAAATTGGCCATGCCGCTGGCATGGGAAGCCATTTGCAAACGATCTTCAGAAATTCGTTCGACAGGGGTGTCCTTAATAACCTTATCGACAAGGGAGTCCGGTTTCAATGAGGACTTAGCCCGGCATCGCGCCCACCAGGTGCAGACAGCGGCAATAAAAATCAGCAACAAATACAGCCACCATGCCGGCAGCTTTCTGTAGGCGAGTTTATTCGTCCATGTCTTCCCGTTATCTGTGCTACGCATTATGACGCCGCCCAAGCCCACGGCTACAAAGGTACTGTCCGCCGTCCCCATAACGGAATAAAGATATCCATCCTCCTCCGAAGCAACCCTGCTCCAACTTGTTCCTTTATCCTCACTACGCAAGATACGACAGTGGTCTCCCACAGCTACCAGAGCTCCATTCGATGAGGCCGCCACAGACAACAAATTCCCATTCGTTACCGTGTTGACAGTGTCCCAGTTTGCCCCGTCGTCCGTGCTGCGCATAACAAGCCCTGTTTGCCCCACAGCAACCAAAATTCCGTCCGGCGCCGCTATTACTGAGTTAAACCACTTCTTCTCGCCTAAGCTGGTCATGTCCCAGCTGGCACCGGCATCTTTGCTCCGCAGGATAATACCCCCCCCACCCACAGCGACAAGCGAACCTGCCGATGTTGCTGCTATGGCGTTGAGCGTTGTATCCGTACCCGAGACAACCGCATTCCAGCTGATCCCGTCGTCCTCACTACGCAAGATCCTGCCATCGTCTCCAACGGCGACCAGAATCCCACTTGCAGCAGTTGTCACGGACATAAGCCCCTGTATATCCAAAGTAACTTTGTTCCAGCTCATCCCGTCGTTCTCGCTGCGCAGGAAGCAATCTCCCCCTATTGCGACCAGAGAGCCAGCCGGTGTTATCGTCACAGAACTAATCCATTGCTGTTTGTTCAGGACAACTTCCCACCAGCTGCTCCCGTCGTCCTTGCCACGCAGGATTGTGTTTCCTCCCAAGGCGATCAAAGTGCCGGCCGGCGTCGAAGTCACGGAACTAAGCGACCAGTATTTCCCCGAAAAAACTTTATCCCAGTGCTCCCCGAGGTCCGAGCTTCGCAAAATGAGGCCTTCCTCGCCCACTGCAATCAGGATCCCGTCAGACGCCATCGTCACAGCACGAATCGAAACGTTTTCATCAGAATCGATTTCACTCCAACTCTTCCCGTCATCTGTGCTACGCAGAATATCACAACCAAACCCTACGGCTACCAGAGTACCATTCGACGTCGCCGTCACTAAGCGAAGCGAAACATTCATGCCGCTATCGATTTTACTCCAACTCTTCCCGTTGTCTGTGCTGCGTAAAATGTAACGACCAGTCCCCACGGCGATCAAAGTACCATTCTGCGTATTCGCTACAGAGTGTAAAGAAATATTTTCCAGTGTAATTGCACTCCAATTCTCTCCATTATCTGTGCTGCGCAACATAATTCCATCAGATCCAACTGCGACAAGTGTCATTTGAGACACCGAAGTAATGGACATAAGCCACTTATGCGTACCAGAGTCTACAGTACTCCAGCTTTCACCGTCATCAATGCTGCGCAAGATAACTCCATCTACGCCTACTGCGATCAGGGTCTTATTCGACGTCGACGTAATGGAATGAAGCTGCGTATTCGTACCCGAGGCAACCTCACTCCAGCTCTCCCCATGATTTTTACTTCTGAAAATAGCGCCCCCCTGCCCCACTGCCACAAAAATCCCTCCGGGTAAGGCTGTTACGGAATAAAAATTCCGCCTCGTACCGGACTTGACCTCATTCCAACTGGCCCCGCCGTCTTTACTCGTAAGAAAAATGCCTCTAGCGCCCACGGCAACAACAACGTTATCCATGTAGCAGACATCGTAAAGCACCCCCAATAAAACAGGCAATTTTCTTTGCGGGTTGATTTCCAGCGGATAAAGCCAGCGGTCTGAGGAACGCCACCAGGCAGGATTCAAAGCTTCCCCTTTAGGCGGCTGGTATAATAAGGCAAATGAAATAGCTCCTGCCGCAAGCAGGACAAAAACGAGGAGAGGAATCCAGATGCCTTGTCCCCAAGAACTACCTTTGGTTCGTTTTCTCGGGGGCTGATTTCGAACTTGACTAGAATGTGATGTTTCCATAAAAAAATTTTTAGATTATTTATTTTTAGATAACCAGTTCAAAACACAACATATTTAGGAGAATCCCAAATAATCATCCAATTTCCATATGGCTTCACAAAATATGCACCCACTGCGCCATAAGTTACACATGCACGACCCTCTCTTTTTCGGAGGGCTTCAATTAGATTGTCCCGCACACATAGCAGGCTACAATGAATTACAAATATTTTGATATGAAACATGCCTAAAGTGTCATATCGAGTTACCAGAACCGCCATCAAACAACAACAGGCTGACAACTACCATACTCACAAAAATACAAACATTACATTTCATAGTTATAAAACTATATATATTATACAAATACTATATATTAATAAGAAAATAATAATTTTATCAGGCCTTGCGCGCAAATCGTTTCTGATCCAGAAAATCTCTGGGAAACTCTTCGGCGAAATTATGTGTTAAGGTTCTCGCTCCCATTCTCTGACTAAAGTGGACAAGCCTCTTCTCACCATACTTTATTCCCGGCAATATACTGATGGGATGATGCGAATAGGCATCCATGGTCACATCCAACACATAATCTCATACCCACTTCCAGTTATATTTCTTCATTCTGTGCAGTATGTTATTTCAGACTAAACGCCTTGTTTAACCGAATTCTCCCTACGAATACTGTATATCCAACGCTGTTCAATGTCGGAAAAACCATCTGTCCGCCGCTTCTTGAAAAATGCGTATCCGAAAGCTACACTGGGGAAAGACACAAATGCAGCAGGATGACGCCATGAGCAAAAAAGACAAACTCCTTGCCGTTTATACGCGCGATACCCTGAACTGGATCGTCTACAACGCGCAGGAAGCGGCGGACCAGTGCCGCCTGCATAACAATGCGTTTAATCAAGGCAGGGTTACCGCCTATTGCGAAGTCCTCCGGACTTTGATCGCGTACGGCAACGAAATAGGAATCGAATTGAATGAGGTGGGGCTGGCAGGAGTGGATCCTGATGATTTGTTGCGCAACCTGCCCAAAATGCGCAAATGAACGAGGTTAGCAGCTGCTAGTCAGTTTTAAGATGGGGCATTCAGGGACTTACTTCCAGGAACCGCTCCGCAACCCAGAGTTTGAGCCTGTCAATTCCTTTCCCTTCCACTTTCAACCAGACAAAAGCGCCTGTCTGCGGATTTTTACCAGCAACAAACAGGAATTCGAGCCCCAGGCTGACCCGGCCCCGTGGATGTTTTTGCATACGCGCGATACGAGCCACTACGAGCAGCTTCTGGTCTTTTTCTCCATCTTTTTGCGGCAGAGAGAGCAGCAGGAGCAAATAATGCTGCGGCTGGATATACAACACCAGCTCTTCGGACTCGGTGGGAACCAGGGACACGCGGATCCCGCCTTCCGATATGTCATGTACGTTGACACTATTTTTTTGGGCGGGATCAAAACTGAAAATCGGTTTTCCCAAATTTTTAATGTTGATCACAGGAGGCGTCTGCTTGAAACGAATTCCCCAGGCCAGCACACGCGGGAGGGTCCTTTCATGCAAATCAACGCGTACGAAACGCCGTTGAGTATTCTTTTCAATGGATTGAGGCCATTTAAGAGCGATAAGTTTCGTACCATTATCCCGATTCTCAAATCCCAGAAGATTGCTGCGAAACTGATAGAGCTCCGGTTGAACCCCTGGTACCGTACGAATTTCAAAACGGCACAACACGAGGGATCCTTCCCAGGATTTACTGATCCGCGCATTGTCTATTTCTTCAAAAATCAGATTTTTTTTACCAAGTTTCGACAGATAAAGGGTCAAATTGGGCTGACCATGGGAAGCCCTCTGATCTTTCACCCAGGTGGGGAAAGAACTTCCAACTTCCATGGCTTTTTCCAAAAGATCAATGTTTTCCTTACAAACTGCCGGCTTGTTGCAAAGTATCCTGGGAAGCGCAATCATGGAGGTAGGTCATCTCCTATTATTTAGGACGTGTATGGTGCTGTTTTCAATTGCAATGTGAATTGCATATCCTTTAGCTGACTTTTCAAAGGAAGAAAACCTCTTGCGCGTGCTGCCTCTTTCTCACCGTGTGAGTGGTCGGTCATTGATAATAACCAGATAAAATGTAAGGCATTTATATGCCGACATGGGCCTCTGGACAATATCAGCACGCCGGCTGAGTATTTCCGTATGTAAAATACCATTTTTTTACAATAGATGTACTGACATTACTCTTTTTCCCATGTACACAAAAAGAGTATCGTAATTTTATTGCTATTTAATTTCAGGAGCGGAAATACCTGACGGTATGCGCCCACGGCATACGCCACCGGCCCGCCAATGGCGTAGCCTTCCTGATAACTCAGCGCGGAAAGAGAAAGACCTTTCATGCACTGAGTGCTCTCTGCATTTCTTTATGGAGGTACCATGCGTATGAAACTAAAAGTACTGGGTTGCCTTGTATTATGCCTGTCCCTGTTCAGTATTTCCACAGCCTATGGTCTGCCCCAGGAGGTCGACCCGGAAGCCAAAAAGCTGTTCAAAGAGATGTGCGACTATATGGCATCTCTCAAATCCTACAGCGTCACAAGCAATGTGTTTGAAAACCGGGTCTTTCCCAATGGTGAAAAACTCCAATTTCACCGGGTATCCAAAAGTCTCGTACAACGGCCCGACAAGGCCAGGTCGGAAACTTTGGGCGACGCTTCCAACACCCTCAGCATCATCAACGGAAAAAACTTTGCCCTGCTTGACCAAACGGTCAACACCTACCAACTGCTCGCCGTACCTATCGGACTGGATAGCGCAGTGGACTTTCTACTGGAAAAATTCGACCTGAATGTCCCGACGGCGGATCTCATCAAGGCCGATCCCTTTGGCGCGATTTTTCCCAATATCATTACCGGGACCTATGTACAGGCGGTGGAAATGGAGGGGAAATTGTACCACCACCTCGCCTTCCGTCAACTTCAGGTGGATTGGCAGGTCTGGATAGCCGACGGCGACAAGCCCCTGCCCAGCCGGATCGTCATCACCGACAAGACCCAGTACGGCAATCCGCAATTCATGATTTGCTACGAAGACTGGAACACCCACCCCGATATCAAGGCGGCAAGCTTTGAATTTTCGCCTCCTGAAGGAGCTTCCCAGGCGGAGATACTCTCTTCTGCCGAAGAATCCATTGATAATCCCGACCCTGCGGAAGCACAATAAAGGGGGTGTATCATGGGGATGAGCGAATGGAATCAACCACTGAAGCTGATGATTATGAGCATTCTCGTTGCAGGCCTGGTCTGCGATGCGTCGATACTGAGTCTGTCCTTTTCTCCCGAACCGAATCTTGCGTACGCGCAACGTGACGGCCGTCGAGGCGGCGGGGGTGGAAGAAGAGGCGGTGGCGGACGTGACCGGGGCAGAGGCGGGTCGCCCGCACGCAGCAATATCCGCAATGCCCCGAGCAGGACCCAGCCCAGGCAACGCCCCAATCAGGGCCCAGGCCAGAGGCAGGGCAACAGGCAGATCAACAGGCCGGGAGGCAGGCCGGGCAATCAACCTGGTAACAGGCCGGGCAACAGACCTGGTAACCAACCTGGCAACAGACCTGGTAACCAACCTGGCAACAGGCCGGGCAACAGACCTGGTTGGAATCAGCCGGGCAACAGGCCGGGTAATCGCCCGCCCAATCATGTCCGGCCCAATCCCGGCCCCGGTAGAGGACGCCCGGGAACCACACGTCCGCCCTATTACGGCCCCAACAGACCTGTACCGCCCAGACCCAGGCACATGCGCCCGCCTGCAGGGCCCGGCCCGTGGCGTCCGGGGCCCTGGCACGGCTACGGGGCGCCTCCGTGGTGGTACGGCCGTCCGTTCCTCTGGACGCTGGGTGCGGCAGCCACGGTCACCGTCATCGCGGGCATCACCTACCATATCGTCAACGGCGTCTACTACCGTCCCTATACGGATGCCGGAACAACCGTTTATGTGCAGGTTAATAATCCGTAGTAACTAGGAACAATACGCAACTGCAACAGGCCGGCTCCATCAGTCGGCCTGTTTTGGTTATGCGCCCGGCGAATGTCCGTCCTCCGTCTCCACTTGTGCTTGAGTTTCCTGCAACTACAGCAGACGACTTGCCTGCTACTTGAAATACGCTGCTGACAGGGATACACCCTGGCAATATCTGGCACGTTATTTTTCAACATCAATAGAAAACGGAGAAACGAGATGACGCAGCGGCTGCCAAAATTTTCCGAAGGACGGCTCGATACGCAGTTGATCCTGTCCACGCTACGGATACGGCCGGGTCAGACTATTGTGGACGCAGGCTGCGGCACCGGTCATATGGCCGGACATTTTGCCCAGGCCGTCGGCATTGGAGGACGTGTCTACGCCGTTGACAAAGACAGCCAGTTTCTCAATATCGCACGGACTGAACGAACAGAGTCCAACATTACAATATTGCAGGAGGATATTACAAAACACACCAGCATTCCGGCGGCCTCTACGGACTGCATCTTTGCGGCGGCAATGATCCAGATGTTTTCAAAGGATCAGTTGCAGAATTTTCTGCAGGAAGCAACACGATTGCTATGCCCTGGGGGGATACTGGCCATTGCCACTTTTCAAAAAAAAGAATCCAACTCCGGCCCGCTGTTACACCAGCGCCAGAGTCCTGAAGAGTTGCAGGCGGCTATCGGATGGCCGACAGGCACACACGTCCTTGTCTCGGACGAGCTGTATTTACAAATTTTTTATACTGGCCAATAGAATGGCGTACTGCCTAAAAAGACTAAACGGACCAGCGTCAGACTTTTTCCCCTTCCCACTGCACCAGTCCAGGGCACCACAAAGAATACGTACAGGGGCTAGGAATCAGGATCGAACGAAAGCTTGAGAATATTGTTGGATTCCACAAAATAGGTCAAATCATCATTAAAAAAGCCATCCACGGGGCGAAAAACAAATCGCGGGGTATAACTTATGGCGTGGGTGATGGTCGAATTTACTTGAGCAACAAAGTGTTCGCCGCTATAGAGGGAGATCTCCAACGGGTTGCCATCGCCATGCACCTTGATCTCTTTGATATTGGTCAACGGCAAAACCAGGTAAACATCACCACGGTGACAGGGAAGATAGCCGGTTTGTTTTGGATCAGGAGTCCCGAACAGATTGATTACTCTGGATTTATTGCTGGCAAAAGTTGCAAACCGTTTGGTGACTGTGGACCCGTTGTCAGAAATATATGTAATGGAGCCGGAATAATCCGCCCACAAATTGTATTCATCGAACTGGGCCGTGGCCGTAGAAAAAAAGGTACACAAAAACAACAGAGTAAAGACTGGAACTCTCAAGCGAAAAGGCATGGCTACCTCCATAGATGTCAACAGCTGCCCCCAGGCAGCCCTTCCTTTTGTTTCTGGTTTTTCTATATCTCAATTTCTAGAAAAAGTGTAGCTTTTTTTTACCATCTATGACAGTAAAGAATTTGATTCTGAACAGAGCCTATTGGTGCGTCCGGCTGGACTCGATTGTTTTTGCGTTTGAAAATGCGAATTGTGAGCTGCCTGCCTTGTCTTGTCGGCACACGCATCCGGACGTTTAGTCTTTTGTCGCTTTCCTCGATTTGGGTGCGCCGTTAACTCTTATAACTATTCGTAATTAGTTGAATTGAAGGTATTATGCTGCTTCAAATACTCTTTCTTGTACTGGGGGGCGCGCTGCTCTGGTGGGGGGCTGAGTGGACCGTGGACAACGCGTCGCACATTGCCCGGAGGTTCGGCATTTCAGAATTGGTCATCGGTCTGACCATTGTGGCAATGGGCACGTCCGCACCTGAATTCCTGGTAACCGCCACAGCCGCCTTCAAAGGGCTTTCCGACATTTCTCTGGCCAATATCGTGGGCTCGAACATTTTCAATCTCGGCATCATCCTGGGCACCATGGCCGTTATCCGCCCCATTCGTACGCACCGTACACTGCTCTACCGGGACGGGTTATTACTTTGGACAATAACGCTCGTGATCACGTTGATGTGTCTGAATTTGCATATGGGAAGATTTGATGGAGCATTGTTGTTGCTCTGTTTTATTTCCTACCTGACACTGCTGTTGCTCAACGCGCGCAAGACGCACCTGGCCCGGAAAGCAAAAAAAGAACAGCAGACCGACTCCCCCGCAGAAAAAGGCAACTGGAAGGTATATCTCAAACTGGCAGCCGGGATAGCGGCCATTTCCCTGGGCAGCAACCTGCTGGTGGACGCAGCGTCGTTCATCGCCGCACAACTAGGTGTGAGTGAATGGGCCATCGGGCTGACCATTGTGGCTGCCGGAACCTCTCTGCCCGAACTGGTCACCAGCCTCAACGCCGCGCTGAAAGGCCGCAATGAAATGCTGCTCGGCAATTTGATCGGCAGCGATTTTTTCAACTTTGCCGGAGTGCTGGGGCTGACATGCCTGCTCCGTCCGCTGGAAATTTCGCCTGCGGCCTTGCCCAGCATGTACATCCTGACGAGCGTCGTGCTGCTCGTCCTGCTTTTCATCCGGACGGGCTGGAAACTCAGCCGTTGGGAAGGGGCCCTGCTGATCGCCATCAACCTCGGACGCTGGGCCATGGAATTTCATTAAGTATTTTGGCCAGATACACACCTGGCCACCCCGATCAAATCATGCCGATTACCCGGTCCATGGGAAGTGCTGCAACAATGCGGGTTCCCGTGCCGGGCATGCTGGAGATCTCCATATGCCCCCCCAGGGCATGAATACGCTCGCGCATCCCCATCAAGCCCAGTGATTTCGGACTGCTGAGGTCCTCCGGCACGAACCCTACGCCGTTATCGCTTACCTCGAGTACGAACTCACTCTTGCTCATATACAGACAGACCTTTATCGCCGTTGCCTGCGCATGCCGTACGATGTTGGTCATGGCTTCCTGAAAAACGCGGTACAGTGCCGTGGTGGCGGCTTTGTCCAGCCCCCGGTCATCGACATTAAGCGCAAGATCAATCCTGATATCTGTTTCCTGCTGAAATTGCCGCACATGCCATTCCATGGCTGCGGACAGTCCAAGGTCATCGAGTTGCGCAGGCCGTAATTCACGGGATATTTTCTGAACCGATGCAATGGTCCCTTCCACCAGCTTATCCAGATCGTGAATTTTTTTCCGTGATTTTTCTTCGCCTTCAGGCAAATAGCCTTCCAGCAATTTCAAACCGATTTTCAGCGCAGTCATGTTCTGCCCGAGTTCATCATGCACCTCACGGGCAATGCGCGTCCGTTCCATTTCCACATTGTCCTGCTGGTGCGCAGCCAGCATACTGAGCTGCTCCTTGGCTTCCGAAAGCGCACGGGTCCGTTCCTCAACCCGTTCTTCGAGGTTCTCCCTTGATTTGCGAAGCTCTTCTTCCACCAGTTTTTGAGAGGTGATATCCTGGATAGAACCCTGCACATAAATGACGCGATTTTTGGAATTATAAACCAGTTCCCCTTTGTCTTTGACATGTCGGACTTCCCCGGTAGGCTGAACGATTCGAAATTCGGTATCGAATTTTCCTTCTTGAAAAAGCCGGGAGTATCCTGCGACTATCTTGTTGCGGTCTTCGGGGTGAACGCAAAAAAAATAATACCAAATCGAGGCCCTGTTCTCTTCCGGAGACAACCCGAAAATACGAAAAATCTGGTCGGACCAAACGATTTCCCGTGTCGTCACATCTATTCCCCAGCTTCCGGTAACGGCTATACGCTGAGCATCCGCCAGCAAGGCCTCGCTTTTGCGTAATTTTTCCTCATAAATTTTGCGATCTGTAATGTCCAAAAGGATGGCCTGAATAGCTGGACCGCGATACGCGAAATAATTGACGTAGACTTCGACGTACCGAATAGCGCCACTTTTTTGTACAATCCTGCATTCATAATTGCTTTTTGGTAGCTCGCTACGCAAACGCTCATGATAGGACTTCCAAACAAAATCATGATCGTCCGCATAAATTCGCGAACGTACGGCTTCAGGGGCCATTTCAAGCAACTCGTTTACAGAGTAGCCGAAAATTCTGGCAAAAGCCTTGTTCGCAAAAACGACACGCGGATTGTATCCGCTAATAACGCCGATGCCCTGGGCGCTTTCCTCCACAAGAAGCCTGTATCGCTCTTCACTGGCGGCCAGGGCATCCTGGGCTTCGCGTAACGCGGTCATGTCCCAGGAATTGCCGCAAAGCGCGTAGACGTTGCCCTGCTCGTCACACAGGGGAATTTTTGTGGTAAAAAAATGACGGACAAGCTTGTTGACAATCAAACTTTCCTCGTATTGGAGGGTCATGCCTTTTTCAAAAACAAGCTTATCCTCTTTGGCGTAACGGATATTCTGGCGCTTGTCATAAAGCATGGAATCGGTTTTACCCACCAGATCATCCAATTTGTGCCCTGAAAATTCCTCGAACTTCTTATTGCCTAGCAAATAGCGCCCTTCTCTGTCTTTGACGTAAATGACGGACAAAGACGAATCTATGACTCCCTGAAACAAACTGCGGCTCTTCTGCAACTCAGCTTCATTTCGTTTGGCGTGATTTACATCAAAACAGTAGGAAATCATTTCGACAGGATTGCCGCTCGGATCGGTAAACATCACACCAACCTGCCGGATCCAGATAAAATGGCCGTCCTTATGTACGTGCCTATACACGACGCTGCTTTCAGCATGAACGCGGACTTCTTCTTCAAAGACCCGCATGGCTGTTCGGTCTTCCGGGTGGACTCTGTCTTTGAATTCAGTATTTGCTATCAATTCAGAGGGAGTAAAACCAAGAAACCGCTCAATATTATCGCTCACATACAATATTCTACCAGGTTCTTCCGGGTCAGAGGCGAATATAATCATCGAGCTTTTCGTCAACAGCTCCCCAAGGCGCACGGCCTTGGAATGAAAACTTCCCTCTTGATCCGCGAGTCCGGAAATAGTCTTTCCATACACCGTATACCGTTGGGGTTCTCCACTTTGATCAAATTCTGCGCTTACAACGCAGTCGTAGCCTTTCCCCCCAAGACAAACCTGATGCAGCTGCTTTACTCGCACCCGGAGAGGTTCTCCCCCCGGCAGTTGCTTTTCCAACCGGGAAAAATTTTCGGAAAAAAGATCCGCCCAGGCAACGGGGGTTATCTCCCCTTCTGTTACTCCAAAACACAATTTGAATTCTGGGCTTCCATACAGCAATTTATTTTTTTTATCTATTATTGCGAAAAAAACAGTAATACCATGTCCCAGAGAGAAAGGATCTCCCTCTGTCGCATTGATGCGCTTTTCCAAACTAGCAACTTTCTTTTTCAGTTTTGCTTCACGATCGTGTGAGGCTTGCAATTCCAAGAGAAGTTGTTCTTTCGTTGGATTATTAATTACCATCATCTTTCCCTGAAACTATGTAGCTAAAACCGTACATATGATGCCAAATTTTTTTTGCACTGTTTATAAGGAAAGGGCATACCGTTGGCGGGGCCAACGGCTAATGCGGTTGGAGCGGGACCATAAGTATCTTTCGCCCCCATTAGCAGACAATTTTTTTGTTGGTAACAGTAGTGTAATTGATGGTTGCAAATTGTAAAAAGTATCACTTGATCACAATTAAAGGTAGACTTTAACTACAATGCGTAAAGAACGCATCATTCGAAGATGGGCCATTGAATCAAAAAGTGACTATCGAAATAGCAACCCTATAAGTATACTAATAACCACTTAAACTTTTTGTTCAGAAAAATATGATTACCGTATGATGAATTTAAATAATCCATTTACCTTAGAAAGCAACAAGTTGCCAAGCTTCATAAATGTCTAAGTCTGTATATACCGAATTCAACTTAATTGCATCCCTCTCTATCCCCGTTTCTACTCAAAAAAAGATTAAATTCCAGCTAATTACCCCAAAATTAAAAAAATAATAATATACCAGAGTAACGTAACTACTCAATATTAAACAAATAATTTTTAGAGGCTTTTTTTACTGTACCCCGAACAAAGACTATGCATTCCGACTTTGTCGTACTCTTTCATTGCAGCGGAGCATGCTCCATATCACTTCCAGCAGACGCCCTAACAGCCCGCAATCGCAGTCTAAACTATAATAACGCCGTATTGTGACTTTTATTTCTGATGAAGAATGCATGCCTGCTTGCCAAGGCACTGTACGCAAAAGTTTTACCGCATGACAACTTACACAAACATACGCAAGAATCACTGACAAATGGCTGGCAAAACATTTCTTCTCAATAGTCGGGAGCCATTCCATCATCTCAGGGGAGACCACTTGGCACACAAAAAAAGCAGCCCGCAACAAGCTGCTTTTTTTGTGTGGAAATAAAAGACTATGCTTCTTTCTGGTCTGAGGTCTTTTCCATGCCGATAAAAAATAACAGCAGTGCAGGAATAAGGAATACGGTAAAGATCGTGGAAATGGCCAGACCGCCGAGTACCACGCTGCCGAGTCCGCGGTACAGTTCCGAGCCGGGGCCGGGAGCCAGGGTCAGGGGCAACATACCGAAAATCGACGTGCAGGCGCTCATGAATATCGGGCGGATACGCGTGCGCACCGAATCCATTACGGCGTCCTTGTGCGTCATGCCCTGATAGCGAATATTGTTCAGGGACTGGTGCACAATGAGAATAGCGTTGTTTACCACCACACCGATCAAAATAACGAAACCGAGCATGGTCAAAATATCCATGGCCTGCGGCGCAATGAACATGTTCTGCAACTCCAGGCCCAGAATACCGCCAGCAGCCGCCAGGGGCACGGTAAACAGGATCACAAACGGATAAATGAAATTCCCGAACAGCGCACTCATCAATAAATAGGTGATAATCAGGGCCAGAACAAAATTCCACTGTAAGGCGTCCCAGGTTTCGGTCAGCTTGTCGGCTGCACCGCTGAGGCGGACATCCAACCCTTTGAGAGGCCCGTTACGCAATTTGGGCACCAGATCATTGGCGATTTTTTCCATGGCGGACTGCAACGGCATATCCGGCGGAGGCGTCACCTGCAAAGTGATTGTCCGCTGCCGCTCCAGGTGTCGGATCTGCGTGATCCCCGTGGTCCGTTCCAGGTCGGCCAAAGAAGAAACCGGCAACAGCCTCCCTCCCGGAACCACCAGCAATTCGTTATACAATTTTTCAGGAGTATCCAGGCGTGGCCCCTCGGCCTTGACGCGCAAATCGATCTTTTTGCCGTTACGTTCCTTGAAATCGCCGATAATCCGGCCGTTCATAAGCACATCCACGGCAATGCCCAGAGACTCGGTGCTCAAGCCCGCGGATTTCACCCGGTCTCTGTCTGGCAGGAGTTTGATTTCCGGATACAGCAGCTCCAGTGACGGCACCGGACGCACCTGTACGTTGGGAATGGCCTGGCGCAACGCTCCGAACATGGCGCCCGCGCCGCCAACAATCTGCTCCAGGTTCGGACCGGAAATGTCCACATCCACATTGCGGCCTTCACCCAGCCCTTCCTGGAAAATACCTGCCTGAATACTGACACCGTACATGCCTGGTATGGAAAAAAGCAACTTGCTCAGATACGGAATCAATCTGGCTGCCTGCTGCTCCTGCGTACTGATAATGCCGAAAAGCATAATCCTGTCCGCACCCACATAAAACAGGTTGGAAATGCCGGGCATTCCCTGGTATTCGTCTTTGTCCTCAAAAGGTTCGAGGCGTGAATAGATATATTCGCCGATGTCCAGGCGCTCCTTGTACGAAAGCCCCGGCGGCGGAATCAGAATGTTCAGCAGCAGGTTCCGGTTGCCCTGGGGCAGATACTCGAGCTTCGGGAAAAACATCCAGGCCGACCAAACGGCCAGAGCCGTCAGAACGCCAATGGTCAAGACTCTGGTAAACCATTTCCACAAGGCCAGCTGCAACATCCCCATTACCAGCGCGCTGAATCGAGCACCCAGCCAGTTCAAAGGCGAGCGACGCTGCTTTTTCGGGCCGGAAAGCGTATAAAGCTGCTTGGCCATCATGGGAATGACCGAAATGGAAACGAACATACTCAACAAAATGGCGCTGGTCACGGCAATGGCAATATCTTTGAACAACTGTCCGGCTTCCTGCTCCATGAATATGACGGGCAAAAATACGGCAACCGTGGTTGCCGTTGAGGCCATGACCGCGCCCCAGACCTCTTTCGCGCCGTCATAGGCGGCCTGAAACGGATTTTTGCCCATTTTGCGATGCCGGTCCACATTTTCCAGGACAACAATGGCGTTATCCACCAGCATGCCCACGGCAAACGAAATACCCGCCAGGCTGACCACATTGAGATTGCGCCCGAGCAGGCTGAGAAACATGAAGGTGCCGATAATGCTGATAGGGATGGCTATGCCTACGATCACAGTGGCGGAAAGGGACTGCAAAAAAAGCAGCAGCACAGTAATGGCCAGAACTCCGCCGATGATAATATTCTTCTTGACCAGTCCGATGGCGCCGTTGATATAGGGCCGTTGGTCGTAGTTCCAGTCAAAAACCAGTCCCTGCTCCTTGAGCTGTCCGGCATTGAGCTTGTTGACCACGGCTTGCACCTGGTCCGTTACTTCCAGCACATTGGCGCCTGTTTCGGGCCGGACGCCGCAGACAATGCCCTTTGCACCGTTGCTCAGCATGGCCACGGTTTCGTCTTCGTAGCCGTAGTCGACCTTGGCCACGTCCCCAATGGTCAAGCGCTTGCGCCCGGTTGAGGAAATCACGACATTTGCAATGTCCGCTGGCGATAGGAATTCCCCCAGGGTCCGGATACGAAAATCACGACGGCCTACGCCCATGGTCCCGGCCGAAACCGTGACATTTTCACTCTTGAGTACGGAAATAATTTCGTCGATGGTCAGCTGGTAGGTTGCAAGCTTTTGCGGATCCACCACCACGTGCATTTCCGATTCCGTACCTCCGAAGACAAAAAGATCCGCCACACCGCTGACCCGCTCCAGATGCTGCCGCACTTCTTCCTCAAAATACGTACGGTAGGTGTCGATGGGGCGCTTGTTCGCCGGCAGTGTCTTGAGAATAATCCAGATTATGGGAGAGGCCGACGCACCTGTCGCGCTGATTACCGGCTTTTCGGCGTTGTCCGGATAGCTGGGGACCTCGTTGAGCTTGTTGGAAACACGCAACAGTGCATCTTCAATGTTCGTTCCGATTTTGAATTCAAGTGAGATTTCCCCCTGGTTGTTGTAGGACTGGCTCTCCAGTGAAGTCAGGCCGGGAATCCCCTTGAGGACCTTTTCCTGCTCTTCGATGATCTCGCTTTCCACCTCGTAGGGCGTGGCGCCGGTCCAGACCGTGGTCACGGAAATCTCCGGCGTGGTCACTGTGGGACTGAGCTGGTAAGGCAAGGTTCCAAGACCTATGACGCCGAACAACACCACCAGAATGACGATAACGATAACCGGAACAGGATTCCTGATGGAAAAATTGATGAAATCCATGAATACTCGTACCCGAAACGGGTTTGTTATTGTTGGCTGGAAGCTGCGGCGGCACCGTCAATTACAGACTGCCCCGGACGCAACCGTTCATTTCCCTTGATTACAACGCTATCACCCGGCTGGAACGTATAAGCCGGATTCTGGCTCTGCACCGCGGCCTGCCGGTCCACATAGGCCAGAATATTAACCGGCACAGCCAAGGCCGTACCGTCAGTGACCACCCAGACTACCTGCCCCTGGGGAGTCAGCAATACGGCATCACGGGGCACCATCACTGATTCCTGCGGATTTCCCGCGGGAATCATGGCCCGTGCTTCCATACCCTGAGCCAGATTACCCGGATTCTTTACCCGTATTTTTACTGGAAAAGTACGCGTGGCCTGGTCGCCATCAGGAATGACGGCAATCAGTTCGCCCTCCAGTTCCCTGCCCGCCACCTTGAGCGCAATCTTCATCCCTGATTTGAGATATTGCAACAGCGACTGCTGCACGTCCACGAGCACGTCCACGACGTCGTCCCTGGCCAGCACCCCGATCACGGAGCCGATCTGCAGCCATTCGCCGCGAGCCACCTTTTTCTCCAGCACCACACCGTCAAAGGGCGCGGAGGTCGTTGCCTTAGCTAGACGCAAAGATAACCGTTCGGATGCATGCGCCAAGCTCATGGCTTCAAATTCGAGCTTTTCAACTAAAAAACGGTCTTCATCATATTCTTGAGCAGTCACACTCTTGGATTTGAAAAGTTTTTTGGTTCGATTTAGTTCAATACGCGCGTTTTCCAGGGAAGACAGCACCGCCTTGTGGCTTGCTACGGCGGATTCCAGTTCTTTCTCGACGAGATCCTTGGAAAGCACCACCAGGACGTCTCCCTGTTTGACGCGTTGGCCTTCCTCAAATTCTATCCTGGCAACACGCCCGACAACTTCCGAAGCCACATCCGAAACTTCAGGAAAATATACAGTGCCGATGTATTCCGTCTGCGGCGCAATGGCTCCGCCAACGGCCTTGGCGGTAACAACTACAGCAGGCGGCATGGAAGGCTGCTTTTTTTTACCAGCCTGTTTGTCTTGCTCCGCCGCATATCCTGTGCCCGCGAGCAACAATAAAAAGAGCAAAAAAAGTCCTGTTGCTGACCCTGTCTTTGATAAATACACGAAGCGCATTTGTGAAATAAACCCCTGTTTTTTCTAAAAGATATAAGAGAAAGATTTAGTTCATATTAAGTTAGCGTAAATACAATTATCTTTCAGGTTATGTCAAGAAAGAGTATGATTTATGGTACTTCTTTTTGACATTTAACGAAATGTAGCAGCGTTCAAAAAATAACGATAGGCAGGGATAAAACGCCTTTGTTGCACATCGCTGCGCCGTTGAAATATTTGTTCCTTGCTTACTCTCAATTACTCCTCATGTTGGATCAAACAGAGGTTCATTACTGTTTTTCAATAATTTGCATCTTAAGTTTTCTTGAAAAAGAAACTGCAAAATATACTGTAAGAAAAAAGGCAAATACATCAGCAAAAGGCTGGGCATATACAACCCCATCCAATCCAAAAAATGCTGGAAGCAAAAAGATACAGGGAATAAAAAAAATACCATTTCTTGTAATACTGAGAAATCACCTTGTTTTGCTTTTTCAATTGACAGAAATAGTGTCGAATATAACATAACTATAACAAAAAAATAAAAGCTATAACATTCACACGTAAAGCATAGCTCCCAAATTCAATCAGAGAAGCATCATCCTCGCTGAACAACCTCATTATCGCTTTTGACAAAGACAGAAGAAGTATTGTAATTATAATACTGTAAGCTACAGACCAACGCAATGATACTGATATAGCTTCATAAGACGTTTATAATTTCCAGATCCATAATTGTATCCTGCAACAGATTGAAAACCTTTAACATAGCCATAGATGACATAAGAATCCAAAGCAATTATTCTGAATTCTATGCCCATTGCAGCAACTGCACAATCTCAACAAGCGCTGGCAGCGATATTCGTCAGGCTCATTGCAACTCCTGCAAGAAATTGCAAAAGAAATACAAGAATTCCAAGTTTAACTATACTCTTATGAATATAAAAATGACGTGAAATATACATGAGAAAAATATGCAGACTACTTCGCTTGCCGACAACAAACCAAATATAGACGATAGCTATAATTCCTTGAGAAATAACCGTGGCGATGGCGGCCCCCTTGATGCCCCAACCCATGGTGTAAATACAAAGCGCATCCAATATGACATTTAGCCCACCCCTAGCAGCATGGCAGCCATGGTCATTTTTGCGGCGCCTTCTGAAATCACAATATTATTCATGGCGATACAAAAAATGTGTAACGTCGCGATGGCCAAGTAAATCTAACAGTACTTCTGGCATAGGGCAAATTGGTATCTGTCGCTCCCATCAGACGCAGCACTGCGTCCGGACACAAATAAATCACGATAAAACACGGCACGCCGGCAAGCAACGCTCCGAACAAAGCGCTGGAAGCGGTCGTGTGCGCGCTTGAAAAATCTCCTTACCCCAATTGCCATGAAATACAGGCACCTGCGCAGCAGCCGAACGTCAAGCCAATTCCGATGACAATTTGCACAAGAGGAAAACTGACGGACACCGCCCCTACCTGGTTTGTCCCAAGTCCCCCCACGAAATAGGCATCAACTACGTTATATAGCGCATTTATCAACATACCTATGATGGCCGGCACTGAGAGCTTCAGCAATGCTACTGGAATGCTGCCATCGCGCATTATTGCAAACTTTTCTTGATTTGTTTTCATATTTCCTCACATATACCTGGTATATTAAGGCGTATAGTATCTATACGCTTGCTGCAAATTTTATTTACTTCCTCAGCCGATTTTTTGCTCCAGATCGTTAAGAAATTTTTTTAAAAAATCGATTTGATCATCTGAAGCATCTGCCATGAGTGTATCCACCATCCGGTCGAATTCCTGGTGGTATTTTTTATGTTCAAAGTAAGCAATTTCTCCTTTAGAAGTCAGCTGCAGGAGAATTCGGGAATGATTTTGCGGATCCTTGACCTTTTCCACCATGCCCTTGCGCACCAGTTTCATGACCGTTTGCGAAACGGCTCCTTTGGTAACGCCAATTTTTTCGGCCAAAGCCGATACATGCAGACCTGGAAAATCCTTGATAAACATGATCATGTGGATTTCCGCTTCATACAACAGGGCATCCGTACCGTAAAAATTTTCCTCCCGGTTCTCGTCAAATAGCTTCCAGGAGAGGCCTAAAAGCATGTAGCTGATCTTTCGATCTTGTTTGGTCGAGATAATCATGGGTTGTGCGTATAGTACCTATACACTAAAGTCAACATCACTTGCAGACTTCGAAATAAAACAGACTACCTGCCTACGGGAGCTGGGAAAAAGGATCTTTTTTTAAAAAAAAGCGTGTTGCCCCTTGCCAGCCGAAACAAAGACATTATTCATTCTCCTGAGCGGGCGTTACTGAGGAGCGCACCTGCCGCTGCTGCGAGCCCGACTGTCCGACCTGCCGGTCACGATTTCTGTTTTTTGAGCAAGATGAAGGGATTTCATTTTAGTCATTGAATGCCAGAGAATTTTTCGTTTGATCTGAAACAAAAAAGACTTGCCTTCAAGAAGAAAATGTGTATATTCGCCTCGACATGAGCACTAGCACTCTTCAATGGCGAGTGCTAACAGTAAAAAAAACCTTACGGAGGAGTCATTATGAACCTGAAGCCGCTGTCTGACCGCGTAATGGTCAAGCGCCTTGAAAGCGAAGAAAAGACCCAGGGTGGTATCATTATTCCCGAAACCGCCAAAGAAAAACCCCAGCGTGGTGAAGTGACTGCGGTTGGCCCCGGTAAGGCCGCCGATGATGGCAAAATTATTGCCATGAACGTCAAGGTTGGCGACACCGTTCTGTTCAACAAGTACGCCGGCACCGAGATCAAAATCGATGGTGAAGAGTTCCTCGTCATGCGTGAGGACGACATCCTGGCCATCATTGAATAATTCCTTTTCACCTTTTTTGATCACCTATATTAAAGATACTTACGCAAGGAGGCCCAAATAATGCCTGCTAAAGAAATTCTTTTTGATACCAAATGCCGTGAGCGCCTGCAGCGCGGCGTAGACAAGCTGGCCAATGCCGTTAAAGTTACCCTCGGCCCCAAAGGCCGCAACGTCGTTATCGAAAAATCCTTCGGCTCCCCCGTCATCACCAAAGATGGCGTTACCGTTGCCAAGGAAATCGAGCTCGAAGATAAATTTGAAAACATGGGCGCCCAGATGGTCAAAGAAGTCGCCAGCAAGACAAGCGACGTCGCCGGTGACGGCACCACCACTGCCACCATCCTGGCTCAGTCCATTTTCAACGAAGGCGTCAAGCTCGTAGCCGCCGGCCGCAACCCCATGGCCATCAAACGCGGTATCGACAAAGCTGTTGAGACCATCGTCGCCGAATTGGCCAAGCTGAGCAAAGACACTCGCGACCAGAAGGAAATTGCCCAGGTCGGTACCATTTCTGCCAACAACGACGCCACCATCGGCAACATCATTGCCGACGCCATGAGCAAGGTCGGCAAGGAAGGCGTAATTACGGTTGAAGAAGCCAAAGGCCTCGAAACCAGCCTGGAAGTTGTGGAAGGCATGCAGTTCGACCGCGGCTACCTCTCTCCTTACTTCGTGACCGACACTGAAAAGATGGTCTGCGAGCTGGACGAGCCCCTGATCCTCATCAACGAAAAGAAAGTTTCCAACATGAAAGACCTGCTGCCCGTTCTCGAGCAGGTTGCCAAAATGAGCAAGCCTCTGGTGATCATCGCCGAAGATGTTGAAGGCGAAGCCCTGGCCACGCTGGTTGTCAACAAACTGCGCGGCACCCTGTCCGTTGTGGCTGTCAAGGCTCCCGGCTTCGGCGAACGCCGCAAGGCCATGCTCGAAGACATCGCCATTCTCACCGGCGGCACGGTTGTTTCCGAAGATCTCGGCGTCAAGCTCGAGAACGTTACCCTCAACGACCTCGGCACCGCCAAGCGTATCGTTGTGGACAAAGAGAACACCACCGTTGTTGACGGCGCTGGCTCCGGCGACGACATCAAAGCCCGTATCAAGCAGATCCGCGCTCAGATCGACGACACCACCAGCGACTACGACCGTGAAAAGCTGCAGGAACGCTTGGCCAAGATCGTTGGCGGCGTAGCCGTTATCAATGTCGGCGCTGCCACCGAGACCGAAATGAAGGAAAAGAAAGCCCGGGTTGAAGACGCTCTGAACGCCACCCGCGCTGCCGTGGAAGAAGGCATTGTTCCTGGCGGCGGTGTCGCCCTGGTGCGTTGCCTGAGCATCCTGGAAGATATCAAGCCCGCCGACGATGACGAAGCCGCAGGCATCGCCATCATCCGCCGCGCCGGCGAAGAGCCCCTGCGGATGATCTCCTGCAACGCTGGTTTCGAAGGCGCCATCATTCTGGAAAAAGTTCTGAAAGGCAAGGACGGCGAAGGCTTCAACGCCGCCACCGGCGAATACGAAGACCTGATCAAGGCCGGTGTCATCGACCCGAAAAAGGTTACCCGTATCGCTCTGCAGAACGCGGCCAGCGTGGCTTCCCTGCTGCTGACCACTGAAGCTGCCATTGCTGAAAAGCCCGAAGCCAAAAAAGATATGCCCCCCATGCCCGGCGGAATGGGCGGCATGGGCGGCATGGGCGGCATGTACTAAACAACGCCCCCCTTACCAACGCATTCCAAGGAGGACTCTCTCGGGAGTCCTCCTTTTTTGTGGCGTAATAAAACGAGGGAAAAGGGGTTATTGCGCCGGATACCCGGCAATACGTACGTGGTCCAGATATTCCGCCAGCTGCTCGATGAGCCGTTCGCACGCCGCAGCGTCCTGCTGCTCCGCAGCCTGCTGCAAGACCAGTCCGGCTTCGCTGATACGCACGAAGCCGTACACCAAAGCCACTCCCTTGTGGCTGTGCCCTATTCTGCGTACCGTTGAAAAATCCGCTTTCCACAAGGCCTCACGCAGATTTTTAACGTCTTCGCGCATGGATGAAAGAAACTCGGGAATGAGTTCGGCCACCTCTTCGGGCGGCTCCACCAAATCAGGGTCAACCGGCGTGTTGATACCCGGGGCATCCTTTGCAAGAACTTCCTTGTCGTACTGATTGTATCCGGGGGCGAAACCGGGCTCCATACAACCGGAAATGGCTTCATAGAGCACCTTTTTTTTGATGGGTTTGGTCAAAAATCCCGAACATCCGGCCTCTTTGCTGCGCAAGCGATGCTCCTGCAACGCATGAGCGGTCAAAGCCACAATAGGGACGGGATCCAAACCATGCTCCTCTTCCCAGGACCGGATACGGCGGGTGGCTTCATAGCCGTCAAGCAGCGGCATTTCAATGTCCATCAACACAAGGTCGTAGTCACCCGTTTTGTACATCCGAACGGCCTCTTCGCCGTTCACGGCCATCTCCAGAAGCACCGGAGAATCCATCAAAAAAAGCTCCACCACCCGGCGATTGGCCGCATGATCTTCCGCCATGAGAATTTGCAGAGGCGGCAGGGTAAGGGTCTCAAAATCCATCCCTTCATCGACTTCCGTACCGGAATTGCTATCCAGCGCCGTACGCAGACCGTTCAGCACCTCTTTTTTTCTGACTGGTTTGGTCAGACAACGGGTGACTCCTGCTTTGAGAGCAGCGGCCTTGTCTTTGCCGTCCGCGACGACACTGAAAAGCATGACTACAGGAGGCGCGGCAGGAAATTCGCCATTGCATTTCGCCAGCCAGTCCAGACCGTTCAAGGGAGGCAGCGTAAAATCCACCAGCAGCACGTCATAACTCTGGCCCTTTTGGGTGGCAGCGCGTATGTAGGCCAAAGCCGTCTCACTGTCCGTTGCCGAAGTGCAGTATATGCCTTCACTTTCGAGCAGATGCTCCAGGGCTGTAGCCAGCGAACCGTTGCCGACGACCAGAAGGACCCTTTTCCCTTCCAGGTCGGCATCCCGGCCGGACTCTGCAGAACTCACTAGCGGCAGGACAGCGGAAAAATAAAACGTAGCGCCCTGACCTTGGCAGCTTTCCACCCAAATAGTTCCCCCCATCCGCTCCACAAGACTTTTGGAAATCGCCAGCCCCAGTCCGGTCCCTCCGTATTGCCGCGTGGTTGAAGAATCAGCTTGGGAAAAACTCTCAAAAATACTGCCCTGCTTGTCCTCCGAAATGCCGACACCCGTATCTGATACGCTGAACAACAGCTTCACCCCCTCGGGTGACGAACCGTCCATGGCAATGGTCAGAACTATTTCCCCTTGTTCCGTGAATTTGATCGAATTGCCTACGAGATTCACCAGAATCTGCCCCAACCGGTTGGGATCGCCCAATACGTGCTCAGGAACTTCAGGCGCTATATCCAGAATAACTTCCAATCCCTTTTCATGCGCCCGGAAGGCCAGCATCTTGCAAATATTTTCCACTTCCTCGCGCAGGTTGAAATGTACGGACTCCAGAATGATCTGCCCGGCCTCAATTTTGGAAAAATCCAGGATATCATTGATAATATCCAGTAGCATCTCTCCTGCGGAACGAAAATTACTTACATAGTCGCGTTGGCTGGAAGTCAGGCCGGTTTCCCAGAGCATTTCCGCCATCCCCAGAATCGTATTCATTGGCGTACGAATTTCATGGCTCATCCGCGCCAGAAATTCCCCTTTGGAACGGTTGGCGACTTCGGCCTCACGAGCCAGCTCGCGCGTCTGCCCCAGAACCTCGGCCAACCGCTTGTTGCTGCTGCGCAGCGCTTCTTCCGCACGCTCGCGCTCGGTGATTTCCAAACGCAGCTGCTCGTTGGAAAGCCTGATGGCAGAGGTCCGCTCCGCAACCTGCCCCTCCAGATTGGTCTTGGCGTCGCTGATTTCCCGGTACAAACTGAAACTTTCCATGGCATACGCGCTAGAAAGCAAAATATTGGTCAGGAGGTGATAGGAAATATCATAAACATCCTTGTCCTCAGCCTCCATCAATCCGACGAGCATGCCCCACGGGCGGGAAGCCGTGCTTATGGAATGGAGCAAAATGGTTTCGCGCCTGTCGCTGCTGGAGGTCAGGGAGTGCTTGTTTCGATAAAGAGCCCAGGCAAAGGTCCCGTCTTCCATGAGTACCTCGGACTCGGACTCGATATAGGGACCGAACGAGGCTGGCTCGCAGAGTTCCTGATAAAAACTCGAATCGTCATCCACCAGGTAAATGGCCACGGCTTTGAACCTGATCAAAGAACGTACACGAGTAATGGTTTCGCGAAAAATCGAGGTGGGTCTTTCCGACTTACTCAGTTTTGGATCAAAATTTCCCAGTGTTGTCGCCATCTCCAATGCACTGAGATAGATATTTTTTTCTTCAGCCAGCCTGGCGACTTTCTTCTCCAACAGCTCCACACGATCATCATGCTTCATGATTCTAATCCTCGCCCAGAAATATCCGCTGGATTTCGTTGAGTTGTCTGTCGGCCTGACTGAAAACATACTCCAACAAACCGCTTGTAATCCCCAAGATATCGCAAGCGTCCGCATCCAGCGGCGGTACCAGCATGCCCCCTCCCTGGCCAAAGTGCAGAATAATGGCCATGATGTCCGCCACATGAATTATCGCAGGTTCAAGAGAACTGGTGGCCTTACTGGGTATGTGGTGAAAGCGGATGGGACGCTCAAGCGAGGATGGAAAACGCCAATCCTTCATCAACAAACTGCCCACCATGGCATGGTCAAAACCAAGAACTTCTTTTTCCGCCACGTACAAAGGAATCCGTTCTTTCCGGGACAAATTCATGGCACTGCGGAATTCGTCCGGGCACTCTTTTATCAACACCAGCCGTCCAATATCGTGGATCAATCCGGCCACAAAAAAACGTTCTTCGGTCAATCCCATCTTTTGCGCTGCAAGGGTTCGCGCCGCCACGCCGCAACTGATGGAATGCCGCCAAAAGGCCTTTACATCCATCAGGGCCGGAGGAATCATCTTGAAGCTGTTGACCACGGAAATGCCTATCGCCAAATTCGTCAGATCCGCCGAGCCAATCAGACTGATGGCCCTTGTTATGGAACCGATTTTGGACGGAAACCCGTAAAAAGGGCTGTTGACCAACCTGAGCAATTTGGTCGAAAGACTGGGGTCCTTACTTACGACCCCGGCCAGGTGCGAGGCGGAACTCAGCGGATCATTGAGCACATCAACAATACGGTAATAAATATCCGGAAAGGAAATAAACTGAATCTGGCGTTTTACCAATTCTCCGGCAGAAAAGGTCCCTCTGGGGTGTTTTACAACAGAAACGTCGGCATTTTTCTGGTGCGGATCAATGGCCCAGGGCTGCGGCAATTCCTGCCCCGCCCCCAGCAGTTGCCCTGCCCGGAGCATGCTCAGACGCTTGAGCTCCCCAGTGATCTCAGGACTGTCGTCCGTTTCAAGGAAAAATTTTTCGACGTATTCCTTGCTATTGGTAATGACCTGCGGATCCAGAGAAGATGCAGCGCCAGCCGCAGCTTCAGCCTGGCTGATTCCAACGATATTGGCCTCGTTCACCCCCCAGGACTTCATGATCCGAATGTGTTTGGCCTCAATCGTCGTGCCTTTGGCGAGCAAAAAACGATTTTTGGGCGCAAACAGGTCGTCGGCAAGGACCATGCCTTCCTTGAGATGGTTTACATTGACGAAACTCAACGCCTCCTCCGGATGTTCTGATTAATCCCCCGTTTATCTTGCCCAACAGCCGTTTTCAGCCATACCATTCTTTTCCCTCTTTTGCGAGTAGGAACGGACAGTCCCGATCAGACGGCGCAGCGCTCTAACTGACTGCCTGTAGGCGCTGGGAGCCCTGCCATGTTAATTTTTCAATAGCCACCTTACTGCTACACCATACAAGGCCAATGCTGCAGCCACACGAGATGCCCTGTTAAGAACTTGAGTCTTTCTGAGAAAAAAGCCATAGTCCCTTCCTGTGTATCAATTTTTCATAATCAGATATTGAGCTGCTTTCATGCACATTCTCAGCCGTATATTCCGAAAATCAATCAATGATTTATCAGACATCCGAAATCTTCTGCAGCAGGCGAAGGAACAACATTCCCCTTTTGCTTTTTTTTACCGCGATGCAATTGATGACGCTCCTGATATGAAACTGCAGCTCATGGATGCTGAAGGGGAAAAATTATATTTCCAAACCTTTGATCGTTCGTTCTTTGAGCCCGAACAGCAGAGATGCTTTTTTCAAGCTACTTTCGCCTTGACACTGCACAAAAACATTCAGTCGCAAATATATAAATTCAGTTCCCGTACGGAAAATATGCTGCAGGACGACAATGGCCTAACAGTACGGGCGGCTTTACCAACGCGCCTGGAAAAGATTGAACTGCGTAAAGACATCCGCATTGGTTTGGCCCAGGAACACCGCCCCCTGTTGCGCGTCTGGAAGGCTACCAAAGAGGCCTCAAACGGAAAGTTCGACCCCGTATCGACTACACAGCCGCCCTTGTTTGAAATGACTCCGGGGAAAGATTGCATGGTCATGCTGCACAACATCTCGGCCGGAGGACTCAAAATCTCTCTTTCGCCGCACTGCTTCCCCGAGGCGGCCGCGTATCTGAATGAAGACTGCCGGTTGCAGCTCTGGATGTTGCTCCCTGAAATCGGCTGGAAAAACCCCATAGAATGTTTTTTGCCGGCAAGAACCACCAGAATCCAGCGTACACCTACGGGATGGCTGGAATTCGGCCTGCATTTTCTGCATTTGTCCGGCGGCAAAATAAAACTCCCCAACAGCGACGGATGGGTCAAATATACGGACAACGGCTTGCAAATCCTGGTTGGCTGGATCCAGCGCCGGCTGGAAGAGTTCGACAGCAACGTACGGGCATGTTAACAACTTTTCAGAAGAAATCCGCAATGGACAAAGCTGACGGCCCGCCATGTCCGCTCTGCGGAGCGCAGGCGGAGCTCAAGGGCCGCTGAGCCGCCGCACGTATTGTTTGCAGGTCTTGCAACATGGATTTACCCGCGACACTGTTCGCGGACGAAATCGACGCCTGGAAAGAAACACTCTGCCAACTTGCAGACCAACCCGAGAAATAGGAGCACTTTTAATGGCCTGTGAATTCCCCGAGAGCAACGCCACGACCGAAGAAATCCGGAAACTTTTACAAAATGCCCGCACCATTGCCGTGGTTGGCGCTTCCAGCAATCCGGACAAGGACAGCCACAAGGTAACAGCGTATCTGAAGGACCACGGATTCGAAGTCTTTCCCATCAATCCGGGCTGCACGGAACTGCTGGGAATGCCCTGTTATAAAGATCTGCAGTCCGTGCCAAAGCACATCGATATCGTTGATATTTTCCGTCGTCCAGATGCCCTGGCCGAGGTGGTCGACAAAGCCATCGACGCGGGTGCGGACAGTGTGTGGATGCAGTTGGGACTGGCCAACAATGCGGCCGCGGACAAGGCGCGTGCTGCCGGACTGGAAGTTGTGATGAATAAATGCATCAAAATAGAGCACATGAAACTTAATCCATAAGCAAAGCTCACGCATTCCGGCTTCCTGTCCAGATTTATAATTCATTGCAGAGGTACCTGCCCTAGAACATACGGGGCACTTCCAGCTCCCTTTCTTCCGCATAAAGACAGAAGACTCCCCAGCGCATGCTTCATGCGGACTGTTGTTGCCCCAGGAAACTGCTTTCAGATCGCACAGGTTGCCTGTCGGACCTGCATGTCACCACCGGGAACAGTAAAAATTGAATGGGCAAGCAGCATACGCCAAGCCCCTATACCAAAGGATTTGTTTGAAACTTAATAAAAAAAATGGCATAGATAATTGTTGGCCAAAGAGAGTGTCCTGCTCCCAGGACCTTATGCCTTTGCAACGCGGTAACGCACGACACTGATTCTGACAGAAACGCTATGGATACCACTCACAACAAAAAAATGTGCACCGAGCAAATGAAAGTTTCCAAACTGGAACTTCCAATTGCGTCCATTGATGCATCGAGTGTCCATACGTTGGAATCTCTCAAACAGTTCCTTGATATCGTGCACATCCGCTTTTGCCTGATAGAACCGTATTTCAACACCACTGATTACCCTGTTGTCGAATCCCGCGAACTGTTGCCCTCGTTTGAATCCGACGTTTACGAACATTCCGGACTTCCCGGTTTCAGCCTGGTGGCCTTTGAAAGGCCAATCAACTATTTTCAAGAAATTTTTCAGTTCGATATCATCCACAATCTGGTTGAGCAACCTCCTGATGATTCCAGCATCATCTGCCCCCTTGAGCATTCGGTTATGCACCATAACCTGCAGACAATGCTCAACAGGCTTCCCAAACACCTGCACGGCGCGTTTTCTTCTCAGTTCGCCAATGCGGACATTACCGACCTCGAGCATTATAACGAGATTATCCCTTTTCTGGTCCAGATGGACCGGGCCCATGTGCTGGGTATGGATGACTTCGGCAATTTTTCCCTGGTGGGGGTCTATGCCTCTTTTCCTTCAGACCTTGATGCCGAAATCAAACGCTACGGCCTGCGTATCGGCAAATTCAAAATCGGCGACAATACGGTCTATGAACGCAACCGGCTCTTCGTGTATCAATTCCTGATGGAGCTTTACGGCTTTCCCATTGTTTCGGAACGCCGTACTTCCAGTGCGCTGTTTGCCAGGCGGTTGCACAAAATGGGCGAAAAATTTCTGATTCGGGTGCTCGGCCAGTCGGATCGTACCCTCACAACGTTCTATGCAGACCCGAGCAGCCGTATGTACCCGCGCGTGGAAAAAATAGCTCTTGTCAAAGTGGAAAAAGAACAAAAGGATGTCATTTCCCGCCTTGAACAAAGCGGCTATTTCGTAGACCCGGAAAACCGGGTGGTGATTTTGCGCGTACGGTACCGCCAGCACAAATTCAATCCCAACAACGTACGCCAGGAACGCGCCCTTTCAGTGGAATCTCAGGAAATACTGCACCCGCAGAACGGCAGCGTGCTTCCAGGCTGCAATATCATCAAAGACACCTACAGCATGTTCCTGCGCTTGAACGACATCGTACGCGGCGAATATACGGGCAAAATAATCTATAAACGTACTGAAGTGGTGGAAGACACGGCCAGTGACAAAAACAGGCTGAAGTTCCTGTATTACTGGTTGTCCAAACACCAACGCCGGATAATCGGCTACAGCGACGATTTTTTTGATAAAATAGCCAAGGTTCTGGACAACTATCTTTATTCCGATGAAACAAACTTCAATGAATTATCCGAACTGCACCAGGAAATCGCATCCAAATACAGCTATATTGCCCAGGCCCGCAAGGTGGGTAAGCTGGAAGATCTTATCCAGGGCGGAAAACGGGCCAAGAGCTCAAATTATCTGGAAATCATTCACAATGCCAATGAGTTGTTGCAGGAATTGCAGTTCGATGCGGTTCACTACAACAAGGAACTCGTCAGCCAGATTATTTACCTTGGTGAAATCCTTTTGAATGATACGTACATTTCCCGGCGCTATCTGAAAAAAAACGAACGCGAACTGTCCAGTTACGGACGTAAAATCCGTACCGCCTACGGCAAACTTGTCTCTCTTGTGGACGCGTTGAAAGCTATTCGCAAAACCCGGGACGACTCTGAAACAGCGCTTCGCAAAACCGGTTAACGCTGAAATTCGTCAACTTTCCCCAAAACTGCGGCCGACTTCGGTCGTGTCAGGAGATCTCCATGGACGAACTGCTACAGACACCGCTTTCTTCCTGGCATCAAGAGCACGGTGCCAAAATGGCCCCGTTCGCTGGTTGGAACATGCCTATTCAGTACAAGGGAATCCTTGCTGAACACAAACATACGCGTACCAGCGCCTCTCTTTTCGACATCTGCCACATGGGAGAATTCCTGCTGCAGGGAGCCAACGCCAAAGACGCTCTTGCCCGCTGCGTCACCCACAATCTGGATACACTGCCCCCCGGACGCTGCAGGTACGGTTTTCTGCTCAATGACGAGGGCGGCGTCATTGACGATCTGATCATCTACTGTCTTGAGCCCGAGGCGTATATGCTGGTGGTCAACGGCGCACGCATCGACGTGGATTTTCGGACTATCGGCTCACGCCTCCCTGACGGCCTTGAATTTGTCAATGCCACGGACGATTTTGCGAAAATCGACCTGCAGGGGCCGAAAGCATTCGAAATCGTTCGTAATGTCTTTGGCCTCAACCTCAAAGATCTAAAATACTTTTGTTTTGAAAAAGCCCGGTACGAAGGCAAGCCCTTGCTTATCAGCCGTACGGGATACACCGGCGAACTCGGATACGAGTTCTACCTGCCCTCGGAACTGGCCCTGTCGTTCTGGACCACCTGCCTGGAAGACGAACGGCTGGAACCCGCGGGGCTGGGAGCCAGAGACACGTTGCGTCTGGAGATCGGCCTGCCTCTGTACGGTCAGGACCTGGATGAAAAGCATACGCCGGCCGAGGCCGGATTCGGCATGCTGCTCAAATCAGATGCCCCCTACGTGGGTAAAGGCGCGGATCTCCGTGTGACTGAGCAGCTGATCGGTTTGCAAATTGAAGGCCGCCGCAGTGCCCGGCATCACGACCTGGTTTTTCTGCCTTCCGGAGAGCAGGTCGGCCATGTCACCAGCGGCTCGTTCTGTCCGAGCGTGGGCAACGCCATTGCGCTGGCTTATGTGGCCGCAGCGCATGCGGACGCCCCGCTTTTTGAAGTGCGTACCGCGAAAACGAGCCTGGAAGCCAGGCGTTCGGAGCTGCCCTTCTATCGCGACGGATCGGTCCGGGCAAAACTGGGATAAGACTGTCCAAAGCAGAAATCACATCCCATGCGATCATTTTATCTTGCTCCGGAACACTGGCCCGCGGAGAATCAGGAAGCCGTCCTGGACGGCGCAGAAGCCCGGCATTTGCTCAAGGTTCTTCGTGCGGGTCCTGGAGACACCATCCGTCTTTTTGATGGGGCCGGACGTGAAGGCAGCTTTGAGATAACTTCCTGCGACAAGCAGAACGCGCGGCTGCGCCCCCTGGAGATCCGGACCATCCCCAAGCCCGAACGCCAGACAGTTCTGGCGCTGGGATGGTCAAAAGCAATCCGGCGCGGCTGGCTTTTAGAAAAGGCGGTCGAACTCGAGGCCACAGGTATCTGGTTTTACCAGGCCGACCGTACGCAGGGGCATGTTCCGGCGGAGGTCAAGGAAAACTGGTCCGGCCAGCTCGTAGCCGGCGCCAAACAGAGCTCCAACCCCTGGTTGCCCGAACTACGCACCATTCCACAAGGTGTGAAAGGCTTGGCCGCAGCGGCCGGTGCATTCGACATGGCCTGCATTCTTTGGGAAGACAGGGAGCAACCTCAGCTTCTGGATTACGGCAGACTAAAAGCCACCCGGAGTGTCTTGTTCGTGGTAGGTCCGGAAGGGGGGTTCAGCCAACGCGAAATCGACACGCTTGCCGCAGGCTGTTTTTTGCCGGTAAGCCTTGGAAACCGGATTCTGCGCTGGGAAACCGCCGCGTTGCTCTGCCTGGGACTCAGATGGTGGAGCGGACAATAAAACGTTCCTGCGCCTTAACTGGTGCAAATCATTTTTTTTCACTGACGTTTTGCACTAAAACATCAAGAAGTGCTTCTATTTCAATGGGTTTTGACAAGTAGCCGTCCATACCGGCGGCCAGAAATTTTTCCTTGTCCTGCCTCATGGCATAGGCGGTCAAGGCCACAATGGGAATTGAAGCCTTGTCCGCAAACTCCGGCGAAGATCTGATAATTCTCGTAGCCTCAACGCCGTCCATCACCGGCATGCGTATATCCATAAATATGCAATCAAAATCAGTTTCACGCAAAATGTCGAGTGCCTGACTACCGTTTTCAACACAGCTTACACTGCATCCGGCTTTTTCCAGCATGCGTTTGATGGTGAGTTGATTTGTCGGATCATCCTCCACCACCAAAACCTTATGCGATACGGCCAATGCATGTATTTCCATATTTTTCCCCGTTATTTCCTCGAACTGCCCCCCAGTTATAGTAAATGGTACGATAACTTCCGCCGTGGTGCCTTCTCCCGAACGGCTCGAAATGGAAGCCTCACCACCCATCATTCCCACCAGGCGCTTAACGATGCCCAAGCCCAGCCCGGCGCCCTGATATTTCCGCTTGAACGAGGTTTCAGCCTGCGTGAATGCTTCGAATACCGTATGTATTTTATCCTCTGGAATACCTATGCCGCTGTCGGATACAAGGAGTTGCAGCAAAACTGTATTCTCCTGAGTTTTCAATCCATCCAGCAAATTGATGTTGACAGCTACATGCCCTTCCTCTGTAAATTTCATCGCATTGCCGATCAAGTTAAACAAAATTTGTTTAAACCTGATCACATCACCAGTCAAAGAATCCGGGATCCTGTTATCGCTTATCATGGCAAAACGCAATCCCTTCTCCTCAGCTGTTTTTGCAAAAATGTTGCTGACGGACTCCAAGACCTGGGAAAAATTAAAAGGAGCTTCAATTAATTCCATTCTTCCAGCCTCAATGCGGGACAAATCCAAAATGTCGCTGAGAAGATCAGTCAAACTTTTGCATGAATCCAGACCAATTGAGATATACTGTTGTTGTTCCTCCGACAACGACGTACTTTTTAGTAATTGCAGCATTCCGGAAATTCCATTCAAAGGCGTACGAATTTCGTGACTCATGTTTGCAAGGAATTCACTTTTCGCCATATTAGCTGCTTCCGACGCCTCTTTGGACTGCAACAGCTCAAGCTCAGTACTTTTTAGTGTAGTGATATCCTGAATATTCATAATAAATTGATTCACTACCCCGTTTGCATCTTTGATGGCGGTAGTATTGATCAGCGCGAAAAACTCGGTGCCGTCTTTGCGAACCAACCTGTCTTCCCAGGTAAAATTGCCTTTTTCCACAACTGTGCTGACCCGTTCGTCCAGCATTGATTCCGTTCCATCCGCAATAAACGACACCGTTGGACGACCGGAAAGGTTTACTCCGTCGCAGCCCCACATACGGCCAATTGCCGGATTATGCAGTTCGATGGTTCGCCCATCGGCACTGAGGACGCAAATGCCCCACTCGGCATGCTCAAAAACCTGAGCCCACCACCACAAGCGCTCTTCCGTATGAAAGCGTTCTGTAATATCCAGAACCTGTCCGATAAAATAGAGTGGTTCCCCTTCCGGTGAATAGGCTACTGTGGCGATAAGCAAGCCGTGCGTCACCCGTCCGGACTTATGAATAAACCGCTTTTCCAACTGGAAGTTCTCCAGTTCGCCCAACCTCAGGCTGTGTTGCAGCTCCATATTACGCTGCAGATCTTCCGGATGCGTTATATCCGCAAGTGTCTTTGTCTTGAGCTCCTCTTCCGAGTATCCCACCAGATCGCAATAGGCCTTATTGGCCCGAATCAGCGTATAGTCCAGACCAACCAGCGCCATCCCCACGGGTGATAAATCGAACAACAGCCGAAACCGTTCCTCGCTTTCCCTCAGCGCTTTCTCCGAAAGTTCGCGCTCGGTGATGTCCCTGACCATGGCCAGCACAAAGGGTTGCTCTTCCTCCGTAAACTTGACGACGCAAATTTCAACAGGAAAAGTCGAACCATCCTTGCGTCGCTGCACTCGTCGCAAATAAAATGGCGTATCATTGGGCAAGCTCTGCCAGCGACTCCTGAACTCATCCAAATCCAGATCTTTCACAATTTCAGCAACAGTAAGCCCAAGCAACTCAACACGCGTATACCCTAGAGACACAACACTATGATTATTGACTGAAATGACATTACCATCCAAGTCGGTCAATAGGATACCATCATACGCGTTTTCCACAAGTCTTTTATATCGCTTCTCGGATTCCTTTTTCTGCTCCAGAAAATTTTTCTGCCGTGTTATATCAACAAGAGAAAAACAATATTCTGCACCAAAAGTATTCTTTTCTGCTATCTTTTTGATTGAAACAATACACCAGAAAACAGATCCATCACTTTTTTTGAACGAAAATTCTTCATAAGAACTATCGTTGGCATATGAATCAACAAATTCTTTGAAAGTATCTTCTTCATGTATCGCCAATAATTTTAATAAATTTATTTCAATTAAATCTTTTTTAGAATAGCTGAATAAATATTCAAGACGCCTGTTGCAATCTAAAATCGTATAATTACTATCAACGAAAACAAGTGCAACAGGTACATTTTCATGCCAGAAATCAAAATTCTTCGACTGTGCTTGTAAAGTATTTTCATTCTCCAGTTTTTTACTATTCGAAGAAGACATTCGTGATTCAAGCAATACTATGTGATCTTGCGCTTCTTGTAATTTTTGACGCAATTCTTGTATTGTCTCTGAAGCTTTATCAGTCATGTAGTGCGCCTGCCTCACTCAAAAGAATCCGGATAAAAAAATGTAGTTACAAAAACAGAGACCATCTCAACTGGTACAATCCGGTGAACTAGTTGTTTTCTTTTATTTTACCATATCTCGGCAACCATTGCATCTACAATAATCACCCCCTGGCGGCACATCGAATCGTCGGCAATATACCTATCCCATTTCTCTTTGCCACCCAAAATCTTCCTTTCCGCCTGCCTTCGCCCGGGGTGGCAGGAAATCGTCGCCCGTGGTATTACTCTGCCAGTCCCGAAATACGCCAGCATGTTTTGTCGCATGCCAAGCCCTTACCACCAATACAGGACGGCCCATGATTCACCGCAATCGTATCACTCCCCCCAGCTATATCTATCCCACTGACGAATGGCGCAACGTGGAAAAACGTTTCCACCCTCAATTGATGGGGCTCATGGAATCGGTTTTTTCCATTTCCAACGGCTATCTGGGCTTGCGGGGCAATTTTGACGAAGGCCGCCCGTGTGTGGAAAACGGTGTATTCGTCAACGGATTTCATGAAACCTGGCCCATCATATACGGAGAAGAGGCTTACGGGTTCGCCAAAACCGGCCAGACAATGCTCAATCTACCGGATGCCCGAAGAATCCGTCTTTTTGTGGACGACGAACCCTTGTTCCTTCCTACTGCCAGCCTCCTTGACTTTGAACGCGCCCTGGACATGCAGCGGGGACTGCTTTACCGCAATCTGCTCTGGGAGACTCCGGCAGGTATCCTGGTGGAAGTAAAATCCACACGCATGGTCTCTTTCAAGCACAGACATATCGCCATGGTTACATACGCTGTAACGCTCCGCAACGAACGGGCGCCCGTAGTCATCAGTTCCGAAATCGCACCGCCGCCTGATCCGGCAACAAGCGACGATCCCAGGCATGCCTCGGCCATAGACAGAAGCTGCTTGGAACAAAAATTCCATGACCATCACGACAACCGGATTTACCTCGGCTTTCGTACGCAATCCAGCCGCATGTCTCTGGCCTGCGGCATGGATCATGAAATCACAGCGGATTCGACACTCGACACGGACGTCAGCATTGGCAATCAGAGCGCCAAAATGGTCTTCTCCTGTGACGCCAGGCCCGGCAGCACCATCAGTCTTGTCAAATACATCAGCTACCACAGTTCGCGCCAGTCCTCGCCCGAAGAACTGTGCGAACGTGCCGACCGCTCTCTGAAGCGAGCGCGCAAACAGGGCCATGATAAGCTTATCGCGGAACAGCGGCGCTATCTGGATGATTTCTGGGAACAGAGCGACATTCAGGTGGAATCGCGCCCTGATGTGGCAAAAGTCACCACGGGTGAATTTCTGCAAGCCCTGCGTTTCAATATCTATCAGGTGTTCCAGGCGTCGGCCAGGGCAGAAGGCGTCGGCATCCCGGCCAAAGGCCTCACAGGACAGGCGTACGAGGGCCATTATTTCTGGGACAGCGAAATCTACGTCTTGCCATTCCTGACTTATACCAACCCGCGTATCGCTCGAAATCAACTGATTTTCCGCCACAGCATGCTGGAGCTGGCCCGTAATCGAGCCAAAAAACTCTCGCAAAAGGGCTGCCTCTTCCCTTGGCGCACCATCAACGGACACGAAGCCAGCGCCTATTACGCGGCCGGCACGGCCCAATACCATATCAACGCGGATATCATGTACGCCGTGGAGCGCTACGCGACAGCCACGGGTGACAAGGAATTCCTGTACACGTACGGGGCGGAAATGCTGGTTGAAACCGCACGGATGTGGGCCGATCTCGGTTTTTATTCGGAGGAGAAAAACGGCGCGTTTTGTATTGTCGGCGTAACCGGTCCGGACGAATACACCACGGTGGTCGACAACAACCTGTTCACCAACCTGATGGCTAGGGAGAATCTGTCGTACGCGGTAAAAGTTGTCCGTGAAATGCGCAACGAAGCTCCTGGCGCCTATGCGGCGTTGCTGGACAAAACCGGCCTCGAACAGAACGAACCAGACGCCTGGGAGCGCGCAGCCAAAGCCATGTACGTGCCCTATGACGAGACGCGCGGCATCCATTTGCAGGATGAGGATTTCCTGCACAAAAAACCCTGGGATCTGGACGCCCTGCCTTCGGAAAAATTCCCTCTGCTGCTGCACTACCATCCGCTGGTGATATATAGGCACCAGGTCATCAAACAGGCCGATATGGTGCTGGCCATGTTTTTACTCGGCAAGGAATTTTCTCCGGAACAAAAAAAACGCAATTTTGCCTTTTACGACAAACTGACCACAGGGGATTCATCGCTTTCCGTGGGCATCCAGAGCATCATTGCCGCGGAAATCGACGAATCGCCAATAGCCGCCGCCTACGCCTACTACGCGACGCTTATGGACCTGGGCGATGTCAGCGGCAACGCCCAGGACGGCCTGCATATAGCCTCCATGGGCGCCACCTGGATGGTCATGGTATACGGTTTTGCCGGCATGCGTGACGATGACGGACACATCTCCTTCAATCCCAAGCCGCTGGCGGGCATGCAGCAGATGCGCTTCAAACTCCAGATACGCGGCTGCGTTCTTGAAGTCGCACTCACCCGGGAGCAGGCACTCTATACGTTGCGTCAGGGCGAACACCTGAGCTTTCGCCACAAAGGCGAACGACTGGAACTGACCCAGGAAGCTCCAACAGCCGTTGCATCCATCTGAGAGCTTACACTTCCTCCGCAGCAACGCAAACTGCCTCCGCAGGGGCGGCACACTCGTAATCCTCACCGTCAAAAAGCCCTTCGCCGCCAATGGCCCGTTCGTATTGCACGCCCCAGTCACGCATGCTGTTGAGAATGGGGACCAGGCTTTTGCCCATTTCCGTCAGCGAATACTCAACCCTGGGCGGCACCTCGCGGTAGACTTCCCTGTGCACCACTTTATCCGCCTCGAGTTCCCGCAACTGGCGCGTCAACATACGCTCGGTGATTTCAGACATGCCGCGCCGTAAATCACTGAACCGTTGCACCGGATCCAGGGCCAGGTGGTACAAAATGATCGGCTTCCATTTCCCCCCGATAACCTGCAAGGTCAGCTCAAAAAAACAGTGGTACTTTTTCCCTTCCAGTTCTTTCATTTTACACGCTTTCTGCATATAATACCCTTTAATCATTAATACTATACTTTTTGTTAGTATTGGACAAAAATAACAGTACTTGCAAAAAAAGTCTGCAGGGGTAAAGTAGCGCACATTCTTTGGTAAGACAAATATACCTTCAGGAGGATCGCAATGCGAGTTGTCGCGTTTAACGGAAGCCCGAGAAAGGGCGGAAATACGGAAATTATGCTGCAAAAGGCCCTGGATACACTCAAAACAGCCGGATGGGAGACAGAACTGGTCCAGGTTGGCGGAAAAAAAATCGCCGGTTGCCGCGCCTGCTGCAAATGCATAGAACACAAAGACGGGCATTGTACGGTGAGCAATGACATTCTTAATGACTGCCTTGACAAGATCTTTGCCGCGGACGCCATTATCATGGGCTCGCCCACCTACTTTGCCGACATGACCGCTGAAATGAAGGCCCTGCTCGACCGTACGGGTTTTGTGGCCCTGGCCAATGGAGGGAAGCTGCGACGCAAAATCGGAGCGGCCGTGGCGGTCGCCAGACGGGGAGGTTCCATCAATGTTTTTGATTCCATCAACCACATGTTTCTGATGAACGGCATGGTTGTCCCGGGATCGATCTACTGGAACCTCGGATTCGGTCTGGACAAAGGAGATGTCGCTACGGACGAAGAAGCCATGCGCAACATGGTCGACCTGGCGGAAAACATCAACTGGCTCGGAAAAGCCATCCAAAACAATTCCTAACGCAATTTCCACACCAGCCAAAAAGGAGAAAGGATATGGATGTTTTTGAAGCAATGCTGACCCGGCGTAGTGTACGCAAGTACACGGATCAGGACGTCAGCGACGAACAAATGCAGCAGATTCTCGAAGCAGGCATGATGGCCCCCAGCGCGGGCAATGCGCAGCCCTGGCAGTTCGTGGTCATCCGCGACAAGGAGACGCTTGCAAAAGTCAAGGACTTCAACCAGTACGCTGCCATGGCCGCCAACGCGCCCGTGGCCGTGCTGGTTTGCGGTGATCTCTCGCTGGAAAAATACAAAGGCTATTGGGTGCAGGATTGCTCCGCGGCCGTCCAAAACATCCTGCTGGCCGTCCATGGGCTCGGACTCGGCGCTGTCTGGACAGGGATTTATCCGCTGGAGGACAGAATCGCCGGCGCGTCCAAAATGTTTCAGCTGCCCGGACATGTCATCCCGCTGGCCCTGATCGTTATCGGCCAACCGGCCTCACTGCCTTCCTCAAAAAGCCGCTACAACCCGGAACGGGTACATAAAGAATCCTGGTAGCAGCACGATTCAAAAAACAACCGCGTATAAAAAATACGCGGTTGTTTTTTTGCACGCAGATTATTTAGTCGTTCTTGCCTTGCAGTTCATCAATGATCGTACGCAGCCCCCCTGCAAGCTGGGCCAACTCGTAAACCGCCTGTGCCGACTGGGCCATGGCGTCAGCCGTTTCCGTGGAGATACGGTGGATCTGATCTGTTGAGCGAGCGATCTCGTCAGCCGTGGAGGACTGCTGCTCGGCCGCAGTCGCAATGTTCCGGACCTGGTCCGCTGTCGTATCCGACATCTGCAAGATCTCACTCAACGAATTACCCGCGGCTCCGGCCAGTTCCGTACTTTCGGTGACAGCCTCAACGGCTTTTTCCGTTCCAGCGACATTTTGCTGCGCGCCGTTTTGAATATTGGAAATGGCTTTTTCCACTTCGACTGTGGCCTGCATGGTTTTTTCCGCAAGCTTGCGAACCTCATCAGCGACCACAGCAAATCCCCGCCCTGCTTCGCCTGCCCTGGCGGCTTCAATGGCGGCATTCAGTGCCAACAGATTGGTCTGGTCGGCAATATCAGAAATAACATTCATGATTCGCCCGATATCCTGAGCCTGTTCCCCCAGGACGGACATGTTTTGCTGCAGCCCCATTGCCTGGTCCTGGACCAGGGAAATGGCCTCAACAACTTTCTTGACAATACCGGAGCCTTCCATGGCTTTGAGCCTCGCCTCTTCAGCGCTGCCCGCCGCATCGGAGGCATTTTGCGCCACCTCAAGGACCGTCGCGTTCATCTCCTCCATGGCGCTGGCGGTTTCAGTCGAACGATCGCGTTGCACCTCAGCCCCTTTGCTGGACTCCTCCACCTGGGCGGAAATCTCATCACTGGCCGAAGAAAGACGTTCGGCTATTTCAGCGGCTTTCCCCGCCACTTCTATCATTTTTGTGTGAGAACGTACGGCATCCGTCTGATCAATGATCATTTCAAAAGCGCCGGCCAGCGTACCATCACGCATGTAGTTGGGCGCGCCTATGTATTTTATCTCCAGATCTCCCGCCTGCGGATGCGCATCCGTCTCGGAGGATTGGATAGCCTTGGATGCCATTGCCCGCCTGCATGCACAATTATCCGTATTGCAATCCGATGTGTTGAAAATATTGAAACACTTTTTCCCTGCAATCCTTTCCGGTTTTTCGTTGTCCAGTTCAGCACCGAATTTGTTCATGAACAAAATTGTATACTCATGATCCAATGCAAGCAGCGGCATGGGCACGGTATCAAGAATTCCAGTGAAAACGTCTGCGACCGTGTTCACATTGTGCATCAAATTCTGATACGCGCCTTGAAACTCGGAGGCATCTTCCCTGTGACGCAAGTGACCGGCATCGATGGTTCCAGTCATTGTATTCAACTTGTCTTGCAAGCGGTTAAGTGTTTCCGGAATCCGTTGCACAGCTCTGGCAACCTGACCGACTTCATCTTTCTGACTAATATTGAGTGTAGCAGTGAAATCACCATCAGCAATAGATTTTGCAAAAGAAACCGTCTTCTTCAATGGAGCAGTTATATTACGTGCAAAAAGCAATGTAATAATGACAGAAATAACAATACAGCTAATGGCGGCAGCATTATACACCCTCGTAAAATCCTCTATCGAAGCATTCATCTTGACAAGCTGCCCATCCACCCGCTCAGTTTCGGCTTTATCCAGCAATTTTATACTATTCTGCAAAGCAAAAAACTCTGACTGTGCCTTGTCGAAATCTGATATGCGCAACTGATTCTTTTCCATGTTGGCAGTGTGCAATGCTATTGTCTTTTTGCTGGAACTGCTCCAAACCTGAAACATGAGGGCGAAATCTATTTTCAACTTATCCCCATCCTTGCCCAACGGATGCACGCCCTGAATAAGCAGCTCTTTGGCTTCCTTGAACTTTGCATCAAAAACCTTTGCCAGCTCGTTGGCCTGCTGCACATTGGAAGTGGCCAGGACTTCAAGATACGTCACAAAGGCTTGATAGGCGCTTCTGTCTCCTTGCAGAACATTGAAAAGCGCATCCTTCAATTTCATCCGTCGTTCGGCATCAATTGTCGGGTCTTCAAGCTTCTTGGAAATCAACAAGCGCAACTGTTCAGTTGTTTTCCGCATATTGGTAAAAGCTTCTTTTGCCTTAAGCTCTCCCTTCTCCCGTTCAAGATTCGCGTCCATCGTACCCGTTGCCAAGGCGAAAAAAGCCTCATTGGTTTTGTTCCAATTCTCAATTTGTTTTGACAACGAATTGAGATCCGTTTTCATCTGGTTTGAAGAATTTGCTGCTACTTCTTGTATCTTTGCAAGAGCTTGATTGGTACTTTTTGCATTAGTGTCCATGAATTGCTGAAGCGTATCAACTGTTTCAGTAGACAACGCATTAACTGAAGCAATATAGGCTTGCGTAATATCATGGTATCCATCAAGAATAATAGTCTTTTCATTTTGAAGAGAACTATTTCTGTTCATAAAATTTGTAAGATCTCTAAAATTATTAGACCCATAAACCATAAGAAGAGCCAAAGCCAAGACTGGTAATCCAACCATCATAAAAAGCTTTGTTTTTACATTCATCAGAGTCTACCTCTTCAGCATTGCAGTTATTTATTATTTTAACCTTTCAAATCATCATTTAGTGAATTGAAAGAGATCCACAAAAAGAATGAAATAAACGTGAGACTGGTTATAATATCGACAGACTGAACAAGTGAGCTATGCCGGACAAAAGTTCTCGATTCTGTTACATGTCCGACACACAAGAATCAAGAGAGGGAAAGCTACCGAATGCACTGTAGGGGAACGATTACACAGATACGCATCACCAGAATGATACCCGGTATACGTATTTACAACTAAAAGTAAACTGTAACTTTTTCATTAATATCACAACTCCTTCAACAGATACTTTTTTTTCAGGTAAAAATTCGAAAAAAAAACTACAATTAATATCACATAAAGAAAATATTTTTTCAATCACTTTTCCAGTTACAGATTAAAAGAACACATTAATCATATCAGACCTCACCTCCAAAGAGGTATAACGTTTGGATTATTCAGAATATTTTTCACTCTAACAATTCTAACCAGCAAGTTGTCGTCATTTTTCACGCAGCAGGCACTGACAATGACAATTTTGCTTCATGAATTTACTCGCAACATACCGTGCCATTCCCGGCACTGCATCCATTGGGATTCAACTCCTTGGACTTTCTTTGAAATACTCGCAGAGTACGAAGGGTCGGAGTGGACATGCGCCCGTATTGATTGTTATACTTGTGCGCAAGCAAAGCATACTTTGTGTATTAACACCTGTCCCCAGGTTCATATCGGAGAGCAAAGATGCGCATACTAGTCATTGAAGACGACCTCGAGGCCGCGGCCTACATGGTCAAAGGACTCAAGGAAAATGGTTGCATTGTCGACCACGCGGCGGACGGCAAGGAAGGCCTGTTCATGGCAGCCGGCGAAAGCTACGATGCTTTGATCGTCGACCGGATGCTCCCCGGCATGGATGGCCTGAGTATCATTCAAACGCTGCGTTCCACCGGCAACAAAACCCCGGTGCTGATCTTGAGCGCCCTCGGCGAAGTGGACGACCGCGTACAGGGCCTTCGCGCTGGTGGTGACGACTATATGACCAAGCCCTACGCCTTTGCCGAACTGCAGGCCAGACTCGAAGCCCTGCTGCGCCGGGGCAAAATCGAAGCCGCAAACACCAAATTGACGGTCGCCGACCTTGAGATGGATCTCGTATCCCGCACCGTACGCCGCGCCAACAAGGTCATCGACCTGCAGCCCAAAGAATTCGCCCTGCTCGAATATTTGATGCGCCATGCCGGATCCATCGTAACACGCACCATGCTTCTGGAAAAAGTATGGGACTACTCCTTTGACCCGCAGACCAATGTCATCGACGTGCACATCAGCCGCTTGCGCCAGAAAATAGACAAGGGTTTTGGAAAACAACTTCTGCATACCATCCGCGGAGCCGGGTACAGTCTGAATGACACCGATTAACCTGCTGCGCTCGTCGTCCTTTCGACTGGCGCTGATGTATATGTCCCTGTTCGGGTTTTCCGCCCTGGTGCTGCTCGGATTCATTTACTGGTCCATGGAAGGCTTCATGGAAAACCAGACCGAGGAAACCATCAATGCGGAAATTCTCGGCCTGGGAGAACGCTACGATCTGCTGGGACTTTCCGGCCTGCTGCACATCATCAACGAGCGCATTGCCAAAGACGAGAACAAAAGCAGTTTATACCTGCTCGCGGACATGGAATTCAACCCGCTGGCCGGAAACCTGGAGAGCTGGCCTCTGGCTCTGCGTACGGATGGCGGCTGGCTGAAGATTCTCCTGGAAAGCCCGTCACAGGGAAAAAACATCCGGGCCATGGCCCGCCATATTCCCCTACGAGGCGATTTTCACCTTCTGGTTGGTCGCGACGACAAGGAACGCAGCAAGGTCGAACGGTTGATCTTCAAATCACTGGGCTGGGGCTTCGCCCTGACTCTTGTCCTCGGCATTGTCGGAGGCATGCTCATGAGCCGCGGCATGCTCCGGCGGCTTGACGTCATCAACCGCGCCAGCCGGGAAATCATGCGCGGCAACCTTGCGCGGCGTATCCCTGTCAAAGGCACAAGCGATGAATTCGACCAGCTGATCGTCAATCTGAATGAAATGCTCGACCGGATTGAAGGACTCATGGCCGGCATCCGCCAGGTCAGCGACAACATCGCCCACGATCTGCGCAGCCCGTTGAACCGGTTGCGCGGCCGCCTGGAGGTGGCGCTGTTTCAAAAGCCCGATGTCGATACGTTCAAGGAAGCCATCGAACAGGCCATAGTCAGTACGGACGCCCTCATCGCCACCTTCAACGCGCTGCTGAAAATCGCCCAAGCCGAAGCCGGACTGACGCCACGAGATCTGCGTCGCCTCAATCTGCGCCATATCGTAGCCGATGTTGTCGACCTCTATGCCCCCGTGGCGGAAGAACGCGGACTCAACCTGGAAGCGAACCTTTCACAAAATGTCATGGTTTCAGGAGAACGCCATCTGCTTTCCCAAGCCTTGGCCAATCTGTTGGACAATGCCATCAAATATACCCCCATCGGCGGGATGGTGCGGGTCAAACTCTCCGCGCACAAGGACAAGGCCTATCTTGTTGTGGCGGATACGGGGCCCGGAATCCCCCCTGACTCGCGTGAGGCTGTGCTGGAACGCTTTCACCGGTTAGAGACGAGCCGCAATGCTCCGGGCAGCGGCCTGGGACTCAGCCTTACGGCTGCCGTCACCAAACTCCACCACGGGCACATTTTTCTGGAGGATAACAATCCCGGTCTGCGAGTGGTGCTCATCTTCGATACGGTGGGATATTAGGGCCTTGTGCCCGGACACGGATAAACGTTCAGGATCCGAGGCGCCAGAGCTGTTTCATCTCGCCCTTGACCGGCCAGACATGATATTTTTGCGAAATGTCGGCCAGACCAAGCACTCCGTTATACAGATACATATACCAGGCGTTGTTCTCACCAACCCGGGTTCCGGACCAGTAATACAACGAACTGACATTGACGAACGGATCTCCTTCGGTCCACTTGCCCGTTCCCGCGGAATTGGAAAGCGCGGGACTGAAGTACTCAATGACCGGCAGAGTCATGATCTCGCGTATGGTGGGTACCCTCCAGTCCCCCGGACTGGAGTCGTCGGCGAGAGTAAATCGTTTGCAGGTAAATCCGCCTGAGAGTCTGGCCACGGCGTCTTTCGCTCCCTGCCAGGTATGCATCCCCAGGCATTCGGCATCCCTGAGCCAGATCAATCCGCTGCGGTTGTCGGTCACGGTGCCGTCGCCGTTGTCGGTAAAACGCGGCTGGCCGGCGGGCAGCCCATTTTTGCCGTAGGCGAGACTCGAAGCGACAAGATTTCCTGCCCCCGCATGCAGAGGCGGGACAAAACAAGCCAAGCTCAACAGCACACAGGAAAAAGAAGCCAGAAATAACGTGACCGGATACAAGGCAAAAGAAAGCGTACGCATGGCGCGATTCTAGCCTCCTCCAAGTTTGCCCATCACATAAGCTTCATCGCAAATGGAACTGCATTCCGGCGAATAAAACAACTCATGCTGCCGGGTGCAATACTTATGGCATCGGTCCAGATCCTGGCGCAATAGCCTGTCGCTGGGATGTTCTTTGGAGACGCAGGTTTCATACTCGTTTACATAGCGCGGCAATCTGGGGCTGGTCAGTTTGGAAAGCCAGCAGTCCGAACCTTCGATCCGCGCGAGAATCTCTTTTCTCGCGGACGCGTCAAAAACGTATACGTCGAACATCTCATTGGTAAAAACATACACTCCATTTTCTTCGGCAAGAAAAACCGTTCTGCCGGCATCCAGTCCCGGAAAACGATGCGTCATGTAGCGTCCGGAGGGGTATTCTTTTTTAAGAGCCAGAAAATCATCCAGGTAGACCAGATCCTTGCGATAGCCGACAAGCTTGTCCTGGTAAAAATAGAACGGCGGAAACCCCAGAGATTTATACATCAGTATGCCGGTTTCCGAACTCATGACCGAGAGCCCCCCCATAAAATCCAAACCCAATGGAATCCGGCAGACCGTTTTGATGAACATTGTGTCCGCGCTGCCCGGCTGCTTTTTTATCCAACGGTGCACGGCCTCGGGGCTCATACCAAAATTGATGCCCTTCAAACTCCTTTCCGCCCGCGCGTGCCCCACCTGAAAACACAAGCTGCAACAGAACAACACGGCAAGAACACCAACAATTCGAGTCATTTTCATGGGCTATCCTTAGTTGAAAAGAAGCACTGAGAAATTCATGGCTGCAGTTCAAAAAACGTAGTGGCGGAACAGGCTCATTTCAAGAACGGGTACATGTATCTGACTTTTTCAATATCCTGTCTGGCCCGCCCGGGCATGCCCTTATTCAAATAGGCAATGGCACGTTGATTATAAGCGCGTGAAGATTCGGGCGCCAGTTCGATGGCCTTGTCCGCATCCTCAAGAGCCTTGTCGTCTTCGCCCAACATGGTCCAGGCTTTTGCCCGGTTCACGTACATCATTGCTTCGGCGCGCCCTTTGAGCGCATTGCTGAAATCAGCCACCGCGCCGCGGTAATTCCCGCGGCGAAGCAGCAGCAACCCGCGGTTGTTGCAAAGATACCCCATCAGATTGTCTTGCGGGGGAAGGATCCCGGAGTCAATGACCTGCGAATAAAGGCGCATTGCCTCGTCATATCTGCCCTGCTCGTGCGCACGCATCCCGGAATTGGCCGTTTTCAGCAAGGCTGAAGCCCTGCTGTCCTCAGCATCCGTGGTCTTTTTTTGCAAGACCTCTTCGGCCTGTACCGTTGTTGCCGTCAGCGCCCAAACGAGCAACGACACAAAACAGAACAGACAAATCATTCTACGCATGATGGCATACCTCGATGAAATTGAAGCCCGCAACAAATAGCGGTATTCTCAGAAGCCTGCAACGGGACTACTCGGCCCGCAGCACAGCACTTGCCCAGCAACCTAAAGAATTGCAGCCCCACAAACAACAACAAAAAAAAGCAGGTTATAACAGAGAAAAACCAGTTGACGTATTTTTTGGGGCAACAATGCACAAGCACCGCAAAAAAGGCAAGCAACTCTTTTTTCGCGACCTTTCTGTGCAATACTGTCCTGGCTAGATATTGAGCAGTGAAAAAGCCCTTACGCCTCGCTCCTCCAACGTTTTTTCTTGGAAGCTCCAATTGCATATCTTGGTAGGAACGGGATACAAACCAGTTCGATTTTCTGAAACAGATGCTATCCGAGAATAATATCTCAATTAATCGCAGTAGTTATAAAAAGAAATTGTTATTGGAATTTATATCATAGCTGAAGAAATTTTCGCAAGAATGTATAACTATTTCCATGGTCAACGAAGACACAAAAAATTGTCAACAAACATTAATCAGCCTACGATATGACTGCAGTTATTTGTATAAACGAGTATACCATGTGCAATAGCATCAATATTGGACGACATTTGTTGAATGATTTTGCGATACGTTCTGCGCACGGGCCTGTCTTTGTGCTGCTGCAGATTGTTTTTGACCATACCATTGACCATGGCCACTAGGGCAATTCAGTGTATTATGCCAATATTCCATTGTAAATTCATCAATACATAAAAATTTTTGGAGATCGCATTGCAAGGAATCGTCACAATCCACTTTTGACGTGCCATAGTTATTGGCACAACAGCTCGGTAATGAGAACAATAACGCAACTAGAGAAACAATAAAAAGGAAGCGCATCTTTTGCCTCAAGAAATTATAAGGTTCAATGACAATAGCTTAATATTTAAGGATAAAACTCTACCATTTTGAAAAAAAATATAACAAAGCCGGAACCGGGTGTAAAGACACCTTTCCGTGCGATTCCTTTTTTTGAAAAATATATTTTGGTCCTTCCGGGTTTGTCGTGGGTAGCGGCATAATGTAGGCGATTTCCAGGAGGAGATCGCCGATGAGAGATGTTGATCTTTACGGACAGATTTTGGGTGTCAAGAGCCCTTGGTTTGTAGACAAAGTTGACTTGAAAACGTCTGAAGGCCGTGTGGATATTTGGCTCGAGCATAAGAGCAAGGTGCTTTGGACTTGTCCGGAATGCGGCAAGGAACTGACTTGCCGGGATCATGTGGAAGAAAGGATTTGGCGGCATTTGGATACGTGCCAGTTCAAAACCTTCATCCATGCAAGGATCCCCCGAGTGAATTGCCCCGAGCATGGCGTCAAGCAGGTCAAGGTCTTTTGGGCGGAGCCTGGTTCGCGTTTTACCTTGCTCATGGAAAGGTTGATCATCGATGTTCTGAAAGAATGCTCGACTGTCGAAGGCGCCCGCAAACTGATGCGTATCTCATGGGATCAGGCTTGGGGCGTTATGGAAAGAGCTGTCCGACGAGGCATGGCACGAAAGGAACAGCGCAAAATCAGCTACATCGGAGTCGACGAAAAGGCTTTCCGGAAAGGACATAGCTATATGACGGTTGTCTGCGACTTGCTGCGAGGTACGGTTGAATATGTTGCCGAGGAACGCAAAAAGGCAAGCCTTGAAGAATATTACAAACAGTTGAACGACGAACAGCTCAAGGCAATCAAGGCTGTATCAATGGACATGTGGCCGGCATACTTCCTGGCCACCAAGGAAAACGTACCCGATGCAGCAGGTAAAATCGTATTCGACCGTTTCCACATCATGCAGCATGTAGGGGAAGCCGTGGATAAAGTACGCCGCCAGGAACATAAGGCGCTGATGGCTGAAGCAAACGAAATTTTGAAAGGCAGCAGATACTTGTGGTTATACGCTGAGGAGAACCTCTCGGACTCCCAACGACCGCGCCTGGAGGAACTCAAGAAATCGAATCTGAAGACGGGCAAAGCCTGGGCCATGAAAGAGAGTCTTCGCGGACTGTGGGACTATCTGTCTGTTGGGTGGGCCAAGCGTTTTCTGAAGAAATGGTGTTCTTGGGCCAAACGCTCGAAGCTCGAGCCTATGGGCAAAGTGGCGAACATGCTCATGGATCACATGGACAACATCGTGACCTTTTGTCGGCATCGCGTGACAAACGCTGTTGCGGAGGGGCTGAACAGCAAGATCATGTCCATCAAACGCCGAGCTTGTGGCTACAGCAATAAGGAGCATTTCAAAACAGCGATTTACTTCTTTTGTGGCGGGCTAAAACTCTACCCGGAGATTAGCAAGACTGGGGCCACCCACTGAGTTTCCGGAAGGACCTATATTTTTTTCAGTAAACCCGGTATGATTTCACCGTGTTTCTCCCATCGTAACACAGTTGTAACAAAGGTTACATGATGTTGTCATCAAAATAATGCTTTATGAATTCACCTGAATCTGGAGGAAGGAATGTCAAAAGAAAAAGTCCTGATCGTCGAAGACGAAGAAGATATACTCCAGCTTCTGTCCTTCAATGTAGAAGCAGCGGGCTACGAGGTGATTGCCAGCGCCGATGGTTATGAAGGTCTACACTTGGCCATTGCACACCATCCCGATTTGGTTCTGCTCGACATCATGCTGCCCGGACTTGATGGATTTGAAGTTTGCAAAGAACTCAAACGAAAAAAAGAAACAAGCGAAATTCCAATCATCATGCTCACGGCCCGGGGCGAAGAAGTGGACAGGATTGTGGGGCTCGAGCTTGGGGCTGATGACTATGTGGTCAAGCCATTCAGTCCGCGCGAATTGCTATTGAGAATTCGGGCTATTCTTAAACGAACAGTGACCGTTGGCGTTACAACTGCCGACAGAACCAAATGGCAAAAAAAGGGCCTTGTCGTGGACATGGAAGCCCACAAAGTTGCCGTGGACGAATCGGATATTGAATTAACCGCTACGGAATTCAAACTATTGGGCGAACTTATCAGTCGCCAGGGAAGAGTTCTGACGCGCGATCAATTATTGAATACGGTTTGGGGCTACGAATTCGAAGGCTATGCCCGGACTGTTGACACCCACATACGCCGTCTCAGACAAAAACTCGGACCATATGCTGAATTTGTCGAAACCGTCCGCGGCGTCGGGTATCGTTTCCGGGAGTAGCAAGGTGAAGCAATCCAAAGCGGTTCGCACGCGTCTTGTCGGCAGCATTCTCCTGGCGCTTGCCCTGGGGGTTGTTCTGCCGGCTTGGTATTTTATTACCTTCATCAACGAGGAAGTTCTTTCACTCGCTCGTTATGATGCCGAACGCATTGCGACAATAACTGAAACCATGCTACAGTCAAAACCTGGGATCAACTCGCAGCTCGAGTTGAACTCCATTTTGTCGGAGCTTGCCGGGAAACTGGATTTCACCTTTTCCGTGGCCCGCGCCCATAAGCAATCTGACGTCGGAAGCAGTGAAAAGGAAACAACAATCCAAACACAGAAAAATTCAGTTACTTCGGTTATATTGGCCAATGACTTACTGCAAAGTGGACATGTTGACGTTGCCGTCCCGATTTATCTCTCACTTTCAAAAGTCCCTTTGCAACTCCAAATCAGTATTCCCATGCATGAGTTGCAAAACAAAATGATTCTTTTTCGTTCATATGCAATTTTCGCCTTTCTTGGGGCTTTCTGTTTCATTCTTTGTTTTACCTTGTTTCCCATTCGTAAGCTGGACAACTCTATGTCTGAGATTATCAAGGTCGCGGACGATATTGGAGGCGGTGATTTCAAAAAACGTTCTCTGTTATACTCCAACAAAGACTTTCCGGCGCTTTCCTGTTCCATCCGGCGGATGGCGGAAAAAATCGAAGCGCATATTTTTGTGATTACCGAACAAAACAATCAGCTGGAAGCTATTCTGAACAGTATGAATGAAGGCGTTATGGTCCTCGACTCCACTTGCCGTATCCTGACGATCAACAAGGCCATGACCCGTATCAACCGGCATGCCGGCAAATATATTGGACGCCGTCCCTTGGAAATGATCGACAGTCCGGAACTCCAGCGGGCTTGCGATGCCATCGTATCGGGAAAAAGCGCAGACGGCGCCACCATTACCACCATGCAAATCGAACCGGTGCGGGATACGGTCTATGATGTAACCATCGCCTGTTTGCGCATCAAGGATCATGAAGCAGGCGAGGCCGCAGCCATTGCCGTCTTCCACGACATCAGCGCACTGAAACGGCTGGAACGTGTTCGCAGCGATTTCGTCGCCAATGTCTCGCACGAGCTGCGTACGCCCCTGACCTCCATCAAAGGCTATGCGGAAACGTTGCTGGCCAGTATTCCTGACGGTGAAAAATCAACTTCGCTGCATTCGTTTCTGGAAATCATTCTGCGCAATGCCAATCACATGGCAAAAATCGTCAACGAACTGCTGAGCCTGGCCAGACTCGAAGAGGGCAGCAAAAAAGGGCAGATTGAAACAATAGACGCCTGCAATGCGCTGAATCAGGCCTACAAGGAATGCGCGCACCTGGACGGCGCTCAAGAAGTCTTCTTCGAGAACAAACTCCCCTCAAACGCCATAATGGTCTCCGCCAACTTTGAAGGCCTGGTTCAGATTTTTCGAAATCTCTTGGAAAATGCTTTCAAATACGGGGCAGCGCATGCGGAAGGCGTTGGGCGAATTACTATCTGGCACGAGCGCAACGACGAAGGTTATGTTTTTGCCGTCCAGGACAACGGCCCTGGCATTCCACGCGATAAGCGGGAGCGTATTTTTGAACGCTTTTACCGCATAGACAAGCACCGTTCCCGCAACAGCGGATCTTCCGGACTTGGACTGGCCATTGCGAAACATATCGTGGAGCAAATGGGAGGAACAATCTGGGTCGAAACGTCTCCTGGAAGCGACACCGGATCGGTATTCTATTTTTCTCTGCCCCTGGCAGTGCCGGCAGAACAGTCCCTGCAGCAGCAACCGCTCGGTGTTTCCATTTAACCTATCAAACAAAAGAACGAGAATTTCATGGGACAAAAAACGGTCAAGATGTTTTCAAGCAATCTGGATTTCTATTATGGAGATTTCAAAGCGCTCCATGATATCAATCTTGAGTTCGTCCAAAATCAAGTTACCGCCCTGATCGGCCCCTCCGGCTGCGGAAAAAGCACCTTTTTGCGCTGCCTGAACAGAATGAACGACCTGATTCCCATTTCCAGAATCGAGGGAGAAATACGCCTGGACGGCGAAGATATTCTACACCCGAAGCTGGACGTGGTACAGCTGCGCCGCCGCGTCGGCATGGTTTTCCAAAAGCCCAATCCCTTTCCCAAGACCATCTATGAAAATGTGGCGTACGGCCTGCGGGTGAACGGCGTCCGGGATAAAAATTTCATCTCGGAAAAGGTAGAAACAAGTTTGCAGCATGCGGCATTATGGGATGAAGTAAAGGATAGACTGCACTCTTCAGCACTGGGCCTTTCCGGCGGCCAGCAGCAACGCCTCTGCATTGCCAGAGCACTGGCCGTCGAGCCTGAAGTTTTGCTCATGGACGAGCCCGCTTCCGCTCTCGACCCCATAGCCACACAAAAAATCGAAGAGCTCATCCACATTCTCAAACAGAACTTCACCATCATTATCGTAACGCACAGCATGCAGCAGGCGGCTCGTGTCTCCGACGTCACGGCCTTTTTCTACATGGGCAAACTGATCGAAACCGGCGACACGGAAACCATGTTCACCAGGCCGAAAAACAAACAAACGGAAGATTACATCACAGGACGGTTCGGTTAATGGTCGAACGTATGGTGGAAACACATTTGCAACAGGAGCTGGACTCGCTGCGCCTGAAAATGCTGGAAATCATGGCTTATGCGGACAAAGCTCTGGACAAGGCAACAACGGCGCTTTTTGAGCGCAATGTGGATCTTTCTCAGGAAGTTGTGGATTCGGACTACACCATCAACCAGCTCGAATGCGATATCGATTCGGAAAGTCTGCGGCTTCTGGCCCTTGCGCAGCCTGTCGCACGTGATCTGCGTACCATTGTCGGATATATGCGAATGGTCGTAAACATCGAGCGCGTCGGCGATGAGGCTGTCAATATTGCCGAACACGGCCTGCTGCTTTCGCTGCGCCCTCCCCTGCCGTTCAACAAGCTGCTGGAAGAATTGGCCGCCCACTGCCATGAGATGTACAAAACCGCCATCCAGGCATTCAAGGACGCGGACCCCGAGCTGGCCCAACGCGTCTGCGACATGGATCCGAAGGCGGACAACCTGGACATGCATGCCGTAAAAATGCTTGTGGAACAAATGAGCCTGGAGCCCAAAACCGTGGAGCGCTCCGTACATACGCTGCTCGTTACCCGCAGCTTCGAACGCGTTGGGGACCTGGCCACCAACATCGCGGAGACGGTAATATTTATCGTTAAAGGCGTAGACATCAAACACCATTGCGGCAGGAACTGACCCGTAAGATGACGAATTTGCCTCAGTTCTTGAAACATTGTAATTTTTCTGGAGAGCCTCTACAATGTACCACTATGGTGGGCAAGTATTCCGTACGCTCTTCTTTTTTTACTGCCGGAGGTAGGTATGGCGCAGCCGAGCAAACGCAAAGTCGAATTCATGCTTCATCAGGAGGAATTACCTGATTTTCTGAAACAATGCGGAGAAGAATTGTCTTCGGGCACGATGTCCGTAGGAGATGCGAAACTTGATGTCTCCGATTTCACCAAGCTGACCATGACCCTCAAGAGGGAAAACAACGGCCTCCTTGTCAAAATCAAGATAAAATATGATGATGAATTCGAATTCCAGGGAGAGTACGAACCCGAGGGTGAATTCTGCTACAGCGCTCATGATTCCAAGAATCTGGAATCCCTAATCTCGGGGGTGGAACAGGAAAAACCCCGCAAATATAAACCTTTTAAAAAAATAATGAAAAAGCAATTCAAGGCAATTCGTTGCGCCTTGTATTCGGAAACGCTCCCCACTCCGGAACTGACCCGGAGCTTTGTCCAGGCCAGTGAATGGATGTGTTCTTTTCCGGGCAAGGGCGATGAATATTACGCCCCCTACATGGAGGCGGTCCGAGCCTTTGCTGCCGCCGTCGAAAAACAGGATCTTGAAGAAGCAACAGCGCATGTTGAAAAGCTCAATGCGCTCAAAGTATCTTGTCATAACAAGTATAAATAACCGCTACTTTTCTATAACTCGCTTATGCTCTGATTGTTGTGGCAGGGGAATACAAGGTAAAAAAATGACTAAAAATAGAATCGAGTTGGTAAAGTTTGATACAATGGAACAGCAACAGTCTGTATCTATAGATACAATACCACAAGAAGTGACTGAGGAAGACACAAAAATCTTCTTTGAAGTCATTTCTACTGACCTTACGGAGACGCAACAGGAATGGGTCCGTGTCCCGGATAAAAACTATCCGAGACAGACTGAAGTCCTGGCTGTCCACTGGCATCCCGAATTCGTTCCCATGGATATGATAATGGACCGGGTTGAAAATTTATACCCGCATAGAAACAACCAGCTCCTTATCCCTACGCAACATAACGAACTCCTCTCCCTCAACGGCTATTCCGGAGTCGAGGTCGACTGCTATTCGCATGGATTCAACCGCAAGGTCCAGCTGCTGCTGCATTTCAAGAGTGAAAACATAGGTGAAAACGCGAATGTATTGCAGTCCATGCTCAAACACACCTTCAAATATCGCTCGGGCCAGTTGTTTGAATTTCTGGACACGATCATTGATGATTCCATGGAGGAACGCAGGCAGCAGGCCGCGTCCAAAGTGGTCGCCGATGAAACCCTTGTGGAATTCTGCCGTATCTATGCGCGCAAGCTCAAAACCCTGATTGAAGATAATTGGATGGAAGTTCCCGAGGTGATGATCAAAAACAAGCTGCTGCGCAACTTCATGAATGCCATGCGGCCTACCTACGGAGACCGTTTCATCGCCAACGCCCAGATCTTTCTCAAAGCGGTCAAGGATCTCGTCAAAGCGAATTTTTCCCTGCAGTACTTCTACCGCGCCTCTGAAATCATCGAAGAAGCACGTACGCTCAATGCCGGCATCGTTATCCCGCACCCGGAGCAATTCTGGCCGATCTTGCTGGCAGGCTATGATGTGGACGGTGTCGAGGTTTGGAATCCGCAGTCCCGACAATACACGGAGTTCCTCATCACCGTGATTCAGCAACAAAATCGTTCACGCGACTGGAAGGAACGTCCGATTCTTGTTTTCATGGGAGATGATTGCCATATGGGCGAGAAAACCATTATTCCCGAGGCACGGGATCCGGAAAAAGGCTCTCGTGAAATCGGCTTGCAACCTGCTTGGGACGATATGGCTATCCGCAAAAATCTCATCATTTCCGGCTATTCTCGGAAACAGGTGATTGAGGAATATAAACAACGACTGGGTTGATGCGCACTGAGTCTGCGAGAGTCACCGTGTTTTTTCAGCGCCGCCGGCTGTAACACACTCCTGCGGACGTCGTTTTTTTGAGGACAGCTTGTTTGTCCTGCGCATTCCCTGACATATGGCACCGCATGTTGCGGCTGTCGCAACCCCGTATCCCTCAAGAGGTCCTTTATGAACGATGAACGATTCAAGCATGAATCCATACAGGATACGGAAAGTATTCTGAAATATCTCGATGCGTTACGTTCAGGATTTGAATCCGGGCAAATCGTTTTTTCCACAAAGTCCCACGAGGTTGTTCTCGAACCAAAGGGACTGATTCAATTCGATCTGGATGCGAAGAGAAAAGGCGATCGGCGCAAGCTGATCTTGAAATTTAATTGGAAAGAGTCCGCTGATACACCAAATGATGACGAGTCCTTGATCATCGAACCAAGGTAGCTGAGCTGTGGAAAAAGCACTACATAATGAAGGTATCGCGGACAACCTGCGTTTCATGATCCTGGAAGTGACGAAACAGATCGAAAACGCAAAAAAGGTCCTTGATACGCCCGATCCCAAACTTGTTGAATCCATTGAAAGCCGGGATGACTACATTGACAACCTCAAAAGCGTTATTGAAAACAGCTCCTTTGCGGCCATCCTGCGCCAGGGGGCCACGGAAAAGCGCAAGGTAGACCTGTTTCGGGCGGTCAACACCATTTCCAGCAACCTGGAACGGATAGCCGACTTTGCCGTCAATATCGTCAGCCAGACGCAGTATCTTGTCAATCCGGAGTTTATCCAACGCTATAACTACGAGCGTTTTTTCGCTGAAATTCTGGCGTGCATCGATCTGATCTATCAGGCGGTCATTAAACAGGACATTTCACTGGCGTTTCGCATCTGCCGTTGCGAGGCCAACCTCGATCTGCTCTATAAGGTGCAGTTCGACAGGATCCTGCAGGAACTCCGCTCCGGACACAATACGGAAAATCTGATCACCAGCCACCTCATCATTCGTTATCTCGAACGGATGGGGGACGCCATGCTCAACATCGGCGAGGCCATCATCTTTGCCGCTGTTGGCGAGAAATTCAAAATAAACCAATATGAGGCCCTGAAAGAAACCCTGGCTGTATCCGGAGTGGAAACCCCTATTTCGGATGTCGAATTCAAGGGGATATGGGGAACCCGTTCGGGGTGCCGCATTGGAAAAGTCTCTCCGGGCCAGCTCAAGGAAGAAAGCGAGCACAGTGATCGTATCGCCGCCGGAGTACTCTTCAAAGAGGGCAATCGCAAAAAGCTCCTCCAGGAACGGGGCAATATTGAACGCTGGGAAGCCTTGATGCCCGGACTCCCCCCCAGGATCCTGGCCTATCAGGAAGACGGCGCCCAGGCTTCCATGCTTGTGGAGTTTCTCGGCGGTTGCACCTTTCAGGATGTCGTGCTCAGTGCGGATCTCGAAATCCTGCGCAACGCCTTTTTCATGATCGGAGAAATCATGGAAACGGTCTGGGAACAGACCAAAGCCTTCGGTCCCGTCCGGGTGGGGTTTATTCCGCAGTTGCGCAGCAGGATCAGCGATGTTTTCCGCCTCTACCCCCTGCTGCACAAAGAACATGAGAATTTCAGCGGCCTGGGTGTCTTTTCCATAGAGGAACTGCTGGATAAAGCCGAAGCCATCGAAGACGAACTGGAAGCCCCGTACTCCGTGTTCATTCATGGCGACTGCAACATCAACAATATTCTTTATGACCATGTGACACAGAAAATTCACTATATTGACTTGCACCGTTCACGACAAACCGACCCGCTGCAGGATATCTCCGTTTTATTGGTGTCGCACTTCCGTCTTCCTGTGTTTGATCCGGAATTGCGCAACCGTCTCAATCAAACGGCGTTGGGTGTCTACCATTTTGCAAAATCCTATGCGACAAAAAACAACGATACCTGTTTCATGGCAAGGCTCAGCCTCGGGCTGCTGCGCAGTTTTATTTCTTCGGTCCGTTTTGAGCTGAACCCTGCCTTTGCCAAACATATGTATCTTCGCGGCATCTACTTGCTGAACAAAATGCTTGCGCACCAGGGCACCCCCTGGGAGGATTTCGTTCTTCCCGAGAACGTCATCGTTTACTAACTGAAACAAAAGAAAACGGAAAAACCATGACAAAAATTGCAGTGATTGGGGTCCCCGGAGGCTGGTCTTCCGAACTGCTGGCAGAGACCGCGAAACAAAAAACCGGCGCATGCCCCTTGGTGGACCTGGAAGAGGTTGTTCTCGATCTGGAAAATGAAACAGCGTATTCTCAGGATTGCGTTCTCACCGATATGGACGCCCTGATTATCAAAAAAGCCGGCCCGCAATATTCCCCCCACCTCCTGGATCGCCTGGAGATCGTACGCTTTGTTCAGAGCAAGGGCGTAAAGGTTTTTTCCGATCCGTTAAGCATCATGCGCGTGCTCGACCGGTCGAGTTGCACCATCGGCCTGAAGATCGGCGGAATTCCCATGCCTCCTACGGCGATCACGGAAAGTGTGGACCAGGCGCTGGAATGCGTGGCTAAATACAAAAAATGTATTTTCAAGCCGTTGTATTCCACCAAGGCCCGGGGCATGGAGGTCGTTGAAGACGGCCCTGAAGCCAAAGAAAAAATTCTGAAATTCAAAAATGATAACCAGGTCATGTACCTGCAGCAAATGGTCGACATCCCCGGCAAGGACCTGGGCGTCGCCTTCATGGGCGGCAAATACCTGGCTACCTACGCGCGGGCAGGCAGCAAAGATTCCTGGAACACCACCACACGCTCGGGCGGAAAATACGTGCCCCATGAACCTACTCAGGAAATCATCGACCTTGCCCAAAAGGCCCAGGCGCTCTTCAACCTGGATTTCACCTGCGTCGACGTGGTGGAAACCAAGGACGGCCCAATGGTATTTGAAGTCTCCGCCTTTGGCGGCTTCAGAGGTCTGCTTGACGCAAACGGCATCAATGCCGCCGACTTGTACACCAACTACGTTCTGGAGAAATGCAGATGACCATGCCCATAACGAGCGTCTCTCAGTGCATTGAAAACTACCTGGCGCAATACCCCCTTGTGGAAAAGGGGCACCTGCTCCTTGACTTCCGCGGCTTTTACGCCAGGGTGGATTCCAATTCCGAAGTGCTGATCAACAAACTGCGCGTGTATTTCCGCGATTTCATCGCCCCCATGGACGGCAACCCGGCAGCCAAGGAATTCCAGCAACCCACAGTTACCATCACCGCGCTGGAGGCCCCCGCTCTGGAACCGGATTCACTGCAGCTCAATTTCATCATCAAACAACCCGACCCGGGCAAAACAAAGATCAAAGAAGAATTTGCCGATCTGTCCGATGGCCGCGTAGTCAGAAAACGTTTGACCGGAATCGTGTACGCCTTCGGCAACGGTCAGCACTTTTGCATCGGTCCGTGCATCCAGAACGACAATCAGGTCGTCAATTTCATCAATAACCGTTTCATTGAATACTGCCTGCACAACAACTCCCTGCTCTTTCATGCCGCCGGCGTGACACATGCGGATGAAAGCAGGAAGACCGGCCTGGCAATGGCAGGTTTCTCCGGCATGGGCAAATCCACTCTTGCCTTGCACATCATGAGCCTGGGCGCCGTGTTCGTCAGCAACGACCGTCTGATGATCCGCAACGACGTCGAAAAGCCCATGATGTACGGGGTGGCCAAAATGCCCAGGATCAACCCTGGAACCGCCTTGAACAATCCGGACCTGCACCCGGTGATGAACGAAGAAGACAAGGAACGTTTTTCCGCTTTGCCTCTGGATGAACTTTGGAACCTTGAATACAAATACGACGCCTTCATCGATCAATGCTTCGGTACAAACAAATTCCGCCTTTCCTCGCCCATGAGCGGTCTGATCCTGCTCAACTGGCGCCGGAACAGCGACCAGCCCCTGAATATGGAACAGGTTTCGCTCAAGGAACGGCCGGACCTTATGCCGTCGTTCATGAAATCCGTCGGGCTGTTTTACGATCCAGAACCCGATGTGCTGCATGATTTTTCAGAACAGGCGTACCTGGACCTGCTGGACAAGACGCCTGTGTACGAACTTACCGGCGGCATTGATTTTATGGCGGCAGCCAAAAAATGCATGGACCTTCTGTAACACTGCCTTGAATACGGGCCGCCGTCAGGTGTAGTATCCGAAGATGGCGGCCTGTTTGTTCTTCCACCCGGAGCCCCTGGACAATACGCGATGCCCAAAATCCAACTCACTCATTCGGTAGATTTCCCGGACAAAGTCCGTCTCGCCCGCTATAGAAAAGCCCCGGAGCTCGGCCCGAGAATTCTCTTTTTTACCGGAGGAACGGCCCTGCGTTCACTGAGCCAGGAACTCGTATACAGTACGCACAATTCCGTCCACATCATCACCCCGTTCGATTCCGGCGGGAGTTCCGCAACCATCAGAAACGCCTTCAAAATGCTTGCGGTGGGTGACCTGCGCAACCGCCTCATGGCCCTTGCCGACCGCTCCGTAAAAGGCAACCCCGAAATCTTCGACCTGTTCGCCTATCGTTTCCCCAAGGATAAAACGTCCCAGGAACTGGGAATCCGGCTGGACAAAATGATCGATGGAAAGGAAAGTCTGGTTGCCCGCGTACCGGACCCCATGCGCAAATTGATCCGCAGCCATCTGCGCTTTTTCGCGGAGCAGATGCCTGATGATTTTGACCTGCGTGGAGCCAGCATAGGCAACCTTATCCTTGCCGGAGGTTTTTTCAACTACCAGCGCCATATCGATCCGGTAATCTATCTTTTCACCAAACTCGTCGAAGTCCGTGGCGTGGTGCGTCCGGTCATCAGCCGGGACCTGCATCTGGCCGTGGAACTTGAAGACGGCAGCATCATTGTCGGACAGCACAACATCACCGGCAAAGAAACAGCCCCCATCAAACAACGTATCAAAAATATGTACCTGACTGGTTCGCTGGACAGTACGGCTCCTGTGGAAGCCCAAATCCGCCCGAAAGTCGATTCGCTCATTCGCAATTCCGAGCTGATCTGCTACCCCTTGGGCAGTTTTTATTCCAGCGTTCTGGCTAATCTTCTGCCCAAAGGAGTCGGTACCGCTGTCTGGGAAACCAATTGCCCCAAAGTGTACGTGCCCAATTCCTGCCCTGATCCGGAAATGTACGGCATGTCTCTCCCGGACTGCGTCAAGTCCCTTATCGATTACCTGCAGCGCAGCTGCGGCCGCCAGGTTCCCACGGATCGCCTGCTGAACTTTGTGCTGATCGACTCCAAACGGGGCGATTACCCCACCCCCCTCGAAATAAACAAGATCAAACGTTTTGGCGTGGAAGTCCTGGACGTGCAGCTCATCTCGGAAGAAAGCGCGCCCTACCTTGATGAGAGACTGCTGGCCGACCACTTGCTCTCGCTGACCTGAGGTCCGCATCCGCAGAACCGCGTACGGCACTGTCTGGTTCGTCCTGGTGCACTGTGCCCCAGCTGCGGATTTACGCAGACCTCCTTCAGCGCCTGTAATCGTCGGCACATTGATCCATACGCCACCTGATCCGGAATCTGCTACAGGTCACGTAGGGCGACTCCTGCCATACGCTGCCGGATATTGATGACTTCCTGTTCATCTTATGGCATATATTCAAACTGGTTGACGCATTTTTACAGACACGGGCGTACCGGCGGCAGTTTTTTAGCGTCCCCAAAACGGGCTTGTTCATTGTTTCAATAAGTAACGTGTTCGTAAGCAACAATGTACTCCTTTTTCCTGATCCATCACCTTTGGGAAACGTCCGCCGCAATTGGTTTCCGACAGCCGGGAACAGAAGCGCACCATCTCATTGCGCGCTTTTTTTCCTGACAAGCCGGCGGCGAACAACACGAGGCCTCTGTGCTTTTGCAATATTGGAACTCTCTTCCGGAATCCGTCAAATCCGGCCTGCGTATCGGCAGTGTGGGGGCGGGACACCTGCGCCGGCTTGCGGCCAGAGCGGCAGCCGCCAGACCAGGCTCCACGTTGCATCTGGAATTTTTGCTGGCGGCCTGGGAAGAAGACCCGCTGGACGGGGATCTTGCCGGGTCCATTCTGCAGTTCGAAGGACGCAAACCCTGTTTTGACCTGGAGCTGAAGCAAATCCTCACGCTGGTGTCCCGGCATTGGACCAAACCGGAGGGCATCGCCGCTTATCAAGCGTATATTGCGGCAAAGCAATTCGAACAAGGGTTGCTTCTTGTCCGCCAAGCCCTGCGGGAAACTCCTGACAATCTGTTTTGGCGCCAGCAGGCCATAACCCTGTGTGAAATGTTGGGCACAGCACATCAGGCCCATGTGTTCCTCAAATCCGGCCCGTGGGGTCTGGCGCCTCTGTTCGCCTTTTTGCGCGGCAACATGCATTTTCAACGGGAAAACTGGGAAGAGGCGGAAAAAGAGTACGCCAACGCCCCAGAAAATATGCTGCTGCCTCAGGAACGCCGGGCCGAAGCGCTGGAAAGGCTGGGACAGACGGAAGAAGCCATGGAACTCCGGGCCGTTGTCCTGCGGCAAAAGCCCTGGCATGCCACACTCGCCTTGCGGACCTTCGAATGCTTCAGAAAACAACCGCTGCTGTGCGCGCTTCCTAAATCGTCTACCGCCGTTCTGCTCTATTCCTACAACAAAGCCGCCAGCCTGGATGCCTGCCTCGCCTCCGTGGCGGCTAGCAGCGGGTGGGACTTCATTTTCGCTTTGAACAACGGTTCGACCGATGGAACCACCGAGGTGCTCCGCGCCTGGCGGCAAAAAATCGGCAAAGACAAATTCCAGTGCATCCATCTCCCGGTCAATGTCGGAGCGGCCGCCGCACGGAACTGGCTTGTAAACGAGGCAGCAAGACATTCTTTTGATTTTGTCGCCTTTCTGGATGACGATGTTCTCTTGCCTCCGGAATGGCTGAACAGCCTGGCTATGGCACGTTCACTGTACCCCGGAGCCGGCGTATGGGGTTGCCGCGTTGTGGACAGTTCGGCCCCCTATCTGGCGCAAAGCGCGGATATGCATGTCCTGCCGGGAAAACACATGCTCCCGGAAGACACTACAACTAGGCCGGACGAAACATCTCTGGCCTGCTACGAACCGTTCACGATTTCCGATTTGCACAACCAGGTTGCGGACTTCGGCCAATTCAACTATATCCGGCCCTGCGATTCCGTCACAGGATGCTGCCATGTTTTCCCCCTGCAACGACTTCTGGAATGCGGACCGTTCGATCTGCAATTGTCTCCTTCGCAATACGACGACCTCGCGCATGATATCAGGCTCTTGTCCCAGGGTTCCTATGTCTGTTATCAGGGGACCATGGCAATCCGCCACGCCAAACGTAGCGGCCGGATCGTACGACTGGACCGTGTGGCTTACGGGAACTGTTTCGCCAATAAATTCAAGCTACTGCGAATGTTCAGCCATGAGACTATCAAGGAGGTCAGAGATGCCGGAGACATCCGGCTGGAAAATGATCTCACTGAAAAGCTGCATACGCTGGATGCGGCACTGCAATTCAATTCGGGAGCGTAACGCGTTTTTCGATTATGCCCTCTTCCGGATAAGAAATATTTCGTGTAAGGAAACACCATGCATTTCAAATACCTCATTATCGGCGCAGGCCCTACGGGTTTGGGGGCGGGTTACCGGCTCCGGGAACTCGGAGAAAATAATTTCCTGGTGCTCGAATCCAACGACCATGTAGGCGGTCTGGCCGCAAGTTTCAGGGATGACGCCGGATTCACCTGGGACATTGGCGGCCATGTCATGTTTTCCCATTACGAATATTACGACAAACTGGTGGAAAAGGCCCTGAAGGGCGAACACATCAGCCATCAGCGTATTTCCAGAGTACGTATTGCCGATACGTGGATCCCCTACCCGTTTCAAAACAACATCCGCTATTTGCCCAAAGAACTCTCCTGGCAATGCATTCGGGGACTGCTTCCGGAAAACCTGCCGCAAGATCCGCCCGCTAACTTCGAACAATGGATTCACGCCGTTTTCGGTGAAGGTATTGCCTCACTGTTCATGCTCCCGTACAATTTCAAGGTCTGGGCCACCCCCCCGTCCCTGATGGACTTCAAATGGATCAGCGAACGGGTCAGCGTGGTGGACCTGAAACGAGTGCTTGAAAATTGTATTCTGGAAAAAGACGACGTGGCCTGGGGCCCCAATAATACGTTCATTTTTCCACTCTACGGCGGTACGGGAAGCATTTTTCGCGGCATTGCCGCGCTTATCCAGGATTTTATCCGCACCGGATGCCGGGCCGTGCACATCGATTCGAAAAACAAAACCGTACGTACGGCAAACGGCGAAACATTCACTTATGAGCATCTGCTCAACACGGGCCCGCTGGATCTGCTGGTCACCGAAGTGCTCGCCGAACAAAACGACCAACTTCGCCAGGCCGCCGGACAATTGACGCACAACGGCGTATTTGTCGCGGGCGTGGGAATACAACCCGCTTCCGGAAGCGCACCTGCCGGCGACCCGACCTGCTGGATGTATTTTCCTGAAAACAATTGTCCGTACTACCGGTTGACGAATTTTCACAACTATTCCCCCAACAATCTTGCCATTTCGGGACAAGGCAGGGCATTGATGGCGGAAGTTTCCTTTTCGGAACACAAGCAGGAAAATTTTACTTCCCTCATGGAAAGTACTATTCAGGGACTGTTGAACACGGGCCTGATGGCCCAGGACGAACGCGAGGACATCGCAAGCACCTGGAGTATTTCCGTAGATTACGGCTATCCGGTGCCCACGCTAGAACGTGACGCCGCACTCCGGACGTTGATCCCCCATCTCGAAGGGCAGGACATCTACTCGCGCGGGCGTTTCGGTGGCTGGAAATACGAAGTCTCCAACATGGATCATTCGGTCATGCAAGGCGTGGAATGGGCCGAACGCATCGTCCTGGGAGATCAGGAAAAAACCTACAAGGTGTGCTAATGATTAAGGATCATTTTCTTGAACGCCGCGAACGCCTCCGTGCGCTGCTTCCGGAAAAAGGCTTGAGCGCGCTGCTTGTCAGCCATGCGGCAAACCGGTTTTATTTGAGCGGCTTCGAACTGCATGACCCGCAGTGCAATGAAACAGCCGGCTGGTTGCTTATCACCAAAGACGAGGGGGGCGCCAAAGATCTCCTGCTGACGGATCCGCGTTATGAAGACGCTGCAAAACGCGTCTGGCCGGAAGACCAGATCTATATCTATACCAGCACCGGCAGGAACAAGACCAGGCAGTTTATCAAGGAACGCATCGGGGGCACCATTGGCGTGGAGGCCAGATCCCTGAGCATCGATACCTTCCGCTTTCTGGCCCAGGAGCTTGCGCTGGAACCCAGCGTCGGCATCGTCGAACAACTCAGGATCATCAAAGAACCCGAGGAAGTCACCACTCTTGAGCGCTCCATCAGCCTGAACCATCAAGTCATGCGCCGGGCTCCAGACATGCTTGTCCCCGGTACCACCGAGCTGGACGTGGCCTGGGAAGTGGAAAAAGCTTTTCGAGAAATCGGCGCCACCGAACTGTCCTTTCCGTCCATCGTCGCTGTAGGTCCCAATGCCGCCCTGCCCCATCATATTCCCGGACATGACGTCGTCGGACGCAATTCGCTGGTTTTGATCGATTGCGGCGGCCGGTTTGAAAATTATTGCTCGGATCAGACCCGTACGTTCTGGGTGGGGGACACGGTACCGGATCGTTTCACCAGAACGCGTGAATACGTGCAGGAAGCGCAAAACAAGGCCATTGAAAGTATTCGCCCCGGCATCCCCATTGCAGAGGTCTACAAAGTCGCCAGAAACTGCTTTGCCGCGCATTCTGTGGAAACACGCTTCACTCACGCCCTCGGTCACGGCATCGGACTGGAGACCCACGAGCCACCGAGCATCGGCCCCAATACGCCGGGCGAACTCAGAGCCGGCATGGTCATCACCGTAGAGCCGGGTTTGTACTACCCGGACTGGGGCGGCATCCGTTGGGAATTCATGATCCATGTCACGGAAGACGGCGCGCGTGTCCTGTAGCTCAATGTCTGAGGCAGCATACGCCGCCAGCCAGTATTCACAGCGTCTCTACATTACTCTGGCCCCCAAGGACGTCGCCCGGTTCAAATTCCTGCTCGAAGGGTACGACAATCTGGCCGTCATGAGCATATTGGACAAGTACGCGTCGGTTGCCCAGTTGCGTTTTGCACCAGGACAATACGAGGCCGTCACAACTTTTTTAGCAAACATAGCCCCGGAACTTCCGTTTTACATTACCGATTGCCACAACTTCTAATCAGGATTGCATCATGGACGAACATCTCTCGGTTCAGTTTACCGGCAACAAAACTATTGAAACACATGCAGGCGGACACACGATAAAAACCGATATGCCAGCCAGCCGCGGAGGTGACGGCTCCGCACCCACGCCCACCAATCTTTTCATGACTTCACTGGCCAGCTGTACGGCCTATTACGCGCTGGAATTCTGCAACATGCGCAAAATCGACACCACCGGCATGAAATTCGAGATGCATTGCGACTGGGACGAAAAAGCTCAACGGTATACGCGTTTTGCCATGGAATTGAGCCTGCCCGAAGGCTTTCCGGAGAAATATAAAAAAGCCATCGTGCGTACCATGGACAGTTGTTTTATAAAGAAACACTTTCTGAACCCGCCGGAATTTGTTCTGACCGCGGTGTAAATAACGCGGCGACCACATCTTCCGCCAAAAGTCACAGACGTATAATCTGAAAAGGCAGACCGCTCATGACTAATAATTACTTTTCAAAGTATGTCGACGAAGTGAGCAAGTATCACAAGCAAACCATTGCCACTTGCGACGGGCAGGAAACTCCTGTCGACGCTGCGTTGCTCATTTGGGTCAAAGAAACCTTTAGAGTCTTTACGGATTCACAACGCATTTTCATGGCGGGCAATGGCGCGAGCGCAACAATGGCCGAGCATTTTGGCCTTGATGCCATGAAAAACGCCCACCTCAACACCATCAACTTTTCTGAAACTTCGTACCTTACCGCTGTCAGCAACGATATCTCGTACGAAGATGTTTTTCTGCTCAAGCTCGAACGGCTTGCAGAGAAAGGAGATATGCTGATCACTATTTCCAGTTCTGGAAGTTCCCCCAATGTGGTCAAGGCGTTGGAGTACGCGACAGCCAACGGCATCACCTGCGTGACGCTTTCCGCCATGAAACCGGAGAACAAATCCAGACAATTGGGCAACATCAATTTTTACGTCCCCGCCCCAACCTACGGCCTCGCAGAATCTATCCACAGTTCGATTATGCACTGCTGGCTCGACTGCTATCTGGATATCCATCGAGGAGGACGGCTCTGATCCGAACCTTTCACCCTTCGGCGACAAAAGCAGGTTAATCCGATTAACCTGCTTTTTTTATGTGCCAGGCATGGCGCGAATCTTATGAGATGTAAGTCTCTACAGGCCCTGATGGTGGGAACTGTAAGCTGAAGGCAATTGCGTCGTCGTGAGGCGGGGTGGGGAGGAAGCCGGAGGCAAAAGTCTGAGATGCCCTATAATCATCCGGAAGCCGCAAAGGTAAATCCGGCGAGGCCCGGCGGAAAGAGTCGCGTCTTACCCTGGGAGATCTCGTTCTCTGTCGGTGTAGCCGACTACGCAGGCGGCGACGCCTGCGGAAGGGGAGCGAGAAGTCAGCAGATGCCATAGTAATCTGTCCCCTTGACGGATGAAGGGCCGAATCTTTCAATGTAAGGAACAAGTCACCAACAACTCGACAGACGTGGGAAGCAGACAAGGTGGACAACACGCCTCGACGCCCAGGTAACGGCGGACCCCGCACTGGGGCTATTGAGGAGCGAGAGCGTCCGCGGTGTTGGGGGGAAGAACAATCCTTGACACAGTATCTGATGGAACAGGTTTGCGACCGTGCAAACTTCAATCAGGCCTACAAGCGGGTGAAAGACAACAAGGGCGCGGCAGGCATTGACGGGATGACCGTCGATGGACTGCGCGAATTGCTTTCCACCCACAAAGGCAAGCTGCTCTCGAGTTTGCTTGACGGCACGTACCAGCCGCAACCCGTTAAAGGAGTGCGGATCCCGAAATTGGGAGGGGGAATGCGACAGCTGGGCATTCCCACAGTGCGTGACCGCTTGGTGCAACAGGCTTTCCTACAAGTACTCACCCCAATCCTTGATCCGTTGTTCTCTGATTCCAGCTTCGGTTTTCGTCCGGGGCGCGGAGCCCATGATACTCTGCTGCAGGCGCAGCAGTATGTGGAAGACGAGCGTACTGTCGTGGTGGACATGGATCTGGAAAAGTTCTTTGACCGTGTCAACCACGATATTCTCATGGCACGGCTTGCCCGCTACATGAAAGACAAACGCCTTCTGCGTATCACACGCGCATTCCTGAATTCCGGGATGATGCAGGACGGCGTATGCGTAGCACGAGATGAGGGAACGCCTCAGGGGGCCCCATTGTCTCCTTTGCTCGCCTGCTCCTGGATGATCTCGATAAGGAGCTTGAACGCCGAGGCCATTGTTTCTGCCGCTACGCGGATGATTGCAACATCTACGTACGCAGTCTCAAGGCCGGGGAAAGGGTGAAGGAATCCGTGACGCATTTTATTGAGAAGCGCCTGAAGTTGCGGGGGAATCAAGAAAAAAGCGCTGTGGATTATGTGGGTAAAAGAAAGTTTCTGGGGTACCGCCTGCTGAACAGCGGAGGACTCGCCCTCGCCCCCCAGAGTCTGGTCAGATTCAAGAACCAAATGCGCCGCCTACTGAAGCGTAACAGACCGATGTCGTTTGAAGAAAGGATACGCCGCGTCAACGCGTACTGCATTGGCTGGCTGGGCTGCTTCCAGCTTGCGAAATGCAAACGCTTCCTTCGGGAAATGGAAGGATGGATACGGCGGAAACTGCGCTGCGTACGTCTGAAGCAATGTAAGCGTGTCAAAACGATGGCGGAATTCTTCATGAGCCTCGGTGTGGAAGACTTCAATGCGTGGATACAGGCAAAATCCGGCAAAGGCTGGTGGCGTATGGCGAGAACACGTACGGTCCACCGGGCTATGAACAACGATTGGTTCAGGGCGCAGGGCCTCGTTAGCTTGATTGGAAGATACGAAGTGTTGAAAGGTGAGAGAAACCGCCGTGGTACCGAGCAGGTATGCCCTGTGGTGTGAGAGGGGGAGACCGTGAGGAATCCCCCTACTCGATTTCATCTGTTCGTTTCGTCCCTTCCCCACTGCTTTTTTTCTTAAAATTCCATTTCCTGCAGATATTTTTTCAGTTTGACACGATGTTGTCACATCGCGCTTTTATATGATGTACAATTTATATCTTTAAGGAGGTTACCAATGACGCATACCGAGATTGCAGAAATCAAGCATCATTTAGAGGTCCAGCTGACTATGTTGCAGGGTTATAGCTTTGATCTCCAAGAACCCGTCTGTCCTGACATCAACGAGTTCGCGTCCACAGTCACGGACGCCCACGTAAAAACTGTTATGCAGGCACGGACCTCCAGCAACATTGTCGAGATTCAGTCCGCACTGCGAAAAATAAACAACCTGGGATACGGATTCTGCGAAGAATGCGGCGAGCCCATCGGCCTCAGCCGCCTCAAGGCCAGGCCTACCACGTGCTATTGCGTCCACTGCCAGGCAGACATGGAACGCCGTATCGCCTAACAAATAACACGCTTCCTACCCCCTTCCACAGAAGGCATGCAACTTGGCGTCCGGGACGCAAAGGCATGCCTTTTTGTCCTTGTCAAACCAGCCCTTGCATCTTCTCCGCAGCGCAACCTGACTACGCGCAGCCCAAACAAAAAAGCGGGCTTCCCTTGCACATGAACAACAAAGGAATCCCGCTTTGATGGTAAAACAGGCTGGGAAAAATTCCGGTACTATTTCATGAACTTGTTTTTCCCCTGCATAGAATATTTTTTCGCGTCCAGATCGTACTTTTTCACCTTGTAGTTGACGATCCGATAGCTTACGCGCAAATCTCTGGCAGCCTGCAACATGTTGCCGCGGGCTTTTTTCAACGCATCCACAAGAAGTTCCTGCTCAAACTTGGCCACGGCCTCGCAAAACGAGAGATCCGTATCCGTGGCGGAACTTTCTGCGGTCTGCAGGCTGGGCGGCAGATGGTAGGTCCGGATGACCTCCTCGTCGCAAAGCAACACCGCGCGCTCAATGCAATTCTTGAGTTCGCGGACATTGCCGGGCCAATGGTACTGGTTCAGCAAATCAATGGCCGGAGTGGAAACCCGGCGCAGATTCTTGCCGTATTCTTTCGCATAATGCTTCAGAAAGTGTTCGGCCAGCGGCAGAATGTCTTCACGCCGCTCCCAGAGTCTTGGAATATAAATGGGAAACACATTGATCCGGTAGTATAAATCCTCCCGGAAGTTCCCCTGCTCCACGAGTTCTTCCAACGGACGGTGCGTGGCGCAGATCAGCCGCACGTCCACGTTGAAGGTCTGCTCGCTGCCCAGGCGCTGAATCTCCTGCTCCTGGATGGCGCGCAGCACTTTGGCCTGTGCGTTCAGACTCAGTTCGCCGATTTCATCCAGAAACAATGTGCCCTTGTTGGCCAGTTCGAACAAGCCTTTTTTGGTGTGTACCGCGCCGGTAAAAGCGCCCTTTTGATGGCCGAAAAGCTCGCTTTCCACCAACTCGGACGGCAAAGCCGCGCAGTTGAGCTTGACCAGAGGCATTTCATTTCGCGGACTGGCCACATGGATGGCCTCGGCAAAAAGTTCCTTGCCGGTGCCGGATTCACCCCGAAGCAGAACGGTGGCCCTGCTCGGGCCTACCTGGGCCACCTGGTTAAGCACCAGGCGCATGCTTTTGGCCGTCGCAACGATATTGTTCGCTTCAACGCCGAGATCCTGGGTTCCGCTGGTCACCAGCCCCTGAGCCATAAGATGCTTTTGGCGGGCCATTTCTTCCTGAATGTAGGAAGCCTGGTTGGCGATGAGACCGGCAACCACTTCGAGATAACGGCACTGGGCTTCGAGTATCTCGAAATCAGCCGTCGGCGTATCCACACTCAGCGTACCGATGACGTCGCGCGCTTCGTCCAGGTCAGAATATGGAGTAAGTACGGGAACGCAAATGAACGCCAGGTTCGCCAGTTCTTCTTCATCGCGGCCGAAGGCCTTGTTCAGAAAATCGGGGTGGTCCTTAATACGCGGAACAATAACAGGCTGCCCCGAATTGAAAACCTGTCCGATGATTCCCTGGCCCGGCTCATAGGTGGCTTTGGCGTTTTTCACAGGCCCGTATGTCAGACTCAATTTCAAAATCCGTGTTTCCGGATCATAAATGGTCAAATACGGACGGATGAACCCCTGTTTCTCGGCCAGGGTCCGCAGCAGATTTTTCAGCGTGGGCTGAAAAGGCCGTTGCGGGCCGAGTTCGGCTACCAATTGCCGCAAAGTGCCCAAATAGGGCTCCAGATCGAGTGCAGGCTTGACTGTGGCGCTCATTGATCTTCCCTGAAAAAGGCTAAGCTACGGCAGCTACGCCGAGTTCAACCGCTTTGAGATTGACGTCCACCAACGCCGGACGCATAAATGCCCGAATCCCGTCCATCAGGGCATCCGGGCCAAAAGGCAACAATCCGCTGGCGCAAAGCGCCCCCAACATGGCCAGGTTCCCGCTCTGTACAGCTCCGGCCTGTTGTCCGAGCGTGCGCAGGGGGAGAAACCAGGTTTTTCCGGCGCAGGTCTTGGCTTTTTCCTCAATGGTTTCAAACAACGGATAGCAGGCCTTGCCCAGGCAAACCGACACCGGCGGCAAGGCTTCCGTGTTGGAGAAAATAGCCCCCTGAGATTTCAGATACGGCAAAGCGCGCAAGGTTTCCAAAGGTTCGAATCCGAGCAGAATATCTGCTTCGCCATGGCCGATTTTCGGACTGCGCAATCCGCCCAACAGCACCATGGATTCGACAACACCCCCGCGCTGGGCCATGCCGTGGATTTCACCCGCCGTAACATCCAGTCCTTGAAGCAGCGCCGTATTGGCCAGCAGATTCGTGGCGGTGAGAGTTCCCTGCCCGCCAACGCCGGTGAAGAATATGCGTAATTGCATCAGCTGCTCCTTTTCCTGGCTTTGATACTATCGGTAACCTGTACGCAGACCATACAGCCCGTACAGAGATTTTCATCAATGGCAACAACATCGTCCTTCCGGTAAAAAGCCGGGCAGGCCAGTTGTTCCAGACAGCGTTCCACATCTTCGCCCTGCTCAACCACGTACGCCACGGTTTTGGGCTTGTGCTTCAAGGTACGTCTTGCAAAAAGCGCGCACGGATCTTCGGCGATCAAAACGCGGACGCCGGACATGGACTTGAGTTCCTGCAGCGTTTCGGTCAGGGCTTTGAGATTGAAACCTTTTACCTTGCGTACGGTCTCGACTCCCAGGCCTTTGACCACCGTTTCAATGTCAATTCTGCGTGGGTTTTCCCCAAAGGCAGTGGTCGGAACGCCCGGATGGGGCTGATGCCCGGTCATGGCAGTGGTGAAGTTGTCGAGAACGACCAGCAAGACATTATGTCCGTTGTATACGGCATTTACCAGTCCAGGAATGCCGGAGTGGAAAAAGGTCGAATCCCCGACAAAGGCAACCACGGGCTGCCCCGATGCCTTGGCGAAGCCGGATCCGGCCGAAACCGAGGAGCCCATGCAAAGCAGAAAATCCGCCGTGGAAAGCGGGGGCAGAATACCGAGCGTATAACAGCCGATATCCGAGGAATAGTGTGCGTCGTCTCCGATTACCTGGCGTACGGCATAGTAAATGCTACGGTGCGCGCATCCGGCGCACAGATTCGGCGGCCGCGTGGGGAGTCCTTCTTCCACGCTGCAGCATTCGGGCTCTTCCGGTTCCTCGCCCATACAGTACAACCGCAACGCATTGACGATCTGGCGAACGTCGTATTCACCGTTCCGGGGCAGAAAAGCCGCGACTTCGTGAGCCGGCCCTTCTTCATTGAGCTTACCGTAAATTTCAACCTCAAACCCTTTGAGCTTGGCCAGGGCGCGCAGTTCCCTTTCCACAATGGGTTCGAGCTCTTCCAGCACCAGTAGCTTTTTGGCCTTCTTCATCAGAGCGGTGAGCTGCTCCTCGGGCAGGGGATAGCTCATGCCCAGGTTGAAAATCCGCAGGTTGTCAATGCCGCCGAGTTCGGCAAGCGCATCGTTCAGATAAGCGCGTGCGATTCCCGAGGCCACAATCACTCTGTCGCCTTCACCCTGCAGCGTATTCCAGCTGCTCGAGTCCGACTCTTCGCGCAACTTGGCCATTTTCTCCAACAGCGCAACATGCTGCTGCCGGGAATGCGCCGGAATCGGCACGAACTGCTTGGGATTTTTCTGATAAGGCGCGTTGGCGGCCGGGCCGGCATATTCGCCGAACTCCACCGGGCCGCGCAGGTGGTTGACCCTGGTGGTGGTCCGCAGCAGGACGGGCAAAGAATAGGCGCGGGAAAGTTTCAGGGCATCACGAGTCATGTCCTTTGCTTCCTGGGCCGTTGCAGGCTCAAAACAGGGAATTCCGGCCAGCCGCGCGTAATAACGATTGTCCTGCTCGTTCTGGCTGGAATGGCATCCGGGATCGTCGGCGGACAATAAGACCAGCCCGCCGGGCGTACCGATGTAAGACAATGTCATCAGCGGATCGGCAGCAACGTTCACGCCCACATGCTTCATGGTGACCAGCGACGCAGCTCCGGCTACGGCAGCTCCGCCGGCAACCTCAAGGGCGACTTTTTCGTTGGACGAATATTCGAAATAATAGTCCCCTTGGTCGGACATCCGGTAAAAGGTATCCGGAACCTCGGACGAGGGAGTACCGGGATAACAGCTCACGAAGCTGACGCCCCCTTCCAGGGCGCCGCGTACGATGGCTTCGTTACCCAACAACAAATGTTTTTTTCCAGGTGTGTTTTCTAACAAAGGATGTGCCATTTACAAGATCCTGTCTTTGTTGAATAAGAGAACAAACAATTTAACTTTTTTCTTTTCCTGCTTTTTCTGAAAGTTCGGAAATTTTGTGTTCGTAATAAGCTTTCGTACGGCCCTTTCCGCCATAAGCGGCCAGCAAGGCTTTGTAGGCTTCGCTGGCTGTCGCGTAATCTCCCGCCTGTTCGGCAAGCGCGCCAAGGGTGCTGTTCACGCTGATCGTATAGCTTTTGGGACCGTTTTTTTGCAGATCTTTCAAAATCGCCAGGGCCTGATCATTTTTCCCTTCCATGGCCAAAGCCTGAACGCGACCCAATGCGGGAACAGTCTTCAGGCTCGCGTCCACCTTGCTCTCCAGGCCGGACCAGGCCGTATTGGCCGCGGAAAACTTTTTGTCGTTGATGGATGAGGCAGCCAGCTCAAACAGACCGCGGACTTCCATGGACTCAGGTGCGGACTTTACGTACCCCTCCAGAGCGTCCATTTTTTTCGCCTCATCCGTTGTGACAAGAATCTTGCCCAACTCATTGGCCGCGGATACACGGGATTGTTTCTGAAAATATTCGTACGCCGCAATACCGCCAAAGACAAGAATCAGAGCCAGGCAGACAAGCGAAACCGATTTAACATTCTTTGTCAGCCAAAGAAGCAGCGGATGCAGATCTTCTGAAACTTCATCAGCCAGAAGATCCTGCGCTTTTTCACTTGCATCACCTTGTTTTTTTTGATCATTCTCGTTTGCCATTCTTTTCTCCCAAAAAAAGATTTGCTATGCTGAACCACACAGGGCAATGTGCTTTTGTCCAATGGACTCGGTGTTGTAACACAGCTTACAGAAATGTCAAAATTTCCTACACATCGTAGGCATTTGACATTTCTGATTTTAAATTGTTAACTATTTTGACAGGCTATATATAAATTTCATGTCGTAGTTTTCTACATTTTCGTAGCTCCACATGCTACAAATTCGTAGGCAGCTTGTATGACGCATGCTAACTACGCGACGAAAAGCGAAATTTTTCCAAGGAGGAACGCCATGACGATTCAGGAGCGGATGGAGGAAATCGGGAAAAAGGCCAAAAATGCCGGAAGATTCTTATCGGCCGCCTCTCCCGAAACCAAAAACACCGCACTGCGGGAACTCGCCACGCTCTTGCGTACGCGCGAAAAAGACATTGCCGATGCCAATGCCAAAGACCTTGCCGCGGCAGAAGCCAACAATCTGGATGCTCCGCGTATGGACCGTTTGCGTTTGACTCCACGTGTCATTGAAGAAATGGCTACTGCCTGCGAAGACGTTGCCGCCCAGAACGACCCTGTCGGCGCCATAGAAACCATGTGGCAACGCGACAACGGCCTGCAGGTTGGCAAAATGCGTATCCCGCTGGGCGTCATTGCCATGATCTACGAATCCCGTCCCAATGTGACCGTTGACTCCGCGATTCTCTGTCTGAAAGCAGGAAACGCGGTTGTCCTGCGCGGCGGTTCGGAAGCCATTCATTCGAACCTGTTCCTTGCCGGGCTTATCAATGAAGCGCTGCAAAAAGCCGGTCTGCCTCCCGAAGGCGTCCAGGTGGTGCCGGTGACGGACCGTGAGGCGGTCACCGCCCTGTGCAAACTCGAACAATATATTGATGTCATCATTCCGCGCGGCGGCGAAGGGTTGATCCGCCGGGTGGTTGCAGAAGCCACCATGCCGGTGCTGAAACATTACAACGGCATCTGCCATTGCTATGTCGACTCCGGCGCGGACCTGGACGAGTCCCTGGAAATTGTTTTCAACGGCAAAGTACAGCGTCCGGGCGTCTGCAACGCCTTGGAATGTTTGCTGGTACACAAGAGTGAGGCCCAGGATTTCCTGCCCAGGGTCGCCCAAAAACTGGGCGAAGCCGGAGTAAGCTTCCGGGCTTGCCCGCAGTCCCTGCCCCTGCTCGGCGCTGCGGCGCAACCGGCCCAGGAAAGTGACTGGGGGCACGAATTTCATGATCTGATCCTGGCGGTCAAGGTCGTTGAAGGCCAGGATGAAGCCCAGGACCATATTGCCGCCAATGGTTCGAACCACACGGAAATTATTTGCACCAAAGACTACGCACGGTCCATGCGCTTTTTGCGCGAAGTCGACGCATCCATGGTGGGCGTCAACGCTTCCACGCGCTTCAACGACGGCGGCCAGCTCGGACTGGGAGCCGAAATCGGCATTTCGACCTCCAAGCTGCATTCTTACGGCCCCATGGGGGTAACAGAGCTGACAACCACCAAATTCGTGGTGCTCGGCCACGGCCAAATTCGTCAATAACGGGGCTCACGGGTGGAGTTCCAGGCACGACGCGGCTGCATCGGCATTTTGGGCGGATCCTTCAATCCGCCCCACATAGGTCATTTGAGACTGGCAATCGAGGTCCGCGAACGGCTCCGGCTGGAGTTCGTGGACCTCGTTCCCGCCGCTGTTCCCCCGCATAAATCCCAATACGGCCTGCTGCCTTTCAGGGAACGGATGGCCCGTTTGCAAAACGGCATCCGCGGTCTGGACTATCTGCGGATCAGCGATATCGAAGCCCGCCGCGAGGGGCCTTCCTACACCTGGGACACCCTTTCCGCGTATCGCGAATGCGACCCTCATGCGTCTCTCTATTTCATTCTCGGCGCTTTGGACCTGCCTACGCTCCCGGCCTGGCACATGGGACTCCGGTTGCCCGAGCGGGCCAATCTGGTGATCGTGCCCAGGGATGCCTATGACCTGCAGATCGTGAGCGAATTCATCGCCGCCCACTGGCCGAAGCAGACCGTCGCGACCGACTGCCCGCTCCCCGACGTCATTGCCTGCTGGCAGTGGCGCGCCACGCCCGAAGCAGCCCCCTCGCAACTGCTGTACGTCCCCGTTCCGCGTATCGATGTAAGCTCAAGTTTAATCCGTGAAAAACAGAAGGCGGGCAGGTCCGTCGACTATCTCATCATCGAATAACATTCCAGTTTACCTGGAGCTCATTTTTTCCGCCATTCCTCAAACAACTGGTTCAGCTCATCAGGCGCGTACGAAGGCTTTTCGAACATGCCCGCTGCCTGGCGCTGCCGCCAGACTTCATAAAGAGTAACGGCCGCGGCCACGGATACGTTCAGGCTCTGTACCATGCCCTGCATGGGGATGTATACTTCATCGGGAACCAGCTCCTGCAACTCCGGATCCACTCCCCGGTGTTCGTTGCCGAAAATAATGGCAGTGGGTTTGGTCAGGTCAAAATCAATCAGCGGCCTGGCCTGGTCGTTCAGACCTGTTGCCAAGATCTGGTAACCTTCGGACCGGAAGCCTTCCACCATGGCTTTGGCATCGGTATGGCGCTCCCGTTCAACCCATTTCATGGCTGAGCCGGACGTTTTTCTCGCCAAAACCGGAAACGCCGTATTGGTATAATAGAGGTGAACCTTGCTCACGCCAAAGGCATCGCAGCTGCGAAAAATGGCTGAGACATTATGCGGGTCATGAATATTGGCCAATACCAGGGTTAAATCTTTCTGACGACGTTCCAAAACATAACGGACACGATTCAGGCGTTGTTCCGTACGCGGACTGTCTGGATTTTTTCTGCTCATGCTCTGCTACTGTGTGTTTTCCATCCAGGGCATCCGGCCTAGACGTAATCTGTTCGCTGTTGGTGAATAACAAAAAGGCGCCCAGGCGCTACGGATGCAACGGCGGGCGTTCCGGAGTCCTCCAAGGGGACGGTTACGACAAGCGGCCAGAGGCTGCTCCAGCCGCTACAAGATCCGCAATTACTGCTTGCAACGCTGCTTAAAGACATGTTGCAGGTCGCCCGCAGCCTGATCAAGGGCATCTGCCAGTTCATTCCGGTTGGTGGTGTCGAAGGACTGATTCAACCAAACTTTTTCCAGATGTTCAAGAGACTGCGACAAGGCCGTATTTTCCTCACGTTGATCCACGATACGCAAAAAACTTATCAACTCGTTCAATTTGTCTCCGATGGCCGTACTGTCGTCCATCTCTTCCTTGGCCTTCAAACCGGAAGCAAGTTGTTGCATAAAGGTTATGTACCCCTCTATTTTCGAGCAGTAGTCACTCGCACCGGCCCAAAACGGCAAACATGTCAGGCATAAAAAAACCGCAGCAATGATCACCCGCTTCTTCATCACGTATCCCCAATACGATTTGATTAATTGAATTCCATACATTCCGGCACTGAAGCACACTCGCCCTCTTCGCTGTGAAGAAAACTCGTCCAGGCCGGTACGACATTCCGAATGTATTCTACAGCTTTTCCCCAAAAGCTGCGGGCTGTTGTCCTAAAGTTCACGCTCAGTGCGCCAGATGCGTGCGCAAAAAATCCCTTACCATGCGGCGAGCCTCCTGAGATTCCGGAAGATTTCCTGGAAACCCTTGAAAAATGTGCCACATGCCTTCATACGGATCAAAAAACACAGGTATCCCCGCCGTTGCCAGAGCTCTGTATTGGCGAACCGCACCGCTCAGCACAATTTCCCTTGTTCCGGCCTGGATCAAAGTTGGAGGAAATCCGCGCGTATAATCAGCATATACAGGCGAAACATAGGGATTTTTCTGATCCTCAGGCGCGGCATAGGCCGCAGCGCTACGATCAAGAATATCCTCATAGCGCAATACGGGATCGACATCTTTTAATGTAGTAAAGGTATCCCCGCAAGAAGTGATGTCGGACCAGGGAGACCAGAGCACCACTGCCCCAGGCATGCCGATGCCGTCGTCACGAGCCTTCAAAACCGTGGCAGCCGCGAGCGCGCCGCCAGCAGAGTCTCCGCATATTGCCATGGAGCGCAGATCCTGCCCCTGTTCGGCAAGAGCCCGGATTACAGCTGTTGTCTGGGCAACGATCGCACGCCATTTGGACTCAGGGGCCAGCGAATAGTCCACGGACAGTACCCGCAGCCCGGTATCATGCGCCAAAGGAACCGCACAAACAAGCGTGGAAGCCGCGCTGAAAAGCGTATAGCATCCGCCATGGATATAAACCAAAACCCGGGAATCCGGTTTCCAGCCCGCGGGCTTGATCTCCACCACGGGCACGCCCCCCAATACGCGCTTTTCCAGAGTCGGCGCATAGCGCGCGACCACCTCCTCATTGGCCTTTGCGAAAAACGCTTCTATGGCTGCCCGTTTTGCTTGCCATCCGGCAACGTCCAAGGGCTCGGGCAACGGAATATCGCGGCCGGCCAAGGTATACAGAGACATGTGTTCTTGCGCCTGCCTGGATATGGTGGAGGGTACGGAGAAATCTCCGGCAGTGGCAGTTTCAGGCCATGCACCACATAAAAAAACACAAAAAAACGTCATCAGGACGACAAAAAACGTTATTCCCATTTTTCACCATTCTTTCAGGATATGAGCGGCAGGGTTAAAAGTTCAAAATAATTTAAGATGTTATACACCCGGACTATTCCATGGCAAGGGCCTGCTCCATGGTTTCATGAACCGTGACCAGTTTGGATATGCCCACAATATCAATAACACGCTGGAAATTATCATTAAAACCAACGAAATCAACCCGTACGCCCTTTCCCTGGCATGCGACCAGGTGATCCGTCAGCAAGGCAATACCCGCTCCATTGATGGAGGCATTCTGCTCAAAAACAAGCAAAATCCGCGGACTCCCGGACTGTAGCGCTTTATTGAAAGCTTCGTGAAGAAACGCTTCCGAATTTGCGGTAATACATCCGCGCACCCGCAAAATGGCTACAGTCTCCTCTATTTCCAATTGCAGCATTTCTTCATTGTTTTTGGCCATCTGAATACGTTCTTCCGCACGTTTCAAGGCTTGGTCCAAAACTTTTCGCTGAACCGGCTTATTGATAAAATCCGTTGCATCCAGATTCAGGGCCTTGATCGCCAGATCCATGTCGCCATGGCCGGTAATGACGATAACCTCTGCCACCGGATTGATTTCCTTGATTTTACTCAAAACCTCCATGCCATCCATTATGGGCATTTTGATGTCCGTCAAAACAACGGATGGTTGTTCCTGTGCATATACGCGGAGAGCTTCCTGACCGTTTCCCGCCAGGAGCACTTCAAAGCCGTACATTTCGAGAAGCATTTGCAGCATCTCAAGCGTCTGAACTTCATCATCGACCAATAGAATTTTCTTTTTCATGCAACACCCTCAATCATCGCGGAAAGACCGGAAAGGTGAGTTGAAACACGGCGCCCAGGCCTGGTTCATCAACTATGGTGATGTCGCCGCCATAATCTTTGATAATGCCGTAACTGATGGCCAATCCCAGCCCGGTGCCCTTACCCACACTTTTAGTCGTAAAAAAAGGTTCGAATATTTTGCTTCGAACGGATTCAGGTATGCCATTGCCCGAATCCGCAATTTCTGCCAGGACATGTCCATTGCTGAACCAGGTTCGTACGCGGATTTCGCGATAACTGATTGTGCCGGCCTCTCCCTGTTCCGGACAGGAATCATTGATGGCATCCCGCGCGTTGTTCAGCAGATTGAAAAATACTTGCTGCAATTTGTTGTCATGTGCCAGGATTAACGGCAACGCTTCGGCGAGTTCAAGCGTTATTGAAATATTATCCAGTTCGAACTGCTTGCGCACCAGGCTCAGGACCTTGCGTATGGACGTGTTGATGGAAAGGCTTTCCTTGAAAATATCCGCTTTCCGGCCAAATGCACGCAATGTTTCAATGATTTCCTTTGCCCTGTCCACCTGTTCAAATACCGACCGGATCACTTTATCCAGCTTGTCATCAGGAATAGACTGATGTTGCTCCCGAAACAACGCAAGCACCTCGCAGCCGAGCTGAATATTGTTGAGCGGCTGGTTGATTTCATGCGCCACTCCGGCTGACATTTCACCAAGACTTTTCATTTTCGCAGCCTGAATCAGCTGTGCGTCCTTTTCAATCATTTCCGTGATATCCATGGTGGCCAGAATCATGGCTTCTCTTCCCTGATACGTAATCGGGCAGGCATGGATATTGACGAAAAACGGTTTTTCACCCTTCTTGTAATGGATGACTTTGGGATAGTAAATGCACCCTGTGGCGGAATCTTCGGGTTCATGCACCAGGCTGTAGGTTTTTTCATGGTCCGGACCAAGCATCAGAAAGGACTGCTCGATGAGCTCGTCTTTGTCATAGCCGTACATATCGGTTGCACGTGGATTTAAATCTATAATTTCCAAATGTTCTGTGGCGACGACAAAAATGGGATCCGGTCCGGAATCAAACAACGAACGGTATTTTTCTTCGGATTCCCGCAATCGCCTGCGGTACAATTTAATGGACCAGAGCATATTGCGAAACGAGTCTTCCAGCTGAACCACCTCATCCCCTTCTCGTTTTTTGTAGAACTCGCAGGTTTTGCACTTGTGAGGCGGTTCTCCGGGAGCCTCGCCGGCGGACTGGTCAAAGTGCCAGCAGGGCAGATCCGTATTCACATAGGCGGAGCATTTGGAAGGATCCCAGCGGGTTTCCCCGTCGACTTCGAGCATGGCGTCGAAATTCCCCCGGCTCATTTCATCGGAAATTTTTGTCAATACGGTCAACGGGTTGATTACGGATCGCGAGAGGTAATGACTGATGACCAGGATAATCACGATGATCAGAGACAAAAACCCCAGAAAGGTATTGCGCAGTTTGTTGACCAGGTTGTCCATGTGGGTTTTGCTCAGGCCGACGTGCACCGTACCGATGCGGTACAAACCTTCATTGATGGGCGAAGCAATGTCATACGCCATTTCACCGAACACATTGACTTCTATCAGCCTGTCTTCCTTCTCTCGTTCGAGTACCGTCGCCGTACGCAGCGCGGCAGGAAATGTCCGGAAAAAAGTGTTGCTGACAACCGCGTTCTGCGGATCGGAAATAAAAATATAGGATACGAGCTGCTCACGCTCCCCAAGATAAGCTTCCTCCACAATCAGGTTCAGCAGCTTCGCATAGTCCTTGTCCAAAAGATAGGAAGTGCCGTGTTCTGCAATGGAATGGGCAATAGCCCGTCCGCGCAGTTCCAACTCGTTAGTCAAGGAAGAGACAAGTATCCAGCGCGCCAGGAAGGCAATGGAGAGGCTGATGGCCAGTACCACTCCCAAAAAAGTAAACTGAATTTTGTTTTTAAGGCTGAAATGATAGAGACGTTTCATGGTCGCGCCTCTGTTTCTTCGTTTTTCTTTTTTTCCCGTTTCCAGACCGCAGCTACTTGCGCCCAGTTCTTGAATAACCGAAACTGGCCGTCCTGCAACCAGGTAAAATAGACCTGTTCCAACCCCTGGTGATCGTTGGGCCCGAATGAGACACTCACTCCCGGCCAAAGCTGAAAATTTCTGACGGACTCTATGCCCCGGATAAAGCGTTCGCGAGTCAGATGTTTTCCCGCAGCTCTCAACCCCTTGACCAGAACCTGGGCGTTGATGAACCCTTCGAGCCCTACGAAGGTGGGCTTATCATCAGGAAAATACTTTTTGAGCAGCGTCACGTACTCGAAAGCGCTGCCGGATTCTGTCGGATGTTCGGGCGGGGGCACCACCTGGGACATGAGAATGATGGAATCATGGAGGCCCCGCAACCTTCTGCCGAGTTCACCGGCGCTGACAAACGATACGGAATAATAAATCGGATTGTAGTCGCGGGCCACCGCCCGTTTAATAAACTTTGCGCAGGGATCATAGGTGCCGATCATCACCACGGCCTCGGCATCGGCCTCCTGCATGCGTTGCAACGAATCCTCCACGTTCGTGGTGCCCCGGATATAATAGCTGCGCGCCACGGGTTTGAGGCCGAATTGCTGCAGGGCCAGCTCGGTGCCGGTCAAACCGTCGAATCCATAGGCGTCGTACTGGTAAAAGACCCCTATTTTTTTGATCTGCAGGTCATTGATCAAATGATGCACGGCGGCTTCAATTTCCTGATAATACGAAGCCCGGACATTGATCACGTAACGATTGAAAGGGACGCGTAGCGCATTGGCGCCTGTGAAGATACCAAGCAGCGGTATTCTCGCCTCGGCCAGAAAAGGCAGAATTTTTACCGTCGTGGGGGTTCCCACATAACAAAACAACGCAAAAACCTGATCTTCGACAATAAGCCGCTGCGTATTGAGCAGACACTGCGGCGGGTCATACGAATCATCGTAAGCGATGATCCGAATTTTTCGCCCGAAGACCCCGCCCTCTTCATTGACTTTATTCAAATAACTCAACGCACCGCGCAAATTTTGCGTACCCAGAAATCTCGCATGGCCCTTGAGCGCGAGAGAAGACCCCAAAGTAATCGTATCATGGGTTACGCCGGGAGACTGGCGGTTTTCAGAGTATGGAGCGTCGTCTTGGCCACAGCCGGATACTATAAAAAGGAAAACAAAGAAGGCAAACAGAAAAAGAAGGGACTTTTTTCCTTGGGGAGGACGGTCAATCACGCATGCAACTCGCCTTTACTTTTTATTTCTTCACAAACTATCAGAACTTACACATTAATCGCTCCCGAAATGTAATGCAACCAATATCCTCTTGCTCACAAAAAGAGACAACAATGCCCGAAAGAAAGCAGGGCTGGTGTAAAACCAGCCCAGGCGCCTGTTGCTTTCCAATAAAAGGGTTATAGAAACAGGTGACTAAGGCATGTTGCACACTTGTTAAATGCTTTGTAAAACTTCCCACCAAAGCTTGAATTCTTTAAGTTGGTCTGCGGCGGTTTCCGTTTGGCATTCCACCAACAACGAACGGTACCCTTCACCGAATTCCGCATCAGTAAAAACAAGCTCACGGGCTTCCAGAATCGCCATACGACCTTCACGCCCCTCAGCGGAATTCAATTCCTTGCGCAGACCATCGTCACTCATGGCGAGTATGGCGAATTTCCTCACATTGCCTATGGACATAGTGTTTTCCTCACTTTCAGGTGTTTTTTTAAATTCCTTTCCGCTAAGCTTGACGAGAGTTCCACCAAGCTGAGTTTACAGAAAAAAATGACCAGCAAAGCAGCATACCACGTCTGCGGATCATTTTATCTTCAGTCTTCCTGGTGAAATTCTTGCTCAAACTCGCGATGAAATTAATTTAGAAACACACCTTAGTTACGAATCTGCTCGTGCCGCATCTTTTGCCAAACAATGATGCAACAGCAGCTCAAAATGCAAAGCCATCAGAGAGGCTCAGACTCCTCTACTATGCAATCTCAGATTAAAGAGGTCAAGAAATTACGCACAGATACCTGTACGCAGCGATGTCGTCATTGGGAAATCCAAATAGGAAAAATTAAAAATGAGACCAGAATTCTGGCAATAGCCAGAGGGAGAATCAATTTGAAGTGATCCTTTCGGTTTGAAACAATTCCCGTATCGCTTAATTTCCCGCAGCTATTTCAGCAAGGAAGAAGCAATGAATCTGGCAAGCCTGTTCCCGTCAGCATTGCCAAGAATACGTCCCTTTTCTTCCCCGTCATGAAAAAATATGAACGTAGGTGTTCCCTCCAGAGCCAGCGTCTGCAAGAGAGCACGGTCGGCATCTTCTCCCAGAACAAGCACTTTCAGACCATTGCCGGCCTGATCGCAAGCGAATTGCATGGCGGCAACCTTTTGGTCGTAACCGGGTTCCAGGCGTAAAAAACCGATAAGAACCGCATCGCCCGAATCAAGTGCAATCTGGTGAAAAGACTCCTTCGTATGAACATGTGGAATCGAATGGTGTTCGTATTTCATACGCAATTCTGCCTGGTAGAGTTTTACACTGTTTCCAAAACCATCGGGTAATATTGCCTCACTGGTTTTTCCCCAAAACTGAAACGAACCCTACACCAAGGAAGCTTTGCTGCGAGAAGACTGCCCTATTGTACCTAAAAATGCGCCTACTAAAAAGATTGCAGTAATGTAGTTCCTCATCAATGGACCGCGTTCATGCCGTATTCAACCAGCTTGCGATAAATGGTCTGTCGGCTGACCCCCAACACGCGCGCGGCTTTGGCCTTGTTGCCGCCGGAATGAGCCAAGGCCTGTTCAAGATCGGCTTTGCTCATGGAATTTTTACTGGATTGATTTATTGGAACAGCAAGAGATTCCGAAGAAACACTGCGCAGTTCCAAGGGAAGGTGTTCCAATTCTATCTGAGGTCCGCGACAGAGAATAAACGCGTGCTCAATCGCGTGCTTGAGTTCACGTATATTTCCGGGCCATGAATAGCAGGTAAGCAGATGGCTTACTGCCGGAGATACGCCGCAAATCTGTTTGCGCATCTGCGCGTTGAACATTTCAAGAAAATGCTCCGTCAACAACGCGATATCTTCTTTACGCTCCTCCAGGCTCGGCAGCTGCACTTCCATCACCTTGAGCCTATAAAACAAATCCTCCCGAAACTCTCCGGAAAGAACCATTTCGCGTAAATTCTGATTGGTGGCCGTTATAACGCGGACGTCGACTTTGATGGTTTTCGTATCCCCTACCCGCTCGAACTCCTTTTCTTGAAGGACCCGGAGCAACTTCAACTGAATGCGCGGTGAAATATCACCGATTTCATCCAGAAAAATCGTCCCTCCATTGGCCAGCTTGAAACGACCTTCCGTATCTTTGATAGCTCCGGTAAATGCACCGCGGACATGACCAAACAGTTCGCTTTCCAACAAGCTCTCGGAAAGCGCCGAACAGTTGACCTTTACTAACGGATTGCGGGCACGTGGTCCTTCATAGTGCAATGCTTCAGCAACAAGTTCCTTGCCGGTCCCGCTGGGGCCGGTAATCAAAACCGTCGTGCCCGTTTCGGCCAGTTTTTCAAGAAGGTTGTTGATCTCCACCATACGCCGGCTGCGGCCGATTATCCTGCCCATTCCTTTTTTCTCGTGCAATTCACGCTCAAGGCCGGCCAGACGGGAAATATCCCGAACTACAAGAACGCCCCCGATGAAAACGCCGCTGTCATCTATCATAGGCATGCAGTTCAGCATGACAACGGAGCGTTTTCCTTCGGAACGTTCCGACAATTCCACGCGGAACTCACGTACCGGTTTTCGGTCCTGGAGGGTTTTGTCCAACACGCGGGAGAATGGAACGAACTGCGTACCGTTGACCAAGTCTTCAAATTTGTTGCCTACAATCCGCGTACGCTGTACATTCAGGACATCTTCCAAAGCCTGATTGGCCTGCAGGATTACTCCGTTGGTATCGACCGTAACAATAGCATCCGGCACGCTCTGAAAAACCGCTTCATGATGCAGCTGTAAACGTTCCTTCTCTGCGAGGAGCGCCTTGCGTTCGTCAAGCAGGACTTTGTGAGACAACGCCTTGCTGGTCAAACGAAGCAATTGCTCCTTGTTGATCGGCTTGAAAACATAATCATACGCATCCAGGCGTACGGCTTCAGCCGCACTGGATACGCTTGCGTTTCCCGTTATCACTACGACTGGAATGTCGGGATCCTTGTCTTTGATCAATTTGAGCACATCCAGTCCGGAACTACCGCCCAACAAGATATCGACAAACGCAAGATCCGGCTCACACGAGGCAAGAGCGGTTTTCGCCTCATCAAAACTGCGGGCCGTCCTAACGGTATGCCCCACGGCAGAGAGAAATTCGCTTAAAGTGTAGCGGATGCTCTCTTCATCGTCTGTAATGAGTATTTCAGCCATACGCTCTATCCCAACTCCTGAAACACTCTATCCTCTTTCTCATAACCCATACGCAAATAACCATAAGAAAAGTTTCATTCAAAATATAACAGAATTTCAATATACCAAAGCTGCAAACAAATTCAACAAAATATTTACTCCCCATAAACTGGAAAAAACTGCGACACCTGTTCCCATGCCGTTATGATCGGGACAATCTGCAGGTTTTAGTCATGAAACCTCGTGAAGTAGGCCAGTGTTCAGCACTATTCAGTCAACAACACTCGAGTGCAAAAAACTGTATCACGCTGTCTCAATTTGCTTTACTCAAACAAATAAGAATAACGGGTAAAAACTTCATGCGTTTTGTTCGCCAGGATTTCCGCAGTGTCTTTGACTGAAATACCATGCACCAATCCCGCTTCACTTGCAAGATAGTACTTCAATGTTCCTTCATTCTCAGAATAAACCCAGACGGCTGAATAGATTGAACTGGTGCTGGGCCGCCCTTGAAATTCAACTTGCGTATCCAGTAAAAGCTTTATCTTTTTCTCATCTTTAGCTGTCACCGTGAACAAAGCTGACTTGCTGAACAGTTCTTTGAGGTGGTAAGCAAGGCGTCCGCCCACAGTATCTTCCCCTGTTTGTTCTACAATCACGGGAATCACCGTCGGCTTTGATCGAACTGCAGTGGGTTTATCGGGAATCTCTTTGGCAACCGCTTTTTGCTGGTCGGCAGCAGGCGGTGTTGCGGCCTGCTGTGCCGCACAAACTCCTGCCACGGCAAAAAACAAAATACATAGCATTGCACTCAACGTACGCATGGAACCTCCACTCCTTTTTCTGGTGTGCTGCGAAGACATTAGAACACTTCAGCTTCAAACCACAACAGTTGCGTCTCCGGCTTGCACCATGCGTTCAAAGGCAATCCGGCTTTGCGACACGTATGCTGCAAAAACTCTTGCCTGTCCCAGCCCCATTCCACCGGTACCTGAGGCAAAAGCAGACCAGAGCGTCCTTCGGAACGAATGATCAGACCATGGCGCCCGATCTCTATCCTATTCGTATCCGGACAGGGTTCAATGGGGCTGAGGATGGATATTTCGATATCAAGCGCATCAAACTCCTCCAATACCAATGGAGGAAAACGAGGATCCTCGAATGCGGCGGCCTGCGCCATCTGCGCAATGGTTTCCAGCAAAGGAGCCGCAGCGTCTATTCTACCGATGCACCCCCGCAGTTGTCCGTCTCGTTTGAGCGTCACAAACGCTCCAAACGGCTGTTCCAAACGCTCAGTGGGTGCTTCAGGCAAAAGTTTCAGACTCTTTCCCTGAAGACGTCTGAGGATACAAAGCCTGACCAAGTCTTTAAGATACTGCTTTTCTTTCAAACTGAGGGCAAACCGAAATTGCTCGCTGCTATCGCTCATGGGTCTCCTTCCGCAGCCCTGCGTACCGGTCGCGTCAAAATCCCTTTTCCAAAGGCGGATGCACCAACGAATCCGCCTCAAACGGGGCGAGTTCCACCTGGTCCGGCGCAGGCAGCAGCCGTACGTGCCGGCCTTCGATCCGCAGCCTGCCCTGAGCCAGCCACTGCAACACCTGCGGATAAATCCTATGCTCCAGTCTGAGTATCCTTTTGGCAAGCACGTCGGCTTCCTCATGCGGATTGGCTGGAACAGCTGCCTGTATTACAATGGGCCCGTGATCCATATACTCATCCACAAAATGAACCGTACAGCCGGATATCTTGACGCCATACTCCGCCGCGTCCGCCTGGCCGTGCGCACCGGCAAAACTCGGCAGCAAGGCCGGATGGATATTGAGGACCCGATCAGGAAAGGCATTCAGAAACGCGTGCGTCAAAATCCGCATGAACCCTGCCAAAGCAACGGTATCAGCTCCGGCTTCGCGGATCGCCTCCACCATGGCCAGATCAAAAAACTCCCGGTTGGCGAACTTCTCATGAGGCAGCGCTAGCGTTGCGATGCCGTGCTTTCTGGCTCTTTCAAGCCCAAATGCCGAGGCTTTATTGGATACAACAAGTTTGATTTCCGCCTGCAGCAGACCAGACTCAATTTTATCAATAATGGACTGCAGATTCGAACCGCTGCCGGAGACGAGCACAGCCAGCTGTAATGGAGAGCCATTACTCACTTTTCGTCTCCAATGCTTCCGCTACGGACTTAACCAGTGCGGGAATGGTATACTCAGCGGGCTGGATGTCCGCTTTGAATCCGAAACGTTCCAAAGTCCGGGCGGTAACCGGGCCGATACAAGCCAACTTGGGCCGCTGTTCATATTTCCGGAACGTGTCCGGGGGAAGCAGCTCGAAAAAATTCTCCACAGTGGAAGAACTGGCAAAGGTTATGCATTGCACTTCACCGGCATCAAGCCGCGTACGCAGATCATCTTCCGCATGCCTGGCCAGAACCGTTTCATAAACCGGAAGCACCTTCACGAAACAGCCTGCTTTTGTCAGTTCCTCGGGAAGCACCTCACGGGCCTCTCTCGCGCGGGGAATCAAAACATTCTTGCCTTGAATGCCGCGCTCGATCAGTCCTTCGACCACACTTTCCGCCACATATTTTGGGGGTACGAAATCCGGCGTGATGCCGTGCTGCTTGAGGGCTGCGGCTGTGGCCGGCCCGATGGCGGCAATTTCACTGCCGGCAAGGATCCTGGAGTCCAGCCCGATAAGTTCGAGCTGTTGCCAGAAATAGTTTACTCCGTTGACCGAAGTGAACACCAGCCAGTCATAGCGCTGCAGCGAAAGTATGGCCTCTTCCACCTGCTGGTAATCGTCCAGTGGCTGAATGGAAATGGTCGGATATTGGATGCAGCAAGCGCCCAGTTCCTCGAGCCGGTCCGCAAGCTCACTGGCCTGCTGGCGCGCGCGGGTGACGACCACCCCCTTGCCCAGCAAAGGTCGCTGTTCGAAAAAATTGAGCGTATCGCGCAGACTGACCACATGTCCGACGACAATCAAAGAAGGAGCGCCGAATTGATACCGCTCAGCATCAGCGGCAATGTGCTCCAAATCAGTGGCCAGAGAACGGTGTTTGCAAGTGGTGCCCCAGCGTACGAGCGCCGCAGGGGTTTCTTTGGGCATGCCGTTGCTGACCAGATTATCAGCAATCATCGGCAAATTTTTCATTCCCATGAAAAAAACCAGCGTCCCCGGAAACTTGGCCAGGACAGACCAATCCAGAGAACTTTCCGCTTTTGTCGGGTCCTCGTGGCCGGTGATGAAACAGCAGCTGGAGGCAAATTTTCTATGGGTTAAAGGAATGCCGGCGTAGGCTGGAGCGGCGACTGCTGAAGTCACTCCAGGAACCACTTCAAAAGGAACCCCCGCTTCCAGAAGCTCCTCGGCTTCTTCCGCACCTCTGCCGAAAATATACGGATCCCCACCCTTCAGACGGGCAACGATCTTGCCCTCTTTGGCTTTTTCCACAAGCAAGGAGTTGATCTTGTCTTGCGGCAGGGTGTGATCTCCGCCTTTTTTGCCGACGTAAATAATTTCGGCTTCAGGATTGCAGTGCTCCAGAATAGCTTTGGGCGCCAGATAGTCATATACAATTGTATCGGCTTCCGACAGCACGGCCTTGGCCTTCAATGTCAGAAGCCCAGGATCTCCAGGTCCTGAACCGATTAAAAATACCTTCATCGAACCTCCCATTCGCGTGATGTGCGTGGGGACTCTACTGGAAGTGCTCGGTATCTTGCAAGCGCCAAGTGTCCTTGGGGTCGTCGGATTTTCTTCTGAAATGCCAGACTTCCGAAACATCCTCGGATTTTCCCTTGTCCGCGTACTGTACCAGGGCCTTGAAACGCACGGTGGCACGGGTTTCTCCGGCAATGTCCGTCACGTCGAGGAGTTCGGCGTCCACAAACATGATCATGCCGTTCTTGGCAAGTGTTCCAGGCTTGGACCGAATGCGTTCCAGCATATCCGGGGTGGTAAACGCGTCAAGATCATCGTAGTCGTTTTTTTTAACTCCATCATGAATACGCCCGTAAACCAGCTTGGCTCCCTTGAGAAAATCATCCGTATCGAAACGCCCCTTCAACGCACCGGCAGCAGATCCATTGGCAGCATCGGGAGCAGCAGGCGGAGAGGTATCATTCTGACTCTGTTTCGGGTCCGTCTTGCCGTTCATATAGTCCCAATACTGTTTGGCGCGGCGATAGGCTTCGCTGTCCATCCCCGGACCGGGCGCAGCATCGTCATCCATCATGGAACCACCTGTTCCGCTCTGGTCCGAATCATCACGGGATCTCCGGAAAAGCCGATATCCAATGAGCGCCAGCCCCAGTAAGGCCAAAACGTCCGGAATGGTGATGCCTTCAAAAGGCTCGCCCAGCAACACGGCGCCCAGCAATCCGCCAGTAAAGGAATCAGATTGCGCAGGCTGTCCGGACTGACTGGCGAACTGCTCCGGATTCCCTGTTTGCGACCAGGCCGTTGCTACCGGGCACCCCAAGCAAATGACCGTCCCGAACATTCCCAACAATACAAAAATAAAGATAATTTTTTTCATGACATGGTCAAACATCCCCAAGTGATCCGTTTAAAAGGCAGCAACACGTACGGGCGGGGAAGGCGGTTTGAGATTTTGCACTGCAAGCACAGCGCACTTTTTTATTCAACCAGACCCAGATTTCGCAACAAATGAATGAACATATGCTTATCAATAGGTTTGGGAATATACGAAGTGGCTCCCCCCTTATAATACGCTTCGACAACATTGCGCGGATCATCCAGAGCCGTAATCATCACAACTTTGGCTTCATTCGGGCCACGCAGGCCGCGTTCTTTTTCTATGCCGCGAATTATTTTCAACGCTTCGTGTCCGTCCATTTCGGGCATCATGATATCCAGACAAATGAGTTCGTAAGGGGCTTTCGCTTCCAGGGCCGCCTTGAAGGCATCAACAGCCTCAAGGCCATTCATCGCCATATCGCAGTCGCCATAGGGAGCCAAAATCGTTTGCAACAACTTTCGGCTGGTAAAATCATCCTCGACGATCAAAATCCTCATTCGCACCTCCTCAATAAACAACTTAATGGTCTCTCACAGGCAACAAGCTTCTTTTCTTTTAGTTATCAAAAAACAAATGCAAAAGGAACTTTTTTTCCTTGAACAAATCCAGAGTTAATGCCTAAACCCTGTACAGCGGCAACGGATACAAATTGATTTTTTTATTGAGGCACATGGATACGTTAACAAAACATATCGCCCGCACCCAGAGCAAATGTGCTCTGACGGCGTGGGCCATTGGCCTGCTTGCCGGTTTTATCCAAGGCTATTACGGCGATACGCCCTTGCCGCTCGCAGTTTTTTCTTTGCTCGCCTCCGCGTTTGTGGCCATTTCAGGGGCCGTTGGCACCATGACAGGTTTGGTTTTGCGGGTCATCATTGCCGAATCGCGAAAAAGAAAAAGTCTTTGGGAAAGCGAAGAAATTATCAGCGGGATGGTGTTGGGTACGCTTGGAGGCGGTTTTTTGGGATTGGTGACTGCTCTTGTCTTCGGCTACTGGCACTTGGCCGGAACCGGTACTGTTGCCGGAGCCTTTGTCGGCTCTTTTTTTTGTACGTTGCTCAGCAACCGCTCCGACATGCTCATTCAATTGTTGACCGTAGAAAAAACACCGGACATTTCCTTTGAAGAGCACCCAAAAAGACAAAAGCTCCCCCCTCCTGATCCGGATTAAGGGCCTGGCGTTGCGAGATCATACCATTCAATGAAAATCAGCTCTCCTGGCTCATACGAAAATTGATTTCCTGCCAACGGCAGTTCGGAACTGTCTGACGTAGAGGCAGAAATGAAATGTCGTAAGGGAAAAAAATCAACACCTGATTCCTGCGGATAAAAAAAGGGAGCCCTTGCGGACTCCCCTTTCAAACAAACGTTGAGAAAGCTTATTTGAAAGCTTTCTCGAAATTGGGAACGACCTGCTTTTTGCGGCTCATTACGCCGTCCAGCCAGACGGACTTGTCGCCGCCCTTGCCGAAAGCTTTCTCAACAACGGAAGGATCGTCGGAAACGATCAGCATTTCAGAGCCTTCTTTCATGATGTCGGTCAAAAGCAAGAACACGCTGTGGCGGCCTTCGCCCTTAACCTTCTGAATTTCTGTGTAAAGTCCCTCTTTTACGGGTTCCAGAATGGACAGGTCGACGACTTCCAGCTGGCCGATGCCGACCTTGTTGCCGTTCATGTCGAAATCCTTGAAATCACGGAAAACGAGATCGCTCATGGAAGCGCCGTCAACAGCGGATTTGACCTTGAACATTTCCATGCCCAGAGCCATCACATCGCCGATGCCGGCGATGGAAGCCAGATCCTCTACAGCCTTCTTGTCGGAATCAGTGCAGGTCACGGACTTGAACATGACGGTGTCGCTCAGGATGGCGCAGCACATGGCGCCGGCGATGCCTTTGGGGATTTCGATGCCGGCGTACTTGTACATGCTGTGCAGCACGGTGCAGGTGCAGCCCACGGGCCATACCCACATTTCAAGGGGATTGGAAGTGGTTATGTCGCCCAGCTTGTGGTGGTCGACGATGGTAACGATCTCGGCATCTTTCAAATCATCAGGGCTCTGAGCCAGGTCGGAATGGTCTACGAGCATGACTTTCTGGCCGGCAACGGAAGTGCAGACTTCAGGAGCGGTAAGGCCGAACTTTTCAAGCACAAAAGCGGACTCAGGATTCACTTCGCCAAGGGCGATGGGTTTGGCTTCTTTTCCCTGCTTAGTGGACAGGTCAGCCAGGGCAATGGCGGATACGATGGTGTCGGTATCAGGGCTTTTGTGCCCATAGACCAAAATTGACATACGAAACCTCCTAAAACTGAGTTTTTGTTATCCCAACGGGTGCAATATGTGATGCGGTGACACCGCTTATCACTTTCAATGGCTCCCTTTATAACGCTCCAAGCGAGCGTTCCAGGGCTTGCATGACGGTTTGTGCCAAATAGCACAAACGTCAACGACTGCCAAGTTGTTTCCTGCACTAATTGTGAATCAAATCACAGATCCCGTTCATTTCCCGTTCCCTACGAAACCCTTTTCCCTACAGCCTGCCCGGGATGTCTTTTTACAAACCATGCAAAAAAAGGCTGCCGGATAACACCAGCAGCCTGCAAAACTCAATAAAAAGTGGATACAGCTAATTGTTGGGATTGGCCCCTAAAAACTCAACGGAGACAATCTCGTACTCAACTCTGCCTCCTGGAGCGACTACCACGACTTCATCGCCCACGTGTTTGCCGAGCAAGGCCTTGGCAACGGGGGAAAGAATGGAAATACTGCCCGTTTTGTAATCAGCTTCATCAGGGCCCAGCAAGGTGTACTTTTTCTCCACGCCGCTTTCCAAATCCTCAATCGTCACCGTAGCTCCGAAAGTGACCTTTTCTCCATCCAGTTTGTTCAAATCGATGACCGTAAACTGCGGCATACGGGACTCAATGTAATTGATCTTGGCTTCAAGCATGCCTTGCCGCTCACGGGCGGCGTCATACCCGGCATTTTCTTTCAAATCGCCTTCTTCACGCGCTTCTTTGATCGCCTGAATGACCGCCGGGCGTTCCTTCTTAAGTTCTTCCAGCTCTTTCTTTACCTTTTCGAAGCCTTCGACCGAAATGGGGATACTGCTCATAGTTAATTCCTCACCTTGACTCAACGCCATATTTTTTGTGCCGTCAAAGAATTTAAAATTCTCTGGCGGCACTCTTTTACTACGAAGTAAAAAAATTGGATAAGGCATAGCCTTCCGGGGGTCAAGTCCCATTTCCCAGTTCTTGCTAATTTGCTTAATACCTTCCATCCGTTGCCGTTCATTCTTAAGTAATGACTTTCCTCAAATCAACATGTATGCTTTAATAAGCCTTGAACCAAAAAACTTTACGTACCAGGAGATAATCTGTCCGGAATCTGCGGGATTCAATCTCAACGTCATGTTGCAGCAGTCTGCAACCACGCTCCCGCAACGGCATTACTCCCGTCTGCATGATATGGCTGACAAGAACAGCACCTTCAAAACGTCTTTACATCCATGAAACAGAGAATACATTCCTGGGCTGCCTAAAAATTCCGGGAAGCAATGACTTTATGTTTTGATGCAACCAAACCGGTAAAAAATCATCTGAGGAGATCATCATGCGACTTTCCAATTGGAAGCACCCCCATAAGATTTTGGTACTGGGGATCCTGATCGCCAGTCTTGTTTGCGACGGTTCCTTTTTACTTTTGCCTCTATCCACCGCCGGGAATCTGGCCTATGCCCAGCGCCGGGGAGATGGGCCACCCGACAAGCTAAAAAAAGGCGGCAACCGCCCTGGGAGCAATCAGCCCGGCTCCAAGCTCTGGCAGGATGATCCGGGGCGAAAACAACGCCCCGGTCAAACGGCTCCAAATATCCGGCGCGGTCCTGATAAAGGCCCTCAAACCCGAAAGGCCGGAGAACGCCCGGACAAGAAGCACCGGCCCGGTACGACTCCCGTAGCCCCCCAGCGTCCGCCACACCCGAAGAACCCTGCCAAACCGCCCAAACAACCCGCGAAACGGCATAACCCCAACGTTACACCCCCCAGGCCCTATTATGGTCACGGACGCCCGGTTCCGCCGCGTCCGCCGCATATCAAACCGCCTGTTGGTCCGGGCCCCTGGCAAACCACGCCCTGGCATGGACACGGTCCCAGCCCCTGGTGGTTAGGCCGACCCTTCGTCTGGAGTCTGACAGCGGCAGCGACCATGACAGCCATTGCCGGCATTACCTATTATCTGGTCAATGGTGTCTACTACCGCCCGTACGCACAGGGCAACACCACCGTGTACGTGCAGGTGCCGCCTCCTAATTAAGTCTCACGAAAGTTTCCGCTTTGCAGAATCGTTGAAATAGCACAACGCGGAGCGCTTTGTCACAGGCGCTCTGCGTTTTTCTCTTAGAACCATCAATCGAAATGTCCTTCCAATAAAACTCACGGCCATCTTAAAGTCCTTTAACTATTCTTCGGAATAAAAGACTTCCCTCTCCTTCTGAAGCGTGGGATACTTCTGTCCAGTTTTTTGCTCCTTCCGCGTACCGAAGGATACAAAAAAGGAGGTAACAATGCGTACAAACATGTGGAACAGGCCTCTGAGGTGGATACTTACGGGGCTGCTGGTTATCAGTCTTATTACAGACGGTTCGCTCATGCTGCCGGCACTGAATGGCGGCACTTCCCAGGCTTTCGCACAAGACAGAATGGGCGGACCCGGCGAAGGATTCGGCCGAGGTCCTGGAGGAGGACCAGGTAGCCCTCCCCAGATGCAGCATCGAGGCGGAGGACCGCAAGGACCTGGATTCGAGCCGCAATTCGGACCTGGAGGCGGCTGGGGCTATGGTCCTGGTCCGGGGCATTATGCCGAGCCTGGCGGTCCGGGCTTTCAGCCGCGTCCGCCCTACATGCGTCCGCCTCAAGGACCGGGCCCCTGGCAAACAGGTCGCTGGGTCGGGGTCGGCCCCGCACCCTGGTGGTTCGGACGTCCTTTTTTGTGGGACCTGACTGCGGTAGCGACCGCAACAGTAATAGCCGGAATCACATACTATCTCATTGACGGCATCTATTACCGTCCTTACATGCAGAGAGGTATCACGGTTTACGTGCAGGTACCGGCCCCCTACCCGTATTAGATTATATTAACCTTAGATAAGATTAAGATGCTTTTGCATTTATCTGAAACAATAAACTTCTGATGCAAGCCTTGTTTCAAGGCGAGAACGCGCTAACCAGCAAGCGGGGCGTCCGGCAGGCCGTCCCGCTTTTTTATCCTTCAGATTATCAGCCCGCACTACAAGTCAATTCGAGCGAACACTCCCAGACCGTCATAAGACAACAACGTGACTTCTTCGGGCGGAATCACCCTGGATTTGAATTGCAGCAAGGTCTCCAGGTTGCCGAACGCATGCATCGGCACAAAAAAACGCGGCCTGACCAATTCGATAAAGCGCTCTGCTCCGGACCAGTTGGCCAGCCGGCTGTCGGCATTGGAAAAAGCCAGATCAACATCGTAAGCTCGCAACGTTTCTAACGTTTTTGCAAAATGCTCGCGGCTGAAAGCCCGGGCACGTTCATCGGCCTGAGGCCAGTCCCATTCGGCAACGTCGCCGCCAAAATAAATGTTCTTTCCCGCGAGCTGCAGCAGAAATCCCACGCCCTGGTCCGTACTTTCCAAACCCAAAATCCGCACCCCATCGACCTCGGACCATTCTTCCGGCTCGACGACCGTGACATCACTCCGTCCGGCCTCCTCAGGATCGAACTCCGGGTACAGTTCGACAATATCATATGATAGAATATAGCGTACGCGGGAGGCCAGCCGCCCCAATTCCCGTATGGCCGGGGTGAAATGATCCTTGTGGCTATGCGATACGCACAGCAGCAGATCCGCGCCGCGAACAGCCTCCGCAACATAAGCCTGCTCACCGGATTGAAGAAAACCTGCATCCGGATAATCGAACAGCAATACTTTTTCAGGCGTGCGTACGAGAAACGCATTATGAAAAATGTAGGAAAGCTCGACTTGCACGACCGTTCCTCCTGCAGAGTACCGGCTCAGCTTTTGGCGGGCGTGGTCAGGGTGAGCAGTTCGATAATCCGCGCGCAGCTGGCCTCCGGATCAAACTGGGTCAGCACCCGCTCGCGTCCCTTTTCAGCCATGCGTACGGCCCGGTACCTGTCGCCGGCCATGGTGGCTATGGCCTTGGCCAATCCTTCAGGGTCGCGTTGCTCCACCAACAGACCGGTTTCGCCGTCCAGGACAACTTCGCTTATCCCGGACACGTTGGTCGCCACCACCGGTACACGATGTGCAAAGGCCTCCATGATCACATTGGGAATGCCATCCCGGTCACCTGAAGGAGCGATGACCGAAGGCATCACAAAAATGTCCGCCTGGCCGAAAAGTTCCTGGGCCTGCTGAAATTTGACGAATCCGGGAAACGAAACCGTCGCTTCCAGCCCCAACTCTTTGACCAGACTCTTGAGCTGGGACCCCAGCGGTCCGTCTCCGGCCAGAATACAGCGAACGTCGATACCCTGTTTTTTCAGAATCGCGCACGCGTGAATCAGATATTCATAACCCTTCTTGGGGACAAAACGCCCCAGAGCAAGCAGCGTATAGGGCGGACGCATCGTCACCCGTGCTTCCTGAGCGGCCTTGAGAGGTACGCCGTTGTATATCAAATGCACCTTGTCGATCTTATCTGGCTGATCGGGCTGATTAGGCGTCAAGCCGGCCATACGGCGAATATAATCCGCATTGGACCCGGCGTTCACCCGGACAAAAGCCGCCTGGCGCACCTTGTCCGGCAAGGCGTTGTCCGGCGGATAAATATCCCAGGCACGGGCAGTGAAACTGAAAGGAATACCGGCCAGGCGTGCGGCTGCCCAGGCAGCGGTGGCAGGTCCGCTGGCCCAGGGCGCATGGACATGCTCAATGCCGTCGGCCACAAAACGTTTAGCCAGGCCGAAAGCGGCCAATCCGGCCCAGAGATTTTCCCCGGATTTCTCTATTTGCTTGAAATATTTCTTCAGCCCCCCGCCCCCGGAATTTTTGGCAAAGCGTCCGTACGGCAATATGGGCAACGTACGCAGCACGGACCACACGACTGCCGGCTTGCGCCGCAGCCAGTAGAAAAAATCCGGCACAATGTACGGCGCGTATTTGAGCCCCTGCCGTGCGACCTGGGGAAAAAAGGCTTCCATCTCGGGCGTCAGACGTTTGGTGAGTTCACCGTACAAAGCATACACCCGCAAGGGCAGGCCGCTGCGAAGCAACCCGACAACCTCCCGAAAAATAAACGTCTCCGTTGGTTCGGGGAACCATAACAACACATAAGCCGTCTTTGGCATACACATACTGCAATTCTGGGTTGAGGATCAAAAAATCACACTGCGGGCGATGCATCCAGGCATTGCAAGGCCGCGACGATCTCAGAAAAAGATGTCCCTGCCGCACCCTGCTCATAATTCAATTGACCGGCATGCGGACGTTCAAGGACCCGTTCTTGCCAGGCCAGCGGACGATACTGCTCCCCAAGACGCCGCAACCTGCGTCCGGGCAAAGCCAGCATAAAGGGTAGCATGTCACGCCACTGGCTTTTGTAACTACGCATCATCCGGCGCTTTACGCGTATTTCCGCCCGGGTCAGCGGCAATCCGCAGGCCTGGGCTCCGCCGGGAGGAAAGCCGTTAATACGCCAATGGAGCAGAGGCCTGGGGCCGGTACGATTATAAAGAGGGAATTCATAGGCATCCAGGCCGGATTTGTCAAAAGGCCCCGTACGCAGGGCACTGCGCACAACCTGGTTGATCAGATCATGATCCACATGCCCGCCTTCCCAGGCGGTCACGTAGCAGCAGTCCGGATGAAACCTGTCCAACAAATCCACCAGAGTCGCCCTCAAATCCGAAAGCAATGGGATGAGTCCGCGATTTGGGAAACGCAGAAGGCAGCACCGTGAGGCATCCAGTCCGAGCAGCTCCATGGCCTTCTGCAGCTCCGCCTCACGCAATGCGCCACTGCCCCGCGCATCCCCGGAAGTCACCCAAACGGCATGAACATCAGCTCCGGCCTGCAGCAACCGTTGCAGCAAGCCGGCTGTGAAGCAATCGTCATCCGGATGGGCGAAAAAAAACATATGGCGGCCATTGATCCGGGACGGGAAAACAGCCTGATCAGGCAACCCCCAGCACCTCTCTGGCCAAACGTATCACGGCTATGGGGTTGAATGGTTTGGTCATATAAATATTCGCTCCCGCCTCTTCACCTCGCTTGCGGTCGTATTCCTGACCTTTGGCGGTCAGCATCACTATATGGGTATCGGTAAATTTCAATTCCTGTTTTACTTTTCTGCAAACTTCAAAGCCGTTCATTTTAGGCATCATGACATCAAGAAAAACCAATTCGGGTTTCAATTCACCGATCATTCGCAGGGCTTCTTCCCCATTTTCGGCAAATTGCAATGAAACATCATTGTTTTCAAGATCTTCCAGGGCCTCTTCCAAAAGGATGCGAATGTGGGGTTCGTCATCTACTATCAAGATTGTGGACATCACGCTCTCTCACGTCGAATTTCACTATTGGCCTACAACCACTGTATCATCCTATCCCTTGCACAACAATAAAACTGAACAGGATTGACAGCTCGCCCCCCTCCCCCCGACAAAGCAACGTTTGCAGTGTACCGTATTGAGTACGCTGCATCAAGCATGCGGCAAAGACAACCCGGCATTATCTTACCATACGTACGCACCTATCGAACTATATGTCCTTCACGCAAATCCCAGACCTGTACCGAATTGCAATAATACCACCCGGCTTCGGACAAAGTCGATCCCCATGCCCCAAAAAATATCCCGAATCTAAACTAATTCACAAGGCATCCGAAGAGAAAAAGTAACACTTGCAGGATTGAAAACCCCAGGAGCTTCCATGGAACAGCTGCAACTGCTCAAATCCCGAAATCTGGCCCAAGCACTCGCGTCCATCAATAATAACGAAGGCCGGGTTCGGTCGTATCCGTATTTGCTGGCCATCACGGCCTTGACACGCTGCAATCTGAATTGCCGTATGTGCGATCAAAACCACACCTCTTCAGAGGAACTTCCCCTGTCCGTTGTGAACAAACTCAGCAAAATAATGCCCTATGTACAGCTGATGAACATCACAGGGGGCGAACCTTTTTTATATCAGCACATTGATCTTTTTTTTGAGCTTTGCAAAAGATTTCAATGCTCCTCCATGGTGCAAACCAACGGATTGCTTCTCAACAAGGACAGGGCGCATTACCTGCTGGACCGCCAGATTACTGCCATCAAAGTCAGCTGCGACGGCGCCACAAAAGGGACATACGAATATATCCGGCGAGGCGGAAGCTTCCGAAAACTGATTGAAAATCTCAGTTTTCTGCAGAAACTCAAGGCCGAACGCCAAAGCGTGTTTCCGGCACTCCAGTTCAATTTTGTGGCCATGGCCAGCAATATCCACGAGTTGCCCATGCTGGTCGACATGGCGGCCCAACTTGGGGTGGAAAGCATCAATGTCTTTCAGCTGCGGGTACATAAGGAAGAACTCATTCCTGAAAGCCTGTACTTTTATCAAAGCGCGGCTAACAGATATTTCAAAGAAGCCAAAAAACTGGCGCATCTCAGAGGCCTGAATCTCTCCCTGCCTCCTCTTTTCAAACGCGGCCCCATGAACTGCAATGCGCTTCAGGAAGACCGCTGTACCGCACCATGGGGAGACCTTACGGTCAATGTCAACGGCAGTGCCGCCATCTGCTGCGGAGGCGCTGGTCCGGCTGGAAATCTGAATGAGTTGTCTTTGGACGAGGTCTGGAATCATCCCCGGAGAGTCAAAATTCGCGAAACCGTGAATACGCCCAATCAGCTTGAGGTTTGCAACAACTGCCGCATGGGCAAAATAAATCCCGACAGCGTGCATTCGCATATCCCCAATCGCAAGCTCGCACAGCAGGCGCTTGAAGAGTTCTCGCATTGCCTGGATAATCCGCTCCCCGCACCACACCCTGATAAAAAACTGATGCGTCTTGCCTCTTGACGTCCAACAAATCCTAAAATATCAGCCCCATAGTGAGAATTCCGATACATTACCGCTATGGGGCTCGTTATACTGCTTGTGAACAAGTATGAAATTCATTACAGCATCTCAATGTTTCGAATTTCTTCTTCGCTTTTTTCACACTTACACGTTGCGTTCCCTACAGCACTGTCGGAGGCCCGTTCATTCGGGTTCCCTGCATACGTTCCAGCTTTGCGCCCTGGGCGTCTTTTGAAGTAGGTCCTGATGTTTCGCGTCACCCTTGGGGCATTTATCATCAGCTTTGCGGCGGTGTTTGTTCGGGCGGCAGGACTCGCACCCGACACGGCCACTTTTTATCGCATGGCTTTTGGCGGCGCGGCAATGCTGGCTCTGCTGGCGCGGGAGGGCAGGCTTCGGTCGGTGTTGCCCCTGCTGGTGCCTTCCATTCCAGCGGCAATGCTGTTTACGGGAGATTTTTTCTGCTGGCACCGCTCCATCTTTGCCGTAGGTCCGGGATTGGCCACCATGCTCGGCAATCTGTCGGCCGTATTCATTGCCCTATTTTCCGTACTGTTCCTTGCGGAACGCGCCGGACTGCGTTTTTTCACCGCCCTGGCCATGGCTCTGGCCGGTGTTTTTCTCACGGTCGGTCCGGTCTGGAACTCAGCAGGAGAAGATTTTCATACCGGCGTGCTCTTTGGACTGACTACCGCGCTTTTTTACGCGTCCTACATTCTATCTCTCAAAAAAATGGTGGGCAAAACCGGCGATGTTCTGGCCACAGCCACGGCCGTGACCCTGACCACCGCCACTCTCTGCGGACTGTTGGTGCTGTTCTCAGGCGGTTCTTTTGTCCTGCCTGACGCGAAGGCCTGGTCCTCCATGCTTGCCCTTGGGGTATTGTGCCAATGTGTCGGCTGGCTCTGCATCACCACGGGCCTTGGGGAGACGCGCGCGTCTCTGGCCTCGCTGCTGCTTCTGCTGCAGCCGGTACTGTCCTTTGTCTGGGACATCCTGTTCTTTGACAAACCAATACGGGTGGTGGAAATTTCCGGGGTGGCCCTGGCTCTGGCAGGAATCTATCTTGGTTCGCTCAGGAGGGGCAATAAAGTAAAATCGAGCAAACAGCCCGAGCCTCAAATACCGAACGCAGGAAAATAACAAAAAAATACGCCCCCTACCCAATCATTTAGTCCGGCAAGGGGCGTGTGAAATGCGTATTGCAGCTTAATTATTTTCTTCGGCCGCCAATTCCGCTCCCATTTCGCGTAATTTGAACTTTTGAATTTTACCACTGGCAGTCATGGGGAATTCATCCAAGAAAAAGACGTACTTGGGAATCTTGTGCCAGGCAATTTTACCGCGGCAGTAGTCTTTGACATCTTCAGGAGCGACTTCGTCAAAGCCGGGCTTCAATTTGATGAAAGCCCCCACTTCTTCTCCGTATTTTTCACTGGCCACTCCCGCCACCTGCACATCCTGTATGCCGTCCATATGATAAAGAAACTCTTCGATCTCCCTCGGGTAGATATTTTCTCCGCCGCGGATGATCATGTCTTTGAGACGCCCCGTGATGCTCAAATATCCGTGCTCGTCCATGACTCCGAGATCGCCCGAATGCAGCCAGCCGTCTGCATCAATGGCTTTGGCCGTGGCTTCGGGGTTTTTGTAATAGCCCTTCATCACCAGATACCCACGCGTACAGACCTCTCCTTGCACGCCATGCGGGCATTCCTCGTTTGTCTCCGGATCTTTGACCAATACTTCCACGGCCGGCATGGCCCGTCCGACAGTCTCCGTACGCCTTTTAATGTTGTCATCCGCCCGTGTCTGGGTCATCACCGGGGAAGATTCCGTCAAGCCGTAACAAATGGTTATTTCGCGCATGTTCATTTTATCAATGACCTGCTTCATGATCGGCACCGGGCAGGGAGACCCCGCCATGATGCCTGTCCGCAACGTGCTGTAATCGAAGCGATTGAACAGTTCATGCTCAAGAATGGCAATGAACATGGTAGGCACGCCGTATACGGCCGTACATTTTTCCTGGTCAATGGCCGCCATCACGTCCAGAGGTTTGTAAACTTCTGTGAAAATCATGGAGGACGCATGATTGACGCAGGCCATGGTGCCGAGAACACAGCCAAAACAGTGAAACAAGGGGATCGGCAGACAGACTCTGTCCTTGGGGCCGAATCCCTGGTGGAAGCCAATCCAGTAGCCGTTGTTTCCGATGCTTCGGTGCGTCAGCATGACGCCTTTCGGAAAACCGGTAGTCCCGGATGTGTACTGCATGTTCACCACATCGTCCGGTTGCAGCGAGGCCTTGCGTTCGGCGTATTCTTCATCCGAAACCATGCTGGACAAAGAAAAAATTTCCGGAACGGAAAACATACCCCTGTGCTTGGCGTGCCCCAAAAACATCACCCGTTTCAGATGGGGAAAGTTTTTGCTTTTTATATGCCCCCTTTCCTGGGTTTTCAATTCCGGAACCAGATCATACAGCATCTGGACGTAGTCCGTATCCCGATAGCCGTCGATGATAAAAATATTCTCACATTCGCTCTGGCTCATCAGGTAGCGCAATTCCTCGAGCTTGTAGCTCGTATTGACGGTAAGCAGTATGGCTCCGATCTTGGCGGATGCAAACTGCAGCGTTACCCAGAAAGGCACATTCGTGGCCCATATCCCCACTTTGTCACCTTTCTTAATTCCAAGGGCCATGAGCCCCTTGGCCATTCTGTCCACCTGTTCGCCAAACTCCCGGTACGTCAGGCGCATTTTGCGGTCGACATAGACTACGGCGTCGGCATCCGGATTTTTGGCAATAGCTTCGTCCAGAATTTCCCCGATAGTTATCTCTCTCACGTCTGGTCGTTGCATCTATGCCTCCGGAAAGTAAAGAACAGCGCAAATCTCGGCAGTTTCGGAGCCGGGATTGCCCACGTAATGAGGCATTACCGAATTGATATACAGACTGTCGCCCGCTTCCAGAACATGTTGCGTCTTGCCATAGATAAGTTCTACCTGGCCTTTGAGTACGTATATGAATTCTTCTCCTTCATGAGTGGAAAGAGATTTATCCTCAGCTCCTGGGGCTATAACGATATGAAAAGGTTCCATGTGCCGGTCCGTTTTTCCACGGCCAAGCGAATAATACGTATGCGATGCAGCCTTGTCGCCGTTGGTATGCATACTCATGGACTCTTTGCGATCCTTGTGGGAAATAACCAGAGGATCGCGCCCGATGTCGTCATCCATAAAGGTGCCCAAACGCACACCGAGCGTCCGTGAAATTTTCAACAAGGGCCCAAGCGAAGGATACAGATCCCGTTCTTCGACCGCTTCAATGAAAGAAACATCATAGCCCGTACGCTCTGCCAACTCCTCTATGCTCAACCCGTTTTTTTCTCTGTACGTCTTGATTCTGTCACCAAGTTTTTTTGGTCCCATAAAGCTCTCCAGCGTTCCAGGTAAATAAATGCCATGTCCCTAAACAAAAAATCTTTTTACACTAATCTACCAGGAATTCCAACTACTCTTATGAGGGTACAGATTCTGCGCCGCACGATTTCATTACCACAATGAGAAAAAAATGTTGCCTTTTACTGTATTCAAACTACAGCCATCTACAAAATTATTATTCTATGTTTTCTGCCAACAAATCCCTACTAAATTTAAACTTTAGTCCAAGATAAATTTTTTCTATCATAGGAAGTGAACATATGTACACTTCATCTATTTTGACAATTTTCATATTCCATTTTAATCTATATTTTAATCAATCGTTATTCTACATATAAATATATTTAATAATATGTATAATAAAACTAAATAATTGTATGATCCAAAAAAATAATATTCTTCATCATAAGAAAAGTAATTTATAAAAAAAATAATTTTTACATCAAAAAAATATCTCAATGTACTATTGAAGTATATCTCTGCATTACTGTCATACTTGATATTTTTTCTTTCAATTGAATTTTTTCTCCTTGTCATCTAATTTATTTTTTAATATCTATAAGTAAAAAAATACATGTGCAACTTACAATACATTGCGGTATATAATGACAAAAATAACACACTTAAAAGCCAGATTTTATGTATTTATTAGAGAAGCACGAGAATCACTGCCTTTTTTCCAGCATGTACAATCAGAAAATCATGCTCATTTCCCTGGATGAAAATTCGTTTCCATCTTCTTTGTTCGAATTCTGAAGACCTGGCTTTTAAAAACAATGCGCACAGAGCACAAACCCGTGACGATACAGAATCGGCAAGCTTAAAACGATAATAAAGCTGGAAGATACGCAAAGAGTAGGCTATGCTTTAAGAACTTTCTGAAAATACTGTTTTGCAGTTAATAGCGGACCTTCTAAATGCCTAATAAGACAAGAATACTTGTTATCGACGATCAAGAATTCGTCCGTGAACTTATTTCTGATTACTTTCAGAGTCTTGAGCATGAAGTTCTGCAGGCTCCGGATGGCAGAATAGGTCTTGAAGTGTTTTCCCGTGAACACGTCGACATCATTTTTGTTGACCTGCGCATGCCGGTGATGGATGGCCTGGAAGTCTTGACAAAGGTACGTGACCTCTCGCCGGAAACACCGGTTGTAGTTGTTTCCGGGACAGGGCTCATCCAGGATGTCATCCATGCCATGCGTCTTGGGGCCTGGGATTACATCACAAAACCCATTGAAGACCTCAATCTTCTGGACCTCAGTCTTGACCGAGGCCTGGAGCGGGCCAGACTGCTTCGGGAAAACCGGCTGCACCATGAAAATCTCGAACAGGAAGTTGCCCAGCGTACGGAATCCCTTCGCGATGAAATTGCTTCTCGCAAAAAAGTGGAAATAGAACTGAAACTGGCCAAAGAAAAAGCAGAGGAGGCCAACAGAGCCAAAAGCGAATTTCTGGCCAACATGAGTCATGAAATTCGTACGCCAATGAACGGCGCATTGGGAATGCTCCAGTTGCTGCGTGAGACGCATCTGGCGCCTGATCAGCTGGAATATGTCGACTATTCTATCGAAAGCGCCCATAAAATGCTCGATTTACTTGGAGATATTCTTGACCTCTCACGAATTGAAATCGGTAATTTCGAACTTAACGAGGGACCTTTCAATATTCGTGACCTGATCCAATCCGTAAACAAATTTTTCGATAAATCGTCAAAGCTTACACATCTCGATCTATCGTTTACTGTGGAGCAGGACGTCCCTTCCCAACTTATCGGCGACAGCTCCAGGTTGCGGCAAATTCTTCTGAATCTGGTAAGCAACGCCATCAAATTTACAGAAAAAGGCAAAGTTACCGTCACTGTGTCGGCTCTCTCTCCGATTAAGCAGGGAGAGCATCGCCTGCTGTTTAGTGTCGCCGATACCGGCATCGGCATACCCGATGACAAAATCAATGTTATTTTTGATCTTTTCACGCAAATTGAAAATACTTACACCAAGCAGTATCAAGGAGCGGGTCTTGGTTTGCGTATTGTCAAAAAAGTAACCGAACTCATGAACGGTTCGCTGGCTGTGGATAGCAAGGAAAGCGAAGGAACTACAATATATCTATCGTTTTCTTTCAAATCAACGGAAGCCGGTACACCGCTGCCCGCTCCAGACACAGCCCTGGCCCGATCAGATCACGCCGATCAGTTACACATCCTTGTCGTAGAAGATGATTTAATCAGCCGACTGACAGCTGAACGTCTCTTAAAAAAACTCGGACAAAAGGTGACTTGTGCCCAAAACGGGCTTGAAGCCCTCAACGCCTTGAAGTCCCGTACGTTTGATCTCATCATAATGGACGTTCAAATGCCTTTGCTGGATGGCGTTGCAACGACCAAACAAATTCGTACATCCCCTGAAATGAAGCACACGGACACAATCCCCATCATTGCCTTGACCGCCTATGCCATGGCGGGAGACAAAGAACACTTCCTGGACATGGGGTTCAGCGATTACATCGCGAAACCCGTAAAAATGGAGACTCTGGCCAAATTATTAAAAAAATTCAAAGGATCTGGCAAAAACAACTGATCTTCCATGCGGTCACCGGCGTTTATCATTTCCTCAACGCTGACACGATCAAGTGATGGACATGAAGTCGCCGTTACTTTGCTGCTGCTAAAATAATCGTCAAAAAAATATTTTTTATTTCCATCCATTCATTGTTTTTTTCATTATATTGTGTAGTTAAGACAAAACTCTACATAAACTCCTCCTTTTAAGAGTAACAAGTCGCGTATTCTTCTCCAACAATAAGTTGACCAAATCTTCCCATCAAGAGTAATATTACTCCTACAGTCTTCAGCAGCAGAAGCCGCTCGTGAATGAGCCTGTCTCTCTATAGAATCCGAGAGGCCGGGAGGCTGAATGTGCTTTTTTAATTTGTGCATTATGGTTGATAGTATACGTCATAACTGTCCGACTCTGCACAGCAATGCAACACAACGAATCACAATGAACGTATACTGACTGCAAAATAGACGTCGGTGGCTGGGATGTCGCATTTTTATACCCTGATAACGTCAATAAGGAGAGTTGGAGAATGGATGTACCGGCGAAGTCTCACAAAAACTGGACAGATGTTGTCACTGGGAAAAAGAACTACGACCTGAAATTTCTTGCTGCAAAAATTCTCCTCGGACGAGTTGTACGCTCTGTTGTAAAGGATCCGAGCGATGAAAACATTGGTGCCGCAATAGACCAATTACGCAATGTCTATCTGAAAAATGCGGATATTGCTGCAGTTCAAGACGATCTCAAAACCATTTTCGGCTAGGAGGAACAATGCATCAGAAAATCATGTCTTCTACTGAAGCTGCGGACTTGATCTCTCAAGGGAAAACCCTTTTAGTCGCCGGAGATGAAGAGATTTTGGCAGAATTGCCAAAAGGCAATTGGATTGGAGGAACAATCCCATATTTCATTACGCACGAAGCAGGAGGTCTTGTTTCTCACGAAAAACTTTTCGTGACAGATATCAGTTACGTTGTTTCAGAAGTAAAAATTAAGCAGTACGACGAAGATTCATTGAAAAATGTATATCTGGACGGACCGGACAATGGGTTCAGCGTCATTATTATACCCGCACTAAGCAAGGCTCACTTGAGTTTTGCTATGGACAGTCCCACCTACGACAACTTCGGCGCGCAGCCTCTGATCGGATGGATCTGCGGCGTCCACCTGAATGACATTGGGAAAACCGACCCAAAAGTATTCAACGGCCTCACAAAGGAATCTTTTGTAGAAGGCGCATTGGTACTACAGGTAACACTACCGCAAGATAAAGTTGTGGAGGCCGGCATCATCAATCTGTTTGAACAGGGCGACGGCGACATCCTGACCTTCGAACAAGACGGTTTCTCTGCAAAAGAGGTACTGGTAAATGGAGAGAAACGAAATTTTGCCGCCTATGTGGTAAAAAACAAACTGGACATCCGCCTGCCACTGGTCGCCGATTATTATGGAGCCATGATCAACACCAGTATACAGGGGGTTGATGACGCGACAGGAGAAGTAAAACTCTATGCCCCCGTCTTCAAGGGGATACAATATAAGCATGCGAAGCCGGTCACAAACTATGTGGAAGCCTTCCAGAAACAATTGGGACAAAGCGGTTCAATCTCTCAGGAACAGATCGTTTTCTCCTGCAATTGTATCCTTAATTACCTCTATTCCGAACTGGATGGCAAAAAAACAGAGCCATTTGCCGGACCGATCACTTTCGGCGAAATCGCCTATCAGTTATTGAACCAGACACTCGCGTACCTGACGGTTCAGGACAGATAACTGAGCCCCATGGGGATAGTGTTCCGGTAAAACAAAAAACGATTTCCCGGCTTCCCCACACCACCAAGAAAGCGGAGGAGTCTTTTCCTCCGCTTTTTTTCACCAGCTCAGGGCGGTATGTGAAATCCCGTCCAGACGTAGCGGGAAAAATGTAGAAGCTTTCCTTAACCGCCTGTACCTTGCCGGAATTTCTTAATCACTTCATCCAGCGCCCGTTCCAAACCATCCAATCCGGATGCAACTCCCGGCAAGTCGCCTCTGCGAGCCAAAGATTCGAGCTGCGTAGCAATATCCTGAGCGAACTTCGCACCAATCGTACCGCAATGGCTTTTTAAAGAATGCAGGGCAAGCGCGAGTGGAGACTGTTCACCGTTCTTGAGACTAGTCGCAATTTTCTGAAAACGGTCCGGAAGCTCCTCAAAAAAAGCCTCGCTTATCTCCTCGTACAAGGCGCTGTCACCATCAAAACGGAGAATGGCTTCATCGCGGTCCAGCACTGCAAGGCCGGATAAAATTATTTTGGAGGGAGCGGGTTCCTGAGCTTCAATCGCCTCAACTCTCCCCAATTTGACTGCAAGTTGCCGAATATCCACAGGTTTGGCAAGAAAATCGCCCATCCCAGCTTCCAGACATTGCTCCTTGAATCCTGCCAGAGCATGGGCTGTCAACGCAATAATGGGAATGGAGGCCTTTTCCTTTCCGGCAATGCCAGCCCGAATATTGCGTGCGGCTTCAAGGCCATCCATCTCGGGCATTTCCAAGTCCATGAGTACAACATCAACACTGCCGGTTCGCAGGCAATTGAAAGCGGCTTGCGCGCTCTCCGCCAGAACAGGCTTGTGTCCGAGTCGTTTTAAAAGTGCTGCGGCCACTTTCAAATTCGATTCGTTATCGTCAACCACAAGAACCTGAAGTGACTCACCGCTAAATTTATCTGGAAAAACAGGCTGTTGTGGATTTTGAGCAATTGAAACTTCCCCAGGTTCGCACTCAATGGTAAAATGAAAGGTACTGCCCTGGCCTGGGGCGCTCTCCAACCAGATTTTTCCCCCCATCAGCTCCACAAGCTGTCTGCAGATTGTCAACCCAAGACCGCTACCGCCGAACTTCCGTGTTATGGAGTCGTCAAGCTGCATGAACTTATCGAAGACTTGAATCTGACTTTCAAAAGGAATGCCCGGTCCCGTATCTGATATGAAAAAATGCAGCCTGATCTTGGCGGGGTCTTCATCATTCGCAATTCTTTCAAGCCCCAAATGAATCTCGCCTGTCTCAGTGAATTTGATCGCATTTCCCACGATGTTGATCAAAACCTGTCTGAGCCGGGTCCTGTCGCCCTTGAGAAATACGGGCGCATCCGGCGCCAGATCAAGTGACAGCGCTAGTTTTTTTTCCCGAAGCTGCAGTTCCGCCAAGGCCATTATCTCGGACAACAGAGCAGAAAGATCAAAATGCGTGATTTCCAGCTGCATCATATCCGCTTCAATTTTCGAAAGATCCAGGACATTATCGATGATCCCCATCAAATTGTCCGCGGCCAGCAGCGTCGTGCCCAGATAATCACGCAGCTCGGCATCAGTCAAAGAGTCCTGAACAACTCTGGTCAACCCTATGATGGCATTCATCGGCGTACGAATTTCGTGACTCATTTTTGCAAGGAAATCACTTTTGGCATTATTTGCCCGCTCTGCCTCCAGCTTGGAAACTATAATATCGGTCTCGTATTCGTTACGCTGCAACGAAAGTGCAAATAGTGTGGCAAGCCGTTTAATCAGATTCAAGTCTCTGTCATCGTAATACCGTCCCGCATTAGCCAGAAATATACGCCCGACAAAACGGTCTCCGATCATGGCGGGGGCGGTAATAAACGAGTGCACGGACTGATCGCCACCATCCTCACGTTGCCGGGCGCCCTCCCTTTCAGCTTCGTTTTGATAATACGCTTCTTCACGGCCCTGCACTCGGCTCCAATCATCCGGCCCGTCACCTTCAAGCTCTGACAAATTATCCAACACGCGTATCTTCCACTGGCTGGATTCATGAGAATACTGAATTAATTTACCATGCTGCTCGTCAGTCCTGCCAATAAATCCCGTTTGGGAGCCTGTCAGCTCCAAGGCGGCCTTAAAAATCAGTTTACTGGTTTCATCAACATTCTTTATCGTCAACAGTTCTTCAGAAAGTCCTGTCAAAGCATATTCCGTCTCTTTCTCCCGTTTGAGAGACAATTCCTGAAGTTTGTTCTCCGTAATATCCTGTGAAATACCTACAATACGGTACACCTTCCCCTGCAAGTCTTTGACAGGAAAGCCCCGGTGCCGCAGGTGCCGGATGCCGCCATCCGGCCTGCGTATGCGGTATTCCATCTCAAACCCTTCCTGCAGAGCCTCCTGCGTATAAGACCTTAAAACATGCCGGTCTTCTTCTAAAATGCAATCTTCCAGCAGGATTACATTGCCGAGGAACGCATCGCGCGACTGTCCCCAGACCCTTTCGAATTGTCCCCCAAGATAAAGCAGTTGTGACAAATCAGGAAGCGCCACCCAAAAAACATCGTCGATATTTTCCGCCAATTCCCTGAAACGCTCTTCGCTCTCACGCAGGGCCTTTTCAGACGCCCTGCGCAACGTAATATCCCGAAAAAGCCCCTGCACCACGTCCTGCTCCATCAGACGCATGCGTTGGGAGCTGATCTCCACGGGCACCCGTGTTCCATCCTTGCGCAGCACTTCAAACTCTCTGGGAGTCCCGCCATGCAGGAGCTCAAGCGTTTCGTAGAGCTTGCCGCATACCGCTCGGTCTTCCGGCGGAAACAGATCAAGATAGTTCAGGCTCACAACTTCTTTGCGGCATTTGCCGAACAAAATTTCCGCCTGGTTGTTTGCATCGAGAATCTCGCCGGACTGAAAATCCGCTATAATAATAGCGTCTCGCGACTCTTCAAACAGCATGCGGTATTTTTCCTCACTAGCCTCAAGCTCCTCTCTCGAGCGAACCAGTTCCGTCACTTCCACAGCCACACAGCCAATGAGCCAGGGCGATTTTTCCCTTTTGATGGGGAATTTCGCCATACGCCAGCTGCGAGTCACCCCCTTCAAATCAGTTATGACTTCTTCCCGTGTGACAAACTGCCCGCTCAAAGCCAGATTGTCGTGCTCGATAAAACGCAGGGCCTGATCATGCGGAAGGTACTGGTCGGGAGTCTGACCGAGCCAGGATTCAGCGCCATACTCGTCCATCATTTGCTGGTTGACGAACATCAACATTCCCTGGTTGTTCTTCACATACACCATTCCAGGAAAATGATTGACAAAAGTAATAAATGCCTCCTGCGATTGCGACCGTTCGCGTTCGGCCTGCATCCGTTCGACAATCTCTTTGCGTAGCAGCTGGTTGGCGGACTCAAGTTCACTGGTACGCTCCTTGACCCGCAGCTCGAGGGTATCGGCATATTGACTGGCTTTTTCATACAAGATGGCCCCATGGAGCCCCGTAGCGATCACAGCCCCAATCGACTCGAGCAATTCGGAATATTGAGAAAAATCACGCTGCGTTTTCAGACCCAATCCAACAACACCCAGGTTATCGCCCGAGACCCGCAAAGAAATTGCGGCAAAAGAACGCAACCCTACGTTTTTGCATTCCTCATGCGTACAAAGAGGATCTCTATGAATATCTTCGGAATAGTAACTGATGCCCTGCTTCGCAGCCATACCGCACAGGCATTCGCCAACCTTGTGCTGCAACTGATCTGGCGCGGGGAAATGCAACCCTGTAGACCGCTCCGCTGCCAACACCAGCTCATCGCCTTTTCGGATGTAAAAAATTGCCAGATCCACTTCCAGCTGCCGGTGCAATTCATCAACTGTTTTCCAGGCCATTTCACTGGCTGTTGCCGCCATGCTGATGCATTTGCTGAGGGCATGAAGAATATCAAGCTTTCTGGCGCTTGCCAGCAAACGCTCTTCACTTTCTTTCTGGTATGTCAAATCGTTGAGATGTGACAGTATAAGGTCCGGTTCGATAAAAACCCAGTCTCCTCTCAACAAACGCGCCTTTCCCCCAACGGGAGAAAGCAGTTTAAACTCCTTAGTGACGGGCTGCTTGGACGTGAAACATGTATCCAGCCATTCTGTCAGCTGGGGAAGCTCGGGTAAGATATCCTGCGATTTTTTTCCAAACAACGATTCTATCTCTTGGCCGGAAAACAACAGGGCGGCCCGGTTGCAACCGGCAAGGCGGTACTCCCCTTCATCAACCCGCCAAAAATATGTGGGAACCGGCGCGTGTTCAAAAAGCTGGGAAGTTTCTGCTATTCTGGAAGATTGAGATGATTTTTCCTGAAGCTCAGCCTCCAGATCAGCAATACGCGACCTGCATGCGGCAAGTTCCTGGTCAATCACTTCTTTTCCTTGTAATTTTTCCGACTGCATATAATTACTTATCTGTTTGATCGCCCACCCCATGGGCAATTATTCATCTTTTACAAACCGAATTTCACTGCCGGGAAACCAGGCATGGTAACAGCATAATAAACATACACTTCGAGCCGGCACCTGCTCACAACAGGTGATTCGCACCCTTTGTCAATTTTTCGCAGCACGCAATTTTTTTTAATTTTACAAAAAAACACGGAATGACAAGTAAAAAAAAAAACACTATGCTCTTCTCAGGTGAATCTATGGTATCTCAGTTTATTACAAAATCAAACATCATCTTCGCGTGTAAATTTATCGGAATCGGCCTGATCCTTTCCATCGCATTGGATTACACCCCTGTTCTTTCACAGCGCAACGGCTGGACTCAATTTCTGGCCACCGTCAGTTGCTCCCTGGTACAGAGCTTCACCCCCAACGAAGAATGTACGCGCCAAGGGGCCACAATCCTCTCAAAAAAGACCCCCATAGTTGTCGTAACCAAGGAGTGCGATGGTCTCAACGCCTTGATCTTGCTGACCGCAGCCGTCATTTCCTTTCCCTGTCGGCCGCGCGAAAAAATTGTTGGACTGGCCATAGGCTGTCCCCTGCTCGTGCTATGTAACATCCTGCGTATCACTGGTCTTTACTATGTCAGTAAGTACTTCCACGGTCATTTTGACCTGATTCATACCGCGGTTGCGCCCATGGCGACGATAATGCCCACAGTGATCTTTTACTTCATCTGGCTTTCCAGGACAAAGCATAATGTTCTGGCAAACTAACAAGCTGCGACGGATCATTTTTTTTATTCTCGCCTTTTTCCTCAGTTATATTCTTATTTTTTTTCTGATGTACGCCGCTTTCCCGGCTATTCAAAAAAACATTCTATGGCCTATACTCAAAACGGAACTCGCATTTCTGGATCCCACAAGCCGGCTCTGTTCGCTCTCGCCTGAACAAAGCCATGTCCTGGGCAACATCCATTACGAAATCGAATTGACCCGCCACCCCGGCGGCAACCCATCCGCAACAACAGGCAAACTCGTACTGCGTGCCGAGTTCTCTCTGCGGGACAACGTGCTCATGTTCTGTCTGATGCTGGCCCTTTCTCTTTCCTGGCCTGGATTGCGCTTTTCCAAAAGGCTGCAGGCTCTCTGTATTGTTTTATTCTCCTGGTTGTGCTTGTTTTCTCTCCTGATTCCTTTCGCCCTCCTCAATGACGATATTCCTCCCGTCGGGTTTCGCCTGACAATGATATACTGGTGGAACATGTTCCTGACGCACAGAGGAATCGCTATTTTAACGCTTCTCTTTTTTGCGGGAAACACGTATATAATATATTCATTGGGACAAAAATCTCAGGCAAACAACGCAACGCCTCCTGCACCTGGCACAAACAATCAGAGCCGTGCTGAAGACAAATGAGACTTCGACTAAGCAGCAAACTCATCCTGATCCTGATCGCAGTGTATTGCGTTATTCTCGGCATGAGTGCGTTCATGGAAAACCGCATCATTCTTCCCGAGTTCATCAAACTTGAAAACCGTGAAGCACAAGCACACCTGCAGCGTATTTTTTTAGCTCTGGAAAATGAGCTGGAACATTTGAAAATTCTTGATCAGGACTGGGCACAATGGGATGATACCTATAGATTCGTACAGGATAGATCTCCCGCCTATATTGAAGCCAATCTGCCGGATTCGACATATAATGACACTAAACTGAATCTGATACTTATTGCGGACACCAGCGGTAGGGTAATTTACGAAAAAGGCTATGATCTTGTGTCCCAAAAAGCCCTTTCCCTGGACACTTTTTTCCAAGAACCTTTGTTCGCACTGTATCCGGAATTGGATACGACAAAAACCAAAAAAGACCTGGCCGGCTTCATCCAAACAGATGCCGGCCCCATGTTGATCGCTTCGTTCGCAATTTTGACCAGCGAAAACAAAGGACCTTCCCGTGGTTCCCTGGTTATGGGGCGCCTGCTGGATGCATCCTATCTGGAAAATCTGCAGCTTCAAACCCAGCTGCCCTTTTCTCTGGATCCTCTCGATTCTCTTGATCCAGCCTTGCGTTCCCGGCTGTATCTTTTGCCCAAAGATAAAGCATTCGTGCTTGAAAACAACAATGCTGCAACGATACGCATTGTTTCTTTGCTGCGCAATATTTCCGGGGTGCCCTTTTTGGGCCTGACCAGTGAAATGAACCGCCAGATTTTATCTCAAGGACTCAGGGCGGCTCATTACATCCAGATTTTTTTGGCCGCCACAGGAGCTCTTTTACTCATAGTCTTGTTTCTCCTGCTGCGTATGCTTATCACCAATCCTTTGGAACTGCTCAAAAATCAGGTTGTTTCCATCACAGGAACAGTGGAGCGCCCTGATTTCGTTCCGTTTGACCGCAATGATGAAATAGGCACACTGAGCAGAGAATTCCATAAGATGCTGCAACGGTTGGAAGATACGAAACAACGTCAGATAGAAAACTCCTACTATGCCGGCATGTCCGAAACCGCCTCCGGCATCATACACAACGTTCGCAACTCTCTTACCTCCATCGTCGGCAGCCTCGACGACGTCAAATCCATTTGCGCCCAGGCACCGACCACCAATCTCCCCCGGGCGCTGAACGAATTGCGTAATCCGGATCTCGATACGCAACGAAAAAACGACCTCATAGATTTTCTGCGCTTCTCCTTTTACGATGTGACGTCCGGCATCGACCAGATTGGAAGCCATTCGCAACAGGCCGGCCAACTGGTCAGCAGCATAGAAAAAATACTTTCCAATTATCTCTCCATCTCCAGCCACAAGCCCTATCTTGAAAAACTTGCGCTGTCTGAAATCATCAACAGCGTCGAACTGCTCATTTCCAAACGTTCCAGTTCGATCATGGAAATTCAACGGATCGGCGATGTTGACTCCATTTTCATCTACGGACTCAGAGTCACTTTGATTCAGGTTGCTCAAAACCTGCTGATGAACTCCATCGACGCGTTCGAACGTACGGGACGAAAAGGCCGCGTCGAAATTAAGGCAATCCCTCCAAAACCAGGCGACAAGCACATTTTGATACAGTTTTGCGACAATGGCCCGGGGGTGAGCAAAGAAAACCTTCCCCGGTTGTTTGAACGCGATTTTTCCACCAAAAACGATGGAGGCCGCGGACTCGGGCTCCATTGGTGCGCCAACGCGCTGGCGACCATAGGCGGTTCCATACACGCCTCCCATAATCAACCGTGCGGATTATGCATGACCATCACGCTGTCCGCAGTTCCCGAAGAAAACGCGGCCCACCAGGACAGCGGCAATGCTCTTGGGTAAAAATGCTCCCTTGCGTGTCCTTGCCGTCGATGATGAAGCCGACATCCGGGCGCTGTATCGTTCCGTCCTGGATGCGCCTCCCGCTCCCGATGCACGTAGCGCGAGACAATCACTGGAAAAAAGATTGTTCGGCGCGATAGCGGATCAACCGGCGGGCACGCGTTTCGAGTTGACTACCTGTGGAAACGCCCAACTGGCCATGGAAGCCCTGAAGCAATCCTACGTGGAGGACCGGCCCTTTGCCGTGGCCTTTCTGGATGTCCGCATGCCCCCCGGCATGGACGGAGTGCAACTCGCTCAGTGGATCCGCGAAAAAGATACGGATATCGAACTGGTTCTGGTAACCGGATTCGAGGATTACGGTCCGCAGGAAATCATCTCACGCCTGCCTCCTCCCGACAAATTGCTCTACCTCCATAAACCTTTCCACAAAAGCGAAATACTGCAGTTCGCCACCTCTTTGTGCGCCAAATGGCAGGCAACGCAACAGCTTACCCACAGCGAAGCACGCTTCAGACACATCGTGCAGGACCAGACCGAACTGATCTGCAGGTTGTCCGCAAAATGTACTTTTACCTTCGTCAATGCCACGTTCGCCGCTTTTTTCGATCAATCCGAAGACGTTCTTATCAACACCCCCTATTTTGCCGTCGTGCATCCGGACGAGCAGGAAAAAGTCAGGCAATTGCTTGACGGCCTTTCCTTGGACAAGCCCAACAACGTGCTCGAACACCGCGTACTGGATGCATCAGGCTCTGGCCGCTGGCTGCAGCAGAACTATCAGGCCTTGTTCAAAGCCAATGGAAAATTCATTGAGTATCAAATCGTCGGCAGAGACATCACGGAGCGGATCGCAGTAGACAAAAAACTGCGCGACTACCGGATGGAACGCGAACGTACGGCATTTCATTTGGAAACCATTTTTCACAACATCCCCTTCGCGGTCGCCATGATCGATGACCAGCTGCGTATCATTGAATCCAACGAAGCCTTTACGGAGCTTCCCACTATACGCCATATCGCCCCTGCCGATGTGGCCGGGCACCTCTTTCTGAACTTTTTCACCTGCGATATCTCCGGAAAGATTCAGGAAGCCTTGCAGAGCAATACGCCCTTTCACGAATGGCGGGCCACGTGTGACAGCCCAGAAGGACACGAAACCATTTTTTCCATCACCGCCATTCCCTTGAAGGAAATCGATGAAAAAGGTTCCGGATGCATGGTGCTGCTGCGGGATGTGACCCGTTCGGTCCGGCTGGAACATGAACTGATAGAACACTCCCGCTTATACGGCATGATGGGAAAAAGCCAGGCCATGGCGGCGGTTTTTGAAAGAATCAGGCAATTTGCCGAGGTGGATACCACCGTACTGATTACCGGGGAAAACGGCACGGGCAAAGAACTGGTCGCCGAAGCTTTGCATCAGGGAGGCTCGCGTGCCGGCGGACCACTGATCAAACTCAACTGTGCGGCTCTCTCCGAATCCCTGCTCGAAAGCGAGCTTTTCGGGCATGTCAAAGGCGCTTTCACCGGCGCCACTGCGGACAAAATCGGCAGGTTCGAAGCCGCCCAGGGCGGCACGCTGCTGCTGGATGAAATCGGCGACTTGCCCATGTCCATTCAGCTCAAACTGCTGCGGGTTCTGGAGTACAAGGAATTCGAACGGGTAGGAGAAACCCGTTCCAGAAAGGTGGACGTACGGCTGCTCGCCGCCACGAACCGCAACCTCGAAGAGCGTATCCGGCAGGGCGCGTTTCGGGAAGATCTTTATTTTCGGCTCAAGGTGGTTTCCATCCTCCTCCCCCCCTTGCGCGAACGCAGCGAAGACATCCCGCTGCTGGCCGCCCATTTCATCATGAAGTACGCCTCCCATTTTCACAAAAATCTCGAGGGGCCCACTCCGGCAGCCATGGAGGCCCTGCTCCGGCATACCTGGCCCGGCAACGTGCGTGAACTTAAACACGCGCTGGAACATGCCTGCATCATGGCTCCCCCCGGAGCCGCCATCGACCTTCCCCACCTGCCCGAGGAACTCTTCAACGACGGCAACTTCAACCTGTCGCCCGCAGACAGTCCCGATCTGCAGGAGTTGGACGAAGCAGCGGAAAAACAGGCCATCCTCGCTGCCCTGGAACAGGCTCGATGGAACAAAAGCGCGGCGGCCGAGCTTCTTGGAATCAACCGCCGGACCCTGTACCGCAAGCTCGAAAAGTACGCTATCTTTTAAGACCATATATGTGTTGCTGTCACAAAGTGTGGCGCCACACTCTGTGGCCGCACACCTCCGCGCGCAGGACACACACCTGGCACGATTTTCATAATATACTGATGTTACAAGACTAACCAGACTAAACCGCGTTTGGTTCATCTTTTGCTTTTCCCTGAGTATTCGGTGGCGACGACACACACGCCACCTGAAAAAGCCGCAAAACGTTCAGGGGGCAAGCATGAACACCCAACCGATCGAATCACAGCAAGGCTTCTCGCTTATCGAGATCATCATCACCCTTGTCATTCTGGCCTGGACCGGCGCCATGCTCTTCCAGTTCATGAATACGACCATCCCGGTCAGCCACCGGCCCGTGGACTGGATTCTGCAGGAAACGCAGATAGGCAGCGCCTTGGAAGACGCCACCGCGGAGTACATGCAGGATGTGAACAGTAATACCATCACCAGCAATTTCGATTCCTTTGTTTCAGACTTGCAAGGTACCGTGACCAACCTGAGCGTTCCGACCAATGTCACCATGCTGGCCGAACAGCGTTGTTTCAATTCCAACGGCAACCTGGATTCCGCTTGCTCCGACGATCAGGTGCCGCTGCTGCGGGTCAGGGCGCAGGATCCCAACGGCAGGTACTATGTCACGCTGTTCGCCCAGACTCGCTACCCCAACGACCCGAATGGAGCGCACTAAAATGAATACACAACACAATGGATTCACCCTGATAGAAGTCATCGCTTCGCTGATCTTGCTGGGCATCATCAGCCTGGGAATTTACAGTTTTTTAATGACCGGCGTGGAAGGCTATTTCATCTCCGAGGGCAATTCCATTGCTGCCGGTGAACTCAAGCCCATGTTCGACGTTATCAGTACGCGCATGAGTGAAATGGAAGCAATCACCTGCTTCAGCGAAAATGCGCAACTGAAATTTCTTGATACCCAGGGAAATGAAGAAACCGTCCAAATCATCGATGAAACGACTCTGCGGATCATGAATTGGAATATCCTGACCAACCTCACCGACCCCACCATGGCGCTGCAGACTGAAGGTGGAAATGTCAAAGACATAAGCATCACTTTCATGTATACTGGTAAGAGTGGAATTACCCGAAATTTCGATCTCAGTTTCAGCCCGCGCAAGATCATAACATCCAGCGGTATTCCGGGCTGTTAAAGGTGCAATTTCCACAAGCAACGTCTTTGAGGAGCTATCATGGCACACACCAGCAGAATTGCACAAAACGCCATTGACATCCGAAGAAGCGACGCCGGCGCCGCGCTGGTCTTTTACATCATCACCCTCGTCGTGTTGAGCATACTGACCGCGGCCATGCTTACCTTGTTCCAATCGGCCGGAAGAATCGCCACCGACGTCAACCATTTCAAACTTGCCTATTACATGGCCGAATCCGGCATTCGCTACGCCCAGAGCCAGATGAAGCTCCGCGGCTACAGCATCGAACAAAAGATGGGCAATATCAACGGAATACCAACCTACACAGTCGAAAATCAAAAACAATTCGAACTCAAGGTCTACGCCCTGGGCACCATGGAGTCTGTCAACACCAACCACATTACGGGTAATCAGCAGATCACACTCAGGCAACCCGGTGACGAGCCCTTTCCTGATGATTATACCATTCCTACGTTCGGGGATTCGGGCGACGATCTCTACCTGGTGAGCAGCCAGGATCTGGACTTTATCCAGGCCCAGAACAACGCCCGGATCATCGGCTCCTCGCTCAATGCCGACCGAACCCGTATTTATCTGACCCTGAAGGACTCGCTCTGGCCGGACATTACGGGACGCGTCTATTTCCTGGCCGTGCAGGCCAAAACAGGCAGCCAGACAGTCAAAGAAGGCGACAGCCTCACAGTCAATGCCGGCGGCGAGATTTTTCCCGAAAGCAACGGCATTATTACCGCCAAATCCCAAGACTATCTCTATGAGGAACGCGTGGACAATGGGGACGGCACCTACACCTTCACCAACCTGAGCAAACCGCCGGACAAGGACGGCAATACGCAGACCTGGGAGAGCGGCTGGGCGCCTGATCATGGCGACGACCTCAAAAACATGGGCAACGGCGATTTCGTGGTCCTCAATTCGCTCAACAATCTCAATCTCTGGGCCACCGCCAAGGGTATCTCCGGCCCTGAACAGGTGGAAAAATCCATCACCCAGAGTTTCTTCGTAGCCGAAGATACGCGCAAGAAAAAAGACGCCATCACCCATGATCTCGACCACACCGTGGTGACTTCGGATAGCGGCAGTAATCCGGTAGATCTGACCGACGATCCGGGCGTCAACCTGGGAGCGGGCGTCTACTATACTTTCGGCGCCGTCTGGTACTCGGGCACCGATCATGGAGTCAACCTGTTCTGCATTGATGGCGAATGCGATTTCGGCCTGGGGCTGCGTTCGTTCTTTACCGTGGAGTTCGACATCAAAAACGCCGACGGCTTTGTCTTCACTATCATGAACGGCGAAGACAACAGCACATCGGACGTCGGCGGAGACTCCGAGCTGGGCGAACTCATGGCCTACGCCGGGGACAGCCGCGTCTACAAAAACAACCCGGAAGACCCATCCAAGCCCATCGACACCTGGGTCGATCCGGAGCGGGACGGCATACAACCGCCAAAATTCGGCGTGGAGTTTGACACCTACCGCAATGCGTACCAATACTGCGTTTGCAGTTCGGACACGTCCTCAGGCGCCGGCACACGGCTGGATCCCACGACGAACCCCCGCGAGCATATCGCCTTTGTCTACTGGGGAGACGATCTCGAATCCGGCTGTACGCATGGGTTCAACTGCCGCAGGGAAGATTCCTCCCTCTACAGTTACACGGAAGACGGTCTGAAAACCTATGACGACAACAAACACAACGCCGGACTGAACACGCCCACGGGCGATGTGTTTCAGGCGAGTTCCGACGTCCAGAAATGGTACACCATCAGCAACTCCTACATTTATGCCGTGCGTATCGAAATGCACCGCAGCCTGGATGCCGTGGATGACGCAACCGACGCCAACTACGGCAAATACGAATATTTGAACAAGGTCTGGGTCCACCGCTGCAGCCAGCTCACCAATTGCGCGGAGTTTGTAAACGAGGACATGACGCTCTGGGATCTTGAGGGCGATTACGAGATCAACTCCATCGACAACCCGGGCTACCCGTATTTATACCCGGTACTGGAGCAGACCTTCTATCTGGATCAGGCCGACCATGATAAACTGAACACCATTCTGATCGGGTTTACCGAAGGCACCGGTGCGGCCACCCAGGTTGCCAAAATCAGAAATTACCGAACCGTGTTCAGAGCCGGCGGTGATGAAGACATCACCACGGTTCCCTAAGGAGCAGATTATGAAACGTCCGGCACTGATCGCATTGTCTCTGGTTGTTCTGATCACGGGATTTCTGCTGGAGAGCCTTCCCGGCTTCGCGCAGTCGGCACCCCGTACGCGCAACAATCTGGATTCGGGGCTCATGTACCAGCAGGAAGGGGCCGGAAAACAGTTCCAGCCGCAGGTCCCGGCCGCCCGTCAAACACAACCCAAGAACAACGTACGGAGAAATCGCATCACAAAAGGCGACGCCAAAAATCAATGAGCAATAGCCGAAGGGAATGGGGGATTACAGGGGGAACTGGGGAATCGGTTCCGGTTTGTGTCCGCGGGCTCTGATGCTCCGTAATGCAAACCGGACCGCTCCAGTCCAATCGGACCTTCGCTCACTCCCCCAGTTCTTTACGCGAAAGACTGTGCTTTTTCAGCAATGCGTACAACCTGGCGCGGGAAAGCTCAGACAACCGGCAAGCCGTGGGTACGTCGTTGTGCGCGGTCACCAGCAGATCGCGCAGATACTGGCGTTCCAGCTCGCCCATCACCCGCTCGCGAAAAACTTTCAGACTCGGAAAATTCTCCGGATCCGGACCGGATAGCAACGGGTTGTCGCCTGTTCCCCTGGCCCCCGCGGCCAGAGTCTGCCTGGCGAACTGAACGCGCATTTCCAGAGGCAGATGCCTTGGCAGCAAAACGTCTTCCTCTCCTGCGGCTGCCAGGGCGCTCTCCAGCGCATTGGACAATTCCCGGACATTGCCCGGCCAGGCATACTGTTCGAAAGCATCGAACGTATCCGGCGAACATTCCCTGACCCGGCTGCCGGACCGGTCCGCGGCCTGACGCAGAAAATACCGTACCAGGAGCCGTACATCCCCGTGCCTGTCTCGGAGCGGCGGGATTTCTATGGCGATGGTCCGGATGCGAAACAACAAATCCTGGCGGAAATCCCAGGTTTCCACCATCTTGTCCAGGTCGCGGTTCGTGGCCGCGAGCAGCCGGAAATCGCTTTCCTCTTCTCTGTCCCCCCCGACAGGCCGGAAGCGGTGTTCCTGCAGCACGCGCAAAAAACTTTTCTGCACGCCCAAGGGCAGTTCACCCACCTCATCCAGGAACAGCGTCCCTTTGTGCGCCTGGCGTACGAGCCCGTCCGCCCGCTTTTCCGCTCCGGTATAAGCGCCCTTTTCGTGGCCGAAAAGCATGCTTTCCACTAAATTTTCCGGCAAAGCAGCGCAGTCCACCACCAGAAACGGATTCCCGGCCCGGCTGCTGTTTTCATGAATGGTCCGGGCCACCACCTCCTTGCCTGTGCCTGTTTCGCCATAGATCAACGCGTTGGCGTCGGTTTCGGCAGCCTGGGCCACAAGCTCCAGACAGCTGTGCATGGCCTCGCTCTCGCCGATCAGCCTGTCGCGCTTCAGATTTTGCGCGGCGCTGCGGCTCAGTTTCTGGCGGTGGTATTCAATGGCCCGGGTCACGGGCAGCTTGATGTTGTTCAGGGTCGGCGGCTTGGGAATATAGCCCCAGGCCCCGCTGCGTATGGCCAGTTCCGCGCCGTCGGGGTCGCTCGACGCGGAGAGAATGATCACTTCGGGTTTGTTTTTGCTGCCGCGGATACGGGGCAAGGCTTCCAGGCCGTTGCCGTCGGGCAGGCCGATGTCCAGAATCACGACATCGAAAACCCCCTGCCGGGCCAGGTCCAGCCCCTGCACCAGAAAATTGGCGCTCTGTACCTTGTGCCCCATGGAGGAAATCACCATTGCCAGGGCTTTGCAAAGCTGCACGTCGTCGTCAATGATCAGGATATGGGCCATGAGTTGCTTTCCGTCGTACCGGTTATTTCCTGCGGCAATACTTTGGCTATGGTCGAGGACAATTCGTCGTATTGACAAGGCTTGCGCAAAAAGGCCCGGATACCCAATGCCCTGGCCTTGTCCGGCGAAAAGACCTCCGTGTACGAAGTCAGCAAAATCACAGGGAGGTCATAGCGGCTGAGTTTCAGCTCCTTGGCAAGTTCCAGTCCGTTCAGCTCGGGAGTGGCCACGTCGATCATCACCAGATCATAGGGTTCGGGATCGTGCCGGAACAGGGCCAGCGCTTCGTAGCCGTTGCGGCACAAAGTGACGTCGTACCCCAACTGAAACAAATGATCGCGTACGCAGCGTACGGTGACTTCATCGTCATCCACCAACAGAATATGCGCCTGCTGCCCCTCCTTGGCCTTAGAGCGTTGATTCTCGAATTGATTTACCTGGCAGTCCACACACTTGGGGATAAAAATCTGAAATTCGGATCCCTTGCCCGGCTCGGTTTCCACATGGATGCCGCCCCCCAGCGAGGATACGATATTCCGCACTACGGCCAACCCCAGACCGGTGCCCATGTTTTCCTGCTTGGTCGTATAAAAAGGTTCGAAAATTCGTTCCAGATTTTCCTGCGCGATCCCCACCCCGTCATCGCGTACGCTCATACGTACGTATTCGCCGAGGCCGAGATAAGGAAAATCGGTTTTGGATTGTGCGTCCACCCTGGCGTCATGCAGAGAAATTTCCAAATTGCCCGGTCGGTTGCCTATGGCGTGGGCCGCGTTGGTGCATAAATTAAGCAGCACCTGGTGCACCTGTGTGGGATCGGCCACCACCACGTCTTCCGAACTCTGATTGCTGTAGGAAATGGTTATGGAAGAACTCAAAGTGGGACGCAGGATCTTGAGGCATTCCTTGGCAATGGTGCCCAGACGAAAAGGTACGGGTTTATCCCGTTCGCGCCCGCGGCTGAGCCCAAGAATCTGTGTCACCAGGCTCCGGGCGCGGTTGGCGGAATTGAGAATTTCCTCCAGCGACTCCTGCAGGTCGCTGCCTTCATCAACTTTGGTCAGGCTGACCTCGGCATGTAGAATGATCGGTCCCAGAATATTGTTAAAATCGTGGGCAATGCCGCTGGCCAGGGTCGCGATGGCCTCCATTTTCTGCGCCTGGCGCAGCTGGCGTTCCAACCCGACCATATCCGTCACATCGCGCCAGATGCTCACATAGCCCATGAACAGAAACCGCTTGCCCCGTATACGCGAAATGGTCAGCTCCGCCTGGAACAGTTCGCCGTTCTTGCGCGTATTGGTCGTACGCCCGGCCCAGGTGTCCAGTTGTTCAAGACTATTCGTCAGGCTTTTCAACAGGCATTGCTGTTCCTGCCCCTGAAACAGAATTTCCAGTTTGCGGCCCTTGGCTTCCTGCTGCGCATACCCGGTCATGAATTCGAATGCCTGGTTCACGTACGTGATCCGCATTTCAGTATCCAGCAGGATAATGGCTTCCAAAGCCTGCTCAATGGCCGTTGCCAGCCGGTAACGCGCGTCCTCGCTTTTCTTGCGTTCCGAGGCATCCTGCAGCACAACCACCACCGCATAAACCTGGTCGTCCGGATCCATGACAGGCGTAAGCACGGCTTCGAATTCGATACCGCTTTCGGAAATATCCCGAAACGAACAGGGCTGTCGCGTTTCAACGGCCTGATCCAGGTATTTCTGACGCCGCTGCGCCACAGGCTGCGGAAAACATTCGAACAGCATGTTGCCCAGCAACTGCTCGCGCGAAATGCCGAGGCGTTCGCACATCAGATCATTGACGGCGATCACCCGTCCGGCAGCATCCAAGACGAGCTTCTGGCTGAAACAGGTGCGCAACAGGGCCTCATGCAGGGAATCCACAGAGTTCTCCAATGCGTTATCGAAATATTTGGGTATGCCCATTGTAGCCCCATAGGAAAAGCAAATGCAAGCGAAGTTCGACACTATCTTAATAATTGTCTTTTTTCAAAAGACATGGCTTTTTTTCTACAACCCACCGTTAAAGCATAATTAATAATATACCATAATCATCGCGTATTGCTACAAAAGATACCCATTGTCCTCATGTCTTTCCCGACAAGACAAATCTTGTTTTCCAATACACATTTGAGCGCTTTTCCCTGCTTCAAAGGAGTTCCTCACTTTATAGTGCATTGATTTCATTGATATTTACTAATCAGGCACAATCATTGAATTCTATAGTGCAACCGAAAACAGCCCATGAACCAGGCACAAGCGCAGGGAGTCAGGACCATGGCTAACAGAATCGGCGTCTATGTCTGCCATTGCGGCACCAACATCCACCCCAGAGTCAATTCACCCAGTGTGGCCGAATTCGCTGCCGGACTGCACAACGTGGCTGTGGCCAGGGATTACAAATTCATGTGTTCCGACCCTGGTCAGGACATGATCATCAAAGACATCCGCGAATACGGCCTCAACCGCGTCGTGGTGGCTTCATGCTCTCCGCGGTTGCATGAGAAAACCTTTCAAAACGCCTGCTTGCGTGCCGGACTCAATCCGTTCCTGTTTCAGATGACCTGCATCCGCGAACACTGCTCCTGGATAGTCGCCGACTCCGAAGAGGCCACGCGCAAGGCCAAGCACCTGGTGGCAGCGGCGGTCAGCCGCGTCAATTATCATGAAGAACTTTTTTCCCGTGTCGAACAGGTCCACCCCGACGTGCTGGTGGTGGGGGCGGGCATCTCCGGAATCCAGGCCGCCCTGGACATCGCCAAATCCGGCCACCGCGTCCATCTGGTCGAGCGAGCGCCTTCCATCGGCGGCCATATGGCCCAGTTCGACAAAACCTTCCCCACCCTGGACTGCGCGGCCTGTATTTCCACGCCCAAAATGGTGGCCGTGTCCCAGGATCCGAACATCAACCTGATGACCTACAGCGAAGTCAGCGAACTCACGGGCTTTGTGGGCAACTACCAGGCAACCGTGACCATGAAGCCGCGCTACGTGGACATGAACCGCTGCACCGGCTGCGGCCTGTGTACGGAAAAGTGCCCCACCAAGGTGCTCAGCGAATTCGACGAAGGCCTGGGCACGCACCGCGCCATCTACCGCAACTCGCCCCAGAGCGTGCCCAACAAGCCGGTTATCGACAGCGCGCACTGCCGTACGCTCAACGGCAAAAAGTGCGGAGTCTGCGAAAAACTCTGTCCTTCCAAGGCCATTGACTTTTCCCAGACCGAGCAGACGGTAAACCTGGACGTGGGCGCCGTAATCATGGCCACGGGCTTTGATATTTTCGATCCCACGCCCATGACCCAATACGGCTACGGTCGCTACGAGAACGTCTACACGGGTTTGCAGTTCGAACGGCTGAACAACGCCGTGGGCCCCACCGGCGGCAAAATCCTGCTGAAAAACGGCCAGCCCCCCGAAAGCGTGGCCATTCTGCACTGCGTGGGCAGCCGCGACTCCAAATATCACCCCTACTGTTCGCGCGTCTGCTGCATGTACGCCCTCAAGTACGATCACCTGCTCAAGGACAAGGTCGGGCACCACTGCAAAATCTACAATTTTTACATCGACATGCGCTGCTTCGGAAAGGGCTACGAAGAATTCTTCCGCCGCGTGCAGGAAGAAGGCGTCACCTTTATCCGCGGACGGCCCGCGGAAATCACGGACCAGGCCCAGACGCCCGAAGAAGCGGGCAAGCTCGTGGTGGTCGGCGAAGACACCCTGCTCGGGCGGGTGCTGCGCGTCCCCGTGGACATGGTCATCCTCTGTACGGCCATGGAACCCCGGGCGGACGTGGTCCAGACAGCCCGGACCTTCGGCATCAGCCAGGGACTGGACGGTTTTTTCCTGGAAGAGCATCCCAAACTCGGGCCCGTCTCCACCGCCACGGACGGCATTTTCCTGGCCGGCGCCTGCCAGGGCCCCAAGGACATCCCGGACGCCGTATCGCACGCGTCCGGCGCCGCGGCCCAGGCCCTGGCGTTGATCACCCGGGGCGAGGTCTCCATCTCGCCGACCATTTCCTACATCGATCCGGAAATCTGCGTGGGCTGCAAGACCTGCATCGGCCTCTGCGCCTACTCTGCCATTGAATTCGACGAACGCCGCCAGGTGTCCGTGGTCAACGCGGCCATGTGCAAGGGCTGCGGCAGCTGCGCCGGACACTGCCCCAGCGGCGCCGCGCAGATCCGCCACTTCAGCGAAAAACAGATCTTCGCCGAACTGGAAGGCGTCCTCGACTCCCTGGCCGGACCACCGGCCGCAACCGAGCCCGAGGCAAAAACAAGCAGCGAACCCGTGCCCGAAACCGAACCGGTGACGGCCTGAACGCAGGAGGAATACCATGTCCACGTTCGAACCAACCATCATCGCCTTTGTCTGCAACTGGTGCACCTACACCGCCGCGGACCTCGCCGGTACGGCCCGGATGATCCAGTCGCCCAATGTCCGGCTGGTCCGGATGATGTGCACCGGGATGGTGGATCCCAAATACGTCATCAAGGCCCTGATCTCCGGCGCGGATGCCGTACTCATCAGCGGATGCCATCCAGGGGACTGCCATTACACCAACGGCAACTACAAGGCCCGCCGCCGGGTCAAACTGCTCAAGGAAATCATCGCCAGCTTCGGCATTGACCCGCGCCGGCTCAAACTGACCTGGATCGGCGCCAGCGAAGGCAACGAATTCGCCGAAACCGTCAACCACCTGGTTGAGGAAATCCGCGAACTCGGCCCCTGCGACGCCAAGGCCACTGTAGCAGTGTGAGTATACAACGGCGGGGAGGTAACCCGCCAGGGGGGAGAACCGTTCTTCCAGGAAAGGGTTCCCCCCAAGGTGTCAACCAAAGGAGATGACAATGGCTTCCATAGCGAAAATACCCGTGGCGAATAACGATCCGGTGGCCGCGTTGCAGACCTTTTTGGCGGACCTGCTCGAACGCGGGGTGGCGGACGCGGTCTTCACCATGCGCCAGCGGCCGGACAGCGGCGTATCCATGCCCGCTCTGATCACGGATGCGGCCCTGCTGGCCCAGGCCAACCCGCTTTCTCCCGCTTTTCCGCTCAACGGAGCCAAGCTGCTCTCGCGCCTGACCCATGGCGAAAGCTCGGGCGTCGTGGCCGCGGTGCTGCGTCCGTGCGAACTGCGCGCATTCGTGGAACTTATCAAGCTCAACCAGGGCAATTCGGACAACCTGCTGCTCATCGGCCTGGATTGTCACGGCGCGTACGATAACCATACCTACCGCCTGGCCCTTCAGGGAACCGACGCCCGCACGCTGACCAACGAATTCATCAGCGGCTGCGGAACCATCGTGGGCGGACAGGAAATCGCCAAAGCCTGCAAGGCCTGCGAATACGCGGCTCCGGAAGGCGCTGACCTGGCCCTGGGGCTGTTCGGCGCGAATCTGAACCAGTACATCCCGCTTATTTCCCAGAGCGCCGCTGGAGAAAACGCGGTCCGCAAGCTGGAACTCGAAGACGCGGGCGACAGCGGACAACGCAGCAAGACGCTGGAAGAAATCACGGCCAAACGCATCGCCTTCCGCGACGCCATGTTCGAAGAAACAGCCGCGGCCACGGCCAGCATGGACAAGCTGAGCGAATATCTCTCCGGCTGTGTGAACTGCTACAACTGCCGGGTGGCCTGTCCGGTCTGCTACTGCAAAGAGTGCGTGTTTCTGACCGACGTCTTCGATCACAAGCCCTGGCAATACATGGGCTGGGCCGAAAAGAACGGCATGCTGCGTATGCCCACGGATACGACATTTTTCCATCTCACGCGCCTGGCGCACATGAGCACCGCCTGTGTGGGCTGCGGACAATGTTCCAACGCCTGCCCCAACGACATACCGGTCATGGAGCTGTTCCGTACGGTTGCCGCCCGGACGCAAAAGGCCTTTGAATACGTGCCCGGACGCGATCCCAACGAAGCGCCGCCGCTGGCGGTCTTCAAGGAAGACGAATTCGGCGAACTGACGGAAGCCTGCACCTAAAGGGAGGTCGCCATGAAAAGCAGTTACGGAGCCCTGGTGGTCGGCGCGGGAGTCGCCGGAATCCACGCCGCCCTGGACCTGGCCGAAACCGGACACAAGGTGGCCCTGATAGACAAACGGCCGCACATTGGCGGTTTTCTGACCAAGCTGGACCATCAGTTCCCCAGCGACCATTGCGGCATGTGCAAGATGCTGCCCCTGACCGAACGGGACGGGTCCAGCCAGTTCTGTCTGCGCAAGGGCTTGTTCCACCGCAACATCGACCTGTTTCTGGCCACCGAACTGGTGACCCTGGACGGCGATCCGGGCCAGTTTCAGGCTACCCTGCGCAAGCGCTCGACCTTTGTGGATCCGCACAAATGCACGGGCTGCGGCAAGTGCGCCGACGTCTGCCCCGTACGTGTGCCCAGCGAATTCAACGCCGGTTTGACCGAACGGGCCGCCATTCATTTGCCTGTGCCCCAGCATATTCCCAACCACTACGTAGTGGACCTGGACAACTGCCTGCGCTGCCTCGAATGCGTCGACGCCTGCCCCTCGGATGCCATCGACTTCAAACTCGGGATGCGCAAAGACTTTCCGGTCCTGCTCGTGGATCCGGACAAAGAAATCAGCGAACAACTCACCCAATGGCTCACCGCGCATGAGTTCCCCGTACTGCATGCGCGCAGCGCTGCCGAGGCCGTGGAGCAGCTGGAAAAAGGCCCCGTGGGCCTGGCCCTGGTTTCGACCGAACTCATGGAAGGAGCGGTCAAGCGCGTCATCGGCCGCGCCCTGGAGCTGCGGCCCGACCTGCCCGTGTTTTTGCTGCAGGGCGACGGACAGGAGCTTTCCCAGGAAGAACTGAACGGATTTTTCGAACTCGGCGCGCAGCGCGAACTGCTCCGCAAACCGCTGCGCAAACAGGATACCGCGCCCTGGCTGGAAAAACAGTTCATGCGCATCGTCACGGACGAACGTATCGAATGCGAAGTGGGCGCCGTCATCCTGGCCGCCGGATTCGACAGTTTCGACATCGCCAACGACCCCATGGGCATGGCCGGGCTCTTTCTTTACGGCCAGCATCCGGGCGTACTGACCTCGGTGGAGTTCGAACGCCTGATCAGCGGTACGGGCCCGGAAGGCGGCGGCAGGGGCAAGCCTCTGCTCCGTCCGGGCGACCAGCAGCCGGTACGGCGGATAGCCTGGTTGCAATGCGTGGGGTCACGCGACGTGCGGCGCAACGCGGATTTCTGTTCGTCCTTCTGCTGCATGGTTTCCATCAAGGAGGCCCTGCTGGCCAAAAAGCGCGCCCGCCAGGCCGGATTCGACGGACTGGAGACCACCATTTTCAGCATGGACATGCGGACCTTCGGCAAGGATTTCCAGCGCTACCGCGACAACGCGGAGCAGGAAGAAGGCGTCCGCTTCGTACGCGCGCGCATCCATTCCGTACTGCCGGGAATGGACGCGGACAACGGCCTGCAGCTGCAGTACGCGGACAGCAACGGCGTACTGGTCAATGAACATTTCGACATGGTGGTGCTGGCAGTGGGCGCACGTCCGCCCAAGGAAACCGAGCAGCTGGCCCAGGTCTGCGGCATCGAGCTGAACGACTACGGCTTCTGCGCCACCAAAAACTTCGGTCCGTCGCGGACCAGCCAGCTGGGCATCATGGCCGCGGGCGCTTTCGCCGGTCCGCGCGACATTGCCGAAAGCCTGATCGTTGCAGGCGCGGCCGCCTTGGAGGCTTCGCGGCTGATCAACATCTACGCGCCGCTCAAGGAACAATTGCCGGAACCCGAACCGGCCTACCGCAACGTGACCCGTGAAATTCCCAAACTGCTGGCCGCGGTCTGCACCTCGTGTCCGTCTCTGGAAAAGGACGTGGACTTCGAGCTTCTCTCCGACAGGCTTTCCCGGCAAAAAGGGATCTGCGCCGTGGCCACGGTGGGCCAGGCCTGCAGTCCGCAGGGCTGGGAGCGTATCGAGGAACTGGTACGCGAACACCGCCCCAACCGGGTGCTGGTGGGCGCGTGCATGCCCTACGCCTACGTCCCCAAACTGCGCGAACTGGGAGCGAATATCGGACTGAACCCGGCGCTGATGAACGTGGTGGACATTTTCACCCCGCTCTTTGAGACTGCCTCCGCACCCGAGCATACGCCCCAGCAGCTGGCCCGGGAGATAGCTTCGCTCATGACCATGTCCGCGGTCAAACTCATGGGTCAGGATCCCACGCCCTTGCCGCAGCCGCAGCCCGTACACCGCGAAGCCCTGGTAGTGGGCGGCGGCCTGGCCGGCATGACCGCCGCGCTGGGCATCGCGGACCACGGCTACGGGGTCTGCCTGGTCGAACAGGAGGAAGAACTAGGCGGCCTGGCCATGAACCTCCACTACACGCTTCAGGGCGACGATCCGCGCCACTACATGGAAGGGCTGGTCGAGCAGGTCCGCAAGCACCCCCACATCCGGGTCTTTACGGACGCGCGCGTGACCTTGTCCACCGGACGGGCCGGACGCTTCATGAGCCTGATTTCAACGGACGAAGGCACCTATCCGCTCGAACACGGGGCCACCGTAGTGGCCACGGGCGGACAACAGGCCCGGGTCTACGATTACGGATTCCGGACCCATAAAAGCGTGCTCTCCCAGCTGGAACTGGAAGAATCCCTGGGAACCGGCAAACTGGACCTGGCCGGACTTTCGGGCCTAGTAATGATCCAGTGCTGGCGTTCGCGCGATGAGAACCGCAACTACTGCAGCCGGGTCTGCTGCGCGCAGGCGCTCAAGAATATCCGCGTGCTCAAGCAGCGCCGCCCGGACCTGCCGGTCTACGTTTTGTACCGCGACATCATGAGCTACGGTTTTTCCGAGCATTACTATACGGAAGCCCGCAAGCTGGGCGCCATCTTTATCCGCTACGACCTGGCCAACAAGCCCAACGTCACGTTTGCCGAGGGCAAGCCCGTCATCCGGATCTGGGATGAACTGCTCCAGAACACTATCGAGCTGACCCCGGACCTGCTGGTGCTTTCCGTAGGCATCGACGCCAACGACAACAGCGAGCTGTCCGAAATCCTCAATGTGCCGCTGACCCAGGACGGTTTCTTCCAGGAAGCCGAATCCAAATGGCGGCCCGTGGATTTCCTGAAGCACGGCGTGTTCATGTGCGGGCTGGCTCACGCACCCGGCAACATGAACGAAACCATCGCCTCGGCCAAGGCCGCAGCCCAGCGCGCCTTGCAGATCCTCAGCAAAAAGGGGCTGGGAAGCTCCAACACCGTGGCAGAGGTCAAGCATACGCTCTGCTCCCGCTGCGGACGCTGTGTGGAAGTCTGCCCATACGGCGCGCGCCGGATGGACATGGTCAAAGACATGGTCGTGGTGGACGAGCTGCTCTGCCAGGGCTGCGGCGCCTGCGCCGCCATCTGCCCCAACAGCGCCTCGTACCTGCGCGGTTTTACCGACAATCAGGTCATGTCGGTCATCGACGCGGCCCTGGAGGAACTGGTGTAGGCAATAAAATGAAATGCCTCCGGCGGGGTTTGGGGCAGAGCCCCAACTCCCTCCTGTCAACAATATGTATACGTCGCTTCGAAGAGGTGGATCATGCTCATGGATTATGAAAACAACGAAACGCCGAGAGAGGCGCTGCTCCAGGAAATCCGGAACAACATGGCCGCCTGCATACAGTGCGGCACCTGTTCGGCCTCCTGTCCCAACGTAGCGTCCATGGACCTGACGCCCCGACAGATGTGGCGTAAGATTTTGCTCGGGCTGGAGGAAGAGGTTTTCGAATCTCGGACCTTCTGGCTCTGCTCCGCCTGCTATTCGTGCACCTTGCGCTGTCCGCGCGGGCTGCCCCTGACCGAAACCGTCTATGCCCTGAAACGCCTGGCCACGCGGTACGGGGGCGAAAAGAACAAGAAGCATGCGGCCTTTTACCAGGCGTTCGTCAACAACGTCCGGATCTACGGACGCGTACAGGAAAGCGCGCTGATGCGGGACTACATGCTGGCCATGAAAAATCCGCTTCTGGCCCTGGAGTTCGCGCCCATCGGCCTGAAGATGCTGCGCAAGGGTAAGCTGCACTTGGCGTCCACCGAGCACCGGGGCAGCCTGGACAAGCTGTTCCAAAAGGTCGGACGCATGGAGGAAGGGTCATGAACTACAGTTATTATCCGGGATGTTCGCTCCAGGAGAGCGCCGTCGAATACGACGTCAGTACGCGGGCCGTACTGGAAGCCATGGACGTGGAAATCGAGGAAATTCCCGGCTGGACCTGTTGCGGCGCCAGCGCGGTGGAAGCCGTCAGCGAACTGCTGGCCACGGCCCTGCCTGCCCGCAATCTGGCACTTTCCGCGAAACATGTTCCCGATGCGGACGTACTCGTGCCGTGCAGCGCGTGCTATCTGAACCTGCTGCATGCGGCCATGCGGACGAAAATCCCGATGACCCGGGCCACGGTCAACGGCATCCTCAAGGAAGAAGAGCTCGCCTTGGAATCCGAGGTGCGCGTACGGCATCTGCTAGATGTCTTTGCCAATGATCTGTTCGGTCTGATCAAGAAAAAAGTGACCCGCCCGCTGAAAGGGTTGCGCGTGGCGCCCTATTACGGCTGCCAGATCCTGAGGCCTTATGTGGTCTTTGACGATCCGGAGCGTCCGCAGTCCATGAACCGGATTCTAACGGCTCTGGATGTTGAAATTTTTCCCTGGGACATGGGTGCCAAGTGCTGCGGCGCGTCACTCATGGCCAGCCAGAAAAACGTTGCCCTGCGCGCCGTGGGCAAAATTCTGCAAAGCGCTGCAGAGGCGGACGTCATCGTGACCGTCTGCCCGCTCTGCCAGATGAATTTGGAGGGGTATCAGGATGAAGCGCTGAAAAACAACGCGGACAGGACGCCTGTGAGCGTTTTGTATCTGCCGCAGTTGATAGGCCTGGCGTTCGGACTGCCGGGTTCGAGCCTGCAATTGCATAAAAACATGGTCGTCAGCGGACGACTGGCTTCCCTGATCGCCGATACAGCCACGGCCTGAAGCCGGGGCGCGGCAAGGAAGCAAACGTATCAAGGAGGCGTATCATGTTTAAGGACATCGTTTTAGCGATCACGCCGTCAGAGATTTGCGAATGTGCTGCCGACAAGGCCATCTCCTTTGCACAGCGCTTTGATTCGAAACTCTACCTGACCCATATCTGCGGTATCGAACACGGCTGGGGCAGCATGGAACACCTGGAGGCTTCGGGCGAAACCGACCGGATCAAACAGAACATCGCCGCATTCTACAAAGACAAGCTCGAAGGCGTGAAGGACCACTCCATCATCGTCAAGGCGGGCATTCCGCACAACGAAATCCTACGCGTCGTACGTCAGAAAAAGGCCGACCTGGTAGTCATGGGGCCGCATTCGAAGGACTACGCCGAACAGCGTTCGCGGATGTGGGGCATGGCCGGCAGCACGCTCGAACGCGTCAGCCAGCGCTCTCCTTGTCCGGTGATGATCGTCACGCGGCAAACGCCCTACGGTGAGCAGACCTTCAAGAACATCCTCGTGGCCACGGATTTCTCCGCCGCCGCAGAGTGCGCCGTATCTTACGGCGGACAGATTGCCCGCCATTATGGCTCCAATCTGGTAGTGTTCCACGCGGTGGACAACACCGGCATGGGACAGGAGGAAGTGGAAGCTCAGGTAGCGTCCGCGCGCCAGCGCCTGCAGGACGAATACGGCGAACGTATGGCCGGTATCAAAAGCTGCGAATTCGAATCCTGGGAAGGCAAGGCGGCCACCGAGATTCTCAAAATGGCCCGGATCAAACATGCCGACCTGATCATCATGGCGCACCACACCAAGGAAATTGATCCGGAAAAGGCCTTCCTCGGCTCCACCGTGGTCCAGGTGGCCCTGAATTCGGCCTGTCCGACCATGAGCGTGAACAAACACTTCGATCTGCGCTGCGGCCTGATGTACGACCAGACCGGCGCAGCAGTGGATGCCGACGCCGTGCCGGCTTAGGGACAGCAAAACCTTGGGGCGCCGCCCCAACCCCGCCAGGGGGGATAATCCCCCCTGGCCCTGGCGCGGGGGAGAGGTGGGGGCAAGAAGCCCCCACGACGTTTTAAAAAAAGAGGTACGTGCGATGGTAGCCGATACTATTGAAGTCATCCGTCCGCGGGAACTGCCTGCGGAGATACGCGAGTATCTGGACAAGTTTGATCTGAGCGCCTGCCTGGCCTGCGGCAGCTGCGTCAGCGGCTGCCCCACCGCCGCGGCCCCGGGCTTTGAGAGCTGGAACACGCGCAAGGTGTTGCAGATGCTGCGTATGGGGCTGCTGGAAGAGGTGGTGAATTCGGATTACGTCTGGCTCTGCACCTGCTGCGGGCGTTGCGCGCAGAATTGCCCGGCAGGCATCGACATCGTGCCGATCATGGTGCATATGCGCCACCTGCGCGAACGCGAAAAGGTGCCGGGATCCATTCACAAAGGATGCATGAACAACATCGAGACCGGCAACAATCTGGCCATTGCCAAGGATGACTACCTGCAGGGCATGGCCGAGCTCAGCCAGGAACTGGCCGAAGACGAAATGCCCGGATTTTACGTCCCCGTGGACAAAGACGGCGCGGACATCCTGTTTTTCCCGAATTCCAAGGAGGTTTTCGGCGATTATGAAGACCAGTACTGGTGGTGGAAAATTTTCTACGCGGCTCGCGAAAACTGGACCGTGCCGAGTGAAGGCTGGGAAGCCGTGGACTGGGCGCTGTTCTCCGCCAATTACGAAGGTTCGAAGATCCTGGCAAAGCGCAAGCTGGACTTCATGGACAAACACAACATCAAGCGGATGATCATGCCGGATTGCGGCGGCGGTTCCTACGGCTGCCGCCTGGGCATGAAATATTGCCTGGAAGAGGATCCGGACCGCGAAGTCCGCTTTATCTATCTCTACGATTATCTCAAGGAACTCATCGAACAGGGGCGTATCAAACTGGACAAGAGCGTCTACGCCAATGACGTCTTTACCTGGCACGACTCCTGTAAGCACGGCCGCGAGCTGTTGCGCCATTACGGCGTGGCCTTTTTCGACGAAGCCCGCTGGATACTCAATCAATGCGTGGACAACTTTGTGGAAATGATTCCGAACCGCGAAAACAACTTCTGTTGCGGCGGCGGCAGCGGCAACTGGCCCATGCCTTTTGAGGATCAGAGCGCCTACCATTCGCGTTTCAAGGCCGACCAGATCCGCCGGACCGGAGCCACGGTGGTTGGCGTGGGCTGCTCCAACTGCCGCGACCAGATCATGAAACGCATTCCCAAATACTACCCGGATCTGAAATACGACACCAAATACATCTGGCAGATCGTGGCAGAGGCCCTGATCATCGACCCGCTCCAGGGTGAAGCTCTGGCCAAGGCCGAACAGGAGGCCGCGGCCCAGTGGGAAAAATTCGGCGTTGATCTGGATATGGAGTATTGAATAGATAACGTAACCCCAAGGGCACGTACTGTGCTTATTCGCAGCATTGCGTGAAACCGCTTCAGTCTATCAGACAGGCGGGCAATGCTGTGGAATCCGCACCGAACGTGCCCTATTGCTTTTTACCATACTATCCATCGACATTTTTCATTTTTTTGCTTACCTCTTTGCCCCATACGAACTATTTCATAGATATTACCGGGAGCACAAAGTGTTTAACAGTTTGTTGATCCCGGTTATAAGAACGACCACGCCGCAGGCGAGGTCAAGCGGCGATAGCCGCGCTGGAGCGGGACGTTAAATACTTTCCGCTCCAAGTAATACTACCAACACATAGCACTCCCGGAGGAGGCCATGCGCAATACACTGCACCGCCTATTGTTATCATGCATCCTACTCGCCTGCGCCTCAGGCGCGCTCTGCCTGGCCAGCGTACCTTCCTTAGCTGCTGGCCAGAATACCGCAGAAAAAAAATCCGATACGCCTCCTGGGCAAGAGCGCTTTCGCGTCCATTTCAAAAATCCGAACTACGACTTCGAATTATTGCGCAATATGGGCGCAGCCTGGAATGGCGCAGCGGACATTGTCGAATGTCTGAAAACCGCGGACCGTATCAAGGAAGGCGATGGAGAGTCCTGGTACGCCCAATGGCTGGCGCTGGCCGAAACAGTGGAAAGCTGGGGCAGCACCAGTCTGCAGGCCGGGGACAAGGTTTCCGCGCGGCAGGCTTTTTTGCGGGCATCCAATTATTACCGGACCTGCAACTTTTTCATCCATGGAGACCCCAAAGATCCGCGTATCAAAAACAGCTGGGCAAAAAGCAAAAAGATGTTTCTACAGGCTGCGAAACTGTCTGAGGAATACATCGAGCCTGTCCGGATTCCCTACGCGGACACCACTTTGCCCGGTTATGTCTGCTGTCCGGACGACTCAGGAAAAGCGCGCAAGACGTTGATTCTGCAGACCGGTTTCGACGGTACGGGCGAAGAATTGTACTATTCGTACGGCCTGCCCGCCCTGCGCCGCGGCTATACGGTGTTAATATTCGAAGGCCCCGGCCAGGGAGGCGCATTGATCGAGCAGGGGCTAACCTTTACGCCGCAATGGGAAAAAGTGGTCAGCGCGGTGGTGGACTTCGCGTTCAAACGCAAGGAATGCGACAATGAGAAACTGGCCCTGATGGGCATCAGCATGGGGGGCTATCTGGCGCCGCACGCCGCCGCGTACGAACACCGCCTGGCCGCCCTGATAGCCAATCCGGGCGCTTTTGATTTGCGGGGCAAGGGATTTCCAAGCACAAAAGACCTGGCCGAAATGGAGGCCGACAAGAACGATTCCAACAAAGGTCTCCGCGCCGCCATGGATAAAAATCCGGGCTTCGGCTGGTTCATCAATAACGGCATGTTCACCACTGGCACCAAAACCCCGCTGGACTTCATCAATTTCTGGAATCAATTCACGCTGAAAGGAATTGTGGACAAGATCACCACTCCCACACTGGTCATTGTCGGCGGCAATGACATTTTTTATGATATCCCGACACAGAAAGTGCTTTACGACAAGCTTTCCTGCCCCAAAACCCTGCTGGAATTTCCCTGCAACGGATACGCGGGCGCGCACTGCCAGGAAGGCGCTCTGGCCAGAGGCGCCATGCAGATATTCAAATGGCTGGATGCAACCCTGGGGTCCGGTCACTAAGATCGGCCCCCAGGATTGGCATCGCCCTGTCAATACATGGTGGTTTCCAGAAGTTCGGGAAGAGGTCTGGTAAGAAGACGTACTTCTTCAGACGTAAGCTTTACTCTGGGGAAGGAAGAAGGCCGCCCCCCCTGCTCTGTGCCGTACTGAGGCGCAGGCTCCCGCAACTCCTGGGACTGGGGAATTGCCTTGCCGAACAGCTCGGCCAATTCCAAGGCGGTTAATTTCACTTTTCCAAACATGTCCTGCCCCTTTGCAATGACCTGCGAGTTATGGGTGTCCGTATTGAAAACCGCTGGTCCTTTCTTGTCATTAAGCAAATATCGTGCAACTCGCACAAAAACACCTTATTAAAATGAAGATGGCAGAAAATTATCACGATCGGCGCAGGATATGGTACGGCGCAAGGCCGTAAAGGCCTACGTAGCGATCGCCAGAGCGGAACGGCCTGGAATGAAGCAGGCCTGAACGAGTAAAGAGGTATTTTCAAGAGAAAAATGCAGATTTACGCAAAGGCGGCATAGTTTAGATATTTTTTTCAGATTAATAGTTTTTACTCACACTGCTTGTTCCGGCACATCTTTTATGAAATAATAAGGCAAACCCTTTAAATAAAGGAGAATGAAATGTTACGTATTATTTTATTAACGTTAGTTGCCGCCGGAATGCTGCTGACCCTAGACCATAATTCAACTGCAGTGGGGTGCAGCGCCACAACCAAATGTTATTGTTTTGCCGGTAACCTGCCAAAATATCTAGGCAGTCGGGACGTGGATGGAAAATGTTCGAGCCAGTGGTATGATTTCAAATGTGGCGCCTGCTGTTCCGGAAAAAAGGGAACTCCTCACTTTCTTAGCTCAATTGACCTGTGCAACAGCTCATACGGGGCAAGATGCAAACAACAAACCTTGGAAGAGAATAACAATGCTGAATACTATGTGATACGAGGGAGTGGTGAATGCGGCGAGGAATATTATATGCAATATGACATCAACACTGGATCTCGCTATAATTGATATCTAGTTGTCACGAATTGATCTGACATCACTACTGTCCGGCTACATTTTCAAACCGTAACAGACTAGAATCATAACCATTTGAAACACTGTGGAGTGATGAAACGGGCCTGCGTAGTGATCACCGGAGCGAAACAACCTGGAGTGAAAAAGGCAAACGCCTTTGGTCGCAGACCTGAACGAGTAAAAAAATATTTTCAGGAGAAAAATGTCGCTTACGCAACGGCGGCAAAGTTTAGATATTTTCTGCACTGATTAGGGCGTGTTTCTAAATTCTTTTCCGCTACGTTTGGCCAGAATTCCACCATGCTGCGTTTTCAGGAAAAAAAGCCCCTTGACGTAGCCCCATACGCCTGCGGCCTTTTTTTTCCTTCAACCTTGCCTGTTGCAATTCTTGCTCAAACTCACGACGAAAAAAATTTTGAAACACGCCCTAATAACAACTTTATTTGGCTCCTATTTTTACACTATACCGGCAAAAACTGCATGGAGTCTGCTCAAAGCGCCAACGCTGTTGGCAACAGACTTCCTGAGACCGATTCAATATGCCCCGGATTCTCTTTTGCCAAAGCAGAATTTGGCATTTGCAAGCATGCCCGAGGCAAGGTAAAGTGTTCGTACCTTGCGAAAACGATTAAGCATCCGTATCGGAGCACTGCATCATGCCCTACTCGCTTGACGACACCATTCCCGAACTCAATATCCGCCTGTTCGACGCCATTCCGCCCCAGGCAAGCGACGACGACAAACGCATGCTGTTACTGGCGCAACAGGCCATCCGCAGCGTCAAAAAGACCTATACGTATCTTGAGACGGGTTCTTATTTGGGCGGCTCGCTCCAGATCCACCTGGCGAGCCCCTATTGCGAGCACATCTACTCCATAGACAAACGCCCCGAACTGCAGCCGGACGAACGAAACAAGGCCTATGCGTACCCCAAAGACGGTGCGGAGCAGATGCTTGCCCTGTTGCAGTGGCACTATCCCAATGTTTCGCTGGACAAGCTGGAAATACTGAATGCTTCCACCGAAAACCTGCCTGCGGACGCCATCCCCAATCCGCCCGATCTCTGCTTTATCGACTCCGAGCATACGGTTCGCCAGGCCCTGGCGGATTTCTTCTTTTGCCTCAAGGTGGCCGGAAAAGACTGCCTGATCGTTTTCCACGATGCCAACATCGTACACAGGGCCATTCTGATTGCCAAAGCATACGCGGCTAGGCGCAATCTCCGCTGCTCGGCCATGAAAGTGGCGGGCAACATCTATATTTTTCTCATGGGAGCGTACGCGGACTCCCTGCAGCCCCAATTCGCCCCGTATGCTGTTGATGATGCCGTTTTTGAGCAGGAGGCGAAAATCTTTCTGGAAACCGTGCGCAAGCGGCACGCGGGCGAATCCCAACAGCAGCTGCCGGAGCCCGAAGAAAAACTCTCTGTCGACACACTTATTGCGCAAATCGCGGTATTGGCCAAAAACGCCGACAGCGAGGGACTCACCAAGGCCTATTTCAACCTGTACTCCGCCCTGCTGGACGAAGAACGTATCGATGAGGCCCTGCTATGCCTGGAGGCGTTGACCCATACGGGCGCGCATGCCGAACATCAGAAGCAATTCGAGGACTTCCCCATGCTTGTCCGGGTGGAAACCGCCGCCCTCTGCAATGCAAAATGCGGCTTTTGCCCCTATCATACGCTCCCGCGCAAGGGCTTGCATCTTTCCGAGAACCTCTATGAAAAATTGCTGCGGGATCTGCAGGAAATTCCCCCCAGCCACAGCTTTCAGCTGCATTTCAACCACATCAACGAACCCTTGCTGGACAAACGGTTGCTTAGCTTTATGGAGCGCGCCCAGGAGCTGCTGCCCAACGCGCGACTCGGACTGGTCACCAATGGTTCGCTGCTGGAAACACACAAGATCGAAAAACTGCTGGCACTGCGGCAACTCGAGATGATCAACATATCTCTCAACCAATATAATCCGGAGGCGTATGCCGCAGAAATGGGGCTTTGTTTTGAAGACACAGCTGCAAACCTGGACAGGCTCCACGAGCACTTCGACACGACTACGCCGCTACGGATTACCATCCGCCGCGTCGGCAACGACCCGGAAGAAGATGCCAACTTTGTTCGCTACTGCAACGACCGCTGGCCCAGATTCGTGGCCAGGACAACAACTTGCAAGGACTTCGTCGGCCAGGTGACGGACAGCATGCGGACATTTCATAACAAATTAGGAAATATCGACAAAACAGCTATTTTTCCGGGGTGTCGCCAATGGTTCCAGATGACCGTGGCAGCCACCGGAGAGGTGGCCCTGTGTTGTTTTGACGGCAAGCTCCAGTGGAAAATGGGAAATGTCCGTGAAAAAACTCTGCTCGAGCTCTACAAACTCCCCCGAAAAAAACGCTTTAAGCAATGCGCAACGCGTATTGAAGCCCCTTCCCCTTGCAGGGAATGCGATATTCTTTTCGTCTAGCAACCTGGTCTGCACTGGCTGGCCCAGCCTATTTTTCTCTAATGTCTTTTTCTGCACCAGCGTTCGCTATCCTGACGTACCGTGCTGCCTTCTTTGATCAGCAACAATCGCATGGCGTGGTACAACAAACGTTATTCACGCTTATTCTCCTTGTCTCCCTTGTTTCATAAAAAACAATCCGACAGGTATTGCATCAAACCTGCTACTTGTGCTATTTACTCGTAAGTTTTTCCCTACTCACTTGTCACCAAAAGACTAATGGCACATTTCTTTCATGATAGCTGCCATAATTGTCTGATCATTTCAAAAAGGGAAATGAAATTGCTGCCCAATCGCAGCAGCTTCAAGCTTTCGGGGGATGGGGATTGTTTTCCAGCATAATCAAGTATGCCGGCATCAGGCGCCGCTCCATTGCAGGATTTGCTTTTGCCTGCCGTTTTCAGATGGCGACTGCAAAGGCGGCGTGTCGCATGCATTCTTTTCCAAGGCGACAGGTACGTACAGATGCAATTGAAGTGGAAAATTGAACAACCAGATGCAACTCAGGAAAAAATTGCTCTGCACACATGCGAACATCCTCAAATTGAAGAAATGTTGAGCACGGTGCAGCAACTCATGTCTTCCGGTGAGGAGCTCCATGCGTCTGAAACCGTTCTGCCAATCCTGCACAGTCTGCTGGAAAAGACGGAGCTCCTGTTACCTGTACAAGTTGCAGCTGTTTTCCTTTTCAAAGAAGATAACAAGACGTTGGAATTTGCTTATTGCCTTCCCAAGGAACTCTGCATCGATTTCGATAAAATTCTCAAAATCTTCCTTGATGCACGGATTATTGAAAAAACCCTAAACAATCAGTCCGGAATTTTTTACGCGTTGCCACATTCAAATTGTGTTTATCTGGTGCAGCAAATAGCAACCAGTTCCAAAAAATACGGCATTATCGCTGTAAAACTTCGTCAGAAAAATAAAAAAATTTCTCCTGCTTTGCTGCAACTTTTTTCCATCGTTTTAGACCATTGCGCGAAATCCTTGGAAAATTTCCATCTATTTCAGGAATTAAAAAAAAATAACGACTTGTTGATGGGAAAACTCCGTACGTTGGTTCAGTCAGAACTTTCATTGCAAAACTCACAGCGCATGCTGCGTCTTGTTCTGGAAAATATCCCCCAATGTGTATTTTGGAAAGACGTCGGATTCACCTATCTTGGCTGCAACAACAACTTTATCAAACTCACAGGAAGTAACGACTCAAAAGAAATCATCGGACTCTCGGATAGCGACCTGCATTGGAATGAGCAGGAACTGTTTTTCCTGCAAAGCATGGATCAAAAAATCCTGGAATACGGAACTGCCGTACGGAATGAAGTCGAAATCACCAGTGGTGTCGACGGCAGCAGTATGTTTATGGATATCCGCAAACTGCCTTTGGTCAACAGCCACGGGCAGACTGTTGGAATTCTCGGCACCATGCAGGACATTACCAAACGCAAGGCATACGAAAAACAGCTCAACCATATGGCACTGCATGACGGACTGACCGACCTGCCCAACCGGACGCTGTTCTACGAGCGCCTGGAACGGGCCATCCAGCGTATGCAACGCCGTAAAAAATATAAATTCGCCGTACTGTTGCTGGACATGGATCGCTTCAAGGTGGTCAACGATACGTTCGGACATGGTACGGGCGATGAAATGCTTATGGAGGTCGCCGGAAGGATTCAAACCTCCATCCGCAGCATTGACACGGTTTGCCGCCTGGGAGGAGATGAGTTCGCTCTACTGCTGGAAGAATATCACCTGCCCCAGGAAGTCATTGCAGTGGTCGAACGGCTGCAGCAACGGCTCAAATCCCCTTATGAACTGAGCAAAACCTGTCTTGTTTCATCCGCGAGTATCGGCGTGGTGCTGGACACCAGCCAATACTCCGACCCGGAAACCCTGCTGCGCGACGCCGACATCGCCATGTATTGCGCAAAGGAGCAAAGCCCCGGCAATTTCCAAATCTTCAACGACCAGATGCACCATACGACCAATCGCCTGGCGTCTTTGGGCAATGAGATGCATGCCGGACTTGAACGCGGGGATTTTTTTCTGAAGTACCAGCCCGTCTATAAGCTGGCACACAACAGCTCCGATAAGATACTATCCGGACTCGAAGCCCTGCTGCGCTGGCGGCATCCGAAACAGGGCCTGCTTCTTCCCCCGGAATTTCTTCCGTTCGCGGAAGAGAACGGTTTTATCATTGAATTGGGTGAATGGATACTGGATACGGCCTGCCGCGACTTTGCACGATGGCGCAGGATCCTTCCCAAGGCAAAATCTCTCGATCTGGCCATCAATCTTTCCGCCAGGCAGCTCAACTGGTCCGGGCTGCAGCAAAACATCCTTGATGCGCTGCGAAAACACACCCTGCATCCCGAAAATCTGTCATTCGAATTCACGGAAAATTCCTTCATGAGCAATGCCGATGCGACTCTGGATACCTTGCGCCAGTTGACTGACGCCGGTATCTCTCTGGCCATTGACGACCTTGGAACCGGATACAGTTCGTTGCCTTATCTGTTCCGCATGCCAGTAGATTTCGTCAAGATCGACAAATCCCTGATCAAAACAATCCACAGCCATCCGGAAAACGCGACCATAGTCAAGACAATGATCACCCTGGCCACCAATCTGAAGCTTGACGTGGTGGCCGAAGGGGTCGAATACGCGGACCAGTTCGATTGCCTGGTACGTTCAGGCTGCACGCACGCCCAGGGGAATCTGCTATCACCTCCGCTCACTGCGCAGGAAGTGGAAAAACTCCTTGGCAACGGCCGCAAATAAGCCGGACGTATGACGCAGCATGCCTCTGAATACTTGCCGGCGGCTGTTGCCGCCGGCTCCCGCCCCGGAAATAAAATATATTCCCAACACCACGCCCAGGCAGCCGGAGAGTTGCAGCAGACCTATTGATTCCCCCAACACCACGCCGGACAAAACCACGGCGCTGACAGGCATAACCCCGGTAAAAACTCCGGCCACACCGGCCGGTACGCGTACGATACCGGCAAACCAGAACAGATAGGCCAATACGGTCACAACAAAGGCATAATACCCCACTGCCAGCCAGGTTTCCGGCCGCAACTCCGCAAAAGGAAACGAATACGCTTCCACCAGCCCCAAAGGCATAAAGAGCAGCCCTCCGTACAGGCTGACCAGAGTGGACGCTGCCAGAGACGAAAGGGGTTCGCGTACGCTTTTTCTAAGCAGCAAAAACATGGACTCGAAAAACACGGCCCCCATGACCAGCAGATTCCCGTACAATCCTGCATACAGGGCAGAACCTCCACCTTGTCCGGGCATCTCAGCCAGATGGACCAGCAGAATGCCGCCCATGGAGCAAGCAACCCCGGCCAGAACGCGCCTGCGTGGGCGTTCATGAAAAATACCCCAGGCGATCAGGGCCATGCAGGCCGGAGTGGTGCTGGTTATGATCCCGGCAGAAGCCGGACTCGTCAGCTGCAATCCCTTGAGAAACAACAACGTAAACAGAAAAGATCCGCAAACGGCCTGCAAGAACAACAACAGATGCGTTTTCCAACGCAGACGTGGAAATCCGCCTTCCCGCCAGTACAACAAAGGCACGAGAAGCATGGCGGCCAGGCCGAATCGCAGCACGGAAGCCAGATGCACGGGCAGTTGCACAACCATCTGCGATCCGGCAACCGCGGAACTGCCCACGATTATCATGGCCAGCGTCAAATACGCGTATGGTTTATATAAGGGGGACATGGCGACTCCTTTTTGCACAAAAAGGTAGCGCCTCTGCCGTCAGCTGTTTTGAAGAATCTTGCGGAATGCGCCTGGGGTGACCCCATAGCGTCTTTTGAAGGTCCGGGTCAGATGGCTCTGATCGGCAAATCCGGTCCGTTGGGCGATATCCGCAAGCCGCTCTTGGCCGCGTAGCATGCCGCGGGCCTGTTCCACGCGGACCTGCGTCAAATACTCGTGGGGTGTGACGCCTGTCTGTTTCTGAAAGGTACGCAGCAGGTGAAACGGGCTCAGACAGGCGATGGAGGCCAGCTCCTGCAGACCGAGTTCATCCGCGTACCCCCAACGGATATACTCCGTTACCCGCCGGACGGCTTGAGTTTCGCAGCCCGGAACGCGAGTTTGCCCCCTGTCCGCGGCATGGCGGGAAATCCAGAAGGCCAGAAGCCAGAGCAGCCGGGTTTCCTTTTCCAGACTGGTGGCCTCCGCCCGCTGCAATATGGCGTGCGTACAGCGTACGCTGTACGCCAGCTGCGGATCATTGATGACTCCTTGCCGAAAATGCGGCGCCCGCGGGCGGGCCTGGCAGGCGGTCGCCGCCTCCAGCAACATTTGCGGCTGCAGGTAGAACATCCGGTAGGACCAGCCCGCGGCGCTTGCCGCATGCCCGTCGTGAGCCTCTCCCGGCACCACCAGGTTGACCAGCCCGGCGGATGCCAGATGCTTGCGGCCAAGATAGGAAAATTCCAGCGCCCCATCCTCGATGCACCCCAGGGCGTACTCCTCGTGAAAATGACGGGAAAAGGAGTGCGTGACATACGTGGCCTGCAAGACTTCCACCCCGCCCCAGAAGGGCAAGGATACGAGCCGCGCCCGCTCGGGTTTCCGGCGTTTTTCAGTCATGCTGTCTTTTTGCCAAAGAACAGCCTGCCCGGCAAGACATGCTAACGAGCCGCATAGGTCAAACAAGCGCCTATGACTATCAATGCGGTGCCCATTGCTCGCGGCAAGGTGAATTCTTCGCGCAGCACCAGCCAGCCCAGACCGGCACCGAAAACAAGACTGAGTTGCCGCAACGCGCCAACATAGCTGACCTTGCCCAGTGTCAAGGCAAAAAGCAGCAATACGAATGAGAGCGTATTGAATACGGAGACCGCCAGAATCCGCCACTTGTTCAAGCGCCATTCCATGGCGACAACGCCTGGATCGAGCCGTTTCAGAGCCGGAAAAAAATATAAGTTGGACGCCAGAGTGTAGCAATACATGTAAGTGAACGGCGGAACATGGCGTACGGCCTCTTTGCCCCAGAGCGTGTACAAGGCGACGGCGAACGCGGCCAGCAGAGCGAATCCCGCTCCCCAGCCACCGCCGCGTACCTGCGCAGTGAACTGCTCCAGCCTGAAACTGCGAAACTGAATAACCACCACTCCCAGGGTAATCAGAAGTACGGATATCCAGCCAACGGCGTCTATGCGCTCGTCAAAAAACAACAAAGCGAGAAAAGGGATAAAGATCGTGCTGGATCTGGAAATGGGATAGGCAACAGTCAGATCCAGCCGTTTGTAGCTTTCTGCAAGACAAACATAATTGGCGACCGACAAAAGCGTTCCCACAGCCACGTACCAGAGCATCTCGGGCTCCAGGCCGTCCGCCCGGACAGCGAAGGCAAAAGGAAGCGCGTATAATACTGGTTCAGCCGCTTTGCTCAATCCGAGAAACGCATTTTTGTGACGCGCCTGCTTGAAAAGAAAATTCCAATAACCGTGCGCTATCGCGGAGAGGATGACAAGAAGAAAAGGAAGTCCTTGCATGAATAATGTCTCTCAAAACAGTCTATTTCTCCAAACTCTTAGTGAAATTCAACTACTCGGACAAGCCCCTTGTCCTAGAACTCCATCCTCCGTATGGCCCCCCTTATTTGTTGACTCCTGCAGCTCTCTGTAAAACGCCTTATACCACAATACCGAGGCTAACACATTGATATTACAATTTTTTCACTTTCTGAAAATGAGAATCAAAATCCTCCTGAAAAAGGCTATTTCCATATTGAACAAAAAGAGCTATCGTCCCCGCTTGGCGTCAAGGGGTGTATCCTTCTCTACATTGCTAACTATCGAAGATTTATGACCACTCCAATAGAATCAAATGCGTTGGAAGCCGTACTGAGCAACATAGGCAAACAATTCAAAACCAGCTTTGAACCCGTGGCCATTGACGGCGAACAGTTGGAACTGCTTCAGATAGAAGACATGGCGGCGTTTGTCGAAAGCCTGACTGCCGGGACATCCAACCTGGACCTCAGAAAATTTCCGCTTTGGGCCAAATTATGGCCTGCCAGCATGCTGACCAGCTATGCCCTGAAGAGCCTGCCATTTGCCCCAGGAAGAACACTTCTTGAGCTTGGCGCCGGACTCGGGCTGTGCGGACTCTACGCAGCGAGACTGGGGTTCAATACGACCATTTCAGACAACAACCCGGACAGCCTGCTTTTCGCCCAGGCGAATATTTTGAAGAATAATCTGCAGGAGACCGCTTCGGTCCGCAAAGTGGATTTTACAAAAGACCAGCTCGGTCAACGTTTCGATTTCATCATCGGCAGTGAAATTTTGTATATTGATGAACTGCACCGTCCGCTGTTGAAATTTCTCCTCAACCATTTGTCGCGTGAACCTCACGCGGAAGTGATGCTGTCCTTGCGTTTTCGCCCCAAGCCATGCAAATTTTTTAAGCTTGCGGAAAAAGAATTTCACATCCAGCAAAAAGTCATCGGGTACAAGGACAAAAACACCAATGGTGAAGAAGAGCGCAAGCTGTGCGCCATTTACAGACTCAAACCGAGAAAGCAATGATACGTCTGCAACCGTGCCCCAAAGGGTACACGACGGACCTGGACAAAGCCGTTTCCCCCGAGGAAACCGTTCGCCGCGTCAAGGCGGCGTTGCAGGCGCAAGGTACGGACATTCTCTCCGAAACCAGACGCGTGGATACCGGCAGATTAAACATCCCCGTATTCATGAGCGTCTGCGGCGAAGCAGCAAAACGCGTCATGCCCACACGCAAGCAAATGGGCAAAGGCGCCTCCCCTGCCCAGGCCGAAGCCTCCGCGTTGATGGAACTGGTCGAACGCTATAGTTTTTTTGCCTGCTGCGACAACCAGAACAACTTTGCCCGAGCAAGCTATTCCGAGGCGCTTGCAGGACTCGGCCAGCTCCCCGAGGCCTTGCCTGTTGAAGTAATCCTCGACTCCGTGAACGAAACAATGCCCATTGACCAGGCCTTGCGGATTCTGGATCTGGTGCATTGGGAATTTTATCCGGCAACAGACTTGTCGACGAACACAGAATACGCCGTTCCTCTGAACTGGTTCAAAACGCTCAACGAATTCAACGGCAGCTCGGCAGGCAACACGCAGGAGGAGTCTATCCTGCAGGGGGCCTGCGAATTGGTCGAACGCCATGTCTGCGCGCTGATCGACCACGAAAAACGCGAAACGCCCACCATTGCGGCAACGAGCCTGGCCGACCCCGTATTGCAGCAGCTTTACGCCAAATTCACCGACAACGGCCTGCATGTCCTGCTGAAGGACTTCAGTCTGGGAATGCCCGCTCCTACCGTGGCCGCAGTAGTATACGATCCGCAGACCTTTCCGGCGCTGTCCGAAATCGTCTTTACCGCGGGCACGGCAGCCACACCGGAAAAAGCAGCCATCCGAGCCCTGACGGAAGTCGCCCAGCTTGGCGGAGACTTTCAGACCGGTTCCGTATACGAAGCAAGCGGTCTTTCCAAATACGCGACTCTCAAAGACATCGCCTGGCTGCAGCACGGCCCGGAAGTCGCTTTGCAAAGCCTGCCGCGGCTTGCAAATCCGGACGCCCCGGACATCCGCTCCGAATTGCTCGCGCTTGCCAACGGTCTCCATGCCAAGGGCTTCAAGCTGTTGAGCGCGGACATTACGGACAAGCTGCTAGCTCTTCCTGCCCACTACAACATCGTTCCGGGGTTCGCATTTCGTGAACGGGATCTTTTCGCCAGCCTGGGGTTGTTCGTCGGCCGCCGCCTGGTGGAAGAGGAACCTCCGGTACAGGTGGAGGCTGGGCTTGCGATTCTGGAAGAATTATATCCGGACGGACATTTTGTTCCTTTTTTCCGCGGTATGCTGGCCATGCGCCAGGAAGCCCCCGAACAGGCCCATGTTTTGTTCAGCATTGCGGAACAAATACAAACGGATGATGAAAACAGGGCCATGGCGTCATTTTATGCGGCATATTCTCTTACCCTGCTGGAACGCTGGACCGAGGCGGAACCCGGCTTGGATCTCGCCCTCGAATTATGCAACCAGCATCAGGAATATTTCAACCTGCGCGGCGTGGTCAAATTCAAACAACAACGATACAAAGAAGCGGCAGAAGATTTCAGCTCGGCCCTGGAACTCAACCGCGGTTCTGTTATGGATCTTGCCAACCTGGGCATGTGTCACCTGCGGATGGGACATAAAGCCGAAGCCAAAGAATACCTGCTTTCGGCCCTCGAAATAGACCCAGGGCTGAAATTTGTTACAGAAGCTCTTGACGAGATCTAAGGTAAAAGACTAATAAGGTCCCCTCAGATGGAAGAGAAAACCGGCCATATTGACGGCGCAGCCGCTTATTCGCATGAGACATTTTTGTGCCTTTGCCATAATATCTCGTTTATTTTATCATTTCTCTTCACTTCACTCACGCAAATAAGGCTCGAGGTATCGGGCCACTATTTGACAAGGCGTTAGGGTATTGGTAATAACCCTCAAACAGTATTAACATTGCAAGGAGGATGTCAGATGGCAACAGTAGAATACGGTGGCAAAACCTTCGAAGTCGATGAAGACGGTTTCCTGCAAAGATTTGAAGACTGGTGCCCCGAGTGGGTTGAGTACGTGAAGGAAAGCGAAGGTATCAAGGACATCACCGACGAGCACCAGAAGGTAATCGACTTTCTTCAGGACTACTACAAGAAGAACGGCATTGCCCCCATGGTCCGCATCCTTTCCAAGGTAACTGGCTTCAAGCTGAAACACATTTACGAGCTGTTCCCATCCGGACCTGGTAAGGGAGCCTGTAAGATGGCTGGTCTTCCCAAGCCCACTGGCTGCGTTTAGTCCTTACTTTTCGTCAGCGCACAAAGCGGAAAGCTTCGGCTTTCCGCTTTCTATTTTTGGAAAGGATTGGGACCTGGATCCCGCAATTACTCCTTCATTCCCTGCGCACGTCTGAACAGCTTGGCCTTGCGCCCTTCAAAAATCAAAGCCGCGCGCAGTCCTGCTATGGCCAGTGAAGAAATACTGACTATGATTACCAGATTCTTCTGAATCTCCCACTTCCGAATTTCATCCAGCGCCTTGGCCCAGCTATACCCCATTTCCCCACCATAATAGGTAGCCAGCGGCAGCAGCGCCATGCAGACGAACAACCCGATAAGTTCCAGCCAGAAAAAGGTTTTTCCCATTATCAACATGAACAACGTGGAGTCCCGGACAATTTTGAGAGTCTTCAGCTGCCCCTCCAGCTTCTCCAAACGTTCTTCCACATTAGAGATGAGTTCCGTGCCCCGGCGAAAGTTGTCGGCCATTTGAAAATGTTGTGAAAACGCCCAGTTCAAATTTCTCGCGCAGTAATTGAAGTCCTTGTTGAAATCCACCAGAACCTTGGGAAAAGGAAACCAGGACGCCTCATTTTGAATAATTCGCAAACGTTCGATCAGATGCCGGGACTTGCTTTTGAGCTGCCGCCCTTCCTCTTCAATTTTTTTCAAAAAATCACGGCTCAAAGCCATGCGTCCCTGCGTCACCTGGTTGTACGCCACGTAATTCCGTGTCGCGCCCCGTTCTTTCAACCTGCCAATGCGTTTGAGCATCAATTCCAAAAAGGGATTGCCTTCGGGAAACCATTTCGCAGCATCCTTTTGCAACTCTTCCAGGTTCTGCTGTTCTTCCATGGCCCGTTCTTCCGCCTGCAACCAGGGCTGGTACAATGAAGACAGGATTTGAATATAACCGCGTTCCAATTCCGAATCGATAAGCATCCGGTTGAACATGTTGGGATCCCGCTGGAACAACTCCATAAAAAAACCCATTGCCTGTTCTGCAAAACCCATTTTTACCAGGCAAACGCCTTCTCGGTACATGGCGTCGAGCCACTTGGGGGTGAGGGTCAGAACTTTTTTGTACTGTTCGCTAGCTTGCTGCAATTTTCCCTGTATTTCCAGACAACGTCCTTGTAAAAAAACATGATAAGCCTGTTGCAAGGGAGTGGTGCACAGCAGTTCGGCTTCTTTCCATATGGATATTGCTTTATTCTTATCGTCACGTTCCAGGGCGGTATACCCTTGCAAAGTATAAAACGCAAAATTGCGAGGGTTTTTTATCGTAGCCTGCGCCAGAATCTTATCAGCGGCAATCGGCTCTCCGTTGTGCAATTCTACCAGGGCATCCCACAGTGGGCCACTGTCCTTGGGGGCCAGTTGCTGCAATCCTTTAGGATAATCCTTGCCAGAACTCCGCCATATCGCCTCTCCCATCCGGTGCTGAACAGGGGAATTAATTTCAAAAATTGCCTTGATAAGCATGGCTTTGGTTCCCGAACCATTCAAAACATCCTGAACACCATGCTGTTGATTGTTGCTCAACACCTTGTCAATAGCACTCAACCCGTTGTTGATTTCCTCCAGGCTCAGCCCCGCAATTTGTTCCCAAACGGCATTGTTCAATTCTGAGAATCCCCGGCTGGGGCAGTCCTGAAACCTATGGCTTCGCAATCCGCAATAAAAGCAATGAGCTTCTTTTCCCGTTACCAAACGCTTTGGAAGAACAATCTCCAACGCTCCATGCTGGCTGGAGGAATCATTGGAAAGACTGACATTGCACCAGTCGTCCATACTGCTTTGTTCCACAAGAAAACGAACGTCATTAATCTTGAAACCGCTGCCCAGCAAAAAGGCCGTCCGGTAACTCATATGGGGAAAATCCGGCATGAGCTGATCCCAGTCCAAAGCAATTTTGTTGGTCAGCTCAACGTTGAAATTCAAACCCCGCTTTTCGACAACAGCCAAAGCGCAGGGCCAGTATAGTTCCGGGGTATCTTCTTTGAGCTGCCCGACAAAATAGAGGTATTCTTTGCACCAGGTTCGCAACTGGCGCAGATTGTCCAGCTGAAACAATAAAAAGAAATTATGAATAAGGTACGGCAGCTTGAGCCGTTTGATGACGACTTCTAATTGGGGGAAAAATTCACGCCAGCCTGTCTGAAACGTTTTTTCAAGCGGATTTCCCAGCGGTTTCAGGACAAGATACCAGCCGAGAGAGGATTGATAGGGCAAACGCGGGTCTGCAGACAGTTGCTTCCAATCAAGTTTGCTCAGTGTTGCAGGAGGCTGCCCCCTTTCAAAACCGATTCCAGGCACCCCACTGCAATCTTCACGGACGCGTGGATGCACCCATGCTTCAAATTCATTGTTGACCTGAGCTTCTTGATTCTTCAGCGCCGAATCCACCGAAAGCGCAACTTCCAGCTTCATGCCAAGCAACAATTTGGCAGGAAAAACTTGAATAAAAACAGGGATCGGATTGAACCGAACCCATATCTCCAGCCTGGCAAGCGCAAGGACTACATCCCCGGAAAAAAAAAACCAGAGGGACTGATGCCGCTCGGACGCAACCTGCATGCCCCCATAATCCGAAAGAGTTTGCCCAACAGCGGGATTCAAATCAGCGCGCCATGCAACCCAAACTCCATACCCATTGGTGATCATACGCGCATCGCCGATAGGGGGCGCGGCTTTTTCCAGCAAACTTTCTAATTTATCCACTCCGACTCCCGAACAATCTAAAATTACTGCAGGGTACTTGTTTTGTTACCTCATTAGTCCCTGCGGTTCAAGACGGCGTACGGACCAAAGAAACAGACGACATTCTGGAAATTTCTTGCTGTTTAATCAATTAGACTTTTCATCATGCGTAAATTTAATATGTTGCACAGCGATTACAGTGTTAAAAAAAATGGATATGCCGATATAAATAAATACTCCTTTTTCCCTATTTTTGATGAAACTTCTCGTGACACCTCTCGCCATCTTATGCTAATCAATTTTCATTATTGGGAAATAGCTCTTAAAAAAATTTGTCTATCCGGGTCCATCTTACTGATTTGAACGTATCTATCTGATAACATAGTCGATTCAAAAACAAGGGGGTCATTATGTTAAAAAACCGCAAACTGGGGACGAAGTTGGGGATGGGCTTCGGCCTGATCCTGGTGCTCACTGTTATTGTTGCGTATTTCGGCTTTACCGGACTTACCAATGTCGGAGACCGAGCCCACAAGTCTCTGAATGTAAACCAACTTGTCAAAGATATCCTTAATGCCCGTATCAAAGAAAAGAATTTCATGCTCAAGTCGGACCAGGCGGCCATCAAGGAGCACTCCCAAATTCTATCCGAGCTTTATGCAATGGCCGGCTCCACGAAAAAATCCTTTACCCAGGACATCAACAAAAAACAGATGGATGATGTCATTGATGCGACCAAAGCGTATAAAGATGCATTTAAAAAATACGTTGAAATGGAAAAACAGCGTGTCGTGCTTATGGAGGACATGAACAAAGAAGCCGCTACGACTATTTCCGAAGCTGAAACAATCACCAAAGAACAGACTCAACAGCTCAAAGAGCTTCTTGCTGCCCGAGATGCGGCTGTCCAGGACAAGATTACCAAAGCCGATGACGCGAACCGGCTTCTTAAATGGCTCAAAGACTGCCGTGCGCTTCGGATCCAGATGGAAAACGGCCAGACCAGCCACCTTTCCGAATGGAAGAAATTGAACAAGCAAATCATTGAGCTTGCCGGGGATATGAAATCCCGCTTTCAGAACCCGGACAACATCAAAATGGCCCAAACTATCATTGAGAAGTACAGCGCGTATGAAAAAAGCTTTCTGAGCTATCTGTCGACAAGCAGCTCCATGGAAAGGCAACGGCTTGTGAAACTGGGCGAAGAAAGCAGCCAAATGATGGATGCAATTCGCTCAGACCAGAAACAAGAGCTTGAAACCGTCCGCAAAAACTACGATGCCAAGGTGGCAGACAGACTGGAAAAAGCGAACGACTCGAATCAGATCATTCGCCTGGCAATGTTGGCCCGGATAAATGGTAAAGAATTCATCCTTACCAGGCAGCAAAGTTTTTTTGACAAGAACCAGGATAACACCAAACAGATCGCGGCTATTGTCGACGAGCTGCGATCGAGCTTTAAAACCCCGACGAACATTGCCCACGCCGAAACTCTGGGTAAGGCCGTTGAAGGATACAAAACGGCGTTTCTGCATTATTACGATCTGATGCGCAAACAAGACCAGGCCAACGAAAAAATGCTCGCTTCCGCCCAGAGCGTGGAGGATCATTGTCTGAAAGCACGTGAAGACCAAGCCGCCAAGATGGAAGCCGATATGAGTTCATCGGAAACCATCATTCTGGTCGGCACGGGCATTGCCCTGTTGATAGGCATCCTTGCCGCATTGGGGTTGACCACCGCCATAACGCGCCCCATCAAACAGGGAGTTTCATTCGCCGAAGCCATGGCCCAGGGCGACTTTACGCAGCTCCTGCAAATTGATCAGAATGACGAAGTGGGCACCCTGGCGAAATCCCTCAATGAAATGGTTGAAAAGCTCCGGACCGTGGTGGCCGAAGTCCAGAGTGCGGCCGAAAATGTAGCATCCGGAAGCGAGGAGCTCAGCTCCTCGGCCCAGAGCATGTCTCAGGGGGCTACCGAGCAGGCCGCCAGCGTAGAAGAAGTTTCCTCCAGCATGGAGGAAATGGCCGCCAACATCAAACAAAACGCGGACAACGCGCAAAAGACTGAAAAAATCGCTCTCAAAGCCGCAGACGACGCCAAACAAGGCGGTGAGGCCGTCACTCAGACCGTCTCCGCCATGAAAGACATCGCGGAAAAAATCTCGATTATTGAAGAAATCGCCCGTCAGACCAACCTGCTGGCCCTGAACGCCGCCATTGAAGCCGCCCGTGCCGGCGAACACGGCAAAGGGTTCGCGGTTGTCGCTGCCGAGGTACGCAAGCTCGCCGAACGCAGCGGCGCTGCCGCCGCTGAAATCAGCGAACTCTCTTCCTCCAGTGTTGAGGTTGCCGAACGTGCGGGAGAAATGCTCGGTCTGATCGTGCCCGATATCCAGAAAAATGCCGAACTGGTTCAGGAAATCGCCGCATCCAGCAACGAACAGAATGCCGGCGCCAGCCAGATCAACAAAGCAGTGCAGCAGCTCGACACTGTGGTCCAGCAGAATGCGTCCGCTTCTGAGGAAATGGCTTCCACATCAGAGGAACTTTCCAGCCAGGCCGAACAGCTCATGAGCTCCATCAGCTTCTTCCGCGTGGACAGCAGCGGCTCCAGACGCGCCATGAAGGCTCTGCCCGCCGCCACGTCCAAAAAAAAACCGAATCCCTCCGGGGACAGTGCGCATCGCCAATCCACTACCTCTCAGGGGGGCGGCGCCTACCTCACACTGGATGACGATATTGACGATGGCGACGATGGTTTTGAAAAATTCTGATTCCCCTTGCTGCCGGCGGGGGCCATTGCCTTCGCCGGCTTTTTTTCCAATCCCTCTCCGCTGATACGCCCAACGCCCCCCGTTTTCCCCTGCAGGCTCTGTTGTTGTCCCTTTGGTGACACGCAGAATCATGCAAAGTCATTTCACCTTACTTTGCTCTGGACAATAAAAATCATGCAAATCACCTCTTGACATCCAATGCATATTGAGTAAAATTTTTTCTTTTGCGTTATTTGAAGATTACCTCGTAAGGAGAGCATATCATGAGCGAACAGGCCACCACCGAAATCCAGACCACAGAGATCAACGGCATTCTCTGTCAAAGCGTTGTTGAAAAATGCGAAGGATGCGATCGCATCAAAGAGATCGACGGCGGTAAATTCTGCAGCAGCTATCCTGAGCCTTCCAAAAAATGGAAACTCGGTGCCTGCAACTTTGCCACCCATGTCCGGGCCACTCTGGATAAAGAAGGCAAGGTCAAAATCAACCCCCTCAAAGCTTCCAAGCGCGCCGCCCGAGGCAGGTAACCTCGCCCCTCAGGCCAGGTTGTACGGGCTTATATTCGCGAACCTGGTTCGCAAGGAGCAATCATGCTGGACAAGGTGCTGGAGAATATTGGGGCCTCGCAGGATACAATCATCGACCTGCAGGCCCAACTTGTTTCCATTCCGGCCCTGGGCCCTGAAAATGCCGATTTCGGCTGCCCTGCGGAAATCCCCAAGGCCGACTTTGTCCGCCAATGGCTGCAAAATCTCGGCAACTGTACGATTCAAGACATCAACGCCCCGGACGATCGCGTTGATGCCGGATACCGGCCCAACATCGCCGCTTTGATCCCCGGCAAAGATCAATCCCGTACGCTCTGGATCATTTCACACATGGATGTCGTTCCTCCCGGAGACCTGAGTCTTTGGGAAAGTGATCCGTTCCGGCTGCATGTAGACGGCGACCGAATCCATGGCCGCGGTGTTGAAGACAACCACCAGGGGGTTGTGACTTCACTGCTCCTGGCCAAGACCCTGGCGGACCTGAAAGTCACCCCTCCCATCAACTACGGGGTGCTTCTGGTTTCCGATGAGGAAACGGGTAGCGGCTTTGGTCTGGATTATGTGCTGAACAACCGTCCGGAGCTTCTCAGCAAAGATGACATCATCGTTGTGCCGGATTTTGGCTCACCGGATTCCAGCTTGCTGGAGGTCGCGGAAAAAAGCATGCTCTGGATCAAGATCAGCGTTTTTGGGAAACAGTGCCATGCGTCTTCACCGGGCAGCGGAGTGAATACTCTGCGGGCGACGGCCGCATTGATCCTCGAACTTGACGGATTGTATAAACGCTTTGACGCCAGGGATGCGCTTTTCAACCCGACCTTCTCCACCTTCGAACCCACGAAAAAAGAAGCCAACGTCCCGAATATCAATACCATCCCAGGACTGGATGTCTTTTATCTCGATTGCCGCGTTCTTCCCGAATACGATCTGCAGGAGGTTCTGGAAGCGGTAAAAACAATGAGCAAACCTGTTGAAAACAGGTACGGCGTACGGGTTGAAGTGGAAGAAGTGCAGCATCTGCAATCCCCCGGGGCCACACCTCCGGACAGCGAAGTCGTCGTCAAACTGATTAAAGCGGTTGAAGCTGTTTATGGCATTACACCCGTGCCGCAAGGCATCGGCGGGGGCACCGTGTCCGCCTTTTTACGCAAAAAAGGCTTTCCAGCCGCAGTCTGGTCCACTTGCATTGATAACGCGCATCAACCCAACGAATATAGTTTGATCAGCACGCAAATCAAAGACACGCAGGTTTTTGCCAGAATGCTGCTGGACAGCTGACCCGGCAGATGCGCACGTTTTTTTCCGCCGTACGCAAGCTCCCGTAGTCGTCAAAGTGCATAATAAGTACGTCATGCGTAAACCTTTCCCTCCGGATATTTTCGACCTGATCGTGGTCGGCGCGGGCCATGCGGGCTGCGAAGCGGCCATGGCGGGCGCGCGCCTGGGACTGGCCACCCTGCTTTTGACCATCAATATCGATCGCATCGGCCATCTGTCCTGCAACCCGGCCATCGGAGGGCTGGCCAAGGGCCACATAGTGCGTGAACTGGACGCCATGGGCGGCATGATGGGCCTTTGGGCCGATGAAGCCGGAATCCAGTTTCGCCGTCTGAACACCCGCAAAGGCCCGGCCGTACGTTCGACCAGAGCCCAGATCGACCGAGAAGCCTATCTCCGCGTTGTGCAGCGCGATCTTTTCGCCCAGGAAAATCTCTGGATCCGGCAGGACTCTGCAACCGACGTTCTGGTTGAAGACAATCGGACGGCGGGTGTGGGAACGCAGTTGGGCGAAACCTTTCGCTCCCGTACCGTGTTGCTGACCACAGGCACCTTTTTGCAGGGACTGATCCACATCGGGTTGAACCATTTTCCCGGCGGACGCCTTGGTGATCCGCCAGCAGCCCGCTTGTCGCAAAGTTTACTGGACGCCGGACTCAGCCTCGGGCGTTTGAAAACAGGCACCACCCCGCGTCTGCTCAGCCAGTCCGTCGACTACGAGGCCATGGAACCGCAGCCAGGGGATGATCCGCCCCCAGGCTTCAGTTTTCGCGGCCCCGGCCCTGTGCTGGAGCAGCGCCCCTGCTACCTGACGTATACCAACGAACGGACGCATGCCATCATACGTACGGGCTTCGAGCGTTCGCCGTTGTTTACCGGGGTCATCAAAGGCACGGGGGCGCGCTATTGCCCGTCCATTGAGGACAAAGTCGCGCGCTTTCCGGAAAAGGAACGCCACCAAATTTTTGTCGAACCCGAGGGATTGAACAATCCCGAGGTTTACCCCAACGGCATCCCTACCAGCCTGCCCCTGGATATCCAAAAAGCCCTTCTGGCCACAGTGCCCGGACTGGAAAACGCGCAGATCGTACGCCCGGGCTATGCCATTGAATACGATTTCGCCTTTCCCACGCAGCTTGCCCCTACCCTGGAAGCCAAGTGTTTGCCCGGCCTCTACCTTGCCGGCCAGATCAACGGGACTTCGGGCTATGAAGAGGCGGCTGCGCAGGGCATGTGGGCCGCCTGCAACGCCTTTTGCGCGCTGCGCGGACGCGAACCGTTCCTGCTGCGCCGCGACCAGGCCTATATGGCCGTGCTCGTGGACGACCTGACCACCAAAGGCACAGAGGAGCCGTATCGGATGTTCACGTCCAGGGCCGAGCACCGCCTGCTGCTGCGCGAGGACAACGCCGACCAACGCATGACTCCCGCAGGACGGGACCTGGGGCTCGTATCGGATAGCCATTGGCGCCTGTTCCAGGACAAGCAGCAGGCCCTTTCCCATGTGCTGGACGGTCTGGAAAACCGCCGTATCAATCCGGATTCCTCCACCCGTGACCTGCTGCGTTCCATCGGTGCCGCAGTTCCGGGCAAACCTGTAAGCCTCGCGGAACTGCTCCGCCAGCCGGAGTTGCGGATCGGGAATCTCGCCCCGTTCTGGCCGGAACTGGTTTCCATGCCCGAAAACGTGCTTTCAGAGGCCGAAACCGCGACAAAATACGCAGGGTACCTGAAACGTCAGGACGAATTGGTACAGCGCTTTGACCGGATGGAGTCCCAGCCTCTGCCCCAGGATATGGACTACACCGACATTCCTGGTCTTTCTCGCGAAGTCCGGGAAAAACTCTCCACGATCAGACCTCTGACCCTGGGCCAGGCCAGCCGTATCTCAGGCGTCACTCCCGCGGCATTGTCCTGCATAGAAATTCAGCTGAAAAAACTGGGCGCCCTGCGCTGACACACCGAACAGTTCAGGACTGGGTGCCTTCTCGGGATAGCAGGCCGTCGGCCATTCCTTCCGCTTTGACACACAAAAAACAGACTGCCGGCGGGCCAAATTTGCCTGACCGCTCATGATCGCTTTTTTCACTTTTTTTACGCCCGGCTCAAAGAGCGTATAATTTTCAAACTGTTGACTTATTCCACCGTTATATTACAAAAAACACTAGGCCGGGAACATTCCCTTGCATATTTTTTGCTGAATATCTGCTACTATTAAGTATACACAAACAAACTAGGGAGTTTTTGCTTTTCAGCAATACGCCGTTATGTACCAGGGACTGAAATTTCTCGCACAGCAATCCTATTTGGATACGGTTAAGGGAGGATTCAGAGGTTTCGGAATCAACCAGGAAACCCTGTTTGGTGCGGCCTTTGTTCTTCTCGCCGTCATTTTTCTTTTTTTCCTTGGCAAAGGCATCAACCTGCTCTTGCTCAAAATCCGTCCCAGGGACATCCCGCCCAATTGGATCATCGGCAAGAAACGTATAGCCGCATTGCTCACTGAAGCAATGAACAAGCGTAGCAAATTTGAAATGCGTTTCCTGCCGTCCAGTCCCTCGAGGAAATCCACCTATTGTTCGTTGGAACGTATCGAAAAAAACAATCTGGCGCTGGAAATATCCTCCACGCTAAAGGTTTCGCGCAACTGGATAAGCCGTAATGTGGAAGTGTTTTTCAAGATCAGCCACAAGGATAAAGCCGTCTTTTACCGTTTCGAAGCTTCGATTCTGGGCATTCGTAACCTGAACAGCGGTCTGATCCATGTGCTGCTTTCCGTGCCGGATATCATAGAGCTGCAACAAAAAAGAGCTTTTTTACGCGTCAAACCGCCTTCGGAATATCTGATGGGCTGTGCCATCTGGCAACCGGAAGCCGTCTCCCTGGAACGCCATACGAATGTCAAGACCTGGGGCATGCCCATACTTTATTATACGCCCGAAAAGGGCTCCAATCCGATTGCTGTTGAAAACCTGTCGGCCGGAGGCATCCGGCTCGGATTCAGTCGCGAAGCCCGGGGCATGCTGGCGAAAGAACTCAATATCGGCATGCCTTTTCTCTTGATGCTGGATATTTTTGACCCGGAATCCCAGCGGAAACGCCGTTTTTGGCTTCATGCGAAATTGCAAAATCTGTACGAAGATTACACGAGCCGCAACATGGAGCTCGGGCTGCAGTTTATTCGCTGGGGCAGACCCAAAAACGATGCGGCATCGCAGCTTGAATGGACCAAAGTGGGAGGCGAAGGCATCGAACTTCTGGCCACCTGGGTCATGCGCAGGCATTTGGAATTGTTCCGTTCCAAGGTAAGCTCCTGAGTGTTGCATGTTTTCTTGGAGAAAGAGTTGATTCTTCAATACAAAGACTATATTTATTGAATAGCTATCAGTAAGCGAAATCAACATCCATTTAGTAATCTTGAAAATCAAAAAAAGGAGGAAAAGCGTTGGACGACGGATCTGACAGTCGAATCTGGCCCTTTTTCAGTAAATTTTTTAGTCTGAAGAATGACAACTCCCTTGAGGAAGCCATCAAGGAAGCGTGTGAAGACGGCGAGATAAAAGCTGAAGAACTTTCCATGCTGCTCAATGTCCTGCGCCTTAGCCGCAAACGCGTGCAGGAAATCATGATTCCCCGAACCGACATTGTCTGTGCCGAAATTGACGACGATATCCACGCCATCGCCTGCCGGATAATTGAATCCGGCCATTCCCGTATTCCCATTTACAAAGAAACCCGTGACCGCATGCAGGGAGTGATCCATGCCAAGGATCTGCTCAAAAGTCTGATGCTGGAGCACCCCATGCCGCCCACTGTGGCTGAATTTATGCGCGAACCTTTTTTTATTCCGGAAACAAAAAACATTCTGGAACTGCTGCACGAATTCCGCAGCCGCAAAATTCATATGGCCATCGCTTTGGATGAATATGGCGGTACGTCCGGCCTGGTGACATTTGAAGATGTCCTAGAAGAAATCGTCGGGGAAATTGAGGACGAATATGATGCCCCCCGTCCTGAAGAAGTACAGTGGATAGATGATGAAACCGTACTTGTCAGCGGCCGCGCGCCTCTTGAGGAAATAGAGGAAAACCTCGGCCTGCCTTTGGATTCCCCTCAAGTGGAAACCATCGGAGGCTACCTTTGCGAACTGGCCGGACGGGTGCCGTCCGTGGGGGAATCCTTTTCTTTGTCCGGGCAACGCGCCATAGTCAAAGAGGCGGATGCCAAACAAATCCGCTGGATAGAAATCAACCTGGCCAAGCCTACCGTATGACAACGAATATCTGATCCGCCCTCCTATGCAATTACAGCAACAAAGCGACAAACGCTCTCCTAGCGGCAACCTCGTATGGATTGCCTGCTGTGTCATCGGCGCCTGGTTCGGATTTGCCAACCCGCTGCTGCAGCTGCCTTTGCTGGTGCTGGCATTCCCTCTCGGGCTTTCCGTGCTCGGCCTGAGGGCTTCCACGCCCCGCAGCGCGTTTAAATCCGGATACCTGGCCGGACTTCTGGCATACGCCGGCTGCGTATACTGGGTGAGCATCCCGGTCCATGATTTCGGTGGCCTGCCCTGGATTCTGGCCGCCCCCTGTCCCTTGCTTCTGGGCGCTTTCCTCGGACTGTATCCAGGTGCGTTTTGCCTGGCGGCGCGCTGGGCCAGAGACAGGCTTTCCTGGCCCCTGCTGGCTCTTTTTTGCGGCGCCCTGTGGGGAGTGCTCGAATTCCTGCGCGGCTGGATTTTCACCGGATTCCCCTGGTGCGTCCTCCCTGCAGCGTTCGTTCCCTGGCCCTTTGCCATTCAGGGGCTGTCCCTTGTCGGCAGCTATGGTTTGTCCGCCTTCTTTGCTTTGTGCGTTTTTCTGATCGCGCGGTTATTTTCCCCCGCGGGTGCCCGTACCAGGCCGGCCATTTTGGGAATTCTGCTGCTCGGGGCCATGTTCGCCTGGGGGGCCTTCGGCGTTGCTCCATTGGAAATCGCCGCCGATCCTCAGACCGTTACCCTTGTCCAGGGAAACATCAACCAGGCGGTCAAATGGGATCCGGCGTTTCAGCAAGGCACCATCCAACGCTATGCCAATCTGAGCAAACATGCCGTGGACGAGCACAAGACGCAGTTGATAATCTGGCCGGAAACATCAATGCCTTTTTTCTTTCAGAAAAAAACCATTCTGTCCGAACAGGTCCGCGCTGTGGCTTCCCGGTTGCATACCTGCGTACTTTTTGGCTCACCCGCGTTCCAACCCACGTCAGAGGATGGATATGTTCTGTTCAACAGATCGTATTTGCTCAACCCGGAGGGCAAGATTGCCGGATTTTATGATAAAGAACATCTGGTCCCGTTTGGCGAATATATTCCATTAAACGAATATCTGCCCTTTTTGAAAAAACTGGTGGCAGGCATCGGCGATTTCAAATCCGGACACAATGCAACTCCACTCCAATGCGGCAATCTTGCGTTGGGCATGCTGATTTGTTATGAAGCCATCTTTCCCGAGTTGGCGCAGCAACGTGTGGAACAAGGCGCCAATGTCCTGGTAAACATAAGTAATGACGCCTGGTACGGTCGCTCCTCCGCAGCGATGCAACATCTGCATCTTTCCGCGTTGCGTGCGGTGGAACAGCGGCGCTACCTGGCCAGGGGAACGAATACGGGGATATCCGCCATTGTAGATCCACAGGGCAAACTACTTGTGACAAGCGAACTGTTCAAAGCGCAATCCGTGCACCAACAACTTCGGCCAGTCATCTATGAATCGCTTTTTCACCGGATCTATCACGCCGTGATGCCCGCACTGGCTGCCATAACCATTCTCCTGGGCCTGATCGCCCTTTTTCGTTCGCCGAACAATTAACACTCTTACGCCGAGAGGCTCTCTGTCATGTTGCAATATTCTGATTTAAAAGCGCAAAGTGCACCGATCCTGCAACAATTTTCATCGCTCTGGAGGCGTCTTTGACCTGGAGGGGAACAAAGCGCGCCTGCAGGCCATAGAAACCGAACTAGCCAAACCCGAGGTCTGGAGCCAGCCTGATCAGATGACACCTCTGCTCCAGGAAAAGAGGGTGCTTGAAGACCAGGTGCACGAATGGGAATCCTTGTTTCAGGCCAAGGAAGAAGTGGATGAATGGCTTGAATTCGCCCAGGCCGAACAAAGCCAGGAAGTGCTGCAAACGCTGGCCGACCAGCTCGAAACGCTGGACAATACGCTCAACCATACCGAATTGGGGCTGCTGCTTTCCGAACAAGGCGACAAAGCTGCGGCTATTCTGGAGATCCATCCTGGAGCCGGAGGCACCGAAGCCCAGGACTGGGCGGAAATGCTGCTGCGGATGTACCGTCGCTGGGCCGAACGTCATGATTTCAAATCCCAGGTTCTGGACCTGTTGCCCGCCGACGAAGCCGGCATAAAAAGCGTTTCTTTGCTGATCAAAGGCGCCAACGCGTACGGACTGCTCAAGGCGGAAAAAGGCATCCATCGCCTGATCCGCATTTCTCCTTTTGACTCTTCTGGAAGGCGGCACACCTCTTTTGCCTCTGTTGACGTATATCCGGACCTGGAACAGGAAATCAATATCGATATCAAGGAAGAAGAACTGCGCTATGATATTTTCCGCTCCAGCGGACCGGGCGGACAAAGCGTCAATACCACCAGTTCGGCCGTACGGGTGACCCATATTCCCACCGGGGTCGTGGCCCAGTGTCAAAATGAACGTTCGCAGTTGCGAAATAAGGAAACTGCCCTTAAAATCCTGAAAGCCCGGTTATACGAACAGCAGCTGCAAAAAAACCAGCAGGAAAAACAGGCGCAATACGCAGACAAGGACGCCATCGCCTGGGGGAGCCAGATCCGGACCTATACTTTGCAGCCCTACAGACTGGTGAAGGATCACAGAACCAATGCGGAGGTAGGCGATGTCGAAGCCGTGCTTGATGGAAAACTCGACAACCTTATCCGCGAATACCTATTGTTCGCCCATGCCAAAAAACAAGGCTGACCAGCACTCGGAACATACTATCAAGGAGCTTGAAAAAGAAATCGAGCTGCTTGGCAAGCTGCTATTGGAACTCAAGGCGGAAGGCAACGGCGTTGCCCCCTGCCCCGACGGCCAGACGCACAACTGCGGCCTGGTGGCCATTGCCCGGCTGGTTGAAGGACTCACTGTGCAGGAATGGAAACGCATAGCCAAACATCCGTCCATTGAACGCTGGCTGGCCTTTCCTGTAGATTCCGCAGCCTATCCTTTTTTGTACGAATTACAGGATCGACTGGATCAACTGGTCTTCCAGAGCGAACATGATCCACTCAGCGGACTGTACAACCGCAGGGCGTTCGACAGACTTTTTGAACTCGAACTGAACCGTTGCATCCGTGAACACCGCCATCTGAGCCTGGCCTTGATTGATCTGGACAACTTCAAGGCCGTCAATGATACGTACGGCCACCCTTGCGGGGATATTGTCCTGAAGCAAATGGCGCATGTCATTGCCACTAAAAAAAGAACGTATGACATTGCCTCGCGTATCGGCGGGGAGGAGTTCGCGCTTGTTCTCCCTGCAGTGGGCCCGCTGAAAGCCAAAACAGTGATCGAGGAACGTCTGTTGAAAACATTTCGCCGGACGCCGCAGAAATGCGCAGGCCAGGACGACTTTTTCGTCACATTTTCTGCCGGAATAGCCAGCACGCGCGGCGCTCAGGGGTGTACGCCGGACGCATTGTTCGCTCTGGCCGATGACGCCTTGTACCAGGCGAAAAAACAAGGAAAAGATCGTATCGTTTCCCTTCGGGTCAAAGAAGAATGCGAACTGACCAATGCGATGGTCCGCTCAGATGAAAAACAATTCCTTTTTTCAGGTGAGATATAACTTTTGGGGCTGACGATGAAAAAAAACACAACGCTCAGCATCTCCGTACTTAGCGGCAAGGGCGGAGTCGGTAAAACCAATATCGCCCTCAACCTGGGCTACAGCTTGTTCAGGGGCAATCATCCTCTTTTGCTCATGGATTGCGACATGGGGCTGGCCAATCTGGACGTGCTCCTGGGCATTGCCCCGGACAAAAACCTCCAGGACATTCTTGATACGGACGCCGACCCCAGCGAAGTGACCGTGGCCCTGGCCAAAGGCGGTTTCGACTTTCTCCCTGCAGCATCCGGCGTGCCCGAGCTCATCGACATGGATGAAGAACTGCGAATGGCTCTGCTGCACCGCCTGCTGCCGATTTTCAGCAATTATGATTTTCTGTTCATGGACCTGGGAGCCGGAATCAACCCCACGGTATTGTCTTTTGCCAGGATGGCCAAAATCAGGCTGATGATCATCACTCCGGAGCCTACGTCATTGACGGACAGTTATGCTCTGATTAAAGTGTTGCAGTCACAGCATGGAGTTTCCAACTTTCATGTTGTTGTGAACATGGCTGAGACCCGGGAAGAAGAACAGCGAACCTTTCAACGTCTGAATGCGGCCTGCGAAAAATTTCTCGGCATTACTTTGACAAGTTTGGGAGGAATTCGCCAGGACAAGACCATGGTCGAAGCCGTGAGAAGACAGACACCTTTGATGCAGCTTGATCCTAAATGTAAAGCAGGACAGGATATTTTTGCTCTTGCGCTGAAACTCCAACGACTGCGCAAACAACTCCTGGAGGAGATTGAAAATGAGCCCATCCTGCAAAATCCAGGGTTGACCGATGCGGAATAACCCTTGACGAATACTATACAATTTCGGCATACCTGGAGAACAAACGAATTTATACGGTGTACAATTTTTTTTTCACAGTAGCGCTCAGGAGTTTTTCACCATGAACAAAAGCGAACTGATTGCCCAACTTGCAGAAGAAACCAATATTTCTGTTGATGCTGCATCCACCGTAGTAAACACTTTCGTCGATTCCATCAAAGACTCCCTTGCCAAAGGCGACAGAGTTGAAATTCGTGGTTTCGGCAGTTTCAAACTGAAGCATTATGAGGGATACCACGGCCGCAATCCAAAAACCGGTACCGTGGTGGATGTTCACCCAAAAAGGCTGCCCTTTTTCCGTACGGGAAAGGAGCTCAAGGAGTTTCTTAATGACTGACCGCATTGTGCGGAACTTGCTTTGGCTTCCTCTGTTGTTTTTGTTGACTTGCTGCTCTATCGCGGTAGCCAAAACCAAAACTGCCGAGACATCCGTACCATCGGAAGCCCCGGTTTTTCGTATCGTATACTGCGCCGGCTCCACCGGACACTTCAAACCCTGCCCCACCTGAGGCGGGAAAACGCTAGGCGGGCTGGCCCGGCGGGCCACCTTTTTTGATATGTTGCGAGCTGAACCCACTGCCGAACGGACGTTGTTCATAACGGGTACGGATGAATTCATCCCCCGTCATCCGGACCGGCCGAAACCTTCTATTGTCTTTGCGGATGATTTGCTGACGGCGTATGAAATGTTGAATTACAACAGAGTCTATATTTCCGAAATAGAAAACGACTGGTTTTCGGAATACGCGCACAGGCCTGAACCCGCAAGCTTCAAGCTGGTAGGCAAGCACCCTGTTACGGACACCTTCACGGTCGGTGGCGCCGCTATCGGCGTGGTGCAATTCTCCTACCTGCCTTATGGCCAGGACAACCCCACTCCTGCCATGATTCAGGAAGTTGTAGCCGCAGCCAAGGCTCTCAAGCCTTCTGTTAAACTCGTTGTCGGCATCAGCAACTGGGGCAGAAGAAACGAACTCAATTTTCTGACCAATACTGATCCGGTTTTTGATATTCTGCTTGGCGCGGGCCCCGGCAGAGGCATGAAGGGCGAACTTGCCGGAAAGCAGAAGCATACGTTCTGGACGCGTTCCGAGCGCAACGGCAAGTACATGAATATCGTCAACGTTCTTGCCTGGCCCTCTGATACGTCCGAGAAGCATTGGACTATAGGTCAGAACATCACAGACTCCATTGATCCGCTGACCTTTCAGATTGCCAGCCATCCGGACTACTCCGGTCTTTTCGAAGATAAACAGTTCAAAAATTAACCGCTACCCGTCGGGCTCTTGTTTCGCGCCCGGCGTGGTGGCGCAAACAGAAAACACGGATAGTGAGTATGTACGTTTTTCATAAAATGCACGGATCAGGCAATGATTTCGTGCTGTTCGACAACCGCAAGGCCCAGGTGCCCCAGGAAAAGATGTCCGAATGGGCTTCCAGGCTCTGCCCGCGCGGCTTCGGCATCGGCGCGGACGGTTGCATCTTTCTGGAACCCGCTCCCCAAGGGAGCGGCCTGGCTTTTGTCTGGCATTTTTACAATGCCGACGGTTCGCGAGCGGAAATGTGCGGCAATGCCTCGCGCTGCGCCACCAAGCTTGCCGTCGAACTTGGTTTTTCCGGCCCGGATCTCACTTTCGGCACGGATGCCGGTCCTATCAAAGGCAAAATCCTTGACGACGGCCGTGAAGTCAAAGTCCAGCTGACTCAGCCCCAAGATGAGGAATTGTCCTTTCCACTCGAATTGGAGGGCAAACCCGTCACCGCTCATTTCGCCAATACGGGCGTACCCCATACGGTTATTTTTCAGGACAACCTGGACGCACTTGACATTGCCAAACTGGGCGCGGCCGTGCGCTACCATGAACGCTTCGCTCCCAAAGGCACCAACGCCAACTTCGCTCAGGTCGTGAACCGGTCGCATATCCGTCTGCGGACGTATGAACGCGGTGTGGAAGCCGAAACCTATGCCTGCGGTACGGGAGCCGCGGCCACGGCGCTTTTGGCCAACCGCCTCGGGCTTACGGACAACGAAGTGGCTCTCACGACATCCGGCGGGGAAAAGCTCGCTGTAACCCTGGAAAACGACGCTGTGTTTCTGACAGGAAAAGCCATCAAAGTGTTCACCGGCGAACTCGACCCCGCATCCGTGGGGCTTGATTCCTGATTGGCATAAAATTCTTTCTTCGCAGACTGCCGCGAGACACCCCGCGAGCCAGCCTGCCAACCTGCTCACTGCAACCTTAAGGAGGCTGCCATGCAATTGAAGGGCGCATATTCTGCCCTGGTGACCCCTTTCTCGAACGGCTCCATCGATGAAGAGGCTTATCGGGCATTGATCGACTGGCAGATTGAGAAAGGTATCGACGGCCTGGTCGCCGTAGGCACCACTGGTGAATCCGCTACGTTATCGCACGACGAACATCAAAAAGTCATTAAAATATGCGTGGAGCAGGCTAAAGGCAAAGTTCCCGTCATAGCCGGAACAGGCGGCAATGACACCCGCGAAGCCATTGAATTGACCAAATTCGCCAAAGCAGCCGGCGCGGACGTCTCCCTCCAGGTGACGCCCTATTACAACAAACCCTCGCAGGAAGGGCTTGTGCAGCATTTCAAGGCCATAGCCAAAGCTGCGCCCATGCCCCAGCTGATTTACAACGTGCCCGGACGTACGAGCCTGAATATCCTGCCTGCTACGCTGGCAAGACTGTTCAAGGAAGTGCCAGAGGTCATCGGCGTCAAGGAAGCTTCAGGGAATCTTCGCCAGGTGTCCGAGGTGGTCGAATACTGCGGTCCGGATTTCCAGGTGCTATCGGGCGATGATTTCACCGTGCTGCCTCTGCTTGCCGTGGGCGGATGCGGCGTTGTTTCCGTGGTGTCCAACATTGTTCCGGATATGATGGCCGGCATGTGCAAGGCCTGGTTCGACGGTAACTTTGCCGAGGCTCAACGCCTGCATTTCGCCATGTCTCCGCTGAACCGCGCCATGTTCATCGAAACCAATCCGGTTCCGGTCAAAATCGCCCTGCATCTGATGGGCAAGATGGGCTCGGAACTGCGCCTGCCTCTGGTCGGCCTGATGCCGGAAAATCAGGCGAAACTGGAAGCCACCCTCAAGGAAGCCAAATTGATCTAAACATGCCAGCGCTTCGGCTTGCCGCCAGGCAGCCGGAGCGCTTCCTTTTTTAAAACGGCTGTCCGGATAGTTCCGGATGCTTTTCCGCCCTTGACAGTCTGCGGCACGAGATGTACCTCTTTTCCTGTAGTTTCCGGATTCAACTGAACTGTTCTGGAATCTCTATCCATGCCCAAAAAAACAAGTTTCATTTTCGGTTCCCTGCTGCTGCATGAAGGGCTCATTTCCGAAGAGCAGCTAGAAAAAGCCCTCAAACTGCAACAACGCCACCATCCTGATCGCCTCATAGGCAATATTCTGGCGGATTTCTTTGCTATTCCCAAAAACGACATAGAAGAAATCTTTTTACGCGAGGTGCTTATGCCCATGGCCAACTCGATTTTTTCGAGCCAGGTCATGGAAATGGCAGCCCAACTGCCCCATACCAAACGTCACGTCAGCTGGATCATGGTGAAACCGCTCGAATGCACCAAGCACTCCTGCGAATCCATGCTGCTGAAGAACTCTCCGGAGGGCATCAATCTTACCTGCAAATTGATGCGCGACCGGCTGATCCTCCGGGTTCGGCTCGATATCGGGCTTCACGACGGCGAATCACGCCCCATTTACTCCAAATTCACCTATGATGTCCGGGAAAAACAGCTGACCATCAAGGACAGTGAATCAGCCGCCTTGAAACACGAAATAGAGTGGCTTTTAAACTCCTGAACCATCCGGAATAAGGAAACGCCCCATGAAGCAAAGCGTTTCGGGCAGCCAGCTGCCCAGAGTCCGTACCGATCTCGAATTTATTCCCATCACCCACGAGCAACAGCAACTTGTCCTCGTACGGGATCATCTCGGACTGGTGGCAGAGGGGCAGGCCCTGCCGGGATATGCGTTCGGACTTCTCAAGGTTCTCAACAGCTCTCGAGATGCAGATACGCTGCGCCAGGCTATGGCGCAGATAACCCAGGGACGCTTGATTACCCAGGCCGAAGTGCTTTCTTTTCTCAACGAACTCGACGCCGCCTACCTGCTTGATACACCTCACTTCGCGGAAGCCTATTCCGCGCTGGTCGATCAATTCACCTCCGCCTCCGTGCGCCCGTGCGCTTTGTGCGGCCGGGCCTACCCGGATGCCACAAACGAGCTGTCCGCCTGGATAGAGTCCATTTTTACAGAACAGGACCAGAAAGAAGACCGGACCATGATTCCCAAGGCACTGATCGCCCCGCATATCGATCCGCCTGTCGGCGCACGCGTGTATGCCAACGCGTATGCTCAGATACGCCACGCGCGGCCGGAGCGGGTCCTTGTACTCGGTGTGGGGCACCAACTTGTGGAAGGCATGTTTTGCCTTACGGAAAAATCCTTTGCCACTCCCCTGGGCACCGTAGCCACCGACGGCGATACCGTTGCCCGAGTACGTGAGGCAGGAAAACATTTCCCCGGCCTCATGGCAGCCAACGACTTCTGCCACCGGTCCGAACATTCCATCGAATTTCAGATACTTTTTTTGCAGCACCTGCTCCCGGAAGGCTCTTTTTCCATCATCCCCGTACTGTGCGGATCTCCTCATTTACACCTGCGGGAGTATTCGCGCCGGGCTTTCAAACAGCACTGCGAGCCCGTACTTGAGGTTCTCGCTGCACTGGCCCAGGATCCGCAAACCCTGGTCGTTACCGGTGTGGATTTGTCGCATATCGGATTGAAATTCGGCCATGAGCAGCCGGCCAAAGAGCTTGAAGCCGAAACCAGGACACATGATACGGCCCTGCTTGATAGCCTGGCTGCCGGTAATGCAAAGGGCTTTTGGGAAGAATCCGCCCGGGTCAACGACAGGTATAATGTCTGCGGCTTTTCGGCCCTGGCGACGTTGCTTGAAATCCTGCCCGGCGCCACGGGCCGCTGCCTGGATTATGGTCTTTGGCACGAGGAACCCACCCAGTCCGGCGTCAGCTTTGCCGCCATGGTCCTTTCCGATCATTCCTGAGCCGAACTATCAACCTCCCCCGTGTGCTCGGGAAAATGTCATTTTCCTTTCACATTTATGCATATTGTGCTATGAGCAAGTAGCAGTCGAGTATCATTATCTGTTATCCTTAGAACAAGGAGAATGTTCTTAATGACTGATATCAGTACATTGTTAGGAAACGAGGCGGAAAGTTTACTTACCCACCAATGTAAAACCGTAAGCAAAGATCTTCTCCATGCGCCCGGTCCTGATTATGTTGACCGCATCATGAGCCAGTCGGACCGCAAGGCCCCGGTTTTGCGCAACATGCAGACCATTTTCAATTCAGGTCGTCTGGCGGGCTCCGGCTATGTTTCAATCCTGCCGGTGGACCAGGGCATCGAGCACTCGGCAGGCGCCTCTTTTGCCCCCAATCCTTTGTATTTTGACCCGGAAAACATCGTGAAACTCGCCATTGAGGGCGGCTGCAACATGGTCTGCTCCACACTCGGCGTGCTGGGCTCGGTGGCGCGAAAGTACGCGCATAAAATTCCGTTCCTGCTCAAATTCAATCACAACGAACTTCTCAGCTATCCGAACACACATGACCAGATCCCGTTTGCGTCCATAGACCAGGCGTTCGATATGGGCGCCATCGCCGTGGGCGCCACCATTTATTTCGGATCCGACACCTGCGAACACCAGATCCGGGAAGTCTCCCGCGCCTTTGAACATGCGCACGAACTGGGCATGGTCACCTTCCTCTGGGCCTATTTGCGCAATTCTGCTTTTAAAAAAGACGGTACGGATTATCATGTTTCCGCCGACCTCACAGGCCAGGCCAACCACTTGGCGGCCACGCTGCAGGCAGATATCGTTAAACAAAAGCAGGCCGAAAACAACGGCGGTTATACGGCCTTGAACTTCGGCAAAACCGACCCCAGAGTCTACTCGGAGCTGACCACCGACAACCCCATTGATCTGACGCGCTACCAGGTGGTCAATTGCTACATGGGCCGGGCCGGACTCATCAATTCCGGCGGAGGATCCGGCAAAAACGATCTGGCTCAGGCCGTACGTACGGCCGTTATCAACAAACGCGCCGGTGGAATGGGCCTGATCTCCGGACGCAAGGCATTTCAACGTCCCATGGCTGAAGGCGTGGAATTGCTCAACGCCATCCAGGACGTTTACCTCGCGTCGGAAATAACACTGGCCTAGCTTGCCTTTTTTATGCAATATGCCGGACTCGGGCGTACCGGCATATTGCATTATAAGAAAAGACGGGGAAGGCCGTATGCCGGTCTTGTCTGCTTTAAATCTCTTTGTTAATGTTAGAAAAAGTACTAACCGAAACAAGGTATTACATTTATGCTCGATCCCCAGTCCGTATTCATTAATTATCTGAATTCACAGGGTCTGAAGCTGACTCCGCAGCGCCGGCTTATCCTGGAGGTCTTTCTGGAAAGTGAGGACCATCTGGCTTCTGAAGAGTTGTATGAAAAAGTCAAGAAGCTGAACCCCGCCATCGGACAAGCCACGGTATACCGAACAGTGAAGCTTCTAGCCGATTCCGGAATCGCCAAAGAGCTCTATTTTGGAGACGGGGTAGCCCGCTACGAACCAAAATACGGCCGCAAACACCATGATCACCTCATCTGTGAGAACTGCGGCAAGAATGTGGAAGTGATGGATGACCGTATCGAAGCACTCCAGGAGGAGCTCGCCAAACGGCACGGGTACGTGCTCACGGGCCACCGGATGTATTTATACGGCATCTGCAGCGACTGCCGTAAGACGTCGCAATCCAAGTAAGAAAGAAACAAGGCTCAATCGTTTCCTTCTCTTTCGCGCCTCAGCACTTTTCCGCAACCGATGGCGGAAGTCGCCGTCTTATGTCCGGGTCAGAATACGCCGCCAAGCTGGTACACACCGGTAGCCACGGCAAACGCCACCGCCGTATTGAAGACGATACTGAATAATGCCCAGCCCCAGGAGCCGGCCTCCTGGCGAATGGCGACAACAGTTACGAAACAGGGCGCGTACAGCAGTATGAACAAAATCAGGCTGATTCCTCGCCTAAGAGTCCAGGATGGATCCTTGGCAAGCTGTTCGCCCAGGCTTAATTCAGCTTCACCGCTCCCTTCCAGCGAATAAGCTGTGGCCATTGTGGAAACAATGACCTCTTTGGCCGCAACACCGCCTATCAAAGCGATATTTGTTCTCCAATCAAATCCGGCCAGTCCGGAAACCCCTTCCAGAGCTACTCCGGCGCGACCGGCGAAGGAATGACGCAATTGTCCTGCTCCGCCATTTTCCCCCGAAACGGATTGGACGGCGGATGCGTCAACGGCAGGTCCGGACGGCGCCTGGGGAAAGGTCATCGCCGCCCACAGCAGAATGGATATGGCCAGAATAATCGTACCGGCTTTTTTGATATACTGCCAGGTACGTTCCCACGTATGAATCAGCATGCCCTGGAACGTTGGAATTCGATACGGGGGGAGTTCCATGACAAACGGGGTGGACGGACCGCGAATCACCGTCATACGCAGAATTTTGGCGATCACCAACGCAAAAAACCAGCCGGCAAGCGTGATGCAAAACAGGGCCAGTGCTTCTTTGTTCGGAAAAAAAATGCCGGTCAACAGAATAAAAACAGGCAGCTTGGCACCGCAGGTCATGAACGGAGCCGTCAACAGCGTTGCCAGCTTTTCTCTGCGGCTGCGCAACGTACGTGAGGCCATAACACCGGGTACCGCGCATCCGCCCCCCACGCCGCCGGAAACAATGAACGGCATCACAGACGAACCATGTAGTCCGAAAATCCGGAACACACGGTCCAGCATGTAGGCGATCCGGGCCATATACCCGGAGTCCTCGAGAAAAGCGATCTGGAAAAAAATAATCAATATCAACGGCACGAAACTCAAAACGCCGCCCACGCCGTCGATGATTCCGGATACCACGAGCGATCGCAGCAATCCCTCGGGAAGCCATGCTTCTCCCAACCCCGCCAACCAGCCGAAAAACAATTCCATCCAGCCCATGGGAACGTCGCCCAGGGTAAAGGTAATCTGGTACACAGCGAATAAAACAGCGATCATCAACAACGGCCCAAGAAAACGATGGGTCAGAATACGGTCCAGGCGGTCGCTAACGGCGATACGCTGGTGCATGGTGTCACGGGTCAAAACACCTTTCTTGATCATCGCGGAGATGAATCCATAGCGGTAATCCGCAATAATGGCTTCCGGATACGTGTCCAACGTCACCTGGCAATGCTCGGCGACTTTTGCGCTCATGTTCTCCAGTACCGTGGAGAGCTCCCCATGCTTGCGCCCCATGGCCAGAATTTCGTCGTCATTCTCGAGGTATTTAAGAGCAATCCAACGAGCCGGATAGCGGTCGGTGAGAAACTGTTTTTCTTCGATGAGTGCGACCATGTCCGACAACACGGGGTCAAGATCGGGACCATAGGAAATTTCCAGCGGTTTCCAATGCTTCCACTGATATTTTTCCGCCTGCCGCAGCGCACTGTCGAGAACCTTGTTCAGCCCCATCTGGGTTCTGGCCACGGTTTCCACCACAGGCTGATCCAGCAATTCGGACAATAGTTCCGTATTGATGGTCATGCCCTGCTTGCGAACCTCATCCATCATGTTCAATGCCAAAACCATGGGCGCGCCAAGTTCCAGAAACTGTACGGTCAAATACAGATTCCGTTCCAGGGTTCCGGCGTTGAGCACATGGACGACGACATCCGGACGCTCCTCCACCAGATAGTTGCGCGCAACAAGTTCTTCCTGCGTATAGGCGGTCAAAGAATAGGCACCGGGCAAGTCCACAATATGGAATTCATTCTCGCCACGGGTGACAAACCCCTCTTTTTTTTCAACAGTGATCCCCGGGTAATTCCCAACGTGCTGCCGCGCCCCTGTAAGGCCGTTGAACATGGTGGTTTTTCCCGCATTGGGGTTGCCGGCAAGTGCGACAAGAACGGTTCTAGGCATCGTCAATCCTTATACCAGCTCCACAGTGATGCAATCAGCCTCATTGTTGCGTAATGTCAAAGTAAAATCCTTGATTCTCAGCGCTACAGGATCTTTCAAGGGCGCCCGCCCCACCACTTCTATTTCGCTTCCCGGAACCAGGCCCATGTCCCGTATTCTGCGGCCCAGTTCGCCCTGCGCACCAATAGAAACAATACGCGCTTTCTGCCCGACGTGCAGACGGCGCATACAAATAGTTGTACTCATCTAACAGACTCCATTTTCAGAAAAGCAAAAGCTCCAGCCGATGTACTCGTACTGGAGCTTTTTTTCAAGCGGATGATCCGCCAAACAAGCCTAGTTCTTTTTCAAATCGCAACAATTATCATTTTTTTTCGAAGTCATTTCTGTTCCGCATCCGCATGAACAGCCTTTGCATTTGTCGCCTTCACCCTTCCGATAGCGACGGATGACGTAGATGATTGCTACAAGCACGATAAGAAGCACAAGTATGTTGTCCCAGGTCATGGACAAGCTCCTCTCCGGCCTTGGTTGGTCAATTTTTTACGGGGCACATACGGTGTCTTGCACCCTGTCGCATGGTATGCATTCTTCACTCGCATCCTCCAAATAACCGAGAATCTTTCCGACCATTCCCTTTCCGATAACAAGCTCAGATCCACGTACGCGAATACGGCACAGTCCGCAGGTGATATCTTCCACTTCCACGACTGTGCCTGGGGTCAGTCCCATGGAGCAAAGCCGGATACGCCCTTTGGGACACTCGCCAAGTTTTTTGATAATCACGTGGCTTCCAACAGGAAAGTGAGTCAACGGCTGTAGCAGATGCATTTTTCATCCTCTCTTGATAAGAGGAATAGGCCCATTGAGAATGATTGTCAAGTTCCCCCGATAGAAAACGATCCCGCAAAAGTGCAGAATAAAAACGAACCCTCAGCTGGACTTAATCCAAGAACATCAGGTCTGCGAAGCCATCTTTTTGTAGCCTGCAAGCATTCTCGCCTTGCTGAAATTCAAAGGCTGCTTTGGCAGTGTCGTCATCTGGTCCTCATCCGGCTTGACAGGCTGCTGTTTGTAAGCAGGCTTGTTTTTCTTTGGCTGAGGCACATCCGAAGCTTTTTGTGCCGTCTTGGGGGGTGTCACTGCAGCCTTCGGCATATTTTGCGCGCTTTTTTCTGCAGCTTCAGGGGCGTTTTTGGATGCCGCATTATTTGGGCGGGGAGGCGTGGGAGCTGTTTTGGGCAACTGCTGATTCTGTGAAAACTGGACGGCCCGAGCAGCGCCATTGGCCCCGAGCGGGCGTACCGCTGAACTGCCTTTGCCCTGAGCAACGTCTGAAGGGGTGGCGGGAGCGGCTTTTGGCAGCCCTGCTCCGGGCTGGGGTCTGAGCAGTCCGCCGGAAAGCATTGTTCCATTGCCGTTGAGACCATTGGCAGGAGTGCCAGGCGCCGCAGGCTGGCGCGGCATGGTGGATGGCGCAATACCAGGCTGCCCGGACTGCGCGCCTTCGCTTATGATTTGTTGAAATGCTTCCTGCAGGCCGGAGAGCACCTTGATAACTTCATCAATGATGGCCGTATCAAGGTTCATATTGGCTTTAAGCAGCCGCGTGTTGCAAAAGAAATAGAGATGATGGAGATTCTGCGCGAGATCGCCGCCCTTCTGGACATTCAGGCTGCTGTCCAGTTCGGCAATGACATCCATTGCCTTGGATATCAGAATGCCTTTTTCCGCGTAATCCCTCTCATCAATCTTCACTTTAGCCATTTTCAAAAATTTGATGGCGCCCTCGTACAGCATCAGCAACAAGTCACCTTGCGTAGTTGTCGCCACCTGGGTCTGAAAATAGGCTTGGGCCGCTTTCTGCATAAAAATCTCCCGTTATCAACTACTGGACAATTGAGAAATTTGAGAACTAATCGAACTACTCAGTTTATCATAATTTCCAAGTAAAGCTTCCAGCCGTGCGTATTTTTGCGTCAACACCGATCGCCGGTTCTCAATTCTGGTTTCTTCAAATAAAATCTTATCTTCAATATTCGCAATAATAGTTTCATAGTTGTCAGTAACAATATTCAATGTACCCGTATCAGTATTTGTCAAGTCCGAAACCAAATCTTCGATTTCAGGAATCTTGCCTTCTTTCAGTCTGACTTGGCCGGTATAGGGTCCTCCAGGCGCCGCGTCGTTCACCTGTACCTCTAAACCACGAGCGTCCCCATCCATAGCAGTAATAGTCTTATCGTCATTATTTACATTAGCTTTAATTCCGCCGAGGTAGGCGTCGACGATATTGCCTTGAGAATCGATTCGATAAGAGAGATCGTATACACCGGCTTTGGTGACACCATGAATGCTGGATTTATAACTGAAATTTCCGCTATCTACAATTGATCCCCCTATCCCGTCCGCTGCAAACAACTCTGCTACCCCATTAGCATTCGATAGCAAGGCCGTCTCAAGAACTGTTTCGTCGAAAATCAGCAGACCATAAGTTTCCGATGATTCATCCGCATCGCTCTTAATGCCGACTTGCGAGAAGGAGGTATAGGCATCTCCAATTCCCGTTTCAGCGTCATAATAAACAAAACCAGGGGCAATCGAAGACGTCATGGATTTGAGCTTGCTCATCGTCAACTGGACGGCATAATTGCCGGTCATGGCTGAGCCCTGGACAGACTCTTTGACCAGGTTGTATTTTTTGGTGGTTTTTTTGGTCTCCGAATTTGTCGTCTCATCGAATCCGGATTTGGTTGATTTTTCAATTTTAGTCAGACTCATTGCCAACGTACGCACTTCATTTATCTTTGTCACAACGGTCTGTACGTTTTCTACGATTTCTTCTGTGTTTAAGGAGGTGGTTACTTGTGAGACTCCTGTATCCTTTAAAGTCAGTACAACCCCATCAATGGCATCAGTAACCGTATTTGAGGAAGAATGAATATAATCTTCCTCAGGCCAGCCATCCACACGCAATTTGGCATCCGCGTTGGACTGTACTTCGGAAAATCCCCCCAATGCGCCAAAAAAAGGAGTGACGATTTCCAAATCAGCATTCGAGCCAAGATCCATTCCCCGAACCTGGAGATAGTAACTATCCCCATCGTTAATAATGGAAGCCTTGACTCCATTGTTCTCGGAAGAGGAATTAATTGCCGTCACCAGATTGGATAAGGTAGTTTTGTGGTCAACTACTATCTCGATGTTGGCCGCCTCTTGATCATCATTGGGGTTATCATAGCTAATATTAAAATGAGCGAATTCTCCTTCCCTCATATTGCTGAGAATAGCCGTGTCTTTACTGGGAACTCCAGTCTCATTCACCCAAATGGAATTTTTCGCAAGGGATACGACATCGACGGAATGTGAACTGGCTTCGGCTTCTGAAGTGGCCGTTGCGGTAAGAACCACTTCATCTGAACTGCTGGATATTTTAGACATGAAGGAATTCATATCATCCATACCCGACAGAGTGGTCTTCAAACTCACGAGAGAATCGTTCAAAGCCTCAAGAGCATCAACCTTATACTCCCAACCGGCCTGCCAGACCTCAAGTTGCTTTTGGTGCGTGGATTCCAAATCCATGAGCTTATCGATCATGGACTCAAAATCCGTACCGGACCCTAACCCAGTGAAAGTAATCGAACCGGAAAGATAATCAGACATATGCGTTCACCATTTGGCATTTTTTTCCGACTTCATTGTCCGGTTCATGGAATGCAAAATTTACACCATTATATAATATTAACAATTGTTTAAAATTTTCTCCAAAAAAATAAAAGACCTGCCACCATTGCTTAATAAGCTAATCGGCGACAGGTCGTCATTCTTTACCGTATCTTTAGAAACATTAAGAATTCATACTCAATCGTTTGTCCTTTCTGTCAAAACCTGAACAGCCTTTTCGGGGTCAAATCCGTGTTTTTTGGCAATCGAAACGATATTGTCTTCCGCATCAGATGCGCGCAAATACAATGGGACAATAGGTGCAGCCGCGTATTCGCACTCCGCGGCTGCTTGCAGCAGCAAAGAGGATGACGGCGCATCAAAAACATCCGGAAGAAGCGTATGCTGAGGACAGTCGGCAAATCGTTCGCTGAAAAAGTCGAAATTTTTCCGCAAGCCGCTGCCGAGAATGCAGCTTGGACCTTGCGTTGCCCGCACCAATGCAGCCACGGTCTTTATTTCATACGCTTCAGGGGGAGCTAAAGGTTTGCAAACAATCCCTCCGATGTCGCCTTCCGTCCGGAAGGACTGCGCATAGACCTGCCGATTGCGCGAATACGTCAAAGCCCAGACAATTTCACCGTGCCGCGCCCCTGCCCCCCGAGCCAGCAGAGGAAGGTAATCAATCCCTGCCAGTGGCGTTCCCCAGGCTTTGTGCAGACCAAGGACCGTGGAGAGCACCAGCCTAAGTCCAGTGAACGAACCTGGTCCGCGTACGCAGGCAATGCCCTTCAAACGCTGGGGGGCATCGGAAACCGGACACCCGGCCTCAGCCAGCGCGTACGCGATGTCCGGAGCCACATGGCAGAGCCCCTGCCCCATGGCTGCCCGCTCGGAAGCAAAAAAAGGAGGGTTGCCCCGCCCGGCGCGCGGTTTGCCCGGCCCCGGAGTTTCTCCGGGGGTATCCGGCGTACCGACGACTACCTGTATCTTCGCTTCAGTCGCGTTGCAGACGAGGTACAAATCAGTAGATTGAAAGCCAGGAGAAATTTCGCTGGAGGTCATTGTAAGTCGCCAATAACATGAGGAGTATCAAAAATGCCAGGCCCGCCTTGGTAGTCCATTCCTGAATCTGTACGCTCACCGGACGGCGCAGCAGGGTTTCGATTGCACAAAACAAAATGTGTCCGCCATCCAATACGGGAATGGGCAGAAGGTTGAACAGTCCCAGGTTGATGCTGATAAAGGCCGTGAGAGCAAGCAAGGCTTGAATGCCGTGCTCGGCCTGCTCGCTTACCAGCTGGCCGATCATAATCGGCCCGCCTACGGAGTCCAGGGGCAGATCATGAGAGACGAGCATGATAAGCGCTTTGCCTATGAGCACAACCCGATCCCAGGTTTCAGCAACGGCAACTCCAAAAGCGGAAAACGGGCCAAGAGGAATATGGATGCCTTTGTCGGAGCTCATGATTCCGATTCGCATCACGGTGATTTCTTTACCCTTGGCGGTTTTTTCCTTTATCTGCTTCGGGGCTATGTCTTTGATGAATTTCTTTCCATCCCGTTCCAAGGTGAATTGTACGGGCTTGCCTCCGCTCAAGTTGACGCTTTGAATGACATCGCCGAAAAATTCGACAGGCTTGCCGTTGACGGCGAGAATCCGGTCGCCTGCCTGGAGCTGGGCCACCATGGCCGGCGTATCCGGCATGACCTTCGCAATGACTGGTTCGCGGCCGTTCATGCCGTTGGCCCAGAACAGCCCCCAATAAATGATTACGGCCAGAATAAAATTGAAAATCGCCCCGGCAGCGAAAACTATCATCCGCTGATACGCCGGACGCCCGCTAAACAGGTGTTCCTTGGTAAATCCTTCGGGCAATTCGTCATCGGCTTCGCCCACAAGATTGACGAACCCTCCCAAAGGCAAGGCGGACAGGCGATAGTCGGTCAAACCGTAGCGAAATCCGAAAATTCGCGGACCAAAGCCTATGGAAAACGTCTTCACGCCGATATTAAAAGCTTTGGCCAGGAGAAAATGTCCTAATTCATGAAAGGCAATGAGTACGCCAAGGACCAATATAATGGAGATGATTCCTATAATAGACATGCTGCCCCTATATCATACGCGGTGGTTGTTTTACAACACACCGTTTAGCGCATTTTCGCCTTGAAACAAGGCTCACATTTGAAACAAATTTCCAGTGTTTCAAATAAATGCATAAGAGCATCTTAACCTTTTTCAAGGTTACTATGCTCTAAACCCAATCTTCAACCAGCCTGCGCGTACGCTGGTCTATGTCCAGAATGGACTCCAAGGAACGCTCTGTCGCAGTCCCGCATCCGAGCTTGCCGCCCGCGCACGCATCCATGGCTTTCGTTATCAGACGAGGAATGTCCTTAAAGCCAATGCGCTTTTCCAAAAAACACGCGACTGCAATTTCATTGGCGGCATTCAGTGCGACCGGACAATCCGGCCCCATGGCCACCGCCTCTTTGGCGAGACGCAAACATGGAAACAAGGATAAGTCCGGAGCTTCAAAGGTCAAGCTCCCCAAAGTTACAAGATTGAGAGGTTCGAGAGACAGAGGAAGACGATTCGGGTAGGCGATGCAATACGAAATGGGGATCCGCATATCCGGTTGCCCCAGGTGTCCGAGCAGCGAACCATCCTGATAGGCTACCAGCGAATGGATTATGCTCTGCGGATGGACTACGACGTCAATTTGCTCCATTTCCACGCCGAAAAGTTGATAGGCTTCGATGACTTCAAGGCCCTTGTTCATCAACGTGGCGGAATCGATACTGATTTTCGCCCCCATGGACCAGTTGGGATGGTTCAGGGCCTGTTCCGGGGTCACATTGGAAAGAAAATCCTCGTCTTTTCCGCGAAACGGACCGCCCGATGCCGTCAGGATCAGCCGCTCCATTTCATCAAGCTTGTGCCCGCTCAAGGCCTGAAACAAGGCATTATGCTCGGAATCCACAGGCAGAACAACGGCGCCGGATGCAGCGCAGACGCTGCGAATAAGATCTCCGGCAAGAACCAGAGCCTCTTTGTTGGCCAGCGCTATGATTTTTCCGGCTTGAGCGGCGGCCAGAGTGGGCGGGAGTCCGGCAGCCCCCACTTGCGCGGCGACAATCATTTCCGCCTGGTCCAGTGTGGCCATGGCCACATAGCCCTCGGGGCCGATCAGGATTTCCGGGCTGTAGTCGCCGGGCAACAGGCTGCGAAGTGTCTCCGCCCCGGCATCGTCAAGCACTCCCAGAAAGGGCGGACGCCATTGTGCGGCCTGCTCCGCCAGCAGTTTGATATTCCTGGCGCCTGCCAGTCCGACAACCGCGAAGGATTCCGCATGTTCTGCAAGCACCTGCAGCGTACTCGTGCCGATGGATCCGGTGCTTCCCAGCAAAACGACCGACCGCCGATGTCCGGCCGGCAAGGAAGGAACATCAAGAGAAGAAATATAAGATGCCATAAATGCTCAATTTGCAAGGGGGATTGTTGTAATGATCAAAGGATACAATACCCGAAAGGCCGCGTAAGCCGGCAGAACCAGCAATAGTCCATCAATCCTGTCGAGAACGCCCCCATGGCCGGGTAAAAAGTGACCGGAATCCTTGACCTCCAGGCTCCTTTTCAGGGCGGATTCAAAAAAATCTCCGAACTGCGCCGCCACATTAAGCACAACGCCCAAAAAGCCCCATACCCACCATGACGCCTGAGGGAATATTTTTTCGCCCCAGCACAGACCAAACCCGACAGAGAAGGCCATAGCCAGCACCAGACCTCCGAAACTGCCGGCCCAGGTTTTTTTCGGACTGACTTTCGGCCAGATGTTTCTACCTCCGACCAGGGAACCGCAGTAATAGGCGCCCGTATCCGAGACTATGGTCAATAAAAGGACCAGAACAATTTCCAACGAGGTAAATCCAAGAGCAAATTGCAGTTGCATGGGCACGTACAGCAGCCCGACGGTCAACACCACTGCGGAGTAAAAACCGTTTTTATCCGCGCCGAAACTGTACTGTCCGAGAAAATACAGCGCCCCGAACCAGAAAGCAGCGATAAAAACACCCAGCACGCCGCCAAAGCCGGTCAGCTCGGCTGCCAGAAGCAACAAAACGGCAAAGGCCAGCCCCGAAAATTTCAGGCGCCGCCTGCCATTCCAGAACAGGCTGTAAAATTCATACAGACCGAGCAGGCTTACGACCAGGACTCCGCCAAAAATATACCACCCTCCCAAATAAATCAGAAGGGCCAGAACGGGCAGCAGCACAAGAGAGGTGCCCAGGCGCAAACGATGTGAAGGCGAAAGATTCTGGATAAAATTCATTGGACGCAAAAAAAAACGGTGGAAGAAAAAAAGGGCCGCCAAAAGCGGCCCTTTGGCGTCAAATAACGAGAAGCTTACGGATGGCAGACAGACTTTTTGCAGCCGGCAAGCTCTTTTTTCTTGGCTTTGTCTTTTCCAGCCGTCTTCTTGTGGCAGGAAACACAAGAGGAAATTGTTTTACCTTTGCCATGCATGGCCTTGTAGTAGGAATGCTCGCTCTTGTCCTTTTTGTCAAAGCTGTCGTGGCATCCGGCGCTGGAACATTTTTTGATGTTCGCAGGATCGTCTTTGGACATGTGGTGGCAGACTTCGCAGGCTTCAGCCTTGTGCGTGGAATGGTTAAAGGTCACATGATTTTTGGTGTTTTCCATTTTCAAGCCATCTGGCGGAGCGTCTGCAGCGTAGAGTGCGGGGACTGCGAATACGCCCAGAACCAACGCGCAAACGAAACAAGTAATCAACGTCCTCATCTTCGTTTCCTCCCATGTTGTGTGAAATGATTCATGTGAGGATACTCACAAACCCAACCCACTGTCAACGCTTCATTAAATTATTCGTTGCCAGCCAGCTGAATTGCTTCAAGTAGCGCTTTTGTCCTGTTCCTGCTGTTCGCCGGTAAGGCCGAAACGCCGCTGGCGATGCCCGTAGTGTTCGAGGGCTGTCATCAACTCGGCTTTGTCAAAATCCGGCCAAAAAACATCGGTAAAATAAAATTCACTATAGGCGGCCTGAAAAAGAAGATAGTTTGAAAGGCGCAATTCACCGCTGGTCCGGATGATCAGATCAGGATCTGGTTGTCCCGCCGTAAACAAATACTCCGCGAAGACCTCTTCCGTCAGGCTCTCGGGATCAGCCTTTTTTCGCAGCAGCTCCTTGCAGGCGCGAATGATATCATCCCGGCCCGAATAATTCAGGGCGAGATTCAAGGTCATTTTGTCATTTTTTGCGGTACGCGCGCAGACCATTTTGACCACCTGGCGCGTTGCAAAGGGCAGCTCGTCTATGTCTCCAAGCACCTGCAGACGAATCGACTGGTCCATGAGACTTTGCAGCTCCCGTTTCAGAAACTGCACCAGCAGATCAAACAAAAAACCGATCTCGTCTTGCGGCCTTTTCCAGTTTTCACGAGAAAAGGTATAGAGCGTGAGATAGCCTACGCCCAATTCACGGCAAGCCGTGACAACAGCTTTGGCGGCCTCGGTTCCTGCCTTGTGTCCGGCGCTTCGGGGCAGGCCGCGGGATTGCGCCCAGCGGCCGTTGCCGTCCATAATAATGGCGATATGATCCGGTACTTGCAAAGCCAGTTATATCTCCATGATTTCTTTTTCTTTTTCAGCCAGCGCATCATCAGCTTTGCTGACATAATCGTCCGTAAGCTTTTGAATGTCGTCCTGGCCTTTGCGCATCTCGTCTTCGGTCAGTTCCTTGTCGTTCTTCATTTTCTTGAACACTTCATTGGCATCGCGGCGTACGTTGCGTACCGCGACCTTGGTGTCCTCCGTATTTTTTTTGGCGACTTTGACCAGTTCCTTGCGGCGCTCCTCCGTCAAAGCGGGCATCACGATACGCAGTACTTTTCCATCATTTACGGGATTCAGACCGAGATCTGATTTCTGGATGCCTTTCTCGACATCGCCAAAAGCATTTCGGTCCCAGGGCTGAATGGTGATGGTCCGGCTATCCGGTACGGAAATGGATGCGATCTGATTCAGCGGTGTGGGTGTTCCGTAATAATCGATTTTCAAATCATCAACCAGCTGGGTCGTAGCCCGGCCGGTTCTCAACTTGGAAAAATCTTTTTGCTGGCTCTGCAGAGCCTTAACCATCCGATCTTTGGCGTCTTTCAATACGGATTCCATGCTTAGCCTCCTTGAACGATAGTGCCTACTTTCTCACCCTGTGCGACGCGCTTGATATTGCCGGAGTAAGAATATTGAAAACTGCTATGGGCATGTCATTGTCCATGGCGAGTGAAATCGCTGTGGCGTCCATAATCTTGAGATGCTTCTGCAAGGCTTCGTCGTAGCTGACTTCCGTGTACATGACAGCGTCATCGTGCTTGGCCGGATCCTTGTCGTACACGCCATCCACACGGGTGGCTTTGAGAATCGCTTCAGCCTTGCACTCCACCGCCCGCAATGCTGCGGCGGTGTCGGTTGTAAAAAAAGGATTTCCCGTACCGGAGGCGAAAATCACCACGCGGCCTTTTTCCAAATGGCGCAACGCACGCCTACGGATATACGGTTCGGCCACTTCACGCATGGAGATGGCGGACATCAACCGCGTCTGCAGCCCTATCTTCTCCAAAGAATCCTGTACGGCCAGAGAGTTCATTACAGTGGCCAGCATGCCCATATAGTCTGCGTTGGCACGCTCCATGCCCTGCTCTGACGCGGCAAGACCGCGAAAAATATTGCCACCGCCGATAACCATGGCAACTTCCACTCCCAGCTGCACGACTTCGGCAATTTCCCGGCAATAACCTGCAATGACATCAGGATCGATGCCGAAAGCCTTTTCCCCAGCCAAAGCTTCCCCGCTGAGCTTCAGCAGGATTCTTTTAAACCGCAACGTACTCATTTGGCTCACTTCTTCTTTCTTAAATTCAGGACTGATTCAACTGTATTCACGCTCAATAGCAAACGGGCGTCCACCTCCTGAGAGGGAACGCCCGTTGTCAATCTTAAATTAGGCTTCTTCCCCTAAGGAAAATCGTACGAAGCGGCCTACCTGAATGTTCTCGCCAAGAACCGCGATCAAATCATTGACCAGATCCTTGATTGTCTTTTTGTCGTCTTTGATGAAAGCCTGTTCCAGCAGGCAGACTTCCTTGTAGTACTTCTGCACGCGGCCTTCGACGATCTTGTCAACGATCTTTTCAGGCTTTCCTTCGGCAAGAGCCTGTTCCCGATAAATAGCCTTTTCCTTTTCCAGGTTGTCCTGGGGAAGCTCTTCGGGGCTCACGCACAATGGAGAGGTAGCTGCGATCTGCATGGCCAGATCCTTGGCAACTTCCTGGAATTTTTCGTTGCGGGCAACGAAATCGGTTTCACACTTCAGTTCAACCATGACGCCGATTTTTCCGTTGGAATGGACGTACGAGCCGATGAGGCCTTCAGATGTGGAGCGGCCGGCCTTTTTGGCAGCTTTGGAAAGCCCCTTCTGCCGCAGCCATGCTACTGCTTTTTCCTCGTCTCCCTCGCACTCCACAAGGGCCTTCTTGCAGTCCATCATCCCTGCGCCTGTTTTATCACGCAGGCCTTTGACCATTTGGGCGCTGATTGCCATGTCCCAATTCTCCTTATATCTTCAGGTTCGTAATATATTTTATTCGGTTTCCGTCTCAGCAGCCGCCTCGGCAACTTCGGCCGCAGGCTCGGCAGCTGCTTCAGCGGGCTGCTCTTCAACCATCTCTTCTTCTTTGTCCGCAGCGGCCTGTTCCTTGCGCAGGGCTAGCCCTTCCATGCAAGCGTCGGCGATGTGCGAAACAAAGAGCTTGATGGCACGAATGGCGTCGTCATTGCCGGGAATGATATAGTCGATCTTGTCCGGATCACAGTTGGAGTCGGTTACGGCGCAAATCGTGATGCCCAGCTTGCGGCATTCGCTGACCGCAATCTCTTCACGCTTGGGATCCACGATGAAGGCGATCTGCGGGGTGTCGTCCATGTCCTTGATACCACCGAGGGCGTTTAGCAGTTTCTCCTGTTCACGCGAAAACTGCAGCACTTCCTTTTTGGTAAAGCGGTCCATGGTACCGTCTTCGAACATCTGCTCCAGCTTTTTGAGCCGGTCAATGCTCTTGCGAATGGTCTGAAAATTGGTCAGCGTTCCGCCCATCCAGCGGTTGGTGACATAAAACATGCCGCAACGTTCGGCTTCCGTACGAACGGCTTCCTGAGCCTGGCGCTTGGTGCCGATAAAAATGACCTTGCCGCCTTTGGCCACGGTGTCCACCACTTTGTCGTGGGCCACCTGGAACAGCTTGACGGTCTGCTGCAGGTCGATGATGTGAATGCCGTTTCTGGCCCCAAAAATGTAGGGCCGCATTTTCGGATTCCAACGGCGGGTCTGGTGACCGAAATGCACGCCGGTTTCCAGCATCTGTTTCATGGTTACATAAGCCATACGACTCACTCCTTACTATGGGTTATTCCTCCATTCCGGCGCAACGTCCTTCCTTCCGCCACCGTGGCGGCACCCAGAACAAACCGAAATGTGTGGGATGAAAACGAGGTTGAATACGTCAAATTTGGACACATTGCAAGCACTGTCCAACAGGGAAACCTGAGGCGCATCAAGATGCAATCGCAATTCTAGCGGTTGCAATCACCGGCTACTGCAGAGTACTTATATCCTCTGTCTGCGCGGCTTCGGTCGTAAAACCTTCTTCCTCCACCGTGTTGATCAACGTTCCAACAACGCTGATGTCTACTCTGACTTCGTCCGACGGGGACAATTGTCCTATTCCCGAAGGCGTGCCGGTAAATATAACATCGCCGGGATGCAGCGTCATCACACGGGAAACAAAACTTAAAATTTCGTTCGGCTCAAAAATCATATCACTCGTGCTGCTCTCCTGACGGACCTCACCGTTAACCAGAGTGCGCAACATCAGATCGGACGGGTTTTCCACCTCCGTCTCGATCCACGGACCGATGGGCGCAAAGGTGTCAAAGCCCTTGGCCCGTGTGTACTGAATATCTTTTTTCTGCAAAACGCGCGCTGTCACGTCATTGCCGCAGGTATACCCAAAAATATGCTGCGGAGCTTCTTCCACGGAGACGTGTCTGGCCGTTTTCCCGATTACTATAACCAGTTCTCCTTCATAGTCCACCCTTCCTACATCATGGGGCAGAATAATCGGCTGGCCGATGCCGATAATAGCCGTCGGAGGCTTCAAAAAAAGCAAGGGCTCGTCAGGAAGCGGCTTGTTCATTTCTTCCGCGTGTTTTTTATAATTCAACCCCACGCAGACCACCTTGGTGGGCATGACCAGCGGCAAGACCTGCACCTGCGGCAGCGGAATGAGATCTTCGATTCCCAGTTCCTTGTTCAGACAATACACTTCCAATTTTTGAGCCCCCTGCTCATCCGTCGAACGATGTAGGGACGCATAAAAAATCTTATCGTTATAACGTACACGAAGAACGCGCATAACTCCTGGCTCCAAAGGGATTGAGGTTCGGATATTCCGAGCAGGGTAACAGGCCCATAGAATAATGTCTAACTTTTCTCAGATAAATCCGAACTGATTTATATGACAATGACAACCGGAAGAACCACGGGATCGCGTTCAAGAACTTTTCGGAAAAACCTCCGCAATGAGGAACGAATACGGTCTTTGAGTTTGGTGACCTCTCCTGGAGGAATATTTTCAAAAATATCCAGAATAATACACTGCGCATCCTCAAGAATATGGCTGTAGTGCTGTTCGAAAACAAATCCCTTGGACTCGACGTCCGGTCCGTAAATTATTTCCCAGGACTCATCCTCTATGACCATGGAGGCCAGCACAAGGCCTCCTCCACCCAGGAGCTGCCGTTCTTTAAGCACCGTATGGCCTACATCTCCGACGCCCTTGCCGTCCACGTAAATGGATTCCACAGGTACTTTTTCTTCGAAACGCACACCTTTTTCGTATAAGGTCAAAGGATTGCCGTTTTCAAGGACAATCGTACGCTCGGTGGGGACGCCGCACTCGCGGGCCAGTCGGCAATGTTTGACGAGATGGCGGTATTCTCCATGCACCGGCACAAAAAACTTCGGCCGGACCGTTTCGATCATGTACTTCAACTCTCCCCGGTACGCATGGCCGGAAGCATGAATAGCGCCTACCCGCTCGTAAAGCACTTCGGCTCCCAAGCGATAGAGGTTGTTGATGACTCTGGTGATGGCTTTGACATTCCCCGGAATGAATCGCGAGGACAAGATGACCGTATCACCCGGATGAATGTTCAGCTGCCTGTGTTCTCCGGCGGCAATGCGCGTCAGGGCGGAAAGCGGTTCGCCCTGCGAGCCGGTGACCAGAAGCACGACCTCTTCGTCCGGGAGTTGGGCCACTTCATCAAGCCCCACATACACCCCTTTGGGAAGTTTCATGAAATCCAGGGCCACCGCGGTTTCGATATTGGTCATGATGCTGCGGCCGTTTACGGCCACCTTGCGGCCGCAACTGGCCGCAATATTGAAGACTTCCTGCATCCGCTGGATATGGCTGGAAAAAAGCGTCACCAAAATCCGGCCTTCCGCGTTTTCAAAAATTTCTGCGAGCGTTCCTTCTATCTCGCTTTCGCCCAGCGAGTGCCCCTCGCGTTCGATATTGGTCGAATCCGAAAGCAGCAGCAGCACCCCGGCATCTCCCAGGGACCTGAAAGCGTCCATGTCCGTATAGTTGCCGCCGCTGGGATCCAGGTCGATCTTGAAATCACCCGTATGTACGATGGTGCCCGCAGGAGTCTCGATCCCCAAGCCGAATCCTTGAATAATCGAATGGCAGACCCGGATAAAGGTACAGGCCAGCTGGCCGAATTCCACCCGTTCGCCGGGTTCCACCGGGTTGAAGGTGGTGTACTTGTCCAGACCGTGTTCCCGCAACCGGTTTTCCACCAGAGCCAGGGTGAAACGCGATCCATACAGCGGCGTATCCAGGTGGTTCATCAACCAGGGGAGCGCGCCGATGTGGTCTTCGTGCCCATGCGTGAGGATGATGCCGCGCAGTTTGTCCTTGTGCTCCAGGATATAATCAAACCGCGGAATAACCACATCAACACCCAGAAGGTAATCGTCAGGGAACATCAACCCGCAGTCGATGACCAGCATATCCTCTTCGGTCTCAAGCACCATGCAATTGAGGCCTATTTCTCCAAAACCGCCCAGAGGCGTCAACGTTACCTGGCCGGCGGCACTCATGCGATCAACTCCGCGTATGCTTTCTGCATTTTATCATGCAAATCCTGCATTAACTTTTCTCGTTCTTTAATTGTATACTTTCCCGGTTCAATGGGGGGCAACATCCGCACCTTGACCGTATGCCTGCCGGGCAGAGGCAAGGACCGGCCTTTGGGAAGAACAGTTGCGGAACCGGACAACACAAGGGGAACAATGGGTCGGTTCGCCTTGAGAGCTATAACCATGCCGCCGATCTTGAAGTCCTGCAGCTTGTCCAATTCCCTGGCACGGGTTCCTTCCGGAAAGATAATGATTGAGCGCCCCCAGCGCGTACGGTCCACGGCTTCTTCAATGCTTTTCATGGCCCTGCGGCGATTTGAACGGTCAATGGCCACGTGGCCGGCTTTGCGCATGCCGTAGCCGAAAATCGGAATGGCGAACAGGCTTTCTTTGGCCACAAAACACACCCGGTACGGATGCAATACCCGAAAAAGCACCAGAATATCCAACAGGCTTTGGTGGTTGGCCATAAAGACCAGGGATCCGTCTTTCGGGATATCCGCCATAGTGACGTCCAGACGGATACCGGCCGCTTTGAGGGCAACATAACTCCAGACCTGTCCCACCCAGGCCACAGTACGGCCCCGCTTGTCCAGAGGACCCAGAATGATGGAACTGACGGAAAGGAAAATGGTAACGGGCAAAAAAATAATTAGAAAAATAATAGTATGCAGCATACGCTATAAGACTCTATCATAGAATGATCACCCAGCAGTGGCAACGAGGGGAACAAAGAACGGACCGCCCGCCAAACAGAGGACAAGCTTAGTCCATCTGGTCGAAAAAGGCCACAAAATAATCGTCAACAGCAAAAAACAGGCTGTTTTAACTCAGAAAGGATACGCGGGCTCCGCCAGGCGAAGCCCGCGCTTAATTACATCTATTCTTCGTCCTTCTTGCTCTCCTCGATGACCTTTTCGGCCACTGGGGGAGGCGCTTCCTCATAATGATCGAATTCCATGATGAAGGTTCCCTGGCCGCCCGTCATGGAGCGCAGATCCGGAGCATAGCGCAGGACCTCGCTCATGGGAACGTGGGCCTTGATCTCGGTGACGCCGCTTTCCGCGTCCGAACCAAGAACCTTGCCCCGGCGGCTGGAGAGGTCGCCGATGACATCGCCCATATTTTCATCAGGTATGGTCACCGTGAGCAATACGATGGGCTCCAGCAAAATGGGCTTGCACTTTTCCATGGCCTTTTTGAAAGCCAGCGAACCTGCGACTTTGAAAGCCATTTCCGAGGAGTCCACATTGTGGTACGAACCGTCGTAGAGCGTGACCTTGAAGTCGACCACCGGGTACCCGGCCAGGTAGCCGCGCCGGGCCGATTCTTGAATGCCTTTGTCCACCGCGGGAATATATTGTCTGGGGATGACGCCGCCCACGATGGCGTCGACGAACTCGTATCCCGTACCACTGGACTGCGCTTCCATACGGATCCAGCAATCGCCGAACTGGCCGCGTCCGCCGGTCTGCTTTTTGTGGCGTCCCTGGACTTCGGCCTTGCCTTTGATAGTCTCTCTGTAGGGAACTTTGGGGGCTTTGAGCACGATTTCCGTCTTGTAACGGCGTTTGGCCCGTTCAACAGAAGTCTCGATGTGCATCTGTCCCATGCCGGAAAGAAGAATGTCGCTGGATTCCTCGTCACGCGTCAGCTTGAGCGTTATATCCTCGTCCAAAAGCTTGTGCACCGCTGTGTAGACTTTATCCTCATCGCCCTTTTCCTTGGGGGCGAGCGCGTAGGTAATCAACGTGGGAGGAAGCTTGGGCGCTTCGAGCTTGAAGGTGCCCTTTTCATCGCAGAACGTATCGCCGGTATCCGTATTTTTGAGCTTGGCAACGGCAAAAATGGCGCCCGGCCCCTGGGGCTCCTTGGTCTGGTCCTGCATTTTGCCAGTCAGCAGCAGCAACTGCCCCACCCGCTCGGCTTCATCCTTATTGACGTTTTTATACGTGCTGTCCGGAGTGAACATGCCGGAGAGGACGCGGAACACGTTGAGCTGGCCGGCAAAGGGGTCGGCAATGGTTTTGATGACAAAAGCGGCCACGGACTTGTCCGGTGTGGAAGCGCGTTCTTCCGCGTCTTCGCCCAGCCAGGGATTTTTCCGCTCCAAAGGAGACGGGAACAAGGCCTGGATGGCATCCAGCAATTGCGCGCCGCCCTGGTTTTCCAGGGATGAACCAACGCATACGGGCACCAGATCTCCTGAAAGTACCCCCATCCGCAAGCCCTTGTTTATTTCGTCCGGGGTGAGTTCGCCTTCCTCAAGGTATTTCTCCATGAGCTCTTCATCGCTTTCAGCGATGTTTTCGATGGCGGTCTCCCGGATGACTTCGATATCCTCGGCCAAGTCGGCAGGTATATCGGCTTTGCTAAATTTTCCATCTGCCTCGAACATATAGGCCGTATTGCCAAAGACATCCACGACGCCCTTGAAGTCGGCCTGCTGTCCGATGGGTACGAACAACGGTACGGTCTTCATGCCCAGCATGCTGCCCAGGCCCTGAAAAGCCATGTCATAGTCCGCCCGGTCGCGGTCCATCTTGTTGATAAAAACAATTGCAGGCAGATCCGCCTTCTTTACCAGATTCCAATATTTTTTCGCCAAGGGACGTACACCATCAACCGCGTCAATGGTAAAAACCACCGCATCGGCGCCGATCAGAAGAAACTCCAGATCACCATTGAAATTTCCGTCTCCGGGAGCATCAATCAGGTAATGCGGATTCTTGGCCCAGTCGAATTGAGCGAAGCCAGGCTGAATACTGCCGCGGCGTTTGATCTCCTCGGGCTCGTAATCCAGCGAGGTGGTTCCTTCCTCGATCTTTCCCAAGCGATTGATCACACCGCTTTGAAAAAGAAGCATCTCCGCCAGGGATGTTTTACCGCATCCGCCGGCGCCTATGATCGCGTATGTCCTTTGCGAATCCAGCGCTTTGGCCATGTACTACTCCTCGTTATATGATTACGTTGTTGTATTGCCCTCGACACCGATCCCGGAATATTTTAGGAGCCTAACTCCCTATGGTATACAATCCGTGAATCGGATAGAAATAGAAAGAGCTCGAGAACATTGTCAAGTGCTATCCACTGCGGTTCCCGGCACCGCCGCACTATCTACGTGAAATTATTAAAACAAAATAATATGGTAACAAATATGGCAAACCTCCTTTCCCTGCCCGCCCAAGCCATTGCCATTGATTGTCCGTGGATTTTACAAGCAAAATCCCCTTCTGCCCTTCTGACAGACTCCCTGCGGACTCTGGGGCAGCTGTCCCCGGTACTTGTCGTACGCAATCCGCAGCAGAACGGGCCCGAATTTAGGCTCGTCTGCGGTTCCGCCCGGGTCAAGGCCCTGGACCAGCTACAGCAGGAGATTCTGGCCATGGAAATTGATGCGGACGAAGTCCAATGCTGTCTGCTCTATCTGGACAGCAACTCCGGTACGGCCTCCACTCAGCCAGACACGGCACTGGCCCTTGCCGCAATGCGCTTTCTCACTCCACGGCTCGAACCCTCCAGGATCGAGGCCCTGTTGCCTCAACGGCTCGGCCTGGCGGCCAAAAGCCGCGGCTGGAAGCGCTTGCTGCGATGGAGCCAGTGTTTTTCTCCTGAAGATCCGTTCAACAACCACCTCCTGGAAGGCCGCCTGCCCCTGGAACTCATCGACGAACTGCAGCGTATGCGGGAAGATGAACGCCGGAGCCTGGAACCTTTTTTCGCTGCTTTTGGCTGGTCGCGCAGCGCAGCCGTACAATTCTGCGGCATGCTCCGGGAGACCGCACTGGGAACGGAAAGCGACATCACAACACTTCTCAAGGATGCCGGCCTCGACCGCGTTCTCCGGGACGTGCTCGAATCCGGACTTTCCCCCAAAGATGCGGCGGAACGGCTGCTGGCCCAAACCCGCGCACTCCGTTATCCCACACTACTCCGCCTGCAAAAACGTTTCAACAACCTGGTTAAATCGCTGTCCAGCGGTACTTCCTGGCGTATAGATCATACGCAGCAATTTGAAACTCCGGCGTTGCAGCTTGCCACCCAGGTAAAAAACCGGTCTGACCTGGAAAAAGCGCTTGCCGAACTGCAGCGTATGTCGCAGCTGAATCTCTGGGAAACCATCTGGAGCCTTGCGGAAGAAGAGACCGACGGAGGCGAGCAGTGAATTGTCTAGAAAATCTGCCCAGGCACTTGCGCACCATCAAAAGCGTCTGGGCCGATCCGGAAACAAAACGGACGCCTCTTTACGCTCGTCTGCGCGAACGGCTTCCTGATCTCCCCTGGTTCGAAGGTCCGCCAGATCCGGACAAAGCGCCGGCATTGGGCGGGCATGCGCTGTATCTCAAGCACTACAAAGGCGCCTTTCTGCGATTTTGTCCGGGAACCCGGGTGTACAACTGCTGCGGCTACCGTATCCTGCATATCGGCGAAAACTGTCCCGTGGGGTGTTCGTACTGCATCCTCCAGGCCTACTTTCAAGACCAGGTATTGAAAATCTGGGCCAACCAGGAAGACCTGTTCAAGGAACTGGACGCGGCCTTCAGCGCCAATCCCGCTTTGCGCTACCGGGTGGGAACCGGCGAATTCACGGACTCTCTGGCGCTCGAACGGTTGACTGGATACAGTACGGACCTGGTGGATTTTCTGGCGGACTATCCCAACGTACGGCTCGAACTGAAAAGCAAAGTGGTTGATCTTTCGTGGCTGGACGCGGCACGCAATCCGGCGCTCGTACTCCCGGCCTGGTCTTTGAACGCCCCGGCCATGAGCCGCAGAGAGGAAGGGCTCGCATCGACTCTGGAAGAACGGATGGCCGCTGCCAAGGAGTGCGCGGCACTGGGCTTCAAAGTCTGTCTTCATTTCGACCCTATCCTGCGCTATCCGGGGTGGGAAAGCACCACGGACGGCTACCCTGCCATTGTTGAAATGATCTTCGACTACTTGCAGCCCAAGGACATCGCCTATATGAGCCTGGGTAGTTTCCGGTTCATGCCCGACCTCAAAGCCGCCATCGAGCGCTCGCGCGTATCGGGTCGAGGACCGGCGTATCTGTACAACGAATTCATCAACGGACTGGACAACAAACAACGGCTGCTGCGTCCGCTGCGGGTCGCGCAATACAGAGTGATCGTCCATCACCTGCAGCGCCACGGTTTTGATTCCCATGGCAATCAGTTGTATTTTTGCATGGAATCCGACGAGGTCTGGAAAGCCGTACTCGACCGAACGCCCGGCGGCACCGGGGGATTGACAGATCAACTTATGGAAGCTGCCTTCCGGCGTTAAAACCGAATCTTCCTGCATCTGTGAAAACGTTCAGCCAATGAAACACGTCGGCAGAAACAACACTTGCCCCGGCCCAGAGCGGACACCCCTTCCGGGCGAAACTTGGGAAAGAACCCCAAATTATCCAAGCGACATAAGGGAGGATGCCCATGCCTCGCCAACGTCCTGAACAGGCGGCTTCCTGGCGGCACACCCTGCACGAAATCATTTTCGAAGCCGATACGCCCGCAGGCAAAACCTTTGATCTGGCATTGATCGTTTCCATTCTGTTTTCGGTGCTGGTCGTCATGCTGGACAGCATTCCACGGCTGCGCGCGGCTTACGGCGAGGTGCTTTTTATCGCCGAGTGGGCGTTTACTCTGCTGTTTACACTGGAGCTGATCCTGCGCCTGATCTGCGTACGCCGCCCCTGGCGTTATGCGGTGAGTTTTTTCGGTCTGGTGGATATCCTGGCCGTTTTGCCTACCTACTTGAGCCTTTTTTTCTACAGCACCCATTATTTGCTGGTCATCCGGGTACTACGGCTGTTGCGGATTTTCCGAGTGCTCAAACTCGTACCCTATGTTGGAGAAGCGCAGGCGCTGCTGGCCGCACTTCGGGCAAGCCGCCGCAAAATACTCGTTTTTATAAGCGCTGTTCTGACACTGGTGATTATTTTCGGATCAGGGATGTACGTCATTGAGGGCGAAGCCAACGGTTTTACGAGCATCCCCATCAGCATATACTGGGCCGTGGTCACCCTGACCACTGTAGGGTACGGGGACATCTCTCCCAAAACAGACCTGGGACAAGCCCTGGCCGCCTGCATCATGATCTTCGGCTACGCCATCATTGCCGTCCCCACGGGCATTGTCACCGTGGAAATGTCCAGAATACCCAGTAAAGGTATTACCACCCAGGCCTGCCCTGTTTGCGGAGCAGAAGGGCATGACCCTGATGCCGTCTATTGCAAAAAATGCGGCGGGAAATTATAAATTCCGTTACCTCTTTCTACACCTTTACAATCTACTCAGATAGTGTAGAAACGAGATTTTAGCCCATAACGTGATACACCGAATGTGAACTGCCGCAAGAAATGAAGCTGTATTTTTAGCATATCGTGTTGCTGTACCTCGCCAACGTTTGAGGTGGAGAAACGCAATCTCCACCAGGTGTCTGATTTTATATAAATATTTGTCATATTCTCGAGGTTCTTTTCTATTTTTCTTCGAGGGAATGACTGGTTCCATTCCCTGTTTTCTGGACTGCGCAATAATGGCATCCGTATCATATGTTCGGTCAGCCAAAAGATATTGTGCGTCAAAGTCTTCGATCAGCTCAACTGCTTTTTTACAATCTGCTGTTGTACCTTGTGTAATAATAGCCCGGACCGGCATACCATACGCGTCCACGGCAAAATGCAATTTTGTGTTGAGCCCCCTTTTGTGCGACTCATGTCTTGGTTACCGCCTTTGGCTTCTGCGGCATGTGGATGAACCTTGCAGTGGCTTGCATCAATCATAAGCCACTCATAATCTGATTTATTTATCAATATTTCCAGCAACTTTTCCCAGACACCTTTATCTCGCCAGCGAATAAAACGCCGGTGAGTGTTACTCCAACCTCCATAGTCCGGAGGGAGATCCCGCCAAGGTGCTCCAGTGTGCATGATCCAAAACACAGCATTGATAAATTGCCGATTGTCTTCGGCTATGCCGCCCCAAGCTCCTTTTTTTCCAGGTAGATGGGGTTCCAATTTTTCCCAAACTTCATCAGAAGTGTCGTGGCGTCTATGGGCTTGGATTGACATGGCTACCTCGCTTGTTTTGCTTATCAGGCGAAGTATGCCAAAAAATCAAGCTCTAGACAATCTCGTGACAACAGCACCCAGTAACTTCCACAGTTTCTGCTGATTGCATACATGCGGTGTCCTGGCCGCATGTTATTCTCCATTCATTTCAGATGCATTCATTCATAATTTCAAAAAATACTACTTTACTCGTCCAACCTATTTATTTTGTATTGTCGTTTCAACCCCACTAATGTTAAAATAAGCCTTAAACATCTTGCGAAGGACAATGCTTCACCCAAGGCCGTATTACGAGTCCAAGCATTGATATATAGCATGAAAAATGAAGTATCTACATTCATTTATTCATAAACATGCAAGTGATACAAGCTGAAACATACAAAAATATTTGATATAAAATAACAACGCTGACATTGCTCTTCTCTGCTTCAGGCCCTCATGAGAGAAACACCCCCTGCCATGTCGGAATGTTCAGCTAGAGGGCCAGATATCTGACACACTTAACTAGTGGGCCATGACCTTTGAATTTATCTATTTGTTTTTCAAGTAATCCTTGTTTAGACTATTTCTAGACAAGGAGAATATTATGCCTGCAAAATATGTTGTCAGACTTACTGAAGAGGAACGTCGAGAACTGGCTGCCTTGATTCGCAAAGGAAAGAAAGCTGCGTATAAAATCAAACATGCCAATATCTTGCTTTCTGTTGACGCCGACGGATGCAACTGGACTGATGAACAAGCAGCATCGGCGTACCATTGCCACATGAAGACGGTGGCAAACGTACGGAAACGATATGTTGAACACGGGCTTGCAGCTGCTCTTGGAAGGAAGAAACAACTTGAACCTTCCCGTAAAAGGAAGCTTGATGGAGAAGGTGAGGCGCAACTCATCGCTCTGGCTTGTAGCCAACCTCCCGCAGGTCGTTCGAGCTGGACTCTTGAGCTGTTGGCCAATGAGTTGGTCTCTCTCAAAGTGGTCGACTCTATCTGCGCCCAAACTGTACGCAGGACATTGAAAAAAACGAACTCAAACCGCATTTGCGCGAGAGTTGGGTGATTCCTCCAGAGGCAAATGGTGATTTTGTCGCAGCCATGGAGGATGTACTCGATATTTATAAGAGGCCTTATGACAAAAATTTTCCAGTTGTTTGCATGGATGAGCAACCTCTACAGCTTATAAAAGAAACTCGCGTGCCAATCCCTGCAAGTCCTGGAAAATGTGAGCGTCATGACTATGAATATGAACGATGCGGGACTGCTGCCTGTTTTATGTTCACAGAAGTTTTGGCTGGTTGGAGGAAAGTCAACATTAAGCAACGAAGAACTGCTATTGATTGGGCAAACGAGATAAAAGTCCTTCTTGAAGAACACTACCCGGAAGCCCAAAAGGTAATACTTGTGTGCGATAATCTTAACACACATAAGATGGGTTCCCTTTACAAGGCTTTCACCCCTGATGTAGCGAGAAGCTTGGCAGAAAGGTTGGAGATACATCATACTCCGAAGCATGGCAGCTGGTTAAACATTGCCGAAATAGAGCTGAGTGTGTTCACAAGGCAATGTCTCCAGCGACGAGTATCAAGCATTGAAAAGTTGAGCGCCGAAGCCGAAACATGGGCCTTGACTCGAAATGCATCTCAAAAATCAGTTGATTGGCAATTTACAACATCTGATGCAAGGTTAAAGCTGGCAAGACTTTATCCGCAAATTCAAATGGCATGAGCCACTAGACATGATATAGAATCAGGAGTCACTATGAAAATCCAGTACAAATTATTGTTGATGGTAGGTTTGCCTATCAGTGCAATGCTCACTATTTCTATTATTGGCTTGTTAAACTATTGGAATATCAAAAATGATATTAAGATTGTTAATTCATTACATCTTGACATGGCTACAATGTTAAACGCGGACAGAGATGCATATCAAGCGCAGCGTGCTCTGAAGATTGCAATAGACACAACAACTATTGATGTATTAAAAGAGCAAAAGAAAGATGCTGAAACTAATATGCAACAGACTTTTGAAAGAATTAATGATCCTGGAAAAAGATTTATATCATCAATGCAAAAAGACTTCCAACAATTTAGTAGTACATATAACAACTGGAAAAAATACAACAATAATATACTAAAACTTGCAGAGGAAACACTTTCCCAAAATAATGCACGAAACAGTGCGGCGGACGCAGCCTTGAATCTGTTCGAGGTAATGCGTAAGGATATTGATACGATAACGGACATCATAAGTGAACAGCTTGCAGACAAATATATCGGAGACAACAGGCGTTTTCAACTTGAAAAGGCCGTAATGCTCGTACTCAATGGCGATCGCGATGCCTACCAAGCCTATGTCGGACTGCTTTTGATTTCACAGACAAAAGATGACAAGATCCTCAAGGCGCAGTCGGATGCGTTTATTGAAAATTCCAAACAGGTCAAAGAACGGGTAATCGAAGGGGCGGAAATTGTCGGGGGGAAAGCCCTGCCCCTGAAAAATGACTTCATTGAACATTACACCCAATGGGAAAAAGCTGCAAAAACTGTTGTAGAGATTTCTCAATCCAATTTTTCAAAAAACAGATCCATTGAGACAGATGCGCAACGAAGTTACGCCAGCTTTACCACTATGCGCGATGCCATCGATAGGCTCGGCGAAGCAGAATCAGGTCGGGTTGAGGAAAGTATCTCCGGCATGAATGCCTCAATCAACCAGACCGTTCGTGTCTTCATTGTCCTCTCCGTTGTCTTTATTCTTATCTCCTTATTCCTCGCCGTATTGCTCTCAAAGCGTATTTCATTGGGAGTGAAAAAAAGCACAACAGCGGCAACACAGATCGCGAATGGTGATCTAAACATCAATCTGCATGCTGACGGGAAAGATGAAATAGCCGAACTGGGCAACGCATTGAGCAGCATGGCCCAAACCCTCAGTTCGAACCATGAGAAAATAAAAGAACAAAGCGCTCTTGCTGAAAAAAAAGCTGCAGAGGCAACAGAGGCCAGCTTGAAAGCCGAGGACGCATTGCTGCAGGCTCAGAACGCCAAAAGTGAAGGGCTCCGAATAGCGGCGACCAAACTCGAAACCGTGGTCAAAAATGTCACATCTTCCTGCGACCATATCACTAAGCAATCCGAAAGCATTCGTCACGGATCCGAACTTCAGGCCGAACGGATTACCAATACAGCAACCGCCATGGAAGAAATGAACGCAACAGTTCTTGAGGTTGCCAGAAATTCCAGCGAAGCGGCAAATCTTGGTCAAGCTTCCAAGGAGAACGCCCAAAGCGGCGCCCGCAAAGTGGAAGATTCCCTACAGGCTATGCAGTTGACGCACCGTCAAACGCAGGAGCTCAAAAAAAGCATGGACGCCCTAGGAATGAAAACCGAAGAAATCGGCAATATCATGACCGTGATCGAAGATATTGCCGATCAAACCAATCTACTGGCTTTGAACGCGGCCATTGAAGCCGCACGGGCTGGAGAAGCCGGACGCGGCTTTGCCGTTGTTGCGGATGAAGTCCGGAAACTGGCGGAAAAAACCATGAATGCAACCAAAGAGGTGGGCCAATCCATCAAAACCATTCAATCAGCTGCCGAACATAACATGCACTCTGTCGACCAGGCCCTGGAAAGCCTGAACACAGCAGTGAAACTTTCCCAGGAATCGGGCGAAGTCCTGGATGAAATTGTAAACATGGCCATACAAACCGCGGAACAGGTCCTGGGAATTGCCACAGCAGCTGAAGAGCAGTCTGCGACCAGTGAAGAAATCAGCCAGTCAGTGGGCGAAATCAACCATATAACCTCGGAAAACATGCAATTTGTTCACGCTTCCACAGCCTCTCTGCAGGAACTCTCCAAACAGGTCGACGAATTGAACGTGCTTATTGCCGAATTAAAGACCGCTTAATCATCACCACATTCTACGACTGTGTAATTGCGGCAGTCCTTACGGGGTACTGCCGCACGCCTTACGACACCAAGGCCAGCGCAAAGCCTTTCTAAAATGCCCTGCTGGCTGTGCTAAAACTTCGCTGGCAACACCTGGCGCAGCCGGGCGCAAGTTTGTTTGCGAAAAACTTACGCAATTCCTGCATGGTTGCGTTATTCCAGATTTCGGCCACGCTCTGTTCTTTGAAATTGCCTAAAGTGAAATTCAGGCAGGGAGAGAAGCTGCCGTCGGGAGTCACGCGGATGGTTTTCCAGAAAAAATTACAGCCAGTGTGGGCAAAGGGATGTTTGATGTCGAGGTAATAAGGCTTGAGTAGTTCATTGGGAATATTAGGCATCACGGTCAGTATCATATTGCGTTCTTTGCAGGCTTTACGCGCCTTGTCCAAGGAGGCCTGAATGCCGGAAATGTCCTCTTCGGTTATTTGGCTTTCGTAAAACGAGTAGGGGCCTATGGAAGGCTGAAGGATGGACACATCCTTGAAGATTTTACGCTCAGGGCCCAAAAAATCGTTGTGGGTGCAAACGTTTTCAGGCGTGTTGAACATGGTGTGTTGAAACTGCAAAGCATCCACCCCCATTTTGTGCGCTTCCAGCACGGCATCTTCCATGTACGGATAATTGTCTTTTGAAATTGTGAAGTTAAAAGAAATAAGGGGATTGGCGCGTTTGTAATTTTTTTGTGCTTTATGCAAGGCGGCGACGCCCCGGCGAATGCGCTCATGACAGCCAGGTACGTTGCGGATATGGTCATGTACCGCCGGGGGGCCGTCAACGGATACAGTCACAGCCTCAACGCCCAGCCTGACGATACTGTCCGCGATTTTTTCCAGCTGCGTCCCGTTGGTCTGCAACTGCACGAACAATCCCATGGATTTGGCCGCTGTGACGACTTCCATAAAATACGGATACAGGGTGGGTTCTCCACCGGTAAGGTATATCACCGGATGAAAAGGACGTACCTGCTCAAGAATGTCTATCCACTGCTCCGGAGTCATTTCATTTTTTTTGTCATACCAGGGAGCCTGATTGCCGAGCAGATTCTCCTCTTTGATCTGCCGGCACATGACGCACCGAAGATTGCACCGATAGGTCAACGCAAGAGTGACATTGGTGGGCCAAGCGCTGAAACCGGGGCGCATTTTTTTATCTCTGGGGATGCCAAGCGTACGGCGGTATTCCATACGCCCGACCGATCTGATGACCCCCGGCCTGAAAAAGATACGCGACAGCCGTTGCAAGCGATGTGCTTTCATTCCAAGACTATGCACTGTTTTCCCTGTCCTGTTTTATGAAAAAAACTCAAATTATACTTCAAAATATAAAAATGTGATTTTGCAGGACATCCGTTAACAAAATCGATACGCTCTGTAAACTTGAGACTGCCAGTTCACCATTAAAAATATCAAACAACTAGACAATGTTATTCATGTAAGGCCAATTCCTGACAATTTTAAACATGCATCCTGGTTGCGATACTATCCCATTTTGCTTCTGCCCTATCCCCCATCCGGAGCAACAATCCACCAAGGCGTTTCGAAGATGAAGTACCCTGCCGGTGTCATCAAGTCATAGAATCCTCACGCCGGCGCAGTTTCGCCTTCAAATAGGGCTTCTACTCAGCCTTTGCTCATACGGGCTCCCGTTTCCTTTTCAGCCCCGGCAGCATAAAGGCCATGGGAACCAGAAGGAAAAAAAGACAGCCGAAAACAAAAGAAATATCGTTGTAGGCCAGCATGGTGGCCTGGCGTACGAGTTGCTTTTCCAAGAGCGCATAGGACAGATTAACGGCATGCAAGGCGTCCAGTCCCAGAATTTTCAACGTCTTTATGGTCTCGGCAAGCGTTTCCTGGGTAAACGGATCCAGCGCACTGACGTGCTCGGCCAGTTGAGTGCGATGGATGGTTTCACTGCGGTCCAACAACACCGCGACCAAACTGTAACCGACATTGCCGCCGACACGCCTGGCCAGGGTGTAAAAACTGGACGCGTCAGTCATAAGCCTTTTATCCACGGTGCTCAACGATACCGCGCTCAAGGGAACGAACATGCCCGGCATGCCCACTCCCATAATGATCAACGGCGGTATCAGGTCGGCGTATCCGGCCAAAGTACTCAATTGCGTCAAGTCGTAATAGGACCAGATGATGATGCATATACTAGCCAGAACCAAAGGTTTGGCTCCTGTCCGCGGGTACAACCAGCCCGTAACCGGCATGAACAACATCAGAGCAACTGCGCGCGGCATCAGAGCCAGCCCGGATTCAAAAGCCGAATACCCCAGAATCTGCTGGGTGAACTGAGGGAGAATAAAGGTCGTACCATATAAAGACACGCCGAAGACAAGGCCCATGGCCGAACCTAGTACCAGATTCCTGTTGTGCAGCACACGAAAATTGACCACCGGTTCGTTCGAGCGCAGTTCCCACAGAATCAGGATACCTACGGAAACGACCGTGGCAATCGTCCAGTAAATGATCAGCGAGGAATCGAACCACTGTTCCTCCTGCCCGCGCTCCAGTACGATCTGCAATCCGGTCAGAAAAATGGTCAGCAGGATGATGCCGAACCAGTCCACGGATTGAATGCCGCGCCGCAGGTAGGGAGGATCGTGTACGATCTTCATGGTCAACAACATCCCCCCCGCACAAACGGGGAGATTAATATAAAAGATCCACGGCCACCCCCACGTATCCGTAAGCCAGCCGCCGCAGACAGGACCCAGCGCCGGGGCCAAAACCACCCCCATCCCGTAGAGGGCCATTGCCATGCCCTGCTGCCTGGTGGGAAAGGTTTCACGCAGAATGGCCAGGGAAATGGGGATAAGCGCGCCGCCTCCAATGCCTTGGAGAATCCGGTAAAGGATCATCTGGGGAAAGCTCGTGGCTGTGCCGCACAAAATGGAGCCCAGCGTGAACAACGCATACGAGGCCAGATAGAAATTTTTGCGCCCCAGCAGTGCGCTCCACCATCCGGCCATGGTGACCATGATGATCTCGGCGATACTGTAGCTGGTGGCCACCCAGGTAATGGACGAAAGGTCGGTACCAAAGCTTCCCATCATATGCGGCATGGACACATTCACGACGCTGGTGTCCATGACGGCGATGAACGCGCCAAAAACCACGGTAAAGGCGATGATCCACCGTTCGGCCGGCGACATTTCCTCAGAACTTTTGAACGAAGACATGGCTAAAATCTGTCAGACCTGAAAAATCCGGCCAGGAACGGCCTGAACACAGGAGGAAAAGCCTCCAAAGAACCTGAAAAAACATCCCACACCATATGTTTTCTGCTTGCCTTCTCAAATAAAAAAATCAGAACATCTCGCGGTTGCTGATGATTGAGCCCTTTTATTGAACAGAGGTAATGCTATCGTCCTGAATGCTGGCCCCGAGAATCCGCGATTCCGATTTATGACGGATATTCACGGTGGGAATGACGGACATGCCGGGAGCAAGCAGGTAACTTTGCTGGTGGCCGTGGTTGAGTACGATCTTGACCGGGACGCGCTGCACGACTTTGATAAAGTTGCCGCTGGCGTTTTCCGGAGGCAGCAAGGTAAACCGCGAGCCCGTACCGCGTTGAATGGAGTCCACGGTCCCTTCAAAAACAACCTCCGGATACGCATCGACTTCTATCTCCACAGGCTGCCCCTTGCGCATCTTTGAAATCTGCGTTTCCTTGAAGTTGGCCACGACCCAGCTATCCTCTCCCACTACGGACATGAGTTTTTGCCCCACCTGCACATACGCACCCGGCTCCACTGACTTTTTGGTTACGAAACCGGCACAGGGGGCGGTTATGCGCGTATAGGACAAATTGAGTCTGGCCTGTTCGACCTCGGCTTGGGCTTCTTTCAGTTCGGAATCGCGGACGTCGACCTGCGCCTCTGTTTGCCGGAGCTCGTTTTCAGCTCCGCTGACAGATGCCCTTGCCTGAACAATCTGCGCCGTCGCTGTCTCCACCTGCTTGCGGGCGGAATTGAGTTTGGCCTTGCTCATGGATGCTTCTGCCTGGGCGTGGTCGTATTCCTGACGGCTCACAGCGCCCACGTTGGCCATCCGTTTGGATCGCTGGAGGTCCTGTTCGTCTCGTTGATAACTGGCTTTGACTTCAGCCACTCCGGCTTCAGCTTGCGCAAGAGAAGCCCGTGAGGAATTCAGAGAAGCCCTTTTTTGAGCCAGCGTGTTTCTGGCAACGTCAACAAGCGCTTCCGCCTCCTTTTTGGAGGCCTCGGCTGACTGCAGCTGCGCTTGCGCTATTTCCAGAGCCACCTGAAAATCACTTGCATCCACCTCGGCAAGCAGGTCGCCTTTTTTCACCTTCTGGTTGTCGATAACCGGTACGCTCGCCACATGCCCGGCCACTTTGGGGCTTATGGTCACGACATGCGCTTCCACAAACGCGTCTTCAGTGGATTCGTGAGAAATAATCCGTACATAGATATGGTAGCCGACGATGGCCAGAACCAGCCCGGATGCAAGCCCCAGCAGGGCCAGAATTCTCTTGCGTCTTCTGGAAATACGTACGGCGGATATTTTGTCCGCGCCGGGTTGGCCGTCAGTCTTTGTTCCGTTGTGCATCATTTTCTCAAATATATGTAGATTGTTTGAACATGCCGAACAGTCTCCAGATGCATTATTTCTTTGACAATGCACGCAAAACAAATGCGCAGGCATGGTCATAAATGACATTGATATCCGTATGTTCCTGCGTGAACAGGCAGACAGAACGAAGAATGGAGGGAACGTATTGAGCAGTGAGGCGCGGGTTGGCATCCTCGAACACCCCCTGTTCCACTCCCCGTCTGATGACAGCCTCCACAAGCCCCCAAAGCTCGAGACGCTTGTCATTCCACTCGCTTGTTGCCGGGCAAGCCATGGTGCCCCCCAGCATCTCCATATTGATCTTCTTGTTGTAGAGACGTTCCGTAATGATTCGAATGACTCCGGCCATCTGTTCGTCCGCAGGCAAATCCTCCAGCATGGCGTACTGCTGGAGTTTCTCGACCAGAACACTGAATCCGCGAAACAGAACGCCATAATAAAGGTCGTCCTTACTTTTGAAATACAGATACAGAGTCCCTTTGCCCACGGCGGCAATCCGCGCCACGTCACTCAAAAGGACTTTATGATACGGATGCTTGGCAAAAAGTTCGCTTGCCGTATCAAGAATCCGCGTTCTTTTGTCATCCATTGAGTGCTTTTTCATTTTTTAGCTCTCACTGCTAGCGGCTATGCCCGATTCGAGGCCTCCGTAAAGACACAAACCAGAGGATAGAAAACTGACCGGTCAGTTTTCTATTTGTCTTTGAGCCAGCCTGACAAATTAGTCAACAAATGACTCCGAGTACTAAGGTAGATTAATATTCATGTCGTACGCAGGCCCTTCAGGCCCTCGTAGAGTTAAAGAAAGGCGCAAAGCAGAGGGAAAAAATCAGGTGGTTCACTCCAGGCAGATACAGTCGGAAGGGAAACACTCTAAAAAAAGGCCTCCTCTCGGGAGACCTTTTACAGCAGCAGGAGAGTGTTCGGGCACTCCTGACAACGCGAGTGTCAGAATGTAATGCCGATACCTGAAAACGTTTTGATCTCTCCGCGCTCATAGACATCCATACGCTGCGTCAGCCGGACGCCGTCGGCGATTTTTTTTGAAACACTGCCGAAAACATTCCGCTCCGGATTCCCTCCGACTTCGCTTGCCAGGCCCACTTCGGTTTCCAGCGCATCGTCAGGCTGCCAGACATGAGACACGGCCAGGCGCTCGGATCCTATCTGGTTGACACTGTAATCCACAACTCCACGGATTTTGCTGCGCCCGACAGGGGTCTCGGCCAGGGCCTTTCCCCGGACGGACAGGTTCAGATCACCGCCGGAAGCAACCTCTGTATAAAGTTTATTGGCAACCTTGCCATTGGGCGATTCCATACTCGTTGCGTTGCCGACTTGACTCGTATCGTCGTCATAATACAGGTCTGAATTAAATTTTGATCCCCCCTCCGTCTCCATGGCGGCCAGGGACCGTCGCATGCGATCCTGATCCTTCTCAGGATCCGGAGGCGCCACCGGCAACCGGCAGGTCTTCCTTGCCGCAGGCTTCGAGCCGGAAACAACCACCATGGCCGCGGGTTCAGGCCATTTAGCCGTACGTACCAGCCGGCCGGAACGCTCCAGACGTCTGGCCAGCTGTTGCGCTTTGGAAGCAAACGCAAAAGGTCCGGCCATGAGCACATAGCCCGGACGCTGCTCATAAACATTTTTTTCTTTCGCCAGCACCAGGGAGACGCCTGTCAAATCTTTGTCAGCCTGCCCTTTTCTCCAGGCTTCGACCCCCCGCAGCTTTCCGGAAAATGTTCCAAGCAATACGCCGTATCGAGGCGTACCGGCATTTGCAGGCTGCAAAGTAAACATGACGCAAACCAACAAAGCAATAATCAGTAAAAGCTTACCTAACATGGACGACTCCCGGTCCTGAAAATTAAAAGAGGGAGAGGGACATATAAAACAGAAGCCATGCGTAACCAAAAACCAAAATCCGGCCTGCATCAGGGCTCAATGCCGCGGCTTATATTTTGACTCCATGCAGGTAGTAAGCAAAAGAAATACCAAATCTGTTTTTTCGATTATTCCAAATATAACATATTGAAAAAATTATTTATTTTTATCACATCAATCCAGACGCAACAACAGAACCATCAACAAGAGTCAACCCTTTGTTCGGTTTGCTTTGTTGAAGAAACATCCAAGTGCTGTTTCTCCAGCACTTCACAAAGCAGCTTTTCCAGAGCTTCAGCATCCAGAGGTTTTGCCAGAAAAAAGTCCATTCCGGCATGAAGGAACTTTTCTTCGTCGCCGGTCATCACATAAGCGGTCAGGGCAATGATGGGAATCTCAGCCAAATGATGAAACTCCGGATCGGTTCGAATGATTCTGGTTGTTTCATAGCCATTCATAACCGGCATCTGCACGTCCATCAAAATCAACGAGAATGCATTTTCGCGCAACATCTCCAGTGCCTGTTTTCCGTGTTTGGCGCCTACGGCCTGATACCCCAACTTTTCGAGCATGCGGCTAATGACAAAATGGCTGATCGGGTCGTCTTCCACGACCAAAACCCGAGCCTGTTCCGCAACAGTTTTACGAGGACTCATCGTTTTGGGAGGAGGCGGCGTGCTTTCCTGTTCTGCCGACTCAAAAGGAATACTGAGATAAAAGCTCGTTCCCACTTCCGCTTCGCTGGCCACAGACATTACACCGCCCATCATTTCCACCAGGCGTTTGACAATGCTCAACCCAAGTCCGGCGCCCTGATACTTTCGGGTATACGAACTTTCCACCTGCGTGAAAGGCTGAAAAATATTCCGCAGTTTGTCTTCCGTTATCCCGATGCCCGTATCCGCAATATTGAAGAATACTCTAGGAGTGGAATACACACCCGTTTCCAACATCACGGCCTCTACGCCGACCTTGCCGGCCTGGGTGAACTTGACCGCATTGCCGATCAAATTGAAAAAAATCTGTCGGATACGCTGCGCATCTCCCAGCAGTTGTCGCGGTACGGACGCGTCACAGACAAACTCCAGGTTAACACCAGCCTGAGAAGCAGCCGGACTAAACAAATTTTCCACTTCCCTGAAAATATCATGCAAATTGAAGGGTGCCATACGGAGTTCCATGTGTCCTGCCTCGATTCGCGATAGATCCAGAATGTCAGTTAACAAACTGGTAAGACGCTTGTTGCTCCTCAATGCGATGTCGACGTAACCTTGTTGTTCATCATTGAGCGGTGTTGTTAACAATAGCTGCAACATTCCCATGAGCCCATTCAGAGGAGTGCGTATTTCATGACTCATATTGGCCAAAAATTCCGACTTGGACTGCGAGGCATTTTCCGCGGTTTCCTTGGCCTGAACCAGCATGTCTTCGAAATCTCTCCGTTCGAGTTCCCCCCCGGCGCGTCCGGCCACAAGATTCAAGACCGACTCCAGCAATTCCGGAGAGTCCAAAGGCCTGCGTCCGGCCACAAAAATCATCCCTATGGCATCGCCCCGCGAACTGATGAGGACAATCCCCGCAAAGCTTTCCACCCCAATTTCCCGGAACAGAGGCATGCCGGGAAATATTTTTTGCACGCCTTCCCGATAGCAGCAAAACGAGTTATCCAGTACGTCCAGCCCTGGTGCCTGCAGCAGCCAGCCTTCTCCATTTCCAATGAACCCCTCTGGCCAGGAAGCCAGAGGCGAGACATGATACGTTCCGATATTCAGACGTGCGATGCATACGCAATCCATATCGAACGTCTGTGCCAGATATCGTGCAAGTGAGAGAAAAAAATCTTCCTCTTGTATGGAACTTCCGGCCTGGGCCAAAAACTGCAACGTATTTTCCAAAGTTTTACGCTCAGTTATGTCGGTAACCATGGCAAAAGCACCCGTAAATTTGTCATGCGCATCGAACTCCGCACGGGAGGAAACCAGTGTCCAAACCTCGCTGCCGTCAAGATGTTTAAAGCATCGCTCATAAATACGATCCCGGCCGTGTTCCTGATCAGCCATAACAGCATTGTGATCCGTCTGTTGCCTGGATACTATAAAGGACCCCATGGTTTCCCCAAGCATTTCACTGGGCGAATACCCGAGCATTTCAGCCATCCGACTGTTGACATACTTGGTACGAAAATCCTGGTCCAGGGACCAGACGCCCTCGATAGCAGTATCCACTATCCGCCGATATTGCTCCTCGCTCTGCCGCAATGCATCTTCTGTTCGAAAACGGGTTCTGACCATATTGTTGGCTGAAAAAGCCAAATCCTTGAATTCTTGCAAAGGTAGCGACGCGGGATCAATCAAAAAATTTTCAGAGGCAACCTTGGAAAAGAACTCCGTAAAGACATCAAGCTGTTTTCTCAGCCAGGAAGAGAATTGCCAGGAAACCACAAGCACGATGATCATCAATCCGCCTGTGAACAGACTCCCGCGGCCCAAGACATCATAAAGCCTGGCACGAAGAGCTTCCTGCTTGGTATGGATCAGTTCTTCAATGTCCTTGAGTGAACTGGCGGATCCGATCACCCAATTCCAACCTGGAACAGACCGGACAAAAGAAAGCATTTCCTCGCCCGGTGCCCCCCCCTCTTTGGGCCATGTATATTTGACAAAGCCGCCTTCTGGATTTTCGGAGGCCTTCTGTTGTTTTTGGACCACGGCGAACTGTCCGGCACTCAAGCGAGTGCGGATGTTTTCATTTCCCTTGATAATGTGTCCGTCAAAAAACAAGGGATCCCCAGAGACCGTATGGGCGAACAAAGTACCTCCGTTGCGAAAATGCTGCAGCGAAATCCACGTCAGCACATCTGACTGAATCCGCTCCACCATATTTTCCCGGTATCCCTGCACGCTTATAATCCACTGTAATTCAGGGGCATATTTGTAAAAAATCATCGAATCATCCGGGTGGACGGATGCTTCTGCAGCCTTTTTGACTAGGGGGTAATACCCTTCGCCGGTGGCCAGAGCCATAGCAGCAATATCTTCGTAGATTCTTGAAAAACGGGCGGAGGAAATTTCCGGCCTGGCGCCTGGTGAAGATGACGATTTTCCGGTCCTGTATAGAAGCTTGCCATCAGCTCGCAATATACAGAATACGTTTCCGCCATCATCTTGCAGCAAAGGGTATACCGTATGTATCAGCAAGGATTTCTGCTGTAATTCCGTTAAATCTCCAGCAAAACCGCCATTTATTCTTTTCAGAATAGTATAAGCTTCCTGCACTTGCCATGATATATCACTTTTTAAATTATCATTTACATTTGAAATACGTTGCTCAATGTGCTCGACAATACTATTTACTTCAAAACGGAGATTATCTTTAGCTTCAACAATGAAATCATTACTGATTTGTTCTGCTTCTTTATGAAAGTTCATATATTGTTCATAACTCCAGGCTCCCATCCCCGCGATAGGCAAAACAAGAGCCAAAGCTATGAGACTGGCAAGATAGATAGACGAGAGGCTTTTAAATAAAATCATTTGGCACTTACATTCCTGATTTTGGATGTGACAGCCAGACGACATTCACTCCAACCGCAGCCGTACGACTACTGCACGAAATAAAGACGACCCTCTCTTGCATTACCGACCTCCGGACAATTACGGGGTAACAAACAAACTGTTTCGCATCGGGTCATAATATCAAAAAATATTTCTCTACGAGCTGCATTGTGCCTCAGTCAAAAACAGCGTTTCCTTAAAACGTAATCGAATAACGACATCCTAAAAAGCGGCAAGGCAACGTTTTAACTGGCCGGCAAAAGAGTCTCCAGCCGCAGCCCTGCCACATTTTCAGACCAGGGCTTAGGACTCATGTTTTCCGGTAAAACAGCTCGCTGCTCCGTACCTCTTCGCCGGCGTGCTCGTTCCACTGCAGCCGGCAACGCTTCCGCCAGCAATTGCGGACAGGGGCTTGCCAGACCGTGAATATGCGGATGATGCACTGCAAGATCTTTTCCTTCAAACTCGTTGGTGATCACTTCCAGACCAAAGGCGGCCATCTCCAGAGGCGGATAGGAAGGATGCGGCGAAGCCATGAAGCTCAGCCCCACATGCGAGAATCCCAAGTAGGCGGCGTATTTTTCCAATGGCAGCTTCCCGACCGCTTTGACCACCACTCCGGGGCAAAGCTGTACATCCTCATGCCGATCCACCGCCCCAGCGCTTATCACCAGGTAATCCGTACGCTCCTTGACGGGCATCTTTTTGAAAAAACGATACAGACCTTCCATGATCACGGGAAAACAATTGCGCGGCTGCCGTGGCCGGCCGTATAGCAGAATGACGATCTTGTCCGTGGGTTTGGCCGGCAGCATCTGTCCGCATTTTTCGAGATAGGCCGCCAGATACGGATGCAGCGAAGGCAACAGCACGGTTTCCTGCTGAAAGGAAAAACCACGTTTTTTGAAAAAAGCGGCCAGTTCGCGTGAATTGAATATGGCGCTCGTCAAGGGGCCGTGCTGATAGGTGTGCAGGCAATCCGAGTACTTGTGCCCATAAGGATAGAATCCGGGTTCATAATCCTGAATAAAATAATAGAACGGGTTCGGCTGCAGATTCCGCCTACGCAGTAGTTGCGCGTGAACTTCCCAGGCCTTGACCGTAGACCAATAGGTACAGAAAAAGATTTCCCGCTGATGGCAGGGCAAACTGTCCGTATACAGATCGGCCGCTTCAACATCGCAACCTGGCGCCCATTCGTCGAAGGTAAACGGATCAGGCGTCTCCTCCAAGGGATGCTGCGATAAAAAACGTACGCTTTTATAGCGCGGGGCCAGGTGCCTGGCCAATTCCAACGCCGACGCAACACCTCCGAAGGCCAAGGAATTACTGTAATGCGGCATTGCCACATTCAGACGCGCCGATGCGTCTTCCCTGAACTGGAAGTCTATAGCCGGAAGGCGGGTAAGTGTTTCTCTGATGTCGGTTTGAGCATAATAAACAGGTGACATGGCCGATGCGTAGCACAGGAGAAAAAAAAAGGATAGGCTTCTTTGCCTGTTACCCTCTTTTTCGATTGCAACGTTGTCTTGTTAAGCGCCCTGTTCTCGTGACATCGTCACAAAAAATTCAGTATCGCTTTACTTTCTTTCCTATCAGAATCCAGTCAACGGTTCCACGGCGCTTCATAAATAGGTTTGCCCCCCTTTTGCTGAGCCACCACATCAAGGTGCATCAGCGCCACTGGAGCCAGCAACAAATCAGGCTGCATGTCCACTTCACGAAAATCAATGGTCAACAGATAGCCCTTGCATTGCTGGCAGAGCTCAGCACGTTCGTACCTGACGCCTTCGACAAACAGAATTTCCCGCTGATGCGGCTCATTGGTTCCACAACTCGGGCAAAGGTCACGTGGAAAACGCCAGACATGGCTGCACAACGAGCAATGCAGATATTTTTTTCCACCGCCTCCCACCAAAGACTCCAGGTCGATGTCTTCTTTCCTGGACAAAAAACCTATGGAGGGCGCCGAACCGCAAACCGGACAGTAGCCTTGTTTCCAGGACAAATCCTTGAGCAACTCCAAACCGTTGCAAGCCAGGGCGTTCATGACCGGAGCCGTAATTATACGCAGCACAAAGGCAAGCACTCCAGGATCAAGGGACAGAGCTTTCGCACGTTCGCTCAGACTCTTCAGATCATTGAAAAACAATTCGGCCACGGCATCACGCAACTGGCTGTCCGGCCCTTTTAACGGGGAGATAAGACTTTGGAAGGTTGCACCATATGGAAAAGCTTCAACCATGACCGGCAGCAACTGCCCGGCAGAATCAGCAAATAACGGACCAAGTTCGCGGACGTCGAAATCAGCCAACCAGGAGACCCCCTGCGCGTAGCTTTTCGCGTTCAGTTCCGGCAATGACATCTTCTTTCTGGAAAACTGGTCCGCCAACAGCCTCTGTTTTTCAAAAACCTTTTGAAATGAACGCAGAACGCCTTCCTGCACAGGACGCATTTTTGCGTAGTAATCCGCAGACTGGTGCAACATTCTCACTGACGCATCAACTGAAACCCGCTGCATGGCAATTCTCCCTGTAATGTCTTGAACCGGCCGCCGGAAAGAATGTGTTTCCAGCGGCCGGAGAGTGTTTGGTAAGAACCTATCAGGCTTTGATCAGATTCTTAAGTGCTTTTCTGAACGGAGCGGCCAGCTCTGCCAGAAAGTCCTTGCGGCCGTATCCGGCAGGCCCGAGCGCCACTGCGTTGGTATGGTAGAACTGCGGTTCGTCCGTCAGCAAAAAGATGACGTTCACGTCCTGCGGGTCCGCCAGCATGGCTTTCGGGAAGGTTTTTCTGACCTTGGCCAGGCGCTCTTCGGCAAGCTTGAGCATTTGGTCACGCTCGCCAAAGTTCATGGCGCCTGTGGGGCACACTTTGACACAAGCAGGGAGCATCCCGGCATTGATACGCTCGTTGCACATGGTGCATTTGCTCATCAAACCGGTTTTTTCATCCCGTCTGGGAATGTCGTAGGGGCATGCGTCGCGAATGGATTCGAAATCATCCGCGCCGATCTCTTTGGTCTTTTCCGTGAACAGCACAGCGCCGGTGTTTTCATCACGAATAATGGCGCCGTCCAGCATAGTGTCCGCGATATCCTTGCAAGGCGGGACCAGGCAATGGCGGCACTGGTCCGGGAAAAAGTTCCAACGCACCACATCCTGATCGTCAAGATGCTCGTTGAAACGCACCACCTTATAGTTGTTGGGGTTCAGGTCGGGCGGATTCTGGTGGCTGCCCCAACCATACTGCTTGGTCTGGTTCGGCGCGAGCTCGTTCCACTCCTTGCACGCCAGCTGGCATCCGCGGCATGCCGTGCACCGGGACGTATCGACTAAAAACGACTTGGACATAGCGATCTCCTTGGCGTTCCGGGACGCACGCGCGTGCTTCCCGGATCAATGTTATGAAGTCCGGAGTTCCGTGAGCTTCTCCGCCTTGCGGATGTTCACGCAGCATGCCTTGAACTCGGGAATGGTCGTGTTCGGGTCCCCCACGCAAGGCGTAAGCCTGTTGGTGGAATCACCGCATCCCGGAGTGGTCCATCCGAAACAGAAAGGCATACCGATTTCATGAATGATGCGTCCGTGAACCTTCAACGGGCGCATCCGGACCGTAACCATGGCTATCGCCTCAACCTTGCCGCGCGCGCTTTCAACAACCACGCCGTCGCCGTTTTTAATGCCTTTCTCCTGTGCCAGTTCCGGGCTCATTTCAACATAGAGCTGGGGTTCGGCCTCCAACAGGTTCGCGACATTGCGGGTTTCACCACCGCCGCACCAGTGTTCGGTGACGCTGTAGGTGGTCAATACGACCGGATAGTTCGGATCCGCCGGCTTGCATAAGCGGTCCATATCGCTGTCGGTGAACTTGTAAACCGGGCTGCTCAGCTGCTTGGAGAACAGATTTTTGTTCACAGGAGTTTCTACGGGTTCATAATGTTCGGGGAACGGACCGTCCTGACGGCCCGGACCGTATATCTGTCCGAAACCGTGCTTATGCATGATGAACGGATATTTGCCCTTTCCGCTCGCCATTGGCGGCCAGCCGCCGTCCGGTATGTCCCCGACCCACTTGCCGTCCTTCCACTCGATCACCGCTTTTTCCGGATTGAAAGGCTTGCCGTTCAAATCCACGGATGCGCGGTTGTAGAGAATCCGGCGGTTGACCGGCCAGCACCAGGCCCAGTTCGGGTACAAGCCGATCTTGGCCTGCATCTCGGTCTGGGTGGGATCGCGGCGCTTGGACTTGTTGCCGCCTTCTTCCGTGTAACTGCCGGCGTAGAGCCAGTTCAACGAAAGGGTCGAACCGTCATCACTCAAGGCCGTGAAGCTGGGAACCAGCTGGCCTTTTTTGTAGACCTTGTCTTTGACCTTCGTATCCTTGGTAAAGTACCCGTTGATTCGCTTGGTGATCTCTTCGGGCTCGTATTTCTCGGGCCAGGCAAGCTTGGTGACCGCCTCGGGCAGCACCCCGCCGTCTTTTTTGTACATCTCGATGATACGGTTCATGATCGGCACGAACATGTCGCCGAACATCCGGGCTTCCCCTGGGGGCGGAACCGCTGCCGCATGCCAGAGCAGCCAGCGGCCGCTGTTGGTGACCGTTCCGTCTTTTTCCAGGCGGTGAGCCGAAGGCAGCAGGAAGCACTCGGTCTTGATCTTTTTCGGATCCACTCCCGGACGGTGCCAGTTGTCAGTGGTTTCCGAATGGTGCAGCTCTGAGGTCACCAGCCATTCGAGATTGTCCAGGGCCCGGCGGATCTTGTTGGAGTTCGGGACACTCTGCATCGGGTTCAGGCCGATGATGAAGCCGCCCCGAATGTTGTTGTGGTACATCTTGTCGAACAACGGCAGGTAGGAATAATCGCCGCCCTTTTCGATCCGCGGCAGGTAGTCGTAACCATACCCGTTTTCCTTGACGCCGTTGTCGCCGTACCAGGCTTTGAGCAGGCTGACAAAGTACTTGGGTTTGTTCTGCCACCAGTTCGCGCTCATGGGATCATGGCTGACCGGGGTGTTGGCCTTGTTGTAGTCCTCAAGCGTTTTCCATTCGTCGTTCGGCATGGCCATGTAACCGGGAACGATGTGATAAAGCAGCGTATGGTCCGTGGAACCCTGTACGTTGGGTTCGCCGCGCAGAGCGTTGATGCCGCCGCCAGCAATACCGATATTGCCCAGCAACAGCTGAATCATGGCCGCAGAACGGATATTCTGTACGCCGACGGTGTGCTGGGTCCAGCCCAGGGCGTACATGACCGTTCCGGCTTTGTCGGCCACGCCGGTTTTGCTGTAGTTCTCGTAAACACGCAGGAGTTTTTCCTTGGGCACGCCGGTTGTCTGCGAAACCGTATCCAGGTCATAACGCGCGTAATGCTTGCCCAGAAGCTGAAATACGCAACGCGGATCCTGCAGGGTTTCGTCCCGTTTGGGCACGCCGTTCGCGTCGTTTTCATAAGCCCACTTGCTCTTGTCGTACAGCCGGGTCTCGCGATCCAGTCCGCTGAATACGCCGTCCTTGAAACCATAACCTTTGCCGACGATAAACGGGGCATTGGTGTACTTGACGACATATTCCTTGAAGTATTTGTTGTTCTTCAGGATGTAATTGATCATACCGCCGAGAAAGGCGATGTCGGTACCCGAACGCAAGGGAACATGAAAATCCGATCGGGCTGAAGTCCGCGAGAACTTGGGGTCGATGTGCATGACCGTGGCGCCTTTGTCCTTGGCCTGCAGCACCCATTTGAAAGAGATTGGATGGTGTTCGGCAGCATTGCTGCCCATGATCAGGATGGAATCGGCATTTTTGATGTCGATCCAGTGATTCGTCATCGCACCGCGTCCGAACGACTCTCCCAGAGCCGCTACAGTGGCGCTGTGTCAGATACGGGCCTGGTGGTCCATATGGACGACGCCCAGGCTTCGCATCATTTGATGGGCAAGCGCGCACTCTTCATTATCGGCGTGCGACGTACCGAGCAAAAACATGGTGTCGAGACGGTTGACCGTGTTTCCTTTATTGTTTTTGAGCAGCAGATCCTTGTCACGGGTCTCCTTGACCTTTTTGGCGATCCGCTCGAGGGTCCAATCCCATTCCTTCTCTTCCCACTTGTCGCTGTAAGGCGCGCGGTACAGCGGTTTTTTCAAGCGGTGTTCGCTGGTGGTCATGGTCAGCATGGCCGCGCCCTTGGCGCAGAGAGCCCCTTCGTTGATGGGGTAATCCGGATCACCCTCAGTGCTGACCAGCTTTCCATTCTTGACGTAGGCAATAATATGGCAGCTGACCGAACAAAATGGACAGACCGAGATAACTTCTTTGGCTCCATCGATTTTGAGGCCCGCCGCATAGGCCTGCATAGGGGCCATATCAAAGCCCAACTGCCCCAGAGTAACGCCCAGGGCGCCCACTCCGGTAATTTTGAGAAAATCTCTCCGGCTACAACTCATTCTGAACCTCCAGTCGTTTCTGCTGTTGGCAAGGCAAGCGTGCTATCAAGAAAACCTATTCAACGCTCAACAAAGTATATCGAGCGTCTATCTTTGTGGTCAACAAAAATACTGTTATTTTAATATGTTATCATTAGCAGATATGTTTTTATAAACAAAAAAAGGGGCATCATTTTTCCCTGGAGGAAAAAATGATGCCCCTCGAACGGCAGGCTTTTTTACGCTACTTTTCGCAGGACAATCAGACGAGCTCTTCCTGCATTTTTCGCAATTCCGAACGCCGCGACTCGGCGTATGTCTTTGTTGCAAAAGGAAACCGTTCCTCGGCGAGACGATTGGCGAAGTCTTCCACTTCCTGAAGCCAATCCTGATATTCGTTACGCAGGAGTTCGCCGAATTCCGTCAGGCAATAGCCCGAACGATTTCCACCCCTTTTTTCAATCAATTTTTCACCAAGCAGCTCTTCTGAGGTTTTTATTTTGCCCCATGCGGCACGATAGGACATGCCCAGGCTTTTTGCCGCTGCCTGCAGCGAACCTGTTTTATCTATAGCATCCAGAAGAACCAACCGCCCGGGGCCAAAGGCCATGCCGGAGTCGTTTTCCAGCCAGAGATGCAGGCGAACCGTCATGGCCGCACCTTCCGCCGCTATGTACGTTTTCATTCTCTCATCCGCATATCCGTTTTGTTAGCGCCCAAAGGAACATTTCGGAAAGCTGCAGTGCCTGCACTCCAGACAAAGTCCGCCGTGAGACAGTTTCGCCAGATCGCTGCGGGTGATTTCTTCATCCACAAGCAATTTGGGCAGCAGCAAATCCAGACTGGTGATCTTGTAGAACAACGCGCAGGCGGGCACGCCCAGCAGCCTGACATCTCCCAACCTGCCGAGCAGGGTCATGGCGCCCGGCAAAACCGGGATGCCGTACAGCAAATCAGTGACGCCCGCATTGACCAGCCCTTTTCGGGTGACGTCGTCGGGATCAACGGAAAGTCCCGCCGTTGTCACAATCAATTCGGCTCCTTCATGCACGAGATTTTTGACAGCCTGGGCGATCTTATCCGTGTCATCCGGCGCGATGATCGCCCGAACCATTTCGCAACCAAATTCGGTCAGTTTATTGCGGATAACACTTTCAAACTTATCCTCGATCAAACCGTTGTAGACTTCATTGCCGGTGATGACCGCGCCAACACGCTTGCGCTTGATGGGTTTGACCTCAAACAAGGGCCCCGCATTGAGAATACCCATTGCCAGGTCGAAATCCCGGCGCGAAAGAAATAAAGGAATAGCCCTTGTTCCCGCAATCCGGCCTCCTGCTTTGACCAAGACTCCTGCTTTGCGGCTCGCAGCCATGACCCCGGGGAACAAGTTAAAACTTTCTAACCGTTCGACATCTATGGACAACATCCCGGAGTATTCTGCTCCAAGATTGACTTTACCTTCGCGGGGAGCGTCTTCGATGCCGATCCCCGGTCCGGCCATGGCCTGGGCAAAGGCTTTGGCGGCCTCGTCCTCATGCACCCAGTCGCCAGAGGGCCTGTCTTCTTCTACATAGACGGAAAAACGCCCCATCTGCTGCAACCGGCACAAATCCCCGACATCAATAGTTTGCCCGCGCTTGACGATAACGCTTTTCGAATCGCCGGGGCGTACGCGCGTCATGTCGTGCATGGCCCGCCTGCCCACTGCAAGCTCGACGGGAATAGCCTTGGGCAAGACCTGTTCAAGTTCGTGCTCCGAGGGCAGCGTAATGCTTTTTTTATACGGGAGCTCCCCCTGGCAACCACGGCATACGGGGCCGTGGGCAATGGGGTAGGCCTGCCCGCATCTGCTACATCGACCAATGGCGCCTTTGCTTTTGCGGTCCAGCATGTTGTCTTTTATAAAAATTTTTTCCACCGCGCACAACGCCGCTCCGGCATCCCGTATCTGGGCCCGTATGGCCATGGAGTCCTGCTGGCGTTTCGGTTTGCTTTTGAACAACCAGACGGCAACTTCCGGCCAGTTCTCCAGCTTGTCGGTATCCACTGAAACACGGACCCCCTCGCCCGTCCGCTTATCGAACAGACTCAACGCATAAAGGCCAAGATTGAGCACACGAAGCCAGCCATTGCCGACAGTACACGGAGTAAGCATTTGAATGGCATCCGGAAGACACCAGGCCGTTTCACTTACGGCATCGAACAACACCCCTTCCGGAATAAAACGTTTTGCATGTTCCACCATGTACCCGCCAAGCAACAGGCCTGGGGCGGGATAACCATGAAACTGACGGGATGCGTCTACAAATTCTTCAAAAGTATACGGTCCGATATCACTGTTCGGGGCAACCCCTGCGGGCAACTTACATTCTTCCATGATCGCCTCTATATCTTGCAGATGTTAGTGGCAAGAGATCTTGCCGCCGTGCGTGAAACCTGCCTCCATGCTAACGAACTGCAGACAGTCTGTCACCTTGTGCAAAATCATGACTAAGAATATTTTCTACTCTTTTCCCCCCGAACCTCCCTGAGAAAACATCCTCTTGCTCAAATCTTGAAATGTTAGGCGTCTGACATCCGCATCCTGCTGTTTCAATTGAAAGCCAAGGCCGCTAAATGGCGCAACTTGGCTTTTCGCCCTTTCCTCTTGAAAAATTGCAACTTTTTTGGGCACGCTTTTTTCCATCCCACACCTCGTGAATGGCTTTCTAATTGCTGTCACGGTTATTATGTCTTATAGGACATAATAAACTACGTTGTCAACGGAATTCTCAAGTAAATCTTAATTTTTACATGTTGTTAAGGGCAACAAAGGTTCAAATCTGAACTAATAGAAAAGGCCAAGACTCGGAAATCATTACACTCACGACTACAACTCAGTAAAGTATTACTTTACCAATTTTCAGCTCAGCCCTCCTCTTCTTCCGATAGGCAAGCACGTATTTTTTGGGCGTGTTTCTACATTCTTTTCCTTGCGAGTTTGAGCAGGAACCTTCAACAGGCAAGGCTGATATGAAAAATGGGCCGCGGACGCAGTTCGGGGCTGTGCCAAGGGGCTATTTTCTGAAAAACAGCATGGTGGAATTCCGGCCAAACGTAGCGTAAAAGAATTGAGCCCTCCCCTAAACTAAGATTAATTTTTATGATCAATTCAAGGCTTGCCCAGAGGAGCATCAGTGTCTATTATCCGCGCTCCTGGTTTTCCATCCATTACACCAACATGCAAGGGGCAATGAGTATTTTATGATGCTTTCCGATTCGCAGAACAGCCCGGTGGCAATTATCGGCGGAGGTCTTGCCGGCGCCGAATGCGCCCTGGCTCTCGCCCGTACCTACACGGACGTCACCCTTTTTGAAATGAAGCCGGAAAAAATGTCACCTGCGCATACCTCGGCCAGCCTGGCCGAACTGGTCTGTTCCAACTCTTTTCGCTCGGACGAACCAGAGGCGGCCGTAGGATTGTTGAAACAGGAAATGCGGGCCCTGAACAGCATCACTTTGGAAGCTGCGGAAGCGACCAGGGTCCCGGCGGGCAAAGCTCTGGCTGTGGACCGCGAACTGTTTGCCGCGTACGTCACCAACGCCATAGAAGCCCACCCCCGGATCCGGGTGGTTCGCCAGGAAATCACCAGCTTGGAAGATTCGCAACTGCAAGGACACAGTCCGTTGATCATAACTGCGGGTCCTCTGGCCTCTGAAGCGCTCAGCGAGCATCTGGCCCTGCTCCTGGGAGAAAAACACCTCTATTTCTACGATGCCATAGCGCCCATTATCGATGCCGCGTCCGTGAACCTGAACAAGGCTTTCTGGGGGTCGCGTTATGCGGATCCGGACCCGGAAGACAAAGATTATCTCAACTGCCCGCTCAATGAAGAAGAATACCATTGCTTTCGCCAGGCCTTGCTTAACGGGGAAAAAATCCCTGCCCGTTCGTTTGAGCAGGAAAAGCATTTCGAGGCCTGCATGCCGGTGGAAACCCTCGCCTCTCGCGGAGACATGACCCTGGCGTTCGGACCGCTCAAACCTGTGGGATTGACGGATCCGCGTACGGGCCTGCGCCCCTTTGCCGTTCTGCAATTGCGGGCGGAAAACCGCGAGCGTACGGCCTTTAATCTTGTCGGATGCCAGACAAAGCTCACCTACCCCGAGCAGCAGCGTATTTTTCGCATGATCCCTGGCCTGGAAGAGGCCGAATTTCTGCGTTTCGGCAGTCTGCACCGCAATACGTACGTCAACGCGCCAGGAGTTCTCACCGAACTCGAGCTGAAAACTAGGCCCGGCGTATTTCTGGCAGGCCAGATTTCCGGAGTGGAAGGCTACGTCGAATCCGCGGCATGCGGTCTCTGGCTGGGACTGGCTCTTGCGGCCCGATGCCGGGAACTGCCGCTGGAAACACCTCCGCAAACCAGCGCCATAGGAGCCCTGCTCAGCCATCTGCGTACTGAGACCAAACACTTCCAACCATCCAATGTGAATTTCGGACTGATGCCCGCACTCAAACAGCGCGCCCCAAAACGCAAACGCAAGGAACTGTACGCCCAGCGTACGCGGCAGTCTTTTGCCGATTGGTACGAACGCAACAAATCAACACTACAACAAATTCAAGCGGCCAGCAGTTGACTTGTTCGCTTTTCACCTTTCCCGTGTTATTCATTAAGAGAAATTAACTTTACACTTTTTTTTCGTTTTGCGTATTATTTTAGTCGTCATATTCTTATTTTTATACTTATCTCTCATTTTATTTTACAAGAGCTTTACAATTACTATGCATTCAATATTTTCTGCAAATACCTTCTCTATCGTTACAATTGAAAAATTCTACAAAAGTTTTACCAAAAGCGCGTTTTTTGTCCTTAGTTGCTATCTATTATTGGCTGTCTTGGCGTTATGCTCCTGCGTAAGAAACGCCAATGGAGTCAATCAAGATCCCGTCATCTCCAGTGCAATTGTAGCCGACAAGGACAATGCCGAAAAAAAGAAATCAACACAATCGGATACCTCCAAAAACGCAGTTACCGAAGCTGTTGCCGAAAATGATGCGAATAATCCTCCCAAAGCAAGCACGACAACAAACAAAAAACTGAAACCCAAGCACGGCAAGGCGCAAAAGATTCTGGAAACCGCGTATACGCAAATCGGAAGAATGTACCGTTACGGCGGCTCGTCTCCCAGAACCGGCTTCGATTGTTCGGGCTTCACCCGCTGGGTATTTGCTCAGAACGGCATCAAGTTGCCTCGCAGTTCAGGCGAGCAACTCTACGCAGGCAAGCCCGTATCCAAAAAAAATCTGCGTCCGGGAGACCTGCTCATCTATTCGCGCCGTATCGGCCGGAGGCGCGGCACCCATGTCGGCATTTATGTCGGCAACGGTAAATTCATCCATAGCCCCCGTACCGGGCATCGCATCCAGGTAAGCGACGCGTTCGACCATTACCGGACCCCGCGCTTTATTGCGGCACGGCGTGTCATAGAAGACCCTGGTGCTGCTCCATTGCCCGCGGAAGAGCAAAAGTACCTGGCCGAGCAAGCCTTGAAACGCAACAAGCCCAAACACGAACCGCCGAAACTGCATGAAAACACGTTTGCGGAGTCGTATAAAATTTACCGCGTCAGACCCGGCGACACCATCTCGGGACTGGCCAAACGGTATCATGTCTCCACACGCCGGCTTCTTGCCGCGAACCAGCTGAAGAAACGCGATGTCCTGCAGCTGAATCAGCGCCTGATGATCCCCATGCCTGGCGGTTCTTCCGGCAGAATAGTCAAACCTGGCCAAAGCCGACCGGAAATCAGCAATGTGGTCAAGCATACGGTCAAGCGCGGCGAATCCCTGGGAGTTATCGCGCAAAAATACGGCGTCAGCTCCAAAGCAATCGCCAGGGCAAACAGATTGCGCAGCAAAGATGCCATACGCGCGGGGCAAAAGCTGATTATTCCCGGAAAACAGGCTGCGAGCGCAAAACCGGACGCCGGCAACGCAGTAGAGCATACGGTAAAACGCGGCGAATTCTTGGGAATTATCGCGCAGAAATACGGCGTCAGCTCCAAAGCAATCGCCAGGGCAAACAGATTGCGAAGCAAACATGCCATACGCGCGGGACAAAAGCTGGTTATTCCCGGGAAACAGGCTGAAAGGGCCGTGACCGCTGCAAACGCAAGCGAAGTGGAAGACGAAATAATCGTGTCCCCCCCCCGCAAGGCCTCTGACAAAAAGCAGAAGGACAGCCCAATAAGCAAATCCGCAGCCAAGCCCAAGCGTACGAGCCAGCCCTCGGAAGAGGATATTCTGGTTGCGAAAGCCGAGGTGGAGGAAGATATCCTGGTTGCCCCTCCGTCCCAGGCGACAAGCTATACGGTCAAAAGTGGAGATACGATCTGGGAAATCAGCAAAAAATTCGGAATCAGCGAAAGCTCGTTGCTGGCCGCCAACAACCTGAAGAAAAAGCACACGCTACGGTTGGGGCAACGACTCGTCATCCCGAAAAAAAACAGTGGGAAGGCTCAAAAAACCGACAAGAAAACGACAAGGGCTCAGCAAACAGGCAAAACATACGTGGTTAAATCCGGGGATACGATCTGGAAGATCGCCAGACAACATGGGCTCAGCGAAAGCGCGCTTCTGCACGCCAACAAGCTGTCCAAAAAGCATGTCCTCAGGCTTGGGCAGAAACTCGTCATACCATAAAAGGGATGCCGCCAAGCTCTTATTCTTCGTTTTGTTCTTCCTCTTCTTCCAGGTCGGCTGGTTCATCTGCAAGCCTTTTTTCCACTGCCAGCTGCAGTTTTCGTCCTACCTTGAATTCCGGATTCATGAGCATGGCTCTGCTGATATATTTGTTGGCGTTTTGAAAATCTTCCTTGTCATAAAGCGTACGGGCGATGTTGTAATATAAATTTTCGTCGTTTTTGCTGACTTTCAAAGCACTTGCGTAATAGGAAAGCGCCTGGTCGTATAATTTATTTTTGCGCAGTTTAATGCCCAGTTCATTGAACACATGTTTGTTCTCCGTATTGAACGTATCATGCAGCTGCACAAGCTTGCGTAGTACTTTGGTGGCCTCGTCGTTTTTTCCCTGGTCCAGCAGCGAAAGCCCCAGTCCAAAATTTCCACGAACGTTGTCTTCGTCAATGTTCAAAGCATTTTTGAATTCATATTCCGCAGAAAACTTTTCACCGCGGCTACGGTAGCGCTCCGCCTTGGCAAGGGTTTTTGTCAACTTCCGCAGGGCAGGAAGCGTTTTTGTTTCGTAAATTTCGGTTTCCGGTTTGAACTTTTCCACAAATTCTTCCAGCCCCATGGACATAGCCTCACCAAAAGGAACGAACTGAGGATTCAAAAGACGGTATTCAACTCTGCCCTCTTCCACTTCTTCAGCAAAGTACAGCATAGTTGTTTCCTGCCTTCGTCTGGTGGTGCCAGTTCCAATGACTTTCATAACCTGTGTGGAAAACACCCCCTCCAAGCCTCTTGCGGCTAATACGTTTTCTTGCTCTTGAACCATACCTATTTCCTGAAAGATGGAGTTTCTGATTTTAATTTTACAGTTTATTTTACATACTCTTGTCCCAAAGAGCAAAGAAAATAAACAATAGCATCATTCAGAGGCAGTTTCCAGGCGCGTATGCAATACGATTGTTTCACCTGAAGCCCGCAAGCCGATAACCCCTCCCTGCTTCAAAGTAGGACGCGTTTGCAGTACTTTTTCGGTGGTTGTCACTGCGCGAATAGGTTGGCCGGCAACTCTCAGTTCCTTTTTCACATAATGGCCGACTATGGAAAAAAAATCACGCCAGCTGCTGGCCACAGACTCGCGCCATGCCTCCGGAAGCTCGATATTTTTCGCGGCAACCTCCTTGGCAAGAACTTCGCTCAAGAAAAAAGCACTAATGATACGTCCGCTTTCGCCAAGATCAAACTGCAGTTCAAAACAGAATCCAGCTTGCTGTGTGTCAACTTCACAACAGGAAAGATCGAGTTTTACAGCCTGCTTGGCAAAACGTTTGTACGCCCTTTCAAAAGAGCTTATAAGCATCTTGGCAACTTCTTTTATTTCCGGGTCCAGTTCAAACGCATCAACAGTTTCAAGTTGCTCCTGTTCTTTGAATTGTCGTAGTTCTCTACCAAACTGCTCAGGCGTAAGATGCCCTCGCATCATAAGCGCCTCGCCAAGATGCGTACTTTGAACAGCCTGTGAAAAAAGAAGATCGTCAAGATCACCGCGCCGTAGCAGCTTTTTTTGCATGGCAATGGCTCCAAAAGGCGCATCAATCTGTTTTTGTTCCAAAAAAATCTCTTCCACCTGCTGCTGCGTGAGCAGTCCTTTTTCCACGGCAAATTCACCGATCCGGCGGTTGGATTCTTCCTGAAACTGCAACGCGTCATCCAGCTGCTCCTGCGTCACCAACCCCTTCTGGAGAAGAAACGCGCCAAAAAATTTGTACCCCATAGATAATGAATGAGACATGATCGCACCCGTAAATGCCATAAAAATTAATCGTCGATATCCAACTTACCTTTTTTTACTCAGCTTTCGTTCAATGATTATTTTCAAATCGTTTGCAACAGAAAAATCTTTGCGTAAAGCAAGTGCCTTGTTCAAGAAAACAAGAGCGCTTTTGTAGTTCTGCTTTTCATAAAGCGTACGGGCCATATTGTAGAGCAGATGCTCATCTGTTTTACTTAATCTGTACGCCCTGGAATAATAGCGCATCGCCTGTGAATACATACCGTTTTTTCGCAGTTTGATGCCGAAATCATTGAATAGATGTTTGTGTGTCTTTTCAAACGCCCCTTTCAGCTTCACAATCCGCCGAAACACAAGATCGCCTTTCTCCGTTTCCCCCCTTTCCAGATAAGACAATCCCAGTCCGAATGTTGCCCTGATATTGGCTTCATCCACCCGCAATGCATTCTTGAATTCATATTCCGCGCTGTATACGTTCCCCCGCTTCAGGTGGGCTTCAGCTTTGACAATGGTATTGGTCATCTGCCGGATGGCAGGATACACCTTCTCCATATAAATATCGGGCTCTGGCTGATAATTTTTAAGAAGCTCCTCTTTTGAAATGAACTTGAGCTCGCCGCAGGGAACATAATTTTTGTTAAGCGGTTGTACTCCGATTCTTCCATCTTCCTGCTCTTCTACAAAGAAAAGAATCGTCTCTACGGAGCTGCGCTTGGAAACACCGAACCCAAGAGTTGTTTTCACTTTTGCTGAAAAAACACCGCGAATGATATCATCCCGCTCAGGGGGAACAAAAACATTGGACATACTTTCCACTCATTGCTTGCAAAGCCGATTAGTTACTATCTATACCTAATACCTCATTTAGATGACAAGGTCCACCATAAGCCTATTTTTTGCTGTCCGGCACATTGATCTGGCGGGCGTAGTAATACAGACATAGGTAACGATACGCCCGTTACGCGTCTGTATAGGCCTTTTCATACAGAGCAGCTTTACTACCCTTAGCAAGCGTTTGCTCCATACAAATTCACTGTTTTGACATTACCAAAAGAACACACGACGTCATTCCCATATCAAAGCTACACAGTACGGCTGTAAAAAAAAATCGTGCAACCGAAATCAATGGAATCGCTGCCCGGCCCTAAAAAAAATGGCCGGCGCCCAAAGGGTGCCGGCCATGTTGTACGTAGGCTGGTGTTGTCTAGTGTTGCGGCGCTGTGGCCTCAAGTTCGTCCTTGAGCAAGGAGAGATGCAAGGGCTGAACATTGGGGTCTTCCGCACGGAATACATCGTCCGGCTTCATATCCAAAAAGACATGCCGCAGAACGTCGTCCATATGCTCCACCTTGATGATTTCAAGGCCTTTGAGGATTTCGTCCGGAACTTCTTTCAGATCCTTGGCGTTATCCATGGGAATCAGCACGCGGTTAATCAGACCGCGATGAGCGGCAAGCAGTTTCTCCCGCAAGCCGCCGATTGGCAGCACGCGTCCGCGCAACGTAATTTCGCCGGTCATAGCCAGGTCATTGAAGACAGGCTTACCGAGCAAGGCGGACAGGATGCTCGTCGCCAGAGTAATTCCTGCCGAAGGTCCGTCCTTGGGCGTTGCACCCTCGGGCACGTGCACATGGATGTCAACCTTGCGATAGAAGTTGGGTTTCAGGCCGAACAGGTCGGAACGTGAGCGGATGTAGGAAAGCGCGGCACGTGCGGATTCCTGCATAACGTCGCCGAGTTTTCCGGTGATCTCCACTTTGCCCGTACCGGGCATTAGCGCGGTCTCCACCACCAGCAGTTCGCCGCCCATCTCTGTCCAGGCCAGACCGGTAACGACGCCCACCTGAGGCTGTTCCTCTTTTTCACCGTAGCGGAATTTGAACACACCCAGGTAGTTTTGGATATTCTGTTTGGTGATGTTGACCATCTTGTCCATGTCCGCCTCTTCGACCAGATTGCGAGCGGTCTTACGGCAGACGGTGGCGATTTCACGTTCCAGATTACGAACGCCTGCTTCTCTGGTGTAACGCCTGATGATTTCCAGCAGAGCGTTTTCCGAGAGATTCAGATTGCCATCCTTGAGCCCATTCTGTTCGAGCTGTTTGGGAACAAGGAATTGCTGGGCGATCTTTTTCTTCTCCACTTCGAGATACCCGGGCAGCTTGATAATCTCCATCCGGTCCTGCAGCGGAAGGGGGATGGTGTGCAACGAGTTGGCCGTGGTGATGAAGAAAATCTTAGACAGGTCGTAATCCATGTCCAGATAATGGTCATTAAAGGTAAAGTTCTGCTCCGGATCAAGCACTTCAAGCAAGGCGGCGGATGGATCGCCTCGGAAGTCCATGCTCATCTTGTCGATTTCGTCCAAACAGAACAGCGGATTGTTGTATTTGGCACGCTTCAGGGACTGGATGATCTTTCCGGGCAACGCACCCACGTAAGTCCTGCGGTGGCCGCGAATTTCGGCTTCATCCCGAACGCCGCCCAAGGAAAGCCGGACGAATTCCCGGCCGGTGGCCCTGGCAACGGACTTGGCCAGGGAGGTTTTTCCCACTCCGGGAGGCCCTACCAGGCACAGAATCGGCCCTTTCAACTGTTGGACCAATTTCTGAACGGCCAGGTACTCCAGGATACGCTCCTTGGGTTTTTCCAGGCCAAAGTGATCTTCATCCAGGATCTGCTTCGAGCGCTCAATGTCGATGTCGATATCTTTAACTTCATTCCAGGGAAGATCGATGATCCAGTCGACGTAATTGCGTACGACCGTATACTCCGCGGAAGAAGGCGGCATCTGCTTGAGTTTCTTGACTTCCCGAAGACCTTTCTCACGCGCGTCCTCGGGCATATCCTTGGCCTTGATCTGTTCCTCGAGCTCCGCGACTTCCACCAGAGGATCATCTTCGCGGCCCATCTCCTTGGAAATGGCCTTCATCTGTTCGTTCAGATAGTAGTCGCGCTGGTTCCGCTCCATCTGGTTCTTGACACGGCTTTTGATCTTCTTCTCAAGAGAAGTGATCTCAATTTCACCATGCAACAAGGCATACGCCTCTTCAAGGCGCAGGTTGGGATCGGCAATTTCCAGCACTTCCTGTTTTTTCAGGTAGTCTACTTTCAGATGCGGCATGATGGCGTCGGCAAGCTTGCCAGGCGTATTCATGGAAGAAAGCGCCATGATGGTTTCAGGGGCCAGCTTCTTGTTGATCTTCCCGTATTCCTTGAGCGCATCCTGCGTCGCCCGAATCAGGGCTTCGCCTTCTGTGTTGCGGCCGTCCTCTTCTGAAATCTGCCGGGCGATAACCATGGGAAAATCATTTTCTCCAGCCTCGGAATCGGGCTCGTTTTCCCAGGTCGCACGGTACAGCCCTTCAAACAGGACTTTGATGGTCCCGTCAGGCAACCGCAAAAGCTGCAGAATTTTACTCACAGTGCCGACTTCAAACAGGTCTGAAGCCTGAGGGCGCTCCATTTCGGGTTCACGCTGGGCAACCAGAAAGATCTTTTTATCATAATGAGCTAGCGCACTTTCTATGGCCCGAATCGACGCTTCCCGTCCCACGAACAATGGAACGATGGAACGCGGAAACATGACGACCTCTCGGAGGGACATCATGGGAAGGCGCTCTTCCGGGGGGTGCACACCGTCAATATCGGTATAGTCGGTCATTCAATACTCCTGCTGAATAAAAGGTATGAAGCAATGAGTTAGAAATAATTTCAAGAACGGATTTGTCAAATCCCGACAATCACGTAGTGCTTCAAAACCATGTCAGGAGCGCTCTCGCCGAGCGATTACGATCCTGTTTTCGCTTCGTTCTGATGATAAATCAGTAACGGTTCAACGCCGTTTTCCACCACATTCTTATTGATCACGCACTCTTTGACCCCGACCTGGGAGGGGAGATTATACATGATTTCGAGCATGATGCTCTCCATGACGTTGCGCAGACCACGGGCTCCGGTTTTCCTCTCAATGGCCTTTACAGCTATGGCTCTGAGCGCATTGGAGGTAAAACGCAGCTTGATGTTGTCCAATTCGAAAAGCTTTTCGTACTGCTTGGACAACGCGTTTTTGGGTTCGGTTAAAATGCGTACCAGGTCGTCCTCGTTGAGGTCCTCCACGTGCGTGACAACGGGAATACGTCCGACGAACTCAGGAATAATGCCGAACTTGATCAGATCGATAGGATGCACTTCTGAGAGTATCTCGTGGATAGTATCCTCTTCCTTTTTCTTAAGCTCCGCGCCGAAGCCCAAAGAGCTTCCCGCCACACGCTGTTGAATAATCTTCTCCAGGCCGATGAAAGCCCCACCCATGATGAACAGGATGTTGGAGGTATTCATACGGATGAATTCCTGCTGCGGATGCTTGCGTCCCCCTTTGGGCGGAATGTTCGCATCCGTGCCTTCGATGATCTTCAACAAGGCCTGTTGTACGCCTTCACCGGAAACATCACGCGTAATGGATGGGCTGTCGCCCTTGCGGGAAATCTTGTCGATTTCATCAATATAAATAATACCTCGAGAAGCCGCCTCAATGTCATAATCCGCATTCTGAAGCAGCTGCACCAGGATATTTTCAACGTCTTCACCAACATAGCCGGCTTCCGTCAAAGTTGTGGCATCGGCAATGGCAAAAGGAACTTTCAGCACCTTCGCCAGGGTTTTGGCCAGCAGAGTTTTACCGCACCCGGTAGGACCGATGAGCAGGATGTTGCTTTTTTCCAGCTCGACTTCATCCGCCACAGCCCCTTGGAAGAACACACGCTTGTAGTGATTGTGTACAGCCACGGAAAGCACTTTTTTGGCGCTTTCCTGGCCAATGACAAACTCTTCCAGTTTCGCCTTGATCTCGGAAGGAGGCAGCAGCTGCCCCTCTTCCATCTCCTCGCTCATATTTTCCTGTGCGATTATTTCATTGCACAGGGAAACACACTCATCACAAATGTAAACATCAGGCCCCGCAATGAGGCGTTGTACCTCATCCTGACTTTTGCCGCAAAACGAACAATTGAGCTCCGTGGGCAGTCCGCCTTTTTTATTGGACATAGCGTCTCCCTAAATCGTTACTTTTTACTGCCTACCCCTTTACGGGATGTCAGAATATCGTCGATAATTCCGTATTCTTTTGCATCCTCGGAGACCATGAACTTGTCACGCTCAGTATCTGAGTAGATTTGAGCAATATCCTTGCCACAATGCTTGGCCAGGATAGCATTGACCACATCCTTCATCCGCAAAATTTCCTTGGCCTGAATTTCTATATCCGTGGCCTGGCCTGTTGAACCACCGCTAGGCTGGTGAATCATGATCCGGCTGTGCGGCAGGGCGTACCGCATTCCAGGCGCTCCCGCACAAAGCAGCAGCGCTGCGGCGCTGGCAGCCTGTCCCATGCAGAGTGTGGCCACCGGAGAAGAAATATATTGCATCGTGTCATAAATCGCCAAACCGGCAGTTACGACACCGCCGGGCGAATTAATGTACAAATTGATCTCTTTTTCGGGATTTTCCGATTCCAAAAAGAGTAATTGTGCACAAATAAGGCTTGCAATATTATCGTCAATAGGTGTGCCCAAAAGAATGATGCGATCTTTGAGCAGCCGGGAGTAAATATCGTAAGCACGCTCGGTGCGGCCCGTGGTCTCAATAACAATGGGAATCGTACCCGACATAACTATCTCCTTGGATGGGTTGGCAACGACCACACCCAGTACCCTGCGGCTGCCCGAGGGAAGCGATCAAAAGCAGGTACGGGGAATTTGACATTGTCGTTTACTACATGGAATAAAATTAGACAACAAATGTTATGTGCTCGTCAACCTTTGCGGGGGGGATGTAGTACTGTGCTGGTAACTCGGGCGTTCCCTTGCAAGAAACGCCCGAGCTGATGATTTGTTTTTTACTCTTCAGTTTTTTCCTCTTCGCCCTGATTTCCGTCAGTCTCCCCGCTCTTAGCGGAAACCGGCTTTATAACTGCCTTACTATACATAAGCTCCATGGCTTTGTCAGCAAGCAGTCTGTCTTTCACTGCATACATGAGATTATTTTCAATGTGATATTTTTTCAGTTGCGTAAAGTCCTGGCCGGTACGGGCGGCAAGCTGCTGAAAATAAAAGTCAAGCTCGCGATCGTCCACGTTCAGGCCTTCCTGCTTGGCAACAGCCAGCAGCATCACTTCCGAACGGGCAAGCTCCTCGGCATTGGGCTTGAACTCCTCGCGCAGTTCATCAACGGATTTGCCCAAAGCCTGCAATCCTTTTCCCTGGCGTTCGAGTCTTTCAGCCGTTTCAGCCAGCATCCGGTCGACATTTTTCTTGACCAACTCCTCGGGAAGTTCGAAATCGACCTGCTTCAACAGCTTATCCAGCAACTCCTTCTGGGAGTTTGATTTGTACAGCTGTTTCCGACTCTCCGTATAAGAATTAACAACTGCTTCACGCATCTGGGCAACATTCGCAAATCCGCCTGCCTTCTGGGCCAAATCATCGTTGACTTCTGGAAGGATTTTTTTCTTGATGCCCTTCAACTTGACCTGCATGTCCAAAGTCTGCCCGGCAAGATCTGGGTTAAGGAAATCTTCAGGGAAGGTGATATCCTTGGTGGTTTCTTCACCAGGCTTCAACCCTTTGATGACGTCCTCGAATTCACCCAGGGTCTGGCCCTCGCCCAAAGGCAATTCAAAATTTTCCGCAACGAAATTTTCAAAAATTTCGCCGTCTTTCATGGCCTTGAAGTCAATCACCGCAATTTCGCCTTCCTGAGGCTCGCGTTCTTCATTAACAGGTTCAAGCTCGGCCAATTGCGAACGCATCCGTTCGAAAACTGCTTCTATTTCCTTCTCATCGACCTCAGGCACTTCTTCTTCTATTTCTATGCCCGTATAATCGGGTACATCAAATTCGGGCATTACTTCAAAACTCAGGACATATTCAAAAGGCTGATCCCGGACCAGCTCTTCGCCATCATAATCAATGCCCGAAACGGGCGTCACTTTAAGTTCGCCCATGATTTCATTAATATGGAGATTAACAAGATCAGTAGTGGCTTCACCGATTATCTTTTTGCGATATTTACCTTCAATGACAGAAGAGGGAACCTTTCCTTTGCGAAACCCTTTTACATCAACATCGCGCCTGTACAAAGCAACAGTGGCGCTGATGGCCGCGTGGACTTCCTCTACCGGAACCTGCACGGAAACTTTGCGCTTAACCGGCGTTACTTCCTCGACTTGATACTCCATCCCATTCTCCTTACTATCCTTCTTGAAAGGTATAATTTATAATCGGCATCTTACGTAACTACTAAAACGTTCCAATGGCTCAACATACGCCGGATGCGCTGCTTTGGCATATTTGTGCAGGCACCCACTTTATCCGGCTACGCTTATACGCCTCTGCCCAAAGCAACAGATTAAACGAGGACCGCCTGAGCGCGTCTTAAATTTGTTTACTGCGACGAACTTCAATGATTGCTCCTCCAAAGGCTCCTTTAATAAAAAAGCCTGTGGGTTGTGCCAAAAAAGCTCGAATATAACGCGTATTTTTTTCCTGTCCGGCAACCTGCGCGCATAGAAGACAAATCCCTTTCGGGACCAGCAACTTGTTTACGCGAGAGAATGAAAAATGGTGCGAGAGGGGAGACTCGAACTCCCACGGAAATTCCGCTGGATCCTAAATCCAGTGCGTCTACCAATTCCGCCACTCTCGCAAAAAAACTGCCTCTTTCAGACAGAAAAACATAAAGCGTCCTGCAAACCGTATTTGATATATCGAAATGTAAAAAAAAACAAGCTTGCGCTCCTCAAAGATCCTTTGTGGATTTCTGATGATAATACACGATATTGCAATGGCAAGGGGGCATGCCAAACTCCAGGATATGGATAGAAGACACACATGCACCCCTTTTTGCATGAGGTGAAGTTGACTCTTTGAAGGGGAACAAGCTATTATTTAACTATTAATAAATCAGGACACAAAGAACTATAAAGGTACTGTAATGGAAAAAATTGATCTCGTTAATTCCGTCAAAGCCGCTGGTTGAGCGTCCAAAATACCTCCAGGGGACCTGGAGGATGCACTCAGCGGGTTGCACATTGTCAAAGACCCTCGGGTACTGGCAGGGCAGGAAAACAACGAGGATGCCGCTATATTGCGATTCCCGGACGGCAAAGCGTTGGTACAGACAGTCGATTTCTTTACTCCGATTGTCAACAACCCCTTCTGGTTTGGTCAGATTGCCGCTGCCAACTCGTTATCGGATGTCTATGCCATGGGAGGTCAACCCTATGCTGCCATGAACATCGTATGCTTTCCGGCCAGTACGTTTTCCAATGATATCCTGAAAGAAATTCTGAGCGGCGGCTTGAGCAAAATACAGGAAGCCGGTGCGGTGCTTGCCGGCGGACACAGTGTGGAAGACCAGGAGCTGAAATACGGACTGGCCGTTTCAGGCATTGTCTCTCCGAATTGTTTCGCAACAAATTCCGGTTTGACTCCAGGTGATACGCTCATTCTCACAAAGCCGTTGGGGACGGGCGTACTTGCAACAGCACTTAAAGCCAAATGGGAAGGCTACGAAGAGTTGGAAAAGGAGCTTTATCACTGGGCTTCCCATCTGAACTCTGCCGGAGGTGAAGTGATCAGCAAACTTCAATTGAAAGGCGCCACTGACGTAACCGGATTCGGACTCGGCGGGCACCTTCTTGAAATGTGTTGCGGGTCCAAGGTTGCTGTTGAACTCTGGTTGGACTCCATACCATTTATCAGCAAAGCAGTGGAACTGGCTGGAATCGGGTTGATGCCCGCCGGAAGCTTTGCCAATAAAAGCCACTGCATAAACAGTGTTGAAATTGCAGTCGACGCCGACCCCATCAAGACGGATCTTGTGTTTGACGCGCAGACCTCTGGTGGGCTGGTCCTTTCAGTGCCTGACAAACAGTTGGACGAGGCGCTGCACCTTTTGCAGGAAAAAGGCGAATTGGCCGCCTGTATAGGTCAGGTCAAAGTACGCGGCGAACAAGATAAGCGATTGCGTATTGTTGCAAGCAAATCATAGAACGCCTGTAAAACAAAAAAGACTCTGAGAATGGTGCATTCCCAGAGTCTTTTTTCGTTGAACTGAAAAATATATTAGCTAGCCCGCGATGCCAACTGGCATTTCTCCTTGAATTTATTATCAAGAAAATCAATAAAATAACGGACAACTGGAAAGAAATAGCGCTTTTCCTGAAAGATGCAGTAAAAGTTGCGCTGTGCGGAAAGCTGCGGACATTTTAATTCCACAACTTCATTTTTTGCGATCAGATCGTCTGCCGCAATACGCGAGGTCATGCTAACACCGAGTCCTGCTTTGACGCACTGCAGAACGGCCTGCGTACTCTCTACCATGACGGATACTTTCAATTGACGGTAATCATGTTCGCAAGCAGTCAAAGCTCGTTCGAGAGCATGCTGCGTGCCTGATCCGGGACTACGCATGATCCAGGGAAGCTCAAACAGTTCGTCGATCCGAAACTTCTGCTTGTTTTTGGCAAATTTTTCATGGCTGATAAGAATCAATTCGTCCTCGCAAAGAGGCATGTAGGTAAGATCCGTAGTCTCGTCCTTATCGCCAACCACTGCCAACATCAGAGAGCCGTCCTGAACTTTGTCCGCAATGGTGCAGGTGTCCCCAACTGAAAGATTTATACTTACTTCAGGATAATTCTCAGTAAAGGATGCCAAAAGTGAAGGGAGGAGATAATATGCAGGAATGGTGCTGCCGCCCAGAAAAAGTTGTCCTGCAACACGATCCTGGAGCAATTGGATTTCGGCTTTGGCTTGATCAAGATAGGCGAACACCTCAAGCGAATACCTGTAAAGCACTTCTCCGGCGGAAGTAGGAAGGATCCAGCGCCCCATTCTGTCGAACAGCTTGACCCCCAGCTCTTTTTCAAGAGTGGAAATGTGTGCACTTACCGTTGGCTGTGACAAGTAGAGCTTTTGAGCCGCTTTGGAAAAACTTTTTAACTCAAACACCCGACAAAATGCTTCCAATCGCCTGAAATCCATTTCTCATACCTTTTTAAGATAATAAAAAAGCAGGTCTGAGACCTGCTTTCCAAGCTACTCTTGTTTCTCAGAATCTTCTGACGGTTCAGCTTCAGGTGCGTCAGAGGGTTCATCAGAAGTCTCAGCCTCAGCAGCTGTTTCAGCGGCCGCAGCTGTTTCAGCGACCGCAGCTTCTTCTGCAGGAGCCGCTTCAGGCTCTTCCGCAGGAGCAGCTGCTGGTGCAGTTTCAACAGGCTGCGCTTTTGATTTCTTCTCAGGTTCTGTAACCGCAACGCCGGGAAGACGGGTAAATTCGATTACAGCCATGGGCGCACAATCACCTTTGCGCGGCAGTGCGAGCTTTACAACGCGCGTATAACCGCCCTGCAAGCCTGAAAAACATGGACCATAATCATCAAAAAGTTTCTTTACCAGAGTATGACTTCCAAGGACCTTGTATGCCTGTCTCTTGGCATGCAAGTCATTACGCAGAGCCAAAGTAACAAGGTTGTCGGCAACCTTGCGGAGTTCTTTGGCTTTGGTTTCAGTGGTGCGAATTCTACCGTAGGTTACGAGGGACTTGGCCATATTGCGAAACATGGCTTTGCGGTGTTCCCACGTACGACCAAGAACTTTTCCGGATTTATTATGCCTCATTTTGCTGCTTCCTCTTCAGCCATTCCTTATAGCTTTCTTCAAATCCGTCAACTTTCATCCCGAATTCAAGTCCCATTTCGTTGAGGACCCGACGAATCTCATCCAAAGACTTCTTGCCGAAGTTCTTGGTCTTGAGCATATCGTTTTCGGTCTTCTGTACGAGCTCGCCCACAAAATCAATATTGGCGCTTTTCAAACAATTTGTCGCACGTACCGAAAGTTCGAGTTCGTCAATCCCCTTAAAAAGGTCCTGATTTATTGCGGGATTGGACTTGGAGTTGCTGGATTCGTTCTCGGACACTTTCTCATCGAAGTTAATGAAAACGGAAAGCTGGTCTTTGAGGATTTTTGCACTATAGGCAATGGCATCCTCGGGAGAAACCGAGCCGTCCGTCCAAACTTCGAGAACGAGTTTATCGTAGTTGGTCATCTGACCGACACGAGCCTGCTCTACAGCATAAGCAACCTTGCGAATGGGAGAAAAACTCGCATCCAGAGCGATAAGACCAATCTCATCTTCAAGGCCTTCATGCATTTCAGCTGGAACATAGCCCTTCCCCATGCGGAACTCGAGGTCGATCTTCAACTCGATATCCTCGGAAAGCGTGGCAATGGGTTGATCCGGATTCAGAATCTTGACGTGTTGGTTTTCGCCAATATTCGCAGCAGAAACAACGCCTTTCTCATTTGCCAGAAGGGTCAGGTGCTGAGGCTCGTCCGTGTCTAAGGCGACACGAACCTGTTTAATGTTAAGAATGATGTCCGTGACATCCTCAATGACGCCGGGAATTGTGGTGAATTCATGCTGAATGCCCTGAATATTCACCGCAACGCAGGCGCCACCCTGTAAGGAGGACAATAGCACGCGACGGAGCGCATTGCCAATGGTCGTACCGAATCCACGTTCCAAAGGCTCACAGACGAACTTGCCGTACATTACGTCACTTTCCTTGCTTTCCCGGATAATTTTTTCCGGTGCCACAAGTTCGTTCCAGTTACGCGTATTGATAAGCTTGTCTCCTTGAGTGACGAGCATAGCGAGTTACCTGTTGCTATTTAGAATACAGCTCGACGATAAGCTGCTCATTGATGGGGAACTGTATGTCTTCACGTACAGGAAGAGCTTTTACAGTGGCCTTCATCGCCTCGGCGTCGACCTCAAGCCAATCAGGACATCCGCGACGTCCAATAACTTCCTTGGCTTCCTGGAGAACAGTCTTCTTCGAGCTTTCTTCGCGAACGGTAATAACGTCACCAGGACGTACACGCATGGAAGGGATGTTGACCCGGCGACCATTCAAAACAAAATGACCATGGCGAACAAGCTGTCTGGCCTGATCTCTGGAGTTGGAGAAACCAAGACGATAAATGACATTGTCCATACGCGTTTCCAGCAGAACGAGAAGATTCGTACCGGTTACGCCTTTCATCATATCGGCTTTTTTGAAGTAACTCCGGAACTGATCTTCAAGAATACCATACTGACGGCGAACTTTCTGCTTTTCGCGAAGCTGTATTGCATAATCACTCATTTTCTTACGCAGACGTCCGTGCTGGCCGGGTGCGTAAGGACGGCGATCATAAGCGCATTTGTCCGTGAAACAGCGGTCACCTTTCAGAAAAAGTTTTGCACCTTCTCTGCGGCAGATGCGGCATTTGGATTCCTTATAACGTGCCACCTTATTTATCTCCTCTTCGTCGTGTTAGACTCTGCGACGCTTGGGCGGACGGCACCCGTTATGCGGGATGGGTGTGACGTCGCGAATGAAGCTGACTTTAAAACCAACTTGGTTGATGGCCCGCATAGCGGCTTCTCTGCCGGAACCTGGTCCTTTTACAAGAATACCAACGGTTCGCATTCCATGATCCTGGGCTTTGCGTGCAGCAGTTTCAGCTGCAGTCTGAGCGGCAAAAGGAGTGCTCTTGCGCGATCCTTTGAAACCACTGCCCCCGGAACTGGCCCAACTGACTACGTTTCCTTTAGTATCCGTAAAAGTAACGATCGTATTGTTGAAGGTGGCCTTGATATGGGCTATGCCGATCGGTATATTTTTCTTTTCTTTTCTCTTTGCCGTACGTCTTGGTCTGGCCATAGTTTTTCTCTCTTAAGCAGTTAAAAAGCGAAAAAAGGTGTTGAAGCCTATTTCTTCTTTTTGCCCACTACCGAACGCCGCGGTCCCTTACGGGTACGGGAGTTGGTATGCGTGCGTTGTCCGCGTACAGGTAGGCCGCGACGATGCCGGAGACCACGATAACAGCCGATATCCATCAGCCGCTTGATGTTGGCGGTGACTTCGCGACGAAGATCACCTTCAACCTTATGATGGGTCTCAATTTCCTTACGAATGTTGTTTGCTTCTTCCGCAGAAAGATCGTCGGTGGATTTGTTCCAGTCAACACCAGTGCTGTCGAGAATCTGCAACGCAGTGTACCGCCCGATACCGTAAATATAGGTCAGAGCGATATCAAGCCTTTTGCCTTTAGGAAGTTCGATGCCTGCGATACGAGCCACAATATACTCCTGCTATCTAGCTTAACCTTGGCGCTGCTTGTGTCGGCCGTTCTCACAAATAACCCGAACCACGCCAAAGCGCTTAATAATTTTGCATTTCGAACACATTTTCTTTACAGAGGGCCTAACTTTCATGGCCGCCTCCCTTGTACGTAACTTTCATTCTTGTTTACGGCGTTAAGCCATCGCCTATACCCGCCGACTAAGACAGACTTAATATCATCGGCCCGTCTGGGGTGAGGGCCACGCTATGCTCGAAGTGTGCCGCAAGGCTGCGATCTTTGGTCACTGCAGTCCATCGATCTGCTTTTATCTCGACCTCAGGGTCGCCGATGGTAACCATCGGTTCAATAGCGATAACCATACCGGCCTTAAGCGGTATTCCGGTTCTCCCTTCAGGTACGAAATTAGGCACTTCGGGCTTTTCATGCATCCTGCGACCGATGCCATGCCCCACAAAGCGACGTACTATATGATATCCCTCATTCTCAACGTAAGTCTGAATGGCAGCAGAGATATCGTACAAGTTATTGCCGACTTTGGCTTGTTCTATTCCCAATTCCAAGGATTTACGAGTGACATCCATCAAACTCGTCGCCTCTTCTGATACTTCCCCCACTGGGAAAGTTCGTGCGGCGTCACCGACAAATCCTTGGTATTCTACGCCCATATCCAGGCTTACAATGTCTCCTTCGTTCAGTTTGCGGCTAGAGGGAAAGCCGTGAACAACTTCCTCATTCACGGAGCAACACAAACAAAAAGGAAAACCATTGTACCCCTTGAACGCAGGTATCACATCAAACTTACGACACATTTCCTGGGCAATATCCTCAAACTCCATGGTGCGAACACCGGGCCGTACGGCTTCTCCAAAAGCATCCAGAATCTTGGAAACCATGCGATTGGATTCACGGAGAAGAGCAATTTCGGATTCGTTTTTTAAAAACACGCCTCGGAACTTTTTCAACTTATCTCCTTCCTTTCATACGCCCTTTAGACATCAGGCCTTCATATTGTCGAGAGATAAGATACGACTCTATTTGTCCCATGAAATCCATCGCAACACCTACAACGATAAGCAGTCCGGTACCACCGAAGTAGAAAGGCGCATTAAATTGCACCATAAGGACCATGGGCAAAACACATACTACAGATATATACAAGGCACCCCACAAGGTTATGCGAGTCAAAACCTTGTCGATATATTCCTTGGTTTTGGCGCCAGGCCGAATTCCAGGAATAAAGCCGCCCTGCTTTTTCAGATTCTCGGCAATATCTTTTGGATCAAAAATTATGGCCGTATAAAAAAAGCAGAAAAACACAATCAGCACCACAAAAATGACATTATACAAAATAGTTTGCGGTGCAACGTACGATGCAAGCCTTGTTAGGAAAGGAACATCGGAAAATTGCCCCAAGGTTGCAGGGAACATCAGCAAACTTGATGCAAAGATTGGAGGTATAACACCTGCCGTATTAACACGCAAGGGCAAATGTGTGTTCTGCTGCCCCATCATTCGCCTGCCTACCATTCTTTTGGCGTGTTGGATGGGTATCCGGCGCTGTCCTCGCTCCATGAAGACAATAAAGGCGAGGGTGGCAGCCATGATCACGACCAACAAAATCAAAATAAAGATAGTCAGTTCACCGGTACTCAACAAGCGGAACGTATTCATAGTTCCACGAAAAAGTCCTGAAACAATACCAGCGTAAATGATTAAGGATATTCCGTTCCCCAACCCTTTTTCCGTGATCTGTTCACCCAGCCACATGATGAGAACCGTACCTGCAGTCAGGGTGATCATAGTCGTGAAGCGAAACGCCCACCCCCCCTGAAGTACTACTGGTGCCTGGGTCGGATCAGTCATGCTTTCAAGGCCGACGGCAATGGCAAACCCTTGAACCAGGGTAAGTCCGACCGTCAAATACCGTGTGTACTGAGTTATTTTTTTCCTACCTGACTGCCCTTCCTCACTGGATAGACGTTTCAACGCAGGCCATGCAACTGTCAAAAGCTGAATGATAATCGACGCCGAAATGTAGGGCATGATACCCAGGGCAAAAATGGAAAGATTTTTTAACCCACCACCTGAAAACATATCAAAGAGCCCAAAAAGTGTATTTTGGGCTTGATCGAAAAAGGCTTTCAATGCGCCGGCGTCTACGCCGGGCAAAGGAACATGGATGCCGATCCGATATACAGCCAGCAACCCGAACGTCCAGAGAAGTTTCTTCTTTAGTTCGGGCAGCCGCGCTATGCTTTCTACTCCCGCTAGGGCCACGGTTAGCCTTCCAGAGTTTTTGCTTCACCGCCGGCCGAAGTAATCTTCTCGGCGGCAGCTTTACTGAAACGATGGGCTTCGATGGTCAATGCACCGTTCAAATCACCATCACCGAGGACCTTAACCAGCGAACCGCGTTTGCACAATCCACGTTCGTAAATGTCTTCAAGATAAATTACACTTTTTCCTTCGAAAGACTCAACCAAACGGCTAAGGTTCAAAGGAACATAGGAAATCTTGAACATATTCTTGAAACCACGCTTGGGCAAACGACGTTGCAAAGGCATCTGGCCGCCCTCAAAACCGGGACGAATACCTTCACCTGCGCGGGATTTCTGGCCTTTGTTACCTTTACCACAAGTACAGCCCCAGCCGGTAGCGGATCCGCGGCCGATACGTCTTCTGTTCTTGCGATCTTCGGGAAAGGGGTACAAATCATGCACTTGCATCGTCAGATACCTCAACCAAATGATTAACTTTATACACCATACCACGTACGGTAGGACAATCGTCGAATTCTCTTACCTGGCGTATCTTCCGCAACCCCAGGGCACGCAAGGTGCCACGTTGGGACGGGTTGCAGCCTATGGGGCTGCGCACCAGTTTTACTTGAATTTTCTGAGCCATGTTACTTCCTCGGGGTTTCGAGTTGTTTCCCGCGAATCTTTCCAACAGCTTCAGCGCTCCGTAACGACTCAAGTCCTTCCATAGTAGCGCGCAGCACATTATGAGGATTGTTCGTTCCAATGGCCTTGGTCAAAATATCATTTACTCCAACAGCTTCCATGATGGCACGCACAGGGCCGCCGGCAATGATACCGGTACCTTTGGAAGCAGGTTTAAGCATTACACGACCAGCGCCATAGCGGCCGAGAGTTTCATAAGGCAGCGTACCGTCGAGCAAAGGAACACTGATCATGTTTTTGCGAGCGCGTTCGTTTGCTTTACGGATAGCTTCGGGGACTTCCTGGGCTTTTCCCAGACCGTATCCGACGTTGCCTTGTCCGTCGCCTACAACAACCAGCGCACTGAAGCTGAAGCGCCGGCCGCCTTTGACGACTTTGGCTACTCTGTTTAAATAAACAATTTTTTCAATAAGGCCGAGTTCATTTTGTTCCATGCCGGGTCCTCTTAGCCGGATGTAGTTCGACTAAAACTTCAAACCTGCATCACGAGCACCATCGGCGAACGCTTTGATGCAGCCGTGATAAATATAGCCATTGCGATCAAAGACCACAGACTCAATATTTTGTACCTTGGCCATTTTTGCGATCTCTTGACCGACTTTGGTAGCAGTCTCTTTGTTCATCTTCAGACGGCTCGATTCCTTTTTGGAAAGGGTGAGCGAAGAAAGAGACACCAGGGTACGGCCAGCGACATCATCAATGATCTGACCGTATATATTGGTGTTCGAACGGAAGATGACGAGACGCGGACGTTCAGGAGTGCCGCTAATCTTTTTGCGAATACGCATCTTGCGACGCTTACGCGCTTCTTCTTTCGTATATTTCATGGTCTATTTGCCTCCGGACTTACCGGCCTTGCGGTGAATGATCTCATCGGCGTATTTGATGCCCTTGCCCTTGTAGGGTTCGGGCGGACGCACACGGCGTATACGGGCGGCCATTTCACCAACAAGTTGCTTGTCTGCACCCATGATGGTCAATTTGTTGCCTTCAACTTTGGCTTCTACGCCCTTGGGCAGATCCATTTTTACTGGATGAGAAAAACCTACGGCAAGCTCTACCATATTGGGTTTTGCGGCAACTTTGTAACCAACACCGATGACTTCCAGCACTTTTTCAAACCCCTTGCTTACGCCTTCAATGCTGTTGGACAGTAACGTCCGGCGAAGACCATGCTGAGAACGAGCAACACGCGAATCATCGACGCGTTTTACTTCAATGCTGGTATCAGTAATATCATAGGTAATTTTTTCATGCGTGGGCGTGGTCAGGGTTCCTTTGGGTCCCTTGACCTCAATCACGTCAGAATTCAGCTTTACCTCGACCCCTTTAGGGATCGTAATCATCATTTTGCCTATTCTTGACATTGTCTTGCCCCGTTACCAGATTTCGCAGAGTACTTCGCCGCCGACATTTTTGTCCTGCGCGATACTCCCCTCGAGCAATCCACGGGAAGTGGACACAATACAAATGCCCAATCCGTTTTGCACACGAGGAATATCATTGGCGCCGACATAAACACGTCTGCCAGGCTTGCTCACCTTCTTGAGACCAAGAATGGAAGGTTTGCCTTCAAAGTACTTCAATTTTATCGTAATTTCCCGCTCATCAGCACTAAAATCCGTGATGTACCCTTCTTCCTTCAGAATCGAAGCAACACTGAGTTTCATGTTGGATTTAGGGATGGACACCTCGCCTTTCATGGCATGATGTCCGTTGCGAATGCGGGTAAGCATATCCGCGATGGGATCCGTGACGGCCATTGCTAGCTCCTTACCTTTACCAGCTGGACTTACGCACACCGGGAAGTTCACCCGACAGCGCCATATTTCGAAAACAGATACGGCAAATGCCAAACTTGCGCATATAGGCCCGTGGGCGCCCGCAGATGGCGCAACGATTGTATTTCCGGGCCGAGAACTTGGGCTTTCTGCGCGCCTTAACTTCTAAAGCAGTGCGGGACACATGTTCCTCCTTACTTCTTGAAGGGCATGCCGAGTTGATCCAGCAGCACCTTGCTTTCCTTGTCTGAGTTAGCGCTCGTCACAATTGTGATATTCAGCCCTTTTACGCGTTCAACACGATCTATTTCGATCTCAGGAAAAATTGTATGTTCCTTGATACCAAGCGTAAAATTGCCGCGCCCGTCAAAACCGCGATCCGGAATGCCCCGGAAGTCGCGTACTCGCGGCAAAGCGAAATTGACAAGCTTATCCAAAAAATCCCACATTCTGTCGCGCCGCAAAGTCACGCGAGAGCCGATGGCCATTCCTTCGCGGAGTTTGAATGCGGCGATAGACTTCTTTGCGCGGGTTATGACAGCACGTTGGCCAGCAATCCGAGTGAGCTCTTCTGCGGCATCTTCGACCAGCTTGTGATTCTGGCTACCTTCACCCAGGCCAATGTTCAAGGAGATCTTTTCAATCCGCGGAATTTCCATCACGGACTTGTATCCGAACTCTTTGAACAGCGCCGGGGCTACTTTTTCTTTGTAAATCGTCTCAAGGCGTGTCATGTTTTTGTCCTTCAAGCCGGGCTAGTCGCCAAGACTTACTCAATGACTTCGTTGCACTTCTTGCAGAAACGTACCTTTCTGCCATCATCCGTGTTCCGGTACCCGATACGCGTGGGTTCTGTACACGCGTTGCATATGACCTGAACATTGGAAATAGCTATGGGCGCTTCCTTCTCAATAATACCACCAGCCTGCTGCATATACGGATTGCCCTTCTGGTGGCGCTTGACCATGTTGACTTTCTCGACAAGAATCCGATCAGATTTCTTATAGATCCTCAGGACTTTTCCGATCTTGCCCTTATCCTTACCGGCAATGATCATGACTTTGTCGTCCTGATGAATCTTGAATTTTTTCTTTTCCATGGTCTTTTCCTAAAGCACTTCGGGTGCCAGAGAAACGATTTTCATGAAGTTTCTCTGCCGGAGCTCACGAGCTACGGGTCCAAAAATACGGGTACCCACTGGCTCGTTCTGGTTGTTCAAGATTACTGCCGAGTTATTATCGAACCGAATGTAAGAACCGTCGTTACGACGAAGTTCTTTTTTGGTCCGTACGACAACGGCCTTCATCACGTCGCCCTTTTTCACCTTAGAATGGGGCATTGCCTCTTTAACAGAGATCACAATGATGTCGCCGACAGTAGCGTAACGCCGACGGCTTCCACCCAAAACCTTCAGGCAAGCGACCCTCTTGGCGCCCGAATTGTCCGCCACATCCAGTTGACTCTCTACTTGTATCATGGAAAACCCCTACACTGCTTTCTCGAGGACTTCCTCGAGATGCCAGCGCTTACGGCTAGAAAGCGGCCTTGACTCTACGATACATACTTTGTCGCCGATCTGGCACTCATTGCTCGGATCATGAGCCATGAATTTTTTGTGACGACGGATGTATTTCTTGTAAAGCGGATGCTTGACCAAGGTTTCAACCCGAACTACAATGGTTTTGTCGTTCTTGTCGCTCACCACCAGGCCTACCAGCCTTCTTTTGTTTTTACTCGCGTACACGGCCATTGGTTACGCACCTTTCTCTTCTTTTTCCTTTAGGACAGTAAGCACCCGCGCGATTGCGCGTTTGACCTCAGGCAGCTTGGCGGTGTTTTCGAGCTGCGCGGTGGCGTGCCTGAAACGAAGATTGAAGAACTCCTCACGAAAGCCGGAAAGCTTTTCCTGGAGCTCGGGCACGGAGAGTTTTCTCATTTCGCTCGCGCGCATGTCTTAAACCCCTTCTTTTAAAACAATGGCAGTCTTGATTGGAAGCTTGTGGGCGGCCCTGGAAAGGGCTTCCTTGGCAAGCTCAATGCTGACGCCTTTGATCTCGTAGAGGATACGTCCGGGTTTAACCGGAGCACACCAGCCTACGGGTGCACCTTTACCTTTACCTTGACGAACTTCAGCGGGCTTTGCAGTAACCGGACGATCGGGAAATACACGAATCCAGACTTTACCACCGCGTTTGATGTGACGCATCATGGCGACACGAGCGGATTCGATCTGCTGATTCGTCAATTTTCCATGTTCCAAAGCCTTGATGCCGATGTCGCCAAAAGCAACATGATTTCCGCGCAAGGCTTTTCCGCGGAGACGCAGCTTTTGGCTTTTGCGGAATTTTACCTTTTTGGGACTCAGCATTACGATTCCACCTCATGGTCAAGAATGACCCCTTTGAAAATCCAGACCTTGACGCCGATGATTCCGTACGTTGTACGGGCTTCGGCAAGGCCGTAGTCCAGATCGGCACGAAGTGTCTGAAGCGGTACACGTCCGTCTCTGTACCATTCGGAGCGAGCGATTTCAGCTCCAGCCAGACGTCCGGCACAGGATACTTTGATCCCTTCGGCGCCGAACTTACGGGCCAGGCCCACCGTACGCTTCATGGCACGACGAAACGCGACGCGGCGTTCCAGCTGCATGGCGATATTTTCCGCAATAAGCTGGGCATCGACTTCGGGACGCCGTATTTCGTTTACTTCAATATTAAATTCGCGGTTGAACTTGCGACGCAAGTCCATGCGGATTTTTTCAATCTCGACGCCTTTGCGACCGATAACAATGCCGGGGCGCATGGTGTAGAGAATGATGCGAATCTTGCCGCCGGCTCTTTCAATCTCAATTTTGGAGATCCCCGCATGATACAACTGCTTTTTAACGTATTTGCGGATTTTGTGATCCTCATATACGTACACCGGATACTCTTTCTTGCTGTACCAACGGGACAGCCAGTTTTTATTGTACCCGAGCCGGAACCCGTATGGATGGACTTTCTGACCCAAGACTCGCCTCCCTACATTTCTTCAACAACGACCGTGATGTGACTGGTACGTTTGATGATTCTGTTAACCCGGCCCATGGCCCTGGGCATAAAGCGCTTCCAGGACGGGCCTTCGTTTACAATTACCTGACTAACTTGCAGCGAGTCGACGTCAACCTTGAAATTCTGCTCGGCGTTTGCCACGGCGGAATGCAAGACTTTGCCTATCAGAACGGCCGATTTCTTTGGCGTGAACTTAAGAATGTTCAAGGCCTCTTCAACCGGCAGTCCCTTGATGTTTCGGGCGACAAGGCGCGCCTTGCGTGGCGATACCCGCTGATTTTTTGCTATTGCTCTCGCCTTCATGGGGGACACCTATTCCAAAAAAAATTAATGGCTTAATTACTTCTTTTTCTTATCAGCCGCGTGTCCGTGATAAGTTCTCGAAGGAGAGAACTCACCGAGCTTGTGACCGACCATATTTTCCGTGACAAAGACTGGAATGAATTTCTTGCCATTATGAACGGCAAAAGTCAGTCCAACCATTTCAGGAATAATTGTCGAACGTCTGGACCAGGTTTTGATAACCTTGCGATCCTTGTTTTCGTTCGCCTTGTCCACTTTTTTGACAAGATGGCCGTCCAAATACGGACCTTTACGTAAAGACCTGGGCATGGGGCCTCCTACTTCTCACCACGTCGTTTGACGATCAGCTTTCCGGAAGGTTTCTTTCTGTCGCGGGTCTTGTAACCCTTGGTCGGCACACCCCATGGGGTAACCGGATGGCGACCGCCAGACGAACGTCCTTCACCACCACCCAACGGGTGATCGACGGGGTTCATGGCGACACCGCGAACTTTGGGCCTCTTGCCTTTCCAACGATTACGGCCGGCCTTACCAATAGAGATATTTTCATGGTCAAGATTACCCACCTGACCAATGGTGGCGCAGCAGCTTGCCAGCACCTTGCGGACTTCTCCGGAAGGGAGGCGCAGCAGAGCATACTTGCCTTCTTTTGCGATGACCTGGGCATAGGTTCCGGCTGCACGGCAGAACTGACCACCGTTTCCAGGACGCAGTTCGATATTGTGGACAATGGAACCCACGGGAATACGCGCAATCTTCAAGGCGTTTCCGGGTTTAATGTCGACAGTATCGCCGGCCTGGACAACATCACCCTGCTTCAGGCCCACCGGGGCAAGAATATAACTTTTTTCGCCATCCGCATAATGCAACAAAGCAATACGGGCGCTACGGTTAGGATCGTACTCAATGTGTGCGATCTTAGCCGGAATATCCGTTTTTTGCCGCTTAAAATCAATGATACGGTACAGGCGCTTATGTCCGCCACCACGGCGACGGCTAGTTACCCGGCCATAGCAATTGCGGCCACTCTTTTTCGAGATCCCGACCGTCAAAGACCTTTCGGACTCCGAACGGGTAACTTCTTCGAAAGAAGATACAGACTGGAATCTGCGTCCCGGAGAAGTCGGTTTCAGTTTACGCACCGCCATGGCTAGACTCCTTCAAAAAACTCAATTTTATTGCCGGGCGCCAAAGTTACATAAGCCTTTTTATGGCCAGGCATTTTACCGACAACGCGTCCGAACCGCTTCCGCCGCAAAGGACGGCGGCGAATGACATTCACGTTCTCAACCTGGACACTGAAAGCTTTTTCCACGGCGCGCTTAATTTCGATTTTATTGGCTTCAGGATGCACATAAAAAACAACCTGATTCGAGGACTCTTTGACGTCCGTAGCCTTTTCTGAAATCAGCGGCTTGATCAAAATCTGTGTATAATCCATTGTCCTAGTTCCTTGACTGCAAAAAACCGGCGAATCAACGAGCCGGTGTTTTGCTCAGCCGCTCTTGTACGGATGCGGCCGTGGCTTGATCCATGACCAGTTGCTGGTGCGTCAGCACATCGTACACATTAAGCTTTTCCTGAGTCACCACGGTCAAGCCGGGGATGTTACGAGCCGAAAGAGAGAGATTATTATCCATTTTCTCTAAAACAATCAAGGCTTTTTTTAGGCCAAGTGAATCAGCAATTTGCTTGAACAACTTGGTCTTGATCTCAGGCAGCTCCAACTTATCCACAACCGTAAGTTTTTCTCCGGCAAGACGCGAGCTTAAAGCCATTTTCATGGCCAGCTGACGTACTTTCTTGTTTACCTTGAAGCTGTAGTCACGGGGCTGCGGACCAAAGACCGTAGCACCATGACGCCATAAAGGCGAACGAGTGGTACCGGCACGTGCGCGTCCTGTGCCTTTCTGACGCCAGGGCTTGCGTCCGCCGCCGGTGATAAGTGCTCTGTTTTTGGTGGCGTGCGTCCCTGCGCGAAGTCCGGCCCGATGCTGACGGACAACAAGGTGAAGAATTTCCGGTTTCACCTCTACCTCAAACACTTCAGGAGCCAGGGTGAGCTCGCCAACTTCCGTATTGGACTGGTCGATAATTTTTACAACAGCCATATTCGCTTCTCCCTAGCCGTTCTTCCGTACCAAAATCAGGCCGTTTTTAGGTCCGGGCACAGCGCCTCTGATAATCAGAAGATTGTCCTCAGGGCGGACATCGACTACTTCAAGATTAATGGAGGTAACTTTTTTGTTGCCCATCTGGCCGGGCATTTTTTTGCCTTTGAAGACTTTGCCCGGAAATGTCGCATTACCGACGGAACCAGGCGAACGGTGCACTTTTTCATGCCCGTGGCTCGCCGGCATACCGCCGAAATTCCACCGTTTCATAACGCCCTGGAATCCTTTACCCTTGCTGGTGCCGGTGACCTTGACCTTTTCACCGGGAGTGAACATCTCCACAGTGATATCCTGGCCGACCTCATATTCACCTACATTGGGTACGCGAAATTCCTTGAGGATGCGAAACAAACCACGATTTGCCTTACTCATATGTCCGGAAGCCGGTTTGTTCACCTTGCGCTCCGGCAGCTCATCAAAGCCGATTTGCAGCGCGGTGTATCCATCCTTTTCCTCATCCTTGATCTGGACGACAGGACACGGGCCAGCGGCGACCACCGTACAAGGTACGGCAGTACCGTCGCTGTTAAATATCCTGGTCATACCCAGTTTGCGTCCCAAGATGCCGATAGCCATGTTTTTCTCTCACTACAGTTTAATTTCTACATCAACGCCTGCAGGCAAACTCAGCTTGCCAAGGGCATCAACGGTCTGCTGGGTAGGCTCGAGAATGTCGAGCAACCGCTTATGGATACGCATTTCGAACTGCTCGCGCGATTTTTTATCCACGTGCACGCTACGGTTGACCGTAAATTTGTGAATGTTGGTAGGCAGAGGAATGGGTCCGGCAATGCCGGCTCCGGTATTCTTTGCCGTATCAACTATTTCCGCGACAGCCTTGTCCAGGGTCCGGAAATCATATGCCTTGAGCTTGATGCGAATGCGATCGCTACTGACGGTGGTCATAATGCCTTACTCCTCGATCTCGGAAACAACACCGGCGCCAACAGTACGGCCGCCTTCACGGATGGCGAAACGCAGTCCGGGCTCCATGGCGATGGGAGCGATCAGTTCGACACCAAAGGTGGCGTTGTCGCCGGGCATAACCATTTCAACGCCTTCCGCCAGGGAAATCACGCCGGTGATATCCGTGGTACGGAAGTAGAACTGCGGGCGATAACCGGTGAAGAACGGGGTGTGGCGTCCGCCTTCGTCCTTGGAAAGGACGTACACTTCGGCCTTGAACTTGCGGTGCGGAGTAATCGAACCGGGAGCGGCAAGAACCTGGCCGCGTTCGACGTCTTCACGCTTGATGCCGCGAAGCAATGCGCCGACATTGTCACCAGCCTGACCCTGGTCGAGCAGCTTGCGGAACATTTCCACACCCGTGCAAGTGGTCTTGGTGGTATCTTTGACACCGACGATTTCCACTTCGTCGCCGACTTTGATGATGCCACGCTCGACACGGCCGGTAACAACGGTACCGCGACCGGAGATGCTGAAGACGTCTTCAATGGGCATCAGGAAGGGCTTGTCGATGTCGCGCTCGGGCTCAGGAATGTATGCGTCGCAGGCATCCATGAGTTCGAAAATGCATTTGGCTTCGTCGCTGTTGGGATCATCGCTTTCAAGAGCCTTGAGTGCGCTGCCCGAGACAACAGGAATATCGTCGCCGGGAAAGCCATACTTGCTCAGCAGCTCGCGAACTTCCAGCTCAACAAGTTCGAGCAATTCTTCATCGTCCACCAGGTCTACCTTGTTCAGGAAGACGACCAGGGAAGGCACGCCGACCTGACGAGCGAGCAGAATGTGCTCACGGGTCTGAGGCATGGGGCCGTCCGTGGCGGCAACAACGATGATACCGCCGTCCATCTGAGCCGCACCAGTGATCATGTTCTTGATGTAGTCGGCGTGACCGGGGCAGTCCACGTGAGCGTAGTGGCGCTTGTCGGTCTGGTATTCAACGTGTGCGGTGGCAATGGTGATACCGCGTTCCTTTTCCTCAGGGGCTTTGTCGATTTCATCAAATGCGACAAACTCGGCGCCGCCTTTCAAAGAAAGCATCTTCGTAATAGCCGCAGTCAATGTGGTCTTGCCGTGGTCGATGTGACCGACAGTACCGATATTTACATGCGGTTTGCTCCGTTCAAATTTTGCCTTGGCCATAACTAACTCCCAACTGCTAGGTTCTTTTAATTATCTCTTCGGCAAGCGACGCCGGGACCTTTTCATAATGATCGAACTGCATGGTGAATGTCGCACGCCCCTGCGTACGGGAACGCAGATCCGTGGCATACCCAAACATTTCGGACAGAGGAACATGACAGGAAACAACCTGGGCGCCGGCACGGGAATCCATGCTGGAAACTTTTCCGCGACGGCTGTTCAGATCGCCCATGACATCGCCGATGTACTCTTCCGGGGTGACAACTTCTACAGCCATTACAGGTTCCAGCAATACCGGAGTAGCTTTTTTGCAGGCGTCCTTGATCGCCATGGAACCAGTGATGTAGAAGGCTTGTTCCGAGGAGTCCACATCGTGGTACGAGCCGAAAACAAGATTGACTTTGATATCGACAACAGGAAAGCCGGCAAGGGTGCCGCTCTTCATCGCGTCCTGAATGCCCTTATCAATGGCCGGAATATATTCTTTCGGAATCACGCCGCCGGTGATGGAGTTGACAAACTCGTAGCCCTTTTCAGGGTTCGGCTCGATCTCCAGAACGGCATGTCCGTATTGTCCGCGACCGCCACTCTGTTTGGCATATTTCGTGTCGCTTTTTGCCGGAGTCGTAATCGTTTCACGGTAGGCAACCTGCGGTTTACCCACATTGGCATTAACGCCGAATTCACGAATAAGGCGATCAACGATAATTTCCAAGTGCAATTCGCCCATACCTGCAATAAGGGTCTGATTAGTTTCTTCATCACCCTTTACGCGGAAAGACGGGTCTTCTTTTGCCAACTTGGCCAAAGCAGTTGAAAGCGCATCTCTGTCAGCCTTGGACTTGGGCTCAATGGCGACTTCAATAACCGGTTCGGGAATCTCCAGAGACTCCAGTTCGACCTCTTTATTGATATCGCAGAGCGTATCGCCAGTTGCAGTGTATTTCATACCAACCGCTGCAACGATGTCGCCCGCACCAGCCCATTTTATTTCTTCACGCTTGTTGGCGTGCATTTTCAGCAGTCGCCCAAGACGTTCTTTTTTGCCGCTTTTCGCATTGACAACGGTCACGCCGGATTCCAAATGACCGGAGTAAATCCGTAAAAAAGTCAAATGGCCGATAAAAGGATCGGAAGCGAGCTTGAAAGCTAACGCCGCAAGAGGCTTCGAATCGTCGCACGGACATTCGACTTCGTCTTCAGTTCCGGGAACAGTGCCTTTGATGACGGCAACTTCATCCGGAGACGGCAGGTACTCAACCACTGCATCCAGGAGCGGCTGCACGCCTTTGTTCTTGAAGGCGGTTCCGCAAAGAACAGGAACAAGCTTCAGACCGATGCAAGCCTTGCGCAGACCGGCATTGAGCTCTTCAGGAGTCAGCTCTTCGCCGCCGAGATATTTTTCAAGCAGGCCTTCATCTTCCTCCGCGATGGCTTCCAGCATTTCCATACGCAAGGTTTCATACTGTTCCTGATATTCTTCAGGGATATCTTCTTCAGTATAATCGGCACCCATGGAAGAATCATCAAAAAGGATCGCCTTGCCCTTGATCAAATCAACCATACCGCGAAATTCATCTTCCGCGCCAATGGGAATCTGCAGGGGAATGGCTTTAGCCTTCAAGCGAGTCTTCATCATGTCCACACAACGGAAGAAATCGGCTCCGATGCGATCCATCTTGTTGACGAAGCACATCCGAGGAACATGATAGCGGTCCGCCTGACGCCATACGGTTTCAGTCTGGGGCTCCACTCCGGCTACGGCATCAAAGACAGCGACGGCGCCATCGAGCACCCTAAGCGCACGTTCTACTTCGATCGTGAAGTCAACGTGACCAGGAGTGTCGATTATGTTTATGCGGTGTTCCCGCCAGAAACATGTTGTTGCCGCCGACGTAATCGTGATGCCCCTCTCCTGCTCCTGAACCATCCAGTCCATAGTGGCTTGGCCATCATGGACTTCGCCGATTTTGTGCGAGACACCGGTATAATAAAGAATACGTTCGGTAGTTGTTGTCTTGCCCGCGTCAATATGGGCCATAATACCGATGTTTCTTTGCTTCGGAATAGGGACAACTCTGGCCACGTTCTACTCTCCCTTACCAACGATAATGAGCAAAGGCCTTGTTGGCCTCAGCCATTCGATGAGTATCTTCTCGTTTTTTAACAGCACCACCACGACTATTGAACGCATCCAGCAACTCCGCAGAGAGTCTTCTGGTCATACCTTTTTCGCCGCGGTTACGCGCGTACGTGATCATCCAGCGGATGGCCAACGAAATTTGCCTGTCGGGCCGCACTTCCATAGGCACCTGGTAGGTCGCTCCGCCAACACGACGGGCTTTGACTTCCATGTGCGGCTTGACATTGTCCAACGCTTTTTCAAAAGCTTTCAACGGATCTTCGCTTGTTTTCTGTGCGAGATCTTCAAGCGCTGCGTAAAAAATCCGTTCCGCAGTGCTTCTCTTTCCGTCCAGCATGAGCCGGTTGATGAACTTGGCCACCATACGGCTTTGGTAGATCGGATCAGAGATGACTTCTCTTTTCGAGACTGGTCCTTTACGAGGCATCGTGTAACCCTCTTATCCTTATTTAGGCCGCTTGGCGCCGTATTTCGAGCGCCCCCGACGACGATCCTGTACGCCGGCTGTATCCAACGTACCTCTGATTATATGATAACGAACACCAGGAAGGTCTTTTACACGGCCGCCGCGGATCATTACCACGGAGTGTTCCTGCAGATTGTGACCTTCACCAGGAATGTAAGCAGTCACCTCAATGCCATTGGTCAGGCGCACGCGCGCTACCTTACGCAAAGCCGAGTTGGGCTTTTTAGGCGTAGTGGTGTACACGCGAGTGCAGACACCGCGGCGCTGGGGACATGCTTGCAAAGCAGGCGTTTTCTTTCTTTTAAGAACCTGAGCCCGCTCTTTTCGCACCAGCTGATTGATAGTCGGCATGCATCCCTCCAAAAACAAAAATATATTATGTTGCAAAGACGCAGAGTTTTAGCTAACCGGGTTCCGCTTGTCAAGCGATGCCGCCCAAAAATTTAAAATTTTTTTTTTGGGAACCCGGTTTTCGGCCCTGGCGTCCAGGCACTCTAAATTTGTTCTTCGTTTTTTTTGTGAAATTTGCGGCTAATGGACTGACATCACCAGTTCCTTCGTTTCACGAAGTTTAATACTATAGCACCGGCCGCCTCTTATGCCCAGCTTTATTTAAGTGCAAGTAATTTTTTTCTCAATTTTTTCAGCCTGGTTGTTTTCTCCTCTACGCTTTTCTTCCGAATGCCTTTGATTTATACAGTTGTAATCGTTTTTCCTCTTTGAAACTTTTTTCCATTTCCTGCTTTGCCTTTAACTATTTTATTGGCGCACCATATGAAAATCCTTCAAGTCATCAACGTACGCTGGTTCAATGCCACGGCATGGTACGCGCTTTTCCAAGCGCGGCTGCTTCAGGAACACGGACACAAGGTACTTGTTCTTGCCTTGCCGGACTCCCCCGCCGTTCACAAGGCGCGAGACTGGAGCCTCCCCGTCCGAACAATGGACATGAACAGCGCCAACCCATTCAGACAGCCAGGATTGTATAACAATCTGCGAAATCTGTTGCTGACGGAACACCCCGACATAATCAACTGTCACCGAGGAGAAGCTTTTCTGCTTTTCGGGTTACTGCAGAAACAGCTCAAAAATTTCCAGCTCGTACGTACGCGCGGGGACCAGCGTCCGGCGAAGAACAATCGCATCAACCGCTGGCTCTATGGTTCAGTTGCAGACGCTGTCATCGCCACCAACGATGCCACAAAAAATCACTTACTTTCGCAATTGCGGCTGTCGCCGAACAAGGTCCATTGCATCCGCGGAGGAGCAGATACGCGCGTGTTTCGTTTCACCCCCATGGAAAGGGAGCGCGTACGGCATGAATTCGGGTATACCCCCGAGGACCGTGTCATAGGACTTGTAGGCAGATTCGACCGCGTAAAGGGACAACTGGAATGCATTCAAGCCTTGGCGCAATTGAAACAACAAGGCTTCTCCTCGGCCCGGCTGTTACTTGTTGGCTTTGAAACCGCCACATCCCAGGCTCAGGTCACGAGCTGGATCCGGGAATACGGACTCCAGGCCGAGGTGCGTATTACCGGACATCGTGACGACATGGCCGCTTGCATCTCCGCTCTGGATATCGGCGTGGTCAGCTCCCTCTGGTCCGAAGCCATCGCACGCGCCGCTTTTGAAATCATGGCCTGCGGACGCCCCCTGATCGGTACTTCAGTGGGCGTCCTGCCCGACCTGCTGACTCTCGAAGCGCTCATTCCTCCGGGTGATGCGCCCGCTCTGGCCGCAAAACTTGCGTATGCTTTGAAAACAAATGACTTCCTGCCAAACCTTCTGACCACACAACGCGCCGCTATTGCGCAACACACGGAAGCTGTTTTTCTAGCTCAGACCGAAGCCATTTTTCATGAAATCCTGGCGCCTCAAGGGAAAAATTGATCTTCCAGGGCGCGTTTCCAGATCAATTTCATTGCTTGGTTGTGCATTATTTCCATCAGGCGAAGCTGAAGAAAAAAAAATGATCCACGGACGAAGTAATACTACGTCAAATGAATTTTTTCCCTGAAAACACAGCATGATAGTATGCTGGTCAAGTATGACGAAAAAGGAATGACAAAGCACGCCTCAAAAAAACTATTTTTTTCTATTTGTACGCATTTTTCTCTTGCCTTTTACCCTTCACTCTTGTAGCCTTTTACTTACCCCCCCGTGAGCCCGACGGCTTCCTCCATTTGGAATTTCCAAACGAGGTATCAACTGTTACCGTCGGGCTCTTTTTTTAGTATCCCACATTGCCGCCATATCTTTCAATTCCTGGATAAATAGAACTAATATGTTTATATAATTGAAAATCTAGTCAGATATTCGGTCTTTTTTCTCATTCTTTTTTTCTCAAAAGCCCTATCAATTTTCAGCACTTATTTTAGCTGCTGCATCAAAAATACGTCCTGATTTGGTAAATTTTGCTGTATTTCAACCACTGCACTGCTATCACTTTATATAATCCAATTTTACATATTTTTACACTAATAAACTAATTAATACAGTAATATTGCAATATAAATAGCAAGTATTCTTTATGCAGTTCGAACCGTACCCGGCTCATTGAAAATTGCAGCTCGGACGTGAAAGCTCCCCTCCTTGGCAAACGGGCTGCTATACGCTACTACACCCGCAATACCTTTCAAGGAGTTATCTATGGCGATATTAGCCGGTAGCTGCAGTTTTACACGCTACAGAATCGTAGAAGAAGTTCCGCGCGAATTGCTGCCTGAAGTACCTGAACGGCTGTTGAAACACGCGTTCAGGGATATTGACGACAACGCGGACGAGCAATCGTTCGGCTGGGTCTGTATGGACGATATGCTGGATACGGAATGGCGTTCGGCGCCCCCGGAAAAAGGAAGCTATTTTACCTTTGCCCTGCGTCTGGACACACGGCGCATTCCTGCGGCGGTGTTCAAAAAATACATCACCATGGCATTGAAAGAAGAAGAGGCCAAGGCGCAGGAGCAAGGACGCAAATTTGTGGGGCGCGAACGAAAAAAGGAGCTGCGCGAGCAGGTACGGCTCAAGCTCATGGCCAGAACTCTGCCCATTCCCGCCACCTTTGACGTGGTCTGGAACATTGAAAACCATATCATCTATTTCGACTCCACCCGTTCCGCGGTTCGAGAAATGTTCGAAGAATTGTTCACGGACACCTTTGAGTTGCATCTCGAGCCTCAAACGCCCTTTTTTCTGGCCCTGCACGAACTGGGATCTGAACATGAATCCAAACTTGAGGCCCTGGAATCGGCCCATTTTGTTTAATCCAAGGAGCCTGTAATGGATCTGTATCTAGGACAAACCAAAGACATTATTTTAGGACAGGACTTCTTGACCTGGCTCTGGTTCCGTAGTGAAGTGAATCAAGGACGATTTCAAGGGCCGGATAACCTTGAATTTTTTGTTTTTGTCGAGCGGCGAATATCGGTACAGGGCGGCGAAGGCGACAGCCTGGAAACCGCCACAGTCAGCGGCGCCATGTCGGAATTGCGCGAGGCTCGGATCGGGTTGTCCACCGGAAAAAAAGTGAACAAAGCTCTGATCCGCATCGAGGTCGACCCCGAAGCCTGGCAGGCCACGCTCAAAGCCGATGACTTTACGCTTTCGGGGTTGCGTACGCCGAAAGTGGAAGCGGGACAGGAAGAAGGCGACGACCCGGATGCGCCCTTTTTTGAAAAAATTTTCCTGATAGAACGTTTTCTGGAGCTTCTTGATCATACGTTCAACAAATTCCTGGACATCCGCCTTGGCCCCGGCTGGAATGACGAAGTTGCTCAATTCCGGGCCTGGCTGGAACAGGATTAAGAAAACGTAACCTGCAAAACCGCAAGCGGCTTACGGGAGGTACGGCGTGCGTCATCTGCTTTTCCGCGCAACGACCCGCCTGCTATGGATCCTGGTGGTTTTTTTCGGTATCACCGTGATCAGTTTCTGGGTCATCCACCTGGCTCCCGGAACTCCCACTGACTTGCAGACCAGCATGAATCCCAGGGCCGGGAACCTGGCGCGCGAGCGCCTGGAAAAACTGTACGGACTGGACCAGCCGCTTCACACGCAATACCTGCACTGGGTGGGGCGGCTGATTACTTTCGACTTCGGCCAGTCCTTGTCGGGCGACCACAGACCCGTCTGGGACAAAATCAAGGAACGTTTGCCGCTGACATTCGGCATGAACCTGGCGGCCCTGCTTCTGTCTCTGCTCATAGCCATTCCCATCGGCGTTTGGGCGGCCTGGAGGCAGGGCGGGCTTTTCGACAGACTTTCCACCATCTTCGTGTTTATCGGTTATGCCATGCCCAGTTTTTGGCTGGCCTTGCTTTTGATGCTGTTTCTGGGCATCCGCTATCCGGTTTTTCCACTTTCGGACCTTACCTCCCTGAACTACGCCTCATTATCCTTTTTGGGGAAGCTTCTGGATATTGCACGTCATCTCGCATTGCCACTGTTTATCTACACCTTTACCAGTCTTGCCGGAATGTCTCGCTTCATGCGGACGAGCATGCTGGAAGCGTTGCGCCAGGACTATATTTTGACGGCCAAAGCCAAAGGCCTATCCACACGTACTGTCATCATCAAGCATGCGTTGCGAAACGCCTTGCTGCCCGTCATCACTCTTCTGGGGCTAAGTGTCCCGGGGCTGATCGGCGGCAGTGTCATTGTCGAACAAATCTTCGCCCTTCCAGGGCTGGGTCGTTTGTTCTACGAAGCGGTCATGGCCAGAGACTACCCTTTGATCATGGGCAATCTCGTACTCGGCGCACTTCTGACGTTGGTCGGAAACCTGCTGGCCGACCTGGGGTACGGGCTGGCCGACCCCCGAATCAGAATTTCACTCAAATCCGAATGACCCCTGAAATTTTCACCATTGTTTTAACTACCCTTTTCTATCCGTTTGGTTTATGCTGTTTTCTCTATGACATACTCCGCAGCGCTTCAAATTCACTGATTTCTTTAGCGGAACGTGAGCATGAGTGACCAACATGACGGTTTGATACTTATAGTTGAAACATCAACTGAGACTTTCGATCTAGTAAAACAGACGATGGGCTCCCACTATTCTTACAAACACGTACAGGATAGCGCCTCTGCCGTATCTCTCTGCACCTTATTGCAACCTGATATTATCCTCGTAAATACAGCTTTGCCCGAATTGAATGGTTTTGAACTGTGTTCCAGGTTCAATTCCATCTCAGTAACCGCTAAAATTCCTGTTATTTTTGTCTTGGAAACACCCGTCGTGCAGGAGGAGATAACGGCATTTTCTCTTGGCGCCGTCGATGTGTTCAGTAAACCGCTTGTTCCTGAAATCGTGCGAGCACGTCTGCATTACTGCCTGTCCGCCAGGCAGCAACGCGACCATCAGGAAAATCTTATTTCCTTACGAACGGTTGAACTCCAGGTCGTCAACAAACGTCTGGTCAGTCTGATAGAAGAACGGGAACAATCCCAAAGCAACGAACAGGATGATTCTGAGCTTGCCAAATCCCGTTTTCTGGCCAACATGAGCCATGAATTCCGTACGCCCCTCAACGGCATAATGGGCATTCTGCAAATCCTGCGCGACAGCGACGTCAGTCCGGAACATTTGAAGCTCTTGGAAATGGCTCTGGATTCTTCCGAGCACCTGCTCCGGATGGTCAATGATCTGCTGGAGCTATCCAAAATCGAAACAGCCACCTTGAAGCTCAAGGAGCGCTGCCATGCCCTGCGGGAAGAACTCCAGCCTCTGAACGCCATCTTCAGTCTCCAGGCGCGTTGGAAGGGATTGGAGTATCAGTCTTCCATCGACTCGGCTATCCCGGACAAAATAATTTATGACAACAGCAGATTACGCCATGTTATCATCAACATCTTGGACAATGCGCTCAAGTTCACCGAAAAGGGCTCCGTGAACTTCGCCGTAACGCTTTTTACCAAAGAGGCCGCGGCGACACGGCATTACTTCCATACGCAAACCATACGCTATCCTGCACTGCTGATTACGATCTCGGACACGGGCATAGGCATTCCGGAAGAGAAACTCGGCGCTATTTTTGAAAAATTTGATCTGGGTGAAGACTATATAACCAAAAAGTTCAGCGGGAGCGGAATCGGCCTGGCCATAGCCAAAGAAATCCTGTTCCAGATGGGCGGCGCAATCTGGGTGCAAAGTACGCCCGGCGTAGGCAGCACATTTTACATTGTTTTCCCCTATATTCCCGCGCAGGAATCTTCAGATACCCTTGAGGCGGTTTCTTCATTTTCCTCCAAAAGCAGAACAGACAACAACACTTTGCAGGTGCTGATTGCAGACGCGGACCCTGTCAATCAATCCGTGGCCGCCCATTTTCTGGAAAAGAATGGTCATGCAACCACAGCGGTACGGGATTACGACAGTGCGCTGCAATTGCTGCGAACTCAAAAATTCGACGTGGCTCTGATTGATCTCCAACTTCCCGGCCTGAAGGAACTCACCTTTGTTCAACGCATCCGTGCCAACAAGGAATATGGAGTCCCTGCCAACCTTCCCATAGTGGCGGTAACCTCAATGGCGTTTTACGAAGATCTGCGTATCGCCTTGAAAGAAGGCATCAACGCGGTAGTCTCAAAGCCCTACCAGCCCGCGTCGCTTATCAAGGCGATCAAACGCTCCATTTCCATGAACCCGCCGTCAATCCGCGATGAGACCTGACCTGCGAAACCGGCAGCCCTTGTGCGACGGACCCCGCTTGCACTCTGACATTTCCATGCTTCGGTCACACCGAACGTGTGATAATACGCTCCCACAACCATCTTGTATTTTATGGTTACACAGAAAAAAAAAGTTCTTTACCGGTTCCTGAGCCGTTACGGCCTCCTGTATCTGGGACTCTTATTTGTCGGAGTAATGTCTCTGGCTGCCCTCTGCGCTCCCCTGATCACGCCCTACGACCCCATCGCCCTTGACGTGGACGCCATTTATCAAAGCCCTTCCGCTGACCATCCGCTCGGCACGGATGGACTGGGGCGGGATGTCTTCGCGCGCATGCTTTTCGGAGCGCGCGTATCGCTGTGGGTCGGATTCGTGGCTGTGGGCCTGTCCGTCTGTATCGGCCTTGCACTCGGGCTGACCGCCGGCTATTTCGGCGGCATTGTGGACGAACTGTTGATGCGCCTGGTGGATATCATGCTCTGTTTCCCCTCGTTTTTTCTGATTCTTGCCGTGATCGCCATCCTGGAACCAAGTTTGACCAACATCATGATCGTCATCGGCCTGACCTCCTGGATGGGAGTTGCGCGACTGGTGCGGGCCGAGGCTTTGAGTCTCCGGCAGCGTGATTTTGTTCAGGCCGCCAGACTCGCCGGCGCGTCGTCTTGGCGTATCCTCGCAGTCCACATACTCCCCAATGCGCTGGCTCCTGTGCTGGTGGCGGCGACTCTTGGAGTCGCAGGCGCGATTTTGACCGAATCGGCGCTCAGTTTTCTCGGCCTTGGCGTACAACCCCCGGTGCCAAGCTGGGGCAATATGCTCATGGAAGGAAAAGACGCTTTGGAAGTAGCGCCCTGGCTGTCCATTTTTCCAGGCCTGGCCATCCTGTTTACTGTTCTCGGATACAACCTGCTCGGAGAAAGCCTGCGGGATCTGCTCGATCCGAAGCTGAAACAGTGAATCATCCCCAATAGATCCAACCGAAACGCAATTACCTTTTCGGAACTCTGGCGAGAATCAAGCAAAGAGGATATAGCAATAGCACTTGCACACTATCCGAGAGGGGATGCGCAAAACCGAATGCAATTACCCTAACAACCAACCGCGCGGACAAACCGCGTATATTATTATTATGTTGGAATACCTCCGAATCAGAAATCTGGCGTTGATCGAAGATGTGGCACTGGATCTGGCGCCGGGACTCAATGTGCTTACAGGTGAAACCGGCGCGGGAAAAAGCTTTATCCTCAAAGCATTGAATTTCCTGACCGGCGACAGGCTGACCGCAGAGATGGTCCGGCCCGGAGAGGAAAAAGCCCAGGTCGAAGCCGTCTTTGTTCTGCCCGATGCCGAATACTCGCTGCGGCGCGAACTGGTTGCGGATACCGGGCGCAGCAGAATGTTCGTCAACGACGCGCTCGGATCCCAGGACAGCATTAAATCCTTGCGTCCCAGCATGATCCTGCATGTCGGACAACACGGCCAGCAGCGGCTTTTGCAGCCCGCCTACCAGGCCAAAATTCTGGATGGGTTTGTGGATGACCACGAACCGTTCGAACGTAAGGAACAGCTGCTCAAGGAATTAAAACAGATCGAATCAAGCCGTAACGAGCTCGAAGAAAAAATGCGCTCGCTGGAGGACAAACGCGAACTGCTCGAATTCCAGCGCCAGGAGATTGAAAAAGTCGGACCCACCCCCGGTGAGGAAGACGCGTTGGAAGAGCGCAAGAACGCACTGCGCAGCCAGGAACAAGCCAGAGAGTCCGTGGCACAGGCCCTGGATTTGCTGTATACGCCCGAAAATGGCCTTTTGGACGGACTGGCTCGCCTTGAGCGCTGTCTGAACCGCCTGGCCGACGTACTGCCGGAAATCGATGACGACCGCGGCCGCGTGGAAGAACAACGCTATCTGCTAAGCGAGCTGGCCGGCCGTCTCAAGAGTCAGCGTACCCTGGACGGGAGCGAAGACGATCTGGAAAAAATCGAATCCCGGCTCTGGCAGCTCGCCCAGCTCAAACGCAAACTCAAGCGGCCGCTCGAGGCCATTATCGAGCTCGAGTCCGAGATCACGGACAATCTCTCGTTTCTGGATTCCTGCGGACTGGAGCGTAAGCGTCTGGAAAAAGAAGAAGCAGCCCTGCTGGCCAGTTTCGCAGAAGTACTGCAAATCTGTAACACGCGCCGGAAAGAGGCCGCGGAAAAACTCACCACCGCGCTGCAGGGCGAACTCAGGGGATTGGGTTTTTCCGAACATGTCCGCGTCATCTGTGAATTCAGCCCGGCAACGCCCCTGCCTGCCAGGCCCGAACTGGTGGAAGAGCGTCCGCGTTTTCTGTGGCAGCCCAATCCCGGCCAGCCCCCGCAGCCTTTGGATAAAATCGCCTCCGGAGGTGAACTGTCGCGCTTCCTGCTCGCAGTCTCCAGCCTGGCGGCCAAGGCCGATCTGCCCACGTTGATTTTCGACGAGGTAGACGCCGGAGTAGGCGGCGTGACCTTGCAACATGTGGCAGACCGTCTTCAGGAACTTTCCAAACGGCAACAGGTTATTCTGATAACCCACTGGCCTCAGCTGGCCAGCAGGGCCGACCGCCATTTTCTGATTCGCAAGGAAATTGTGGAGCAGAATACGGTAACGGGCTGCACGCAGCTCAGCAGCCAGGACATTCGCCAGGAACTTTCCCGCATGGCCGGAGGCGGTTCCCAGGGAGAAGCCATGGCCCGCGAACTGCTCTCGCCGCTGACTGTGGCAAACTGAATGACGTACAAATGATTCTTATCAAGGCCTTGCGAGACCGATACAGATACCGCGCCGTTCCGGCCCTCCGCTCTGCGGCTTGACGATATGGCCCGGCAATGGAATAACGCATCCAAGGAGCCCGTCATGATTCGCACCATTAGCAACACACTCTCCGCAATCCTTTTCCGGACAGCATGCGTCTTGATCTTCTGCTTCTGCCTCGCATCCTCTGTGCTGGCCGCGGATTCCGCTACATCCGACGGCGCTGGAATGCAGGGCATCAGCCTCAAAGATGTGAACAACTTTACCTACCACTGTCCCAACGCCGGGGAGCTGCCGGATTTTGTGTTTAAAAATGGAACGTTCAAACGTGAAAGCACCTCTGCGGAGGACCCCAACAACCTGACCATGGCCAATATCATCAACGCCGCTTTCGGCAAGCTGCTGCCTGGAGAGCAACAGGAAGCCGCCGTGGTTTTTGTCTATAACGGCGGCGGAAGCGGCTGGTTCTACGAACTCACCGTGCTCACCAGGCGCAACGGCAAGTTGACGCAATTGGGCTGCACTCCACTTGGAGACCGCGTGCAGGTAAATGCCATGGAGATCAAAAACAACCAGATTGTTCTGGACATGACCACCCATGGCCCGGACGACCCGGCCTGCTGCCCGACAGTACGTTGTACGGCTCGATATGTGCTGGACAATGACCAGCTGATGGAAAAGCAATAATTTTGAGGACCGGTCTGGTCCTCCAGGGAGAATGCGCGATGTTCAATGCTGAAAAACTCTTGGGGGGCCTGCTCAACGGCGGCATGTCCTCCCGCTCTGATCTTCCGGTGGGCGCCCTGGGCATGGGCGTTCTTGGAGTGGCCTTTGCCGCGGCCGATCACTTTCTCAACAAGGACAAACAACCTCAGACCGTAGTTCCCGGTGGCGTTCAGCACCCCGCCATGACGCCGCCTCCTGGTGCGCCGGTTCCTCCTGGCCAGGCCGGCATGGCTCCGCCACCGCCGCCGCCCGCACCTGCTCCAGCCAGCCAGGCAACTCCGCCGCCTCCCGTGCAATCTGCGGCTTCCGACTCACCAAATGAGGAAAACGCCATTTTACTGATCAGGGCCATGATCGCTTCCGCCAACGCCGACGGCGTCATTGATGCGGAAGAATTCATGCAGATCATGGACAGGCTGGAACAGGTCGGCCTCAGCACTGAAGAGCGTGATTTCCTGAAAAAGGAAATGAAAAATCCGCTTTCAGCTGAAGCAATAACCGAACAGGCCCTGGCCGCAGGACTGGCCCAGGAAGTTTACGCGGCTTCCTTGCTGGCCATTACCATCGATACGCAGGCCGAACAGGATTATCTCGATTCTTTGCGCGGCCTTTTAAACCTCTCGCAAGAGCAAGCAGACCGCCTGCATGCGGAGTTATCCAAGTAAGCGTGAATCCATTTTTGAACCCTTTTCGCAGAACAGCTCCGTGACTGGGGAGAGTACGGGGCCATCCAACCGTGCGGCTCTGCACCCATGCCAGCCGCACCTGCACTACAAAAGGAGAACATCTATGTCGCAATGGTATTTAAGCTATGGAGGCCAGACAGAAGGCCCCATGGATCTTGCACAGGCCCAGGCACGAATCCAGGCCGATCCCAACGGCTATGCCTGGCGCGAAGGCTTTGCCGAATGGCTGCCCATTCGGCAGGTGGCCGAACTCAACAACGAACCATCCGCCATAGCCGCCCCCGCCCCGCCGCCGGCCGCGCGCGCGGCAGCGGCCGACGAGATCGATTTTAAAATCATGGGCGCGGAAATGCAGTTCGTTGAAATCGAACTGGATCCGGGCGAAAGCGCCGTGGCCGAGGCAGGCGCCATGATGTACAAAGAACCGGAAGTGCATATGGAAGCCGTGTTCGGCGACGGGTCCGCCTCGTCCCAGTCCGGCGGATTCATGGGCAAACTAATGAGTGCGGGCAAGCGCCTGCTCACCGGTGAAGGCCTGTTCATGACGCTGTTTACGCACACGGGCCAGGACAAAGCCCATGTGGCCTTTGGTGCGCCCTATCCGGGCAATATCATCCCGGTGCCGCTGCCCGGTGTCAACGGTACGCTCATCTGCCAGAAAGACTGCTTTCTCTGCGCCGCACGAGGCGTACAGATCGGTATCTATTTTCAACGCAAGATCCTCACCGGCCTTTTCGGCGGCGAGGGATTCATCATGCAGCGCCTTGACGGCGACGGCATGGTTTTCGTACACGCGGGCGGCACGGTCGTTGAGCGCGAGCTGCAGCCGGGCGAAACTATGCACGTGGACACGGGCTGCGTGGTGGCTTTTGAACAAAGCGTGGACTTTGATATCCAGCAAGCCGGAAACATTAAAACCTCTCTGTTCGGCGGCGAAGGCCTCTTCTTTGCTGTGCTTCGCGGTCCGGGAAGAGTCTGGCTGCAATCCCTGCCCTTCTCGCGTCTCGCCGGACGTATGCTCCAGGCTGCGCCGCAAAAAGGCGGCAGCGTGGGGGAAGGTTCCATCCTCGGCGGCCTCGGCAATCTTTTAGACGGCGACAACTAAACCGCTTCCCAGGAGTTCGCACTTTGCGTTCCCGCATTGTGCGGACTCTTTTTTTCAGAAGCCCGGCGTCTGAAGTAAAAAGGCAGCCATCACATATGTGACAGCTGCCTGCAGAAAAATGCGTATCCGGGCCACCTGTGCCGCTTTCCGTGGGAGTACTCTTAAACGCTTCCTGTAGAAATCCGAGGTTTTTGCATGTGTTGTTCGTCAGCAGGGTGAAAACTCATATAGGGCATCATGCTGGGATATTTCTCGCGCAGGATGATCTCCAGGAAAGCATGCTTGTCCACCTGCAGCACTTCCGCGTATTCTTCCCACTTGTCCAGTGGAAAAACCGCCTTGCCGTTTTCGAGATAGCCTATAAAATTGCCATAACGATACCCCAGAGCCTTGCCGAGTTCGGCCTGCGTCAACTTGAGGCGCTCTCTGTTCTTTTTGATGAAATCGCCGATGATGTTTGCCACTGTCTTTATCCCCCGTAACAAAAAAATCTTTTCCAGGCCGCTCTAAGCCGGCCCTGGCCCCTCCTACGGAATCCCCACCACGAAATCGGATAAAATGAGTATGTTTCTTATAATAGTAAACTAATCGATTGCTGTCAATTTTCTGCTTTTTTCCAAACGTCCCGCTGGATGCCCCATGGCTTTGCGAATGGCGTGCAACAGCCTTCCCTTGATATAGGGTTTGGAAACAAAGCCGCGAATGCGCTCCCGCACGGTTGCGTTTTTGATGAACGCGTTGGTCAGGTACGCGCTGGCAACCAGAATATGCAGATCGGGATTCACTTCCAGAAGTTTTTCAATGCACTTTTCCCCGCCCATACCGGGCATCACCAGGTCCATGATGACCAATGCGATACAGTCGGAATTGTCGCAATAGACCTCGTAGGCTTCTTCGCCGCTCATGGCTTCCAAAACCGTATACCCGTAGTTGTGCAGATATTCTCTGCCCCTGTGCAGGATATACGGATCGTCGTCCACCAGCAGAATGGTTTCATACCCGCCCACCGGAAAATGAATCACCGGCTTCACATCCCGAACGGCAGGCAGAAATATACTCAGACAAGCGCCCTTGCCCGGGCTGTTCCCGCACGTGATATAACCGGAGTGATTTTTCACAAACGTATAGACGGTGGTCAGCCCCAGTCCATGCCCTTGGCCCGGGGGCTTGCTCGTATAAAAGGGCTCGAACAACCGTAAGAGATCCTCTTCGGACAGCCCGCTTCCCTCATCGATAAACCGAATCAAAATATACTGGCCGTCCTGGAGGTCCGAATGTTGCTGCAGGTCATCCGCCGGAGAGATCCTGTCCTCGGTTGTAATCAAAATTTTCCCTCCATCCGGCATGGAGTCCTTGGCGTTCAGGATCAGATTCATAAAAGCCTGAAACAACTGAACGGGATCCCCTTTTTCCACCTTGCAAAGGGCGTTCAGTTCGAGATCAATTTCCACTGACGGGGGCATCAGCGTACGCAATGAACGCTCCACCTGGCGGATCAACTGATTAACATCCACGACCTGCCGGCAAAATACTTCGTCCTCACGAAACATCAATAAATGCTGCGTCAGTTCGCTGGTTTTGGTCACCGCAAATTCAATTTCACGCAACTTCTGGTAGCGCGGGCTGTCCGTATCTTCCTGGGCCAGGAGCAGCTCCACATTGGTGCCGATGATCTGCGCGAAATTGTTGAAGTCATGCGCCACGCCTGTGGCCAGATTGGCAATGGCCTCCATTTTCTGCGCGTTGGCCATTTCCAGCTGAGCTTTTTGTACGGCTTCTTCGGCCTCCTTCTGTGCCGTGACGTCAAAAAGATGCAGCAGCAAGGCCTGCTCGGCCTGCCAATTCACCTTTGTGGCGTTGATATGCACCCAGCGCGGATAACCCGGCTGGGTATCCAGCTGCACGCTGCCCAAGGTGGCAGTAGCCCCAGATTCCAGCAATTCGTCAAAAAAATGCTGTACGTTGGCCTTGTCCTTGTCGTGTATGAGATGCAAAAATTCCTGGCCAGGGCCGATATTGCGAACGACTTTCTGATTGGCGAAAACCACTTTTCCGCTTTGTATGATCAAAATGGCTTCACCGGCATTTTCCACGACCAGGCGGTAGCGGTACTCAGACTCGGTGAGACTGACATTGCTTTCCATCAACTCGACCCGGCTCAAGCCCATTTCGCCAATCAGAGCGGCCAACCGGGCAAAAAACGCCAGAACGGGCTTGATTTTTTCCTCCGGAAAAATGGGAACATTTGCGAGAGCCTGAAGGTAGGCGTCCTCATCAAAAGAAAATTTCCGGGCCTGCTCCTTGAAATAAGCGATATCCGGCGGACTTTGCAAAAACTGCCCCATATACAGATTGGCAATGATTTCTCCCTGGACCCGGATCGGCGCGGAGGCTTCGTACAGCCCGTTGGCGCAACGGTATACGCCGCCGTCAGGGTTGTTGGCGAACTTGCGAGGAAGATAGATATCGCTCTGGATACAACGTTTTCTGACGTCGGGATGTTTACGATGAAAATTTTCGCAGATGTCCTGCCAATTGCATTTCACCCAGATATGGCCGTCCACGCCGATAATCGCGGTGGCGGATATACCCGCGATTTCGGACAACCGTTTGGCCAACTTGTAAATGGCTGGAAGATCGAAGATCACATCAAGCCCGTATTTCACGACGTCACCCCGCGCACCTGTTTTTCGCAACGAACAAAAAGAACATCAACGGTTCTTGCTTTGCCCTGCACCAAGAATCACAAGTTGATGGCGGCAAAAATGCCATACGTTTTTGTTCCACTTTACCTTGATTACCACCAATTGAAAGTCTCTTTTCAGTTACAATATATTAATATACTGCACACGTAACCTGATAAATACGCATAAAACTTTTTTATTTTTATCCCCTGGTCCACAGCGCATGCGCCCCTTTACAGAGTCCTTGAAAATTACTTATTATATGTAATTAACTAGCGACGATAACAACAAAATTTCAGAGGCCGGCAACTCGTGAACATGCTGTGCAAAAATATCATCTTGAACGAACTGAAAGAGCGGGAACCGCTTTTCGGGCGCTGGCGCGTGGGCAAATTCATCGGCGCGGGAGCCAACGGTTGTGTTTTCACCATCGAGCGAGAGGACCTGGGGCAGAAATTCGTCGCCGCCATCAAGGTCATCCCCCTCAGCGCGCCCCGCGAAGACGACGATCCCACAGGAGAAACGCTGAGGGAAACCATCGGAAAAGACGCCCGCGAAATTTTGCACATGTACAATCTGGCCGGACATACCAATATTGTCGGCTGGCACAATCACGACATCATCACTGCGGAAGACGAGGATTCGGTCCAGGTGCACATCATGGTGATGATGGATTACCTGCCCAATTCGCTGGCCAAGGAACTCAAAAAAGGCCCGCTGCCCTGGCAAAACGCCGTTGAAATCCTGATCGGCTGCCTCAAAGGGTTGGAGCATATTCACGCGCGCAACATCGTGCACCGCGACATCAAACCGGAAAACATCTTCATCGCCGCGGACGGAACCCCGAAAATCGGCGATTTCGGCATATCCAGACAAGTAAGCGACGCCACACAAGCCCAAACAGTGGCGGGCACCCCCTTGTATATGGCCCCTGAGGTCTACTCCGATCCCTTTGGCATGGGCTACGGCCTGAAATGCGACATCTATTCTTTGGGGCTGGTGGGGTATGAAATGATCGAAGGCTGCCTGCCCTTTGAAGAAGAATCCGATACTACCCAGGGAATGGTCAAACGACGTTTTTCCGGGGACCCCATTGAATTTTCAGCCGTTACTCCGGCGCCCCTCAAAAAGGTTCTGCTGCGGGCTCTTTCCTATGATCCGGACCGCCGCTTTCCCACAGTCCAGGCCTTTCGTGAAGCCCTGGAACGAGTGCTCCAGCCGCAACAGATCAACAGTTTGTTGCCCGGTTCCAAACTTTTCAAAGCGCGGCCGCTATCCGAAATCCAGGACTCGCGCCAGGACCCCAAAAAACGTCTGGTACGCTCGCGTACGGCGCCTCCCACCGGCCAGCAAGGCAAAGCCACACTCGACAAAACGCAAACCCGCAGTTTTCTCACCTTGGGAGGCAAAAGCCCCCTGAGCGCGCCGGACGATGCGAACGCCGAACCGGATTCCGGTATTGAGGCAACGCAAACCATGATGCGTACCATGGGCGCCACCCTGCAGGGGGCACGTCCGGCCCAGCCCAGACAACGCAAGCGGCCTGAACGAAGAGCCTCCGAGCCCGAACAGCCGCAATCCGCCCCATCCGAACAACCAATACCCGCGCGGCGCCCCAAGGCGGAACTGGACCTTACCATCGACAGCGCGCCGGACCAGACACTGGATACGGGGGGAGGCGGCAAACGAAGACAAAGCCTCATCAGCGACACGCTCGAAGGACAGGAGCAAAGGGGGACGCCCGCTGCTCCTGAGACGCCGCCATCCGAACCAGAGAAAAAAACACGGGAAAAAGTCTGGGAAGTAAACTCCGGACAACAGGCTGCACCCGCCTCTGAGCAGGTCCCCGGACGCGAGCTGCCGTCTTCGTCTCTTGACCAGACCCTGGCGGATCATCCTTTAGGACAACGTACCATGATCCGGTTGATCGAGGCGGATCAAGCGGTGAACTTCGTCTATTACAGCCGGGAGATCTGCCAGAAATTCGTGGCCCTGGCCAAGCGGCTGATCAAACTGCAGGGGCATGTCCCGCTGGAGTTCAAAAACCGCTTTTCCTCACGAGTCAATGATGAAAAAATTTGTGCCCGGATCATTTCCATAGGCCTGGTGGAAGATATCATCCTCGCTGAAATCGTCCCACTGCCCGAGTTTGAACATGAACTCGCCTATCTGCTCGAACACCAAACCTACCAGGTTGTCCCAAAATATCTAGGGTTCACCTACAACCTGGGAGAAAACACGCACATCAAACCCGACCACCTGCAGCTCTTGAGTTTTTCCATTTACGACAAAAACGAGGGCTGAGCCCGCGTCCTACTGCAAGCGCAGATCGTTGGAGACGACAATCTCCACCCGGCGATTCTTGGCGCGGCCCTGCGGGGTATCGTTGTCGCCCACAGGCTCATAATAGGAACGCCCGACAGCGGCCAACCTCTCCGGGTTCACCCCGGCTTTGTTGACCAGATAGCGAACCACTGAAGCGGCCCGCTTGGCGGAAAGCTCCCAATTGGAAGGGACCCAGTGCAGATAGGCCGCCTTGATATCCACATCGTCCGTATGGCCGATGACGTAAATCTGCTTGTTTTGAAATTCGCTGAAGGTCTTCTGAAGCTTCTGCAATACGCCTTTGCCCTTTGGGGTAATGTGCGAGCTTCCGGAAGGAAACAGGATCTGCCCCACGATCTGAATTTTCACCTTGTCCCTGAATCGTTCTATGGTCACTTCCTTGTCGCTGACCTCTTGTTTGAGATCCTTGATCAAGGATTCATAGGTCTTTTTGACTTCAGCCACGTCCTGTTCCGAGATCTTCCCGCCCTGCGCCTTCAAATCAGTCCGGCAGGTTTCAAGATCCGTTGTCAGCCTGGAGACCTTGGTCTCCAGATCCGTACACTTTGCCGCGCTGCTCTTTTCTCCGGCTGCCTGAGTATCCCGGCAGGACGCAAGCTGTTCCTGCAGTTTACTGATTTCATTCTCCAGGCCGGAAATCCGTATCGCCTCAACGGCATGTTCTGACGTTGGAGCGTCCGGTGGCTCGGAAACTGAAGCGGCAGTTGCTTCGGTTTCTTTGACGGCTTCCTCTTCCTGAACGGAAGCAGCTTGTGCCAGTTGCTGCTCACAGTTTGCAAGCTTGTCGGTCAAAAGTTGTTTTTCCTTTGCTTCCTGCTTACTTTCCTGCAGCTTCCCCTGGATTTCCGAAAGATTTTTTTTACAGTGCTCGAGTTCCTGGCCAAAAGGAGTCAGCTCTGCGATACGTTTGCCGGCTGCATCAAGTTTGCTGGCCAGAGTCTCGCATTCCGCCAGTTTCGTTTGTTGCTCCTTGAGTTTATTATCATTTTCCCTTTGCTGCCGTCCGTATTCCCGTATCCGTTGCTGCAAGGCCTTGATTCTGTCTCCTCCGGAATTTCTCAGTTCAGCCAGCTTCCTGCGTGCGTCGGTCAATTCTCTGTCCGCGGACTGTTTATCTTGCTCGGCCAGTTCCAGCGAACTGGATACGCGCCCCAAATCAAATTGCGTTTGGGATAACTCCTGCTCCAGCGCTTCCAGAGTGGAATTTTGGGAATAATAGGTTACCAGGAGATACGCGGTCACTGCGACAAGCAGGACCAGAAGAATGGCGAGAATGACCGTAGCGCTGCCCGCGCCGTACTGTTTGGAATCGCACGCACCTACTGCCCTCATGCCCGACCTCCTCTTCTTGGTTATGTATATATCCTGGGTAATGTTAACGCCGTCTTCACAAAAAAATCGTTCAGCTCTAAACAGAATTTCCACCATTTCTTAGCGATCATTCGCACGTCTGCTTGGAGCTGGTCGGCTTCGCAGCTTACAATTCCTTAATAAATCGAGACCAACAACCTGAGGCTATTCTTTTTTCTATGGCGTAAAAACAGCAAAAAATCAAACATACAATTATATTGCACTCCTTTACGACTCGAAACCAACGACCGTCTCTGTGGAGTGCCTCTGCCGCGCTGCGACATGATACGGTTGCAGACCAAAGCTGAAACGTGTAAAAAAGAGTCATGATAAAAACACATGTACCCGCCATAACCGGCGGACTCAAAATACGCATTTGGGGTGCGTTACGTGTTGAGGCACAAAAACGGGGTCTGCCTGTGGCTGGATATGTCCGCCGTATCTTTCAGCAGGCCATGCAACGTGAAGAACGCGGCTCCACAGCCGGCAACAGCCGCCCCTCCCCCCTTTCCAAGCAAAAGGCCCTGCCGGATCTGCTGCAGAACAAATCCTGACAGAAGCCGGAATATCCGGCACTACTTTTCAGTCCGTACGCCGCAAGCTCCAGCATACCGTCCCCCACACAAAAAACGATTGTTTTTGTATACAGAAATCTTTGAACGTCTTTTTCCGAAATGCCGGACTCTCGCGTTTGCTGTACCAAAAGTTGTGCAACAAATGATAAAAATACACCTTTTTTTCCATCCCCCCTTAAGAAAGCATGGCGTTCTGCCGATAGATACAATGACGGGACGAATAGTTTCCCCGTTTAGAGGGTCTGTTCCCTCTGGTCGTTTTTAGCAACCGATTCCCTCAAAGCAAGGAGGGGAGCGCCATGAACGAACAGATACAAACAATTTCCACTTCCGGGTACGCAGTCCAGCCTTCCAATCCCGCGACACCTGCAGGGGAAGACAATAGCGAACGGAACCGTTCCTCGAAACTCAACGTTCAGGAAACGGAACTCCAACTGGATGAGACCCAACAAGATAAAACGCAACAGAACCAAGAAGCTCTGAGCGAAAAAGAGATGGAAACGCTTTTCAGCGAGGTCCAGGAAAAATATCAGCAAAAAGGCATGGAGCTTCATTTTTCCGTGCATGAAGAAACCGGCCAGATCCAGGTGGAAGTGGTCAATTCGGCTGACGACAAAGTCATTCGAAAAATCCCCAGAGACGAAATGCTGAAACTGAGCGCTCAGATCAAAGAAATGGCCGGCACACTGCTTGACCGCTCAATTTGAGCAGCTATTGCATAGCCGCACACCAACCTTGCCAGTCAGTATCAAACAGGGCCGGATTTTTTTACTCCGGCCCTTAAGTTTTTTCAGGCTGCAGCCGATAAGATTTTATAGCCAAAGCTGGATGATCAGGGCGTGTTTCTACGGTACTTTCATCGCGAGGTTGAGCAAGCATTTCACCATGCTGGCCAAGTGTCGCGGAAATGACTTTGGAAACGCCTCCTAGAGAAAGGAGAGGACATGGACACCGCAATCGCAATGGACACGGGTGCACGTGATATTACGGGAAAACTCGTTATCTCTTTACTCCAGAATACGCTGCAAAATACGCCGGCAGCCAGCGCGCCGGCCTCGGCATCGGCTACGGGCAAAGGCGCGCGAGTTGATGTACAGGTCTGATCCGGCAGGCAGCTGTTCGAAGCGATTGTGACACGTGCTATGAACACACCTGAACACGAAAAAGGTGTACCTGCGGCCAAGACCACGCATAGCCGCCTTGCAAGTTGAACACGCGTCAGACCCGGACCTGGAACAAACCATTCCACTGAGCCGGGCAAATCTGGAGGAAATATTTATGGAAATCAGCGGAGTTGATACCTCGACCGGCAGCCTGGATTCCTCGCAGTCCACCCAGGATTTATTGAATTCAGACAAAGAGGTCATCGGGGCGCAGGTTGTCACCGGTAGCCTCGACAAACTGAACTCGGATTCCTTTGGCAATACCAACAAAGAATATGAAATGCAGAAAAAAGTTCTCACGGCGGAAGCCGTAGGCAAAGGATCCATGCTGAACACGGATGCTTGATCCGTTACCAGGGGGGCTTTGGGGGAAATTTGATCAAATTTCCCCTATTTTATTATGATGAACCTCTATCTGGCCCGGTAGTCATATCTTCTTCAAATTTATCCAGATCATCCATAACAATAGCCAGTTGCTGCTTCAGCCGTTGGAAAAGAGCACCTATATCGCCGGAGCGTTTGAATCCCAATTCGAGTTCCTGAGCAAGCTCCTGCAATCTCAGCGCGGAAATATTTGCGGAAGCGCCTTTGAGCGTATGCGTTAAATGCGCGGCCAGTGGCATATCACCTTTTGTTATGGATGCCTCCAGCTTTTCCGGAAAATCCGAAAATTCCTGTCTGAATGCCAGCAAACTGTCCTGTAGCAAGGACCAGTCTCCAAGCATACGTTTATTGACATCCTGCATGTCGATGCCTGCAAATGAAAGCGCCATCGCGTCATGTTCCGATCCATGACCGTTTTTAGCTCTTCTGGGCTGCGGCAACCGTGCGTTGTCCTTACGGCACCACTGATCGATGACCCGCTGCAGTTGCATGGGATCTAGAGGTTTGCAAAGATGTTCGTTCATACCGGCGGCCAAAGATTTGTCCCGTTCGTTGGCAAAAGCATGGGCAGTAAGAGCGATAATGGGAAGCAGTTCAAAACGGGGCATGGCGCGTATAGCGCGTGCCGCCTCATAACCGTCCATGCCGGGCATTTGAATATCCATAAACACGAGGTCGAAACGCATGGTCTGCACTGATTCCACAGCTTCAGGTCCGGAAGCGGCGTGCGTCACGCGGCAGCCCAAGAGCTCCAGGGTACGCGTGGCCACCTTGACGTTGACTTCGTTGTCTTCCACCAGCAACACTTCACAGGCTTGTGGCTGTTGTAGCAGCGGCGCGGTATCCCCACCATTCTTTCCCCGCTCTTGGAGCAAATGTTCCTGCGGCAAACCGTCGCCCGCTTCGCGCAGACAACGACAGAGAGTTCCAGGAATGACAGGTTTCTGGAGTAAACACCCCGGTCCTTCCCAGTGTCCCTGCTGGCGAAAAAGCTTTGGCCCGAAAGCAGATTGCAGAATGAAAGCACTCCCTCCCTGCGACTCTGCCTTTTTGAGAACACGAAAACCGTCGTCCTCCTTGCCTTCGATCAGATTCCCGTTCATGAATACATAATCCACTGGCCGGTTTTCCGCCCCCGAAACAGAAGCGGCAGCCTCAGCAACTGACTTGCACGAGAGGGGAGCCACCCCGACCCTCTCCAGCAGGTGGACCATCGCGGCTCCGGACGAATTATTATCATCGACCACAAGCGCTTTCTTGCCGCTGAATTCCGCCTTGCAATTCGCCTGGTCTTTTTGTTCAGCGCCACAGAAAAATCGAGCAGTAAAGGAAAAAACGCTGCCTTTTCCGGGCATACTGGTCACTTCAATCCGTCCGCCCATGTTTTCCACAAGCCTGGCGCAAATGACCAGTCCGAGTCCTGAGCCTCCGTACTTGCGGCCTATACTGAGATCCGCCTGGGAAAACGCTTTGAAAAGTTGAGCCTGCTGCTTCTGATCCATACCGATGCCCGTATCGAATACGGAAAATTCCAACTCCAGTTTTCCGGATTCCTGGGAGCGCAACTCGCTACGAATAACGATTTCGCCCGTTTCCGTAAATTTTACCGCATTGCTGGCGAGATTCATCAACACCTGCCGCAAACGCAACGGATCGCCGATAAGCTGCAGCGGAACGTTCTGCGCGAAGTCAAATATCAGTTCCAGCCGCTTCCTGCCCACCTCGGGTCCCAGGTTGGCGGCGAGATAGATGAAAATATCCTCCAGGGAAAATTCGATCTGTTCCAGCTCGAGCATACCTGCCTCGATGCGGGAAAAATCCAGAATTTCATCCAGCAGATGCATCAACCCTAACGATGAACTGAGCGCATGCTGCAACAGTTCCCGTTGCTCATCAGAATTTCTGCTGGACAACGCCAAGCGTGTCAAACCGATCACGCCGTTCATGGGAGTTCGGATCTCATGGCTCATCTGAGCCAGAAATTCCCCTTTGGCTTTGCTGGCAATTTTCGCGGCTTCTTTTTCCTTTTCAGCCTTCTGCTTCAGCAACCGTTCTGTGTTGTCGACCAAAGATCCGCGAAAAAACAAGGTCTTGAGCTCCTTGTCCCAAAACGGCCGGATGGCCAATGTGCCCCAGAATACCGCGCCATGTTTGCGCTGAAAGCGTGTATCTAGGTAACTGGTCTTAAATGCTGTCTTGCTTTCCTGGGAAATAACGTCGAATTCTTCCGGACGTACAAAACAATGGTTGCGAAAATTACGGACAATTTCCTTGAATTCCTTGATGCCCGTATAGCCGAGCAACGAAGCCAATGCTGGATTCGCGTCGATGAAGTCACCGTTTGGGGCGACCAGAAACATGCCTTCAATGGCGTTTTCGAACAATTCCCGGTATTTTTTTTCCGAAGCGCTCAGTGCGCGGTTACGTTTTTCGATGGCGAGTGCGGATGACCGCAAGGCTTTTCTGGCTGAAATAAAGCTGAGCAGCATGAAGTTGAACGAGGCGAACAAGGTCTGCAGTTCGCTGAAGTTCTCGACCGGCGCTTTGAGGACGATATCTTCCGGATCCTCCTTGGTGACGTTTTTCATCTCTTCGGCCAGCGCCCCCAACGGACGGGCCACCATGCGCCTGACCAGAAAAATGAGTATGAGCGAAACACCCAGAAAATAGACCAGCGCATGCAATCCTGCGAACACAAGATTGTCCAGAAATTCCTCTTCCAGCAGCGACGTATTTGCGTATATCAGTACGCGCCCCAGACGGACGACCTGTCCCGTATCAGCCATATACGCCAAGTCGAACTGACGCATCTCGGCCCCAAGGCCAAAAGGCAAAGACAGCAGGGGCTCGCGTTTCAACGGAGCCGCCAGCAAGGTATATTCACTCACCTTTTCCGGGAGTTTGCCTATGGCGATGGCCGTGGAACCGTCTTCGGATTCGAGAATTGCACCGCCGACAGAGTACGTATTGTAAATTCCGCGTAAAATAGAACGTACCAGCGGGTCGTCCCCACGTTGACAGGCTTCAGCCAGACGTCGTTGATAGACCAGCTGCAACTGATCGAAATCATGCTGAATACGTCTTTTGATCCGTCCATGTTCAATAACGCTTTGTAACGCAAAGAGCACTATCGTTATCGCGAAAAAACATAAAATGAAAACCGTAACGATGCGTACGGAAATTGATCTGGGAGTTTCAGTGTGCATTGGCAGGTTTGTTAGCTAGCCTTTTGGAGTGAAACAAAAATCTACTAAAAAATATACGTCCCTTTCAAATTAGTGTCCAGCAGTGCGCTGTTTTTCCTGCAATGTTTTTTTCAGCATAATTACACGAAAAAGAACCAAAACAACAGGGGATCGCCGATCATACGTGGCGGCCCCCTGAGTTTAACCTCTACGTCTTGAGACTACTCATTCAAACGAAGCAGCAGCAGACCGGCAGCTGCCCCAATCAAAACGAGCAGCGTACAGATACAATGGAGTCCCAGGCAGTTCGCCAGAAGCGGTCCCAGGAAATACCCTGCTCCCCAGCCCAGATAGTAGCATCCGGAGGCTTTGCCCTGATTGCCTTCGCCGGCGCGTTCATTCACAAGAGACAGAGATGCCACTGCGAATGTCCCCAAGCCCAATCCCATGGCAAAAATGGAGAACAAAACAAAAACTTGGGACTCGGCAAAGAACCCCAAAAGGCCAAGCCCCGCGGCGAACAGCCCGCCGCTCATAAACGGCGTACGACCGTATTGGTCCGAAAGGCGTCCTGCCGCGTATTGCGCCAGAGTAACGCCCAGAAACAGGCAAAAATAAAACCGGCCAACCGTTCCCTGCGCATCCATTGCCTGAAAAACCAAATATACCGGCATGCAACTTGTGGCCAAGCCGTATGCGGCACCGAATACGGGTACGCCGAGAAACAATGGCCATACGCGGACGTTACGCTCTATGGCGCCCGAAAAGTCGGCTGCTGCCGAATCATCCTGCCAATGGCGTCTAACCACTGTCAAAACCAGAAGCATGCCGGCTAGACAGAGCCAGGCGAACATCTGAAAAATCAACACCCCGGAGATACGGCACCCCAACAGAACGAAGCACGGACCGGACAGCATGCCTAAATGAAAAGCCGCATTGTACCAGCCGATTGCCCTGCCGCGAGTTTCACAATACACCCTGCCCAGATACGCCGGAGCTGCTGCCCAGACCGGCGCCTCTCCTGCCCCCTGCAACATACGCCCCAGATAAATACCCCAGGCCGTATTGCTTTGAGCATAGACGGTTGCAGAAAGCGCCATGAAAAGGAAGCCGAAAGCCAGCACATAACTATAGCCGAAACGATCCGCTATCAGGCCCGAGGGGTACTGGCAGCTGATATATGCTACCGCGAACAGAGACGACAGCAACCCGGCCGAACGCATGCTTCCAGCCGCCTGCAAATATTTTTCGGGCAGAGCGACTCCCGCTAGCCCCATGCCCGCCATGGACAAAAATACCGCCAGGCACAACCCGGCCAAAGGAAGATAATAACGCATGATTCCTCCTGGAAATAGACAACGTGCGTGCAATGCACGTTCAAATGAGATGTAACAACAAGAACTTACGTCGAGTTTGGAACACCAGGAGGGGAAAAGGACACAATATACCATCGGCCTGCTGCAGACAGCAGGCCCCCGTTAGGCCATTGAGTAGAAACCGGCCCCTCCCTTTAACAGGAGGGAGGAGGAGATACGTTGAAAAGGTGTTGATTCATAAGTGACAACTATTGTGTTAGGTTGTTCACCTTACTATGCGGCATTATTCTGCGCGTCAAGCGTCATAAATACGAGTCCGGAGCTCCGGACCGATTCTACAGGCCGGACACATTTTTTTTGAATAACCATTCAGTATGACTACAAAAGTTTACTAGCCATCCATTTGCGTACATTTTGGGGAGCTTTATAGGTTTTAAACTGATCAAGCAGTCCCTCGGGCGTTCTATCCACCAACACCATAGCCCGGTGCTCTTCGGTGACGAAACCTTGCCGTACGTTGTTGTCGAGAAACTGCAGCAACAGGTCATAGTATCCGTCGGGGTCCAGAAAGCCGCAGGGTTTGGCATGGAATCCGAGTTGCGCCCAGGTCAGGGTTTCGAACATTTCATCGAGCGTACCCCACCCTCCAGGCAAGGCGATAATGCCGTCGGACAGCTCGGCCATCAGTGCCTTGCGTTCGTGCATGTTTTCCACCACGCGCAAATCGTGCAAATTCGTGTGCGTAACTTCATACTTCATGAGACTTTGCGGCATGACGCCGATGACGTCACCGCCGGCTTCCATGACCGCATCGGCACAAGCCCCCATCAGACCGACGGAAGCCCCGCCGTACACCAGTCCCAGTCCTCTGGCGGCGAGTTCCGCCCCCAGGAACGTGGCCGTTTCCATATAAATCGAATTGAAGCCCTTGTTGGCGCCGCAAAAAACACAAACCCTTTTCATGATCTCCTCCACAAATAAAAAGCCGGGGCCGCCCGTTTTGGACAACCCCGGCCGTACGTATTTTCTATGACGCGGTTACGCGTGGCCTACTTCACGCTTCACTTCAATGGCAATCTTCCAGAGAATGGTCAGGATGAAAGCACCAATGGCGTAAATACCAAGGCCGACTGCGATTTCAGTAGGCTGCGGAACGTACCCGGTAACGGTCTCAAAAGGCGTGGGCGTGAAACCGCCGACCAGAAGGCCGATACCTTTGTCGATCCAGGTTGCCAGCACCAGGATCCCCAGGGACCATGGCAGCAACTGCATGTTGTCGCGCAGTTTGGGCGGAATGAGCAGCACCAGCGAAAGAATCGCCAGCACGGCGGCAGTCCAGAGGAAGCCGACCCACTGCGTGTTTCCGTCCATGCCGTGGAACAGGTAGACCAGTGGATCCATGTGGCCGGGGATGTTGCTGTAAAAAGCCGTAAATACTTCCAGCAGGAAGAAGAAAACGTTCACAGCCATGGCGTAGGCAATGATCTTCGTCAGAGACTTGATGGCAAGTTCGCCTGGATCGAATTTAGCAACTTTCTTCAGCAGGAACATCAGCAGCAGCAAAATGGCCGGTCCGGAACAGAAAGCCGAAGCTAAAAAGCGTGCGGCCATGATGGCGGTCAGCCAGTAATGGCGGCCGGGCAGCCCCGCGTACAGGAAAGCCGTAACGGTATGAATGCCGAATGCCCAGATAACTGAAGTATAGGCAAAGAATTTGATCCACTTGGGAGGATCAACTTCGTTCTTTTCGGCCTGCAGGGAAACCCAACCAACCACTATGTTGAGGAACAGATACCCGTTCAGAACGATCATGTCCCAGAACAAGATGGAGTTCGGAGTCGGATGCAGGATCATGTTCATGGCCCGTTGCGGTTGCCCGATATCAACGATGACAAACAGCAAGCTCATCGAGACGGCGGCAATGGCCATGAACTCACCGAAAATGATCATGTTTTTAAAGCGTTTGTAATGATGGAAGTAGTACGGAAGCACCAGCATAACTGCGGAAGCGGCGACACCGACCAAGTAGGTGAACTGGGCGATGTAGAAGCCCCAGGACACATCGCGGGACATGCCGGTGACCTGCAAACCGAAGATGAGCTGGATGATATACGCGGCCACGCCAATGCTGATAATGCCGCCGAGGACTACGAGCCAGATCCAGTAGCTTGGTGAACCTTTGAATGCTTTTTCGAGCATGGCTGACCCCTTAAATTATGTAGTAGACGCTGGGCTGCGTTCCCAACGTAGTTTTACGACGGATAGCGAAATTTTCGCTCAGGGCCTGCCTGACATTGGAGTCGGGATCGGCCAGGTCGCCGAAAAGAATCGCACCGTCGGCAAATTCAGCGGCTGCGTCTACACAAGCCGGATTCTGTCCTTTGGCCAGACGCTCGGCGCAGAAGTTGCACTTTTCCACAACACCGCGCATCCGCGTGGGGTATTCGGGATTCTCGTTTTCAATGAAAGGACGAGGATCCTTGAAGTTGAAACTACGCGCACCGAACGGACAGGCGGCCATGCAGAAACGGCAGCCGATGCAGCGGTGCATGTCCATGATAACGATACCGTCGCTCTCGCGCTTGAACGTGGCCTTTGTCGGGCAGGCGCGGACGCATGGAGGATGTTCGCAGTGGTTGCACAGCAGCAGGTATTCGCGCTCTTCCACGGCTTCAGCCGGAAAATGGCTGTGCTTGTCGGTAAAAGCCTGTTCAAAATCCGCGGTCCAGAGCCATTTGATGTTCTGGTTGCCGGGCATCTTGGGCACGTTGTGGAACGTATGGCAGGCTTCAATGATTTTTTCGTACTGCTCAGGAGATTCGAACTTGCGCGTATCGATTACCATACCCCAGTGCTTGGCCTTGAGCTGCTCGGGGGTATGCTGGTATTCGGGCAAGTTCTGGGCCAAAGCCTCGGGGTCCGAATTCGTTACCACATCGATGACCGGTTTGACGCCCAAGCTGAAAGCGGACAAGCCGGCAATCTTGAGGAACTTTCTTCTGCTGCTCTTCATTAGTTATTCCCCCTTGGCTCGAGGTGGCAGCTCCAACAATAGGGCTCAACACTGTTGGCATCGTGACATTTGTCACAGAATTCCTTCTTATTGGAGTGACATTTCATGCAGGTGTTCTGCAGGCTGATGACATATTTTTTACCATTGGTCGCCACGTAGACGCGGTCGCCATGACGAATGGCCATGTCACGCCACGTGTCGAGTATCTGCATGTGCTCGGCGCGCATCAGATCCGTATTTTCGATGCACTCCTTTTCTCCCTTGGGCAGAGCCAGTTCGGGCTGTTTGTAGCCGCCGTCCCCAAAGACCTTATTGGCCCAGAAAGGGGAGGAGAAAAGCACGAAAAAGACAACGAGTCCAGGAATGATGTACTTCGCGTTATACATTATTCATCCTCCATCCCGGGCAGGGGCTCTTGCCTCAGGTCCATAGTGCGCTTCTTTTCACCCTTCATGACCAGGGCATTGGCTACAAGCTCATGCACTCCGGAAATATCCACTCCCGGAGCCCAGTAGTCGGCCAAAGGAATCAGCGTAGCACGGTCGATGGCGCAAATGCAGGCCATCCGGTTGACCTCGTGCTTGTCCTGAACATATTTCAGGGCGTTTCCTCTGGGCAGGCCGCCGCGCATGCGGATTTCCATGATTTCATCCGTGTTCAGACCAGCGCCGCCAGCGCAGCAGAAGGTCTGCTCGCGAATGGTCTTTTCGGGCATTTCGAAGAAGTTGTTGCATACGTTTTTAAGTACGTAGCGCGGTTCTTCAAGCAGACCCATGCCGCGTGCCGGATTGCAGGAATCATGGAACGTCACCCGGAAGTGATCGTTACGGCTGGGATCAAGGCGAAGCTTGTCGTGCTTGATCAGATCGGCCGTGAACTCGGTGATATGCACCATTTTGGTTGCGGCAGCCCGCTCGAAGACCGTACCGGTGAGCGGGTTGACCGGCGTTTCCATCTTCGGAGGCGTCGGTCCGTTGTGGGTCTCCATGTACTGGTTGACGACGCGCCACATATGGCCGCACTCGCCGCCCAGAATCCATTTGGATCCCAGACGCTCGCACTCCGCGTACATCTTGGCATTCAGTTTCTTCATCATCTCGTGAGAGGTGAAGAGGCCGAAGTTACCGCCCTCGGACGCGTAGGTGGAAAGCGTGTAGTCCAGTCCGATCTCGTGAAAGAGCATCAGGTACCCCATGAAGGTATAGATGCCGGGATCAGCGAACACATCGCCGGAAGGCGTAATGAAGATGACTTCGTGTCCCTTTTCATTCATCGGGACATTCAGATGGATGCCGGTCACTTCCTCAATGTCGTCGACCATGAAATCAACGATATCCTTGAAAGCGTGCGGCTGGATGCCCAGGTGGTTACCCGTACGATTACAGTTGCGTACGGGCTCCATGATCCAGTTGATGTTGATGCCCAGCTCGTGCAGGAGTTCGCGGGCCATCATGGTGATTTCCGCGGTGTCAATTCCGTACGGGCAGAACAACGAACACCGGCGGCACTCAGTACACTGGTAGAAGTAGTAGAACCACTCTTTAATGACATCAATGGTCAGCTTGCGCGAACCGCCGAGTCTGCCCATGATTTTGCCGAACGCGGTAAAATCGTTGCGGTATACCGAACGCAGCAGTTCGGCGCGCAGCACGGGCATGTTTTTCGGGCCGCCGCCGCCGATGAAAAAGTGGCATTTGTCGGCGCATGCGCCGCAGCGTACGCAGATGTCCATGAAGACTTTGAAGGAGCGGTACTTTTTCAAGCGCGCCTTGAAGGCTTTGTGGATTATTTCAAACCAATTTTCAGGCAGTTTCCAGTCCTCGTCCGCGGGGCTCCACTCACGGGGATTGGGGAAACCAATCTGTTCGATAACTTCCGGCTTGGCCGGGTAGCAGAAAGAACCGTCACGAAATTCCGGCTTGGTATCCAGCCAGCTTTCCTGAGGCATTCCGTAATTGAACTTTAAAAGTTCTTCAGGGGTAGGAACGTTTGCCATAACCACTCCTTATTCAGCCGCCGAGTCCGAAGAGGACTGCGAACCGTCGGGCATTTTATCAACAGGAAGACCAACCTCGATCATGTGCTCTCTGAAATCATCTTCGTAGGCCTCGTAGGTGTGGTAAACCTTGGGCGGATTCCAGGGGTTGTTGTAATGCTTTTCGCGGCTGTCGTTTGGCAGATTTCTGGTCGGACTCATGAAAATGCCGCCCATATGCATCAGTTTGCTGAACGGGAAGTAGATCAGCAGGGCGCTGACCAGGAACAGATGCGTATAGAAGATAGGAGCCACATCCGGCTGAATGTTGGGGCTCAGGCCGATAAGACCCATGGTCATGACCTTGACGGAATCGATGTCGGTTTTACCGAAATACCGCATCCAGATGCCCGTGCACACGATACCCAGAATCAGGAACAGCGGAAAGTAATCCTGAGCCAGGGAAATGTAACGCACTTTGCAGTCAAAGAACCGCCGCAGCAGCAGAAAGCTGAGAGCGGCAAGGATGATAAGATCACTCTGGTAGAGCCGCGGTACGCCAACCTGCATGATGCCGTCGAAAAATTCAGTGATGTAGATCAGCACCGGTACAGGTTCGACGAAAAAGCGGAAATGCCGGATAAAAATGACCAGGAACGCATAATGGAAAAGCAATGCGAAGAGCCAGAGCCACTTGGCCGAACTGTAGGCTACTCTTGGTCCGTTGGAAGTTTGATGAATTGAAACGGAGACGTTCCGGAACAGGCTACGAAAAAAGAATACTTCCGTAATCATCCGGACTACAGTCCAGCCTTTGTTGTGAGGATTGTCGATGGGATTATATTTAATCCAATCCAGACTTTTCTCTTGTGCACCTGTGGTTGGGATGCTGAACGGCACGGGAGTACGTGCCCAATCTACGATTCGCCAGATGAATCCGCAGATAAAAACAGCAGCGGCAACGTAAGGGATATATACGCCGAATACATTCTGCATTCCGGACGCAGCCCCCCAGTACGCGCCAATCCCAAGCACCAAGACGGCCAATAGTGATAAAAATACTGCCATGTGCCCTTACCTCGCTTGCTTGGACGTATCATTGGTTATTTGATTCATTTTCCTCTGCCGGAGACTCGCATATCAGTTTCGCACGACGCAACAAGTTTGCCTGGCCGTGCTTCACCTCATCCACACGCATTTTAAAAATCTGTTCGCGACATTTCACATAAATATCGAATGAAATCAGAGCCAAACTATCCAGTTTCGATTCGAATTGCAACAGTTCCAATGCGAACGCATTGTCCTGCACTTCCTTCTCCACCAGTTTGCGAATAAGCCCTTTGAGCAGGTAAATGAAGCCCACGGCCTTGGCCGGTGTGAACTCCTGTACGGAACGGATTCTGATGATGTCGTCCAATGGTCCGAGAACGGTTTCGGATTCCAGTCCATCTTCAAAAAGCGCCTCCACAATAATACGCAACGCTTCGGTGGTCCGGTGGCCGACGGGATTTGTGAATTGATCCTTCTGAGTCCGCATAAACCCGACCGTGTCAAGAGGGTAGGTTTTAAAGACAGACTCAATCCAACTGTCAGTTATTTCTTGCTTTTTTTCTTTTAATAGCTCGTAAAAATGCATAGGGTCCTTTATTGCTGTTTCAGCTAAATGCCCAAAAAAAATTTACGCTTTCGATTGGTTGCAGAAACCCCCTATAATGATTTTTTCCCAATTTGTCCAAAACAAAACAGTACTGCCGCATATCATATTTAACATGCTAAAATAACAGATTTTAATGGTTTTATTTCTTTGTTTTTCAGGGCCATAACCACGGCAATTTGTGAAAAAAAAAACTCCGACGTCGGTTACACTGACGTCGGAGCCAATTCGTAACTCACTGGAAGTATTACCTTCAGCGCATTCCCTGAGCTGACACTACTTATACCCTTGCATAAGGATGATTTCTTCACCGCTGCGAACGCAGCGTCTCCTCCGGCCGGCCTTGAGATTGGTTCTGACACGCATGGCGCTACCTCCTCTTTATTGCACTGTTTTTGCTTTATTGCCCCCCTCGACCATCCGGTCTTTGGGAAGCGAAATTTTTTCGTACATGGCATCCGTGGCGGCCAGAATGCTGAAGGTGGGGACGAAATCAAGGCGGCGTGCCACATACAAATTCAAATAAATTTTCGGGTTCGAGTCATCCATCATGGGCAGAGAACGGGGCTGCTGGCCATGAAGAATTCTGATCACTTTGGTGGCCACAAAAGCCCCGACCTGCTCCAGGTCCGCGTTGACAAAGCCCATGAGCGCGCCGGCCTGGACATCGTTTTCGCCCAATGAAGAAAACGTCGGAATGCGCTTGTCCATAAAAAACTGCAAATACGACTGCACATCATTCTGCTGCCAGTCAAAACACGGGTGGGCGGGAATGAAAAAAGCATCTATCCCCTTGGCAGCCAGATCTTCAATGGCCTTGCGGCACTGTTGGGGCTCCGTTCCTTCCAGGTTGTAGGTAACGAGCTCAAAGCCGCGCTCGTTCGCCGCATCCTGCGCATCTTCCAGATAAAATTTCTGCCACTTTTCGCTTTGATCGTTGAAATACATATATCCCAATCGGGAATAATTGATGACGTCATGAAAAATGAACAGCATCCGTTTGACGCCGTCCGGATCCACCTGTGTGGTGAAATTATTGATGCCGGAATCCTCCGAGCTTGGAATAAAACCGGATTTTACCGGATCGGGAAGACCTATGGCCAAAACGGGAGTGGAATAATTGTTGGCGGCAAGAACGGCTTTGGTGGCGGCATTCCCTGCGCAAACGATCATATCAAGATCTGTGCGGGCCATGAGTTCCTGGGCCATATTCGGAAGTTTTGCCTGACCGGCATCATCCCAGCCCGGACTGAAATAGGCATCCGGAGGGAACTCTATCCGGTCATCCCAATCAGGAACCTTCTTCATATGTTCGGTAATAGAATCAACAAGATCCGTGAAGGCCCAGAATGGCCCGCCTTCAATGTAGCCGACCTTGTACGTATGTGTCATGGCCCAGCCAGAAACAGGACAAGCCAAAAGCATGAGAGGCAACATAAGTATACAAACGAATTTTTTTTGCATAAGCACCACATTGTGTCAGCATCAGAAATCATACGTTCTGATTTGCAGTCCAACTTATTGTCATTATTCTAAAAAGGCAAAAAACGCGTTCTCAAGACTCTCTCCGAATGTACTCATTTCCCGTTCGCGCCACAAGTGACAGAAACATGCCGATATGATCTATAAAACGTCGCAAAGTCAACTAGTTAGTCATATGAGCTTTCCGCTCTCCGAAAGCTTGCAGGGCCGAATATACTGGCTCTAGTCATCGTGTTTGGTCGCCTGTGGATAAAAATTCTCCAAATCAAAGGCTTTTAACTTACGATAAAGTGTTTTTCTTCCGATTCCAAGCATCTTTGCAGCCTGAGTTCTGTTATTTCCAACGTATTCGAGCACGCGGACGATGAATTTTTTTTCCTGCTGCTCCAGCGTGGGAAAAGGATTGCAGTTTTCAGACTGATCCAGACATTTCGTAATGTCCCCAGGCAGGCATTTGATGGTTATCAAATCATTGGCCGTGAGAATAATTCCCCGTTCGATGACATTTTTCAATTCGCGGACATTCCCAGGCCATTCGTAGCTCATCAAACACTGCAGCGCCTCGTGGGAAAGTTTGTAGGGCGAACGATCCGGATACAGCTGCGACAGAAAAAAATCCAGCAAAGCCGGTATATCCTCTTTGCGTTCGCGCAGTGGCGGGATATCTATGCAAAAAACATTGAGCCGGTGGTACAGGGCTTCATGAAAACGCCCTTCCTCCACCTCCTGGGCCAAATCGCGGTTGGTGGCGAAAAAGAAACGCACATTGGCCGTACGCTCTTCTTTTTCCCCTACCCGCCGATACTTCTGGGATTCCAGGACGCGCAACAGCATGGACTGCAATTCATGAGAAAGTTCACCGACCTCATCGAAAAACAAAGAACCGTTATTGGCGAGAGACAGCAGCCCTTCATAGGAATCCACGGCGCCGGTAAAGGCCCCTTTTCGATAACCGAACAGTTCGCTGCGCAACAGGTCCTTGTTGAATGCTCCGCAGTTTTTAACGATTAATGGATAATCAGCACGCGTGCTTCCGCGGTGCAGCGCATTGGCCACAACATTTTTGCCCACGCCGCTTTCTCCTGTGATCAGCACGGGAGCATCCGTGGGCGCCACCTTGTCGATTAAAAACCCGATATGCCGCATGGCGGAGGACTGGCCGATAATCTGTTCGAACCCTCCTTCCCCTTTGGTTTTGCGAAGCACCCTGAGCTCTTTTTTCAAAACGCTGCGCTGATATGCCTGTCCTATGATAAAATTGATCTTTTCAAGGGAAAAGGGTTTTGTGACATAATCATACGCCCCCATTTTCATGGCCTTCACAGCGCTTGGGACTTCGGAATAGCCCGTGATCATGATCACTTCAACATCCGGGAGAGACTCGCGAAAGCGCTCGAGCAACTCCAGACCGCTTCCGTCAGGCAATCTGACGTCCAGGACAATGACGTCGAAACTCTGCTGCGAAACAAATTTCAAGGCCTGCCCTGATGTGGCGGCCGTGGTTACTTCCCTGCCAGGAAGTGCCATTTCCCTTTGAGCCAGCCGGCAAATGAACGGCTCATCATCCACTACGAGAATGCGTATCGGTTGTTCAAGCGACATATTCTGCATCCTATTCGGCAAATAATGGCATAATGATTTCAAAGGCGGCGCCTCGCATGGGTTCGCTTTCCACACTGATCGATCCGCCATGTTTGGTAATGATGTTGTAACAGGTGGACAGACCTACTCCGATGCCCTGCCCGGCCGGTTTCGTGGTGAAAAAAGGCTCAAAAAGTTTATCCAGGTGCTCTTTGCAAATGCCATGACCCGTATCGATGACCTTGAGCACAACCATGTCCTTGATAATTGAGGTATAAATAGTGATGGAGCCTGACTCCTTGACCGCATACAGCGCGTTGAGAACAAGATTGAGGACTACCTGCATGAGTTCCCCCGGATGCCCGAGAACGCAAGGCTCCTGAGAAGTTAACACCTGGCTGATAGTCCCGTGGGGCAGTTGCGCCAGCCTGGGTTGCAGCAATTTCAGACAGTTGGAGACCACATCATTGAGATTGACAATGGTAAACGACCTTATTTCCTTGTGCCCGAACGTCAGCAGGTTACGCACAATATCCGAACATCTGTTGCACTCCATAAGAATAATCTCCAGATATTCAGAAAAAATATCCAGCAGGTCTCCGCACTCGCCTTTCTCCCGCAGGCACTGAGCAAGAGAATCCATACGCAGTGTCAAGGCCTCGGCAAAGCCGCTGATGCTGGTCAGCGGATTGTTTATTTCATGAGCCACGCCCTCGGCCAGCACGCCGACAGTGGCCATGCGTTCGGCTTGAAAATATTTCGCCTGATATTGCTTTTCCAAGGTGACGTCGCGCTGCAGCAGCAACACTTTACCGGGATTCCCCTCAGCATCCCGCATCAGGGAGGCCGTACATTCGATCTGCCTGTTTTCCCCATTGAGTTGCAAAATCTGCAGGTTGCGGCATACATTGCACCGCCCTTCCTTGGCCATGGCCAGGGGGCAAGGAGAACAAGGCCGGCCATGATCCTTGAAAATATCATAGCACTTCATCCCGTGCGGATCAGCAATCCCGTATGTTTCGAAAAAAGCGTTATTCACTGTAAGCAGTTCGTACTCGAGAGAAATAACGGCCATAACATCAGGAATGCCGTTCAGAATTGCCTGAACATCCTGCCGTTTCTGTTCCAGCTCCATATTGGAGGTCTGCAGTTCGAGTATGGTTTTCTGAGCCTGCTTGAAAAATCCCAGCTTGATGGATTCGATACCAATGATATCGTCTATGCTCATTGGACGCGGCATTACCAGGCCTCGTGATAAATATTCAAAATGTCTCTCCAGCTTGCCGAACGCGGATTCGTCAAGATGCAAATATCATTTATCGCATTCCGGCTCACTTCCGGCAGCAGGGCTTTGTCCGGAATGATCGCGCGCAGACGCGAGGGGAGGCCAAGTTCATCCCTGAGCCTCTCAAGGGCTTCAATACCCGCCAAAGCTGTTTGTTCTTCCGTTCCAAAAACTTTTCCGGTGATGATCGTACCGATGCGGGCCATTTTCCCCGGACAGGATGGTAGATTATACCGCATGACATGCGGCAGAAGCAAAGAATGCGCCGTACCGTGTACGATATCATACATGCCTCCCAAGGCGTGCGCCAGGGCATGCCCCAATCCGACGCTGGCATTGGTGAAGGCCATGCCAGCAAACGTGCCGGCAACGGCAAGATTCTCGAGGGCGTCCAGTTCCAATGTTTCCAGCGCAGGGCCAAGATATCTGATGAGCATGTCCAGACCTTTGAGGCTTTGCACTTCTGTAAATACATTGGCGATAGGAGACACGTAGGATTCCACGGCATGGGCCAGGGAATCGAACAAGGTGGGAATAATCCGTTCGCGGCTCAAGGTTTCAAACACCAACGGATCGGTAATGGAAATATTGGGAACCAGCGTACGGCTGATAAGGGTCATTTTCACATGCCGCTTCTCATCGGTAATAACCATGAACTGAGAAATATTGGACTCGCTTCCCATGGTCGTCGGGATGCAAACCAAAGGCGGCAGAGGAAGTTTGACCTGGTTCGCGCCTTCGTAATCGCAAATATTCCCCCCATTGCTGGCCAGCAAGGCGATTCCCTTGGCCGCATCCATTGGGCTCCCCCCGCCGAGCACAAGCACGACATCGGCAGCAGCCTTTTGATACAGTTCCACTCCGGCCAGGACCTGATAATCTCTGGGGTTGGCAACGACATCATCGAAATAGACATAATCAAGCCGTTCCTGTTTGAGCATGTCGAACAATACGTCCACCCAACCCGCTTCTTGAACGCCTGGGTCGGAAACCACGAACAGCTTGGAAGCCCCAAGCCGTTTGGCACAGATTCCTGCGTATTGTAAACTGCCGCGGCCAAAAATAATTTCAGGAAAAGCAATCTTGCAGATATCCATACGATTTCCCTGGGTAGTATGAGTACGAGCCTGTTCCTTCCCGTAAATGCATTACAAAATCCGAACCAGCCCCCGCTGCCGCCCCGAAAAAAAAAAAAATGAAGACAGTTTCAAATAGGATTTGGATTGTCCGCTGACAGCCCCATGGCAGGCCCGAACGCGGCAATCGAAATGCAACGGCCGTAACGATACTCCGGAGACTATTGCCCCCTGGAGCTTGGAAAAAATTGACCTGCAAGGTGTGTCAGCTCGCACCGTCGCGGCTCTCCTTCCCCGGAAACGAACATGGTGCCGCAAAGGCATAGGAGCGCCGTATCAGGAGATTCACCTCCCTGATTTCATTAACTAAAACACAAAAACAACAGCAAGCGTGACAACTCCGGGTACGATTCAAGGAGTGCTCTCCGCTGTCCTTACTCAGAATATTCAAGCCAATACGTTAAAATTACACATAAAGATAAAAGTATATCACTATGACACGAGGAAAAATCCAAATCGAGTCATAACGACACAACTTTTTCCTGTGGACATCCTCATGATACCCCACTTCCAACCTGTTTTGAATAACATAAACAAATGTCGGCATTTTTAATTTTTCAGTCACAAAATCAAGCGATTAGATTTAATTTACGCATTCTTTTCCCTCTCCGCCAGCCTCAAGTTCGTGCATGTGGCCCTCCTTTTGCTCAACCTGGTTGAACGTAGAATTCACTGTGCAACATCTGAAAAGGAGGCCGTTGTGAGGAAAAATTCCAATACCGTACTGCCTGGTGATACGAATCACGAAGCAACAAAGCAGACTGCAAAAGAATCTGTCGCAAAAGAAGGCTTATCTATCTCACGAAGAAAAGTATTAGGCTTTCTCGGAGTACAGATTGCTGCCGGTACACTCGCTGTCGGAAATGCTTTTTCAGCTCCAAAAAATTTCAATCCAAAGCATTACAACAGAGGAATAACGCCGCAAGAACTCCCCAATGCCCGTGCATGGCTGGTGACGGATCCGACAACATGCGTCGGCTGCAGAACTTGTGAAATCATCTGCTCACTCTCCCATGATAACATCTGCCAGCCATCGCTCAGCCGAATACATACGGACTATGACCCGATGCATTCCCTGGCAATGCTCTGCGTCATGCCGGATGTCTGCCGGCAATGCAACATGGCCGACTGTTATCTCGCGTGCGAATATGATGCTCTGATTCTTGACAAAAAAACTGGCGCGCGAATTATTGATCCCACCAAATGTGAAGGCTGCGGCGAATGTTTTGCCGCCTGTCCATGGGACATGATTGTCTACAATGAGGATAAAGAAATCTACGCAAAATGCGATCTTTGCGGCGGTGATCCTCAATGCGCCAAGTATTGTCCTGCCAATGCCATTAAATTCATCAAATTATCCTGAAAAGAGCAAAGGAGCAGCAGCTATGACTGGATGGGCTGGAAAAATAGTGCGGGTAGACTTGGGGACAGGCAAAATAACCATGGAAGAAACAAAGAAATACATGCAATTCACCGGAGGAATCGGCATCGGATACAAGGTTATTTTTGACGAAGCTCCCATGGCGGACGCCTTCAGTCCGGAAAACAGACTGGTTTTCGCCATAGGTCCGTTGACCGGTAGTCTGGCGCCCTCCTCAGGGCGATCGGAAGTGATTTCAATTTCACCGCACAGCTACGCGCCCAATGCCAAACATCCTCTGGTGACCAGAAGCGGATTCGGCGGCTATTGGGGGGCGGAACTGAAATTCGCGGGGTATGATGCGGTCATTATCCAGGGGAAAGCCAAAAAGCCCGTATTTGTCTACATCAACAACGATACGGTCAGCATTGAGGACGCCGGTTTTATCTGGGGAGACGACACTTTTGTCGCGCAGGACAAATTAAAACAAAAACTTGAGGACAACAAAGTTCAAATTGCGCTCATCGGTCCGTCCGGCGAAAAACTCGTGCGCATTTCGCCCATTATTCACCGTATCGGGAACGCCGCGGGGCAAGGGGGTTTCGGCGCCGTCATGGGCTCCAAGAATCTCAAGGCAGTCGTCGTTCGCGGAACCAACGGCGCATCCGTGGCCAAGAAAAAGGAGCTGGTGGATTTCGTCCGTGACATGCGCGAGTTCCAACCCGGACCGCTGGGTTCCACACCCTTGTCTAAGGGGGCTTTGAGCTGGACCGAAAAACACATTGATCCCAAGGATATCAACAAACAGGCCCTGCGCTTCGACCAGACAAAAAGCTGCGCGCCCTGGCTGAACGAGTACCACATCAAAGCCCAGTCCTGTTATTCCTGCCCGCAAGGTTGCTACGCCTACATGAACGTTCCGGGCATGGGCGGCGGACAGGTCAGCTGTACGCAGTGGTACTATTCCTGGCTGGGAAATAAGGACAAAGCCACCTATCTGGCCAATCAGCTCGCCAACAAACTCGGCGTCGACACCTTTGAAATGTTCCCGATGATTCAGTTCGTCTGGTACCTGCAGGACACGCTCGTGGACGGCAAAAGTGTTCTCAGACATTTGCTGGATCTCAAACTTGTGACTCCGGAAATCGTCGCGGGGCTCGAAAAAGGGCACTACCCGCCGCAGGGCGAGCTGGGCGAAACCGGCCTGATCACCTTGATCGATTGCATCACGTATCGCAAAAGTTTTTTGGGCAACAGCCTTGCAGAGGGGTTCCGCCGTTCCATGGACATCCTTGCCTCCGAGTTGGAAAAGCGCGGTCACAAGGAACTGGCTGAAAAAGTCATGGCCTTTGAAAACATGGAAGGCATCATGGGCGGAGTTGTCGGCGGCAATGGAGGCTGGGGCATGTCCGCGCATTACGACCCCAGAACCTACGGGTACTATTGGGCGCTGAATTTCGCCATGGAAAACAGAGACCCCAACCGGCATTCCATGACCAACCTGCTCGAATGGACCGGGCTCAGCTTTGAGCAGGCCTTTCCCATCGCCAAAAAACACTGGGGCGAAGAGGTAGCGGAAAACGGCCTGAACGATCTCTGGCGCGAACGCGACATCCCCTTGAAATGGAACGGAGAAAAATCCGCCAAGGCATATGCGTATCTCGGACAGTTCATCCATTACCGCGCATGCATTAAAGACAGCCTGACGGTCTGCGACTGGGTCTATCCTATTATGACCAGCGGACGGGAGGACAGGGACTACGCCGGGGACGTTTCCGTGGAATACAAATTGTTCGAACTGGTCACGGGCGAAAAAATGACCCAGGAAACATTGGATACCAGAGCCGCGCGTATCTGGGCCATGCACAGGCTCCTCACCGCCATGGAATGGGGAGGAGGCAAACAGGTGAACCTGCGTGAAGAGCACGACCAGCTTCCGGACCACTTTTTCGCTCCGGTGGAAACCCGGCTCCTGCCTCCTTTTCCACCGGCGGAACCGCCCCATCCGCCGCTGATCAAGGAGTACTTCGAAGCTTCCAAAACCGAGTATTACAAGCTCATGGGCTGGGATGAGAAAACAGGCCTGCCGACCAGAACCACCCTGAAACAACTCGGCATGGCAGACGTCCTGAAAAGTTTTGAATCCAGGGCGTTCGCCTTGCCATCCTGACGGACTGCACAATGTTCTTGCTGCCTTCCATCCTCAAGAACACCGGACCATAGTCCCTGGGGCGGTCAACCTCCCCCCAGGGGCCCGGGTCCGCAATTCACTACAAGCCGAACAGGCGGGACAGTATGAAAATAGTGCTTCTCACTCCACCAGGACCACGGATGATGAATCCGCTGACTCTCTCCGAAGACATGGTTCCGCCCAAAACCTGGGTGCCCCTTGGGATTGCCTACCTGGCGGGCGCGCTGCGCGCCAACGGCTTTGACGCGGAGCTGCGGGACCTGCACGACTACGACTGGGACGAAGCCGCCGCCTATCTCGACAAAACAGCGGCCGATGTGGTGGGCATCAGTTGCTTCACCTTCAGCCGCGCCAGTTCGCTACGGCTTGCGTCCGTTGCCAAACAAAGCCCGGCCAATCCGGTCGTCATCATGGGCGGACCGCACGCCACCCTGTTTCCGGAACAGCTTCTCGCTTCCAAGGATGTGGATATCGTTGTACTCGGACAGGGCGAACAGACCATTGTCTCGTTGGCGGAATGCCTGGCCGAGAAAAAACATCCGGACCGGGTCAACGGCATTGTCTATAAAAACGATTCCCGGCTTTCATGGACGGCGCCCCGGGCCCCGCTTCCCGCTCTGGATGGGCTGGCCTTTCCCGCATATGAGGCCTTTGACCTTGACCAGTATAAATCACCCGAGATTCCGGAGCGCTACAGTACGGTTCCAGGAACTCATATTATCAGTTCGCGCGGCTGTCCGTTCCACTGCAGCTTCTGTTCAGTGAACAAGTTGTTTCAAGGCACATGGGCCTTCAGGTCACCCGCAAATGTGGTAGATGAACTGGAATGGCTCGTAACTGAAAAAAACTTGGGCCATGTCTACTTTTCCGATGATTTGTTCACCCTAAATCAACAGCGGACCGTGGCCATCTGCAAGGAAATTCTCGCCCGCGGCCTGCGAATTCCCTGGATGGCGGAAACACGGGTGGACTGCGTCAGCAAGGAGATGCTCGCCTGGATGCGCAAAGCCGGATGCTACCGCGTATACTATGGCGTAGAGTCCGGCAGCCCGCGGATCTTGAAGAACATCAACAAGGGGTTCAGCGTGGAACAGGTACGCCAGGCTTTTGCGATGACTCACGCTGCCGGACTGGAGCCCTGTTGTTTCCTGATGATCGGCAATCCCGGCGAGTCTCCTGAAACCATCATGGAAACCATTGAACTTGTCTTGGCAATCCGACCGGCCACACTTCCGGTAATGGGTATCACCACGCTGCTGCCGGGTACGGAGCAATACAGTTTGGCCCAAAAACAGCGGCTGATCGACGACAGTTACTGGCTTTCGGACAGCCCCCCGCCACTATACACTGGAGAGCATTCCGTTGACGATCTTATCTACCTGCAGATGCTGCTCACAAAAGGGATCTGTCCGGAACTGTTCGAACATCTCTGCCAGATGGGGTTTGATGAAAGCTATTTCCGGCTGCGGCGGATGACCAGCTTTTCTGACGGCACCGGCCGGAACGCTCAATAAAGAAGGGCAAACCGGCAAAACAGCAGTCAAGGCCGCCCCACACAGGCCCCTCATCCGACAGCTTCTGGTTGAAACTGTTCCTGCGTATTGCACCGATTCTTGCCATCTCAGGTGCAACCTTTTATACTGCTACAGTTAGATATTTTCCTCACTCCGGGAGCTTGTATGGACCGTGACCATCCTTGTATCGAGCATATTGATTTTGTTCAAAATATTCTGTCTTTTCTGGAAGAGGTCAACGAACTCCGGGACCTGGACGCCATTCTCGACAGTACGCTGTTTGAAGCCCGCAATTTTTCCGGAGCAGACGCCGGGACGATATTCCTGCAAGAAAACAACAGATTACACTTCAGCTACGTACAAAACGACTCGTTGGACGCCAACGAAGCCAAAATCCAGCAGTATATCGACGCCACCCTGCCGATTGACGAACATTCCCTTGTGGGCCATGTCGCTTTGAGCGGGCAACCACTGCGTATCGACGACGCCTATGCCATTCCCGCGGGTTATCCCTTTCGCTTCAACCAGAGTTTCGATTTGAAAACCGGATACCGGACGCGTTCGATCCTGACTCTGCCCATGCGTACGAGCCGCAAAAAGAACATTGGCGTCATGCAGCTTATCAACCCCTTTGACAGAAACGGACAACCCGTCCCTTTTTCCACAAACGATCTGACCTATCTGCCTTTGCTGGCCAACAACGCGTCCGCGGCCATTGAACGCGGCATTCTCACACGCGAGCTGATCCTGCGCATGATGCGTATGGCGGAACTCCGCGACCCGCACGAAACCGGGCCCCACGTCCAGCGGGTCGGCGCCTATGCGGCGGAAATCTACGATCAATGGGCGCAATCGCGCGGAGTTGCGGAAGAAAACCGGAAAAGCTTTCGAGACCTGCTGCGTATAGCAGCCATGCTGCATGATGTCGGCAAGGTGGGTATTTCCGACACGATACTCAAAAAACCCGCCCGGCTTGCCCCTCAGGAATTCGAAATCATGAAGGGGCATACGCTCCATGGGGCGCGGTTGTTCGCCAACTCCACGTCGGAGCTGGACCGCATGGCCGCGGAAATCGCCCTAAATCATCATGAAAAATGGGACGGCAGCGGGTACCCCGGTTTTCTAACGGACCTGAACGGACCGGGCACCGTTTCCGGACCGCCCAAGCAAGGAGAGCAAATCCCCTTGAGCGCCCGTATTACCGCACTGGCGGATGTGTTCGATGCGATAAGTTCCAAGCGTTGCTACAAAGAAGCCTGGGCGTATGAAGATGCGCTTGGACACATCAAGGAGCAGTCGGGAAAGCATTTCGACCCGGATGTGGTCCGGGCTTTTCTGGAGATTCAGGAGGTCATCAAAGCCATCAGAGTCAAATTCAAAGACCACGAAGGCGATGCCAACGCATCCGAACTCCAGGGCAAAATTCCTTTTTGAGCGGCAAGTCCCTGCCTCCGGGCGGCAGGAGCCGGTCTGTCCAAGTGACGCAGCCCGGTCCTGGCACGAACCAGGATGTTTTCACGTACGGACTCCGTAATATGGACTGACCGGCGGACTGTAGTCAGATACGCAACTGTGAGCGTATCCAGCGTTTCATGCCTTCGGCTTCCAATGCGCCGGAAATCCGCGTCAGTTCACACCCCTGGTCAAAAAGCACCAGCGTGGGGATTGACTGAATCCGGTATTGTCGCGCCAAGGCTTGTTCCTGCTCGGTGTTGACCTTTGCGAAAAAAACCTGCGGATTCAGAACCGCAGCTACTTCCGCGTATACCGGCGCCATGGCCCGGCATGGTCCGCACCATGGCGCCCAGAAATCCACCAGTACGGGCAGTTGGGTGTTTTTAATGAATCTCTCGAAAAAGCCTCCTCCCAATTCCACGGGCTTTGGCGGAAAAAGAAGATTCCTGCATTTTCCGCAGGACGGTCCCTGGGAAAGTTTATCAACAAGAACGCGATTTTTCGCTCCGCAATGAGTACATACAAGCTGTAGTGCATCGGACATAACAGTTCTCCTATCTTTAACCTCAAAATCATCTTCCGGGCAATTGCGGCGGCAACATGCTTTTCGCAAATTTCGCGGGCTCTTTCCAGCCTCTCCAGCCGCTGAAAGTCAGAAAAAACATGTCACACCATCGTCATCTTTGTCGGCTATAGCTTCTTCATACACTGCATCTGCAGTCAGGGGAAAAAAATGCCCAAGCTAAAAAAATACTTCTCGAAAAAATTACAATATGCCCCCGAGAAGACGCTGTACGACCTTGAGGGCATGTTGCTTCGATTCATTTCACCCGGAGACCTCAAAAGCCTTGAAAAAAGGTTCGCTGAGGTCAATCTGGGACTTATCATCTTTGAAATTAAGAACTTTTACCACAATAGCAACTGCCGGAATGAGGATCTGGACAAGTTAATCCTTCAGGAAATGGCTTACCTGATCCGGGAACTAGCTGAATCCTATATTTCTTCCTACTCGTTGTGCCATATCGGATTTACCGCACCGGATACCATTGCCATTCTCCTAAATACCAACGACAGCCTGTCTGAATTTTTTGAAACAGCCCTGTTGATCCAGGTCGCACTCAACAATCAGCTCAATGCGCGGATTTTTGATGCCTTGGGCTACACGCTCAATACCCTCTGCGGCTGCTCCCTGCTCACTTACAAGCAGGGGCTTTCTCTTGGCCAGTCGTTTTACAGGGCTTACAACCAGGCGAAACGTCTGGCCTGTTCGCCTGAAGTCAAAGAAAACCTGCCGACCTATAAACTCTTTCAGGAAATTCTGGACTCCAGCCGTTTGACGGTGCGTTATCAACCGATCATCCGGTTTACCGACGGAGATCTCATCGGTTGGGAAGTTTTCATCCGGGGGCCGTCCGGTACGCCCTTGTTCGAACCCGAAGCGCTCTTTCATCTGGCCCAGGAAACGGATCACGTGGTTGATTTAACCCAGTGTTGCCTGGATACGATTTTCAACGGACTTGATTCCCTGTCTCCGAAACACAAAATTTTCATCAACGTGCATCCGGCAAATTTCCAGCACAGCGGATTCACGGCCAAGGAATTGCGCAACCGCCTTACCAAGCACAACCTTGCTCCTGACAATATCGTCATCGAACTCTCGCTGGGCAAGCGCATGGACGATATCAATTTTTTCATCAAGCGTATGAGCAAATTTAAGGAATATGGCTTCAACATTGCCATGGACAATATCGGCACAGGAGATTCCTGCATGCGCTTCATCCCCCAGTTCCAGCCCGAATTTCTCAAGCTGGACCTGAGCATGACCCGCAATATCGATACGGATCCCGTCCACAAGACCATCGTCGAATCCCTGCTGTTCATGGCGGAACGCATCAATTCCAAACTCCTGGGCATGGGGATTGAAACGGAAACCGAGCTGACATCGCTGATTGATATGGGCGTGCATGGAGGGCAAGGCTTTCTGCTGGGCGAGCCCGTCCCACGCCGCATTGAGCCAAAAATCAAACTTCCCTGCCAGAAAAAACACAAAGTCAACACCCAGATCTGCAAGCTCTCCGGCACGGTCAGCGATCTCTGCCGCCCGCCCCTTACCGTAGGCAAGAAAACAACCGTAGGCGAAGTCAAAGAACTGCTCCAGAACCATCCGCATATTTCCAGCGTAGTGGTCACGCAGGGCAAGACCCCTCTTGGTTTGCTTATGCAATACGACATGAACCGCCAGCTGAGCACGCAATTCGGCATGTCTCTCTATCTTCCGCGCGACATTGAACGGATAATGAATCCGGCGCCCCTTGTTCTGGACGGGAATACGAGCATAGAAGAAGCTGCCAACCTGGCCATGTCGCGCCCTGCCGGAAAGGTATACGATGATATCATCATCACCACGGACGGCGAAGTACTGGGAGTCGTCTCCGTACAGCGTATGCTGGACCACCTTGCTTCCACCCAGGTGGAACTAGCCAAAGGAGCCAATCCGCTGACCGGGTTGCCAGGCAATGTCGCCATTGAACGTGAAATCGACATGCGTATGAACCAGCACGTTGTGACCAGCCTGGTCTATACGGATCTCGACCATTTCAAAGTCTACAATGACATTTACGGATTCGACCACGGGGACCGAATCATAAAATTCACGGCCGAGGTTCTGCAGGATGCCCTGGATACGCATGGTTCTGCTGACGACTTTGTCGGCCATGTGGGCGGCGATGATTTTGTCATGCTTACCGGGATGGAGCGTTCCGATACCATATGCCAATACGCCCTGGACAACTTCTGTAAAAACGCCGGCTCGTTCTACTCGGAAGAAGACGTCAACAGGGGGTTTATTGTAGGAAAAGGACGCGACGGCAATATTTCCAATTTTCCATTGATCTCGCTCTCCATCGCCGTTGTTGACTGTGATTTCTCCCTGCCGTTCACCATGTCCGGACTTTCGCACCGCGTGGCTGAAGTCAAAAAAGCTTCCAAAGCCATCTCTGGAAGTTCACTCGTACGCGAACCATTTATCCCGGATTAATGCAACGATGAAGGAATACGCTAAGAAAGAAAAAACAGCACATCAGGTAACCTGATTTTTTTGACTTGAGAATGTTCTAATGCGATGATTCGTGAGGAAATTGACTCACTGCAGCCAGAGCTGCCACCGCCCTGTTTTGTTACTAGACCTTTTTAGGACGAGGAGAATCCGACCATGGGAAAAGACAAACTGAAAATTGAGGGAATGGTTTCACTCAATCAGGCCATCACCCGAATTGAAGAACTGCTGGAATCCTTGCGTAACGGCGTCATCCACTTTCAGTTCGGAGAGGAAAGCCTGACCCTGAATCCCCCTGACGTGCTGGATCTGGAACTCAAGGCTTCCAAAAAGAAAAAAGAACAGAAAATTTCTCTGGAATTAAGCTGGGAATGCCTGGATTCGGTGAAAGAAAAAGATGTCAAAATCGGAGCGCCTGAAGCATCTCAGGACGAGTCAGCTAGTTAGTTTCTCACCTTTCGCCACTGCCGGTCTGCAAGGCATACCCCGTTGCAACCGGCAGTGAATCTATTTTCTATTCCAGGGCATTACGCTCGTAAGCATCCATCAATGCCGTAACGATACGGCATGCATCCACTACGAACACGCGGCAGGTGTCGTATAAATTCTGCTCCCGGTAACTTTGTTTTCCGCTTTCGGTGCCAAGGTCCAACGCGATCAGCTCCCGGCAGTTGGCAGAGCCATGCAGCTGCATGAACTGCTGTTTAAAATCACGTACCAGGGCGTACAGATCTTCCAGAGATTCGCCGGGCACACTGCGGCCGTAACAAAGCCCCAGAGCGAGTATTCCACCGCTTACAGCGCCGCAGATGTCGCAGGTACGCGCCACTCCGCTGCAAAACCCCGATGCGATTCCGGGTACCAGTTCGGATTCTATTCCCCGCGTACGGGCAATGGCCAGCAACACGCTTTCCGCACAAACATAGTCCTTTCCGAATACCGCCGCGGCTATTTGCGCAGCGTCTTCCTGTTTTTTCGCCATGAGCCCCTTCTTGTTACGATTTTCGATGAACGATTTGAATCAACAGAACCGATTGGGTTGCAAAGCCATAGATCCCTTGATTCAAGACGTCAAACTGTAATTCGTGGGCAACAAAAGGAGAGTGGCCGGCTGGAGAGTATCAACGTCATCAGGCGAATTTTGCCAGCTTTACCATGTCCGGCGCCTTGCGGGCGTTGAAGTACTCACAAGCGCGGTAATACCTCAGGTCCCGCACCCAGGTCCGCAGCATTTCCTTGTCATGAAAAAGCCGTTTGGCCAGATGCAGCGGATTGTTGAAAACCTGGGTCAACGGCCCGATCAGCTCGGAAGGATCACGGAAACATTCCCAATCGCACTTTTTGCAATTCTGGGCGGAAACAAGAGTCTTCAGGTCCAGATCCCAAAACTTGCCCAAGTTTTCCGTGCCGCGATACCCACAAGGATAGGTGTTCATCTCTTTGGAATCAATAAAGAAAAAATCAACGCCGCCCCGACAGGGATAGCCGTCGTAATCAGCGCCTTCGTATTGGCGAATCAAGGCCAGCAGTGAACTTTGAGGAGTAAAAATGCGCAGGCGCGAACGGTGCGCGGGGAGCGTATCGTGCAAGGCTTTGAACAACAGAATTTTTTCCTGCTTGCTGAAACGGATGAAATCGTCCTCGGAAGTGGCTGCGTAAACCGCGTCGCTACCGCTCTCGTCCGCATCCATACTCATGGGGTAGCAGGCGTTGACAATGGTAAACCCCAGTTCGGCCACGAAATCATAAAATCTGGAAAAGGCTTTCTTGGCCTGGGATTCGAACCTGGTCGCATTCTGCACGCTTCCCTCCGCGCCGTTGAGCAATGGAAGCGCCCGCTCGCCCGTGCCGCCCGTATACCGGTTGATGCCCAGGTTCGCCGAAGGGTACAGTCCGTGCAGATGAAACACGGGCAAGGCCTGGCGCATGCCTTCAATGATGCCGCTGAAACCGCGATTTTTTTCATGCACTTCAGGCGCTGCGGAATCAACGCTGACCCAGAAGGTGTTTATGGGCGTGTCTGCCAGTTTGGCGGCAATGCGTTCGATCTTTTCTGTATAATCCTCTTTGTCCGCACCGCGGAAAATGAATCCATTGGTTCCAGTACGGATATACGGGATTCCGGCTTTTCCCGCGTATGTCGCGAGTTCCGCTACTTCATCCAGGTACAGCAACGGCTCACCGCCGGTAAAGGAAATGGACTGGACCCCTTTTTCCGCCATGGCGTCAATAAGACGCTTTGTTGCATCCATTTCCAGCTTGCTGCGGGTAAACGTGCTGGAAGCGCGCATGCCGCATTGAGCGCAACTGGCGTTGCACCGGTCCGTATACTGTATGACTACCTGGCCGGGAATACGGCCTTTGGCAAGCGAACGCAGGGTCCGCAGTGAAAATACCTTATTGTGTTTTACAGCTTTTTCAACTGTAGGTTCATCTGCTCGTAGCATGGGATATCCCAGGGTTCAGGGTTGCTGGAAGTCTGAAAAAATCCGGCGCAAAAATGTTATTCGCGTCCGGAGTACAGATTCCAGGTGCTTTCAAAGGCCTTGTGCAGCGTCCGTTCAACACAATAATCCCTGGCGCAGGAGCCCATGTTCCGCAGTTTGGCAAGCCCGGGTTCGCTTACAAGCTCGTAGATCGCGTTTTTCAAGGATTCAGGATTATTGCCTTCCACTATCAACCCGGTTTTCCCGGGGACCAAATTTTCTTTCGGACCACCTACGTTGGTGACGATTACCGGCAATCCGGAGGCCTGCGCTTCCAGAATGACTTTGCCAAAGGTGTCGGTGGTCGAAGGAAACACGAACAGGTCGGACGACGCGTACGCCGCGGCGAGTTCCTCCCCTTCCAGCTTTCCGGTGAACACACAATTCAAATCTTTAAGGTTGGCTTGCATCTCTTCGCGATACGGGCCGTCTCCCACCAGAACCACATCCAGTTTCGGCATTTCGGAAAGCAGCTCCCGGATAGCGCCTTCAAGCACCGGCATATTTTTTTCTTTCGATATTCTTCCCACATAGAGAAGCTTGGTATTTCCATTCAAATTGTATTTCTCGAAGAAACCGTTACGTTTCAGGGGCGTAAAGCGTTCGGTATCAACTCCGCGCGGATACACCACCAGCCGTTCTTCAGGAATGCCCTTGGCGGCCAGTTCGTCTTTAAAAGCTTGGGACGGACAATAGACCCTGTCCATCTGATTATAGAACCAGATCATGAATTTCCAGGTGGCGTCTTCCAGAGAGGTGTCGCCGGTGAATGTCCCGATGTATTGGGGAAATGCCGTATGATACGTGCCGGAAATGGGCAACTTCAAAATTCGGGAGATCAACAGCGCAGCAAGGCCTATGGGACCGGGCGTTGCCGCATGCAGGTCGGTGAAGCCTTGTTCGTATACATAACTGAGCATTTCCAATATGGGCGGATACAGAAGCTTGAGGTCCGGATACTCCGGCATATCGTAGGCGCCTATGGGCTTGAAGTTCATGACACCTTGCGCATAGTCGCCGCCAGTGGTCTGATCGGCGTGGTCGCAGGTGATGACCGTATACTCCTTGCCCGTACACCTGGCCAGGCTGACATGCTCGCGTAGCGTAATGGCCACACCGTTCATGTCAAAAAACGTATCTGTAAAATGGGCGAGCTTGAATGGAGGCTCGCCGTCGCCATGAATCGGCTTGTTGCCATTACCGGCCAGTTCCCTGATACGCAGCAAGGATTCCCGGCAAAACGCCCGGTCCTTGGTAAAAAGCGTATAGGCGACAAAATAGGGTGAAAGCGCCGTATACAGTGCGCCTGCCGAAGCGATGGACTGGAACCCGCCGAAGATATCGGCGCTGGTCAAATGATCCAGAATGGTATTGGCGTAATAGGAAAACGCCTCGTTGGTACTCTTGTTGACATAATCGAACCACAACTGCTCGGCATGGTTTTCCTGGCGGCCCAGAGTCCGGGCCTTTTCCGTCAGCTTCGGGTCGCTTTCAAAGACCTTTTCGGCTTTGTGGCGCAACAGTTTCGACGTCTCTTTCACATTGATCCGTTTGCCGCGGAACAGTCCGCTGTTACGCAACATTGCCTGAAAACGTATCCACAAGCCGGATACCCCTTGAGGCTCGGGCGAATTGGAGGTCAGGGACAAGTCGAGAAATTTGAGAAAATTGTCTTTATTCACACAGGACTGCAAGCCATACTTGTCCTTGAAAAACTGGTAGCCGATGCTGTAGAGATTATGCGCCATTGTCTTGGGCGTCGAACAATGGCCTCTGGCCATCGAGTCACAACCGGCAATGCCCTCGAAAAATGCATCCAGTGTGGTCACACCCGGCACTTCCGTGTGCATCCTGGCGATATTCAGACCGCTGTGGTCGTCCGACCCCCCTACTATGGCTTTCAGCCACGGCGTGGGGCCGAGGGGTTCGATATCGTGCAGTTCGCGCAAGCGATTGATCAACGGTTCGTTGAGCATGGTCAAAATATTTTCCAGCAGGCTGTTCTGCATGCCGTCTCTGGTGCCGTTACTTTCAAAGGTGTTGAAGAGCAGCAGCAGTTTCTCCACATGCTCCACGCGCAGCTTGTCGTTTACCGCAAACAACGGATGCGCTATGGCATGGCGCACCTTCTCCTGCCTGAGATAGGCAACCAGGTCATAGAGATTGTCACGCAACGGCTGGACATCATTATGAATGCGCTCGTCTATATCCCAAGCAAGCACATGCACCTTGCATTTGTCCTCAGGAAAAAAAACGCTGATTTCCTCGCTGACGAACGTCTGCGGCAAATGGGCGATTTCCAGACCGCCATCTATGACATTGTGATCGCTGATGGTTACCATATCCATGCCCTTGGCCCGTGCCTGCGCATACACATGCGCAGGTTCCACAAAGCTCTCCGGGCAGCCGATTTTCTGCAAAATCCATTGTGAAGGTCTGGTTGAATATTTGGTGTGGACGTGAAGATCAATCTTCATGGTCGCTCACCTCCTGCTTTTTGCCTGACGGCATCGGGTTGGACTACTAGACATAAAAAAAGGTTCCACAGGAACCTTTTTTTGGGGAATAATCCACCCTGAGGCTCTGCAAAGCTGTCTGGAAGGTGGATTGATTCTGTTCATTGTATCTACTGCCTGAATGACGTTGTTTTTTTGAATTAATTCCTTTTAGCCGGATAAAACAGGCATCGTGTTGTGTTCCTGTGACGTTTTCAAGACATTTTGTGCAATAAATTTACAGCATAACATATTGTAATCACAAATTATTTAACACAAAAACAGATTACTAGTACTGCAGAGACGAACAACAAAGCGTAAACCGGGAGTTACTGTCGTCCCTCCTTCAATAATAGTGTCACCCAAGCGACATGGTATCGTCATCAGCCAGATGTATTATCTTTAATTCTGATTTTACACTGTCCTATCCTGTTTCGTTTATTGAAGAAAGGAGCTCTATTATGCCAGATAGTTGGTTTCGCCGTACCGCCCTGTCCGCGGTGCTCTGTCTCTGTGCCCTGTCCCTGACCGTATCCGTTTTCGCTGCGGATGAAAAAGCGCAACAAGATCTGGAAGCGGCCTTGAAAAACAGCACAAAACAGGGAGCCCCGCTCCCCTACACGGTACTGCGCAGTGATTTGCTGGATGCCCAGAAACCGGATCAGAATTTTGAGATTCGCAACGGCGGTTTCGGTTCTTCCATGACAGCGCACCCCACTGTCCCCAACCAGTTCTATGCGTTGACCGACCGCGGTCCCAACGGCAAATACAAAGGCGCTCTGGGCAAAGGCAAACTGTTTCCCACGCCGGATTATACGCCCCGTATCGGGCTGTTTGAACTGCAACCCGACGGCAGTGTCATTCTGGTAAAGACCATTCTGCTACGGCGTCCGGACGGCTCCCGGATTACAGGCCTGCCCAATTCCTCGGGGCTGGGCGGTACGGGAGAAACGCCCTATTACGCCGACGGCAGCCCCATTCTCAAAGATGGCGCCAAGCCTTATAACAACGACAAAAACAGCCCGGACTACAACCCGTTGCGCCTGGATGACTACGGCCTGGACGGAGAAGGCCTTGTGGCGCTTTCGGACGGCACGTTCTGGGTAAGCGACGAATACGGTCCGCATATCGTGCACTTTGATGCCGAAGGTAAGGAAATCAGCCGGATCAACGCCTTTGCAGACGATACGCGCTCCTCTCTGAAACTGCCCAAAGAATTCGCCAAACGCCGTCCAAACCGGGGCATGGAGGGGCTCGCCGTAACGCCTGATGAAAAAACGCTGGTGGGCATCATGCAATCCACCATGCGTAATCCGGACAAAAACGTGCAGAAACAGGATGTAACGCGTATCGTGACTGTGAATCTGGCTTCGGGCAAGATCGCTCAATACCTTTACAAACAGGAAAAACCGCAGAATTCGAACTCCGAAATCGTAGCGCTCTCCAACAATGAATTCGTGCTGATCGAACGGGACGGCGCCTTTGCCAGAGCAAAACCAGAGGCCATGAAACGGATTTACAAGATTGATCTGCGTACGGGTACGGACCTTGAAGGCGTAACCGCCGAAGGAACAACCCAGGATGAGACGCTCGGTCTCCTGATCAACGGCAAAACCATTGAGCAAACCGTACAGGAAGGCGGCTGGGAAGCTCTGGCGGCCGTCGGCATCAAACCGGTGGAGAAAGAACTGGTCATAGACATGGTCAAAGAAGTGAACTATCCGCATGACAAAATGGAAGGCCTGTGGATCATCAACGACCATACAATAGGTGTATTGAATGATGACGACTTTGCAATCTGGTCCACCAAAGGCCGTTTGCACCAGAAGTACCTGGACGAAACGACTATCGATCGCAATACACTATACATCGTAAACGCTGATCTATCAAAAGAATAACGTCCGAAATCCCACGCGAAGTCAAAAACATCACAGTATTCACGCCGGAGGAATCCCCCCTCCGGCTTTTTTTTTGCGTAAAAACAGCCCTCTCGCCAATACCATTTTTTTACTGCATGCCCTTTCCTGAATTCTGTTTTCATGGCATGATGGCAACATAGAAATTCTTGCCAACCTGCAGCGTTGTGGATGCTCTTATGGATTCAGACTTCCCGAGACAGACGATTCTTGTTGTGGACGACATTTCGGAAAATATTGCTCTTCTTTCCAATATTCTTGCAAAGTCGTACAGGGTAAAAGCCGCCAACAATGGCGCAAAAGCTCTGAAAATAGCCTTCAGCACCATTCCGGATCTCATTCTCTTGGATATCATGATGCCCGAGATGGATGGAATCGAGGTCTGCCGGAAGCTGAAAGCAGACCCCCGTACGCGGAGTGTGCCGGTAATTTTCGTCACCGCCATGGGGGAAGTGGAAGACGAAGCCCGAGGTTTTGAAGCCGGAGCAGTGGACTATATCACCAAACCCATCAGTCCGCCCATCGTCCTGGCCCGGGTAAAAACGCATCTGCAGTTGTATGATCAAAACCGGGCTCTGGAAGAAATGGTTCATACGCGCACGGAGGAGCTGGACAACAGCAGACTGGAAATCATTCGCCGCCTGGGCCTTGCAGCCGAATACCGGGACAACGAAACCGGCATGCATGTTATCCGTATGAGCTACTATTGCCGTATCATTGCCAAAGGCATCGGCATGAACGACATGGACGCGGACCTGATCCTCCAATCCACCCCCATGCACGACGTTGGAAAAATAGGCATACCGGACAACATTCTACTCAAACCTGGCCGGCTGGACCCCGAAGAACGAAAAATCATGGAAAAGCATGCGGAATTCGGCGCCCAGATCATCGGCAAACATGACAATCCCCTGCTCAAGATGGCCTATTCCGCGGCATTGGCGCACCATGAAAAATGGGATGGCACTGGGTATCCCTTCGGCCTCAAGGGAGAGGACATTCCACTCATCGGACGTATCGTGGCCATTGCCGATGTCTTTGACGCGTTGACGAGCAAACGCCCCTATAAGGATGCCTGGTCAGATGAAAAGGCCCTCGACCTGATTCGCGCGCAAAGCGGAAAACATTTCGATCCAGCGCTTGTAGCCGTCTTTCTGGACAATCTTGATGCAGTCTTTGAAATAAAAGATAAACACCCTGAAAATGATCTGTGATGGCGCAAGTAACAACTAAGTCACGCCATATAAGGACTATTGCATGCTGCATTTTGCTGAGCGGCTAAGCATCCGCAGTCTCACCATATGTATCACCAGCATCTTCACGCTCCTGATGTTGTCCATTGCCGTACTCGGCGTCTGGCTCCTCCAAAACGAAATAATTCAATTAAAAATACAGCAGGAAAATCAGCGAGTTCTAACTCTTGCGCGGGAAATAAAACATGGTTCCGATGATATGACGCGAATGGCCTTGCGTTTCGCCCAAACCGGAGATCCCAAATACCAACGTTTTTTCCTCGCTATCGCGGCAATGCGCAACGGATTTCAACCCTACCCGGTAAATTTTTCACTTTCGTTTTGGGATCAGGTACTGGCAGGAAAAATGGAATTTAATACGTATGGCGAACAACACAGCATTGAGCAACAACTTAAAAAGTTGCAACTTTCTCATCTTGAAAGAGATATCCTCGCAGCAGCCAAACGGAATTCCGACCATCTGTTCACTCTTGAAAATGCTATCCTGAACAAAATCAAAAAATTATATCAACAAGACGGCAGTAATATTTCATCAAAATCTAAAGCTGAACTGTACAATTTAACAACAGGATTGATTGACACTGAACATAGTATTATCAAATCAGATTTGGTTGATCTGATAGAAAGCTTTTTTATTGCTTATAATGCAAGAGTTGAAAAAAAAATCAAAGAAAGACAGAATGCTATTCTCATTATTAGTTATTGTATATTTCTACTAACCATAACCAGTATCATACTTTCTTTTCTTTCATTTCTCATGTTGAGAAAACGCATCATTACTCCGCTTAATCTACTGGAAAAATCTGCAGCATATTTTTTACGTGGCGACTATACTCACCGCATTTCATATCAGACAAAGGATGAAATGGGAAAGGTCATTACAACATTCAACAGCATGGCGGCCAATGTTGCAGAACGTACGGCACGACTGCGCGGTATTATAGACACAGCCAAAAACGGCATCATCGTCATAGACTCGCAGGGGCATATTACGGAATTCAGCCCTGCAGCGGAAGACACCTTCGGCTATACGAAAGCAGAAGTACTGGGAAAAAGCATTCGTATCCTCATGCCCGAGCCGATCAGAAGCCAGCATGACCAATACATACAAAAATATCTCATTTCACGTAAATCCAAAGTGATCGGGAAGCAGACAGTGGTAAATGCGATGCGCAAAGACGGTTCCACATTTCCCATGGAAATCGCCATCAATGAAGCGATCGTCAACAACGACACCATATTTGTCGCTGTTCTGAGAGATGTCACGGAACGCAAACTCATGGAGGAAGCCCTTGCCAGAGAACGCGAACGCTTCAAGACAATTCTGGACACCAGCCCCATAGGCGTGGGCATCTCGGTAAACGGTATCGCACGCTTCGCCAACCCCGCCATGAGCAGGATGGGCCTGACCATCGGAACAAAAGCAGAACAGGCCTACGTCAATGCTGCGGACCGCCAATATCTGCTCGACATCCTAAAAAAAAGAGGGCGCGTCACAAGCTTTGAAACTCAGCTCCGGGGACAAAATGGCGCATTGCACGATATCATGTTCTGGGCATTCAACTTCGACTATGATGGGGAACCTGCGATCCTCGGCTGGGCCGTGGATATTTCTGACCGCAAGTACGTGGAAAACCAACTCAGACACAGTCAGGAAAAATACCAGAAACTGGTGGAGGAAATCGGCGACAAGTTTGTCATCTTCAGTCATACGCCGGACGGGAATCTCCTGTTCGCAAGTGACGGCATCGAAACCGTATTCGGCATGAAACGGTCGGATGTACTGCACAAATCCTGGATCCCCATGATCAACTGGGCAACGGAATCCATAGAAGATACCTCGCGGCTGATTTACCAGGTTGTGGAAGAACGTATCAATTTCCAACAATTCGAAATGCGCTTCACCCATCCGGATGGCGGCAAACGCTTTATCCTTGTTTCCGAACATCCCGTCCGCGGCGACAACGGGGAGTTGATTTCCATCGACGGCATCATTGAAGACATTACCGAACGAAAACACATGGAACAGGATCTTCTGAAAGCCAAAGAACTTGCCGAGGAAGCCACAAAAGCCAAATCCGATTTCCTCGCCAACATGTCGCACGAAATCCGCACTCCCATGAACGCCATCATCGGCTTGTCCCATCTTGCCCTGCAAACCAGCCTCAACAACAAGCAGCGCAATTACATCAGCAAGGTGCACCGTTCGGCCGAGAATCTGCTGGGCATTCTCAATGACGTGCTCGACTTTTCCAAAATCGAAGCCGGCAAGCTCGATATGGAATCCATTGATTTCCGTCTGGAAGACGTTTTGGACAACTTCGCCAACATTGTCGGACTGAGAGCCCAGGAAGCAGGCCTGGAGCTGATGTTCGACATTCCCACGGACCTCCCCATCCTGAAAGGAGATCCGCTTCGCCTGGGTCAAATTCTTTTGAACCTGGGCAACAACGCCGTCAAATTTACACCTCATGGGGATATTATCCTGTCCGTAAGAAAACTGAGCCAAAGCGCAAGCACCATTGAGCTGCAATTTTCTGTTAAGGACAGCGGCATCGGTATGACGCAGGAACAACAGGAAAAATTGTTTCAACATTTCAGCCAGGCCGACAGTTCGACCACACGCAAATACGGAGGAACCGGACTCGGGCTTGCTATTTCCAAAAAACTCACTGAAATGATGCATGGAGAAATCTGGATTGAAAGTACGCCCGGCAAAGGAAGCACTTTCCATTTCACTGCGCAATTTCTGAAATCGACAGCAACCTTGCCGCATCTTTCCATGCTGTCACAACTCGGCCCATTGCGTATTCTGATAGTGGAGGACAATCCCACAGCAAGAATAATTCTTTCGGAAATGCTCACTCAGTTCGGTTTTACCGCGGACCAGGCTGCGACTGCAAACGAAGCCGACGAACTTCTGGATAAAATGCAGAGCCAGAAACCGTACGACGTCTTGCTCCTGGATTGGAACCTCCCGGATTCGGACGGAATAGAACTCGCCAAATCAATACTTGATCGGGACTGGCAAGACAAGACTCCCAAAATTATCATGGTCACCGCCTACGGCCGGATGGAGGTCATACATGCGGCCCAGGGAATCGACAACATTTCAGGATTCTTAAGTAAACCGGTGATGCCTTCGGTTCTTTTCGACAGCATCATGATCGCCATGGGGCAGGCCCCTAGCCAGGAACGCAGGTCCGCCACGCAGCAGGACGAAATGCTTCTGGCGGCCGCAAAGCTGAACGGTGCGGAAATCCTTCTGGTTGAGGACAACGAAATCAATCAGGATGTCGCCGTTGACCTCCTGAACAACTACGGCATCAATGTCACTGTGGCGGGAAACGGAAAAGAAGCCTTGGAAATACTGGAGCACCATACTTTTGACGGTGTGTTGATGGACTGTCAGATGCCTGTCATGGACGGCTACACGGCCACCAAAAACATTCGGGCTCGGGAAACGTTCAAGGATCTCCCCATCATAGCCATGACGGCCAATGTCATGGCGGGCGACAGGGACAAATCACTTGAAGCCGGCATGAACGACCATGTGGGCAAACCCGTCAACATTGCGGAATTACTTCAGACACTGGACAAATGGGTTACCCCGGCTACCCCGAATCCACATCTTGCCCCGGTCCACGACGAGCAGCGGAACAATGCTGCAAGACTCCCGGATTTGCCTGGAATCAACCTGAAAGCCGGCCTGGATTCCATGAACGGGAACACCTTGCTTTATCGCAAATTACTCACGAAATTTCATAAGAAATACCACAATTACAAAGAACAATTCCATCTTGCCCAACAGGAAGAAAACCTTGAAGCAGCCGTACGGTGCGCCCACTCATTAAAGGGAGTTGCAGGCAATCTCGGCGCGCGCGGAGTGCAAGAGGCTGCCGGAGCCTTGGAACAGGCCTGTCGCCAGCTCCGCCCGCCTGAAGAAATCGAAAAATTGCTTACCCAGGTGCTCGCACGGCTCAGACCGGTTGTAACTGGTCTTCAAGCCTTCGATTCAGAGGCCGCTCCCCTGCTGGAGAAGACAACGGCCCATCAGGCTGACCGTGAAGCTCTTTTCTCACAACTCCGGAACCTGCTTGAAGAATCCGATACTGAGGCGGTGAACATACTCGACCAGCTGCGCTCCATGCCGGGCCTGGAGCAACACCCCCTCACACTAAAGCGACTTTCCAAAGCCCTTGAAGCCTATGAATTCGAAGAAGCCTTGCGTGAATTGGATAATCTGATCCTTTCCCTGGCGCAATGATCTCTGATAAGCAACCCACAAACAACTCTGGCCCACTAATTGCTATTATCTCATTGAAATCCATTTGCCTGGAACCAGTTTTTTTGATGCTGCGGGTACCAGAGACTGAAACGACTGCTCACTTGGATAGTATTAAATTTCTTCAGGAGTCTGAGATGCTTATTAACATTATCATTCCTTTGATCGTAGCCGGTATGCTCTTCGTCGGATTGGTTGAACTGACGTCCGATTCTGACAAAAAAGATAATGAATAACAAATAATTACCAAAAATATACGGATTAAATAAAAAAAAACAGACGCAGCATAGTTACAAAAACAAGCACTCCTCTGCATATAATATTTTTATTGATATATCGTATATTTTTTCCCAACATATCTACTCGTCAACATTTCTTGAGCAATTCATTTTGCCATGCCTGATCAAAATGACCTGCTTCATTTGCCTGCTGTTGAACAATTGGTCCCGAAATGGCGGCAACTTGCCAAGTCATACGTAAGCGCTTATTGCTATACTGAAACCAAGTAGCGCTTTTCCAACCTGCAACAGGAGGAAACTAACGTATGGCTGATGAATTCGGGAGGTTGGTTGTTGTCTCAAACCGATTACCGGTTGCACTGACTCAAGAAAACGACTCCTGGAAAATCATACCAGGCTCTGGCGGGCTTGTTACTGCCATGGCCCCAGCTCTGAAACATCGGGGAGGCGTCTGGATTGGTTGGTCTGGCGCTTACACCGAAGAAAATCTCAGCGGGCTGTTTTCCTCTTTCGCACGTGACGCAGGATATAGTCTCAAGGCGGTCAATCTCTCCGAAGAAGACATAGACCTTTACTACCATGGTTTTTCAAACGAAATCATCTGGCCGCTGTTCCATGATTTTCAGGGGCGCTGTCATTTCAAACCGGAATACTGGCGCAGCTATCTCAAGGTGAACCAGCTTTTTGCCGAAACCATTCTCAAAGGTTCGCGTTCGAGTGATTACATCTGGGTGCACGACTATCACCTGATGCATGTGGGCTCCAAGCTCAAAGAACTTGGCATGCGTCAAAAAATCGGCTTTTTTCTCCACATTCCCTTCCCTTCGCCCGACATTTTTTTCAAATGCCCCTGGCGCAAGGAACTTGTCACCGCGTTAATGGAATACGACCTGGTAGGCTTTCACACCATACGCGATCGGCGTAATTTCGTTCGCTGCATGCAGATTCTCATGCCCGACACGCGGGTCCACGGACGTGGCGGCGTGATCACCGCGACAAGTGAGGGACGCGTAGTACGCCTTGGTGTGCTGCCTATCTCCATTGACTTCAAGGTGTTTGCTCAAAATGCCGCCAGGCCGGAATTCAAGGATACGGGTTACCAGATCAAAAAAGCGCAACGTGGCAGAAAAATCATTTTCGGGTTGGACCGCCTGGATTACAGCAAAGGCATTCCTCAACGCTTGGAATCCGTACGCAAGGCTTTCGAGCTCTATCCTGACTTGCGCGATCAGATCCATTTTATTCAGGTCGTGGTGCCCAGCCGCGAAAATGTCGCTGAATATCAGGACCTGAAAACAGAAATCGAACAGCTCGTCAGTCAAATCAATGGAGAATACAGCACGGCAAGCTGGATTCCCGTCCACTATCATTATCGTAGCCTTGCCCGAGAGGAATTGCTGGCCTACTACCGCGCGGCGGACATTGCCCTGGTCACCCCGCTCAAAGACGGCATGAACCTGGTGGCCAAGGAATACTGCGCCAGCAAAGTCAGAGAAACAGGCGTGCTGCTGCTGAGTGAATTCGCCGGCGCAGCCTATCAACTCGAACGCTATGGCGCGGTGCTCGTCAATCCGTATGATGTTGAAGGCGTTGCGGCCGCGCTGCATGAGACCGTAAGCTGGTCGGAAAGCGAATGCCGTAGCCGGATGAAAAAAATGCGCGCTTTTATCAAGCGCTACGACATTCACTGGTGGGTAGACGCTTTTTTGATGGCCGCCTTTTCAAAACACCTGCGCGACTTCCCCATTACTGAAACCCCGGAAGGATTTGAAAGCTGATGCCGGGGTTGAAGGCCAGCCACAAATAATAAAAAACCACCGGCCTGTTCAGGGCGGTGGCTTTCTGAAAGATTGACTGCCGAAAGCTCAGCGTGCAATGACGAGAAAGTCCAATTCGGGGTGCCCTTTAAAGGTCGATTTGATCTTTTTGCCGACCCGTTGCTCGTCAAAATAATAGACCTCGACATCATTGAGCTTCAAGGCATTACGCAACATGGACACGCCCATCCCATCAGGTGTCCGGTGAAACAGAAACTGGCTCTCGGATCTGGTTTTCCATTTGCCCTTGGCCGTAGCGTGCGTGTACCCGCGGGCTTTTAGCTTGTCCACGAGCTTGGAATCCGTGGCGTCGTCGCGCGTATAATAAATCCAGACCGTGGCGTCGTTGTGTTTTTCCACCTGCTTTTCCGGAGTGGAGGCCGCCGGTTGGGGCTTGGATTGCGCCACGTGTTTCTGCGCTTCAGCAACCGTCATGGCAATCTGCTCGTGATTGGACGGCGCCAGCCCCTTGCCCTGTACGAAAGCATCGGCAAGGACTTCACCGGTCTTGTGAAAAAGCACGCTCCAGCTGCACAGCCCCTTACCGCCCGCATCAAGATGCAACACGTCCTTTTCGCTCACCAGTTCGAAATCGGCATCTCCCAATGGTTTGCCGCTCTCCTTGTCCAGAAAATCAAGCGAACAGGTAAAATCATTGGCCGGACCATTATTGAAGACTGTCAACTGCACATCCATGGGAAATCCCTGCTGCAACGGCAACGTACCTATACGCAGGGTGTATTCCGGCGGAACTTCCTCCGTTGCCGCCTGTGATACAGCCGCTTGATTCGGACATGTCATACTGGAGCTGTACAACAACGTAAAAAAGATGACCGAAAAAATCATAAAAAAAGAAGCCAGCAGTACGTGCCAAGCCAGTTGCTTTTTCGTGATCCGGAAAAGAAGTTCAGGGAGGAAAAAAGAGAAAAGAATAACGGCTACTTGCAGCACAACAATCACAAATACATTGGAAAACATAGCGCTCATGGGGCACTCCATAACTTAGGCGCATTCTGCCGGCAGAACGACAAATCTGCGGATTGGCCCTGGAATCAGGAAGGCGCCAAACCGGGAAGCAGATTCTGACGTACTCTGGATTTTCTGCCGCCGCCCTTACCTTGGGGCAGGCCGATTTTGATTTGCAGAACCTGGCGGTCCTCCTCGCTGTCAAGTGCAATGGATACCGACTCCCGATCCACATTGACGAACCGTTGGATAACCTCCAGCAAATCCTTTTCAAGCACTGGCAGAAACTCCAGTCCGCTGTTCTGAATACGTTCATACACCACGATGTGTTGCAACCGCTCTTTGGCGGTTTGCGCACTACCCTGGCGAGTACGGTAATAATCGAAGAATTTCATGACTACCTACCGAAGAGCCTTGCAAAAAAGCCTTTCTTTTTTGCGGTGAGAAAGCGATGCGGCCTGTCTTCTCCCAGAAATCGCGCTACAAGATCATCATAGGCCATTCCGGCTTCTGACTTTTCCGTAAAAATTACGGGCAAGCCGGCGTTGGAAGAATCCAGCACGCTTGTTGATTCCGGAACCACCCCCAACAACGGAATGGCCAGAATTTCGAGAACGTCGTCCAGGGCGAGCATATCGCCCTTTTGTACGCGTTCCGGTGCGTAACGGGTCAGAATAAGATGCGGTTTGACAGGCTCCTCATCTTCCTCCGCCCGCTTTGTCTTGCTGGCAAGCAGCCCCAGCATACGATCGGAATCGCGTACGGATGAAACTTCCGGATTGGTCACCACCAAAGCTTCATCGGCACGATACATGGCAAGCTGGGCGCCACGTTCGATTCCCGCGGGGGAATCGCAGACGACATAGTCAAACTCGTCGCGAAGTTCATCGATAACCTTATTGACGCCTTCCATGGTGAGGGCTTGCTTGTCCCTGGTCTGCGAAGCGGGCAGCATATACAGCGTTTCCAATCGTTTGTCTTTGATCAAGGCCTGCTTCAAAAGAGCTTCACCCTTGAGAACATTCACAAAGTCATAAACAACGCGGCGTTCGCACCCCAATACGAGGTCAAGATTACGCAAACCCACGTCAAAATCGATAACAACGGTTTTATGGCCCCGAATAGCCAGGCCCGAAGCAAATGAAGCGCTGGTGGTTGTTTTACCCACCCCGCCCTTGCCGGAAGTGACAACGACTACCTTGCCCAAAACGCAGCTCCCTTAGATGATTCCGACGACTGAACCGTAGGCGCTCCCGCATCCTGCTGCCCATTCGCAGCGCTGATTTCCTGTTTGCGCACAGCGGGATTTTTCAAAGGTTCAATACGTAGTTTTTCCCCCGCAAGATAGGCCTGTACGGTCTTGCCCTGGAGGGTCTCATCCATGTCTTCATTGATAATATAGATCCCGGCCACGGCAATCAGCTCGGCTTCCATTCGCAAGCAGAACAACCGGGCGTTAGTGTTTTTCTGGCCGCCCGCCAAGGCCCTGCCGCGCAAGGCCCCGTACACGTGGATATTGCCGTCAGCATAAATTTCCGCTCCGGGATTAACAGCTCCATATACGATCAAATCTTTCGCCCGGGCATAAATCTTCTGCCCGGAGCGTACGGTCTCACAGACAACCATGGTCGGCAACGACACGTACACCCGCTCAGAAGCGGATGCAACCTGAGTTTTCTTTTTCGGGGAGGGAGCCGAAGCGGCTCCTTTGCGGTGCCAGCCGAGATGCAACCGTTCAGCAACTATTCGCTGCACAGGAGTGCCTCCCTTGACCAGAGTCGGCACGGCCCCATGCGCACGCAGACAATGAACCAGCGGCTCAATATCCAAGCTGGAATCTTTTTGATCCAGCCCCTCAAAATCCAGCATCAGCAGTGAATTCTTGAAATAGTCCGGTGATGCGGCCAGAAAAACGGAGAGCTCTTTTTCCACGCGCTGCTGGTCGTTCTCCTGCACCCGCAGAACTGTCAACGGTGCCGTCAGCCCTTTAAATGATATGGCGCCCACTCTTGGCTAACCCCTCCACCAGACGTTTCACTTCCGATCCACCACAATTTGCACTTCCCCTATTTATATTTAATCAGTTACAGTTTTTTTTGTAGATTTGCAATAAAAAATCTAAACTTATTCTACTTATAGTAATTATGAAATCACAACAGGTTGTATTATTTATGCACATCGTAACAAATGCTGCAGCCGTTCTTACGATTTATCCAGACTCCGAGCCGGCGCTGCATAGCGCGTCAATACGTTGAATGCAACTGCAAAGCAACTGCACCGACTGCTGCAACTTTCCGCATCCTCATACACATTTTCTCAACCTGGTGAAAACGCACAAATACCTATCCCCTTGAAAAAAAGCTTATTTCAAGCCATTAAATAATCAGGCACAAAATGCAACGGAGCGTACTGCATGAATTCTTTTAAATTCCGTCCTGCCGAGCAAGGCCTCTTTTTACTGGCACTGATCCTGATTGCCTATTTTCCAGCCTTGCAGGCGGGGTACATCTGGGACGACCCCTATCATGTCACTGAAAACCCGCTCCTGCGTACGCCTTTAGGACTGTGGCGCATCTGGTTTGAAATCGGCGCACAAAGACAGTACTACCCGCTCACACTCAGTGTCTTCTGGTTGGAATATCAAATTTGGGGACTTAATCCTTTTTTTTATCACCTGGTCAATGTGCTGCTGCACGGGGTAAACGCGCTCCTGGTCTGGAAACTCTGCTGCAGACTCCGGCTTCCTGGCGCCTGGATGGCCGGGGCTGTATTCGCACTACACCCCGTCATGGTCGAATCCGTGGCCTGGGTCACGGAACTGAAAAACGTCCTTTCGGGCTTTTTCTATCTCTCGGCCGCCCATGTCATGATTCGCTATTTCCGTCTGGACGCGCCTGGGGCCGACACTTCCGAACAGGGCAACCTCAAGCAATGGTGCGCAGGGTTCCTACTCTTCGCCTGCGCTCTCTGCAGCAAAACCGTCACCGCCACCTTTCCCGCGGCCCTGCTGGTTGTGCTCTGGTGGCGAAACAATTGTCTCAGGCATACGCAGTTTTTTGTTCTGCTTCCCTTTTTCGTTTTGGGGGCTGCGTACGGACTGCTTACTGTATCCATGGAACAGAATCTCGGCGCGACCGGACCGCTCTGGGATTTCAGCTTTCTTGATCGCTGCCTGATCGCCGGGCGGGCCTTGTGGTTCTACCTGGGCAAGTTGCTCTGGCCCACGGACCTGTTGTTCAATTACCAACGCTGGAATATTGACGACACCAGTTTACCGCAATACATTTTTCCATGCGGCTTCATACTGCTGCTGTTTATCGCCTGGGTGTTGCGAAAAAAATTTGGACGCTGCCTGCTGGCCGCTCTGCTTTTCTTTGCCGGAACCCTGTTCCCGGCTCTGGGTTTTTTCAACGTCTACCCCATGCAGTTCTCCTTTGTGGCCGACCACTTCCAGTACCTCGCCAGTCTTGGTCCCATCTTATTCTGTACCGGCGCTGCAGTTCGTTGGTGGCAACAAAATAAACCACAGGTCCAAAAAATTGCACTGTTTATTGTTTCCCTGCTGCTGGCCCTGCTGAGCTTGCAAACCTTTTTCCTCAGCAGCCATTATGCCGACTCTGAGACTTTGTATACCTGGATCCTGAAACACAACAAAAATTCCTATCTGGCCAACTACAACCTGGGCTCTTTGTTGAACGACTGGCATCGTCATCAGGAAGCCATCCCTTACCTCCTGCAGGCCCAACAACTGCGGCCGGACAAGGAACTTGCCTGCAACAATCTCGGCATTGCGTACGCGGAAACAGGGAAATTGCGAAAGGCTGCCGCCCAATTTACCCTGGCGTATCAAAAGAATCCAGCCAACAATAAAACGCTTTCCAACCTGGTCCTGACCTCTCTGCGTCTGCAGGACTACGACACGGCTTTAAAACAGTCCGAAATCTATTTGCAAAAATGGCCCAAGGATTCTTTGTTTGCCATTCTCACGGGCAATGAATTCCGCAAACAGAGGCAGTTTGCCATGGCCCTGAACCTCTGCCGGCGGGTTCCCGAAACAGACCGCCTGACGCAATTGGCAAATAACTGCGTTTTACTGGCACGCCGAAAAAATTCCCAAAAAGAACTCGCTCAATAAAATCTACGGCTACGCGTACGCAATAATCACCAGAATACCAACCGAGTAGGGGGATTCCTCACGGTCTCCCCCTCTCACACCACCGGGCATACCTGCTCGGTACCACGGCGATTTCTCTCACCTTGCAACACTTCGTATCTTCCGATCAAGCTGACGAGGCCCTGCGCCCTGAACCAATCGTTGTTCATAGCCCGGTGGGCTGTCCGGATTCTGGACATTCTCCACCTCCCTTTGCCCGATGCGGCCTGCATCCATGCATTGAAGTCTTCCACACCGAGGCTCATGAAGAACTCCGCCATCGTCTTGACACGCTTGCATTGCTTCAGACGTACGCAGCGCAGTTTTCGCCGTATCCATCCTTCCATTTCAAAAAGGAAGCTCTTACATTTCGCAAGCTGGAAGCAGCCCAGCCAGCCAACGCAGTACGAGTTGACGCGGCGTATCCTTTCTTCAAACGACATCGGTATGTTATGCTTCATTCTTGAATCTGGCCAGACTCTGGGGGGCGAGGACGAGTCATCCGCTGTTCAGTTAGCGGTACCCCGGAAACTTCCTTTTACCCACATAATCCACAGCGCTTTTCTCTTGATTCACCCGCAACTTCAGGCGCTTCTCAAAAAAATGCGTCACGGATTCCTTCACCCTTTCCCCGGCCTTGAGACTGCGTACGTAGATGTTGCAATCATCCGCGTAGTGGCAGAAACAATGGCCTCAGCGTTCAAGCTCCTTATCGAGATCATCCAGGAGCAGACGAGCAAAGGAGACAAGGGGGCCCCCTGAGGCGTTCCCTCATCTCGTGCTACGCATACGCCGTCCTGCATCATCCCGGAATTCAAGAATGCGCGTGTAATACGCAGAAAACGTATATCTTTCACGTGGCGGGCAAGCCGCGCCTTGAGAATATCATGGTTGACACGGTCAAAGAACTTTTCCAGATCCATGTCCACCACGACAGTACGCTCGTCTTCCACATACTGCTGCGCCTGACGCAGGGCATCATGGGCTCCGCGCCCTGGCCGAAAACCGAAACTCGAATCCGAAAACAACGGATCAAGGATTGGGGTGAGGACTTGTAAGAAAGCCTGTTGCACCAAGCGGTCACGCACTGTGGGAATGCCCAGCTGTCGCATTCCCCCTCCCGATTTCGGGATCCGCACTCCTTTAACAGGTTGCGGCTGGTACGTGCCGTAAAGCAAACTCGAGAGCAGCTCGCCTTTGTGGGTGGAAAGCCATTCGCCCAGTCCATCGACGGTCATCCCGTCAATGCCTGCCGCGCCCTTGTTGTCTTTCACCCGCTTGTAGACCTGATTGAAGTTTGCGCGGTCGCAAACCTGTTCCATCAGATACTGTGTCAAGGATTGTTCTTCCCCCAACACCGCGGACGCTCTCGCTCCTCAATAGCCCCAGTGCGGGGTCCGCCGTTACCTGGGCGTCGAGGCGTGTTGTCCACCTTGTCTGCTTCCCGCGTCTGTCGAGTTGTTGGTGACTTGTTCCTTGCATTGAAAGATTCGGCCCTTCATCCGTCAAGGGGACAGATTACTATGGCATCTGCTGACTTCTCGCTCCCCTTCCGCAGGCGTCGCCGCCTGTGTAGTCGGCTACACCGACAGAGAACAAGATCTCCCAGGCGGACCTCGCCGGATTTACCTTTGCGGCTTCCGGATGGTTATGGGGCGTCTCTGTCCATTGCCAGATTACCCAGCCGCACCGGCCTTGTATCCGATTTCTGTTCGTCGAGTCCGACTTTTGCCTCCGGCTTCCTCCCCACCCCGCCTCAGGACGACGCAATTGCCTTCAGCTACCAGTTCCCACCATCAGGGCCTGGAGAGGACTTGCACCTCATAAGATTCGCGCCATGCCTGGCACATAAAAAAGACCGCGAACACATTGCCCGCGGTCTGTAGAAAGCGCAAAGTAGCTGTGAATTACTGGCGTGCTTCGTCGTTGCGGTGCTGTACGTAAGCGTTCCGGAATGCCGTGTAAGGCTCGAAAGCCGAATCTCGCAGTTCGAAGTAGCTGTCCGCTGTGGCCGCGGTGATGGAAAGCGTACGCAGTCCCCAGGCGCTCCAGGCCAGCCATTCCCAGTCCGGATTGCTGTACGGCAGGAACAAGGGATCGATGTAGGAAATCGGATCGCAAAAATAATCACCAGCCATGCCCACAGAATCACGCAATGTAGACGGGCCGAGCAAAGGCCAGACAATGTAGAAACCGTGTCCGACACCCCAATAGCCCAAAGTCTGGCCAAAATCTTCCGGATGGGTTTCGGCAGCGGCTTTCTGATGGCTGGTCACGTCGAATACACCGCCCAAACCAAAGGCCGTATTACCGACAAAGCGGGAAAATTCCACGCCTGCAGCCAGGAGCTTGCCCTGGAGCAGATCATTGATGAAACGCAAAGGAAATTTGAGATTGTAGAAAAAGTTGCTCACGCCCGTACGCACGGGGCTGGGAACGACTGTATTGTAGCCGACGCTCACCGGATCCCAGACATATGTGAACACGTAATCATTGAACGTGAACCAGAAGCGGTTCCAGGGTTCCAACGGGTCGGCTATGCTCTGCGCCGTATTCTGGTAGTCTTTGTCGAAGTCATCCTCAAAATCCGTGTACTCGGCATTGGCATCATTGACGGGGCTGTCCTCTTCCAAGCCTTCCACTTTTTCCTGCTGAATGGCCGCATTACTTTGCGCGACAGTTTCCGTACTCTGCGGCTGTTCGGCAGAAGCAGTCTGCCCCGGGTCGGAGACGAGTTTGGCCCCCTGCTTTTCTGCGCAACCTGCGAGTCCCAAACAACACAACAGGACAAGAAGCGACAAAGCAGCCGCCAGATCCTTGGGTGTTAGACGCATGAGAAATCCTCGCTGAAGTCCGGTATCAGAGCGGAGCTGTTCGTCTTTTTGCTTTCCCGGAGTTCCTGGGCCTTCTTTTTCACAGCCGCGATCAGGTCCGCCGGTGTCCCTTTTGCCATCAATTGCTGGAACTGCGCACGATAATTTTTCACCAGGCTGACGCCTTCGACAATTATATCGTACACTTTCCAAGCAGCTTTCTTTTTGAGCCGGTAGGCCATGACAATTTGATCCTTGCCAAAGCTTACGTTGGTGGTAATCTCGACATTGCCGGCTTTGCTGCGCCGTTCGCCCGTGAAGGTTACCTGCCCGCCCGAATAGGCCAGAGCCCTGTCCAGATAATTGGCATCCAGAAGTTCCGTAAAAGCTGCGATGAACTCTTTTTTCTGTTCCGGGCTGAAATCCTTCCAATGCAGGCCCACCGTACGGCTTGCCAGTTCTTGGTAGTCGAAAACACTGTCTACAATGTTTTTAATCTCCTGCGACAGCACACCTCTTTTCTCCGGATTTTTCATGCCGGGCTCATTCAAAACCTGAATGATCTTGTCAATGGTTTGCTTGAGCATGTCCATGGGTTGGTCGCCCCAGGCGGGGAAGGGGAGCGCAATACATAAAATAATTAAAAATACAAATATTTTCCGACGCATCCTTTAGTATCCTCTTTTGTTTCCAAAACAACAGATTTTAGAGTTTATTTAACCCCGCCAAAAACATATTTACTGATCAACGCCTCAAGGTCAACTGCTGATTCCGTATCCGAGATAACATCGCCATCCTGCAGGAAGTCCGTCGACCCGCCAGGAGAAAGATTGACGTACTTGTCTCCAATCAATCCGCTGGTTTTTATTGAGGCGATCACATCGTCGGACAATTTGATATTTTTATTGATGTCAAGCATCACATGGGCCATGGCGTGCTCCTGATCCAGGGTGATGGCGCCGACCTTGCCCACGGGCACACCGGCTATTTCCACATTCGCACCGGCACGCAAGCCCGCAACCGAAGTAAAATCGGCACTGACCCGGTAAACATCGCTGCCGAACAATTCCAGATCTCCAAGCTGCAAAGTCAAATAGGCGACACAAGCCAGGCCGATCATCACGAAAATGCCGACCGCGGTCTCTTTGGTATATTTCCGGGGCATTGGTTTCTCCATTTCCACTCAAAAAAAGTACGATCAGCCGACGCGCTGTTTTGCCATCGTTTTCCGCCTTCGGGCCGTCAATCGGGCCTGCGCTCCAAAAACTGGCGTATGTAGGAATCTTCGCTCTGCTTCATATCCTGCAAAGAACCATCAAAAACAGCATGGCCATCGTGCAGAACAAGCACATGATCCGCCGTGGCGTACAGACTCTGCAAATCATGGCTTACCACCACGATGGTCACCTTGAAACGTTTTTTCATATCCAGCAGCAGCGCGTCCATCTGTGCCGCATTGATGGGATCCAGACCGGACGTGGGTTCGTCGCACAACAAAACGGGCGGATCCATCACTATAGCACGGGCCAATCCGCCGCGTTTCCGCATACCGCCGGAAAGCTGACCCGGGTAATAATCGGCAAATTCTTCAAGCCCGACCAGTCCGAGCTTGTGCAAAACGATTTCCTGGATTTTGTCTGCTGACAGCGAGGTACGCTCCTTGAGAGGCAATGCGACATTTTCTCCCAAAGTCAGCGATCCGAGCAGCGCGCCGTCCTGAAACAAGACGCCCATCCGGCGTCTGACGTTGCGAAATTCCTTTGGACGCAGTGTAAATAAATCCTGGTCGCCGATAAAAATTTTGCCCTGCGACGGTTTGGAAAGCCCGAGAACATGCCTGAGCAATGTGGATTTGCCGCATCCCGAACCGCCCAGAATGACGCTGATCTGTCCCGGGGGCAGCGAGGCGTTCAATCCTTCCAACACCACGAGGCCCGGATAGCCGACGCTGCAGTCTTCCAGACGGATTCCCCAGATTTCATTACCCTCGGACATCATCGCGACCTACAGCAGGAAAGAAGTGAGCACATAATCGCTGACCAGCACCAATACGGAGGATTGCACCACGGCCGATGTCGTCGCATTGCTGACGGCTTCAGGCCCTACACTGTCTGTACGCATATGCGTAAAGTAGCCCTGGAAACAACACACCGTGGCCACAATGACGGCAAAAGCGAATGATTTATAAAATCCGCCCGAAACATCTATCATGTCCACGCTCGAATCAATGCGGGCGAAATATGTCCCCGAGTTGACGCCCATCAGCAAAACACCGGACAAATACCCGCCGATGATCCCGATGACGTCGAACAAAGCCGTCAGCAAGGGAAAAACGATCAGCGAGGCAATGATCCGCGGGCTGACCAGAAAACGCATCGGACGCAGGTCCATAACTTCCAAGGCATCGATCTGGTCCGAGATACGCATCACCCCGATTTCAGCGGCCATGGAGGAACCTGCCCTGCCGGTGACCATGATGGCTGTGAGCACGGGCCCCAGCTCCCTGATCAGGGCGAGGGCCACGGCCGCTCCCAGCAAGCCCTCCGAACCGAACTTCACCAGCGTATAATATCCTTGCAGCCCGAACACCATGCCGGTGAACAGGCCTATCAAAGCGATGACAAAGACGGATTTGACGCCGATGAAATAAACTTGCCGGACGATCTTGGGAAGGACTGTAAACGCCGTGAAGCTTTGCCGGAGGCCTTCGAAGAAAAAAATCGCCATGGCCCCCGAATCCGCCACCAGAGACAGCACGCTCTGTCCCAGCAGGGCTACAGGATTCGGAGCAGTATGCAGATCAGAATTCATGGCAAAATCCACAACAACTTTAGTTGCCTGTTATTGATATACGCACTGTCTTTAAACGAAAAACGCTCAAAACGGCATGTTGCGGCTCTGTAGTTGTTTCCCAGAGCCGCTCCATCCGATTTTTGAAGCGTGTAGCATGATCCGAACCAAAGGCAAAGCGACTGAATTATTTTTTGGCCTAAATTGGCTTTTTTGACTTCATCAAGGGTTTGTCCACGCCGACTCGTTCCAATTTTTCTTTCATGCCCCGAGTGTCCTCAGGCATCCCGCGAAAATGCACCACCACACGATGCCAGACTTTACTGTCCGTTTTAATTACATTTACTTCGGCTTTGAGGCCGAGTTTCTTGACCTTGTCCCGAAATCGCAATGCCGCATTGGGATCCTGCAAGGATGCAATCTGATATACGTAATCATAGACCTGCGTATCTGCCTGCTCCTCGGCGCGCTCTTTCGAGGTCTTCACTGGAGCGTCCAGGCCTGGGCGAACTTGCGCAGTTTTTGTTTCCGCTTTTTCGATTTTCGCGGGTTTGGCTGGCGCAGCTGCCTGTTTCGGTGTTTCCTGTTTCTTTGGCTTGCTCTTGGGCGCGGCCATGGCGGCAGTAGCTTTGGAAGACGCCGGGACTATGGTTTTCAGCTCTTTTTCCTCAGGCTTAGCCGCGGGCTTGGCCGCAACAGTGGCCGGCGCGGAAAGTTCCTTGGCGGGTTCTTTCGGTTTTTTGGCCGCAGGCGTACCTGCTGCAGCCGTTTTAGTCGCCTTTTTGGTCCGGGACTCTTCTTTAAGATTGGCGTAATAGTCCAACTCTTCCGGAGGAATGACCTTGTTGTTGTCCTGTTTGGTTGTCTCCGTCATCTCTGCGGTGGCACTTTGCGAAGCGGGCATCAAGGTGGCCAGTTCGGGAACCTGTTTTTCAGGCTGGTAACCGCGGCCCACGAGCACCCCGAAGACAAAAACCCAGACCAGGCCGACAACTGCAACAGCGCCCACCCCCAACAAACCGCCGAAGGAAAGCTCGAAATGATACCGCTTGGATCCGCCGGTTGCGCCTTCGTTTTTTTTCATCTCAAATTTCATATGCAACTCCTGCTGACGAAAAAACCTCTTGGCAGCGGCCCGCCGCAACGGCACCGTCCCATTCGCCGGCTACATCTGCTCCGGAGCGCTGACTCCCAGCAAACCCAAGCCGTTGCGAACAACCTGCGCCGTGGCCGTAAGCAACAACAACCGGGCGCGGATCAAGGTTTCGTCCTCCGCACCAAGTACATGGTGAACCGTATAATAGCGATGCAACGCCCCTGCCAATTCCATCAGATAGTAACTGAGAACATGCGGGCTCAATGTAGCCGCGGCGCTCTCCAAGGTTTCGGGAAAACGCGCCAGCAACTTGAGCAGGTCGAGGTCTTCCTGCGTGGACAGACTTGCAAGAACTGCGGACTCGGGCGCCAGCGCTTCCAGGGAGATACCCCGCTCAACGGCCTTGCGGCGGACGGAATTGATGCGCGCATGGGCGTACTGTACGTAATAAACGGGGTTGTCCATGGAACGTTGTTTCACCAGGTCGAGGTCGAAGTCCAGATGACTGTCGCTCTTGCGGGAAAGAAACATGAAGCGTGCCGCGTCGGAACCGACTTCGTCCAGTACCTCGGCCAGGGTTACAAAGGTGCCGCCGCGCGTGGACATGGCCACCGGCTCGCCGCCGCGCAAAAGATTGACCAGCTGTACCAGCACCGCTTTGAACGCCACATCCGGATACCCCAGGGCCTCCACTGCGGCGGACAGCCTGGGCACGTACCCGTGATGGTCGGCACCCCAGATATCCACCATCAGCTGGAACCCGCGCCGGCATTTGTCGTCGTGATAGGCGATATCGGAAGCGAAATAGGTCAGCTGTCCGTCCGACTTGCGAATAACGCGGTCCTTGTCGTCCCCGAACTCCGTGGTCTTGAACCAGAACGCGCCGTCCTGCTCAAAAGCCAGCCCGTGGTCCTTGAGCAGTTGAAAGGTCTTGTCCACGGCACCCGAGGCGACCAGGGACTTTTCTGAAAACCAGACCTGATGTTCCACATTGAACCGGGCCAGGTCGTCCTTGATGCCCTGCAGGATATCGTCCACAGCGATACGCGTGCACAGGCTGACGGCCTCTACCTCGTCCATGGTGCCCAGTTCCGGGGCCTGCTGCAAGGCCATCTCCGCGATGTCGCGAATGTAGTCGCCTTTGTAGCCGTCATCCGGAAAGGGGAAGTCCCGTCCGGTCTTTTCAGATGCGCGGGCCAGAACGGACATACCCAGCATACGCATCTGCCGTCCGGCGTCGTTGATGTAATATTCCGTACTGACATCATGCCCGGTGGCGCGAAGAATGCGCGTCAGACTGTCGCCAAGGGCCGCACCCCGTCCGTGGCCGATATGGAGAGGCCCTGTGGGATTGGCCGAAACATATTCCACCTGCACCTTGCGCCCGTTGCCAAAGCCGGTCTGTCCGTAGACATCGCCCTGCTTCAGGATCTCGCCCACTGTCTGCTGCCAGAAAGCGGGTTTGAGCGTAAAATTCAAAAAACCGGGTCCGGCTATCTCTATGGACTCAAGCTCGCTCTCCACGCCGAGCAGAGCCTCGCGAATCTCCTCGGCAATGGCGCGCGGCTTGGCCTTGGCCTGAGATGCCAATACAAGAGCCACATTGCTGGCCATGTCGCCAAAGCGCTTGTCTTTGGGAGGCTCGACATTGGCCTTATCCGGCCATTCGAACCCCTTGCCCTGCAAATGCCCTTGAAGAAGGGTTGTTATATAATCTTGTGCTCGCATTTTCGTTCACTTCATAACGTGTTTTTTAGAAATTGTCTAGATGATCTGAAAAAACCATTGCAATACGCCCTGCAGCAGGCTTTTTCCTACGTACGCGCCACATGGAAAGGACATGCGTACAGCTGCCGTTCGGGGCGTACATCATTGGCAAAGCAGCCCATTTCCGTACGTATCCCGGCCCCAAGGATTCTTAAATGTCCGAACCATCCAGAGCGTCCAGGACCTCCAGGGAATTGATACTCTGGCTCTGCCAGGAGTCTTCCTTGTCCGCCAGGTTGGCCTTGAGCAGCTTGGTAAGCACGTTTTTCGGACCGCATTCCCACCACCTACGTACGCCCTGATCCCACTGCGCCCGTACCAGGGGGGTCCAGAGCACGGACGAAGTCATCTGCCGCGTCATGATTTCGTGGATGGCACCTGGGTCGCGTTCGGAACGTGCGCTCACATTAAAAAACACCGTCCACCGGGGTTTGCGCCAATCCGCTCCGGCCATCAGCTTTTTCAATTCGGCCGCGGCTTCGGCCATCATGGGACTGTGAAAAGCACCGCTCACAGGGAGAACGATCATCCGGCCTTTGCCTTCTTTGACCAGAGGCGAAAGCGCGTCTATGGCGGCGGCCGTACCGCTGGCGACATATTGGGCAGGAGAATTGTAATTGGCAATGAGACAGAGCTCGCCGGTCTGTTCGGCGACCTGGCGTACCAGATCCTCCACAACATTCTGCTCCATCTTGAGCACCGCGGCCATCTTGCCCGTGCCTTGCGGATCCGCCTCGGCCATGAGTTTGCCTCTCAAGGAAACAAGTTCGATGACCTTGTCCAGAGCCAGAACTTCGGCCGCAGCCAATGCGCTGAATTCGCCCAGGCTGTGGCCTGCCAGGCAGACCTGGGCGCTGCTGCCGAGTTTTTCAGCCAGACGCATCCACAAACCCACGTTGGCGACGGTCAGGGCGGGCTGGAGATGCTCGGTCCGCGCCATGGCCGCGTCGTCGCCCTCCCAGTATATCTCGCGCAGGGCAAATCCACTGATGCTCTCCGCTTTTTTCCAGAGTTCCATCACATCTTTGGAGGCCTCGGCCAGATCGCGGCCCATGCCTTTTTCCTGAGAGCCCTGGCCGGGAAATTGAATTGCCAGGTTATATGTCTGATCGCTCATAATCCGTTCCTTTCATCCTTGGTTCTCAGTACGATTGCCTGCCGCAAGAGTGCTGCCGACGAGGCATTTGCATAGGGCATCCGGGCGGCTCTGGCAAGCGATTCCATAAGCGCCTGCCGTCTCGGCCACGTTTTCAGGGCGGCAGCGCGATAAAAAAAACACAGACCATCCGGCCTAGCAATCCGGCAATTCAAAGGCCCGGACAGCTTGCTGGCGCGGCAGGTAATCTTACGCTACAAGGACGCATGGCCGCAAAAACGAAAAATAATCTGACGCAAATACCCATTCCCGAACAGGTGGAGGCCCTGTGCCGCGAGAACCGGACGCCCGTTGACTCTGCTACGGCCAAGCAGCTCTGCAGCTATCTGGAGATGCTCGTAAAATGGAACAGGCGCTGCAACCTGGTGGGGCCCTACCCCTGGCGGAAAATCCTCCTGGAACTCGTACTGGACAGCTGGCACCTGGCCGAATTTATTAAAAAACTGGAACTACCAGATGTTCCGGTCTGTCTCGACCTGGGGGCTGGCGCCGGATTGCCGGGGATTCCCCTCCGAATGCTCTGGACGGATGGCAGCTACCGGATGGTGGAATTGCGCGAAAAGCGGACGATATTTCTGGAAAACGCGCTGTCCCGGCTCAAGCTGCCCGAAACGCGCGTACTGCGTATGGATGCAGAGCTGGCGCTGACAAAGCACGCGCCCGTGGACTTGGTGCTGAGCCGCGCATTCATGCCCTGGGCCAGACTTCTGGAACTTGCCCTGCCATATCTTGCTCCAGGAGGCGTGCTGCTGTTCATGTGCAACGAGCCTCTGCCCGATTCCTTGCCCCCGCAGTGGCGAGCCGTCAATACGCAGGACTATACCGCGGCGGGCAAAAGCCGCTTTTTATGGGCTCTGTCTCCTGTAATTGCCGAAATCTGACGCAACATCGTTTTTTCAGAGCATAAAAAAAACGTTCCCCAGGCAACCCCTGCCGGAGGAACGTTGTATTTCGTTCTTCAAATTTGCTTATTGTAATGCGCTCTGGAAGGCCTCGGCGACTTTAAGCAAATTGGCTGCCCAGTCTTCTGCCAGGGGATTAAGCGGTACGACCTTGGCACCCATTTCCGAAGCAATGACCTTGGCACTTTTGTCCGAAAACTGAGGCTGAACAAAAACGACGGGAATGCCCAGCTTGCGGCCGTGCTGTACGATTTCCACCAGCTCTTTCGGACTCGGCTCCTTGCCTTCGCTTTCGATGGGAATCTGTTTCAAGCCGTACTCCTTGGCGAAATATCCCCAGGACGGATGAAAGACCATGAAAATCCGCTTGTTTTTGGGCAACGGAGCGAGAATCTGTTTAATTTTTGCATCCAGTGAGTCGATTTCTTTCAGAAAGGACTGCAGATTGGCCTCATAGTCCGCCTTATGCGCGCCATCAACCTGAATCAGTCCGTCGCAGATATTTTTTGCCACCGTACGCACCTGTTCGGGCGCCAGCCAGACATGCGGATCCAGGATACCATGAGCGGGAGCTTCATGATCTGAATGATGTTCCCCTTTTTCATGATGATGATGGGCGACCATGGGTCTTTTGGTTATGCCCGAATCCGTACGAATAAGAGTCATCTTGGGGTTGGCTCCGGCAAAGCGTTTCAGCCAGGTCGCCTCAAAAGGTACTCCAATGGAAAAATAGGCTTTGGATTTTTCCAGATCCGCCATTTGCTTGGGGGATGGTTCATAGGTGGCCGGGCTGGCTCCAGGCATGACCATTACGGACACGTCCATCAAATCTCCGGCAATTTTTTCAACAAAATATTTTTGCGGCAAAATACTGACGAACACCAAAGGCTTTTCTGCGGCAAAGGCCCTGGAACCGGTTAGCAATACAAAAATCGCCAGTAACAATCCAATATGTCGCTGCATGGTAAGCTCCTTTTGTTGACTTGTAATGCAATCGACGCGTGAGACCTTAGAAAGAAATTTGTGATAGCCCCCGTGCGTTGTCTTGGCAAGGGATTTGATAATTATTCTCAAAAAAATACGACTTCAAGGACAAATCCAGAGCATGTAAAGAGGACAAGGGGAAGTCAGCTGTTTCCTGAATAGCCCGTATCTTTGGGAAGGCCGGATTGCGAAGCGGCTTTTCTGGCCAATTCGTCGCAACGCTCGTTTTCCGGATGTCCGTCATGTCCGCGAACCCAGTCCAGACGGACCTTGTGTTCTTTGAGCAGCGCATCCAGACGCTCCCAGAGGTCCCGGTTTTTCACATCCTTTTTCGCCGCGGTTTTCCAGCCGTTGCGCTTCCAGTTTTTTATCCAGCCCTTTTCCACGGCATCGCGCAGATAGCGGGAATCCGTCGATAAGACGACCTCGCACGGACGGGTCAAGGATTCGAGGCCTTCAATGGCGGCCAGAATTTCCATGCGGTTGTTGGTGGTGGGGCTCATGCCCCCGCTCAGCTCTTTGCGGTGCTCGCCGTACACGAGAATAGCGGCCCATCCGCCAGGGCCGGGATTGCCAAGGCAGGAACCGTCCGTGAAAATGGCCACATTGCCGCAGGATTGCGTATCAGTCACATATCCTCCCCAGAGGCAGATTTTCGTGAAACAGGCTCGCCCTTCAACTGCTGCCAGGTAGATTCCAGCGCATCGATAAGACCGGCGAACCAGACATTGTCTTCAACAAAATAAGCGGGAAAATAGCGCGTTCGGAGGTTTTCGACAAATTCAGCTCCCAGCGCTTTGTTGACCAGCGGCGGGAAATAAAAATCCGCTTCTTTATTGGCGGGGTCCAGGACAAAAAGCAGAGTCTTGGTCCTGTTGTCCACGGACAAATCATCCACCGGACCAATGCGTACTTTGAGCACAAGACCAAAGTCGTCCTTGTAGATACGGGAGATGTCGATCAAGGCCTGGCGCTGTTTTTGGGTGAGAATGTGGCCTCTGTCATCCACAGCCCCCATGGCCTGAATCTTTTCCAGGTTGCGCTCGGAATTGACCCAGAACAGCCAGCCTGCGCCTACGAAAATGGCGATCAAAGCGACAAAGCGCAGCAGCTGCTCGCCTGGAGTCCCTCCGCGGATCAACGGTTGCCTTCTTCTTCGGTAAAAAAACATGTATTTGCTGCGCCCAACCAATTGCCTGTGGCTGCCAGACAGTCTTCAATTGTACGAAAGTCTTCCAAGCACTCTTTCCACTATCAGTGTGTTAGCACATAATCACCGCAAATAAAAGGTAATAATCCCGGTCCTTGTCCGCGAGTCGACTGCCTGTCTGCAATCTGGTCCGTTGTGGCGCGCTTGATCCTTTTTTTCCGGCATCGTCTTGGAACAGCAGGCGAACTGCAGGCTGCATCCTGCAGCGCATCTTCCCGCAAATCACCCTGTCCGGGAAAAATCCTTCCAGTACTATTGTATCTGAAGCCTTTTTTAGCTATCGAAATGAAGGGAGTTATACGCATTTTTCTTATAAGGAGAATAACGCGACTCGACTTTGCCGTCGCGCCATGTGGCAAATCCGGTTGATCATACGCTTGTTTCTTTTTGAACCGCCAGTGCGCCAAATGACCGTTTTTTCCGCAACACACGGAAGAGCTTGCGACCAGCCGACTTTCTGCAACCGAAAATGAGGATGCCCCATGCTGCGCCTGAAAAATATCCGCCTCCGTCCCAAATTGATTACACTGTTTGTGCTCACCGGCCTCATTCCTCTGCTCATTGGCGGCTATTTTTCGACCGAACTGGCAACTGACGCGCTGGTGGAAAAATCTTTTCAACAACTGCTGACAGTACAATCCGTTCAAAAGGCCCAAGTGGAGGCTCTCGTTGAACACCGCCTGCAGGATCTCAATACGCTCGTGCAAAGCAAACGCCTTGCAGACCTTGTGTCCGCGCTTGATCATTATAAACAGCAATCGGACCAAGCACCCAGCGGACCTTTTCCCGTGCAGTCCCAGGCCTACAATGAACTTGTTCGCAAATATATTATTTTTTACCGCAGGTTCAATGCGACATACGGTTTTCGGGACCTGCTGCTCATCGAGCCGAAAACCGGCAAGGTCATGTTTTCCGTCCTGCAAGAAAGCGACCTGGGGGCAAACCTTGCCTATGGCCGCTACCGCAACTCCGGGCTGGCCGCAATCTGGCGCAAGGCCTACAATTCGGGGCAGCCGGAAATAGTCGACTTCAGCCCTTTTGTGCCCAGCAACGGCCTAGAATGCGCTTTTCTCGGGCAGCCGGTCATTAATGATGCGGGAAAAATCAGTTGCATAGTCGCCCTGCAACTGGCGCCCAACTTTATCACAGCCGGCCTTGATTCACGCAAAGGACTTGGGCAAACCGGAGAATCCTATTTTTTCAGCTGGGATGCCGCTGATAATCATTTTGAGCTGCGCAGCAATCTGAAAACCATGGGCGACGGCAAATTATCTGTGGGCTATTCCGACCTCACCCCTCCCAAATACTGGTTATTGGCTACGGAACGTGGCGCATCCGGTGGGCACGGCATTTTTGGGGACACTTCCGGCAACAAGGTTCTGGTGGCCTACAGCAAACTGAAGCTCAAGGATCTCAACTGGTATCTGGTCTCAAAAATCAATAAATATGAAATCACCGCCCCCGTCCGCAAAATGGTGCAGCAGGTGGGCTCCATTGTCACAGGGCTGGTGCTGCTCATAGCCTGTTGTTCACTGGCTTTCGCCAACAGTTTTACAAAACCGATTCTGGGGGGTGTACGGTTCGCACAGCAGATTTCAGAGGGCAAACTGAATCAGTCGCTGGAAATCAACCAGAAGGACGAGCTTGGAGACCTGGCCCGCGCGCTCAATGAAATGGCCCGCAATCTCTACGAAATAAACTGGCTGCAGCGGGGTAAAATGGGCATTGAGGACGAAATGCGCGGCGAACATGACGCCGAGGAACTCGCCAAACGCTTCATCAGTTTTATGGTCACGCATACGCGTTCGGACCTGGGGGCGTTCTATTTTCACAAAGACGGCGTGCTCAGACTGACCGCTACCTACGCCTATACCGACCGCACCGGCAATTTCGACCTGATACGCGTTGGCGAAGGCATGGTCGGCCAAGCCGCGTATGAAAGAAAACTGCTCGTTTTTACAAATGTCCCCGAGGACACGCCGGTCATTAATTTTGGTGGCGGTGAACGCAAGCCCGATCATTTTCTCATTGCCCCCCTGGTCTATGACGGCAACCTTCTCGGCGCGTTTTTCCTGGGATCCCTAGCTCCTTACAAAAAACTGCACAAACAGTTCATCGAACGAAACCTGGAAAATTCCGCCATTCATTTCAATATTTCCAACTCCCAACAGCGTATCCGCGAATTGCTCGAATCAGCGCAGGAACAACAACTAAAGCTGAGCATTGCCAATTCCGAACTGGAGGACAAAGCCACGGAGCTGCAGAAATCTAAATCCGAACTGCAAGCCCAGCAGGAAGAATTGCGTGTGGCCAATGAAGAGCTCCAGGAGCAGACCAGAGCGCTCAAAGAATCCGAAGAGGAACTGCAATCACAGCAGGAAGAATTGCGCGTCACCAATGAAGAGCTGGAAAACCGGACCCAGGCGCTTGAAGAACAAAAAAAATCCATGCTGCAGCAAAACGAAGAACTGGAAAAGGCGCGCCAGAACTTGGAGCAACAGGCGCGCCAGCTCGAGGTTGCGAGCAAATACAAGTCCGAATTCCTTGCCAATATGTCCCACGAACTTCGCACGCCGTTGAACAGTATTTTGATCCTGTCCCAACTGCTGGCAAAAAACCGGGACAACAACCTGAATGAAAAGCAGGTCGAATCAGCCAACGCCATCCATTCGTCCGGTTCGGATCTGCTCAGGCTGATAAATGAAATTCTGGACCTGTCCAAGGTGGAAGCGGGAAAAATCGAACTCTACTTTGAAAATTCTCCGCTCTCCGAACTCCTTTCCGACCTCAACCGCGTTTTCAAGGACATTGCGGACAGCAAGGGCATTGGATTTTCCGTTAATCTTGAAGAAGGCCTGCCCGATACCATCTACACGGACGCCCACCGCTTGCAGCAGATTCTGCGCAACTTGCTGACCAACGCCTTCAAGTTCACCCATCAGGGAAACGTCTACCTGCATATTTCGAGACCTTCAGCCGAGCTATGTTCATTCAAAGGGCTGGATCCCGCCGCTTCAATCGCCTTTGCTGTCATTGACGAGGGCATCGGCATTCCCGAGGAAAAACAGGCCGCCATTTTTGAAGCCTTTCAACAGGCCGACGGCAGCACCAGCCGTACCTATGGAGGCACCGGTCTCGGACTTTCCATCTCGCGAGAATTCGTCAAACTCCTTGGCGGCAGCATTCACTTAAAAAGCGAACTCAAGAAAGGAAGCGTATTCACCATTGTGCTTCCGGAAAAACATGTGCCTGAAGACGGCGGCCAACCGCCCTCGCCTTTGCCGCAACAATGCAAACTGGATACGCCGCCCGTACCGTCCCAACCTCTGGCGCTCGCGGAAGAACCTCCTGAAGCGTACGAGCCACCCGAAGCGCAGTCAGAACCCGCTGCCACAGCAAAACCTCCTGAGGGAGCCGATCCGGTCAACGATGATCGCAAATGCGTCAAAAGCGAGGACAAGAGCCTGTTGATAATCGAAGACGACGTGCATTTCGCGAAGGTCGTCAGAGATTTTGCCAAGGAGCGCGGTTTCAAATGCCTCGTTGCCGAAGATGGGGAAACCGGACTTCATTTTGCCGATTATTACCTTCCAAGCGCCATCCTGCTCGATATCGGCCTGCCCGGCATCGACGGCTGGGCCGTCATGGAGCGTTTGAAAGAAAATTCCAAACTCCGGCACATTCCGGTCCACTTCATTTCCGCCAATGACAGCAGCCTGGATGCCCTGCGCATGGGGGCGGTGGGTTTCCTCACCAAACCTGTCAGCATGGAGGCCATAGAAGCGGCTCTGGGAAAAATTGAAAGCCTCATCACCAAACCCGTACGCAAACTCCTCGTGGTGGAGGATGATCCGGTGCAGCGCGAAAGCATCAAACAGCTGATAGGCAACGGCGATGTGGAAACGACTCTGGCCTCCAGCGGGGCGGAAGCCTTTGAAAAACTCACTTCCGGCGCTTTCGACTGCATGATCCTGGATCTGGGGCTGAGCGACATGAGCGGCTTCGAGCTCCTGGACAAGCTCAAGGATAATGAAAACTGTTCGCAGGTCCCCGTGATCATCTACACGGGACGCGAACTGTCCAGAGACGAAGAAAAGGAACTACGCAAGTATGCTGACAGCATCATCATCAAAGGAGTGAAATCTCCCGAACGACTCCTGGATGAAACCGCCCTGTTTCTCCACCGGGTGGAAGCGAACATGCCTCAGGATAAGCGCAACATGCTCAAGAGTATCCACAACAAGGAAAGTGTGCTGCAAGGAAAAATTATTCTGCTTGTGGATGACGACATGCGCAATGTGTTCGCACTCTCCAATGTTCTGGAAGAAAAAGGCATGGAGGTGATCATTGCCCGGAATGGTCAGGAATGCCTTGATAAATTGCACAAGAGCGACTCCGTCGACCTGATTCTCATGGATATCATGATGCCCCAGATGGACGGTTATGAGGCCATGCGTGAAATACGCAAAGAGCAGAAGTACAGGCAGTTGCCTATCATCGCTTTGACCGCAAAGGCCATGAAAGGCGATAGAAACAAATGCATCGAAGCCGGTGCCAACGATTATCTCGCCAAGCCGGTCAACACGGACAAACTGATCTCCATGCTGCGTGTCTGGCTCTACTCATGATCAAAACTCTGGAGCAGATTGAAAATGAGCGCCTGGAGCTGCAACTACTCCTGGAAGCCATTTACCAGAAATACGGATACGACTTCCGGGATTATTCTCCGGCGCATACGAAACGCCGTCTGGAACATCGTCTGCATCTCAGCGGTTTCAACAATTTTTCCCGAATGCAGCATGAGTTGATCCATAATAAAAATTTTTTCGATAAAATTTTAATGGACCTTTCCATCAATGTTACTGAGATGTTCCGAGATCCTTTTTTTTACCAAAGCATCCGGCAAATGGTTGTTCCACATTTGAAAACCCACCCTTTTATCAATGTGTGGCACGCCGGTTGTTCCGCCGGCCAGGAAGTCTACTCCATGTGTATTCTTCTCGGAGAAGAAGGCATGGCGGAGAGAGCCCAGTTTTATGCGACGGATTTTAACGAATTGATCATCGAACAGGCAAAATCGGGAATTTACCCCCTCGAGGACATCAAAGCATACACCAAAAACTATCAGAAGGCCGGGGGCAAACACTCGTTTGCCAATTATTATACTGCGGACTACGATCATGTGATCATCAACAAACAATTGCGGGAGCAAGTTGTTTTTTCCTCTCACAATCTGGTGACTGATGGCATTTTCGCTGAAATGCACATTATTTTTTGCCGAAATGTGTTGATTTATTTCAATAAAGATCTTCAAAATAAAGTTCTGAAGCTTTTGCACGACAGTCTGTATCCTGGTGGTTTTCTATGCCTTGGCACCAAAGAAAGCCTGAAATTCACTGAACTGGCAGAACATTTTGAAATTGTGGCCGAGCCTGAACGGATTTACAGAAAAAAGATCCTAAGCTAAATGCAGACAAGGACAGTGGAGAAACAGGATATGAATTTCGAAGCGGTTGTCATCGGAGTTTCTGCCGGCGGGTTGGATGCGCTGGATAGTATACTCCCCCAGCTGCCGGCCGGGTTTCCTGTTTCCGTGCTTATCGTTCAGCACATCAGTCCTGATTCTGATAACTTCTTGTCCAAACGTTTCGAACGCCGCTGCAGTAATAGAGTCAAAGAAGCTGAGGACAAAGACGTTATCTTACCGGGCACGATATATTTTGCTCCTCCGAACTACCACCTGCTGGTTGAAACGGATAAGAGCCTGGCCCTTTCTGTGGATCCACGGGTCAATTTTTCGCGCCCTTCCATAGACGTTCTGTTCGAGACTGCGGCAGAGGCTTTTCTCGATACGTTGATTGGTGTAATCCTTACCGGATCCAATGAGGATGGAGCCGAAGGACTTGCAGCAGTCAAAGAACACGGCGGACTTGCCATTGTCCAGGACCCCCGGACTGCTGCGGCGGAACAAATGCCCCTGGCGGCCTTGAAAGCAACCAGGGCGGATTACATTGTTGCACTCAATGAAGTAGCAGCGTTACTTAATGAACTGGTATCGGGACCGAATTCATGACTACTGTATCGATTCTTATCGTCGACGACAGAAAAGAAAACCTGATTGCCCTTGAGAGTCTTCTGGAAAGCCCTGAAGTGGATATCGTTTCTGCGGAATCAGGAGAAGACGCTCTGGGGAAAACGCTGGACCACGAATTCGCCCTGATCCTCATGGATGTCCAGATGCCTGGCCTTGACGGGTATGAAACCGCCGAATTGATGCGCGGCAACAAAAAAACCCGCAACATTCCCATTATCTTTGTCACCGCCGCACGCAAAGACGATGTCTGTATTTTCAAAGGCTACGACACAGGCGCGGTGGATTACCTTTTCAAGCCATTGGAACCTATTATCCTGAAAAGCAAGGTCGGTGTGTTTCTCGAACTGCACCGCCAGAACATTGCCCTCAAGGACAAGACCCAGGAGCTGGACGCCAAAATCGCGGAACTGGAGGAACTCAAAAAACAGCTGGAAGAATCCAATGAAAAATTGAAGTTGCTGTCATCGCTGGACGGGCTGACAGGTTTGCTCAACAGACGCAGTTTTGATGAATTATTGCTGAAAGAATGGCAACGGGGTATTCGCAACCAAAAGCCGCTGACCCTTATCCTCATCGATATCGACCATTTCAAGGCCTTCAATGATTCCTACGGACATATTGCAGGAGATCATTGTCTCAAAGAAGTCGCCCTTGGTCTCGAACATTCGGTCCATCGGGATATCGACATCATCGCCCGCTACGGGGGTGAGGAATTCGCTGCGATTCTTCCTGCCACGGATGCGGAAGGAGCCAGGCTGGTTGCCGAAAGAATACGCCAAAATATCAGCAAATTGGAGATTGAACACTCGGCTTCCAAGCCGCATCAGCATGTCACGGTAAGCCTGGGAGCGAGTTCGGTCATTCCCAAAAAAGAACAAAGCCCTACCGTCTTGATTGCCGCGGCAGATGCGGCTCTGTATCTCGCCAAGGCCGAAGGCCGCAATTGCTGCCGCTATTCCTGTGAATAACAATCAACGTCAAACGTTATCACTGGCCTGAAACAAAAAGCGGTAGTAGTCGTCGTAGGATTTCAAAGCCAAACTGAATAATTCTTCGGAGCGGTCAAAATCATTTGTGTTGATATACGTATTGACCCCTTTGACAAAAGCGGCGATGGGATCGAGGCTGGCGGACTTGGATCCCAGAAGGATCACGTTCAGTGCGCGGCGTCTGTTTCCCGGCCATTGCGCAATTTCCTGCAACACCATCTCGCATTCGGGGCTGTCGTCCAAAAACAATAAGTGGTAATCGTTCAACCGGATTTTCAGGCGAGCCTCTTCAGGCGTTCCGGCCGTACTCTCGTGGTATCCCATTTGTGTGAAAAACGCCTGCGCCTCGTCCCGCCAATCCGCATTGGAAATCATATGAAAAAGAATCTTGGCGCCAGGCGGGAATATCTCGGGCTCCATGGTCTTGTTGTACGAAACACTTTCATTGGAGAGCCCTTTTTCCTGCGGTTGCGCTGCGTCATCCTTCTTGCGCGCAGCCGCGGCCTTGTCCAGCACAATCAGCTGATTGCAGTTCGGGCATTTGACTTTGAACCGCGAAGCCTCAGGCAATTTTGCATCTGGAATCGTTATCGGAGAGTTGCAGTTGCTGCAGGTGAAACGCATGTGAAACACCTTTTACTACAGTATAATTGATTATTGTCGGATAAACCTGCTTACATGATACGCCGGCAATTGGAAGCCGGCTAGAATCCATATTCCTCGTCTATCACCAACCCTTCAATATCCGTAACTTTTTCACCACGGGAAGCTTTCAATTTATCAATCATCTGTCCCAGACGCGATTTGTCCGTACTGGCCAGCATGGCGGTTTCTTCTGTTATCATCCCTTTTTCATACAGCCCGTAGATGTACAGATCAAAGGTGATCATTCCGTATGTTTCGCTGGTTTGCAGCACGTTATAAAACGTACGGTCTTCCCGCTCGCCATTGATGATCAGATCCGTGATCCGCAAATTCTTGCGCAATACTTCAAAAGCGGCCACCCTTCCGCCCCCGACCTTGCGTAACAGGCGTTGGGATACGACAAACTTGAGGGTTTCCGACAAGCGCGTCCGTATCAAACGTTCCTCCGCCAGATCGAACATGCCGATGATACGGTTGATTGTCTGGCCTGCGTCCGAGGTATGCAGCGTACCAAGCACCAGATGGCCGGTTTCCGCCGCGGACATGGCTATTTCTATGGTTTCGCGGTCGCGAATTTCACCCACCAGAATGACTTTCGGCGCCTGTCTGAGAGCTGCGCGCAAACCCGAGGCAAAGGTGTCGAAATCAATGCCCAATTCGCGTTGATTGACGGTTGCGGATTTATGGGGATGTACGTATTCCACCGGATCTTCGAGAGTGACGATGTGGACTTTCTGCTCTTCGTTGATCATATCGATAAGCGCGGCCAAGGAGGTCGATTTACCCGAACCCGTGGCTCCCGTAACCAGAATCATACCGAATTTTTCCTTGGCCATGTCCATGAAAATCATGGGCAGGTTCAGCTGGCTCATGGTCGGGACCTTGGAAGACAACTGCCGCATGACGATGGACAACGACCCGCGCTGGCTGAAGATGTTCACTCTGAAACGCGAACGCCCGGGGAGCTGGTAGGCAAGGTCGCAGGAGCCGTGTTCCACCAGGTCCTTGAACAAACGAACACTCCGCCCCATCAGCGCCCAGGCCACGGATTCCGTATGAAATGGAAGCAAAGCGCCCAGGTCGGGCGACGTCGGCATATCCGCCAACTGGCCGTGCACTTCGGCCTGCAGGCATTTTCCCGCCGTGAAAATGATATCCGAGCAGTCAGGCGCATAGTCCAGCACCTGACCGATAATATGATCAAGTTGAGAACGCAGCATAGCTACTGCTCCGTAAAATCATCCGGTGGTTTGGTCAGATACTGAATGAATTTCTTTTTATCCACACACTTGTTGTAGGCGTCGTTGGGGTCGATGGCTTTTGCCTCCAGCAAACGCCGGATTTCATCATCCAGGGTTTGCATTCCCTTATTTTTGCTTGTTTCAATAACCGAGTTCAACTGGAAGGTTTTGTTCTCGCGAATCAGATTGCGTACCGCGGGTATTCCTAAAAGAATTTCCAGCGTGGCGACGCGTCCGGGTTTGTCGATACGTTTGAACAGGGTCTGTGAAATCACCGCTCTTAAAGATTCGGCCAACGCATTGCGAACTTGGGGCTGCACGTCCCCAGGAAACACTTCAATTATACGGTCGATGGTTTTGGGGGCGGAAATCGTGTGCAGGGTGGAAAAAACAAGATGGCCTGTTTCAGCGGCTTCCAAAGCAAGTTCGATGGTTTCGAGATCGCGCATTTCGCCGACCAGGATAATGTCCGGATCCTCGCGAAGCGCTCCCCGCAGAGCGGCCTTGAAAGACCTGGTGTCTCTTCCCACTTCGCGCTGATTGATCAGGCAATTTTGCGGAGAGTGCACAAATTCGATGGGATCTTCAATGGTAAGGATATGATCCTTGCGAGTCTTGTTGGCATAATCAAGGATCGCGGCCAGAGTAGTGGATTTGCCGCTTCCCGTAGGTCCGGTCACCAGCACCAGCCCTTTCGGTAATACCGCCAGCTGTTTCAACAGTGATGGCAGACCAAGTTGTTCGATAGTCAGGATCTTTTCCGGAATTTCACGAAAAGCGGCTCCGATGCCCCTGCTTTGCATAAAAAAATTAACGCGATACCGTGCAAGATTGGGAACCTCATAGCTGAAGTCCACGTCTCCGGTTTCTTCAAACTCTTTTACTTTGTCCTCAGGCGTTATCTCATACAAAAGTTGCTTCAATTCATCATGCATGAGCATCTTGAATTTGACCCGCTGCAGTTCCCCCCGGATACGTACAATCGGCTGCGAGCCGCTGGACAAATGTAAATCCGACCCGTTGTTTTCATGAAGCATCTTAAAAAAAGCATCAACCTGGGCCATCCGGACCACCCCCTTGGTACGTTGCCGCTCCGAACCCACGACAGACCGAACAACGCATTGTGTTTACAACTATCTCTTACCCATTATTATCCTGAAATATTTTTTGAGTCAATTGAATTGACAACCTTGAGCGGCAAGGGAAATTGATTATTTGGCGGGGAGGATAAAAGAACTGAAGGTTGGGGGGACAATCATGGCAAACCCCAGGTGTCCATTGTAGGAGATGCTGAACCATCTGTGAGCGCTCTCCCACCGGAGGCAGTCTACAATAAAAATATTCGAGCCTTCAAAAAACTATAAAAAAACTGCAACTCAACGTGTACAAATAAGTCGCTATCAAAAAAGAAGGCTTGGCACTGTGGCCAAGCCTTCTTTTTGCTTTTTAGGAACCACCAATTACGAAAGACTTGGATTTTTCAATAGAGTTATCCTCCGGATCATATGCCGTGGCTGTAAAATTACCAAGACTTCCGGCGCATGATACAGTGAAATCACCCGTAATTTGGCCACAAGTATTAGTGATATTGCCAGCGTCAATACCACTCTCAAGTCCGTTAGCTTCCAGGAGTGCCTTGGAATAGGCCATGGTCAACTGTGATCCGGCAGCGGCAAGAGCGCCGTCAAGTGCCTTTTGTCGAGCAGTTTGTTGAAGATCCTGGTACTTCGGAATAGCGACAGCGGCCAGAATACCGAGAATTACCAAAACCGCGATAATTTCGATGAGAGTAAAACCTGATTGCTTGTTCATTGCGTCCTCCAGCATTTTATTGTTTCAAAATTTCTTATAACAATGCCCTTAAGCTAGCAGTTTTTGGGCCAATCAACACACTCTTAATGCTAAATTTTTTCTATAAAACATAATAATCTGTTTTTACATGTTTTATTTTTGAAAATTTCAAGCACCGTCACAACCCCAAAAAAAACAATTATACATTTTTTGGAGATATTTCTTCAAAAAATGATGCTACATTTTTTGATGGAAGCCTTTCTGAGGAGGTCTATCTCCATTTTTTGACTATCCTTCCCAGCTATCGCTGGGTGTCCGAGAAAGGTAAAACGACCAAAAAAATCCCGCACTTTCCCTGCCAAGGTTTATAATCCGAAATATCGCACAAAGTTCGAAAAAAAAACAGGCACTGCGCGGCTATTTAACTACCTTTTAACACATTATAGCCTTACAACTTGAATCAAATGTCTCGTCCGCGTTACAACCATTAACAATCTCAATTTATTCTGTAATTACTGCCATTTTCCTTGAGGAATCGCTCGCATACGGGAGTTTTGCTTTGACGCCGCCGCCACACTCAGGATAAGGTCTAAAAAATGTGTCAAATGGACGGAGAAGAGACTTTTCAAAAAATGTGTTTTTCAACTTGTGGCATGACGTCAGCCCCATGGCAGTCATCTTCGCCGGCAGGTGAAGATGATAACAATGAATGAGAAATCATTACCATTTCCCAGCTTTTTATAGGAATCACATGAAAATGAACCAGCTGCAAAAAATTATCAGATATTTTTTGGGACCATGCTGTTTATTATTAATTCTTTTTTCTCACCCAGTGGCTGCTCAGCAAGCCTCACAGTACGACTTCAATGACGCCATGAACACCCTGATAGACGACAACACCCCGGGGATGCTGCGTATAGGTGATGTTCAAATTCTTTACGGACACGTACGGATCCCCTGCGACTATCCGGCTCAATTATGTTCGGCCACAGTTAAATTTGTCGCTCCTTTTCTGGAAAAACCCGTTGTAAGCTTGACAAGCCTCTCAAATTATAGCACACACAAATGTTCGTACGCGACACTAGTCCAGGATCAACTGACCACAAGCTCATTCGTTGTTCGAGTGAAGCTTCAGGCCAACATACACAGTCTCAAAAGTATCCCCTGGATGGCAATTGGTCGCTGGCAATAAAAAATATTTTTTTACTTGACATAGAACAGATAAAACAATAATAATAATTTTTTTACGGGCCGTTAACTCAGTCGGTAGAGTATCTGCCTTTTAAGCAGAGAGTCGCGTGTTCGAGCCACGCACGGCCCACCATAGATTTCAAAGGGTTACTTCAGAAATGAGGTAACCCTTTTTTCGTTGGTAGATATTTTGTCCCGCTATTGTCCCGCCTTTTTTCATATCTCATCCGGCTTTCGACACATTGACACCCATTGTAAGGCATTTTAAAGCCAAATAATAATAGCAAATCAAAAATTCTTCACAGGCCCCCTCCATCAACGCCACGCCGTTTGGTTCAATCTCATCACGAGGTGCAGCAATGAAGATAGGCTCCGAACATACGCACAAGCACGATGCGCTTTATGAACGACTTGATCTCTTATTTACTGCTGCTCAAGCTTCTCTCGGATTTCTACCAACACAGATCAAAACAGAGGCCTTAATATTTTTATTTCGGTACGCCATGCCTATTATCGACCCATCAGCTTTGCATGTTCCTAAAGCGATCAAGAATAGCATTGTAGTTATTGATATAAACCATATGGCAGCTGGTAATCATTCTTTCCTTCAAAAAAAACAATTTTCAACGTTCGATTTCGACATAGAAATTGCCAAAGTAATCCCGGAATACTTTAAGAAGAATGCTTCAGACACAATCAATGCAAAAAAATCTTTGGCATATGCATGTGCAAAGAAATTTGAGCAGATAGATATCGAGCTGCCCTCAGAGCAAAGAACTGCTTCTTCTGTTTCTAAAATTTTTGCCCAGTCAATTTTAAACAATTTTCCAGATAAGATGTTCGAGCATCGACATGATCTTGTTGGATTGTGGACAGTTTCCAATGAAGTCAAACACAATTACTTTAAGTTATTGTATGCTTTCAGAAACAAGGCGTATACGTCTCTGACTCAAAAGACAAAGTCAATAATCGAAACGCTTCCGCCACATGCTCAACTTCTTGCCCAGCTTGGTAATTCAGAATTTGATTATATTTCATTAATGCACCCCAGAGGGCTAGAGTTGCTTGACGGTGATCCAATTACTCGACCTATTGTCGAAATCTCCGGTGATTTAATAGAACTTGAAAAGCAATGTATTAATGAATTCGGGTTGCTTCTTATCTTTGAACACAAACAATACACCCCCGAAAGGATACTCAAACGAATTCTCGCAGATCAATTTTCTTTCTTTGAGGTCAAATTACCTCCATTTCCATGGATAACTCCTTTTCATGAAAAGGAGACCCGAGACTATATTGAGTACACGACCACAAAGATTGACGGTAACCGTCTGGACTACTTTAAAAATAATATTTTTAGAAACAACGTCACAATAGATGACAAATGGATCGCTAAATTTGGGACACTGCTCTACAACTACCTGTACGCAAAAGACAGCACCGCTGAAAATGTAGCACAATTCAAAAAGCATCTTGCAAGCTTCGCTGAAGCCCAGAAGGAACTCGCGAAACAAATGCGGTCACCCATCATTGGTGATATTCGAGGCGACACGATTAATCGAATTGCTGGTTTGGTTCTCTATGATCTGAAACAGGTACTTCGGAACCAGGGAAAGACCTACGGGAACGAAAAAATCGTGGATATCTTCTATGACCGCTACAAGCAGGATTTCATAGACGCAGTATATACACCCAAACCCGCTTTTTATGATCGAGATCACTTGATGAGGCATCTTCGACACGCCGAACGTTGTGTTGAAAAGTGCGCCGTACTTCCGCTCTCAGGAGTCACGAACTAGCTCGAAACACGTACAATTTTCGCCGACACCAAAATAAATTTTAGGTGTCGGCGAAAAACACTTCGAGTTTCTCTAGCCTTCTTCACATCAAAGCAATGTGAAGGAGTTTTTTTAATGTCTGATCATCAATTCGATTTTTCACTCCTCGCCGACAGTCTTCCGTCGATCATCTGGCGACATCGCTGGAATGAGCTGGCAGAAAAACATGGTCTGCCCTACAGGCGCGGCTACATGCAAAATCTCGATTCTAAGGGGAGAGGCCCGAAACGAATGATTTTCAGAGGCCGTGTCGCATACAGCCGCGAGAATCTCATTGAATGGCTGATCTCTATCTCAGCCTAGAACTAGCGGGGACAACATGAATAAAAAAATATCATCAGCCAACACAGCACGTACCAAGGCACCTGTCCAGACACCCGCTGCAGCATTTCGGCAAAACACCGAGCAACTCAGCAGGCAACAAAGCAATCTTTCCAGCATCCTCCTGTGCACCCCAGAGAGCGGAGAGTCTTCGCACTCGGACGAACAACAAGCTGAAATAGTAAACATTTCTCATTATGACTTAGTGAATGGTCTGAATGACAACCAGACAGCTGTACTTAAGTACATCATCGTGAATTGCGGCAAGATTCTTTCATATAAGCAGATTGCATCTGAACTACAAATCGCTGAAGGAACTGTAAGAGGGAACATAGCAAAGCTTTCTCAAGCAGGATTCATTACACACCACCCTGTCAAATCCGGAAAAATTCAGGGAAATGCATTTGGTCTCAATGAATCATTGTGCTGCATATTCAGCGCAAAACATGAAATTGCATTTCACTTTCCTGTCGACGAAGACCTGTCAGCCCTCACCGATCCAGCAACTGCTTCGGCAACCTCACCCCAGATAGATAGAAGTCTTCTTACTATCAAAAGCAATCTACTGGCGCTGACGCAACAAGATCTCTCCTTACGCTTTCCCAAGCTCGCGGAATTTAATCTCAGCCCAAAGCAGATTAAGCAATTCGTCGATACTCTCGAAAAGCACGGGTTCCCCCTCGATGACCTGCTGCAGTCACTTGACTATCTCAACTGGGAGCTGGAGCAAGGTCCGATACGGGACAAGGCCGGTGATACCGTGGAAAGCCCGCTAGGATATTTATTCAATGCCATCAGATCTACTGGTTATTATCGACGGCCAAAAGGCTTTATCTCGCCTGATGAGCAAAAGGCTTATGATCTAGAGCTGGCAGGGCGCGCTGTCCTTGAAGCATACAAAAAAGCAGCCGACGTCTATTTCCAAATTTGGCTTTCATCGCTTGCCCCATCCGAAAGAAAAGAAATCCTATTGCGAAAGCGAGGTCCGGAATTGCCATTCTTCAGGTACTACTGGGAGCAAAATATCAAAAGTAGCATGCTCTCCAACTATCGAGAAATTTTGTCTGAAATCCTCAGCAAATTTTCAAAATTGGATTCGGATGCAAAATCTGATGAAGCGTAGCGAAAGCAGACGCAATATACATTTTTCTTGGGGAAAAATGATTGCGCTCTGCGAGGCTGAAAACGGAGGAATGCATATGGCCATAGCATTCGCGCGGGTGGAAATCGTTTCCACAAAACTGGGCGGTTCCGCTGTCGGGCTTTCCGCTTACCTGAACCGGGAGCGCATGTGCCAAGACGCCACCGGGAGGCAGTTCGACTTTACGGCAAAAGCGCAGGACGCGATCGGCGAGTACGTACGCAGCGAGCTGCTTCTCTCCGAGCGTTCGGGTGAAAAGTGGTCCTCCGGCGAAGCGCTTTGGAACGCGGCGGAACAAGCTGACCTGAAAAAGGACGGCACCATAAAGAAGAATGCGCAGCTGGCCAAGCATATGGTTTTGGCTCTTCCGGCTGACCGCGAACTGACGCGGGAGCAGCAAATCGAGTTGGCGCGTTCGTTCGCTCGCGAGCATTTCGTGAAGCATGACCTGGCCGTGGAAATGGTCATCCACGACAAAGGCGACGGCAACCCGCACGCGCATTTGCTTATCTCCACCCGGACGCTCGGGCCGGAGGGCTTCGCCAGCAAGGCCCGGCATTTGAACCCCGGCTTTGCCAAGGGCAAGCACGTCTTGAGCAAGGATGACTGGGGGCGGCAGTGGGAAGCCTTCCAGAACGGCTATTTTCAGGCGCGCGGATTGGACCTCGAAGTAGATGCACCTGGTGTGACCGCGCAGCAGCACGTGGGGCCGGTCTGGCATAACAAGCAGGAGCAGGTCCATACCAAGGCTTTGAACGAGCAGATTGCCGAAGACAACAAAGAATGCGCGCCTGCGGATATTCTGGCCCAGCTCACGCGCAACAAATCTGTTTTCACCGAACGCGACATTGCCAGGGCCGCGCTGAAACTTACGGAATCCCCCCAGGCCAACAACGCGTTGCAAGAGGCCTTGCTCACACATCCCGACCTGGTCAAGCTATACGATCCGCAAACACGTAAGCCCGCCGGCTTCACTACGAAGCAAACATTCGAACAAGAAAAGCGAGTCATGGATTTGGCCACCAAGAGGCATGCGGACACCGGGCATAAAACAAGCTCGTCAGCTATTCGTCAGGCATTGAAAGCCCGGACGATGGATCCTGAACAGGAAGCGGCCTTCCACCATGCTCTCGATCCTGGCGGCTTGAAAATCATCGAAGGCCGCGCGGGTGCGGGCAAGTCCTACACCATGGGAGCCGTACGCGAGGCATATGAAGCCTCGGGATTTCGTGTGGTCGGACTGGCTCCCACGAATACGGTTGCCCAGGACATGAAAAAGGATGGTTTCAGCGAGGCCAGCACGGCGCACTCGGCCATATGGCACCAGGAGAACAACCAGCGCTGTAAAAGGTGGGATCGGAAGACTGTCATTCTTGTGGATGAGGCCGCCATGCTCGATACGCAGATCATGGAGAAGATCCTCATCCATGCGGACGAGGCACGAGCCAAAATCATCCTGGTTGGCGACGACCGGCAGCTTGCTTCCGTGGCTCGAGGCGGCATGTTTACGGAGTTCAAAGAACGCTTTGGATCGGCGGAAATCACCAATGTTCGCAGGCAGGACAGCGAGTGGCAGAAGCAGGCCAGTACGGACTTTTCCGAGGGGCGTTTTCTGGAAGGCCTGAAGCTCTACCAAAAGCATCCCGGTTTTATGCACTGGGCCGTTGATACGCAGAAACAGCAGCAAGCCTTGATTCACGAATGGACGCGTGATCTCGGACAGGATCCAGCACGAGCGCGCTTTGTGTACGCCGGGACCAATGCCGAAGTGAACGAGCTGAACAAGCAGTTGCGCCGGATCCTGGAGGAACGCGGCGAGGTGACCGGCAATCACACCTTTGACACCTGCAAAGGCCAGCAGACGTTTGGCGTGGGCGATCGCATCCAGTTTCACGGCACGGACAAAAAGGCCGGAATTTTCAACGGAAGTCTGGGCACTGTGAAATGGATCAATGGCAGCAAGCTCTACGTTTTGACCGATGCGGGCACCGAGTTGTCATTCGACGCCAGGCAATTCGACAAGTTCGCGCTCGGCTACGCGGGCACGGTCTACCGGGGGCAGGGCAAAACGCAAACCACGGTCTACTGCCTGCACGGCAAGCTCTGGGAATCCCGAACAAGCTATGTCGGCCTTACGCGCCACAAGGAGCGCCTGAAGTTCTTCATCGACAAATCAACGACAAAGGATCTGCGAACCTTGGCAAATCAATTGGGACAGAAGCATTCTGCAAGAGCCAGCATCGGGTTTCTGCCCGAATCTGCACTTACGCGACAGCAGGAGAATACGCGCACTAAAACCAAAACACCCTCCAGATCAATCGACATGGATTTCTCCATGTAGGGAGCTTAGACATGACAAAGAAGCCCACACCAGAAAAAGAATTGGAAAATGCCCTTCAGCGGAAAAATCGCGCCATCAAAGCAGAGAAAAACGCCAGGGAAAAAATCCGTAAGGCCGATCAAAGGGTCAAATACGAGCTGGGCGGCCTGGCCACAAAGGCCGGATTCAGGGGAACAGACCGCAAAACTGTGTTTGGCGTGCTTTGCTTCGGCAGCGTTCTTCTACGTACTGGCCCGAACCAGCAGCAATTCGAGGAATTTTTTCAGCGGCTCGGTACGGCAGCCTGGGAGCGTTTCGCCATCGAAAAGGACAAAAAGCTGTTCAAAGATCTCACGTACGAGGAAACGCAGCGGCTACTTTCGGATATCGCGTCCGTTGCCCAGTCCTTTCCGTTTGCGCAGTTCAGTAGCAATGCCAAAACAAAAATTGCCAATCCGCAGCCCCAGCCGCCAGTTGAAAAAAGGCAGCTTGTCACAAACACCACCCATGCGGGTTTTGAAGAGGAGGTCTGAATGAAACGCGCTATTTTCGTTGTCAGCCAAAAAGGGGGTTCGGGAAAATCGACTTTTTCGCGCGCCTTGCTGGATGTTTTTCGTTTCGAGCGCCAGCTTTCCGTGGCCGCATTCGACGCAGACGGCAATGTCGGGCAACTGCTCCAATACTATGGCCAGCGTGATGAAAATGGCAAATTGCTCGCGGAGCAGGATCCCTTTAAAGGTGTATTCCCCTTTGACGTACGGGACGCAATCCAACGGGACAACGTGATCAACGCGCTGGATTACGATGCCGACATGCTGCTGTTCGATTTTCCCGGCGGTGCTCTGGATGCCCTGCAGAACGTCTTGCAGAGCGAACGCGGCATGACCGCCCTGGCCGAGGAATACCAGCGCGCGGGCTATGCTGTCACAGTGGCCATCGTGATTTCCAACATTCTGGCTTCGGCCAACAATGTCATCCGGATCATCAAGCAATTCGGACCTGCCTTTGACTATCTCGCGGTCAAAAATCTCTTCTTTGGAGAAAACGAGGATTTTATTCTTTTTGACGGCTTCCAGGATGCCGAGGGAAATCCGGTCGGCGGCATGGGGCGCAACAAGTTGCTCGAACATGGCGGCCAGGTTGTGAGCCTGCCGAAATTGCGCGGGCGGGAATACGCGCTATTGGATTTGTACAGTCTCGGATTCACCGAGGCCATGCATTCGCCCAAACTTCGCCGCGCGGAAAAGAGCAATATTTTCTATTTCCTCGACGGATTCAAAACCGCTTTACACGATGCCAGCGCATTTTTCGAAACGCAAAACACAATGGAGGCCGCCCATGCCGCTACTCGATAATCTGCTCCAAGGACTGCCCGAGGAAGTGAAAAACAACGTGCAACGCGTAGTCATCAACTACAAGCTCGACCCGGACAATCCGGAAGTACTGCTCGCGGTTCTCTGCGGCCATATCGAAAGCATCACCCGCACCATTCCCGCCCGGATAGCTGAGGAAACGCAAAAAGCCGCAACGCTTGCCGGAGTCATGGCAGAGAAAAACATCCAGCAACGCGAGCGGGAAATACAGCGACGCCTGGTGCAATCCGTCATCGACAACTCGGAAACCGTGCTCAAAGCCCGTACCCGCACCAACAAACTCCGCTGGCTTTGCGCCGCGTGCATCCTGACCATCGCCCTCGCCGCATCCTGCCTCTACGGCGGCTACGACTGGGGATACGGCGTACGGGATGCAGACTACCGCGTGGAAGTGGAAAAACTCCCCAAATACGCCGCATGGGTGGCCAGCAACATGGAGACAGAACAGGACCGTGAGCTGATCATATGGTCCTTATCAGATGACGGGAGGCAGGCCAAAAAACTTTCCGACCTGAACCACGGTGTGGGGAAATTTTTGTCCTGCTTCAAAGACGGGGAAAAGAAATTGGAAAAAGGCGGCGGCGTTACCTGTTTCCCTTTTTACGGCGAGGGAAAGGTTTATGGCTGGCGGATTGAGTGATTTGTCCGTCATCTTTGGAGCATCTCACGTAAGCATGCCCTGGTTAACTTCCTAGTGACTGTTTAATATTCAATTCATTCCCATATTTTTTATTAAAAATATTCTGTTTTTTTAATATATTACTTACCTCAACTTTCACATATCACGATTACTTGTCTATCAAGTGACAAGAAATCATTGACAAGGAAATGGGAGTTGCATAAAACCAAAGAAAATCGATTATATTTGATCTCGGGGAGATCTTTTTTTTGAGCTCTGAAAGATAATCGATTAAAAATTTTTTATGAAAAAAATAATCGATTAAAAATTATTTTCAAAGATCGACAGGAAAAAATTCATGATCTTCTGCACTAAAAAAACAGAATTGATCGAATACCAAAGGTTGATTCCAAGATCGCCATTGAATTGAAAACATGATGACCATTCCAAAAAATGTGACATCAAAATTTTTGGATTTTGTTTTTTTCTTAACTTTAACTAGAGTTTAGAGTCCCAAAGTAAACCTTCTTCCTAAATTTGGCCGCAACTAACTGCTCCGTCAGCTTTAAGCTGAGGCAAACAGAGGCTCAATGACATTTCGACGTTTGAAATCAGACCGCTTTGCCCAACTTCGGTTCCAGGAACTCTTCTGGGAAGATGCATTTTTGGCATTTCCGGTCCCAGAATATCCTGACTCGATAGTTGCGAAAAATTCCAGCCAATCCCTTCAGCATCCATCCAGCCGTCATTGTACGGTCTTTGCGCCAGGGGATCGGTTGGAGCGCTTTGCCCAGGTTTTCCCCGAAAATCACTGTCAGCAGCTGGGCAAGTCCGTAGGCAAGACACACCATAGTACGCCACCGGGCAACGGTTTGCCGGGTCTGCTGCCATGTGTCTTTGAGGCCGAAGGTATTTTTGAGTACGTTGAAGCACGACTCCACAAACCATCGCAAACCGTACTTTTGGATGATTTGCATGCCGCAAAGATTTACATTCGTGGAAAGAAGCAGGCGCCACCCTGTCCATTGCGCATCGGTTTTGTCTTCCCGCATGCGAACCCACACCATGCGGCACTCCCGTCCTTTGAGGAAGCGAACACGGGCATCGAAACAATAGTACTGGAAGATGTGTTCCTTTCCGTATGCGAGCAGCTTTTCTTCTTGTATTTTGAAGAGGTTGCAGACTTGCTGAAAGTCGAGCTTGAGTCCATATTTGCGCGGACGGCCGCGTTTGGGCGTCGCATTTGCCTGCGGCAGGAGAAAAAGCGCAGTGTCCTTTCGGACTTGCCCGATAACATTCAATTCCAGTTTGAGCGCCTCGAGCACCAGCGGTCCCTTCATGTACCACGCGTCCATCAGAACGAGAATCGGGACATGGTTGCCAAGCCAACGGACAAACACGCGCACGAGCACGCCAGCGGCGTTGAGTTTGGACCGATTGCCGCAAGAACGCACCATACGCATGAAAATGGGGAAAACGCCTTTCCTGTTTTCGACCTCGCAGATCATCGCAAGGCCGACGAGGATTTGCCCCCATACATATTTGGGACGATTTGGCCTGTTGGCGTGGTCGTGATGCAAAGCGGTGGAAGGAGCTTTTTTGGAGCTTCGAAAAATGATCGTGTCGTCGATAACGATCGTTATTTCCTTTGGTTTGATGACCTGACAAAGCAACAAGGTCCATTGCTTTGTCAGAGCCAGCCAGGAGAAAACGCCATGCTCTATGGCATTGTAGTATGTGGTCCAATGCTTGGCGGTGGTGATGGCCAGTATGGCTTCGGTGACATGGCCGGTCCCAGCGGCGGCCATGCACCCGAGAAGCAGTTCGAGAAGGGTCGGTCGAATTCTGGCCGGAACAGCGTGGAAAAGAAATGTTATCCATTGTGCTAAGCAGGTGAGAGCTTGCCGGCGAGACATCGCATAACCTCCTGAAAAAGATATCCTTTTCAGGAAGGCGCCGCAGGCCTGATTTTTCAGGCCATGTCAAGCATTTATTTGAAATTTTTGATTTTTGTTTTACGTTCATAGTCGGATACCAGTCTCATGAAAGGCTGAAACTCTAAACTCTAGTTAACTTTAAAAGAAAGCTTTTTTTTAATGAATGCGGATAGGAGTAGTACATACGTATAGATGAGGAAATAGCACAATGATGCTGGAGGAATTTGACACATGAATGACAGTGGAGAAATGAGTTACATCGGAAAAAATGAAGTACGGGTCGATGCCTTCGAAAAGGCTACAGGTAAAGCTCTTTATCTGGAAGATCTACAAGGGCAATTCACTGACCTGTTGCATGCGCGTGCATTACGGAGTCCACATGCCCATGCACTTTTAAAAAAAGTTGACACAAGTAACGCTGAAAAAATTCCTGGGGTTGTAACGATCATTAAAGGAACTGATCCCGATGTTCCCTGGTATGATATTCCCTATGCTTCTAGCTATTATGGGAATCCAGCGCGCAATGAAGTCATCTGGGCAGGGCAGGCAGTAGCCATAGTCGTTGCAGAAAGTCTGGATATTGCTGAACAGGCCATTGAGTTGATTGAGGTTACGTATGAACCTCTGCCGTATGTTACTGATGCTTTGGAAGCATGCAAAAAAGATTCAGCACCTGTTCTTGCACCTGAATTCGGAAATGATCCCGGATATATGGGACCTCAAGAAGAGGGAGCCAACTATCTGCAGAGCTACAAATTGACTGTCGGCGATGTAGATGAAGCTTTCAAAGAAGCAGATGTCATTGTCGAAGAGTTTTATTCAAATGACAAAAAATCTCCCGCCCAGATTGAGTGCAATGCTGCCATAGCCCAATACATGCCCGACGGAGGCGTCACTTTGTACTCCAACGGATGCGGCGTACATGGTGTAACCAAAGATAAGATCTGCACCATGTTTCCCCAGCTTCCTTCCTCGAAAATCCGGGTCATTCAACCGTACACGGGCGGCAGTTTTGGTAACCGGCTGTTTCCTCTCATCGAACCCATGGCCGTCCTGATGGCCCTGCGGACCAAGCGTACGGTTTCTTATGTGCTTACCCGCAAAGAAATGTTCACCTCATCGCCATCCAACTGGCCCTGTCTGACGCAGCTCAAACTCGGAGCCAAAAAGGACGGCACGCTGGTGGCCCAACAGTTCAAAAATGTTGAAAATACCGGAGCATCCATGCGCAACGTCTATGACGGGCGTCTTTCCGGTTCCGGCCTGGTGTGCGTTTATGACGTGCCTAATGTCTTCGGAGACAGTTATGCAATTGCCACCAACACCATGCCTTGCTCCCCGTATCGCGGGCTGGGCTGTCCGGAATCCGAATGGGCCATGGAAAATCTGATTGATGTGTTGGCAGAAAAGTTGAATATGAGCCCGGTTGAACTTCGTTTGAAGAACTTCATCAAAAAAGGCGATCGCAATCCTTACGGCGAAAAGCTCACCAGTACGAGTGTTGCCAAGTGTCTGGAAGTTGTGGCCGACGCCATAAAAATCAATGAACCTTGCGAGCAGGAGCCCGGACCATGGCGCCGTGGTCGTGGCGTAGCAATTGGCGGCAAGCAGAATACACCATTGGGACGTTCAGAAGCAGAAGTCCTGGTACATAGTGATGGAAGCATCGAACTGCTGGTGAGTGTCGATGAACAGGGTATGGGCGTCCAAACCACCCTGCGCCAGATGGTGGCGACCGAGTTCCAGGTCCCCATCGAAACGATTCAGATTACACGCGCAGACACTGGCCGTACGCCCTTTGACAATTTCGGCGCATCAAGCCGGACCACCTACACCTGCGGCAACGCCGTACTTATTGCCTGCGCCGATGCCATCTCGCAGTTGAAAGAAGCAGCCGGACGCCGGGTCGGTGTGGCCGCCAAACAGGTCACCATCAAACACGGCAAGGCATATATCGTCGGTTCCAATATCGAGGAAATCAACATCCCCGACCTTTTCGAGCCCTTTGACTTTTTTACCCAGCAGACCTGGGGACTCCTCAAGGGCACCCCGGTACGCGGCCACGGCGTATTTTGCCCGGCCCCGGCGGTTCAGTGGTTCGGTCCCGGCCACGAAGACGGACGTACCCCCCGGATGTGGAACTGGTACCAGTTCAGCGCTATCGGCGTGGAAGTCGCTGTCAACATCGAAACCGGCCAGATCCGGCTGCTGCGCCTGGTAAGCACGGCTGATACAGGCAATCCCATCAATCCCAAGTTGTGTGAAGGACAAATCGACGGCGGCGTAATCATGGCCCTTGGTTTCTCGACTCTGGACGGCCATATGTACCAAGACGGCAAGATGATCAACGCCAGTTACACCGACTACCGCGTGCCGACAATTCTGGAAACACCTCTGCGCAAGGATTTCAATCGCTCCATCCATCCTGACGCATTACCTGATGGGCCGTACGGAGCGAAAGGCATGGCCGAATCCATCACCATCCCTGTGGGGCCGGCCATCGCGTCAGCAGTATACAAGGCTGTCGGCGTACGGCCTACGGTAATGCCTATGACGGCTGAGCGTATTTTGGCGCTGATCAAAGAAAAGGAGAGCCAGAAAAATGAAGGATGCTAAAGTGGAAACAATCAACATCTCGTTCGAGGTGAATGGAAAGCCATATAATATTATTGTAGATCCCTGCAAAACCCTGCTGGAAGTGCTGCGGGAGGATCTGCATCTGACCGGCGCCAAAAAAGGCTGCGACGATGCCAACTGTGGCGCATGTACAGTGATCATGAACGGTAAGGCCGTCAAAAGCTGCTCCATGCTCATCGGACAGGCCCGCGATGCCAGAATTTTCACAATCGAGGGACTTGGAACGGAAGAAAAACTACATCCTTTGCAGCAGGCTTTCATTGATCACTTCGCCATCCAATGCGGATTCTGCACACCGGGCATGATCATGGCAGCTAAGGCAATTCTGGATGAAAATCCCAAAGCCACTGAAGAGGATATTCGTGAAGGCATGCACGGCAACCTTTGCCGCTGCACAGGTTATGTAAAAATTGTCGAAGCGATTGAAGCTGCGCGCGACCAGATGGCTTCCGGGGAGGTGGCGAAATGAAATTCGAATGGTACTTCGAGCCGGAAACGGTCAAAGAATGCGTAGAACTTCTCAATGAATACGGTGAAGATGCGCGACTGCTTGCAGGAGGGACGGACCTGGTTGTCAGAATGCGCAACCGCCAGGCCAAGCCCAAAGCGGTTATCAGTCTTAACTGCATCAAAGAACTGCAGCGTATCACTCCTGAAGATGGCGGCCTCTCCATCGGAGCCATGGCACGTCTCATGGATGTTTCCAAATCCGAAATGCTCACAGGTCCGTGGCAGGTTGTCAAAAAATGCGCGGGCCATGTTTCCAGCATGCAGATACGCAATGTGGGAACTATCGGCGGCAACACCTGCAACGCGTCTCCCAGTGCCGACACCATTCCCGGACTCATGGTTCTGGATGCCCGGGTGGCGCTTTCCGGCCCCAAGGAAGACCGGGTCATTCCTCTGGAGGAATTCTTTGCCGGACCGGGAAAAACCGTTTTGCAGCGTGGAGAAATGTTGACGTCCTTCAAGCTTGCAACCATGGCCAAAGGCAATGGCTGCTCCTTTAAAAAATACGCCATCCGTGGTGATACAGATATCTCCATCATCAATGTGGGCGTCCGTCTGCAGCTGGACGACGGAAAAAAGATCTCCGATGCCCGCCTGGTGCTTGGCGGCGTAGCCCCCACTCCGCTACGCGTGCCTTCCGCAGAGAAATTGCTGCTCGGTCAGGAATTGAGCTGCGACCTGAAAAAGGCCGTTGCCGAAGAAGCCGTTTCCGCTTGTTCGCCCATCAGCGATGCAAGGGCGACCAGGGAATATCGCCAGGAAATGGTCAGAGTCTGGGTGAAGCACACTCTTCAGGAAGCCAGCAACCAGGCTGCCGGGATGTAAAACCTGTACATGGTGCGTCTGCTTTTAGCAGGCGCACCAGTCATTTCAATGCATATTATGATTTTTTTGAGGAGCTATAATGGAGCAAGTAACCCCAAACATCTATACGGAAACAAAAATCCGCGGCTGTAACCCGAGCATTGTCTTTACCAAAGAAGGGTCTGTCTTTGTCGATACGGCGCAGTGGCTTACCAATCTGTTGGAGATGATTGATTTTGCAGAAAAAAAAGGCCCTATAAAATACCTGATTAATACCGAACCGCACATTGATCACATCTTCGGAAACCATTGGTTCGCAGGTAAATGTCCGGTTATTGCCCATGAAAAACTTGCCGATGAATTTTTTCTCGTGCCTGGTGAAATGGACGGATACGATTACAGTGTGGACGTATTGCAACGGCAGGATCAGGATGGGCTGAAAAAGATGCCCAGCCGGGAAGAATACATTGTGAATACGCCCCAGATCACCTTCAGCGACCGCATGGATCTTGTTCTTGGGGAACACCATTTTCATCTTTACCACACGCCTGGCCATGCGGATTCCCAGATTGCCGTTCATATCCCGGAAGAGCGTACTGTCATTGTCGGCGACACGATTTTCGCCGGCTGCCAGACCTGGCTGCATTCCGCCAATATCGAGCAACTCATCGACAGTCTCAAATTCTTGTATACCCTGGATGTTGATATTGTAATCCCAGGTCATGGGCCTGTTGTTGGAAAGGACTATATCCTGAAACAGCTTTCTTTTGTCATGGAATGGCTCAATGCCGTAGGAGTTGGCATAGCAAAGGGTTGGAGTCAGGAAGAATGTATCGCAAGAATCAATTTTTCCGATCGTTGTAACGTTGATATTGGCCAGGATGAAATGATGGAATATATTCAACGGACCAATGTTATCAAATGCTATAACTATTTTATACAAAAGTAGTGAATATAGATATGCTAAGTATCTATTTATGATTCATAATGCTGCTATCGCGATAGCAGCATTAAAAGAATCATTTTGACCGAAAAGTGAAAAGTACACAGTTAAATAATCGATTATGTATTAAAGAATGAGAGGAATTCCTTATGAAAGAAAGTGACAATTCACATATTTCCATTATCGGCACGGGTATGATCGGTGCAGGCCTGGCAGCATTGTTCACAGGAAACGGCTATCACGTCACCATGCTCGCTCTTGATAACGCGCATGCGGCAACGGGAAAGCTGCGCTATGAAGAGTGCTATAAGGATCTGATTTCCTTGGGGCTGGTCACGGAAAAACAGGCCTCGGCCTGTGCGAGGTTCTTTGCCACCACCCAGGATTACGCGGCCATAGCAGATACGGACATGATTTTTGAATGCGTCAAGGAGCGCCTGGAATCCAAAGAACAGGTCTATGAACTCATAGAACGGCATTGCCACCGTTTTCAGGCCATCGCGTCCACCACTTCAGCAATTTCAGCCGATGATCTTGCCAGGACCATTACGCAAAAAGAAAAGCTGCTGGTGGCGCATCCCTGGAATCCACCGCATCTTGTACCATGTGTCGAACTTGTCCCCAACAAAAGTACTTGCTCGAATGCCATTAAGACAACCTACGACCTGCTCGAATCCGCGGGGCGCAAAGTCGTCGTTATGAAAAAAGCCGCACCGGGGTTCATCGGCAACAGACTGCAGCATGCGTTGTATCGAGAAGCCGTCCATATGGTTGAAAGCGGCATCGCCTCTCCTGAAGATATCGATAAAACTCTCAAATACAGTTTTGTTCCGCGTTACACATCTATAGGTATTTTCGAGCATTTCGACTACGCCGGGCTGGATATGGTCACAAGCATCGATGACTACCTTTTTCCTGATTTATGTAATGCCGACAAGACACAAGAATATGTCCGATCCAGATATGAGGCTGGAAACCTGGGGCAAAAAACAGGTCAAGGCGTCTATGATTGGACAAATGTAGACATGAATAATTTTCGGATCAGAGCAGCAAAGCCATATTTTGCCTACTTCAACTGGAAATTACCAGCTGACGATCAGGATTAACGAATGAAACTACAGGAGTAGTACATTGATTAGCAAAGATAAGAAACGCTGGATATATCAAACCATGAATCAGATCCGCTGGTTTGAATTAAAGGCGCAGCATTTGTTTGAAGAAAACAAGCTTCGCGGATCCGTTCATTTGTACGCCGGAGAAGAAGCCATTGCTGCCGGAGTCTGCGCACTACTGCGTGACGATGACTATATCACCAGTACGCACCGGGGACACGGACATTGCATCGCCAAAGGCGCCAGACTCGACAAAGCCATGGCGGAATTGATGGGCAAGGCCACTGGGTACTGCAAAGGACGCAGCGGGTCCATGCACATCGCCGATTTCACCAAGGGCAACCTCGGCGCCAACGCCATTGTGGCCGGAGGGGTACCCATTGCAATGGGAGCCGCTCTAGGCATCAAATTGAAAGGTACGGATCAGGTTGCTGTTTCCTTTTTCGGTGACGGCGCATCCAACGAGGGTGTGGTGCACGAAGCCATGAATATGGCTTCAATCTGGAAGCTCCCCGTCCTGTTCATCTGTGAAAACAACGGATTCGGTATTTCCGTTCCCGCCTGGCAATCCACTTCAGTCAAAAACATCAGCGACCGTGGCGTTGCATACGCCATGCCCGGCGTGACTGTAGACGGCAATGACGCCTTTGCGGTTTACGACGCTGTGGATGAGGCCGTTACCCGGGCCAGAGCCGGAGAAGGTCCTTCGCTTATCGAGTGCAAAACATACCGTCACCTGGGTCATTGGACGGGCGATCCGCAGAACTACCGTACGCGTGAAGAAGTAGATGCCTGGAAGAAGGACAAAGATCCCATCCAATTGTTTCGTCAGGCATTGCTTGATGAAGGCTCCTTCACGTCTGACGAACTGGATGTCATTGAGCAAGCGGCCATCAAGGAAGCGGATGATGCGGCGGAGTATGCCATGAGCAGTCCGGAACCGGATCCCGCAAAAGTTTTAGAAGATGTGTTCTATGAGGAACAGGGGGAGATGCTCCAATGAGTATGAAACGTTATGCAGAAGCTATCAAAGACGTCATTGCTGAAGAAATGCGCCGAGATGAACATGTTTTCATCATGGGAGAAGACGTTGAAACCCTTGGTGGTGTTTTTGGTTGTACCCGAGGCCTGTTCAAAGAATTTGGTGGCGATCGTGTACGCAATTCACCGATTTCCGAAGCGGCCCTGGTGGGTGCGGGCATTGGAGCGGCTTGTGTCGGTATGCGTCCTATTGTTGAATTGATGTATATGGATTTCACGCTGGTAGCCGCGGACCAGATCCTCAACCAGGCTGCCAAAACCCGTTACGTCTTCGGAGGCAAAGCCAAAATCCCTCTGGTCATTCGCGGCCAGCAAGGTATTGGCCGCGGCAATGCCGCAACCCACAGTCAGAGCCTGGAGACCATTTATATGCATGTTCCGGGACTCAAGGTTGTCTGTCCGTCCACCGCGGCTGATGCGACCGGGCTGCTCCGCACGGCCATTCGCGATGACAATCCTGTCATGGTATTCGAGCATAAAGCCCTCTACTCGGTCAAATCCGAAGTACCGGACGATCCCGAATTCATGATTCCCTTCGGAAAGGCGGATATCAAACGCAGCGGCAAGGATGTCACCATCGTCGCTTCTCTGCTCTATGTCAGCCGTGCGCTGGAGGCGGCGGAGAAACTGGCGACCATGGGAATCGACGCGGAAGTCATTGACCCGCGTACGCTTGTTCCTCTGGACATTGATACAGTCGTTGAATCTGTCAAAAAGACCGGGCGCCTTGTCGTGGCTCATGAAGCCCACAAAAACGCCGGATGGGGTGCCGAAATAGCCTCTCAGGTAACAGAACGTGCTTTCCGCTATCTGGACGCTCCCCCTCTGCGCCTTGGAGCCAAAGCGTGCCCGCTGCCATTCAATGTCGAACTTGAAAACGCCGTCGTGCCTTCCGTGGATGACATACTCGAGGCGGCCAAAACAGTTTGCTACCGCTAAGAAAAGGACGATTTCAATGGCCGAATTAATCACAATGCCCAAGCAAGGGCTGCAAATGACCGAAGGCACCATTATGAGCTGGCTCATAGAGGAAGGCGGACAGGTGACCGAAGGCCAGCCTTTGTTTGAAATGGAAACAGACAAACTGACTATATCCATCGACGCCGCGTGCAGCGGCGTTTTGCTGAAAATACTTTGCAACGAAGGCGATGTCGTTCCGATTTCCGCGCCGATCGCCATCATCGGTACGCCGGGGGAAGATATCTCATCGTTGCTTAATGAAGCCGCATCGCAGGCAGTGCACCCCGCTACCGCATCTCCTGCAGTGGAAGAGACTCCTTCAACCACTCCCGACGCACCGCAAGCAGGTTCTTCCATAGCTCCCAACAACTCGCAGGAGCCTGAATCCTCCTTTGCTTCACCACGCGCACTCAAGCTGGCCCAGGAAAAGGGACTTGATTTTCGGAAAATCTCCGGAACCGGTCCTGAAGGGCTGGTCATTGAGCGGGATGTGCTGGCGTATGCGGCTTCTTCACAAATTGCGGCCAGCCCGTTGGCCAAAAAAATCGCCTCCCTCAACGGTGTCCCTCCGGAAACACTCCAGGGGAGCGGCGCCCGCGGCAAAGTTATGGCCGAAGACGTACTTTCGGCCATTGCCGCGAAAGTGGAAACCCGCATCAATTCCTGTCCGAGAGGCGAGCAATGCATTCCTTTTACCGGCATGCGTCGGATCGTTGCCAAGCGCATGAAGGAAAGCCTCAACGAAATGGCTCAGGCCTATCATCGGATCACCGTGGACATGACCGAGGCCATCAAGCTGCGTACACTCTATAAAAACTCCGGCGTCAAAGTTAGTTACAACGACATTGTCCTGCGCTGCGTTGCAGCTGCTCTGACGGATTTCCCCATGATGAACGCCTCCTGGTCGGATTCCGGGATCATCCTCAAAAACTACGTCAACCTGGGTATGGCTGTGGCCGTGGAAGAAGGATTGCTAGTCCCGGTCATCAAAAACGCCGACCTGATGAAACTGACGGAAATAGCAGCCTGCTCAGTGGAACTCGCCACCAAGGCCAAAAATCACTCTCTCGGCACGGATGAATACAGCGGAGGAACCTTCACTGTTTCCAATCTGGGCATGTTCGATATTGATGATTTCACGGCCATCATCAATCCGCCGGAAGCAGGCATTCTGGCTGTGGGCAAAATGAGCAAACGGGCTGTGGTGAAGGAAACCGCCAAAGGGGACGAGGTCATCGTACGATCCATGATGAACCTGTGTCTAAGCTACGACCACCGCATTGTGGATGGCGCGCCTGCAGCCGGATTTCTCAAACAGGTGAAAACCTATCTTGAAAATCCCGCACTGTTGGTGTGATTGCGCTGAAGCGTATGCACTCGCTTACATCGTAAAGGAGTAGAAATGAAATTCGAAGTGGTTGTCGTAGGCGGCGGACCCGGCGGATATGAAGCCGCCATTCGCTGTGCCCAGTACGGCAAAAAAACAGCGCTCATTGAGGCTCGCGAATTGGGTGGCACCTGCCTGAACAGAGGATGCATCCCTACCAAAGCATTGCTGCATGGAGCCGAAGTGTTTGAAACAGCGTCAACTGCCGGAACCTATGGCGTCAATACGGGTGAAGTAAGCTGTGATTACCCCCGGCTGGTGAACTATAAGGACGGCATCGTCTCCAAACTTCGCAAAGGCATCGCCGCCCTGGAAAAAGCCCATGGCGTGACCGTGATACAGGGATTCGGCGTATTGACGGATGCGCACTCCATCCAGGTGGGGGAACAGCGTATTGAAACGGACTCCATCATCCTGGCTACGGGATCGGCCCCCTCTCGTCCGCCCATTCCAGGAGCCGAAAACGACAAGGTGATGACCAGCGACGAACTGCTGTCTCTGACGCGCTGTCCGGAAAGTCTGGTGATCATTGGAGGCGGTGTTATCGGACTCGAGTTTGCCTCGTTGTACGCCGCGCTCGGGAAAAAGGTCACGGTCCTGGAAATGATGCCCGCCATCTTGACTGGAATCGATGCGGAATTGGCCCGGATGTTACAGAAGTTGCTCGAACAAAAAGGGGTCACCTTTGTCACCGGAGCCAAAGTAACGCGAATTGAGGACGGAGATCAGCTCTCCGTAGCCTACGAAAAAGATGGCAAAGAGGCGCAGGCTGCGGGTGAAATCTGTCTGATGTCCATTGGACGGAAACCACAAACTGCGGGCATAGGTTGCGAAACCGTGGGGATTTCCCTTTCTCGCGGCTTTGTAGACGTGGATGAACATATGCGTACGAATCTGCCGCACATCTACGCCATCGGCGACATCACCGGTAAAATCCAGCTGGCCCATGTGGCCACTGCCCAAGGTATGGTCGCCGCCGCCAATTGTGCCGGCCAAAGCGCTATCATGAAATACGGCATTGTTCCTGCCTGTGTGTACGCCTTTCCCGAAATCGCCAGCGTTGGCATGACGATGGAAGAGGCGGAAAAAAGCGGACGAAAGGTCAAATGCGGACGGTTCAACGTTGCAACCAACGGCAAATCCATGATTCTGGGCACTAAACGTGGATTGGTAAAAGTGGTGACGGACGCGGAAACAGGCGAAATTCTTGGCGCGCAGATCATGGCTCCCAGAGCAACGGACATGATCGCGGAAATCGCTGCGGTCATGAAATCCGAAGGCACCATCGAAGAACTTGCCGACACCATACATCCGCACCCCACCATTTGCGAATCCATTTTGGAAGCAGCTCATGATGTGGAAGGGTTGTGTTGCAATGCAGTACCAAAAAAATAATCGATTATAGTTGATATATGTTATCAAACGAACAACAACGCAGCCATTCCGGCTGCACGAGGAATAGGACATGACAAAGATCAAAGTTGGAGTTGCGGGATATGGTGTCATTGGCCAGCGCCTCGCGGACGGAGTCGCTTTGCAGGGCGATATGGAGTTGGTGGGTGTGGCGGATCTGGCGCCCACTCTCTCAATCCGCGCACTACATGAAAAGGGAATGCCTTACGACCTGTACCTGGTCAAAGGTGCGGACAAGTCCAAATTCGATGCCTTGAATATTCCCGTGGCCGGCACCTTTGACGACCTTCTGGGCAAAGTCGACATCATGCTGGACTCTTCTCCCGGCGGGGTAGGAGCGAAAAACAAGGAACTGTATGCGGCAAAAGGGATCAAGGCCATCTTTCAAGGCGGTGAAAGCAATTCCGTGGCCGATGTCTTTTTTCACGGATACGCCAATTACGAAAAGGGCCTGAACAAGGATTACCTCAAGCTGACCAGTTGCAATACCACTGGTCTGATCCGTGCGGTGGATTGTCTGGACAAAAACTGCGGCGGCATCAAACGGGTGGCGATCACCATCGTCCGCCGCGTGGCGGATCCCGGCGACTATCATCGCGGCCTGACCAATGCCCTGCAAATGGACAAGGCGCCCAACCATCAGGCCGTGGACCTCATGACCATCATGCCCCACGTGGATGCCACCGGTATTCTTGTGCACACGCCTGTGACCCACGGTCACATCATCACCGTACTGGCTACTGGCAACAAAAAACTCAACCGGGAAAAAGCCTTGAGCGCATTCAGAAGCCACCCGCGCATTCGGGTGGTCACTATTGACGAAGGGTTCTTGGGCAACGCGTCCTTTTTCCGCTACGCACGCGATTTGGGCAACCCGAGAGGGGACATGTACGAAATCGGTTTGTGGGAGGACAGCATTGTTGAAAGCGGAGACGATCTCATGTTCGCCATCAACATCCCCCAGGAAAGCGTCACCATCCCGGAATCCATGGATGCAATCAGAGCTGCCATGGGCATGCAGAGCACGGGCAAGGAAGGTACCGAAACCACAAATAAATACCTGAACCTCCAGGTTCGTTAAGTCAGCGGGTCGATTATGAGATTTGGTATTAATTCGCTCGATGATCTCGCGGTCGATGGGAAAACGGTGTTGGTCCGTGTGGACATCAACCAGCCCATCGACCGTACGACCCGGACCCTGAAGGACACCACCAGGGTAAAGGCCTGTATTCCGACCATCAAAGAGCTCTCCGACAAGGGCGCAAAGGTGGTCCTGATGGCCCATCAGGGAAGCGACATCGAATATAAGAATTTTTTCACCACGGAACCCCATGCCGAAGTGTTGTCCGGGTTCCTGGAACGGGACGTCCGTTTTGTGGACGACGTCTGCGGTCCGGCTGCCAGGGAAGCCATCGGCGCGCTCCATCCGGGTGAAATATTGCTGCTGGACAACGTTCGCTTTGTTGCAGAGGAGCAAACGCTTTTTGAATTGAACCTGAAACTGACCCACGAACAACAGGCTGAAACTCTGCTTGTTCGCAAGTTGGCTCCTCTGGCGGATTGTTACGTTTGCGACGCTTTTGCCGCGGCGCACCGCGATCAGCCCTCCTTGTGCGGCTTCGAACAGAAATTGCCATCGGCCATGGGACGTTTGTTCGAAAAAGAATACTGCGTCATTTCCGAACTTATGGAATCCCCCGAACGTCCTGCCGTGTATGTGCTTGGCGGGGCCAAAATCGCTGACGCCTTCCTGATGATGGAGACGGTGCTGGCAAACGGCAGCGCCGACCGGGTGCTCACCGGGGGCCTGGTGGCCAACATCATGCTTTGGGCAAAAGGCGTTTTCATCGGAACTGCCTCCAAACAGTTCATTCGAGCCCAGGGCTATGAAGAATACGTAGAAACAGCCCGAAAACTGTTGACCGCCCATCCGGAACAAATCCTTCTGCCCACTGACCTGGCCCAGGTCACTGAGGGGCATCGTGAGGAACATCCGCTGGCTGAGCTGCCGGATGACGCATTGCTGGTGGACATCGGCCGCAACACTGTGGCCGCTTATCAGGATGCCATCCTGACAGCGAAAACCGTGTTCGTAAACGGCCCCATGGGGGTGTTTGAAAAAACGGAAAGTGAACTGGGTACGCGGGCTGTCTGGCAGGCGCTGCAGGACACCAAAGCCTACACCATCATCGGCGGTGGAGACAGCATCGCTGCTACGAACAAATACGGCGCAACAAGTGCCATTAATTATATATGCACCGGCGGCGGTGCTTTGATCCGTTTTCTGACCGGAGAGGAACTCCCGGTGGTCAAAGCCTTACGCCACGGCTCGCAATTGTAGAAACAGGAGTTTGCATCTAATGAACTACGCGCAGGAATCACTCAAGTTGCATGCGCAACTGCGTGGGAAACTGGAATATATCTCTAAACAACACATCACCAACAAAGACGAGTTGTCCTTGTTGTATACGCCGGGTGTTGCACAACCCTGCCTGGAAATCCAGAAAGATCCTTCAAAAAGTTTCGAACTGACGGGACGTTGGAACACTGTGGCCGTGATTACAGACGGTTCGGCGGTTCTCGGTCTCGGTGACATCGGCCCCGAAGCGAGCATGCCAGTCATGGAGGGCAAGTGTGCACTGTTCAAAGAATTCGGAGGGGTGGACTCATTTCCGTTATGCATCCGGTCCAAAGAAGTGGATGCCATTGTTGAGACCGTGGCGCTGCTGTCCGGAAGTTTCGGAGGCGTCAATCTGGAAGACATTGCCGCCCCGCGCTGTTTCGAGATTGAGGAAAAACTGAAGCAGCGTTGTGACATTCCCATTTTCCATGATGATCAGCACGGCACTGCGGTTGTGACCGCGGCCGCTCTGCTCAATGCGCTGAAACTTGCGGATAAACGGATCAATGAAATCAGCGTGGTCATCAATGGAGCGGGTGCCGCGGCTGTGGCCATTGTTCGGCTGCTTATGAGCATGGGGCTCAAGGAGGTGATCCTCTGCGACCGCAAAGGCGCCATTTACAACGGACGCGATGGTCTGAATCCCATAAAGACACAACTGGCCGCGATTACCAATCAACAAAAAAAACAGGGGGCCCTGGCGGACGTCATCCACGGAGCGGATGTTTTTGTCGGAGTCTCCGCCCCGAATACTATGACGCCGGAGATGGTCCGGTCCATGGCACCAAAGGCCATTCTGTTTCCCATGGCCAACCCTGTCCCGGAAATCATGCCTGATGCCGCCTTGCAAGCCGGTGCCGCGGTGGTTGGCACGGGCCGCAGTGATTTCCCCAATCAAATCAACAACGTCCTGGCTTTTCCCGGCATCTTTCGCGGAGCACTGGACGTCCGTGCCTCCGACATCAACGACGCAATGAAGCTTGCGGCAGCGCAGGCCATTGCCGGACTGGTGGATGCCAATGAATTGCGGGCCGACTATATCCTCCCGCCGGCATTTGACGCGCGAATCCGGGATACTGTGGCCTTGAGTGTGGCCCTGGCCGCTCAAAAAAGCGGCGTGGCGCGAATCTGAATCCAAAAGGTAAACAGCCATGGAACTGACAATAGGATTTGGGACGCAGCCGCAGCAGGTCACCTTACCGGATGCGAATGTCCTTGGAGTTCTCAAGCCCAATGACGTGGAGATTACGCTCCGGGATGAGGCAGCCGTCGCTGCTGCCCTGGCCGATCCCATCGGAACGTCCTGCCTGCGTAACATCGTGCGTACCGGAGAAAAAATCGCCATCGTCACCAGTGACATCACCCGGCCTTTTCCTACCAAAGTGGTTCTACCGTTGGTTCTCGCCGAACTCTATGAAGCCGGCGTTTCACCTGCGGACATTACCGTTGTTTTTGCTTTGGGAAGCCATCGGCTGCAAACCCCCGAAGAGATGATCAGACTTGTCGGCGAGGAGCCGTACGCACAGCTGCGCTGCATAGACAGCACTGCGAAAGACTTCGTACTCATGGGAACTACGAGCCACGGCACTCCGGTTGCTATCGCACGCGCCGTGGCTGAGGCCGACCGACGCATCTGTCTGGGAAATATTGAATATCATTATTTCGCCGGGTACAGCGGCGGGGCCAAAGCCATCATGCCCGGCGTTTCCACAAGAGCGGCCATTCAATCCAACCACAGTCTGATGGTGGAGCCGGCGTCCGTTGCCGGCCGTCTGGAGGACAATCCTGTCCGTATGGACCTGGAGGAAGCCATCTCCTTCTGCCCCATCGACTTTATCGTCAATGTTGTTCTGGATGCACACAAAAAAATCATCTACGCGGTGGCCGGTCATTTCATAGAAGCCCACCGGGTGGGTTGTCGCTTTCTGGATACTCTGTATGGCAAACACATCGACCAAAAAGCAGACATCGTCATCGTTTCCCAGGGCGGCAGCCCTAAGGATCTGAACCTGTACCAGACGCAGAAGGCCCTGGATAATGCAAAACATGCGGTAAAAAAAGGCGGCATTATCATTCTGGTCGGTTCCTGCAAGGAAGGCCTGGGGGAAAAGGTCTTTGAGGAATGGATCACTGCCGCAGACAGTCCGCAGGCACTGGTACGGCGTATCAGAGAGGATTTTCAGCTGGGCGGACATAAAGCCGCGGCCATTGCCCTGGTTCTGGAAAACGCTGCCATTCATCTTGTCTCGGAAATGGATCCTGAGCTGGTACGAACCATCTTTATGGAACCCTTTTCCACAGTGCAGGAAGCTTTTGATGCGGCGCTTGAAATAACCGGTCCAGATGCAAGTATTCTGGTTATGCCCTACGGGGGATCCACATTACCTCTTTATGGCTGAGACTCTCGCAAAGAAAATCCAGGATCACCGATGCTCCAGATGAACACTTGATCCGTTACTGTTGAATAATTTGCCTTACCTCTATTAACCCGGCGAGATCACAATGAATTATTTTCATAGATCTCGCCGGCATATAAGCACTGTTGTCATCAAAAATGATTTAATACAAATAAAAATATAATACTATATGCAATTTTAAAATATTATCAGCATGTCGTACCGAATTACAAACTCATAAAACGACAAGTAATAAAGTTGATTAAGCTTTTTTACTTCGTATAGAGTTGGGTATTGTATAAACTTTAATTTAGGAGAGACGTCATGAAAAGAGTTGTACCGATTTGTCTGGTTGTATTATCTTTATTACTGTTTCCATGTATTTCACAAGCAACAACTGGGCCACGAGACTACGTGCCTATGGATCCAGGAACATTCGTATGCTGTTTTTACATGCAAAATTCTTTTGGGGATACAGCGTATTCAAAAGGGAACATAACGACAAGCTCTGCCCATTACAGTGGGACTCTGGCCATGTTGCGTCCAATATACTATATGGAAATCGGCGGGCTTACTTTTGATCCGCAGTTCATCCTGCCCATTGGACAGTTCAGTTATGACGGCAAGGAGTCGACCGGTATCGGAGATTTTACACTTACTTCCGCTTTCTGGCTGCTAAACAACAAAGAAGAGCAATATTACCTGGCCTACACCCCTTATATCACCATGCCTACTGGATCGTATGATAAAAATACGCCGGTAAACCTGGGAGCGAACCGTTGGGCAACGAAGCAGGAAGTGGCCATGGGCAAGGGATTCGGTCCGCTCTGGCTGGAACTGGTCACAAACCTGGAGTTCTATTTTGAAAATGATGAGGCTCTTGGAGCCAACGGGGAAGATGCGTCTCTTGATCAGGATCCACTGCTGGGTATCGAAGCGCACGTCAGTTATGACTTTACCAAAAAGTTTCTGGGATCCCTTGATTATTTTTACTCCTACGGCGGAGAGACTTCTTTGGACGGCGAACGCCAGCATGACTGGGTCAACACCCATACGCTCGGCGCCACTCTTGCGTTTATGTTTACTGCTCACACTCAATTGCAAACCTACTTCAAATATGACGTCGCCACTTACAACGGACTGCAAACCGGGACAGTCGGCATGCGTCTGGCATATGTTTTTTAATCTGTCATCCTAATAAAGCGCCTCAACCCATGTACAAATCCTGCTTTCCAACGGGTTGGCATGAGCGCTATGGCACACTGATTCCTTTCTCTGAATCCTCAACTGGGATTTAGAGAAAGGAACAGTGGCTCCGTCCTTCCAGACACTGCGTTGAGTTAATCTATATTCACATGCGACAGCATGCATTGGATAGTCATTATGAGTGAAATACAAAAAGCCATGAAATCTGTTCCGGTTGAAAAAGCCATAGGGATGCTTCTGAAACATGACATGACGCGTATCGTGCCGGGAGAATCCAAAGGCCCCGCGTTTCGTAAAGGACACATCATTCGGGAGGAAGACATACCGCTGTTGCTTGAAATGGGCAAAGAGCATGTCTATGTCATGGACCTTTCGGAGGGGATACTGCATGAGGATCAGGCGGCCCAGCGCCTGGCCAGTGCGGCCACTGGCGCCGGTCTGACAATGAGCCCGCCCTGCGAAGGCCGCATCAATCTCATCGCCGAACATGATGGCCTGTTAAAAATCAACAAACGACTACTTGGCCGGATCAACAGCCTCGAAGATATTATTTTTGCGACATTGCACACCAATCAGCGCGTATCCGCCGGAACAATTGTAGCCGGCACCAGGGTGGTGCCGCTTGCCATTCCGGAAAGCCGCGTTGCCCTGGCGGAACAGTCCATGCGCCAGGAACCACTGGTGGAGGTCAAGCCGTTTAAGCCGCACCGAGTGGGGATCATCGTCACAGGCAGTGAAATCTATCATGGCAGAATCAAGGACGCGTTTAGTCCGATTGTTGAAAAAAAATTCAAAGAATACGGCAGTGTTGTTTTCAAGCGCTGTTTTTCCTCTGACGACAGGGAGCAAACAGTGGCCGCCATCCATGAGCTTGCCGAAGCAGGGGCCGAATGCATCGCACTGACCGGAGGAATGTCCGTGGATCCTGACGACCAGACACCCGGCAGCATCAAGGCCTCGGGCGCGCGTGTCGTCACCTATGGCGTTCCGATTTTGCCTGGTGCTATGTTTATGCTGGCGTACCTGGGGAATATTCCTGTCATGGGGTTGCCGGGCTGCGTCATGTATCACAAAACCAGCATCTTCGATCTCGTTGCACCGCGCGTACTTGCGGGTGAAAAGCTTGAGCGTTCGGATTTCATCGATCTGGGGCATGGGGGGCTTTGCCTGGGATGCGACACGTGCCGCTATCCCCATTGCAGTTTCGGAAAGAGTTGAGAGAAAAATTGTACCCCTGGCCTTGTCCCGTTGCATCAAAAGGCGCAAGCCGGGTCGAATGATGTACTACTGACGGAGATAGATAATGACATTCCCGCGTATATCCGAAGATACGTCCATACTGGCCCGACTCACCGGGGCTGTGTTTATCGTATACTTGGCCATAGGTATCCCCCTGCCCGTCATACCTCTCTGGGTGCGGCATGAGCTGCATTTGAGCGACGCCATGGTCGGTCTGGCCATAGGCTTACAATTTCTGGCAACCGTTCTGACGCGCGGATACGCGGGAAAGATTGCCGACAACCAGGGGGCCAGACGTGCGGCATGGCGGGGCATCGTAACCTGCTCGGGTGCAGGTATTGTGTATGCGGCAACCGTGCTTCTGCCTCTTCCCGTCGCGGCCCAATTCGCTCTTCTGCTCTTCGGCAGACTGGTTATGGGCTATGGGGAAAGCATGATTCTGACTGGAACACTGGCCTGGGGAATCGCCCTGCTGGGTGGAAACAAGTCCGGCAGAGTCATGTCCTGGAACGGCATGGCGATGTATCTGGCCATGACCGTGGGCGCCCCCATCGGTATGTTTTTTTACGAGCGCTGGGGCTTTCTTTCCATCGGCTTGCTGGTGATCTGCTGCCCGCTTCTGGGTTTTTTGAGCAACGCCAGCGTTCAGACGGTGGCGCCCCGTCCGGGCAAGCGGCTCTCATTGCTGAGCGTGATCGGCCTACTCTGGAAATTTGGAGTCGCCATGGCGCTGCACAATGTCGGATTCATTATGATCGGAACATTCATGTCCTTGTATTTTTCCGAAAACAACTGGAGCAATGCCGGTATCGCCATCAGCTGCTTCGGGGCAGCCTACGTACTTGTACGTGCGCTGTTCAACACCCTGCCGGACAGAGTGGGTGGTATACCCGTCGCCACGGTCTCTTTTTTGATCGAAATAGCGGGACAGCTGGTGATTTGGACGGCGGGAAGCAGTTACATGGTCTGGTTTGGCTGCGCCTTGACCGGGCTGGGGTGCTCGTTGATTTTCCCGGCTTTGGGCGTGGAGGTTATCAAGCGAGTTCCCAGCCAGATGCATGGCACGGCCATCGGCTCTTATTCCGCCTTTGTTGATATTACTTTCCTGACGGCCAATCCACTGGCCGGTGTGCTGGCCGGTGTTGCGGGATATGCATCCGTGTATCTCGGCGGAGCTGTGTGTGCGTTGATTGGGCTTTTTCTCGTGCTAGCCCTGGGATACGGCATACGCAAAAACAACGCTGCAACGCCGTATTGACCAACACTGCAGAGACTACCCGGAACGCCCCACTTCCACTCCATCGAAATATGGGGCGTTGCCGGATAATTGAAGTTCTATTTTGTCGCTTTGGCAGCTTGTTTGACTGCATCTGTAATGGCTGAATACCCCGTACAACGACAAAGATTGCCCGCAAGCGCTGTACGAATTTCCTTTTCTGATGGATTGGGATGCGCATCCAGCAAGGCCTTGGCGCTCATCAGCATGCCGGAACTGCAAAATCCGCACTGCACCGCATGGTTGTCGATAAAAGCCTGCTGCAAATCGCTCAACTGCGCTCCGGCTTTCATGCCTTCAACTGTCTCGATGTTGCTGCCGTTGATTTGCGGAGCCAGGATCAGGCAAGCGTTTACTGCCCTGTTGTTCATGATCACGGTACATGCGCCGCATTCACCGGCGCCGCAACCTTGTTTTGTTCCGGTCAGTCCCATAATATCCCGAAGGAGCTCAAGAAGCGTCATCTCGGGATCGACGTTCAGATTGCGGGCTTCTCCATTGACGTGAAAATGAATTTCCATTTGTTTCATTGTCGACTCACTTTTGAGAGGCTTTTTCCAGCAAGGATGCTACAAAACGCTGGATGACGGGATGCTTGTAATCACTCGAATCTCTGCGTCCACTGTGCGCCAGAACCGATTCTGCTGCCAGGGCCCCGGCATCCAGGCAAAGTCCTGCCGACAAAATCTTTCCTTCAAGATATTCTTCCACCTCCGTCATGCGGCGCGGACGTTCTTCCACGGCACCCAGAGCAAGAGCGGCGCTGCCGATGCGGTCCTGTTCCATCCGTATGCGGCAGGCTCCGTTGACCCGTGCCGTTGCCAGCGCCTTACGGCGTCCGATTTTATCGAAAACAATGGTATCTTGCGGATCGGGCAGATCCAAAAGCACTGAGGTCAGGATTTCGTCCTCCCGCAAAGCTGTCCTGCCGTAGCCGATGATGTATTTCGTCAGAGGCAACCGACGTACGCCCGTGACACCATCCTTGCCCAGATGTTGCATCTCGACCTGCGCGTCCAGACAAGTCAGTACCGGAACCATGTCCGCGCACGGATTGGCGTTGCAGATGTTGCCGCCGATGGTTCCCTGGTTGCGGATCTGACAGGAGCCCACGGAAGCCGCGGCCAGATAAAGGGCGGACGGAATGGGGAGCGTTTTCGCCTCAAGCAGCTCGGAAAAGGTGGTACAAGCGCCGATTCTGAGTTTTTGCCCAAGTACGTCTACTCCATGCAACGCGTCCAGTTTGCTGATGTCTATTATCGAGCGGTCGGGATATTTTCCCCGGCGAAGTTCCAGTACAAGATCGGTTCCACCGGCCAGCACCACAGTATTGCAGTCGCTCCGGAATTCCAGTGCCTCCGGAAGCGAACAGGGTTGATAATAATCAGTCTGCATCAGCGACTCCTTTGGATGCGTCCCGAATGCGGTCGCGTTTTTCAATGGCTGCAAAAACGGCCTCCAGGTTGGCGGGGAGTTTTCTTATCCGTACCTGGAGCGCGTTTGCTATGGCGTTGATTATGGCCGGCGCGATAATGGCCGAAGCGGGTTCTCCCACCCCTTTGACACCAATCGGATTGCTCCCGGGCCTGGCTTCCAGCGGAATTGCTTCCAGTGCTGGAAAATCCAGCATGGTCGGCAGGAGGTAGGTATCAAAATTTCTGGTGACGCGCGCTTCGCCGGCGGAAAGGTCTTGTTCCAGCAAGGCCAAGCCATATCCCATAGATGCTCCCCCCGCGATTTGCCCCTGGACTTCGCGCACATTCAACGCCCGCCCCACGTCATGGACGGAAACGCATTGGACAAGCTCAATGGCCCCTGAGATCAAATCTATCTCCAGGTCTACGCCGCAGGCTCCGAAAGTAAACGAAGCGTAGGTTTCGCCGCATTGTTTTTCAAAGTCCCACCAGACCGGAGGCAAGGCCCAGGAGCCCGAGACCTGCAGACAGGGAAGTTCTTTCAGGCAGCAGCCGACCGCATCCGCAAACTGCATTTGCAGCTCCCGGCCGGGAACGGACAGTTTGTTGCCCGCAAAAAGAATCTCGTCCGGTCGGACGTTCCAATGACGGGCCACAATTTCAGACATACGGTTTCTGAGTTCCACGGCGGCGGCGTAGGCAGCGTTCCCAGAAGTTATGGTGCCGCGGGATCCGACTGTGGCGCCGCTGTCCGGAACATAAGCCGTATCCAGAGGGCTGAGTCGCAAATGCTCCATGGAAAGCCCGATAACTTCGCTGATCAGTTGCAGAACAATGTTGCCGCCCCCCTGCCCCATCTCGGCGATTCCACTGAGCACTACGACACTGCCGTCCTTTTCCACATTAATGTTGACCACTGCGGCGTCCCGTATGGGGAACCCCGCCCCCATGGCCTCGCCGCGAAAGATGCACGAAATGCCACGTCCGCGTACTTTGTGTGGGGCCGGAGATTGCGCTGGCTCGCTGGAAAGAAACTTTTCCTCCAGACAATCTAGACATTCCAGCAAATTGACACTTTCAAGGCACTGGCCTGTAGCCGTTACCGCCCCATCGGTGTAGGCATTCATACGCCGCAGAGTAAGCGGATCAATTGCCAGTTCCAAAGCCAGTTCGTCGATCAGGGATTCGGAGGCGAAATCCACCTGCGGAGATCCGAATCCACGGACTGCGTCCGAATAGGGATTGTTGGTGAACACGCCTTTGATGGTGGTGGAAACATTTGCAACAGCATAGGGACCGGTAGCTTCAACCGTGGCGCGCCAGATAGTCGCAAGGCTTTTGGACAGGTAGGCCCCCACATCGGCGATTCCATCGATCTGCATGGCCGTGATGGTGCCGTCTTTTCTGGCTCCAACCTTATAATGCAGCGTAAACGGGTGCCGGCGCGTTCCTTCCGCAAAAACTTCCTCGCGGCTCCAGATCATTTTGCAGGGACGTTTGGTGAGCAAAGCGGCCATGGCGCAGCGGGAAGCAATGATGTTGATATCGTAATCCTTGCCTCCGAATGCGCCTCCAATAGCCGGCTGAATCAGGCGCACCTTGTTGTCTTCCAGTCCGCAAGCCTGTGCCACTGCCCTTTTGATATTGAACGGCCCCTTGCCCGGACAATAAAGGAGCACCCCTCCATTCTCAGGCAAGGCCACGGCCCCATCCGGCTCTATGGCCCCATGCAGAGCGCGCTGGGTAGCATACGTACGCTCCAGTATCACATCCGCTTCCTCGAATCCGCGCGCGATGTCGCCTTTGCGGGTAACATGCTGTCCGGCGACATTGCCCCCCTCGTGCACTTCCGGTGCTCCTGCGGCAAGAGCTTCTTCCGGAGTCAGGACTGCCGGCAGAGCTTCATAGGCCACATTGACAAGACGCGCCCCTGCCAGGGCGGCCTTTTTTGTTTCCGCCACGACTATGGCCACGCCGTCCCCGACGTACCTGACTACCTCCGCAGCAAGAACCGGCTTATCTTTCGGGAGCTGGTTCACCCCCGGCAAATCCTTTGCCGTGAATACGGCGACCACTCCGGGAAACGCCTGGGCATTGGCTCCATCTATCGAAAGAATGCGCGCATGGGCGTACGGACTTCTGACCGTCTGTACATGAAGCATCCGGGGAAAAACAAGATCGTCCACATATTTTGCCTCGCCGGTCACCTTGCTGAAGGCATCCAGCCGGGCAACGGAATTCTTATGGTGCAACTTTTCAAGCATAGATAAATCCTTCTGCCATTCAATCAACCGGATATCCCGGCAATGGAGGAATAATCATAATACGTCGCCATACCGCCCGTATTTAATAGCACCACAGTACTGCCCTTTCTGATCTCTCCGGAGCGAATCAGCCCGATGAGTCCGGCAGCGGTTTTGCCCGCGTATACGGGGTCCAGAAAAATCCCCTCCGTACGGGCCACCAGAACGATTGCTTCCATGAGTTCCTCTGTTGGCTGTGCGTAGCCTTTGCCGAAATACGAATCCCGACAATGAATCTTCTCCATTCCGGGAGACGTGATCTGCAGAAAATCGCAGGTGGATGCCAGAGCTTTACGCAGAGTTTCCTGTTGCTGCGTATTGGGCTGGAAGACGTTGATACCAAAGATCCGACCAGTAAATCCGCCTGCTTCCAGGCCGATCAACAATCCCATCTGAGTTCCGCCCGTACCACTGGGACAGACCACATAGTCCATGGAAATCTGTAGTTCCCTTGCCTGTTGCTGCAATTCCTGCGCACAGAGTATATATCCGCAATTTCCCAGGGCACAGGTACCTCCGCGAGCCAGAATATAAGGATGCCTGCCATGGGCCTCGGCCTCCCGTTTCATCTGCTGCGCAAGTTCGAGTTTTTCCACGGGGCCGGCAATAGGAGCGGGAGAAATTTCAACGCGCGAGACTCCGGCCAGTTCGTATAAATGGTGGTTGCTATCGGACGCGTACGTATAATCCGGCTTGGCCCAGTATTCCATGATCAGTTCGGTTTTCAGCCCTTCCCGATTCGCCAGGAGCAACGCCATCAGATTATGGTGGCATTGAACGGTGCTGGCGGTGATGATGGTGTCTGCTCCGGCGTCCAGTGCTTCCTGAAAAAGGAATTCGAGTTTGCGTATTTTGCTGCCACCGCAAGGCAACAAGTCGTCGCGCTTCATGTAAATCTGCACGTCATTGCCCAGAGCAGCAGACAGCCGCGGCAAATGTTGCAGTGGAGACGTCCGGGCGATATAATGCCGCCGCGGAATAGCATTTATTGTGTCATTCAGATTGTGCATACGATAACTCCCAGTTTTACTTTCTTGAAGAGCTTATGCATGCGCCAGAGACGGATCAATAACTCGTATTGTCCTAAAAAGTGGCCGAAATTGACGTGCTGCGAGTATATATAGTGAATGACGCGGAGCGAAGATGTGTTTTGAAGAATTTATCCCCGTTGCAGATATTCTGTGGGAGTCATGCCATAGGTACGCTTGAATGCGCGGTAGAAACTGCTGGAATCCTGGTAGCCGAGGCGGTCAGCCAGGTCCGGAATGGTGATATCCCTGCAACGCAGCAATTCGCAGGCCTGCTGCATACGCAATTCATTCAGTAACTTGCTGAAATTTTTACCGGTATACTTTTTTATCATTCTGCAAAAATAGGCTTGGTTGTAGCCAAAATGAGAAGCCATTTTTTTCAATGAAACATCCTGAAGATTGGCTTTGAGGTAGGTCAGCATCTGCATGATGTCTCTGCCCTTGTCCGGCCCCATAGCCACCGGTGCTTCACATTGAAAATTGCGCATGAGATAAATGCAAAGCCACTCGAAACAGACATTCTGCAGCCTGTTCGTCAAACGGTCCGGAGACGCCGTTTCCCCGTACATATCCAGGATCAGTTTTTTAATTTTCAGGTCGTTCCCAGTTCTGAACAGCAGATGAGTAATGGGCGTGGAGCCGTACAATATCCTGATAAAAAAGTTGGACAGAACGTCATCCGCATCCAGGAGCAGAAAGAATGCCTTGTCGAACGTACTTTTACGTACAGCGATATGAAAGACGATCGAATCAACGGCATCGGTAAAAAACTGGTGTTTGGTGTCCGTGGCGAGCAGATGGATATCCCCGGCCTGCAGGACGACTTCCTCCCCGCGCGGCGAGACAAACACACATTGCCCTGAGTAGGTATACGTCAGTTCGATATAATCGTGGCTGTGCATGTAACTGTGCGGACGAAACCGGGGTCTGCGCACCACTGCAATATGAGCATCCGCACCAATAAACAACTCTTCAGGGTAGACATTGTTGTCTCGTGACAGTTTTTGTACTGAATCCTCGCGGAGCACCTGTTTGTCGAAGCCTTGCAACTGATTGTTCCAAACACTTTCCATGGCGTTTTCTGGTGACAGATCATTTTCAAAAAGAATCTGATAAATTTGTTCCAACTTTGTCATCTCAAACATGGAAATCGCTTTCTCCAGTATTGCTTCAGGGGAAGTCTAAACACCGACCGCCTGACCCGGGCGCCTTTGCCTCCGAACTGGCCTTGGAGTGGTTCTGCTGCAACTCAGCGTAGTACAGAAAACATTTTACAATGAGCGCCATCAAATTTAAAAAAATCAACAGCACACTAGGTTTTGATAATTCATCAAAATACAGAAGCGAAAAGTCCTCTGCGCCGGGCTCTTTTCCTTAAAAAATAAACGGACAACCATATGACTTTTTTTCTTTTTTTTGCAGCATTGACTTTGTCAAAGGAGGCACTTAAGTTAAAATCGATTATGCAGAAAAAATTGATACTCGCCCTCTTACTTCTTCCAGTATCAAATTGCCTGAAATGCAGGCTTCTTATGCAATTTTACCATGTCTGAATAAGATATTCTTCTGCGATGGTCAAAGGATGCTTGCCGCAGCCAATAGCTGCCGGGTTTAGCCCTGTGCGCCCCTGATTTTTTTTGGGGAGGGGCGAGAAACACAGACGGGGAGACAAGTATCAGAATGAGAGCATACATAGGTGTTGATGTCAATGCATAATAGTAATGCTTTTGACCAACAACCGCGTAGGTACTTAAAATATAAAAAATCTAAAATATAAAATGCAGATTTATTATGGGTATTGAATCAATCGAACAATTGAAAAAGCGACCATTGTACAGTCACGAGATAAAAGATCTTATCAAACAGTCCATATTGTCCGGCGAATTAAAGCCTGGTGACCGGGTGGTGGAGACGAGATTAGCACGCAAACTTGGCGTTTCGCAATCACCCGTACGGGAAGCCATCCGGGAGCTGGAAATTGTGGGCCTGATAGAATCCCGCCCTTATCAAGGAGCTTTCGTACGGGTTGTAGACAAGCAAGGTATCATTGATGCCTACAAAGTCAGAAGTGCGTTGGAAATCGTTGCCATGCAGACAATCGTAAACACGATTACCCCGGCTCAGCTTGATGAACTGTCCATTCTGATGCAAAAAATGGAACGGGCCGGCAAAGATAAAGAGTTCGAACTGTTTATTGAACTCGATAGTCTTTTCCATGAAAGAATTGTCGAAATGGCCAACAATGAATTGCTGCTTCATCTCTGGAATCAATGCAAAATCAGGGATTACACCCGCATCAGTACTTGCATATCAACGCTCAGCATGGATGAACTCGCCCAACGGCACAATATGATGTATGATGCTTTAAATAATCATGATGAAAGCTTGGTCGCTACAGCAATCACCGAACATTTCGAACTTTTGTCTGAACAGATGAGAGATTTGGTCCCCTCCGCACCATAATATAATCGGGTTGGATTATACGAAAAGTCCAAATATAGTCCGCTATCGTTTCAAGCTCTTTATTTTGGCTTTTTTCAGAAAATCAGCACCCTACGTGGTTAAGTCAATTGCCACATAAAAATATCAATTCCTTAGTTGGGCTGGTCATACTCTGCAGATTGCGTTTAATGCAACCGTCCCTCTTTTCCCCTGATCAAACTTATTTACCGCAGCGCGCAGCCCTTCGGGGGCGAGATGGGCGTATCGCTCAGTCATGGCCAGGGATTTGTGCCCCATCAGTTCTTTGACGGTGTAGAGATCAGTACCCTGCTGCACCAACCAGGAGGCGAACGTATGCCTCAGGGTATGGAATACTATTTTCTGGCGCGAGTCGGTTATGCCGTCATTTAAGCCAAGATCTTTGACGACCTTGCGGTAGGTGTTGGAAATACGGATCGTTACATTGCCACCACGGGCAGGGAAGACGAGATCATTTTCCTTTTTGTTAGCAAATCGGCGTTGCATCATACGTGTGGTTCGGTCGGTCAAATAGGCAGCCCGTGTCTTTCCGTTTTTCGTATCCAGCAGAGTCAAGATTCCCGTATTGAAATCAACATTGCTCCAGGTCAGGGTAAAGATTTCTCCTGCACGCATTCCCGTATAGAGACTCAGCAAGGCCGCGTCATATACATCTCGACTTGCTTTTTTGAGGGCACCAAGAAGCGTAGCAGCTTCTTCTTCCGTCAGAAAGCGAACTCGTTTTGCGTCTTTGATCTGTGTACGTCCCTTGAGTTTTGCTTGCTCCTTCCACTGGTGGGCAGGATTTGTCCCCATGTAGAGCTCTGAGCCCAAAGCGAAATTGTAGACTTGGCGGACCATGGCAATGGGCAAATCCTGCGTACGTGGGGATCTGCCAGCATCTCGCAGTGTCTTACGTATTTTCTCAAGATGAAACGGGACGATTCCTTTCATTGACTTGTTTGCGAGGTCCGCTTTCATCCATTTGTCATACATCGAACGTTCGGTAGCAATGACACGCGCTGTTTTATAACTTTTGACGTGCGGCCAATAATGCTCTTCAAAGACCTGGCCAAAGGTAATGGACTCTTTTTCTTGAACCTGACGCAATTGCTCTTTTTCCTGGCGGATTTTATCCGCTTTGGCGCGTTTTTCAGAAAGCGTCCTTTCTCCGTCACCCGTACGATGCGCTTTTTTCAGCTCGGCAAGGTGTTCAGCGGCCTTTTGTTCTGTCCAGCCAGCTGATGCCCAGCCCAGAGCTTCTTCTTTGTCCTTTCCGGCCAGCTTATAGCGAATTGAAAAATACCGATCCGCACGAACGCCGTGCTTTCTGCACGTATGTTCGCGATACCGCACACCTGGTGTTTTACATTTGATCCATTTCGCCATGAGCTTCTCCCTCATTATACGTAGCTGAAAAGTTGTCCCGCTATTGTCCCGCTTTTTTGAGCTAAAAGAAGGTGAATTTTTGAATTGCGACATGAAGACAGTAAAAGATAACTATTTGATTTGTCAAATTTTATGTGAAGAGATGTGAAGGTTGATGATAATAATAAATCTGCCTTTTAAGCAGAGAGTCGCGTGTTCGAGCCACGCACGGCCCACCATAGATTTCAAAGGGTTACTTCAAAAATGAAGTAACCCTTTTTTCGTTGGTGCTGTTTTTGTCCCGCTATTGGGGCCCATTTTTTTCATTGCTCCCTGCCCTACTCCCGATTTTTTGATTTCCTCAAACACATAGAAACAAAGTGGGTCTACAATGTCTGCATTGTCTTCAAGTTGCAGCATCCGTTCACAAAGGTCAATATTGATACTCCAGCCGGCCTTGTCAGCGCAGTTGGGAAAAATGAAGGGAAACAAGGTTGAAGAAGTAACCGTGAAAAACGTCGCCTCATTTCTGTACAAAAAGGGAGTCCAGGTCAACCTGGACGGGAAAGGGCCTGTGACGGTTGACATATCTTATGGTGGAAATTTTTTTGCATTGGTTGATGCGAAGCAACTGGGGCTCGCGATAGAACCGAAAAACATCGGCGCGTTGACAAAGGTTGGCATGGAACTGATGGACAAGGTCAATAAAACAGTGGAGATCAAGCACCCGGTCCTGGACATAGGCAATGTGGGATTGGTCGAGATTTACCAGGAGGTTGAGGACAACCATTTTAAAAATATTGTCATATTCGGAGACGGACAGGTCGACAGATCCCCTTGCGGAACAGGGACATCCGCCAAGATTGCCGACCTGTACGCCAAAGGAAAGATCGGCAAGGGGCAGATTCTTCTTAACGAAAGCGTTATCGGTTCGATTTTTAAGGGAAAGATTGTGGATATCGCCAAGGTGGGCGACTATGATGCCATTGTTCCAGAAATTACGGGAAGCGCCTGGATCACTGGATTCAACCATCAAGTCATAGATGCTGAAGATCCTTTCAAGCATGGTTTCACCATAAGCCGCTGACCGGCGGCCGGTATTCCGACCACGTATAAGTTAAAGTTGGGAGTAGAAGTAACAGAAGAGATGCAATGATCGATTTCAGAGATTAAGAAATACCAAAAGAAAGAGAAGAAGAGTTATTCATTGGATTACCTGCATAAAGAGAAAAATCAAAGTGTAGTGTTGTAAAAGCTTTTTCATTACAAGAAGCTCACATTCTATTGGCAAAATCCCCTGATGATTACGTGGTGGCAGTCGTAGACTTGGATCTACCTAGCGCAACAAACTTAGAAATTCTACAGTTTATTCAAAAACAAAGAAAGCGCTCAAAGGCTCTCGCTGGATTTTGCCGAAGAATCCGGAAAATCTCAATCCGGGCAAGGAGAAAGCGGCGAGGCTTCAAGAGGCGCTGAAGATGAATGAGCCCCTGGCTGTGGCGTATTACTTGAAGGAAGACCTTCGCCAGATATGGAGCCAGCCAAACAAGGACACGGCGGAACAGGTGATCGACGACTGGATCGCCAGAGTCCAGGCGTCAGGCTTCGGGCCGTTGGTCAAGATTGCCGCGACGCTGGTGAACCGCCGGTTCGGCATCCTGGCCGGGAACGACCACCGCATAACTTCGGGCCCTATGGAGGGAACGAACAACAAGATCAAGACGTTGAAGTGGCGGCCTACGGCTTCCGCGACCTGGAATTCTTCAAACTCAGGATCATGGGCATCCATAAGGCGAAGTACGCTCTGACCGAATGAGCCAGAATTTTGCGCTCCAATTAATAATTTGGACAAGCGAATAGGTGTGCACGGCTATGGCCCCAGGTGATCGTCGAAACAGGGAGCATGTGGCGCTATATTTCACGGGACTGCTCGTCCTGCTCTCGAATGTACTCCAGAAAACGCCTTGTTTCCTCGCACTCGGCGGCGAGGCGGGAATAGTCGGTCCTGTACTTGCCCGTGTGCTGCATGACCAGGTTGAATCCGGCCTCGGCGTCCGGCATGACGCCGCCGAAGAACCAGCCGGGTTCGGACTCCAGCGCCTCGGCCAGCCACGGGGCGTACTGCGAGTTGAGCGGAATGCGCACTGTCAGTGACGCGCATCCCGAGATAAGCATGGACAGGCTCAAGGCGTGGATCCGGACGAACGTGTCTGTTCCGATCTCCAGGACCGAGAACCGGCCGACGCCTAGCGCCGGCTCGGTGGCGACGCTCATCCTCCCGGGGCCTTCGGGAGCGAGGCCGGGGTCCGCGGTGGATAAGGCCGGCTTGACGCCAAGTCCACCGCAAAGCGCGCGAATCATCTCCTCGTGGGCGGGAGGGGCGAACAGGGGCGCTGGATGTAGTTTTTTAAAAAGCTTGAATTGCAGCAGGAAGCTTTCCCGGTTCTCCAGGTTGGCGAGCTTTTGGAAGTTCACGGGCGGCGCTCCCGCCGCAATAAACGCGCAATCTTTGAGGCCCATCTTGTGGCAGCACCTCTGCGTGATGGGGTGGCTGGTCACGGCCATGCCGAACGCGCCGTACAGCCCCAAGGCCTGGGCTTCCGCTAGCAATGCGTTCCATACTCGCCCGGCGCATCCGGAGCCGCGGCTCTCCGGTTTGGTGAAGCCGAGGCCGAGCTCCCCAAACCCCGGGTACTTCTTTTCATTCACGATGAGGGCTGCGTGGGAGACGACGTCGCCTTTGTCGGTCACGGCCACGAGGGACACCATGCTTTTCTGGCGATTCATCTCCCGCACCCGTTCGGGAAAGTAGATGTTCTCGTGAGGGTACGTGTCGCCATAGGCAAGGTAGGCCATGCGCGCCACCTCCACGGCTTCTTCGTCCCGCATCTTGCGAACGGAGTACGCGGGCGGCGGCGAGACGGGTTTTTGGGCCGCGGTGGGCGGTTCGGACGAGTGTGGAACGTCCAGCTCGCCTCCCATTTGGATGGTGAGCCGCGTTTCTTGTCCTTTGGAGCCGTGGTTGATGAATTCGACCCGCTCCGCGATTCTGTGCATGAACAGCAGACCGAGCCCAGGGGCGGCTTCGCCGTCGGCGGCGGCCGGGATGCTCGGCAGCATGTCCGGGTCGATCGGGTATCCGTGATAACGGAGGGAGGCTATCGCCGTGTTCAGCTGAAAACAAAGGCTGAGCGTGAGGAGGCTGTCGTGGCCCGCCGGAATGCCGTGGGCCACGGCGTTGATGAAGGCCTCTTCGACCGCGAGGCAAAGCCTGTTGACAGAGCGCCTGTCAAGCTTTTCGAGTTCGCAAAGGCTGCGGACAAAGCCCGTGACCGCCCCCGCATAGAGCTTGGAATTCGGGAGTGAGACGCTGGGGACAAGTTGTGTTTCGCTCACGGCGTTTTCCTTCGGTCTATGCCGGCTAAAAGTTTTCCGGATGAAGGGCTCATCCCGAAATCTCCAGATGTGGTCGATTTAACATGCTAATTCTTCGGCATCAACATACTGCGGCAACAAGCCTTTTTTATCAAAGATGGGATTTGCAGTCATCAAGTCCCAATCAACTCCATCTGCAAGTCTAAAAACAGGATTGATTACAAATGACTTTTATGTCCTCGCAAAGGGTAGCACGGACCCAATTGGCGTTCAATCGCAACACATTTTTCCCTGATGCGTACGCTCGGTATGGAGTCCTATCAAAATACATCTCCATGACGTACAGACAAGGAGTTGCCGCTTGAACGACGTGATGAGGTTAATTTGCTCAGGATTTGCCCAGACCAGAGTCAAAGGCGCGTCTTTCTGCGTATTGGAAAATTTGGACGCATTGACGCCGGACTGGAAGAATCAGACGATATCGTATACTCTTCCAAAAAATCGATGGAATATCTGACCGTTAAATAAAAATTCAACGGCTGTCGGTATCATTTTTGGTTTTACTATACGTTTTCTATAAGCAATTGACAGCAGCATTGAATCAAGAAACACTTTTACCTCTTTGCTACCACCACATAGAGTCAACTGAATGTATTTTAAAATTCCCTATCCAAAACAAAAAATTTTAGAAATTGTCGAAGAAGAAGCAGACCCCTTGCCTGATCTTTTGAAATGCGTGCTCACATTGAATGCGTGCCGGTACGTTGGATTATCAAGCGTATGCGCGATACTGGATTGCAGCTCTTTTGAGCTCAGAAACAGACATGATCCCTATCTCTCCTTGCGGGCAAAAGGGACAATCATTAAAGATGGCGCGTATTCCATACTCCAACTTACCTGGGAGAAGCCCTGGCCGGGCTTCTTCGGGCGTATGTTCAGAAACTACGAAAAGGATAAACAAATCATACTGGACTTCATGAAAACGGAATTGCAGGCAAAAGCCCTGGAAACGCATCCCGGCATGAGCACTCGGGACGTATAACATCCTGGTGCGTTCACCTAAAATCCTGCTGCTGCATGCACGCCTTCAACAAACGTTCGAGCCCGAAAAAGCACCCTTTCCAGCAACACGTCAAACCGGCTGGAGCGCTTCCCCTGCGGCTTCCTGTTTGAAGCCTTCCAATTGACCGGCGTCGCCCATGACGGCCACCAGGTCGTCGGCTTCCAGACGGGTGTCCGGATTGGGGTTGGGAGAAAAATTTTCGCCGCGCATCAGACCGACCACCACCGCGCCGATTCGGCGCCGGATGTCCAGCTGGCTGAGGGTTTGTCCGGCCATGGGGCTGCCCGGTTCGAGCCGCACCCAGTTCACGTCCAGCAGCACGCAGCCGGATTTCAGCCGCAGCAAAGCATGTTGGGGCACTTCTTCTTCATAAAAAGAGACATACATGGCCCGCCGTACGCTGTCCGTAAAGGACTGGATTTCTCCGGCCGGAACGTTCAGGTGCAACAAGGCCTGGCGGGACATTTCCAGGCTGGCCTCGAACTCGGGCGAAACCGCTTCGTACACGCCCAGTTCTTTGAATTCCTTCAAGGATTCCACGCCCAGACTGCGGGCAACGATGTTCAGATCCGGACGCTCCTTGCGGACTTCCGCAATGATCTCGCGGTTGAGCAGCATGTTCGCGGTGGTCATGATCAGCAATCGCGCGCGGTTGATGTGCGCGGCCTCCAGCACCACCTGGTGGGCCGCATCGCCGAAAATCACGGGCAGCTCTCCCTCTTTGGCTTCTTCCACCCGGCGGTAGTTCAGCTCGATGACCACGAACTGCATGTTCAGCCGGGTCAGCAACCGCGCCAGATACTGCCCTATCAAGCCGCCTCCCACAATGATGATATGGTCATGGAGTCCGCGTTCGGGAATATTGATGCTTTGGAGCGGCTCACGCTTGAACAATTTTTTCTGCAGTGAATACAGCGGTCCTGTCAAAGCGGATAGAAAGGGCGTGAGGATCATGGTCATGATGACCATGTTCAGAATCAGCGAATACATGGGCGCGCCGAGGCTTCCGGACTGCACGCCCTCGCGCGCCAGCACGAACGACATCTCGCCCACCTGGAACAGCCCCAGGCCCATGGCCAGCGGGACCACATTGCCGTAGCCCATGGCCCGGCCGAGCACGGCGAATATCACCCCCTTGCCCGCCACCACCAGAGCCACCAGCGCCATGATGGATGAAAAATGCTCCCAAATGAACGCCGGATCAATCAACATGCCCACGGAGACAAAAAATAACAGTCCGAAATGATCGCGCAGCGGAATAATCTCGCTCAGGGCCTGGTGGCCGTAATCCGACTCGCTGATGACCATTCCCGCGACAAAAGCGCCCAGAGCAAAGGACAGCCCGATAAGCCAGGTCGCGTATCCTATACCCAGCCCAACGGCCGTGACCGTGAGCAGAAACAGCTCGCGGGAGTTTGTCCGGGCCGTATATTTGAACAGCAGCGGCAGCAGGCGCGTGCCGAGCAAAACCATGGCGGTCAGAAAGGCCACGGCCTTGACGGCCGCTACGCCCAATACGGGCAAGCCCTGTTCCAGGTTGCCCAGCTGCGGCAAAATGATCATCATGGGCACCACGGCCAGATCCTGGACAATGAGCATGCCTATCATCACCCGGCTGGAAAGCGTGCCCATTTTCCCCTGGTTCATCAGGGTCTTGAGCAATACCATGGTGCTGGAAAGCGAAATCAGCGCGCCGAACCACAGCGAGGGCTCCCAGTTCCAGCCGAAAATCCGCCCGATGCCGTAACCATAGCCAATGGTCAGCAAAATCTGCAACGGCGTGCCGAACAGCGCAATACGCCGTACGGGTTTCAATTCGGCAAAGGAAAATTCCAGCCCCAGGGCGAACAGCAGCAAGGCCACCCCGATCTCCGCCAGAAACTCGATCTGATGGATATCCTCCACGGTCACGCCGCCCGTGTACGGTCCCACAAGTACGCCCGCCAGAATATACCCCAGGATCATGGGCTGTTTGAGCTGCTGCGCGACCAGGCCGCCGATCAGGGCGGCCACGACTATAATGGCGATATCAGCCGCCAGGCCGATTTCCATACGACTACTCCAATGCTAAAACGTCCGCGTTATTCCACGGTAAACCAGAGTGTATCCATACGCCCTTTTTCATCCACCGCGGCCAGTTTGTGGCGACCTTTTTCCGGCGCAAGAAACTGCGTGCTTCCTGCCGGGCCCGAGGCCACGAACAGACCGTCCTGATACCAGTACAGTGTTCCGGCGTCCACAGCGCTCTGCGCGCGCAAAGGAATGCGCTGAAAACGAACCGGAGCGCCGCGCCGTACTTTATAGGGCGTCCGGGCCGAGGGCGAAACAATACGCGGGGCATCGCCTTCAGGCACCACCGCGCACAGCGGTGACAGCGGCGGCAGCTGCGTATCCGAAGACACGGCTCCCGTGGCCTGGCGCCAGGCCGTCAGAGCCACCGGATACGTCCGGATTATCCTGGTTCTGTGCGGACGCTCGGCCAGACAAGCCCCCTCGAGCCGCTCGCCCGTGACGGCGTCCACGAAAATTCTGCGGTGCATGTTGTCCTGCGGAATCCGGCTCACGCCGGGAATTTGCTCTACCAGCATACGCTTGTCGCAGTCGGGCGTGGCCAGCTGTCTGCTGTCCGCGCAGACCTCCACCAGATCGATGTTGGGCATTTCTGGCTCAGGCAGGGCCGTGCCGCCGGGTTCGATGGCCCGGAAAATATCGAACAGCAGCGGGCCCGCGTGCTCGGCCCCAGAGATGCCCTTTTCCGCACCGCCGTCCAGATTGCCCACCCAGACGCCCACGGTATAATGGGCCGAATAGCCAACGGCCCAGGCATCGCGGTGGCCGAAGGACGTACCGGTCTTCCAGGCAACCTCGGGCACGTCCCTGGTCAGATTCCAGGTCGTGGGCAGATCGCTGCGCTTGACCGTGGCCAGAATTTCGGTGGTCAGGTACGCGGCTTCCGGCGACAACAAGGGCGTTTCCCGGACCGCAGGCTGCCCGGCCAGAATCCGCACCGGCGCGTACTTCCCCTGCGACGCCAGCACCGCGTACAGATCCACCAGCTCCAGCAGCGTCACCTCGCACGCGCCCAGCACCAGGGGCAGGCCGTATCTGCCCGGATCCGCACCCAGATGACGCAAGCCGCCCGCCATGAGCAGCTCGTGAAAATGAGGCAGCCCGAGCCGGGCCAGCAGCCGGACGGCTGGACTGTTCAACGACTTGGAAAGCGCTTCCCTGGCGCTGACCTGCCCGTGGTAGACGCCGTCGTAGTTGCGGGGCGAATACCCGGCGTAATCCGTAGGGATATCCAGCAGCAGGCTGTCCGGTACGATCAAACCCGTATCAAAGGCCTTGGCATAGCAGAAAGGTTTGAGCGCCGACCCCGGCGAACGCAGAATCCGCGTTCCGTTGATGGGGCCGTGGTGCGCGTTGTCGAAATAATCCGCGGATCCGGCCAAAGACCGGACACTGCGAGACGCGGTCTCCAGAATCACCACGGCCGCGTTTTCCAGTCCGCGCTGCCGCAAGCCCGGAACACGCGCTTCCAGCACGCTGTGCACAATCCGCTGCAACCGCGCGTCCAGGGTGGTCCGCAGCTTCCAGTGTTCCTGCGACGCCCGCGGATACGCGCCTTGCGCATCCAGTTCGCGGGCCATGTCGCAAAAATGGGGCGCCAGCATGGGCGCGGCAAACCAGTGCTGCGGCAAAGGTTCGGCCAGTGCCGTGGATACGGCCTCGTGGCTGAATACGCCCTGCTCCCCGGCCCGGCGCAGAAAGCCATTGCGTACGGCCAGTGCCGCCTTGGGATGGCGTACGGGATCGTAGCGCCGTGGCGAACGCGGGATAACGGCCAGGAGCGCGGCCTCGCCCAGCGAAAGTTTGTCCGGGCTCTTGCCGAAATAAAACCAGGCTGCAGCGCCCACGCCCACGATGTTGCCGCCGTAAGGCGCGAGGTTCAGGTAGGCTTCCAGCAAGCGGTCTTTGCTCAGTCCCTGTTCCAGCTGCAAAGCCCGGAAAGCCTCCACGCATTTGGCCGCCAGGGTCCGCTCCCTGGGTACGGCCAGGCGGGCCAGCTGCATGGTGATGGTGGACCCGCCCGAGACTACCCGCCCGCGCGCCAGATTGCTCCAGGCCGCGCGCAGAATGGCCAGCGGATTGACTCCCGGATGTCGACGAAAGAACCTGTCCTCCGAGGCCACCACGGCCCGGCGCATCACCGGCGCGATCCGCTCCAGAGCCACCGGGAAATACCAGCGGTCGTCCGCGGCCAGATAAAAGCGCAGCGGCGTTCCGTTCCGGTCCGCAACCTGCTGGGACACAGGCCGCGACAAGCGCTCCCAAGGAAACGGAAACACCCCGTCCAGCAACAAAAACCCCGCATAGCCGAGCAAAACCAGAAGCACCAGGGCAAAGCCCAACCGGTGCAAGAGAGTAATAAGCCTCCGGCGGCTTAAGAACCCTTTTTTAGAGGCTCTTAGCGACGCGAAGCGCTTAGAGCCTCTTATCCAGCCAACGTGGACAAAAGGGTTCTTAAGAATCTCCCAAAACTTTTGGCTGCTATTTCGTAATATACTTGCCAAAAGCCCCCCCTATTCGCGGGTCCAGGGGGGCGCCCCCCATCCAAGGCTCTTAAGTCGCTCTAAGCTCGAAGACTTGCTAAGAGCGACTAAGCCTGGCGGGGTTTGGGGCAGCGCCCCAAGAAGTTTTCTCCGCCTTTTCATTGCACGTTGACTTTCAGCTCGCCTGCCGGGGTGGAGGCGGTGAGTTCGGGCGCGTACATGGCCTCCACCTGCGACGGCGGCAGGGTAAACGATCCGGGCGTGACGGCGCGCAGCAGCGAGTAATAGGTCTGCCAGGGGCCGTGCTCGGGGTGTTTTTTATCCTTGCCGGGCAGGGTCACGAACAGGAGCACGCGGTCGTCGCGCAGGTCCTGGTAGGCGGGTTTGGCGCCGACCTTGCCGATCCAGGGCAAGCGCTCGGTGGACTCCAGGCGCGGGTTCTCCACTTCCAGCCCGCTGGGCAGCAGATTCTGCACCACCACGTTCTTGACCTTGTTCTTCAGGCTGCGGACCTTGGTTTCCAAGACGATCAGATCGCCCTGCTTCAGCGCATCCAGCTGCAGCTCCTTGCCCGAGCGGTCCAGATAGGTCCGCTTGATCTCCAGCCCCTGCGTACGGGGCGTATACTCCGCGGCAGTGGGAATGCCCCGGGTGGTCAGGCTGTAGTAGGCCGCACCTGGCGCATAGCCCGTGTCCATGACGATGCGGATCGGCCCGGCTGCGGTGATCTTGTCCAGGGTCAGGACCTTTTCACTGCTGCAATCCGCCAGCAAGGTCTCCCCGGCGTAGATTTTACCCGTATACGGGGCCTTGTTCTGCTGGCTGCGGAAGTACTTGCCCAGCGCCAGAAAGGAAAAGGCGTTTTCCTGCGTGCTGCGGTGAGGATCTGCATCAAGCAGGCGTACGAGTTCCTTGACCAGTTCCGGATTGCCGCGGTCGTCGGGCGCCACATCCAGCCGCAGCAGCAGCTGCAGGGCCAGGTTGCGTATGGGCGAAGAAAAGTTGTCTCCGCTCTGGCGTCCACCCTTGTAAGACCGGTAGTTGCGATGGATAATCTTGTCCGCCAGGGAGGTTTCGCCTTTGATGGCATAGGCCCCGGCCAGCAGATACGCTGCTTCCTTGCGCATGGACTGCAGATGGTTCTTCAGCAGATAGCCCATCATGCCCTGGTCCGCGTGTCCGGCCAGCGCCAGCACATAGAGTGCGTACGCCGTCCGGTCCAGCGAGTCGTAGGTGTACCCCTTTTGGCCGCGTATCATGGAGGAAAGAAACCGTAAGGCCGAGTTCAAAGCGGACTTGGGCACCTGGTACCCGGCCTTGCCCGCCTCGTGCAGAAAATGGGTCGCGTATACGCTGGCCCAATACTGCGGCGAGGTGGCGCCGGGCCACATACCGAATCCGCCCGAGGATGTCTGCATGGCGAGTACCCGGGTAATGGCGTTCTGCACCATTGCCGAAGGTTCGAGGGTTTCAAACACATCCGGGGCGAGCACTTTGGCCAGATCCCCGAAATAGAGCAAGGGAAAGGCCCTGGAGACCGTCTGCTCCACGCAGCCGTACGGATATTCGAGCAAATCCTTGAGGCCTCCGCTAAAGCGTACGAGGGGCAAACGTCCGATGCGCAGCGAGCGCACCACGGTTTCGGGCCGCAAACCGGCCGCGTCCTCCTCGGACAAATTCAGAGAAGAGCTCTCCAGGCTGCCTGAACGAACATAATTCTGCGGCGGGTAGGCCGAACGTACGCCCAGTTCGACCGTGGCCTTGGCGGTTTCGTCATTGCCGGAAGCCCGGAGCAGGCAATCGAGTTTGCCCTGCGTATCGCCTACGTCCAGAGGGAAGTACACGGTTTCTTCGCGTCCCTTTGCAACGGCCAGCGACTTTTGAGACTCGGGCGCGGTGGCCGGGCCCGTAACGTCGAGATCAAGCAGAAAATCACCGTCGGCCTTGCTTTCGTTGCGCAGCGTCACGGGAATCAACGCCTTGTCTCCCATGGCCAGCGAACGCGGGAACGTGGGCGTGATGATCAGCGGGGCCTTGATCCGGGTCATAGCATGGGCCGACCCGAATTTACCGCCGCTCAGACACACGGCCATGATCCGCAGCGCGCCGTTGAATTCGGGCAGCTCCACCGCATAGGTCGCCCGGCCGGATGCATCGGTCTTGAGCGGACCGGACCAGTAGGCCACGGGCTTGACCCGGCGGATCCCCTCGGTACGCACGAATTGTCCGAGCTTGTCGTATTTGCCGCCGCCTGCGGGCGATTTTTCGTGCACGGGCGGCAGTTCGGGCAGAAGCAGGGAAAAGATGTCGTAGGAATCCACTCCCAGCGCCCGCTTGGCGTAAAAATAGCTGAAGGGGTCCGGGGTTTCCTGCGCGATCAGCTGGAGTATGCCTTCATCCACCGCCGCTATGGTCACCACCGCGCCGGGTTCGGTCTGCACCGCGAGTTCGAGGCGGGTCTCGGGCCGGACTTCCTGAGGCGCGCTGATGCGTACGGCCGGATGATTGGTCTGGCGGGCCACATTGAAGGGGCACCAGCCGGAGGCCCGGGCGGACTCGCCGGTTTCCATGCCCTCGGCGGTACGGATCAACACGGCCGAGCAGTAGACATTGGGCGCATACTCCTTATGCACCGGCAAGCGTACGGTGGCCGTGTTGCCCTCCATCCGCACCACCTGCGTATCCAGTACGTCCTGGCCTTCCACCGTGACCAGCAGCTTGCCGGAGAACGGCGCACGTACCTGAAATACGGCCTCCTCCCCGTCCTGGTACTCGTCCTTGTCCGGCACGAGTTCGATGGTGGCCGGATTTTCCAACGCCCAAGGCGAATACCCGCCGCCGTAGGCATAGAAGGACACCTGCGAGGCAGCGCCGCTGTCCGGATCGCGCAGCACCACGCGGTAGCCGCCGTAGCGGGGAGGAACAATGCTGAAAGAGCCCTTTTCCCGGCCGGAGGGCAACTCCTGGCTGGAAAGCAGATAGGAATCGCGGATGGACTCGTAGCGGTAGCCGCCCGAAGGCGTCAGACGCAGCACGGTCTGCCAGCGGTCCTTGTAAAAATCCGCTTGCAGCCTTCCGCTGGGAGTAGGCTTGCCCTGGGGGGAGAGAACAACATAGTCGAGTTCGAATTTCTGGCCCGGCTCCACGCCGCGGTCCGAGAGTTTTTTCAATCCGGGATAACGCTGGTAGGCATGGGAGGGAATCCGCTGGCGCGCGTTGACTCCCCTGCCCCCGCGTTCGCGTACGCGCGCCGAGACCACGGCCAGCAGCGCGGCGGGCGGCTGCAACCCTTTGGGGATCTGCGTACTGAAGGAACGGCGGCCGTTGTCGTCGAGCATCTGCTCAGAGCCAGAGGTAAAGATCTCCTGGTCGTCGAACTTGCGGTCCGGATCCCCGAATGCATAGCCTTCGTAGCCCGCAGGAGCGAAGGGCGCGGCCTCGAGCCGGACGGTAGCCTCCACGTTCATGCCCGCGGAAGGCGGACCAAACAGATAATTGCTGCTAACCGTGAATCCCAGCTCCTGCCCGGGCGCGGCGTCCTGCGTATCCGCCGCAATCTCCACCTTGATGCGGTCCGGCAGAAATTCCTCCACCTTGAATTCGTACGTGCCGATGATCTCGCCTGCCAGCAACAGTTCGGCCTTGTATCCGCCTGTCAGGGCGTATTCGGGCATGGCGAAGCTGAATTCCGCCAGGCCGTCCGCGTCGCTCTTCAGAGTCAGCTCCTGGTATTTCTTGCCGCGCGGATCCTGCAACCGCAGCGTGAAGGGCATGGGCTGCGGCGCGTGCAGAGCCATATCACGAACCACGGCCACGCCCTGAACGGTTTCGCCCGGACGGTAGATATCCCGCTCGCCGTAGAGGTAGGCGTTGTAGCCTGACTTGGGCATGGGCTTGCCGCCCACGTCCTGGCCCGTCGTATCGATTCGGAAGCCGTCGTAAAGCAGAAAGCTGAAATCATCACCGGTTTCCGCCAGAATCAAATACGGCTGGTCTTTCTCGAACTTTTTGAACAAGCCCTTGGCGCTCCAGAGCCCCTGCGAATCGGTCTGCCCTTCCGCGACCAGCTGGTTTTGCGTACTGAGTACGCGGATGTGTACGTTTTCCAGCGCCTTGAGATTCTTGAAGGAATTGGCCCATACCAGGAGATCGTCACGGCCTTTTTTGGCAACCAGGCCGATGTCCGTCAGCAACACCCAGCGCTGGGCAGCCTCCCAGTCGCCTTTTTTGGCCACCATGACCCGGTAAAAGCCGTGCTCGTCCTGGGGAATGATCTTGCCCAGATCCAGGCGCACCTGGCGGATCTGGTTTCTGGGCGCCGCGAGGTTGAGTTTTTTCTTGATGATCCTGTCGCCCAGATACTGGCGGATGTCGCCTTTGTATTCGCGCTGGCTCAGCAAGGTGGACTCGTTGTAATCCTGCAGCAGCATGAACAGGTTGTTGGCGTAGATACGGTCCACGTAGAGCTCTGCTTTTGGAGTGTTCACGCTGGTCAGGGCAATGGACTGGTACCCGCCCCGGGTCAGAAAAACCCCCGGTTTTTCAAAGGCCACCCTGGACTCCAGATCCGGCGTATGCAGACGATCCTTAAACGGTCGCGGCAATACCGCTCCGTCCGCGGCAATGAGGCCCTCTTTGACGCTGAGAGTGTAATCCTGGCCCGGCTTGAACTCGCCGGAGAGCAGAAGATCGCTGCCGCTGGCAGTCACGGTAAAGGGTACTTTGGGAGAGACCTCCACATACCCCGGCGCCGCGTCCGGACGTACCGGTGTGGAAAAACTGACTTTCAAGGTCGGATTCCGGCTGCCGCTGACCACGGAAATATCCCTGACCTTGAGGTTGGGATCGTACACCAGAGAAATCTCCCCGAGGGCCGGCTCATCCAGCTGCAATCCGCTTTTTGGGGTCTGCAGTCCGGCCGCCACCGTGGCAACAATCGTTCTGGAGTCCTTGTCTTTATTCACCGGCCCGCTGCGGAACGAAATGGTTTCGGAGCGGTAGGTTGTCAGAATGTCCATGGCCACGGGCTGTTCGCGGCCATTGCATTTTTCCGTCAGTGTAAAAAATTTGGCGAAATCTTTTGGGGAAACCGGATAGCTGAATTCTACCTGTCCGGTAACCACCACTTTCTGGCTGACGCTCGAATCAGGCTCTTCCTGCAGCGTGAGATTGGTCACGATAAAGGGCTCCGAGCGCAACGTAAAGCCTGTATCGCCGCCGAACGTATAGCTGCCCGTGTCGAAATTCTCGCTGTCCAGGTAAAAATAATAATTCGCGTTGGGGGTGAACGGCGTATGCGCGTCGAAACGTAATACAAAGGGACTGATCCAATTCCACGAGCCGTCCATCTCGGGAGAAAAACTGCCGGGATTCTTGTCCGGCGCCTTGCCTACTTTGTCCTGGCCGACGGGACGGTCAAAGCTCAACAACAGATAGCGCCGGAACTCGGGCTCTATCCGGATAGTCTGTACGGAGACCCTGTTGGCGTCGTCTATTTCAGCTGTTTCCTCCGGCACTGCGCTTTCTTCCTCCAAACGCGCGTTTTGCACGGGAGCCGAAGACGTTGCCTCCTGTTGCGCCTCATTGGCCGTGGCTGGAGGCTGGGCCTGCTGTCCTGCAGTTGCCGGCTGCGTCGCGTTGGACTCCTGATTCAGGCCGAGATCCAGGGCGGCCTTCCTGTCGATTGAAATGATCACGGCCTGCGCGGCTGCGACAATGATCAGAGCGAGTATCAACAGATTTTTTCCATCCATGTACCAGGCTTCATTTTTTTTCTTAGCCATGTGCGATGTGCCTCCGGCGACGTTGAACTTTTTCGGTGAAACAGCCTGCTTGGCCGCCACCGGCCAGAAATCCGAATTCTAGACTACCGTTACATTCCGTGGTAGTTGTTTTCGTTCGGCAAGTCAGGGGCTGCCAGGCGTCCAAAAGCGCCGCGCCCCTTTGGTTAATCGGGTTTTGCAAAGAGAGTATCATGCACGAAACCGTTAAAACAGTCTTTATTGATATCCAAACTGGGGAAGAAGTAAAAGAACTTCCTGCCGTTTTCGACCGGGACGCACTCAAACCAAAGCTGGTTCTTTCCACCCATGTGGCCTGGAAAGACATCTGGAGACACTACAAGGTCGTCAAAGTGGAAGAGCAGGCCGGCAACACGTTTGTCGCCCACGTCCGGCTGATCCGGCGGCAACACCAGTTTATGCTCTTTTTCCTGCTCACCATCATTACCGCAGCTGCTGTCGGAGCAGCCGTCTTTTTCTTTATGAACTTTTCCACCGGGACGGGCTAGCCCGCCCGGTGCTGCATCAACAGCCGGAACTTTATTACTGCCACCTTGCAATGCGCTCCAGCTTTTTTTATGTACATCCCTTAATTATAGACAAACAAACGGGTGAACAGCTACGTTAACATTTTTTCCCGGTCTGAGCGCTGCCCGCCATATAAAAGGAAGATGTTATGAACCTGAGAAAAACATCGTCTGCGGCTCTTCTTCTCCTGTTCCTGCTGCTTTTCTGCTCCCTTTCCGCCCTGGCCCAGGACGGTACGCAGCTTTTTATAAAAACCACGCCAGAAGACGTGGTCATACGTATTCTTAACCACCCCGGAGCGTTTCAGCAGGGAGTAAAACTCAAACCCGGCACCTATCTCATACGCGCCAGCAAAAAAGGCTACGAACCGCAGACCAAAAAAGTGACGCTGAGTGATGCGGCAGAATTTACACTCACGGTCGCGCTGAAACCGCTTGCCGCCGCCCCTCAGGCAGAAACGCCTCAGGCTTCTTCTGATTCAGAAGAGGCCCAGGTTCCTGCTGACGCCGGACACCTATTCGTTCTGGCGGACCCTCCGGACGCAACCATCCGCATTCTGCGCATCAAGCCTGTTTTCAAACAAGGGATCGCACTTGAGCCCGGCACATATCTGGTCGAGGTCAGCAAGGAAGGCTACTCAACCAAAAAACGCGAGGTCGTGATCAAAAAAGGGCAGGACAGCAAAGTGGAGATCGCTCTTTTTCTCAAGGCCGACATGGGCAAGCTGTATGTAAATACCGACCCCATGGACGCCAATGTCCGCCTGCCGCACATCAAACCCAAATACGTACCAGGCATGGAACTTTCGCCCGGGGATTATGCCGTGGAGATAAACAAAGAAGGTTTCAAAACAGTCACCACGAATGTGAAAATCATAGATGGAAAAATCAAGCGTTTGAATGTCACGCTCAAGAAGCTGACCGCCGAAGACAAAGCCCAGGCAGCGGCAGCGGCCAGCCAGGCCCCCCCGCCGCCACCGCAAAAAGGCACCCTGGCCATACAGCTGACCCCGGCAGACGCCGACGTACGCATTCTTGATATCGACCAGCCCTATACGCCGGGCATGGAACTGGAGTCCGGATTTTATGTCGTGGAGGCCAAAAAAGAGGGCTATGTGACCGCCACAAACAAAGTCGCCATCAAACCCGACCAGGCCGCGACTATCAGCATCTCTCTGGCCCAGGAACCGGGACAGGAAACCAAAACCACCCCCGAGCCGGCCCCGGAAGAACCGCAGCAAGCGGCCGCTCCGGAGCAGACCGAAACAATAAAACCGGGCGAGGAACGCCTCTATGTCACCCCTGTGCCGGAAGACGCACAGGTACGGGTTCTGAATATCGGCCCCAAGTATACGCCCGGCATTGCACTCGGACCCGGAAAATACGAAGTCGAAGTCAAAAAGAAAGGACTCGGCAAAGTACTGGAAACCATTGAAGTGGTACCCGGCAAACACACGCGCCGTACCATAGATCTTACCAAAGACAAAAAGCAGCAGGAGCCGACCGCTCCGGAAACAGGGACGCTGGTCGTGGAAACCAACCTGGACAATCCGGTCGTCTCCATCGACGGTAAACCCGGTTTCGACCTAAAAAGCCCCCTGAAGCCCGGCGAATACCAGGTGGAGGTGTCCGGCGAATTACCCGGCACGGAAAAAACCACTGTCCGGGAACGCTCCGTCATCATTAATGCAGGAGAAACCGCCAACCTGAAAATTATCGTCAAGCCGGAACCGGCTCCTGAACCCAAACCGGCCCCGACGCCCGAGCCTGCGCCAGAAACCAAACCTGCGCCAGAGGCCAAACCGACACCTCAAAAAACTTCGAAAAGTCCGGCTGCCACCACACCCAAGCCAGCCGCACCGGACAAAACCGCGGCCAAGGAGCTCCCCCCCATGACTGCTGACGCCGCCAGCCTCCGTAAGTCCGCGCTCGATGCCATCACCAAAAAGAACTACGCCAAAGCAGTGCAACTGGTCAGGCAGTCCCTGGCCCTGTCCACGCCTGACGCGGCCACGTACGCCCTCCTGGGAGACATTTACCTGCTCATGGAGGACAACTCCAATGCCCTGGAAGCGTATAACAACACCATCAAACTTGCTCCGGAACAAGCCACGGCATACGCTGCCCGGGGCGAAGCGTACGTCCGGCTCAAAGATACGGAATCGGCTTGTTACGACTTCTGGAAAGCCTGCTCCCTGGGCAAATGCAAGGAAATCGGCCTGGCGAAAAAGAGCGGCATCTGCCGCTGAGCCAATCAGGCTTCTTCCATCACCCGTATTTGCAATCGGGCTGCCAGGGAGCTGGCAGCCCTTTTTCTTTGTGGTCCGGATAATCACTCCGAGATACCAGTATGTCCGCACCTTCCAAAACCACAAATGCTTTTTTATCAGAAATTGCCGCCTTTGCTCTTGACGGACGGCGGAGCCGGGCATATTATCGATAATAGATAAATTGAGAATGACATGAGTACAAAATTAATCAAGCGCGAAAGCCTCACCGAACAGATCAAGGCCATCTTGATCAAAAGAATAATCAACGGCGAACTCAAGCCCGGCGACAGACTCAAGGAGTTGCAGATCGCCCAGGAATTCGGTACGAGCCAGGCGCCGGTACGCGAGGCGATCCGCAGTATGCAGGCGGTTGGCTACGTACAGCACAAACACCATGTGGGCACCTTGGTAAAGATGTACACCAAGGACGAAATCATCGACGCCTACCAGATTCGTGAAGCGCTTGAAGGCTATTGCTTGTCGCAAATGGAAACCGACACCCTCGAGCTGGCGGCTGTGCTGGGGAAGCAAATCGAAAAAATGAGAGTGGCGATTGCCGCCAACAACGTTGAAGAATATACTTGGGCAGACCATTACTTTCACAGGGCGATCATTGAAAGCTCGAACAACAAGCATATGCTCGAGGTCTGGCGCTCTCTGGGAATTCGGCTGCAAATGCTGACCACTTTTATCAAAACCTCCTTGTCGCTGGACGAGGTCTGCAGCATGCATATTCCCATTTATGAAGCCCTTGCGGAAAATAATCGCCCAAAAGCCGTCGCTCTGCTGGCCGAACACTATCGGGATATCAGCAACTACTGGGAAAAACACGGTTAATGCAACACTTGTTGCGCTGGCTGTGAGTAATTACATAAACAATTATCGATAATCAATAACAAAAGGAGAACATCATGGCTGCCTGGATCCGTTCGATCAATGGAAGAATCATGGATAGCTACTACGCGCTTTTGCTGGAGTCCGCCGACCTGCACAAACAGGACGTCACCCTCTACTACTAGGCAAAGGCTTGTAGCGTGGGCAACTGCGGACAAAATATTTTCAACACGCAAACGTCTGTCGTAACTCCTGCCAAGGATACGGCTGCTGTTGCACAACAACTGATTGTCAATAATTATCGATAATCAATAAAGCAAAGAGGAATATCATGGCTGCTTGGATTCGTTCGATCAATGGGAAAATCATGGATACCTACTACGCGCATTTGCTGGAGTCCGCCGACCTGCACAACCAGGACGTCACCCTTTACTACTAGGGCACGCTGGGTAGGCAAGCAATGGCCGGACAATACGGGGAATGCTGTGACTGTTGGGGAACACTCGGCTCGCGCCCGGACACTTGCGGGACCAGTGATTTCATACACAATAAACTTGCGATAATCGAATGCGAGGAGAGACGTATGGCTGCCTGGATTCGTTCCATGAATGAAAAAATCATGAGTGCGTACTACGAGCGTTTACAGGAATCCGCAGACGTCCATAACCAGGACGTTACGCTCTACTACTAGGGCAAAGCGTGCAACTGCATGCTGACTTTAACCGGACACTTTGAAACAGTTGTAACAATCACTGCTGCGACCAGCGTCGCACAAGCAGTGTTTATATAAATACGTATCACAGATGAGAAGGAGTATCTTATGGCTGCTTGGATTCGTTCTATGAATGGTAAAATCATGCGCGCCTACTACGCGCGGTTGCTGGAATCCGCTGACGTCCACAACCAGGAAATTACCATTTATTACTAAGGTATTACGACTATAGTAACAATAACGGAGCGCCCTGGAACAGGAGCCTGACTCCTGACGACCTGACACTTCGAATACATACTACGTCATACCCTCTGGCGGCCAGGGGCACAAAGTATCACACTTTGTGCCCCTGTCTTTTTTTATCGTCAAATCAGGAGCTGGAAAAATCACAGGCCGCTCGAGTGCATTTTCAAATACTCTGCTCCGTCAAGATCCTCACTTTGTAAGGCAACGCTGCCGTCGGCAAATACCACATCCTGTCTATGCGTCAGGGGATGTCACAATAATTCTGGACAAAAACAAACAGTTATCGTAATAATATAAGATACTTTGCATTCCATTATCCTTCTCTGATCAAGAAGGAACTTCAAATAAGCGAGTGTGGCGTATGAAACTGTTTTTCAAAGTTCTCGACTCCCCTACCTGCAAATCACGTCGTTTCAGAGATTGTGAAGACAAACCCCGCCGGCTGGTGGCGCAATTTTTTGCTTTGCTCACAATACTAAGCGGATCCGGGTATATCTACTGGATTATCGCCACATTCAACCGCCAGCACCCTGTGGCGGGCTGGATATTCATATTTGCGGAATTCTGCTGCCTCGGCCTGTTTATCGTGGCAACGCTCGGCCTCTGGCGCTTGCGCTTCAAACCCCTGGAAGGCAGGCCGCCCGACAAAAGCTACAGCGTGGATGTCTTTGTCACCACCTATGACGAGGACATGCGCTACCTGAGCAAAACCCTGCCGGCTGCCGCGGCCATAGAATACGAGGGCGAGCTGAAGGTCTACGTGCTGGACGACGGGGGACGGGATGAAGTGCAAGAACTGGCCGAGTCATTGGGAATACACTATATATCTCGTGAAAAAAGCGGCGAATTTCGAGAAAACGCCAAATCAGGCAATCTGAACTTCGGCCTGCGCCATAGCGGCGGAGATCTTATCCTCACTTTGGACGCGGACCAGATCGTGGACCCCACGATCCTCAAGCGCCTGGTAGGCTACATGGACTTTCCTCAAGTCGCATTCGTGCAGACAAAACAAACCTACCTGACCAAATCCGGCGACCCTTTCTATAACAAATCCCAAATATTCTACGACGTGGTCCAACTGGCCATGGACAACAACGACAACGCAATCTCTGCCGGCTCCGGAGTTCTCTACCGGCGCAAGGCGCTCGACAGTATCGGGGGCTTTGTCGAGTGGAACATAGTGGAGGATTTAACCACCTCCTACGAACTCCACGCCAAGGGCTGGAGATCTTTTTACTTCCCCCACAGTCTCAGCCGGGGCCTGGCTCCCGAATCCATCTGGGGCGTCTACCAGCAGCGCGGACAGTGGGCTCTGGACACCATGCGCCTGTTTCTCTGGGACAACCCGTTCCGCAAAAAAGGCCTGCGCTTCATGACCCGTATCGGCTATTCCACAGTCGCTCTTTCCTACATCTGCTCGGCCTTTGTCTTCCCCTTCTTTTTCATGATCCCCATCTGGACCTATATGACAGGTCAGACCATCCTTACCCGCTCGGAGCTCGAATTCTTGATCATCCGCTCCATATATCTCCTGTTCATGGTCATTGCCACGCAGTATCTCTGCTACCGGCAGCAGCCGGGCAAGCAGTTCCGCATGCTGGCCGGCCTTTTCCCCCTGTATATGACAGGCATCATCCGGGCCTTCAAATACCCCAAAGGCAAAAAACCTGACTATTGCGTCAATAATGTATTCAATTCGTGCATGAGCAACCTGCGCCGCATGCCGCCGGTTGTGGCAGTGCTGCCGCAACTGATCCTTCTGCTCCTCAATCTGATCATGCCCTTCGTGGCCGTTTTCATGGAAACATGCGCGCCGCGTATCATTGCGGCCAACGTCTTTGTATCCGCCATAGCCATATGGACCATGTCCCGGGTGGTCATGTCCGCACTCACCCCCGGCGAGTATATTCCGGAGGAGGATCCGAATCATGTCTACGCGGATTAACAGCGACCGAAAAAGCTCCTTTTGGCTGGCCTTGGCCATAAGCATCTGGGTTGTCGCCGCGCTGGGCACACTCATCTACGTCAATCCTGAATTCTGGAAAGACGGCTACAGCTATTTCAAGGATGCCCAAGAGCTCGCAAAACAAAACAAGCTCTCGGAAGCGATCGCCGCGATGAACAAAGCTCTGGGGCGCGATCCAGATAATTCGGGCTACCTGACCTACCGGGCATCGCTTCAGGAACAGTCAGGAGACACTACGGCTGCCGAACAAGGGTATAAAAACGCTCTTTCCTTGGCTCCCGACAACGCCGAGGCTGCCCTCGGACTCGGACAGCTTCTCCTCGAACAGAACCGCCCCCAGGAGGCCCTGCAAACGCTCGACACGCTGGCAAAAAAAACACTTTCCCCTGAACTGCTGCTGCGCCGGGCCAGGCTGCAGGCCCAATACGGACAGCACCCCAAGGCCATTGCCGATTTCAAAGCGTTCCTCGCCCGCAATCCTGACACACCCGATGTCTTACGCCAGCTTGCAGCTTCAGCCATGGCCATCAAAGACTACGCTCTGGCGCAACAGACGCTTGAAACCTATCTCCAAACACTACCGGAAGATGAAACCTCGTGGGGAAGAAACCAATTGATCATCGCCCTGCGGGAACAAAAAAAGCTGGAACAAGCCTATGCCCTGCTCACTCAATCTCCCACGCCGGACAACCTGCGCCAACGCGCGGAAATTGCTTTGGAACTCAGTCGCTTCACCGAAGCCGCCCCTTTGTTTCGCGCATTGCTCGCCGAAGCCCCCGACGATCCGGAGTTGAAAAACAAATACGCCATCGCCATCCGGGCAATCGGCGGCAAGGAAGAAGCAGCCCAGGCTTTTACCGAAGCCCCCACGCCGGAAAACCTGGACGAACGCGCACAGCTGGCCATGGAGCTGCAGCGCTTTGATGAAGCCGCAAAGCTCTACAAAGAACTGGCGGCCAAACATCCGGGCGATTCGGAGATCAAAAACCAGCTGGCCGTGGCTCTGCGCGCCCTCAAACGCCGCGAAGAGGCTTACAAGCTCTTCACCGAAGCCTCAACGCCAGAAAACCTGGACGAACGCGCACAGCTGGCCATGGAACTGCAGCGCTTCGACGACGCCGCAAAGCTCTACAAAGAACTGGCGGCCAAACATCCGGGCGATTCGGAGATCAAAAACCAGCTGGCCGTGGCTCTGCGCGCCCTCAAACGCCGCGAAGAGGCTTACAAGCTCTTTACCGAAGCCCCCACGCCGGAAAACCTGGACGAACGCGCACAGCTGGCCATGGAGCTGCAACGCTTCGACGACGCCGCAAAGCTCTACAAAGAACTGGCGGCCAAACATCCGGGCGATTCGGAGATCAAAAATCAACTGGCCGTGGCTCTGCGCGCCCTCAAACGCCGCGAAGAGGCTTACAAGCTCTTCACCGAAGCCCCCACGCCGGAAAACCTGGACGAACGCGCGCAGCTGGCCATGGAACTGCAGCGCTTTGACGACGCCGCGAAGCTCTACAAAGAACTGGCGGCCAAACATCCGGGCGATTCGGAGATCAAAAACCAGCTGGCCGTGGCTCTGCGCGCCCTCAAACGCCGCGAAGAGGCTTACAAGCTCTTTACCGAAGCCCCCACGCCGGAAAACCTGGACGAACGCGCACAGCTGGCCATGGAGCTGCAACGCTTCGACGACGCCGCAAAGCTCTACAAAGAACTGGCGGCCAAACATCCGGGCGATTCGGAGATCAAAAACCAGCTGGCCGTGGCTCTGCGCGCCCTCAAACGCCGCGAAGAGGCTTACAAGCTCTTTACCGAAGCCCCCACGCCGGAAAACCTGGACGAACGCGCACAGCTGGCCATGGAGCTGCAACGCTTCGACGACGCCGCAAAGCTCTACAAAGAACTGGCGGCCAAACATCCGGGCGATTCGGAGATCAAAAACCAGCTGGCCGTGGCTCTGCGCGCCCTCAAACGCCGCGAAGAGGCTTACAAGCTCTTTACCGAAGCCCCCACCCCGGAAAACCTGGACGAACGCGCACAGCTGGCCATGGAGCTGCAGCGCTTTGATGAAGCCGCAAAGCTCTACAAAGAGCTGGCGGCCAAACATCCGGGCGATTCGGAGATCAAAAACCAGCTGGCCGTGGCTCTGCGCGCCCTCAAACGCCTGGAAAAGGCCTACAAGCTCTTTACCGAAGCCCCCACGCCGGAAAACCTGAAAGCACGGGCCGAACTGGCCCTGCAGTTGAAACACTATGAAGCGGCGGCCGAGTTGTATGGCGCACTTGCCGCCCGGTATCCTGATGATGCGAAAATCAAGGAACATCTGGCCTACGCGCTGGACAAGGGAAGCGAAGCCGCCGGGAAACAGGAACTGGCCGCAAATGAATACGAAAAGCTCATAACCTCAGGCCGGGCCTCGGATGAAACCCGGATCCGATACGCCTGGCTGCTGATGCGGGAGAAACGTTACGACGAGGCATACGAACTCATGGCCAACATGCCCGCCGACGATGCCGCCCTACTCCGGCTCAAGGCAGAGGCCGCGTTTCTCTCAAAGCATTTTGTCCAAGCCATTCCGCTACTGCAGCAACTCTCCCGATCCGCACCTGAAGACGCGACCATCTGGGAGAATCTTGCAGCCGCATTCGATGCGCTCAAGCAACCTGCCGAGGCCGCAGAGGCTCTGCACCGCTATCTGGCACTATCCCCCGATAGCCCCGACGCCACGGCGCGCCTGGCCGGACTGCTGCAGCGCACCGGGCAGACCAGGGAGGCTATACGCCTCTACAAGCAGGTACTGGCCGCAAATCCCAAGGACGTTGGCAGCCTCAAAGCTCTCGCCGGGATTTACGAATCCCAAAACCGCTATGCCGCCGCCCTCGCTCTGCTCCAGCGACTTGTGAAAACACACCCCGCCGATAGCGGCCTGACAATACGTATCGCTCGACTCTACAAATGGAAAAAGGACTACTCCAAGGCACGGAACTGGTTCAGGCGCGCACTGGCCATGAAACTTCCTGGAAAAACACGCTACCGCACGGTCATGGATCTGGCTGAAACCGAACTTGAACTGGGCGATGCGGCAGCGGCTCTCAAACGGCTCAACGGTCTTCATCCCGGCTTATCCGACAATCCGCGACTGCTCGAATTGCAGGCCCGGTCCGCCATGGCCGCCCATGAACCGGCGCAGGCCGTGGCTGCGTTGCAACACCTGGACCGTATCAGGAAACTGACGCCGAAGCAGCGCCTGTTGCTGGCCGGACAATTGCGGCTGCTGGGGGAAAAATCCAAAGCTCTGGCCATTTATGAAGCTCTGCACAAGCAAGGCTCTCTGCAGACCGTCAGCGGGCTGGAAGCTCTTGGCGACCTGCGCCTGGATGCCGGACGTCCGGAAGACGCATTGCGCGCCTATCTGGCCATCCCCGAAAAAAGTCTGACACAACAAGTTTACCTGAAGATCGCCCGGTCTGCGGACCGCGCCGGAGACAAGCGGCGTGCTGCCAAGGCCTACGAACAATACCTGGCCGCAGGAAAGGCCTCGCCGGACCTGTTGCTGGAAACAGCGAGGTTCATGATCAAGGCCGGAAAATACGAACGCGGACTCGCCCTTTTCGACCAGGCGCTGACACAACGCAACCCGCAAGGTTTGGAGCTGGAACTGGCCCAGGCCAATCTGGCGGCGAAGCGTTTCAAGCTTGCCGAACAATGGGCCACCAAGGCCGTCGCAACCGATTCATCGAACTGGAAAGCCGTCCTGGCCCTCGTCCAGGCGCTTCACCTGCAAGGCAAGTCTCTTCAAGCAGATAACCTATTGCAAAAACATGAAAAATCCATTATAATACATCCAAAGGGCAAAGAATGGATGGGCTATGTCGCCATTGCCAGAGACAGACATATGCAGGCATTCCGCATATTTGATGAACTGATTCATGAAGGAGCCGGCGACCCTGGCAATCTCTGGTTGTGGCGCGGCGTGGCGGCTACCCGTAGAGGCGATTACGCCAGGGCAGAAAAAAGTTTCGCTCAGGCAAGACGTTTCACAAAAAGCGGACGTCCAACACCCAATCTGTGACCTGCCGTAGAAAACGACTGAATGGCCGCAGGCCATACGTATGGAGCTGCAATGAACACTACGTGGCGACATTGCTGCGGCATTCTGGCCACCTGCTGGATCCTGCTTCTCTGCGCATCCGCCCCGGCAGCGGCGGATGAATCACCTCTTTTTGAACACGAAGAGCAGAAGCCTCTGTCTGCTACTGCAACCGATCCGCAAGACGGGTTCCAGGCCGAACTTGATAAGGCCGAAGCCGAACTTCACAAAAAGACCCGCTCTTCGGTGGGCGCTTTCGCTTCCGCATTCACGGACCAGAACAAAATTACCATCCTGCACGGCGGCGGATTTTTTACCGCTGTTCCGGCCAACGAGCTTGATCTGCACGTCCAAATCATGACCGGCCATATCCATCAGGCTGAAAAGGATGCACGTCCGGAGTCCAACCTGTGGCGCACTTCCGTGGAAGTGGGCGCCGATGATTTTTTCCTTACCCCCCAGGTGGTTCTCTGGGCATCCGCCCTGTACGAACAGTTCGACACGCTAAACAACGATCCTGGCGATAACGACGCAACTGCCTACACGGCTGCGCAACGCCGCAGCATGTACCGAAGCTATCTGGCGGGCGGCAAACTCGGAGCTAAATACCTCTTTGAAAATGGTTCGGAAATCGGAGTGGAGGGCAAACGGGAAAGCATCTGGTCCGAGCATAACAAATACGATGTCCGGCTCTTCAACCGCGTGGTGGACATGACTCAGTTACGCGCGGACATGGCCATCAATAAAGCCCGAGGGTTCGTGGACCTGGTCACCTTACCTGAACAGCAGCTCCGTCTGGAAGGCGGCCTGGACAGCTTTGAGGACGGCAACCTGCGCGGCTGGGGCTACGCCCATTATCAGATCCCCGTACTTTGGAGCCGCGACAATCACTGGACAGCCATTCGACCGAATTTTTATCTGGAATCCGTACAAGAAGAAAAACCCGCGTACTTTTCCCCTCAAAGACACACCACCCTCGGCGTCATGCTCCACACCATTCAAGATTTTGAACATTTCGACGTCGAGGCTGAAGTGAATCCCCAACTGCTCTGGACCAGAGATGAAACAAAAACCGGAGAAACGGCCACCGGCATTCACGGTTTGCTCAGCCTGGCCTACAAAACGGACTCGTTCCGTATCGGCGTCGGCGGGTTCGGCTATACGGATTCGGACGGCTATTGGCTGTTGCGCAGCACCCTTTTTCTCAGGTACTTTTTCTGATGCGACCTTGCGCCGGATTCCGCTATGTCTGGCTGTTCGCCGCGTTGCTGAGCGCTCTGTTCATAACCGGCTGCCCGGAGTCGCGATCGTCCCCTGAACCCGATTTTCTGCGCACCTCCTGGCAGGCTTACAAACGCGTTTTCATCACGCAGGAAGGCTACGTCTGGGACGCCCTGCGCAATGAAGTCACCAGCGAAGGGCAGTCCTACGCGCTGCTGCGCGCCGCCTGGATGAACGACAGCGAATGCTTCGCCAAGGTTCTGGCCTGGACCGAAGACACCTTGCGCCGCCCTGACGGCCTGTATTCATGGCGCTGGCGGCCGGACAAGGAAACAAGCAGCCACGGACGCATCCTGGACGCCAACACGGCCACGGACGCGGACCAGGACATTGCCTTTGCGCTGCTCATCGCTTCCTGGGCTTTTGACAATGCCGAATATCTGGAACGCGCCAGACAGCTGGTCAGAGCCATCCGCCAGCATACGGGCATAGCGCTCCCTGGCGGATGGCTGCCCTCGGCTGGAAACTGGGCGGTGGACGAGCGTATCATCAATATTTCCTACTTCGCTCCCTACGCTTATCCCTATTTCGCCCGGCTGGACCCGGACGGCAACTGGGACCAGGTCCGCAGCGCGAGCTACGCCGTGCTGTCCAGAATTCCCGCTATTTCCCCATCCGGACTGCCCCCGAATTTCGCCATAATCGACGCCCATGGCACGCTTTCTCCAGTGGAGGGCAAGGCCGGTTTGGACAGTGACTTTTCCTACGACGCGGTACGGACGTACTGGCGCGTGGCATTGGATTGCCGCCTGCTATCCAATCCGCGGGCCTGCGCCGATCCGGCGCGCACCGAGGCCATCGCCAGACTCATTGCCCGGGACGGCCGCCTCTACGCGCGCTATTCACTGGATGGAAAAAGAAAAAGTGATGTCGAATCGCTGAGTTTCTACGGGGCCACATTGCCCGCCCTGGAGCAGTTTCACCCCGCTCTGGCCCAAGCCATCCGCAAAAAACAACTCGCACCGCAGCGCCTCGCTCCCATACTCACGGACAACAAGCGCTATTACGACCTCAACTGGATCTGGTTCGGATTCGCAGCCGTGGATGGGCTTATCAACGAAAAGACGCCCGGGTTACACAGTTTTCCATAAATCCCCTACGCGGGCTTGAGCCTGTGCAGAATCTCACCCGCGTTTTCCACCAGCAGGACGCCCTGGTCTTCCTTGTCGCGGTAGTCGTCCAGGTTGATGCTGTCCGGGTCCATATAGCCCAGGTTGATTTCGCGGCAGATTTTTTCCGGGATGGAGGTGGCGAGGATAAGCTCGATGCGCGGCACTTCCACGCCGTCGACCATTTTGCCCAGGCCGCGTACGTGGGTCGAGTGAGCCAGCACTCCGGGCGGAATGTCCGCGAAATCCTGCATACGCTGCAGGAAATAGTCGCGCGTATGGTATCCGACCCGGTGGATCAGCGTGCCCCACGTATCCGATACGCGCGTGATGTGTTTACCGTAGATGATCAGCCGGCCGCCGTCGGCCACCACGGGTTCCAGCTTGTACATCACCTTTCCGGCCACCCAGATTTCCTCGTACATGGGCGAAGCCGTACCCAGGACCGTGTGAAAGGGCTTATCCTTAAATTTAATATGCAATCCGGAGGAAACTTCCGTGGCCGCTGTCCAGGCTTCGCGGGTCTCGCCCACGAACAGTCCTGCCAGTTCGGCCTTGGATTTGACCACCATGGAAATGCACAACCGCGGCACCGTCACCAGCTCCGCCGCGCGTGTCAGTGCCTCGCGTACGGGCGTCCTGCGGATGCCGATGGTGTCCCAGCAGGTGACCACGGCGCCCAGCCAGTGGGTAAAATGGAGAAAATCCCCGCCCGAGATGCCCGGAAAGAGATATTTGTCGCCGCCGGAAAAGCCCGCCACCTCGTGCGGAAACACCGGACCGAGAATCACGATCAAATCATACTCAAAGACCTGGCGGTTGATGACCACATCAACGCCCTGGCGGAACAGGCCGCCGGATATTTCCTCGATGGTATCTTCCGAGAGCCGCCCGATGGTGACGAGCGTATCCGGCAAATCCCAGCGGTGATTCATCAGCTGCGAGCCCGGAAGCAAAGCCTCCTTGCTCTCGGGCGTCAGCCCGTACAGCTCCAGGATCTCGTGCTCCTCCATGGGCTGGTGCGTGCCCAGGGCCACCATGAAATCCAGCCGGGCCGCGTACGGCCCCACCACCTGGGCCAGCGTACGGATCATCATGGGCAACGGACACGTACGCGTGGCGTCCGGCGTCAGCACCAGCACCCGCTTGCCCGCGAACATCTCCCTGGGAGCCCCGCGCTCGATGATCGAAAACACTTCGTCCGAAGACAACACCCTGTCCGCCGCACCGCTGCCTGCTACCACTATCGTGTCCTCATAAAAGACGTTTCGAGGGGGAAACCTCTGGAAAGAGGTTCTCCCCCTCGAGCTCCGCTTTCCAGAACTTTTAATTAAAACGTGTGTATCGCCAACGCCCTATTACTCAGTCCATTCCGTATGGAACACGCCGGGCTTGTCCGTACGCTCGTAGGTATGCGCGCCGAAGTAGTCGCGCTGAGCCTGGAGCAGGTTGGCCGGAAGCCGCGGCGAACGGTAGGAGTCGAAGTAGGCCAGAGACGCGCTGAAGGCCGGAAACGGCACGCAACGCGCCATGGCTACCGCCGCGATGCGCCGAAACGCGGACTGGTGCTTTGTCATGGCTGCCTTGAAAAAAGGCGCGAGCATCAGATTCGGCAATCCGGGGTCGGCCGCGAACGCCGCGCTGACGTCGTTGAGAAACTGCGCGCGGATGATGCATCCGGCCCGCCAGATCCTGGCGATGGCCGCGTAATCCAGACCAAAACCGTATTCCGTATCCGCGGCCCGCAGCAACGCAAAGCCCTGCGCATAAGAACAAATCTTCGCCGCGTAGAGCGCTTCGCCCAGAAACTGCGTCCAGGAGGACTCCAGACGATCCGTATTTTCCTCAAAGCCCAGGATTTCCGCAGCGCGAACGCGCTCGTCCTTGAGTGAAGACAGAATCCGGGCCTCCACGGCCGCGCTCAGCGTCGGGGTGGGCACGCCCAGCTCCAGCGCGCTTTCCACGGTCCAGCGGCCGGTGCCCTTTTGTCCGGCCTTGTCCAGAATCCGGTCCACCAGCGGTTCGCCGCTTTCCGGATCCATCTTGTCGAAAATGTCCGCCGTGATGTCGATGAGATAGGAAGAGAGCATATCTTTGCTCCATTCCTTGAAAACCCGGCCGATATTGCCCGGTTTGAGTCCGACGACCAGGCGCATGAAATCGTAGCTCTCGGCGATCAGCTGCATGTCGCCGTATTCGATGCCGTTGTGAACCATTTTCACGAAATGACCTGCACCGCCTTTACCCATGTAAGCCACGCAGGGTTCGCCTTCGGCCTTGGCTGCAATGGCCTCGAACACGGGCCGGATCATTTCCCAGTCCTCGGGTTCGCCGCCGGGCATGATGCTCGGACCGTTGAGCGCGCCCTCCTCGCCGCCTGAAATGCCCGCGCCCATATAACGCAATCCGCGTTCCCGAAGAGCCGGACCACGGCGTTCGGTGTCCTTGTAGAGCGAATTGCCGCCGTCGATGAGCAGATCGCCGGGATCAAGCAAAGGGGCGATCTGTTCGATGAGCGTATCCACTGGATCCCCGGCCTTGACCATGCAAATGATCTTGCGCGGCGTTTCCAATGCGGCCACAAACTCTGTCAGGTCGTAAGCGGCCTGAATACCCGCGGCCTGGCCCGCGCGGTCCATGAACTCGCGGGTCTTGGCTTCCGTACGGTTGTAGACGGTAATCCCGAACCCGTTGCGGGCGATGTTCAGGGCCAGATTCTGCCCCATGACGGCAAGTCCGATCAATCCGATACTGCTTTTACTCATACAATCTATCCTCCAGTAGGAAAGCCGCCCACGGGATTCTAACTCCCGCTATGTCTTCAGAATCATTTCACGTACTACACAGGTGAAACAACTTCTATCAGGCAAAAGTTTTTGGAGGTTCTTAGGAACCTTTTTGCAAAAAGGTTCCTAAGCCGCCGGAGGCATCCCCAGAAAAAAAGGTCTTTCACATTTCCGCCAGCAGGCCGTAGAGCTTTTCCTGGCGTTGTCTGGCGCAGACGTAGCGCTCGTGCGCGTCCTTGTCCGGAACAAACTGTTTTTCGGCCCCGGGCGCCAGAGCTTCGAGACGCTTGGCGTATCCCAAAGCTTCCAGAGCCAGAAGCGCCGCCCCCCGGGCCGATGCCTGCTCCACCTGGGTCAAGACGATTTCCCGCCCGAAGACGTCGGCGATAATCTGCGGCCACAGCCGCGAGGAAAACAACGCTCCGCCTCCGGCAATAATCCTGTGTCCGGCAGGAAGCAAGGGGGTGAGACAGTCATAAATACTGGCGAGCCGATAGGCAACCGCTTCCAGGCCCGCACGCAGAAGCTGCGGCGGGGTGGAGCCCAGATGCAGGCCGTAAATGACGGCACCGTTTCTGCCGGACCAGCCCGGGCCGCGTTCGCCCGCCCAAAAAGGCAGAATGGTCAGGCCGTGCGTATCCGGCTCCAGCGCTTCGAGCTCCTCCAAATCCAAACTCACGGATTCCAGCTGCAGGGTCCGGCGCAGCCAGGCGTGCACGCAGCCGCCTTCGCTGACGGCGCTGCCGGGCAACGAACGCTGCGCATCCACCCTGTAGCACCACAATCCGGACGGCAGCGTCTCAATGGGTTTGTTATACACGATACGCAGCGCTCCCGAAGTTCCCAGGGTCAGGGAAACGCGGTCCGGACTGGTGCAGCCCGAACCGACATTGGCCGCCGCGCCGTCGCCCAAGGCAGGAAACCAGGGCACATCCTTCAGGCCGGGCCAGCGCCGGGCGTAGATCGACCGCAAGCCGCGCCTGGGCTCGTTGATATCGGTAAGCGATGCCAGCTGGTCTCTGCGAACCGGCAGCAGTTCGAGCAGTTCGCTGTCCCAGCCCAGGGTATGGCGATTGAGCAGCCCGGACCAGGACGCCACGCTGACGGAAACGGCCTTCCGTCCGAACAGGGTCAGCTCCAGATATTCGCCGATGGTGATCCACTTGGCCACACAGTCAAACAGCTCGGGCTGCCGCCGCTGCATGCGTATAAAACGGGACGGCAGGTAACTGGGGTGAAAATAACAGCCCGTTCGCTGGCGGAAATACTCGTGGTCCAGATCGCGGCGCAATTCATCGGCCTCCGGGCGTGAGCTGACGTCCGCGTAGGTCGTCACCGGCGTCAAAGGGCGTCCTTGCGCGTCCACTCCCAGAATATTGGACACGAACGTACACACGGCCACTCCGGCCAGGTCCGCCGCTTCTGCCGCACTCTTGACGAGCACTTCGTCAATGCAGTCGAAAAGCTTCTCCAGAATCAGTTCCGCCCGAATGCTGGAACTGCCGTCGACGCCCGTATCAAAAGCGATGGCGCGTACGGACCATTTTCCGTCCACGCCCCGCCCCTGGCTGTCGAACAGCATGGCCCGTACGGAGGATGAGCCGACGTCAAGGGCTAGAATAAACGGAGGTTCGTAGATCCGGCCCATGGTCCCGCCCCATCATGAATCCGCTGCGGACAGCAGCTGCAGATGCTTGCCGAGATGGGCAGCCAGGACATCTTCGTGGATCCGGCCGTTGGCGCGCAACAGCTCGTACAACGGCGCGCGAAAACGCGTATCGGTCAAAACAGAGCCAAAGGTCACATGCAGAATCTGGCGTCCGTTGTTTTCATCCAGATACAGCGTCTCCAGAGCTTCCGCGCTCTGGCCCTGGGGCTGCGGCGTCCCGTCCAGTGTAGCGGCAATGTGATAGGTGGCCCGGTCGGTATCGAAACGACCGCGGGAGAATTCCACGATTTCGGTAAACAGAGCCCGGTCCACACGGCAGCACGTACGCAAGGCCTCCAGATAGCTGGTTCCCGCGGTTTTCACATGGAAACACTGCCCGGTTTCACGGGCTATGTACGGATACACCCCGAACTTGTCGCTCCCGCTGTGCAGACTGATTTTGTAAGGTCCGTACTCTTTGGCGATACGCGCGTGCTGTTTGAGTGTATCTTCGAACAGCCGCAGATCGCCTTTGAAATCCACGCCTTTTTCAAAATCCCCCACAAACCGGGGAGCCAGGCTGATGACCGGAATCTCGTGCCGCCGCAACTCCAGGGCCAGAAACAGATGTTCGGGCACGCTGGTGGGCTGCTCGGTCTCGTCCACGGAAATCTCCAGCTCAAAGGCATCGCCGTTCATTTCCTGGGCCACGCACAGGCTCATGGCATAGATATGCTCCAAAGCCCGGCCGTATTTCACCGCCGCTCTTTTCAGCACTTCTTCGGTGAGCACAACCTCTTCACCGCCCAGGTCATAGCTCTTGTCCTGATACAGCGGCAGAATGCCCTTCACGCCTTCAACCTTGTCTTCCAGCAGCTGGGCAAAGCGCTCCTCCACTATGGCGGCATCGTAATCATCGGCATGCTGGTCCACATGGTCCGACGGATCAATGGTAAAAAACACGAATCCGGCATCGGCCATGTTGCGGACATCCTCAAAAGTCTTCAGATGGTCGGCGTCCGCGCCGACTCTACCGGTCCAGCCCGCGCCAAAGGCCCCCCAGACCGCGTCTGACATGACCTGTTCCGGCGTACGCTGCGTCCGTTGCATTTCGCGGATGGACTGCTGGGCGAAAATGGGCGTGATTCCCGCGCCCTTGTCCTGCATGGCGCGTACGTGGCCGGGCGTGGCCAGGCCGATACGGTCGCCGAAGCCGAACGAAGCCGCCAAGCCCAAAGGCACGGGTTGGAGAGCGGGAAAGACGCGCAGCAGTCCGGGCAGATTATCGGGCCCGACATCCGCCAGAATGCGTACGCAGCCTACCACGCTCTCCCGTTCGCCCGCGAGCTCGGAAAAAGGGTCGGCTGCATCCGAAGTGGTCAAAGCGAAAAATCGCTCCTTGCCCCCTTGCTCCAGAATGCCCGCCAACGCGTTTTCACCGGTGCGCAACGAACGTCCCTCCACCGTGCCGTTAAACGCCGTGGCCAAATCGTCGGCCACGGCCGGACGCATAGCAATATCGTTTCGCAGTGCTTCAAGGCTCTGTTCGAGAAGTCCCATTGGTATCCTCCGGGCCTCCGGCTACTTAAGAAACTTTAGCTAATTGACACGGGGACACTATCCCAAGAACTAATCAGCCAAAAGTTTTAGGAAATTCCAAAGAATCCTTTTTCCAAAAGAGGTCTTTGGCCGCCAGAGGCATTCATCTCTAAAAAAATTAAATGGTCGTCACTGAAAAACCGCCGTCCACCACGAGATGTGCGCCGGTGATGAACCCGGCGGCCTTGTCCGAGGCCAGCAGCAGGGTCGCGCCCACGAGTTCGTCGGCCTCGCCGAAGCGGTCCATGGGCGTGAGCCGCATGATGGAAGCGATACGCTCCTTGTCCAGCACCTTGCGATTCTGTTCGGCCGGAAAAAAGCCCGGACACAGGGCATTGACCCGGATGTTGCCGGGCGCCCATTCGCGCGCCAGATTCTGGGTCAGATTCCAGACCGCCGCTTTGGTGATGCTGTAGGTGAACACCCGGCTGAGCGGCCGCAACGCGGACATGGACGACATGTTGATAATGTTGCCGTACAGCTTGTTTTTCAGCCAATACGCGCCGATGACCTGGCAGCCCAGGTGTACGCCCTTGATGTTGGTATTCAGAATGCGGTCGAACTCCTCGTCGGAAATCTCCAGATAAGGCGTGGCGGAATTGATGCCCGCGCCGTTGATCCAGATGTCCACGCTGCCGAAACATTCCAACGCGTGGGCCAAAGCCCCTTCCAAAGCCGCACGGTCCGTTGCTTCGGCCTTGAAAAAGCTCACCTGGTCTTTTGGAGCGCCCCAATCCCGGCGATGCGCCTCGGCCTTGTCCTGATTGCGCCCCACCAGCAGCACCCGGCACCCAGCGGACCAGAGCCCTTTGGCCATTTCGCCGCACAGTACGCCCGTACCGCCTACCACGACGGCTGTCTTTCCTTCGAGCCCGAACAGATTGCTTAAAAAGCCTGCCGTGTCCCTGCTCATACGCGTATCCTTTTCAACGCTTTGTCTGAAAACGTTTGTTCGTTATTGCAACAACAGATCAGGTAAAAACATGCTGATGGGCTTCAGATACGTGACCAGCAGCAATGCCAGAACCATGGCCCCGTAAAATGGCCAGATGGTCTTGACCGTTTCCTCGATACGCACCTTGCCCACGGCGCAGCCCACAAAGAGCACCGACCCCACGGGCGGCGTCACCAGGCCGATGCCCAGGTTGATCATCAGAATGATGCCGAACTGAACCGGATCCATGCCCAGGTTCTTGACCACGGGCAGAAAAATGGGCGTACAAATGATGATCAGCGGCGACATGTCCATAAAGGTGCCCAGGAAAAGCAGAATCGCGTTGATCATCAGAATGATGACGTACGGATTGTCCGAAATGCTTTTCAACAGCTCGAACAAACGGGCCGGGACCTGGTTCAATGCCAGCAGCCAGGCGAACGAGGCAGCCGTGCCGATGATCAGCAAGACCATGGCCGTGGTGCGCACCGCGTTGACCGTGGCCCGGCAGAAATCTTTCAGGCTCATGGATCGGTAGGCCAGCACCGTGACCAGCACGGCATAGATAACGGCAATTGCGGACGATTCCGTGGCCGTGAAAATCCCGGACAATACGCCGCCCACAATGATGATGGCGGTCAGCAATCCGGGCAGGGCCGTGGCGAACGTATACAGCAGCAGACGCATGCCTGGAAATTTTTCACGCGGGTAGTTGCGTTTGACCGCAATGACATAGGCCGCGAGCATCAGGCACAGCCCGCAGAGCACGCCGGGCACGATGCCGGCCATGAACAACGCCGACACGGATACCGTGCCGCCTGCGGCTATGGAGTAAATGATCATGTTGTGGCTGGGCGGGACGATCAGGCCGATGGTGGCCGAGGTCACGGTGACGTTGACCGAATAATCGTCGTCAAAGCCCTTTTCGCGCATCATGGGTATCAGCGTAGTGCCCAGGGCCGAGGCGTCCGCCACGGCCGAGCCGGAAATGCCGCCGAAAAGCATGCTGGCCAGAACGTTCACCAGGCCGAGTCCGCCGCGGATGTGGCCGATCATGGCATTGGCCAGCCGTACGAGCCTGTCGGAGATGCCGCCGTGCTGCATCAGTTCGCCGGCATAGATGAAAAAGGGAATGGCCATCAGGGCAAAGGAATTCATTCCGGCCGCCATCCGCTGAAACACGATCATGGGAGGCAGCCCCATGTAGAGCACCGTGGCCATGGCGGACGCGCCCAGGGTGATGGCGATGGGTACGCCCAGCAACAGCAGGACGACAAAGGTGCCGAACAGTACGGTCAATTCCATGAAACAGCGCTCCTTATTCCCATGACGGCGCGACTTCCTGCCCTGCCAGGCCGTTCAGGACATGCTCCACGGCGAACAACACGAACAGTACGCCCGCCAGTGGAAAAGGCAGGTAGCTGTAGCCGGTGGAAATTTCCAGAGTCGGAATGATATGCGTCCAGGTGGAACGGGCCATCTGGGTCCCGTACCAGATCATGCCCAGACCAAAGGCGGCGACAATGCTGTTGACCAGAACATCCAGAATCCGCTGAATCCTGGGCGGCACCAGCAGGCGCGTAAACGTCAAACCGATGTGAAATTTGTCGTGCACGCCTGAAGCCGCCGCGAACAGAATGTAATAGAGCATCAGAAACAAGCAGAGTTTTTCGGACCAATGGGGCGTATTGTTTAAAATGTATCTGGCCCAGACCTGCCAGCCGATGACGCAGGTCATGACTACCAGTCCGCTGGCGCTGAACCAGAGGCAGACACGGGACAGCATGCGGTTGCATGTCCCGAGCTTTGCGAGAAATCCGGACATAATACAGGCTCCTCGGGAGCTGATCTTGTGGAGGCCGCCCGAATCCGGGCATGGCGGGCGGCCTCCGTATGGATAAGCAACCTGTTGGGAAGGTTACTTAACGGCTTGAATGCGCTTGACCAGATCTTTCAGTTCCGGAGTGGCGACGAACTTGTCGTACACAGGCTTCATGGCGTCGATAAAAGGCTGCTTGTCCACGTCGGAGACAATGATGTTGCCGTTCTTTTCCACGATGGCTTTGGACTTGGCCACACGTTCGTTCCAGAGTTTACGCATGACGGGCACGGATTCCCTGGCGGCCTTGCGTACCAGTTTCTGATCTTCCGGGCTCAGCTTTTCCCAGGCCACCTTGGACATGACCAGGACCTCGGGAGACATGGAGTGCTGATCAAGAGTGTAGTATTTGGCCACTTCAAAATGGCGGGTGGATTCGTAGGAAGGCCAGTTGTTTTCCGCGCCGTCGATGACGCCGGTCTTCAACGCCTCGTACACCTGGCCGAATTCCATGGGCGTGGCATTGGCGCCGAGCGCTTCCACCATGCTCACGAACAGGTCGGAATTCTGTACGCGAATTTTCATGCCTTTCATGTCCGCGGGCGTATGAATGGCTTTTTTGGAGTTGTAAAAGGAGCGTGCGCCCGAATCATAGTAGGCCAGGCCCACCAGTCCGTGCGGTTCGAGGGCTTTGAGGATTTCATCGCCGATGGGGCCGTCCATGACTTTGTACATGTGTTCGATGGAGCGGAAAATATAGGGCAATGCCGGGATGGCGGTTTCGGGCACGATGCTGTTCAAAGGAGCAAGATTGACCCGGTTGAGTTCGATGGCGCCGGCGATGGTCTGTTCGATGGTGTCTTTTTCCTCACCCAGCTGGCGGCCGGGGTAAACCTTGATGGTGATCCGTCCTTTGGTCCACTGATCCAGCAGCTTGCCCATGGCTTCGACCGCCTTGACCGTGGGATAGTCCTCCGAGTGGGTGTCGGCGCTTTTCAGGACAATCTTGTCGGCCGCTGCTGCGGGCAGCGCCATGGCGGTCATCAGCAAACAGGCCATGAACAACAACAAAGCTTTCCGTGACATCTCTTTCTCCTCCTGCACGTCTATGGTTGTTTTTGTTACGTCGGTTCTCCCAACAAACGTATCCGGGCGTACTCCATCCGTCAGATGTGATACGCCTTTTTTACCAAACCATAGGCCAGATCCTGGGCCACTTCTTCGGCCTCGTCCTGGTCCAGCCGGTGTTCGCCCACCAGTTCCGCCAGAAACGCGCAGTCCACGCGCCGGGCCACATCGTGCCGGGCGGGTATGGACATGAACGCGCGCGTATCGTCGTTGAATCCCACAGTATTATAAAATCCGGCGGTTTCCGTGACCATCCGGCGGTAGCGCATCATGCCTTCCGGGCTGTCGTGGAACCACCAGGCAGGCCCGAGCCTGAGACAGGGATAAACTCCCGCCAGGGGGCCCAGCTCGCGGCTATAGGTGGATTCGTCCAGAGTGAAGAGAATAATCGAAAGTCCGGTTTCGTGTCCATATTTGTGCAACAGAGGCTTGAGATTGTCCACGTACTCCGTACGGGTGGGAATGTCCGCGCCCTTGTCCCGTCCGAAGCGCTCGAACAGCAGCCTGCTATGGTTGCGCGATGCGCCCGGATGAATCTGCATCACCAAGCCGTCCTCCAGGCTCATGGCGGCCATCTCCGTCAGCATCTGCGCCCGGAACATCTCCGCTTCCTGCGGCGTGCAATCCTGCTGGAGCGCTTTGGAAAACAGGCTCTCGCATACGGCCAGAGAAAGATCCGCGGTCTTCGCTGTGGGGTGTCCGTGGTCCGTGGAGGTGGCGCCCTGCTCGATGAAATATGCGCGCCGCAGACGCAGGGCCTGCAGATAACCTTTCCAGGTGTGCGTGTTCTCTCCAGTGAGCGCGCCTAGTCCGGCCACGTTGTCAGGAAATCCTTCGAATTCAGGATCAACCACACTGTCCGGGCGAAATGCCGGCAGTACGCGCCCTTTCCAGCCTTCCCGCCGTAGGGCAACATGGTGCGCAAGGTCATCCAAAGGGGAATCCGTAGTGGATACAGCTTCGATATTGAACCGTTCGTACAGGGCTCGGCAGCGAAATTCCGGCAATTCCAGCTTGGACTGAACGGCGTCGTAGACGGCATCGGCGTTTTCCGCACTGAGCCTGCTGCCGATATGAAAAAGAAAGGAAAGCACGTATTCGAACCACATGCGCGTGGGCGTGCCCCGGAACAGGTAATAATTCTCGGCGAACAACCGCCAGATCTTGCGCGGATCTGTTTCCACCGGGCCGCCGTCTACCCGCGGGACGCCCAGCTGTTCGAGCGATACACCCTGGCTGTGCAGCATCCGGAAAACATAGTGGTCCGGAATCAGAAACAATTGCGTTGGGTTGGGAAACTGCACGTCCTCGGCGTACCACCTGGGATCCGTATGTCCGTGCGGGCTGATGATGGGGAGCCCCTTGACCAGTTCGTACAATCCGCGGGCCACGGCCCGTACGTTGGGATCGGCGGGAAAAAGCCTGTCTTCGTGCAAGGTTCCGGTCACACCCATGGAATCCCCCTTTATTCTTCGCCGCTGTATTGCATCAACACGCCGCGAACCTGTTCCAGATGGCGGCGCATGGCGGCCTTGGCCGCTTCCGAATTCCCGACGGCAATGGCCTCCAGAATCACGCGATGGTCCTTGACGGCGCGGCGCGCGTTCTGCGGCAGGCTCACGCGTTCGCATATGGCGCGGAACAACGGACGCCGCATGCCGGCCCAAAGCTGTTCGACAATGGATTGCAATACGGAATTTTTGGTGATGGCCGCTATGCGGCTGTGAAAGAGAAAGTCGCCGTCTTCACGGCTGGAGACAAGCTGATGGCCCTGATCGATGTCGGACTCCATCTTTTCTATGGAAAGCAGCAGGCTTTCGAGCTCTTCGGAGGAAATGCTGGCGGCGGCGATGCCCGCGATCTCTCCCTCGATGACTATCCGGGCCTCGATCAGATCAAAGGGACTCGGCCCCGGGTCATTGCCCGTTATCAGGCCGGAATCAACCGAGTCGGGCAAAGCTTTGATGTAAATGCCCGCACCGGTTCGCACCTCGACCAGGCCCACCAGTTCGAGCGCGATAATGGCTTCGCGTACGGTGGGTCTGCTCACGCCAAGCTGTTTGGCCAATTCTCGTTCAGCAGGAAGCCTTTCCCCCAGGCTCCAGCGCCCTTTCCGCAACAGGTCCGTGATCTGGTCCGCTACCTGGCGGTAGAGCCTGAGGTTCTCAACTTCTTTTAATTCCAGCATGTTATTCTCTTTACCAGAGCTAAGTGCCGTGATCTTGGAAGCAGTAAATTGTTCTATTAAATTGGTTTTACCAATTTAACAACTTTGCGTCAATATAGTCAGTGGCCTTACCAATTAACCCGTTATTTTTTCCGGCACGCAACAATAAAACTGCTCCTAAGGCCTGCAAAACAAACACCCGAAGTCGGTAAATGACTCCGGATGTTTGTTCCTCCGATATATAGCGGTTGCCGGCTGCAGCCCGTCAACCTGCCTTGAGTTCCGTGACGAGTTGCTCCAGGGCTCTGGCCTGTCCGGCCATGTCGCTGACGGCCTGTGAGGAAAGGTCCATTACATCGGACGTCCGCACGGATATTTGATTGATCTCCCCGATGGCCCGTGTAATCTCATCGCTGGCGGCAGACTGCTGCTCGGAAGCCGTGGCAATGGAACGTACCTGGTCCGCGGAAGATTCCACAATCTGGACTATTTCCCTGAGCACCGTACCGGATTCTTCGGCCAGCACTGTGGCCTGATCCACCGCCTGCGCGGCTTTTTCCACACCTGCGATGCTCGTATTGGCGCCGTTTTGAATCGATTGAATGGCATTGCCCACCTCGGTGGTGGCGGCCATGGTCTTTTCCGCGAGCTTACGTACTTCATCCGCGACCACGGCGAACCCCCGGCCAGCTTCTCCGGCCCTGGCGGCTTCGATGGCCGCATTCAGGGCCAGCAAATTGGTCTGGTCGGCAATATCGGAAATAACGTCGATGACCTGGCCGATGCCCTGGGCCTGTTCGCCCAGCGTATTCATATTTTCCTTCAGTTGCTCGGCCTGTTCCTGGACCATAGTAATGGCGTCGACCACCTTGTGCACCACATCAGATCCTTTCTGTGCGCGGGCCATGGCCTGGTCCGACCGTTCGGCGGCCTCTGAAGCGTGGCGCGCCACTTCCAGCACGGTGGCGTTCATTTCCTCCATGGAGGAAGCGGTTTCACCCGTATGCTTTGACTGCTCGCCGGCGCCGTCGCGTGCCTGATCAATCTGGGACGACAACATAGTGGAGGACGAAAGAACGTTGGCCACCACGCTTTCCAGCTTGCGCGCGGCCTCCAGCATGCCCTGATGCTGCGCCTGAGCGGCTTTTTCACGCGCTTGTTCTGCGTCCTGAGTGGCCGTGCGGGCGATTTCCGCTTCTTTGGCCGCCTCCTGACTTTTTTCCTTGGCCTGCGTAATCATTTCCTGCAGATTATCGACCATGGTCCGCAATGCGCCGGCCAATACGCCGATCTCATCGTTCTGGCGTACGTCCAGTTGCTGGGAAAAATCCCCCTGGGCAACATGTCCGGCAAATGTCGCGGCTTTCTGCAGTGGTTTGACCAGCGAACGGGAGAACACCCACAACAGCAGAATGGCCAGCAAAGCAACGCCCAACCCCACGCCGATTTCCTTGATGCCGTCCTCCGTGCTCTGTTTTGCCAGTTCGTTGTTCAGAGCCTCGGCTTCGGCCAGGATGACATTGGGAGGCACCCGCAGCACGATACTCCAGGGCTTGCCCGTACGCCCCATGCGTATGGGGGCGATGGCCCGCATCATGCCTGTGGAATCAATGCGGACAGAGGCTTTGCCTTCCTGCACATTGGCAAGGATGTCCTTCCAGGAGTCCGAAAATTCTTTTTTCAAAAGATCGCCGATCAAATCAGGGTGTTCACTGCTGGCTACGATCAATCCGAAATTACTGACAATGACAACTTCGCCCTGCCCGCCGTACAATTCCTGATCCACCTTTTCCGCCAGTTTCTGAATAAACCCGAGCCGGAGATCCGTCCCGGCGATGCCGTAGAATTTCCCGTCCACTACAATCGGCGCGGCAAGGTTTGTCAGCAGTTCCTTTTTCCCCTGAACGACATACGGAAATGGGTCCAGAACGTTTTCCCGGCCCTCGAATTTGGGAACCAGATACGGATCCCCCTTGCGTACGCCCGTGGGAAAGGTCTCGGGAGTGTCGAATTCAATCAAAAACTGCTGTCCGAGCTTTCCATCAGCCCCGCGGTTCCAGTAGGGAACAAAGCGGCCGGTTTCGTTCTGACCCGTTTCCCCCTGGCCGGCGAATTCCGCATCCCGGCCGTCCAGACCGTTGGGCTCCCAGGCCGTGAACACGCCGTTGTACCTGGGGTTATTCTCAAGCAGATGGCGGAGAGTATCGAACAGCACGGCCCTGATGCCGCTGTCTTTCTGGTCGCCTTTTGCAGTAAGGTCATTGTGTTTTTTCAGCACTTCAAAAATTGTCGCCATGGTTCGGGCGGTATCCATGTTATCCTGCAATACGCTTTGAATGACCGCGGCCTGATTTCTGGCCAGGGCCTGCAGGTTGACCTGCGCATTTTCCCGCAGCAGGTTGCCCACTTTTTCTGAAACATGAGCCTGCGTGTTGCGCGTGGACACAATGCCGAAAATCACCAGAACGGCCGCGGTGACAAGAAGACAAGCTCCAGAAAGCAAAATGATTTTCAATTGAATGGACTTGAGTTTCATAGGCCCTCTCCTTGATGCATATTGTTATCGAGACCTGCCTGCGCATACTGTTTTTGCACGAGGAAAAAACGAATGCCCAGGAGACACAATCCAACAATCATAGTGAGCCCACCCTTGTGTCGCGAGTATCGCAAAGCATCTTTCATGATGTCGCGCTACCAGGCAATCGCGCGTACTGACTCCCGCTGTGTCCGACACGGCACGCTTGCTATTCCCCCATACAATTTGCTGTGACAACTTCAGGATAGTCCTTTTTCATTGCAGTTGCAAATTATTATTCTATATAAGACAAGTTTACATGTTTATTTTTTATACATGTAACATAGACAAAACGATCACATGGAGTCTGTTGATCTCATTTCTAGTTGGATGACAAAGAAAACCCCGGATACAGCGCAACACACTGCATCCGGGGTATTTGATATCGGGGGAAACGGTAAAAGAACCGCCTCTGAAATAAGGTGCCGGCTTTGGGCCGGCAACGAAACAGCTGTCCGCTACCCCTCTTTGAGATCGCGCACCAATTGCTGCAACGACTCGATCTGACCGGTCATATCCACGACCGCTTCTGAAGATTCACCCATGGTTTCCGAAGTCTGAACGGAAATCTGGTTGATGTCTCCTATGGCGCGGGTGATTTCATCGCTGGCCGCGGACTGTTCTTCGGAGGCCGTGGCTATGGAACGGACCTGGTCGGCCGAGGACTCGACGATTTCAACAATATCCCGCAGCACCGTACCGGATTCTTCGGCCAGGGACGTTGCCTCGTCCACGGCTTTGGCAGCCTGTTCCATGCCCGAGATGCTCGTACTGGCGCCGGACTGAATGGACTGGATGGCGTTCCCCACTTCCGTGGTCGCGGCCATGGTCTTTTCCGCAAGTTTGCGGACTTCGTCCGCCACCACGGCAAAGCCCCTGCCGGCCTCGCCGGCCCGGGCCGCTTCAATGGCGGCATTCAACGCCAGCAGATTGGTCTGGTCCGCGATGTCGGAAATGACATCTATAATCTGCCCGATGCCCTGGGCCTGATCGCCCAATTCGTTCATATTGATTTTCAGCCGCTCTGTCTGTTGATGGACCGTGTTGATGGCGTCCACCACCTTATGTACGACTTCCGCGCCTTCCTGTGCGCGCTGTTTGGCCGTATCGGACCGTTCGGAAGCTTCCGCAGCATGCCGCGCCACTTCCAGCACCGTGGCGTTCATTTCTTCCATGGAAGACGCTGTCTCGCCCGTATGCTGCGACTGTCTGTCCGCACCGCCACGGGCCTGTTCGATCTGCGAGGAAAGCGTATTCGAGGAGGACAGGACGTTGGCGACAACGGTCTCGAGCCTTCTGGCGGCATCCAGCTTTCCCTGGCGTTGCGCCTGGGCGGCTTCCTTGCGCATCTGATCCGCCTCTTCCGTCGCATTGCGGGCTACTTCAGCCTCTTTAGCGGCTTCCTGGCTCTTTTCCTCGGCTTCGGAGATCATCTTCTGTAAATTGGCCACCATGGTCTTGAGGGCAGTCGCCAATACGCCTATTTCGTCTTTCTGGTCTACCTCCAGACTATGGGAAAAATCTCCATCCGCCACCTGTTGGGCGAATGTCGCGGCCTTACGAAGTGGTTTAGCCAGAGTGCCGGCAAAAAACCACAGAAGAATGATTGCGATCAGAGTAACTCCTAGGCCCACGCCCATTTGCAAAAAGCTGCTTTGATTGCTGCGTTCCTCCAGGGAAGCATCCAAAGCCGCTGCAGCCGCCAGGGTTACTTTGGGGTCGACCCGGATGACAATGCTCCAGGGTTTGCCCGTACGGCCCAATGTGACCGGAGCAATTGCGCGCATTCTGCCTGCGCTGTCCGTGTCCACCAAAGATTGGCCTTGCTGCACTTTGATCAGAATATCTTTCCAGGACTTGGGAAACGCAATGCTGATGGAGCTGCCGATCTGATCGCCATGCTCACTGCTGGCGACGATCAGTCCTTCGTAACTGACGATGACGACATCACCCTGGCCATTGTACAAATTAGCGTCCACTTCCTTTGCCAGGTCCTCAAGAAAATCCAGGCGCAGATCCGTACCGGCCACGCCGAGAAACTTGCCGTTTTCTTTGACAGGCACCGAAATGGTCGTCAGCCATTCCTTTTTCCCCTGGACAATATAGGGAAACGGATCGAGCACGTTCTCTTTTCCCGTTTCCCGTGGCGACAGATACCAGCCGCCTTTGCGAATGCCATTGTCGTATTTATCCTGGCTCTCATAGTCCACCAAAACCTGCACAGCGATCTTGCCGTTGGCATCCCGGTTCCAATACGGGGTAAAACGTCCGGAATCGTCCTGCCCGGTTTTCGCAACGCCGGAAAATTCGGCGTCGCGGCCGTCCAGCGCATTGGGTTCCCAGGCCGAATAGGTGCCCAAATATTTCGGATTGTTTTCCAAAACAGTATGCAGAATATCGTTTAGCACCTCACGGATATGTCCTTTTTGCTCGTCGCCCAAGGGGGTTTCGGAATCATGTTTTTTTAGGACCTCAAATACCTTGGCCATGGTCCTGGCCGTATCCAGGTTGTCCTGCAACGCGCTTTGGATCACTGCCGCCTGAGTTTTGGCAATGGATTCCAGATTTCCCTCGGCATTCTCCCGCAACAGGCTGCCGACTTTCTCCGATACATAGCCTTGCGTCTTTCGAGTGGAAACAAGCCCGAATACAATCAGAGCCACGGCGGTCGCCAAAAGGCAAAACCCGGCAAGTAACACGATTTTCTGTTGAATGGATTTTAACTGCATACATCCTCCTCACAGGATACAACTGTCCCTCATAAAAATACATCCACTAATCTCAGAAAGAGATACCCCATAGTCTTTGCAACAAGACAAACAGCCCCCTGAGCCGGTATTTTTGAGAAAACACTACAAAAAACAAAAAGTACGCCTTCCCCTGACAGCAACTCAAAATACATTTTTTAGAAGTGGATTATTCTAACAAATTTTCAAAAATAATGGCAACAATCTGTGCATAAAAAAGGGCACAAGATGACAAATAGTGCGTAAGGCATTCCTTACTCCTGTGTGGTTCGCTCAGCCCTTTGAAAATATAAAGATTTTATAAAGATAAACAGATATTATTGATTAAATATAAGAGCAAATATCAACTAACATAAAAAGATAACCTGTTTATAGATCGCAACAAACGGCAACTGACCACAGTTTTATGGAAAATAGACACGCAGACTACTTCAGACGAAAAAAACACACTTGGTTCAGAGGAAAAAACGAGCCGCAGCCACGAGTCCCATGCCGGTGAGAACGCAACCGAACATGCCTCCGAAACGTTTGGCTACGTAAAAACACGGAAGAGCCGCCCAAAAAAAGTAATTGTCCGGTCCGACATCCAGGTGTCCGTCTCGCAACAGTAATTCGGGCACGAGCAAGGCGGCAAGTACGGCGGCGGGGACATGGCTCAGCCAGCGTACCACGGATTCAGGAAGCGTCCGCTTGGCCAGAGCCAGCAGCGGCAGAGCCCGTGGCGCGTACGTCACCGCGGCCATACCGAGAATCGTCAAAAAAATCGTCTGCTGGTCCATCATTGAACCGTCCGTTTTTTTGAAGACAGCCGGGATTCAACGAACATGCCCAAGGTAGCGCCCGCCAGGGTTGCCAGAATGGTCTCCCACTGCTGCATTCCCGCGAGTTTCATACCCAGTGCGGCTGCCCCCCCGACAACTGCCGCTGCAACATGGCTCGGCTGTTTGAGTTGCGCCACCAACAGCGCAATGAACATGGCGGGAAGCGCATAATCCAGCCCCACAGGCCGGACATCGGTTATCAGGCCGCTGGCCAGAACCCCCAGAATGGTCCCGACAACCCAGGAACTCTGCGCAATCAGGTTGATGCGGAAGGTCTCGCCCGCATGCACCCGGCCTTTGGCAAACCGGGCCGCATGCACGGCGAAGGTTTCGTCAGTGAGTTCAAAAGAAAACAGGGCCAGAGCGCTTTTACGCCAGGATCCCAGATGCGGGGAAAGCGCCGCGCTCATCAGCAAATGGCGCAAATTGACTACAAAGGTCGTCAAAATGATTCCCGCAGGTGCGGCGGAAGCCGCAAACAACCCCACGGCGATGAGTTGCGCCGACCCCGCATAGACCAGCAGGGACATCAGAATCGTATTGGCGGTGGAAAGTCCCATTTTTCCGGCCAAAACCCCGTACGCCAGCCCAACGGGAATGTACCCGAAAATGATGGGGGCGGTCTGGCTGAAAGCGCGTATCCAAATATCGCGCGAAGAAAGCGGTTCATTCTGCACGGAAGTCATACTCCCGGTTTACAGGCCCGGCAGGGCCTTGTTAGTCACGCGACGCGATGCGGACAAACAGCGGGCTCCGTACGCGGGATCAAGGGTGTATCAAACTCTCGCCCGACAGGTAAAGAGCTTGCCCCTGGCAGTCGAGCACCCCAAAGACACTCGCGCCAACGCATAAAACACAAAGGCCGTGGCAGCAGCCACAGCCATAATACAAAAGCACTCGTTGTTTCGAAAAATAATTGCGGCCCGTTCCGCTTATTCCAAGGCGAAACGTTTCATTTTTTTCCGCAATCCTTCACGGCTGATACCCAACAGCTTGGCAGCCTCGGTCTTGTTGTCTCCGGCGGCAAGCAGCGCGCGCTCCAGCTGCATACGCTCCAGGCTGGCCAGATCGAAAGGCAGATCGTTGAACTGACTGCCGGTGTCCACGACATGGCCGCTATTCAGTACGGGCTCCGGACATTCATCGCCCCGGACGCAGGCCGCAATATGCTCCGAAAGGTCATCAGGCTGAATTTCCTGCGAGTACGCCAAAGCCACGATGCGCTCCATTTCATTGTCCAGCTCGCGTACGTTGCCGTTCCAATCGTAGGCTTTGAGGATTTCCATGGTGGCGGGGAGAAACGTCATCAGCGGACGGTTCATCGCCTTGCAGTGTTCTTCGATTCGGGCCTTGCAGAGCAATTCTATATCCACACGCCGCTCCCGTAGCGGCGGGATGGTCAGCTGGACCACTTTGAGGCGGTAATACAAGTCTTCACGAAATTTTCCCGCTTTGACTTCCGCTTCAAGATCTTTGTGCGTGGCGGCCAGAACACGGATCTCGATGGGTATCGGTTGCGTACTGCCGACGCGATAGAGCTGGCGGTCTTCCAGGATGCGCAAGATTTTCGCCTGGCAGGTCAAGGGCATGTCGCCTATTTCATCCAGAAAGAGTGTACCGCCTTCGGCCCGTTCCATCATCCCGATGCGTTTGGTGACTCCTGTGGCTACGCCCTTTTCGATGCCGAAGAATTCACTCTCGAACAAGGTCTCGGGAATGGCCGAACAATTTACGGCCATGAACGGCCCATCGCAACGCAAGGAATTGAAATGGAGCGTCTTGGCGATGAGCTCTTTGCCCGTGCCGGTTTCGCCGCAGATCAACACATTGACGGGCGTATCGGCAATGCGTTCGACCTGGTCCAGCAAGGCTTTGAGCTGTGGACTCCGGCCAAGTATCCTGTTGGGCGCGTACTTGGTACGCAATCCTTTTTTGAGGGTGCTGTTCTTTTTGATGAGTTGTTCGCGCGCCTGTTCCAGCTCCGTTTGCGTTTTTTGCAAATCGTCGATGATCTGTTCCAGGTGGTATTCCCGTGATTCCACCTTGACCAGCATCAGTCCGAAAGACTCCGCCAGCTGCCGCAAACTTTCCGGATGCTCGCCTTTTTTCGTCAGTTCAAAAAGAAGGTCGGCGTTGGCTTTGCGATCATAGGCCAGATCGTGACACAACTTTTCCATTTCCAACAGCAAGCTGTCCGTATTCATCTTTTTCCTTTACCCGGCCGGAACGGGCCTGCACATCCTTGCAGGCCACGCGCTACAGCCACTTCAGTTATTATCCGCGCATCCGCCACCGGCATGGCCTTGGCCAACCACGGACGCATCAGTTATCCCGACTGTTTGTTGAAGACGTGTCAACCGCGTCTCGCTGCAACAATGCCTCTTCCGACATATGGATAGGCTATTCGCCAATCCGCACCTGGCAGGCGTTGACGCGCGTAATTCCCCAGAGCACAAATCGTTCGAACGCTTCCCTGACGTCGCTTTCTTCCTCTGTGCTCATTTCCCGCTGTTGCTTGCTTTCCTGTTTCAAAAAATAACGGTCCCGAAACTGCTCAAAACGGGATATTTTTACGGACAGCTTACCCCCTTTGCGTTCGGGCGTCAGCATCAGCCAGACAGGACCGCTCCTTACCTGGAACATATAGAACAACGCCTTGATCTCCTGATGCTGCTGCTGTTCCTTGTCGTAACATATTTCATAGGATTGAATGGAATTTTCATAATCCACGAGCACAGGTACATAAAAGTGCCGCCGGGCTTTCCACAGATTGCTGCCGTAAGCCGTAAACACCAACAGGATGGGGCGTGCAGCGAGATGGTCCTTGATCGTCTTTTCCAGGGCCCAACGGCAGTCTATTCCCTGGTCGTAGCTGTAGCGTTCGATCTTGTCCGCCCGGACTGCGTCCTGATGCAGCTGCTCAATCTCCTGAACAATGGCGTCCCCATTGGCATAGGTATTACGCAAAAAAACAAATAGATTGTGTTTCTCGGAGAGTGAATGCTGCGGCATATATTCATGTATCCGGCCTTTGCATTTGCGGCGCAACAGTGCATGCCTGCGCTCAAGAATAAGCAAAACTTTGGCGCCCTGGTGCATTTTTTCAACATCATGTTGCACTGCAGCAATCGAAGCGTCCGCAATTACGAGATTTTTAACCTGCCCTTTCCAGGTATACAGAACTTCCCAGGATCCGGAGTCGCCGCCCATGACAGATCTCCTTTTTCTTCAAACCGTAATAGCGTGATACGCGCTGTTTTAAAAGCGCTTTCCCATGCCCGTCTTTCCAAATTCTGCAACCGCATCCAGTTGCAAATTGTTCCTTTACAAGGCACGCATGTTGCAGTAAATTTTATGATGACAAAACCCCGTCACCGCCAAAGGCCCGGACAAACCACCGGCTCCCCTTGATTCCATCCTGGCGAAACGGTATATTTTGTTCATTCAATTTTACGTCAAGGAATGTTCATGGAAATAATTTGTCCGAAATGCGGGTACGCCCGTCTGGTTCCGGAAGGAAAAATACCGGCAACGGCCGAAATCGCCACTTGCCCCAAGTGCAAGGCCCGATTCAAATTTCGTGATGCGAGCGGAGTGGCGGACACTCCGGTTCCGCCCCAGCCAGCCGCCGAGGCACGGGCCGCCAGGGTCCCTCCCGACTTTTCCGAAGCCCCAGCGCGCACCCGAAGCGTTCCCCAGGAACAAAAAGCGCCTGAACCGAAAACTCCGGAAGCGCCCGTGGAGGACATTCCGGACGGGCAGAAAGCCTCCCGGCAGGAGACGAGAGCGCAACAAGGGCAGGTTGACGCTGCGTACGATGACAATGTCTCTGCAACACCTCCCCAGGAAACACCCCGGCCGGGGCCGCAGGATGATTTCTGGGACAAGCTCGAGACAATGGGATCCCCCCAGGCGCCCTCCGATGACCGCCAGACCAGATTCCGCACGGCAAACCATTCGGATGTGCCCTGGGAAGAGCTGGAAACCTATGGTTTTTTCCATGGGATGTTTCAGACCATCAAGCAGGTCATGCTCAGTCCCATTGATTTTTTCAAATCCATGCCGGTCCGCGGCGGCATCGGGCGCCCGCTGGTCTTTTATCTGCTGATATCCGAAGTGGTGGCGGTCTTTGCCTTCATATTCCAGATGCTGGGCATGGCGGCGCTGACCACCATGGCCCCCGCCGAAAACGCAGTCGACGGTCTCGGCATGTTTTCCGCCATGGGCATAGGCGGTTCGGCCATGATCCTGATCCTGTACCCGGTCCTGTTTACCATCGGCCTGTTCATCAACTCGGGTATTACGCATTTTTTCCTGATGCTGTTCAAAGCCGCGGACTCCGGGTTCGAGGCCACTTTTCGCGTCTCCGCGTATGGGAACGCGCCCATAGTTCTGGCCATCATCCCCCTGGTAGGACCCATCGTCGGCACTATCTGGGCGCTGTTCGTGCTGATCATCGGCTTCAAATACGCGCACCGGGCTTCTTACGGCCAGGTTATTATGGCGCTCTTGACCCCTCTCCTGTTATTATTTGTTTTAGTCATCCTCATAGCGACGGCCATACCTTTTCTGGCTCTGGGCTAACGGGAAAACGGCACGGAGAAGGCGTATGTTTGCGTGGATCAAGAAACAGTGGCGGAAGTATCAAGACCGAAAAAAACTGATGCAGGAAATCGCTCCCAGGTCCTTTCGGGAGCTAGCGCGTGAAATGCGGGATCTGGCCGAAGTGGCCGAAAGGCTTCTTCCGGCGGAACAAATGACGCAGGCCAAGATCAAACGCATTCAGTCCGAAATTGAACAGCTCGACCAATTGATCAAACAGCCGGAGTTTCGCAAATTACCACCTGAAAAACGACTGGAGCGGCGTAAAAGCATCATCCAGTCCAGGGAGCAGCTCATTGAAACCATTCATACCGCACCTTCACCAACGGCGACGTTGCAATAACCCCTGGTCCGCGTATCGATTGGCGATCCTTTCCGCCCGCCTGCTGCTCTGCGCGCTGTTGTTGATAAACGCTGCAGGTTGCGCAGGACCGGTGGAAGTGGAGGCCGACCTGCGCGAAATCAACGTCAATGTGGAAGAAGCCGTTGTCCGGGGTTATTCTCCACAGATCTATGTGCATCCGAACGATGCGCCGCAACGCGAACTGACTGCTGTAATGATGCCGTTTTATATGATGCAGAGCATTGAAAACCCCTTTCACTACGGCAAAGAGGTCTCCAAAATCTTCTGGCAGACCTGGCTTCAGGACGAAGTGTTCAAAACCTTTGAATTTCTGGACACGCCTTCCTGGCCAGGAGAGAAAGCCGGTATCGCCCAGGCGCGCTCCATGGGGGCCGATCTCGTTGTCGGCGGAGAAATCACAACGTTCCTGTCCGGAGGCGATCTCGGCGATTCGCAAATGGCCGTACGCCTCAAAATTTACGACGCCCATTCAGGAGCGCTGATCTGGTCCATCGCTCATGCCGGCAGGCTGAACCAGCGCGGTACTCAGGATTATCTTTTCTTCAAAAAAACCAGCAAGCTGCCTTATGAGCCCATGTACGCCATCACCCTCGCCCTGGCGCACGACATGGCCGGACCGGTCAAGGACTGGATGGAACGCTTCCGCAAAAAGGAGCGTGAGGCAAGGGAAGCTGAGGAAGAAGCCCGGGAGGCGGAAAAAGACTAAGGGCTGTCTCTAACGTTTTTTCATCCTGCGTTTGCGCATGCAACGAACCAGGCGCGTCTACAGGCTAAAAAAAGCCCGGACGTGGTGAAGCTGCGTCAAAAAAACTTTTGTTTCTGAAAACGCAGCATGGTGAAATTCCATCCAAACGCAACAAAAAATATTTCACAAACCGGCCCTGATTGAAATAAATCTGGCCGATCCCTGCTCCGGCTCATTGCCAGCGAGCCGGAACATGACTATATGTCCCCCAACGTGTTTGTCACACTGGCCGGAATGCCCGCCGCTTCCGAGCCGGTTTTAACGGAGGTTCGGCCTGCCACGGCAAGGCTGACGGCCTTTGTTGTTTATATCCATCCGGAATCAATCCTCGCTATGGAGCTCGTATGATTGGTATCTCCAAACTTTACTGCGGCCAGGTGGAACCTTCCGACGCCCTGCGCTACGGCCGCCACTCGGGAAATTTGCCCTCGCATCTGCTGCAATTTTCCAAAGACAAAAAGCCGGTCGTGGTCTGGAACATGACCAAGCGTTGCAATCTCAAATGCGTCCATTGCTACGCCCAGGCCATCGAAGAAACCGGAGACGATCCCATCTCCACGCAACAGGCCAAAGACATAATCACGGACCTCGCTGAATTCGGCGCGCCCGTGATGCTTTTTTCAGGCGGCGAGCCCCTGGTCCGCAAAGACCTGGTCGAACTGGCCCATTTTGCCGTTTCCAAAGGCATGCGCGCGGTCATTTCCACCAACGGAACCCTGATCACCAAGGAAAAGGCCAAAGAGCTCAAGGAAGTCGGCCTCTCCTACGTGGGCATCTCCCTGGACGGCGGCGAAGAAGTGCACGACCGCTTCCGCGCCGTGCCCGGCGCTTTCAAGAAGGCTCTGGCCGGTGTCGAAAACTGCCAGGCCGAAGGGCTCAAGGTCGGCCTGCGTTTCACCATCAACCGCCGCAACGTGCAGGAAATTCCCACCCTGTTCGAAATCCTCGAAGAGATGGAAGTTCCCCGTGTCTGCCTGTACCACCTGGTCTACTCCGGACGCGGCTCCGAGCTGATCAAGGAAGACCTGGACCATGACGATACGCGCAAAGCTCTGGACCTGATCATGGACCGGACCCGCGCCCTGTTCGACAAGGGCAAACCCAAGGAAGTCCTCACCGTGGACAACCATGCGGACGGCCCGTACGTCTACCTGCGTATGCTCAAGGAAGATCCCAGACGCGCCGCGGAAATCATGGAACTGCTCCAGTTCAACGAGGGCAACAACTCCGGGCGCGGCATCGGCTGCATCTCTTGGGACGGCAAGGTGCACGCCGACCAGTTCTGGCGCAACCACACCTTCGGCAACGTTCTCGAACGTCCGTTCTCCGAAATCTGGCTGGACGAGTCCATCGACCTGCTGCACAAGCTCAAGGACAAAAAAGCCCATGTCAAAGGCCGCTGCGCCACCTGTCGCTACCTCAACATCTGCGGCGGTAACTTCCGCGCCCGCGCCGAGGCCTACTACGACGACATCTGGGCTCAGGATCCGGCCTGTTACCTGACGGACGAGGAAATCAAAGCCGATTGACACGCTACGGGATACGATTGCCACGCGGCGCATCGTTGGTCCCGCACAAACGAGCTGAGAAACAACCATGCAAGACGAATTCTATCGCGGACGCCGTCTGCGCCGGACGCCCGTCATCCGCGAACTGTTCCGGGAGACCACCCTGCGCGCGCAGGATTTGATCATGCCCTATTTTGTGGTCGAAACCGACGACCCGAACTTTGAAAAACACATCGACGCCATGCCCGGACAGTACCAGCTCGGGTTGGAGGCTTTTTACAAACGCGTGGAAAAAGCCGCTGCACGCGGTCTGCGCGCCATCATTCTCTTTGGCATTCCCAAGGAAAAGGACGAACGCGCCAGCCAGGCCTACGACGCGGATGGTATTGTCCAACAGGCCATACGGGGCATCAAAAAACGGCTGCCCGACCTGGTTGTCGTCACCGACGTCTGCCTCTGCGAATACACCTCGCACGGACACTGCGGCCTGTTGGTCAACGGCGACGTGCTGAACGACCCGACCCTCGAACTGCTGGCCAAAACCGCCCTGTCCCACGCGCGCGCCGGAGCCGACATTGTGGCTCCCTCGGACATGATGGACGGACGCGTGGCCGCCATCCGCAGTACGCTCAATGACAACGGCTTCAGCCATCTTCCCATCATGTCCTACGCGGTCAAATACGCGTCCTGTTTTTACGGCCCGTTTCGCGAAGCAGCCGAATCCGCGCCCGCTTCCGGAGACCGCAAAAGCTATCAGATGGACCCGGCCAACGTCCGCGAGGCCATGCGCGAGGCCGAGGCCGACGTGCTGGAAGGCGCCGACATCCTGATGGTCAAACCCGCCCTGCCCTATCTGGACATCGTACGGCGCGTACGCGACCGTTTCGATTTGCCGCTCTGCGCCTACCAGGTCAGCGGCGAGTACTCAATGATCAAGGCCGCCGGGCAAAACGGCTGGATCGACGAACAGGCCGTGATCCTCGAATCCCTGACCTCCATCAAACGGGCCGGAGCCGAGCTGATCATCACCTATTTCGCCGAGGAACTGGTGGATACGTTGTAATACAATGCCTCAAGAGGCTTACCCCCCTTTTTTAGAGGGGGGGACCCGTCCTGAAAAAGGTATAATAATCACAGAAACGTTCAGCTGAGATTACGTATCAAGCTTATGTAGTTTCAGCGTATATATACGGGGTCCAGGCGCGCAATCAGTCAGCGAGGTAGGGACTGTTCAGCCACGGAGGATGGGCGTCACCCCATCCAAGGCTCTTACCTCGCCCTGAATTCAAAAACTCGCTCAAAAGGGCGAAGCCTGAAGAGGAAGTTGGGGCAGCGCCTCAAGATTTTCGCCACGACCCGAACAGAGGATCATCATGCAGCATCAACAGCACCCGCACGGAATTGAAGGCCACCCCCACGGCCAGCGCTTTTTGCCGGACGGAAAAACGCCGCCCCTGCGCCTGATCGCCTGGGAAGTGACCCGGTCGTGCAACCTGGCCTGCCGCCATTGCCGGGCCGAAGCCCATCCCGAGCCCTATGAGGGCGAATTCGACACCGCGGAAGCCAAGGCGCTCATAGACACGTTTCCGGAAACCGGTTCGCCCATCATCATTTTCACGGGCGGCGAACCTTTGTTGCGTCCGGATGTTTTCGAACTGGTCGAGCACGCCAACGCGCAGGGCCTGCGTTGCGTCATGGCGCCCAACGGCACGCTGATCACGGCCGAAAACGCGCGCTTGATGAAAGAAACCGGCATTCAGCGCTGCAGCATCTCCATCGACGGACCGGACGCTCTGAGCCATGACACGTTCCGCGGCGTTCCCGGCGCGTTTGAAAGCGCCCTGCGGGGCATTGACCTGCTCAAACAGGCGGGCGTCGAATTCCAGATCAACACCACGGTGACGCAGAACAACCTGTCGAGCTTCAAGACCATCTTCGACCTGGCCAACGGCCTGGGCGCGGCGGCCTGGCATATTTTCCTGCTCGTCCCCACGGGGCGCGCCGCGCGTATGGCGGATGAAGCCATCAACGCGGCCGAATACGAACAGGTGCTCAACTGGTTCTACGACTTCCGCAAGACCACAAGCATGCACCTCAAGGCCACTTGCGCGCCGCACTACTACCGCATCATGCGCCAGCGTGCCAAAGAGGAAGGCATTTCGGTCACGCCGGATACGTTCGGCATGGACGCCCTCAGCCGCGGCTGCTTGGGCGGTACGGGCTTCTGCTTCATCTCCCATACGGGCCAGGTCCAGCCCTGCGGCTACCTGGAGCTGGACTGCGGCAACGTACGCGATACGCCTTTTCCGGAAATCTGGCGGAATTCACCGCAGTTTCTCAAACTGCGTAACAAGGACGATTACAAGGGCAAATGCGGCGTGTGCGAATACCACCGCGTCTGCGGCGGCTGCCGCGCCCGGGCCCACACCATGCGCGGAGACTATCTCGCCGAAGAACCTCTCTGCACCTATCAGCCAAAAAAAAAGTAATCCTGCGGCGGCGGAACGCATGTTCCGCCGCCGTTTCTCCACAATTCCATTCCAGCCGCAGCTTCCGTATCATTATTGCAAGCCGCACCTATGTGTCATAATGGCGATTGCTTTTGCCGTGCAAACAACAAATCACGACAATACGCCCGGAATACCTTTCCTTTTTTCAAAACTTTTGTTATAGAATTTTTAAACTATTTTTAAAAGAATACTCGTATGACACACGCCATCAATATACTGGACATTATCCTGCTCGTGATCATCGGCTTTTTTCTGGTCCGCGGCATTTTCCGCGGCTTGATCGTCGAGGCGGGGGCAATTGCCGGATTGATCGGCGGCTACTTTCTGGCCAACAAATACGTCTATATGCTCGAACCCCATGTCCGGAGCATTCTGGGCAATCACCAATGGACGTCCATTGTCGCCTTTCTGGCTATTTTTCTCGGAGTCATGGTCCTGGCTACTCTGGCGGCCCGTATCCTGAGCAATTTTCTCTCTCCGTTCGCGCCCTGGCTGAATTCTTTGCTCGGAGGAGCCGTGGGCTTTATCAAAGGCTGCCTGCTGGCGCTGGTGGTGATCTTCCTGTTCCAGCGCTTCATGCCCCAGGCCTCGTTTCTGGCCAACTCCAGCCTGGCCCCGCAGATTCGCGAACTGACCGCGTACATGCTGGAACATGTCCATGTCCAGCCGCCCCTGGCCGGCCCCGCGCCATCCGCCGACAACAACGCCGATTTGTAAGCCGCGCCGCTTTCGTCTACAACACCCGCAACAAAGCAACCCACTGAGCCATTTCTTTTTTGGAGAAAATATCATGAGTACCGCATTGAAGCGTCTCAACGACGTTATTCATTCCTTATTGGGTCCCGGAGGCTGCCCCTGGGATCAAAAACAGACCCCGGAAAGCCTGTGCGACTATGTCATTGAAGAATCCTTCGAACTGGTGGAGGCCATTCGCAGCGGCGATACGCAGGAAGCCTGCGAGGAGCTGGGCGACTGCCTGTTTCTGCTGCTGTTCATCGCCGAACTCTATGCCCGTCGCGAATCCTTTACCCTGGATCAGGCCCTGGACGGCAACGCGGACAAGATGATCCGCCGCCATCCGCATGTCTTCGGCGACATGGAGTTCGAAAATCAGGAACAGCTCCTCAAAAACTGGGAGCGTATCAAACGCTCGGAAAAGGACAACGGCGACAACGAGGAAAAAAAGCGTGTCTTCGAAAGCCTGCCCAAAGGCTTGCCCCCCATGCTGCGGGCCTACCGCGTCCACTCCAAGGCCGCGCGTATCGGATTCACCTGGGAGTCCGACGAGGCACTCGAACAACAACTGCTTGATGAGTGGCGCGAATGGCAGGAAGCCCTGGATTCCGGCGATCCGCAAGACAGCGAACAGGAGTTCGGCGACTACCTCTTCACGCTCATCGAACTCGGCCGCCGCAAAGGCATCAAGGCCAACGCCGCCCTGCACGGCGCTGTGGCCAAATTCCTCACCCGGTTCGAACGTATGGAAGACCTTGCCAAGGAACAGAACCTGGACCTGACCAAGCTCCCCCTGGATGAGCAGAACAAACTCTGGGACCAGGCCAAAGCCGAGGAAAAATGACTGGCAACGACGCGGGCGGGGTCAAGCGGCGATAGCCTCGCTGGAGCGGACCATTTAGTATTTTCCGCCTACTAATAGCCCCCCCGCAAAAAAAACCAAGCCTACCCCTGCAGTTGACTAAAGGAATTCATTGAACGTTGCCGGCAACCTTTGTCAGCTGAATTTTTTTGAGGATTCTTAAAGAACTTTTTGCAAAAAGTTCCTTAAGCCGCCGGGGGCATGCATTTCGCCGCTTCGGCAAGGATGCGGTCCAGGACCTGCTGAATGTTGATGGCGGTGGTGTCGATGATCACGGCGTCCGGTGCCGGGCGCAGCGGGGCCACGGCGCGGTTGCGGTCCTGGTCGTCGCGCAGGCGGATCTGTTCGCAGAGTTTTTCAAAGTCCACCGTATCGCCGCGCTCCTGCAGCTGCAGGCAACGCCTCCGCGCGCGTTCTTCGGGCGTGGCGTCCAGAAAGATTTTGCAGGCTGCCTGCGGAAAAACCACCGTCCCCATATCACGGCCTTCGGCCACCAGCGGCGTTTCTCCCCCCATCTGCTGCTGCGCCTGTTTCAACGCATCCCGTACGACGGGCAGCCTGGCCACATTGGAGGCCCAGAGTCCGACCTCTTCCGTACGGATCGCGTCGGTCAGGGGTTTGGCGTTGAGCAGCAGGCAAGAGTCCGCGCCCGAGCCCTGCAGTTCGAAGCGCATGGCTTCCAGGTGCGTACGCAGCGCATCCTCTGGCAGCTCCCAGGATCCGGCTCCCAAATGCCAGGCCACGGCCCGGAACATGGCGCCCGTATCCAGATACGAAATACGCAGGGCCGCGGCCGTCTGCCGGGCCAGCGTGGTCTTGCCCACGCCGGCCGGCCCGTCCAGAGTCACAATTCGGCGGTTGCCGCTAGGCGCCATGCAGCACCTCCTCCAATTTCTCCAGAAAGAATGCGTTTTCCTTGGCTGTGCCAATGCTCAACCGGAAGTGGCGGTCCATGTTGCGGTAGCCGTTCAGCGGACGTACGATGACCCCTTTGGCCAGCAAAGCCATGTGGACCTCGTTTCGATCCAACGTACAGTCGTCCGGCAGGGCAACAAGCAGAAAATTGGCCTGCGTGGGCCAGGTCCGGCATTTCAGGGCCTGCAGCCCGTCTTCAAGTTGCTTTTTCCCTTGCTGTACGCACTCCAGCGTGGCCTGAAAATAATGCGTATCGGATAAAGCCGCGATCCCGGCCAGTTCGGCCATCAGGTTCACACTGAACGGATCACGGATCCGCCAGAGGTAATCGGCCAGCCACGGGGCGCATACGGCGTATCCGAGCCTGAGGCCGGCCAGGCCGAACATTTTGGAAAAGGTCCGCAGCGTCACCATATTGGGGTACGGATACGCGCCGTCTTTGAAAAATTCTCCGGCCACCAGCGGCGAGTGCGCCTCCGGCGGCTGGGTAAAATCGATATAGGCCTCGTCCAGTACGAACAAACACTGCGGAGGTAGGGCCTTGGCCAGTTCGAGAATCTTGTCCAGAGGCGCCGTATAGCCCGAGGGGTTGTCCGGGGAAGTCAGAAACAGCACTCCCGTGTTCTCGTCCACGGCATCCAGCACCTGCTCCCACGGAAAGCTGTAGTCATCGTTCAAGGGCAGCTGGCGAAACTCCACCCCGCAGAGCTGGGACTGCAGCCGGTACATGCTGAAGCACGGATCGAATGCCAGCACATGTTCCTTGCCCGGACGTACGCGGCAGCGGATTATCAGGTCGATGAGTTCATCCGATCCGTTCCCGGCCACGATGCATTCGGGCGGAACGCCCACATAGTCCGCTATGGCCTTGGCCAGTCGCGGATTGCAGGTTTGCGGATAGCGAAACGCATGGTCCGCATGCTGGCGCAGGGTCTTTTGTACGAGGGGCGAGGTGCCAAGAGGGTTTTCGTTGCTGGCCAGTTTGACCACCTGGGATAAGCCGTATTTTTCCTGAATTTCCTCGATGGAAAGCCCGGCGGTGTACTGTTCGAAAGACTGCACCTCCTCCCGGAGGCTCGCGACATAGGCGTCAGCGGAATTCTTGGACTCGGACATGATACTCACTCGCTCCCTGTTTTGCACGCCCATCAACTGCGTGACTCATTAGAATGCAATGGACTTGGAAACGGATTCAATACTTCCGATGGCTGCAATAGGCAAGACAAAGAAGTACGGGCGTGCGGGGCGGAATCAGTGTTTCAGGCTTGCTCCGGTGCCCTCTCCCACGTCTTCCTGTTTTCCCTTTTGTACCGTTGAATTTCATCACCGAACCATTTTGACATATTATGATAACCACTCGTCTCCAGACGTGCGGTCAATTGTACCTGGAGCTTTTCCGCTTCGCCAAGAAGCATTTCCTGTTTTCCGGAACCTTCCGAGTAGGCCTGCCTGATAAGCTCGCGTATCTCATCGTACAACTGGCGCTCGAGCGATTGGCCAGAGTATGCGGATTCCGACTGCGCTTGAACCCGCTTATCCTGTTTGCCCTCCTTTTTTTCCTTTTCCCACTGGCGGATTTTCGCTTCCGCCAGGATGTCAAAAGCGTGCATGTTTTTTATCCTCCATTAGCAATAGTTCAATGCTTTGCCGTTATGCGCTTGCCTCGCGCCGCCACCATTCGATAAACGCCGCAATGCCTCCGAGCTGGTAGGCTACACCGGCCGAAAAGGCCTGATTAATGGCGGACGCTTCCGTGAACGTTTCCAAGGTTGCGACTATACCCCGTACGGATTCTGTAAGAATTTTGCGAACCATGAATCGAAACAGGGGCGTGATCTCCTGTTCGGGAAACTGCTCACGGGCCTGCTCGATTGTCTGCGCGACCATCGCTTCCACATAATCCTCCGCGAACTTCTCATATTTGGATCCTTCGGCCCGAGCCAGGATGATGACGACCTTTAAACGGTTGCGAATCCAGAACTGCAGCAATTCGCCGGATGCGCCGTCCAAAGCCGGATGTTCCGGCTGCAGGCCTTCCGGCGTTGCGAACTCCAAAATTCTTCGGCGGGTCAAGCGGAAAAAGTCTGCGGCGAAATCATCCGTGATGATGGCGTAAAATAAAGCGTCTTTATTGGCGAAATACTTATAGATCGTCCCGGTGGCCACGCCTGCTTCCCTGGCGATTGCTTCCATGGTCGCCTTTTTGAACCCGACACGGGCAAAAAGCCGCTCCGCTGCCTCAAGAATTCCGATGCGTACGCTCTCTTTGAGAACTTGAACCATGTTGCCTCCTTCCCTAAAAATGAATATTTCGTTCATCTTTAAAAATGAAGATAGTATTCATTTTTAAACCTGTCAACTTCCAACGCAATAACAAAGCCAACAACAAAGCCATTAAAAAAGCCGCCTGCGTTGCGTCAGGCGGCTGTAGGATCATAAACGCTGCAGTCGGGCGGCAGCGTCGGACATCAGAGAAAACACTGCGGGCCGCTTTCATGAAACAGCGCGCATTCAGAGTTGATACGTTCTTCCACGGGGATGTCCGCATCTTGCCCCTCTTTCAGGTCCTGTTCTTCGGTGGGACAGGGTACCCCCGCCTCGGCAAAGGCGGTGCAGGCCATTGTATCCTCTATACGCTTTCTTAGTTCTGCTTTGTCTGCCATGGGAAGCCTCCTTATACTTGGGTGTCCGGGCTCCAATCAGCTGGCTTTTTCATAGTTCTATAGTATGAAATAAAGCTGTTTTATCAAATGACAAGCCGCCCCATGAAGTAAAGACTCCCCGGATTGTGCGAAATCAGAACAGCAAACATCCGGACGAGTGATGCAACATATGGTTATTTCTTAATAAATATCAAAACAAGCAAAGACTGTCGCTTTTTTTACCCGCTGTGTAAAAACGTGACAAATTATTCTTAGAGCAGGCATTGCAAGGCGCCCATGTTCCAGAGGCAGTGGCCGCAGGGTACGGTGGATCCCAGACAATCGTATTCGAACTCATAGGACTTGCAAGAAATATCCTCACAGGGAACAAAGGGACAGTTCGAACAATACGGATAGGCGTCTTCCAGGACTTCCTTACGAAAAGCCGTGTAGTCCGCGGAACACCAGATTTTTTCCAGGGGCGTCTCGTGCAGATTGCCGAAACGCCAGGGGCGGATCCGTTTGTCTCCGCCGTCCAGATGGCACATGGAGCCGTGCCACAGAAACTGGCACGGGCAGACATCCCCCTGGGCCGTGACAAAGGCGGCGCTGTCGGCAATGAAGTGGCAGCGCCTCTGGTCCAGGGCCATCATCGGCGGCATCCGCAAATCAAGCCCCGCGTCACGGGCGGCCTGTTCCGCCTCGGCGCAAACAGCGCGTACGGAGGATAGATCGCGGCGGTCCCATTCCAAAAGACTACGCAAATGCACCCAAATCTGTTGTTGCCTGGCTTCTTCTTGCAAGCCCTCGGCCAACACCGCAATCCGTTTTTCCGGACCGGATTTTCCGTATTTCCATAATCCGGTCAAATACTCGTGAAAATCAAGCCCTTCCCGCAGGGCTTTGGCCTGCCATTTCCCAAACACCGCGGTGGCCGCGGGCGTATTGGGGTTGAACAGGGATTGTTCGCGCATTGCTTCGTCATAGGCGAGCAGATGCGAAACAATCACAAAAGAGACGCCCTGTTGCGCGGCCCAGCGTACGACCTTGGGTAATTGACGCAGGGTGTCGGCCATGAGCACGAACTCCACGCCCAGGCGCAGTGTTCGTCCGTCTTCGCTTGCGGCCTCGCGCAGCATGGTAAAGGCCTTTTCCAGCTTCCGGACTTTCTGTTGCCCGTGCAGCTCGCCCTTTCCCGGCCCGGTGTCGTCTTCGTCTTCCACCGCGTCCACGGATACGCAGATGGTATCCACCCCGGCCCGGACGAATCTCCGGGCTAGCTCCGGGCTCAGCAGCAGGCCGTTGGTCTGGAAGCCGATATCCGCATCAGGCGCCATGCGTTCTCTTGCAAAAGCGACAAATTCGGGCAGCTGCGGATGGAGAAGCGGTTCTCCGATGCCGTTGAGGACCAGTTTGTCCGTTTTTTCCAACACCGGAGCCAGATTTCGGAAAGTGTCCAAAGCCAAATGCCCTTCGACGATCTCGCAACCGGGAGCGGACTTGACGCACATGGCGCAGCGCATGTTGCACCGGGTCGTCACTTCCACCTGCAACAACCTGGGAAATGAAAGCAACACCCCGGACTCTCTGGGGTCGCAGTCCGCCCGACACATGCCTGTTTGTCCGTTTTCCCGCATGAAACCCCCTCCTGTTGGGAGCTTTTATATCGTGTCTCCCCTCCTTCGTCATCTGTAAAAAAAACGTCCGTATATTTCGTCTTTTCAAAAATATGCATGAATTTTGCATAACTTTTTTTTGTAAAAACATGCTTTCTCTCGTCCGGGCAGCCCGCAGGCTTACCCGATGAACCTATTTATCGTCTGTTTAAACGGTTACGGTATCTGTTCCGTTCCGGCAGGGAATTTTGTTTTATTCTTCGAAAGGAAGGATCCTTTCCTGTATCGCTGGAAAAGTCCGGTTTTTCCTCTCCCGGAGGATTTCTTATTGCTGCTTTTTTTTGATAGGAATGTTACATGAAGCACAAAACCGCCATGAAGGTTTTTGACGAACAGGCTACAGGACGTGCATGAACTGTTGAAGCAGCATTTTTTTGCAACCACTCATCCGGAACGGCGATCCAGGAGGACAACACATGCCACACACCCATGACACAGGGAAACATCCGAGTAGAACCAAAGATCTTGAGGCGGAAAATCTCATTGACGCCATTATGCGTCATATTGTCTCCAATACCGGATGCGACAGCGAAAGAGCCAGCAGAGCAAACATTTTTCGCGGGCTTTCCTACGCCGTACGCGACCGACTGATTGAACGCTGGATCCAGACGCAGCAAAGCTACTATTCCAAACGCCGCAAGCGGGTCTATTATCTCTCGCTCGAATTTCTGCCCGGTCCGTTTCTGCACAACAACCTCATCAATCTCGGACTGGAGAACGATGCGCGCGAAGCCTTGAAAGAATTCGGCCTGGAGCTGGAAGAAATCACGCAGATCGAACCCGAACCAGGGCTGGGCAACGGCGGTCTCGGCAGATTGGCTTCCTGTTACCTGGATTCCATGGCCTCGCAGAAAATTCCCGGCTACGGGTACGGCATTCGCTACGCGTTCGGCATTTTCCATCAGCTCATCAAAGACGGCCACCAGGTGGAAAAGGCGGACAACTGGCTCAAATTCGGCAACATCTGGGAATACCAGCGCCAGGATTATCTCTACCGTGTGCATTTTGGCGGCGATATCCACGAATGGACCGATGAACTGGGCCGCCAGCGCTATGCCTGGGAGCATACCAACGACGTCATGGCCATGGCCTGCGACATTATGATTCCGGGCTTCAAAAACGACTACGTCATCAATATGCGGCTCTGGGAAGCCCACTCGGACGAAGGATTCAACCTGGATTACTTCAACCACGGAGACTATGTCCGGGCCATGCAGGACATCATTCACGACGTCAACATTTCCATGGTGCTCTACCCCAACGACGAATCCGACGAAGGCAAGCAGCTGCGCTTCAAGCAGCAGTATTTCCTGGTCTCCGCCACCCTGCAGGACATCATGCGCCGCCACCGCAAGGTGGACCGGCCCATCACCAATATTCCGGAAGAAGCCGTCATCCAGCTCAATGAAACCCATCCGGCCATCGCCATCCCCGAACTGATGCGCCTGATGCTGGACAAGGAGCTCATCGATTGGGATACGGCCTGGGACGTCTGCCGCAAGACCTTTGCCTACACCAACCACACCGTATTGCCTGAGGCCCTTGAAAAATGGCCCGTACGCTATTTTGAAGAATTGCTGCCCCGCCATCTGCTGATCATCTACGAAATCAACCGCCGCTTTCTGGAAGACGTGGCCGCCCGCTTCCCAGGCGACATGGACCGTCTCAGCCGGATGTCCATTATAGAAGAAGGGCCCACGCGCTACGTACGCATGTCGCATCTGGCCATTGTGGCCAGCCGCTCGGTCAACGGCGTGGCCGCCCTGCACACGGAGATCATCAAGCAGAGCATTTTCCAGGATTTCTACGAGATGTATCCGGACAAATTCAACAACAAGACCAACGGCGTCACACCCCGCCGTTTTCTGCGCCAGGCCAACCCGCGCCTGACCGAACTGATTTGCGACCACATCGGAAAAGACTGGATCACAGATCTGGACCAGCTCAAAAAACTCGAACCCTATGCCGACAATGCGGAATTCCAGACTCAATGGAAAAACATCCGGCGCCACAACAAGGAAAAGCTGGCCGCCTACATCGCCGAGCAAGGCGGCCCCATCATCAATCCTGAAAGCATGTTCGACATTCAGGTCAAGCGTATTCACGAATACAAGCGCCAGCTGCTCAACCTGCTGCACGTTATCACCATGTACAAGCGCATCAAGGCCGATCCCGACAGTGTGCACGTACCGCGTACGGTGTTATTCGGCGGCAAGGCCGCTCCCGGCTACTGGATGGCCAAGCAGACCATCAAATGCGTCAACTCCGTGGCCGATGTGGTGAACAACGACCCGGACGTGGGCGACAAGCTCAAGGTATACTTTTTGCCCAACTACTGCGTCTCGCTCAATGAAAAGCTCATCGCGGCCGCGGACCTTTCCGAGCAGATTTCCACCGCCGGCATGGAAGCCTCGGGTACGGGCAACATGAAATTCGCACTCAACGGAGCTCTGACCATCGGCACCCTGGACGGCGCCAACGTTGAAATAATGGAAGAAGTGGGCCCGGAGAACATTTTTATCTTCGGTCTCAAGGCAGACGAAGTTGCACAAAAACGCCGGGACGGATACAACCCTCGCGCCGCTTATGAAAGCGACCCGGAATTGAAACAGGTCCTGAACATGCTCATGGGCGATCTGTTCTGCCCCACCGAACCGGGCATTTTCGTTCCCGTGGTAACGCCGCTGCTGGACCACGGAGACTGGTTCCTGCTGACCGCCGATTACCGCGCCTATGTGGACTGCCAGGCAGATGTATCGAAGTTGTACCTGGATCAGCAGGAATGGATCAGGCGTTCCATTCTGAACACCGCCCGTATGGGGAAATTCTCCAGCGATCGCGCCGTCATGGAGTACGTACGCGATATATGGGACGTGAAATCGAATTAAGCAGATTCCGGTAACTATCATACCGTACGCCATGCCGGGCGAAGACGGATCACCATGTCTTCGCCCGGCATGTTTGAGAGGGAAAAATCATGTCCACCAATTTGTTCGTCACTTCGTCCGAACGCTATAGCGGCAAGTCAGCCATCGTCCTCGGCCTGATGCAGCTGCTGCTCAAAGAAATCCCCAAAGTCGCTTTTTTCAGACCCATCATCGCCCAAAAGCAGCCGGAAATCCCCGATAACGACATCAATCTGATTCGCAGCCACTTCAATCTCCAGCAGAATTATGAACAGTCCTACGCCTTTACGCTGCCCCAGGCCCGCCACCTCATCAACCAGGGCAAAAACGACGAACTGATGGAAACCGTCCTCGAAAAATACAAGGAACTGGAAAAAAAGTATGACTTCGTGCTTGTCGAAGGTACGGATTGTTCTTCTTCCGATCCGGCGTTCGAGGCCGACCTGAACTCGGCCATTGCCGAAAACATCGGCGCGCCCACCCTGTTTGTGGTCAGCGGCTTTGATAAAACGCCTGAGGAACTGGCGGCCGACGCGCAACTGGTGCTGAAAACCAGCGAGGAGCGCAATCTGCACCTGTTCGCCCTTGTCCTCAACCGTGTCGGCCTTGACGAACGTACGGGAAAGCTTCCGGAAGTCTCTCTGAAAATTAAAAATCCGGACATGCTGCTCTACACTATTCCGGACGAACGCTGTCTCAGCCGCCCGTCCATCGAGGAAGTCAAAGACTGGCTGGGCGCCAGCGTCCTGTACGGCAAGGACCGCCTCAACGCCCTGGCCGACGATTACCTGGTAGCCGCCATGCAGGCCTCCAACTTCATGGGATACATCCAGCAAGGCAGCCTGGTGCTGGTTCCGGGGGACCGTACGGACATTATTCTCAGCTGCCTGGTCTCGCGCATTTCCACTACCTATCCGGACATTTCCGGAATCGTGCTCACCGGGGGCATCAAACCCAGCGAGCGCCTGGCCCAGCTCATCGAAGGCTGGCGCGAGGTACCCATGGCCGTGCTGCTGGTAAAAGACCACACCTACAAGGCCGCACACAAGCTCAACAACCTCTACGGCCGGATCGCCCCGGACAACCTGCCCAAAATTTCCATCGCCCTGAAGCACTTCGAAAGCCATGTGAACACGGCGGAGCTGCGTGAAAAGCTTGTAGTGGTCAAGACCAACAAACTCACGCCCAAAATGTTCGAGTTCAGCCTCATTGAACGCGCGCAGGCAGACAAACAGCATGTGGTGCTGCCCGAAGGTTCCAGCGACCGTATTCTGCAGGCCGCGGACGTGCTGCTCAAACGCGGCATCTGCAACGTCACCCTGCTGGGGGATCAGAAAGACGTTTCCGCACGGGTCGGGCAGCTGGGCCTGCAGTTGCGCGACGTGCAGATTATCGATCCCAAGGAGTCCTCTTGGCGCGAGGAATTCGCCCAGACTTACTTTGAGCTGCGCAAACACAAGGGCATCACCATGGACATGGCCTATGACCAGATGCTCGACAACACCTATTTCGCCACCATGATGGTCCACAAGCAGTTCGCCGACGCCATGGTTTCCGGTTCCATCACCACCACCGCGCAGACCATCCGCCCTGCCCTGGAAATCATCAAGACCCGCTCGGGCTGCTCCATTGTGTCCTCGGTCTTTTTCATGTGCCTCAAGGACCGCGTCCTGGTCTACGGAGACTGCGCCGTGAATCCGGATCCCAATGCGCAGCAGCTGGCGGAAATCGCCGTATCCTCTGCCCAGACTGCCAGGCTTTTCGGCGTGGAACCGCGTGTGGCCCTGCTCTCGTATTCCACGGGCGGCTCCGGCAAAGGCGCTGATGTGGACAAGGTCCGCGAAGCGACAAAAATCGCCAAGGACCTGGCTCCGGACCTGCCCATCGAAGGTCCCATTCAGTACGACGCCGCCATCTCCCCCGAGGTGGCAAAAACCAAACTGCCCGACAGTCAGGTCGCCGGACACGCCACCGTCTTCATCGTCCCGGATCTGAATACGGGCAACATCGCGTATAAGGCCGTGCAACGGGCCGCGGACGCCGTGGCCATCGGGCCCGTATTGCAGGGTTTGAAAAAACCGGTTCTCGACCTCTCTCGGGGCTGCAGCATCCCCGATATTGTCAACACAGTGGCTATTGCCGCAATTCAAGCTCAAGAAACAAGGAATATTGCTTATGAAAGTACTTGTCATTAACTGTGGTTCCTCGTCGATCAAATACCAGCTGATCGACATGGACACCGAAACTGTCCAGGCACAGGGCCTGGTCGAACGTATCGGCGAAGAAATGGGCTCCCTGAGCCACAAAGCCTGGCCGGACACCGACAAAGAAAAAAAGGTCGAAAAAACCGAGCCCCTGCCGGACCACGACACCGGCATGCGCCAGGTCATCGCCCTGCTCACCGATCCGGAAGTCGGCGTCATCGCCAATACGTCCGAAATCGCCGTATGCGGCCATCGCATAGTGCATGGCGGCCGTTTTGAAGCCCCCATGTTCGTCGACGATCATGTCATCGAAGGCCTCAAGGAAGCCATTCCCCTGGCTCCGCTCCACAACCCCGGACATATCGCCGGTATCCTCGTGGCCATGGAACTTTTCCCGGGCGTACCGCAGATCACGGTTTTCGATACGGCCTTTCACCAGACCATGGAACCCAAAGCCTACATGTACGCGCTGCCCTACGAATACTACGAGAAATACCGCGTACGCCGTTACGGCTTTCACGGCACTTCGCACCGCTACGTGGCCAAGCAGCTGGCCAAGGCACTGAACAAGCCCCTTTCCGAACTCACCGCCATCACCCTGCACCTGGGCAACGGCAGCAGCCTCACGGCCATCAAAAACGGCAAATGCGTGGACACCTCCATGGGCCTGACGCCTCTGGCCGGTGTGGTCATGGGCACCCGTACGGGCAGCGTCGACCCCAGCGCCCTGCCCTACATCGCGCAGCAGAAAGGATTAAGCTTTGAGGAGCTCGAACACCTCATCCACAAGGAATCCGGTCTCAAGGGCCTCTGCGGCATGATGGACCTGCGCGACATCCACGCGGCCATTGACAAAGGCGACGAACGCGCCAAACTGGCCCTGGAAATGCTCATCCACTCCATACGCAAATACGTGGGCATGTACTACGCCAACCTCGGCCCCCTGGACGCCATCGCATTTACCGCGGGCATCGGCGAAAACGACAAAATCGTACGAGCGGGCGTCTGCGCTGACCTGGATCACCTGGGAATCAAACTGGACCCCGCCAAAAACGGCAATGCCAAGGGCGAAGTCGTCCCCCTGCACACGGACGACAGCCCGGTCAAAATCTTCAAAATCAAAACCAACGAAGAGCTGGAAATCGCCATCCAGTGCGTGGAACTGCTGGCCACGAAATAAACGGCACTTTTATACGGGGCGGAACTCTCCGCCCCGTGTTTTCCTTTCCCTTCAGTCTCGTTCTTTGTTCAATCCCCTTTGTGCAACGTAGTTCTCGCTGCGTGTGAAAATATATGCTTTTGTAAACATCATATATCTGCCTTGCATTGCTCATTTCATCTTTCATTTTCGCAAAACTTCTTTCCAAGCAACGCATATCTTGCTTTATTTTTTATAAAATTGTTAAATTGATAGATTCTAACAAAATATCAAAAACTTTTTATAGCATGGACGAACTTACGCCTATCACCGAAAAGTTTTCGCAGAAGTAGTCAGCAACACGCCTTGGCCCATGTTGGGGTTTGTTTCTGATCTTTTTGACGAGAACCAAATGCTCAAAGCCCGTGTCGAACAGCTTGAAGCCAGGCTCAATCAAAATTCGTCCAACTCCAACAAGCCCCCATCCAGCGACAACCCGTTCAAAAACCCCCAAGACAAGCCCAATAAAAAATCAAAAAGCCGTCGTAAACGCGGGCATCGGCAACAGTGTCTTCGGCCAACTGAAGTCAAACCGCTGGGCTGAACGAATTTTGTCCCTGCGCCAGACGTGCAGGATTCAGCGAAGAAGAACCTTTCCTGTTCTTGTTGACGCTATGAGTACCTTTTTCAATGTTTCGCAATCCGATCTCAGCTGGATTCATTCTGGTGGATGATTGGGGGGTGAGCGCTTACCTTGATTTTTCTCCCTGTTGCAGACGCCGCCATGGGCGGGCGGTGCGTTCATGCCGCCGCCCGCTGACCCGACGCTCTGTCCGCCAAACAAAAAAACGGCGCACGACTCCTTACCCTCTTTCGATTGTTCGAAAGCGGGGCAGGACTCATGAGCCGTTTGCTCGCAACAGGTAAGGCGAAATTTTACTGCGTGCTTGCGCTGCTGCTTTTGGCGCTGGAACCCGAGGTTCCTGCGTCGGAACTGCCCGAGCTGGCGGAAGAAGACGAAGAAGCCGATGCAGCCGACTGGCTGCCGTTTTTGGAATCGTCGGACGAGCTTTGCGCCGAAGTTCCGTTGTGCTTTCCGTTATAATCCGTCACATACCAACCCGTTCCCTTCAGGATGAACGAGGTGTTCGAGATCAACCGCTCGGCTTCGCCCGCGCACTTGGGGCACTTCACCGAGCGTTCTTCAAATCCTTTTTGAAATTCCTCGAAAACATTGTCGCACTTTTTACAGTGGTATTCGTAGATGGGCATTTCATTATCCTCCCTTATCAGCCGCATTCTCTCACGTGCCGTCCGGATATCCCGGTCGCTGATCGTTACAGTAAGTCTGCGAACAGCAGCGTCAAGAGTCATACAAATCAAAAACGCATTTACCTGAATTCTCTTCCCTCCGCCAGGGCTTTTTCAAACTATCTTTTTTTGGCACTCAACGCAAGAGAGTGCTAATATTTTATATAACTTAGCAGAATATCAAAGCTATTTTTTGGGCCAGAATCTTGACAGCCCGCTAAACGGCATTATTTTCTGGCTAACAAAAGGTTGCAATGAATCTTAAGGAGGTTGCAAAAATGGTTACCGAACTCAGATCGCTGTATGGCCTGCCGCGTGGTTTTGACCGGCTGATGGACGCGCTGCTCACTTCGCCGACCATGAGCCAACGCCGACAGTCATATCCGCCTCTGAATTTGTCCGAAGACGACGAGGCGATCTATATCCAATGTGAAGTACCGGGCGTCAGCCTGGACGCACTGGACATCACCCTGGCCGAGGCCACCCTGACCATCCAGGGCGAAATCAAGGCCGGTGAAGGCACGTACTACCGCCAGGAGCGCCCCTACGGCGCTTTTCAACGCGTAGTCCGCATTCACCAGGATGTTGACCGCGACGGGATCAAGGCCACGCTGAAAGACGGCGTGCTTGAAATCAGGCTTCCCAAGGCCGAAGAAGTCAAACCGCGCAAAATCAGCATCGAGTCGGCCTGATCCGGCTCTGAGAGGGAGGAAAAAATCATGACCAACGAAACCGTCACTCGTGAGGAAAAATTGCCCAAGGTCCGCCCTGCCACCGACATCGTGGAGAAGGAAGACGGGTTTCACATTTATATCGACATGCCCGGCGTACGCAAAGACGGCCTGGCCATCGATCTCAATGCCGATGAAGTCACCGTCACCGGCCGGACCTGCTATCCGGCGGACCCGGCGGAGGATGCAAACAGAAGCTTTTCACATGTGGAATTCGGCGGCGGCGAATACGTCCGGACCTTCACGTTGTCCGACACCGTGGACAAAGAAAAGATCACGGCCAAGCTGGACAACGGCGTCCTGAACCTGCATTTGCCGAAATCGGAACGGGCTGTGCCCAAGAAAATTGAAATATCCGTGGAATAAGCGCCTTTCCGCGCTGCCGCGCAAACAGGAGGTGTACGCGTATGTTCGATCAATTCCTGCCCAGCTTGTGGAAGAGACGCCAGGAGCCGAGCAAGCGCGAACCCGACTTTTTCGACCTTTTCGAAGAGTTCGTTCGCGCCCCGTTAGGCGGAACGTTGTTCCCGGAGAACATGGCTCCGAACCTGGATGTCAGCGAGACGGAAAAGGAAGTGAGGATCAAGGCCGACGTGCCCGGTCTGGACAAAAAGGACATCGAATTGACCCTGGAGAACAACGCCTTGGTCATCCGGGGCAAGACCGAGAACGAACACGAGGAAAAAAAGGACAACTATATCCGCCGCGAGCGCAGATACGGCAGCATCTACCGCAGCATCCCCCTGCCGGACTACGTCGATACCGCCTCGGTAACGGCAACCTGCGAAAATGGGGTTCTGACCGTACGGATGCAGAAACTGCCGGAAAAAACGCCCAGGCGCATAGCAGTCGAATAAACTGCCCGCGCCTGCCCATACGGCCGGAATAGCCAGCCAAAAAGCCACAGCCGGGAGAGGCTTCCTCTTCCGGCTTTTTTTTAGCCGCCCCCCCTGACAAACCATAACTACAATACTGCCACTTTTATATAGCAACACTAAGAGAATCATACTGTTTATTTATTTTTTTCTTGCTTTCTTTATTAAAATCTCCTACAGAATAAAAAAATTAAGATTTATATACTATTAACACATATTGACTTAGACGCATTAACCAGTCTTTTTCAAGACGCACCAAGCCGTACCAAGACAGGCGGTGCAAAAAACTGCTCAAAGCCAGAATTGTCTTATCCGCTGCCGGCGTTTTTTGCTGTAACCAGTGCCCCGAGGAGTGCCGTATCGACTTGGGACAGACCAAAGCCGTTACTGATCCTTTAACCGGACGGAATTGACCATGGCCAAGCGCACCCTTTTCTTTATTGTCCTCTTTACGCTCATTTTCACCGCCGCCACCGCCCTTGCCTCTGGCCATGGCTCCCCGGCGCACAAGCAAAACAAGCTCCAGAGCCCCGGGCATCATCTCCAGCACCACGGCCGGCCGGAAGCACCGTCCCTGCCGGATCCGCTCTATGACAAAACCTTTACATTGCGCTGGCCCGGCATCGCGGCCAGAGTGGATACCTTCCGGGTGCCCGTTTCCCCGCAAAACAACAGCCAATGCAGCTGCACCATCGAAAAAAGCTCCGGCGCTTCCCTGACCGGCTGGATCACGCTCAACGGCCGCAAACTGGCTTCCCGCAATTTTCTGCGCGGCAAAGAAACAACGCTCACTCTGCCCTGTTCGCTTAAGCGCAACAATCTCGTCGGCCTGTTGCTCCTGGGGCGCAGGGGCGCGTCCGTACGCATCCGCATCAGCTCCAAAAGCGATCCCGCGCCCACAGCCTCTTTGACGGTTACCCCGGACGCCGTCAGCTGTCTCGAATCCGCCACCCTGAGCTGGAGTACGGAAAACGCCGAAAGCGTCAGCATCGACAACGGCATCGGCGAGGTCGACGCCACGGGCTCCCTGACGGTCAGCCCCACATCCGGCACCACCTATACGCTCACGGCCACCGGACCGGGCGGCACAACCACCGCAAGCGCCACAGTGGCTGTTTCCTGCGCCGCTCCCAGCTCCCTTTTTTCCGTGGACCCCACGGAAATCACCGTGGGCGAGTCCGCCACGCTGAGCTGGTCCACCGAATGGGCGGCTTCCGTCTCCATCTCGCCGGACCTTGGCAGCGTGGCCGCCAGCGGCACGCGGAGTGTCTCCCCCGCCGAGACGACCAGCTACGTGCTCACCGCCGCCGGCCCGCAAGGCACAGCCACCAGCTCGGTGACGCTGGAGGTCAAAGAGCCCGAACCCGTGGCCGCCATTCAGACCTATCCTGAAACCCAGGACGATCCGCTGCTCTGCGGCAAGCCCGTCACCCTGATGTGGGATACGCAGAACGCCGAAACCATTTCCATCAGCCCCGGATTCGAGGACCTCGACCCCAGCGGCAGCGTGGACGTGGCCCCCAACGAAACCACCACCTACACGCTCACGGCCACCGGTCCGGGCGGCACGGACACGGACTCCGCCACCGTGGAAATCACCTGCCCCGCGCCCACGGCCTCCCTGGTCGCGGATCCGGAATCCATCCTCACGGGCAACAGCGCCAGGCTCGTATGGAGTACGGAAAACGCCCTGGAAGCCTCGCTGGACAACGGCGAAAACACCGACTCCGAAGCCGTGGAGCTCAGCGGCTCCAAACAGGTCCAGCCCGGGGAGACCACCACCTACACGCTCACGACGCGAAACGGCGGACATGAAACCCCGGCACGGGCCACCCTGGAAGTCACCTATCCGGCGCCGGTCGTCGCCTTCGCGGCTTCGCCCGAAGAAATCGTCCTCGGCGAGTCAGCAACCCTGAGCTGGAACGTGCAATACGCCGACACCGTCAGCATCGAACCCGACACGGGCGCCGTGGAATCCTCCGGAAGCAGCGTGGTCACTCCGCAGCGAAAAACCACCTACACGCTCACGGCCTCGGGTCCGGGCGGCGCCACCCAGCAGGACGTGACCGTGACCGTACGCGCCGCTGTGGCGGCCCAGCCCGAAGGCTCGTTCGGCGAAAAATACGAAGATCTCATCCCGCCGGACGCCACCGTGGATTACGAGGCACGGCGTTTCGCCGTGATCACCGGCTCGGTGGCCGACGCGGAAGGCGCGCCTCTCGGCGGCGTCGCCGTCACCATACGGGACTACGCCGAATACGGCAGCGTCTATTCGGAAGCGGACGGCAGCTTTTCCATTGCCGTGCAAGGCGGCGGCACGCTCAAGGTGCATTATGCAAAAAGCGGCTACATCGAAGCCGACCGTATGGTATCCGCGCCCTGGAACGGCATTGTAGTAGCCGGTACGCCCTATCTGGTCCCGGCCGACAGCAATACGACCCATGTGGTCCTGGACGGCGATCCCGAGACCATCATCTCGCATACGTCCACCCCGGTCACGGACGACCGCGGCACCCGCTCCGCCACCATTGTTTTTGAAGGCGATACGCAGGTCTGGGAAGTGGACGCGGACGGCAACCAGCTCCAGGAACTCACCGCCTTCGACGTCCGCGCCACGGACGTCTCCCTGCAGCCCGAAACCATGCCCGCTGAGCTGCCCCGGGCCTCGGCTTTCACCTATTGCGTGGACCTCCGGATTCCGGGTGTGGAAAACGTCCGGTTCTCCAAGCCTCTCGCGGTCTGGGTCCAGAACTTTCTCGGCTTCGACGTGGGCACGGCGGTGCCCGTGGGGTATTACGACGCCGACAGCGCCACCTGGATTCCTTCAGACAACGGCGCCGTGGTGCGGCTCATCGATACGGACGGCGACGGCAACGTGGACGGCGTGGACGCGGACGGCGACGGCGCGGCCGACGACGTGGACGGCGACATCGACATCTACGACGAACTCGACGGCCTGCCTGAGGAGGCCTTCACCCAGGTCGGCGCCACCTATTGGCGCTTCAGCGTGGAACATTTCTCGCTTTGGGATTGCAACTGGCCCTATAGGCCTGTCGACGGAGCCGAAACGCCATCCGTTCCCGCACCAGTTGCCTCAAAAGGGGCTCCTGAAAACGGTTCCTGCCCGGTCTGCTTCAATTCCTACGCTACCCCGCGCGACCAGACCTTTCACGAAGATGTTCCGGTCATGGGAACGGACCTCACCCTGCACTATGAAAGCGACCGGACATCCGGTTATTCGCACCATCTTCGTATCCCGGTCAGTGGAGACAGCGTACCCGATGTGGCCAAGTCCATGCATGTGCAACTTACTGCCGCCGGGCGGACATTTACCTGGGAATTCGCGCCCGAACCCAACAAATCATTGGATTTCATTTGGGATGGCAAAGATTACTTAGGCAATCAAATTGCGCATACCACGTTTAACGTTCAAATCGGATACAAATACGACTGTGTTTACGCAGGCTCCAATGATGCGAACCCTGCGTTTGCACTGGCCGGTGTTGCAGTTACTTCCATTATAGCGCGTCAGAAAGCCATCCTTTGGAAAACGTTTACAGTAGAATCCGAAGCAATATCAAAGCGAAACGACTTTGGTCGCGGTTGGACTTTGAGCAACCACCATGAACTGGATTTTTCCAATCCTCAGATTCTCCATCTTGGGGATGGCGGCACGCTGGAAAATGCCGGCGCATACATTCAACATGTCGCCGGCTCCGGCAATGGACATGAAAATGTAAACGTCACTGATCCGCTTCCAGCGCTTGAACGTGCTTTTCCCTGGACAAATCATATCAAGTTCGACAGTGCCGGAAACTATTACACCCAAAGTTATAGAAACATTGCAAAAATTACACCGGAAGGAATATCCACTCTTGTTACCGGACACGGGGAAAAGGATTTAATGGATGCCCTTGAAGGACCGGCAACAGAAGTAAAAGACACTGGTGAAATTTTTGCCTGTTGCTTTGATCCTTATGACAACTTTTACTTTGCAACACTATATCAACTCTTTAAAATTGACCGGGATGGAATCCTTCATCACGTGGCGGGGACTGGTGAAAGCGGGTATAATGGAGATGAGATAGCGGCAACAGAAGCACAATTTGAAAATATACAAGGAGTGGCAGCAGACAAGGAAGGAAACATATACGTCGGTGAAAACCGTAACGGCAAGATTCGGAAAATTACCCCGGATGGAATAATCCATAACATCCATTCAAATGCCCGTTATTGTGACGATCTTATTGTGGAAGATGATGGATCTATAATATATATTGATAACGGCACAGCAATGAGAAAAATCACGCCCGAAGGAGACCTCGAATACTACCACTTAAAAAACACGGATTCCAATACGCATTACGCATTGCAATTAGCAGCCACTCCAAAGGGCGGCTATTACATTGCTGGGACACGCCATGTTTCTTTCATGATCTATCATATCACTTCCTCCGGAGAGATGTATCCTGTGGCAGGTTGCAAGACGAATTGCAGCACCGCTACTGTAGACAATCTGATACCCGCGTTGTCTCGAAAATTCTCGTATAATACGAATATCGGAGTCTCCCCGGATGGCCAGGTCTTCCTGCGCGCCGGAAGTCGTATATTTAAACTCGTCTATCCCTATACGGCATCCGATCTTCTCGAACAGGGAAATATTACGTTCATAGACGGCAATAAGGTCTATGTCCTGAGCAGTAGCGGCAAGCATTTGCAGACCCTTGACTACGACACCGGCAAAGTGCTCACCACGTTCGGTTATGACGACGACGGCAACCTCGTCTCCGAAACCGACCGCTTCGGCAACACCGTCACCATCGAACGCGACAGCGACGGCCGGGCCACGGCCATTGTCGCGCCCCACGGGCAGCGTACGCGGCTCTCCGTCGACACCGAAAATCTGCTGCGGAGCGTCGGATTTGAGGACGACACCGGCTATACGTTCGAGTACACGGACAGCGGCCTGATGACGGCCGAGACCGACCCCAACGGCGGCCTGTTCAGCCACGAGTTCGACGACTACGGCCGCCTCACGGCCATGAAGGACCCCGAAGGCGGGGAAGTCACCCTGACGCAGGACGTCGACGAAAGCGTCTATACCAGGCAGATCATCACCGCCGAGGGCGACACCACCACCTACGAGGATACGTACGGTGATGGCGATACCTTCAGCTCCACCATCACCGGTCCGTCCGGCGCGGTGAAAACCTACGAAATGGCTTCCACGGGCATGAATGGCGCCGCTTCCCTGCCCTGCGGCACGGATACCGCCTGGACCTACGACCTCAATCCCGCCACGCTGCAAAAGTACGTCAACAGCAGCACGCGGACAGTGCCTTCGGGCAAGCAGCTGGCCACCACCCGTTCCGTGGCCTACGAGGACGCGGATGAGGACGGCCGGCCCGAGTCCGTGACCTGGACCAGCACCAGCAACGAGCGTACGACCACCACCATAACCGACTACCTGACCTCGCAGATCACGGCCACCACGCCCTTCGGCCGCGTGCTGACCCGTACGTTCGACCCGGATACGCTGCTGGCCCGGAGCTCCAGCGTGGCCGGGTTCTACGACACCACCTACGCCTACGACGACGAAGGCCGGATCGCGTCTGTCAGCGTGGGCGCGGAAGACCAGGCGGACCAGGCCCGCACGGTCTCCTACACCTACGATACGCGCGGCAACCTGGCCGCGGTCACCGACGCGCTGGACCGCACCACCAGCTTTGCCTACGACAGCGTGGACCAGCTCACGGCCATCACCCGGCCGGACGGCACCTCCGTACGCTTTGCCTACGACGCCAACGGCAACATGACCCTGCTGACCACGCCCATGACCCAGGAGGACCACAGCTACGCCTACAACAGCGTGGACCGCCCGGTCAGCTACGAAACCCCGCTGGAAAATCTCTACGGCTACACCTACGACAAGGACCGCCGCCTCACGGCCGTGACCGCGCCATCAGGGGCGCAGATCAGCTACGTCTACACCGACGGCCTGCTCGAACGCATCAGCACGCCCGAAGGCGACATCGACTATACGTACAGCTGCCCGGGCAAGGTCGCGCAGGTCGCCTTCAGCGGCCAGACCGTGGCCTACGAATGGGACGGCCCGCTGCTGACCTCGCGTACGCTCTCCGGCGACCTGGCCGCCACTGTCGGCTATACGTACGACGACAACCTGCAGCTCGCATCCATGACATACGCGGGCGCAGAAACCGCGTTCGAACGCGACGCCGACGACCTGCTCACCAAAGCGGGCAATTTCAACATCACCCGCAGCGCGGAAAACGGCAGTGTTGAGGCTGTCGGCGACACGGGCGCGGGCGGGACCTTCAACGCAACCTTCGGCCTCAACGGCTTCGGCGAGCTGGAAACCCAGCTGACCCAGGTCAACGCTACGGACATCTTCTCCCTGAGCCTGCAGCGCAACAAAGGCGGGCAGATCATTGCAAAGACCGAAATAATAGACGGCGAAACCACCGCCTACGCCTACGCATACGACGACCTGGGCCGGTTGATCGAGGTGCGGGCCAACGAGACGCTGGTGGAACAGTACATGTACGGCGGCAACGGCTGGCGTATCTGGGAGTATAATTCCAGACGCGGCATCACGGACCGGACCTTCTCCTACGACGCCGAAGACCGCCTGCTCATGGCCGGAGACAGCACCTACGCCTACGACGCGGACGGCTACTTGCAGAGCAAAACCACGCCCGACAGCGTGACCACCTACACCTACGATACGCGCGGCGCCCTCCGCGCCGTGGCCCTGCCCGACGGCCGTACGATCGAATATGTAATCGACCCCCTCGGCCGCCGCATCGCCAAAAAGATCGACGGCATAGTCAGCGAAAAGTACCTCTGGCAAGGCCTGACCCGCCTCCTGGCCGTGTACGACGGCAGCGACCTACTCAAATACCGCTTCCAATACGCGGGCGGCCGCCTCCCCGTAAGCGTCGCAACCGACGGCACGACCTACTATTTGCATTACGACCAGGTAGGCAGCCTAGTGGCTTTGACCGACACCGACGGCGGCATACTGAAGCGGGTCGTCTACGACAGCTTCGGCAATATCCTGACGGACACCAAACCCGCATTCAGCGTGCTGGGCTTTGCAGGCGGACTCTACGATGCCGAAACCGGACTGGTAAGATTCGGCTATCGCGATTATGATCCGGAGACCGGACGCTGGACGTCGAAGGATCCGATTGGCTTCGACGGCGGGGATACGGATCTGTATGGGTACTGCGGTGGAGATCCGGTGAATTGGGTGGATACGGATGGCCTTCTGATGTTGCCTCCTGATCCAAGTGGATTGCCAAGTTGTTGGCACCAAGATATGAGGCATAAAAACCCTAATGGTTCAAAATGGGTTAATCATATGGGAGAAACACTGGAATTTCATAAAGGTAGAGAAGGTGCACCAGGTTGGCGAGGAATAGATCATTGGCATTTTAATCATAACAAAGAACATTTGCCACCAGGCACTGAAGTCCCAGCCACTCCTTGTCCAGATGAAAAATTGTGCATCAAAGATCGAATATTAAACCTCTGGAAAAGGTTTAATGAATTCATGAATAGAAACATACCAAAAAATTTTAGACCAAATAAAATCGGTAAATTACCTTTATTACCTCCTACACCCGTCATTCCATAGAGAGATCAAATGAATATATTTGAAATAGAGAATGCTCTACCTAATGGTTTTCATGATTCCTTCATTCGATACTTCCAGGTTTCTTATGAAAATCTGAATGCAGAAGTTGGGCTCTCAATTTGTATGAGTACTTCTGAAGAAGAATTTTATTTAAAAAAACCGCGTTATCAATTTGCTAAGCTTAAGTTGACCAAATTAAATTTTTTTTCAATTGAAAATAGCGAGATACTGTTACATGAAACTCCTCAAGGAGTTTTAGTTACTACTGGTCATTTTCAAGATTTACCGCACCAATTAAGAATAAAGCTCCCCAAAGCCATGCATATAGATTCTTTATTCTGGTTTTTTGTTTCAACCTGGAATGCTTTTATTTTTGTTGATGCTCTTGAAGCTGAATTACTTTTCGAATCTTCATAGTTCCTTTTGCTTTACAAACGTTAATAGTTTATAGATTTATCATGTTAATATCCATTCAATTTTAGAAGAAATAAGCTGCTTTTGCATTTTATAAGGCGACACCACCACCTACGAGGATACGTACGGTTCGGGCGATGCCTTCAGCTCCACCATCACCGGTCCGTCCGGCGCGGTGAAAACCTACGAAATGGCTTCCACGGGCATGAATGGCGCCGCTTCCCTGCCCTGCGGCACGGATACCGCCTGGACCTACGACCTCAATCCCGCCACGCTGCAAAAGTACGTCAACAGCAGCACGCGGACAGTGCCTTCGGGCAAGCAGCTGGCCACCACCCGTTCCGTGGCCTACGAGGACGCGGACAGCGACGGCCGGCCCGAGTCCGTGACCTGGACCAGCACCAGCAACGAGCGTACGACCACCACCATAACCGACTACCTGACCTCGCAGATCACGGCCACCACGCCTTTCGGCCGCGTGCTGACCCGTACGTTCGATCCGGATACGCTGCTGGCCCGGAGCTCCAGCGTGGCCGGGTTCCACGACACCACGTACGCCTACGACGATGAAGGCCGGATCGCGTCTGTCAGCGTGGGCGCGGAAGACCAGGCGGACCAGGCCCGCACGGTCTCCTACACCTACGATACGCGCGGCAACCTGGCCGCGGTCACCGACGCGCTGGACCGCACCACCAGCTTTGCCTACGACAGCGTGGACCAGCTCACGGCCATCACCCGGCCGGACGGCACCTCCGTACGCTTTGCCTACGACGCCAACGGCAACATGACCCTGCTGACCACGCCCATGACTCAGGAGGACCATAGCTACGCCTACAACAGCGTGGACCGCCCGGTCAGCTACGAAACCCCGCTGGAAAATCTCTACGGCTACGCCTACGACAAGGACCGCCGCCTCACGTCCGTGACCGCGCCATCAGGGGCGCAGATCAGCTACGTCTACACCGACGGCCTGCTCGAACGCGTCACAACGCCCGAAGGCGACATCGACTACACCTACAGCTGCCCGGACAAGGTCGCGCAGATCACTTTCAGCGGCCAGACCGTGGCCTACGAATGGGACGGCCCGCTGCTGACCTCGCGTACGCTCTCCGGCGACCTGGCCGCCGCCATCAGCTATACGTACGACGACAACCTGCAGCTCGCATCCATGACATACGCGGGCGCAGAAACCGCGTTCGAACGCGACGCCGACGACCTGCTCACCAAAGCGGGCAATTTCAACATCACCCGCAGCGCGGAAAACGGCAGTGTTGAGGCTGTCGGCGACACGGGCGCGGGCGGGACCTTCAGCGCAACCTTCGGCCTCAACGGCTTCGGCGAGCTGGAAACCCAGCTGACCCAGGTCAACGGTACGGACATCTTCTCCCTGAGCCTGCAGCGCAACAAGGGCGGGCAGATCATTGCAAAGACCGAGATCATAGACGGCGAAACCACCGCCTACGCCTACGCATACGACGACCTGGGCCGGTTGCTTGAGGTGCGGGCCAACGAGACGCTGGTGGAGCAGTACATGTACGGCGGCAACGGCTGGCGTATCTGGGAGTATAATTCCAGACGCGGCATCACGGACCGTACCTTCTCCTACGACGCCGAAGACCGCCTGCTCACGGCCGGAGACAGCACCTACGCCTACGACGCGGACGGCTACTTGCAGACCAAAACCACGCCCGACGGCGTGACCACCTACACCTACGATACGCGCGGCGCCCTCCGCGCCGTGGCCCTGCCCGACGGCCGTACGATCGAATACACCATCGACCCCCTCGGCCGCCGCATCGCCAAAAAGATCGATGGCATAGTCAGCGAAAAGTACCTCTGGCAAGGCCTGACCCGCCTCCTGGCCGTGTACGACGGCAGCGACCTCCTCAAATACCGCTTCCAATACGCGGGCGGCCGCATGCCCGTCAGCGTGGAGACCGACGGCACGACCTATTATTTGCATTACGACCAGGTCGGCAGCCTGGTAGCTTTGACCGACACCGACGGCGGCATACTGAAGCGCGTCGTCTATGATTCATTCGGAAATATCCTGACGGACACAAAGCCTACGTTCAGCGTGCTGGGCTTTGCAGGCGGACTCTACGACAGCGATACGGGCTTGATCCGCTTCGGCTATCGGGATTATGATCCGGAAACCGGAAGATGGACGTCGAAGGATCCGATTGGCTTCGACGGCGGGGACACGGATCTGTATGCGTACTGCGGTTGGGATCCGGTGAATTGGGTGGATGTGGAGGGACTGTTAACTAAAGTAACAGTTTGGCAGCCCAGCGGATGGTTTCGGTCTTCTTTTGGCCATGTTTCAGTTACTATTGATGGTACAACATATTCATACACCCCGGACGGAATGTTTCAAGAGGATGAAGAAAACTATTTGAATATTAATATGTTTAGAAATGGAACTTCTTTACAGTTAGATCTTTCACCATGCGAGGAAGATTTTATCAAATGTTTTCTTTCAAAATACAAAGAAAATTATAGTTTTCCACTAAGAACATGTGCATCTCCAATACAAGAGGCTTTGGAAAAACTTGGCTATGATATTGATCCTGCATTACTTCCTGTCTCACTAGGTAAATCTTTAATTAATTCTGGTTTAGTCAATGGTTACTCATTTCATAAAGCCTCACAAAATAGGACAGGGACGAGTGCGCCATGGGCAAAAAAATAATTTATATTTTTATTCTATTGCTATCGTTATTTTGCTTATTATTTTTTTTATTTTGTAACAATAAAAATAAATCTGCAATTATAAAAGAACAAACTGAGCTTCTCCTTAAACCTACTTGGATTGAGGCTCCTGGAAACAGAATCATTTCAATTTTACAGAATAAAACTAAAGTAGTAATTCTATCTTCAACATATTCAAAGGATTGTTTATATTATAAAATTAGAACTAAAAATGGACTGACTGGTTACGTAGTATGGTATAGCATAAAAGATTTAACAGAATAGCAAGATTACGCAGGTCACTCTCCGGCGACCTGGCCGCCGCCATCGGCTATACGTACGACGACAACCTGCAGCTCGCCTCCATGACATACGCGGGCGCGGAAACCACGTTCGAACGCGACGCCGACGACCTGCTCACCAAAGCGGGCAATTTCAACATCACCCGCAGCGCGGAAAACGGCAGTGTTGAGGCTGTCGGCGACACGGGCGCGGGCGGGACCTTCAACGCAACCTTCGGCCTCAACGGCTTCGGCGAGCTGGAAACCCAGCTGACCCAGGTCAACGGTACGGACATCTTCTCCCTGAGCCTGCAGCGCAACAAGGGCGGGCAGATCATTGCAAAGACCGAGGTAATAGACGGCGAAACTACCGCCTACTCATACGCATACGACGACCTGGGCCGGTTGCTCGAGGTGCGGGCCAACGAGACGCTGGTGGAACAGTACATGTACGGCGGCAACGGCTGGCGTATCTGGGAGTATAATTCCAGACGCGGCATCACGGACCGGACCTTCTCCTACGACGCCGAAGACCGCCTGCTCACGGCCGGAGACAGCACCTACGCCTACGACGCGGACGGCTATTTGCGGACCAAAACCACGCCCGACGGCGTGACCACCTACACCTACGATACGCGCGGCGCCCTCCGCGCCGTGGCCCTGCCCGACGGCCGTACGATCGAATATGTAATCGACCCCCTCGGCCGCCGTATTGCAAAAAAAGTGGACGGGATAATAACCGAAAAATACCTCTGGCAAGGCATGACCCGCCTCCTGGCCGTGTACGACGGCAGCGACCTACTCAAATACCGCTTCCAATACGCGGGCGGCCGCATGCCCGCCAGCGTGGAAACCGACGGCACGACCTATTATTTGCATTACGACCAGGTCGGCAGCCTGGTCGCCCTGACCGACACCGACGGCGGCATCTTGAAACGGGTCGTCTACGACAGCTTTGGCAATATCCTGACGGACACCAAACCCGCATTCAGCGTGCTGTGCTTTGCAGGCGGACTCTACGATGCCGACACCGGACTGGTAAGATTCGGCTATCGCGATTATGATCCGGAGACCGGACGCTGGACGTCGAAGGATCCGATTGGCTTCGACGGCGGGGATACGGATCTGTATGGGTATTGCGGTTGCGATCCGGTTAGGTTGGTGGATCCGAAGGGGTTGTTCCTTCCTTTGTTTCTTGCTCCTCCCGTTATTGCTGCCGCAATTCCTGCTCTTGAGACAACAGGTGCAATATTGGCAGGGATTATTACAGGTGCTGCAATTGCTGAAGCGATTGATGGTGCTGAAGATGAACAACCTGAGAGTGAAAAACCTGCTACTGAACCAAACAAAGAAAGCCCTTGCCCAGATTTTCCAGGTAACGATCCAACCATCCCCCCTGAAGGATTTGAATGGAAAGGAAAACCAGGAAGTACTCCGGGAGATAAAGAAGGAAATTACTTCAATCCTGAAACAGGTGAAAGCTTAAGGCCAGATTTAGATCACGCCCCACCTGTAGGCCCTCATTGGGATTATAAGGATGCAGATGGGAATTGGCACAGATTATACCCTGATGGCTCATCTGTCCCGAAAAAGTAAATTAGGAGTTCCTATGAAAGACAAAAACGATTGGAGGTTACAAGGACAGGAAAAATACCTAAAAGGAGCAACTCTTGTTTTTGAAAAATATCATACAACAGAGGCAAGTTGGGATCACGATCATTGCGAATTTTGTTCAAAAAAATTTTCTGAAACCTTAACTTCCGACACTGAGGATGAGGGCTATACTACTAGAGACCATTACAGATGGATTTGCAAAAAGTGTTTCGATGACTTCCATGAATTATTCCATTGGAAAGTGGAACTACCAACTAAAGATAAATCATAGACGGCGAGACCACCGCCTACGCCTACGCATACGACGACCTGGGCCGGTTGCTGTCGGTGCGGGCCAACGAAACGCTGGTGGAACAGTACATGTACGGCGGCAACGGCTGGCGTATCTGGGAGTATAATTCCAGACGCGGCATCACGGACCGTACCTTCTCCTACGACGCCGAAGACCGCCTGCTCACGGCCGGAGACAGCACCTACGACGCGGACGGCTACTTGCAGACCAAAACCACGCCCGACGGCGTGACCACCTACACCTACGATACGCGCGGCGCCCTCCGCGCCGTGGCCCTGCCCGACGGCCGTACGATCGAATATGTAATCGACCCCCTCGGCCGCCGTATTGCAAAAAAAGTGGACGGGATAATAACCGAAAAATACCTCTGGCAAGGCATGACCCGCCTTCTGGCCGTGTACGACGGCAGCGACCTACTCAAATACCGCTTCCAATACGCGGGCGGCCGCATGCCCGTCAGCGTGGAAACCGACGGCACGACCTATTATTTGCATTACGACCAAGTCGGCAGCCTGGTCGCCCTGACCGACACCGACGGCGGCATCTTGAAACGGGTCGTCTACGACAGCTTCGGCAATATCCTGACGGACACCAAACCCGCATTCAGCGTGCTGGGCTTTGCAGGCGGACTCTACGATGCCGAAACCGGACTGGTAAGATTCGGCTATCGCGATTATGATCCGGAAACCGGACGCTGGACCTCCAAGGATCCGATCGGGTTTGATGGCGGGGATACGGATCTGTATGGGTATTGCGGTGGAGATCCGGTGAATTGTGTGGATGTGGAGGGACTTGAGACATTATCTGAAACGGAACGATCGATGTTAAAAGGTGAAATTAATGACTTTGGTACAGGTATGCAAACCTCTATCCCATATTTTGGTATTCCTTTCAGAAGCATGTACCCGGTAGCTTACGCGCAACAAAAACATGTTCGTGAACTACTTAGGAAGTATGTTGAACAAAACCCATGCTTAAAAAATTGCCTTGAAAAAGAAATACACGACTATAGTCTTTTTAGAGCTTATTTGGACTCACGAGGTACTACTGTACGCCCACAGGAAATAGCGGATAAAATCTTAAATAAGTATCCACCATGCGCCTGGAGGATTAACAATAACAGGGTCCGCTAGTCGCATTCACTATAAGTATAAGTAAATATAGATTAACTCAATATGACGGAAAAGCTATGTTCTTAAAAAAGTGCAAAAGAATTGATCTTTTAATATATACAATAGTACTACTTCTTTGCGCCTCTTCTTTTTATGCTACTTCATTGACTTTTTCTTTCACAGATATCAATTGGATTTCCCTTTTTTTTATCGGCCATGATTTTATACTCTTGTTATTTACATTTTTTTTCATCTTGCAGATAAAATATTTGAGACATTTACTTTTTCTTACAATCATTTTATATTGTATAATAGACATAATATACTTTTGTAATTTGCCAGGTACGTATATGGCATCAAACATTTTTAAAAGCTTTTCACCATTAACTACTCATTCTTTGACTGCTTTTTTAATTTTTTATAAAAATAACAAAACGAAACCACTTTCTAAATCTAATTAGTTCTGGTTTTACATGCCCCCTTCGGCCGCGTGCTGACCCGTACGTTCGATCCGGATACGCTGCTGGCCCGGAGCTCCAGCGTGGCCGGGTTCCACGATACCACGTACGCCTACGACGACGAAGGCCGGATCGCCTCCGTCAGCGTGGGCGCGGAAGACCAGCCGGACCAGGCCCGCACGGTCTCCTACGCCTACGATACGCGCGGCAACCTGGCCGCGGTCACCGACGCGCTGGACCGCACCACCAGCTTTGCCTACGACAGCGTGGACCAGCTCACGGCCATCACCCGGCCGGACGGCACCTCCGTACGCTTTGCCTACGACGCCAACGGCAACATGACCCTGCTGACCACGCCCATGACCCAGGAGGACCACAGCTACGCCTACAACAGCGTGGACCGCCCGGTCAGCTACGAAACCCCGCTGGAGAATCTCTACGGCTACGCCTACGACAAGGACCGCCGCCTCACGTCCGTGACCGCGCCATCAGGGGCGCAGATCAGCTACGTCTACACCGACGGCCTGCTCGAACGCATCAGCACGCCCGAAGGCGACATCGACTACACCTACAGCTGCCCGGGCAAGGTCGCGCAGATCACTTTCAGCGGCCAGGCCGTGGCTTACACCTGGGACGGCCCGCTGCTGACTTCGCGTACGCTCTCCGGCGACCTGGCCGCCGCCATCAGCTATACGTACGACGACAACCTGCAGCTCGCCTCCATGACATACGCGGGCGCAGAAACCGCGTTCGAACGCGACGCCGACGACCTGCTCACCAAAGCGGGCAATTGCAGCATCACCCGTAGCGCGGAAAACGGCAGCGTTGAGGCTATAAGCGACACGGACGCGGGCGGCAGCTTCAGCGCAACCTTCGGCCTCAACGGCTTCGGCGAGCTGGAAACCCAGCTGACCCAGGTCAACGGTACGGACATCTTCTCCCTGAGCCTGCAGCGCAACAAGGGCGGGCAGATCATTGCAAAGACCGAGGTAATAGACGGCGAGACCACCGCCTACTCATACGCATACGACGACCTGGGCCGGTTGCTTGAGGTGCGGGCCAACGAGACGCTGGTGGAGCAGTACATGTACGGCGGCAACGGCTGGCGTATCTGGGAGTATAATTCCAGACGCGGCATCACGGACCGGACCTTCTCCTACGACGCCGAAGACCGCCTGCTCACGGCCGGAGACAGCACCTACGCCTACGACGCGGACGGCTACTTGCAGACCAAAACCACGGCGGACGGGGTGACCACCTACACCTACGATACGCGCGGCGCCCTCCGCGCCGTGGCCCTGCCCGACGGCCGTACGATCGAATACACCATCGACCCCCTCGGCCGCCGCATCGCCAAAAAGATCGACGGCATCGTCAGCGAAAAGTACCTCTGGCAAGGCCTGACCCGCCTCCTGGCCGTGTACGACGGCAGCGACGTATTGAAGTACCGCTTCCAATACGCGGGCGGCCGCATGCCCGCCAGCGTGGAGACCGACGGCGCACCCCTGTTTGCCTGCCGGATCGTCCATCTTCGTTTCAACGAGGCCAATTAGGTCCATAAAACGCCAAAACGCCCGCTTTTGGTAAGCGGGCGTTTTGGGGAAATTCTTGCCCTGGCGACGACCTACTTTCCCACAGACTCCTCTGCAGTATCATCGGCGATGGAGGGCTTAACTGCCGTGTTCGGAAAGGGAACGGGTGTACCCCCTCCTCCATGACCACCAGGACAAAATATATAAGTTCATAGGGGAAGAAGAGAAAAGCAAGAAAATAAGACTCACGACCTATTAGTACCGGTTAGCTGCATACATTACTGCACTTCCACTTCCGGCCTATCAACCACGTAGTCTACGTGGGGTCTTCAGGGCAAAGCCAGGGAGACCTTATCTTGAGGCAGGCTTCCCGCTTAGATGCTTTCAGCGGTTATCCTTTCCGATCATAGCTACTCTGCAATGCCGTTGGCACGACAACAGACCCACCAGCGGATCGTTCACCCCGGTCCTCTCGTACTAGGGGCAACCCCTCTCAAGTCTCCTACGCCCACAGAAGATAGGGACCAAACTGTCTCACGACGTTTTAAACCCAGCTCGCGTACCACTTTAATCGGCGAACAGCCGAACCCTTGGGACCTGCTTCAGCCCCAGGATGTGATGAGCCGACATCGAGGTGCCAAACCGCGCCGTCGATGTGAACTCTTGGGCGCGATCAGCCTGTTATCCCCGGCGTACCTTTTATCCAATGAGCGATGGCCCTTCCATACGGGACCACCGGATCACTAAGACCGACTTTCGTCCCTGCTCGAGATGTCTCTCTCACAGTCAAGCTCCCTTATGCCTTTGCACTCAACGGCTGGTTTCCAATCAGCCTGAGGGAACCTTTGCATGCCTCCGTTACTTTTTGGGAGGCGACCGCCCCAGTCAAACTACCCACCAGACACTGTCTCCAAACCGGATAACGGTATTGGGTTAGAGTCTTAGACTAGCAAGGGTGGTATTTCAAGGGTGGCTCCACAAACACTGGCGTGCCTGCTTCAAAGCCTCCCACCTATCCTACACATGCTAGCCCAAAACCCAATGTCAAGCTATAGTAAAGGTGCACAGGGTCTTTCCGTCTTTCTGCGGGTAGACGGCATTTTCACCGCCAATTCAATTTCACTGAGTCTCTAGCTGAGACAGCGCGGAGATCGTTACGCCATTCGTGCAGGTCGGAACTTACCCGACAAGGAATTTCGCTACCTTAGGACCGTTATAGTTACGGCCGCCGTTTACCGGGGCTTCGGTTCGAAGCTTCGCTTACGCTAACCTCTCCCCTTAACCTTCCGGCACCGGGCAGGCGTCAGACCCTATACGTCGTCTTGCGACTTAGCAGAGTCCTATGTTTTTAGTAAACAGTCGCCACCGCCATTTCTCTGCGGCCCTCGCAGGCTGAGCAAGTAAATTGCATCACCCACAAGGGCACCCCTTATCCCGAAGTTACGGGGTCATTTTGCCGAGTTCCTTAGCTAGAGTTCTCTCAAGCGCCTTGGGATACTCTCCCCGCCCACCTGTGTCGGTTTTCGGTACGGTCTGATTGCACTAAACTTAGAGGCTTTTCTTGGCGGCATGGGCTCAACCACTTCAGGACTACTGTCCACGGCATCGTGTCTCGGCGTTAAAAAGCAGCGGATTTGCCTACTGCTCCACCTACGCACTTACACCAACATCCAACAGTTGGCTGGCCTACCCTTCCGCGTCCCCCCATCGCACATGCAATCAGGTACGGGAATATTAACCCGTTTCCCATCAGCTACGCTTTTCAGCCTCGCCTTAGGGGCCGACTCACCCTGGGCAGATTACCTTTACCCAGGAAACCTTGGGCTTACGGCGAACGAGTTTCTCACTCGTTTTATCGTTACTCATGTCAGCATGATCACTTCTTTACAATCCAGATAGCCTTACGACACACCTTCATCTCGTAAAGAACGCTCCCCTACCACTCGTACTAGGTACGAGTTCAAAGCTTCGGCACCATACTTAGCCTCGTTACATTTTCGGCGCAGGATCATTAGACCAGTGAGCTATTACGCTTTCTTTAAAGGATGGCTGCTTCTAAGCCAACCTCCTGGCTGTCTGAACAATCCCACCTCCTTTCCCACTGAGTATGGATTTAGAGGCCTTAGCTGTTGATCTGGGCTGTTTCCCTTTCGACCCTGGACCTTCGCACCCAAAGTCTGACTCCCAAGATCTGGACCACCGGCATTCGGAGTTTGATAGGGTTTGGTAACCTGGTGGGGCCCCTAGCCCTTTCAGTGCTCTACCTCCGGCGGTGAACTCTTGAG
>CAXXDH010000001.1:735000-737325 GCA_963677785.2 Desulfovibrionaceae bacterium | reverse complement strand
CGTCGATGTGAACTCTTGGGCGCGATCAGCCTGTTATCCCCGGCGTACCTTTTATCCAATGAGCGATGGCCCTTCCATACGGGACCACCGGATCACTAAGACCGACTTTCGTCCCTGCTCGAGATGTCTCTCTCACAGTCAAGCTCCCTTATGCCTTTGCACTCAACGGCTGGTTTCCAATCAGCCTGAGGGAACCTTTGCATGCCTCCGTTACTTTTTGGGAGGCGACCGCCCCAGTCAAACTACCCACCAGACACTGTCTCCAAACCGGATAACGGTATTGGGTTAGAGTCTTAGACTAGCAAGGGTGGTATTTCAAGGGTGGCTCCACAAACACTGGCGTGCCTGCTTCAAAGCCTCCCACCTATCCTACACATGCTAGCCCAAAACCCAATGTCAAGCTATAGTAAAGGTGCACAGGGTCTTTCCGTCTTTCTGCGGGTAGACGGCATTTTCACCGCCAATTCAATTTCACTGAGTCTCTAGCTGAGACAGCGCGGAGATCGTTACGCCATTCGTGCAGGTCGGAACTTACCCGACAAGGAATTTCGCTACCTTAGGACCGTTATAGTTACGGCCGCCGTTTACCGGGGCTTCGGTTCGAAGCTTCGCTTACGCTAACCTCTCCCCTTAACCTTCCGGCACCGGGCAGGCGTCAGACCCTATACGTCGTCTTGCGACTTAGCAGAGTCCTATGTTTTTAGTAAACAGTCGCCACCGCCATTTCTCTGCGGCCCTCGCAGGCTGAGCAAGTAAATTGCATCACCCACAAGGGCACCCCTTATCCCGAAGTTACGGGGTCATTTTGCCGAGTTCCTTAGCTAGAGTTCTCTCAAGCGCCTTGGGATACTCTCCCCGCCCACCTGTGTCGGTTTTCGGTACGGTCTGATTGCACTAAACTTAGAGGCTTTTCTTGGCGGCATGGGCTCAACCACTTCAGGACTACTGTCCACGGCATCGTGTCTCGGCGTTAAAAAGCAGCGGATTTGCCTACTGCTCCACCTACGCACTTACACCAACATCCAACAGTTGGCTGGCCTACCCTTCCGCGTCCCCCCATCGCACATGCAATCAGGTACGGGAATATTAACCCGTTTCCCATCAGCTACGCTTTTCAGCCTCGCCTTAGGGGCCGACTCACCCTGGGCAGATTACCTTTACCCAGGAAACCTTGGGCTTACGGCGAACGAGTTTCTCACTCGTTTTATCGTTACTCATGTCAGCATGATCACTTCTTTACAATCCAGATAGCCTTACGACACACCTTCATCTCGTAAAGAACGCTCCCCTACCACTCGTACTAGGTACGAGTTCAAAGCTTCGGCACCATACTTAGCCTCGTTACATTTTCGGCGCAGGATCATTAGACCAGTGAGCTATTACGCTTTCTTTAAAGGATGGCTGCTTCTAAGCCAACCTCCTGGCTGTCTGAACAATCCCACCTCCTTTCCCACTGAGTATGGATTTAGAGGCCTTAGCTGTTGATCTGGGCTGTTTCCCTTTCGACCCTGGACCTTCGCACCCAAAGTCTGACTCCCAAGATCTGGACCACCGGCATTCGGAGTTTGATAGGGTTTGGTAACCTGGTGGGGCCCCTAGCCCTTTCAGTGCTCTACCTCCGGCGGTGAACTCTTGAGGCTATACCTCAATATATTTCGGGGAGAACCAGCTATCACCCGGTTTGATTGGCCTTTCACCCCTATCCACAGGTCATCCGAGAAGTTTTCAACCTTCAACGGTTCGGGCCTCCACTCAGTTTCACCTGAGCTTCACCCTGCCCATGGATAGATCACCGGGTTTCGGGTCTATTCCAACGTACTGAACGCCCTGTTCAGACTCGCTTTCGCTACGGCTCCGCAATGCTTAACCTCGCACGTTAGAATAACTCGCTGACTCATTATGCAAAAGGCACGCGGTCACATCCGAAGATGCTCCCACTGCTTGTAGGCAATTGGTTTCAGGTTCTTTTCACTCCCATGCCATGGGTTCTTTTCACCTTTCCCTCACGGTACTGGTACACTATCGGTCACTGGAGAGTATTTAGCCTTGGATGATGGTCCACCCAGGTTCCCACGGGGTTTCACGTGTCCCGCGGTACTCAGGAACCTCTCAGGCCGCGTGTGATTTCGAATACGGGGCTATCACCCGCTATGGCGCAGCTTCCCAGCTGCTTCTTCTATCACGTACGGATCCTTGATGAGAGGCCCTACAACCCCGGCAGCTCGAAAGTTGCCGGTTTGGGCTAATCCCCGTTCGCTCGCCGCTACTAAGAGAATCTCGTTTGATTTCTTCTCCTCCGGGTACTGAGATGTTTCACTTCCCCGG
>CAXXDH010000001.1:0-732500 GCA_963677785.2 Desulfovibrionaceae bacterium | reverse complement strand
CGACTTTTTCTTCCGTTGTTTCCAGCATGATGCTCTCAGCTATCTGCCCGAAATCTTGGAGAATCGCAACTTACGCTGCCGCCTTCCGCCTGTCAATCGAAAAAAATTCTTTTTTCAACCGACCCCGCTACCGAAGCAGCGGGTGACTTTTCTACGTCTTTGGCTTTCGGCAGTCAACAACTTTTTTCAAACCTGTCGACTTTTTTCTTCCGTTTTTTCCAGCAGGATGCTCTCAGCTATCTGCCCGAAATCTTGGAGAATCGCAACTTACGCTGCCGCCTTCCGCCTGTCAATCGAAAAAAATTCTTTTTTCAACCGACCCCGCTACCGAAGCAGCGGACAAACCTTCTAAGCTTTCGGCTTCCAGCAGTCAAGGAAAAGTTTCAACTTTTTTAAAACCGCTTTCAACCAACCCCCGAGCGCCGGACTCGTCCGTCACCCGAGAAGCGGAAATATAGGCACATCAGAGGTGTCTGTCAAATGAAAAATGAAAAACACGTCAATATTTTTCATATTCTTTAGATCACAGTGAGTTAGATGTGCCACCTGCTACGGGGGAGGACAAGCTTACTACTCTTTGCCAGGTTTTGTCCGGTCAGGGGCGAATCCTACGCAACTCGCCCCTGCCCCAAGCCTACCAACTGCGGACCATGCAGTTCTTTTGTGTTTCGGTGGATGCCCTCAATTTTGTTTTCCTGCTGCAACTGAAGGATTATTCAACCGGCTCCTCTTTGCCATCTTTATATATAGGGTAGAAAAACTTTTTGCCCTTCACCATGGCTTCCGGGGCGACCAGTTGTTGATAGAGTCCGGGACGACGATCGCGCAGGTAGTTGTACTCCGGCGCCGGATGCGTCATGCCGTAATATTCGGGAATCACATCCGCCACCAGCATGGTATCCTGCTGGTGGTTGGCAGCTACGATGCAATCACCGTGCGGACCGAAAATAATGCTGTTGCCCCTGTAATGCCACTCATCTTTTCCTCGATGCTCGTACCCCGCACGGTTGGAATAGGCGAAAAAGATGTTGTTCGCGTAGGCATTGGCGGGGAATAGAATCGTGGACACATCCGGATACGGCACATCGCTGCGTTTGCCGCTGGGAAGCGTATAGTATCCGTCCGCGGCCGTGGGCCCCACGATCAGCTTCGCTCCTTTGAGTGCGAGAATCCGCGACAATTCCGGAAATTCGCATTCATAGCAATTGAGCACTCCCACAGGCAAGCCATTTAATTGAAAGAGTCCTGACAGTTCGTTTCCGAAGGCCCAGTTATCCCGCTCCTGCTGACCATAAAGATGCGTTTTTCTGTAGCTGGAGAGCAGCTTGCCCGCGGCGTCGATCACCGCGATGCTGTCGTAGTACAACACACCTCCGGGCGCATCCGCAACATCCGCTTTTTCCGCGTACGGCACTATGAGGGCCATGGCGTATTGTTTCGCCACTTGGCAGGCGCGCGTAATGCTCGGGCCGTCTTTATATTCGGAGACTTTTTTCGCTTCTTCCGGACTGAGCGTGTATCCGGGAACGTAAAGCTCCGGAAAGGAAAGCAGCTGTACGCCGAACTTATGCGCCTGGGCAACGGCCTTTTCCAATCTGGCTAGATTCTTTTCCGTCGCGCCCGGTCCGCAAGCCGCCTGGGCTTGATAAATCCCCAACCGAATGCCCTTTCCTTCTGCCGGTGGTTCTTCATAAATGGACAGTTTCATTTGCAGCTTTCGATAACTGTCCATCACTTCTTTGGAATACCTGGGCGGACAATTATCGCCATCGGCCGCGTACGTGGTTGCCGTCCAAATCAGACCGACCAGTATGGCCAACATCAATAAACCTGTTGCTATGCCTAGCTCTTCATTTCTCGTGCCCCGCATCGGATTACCTCCTGCTTTTTTACTTCAGCTTCGGTCCGCCTCCCTGTTACCGCTGAAAAGATCTTTCAAGACTCGTATCACATTTTTGGTCCTTCCGGAAACTCAGTGGGTGGCCCCAGTCTTGCTAATCTCCGGGTAGAGTTTTAGCCCGCCACAAAAGAAGTAAATTGGAGTTGACCCGATTTCGTGGACAAGTAATCCTTTGAGAAGGAGGAGTTCACGATGCCACCAACACACCCGCCATATTCTGCAGAATTTCGGAGGCAGATGATTGAGCTTGTTCGCTCAGGCCGCAGCCCTGATGAACTCGCGAAGGAGTTCGAGCCCTCTGGGCAAACGATTCGCAATTGGGTCCGCCAAGCAGACCTTGACAGCGGTCGACGTCAGGACGGGCTCACAACTTCGGAACGTGAAGAACTGAACAGATTACGCCGCGAAAACAAACGACTTCGAGAGGAACGGGAGATATTGTCAAAAGCAGCGGCCTGGTTCGCCAAGGAGGCCGACTCGACTACGCGGAAGCGTTCGAGTTCGTGATGGCGAATCGGGCCAAGTATACCGTGTCCACGCTTTGCCGGGTTCTGGGCGTCTCCCCCAGCGGCTACTATTCGTGGACAAAACGGCCGCTTTGCCGCCGGGCAATTGAAGATGCAATTTTGACGGCGAGAATTCTCGAAATTCACCGAACATCGCGGAAAACTTACGGCGCTCCTCGAATTCATTTCGAATTGCTGGAGCTAGGGTTCACCGTAAGCCAAAAACGTGTAGCTCGTTTAATGCGGGCTGAGGGTGTGCGCGGAGCATGCAGACGGCGTTGGATTCGCACTACTATTCGGCGGGATCGAATTCGTCCAGCCCCTGATTTGGTCAACCGGAAATTCACGGCCTCAGCTCCGGATCAACTCTGGGTGGCAGACATTACCTATGTCCCTACCTGGGAGGGCTTTTTGTTTCTCGCCGTCGTCCTTGATGTATTCAGTCGTCGTATCGTGGGATGGGCGATGGCCAGTCAAATGAAGACCGACCTCGTGCTCAATGCACTGGAAATGGCCATGAAGCAACGCCATGCACACGACGTAATCCACCACTCGGATCAAGGATCGCAGTATACGTCGTGTCGATTCGGAGATCGTTGCCAAGCATTGGGTATTCGGCAATCCATGGGCTCTGTTGGGGATTGTTTTGACAACGCCATGTGCGAAAGCTTCTTCGCATCCCTGGAATGCGAGTTGCTCTGGCAAAACAGCTTCCGTTCAAGGCAGGAGGCGAAACTGGCAATATTTGCTTTTATTGAAGGCTGGTACAACACGCATCGGCGACATTCTGCTCTCGACTACATGTCGCCCTTGGCTTATGAAAAAGAGTACGGGCTCGCTTCATGAGGCCCAAAGCCGAAAATCGTCCACAGAATCGGGGGAACTCCAAATCGCTGTTTTGAAATGCTCCTTATTGCTGTAGCCACAAGCTCGGCGTTTGATGGACATGATCTTGCTGTTCAGCCCCTCCGCAACAGCGTTTGTCACGCGATGCCGACAAAAGGTCACGATGTTGTCCATGTGATCCATGAGCATGTTCGCCACTTTGCCCATAGGCTCGAGCTTCGAGCGTTTGGCCCAAGAACACCATTTCTTCAGAAAACGCTTGGCCCACCCAACAGACAGATAGTCCCACAGTCCGCGAAGACTCTCTTTCATGGCCCAGGCTTTGCCCGTCTTCAGATTCGATTCCTTGAGTTCCTCCAGGCGCGGTCGTTGGGAGTCCGAGAGGTTCTCCTCAGCGTATAACCACAAGTATCTGCTGCCTTTCAAAATTTCGTTTGCTTCAGCCATCAGCGCCTTATGTTCCTGGCGGCGTACTTTATCCACGGCTTCCCCTACATGCTGCATGATGTGGAAACGGTCGAATACGATTTTATCTGCAGCACCGGGTACGTTTTCCTTGGTGGCCAGAAAGTATGCCGGCCACATATCCATTGATACAGCCTTGATTGCCTTGAGCTGTTCGTCATTCAGCTTTTTGTAGTATTCTTCAAGGCTTGTCTTTTTGCGGTCCTCGGCAACATGCTCGACCGTACCGCGCAGCAGGTCGCAGACGACGGTCATATAGCTATGTCCTTTTCGGAAAGCCTTCTCATCGACCCCGATGTAGCTGATTTTACGCTGTTCCTTTCGTGCCATACCTCGCCGGACAGCTCTTTCCATAACCCCCCAAGCCTGATCCCACGAGATTCGCATCAACTTGCGAGCTCCTTCAATGGTCGAGCATTCTGTCAGAACATCAATGACCAGCCTTTCCATGAGCAGAGTAAAACGCGAACCAGGTTCAGCCCAAAAGACATTGACCTGCTTGACGCCATGCTCGGGGCAAGCCACTCGAGGGATTCTTGCATGGATGAAAGTTTTGAACTGGCACGTATCCAGATGCCGCCAAATCCTTTCTTCCGCATGATCCCGGCAAGTCAGCTCCTTGCCGCATTCCGGGCAAGTCCAGGGCACCTTGCTCTTATGGTCGAGCCAAATATCCACACGGCCTTCAGACGTTTTTAAATCAACTTTATCCACAAACCAGGGGCTCTTGACGCCCAAAATCTGCCCGTAAAGATCAACATCCCTCATCGGCGGTCTCCTCCTGGAAATCGCCTACATTATGACGCTACCCACGGCAAACCCGGAAGGACCACATTTTTTAACCGGAAGCGATTTTTCGTTTGCGATATCTGTTGCTTTTCGGGAAAAAAAGGCCCACTTTTTTATAAAAAACACCCCTATTTCATAAATACCAACCCTTCCCATTTTCATGAAACAGCTCATTTTCACCTTCTCCATCCTGATTATTGGTCTCGCATCCGGATATACGTTGAAAATACTGCATGAAAAAAAGTATGTCCCCCTGCCCATCGGACTCTTCAAACTCCGAATCCTGTTGCAGAAAATCGGTATTCTCGGGTTTCTGGCCGGGGCGTTTTTTCTGGCTTTGTGGACCGTAAAACTGCCTGATATCCGGTTGTCGGTGATGCCTCTTTTATGTTTATCGGCACTGGTTCTCGGCGGGGCTCTGGCTTATGGTTGCGCACGTCTGCTGAGGCTGACCAGACAACAAACAGGTGCTCTCTATTGCTGTGGTTCGTTTACCAATATCGGCGCCATCGGCGGTCTGATCTGCTATGTTTTTCTTGGAGAAGCGGGTTTTGCCCTTGTCCCGGTGTATAAGCTGTTTGAAGAGATGTATTACTTCACCATCGGCTTTTCCACGGCCAAATCTTTTGGTTCGGACAAAGGAGAATACGTGAGCTACTCCGCTCGTCTGCGTAAAGTTCTCACAGATCCATTTATTCTTTGTATCCTAGCAGCCATTGTGCTGGGGACGGCATTGAATCTGTCCGGCGTGCCTCGTCCCGCCTGGTGCGCTACGCTTACGGCCATAATGGTCCCTGCCGGTATTCTTTGCTTGCTGATGTCCATCGGACTTGCCATGCAATTTTCACGAATCACCAAATACCTCCGCGAGGGCATCTGTGTTTTCTGCATCAAATCTGTCTGCATCCCAGTGGTGATCACAGGCGCCGCCTACCTGCTCGGCTTGGGAGAGATTCTGGACGGACTGCCTTTACGAGTCATCCTTATCTGCTCGAGCATGCCGCCGGCCTTCCTGGCGCTCGTACCGCCTTCGCTCTATGATCTGGACCTGGACCTGGCAAACGCGTGCTGGGCCATAGGCACGGGGGCACTGCTCATCACGCTACCGGTTTTACGGGGAGTGCTGCAATTGATGCATTGAGCCACTTTTGGAAGGCATTTTTCCAATCAGCTCGGCTCAGGTCCGGGGGCTTAACGGATATAAGCGGGCTTGCGCCTGGTGTATTGCTGCCAGACGGCATCTGCCGCTTCTTTGCTCAACGTAGGCGGTCCGGCAAAATAAACCAGCGAATCTCGCATAAGGTATTTATTATCGAAGCTCAGCTGCGTGGTCAGCAATATGCGATCTTTCAGAGTAAAGGAAAGCACCAGCAGCTCTTCCTGTGTTTCAGACACCTTGTAGCCTTCCTTCACCAGAGCTGTAATAAGAAACTGTCGATAATATTGAGAAAAATTCGTCTGATCAGGGAGTGAAACAAAAATGGGCACCGTATCCAGATAGTCATTCATCGCAATGGTCTCGCCGACGTTCATCGCTTCCAGCTCGGCTACTTCCCTAAGCGAATCCAACTCCCGAGCATAAAGCTGCTCACGTGTCGGAAACAAAGGTTCCTTGGGGGTGCTGCTGCAAGCGGCAACAAGCAACACAATCAAAACCAGCAGTAAAATAGTACGAACTGAGTAGCTCACGTCCATGCCCTTCTTGCTACGTTGTTCAACCGACCGCACGTATTGCAGCCAGCCAGGAATTCTCTTCTTTCTTTTCGGCCGTACTGTCCGTGGCTTTAGACTCCCACTCGCTGCCGACGAAATACGAACTGCTACTGCGTTGCCGAACTGAAATTCACGTGTTAGGTAATACGGAAGGGCGCATACATCGCTGCCACTCCCCCGAACACAGACAACACAACCAGCAACTCCTGGTCTGAGACTTTGCGTATGACTCGTTCACACTCTTCCGGAACTCTGGCCTGGGACGTACAAATTCCTATCGGACTGGTTCTTCAGGCCCAGCTGAGCAACGGCGATCCTCGTTTCAGGTGCCGTTACCTGGGCATGAAGCCAGGAGATTATTTGATCCTACAAATGCCCGGAATTCCAGGGCTGCGTGAAAAGCTCATCTCTCGTTGCAACCTGATTTTACGTTTTCTGATTTCAGGAAAAATTTACGGCTTTCGTTCCACAGTTCTTGGCCATACGCTCCGTCCTGCGCCAATGTTGTTTATATCGTATCCCAATTCACTTGAAACGCTCAACCTGCGCAAAAGCGAAAGGATTGAGACCTTCATCGAATGCGAAGCGGAAATCAACGACCAAATCGTCCGGGGCGTGGTTCTTGATCTGAGTTCAGACGGATGCAGAATTTCCATAGAACACCTTTCTCTTGCTCATACGCAGCTCCTGCAGCCGGAAACAGTGTTGCAGCTTCGGTTCAGCTTGGGAAACAATTCCCAGGATCTGCTGGTGACCAGCGAAATCGTTACAGTCAAAACCGACAACGAGTCATCCGAGGCCGGAATCCGATTCCTTTTTGAACAATCTCCCTCCACAACAGAAGAACAAATCAAAAGCTACGTCGAAAACGTCCTTTGTTATAAAACAGTTGGTTGAAAATCGATCATTCTTCCGATTCCAGGCGCATGGGGGATTTTTTTCTTTTCCTGAAAAATTCCTGCCATATTCCTCCTTGCCTGACGGGCCAGTCGCATGGTAATATAATAATAATATACGGTATTGATAAAAGCTCAGACGTATACGATCAGATTCTTTAGTATCGTATCTCCGGACTTTTTTCATACATCTGCTTTGTTGCAATGAAATTTGTCCGGCTCAAGGTTATGAATACGCTCAGTAAAGATGAAATAAACGCCCTGCCCCTCCGACGTTTTACCGGTCCCATTCGTCTCGTTGAAACGCATGAAGAATTGAACTTTGCCGTAACCACTCTGCGCAAGGAATCCGTTTTGGGTTTCGATACGGAAACCCGGCCGACATTCAAAAAGGGACAAAGCAACCTCCCTGCCTTGCTCCAGTTGGCCGGATCCAAACAAACATTTTTATTCCGTTTGCATTCCGTTGGCTTGAACAACGGCTTACTGCATCTTCTGGAAACACCGGAAATAGTCAAAGCCGGAGTTGCAGTGCATGACGATATTCTCGAATTGCAGCGTCTGACCGATTTTACGGAAGCAGGCTTTATCGATCTGGGGACAACGGCGTTGGAAAAAGGATTCGAGCGGAGCGGATTGCGTAATCTGACCGCCTCGCTGTTGGGCTACAGGATCTCAAAGTCCGCCCAATGTTCCAACTGGGAGGCCCGGCCTTTGACCAAACGGCAAATCGACTACGCAGCCACCGACGCCTGGGTCAGCCGCGAACTCTATTTGAAAATGCATGATCTCGGGCTTGTGTAGCGCCCCTCTACCTGGCAACATTCCCCGGACCAGGGAAAACCACCCGGATTTCCGTTCCTTCTTCCTCACTGGTACGCATTTCCACACTCCCGCCGTGTCCTTCGGCAATAAGTTTGACAAGGTAGGTGCCCAGACCGGTTCCATTGGTTTTACCGGCAGTAACGAACCTCCCGAAAAAATTGTCCCGAATTTCTTCCGGGACCACTGCAGGATTGCTGATCAGTATGACAGGCTGTGTTCCGTTCTCAACAACAACCCGGATCGTCGCCCCCTGCGGGCCTGCCTCCAACGCGTTGCGCAACAGGTTGGATAATAGCACCGCGTATAGTTGTCTGTTGCCTCTGGTTGTTACTGGTTCTTCCCCGGCAGAAAACATAACATCCCAGCTACTATTCCGGGAACGCGCCTGCTCCGTATATTCATCAAACACCTCCCGGACCAATTCAGGCAGATCCACGGTTGTTTCCGGAACCACAAAAGTCCCATCCTCAATCATATTGAATTCGCGTTGCAATTCAATGGTCTTCAGCGCGCGCTCCGAGGACTCTTTCGCCAACTGCAAAACTTCCTCCTGGACCGAATCCAGACAAGCGACATCTTCAAGCAGAGTCAATGCGTCGTGTATGGAAATGACGGGAGAACGGAATTCATGACGCACCATGTTTTCCACAGTTTTTCTTCTGGCTTCTTCTTCATGCCGTGCGAGCAACTCCTGTTCCACTTGCCATTGAGACTGCTTGAGCCGTCTATTCAGGCGGGCTGAATAAACGGCAAAACCAGCTAGCAACAATCCGAAAATCAAAATAGCCAGAAAGGCGGGCCAATGCTGTTTTGCGGCCTCCCGCATGGAAACAAGACCGTAATTCGCATACGGCCCGACCCGCAATTCTTTCAACAGGTCATGTACGGACTGGTAGTTCTGCGGGATGGTCCATTGAACAGCCAGATCGCTTCCCTCCCGATTCATTTTGATTTGCTGCTCGAACAGCGCTGCGACCACTTTTTTGGCCAGTTCGTCGGAAGTCTTTTCCAATTTGGCCAGAGGCCACTCTGGAAACAAGGGCGTGCTAAGTAAAAAGGGAAAATCGCCTTTGTCATACCCTACTGGAAACGCCTCCAGCACTCTGAAATCCTTGAGCGAAATTTTTTCTTCCAACTGCATTCGCTCAAGGCTGTCCGATCGCACAATCCCCGCATCCGCCCTGCCCTGCAAAACAGACATGACAACGGCATCATGGGTCCCCAAAAAATACAGGCTTTGAAAATCCTCAGGGACTCGAAAAAAACGCAGCAGCTGTTGCAAAGCAATCAACCACCCCCCCAAAGATTTTCGGCTTACAGCAACAACCCTTGTATGCCTCATTTGCTGCACAGTTTTTATTCTGCTATCAGCCCTGACAAGAATAACACTACCATATAGAGTCAAACATTTCTTTTTTACTGCATTACACATGGTCGCTATACGTGTAGCATGATATTTACGTTCCAACTCGACGTATACTGCAGGATTGACGAAAATAAAATCTATTTCAGCATTTGCAACGCGAGAATTTATTTCTTCAAAAGTTAGTGGCTTAACAACAAAATTATTATCTGAAATAGTATGATTCAGATAGGTTATGAGACTTTGCCAATGTCCAAAACAATGAGAAGTCCCCCTTTTTGCCAACACCCCAATACGTACAGTATTATGTAAATCTATTTCAGTTGCACTGCTTCTGTTGGCGGCAAGCAATAGAAGCAGTGCCGACAATAAAAAAACAACCGCTGAAATCGTAAAGGAAGAAGCTCTTGGGAAGCGTTTCATGGTTTTACTATCATCGTTGCAACGTACTATTTATGCAGAAACCGAAGAAATTTAAGTTTACCATATCTTATTTATTTGTCCAGGAAAGTTATACCCTCTTTACTATAAAAAATGGCCCTGAATTACCAACAATTCAGGGCCTGCGAGCAAACAAAAAAACTATTCAACGTCAGCGTATTACGAACATTTTTTTAATCAGACCACCGTTTCTCCAAGAAGGCGTTTGGCAATTTCCTTGGCGGCGCGACGGCCGGCCCCCATGGCGGAAATGACCGTGGCCGCACCAGTGACGATATCCCCTCCGGCAAAAACACTGGCTTTGGACACAGACTCGCCTGTTTCGGGATCTACTTCAATATAGCCGCGTTTATTTAGCTTCAAATCCGGAGTGGCTTCAAGCAGCACCCTGTTGGGGCCCGTGCCCACGGCTATGATGGCCAGATCGCAGGGCATCTCACACTGGTCGCCCTCCACGCAAACCGGACGGCAGCGGCCCGAATCATCGGGTTCGCCCAATTCCATCCGCTGCAGGCGCATGCCCCGGAGACAACCGTTTTCATCTCCGGTAAATTCCACCGGACCGTAGAGACACTCCATGATTACGCCCTCTTCTATGGCGTGGTGTACTTCCTCCGCACGGGCGGGCATTTCTTCCATGGTCCGGCGATAGACGATCCGCACTTTCTCCGCTCCCAAACGCAATGCCGTACGCGCGGCGTCCATGGCCACGTTGCCGCCGCCGAACACGGCCACGTTTTTCGCATCCCGTACGGGGGTGTCGTAGGCAGGGAAGGCGTACGCCCGGCCCAAATTTACACGGGTAAGGTATTCGTTGGCGGAAAAAACGCCAATGAGATTTTCACCTGGCACGCGCAGGAAACGAGGCAACCCTGCACCTACGCCGACAAAGACGGCCTTGTAGCCCTGCTCGAACAGTTCATCGATATCTATGGTCCGTCCGCCGACCCAGTTGGTCATCAGGTCCACTTCCTGTTCCTTGAGCGCCTGGACCTCGTGCCGGACGATTTCCTTGGGCAAGCGGAATTCCGGAATGCCGTAGACCAGCACGCCGCCCACTTCATGCAGGGCCTCGAACATGGTCACTTTGATGCCGTGAGAGGAAAGATAGCCCGCCACGGTCAGACTGGATGGACCTGCGCCGATGCAGGCGACCTTCAGATCCGGATCAATCATCGGACATTCCATTTTGCCTGTAATCTGATCGCAGGCCGAAAGCGAACGGTACTCGTCCGCCACATAGCGTTCGAGCCGTCCGATACAGATGGGTTCGCCCTTGGCCTTGAGTATGCAATTGCCTTCGCACTGTATTTCTTGCGGGCAAACCCGGCCGCACACCGCGGGCAGGCTGTTGGTAGACTTAATGACCCGGTAGGAGCTTTCTATCTCGCCCTTGGCCAGCTCGGCAATGAAATCTTTGATGGGGACTTCCACCGGGCAACCGCTGACACAGGTGGGGCGTTTGCACTGCAGGCAGCGTTTGGCCTCCTCAATGGCCATTTCGCGCGTATAGCCCAGAGTAACCTCATTAAAATTCTTGACGCGCTCTTCAGGCGCCTGCTCGGGCATGGCTGTCCGGGGGCGCACCACCAGTTTTTTCTTGGGTTTTTTATCGCTACTCGAGGCCATGGCTTTTTTTGTACTCCTCGTAGGAAAGAATTTCCTGGGATTTGAACGAAGCAAGACGCTGTCGCAATTCCATAAAATCGACTTTGTGACCGTCAAACTCGGGGCCGTCCACACAAGCGAATTTGACCTCGCCGCCAACAGATACGCGGCAGGCGCCGCACATGCCGATGCCGTCGACCATCAGAGAATTCAAACTCACCGTGGTCTTGACGCCGAAAGGTTCGGTTGTCCGTGCCACTGCCGCCATCATGGGCACCGGCCCGACCGCTACGACCTCCGCAACGCTTTTATCGTTTTCCAGGCGCTGTTGCAGCAGTTCGGTAACCAGTCCCTTGTGTCCGAAACTGCCGTCATCCGTGGAAACCAGCACTTCCGGGCAAAACAGGTTCAACTCGTTGTAGAACAGCAGCAGATCCTTGCTGCGTGCGCCGATGATGGACACCACATGGTTGCCCATGAGGTGGTGGCCCTTGGCAATGTGATGCATGGCCGCAATGCCCGTACCGCCGCCAAGGCAGATCACCGTTCCGACCTTATGAATTTCGGTGGCGCGTCCGAGCGGGCCGCAGAGGTCGAGAATGGCGTCGCCCTTGCCCATCTGCTCCAGCATGGCCGTGGTTTTGCCCATGACAAGATAAACAATGGTGATGGTCCCCTGCTCCTTGTCGGTATCGGCAATGGTCAGGGGAATGCGTTCGCCGGTTTCAGACAGGCGCAGGATGACAAAATTGCCGGGTTTTGCCTTGCGCGCAATCTGCGGAGCCTCTATGACCAGTTTGCTGGTCTGTCCGGGAATCAGTTTTTCTTTTTCACGAATAGTGTAGGGCATGGAACTTCCTTCATATATGAGGTGAATGGCGTGGAGATAGTAAAGGTATTTTGTTTGCATTTCAAGGAATATGTAAGACATCCCGACAGATATGCATACTGCCCGCCAGCATGTTGAAATGACGAAAAAATACTGATTAGAAAGAAAAATGAAATAGGTGAAGAACCATAGATTTTGCAACTTACCTGGGAACTATAGAAACAAAAAGAAGCCCTGCATGGTCATTTTAAGCAACGCCACGTGAAAAAAATAACAATACTGCAATCACATTGCAATCCAAGAAACTACTATAATACCGCAAGTCTTCCATCAATCACAAATCCAGCTCAAAAACGGACGTATGCTCTGTCATTGAAGCTTCTTCGGAAAAACTGGAGGACCACTTCAGTGCTGCTTTGCTACTCCCCGGGCTTTTTGCCGATTTTCGGATCCGGACCGAGAAAAATGGAAATCCAGCGGGTTTGCAGGTTGTCCTCCATGGCGATCTTTACGATCATGGTCAACGGTACGGACAGCAGCATCCCGATGGGGCCGAGCACCCAGCCCCAGAAGACCAGCGAAACGAACACCACCAGAGTGGAAAGTCCGATGCCTTTTCCGAACAACCGGGGTTCGAGCCCGTTGCTGACACTGAAATTGATCAGCACGTACCCCAGGCAGACCAGCAAAAAACCAGCGCCGTCCAGCTGCACCAGCGCAAGCAGTATCGCCGGAATGGCCGCGATAAAAGAACCAATTGTCGGGATATAGTTCAACAAAAAGGCCAGCACCCCCCAAAGCAGCGGGAAGTCCAGCCCCATGCTCCAGACGAATACACCGACAAGTACGCCTGTCAGGGCGCTGGTCACGGACTTGATGGCCAGATAGCGGTTGATATTCGCGCCGATGCGCTCCAGTTGTTCGATCGAACGTTTCGAGTCATTGAACGCAGCAACAATCTTGCGGGGAAAACTGGAGATCTCAAAAAGAATGAAGATAACCGTAAGCAAAATAAACACGGCATTGGTCAGAACCACCCGCAACCGGGCGAGCGTATTGCCGATGATCGACATGACCAGCCCGGGATTGAGCATGTCCGAAAAAGCCGTGGAAGGTATTTCCGCGCCCAATTCCTCCAGCCAATGCGAATATTCGAAAATTTTTCCCGAAAGCTGCTTTTGATACTCCGGCAGTCTGTTGCTGAAGTCCGAGACAGAGGCGCCAAGAAACACAACCACCAGTACGGCAAACAAAGCGACCAGGCAAATGATGCAGATCACCGCCAGGCTTGTGGGCACCTTGTGCTTCCGCAGCCAGGAGAGCAAGGGCGCACAGGTTATGGCCACAAACATGGCCAGCAAAAAGGGCACAAGCAGCGAACTCGCGGCTTTCAACCCAGCGACAATCACCACCACGCAGGCCAGTGAAAACAAAAATCTGAACGGACTTCCGTTTGTATAGTTGCCAGACATACGCGTACTATCTTTTCAGTGTTTCATCTTGTCAATATTTTCAGCAAAATACTCATGCTTATCGCATCATTTTTTCATCAGCCTCTAAAAAACCATGCAAATGACCACAGTTGACGTCCAGCAGGTCTCGGCCCGGACAGGGGGTATACTGCTGCTCCCAGCAACAATCATCCGCCAGCGAACAAGTCAACCACTCCATCGAACAAATCAACACCATCTCCGGGAAACCGCCGAAGCCGCGAACTGAAAGACTCATTGAGGACAGGCAGGCTCAATAATACCACCCATGCATTTGATTTGTTAAAGCTTCCCCGCAACATCCGCAACAATTTTGCGGGGAACATTTTTAACTTCACAAAACACCCGGCAACATTGACAGTGTCATGCCGTTTGAATGCCTCCTTCTTTCCCTTACGCTTGAAGGATAAAACCTTCAATGGCTCTTTATACAAACTGCCTCATTTTTAGTACGTATTTCAGTTATTTTTCAATCTTTGTCTTCAAATAACAGTCGGCTATTTTTTAAAAACTAATGTAACTCCAAAAGGATATACATTTTTTGAACCAGTGCACCAAATTGTCCCTTGATACACTCTTTTTGCTTTTCTGTTCAGTTTGAGATAAGATTTTATAGAGGTAAACTTACTACGTTGCGTGTAAATTTGAAAGAATACTGCAATGTATATTCCAGCCAGCAAGTAAGTTTTCCTATTCATTGTAAAAAATATGGCTGCATGCTTTAAGAATGTATCGTTCAATCAACGCAGGAGAAATGGATGAAACATGTAAAACTCAGCATCAAAATAGGTCTCGGGTTCGCGGCGCTACTTATCGTAGCCTGCGGATTGGGGGCCATGGCCATCATTAATATGGATAACGTATCCAGCAGTGCGAAAAAACTATCCAGCGAATACGTTCCCCAAGTCACGTACGTCAACCAAATCGAACGGCATGTTCTTTTGCTCATGTACGCCATACGCGGCTTTTCCATGGCGGAAGCACAATCCTATCGGGATGATGCTCTGACGGAACTGGCGAAAGTCAAAAAATATCTCACGCAGGCAGAGGAGCTGGCTCAACAACACCCGAAGCTGGTCGCCTTTAAAAGCAATCTCTTGAAAGTACGCGAACTGCTTACTCAATATGAAGAAAAAGCGGCAGAAACAGAAACGCTCATCAAACAATTTCAAACATTGCGCGATAAAATGGAACATGCGGCCACTCTTTTTCTGACCGGCGCCAGCGACTATCACGACAACCAGATCAGTACGCAGGAAAAAGAATTTACCAATAATGAACCCAATTATGTGCTGCGCCAGCGGGCTGGAAAAATCAAAATCATCTACGTCATTGTTCAGGAAGCCCAGGCAATTCAACAAAGCAATCTTGAAGCGCAACTCGCCAACAATCCGCAACAAATGGAAGATGCCGCTCAGAATTTCTTTGTCGTGTACAGCCTGATTAACAATATTCGAAAAAAAACCAAACAGACACAAAACATTAAATCGCTGGATACAATTACCCGGCTTTGCAAAGAATATGAAGCGGCCATGCAAAGCGCCTTGGAAACCTGGAAGAAGCTGAATTCTCTGGATCAGGTACGCAACGAGCTTGCCCATGCCGTACTCCAGGATGTCGAGAATATGGCCAAGGACGGCATGAACCATATGCGCCAGATCACGGAACAAAATGTGGCGCAGTTGCACTCCGCCAACGTTATCATGGAAATCGGCCTCGGCATCGCGCTGCTCTTCGGCATCTTTATTGCCATCGCCATCACCAGGGCCATCACCAAGCCCATCTTTACCACCGTCCATTTCGCCGAACGCATTGCCGAAGGCCATCTGGACGATACGCTGGGCATCAATCAAAAGGACGAAATCGGGAAACTTGCGGACAGTCTGCGTAAAATGGTCACCACTCTCAAAACCCGTATCTCGCAAGCCCATGAAAAATCCAAAGAAGCCGAATTGGCGGCCAATGAGGCCAAAGAAGCCATGCTCAACGCCGAGCAGGCGCATGCTGAAGCCATCGGCAAAAGTCAGGCCATGACCGAATGCGCCGGCAAGCTGCATCATGTGGTCGAAATCACCTCTTCCGCCTCCGAACAGTTGTCGACACAGGTTGAGCAATCCAGCAAGGGCGCCGAACAGCAAGCTCAACGTGTTGCCGAAACCGCTACTGCCATGGAACAAATGAGCGCCACAGTTCTGGAGGTGGCGAAAAATGCATCACACGCCGCTGAAATTTCGGATTCCGCCAGGCAGAAAGCTCAGGAAGGCGCCGCCATTGTGGACACGGTCTTACAGGGCATCGAAGCCGTACAGGTTGAAGCGCAGACCCTGAAAAGCGACATGGCCCAGTTGGGAGAGCAAGCGGAGAATATCGGCCAGATCATGTCGGTGATTTCAGATATCGCTGATCAAACCAACTTGCTGGCCCTGAACGCGGCCATTGAAGCCGCGCGGGCCGGAGACGCCGGCCGGGGCTTTGCCGTGGTGGCCGACGAAGTTCGCAAGCTGGCTGAAAAAACCATGACCGCGACCAAGGAAGTTGGCGATGCCATCGGGCACATTCAAAACGGTACGCGAAAGAATATGGAAAACGTTGACCGGACCGTGATGCACATCACCGACGCCACGTCCCAGGCCGGTAAATCTGGCGAAGCTCTTATCGCCATCGTGCAACTGGTGGAACAGACATCGGACCAGGTCAATGCCATTGCCACTGCATCCGAGCAACAATCTGCAGCCAGCGAAGAAATCAGCAGATCCATCGAGGAAGTCAACACCATTTCCGGAGAAACCGCCGAAGCCATGACCCAGGCCGCACAGGCCGTTGCCGAACTTGCAGACCAAAGCCAGGAGCTCAAAAAACTCATGGATGAGTTGCACAAGCAGCATTAATCCTCCTGCCTGAACTCAACGGACAAACCAGGGAGAGCAAATGTTTTCCCTGTTTTTTTTTCCTAGAAAATGTCTAAGTACTTGCCCCTGCCTTACGGTTATATTATCATTGTATTAAGCAATGTAATCATCGGTTAAATTTGTCCGGAGCTGGTATGGAAGTTACTGACGGCATAACCCGCCTGAATGGCGTAAGCGCTTATTCTGCCCAATTTTCTTTGGGCAAGAACGCTGATTCTAATGCTGGCGAGGACTTTGGACAGGATTCCGCCACCACGACAGATGTCGCCGTCTCTAAGACTTCTGAAGAATCAAACCAGAAAAGTTTCGGAATCAAACTTGGAAAATTGGGCATCCGCTATGTTTCGGAAGAGCCCGATGTCGATTACGATGTTGTTGCGGAAGAAGCGCTGAAACATGCGGAGCGCGCCCAGGCGGCCGCCTATAAATCCGAAATGGAAGTCGCCATGCTCTTCAGCGAAATACATGCCGGCGAATCTCAAGGGCAGGACGCAGAATCCGAAATCTCCCCATTGCAGGCCCATTACGGAAACAAGGCCTATTCCCGTATGGCCCAAAGCGACACTACCGAAGTAAACAAGGGGATATTACTCGGCATCGCCTGATATATCCCACCTCCGCCAAAATAATGAGCCCCCAAGGCCGGTACGGCCGCGGGGGCTTTACTATTCGCAGATCCCTGGAGCAGCCTCTGGGGTATGCGCCAGACAATAATACTATTTGATGTTACCCGGCGAGCAGCTCTTTGAGTTTGGCGAAAGCCGCAGATACTCCGGCGGGATTGGTGCCGCCAGCCTGAGCCAGGTCGGGACGTCCGCCGCCGGATCCGCCGATCTCGGTCGCAACGTCCTTGATCAGCTGGGGAGCGGTAAAGCGCTCGTGCAGATCTTTGCTGACGTAAAGAATCAACGGCACTTTGTCGCCGTTTACCGCGGCCAGACAGGCCACGCCGGAAGGCAGCTTGGAACGGACATCGTCCATAAGATCTCGCAAAGCTTTGACATTTGGCGCGTCCACCTGCACTGCCAGAGTTTTGATGCCGGAGATTTCCTCCAAGCCGTCCATGATGCCGCCGCCCTTGGCGGATGCGGCCTTGGCGGCAAGACGATCCACCTCTTTGGCCAATTTTTTGGACTCTGACTGCAGATGTTTCAACTTTCCGACCACTTCGTCAGGCTTGGCCTTGAGCAGCATGCCCACTTCGGCCTGATCGCGCCGAAGCTGCTGCACCAATTCAAAGGTATTCCAGCCCGTGGCGGCCTCTATACGGCGTACGCCCGCGGCTACGCCGCTTTCGGACAAGATCAGGAGCGAACCTATCTGTCCGGTGTTGCGCAAATGGGTGCCGCCGCAGAGCTCGATGCTCACGCCCGGCACTTCGACCACCCGGACTTCGGCCTCGTATTTCTCGCCGAACAAGGCCATGGCGCCGCGAGCCACTGCCGCGTCGTAAGCCATATGTTCGACCTTCAGATCCAGACTCTGCAGCACGGCCGCGTTCACTTCCCGTTCCACGGCTTCGAGTTCGTCCTGGGTCATGGCCGAAATATGCGTAAAGTCGAAACGCAGGCGGTCCGGACCGACCAACGATCCGGCCTGCTTGACATGATCGCCCAGGACCTTGCGCAGGGCCGCGTGCAGCAAGTGCGTGGCCGTATGGTTGCGCTCGGTGGCCAACCGTTCGCCTTCCGTGACCTCGAGCTTGGCATCCTGTCCGGCGTGAAGTTCGCCCGAAAGCACCTTGATCTGATGCACGATCAGAGACGCGGCCGGTTTGAGCGCGTCGCCCACTTCGGCTTTGCCCGAACTGGTGAGTATCACGCCCGTATCGCCCAATTGTCCGCCGGATTCTCCGTAAAAAGGCGTCTTGGGGCAAACCACATACCCTTCCGCGCCCTCGGGCAAGCTTTCCACCTGCTCGGCGGCCGCGTTCAGCAGCACCTCAACAATACTATCGCACTGCATGGTATCGTAGCCCACAAATTCGCTGCCTACGCCCTCTTCCAGCAGGGCGTGGAAACGGCTGCCCAGGTCCACTTCGCCGGAGCCCTTCCAGGCGGCCTTGGCGCGTTCCTTCTGTTCCGCCATACGCGCGTTGTAGCCTGGTTCGTCCACGCCGAGACCGTGTTTTTCGGCCACGTCGTTGATGATATCCACAGGAAACCCGTACGTATCATAAAGCTTGAAAGCGAACTCGCCGCTGACCTGAGTCCGGCCCTGTTCCTTGAGCGAGGCAAGTTCTTCTTCGAGCATGACCAGCCCCTTGTCCAGGGTCTGGCTGAAGCGCTCCTCTTCCTCGCGTACCACGCGTTTCATGAAATCGCGGTTTTCCTCCAGTTCGGGAAAGGCGTGCCCCATGGAGCTGACCACATAGTCCGCGGTGTCAAACAAAAAAGGCGCGTTGAATCCGATCAAACGACCAAAGCGGTAGGCCCGACGGATCAAACGCCGCAGCACGTAGCCCCGGCTTTCATTGGAAGGCAGAATGCCGTCGGCGATCATGAAGGCAATGGCCCGGCTATGGTCCGCAATGACCCGAAAAGCGGTTTTGATTTCTTCGTCACCGTCTGCAAAGGAAACGCCTGCCTTGCTTTCCGTAAAATGAATCAGATCCTGAAACAGATCGATTTCATAATTGGACTGGACGCCCTGGCAAACCGCGGCAATGCGTTCGAGCCCCATACCGGTGTCGATGCTGGGCCGGGGCAGCGGAATGCGCGTATCCGCATCTATCTGGTCGTACTGCATGAAAACCAGATTCCAGACTTCGAGGAATCGGTCGCAGTCGCACTTGCCGATGCCGCAGTTCTCGCCGCAGGCCATATCTTCGCCCTGGTCGTAATGCAGCTCGGAACACGGACCGCACGGACCGGTATCGCCCATGGACCAGAAATTATCCTTGTCACCCAGCCGGAAAATACGTTCTTCCGGCAGATTGGCCACTTCCCGCCACAGGTCGTAGGCCTCGTCGTCGTCCAGATAGACCGTCGCATACATCCGGTTCTTGTCCAGGCCGATCTCTTCGGTCAAAAATTCCCAGGCAAAAGCAATGGCCTCTTTTTTGAAGTAATCGCCAAAAGAAAAGTTGCCCAGCATTTCAAAAAAGGTGTGGTGTCTGGCGGTGCGTCCGACATTTTCCAGGTCGTTGTGCTTTCCACCCACGCGCAGACATTTCTGCGAGGTGGTCGCCCGGTTGTAATCCCTTTTTTCCTGACCCAGAAATACGCGTTTGAACTGCACCATTCCGGCGTTGGTAAAGAGCAGTGTCGCATCATCCTTGGGAATCAAAGGGGCTGAAGCAACTTCCGTATGTCCTTTGCTGACAAAGTAATCTAAAAATTTGCGCCTGATTTCATTTGCGGTTAGCACGCCTCACTCCTTGTTTCTCTGACTCTCCAGCCGCAACGCCTAGTCATCAATGCTGTCTTCCGGGGTATCATCGACTTCTGCTTCAGCGGACTCCGCGGGATTGAGCGAATGTATGCCCAGATGATCGAGCAATTTGCTTTCAATATCCCCGGCGATTTCCTTGTTTTCCTGAAGAAAAGCACGGACGTTTTCCTTGCCCTGGCCAAGACGCTCGGAGCCGAAAGCATACCAGGCGCCGGATTTGTCGACCACGCCGGCCTCGACCCCCATATCGAGCAGCTCCCCTTCGCGAGACATGCCCGTACCGTAGAGGATGTCCACATGCGCTTCTCGAAACGGCGGCGCCACTTTGTTTTTCACGACTTTGATCCGGACGCGCGAACCAAAAACCTCTTCCTTGTCCTTCAGGGTTTGGATTTTCCTGATATCCATGCGGATGGAGGTATAAAATTTCAAGGCGTTGCCGCCGGAGGTGGTCTCCGGATTCCCATAGCCCGTCATACCGATTTTCATACGGATCTGGTTAATGAACATCATCGAGGTATGGGATTTGTGGATCGTACCGGTCAGCTTGCGCATGGCATGGGACATCAGACGAGCCTGTCCGCCCACCTGGGTTTCGCCCATGTTGCCTTCGAGTTCGGCCTGGGGAATCAATGCGGCCACGGAGTCCACGACAACGATATCCACAGCGCCCGAACGGACAAGCATGTCGGCGATGTCCAGAGCCTGCTCGCCGTAATCAGGCTGCGAAATCAGCAGTTCGTCGGTTTTCACGCCGAGCCGTCTGGCATAATTGACGTCCAGCGCATGTTCCGCATCGATAAACGCGGCCACGCCGCCCAATCTTTGGGCTTCGGCAATGATGTGCAACGCTAATGTGGTTTTTCCTGAAGATTCGGGCCCGTAAATCTCGGCAACCCTGCCTCTGGGAATGCCGCCCACGCCCAAAGCCAGATCGAGTCCTATGGATCCGGTCGGGATCACGGGAATTTTGACATGAGCGTCATCGGAAAGTTTCATCACGGATCCCTGGCCGTACTTGCGTTCGATGGTGGTCAACGCCGTATCCAGGGCTTCCTTTCTCATTTCTTGAGGCGAACGTTGCGCGCCTTTTCTAGCCATATCCTTCTCCAAACTGAGCTAAAAGGGTAGTCGTTGGTGGCAATGGGCATATCAGAAGCGGGGAGTGGGGGCAATTATTACTCTGCGCAGAAAAATTTTAAATTCCATGCCGGAAACCGTCCCCCAAAAACTGCCAGCATAGCCATTATTTTTTGAATACGTTGCGATACGTATTGTCTTAAAAAATCATTTTGTGGAATGGAGCAATCATAACCACCTCAGGACAATCGCACTGCCTGTTCGCTATAAGGCAAGCTTGGCTTAACGTGTATTATTAATATGCATTATACTCACGAACTCACTGGCGATTACATGTTGCAATTTTGTTGCGACCAGCCAATACGCGCATATGTCAAGAATTCTTACGCAGTTTGTCACCTTTTTGTAACAGAACAACCCTAGTGTTGCGGCCAGTCAATGAGGCTTCACATCAAAAAAATCAATTTTTTTACGGAGGATTTCCCAATGCGTTTGAGCAATCTTGTCCTGGCCCTTGTTTTTGTTCTGGGCATGACTACCATGGCGGTCGCGTCTGAGATCAAAATCGAAGGCTCGACTACAGTTTACCCCATCATGCAGTGCGCAATTGAAGCCTACATGAAGCAGAATCCCGATGTGAACATCAGCCTTTCCGGTGGTGGTTCCTCTCTGGGCATCAAGGGTATTATCGACAATACTCTGGACATCGGCATGGCTTCCCGCAAAATGAAAGACAAAGAAAAGAAAGCCGCTGTGGCTAAAGGCGTAACTCCCAAAGAATTCGTTGTTGCTTACGACGCCGTTGTGCCCATCGTCAGCCCCAGCAACAAGCTGGACAACCTCAGCATCGAACAGCTCCAGGGCATCTACACCGGCAAGACCACCAGCTGGAAAGACGTTGGCGGCGCTTCCGAAGACGTTGTCGTCATCTCCCGCGACTCCTCCTCCGGCACCTACGAAACCTGGCAGCACTTTGTCGTAGGCAAAAAGAACAAAGTGACCCCCCGCGCCCTGCTGCAGGCTTCCAGCGGCGCTGTTAAAGAAGCCGTTGCCAAGAACCCGAAAGCCATCAGCTACGAAGGCATCGGCTATGTTGTCGGCGCCAGCTCCATCAAAGGCCTGAAGGTTAACGGCATCGAAGCCACTGAAAAGAACGTCAAAGACGGTACCTACCCCATTGCCCGTACGCTGCAGATCTACACCAACGGCGAACCCAAAGGCGAAGTCAAGAAGTTCATCGATTGGCTGCTGAGTGCAGGTCAGGAGTGCGTCACGAAAACCGGTTTCTTCTCCGTAAAATAACCTCCTGAAAACTCGGAAACTCCACCGAGCCTACAAGCTGTTTCGCCCTTCTCTGCTGAAGGGCGAAACAGATTCTGCGGGCGGAGTAAAAAGGGCGGCACATGCTACGTAAGGATAAAGACAAGCTGATCCAAAACGCTTTTCTCGTCACTGCTTCCACAAGCATCCTCGTTATTTTTCTGATCATGCTCTTCCTGTTTCTGGAAGGAGTACCCATTTTTAAAGTGGTCAGCGTCTTCGATTTTATTTTCGGCGAGGGCTGGTACCCCACACATGATTTTGACCCGGAATTCGGCATTTTTCCTCTGCTGGTGGGATCCATCTCCGTAACCCTGGTTTCCGGAGCCATTGCCATCCCCCTGGGCATCATGACCGCCATTTATCTGGCGGAGATAGCCACTCCCAAAATGGCGGAAATCATCAAGCCCCTGGTCGAAATGCTCAACGCCCTGCCTTCAGTTGTCATCGGCTTTTTCGGTATGGTCATCGTCGCGCCTTTCCTGCAAAGCGTCTTTGACATCCCCACCGGGCTGAATCTGCTCAACGCGTCCGTCATGCTGGCCTTCATGGCCGTTCCTACCATCACGTCAATTTCAGAGGACGCCATTTTCAGCGTTCCCAACGAACTGCGCGAGGCATCGCTGGCACTGGGTGCCACCCAATGGCAGACCATCCGCAGCGTGGTTCTTCCGGCTTCGCTCTCCGGCATCAGCACGGCCGTCATCCTGGGCATGGCCCGTTCCATCGGCGAGACCATGGTAGTCCTGATGGTCGCCGGAGGCGCGGCCCTCATACCCCAGTCGCTGCTGGATCCGGTCCGGCCCATGCCGGCGAGTATCGCGGCGGAAATGGCCGAAGCGCCTTTCGGCAGCGACCATTACCACGCCCTGTTCGCCATCGGCCTGGTCCTTTTTCTCTTTACGCTGGTGCTGAACATTTTTGCCGCGTACATCGCGGAAAAGAAGAAGCAGGTTGGTTCCGCCACCCTGTAGCAACAGACCGCAGTCATTAACCAATGGGAAGTGAAATGAGCAACAACAGCGCAGCAGCCCTTAGTTTGGAACAGGTGCAAAGCGAAGCCGCCGTCAACCGCAGAAAATCCATTCAGAATTTCATGTTCGGGCTTTTCCGCGTTTCCGCCGGTATCAACGGCGTAGCCCTGGCCATTATCTGCCTTTATTTGATCGTACTCGGCTTTCCGGCCATCAGCTGGGAATTTCTGACGGCATTTCCCCGTGATTCCATGACCCAAGGCGGCATTTTTCCCTGTATCCTGGGCACAGTGCTGCTCAGCTACGGCGCCCTGGCCATTGCACTGCCCTGGGGCGTGGCTACTGCCATTTACCTGCAGGAATACGCAAAGCCCGGACCCATCGTGCATATCATCCGTCTGGCCATCAATAATCTGGCGGGCGTCCCATCCGTAGTCTTCGGCCTGTTCGGCCTGGCCTTCTTCGTGACCATCCTGAACATGGGCGTCAGCCTCCTTGCCGGCTGGTTCACTTTGGCGGCTTTTATCCTGCCCCTGATTATCGGATCTTCTGAAGAGGCCCTGCGTAACGTACCGTCCACCTACCGCGAAGCGTCGCTGGGACTGGGCGCCACAAAATGGCAGACCATAGCCAAAGTGGTGCTGCCCTCCGCAGCTCCGGGCATCCTGACCGGCTCCATCCTGGGCATCAGCCGGGCATCCGGCGAAACCGCAGCCATCATGTTCACCGCGGCCATGTTCTACAACAAACAGCTGCCGGATTCCATTTTCGACAGCGTCATGGCGCTGCCCTACCACATCTACGTTCTCGCCACTGCCGGAACCAACATCGAAAAAACCCGGCCCATGCAGTTCGGCTCCTCCCTGACTCTCGTCGTCCTTGTTCTGGGCATGAATCTGCTGGCTATTTATATCAGAGCCAAACTTCGCAACAAACTGCGCTAGCCAACGGCAAGTTCAGACGTTGAACCGAGCCCCTTGCCACCCCCATGGACTTTTGAGCGCGCTTCTGTACCGGGCGCGCTCTTTTTCCCTGCAAAGGACTTCGGACGTACGGACGAGTTCTTCTTGCACTTTATGGGGAACATGCACTACATTTAAACAAACTGATACCAGCCGCAGTGAAACCGACCTGTCACAAAAGGCTTGAAACGTATGGAAAACAGAAGCAAAAACTACATCGTCGATACAAATGTCCTGATCGAAAACCCCTACAGCATCCTGTCGTTGAAAAATGGAGATGACAACAACATCTTCATCCCCTACCACGTGCTGGTTGAGCTGAACCAGCTCAAAACCAACGGCCGCCTGCGCCACATCGTGGCCAAGGTTGTGGATGTGCTGCTCGAGAATAAGGATACCATCCAATTCATCCAGAACGATTCCAGCATCTCCCCTTTTACGCAGGAAATTGTCGACAATTACATTCTCAAGGAAATTCAGTCCGCCAATGATATCGACGATCCAATCCTGGTGACCAACGACCGCATCCTGCGTCTTCAGGCCAGCCTGGCGAACATACAAAGTGAAGAATTCAAAGACTCCAAACCGTTCGAGTCGGAATCCCAACTCTTCACCGGTTTCATGGAGCCGGATGCTGATCAGCCTGTGCCCAACAGTTTTTTCTGGAACGAAGGAAAACCCGTTTTCAACGGCCCCAATGGAGAAGAGCCCATTGGCTTCACTGCCTCGGCCTGGAACATCAAGCCCCGTACCGTGTATCAGAACCTGGCTCTGTTCCTGATGCAGTGCCCGTTCATAGACATCGTCTCCATCCAGTCCGAAGCGGGTTTCGGCAAAACCTATCTGGCTCTGGCCGTGGCCATGTACATGGTCCTGGAAAAGCACCTGTACGACAAAATCTACGTGGTCAAACCCACCATAGAGCTGGGCGCAAAAATGGGCTTTCTTCCCGGCGATGTTAAGGAAAAAATGGAACCCTACGTACGGTATATCTTCGAGCTGGTGCTCAAGCTGCACAACCAGCGTCCGGCCAACAAACTGTTCGTCAATCCCGGCGAAGAACTGCTGCGTTACAACACCAAAAAATTCGAAATCCTGCCCCTGGCCTACATCCGCGGCATGAATATCGAAAACGCTTTTGTGATCATCGACGAAACCCAGAACCTCTCACGAAACGAGTCACGGGCGCTGCTCACGCGCATGGGGGAAAACGTCAAATGTATTTGCCTGGGCGACACCAACCAGGTGGACAACCCTTACCTGAGTGAGTCGAACAATGGTCTGAACTGGATAGTACGCAAGTTCAAAGGCTTTTCGAACTATGCGCACATCGTACTCAAAGGCGACAAGTCACGCGGCCCCATTACCGACCTCGTGCTGAAATCAAAATTGTAGGGAATCAACGCCAGGCAAGCACATCGAAATCGGTTTTTTTTACCTCGCCACCGCCGTAGCCGATGCTGCAGCCTCCGTTGCCCTGAAGCAGATAGCCCGGATGCCAGCCGCCTTCATGGTAGGCGCGGCAGATATAGATATTCAATCCGCCCAGCGCTCCGGCGAAATACGGATCAGGGACCTGCATGAACGTATCGAGGGTACTCGGCATCCACTTGAGCAACTCCGCGTCGCCGCTGAGGACCTCGTGATTCTGCAAAATATATTCACCGCTGCGCCAGGAGATGTAGCAGCCGTTGAAGTCCTTGGCGGCTTTACCTGCGGCCAGCCCGCCCATGTAATGCGCCCTGCAGATATATAATTGCCTGCCGGGCTCCTCTCCACCCACTATTCCGTTATCGGGCAACGCATTGCCCGTGGTGGGAATCCACTTGAGCTTGTCACTGCTCCGCTGCGACGCAATACCGTCTTCACTGGGCCACATCTTGAACGAATATTGCTTCACTTTGCCGGAAATGGCTGAAGCCTCGCAACGGCCGTTCCAGACTTCATTCCAGTCCGTATAGGTGAATTTGATCGTATTCCCTTTGATCTCTCCATTCAGAACATGGGTAAAGGACTTGTCATCCGTATATTGTACGGCCTTTACGTAGCTGCCCTGCCGGGTAACAATCCGCAAAGTCCCTTTGTTTACAGGCGTGTCTCCCCGATAGCTGGTCCAGCTCAAGACCATATTCGGCTGGGTGAATTTTGAACAATCCTGCGCGTACGCGATACCCGGCACGGACAACAATACTAAAAGCACCAGGAGTACCAGCGTTCCAACCATTCCATGGACCATGCGTATCACCTCCAAATCTCAAGAACGTTGTATTCGGGAACCCAACAGCGTACCGCTGCTTTGCACATTGTTGCAGCCTACCGGGGCGAGCTTACCATCCCCCCGCATTCGGGTCCAGGCCTGCACTGCCGCCATGTCAGTGACTCCGCGGCCTTGCCGCCAAACAGAGTCTCGCCTCACCAGCCGGCATGATTCCAAATTGCAATCCTTGCAATCACACTCCCTGGAATAACGCCCCTGCCTCCCGGGGGCCCCAGGATCCCGCAGCGTACGATCGTACTTTTTCCGCCTGTTCCGGACAGTCGCATTCCATCAGAACTGGCGTCAGAAAATTCCAACACAGTTCCACTCCGTCCTGACGCCAGAACAACGTGGAATCGCCAAGCATACAATCCAGAAACACCTTGGAATACGCATCCAGTGGGACAGTGGCGTATCCTTGATTATAATCAAAATGCATTTTCGCCGTACGCAGGCACATGGGACCGGGAACTTTGGCCTGAAACGTCAAACCGACCTCTTCACGCGGATAAATGCCCAGAATCAATTGGTTCGCGCTGATCTGCGCGCCGAAAACACTGCGAAACAGGGAGAGCGGAACGTCCTTGAACTGAATCACGATTTCCGTCCGTTTTTCCGCCAGCCGCTTGCCGGATACCATGTAAATAGGAACGCCCTGCCAGCGCCAGTTGTCCACAAACACTTTCATGGCCGCGTACGTCGGCGTCAGGGAATTTCGCCGTACGCCCGGTTCATCCCGATACGCACGGGACTGCTCCCCGTTCACTTCTCCGGCAACGTATTGCCCGAGCACCAGATGCTCATTGATATTTTCCACGGGAAAAGGCCGCAACGCCCGGTACACCTTGCTTTTTTCATCCCGAACCAGCTCCGCCGAGAAAAGCGAAGGGGGTTCCATGGTGCACAGGGCCAGCAGCTGCATCATGTGATTCTGAAACATATCGCGCAGCACGCCTGCCTGGTTGTAATAACCGGCCCTGTGCCCCACGCCCAGGCTTTCCGACGCGAGGATACGTATGGAGTGAACGTAATTCCTGTTCCAGAGGGGCTCAAACAAAGCGTTTGCAAAACGGAGCAGCAGAATATTCTGCACAGTCTCCTTGGCCAGGTAATGGTCGATGCGAAAAATCTGGCTCTCCTCAAAATGCTCATGGATGACGGCATCCAGTTCGCGCGCGCTTTGGAGATCGCGGCCGAAAGGCTTTTCAATGACCAGCCGGGCGACTTCACCCTTTTCCGCGTCGGGGGCGGCCAGTCCCGCGCGCCCCAGATTGCGCGCGATATCCGGATACACGTCCGGCGGCACGGCCAGATAGAACAAACGGCGCTTGGGCATGGTCTGTTTCTGTTCGAGTGTTTCCAGACAAGTTTTGAGAACCGCATAGGACTCGGGCGCATCATAAGAAACGAACCGTACGTAGCAGATTCTGGGCTCCAGCTCGGGCCAGCTCGCCAGGCTCGACGGCGCGTGTTCTTCCAGCGCCTTGTGCATGGCCTCGCGAAACTCCTGCTGGCTCAAGTCCGTACGCCCCACTCCTGCCACGTAAAATTGTTCAGGCAGTGTCCGGTATTCGCAAAGACGCGTTATGGCGGGAAACAATTTGCGCGCTGTCAAATCTCCGGAAGCACCGAAAATGACGATGCCGACCGGATCGGCCACCCGTTCGAGCCTGCAGGCCCGTTCCTGTCCGTTCGAAGCATTGGCAACCGTACTGAAACTATCTGAAAAAAAAGGATCCCTCATGCCACCTCCGAACCGAACAACTCGCAAAAAAACCGGCAATGCCGTCCCGCACCCTGAGTTGAAAAAAGAAGCAATGCTTTTTTAGACGATGCCATCGCCGGAAGGGCTACACTCTCGTCCCTTGAAACTGAAAAAAAATTTCAGCAGCTTTTGCATTTTGTCAGAGCACACTGTGGGACCGAGCACATTTTCCACAACTCGTTTGTTGATTTCCGCCAGCGTGGGATACGGGTGTACGGCTCCGGACATGGTGACGAGCTTGACATCGCCGTTCATGACGGCCACCCACTCGCTCAGCAAATCGCCCGCGTGCGGACCGCAGACCTGCACGCCCAGCGGACGTTCCCTGCTGTCCAGCAACAGCTTGATTTGTCCTTCCACCAGGACTTCGGACTGGGCCCGGTCATGATCAACAAAAGGTTCGGTGTGCACCTCGTACGCGATGCCTTTGGCCTTGGCGGCCGTCTCGTTCAGACCGATGATGGCCAATTCCGGATCCGTGAACGAACACCAGGGAATCAGTTTGTAGCTCACCTTGCGCGCCTGTCGGGAAATCGCATTGGCCACCACGATACCGGCTTCGTACCCGGCCGCATGGGTGAACTGGTACTGACCGGTCACATCACCGGCCGCGTAGATATGTTTCTGGCTCGTACGCATCCGCTCGTCGACTTTCACCCCGTATCCGTCATACGCGATGCCGGTATTTTCCAAAGCCAGACCATCCAGATTGGGTTTTCTGCCCATGGCCACGAAAACGGCCTCGGCATAAAGGATGTTTTGTTCCCCGTTTGCCGTGACAACGACTTCGCGGCTCCGGCCCAGATCCCTGACCCGTTCGACATGAGCGCCGAGTATGAAGCGGACGCCTTCGGACTCCAGCTTCACCCGAATCAACTCGGACATGTCCTCGTCTTCGCGAGATAAAATACGTCCACTGCGCTGTACCACGGTGACTTCTGATCCGAGCCGGTTGAAGGCCTGGGCCATCTCCACGGCTATCGTGCCTCCGCCCAGTACAATCAATGATTCCGGAAGATTCTCCAGAAAAAATATATCTCTGTTGGTCAACACCGGCGTTCCGGCAACACCCCGTACAAAAGTATTGGCGGAAGAAGATCCCGTTGCCAGCACCCAGTTTTTCGCAGCAATGTGTTTACCTTCCATACGTATCGAATATTCATCCACGAACTCGGGCGTTCCGGTGAGCACCCCCACGCCCAGGCTCCGAAAATGCTCCACGGAATCATGTTGCTTGATTGTGGCGATGACAGACCGGATACGTTGGGCGATTTTGGAAAAATCCACTTTGGGCAGGGTCACGGATGGCAGCCCGAGCTCGGGGAAGCGGGCTACCTGATAATAAGACGCGGCCGTACGTATCAATGTCTTGCTGGGGACGCAGCCGTAATGCAGGCATTCACCTCCCAGCTCCGGTTCTTTTTCTATGAGCAGTACGTTGGCGCCGAGCTGTGCGGCTCCGGCGGCAACGGTGAGTCCTGCGGCTCCAGCGCCGATGACTCCTATATCATAAACAGGTGGCATGTTGTTCCTTACTTTTGAAATACTGCATTCTCATCCGGGAATCTTGCGGTATCAAGTCGATGCCGCTTTGGGCTAAACGTTCGTAATTGTACTCATACAACTCCTGCAAGGAACATGTCGAGTAAAAAACCTTGGACCGTATCAATCGCCATTCAACGCCCAATTGTAGTCAACATACCTGACGGTCAAATCATCCCCGGCCGCATCAATACGGGCTTTCCATTCGGGTCGGATATATTGCTGCACAAAACGGATCACCCCGGACTTCCCGCCGAAATCTTCTTCGTACCAGTCGAAGACCTTGCTGAGATACAAGGTGTTCCCGTCCATATAGTTGATTATAGGATTATTGATGTAGTTAAAAGTTGCCCTGGACAGCTGCTGCTCCAGTTTCGCACCTTCATATACTTCCGGAACCAGGGGAGGACAGCCTTTTGTTGCAGTGTTTAAGGTAAAAAGAATCCGCGGGTCCCTATAGCGCTTTCGTATGACGCCGTTTTTGATATACGACAACGAATAAGTATTTTTTCCAATTTTTACAAATTCAATATGACCTGGGGACTGAAAAAAATTACCGATATCCTTTATGGAGTCTATTCCAGGAAAATTATCCAATATCAATTTTACAACCCATGCGTTGTAAGCATTAATATAGTAGGCGGCCTGAACATCTTCCGACATCTGCATTGGATTATCTTTTGAAAGAAAATCAAGATATATTTGCAGTTTATCAATTTCTTTTTTCCAGCCTGTATAATCGACATGACCGTCATTCACAAACCTTTTAACCTGATCTGCATAAATATCACTTGGAGATCCGGCATATACTGCTGAAAAAACACAAAAACAAGGTATCAACAAAAGTGCAAGTAAAATAACTAAAGCTGAACGCATGACTTTATTCTCCCTATTTTGCGAATCATCGTCCTACTCTTTCAGATTCGTAAAATCAACTGGTCGAAATAATGCTATCCAGCATAACATGTCCTTGAGAGTCTGTGCAAGACGGTCAATACACCTGCAACTTTCGCACTAATGTTGCACCGAATGTTGTCCTCTGCAGCAACATTCGCATAAACCCAAAATACGACTTGAATTCCGGTGTTTTTGATGGGTATACTGTTTAGCAGGAATTTTCCTTTCCACTGAACAGGACTTTTGAGGAGTTGCCGCATGTCTGAGGATTCGTTTACCGAAGTTACCACCGAGTCCTGGTTCGGCCGACTCGGCAAAACATTTTTCGGTGTTTTGCTGGGATTGCTGCTGCTTGTCGCAGGGGTCGTACTGCTTTTCTGGAACGAAGGACGCGCCGTCACCCGTGCCAAATCTTTGGCCGAAGGTCTGGGCATTGTCATTTCCGTGGACGCCGGACAAAGGGTTCCGAGCAATGACGGACGCTTGGTTCACCTGGTCGGCCGGACGCAACCTGAAGGTACACTGCAGGACAAACAATTCGGCCTGAACATCACTGCCGTCAAGCTCAAACGTTCCGTGGAAATGTACCAGTGGGAAGAAGAAAGCGAATCCGAAACTAGAAAAAAACTCGGGGGCGGCACTGAGACGGTCACCACTTACAGCTATCGCAAAACCTGGTCCGGCACATTGCAAAATTCCAGCAGCTTCAAAAAACCAGAGGGGCATGAAAATCCGCTGTCCCTGCCCTACAAATCCAAAACACTGGTGGCCTCCAAAGTCACCTTGGGCGCCTTTACCCTTGCGAGCGACCTGATCAGCGAACTGGACGATTTTCAAGCGCTGCCGCTGGAATCCTTACCCGAAGCACTCGAACCCGTCGCCCTGCTCGACAACGGAACAGCGTACCTGAAAGCAACTGAGGACTCCTCTCCGCAAACCCCGCAAATCGGCGATACGCGCGTCAGTTTTTCCAGCGTACGTCCGCAACAGGTCAGCGTGGTCGCCCGGCAGGACAACACGCTGCTGGGCCCCTACTCGACATCCGTGGGAGACGAAATCGCGCTGCTGCAGACAGGCACCCGTACGGCCGAACAAATGTTCGCCAAGGCCCGTACGGACAATACCATATTTACCTGGATTCTGCGGGGCGTCGGCCTGCTCATGCTGCTCGTGGGGTTCGCCCTGGTGTTCAAGCCCTTGTCCGTGGTTCTGGACGTCGTACCGCTGTTTGGCAATATCGCCGAGATGGGCATCATGCTCGTCTCCGCGATCCTGGCGCTGGTCTGCGGCTGTATTGTGATTGCCGTGGCCTGGCTTTTCTACCGCCCGCTCCTGGGGGGCTCGCTCCTGGTTCTGGCGGTGGGGGGCATCCTGATGTTGATAAAAATGCGCAAGCGTACTGACAGCCCGGCGGCTCCTGCCGCGCCTCCGCCACCGCCTCCTGCTCCCTGATAGGCAGAACGTGGCGTATGCTAAAGACGGCCAGGGGGCCTTTTGTAAAGGGGGAATCCTGAAGGGATGAAACTCAGAGCCCGGCTTGCAACGAATCCATGGCCGTACGCAGGTGTTCGATCCAGATTTCGGTAAAGCCTTCGTATTCGATGGCGCTACGCAATACGGGCCGGCAGGCAAAACCTGCGGCTTCCAGCACCGACTTCCAGGAATCGGGCGTATCGCCTACCATGTCCCGCAGAACATGCGCCCCGGCCACGGCCAGAAAGGGAAGCAGCCAGGCCGTACGATAGCCCCGCTCCTGCAGTTCGGGCAGGATATCCTGAATGGTCCGGCCTCCGTCCATGGTGCCGAGATAGACGTCCGGATCATACGTACGCAATTCTTCGGCCAGTTGCTCGTAGCGGGTGTCCGCCGAGTGCCAGGTGCCGTGCCCCATATACAGTACGGCCTCGCCCGGTTTCCGTTCTTCCGGCAGGTGCCGGAGAACGGCCTGCGACACACTGCGGATGTCGCCCGTATCCGCCAGCAAGGGCCAGCCCAGTTGAACGCGCTCAAAGCCTTGCGGATTGCCCCGCGAAGACAGCATGGCCATGGTCTCGTCTTTCAGATCGTTGAATTCCGCACCGGGAACCATGTGCAGGGACTGCACCACGACATGGCTGTAGCCCTCGAAACGCATCTTGGCCAAAGCCTTCTGAACCGAATCGGTTTTTTTTCCCTTGCCCGCCAGGCGATGCCGTATTTTTCCCGATGTGAAGGCCCAACGTACGGGTATACCTGGAAAACACTCCCTGACCTTGCTTTCAAAGCCATTCAGGGTGCGATGCGCCTGTTGCGCGCTGGAGCCGAATGCGGCGAGCAGGATGCCTAGTTTCAAGGGATTCAAAAGGGTATGCCGGAAAAGCAGCGTAGCCCAACCAACCGCTGCGACATCCGGACGTTTCCACAGCGCAACCAGCCGGTGTCATTCATTCAGCCGGCATTAAATACACTGAAAAGAGTATTCTACGTATACGGTATTCGGAGTGTGCGGTCTAGGGATTATAAAAACTGATTCTGCTGCCCACCTTGTCGAACTTGACTGGAATATTCCGCAGCTCCGGCAAGGCGTGGATAATGGCATCGTGTTTCTCGACAGGAGCCGAGAGCATCAGAAACCCTCCGGCTCCGGCGCCGAGAATTTTGCCGCCGATGGCGCCGGCCTTGCGCGCGCGCTCGTACCAGGTGTTGATCTTCTCGTCGCTGATGCCTTCGGTGAGCTTTTGCTTCAGCAACCAGTTCTCATGCAAAATTTCACCAAACACCTTGTAATTGTTGGTCTGCAGCTCGCGATCCATATCCCTGGCCAAAGCAACCATTTTGTGCAGCGTATCCTGCGTGTTCTGGTCAGATCCGCTTTTTTGGGATTGTTTGGAGAGAATCTCGTTGGCGCTTCTGGTACGTCCCGTATACAGCATCAAAATGCTCTCTTCGATTTTTTTGATGGTCTTTTGCTCGCAGATAATCGGCCGCACGTTGACGCTGCCGTCCTTGCAGAATTCTATGAAGTTGAACCCGCCGAACGCGGCCGCGTATTGATCCTGCTTGCCAATGGGACTGTTGCAGATTTCTATCTCAATCCGGCAGGCCTCGGACGCCAGCTGCGCGGCGGACGCATAGCGCCCCGTGTAGGCATACAAGCCGTGCAGCAAGGCGGTGGTAAAACTGCTGGAAGAACCAAGCCCCGTACCTTTGGGAATATCCGCCATGGAAGCGATTTCAATGCCTCCCTGGATGGAAACCAGATTGAGGCAGGCACGAACCAGTTCATGCTGGATTTCGCTGACGGTTTTGACATCCTCGGTCCGCGAATAACTGACCCGGATGTCCTGGTCGAATTTGGAGTTGATATTGATATAAATATATTTGTCTATGGCGGTGCTCACCACCGCGCCGGAAAATTTCTCATAATAGCTGGGCAAATCACTGCCGCCGCCGACAAAGCTCATTCGCAAAGGTGTCTGTGCAATTATCATCTCAGATAGCTACCTGTTTTATCTCATACAATTTGCTGCCCGACTCCAGGCGGCAGGAAACAGTCACAAAGCAGGAAACGTCATACCTTGATCATACGGGATCGGCAAGCTGCGCGAGGGCAAAGCCGGCAAAGAAAGGGAATATATTTGTTGATGAAGAGCTGATTTTGCCGCGTTCAGGAAAACCAGCTCTCCTTTTGGAAACTGTTTAATACATGGTCCAGAACTGATCATAACGGCCATCACAAGGGGCAAGCCGCGCATTGGCCCTGCTGAGTCCGTCCCAACCATCAATATCAAGGCACAGGCCGCTCTTACGGTTCACCAACGCGGATGCATTATTGGGACCTTCCTTGTAATACCACTCCTGGTCGGGATATCCGTCGCACTGATACAACATCACATTGTCACCAGGCCGCGCATTATAGCCTTTTACGTCCAGACAAAGCCTGTTTTTTGCATTGATGAGCCGGAAATACTTACCATTGGTGTACTGCTCTCCCCAAAGCTGATCATCATGCCCGTCGCAAGCGTACAGCATAACGTTATCACGAGGCTGCCCATTGTAGCCCTTCACGTCCAGACACAGTCCGCTCTTCAAATTACGCAGCGTAAAGGCATCCAGCTGGGCGTACGCAGTCGGTGCGATACAAAAGGAAAGCAATGCCGCAAAAATCAATAACACAAACGACAGACGCATAAGGCCTCCAGAATACAGGTTGCAGTAGGTACTATTGCCTATCCCGGAGCACCCTTTAAGCGTTTTCTCAACAAACATCAAGATAACATACTAAAATAATAGTTAATCAACAAAAAGTCAGCAATAAAACCATTGGAACTGAAACTAATTTTTTACAACAAACTGCTTGCATTCCAAATTTTCATTGGGTATTATTTCTTGATTGGGCGATTAACTCAGCGGTTAGAGTGCCATCTTCACACGGTGGAAGTCCCGAGTTCAAATCCCGGATCGCCCACCACCCAAGTACCTCAAAAGCCTGGTAGAAATACCAGGCTTTTTCTTTTTTGGAATGTCAGGACTGAGGGCTCTCCATCAAAGCGGGTCTACACACGCTTGCCTTACCCCGGCTTCTCCTGCTACAAAAAAATATATATCCACTTTTTTGTACAGGCAATAGTTATGATTATTATCCACACTAACACAAAGGTGCACCCGTCTATATGTAATTTATACATGGTTGACCATCCATGATGGTTGACCACATGGCGGACGGATTCAAGGCGCAGCTGCCCAAGTAAAGAAAATTACTGCTAAACAAGCAGAATAAATACGAGGAAAATAGTATGTCCGAGCAAGAAGTTATCGAGGAGTATGGCAGGGAAGAAGAAACACCCGGCACTTTTCGCAGCAAATTTTTCATCCTGACAATCATTCTATTGCTCCTGTCAGCTATCGGCGCTTATTTATGGTATACTTCCACCCCCCAGTACTCCTTGAACAAGATTGTTGAGGCCTATAGCGAACACAACCTGGTCATGTTTGAAAAATACGTGGACATAGATGGTGCATCAAAAAAATTCATAAACGACCTATCAGGCGTGCTCATGCGCCAAATGAAAGAGGATAATAGCGACGGCGCAAAATTGGCGGGGGTTATAGGGGCGGGGGCTCTTCAGCTATTTCAGCCCCGGCTTGTTGACAATCTAAGAATAACCATTGAGCGCCTCATTGAACGGTATAATACGGAAGTACTCAAAAAAGACTCTGATTTTCCTGAATCGGTGCAAAGCCTGCTCAAAAGCAAGGATTTACAATTGGTATCAATCAAACAGCAGGGCAATATCGCATACCTGAACTTAACTCTCTTACCTGAAGGTGCTTTGAGCCCTCTAAAGCTGCAAATATTGATGCGAGATATGGGATGGCACTGGCAAGTTGCAGAGATAATGAATACAAATGAAATAGTTTCAAAATTAATCCGACAAAAAGATGAAGAGGCCCAAAAAAAGAATGATGCAATACGCAATAAAATCAAACAATATATTGAAATTTATTCAGCAAAAGCTGTTGTGAAGGATGAAAATCGTTATACCAAGAAACTCTATATAGCTGTGAATGGAAAAAACAAGTGGAATCAACCTGTTTCCGACGTCAAATATATTGCCAGGATTACAGTTGAAGGAGGCTCAACTTCCAAGTACAACCTTCACAGTGATGTAGTCAATCCCGGAGCGATAGATGGACTATGGTCTGTCTCATTGAATGAATTCATCCCTGCTGACCGCAACATAATAAAAGCCAAGAGTAATGAACTGTCTGTTGAAGTGATCCCTTACAGTTTGAAGCCTTTAAATAAACCTGCTTTGAGCTTTGAACTAAAGTGAATACCAAAATTTTGACAAATATTTCTCGAATTATATAGAGACGTAATCATACTGAAGTTCAATGAGTTTCACAAAATGTAATGGCGAGAATGCAAGGGGCGTATCCTGCATTCTCGCCAAAACAAAGATACTCTCCAAGAGTGGGCTTATTCTCTAGTGAGAGAGCAGTACCATTCATTCATATGCTTTTCTTTTGCCTATTAGTCAATGTTTGATAAAAGCTCTCCAACAAGCACTGTAAAAGATACTCGCTTTCCAGCTTGGAAACACGTAGCGCAACCATGCTATGCAAGATCGAAACGATCAAGGTTCATAACCTTGTCCCATGCCTGCACGAAATCATGCACAAACTTTTCCATGGAGTCTTCACAGCCATACACCTCCGCAATGGCTCTGAGCTGAGAGTTCGAACCGAAGACAAGGTCTATACGACTTCCTGTCCACTTCACATCACCGCTTGCCCGCTCCCGTCCTTCAAATACTTCCTGATCTTCAGAGGCCGTCCACATCGTGTCCATATCAAGCAGGTTCACGAAGAAGTCGTTGGTAAGAACTCCCGGCCTCTTGGTGAACACTCCCAGCTGAGATTGTGCGACGTTGGCGTTCAGAACCCGCAAGCCGCCAATTAAGACAGTCATTTCAGGCGCCGTAAGCGTCAGCAATTGCGCCTTGTCAATCAACAATTCCTCTGCGGATACGGAATACCTGGCTTTGCGATAGTTGCGAAAGCCGTCCGCGGCAGGTTCCAGCACGCCGAATGACTCCGCGTCGGTTTGTTCCTGCAAGGCATCGGTACGTCCAGGGCTGAAAGGAACCGTTACTTCATGTCCCGCATCCCTGGCGGCCTGCTCGACGGCGGCGCATCCGCCCAGGACGATCAAGTCGGCCAATGAAACCTTTTTGCCTCCCGATTGCGCGTCATTGAACTCTTTTTGTATATCTTCAAACGATTGCAGTACCGCCTTCAGCCTGGCAGGTTCGTTGACCTCCCAATCCTTTTGCGGCAGCAGGCGGATGCGCGCGCCATTGGCCCCTCCGCGCTTGTCTGAGCCACGAAACGTGGAGGCTGAAGCCCAGGCTGTCGAGACCAATTGCGAGACAGACAGGCCGGACGCCAAAATTTTGCTTTTGAGGTCCGCGATGTCCTTTTCATCGATGAGTTCATGGTCTACCGGAGGCACGGGATCCTGCCAGATCAACTCCTCGGCCGGAACGTCGGCCCCCAGATAACGCGACCGGGGTCCCATGTCCCGATGGGTCAGCTTGAACCACGCGCGTGCAAAAGCGTCCGCGAATTCCTCCGGATTTTCCAGATATCGCCTTGCTATCGGCTCATAGACAGGATCAAAGCGCAGGGAAAGGTCCGCAGTGGTCATCATCGGCCGATGCTTTTTGGATGGGTCATGCGCGTCCAGGATCATATCCGCGTCTTCCACATCCTTGGCCAGCCACTGATTGGCTCCGGCGGGGCTTTTGACCAGTTCCCATTCGTATTTGAACAATACCTTCAGGTAGCCCATGTCCCATGTGGTTGGTTTCGGCTTCCAGGCCCCTTCAATACCGCTTGATATCGTATCGCCCCCCTTGCCGCTGCCAAAGCTGCTTTTCCAGCCGAGTCCTTGTTCTTCCAGGGGTGCTGCTTCGGGTTCCGGACCAACGTGCGCGGCGTCGCCCGCGCCGTGGCACTTGCCGAAGGTATGCCCTCCCGCCACAAGAGCAACGGTTTCCTCGTCATTCATCGCCATGCGGGCAAATGTTTCACGGACGTCATGTCCGGATGCAACCGGATCGGGATTACCGTCGGGTCCCTCCGGATTCACGTAGATCAGTCCCATTTGTACGGCCGCCAAAGGATTCTCCAAATCCCGCTCGCCGGAGTAGCGACTGTGGGGCTTGTCGCTTGTGGCCAGCCATTCCTCTTCCGCGCCCCAATAGATATCCTCTTCGGGCTCCCAGGCATCCTCACGACCGCCGGCGAATCCGAAAGGCTTCAGTCCCATGGACTCGATGGCACAATTGCCGGCCAGAATCATGAGGTCCCCCCAGGATATTTTTCGACCGTACTTTTGCTTGATCGGCCAAAGCAGCCTGCGCGCCTTGTCGAGGTTGACGTTGTCGGGCCAGCTGTTGAGAGGAGCCAGACGCTGGTTGCCGGAACCGGCGCCGCCTCTGCCATCGCCCATGCGGTAGGTGCCCGCGCTATGCCACGCCATACGGATGAAAAGCGGGCCGTAGTGCCCCCAGTCGGCCGGCCACCAGTCCTGCGAATCGGTCATCAGCGCGATCAGATCCTTTTTCAGAGATTGCAGGTCGAGCGAATTGAATTCCTTTGCGTAGTTGAAATCCGCCCCCAGCGGATTGGACTTGCTGGAATGTTGATGCAAAATGTGGAGATTAAGCTGATTCGGCCACCAGTCGCGATTGGAGGTTCCGCCTCCTGCGACTTGTCTGTTCATTTTTCCCGTTACCGGGCATTTGCTTTCTTCACTCATGTGGTCGTCTCCCTTTGAGGTACGGTCCATAAAAAAATTTCAGGATGCACGCTTATATCATGCCCTGTTTTTTTAGTGAACCCAAAACAGCCACAACGTTTGACAATCTCAAATTTCCATCAAGCATTCAAAGGACAACACACTGATTTCACAAATTAATCTTCAAAATTACTTTTTGACGCACTCCCGCACCCAGCGAGCGCCCTTGATCAGAAAATCACCTCTCCAGCTGGCCACTTTTTCTCCTCATGCTGGACTGGCTCGCTTCCCTCCAACAGGGATTGCCAGCAGCCTGACAAGCCTTGAAGCCAAATTTTCCAAAGTCATAAGCGGCTTTCTCCTGGATCTATCGAAAGAGATTCTATCGGGCATTGCCTAACAATGGGCCCTCTGGTACGTTGTGCTGAAATTTTTTTTGCGCAGGAGCAGCCAGCCATGACATCTTCCTCCGGTACATTTCTAGGACATCCCAAAGGCCTGTTCGTTCTGTTTCTAACCGAAATGTGGGAAAGGTTTTCGTATTACGGGATGCGGACCCTGCTCATCTATTACATGGTCAAGCACCTGATGTATTCCCATGCCGACGCCTCGCAGGTCTACGGATTATACTCCGGCTTCGTCTACTTCACGCCTTTTTTCGGCGGTATTCTGGCGGACAGATACCTGGGACAACGCAAGACGGTCATCATCGGCGCGCTGCTCATGACCGTGGGCCATTTTGTCATGGCCTTTGATTTTCTGTTTTATCCGGCCCTGATTCTTTTAATATTGGGCAACGGAGCCTTCAAGCCCAACATTTCCACTCAGGTGGGCAATCTGTACGCGGAAGATGATCCGCGCAGGGACAGGGCCTTCAGCATCTTTTATGTGGGCATCAATCTGGGAGCGTTCTTATCTCCCCTCGTATGCGGTACGCTGGGAGAAGTCTACGGCTGGCATTACGGATTCGGCGTTGCAGGAATAGGCATGGTCATGGGGTTGCTGATCTATCTCTATGGCCAGCGCTACCTGGCGCCGGACAATATCGACCGGCAGAAAGGAAAGGACAAGGTCAAACAAGCGGCTGAAACAATCGATAAAAGAGATGAAAAAAAACGCATCATTGTCCTGATCATCATGTGCCTGGTTGTGATCCTGTTTTGGGCTGCCTACGAACAACAGGGAAACACTATCGCCATGTGGGCGGACGAGGACACGGACCGCCACATTTTCGGCTGGGAAGTGCCCGCGACATGGTTTCAGGCGATCAACCCCATGTTCATTTTTCTGTTCACCCCGCTCATCACAGCCTACTGGAGCTGGAAAGCGCGGCATAAGGGCGACACCTCTTCGGCCGTGAAAATGGGCATAGGCTGCCTTCTCGTGGGGGCGGCCTTCACGCTTTTGGCCGGAGTGGCCATTTCGTACGACGCCAACCACATTCCGGTGAACATGTTCTGGCTGATAGGCTACACCGCCATATTGACGCTGGGCGAACTGTACCTTTCGCCCGTGGGCCTGTCTTTTGTTACCCAGCTGGCTCCGGCCCGAATGACTTCCATGTTCATGGGCATCTGGTTTCTGGCGCAATTTGCGGGCAACTACCTGGCAGGTTACCTGGGGACCTTTTGGGATGCCTGGTCCAAAGAAAAATTCTTTCTGGTCATAGCCATAATTGTTGCCGCAGCAGGACTGCTCATTTTCTGCTTGTCCAATCTCTTGAACCGGTTATCAACAAACGCTTCACCTGGGGATCTGCCAGACTCGAAAAACGCCTGACAGTGACAATGCTGTGGCCGCCTTTTATGAAAGGCGGCCAGGTTCGCGCATCACAGCAAAGCTATTGACGCCCCAAAGTCTTTTTACGTATGGTGCGGCCGGTTTGTCGGTGGCCTGCGGCCGGTTTTATTCGCCTGGCCTCATCAATCTTCCAGGGCACGCAATTATTTTCCACCTATTATTTTCGGCCAACCTGACTGCCCGTATAGCAGAGGAAAAGCCGGTCGTAACGCAATCGCCGTCATTTTGTAGTAGGAAAACACCTCTTAACAGCAATCACTAATCCACACAGGGATAGAATATGGCAACCGTTTCGCAAAGCAGCGAACAGCCCTTCAAGCTTTCCGTTGTAGTTCCTGTTTATAATGAAGAGAACACCCTGCCCCGCTTTCTTTCGGAAATGGCTCAGGTGCTGGCTCCGGTCACCGAGAATTATGAAATCATTTTCGCTCTGGACCCTTGCCGGGACAGGACCGAGCAAATGATCGCCGAGGCGCACCAGAAGGATCCGCGCGTCAAATTATTACGCTTTTCGCGGCGCTTCGGCCAGCCCGCCGCCACCTTGGCCGGGATCGAATACGCCAGCGGCGACGCTATTGTGATCATCGACTGCGACATGCAGGATCCGCCGTCGCTGATCCCGGAAATGGTCCGCCTCTGGCGTGAGGAAGGCTACAAGGTGGTTATCCCGCAACGGCGTACGCGGGAAGGCGAAAATTGCATCAAAAAGGCAGTGGCCTACACCGCCTATTGGTTCATCAACAAAACCGCTTCAGTAAGTATCCCGCGCAACGCCGGTGATTTCCGGCTGCTGGACAAACGCGTGGCCCAGGAGTTGGCCAGCCTGCACGAAAGCCACGGATTTCTGCGCGGCCTGACTGCCCTGGTGGGATTCGAAACCAAGCTGCTGCCCTTTGACCGTCAGGCACGGGCCGGTGGAGAAGGCAAATACAATCCGCTCACCGGGAGCTTCAAAATAGGCTTCAACGGCATTGTGGCTTTTTCCAGCGCCCTGTTGAACGGCATCGCCATTCTTGGCCTCGCGCTTTTCGGGCTGACCATTTTCGCCGCCATCGTCCTGGCGGCCTGCAAATTTTTCGGCTGGTACGAGTTCGCCACCGGACTGGCCACCATAGGCATCGCCATGCTCCTGCTGGCATCGCTCCAGTTCCTTGCTTTCGGTGTCATGGGCGCCTACATCTCGCGCATTTATGATGAAGTGAAAATGCGTCCGAAATTCATCGTGGAACGAAGCCTGGGCTTGGATGAGCCCAACAAGGAGTAAACGCATGAGCGAACAACGCACCCATTTTGTCACCGGCGCGGCCGGATTCATTGCCTCGAGCCTTACGGACAGACTGCTGGCCATGGGCGACCGCGTGGTAGGCTACGATAATTTTTCCACCGGACAGGAGTCTTTTCTTGAAAAAGCGCAGACATCCGACAATTTCCGCCTGGTCCGGGGCGACCTGCTGGACCCCTTCCTGCTCACGGCATCCATGGCCGGATGCGACCGTGTCTGGCACCTGGCCGCCAACGCCGACATCCGTTCTGGTCTGAAAAATCCGCGCGTTGATATGGAGCAGAACACCATTGCCACGGCCAATGTGCTGGAGGCCATGCGCGTCAACAATATCTCGGAGATTCTCTTCAGTTCGTCCAGCGCTGTCTACGGCGACGCCGCCACCTTCCCCACTCCGGAAGACGCGCCCTTTCCGGTGCAGATTTCCCTGTACGGCGCGTCCAAACTCGCGGGCGAAGGATTGATCTCTTCCTACTGCGAAGGATTCGGATTCCGCGGCGTGGCCTTTCGCTTTGTCTCGCTCCTTGGCGAACGCTACCCGCACGGCCATGTCTTCGACTTTATCAAAAAACTGCGCGCCGACCCTGCCCGGCTGGAAATTCTGGGCGACGGCAATCAACGTAAAAGCTACATGTACATCCAGGACTGCCTGGACGCCATGTTCCTGGCCGCGGACAATCTGCCGGAAAAATTCGAAGTCTATAACCTGGGAGCGGACGAATACTGCCTGGTCCGCGATTCCGCCAGCTGGATCTGCGAAAAATTAAACCTTTCCCCCAGCTTCGAATTCACAGGCGGTGAACGCGGCTGGATCGGCGACAGCCCGTTCATCTGGCTGGACACTCAAAAGATTCGCAAACTCGGCTGGGACCCCAAATTGAACATCCGCCAGGCCGTGGAAAAAACCGTGGACTACCTCGTAGCCAACCCCTGGCTGATGGAATCGCGGTAGAAAACAGAAGCGTTTAGCACCCGAAACATCGAGGCAGTCCATTTTCATGGACTGCCTTTTTTGATGCACTATTCGGCTCGCATGCCGGTACGCCTAAGACGCGGGCGGCAGCTTCAAGGTCGCTTTCGATCTCAACGGCGTACTATACGTTGCCCGTTGACAAAAAACCTGAGCAAATCAAGTGGAAACCTGGTCCGTCAAAGGGAACCTGATGATGAACGTGGTGCCTTTCCCTTCTTCGGATTCGACATCGATGGTCCCTCCGTGTTTCTTGACCACTATGTCATGTACGATGGCCAACCCCTGTCCCGTTCCTTTGCCGACGTCCTTGGTCGTGAAAAAGGGATCAAAAATTTTATCAAGATTTTCCTTGGGGATGCCGCATCCCGAATCCTGAATACGTACTTCAGCGAAAGGCGGATCATGGCGGGTGGTGATCACGATGGTGCCTTTTTCGCCGTCGTGTCCCGAATCTCCGATGGCGTGGGCGGCGTTGACGATTACGTTGAGCAAGACCTGGTTCACCCTTCCGGGCAAACAATTTACAAGAGGGAGATCCTCGTCCAGCTCCAGTTGCATCTCCGCGGTATACTTCCACTCGTTACGCGAGACCGTGACCGTATCCTGGATGGCCTTGTTGATGTCCAGGGCCCTGGGGCTTTCTTCCCCGGGGTGAGCAAAATTCTTCATGGCCAGCACAATGGATGCGACGCGCTGAGCACCCTCCAACGCGCGGTCGCAGGCCTTGGGTGCTTCTTCCAGCACGAATTCTACATCCAGTTCCTCCTTTATTTCATCTATTTTCAGCAGCTCGTCAGAACCATCGGCGCCCGCGGCAGTTCTTTTCAACGCATCGGCATACTGTTGCAGCAGACTTTCGACATCAGCGAATCCCTCTTTTACAAAACGTACGCTGTCTCCGATGTACTGTATCGGCGTATTGATTTCATGGGCAATGCCGGAGGCCAGCTGGCCGATGGACTCCAGCTTTTGCGCCATCTGGAGTTTTCGTTCCAGGTTACGACGTTCGGTGGCGTCGAACACCACCTGTACCAGATGCTCTTTGCCGCCGATATGCACATCAAACAGATGCCGCGAAACAGGCAGCATTTTTCCATCAGGCAAAGAAAGCATCCCTTCCTCATTGGCTGCCGCATCCTCCGAATCCGGACAAAGCAGATCCCGCAAGGTCTCGGATGTAACCGTATACGGCACCGTACACGATGCCTGAAGAATTTCCTCTCGCGAAAGCGACAGCAAGGACTCACTCACGGAATTGCAGTCCACCATCTTCCCTTTGATCGGATCGAACACGAATATCCCCGCGCCGATGCCTTCAAAAACAGTGGTCAGAAACTCCTGATGCTCCTGTTGTTGCGCCAGAATACGTTTTTGCTCCGATATGTCGTGCATGGTCACCAGCATGACTGCCTGCCCGCCCAATTCAATCCGGTTGAGCGCCGTCTCCACAGTGAACGTCGTGCCATCGCCCGGGCGTTGGGCTATCCAGTCAAAGACCTCAACCTCGCCTTCCAATGCGCGTTTCCAACGCAACTCGAAAACGCTCATGGGATTTTTGGCATTGGAAAATTCATCGAGAAGGCACATCGTACAAGCGTCCTTATTTGAAACCTGGAAGAGTTCCAGACCCCACTCATTGACATTGATGATACGTTTTTCCAAATCACAAATAAAAATGGCGTCATGAGTGGAATTGAAAACAAGTCGCATGGCGGCTTCTGCCTCGCGGCGTTCAGTGACTTCCTGACTCAGTTCAGCCGTACGTTGCTCCACCCGCAGCTCCAGCTCATCGTTGATCTTGCGCAAAGCGTGTTCGGCCTGTGTCCTGGCGTTCACCTCTTCCGCCAGCTGCCGGTTTTTACTCTCCATTGTCTTTGCGTTTTTGAGCGATTCCGCGACCCGGACATTGAGGACAAGATTTCGCGCGCTTACGACAAAAATCATACCGCCACCCACCAGAAGCAGGGTTGCCGCGACTACGCTGACAAGCAGCAGTTGCCATGGCTCCAACGGCCCAAGTACTTCCCTCGCAGGTGTGAGCACCAGCAGTTGAAAAGGAGCGCTTTCCACCGGGATCATAACCGCCAGACAATCCACGGAGTCGCCGCCATCCAATACGTACGGCTCTATCACAACCTTTCCAGGGGGAATCTTTCGGCCCTTTTCCACTTGCTTTTTCAACTTCTCGGGAACTTGATGCAACAAACTGAACAAGGTGTTGCCGTGGACAAAATAGGCAAAGGTATTTCCATCGCCTTTGCTAACATGCGACATAAGCCCCTTGAGCATCTCGCGCGTATTCATCCAGGCGACGATTGTCCCTACCATCCGTCTTTGAAAGATGTAAGGCAAAGAGAATAACAGCTGTACCCCTCCCTCCTGGCGCTCCAAAAAAATCCGAGGGGTGTTGGCTTTTGCAGGAACAACAAACTTCGACATAATCCTCTCGTTGCCGGACTCGCTGGCGTCTGTATTGTCCGCCAGCAAGCTGCCTGCAACGTCAAAAAAAGCGATTCTTTTGTAGGTTTGTTTACCGTGTCGCTTCTTATTCCGGACAAACCGGGTCAAAAGCTCGGATATGCCAATCTGACTGGCCCAGAGGCCGTATTCTCTGGTCATTCCCAGGGCCTTGTTTTCGAAGTAGGCGCGCAATTCGCGGCTGGAGGAAAGGTCTGTGAGTTCGTTTATGCGATCAGATAAAAAATGGCTCAGGGTATCGGCCTCCTGGATCGCGAAATCTTCGAACTGTCTGACTGCCACCTGTCTGAGATCTATTTGCGACAAGTAATTCACCCAGACCATGACCAGCATGAACAAGGCCAGCAGGACAACCGTCCCCATTGCCATTTTGCTTTTATATAACAACTAGCCCCCCTCGTGCCGCTTTTGTCAAATTCGATCGCCGAATGATCACTTGTCGAAGAACCCCTTGTCGTAGGCAAATACCGCCGGGTAATACTTTTTCACCAAATTGCGGTATTCTCCGCTAGACTTCAGGTCTGCGAAAAATGCGTCAAACGCTTTGAGCAGCTCCGGAGAATCCTTGCGGAATCCGACTCCCATCAACTGCTCCTTGGATATGGGGCCCAGAACCTTGATCTTGCCCGGCCATTTTTCCAGAGCCACCAGGGAGTCCGGCACGTCCAGGAGCAGGATGTCGGCTTCGCCCTTAATCAGAGCCGGTGCCAAATCATTGAGCCCTCCCGTGAAATCCACCACCTCGCCGAAATTCCCGTCAATGCCGTAAAGATCCGGCGCCAGGCAGGTGCCGTTCTTGCCCATTATTTTATGCCCGCGTATAAGCTTTTTCACGGCAGCGATGTCCTCCAGCACATCTCCCGAAGGAACAAGCGGCTTTTCCGGGAAATCCGCCCCGGCAACGCACCACACCTGGGTGGGAAACGTCGGTGTCGAATAATTGATTATCTGCCGGCGCCATTTCAATATGGTCAGCCCACTGGCAATGACATCGCCGCGAATCTCCGCTTCTCCCAAAATCTCCACCGTATCACCCGTGGGCTTGACTTTTTTGCCCGTCAAATCCGCAAAAAGAGTTCCCCAGTTGGATTGAACGAACTCATAGCGTACGCCGAGGTGCTTGGCGAAGCGTTGCATCAGCTCGACAGCAAGGCCGTCCCCGCGCCCGGTAACGAAATTCGCGTATGGCACCCCCAGATGCCGCAATACGCCTTTTTCCTTTATCTGCGCCAAATCGCCTCCATCGGCTTTCGCCATGGGCGGGGCAAACCAAATCATACCCAGCATCATAATAATCCAGATTCCAAACCATGCTTTCAATTTCATGCTTGTACTCCTTCTGCAATAAATCATCCGCCGGGCTGCTCCAAGGGCACCAGAACCCGTACTGTTTCCGGCAGCCAGTTGCCCTTGCCGAAATTGACGATACGCATCAAGGAAACCGTGTTGAACTCCATCCCCTCACCCATCAACTGAACCCCATCGAGGCTTGACAAGGCAGCCTCCAGAATCATACCGGCCCGCAATTCATCCGGTGCAACCTCGCGCCGTACGTAGCCCTCTGCTTCAGCCATGTCTCGTTCCAGCACGTCCACGACCTTGGGGTCGTATTCTCCTGCCCGCATACGCATTATCTTGATCGCTTTCTGCTTCGCCATGCCCCGTTGAAAGAGCTGGTCATAGTCCAGGCAGCCCTTCAAAATTCGAGCCTCTAGGGGCTGCTCCGGAGCATCCGTCAAACCATCACGCTGGTGCAGGATCAATTCCGCGACCTTGTCCATACGCGGTATCTTGGCAAACAACTCCGACGTCACGGACGGAAGTACGTTGTAGACCTGTGTTTCCTCTTCCGTAAGCTCCTCGCCGGAGTGCAGTTTATCTTTCACCACTTCGGGAAGGGCAACGCACCCCAGCCCGCTCAGCATGGCGGCCAGCTCCAGGAAAAGCGGATCTTCCACTAGCATCTCCCGGCCCACATACGCGGTCAGGCGGCGTACACGTTCAATGCGCCCAAACATACCGGGATCCGCCAGCCCCAGGATACCGGTGAGCACCTTGACGGACTCCTTGAGCGTCCCGAGCAAAAGCTCCTGTTCCGCACTAATGAACGCATGCTGTTCGATACAATCATTCAATGTGCGGATCATTTCGTCAGTGGGGCTTGGTTTGGTCAGAAAACGAAAAACCAACCCTTCGTTGACCGCGGAAACCGCCGCATTCAAGTCCGCATGCCCGGAGAGCATCACTCGCACGGTTTTTGGAGAGAGTTTCTTCACCTCGTTCAAGAAAGACAGGCCGTCCATTCCCGGCATTTTCAGATCAGAAACCACTACGGCAAGGGGGCTGCTTTCCAGTATTTTTTTCAAACCTTCTTTCGGCCCCAGCGCGATATCCACTTTGAAGTGCTTGCGCAGAGAGAGCCTGAGCCCTTTCAGAATGTTCTCCTCGTCGTCAACAAAGAGGATCTTCTTATTCGTGCCCATGACTTTCCTCCAGTATAGCCAGGCACTTCCCGCGCCAGGCGTTAAGATTGCCGTCCAGATGCAATTCCTTCAGGACATCCCTGTTCAACGCTGAAAAAGTATACTCTGATTGCTGCGGGGCCAGTTCATGTTGTAAGCAGTTCGCCACATGCACAATAACCGAAGGGCTTGGCGTTCCATCGCTGCCAGTCAAAGAATGATGCCCGTACACACCTTTGACGATCTCTTGGTCGAACCCCCACAGGCCGAGCAGGTAGGCGCCTATTTCCGCATGGGTCACACCCAGAATGTGCTTTTCCAAAGGAGCTAGCGGACCGCTACGGCATTGAGCCTGTTCAACCACACGGGCGTATGCATCCCGCATCTGGGTAAGGCAAATCAGCTTGCCGATGTCGTGAAGAAGCCCGGCAACAAAACACGAACTGACGAAATCTCTATGACCGGACGCAGTTTGGGCTATTGCCTTTGCAAAAACGCCTGTCTGCAGGCTGTGGTTCCAGAGTTTTTCCACCGAATACCCTTCCAGTTCATCTACATTCAACGCCTGGAAAAAATGCACCCCGAGCGCCAGCCCTTTCATGGTTTCCACCCCCAAAAGCGTAACCGCCCGGTCAGGAGAAGTTATCTTCTCGAAAAAACCAAAAAAGGTGGAGTTCACCAGCTTCATTACTGTTGCAGCGAGCCCGACATCCTGACTTACCAGATCCGCAATACGGTGCAGGTCCGGTTCGTCCCGCTCCAGCTCCTGCTGCATATGCAGTAGTGAATCCGGTAAGACGGGTAAGGTATTCAGACCGGTCACCACGGTTCTGAGCGGTTCGTCCGTGAGAATATGCCGCAGCTGCATCAATCGCAGAACAGTCTTTTCAACGGATTCAAAGCTGCATGGTTTGCTGAGAAATTGATGCGCATGTTTGACGGATCGCAACAGCGCCTGCTCTTCGGAATAACCGGACAGCATCACACGCACCGTGCTGCACTGCTGCTGCTCGATTTTTTCAAACAAGACCGCCCCATCCATGCCGGGCATGCGCATGTCCGCAATGACCATGTCGAACACCTCCTGCCGTACCAAAGACAAGGCCTCCTCTCCGCTTTGGGCGAACTTGCAAATCCATTCTTTCCGTCTTGGACGCAGCATGGAGCGAAAACTGGCGAGGATATGTTCATCGTCGTCCACGAAAAGTATTTTCAACTTCATTGCAGCTCCTTATAATGCAATGTCTGCGCGGGGAGGATATAATTGTAGCACGGAAAGGGTGAGAGCTGTCAACGCGGGCAACATAAAACATTCCTGATCAGGAGAAAGAAGATCTGGTGGGGGTGCCCGGATACGTACCCCGGTCATAACAGAGGGCTGATCAGGGCAATCTTATGACGATTTGAATATGCAACTACGACAGCATGCAGCAACTCGGGTATACCCTGCTTTTGAATGCCAACTGCTGAGTCAAAGTCTTACCCTCACGCCGACTACTTCGCCTGCTTGACCGCGGGCTTGGCCAGTTAAATTTTCAGGTAATTTCCCCTGAATGTCTGTTCGTGTACCCCGACTCTTCTTTGCCTCCTTCGAAAAAACCGCCTTCAACTGCGCCTCAATCATCTCCCTCCGACTTACAGAAAGGCGCCTGCGCTTGAGGTTCATCTTGGGGCACCTCACTCAAAAGGCTAAATTCGCCCAACAATGGGCACATTAAAAGGACTTCATTACATAAAATGTATTTCCCAATGCTTTCAGCTACCATAATCACGAGCATGTGGTTCAGCTCAAATCTGCGCTAAGCTGTCTGCTTCGCAAATTTACGATGCAAATCCGAATTTAGGACACCTGAAACACTGCATTATATCTTAATTTTACAATATGACCGATGCGCATTAAGTATTAACCAACCCGCCACTTCTAACTGTAGACTTTATTTATAAAAATTCTAGATGGAAAATACTTCATAAAAGTCAACAAACAATTGGACTTAACAAAATATTTTTGTTATCATTTAAGAAAGGTATAGTTTAAACATTATTTGCTGCACTCATTGTAAAATAGAACAGGAAAGTTTTAATACTTTTTTATAATCAGTATATTTTACGTTTAGCAAAAAATATCGCAAACTGGAGTTAGTTATGTGGAGAGACTTGGATCAATTACTGTCAGAAATAAAAAGGGGAACGTGTGAGAATCCCACAGTATTCAACATTAGCAGCGATGATCGAAGACGTTTCCAGCGTATTTCTGTAACTCCGGAATTTTATGTCCTCGATTCAGAAAGATCTCGCGTATTTGATGCTGTTGATTTAAGTTCTGGAGGCATTTGCTTAATACACAAAGGGTGGCGTTTTCTCCCCGGCGATCTAATTTGTTTTGATTTTATATACCGAGACCATTTCATCCTGAAAAATGGAAATGCTATTGTCGCTCGGGTGGATCCTAAATGCATGGGATGCAAATTTGTAAATATATCACCAATTATTGGAGACAAACTTACTCGATTTGTAATGAAACAGATGAATCGTTGCAAAGTTTAATATATTTTCCACTTAGCCTGAAAATTTATCACCAATTATTGGGGACAACCTCTTTTATATTTTTCCAATATTTTCATTTTTTTTACAATGTCAGTTTATCTCATACCCCGTTCTCGCATCCGTTGCGGAACGCGCACCATTCGCAGTGTTTGTCCGGACGCGGAAAAAAATGGCTGCTGTGGAGCATGTGGCGCAGCAAAAAATCAAGCAGGGCCGGGATACGATCTGCAAGAATCTGTTCGCGCAGGCCGTCTTCGCAGTCAGGCCCAAGCAGGGCCAGTTCCTCGCATTCGTTGCCCAGGCGTACGAGCGCCGCGTCCTGCAGCTGCCCTCTGGCCCCGGAGGCGCGCGGGGCGTACAAATACATATAGCTCGGAAGCTGAATGCTTTTCAGCAAGCCGTACAGGGTCGCCAGGGTTTCGTCCCGCGTATCAGCCGCAGGGTCCCACTGCGCTAGCAGGTCCCAGTTTTCCTGTTCCTGCCAAAATGCAAGACGCGGCAGACGCGGACGGCCGGTTTTGTAGTCAAGGATAAGCAGTCCGTTTTCCCGCTGATCCACCCGGTCGATCTTACCGGACAGCTTGATCTCCAGCCCGTCGCAGGAAAACATCCGGGGGTGCGTATCTTCCAGCTCAAGGATGGTGGTTGCGCTGAAATTGCGGACAAACTGGCGCATCCGGATCTGTCCGGCCGTACGCAGCAAAAGCAGGCGGTCGTAGGGCAGGTTCCCGGCCAGGACATTCTGTTCCAGCCTCTCGGTGAACAAGGCCGCCAGGGCGTCCGGGTTCAATTGCTCCGCCGTCACGTACCTGCCCACCCAGGGCGTCAGAAATTCCTGCAACACCTCATGGGTCATGGATCCGATCTCCGCCATGGAGCCCTGCTCGTCCACCTCATCCGGACCGCGCAGGTTAAATACCTCCGCATAGCAGAACTGCGCCGGACAGCGCAGATACGTATCCAGTACGGAAGGCGACAGTCCACGCTGCATTCGGCGCACCAATGCTTCCTGGACGTCCGGGCTCTTCTCGATGCCCCGGTTGACGTGGCGGATGGCCCGCATGGGGTAATGCACCGTGAACAAAGGCGGATCAAAGGGCGTCAGAGCCTGGCCGCGGCGTTTTTCCTCCTCCCAGACCAATTCTTCCACAAACCGGCTGGGCGTACTCTTGCGGTCTCCGCCCTGAATGCCGCTCTGGCTGCAAAAAATCACGTTACGCGCGCCTTGGATCAGCCGGAACACCTGGTAGGCGGTCCGGTTCTCCGTCTCCCGTCCGTCGGGCAATCCCAGAAGCGGACGCAAGGCGTCGGGCAAAAGAGGATCCCGGCCCGGATTGCCGGGCAGCTGCTCGTCATTGGCCCCCAGAATCAGCACATTGTCGAAATGCAGCAAACGGGTTTCGCGCAGGCCCAGCAGTTGGATATCGGCCAGGTCCTCTGCCTCGAAAGGAACATGTTCGGCCCGCAGTAGTTCGCGCAGAATGGAGAACAACGTTTCGCGTTTGAGTTTGATAGAGCTGATGGAACTGTTGGCCAGGGCGGGTATCACGTTGTGCAGCAGACGGTGCAGACATTCGGCGTCGATGGGAAAATGCTTCCAGAGTTCCCCCCCGTGTTCGATCAGCGTCAGACAGAGATCTTCCAGCGCACCGGCCAGCGCCTCCAGGGACGCGAGCCGCTCCCATTGGGTGAAGCAACAGCGGATGACCGTGTCCCACAATTGTTCGAGCTGCTGCGGGTCGACCTGTTCCTGCCTTTCGTCATAGGGCATCTCCCATTCGGTGGGGCGCGTATATTTCTGCTCCTTGCGCAACTGTGCTTCCAGATCCGCGAACAACGGCCGCAGAGGCTGCTGGTCGTTTTCAAGCGGTCCGAGCCGCAGCATTTTCACATAAGGATGGCGGATGCACTCCAGACAATCTTTCCAGTAGTACACATCAGGACGCGGGCTGTTTTCCTGTAGTCGCAGCAAAAGCTCCAGGAGCCGATGCAAGGGCGCGCGCTGCAGCGGAAAGCCCATGCCGATGTTCACGTCCTTGCGTTCCAGATGATGCAGCACGGGCAGCAGCATACCCGGATCCGTCAGGACCACCGCGGTACGTTGTCCGCAGCTGCGCTGGATGGGAGTCAGCTCGTTCTGCATGGCGTGCAGCTGCGAATGCAGGTCGAATCCCCGGTAAAAACGCATGCTCGGACCACTGTCCGCATCTCCTGCAGCCGAGGCAGCCGATGCGTACAGTTGCGGCAGCGCTCCCCAGCGGCGGCAGAGCTCCTGCAGCGGCCGGCAGGACCAGTGTGGCGCGGCACCCGGCTGCGGCGCTGCCAGCAGCGGATCCGCATGCAGCAGCAGCTCGGCCCCGCCCTGCTCCCACAACCGACGTACGAGCTGCTCTTCCACGACGGAAAATTCGTCGAATCCGGCCAGGATCACCCGGCGATCCTGCAGCAGTTCCAGAGCGCGGTCCGGATTCTTGCCCAGCAGCCAGGCATCCTGCGCGGGCGTGGTCCAGGAAGCGGCGGCCAGCCCCTCCACATAGGCCGCGAAGATGTTGTCCAGCTGCTCGAGCAGGGCCACGGCAAAGGGCGCGGCATCTTCTTCCAGCAACGCCAGAGTTCCGGGCGCGCCCTGCTCCGGGCCGAGCCGGAACAGGTCCTCCATCAGCGTTGCCAGGCGGCAGCCCCAGGGGAAAAACAGGCTCAAATCGTCCAAGGGCAGCCCGCCCAAGCGTCCGGGCGCGGCATCGCGTACGCGCCGGACGCAATCCCGCAGCAACCCGACCTGGTCCAGCAGCCCCGCCGTCCTCAAGGGCTCGCGTACAGCCTGGGTCCGCAAGCGGCTGAGCAGCAGCCCCAATGGCTGCATCTCCGGCAGCAAACAGGGTTTGGGCAGCTCGGGCGCTTTGAGCAGGCGTTCCGTCAGATAATACTGCGGCCGAATATGCGGAAATACAATCAGATAACGCGATAAATCCCCTGCGGCCGCCTGCCCGTCTTCCAGAATGAACCGGGCCAGCGCATCGATGAAATCCGCTTCCCAGGGGACGAGATGAATGGTCTGAGCGCGCAATTATTGCCCCCAATCTCTAAAAACTATCAACATGAAAAAAACAAAAAATTGCCTTTAGGCGCATGGCCGGACGGCTCGGACTGCTATGACGCAGCGCCCTGCTCCATGCCCACCGCTTCTATCCGGCGCTGGTCCAGATAAATAATCAGGCCGTGCAAATGCTTGTCGCGCAGGTGCGGCATGCGGCCCAGCAGTCCGAGGTACTCGCGAACCTGCACCGGATGATCCGGGCTGGGGCCGCCGCTTTTGTATTCGAGCACCAGGACCTCGTCGGCGGTAATCGCCAAATGGTCCGGGCGTTTCAGTTTTCCCGCGTCGGTGAGCACGGTCTGTTCGGCGTATCCTCCGGCCAGAGCGGCGGCTATCCGGGGCTGGTCCAGCAGCCAGGCCAGCATGGGGCGGAATTCACCGGCCAGCCGTTCCTTGTTCAACTCGAATCCGGCCGGATCATGCGGATTGGCCAGGCCGTACAAGCCGATCCGCAGCGCTTCGTCTACGGCGGCGTCCGGAGACACGCCCGGTTCGGGGCGCAGATGCTCGATACAGCGGTGCAGCAGCGTGCCGCGCTGACGCTCGCCGAAACTCTGCATATCCAGCTCGCTGCGGAAAATTTTCAAACGGGGCAGCCAGCCCATGGGCCGCTCGTCCGTACGCTCCGCAGGGGCTTGCTGATCCGCCCCCAGCGCGCAACTGTTCAATGGTTCGGGGAACACGGCCGCGCCCGAGGCAGGAGCCGGAGGGGCCGTATGCGGCAGGGTTCCGAGTTCGCAGGGCTCGCCCGTATCGTCCTGCAAGCCGAACGGCGCCAGCAGCAGATCCAGAATTCGCATCAGGGCCAGATTATCCTTTCGGGCCGTACGGGTCACGAACGTATACAGCTCCTCACGCGGGCGGGTCCAGGCCACATAGAGCAGGTTCAGCTGTTCGAGCAGCTGCGGCAGCAGGCGCGTATAATACTCCGTGCCCAATTCCCTGCAGTCTTTGGTCAGCAGCATGATGGCGTCGTTATCCACATCCGGCGGATACAGTTCGTCCGGAGCTTCCGGGCAATCAGTGGCCACCAGGCCGGAGCGCGCCGGGCTGGCGAAGTTGAAAAAGGGGATAACCACCACCGGAAACTCCAGCCCCTTGCTCTTGTGCACGGTCAAAACCCGGACCGCGTCCACTTCTTCCGGCAGCGGGGCCTTTTCCATGTCGCCCTGCTCGCGCCAGTAGTCCATAAACGAAGACAAGGACAAATGCCCCTGCTCTTCCGCCAGATAGGCGATTTCCAGAAAGCGCCGGATGAACAGTTCGTTTTCCGGAAAGCGTTTGAGCAGGCCGAACCGCGCGACGATTTCATAGAGCGTATCGTAGGGCCCCATGAACCCGGCCTTGCGGTAAAAGGGCGCGAACCTGCCTTCCCAAAGCTCCGGGAAATCGCGTTGCAAGGCGCCGAACAGCGGTTCCTTGCCCCTGGAGGCGAACCAGTCCTGCAGCACGGCGCTTTCCGGCGCGCAATCCGCCACCAGATAGCGGCCGTCCACGACCTCCCACAGGGCCAGGTCGTCATAGGGATAATCCAGAAAGGTCAGAAACGCGCACAGCTCGCGGATCAGCGGATGGGCTGAAAGCGCCAGGCTGTTTTCCGTAACCACCGGCAGCCCCCATTCGATGAGCCATTCGGAAATTTGCTGCGCGTCGCTATTGGAACGCACAAGCACGGCAATGTCGCCTGGAGCGCGGCGCGGTATCAATTCGTCGTTGAACAGCCTGCCGAGCCGTTCCTTGACGTCTTCCTCCAGCGCGTCCACGGTGTCTCCCCGCACGGTTTCCAGCCGCACGTAGCCTTCCACTGGCTCCTTGCCCGGCGGCAGCTGCTGTGCGGCCCCCGCGTAGGCCTGCTGCAACATGGCCGCAAACTCCTCGCGAACGGCACCGGGCGCGCTGTCGAGCATGACCGCGGCCATATTCCGCGCGGTCTCCGCTTCGCCCAGCGGACTGAATACCGTGTTGTTGAACTCCACGATCCGGCGCGCGCTGCGCCAGTTGCAGGGCAGGGTCCGGACAGCGGCTTCCCCGGCAATGGAAAGGATCTGCGCATCCTTCGGCACATCATGAAACAAGCGGGAATCGCCTCCGCGCCAGTTGTAGATGGCCTGTTTGATGTCGCCCACATAGAACAACCCGCCCCCCTTGGCCAGGGCCTCCAGAGCGAGCGGACACAGGGCCTCCCACTGTTCGCGGCTGGTATCCTGAAATTCATCGATGAGCATATGCGCCAGGCGGTCGCCCAGACGGCAGACCGCTTCGGATACGCCCTGCTCCCCGGAAAGCAGGCGGCGCGCATACTCGGGCCACAAGCTGCTCAAAAGCTGCCCCTGACGCGCCTGAAAGGTTTCGATGCCGTCCAGCAGCACCCCCGAAAATTCCACATAGGGCATCAACTGCAACGCGTTTTTGAGCACCTTGCTTTCCGCCTGAAAATCCGCACCCGCCTTTTTCAATACTTCGTACAGCTCCACGGCCTTGGGCGAGGCCGCACCTTTGGACGCCTTGTTCAGACAGGCGTCCAGATGTTCCTTGTCCAGATAGGCGGAAGCGGGCAGCGAGTCCAGGTCTTCGAGCCGTACGCATTTATCCAGAAAATTGAGGAAATGCTTGGCCGCCTTGAGCTGTTCGCCGGCAATGCTTTTTTGCAAAGAAAGGGCCGTACGTATGACCTGGCGGGTCAACGTCTGCAGGCGGAATTCCAATGGTTCGGGTACATGGAGCAGTGGAAAATCATGCCGCAGCCGGAACTCCAGCACATCGAACAGTCTGTCCTGTACGCTTTCGGCAGGGAGAAAATCCTTGAACCCGCCTAGCCGGATGGCGGCCTGGGTGGCTCGGAGCAGGACTTCGCGTTCGGGGCCGGGTGCGTACGCGGCCCGGTTCACGAGATGTTCGTAAAGCGGTACGAACAGCTCCCTGCTGTCGAATACCGGACGCAGTTCCGGCGGCAGCTCCAGAAGCAGAGCCGAAAGAGAAATCAGATTGTTCAACAGGCTGTCGATGGTCCGTACCTGCAGGGAACCCAGGCGGCGGATGATCCGTTCGACCCAGGCACGGGCCAGGTCCTGCGGCCATTTTCCGGCCGGGCCCGCCGTATCCCCCAGGGCGCGTTGCTTGAGCGCATGCAGGATACGCTCTTTCATTTCCGCCGCGGCCTTGTTGGTAAAAGTCACGGCCAGAATCTCGGTCCAGCAGTAGCTGCCGGGTTCGGGATTCCTGCCGCAGGCAAAGCGGCTCTGCTCCAGCGCGCCGAGCAACCGGTCCAAATAGGCGCTGGTCAGGGTAAAGGTCTTGCCCGCTCCCGCGGAGGCTTGCACTTGTTCGAGCATACTATGATTGACAGATACAGGTTGAATTCGGAAAAACGTGTTTTGTCATAGCCCATGGCCTGTGGCTTAGCAAACCAATCACAACGGGCCGCAACGGGCGCCGGCGCCCTAGACAAACAGATAGAGTAACCACAACACCGCGGGAACAATGATGTCCGCATAAAACACTGGACCGGCATTGCCAGGCCGATGGTTCGCCGTACGCTTCTGCTCTGCCACATGCACTGTAAAGGCCCCCACCAGAAATGTCGTGGCAAAGACCATGGTAGCCAGCCAGAAGCCCTTACCGGAAAACAGGCAGAATACGCCGCACAGCCCCAGCCCCAGGTTGGCGAAGGCTATCTCCTTTTGAAACGGATTGCCCGCGGGCCAGCCGATATAGCCCGCGATTTCGTCGGACTTGAAATAATGCCCCAAAAAAGCCCAGATGGACCCGCAACCGACCTGAATGGTCAGAATCCATTTCAAAAACGACGCGGCCACGGCCCCGCCCACCAGTATATTCACAATGGCGGCGAGCAAAGAGGCCGCTGAAAGATAGATGATGTAAATAAATTCCTCCCTTGACTTATGCTCTGCTTGTAGGGCAGGCAACGCATCCGGCATGCTGCCGCGCAACAGGCACGATCCGCCCTGTGTTCGGATACGTCAAAAAAGCTGATTCTGCCAGCAAAAACGTCGATAAAAGCTCTGCCCTTGCTTCAGTTGCTGTTGAACTTGGCCGAGACTCCGTGTATTCTCGTGCTTGTTCAAATATACGCTCTACTATTATTTCAGGAATGCAGTAAAGAGGACTGACAATGCTTGTAACTTGCAAATGGTGCGGTTTTTCAAAAGATATGCCGCAGGATATGGCCGAAAAAATGACTTGCTGTCCGATTTGCTACCAGCAATTCGTGACCTCTCCGGCGGACAGGCGGTCCAGCGAGCGCCCCCCTGTGGGAGAAATTTTTGTAAACATTGCTCAAGAAGGCAAATGTGAAGTCAATGACCTCAATCTGATCGGACTGAGCCTGCTGACCTTCTATCTGGATGCGGAATACGAGATCGGGTCCAAAATCACATTCGACTTGATCAGTGAAGACAAAACCGTGCTGCAGGGCCTCCAGGCCGAGATAGTCTATGCGTCTCCCGAAACGTATGGATGCAAATTCCTTTCTTTGACCGACCAGCAAAAAGCCATTCTGAAGCAGGTTATCCAAAAAGGCGTGCAAACGCAGCAGAAAATGGAACAGGCCGATACGGACGTTTCCGACTTTGAAAAACTCAGCGATGTGGATTGATCGGGGTTACGCCCGCGTATCTTCTACCGCCAATGCTTCGCGGCGGCGGCGGTACAAAGTCCAGCCCAGCAGGCTGGCCAGCAGAAAAAGCACCACGGAGAGCACCGTACGCCAGACAGGCGCCACATGCACGCCGCTGCCCAGCAGGGAAAAAACCAGAGTCTGCGGAATGTAGCCCAGCAACGATCCCAGAAAAAAACCGGACGGACTCGCATTGCTTACTCCTGCCAGGAGATTGGTGATCAGATTGTTGCCCACCGGCAGCAGGCGGATAATCAACGCGGCGGAAAAGGTATTGCCCGAAAGAATGGCATTGAGTTTGGCCACCCGCTTCCCGAATCTGCGGTTGACGAAATTGCGCCCGAAAAAACGGCTGTAGTAAAACATGGCCACACAGCTGGTCAGGGTCCCGGCCAGAGCCAGCGGCACGCCCAGCAAAAAGCCGAAAGCATAACCCGCGAGAAAACCCACCAACTGACGCGGCACGCCCACGGCCGTGAACAATCCCGCGCACAACACAAAAAACAGACCGCCATACACTCCGCGATCCCTCAGGTAGGTGTCCACCCACGCCTTGTTGAACGCTTCGGCCGCGCCCGAAAGACGCAGCGCGTATATGATCAGAGCCAGTGAAAGAATCAGCGCCAGGCCCTTGGCGATCATCTTGCCGGGATTAGCCATCGGATTGTCCGTCCACCCTTTTGGAAGAAGCATCGCGGGGAAAAACTGCGAACAGTACGGGCAATAAAAACAGCTGCGCCAGAAAAAGCAAGGCGTCGTGGCGCGTGATGCAGACCACAAGCACCACCGCGGCCCCGAGAAAAGCCAGACTCAATCGCACAATACGACTGCCCGCGGCAACCAGGCCGGACAATTGCATCAGCAGACCGAATAGAAGCGCATAGCCCTGGAAAGAAAAAAACATGAAGATGCTGTGTCAGCTTTGTTCTTGGATTTCAACGCGTACGTAACGCTTTTGCATCCAGCGTACGGCGAGCAGATCGTACCAGGTGGTCAACGCGCGGTCCAGGACGCCGTATTTTGATGTGCCGTGACGCCTGGCCCGGTGGTTGACCGGAACTTCCGCCACCCGCGCGCCTTCAAGTTTCATCAACGTGGGCAAAAAGCGGTGCATGCCCGTAAACATGGGCAGTTTCTTGGCCATGGACGCGCGCATAACCTTCAGCGAACAGCCCGTATCCTTGACAGTCTCGTTGCTGAGCTTGTTGCGTACGGCATTGGCAAATTTGGAAGCAAGCTTTTTGCTGAGTGTATCCTGGCGGTTGGCCCGCCATCCGATAACCATGTCGTAGCCCTTGTCGAACTGCTCCAGCATCCGCGGAATATCCGCCGGATCGTTCTGGAGGTCCGCATCCATGGTCACCACCAGCTCCCCTTTCGCAGCCTGAAACCCTGCCCCGAAAGCGGCGGATTGTCCGGAATTGCGCGCCAGGCTCACAAACCGAATCCGCGAATCACCCTGCGCCAGATCTTTGATAACAGCAAGCGTTCCGTCAGAACTCCCGTCGTCGACAAAAATCAGCTCCCAATGTCGATGCATCCCGCTCAACGCGTCCTCGACCTCCAGATACAAGGGCTTCAGATTCTGCTCTTCATTATAGGCAGGAACCACCACTGATAAATTGACTGTCGTATCCATGGAGGCGGATACTAGATTAATTAAAAAAAAGTGTAAATAGTTGTTGACAGCCCCTGATGAAATCCGTAAGTTCGGTTCTTCAGCGACGCGGGGTGGAGCAGTTCGGTAGCTCGTCGGGCTCATAACCCGAAGGTCATAGGTTCAAATCCTGTCCCCGCTACCAAAGAAATCAAAGGCTTAGAGGCAAACGCTTCTAAGCCTTTTTTCTTTTTGCTACCCTATTGCTACCCTCTGAGGGGAAGGGGCAGCAAAAATCGACAAAAATCCAGGGTATAAGGGGACAAGAAGAATGAGAAAGCCCGAAATTGCTGGATTGAATGATAGAAATATGCGAGAAGTACGCGGGACAGTTGGAGAAAATGAGGGGTGGTAATCCAGATTTCGAGGGAAATTACGAGTCAAGAATTTTTTCGAAATCCGGGATAGTTTGGACAGGTAGAATGAGATTTTTCTAGCTGTTTCCCTCTCGGTATGATTCTCACTCGACAGACGTTCTATCGCCTGGGAAGAACGGAGGTAGCTTTTTTAGTTCTCCATCATTGTACTTTTTGGCAAATTGTTCTTCCACAGGACATCCAGAAGCATGAGCAGATAACTTTTTTTCTTGGAAATATTTCGAGTTTGCAATTTTTCTACGTTCTCCGGCATCTCTTTTGGAATAAATCGTCATTGCAATAGTGTGAGCTAGTAAGCTGCAACGTCCTTTTTTTCTCCTTTCGTAAAACAAGTGAATCTGAGCTTCGGCTCTTTCAGGAACTTCTTTACGTATTATTTCACTGGAAATATTATTGATAATAAACTCTTCAAGCTCTTCTCTTTTTTGTAGGTGCTTCGCATTATGAAGTTTAGCAATTTTTTTCATGTCCGCAACTCTTAAGAGCTTCACATCAGCTTGTATATTGTCTGTTGAGAATGGTTCCGGGGAGTAGAGCTCCGGGTATTTCTTCCACATATAAGGCCATTCTCCATTCTTTGAAAATTTTTTTAGCCATCTATCAAATTCGGGCCAATTCCAATCCAAGCTAACTAAATAGCTTTCAATAGCCTTTTTTGCTTCCCGCGGGTTTCCGAACCAGTGAGCGCTTCTATACTCAATGTATAATTTTTCTTGTATCTTTTCCGGTATGTCAGTCTTCTTTAGAACATTAAAGAATGCCTGTTTTATATATGTTTCCTTAGTCCCAAATTCAGGACGCTGGTCGTTAGCTGAAATCTCTTTAATAATATCTAAATATGCATCAGCCTGTTTTGCGGTAGAATTCGCTTTTTTTAATCCCAACCAGCTCAGCAATCCCACAATTCACCCCTCGGTTATCTGGAAATTAATTTTATAATAGCTTTCTTGAAAATATTTCTCATTGATCTCTATTTACTGAGGGCTTATCTTAAGGGATAAGTAAAAAATAATAAAGTAATCTTTATTCTACCTACTAAAAAGACTTAACACCTTCCCCATCTCTTTTACGCAATTCTTCTTTCGTCGTCTTCATTGGTCCGGTCTTTATCGCGATCTGGCTTAAGTTTGAGTTTTTCATTTTCTATTCGCAGTTCAGCGTTTTGTTCGATAAGTTCCTTGTTTTCTTTTCTCAGTTCTTTATTTTCATTGAGTAATTCCCTCCATTCCTTACGTAATTCTACTATCTCCTGGCGAAAATAGGCCTCATTGTCCGAAGAGGGAGACAGCATGTCTCCTGGCATCCCATAGCGCTTCAGCATATCCCCAGGCAGACCACTTTGCTTTAAGGCATCCCCCGGCATCTTAATTTTTGGTCTATCTGTGGCGTTACCTCTTTGCTCCTCTGTCTGTGAAGTTTCACCACGGCGCATAGTACCGATACCGTAAATTAACCAATCTGCGCTTACATTATAGTTCTCAGATAAGAGCATGAACCATGCAGATGGAACTTTTGATCGCGATTTGGCGGACGAAATTGCGGATTGCTGCAGATTAAGAGCGCGAGCTAGATCTGTGTCACTTTTTGCATCTACGGCCATCAACATGCGGTTAAATTGAGACTCAAAAGAAGTTTCAACTTCTTTTTGAGAACTTGAAACTGCAGTTTCAACCTTTTTCTGGTCTTTATTTTCTCTATTTATCACGATATTCCAATGTGTTATATGGTATAATTCAAAATATTAACAAAAATACACTTGAAACATCAAAATACGTTGACTTTTAACTCAAAATGCGGTTAAAACGTTTTCACGAACGTTAAAAAAAATCACAAACGTGAACAAATTTAACCGACGAAAACGCGGTAGGCAATGTCTAAATCACAAAAAAAAATCGGCGGCGGAATGGTGCAGTTAACCCTGCCCTTATCCAGTCTGCCAACGGCGCACCTCAGGGCCGGACAACTCCGGGTGAAGGAAGCTGTTCAAGAGGCTTTGAAGAGCGCCATAGACCGGTCCGGTCTGGATAGAGAATACATTGCCGCCGAGTTGTCTCGGTTGACCGGAGAAAAATACTCCATTCACAGTTTGAATAACTGGACGGCGGAATCAAAAGGTGAACGCCAGATTCCCTTGGTAGTCATCGGGGCGATGCTCTTGATCCTAGGCGACGGGGCTCTGATCGAGGCGGCGCTGGGCGTATCCGGCTGGATGGCGCTGGGGCCGGACGAACAGCCGGTCTATGAAATCGGACGGATGGCAGTGGAGAAAAAGCATAGGCAAAAGAGAGAAAAAGAATTGTGGGAGAAAATCAATGGCTGAAGTCAGGGACGTAAAGACGCGCGAAGTACGGAGCTGGCTCGTCAAGCAGGGGCTCACGTACGCGCAGATCGGCGCGGCTCTGGGCGTGCGCGCTGGGCAGGTGAGCATGGTGTTGCATAACAAGCGACGGCGCGGATGGCGGGCGATGCAGGTGAAGCTGCATATAGCCGAACGGGGATGCCCGAGGAAGTTGCTGGGGCTGGAATAAAACACGGAGGGGTTAATATGATCCAACGAATTATTCAGCGGGACAATTGCGTAAGGATTGATTGCAAGCGATATCTGGTAAAGGGCCTTCCAGGACAAAAAATTACAATCGAGTGCAGCGACTTCAAGTTCTTTCAGGTTAACGAAAATGGGTCACATACTCGAATAGAAATTTACGAACCGAAACAACGTGTTACTTTCGGAACTGATCAAGATGCTCGCCTTCCGGCTCAATCAGGACAAGCGGACCGAAGGTAACGCCATGCGCGACACCTACCCTTCAGCAATAATTGCCGCAGCCCTGGGCATTACCCCGCAGGCTTGGAACAAGCGGGCTCTTAAAGAAAACATCCCGTTTGCCGAGCTGCGCGGACAGGGAGGGAGCAGACAGTTTATCACTGTTTCTCTCCCCGTGGACGTACGCGACAAGCTGGCCATTTACGAAGCCAAGCAGGCACTTGCGGCCACGGAAGCGCAAGCGCCTGCGATCGCGCAGAATGCGCCCTCTCCCTCTATCCCCGTGGGCAAGAAGCTGGACAAGGCCTTGGCGCGGATGAGTCTGGTGGATTTGTATACGGAACAGGTGAGCAAGGCCAAATCCAAAAAGAAAGCGGCGGCACGCGAGGCGTTTATGGCGGCGTACGAGGCCGGGGTGTGGAAGCATCTGCTGGAAGTGTTGGGGCCCACGTCCTGGAAATCCATCGAGCGGTGGAAGGTGCAGATGCGGGCGGCGGCAGATCCTTTGACTGTAATGGTGGACGGCCGCGGCGGACAAATGAAAGGCAAGCGGATGTTAACGGAAGAGACGCAGCAGATTGTGCTTGCCAAGGCCTTGCATCCGCATCGGCATCCTATCTCGGAAGTGGCGCGGCATGCGCAACGGGTGTTGCGGACACTGGGGCGAGATGAAGAGACAATCCCTTCAGAACGAACTGTACGGCGCTATTGCGAAGACTGGAAAGCGCTGCATTATGACGAGTGGGTTTTTATGAGGCGCGGCAAGAAAGCTTGGAACGATCTTTGTTGCTTCATCATTGAACGCAACTACGACCTTATCGACGTTGGCGACATAGCCGTTGCCGACGGCCATACATTAAATTTCGAGATAATAAACCCATGGACCGGCAAACAAAAGCGCATGACAATGGTGGTCTGGTTCGACATGAAGTCAAACTATCCCATGGGGTGGGACATTATGCCGAGCGAAGACACGCAATGCATCTCCGTTGCATTGCGGCGTTCCATCCTCTGTCTTGGGAAGAAACCAAAAGTCGCTTACATGGACAACGGCAAATCATTTCGAGGGAAGCATTTCGCCGCGGTGGATCTGAAGCAATCCGGCCTCGGCGGATTGTTTCAAAGTCTGGGAATCGAGCCGCTCTATGCGTGGCCCTACCATGGGCAATCCAAACCAGTGGAACGTTTCTTCGGAACTTTTGCGGAACTGGAGCGTTGGGCGCCGAGCTACAGCGGCACGTCCATCGATACGAAGCCGCCGCGCATGCATCGCGATGAGAAGTTGCATAAGCAAATTTACAATGCAGCGGGCGGACGGCCGTTGACACTGGAAGAGGCGCATCAGGCCGTAGCCTACTGGTTCGACGAGTATGTACGGCGTCCCCAGCGAGGCCACTTGAAGGGTAAGACTCCACTGGAGGTGTTCCAAGCCGGGCGCGGCAACGGCATGGACGTTAAAGAACTCACGCGTCTGATGATGGCCAAGGAGATCAAGACCATTCGCAATAGCGTCGTCAGCTTCAAGGGAAACAGCTACTATCATCCGCATTTGGCCAAACGCAAACACAAGGTACTCATCCGCTACGATCTGCAGGACCTGGACAGCATCATAGTCTGCACTACGGACGGAAAGGAAATTTGCACGGCCGTGAAGACGAAGAAGCACCACCCGGCTGCGCGAATTATGGGTACCAAGCAGGACGAGGCGGATTTGAAAGACGCCATTGCCATCAAGAAGCGCCAGGAAAAGCAGGCTACGGCCTCGGCGCGGGAGATGTTGGAAACAGTGGTCATTCCCGAGCACGAGCGGCAGATGGCGAAGGTTCAAACGGAAAAGCCCGCGTTGCAGGTTGTGGAAAAAGAACCCGCCCCGCTTTCTCAATCTAAAATCAAGTCTATCGAGGCGGTTAAGGAACAGGCCAGGGCCAGGATGGCGGCGGCGCCGACGTATACGCGACCGGCTGAGGTAAGGGAGATCCGGACTGAAATGGATCGGTACGAGTATCTTTTCCGCCTTCGTGAAAAGGAAGGCATCACGCTACGCGATGAAGATGCGGCCTGGATGGCAAAGTATGAGCAAGGCGGTGAATACCAAATGAACAAGCGACGTTACGAGCAGTTAACGAGTGTGTATCAGCGTCAACGCGCGATGGCGGCAAGCGGTTAAACGGGAGGCAGGATGAAATCGAATGTATTTATAGAGACGGCGAACGTGACGAATTACCGGGCCGCGGTGAACACGCTCACGGACACGGAACGCGGTCAGCCCGGCATCGGCGTTTGCTGGGGGCAGGCAGGGCGCGGCAAGACATTCGCCGCGCAGAATTACTACGCGGAGCACGGCGGCGTTTATCTGCACGTCTGGCAAGACTGGACGCAAACCGCAATGATGCAGGCGCTTTGCTTCGAAGTTTGCGGCATTCGCCCCCGTTCGGCCAACGCCTGCAAGATGCGCATTGTTGAATCCCTGGAGAAAGAGCCGATGCCAATCTTCGTGGACGAAGCGGACCGTCTGAAAATCGACCGTATCGAAGACTTGCGGGATATTCATGAAATGACCGGTATAAGCATTGTGCTCATCGGTGAAGAGGAGCTGCTTGGTCTTTTGACCGGACCTGCAGCACGTCGGCGGATATGGAGCCGTGTTTCGCAGGAAGTGGAATTCAACTCCTGTACCGAAGAAGATGTGACGCTGTTCCTTCTGGAGGCGGCGAATTTAGACGTTATGCCGGAGGCCTGCTCGCTGATCCGACGCAAGAGCGACGGGGATTTGCGACTTGTCCGCAATATGACGCAGCAGCTTGAGCAACTCGCATGGGCGCGTGAAACCAACACGGTCAGCGTGGGCATGGTGGAAGACGTGCTTAAAACACGAAGCTGGAGGAGGCAGTAATGGCGGCAAGTTTTGAAATGGATCGCATCCGGGACGCGCTCGCCGGGTTAACCGAGGACGGAAAAGCTGAAGTGACCAATGCTCTCATTTATGAAGCGTTCGAGCTCGCCAACGGTATGGAGGCTGAAAAGGACAGACTCAGGCGGCGTCTGAATGACTTGGTGAAACGTGGGGAGCTTAAGCGACTTGCACCAGGGCGGTACACGTACCACCCGCAATCCAAGTTACGTCACGGCGAGATGTACCAGCGGATGTGGCGGGCGATCCGAATCCAGAAGCCCGGCTTTTCCAGCGGCGACATCGCCCAGATAACACGCGCGGATTATTCGACCGCATCGAAGTACATAAAAGTACTTGAAACGGAAGGATACATCACCAGACACGGAAGGAAAGGCAATACGCGGCTCTACCGAACCACGGTCAAGGGACAGAACCGGCACGAGACGGTGTATCCCCCGCTTGAAATCAAAAATCCCTTTGAGCGTGAATGCGGCGCGGCCTGCAGGATAGTGCGGGCGCTGATGGAGCGGGATCCGTATCAGGTTGCGGTGAAGCGAAAGATTGTGAATGCGGCATGGGTTATCATCAACCGTTTCGACCCGGAACATAAAGGAGCGAATCATGGGGCTTGATACGCGCATCGTGGTTCAGGAGCTGGACACGGCTGTAACGAATCTCGTCGATGCCGCGGACAAGATGCCGGCGGAAACCTGGATGCTGTTACGGCCGACGGTGGCCGCGCTGGGTGAGCTGGCGGAAAAGGCGCGGAAAGAACGGCTGCGGGAGCAGTACGCGGGATCAACATCATAAGGAGACGATTATGGATGCAGTGCAAGTGCCTGAGGGCTTTATGGCCAACGCCAAGGGGGATCTGGTGCCGATCAGCAAAATCCCGGATTCGGTCCTGGCGGAAGACAAGATGGTGGCCCACGTGGCCGAACTGGCCGAGGTGGTGAGCAATGATCTTGGGGAATTCCTGGTCGAGGCGGAAAAACAAATTGAGGCGTATGTGACGTTGCTTGCCGATAAGTACGGGCTCTCACGAGGCGGCAACAAGGGAAACGCCCATTTTGTGACGCATGACGGACGGTACAAAATTCAACGGCAGATATCAGACCGTATTGTTTTCGGGCCAGAGCTGCAGATTGCGAAAGAGTTGGTGGACCAATGCATCGCGCGTTGGTCCGAGGGGTCCAATGACAATATTCGGGCGTTGGTCGTCAATGCCTTCGACGTCGACAAAGAAGGCAAAGTCAATATCGACAGAATCCTTGGCCTTCGCCGTTTGGAAATCCAGGATGACGACTGGCGACGGGCGATGCAGGCCATTAACGACAGCATGCGTACCGCCAGTACGAAGACGTATATACGGGTGTACCGCAGGCAGGAAGACGGCACGTATGCGATGATACCGCTTAATATAAGCAAGATGCCTGCCAATAAGGAATAACAAACATCTCGGGAGGTGGAATTATGGTGATGGCTGAAGGGAAAGTACTTTCTCAAGAAGAAGTGGAAATTGTGGACAACTTTATATCCGTCACATTCGGCAGGCTACTGCATACTATGCGTGAACATGTGGAATCCATGAGCGTTGAATTAAGCAGTTTTAATGACAAAGATGCGGAAAGAGTCGCCCGTCTATCGGCTTTGGGCAGACTTTTGAAAAGCTGCGTCGTGGTCAACAATGTTGCAGGTGAAATACTGCTGCAAGGCTTTGTTAGTCCGGAAGATGAGATTAGAACTTCAGTAGAGAAACAGTAATACGGCGAAACCCCGCATGTGCGGGGTCGGTCAAGGTGACATCTTGGTCCTGACGAGCCTGTCGCAACCATATCAAACGCCTGGAGGTCCGGAAATGCAAAAATTCCATTTGAAATCCGGCGACATCATCACAGCACGGAGCCACAAGCGCCCGCTCCAGGTCGCATGGGGCGACAAATTTAATTGTTTTGTCTGCCGCGTGATCAAGCGCGACGGCCGACCGGGGTTGCGTGAAGTCATCGTCCATAAAAAGGACGTCATGCTGAAAGAGCTCAATTTGTTATAGCTGAGGAGTCAAACATGAAGATCTACATCGCCGCAAGCATGCGGAACAAAACAGCGGTACTTCGTTTAGCTGAAAAGCTCAGGTTAGGGCAGCATGAGGTTTACGCTTTTCCGGAGCATCCCCAGCAGGCGGGTGAAAGTGGCGTTGAAGACTGGCTTGAAACCGAAGACGCCCTTGAAGTGTGGATGGATGATATGCGTGCCTGCGCCGGGGCTACCGTGGTTATCTATCTGGGCGGCGGGTGCGATGCGTGGGCCGAGGTGGGATTTGCATATGCCCTCGGTATCCCTGTGCTGGGACTGTGGGGAGAAAGAACAGAACGTATCGGGCTCCAGCGTAATATGGTGCATTGGTACGACACGGTACACCAGTTGCTTATTGCGCTACGAGGCATGATGGAAACCGGCGCATACGACGATAAAATAGCACCTCCCTTCCCCCCCGAAGATTGCCGCCTGCCGAATTGGAGGTGGACATAATGGCCACCGCCAAAAAACACGCCCCCAATCCCAAACGTAACGGCCTGCTCGCCAAGATCCACATCGCTTGGAAGGATTTGGGAATACCTGAAGACGCGTATCGGGATCTGCTGGAAGGCAAGTTCGGCGTACGTTCCGCCGGTAAGTTGACCATCCCGCAACTATCCGAACTGCTGAACCATTTTATCGGTTGCGGCTGGAAGTCACCGGTACGCGAGCCCAAGCGCTCCGGTCATCGGCGGGACAGCAAAGGCAAGACCCTGTTTATCGAGATCCCCGCCGGTACGCGTTTCACCAAGCAAAAACGCTATGCGTTGGCTTTGGCCAAGGAACTGGGCTGGTCTTTGGACGGGCTGAACAAACGCATCAAAAGACAGTTCGGAGTGGATCATATTCTCTGGATCGACGAGCAGGCCCAGATGCAGACGCTTATCAAGGACATGCGCAATCGGTGCGTCAATAAAGGAATCGATCCGGACGCATGACCAAGCAAGAGTTGGATGCCTTGTCGGCGGATATCGTAGCGACGTACGGCACGACGTACAAGTTTATCCAGACCACGGGCTTGCCTCGCTCCACTGTTTATTGCGTCCTGGCCGGGAAGTACGCCGGTGATGTTGAAAAAGTAGCGGCAAAGATCCGCTCGGCGCTCTGGGATTTCGGGGCGTCTTCGGACGCGTGCAGCCTGGATGAAAGCGCGCTTAAACCCATCGAAGAGACCCTGGCTGCGGTGGCCTGCGCGCGCTGCCGCAACAAGGACAAACGCCGCTGTCGGGGATGCAAGAACCTTTTTCGTTCTCAGGCGCTGGCAATTGTGGAAAATTTCTCAGTTTGACAGTCAAAAAAAGAAATAAAGAATAAAAGTAAAAAGTCGCGGGGTTTCGGCCCCGCACGCCGACCAGGGCGAGGGCCCTGGACGCCATAAAGGGAAAGGTGGGAGCCATGGCATTACCGGGCATTTACGGTGAAATAGAGGAGGTCGTGGGGCGTACGGTGGCGCTCGAAGTGGAACGGCTCTACGGCGGCGGTAAGGCGACCGTGGACGAACTGCAAGAGGTCTTCGGTCGGGCCGTGGCTTTGGAGATGGCCAAGCTTTACGGCGGCACGCAAAGCTATTTTCCCACGCTGGCAACGGCCACGCGCGAAGATCGAGACCAGCAAATCCGCGCGGAATTTCGGGGCGATAATGTAAAAGAGTTGGCGCGCAAGTACCGGCTAGGAGTCAAACAGATCCGGCGTATTCTGGGAAGCTGACGCTATAGTTCCATAATCAGACTATGCACGATGGGTATCGTGCCTGACAAGCGGCCTTAGGTCGCTTTTTTTACGCCTATCAACCTACATAAGACTACTACATGCAATTTCAATCAACATGTATTTTTTTATTCCTTAATCTCTGATTAACTACACTGCATAAAATTTAATTCACGCACAAGAGACTGATGAGAGTTATACGGGACATAGTGTTGTGTCATATGTCTACGGACAATTCATCTTACATCGGCGTAATCCTTTCTGCAACACATCACACCAGCAGAGAGGCATATACGAATGAAAATCCCCTGGTCTCAAATCAGACATTTTTCTCAGGCCGAATTCGGCGGGGGCAAACACGATAAGCAGCTCAATCCCGGCTTGGTTATCCGGCTGGACGTGGCCCGGCATATCGTGGGGCGTCCGTTCGACGTCCATGTGGCCTTTGCTCGTAGCGGCCATTCCAAAGGCTCCGCCCACTACAAGGGCATGGCCGTGGACGGTCACTTTTCGGCGGCACCCGATACCGACGCCCTTTCCGCGTTCGAGGCGGAGTACGACGCGCTCAGGGCCGCGGGGTTCGTGGGCATCGGCTTCTATCCCGGGTGGGGGCCCCGTCCGGGCTGGCATGCGGACGTCATGGACCGCAAGGGCGACGGCTCGCTTACCGAATGGGTACGTGGTCAGGACGGCGTCTATCGTTACGGCAAGGGCGTTGTTCGACAGGCGTTGATACAGCACTACGGCTAACAATCTTATTAAGGAGCTCCGAATATGAGCAATAAGAAGAGCAATCAGGGAAGAACTCCCGGCAGTAAGCTGAAAAGCCGCAAGTTTTGGATGGTTGCTGCTGGTGCGGCCTTAACCGTTGCCAATGACGGCCTCGGTCTTGGCCTGCCCGCAGAGACCATCCTCGGCGTGGTGGGAATGATCTCCGCCTACGTAGTCGGGCAAGGATACGTGGACGGGCAATCTGCCCGGGCGGGCAAGTAATGGATATCTCGGTATTCACCAAGTTTCTGGAGGTCGGTTCGAACTTTGGTTTGCCCGGCCTCATATTGATCCTCTGGTACCTCAACGACCGGCGTTACGCCAAACTTATGGATGAATACCAAAAGAAGACCGCTGAAGTGCTGCGGCAGTATCGCGACGATTTCCATGCCGTGAAGCAGATGTACGAAAACAATGTCGAACTTGTGAAAGGCTACAGCAGCCTGTCCGAGGCATTGCATGACACCTTGCTGCTTACAGCGAGCAAGCTGCAAGGCGTGGAAGACGCGGTAAAGACCAATCAGTTTTGCCCCTATGTACGCCTGGAAAAGCAATCCAAAGGACCGCAATCATGATGGAACGACACAAATACAAAGGCAAACTGCTGGAGAAGGAGCAAGATATAAAGTCCAAGGAATTGGAAGTGAAATCTCACTTTGAATCTTTGCGCAATCTTCTCGATCCTACGGAACCCCTTCTCAATCTCAACGGCGATGAGATCGCGGGCCACGCGTTCAATCTGCAAAAAGAACTGATCGAACTGCGAGGGCTCGTCGCCGAAGCCGATAAAATCAAGGATGTCCTGGGGCGTTAAATGGGCCGCGAGTATCCGCCATATCGTGTCTTTGAAGCCGAGGACCTGTACGTCCTGGACGGCCACACCCTCGACGAGGTGAGCGAGCTTACCGAGATACCCCAGGCCACAATCTACAGATGGTCAGTTAAGTACGAATGGGTAGAGAAACGAACCGAGATACGCCAAGCCGAATCTGATCGGCGTATGGATCAAGTCCGGTTGCGGGCCAAGCTCGTCAATCTTGCTCTGAACGCGGACGCGCCCAAGCCGCTGGATATTTTCGCTGTTGCGAAACTGGAAGAGGTTGCTCTTGCCGCGCAAAAGTTGGCGCTTGAGGAATCTCAAGTCAAGAATGTTGAAGCTGTTGGCGTTCCAGCCATCAGCACGCCGGAACAAGCGAAAAACGCTCTCTATGAGGCCGTGGTGGGCAAGATAGCGGTCATGCTTACTGATCCATCCAAACTCGACTTGAAATCCCTCAAGGATCTGCGCGGGGCGCTCGACTACCTGCAGCCCGCCGAAGACAAGACCACGCGTAAGGGCATCTCCAAAGAGACCGCCCAGGAAATCATCGACAAGGTTCTGGGGGGCTAATGAACAAGCTTCTCCTGCCTTATCAGATAGCCTGGCGCCAGGACCAGTCACGCGTCAAAATGTATCTCAAATCCCGTCGAATTGGTATTTCCTGGGGCGATGCGGGCGACTCGGCCCTTATTGCGGCCCTGTCCAGAGAGGACGGCGGCATGTCCACATACTATCAAAGCTACAACAAGGATATGTGCCGCCAGTACGTTAAAGACAGTGCCGAATGGGCCGCGGCGTACAATCTGGCCGCAAGCGAAATGCAAGAGCTTGTCCTCGAGGACAAGGGGCAGCCGATAAGTATTTTTCGCATCGAATTTGCCAGCGGTTTCGAGGTTCTCGGTATGCCGGGGCTGCCGCATCTCCTTCGTTCCAAGGGCGGTCGTGCCCGGCTTGACGAGGCAGGATTTTATGAGGGGCTGGCCGAGTGGATAAAGGCGGCGCGCGCCTGTATCATGTGGTACCCCAAAGCGAACATCGGCATTATCAGTTCACATAACGGCGTCGAGTCCGAATTTAACGGCTTGATTGAAGACGTGCGGTCCGGCCGTAAAGATTACTCCCTGCATGTCACCACGCTTGATGAAGCGTTGGAACAAGGTCTTTACAAGCGGATCTGCCAAAAGGCGAAAATCCCCTGGTCCCCTGAAGCAGAAGCTAAATGGCGAGAAGAATGCTTCGCGGATTACGTTGATATCGAAGACGCGAACGAAGAGCTGCTTTGCATTCCCAAACGCAGTTCCGGCGCCTACCTTAATCGTTCGCTTATCGAATCCTGCATGTCGCCAGACATCCCCGTGTTGCGGTGGAGTCCTCCCGCTCCCGACTTCGTGGATTGGCCGGAAGAACAGCGGGAAAAAGAGATTCGAGATTGGTGTGACGAACAGCTTGCCCCGCTTCTGAAGACAATGCCACCCAATTTGAGAAATTTTGTGGGTGGCGACTTCGGGCGCAGTGGTGACTTGTCTATAGATTGGGTTCTCACCGAACAGGAAGACCTTACCTTGCTTACGCCGTTCGTGCTCGAACTGCGCAACATGCCCTTTACCAGCCAACAGCAGCTATTTTTCTATCTATGCGACGGCCTTCCTAAATTTTCCGGCGCTGCTCTGGATTCGCGCGGCAACGGCCAGTACCTGGGCGAAGTCGCCCGTCAGCGTTACGGCCCGGAATATGTCCTTGAAGTGATGTTGTCGGAGAAGCTTTACCGCGAAATCACTCCCAAGATGAAAGCCGCGTTTGAAGACAAAGAATGGCTCATTCCCAAAGACACCCTTATTCGCGACGATTTTCGTGCGTTCCGCGTCGTCAAGGGCGTCGCCAAAATCCCGGACGTTCGGACCAAAGACAGCGCGGGAAACAAGCGCCACGGCGACGCCGGAGTAGCCGGAATGCTGGCCATTTTCGCGGCCAAAACCTTGGACCCGGATGAACCCTTCGCCGTGTCAAGCGTTTCCTATGCACAGGCTCAGGCAGCAACGAACTACGCCGGATACGGTTCGGCCAGCGCTGAAAAAATATTACAAGGATACAACTGATGCCTACCAATTCCAAACAACCTCCTCACGATCCATTACGTATGGATTACGAAAGGGCAATCCTTGAAGGCCCGAAACGCTACGGCCCTATGCCCGAGCCGGTACTGTGTTGTCTCTGGCCGCGCCGCATGGGCAAAACCGCTTTGTTATCAACAAATCTGCCAGGAAGCGGGAAGTAGAGAGATGGACGCATTGAAGCTCCAGGAAGAATTCGCCACGGCGCTCGCCGCCGGTGAAATTGATATGACAAGCTGGATCGGTTTGTTGCCGGACTTGGATGAAGTCTTGCAAAAACGCGGCGAATCGGCGCGCGTGTTGCAGAGTCTGCTGTCCGACGAACAGGTCTACCAATGCGTACAAACGCGGCTGTTGAAGACGTTGAACAAACAGGATTACCGCATAACGCCGGGCGCAGTGGATGGGCAGGAGCCTACGCGTGAAGCCGTAAAAGTATGCGAAGAGTTGAACAGCGACCTGGAAAACGTGGATATGCGCGCGCTGTTCGCCGAGATCCTTTCCACGCCCTTGTTCGGCTACACCGTCGCCGAGCTCATGTACACGGGCGATCGCCGCATTAAAGATATCGTTGCAAAGCCCCGTCATTGGTTCGGATTCAATGCCGAACGGCAGCTTGTCTTTCCGGCCACAACGGCCACCCCGAACCCGGTGCCTGAATTTAAAACCCTGCTCGTACGTCACAAGTATTCGTACGAAAACCCGTACGGCGAACGCATCCTGTCGCGTTGTGTCTGGCCTGTCGCCTTTAAAAAAGGTGGCGTCCAATTCTGGATGCGATTCTGCAACAAGTTCGGCTTGCCGTGGCTGCTCGGCAAAGCTCCCCAAAACGCGACGTCGGACGAGCGGCAAGCCATCGCCGGAGATCTTGCCCAGATGCTTCTTGACGCTGTTTGCGTCGTTCCCAAAGGCACGGAAATCGAAGCGCTCGAATTCGGATCGAAAGCGGCTGAAGTCCATGAACGGCTCGTATCGTATTGGGACAAGGCCATTGCCAAGACCATACTGGGCCAGACCCTTACCAGCGACATAGGCAAAAGCGCCACCAACGCGGCCACTCAGACCCATTACGCCGTGCTCACGGATCTTACAGACGGTGACGAGGTTTTGCTTGTCAGCGCCATGAACGATCTTTCCTGGATCTATACCAGACTGCGCGCCGTCGCCGGAACGCGTTCCCCGGTGTTCGAATTTGTCGAGCCGGAAGATTACGCCGAAAAGGCAAAGCTCGATAAACAACTGTACGATATGGGCGTCCGCTTCACGAAAGTTCATTTTGTCCGCAGTTACAATCTATCCAAAGACGAATTCGGGGTAACCGCCGATCCCCAAACCACCCCGGCCCTCGGTGAAACCAGCGCTCTCGAAAATAAAGCGGATTTCGCCACTCCCCAGGCTGAAGATGAAACGGATCCGGGCGTGCGTCCACTTGTCGCCGCCCAGGCTGAACTGGACGATTTCATCTCCCATGTCCTGGCCGGACTGGATCCGTTCGAAGGCTGGTCCCAGGATCTGGCCGTCAAGCTCGACCAAGCCGAATCCGTGGACGATGTCCGTCTTCTGTTGGCTGAGTACCTTGAGCAAGAGGAAGACACCCCATTTGCCAACCAGCTTGCCGACGCCATGACAGTCGCGGCCATGCATGGCCGTGTAAAAGCGGCTGAGGAAATCAAGGAGCTCGTCTAATGCCTCTCAGCGACGCTTTCGATCTCCCCGATGCCGCGGCCTTGCGCTACTGGCAAAGCAAGATCCCGATCACGGATACCGAACTGTCCTTTGTCCAGATGCAAGCCCGGTCCCGTGCGTTTGCGGTGGTCGGCGTCACCCGTATGGAGATCATCAAAACACTGCACCAGTCGCTGGAGCATACCCTTAAGTCCGGCGAGTCCCTGGACAGCTGGCGCAAAAAAGCCCGGCAAATTCTGAAGAAATACCCGGACTACCGCCTGAACAACATTGCCCGCACCAATTTGCAATCTACATATAATGCCGGGCGTTGGGCGCAGTACGAAGCCGCCGGCATCGAGTATCTACGCTATTTGGCCATCCTCGACCGCCGCACGCGCCCCAGCCATGCGGCTTTGGACGACAAGGTCTACCCTCGTAATCACGCCTTCTGGGACGCGTACTACCCTCCCCAGGGGTACCAGTGCCGTTGCACCACTCAGGCTGAGACAGGAGCCTCTATCGACCTTAAGGGCCGCAAGATCGAATCCGAGATGCCCAAGGGCTTGATGCCTGATCCCGGTTTTCGGGGCAACAACGGCAAAGACTGGCTGCACGGCCTCAGTCCCGCGCAACTCGACGACATCCTTACGCCCGTGCCCATGGGGCCGCTTTGCAAAGGCGGCAAGGGGATGTTCGCTGATCCATCGTGTTGGATTGATCTTGAACAGATCGACCGCCGGCACATTAAGCGTTTTTCAGAAGGCGATCTGCTGCCTAACGGCATGGATGACATCCGCTACATAAAAGAATTCATGGCCGAATTCGGTGCCGAAGTAGGCAAATCAGCGCTCATCAAGGTGCCTGGGGTGAATTATCCGCTTGTGATCAACGACCGCATGTTCGCCGATCGCAGCACCTGGACGTGGAAAGTTAAAAAGAACGGCCGGGAACGCTACTTGAAACTCCTTGCCCGGACCATCAAAGAGCCCTTTGAAGTCTGGCAGGGGCTGACAATCATGAAAGGAAGAAACAAAGCAGTGGTCTTGCCCACGCTGAACCTTATCCGCCTCTGGACAGATGGATCCAATAAGGTCGGAGGGTTCAGCGCCTTCCGCCTGATCGGTGGACGCCGTTGGACAGGGGTCACCATATTTCGTCCGAAAGTTAAGCGAGAAAAAGACCTGTATAAGTATCTGGAGAAACAAAGGAAAGACATGTTTGAAAACGGCGTGCTGCTCTACAGGGAGCCGTAGAAAAGAAAACCGGAGTCCAAGACCTCCGGCTTGCGCGACACCCTTGCTGCGGGCCCGGTCTTGGCCGGGGTCAGGGTACGCCGCGAACAAACTATAAATAAGCACAATGCCCAATGGAGTCAAGAATGTCAGGACAAACAACAAAATGGACCGACATCGCAAGAACCGGAACCTTCACGGCCATGAACGGCGAGGACGTGACCTTCACGGAAAAGGATTTGGATACCCTCGTTGCCAACTTTGACCCTGACAACCGTCGCGTACCCCTTGTCTTCGGGCATCCGGCAACGGACGGTCCCGCACAGGGGTGGGTCGCCGCAGTCAGGAGGCAGGGTGCAAAACTGCAAGCCCGGTTTGATCAAGTGTCCGACGGGGTCAAAAACGCAGTGAAAAACGGCCAGTTCGGCAATGTCAGCATCAGAAAATCTCGCGACGGCTGTTTGATGCACGTCGGCCTGTTAGGTGCAAGACCCCCGGCAATAGACGGCCTCGGCCCTGTGGAATTCGCCCTGCACGAGGAAGACAACAGCCAGGTTATCGCCTTTGCCGTTGCTCCACCCGCAACAGCACAAACCGCAATCCCTCAGGAGGGTACAACTGTGGACAAAAATAACGAGGAAACCCAATCGTTACGCGATGCTCTGAAAAAGAGCGAGGAACAGGCCGCTGCTCTCGCAACCAAACTGGAAGCCGCCACCAGCACCCTTGAAAAAGTCACGCAAGAATTTGCTGCCGCAGAAAAACAAAAACTGCGCACAGACCGCGAGGAGCGCGTGAATAAGCTCATCACGGACGGTAAGATTCTTCCAAATCAAAAAGGCGAAGTCCTCGAATTCGCCGCACATCTTGGTGATCACGTCGAACCCCTGGAGTTTGCCGCCAGCGACGGCACCAAATTGCAGATGCCCCTGGAAACGGCCTTCTTTAGTCTGCTTGAAAATTTTGAAGGCAACAACCTCACTCAAGAGTTCGCCACCCCGGAAGCGGCCGGCGAAACCGACAGAAACACTTTCAGCGGCAGCGGCAATGCCGCGGCAAACATGTAAGGAGCAACCATGTCGGCACATAACGCAACCATCGGACAAGAGACTTTACGCGACGTGGTCGTTGCCGTGGGCGATCACAACCTGATCCGTCATATGCCCTTGAAAAGCGGGCTCCCGCTCTTGCCTGCCGGACAGCTCATGAGCGAGGATCACAATCAGGAATTGGTGCCTTTCGATCTCGCCATGACTGCGGATCTTGCCGTCGGGGACGGTGCCGCGACCACGTTTGAGTTTGACCTGGGCGGTCCGCTCCTGCCCGGCGAGCTCACCCTTACCGACGGCGTCGAGACCTTCAGCGACGACGGCTACGCCAATATCACCAGCGACGGCGCGGGCTCCGGCAAGATCAACTACCACGAGGGCAAAGTCTCGGTCACCTTTGCCGCGGCCCCCACAAACGGCTCGGCTATCTCCGTTACCTACAAGCGCACCCTGTCCGGAGTGCTCGCCCGGGATTGCCCGGCAAGCGCCGCGTCCGCAGAGCTCATTTGCCGTGGCCGCGTCAGCCGTTCCGAGCTTAGTGTCAACGGCCAGCCCCTCACCCCGGCCAACTACCGCAAACTCGACCGCGCGGGCATCTTCCTCGCGGATTAAGGAGATACAGCTATGAGTCTCATGCCGTCCATTCAGGCGCTCTACACGCGCCAACGTATTGAGCACATCCTGAAAACCGAAACGCCGCTGGAATCCACAGTCCTGGACGATCTATTCCCGCGCGCACAGCGCAAACAGTGGAACAGCCCGCTAGTGCCGCTGTCGCACCTGCATCGCACAATCAAATGCGTCCCGGTGATCAGCCGCAACGGCATGCCCATCCCCATCTCCGGCAAAGACCTGAGCAATGTCTGGATCGAACCAATGCCCGTGTCGGTCTCGGACGATGTGGACGGCGTCACCATCAACAACTTGAAGCTCATGGACATGGGTTCCAGAGAGCAATGGGTCAACGAATCCATTCAGGCCGGACGTCTCACGGTCAGCGCCACCAACGAAGCCCTGGCTTCGCAAGCGGCATTCAACGGAAAGATCACTTGGCCCAAGAAGCTCGATACCGGCGAGATGATCACCTACGAGGTCAGCTACGGCGACACCATTCAGGAATACGCGCCTGAAGTTGCGTGGAATCATGCAGACGCCACCCTGACCCATATCTATATGGATCTGAAGGCCATGGCCACCAAGCTTGATCGCGCCGGCTTCGGAGGACAAAAAGTCGTCTATCTGGGCGAGAAAGTCTTTATCCTCATTCTCAAGCTCATGCAGTCCACCACCAAGGACTCGCAGGTAGTCTTCAAGCTCGCTGATGACGGCACTATCAAAGTGCCGAGCTTTGTGATTAAAGAAATGTCCGAAGTCTACACCCACCCCCAGACCGGCGCCACCGTGTCCAAACTCCCGGCGGATGAAATTCGCGTCATTTCCAAGGGCTACACGACAATGAACTACACGGCCCTGGACGACATGCGCAGCAATCTACAGCCGTTGCCGCTCTTTGTCTGCTTGAACAACAAAGACCGCCGCAAATGGGAGCTGTTGTCCGAGTCCAAACCTTTGCCCGGCATCGCGCCCAAATCCGTGTGCAAAGCCAAGGTCCTTACGGAGCAGCCAGCGGAGCAGCCAGGAGAATAGCGCACTATATCGGCAAGTTACCTCCATGACCCCTCGGGATGCCCTGTAAACGCCTGTCAGAGACCTACGCCCCTCTCTGGCAGGCTAGGGGTCCCGAAAATCATTAAGACTAGTCTTAAACTAGTCTTAACCAAGCGAGAGAGACTCGAAATGGCCTACAGCAGCATAGACGACATCGCCGCCATTCTGGACAGCCGCGAAATTATTCAGCTCACCACCACGGACGAGCACCGGCCCGAGGATTTGGCAGACGCCCAACTCAGGGCCAAGGTGGCTGAAGTCATCGAACGCGCCGACGGTGAGATCAACGGCTTGATTGCCGCGCGGTACGTCACCCCCAGAAACCCCACGCCGGGCATCCTGCACACCATCTCCAAAATGCTCGGCGTCTACTATCTCTATCGCAATAAACCTCACCTTAAGCTTTCCGATCAGTGGGTGGAGGATATCAAGTACTATCGCTCCATCCTGCAACAGATAGCAAAAGGATCCATGGACCTGCCCGAGCCGGACGAATCCACCGGAGAATCTTCTCCGGCTGCGGACAACACCATATCCGTGGTCACGGATAGCAAACCCGTCATCAATATGGAGGGCTATTAATGTCCGGCGTGGCCCTAACGTATAAGCTCGATGACGCGGCCTGGATCGAGCAACTCGATAGCTTCGCGCGCATGGGCAACCTCAAGCCCGCGCTGCGTACCATAGGGCAGGTTGTACGCGGTCAGGTTCTGGCCGCTTTTAAAGCCGAGGAATCGCCGGACGGCAATGCCTGGGAACAGTCCGTTCGCGCGCTGGAGCAGGAAGGCAGGACGCTTCAGGATACCGGCGACCTGCGCAACTCCATCACGTCCGAAGTCTACCCGGAAAAGGTCATGGTCGGCACCAACGTTGTCTATGCGGCTGTCCATAATTTCGGAGGCAAAGCCGGACGCAATCTGGCAACTGATCTGCCGGCGCGCACCTTCATGCCCGACGAACAAACCATAGACAAAACAGCCATAGAAGCCTCCGTGCTTAAGCTGCTCCACAGGATCGCAAGATGAACATGCCCATTGTCCGAATCAGCGACGTGGAAGACGTCATGCACAAGCTCCTGATGTCCGATCCCTGGATAGCCCGCCACTGCCGGGGCAACATCCACAAGATTCCCGCGCTGTCCGCCCGCGCCGACAAGGACAGCCGCGCCCAGGCAGAACGGATGTTTTACAGTTTTCCAGCTCTTGGCACCTACTTTCCAGGCGGTTCGTTCGATACGTCACAGCCTCTCAAACTGGACCATGAACTGAGCATTGTCGTGCTCTGCGCCGCTGCAAATCATCGCGAACCAGGCCTTGCCGCGCGCGGCGACGCATACGAACCCGGCGCCTGGGATCTGGTGGACCGCGTCAGTGTATTGCTCGCCGCGTCTCAGCCCGTGGGCAACGTGCAAAGTTTTGTCCCCAAGTCCTGGCACGTGGCCTGGACCAACGAATCCGTGGCCGTCATGGCGATCACCACTTCGGTTCGAGTGCAAAGCTTCTATCAATCCGAATTTCAGCAAATCAACGCAGACTCGGACGCCGTCCGCGCGGCTCTGGGCGAATAGGAGGCAACCATGTCTGAGACAACCGGTAAAAGAACGGAACAAACATCGCCGCCCAAACAGGCCAAGGCTACACCCACCCCCCAAGCAAAGCTCAAAGCCGTGCCCCTGGCTTATGTGGGACCGGACGTTGCGTCCTTGGGACTTACCCACGGCGTCACCTACAAGGTGCTTTCTGAATCTGTTGTCGAGGCCATGACAGCGGATCCCCGCTTGGCGTCGCTCTTTGTGCCCCTTGATGCATTGCTCAAGGCCAAGGCCAAACTTAAGCACCAGCACGGCGCGCTCACACGGAACGCGCAGTATGTCAGAAACACCTATTAGGAGCACATCATGTCCGGAACAATCACCTTTTTTCACGGCGTGCAGACGCGCGAAATAGCCACCGGCATGGAGCCTACCCGGCACACCACCGCGGGCGTGCCCTTTGTGGTCGGCACGGCGCCCATCCATCGCGCCGCGGGTAAAGCCAACAAGATCTACATCTTTCATGATCTCGCAACAGCCATTGAAACCCTCGGCTATTCCGACGACTGGAAAAGCTACACCCTCTGCGAGGTTATGTACGTCTTTTTCAAGCTTTACAGCATCGGCCCGATTATCTGCGTCTGCGTCAACGACCCGGCCACCCACAAGAAGTCGGTCGCCGACGAGACGAAACAGTTCGGCGCGGACAATACCCTTACAACCGACAATCCAGAGATCCTGCCGGACACCCTTGTCCTGAAAAACAGCGCCGGAGATACTACCTACACCCGCGATGTGGACTACGAACTCAACGAAGCAACCGGCAAAATCACCCGGCTAGAAGACGGCGGCATCGTTGCTTTGTCCCAGGTCGCTTTGGCTTACGACCACGCCGATCCCGACGCGGTCACCGCCGCGGACATCGTGGGCGGGCTGGACCAGGAAACCGGCAAGCGCACCGGCTGGGAACTCATTGAAGAAGTCTACGCCGAGACCACCGAGACTCCCGGCGTGTTCATCTGTCCGCGTTATGGCCAGGATCCCGTGGTGGCCAACGTCATGATCGGCAAAGCTGAAAATTACGATGTTGTATTCCATGCCGGAGCCGTGATTCTGGACTTGCCCGGCGCGCAGGTGCCCAAATACCTGGACGCTCCCGGCTACAAGACCTCGCAGTCTTATACCGAGCCCCATGTTCTGCCGGTCTGGCCCCCGGTCTGCCATATCAAGGGGACTGATTTCGATCAGCAGTTTTGCGCATCAAGCCATGTTGCCGCGATAATGGCCGACACCGACCACAAACATGACGATCTGCCGAGCCACTCGCCCAGCAACAAAATCATGCGTATCAACGCGGTCAGCGTGGACGGCTCTGAAGAGCTCAATATCAACCGGTCAGCTGCCAACCATCTCAACGGCAACGGCATTATGACCCTGCAAAAACGTAAGGGCGGCTGGCGCACCTGGGGACCGTTCACCGGGTGCTATCCGGCCATCAAGGACCCCAAGGACGCGCACATCAACCTTCGGCGAATGACCGCGTGGTACCGCAACCACCTGACGCTGATGTGGGAAGACGTTGTCACCGGCGACAACATCACCCGTCGCATGGTGCAGCGGGTTTTGTTGTCGGCGCAAGAAGAGCTCAACGCCTGGACCGCTGCCGAAGTGATCCTCGGAGGCAAGATCCTCTTCCTTGAAGCTGAAAACCCCACAGTCAACCTCATGGCCGGGAACATCGCGTTTCATGTTTTTTGGACGCCACCGCCCACCGCTGTGAATATCGAGTTTCTAGTTGAGTGGGATCCCAGCAACCTTGTCCGGCTCTTCAGCCGCGCGGCCTAATGGAGGCACTATGCGTATACCGCAAATATTGATCAACGCGCGTTTGTACTCCAATGAAAACGCGCTGTACGGCACCACGTCCAGCATCCAGCTCCCGGATGTCGAGTATATGGCCGAGTCTATTCAAGGCGCCGGAATCGGCGGAGAAATCGAAGCCGTGGCCGTGGGCATGGTCAAAGCCATGACCGTATCCTGGGGCTTCCGGTCCATGACAAAACAGGGCTATGGGCTTGCCGCGCCCATCCGCCACACCGTAACAGCCCGCGAAGCCGTCCAGGTGCTGGACAGCAACAAATCGCAAATCGCCGTACAAGCCGTGAAAACCGAGATGATCGTCACCCCTAAAAAAGCGGGCCTCGGAAAACTTGAAACAGGCAAGCCCAAAGACGCGGAGCAGGAATACGCCTGCTACTACCTGCGTTCTTTCATCGACAATCAAGAAGTCTTCGAGGTCTCACCGCTTGATTTCAAGTTGACCATCCTTGGAACCGACTACCTCGCTCCTGTCCGCGCGGCCTTGGGTTACGAAGGCTCCGTGGATGACGACTGGCAGCAGACCTACAACCGCATCGTCAATACCGCGTAACTCGCCCAACCAAACAATTATTACCCCAAAAGGAAACCGTCATGTCCGTTGAAAACACCACCCCCGAGAAGAAAACACCCATCGCCACCGTGGATCTTGCCTACCCCGTCCAGGACGGCGCCGACACCATCACAAAGCTGGAGATCTTCCGCCGTCCAAAAGTTCGTGATCTTATCGAAGCGCAAGAGCAAGGCGGTAGCAACGTAGCCAAATACGAAGCCAATGTCTTCGCCATCATCACCACCCAGCCTTTCGACGTTATCGCCGAACTGGACGCGTCTGATTACGGCAAAATTCAGGGGGTCTACGCCACTTTTTTGGCCGGATAGTTTCGCCCGGCAGGGTTTTGGCAACCCAGCCCGATGCGGACGAGCTGCGGCGCTACATCATCGGGCTGGCCCGCTACACCCGGTCAGATATTAATACCTTTTTGGAAATGGACCTGAAGGAACTCTTTGTCTGGGGCAAAGCCGCTGAAGAAATAAACGAAGCCGAACGCAAGGAAATGGAAAGGAAATGAGCACAATGAAAATAGGCGTCCAAGTCGGCGCCACCCTTGCATCCAGCTATAACAGCGTGTTCCGCACGGCCGCGAAAAAAACCGCGGTGTTGCAGGAACAGCTTGCCAAATCGCAAGGCATGGCCCAGACGGGCAAGGCGCTCAAAGCCCAAAAGACAGCCATTAGTGAGCTCATAACCAGGCAACGCGAGTTTGGAGACGTCAGCGAAGATGCGCTGAAACGCGCGCGAGATCAGTACCGCGCCACCGTCAAACAAGCAAGAGAGTACGGCATGACCCTCGCCGAACTCAAGGAGAAGCAAAGCGCGTTTGAACAGCAGGCATCGCGCACCGCGGCAATTCTGGGTCGTCAGGGGTTGCGACAGCGTAATAAGGACGTGCGCGCGGAGATGCATTCACAGGCGCTCCCCATTGCCGGCGCGGTCATGGCCATGGCCGTGCCCGTGAACCGAGCTATGGAATTCGGGCATCAGCTCCGCGCCGCAGGCAATATCACAGCCATGACCGCAGCTCAGGTTGACAAAACCAGAAAGTCCATGACGCAACTTGCCGGCGCAACCAACCAATACCGTAGCAATCTCCTCGAAGGGTATTCCACATTGACCGGTAAAGGGATGGAAGACGGAGCCGCAAAGGCACTGCTCACTCCGATCGGCAAGGCGGCAACAGCGACTCAGGCCGCAATTAACGATCTGTCGGTAACTGCTTATTCAGCCATGGACAACCTCAAGGTGCCGGTTGCTCAAATTGGTCGCACTCTGGATATCCTCACGCAAAGCGGAAAAGAGGGCAGCTTTGAATTAAAGGATATGGCCCAGTATTTTCCAAGCCTTACTGCATCGGCAAAGGCGCTAGGCGTCGAAGGAATTGAAGGAGTAGCCAGCTTGGGGGCTGCTTTGCAAGTCGCCATGAAAGGAGCTGGAGATCCTTCGGAGGCAGCGAATAATTTTCGTAACTTTCTTTCTAAAGCCACGTCCCCGGAAACAGTGAAGCGGTTTCAGATGCTGGGAGTAGATATTAAGCAGGTGCTGAATCAAGGCATTTCTCAAGGGCGCAATCCGATAGAGGTGTTCCTTGACCAGATACAACGTAGCACCGGTGGAGATCAGTTCAAAATGGGGGAACTGTTTGGCGACATGCAAGTGTTGAATTTCCTCAAGCCCATGCTCGCCAACATGGACGAATACAAAAGGATCAAGCAGTCCGCTCTGCAAGCGCAAGGCGTTGTGGATAAAGACTTCGCCAACATGATGGGCACGGCGTCCGAAAAAGCAAAGGCAGCGAAAATCGCGTTGGAAGGAGCATCCGACGCCATCGCCAAACATCTGGTGCCTGTTGTGGGACAAGGCGCCGTATTGTTCGCCGGACTTACAAGCCGTATCGGCGCGTTCGCAGAAGCCAATCCCATGGTGACACGATCTGTTATAAGTGCAGCTGCCGGCCTGCTTGCATTCCGGGTAGGAGCGTTCGCTTTCCGCTATGGAGCGACAGTAGTTTCCGACGCTTCTATTATGCTTCGCTCCGGCTTTGTCAAAGCACGCACCGCCTTTCTCGGACTCAATACCGCCATGCTGGCCAATCCCATGACCTGGATCGTGGCTGGAATAGCCGGCGCGGGATTTCTCATCTGGAAATACTGGGAACCCCTCAAAGCGTTCTTCACTAATTTTTGGAATGGGATTGAAGCCGGATGGAACCGGATCAAACCCATGTTCCCGGAGATCGCCGGGGTGGTGAACACCGTGACCAACGCCTTTTCCACCCTCACAGGCCCGGGCGGGGTGCTCGGCCAGTACACCGGCGACACCACTGCGGCGGCGCAAGCCGGGGCGCAATGGGGGGACAGCGTAGGCAGCAAGCTGCAATCCATCCTGACCATTACTCAATCAGCGGTACAGACCATCGGCATCGTATACACCGGCCTGGAAACCATCTTTGTGGGAGCCGGCGAGGCGATCGGCTCGACGGTCTTCGAAATTGTGCAGTTCGTCACCACAGTGCAGGAGCAATGGACCGCCTTGTCCGACTTCATCAAGTCCATCGACATCGGACAAATCATTAAGAACATGTTCAGCGGCCCGTTGAACTTTGTGTCCAACGGTCTCGGGAAAATCGGTGCAGCCCTGGGGCTGTCCGGCGATTCGTCCGAACCCGCCCCGGCCAACGTGCCCAAGATGGCCATGGGCGGTCTCGTCGTACGTCCCACGCTTGCCCTTGTCGGCGAAGCGGGCCAAGAGGCCGTTGTCCCGCTCACGAATAAATCACGCGGGCTGCAAATGCTTGGGGTCGCGGCCCAACACCTTGGCGTGGCCGGGTTCGGCGGACTGAGCATGGACACCAGCGGCCCGCGGCAAATGTCCCTGCCAAGCCTGCCGGATCTGCCTTCCATGTCTGCCAAACCACGGGGCGGTGACGGAATTAATATCGTCATCAATGTCACGGTCAACGGCCAGGACGCGGCCCAGGCTGCTCCGGCGGTGCGTCAGGCGGTTGTGGACGGTGTGGCGGATCTGGAAAGCAAGCTTGCGGCAATCAGACAACAGCAAGAGAGGTTAAGTTTTGGCTAACACCTATGTCACCACGCAGGGCGACGAATGGGACCATATCGCCTACAACCTGTGGGGCAAGGAATCTCTTTTTTCATTGCTCCTCGAAGCCAACCCGCAACACCGGCATATGGTGGTCTTTGGCGCGGGTGTGGTGCTCTTGGTCCCCGATCTGCCCGAAGAAGCCGACAGTCTTGTTGTCGCCAAAAGGAGAGCACCATGGAAGCAGTAGCGGCCAGATACGCCCAGGTTGTGGTTTCTATCGGCGGTGTGGACATCAGCGGGGACATTGCCGGCTCCATGGAGAGTTTCACGTATACAGACCAAGCCCACGGCAAATCAGACGACGTATCTCTTACTCTCCAGGACCGCGACGATCTTTGGAAATCCGGCTGGATGCCGGACAAAGGCACCGAGTTCACGGCTAAAATCAAATGCTGCAACTGGGACGGCCCTGGACAGAACCTGACTTTGCCCTGCGGCCGCTACGAAATAGACGACATCTCCATTGACGGTCCCCCGGACAAGGTAACCATCAAAGGCGTCAGCGCTAAAATCAGTTCAACGGCCCGAAGCGAAAAACGCTCCAAGGCTTGGGAAAACACCACTCTACAGGCCGTGGCTGCGGAGATCGCCGGAGAATCGCAGCTCGCCCTGTACTACGACGGTCCGTCCGTCAGCTTCAAACGAATAGAGAGGCGTCAGGCCTCGGCCCTGGAATGGCTGCGTCAGCTCTGTGAAAAATTCGGCTGCAACCTCAAAGTCGGCGATTACATGATGATCGTGTACAGCGGCAAATCCGGCGACGCCCAGGCGCCAGGCGCAACATTCACTCGCGGGCAATCCGACATCATTCGTCATCGGCTGCACGACAAAGGCGCCAAGACGTACAAGGCTTGCGAGGTCCGTTACTGGGACACGGTCAAAAAAAAGGAACTCAAGTTCAAGCACCAGTCGCCCACCAGCTTCGTGGGGCAGACCCTGACCATCAACAAGCGCGTTGAGAACCTCGGACAGGCTCGCCAAGTCGCCGAGTGCGAACTGCGCAAGGCCAACAAGCACGAAAAAGAGGTCACGCTCGACCTCATGGGCCGGCCCGATATTGACGCCGGCACCACTGTGTCCCTGTCGGGCTACGGCAAATTCGACGGCAACTACTTTGTTGAACAAGCCTCCCACCGCGTGGATTCGGGGGGCGGGTACGCAACATCCCTGAAACTACGCTGGGCATTGGAGTATTAACCATGGCTTTGCAGGAAGACAGCGATCGTATCGGCGTGCTCGAAGACGCCGTGTCCCATGTTTTGCGCTTTGCCGTGGTCACCAAAGTACTCGAAGACAAGGGCATGGTCCGCGTGGAACTTAAAGACGCGGACGAGCTTGTATCCTATGAAATACCGGTGCTCCAGCCCAAGACCCTCAAGGATAAGTTTTACTGGATGCCGGACAAGGGCGAGCACGGCGCGGTGCTCTTCGCCGGAAACGGCGTGGAACAAGGCGTCTGGCTCGGCGCGATTTTCTCCGAACAGGACAAACCGCCGGTGAAGAGTAAAGACAAACTTCATATCATGTTCGAAGATGAAACATTTATCGAGTATGACCGCGAAGAATCCAAACTTTCCGGCGAATGCAAAGGCGATGTCGAGCTGAAGGTTGAAGGCGACGTCAAGCTCGAAATCGAAGGAGATGTCGAGCTGAAAATCAAAGGCGACAACACCGTTACCATCAAGGGCGACGCCTCGCTTAAAGTCGAGGGCGACTGCAACGTGGATATCCAGGGCCAGGGCAAGGTCGCATGCAAGGACGTGCTCCAGCTCCAGGGCAAAATCGTGGAGGTGAATAGCTGATGACTGTGGGCAACTACGGTTCCGCTGTGTTCCAGGTCAGCAGCAATAAAGTACTGACCTGGAGCGAATGTTCCATCACCCGGCGCAGCGGCTGGCAAGAGATGGATATTCTCTGCGCCAAAGATAAATTGCAGTGGAACGGCACCAAACTGGCTTCCGTCCGCCTCACTGTCCAGCTCAATGCCTCGTTCCTTGCCGACGTGTCCGGAGAGCTGGACCGCTTCGCCAAAATGCTCGTCCAGCCTCAGGCCTACACCTTGGTGCTGGGAGGAAGGCACCTGGGAAAATATGTCCTTGAAGAGGCCAACGAAACCATCACCACCACGGACAGAGCCGGCAATCCCACCGCAGCCACCTTGCAGCTGTCGTTAAAGGAGTACAACTGATGTACGAGCTGCTGGTTACGCCGCATGAGCCCCTTAGAATAGGCCTTACTGGGGTGGAAGAAATCAAACAGAACATCCGTCTGATTTTGTTTACCGAGGTGGGCAGCGTGCCTCTTGACCGCAATTTCGGCTTTGACGTGGACCCCATCGACAACCCCGTGAATCAGGTCATTCGCCGGGACCTGCCCGCGGCCATTGAAGCCATCGAGACCTACGAACCCCGCGTCAAAGTCCACGCCATCGGCTTTGTGCCGGATATCTCCGCCGCAGCTTCCGGCACGCTTTATCCCCGCGTGGAATTCGAGGTGGCCGCATGAATTTTGACAATCTCCCGGCAATCCGTTTCGCTGACTATGACGTCTCGAAGATCCAAGAGCGCTATTACGCTGACTACGAACAAACGGCGACGCGGAAGCTATATCCAGGAAACCCCGAACGTTTGTTCATAGATTCCCATTGTTCCGAGTTGTCCCGCGCGCGCTATTGCATAGACCACACCGGGCGGCAGAACCTGCTTACTTTTGCCACAGGCGAGTACCTGGACGGTCTTGCCGCAAATTTCAACGTTACCCGGTTGCCCGCCCAGCCCGCGCGCATGGTCGTGCGTTTTGAGCTGGCCGAGCCGTTGCCCACGGATCTGGTTCTTGAACCCGGCGTGCGCATGACCCCGGCGGGTGACCTCCTTTTTTTGACCTTGGGTACGCTCAAGATCCCCTCGGGAGAACTCGCAGCATCGGTTGAAGCCGTGTGCAACACGCCCGGTGTCATTGGCAACGGCTGGGTTGCCGGGCAAGTATCCCAGCTCATTGACCCGCACGCCCACATTGACCAGGTAGTCAACGAAACCACCTCCCTGGGCGGATGCGAGGCAGAGACAGACGAACAGCTTCGCCGGCGCGTGGCCCTCGCGCCTTATGCCTTCCGTGCGGGCAGCGCCAACGGCTACAAGTACCACACCTACTCGGTCAGCCCGATCATCACCGACGTGACCCTGCAGGTGGTGCAACCCGGTCTTGTGCGCGTGGTCCTGCTCACACAGAACGGCCCGCCTTCAGCTGAAACCATCGGACAGGTTTTTGCCGCGCTCAACGCCGACGATGTCCGCCCTTTGACCGACACTCTCATTGTATCCGGCCCGGATCCCATCGAATACACAATAGATCTGGAATACCTCGTCACAAAGGACCACGCCCACAGAGCCACGCTCATTGACAAGGATGTCGACGCCGCCATGGAACAGTTCGTCAAGTGGCAAGCCGCCAAACTTGGCCGGGCCATTACGCCGTCAGAGCTCACCCGCCGCGTGCAAAGCATCCAAGGCGTTGCCGCCTGCACCATGCACAGCCCGGACTATCAGGCCTTGCAGCCCTTTGAACTCGCCAGCCATGTGCAGAAACAGGAGGCCCCCGCGTAATGGCCGAATACCTGCGCTCCCTCCTGCCCGGCTCCATTGCCGCCGATCCCACCATAGCGGCCATGGCAAAAGCCGTGGACGCCGAACATCAGGCAATTCACGAGCTGGTCCCCAGCCTGGTCATCCATCCGGAACTGGACCAACAGCCCGACGAAGTCCTTGAACATCTCGCCGTCCAATACGGCGTGGCCGATCTCTGGGACCTGTTGGAAAGCCGCGAAGAAAAATGCCACGTGCTCAAACATTTCTTTGATTTTCAGAGGCTGCGCGGCACCAAAAGCGGCCTGGACCTATACTGCCGCACTTATCTGAAGCGCGACGTGCTTGAAGTTTCGGAGCCTTATCAATCAGTGCTGCACCGGCCCTACACTGACGAGGATTTGGCCGCCTGGGAAGCCCCGCATCCCGAAATACGGTTGTATCCCTTTCGTCCGCCTGTGGGCGTTGAAGCGCATTGCGTGCTTGCGGATTGGACCTTGGATGTGGATGCGTTGCAATACTCTGACGCGTCCATGGGCTTGGGGCAGCGGGTGACCATGTATGATCCGCAGGCGAACACGGAAACCGAGCTGGACCGCGTGATCACCACGGACGAGGTGATCGAGCACACGACAGTCACGCCGGTGACCGTGCGGCCGCGCAAGGACGTAGGCGGGCACGCGCCGCTTGGAGACTGGGCGCTCGGCCTGGACGCCCTGGCCTGGGACGATCCCGGCAAGGGGATTTTTACCTTGTTGGTGGAACGCACAACATCGCGCATCGTGACTTCTCAGCAGATGCTTTCCGTACGGCCGTCTCTGCAACCCATGCGTATCGAATCCGAATCCACGCCCATCACCACAACGTGGCAGGCCGGCTTTGCCCTGGGCTTCTGCGCGCTGGATCAGGATGCCGTGGCCACGGCGTATCCGGAGGATCATATTTATCGTCGGTTCAAATTGTTCGACCCGGAACGCGCCCTGACCATGGCAACGCGCATCAGGTCCGGCTTCGTACTCGGGCATACGCGCCTGGGACCGGGCGAACCGCATCAAAGAGAAGTGGCCGTGGATTCCTTGCGCGTGGCTGAGGCCGGCTTGAGCTTTATGGGGAAGTGGGTGCTTGGCGTGGATCCGCTTGGTGAATCCAGATTGCCGGTACGCGATTGGGTGGACCGCATCTGCCGCGTTGTGAACGCGACAAGCCGTTTGTCAGACCGGATCATGGTTCGCACGCAGAATTACGGACCTGTGACTTTTGGCGATCAACATGTCTTTGGCCCCGGCCTCATGGTTGGAGATAACGAATATAAACCTTTGGGAGTACTATAATGTTTAAAAAGCGCGTCTATGCCAACAATTGGGTGATCAACAAAGACGACCTGGAACAGTCGCAGGCATACGTCAGCGGCACCTTTGCCCGGCTCTTTGCCGATGCGATCACGCAGCAGAACCAGATTGCCGGGCTGGACGTGCGCGACATGGACGGTCTGAACATTGAAATATCCACCGGTCAGCTCTATGTGTATGATCCTCAAGAGCGTCTGGTGCAGATGTACGCCTTGCTTGATTCCGAGATCATCTCCACCAGCGATTTCAAGGCGGTGCAGGATGAAGTCTGGCTTTGTCTTTGTTGTAAAGGACAAGCCGTGGATGACGACATCATCCCGCGATACGTCATGACCGATGTGCAGACGCGCCAGATGCAGGCCGAGACCCATGCCGCGTCCGAACTGCGCAAGGTGATTTTTGAAATCAAACGCGGCGATGAGGCTCCCAACCCGGAGCGGCCCGAACCGTTAACCGGGTACACACCTCTGGCCTACATCCGCATGGGCACCGCCGCGATACTTGAGATCGAAACGGTTGCGGGAACACGTTTGCCCAACCTGTTGGAAGTGGCCACGCAGTCCGCCGCCAACAATGCCTGGATTGCAACCAAGGAACCTGAATTAGAATCTTACGCCTCCGACATCAGCAAGCTTGCGGCCGAGGTTGCCAATCAGCAGCAGATGCCCATGATTGTGCGACTTGTCGCCCAGGTGGCGCAACTTCAGGCCCGGCTTGATCTGCCGCAGATTTATAAGGATTCTTTCAGTGAGGTTTTCCTGTTTCCGGAAGACGAGGACGTGGACGATCCCGAGTACAGAGCTCTGGTCGACATGGGATTGCGCCCGGCCTGGGACGGCTATGTGGAACAGGAACTGGCCCTGTATTCGCCCTCTGATCCCAAGGTCAAAACCCATGGCGGCACCTTGATCCTTCCGACCTATACCGAGCGTTGCATCTTGCGCCTCTCCGGAGTTGTCGGTTCGTTCAATCTATCGTCAGTCCAGTATTCAACACAGCATCTGCGGCAAAAAACCAGAACATACGTCAAAATCGAAACCAGCAACGCCTTTAAACAGTGCGAAAACGGCGTGCATTGGGGCGATCGCTCCTTGCAGCAGGTGGAGCAGAAGGTTTTTGAGATGGATCCGGAGGACGCCGGGTATACCCCTGGAACCACAAACGGCACCACCATCCTTTCTCAGGTTTCCAACACTCCCGGCCACCGCATCTTTTGGCAAAAAAATTACCGCCAGCACGTCTGGACGGAAACATACTGGGAAACCTACACCAAGAGCCATTCCATAGGCGGCTCTCTTTCCGCCCAGACCATCCTGGCTCCGGCCAACGGCTGGCTTACAAGCGTGGGGCTGTACTTCAAATCGGTCAATCCCGCCGACGAAAATCCCGTGACCGTGGTCCTGGCCGAAACCACAACGGGCATGCCCGATCCTACCAAGGTGCTTGAGCTGACCACTGTGCCCGCCAATCTGCTCAAAATCGGAGAGACCAAGTTCACCTTTCCGGAGCCCGTGGAAATTGAGGTTGGCAAGCTCTACTCCGTGATTGTCATTTCCAAAGGCGATCATGCCGTGAATCTGGTGGAAGGCACAAACTACGGGCAAGGAACCTATTTCCAGTCCACGGACGGCAAGGCTTTTGTGCCCAATTTGCAACGCGATATGCAGATGGCCCTGTATGTGGCGCAGTTTTCCACCACATATTGTGTGGTGGACCTCGCATCGCTTTCGGTTCCGGGCGGCATCGCGGCTGTGGAAATGCTCTATCAGCGCGCACAACCGGAGGGAACGAATCTTGTCTTTGAATGCCAGCCCGAGGGCTCGGACGCCTGGGTGACTTTGAGTCCGGAAGGGGCCGACAAGCTCACCGGTTTGCCCGCCATGCTCCGTATGAGGCTTGTTATGACCGGCACGCATACCCTGATGCCCGGCCTGCCCGTACTTGGATCGAAAATACGCGGCAAGCGTCCGGCAACGTCCTTTTGCCGCAAACGTGAGGTCTACAACCTCGCCGAACCGTCGGACAATATCACTGTTATCATGGTGCTCGACAACTTCTACCCGGACTACCACAGCGTCACAGTGTCGCTCGTTTCCGAAGGGGTGACGCATGACGCCGTCAGCCACACCGATGAGACTTTGGAACCCGGCAGAATACGCCGTAATCTGAGTTTCGCCCCAAATCCCGGCACCGGTATCCAATCCGTGCAGACCCGCGTGGACGGCGACACCACCACCGCGCAACTGGTCTTCCATGTCGAATCCCTGGATCTGGTGGCGCTCTAAGGAGGTAAGCTGATCATGGCCGAAAAATGGAAACTGGATCTGCGGAATATCCTCGTCCGTGATAATGCGACAAGGGTCAATGCCGAGGATATCAATCCCCGGCTTACCTTGATTGTCAACGCGCTGAACGAGCTGCTCGGCGTCAAACTCGATTGGGAAGAGGTGGTCAGGAAAGTTCAGGTGGAGTCGTCCGGCCGTATTGATGCTGTTTTGCTCCCGGTCCTCGACGAAACCAAGCAAGCCCTCGCCGAGATCATCGCCCAGCAATACCGGCAACAGACCGACTTTGACGCCTTGATGCTGGCTGTGGATGACGTGGCCACCAAGGATTATGCTAATAACGCGGCGAGTTATGAAAGCCTTGCCTCTAAAGATGATGTGGGCATGCAAGATGGCCAGTTGGTCCCGGCTTCGCTCATTCGCCAGTTATGTCCCATTGGGGAAATTATCAGTTTTGCCGGAGGTGTCTTGCCCTCGGGCATCTGGCTGCCCTGTGACGGTACAGCCCGCCGCAAAGTGGATTACCCCGATTTGCCGCCGGTTCTTGGGGATTACTGGGGAGTTCATCCGGATCCCGAGTTTTTTTATTTGCCTCACCTGATCGACAAGTTCGATCGCGCCGGAAATGCGCCGGGGCAGTCCGGCGGGCAGGATAGCGTCAGTTTGGCGCACAGCCACACGGTTGCAAGCCACGTCCACTCAACCGGCAATCATACGTTATCCACGTCCAGCATCCCCAGCCACGGCCATGGCGTATATGCGCTTGTAACGCACGACTGCGCCGGTGTGTCCGGGTCGTTTATCGTCGGCTGCCATCCGGCCACTGTCACGACGTCTTATGTTGGCGGGAGCGTTGCGCACAATCACGGCAACACCGACGGCGCCTCGCCGTCAACCGACAGCCAACTATCCGGCGCACAGTCAATTGTCCCCGGCTATACGACCGTGCTCAAACTGATCCGCGCCAAATGGGAGGAGTAAATGCAAGTCTCAGTAGTAGTTTCGGATAACGTGGTGGTGGTAGACGGCATGGCTCTGCACCTGCAGAATCTGGAACTGGATTCGGCAATTCACGCAATTCAATGGTCCGGCGATTCGGGTGAGGTGGAATATACCGACGGCCGTCATGATGTAATCAACGATATCTCTCTGCTCACCCCGTTAATCGAGGCCCATGCCGCAGAGCTTGCCCGGATCCAGGCCGAAGAGCAACGCATAGCTGCCCGCGATGACCACCCCCTAATAAGCTTGGGAATTAACAACGATATCGAGCCGGAAACGCTTTGGCGGCGGTTGCGGGACATCCTGCTGAATGAGGCCCTTACCGAACTGGACCGCTACCAGAAGCAAACGCTTTTTGGCGGCACCGGCACATTGACGGAACCCCAGGCCCAGGAATGGGCAAGCTATGCCCAGGCACTGAGAGACCTGCCGCAACAGATCGGATTCTCGGACGCGGTAACGCTGCCGGACCGGCCGGTTTTCCCGGCCGTGGACGCTGGCGGCAAGGTGGAAATGGTTTTGGGCTGGGCTGAGGAAGCAGACTGATGGTCTATTCCCCTGGATTCGAAACCGACGCCATAGCCTTGCTCACAGAGATACGCGACAAGCTCGACGCCTTAATTGCCGCGCAAAACGGAACCACCGGCATGGTCGCGCAAGTTCGTGACTGTGTCTGCAACCAAGGAGACGATCGCTACCCTGAGGATACATGGGCATGGGAGTACGCCTACCACCGTGACCTTGATGGTGACGACGCTGTCTTTGGACACGATTGGCTGATCGCCGAGGACAGCCCGCGCAAGCCAGCGATTCTGATGAGCATTCAGGAACAATGTAAGGACGATGACGGCAACTACCCCGAGGGCATAGAGTTCAGGAGGCTGACCTGATGCCCGGCGTAACACGCTACGGCGATCTGATCGTTGGCTACTGCAACCACGGTCAACTCTGTTGCGGACACCGCTGGACAGGCTTTCATTGGCAAACCGCCAAGCGCACCACGGCCAACGGACGCCGCATGACCCGTTTCATGGACATGTCCATAACCAACTGCCCGCACTGCCGCGTGGCCTACAACGTTCAGGCTACCCAACGCGTGATTGTCGAGTCCAAGCCCCTGACATTGCGCGGCCACGCGGTGATTACCCCGGCGGGCCGGGGCACGTGCGTGATGGGGAGTCCTAATGTGGTGGCAAGGTGACTATAACGCTTGCCCCAAAAAAAAGTGATAGATGAACAAAAAAATGGAAACAGGCGGGGGCGTTGCACCGCCCCCACTGGCCCGGTGATTGAGCACCGGCCCACGGCCGTAGCCGCTGCTTCCTGTCCACGCGCGTGGGTGGGGTAGAGGTAGCAGGCTGAGGCGCAACCGTCAAAAAGAAGAAATGAGCGAAATCAGATGTGCGTGTCACAGGAAATTGGCTGAAACAGATGGAGAAACGGTAACGATCAAATGCCCGAGATGCGGCGGAATCAACCATATCCTGAGGGACAAGAGCCCCAAACAAGATGGCCCCGGAGTTGCAACAAAGGATTGCGCGTGTGGATCTACATCCCTCAAGAATTTTTAAAGGAATTGCCCTCTGTGCCGGAGCGGGAGGCCTTGAACTTGGTATTCGGATCGCCGTCCCTGGAGCCCGTACTATATGTTACGTCGAGCGGGAAAGTTACGCCGCGGCCACTCTCGTGGCGCGGATGGCGGACGCGGCCATATGCGAGGCTCCTGTCTGGGACGACATTGCTTCTTTCGACGGCAAACCGTGGCGTGGCAAAGTACATTGCCTCACTGCCGGATATCCCTGTCAGCCCTTTTCTTACGCAGGGCACCGCAAAGGTGAAAATGACCCCCGCCACATCTGGCCCCACGTCCGGCGGATCCTCAAAGAAACCACAGCTCCGCTCATCTATTGCGAAAACGTGCCCGGACATCTCTCTTGCGGCTTTGATCAGGTCGTCAAAGACCTGGAAGCAATGGACTACGGAGTTAAGGCGATCGTCGTATCTGCGGCGGAAGTCGGCGCAAGCCACATCCGCGAACGCCTCTTCTTTCTGGGCTACGCCCACGGTCGCGCAGGCGGGCTCCTGGCCGGAATTCGAGATAACCTCAAGCGGCTTCAGGATGACTCCGGCAGAGTATCAAGTTGCTACAAGCAAGCAGGCGCAGTCATGGACTTTCCTATGGTTGATGGGATTGAGGCCCCGCCCTCGAATGTCCCCCCGCAATTTGCCCCGCCACCAAATGACCTTGAAACTTGGACATCGTTGCTCGGCAAGCACCCTGGTCTGCAACCCGCGCTTTTACGAAATGCTGATGGGCTGGCCAACAGGCTGGACCGCCGTAGACTCGCAGGCAACGGAGTTGTCCCCCTGGCTGCGGCGCATGCGTTCCGCGCTCTTGTCCTTGAAGCGGTAAACTAGTACTTTTGAGTATCAACTAAGCACCTTAAGAGAGAGCTAATCATGATAAAAGTTGACCAGGTACTCAAGAAATCTACACCCGAAATGGATGACAATATTTTTAAACCCTTTTTTACAAATGCAGTGAAACAGCTTGATATGGATCCTGCTACATTCACTTTTGTTATTTTTGATGATGAGGAGCTCAAAACGGCTTTAAAGAAGCATGCACCTGACCGCATTTTGCCCTCTGAAGACGACTGGCCCAGCGAAATCGAGGGCCTTGCGGTTGTAAGGCAGTTAAACGGAGGAGAAGAACATGTAGTTTTTATCTCTCATTACATCTCTGAATATTTAATTACTGACCCTCACATTAAAGGATCTGCCCGGCGCCCAAAGTCTAAAGCTTTTCTCCATACTGTATACCACGAGATTGGTCACTGTAAGGACATATCCACAAGAAAAGCATACAGTGAGGGGCGTAAAGGTTTTGCACATGGTAGTTACATTGACATGGTAAAAGACTACAGCTTGATTATTTGTAGCGATTTCTACGCCTGTATCTTTTCTGCAGATTTCCTAGAATATGACGCTTTTGAAATAATGAGAAATGAAGTGAACATATTTTCGCTAGAGATAAGCAAAAAAATATCTAGAATATCACAAGAGAAATCAAAAAATATAGCTAAAGGAGATAAGTTATTCCTGCCGGTTGTCACCAATGTGTTCGAAGTTCTTATTCAATATGCAAAGCTAATAGGGTATCATGTTGGAAATATTAATATTAAGAAAAATACTAGCATCTTTTCCAGCATAGAAAGTGAAAAGTTTATTGAAATAATTGCACAGCTAACTGAATGTCTTACTGAGGTTTGGAGTAAATATCCTGGTGAATTGAGGGGTGTAGATAAAAAGCTGGAGAAGATTATGATTTCCACCGCTCATGCCTGGGGAGTCAGCTTAGTCGTTGACTGAAATTATAAGCTTAAAGGCATATACTCATCAGCCGAAAAACAAAAAAACTTTCCATCCTTAATTTTTTGGCATTAACCATGCTACGCGAACACGCGCGTAGCAAAGAGTGTGCAAAAGCATTTTTTTGAGGGAAGACGCTTCTTACATTAAATGACAGACTTTCTCATGTTGGGTGTCAACTTACACAGGGTAAGGGTATTGTCGCATAAAATATAAATCTAACTTTGATATTGCCATGCACCCGTTTTCTCCTCGTTTTACCATCACAAACCGCATGACCGCAGCAATCACCCAGATTGAGCGAGCGCGTGGTTTTCTTGAAGCCGCTGTGCTTTCAGAGGACTGGGTGCGGGAAATGGAAAATCGCGCGCTTATTCTCGAAGCGCATCACACGACTCATATTGAGGGGACGCAGCTTACTCTTGAACAGGCCGAGAGGCTTTGGAATGGCGAGAAGCTGCCCGAAGTAGATCCGGATGATGCCCTCGAACTGTTGAATTACCGATCCGCCTTTGAATTCGTTTCCGAATGCCTTGATAGTGGAGACCCCATACATGAAGGCTTGATCCGGGAGATCCACAAGCTGTTGGTAAAGGACGTACGCGGGGGCAAAGCTGCTCCTGGAGAGTACCGGCGAATTCAAAATTATGTTGCCAATTCGCGTACGGGTGAAGTGATCTATACGCCACCATCCGCAGTAGACGTCCCGATCATGATGTCCGAACTTGTGAAATGGCTAAATGCGGATCACGGTGTTCATCCAGTACTTGTGAGTGGCATTGCTCAGTTTCAGCTCGTTCATATACATCCCTTTCTGGACGGTAACGGGCGTACGTCTCGATTGCTAGCTACTCTCTGTCTCTATAAAGCCGGATACGACTTCAAGCGGCTATTCACCATCAGCAAATATTACGACCGGGATCGTACTGCTTTTTACCAGGCGCTCCAGGGAGTCCGGGTAAACGACATGGACCTCACCGGCTGGCTCGAATATTTCGTTACCGGGCTGGAAACACAAATGGTCGAAGTCAAACTCCGGGGTGAGCAAGTCATTCGCCGGGATGTCCTGGCCAGTAAATTTGTTTTAAATGAACGCCAGGCAAAAGCGGTAGAATTCCTGCTGCAACACAACCAGATGCGTATTCAGGACTTTGAGTCTCTTTCCCCCGGCACAACGAGGCGGACCCTGCAACGAGATCTAAAAGCCATGCAGGAAAAAGGGCTGCTGCGTACGGAAGGTGCGACAAGCAACCTCGTGTATTTTTTACAGATTTGAACTTGCGACAAACTTGCGACACATCTTGCGACAAACTTACGACATGCAAAACCTCATGAGGTGTGCGTATGATGAAACTTATCAAAACAGAAGCCGAACACGAAGAGGCGCTGCAGCGCGTGGACTACCTGTTCAAGAACGAGCATTCGGAAGACTATTCCCAGGAACAGGCCGACGAGCTCGAACTGTTGATACACCTCATTGATGTCTACGAAGACGAACATTTCCCCATTGCCTTGCCCAGTCCCATAGCCGCCATCCGTTTCAAGATGGATCAACTCGACTTGAAGCAAACTGACCTGATTCCTTACTTCGGCAGCAAAAGCCGAGTATCCGAAGTCCTGAACGGGAAACGCAAGCTCACCCTCTCCATGATGCTTAAGCTCCACAAAGGCCTCGGTATTCCGGCTGAGGTGCTGCTGCAGGAAATCGTAGAAAGGATGGACAATAGATTGGTGTCTGACGAATAGGGATGCCCTGAGTGCAGTAGGTACAATTGGTGGGCAATAATATCTTGCGACAAATTTATGGCAAAATTTGCTACACATAATGACGCAAACTGACTCATTTCATCTTAAGCTGGTAGTTATGGTTTTTGGTCCTTCCGGAAACTCAGTGGGTGGCCCCAGTCTTGCTAATCTCCGGGTAGAGTTTTAGCCCGCCACAAAAGAAGTAAATCGCTGTTTTGAAATGCTCCTTATTGCTGTAGCCACAAGCTCGGCGTTTGATGGACATGATCTTGCTGTTCAGCCCCTCCGCAACAGCGTTTGTCACGCGATGCCGACAAAAGGTCACGATGTTGTCCATGTGATCCATGAGCATGTTCGCCACTTTGCCCATAGGCTCGAGCTTCGAGCGTTTGGCCCAAGAACACCATTTCTTCAGAAAACGCTTGGCCCACCCAACAGACAGATAGTCCCACAGTCCGCGAAGACTCTCTTTCATGGCCCAGGCTTTGCCCGTCTTCAGATTCGATTCCTTGAGTTCCTCCAGGCGCGGTCGTTGGGAGTCCGAGAGGTTCTCCTCAGCGTATAACCACAAGTATCTGCTGCCTTTCAAAATTTCGTTTGCTTCAGCCATCAGCGCCTTATGTTCCTGGCGGCGTACTTTATCCACGGCTTCCCCTACATGCTGCATGATGTGGAAACGGTCGAATACGATTTTATCTGCAGCACCGGGTACGTTTTCCTTGGTGGCCAGAAAGTATGCCGGCCACATATCCATTGATACAGCCTTGATTGCCTTGAGCTGTTCGTCATTCAGCTTTTTGTAGTATTCTTCAAGGCTTGTCTTTTTGCGGTCCTCGGCAACATGCTCGACCGTACCGCGCAGCAGGTCGCAGACGACGGTCATATAGCTATGTCCTTTTCGGAAAGCCTTCTCATCGACCCCGATGTAGCTGATTTTACGCTGTTCCTTTCGTGCCATACCTCGCCGGACAGCTCTTTCCATAACCCCCCAAGCCTGATCCCACGAGATTCGCATCAACTTGCGAGCTCCTTCAATGGTCGAGCATTCTGTCAGAACATCAATGACCAGCCTTTCCATGAGCAGAGTAAAACGCGAACCAGGTTCAGCCCAAAAGACATTGACCTGCTTGACGCCATGCTCGGGGCAAGCCACTCGAGGGATTCTTGCATGGATGAAAGTTTTGAACTGGCACGTATCCAGATGCCGCCAAATCCTTTCTTCCGCATGATCCCGGCAAGTCAGCTCCTTGCCGCATTCCGGGCAAGTCCAGGGCACCTTGCTCTTATGGTCGAGCCAAATATCCACACGGCCTTCAGACGTTTTTAAATCAACTTTATCCACAAACCAGGGGCTCTTGACGCCCAAAATCTGCCCGTAAAGATCAACATCCCTCATCGGCGGTCTCCTCCTGGAAATCGCCTACATTATGACGCTACCCACGGCAAACCCGGAAGGACCAAAATAATAACTCGGATCTGGCGATGGATATGCCTTTGCCGTCTCGGCAATGGACGTCATCGACAATACTGTATTATTTACATTTATTACGTTGGAGTTTTACTGTGGAACATTTCAATGCAAGATTTATTTCGTTACTGCCACCATGTATTACCATTACACTGGTATTACGAACAAAAGAAATCATTTCATCACTTTCTATCGGAATTCTGGCTGGAGCACTGATTTATTGCGTCGGAACTGATAAAATGCCTTATGTCTTGAAAACAATCGAAGTTACTTTTCAAGTCATTGTTTCCATGGTTGATTTCAACATAATTGTCTTTAGTACGCTTTTTGGCGCTTTGTTTTATCTCGTGGCTGTTACAGGGGATACTATGGGGATTCAGGCACAATAGAGACCGGCGAGAAAGTGGAACAATTTCAGGAAAGCTGATCGGCAAGAGCCGGATTGCTGAGATACTTGGTAATGTCCACTACATCAATCTGATCGGGAGCGAGAAATTTTTCCGCGAAGTCCTGGTACACCTCACTCAGCAGGAAGAGATCGAACAGTTCGGCGTCGATGTGCTTGTCGTTGCGGAAGAAACTGAGGATGCGCAGGGCTTCGTCCAGGGTTTTGGCTTTTTTGTAGGGGCGGTCCGACGCGGTTAGTGCTTCAAAAATATCTGCAATGGCTAAAATCCGCGCCTGCACGGGAAGATCTTCCATTTTAGCGGCTTTGGGGTAGCCCGTGCCCTGCATGGTTTCGTGGTGCGCTCCTGCAATCAGGGGGACGCGGGCCAGGTCTTTGGGAAAAGGCAGCTGTTCCAGCATGAGAATTGTGTGGATGGCGTGCTCGTTGATTTTATAGCGTTCTTCTTCGGTGAGTGTGCCGCGTGATATCCGCAGATTGTGCAGTTCGCCCTGGTTGTATAGATGTCGGGGCACTTCCATAGCAATTTTCAAAGCTTTAGGATCGTAAGAGAAAGGATTCTCTTTGGGGCGGCGAAAAATGTGTTCCTTTTTATCCACCAGCAAATATTCTTTTTGCGGCAGCTGCTTGGACGATTGATTTTTTACGCGTTTCTGTTCGGCGATGGACAGCCCGAGGCGGTCGTCGAAATAGCGCATCCAGGTAATCTGTGCGATCTGTTCCAAACGCTCGACACGTTCCGGGCTCATGAACTCGCCCCCCACATTGCATTCGGCCACAAAGGCGAAATCATCCTGCAGTTGTCGCGTCTTCGCGTCCAGTTCTTGCCGTAGCGTATCGGAGTCGCCCCCCGCGGCCACGGCTTCGAGATATTCAATGCGGTAATCCCGCAACAATACTTCAAAGCGCGTACGTACTTCATGAATGCGATTGTAGATGGTTTCCAGCTTTGTGGCCTTGTCCACCACGTATTCGGGGGTGGTCACCTTGCCGCAGTCGTGCAGCCAGCTGGCCAGGTAGAACTCCCGCCACTCGGCGTCGTTCAATTCAAACTCTGCAAGAGAGCCGAACTCGGTTTCACAGGCCGCTTTGGCCAGCATCATCCCCAACTCGGGCACGCGCTCGCAATGGCTACCGGTATAGGGAGACTTGGCGTCAATAGCGCTGGCGATGACCTGGATAATGGAATCAAATAGCTGGGCCTGCGCCTTCATGAGATTTTTATTGTCCATGGCGACGGCAGCCTGACTGGCCAGAGCCTCGATAAACCGTTCATCAGAGGAGTTGAAGGCCACGAGCCGCCCCGTTCCGGGAATACGCGCGTTGAGCAACACAAGCACGCCGATGACCTGGCCTTTACGCGGTTTGAGGGGAACCGCCAAAAAGGATTGCGTACGGTATTCGTGATCCGCGTCAAAAGACGCAAATTCGGAAAAGTCGAAGTCTTTGCATTCCCAGATGTTGGAGACGCTGACCGTACGCTCCGTGAGCGCGGCATGGGCGATGGGATCGAAGTAACGCGGCACTCCTTTGGCGTCGCGCAGAGGAAGGGGCTCCTGGGTTATTTCCCTGTCCGTGAGTCCGCCCATGCGGATGTCGAGCGAATCATAGCGGACGATTTCCTGTTTGAGGGTTTCATCATCCTGCATGCTGAACAGGATACCTCCGTCGGCATTCGTCAGTTCTTTCTCGCCCTGGACAATCATTTCCAGAAATTTTGCGTACTGCCTCTCCAGGGAAAGGGCGATGCCCAATTCCACCAATTTTTCGAGCTTGCCCTGGGCCACCACCAGCTCTTTGGTACGTTCTTTGACTTTTTCTTCCAGGAGCTGGGCATGGTCGGAAAGCTGCTTGTGGGCTTTTTCCAGCTGCTTCTGCTGATTTTGAATTTTGGCATTGGCTTCTTTGAGGCGTTCTTCGCTACGGTCGCTCATATTCACGATGCGGCGTGTTGTTTTGAAAAGTTTCTTGTATTTTTTTAGCAGAGCCGCGTACACTTCGGTCATTTCATCGGGGGTACGCCCTTTGAGAAAAGCCTCACCTTGGGAGAGGACCTCTTGTTCCTCCTTAAACGTATCAAAGCTCATGTCATCTCCCCCGTATAGCCGCCGCTATGCTTCAAAAGCCCGTAATTCGTAGGTTGCGTGTTCGAGATCTTCGCAAAATTCCTCACCCAGTTCTTCCATATTGTCGTCGTCTTCCTCGTAAGACCAGACGATGTGCACCTTGTTGCCTTTTTTGGCAGTGTCTTCAAGCAATTCAAACAAGCCCATTAGGATTTTGGCGCTGCTGCTGTTGAAATAGACAAGCTCAAAGTTGAACCGAACCTCTTCTTCCTCCAGGTTCGAAAGATACTCGTCCAGACTTCCCATGAGAGTGCCGAAAAAGGCGTTCACGTCCTCAGGGTAGGATTCGCCGCGCAATGTAAACGTGTTGGTGTCGAAACTAAAATCAACTTCTGGCGAGCGTTCTGTTGCGTCAAGTTTGATATTCTCCATGGGATTCCCTCTTAAATATAAGCAACAATGCTGAAATACGAAAAATCATCGTTAATTTGAAAAAAATCAAATTCGAAACCGTTCCGGGCTCGACGGGCAATATCCAGGAACCCCACTCCCGCTCCCTTGCTGCCGTCAGGCGTATCTCCTTTGAGGGTTTCTTTATACCGGGCTTTCAGCTCTGCCTTGTCCATACGCTGTACTTCAGCCAGGTTGTCGCTTAACTGCTGCATGTCTTCATTGACGACCATATTGCCGCAAGTGACGTAAAAGTCATTGTCTTTCTTTCCTATGATCAGAACGCCATAGCGCAACTCCGAGGTCTCGTCCTCCGGAGGTTCGTATTCGGCTGAGTAGCGGATAACATTTTGTACTTGCTCCACAAGTATGGAAAACAAACTGCGCGCCACTTTTTTATCCGTTTCATCAATGGCCAGTTTGCTTTTCAGCGCCAAAGCAATGCCGGTGAGAATCTTCTCGGTCATGAATCCGCTATAACAAAAAATGATGCCGTCTTGTTGTAACGTGCCTCTGAGTTGATACAGTTCTTTGGCTTTCATGGTTGCCTCCTTTTACGGCGCAAGTTGGAAATACAGCGTGGTTTGCTCGGCAACCTCTTCTAAGGCAGCGAACCCAGCGCAACTACAAGTATTATATATAGTTAAGAGATTAAGCATAAATCAAAATCGAAGTCCAGCGGAAGCTGTGACGGCTGTTGCACTGGACGAAGAATCTGCGCCCAACAGCCAGCTTTTTTACCATATAACGCGCCTTTCTATGAACATTGTCCCGATGCAATTTTCTTCAGATACTACTTTTCAGTGTTTGAGACGACCTTGTATTTTGGTTCTTTCCCAAGATCAGATAAAAGTGTGTTTATTTCCTTTTTCAGTTCAATCATATTTTTCTCCCGCCCCACAGCTAATTGACTGAATCGTTGCAAGTCTTGCATATTCTTTTTGAGCTCCTCCTCGATTTTTACCCGCTCGGAAATATCGTTGAAAGTAACAACGGCGCCGATTATGCTGTCATTTTTATGAATGGGGGTGGTGTGGTACTCTGCGGAAAAACACGTACCATCCTTGCGCCAGAGGACTTCATCGTAAAAATGGTTTCTAATACCCTGCCGATAGGTAAGATATATGGGCGAGCTTTCTTTTGTCTCAACCGTGCCGTCTGATCTGGAGTGCAGAATACGCTCGTGAATGGATTGATTGATAATTTCCTGGGAAGTAAAACCAAGCAATTTTTCAGCAGCGGGATTGATAAATGTGATGTCGCCATTTGTATCCACTCCCAGAATGCCTTCTCCTACCGATTCCAGCAGCAGGCGATTTTGTTCTTCCGCTTCCGCCAATGCAGTTTCCGCTTTTTTCCAGTCTGTCACATCACGCATAGAGACGACTATTGCCAGGCCGGTATCAGTCTGCAGCGGACTTATTCCAATGTCAGCTGGGAAAATACGACCTTCTTTAGTCCTCCCCTGGAGACCTGAAAGGGCGTCCATTTGCCGTACTGAGGGATTTTTTGTAAACGCTTCTCTCAATGCGACATGTTTGGATCTTGCCGGTTCAGGGATTAACATTTCAACAGGTTGATGCAGCAATTCCTTTCGATCATACCCAAAAAGAGTTTCTGCCTGAGAATTGACCAGGGTGATTTCTCCTGAGGCGTCCGTGATGATCATAGCGTCCGGAATGCTCTCGATCAGCAATATGAAGCGTTTCTCAGCCACCCTGCGCCGGTTGATTTCTTTCCGCAAACACCAATTCCGGCAGAGGAGAAGCAACAAAAAAAAGAAAACGGGGATTCCTATTTTCCATAGAAGTGAAGAATCAAAGCCCTGTTCATTATCGGAAGATTTCGCACTGCTTCTGGTGGCTGCGTTAGCCATATCTTTTGCGGCAACACGTTCTTCCTGGTGAGACGTGGCTGGGACACTCGCAGCTGTGCCCGCAAAAGAGATGTCGCAACAAACGGCGACCAACAAAAAGACAACAACTACAACCATCCATCGGATATAAAGCAGTATTCTACAGGGTGCTGAATGCAGCACAAAAGACATTTCAAAGAAGGCCGGCATGTTCCTCTGACTCCATCATTAAAATTTTGTTCTAATAAAATTCTTCGAAGAAGTATCACACAGCTTTGCACTTCCAGTTTTTCAAATACCTTTTTACCCCTTGTTCCTACCGTTAAAAGTGAAACCAAGCACCGATACATCATCTCGCCGTATTTGCTGTCCCTGGTAAGTCATAAAAGCTTTACGTATATGATTTACACGTTGCTTCATGGGGATAGATTCCATTTCCAACAGCATTTTTTTGAATCGCTTTTTGCCGTAGCTGCGCCGCTTGCTTCCGCCCACCTGGTCGATGATACCATCGGTGGTCATATAATACGTATGCAGTGATTTTGTTTGTACGGGGTGGTTGGTGAATTTTTGGTTGTACGGAATACCACGATATCCTAGTCCTTTTTTATCGCCTTTGATTTCCAGAACGTCGCCTTTTTCAACAACAAACAATGAAAAACGGGCCCCGGAAAAGATCATGTCTTCTTCGTGAGGAGCGATGTAGCAGATGCCCATCTCCAATCCGTCATCCGACGCACCGCCCGCTTCTTTCTGATTAAGCGTTTTTTGGATGAGTTGATGCGTACGCTGCAGCAAAACCGCACAGTCACCGGGGGGCGCCTGCAATACGGCCATTTCCATGGCCCCGTTGGTAATCATGGTCATGAATGCGCCGGGAACGCCGTGGCCCGTACAATCGGCCAGGGCGAACATCATACCCGGTCCCCATGGCTTCAGTAAATAGATGTCTCCCCCAACACGGTCCCGCGGTTCCCATAAAATAAAATAATCGCTGAATTGCGATGTCAGAACTTCTTGTGAGGGCAGAATCGAATTCTGAATGTTCGTCGCGTAATTGATGCTGCTGGAGATCACTTCCAGGGCATCTTCAGTGCTTTTACGCGAGATTTCCAGGTCTTCCATCATGTTCAGCATAGCCCATCTTGCTTCGGTCAACTCGTCGAACTGTTTCTTCAGCTTCTGCTGTGCTGTTTTCTGTGGTGTAATGTCACGGATGGACTCTATGGCGCCGGCGGATTGTCCCGAAGTATCCAGAAGTTCTCTTGCGGTGGCGGACAGGTAGATGCCCCCCTTCAAATCCGGAAGATAACTCTCGGCAGCAATACTGCCGTCTTGCTTTTTAGTAATTGAAAGATACGTGCTTTCACAGGACGTATCCCATGTCTTGAGCCGGACCAGATCGATCAGCATCTGTCGTTTTTCCCCATGAAAAGGGACAGCGTACGCATAATCTCCCTGTGTCAGCATTTCTTTCGCTTTGACGCCGGTCAGTTCTTGAAGGGCCTGATTCCAGGCAGTGACCACGCCATTTTCATCTATGACAAACGTAGGCTCAGGCAAATACTCAATTATTTGCGTCAAATACTGCCATGAATCGGCAAGAGCCTTTGTGCGTTGAGCGACTTTTTCCTCAAGTTCGGCGGTGTGGCGACGGATTTCCATCAACATGGCGTTGAAAGCGGAGGACATGACCCCCAGCTCATCGGTTCTTGCCATGAGCTTGCCGAGTTCCAACGAATGGTCCGCTGTTTTATCCCCAAAGGTGATGTCTTTGACGATTGCAGTAAGGAGAATAATCGGGGCGGTTATTCTTTTAGAAAAGACAATGGCTCCCATGATTCCAAGAGCCAGAATAAACAGGCTGATTATCAAGGAGCTCTTGATGATGCCCCTTACCGGCTTGAGAAACTCTTCCTCGGATGCGACTCCGATGACCTGTATCGAAAAATGCGGGAGTCTGGCGGCTGAAACAAGCATTGAGCCCAGTTTCTCGTGAGATTCCGGTATATCGCCTAGATTTTTCCATTCTCTGGAGGCGGCAATAAATTCACGCTGCGTATCGGTCTGGGCGGAGGTCTCAGGCAGTACGATCCGGCCATCCGGCAAAAGGCAGCTTAAGGAGATAAATCCCTTGCGGCTGACCGCAAAATTAGTGAAAAGCTCCCGGTCCAGCTGAGACACGTCCAGAAAAATTACGATTCTTTTGTCTTCTTCAACCTTGCCATTATCCGTGAAAGCCCGGCTGAGCACCAGCACCCACCTGTTCTTTCCTTTAAAGATCTCCCCGAGATTCATGATAAACGGCTGGCCCTGGCCTAAATTATTCCAGAACGTCATCCACTGGTTGGGAGGCCGGTACAACCGGGCAGAGGGAAAGGCATGGTCATAAAGCACGGTGTCATTGTCTATCAGAAGAATATCTGCGAGCCATGGCGAGTTTTCGCAGACCTTACGCAGATAGGCTTGCAGTCCCGAACGGGACATGACGGCCAGTGCCGGACTTTTGAAAAAAACTTTTACAATTGGCTGATTGTTCCAGACTTCCAGGTTTGTCGTCTGCCATTTCAGGAAGTTCATTAAAAGAAAACTTCCCTGCCTGACCTTTTGATCAAGTTCATCTTCCAGGGTTTGCTGCATCGCCTTGGAGGCATTGGTCGAGATAACAGCGGTCAATACCGTGACGACAAGAAGGATCAATCCGACAGTTACCAGAATAATGCTGATTTTGATGGATGATCGCATAAGAAATTACTCTTCCAAAAGACCGGTGATGAACACGTTGAATTCACTCAAGGGAATGCCGACTTTTTCCTGCCAGATCTGGTCAAATTGGGAGCCTGAATACGCCTGAGATTTGAAAAATTCGCGTGCCGCGGCCTGGAGTTCCTGGTCGTCTTTTCGAAACGCCCACCCGAGTTCGGAAGTCGAACCAACTGGAAAGGCCACGGACAGGTTCTTGACTTTATTGCGGGTCCAGTTCAAAGCCCCGTCGGCTCCGATCAGGGTAAAATCGTACTTTTTATCATCCACAGCCATAAGACTGTCATTGGTAGTCATGAACTGCATCTGAACGGGATTTGCTTTGAATTCTCCGGCATTCCGGGCTTCAAGCCAGGAATGATAGCTGGTGCCTTTTTGGATGGCAGCGGTTTTGCCCGCGAGGTCGGAAACCGTCTTAAATTCTGTCAGATTGTCGTTGTGCACCAGCACGACGGTACGCGTACGAAAAAGAATGACGAAATCCAGTTTTTTCGTACGCCAGTCTTTTTTGACCATATCGTTGGGATAGAGATCACACTCGCCTGAATCCAGCAAAGAGGGCGTATAGGCTCCGTCCTTGCTCGTTACACCGTCCTTGTTATGAAATTGCTGGTCCCAGCTGTCCAGGCGTTTCACTTTGGGACGCACCTTCAGGTATGCGGCGAAGGGCTCGGCCATGGCCATATAGAGCTCGTAGCTTGATCCGGCGACGCATATCCGCAGCTCACCGCTTTGTTGTATTGCATCAAGCGACCGTGCCCAAGCCATGCTGGAGAACAGCATTACCATCAGAGTAACGATTACCAAATAAATAAATTTTGTTGCCCCGTATTTCAAAAGTCCGTTTCCGTTCATCATATCCCCCTTCTAACGATCTCTCACAGCAGATTCGTCAATTAACACCTTGCGATTTATTCCAATACAGACATGGAACGCATTCTGTTTTGACGAATCCGGGGTATTGCGGCTCCACCTCCAAAAAAGATTCTGCATAGAAACTAAAAGTTCGATATTTTGAAAGAATAATTTCAAGCAAATTTTATCAATCATGTCCAGAAAAAAACTTTCCGGGGACCAGCGACTCGGACCAGACTGCACCATAAGCTCTTCTTGCGTCATTGGTTTCACCAGCCCCTGCGAATGGGAGAATCCGACAACTTCATACGCTGGAGTTGGAGTGTAAAACAGCAGGAAAAACTGTCTGAACGTTCCGCACAGTGCCGTTTTCCGCAGAACAGGGCAAAACGATTGGAAAAACCGGCCATGATATGATATAGACAAACTTGTGAAAAGCCTGAAATTCTTGCAACACGCAATGCAATGTGCGTCAGAAGATCGAGCCCATAGATTATTCAGGGAGATACCAGTATCCAACAGGTTGTCCTTCGGTAATTTTCACTCCCCCAACAGATACGCCGGGATTTTACCGCTGTATCACTATTGGTGTTACTCAACTCCATCGTAACATTCCCCGATTCTGTCTGCTTATCGGTCAGACTTCCGCGTCTCAAATCTACTTCACGCCGCACAGGGCCTACTTTTGTCGGGATTATGCCCGTTCTTAGACAATAATTTCCATACTCAAGGAAAAAACAGCTTTAATTTGACTGATAGCCGCATCTGCGACCCTGATTCGCATCGTATTTTGAAGTTCAAGAAATTTAGGAACTGCATAAACAGAGAGAATTCCCAAAATAACCAACACCGCGATTATTTCAATTACAGAAAAGCCATCTCTATGCTTCATGCGAGTCCCCATTGTGAGATCAGCTATATTTTATGTATGCAGTATTGATTTTTACCATTATGTTTTGCCTGATACAAGGCGTCGTCTGTTTTTCGTAAAAGATCTTCTTTTGCTACGCTACAATCGGTATATTTAAAAGCACCTATACTTACTGTGATTTTGAGGGATACTTCTGCTGTTGAAAAACATTGCGTATTGAATGAATTAATGACACGATCAAGAAAAGGCTTGATATTGTCCTCATCAATTTTTGTTATTATTGCAGCGAATTCTTCACCGCCAATTCTCCCGATATGATCAACTTGCCGTAATGTATTTTTCAAAATATTTGCAACATACATTAAAGCTTTGTCCCCAACCATATGTCCATACGTGTCATTTATGGATTTAAAATCATCAACATCCATTGATAAAAAAAGAAATGAATGACCAAACCTTCTTGATATTTCTATTTCGTTATCAAGAAACTCCATAAATCTTCGACGATTATTAATATTTGTAAGCTGATCCGTAGATGAAAGAAGTTCAAGTTTTTCCTCGGATAGTTTCAACTGAGTGTTGTCATTTGAAAAAACTACTACACCATTCGATATGCCCCCACGTTTCTCGGAAAATGGTGAATAGGTTACAGACATGTACCTTTTCCCGATAGCTTTATAATTAAACCATGCTTCATAGGTAGAAATATTACCAGACAACGCTTCATCAATGTGTTGTTTCACCGTATTTTCAAAAACGTCTTGTCCAAGCAACTCGGCAATTGTCTTGCCGACAATTTCTTCTTCTTTTTTTTGAAAACATTCACAATAGTAATCATTGATCAAGATATACTTATAGTTTTGATCTATCAACGAAAAAAGCATCGGTGTTTTTTGTACGATATTCTTATATCTTTTCAAACTAATCTGGGATTCTTCGTTTGAATAAACAAGATCCACAGTTGATTTAAATTGATATAGGTCAAACGGTTTGATAATGATACCTGCTGGAGCAGCCTGCACTATTTTATCAATTGAAGATTCACTGGTACTGCCTGTTATCAATATTGTCGGTATACCAAGTTTTTTTTGTATTACTTCACAAGCATCATAGCCATTCATTTCTGGCATGTAGACATCAAGAATAGCAATATTTGGTTTTAAATTTGCTACCATTTGAATAGCTTCCAGGCCATTTTTAGCTTCACCGACAAGCGTATATCCCAAATCACCTATATAGTCTGCCAAGACATATCGAAAAACTTTTGAATCCTCGGCGATAACTATTGTTGGATTGACCATCTCAATTTGCCTTTAACCTTTTTAAGATAGAAATATTAACAAGATAAAACAAAGTAATTTTTTTGGTTCTTCGACGAAAACTGTGGATTTATTTCCATTTCACCGGGACAGGCGATCCAATGGGATGAAATTCCAATTGGTTGGGCCACTTTTCATCTTCTTACGTTGAGCAGTTGTGCACGCTGTTTGATGCAGTCCCTGGGAGAATGTTTGAAGAAGCCATGAAGATGCGAAGTACCCTGAGTTCAAATATATCAACCTATTACCCTTGGATTGAATAAGCTGTCAGGAACTATAATCCCAATTCCATAGAAAACGTCGAAGAGCCATTTTTTATAATACAATACAAATGAACACTAGTTGTACATCCATATCAAATTGACTCCCAATGTTATGAGGAAGAGAACAAAACTATGATTAAAAATCAACTCATTAATATCCGAGCAGAAAAGTTCGAAATATAATCGATAGTAATTGACACAGTCCTTTATTCCGGCCCTGTGGCTCGGAAAGTGCCTTATCTGCATCATTAAGCAAATGAATTTTTATACAGGATTAGCTCGTTACTATTGACTTGCAACCGATGCTGCTGGCTACATGGTCGACTGATATAAAAAATGCGCATGAATTTTTGAAATCTGCGACCTGGATACGGACCTTTTCAGCTACATTAACTGTTCTCGCTGAATCATTTTAAGGGAAAAGACAATACAATACGTACTCCGTATCGTCCCACAAAGACACCGGGGCGGCGTACGGCGGATTTGATGGCCTGGGCGACTTTTCTTTTTTTTAGCGCATTTTCGCCTTGAAGCAAGGCTTACATCTGAAACAATGTCCCATTGTTTCAGATAAATGCATAAGAGCATCTAAACCGAACGCCACTGCCACACCACGAACACATTCGCAGGCATCTCCCCTACCCCTGGCGCAGCATCATACCCATAATACAATAGGCCAGCTGGGCCGCGGCAAAGTCTGAGGCGTGGTCATTGGCGACAGGGGCCAGTTCGACCACATCGGCCCCGAGGACCTCGCGTCCGCGGATGCAGTGTTCGAGAAGGGTCAGGGCGTCGTGCCAGAGGATGCCGCCGGGCACGGGCGTGCCGGTGGCGCGGATCACTGACGGGTCCAGGCCGTCCACGTCAAAGCTGATGTAAATTTTTTCCGGAAAATCGACGGGCAGCGGTTCTTCGGGGATACCCTTCAAGTACAGTTCACGGGCGTCCAGATAGGCCACCCCGCGCCGCCGGCGTATCGCCACTTCCTCACCGCACAAAGCGCGTACGCCGATTTGAAACAGCGGCAGGCCCAGGTCATCCAGAGCTCTTCGCATCACGCAGGCGTGGCTCAGGGGCGACCCCTCATAGCTGTCCCGGAGGTCAGCGTGCGCGTCGAACTGCACCACGCCAAAAGGCCCCACATCCTTTTTCAGCGCCCGCAACGCCCCAAGCGTAACCGTATGTTCGCCGCCCAGCACAATGGGACGCGCACCGCAGGCTATCGCCACTCCCACGGCCGCTTCGACACATTCCAGAGCGGTTTCGACAGTGGCATAGCACTCCACAGGCTTGGCCGTATGAATGCCCGCATCATAGGGAATGGAAACGCCGTCCCAGGTCTCCAGCTGGTCCGAAGCCAGGAGAATTGCTTCCGGTCCGCCGGCCGTGCCCCCGCCGTAGGAGACCGTGGCCTCCAGGGGCGCCGGAATCACATGAAACGCCGCGCCCACCGGCGCAGCATTGGGCCCTTCGCTCTGCAGAAAATAGTGTTCCACGGGCTTCTCTCCTAGGAAAGTCTGTGCTTGAAGTCCTCGTAGCCGAACGTACGTATCGTGGCCATGGTCTGAGTCTCCGGCGTCCAGGTCAGCATGGACGGCAGCCGGATTCCGTTGAACGTGTTGTTTTTGACCATCGTATAGATGGCCATGTCCGTAAAAACCAGTTTGTCGCCCGGACGTAGCGGCTGGTCAAAGGCGTATTCACCGGCAACATCTCCCGCCAGGCAGGAAGGCCCCCCGATCCGGCAGGTCCAGGCTTTTTCCCCCGGCATTGCCGATCCCACGATGTGCGGACGATAGGGCATCTCAATCACATCGGGCATATGGCAGGGCACCGCGCTGTCCATCAGCACCACTGGCATGTCGGCCTGCACCACGTCCAGCACCGTGGCCACAAGATAGCCCGCGTTCAGGGCGACCGCCTCGCCCGGCTCCAGGTAGACCTCCACTCCCCAGCGTTGCCTGAACTCTTTGACAAGCTCCACCAGCAGATCGCGTTGATAATCCGTACGGGTAATGTGGTGCCCCCCGCCGAAGTTGACCCAGCGCATCCGCGGGATGACATCAGCAAAACCTTTTTCCACGGCGCGTATGGTCCGTTCCAGGCAATCCGCGTTTTGCTCGCAGAGATTGTGCCAATGCAGGCCGCTGACGCCCTCCAGCCTGTCCGGCAAGAACCGGGCTCGACGGATACCCAGCCGCGAACCAGGGGCGCACGGATCATACAGGGACACAGCGCCTTCCGAATGTTCCGGATTGATTCGCAGCCCGATTTCCACGGGCCGTTTGGCGGCCCGGACCAAGGGGCCGAACCGTTCGAGTTGGGCAAAGGAATTGAAAACAAGATGATCGCTGGTGGCGCAGAGTTCCCGAATTTCGCTTTCGGCATAGGCCGCGGCAAAGGTATGCACCTGGCCGCCGAACTCCTCGCGACCGAGGCGCGCCTCATGTACGGAGCTTGCGCAAACCCCGTCCAGCACCGTGCTGATGCGGTCGAAGACGCTGAACATGGCAAAGCATTTCAACGCCAGCAGGATTTTACACCCCGCCTGCCGGCGTACGCTTTGAAGAATTTCTATATTTTTATCAAGAAGAGACGTATCCAATACGTAACACGGTGTTTCCAAGGCTCCTGCGTCGAATCCGTATTGCGTACGGCCGTCCACTACAACTCCCTCTCCACCCAGGGCAAGCCGTGCTTGTTGAGCGCGGCCATAAAAGGATCGGGATCAAGCTGCTCCATGTTGAAAACGCCCTTTTCGCGCCATACGCCCTGCAGTACGAGCATGGCGCCGATCATGGCGGGTACGCCCGTGGTGTAGGAAATGGCCTGCGAGCCCACTTCATTATACGCCTCTTCGTGGCTGCAGACATTATAGATGTAGTGCTTTTTCTCAATACCGTTCTTAAGGCCCTGCAGTACGCAACCGATGCAGGTTTTGCCCTTGGTCAGGGGGCCCAGCGAGCCGGGTTCAGGCAGCACGGCCTTGAGAAACTGGAGTGGCAGAATCTGCTGTCCGTTGAACTCCACGGGCGTGATTGAGGTCATGCCCACGTTCTCCAGAACGCGCAGATGGTTGAGATAATTATCGGAAAAGGTCATCCAAAAACGCGCCCGCTTCAGTCCCCGCAGATTCGTCACCAGGGACTCGAGTTCCTCATGATACATCAGGAAACAACGCTTGGGGCCGATGTCGTCGGGAAAGTCATAAGACATGGACCAGGAAAGCGGATCGGTTTCCACCCATTCGCCATGCTCCCAATAGCGTCCGGGCTGGGTAATCTCGCGGATGTTGATTTCCGGATTGAAATTGGTGGCGAAAGGTTGGCCATGATCGCCGGCATTGCAGTCGATGATGTCCAGCACGTGGATTTCGTCCAGCAGGTGTTTCTGGGCATAGGCGCAGTAGACATTGGTCACGCCCGGATCAAACCCTGAACCGAGCAGCGCCATGAGTCCGGCCTTTCTGAAGCGTTCCTGGTACGCCCACTGCCATTTGTATTCGAACTTGGCCACGTCCGGGGGCTCGTAATTGGCCGTGTCCACGTAGTGCACGCCCGCTTCCAGGCAGGCGTCCATCAATGGCAAATCCTGGTAGGGCAAGGCCAGATTCAGCAGCAACTCGGGCTTGATTCTCTCCAGCAAGGCCACTGTTTCGGCGACATTGTCCGCATCCAGCGCATGGGTGCTGATGCCGACGCCGGTCCGTTGTTTGATAGATGCTGCAATGGCGTCGCATTTGGCCTTGGTGCGGCTGGCCAGATGAATTTCAGAGAAAACCTCTTGCACCTGCGCGCATTTGTGCGCCGCAACGCTTCCCACGCCTCCGGCTCCGATAATCAGAATCTTAGCCATGCGTTTTTCCCCTTTGTAAAAAATAAGAAACTGGGAGGGAACAGGACTCCCCGGCCTTGCTACCGCTCGAAATAAGTATAGCCCTGCAGGCCATCCTTGTAACTTTTCAAAATTTCGCCACGCTGCCGGGGGGTAATAAGCCCCTGGCGAACCGCCTCTTCCGCGATCTCGCGAAAATTGTTTAACAGACTTTTAGGGTCGTATTCAACATAGCTGAGAATTTCCTCTACCGTATCGCCTTCCAGTTCGCTGACAAAATCAAACTCGCCGTCCTCGCGAACCCGAACCGAAACCACGTTGGTATCGCCCAAGAGGTTATGCAGATCGCCCAGGGTTTCCTGATAAGCGCCCACCAGAAACGCGCCTAGGTAGTATTCCTCATCGGCGCGCAACGCATGTACGCGCAGCGTCCGTTTGACGCCCTGGCGGTCGATGAACCGGTCGATTTTCCCATCGCAGTCGCAGGTGATATCCGCCAGTATGGCCTTGCGGTTCGGCCACTCGTCCAGGCGGTGCACTGGCATGACCGGAAAAAGCTGGCCAATGGCCCAGGCGTCGGGAAGCGATTGGAACACACTGAAGTTGCAATAATAGATATCGGACAAGGCCTGGTCGATCCCTTGCAGTTCGGAGGGGAGCGAAGGCAGTTCCTTGGCCAGCTTGGAAATCTGCCAGGCTGTTTCCCAGAAGATATGGTCCGCCAGAGCGCGCTCGCGGAACGAAGCCCTGCCATTGCGGAAATCAAGCCGCACTTCGTCGCGGTAGTAGATAATGTCGTTGAGTCCTTCCTGCAGATTGCGTACGGAAAGAGATTGCAGGGTTTCCAGCATGTGCTCGATGTGGATGTTGCTGTCCTCCGGCAGCTGGTCCGGATCCGTAACCGGAAGCGGGTCGGGTTCGAAGCGGGTCATGTCCAGCACATTGAACAGCAGCATGGAATAATAAGCCACAAGAGCCCGCCCGGACTCGGTGATGATCACCGGATGGGCGATCTCCTGTTCGTCCAATACGGTCATGACGCCTTCGACAACGTCGATGCAGTATTCGTCCAGCGAATAGTTGCGGCTGCACATGAAATTGGTCTGGCTGCCGTCGTAATCCACGGCCAAGCCGCCGCCCAAATCCAGATACCGCATATTGGCGCCTTCGGAAACCAGGCCCGCGTATACGCGGCTGGCGTCGGAAACCGCCGCGCGGATCTGGCGGATGTTGGGAATCTGCGAGCCCAGATGATAATGCAGCAGCTGCAGGCAATCCAGCAGTTCGGCTTGTTTGAGCCCGTCAATGACGTCCACGATCTGGCTGATGTTCAGCCCGAAAATAGACCTGTCTCCGCCGGACTCCGCCCACATTCCATTGGCCTGGGTGGAGAGCTTGACGCGTACGCCCAGCTTCGGACGTACGCCCATGGCCTTGGAACGCTCAATGATCATAGGCAGCTCGCCCGGCATTTCGATGACTATGATGCAATTGAAACCAAGCTGCGTGGCGTGCAGTCCGAGGTCAATAAACTCTTCGTCCTTGTATCCGTTGCAGACCAGAACCGCATTTTTATCCCGCAGCATGCCCATGGCGGCAATCAGTTCGGCCTTGCTGCCGGCTTCCAGTCCGTGATGGTACTTCCGCCCCTGCCTGGTGACGGCTTCCACCACTTGCTGCTGCTGGTTCACCTTGATGGGATACGCGCCGAGATAGGACCCCTCGTAGCCCAAGGTATCTATGGCGGAAAGAAAACTCTCGTTAACCAGGGAAATCTGCGCATCCAGGATATTTTCGATGCGCAACAGCACGGGCATTTCCAAGCCCCGAGCCTGAATTCCTTTAATGATGGACGGAATGCTCACGGCCTGTTCGAACTTTCCCGGTTGCGGCGCCACAAGCAGCTCGCCCTTTTCCGAGATCTCAAAATACCCGGCTCCCCATTCGCGAACGGAATATAAATCCCTGGATTTTTCCACAGTCCAGCGTTCCAGCGTATTGGTCACTCAAGTATCCTCCTGTATCCGGAAGTAAAATCAATTTTTACTGAGTCCACAGGGCTTTGTAAAGCGGAGAAAAGATTACAAAACTGTCATCATTTCAAGAGGATGGTACGTACAGACAAACCACCGGCGCGCTGCCCTGAAGCGGAAGGGGAAAATGAAACATCGCGGGGCAACAGTCAACACAAAAAAGAGGAATACGGGAAAAAATATCAATGGGAACAGGGCAGCTCGACCCGCACTACCGTCCCTGCTGCTGCAGAGCTGCGCATGGTTATGGTGCCGCCATGGGCCTTGACGGCCAGCAAAGCGCTGTAAGTTCCGAGCCCCGTACCGTCGTTTTTTCCTTGCGTGGCGTATTTATCAAAAAAAATATCACGAACCTGGTCCGGAACCGGCAGCTGGTTGTGGATTTCCATGATGCACGGATCCGCTATCTGCAAAGAAACAACGACAGACTCCTCTCCAGAAGCTTCCAAAGCGTTTTTGATCAAATTGGCGGCCATGCCGTACAGCAGTGTCTCATCCCCCGGCAGAAACATCTGATCGGAATCAGCGGCGGGCTTGCCATTGAAGACAACTTCAAATTCCGAACAGACGGAAAAGCGGGATCGCAATTCCCGGACCACCCGACGGACTATTTCCAGCAGATCCACTGCTCGGGGGTGGTAGTCATATCCGCCTGTTTCCAGTTTATACAAATTCAGCGACTGATTCACAAGCTGCAGCATCTGCTGGCCGGACTCCTGCATTGCCGTAAGCATCTCTTTCTGTTCGTCAGTAAGGTTGTCCTCATGAAGCATCAGCCTGGGAAGACCGATAATGCCCATCAATGGAGACTTGAGGTCGTGGCGGACAATGCGCTCAACGTCTTCCTTCAGCTTTTCAGCAGCCTTGCGCTCCGTATTGTCCATGCCCACGCAAAGTATGCCCTTGGGCTTGCCCGATTCGTCGGTGATCACAGACCGGGCCCAGGAAATCCAGGCCGTTGCGCCGTTTTTTCGCCTGGCTTCGCTTTCATCAAAAATGGGCTTCCGGCCTTTTGGAAGAAAATTGTCCATCTCCGCGTACGTTTCTGGGAGCAATGTGCCTATGGCCCGCACTCCTTGCAGCTCCCGCGCGTTATATCCGAAAAACTTCTGGGCAAAGCCGTTGATAAATACAACCTCACCCGCAAGATTCAATTCCAGAATAATGGACTGCGCCTGTTCAACCAGATCATGGTACAACCGCCGGCTTTGTTCCAGCCGGGCCTCCACCTGCTTACGCGGAGTAATATCCCGGTTACTTGCCCTGACGCCGAGATACTCGTTTTGCAGCCCAAAAACAGGCGTACAGCAATGGGCAATCCAATGAATACTTCCGTCGCAAGCGATAATGCGATAATCCAACTCCCCAACGGCCTTGTTCTGCGGTTCCGCAGCAATATGATTCACGACGCGCTCTTTGTCTTCCGGATGCACGATACGCTCGAGCAGTTTGGAACTCGCCATGAACTCCGATTGGGCATAACCGGTGATCTGCTCGCACGAGGGGGACATATAGACGAAGTTTCCATCTGGTCCGCGCCAGTATTCCCAATCATGCGTAAAATCCGCCATGGTCCTGAAACGCAGCTCGCTTTCCACAAGTTTCTCATTGGCCTCTTTCAGCTTTCTGAACAACGGACGAATAAGCGCAATGCCCATGAAAACAGCAAGGGATACGGCCAGCCCGATCAATTCGTAAACCAGATCCGGCGTATAGCCGGTACTGAGCATAAGAATCAAAACGTGAGCACGCCGCAAGACCATCCCGGCCAGCCCGAGGGAAAGCAGGATCCACGACCATCTCCGGCCTGTTTCAGGTATCAGCCGAAGCGCAAGTACGGCGGCTGTAAGCTGGAGAAGCATAGAACAAACGATAAAAAAATACATCATTCCGATACCCCAAAGTACACGAAAGCAGCCCATCACCTGACGCCAACATATTATCGCCATGAAACAGGGTTTGCATCTGAAACACAACTCGTCTGAACAATAACCCCTGAGCTCGAAGACTTGCGAAGGGCCCTTTAAACGTTCAATGGTTTCAAAAAAATGCACAAGAGCATCAAAAACGTTACAAAGTAAATGTGCTCTAAATTGAAAAATTGATTTTACTGTACAATACGATAATCAAGTTGAAAAGAAAGAATATCAGAACGCTTCGACTTAAAATGTAGACACATAAATAAAAAACTAAGCATAAACCTTTGATCCGGCCAGGGCATGATTAAGAAGCAAAACTACTCACGCAACAACACGGGAGAGTGTGCTTTGAGAAAGACAACAGAACCGCCCGGGCCCGGCATCAGCCGTACCAGGTCGGATCTATTGCCAACCCGCGGTTCGTGGTATCGGCAATCCGTGCGCGCAAACGGGAAATGGCTTCAAGAATGTGCCAGGAGGTATAGCGTGGAGGTTCCGTCCAACTGAATGTTGCGTTGCCTACCGCCAGATGCAAAAAACAATTCCAGCTGAAAAAGTAGATCCGGTAAGCAGTCACGTCCGCGGCCGGCTTATCGCCGGGCAAAAAATCGCTTCCCGTATCCGGATCTTCGGCCAGAAATTCTGAAATGGTCTCCGGACTGTCAAAAACTTCAATCCCCGCAGACCCCTCCCTGTCAAAACAGAAGTACTCCAGTCCCTGCAGTTCGAGACATCCCCGCCGGTACTCTTCCAGCAAAACCTCTCCTGCTCCATCGCGTTGACTATGCAGACAGGCGACATCCATGCGTACGCTTTGGTGCTCAAAATCAATGCTGCAACTGTAGAGTTGCGCATCATGAAAAGTGAAGGAAAAGAATTGTTCAAGGGCTGCAATCATGCAGTTGGGAACACGCGTGTACATTACTCCTGGATACCTCTTTTTCCGAGCAGAATATATGACCTCCGGTTATGGGGCCCCTTTTTCTCTGGCTTTGATTACGCCCCGGCGTCAAGAAAAATATTGCAGCCATATTTACAACGGTCTCCTGAAACCGAGGCCTAAATTCTTTACTTTCAAAGGCGGTGTACGTACTCTGCATCTCCTGTCGTAACTGGCGACGTTTGCAGTAAACCACAACAAGCTCCCCCCAGCCTTATGAAAAAGCATCCCAAACGCGGAACCCGCTCCGTAGCATTCTTTGTTCTGCTTTTAGCCACCTGCGCCGTCATGGGCGGTATTTTTACGTTCATGGCCGTCTTTCGTTACATAGACGGCGACGAGGGCCACTTTATTTTTGCCGCCAGGCTCGTACTGGAAGGAAAAACCCCTTATACGGATTTTTTCTATCAGCAAATGCCGTTGATGCCCTACATATACGCGGGCTGGTTCTGGCTGACCGACGTATCCTGGTATGGCGCCCGTTTTTTTTCGGCGCTGCTCGGGGTTGCTTCCGGACTGCTGCTCGGCTGGTGTGTGTATAAAGAGCTGCGCAAGCCCTATGCCGCACTGGCGGCCATACTGTTGTACGCGACCAACACGGTTGTTTTCGTCTGGTTCTCTCCGGTAAAGGTGCACTCCCTGTCCTTTTTTCTGCTCATCGCAGGCTACGCGCTCTGGTCTTACGCCCCAGGCCGCCAGCGCGGCATACTGCGCTTTCTGGTGGGCCTGCTGATCGCATTTTCTCTGAATATTCGCCTGATGATGCTGGTGGTCATCCCGGGTTTTTATCTGGACCTCTGGCTGAATAAAGAGCTCCAGCAACGCCGATGGACTCAAGCCCTGTTTTTTACCCTGGGCCTGCTGGTGGGCTGCGGCATGGATTATTATTTTCTGGCTGTCTGCCCGGAGTGTTTTTTCTTTGATAATATCGGCTACCACGCCATGCGCAGCGGTGCGGGGTTCATCGCGGATTTTCAACAAAAACTGGAAATCTTTTACGAACTCACCGGAGTCACGCTCAAATACGGACTAGCGAGCTTTCAACAGCTTTGCCTGACCATGGCCTCATGCGCGTATTTCATTTTGATGCTCAGACAGAAACGGATAACTCTCGACATGAGCGTCCTCGTGTTGCTTACCGCCGTAAATCTGTTGCCCACACCCACTTTTTTGCAATATTTTTCCGTCACTGTTCCATTCATGGTCATCCAGTCCGTGATCCTCTTCACGCGGCTCTGGACCCGTCTACAACAACCCGGGGTACATGTTCTGGCATGCGTTCTGACCCTGCTTCTGTGCTTGCCCTATCTCGCAGCGGTCCACGACACATGCATAGGCTTCAGTTTTACCGCGCCCGCCAACGGTGAACAGACCATCGCCAACATGAATGCGACGGCCCGGTTCGTTGATGCCATCAACCCGGAACGCCGCCCTTTTCTTGCCGAATGGCCCGGATTTTACGTGGCTACGGAAAGTCCAGAATATCCGGGACTGGAAAATAATTTCGCCTTTGAGGCCGCCAAAGGAGTAGACGCCCACCTCAGGGCAAAATGCAAACTGTTTCATCCCTCCCAGCTGGCCTATCTTTTACAAACCGACAACATGCTGGTTGTTGTGCGAGCCCCGGATCTCACTGAAATGCTGAGCCATTTTGGATACGTTCTGGTCAGACGGATGGAAAACAGTGCTATTTTTGCCAAAAAACAATAGGTCCCGTGCGAGATCAGCCGTCAAAAGGCCGGCGGGTTCCAAAGCGACGCAGATGGCCTAGAAATTCAGGGAGCACGGTCTCCGGGAGCAGCCGGGTAAGGCAGCTCAGATCCGCACAGTTGTTTTTGTTGCAGGGTTGGCACTCCATTCCCAGCGCCATATGCCGGTGCTCCGACCCCGGAAAGGTCCAGCCCCAGCTTGTGGCGCCAAGAATAACGAAACTCGGCGTATCAACAGCCACGGCAAAATGCCTCGGAGCCGAACAGTTCCCCAGGTGCACCGCGGCACGGGCAATACATGCGGCGGCCTGCCGCAAGGAAAGCATGGGAGGCAGCAGCAGGCGCTCTTCCGGAACACCCTGCTCCAGCGCGGATGCTCTTGCTTCCTGAATCTGTTCTTCTTCCCCCGGGCCGTAAAGCAGCAAAAAGCGCAGGTCCGGCTCCTGCTCCAGGACCAGGCGCAGCAGACGGCCGAAATGGGCGGCAGGCCAGCGCCGGGGCGCCCGGCGATGCGTGGCGTCCAGGCTCACCAGCCGTTCCTCCGGACGCAGGCCCAGTTCTGCCAGAAGTTTCGCTGCCTGTTCCTGTTCCGCGTTGCTCAAAAACAACCGGGGGCGCTGGCCGTCCCACTCTATGCCCAACGGCCGCATGATGCTGGCTTTGGCCATTGCCGCATACCCTCTCAAAGGTTCGCTCCAGTGTGTATAAAGCAAACGGTTGTACCAGGGAGGCGGATAAGATACGCGCCAGCGCGCCGCCGACATCCCCACCACCCAGCGACAACGCGGCAGCTGCTGAAAATCCACAACCAGGTCGAATTCCTGACGCGCTACCCGCCAATAAAAGGCCAGTTCCTCTCCAAAATGCTGGAACGCGTTTTTATCAATGGGCCAGATGCGTGAAACATCGGGATTCCCCTCCAGTACCGCCACACATTTCTTTTCCGTGAGTACGTGCAACTCGGCCTGGGGAAACCGCGTACGCAGCAACTGCATAGAGGGCGTGGCAAGGAGCACGTCGCCTATCTGCCGCAGCTGGCAGACCAGAATCCGCCGCGGTTCTTTGCCGGCAAAAAGTATCGGTTTGCTGTCTTTCATATAATTCTTCCGCATTTCGAAGCCGATATGGCCGGGTCACTGTAAACACTTTGGTCTTGTTTTACAAAACCCCAATGCCCCACGTTTCCAACCTCCAGGCAAAACGCATTTTTCGTACCTATACGGAATGAAAAAATGAGCGTAGCCTTTTGGTGGAACGGCGTCTCACAAGGATGCCCCATTTTTTTTATGCTCTTACAGGACACCTTTGCTTCGCTTAGAAACAGTCATGACCAGAATACAAGCCATTTTTTTTGTCGCTACTTTCGGATTTATCCTCAGCATGTTCTACCGGGTTTCCGCCACGGTCATCAGTCCCATGCTCAGCACCGACCTTGGCCTGACGCCCATGCAGCTCAGCGGGCTTTCCGCGGCATTTTTTTACGCATTCGCCGTGTTTCAACTCCCCGTGGGGATTGCCCTGGACCGTATTGGCCCGCGAAAAGTGATGGTCACTCTGGGAGCGGTCTGCATAGCCGGGGCTTTCTGCTTTGCACTGGCGCATGCGACCTGGCTGTCCTACATCGGACGAATTCTTCTGGGCATCGGCACTTCGTGCAACATGATGGCCCCGCTGGCCCTGTTCATGATCTGGTGCCAGCCCGAACGTTTTGCCACGTTGATGAGCCTGGTCATCAGCCTGGGATGGATAGGGTCGTTGTTCGCGGCCACCCCCTTTGCCTGGCTGTCCGAAACCATCGGCTGGCGGATGGCGTTTCTGATTGTGGCCGCCCTGAACATCCTTGAGTTTCTGCTGGTTGTTCTCATCATCAAAGACCGCCCGGACGGCTCTCCCGCGCCGGAAGCTGCGGCAAGGCCGGTCTTCGACGGACTGAAACGCCTCTTTTCCTCTCCTTTTTTCTGGATAATGAGTTTCGGCGCCTTGTTCCGCTTCGGCAGCGTCATGGCCCTGCAAGGCCTCTGGGCCGGTCCGTATCTCCGATACGCCATCGGATTGAACAATATCGACACGGGCAACATGGTCTTTGCCTGCAGTCTGGGCTACATTGCCGGTCTGCTGTTCACGGGTGTCGCCAGCGACAAACTATTTCATACGCGCAAATGGATCATTCTACCGGCTTTTTTTATCCTTGCCGCGCTTTTTCTCTCTTTAAGCTGGTGGAGTGATCAGACTCCCCACTGGATACTCTACGCGATTTTTTTCAGCATCGGCTGCGCAGCCTCCCCCGGGCAGCTTATCTACGCCCAATTGAAAGAGCTGGTCCCCCCGCAGATGTCTTCCACCGCTCTCACCGGCATCAATTTCTGCAACATGCTCGGCCCCGCATTGATGATGCAGATCGGCGGCCTGTTTTTGCCTTCTGATATCAAGTCCGCCACCTGCGCCTGCGATTATGCGCCCATGTGGCATTTTTTCGCGGCCGGTCTGTCGCTTGCCGGTTTGCTCTTCCTGTTCATCCCGGATTCAACACCACGCCATCCCGTACGCATGGGACATTGACATTGCCTTTTGCGCGTCCTGGGGCTACAGCTGCTTTTTTAGCTTTTTGATATACCATTACAATTTTACGAGGAGGCCGTTATGAGCGAGAGTTTTAGCAAGCTGCAGCAACGCGAATCACAGTCCTTATGCCGGACGTACGGCAGATACCCCCTGGCTGTGGCCCGCGCGCGAGGCAGCCGGCTCTACGATTTTGACGGCCGAGCGTACGTGGACCTGATGGCTGGCATCGCCGTTGCCAACCTGGGCCATTGCCGGCCGGAACTTGCTGAAATCATGGCCAAGCAAGCGGAAAAACTCGTACATGTCAGCAACTTGTTCTACCAGGAAGAACAGGTACTTTTTGCGGAAAAACTGCTTGGCACCTGCCATGCGGACAAAGTCTTTTTCTGCAACTCCGGCGCCGAGGCCAATGAAGCGTCCATCAAACTGGCCAGACGCTACATGCAAAAAGTACGCGGACGCAATGCCTACGAAATCATCACCCTGGACCATTCGTTCCACGGCCGTACGCTGGCTACCATTGCAGCTACCGGACAGGACAAGGTCAAAGAGGGGTTCGCTCCCATTCCCGAGGGATTCACAACCGTCCCCTGGGATGATCTGGAGGCTCTTGAAAAGGCCATCGGCCCGAAAACAGCGGGCGTGCTGGTTGAAATCGTCCAGGGCGAAGGCGGAGTCCGTCCCATGAGTGAAACCTACGCCAAAGAAATCGCCGCACTCTGCAAACGCAAGGATATCCTGTTCATGGTCGACGAAATCCAGACAGGTCTTTGCCGTACGGGCTATTTCTGGGCCTTCCAGCGTTTCGGACTCAAGCCGGACGTCTTCAGTTCCGCCAAAGGGCTGGCCAACGGCCTCCCTCTGGGCGCCATGCTCGCCACGGAAGAAGTCGCCAAAGGATTCGAGCCGGGCGCGCACGCCACAACTTTCGGCGGCAACCCCGTACTTTGCGCCGTGGCGACCAAAGTTGTTGAGCTGCTTCAGACGGAAAAACTGGCCCAAAGGGCACTGGATTCAGGAGCCTATGTCACGGACCTGCTTGTTGCCCTGCAACAGAAGCATACGGACAAGATCACAGAAATCCGGAGCAGCGGTCTGATGGTCGGGGTGGAGTTCGCTACCCCTTGCGCCGACATCTGGAACGCTCTGCTCCAAAAAGGCTTTATTTGCAACTGCACCCAGGGCAATGTCCTGCGCATCCTGCCTCCATTGAACACGGAGCGTGACGATCTCAGGGATTTTGTCGCTGCGTTGGGCGATATTCTTGACGGGAAATAAGCGTATCCGCGAGACGGATGCCCGCAACGCGTACGAAATAGAGAAAGGGCCGGCATTGCCTGGCCCTTTCCCGTGTCGGGGTTGTGATGGTAGAGCAAACCTTTACCGACTATATAAAAGCCCGGCAGAACAAACTGCCGGCCATTTCCCTTGTATCAAGATACGTGCCGCGTCCTGCAGCAATTCCTTTCATCAAAGCAAAAAACGATCCAGAAACACGTCTGGCTCCATCGTCATCGTACAGCAACTCTAGAGTTTTTCAAGAACAAATTCCTGCTCCGTTTTCCATTGGACGTCAAGCAAAAACTTACTCTACTTATCGGCAGTTTTTGCATTAGCGCAAAACCTCGGCAACAGAGCCTCATTCCACATAATTTTCTACTGAGCCCTGCCAGTCATAACAGTTAATCGCGCTATACGCGTGCCTAAAGATAGAATTCTTACTGTCCTTTTCGGCAGCTGGTTCCAGTCACTTTATGAAATGTCATCCCCTTTTGCTTGCAAAGTTACAAACCTTGTATGAGCAAAACAGGCCAGTTACGGCGCATACGTACCTGCGCTACTTTTACGTAATATCAAGATTTAGTGTAAAAATCGGTATTTTTTTGAAAAATAAGCATCTCACTCCTTGTTGTTGACTGCCCTTAGACCCCAAAGAGATCATTTTGTCGTACTTACATAACAACCCGATATCATGTAGATATCCATACTTTTGCTTGAAAAATGCGTTTTTCACTTGATACAAGCCCGGTTTTATGGAAGCCTCCCTTCCTTCCGTATGCGTTTACCGATCCGCGGTAAGCGGGTTTTCTTCTCCTTCACCTTGGAGGCAGTATAATGAGCAAAAGAAGCAAAGTAGCTCCTGGAATTATTTTAAAAAATTTCAGCAAGATCGCGAAGCATCCCTGGATCGCGTCAAAATTGGTCAAGTTGCAGGGGGAAAAGCTCCTCTTTGACTTGCTATATCCGTACAATGACCAGGGAAGAGCCAACAAAATTCGCCAGGTGAGCATCCGCATTACCGACCTGTGCAACCTGCGTTGCATCATGTGCGGCCAATGGGGACAACATGGTTTTCTATTGGGCAAAAACCTTAAGGAACTCAAAAAAGAAGAGGTTCCCTACACCCGTTACGTTGAGTTGATGCAGGACCTGGTGGACAACGGTCATCACCCCAATGTCTACATCTGGGGCGGCGAGCCGACCATGTATGACGGATTGCATGAGTTGCTCAGGGAGTGCACGAAACTCAAGCTTCCCTGCTCCATTGTGACCAACGGCACGCAATTGAAAAAGTCCGCGCAAACGTTCGTGGACATCCCCTTGTTTCTGCTTCAAGTATCCATTGACGGCCATTGTGCCGAGGTACACAACGCCATTCGCCGCGGCGTAGGCAACCTGGACAGCTTCAGCGCGATCACGGAAGGTCTGGAGGCGGTGAAAATCGCGAAACAGACCCACAGCTCGGAGTTGCCCCTGGTCGCTTCTCTGACCACTGTTTCCAAGAACAACGCCAACCACCTTGTGGATATATACCAAACATTCCGGGACAAGGTGGACATGTTCGTATTTTATCCGTCATGGTGGATCGACGAAAAACACGCCAAGGCCCACGACAAGGATTTCGAACGGCGTTTCGGCTTCAAACCCGAACTGCACTGGGGCTGGCTGGGCGGCTGGAAACTTGAGGACTACCAGAGTCTGGCGAGCCAGCTGCACGAACTGGACAGACTCTCCAAATCCTGGGATGCCCCGCCCGTGGTTTTCATTCCGAACATCAGAGGAATCGACAATCTCAAGGCCTATTATAACGATCACAGCGAACGTTTCGGCTTTGACCAATGCATTTCCATCTATCAGGCAGTGGAAATTGATTCCAACGGCGATATGTCTCCCTGCAGGGATTATCACGACTATGTGGTCGGCAACGTGAAGGAACACACCATTACGGAATTATGGAACAACGAGGCGTATTGCAAGTTCCGCAAAAGCCTTACCCAAGATGGACTCATGCCCGTTTGTTCGCGTTGCTGCGGATTGATGGGCTACTAATCCGAGACCTGGAGTACGTGCTTGTTCTGGTTTTTGCTGCTGTTCCTGTTGCTCGCCTTTGCACCAGTGGCCGTTGTGGTGCTCTATGGCGGACGCCGCCTTGGAAACGTGGACTTTGACGAGCGTCATGAAGTGGTTCTTTCCTGGCCCCACGTTTCCGTGCTCGTACCAGTCAAGGGCATTCCTTCGGGCATGCGCCGTTGTCTTGAGGCCATAGTCCGGCAGGACTACCCTTGCTATGAGGTGCTGTTTATCACCGAAAGCCCGCACGACCCGGCCGTCACCGTCATTGAGGACGTCCTCGGGGGGATCGGAGATCCGCAACAATTGTCGGGTCTGTCTCATACGGGCCACGTCGTCAGCAAGCTGGCTGTCCGGTGCGGACAAAAAAATCAGAATCTCCTGGCGGCACTCCAGAAAATAGCGCCGGAAAGCGAAATTCTGGTTTTCTGCGACAGCGCCCATTTGCCCCGGGCGAACTGGCTGCGCCATCTTGTGGCCCCTATTGCCCATGGAGAAGCCGCCGCGGCCACGGGCTACCATCATGGTCTGCCCGAGGTTCACACCCCGGCCAACCTGGGCAAGGCCATCACCATTCTCGCTCTCTACATGCTGCAGGAAATCGAACCGATCACCCAACCCTGGGGCGGCAACACCGCCGTACGCAGAGACACGTTCGAGCGACTCGGCATAGCCAACATCTGGTCTGAAAACGTCGTGGACGACGTATCGCTTGCCAGAGCTCTGGAAAAAGCCGGACTAAAAGCTACCCCGGTTCCCGCGGCCAGCATGAAGACTCCTTTGTCCGGAGAAAGCTTTGCGAGCTGGCGGGCCTGGTTTGAACGCCAATGGTTGTATCTGAAATTCATTTATCCCGCCACTTGGCTTGGCGTCGGAGTGATTCTCTATTCCCTGACGCTGATGACGGCTCTCAGTCCCTTGCTGGTACTGATGGGGCTCGTCGGCGTCATCGGCACAGGCAGTGCGCTCCTGGCGCTTTTCTATTTGTGCGGATTGTTCTGGCTCGGCATACGCGCCCGCCGGATCCATCCTGATCCGGGAGCCCTCTGGACATGGATGCGATCCTTTTTTGCCGTACTTTTCATGGCGGGCGTAACACATGCCGGCACCATTACGACACGCGAGTTACAGTGGCGTGACATGGTGTATACAGTCGGGCTGCACGGAAAGGTCATCTCCTTGAAACGAAAATGACCGTCCTATCTGTGAGAACGTTTAACAGACTACAATCCTTTACTATTTCTAATTGGCTTGATTTTTTGACATCTTGACAATGAATGACGTCGAGGTGTAAACCTAGCCGATTAGAATGATATATTGTAACTTATATTTTTTGATGAATCTTTTGTGGCGCTTGTTTTTTTCAAGCGTCAAACTCGTTATTTTTGCGGCGTTTTTTTGCAGGCATTAAGAAAAAAATTATTCGTACCCATTGAAAAACGTGCGGTGATACTGCAAAAAAACATCTCAAATGCAGCATGAGATTCAGATTGAGCTCAATGTAAAGACCCGGTAATATCGCTGCCACCTCCGCATAGACCACTATTTTCCCGGAGGGCGGGGCAGACGGACAAACAATAGAGTGCCCTTTTCCGGTCTAAAATCGTAACGCAAGGAAATTTCAAGCGTATGGGACTGAACAAACGTATCAAAGCATTCGCCCGTATAGTAGATGGCGCCAAAAACCAGAGTTTTTATCCGTATTTCAAGCCAATTTCGCGCTCCTGGGGGCCGGAAGTAGAGGTGGATGGCCGTCGCCTTGTAATGGCTGGTTCCAACGACTATCTGGGACTGGCCCACGATAAACGGGTTACCGAAGCGGCTGTTGAAGCCGTCAAACGCTGGGGTACGGGCCCGGGGGGATCGCGCTTTCTATCCGGCAACATGAGTCTGCATGATGCACTTGAAGAACGTCTTGCCGCTTTTGTCGGAAAGAAAAAAGCCGTGGTCCATACCACCGGTTTTTTGACCAATCTGGGCGCACTCACCACCCTCATCGAACCTACCGACGTCATCCTTGGAGATCGTGAAAACCATGCCAGCATTTTTGCCGGCTGCCGGGCGTCCAGAGCCAAGATCATTCCTTTTGAGCACAACGATGCGCAGTCCGCGCTGGAACGTCTGGCAAACGCAAAACGCAAATATCCCGATGCGAATATTTTTATGATTTTTGAGGGCGTCTACAGCATGTCCGGCGATGTGTGCGCCCTGGATGAGCTGGTGAAGATCAAAGAACAACACCCTGATGTGAATTTTTATCTTGATGACGCGCACGGGCTGGGAGTGATGGGGCCTCATGGCAAAGGCACGGCGCAGCATTTCAATGTGGTCGATTCCATGGATTTCATCATGGGAACCTTCAGCAAGGCCCTGGCTTCCATAGGCGGCTTCATTGCCTCGGATGATCTTGATGCTCTCACCTACATCAAGCATCAGTCCACCACCTTGATTTTTTCCGCCGCACTGCCGGCCGGAAATGCAGCTACAGTGCTAAAATGTATTGATATTTTGGAAAAGGAACCAGAACGCGTACAAAAACTTTGGGATATTACAAAGCGCGTACGCGAAGGCTACGAAAACCTGGACCTTGTGGTGGGATCTTCCCAATCCCCTATCGTCCCGATATATGTCGGCCCTGAAGAAAAAGCCTTCCAATTTGCCGCTGCCTTATTCGACGAAGGCGTGTTTGCGCTGCCTGCCGTGCATCCCGCCGTCCCCAAAGGCCATGCTCTTATCCGCACCGCGTTCATGAGCACGCATGAAGACAAGCAACTGGAATTTGTTTTTGACGTACTTGGTAAGTTGGCCCGCAAATTCGGCATCCGGAAGCAGGACCTGCAAGAGGATTCCAAGCTGCAGCATCTTTTGTCTGAAGGGCAGCAAGTCCGGGCATATACAGCGTAGTAACTTTCGAATCATCTCCAGTTCCGTCTGATCCCGGCGTAACCGCCCGGCATCAGACGGACTGTATACGCCATGGAACTTTTGCGGGCATGAATCTGCTCAAATTCAATGATCTCCTCAGGATCAGCTTTCGTCAGGTCATGCGCCAGCGACGCAGGTATCTTGGGGTATTTATCTCCATTGCCCTGGGCACGGCCGGCATTATCATTATCCTGACCATGGGTCGCACGGTCAAAAAAAATCTGAACAACGACCTGACGCTTATCGGCGGGGCGACCATCATACGTATTGATTACCAGGAAGGTGTGGACCCCCAGGACAAACTGGACCGCCTCCAATGGTTTCAACCAGGAAGCGTGCATACGATAGCCGCTCTTCCAGGCGTGGACCAGGTCAGCGTTTCTGTTGCTCGTTCCCATTACGTACGCACGATTCTTGATGACGACATCATCGATTTTCCCTTGATGGGTGTGGATGCCGCTTTCTGGACCGTCAACGGGCACAAACAGATCGCGGGCAGATATTTCACAAAGAGTGAAGTCGACCAGAGGCAACTGGTTTGTGTTGTCGGCGAACGCTTGGCCATGAATGTTTTCGGCACCATTGACGTCTCCGGCCGGGAAATCGAAATTGAGAATGCCATCTATACCATTACGGGAGTGCTGGGAGAAGACACGGCCGGAGATCTTGCCAGAAATGTTTTTATCCCGATAACCACCGCCGAAGACCGCATGACGCGTATGCCCCCTTCCAACACAATGCTGGTACGGTGCAAAACCTGGGACGATGTGGAACATGTGGCCGAGGCGATCCCAGACTGCATCAATACATTCCAATCAACAAACCACTTGCGTGTGCAAGTCCCTTTAGGGCAACTTACGCAGGTCAAACGCATTGCTTTTTGGGTGGAATCGTTCATTTATTTCTCCATTTTCGCCACATTGACCCTGGGCGGATATGGTATCTGGAATGGAATGATGACTGCGGTACGTTCCCGTACGCGTGAAATCGGCCTGAAAAAAGCCATGGGCGCCCAAGATTCGGACATCATGTTTCAATTTTTGGCGGAAGCCCTGCTTTTAAGCCTCGGCGGCGGTCTGCTGGGGATTGTTCTCGGTCTTGGAGGCGTAGAATATACGAGCCGGCTCCTTGAAAGCCACCCGCCCGGCGCGTTGATTTTGACTTACTGCGGACTGAGCATAATTTTTTCCCTGGTATTAGGAATCGTTGCCGGTTATTATCCGTCAATCCGGGCATCAAGACTGGAAGTTGTCACGGCAATCCGCTATGAATAAGGCTGCAATGGAAAACCAAAAAGAGCCCCTGATACAAATCAGGGGAATGACGAAAAATTATAAAACCGGTGCCGAGGAAATAAAAATCCTCAGGGGCATTGATCTCGACGTGTACCCAGGCGAAATGATCGGCATCATGGGGCCTTCCGGGATGGGAAAATCAACTTTTCTTTTTATCCTAGGCCTGCTACATCCTCCTACGTCAGGGTCGTATGTCGTCGATGGAGAAGACGTGCTCAAAATGAACCGTTCGCTGCAATCACGGTTCAGGAGACAGTTTGCCGGCTTTGTTTTCCAGAGCTGCAACCTTTTCGAGCACAGCACCGTCTACGAAAACTTGGAGTACCCGCTCATCTACGCCGGAGTGGAGCGGAAAAAAAGGCCTCAAATGATTCATGATGCCTTAGAGATGATCAACATGACACACAGGCTGCACCATCCGACAAACCGCCTTTCCGGCGGAGAACAACAACGCGTTTCAATTGCTCGCGCTTTGGTGAACAAACCTCGCGTTATTTTTGCCGATGAACCCACGGGGCAGCTTGATCACGCGCACAGCAAACTCGTCATGACGCATTTCCACGAGTTCATTGCCACAAGGGACACGGCCATGGTACTTGTGACCCACGACCCTGAGGTGGGAGCAAGTTGTTCGCGTTTACTGCAACTGCGTGATGGAAATTTACATACGGATTGATTTTTTGGGGAGTCACTATGCGACAAGTTATCGAACGTTTCTTCTTTTCATGCGGCTATCCTCAGTTTTTCAGCCATCGTTCCCGTACGTTTCCGGGGTTGGGTTTCATCCTTATCTGCACCTTAGTGGCTACGCTGTCCATTTGTGTTTTTACGACAAATACCGCTTCCGCAGTTGTTCTCAATGCCAAGGAACTGAATAAATCCTACAAAATAACTATGCCGAAAAAATCATCGGCCACTGCGGACAATACCCAGCCTCAAAAAGAGGCAAGCCCCAAAGATACTTCCAAACTGCAAACCCCTCCCGCTTCCAAGAAATCCGCCAAAAGCGAAACCAAACAAATAAAAAAACAACCTAAAGCTGTTGAGACCAAACATTATACCAATCACAAATCCAATGAACTGGGCAGCAAAGCGCCCAAACACGCCATGGATTTTCATGATTGCGTGCAGCTTGCCCTGCAACAATCTCCCTATTTTGTCGACAGCGCGCTGGAGATAAAACTTCGGAAATTCAACGAGTCTGACAGCTTTTACAATCTCTTTCCGGACGTGGTCGTTTCAACCGGCTATGTCCTGACAACGCCGTATTCTAGCTCCGGCCGTTGGCAATTGAACTTTTCCACCGGTCCGTATGATCCCATATCAGCCGGATTCAGCATCAAAGCCACCAAGCTTGTCACAGAAATCGCGATTCTCGGTCATATGAAAACCATTTCCGAAGGCTTGTACAAACTCGGCCAGATGCTGGTGCATCTTAATCTGCTGGAAAAGATCGCCGTTTGCCAGGATGAACTGGTGGCCATTGAAAATCATGAAAAAAACTATTTGAACAATCTGCTGTCTTCTGGGGCATCCAATCCGCTTGAAATTCGTATTGCGGACCAAAAACTGGAAATTTCGCGACTGGAACGGGACCGCATTGAAGCGGAACGCATACAGGTCATGGACAACTTGAAAGCCTTTCTGGGAATTGCGCCTGATCAAACTCTCAAGCTCAACTTAGAAAATCTCAAAGAGCAACTGCTCGGACATTTTTCACCCACAAACGTCACAGTGGCGGACGTCAAGACCAATTCTCTGGATTTGAAAATTCAGGAACAAATGGAAGTCATCAGCGAATACGACGTCAAGCTTGCCTGGGCGCGTTTTCTCCCCAAGTTCAATATGGATGTCCGTACGGTTGATCCCATTGACACTGATGACGATGACAACTCGGGAATGTACACAAGTGTTGGCTTTACCTGGACGGTCTGGGATTGGGGCGAGCGCTGGCGCAATGTTGACAGAAAACGGGCAGGTGTGAAAAAAGCCCAGGTAAAAAGCAATCTCATCAGTCTTAAACTGGGTACCGACTGGCGCCAGGAAATGGCCATGCAGCATCGCAGCCTGGCCGCCCTGAAAGTTGCAAATGCCCAAGTGGAGCTCGCCGGCCTGCAAAAACGTCAAAGCGAAATCAGTTACCAGGCTGGTTCACAGCCTTTCCCTGCGTACCTTCAACAGATTCGAGAATATTTTAATGCACGTAAAGAGGCTCTCTACAAGGAATCGGAATATGTCCAAAGCGAACTTGATCTCCGCAACCTCTCAGGGAACCTTTATAAATCGTATATCGATGCGAACTCTTTTTAGTATTGCGCTAGTTATTACTTTCCTTACTGCGAGCGCCTGCATCTCCGGCTTTTTTCCGGCAACAGGCGTCTGTCAGGATAAGGGCCAGGCCGACAAACAAAACAAGCCAGCCAAGCAATCCAGGCGCGTTTTGCCCGAGGTCGTATTCCAGGGCAAACTGGTTTCTTCTTTGAAAAGAAATGTGCCCATTCCTTACAAAGGAATCGTGACGGACGTACTCGTCACTGCCGGGCAAAAAGTAAAAAAAGGGGATCCTTTGCTTGTTTTGCAGCTGGATCCCTCCGTGATCGCTGATTTACGCCGCAGAGTTTCGCCGCAGAATATTCAGGAAATCGAAGTGCGTATGGCGCAGGTTAACGAATCCATCGTTCCTTTGCGGGCCAAACTCAAGGAACTGAAACAACTTGCCAAACAAAAAATGGCTTCCGCGCAGAACCAGGCGCAGGTTGCCCAGTCCATCGAATCCCTGGAAAAACAGCGCGCCCACTTGCAAAATCAGATGGATGTGCTTCGCCAGTCCGTCAAGGATGAAATTGCCGCATTAAGTTCCGTTCTGGGAGAAAAAGTAACCAGCAACCGTATCCCTCAAGTGGTTACCCTAAAAGCTCCTATCGACGGACATGTCATCTGGATTAAACACACCGTGCGTCCGGGAGCGGAACTCGACCCCGGCCTTGGTATCGTAATCGGCGTTATGGATCCAATGATTATTCTTGCTCAGGTTTTTGAGATTGAAGCCAGCCGAATGCAGCTTGGCGACAAGGCCCGTGTCACCATTTCTTCCATCCCTGACAAGACCTTTAAGGCAACGCTGGATCGCATTTCCTGGGCGCCTGTGGATCCCGGCCTGGGAAAGCCCTCCTACTACCCTGTGGAACTTTCCGTGCCCAACCCGGATCTTCTGCTCAAAGAAGGATATAAAACCAAGGTAACCATGTTGCCGAAGAAATAAGGGGAAGCTGTTGCCCAGCGAAACCATTCGCATCAAGCCTGTAGAGTCCAAACAAGACCTGGAAACCTTCATCAGATTCCCCTGGCGCGTGCAGCGACAAGATCCCTGCTGGGTGCCTCCGGTCATTTCCCAACAACGAAAGATTCTGGATCCTAAGCAAGGGCCTTTTTTTGAATTCGGCCAGGCCTGTCTGTTTCTTGCCTTTCGTGACGGCGAACCCGTGGGACGCATATCCGCGCATCTCAACTTCCGGCATGATGATTTATATCATGACGACACTGGCTTCTGGGGTTTTTTTGAATCCGTCGACGACCAGCACGTAGCAGACGCCTTGTTTGAAGCCGCCGCATCCTGGCTTCGCGACAAGGGGCGGAAGCGTATTCTCGGTCCGCTGAGTTTCGGTATCTACGATGAAGTCGGTCTGCTCATCAAAGGATTCGACACCTTGCCGGCCATGCTGCAAACGCACAATCCGCCGTACTACCAGACACTTGTCGAATCATGGGGCTTTACTAAAATCATTGACTGGTTCGCCATGAAAATCGACCGGGATAGCATGGCGGATCCTGGCCCCATGAAACAACAGCTGGACGAAATCATGAAAACCCATGATCTTGTTCTGACTTCGGCCAAAGCCAGTGATCTGATCAAACGCAGGAACGAAGTCCGGGACATTTTCAACGAGGCCTGGAGTTCCAACTGGGGGCACGTCCCATTTACCGAACACCAGTTCGAAGACATTCTCAAGGAACTCAAGCCCGTCCTGCGCCCGGACCTTATCCGGCTCATGCTGACCAAAGACGATCGCGTTGCTGCTTTCATTATTTCAATTCCTGATTTGAATCCTGTTATCCAGAAACTCAATGGAAAGCTCAATCTCTTCGGGCTGCTTAAACTGCTCTACCATGCGCGCTTCAAGCCCATAACAAAAATCCGTACCTTGCTGCTCGGCGTCCGACCTGAATTTCAGCACCATAATCTGCATCACGCTCTCATTCTGAGTTCCTACGTAGACTTTGACCAACAAAATATTCAATTCTGCGACTGTTCGCTTATTCCCGAACAATTGCGTATATACATGCGCGCCCTTGCTCGCTATGGAGCCAAAAAGTACAAAACCTGGCGCCTTTTTGAGCGGCCCTTGTAAATCCAGCGGGTCCATCCGCACAGCCGATACGCCATGTCCGCCGTACTTCGAATCCTTCTGACACAGGATAATCGCTCGGGATATCTCCTGGCCGGATTGTGTTCCGCCATTGTGTTCTGTCTCGCGCACTATGCCGTTTTCACCAATCCTCTGCTGCTCAATGACGATGTCCGCCAACAGATCTACTGGATGGAAGCATGGCGTACGCCTGGACTGTTTTCAGACAGCTGGCTGACGGATTATGCCAGGCATTATGTCTCCTTCGGCATTCGCGGTACGTACTGGCTGGCATCCCACTTTGTATCGCCCTTACGCTTCAGCCAGTTTTTGCCGGGCATTCTGTATGTTTTTCTGGGAGTCTGCGTATATGGCTGCGGTAGCGTACTCATGGGACAGACTACCGCCTGGAGCGCCTGTGCGATCTTCTGGCTGATGCCGGGTTTTCTCTATAACATGTCAGGGGGCTTGGCCCGCGCATTTGCCGCACCATTGCTGGCCTTGTTCCTGTGGGGCTGGATGCGCCGCAGCGCCTGGATAACGGCGTCCGGATTGCTCCTCGCCGCCCTGTTCATTCCCTACATTGCCGTACTCTGCGGCGCCACCCTTGTTCTCGCCTGGACGTTATGGAAAATACGGCGCGCTCCCGAACCGCCTCTGCTGTCGCGCATCTCGCATTGGCTGGTGCTGCTGGCCGCGGCGGCCATCACGTACGCGTTCTCTCTGGAAATGACCATGGCCGGATACGGCCCATTGGTGACGGCAGCAGAAATGACGGGCAAACCCGAATTCGGCGAACTCGGGCGTTTTCCCATCCTCCCTGTCTCCTCGCTGTGGTACGAAATCGCCTACCGGCCTTTCGAGCGCCTGCTGCCCTTTAGGGAATTCGGGATCGGCCTGGGCATCCTATGCGCACTATTTCTGGCATACGCGTGCTATCTGGGAGCCCGCCGGATTCCCTGGAAGCAACTGGCCCCCCGGCTGGGTGGAATCCTGAGCCTGGGGTGCGCCTCCCTTCTATTGTATTTTACCGCGAGGATCGTACTACTCAAACTGTTTATTCCCACACGCTATCTCGAATATACGACGGTCCTGGTCTACACCCTGCTCATAGGGCTCTGTATTACTCCTCTGCTCAACAGACTCGGACGCCGTAAACAACTCCTGCTCCTTGTCTGCTGCATGTTGCTGGCAGGCTTGCGGCTGCAAAACGAGGCACTTCAGGATTATTCCGCAGACAAGCCCTTATTCGAGGCCGTACGGTCTTGCTCCAAAGACGCTTTGTTTGCGGGGCATCCGCATACCATGGACAATGTCCTCGCTTTTGGCCAAAGAAATGTTTTGAGCTCCTATGAACTGGCCCATCCGTGGTGCCGTGGTTTGTGGATAAAACTGAAGCCCCGGCTCAATGATTTCTTTACCGCTTATTATTCTCAGGATCTTGAAACAATACGGCAGTTCGTCAGGAAATATCGAATAGACTACCTTGTGGTTGACACACGGCAGTTTGACCCGGAGTATCTGCTGCCGTCGCGCAAAATGCTCCCTTTTTATGAGGCAGCCCATTTTCCGGCTTGGCTTCAGTCCCTATGTCGTTCGCTGGGGTTGGAAATGAAGACTCTGGCGCGTATCCGGCCGAAAAAGGGCAAACCAAGCGACCATCCGTTCTTCGAACCTTTTGCTACACGTATCAATGGTCTCATTTCTCAAGGCAGGAAATTTGCATTATTAGGATCAACTGGCTGGCCTTGCCGAAAAATAGGTCCTTATTACCGAATATTCGATGTCCGCTCGTTGCTAAACGTGACAGAAAAACAACAATAGGCGAAAAAAAAGCAACAGAACATCCCGGACCACTCTGTCAGACAGGATTATACTATGCGCAAAAAAATATTTCTCATCACACTGCTGCTCGTTCTTTATTCCGGAGGCTCTCGAGCCGTGACGCCCGTAAGCAACTGCTCAGGACACTGGGTGGGGAGTTGCATGTTCTCTCGGGTGGAAGCCTATGTGGCACAGCATAAAGGAGGAAAAATCGAAGGCGTTGTCTACGTCAGCGCACCTCTGGGAGGGAAAACAACGTATCATTTCAAAGGGACGTTTACCGACGGAATGGTCGTAGCCACACATCATAGCGGCCACCTGTTCGTGGGCAAAATGGTCGCTGACAACGAAATCTCCGGAAAACTAACCACTGCGAGTAAAAAACATACGTTCACACTCGACGCTTTACGCGAATAAACGCTCTCAGCGATATCCGGCTCAGGGCAACAAATCTCTCTCCGCCAAATCCCGTGCCATGCCGATGGCCACAAGCTTTCTTCCATAATCCGTAAGGTGCACGCCGTCTTTTGTGTAGGCCATCTGACTCCTGGACTGAAGGATATTTTTGAAGTCGACAAAATAATCCTTGTCTTTCAGCTTGTCTTCCAACCCTTCGTAAACGATACTAAAATTATTCCTGAGAGTGCCCGCCGCATCCTGAAAAGGAAAAAACGTTTTCTCTTTTTCTCCGACCGCTTTGGTGGAAGCAATGCTCTTATCAACCCACAAGGATGGCTGCCAAAACACGACAAAACCTGCTCCGTAGCAATGAGCAACCTTGTTCACGTAATCATACCGTTCGGGAACTATCTTGAGCATTTGCACGACCTGCGGATCATCCGGCTTCATTTTCACAGATACATGTACGAGCTTGTCGTAAAGCTCTTTGGTGTATGACGAATAAACCATCGCATTCAATGACTTGAAAACACCAAAAAAGCTTTTGTAATAACTTTCAATCAAAGCCTTTTGTCGTCTATAGCCATAATGCGCGTAGGGCGTACGGTGCTGGGAAAAATACATGCAATCATTGGCGCCGTCATAAAAAATTATGAGATCAGGTTTTTTCTCTTCTTCGATCAAAAGGCGCTGCAGACGTTGTACTTCAAGCAGGCTGTTATACGAGTTTACGCCGAAATTGGTGACTTCATAATAATAAGAACTTCCCTGATTCAGCATGCAGGCTAGCTGACTGGGAATGGTTCGTGAATCGTCATCGGTCTGCCCCCGCATTGTGGACCCGCCAAACATCCAGATCGAAAAAGCAGGTTCTGTCCGCTCCCCGCAATGCACGGTGGGCCGGACGCCTTCCATGTCGGTAAAGAGGCTATGAGCATCGTACTGAACAACACTTCCTTCCCGGAAATGACCGTACATCAGGTAATTGGAGATGCCGATAACAACAAAACTGAACAATTCCAGGCCGAACAAAAGCAGAATAATCCACTTGAGAACCCAGAAAAGGATATCGAAAAATGCTTTCATTAGCGGTTTTCTTACTGATTAATGTTCAGGAAACAATCTGTTGCGAATGAGCCCCAACCTGCAGAGACGAAACAGTACGGAAGTCCCCAAACAGCCAAAACCATAGCGTACGCTCCGTTTGAAATTGATGGACGAGGAATCTGGCTCATAGCGTGTCGGGCAACTGATTTCAGCCACCGCATGCCCGAACCAGACAATCTGACTCAACATTTGATTGTCAAAAACGAAATCGTCAGAGTCCCCCTCCAGGGGCAGTTGCTGCAGCAATTCTTTGGAAAAGGCACGGTATCCCGTATGATATTCTGATAATTTGGCTCCTATGAACAAATTCTGCACAAAGGTCAACGCCCTGTTGGCTACATATTTCCATATGGGCATGCCGCCCTTCAATGCATAGCCACCGAGAATCCGGGAAGCCAGCACGCAGCTGTACAGGTTGTTGCCGATCAGGGAAGCCATAGCTGGAATCAATTTCGGCGTGTATTGGTAGTCAGGATGTACCATTATGACGATATCGGCATCATTTTCCAACGCCAGCCGGTAGCAGGATTTTTGATTGCCACCATAACCGGTATTCTTCGTGTGGGCAAAAACAACCACATTGGGAAGTTCTCCCGCGACTTCAACGGTATTGTCCTTGCTGCAATCATCAACGACAATAACCAGGTCGACTATTTCCTGAGCCATTACTTCGTCATATGTTATTTTGATTGTTTTTTCTGCATTATATGCAGGCATTACAACAACCACTTTTTTATCTTTATACATGCACTAAATCCTGATTTGGAATAATTGTAAGAACTAGAGAGAAGAAATAACGATTTTATCTACAACTGGATCATAATATACTTGGCTGTAGGAAACTGATTCAGCAACGCGAAAGCTTGCCCCGAAACAATTGAAGATAGTTCCAGGGTAAATTGTTTTATACACTTTGATACGCGCATTATAAGCCCTGCGCATACGCATGCGCTCAGCTTCAAAACGTTTCTCGATCTCTTTCAAACCTTGTTCCGCCTGCAGTCTGGTTTTCAGCAGGCTTGCCACAGCGGCACGTTTTTCCTTGGGAGCATTACTCAATATGACTTTCGGGTTACCCGTGCCGAGGACTGCGTATATTTTATGCAAAACCGCATGCAGTTCCTTTTTTTTCGCTGATTCCTTTTCCAAAGATTTTCGCTCGATTCCTAGAAAGATATGGGTTTCAACCCCAAGGCTGGATCCCAATTCATTGGCTTCCAACCCTTTCCCACAGCGTATGGTGCTGCCGATTATCTTTCCCCTTCCACGAGTCGCAATGACCTTTCTGGCGGCAAAAACTATGCAGTTGTTTATTTCATGCGCGATGTTGACATCTCCATAGGACTCAATAGTGGCATTCTTGGCAAACAAGGCTGAAACACCGCCTTTTGACGATATTTTACCGCCCTTGTCCATCAAAATGCCGCCCTTGATCTCGATATCGCCGCCGGCTTCCAATACGGCGCTTTCCACAACATCGTTCACAAGTATGTTTCCGGGAGAATTTATCGAAAAACCAGCCAAAACGGAACCCTTAACATGCACGGAACCTTTTTCCAGTATCAAGTTGCCCGTGCTGATGTCCACGTCTTTTTCCACGCAAAACGTTTCCGAAATGGCAAGGCGGTTTCTTTGAAAAAGCACCATCCCATCCATTTCTGCGTAAAATTCGTCGCGTAGCGTATCGTGCCTGACGCTCTCGCCCAGGTCGAGTTTGAGCAATATGCCTTCACGTGCGGGAATAATCTTCCCGTAGACGTCTTTGCCGGGAACGCCGAGCTTGGGCGGATGCAATTTCCCGATTATATCTCCCAACCGTATGGCGCGGACAATGCCGCGAGCCCGGTAGTCCATACGCCCGTTTTCCTGTTCTACACCAAAAGACGGCCGGTCATCTTTGAAAAGCATTTCAAACCAGCCATCCTGCCCGTGAATAGGCAAAACTCCCCTGCAAATGACGACATCCTTGACAAAGCCGTTATTCGACGCGGCCTCTTCCGCCGCCGTGGCAAGATTGAACCGATCGACCTTGCCCTCAATACCATAGGCTTCCAGCGCTCCTTGCATGCGTTCGGGAGAAAGCGGAGACTTTTTGAAATCATGGGAAAAAATGCAAGCCTTCACTTCCATCGCGTCGGAGGAGACCGAAATGAGGCTCGAGCAATAGACTTCCTGCTCGTGCGTGGAAACAATGCCATAATGTTCGGCGCGAACCAGCAAGGCGGTTTTATCAATATAACATCCCGAGCCTTCCGGGAATCGAATACCCTTACCATCCTGCGGTCCGTCAAGTTTGCGTTCCCCAGTGACAAGCCGCCCTTCCACAGCACGCTTGCTGGGAATAATTTTTCCTATGGCGTCTCCCGGCAATGCTGGAAAGTGCCAATCTCCAAGAGGCTCAACCTTTGCGTCACGGGCGGGTTCCGGCCTCCTCCCTCTGGCAATGACCACGTTGCTGACGGCTTGCCCCTTGGATAGCGTGGAGATAATCAGTTTGGCCGATTCAGGAATAGGAGCAATACGGACATTTGCCGCGGAAAGCGCGTTGACCAGTCGTTCATAGCTCATCCGCTGCCCTTGCCCCACTGCGGGCTCTCCTTGAATCACCACAGCTTCAAGCTTATCCTCGGACAGCTCAATTTCCAGCTCCGCATCGGCATTGAGCAAAGCAACGTTGAATGCCCCTGGAGCACCTTGGGTCACGGACACGTTTTCCGGCGTCGTATCCAGGAGTTTGGACGCCTTGACGCGAGCGACCTGTTCATCGGACGCTTTCACAGTAGTAGTACGTTTCAACATGAAAAAACTCTTAATGATGATCGACTGTTACCTGACAACTGCATAACCAGCCAACCCTACCATAACTCCTTAACACCTTGACATTCCTAGTGAAGAAAAACAAAAACAATGATTTCAATACAGTGGCAATTCTCTTATACGCCAACACGGTTTTTTTTTCAACATCCCAGTTTTTTTAATCTTAGCGCATCCAATATGCTAACGCTATGATACAAATAAAACAAAATCAAAGAAGAATCCTTGTATCCAAATATTCTATACTTTCTAAAGACAATAAAATATACACAAACTAAAAAAACAGGAGCACTATACAAGTTTAAATTTGTGGTATGCACATAGACGTAAATTAACCTCTTTTAATGCAAATCAGGAGAAAAAGATGCTATCAACAGAGTCAAAACAAGCTGATATACCTTGTAATCAAGGCAACAATAAAATTCAATCAGATATAGCTGATATATCTTTCGAGAAAAAGAATGTACTCTTTTGCAAATCCGCACTCTTTATTTCGATTCTTACCCTTATTATAGTTTCAATCCTCTTTTATTCCCTGAGCAGAAACATGCATGGAATTGCAAACAATATGATCAATGTTGAGACTGTAAAGCAACAGATGGATTCTCTCGACATGCAAGTCGAAACAATCTCAAAAAAACTTGAAAGCCTTGAGAATTATGCGGCCAGTCAAAAACTTACAGAAAAAGCATTGCGCTCTGCCATGAGAAAAACATTGATTGACCAGGCTGCCAGCCAGCTGGAATACGTCGTCAACCATCTACAGCAAGACGCAGGAGATGCGGAATTACGTGCAGCTATTGCACTGATTCAAAAAAAACGTTCCCAAAAAAGACAGCCTACAGAACCTGAACCAGCTCCATGATCAGTTGATTCAATTGCCAGGAAGCCTCTTGTACGGTCGCAACAACCTCTTCATGCGTCACTGGCTCCATGCAATCAGGAATATTCTTGTTCGCCAAGCACGAAAGACCCAGCACTTCCAGACCAAGCTGCCGGGCTGCTATGGTTTCCAAAACAGTGGACATGCCCACGGCGTCCGCTCCAAGAATACGAAGCATACGGGTTTCAGCCGGGGTTTCATATTGCGGTCCGCGCACCCCGGCATAGACTCCACGCTCCAATGGAATCTGCAATCCAACAGCCAGCGTACGCACAAGATCCAAAAGTTCCGGAGAATAGGCTTCGCTCATATCGACAAAACTTACTTCCTCACTCTCCGGCTGCCGTCCGGACAACGGACTCGCCCCGGTCAAATTGATCTGGTCCGTAATACTCATCACGCTGCCCACCTCATACTGTGGATTCAACGCTCCGGACGCATTGGTCAGAATCAACCGCGTTACTCCCAGTCCGGCAAGGGCTCTCACGCCGAAGCAAACCTCTTCCGGAGTATATCCTTCATAAAGATGTACGCGCCCGGAAAGCAGCCAAACCGGAGTTTCACCAAGCAATCCTGCGCGCAACTGCCCTTCATGACCGTACACCGTGGAATGCGGGAATCCAGGTATGTCAGCGTATGGAATACAGTGTACGTCCTGCAGCTGCGTTTCAAGTCCGCCATATCCAGTCCCATAGACAATACCGATCCGCGGCTGAAGATGCAGCAACACTTTTGAACGGATAAAAGTTACGGCCTGCTGGACTTTTTTGACATTTTGCATAATACTAGATAGTTGAGATTATACTGTTGAGCTGATCGTTATTGAGAATACTGCGGCAAGAACTACGACTACGACGAGACTGCTTGCTACGGCCAGCACACAAGGCCCATAAACACCGGGAGAACATAGGCTGAACCCATGGATATTGCAACATTATTCGGGATCATCGTCGGTTTTTCCCTGGTACTGGGGGCCATTTTTCTAGGCGGATCCATCTCCATTTTTATCAACCTTCCGGGAATGATGATAGTTTTTGGCGGCACCTTTGCCGCCATTTGTGTTACTTTCCCGCTGGAAGAAGTCCTGCACGCATTCGCCGGAGGCATGCAGGTTTTCGGCACCAGACGCGTCAGACCTCAGGAAGTCGTCAACACCATGGTCCGTATCGCGGAAATCAGCCGCCGTGAAGGCCTCATCGCCCTGGAAAACATCCAGACGGAAAACGCCATCCTCAAAAAAGCCTGCCAGCTCATTGCGGACAATGCCGACCCTTCATTGATTCGGGATACCGTAATGATCGAGATATCCACCATGCGGCGCAGGCACAATATTACTATTTCCGTCTTTAAACGTCTCGGGTCCTTTGCCCCGTCGTTCGGCATGATCGGTACGCTCATCGGACTGGTGCAAATGCTCTCCAACCTCGATGATCCGGGCTCCATCGGACCGGCCATGGCCGTGGCCATCCTGACGACTTTCTACGGCGCCCTGATCGCCAACCTGCTGTTTTTGCCCATGTCTGGAAAACTCAAGGCCCGTACCCTGCAGGAGGAACTGCACCTCAGCATTATTTTTGAGGGCGCCAAATGCATCCTGGAAAACAACAACCCGCGACTGGTATACGAAAAATTGTCTTCTTTCATCCCTCCCAAGGAGAGAAAAAGTGCAAGATGATGAATTCAAACCACCGGATCTCCAGGAAGAAGATGAAGAAGATGAAAACGACTGGATAACGACGTTTGCCGATATGTCCATGCTGTTGCTGGTCTTCTTTATCCTGCTCTTCTCCATGTCGCGGATCGACGTAAAACGCTTTACGGACTCGTTCACCTCCGTGCGCCAGGCACTTGGGGACAAGCTCAACTCGCAGGTGGGGTCGAAAGTGGGCATGGAAGACGGCTCGCTGGTGGAATCCATCCTGATGCAAAAGCAGTTGATTATCTCGCAACGAAAAATTTACACGGACATCCGGACCTTTCTCAACCGCAAAGGTCTGGAAGGTGTTATCGGATCCGTCTTTGACGAAGGCACCATTACGCTCAAAGTCCCGAGCTGGGTGCTTTTCGACAAAGGCCAGGTAACCATGTCTCCCGAAGGCGAAAAGGTCCTGCTCAAGCTGAAAAACATCTTTATCAAACGTAACGACCAGACAATCAACATTCGCGGATACACCGACGACATGCCGCCGCCCCAAGGAAGCAGATTTTTGGACAATTGGGAAATATCCGCCATGCGCGCCGTGAATGTGCTGCGCTTCTACCTCAAGCAAGGCATCGAACCCAGCAGACTGACCGCCACCGGCCTTGCCGATCTCAACCCCATTGTCCCCAACGACACGCCAGAAAACAGAGCGCTGAACAGACGAGTTGAATTCGTTCTTGATAAGCGCATCACAAGAAATTAATATATTGCAAATGGGACCCGCCAGGACGAAATGCCATGGATGAGTTCGAATTTTTTTTCCCCGGCGATGAGCATCCTCGCAAAGCCTACCGTACGTCTGTTCCAGGACTGGAGGCTCGTGTTCATTTTTTGCACAAATTCTTGAAAATAAGTGACTTAAGCGCATTGGGAATGGGTCTTGTCGACAGCGACCTAAAAAGGTTAGAAGTAGGTTTTCAGTTCGAATGCGACCTGTTTCTGAATAAAAAGCTCTACATTGCCGGCCTGCAAGCCACGATCATCCGTATTAAAGACGCATTCATCGGCTGCCAGTTCGAGACCATGAATGCGCACCAGGAAGCCAGACTTGACAAGCTCGTCTTAGAAGTACAGAAGCGGCTGATCGCTTTGCAGCGGGCAAAGCGCCAAAAAGAGTAATCGTAAGGATACATCTGTGAGTAAGACCAAGCACAAGATCCTCGTGGCCAACCGAGGAGAAATCGCCATGCGCATTGTCCGGGCCTGCAAAAAGCTGGGCCAGGATTTTGTCTGCGTGTACACCCAGGCTGATACCTTTTCCGGACATGTGGCGCTTGCCAGGGAACTTGGAGGAGAAAAAAGCCTTTACCGGATTTCATCCTATCAGGACGCCAACGAAATCCTGGCTGTGGCCGATGATTCCGGCGCCGATGCCGTGCACCCCGGGTATGGTTTTTTTGCCGAGGACTACCGTTTTGCACGCAGGGCCAGCGAACGTACCCGTAAACTCATCTTTATCGGACCCTCCTGGCGCGTCATCCGCGACCTGGGTGACAAAATCAACACCAAGCGTTTGGCAAGAAGCCTGAACGTTCCCACTGTTCCGGGATCCGACAAACCCATCTACGAAGAAATCGAAGCCGAGGAAATAGCCCAAAGCCTGTTTGCGTTTCAAAAGGAACAGGGCATAGAAAAACCCCTGGTCCTGGTAAAGGCCTCTGCCGGAGGCGGCGGCATGGGGATTGAGGAAGTCCATGACCCGGCCATGTTCCGCTCCATTTACCGGCGCATCAGAAACTATTCACTGCGGCAGTTCAATGATGAAGGGGTACTCATCGAACAACGCGTCAACAACTTCAATCACCTTGAAGTACAGATCGTTTCCGACCGCACGGGGACTTCCCCCGTCCATTTCGGTACCCGCAACTGTTCCATTCAAAGCCCCGGACGCCAGAAACGTATTGAAATCGCACCGGGCTTTGCGCCGGAAGAACTGTCCTACAACTTCGACGCCAACGGCATTCTCAATCAAATCATCCAGCATTCCCTGGCCATGGCCCGCAATGTCAAATACGACAACGTCGGGACCTGGGAATGGATCGTCACGCCTGTGGGGCAGCCGTTCCTCATGGAAGTCAACACGCGCATCCAGGTGGAAAACGGCGTTTCCGCCGCCATTTCGCAAATCAAAGGCAACGACGACGTCGATCTCATCGCCGAACAGCTCCGCATCGGACTCGGCGAATCTCTGGGCTACGAGCAAACCGATGTCGGCTTTGACGGCGTGGGCATTGAATACCGCATCATTGCCGAAGACACGGACAACAAATTCTCCCCCTGGGTCGGCCGCATCAACACCTTCTCCTGGAAGGAACAGCCCTGGTTGAAAGTGCATACGCAAATTCCCACGCACGAACCCTACGAAATACCCACGGAATTCGACCCGAACCTGGCTCTGGCCATTGTCCGCGGAAAGGACCTGAACGAGGCCAAACAACGTGGCAGAGAGTTTCTCGACAGCGTTATTCTTGAGGGACAGGATGCTTCCGGCAACGACCTGCGTTCCAATCTCAAATTCCTCCATGCCAAGACCGAACGCATCCTGGAATTCTGATTGTTTCCAAACATACTAACTCGCGCGCCCGGTTCGGCCGTGGCACGCCCGAAGTACGGACATTATGGATATAGAGAAGCGAATTGAAATCCTCACCGAGCGCTTGCGCTACGTACAGGATATTTTCGGCAACAAGGAAAACGAGCACACCGCGCTGCTGGCGTCCAACCTCAAAGAGTTTCTGCGCAAAGAGCCGAAACTTTCGGTTCCGGACAAGGTCAAGCACCTCAGCACGCTTGAAGACCTGTTCAATTTCTCGGAGAACAACCTGGACCGTGCGCTGACGCCCATGGACATGGTACGCATCGTTCGCCATCCGCAACGGGTCTGCCTCAAAGACATTCTCGAAAACGTCTACGACAACTACACCGAGTTGGGCGGACAGGACGAATACAGCATCGACCCGTCCATGGTCATTGCACGCGCCTACATCACGCGGAGGCGCGGGAAAAAAGTACAGCACCAGCCGGTCATGGTCGTGGGCCAGGAAAAAGGCCACGGCCAGGAATTCCGTAACGGCGGATCGGTCAAACCCTGGGGCAACGCCAACGCGTTGAGCTACATGAAAGTGGCCGAGACCGAAAATATTCCCATCCATACGTATATTTTCACACCCGGATCGTACCCCATCGAAGACTACCCCGGCGCCGCACAGCAGATCGCCCGGAACCTCTACGCCATGGCGGGATTGAGCGTGCCCATCATTTCGGTCTGCTCCGAGGGCGGATCCGGCGGCGCCGAAGCCATTGGTCTTTCGGACTACCGCCTGATGCTGCAGTACGGCTATTATTCGGTCATCTCGCCCGAAGGCGCCGCAGCCATTGAAGGACGCGTACGCCAGGGTATGAAAACCCCGGAGGGGCTGGTCGAACGCTGCGCCAAACAGCTCAAGATCACGTCCAAAGACAATCTGTCCATGGGCTACATCGACCGAGTTGTTTCCGAACCACCCCTGGGAGCCAGGCCCGAGCATTACGACTTCTACAAGACTTTGCGCCAGGAAATCATCCGGGCCACGGACGAAGTGGTGCTCAATGTCAAAGGCATCCAGCTGTTCCGAGCCATGGCCCTGCGCCGGTTGCGCAAGGTCTCCGTCAGCCCGCACCTGGACCTCGAACGTATCCACAACCGCTGGGACCTCAGCCAGGCCGCCCGCGAACGTCTGGTCTACCGGCGCTATCAAAAATACGCCCGGATGAGCCGCCAGGCCAGAACAGACTCCAGCACGCCGTCCAAAAAAATCTTCTCCTTCGCGCACGACCTGGGCTGGTCGTTGTTTTCCTATTTTCGCTACGACCTGTTCCGCAAACACCAGAAACGCGTGGTGGACACGGCGCAGGAATTGGGCGCGGAAGTTCATATGGTCTGGGACCGCATCCTTGACCCTTGCCGCGAGACGTTCAACAAAATCTGCAAGCCCAAGGACCTGGGCAAGGAAAAGGAACAACAGCTGACCCAGCTCTCGGATTGGGACCAGTGCGGCGACCACAACGGCGGCTGGTGTTATGTCAGCCCGCGCGCCCTGGAAGACCGCGCCGTGACCTGCCCCAATGCCGAGACCCATGGCTGTCCGGATATGTGGTCGCGGGACCTTTTCGGCGATTTCGCCGGTGTCTGCAGCCATTGCGGCCACCATTTCCCCATGGAATACCAGTGGTACCTCAACAACGTCTTTGACCAGAACTCCATCCGCGAATTCAGCACCGCGGTAGAATCAAAAAATCCGCTGAACTTCAAAGGGTTTACAGAAAAGTTGGATCAGGCCAAAAAGAAAACCAAGCTCAAATCCTCCTGCATGACCTTTGAAACCCGTATCGACAATGTCAAAATGATCGTGGCCATGCTCATCGGTAGCTTCCGGGGCGGCACCGTGGGGGCGGCGGAAGGCGAAAAATTTCTGCGCGCCGCTGATCGGGCCAGAAAAAAACATTTCCCCTTCCTGTGCTACGTACACGGTACGGCGGGCATCCGCATCCAGGAAGGCACCAACGGCGTCATACAGATGCCGCGCTGCACCATGGCCGTACGCCGCTACCTGGAAGCCGGCGGATTGTATCTGGTGCTCTACGATACCAACTCATACGCCGGTCCTGTGGCCAGCTTTCTGGGCTGCTCGCCCTACCAGTTCTCCGTACGCTCGGCCAACATCGGCTTTGCAGGACCCGGCGTCATCAAGGAAACCACCGGGCTGGATATTCCGCCGGATTACCACCGTTCGTACAGCGCGCTTTCACGGGGCCACATCCACGGCATCTGGGACCGGCGCGACGTCCGCAAGAACCTGTACCAGGCCCTCATGACCATGGGCGGCCGCAACCTCTACTACCGCTAACAACGGGAGGGCGACATGCAAGCCGACAATTCGCTGGACATTGGCAAGCTGCTCGAAGAGATCAAGGCCTCGCCCTTTCGCGAACTTGATATTTGCGCACCTCATACGGGAGTGGTGACGTTTCCCGAGATCGCTCCCGGAGACCCGGTCGATGGCCCGGCCGGGACCTGGAAGGAAAAACCGGGCACCCTGCTGGCAACCATCGAACGCGAGAAAAACCCCAAACCCATCTGTTCACCCATCAGGGGACGCGTCGCCGAGATATACACCCAGCATCAGAAAAAATTCGTGGAAGCCAATACGCCGCTGGTCAAAATTCGCCATTACCTCTCCAAAGAAGAAGTTCTGGATGTTATTTTGCAGAAAGCGCTGTATCTTTTCCACGCGCCGGAACGGGCCAAGTACTACTTTGTCCCTGATGCGGACAAAAAAATCAAAGCGTCGGGACCTAAATCCATCAACACCCGGGACGGTATGGAACTCTTCATCATGTCCCGAATGAAGCGTGAAACCACGGTGCACTACCACGGTCCGGAGGGGGTTATTTACGCGGTCTATTTCACGTACGGGGAAACCATCGACGGCGGCCAGCCCTTGATCGGCGTCTGCTCGCCGGACCAGTTCTCCATGATCGAAGACGTGGTGGTCCGCGTACAGACCGAGTGGGTGATTCCCGAATAACAGGGCAGTCCAGAGGTTGCCCTGAATTGCCCTGCGATTTGCACGGGGCGCTTTTCTTTTTTGCGTATCTGTGTTTTTCTCTCAGGCGATACGGACCGTACAATTGTCGCCACAGGAGGCCATGATGGGGAAATACCTGCAAATTCGTGTAAAAGCCGAGACCTTTCGTCCGGAAGATCTTCCGGAGGCTTGGCCGTTTCTCTGCCGTGCGGTTTGGGGAGAAGATGCCAGGCAAAAACCCAAAGGACTGCTGGAACTGGTCCAGGATCTTTCCGACCGCTGGCAGTTCGGCGACTGGAACAAAGAAGCCAAAAAAGAGCTGGAATCCGGCATAAAAGAAGCCGTACGGCTCCGCGACAAACTGGAAGCCGCGCTCGGCGACTGGAAACCGGCAGAAGCCAATAAACTGAGCGACGCGCTCGAAGACGCCCTGGCAACATTGGAGCCCTTGGCGAAAAAATATCTGGATGACCAGGCCTGACCGGTTCATCAGGAGGACATTATGGCGGGATCACTTAATAAAGTTATGATTATCGGCAATCTGGGCCGCGACCCTGAATTGAAATATACGCAAAGCGGCACCCCTGTCTGCACCCTCAACATCGCCACCAACGAAAGATGGCGCGACCAGCAGGGCAACAACCAGGACCGGACGGAATGGCACCGCGTGATCGTCTGGGACCGCCAGGGAGAAAACTGCGCCAACTATCTGCGCAAGGGGAGCTCCGTCTATATAGAAGGCAGCCTCCAGACACGCAAATGGCAGGACCAGAACGGCCAGGACCGCTGGACAACGGAAGTCAGAGCCCAGCGCGTGCAGTTTCTGGACGGCCGTACGCAGGCCGGACAAGGCGGATTCGACGCACCGCCGCCTTCCGACGACTATGCCCCCATGGGCGGAGGCGGCCAGTACGGCGCGCCCCAGGGCAATCAATTCGGCGGTGGACAACAGCCCCAGCAAGCACCGCAGCAGGCCCCTCAACAGGCGCCGCAACAAAACGAAGACCTCGGCCCGGCTTTCCCGTCCGAAGCCAGCGGCATGGACGACGTGCCGTTTTAGCGCATTTTCGCCTTGAAACAAGGCTCCAATCTGAAACAATGTCCCATTGTTTCAGATAAATGCATAAGAGCATCTAGATCTTTTCAAGATTAGGATACTCTAAAAGCATAGCTGCTTTTGTATCCATCAAAAAAGTAATAAGCCCGTGTTTTTTTTAATGCGGGCTTTTATATATCTGCTCCGTATGCCCACGGAGTGGGCGTGTGCATACGTTATTGACTCCAAAGGATAATAAAAGAAGTCAATACAATAAGACAGGCAACAATCGGCTTGCCCTGCATACTCATTGTATTCCAGTACCATCTTCATTTTTTTTTCTGCGCAGGTCCAGATAGCTGATGCCGTAATACAGCACGAAGCTGACGCCTATGCCCACAAGAAAGGCGTACTCTTCATTGACGGTCACAAAAAACAGGCTGGAAAGAATGGAGGCGGGCAAGGAAATCTGCAGGGCCAGGGCAGAAGACGGTCGGTCGAACAAGGCAGTCAGCACGGGCGGAAACAAGGCCACCAGCGAACTCAGGGCGGCGATCAAGCCGGTGATTACGCTGCCCAGGAAGTAGGCCACCAGCGCGATGCCGGTCATGATGCCCCAGACAACCAGCCGCATGGCCAGCAGCCGGTTGCTTTTCACACTGCTGCATACGGGCGCGGCCAGCGGCAGAATGGTGCTGTCCATGGTGGAAACCACGGCCATGAGCAGTGAAAGAATGGCGAAAAAAGACAAGCCCTGGGGAAACAACTGTTTCATCAAACCCACCGGCTCTTTCACAGTCGGATCAGCCGTCAATCCAAGCAGCGTATAGGCCAGATAAATGAACAGGCAGATGCCCGAGGTGATGAAAAAGGCCTTGCGGGCCACCCCGGCGCTCTCCGCGGAAATTACACGGTGCCAGTTGTCGATGGAAATCACGGCAGTCGGCGCGAAAAACAGCAGAATACCAAGAATAAACACCGGGCCGTAATTTTGCGGCGTATAGAGCAGTGAAAGATTCTGCAGCAGCGGCTCCCATTGAAAATAGCACAGTATCAGCACCGCCGTGGCGAACAAAAAACCGAACTGCAGCAGGTCCGTCCGCGTCACCGAATAATAGCCGCCGGAAAGCATGTAGAGCGTGACAATGGCATAGGCATAGAGAATGGCCATGCCCAGCGAAATACCCAGCGAGGCATGCAGAATGCTGCCTAGCGCCAGAAGCTGCGAAGCCATCTGCAGAAAAAAGATACAGCCCACCGCCCCCCAGACAACAGGTTTGGTCTGTTTGCCGAAATGCAGAACGATAAAGTCGATGAAACTGTTGGCTCCCACGGCGTGATTACGGCGGTAGACCCATCCGGCCAGCAACCCCGTAAGCAGCAGTCCGGCCGCGTAGCATACGGAGATATACAGTGCCACGCCCTTGCCCTTAGCCGCAAAGGCGAAAATGCCCACCACAGTGCCCGCGCCCACATTTCCGGCCACAGCGCTGGCCGTACTCAGCAGCAAGCCGGTGTTCTTTTCATTGTGCAGATACTGTTCGAGTGAAATATGCCTGAAATGGCGTATGGCATGTATCAACGAATACAGCAGAACAAGCAGTATGGCGATGTGTTCGAGCATGGAAAAATAAAATTCAGTCCGCCAGGGCCTGGGTGACGGCGAACTCCATACGCTCCTCCATGAATTCTCCGTGGGGCACGCCGCTCAGATGAAGCAGCGCATGGGCCAGCAGCCGGGCAAAATAGACGCCCGGTTCCTGATCATACAGGACGCATTCGCGATGCAACGCATCCACGGAAAACACTATGGAGCCGGCAACGATCCCGGCGCAGTATTCGCCCGCCGCGTAGTCTTCAGAATACGTATCATCGAACATCTCCGGCAGAAACACTTCGGGACCGTCAGCATCCTCGTCCTCGTCCTCGTCGCAGTCCGCCGCATCGTACTCACCGGCGTCATCAGCATAACCACCCGCCTCGCCATCATCAAATCCATCGAGGTCAGAATCCGCCAGCCCGCCGGAGAACGAGTCTGCCAGGTCATGCGCATCTGTTTCACTGGGAAAAGCCAGGACATTGGTGGGGCCGATGCCGTCGAGATGCTGCTCGTGTAGCGCGCTCATCTCCGCATCATCCACCAGGCACAGCTCCAGGTCTCCGACCTCCAGTTCCAGCGATTCCATCAGGCTTGAGGCAAGTTCCCGGCATTCGATCCGGGTCAGCGGAAAAACAAAACCACGGCCGGTCCGCCTATGCACACTGATCACTGCAACGGCTCGGTCAAGGGTAAGGGACCGTCCTGGTCCCCTTGGTGCGGACGCCGGACAGCCTTTTTCTCCCCGGCGCGGTGCAGGGTTTCCTTGGTGTCCGGATAGGCGATCCGCTGATGGAAGATACCGGTCAGAATCCGGGAAAAGATGACGGTGAGCTGGTTCAGATCTTTGAGCGTCAGAGGCGATTCATCCAGCTGTCCTTCGGAAAAGATTTTTTTGACGATCGTTTCCACATGGTTTCTGAGCTTGCCGGGTGTGGGATCAACCAGGGTACGACTGGAGGCCTCAATGGCGTCGGCGAGCATGACGATTCCGGCTTCCTTGGTCTGTGGTTTGGGGCCCGGATAGCGGTAATCCTCGTCACGGACGGTTTCCTCGCCTTTGGTCAAGGCCTGTTCCAGGGCCTTGTTGTAAAAAAAGGAGATGATGCTGGTTCCGTGGTGCTGCTGGATAATGTCGATGATCTCCTGTCCGAGTTTATGCTGGCGGGCCAGCTCCACACCTTTTTTGACATGCGAAATCAGAATCAGCGCGCTCATGGACGGCGTCAGCTTGTCATGGATGTTGCGACAGCCGTATTGATTTTCAATGAAATACTGGGGATTCTTGATTTTGCCGATGTCGTGATACAACGCGGAGACCTTGCAGAGCAACGCGTTGGCGCCCACGGCCCGCGCCCCGGCCTCTACCATGTTGGCCACGATCAGCGAATGGTGGTAGGTCCCCGGTACGGCCACCATCAACTCCTGCAACAGGGGCTGTTCCAGGTTCATTTGTTCCATCAGCTTGAAACGCGAGCTGTAACCGAAGAGCATTTCTATGATCGGCGAAAGTCCGAACAGGGCCAGCAGGCTCAGGCAGGCGTTGCCTCCCACCAGCAGCAATTCGATCCAGAATCCGCGGAAGTCCTGAAAATCCAGGAATCGTATCCCGAGCCAGATGAGTATCAGTCCCAGCAGCAACGGCAGCAGATTTTTCAAAGCCTCCGGGCGATTTTCCGTACGCTTTACAAGCACCATGTGCAGCATGCCGCCCAGAAAATAAAACAGAAACAAATTCAGGCCGCCGGAAACCATCTGGCAGCACAGGAAAGAAATCAGCAATACGGCGAAACAGCACAGGGTGGGCGAAAGGAACAAGCCGAGCAGTCCTGCCGCCCCGGCCACGGGATACGAATGGGGGAACATGTCGCCCGAAATGGCCGTACTGAACAACTGCAGCTCGCCGGCCATGGGAGCCTGCAATTCGACCAGAAACCGCGCGGGCGCCACGAACAGCAGCACAACCACGCCCACCAGCACGGCATCGCGCGTGCTCAGCGGACGCAGCAACGGGCCCGATGGAGACAGCACCAGTCCCAGGCTCAGGAACAAACCGATCAGCAGCACGCCCAGCGGCGCGTAGATATGAAAGTAATCCGTCTCCTGCTGGTACAGGGCCTGCAGTTTGAGCTGGTCCTGCTCGTCCACCCGTTCACCGGCGCGGACGATCACTTCGCCCCGCTTGATATGGTAATAAACCGGATCCACGGCTTCCTTGGCCTTTTCCCGGTGCTGGCGGGTAGCTTCGGAATTGGGCACCAGGCTGGCCTGGAGCATGGGTTCCAGCAATTCCAGAATAGCATTGCGGATACGCAAGGGTTTGTGCAGATCCGTACGCAGGTAGGTTTCCAGATCCTGCTTGAGCAGTTCGAGATCCATGAGCTGATGCAGGTCCAGGCGAAACGTTTCTTCCTTGGTGGCCAGTGATCGCACCAGTATACCGTGTTCCAGGCGCTGCAGCAGCCGCGAATCCATGACCACCCCGCGCGAAAACTCCTTGACCAGCCAGGGCAACACGCGAATCAGGATCAGATTCTGGATCTCATTGTTGCGAACGATATCCAGGGTGTCGCGGCTGATTTCGCTGTTCAGGGTTTCCGCGATCTGCCAACGGATCTGCTCCAGCTGGTCCAGACGGGCCTTGTTGACCGTATTGAAAATGGAACCGACCCTGTTGCGCAGATCATGGGCCTTTTCCAGGTCCAGATCAAACACCACGGGCTGCGAATCGGCCACTTCATCCCGCTTGGACTGGGTGGAATCTTTTTCTTCAACCAAAAAATCCTTTTTGGCCGTGATGTTCTGCGTTGCGATTTCACCCACCGAATACAACGCCACCCGGGGCTGAAAACTGACGCCGACCATGAGGCTCAACAGCACCAGTACCAGAAACAAAAATATCGTGCCCGTGCAGGCGGGACAGGTAAAATGCAGCTTATTTTTGAAACCGCTGCAGCACCCCGCGCTCTTGTTCAGAGTATTTTTTGGCGCGGATGGCTTGGATGCCGTCTTTTTTCCGTTCTTACGCATTGCTCTCGTACGCTTTGACTATCCGCGCCACCAGCGGATGGCGGATAACGTCCTGGGCGTGGAAATGGACGAAACGTACGCCCTCCACGTTGCTTAAAATCTTTTCCGCCTGAACCAAGCCGGAACGTTCGCTCGTGTGGCCGTTTCTGCCCCCGGCAGGAGGCAGGTCGATCTGGGTGACGTCGCCGGTAACAACGGCCCGTGATCCGAAGCCCAGTCTGGTCAGAACCATTTTCATCTGTTCCGGCGTGGTGTTCTGCGCTTCGTCCATGATGATAAACGCGTCGTTCAGAGTTCTGCCGCGCATAAACGCCAGCGGGGCCACTTCTATGACGCCGTTTTCCAGCATTTCATTGACTTTGCCGTAGTCCAGCATGTCATGCAGCGCATCGTACATGGGACGCAGGTAAGGGTTCACCTTTTCTGCCATGTCGCCAGGTAAAAAACCCAGTTTTTCACCAGCCTCAACAGCCGGCCGGATAAGAATAATTCGCTTGACCTGTTTGGATAGCAGGTAGGACACCGCCAGAGCCACGGCCAGAAAAGTCTTGCCCGTACCGGCGGGACCGATACCGAAAACCAGATCATGCGACCTGATGGCATCCACATAAACCTTCTGGCTCAGTGTCTTGGGGGTGATGGTTCGCTTGGGAGAAACTACAAATACGGCGTCTTGAAAAATATCCTTGAGCTTTGCGCCGGGCTGGCGCGCAAGCATATGCAGTCCGTGCAGCAAATCCGGCGCGTAGATACGCGTTCCCTGCTTCAACAGGCCATAAGCCTGCACAAGCAGATTGCTGACGCGTTCGACACGTTTTTCATCCGGCCCGCGTACGGTGAGAGCAGCTCCCCTTGTCTGAAGGTCCACTCCGCTCTCTTTGGTAAGCAGTGTCAAATGGTCGTTGCCCGGCCCGAACAGTTCGCGAGCCAGAAAGGAGTCGTCAAACTCCAGGTTTCTTTCATACATTGCGCATACTGTCATATCGCGCGACTCATTTTTTTCCGCAAATCACACAAGTTGTTTCAGGGCTGCCCGTTGGGTGTTCTGACAAAAAAAGCCTATTCCTGCAACAGGCGGATTCCCTTTTCCCTGAACGATGCAAGACGCTCGAACGACTGGGGTTCCAGCACCACACGCAATGTCCTGGCAAATCCTTGCGCAACGTTCGGGATACACTGTTTATAAGCACCTTTGAACAACTCGTCCAGGGACAAAACCCAGTAAATAGTTCTTCCTCTTTATCATTGTTTCCCTGATATTGCTACCCTGTTGCAGGCTTTCCGACATTTTTATGGCACAGACTGCAAATATCATATCGACTTTTGCACCGCGAGAATGGTTAGACCTTTTCCACAAACCACTCTTCCCTCCATTACCCCACAATTTTGCTAAATACATTTACATTTTTTTATGGTATTGACTAAGATATACGTATCTCAAGATACTATTTGATGCCGCCTGACTATCTAAAATTCATTTTTAAGCGAGCGATCATGACGGAACAGGAAATATTCCAACGCATTGCCTGCAATCCCTACCACATGGAGCTTTTGGAAGACCTGAACCTTCAACTTTTGTTCGTTTCTCCCAGCTGCAGCCGCATCACAGGCCTCAATTCCAGGGAACTCCTGGGTAACCCCCATCTTTTTGAGAACTTGATTCATCCCGAGAGCAAACAGGATTGGGACGGATTTCTGAAAAAACTGCGAACCTGTGAATCACCGCAATACGTGGAACTCCGGCTCAATACACAAAATGGCATGCGCTGGATTGCCCGCAGCAGTTCTTTTATTTTCGATACAGCAGGAACCAAACAGCAGATTCGTTCCACAATCTGGGATATTACCAAACGCAAGCAACTCGAATTGCGTCTGGAAGCATCCAAACATATCGATTTAATGACCGGACTGGCCAACCGGGAAGCCTGCCTGGATCACCTCCAGACCTTGGTCGACAAGGCCAAGGAAACGGATTCGTCTTTTTTTTCCATCGTCTATATCGACATCGACCGGCTCAAGGTCATCAATGACTCCATGGGGACCTGTTACGGCGACGAACTCATCAAACAAGTCGCCCGGCGTTTGCAGGATGTGCTCGCCCACACAGACCACTTTTTCGCCCGCCAGGGCGGTGACGAATTTATTACAGTGCTCAATCTCACGCACCCCAAAGAAACCATCCGCATCGTCAGCAAGATGCAACAATCCTTTCAGGATCCTTTCCGGCTGCAGGAGACGGATATCCTGATCACCGCTAGCATGGGAATCGTGCTCGGCGCTTCTCCCTACAATACGCCAGAGGATCTGCTGCGTACGGCCAATATCGCCATGCGCCAGGCCAAAAAAAGCACGCGCCACCGCATCAAAGTATTCAACGCGCGTATGCTGGAACAAGCCGTCAAGGTCATGGAAATCGAACGGGACATGCGCAATGCCCTGAAAAACGGCGAGTTCCGGATGCTCTATCAACCCATTGTTTCGCTGGAAAACAAAAAGCTTACCGGTGTGGAGGCATTGATCCGCTGGCAACATCCCGTCCGCGGACTGCTCTCCCCCGATGTTTTTCTGCCCATTGCCGAGGAAAATGATTTCATTGTCCAGCTCGGGGCCTGGGCTTTGCGCCAGGCCTGCATGGACATGCGCAACTGGCAGCTGGAGCACGACCGGCAATCTCCTTTGAACGTGAGCGTCAACCTTTCCGCACGGCAACTGGCGCAGCATGACATTGTGGACGTGGTCAAAAGCGCTCTTGACATGTCCGGCATCCCCCCCCAGTGCCTGAAGTTGGAAATCACGGAAACCGTGGCCATGGAAAACCCCGAACGTACGGCCCAGAAACTCGAACGCATCAAGGCACTGGGCGTACGCATCAGCATAGACGACTTCGGTACGGGATACTCTTCCCTGAGCTATCTGCAATCATTTCCCATCGATACGCTCAAAGTCGATAAGCGATTCATCGACGCCATGGAAAGCAACACCAGCAAGCGCAAGATTGTCCGGTCGGTAATTGATCTGGCCCACACGCTGGAACTCGACGTGGTGGCCGAGGGCATAGAGATGGACGAACAATGGTCCATGCTCCGCGGACTGGCATGTGAATGGGGCCAGGGATTTCTGTTTTCCAAGCCCGTTTCTCAAAAGGAAATCGGCAATCTGATCATCAAGGCGAATAAAAAAACGCAGGACTGACGCCTCCCGGCCTCCTTTATTCCAGAATCCACAATCCTACCGGGAACCGCAGAAAATCACCCACGGCAAGAGTGGTTGCGGGCAGTTGCGCGTCCGTGAAACAGCAACGCCACATTGTTGTTTTTCCCTGCCGCCCGGCCGGGAGGTCAGGCAAAACCACCTGCGTATTCTCCCAGACCTTTCCCATGGGAAAGCCCGTATCGCAGATGCCGGCAACCAGACGCGGAACGAGCACCAGAGCCCAGCTGTGCTCCAACTGCCGCAGGAACCCGAAAAGCCGGTCCACCCGCGCGCCCTCCAATCCGACGGGCAGGTACGCGCCCTCCTGGAACAGACCCGGATATTTCCTGCGGGTTTGCAAGGTGCGCCAAAGGGCGAACAGCTTGAGTCCGCCGTCTTCGGGCTGTGCCAGAAGCGTCTCCGCCAGTGTCTGGGCGGATTCTCCATACGCATTCCGCCAGTTGTCGAGCAACGCGCTGCGGCGGCGAAAATCCACGGGCCGCCGGTTGTCCGGATCCACGAAATCATAATTCCAGAATTCAGTGCCCTGGTAGATGTCCGGCACTCCCGGAACCGTCAGCTTGAGCAGGATTTGCCCCAGCGAATAACACAGGCCGGTCCGGGCCACTGTTTCCTTGAGGGGAAAAAATTCCTTGAGAAAGGCATTGCGTCCGGGGCGCAGCAACGCCCCGGCAAAGGCCAGATAGGCCTGTTCGTATTCCTCGTCCGGACTGATCCAGGCGGAATGATCCTTTGCCTCGCGTACGGACTTTATCAGGTAGGATTTCAAGCGGTTGCCAAAGGCCTGCAGTTCGTCCGAATCCGGCTCGCGCCCTATCCAGGGCCAATGCGCCAGCAGGGACTGGTACAAAAAATACTCGTCGTTGAGCCCTGGAGCCGGGCGGCCCTCCACCTGGCGGCGTTTGCGGGCGTTGAGCTGGTTGAAACGCTTCAATGCGGCCTGCCAGATTTCCGGCATCTCGGACAAGGCGGCCAGGCGCATCCGGGCATCCTCCCCCCGTTTGGTGTCGTGGGTAGCCGTGGCGTTCATGGCGTGCGGCCAGTTCTGCGCGCGTTCCGTCACAAAGGCGTGCAGATCTTGCGGATCAAGTCCGAAACTGCCGGGCCAGCCGCCCACTTCGTTGAGGCAGAGCAGCCGGTTCATGACGTAAAAGACCGTATCCTCCAACCCTTTGGCCTGGAGCGGACCTGTGACCTGCTGAAAACGCATTACGAATTGCACCCATTTGCGCCGGTCTTCCTCGCTGGTGCCTTCGCCGAAGTCGAGCAGCAAAAATCGTTCGAGAAAATCCAGCTCCTGCTTCAGCTCCGGCTTGCGGCGCCGGACAGTGCTGATGGTCGCCCGAATAAATCCCAGATCCTGGCTGCGCAACGTATCGTTGGAAATATAGGTCCGGTAGACCGGAAACTGCACCAGCAGCTCCGTGATGGCCTCGCGCAACGCGTTCAGGGTGATGTCGAAAGCACGGCGGTCCTTGCCTGCGACCATTTTCACCAGCCGGGCCATGTTGTCCACGTCTCCGGCCATGTTCCTTTCCACTATCAGATGTTTTTTCTGAGCCAGCAGTTTGCCCAACGGACGCCGCAAGCTGGTAAAGGAGGTATAAATCTGGTCAAAGGCCGGACCATTGCTTTTGTCCACAAACAAACCGCAGACACGATTCAAAAAATCATAGCCCGTGGTGCCCTGCACCGGCCAGAACCCGGGCAGGGGTTCGGTTTCGGAGAGAATTTTTTCCACCACCAGGTAAACGCCCCCGGACTGCTCCCGCAAACGCCGCAGATAGCCGGTCGGGTCATAAAGCCCGTCCACATGGTCCACCCGCAATCCGCCGAATTCGCCGGAACGGACTTTGTCCAGAATGAAGCGGTGCGTGTAGTCGAAGACAGCTTCATCTTCAACCCGCAGGGAAATCAGGTCGTTGATGCTGAAAAAACGCCGATAGTTGATCTCATCTCCGGCCACCTTCCAAAAGGAAAGCCGGAAATACTGTTCCGCCAGCAGATTGTCCAAGAGCCGCCAGGGATCCTTGCGCTCCGAGCCGTCCGTACGCCCAGCTCCGTTGAACCGCTCCAGATTTGCATCCAGAAAGGCTCTTACGTCCGCGCTGGAGTCATAAAGCTCAAACAACATCCGCTTGATAAAAAAAATCTGATCGTAGCGTTCTTCCTGGGCTTCTTCAGGCAAGGACTTGATATTGTAGAGAATACCCAGGAGTTTGACGTAATCGATGTGGTCCCGTCCGAGTTTCCGGCGCAGCGCATCCAGCCCCAGCGTGAGGATGCTGTTGTAGGAATCCAGGCAAAGCGGAAAACGCAGTTCGTAGTAGCGGACAAAAAAACCGTCCTCGTCGAAACCGATGCGGATTTCACCGCGCTCCAGCGTTTCGTTGTAAAAACTGCCCAGAAAAGGCGCGAGCATCCGGCCGTGCATATTCTCGTACGGATGATCCCACTCGATGTCGAAAAAGGAAAAGAACCGAGACGCCGGTCCGTTTTCCAACACGTCCACCAGCATCCGGTTCGCACCGGACACCGCCATATGATTGGGAACAATGTCCTGAATCCAGCCCATTCCGCGGCTCTTCACTTCGGCCATGAGCCGGGTAAACTCTTTTTCCGTGCCGAGTTCGGGATTCAGCTGCAAATGATCGCAGACGTCATAGCCGTGCGCCGAACCCGGCCGGCATTTGAAAAGCGGCGAGGCGTAGATGTGCGAAACACCCAGTTGTTCGAGATAAGGAAGAATGGAACGGCAGGATTCGAAACCAAAGGCTGGGGATAACTGAACCCGGTACGTACAGAGGGGAATCTTGAAGGATGTGTCGCTCATTCCAATGCCACCTGCAGCAACGTTGCCAGCCGCCGGAAATCATCCACCCAAGCGGCGGCCTGCGAGTCGCCATTTTTTGCTGCGCTGCGCTGTTGCGGATAATATTCCTTGCCCAGTGCGAAGCAGATATTCTGCGCCTTCCAGTGATGCAGCCCCAGGGGCAGGCCCACGAGGTGTTCCAAGGCTTCGGAAAGGTGGCGGATGATCTTGACCTCTCCGGGAAAGGATTGGACGGCGCGCATCCGTTCGTTGATCCACTGGGCCGCCAGAAAACCGAGTTCCTCCCGATGCAGGTCCAGAGACCACTTGCCGGCTTCGGCCATGAGGCTTCGCAATTGGTCCAGATCCATTTCCTTCGCCCCGAACATGCGCTTGAGATCCGTACTCACCACATAAGCGGCGGCCCTGCGCAGCTGTTCCGGCGCCGGGATATGCAGATGACCAAGAAAATGGAGAATGGAATAATTGCTTTCAAACATTTCTCGATAGGCCTTTTCCGCGCTCTCCAGGGCGGGATCCAGCACCTTGTCCACCACCCTGCGCTGGTCGTCGCGGAACAGATGCTGAATGGAGAAAATATTCTCTCCGAAAATACCGTCCATGGTCCGGATGGCCTCGGCCAGCTCGCCGCGCTCGAACGAAGCGCGCAGTTTGGTCTCCATATTGGAAAAATGCTGGCGGTCGATGAAAAAGTTCAACCCGCAGATTACATTGTGGTCTCCCGGATGCAATACGGCGAACTGCACCTGGATATGCTCGCCGGTCACCGTGGAAGCGACCTTGGCCTTGCCCAGGACCAGGCTCGAGCGCCCTGCCCCGTAACGGACGGACAGGTCCCGCAGTACGAGGTAGCTGCCGAAATGATATTCCGTGCGGTCGTTGTTGAACAAGGAGGAGATGGCGTAATGCGCGGCCACCCGCAGCATGTTTACCCGTGCGGGCCGGGCGAATTCATTGTAGGCATGGGCGCCGTTGGGAAAAACATTGCTGGGGGCCTGCTCCAGCAGCTCCACGAAGCGTTCCTCCAGAAAGCAGCCGCAGAGCTCTTCCGCCAGTTGGATGGCCCGAGCCGCGTACTGCAGATTCTGCACGGTTTCGATGCCGGAAATCTCGTCGAAAAACCAGCCGCAGCTCGTATAAATATATTGGGCGAAACGCTGCAGTTCGAGCAGTTTCAAGGCCGCGATTCTGTCCAGAGGCCCTAGCGGGGAAGCGGCTTCGGCATCCAGAAAAGCTATGGAATTGGACTCCGAACGGTCCAGCAATACGCGTACGTAGCGGTCCCGCGCGCCCCAGGGATCTTTAAAGTAGATTTTGCCCTGCCCGGCAAAAATCTGCGCGGCCTGCTCCGAAAGCCAGTCCATGGCCTGGCGCAGCGGTTTCCGCCAGGCCTGATTCCAGTCGCCGTGCATGCCCGAATGGCAGCCGCAATCCGCGCGCCAGCGTTCCACCCCGTGGATGCAGCTCCAGGACGAATTGTCGAAAATCTCCACATCCAGCACGGGCTCGTGCGCGGCCAGATAGGCACTGTAGTTGGTCAATTCCAGAGACGGATCCTGCTCGATAAGATGCAGACAATAGGCCAGGGCCATTTCACCGTGCGCATGGTGGTGGCCGTAGGTCTCGCCGTCCGTGGCCACGTGCACCAGCTGGGGCCAGTCCCGGCCGTTTTCCGTGAATGCGGCGGCCAGCCGCTCCTTGAAGGCCTCGCCGCTGCTCAATACGTCGCCGAATGCCAGATCCTGGGAAATGGGGCCGTCATAAAAAAACAGGGAAATCTCCCGCCCGGAAGGCAACACGCAACGGTAGGCTGCAGTGGGGTCCACGCGCCCGTCCGAAACATCGTTCCAGTCGTTTTCGTCCGCCAGGCGCCGGACCCGCGCGGCCTGCCGCGGAGCAAGCACCGTGAAACGAATCCCGTTGAGCGCCAGTTCTTCCAGCGTGGCCGTATCCACTGCTGTTTCCGCGAGCCACATGCCCTCGGGGGCCCTCCCGAAACGGCTCGCAAAATCCTCGATGCCCCAGAGCACCTGCGTACGCCGGTCCCGCTCGTTGGCCAGGGGCATGATGATATGGTTGTAGACCTGGGCCATGGCTGAGCCGTGCCCGTTGAAGCGCTCCCTGGACAAGGCATCCGCCCGGATAATGGCCTCGTAGACTTCCGGCTCTTGCCTCTCCAGCCAGGAAAGCAGCGTGGGGCCGAAATTGTAGCTTATCTTGGAGTAGTTGTTGACGATATCAACGATACGCTGATCGGCATCCAGAATACGCGCGGTAGCGTTTGGTCCGTAGCATTCGGCCGTGATCCTTTCGTTCCAGTCGTGGTAGGGAGAAGCCGAATCCTGCACCTCGACTTCCTCCAACCAGGGATTTTCCCGCGGAGGCTGGTAGAAATGACCATGTATGCAAACATATCGCGTCATAGATTGTTTCCTGTGGTGCTGTCGGCAAGATACGCGGCCAGTGAACACGGCGGCATGACACACTCTTCGACTTTGTCCGCCACAACCCGTTCGGGCAGCGTGCTGCCGGGGCCTGTCCAGGCACTATCCGACGAATCCAGTATCTTGTTCCACCCGGTTCCGCGCATAAGCGCCGAGGGGGTAATCTGCGTGGGGGATTCCGAAAGATTGCAAAGGACAATGACCCGTCCTTTCCGCAAAGGAGGCTCCAGAAGCAGCAGGACTCCTCCGGCATGCAATTCCACCCGCGGGATCGGGTCGTAGGGGCTGTTGCGAAAGCGCAGCCGCTTCCGCAAGCGGATCAAGGCCTTGTAATAGGCAAAAAGTTCTTTGTGCGGACTTTGCTCCAGCTTGTCCCAATCCAGCCGGCTGCGCGCGTAGGTTGCCTCGCTGGCGGGATCCGGAGGCTGCCCTTTCCAGGAGAAATCCTTGAAATCCCGCTTCCGGCCGCGGCGAACCGCCTTGACCAGATTATCGTCCATATGGCTGATAAAATAGAGAAAAGGCGCTGTTTCTCCGTATTCCTCTCCCATGAACAACAACGGCGTATAGGGCGAAAGCAGCAACAATCCGGCGGCCAGGCGCAATGCAGCAGGGGATACCAGCGTGGTCAACCGTTCGCCCAGCATGCGGTTGCCTGTCTGATCGTGGTTCTGCAGGGCGACCACATGCGCCCTGGCGGGCATGCATCTGGTGGGCGCGCCGTGGCCGTGGCGCCGGTAGCACGAATACTCGCCCTGGTACACAAATCCGTTACGCAAGGCCCGGACCAGATGCGACACTTCTCCATAATCCTGGTAATAGCCCTGGCGTTCGCTGGTGAGCAAAGCATGCACCGCATGGTGGAAATCGTCGCTCCAGAGAGCGTCGTGGTTGTACCCCCCGACCGCATCGGGCAATACCAGACGCGGATCGTTGCGGTCGCTCTCGGAAATGAGCCATGGCCGCCGTCCGGTCTGCTCGCCATGCGCATGGGCAAGCTGGGCCAGTTCGGTAAAAAAATGAATCGGCCGCCTGTCGTCAATGGCATGGGTGGCGTCAAGCCGTAATCCGTCTATATGATAATGTTCAAACCAATGGCGCGCGTTTTCCAGATAAAAATTACGGACTTCATCGCTGTACGGTCCGTCAAAGTTCAGGGCGTCGCCCCAGGCAGTGCGGTAGCGGTTGGTGAAATAGGGGCCGAAATCGTGCAGATAATTCCCTTCCGGTCCGAGATGGTTGTAGACCACGTCCAGAACCACCGCCATGGATCTGGCATGGCAGGCGTCCACAAAGCGCTTCAGGGCGGGCGGGCCGCCGTAACTCCGCTGCACGGCAAAAGGATAGGTCCCGTCATAGCCCCAGTTGCGTGATCCGGGGTACTGGGCCACGGGCATCACTTCCAGTATATTGACGCCGAGTTCCTGCAAATGGTCCAGTTTTTCCAGGGCACCGTCGAAATTGCCTTGCGGAGTGAACGTGCCCACATGCATTTCATAGAAAACCCCCTGATCCAACGGCGGCCGGATGTACCCGGCGTCGGTCCAGTCAAAGGCGTCGTGGTCCACAAGCCCAGACGGCCCGTGAACGTCGTGCGGCTGGTAATGCGACGCCGGATCGGCTCTGCGCGGGCCGTCATCCAAAATAAAGGAATAGCGCGTACCTGGGGGAGTATCCGTTACGATGGCCTGCCAGTACCCGCGCTCCAGAGGAGTCAGGGGGATCTGCAGGCGTTCGTGGTTATCCAGTTCGAGCAGCACTTTTTCGGCATTGGGCGCCCAAACTACAAACGCGTACGCTCGCTCGTCGATTTTTATCGGGCCGATTCGCATGAAAGCCATCCCTTGGTTAGCATTTCCAGCCGCCCTGTGGTTACCCCGTTGAACCTCCTAACTTCCGGGCTTCAGGGCGATGGCGCCCAACGGCGGCAATGCGAGTTCAAGATAAAATGCATCTTCGCCTATTTCAGTGTTCTTGGCCGTTACACCATCGCCGTTGCCGACGTTGGAGCCGCCGTAATACTCGGAATCGGAATTGAACACCTCTATCCACTCTCCGCCTTGCGGACAGCGCAAGCCATAGGACTGGCGTACGACCGGGGTGAAGTTGAAAATCCAGAGCAATGGCTCCGTATCCGGTGCTTTGCGCAGAAAGCTGACGATCGAATTGTTGTAGTCCGAAAAATCCACCCATTCGAAACCTGTCCAGTCATGGTCGCGCAGGTACAAGGCCCCGTACTCGTGCAACAGGCGGTTCAGATCGCGAACCAGGTTGCTGATGCCCTGATGTGCGGGGAAATCGAGCAGGTTCCAATCCAGCTCGCCCTGGGAATACCATTCGTTCCATTGTCCGAACTCGCCGCCCATGAACAGCAGCTTCTTGCCGGGATGGGCCCACAGATACGAAAACAAGAGGCGCAGATTGGCCTGTTGCTGCCACATATCACCGGGCATTTTGGACAGCAGCGCGCCTTTGCCGTGCACCACCTCGTCGTGCGACAGCGGCAGTACGAAGTTCTCGGTAAAGGCGTACAGCATGGAAAACGTCAGATTGTTGTGATGAAAGGCCCGGTGTACGGGTTCCTTGGAAAAATATTCCAGCGTATCGTGCATCCAGCCCATGTTCCATTTGAACGTGAAGCCCAGCCCGCCCGAGTACAGCGGACGCGATACGCCGGCCCAGGCCGTGGATTCCTCGGCAACCATGATGGCGCCCGGAAAATGGCCGTGCACGACCCTGTTGAGTTCTTTCAGGAAGTCGATGGCCTCCAGATTTTCCTTGCCTCCGTAACAATTGGGGATCCAGTCGCACTCCTCGCGCGAATAATCCAGATACAGCATGGAAGCGACCGCGTCGATCCGCAAGCCGTCGATATGAAACTCCTTGAGCCAGTACAAGGCGTTGGCAAAGAGAAAATTGCGTACTTCAAAACGGCCGTAATTGAAGATGTAGGTTCCCCAATCCGGATGTTCTCCCAGGCGGGGATCTTCATGTTCGTAAAGCGCCGAACCGTCAAAGCGCCCGAGCCCCCAATCATCTTTTGGGAAGTGCCCCGGCACCCAGTCCAGAATCACTCCGATGCCGGCCTGATGGCAACGATCCACAAACTCCCGAAATTCCTCAGGAGAGCCGAACCGCGACGTGGGCGCATAATAGTGTCCGGTCTGGTACCCCCAGCTCTCGTCCAGCGGATGCTCGGCAAGAGGCATAAACTGAATATGCGTGAATCCCAGGTCCTTAACGTAGGGAATCAGCTGGTCGGCAAGTTCCGCATAGGTCAGATACCCCGGTCCCAATTCCGGCTTTCTGCGCCAGGAACCAGCGTGGACTTCATATGTGGATACGGGCCTGTCCAGAGGCAGTCCATTGAGTCTGCGTTCTTCCATCCATTCTTTGTCGCCCCATTGGTAGGCGTCCAGCTCCCAGGTAACGCATCCGACACCGGGGCGCAGTTCGGTATGGAAGGCAACGGGATCTATTTTATACGCAATCCTGCCGTCGAGCTGCTCCACGCCGAATTTGTACAGCTGCCCCTTTGAGAGGCCAGGTACGAATGCGGCCCAGATTCCCGAAGAGCCCACAGGATACAACGGATATTCGCCGTAACGCCAGTCGTTGAACTCGCCCGTCAGGTACACTGCGCGCGCATTGGGCGCCCAGACAGCGAAACGGTACCCGCCCCGCCCCTCCTGAACAGCAGGATGCGCACCCAGAATACGGTAGATGTCCCAATGTTCGCCTTTTCCAAAAAGATGCAGATCAAACGGCTCGATATGTAAAGGGAAAGTCGTTTCTATTTCGCTCATGGCAAGAGCCTCTGTGTAAGGTAGTATTCTATTGAGTCGTGGCAAACAGATTGCCTCAGACACCATTGATACGCACTTCGCCGCTCAGGCTCTCCTTGTCGGGAATCACCGCCTGATCAGTGGAAAAATTTCGGATAAGGACATTGCCCTTCAATGTGACGTTCCGGCTGAATCGGATATCGCCTTCCACATTCAAGGATTCGCATTCCAGCAGAGAAGGAGCGCCTTCAGGGAAACGGCTGCTGAACTCGTCGATTTTTTTGAAATACTTCGCATCCAATGTAACATACGGCAAAGGAAACTTTCGCTCAGGATTGATCTCAATATTTCCTTCGGGCGAAAGCAGGTAGCAATCGGACATGACCACCATAAGGTCATTGGTGGTTTTCACCGGAGCAAAACGGGATCTGGGCACGCAAACCGTCCCGGCTCTGTCAAAAGAAGAGATGGCCGAGCCCATGGCTGTCTCGATCTGATAGACTTTGGGCGAGCCCGTGTCACGGGGATCCAGTGTTTTGGGATTCACGATGATGTCCAGCGGCATCATGTGCTTGGTGAACAACACCTGCTCGAGTTCCCGCAGATCGATCCACAAGGAATTCGTATTGAAATAACTGAATTTCTGAATATCCTGAAAAGACTCCAGCTCTTCATCCGGACATTGGGCCACTTCACGTAACAGCAACCTGCCGGTATGCCGCATCTTGGCAAGATGGCCTCCCTTGCGGTCCGACGCCGTCCGGTGGGCCACTTCCATAACAAAAGGCAAGCGGTTGCTCGCCATGTACCCCAAAATGCTGGGATCCATGGTGGCCCCCAGGTTGTCGGAATTCGATATGAAAGCATAATACCGTCCGCGCCGCAGCAACGTATTGAGCAACCCGGAGGTATACAAAGCCGTGTAAATATCCCCGTGCCCCGGCGGATTCCATTCCAGCTCCGGATTGGACGGCCAGTTTGCGGGGGAAAAATCCTGCTGCAGCACCTTGGGAAAACGGTTCTGCACAAACGCCAGCGGAATGGAGGCGCTGCCATTATCAAAACCCGAAATGGCAAGCATGGTATCCATGTGCGTCTTGAAGCTGTTCATGAACACCAGAGGCAGTTCGTTGTGGTAGCGTTGGCGCAGACGCTGGGTCTGGCGGATGATGACGTCCAAAAAGGTCAGCCCGTTCTTGATTTCGATCAAGGATTTGGCTTTTTCCAACCCCATGCTGGTGCCAAGACCGCCGTTAAGCTTGATCATCACTGCCTGGTGCATGGCATTGCGTCCGGCCTCCTCATAGCTTCCCAGGGCATCGTATTCGACAATGTCCTCGTCGCCCAAAGGCTCAATGTCACGCTCATGCAACATTCCGGTTTTTCCGGACAGCAATTCGCTATAGAGCCGCTTGAAGATATTCACTACTTGCGGCTGCATGCCATAAGCTTCCATTTTGTACTCAAAAGCACGAAAGCTTTCCGGCGCGGTAATTCCGTCGGTCGCGTTTATAACTGTCATGCCGTTTTCTATCCTTGCGGAAGTGTTGCGCCTGGTTCATTCGACCATGGACGCTCTGGGTTGACCACGGGTATAAAAGAAGAAACTTCTCAGTCTTTTCACGAAACAAGCTCTTCTTTCCCCTTCTCCGACATCCCCCTTACCAAATGCTTCGAGTTCCTTCCTGCAACAACGCTCCGGTTTGCGTCCGGCCGTTGAAACAACACCCCGGACACATCTCCAGATATCTTCTTATGGCATGGGGCATTTGTAAAATCAAGGAGTTATTTTCTTTATCTTTTTCTACAGCCCGCAGGTGACTTTCAGCGTTTTTTCCAAAGCAATTCTATTACAATTCCATGTCGGGAGCATCATTTTTTGGGAGTCTGATACAAAACACCATACACCTGCATCCTTTTTTTGCAAACCGCACGGCCAACCTGCTATTCACCCCTGAAGCCGGATATCATTATATATGAAACAAACAGAGCCCGTGTGCCTGGAACTTTTTCGAACACGAGTGGGTAAAGAAGAGGAAATTGTGGCTGGAAACGTAACTGGGCAGCAAAAAACACTTTGTCAGCTATGGCGCAAACGCATCTCCAGATCCGGATCCAGCCGGACCTGAAAAACCCGCAGAACCTTATCCACCACCACCTGCCCCATGGCAGCTCCCTTGAAATGGCGGACGTCGCGAACAAGACAGCAGAGCACTCGTGCTTTGTCTTCCTTGGCCTGCCAGCTTTTTAGACCGGCCAGGGCTGCTGCCTCTTCCAGGCTGCGTTCCGGAATATCCTGGCCGGGATGATCGCGCTTCAAAATGCAATGCGCGCCAGGTCCGTCCTGGGCATGGAACCAATAATCGAACGGGCTTGCTTTTTGGGAGAGAAGTTTATGATTCGCGGCGCTATTCTTGCCGCGTAAAATCTGGAATCCGTCGCTGCTGCGAAACACATGCAGCGCCAGTTCTTTTTTCGGGCTGTTTTTCCTGCGTGCAACAGTTCCTTTTTTGGGGGCAACCAGCTGGGGAGCTACCGTATCGGCAAGCGGCGATCCCGCGGCCAGGGCCTGCAGCTCTGCCTGAACCTCCGCCCTGCGCGTGTTGATTCGTTCCAGCCCTCTGTCGCCCTTGCCCGCCTGATGAAACAGCCGTTCCATATTTTCGCGTACGCTGTATCTGGAGTCCAGGGACATTTCGACAGTTAGGTCCTCTCCGGACGCATAGTCGGTAAGTAAAAGCGAGGCGCATTTCTGGGAAGGTTCCAGGGCATACAGGTTGGCCTGGATGAGTTTTGCCTGCTCCCGACCGGCCTGCAGGCGATACAGTCGCGCTTCGTCCTGGTCCAGCTTTTTTAAAATGCGCTCAAGTTTCTTGCGCTGCGCCTTGCGCCTCGCGGTGTCCTCCGCGACTGCGCCGGCATCAGGAGCAGTGAACACTCCTTCGGAACCGGCCGCACGGGCCGCCTCCAAAACGTTCTGAAAGCACTGTTCCCGTCGCCCGTTGCGTTCGGATTCGGGCAATTTCCATGTAGTCAACAGCTTGCCCCGGCCCGGGTCCGTATACAGAAAAAATTCCGGACAAGCCCCTACTGTAAGGCGTTTTAACAGCATTTCCGCTTGTTCCGGATCTGTTTCGGCAAGAGCTCTCAAACTACGCCGCAGCAAAGGGGAAATATGCGGACAAGAGCGCCAGATGTCCGCATCCGACAAAATGGTTTGCAATGTCGGCCATTGGGGATCCGCATCGAAATCCACAGGAAGGACGCCTGTGAGCTGCAGGCCGTTCTGAAGATCGAAAAGCAGCCAGGATTCCTCCTCCCCTGAACGAGGAGAAAGCAACCAGGCCATACGCCGGCTCGCCCAGTCCAGCCTGGGTTCAAGCAGTCTGCGTCCGCTTACATGTTTGCGAAACCACATGGTCCGACTGTCGGGACTACCAGGATTACGGGGTTTTTCCTCGGAAAGAAAAAAATATCCTGTGTTCTTGTCGGGATGAAAAAGAAGAAAACGGTTTGTATGCCTCCCCCTCAATTCAAGAGTATGAACAGAGGGGGCCGGGCTGTATATTTTTTCAAGGCGTTCACCGCGGAGTTCTCGAGCCATTTCCCTGCCAAGGCATCGAAAAAAATTGGAATCCACGGTTATCGCTCCACTTCGGCGTCTACTGCTTCTGAATAGCGGAAAAGCATGACCTCCAAGTTGTCATGCCTGAAAAACTCAATCGCCGCGGACCGTTTCTTCTTCTTCCTGCTTGCTTTTGCATTGAATGCAAAGCTTGGTGACCGGACGTGCTTTCAGGCGCGGAATGCTTATTTCTTCACCGCATTCTTCGCAGATGCCGTACGTACCTTCATCCAGCCGCTTCAAAGCCGACTGAATCTTTTTGATCAATTTTCTTTCTCTGTCCCGAAGCCTTAAGGTGAACGCCCTGTCCGATTCCATGGTGGCACGATCGGCAGGATCAGCAAACACTTCCATTGTGTCTGTCATGTCTTCAATGGTGGCGTCGCTTTTACTCAGGGCCTCTTCCAACATCTTGGTCAAAAGTGCGTAAAAATAATCAAGATCTTTTTGTTCCATATATTTTACCTCCAGAGAGTCCGACGGTGTGCGGTCTCACCAGCTCCTAGAAAAAAAACTTTCTACGCAAATGACTCTGAAAAGTAAAGTGATTGTAGAAACACATACGCTATCAAATATCCTTTCATCAGACCCCAAAAAACAGCTCCCGCTTTTCGGTCATACATTCCCGCTGATTGCGAGCGAATATTTACAGATAATAATTATTTTTTCCGGACGCGCAATACACACCGGGCAGTTCATCAGAACTTCCATGGAGACTAAGAAATTTGAATCCATGGAATCGTTGGCCGTCACCTCTTATCTATGATAGACTTTTTTTCATGAACGCCTTGTCGCTTATACTCCTCAGCACCACACTTCTTTCTCTCGCTGGAGCCGCGGTGCTTCTCCAAAAACTGCGGCGCCTGCGCTCTCGACACAAATACATTGAAAAGGAATACCGGGAACATGCCCTTCAAACTCAAAAAGTCAAAGAACGCCTTTCGTCACTGGAACAAAGCCTACATCTGAATCTTGCCCCTGTTTTCATCACGGATAACGCGGACAGAGTTTACTTTGCCAATGCCGCTTTTCTGCAACTTGTCGGACTTTCCTCTGATCAAGCCGAGGGAAGGACGCTTGCTGATATTTTTGCATGGCAGACAGCGCCGGATGAACACAATTGCGCCTGTATCCCTTCCAAAGCACGTCAGCAAGTGGAGGCGGTGCAATACGAAGCATCCGGGCACGACAGAAAACGAACAGCCTTGATGCGTACTCTCTCCCTTACAGACGCGTTGCAACAGCCCTGGGGCACATTGCATTTGCTATGGGATGTCACTGAATGCAGGCAACTGGAAAAGGCCTTGCGCGATACGCAAAAAGAACTCGAGGCAAAAGTGATTGCCAGAACGGAAAGTCACGCCCTTGCCAACGAGGAATTGAAAAACGTTATCCGGCAACTGGAAACCAGTCTGGAAGAACGCCGCATTATCCAATCGGCCCTGGAGCAAAGCCAGGAGCGACTCAATCTGGTCATCGAAAGCACCAACTTGGGGCTTTGGGACTGGAACCCCGGAACCGGTGACATTGTTCTGAACGAACAATGGGCGCAACTGACCGGGCACACTCTCAAAGAGCTGGAGCCCATTTCGATCGAGACATTCAGAAGCGTTTGCCGCAATGAGGATCTGAAAAAAGCAAAAAATTTTTTCGATTCCCGTCAAGCTTTTGATTCATCCCATTATGAACAGCAGTTTCAGTTGCGCCACAAGGAAGGACACTGGGTCTGGGTGCAGGCCTGCGGCACTATTGTCGAGCGGGATGCGCAGGGCAATCCCGCCAGGGTCGTGGGTACGGCCATGGATATCTCCAAACCCATGGAGACAAGGCAGCTACTCCTGCAATCCCTGTACGAATTCGAGGCCATTTTTGAAAACAGCCAGGTGGGCGTCATCTACCTCAAAGAGGACCGCAGCATCGCAAGAACCAATGCGAAATTCTGCGAACTGATGGGCTACGAATCTTGGGAACTCCTGGGAGAAAGTTTTGAAATCTTTCACGGGAACCACGAACGCTTCGCGGCCTTTGAACAAAAATATTTTGATCAGTTAATGAATGACGGCATCATGCACATTGAATACGAGCTGCACCGCAAAGACGGCAAGCTGCTTCCCTGCCTGCTTTCAGGCAAAACTGTGGCGCCGTCCGACCCGTCCAAGGGCATCATCTGGATAGTCGAAGACCTCATTCAACTGCAACAGGCCAAAACACAGCTCAACCGACAGAGCTCTTTGCTACTCGCTCTCATAGATTCCATTCCGGATCTGCTGCTCTACAAGGATCCGGACGGGGTCTTTCTGGGCTGCAACAAGGCCTTTTGCGAAGAAATTCAACGCAACAGGGAAGAGATTATCGGTTGCACGGATTACGACCTACTGCCGCTGGAAGCAGCACTCCGGATGCGGGAAAAAGACCGGCAGATTCTGGAGTCCCGCTCCTCTAACCTGATGGAAGAAGAACTCCAGACAAATGAAAATACTATCAAAGAATTCGAGTCGTTACGCACCCCCTACTACGGGCCTGACAACGAACTGCTCGGACTCATCGTCATCCATAGGGACATAACCGAACGCCGGCGCTCCGCAAAACTGAAAAAAGACGTGGAGTTGATGGTCCGCCATGACCTCAAAACGCCCTTGAATGTCGTCATTACCCTGCCGCAAGTTCTGCTCAAGAATCCGGATCTGGAGCAAAAGGAGCGCGAACGCTATTTGCGAACCATCAATAAAAGCGGTCTGCTGATGCTCGACCTGATCAACCGTTCCCTCGACGTCTATAAAATGGAAACCGGCTCTTATACGCTTGCTCCCATCCCATTTGATCTTACAGCCCTGATCAACAAAGTCGTGGAAGATTGCGGCTTGCTGGCCAAAAACAAGGAAGTCGCCATAGAGTTCGCGAAAGCCACCCAAACCTGCACGGTTCTGGGAGAGGAATTGCTTTACTATTCCATGCTTGCCAATATCCTGAAAAACGCCATAGAAGCCACCCCGCCGGAAGGTATCGTCAGCCTCGGTCTACAATGCGGGGAAACCGTCAACATCAAATGCCACAGCCCCAGTCTGGTACCGGAATCCATGCGGGACTCTTTTTTTGATAAATACACCACGCATGATAAACAGGGCGGCTCCGGATTGGGCACCTACTCCGCCAAACTCATTGTCGAACTCCATCAAGGGAGAATCAGCATGCGGAGTTCCGAGGCCCATGGAACAACCATCACCATACGCTTGCCAACGCATCCCAATACGGGTGTCCCGGACAAACCAAGACTGTATTGAACCTCGCCGTTTTTTAACATCACTATATCAAGGAGTATCTTATGACCTCTCCTCGCAACCAAGCTCTTGTTGCCTGTCTGCTGCTCATGTTTTGCCTGCCGTGGCCTTCCTGGGCTGTTGAGGGCCCGCCAGCGGGAGAGTACCGCGTTTCCGGCAACGACCCCGGTTCCGATACAGCCGCTACCTACAACGGTACGCTGCAGCTGAGCAATAAGGGTACAACCTATTCTTTTCAGGGAGTTGTAGACGGACAGAAATATCACGGAGCAGGCATTTACGACACGCAATGCCGCATTCTCAGCATCGGCTTTGCGGGTGGGAAACCGGAAGAGCACGGAGTTACGGTATTGAAATGGGATGGAGCCACGCTCAAAGGACACTGGCTGTTTTTGAAAAAACCGGATGCAAAACCGGGCACTGAAGAATGGCAACCGGTAAAATAATGACAAAGACACCTTGTTGCGACACAATTCTTGATGATGAAAAAACCTGGAGGAACAATCCTCCAGGTTTTTTCGTAAAAAAGAGAGAACGGGCTTGCTATTTGACGACGCGCTGAAGCAGGTCCAGGGGGAGCGGCACAACCGTGGACTTTCCTTCGCCGGTGATTTCCTTGAGGGTTTGCAGATAGCGCAGCTGCATGGCTTCGGGATGTTTGGAAATGATCTGAGCGGCCTCGGTCAATTTAGTGGCGGCCTGGAATTCACCCTCGGCAGCAATGACCTTGGCCCGGCGTTCGCGTTCTGCTTCGGCCTGTTTGGCCATGGCGCGCTGCATTTCCTGGGGCAGATCAATGTATTTCAATTCCACCGAATTGACCTTGATGCCCCACGGATCGGTGTGCTGGTCCAGAATGCTCTGCAATTCGTTGTTGATTTTATCGCGGTGGGCAAGCAGTTCGTCCAGTTCCACCTTGCCGCAGACGCTACGCAGCGTGGTCTGGGCCAGCTGCGAGGTGGCGAAAAGGTAATCTTCCACCTCGAGGATGCTCTTGATGGAATCCACCACGCGGAAATAGACCACCGCGTTTACCTTGATGCTCACGTTGTCGTACGTAATCACGTCCTGGTTGGGCACGTCCAGGGTCATTATGCGCAGTCCCACCCGGACCATGCGTTCGAGGCCGGGAATGACCAGAGTGATGCCGGGGCCCCGTTCGCGCAGCACTCGCCCGAGACGGAAAACCACCCCGCGTTCGTATTCGTTCAAGACCTTGATGGACGCCAGGACAACCAGCAGAATAATCGCCAGGGGTACGTACACTGTCATAACCTCGGTCCTTTTGTTTGAAAATTAGTTCCGAAAGCAGCAGGTCAGCTCTTTCGGCCGGATGTTATGGTCAGAGTCAGACCTTCACGTGCCACGACCTCGACTTCCTCGCCCTGTCGCAGATCCTGCGGCGCTACAGTCCGGGCTTTCCACAATTCTCCGCGGACCAGCACCATGCCGCGGTCCTTGTTCCACTCGCGCACCTCGGCCTGCAGCCCGAGCATGGCTTCGCCGCCCGAGGCCGGAGGATGGCGCATGGTTCGGGCCACCAGGAACACCGCCAAGCCGAGCAACAGTCCCAGCGTGCCCACCGTGGAAATGATCAACGACAAAGGCAACTGATCAAACCCTTCGCCGGGTTTGAACAAAATCAACGAACCGAAAAACAGGCTGGTCAACGCTGCCACACTCAGCATGCCGTAACTCGTTATTTTGATTTCCAGAATAAAAAAGACCACGCCCAGAAGCAGCAACAGCACCCCGGCCACATTTGTGGGCAGTACGGACATGGCATACAGTCCGAGCAAGAGACACAGGCCACCAAGTACGCCTGGAAAAATCGCGCCGGTGTTGGTCAGTTCGAAAAACAACCCGGCCATCCCACCGAGCAGCAGCATATAGGCGATCTGCGGATGCAGCAGCCAGGCCAGAAATCGGAAGCGCAAGCCGGGATCAAAGGGAATCATCCGCGCATCCGCGCTGGTAAAGCGCAACTGTTGTCCATGAAAAGCAACACCGCGCCGCCCGGCCTGATCCAGAAAATCTTCCGGACTGACGGCGACAAATTCGACAACTTTTTTCAGCACCGCTTCCTGCCCCGTGATGCTGACGCTTTCCTCCACGGCCTTTTCATACCAGGCGGGGTTGCGTCCGTGCTGCTGCGCAAGCCCGCGTACCAGGCTTTTCAAGTCGTTTTTTATTTTTTTCTGCATGGTCTCGGGAACGTCCTTGCCTTCGGCCGACACGGGCGAGGCCGCACCGATGGTGGCCCCCGGACTCATGGCCGCGGCTGCCGAGGCAGCCACAAGAAAGACCCCGGCGCTGGCCGCATGCGCGCCGCCCGGCCCCACCCAGACCAGCACCGGTACCGGCGCGTTGACCATCAGCTTGACCATGGAGCGCATGGATTCCACAAGCCCGCCCGGAGTGTCGAGCCGCAGTAACAGCATCCGTGCGCCTTGTTGGACAGTCTTTTCCGCCGCACTTTCCAGGAAATCCACTGAAGCGGGTGAAATCGGGCTCTCGAGCTGGGCGTACAGCACGGGGAAGTCCTGCATCCCTTTGGTGGCGCCGGCCCGTTGTCCGAAACAGGCTAGACCAAACGAACCCAAGAGGCACAGTAAAAAACAGAAAATAGTGTGTTTATGCACAAATTTTATTTCCACTTTAAAAAAATTTCAAAGAGGGTTAAGATTCAGTATTGACATTCTTTCCCTTTTCCAGGCAAGTGTCAACGCCCGGCAGATGAAAATCGGCTAAAGTAACGATTGTGGTTTGCAAGGGAGAGATCCCTTGACGCTATCACTTTTTCTTAGTAGGTATTCTTTTTTTTATGAAGGAGATTAGCAATGAGCAAGCGAACTTACCAGCCAAGCAAGCTTCGCAGAAAGCGCACCCACGGCTTTCTGGTTCGGTCCAAGACCCGGGGAGGTCGGGCAATTCTGCGCCGCCGGCGCGCCAAAGGCCGCAAGCGGTTGGCAGCCTAACCTACCCCCGCGAGCGGCGCCTGACGAAACGAGCAGAATATTTGCCATGTTATGAGCAAGGGCGCCGCTATTTTACCAAGCATTTTATCGTTTTTGTGTTGCCGCGCCCCGACGGAGGCCTGCCGTCGCGGCTCGGCACAGGTGTTGGAAAGAAAATCGGCAAGGCTGTCGCCAGAAACAGGGTAAAACGGCTTATCAAGGAATTTTTCCGCCTGCATCAGCAAAGTATCGGCCCGGGCAAAGATATTGTAATTGTTGCAAAACGCGGCATTGTGTGGAAAAAACTCCACCTCGATCTTATCTCGGATGAAATGTTGCCCGTGCTGTTGCGAGCGAAAAGCCGTTCCCCTCAGGACAAGACGATCCGTGGTTCGACTCCTCCGTCGGCCCGTACAGATAGTTAGGAATGCGCACCCTGATAATTGGATTGTTGCGCCTTTATAAAGAGGCAGTCTCGCCCTATCTGCCTCCGGCCTGCAGGTTCACCCCGACGTGCTCAGAGTACGCCATGGAAGCCGTGCGTCTGCACGGCGTCTTGAAAGGCCTGAGGCTTGCCACTTGGCGCGTTCTTCGCTGTCACCCCCTTTGCAAGGGAGGGTTCGATCCTGTGCCCGAACCTTCGCCTGCCAGTTACCAGCCTTTGTCCTCAAACTCCTTACAAAGCCCCACGAAACAGGAGCTAACGAACCCTCATGGAAAATAAACGCGTTGTAATCGCCGTAGCATTATCCCTGCTTGTCCTTTTTGCCTGGAACTGGCTGTTTCCGGCGCCCAAAACTCCCAAAAAAGAAACGAAACAACCTGTTGCCGAACAGACAACCGACACGCAGGCTCCCAAAAAGAATATCGAACAGGCTACCCTGGGAGAAAACGGCCTCAAAGTGGCGGCGGAAGAACAGGAACCGCTCAAGGGGCGTGAAGTCTCTGTGACCACGCCGCAGTACACGGCTGTATTCAACACGGACGGCGGCGTTCTCACTTCTTTTCTGCTGAACAAATACAAAAAAACCATCAAGCCGGACTCAACCAATGTCGACCTGATCGGCCCGGTTGCGGCCCAGTTCCGCCCCCTGGCCCTGAAGCTCGGAGGCAAGGCGGTCTGGAAAGACGCCAATGACCAGAATCTGACTTTGGATGCCGGCGACGAAGGTTCGCTCACCTTCATCGGCTCCCTGGGCGACGTGCAGATCACACGCAAGTTTTTTTTCTCCGGTAACGGCTATCTCGTCAAAGAGCAGACCCTGGTTAAAAACAACGGCAGCAAGCGCATCACCGGCAACCTGAGCTATACGCTCGAAGCCCAGGCGCTCAGCGCGGATGACGACAGATACAACCAGACGCGGATCGCAAGCCTCACTTCCAGCGGCCTGGATGAGGAAACCAGCAAAGAAGATCTGGAACAAACAGGCTTCACCAAAGAAGGCGATGTTCTTTGGGGCGGTCTGGAGAGCAACTATTTCCTCATGGCCCTGGTTCCCCCCGCCGCCCCGGACAAAAGTGTTTCCCACACATTCCGGGCCGACTACAAAGACGAGTTGTACCGGATGAACCTTGATACGTCTTTGGGCCACATCGATCCCGGTCAGGAAAACACATATACCTGCGATTATTTCTTCGGCCCCAAGGATGAAAAGGCCCTGGCTGAAGCCCCCAACGGCCTTTCCAAGGCCGTCAACCTCGGATGGTTTGACTTCATTGCCAAACCTCTGCTTCTGGCACTCAATTTCATCGACACCTATGTCGGCAACTACGGCGTGGCAATCATCATTTTGACCATCATCATCAAGCTTATACTCTGGCCGCTTTCGCAAAAAAGCTACAAATCCATGGAGCAGATGAAAAAGCTCCAGCCCATGATGGCAACCATCCGCGAGAAATACAAAGATGACCGCCAGAAGATGAATGAAGAAATGATGGCCCTGTATAAAACCTATAAAGTCAACCCCGCGGGCGGATGCTTCCCCATGCTCCTGCAAATTCCTGTATTTCTGGGGTTGTACCAGGCGCTGCTGAACTCCATCAGTCTGCGCCATGCGGCCTTTATCACGCACGTCCCCTTTACGGACATTATCTGGCTGGCCGATCTTTCAGCCAAAGACCCGTACTATGTTTCGCCCATCATCATGGGCGCGAGCATGTTCCTGCAGCAAAAAATGACGCCCTCGCCCGGCGATCCGACTCAGGCCAAGATCATGTTGTTCATGCCCGTCTTCTTTACGTTCATTTTTTTGAACTTTCCTTCCGGGCTCGTGGTCTACTGGCTGACGAATAACGTCCTTTCCATTGCACAACAGGGGTGGATGCTCCGCAACAAAAAAAAGTAATTCCATGAGAATACTCCCCTCCGGACGCCGTCGCTTGCGGGCAAGCGAGTTTTAGGAGACCCTATGAACGACGAATTGCAAGTTTTTGAAGGCAAAAGTATAGATGACGCCATTGATACAGCATGTACCCATTTTGAAACCGACCGTGATAAACTCGAAATAGAGATCGTATCCGACTCCAAGGGGGGTATATTCGGCCTGGTGGGCGCGCGCAAAGCGAAAATCAAGGCGCGAGTCCGCGACAACAGCGACTCACTCAAAAAAATCGTGGTCGAAGTTGTCGAAAACCTTATCAAACCCATTGTCCCGAGTCCGAACCTCGAAGTCCTTGTCGAAGGAAACTCGCGGGTAAAGGTAACGGTTCATGACGAGGAGAATTCCGGCCTGCTCATCGGCCGCGAAGGCCAGACCCTGGCGTCTCTGCAATATCTGGCCAATCGTATTGTGGCAAAAAAATGGACCGACCCCGTTCGCGTTCAGATCGATACGGGTGAATACCGCGAACGACAGGACGACAACCTGCGGCAGCTCGCCCTGCACCTGGCGGAAAAAGCAAAAAAAATCGGCCGGGTACAAAGTACGCGCCCGTTGAGTTCCTATCACAGGCGGGTCGTGCACATGGCCCTGCAGACTGACGAAAGCATCACCACGCGCAGCAAAGGCGAAGGCTCGTTGAAACGCGTTCTGATCATGCCCAAATCCGCTCGCGGCGGGGGGCGCAGGAACAACTACCAGCAGCACGCCCCGCAGCATCGTGACTAAAGCAATACAGGCCGGAGGGGGACATTTTGAGGCTTCGCCCCATACCTCGTCAGATGAGAACGCCCACCCGGCCCCAAGAACAGGGGAGCGCGTTTCTATTCAACCAAGAGTAAACGCCCCTAAGCGCCGGAAGCTGTTCCGGCCCGTATCATAGTGAGGCTGGGCATGTCCTTGCCGGCCCAAGCAAGCATAGACACCATAGCAGCAATAGCGACTCCGCCGGGTTCCGGCGGAGTCGGTATCATTCGCATCAGCGGACCGCGCGCCGTGGAAACAGCACGTACGCTGTTTCTCCCCGGCTTTGCGAGCTTCAACGATTTTACCCCGCGCTACCTGCACCTCGGACATCTCATTGATCCGGCCCGGCCGGACGACATCCTGGATGAAGCCATGGTCGTGCTGATGCCCGGCCCGCATTCCTTCACAGGCGAAGACGTGGTGGAATTCCACTGCCACGGCGGCGCGACCGTGTTGCGCGCAATTCTCCAGGCAGTGCTCCGGCAGGACGTACGCTTGGCAGAACCCGGCGAGTTCAGCAAGCGCGCCTTTTTAAACGGCCGTATCGACCTGACCCAGGCCGAGGCAATAGCCGAGACCATTGCCGCGCCTTCCCTTGCAGCCTTGCGCCTGGCCCAGACCAGGCTGCAAGGGGAGCTCGGACGGATGATCGAAAGCATCCGTACGCAGCTTGAAACCCTGCGCCGGGAACTCTGCGTCGCCATCGACTTTCCTGAAGACGAGGTCGAATGCCTTGCTCCCGAGGCTTTGGCCGCACAAGTCAGGGAAACGCGGACGGCCATTCAGAAACTGCTGGCCGGCTACGAACGGACGCGTCCCTGGCGCGAAGGCATCCTCATGGTGCTGGCCGGACGTGTCAACGCGGGGAAATCCAGCCTGATGAACGCCTTGCTGGGCTGGGACAGAGCCATTGTCACGGACATTCCCGGCACCACCCGCGATTATCTGGAAGAAGAACTGCTTCTGGACGGTTTACCCGTACGTATTACCGACACCGCCGGACTCCGCGAGACGGGAGACATTGTCGAACAGGAAGGCGTGCAGCGCAGCCGCGACCTGGCCTCCAACGCGGACATCGTCCTCCTGGTGCTCGACGCCACGGCAGAACCCGGCCCTCATGAACGTGAACTGGGCGCCAATGTCCCGCCCGAAAGGCTGATTTGCGTACGCAATAAATGCGATCTGCTCGCCGTTTCGGATTCAGACGCCTCTCAGGGGCCGACTCAGGCGCTATGCTCCGAACTCGCCGCAAAAGGGGTGCCCGTTCTGGACATCTCCGCCAAACAGGGCTCGGGCATGGATGCTCTGGCCCAGGCCATACGCAGCTGCGCCGCGGCCGGACAGGACCCGGCACAGGGAGAGCTTGTCCCGAACCTGCGCCAGCGCCAGGGGCTCGAACATGCCGACGCCGAATTGGGCGCTCTGCTGGCCGATCTGGCGGTCCACACCCCCTACGACCTGCTCAGTGTTCGCCTGGATCTGGCCTGCGCCCAACTGGCCGAAATCACCGGCCGCATCGCTCCGGAAGCCGTACTGGAAGCCGTGTTTTCCCAGTTTTGTATTGGTAAGTAGCGAATCCCATACCGAAGATATTCAAGTTGCCTCGGCCACCGGAATCGTAAAACTGAAGGTGCTGCCCTGGCCGGGTTCGCTTTCCACGCGGATGCTGCCGTTAAAATGTTCGACGATCTGCTTGCAGATGGCCAGCCCCAGACCGGTTCCCCGGGGGCGACCGGTGTAGTCGTGCATGGCCTCGGCCTGGCGGAATCTGTCGAAAATGATCTCCTGCAATTCATACGGAATGCCGGGCCCCGAATCCGATACGCTGATTTCCAGGAAACCGTCCCCCTTATCGCGCGCGGCCACGTGCAGTTTTCCGTAATCCATGAATTTCAAGGCATTACCAATAAGATTGATCAGCACCTGTACCAGCCTGTCAGGATCAAAAACAACATCCGGCAGCCTTTCGGGAATGTCGTTTTCCATGCGGATCCTTGCAGATATCTGGCCCGAAATCGAACTCAGTGCCTCTTTGATGCACTGCACGGGATCGACGGTTTCTTCCCGCCATTCCAGCATGCCGGATTCGATTTTGGAAAGATCAAGAACGTCTTCAATCAAACGCCCCAGGCGCCGTCCTTCCTGATCCATGATCGCCAGGTTGCTCAGGATGCGGTCCGTCTTGATCGCCAGTTTGGGATCCTGTGTGGCAAGTGGCGCATAATATTTACGGATATCGCGCCCGATTATCTTGGTGAAACCGAAAATAGACGTCAGGGGCGTACGGAGCTCGTGCGTTACCAGCGAGATGAACGACGATTTCATTTCATCGAGCTCGACCAGTTTCTTATTGGCCTGTTCCAACTCCTCCGTTTTGGTCAACAGGTCCTGGGTTCGTTCTTTCACCAGAACTTCCAGGTGAATATTGAGGTCTTCCAGCTCCTTTTCCGAACGGCTCATATCGTCGACCATGACATTGGCGCGCTTTGCCAGGTCCTGAAATTCGGAAAAAGGCTGCGCCCCAGGATCGATTTTTTCATGACTGGTCACTGCCCGTTCAAAAAACAAGCGAAACTGATCGATGCCTTTCTGTATCCTTTTAGACAGAATCGAGGAGTTCAAATACAACAGCAGCAACGCAATGCCAAAAAGACAGAAACTGGCCACGATCTTGGTCATGATGCGCTGTTTGAATTTATCCAGACCTTTCTCAAGGACGGATTCAATATCATCCAGGTAGATGCCCGTACCTATGATCCAGTTCCACGCGGGAGATGCGCGCGCATAGCCCAGTTTCGGGGTCAACTTGCCGGTACTGGGTTTTTCCCACATATAGTTGAGAAATCCCCCTTCCGGTTTTGTTGCCATCTCCTGAACCCGTTCTCCAATAACGACACCATTGGGATCGACTACTTTAAGATGACTTTTACCTATGTAATCCGGATTGATATGACTTAAGAAATTACCATTCCATTTAACGACAAAAATGTAGCCGTCATTGCCGTAACGAATGTTACTTATCCGGTCGAGAACCTCCTGCTGGATAGTGGTCTCCAACCCGTCGATATATTCCCCTGTACCTATAAACCAGTTAAATGGTTCAAAATACTTAATATATGCAATTTTTTCAAAATCTTTGCCCCGCTCGCCGGGTTTGGTCCAGGTATAGGAATAAAAACCTTCGCCTTTGTCCCGGGCCAGGGCTATCATGTCCTTAATCACGTACTTGCCTCGCGTATCGCGCAACTCTGACAAATTCTTGCCTTCCTGCTCCGGCCGATCCGCGAAAAGCTGTTCCACTCCATCCAGGCCTGTGGCAAAAAAATAGCCCCGGCCTCCGTTATAGCGTATAGGGCGCAAGGCCTCACGCACCACGGATTCCAGGGTGCTTTTGTCCATCCGGTCTTTATTATGAAGGTAAAGCCCTTGGGCTATGGCGTAGGCCTCTTCGACCCGTTTTTTAATATCCTCGCGTACGCGTTTTTCCGTCAGGGACCTGCTGTAGACAATATAATCCAGAACATTATCAACTTCCTTTTTTATCAGTTGTTTCTGCCCGGCAATATACGCCTCACGAAAGGCCTCAAAGTCCGACTGAATGGCATTGTATTCAAAATAGATCCAAATGAATCCGAGCAATACCAACAAAGCAAAGGATATCGCGAATGTACTGATAAAACTCAATCCGGTGATACTACGTCTTTCAAACATCATTTATCCGACAGAAAAGAAACAGGGTGTATCTGGAAACGCAACAATTGATCAGAGGCTTGTAGTATAACCGATTTTACAAGCAAGTGGAAAGACTCTGTCACAATGAAATGGGATAAAAGCGGTCATAAAAGTTCGGACAAGCGCCGTAATGAATATATCTCTTCAAGACCTTTCACTTTTTTGGGCTGCCTGTTGGCATTGAAGTCATAATCACCCGCAAAACGGGCAATGTTCTTGAGAACAAAGGTTTTTGATCCGATAAATCCGGAGTCCGTGAAATAACGTGTCCTTTTCCGAAATCGGTCTGCCCGTGTAATGTCTTCGCTGCCCGTCCTCTTGTCCGTAGCCCCCCCTGCTGCGCTCGCGTACTCGGGATCAAGAGCGCCTGTTGCGGCTACGAAATCCTCGTATTTGGCCAGCAGTTCGTCCTGCCCAACGTTTTTCCAGTCTTCATAGTCGTACCGCATGGACAACAAACCGTCTTTGTTGCCCTGCAGCTTATGATAGCCGAGCGAACACCAGCCATACTCCTGCGGCCGTTGCACCAGCCCGGCCCTGACAGGGTTGAGATCAATGTAGGCCAGACAATGCAACAGCGTATGCCCGGGTTCGACAATCACACTCTTGTAGCGTTCGCCCCAGAAAAAGCCGCGGCGTTGGTGGCGTTTGTTGTAAAAACGTGAAAAAGCCTGCTTGAGCTCCTGTATAAAGGGATTAATGGAGACCAGCTTGCTCCTCAGGCGAATGCCCTGCGGACTATGCGGATCCGGAGCACTGTCTCCCAACAGCAAGCGCAGACGCTCGGCCAGCAAGGCATCCGGGATATCGGTTTCCGGCCGCGTCCGCAACAACAGGTGAAAGTGGTTGCCCATGAAACAGAACCCAAAGATTTCAATGAAATATTTATTCACCAGACGCTGCAGCATCTGAAGCAGAAAAGCCTTTTCCTCCTCGCCCATGGGCAAGCCGGGCAAAGCCGTACGGTTGATGACATGATACACAGTGGGCTCGTCCACTATCTGCATCCTCTGCATTCGGGGCATGGCATACTCCATCAAGTATATTTTTATAGTTCTGTGCCTGATGCGCCACTACGCGTCAAGTTTTGCATACTAAGTCTGTCCCGACGAAAAGGGCGCAGACTTTCCACGAATCTGCCCACCAGAGCGGAGGCTGCACCCTTGTGCCAAGCCATGAAAACCTCCACCTGCGGGAGGGCATCAGCAATGGACAACAACCGCAACCCTTGCCGCGCCACACTGCGCATGGAGGCGGGCAAAAAACAGAGCCCCTCCCCCGCCACGGTCAGGGCCGCCATGGTCTGCTTGCCGGCCACCTGGCGTACGATACGCGGCTGCACTCCCGCATTCTCAAATGCCAGCAAAAAGGCCGCGTACAGCTTGGGATGTTCCTGTTGCGGCACCAGCAGCAAAGGCTCTCCATCCAGTTGGGCAAGTCCTACGCTCTCCGCGCCATCCAGCCGGTGCCCCTCGGGCACGGCCAGCAGATAGGGCTCCCGAAAAAACAACTCGGATTCCAATCCATCCGGTTGTTCCCGATACAAACGCACAAAGCCCACATCTATCCGCTCGCGGCGCAAGGCGTCCAAAAGCTCCGGCGTACGGGCTTCCAGCAGCTCAAGGCGTACGTCGGGATAACGTTTACCAAACTCCCTGAGCCCGAAAGGCAGGGTCCCTTCCATGGCAGGTGCGCAGAACCCCACCCGCAACCGTCCTGACTCCCCGCGCTCCACTGCCTGGGCCAGGCTCACTGCCCGCTCCAACTGTGTGAAAACCTGTCCTGCTTGCTGGTAAAACACAGAACCGGCCTCGGTCAGCCGGACACTGCGGCTGGTTCGCTCAAACAACCGCACGCCCAATTCCTGCTCCAACTCCCGTATCTGCTGACTCAACGGCGGCTGCGAAATGTGCAGTCGCCTGGCGGCCCGACCAAAGTGCAGCTCCTCGGCCACTGCCATAAAATAGTGCAAATGCCGTAGTTCCATGATCAATACTTATTCCATATCAATCTAGATTGAAAGATATATTGGACCTATCGATAAACTTCGGCGTACGCTTCCTTTCGAATCAACAAAGTAAAGGAGACAACACCAATGAATAACGAACGCTACGAACGCGGTTTGAAGAAACTGGAAGAAGTGGACGGTCGGCACGGAACGGACCTGGTACGCAACCTGTCCCAAAAGGCGCCCGACTTGGCGCGCTACCTGGTGGAATATCCGTTCGGCGACATTTATTCACGCCCAGGGCTCAGCCTACGGGACAGGGAACTGGCCACGGTGGCCGCTCTGGTGGCTTTGGGACACGCCCAGCCGCAATTGGAAGTGCACGTCCGGGCGGCACTCAACGTGGGGCTTACAAAAGAGGAAATTCTGGAAGTAATCCTGCAGCTGTCAGTCTACGCGGGGTTCCCCGCCGCTCTGAACGGCGCGTTCACCGCGTTGCGGGTCTTTGAGACTGCGGAGTAAAACACTTGCCCGACTAACACGCTGATTCATGGAGCATGGTGTCTTGCACCATGAATCAGCCGCTGCCATGCGGCTTTTTGAAATAACTGGCAACAAGACCAGCACCGAGCCCCCCCCCAAGACACCGATTCGTATGCTTACTTCTCGCAGAATCATACTTTTTATCTGTTTTAAACTTATAGTATAGATAGCAGATGGATGGCGTATTATCCTCAAAGCAGATCCAATGCAATCAGTCGTAGTATTTCTGTTACGCTCTCATTTTGAAGTGTAAATTTTATTTAATTTTTTTTTAGATTACTATACAGAAGCACAAATGAATACATAAACCATTTTTTCTTGATTTTTGTTAACACCATAATGCATACTTTTTTTGTATGAAAAAAATCAAAGTCTGCATCTCTACATAAAAAAAGCCGGGGGGACCCGGCTTCTCTTTCGTGGCAACAAGAAGTGTAAAGCTTATACCTTCACAACATTCGCGGCGCGGGCACCCTTTTCACCATTCACGATCTCAAAAGAAACACGATCGCCTTCATGCAGAGTCTTGAAGCCCTCGGATTGAATTGCGGAAAAATGAACAAAAACGTCATCACCGCTATCGTGTTGAATAAAGCCGAAACCCTTTTTTTCGTTGAACCACTTTACTACCCCCTCAGAACTCATAACGAACTCCTCCATTTTGTTAAACATAAGACATACTTCATACGACCAATTATATAGTAGAGCTTTTCAAATTAAAATGCAAGTAAAACATGAAATACTGCTATACTTTTTCAATGCAACAGCAAAAGTATCGTAAGAAAACGGCCACAAGATGTCTCCACACCTTTACTTTCCATCAAAAAAATCAGATTCATAGAAATGTGTCGCTACAACATGAGAGGAAAACCCTTCATTATAGTCAGGCTTACCTCCACCACCCTGATGATAAACACAACAAAAATGACCGTCTTCTATTTCCGTCCAGCCCGAATACCCGAAATCCCCCACTGACGCTTCACGATCATTCATCAACTCCAGGACCTGTTGTGCTGCACGGGAATCCGGCCTGCCGTCCGAGGCACTCCAGGACCAGGAATATTTCCGCAACAGGCGGGGTTCTTCCGTACGCAGCTCGACTCGTTTCCACAGGCTGTGGCCGGCGGTCTGCGAATCCCCGGAGGAACCGAACAGAATCGCCCGCCTGTAAATGGAATCGGCATCCACAGAGAACTCTTTGCGCTTGCGGCCATTAATACGCAAAATTAGCTGTCCGGACGTATAGCTGACGGCTATGGTGTTGACTCGTCCTTCGGGCAGCGCGTACCAGCGCGCCCCGGGCAAATTGGGCCGAATACCGTTGGGTCGGATATGCCACCAGACGCCCAGGCGCAACGCGCAGTGATTTTTGTCGCCGTCCATGCACTGCACCTCGGCTTCCAGATGAGCCGTCGCGTGGGCCGGGTCGCTCAATGGCCGCAGACAATACAGCAGGCTGCCGGAGTCGTCGCAGCCCACGTGCATCCCCTCCGAACGGTCTTCAAGCGTACATCCCGGCATAACCAGTCCGTGCACCAGAAACCCGGTTTCAAGGAGTTCCTCCGGAGTGCCCATCCAGGCGGCGGTTCCCTTGTCGGGAGCCACGTTGCGGTAGCTGACCAACAGACGACCCGAACGGGTAAGCCCCATGCAAGGGCGGTGGCCGATCAAAGGTGTAGTAACGGGGTCACTCCAGGTCTGGCCTTTGTCTTCGCTGATGCAGGCGTACATGGGCTCGAACACCCGGCTGTTCTCCCGCGAAAGCGCCAGCAAACGACCGTCCGGCAGCAGGGTCATGGAACACTCGCACAGCGCGAGCTGTGGGGTGATGGATACGGGGGCAAGCGGCCGGAACACCCGCCCGCGATTATCCGAGCGATAGACCATTTGTTCGATATAAGGTTGCCCCAGGGATGGGCGTGAACAGATTCCGCGGTGCCAGTGCGCAGTTGTCAGAAAAGTCTCCGTGTCCAGCTCAATGATCCGGTCGGGAATACCGTGCTGAAACATGCCTTCGTACGGATGCCTGTTCCAGGTCCGCAAACCATCCATGGACCAGTACAGGCAATGCGGGTTGTCTTCGATGATGCAGATCTGATTACCGTTCAGGACGGAAATTCTGGGGCAATGGCCGCCGGTGGGATGCAGAATGATTGGATCGGACCAGGTTGCGCCCTGGTCGTCACTGGTCCTGGCCAGAAGCTTGCTGCGACGGGCCACATGCTGGTCCGACTCCCGGTATACGACAACAAGACGGCCGCTCGCATCCCGGCAAATATCAGGGAAACAAAGGTAATGCCCTTCACGTCTGTCAATTATCACGTGGCGGGAAACGTCTTCGGATAAGCTCGGCATAACGTAACAACTCTCTATAAAAAACCTGTTTTTTTCTATCAATCCCCCGCCGGTTTGGCAATGGTAAAGCCAACTATAACGAAAAGTTATTTTTCACTGCAGCCTGAAAAATAAGAAGCGACATCTTAAGGGGATACGATAACAATTAACGTGATACGCGGTTGCAGTTTTTACGACGCTGCACGGCAAAATGAATTGTTCTTTACTTTTTCAGGCGACATGACGTATTAAAAATTCTGCCACTATGTTTCTTAACCCAGCAGCAAGTCGGGAGTATTTTTCTCTCGACTCAAATGCGGCGAACTTTTTTAGGAGTTGCTCCATGTCTAAAAAAATTGTGCCTATTGTCCTTTTTGTTTTTCTACTGCTGCAGATCGGCACCACGGCACACGCAGAACAACAAAATGATATTGATTTTGCCAATCTGACCTGCGAACAATTCATAGACGGACTGCAAGAAATGGACGATGAGAGTGCGGGATATGTAATGATGTGGCTCGACGGATACTTGAGCGGCATTACCAACGATACGCTTTTGCATTGGGAAGGCCTGGAGGAGTTCGGTACGAAACTGGCCGGATTCTGCCAGAAAAATCCGCATAGCGGCCTGCTGGACTCCGCCAAGGCCGTCGGCATCAGACGGTAGTGCAGCCCCTGGACACAGCTATGCGTCCCGGCGGTTCTCTTGAAGAAGCCCAGGCATCCGGGTAAACAAGAGCCACACAAACAGCCAACTCAAGGATAATAAAGCAATACAATGATTGTTCGAGGCAGTGGCGTGCTGGCGCATATTACTTCCCTCCCTTCGCGCTTCGGCGTCGGGGACGCGGGCGTCTGGGCCCGCCGTTTCGTGTCTTTGCTGCGGGAGCTGCGCCAGACCTACTGGCAGGTCCTTCCGCTGGGGCCCTCATCCCCGGCCATGGGCAATTCCCCGTATGCCGGGTATAGCGCTTTCGCGGCAAACCCCTTGCTGATATGCATGGAAGATTTGCATGCCTTCGGCCTGCTGCCCTACCATCCGGATGACGGTGTGGGCACGCCCATGCCCCGACGAGCCGCCTATGACGGCGCTTCTTCCCGAAAACTCGCCCTGCTCTACGAAGCCTTCCGCCACAGCCGAGAACAACTCGGACAGGATGCGGCCTACCGGACGTTCATCGACGACAACCGCTTCTGGCTCGAAGACTGGGCGTTGTTCCGTACGCTCAAGGACCGCTTTCACGGCCGTTCCTGGCAGGATTGGCCCGATGAATTCCGCTACCGCCACCAGCACGCCCTGGATTCCTGGCGCCATGAAGGCGGCGAAGCCATCGAATTCGAATACTTCAAGCAATTTGTTTTTGTCACCCAGTGGCAGCGCTTGCGCAAAGCCTGCGAAGAAGCCGGCGTCCATTTGATCGGCGACCTGCCCATCTACGTCACCTTCGACAGCGCGGATGTCTGGGCGCATCCGGAATTGTTCAAGCTGGACGAGCACCGCCTGCCCTACGTGGTCGCCGGAGTGCCGCCGGATTATTTCAGCAAAACCGGCCAGCTCTGGGGCAATCCGGTCTACAACTGGGACGAACACAAGAACCAGGGATTTTCCTGGTGGATTGCCCGGATGCGGCATACGCTCGGCTTTTTCGATTTCGTCCGCGTCGACCATTTTCGCGGACTCTCCGCCTATTGGGAAGTGCCGGCCCAGGAAGCAACCGCCCAAAACGGCCAATGGGTGGAGGCTCCGGGGCATGAGTTGTTCCAGTCCTTTTCCAGAAACATCGCCTCACTTCCGGTCATTGCCGAAGATCTGGGGGTCATCGACGCGGACGTCCGCATGCTGAAAAAAGACTTCGGCCTGCCGGGCATGAAAATTCTGCAGTTCGCTTTTGGCGACGAAGCGGAAAAACACCTGCCCCACCTGTTCACTCCCAACTGCGTAGTCTACAGCGGCACCCACGACAACAATACGGTTCGCGGCTGGTTCGAGCATGAAGCCCAGGAAAGCGAACGCCGGGCATTGCAGGAATATCTCGGCATGTGTGTCGACGGGCGGCAGGCTTCACAGGAATTAATCCGGCTCGGCATGATGAGCGTGGCCAAAACCGCCATTTTTCCACTGCAGGACATTCTCTCCCTGGATCATACGCACCGGATGAACACCCCCGCCACCTTGAACGGCAACTGGGAGTGGCGGATGCAGGAAGAAGAGCTGGACCCCGGACGCTATGCCTGGTTCCGGGAAATGACCGAATTTTACAACCGCTGCTGATCTCCTGATACGGCAGGCCGCCATACAATCAATCCTTATATTTTTCAGCAAGGCGTTTACGCAGGACAAGCCGCAATGCAAGAAAAAAAAACCAAGTCCAACGGTCCGCTCTGGTTCAAGGACGCCGTCATTTACGAACTGCACGTCAAAGCCTTTTGCGACAGCAACAATGACGGCATAGGCGATTTTGTCGGACTCTGTTCCAAACTGGACTACCTCAAAGACCTGGGGGTCAACGTCATCTGGCTCCTTCCATTTTATCCGTCCCCTTTACGCGATGACGGCTATGATATCGCGGACTACACCAACGTCCACCCGGATTACGGCAGCCTGCGGGATTTCAAAAATTTTCTGCGCGCCGCCCATGACCGCGGCCTGCGCGTGATCACCGAACTGGTCCTGAACCATACGTCCGACAAGCACGCTTGGTTTCAAAAAGCGCGAACTGCCAAACCAGGGGCAGCGGCCAGGGATTTCTACGTCTGGAGCGACAATTCGCGCCAGTACGGAGAGGCCCGAATCATTTTTCAGGATTTTGAAACCTCCAACTGGACCTGGGACCCAGTGGCCAGGGCCTACTTCTGGCACCGCTTCTATTCGCACCAGCCCGACCTGAATTTTGAAAATCCCCGCGTACGCAAAGCCATGTTCAAAGTCATCGACTTCTGGCTGGGCATGGGCGTGGATGGCCTGCGGCTGGACGCCGTACCCTACCTCTACGAACGCGAAGGCACCAATTGCGAAAACCTGGAAGAAACCCACGCCTTCCTGCGCGAACTACGCGGCTACATCGACTCCAGATACGAAAACCGCATGCTCCTTGCCGAGGCCAACCAATGGCCGGAGGACGCAGTGCATTATTTCGGCGAGGGCACGGAATGCCACATGTGCTTCCATTTTCCCATCATGCCCCGTATTTATATGTCGCTCTGGATGGAAGATCGCTACCCCATCCTGGACATTCTGGAGCAGACACCCGAAATTCCGGACAACTGCCAGTGGGCCATGTTTCTGCGCAACCACGACGAACTGACGCTCGAAATGGTCAGCGACGAGGAGCGCGACTACATGTACCGAGTCTACGCCAAGGACATTCGGGCGCGGATCAACCTGGGCATCCGGCGCAGACTCTCACCGCTGATGTCCAACGACCGCAGAAAAATCGAGCTTATCAATTTCATTCTGTTCTCCTTTCCGGGTACGCCCATCATTTATTATGGCGATGAAATCGGCATGGGCGACAACTACCACCTGGGCGACAGAGACGGCGTACGCACCCCCATGCAATGGAGCCCGGACCGCAACGCGGGCTTTTCCAAGGTCAATCCGCAGACCCTGTTCCTGCCGGTGATCATCGACCCGGAATACCACTACGAAGTGGTCAATGTGGAGAACCAGACCAAAAACCCTTCCTCCCTGCTGTGGTGGATGCGGACGATCATCGGCATACGCAAACGCTACAAAGCCTTCGGCCGCGGAAAAATGCTCTTTTGCAAAAGCGACAACCACAAAGTTCTGGCCTTTGTCCGGACCTTTGAAGACGAAGCCATCCTTGTGCTTGTCAATCTCTCGCGTTTTTCCCAGGTCATCGAACTGGATCTTGCGGAATATGCCGGATACCAGCCGGTGGACATCATCAGCGGTACGCGCTTCCCGCGTATCGAGGATGGCACGTATGTGCTGCCCCTGGGCATGCATGACTATTTCTGGCTCAAGCTCGAACCGGAAGAGCTTGCGGAGCAGCCCGCGCCCTGCAGAGAGCTGGTGGAAATCGAGTTGCCTCGCGGCCCCAGATGGCTGGACAACACGGAACTGCGGCAACTTCTTGAAAAGGAAATCCTTCCGGCCTACCTGGAGAAGGCCGACTGTTTCAGCAACCGGCCTCTGGCTTTGAAAGACGTGGTGTTCCGAGACTGGTTCGCCACGGACAAAAGCAGTGAGGGCGGCCGTTTGCTCCATCTGAAGCTCTCCTACAAGGTCGGCCTGTCGCAGCACTTCATGCTGCCCATATCCATTGCGCGCGGCGAGGAAGCCGAGCAGGTCAGGGAAGAACGGCAGGCTCCGATTCTGGCCAACATAAAAGGAAGCAGCGGCAAGGACCCCGGAGTACTGTACCATGGTCTTTGGGATCCGGCCGTCCAGCGCTGGTATCTGGACCTGGCGCAAAAAAAACGGAAACCCAAGTCCGCCGGAGGCGGCAGTCTGTCCGTCCATCTGGGCAATGCCTGGCGTACGCTCAATCCTGCCGCAGCGTGCCAGTACGGACTGGTAGGCGACGTGGTCAGAAACCAGGCCATTCAATACGACGACCGCCTGCTGCTGAAACTGTACCGTCCGCTTGAAAGCGGCATCCACCCCGAGGCCGAACTCACGGCCTTTCTCACCGACCAGATGCATTTTGCCAACATCCCGCAGTACGCCGGCCGCTTGGATTACAAAACAGCCTGGGGAAAAAGCTATACCATCGGCTTGCTGCAGGAATACTTGCCCGGCGCCGTGGATGGCTGGTCCTACGCGCAGGAAGCGCTGAAAGGCTTTTTCGAGCAGGTCAAGGTGCTGCGTATGGAGCATGCCCCAGCCCAATGGCAGCTAACCTTGTTTCCGGACGAAACGCTGGAGCTTCCGGCCCCTCTGCGCCTGGCCATGGGCGAGTTCACTCTGGAGGCCCTGCGCGTGTTGGGTAAACGGACCGGCGAACTGCACCTGGCGTTCAGCTCACCCAAAACCAGTGGAGAATTCCGGCCCGAATCCTTTACCAAACTCTACCAGCGTTCCGTATACCAATCCATGCGCAACCAGCTGCGCAAGGCGGTCTTGAGCGTCAGCAAGCAACTCAAAAAGATTCCCGAGCCCCAACGCGAAACCGCGCATGATTTTGTCCAGAACGAAACCGTCCTGCTGGAGCTGCTGCAGCGCGTTTCCCAGACCCGTCTTTCCTGTCTGAAAACACGTATCCACGGAGACTTTCATCTTGCCCAGGTCTTGTTTACGGGCAAAGATTTTCAGTTTCTGGATTTTGAGGGAGAGTCCGAGCGGACCATCGGCGACCGCAGGCTCAAACGCTCTTGCCTGCGCGATGTGGCCGGCATGCTGCTTTCTTTGCAGCACGCCGCCTATTTCGCTCTGGAGGAACAGCCCGAAGACGGTCAACCCGATCCGGAACTCACAGACTGGGCCGAGGCCTGGATCAAGGCTACCTGGAACGAATTCCTGCAGGCCTATCTGGAGACGGTGCACGGCGCATCCCTGGCCCCCCTGGATAAAAATGCCCAGCACATTCTTCTGGCCTGCTTTCTTTTGGAGCGGGCCTGTATCGGTGTGGAACGGGAAATGGCCTCAGGCAAACCGGACAAACTCCTGCCGTTACGCTGCATACGGGCTCTGCTAGACAGCTTTCCACAACAAAATTGAATCTTGGCGCGGCATTGCCTCTTGCTCAGGCAATGCCGCGGTATAATCGAAAACAGAGAATCTCCCGGCGTACGCATTTCTGATATGCAGAATGCTGGTCACGACTTTTCCTGCCGGGAAACAAACGGTTTGATGTTGCGCTCGCTTTTTTCCCTGTGTATGCTTATGCTACTTCCTGAAAAATCGAAGGGAGTGATGTGTTTTCGTGGGGGTCTTTCTGGTTTCCGGGGGAAAAATCATGTTAGCTTGGGATGTTGCAATTCCATACGCAAGAAGCGTTTTGTTCAGCCTTGCGCTTCTCCTGTCGTGCTGCTGCGCCCGTGTCGGGGCTGCCGCACGCATGCCGGAGCTGCTGCCCCAGGCACGCTGCTATGCTGAGTCAAAAAATTTCACTGGCGGATTCCAACGGATCAGCAGTCCGGAGTTCGCCTTCCGCTTTACCTCCTGCGACACGCTTGATTCTTTTGCGCAGGATACTGTTTACTGGATACGCTTCCGTCCGGATCTGCTCCCGGATACGGCAGTTTTGGGGCTCAGGAACGCGCGGTCCGGCGAACTGGCCCTGTTCACGCCAACCGGTCCGGAAAACTGGCTCTTTTCTGTTCAGAATACGGCCACGGATGCGCCGTTGTCGCCGCAATTTCCCTTTCCGGCTCTGCGCCTGCCTAACGAACTCTCACAAAACGCATCCGGCCCGGACGCGCAGTCATACGCCTACTTACAGCTCCGCTCGGTCCATGCTCCTGCAAAAGACCTGCGCGTATTTAATGCCGACACATTCTACCGGCTGACCTGGCAATACGTTCTGGCACTGGGGCTGGCACTGGGCGCGCTTGCCGCCGCACTGGGGTTTGCTTTTTGCTGTTGGCTGACGCAGCGGTCCAGACTGCAATTCCTGTATATTGCCTTTCTCTTTGCGCTGTTCTGCTACCATGTGGCGAATTCGGGCCTCCTGGCGCTTACGGATCCCGTACTCGCTGCGGTTGTCTCCGCACGCACGACAATATTCGCGTACGCCGTTCTTATCTGCGGCGCCGCTTACAGCCGCTTTTTCCTGGAAACCAAGCGCCACGTCCCTCTGGTGGATCTGCTGATCCGGCTCTGTCCCTTTCCACTGCTGGCAGGGCTTGTCTGCCTTGTCTTCGGTGCGGACCAGGCCGCGACGTACGTCGGATTTGCCACCGCACTGCTGCTGCTCGGGCTCTGCGGGGCAGGTGCGCTGGCCGCCGTACGCGGCAATTTGCCGGGAGCGCGTCTCTACCTCTCCGCCTGGCCCCTGCTGGTGACCGGCGTACTGTTTGCAGTTGCCGACAACCTGTTCAGCTTTTCCCATGGTTTTGCGCTCCACCATATCCAGCTTTTTGCAGCCGCTCTGGCAGGCCTGCCTCTTTCGTTGGCGCTGGTCAGGCGCTCGGCCCTTGTTTCCGGAGAACAAGAGAATATTTCCCGGGAAAAGGACCAACAGCAGGTTGAAATCACCGACGAACTCACCGGTCTGTACAACAAGCGTTTTTTCGAGAGCAGCCTGGAAAATGCCATCGAAAGCTCCAGACTCACAGGAAGCCCGCTTTCGCTGTTGCTGCTCAATGTGGACAATTTCCGGCGTTTCAATGAGACCTACGGCCCGCCCCAGGCCGACAAAATGCTCAGCACTCTGGGCGAGCTGATCCGCAAGGGCGTACGCGCGCAGGATGTCCCCTGCCGTTTCGACAACGAGGAATTCGCCATAATCCTGCCCGGCACCACGGAAAACGACGCCATGCACGCGGCCGAACGTTTTCGCAAGTCGTTCGCCAATCTCTTTTTTCATCCCGACCCAAGCATACGCGTCAATTCAACCTTGAATATCAGCGTCATTACCTGCGCATCCGACGATACGCCCAATTCCGTGTTCGAACGCGCCGGCCAGGCCTTGTACAAGGCCAAACTGGACAACCAGCACACTATCACATCCGCGAAACAAAACTGAACACCAGGCCCCGGCACTTACGCGCTTTTTTTGTGAACTATTTTGGCTGCGCCAAAATAGTAAGGGCGCAAGGTCGAAACCTTGCGCCCTTATGGGAGCCGGACACCCGCAAGCAACTGTTACCGCTGCTCGATCTCTCGCCTGACGGGGTTGGCAGCGCCTACGCCGCCCGGCTCCCTTCCGCGCCAAGACAATTCTCAGCGCTGGAAATAAATATAATACCCATTCCTCAAACGTTTGGCAAGAGTCTTTTCCAACAAAATCTGACAAACTGCTGCGTGGCACCTGTCTGGCTCCCTGAAACCGTTTTTTTGTGATTCAACCCCTTGCATCCCGGCCCTGGTTTGCTCTAGGGTACGCAGCAACTGTGATTTTTCTCTAACACGTCAACATAATTGCCATGAAAAAAAGTACACTTGCCCTTGCCATACTTTCGCTGCTGTTGCTGATTTCCTGCGCGTCCAAGCGCCCCCCGACCACAGTGGAACTGATAAAGGCCCAAGAATATACGGAGGCGGAGAAAAATCTTCAAGGCGCTGTCTTGAATCTGCGATTCGATCCGGAACGTGCGCTGCTCCTGGGCATTGTGTACCAAAAAACAGGACGCACGCCTCTAGCCAAACGTGTTTACCTGGATGTTTTGGAACAGGCGCCTGACACCATCATGGTCAATGACCTGTATCCCGGATTCGATCAGCGTCCCGTGGGCGCGCTGGCCAAATATCTGATTGCCCAGATCGACGCCAAGCCCAAGCATTCCTGCAAATCGACTCCGAAGCAAAGTCTTGGGGATATGCAAACCTTTGGAGACACCACCTTTAAATCCAAAAACAAGGCCGAATCAAAGCAGTCCTCCCGGGAGCGCGTCCTGAAAAGCGGCGCTCCGGGCAAATATTACGGCGCGCATCTGGCCTCCTACAAACGCGCCCTGAACATCGAACCGGCTGCAGCACAATACCGCCAAATGTTTCCCAATCTTTTCGACAACAAACAGTTTCGTACGCGACGTCTCGATTTCGGGAAAAAGGGCGTTTTCCACCGCCTCATCGTCGGCCCCTATCCCACGCGGCAACAAGCGGCGGATGTCTGTAAACAAGTCAAAACAAAGCAGTCTTTTTGCGCTGTCGTCAAATTTTGACCACCAGTTTTTTCTCAATCCCCCTTTCCTACCCCGCTATTTTTCACGAAATATCGTAGTTTTTTTTCGTTTCCTACGTCTTTTTCCCGCAAATCCGTACAAAATTCCCGTCCCATCGGGCTAATTACCGAAATGTGGACAAAATGTTCCTTAAAAAGGAACATCCGGCATGTATTTGGACAAACCTGAAAAGCTGCTGCTTCGGCGCATTTTACATACCACATTGAAATAACAGATATTCTCTTTATTATCTTTCTTTTGGCACGCTACATGCTATTTAATAAGTAATCCTGGAGCATACGTGATGACCGCGGGTTTCAAGCCCATGCCTAAAGAGAAGTCATGGCGACCCAGTCACACGGTGCATTTGGGAAGCGCTAACGGCCCTGTCTCGCCATGGACACGGGCCGTTGCTTTTTTCTCCCTGCCATCTTCCACTTCCCCCGCTTGAATCCCCGAACGTCCCGGGCTATGATCCGCCTATCCGGGCCGAGGCCCAGTCTTTTTCAAGGAAAACACGAATGTCCGCTGCATCAAGCAAACAACCGCTTGCCGACAAAATCCGGCCCGAGGTCCTGGAGGACTTTCAGGGGCAAGGCCACTTACGCGGCAGGCTGGACAATCTCATACAGGCCGATCGCTTGCCCAGCCTGCTTTTTTTTGGCCCGCCTGGCTGCGGCAAATCCACCTGCGCGCTGCTGTTGGCCCGTATGAGCGGCCGTCCCTGGATCCGCGTCAGCGCGCCCGAGGCCGGGCTGAGCAAACTGCGTACCCTGCTGAACGGCGTCGAAGTGCTGGTTCTGGACGAGCTGCACCGTTTTTCCAAAGCGCAGCAGGATTTTTTTCTCCCCTTGTTGGAAAGCGGCGAGATTACGCTGCTGGGCTCCACCACGGAAAATCCGTCGTTTTCCGTGACCAAGCAGCTCCTGTCCCGCTTGCATGTGCTGCGTTTCAACCCGCTCACCCGGGAAGAACTGCTGCAAATCGCGCGTAAGGGAGCCCAGGCCCTGGACGTGGAGCTGGATGAAGGAGCCCTGGCCTTGATGACCGGCCTGGCCAACGGCGACGCCCGCGTATTGCTCAACCTGGTGGAATACGCCGCGGGATTGCCAGAAGAGAAACGCAGCTCCGAGGCCCTTCGTACGGCCTTGCCAGACCTGTTGCAGCGCCATGACCGGGACGGCGACAGCCACTACGAACTGGCCTCGGCCATGATCAAATCCATTCGCGGCAGCGATCCGGACGCGGCTGTCTACTACCTGGCCTGCCTGCTCGAAGGAGGAGAAGATCCGCGCTTCGTCTGCCGCCGCCTGATCCTTTCCGCCTCCGAAGACGTCGGACTGGCCGATCCCATGGCCCTGCCCCTGGCGGTCTCCTGCCAGCAGGCGGTCGAGTTCGTGGGCATGCCCGAGGGGTTCATCCCGCTGGCCGAAACCTGCGTCTACCTGGCCTTGGCCAACAAAAGCAACAGCTCCTACTCCGCCTATCTAGCTGCGCAGCAGGAGCTCAAGCGAAACGGTCCCAAGCCCGTGCCTCTGCACATCCGCAACGCTGTGACCAAATTGCACAAGGAGTGGGGCTACGGCAAGGGCTACAAATACCCGCACAATTTCCCCGGCGCCTGGGCCGAACAACAGTACCTGCCCGATGAAATCGTGGGCAAGCGTTTTTACCAGGCCAAGGACCAGGGCATGGAGCCACGCCTCAGCGCCTGGTGGCGCTCCCTCTGGAAGCGCAAAAAATAGCCTGTGCCTCTTTATTGCTTCCCCGGCTCGACCCACTCGCATTTTCCCTGCAGTCCGTGCATCAGATTTTCGCGCAGCCAGACCGCCACATCCCAGGATTTCAATTCTTCTTTCCAAAGCATCATCACATTGGCCGGAGGAATGGGTGTTTCATGTCTGTTGAGCACGACCAGGTTTGGTGGAAGAAATTCGAGGATTGAAGGGGCTTCTCCGTTATCAAGCCTGGCCATGGTCACCGGCAGGGTTGTCCAGCCCACTCCCCAGCCGGCCAGCGCTGCCGCGGCAAAATACGTGTTGGTTTCCCAAAAAAGCGGACTGATGGTCTTGCCCTGCCAGGCTTTACTGTTGTCGCGCATGATAATCTGCCGGTACTGGACAAGATCGCTACGCCTTATGTACGCTTTCTGGGCCAGAGGATGTTCCCTGGCGGCCATGATCACCTGGTCCACATTGCCGAGCCAATAGGATCCGACCGAATCGGATTCGGTCTCGAATTCTTCAAAAACAAGTCCGAGATGCACATCCCCCTTTTCCACCCGCAAACGGACCTCTGCGGGCGAACAATGCAGCAACCTTACGGATATATACGGATATGTGGTGGCGAAACGGGTAAGTACGGTGATTATCACGGGATAAGGCAGGCCGTCGCTGACCGCCATGCTCAGTTGCTCGCCCCAATTTTGACAGATGGCCAGAGCCCGCGTATCCAGTTGTCGGCACTGGCGCAGCACCTCCCGGGCTTCGGCCAGAATATGTTCACCGGCCTGGGTCAACGTGGGAATACGCGTTGAACGATCAAACAGCTCCACGCCAAGCTCCGCCTCAAGCAAGGCGATGTGCGTACTGATGACAGACTGCGCCCGCCCTTGTTGCCGGGCTGCTGCGGAAAAGGATCCCTTTTCCGCAGCAACAACAAAAGATCGTAATTGTTCAAGATTCCATGCCACTTTGAACCTATCTTTTTTTTTGATAGTAACTGACTTGTTCTTACATAAAAATGCAATATAAGTCTTCTACTCATTTCGCAGGTAGAGGCCATGGCCTCCTTTTTATTGGACACAATCACATACGGTCGTGTGACTTAATAAAAAAATCCGGCATGAAACTGAATCCATGATCCTTAAACGTTCGCTGACTCCGTCCACGGGTTATCAAACCCCTTTTCATCCCGTACAGTGGTCAGTCGTTCCTGCAAAATGCCATTCGTTACGACAGGGAGCTAATTTTATGAAAATCACAGTAGTTAGATGCAGTTTAGCCGTACTTCTCGTACTGCTTCTTGTGGCCTGCAAAGAAGAAAAAGCACAGGCGCCACGGGCCATGCCGGCGCCGGAAGTCAGTTTCGTCACGCTGACCCCCCAGCAGGTCGTACTGACCACCGAACTCATCGGGAGAACAACTTCGTTTCTGAAAGCGGAAGTACGTCCGCAGGTCAGCGGGATCATCAGAGACCGGTTGTTTGATGAAGGCGGACAGGTCAAAGAAAACGAGGTGCTGTATCAGATCGAGCCCGATACGTACCAGGCCGCCTACGACAGCGCCAAAGCCTCATTGACCAAGGCGGAAGCCAGTCTCTGGAACTTGAAAAAAACCGCCGAACGGCAGGAACGTTTGATCAAAACCAACTCCGTAAGCCAGTCAGATTACGATGTGGCCCAGGCCGATTATCTGGAGGCAAAAGCGTCTGTGGAAGCCGCCAAAGCCGCGCTGCAATCCGCGGAAATTGATCTGAGGCGGACCAAAATCCGGGCGCCAATCAACGGACGTATCAGCAAATCTTCCGTAACCGTAGGTGCGCTGGTAACGGCGGACCAGACCACAGCGCTGGCCACTATCTACGACCTGGAACACATTTATGTGGATGTGACGCAATCCGCCGAAGCGATCCGCCGCCTGCGCAAGCTGAGCAACGGCAAGCTGCCCACCCGTTTCGACCAGCGCAAAGCCCAGGTGACTTTGATCCTCAGCGACGGCAGCCAATACCCTTATAAAGGAACGCTGGAATTCGCGGACGTCGGCGTGGATGAAACCACCGGCACAGTCACCATCCGGGCCAAATTTCCCAATCCCAACCACGAACTGCTGCCCGGACTGTACGTACGGGCCATTCTGACCCAGGGAGAAAAGGACGACGCGCTGCTGGTGCCGCAGAGAAGCCTGCTGCGCGACAATCGCGGCGAGGCGTATGTGTATACCGTTACCGCGGACAACAAAATCGAACGCCGCAGCCTGACCGTGGGCAACGCCTATAAGGATTCCTGGCTGGTTCTGGACGGTATGAAGCCGGGCGACAAGGTGGTTGTGGAAGGCCTGCAGAAAATCCGCAACGGCATCACCGTACGCGGCGTTCCTATTGATCCGAAAGCTGCCGCTGACAACAACGGCAAGACCGCAGCCCAAACCAAAGGCGACAAGGAGTAAACATGGCCCGCTTTTTTATTGACCGGCCGGTTTTCGCCTGGGTGCTCGCCCTGATGATCATGATCGCCGGTGCGATGTCGGTAATGTCACTCCCGGTTGCCCAGTACCCGGAAGTGGCGCCGCCCACCATTTCCATCGAGGGCACCTATCCGGGTGCTTCGGCCAAAACAGTTGAAGATACGGTTACCCAGGTTATCGAACAGAACATGAAAGGTATCGATAACCTGGACTACATGAAATCCACCAGTGATTCTTCCGGACGCTGTACCATCGAGCTGACCTTCAGTTCGGGCACGGATCCGGATATCGCCCAGGTCCAGGTGCAGAACAAACTGCAGCTGGCCACGCCGAGCCTCCCGCAGGAGGTTCAGGACCAGGGCATCAGCGTTACCAAAGCCGGCAACACCTTTCTGGTGGTCCTGGCGCTGATTTCAAAAGACGGCAGTATGAACCAGGCGGACCTGACCGACTATGTCTCGTCGAATATGCAGGACCCCATCAGCCGTATTTCAGGAGTCGGCGACGTCACGGCTTTTGGTTCGCAATACGCCATGCGCATCTGGCTGAATCCTGAAAAACTCCAGTATTACAAACTGACCCCCAGCGACGTGGTTTCCGCTATTCAGGCCCAGAACGTCCAGGTTTCCGCAGGACAACTGGGCGGACTGCCTTCCGTCGCCGGGCAGCAGATCAACGTCACCATTCAGGCTCAGTCTCGCTTCACCACGCCCGAGCAATTCAAAAACATCCTGTTGACTGTCCAAACCGACGGCAGCAGCGTGTTTTTGAGCGATGTGGCCAGGGTGGAGCTGGGCAGCGAAAGCTACACCACCATGTCGCGATACAACGGCCAGCCCGCAGCCGGTCTGGCCATGAAAATGGCCAACGGCGCCAACGCCCTGGATACGGTCGACCGTATCAATCAAAAACTGGATGAGATGCGTCCGTTCCTCCCGGACGGATGCGAGATCTACACCGCGTTCGATACGACCCCGCCCATCCGGATTTCGGTCTACGAGGTTGTCAAGACGCTGCTGGAAGCCATCGGACTGGTATTTCTGGTCATGTTGCTGTTTCTGCAGAACTTCCGGGCAACGCTTATTCCAACCATTGCCGTGCCCGTGGTTTTGCTGGGCACCTTTGCGGTGCTGTCCATATTCGGCTTTTCCATCAACACATTAACTCTGTTCGGCATGGTTCTGGCCATCGGTCTGCTTGTCGACGACGCCATTGTCGTTGTGGAAAACGTCGAACGTATTATGGAAGAGGAGCACATAACTCCGCTGGAAGCCACCCGGAAATCAATGGACCAGATCTCCGGCGCGCTCGTGGGAATCGCTCTCGTACTTTCGGCAGTGTTCGTACCGGCGGCCTTTCTCGGCGGCTCCACCGGCGTCATCTACCGGCAATTCTCGGTCACCATTGTTTCGGCCATGGTTCTGTCCGTTCTTGTGGCCTTGACCCTGACTCCGGCCTTGTGCGCCACCATGCTCAAGGCACCCAAAGAAAGAGGCAAAACCGACTCCGGCAACCCCAAATCCGGTTTCTTCGGCTGGTTCAACCGGATGTTCGAACGCAATACCAAACGCTACCACAGCACGGTCAACTATATTGTCCGACGCTCCGGACGCTTGATGCTCATCTACCTGCTCCTAGCCGGGGTCATGGTCTTCATGTATACGCGCATCCCCACTTCCTATCTGCCCCAGGAAGACCAGGGGATTTTGTTCACCATGGTGCAGTTGCCTGCCAACTCCACGAGGGAACAGACCCTGAGCGTGATGAAGAAGGTCGAAGACTACCTCATGCACAACGAAAGCGAGTCGGTACGCTCCATCATGAGTGTTCTCGGCTACAGCTTCAGCGGTAACGGTCAGAATACGGGCATGGGGTTCGTACGCCTCAAAGACTGGGAAGACCGTCCGCGGCCGGATCAGTCGGCAACCGCCATTGCCGGACGTTGCTGGCAGGCCTTTTCCTCGATCAAGGAAGGCGCCGTTTACGTGTTCCAGCCGCCGGCAATCATGGAGCTCGGCAACTCGACAGGTTTCGTGTTCGAGTTGCAGGACAAAAACAACATGGGGCATGAAAAACTCATGCAGGCCAGGGGACAGATGTTGGGCATGGCCTCACAAAATCCCCAATTGCGTAACGTCCGGCCCAACGGCCTGAACGACACGACCCAGTTCAAAATCAGCATCGACAATCGCCTGGCCGCCACCATGGGCTTGACCCTTTCCGCAGTCAGCGACGATTTAGGGACGGCTCTCGGCGGCTCGTATGTCAATGACTTCATCGACCGCGGCCGCGTCAAAAAGGTTTACGTCCAGGGAGAAGCGCCCTACCGTATGATGCCCAAAGATCTTGAGCACTGGCATTTCCGCAATGCCGACGGCAAAATGGTCCCCTTCGACACCATTGCCGAAACCAACTGGACAAGCGGCCCGGCCCGCCTCGAACGCTACAACGGCGAACCGTCCATCGAGATCTCGGGCGAACCCGGCGCAGGGGTCAGCTCGGGAACCGCCATGCAGATCATGCAGGAGCTGTCCCAAAAGCTGCCCAAGGGATTCGGCTACGACTGGACCGGCATTTCCTTTCAGGAACGTTTGAGCGGCAACCAGACCACCATGCTCTACAGCCTGTCCATCCTGGTGGTCTTCCTGTCCCTTGCGGCCTTGTATGAAAGCTGGTCCGTGCCCATCGCGGTCATGCTCGTTGTTCCCATCGGCATCATCGGCGCGGTACTTGCCGTTACGCTGCGCGGCCTTTCCAACGACGTTTATTTCCAGATCGGTATTCTGACCACCATTGGCCTGGCGTCCAAAAACGCTATTCTGATAGTGGAATTTGCCAAATCGCTGTATGAAGAGCAAGGCATGAGCCTGCTGGAAGCCGCGGCTGAAGCCGCTCAGCTCCGGCTGCGTCCCATTCTGATGACCTCGCTGGCCTTCGGCCTCGGCGTCGTACCGCTCATGCTCAGCAGCGGTGCGGGCTCGGGCGGACAACATGCCGTCGGTACGGGCGTCTTCGGCGGTACGGTGGTGGCCACCCTGTTGGGTATCTTCTTCATCCCCACCTTCTTCGTGGTCATTGCCCGCCTGTTTTCAAAAAAACATCGCGAACAAACAAAAAAGCCACCCGAAAAAACATCTGAAGCCACGGCTGAATAAGCGGCCAGCTTGCCGCAAGAAAACCGAACGACCTATAAGACCCCCTTTTTCAAAGGGGGTTTTTTCTTATGGTTCTTTCGAATGTATTTTTTCAAATACATCTACCGCAAACGATGGCACGATCTAACAAATTGCGTTTTTGAGACCGCCACGCGTCAAATGTGCAATGATCGTACACGTAATCTTAACAAGGTATCACGGTTAGCCTCTTGACTTATTGTTTCCATCGCGCGAATTTCCTTCTTTGGGACTTGGCTTTTTTTGAATTCTACCCTAAGTATGAACTCTCATAAGATTTTGCATCAACCAACTTTTAGCCTGGAGGAGCGGCCCATGCGCTTTGACTGTACGATTGTCCACCCCTGGCGGCCCCTGTTGGCACTGAGCATCGCCCTGTTTTTTGGGCTATCGCTGACGGCCTGCGACAAAGATAAAAACGCCTATGCGCCCCCCCCACCACCCAAGGTAACGGTGCAAAAACCCGTCATTCGCGATGTCACTCGCTATGCTTATTTTACAGGGAATACCTCCGCCAACGCCACAGTCGATGTTCGCGCGCGGGTCAAGGGCTTTCTGCTGTCAACCAACTTTCAGCCCAGCGCCATGGTCACAAAGGATGACGTGCTGTTCCAAATCGACCCCAAAGAATACCAGGCTGCCGTGGATCAGGCTGCAGCCCAGCTTAACGTCAAAAAAACCCAGGCAGCTCTGGAACTGACCAACTATCAACGCCAGGCCTATCTGGGCAAAAAAGGTGCGGTTTCCGAGTTCGACGTACTGCAGGCAAAAGCCAAATCTGACGAGGCGAAAGCCGAGGTCACCTCTGCTGAAGCCGAGCTTGAAGCAGCGCAAATTCAACTGCAGTATACGAAGGTGCTCGCTCCCATTGACGGGCGGATCAACAGAGGCCTGGTGGACACCGGCAACCTGGTCGGCTCCGACGGCAATACCCTGCTGGCCACCATCGTCAATGACGATCCTATCTATGCCTACTTCAACGTCAGTGAAAACGACCTACTGGCCTACCGGGAGATGTCCAGAGCAGCGGGAAAATCACACCGGGAGGACGATCCCGATGAAGGCGCCGGCATGGTCCAGCTGCAGCTTTCCAATGAAACCGGCTTTCCGCACAAGGGCGATATTGATTATATGAACAACGAGATGGACCCCAACACGGGTACTATTCAGGTTCGCGGCGTCTTCAACAACCCGAACCGTACGCTCCTTTCTGGATTTTTCGTCCGGTTGCGGGTCCCCTTGGGCGTTTTCAAAAACGCCCTGCTGATTCCTGAACAGGCCATTTCAGCCGACCAGCAAGGCAGCTATGTCTACGTTGTCGACGACCAAAACAAGGTCGTATACCGCACCGTCACCATCGGCCCCAAAGAAGGCGGCTACGCAGTTATCACCAAGGGAATCAAGGAAACCGACCGCATCATTGTGCAGGGGCTGCAACGTGCCCGCGCGGGCCAGGAAGTGACTCCGGAGGAAGCCAAACCCGAGCCGATTTCCGCGGACAACAAGGACGCCTCAAAAAAAGCCGATACGCAAAACAACGCAGCGGAAGAAAAGACGGACGCTAAAGTGGCAACTCCGGCCACGGTGGATCAGGATACAAGCTCTGACGACAAGGGTGAGGCAACGGATACGGTAACCAACGCCCCAGCCGCCAAAACCAACTAAGGAGCGCTCCATGATCAGCGCCTTTTTTATTCGCCGGCCGATTTTTGCCTGCGTCATCTCCATCATCATTGTCATCGCGGGCCTTGTTTCGCTAAAGGCTTTGCCCATATCCCAATATCCGGACATCTCGCCGCCCACGGTCCAGGTATCCTGCAACTATCCCGGCGCAAGCGCGCAAATCGTAGCTCAGACCGTAGGCCAGCCCATCGAAGAACAGGTCAACGGCGTCGAAGGCATGATCTACATGTCCAGCACCAGCGCCAACGACGGATCTTATACGCTCACCGTCACCTTCGAGGTCGGCACGGACATGGATATGGCCACGGTGCTCGTACAGAACCGCGTGGCCATTGCCTCGCCCAATCTGCCGTCCGCAGTGACACAGCTTGGCGTCACCACCAAGAAAAAGTCCACCAACATCGTGTTGATGATGGGCCTGACGTCCGACAACCCGGCGCATGACGATCTTTTTCTCAGCAACTACGTCACCTTGCGCATCAAGGATGAACTTGCCCGCCTCTACGGCGTGGGTGATGTATTCAATTTCGGCGCCGGCGACTACAGCATGCGCGTCTGGCTGGATCCTGACAAAATGAAAGCCAGAAATCTGACCGTTGACGATGTCAACAATGCCATCTCTGAACAGAACGTTCAGGTGGCAGCCGGTCAAATCGGACAGCCGCCTTCTCCCAAAGGGCAAAAGTTTCAATACGTCATCAACGCGCAGGGACGCCTCGACCAGGTCAAACAGTTTGAAAACATCATCCTGCGGGTCAACGACGACGGCGGCATCCTGCATCTGGGCGACGTATCCAGAGTCGAACTCGGCTCCAAGACGTACACCATGACCAGCAAGCTCAACGGCAAAGGTTGCGCCATGCTGGGCATTTATCAGCTGCCGGGAGCCAATGCGCTGGATCTGGCCCAGACGGTCAGGGAAAAAATGGAGGAACTCAGCAAGAGTTTCCCAGGAGGCATGAAATATACCATCGCCCTGGACACGACCATGTTCGTCGACGCCTCCATCGACGAAGTCATCGAAACACTGGTCATCGCCATTATCCTGGTGTTCATCGTCATTTACGTTTTTCTGCAGGACTGGCGTACCACCCTGATTCCAGCGGCGACCATTCCGGTTTCTCTCATCGGTACGTTCATCGTCATGGCCGGACTGGGCTTTTCTCTAAACATGCTCACGCTCTTCGGCATTGTCCTGGCCATCGGCATCGTGGTCGACGACGCCATCGTGGTTGTGGAAAACGCCGAACGCAATATGTCGCAATTCGGCCTTAACGCCCGAGACGCCACCATCAAAGCCATGGAGGAAGTCAGCGGCCCCATTTACGCCACCACCTTCGTGCTGCTGGCGGTATTTGTGCCCACGGCGTTCCTCGGCGGCATTACCGGCCAGATGTACAAACAGTTCGCCCTGACCATCGCCGCATCCACGGTGTTCAGCTCCATCAACGCCCTGACCCTGAGCCCCGCGCTCTGCGCCCTGGTGCTCAAAGAGGAAAACAAGTCCCGCAATTTCTTTATGCGCGGCTTTAACTGGGCCTTCGAACGCGTCACCAAGGTGTACGTCTGGATCGCGGACAAATTCACCCGGGCGGCTTGGTTTTCCATGCTGCTTTTCGCAGGCATCTGCGTCCTGACCTACTTCGGATTCACCAGCCTGCCCGCCGGCTTTGTTCCCAACGAAGACCAGGGCTATGCCATGATCAGCATCCAGCTGCCCGACGCTTCTTCACTGGAGCGTACGGAATCCGTGGTGGATAAGATGAACGCCGCCATGTCCAAGGTTCCGGGAGTGGACTATTGGATGTCCGTTTCCGGATACTCCATGCTCGATGGCGGTGTTAGTTCCAATGCCGCGGCAATGTGGATCGTGTTCAAAAACTGGGACGAACGTAAAAAACCTTCATTGCACGCCGATGCCCTGATCCAGCAGCTCAATCTTGTAGGGTACTCTTTTGACGAGGCTTCCATTGTCTCGTTCGCTCCTCCGGCCATTACAGGCCTGGGAACAACGGGCGGCTTTGAATTCGAGCTGGAAGACCGCGGTAATATAGGACTTACCAATCTGCAAAGCATTGCCAGCGACCTGATTCAAAAATGCAATACGCAGTCCGGACTGTCCACAGTGTTTACGACCTTCCGTGCGAACGTACCCCAGCTCTTCTTCGACCTGGACAGAATCAAGGCCAAAAACATGCACATAGGGCTGGATTCCATTTTCGGCGCTTTGCAGACCTATCTCGGACAAAAATACGTCAACGATTTCACTAAATTCGGCCGTAACTACCAGGTCAATGTCCAGGCCAACGCGAACTATCGTGCCACCGTACAGGATATTCGCCAGTTGCAGGTCCAGAATGCCAACGGCGATATGACGCCGTTAAGTTCCATGGCCACAATCGAAAAGACCATGGGACCGCAGATCGTCATGCGTTACAACATGTATCCTTCGGCCACCATCAACGGCTCTCCTGCTCCCGGATACAGCTCGGGCCAGGCCATGGCCATCATGGAATCCACGGCTGCCAATGTGCTGCCCGATTCCGTCGGCTTTGACTGGACAGGCATCTCTTACCAGGAAAAAGCTTCGGGAAGCGAAGCCATCCTGATCTACATCCTGGCCGTCGTATTCGTGTACCTCGTACTCTGTGCGCAGTACGAAAGCTGGACCATTTCCCTGGGCGTCATCCTGGCCGTGCCTCTGGCCCTGATCGGTACGACCGCCGGGTTGATGATCCGCGGCTTCGACGTGAACATCTACACCCAGATCGGCATTGTCCTGCTCATAGGATTGGCGTGTAAAAACGCCATTCTCATTGTCGAGTTCTGCAAGGACGCCAGGGAAAAGGAAGGCATGTCCATACGCGAGGCCGCCATGGAAGCCGCACGCTTGCGCTTCCGCCCCATTCTGATGACCTCCTTCGCCTTTATCCTGGGCGTGTTCCCTCTGGTCGTCGCCTCGGGTGCGGGCGCGGAAAGCCGCCATGCTCTGGGTACGGCCGTTTTTGCCGGAATGATCACAGCCACCATGCTGGGCGTCCTGTTCGTACCGGTGTTTTACGTGGTCATCGAATCCCTTACCGAGCGCCTGTTCGGTAAGAAGGTTGAAAAAAAGACTGATGAGGAAGGTGCTGCTTCATGAGCGTCCCAACCCTGACGCTGGCCGATTTCTTCAAAATCGGCCCAGGCCCTTCCAGCTCCCATACCCTGGCGCCGATGCGCGCCGGGCGGGACTTTATTGAAAGCGTCCGCGAACTCCCCAGCCACAAACTGGCCAAGGGGACCCGGATCGAAGTCAGACTGTTCGGTTCGCTTTCCGCCACGGGCAGCGCACACAATACCGAGAAGGCGGTGCTGGCCGGGCTTTTGGAACATGCGCCCGAAAGCGTTGATCCGGCACTGCTGCAAGGCCTGCTGCAAACCCGGGACGAAGAACATGTCCTGGACCTGGGGCCGATCCAGGTGCCCATCAGCGGCGACGACATCATCTCCGACGCCCTCAAGCACAGGTACCCATTCAAAAACACGCTGGTCATCACGCTCTGGGGCAAAGAAAACAGAAAACTCTTCGAGCGCCACTACTACTCGGTAGGCGCTGGAATGCTGCAGTGGAAAGGCAATAAGGCTCCGGCCCAGGAAACGCCGCCCCACGCGTTCGAAAACTGCGCCCAATTGCGCGAATGCCTTGCGTCATCCGGCCTCAACATACCGGAGCTCATGCTGGCCAACGAACAAGCGCTTACGGGCCAGACGACCGAACAAATCACTTTGTTCCTGGACAGTATTATCGACACCATGCAGGACTCTGTCCGCAGAGGCTTGAAAGCGCAGAGCCCCCTGCCGGGCTTGCAGAATCTGCAGCGCAGGGCTTGCGCCTTGCTTGCACGGGTTCAAGAAATCCCCCCGGGCGAGGGCCAGCTTTTCCTGCGCCTCTCGGCATGCGCGGTTGCCGCGGCGGAAGAAAACGCCTCGGGCGGCAGAGGAGTCACAGCTCCCGGCTTTGGCGCCGGAGGCATTCTTCCCGCTGTGCTCTACCTGCTGCAGGAGGATTTTCAGCGCGAGCGCGCAATCCTGCGCGAGGGCTTGCTCGTTGCTGCGGCCATAGGTTTTGCGGTCAACAACAATCCGGCCATCGCCGGCGCGGATGTCGGCTGCCAGGGAGAAATCGGCCTGGCTTCGGCCATGGCCGCGGCTCTGCTCGCCCATACGTGGGGCTATGGCTTTGAAGGCATCGAACACGCCGCCGCAACCGCCCTGCGCCACCACCTGGGGCTGACCTGCGATCCGGCCGGCGGCGCAGTGCTGGTGCCGTGCGTCGAACGCAACGCCATGGGCGCCATCAAAGCCTACAACGCCGCCCTGATGTCCGGCGTGGTCGACGATCCGGACAGCCGGGCCAATCTGGACAAAGTCGTAGACGCCATGGCCCTGCATGGCCGGGACATCAGCGACAAATTCAAGGAAATCGCCAAAAGCGGCCTGACCCAAGCTTTGCCGCTCTGCTGACACCACACGATTTATGCGAATGATGCCCCCGTTTATACGGGGGTTTCTTTTTTCCGGCCTGTTCGGGCTTCCACAACGAGCCGATGGACCGGCTGAATTTTCCTTTTGCGCTTCGAACAAACGTCTTGCTCACGTATCTCCTTTTGCGTTCTGCTGATTATTGCATTACTCAAAAAGCCTGTAAGCCAACATACTGATTCAACACGCTTCTTTAAAAAATTACTCGCTATAGCAAAAATATCCTTGACACCCCTGAGGTCTGCGCGTAAATACTATCGTTCTGCCTCGCTGGGAGAAAAAGGTTATGCAAAGCCTGAAACGAGTGCTTGATGCGCACCTGAAAGACAGCCTTGACGCTGCTCTCCCCTTTAAGCTGGTATCGCTCTGGCGCAATTGGGAACGCGTTGTCGGCCCGGAAGTCGGAGAACTGGCATGGCCGCTGAAACATGCGAAGACAACCTTGATTTTGGGTTGTGAAGACGCTCTGGCTATGCAAGAGGCAAGTTATTATGTCGACTGGATTCTTCAGGAGTCCAATGCCTTCCTCAAATGCAACTGCTTCAGGAAGGTGCAGTTTGAACTCCTCCGCGGACGGCGGCCGCTCAACGAATGCTTTGGGCGTCTGAACCTCGACCGCCGGCAGAAGAAGGCCAGGCCCATCCCTCCTCCGGGACTGGGAACCTTGGACAAGGTACCGACAGAGGACACGCCCGAAGGACGGGCTTATCGATCTTATGTAAAAATTTTCGGTCTCTGAAAGACCATAGTGATTACGCGCGTATTTTTTGAAGGAGGATGGGCGCATGGCTGAAGAAATTACCTTAGAAAGCCTCGAATTGAAGAAGCCGTTGGATAAAATGACCGCAAAAGAGCTGCGCGAACTTTGCATCAACAAGCTCCCCATGATTACCGGCGCGTCCGGCATGGCCAAGGAAGAAATCCTCGCAGCCATCAAAGAAGCCTTCGGCCTGGTTGACGAAGAAGGCACCAAGATTTCTCCTTACAAAGCGCAAATCTCCTCCTTGAAGAAAGAGATCAAGGCCATGCGTACGGAAAAGGCCAATCTCGAAACCCGCAAGGAACGCGAGATCATCCGCAAAAAGATCAACAAGCTGAAAAAGCGTACCCGCCGTCTTGCAGCTGCTGTATAAAAAAAGTTAAAAAACAGCAAAAAAAAGATTGACAGCGGGGAAAAATTAAGACATAAAGATTTCTTCACTGCTGGGGTATAGCCAAAGTGGTAAGGCAGCGGGTTCTGGCCCCGTCATTGGGGGTTCGAGTCCTCCTACCCCAGCCAAAGAAACATACTGCGTCCCCATCGTCTAGCCTGGTCCAGGACACCGGCCTTTCACGCCGGCGACAGGGGTTCAAATCCCCTTGGGGACGCCAATGAAATCAACGGGTTATCCGGAAACGGGTAACCCTTTTTTTGTTGTGACACATTTTGGAGACACATCGGCGAATATGTAACGCGGCGCGCGTTTTTAGCAGTTGCGGCGTAGCTTTTTAACACCTCTTTTAATCCTCTTTTTTCAATTGCACGAGCTTTGCTACGCGTGCGCGCACGCTTAGCAAAGGCTATACCGTTATTGAGTTATCAGGTGCCCCTCAGCGGGGGGCGGTTCAGCGCTGGTTCCCAGGTTGCGTAGGTCTCGTCCTGTGGGGCTTTAACCGGGGCTTGGCCGTTGGCCAAGCGGGTTGCGTCGGCCAGCAGCAGGCGGACGCCCATGGGGGCCAGAGCTCGCCGCCAGAGAGTTGCCGGGGTATCGGCTTTTGATACGTGGCACCAGTCCTGGCTTTGGATGGGGCCGGTGACCGCCCCGTCGTCCATCCAATAGGTGGTGCCCCCGGCAATGGGATCGCCCATGGCCAGGGTCCAGTGGGTGGCGTCACGCCCTCTGTGACGCGGAAGCAACGATGGGTGATAGGCCACAGTACGCCCAAGCGGCTTTTTTCGCGTATCCGCGCGGGGATCCATTGGTGGCAATGTGCAGCGATCATAAGGTCGCACTCGGGTAGGCCTTCGAGCCCGACCATGGAAACGCCGAGTTCCTTGGCGGCAACGTCGAGGCTGCCCCCTGGGGCGTCGGGAACTACCGCCACCGGTGCCAGACCAGCCTTTACCAGACCGCGCAGCACCTCGGAACAGAGCCATTTTTGTCCGAGCAGAGCGGTAATCATTGCTCCACCCCCAGGTATCGGAAGCCTTGCACGGCGCGGAGGTGGCCGCCGTAGCCGGTTTTTATTTCAGGTTTCCCTTAACTACTTTCAATTCAAATTTGCTGCTCCGGACATCCCCTCCCCTGCTATCCATGGCTGCAGCCAACCAGTCACGCATGTCGGGGGAAAGCAACAAGGGCCGATCTCTGAAGACGTCTTTGAAGTTCACGCTCATAAAAATACTATTAACACGATGATTTTGTTTAATAAAATACTTATTTGGTGTTTAAGTCCGACAGGCTGTTGGGCAGCGGTAAAAATACGGAGTTTCGATGATGAAAAGGCGTAGTGTCTGAAAGGCCAGCGTTGTAATCTGCCTTGCCTCCTGATGCTCGCCGTAAGCTGCGAAAAGTCCCTAAGCCCCCAGACCGATGGCCAGCAGATAGCAGCAAAGTCACAAAATCCGGGAGAGCTTCATGATAATGATCCGACATCTGTGGTGCCGCTTTTACTGATACATTGCCGAGCTCAGGTCTCAGGCCTCCGTTGGTACGTGGATGCGGCCTTTGCCAAGGCGCTTCTAAACTTTTCGCGCAAATCCTCGGGATGCACCCAACCATTGACATAGAATTCCGACTGGTCGGAAAACTCCGGGAGGATGGTCAAAATATTACCGTACTCCAAACCAGCTTCTTCCACCCTGCCCAGCAGGACCAGGGCCACGCAACGCAGGAGCGGGCTTAAGAACACTCCCGGCACATAGGCATGCTCGGCCATTTCAAGAGCCGTATCGTAATCGCCGCGTCTTACTCTTTCAAGGAAGATCGGATAAAAGTTATACTTGAGGTAATAGGGATTTAATTCCCGGCCTTGCTCCAACAAGGACAAGCCCCGCTCAAAATCACCCAGCACGGCGATGCCGTGCCCGCATAGCCCCACCATTAAAACATCGTTGGGGTTCCGGGCGATGCTTGCCTCATACGACTTCATGGCCAGGTCCCCATATCCGAGAACGGCGTACAGGTAGGCTTCCGCAAAACGGGCGTATTGATTGTTCGGGTCGGCAAGCAGAGCCAGGGAGATATGTTTTTTGGCGACTTCCATGAGTGTGCGGTCTGTTGCATAGCCCAAAAACAACGAGGCGAGGTGCGACGCAGCCAGCATTGCATGAAGGGTGCTGTCTTTCGGGGCCAGCTCCAGGGCAGTCTCCAGGTTGACGGCAATGTTTTCGAACACCTCTGTTGACGGCATTAATTTGTAGCCCTCGGCAAAGGTGTATTTGGCTCTGTAAACCGCTGCCGCAGGGCTCATGTCTGAGATGGAAGGCTGGGGCAACTCCCCGTACAACACACCGCATATTCCGCCGATGCAAGCCGCGGATGTTGCAGTGACTTTGTTCTCCAGCCCGGCGGTATCTCCGGAAAACAAGCCCCCGCGAAAATCCTTGGCCCAAATCAGCCGGCCTGTTTCGCATGAGGCCAAAGACACATGGACGAGCAGTTCCTCCGTCTTTCTCACGACACGGCAGGACAGGGCGAACTGGACTTGGAGTTGCCGCCCGGTCTCAAAAATACTTCCGCATTCTCTGCAGATGGATTCCGCCATGGAATACGATATCACTTCCAGGCTTTCGAACTTATCCAGGGCATTGGCCAAGTTTTCCCCAAGGTTTTTGCTCAATTGGGCCGGGACATCCTCCCCCGAACTTTCAATGGACATGACCACAATCCGAAACACCCCGGGCAGAAACGCCGCCGGATCCGGGGCGCCGCCGCTGCAGAACGAGAACACTGGAACGTATCCGCCCTTGGGCAACTCAATAACCACATCGTCGTCTTCACTGGCCTTGGCATAGTATTTCTCCAAAGCATTGCGCAGCCGGCTGGCGAGCATGCGGATTTTCGAAGACTTTGAGGGATCATAGCTCTTGGACTCCCCAAGCGCCCTGATGGCGATGGACTTGGCGGTGATCTCATTTGACCGGTCTTCCAGAGTCATACGAACGACATAGGTCAAAAACGCCGACAAGGACGGCGAATCGGAGAAGACGGAGCTTTTCAGAATCTTCTCAAGCGTGAGTAGGACAGCATCGGAGTTCATACATATTTCATAAAACAAGCGAGTCTTTGTGTCCATAGCTGTCACACAGTCTAACCCTGACAGATCTCAAGATATTCTTATTGGAGAGTGACATATGTGACGCGTCACGTGACGCCTTTTTTATGCACAATAATTTACAGAGCCTTTTATTTTGAATTATCGTTTACCGGTCTCTGTCCAGGCCTCACTGCTGTCCGGTTAACGTAAAATAAAAAAGTCCAAAATCTCCAGGAAATATGTTATGGAATTGGTGTCTAAGCAATACATAACAAAGGAGATTTTGGACGTGGCTCACCATAACTCAATCCTGAATCAAATGCTATCTTTCATCCCGAGACATGTTTTTCAACGCTTGGAGCGTGAGCACCTTACGGGACGACAGCCCCGAACCTTCGGCTTTTGGAACCAGTTCGTCTGTCTCGTGTTCATTCAACTCTCCGGGCGGAAAAGCATGCGGGACTGCATCAGAAATCTGCAAGCAGCCCCGAAAAGGCTCTACCATCTCGGGCTCAAGCCGGTTTCTCGTTCGACTTTTTCAGACGCGAACAACAAGCGGCCATCGGACTTTTTCCAGGCCTTGTTCGGGGAGATGTACCGTCGCTGTGCGCCTCATGCTCCCAAGCATAAGTTCCGTTTCAAATCCAAACTGATGAGCCTTGACTCCTCCACAATCAGTTTGTGTTTGTCGGTCTTCCCCTGGGCTTCCTTCCGAAGCAAACGAGGCGGGGTCAAAATGCACACACTGCTTGATCATGACGGTCATATCCCTGCGTTCGTTTGCGTGAGCGAGGCCAAAAAGCATGACCTCAGCGTTGCAAAAACTCTCACCCTGCCCAAGGGGTCCATCGTCGCCTTCGACAAGGCATATAACGATTACAGATGGTTCCACCTCTTGGGAAAGCAAGGCGTTCACTTCGTCACCCGGCAAAAAAGCAATGCTTCCTATCGGGTTGTCAAACGCCAGGCAGTCAATAGAAAGCTTGGGGTGACTTCCGACCAGATCATTGAAGTCGCCACAGCCAACGGAAAACTCAAGCTCCGTCGCGTCGGGTTCAAAGATCAGGAGACCGGCAAGCATTACAAGTTCCTGACGAACAACTTCAAACTGGCCCCGAAGACCATTGCCGACATTTACAAAGAACGCTGGAAGATTGAGCTTTTCTTCAAGGAAATCAAACAGAACCTGAAGATTAAAAGCTTTGTCGGCAACTCTGAAAATGCTGTCCTGACCCAAATATATACGGCCCTGATCGTGTACCTTATTGCAGCTTACATCCGGTTCACATCCCGAATAGGCATGAGCGTTCAGCAAATGCTCCAGTTGCTTCAGGTGAACGTATTCGGCCGTATCGCATTGATAGAACTATTCAGACCTCCACAGAAAAGTGACTCAAATGACTATGATTCTAGTTTGTTACGGCTTGCAAATTTAACCGGACAGTAGTGATCTTACACAACTGAAAGTAAAACCTTACGCCATGTTTTTAACGTTAACTACAATTATTCAATAACATGAAATCATGTAGGGACTATGTCATCGGATAGCATATTTTTTGAAGAGCCCATTGTATTTCCTCGTGGCGGACTCTTCAAGATCCGCTGCCGAAAATGTGGCAGACCCTGCCGGCGAAATCCCGACTTCCGTTACAGACGCCCGGAGCGGCAGTCCATCACTCTTCATACCAATGCCACAAAAGACCTGGCACGAACCGTGACCTTGAACCTTACAGATCCGAATACGGATGAGGAAATCATGGCCGACACCAGCACAGCTTGCTCACCGGCTTTGCAAAAAATTAGGGGGGACTATCTTATGAGATACCTTGTATGCGTTTTTGCTCTTTTTATGTTTTTTATGGTTCATCCGGATGAAGCGTACTTTTGACAAAAAGAATGGACATGGGGTTCAGTCGATTTTCACGCCAATGAGAATCGAACGGAGGAACCACCATGTCCACGAGTTTGATGTACCACGCGTTCGGGTTGGTCGGCTACGACTACATTCGGCAAACATACGTTTCTGGTAGCTTGATTTTTCATGTTCGACCGAAAGCTAAGATGCTCCAATGCCCCTCTTGCAAGAGCAAAAACGTATTGCGACGTGGGGAATCAGAACGGTGGCTAAGGACAGTGCCCATTGGGTTCAAACCAGTCTGGCTGGTGGTAAACGTGCCGCGCGTCGAGTGCAGGAAATGTGGTTGTGTACGACGCATAGACATCAAAATTGCGGATAAAAGACGCTGGTATACCAAGGCCTTTGAGCGGTTCGTTTTGTTTTTGGTGAAAACTATGACCATGCTTGATGCCGCCAATCTATTGGGTATCGGCTGGGATAGCGTCAAAGATATTTTCAAACGCAACCTTCAACGAAAATACGGCAACCCCAAGCTTTCAAAGCTCAGGTATTTTGCCATTGACGAAATAAGTGTTCGCAAGGGGCACAAATATCTCACTTTGGTCATGGACTTGAAAAGCGGCGCAGTGATTTTTGTGGGGGACGGCAAAGGAGCCGACGCGCTGAAACCATTCTGGAAGAAACTGAAGCGTTCTCGGGCAAAAATTCGTGCAGTAGCAACGGACTTGAGTGCCGCCTATATTGGAGCCGTACTGGAAAACTTGCCCGGAGTACCATTGGTTTTCGACCACTTCCATGTGGTCAAATTGATGAACGACAAACTTACGGAAGTTCGCCGCAAGCAGTACCGGGAGTTGAAAGACAGCATGGGCAAGGATGTGCTCAAAGGAAGCCGGTGGCTCCTTTTGAAAAATCCTGACAACCTTGATGAGAAGCGAAACGAGCGGGAACGTTTGAACGAGGCGTTGGAATACAATAAGCCACTGGCTCTTGCATACTACATGAAAGAGGATTTGCGGCAAATATGGAGCCAACCCAGCAAGGTAGAAGCTGAAATTTTCCTCGACGACTGGATTGCTCGTGCCAGAGTCTCAGGACTCGGCCCTTTGATGACGATAGGTGGAACTCTGGCGGCTCACCGGTCTGGCATCCTGGCCTGGTACGATCATCCGATAACATCGGGGCCAATGGAAGGAACAAACAACAAAATCAAAACAATGAAAAGGCAAGCATACGGTTATCGAGATATGGAATTCTTCAAACTCAGGATCATGGGGATTCATGAGGCGAAGTACGCTTTGACCGGATGAACCTTTTTTATGCCATACGCGTCCTTTGCCGCAGAACAGCCCCAAAGCCAGAAGCTAACTGCATCTGAGAGAGATGGCGACCAATTCGGCAAATCCGTCAGCATCTCCAGCGACGGAAACTATGCAGTTATCGGTGGTTACCCAGTGGATGAGTCCAGTTCAGGAACTGCCTATGTTTTCAAAAAAAATGAAGACGGCACCTGGATCAAACAGACGAAACTTACGGACAAGGACTGGACCGCTGCTGACCGATTTGGTATTTCCGTAAGTATCTCTTCCGATGGAAGCTATGTTCTTATCGGAGCTCCCGATCAAAACGACGAAAGAGGAGCTGCGTATGTATTTGAAAAGCCTGATGCCGGATGGGACAGTGACAGTGAAATTGATGTATATAGCGCCAAACTTACCCCTATTACTAATGACGATTCTAATGAGGGCACCGCTGGCAATTCCGTAAGCATCTCTTCCGATGGGACCTATGCCTTTGTTGCAGCTTCCACGTATAATTCCGACAATGGCGCTGTGTATGTGTTTAAAAAGCCAAACGGCGGATGGAGCGGTACCATTATAACGTCTACCGCAATGCTTACAGCCGAGCAAAACAACGATGATGACTACTTTGGCCGTTCCATAAGCCTCTCTTCAGGCGGAAACTATGCCCTTGTTGGAGCTGACGGACATGTCGGAGGAGGCGCTGCGTATGTGTTTAAACAGCCCGACGGCGGATGGGACGGGAACATTACTGAGTATGACGCAAAACTTACTGCAGCTTCTTTGGCAATAATGCCGATTTTGGCTGGTCCGTAAGCATCTCTTCCGATGGCAAGTATGCCCTTGTCGGAACTCCCAGCAGTGGCTCAGAAAATGGAGCTGCGTGTGTGTTCAAACAGCCAAATAATGGATGGAGCGACATTACGAGCTACACCGCAAAGTTTACAGTCGATGAGGGCAACGATGAAGACAACGTTGGCGAATCCGTAAGCATCTCTTCCGATGGAAGCCTCATCCTTGTCGGAGCTAATGGCAATGACGCAGGAAAAGGAGCTGCGTATGTTTTCAAACAACCCAACGGCGGATGGAGCGGTGACGTTACGACCTATACGACGAAACTTACGGCCTCGGATGGCAAAAATGGAGACATCCTTGGCTCTTCCGTGAGCTTCTGTTCCACTACAAACACTGCCCTTGCCGGGGCTCCATGGGCTCCTTATACTGCTGAAACTGCCGGCCCAGGAGCTGTTTATCTGTATCAGTTGAGCCCCAAAAGTACTACTGCGTCTACGTCCAATATCTCCAATACCAGTGTCACGGTGAGTGGAACAATCATTTCGAGCGAAACGGTTTTAGATTACGGCATGTGCTACGGCACAAGAACAAATCCAACTTATTGCGTTTCAAAACTTGGCACTACTTCATCTGTCAGCGTCGCCAGCAATGTCTCGACCAGTTCGGCCAGCTTGCATTTCACCATGACCCTCAGCGGCCTCAGCGCCGGCACACAGTATTATTTCCGTACTTACGCCACCAATACCTACGGTACGAGCTACGGTGATAATAAAACGTTTACAACGATTACTGGCGGTGGTGATGATCCTGCGCAAGTCGATGCGGCCAGCCCTCTGCAATACGGCATATTGATTCTGCTGCTGGCCGGTATTGCCTTGGCTGTCTTGCAAAGAAAAAAAGTTAACCCGTGCAATTCAATTGCAAAACGCTTCAAAGGAAAAGACCCGTATGACGGACCTTTCTTCTGACGATCATGTGTAGCGCGCAGCTGTTTCCCAGGCCTGGGTACTGTCGGCAAGTGACAGCCAACCCGTTTCCAGTCCAAGGCAAAAATAGTCTTTGGTTCTGCTGCCAGATTTGGACAAAGCTTAAAGAGCAAAATAAAATTCGAAATACGACAAAAGAAGAAGCGGAATTACAGTTGGCTGCGTACTCGGGTCAGCTAACAGCCTGTCGAACTTGACCCGGCTCCAGCAATAAGAAGATATCTGCTGGAGCCGGGCTTTACCGTCGAGCAAGGCTGAAATCTTTGCCTTTATGCCTTCAATATAGTCAATTGGGCCTTTTTTGGCGCTTCAGCCCCATTTTTAGGCGCATTTCAACGCAAAAACTCTCTTCACGTTATACGCCAAGCACACCAACTCCCACTCCGTGGTAACTTTTTTGAGCCCACGTAGGAGAAACTGGCGAAATCCAAGCGCTTGCTTGATGATGCCAAATACGGGCTCAACTGTTTGTTTTCTCAGAGCATACAGGTACTTGCCTTCCTCGTTGTCAAGCTTCTCACGCATCGCCTTATGATACGGATCGTTAATCGGCTTTTCTTTGGGAGGACGGAAATCATACTCTCGCGATTCTTGCCGTCTTGGGGCGACAAACGGCTCTACGCATAATTCTTCAATTTTTTCACAAGCATCCCGATTGATATACCCTGCATCAGCCAACACCGCCGAGGGCTGTCCAACATTGTCGATCACTCCAATGACCGCAGCCAAAAGCTCGTCGCTGTCCACTGCGCAATTTGTCACATGATTGTACAATATGAACTGCGAGCCATCAGCATCAACCGTAGCCTGAGCTCTGTAAGATTGCGTGTATTCGCTACGGTTGCTTTTGCGCATGATTCGCGAATCTTCATCAGTCAGGTTTACCTGCTCGGACTCCTTGGGAGTGCTTTTAGGCGGTTTGGGCTTGGGGCCTCGCTTCTTCGGCCCTTTCTCGCGATCCGAGCACTTACGCTCATACTCCGCCTGCTCGGCCTCAGCGCGCTTACGCGCCCGCTCCTCAAGTTTATTCTTGCCTGTCGCATTTTTTGTTGCAGCTTTTCACGACGGGCAATTTCTTCAGGAATCCTTTGTCCATCCTCAGTGGATGCGTTGTCGGCGCGCTCAGCTTTACGCATCAGTTCGGCAATGTCGTCCGTCAACTTTTGCTCAAGTCCGCAGGCCCGGTCATATCGGATGCCTTTATATTTTGAAGCGTTGCGTTGGCCTTGATGTGCGTCCCGTCGACACTGATGTTGCCAACTTTGAGCAGCTTCAACTCGCTGGCGAGTTTGAGTACTTCCAAAAAGGTCGCACTGAACGCTTCGGAATTCTTCCGCCGAAATGAGCAGATCGTGTCATGGTCAGAATGCGTGTTGCCGGTAAGGTACCGTACCGCGACGTCACGATACGTTGCGCGCTCAATGCGTCTCGAAGAAAAGACGCCGTTTGCATAACAGTATATCAACAATGCCAGCAGCATACGAGGAGGATACTGCTTGGAACCGGTTCCCCGGTGATTGACCTTAAACGTGGCAGTAGACACGAGGTTCACCGCTTCAAGGACAAAATGCACCATGTCGTCATCTGGAACCCAGTCACGCATGTCGGGGGAAAGCAACAAGGGCCGATCTCTGAAGACGTCTTTGAAGTTCACGCTCATAAAAATACTATTAACACAATGATTTTGTTTAATAAAATACTTATTTGATATTTAAGTCCGACAGGCTGTCAGATATTTTTTAATAGCCTGAAAATACGAAAAAAAAGGGAGGCATTTCTGCCTCCCTTTAACAGTACTAAAGTAAACGGTACGCCTTATTCGTTGAGGAACTCACCGTCAATTTTCTCAGACTGCTGGGTGGTATCCAGCGGATAGGCTAGCAGTATTGTTCTCCGGAACTTGACGCCAAGCATGCCTGGATGCGTGTTGATCAGGACATATAAATCCATGACTCCGTCATTATTGATGTCGGCAAGACCGAGATCAGCAACAGAGCCCTTGATCCGCCGTGTTTTCCAGAGCAATGAGAGACCGACTCCATCCCAGACCAGAGCATGAATCTCACCCTGCGGGAAGTACCGGTAACGCTCAAAAAACTGAGCAGCTACTGAAATCGGATGGTTGACGAGAAGTTCATATTTATCATCATGGTCAAGGTCGGTCGCGACCATGCGGGCCGGTACGTAATACGGAGCCTTGCTCACCAGAGAATCCTTCAGGCCGGTGGCGGATGTGTCGTCCCGCAGCCCAAGAGATGACCCCGAATACATCTCATCGGTTGTATACTGGCGGTCTCCCGTACGCGTATAAACCCGCAGCTTGTCCTTGTTGTCGCTGATAATTATCTTGTATTGCCCCTCAGGCATGGGCAAGTAGGTAAAGTTGAAAACGTTGCCTTCGGGAGGCAGCATCAAGGAAGCGCCTGGCTGCCATTCGCCGCCCATTTTGACCATTTCGGAAACCGTATTCCCAAAAAATTGCCGTGAACCCTTTTTCTGGCCGACCAGAGCCGGATGGTAATCCGGCGGAATCCGTGCAGTCGTCAAAAAGTACTTGATGTCCTTGTCCACGACAGTAAAGGCGCCATCTTTGTAATTGAGAATAAAAGACTTTGGAGAGCTGAGGTTATTCTGGGCACTGCTCTCGCTGTAATGGTCATAACCTTGTCCGTCGATAACACAGCCCACGATATCCTGATAGCCGTCGCCGTTGATATCCAACATGCTCAAACGCACGATTTGCTGCAGATAACCGAGGTCATATTCCCCTTTGGGACGCATATTGCCTTCGGCATCATACTGATAAGCGCGGACGCCGTGCTTGGTGGAAACAAAAATTTCATTCAAACCGTCACCGTCGGCATCGCCTACCACGCAGGAATAACCGACATAGGGCATGCTCTGGCTGCGGATACGTCCTTCCATCCCCGCATCACCCGCATACCGGAACTGTGGATTCAAATAGACCTGCTTGCCATCGGGCTGATTGTGAATCAGCATGGGGTTCATGGCATTTTTTTGATCGGTTCCGGTGGTCGGCCCGGCTTTTTCCGTCCCGGTTTTGGATTCAGAGCCCGGTTTCTTGAAAACTTCGCCGTTGATGGAATTGGCCACACGGGTAAATGCCGGAATAAGACTATCCAATGAAGTCTGGGCGGTCTTGGGCCATGTCTGGCCGTCGCGTCCGGTCACCCGGACATCCAGGCTGCACTGATCCCCCATGATGGTCACGCTGCCGTAGATCAAATAGTCGCAGCCAAGCCGCACGATCACTTTCTGGGCATTGTCGGTGGTCACAGTCTCCGAGCCAATACCCTTGGCCACAGTGCTGCGTCCGAGGGGACGAAAATGATCAGCCCAGTTCAACCGGGAGTTGAACATGTCCTGGATTCCCTTTTGCAAATACGCGTATTTACTGGGACCATTGATGGAAAAAGGCGCCACCGCAAACGTTTGTTCGGCATGAGCCCGAACAGGGCATGCGGTCTGAAGCGCCAGGACAATAGCGATTGTAAACAGAATCAGTTGCAGGGTACGTTGCAAACGCATAAGCACTCCTTAAGAATTTGAGCGATGTCATCAGCTCCTAGCATGCTCTTAGGTAGAAGGTAAAGGGACAACAGCGGGGGAATACCGCAAGGATCCACGGCAAACAGAGAGTCTTTTTTTCGCGCAGGGCTTAAAATAAACTGCACTAATCTTTTCGCGTCCGGATAATGGGACCACTCCCGCCTGAGTCTGCATTTCAGGGGGCGATTATTAATCCCTTTTGACACATGAGGCAATTGCACCCGCCGCCATTCCGTCCATGGCAGGCTGCCCCATGGCCTGCCACCACGAATGGATTAACTTTTTGTCACCCGGCACGATCCTTTCAAAATACGGACGCCTCACACCGTCCAGCCTCGGTTTTTTCGAGCCAGCGACTGTCCTCTTATACGCTGGCACTGCTAAAAAGGATACAAGTAAAATCATCCACCGCCCCATTTGCGACATTTTTGTTTCTCTCAATACATGACCCGACATAAATGAAAGACATAGCCCTTTTTTGTATCCTTTTGACCCACATACTCTTCATGTCTTATTCCCAAAAAAATCTTTTTCGAAGTAAAATTGGCTAGTTATATTTTTTTCAAAAAAATGATCCGAAGGCTGGCACGCTTTTCGTAACTTGCCAAGTCAACAGCAACCTCTTATTGTAAAAGGATACAGTTATGGTAGTGCCATTTTATCCCTTCGCGTATCTGCACAAAAAAATGACCTGTAGGAATCAAAAGGACTTTTACATGGGAATACCGTTTCGCCCGTTAGGAATTGTCACAGACATTGTCGAACGTATGGGACTGGGAGTAACCTACTCGTACGACGATCTGGTTTTTATCTCCCACAACGCTTTTATGCTGCGTTTCGGAGAACAAGGAGAGCTTCTGGACGTTTTCTTCAATAAGGACTGTCCCGACAGCGAAAGCGAATCCATCGAAAAACAACTTTTGACGTACTGTGAAGAATACGGCCTGATCTTGTCCCGGAAAGGCACCTACGAACTGTCCGAAAACCCCAACCAGACCTTGTCCATACAATTTTTTGAAGACTCCGATGGTGCGACACTGGCACAATAACCTGTTTTCACGATTCCTTCCTCCAGCCCGGCCGTGGACGCCATCCACGGCCGGTTGCTTTTTTTCAGACCAACATTACAATATCCTTTCATGACCTTTGTTCGCTTGAACAGCTTTCAAGCTTCGGATAAAACGTTCAGATCTGAAACGGAGCCTTGATTTTTCCGGTTATTTTTTCTTGCCTTCCCAGCCAGGTATGATGTAAAAAAATTAATTTTTATATAATTGTCAAACTACTTCAGGTTTTGTACGTTTATCTGGAGCAACCGACTGGCAAAAGCCCTTAACTTTCCCAGCTCCACCCAAGAGATTACCGAATGAGCAATACTGACAACAAGAGTGAAAAAGCACGTCGCATAGGCCTTGGAGGCATCGGCGCCATACTCAGCGAAAAAGAAAAGAAAACGCTGCTTTCCCATCTGGCCGTGGGGATCTGCATCGTTGAACTTTTTGTGACCATTATCGCCATAGTTCACGGCGTCACCAACATGCACCCGGCAGCTGACGGAACCATGAGCTATAATTTCCCCTGGAAAGAATACATCCTTTCCATCTTCCTTGCACCCATCGCCATCATGTTCCTGGTTCAGCTCGTGGGCATGGGGCTTTCGCACATCATGATGGGCGACCAGGAACTCAACGACGCGGCCAGCGATGCAGTACCCGAACGGCTGAAAAAGTGGGTCAATCTGGTTCAGGGCATGCCCACCATGATCATCCTGGCCGGAATGCTCCTGCTGGGAGCCCTCGTATACCATCTCGACGTGATCATGAATTCCCTTGTCCAGTTGGGCCAGTCCTTTCTGGAGCTTGCCATCTGGATTGGCGTCGGGCTTTTCGCCGTGTGGCTCATCAGCTATCTCGCCCGGATGTGGCTGATGTACAAGACGCACAGATTACAGGAAGAATTCGCTTTTCGCCGGGAAGTGCTGGAAAAGACGGGCATCGCCATTGTCGACAAAAAAACCGTCGTCACTCCGGACGGAAAAATGCTCACGGCCAATGGCAAGTTCGGCCGCAAGGATATCAAGGCGTTGCCTGTGGTCGACATTGAAAGCTCTCCCAAGGAACTGCCGCAAACACCTGTTAATCCGTCAACGGAAGAACCATCCTCGCAAGAGTAGCTATTTTTCGCCGGGGCCGCCCTTCCGACGGCTCTGGGCAGTCCCTGTTCATCTCCGGTCGACGCCTCCGTTTTTCTGGTTTTGCGTACGTGCTACCGGCCGGATTGTTTCTTTTCTGGAGGAGAACCTGCAACCCGCCAACAAATCCCGCAGCTTCCGTCTTGTCTGCCGCCCGCTGGAGATCCCCACGGCGCTTGAATTGTTGCGCAGGGAAAACATCACCCCGCGGCAGGAACCCTTTTGTCCGCATGCCTACGCAACGGCTACCGGCACCGAAGGGCTCGGCGCGTCTCTGGCCGCCGAATTCGGCCTTATCTACATTCAGGACCGTTCTTCCATGCTGCCGCCCCTGGCCCTGGATAGTGCTTTTGCGTCCGGCCTGCGGGGCAAACGCGTCCTGGACATGTGCTCCAGTCCGGGCGGAAAGTCCGGACTCCTTGCCCAGCTCACGGGTCCGGAAGGCTGCGTCCTGGCCAACGAGCCCAACCCCGAACGGCTGGCCACGCTCCGGCGCAATCTGCAACGGCTCAATCTTCTCAACGCGGCCACCTGCCATTACCCCGGGGAAGCCCTGCCTCTGCCCGATGCGTGCCTGGAAGCCATCCTCCTGGATCCGCCCTGCAGCGGCTGGGGCACCGTGGAAAAACATCCGCGCGTCAAGAAACTCTGGAAAGGCGATAAAATTCTGCCGCTGGTCAAACTCCAGCGCCGCCTGCTTGCCGAAGCCGCGCGCCTGCTCGCGCCCGGCGGACGTATGACCTATTCCACCTGCACCACCAATCCCGCGGAAAACGAGGAACAACTGGTCTGGGCGCAGCAGGAACTCGGTCTCGAACTGCTTCCGCTTTACCCTTTTCCCGGCTTTTCCTTCGAACGGCCCGTGCTGGAGAATGCGGCGGGCAGTCTGCGGGTGGACGGCCGGCAATCCGATGCGCAGGGATTTTTCATAGCACTGTTGGCCAAACCCGAAGAATCGGGCTCCACTGACGCCGCGGAAAACGCCCCTGCCTTTCCTGCCCAGGGCGAACCGTTGAGCATGGAACAATTCGCCGAACAAGGTGCGAACCTCCATCCGCTTGAACACGGCCTGGCGGCACGCTTCGGCGAACGCGTCTTTTGGCTGCACGATGAATTGCTCACCTTGCTGCCAGAGCACTTTCGCTGGCAGGGTTTTCCATTGGGCAAATACGGCAAGGCGGGACTGCGCCTGCATCCGCGTTTGCGCCTGCTTCTGCCCGAGGCAACCCATTGGCGGGACGGCAATGCGCTCTGCCTGGAGGACACTGCCCCCTTGCGCGCTCTCCTGTCCGGGCAAAGCCTGGACTTGCGCTGTGAAAAAAAATTTTCCGGACTAACCGGTCTGTATTTTAACAAGTTGCCCCTGGCCTGGCTCACGGTAAAAGGAAAACGGGCCATCTGGTCGGACCGCTGAGCTTTCCGCCGGTCATGTACACTATTCGCACTTTGGAGCATTGATTATGATAGGCTGTCTACGAAAACTGCAACGCTTCTTTCTCAAACCCAGTCGTCGTACGGTGCTGCTCGCCCTGGACCACGGTTTGAGCGAGGGTATGACTCCCGGCATTGCCAAGATTCCCGAACTGCTGGCAAACGCGGACAAAACCGGCCTTCAGGGCGTAATCCTCAACAAAGGGCTGGCCAGGGCACATGCCGCCTCCCTGAGCCCCGAGGTATTGCTCGTCGTACAGCTTTCCGCAGGAACGCGCCACGGCATCCCGTCCTACAACAAAAGCGTGGTCTGCTCTATTCCCGAAGCACAGCGCCTGGGCGCGGACGCGGTCTGCATGCAGCTGAACATCGGCAATGACCTGGAAGACCGTATGCTTTCGGATTTTGGCATGGTCACGGACGAAGCCCACCTGGCCGGGCTGCCGGTCATCGCGGTACTCTACCCGCGCGGCGGGCAAATCGTGAATGAATTTGATTCAAGCCTGATTTCCCATTGCATCCGCCTGGGCGGCGAACTGGGAGCGGATCTTATCTGTACGCCCTTCTCAAACGACGCGGCAAGCTTCGGTGAGGCCATTGCCGCTTCTCCGGCGCCCGTACTGGTGGCCGGAGGACCGAGCCAGCCCGAATTCGACGGCGTGCTCCGGATGCTCAAGGAAGCTCTCGAATGCGGCGCATCCGGCGTCACCATCGGTCGCAATATTTTTCAGCGCCCCAACTCCGAAGAATGTTTGGAAAAAATCGTCAAGCTCGTACACGGGGAAGAATAAGAAAAGGAAGGCTCCGGCGGCCGGGCATGCCCGACCGCCGGAGGTAAAAAAACTATCAGGCCGAGGCGCGCAGGTCATCCCGCCGGGCCCGTCTTGGGGGCCGGTTTCCGCCCGCGCCGCGGGCATGGTGGTGATGTCCGGATTTGGAGGAGCTGGAGGCCTGTTTCCGCCGTTGCTCCGTACGTGCTTCCGGGCGTTGCTGCGTTCTGTTGTCGGGACGCGGCGCGCAATCGTAGTCAAAACCTTCCAGCCGGCACTGCCGGACGCCTTTTCCCAACGTACGTTCTATGGCCCGGACAATGGACCAGTCCTCGTTGGTCACCAGGGTCAGAGCCTCGCCGCTGCGCTCCGCACGGCCCGTACGACCGATACGGTGCGTGTAGGTTTCCGCCGTATCCGGCACGTCATAATTGATCACATGCGAAATGTTGGCGCAATCAATGCCCCTTGCCGCGATGTCTGTGGCGACCATCACGCGGAATTTGCCGCTCCGGAAACCATCCAGGGCCTTCTGGCGCTGGCTCTGCGAAAGATTGCCCTGCAGAGAAGTGGCACTGAGCCCTCTGCGCTCGAGCGTACGGGCCAAAGCCTTGGCCTTGTGCTTCGTACGGGTGAAAATAAGCACGTTCTCGTGGTCCAGTTCCTGAAACAAAGCTTCCAGCAAACGCCCTTTCAGATGGTGCGCCACCGGGTAAAGCGTATGGCTGACCGTGGCTGCCGGCGCCGTGTTGGCCACCTTGACCTCGACCGGATCGCGCAAAAGGCTCTCTGAAAGCTTGCGAATTTCGCGGGGCATGGTTGCGGAAAACAGCAGATTCTGGCGTTCGGCCGGAATGGCGCTGACGATTTTTTTGATGTCCGGCAAAAAGCCCATGTCCAGCATCCGGTCCGCCTCGTCAAGAATCAGCGTATCAACATGGCGTAAATCCGCCACGCCGCGTTGCATCAGGTCCAGAAGCCGCCCCGGACAGGCAACGGCAATGGCGGCATTGCGCAAGGCTTTAATCTGGGGACCAAGGCCCACGCCGCCGAAGACGGCCGCGCTACGCAAACCGGTCTGCTTGCCCAATTGTACGAAGGATTCATGTATTTGCAACGCCAGCTCACGCGTGGGTGCAAGAACCAGGACCCGGACGGGGCCGCGTCTTGCGGCCTTGTTTTCCAGTAGACGCTGCAGCACCGGCAGGGCAAAAGCAGCTGTCTTTCCGGTGCCGGTCTGAGCCAGACCAAGCACGTCGCGTCTTTTCAACACGGCCGGGATGGCGCGTTCCTGAATAGGGGTGGGGGAAACATAGCCACAGGCTTCGATGCCGGACATAATCCGGCGTTCGAATGAAAACGATTCAAAACTCACAAAATAATCCAATTTTTAAAAGGAATATCCACAGCCGGGCGCGATAGCCGGCAAGCGATTCCGGCGATGCCGGAGTGTATTCGGGAAATGCTCTGGGACAGGGAGTCCGGCAGGCTGTAACAGCACCGCCTGCCGTATGATACGGCAAAAAGGAAAGTCTCTGATCCGATCGCGCAAGCAAGTCAAGTTACAACTAGTTCTTTTGGTAGGTTTTGTAAAGGTGCCTGTCCAAAAAAACAATCAAACGCCGCGTGAATATGGTCCAGGCCTGCCGCCCGGCACAAATTCCAGACGTACAGGCCCCGGATAAAGATCTTTTTCTATTGCTTGCCATGCAGCCGTTCGCGCAGTTTGGCGCGCAGCCCGTAGTGTTCGTGAGTCCGCAGCCAGATTTTATAGACGTCTCCGCAGCCCGCCACTTCCAGGGCGATGCCTCTGAGATGCTGAAAATACATGCCCACTGGCAGGTAAACCGAAGGCAAGTCGTCGCGGATCAATTGTTCCATGGGCAGCTGAAACAATAATTCGCGCAATTCCAGACGCCGTTTTTCCCAAGCCTCAATACGCATCTGGCGTTCGTAAAGGTCCGCGGTCAGAGTGAAAAGCTCCGAAAGCATGCTGATCAGCCTGGGAATGCGCCCGGATTGCATGACTTCCGGGCAATGGACGGTGAGGATATCCGCCGCGCCTTTGAAATGCAGCAACTCGCTGTAAATTCTGTCCAGATGCGCCTCCACCAGCGCGCCCGTACGCAATGTTTTACCACTGCCAGGTTCGTGCCGCGACTCCTGCAGGGTGCTGGCGCAGATGTCTCGTTTCAGGGCTATCGTAGAGAGCAGCTCCACATTTTCGCGCAACTCGCAACGTTGCGCCGCCGCAGTGATGTCTTCAAAAAAAGCAGCGCAGGCCCGCAAAAAGGCTGCATATTCGTGCGGCAGCCGCGTACGGGCCATGTCGGGCCGGACAAACATGGAAAAGGCCGTACCCACCACGGCCCCCAAAACCGTATCCAGCAACCGCTCCTGAAAAAGCGCATCCATCTGCGCTCCCAGCAGGGGAAACAGAAAAAAGACGAACACGGTCATGCAGACCACCAGCACCGTATACGAACGGGAAGTCGCGTATCCGATGCCGAACAGCGAAATAAACAGCCCCACGTACAACAAACCGTGCAGAGATTCCGGGATGAACAGAATCGGTATCCCCACGGCAACGCCGATGAGCGTCCCGAGAACACGCTGGTAGGACGTCAGCAACGTGGCTCCCAGGCCGCTTTTCATCACCACCACCATGGTCAGGATCACCCAGTAGCCGTGTCCGAGGGAAAAAAGCTGCGACAGCGCCACGGCGGCCACCAGAGCCAAGGCCATACGCAGGCCGGAGAGCGCCGCCCCGGGGGTCGGTCGCAGCAACCGGCTCCGTACCGCCTGCAATGAGTCCATCATGTTCATTGCAGCACCTCCTCCAGACGTTGTTCGGCCTTGCGCAGGTCACGGGCAAGCTGTTCGAGGCAAAAGGCCACTTCCACCACGGCCAGCGCCGCGCTCCAGTCCATCCGGGTCAGCTCGTCGTTGCAAATAGATTCCATGGCTCCCGAACGCTTCAGAGCCGCGGCAGTGGAGCGGTCGGCGGCCTGCCAGTTCTGTGGCTCTCCGCCCCCGGCGCTTTTGCCGGAACCGCCGACGGCATGTTCCAAGCGCTCCACGATACGTCCCATACCTTCGACGATGGTCCCGGCCAATTGACTCGCGCCGGGTACGGCGCGCTCCACCAGGGCCTTGTCCGGAATACGGGCCAGCGCCTCGGTCAAGGTGGTCAGCCAGCGCCCCATACGCAGCGTACTGGAGGCCAGCGGACAGGTGCCCAGAGCATAGCCTTTGGATACAATCGGCAAATCCGCCGTCAGTTCTGCCACCCGCGTATAGATGGTCGTCTCGGCGGACTGGTCCGTCAAACTCTCCGGAACGTCCGCGGGGTCGGCCGCATCACCCGACAAATCCGTACCAAGAAAAAAATGTCGGGAGGGTTGCAACGAACGTTGCAACTCCTGAAATACGAGCAGGGCCTGCCTGGGGAAATTCCGCCTGGGAATGAGCGTATCCCAGAGCCAGGCAAAAACGATGGCCAGGCCGATACCGATCAACAGCCAGAACTCGAGCGCCAGCACGTTGAGTTGCGCTCCCTGCAGCGACAACGGCGTCAGGGATCCGGCGAACATGGCCACCAAAAGCACGCTGGTGGTCACCCCCTGCCACGGACGCCAGACACCTCCCAGCCACATGCCCGCAAAGGCCAGAAGCGCCAGCCCCGCCGCGAACCACCACCATGAAAGTTCGCCCAGCATGGCAAAAGGCGCCACCACCAGCAGGGCTCCCGCGCCGCTGTAGAGCAGTATGGGCAGCCGCTCGCGAAACGGATCGTTGTAACGCTGCTGAATGAACATCAACGCGCCCATGACGGCCCAAAACCGGTAGGGCGTGGTGAACGTCGTATAAAACACCATGGCCGCCATGATCACCGTACTCATGGCCAGCCCCTGGCGCAGTCCGTCCTTATCTATAGTATACTTCACTTCGCTTCCTTATCAGTCTTGTTAGCAAGCCGAAGCTTATGCCCCAATTTCATGCGCATGAAAAGGCGTTCTCATTACAATTGCCTTACCGCCGCAGCCCTGCCGGCCTTCATGGTACGAAGAAACACCCGCATTGACCTTTTCCAACAGGCTCTAGTACTACTGGCTTTGATACAACAAACAGGAGACGCCTTGAACCGCCACGCGTTTTTCTTCAATAATTCCTCCGGACGGCTCGCAGGCCTGGCCGGGATTCTGCTGCTTCTGGCTGTGTGCTGGGCGGCGTTCACCCTGTATACTATCTCACGTACGGCCCAGAATCTCGATTCCAGCCTGTTGTCAGCCGTACACCGGCGCAGCGAACTGGCAACCATTGTCGAACGACTGGCCCGGTACGGTGAAATCATTCTTCATGCGCCGGAAAAAAACGCCCGCCATGCCGCCCTGGCCGAAGTGCAGAAACTGGCGGATGATTTCAACGGCGACGATGCCTCCGAGGCCATGGACAGTCGCAGCAAAGAGGTCCTGAGCGCGGTGTTCGCCCAGCTCAAGGATCTGAGCGCCAACCGCGACGAACTGGAGCGTCTAACCGGACTGATCGCCAAACGGCTGGCCGCATTCGACGCCCTGCTCAACTCGATTGTGGAAACCGTCAAGACCGGCGGCGATTCCAAAAACATGCTCCTTGTCCTGACCAGGCTGCGTCTGGAGCTCGAACATGCGGACGCCACCGTGGAAACGCGCTGGGAGCTGCTGACAAGCGAACTGGCCACCCACGCCAAAATGCTGCGCCTGGAAGGCGCGGACCAGACCGCGGCGCAGCTTGACCGCATCCCCGCTCAGGTGCAGGACCTGGCCCAGCTGCGCCGGCGTATGGGCGCTTACCATCAATCCAACCACGAACAATGGGATGTTGCGGCACGGCTCCTGGACCAGCTGGGTATGGACATGGCCACCCAGGATACGCCCGCCGAGCAGCGGCTGGCCGGATTGCGAAGCGATGCCGTCCTTGCTCTGGCCTTTCTGTTGGCCGCATTGGTGATTGTCCCGGCGCTCGGATTTGCGGCCTGGCGCAAGGCGCACAATGAAAAATTCGGCGCCGCAACGGTGCAATGCAAAAAGCCGAAAAAAGCGGCTCCCTCCCTGGAGGGGGCTGAAAACGCCGCTTTTGCCGCAGCAGGCACGGCTCAGGAGGCAGACCGGATAGCTTCCGCCACGCCCCATACCGGCCGGATCGAGCCAGAAGAGCAAGGCGTTGCGGATAGTCCGGACTCCCTGGTTCCCGAACTGCGCAACCTCTTTGCCCTGGCCTCTCCAGCCTCGCTCTCCCTGGCGGACAGCTTGCGCAGGCAGCTGGCAAGCGGCCCGTACAAAAGCCTGGCCGACGAAATCTACGTCCGCGCCGCCTTCGGCGAATATGGCAAGGCGTTGGAGTCGTTGGAAAAACTCGGCAGCCGCTTGCGTGAGAAAGCCTAATGCATTTTCGCCTTGAAACAAGGCTTACATCCGAAACGATGTTCCATCGTTTCAGATAAATGCATAAGAGCATCTAAACCTTTTCAAGATTAAGATGCTCTAGAACGCCGGATCAGTGTTTGTTGGTCAGCATCCGCACCAGCGCCAGAATGGCCGGTGCCGTAACAATGACAAAAGAAATCCGGAAAAAGTGAAAGGTCATCACCATGGGCAGGTTGGCGCTCGTATCCATGGCCAGGCCGATCATGGCCGTCATGGCGCCGGGCGACGTGCTCAGGTAGGCAGTGGACGTATCCAATACGCCGCACTTGATCAGCACAAAGGAGAAGAGCAACCCGGCCAGCACCAGGGCCATGCAGGAAAACACCACGGACCAGAACATCACCTTGAGCTCATGCATCATTTCCACCTGAAACAGGGCACCGATGCTTACGCCGATGAAAATCTGCACGGCCAGATTCAGACTCACGGGAAATTCCACCTGCGAGCGGCTGATGTATTTATAGATCACAACGCCGATCATGGCGCCCATCAGGGCTCCGCTGGGAACTTTCAGTTTCCAGAGCACAAGCCCGCCAAATGTCCCGGCAAGGAACATGTAAAGAAGTTGAGACAGTTGCATGTGATTTATCCTTGAAATGCGCTCAGACAAATTCGTTGCGGAACAACCTAGCGAATTTTTTTATGATGCGCATCCCAAAAAAGTGTGAATTATTTTGCGTGACTTTCCCCTCAAAAAAACCGGCCCAGGAAACCCAGGCCGGTTTTTCGCGCGGTATGGCGATGCAACTGTCGCGGCTGTCAGCGTACTGCGTACGTGCAAAGCTTGCAGGTGACGTTTTCTTTGGCCAGATAGTCCGTATCGCGCAGTTCGAGCAGTTCCCAAACGTTGTCTTTTTCGAGTTCCAGCATACGTTTGCGATAGTCGTAATCTTCGTAAGCGCCTTCGCGGATGGTGAAGCAGACGTGGCCGCCGGGTTTGGCGATACGGATGAACTCGTCAAAGGCTTCCGGGCCAACGTGCGCGTAAGTCAGCGTACCCACGCAGATAATCGCGTCATAGGCGTTGGATTCAAGAGCAACCGGTTTGCTGAGATCGGCTTGATAAAAATTGCCGTACACGCCCTTTTCCTTGGCCTGGTCCAGCATGGCCTGCGAATAATCCAGGGCGTCCATATTCTGGTACCCCATTTTCCGCAGGACCTGTCCCACCAGCCCGGTACCGCAGCCGGCATCCAGAATCCGCGCCTCGTGATCGGGAAGGAATTTATCCAGGGCCTTGGCCGCACCGATTGGCGCCACATAGCCGAACTTATCCACAGTGTCCGCTTCGTAGTCTCCAGCCCAAAGGCTATAGGCGTCCATCAAATCACCATGATTGTCCGCCGTATACACTTTTTCCAGCACTTCCTGTTTGGATATCGTCATCTCAGCCCTCCAGAACCTTATAGAGACAAAATTTAGCGGTTACATTTTCATCCACCAGATACGGATCATGAATCATCTCCTGCAGTTCCCAGGAGCCGGTCTGCTCCATCTCCAGCATACGCGCACGATAACCGTATTCCTGGTAGGCGCCGTCCCGAACGGTAAAACAGACAAAGCCCTCCGGCCGTGTAATCCGCGCCAGCTCGTTGAACGCGTCCGGACCGAGATGGGCGTAGGTAAACGCACCAACACAGATGGAGGCGTCATAAGAGTTGTCCGGAATCTCAAGAGGCTTGTTCATGTCTACCTGCATCATGTTGCCGTAGATGTTTTTCTTTTCCGCCTCCGCGAGCATATGTTCGCAGTAATCCATGGCCTCGAGCTTGCTGTAGCCCAGCTCTGTCAGCGCCTTGCCTACCAGGCCCGTACCGCATCCGGCGTCTATGATGCACGATTCCTGGGACTCCAGATAATTATCGAGCAATCGTGAAGCCATAGTCGGGGCCACGTAGCCCATTCCCTTGATCGTATCATGTTCGTACATCGGCGCCCATTTTTTATAGGCCTGGCTCAATTCCTCGGCTGTTTTCGCTTCATACGTCTCCTGCCACAAGTGTTGGGATTCGGACATGCCTGCTCCTTTTGCTTGGGTTAGTCCTGCAACGACTCTTCTCTATATAAGAGAATACAACAAAATAAATGCACAACATACAATGAAGTGTTGTCACAATAGAACAAATCATGCTTTGTCCGGCATTTATATTTCCTTTATGTTACTATTGTGTCAACAAAGTATTGGAGTTTACTCGCGATACAACTGTAATGTTTTTCAAAAACTACATTCTATTTTTTTTAAAATTCTATTATTGTCAAGCACAAATACAATGCGTTGTCAAACTCACTGCATTCTACCCCTAACCACCTTTAATAGCAGCGTATCGCGCCAAACTTCCAGTACAGCGCATCCCCAAACAAAGCCCTTGCACACTTTAAATAAACATTGAAATATCAGTATATTAGATAAAACAATAAACTTCCTGTCCAACTTCACAAAAAATAACGAACTTAAACTTTTTGTAATCAAATTTTTCGTATACAAACTATTTGTAGGCTTTTTTTCACCATTTGCTCATTTGCCCTACCAACAGGACTTGCCAAGGGTATGGCCTTGCGTATAATTCGGTGCAAAAAAAGTTGCAGCTTCCTGCGCTATGCACGCATTGGCGAGCGCCATATGTAACGAACTTTGGAAAAGGTATGGAAACAGATTACGCAAGCAGCATTCTGCTCTCCCTGCGGCAGATTATCCGGTCGATAGACAGGCACAACAAACAGTTGAGCGGCTCCAGCAACCTGACGATACCGCAGCTCGTCTGCCTCAGGCAGCTGCTGATCGATGGCCCGCGCCCCATAGGGGAGCTGGCAGCGGCTGTTTGTCTGAGCAAAGCCACGGTCACGGGCATCATCGACAGGCTTGAAAACAAGGAACTGGTACACCGGGACCGCAGTACCACGGACAGGCGCAAGGTCGTGCTTTCCTTGACGGAAAAAGGCGCCACCCTGGCCAAAAACATGCCCTGGCCACTGCAGGAGCGCTTCAAAGTCAGCCTGAGCTCCCTGGACAGCGCGGACATCAAGCTCATTGACGATACGCTCAAAAATCTCCTGGAGATGATGGAAGCGCCTGAAATCCAGGTATGGCCCTATGGAGGGGAAGATGCGGTTCCCTCGGACGCGGAAATTATTCTTCCCGGCCGTAAGACCATAACAAAAGCGTAACACAATTAGCGGTTGAATCCCCGGCGTCTGCGTCGTATCTTCAGGGTGTTCCAGCAACCTCAATACGAAGCAAGGAGCTGCAATGCGCCCTGAAGAATTAAGCACAGGTATTTTTCTGGATAGCGGCAACCCGTCCGATACGCGGGATTTTATAGATCTGCTGGGTTTTCTGGACGGACAGACCACGAATCCGACTCTTGTGGCCAAAAATCCGGATACCGCCAGGTTGCTTGCCGCCAATGGCAAAAATCAAAGCACGCTTTTGAATTTGTACAAGCAATTCGTCCGGGAAATATCCGAACAAATCCCAAAAGGATCCGTATCCATAGAAGTGTACGCGGACGCTGCCACCACGGCCGACGCAATGTTTGCCCAGGCACAGGAAATGTATGAGTGGATTCCCAACGCCCACATCAAGTTTCCCACCACTACTGCGGGCCTTGAGTGCGCGCAACGCAGCATTGCCAATGGCATGCGGGTCAACATGACGCTCTGCTTTACCCAGTCCCAGGCAGCCGCGGTCTATGCGGCCACACAGGGCGCCAAGCCGGGCGACGTGTTCATCTCGCCGTTTATCGGCCGCTTGGACGGCATCGGACTGAACGGCATGGATCTGATCCGCAACATCGGCCGAATGTACGCATCCGGCGACGGTCATGTGCAGGTGCTGGCCGCCAGCGTTCGCAGCAAAGCGCATATCCTTTCCTGTCTGGCTTCCGGATGCGACCTGATCACCGCCCCGGCCCAAGCGCTTCAGGACTGGCGTGCCCACGGACTCTCCATTCCGCCAAGCGGCGACCGCTTCGAAGACACTTCCCTGTCCGCCATCCCCTTCGATACGCTCGATCTTTCCAAGGACTGGCAGGAATACGACATTCACCATGAGCTGACGGAAAAAGGCCTGGCGCGTTTCGCAGCGGATTGGAACGGCTTATTGCAACACTGACCCTCTTTATCACGGGTGACTCTCCAGCAATGCCTATCCATGTCGTTCCCAACAGAAGTTGGGACGCGCGCTCTTATGCCGTCCACCGGCGTCTCCGGATCCGGGATATGTTTAAAGCCGCCGAATGAAGCCCATGTTGTCTTTTAAAACAAAAATACCGTAACTGCGCTGGGATGCCAGTCCCTAAACAAAAAGTAAAAGGAATCCTTATGGCCAGCCCGGAATATGTCACAACGTACTGGAATCTCCGATTGGAAGAATGCAGAACCGCCCTGGAAGCCAACAACTTCGAAGCGCATGTCTGCGCCACTTCGGAAGGAGCCGTAACTCTGGTGGCGGAGAACCTGCTGCCCAAACTGCAGCCCAAGAGCCTGGCCTGGGGCGGTTCGGCCACGTTTACAGGCATTGGACTGTACCAACGGCTGACAACGGACGAACGCTACAAAGAACTTGAAATTCTCGACACCTACGACAAGTCCTTATCTCCGGAGCAAAGCTACGAACGCCGCCGCCAAGCCCTGCTGACCGACTGTTTCTTCACCGGCACCAACGCCGTCACCGAAGCGGGCCAGCTGGTAAACCTGGACATGATCGGCAATCGCGTGGGCGCCACTATTTTCGGTCCGCGCAATGTGATCGTCCTGGCCGGACGCAACAAGGTGGTGGGCGATCTGGAAGCAGCCATGATCCGTATCAAGGAATTCGTGGCGCCGACCAACGCCATGCGATTGAACAAAAAAACACCCTGCGCCAAGACCGGCCGCTGTATGGACTGCTCCAGCCCGGATCGCATTTGCAACCTGTGGACCATCTCGGAAAAATCCTTTCCCAAAGGACGCGTCATCGTCATCCTGATCAATGAGGACCTGGGCCTGTAACCCGTTTCCGACGACAACCTGCCGGAGGGAGACTGCGAGCTCCTTCCGTTTTCCAGTCCACGACAGCAAAACTCCTTTCTTTTTTTACACAAAGTCTTGACAGCGCACCGTCATCCAGATAAAAAAAAGGACTTTGGAGGCGCGCAAAACGTTTTTCCAATGGAGAGGTGTCCGAGTTGGCCGAAGGAGCTCGCCTGCTAAGCGAGTATACGGGCAAAACCTGTATCGAGAGTTCAAATCTCTCCCTCTCCGCCATAAGCAAATAAAGCAAGGAGTTAGATATATATCTAACTCCTTCTTTTTTATACCCATCCCACCAATAGGATTTTCTTCCTTCAATTTATAATACCCTTTGGGGTATATGGGCATTATAAACTTCACACCAAAATAATGCACTCTTAATAGTAGGAAATAGTAATGATAGATATACCGGCCATTCCTCTTTTTTTCATTTTATAAAAATTTGAAAAAGTGCGGATTAAAAAAATTAAATATTATTTCAATAGGTTACTTTTTTTGGGAGACAGAAAGTTTTTCTTTTTTTTCCTGTGGCTGGCCTTCTTCCTCTTAGGACCGCTAAGTATTACTCATCTTTCTTCTGACAATTTTTCAAATTTGGGTATGGTACCTATTGTCATGTTTTTTTCTTTCAGAGTAATATGCAGATTATCTGTAGCAAATAATAGTTTTATATAAAGAAACTAGAGTTTAGAGTCCCAACTTAAGCCATACCTGAAAATTTGGCCGCAACTAACTGCTCCACCAGCTTTGAGCGGAGGCAAACAGAGGCACAATGACACTTCGGCGTTTGAAATCAGGCCGCTTTGCCCAACTTCGGTTCCAGGAACTCTTCTGGGAAGATGCATTTTTGGCATTTCCGATCCCAGAATGTTCGGACTCGATAGTTGCGGAAAATTCCAGCCAAGCCCTTGAGCATCCATCCTGCTGTCATGGCTCGGTTTTTGCGCCAGGGGATCGGTTGAAGCGCTTTGCCCAGGCTCTCCCCGAAAATCACTGTCAACAACTGGGAAAGCCCATAGGCAAGACACACTATGGTGCGCCATCGGGCGACAGTTTGGCGGGTCTGCTGCCATGTATCCTTGAGGCCGAAGGTATTTTTGAGGCCGTTGAAACACGATTCCACCAGCCATCGCGAACTGTATTTCTCTATGATCTGCAAGCCGCAAAGAGTCACATTGGTGCACAGAATCAGGTGCCATCCTGTCCATTGCGCATTGGGTTTGTCTTCCCGCATGCGAACCCACACCAGGCGACATTCTCGTCCTTTGAGAAAGCGAACACGGGCATCGAAACAATAGAACTGAAAAAAATGTTCCGTGCCGTACGCGTGCAACTTTGCCTCTTGTACTTTGAAGAGATTGCAAATTTGCGTAAAATCGAGTTTGAGTCCGTATTTGCGCGGACGACCGCGTTTGGGTGTTGCGTTTGCCTGCGGCCGGAGAAAAAGAGCAGTGTCTTTCCGAATTTGTCCGATAGCATGCATTTTCAGTTTGAGCATTTCGTGCACCAGTGGCCCCTTCATGTACCACGCGTCCATCAAAACAAGAATTGGGACATGGTTGCCAAGCCAACGCACGAACACACGCACGAGCACGACAGCCGCATTGATTTTGGATCGATTGCCGCACGTGCGCACCATGCGCATGAAGATGGGGAAAGCGCCTTTTCTGTTCTCGACCTCGCAGATCAGAGCAAGGCTGACGAGAACCTGCCCCCATACATATTTGGGGCGGTTGGGCCTGTTGGCGTGGTCGTGATGCAAAGCGGTGGAAGGAGCTTTTTTGGAGCTTCGAAAAATGATCGTGTCGTCGATAACGATCGTTATTTCCTTTGGTTTGATGACCTGACAAAGCAACAAGGTCCATTGCTTTGTCAGAGCCAGCCAGGAGAAAACGCCATGCTCTATGGCATTGTAGTATGTGGTCCAATGCTTGGCGGTGGTGATGGCCAGTATGGCTTCGGTGACATGGCCGGTCCCAGCGGCGGCCATGCACCCGAGAAGCAGTTCGAGAAGGGTCGGTCGAATTCTGGCCGGAACAGCGTGGAAAAGAAATGTTATCCATTGTGCTAAGCAGGTGAGAGCTTGCCGGCGAGACATCGCATAACCTCCTGAAAAAGATATCCTTTTCAGGAAGGCGCCGCAGGCCTGATTTTTCAGGCCATGTCAAGCATTTATTTGAAATTTTTGATTTTTGTTTTACGTTCATAGTCGGATACCAGTCTCATGAAAGGCTGAAACTCTAAACTCTAGTAAAAAAACATACGTCCTTGAAAAAGGTCTACCGTCCGGGGTAGGCTTTTTTTATGGTCAGCGGTATTTGACAATTCCCCGCATAATTTATATCGTTTTTATATACCATTTGGTTCTCCATGATTGATGTACTAGCTTCCTGAGAAAGGTCTGCTGTCCGAGGCAGACCTTTTTCCTTGTAGCCCCATCCTCCACGGCATGAGGCAGTTCGGGTGTCCCCTGCTTCTGAACGACAACGGCAGCATCTATGGTTTTACCGGACACGCCGACGGCTGCGCCTGCTTGGTCTCGGGCGTCACCTTTTGAGCCTTCCGGTAAACTTGCCAGAAGGCTATGTTGGTTATTCCCAGCTTCCTGCCTCTCATTCGCCTCCTTCGACTAAAGAGATTTCAGTTGCGCCCAATCAACCCTCACTGACTTACGGGCAGATGCCGACGGTTCAGCTTTAACCACGTTAAAATTGTTTATTTTTTTGCCTATTATATTTAGATATTATGTAAAGTATTGTTTGATTTTATTTATAAATTTGCTTTTTATAGGCTCTTCGACGTTTCTTGTGGAATTCATTTTCCGACAACGATGTCGCCAAGTGGCGCAGCATTCAGATAGATCATGGTTATGAAATTTACCGGATTTCTATAGCCCCTGGCCCGCGCACGTGCTGCTTGAAATAGACCGTTTAGTCCTTCCAGACGTGCGTTTGTATGCCATGATCGCCAACGATAAAGGATACGATCCAAGTGCTTTTCAAAAGTTTTCAGCGCGATCCTGACGGAACTGAGAAGCGGCTCGTCCTGCACCTTTTCGCGGGCGTAATTGATGAAGTTCGTCGCCCGCCATTTCGCCGCATGGCTGGTTTCCGCTTGCCGTATCCACCGCAGCTGTTCCTTGATTCGATATGCAATTCCAGTAGCATATGCCTCACTCTCCAACTCCTGAAGCGCTTCAGCTTGTGTTTGTGTTTTGGCGGTTTCGCGCCCTTTGAGAACGCCCCATCTCGTCCCTTTAGGCAGCTCACGGTCTCTGGCTTCGGCCTTACGGACATCATCCACGGCTTTCGTGAACAGTTGCACCACATGGAACCAATCCACCGTTATCTCGGCGTTTGGGAAATGCTCCCCCACAGCGCCTACAAAACTGCCGGACATGTCACTCACGACTTCCAACACCCGATCAGGCGCACCTCCCTTTTTCTTCAGATGCGCTTTAAATCGTTCGACAGTTTCTTTGCCTTTCCCAATGGTGGCGAAAACAACGGGCCGGGTATCACGGTCCAGGTCAATGAACACGGTGACATACTTGTGGCCCCGCTTATAGGACGTTTCATCCAGGCCAAACGCCTCCAGGTTACGAAGATCAATTTTCTTCATTGCCTCGGTGACATAGTGGTTGATGACACGCCAAAGCCTGTTGTCGGTTGTGCCCACGAAGCCCGCAATGGTTGCTACAGGCATTTCCCGCGCCAACGTCATGATCACCTGCTCAAAAAGAAGGGTGAAACCGCTGCCGGGACGCGCCCAAGGCACTGCAACCCGTCCCAAACCATGCTGCGCACACCGGACGCGCGGGACCCTGGCCGTGATCAAGCAGTGGTGCTGGAAAAAGTTGAGATGACGCCAAGTGTATTCTTTGAAATCATGGGCCTTGCAAGGTGTGCCGCACTCCGGACAAGGGTAAAGCGATCCCCGTTCGGCTTGGATATCAAGACGCAACTCACTCGGCGTCTTTTCAAGGTCCAGCGTCTGATCAACGACCTTCCAGGGGGCGGTCAGTCCAAGACCCAATGTCAGCAGATCGTTCGCGTTCACAATAGGTTACCTCCTTCTTGGAGGTTGTTAGCTACAGTGCATTAGGTTGTGCAGTCAACAAGACTGAATTCCACATGTTTCGTCGAAGAACCTTTTTATAAACCCTTGTCACTATTGGCACAGAGAAAGAGGACGTCTTGCGCTGTGAAATGAGCATGAAAGCCAGACAGGGCAAGCCGAAGGGGCTCAACCGAAGCCAGGGTGGATCTTGACCTGCGCGATCCACAATCCCCAAAAATTGTTCTTGTCGGGCGTTTTCCTCTCAACGTAGGGATGTGAACCCACGGTGAAAGTACGTTCAAAACAGGTTGCGGCTCCAATTGGGTGCGCATCGTGCGGGCAATCAATGAAGTGGCGTTGTGACGTAAAGTTGGGTAGGCTGAAGTCGTCTGCAGGGGCTTATGCTTTTCCTCGTCGAATCGTGGTCCTCTGAGAATCATCCTGCATTTTCTGCCAGACAGAGCGTTCACATGCTAATCTGTTTTGCTGATGCACCCTGTTACAAAAAAAACAATGCAGACCGAGAGTTGAATGAATCGTTTAAAATGGCCTCCTGCTGTTGTGCTTTCGCTGCTGTTCGTTCTTTGTATGCTGCCTTTCATCGACAAAGCCGTACACATCGACGACCCCCTGTTTCTTTGGAGCGCAGCCCGTATTCTTCATACTCCTGCTGATTTTTACGGTATTGTTGTCAACTGGTACGGCTGGGATATGCCTCTGCATGAAGTAATGCAAAATCCCCCGTTGACTTCCTATTACCTGGCGTTTCTACTGCTGGTCGGAGGTGGCAATCTACTGGTTGCGCATTTGGGAATGCTGCTTCCTGGCGTCTGCTGCATACTCGGTGTCTACCGCATGGCAGGGCTATTTTGCCGTTCCGACTGGCTTGCTACACTGATGTTTATGACCGCTCCCTGTTTCTTCATTGCATCCGACAGTTTTATGGCGGATTTGCCCTTGTGCTGCCTGTGGGTCTGGTCCGTCTATCTTTATATGAAGGGGGAGCTGGAGGGGAGCGTGGGCAAACGTTGTCTTGCCGCGTTGCTCCTGGGGGCGGCTGTTTTAGTCAAATACAATGCGCTGGCCCTGGTGCCTTTGTTATTTACGTATTCGTTGCTCAAGCAACGCAGATTACGCTCCCTGCTGCCGCTGCTCTTCCCACTCCTGGTCGCTCTGGGCTACCACCTGACAACAACAGCCCTGTATGGTCACAGCCTGCTTTTTCAGGCTATGAGCTACTCGTGGTCCTTGGGAGACATCAACCGCGCGATAGAAACCAATCTTTTTGTCGGACTGACGTTTCTGGGCGGAAATATATTGATTTGCCTCATAGTCTCGCCCTGGACATGGCGTAAGCAGGGGCTGGTCGGGCTGGTTATTATCTGGTTTTGCAGCACGCTTCTCATTCTGCTGCATGGAGGACTAGGCAAAGCCCAATGCGAGATCACGGACGCGTTGTCCTGGGGATTCGCTGTCCAGGCCGGTTTGTTTATCGCGGCGGGAATACACATCCATGCACTTGCCTGGGAACAATTTGTACGCCATCGGGATGCGGAAAGTATATTGCTGCTGCTCTGGATAACCGGACAATGCGTATTCGCCTTTTTTCTCAACTGGAGTATCACCTCTCGTACGCTTCTTCCCCTTGCTCCAGCGGCGGCCATACTGGCTGTTCGAGGCATGGAGAAGGCCACCGCGCCGTTGCTGTCCAATGCACGAACGGTCGTACCTGTAGCCTGTTCTGCTCTGCTCCTCGCCCTTGCCGTAACGTATTGCGATTACAACGGGGCCAACGCAACCCGGGCAGCCGTACTGTATATTGCGAAAGAAACCAAAAAACTCTCCGTACCCGTATGGTTCGGGGGGCATTGGGGCTGGCAGTATTACGCCGAACAATTTGGGATGCAGCCGCTCAATCATCGTAATGGTGTGGTGCATAAAGGAGATTTGCTGGCTCTCCCCCTAGAGATATTGCAGAAGCCAATTCCGATAAATCTGTTTTCCGAGTTGTACGAGTTTTCCTTACCAAGCTGTTCGGGACTTTCCGTAAAACATGAAAAGCACTTGGCCGGCTTTCATTCGGATGAGTTTGGCCCTCTTCCTTTTATCTTTGCGCCAACTCGGGACTATCGCTTCAGAATCTATGTTGCTCCCATTTCCATCACCTTTACCACCGAATGATAAATATCTTCACCACGTTCCCTCTTGTGGGGCTCTGGGCGTCCGCTTGCTGTCCCTTTTTGTATGCAAAACAAGAAGCGCATAACACAATGTATTTATGAAAAAATTGAAAATAAAAAATGATAAGCGGGACGGTCCTGCCGGACGTAATCCAGGCTTAAAGATGCTGGTGTCATGTCATTCTTGAAAAGTCGTATAAAATGAGGAAGGACTTCATATTGCGCTACATGGACACACGTGTGGAGAATTTTACCAGAAATACTGTTTTCATCTCTTGAATATGCGTAATGTCGGATTTGCCCGGCAACGACAGATCAGCAACCATCATGTCGGGTTGCAGTTCGCGAACGAGCTCTATGGATTCTTCAGCTGTGCACGCTTCACCAACTACTATAAAATTTTTTTCCGCTTCAATAATGGTTTTCAATCCTTGAGTGTGTCCTTGCATACTGTACCGAGCATATTCAAATACGCATCGTGCTGCTCCGTTGGAATATATCCTTTTTGCAAAGCTTCATAGTGTATGGAAATGGAAAGTATATTCTGCGCCACGGCATCATGAAGTTCATGTGAAAGATGCAAGCACTCCGCGGTTGGCGCAGCGTATCAATTTTTGACTCAACTGCCTGACATGCTGCGCTGCCTGATTATATACCCGCATTTCCTGTTCCAAAGAAAAACGCCTTGCCGGTGATTTGATAATCACAGGCAGGCCGTCCCTCTGTCTGCGGGGGCGAAAGACGGAATAAATCTTTCCTCGGTGAGGCGGAGTTACTGCGAACTCTCCATCAAAGATCTTGCTCATCTTTCTTCTGACAATTTTTCAAATTTGGGTATGGTACCTATTGTCATGTTTTTTTCTTTCAGAGTAATATGCAAATTATCTGTAGCAAATAATAGTTTTATATAAAGAAAATCAGCAAAATTTTATTTTTTCAACAATTTTATTTAGTTATTGATACTACCGTTTGCGCGTTCCGCGGCCTGTGCCGGATGCATCCGATCCAGCAGCATACCCGCAGAGGAAACAGCTCCAAGCAACAAATAAGCAGCAGTATCTCCAGATTTGAATTGCCTTTGGCTGCGGTTCTACCTCCATGTCCGCGCAAGGCAGTTCCCGCATAGACTACTTTTGCGATCGGAGAGGTACCCGGCGTTCCTTGTGGAAAGGAGCCAACGCCATATAAACGGAACGCCTTCTCCCGCCTCTCCGATTCAACAAAGGGCAGCCCATGCCTCAGAAAGAATGATTTGCCGTCGCCCGTGGACTCAGGGGGATACGCATCCACGTACGCGGCGGCGATCATTCCTGGGGTTCATGCGTCACCGTTTTATACCCAAAATTCCACGCAATTTCTTGCAGATCGCCTGCAGCACAGTCCTGACAACAAGCACCTGGCGGCGCAAGCCGTTTACGTTCCAATGCCATTGCCCCGTACGCAGCGGACAATGCTGGTGGCGCCGGACAACGAGTCGGCCCGTGCAGAGCGAACGAACTATTTCCGTTTCAACTGGTACTTGTATACCGCGCGGTTGTGTTCCTTGAGGTTCTTGCTGAAGTAGTGCGAACCGTCTCCTTTGGACACGAAATAAAGGAAATCGTGCTCCTCCGGATCGGCGGCCGCCTGCAGGGATTTCAGGCCGGGTGAGGCGATGGGGCCGGGCGGCAGGCCCGGGTGTTGGTAGGTATTGTACGAATTCTTCTTGTCTTCCAGGTTTTTGCGGGTGATGTTGCCGCTGAAGGCCTGTCCGAGGCCGTAGATCACCGTGGGATCGCATTGCAGCAACATCTTCCGATCCAGGCGCTGTTGATACACTCCGGCAACGCGCCGGCGTTCCGCACCCACGCCGGTTTCTTTTTCCACCAATGAAGCCAGAATCACGAGCCTGCGGACCCGCTTGGGATCCGGAGGATTCTGTTTCCAGATCCCCTTGGTCCGTTCCCAAAAGGATTTGAGCAGCAGTTCCACAATGGCCCTGGCGTCTTTCTTGTCCGGACGCTTCAGAAGATAGGTTTCGGGAAAAAGAAATCCCTCGGCGGTGTCGAATGGGATATGGTACGTTTTGAGCAGTTCCGGGTCTCTTACGGCCTTGGCGAAATCATCAACGTCCGCGTATCCGGCCTTTTCCACCAGTTCGGCGGTCTGCCACCAGGTCAGCCCTTCGGGGATGGACAGTTTGTAGAGTATGGGCTGGCCGGAAACCAGCGTATCCAGTACCCGCTGTGGCTTCCAGCCGGTGCTGAGTTTGAATTCTCCAGCCTGGATCTTGCCGAGTTTTTTCTCATATTTGGCCAGAAGCCGGAAGTACTGTTCGTTGCGAATGACGCCCTTCTTTTCCAGCATTGCCGCAATACTCGTGAAGGTTTCGCCCTGCGGGATATCCACCAGCACCTCGCGCCCCGGCTTTGCAGGGGGCACCTTGAGAAAACGGAAGGCCTCATAGCCGATCATGGCGGTCCCGATGATAATGGACAGAAATAACAGGCCGACAAAACAGAGGACTAATTTACGCATCAGAATCCGTTGGTGTTGTTTCACGCAGCCGTGTTTTGATGAATGTTTCCAAAATCAACACAGCCGCATGCTGGTCCAGTGTTGCCTTGAAGCGTTTTCCCCGAACCCCGGCCTCATGCAGGCGTTGTTCGGCCTCCAAAGAACTGTAACTTTCGTCTACAAAATGGATGGGCAGATCGGTTCGCCGTTTCAATCTTTCCGCGAAATTGCGAATCTGGCGGACTATCAATTGCTCTTCTCCGGCAGCGGCGTCCACCCCTTGCCTGCTTTCCGGACCACCCGGCAGCCCCAGGACTATGGCTTCAACCGCTTCGGCCTCAATGACCTCCAACAGTTCGGAAAACAGCTTATCCCGCGTGGATTTGTATACTGTTTTTAAGGGAAAGGCCAGTCTGGCGTCCGGGTCGGTCACAGCCAGTCCCACCCGTTTGATCCCGAAATCTATGCCCAGCAAACGCATACGAACTCCCGCAGCAGGCCTTCGGCGGCCAAAAAACTTTACCAACAGGTTCTTTGAATTTCCAAAACTTGAACTGTAAAAGTCTGGTAAAAAATTCGGACAGTTTCTCTCTCCCAGCTGGAAGCAAGAAAAAACACTATGTTGCTCCTCTGTCGAATACGATACGCTCGAAGGCCGGCAACAGCACTTCGGGCGCAAACGCGGCACGTACCCAATGCCGGCCGTTGTCCCCCAACCTCTGGCGCAGTTCCGGATCCTCCAGCCGGGCCAGGGCTTTTGCCAGGGCAACGGCATCGCCACAGGACGCCAGCAGGCCGTTTTCACCATCGCGCACCTGCTCGGGCAGGCTGCTGACAGCAAAGGCCACCACGGGTTTGCCCGCGGCCATGGCTTCCAGCGGCGCATTGGCAAAGCCCTCCCATAAAGACGGGAAGGCCAGCACGTCGATTTCCCGATAAAAACGCCGCATGTCCGCGACAAAGCCCAAAAAGCGGACTTGTTCCGCAATGCCCAAAGCTTTGGCTCTGGCTTCCAGCTCACCGCGCAACGGGCCTTCGCCCGCGATGACCACCACAAAATCCAGCCCCTGTCCGCGCAGTTCGGCCGCAGCATCAAGCAGATGCGCCTGTCCCTTTTGCGGAACAAGCCGCCCCGCATTGCCGATGACCAGCGTCCCCGGATTGCGGCGGATCAAGGGATCCACCATTTCCGGCGCCCCGGCATCTGAAGAGGCGAAATCCACCGGATTGTGCAGCAGATGGATCCGCTCCGGAGCCAGCAGCCGCGCATTCCGCGCCAGCACGGCCCGCCGCGTATCCTGCGAATTGACGATCAGATCCGTCAGAACACGCCCGTATAGCCAGCGGTTCAGCAGCGTATCGGCCACAGGAATGCCCATGCCGCGGCGATAGATGATCCGCTGTACGCCCGCCAGACGGGCTGCCGGACCGGCCGCTTTGAGATCGCGCGGCAACCCGAGCAGCACGGCTGAAATGTTCTGCGCCCGGAAAAACATCCGGAGGCGAAACAGCAGCAGAGGATTCAAAAAGCTGCAGTTAGTCAGCGACAGAGTCCGTAATTCGATGCCCGGCTCGTCCGCCGCCCGTTGTGCCAGGGCGCTGCCATGGGCGGCCAGCAAAAAAACCCGGCAGCCCGTATCGCGCAGATGGAGAGCATGCGCAAGATGCCATTTTTCGCCCCCACCCCAGGCCCGGTTGCTGTTCACGAAACAAATATTCAAAGCTGCGCGCCTGCCAAAGTATGACGCCTGTTCAAGACGAGAGCAGACAAAAACGCCTCCTGCGGCCAGAGAATCTTTTGGAAAAAAATTTCTCCGGGCTCTCCACAAACTGTTACCTTTTTTAACGTGCTGTAAAACAAAAGAGCAACCTTATAGCCCGGCAACGCAACTGCCAATCAAAAAATATTGGGGAGGATCAGGAATCTTTGCAAAGGCTTTTTGAGCCACGGAGCGCTTGCAGCCTCTTCTCCAGACAAACGGAAAAACCACCTTCAGATTGTTAGCCGCAGCTTATGATTGAAGCGCCGGCTGCGGCAACCAGAGAGAAATAAAGCTATCCGCGCTCGGCGTGGACTTTGCGGATAAGCGTAGGCACGTCCAGAATAAGTGCCATGGTGCCGTCGCCTTTGATAGTCGCCCCGGAAATTTCCTGAACATCTTTGAAGATCTTGCCCAGGCTTTTGATCACGGTCTGCTGCTGTCCGACCACTTCATCCACCACGATGCCGGTTCGGGAGGTGTTGTCTCCTGCAATGATAATCTGCTCGATGATGGGCCTCTCCCCAGGAACGGCAAACCATTCCCGCAGCCTGATGTAGGGCACGATTTCATTGCGCAAATTGATTATCTTTTTTGGATTGCCCTTGTCGGCGGGAATGTCCTCCTGGGCCAGCTCCACACATTCCTGTACGGAAGCAAGCGGAATAACGAAATATTCCTTTCCCACGCGGACCTGCAGCCCTTCAATGATGGCAAGAGTCAGGGGCAGTTTGACCGTTACGGTGGTCCCTGCGCCTGTTTCACTATCGATCTCCACCGTGCCCCGCAACTGGCCGATATTCTTTTTGACCACGTCCATGCCGACGCCCCGGCCAGAAACATTGGTCACTTTTTCCGCTGTTGAAAATCCCGGCTGAAATATCAATCCGAAGACTTCCTTGTCCGACATGTTGGAAGCGTCCGTGATCAGGCCGCGTTCAATACCTTTTGCCGCTATGCGCTCGCGATCAAGGCCTTTGCCGTCGTCCTTGATGGAAATCAGAACATGGCCGCCCGAATGCTCGGCAGACAGCAGAATCTTCCCCGCTCGTTTTTTGCCCTTGGCAAAGCGTTCGTCGGGAATTTCAATGCCGTGATCAATGGCATTGCGCAGCAGATGGACGAGCGGATCACCAAGTTGTTCGATAACTGTTTTATCCAATTCGGTTTCCGCCCCCAGGGTCTCCAGCCGGATTTCCTTGCCCAGTTCCTGGGAAAGGTCCCTGACCAAGCGGCGAAATCTATCGAACGTGGTGCCTATGGGCAGCATACGCATGCTCAATGTTCTGTCGCGCAAGGAATTGCTCAGCAGTTCCAACTCTTCCACCACTCCTTGCAAAGAAGGATCGTGAAAGTGGTTGACGACTTGTGAAAGCCGTGCCTGGGCAATGACCAGTTCGCCCACCAGGGCCACCATGTCGTCCAGTTTGTAGGCATCCACACGGATGCTGCTACTTTCAATTTTTGTTTTAGAATTTCTGGCAGCTGCAGGCGTTTTCTTCTGAGGGGGTGCAGCTTTTATCTCCCGGACAGGGGCAGGCGCCGCTTCTGGACCAGGAGCAGAAGCACTGCCCTGTTGCGATGCGGGTTCTTTTTTTGGTGCAGGAGCAGGCTCGACAGGCTGCAGGGGAGGGGCTGGCGCCTCGGATGGCGCTGCCGTTTCCTCGACGGGGTCAGGCAAAACTTCAGGAGAAACATCTGGCAAAGCTTCGTGGACGGGCAATCCGGTCCAGTCTTCCTGTGCGGCAAAAAACTGCTCCCGCTCGCTTATCCAGGCCAACGGGTCCTCAACGGGCTCCACTTGGGCATTGTCCGGGTCGTCCACAAAAATGAACACATCGTTCAACCGGTCCAGATCCGCTTCTTCCGGTTGCTTGGTAAGCAAAATTTCCCACCAGATCGAACACGCGTCTTCCTGCAAATTCTCAAGGGCGTCCACATCTTCCATGTGCGTAAAGATGATGCAATTTCCCAGAGTGCACAGTTCGTCGAGAGCAGCAAGCGGATCCGTCAAAGAAAGCATCTCCGGGCCGCCAGGACTATAACGAATGGCATAACTGGCCTCTTCCGGCGTATCGAGATCCTTAGCGAGTCCGGAACCTTCTGCAGGCGTATCCGGCGGTACGCTTTGCTGCTCCGGCCCGGAGACCGCGGCTTCCTCGGGGGCTGCTTCCGCCGAGCCCGAAGAGATTGCAACAATCTTTTCCAGCAAGGCGTCTTTGTCCGCGAGAACCTGCGCATCCTCCGGTTCTTCTATCAACTGCCAAGTTAAATCCTTGGCCAGCAGACCTACATCCAGGACGCGGCGTGATACGGAAATCCTGCCGGTACGCACCGCGTCGAACAGGGATTCGACCTCATGGGTCAACGAGGCCACATCGTTGAATCCAAACATGTTCGCGGCGCCCTTGACCGTATGCATTGCCCGAAACACCCTGTTGACAAGAGACATCTCATCCGGAGTCTGCTCCAATTCAAGCAGGGCCTGTTCCATTTCGGCTAGAAGTTCGGAAACTTCTTCACGAATGAGTTGATTCATCTGGTCTTTATCAAGCATATGCGCTTTCGTCCTCCAGACGCGCCATCACGAGCAAAGCCCGGAGTCCTCGTCAATTAATACGAAAAAAGCCTTTGAATACCTTGTCGTTATGGAGATCCACAATGCCTGCGCGCTCAGCGAGAGTTTGCAATGGTTCCGGGGCGCCGCCTTGGCAATACAATTCTATTCCCTTTTCTCTGGCCGTGCGGATGGATGCGACCATTAACTGGAGAAAGGCAAGATCCGCGGAAGTAATCCCGGACATGTCAATGCAGATTTCCTTATACGTCTGCAGCATTTCGATGAGATCGGACTTCAACTGCGAGCAATTACTGATGGAAACGGCTCCGGAGATGGTCCATTCCTTTTTGATGCTTGCTGTTGCGGGCTGTGCGGCAGCAGGAGCCGGGGCAGGTAGTTCCTCCGTGTGCGGAAGCTCTGCTCCATTGTCCGGCGGATCACCCGCATCCAATGCCGCCGATTCCTCCGGCTCCTCCTGCAAGGAGAGCAGCCGGCCCGAGTCGTCCACAACATGAACAAAGGTATCGGACACAAGAAAAATGGCTTTTACGAGATCAGGCTCAAGGATGGTGGCAAAAAGCAGATAAAACGGGATGCGGTTGCTGAGTTCGCCGTCCAGATCTCCCACCGTGGAAATATCCATACGGCAATCCAGGATACGTCCGCTGGACTCCAGCCCCTTGAGCAAATCCAGTGGTGTTTTTCCTTTTTGATGCACGTCATGAATCAGGTCGTATTCCACTAGATAAATAAAGTTGCCGCCCTTTTTGGCTTGTTTATACTCGAGTTCGGATAGAGAAAAGACTTCTTTCCCCTGAGGCAGCAGTATGGGGATGAATGTCGTGGTCTGTTCGCGCTCTTCCGTGGACAAACTGGAGGTGACAATATCGCCCAGCGCAGCGACATGCTCCGAAATGTCCAAACTGTCGCTGTTGTTGATGTCGTCGATCATCTCCTCCAGGCGATCAAAAGCCCGAAGGGTTATGTTGACGACTTTTGAGGTGGGCTCAATTTGCCGCGAGCGTATCATATCGAGAACGTTTTCGATTTTATGCGAAAGATCTCTGATGTTGTTCAAAGATAAAAACGCTGCGCTGCCTTTGATAGAATGGGCCGTACGAAAAACCTTGTTGACCAGTTCCAGATCAAATTCAGCGCCGGCTTCTTCTATATCCAGAAGATCCGTTTCAATATCGGTAAGGTGCTCTCGCGTATCCTCGAGAAACATTTGAAGAATGGAATCATCCATGGAGCGGCCTCTTGAATTGAGTTAAGCGGATATCTCAAAGTGTTTATCCAAACGCATTGTACGCAACAATCCCAAAATATCATTTGTAACATTGACCAACTTCAATTTTCCCTGGCGTTTTCTCAATGAATTGTATGCGGCAATAAGCAATCCCATGCCAATTGAATCCATCATTTCCACTGCGGAAAGATCCAGGGTAACGTCGTTGACACCTTTATCAATAAGTTCCTTAAGCTCCTGTCTGAATTCATTTACCATTGTGGAGACAATATCATGTTGCGGCACAACTACTGCGCTGTCGCCTTCTATTAGAATTTCACTCATCCTTGCCCCCTTTGTATATGCTTTTTTCATCACGACCTGATTACCAGTTTCATTGTAACTGACCTGCTGAAAATAATTTTTCATTATGGACAATCCGCGGCCATGCTGGCTCTCAGTACCAGGTGGATCAAACGAGTAAGCAGCCCAGTTGAAGCCGGGCCCGCTGTCTTCCACACGTATTGTCAGTTCTCCTTCGGAGATCCCCAAAAAAAAGACAACCTGCTTTTCCGGGTCTGAGTTGCAGCCGTGGTTGATGGCATTGGAAAGTGCTTCACGCATTCCAAGCAACACTGCGAATGATTCCTTTTCCAGTCCATGTTCATGGAGCATTTTTCTTGCTTCCAAACAGGCCTGATCAATATTCGCAGGGTCAGCGGCTATGGTAACTGTCAAAGACTCCGAATCCCGTACTATATCGAACATGCATCAAACCTCAATCCCCATAAGAAGTATATCGTCCTCTTGCCCCCCGCCTCCTGTTAATAATTCACTAAAAATATGCTCCACAGCTGTTTCAAGAGGGGTGGTAAAAGTTTTTTCAGCCAACTCTATCAATTTCGGCAAAGATTGTGAATGTGCTATCTTATTTTCTTTGAATCTTTCCAACAGGCCGTCCGTATACAGGAAAACCCGTTCCCCCCGCCGGACGCGCAGCATTTGCGGAACAAACAGAATATGCTCAAAGATACCCAGGATATCACCTTCCGCATCAATCGTTCTCCCCTGACCTGTTTCGTCTATATAAACAGCCGGCAAATGCCCGGCATTGATCAGCGTCATCTGCATTGAGCTGCGATTGATATAGCAGCCCTGCGCTGTCAGAAAACGACCATTGGGAAGAACCGTTTTCAAAACGGAATTCATGTTGGTCAATGTTTCTTCCGGCGTATACAATGGTCCGGAATTTTGCCGCAACAGCACCTTAAGCGAAGAAGTGACGAAGGACGCCCCGATATCGTGACCGCTGATATCCGCGATAAAATAGCAGCAGCTTTTCCGCCCCACACAAAAGACATCGTAGAAATCTCCGCCGGCCTCCAGGGCCGGGGCAAACTTGACCGCAAATTTGGCTTCAGGCAAGTCATCGGGCCGTACAAGCATAGACTGCTGCGCGTCGGTAATCTGCTGCAGACGCGCGGCCTGCTCTTCAATCAAAGCCCGTTGCGCATGCTTCAACTTCAAATGCAGCCGTATCCTGGCCACAACTTCAGCCTTTTCAAAGGGTTTGGTAATATAGTCAACCGCGCCGAGTTCCAGACCACGGACCTTGTTGTCCACATCACTCAAAGCTGAAATAAAAATAATAGGGATATTCGTGGTATTGATATCCTGCTTGAGTTTTCTGCAGACATCAAACCCGTTCTCACCAGGCATCATGATATCCAAAAGTATCACATCCGGACAGTGTTCCGCAGCTAGGCTGCGTCCTTCTATGCCGTCCGTTGAAGTATACGCTTTGAACCCTGAAGCCTGCAACATTCCTTTCAACACCATGACATTGATATTTTCGTCATCAATAATCAATACCGAAGGCTCTTCTATTGAATGAGGAAGATACCCTTCCACTGCATTCTGGCTGGCCATGCCCATGCATACGCTCCGTTATCCGGCTGACGTCTCTTACACCTGGGAAATAGAATTATATTGTTTTTTTGAGTCCCGAGGAAAACGCTATTTGCATTTTAATAAACGATTCTGGTAAATACAGCAAGTAAGACACTGACATTGCCTTTCAATTGCAGCTATTTTCCTGAAAAAGATTTTGATAAACCGCTTTCCCGCTCCCAGTGAAAGCATACGTCTCTCCGCAGCCCCCCTGTCGAATTTTTTTCCACGCTTCAAGCCCGTATAGACTTCTTTTTTGCGGTGCCCGCTGCGGCATCGGCCATAAAATCCTTAGTTTATCTTAAATTGCTTAACTAAATCTTAAGAAACCTAAAGATTGCTTTACTAAAGTCCGATAACACTACCGAGTGGGGAGGGGAGAAATCTTGGCCGCCAGGAGGTGAATCGACTCAGGCCACGAGCCCCATCGGCATGGAAGCCGAGTTTTATTCAAGGAGGAACGGCTATGTCTTTAGTAATCAATCACAATTTGATGTCCATGAATGCGGCGCGCAATCTGGGCAAGGCGTACAACGATTTAAGCGACTCCGTGGCGAAGTTGTCGTCGGGTCTTCGGATCACCTCATCCGCTGACGATGCTGCGGGTTTGGCGGTCCGGGAATTGATGCGCGCAGACATTACTGCGCTTGGTCAGGGCGTACGCAACGCAAACGACGCCATTTCCATGATCCAGACGGCTGACGGCGCTCTGGGGGTTATCGATGAAAAGCTGATCCGGATGAAAGAGCTTGCAGAGCAGGCCGCCACCGGCACCTACACTTCGGACCAGCGTTTGATCATCGACTCCGAATACCAGGCCATGGCCTCGGAGATCACCCGAATTGCCAACGCTACGGACTTTAACGGTATTTACTTGCTCAACGGGAATCTCTCCGCCAACGAACATGACGGAACGGGACTGTCATCCACGGGCATGCTCAAAGTGCATTTCGGCACGGCAAACGATCCGGCGGAAGATTATTACTACGTCCGCGTGGGCAGCGCCACGGCATCTGCCCTCGGCGTTGGTCTTTCCGCATCAACCCCGAACAGCATCTCGACGCAGGCGCTGGCCCAGGAATCCCTGGATCTGCTACAAAACGCCATCGTCTCCAAAGATAAGATTCGGGCCAATCTCGGGTCGATGCAAAACCGCCTGGAAAACACCATTACCAACTTGGAAATCCAGGCAGAAAACCTGCAGGCGGCAGAATCGCGTATCTCGGATGTGGATGTTTCTCTGGAAATGACCGATTTCGTACGCAACCAGATTCTGGCGCAATCGGCCGTCGCCATGCTTGCGCAGTCAAACTCGCTGCCCAGAATGGCTTTGAACTTATTGGGATAGGTAGTAACAAAAACAACGCATTGCCAACCGGCCATGCATAGGGCTTGTGAGACGAAAATCTCGGAAAAAGGCCTTCCTCCTCACTCAACCACGCCAGGACCCCGCATACGCGGGGTCTTTTTTTAACAAAAACTTATTCGCGATCGTTTTTTTCCACTTCCACCAACGTGCCGTCCGGTCCGAAAACAAGAGCCAGCACATCATACCAGCCGCGTTTTCCCTGGTCGTACCACATGTACAACGTATTGCCGTTGGACAATTCCTGCTTTCCCCTGGCCTCTCCCCAATCTTCCTTGGCCTGTTCGTACGTATAGACTCCCACGCGGCTGTCCCAATTGATGGCTTCGGTGCCGCCGCAGGCGCCCAGTAAAAAAAGCAATAAGACAAGAACAATCATCTGTTTCATCTTTCTCTCCCAGAGTACTTTTGTTCCTCCTACCAAACTTGCGCCTTCCGGTCCATACCGGGCACTCCGCTTACAGGGCGAGCGCATTTTAAATTCAAAAGAGTAACCTCTCAGCGAATTCCGTTGTCATGAGGGCTTGGAATTGCGCGCGTTTTGAGCTCATCTTTTTAGATTTATTAAGTTTTATCAGATTAAAAACTATTTTTTGAATAGTAGCGAAATTTTCGGGAGAGTGATCTTTCCTGATTCTTGACTCATCCTCTCGAAAGACCACATCAAGAACCCAATGAAGCGAGTTTTCTATGCCTCAGTGAGCCCGAACGGCATGCGCAATCGTGGATGCAGCGCATGGCAGGCTTGAGATGTAATAACGGGTTTCCGTTGTCACGTTGTCCCCAATTTTACGGCTGGAATCCACCTTTACTACTGTGTTAAGTGAAGTCCATCCACCTGCTACATGCTCAAGCAAGTCATGGACAGAAAGGCACGAGCAACTTCGTTTTTCAATTCGTCCATGCCCTTTGTTTATTTCTTCGTGTTTGTCCGACTCAAAATCATTAAATCCATTTATTTCAGCCAAGTTGAACAATGAGCAGACTTCGTTATGTAAATCTTTGTGGTTAGCTTTCAGAGCTAAAACATAATCGGCTTTGCTGTCCTCAATACTTGTTTTTGCGATCTCTTTTTGGCATCCCATGGCATCAATAGTTACAATAGCGCCAGACAATTCAAACATTTTCAAAAACTTAGGAATCTGAGTTATTTCGTTTGTTTTTCCATCAACCTTTTGTTGTCCTAAAACAAGATTTGTTTTAGAGGCCCATGCACTCAATAGATGAATAGCATCATTTTTTGATGCAGTATTGAAAGATCTTCGAATAGTTTTCCCATCTATTGCAACAATAATACCAAGTGTAAGCTTACAAATTTCATTTGACCATGAAATCAAGCGTTTTTGGAATTCCTGCGGTGATATCCTTTCAAAAACTCTTCTGATTGTGTCATGTGATGGAGTTCCATTCTCAAGTTCAACAAATTTTCTGAGCCAATCAATTCTTTCATTTGCAAAGCATTCTATATCTTCCCATCCTTCACATCTACATAGTACACCACAAGTAGTAATAAAAATAATATCAATAAGTTTATGAAGTTTAGTTCTATCGACTCTTGGATCAGTAATATCCTCAAAGGCTCGAATAATGCTTATTTTTGATTCAATAGTATAACCTCAAAAAATTTTTTAAAGATTATACACTATGGTCAAAAAAAGTCATCACGCAGTAAATCTGCAGTAATAGACAAAAAACACATTTAAAATTTTAAAAACAATAAAAATAATACATATAAAATGATTCAAAACTCAAAAAAATACAAAACAGCCTTTAAAAGCTAAAATTAGATGCGGTCGCCCTGCTCTGGCCCTGCCTCAAGTTGCCATGCAGCATAACGCTTGCTATAGTAGGTGGCAATGGAGGATTTCATCATGTGCAGCCGGTTCATCGTTTTCTGGTCTCCCTGCCTCCGGAACATACTCCTGCTCCGCTGGCTTGTCTCCCGCTCCACCTCCCTGTGTATCGCGTTGCTCTTCGCCGCGACGCTGCTCTGTCCGGCTTCTCCCCTGGCCGTCTTGTCCGGCGCAGCCTTTGCCGCGCAGCAACCCAAACCAGCCAAAGCCTCCCCTGTCTCCTCCTCAAGTACCTCACCTGAGACATCCGCAAAGTCCGGCGCCCAGAAAACCGAAACCAGCTTTTCCTTTTTGGGAGTGGGGAAAACCTCAAAAATCGACCCCACCCGCAAAACCGACTTCGAAGACTACAAACTGCGGCCCGAACATTCGTGCATCGGCTGCTGGTGCAACCACGCCTTCGGCAACCGGCTCAATGAATCCTTGTATGATCTGGATGAAAAATCCGCGTCTTTTCAGGCTGTCTGGAAACAGCTGCAAACCTGTCTGGATCCCAAGCAGAATGCCGTCCCCCAGATCCGTTCCCTGTATCTGCAGCCCAAATATTCGGACACGGTCTATTCAAAAATCCTGCTCTATTTTTCCGAATTTCTGGACAAGCCCCTGGCCTTCACCCTGGTTGCAGCCAACCCGGACAAGACCCTGGAGGAGCTTACCCAACGTTTCGGCGTACCCGAGTCAGTGGACGACACCTGGTATCTCTGGAATAAGGATGGCGATTTCATGGTTCTGGATTTGTTCGACAAAAAATACAAGAAACAACACCTCGGCATCGTCTACGTATACTTCCTTTCAACGCTGGACGCGCATCTTGCCGCTGTCCGCCGGCAGCTGCATACGGATAAACCACACCAGAAAAGCACGGACTGACGGCCCTACCCTGCGGCCATGGGCTCGCCGATGATTTCAACGCCGTGTTCGTACGCGTCCAGCCAGCTCACAAAACCGTTGCGTACGTACCATGCGTCCTGACAAAGCACGGCCACACCGAATTCCCGCTCATCTTCGGTCATGATCAGCAACGTGTGTTTGGCGCCTTTTACGATCTTTTTAAAAATGCTGGTCACCTGACGTCCTCCCGACGGCCGTACCGTCAATGGATTGAGTATCTAGAAAATTTCTAGAAATATTAGCAAGGGCTGTGCCAAGACAGAATCGCGTTCCCGCGCCGGGCAGGCAGACCTGTTTGCGTTGCGACAGATTTGCAATGCGGGTGCCACAAATACGGCAAACTTGTTTCGGAATGCGTACGCCGCAGGCTAACAACCCGGCAGCACATCACAAAATGGCGGTGTTTTTTTCCAGAAAGCGCCAGTAAAGGATACGGACCCCGTTTCCAGCTGACCGACTCTTGACGCACAGGGGTTTATGCTTATTATTGTAGTAAGTCTGGAACACTTGTGACACGGTCGCATCCAAGAGAACTAACACGTCGAGAAACGTAAGGCGACGACGCCTATTTGATAAAAAGAGTTCTCGCATGGTCCGAAGACACGGTGTTCCGGATTTTTTTGTGCAGCGTCAAAAAACACCATTCAATTTTTTTGACGCTTTTTGTTTTTCTTTTTATCTCGATATATTGCAAGCTTTTCACTAACAGTAGACGCTCGTTGCTTTTTTATTGACAAAAAAGCTCTTGGGTAAAAAACAGAACCCCGCCCCCTCCCTCAAAAGTCCTCCGAGCGTCAGAGATCCGTACTTGCCACCCCGGCCGCCAAGTACGGAATGCGGCGCCAATCGCGTCCGAGCAGTTCGGCGCCCAGACGGTCCACGGCCCAGGGATCACAACCGGCCAGAAGCTTGCCTATGGGCGGATCGCAGTGCGGACCGCCCAGATGAAAGTCGGCCATGCCGATGCTGGCGTCCATGATGGTCAGGTCCGGGCTGCGGTACCGGTTCAGGTCCAGCAGAGACTGGTCCATCTGCAGGTGGAAGACGGCCTTTTTCCAGGAGCCGCCGCGGCCCGCATAGTATTCCGGAGGCGCAGCCCCCATCATGTTCTTGAGCGTACCTGTCACTTCCGCGATGGAGTGGGCCTTCAATACGGGCAGCGAAACCACATAGTTGTCAAACAGCACCTCGGGCAGATGCATCTCGGGAAAAAACGGACAATCCGGATTTGCCAGCCTGACCAGGGGCGCGTGGTTGAGGTCCAGCAGCGCCACCTGCTGCCTCCGGGCCAGTTCCGCATACCCCAGCGCGGCGAAAATTTCGTCCGTTTCCCTGTGCGCGTCGCCCGTGCCTTCGGCAATGATGATTTTCGGCGAACCGTACGCGCGCATGTAACGAATCACGGCTTCGCAGAATGCCGGATGGGTCGTGATGGGGTGTTTGGACGCGCACACCAGGTTGGGCTTGAGCAGAATCGTTTCTTGCCGGGCGAAAACCGGCCCCGCTTCCAGGGCATCCAGAACACGCGGTACGCTCTGTTCGAACGAAACAAACTCTTCGACAAATACCCTGCTGTCTGTTTGTGTCATACGTTTTGTACGGTGCTTTTTTGAGAGGGTTGCAGGCGAGAACGCTAGCGCTGAAACAGCGACTACGTATCAGAAATACCATTCTGTTGTTTTGCGCAAAGTAACTTGAAATCAAAGTAACCTGACAAGGCGCAGGATTCAAGGCCTGAAATCAGCCCGAACTTACCGGTTTCGAAATGGCGGGTCCGGACAATGCTTTCGCGCTAAAGCGAACGCCTTGGCCGTGTTTCGTGCCGCGACACTGTTTAGAAACAGTCCCTAGCTCGGGTGATGCTGCGTTATGGAGAAATAGTATGGTGGGAATTGCGTTCCGGGCAACCTGGTTCTGTGTGTCCCTTGTGAATACCAGGTTTCCGCCTCTCCCCGGCCCCCCCCTGATTACCGGCCGATGGCCGTATCCGGGACGCGGGTGGCATTCTAGCGTGTTTTTCGCCTTGGAGCTTGCATTTGAAACACTGTTCCAGTGTTTCAAATAAATGCCTAACAGCACCTAAACCTTTTCAAGGGTACGATGCTCTAAATACGCACCTTGACGATGGCGAGCAGGTTGTTGGTGTAAGCGCCGTCGCGTTTGTATTCGCGGTATCCTGCCGAATGCGCGCAGCCCACGGCATAAAGTTTGCCGTCTTCTGCCAGCAGATCGGAAACCGATTGTCCGGGCGTCAGAGATGTGAATTCCTGCGGCAACTCGACAACGTCACCGGCTTTGATCTCCGGATTGGTCGAAGAGACAACCTTGCCGTCCAGACTCACGAACATGCCTTCGGACCCCTCCACAATGCCTCCGTTCTCATCACGGGGCAATGCATCACGAAGCATGGACAGGAACTGGGGCTCGGAATCGAACACGATGCCGATGCCGCCCAAAACTTTTTCCGAGTCAGCCAGCGAAGTCACCGAGGCGTTGTAAATATACGTATGCCTGGGGGTGCTCCCCTGCGCATAGAGATCCGTCGAATCAAAAGGCGAAACGCAGTAGAGCTGCGAATCAGTGATCCGCAACGTTTCCGACACATAGCCCGTATTCAGGAGACGTCCTTCCTGGTGTTGCTCCACCTGGTTGGAACAAGCCAGAATCTTGCCGCTGTTGTCGTAGAGAAACAGATTCGTATACACGGTGTACAGGCTGTTGATGTATCCGAGAATCGCCCGCATGGCTTCCCGGTCTTCTTCGGATATGGCCGGTTTATCCAGAATACGCCGAAAATCCGAGGTCAGAGCCCACCAGCGGCAGTCATTGGCCCGTTCGTAAAGGTTGCGGTCCATGATGTCGATGGCCAGCTGGGCCAGAAACTGGACGTCGTGAAGTCTGGAGGAGGTCACCAGCTTGAGCAGTTCGCCGGTGGAGGACTGAAAAACCTGCTGGACCTGGTCTCCGATCTTTTTGACCTCGTTCAGTACGTGGGGCAGAGCCAGAGCCTCCACCTTTTCCGCGTCGTCGGTCTGGATGGACTTTTTGGCCGCCATGATCTCGCCGTTCTGCACCACCAGTTTGAGATCGGAAAGAATGTTTTCCGAAGTCTCTTCCACCTGAATGAGCCGTCCGGAAAAGTTGGCGTGCTTGCGGATGGATTGTTCGTCCAGATGATGGCCGTTGGTGCCGTTGCAAAAAGCCTGTTCCACGGGTTTGATCACATGGCCGTACCAAGGGAGTCCGAAAAAATCCTGATAGCCCTTCGTGGCCTGGGTCTTTGCCAGGCAACACTTGCTGCAGATCTGGGAGACCTGAAAATCCTCGTTCAAGGCCATGGGGTAGGACTTGCCCACAGGCGCCACCTTGGCATTGCTCGATGCGATGGCCTTGCCGGTTTCGTCCAGAATCATGGTGACGGCCCCACAGGAGGAATTGTCGAGGTTTTCGAAAATGCCCTTCATTTCGCCGTCAAAGTCGAACAACAGACACAGCACGCCTAGCGGGGCGTTGGCGTCCGGATCATTGATGGCCTGCGAATAGATAAGCACTTCTTCCCGGTTGGGAGCCAGGTCGCTGTGCCGGAACGTCTCCACATACTGGCTGGCCTTTAGAGTTTTCTGAAGCAAAGGATCGTTGGTGGAAGAGATGGGATTGTTCCGGTCGAGATGGGCCTTGACATCTCCTTTGGTATCCAGAACGATAATTTCGTAATAGACCGTATACTTGTTCCGGTATTCGAGCAGGCGCTCTTCAATGATTTCCACAGCTCTGGGTTCGTCGCTATCCTCTTGGAGAAAACGGACGATGTCGTCGTCTGTAGCCAGAAAGCCCACATCAGCGGTACGCTCGAACAAGTTTCGCTTGAGAATGTCCACCGCGACCTGGGCCACTGCGGACAGTTCAAGCACGACCTTCTGCGTGTTTTCAAAGACCAACGTCTCTACCAGGCTCTCCTGCAGCGAGGTGAAGTTCTCCTGGGTATTGATGATAAAATCGATCAAAGTCTGGGCAATACGGTTGCAATTTATCTTGCCCGTCAAAGTAGCTCTGGTAAGCTGTTTGTCCAGCCTGGTAAGCAGTTGTTGACAATTTTCTACAGATGACATCGAGTTCAATAGAAGTTGTTCGTTTTTCTTGACAAGGTCGCGGTTCATTTCTACCTGCCTTTCAACATGCTGAAATTAAAAAAAATTCTAAAGACACAAACCAGTCAATTTATTCTTTATTTTTTACAATAGAATAGCTTGAGTTAATTCTCCGTTACGATAATGTTAAAAAAATGGAGAGTCTCCTAACGTTTAACTAAACAACCACCAGCTAGAAGCTGGTGGGTTTGGGGCAGCGGACTGAAAGTCCAGCTCAAACCGGCAGGCTGTGCAGCCGGTAATTTTTCGATGTCGAAACCATCAGTAGGATCACGTTCAAAATGATGCAGCAGGTATTTATATATAAATTCAATATGATAACTATCATACCTTGCTCTGCCCGTAGTATTGCTTCGATATTGCCATTTCAGAAAGAGTTGAAAAGCAACCGCTAGCTGAAAGCTACCCGGCTGAAGCCGGGGGCTTAAACCTTTGAGGCGGACGAGTCAATTGGGCCTTTTTTGGCGCTTCAGCCCCATTTTTAGGCGCATTTCAACGCAAAAACTCTCTTCACGTTATACGCCAAGCACACCAACTCCCACTCCGTGGAAACTTTTTTGAGCCCACGTAGGAGAAACTGGCGAAATCCAAGCGCTTGCTTGATGATGCCAAATACGGGCTCAACTATTTGTTTTCTCAGAGCATACAGGTGCTTGCCTTCCTCGTTGTCAAGCTTCTCACGCTTCGCCTTATGATACGGATCGTTAATCGGCTTTTCCGGCTTTTCTTTGGGAGGACGGAAATCATACTCTCGCGATTCTTGCCGTCTTGGGGCGACAAACGGCCCTACGCATAATTCTTCAATTTTTTCATGGAGTTGACCCGATTTCGTGGACAAGTAATCCTTTGAGAAGGAGGAGTTCACGATGCCACCAACACACCCGCCATATTCTGCAGAATTTCGGAGGCAGATGATTGAGCTTGTTCGCTCAGGCCGCAGCCCTGATGAACTCGCGAAGGAGTTCGAGCCCTCTGGGCAAACGATTCGCAATTGGGTCCGCCAAGCAGACCTTGACAGCGGTCGACGTCAGGACGGGCTCACAACTTCGGAACGTGAAGAACTGAACAGATTACGCCGCGAAAACAAACGACTTCGAGAGGAACGGGAGATATTGTCAAAAGCAGCGGCCTGGTTCGCCAAGGAGGCCGACTCGACTACGCGGAAGCGTTCGAGTTCGTGATGGCGGATCGGGCCAAGTATACCGTGTCCACGCTTTGCCGGGTTCTGGGCGTCTCCCCCAGCGGCTACTATTCGTGGACAAAACGGCCGCTTTGCCGCCGGGCAATTGAAGATGCAATTTTGACGGCGAGAATTCTCGAAATTCACCGAACATCGCGGAAAATTTACGGCGCTCCTCGAATTCATTTCGAATTGCTGGAGCTAGGGTTCACCGTAAGCCAAAAACGTGTAGCTCGTTTAATGCGGGCTGAGGGTGTGCGCGGAGCATGCAGACGGCGTTGGATTCGCACTACTATTCGGCGGGATCGAATTCGTCCAGCCCCTGATTTGGTCAACCGGAAATTCACGGCCTCAGCTCCGGATCAACTCTGGGTGGCAGACATTACCTATGTCCCTACCTGGGAGGGCTTTTTGTTTCTCGCCGTCGTCCTTGATGTATTCAGTCGTCGTATCGTGGGATGGGTGATGGCCAGTCACATGAAGACCGACCTCGTGCTCAATGCACTGGAAATGGCCATGAAGCAACGCCATGCACACGACGTAATCCACCACTCGGATCAAGGATCGCAGTATACGTCGTGTCGATTCGGAGATCGTTGCCAAGCATTGGGTATTCGGCAATCCATGGGCTCTGTTGGGGATTGTTTTGACAACGCCATGTGCGAAAGCTTCTTCGCATCCCTGGAATGCGAGTTGCTCTGGCAAAACAGCTTCCGTTCAAGGCAGGAGGCGAAACTGGCAATATTTGCTTTTATTGAAGGCTGGTACAACACGCATCGGCGACATTCTGCTCTCGACTACATGTCGCCCTTGGCTTATGAAAAAGAGTACGGGCTCGCTTCATGAGGCCCAAAGCCGAAAATCGTCCACAGAATCGGGGGAACTCCAATCTCATATTGGACCGGAAATCTGCTGAAGGTATTGAAGTTGCCCGGGTGGTTCATGGAGCGCGTAGTTTGAAGAACCTCTTTTCTGTTGACCACTGAGAGCAAATTGAATTGTCATGGTGAGACACAAATATTTGAAGGAATCTCGAAACGATCCCCCTTAGCCCGCGAATTCGCTTCCATCCTCCCCAACCCTTCGGACAGCAGCGACACAGCAAGGCTATTTTGAAAACGCCTCGGGGGCGGCCGTAGTAGCAGCAATTCAAATGAGGCAACCTTCGAAATCCGTCGGATCCTGATTAATCCTCACCAATTTGTATTGTCCCGCCTGATTCGATGATCACAGTAAATTTACGATGAGCCTTGGGCGAGCGAACCGTGTAAATCTCTTCTGCTCCATATGTGGGACAAGTTACATCAGAAGTCTCAGAGAGACAATGATACACTTCTATTTTATCTATTGCATTAACCACATAATCTTCAACTTTATGTTCATCTTTCCTTATTATAATAGAAGTCCGACAAGCAATTCCCATAACCCTACCCTCATATTTAACCAGATAAGGATTGCCGTCATTGTAATTACGTATTTCAATTTTCCCTGCAAAAACTGGCGATGCAGTCATTACCAGCAGCAACAGGGCCAAAAAAACTTTCTGTTTGATCATGGTGTTACTCATTCCCGTATGTTTCTTGATTTGAGCCGTTGCCAATGCTCTGTTCAATTTTCCGCAACCGAGACAGACACCGAATCCTTAGCAGGATAAATGCCAAGCGTTATAACACCTATAATACTTATTGAACTTCGTAAATAGTTATAACGCGAAGCATATTCAAACCACTCATTTCTGCCAACCTTGTTTACGTATTGTCTACATGGTTGGCAGACAAAGTGGGCAGGACTACGGATTCATGGAATGCAAGAAACCGGAGGTGATCCATACGGAATTGTGGCGGAGGACCTGAATGACAGCAACCTTTACCCCTTCGTTGTGCAAAGGCGTCGCTGGCAGGTGCCTGATGGCATGGAATCCGAATACTTCACACCGGCTCGTTTGCACAATGTTTTCATGAAATCCTGGCATGCTCTGAACGGCTCACCATAGAATTCCTCGGCAAATTGTGGAAGCTCGGGTTCTTGAAGACATATTCGGGCTGAAGGGTAAGGGCTTCTTTCCGCCAATTTTTCTCATAATGCCAGGTGAGGTGATGCTATCCGTTCCGGATTGCCTCCTTCACGTTGCGAGTGCTGCCTGCGACATTGTCATCAAAGCATTTGAACCTACAGTTTCGCATGCGTACGCCCGACTTGAACGCCGTCTTTGCCACGCCCCACAGTACGAAAAGCGCCAGCCCCCACAGCCAGCTATCTCCCAGCCGGGCGTAGACCGTGACCGTCTCCGGACAGGTGACCGCAGCCAGGATAGCGGCCGAACGGCCGTGCGGGGTCAGGGTCCCTGGGGTCAACTCTCCGCTCGCCAACACATACGCGCCGCCGCCCGTGTTGCTGCACCGGACCAGGGGACGCCGCGCCTCCACGGTGCGGAACACGCCCATGCCAAGATGCTTCAACTCCGCATCCCTTGCGGCGAACCAGCCGTCGTTGGAGGTTTCCACCAAAAGATCCGCGCCCCGGCCGACTCCCTGGCGTATGAGTCCTGCAAAGCCGCTCTCAAAACAAATCAAGGGTTGGATTTTCAGCCCGCCGAACGAAATCAAGCGTACCCCTGCGCCTGGGGTCAATTCGAGGGTGCGTCCCAGGGTTTGTTGCAACCAGGGAAACTTGCCACGCAATGGAGTTGCTTCGGAGAACGGGACTAATTCCACTTTCCGGTACGCGGCCTGGCGGAGAGGCGCATCATGGGGGATAAAAAACACGGACAGAAGTTTAACCGCATCCATCATTCTTTCAGTAAATATTTAGATATAACAGCGCGTTACTACGAGAATGCGCGTAAGACCCCACCGCGTACCCCGAAGCCCAGGGCGGCGAAAATTTTGGCCTGTGTTTCGTCGGGTTCTTCGATGTGACGGACGGGTTTGCGTCTTTTGGCGCACCATATCAGGCAGGAATGCAGGCGATGCATATTTTCCATGGCCGTAGCCGCAGTCATCTGCTCTTCGCCCTGTTGAAGGCGAAGTTCAAGGATACGCAACAAGGCCAGAGAGGCGAAGCAACACAGGAAATGGCAGCGTATTTTACTGTCGGTCCAATGCCGTAGAGGCATGAATCCAGTTAGGTCGTCATCCTTGCTTTGCCGGAAGGCTTTCTCCACTTTATAACGGTCCAAACTTGCGCGTACGATTTCATCAGTGCTCCAGGTATGGCTGTCGGTGATGAGGATATTTTTTCCGAACCGGTTGATATGTCTTCCAATCCGGTAGTAGCTTTTGCGAAACCCCATAATCGGCTCGCTATCTTTGGTGGAAAAGTTCAGGTCGTAAAGGTCATCCGGCAAGTGAAGCGCCCGGCAAAGCTCCTGGTATCGTTGTTCCACTATTTCTTTGTTTTTCCAGTGGGGGGCCTGCTGGCGATACTTCCTGCGCATCTCGTAGAGCGCCTGCTGCAACTCGTCGAGTTTTTTGTCGAATTTGTACCTCTGCTTGCTCGCGGTAAGCGGATTGTATGTTACGACCACGGTTCGTTCCCGCCCCCAATACTTACCCTTTGTACGCCAGGCCGTAAGCAGGTCATCTTCACGTCCCTTGTCACGAAGCTCTTGATTTTTCGGCGTATCCACAATGGAGAAGCGCGAACGATCAACTTGAGCGAGTTCTTCGGCAAAATACAAGGAGTAGGAGGTGATAAAATGTATTCGCTTCTGCGCGTCGACGCTCTCAATGTTTTCTTCCGCGTTCATTCCCTTGTCAAAAACGACCGTGATGTCCGCGTTTTTGTTGCCAGCACCGCGCATGGCCTCGATCACATCATCCATGACTCGGGCGAATACCTTTGAGTCATGGCGATTGCCCTCGTATTCTCGGTAAAAAAGCGGCATTTCGGTTTTTCGCGAAACAAGCAGCGCCACGCCAACCTGACGCAACCAGTCTCGACCCTCCTTGTTTTTGCCACGCTGTGCAAGCTCGGAATCCGTATCGCTGGCCATAAAAGTGAAATAATTGCTGGTGTCGAACATGAAACAGTCGTCGTGCTGCGGTTCGAGAGCGGCCAGCCGGCTGAAAAGCTTACAAGCGATGGTCTTGATGTCTTCTTTGGAAACCCGATCCCATTTTTTCCAAAAGCGCTGCGAGGAGAGCGCGTCCGTATCAACGGGCCGAATGTGTTGGATGGCCGTGGATTTGAACCAGTCTGACAGAGCGCGCTTGGAACGGGCCTGCACCATGCGGTTGAGCACGCAGTAATGAAAATACTCGCCCACGGACGGGCCGGTCTCGTTCTTGGTTGCGGGCACAACGGCATCGACGATTCCGGCCAGGTCAAGCTCTTGAGCGAGATGATTCGCAACCCAGAGCGCGCCAAACTCCTGGGATTGAATCCTGGCGATACCGCCCGCCTGGGCCTTGGTTGCAAGTTCCATAATTTTTTCCGGACTGCCGAGGTACACTTGGTTGACGACTTTCGGCTTTCCATTAACCCGAGCCATTTCCCGGACGTAATAGTAGGGTCGTCCTTTTTTGATTTTCTTATGCAAGTGTGCCATAGGCTGACGATATCAGTAGGGTCTTACAATGTCAACAGTAAAAAGGACAACGCATTGAAATTTTATATAAAATATCTAGGATATAAGAAAATTGAAAAGGGTCTTACAGTTGCTCTAACTACAACAAACTGAAATAATAAGCAAAAGAGGATGATTTGGGTTTATGCGGTTAAAGTCCTGACGGAGCTGTACTTTGCGGAAATGCGGCGGCGGGTCACGCCCCGATGTTCTTTGTCGCCGGGGTACACCTGTTCCTGTTCATCGGCATACAAGAACTCGTTGCTGGGCAGGAGAACAGGCGTGTCCAGGCGCTGTAGCGCGGCTTCGAGCCCGCTTTGTCCGAACTCCTCTCCCTGGTAGTCGAGCTTGGGGAGTTCGGGGAAGACCACCAAATCTGCTCCCCGGATGCGGTCCAGATTAGCGGCCAGATGCCGCAGGCACATCTCCTCGTCCGACGCGTGGTCCGCGTGCGGCGCGCCCCCGCTTCCCCGGCGGACCGGGACATTCGGCTGCAGGCTGGCCACGAGCAGCGTCCGGAAGGGCGGGGACTGTTGCACAGCGTCGTGATACTGGGAAAGCCGCCAGTGCCCGTACCCCATGATCACGGCGAGCAACGCAGCGGCCGTCGCCGCCCGAAAAGCGGCGCGTACGCCCATGCCCCGGATCAGGCTGTCCAGGGCGTCCGCGAGGAGCCAGTTGAGCAGCAGCAGGCAAAAGAGAACCAGGTACTCGCCGCCGAGGTCCGCGATCTGGATAAAGGCGGGCCACAACGCCACGGAAACAGCCCCGGAGACGGGACACAGCCTTGGCCGGAGAAAGAGCAGCAAGGTGAAAAGACCGGCGCAGAACACCGGGCCCGCCGGACGACCGCGTTTGTTCATCCATCCGCAAATCAAGCCGAAAGCCCCGAACGGCAGCCCCTGGTACAGCCAGATCAGCATTGCCGCCCCCAGCCCTTTCCAAAAGGGAAAATGCATCATGGTGCACATGGAATGCAACAGCCACCATGTTCCGGCCGCCCAGCCAACCACACCAAAGAGCATACCCGCCAGGAATCCGGGTAAGGGTCCTGCCCTGCGCAGTACCAGCGCAAGAGGAACATACACCCCCAATGCGAGCCACTGATACCGCTCAAAAGGCAGAAAAAATCCCAGCAGAAACGCCGCAACAGGCAATAATCCGAATGCGCACCACCAGCCGGGTCGTTTTTTCACGCTTACATACATAAGAGCATCTAAACCTTTTCACGGGACCATGCTCTAATGCTTGCAATCATTGGGAGCCCACCCATCATAAATCGTTCCGGCTATGGTCTGCGACCATTTGACGCCGGTCGTATTGTAATCCTTGCTGTAGTAATTCGCACACCTTCTGCGCGCTTCATTGTAGTTTTTACCGCAGTCGTTGTATTCGGCGTCGTATGCGGCCTCAACCGAGACCATGCCAAACTTTTCGCCCGTCGCGCAGACAAAACACGTCACGTCCAGCCAGCCAATCTGTTTGCAGGTCTCATCACTAGGTCCGGCTCCTGCGGCAGCCGGGACCGCCAGGGCGAGAAGCGCGACCGCCAACAATCCTGCCACTGCATTTGGAAAACGAAAGAAAAACATATTACCTCCAGAGTTATGGTGCTTCGACTGGCCCATATAGCCAGGATACGCCAACTTCGTCCTAATTCATGTACGTTTTCGCTGCGTTGGGCATAGGCGCTAATTTCGAATGTTTGCCCCAAGAACACCCTTTTGCAAAAAAAAACGGCCCACTTTCACTGACAGGAATTCACATGCTCCTTTATTTCTAATCAGGGGGGGGTGATTCCAAGACTCTTGCCGCAAACGAGACATACATCGAATCCAAAGCAGGATGAGTGCCAAGCGTTATAACTCCTATGATAATTATGAAAATACGTAAAGAGTCATAACACGAAGCATAAACGGACGACTCGCTTCTGCCAACCTTGTTTGCGTATTGTCCACATGGTTGGCAGACAAAGCGGACAGATCTGTGGACTCATGGAATGCAGGAAACCGGTGGTGATCCACACGAAGTTTTGGCGGGGACTCTGCTGAATGACAGGGAATTTGACCCCTTCTTTTGGCAGAATTGTTTCTGTCAGGCGTCTGATGGCATGGAATCCGAAGCATCTGACTCCGGTTCGTTTGCAGAGGTGCTTCATTAAGTGCTGGCGTGCTCGGAATGACTCACCTTAGAATTCTTCGGCGAAGTTGTGAGGTCTCAAATTCTTGAAGACAAAAGTAAGACTGCTTTAGATTTATCAAAAATAAAAATTAGTTGCATGACATTTAAAGACTTACATCATTTATTTTGACAGCGAAATAATGTACAATTGGATTGTTATATTAAACAATAGCCTGTTTATTCCATAGCATATTAATCTTTTTTATATTTAATACAAAGAAAAAACACCATAAACAGCGCCGTATTATCAATTCTGGTGGAGATACAGTCCCTGGTCTTGTCCGTGAAACAGGGGAAGACAATCGTGTCCGGTTAGCCCCAAAGAAAAAAGTCCAAAATCTCTAGCAAATATGTTATGGAATTAGCAGCTAAACCAATCATAACAAAGGAGATTTTGGACGTGGCCCATAGTAACACAATCCTCTCCCAGCTGCTATCCCTGATTCCGAGACATGTTTTTACGCAAGCCGAACGTAAGCATCCGACTGAGCGGGAAACACGTGTTTTCAGTCGATGGAATCAGTTTGTCTGTCTCTCGTTTATCCATCTGGCGGCCCGCCATTCCATGCGAGACGGCATCCGCAATTTGGCCGTGAATGCCCGGAAGCTCTATCACTTGGGTACGAAGCCCGTGGCCCGTTCCACCTTTTCCGACGCCAACAACAACCGGCCAGCGGAATTCTTCCAGGCCTTGTTTGGAAAGATGTACAAGCGATGCCAAGCCGTTTCGCCCGTTCACAGATTCCGTTTCAAAAACAAACTCTTCAGTCTCGACGCTTCTACCGTCAAACTCAGCCTTGAACAATTCCCGTGGACCTCATTCCGCGAGAAGCGTGGCGGGATCAAGCTTCATGCCCTCCTGGAACACGACGGGCACATCCCGTCTTTCTTGGAAATCTCCGACGCGAGAAAGCATGAATCCAAAATCGCCACGGCTCTCACGTTGTCCAAGGGCTCCATCGTCGTATTCGACCGGGGCTATGTCTGCTATCGCTGGTTCGCTGCGCTCATCCAAGCAGGCGTGTTCTTCGTCACCCGGCAAAAAAAAATATGTCGTACAAAGTGCTGGAGCGCAGGTCAGTCAACAAAAAACTAGGCGTCACCTCGGACCAGATTATCCAGGTCATGAGCGGCGGCAAGCCTCTCAAACTCCGGCGTGTAGGCTATCGAGACGCTCAAACCGGTAAACATTTCGTATACCTGACCAGCCACTTCACGCTCTCTGCCAGGACCATCGCCGAAATTTACAAAGACCGCTGGCAGATAGAAATCTTTTTCCGGCTGATCAAGCAAAACCACAAGATCAAGCGTTTCGTTGGGACATCAAAAAACGCCGTACTGTCGCAGATCTACGTAGCCATGATCATGTACTTGCTGGTCGCATATCTGAAGTTCACATCCAGAATCAGCTGGTCCATTCAAGAGATGATGCAGTTGCTGCAGTTGAACGTATTCAAACGTACTGACCTGGAATCTTTTTTCAAACCGCCAGATAAATTGTCAAAGATCAAAAATAGTTATCCGTTGTTTGCCATGCTCGACCAACCGGACGGGAATGGCTAATACCCTTAATTCAAATCGCAATTAGATATACATTTTTCCCATACTCTGGTACAATAAGCACCTCCTATTTTCGAATGCATGCAGCTTACATATTCATCATAGCATCTCTCCTCACACTTATTTATGAAATTTGGTTTGGATTCCGCATTAAGATCGAATGGAGGTTTGAGATTTGTTCCCGAAGGAGTGCCCGCAGCCAGCGCGGAATGGACCAAAAGAATGAAAAGACTCAACGCGATTGTCAACGTACACAAAAAATTTTTCATTATGCATCCTCCAATGCGGTATGCCGCCATATGCTTGGCGAAAATGATGACCTGTTCTTCACTTCCACAGCGAATTGTGACTACATAGCACTGCATACTCTATGCAACATCATGTCCATAAATTGAAAACGTTATCCCAACACCATGTTGAACATGTCGCGCGAATTCCAGTGAGCTGTTATGGGTGCAACTTATGCCAACAAATTTGGTGATCATGCCCAAACGGGTAAACATTTCGTGTGAGATGCCCCAAAGATGACGGACACACCGCGTGAGGTCAGGCCGCCTCCTTATAGCATGACCAAGTCATACTTAGGAGGAGCAGGAAAATTCCTCCCACTTATAACCGGCGCAGAAATTGCAAAATTTCTGCGCCGAGTTATCAAAAGACACGCCATTGCAAAAACATATGCGTATGCCGCGGGATCGAACCGTTACGTATTTTCCGCTCCTAGTTGGGGCATAAGCCCTGCTTCGAAAGGCAGTCAGAACCCCATTTATAGTGGTCACAGTTTCTGCTATACTTATAGCAATACTGATGAACATCTGAATGTGTCATGTCACATTTATCATGGAGACGCCTATACTCCCATATGGCGGCGCCCACACCAGAAACGACTTCAAACGAACATGCCAGGAAAGCCTGCTCATCATTCATCTTGCCGGTAACTTGCGCATTTTTCAATTCCTTCGGAGCTTCGGGCTGGGCCTGAAGTTGTTTGAGCTGCGTACCGTCGGGATCTCCTTTTTCAGCGGCTTGAGCGATCAGAGGAAGCGCCAGCAGGCTGGCCACCAGTACCAGTAAAAAGGCCTTGTGATACGCGTTCGCCAAATGCATCATGTTGTTTTCTCCTTTTGCCGAAACGGGTTGGGGTTATGAAATTTGTGTTTTCAATTCCTTTTGTATTGACGTTTACAGATCCCTGGCACTGCCCTTTCCAGGGCGTTAAATTATTTTCGTCGCGAGTTTCAGTATGAATTTCAACTGGCTCTAAGCTAAAAAATTTATTTCATGAAAGATCGAATGACCTTTTCATCCTTTAAATCTTCGACGGGGTTCACTAAGACAGGGATACCATCAACACAGCAAATACATCATATTTATAAAGCCAGCATGTGACATTATCATCTTTTCCGCAACTCATTTTTGATAAAATTTTATAGGGGTTGTCGATATTCAAAAAAACATTTTGGGAAAAAACATGTCGATCTTTTCTCGATCCTTAGGGATGAAAATGTTCATTTTTTCCGGCTAAGGCAGATGATGCGATCAAAACCAGCAGCAACAGCGCCAATAAAATTTTTTGTTTGATCAAGGTATGTTCCTTCCATGCTGTTTCCGGGTTTGAGCCGGTTGCCAATGTTCTACGCAACTGAGACAGATACCGAATCCTTAGCAGGATAAATGCCAAGTTTCATAAACCCTATAATACCTAATCGAAATACGTAAATAGTCCTAACGCAAAGCATCCCCGTATGAAACGATCGTGCCAACCTTGTTCGCGTATCGTCAACATGGTTGGCATGGAATCCGAATACTTATCGCATTCGGATAGAGCTAAACACAATCGTGTCCGGCTAACCGAGCAGAGCGAACAGCGGATAACTATTTTCAATCTTTGACATTTTATCTGGGGGCCTGAAAAAAGATTCCAGGTAAGTACGTTTGAATACGGTCAGCTGCAGCAACTGCATCATCTCCTGGATGGACCAGCCGATTCTGGATGTGAACTTCAGATATGCAACCAGCAAGTACATAATCATGGCTACGTAGATCTGCGACAGCACAGCGTTTTTAGATGTCCCTACGAAACGCTTGATCTTGAGGTTCTGCTTAATCAGCCGGAAGAAAATTTCTATCTGCCAGCGCTCCTTGTAAATTTCGGTGATGGTCCTGGCAGAGAGCGTGAAGTGACTGGTCAGGTACACGTAATGCTTACCGGTTTTGACGTCCCGATAGCCTACACGCCGGAGTTTTAGAGGCTTGCCCCCGCTCATGACCTGGATAATCTGGTCCGAGGTGACGCCCAGCTTTTTGTTGACTGACTTGCGCTCAAGCACCTTGTAGGACATGTTTTTCTTCTACCTGGTGACGAAGAACACGTCCGCTTGGATGAGCGCAGCGAACTAGCGATAGCAGACATCGCCCCGGTCGAACACGACAATGGAGCCCTTGGGCAACGTGAGGGCCTTGGCGATTTTGGATTCATGCTTTCTCGCGTCGGTGATTTCCAAGAAAGACGGGATGTGCCCGTAGTGGTCCAAGAGGGCATGAAGCTTGATTCCGCCACGCTTCTCGCGGAATGAGGCCCACGGGAATTGTTCAAGGCTGAGTTTGACGGTGGAGGCGTCGAGACTGAAGAGTTTATTTTTGAAACGGAATCTGTGAACGGGCGAAACGACTTGGCATCGCTTGTACATCTCACCGAACAAGGCCTGGAAGAATTCCGCTGGCCGTTTGCTGTTGGCGTCGGAAAAGGTGGAGCGGGCCACGGGCTTCGCCCCCAAGTGATAGAGCTTTCGAGCGTTCACGGCCAAATTGCGGATGCCGTCTCGCATAGAATGGCGGGCCGCCAGATGGATAAACGAGAGACAGACAAATTGATTCCATCGACTGAAAACACGTGTTTCCCGCTCGGTCGGATGCTTGCGTTCGGCTTGCGTAAAAACATGTCTCGGAATCAGGGATAGCAGCTGGGAGAGGATTGTGTTACTATGGGCCACGTCCAAATTCTCCTTTGTTATAATTGGTTTAGCTGCTAATTTCATAACATATTCCCTGGAGTTTTTGGACGTTTTTTTTGGGGACCAACCGGACACGATTGATTCTGAGTAAAAAATGATCGGATGCACACGTATATCCGGCGTCTTGCCTCATGGGCAGCGCCCTGATGGGGTATTCGCGCTCCTGTTCCTCATGGTCTCTTCGGTGGTCCGAACAACCCGATCCACTTCTCCAACTTTGTTCGGCAGACTGCACAAGCTTGAATACCATTGCCAGGATCGTTTCTCTGGAAACGCAGCCTCTTGTCATGACGGTGCGCAACCGTACCGTTGCAAAAGTCGACTCAATGGGATTCGTCGTCCGTACGTGAATCCAATGCTCTGCAGGGAAATCATAAAACGCCAGGAGCTCTTTTCGGTCTTTTTTCAGGCAGTCCGATCCCTTCCACCAAGCCAGTTTTTCAACTATTTCTGGCATGATGGGAATAATGTCTGTTTCCAGGTTACTGCCTTCACGTTTACGGGTGCTGAGAGCTGCTGTTTTCATGGACTAGATTGACCTGATCCCAGTTTGAATACCTCCTGCTTCCTGGCTCCCGTATGCAGCATGAACAGCCTTCAGTTATTCAGGCCGGTAAGGTTCCTCACGCACCAGGTGGCTCAGAAAGAGTTTGATATAGAAAACCGGCAGAAACCATTCAAACCCCGCAGGAACTTCCAGCATGCCGTTGAGAAAGCAGCCGCCGCAGACGAGAGCAGTGGCGAGCGGACGATGCAGATACTGCTTGCTCCCCAGAAGAAGCCAGGTTCCTGCGATCAGATATCCGTATGCCAGTGAGCCGTAGAGCCAGCCCCCGTCCGGAATAAAGAGAAGCCCCACAATAAAGGGATGCACATGCACCGCGATGAACGTACGGTGGTCTTTGATGGTCTGGCCCGGACGATGATACCAGCGCTTGCCCGGAGATGCGGCCATGGTCACGGCGCCGCCCACAATGTCCACGGCAAGAACGAACGCCACAAGGTACTGCCACCAGGTCCATCCGGCGCCCGCAATGGCGGCATGCAACATCAGGACAACGGAAAGAAAAAGAGCAACGCCGAAAACAACACGATTTTCCGTGACGGTATATCCCGTACCAGCGAATTTGTCCCAGCTTCCCAAGAAACCTGATCGAGGTTCGGGTACATCCCAATCAATACGCATGAGCCCTCCATGAAATTTCATCATAAGCAGTGTAAATGCATAATTATTGATTCCCATCAGAATTTAACACCCTGTTAACATACCGGTTCTGTTGCGGCAAGATACCGTGCCAAAAAGTTCCTTCATCAGACTCCATGCCCGGTAGCCTTTCACAAAAAAGTACAGATACCGCGACGTTTTTTTACCTATCCAGGGGCCGCACCTGAAATAGACAGGTCTTGACCATACACCGGAGCGTTTCAATCTGAAATTCGATTTTTTTCAGCTCGACAAATATCAACAATTTGCTTACCAAAAAATATAAGGAGAAAAGCTCATGAACACGATCAAACGGATGCGACCCGGTCTGCTGCTTCTTTTTATCTGCACGTTTTGTTTCTGGAATAACGCGTCGGCGTCCGAGGTACGGACTCAGGCCGCCAATGAACAGGCAGTGCAGACGGCGGACTCCTTCACGTTGCCGGGGGAGTTTGAGGCCATTGAATCTGTGTGGCTGGCTTATCCTTGTTACGACAATTTGGCCGGACGGCCGATATCCGAGGTTCAGGGGGCCATGATCAAGGCGCTGGCGCCTGGCCATTATATTGATCTGCTCGTTCAGGATGCGGCCGACCGCGCAAAAGCGGAACAATGGGTCGCATCGCTCAACATACCCGAGGGCAAAGTGCGTTATCATATCGTCCCGCATACCGATGTCTGGGTTCGGGATATGGGCCCCATTTTTCTTTCCAACAGAAAAGGGGGACTGCAAATAGCAGATTTCGGGTTTAGCGAATGGAGTTACAGCAAGCCCACCGACCCGGACGCCATGGAGGACGAAAGCGTGGACCGCCTGGTTGCGCGCGAGCTGGGGGTGCCCATTGTACGTTCGTCTTTGATCAGCGAAGGCGGCGATCGCGAGTCGAACGGACGTGGCACACTGCTCACCACAGAGGCGGTCGAGCTGCAGCGCAATCCAGGCATGACAAAGGAACAAATCACGGACGAGTTAAAGCGCGTTTGCAATGTTCAGAATGTCATCTGGCTGAAGCAGGGGCTTGCGGATGATGATCTGACGTATAACGGACCGCTGCCAAACGGCAAGCTGCCGGTGATGACGACCGGCGGTCATATTGACGAGTACGCGCGTTTCGTCGACCCGCACACCATCCTGCTTGCCGCTGTTTCGGAAGAAGAACGCGATGCAGATCCGGTTGACGCCATCACCTATGAACGTATGGAAACCAACTATAAGATTCTCAGCCACGCGGTGGACCAGGATGGGCAACCATTTACCATCGTACGGGTGCCCATCGCGGAACCTATCGAAGTAACCGTGACCGAAAAGGACCCCATCTATCAGAAACTGGCAGAGCTGGAGTACGCAAACGGCTATACCTTCAAAAAGGGCGAACCTGTAACCATCGTCCTGGCTGCCAGCTACATGAATTTTTTGATTGCCAATGACGTGGTCCTGGTCCCGGCCTACTGGAAAGAGGGACGTAGCGAACGCATGAAAGAAAAAGACGCGCGCGTGCAGCAGATTTTTGAAAAGGCATTTCCCAACCGCACCATAGTCCGGATCAATCCTGAAAATGTCAATGCCGGCGGCGGCGGAATACATTGCATTTCGCAGCAGATGCCGAAAAGCCGTTGATATGTAGTAATGGTTCCGATATGATCGGACAGTCCCCCACCAGTACCTCCCCCGCCATCCAAGGCTGCAGTCAGGCCGATGGAGAGCAGGTACTCGGTGGAGCCCCTGACTCATATGGCGCAGGAACTGTTGAATCGCAGCAGCAGCGAATTCTTCGTTGTATTACTGATGGGATGGCACCCTCCGGAAGTGCAGCATTCCGGGTCTACGAGGTACGCTCTTTCTTCTTGACTCCGGGGTGGGGTCAGATATGCTTGAAAAATGAGCCTCCTGTCTAAACTCGGTCGACTTTGCTGTAAAAGCCTGTTCTGGATTATCGCTGCAGGCATGACTGCCTGGGCGTGTTACGCCATTTATTATTCCAATCTTTCTCCTCAGATCCTGCGTACGGTCTTTGCGGCCGGGTTCGCCTCTTTCGCGCTCATTTTGCTGGTCAGGATCCGGCGCCCCTTGCTCCGAATCGGGGTGTTCCTGGCTGGGTTCATGGCGGTGGCCGTCTGGTGGACGACAATCCCGGCCTCCAACGACCGCGACTGGATGCCGGATGTTGCCATTCTCCCCACTGCGACCGTACAGGGAGATAGTGTAACAATACAGCATATTCGCGATTTCATTTACAAGACTGAAACCGACTACACCGTTCGCTATTATAATAAAACATTCGATCTGAAATTACTGCAGTCTCTGGACCTGATTTCGGTCTATTGGATGGGAGACGCCATTGCGCATACCATGCTGAGCTTTGGCTTTTCCAATGGCGAATACGTCACCTTTTCCATAGAGATTCGTAAAGAAAAGAACGAGGAATACTCCACAATAAAAGGATTATTTAAACAATATGAACTGATTTATATCGTTGCCGACGAACGTGATGTTCTTTGGCTGCGTACGAGCATACGAGAGCCGAATGAAGACGTCTATATCTATCGTACGCGCATGCCCGTTGGAAACATCAAAAAATTATTTCTGGAATACATCAAACGGGTGCAGTCATTGGAAAAGCATGCTGTCTTCTACAATACGCTGACTACGAACTGCACCACGGACATCATCGGCAATATCCGTGCCTTCGGGGGCAAGGCCAAATACAGCTGGAAAATCATCCTCTCGGGCTACACGCCCTTGTACGCCTATGAAAACGGCGCACTCGACACCTCCCTGCCCTTTCCAGAACTGCGGCAAAAAAGCTGTATCAACGCCATCGCCAACACAATCGGGGACGTCCCGGACTTTTCCAAACGTATCCGCGAGGGGCTCCCCGGCATGGGGAAAGCTCCTGAAAACTGAGGGAGCAGCCTGGCCGACACAGGCCAAAGCACGGGCACCGCATAACAGCATGTTTGAGTACCCGGTACGCCTAAAAATACGCCCTTTTTTCCTTCGATATCCCGTGTTATTGTTTTTTTTGGTTCGTACCGCGTTTTCTGCGCCCCATTTTGTACGGAACCATGAAGCCATTAGTCAGGAGGCAGCATGACCAACAATATCGTCTTTCATTTCGATCACGATCCTCAAGCCCTGAACATCGCTTTCAGCAACATCAAAAATTATCTGGCGTATTTTACGGAAGACAAACCGCAGGTGGCCCTGGTCGTCAATGGCCCGGGCGTGAAGCTCCTGTTGAATGACGGCGAATTCGCCGAAAAAATCCATGAGGTTTCTCAACTCGGGGCCGAGATCAAAGTCTGCAGAAACGCCCTCAATGCCTTCTCTCTTTCCCCCGAACAGCTCTGCCCGGAGTGCGTCGTGATCCCGGCAGGCGTGGTGGAGCTAGTGGAGCTGCAGAAGCAAGGATACGCGTACGTAAAACCCTGACGGGTGAAATCGAACGTACTATGAGGCTCGGGAGAATTCCTGAGCCTTTTTTCCTCTTTCCAAACCGGATTCGTTTGGGAGTACACGAAGTCCCCGACAGATGGGGGTGTCCTGTTCCTGGACTATAACCACCCGGTAATTTTAAACAAGATTCAGCAAAAGGACACTGGCCCATGAGCACCACGCAGCCCATAAACGTACGCAAAGATCCAAAGAAAAAAGCCCGGGTGGACCTGCTGACCGCGCTGGCCTGCTTTGTACTTGCCGTTGTCTGTACGCTGCTGTCCGCGCTGCTGGGCTGGCCGGGGTTGTACTACTTCGCCCTGCCCGTGCTGGTACTTTGCACCGTGGGCTGCAATCGCCTGGCTTCCTGGGGGCTTTGGCTGAACCGCCTGTCGGGACAAGGAAAACGGCAGCGGCCGTTCGCCTTCATTTTTCATCTCCTGCTTTGGCTCTGCTTTGTGCCCGGCCTGCTGATCACGGCCTTTCTGGATTATCCGCTGGCCCAGGCCTACAAAAAAGACCTGAAAGCCCGGATGGACCCTGCCCTGGCCTATGTGCATGACTACGCTCTGGAACACGGACGCGGCCCGTCCGCCGCGGAGCTTGCCGTACGCTTCCCCGGCGTTCCCCTGGGACTGCGCTATTGTCCGGACGGCAACATGCTGATTTTTCTCGAACATCATCCCATCAAAGAAATCCGCAAATATCTGAACGTTGATCTGCGCGGAGGCATCTGGGCCAACATCGACGCTGACGACATCGACCACTACCGCAAGAGCGACAGACGACCGGCCCCTGTGGACCGCTGGCTGCGCTGTTCGCTGGACAAGCCGGAAAAACCCTTTACCGCCAAGGAGCAGCCGTGATGCGCCAACGTTTTCCCCTGATACTCGGAGCCGTATTCGTGGTTTTCTGGATCATCATGGCCATCAATCCGGTCTCCCGCGCGGTCTGGTGGGCGGAAAACATCCCCGTGATCGTGATCTTCCTGGGCCTGGCCCTGACCGGCCACCGCTTCCGCTTCTCCAATCTCGCCTACGGACTGATGGCGGTCTGGCTTTTCTGGCATACGGTGGGCGGACATTATACCTTTGCCAACGTCCCCTTTCAGTGGGTCAACGATCTCTTCGGCTTCGAACGCAACCACTTCGACCGTGTGGGCCATTTCGCGGTCGGATTCTATGCCTTTCCCATCGCCGAATTCCTCTGGCGCAAAAAGCTGGCGCATCCGGCCGTGATCTACTGCCTGGCCCTGATGGCCATCATGGCCGTGGCCTGCGCCTACGAAATCATCGAGTGGCAATACGCAGTGATCGAAGGCGGCAACGCGGGCATCGAATTCCTGGGCAGCCAGGGCGACATCTGGGACGCGCAAAAAGACATGTTCGCCGATACCCTGGGCGCAGTCTGCACCCTGATCCTCTTCGCCCTCACCCGTAAGCGCCTGGGGATAAAGTAGGAAAAATGCAATGCCTTCGGCGGCTCAAGAACCTTTTTCCAAATGTGGCTGTTGCCTTTGCTCCGCAAGGGAAACGTCGTGGGGCTGCCCGCCCCACGCCCCGGCCAGGGGGAACGCCCCTGGACGCGAATAAACAAGCAATATATTTGAAAAATTGCACTATTCTTCCCCTACGAAAAGTTTTAGAAAGGGGAGTTTGAGGGGTAGAAACTCTTTCGTTTCCCCCTCATTATGCCGTTTGCTTCGCCTGCTTGGCTGAGCTAAGGCAATAGCCACATAGGAAAGGTTCCTAAGCCGCCGGAGGCACCAAAAAAACGGCCCTCATGAAAGATCCGAGAGCCGTTTCTGTGGGGTTGGTGTTGTTTTCGTACGGTTACATGGCGCCTTCGTAGATGGCGGCGACTTCTTTGTCCGTAGCGGTACGCGGGTTGGTGAACTTGCAAATGTCTTTCTGGGCGTTGGCGGTCATGGTCGGGATGTCTTCGGCCTTGACTTCCTTGCCGTAGCGTTTGCCGAGTTCGACCAGGGTGGACGGAATGCCGACGTCTTCAGAGAGTTGCTTGATGGCTTTGATAGCCAGTTCGGCGGCGTCTCGGGGCGACAGGCCGGCCGTGTTCTCGCCCATGATCTCGGCCAGTTCGGCGAACTTTTCAACCTTGGCGATCAGGTTGAACGTCTCAATGTGCGGCAGAAGCAGCGCATTGCATTCGCCGTGAGGCAGGTTGTAGAAACCGCCGAGCTGGTGGGCCATGGCGTGTACGTAGCCGAGGCTGGCGTTATTGAAAGCCATGCCGCCCAGGTACTGGGCAAAACACATGCCTTCGCGCGCTTCCAGGTCCTGGCCGTTGGCCACTGCCTTGCGCAGGAACTTGAACACCAGCTTGATGGATTCAATAGCGCAGGCGTCGGTCATGGGGTTGGCGATGGTGGACACAAAGGCTTCCACCGAGTGGGTCAGGGCGTCCATACCTGTGGCGGCGGTAAGCGCGGGCGGCATGCCGACCATCAGTACGGGGTCGTCGATGGCGATGCCGGGCGTAATCCGCCAATCGGCGATGGCCATTTTCACGTGGCGGGAAGTATCGGTAATGACGGCAAAACGCGTCATTTCCGAGGCCGTTCCAGCCGTGGTGTTGACGGCCAGATAGGGCATCAGCGGTTTGGTAGCCAGGTCGATACCCTCATAGTCGTGAATTTTGCCACCGTTGGAAATGAGCAGCCCGATGCCTTTGCCGCAGTCGTGGGAAGAGCCGCCTCCCAGGGTGATGAGGCTGTCGCAACCGTTCTTCTTGTAGACTTCAGCCCCCTCATGGACGTTTGTATCCGTAGGATTGGGAACGGTCTCATCATAGATCACGTACGGCATATCAGCCTCGTCCAGCAGATCCGTGACCTGTTTACAAATACCTACGGCAACCACACCCTTGTCTGTGACGAGCAGAGGTTTGCTTCCACCAAGAGCCTTGATCTTTGCTGGAATCTCTTTTGAAGCACCGATACCGATCAGAGTCACACTGGGGATAAAAAAACCGTATACTTGTTCCTGAACAGCCATTACTTCCTCCGAATGTTACAATTAGTCCACATAAACAGATCAACATTGCCGGTGAAGATACAAACGCATCTCCAAAACAGTTGAGTGGCAACGTCCATTCGGAATATCGCACTATTTCAGGTGATAGACATAATCTGATATGGCGTTTGCAATGAACCACACTCAATGATCAGTCACACTGCTTTCATGCAACATTCTGTTTACGGTCATTATGCTTAGAGCAAAAGGCGGGCCAGCTTTCAGGAGAAGGAAAAATTTTTTTTTAGATAAGATATCAGGCGGTTGAACATAATGTACATCACACCAGAAAGACTTTACATGTCCAAAAACTGGACATGTAGTCTGGACATGTCCAGAGCCTGCACACACTGGGCTGTATTTCAAGACGTGATCAGCCAACTATTCACATTGACCGCGAAAGCTTTCCACTTCGATGCGGAACTGCTTGAGCTTGGCGTATAATGTTGTCCGGGAGATGTTCAAAATGGAGGACGTACGGCGCAGATTACCACCGGTTTCACGCAGGGTTTCAAGGATCAGGGCTTTTTGAATGCCCTTCAGCGACACCGAAGGACCTCCAGCTCTCACGTGCGTTCCCTGAACCGCGCCGGAGAAGATGTCCTGAGGCAGATCGCCGATCTCGATGCTATCGGCCTGGGCCACATTAGCGAGCCGTTCGATGCAGTTTTCAAGCTCACGGACATTGCCCGGCCAATGGTACGCCTCCAGGGCGGCCATGGCCTCCCTGGAAAGACGCAAATGTCTTTTATTCAAAGAGGCGGCGAACTTTTCCAGAAATACACGGGTCAGTAATGCGACGTCCCCTTCGCGCCGGCGTAGCGGCGGGATGTTGATGGTCAGCACGTTCAGGCGGTAGTAAAGGTCTTCGCGAAAGGACTTGTCGCGTACGGCTCCTGGCAGGTCCTTGTTTGTGGCGGCGATGATACGTACGTCTATACGCCGGGCCTGCTTGCCGCCCAGGCGCGTGACCTCGCTTTCCTGCAACAGGCGCAGCAGGCTTACCTGGGCTTCCAACGGCATTTCGCCTATCTCGTCGAGAAAGAGCGTACCGCCGTCGGCCAGTTCGAATTTACCCGGGCTGCCTTCCTTGAGCGCACCGGAAAAGGCTCCGGCCACGTAGCCGAACAACTCGCTTTGCACCAGATTGCGGGGCAGCGCGCCACAGTTGACCACCACGAACGGCGCTTTGCGCCGGTTGCCGGCGTTGTGAATGGCCTGGGCGAAGAGCTCCTTACCCGTACCGGATTCACCGACAAGCAACGTGGTGGCTTCACTCTGGGAGGCCACACGGGTAAGGCGCAGCGTCTCTTGTAACGAAGGCGCATCCCCCACGATGTTTTCAAACGTATATACGGCCTTGGCCCCGGCGACACGGGCCGCGTACTTGCGCATCCGTTTGACCTCGCGCAAGGTCAAAATCACGCCCGTGTCCCCAAAAGGCGCGCAGGACAAAGCGCAGGACAACTTGCCCTCCCGCAGTTCGAACGAAACCTCCCGGTCGTGGAATGACGTTCTGTCCGCAAGAATGGATTGGACCACGGAGCTGTGGGGAATGAATGTCCGAATATTTTCACCCACTGGCTGGTTTCCCAGACCGAGCATATTGCAGGCTTGGGGGTTGATGCTAGCAATAGCGCCGTCTCCGTCCAGTACGATCACGCCCTCGTCCAGCATCTCCAGAATGACTTTCTGATTGCGGACCAAGCTGCGCAGCCGCAGATGCTCCTCGATGGCATGGGCGGCCGCCTCCACCAGCCCCATGGTGTGCTGATGAAAATTCTCCGTATTGATGGCCAGATTGAGCGCCCCGACAAGCTGTCCGGCAACATTATATATGGGCGCCGCGGAACAGCTCAAATAATGCAGCGAAGCGTTGTAATGTTCGTACGCAATGACATGGACCGCCCTTTTTTCAATAATGCACAGGCCCATGCCGTTGGTGCCTATGGTGGCCTCATCGCAGCGGCGGCCGGGAACTCCATAGGGCACGTTTTCCAGATCCTGGCTGGTCGCCGACGCGTGCAGCACCAGACCGGCCGTATCCACCAGCGTAACCACGCTTTTGGACAAATGAATCGAGTGGACGAGTTTGTCCATCAGATGTTTGGCGCTATCCACCAGGCTTTTGTTCAGGACAGTGGCCCGCTCCAGGGCGGGAGCATCAATGGGACAGAGTTCCAGCGAATCGCCGGGAAGCTGCACCTGGCGGCAGCGCTCCCAGGAGGCATGAATCATGGGCCGGATAATGGTCGGATTCACGGAAAGACGCGCCTGAAAGCGTTTCCATTGCGAAGAAATATCCGCCATACGTTCTTGAGACAGGGGCGGATAGATGAGACTTCCCATTATTCCTCCTCAGCAGCGCAATTGCAAAAGGGCCGCACCAATAAAAGTAGAGGCCTGCCCGGTCACTGTATCCTGCCGCATAACCGCTTGCTGTTTTCTTGATACCAAATTTTTTTGGAGAAGGTAACTTGTCTCAGGCCGACCTGCTACATGCGATCAGTCTCAAAAATTACAATATATCGTCACTGCAGCCAGTTTTTCCGTTAGTCCGTAGCTGTTGTTTCAGTCGTTCTTCCAAATTCTGCGAAAAACGCACCATCCGAAGCCCGTTTCCGATTCCCCGCAACCTTCCCCTAGCCGGGAAGCCGAGAAATTTATGGAACTCGCACTTCATGGAGAGCCTGGTTTGCTTTCTCCGTTCACGACTTCGGGCCAAACCTGAAATACTCGCATAGTACGACAGATGCATTTTTTCCTGATAGTATACGAACAGACCAAACCCTTTTCACCCAAAGACTGGTTCTGTTCGCAACAATTTCTCGCGCGCAGATTCGGGCAAACGGATCCGCTTCCGACTTCGAGGGCATCAACCTGTCGGACTTGTGCAGAAAACACGGCGCATTGCGAAATCGGAGCACAACCGACTTATCACACTGATTTCAATTGTAAAAATAAAAACAACAAGATACTGTCCCCGGACACGTAACATTCCGGGAATTGGTTCATGAACAAATACCCGTACGGAGAAGAGCATGCTCACAGCCCTTGGTCGGCTTATTGAGACCAATTTTATGATTATCGCCCTGGTGTTGTCCGGCACGGCTCTTGTGGCGCCGGATTTGTTCCTCTGGATCAAACCGCACATCGCAGTGGCCCTGGGCATCATCATGTTCGGCATGGGATTGACCCTGGAATTCGCGGACTTCAAGGGCGTGCTGCCCCGCAAGAAACTGGTGCTGTCGGGCGCGCTGCTGCAATACACGGTCATGCCGCTGCTGGGGCTGGGATTCGCGACTCTGTTCGGCCTGCCGCCGGAGGCCGCCCTGGGGCTGGTTTTGGTGGGCGCCTGTCCGGGAGGTACGGCGTCCAATGTCATCACCTACTTGTCCGGGGGCAATGTGGCCCTGTCCGTGACCATGACCTTCGTGTCCACCATGCTTGCCCCGATTTTAACGCCGGGCATTGTCTGGCTGCTGTTCCACCAGCGTATCAACCTGGATTTCACGGCCATGATGCTGTCTGTTTTCTGGATCGTGGTGTTCCCGCTGATGGACGGTTTGCTCTTGAGACGCCTGCTGCGTTCCAAAGTCCGGCCGCTGCTCAAGGTGTTCCCTTCGGTCTCCATTCTGGCAATTTCATTGGTCATCGCCTGCGTGGTGGGGTTGAATCAACAGACCATTCTGGACTGGCCCCTGCTGATCATGGGCGCGGTGGTCTGCCACAATCTGGCCGGATACGGCCTCGGATACGCAGCCGCCCGGCTGCTCGGCAGCGACACGCGCGACGCCCGTACGGTGTCCATCGAAGTGGGTATGCAGAATTCCGGACTGGGCGTCGCTCTGGCCCATGCGTATTTCTCCGTACAGACCGCTTTGCCCGGCGCATTGTTCAGCCTGGAACAAAATCTTGCGGGTATTGTGCTGGCCCGGTTCTGGAAACGAAAGGACGATTCTCTTCGATAACTGCCTTGCAATTCGGGAAAAGGGACGCGGTCGCCCCCGGATATGAAGGGTGGCAGTCAAGTCTACTTGAAACTACGCCGGAGCGATACTACACCACCCGGCGGTCCTCGACCCGCACGGCCTTGCCCTCGCTCCTGGCCAGACTGTCCGCTTCCACCACTTTGACCTCGAAGCCTACGCCGAGTTCGGTGTGGAGGCGTTTTTTCAATTCTTCAATAAGCCGGTCGTATTCACGGATGCAGTCCGTGGCGATGTCCCAGGAGGCCTCCACCTGCAGGACGGCCCGGTCCAGGTGCCCTTCGCGCTCCAGCACGATCAGGTAATGGGGCAGCGTCCCGGTGAAATCCAGGAGCACCTGCTCCACCTGGCTGGGGTAGACGTTGACGCCCTTGATGATGAACATGTCATCGGTACGTCCAAGAATGCGGCTGATGCGGTGGAAGGTCCGGCCGCAGGCGCAGGGCTCGGTGATGATTCTGGTCAGGTCGCCCGTACGGAAGCGGATCATGGGAAAGGCTTCCTTGGTCAAGGTGGTGATGACCAATTCGCCTGTTTCACCGTATGGCAAGGGTTGCAGGGTTTCGGGATCGATGATCTCCATGTAGAAATGGTCCTCGTTCACGTGCAGCCCCTTGCGTTCGAGGCACTCGGCGGCCACTCCCGGCCCCATGATCTCGCTGGTGCCGTAATTGTCCATGGCGGCCAGCTTCAAACGCTCTTCGATCTGTTGCCGCATGGCCTCGGACCAGGATTCCGCCCCGAACAGCCCCCAGCGGAGGTCCAGGGCGTTGGGGTTGACCCCCATCTCGTCCATGACATCCGCAAGATGCAGGGCGTAGCTCGGGGTGCAGCACAGGGTCGTGGTCTTGTAGTCCTGCATGATCATCACCTGACGCCGCGCGCTGCCCGAAGACGAAGGAATCACCGAAGCGCCCAAACGTTCGGCGCCGTAATGGAAACCGAATCCGCCGGTGAACAACCCGTACCCGAAGGCAATCTGCACCTTGTCGTCCTTGGTCACGCCCCCTGCCATGAGCACGCGGGCCACCAGGTCGGCCCATCGCTTCACATCGTTTTTGGTATAGCCCACCACGGTGGGTTTCCCGGTCGTTCCGGATGATGTCTGCAGCCGTACGACCTCACGCAGCGGCACGGCGAAAAGCCCGTAGGGATAATTGTCCCGGATGTCGTGCTTGGTGGTCAGGGGCAGCGCTTTGATGTCGTCCAGGGAGGTCAGGTCATAGGGGTCCATGTCCAGTTCCCGAAATTTTTCGCGGTAAAAGGGCACGTTTCTGGACACCCGGTTCACGGTGGACTGCAACCGTTCCAGTTGCAGCTGCTCCAGCTCCTCCCGGTCCATGCACTCGTATTCCTTTTGCCAAAACATGGTCATACCCCTTGCGTTCCAAAACCCGTTCGAGTCCGGTCTTGATTATCTCTCTAACACGTATCGCAATCCAGATCCCGCCCCAGATAAGCGCGCTGCACGTCCTGGTTGGCGATCAACTCGCCGGCAGGCCCCTGGACAAGGATACGGCCTGTTTCCAGCACATAGCCCCGGTCGGCTATTTTCAGAGCGCTCCGGGCGTTTTGCTCCACCAGCAGCACGGTCAGGCCGAATTCCTTTTTCAGCTCCACGATGTGCCGGAAAATCTCCTGGGTGATTTTGGGGGCCAGGCCCATGCTGGGCTCGTCCAGGAGCAGAAGCCTGGGATGGGCCATGAGAGCGCGCCCTATGGCCAGCATCTGCTGTTCGCCGCCGGACAGGGTCCCCGCCGGCTGGTCCCGCCTTTGGCCGAGCACCGGGAACATCTCGTAAATATTCTGGATTTCCTTATCCACCGCTTTTTTCGCGGCCCCTTTGTAACGGGCGAAACTGCCCAGGAGCAAATTGTCAGCCACGCTCATGGGACCGAACACCAGCCGCCCCTCGGGCACGTGGGAGATGCCCCGCTTCACGATCTTGTCCGGACTGATTTTATTGAGACTGTCCCCGGAAAAAATAATTTCACCGTGCTTTGCCCTGTTTATCCCGGATATGGTGGTCAGCAGCGTTGTCTTGCCGGCGCCGTTTCCGCCGATAAGCGCCACGATCTCCCCAGGCCGGACATGCAGCGACACCCGCCTGACCGCGTGGATTTTGCCGTAGAAAACATCCAGATTCTTTACTCTGAGCATGGTTATTCCTCTTCCCCGCCCAGGTATGCCGCGATGACCTTGGGGTTCTTCTGGATGTCCAGGGGCAGGCCCCCGGCAATGACCTGGCCGAAACTGATCACGGTCACGTGGTCGCTGATGGTCATCACCAGGTCCATGTCGTGTTCCACCAGCACGATGGTCATGTCCAGTTCGTCGCGGATCTTCACGATGAGCTCGGACAAACTCCTGGTTTCGCGCATGTTCAATCCGGCGGCAGGCTCGTCCAGAAGGAGCAGCTTGGGGTCCGCGGCCAGCGCCCGGGCCAGCTCCACCAGCCGCTGGCTGCCGAAAGGCAGGTCCTTGGCCGGATGACCGGCAAGAGGGGCAAGCCCCACGAACTCCAGCTTTTCCAGGGCTCTCTCCTTGATGGCCCGCTCGCGCCTCCAGAACCTGGGCGTTTTTACCAGCCCGTCCCAAGTGGAGTAACCGGCCCTGCTGTGAGCGCCGGTCATCACATTCTCCAGCACGTTCATGTTGGTGAATATCTCCAGGTTCTGGAACGTACGCAACACCCCCTGGGCCGCGCGCTTGTGAGGAGACAGGCCGGAAATCTCCGTACCGTCCAGTTTGATGCTCCCCTGGGCCGGTACCATGCCCGTGATGGAATTGAGCAGCGTGGTTTTTCCCGCGCCGTTGGGACCGATGATGGAAGTGATGCGCCCGGAATCCGCGTCAAAGGAGATGTCGTCCAGGGCCAGCACGCCGCCGAACCGCATGGTCACCCCGGAAAGCGTGAGCATTTTACGAGCCATCTTCCGCCACCTCGCCATCTTTGGGAGCCCGTACGCGGTGCATCAGGGCTTTGAGTCCGCCCGCGAACCCCTGGGGCATGAAAATCATGCAGGCCACAAGGATGGAACCGAACAAAATGACCTCGATATCCTCGAACGCACGCAGAAACTCCGGAAGCATGGTCAGAAAATAGGCTCCGGCCACCGAGCCCCAGAGGGATCCCATGCCGCCCAGCACCACCATGACGATGAGCTCCACCGAAAACATGAACCCAAAGGAACTGGGCGCGATAAAGGTCAGATAATGGGCGTACAACACCCCGGCCACCGCCGCGTAGACCGCCGAGAGTACGAAGGTGAAAAGCTTGTGCCGCGCCACGTCCACGCCCATGCACTGGGCCGCCTTTTCCGAAGTGTGGATGGCCTTCAAAGCCCGGCCAGTTTTGGAGTGAACGACCCCCACGGCCAGCATGACCCCCAGCACAAGCACACAGGTGACCAGGTAATAGTACGACAGGTCGGACTCGAATTCGTACCCGAACAGGGACAAGCGGGGAATAAGTCCGTCGAACCCGCTGGGGCCGCCGGTCAGCGCGATGGTCTCATTGAAAAAAATGTAGACAATGATCCCGAAGCCCAGAGTGGCCATGGCCAGATAATAGCCCGTGAGCTTCAGGGTGGGGATGCCGATCAGGAGCGCTACCAGCGCGGGCAAGGCGATTCCGGCCGCGATGCCTGCGCCCATGGGCAACTGCAGGGTGGAAGTCACGATGGACGAGGTATAGGCCGCGAGCCCGAAAAACGCGGCATGTCCCAGGGAAATCTGCCCGGCGTAGCCCAGCAGCAGGTTCAAGCCCACCACGATCAGTCCGTTGATGGCGCAGATGATCAGCACGGTCACGTAATAATCATTGCCGAGCAGAAATGGCAGCGCCAACAATACCGCGCCCACAACCAGGGCCGTGAGCATGTCTCTCGAATACGCGCCCATGCTAGACCCTTTTCACGTCCTTTTGCCCGAACAGCCCCGAAGGCCGGACAAAAAGCAACAAAAGCAGAATGATGAAGGCAAAGGCGTCCTTGTAGGCAGAGGAAATGTACCCCGAGCCGAAGGACTCCACCACCCCGAGAATCAGCCCACCGGCCGCCGCGCCGAACGGATTGCCCAGTCCGCCCAGGATACAGGCCGCAAAGCCCTTCAGCCCCAGGATGCCCCCCACGTCATAGGCGGTGAGGGTGATGGGCGCCAGAATGGCCCCGCCAACGGCTCCGACGAATGCCGAGATCATAAAGGACATCAGCACCATCTTGGGCACGTTGATGCCCACGAGAAACGCGGCCTTGGGGTCCACGGAACAGGCCCGCATGCCCTTGCCGATGATGCTGGTGGAAAAAAAGAGCTTCAATCCGGCCAGAATCAACATGCTGATGGCCAGCACCCACAAGCTCTGGGGCATGATGGAAGCCCCGGCGAACGTCAGCGGGGTGTTTCCCGAGAACGGCTCCAGGGCGAAGGTGTCCTTGCCCCACACCAGCATGGCCAGCCCCCGAATCAGAATGGACAGGCCGATGGTGATGATGATCAGATTGATGGTCGGGGCGTCCTTGACCGGCCGGATGGTGAACCGCTCGATGATTCCGCCCAGAATCACGGTCAGGGCCACGGCCGAGGGTATGGCCAGCCACAAGGGCAGGCCGAACCATTTGATCATGAACACCGAAAACATGCCCCCCAGCATGACGAACTCGCCCTGGGCGAAATTGATGATGCCGGTGGTATTGAAAATGATGGTGAACCCCAGCGCCGTGAGGCCGTAGCTGGCCCCCACGGTCAGCCCGGAGGTCAGGTATTGAAGTGGTGCTGATACGTCCATAAAATAAAAGAATCGTCTCCGGCAGCCGGGGCATCCCCCTGGATGAACTGAAACAGGGCCATGACGCCGGTTATTCGCCGCCGACGGCCGTACGGGCCCTGGGTATGGGGACAAAGATGCGCCGGAAGGTTGCGAACCTTCCGGCGCTCAGATTCGTTTTGTCCGCCTAGTCCAGGATTTTCCAGTCGCCGTTTTCGATGATGACCATCTCAAAGGCCGACTCGTCAAGTCCGTTGTGATCCTCGGGAGTCATGCTGAACACGCCCGACGCGCCGACATAGTTGGAAATCTTCTCAAGATTGTCGCGAATGTCGGCCGGTTTGACGGACTGGCCCATCTCGATGGCCTTCACCACCATGGACAAGGCGTCGTACGCGTAGCCGCCGAACTGGGACGGAAGAGAGGAATACACCGTCTTGTAGCGGGCGACGTAGTCCAGCAGCACCGGCTTCTGCGGGCTCGCATCATCCACCTGCTCGGCCACGATCAGATGCCCGGCGGGCAGCATGATGCCCTGGGCCGCGTCTCCGGCCAGCTCGATGAATTTCTTGGAGGCCACGCCGTGGCTCATGTACAGGGGCGTGTCCATGCCCAGCTGTACGCGGTTTCTGGCAACCACCGCGGGGCCGGGGTTGGTGCCCCAGCAGATGATGGCGTCGGCGTTGACGCCCTTGATCTTGGTCAGCTGCGTGGTCATGTCGGTGTCTTTCGGACCGTAGACCTCGTCAGCCGCCAGGGTAAAGCCTTCCGCCGGGATCAGTTCCTGCAATACAGCCCGGCCGGACTGCCCGTAGCCGTTGGACACGGTGAGAATGGCGATGTTCTTGTAGCCGCGCTTCTTGGCGTCCTTCAGGATGGCCTGCACCGCATGGCGGTCGCTCTGGGGCGTTTTGAAGACCATGGGCTCGGTGGGTTTGACGATACGCTCGGATGCGGCGCACGAGACCAGGGGGACTTTGGCCTGTTTGAAAAATTTCATGATGGCCAGGGTGTTGCCCGAGGTGGTGGGTCCGATGACCACGGGCACCCGGTCCTTTTTGAGCAGCTTTTGCGCGGCCATGACGCACTTGTTCACATTGGTCTCGTCATCATACACGATGACTTCAATCTGCTTGCCCAACACCCCGCCGTTTTTGTTGATTTCCTCGGCCAGCATCAGCGCGGTGTTCTTTTCCGGCTCTCCCAGAAAAGACGCCGGACCTGTCACGGAAAAAATCGCCCCGATTTTGATGGTGTCGGCGGCCAGAGCCGATCCGGCCACGGCCAGAGCCAACAACACAACGAGCCCCTGGATGATTCGTTTCATAAATGCGCTCTCCCCAAATATTGACGCGTTCCACGTTTAGATGAGCCTGCACCCCTGCGTACAACCGACTCACCCGCACCTCTCTCCTCAAAAATGACCACAGGCCATTGCATTGTTGCTATAAATGAACCGGCAGGGATGGTCAATTTAAACCTGTCGCGGACGCTGCGGGCGTTGCGCGCCTGTTTTTGGGAATAAACCGGGAAGGGAACAGCCGAATCGGGGCGAATCGGGTCATTTTACCTGCCAAAAAACGCAATTCTCCCATCAATGTTCATATGATAGTGTTGAGCTCAGTTCGAACAGAACGAAGAAAATACTAGCATCGCCAACAGCGGTTGTTGCAATCCAAGGGGGTACGGCAACAGCAGTGACCGGCAGCGCGCTTCCAGGACGTTGCAACAGCAATCATCATTCCACTTCCAGGCCATACATACGCAAAATCTCTGTAATACGCTTTTTTACGTCTTCTTTGCTGATGCCCAATTTAGCCGAAGCTTTGAGCAGATGTTCTTCCGTAAAAGGCTCTTTTGGGTCCAGCCATGGTTGCCTCGCATCTAGATCCTTTGAGAACAACCGCCTATCCATATCGTCAACTCTGTTATCAGCATTCGCCAGAGCTCCAATAGCTGCTTTGCGCATTGCTTCGCTTTTATCGCTGAGGCGTTGCGAAAGAGGTTCAATAACGCGATCGCCGCCAATCTTACCCAAGCTCTCGGCGACGGCTCGCCTGACGCGTTCACTCTGATCGTCAAGGCGTTGCAAAAGCAAATAAATGACCCGCTCGCCGCCACTCCTTCCCAAGATTTCAACTACAACTCGTCTTACGTATTCACTCTGATCGTCAAGGTGTCGCAATATCGGGTCAATGACTCGTTCGCCACCAATTTTTCCCAAACTCTCGACTGCCGCTTGCCTGACGTATTCACTCTGATCGTCAAGGCGCTGCAAGATCGGATCAATGACGCGCTCGCCGCCAATCCTACCCAAGCTCCCGACTACCGCTTGCCTGACGCGTTCACTCTGGTCCTGGAGGCGCTGCAAAAACGAATCAATGACGCGTTCGCCGCCAATCCGTCCCAAGGCTTCGACTGCCGCCACTTTGACATCTCCATTCTTATCGTCAAGGCGTTGTAAAAGCGGATCAATGACGCGTTCGCTGCCAATCCCACCCAAGCACTCGACTACCACTTGCCTGACGCGTTCACTCTGGTCCTGGAGGCGCTGCAAAAGCGGATCAATGACGCGTTCGCCACCAATCCCACCCAAGCACTCGACAACCTGCCCCCTGACTCGTTCGTTCGGATCGTCAAGATGCCGCAAGAGCACTTCAATGGCTGAAGAATCGTTTGCGAATCTTCCCCGCATTATATGTCGGACAAGCAACTCAACAGCGCTTTCTCGAACTTGCAGATCGCCGGTCTCCAACAACTGAAGCAAAATCTTAACAATCTCCTGTTCCTCATCTTCGTTACCGGAACGATGACTCTCTCTGATATGTTCAAGGGCGAGGCGTGCATCCATAGCCGCTACGGCGCGCAGAGCGGTCGTGCTCACTCGGAAACTCTCATCCGAGAGGCACGGTCTGAGGATTTCCAGCAAACGCTCATTATTCGCATGCCCGCTGAAATGCTGGTGTTCTAGCAAAGAGATGGCTCCACAGCGGGAGGCTGGTTCGGAACTGCCAAGCATCTGCAGAGCGTAACGGGTCTCTTCGGAATCCGCCGATTGCGCCTCCGTACGCAGCACCAGAATAGATTCGATTGCACTGCGTGCATCCGAGTCCTGCAGCCAGTTCTGGCCAGACTGAGTTCGCAGCAACTCCTTCAGAAAATCATAACGATTCAGTTCCTGCAGCACGGTATCCGACTCTATGCCTTTCATTTCCACTGTAACCATTTCCAAGAGATCTGATTCCTGTACGCCGGGGTTGCTGACTCGAAGTCGAAGCTCACACTCCCTGTGTATGCCCTCAAAGAGATCCTCCTGAGGCAAACTCAACATTCCGACACCGGATCTTACCCTTTCGCACAGGGGTTGATTGCGTGCCAGCCGGCGGTATGCGGTCGACCCCAAATGCTCTTCAAGAATCCGTGCGACCACACTCAGCCCAAGAGCCTTTCCTTCGTCCATCTGGCTGGTTTCCGTCTTTTCGGCCTTCAGGCGCCACAGGAAACAATCCACGAGCAGGCGGTTGACCGTGCGAATGAGCGCCCGGGGATTGCGGTTGACTCCTGCGGCAAGCGGCCCCTTCAGTTCTTTCAGCACCTCCACAATGTTTTCGCCGAGTTGCTCTTTTCTGGATGCAATAAGCTTCTCGACAAAGGCTTCGAAGCCGAGCTCATGGCTGGGAAGATAGATCGGGAGTTGGATAAGCTTGTCCATATAGCGGGATCCGTCCTTCGCATAGGCGGCCAGGCCATACTCGGTGCGGTATCTTTCCTCCAGGAAACTATCGATGATCCGCCGGTCCACCGCCATGACAAAGATGAAGCCCCGGTGCGCAAGCACGAGCTTGATGCCTTCAAGCAGCCTGAGCGCTTTGGGAGGCAGACACCGGTCAAGATCATCAATGAACACCACGACCTTGGGTTGATCGGCCGTGTCAGATTCCGGCAGTTCTGCCAGCAATTCGTCGGCATGGTAGTAGAGGCTCTTGTCGAGCAACGGATCGCGCGGCGAAACAGACAGATCGTCGTAGCGGTCAATAATCTTTTCGGCCACAAAGCCGGCCTCGATTTCCGCGTGGCCGGGAATGCCGACCTTTGTCTTGGCCGAGAATCCGTAGGCAATGGCCCGTAGCGCCCGGCTGATGCACCTGAAAGCTTCCTTTGTCCCGGCGGACAGATCCAACTTTCCTTGTTTCTGCTCTGCGAGACGCTTCTCGACTCCATCAACGATACTCGCCACGAGCGGCACGATGGGGTGTTCGTCCTGTTCGTACTTCCAGGCATTGACCCAAACCGTCACAACCGCCCCCTGCTCCCCGTAGTCTGCAATAAGGGACTGAGCCAGGCGCATGACTGAGGACTTCCCGTGTCCCCAACCGCCGAAGACGCCGATATTGAAGGGGCCGGTCGATCCGATGGCGGCGGAAGCGATGACATGCGCCATGGTGTCCAGGTCAAGATGGTCAGACTCAAGCTGAGCGATGGGCTCGTCATTGAAGAGGTACAACGGTTTCAGTGGGGTCATGGATCAGGCCTTTCGGTACTCGGATTGAGATAGCGGTGAAATTCGCAACAAAGTATATGTTATCTTCTATTCATAGCGAGCAACTTCTTGCAAGGCAAGATATTTACTCGCTTAGCAGGCGTGTACATCGCAAATCTCCCGAAACAACTTCCCTGCGCATTATTCCGTCACGAACAATTGGAATTGCGCCATTTTAACCTCATCTCATCAAATTTATTATGTTTTATCCGATTAAGGGGTACTTTCCCTTTAGGGGAAAACTTCCCGGAAGAATGCTCTTCTCATTTTTTTAATCATCCATGCGGAAGACAACATCCCCCCCTATAAACCCGAACAGCGGACGCAGATGCCCGGCACCCGCCGGAGATATTTTTCTTGACAGTATGGTTTAGATTCTTTACCATTTTTCAAAACAGGGGAAAATACCTCCAGCGACAAGAAACCGTTCGCCACGAAGCTTAACCAGACTTATTTGAAAAGTCCTTACTTTCTCTCTTGGCAACACTGCGTGATTCTCCGGGAGATGGCGAAATCATCTTTTTTTCATCATTAAGTAAAGAATCTAAACCATTATACGACCATACCATTCAGAAGGAGCATGGCCATGCACAGCCTCGGAATAGATATCGGATACTCCGCCGTGAAAATGGCGGTGCTGGATTCCGGCAACACCATCGTCCATGCGGAATACGCTCTGCACCGGGGCAATGTCGCCGACACGCTTCGGGAGATGCTGGCCCGTATCGCGGCCCTGCCCCATGCGGCGCGCATAGGCCGCGGGGCCGTCACAGGCAGCGGCGGCGCGTTCCTCTGCGGCGCCGGGAAAATGCAGCAGGTCAACGAGGTGGCGGCCCTTGTGGAAGGCGCGTTGCTCCTGGACAGCTCGTGCGCCTCCATCATTGAAATGGGCGGCCAGACCGCCAAGTTCATCACCGGGTTCAGCCCGGAAGACAAAACACGGGTGGAGGTTTCCATGACCTCCAATTGCTCGTCGGGCACCGGATCGTTCCTGGAGGAGCAGGTCTCGCGTTTGGGCCTGGACATCGAGGAGTATTCCATCCAGGCGGCCAGGGCGACTTTCGTGCCGCGTATCGCCGGACGCTGCAGCGTGTTCGCCAAGACCGACATCACCCACCACCAGCAGGAAGGCGTGCCCGTGGCGGACATCCTGGCCGGGCTGGCCCATGCCGTGGTCAAGAACTACCGGAGCGCGGTCATGCGGCGGCTGCCCAAAAACACGCCCATGCTCTTCGTGGGGGGCGTGTGCCGCAACAGCGCCATCACGGAGGCCATGGCGTCCGTGTTGCGGCTTTCCCCGCGGGAACTGCACGTCGCCGAACACTCGGACATTGCCGGGGCCATCGGTACGGCCGCCCTGGCCGCGCAAGGCGAACTGCGTATGGATATCAATACGGCGGCAAGCGCCCTGACGGACGCCCCGATGCACATTCACCTGCAGGAGGAATTGCAGCTCCAACCGCTGCACGGCCTGGGCGCGGACGACGGCAAAAACAAGCACACGCCCAGCCCGCCGCCGGAGCAAGGAGCCGTGGAATGCTGGCTCGGCATCGACGTCGGCTCCACCAGCACCAATCTGGTCCTCGCGGACGCGCAGAACAACATCCTCGGCTACCGCTATCTGCGGACCGCCGGAGACCCGGTCAAAGCCGTACGCACCGGGCTTGCGGAACTGGGGGCCGAACTGGACGCGAAATTCGGCGATCGAATCAAGGTAGCCGGGGCAGCCGCCACCGGCTCGGGCAGATACATGACCGGCCGGATGATCGGGGCGGATGTGATCCGCGACGAAATCACGGCCCAGGCCAGGGCCGCCGTGGCCATTGATCCGGACGTGGACACCGTCTTTGAGATCGGCGGCCAGGACTCCAAGTTCATCGCCCTTGAAAACGGCGTTGTCACCGACTTTCAGATGAACAAAATATGCGCGGCCGGAACCGGCTCCTTTATCGAGGAGCAGGCCAAGAAACTGGGCGTACGGCTGGAAGACATCGGCCCCACGGCCCTTTCCGGGGAGCATCCCGCCAGCCTGGGCGAACGCTGCACGGTCTTCATGGAAAGCAGCATTGCGGCCCATATGGCCTGCGGCGTGGACACCGCCGACCTCGCGGCCGGGCTTTGCTATTCCATCGTCAAAAACTACATGAACCGGGTGGTCGGCTCCAAGCGTATCGGCAACAGGATTTTCCTTCAGGGCGGCGTGGCTCACAACCAGGGCGTGGTCAACGCCTTTCGCGCCGTGACCGGCGCCGCTGTTACGGTGCCGCCCTTTTTCAGCGTCACCGGCGCGTACGGCGCGGCCATTCTGGCTCGGGAGGAAATGCGGGCATCTGGCACAACGGCCACCAAATTCAAGGGATTCGCTCCCCCGCCGCCGGAAGCGGAACGTGCCGCCGCGGCTCCCGAGGCGGTTGCAGACTCGGATTTCAACACGAAAGTCCAGGAATTCATCTTCGAAGGCTACGACGCAACGCTTGATCCGGACAAAAAAACCGTGGGCATCCCGCGCGCCCTGTTCACCTACGGCATGTTCCCCATGTTCTACCCCTTTTTCCGGGAGCTGGGATGCAACGTGCTGCTCTCCGAACCGACTTCGGAAGAAACCATCCGCAAGGCGCAGGAATATTCGCTGGACGAGACCTGCTATCCGGTCAAGCTCATCAACGGGCACGCCGCCGAACTGGTGGAAAAGGGCGTGGATTTCCTCTTTTTCCCGGATCTCTACACCGTGTTTCATCCGGGCTCGAAAGCCAGGCAGAACTACGGCTGCGCCTATATGCAGCTGGCCTTCAAAATCATCAACAAGGCCATGGACCTCGAAACCAAGGGCGTGACGCTCCTTGCCCCGACCATCGCCTTCAACCAGGGCGGGGAGTTCATGAAGTCCGTGTTCATGAACATGGGCCACCGGCTGGGAAAAACCGAACAGGAAACCGGCATAGCCTTGCAGGCGGCCATGGCCTCGTTCAAGGCTTTTGAAAAAAAATTCGAACAGCGCGGCAAAAACACCATTGCCGGTCTCGATCCCGATAAAAAGACCTTTGTGCTCATCTCCAAGATCTACGGCGTGGCCGATCCGGTCCTCAATCTCGGCGTCCCGGACAAACTGGCGGAGATGGGCTACCAGACCCTGCCCTTTTACGACCTGCCGGAGGTGGACATCTTCCAGGAGCACCCGAACATGTACTGGCCCTTCGCACAGCATATCCTCGAAGCCGCCAAACTGGTCGCCGCCCATCCGAACCTGTACGCGGTTTTCCTCACCCACCACGGATGCGGACCGGATACCGTGACGGCCCATTACTTCAAGGAACTAATGGGCGACAAGCCCTATCTGACCATTGAAGTGGACGAGCATTCGTCCGGCGTGGGCGTGCGCACGCGCGTGGAGGCATTCGTCAACAGCCTGGGCCGACGCCCCGTGGCGAAAGCCGGACCGTTGGAAACGTATACGGAAATACCGCCCGCTCCTCCTGTGAACATCGACACCGAGCCCTCACGGCCGCGTGAAGGGACACTCATCCTGCCCCGTATCTATCCGTATTCCGACCTGGCCTGCAACCTGCTGCAAGCGCGCGGGTACGACGTCGTCCAGGCGGAGGAAGCCACTGCCGCGTCAATCGACCTGGGCAGAAAATTCACTGTGACCAACGAATACTATTCCCTGACCGCGCTGCTGGGCGCCCTGCTGCGGACCTTGCAGCGGACCAATGGTTCCGGGAAAAAGCAAAGCCTGCTGCTTCCGCAAAACGAAGGCGCCGAGGTGGACGGGCAATACGCGCGCTTCCTTCGGGCCAAACTGGATGAAAACGGTCTGGCGGACGTCGGCATAGTCTCACCTTTCCTGGAGGACCTTCTGCACATGGATACGGACCATGCGCGGACCATTTTCCTGTGCCTCCTGGCCGGGGACCTGGTCCTGCTCGCCCCCAGGGAACAACGCGAAACGCTCATGGAACTCCTGGACGCAATGGCCGGAGGCAACGCCCCGGACCTCGAGGTCCTGTGCTCCCTGGCCCGGCGCGTACGGACGTTCCTGGAGCAACAGGACGGACGAAAGACCCTCTTTGCCCTGGGCGAACCCATGACGCTCTACTGCGACATGCTCAACGACCACACGCTCGAAGGCATCGAAAATGCGGGCCACCGCGTGGTCTACGCCCCGTTTTGCGAATATCTCTGGAGCTTCTGGTACGATCACGCGCCAAAGGACAACGGCAATGGCGCGCCCAAAAAGCGCCTTCTGGATGAATTCCGGGAGACTCTCGGCACGCTCTCGGAGATCCTCGGCAAGTACGGCCAGTTCGAGCCCGACCTGGAGCAAACCATGAAGCGAACCGACCAAGAGCTGGGATTTTACGCCGGGGCCTTCGGCCGCTACCGCAGCGCCAAACCCAGGGGCAACATGTCGGGCGTACGCGGCGTCATCTCCGTGACGTCCATGTATGAAAACACGGGCATTTCGTTGGGGATACTGCAACGGAGCAACGGCAAGGATTCGCTGCCAACGCTGACGCTGACCTTCGACGGGACCCGGAATGAGAACGACAAGACAAAGATCGAATCCTTCATTCACTATCTTTAGGCACAAATTGAAACAATAAAGGAGTCCCGCAATGGACAATGCACTTCACAACCACTGCAAAGGGCGGATGGACGGAACCAGGGGATACGGGCCCAGCAGTTTCCGGATGCAGGCTCCGGAAATAGTCTTCGGCCACCTGCCGCTGAAGCCCGGCACACTCTTCGTGGACGCCGGATGCGGCGCAGGAGAATATTCGCTGCACGCCGCGCGCATCCTGGGCGCGCACGGACGCGTCATCGCCCTGGACACCGTGGAGCCGTCCGTCAGACAACTGAACGAACTGGACCATGAGGAAGGAGCCGCCCCCATAACCGCCCACGTCTGCGACATCACGCAGCGGATCCCCGTGGAAACGGGCAGCGCGGACGTCATCCTGCTGAGCACCGTTCTCCACATCAAAAGCGTCCGCGACCGGGCCGAGGCCATGTTCACCGAATTCAGACGGGCGCTCAGGCCTGAAGGCACCCTGGCGGTGCTGGAATGCAAAAAGGAACAGGCGAATTTCGGCCCGCCCCTGCATTCCCGCCTTTCCTGCGACGACGTCGAAGCCCTGGCCTCCCCCTGCGGTTTTCTGAAGCAATCCGAACTGATGCTGCGAAAGACCTACCTGGCCTGCTTCAAGGCGCTCTAGCTACGCCCCCCCCACAAAGAGGGCTTTCAGTGAAACTGGAAGCCCTTTTTTTTACGCACTGACTCACGAGCTTTCCTTCACGTTCTCTCAAATGAGCAACACCGGTTATTGACAATGAACGCCAAAGATGGAAAAAAACAAAACGCATATGAACTTGAATATCATTATCATTTACTTTGGCTAACTGATCCTAACAAGGCAAGATCATGACCAATCCGCTTTCCGAGCAGCAAAAAGCGCAGAGGCGGGACAACGCCGATGCGCTGGCGTTGACGCAAACGCGCCAGACCGAACTGGCGAGTTTGTTTCGTCTTTCGTCAACAGGCGCGAAGCAAAAGGAAAGTCCGGGCTTGACTACCTGGCAGGAATGCAAACTCAGGCCGGGCGTTTGGATCAGCCTGCTGGATGAAACCGAAGAAAAAAGGCGGATCATCCGGTATCACAAAAGCGAGGAGTTGATCGATTTCGGGTTCATCCTTGACGGTTGCTTCAAAAACCAGATGCGCGGATTTCGCAACGGATCCCGCGAGTTTGTCAACCAGCCGGGGTTTGGTGGCGTGGGCTATTTGCCGGAAGCGGAAGGCTATGTGGAAATACCGGACAAGACACGGATGCGTGTGATGCATGTACATGTGGCCAAAGAAACCTTGTGCACCCTGCTCAAGGACGATATGGACACCATGCCCCGCGAATTCGCAAAAATTCTCGAGGGCGGCGCCTCGCGCGATTTTTTTTACCACGGCGCAGTGGAGCCCGCTGTGCTGGCCTCTGTGCGGGAATTGACCTGCGGCATACGCAGCGGCCTGCCCCGCAGAATCTTCCTGGAGGGCAAGGCGCTCGAACTGGTGGCCATGCAGTTGTTCTGGCTGCACAACAGGGAGAGCGGCCCCTCGTGTTTGTCTCTCAGCCCGGACGAACGAAACCGCATTCATGCGGCCAAGGAAGCCCTGGTGGAGAACCTGGCCTACCCGCCCACAGTAAGCGCCCTGTCCCAGCGCTTTAATCTGAGCATCAACAAACTGCAGTTCGGATTTCAGGAAATTTTCGGTTCCACGGTGTACGGATTTCTCAAGGAATACAAGCTGCAAAAAGCGCAATCGCTCTTCAAGCAGGCGGACATGAACGTCAGCGAAGTGGCCTGGGAAGTCGGGTACGTCAACATCAGCCATTTCAGCGCCGCATTCAAAAAACGTTTCGGCATTCTGCCCAAGCAGTTTCTCAGCTCCATCCGGCGTATAAGCTAGCCGCCACTTAATCGCATCCTTTTTCCCTTCCCAGCGCGACTGTTTTGCACGCTTTTATTCTGTTTTGGGTAAAACAGGGTAAAAATCAACGCTCCCGGGGCAGAACACGGCCTCTGCTTTGCGTACGTTTCCTCAGTCAACTTTAACTGAGTGTTTAAAATTCCTTTAAAACAGGCTGTTCAAAAATGCGCGAATGCAAGGAGCAAGCAAAAGACAAGGCCGACACGTATTCATCATACGTGAGGATTTGGCTTTTTCGCAGCAACGCGGCAATCGTGCATTTTTCAACAGCCTGTTAACTGAAACGTACGATGAGGCTGCTATGAACATGAAACATCCTTCACTCCCCTGGCCGGCAGTCGCGGGAATTGTATTGGCCGTCCTGTGTTTCGCCGCACAGGCCCTTGCCGAAGACGCTCCAGCGGCCACAAAGACGTACACGCTGGATGAAGTGTACGTCACGGCGCAAAAACGCGAAGAAAATCTCCAGGACGTGCCCGAAAGCGTGACCGCCCTGTCCGCGATTGAAATTGAAGACGCGGACATCGAAAACACCACGGATTTGTCCCAGCATGTGCCGAATTTTTACTTCAATGATTTCGGAAGCCGCAGACACGGTTTCATGTTCATGCGGGGTATCAAGAGCCTGCCCGGCATTGAACCGGCCACCGGGTATTATCTGGACGGAGTCGGTTTTTCCAAGTCCTACATGTACAACTTCCCGCTGTTCGACGTGGAGCAGGTCGAGGTGCTCAGAGGGCCGCAGGGCACGCTCTACGGACGCAACACCATGGGCGGGGTTATCAACGTCCGCACGAAACAGCCCGGCAACGAACCCGCCGCGTCCATCAGCACCACGCTGGGGAATTATGCGAAAACCGAGGTCAAAGGCTCGGTGAGCGGCGCGTTTGTCAAAGACAAGCTGTATTACAGCATGGCCGCCCTGTATGACGCGCATGACGGATACCAGCAGAACGATACGCAGGCGGACGGCAGGGAAGGCCGCTATCAGGATGCCAAGGCCGCCCGCATGAAGCTGCGGCTCACCCCCAGCGACGCCCTCGACCTGACCCTCAGCCTGGACGGCCAGACCCATGACGACGGGGCCTACCCCTTTCGCAGAACCTCCCGCAACAGTCTGGTGCAAAAGGGGCTGTTGTCAACGGACATGCGCTACCACTACTCCCATGATTTTGAAGGAAGCCAGAACAACGACAGTTTCGGCATTTCCTTGAACGCCGACTACGATACGGGCTACGGCACCTTTACCTCGGTCACCGGCTACCGCGACTATTACAGCAAAGAGGAAATTGACGCGGATTTCAGCCCCCTGGACATGATGCGCAAAGAGCTGATCATCAAAGACCGGCCCTTTTCCCAGGAGCTCCGCTTTGCCTCGCCCTCGGATACGGGAGATCTGAAATGGCTCCTTGGCGCGTACTATTTCAATTGCGATGTGGAAAATGATTATACCAACTTCTACCGTTCGGGCCTGGCGCGCAGTGCGTCCAATCCGTTCAAACCGGGAACGGGCCAGCGGCTTTTCAAGGCGGACAAGTTCAACTGGGGCGGCGCCCTGTTCGGACAGGCCACCTATACGTTTTTCGGCCAGCTCGATTTCACCCTGGGATTGCGCGCCGAGTATGAAGAAGCCGAAATAGACGCGGAACTCCGGGACACCCCAGACGGAGGCAACACGCGCACCACGGCGGCCTATTCGGACACCCGGGATTTTACCGCGCTCACGCCGAAAGTCTCGCTGGACTGGCGCATAACCGACGACCACATGCTCTACGCTTCGTTCGCGGGCGCGCACCGCAGCGGCGGTTTCAATGATTTCGCCGCGCCCAGCAACAAAATGACCTATGACTCGGAGTACAGCTGGAACTACGAGATCGGCAGCAAAAACACTTTTTTCGATAAACAGCTCACGCTGAACCTGTCCGGATTTTACACCACCATAGAAGACGAACAACTTGCCGTATTCAATGCGGATAACATGCAGGGCTATCTGGACAATGCGGGACGCTCGCACCGGCTGGGCGCAGAGGCCGAAGCCCGCTACTCGCCTCTGGCCGGACTCGAGCTGATCAGTTCGTGCTCTTATGTAGAAGCCGAGTACGACTCGTACGAGGATCCTGTCAGCAACGCGGACTACAAGGGCAACCGGGTTTCCGGCGTACCGGACTACAGCTACACCCTGGGCGCGCAGTATCGCTACCCGCTTACCCCGGACTGGAACCTGTTCAGCCGCGTGGATCTCATCGGCACGGGCGTACGCTATTTCGACGATGCCAATGACGTGCGGGCAAATCCCTACGCGCTCGTCAATGCCAAGCTCGGGTTCGAAGGAAAGCACTTTGACGGCTATCTCTGGGCCAAGAATCTCCTGGACCGGCGCTATACCCTGTATGAAAACGCGGCCGCGGGCATCGCCCAGGACGGTCCGCCCATTACCGTGGGAGTCACCCTCAGTCTGCGTTTTTAACGTCTGAAAAAAAACAGGGGCCGCGTTTATCTTGAACAAGCGGAAAATACTCGCGGACAGGAGAGACCGCCTCTCCTGTCCGCTTCTTTTTTGCCGGTCCTGGGGCGTATTCCGGGTGTCCCAGGGCAAAACAAAATCTCTCGGGGCAGAAAACACGCCCGTGGTTCGGCTACGTATTTTTTTATTCGTACGCTTGGCAACAAACATAAGGAGTCGCACTATGCGGACAACTGTTTCCGCCTTGTATCCACCGAAAAAAGTCCGGACAAAAATCCTGCTGCTCAGCACCATGTATCTGTGCCAGACGATTTCCGTGGGGTTCGTGTTCGGCTGTATGCCGGTGATTCTGCGCAATATGGGCATGTCGCTGCAGCTTGTGGGCGGCCTGTTTCTGCTGCATTTGCCCTGGGCATTGAAATTCCTCTACGCCTCCTGGGTGGACAGATATTACATCCCGGCGCTCGGCAGGAGGCGTTCCTGGATTTTTCCCTTGCAGTGGCTCGGGGCCGTCTTGCTGCTGTGCGTCTCGCAGACACCGCCAGAAACCCATTTCTGGACCATGTACGTGCTGCTGCTGTTGCTGAACATCGTCATGGCCACCAACGACATCGCCGTGGACGGATACGCCACGGACATTCTGCTGCCCGACGAACGGCCCTGGGGAAACACCATACAGTCCGGAGCGCGTTTTCTCGGACTGCTGCTGGGCGGAGGGCTGCTGCTGTTTTTTTACGGGATCTTCAACTGGGCGCTCAGTTGCGCGCTGCTTGCCGTTTGCGTGTTCCTGTTGAGCCTTCCGGTGCTGTTGCATCGGGAACTCCCGAGCGAATACGCGGATGCAGCGAAACAGGGGCAAGGAGGCAAACCCGGCGGCATCCGGTCCTTTTTGCGCCAGCCCCAGGTGCTCTGGCTGCTGCCCGTATTGATCGCTCCCACCACTTTTGCCTTTACCGGAATCCAGATGCGCATGGCCTTTTTTACGGACCTGGGAATCGAACCGCGGCTCATGGGCACCATACTTTTCCGTTATGCCTATCCCGTGGGCTTCGCGGGCACCATACTCTGCGGTTACTTGCTGCACAGAAGCGGCCCCTTGCTCTTTTTACGGCTGTTTTGCTGCCTTTCGGTCGGACTCGCCCTGTTTTGCGCGCTGTATTCGCCGCGTCCGGACGGCTTGCCTGTTCTGCAGGCAGCCATTGTCCTGACGCTGGACAACATTCTGATCGGAGGCGTTCAGATCTGGGCTTACACGCAAATCATGCGGGTCAGCGCCGGACAACAGGCCGGAATGGGCTTTGCCGTGCTCAGCAGCCTGTTTCTTCTGGTGCCCATGCTCTCGGCTCCTGCCTTTGGCGCCTTGGGCGACCGGATCGGTTTTTCCTCCTTGTATCTGCTGTTGAGTGTTTTGATGGGCATTGGATTTCTTTTTTCGGAGGTGCTTATGTATTTTCGTAAAAATCTTGTCTTTCCGCAGGGGCTGACGCCTGCGCGCTTTGCCGCTGCGGTAAAGGAGCGCTCATGCTGAAACCAATTGCCTGTCTTTGCTGCATGGGGCTTTTCATTGCGACCGCCGCCTGGGCCGATTCCGACGCTGCACGCGTCTTTGAGCAGGCCAGGCAGGGCATCAAGGCGGAAACAGCGGCCCAGGCCAAGTACGAAGAATGGCGTACGGAAAAGGAAACGCTTTCCGCCGAAATCCGCGACCTCAAGGCCACGGACGCCTGGCTGGAATTTCAGATCCGGAAATACCGGACCTATGTTTCGGAGCAACAAAAAGTCCTTGCCGAACTGGCGCGCAGAAAACAGGAAACCACGCGGCTGCGCAGGGAACTGGAGCCTTTTCTGGAAACCATTGTCCGGCGGCTGGAAGAGGCCGTTGCCGCAGACCTCCCCTTTTTGGGGGAGGAACGCACCCGGCGTATTGCCTTTCTCAAGCGGTCTCTGGCGGATTACCATCTCGGACTCGGGGAAAAACTCAGGCGCGTTCTCGAGGCCCTGCGCGTGGAAGCCGAATACGGACGCACAGTGGAACGTACGGAGGAGACGCTTGATCTGAACGGTACGCAGACCCGTGTCCGGCTGCTTCGATTGGGGCGCATCGCCCTGTTTTACCAGAGCGGCGACGGCGCGGTCGGCATCTGGGACGCGGAGTCCGGGGACTGGCGGCAACTGGACGCGACGTACGCCCTGACCTTGCGGCACGCCTGCGACATGGCCGAACGCAAACGGGCCGTGGAGCTCCTGGCGCTGCCCGTTTCGCGCCCGACACCAGTGCGTACGCAACCCGCCGTACTGCCCGCGCAAGGAGAAGACCAATGAAATGCTTGTTTGCATCCCTATGCGTCTGGATCGGCTTAGCACCCGGGTTCGGGTTGGCGCTCGCCGCGACGGCCCATGCGGATGACTGGAACCGGGTATCCAGAGAGATCACGGAATGGCGGCAACTGGCCCAGGCCGAAAGCCGGCAGACACTGAGCCTGCTGCAGCGGGAAAAAAAAGAACTCACCGGACTGCAGACCGGGCTGCAGGCGCGCGTGGCGCAAAAGCAGCAGGCCTTTGACGCGTTGAAGGCCCAATACGACGAGCTGCTGGCACGGGAAAAAAACCTGACCCAGGAGCTGAACGCCGAGGAGTACGCCTTCAAGACCATAGACGGAGCGATCCGCACGGCGGCCAAGCAGGCAAGGGATCTGTTTCACGAGAGCCTGACATCCGCGGAATTTCCCGAACGCGGCCCTGCTCTCCAGAACCTGCTGAACCCGGACGTGTTCCCGGGCCTGCGCGGAGTGCGGGAACTGCTGCGTCTGTATCAGGAAGAAATCAACGCCTCGGGCGCAGTCCGTTTTCGAAAAGGCGAATTCGTGAACAGCCAAGGCCTGCGTACGCGGGGTGAAATCCTGCGTATGGGCGCGTTCACCGCCGCCTACCGTCTGCCGGATGGAGAAACAGGGTTTCTGCGGCCTGAAGCGGACGGTTCCGCCCTGGTGGCGGTCCAGGGCAATCCCGGATGGCGGACGCGCCAGGCCATGGAGGCTTATTGGTCCGGCCAGAGCGCCGACTTTCCCTTGGACATTTCCAACGGCGCCGTGTTTCAGCGTATGAAGCAGGAGCAGAAAAGCCTGTCGGACTGGCTGCGCACCGGCGGCCTGCTGGTGTGGCCCATTGTCTTGACCGGCCTGGCAGCGCTGCTGCTCGTACTGGAGCGCTTTATCTCCCTGGGCCGTATCCGGGTGACGTCACAACGCAACATGCGCGCGATCCTGGATTTCGTCTCCAAAGGCGAATGGGAGGCCTGCGAGCGCTTTTGCAAGCAACACGCACGCTTTCCCACCTGCCGGGTCATCGGGCACACCCTGGGGTTTCGCGGTGGTTCGCGTGAACTCATCGAAAACGCTTTTCAGGAGGGCATGCTCAAGGAACTGCCCAGGCTGGAACGCTTTCTGCCCACACTCGGGGTCCTGGCGGCCATAGCGCCCCTGCTCGGACTCCTGGGCACGGTAACGGGAATGATCAACACCTTTCAGATAATCACGCTCTACGGTACGGGCGATCCGCGCATGCTCTCCGGCGGCATTTCCGAAGCCCTGGTCACCACGCAGCTCGGCCTGGCCGTGGCCGTGCCCATCATGCTGCTGCACCATGTCCTGGACCGCCGGGTGGACAGGATTCTCGGCGATATGGAAGAAAAAGGCGCACAGTTTTCCGTGGCCCTGATGCGGCCGGACAACGAACCGGCGGAGGAGTCCTACCATGAGGCCGCATGAATTGCTTGAGCGCGCGCTGGAACAATTTCAGGCGGGCGGAAGCCTGATGATTCCGCTGCTGCTGGTCGCTCTGGCCATGTGGACCCTGGCGCTGGCCGCCCTTGGCTGGTTTTTCCGGGAAACCCGCAAAGAGCTGCCTCCGGGCGAACCGTTGGATCCTCTGGCCGCCGGTCCGCCGCCCTCCAAAGGCCTGGCGGACTGGCAACGCGAGATTCTTTGCGGGTATCAGTCCGGACGGTGCGAAAATCCGGAACTGAACCGCAGCACGCTGGAAAGTCTGCGTACGCGGCAGGAGGCGAAAGCCATGCGCCACGTCCGTTCCGTTCTGTTGCTGGCGGGCGCGGCGCCGCTGCTGGGGCTGCTCGGCACCGTCACCGGCATGATCGCCACCTTTGATGTGATTTCCGCCTTTGGCACCGGCAATGCGCGTGCGCTGGCGGCCGGCATTTCCGAGGCCCTGGTGACAACGCAAAGCGGCCTTGTGATTGCAGTGCCGGGACTGCTCATGGGCGGGCTGCTGCTGCGCAGGGCGGAAAAGCTCAAACAACGTATGGAATTGTTCTGCATCGCGCTGCTGCGTACGGATACAAAATACCAGGAGGGCTGAGATGCACCCCATTCGCAGTACGCGCGCCCTGCGCTCCAGAAAAACCGATCTCAACATGACGCCGCTCATCGACATGGTCTTTATTCTGCTGATCTTCTTTATTGTAACCACCAGCTTCGTACGTGAATCCGGCGTGGAAGTGGAACGTCCCGCGGCGCAAAGCGCGGAAACAAAGGAAAGCGCCAACGTCCTGCTCGGCCTGACCAGCGACGGACAATTGTTCGTCGAAGGCCGCAGCCTGGACATCCGTTCCCTGCGATCCTACATGGAGCGTTTTCTCGCGGAATCTCCGGAAGGCTCGGTGGTGGTGGTGGCGGATAAAATGGGCATGACCGGCGTGCTGGTTCAGGTCCTGGATCAATGCAGGCTTGCCGGTGTTCGGGACATCAGCGTTGCGGCGAGGAAGGAATGATGCGCCGTACGCGCGCTCCTCTGCGTTATGCCTCGGCTTTTGTGTTCGCGGCCGTGATCGTCGGGTGTTTTTCATTGGGCGTTGTCTCGCTGACGAACAGACTCCCGCGGACGGATCTACCCCCTGTTCGTGACGCCGTCCGCCTGGCCCCGCCCCCGCCGAACGCGCCGCAGCAGCCCCCCGAGCCCAAACGTCCGGAGGAGTGCAAGCCGCCGGAGCCCTTGCCGAAAAAATTCACTACCCGGCCCATGCCACGACTGCGCAAACCAATTCTGAACCTGTCCGCACCGGATTTTTCCCCGGATCTCGGGGCGGGCGCAGCCGGAGGCATAACCCTGCCCCGGCTGGAGCCGGGCGGTTCGGATTTTGAGTTGAACGAGGTGGATGAAAAACCCGTGGCCTTGCATCGCGTTGCTCCGGAGTACCCGTACCAGGCCAAACGAAATCATCAGAAGGGCAAGGTCGTAGTGCGCATGCTGGTGACGCGCGACGGACAGTCCGCGAAAATTTCGGTGCACTCCGCAACTCCCAAAGGCGTGTTTGAAAAAGCCGCGTTGTCCGCCGCAAGCCGCTGGACCTTCCGGCCTGGAAAATACAAGGGCCAGGCGGTGAATACCTGGGTGCTCGTCCCTTTTACCTTTGAGTTGACCCCATGAAGCACATCCGAATAGTTCTGTTTCTGCTGCTTGTCTGGTGCTGTTCCGTTCCTTGCCGGGCGCAGGAACTTTCGCCCCCAGCCCGTACGGAGTTGTCCGCTGCCCAGCGTTTGATCGACAACAAACGCTATGCCGAGGCCGTCAAGCGTCTGCAAAACTTCCTTGACGGAGCAAAGGACGCTCCTGCCGCGGCATACGCGCTGCTGGGCAGCGCCTCGTATCTGGCAGGCAATACGCGCCAAGCCATGCGGGCCTTTGCCAAAGGGCACACGCTTTTTCCGCAGGACCCGGACCTTTGCCTGAACGCGGCGGTCGCGGCTTTCAACTGCCGGGAATACGCCGCAGCCGGGAAATTTTTTGAGCAGGCCGGCGCACTGCGCAAACCTTTTGATCCGGAACTGCTCTTCAAGGCAGCCACCGCGTATTATCAAGGGCAAAATTACCGGGCGGCCGCCAAGGCCGTCCGCAAGCTGTTGTCCGGGCGCACCGTCAAAAAACAAAGCTGGCTGCGTCTCGCGATTCACGTATATTTGAAAAACAAGGATTGGAAACGCGCTTCCGGCCTGATTCTCCGCTTTCTCTCCCGCAATCCCAACGACACCGCGTATTGGGCCCTGCTGGCCAAGCTGCATCTGGAACAGCGGCACTACACGGATGCGGCGGCCGCCCTGGAGATTCTCTACCGGCTGAAGCATCCCAGCAGCAAAGAAAAAACGCAGTTGGCCCGGATGTACGGATGCATCAAAGCGCCGCTTCTGGCGGCCGCGGCCCTGGAACAAACGCCCGGCTCTCCGCCATCGCTGCGTATCGAACTCGCCGGGTTCTATGCGTCGGCCGGGCGCAACGCAAAGGCCCTGCGTCTGCTGGAACAGACGCAAAAAAGCGGCTCCGGCGAACAACTGCTGTTGCGCGGCAAGATTTTGTTTCAGGCCCGCAAGTTTGCGGATGCGGAAGCCGTATTTCATAAATGCGCCAGGCACTCCGCCATCGGCTCCCAGGCCGGCTACTACCTGGGACTGTGCGCCTGGGAACGCACGAACTGGGACGCTGCCAGACAGGCTTTTGCCCGTATTGTCTCAGATACGCGCTACGGCAGTCTGGCCGCCAACGGACTGGCCATCCTGCAACATCTCCGGGAGTAAATTCAACGACAGTTGCCAGGCGTATAATCAGCGTTTTTTTGCTCTCCCCCCATATAATTCTTCCCAACGGGCCATGGGCGCATAGTCGTTTGAAATGTACTCTTGAGATCACCATCTCCCTCTTGCTTTTTCCATTTTTAATAACTATATTCTCCAAAAATGGAGAGATATCATGAACACCGCACAGGCGACGCAGAACTCGCATGCGGCGAATACGCCGCCGGATCTTTCCGACGTCAACGTCAGGAAACGGCTTAGTCCTGGGGCTATCAAGGCCTTTATGAATATCATGGACGCCTGGAACATACCGGCGGAAAACGGTCGCAAGCTCCTGGGGGGCGTATCCAACGGGCAATATTATGCCTTTCGCAAAAATCCGGACAAGACCCTCGCTCAAGACGCGCTCATGCGGGTGAGTTTGCTGGTGGGCATCTTCAAGGCACTGAATATTCTGCATGCGCCCAAACTCGCGGACAAATGGGTGACGTTGTGCAATACAAACCGGATCTTCGGCGGGGGAACGCCCCTGGACTACATGATCCGGGGAGGCGTTCCAGCCATGCTGACAGTACGGCGTCTTCTGGATTCCAGACGGGGAAGCGGCGCATGAGGCTACCGGGTCAGGTCGACATTGCGCAGCGCGACACCCATCGGCTTATCCCCGCACGCCACCTGGAGGAGCCTACGGTATTGGCGCGTATTGCGGACAGCAACGCACACCTGGAGGATCTTTTCGAGCTGGACAGCGCCACCAACGACAGACTTCTCGCACAGGATGACCGGCTGCCCGGCATCGGCCGTGACGAACTGGTCTTTGTCATCCCCAATTTCAGCGTGGTGAACGCCTCTTTCACCCATGCCGGGCCGGATGGCGGACGCTTCAATCTGGCCGACCGAGGCGCCTGGTACGCGGGCTTCGAATTAGCGACATCTCTGGCGGAAGTGCTGTATCATAAATCGCTCCACTACCGGGAAATCAACTGGAACGAACACGAGGAAACCCGGTATCAGGACATGCTCGCGGACTTTACCGCGTCTTTTCATGATTGCCGGTCCGACGGATGGGAACACGCACTCGCCCCCGACAGCTACGCGGCATCGCAGCATCTGGCGGCGTCTCTGCTCGCGTCCGGATCAGCAGGAGTGGTCTACCCCAGCGTCCGTATGCAGGGGGGCACCTGCATCGCCTGCTTCCGTCCGGCGCTGGTCAACAATGTGCGGCGCGGAGCATGCCCGGTGCTGTGTTGGAACGGTCTTGGCGAAACGCCTTTCTGGAGATCTGCGCCAGCGGCGTAATGGCAGCGTCAGGGCCGTTACTTTAACCGCTCTCTTATGACGGCGGGAGCCGTTGCGGCCCCCGCCTCCTGATGCGGCACTATTGCGGCAGCACGGCGTAGGGATCCGCGCCCGCATTGATGACCTTGCCAGCCAGGCTCGCGGGTCCGCTGAAACGTCGCTGGTCCGCGATGCAAACCATCTTGTCCTTCATGGGCATCTGAGCGAGTTTCCAGGACATTTTCGCCCGGGCGATGTAGAACAGGGGATTGCTCTTGCCCCCTTCCGGAGACAAGTCGGCCGCGCTGACGCCTGTGGAGGCGCCAAGCTGGTTCCAGTCGATGCCGAGAACCACTCCGTCGCACAGGTCTTTTTTCGCATTCACCCGCATGGCGATGATCAGAGGCGCAACGCCGTCCTTTGCCACTTTTTTCGCCGCGTTGGGCACCATCATGCTGAACGCGCCCTTCTTGCCCACGGTGCAACCATAAGCGGACTGCAAGGCGTCCATGGCGCAAATCGGAGGCGCGCCCACAAAAACGTACCGGTCCCCTGCTCCCAAAGGAAGCTCCTTGTCCAGAAACGCTTTGATAACGAACCCGCCGTTCAGTCCAGGGCAAAAATGATCATGCAGCTCGGCGGCCTTGAGCATCGTCCAGTTGGAGCCTTCGTCCCAGGAAAGGGAAATCGACACCACGGAAAAAAGGCGCTTGCCCACCAGCCCCTTGGCGGCGGCCGCCCAGGCTTCAGGCTGGAATATCTGCTTCGGCGCGATGTTGAAGGCTTGTTGCCCGTACCCTTCGGGGCCTGATTTGACAAAGACGACATCTTTGGTGTCAGGCTTGAAAAACGCGAACCAGAGCGGCTCGTAACAAGGGGTGTTCACCTTGAGAAGGGTTCGGGTTCCAGGCGTACGGCCTGTGGTTTTGGTCACCAGATCGAGATAGGCCTCTGTTGTCCGGCCGTCGGCCCGTCCATACCCCGCGTTTGTCAAAACCATGAATCCCGCCTGATCCGGCGCCACCCCCAGTTTTTCCATGGCGGATTTCAGGGCCACAGCCGCCTTGGCTAAAGACGGGGTCTCCTCCACTCCGAAATCTGCGGAAAACCCGGTAGATGTCATGATCAGGAACATAGCCGCAAGCAAAAGCGCGTGCTTAACATACAATTTCATACGCTATACCTCATAATATATTTTTTAGAGACAGCAAATCAGTACATTATTTTTCAGGAGGTAGCAAAAAAAGTATAATTTTAGATAAATCAATCATATCATAAGCATGGTATCACCAGAAAAATCATTACCTGGACCGGAAATTGTTAGCTGAAAGCGACAACAATCCTGAAACTGCCCAAGGGCTTCGGTAACGCGTTGCTCTCCGCCAAGGTCAGCCGTGTGACTGGCTATCCCCCTTACGTTCAGGTACTATCAGGGTAGTTCCGCCATTGGCGGAGACAGAACAAGCGAATCCCCCCTCTCAACATCCGGAGTTCTTGAATGCGCGAAACCTGGCTTATCCGACACGCCCAATCCACTTCCAACGCGGGGCAGCCCACCGATTCTCCAACAGCCACCCCTCTGTCCGACCTGGGGCACGAGCAGGCCAGGCTATTGGCAAAATCCATTGAACAGAGGCCTGATCTTGTCGTCACCTCGCCCTACGTCCGTACGCTCCAGACCGCCCGGCCGCTTTTGGACCGCTACCCCGGCTGCGCTCACGAAGAATGGCCCGTCCAGGAATTCACCTATCTCAATCCCGACGCTTACAAAGGTACGACCATCTCCGAGCGCAGGCCCGCAGTCAATGGTTACTGGGAGGCGCTCGATCCCCGGATACAAAATGGTTCGGGCGCGGAGTCCTTTATAATGTTTATGGAACGGGTCCGCGCCTTCATCGAACGCGTCGAGGCATACGAAGGATTTACCTTCGTCTATTCGCACGGACAATTTATAAGGGGGTGTGTCTGGCAGTTGTTCGTCAACCAAAGCAACGGCGACCTCGAGGCTGACGAAACCATGCTCCGCTTCCGCAATTGGCGATCCGCGTTTCGGATTGGCAATACCGCCGTTATCAAAATTCGCTGGGAAGAAAATGGCCCGTTTTTTACGGGAATGAGCCTGGCGCACCTGGCAGCCGGAAAGACTTCTATCTAGACTGATGTCCCAAAATAACCAGATCGAAATGATGCTCTTGCCAAAAGGTTGCCCGGTTACTTGAAGTAGAGCCGATTCACTTTCCGTCCCGCCCCATCACTCGCCTTCCTTGAAAAAAGCGGGACTATAGCGGGACAAACCCCCTACAAAAGAAAAACGGGCTACGCTGTTTCTAGCGTAACCCGTTGAACTTTCTGGTGGGCCATCAAGGACTCGAACCTTGAACCAATGGATTAAGAGTCCACTGCTCTACCAATTGAGCCAATGGCCCCCCGTTGGAAGAAATTCTTATAGCCAAGCTTCACAGTTCCCGTCAAGCTTTTTTTAATTTTTTTTCAAATCTTGTTTCTATTTTTATGCCCATGAAAACATAAAAAATGCTACCTAATCTATAGCCGTGTGATTAATTGCACAATCGCGAAAACACGTTGAAAGATCCGGGATTACGATGTAAATTTTAACAATTATGGCTAGGGTAGCAGCATTATAGCTCATCAGGAGCAAACCGGGGGTTTATCAACCAACCGCCTCCATCCATGAGAGCGAGTATCCATGCACAGTTCCCTTTTGTTCTTTCTTATTGTGTACCCCTTTCTGGCCGGGCTTGCCGCATTCACCGTATTGCGCAGCAGACCTCTCAGAACCGGGCTTGTCATTGTCTCGGCCGCCGTCGTTTCCGTATGCGCAATCCTTTTGGCGCTTGCCGGCCCCTTTGAGGCCTCGCCGGAAACCTTGGCGGGCATCAGCATCAACTTCCTTATCACCCTGGCGGACTTTGTGCTGCTGTTCGTGATTCTGGGAGTCGGTCTCAAACGCAAGCATCCGCTTGTCACTGTTTTCGCAACCCTTCAACTTGTTCTGCTGGTATTCATTGAATTCTTTCTGGTCAACCACGAAAACACTTTTCCCAGCATCCACTGCGATACGCACAGCATCATTCTGACGCTGGTGGTTTCGCTGGTGGGCTCGGCCATTGCCATTTACGCCATCCCCTACATGAAAACGCACGAGGCGCACATCAAAAAAGAGACAAAAACCGTAGGCGAACCTGCCTTTTTCGCGGTGATGCTGCTCTTTTTCGGCGCCATGCACGGCCTGGTGCTCACCAACAACATCCTGCACCTCTACTTCTATTTTGAAGTCACCACCCTTTGCTCTTTCCTGCTCATCGGGCACGACCGTACGCCGATTGCCAGGCACAACGCCATGACCGCCCTGTGGATGAACAGCATCGGCGGCCTCTGCCTGCTGCTGGGCATCTGGATCATCTACGCCACCATCGGCACGCTGGACATCCAGGCCTTTATCAGGCTGACTCCTGCCATTCCCATGGCCATCACCGGCATCGCCTTTTTCGTCATCGCCGGCATGGTCAAAGCCGCCTCCCTGCCTTTCCAGCGCTGGCTGCTGGGCGCCATGGTCGCCCCGACGCCGGTTTCCGGGCTGCTGCATTCGAGCACCATGGTCAAAGCCGGGGTGTTTCTGTGCCTGCGTTTCGCCCCCGCCTTCGAAGGCACCTTCGTGGGCTACGGCGTGGCCATCTGCGGCGGGTTCACCTTTCTGGCCGCCTCAGCCCTGGCCCTGGGCCAAAGCAACGGCAAGAAAATTCTGGCCTACTCGACCATCAGCAACCTCGGACTGATCATAGCCTGCGCCGGCATCAACACGCCCACGGCCATTGTCTGCGGCCTGATGCTCATCGTCTTCCACGCCGCTTCCAAGGCCCTGCTCTTTCTCTGCGTCGGCACCATCGAGCAGACCATCGGCAGCCGGGACATCGAAATCATGCGCGGGCTGTATAAAATCATGCCCGTCACGGCCATCATCGCCACCATCGGCGTTTTGACCATGATTCTGCCGCCCTTCGGCATGCTCTTCGGCAAGTGGCTGGCCATCGAAGCCGCCACCAGCAACCTGCTGCTCACCGTGATGCTCGCCCTGGGCAGCGCTTTTACCGTCATGTACTGGGCGCGCTGGGCCGGAACCATGCTCGGATTCGCCAACCCCTCGTTGGAAGATTCCCCCAGCCCGGAGCCGCAGCATTTCTTTACGCGTACGCCCCTGGTGCTGCTCTGCGCGGCCGCGCTGGTCCTTCCGCTGGCCACGCCCTGGCTCTACGCCGCGTTCGCCCCGCCCGTGCTGGCCATCTTTGAAAACATGAAGGCCGCCGGAACCCAGATCCTGGCCATGCCGGGCTTCAACGGCGCGCTGGACGGGCAGTGGATGGCCTACGACGTATCCAGCTGGGTCCGTCCGATGTACCTGGTCGCGCTGCTCGGCCTCATCGCCGCCTGGCTCGGCCTGCGCAAGGCCCGGACATCGCGTTACACCGCACCGTACATGAACGGGGTCAACCTGCCCGAGCCCGGAACCTTTGCCGGCCCCATGCGCAGCACGGTGGCGCTGGCCACCAGCAACTATTACCTGGAAAACATCTTCGGAGAATCCAGACTCACGGCCAAAGTCAACATAGCAGCCGGGTTACTGCTGCTCTTGCTGTTGGGAGGCGGACTCTAATGCAATTCCTATCCTTTCTGGAAAACATCGTCATAGTATTGATAACGCTTGTCGCGGCGCCCGTGATCGGCGGCCTGGTCAGCGGCGTCGACCGCCGCCTGACGGCCAAATTCCAATCCCGTATGGGCCCGCCCGTACTGCAGCCGTTTTACGACGCGGCCAAACTCTTCGGCAAGGAACGGACCACCTCCAACCTCTGGATTCCGTTCTGCGCCTATGTCTACCTGCTCGCGGCAGTGATTTCGGTCCTGCTGTTCGTGTTACATGCCGACCTGCTCGTGTTATTCTTTGTGCAGGCAGTGGGCGCCATATTCCTGGTCATCGGCGCGATTTCCGTACCGTCGCCCTACAGCCAGGTCGGCGGCCAGCGCGAACTGCTCCAGGTGGTGACTTACGAACCCCTGCTGCTGCTCGTGTTCATCGGCATCGGGCTGCATACCGGCAGTTTCAATATCGGATCGGTTTACGGACTGGAGCAGCCCATGCTCTACAAGCTGCCCCTGCTGTTCATCGTCCTGTCCTATGTCCTGACCATCAAACTGCGCAAGTCGCCCTTCGACATTGCCGGATCCCACCACGCGCACCAGGAAATCGTCCGCGGCGTGTACACGGAATTCTCCGGCCCCTACCTGGGCATGATCGAAGTCGCCCACTGGTTCGAGATTTTTCTGCTGCTGGGCCTGATCTCGCTGTTCTGGTCCACCAGCCTGCTGGGCATCATTCTGCTGCCCCTGGCGACGTATTTTGCAGAAATCGTAGTGGACAACATCTGCGCCCGTATGACCTGGCGCTGGCTCATCGGGCCGGTCCTGGGCATTGGCGTGCTGTTGTCGTGCATCAACCTTATCTGGCTGTACGCGGGGTAAACAGCATGGGTGTCATTACCAGTTTCATCAATAAATCGCGTCTGAAATCGCCCTGGCTGCTTCACTTCGACTGCGGCAGCTGCAACGGCTGTGATATCGAAACCCTGGCCTGCCTGACGCCGGTCTACGACGTCGAACGGCTGGGCATCATTCACGTGGGCAATCCCAAACATGCGGACCTGCTGATCGTCACCGGCACAGTGAACCACCGCAACAAAAAGGTCCTGCGCAACCTCTACGACCAGATGGCCGATCCCAAGATCGTCGTGGCCGTCGGCGCCTGCGGCCTGTCCGGCGGCATTTTCCGCGAAGCCTACAACGTTGTCGGCGGCGTGGACAAGGTCATTCCCGTGGACGTCTACGTCCCGGGCTGCCCGGCCAAGCCCGAAGCCATCATCGACGGCGTGGCCAAAGGCCTCGAACTGCTGGCCCAGAAAACCGCCGAGACCGTGGGGTGATGGAAATACCGTCTCTTTTCCCGGCTGTTTTCAGAACAGCGCCCCACAATGTGCGACCTCAGCATATATGAGCTAAACAGCAAGCAACGGACATATTTATGCAAGCCATATCCGTCTTACCGGAAAACATCGTCAAGGAAACGGCCTCGAAAAAGGCCGAGGGCTGGCGCTTCGTCACCATGAGCTGCGTGGAGCTGGATGCAACATCCTGCGACCTGCTGTACCACTTCGACAAGGACCTCGAAATGGCCCATCTGCGGCTGACCGTGGCCAAGGACGCCCCGGCGCCCAGCATCTCGGGCGTCTTTTTCGCGGCCTTTCTGATCGAAAATGAAATACAAGACCACTTCGGCCTGAAATTCGAAGGCCTGGTCCTGGATTACGACCGTACGTTGTACCTGGAAGAGGAAGTCACCACGCTGCCCTTCTGCAAATACGCCGTACGCGGTAAACAGTAGCCACGCGGAGGCCGAAAATGACTCAAACCGTTTTGCCGTTCGGGCCGCAGCACCCCGTGCTGCCGGAACCCATCCATCTGAAACTCGAAACCGAGAACGAAATCGTCACCAGCGCAGTGCCCACCATAGGATACGTGCACCGCGGCCTGGAGACCCTGGCCAACATCCGCGATATGCACCAGATGATCCAGGTCGTCGAACGTGTCTGCGGCATCTGTTCGAAAATCCACGCCATGTGCTACTGCCAGGGCCTGGAGGAACTGCTGGGCATCGAAGCCCCGCCCAGGGCCAAATACCTGCGGGTCATCTGGTCCGAACTGCACCGTATCCACAGCCACCTGCTCTGGCTCGGGCTGTTCGCGGACTCCATGGGCTTCGAGAGCCTGTTTATGCAGTTCTGGCGCATCCGTGAAAAAATCATGGATATCAACGAAGCCACCACGGGCAACCGCGTCATCGTCTCGGTCAACGTCATCGGCGGCGTGCGCAAGGATCTGACGTCCGAGCAGTGCACCTGGATCCTCAGCGAACTGGACGCCACGGAAAAGGAAATCAAAAGCCTGAAGACCACGCTTCTGGACGACTATACGGTCAAGAAAAGGACCGTGGGCAAGGGCGTGCTTACCAAAGAAATGGCCTACGAACTGGGCGCGGCCGGGCCCACGCTGCGCGGCAGCGGCATTGCCCAGGACATGCGCCAGCTCAAATACGCGGCCTTTGACGCCATTCCCTTCGAACCCGTTGTGGAAAACGACGGGGACAGCTGGGCACGGGCCGCCGTACGCTACTACGAAACCCTGCAGTCCCACGAGCTGGTCCGCCAGGCCATCCGCAACCTGCCCGAAGGCGAACTGGCCACCAAGTTCAAGGGCAATCCCGAAGGCGAAGTCATTTCGCGCGCGGAACAGCCCCGAGGGGAGTGTTTGTACTACATCAAGGCATCCGGCAAGAAAATCCTGGACCGCGTACGTATCAGAACGCCCACATTCGCCAATATCCCGCCGCTGGTGGCCATGCTGCCCGGAGCGGAACTGGCGGACGTGCCCGTTGTGGTCCTGTCCATTGACCCGTGCATCAGCTGCACCGAACGATAAGGGGGAAGCGCCGTGTTCATGACACCGAATATCCTCAAGAACTTCTTCTCCAAGCGCGCCACCCGCAACCATCCCTTCGTGGTACGCGAACCGTTTCCCAAGGCCCGGGGCGAGCTGGTCAACAACATTGACGAGTGCATCTTCTGCGGCATGTGCCAGCGTGTCTGTCCGTCCCAGTGCATCACCGTCGACCGGGACTCCGGCAAATGGGAATGCGATCCTTTTGCCTGTGTGTACTGCGGCATCTGCGTGGACAGCTGCCCGAAACACTGCCTGAGCCAAAAGCCTCTCTACCGGACGCCCAGCCCCGAACGCCAGTTCATCAGCCTGCAGGGCAATCCGCCCGTACGCAAGAAAAAACCAGCGCCCGCGGCTGCCGCGGCTCCGGAAACAAAACCGGAAGCCGTCAAAACTGAAAACGTCAAGCCCGAAGCCTCCAAGACGGAAACTCCGAAGCTCGCGCCCCCCGAGGCCGACGCTCCCAAACAGGAAGAAGGCAAACCTGCCGAAGCCAAAGCGGACATGACGCCGGTTGCGGAAGCCAAGGGTGAAAAAGCTGAGGTTGAAAAGATTGGGGCAGACGCAGCCAAGCCTGCAGCGCCCGGGGCCGACGCTCTCAAGCCGGAACCATCCAAAGCCAAAGAGGTGAAAACAGCCGCAGTCAAGACGGAAGCCCCGCAGGTAGCCGAAGCAAAGGCCCCGGATACCGAAGAAAAAACGCCGGAACCGGAAGAAGCCAAACCTGTGGAAGCAAAGGCGGAAGCGGCCAAGATCGAAGAAGCCAAGGCGGAAGCAAAAGACGTGGCCGAGCCTGAACCCAAGGACGTGGCTGTTCAGGAGCCCAAAGAGGTGGCCGTGCCCAAGCCCAGTGAGGTCGCGGTGCCCAAGCCCAGTGAGGTCGCGGTGCCGGGAGCCAAGGATGTGGCCGTTCCGGGAGAGAAACAGGTGGCCGTTGCAGCGCCCAAGCCTTTTCCTCCCAAGTCCATCCCCAAGGAGGCCATGGAAGCCAAGCCTGCGGCAAGCGCGTCCAAGCCTGAGACCAAATCTGAGCCCAAGCCCGAGCAAAAAGCAGAGCCCGCAGCTGCCGAGGCAAAAGCTGCTCCAGCCCCTGAAAAAACCGTAGAGGCTCCCAAGAAGTCCAAGCCGGCTGCCAAGAAGGGCAAAACCAAAGCAAAAGCCTCTGCAAAGTCAAAAAGCAAGAGCACCAAAAAAACACGGACCAAAGCCAAACCAAAAAGCTGATCCGCTGTTTCCTTCGCAACTGTCAGAGCGTGGGGGCGTTTTACCCCCACGCTTTTTCCGGCCTAGCCGCCTTTACAATTGCCCTTTTTGTTACTGTTAGAGCTGACCTATACCGGGCAGAGCCCCAATTATATCATTTCAAAGTTAGACTGCTCTAAGAAATCCCGTCGCCTTTTTGCAGATTGTGTCGTGCGCAAAGCAGCTGGATGTTGTCGGCCACGTAGGAGGAACCGCCTTTGGAGACGGGGATGATGTGATCGAAGTGCAGGTCGTCGGTGGCGCCGCAGATCACGCAGCGGCCCCTGTCGCGTTTCCAGACCGCGACCTTGACCCGGGAGGGGATGCGCCGTGTGGGCGCGTGTTCCGGTAGCGACTCTTTTTCCAGGCGAATCAGCCGGAACTTGAAGACCCGGCGTTCGCCGCCTTTCACGGGAACTTGTTCCTTCCAGCCCGCTTCCAGCCGGAAGCGGCCGTTGTAGGTCCAGAGCCCCTGCTGCAGTTTCTGGTAGACGCGAACTTCTTCGGGCAGGGAAATGCCGAACTTGAAGTTCAATGCCGCGTGGTAGAAGCGGCCGTTCTCGGTCAGGCGCCCGGCGGCCGTATATTTGGGCTGGTCCGCCCGCGAGGGCTCGGGCAGGTGTTTGCTTTTGGGCGCGTCATGGCCCTGGTAGATGAGCACCCGTCCCTGCTCCTCGGCCGCGTCCGCGTAGGGCGCGTTGGCCCGCAGGCTGGCAAGAACCACAGAGTGCGTCCCACGGGGCCGGAAATACATGCCCCGCTGCAGCGCCAGCCCCTCGCGCCGGCACATGGCGTCATAGGAAATTACTTCATAACTCATGACTCTTTCGAGGGGCACACCTCTTGAAAGAGGTTCTTCCCCTCGAACTCCCCTTTCCAGAACTTTTTCACTCTTATTCTACATGCTTTTCTCTATCGCTTTGTACAACCTTTTTCAACTCCACTGCGATTTGCCGGCTCAGCTCCATGGCCAGCGAACTCATGGCCGCGGCCAGCGAGCCATAGTCGTCGCCGCCCACCTGTTCGGTGAGACGGCAGCGTTTCCAGGATATCAGACGGCCCTCGGCATCCAGCACGGACCAGGTGCCCCTGAGCCAGGCCTGGCCGCCCAGAATGCCGTCGAACCGGCGTATCTGCACCGCAACCTGGTAGTCCGTACGGATGCCTTCGGGCAAAGGTACGGCGGCGATGGGCCGGATGCAGAGCAGGTCGGAGAGGTTTTCCATCAGCACCCTGGTCAGGCCGTCGCCCAAGGGTTCGCCCCATTGGTCGAAATCAGCCACGTGCATCTGGTTGGCCCCTTTTTGGGTCACGATACTGGACCGGTCCAGGTAGGCCGGGATATCCACCGGCCCCACTCCCAATGAAAAACAGGGGCCTTCGCTGTCGGCTGCCTCCTGGCCAGACATACCGCCGGACAGAGCAAAGAAATGAACAGGAGCGCTTGCGCCGCAACCGCAAAGCAACGCGAGCAGAAACAGGGCCGGCAGCCATGAGCAGCGAAAAGAAATCTTCATGTCTTATTTCCTGTAAGGGCCTTTTCCTTGGATAAGGGCTTCGGGATGGCGTTCGAGATAATCCGCGAGACGCCTGATGGATTTGGCCATATTCGAGATGTTTTCCAGTGTTTTGCGCAGATCCATGACTGTTGCGGAATTGGACCCCGCCGTACGTTCCAGCTGCTCCAGAGTGGATTTGCCCTGGGACAGCGCGCCTTCCAGCGTCTGCAACGTATTGCCGAGTTGATGGGCCAGGACGTCGATCTTGTTTTTGACACTGTCCGCCACGTCCGTGTAGCCGTCCATCAGCGGATCGACCTTGCGATCCACATGAAGCGCCAGATTCTGATAACTCTGCAGGGTTTCGTTCAATTTTTCAAGGGCCGGAACCACTTCCTGCCGGACGCTCTGCACCAGGGTTCCCGCTTGGTCCATCACGCCGTTGACCTTCCTGGGGATCTGCTGCATGTCCCTGGAGTTCACAAAGCTGTCGATCCCATCCATGGTACGCGCGACCTTGTTGACAAGCTCCTGCAGCGGCAGTTTGCGGACGGTTTCGGTCAATTCCTCGATGGTGGATTGCTTGGTGGGAATCTCGAGCATTCTGCCGTCGCCTACCAGACGCGCGGGCGAATCAGGAAAAAAATCCAGCGTCACCTGCAGCTCGCCGGTCACAAAACTGACTTGCTTCAACTGGGCGCGCAGCCCCTTTTTGATCAACCGTTGGATAAGCTGGTCCCTTTCCTGCGCGTTCAGCTTGCCGCCGTGCTGGCCGTCAATGCTGTGCACGCCGATCAGGTTGGGGTCCAGCTCGATAACCACGGGAATGGAAAAGGTCATATCCTTGAGATCGGTCTCCAGGCGGACGCTTTTCACCGAGCCGATACGCACGCCCTTGAAGGTGACGTCCGCGCCGATGCTCAACCCGCCCACAGAGCCCTGAAAATACATCACGTACGGAAAGGTCTTGTGAAAAAACTTCCCCGAGCCGAACAGCACCACCGCGGCAATAAGCAGCCCTATCGCACCCAAAACAAACGCACCCAAAGCGCTCGCATTCACTTTCCTGGCCATAGTATCCTCGTTGCATCATAGGGCGCCGCCCCATACCCCGCCAGGGGAATCATCCCCCTGGACCCCCAGCAAGAAACAGGTCTTGTGCCCAAAAACAAATATCTATCCCAACCAGTTAATAACATTCTAAAGTTTTTGAGAATACTCAAGGAACTTTTTTCAAAAAGTTCCTTAAGCCGCCGGAGGCATTACTTCTCCAGCGCCGATTCTTCTCCACGGGTCAGAAATTCGCGTATGGTCGGATCGTCCGAGTGGTGCAGCAGATCCGTGGGGTTGCCGGTGGCGGTCATGGTACGCTTGTTGACGTCCAGAAAAACCGAGTTCGTCCCGATGGAAAAAATGCTGGCCAGTTCGTGCGTCACGACCACGATGGTGGCTTCGAGGCTGTCCCGGAGTTCTTTGATCAGTTCGTCCAGCAGATAGGCGCTGACAGGATCAAGCCCGGCCGAGGGCTCGTCGAAAAACAGAATACCGGGATCCAGGGCCAGGGCCCGCGCCAGGCCGGCGCGCTTGCGCATGCCGCCGCTGATTTCGGACGGATAATATTCTTCAAACCCGGCCAGGCCGACCAGGGCGAGCTTGAGAGAAGCCAGCTCGCGGATTTCCTTGGGCTTGAGGTCCGTGTACTGCCCCAGAGGCAGGGCGATGTTCTCCGCCAGGGTCATGGAACTCCAAAGCGCGCCGCTCTGGAAAAGTACGCCGGTGCCGCGCAGCAATGTTTCGCGCTGCTCGGGAGAGGCCCCCCAAAGACTTTGTTCGCCATAGAGTACGCGCCCCTTGGCCGGTTTCTTCAGTCCCACAAGCACGCTGAGAAGCGTGCTCTTGCCGCAGCCGCTGCCCCCCATGATGATGAAGATGTCCCCTTTGTTGATGTCAAAGGTCAGGTCGCGCATCACCACGAAATCACCGTAGGCCATGGTCAGGCCGGAAACCGAAATACGCGCTTCACTCATGCCGTCCGCTCACACTCCCAGAATATCGCAAAGAACAGTGATCAGCGATGTGGCCAGCACAATGCTCACAATGCAGCTCACCACTGCCGTGGTGGTCGCCTGGCCAACGGCCGAGGCGCTTCTGCCGCAACGCATCCCTCTGTAGCAACCGGCCATGGCGATGAGCACGCCGAACACGAAGCCTTGGAAGATGCCGATCCAAAAATTGCTCAGCGCCACGGTTTTGACCGTAAAGTATAAGTACTGCATGGGATTGATGTCCATCATCAGCACGCCCACCAGCAAGCCTCCGAGCATTCCCATAAAATCGGCGTACAGGCAAAGCAGAGGCATCATCAGCACCAGGGCGATCATCCGCGGCAGAACCAGAAATTCCATGGGTGAAATGCCCAGCGTATGCAGTGCGTCGATCTCTTCGTTGACCTGCATGGTGCCCAGCTCGGCCGCAAAGGAAGCGCCGGTCCGCCCGGACATGATCACGCCGGTCATTACAGCGGCCAGCACCCGGACCATGGCGATGCCCACCAAGCTGGAAATATAAATGACAGCGCCGAAGGCCTTGAGCTGAATGGCTCCGACATAGGCCAGAATAACACCGACCAGTATGCTTATCAGGGATACAATGGGCAGCGCCTCGACGCCGCAGAGGCGCATCTGTTCCAGCACGTCCGTCCGGCGAAACACGGCGCGCCCGGTGAACAGCCGGAACAGGGCCTGGGAAGTGACGCCGACGAAATCCAGCAGACTATCCGCCCCGCGCCAGACATCCAGCGTTTTTTCACCCACGCGCGCCAGCAAAGGCTCATGTTTGGCGGTACGGGCCGCGCCCTTGCGCTCCGGCACCTTGGCGGCCAGATCCAGGAGACGCACCACGCCTTGGGGCAGGCCGCTGCTGTCCACGGCCAGGTTCGAGGCCGCGGCGAGTTCCAGCAGTTTCTGGCAAAGGATCAGAAAACGGCTGTCCCAGGACGTCAGCCCGGAGGTCTCGAACGCCAGCGTCCCGTGCTGCGGGGCCGACTTGAAGCCCTGCTCCAGCTGCGGGATACGGGGAAACTCCTGCCCGATGGTCCAGGCGCCCTCAAAACGCAGCAGCAGCGTTCCGTCATCCGAAGACGCGGCAAAGCCGGGCTTCCCGGTGGACTCGGGCTTGGTACGCTGCTTCATGGAAAACAGCGCCTTGTCTTGCAGCCGATTCGGGCCCTTACAATCTCTTGTTGCAAACTACAACGCATTGCCATTTTCAATTCCCCAGGCATCCGTGATATAAATGCCGCATAATTATTATAGACTACACTTTGTCATGGAGCGCAAAGCAAAGCAAGACTATCTTTTTTGAATAATCACCCCCAATTATTCCCAAAAATACGTTAATAGCGCATGCTGCATGCACCGCGCAGCACATCCTCAAAAAGGACGTCCGGTTTCGGTCCACTGCCGCGAACCAACGCTGGCCTTCCTGAGCAACCGAATCTGAAAAAGCCTCGCTCTTCGGCGAGGCTTTTTTGTTGCGAAACAATTCTGGATTCGAAAAATTACCGGCGTCAATCAAACCTACCATCAAACGTATTTGCGGTAATCCGTCACCAGCAAGCGATACGGGGCTTCGTCTTCTTCAATTTCAGGGAAACGTGGCATGCTTTCGTAAAAACGGTTGTCCGTATTGTCGTCATTGACCGAACTGACTTCTCCCACCAGCACGTCTCCTTTGCCGGTCGCGCCGTAAAAACAATGGTACATGCCGGGTTCGAGCGTGATGCTTTCGCCAGGGGACAGCACCACTTTCCCGCCAGGGGGGACCGTCCGGACAATGCCGTCCACGCTGACCGCCAGGGGCGCGTCCGAAAATCCCTCATCCGCGGACGAAGCGTACAGTTCGATAACCAGATCGCCGCCGCCGCGATTGATGATGTCTTCCCGCTTGGTCCAGTGAAAATGCATCGGACAGACCTGATTTTCCTTGGTGATCATTATCTTTTCCGCGTATTGCTTGGGATCCCCGGCCTGCAGGTTGCCGTTGCGGATGGTGAAAAGCAGCAGCCCTTTCCGGGCGAAATCTCCTTCGCCATAGTCGGTCACGTCCCAACCCAGCTGGTTGCGGACCACCTCGCTGTCCCCATAGCCCTTCCACTGTTCCGGCGACCAGGCCGCCCATTTGGGAAGCCGAAAACCCATGTCCGCATAAAAGGTTTCAGCCTGTCGGATCAATGCATTGATGTCGCTTCTTTTCATAATTCGCTCCCGCTGACGGCGCGTTGCCCGCATTTTACCGAATTCTACGTCTTCAGGCACGAATTGTCATCCCATACCTCCCAGGAAGCGCTTACTGCGGTATCTGCGGCAAAGCGTACAACATCTTAAATTCCTGGAACCGCGCCCTTGCAGTGTCAGGGGATTACCCTGTACTATGTCTGTGTGAGATGCGCATACTCTCGTGACTTTGTTGTTGTTTCAGATGCAAATACAAGGCCTTGCAAAATTCCATTGTCTTTTTCGACAAAGCTCTAAGTCCTTGTTCAGGTGCGGTTGTTGCACTATTCGGGACTTTTAAACCAGGGAAAACGCCCCAGCACATGCAGAACATTCCCCATAAGGTCTGTTCCTTACTCCTCCTGGCCGCCTTGGCGGCTGTAGTGGTACTCTCAGCGGACAATGCGCAGGCCAAGCCGAAAAAAACGGTTTTTTACCTGAATTCCTACCACCACGGCTACTCCTGGTCGGACAGAATTCTGGAAGGCATCCGGGATGTGCTCGGTCAGAGCGGCCTGAATATCGAACTGCAGATAGAATACCTGGACACAAAAAAATACCCCTACCGCTACATTACCAAACGCCTGTTCGAACTGTACAAGCACAAATACGCCAAAGAACATTTCGACGTTATCATCATCTCCGACAACAACGCCCTCAATTTCATTCTGGAATACGGCGAAGCTCTGTTTCCCGGAGTTCCAGTGGTTTTCTGCGGCATCAACGACTCTGATTTCGACCTGCTCAGACGCCGGGGCATTACGGGGATCATTGAAGACATCAACGCTGCGGAACTTTTCGAACTGGCCCTCAAGTTCAATCCAAAGATCAAAAACGTCATGGTGGTCGGGGACAACAGCGCTACCGGCGTGGCCATCCGCGCGCAAATCAAGCGGGTCATGCCTAAATTCGAAGGGCGGCTGCATTTCGATTACGCCACGGCCCTGGACATCGAACAGATCCTCAACAAGAGTTCCAAGCTTTCCAGCGATACCATCATCTATTTCATCCCCATGTTCCAGAATGTCAGCGGCAGCAATTATACGGCCGGCGAACTTGTGGAAATCATCTCCAAGGGGTCCAAAAAAATAGCCTGCTACAGCAACTGGGAATTCCTGCTCGGCTACGGCATTGTAGGCGGCCCGCTGATCAGCGGTTTTGAGCACGGCCAGGAAACCGCGGAACTGGCTCTGCGGGTTCTGCGGGGCGAAAGCGCGCGCGACCTCCCCATTCAGACAAAAATGCCGAGCCACTACTTCTTTGATTACAAGATCCTCAAAAAACTGAATATCAGTCAAAGCCTTCTGCCTCCGGGCAGCAAGCTGATCAACGAGCCCAGTTCGTTTTACGAACTGGACAAAGAGCTGTTCTGGACCATCATCTCCTCATTGATCGCTTTGCTGATCACCCTGGCCTTTCTGCTGCGCAATATCGCCCGCAGACGCGCCGTCGAAGAGCAGATCAAACGCCAGCTCTCCTTCATGGAACTGCTTCTGGACACCATTCCCATGCTGATCTGCTGGAAAGACGTCTCCCAGCGCTACCTGGGCGTAAACCGCTCGTTTCTCGATTTTTTCCGTCTCAATTCCAGCATGGACATCCTCCAGCGCAGGGACTCTGAACTCGAACTGGACGACAACTTCGTGGCGGAAGTGGCCCAACTGGACCAGGAAGTGATCCGGACGCGCCAACGCTTGCTGAAGCACAAAATCACCGTGCAATCCCCCACCGGCGAATCCCTCTGGCTCAATATCACCAAGGTGCCTCTGCGCGACGACAAGGGCAACGTGGTCGGCACGCTCTCCATTTCTGAAAACATCACCCGCGAGGTCAGCCTGGAACGCCAGCTGTTCCAATCCCAGAAAATGGAAGCCATAGGCACCCTGGCCGGGGGCATGGCGCATGATTTCAACAACATTCTCACCTCCATCATCAACTCCACCGAACTCGTACTCACGGACATGGAACCGGGCACCGCCGACTATCGCGACCTGGAGCGGGTCCTGCGCGCGGCCGACCGGGGCAGCAGTGTGGTCAAGCGGATTCTGACGTTCAGCCGTCCGAGTACCGAAGGCTTTGTCAACTCCAAGGTCGCTGACACCGTCATCGAGGCCCTTAACATGGTGGAAGGTTCTCTGCCCCGCAACATCGTGGTCAAGCGTTCCATCGAAGCCCTGGATACGGTGATTTACGCCGATCCCAGCCAGATCCACCAAGTGATAATGAACCTCGGCACCAATTCCTACCAGGCCCTGCGCGAAAGCGGGGGTGTGATCAAAGCAGCTCTCTGCGAGGAGACCATCACCGAAGACCAGGCCCAGATGCTGAACATTCCCCAGGACAGATACCTGAAGCTCACCCTGGCGGACAACGGCCCGGGCATTCCCCCGGAGCATCTCGACAAGGTTTTCGACCCCTTCTTCACCACGAAAGATAAAGGCGAAGGCACAGGGCTTGGTCTTGCCGTGGTGCACGGCATCGTCAAAGGGCACAAGGGAGCCATCCACCTCAGCAGCACTCCCTGGGTGGAATCCCGCATCGACATCTATCTGCCGCTCAAGGCGGAAGCGGTAGCCAGCCCCGTGAAACGCCACATCCAGGCCTACACCGGACAGGAACGGCTGCTGTTCGTGGAAGACGACGAAGACCAGCTGGCCACCACGCCGCGCATTCTGGAAAGCCTCGGCTACCAGGTCGTCGCCAGCCAGGATCCGAAGCAGGCCCTGAAATTGCTGGCCAGGGATAAAATCGGATTCGACATGCTGCTCACGGATTACGACATGCCCCATACCAACGGGCTGGACCTGGCCAAAAAAGCCGCCAAAATCGCTCCCCTGATGCCGGTCATTTTAATTTCCGGCCGTAAAAACGCTGTGGAAGCCGCCCAGAACCAAAAAAACATCCGCAGTGTGGTAATCAAACCCTACAATAAGCTACAGCTCTCGGAAATTATTCATAAGGTACTTTACCCGGACGGCACGATACGTGCCGAACATTTTGACAACAGAAGTAAACGGAGTCCGCGCAACGGAGGTAAAAACAAAAAAGCGCACTACACACCTGATTTTCCACTCCAACAGTAAATTATGCGTACTTCTCATAGCGTTCGCGCTCGCCACACGCTTTCAAAAATCCCCCATCCCTCACCTGTACGTGTTTAATCGAAAAGCAACGTATTTTCTCCAGCATACTGACCCGGTATAAAAATGTTGCAGGAGTATCTTGCTTTCACTCCCTGCCCACTACTATATTCATTTTTTTCACTACAAATCAGAAACAACCGCTTTTCCGGTCTGCCAAAAGAACGCTTGACGCATGCTCGCAATTACGTGATATAATCTATCCTAGACTCTCCAAAAAGCTCGCCTGGCTTGCGTACGTTTTTTATTGGTTCTGCGCAGGCCAAGCTGCGGAAACACGTTTTTTCGACCATGCAACAGGTCAACATCAAAGACATCAAGCCCGGCATGATTCTGGCCCAGGACGTTTGCGGATCAAACGGCCGCATGCTGTTGGGCAAAGGCGTCACGCTTGAGAACAAGCATTTGCGGATCCTGAACATGTGGGGGGTGAGCGAAATTTTTATTGCCGCCGGGACAGAAGAAGAGACCGGACCGCATATCCTGGAAGCACATCTGCTCGCGGCCGAAGAACGCGTTGCCTCACGCTTTGCAATGGAAAATCCGGACGCGGACCCTTTGCCGGAGCTCAGGCGGCAGTGCGTCCTGCACTATGCGCAGCGTTTCGCCCAGGGCTGGTATCCCCAACACCAGCTTATCTATCCGCCGCAAGAGACCTTGCAGGGGTGCCGCATTCCAACCCTTGCGGAACTCACCACAAGGGAATGCGGATTGGTCTCGCTTCCGGACATTTTTTACCGCATCAACGATGCCCTGGATTCACCCAACTGCACGGCCAGCCACCTGGCGGACATCATTTCCAAAGATTCCGGATTGAGCGCCAGATTGCTGCGTCTGGTAAACAGCCCGGCCCTGAGCCCAGGCCGGGCCGTTGATTCGTTGATCCGGGGCGTGGTGATTCTGGGAATCAAAGAAATCAGCCAGCTGGCTCTCGGCATAACCGTCCTTTCCACATTCAAGGGCCAGGCCCTGGATGGCTTTCCCATGGTCGCGTTCTGGAAGCACTCTCTCAGCTGCGCGGTGTTTGCCCGGCTGCTGGCCACCCGGCAGGGAAAACAGGATCCGGAACTTTTTTTCCTGGCAGGCCTGCTGCATGACCTCGGGCGTTTGCTCCTGCTCAATCTGGCGCCGCAACCTGCCGGACTGGCCATGAGCAAAGCCAGCGAGGAACGGATTCCATCCTGGGCGGCAGAACAGGCCGTGTTCGGCTACGACCACTGCGACGTGGCGAAAGCCCTCATGGAACGCTGGCGGTTGCCGGCCTCTCTGGTGCAGCTCATTGCCTGCCATCATGCTCCAGAACAATCTCAGGCCCCTTTGGGCTCGGCTGTCCTCACTGTCGCGGACGCTATCAGCAATGCCCTCGAATACGGAACCAACGGCCAGTACTATTTCACCGGCATGGCACGGGGCGCGTGGGAATGTCTCCAGTTCAGCCCGAGCGTACTTGCCGTGGTCATCGGCCAGGCCCAACGCCAGCTGGAAGATATTTACACGGCCTTTCTAGGATAGACATGGATTCCGTACGCACTGCCGATTTTTATCAACAGCAGATAGAAGCCCTGGAGCGCGAGCGTGCAGCCGCGCTGGAAGCCTTGGATCTGGCCGCTTCCCTGGGCAATTTTGAAACATCTTTCAGCCAGCAGGCGGATTGCAAGCCCATTCTGCTGGAAATCTGCCGCCGCGCCAATCTGATGATCGCGTTCCAGGACAGTGCGGTCTACCTGATCGACCAGGATACCCAGGACCTGGGACTGTCGCATCATGACAACCCGGGCCTGTCCGCGTTCATGGACCAGGAAATGGACGATCTGATCATGGACCAGTCCTTTTCCTTTGCCATGCAAACAGTGCGTCCGTGTTTTTTCCTGACCCAGGACAAACAAAAACAGCTGTTGCTGCATGCCATTGCCACGCCGACCCGAATGCGCGGCATGTTTTTCGGCCTCCTGGATCAAAGCAAGGAAAGTATCCCGGACACGACGCTCAGCCTGTTTTCGGTGGTCATGCAGGCCGGGGCGCACGCGCTGGAAAGCTTCGAACTCAACATGCGCTTCAGAACGTACAGGCAAGAGCTGGAGCGCAAAGTCAACGAACGAACCGCCCAATTGCAGGAATCCAACGAGCATCTCAACACGGTTCTGGACAATATCCTTGCGGGCGTCATGCTTGTCGACGCCGCCACCCACACCATTGTGGACATCAACCCAGCGGGGCTGCAGATGACAGGCTATACGCGCGCTGAAATCACCGGGAAAAAATGCTTTCGCTTCCTCTGTCCTACGGAACAGGACAACTGCCCCATTACGGACCTGGGGCAGCAGTTCGACAACGCGGAACGCGTACTGATAACCAAATCCGGACAGGAAGTGCCCATCCTGAAAACCGTATCCTGGACGCTGCTTGGCGGACGCCCGCACCTTATTGAGACCTTTGTGGATCTCTCCGAACAAAAAAAAATCATGCAGTTGAAGGAAGACATAGATCGTATTACCCGCCATGACCTCAAATCGCCTTTGAACGGAATCATCGGCGTTCCGGACTATCTGCTTGAAGCCGTGGAGATGAAACCGGAAGACCAGGCGCTTCTGCGGAGCGTCAAGGAGTCCGGAATCAAGATGCTCCAGATGATCAACATGTCTCTTGACCTGTATAAAATGGAAATGGGCGCCTACGCGTATCTTCCTGAGAACGTAAACGTCGGAAAAATCGTCAAAGGCATCGTCTCTGATCTGGAAGACATTATTGCGGGTAAAAAACTGCACATCCTTCTTTCCATCAATGGCCAAATTGCATCGCCTGGAGACAAAGTCATGCTGCAGGGGGAGGAGCTGCTGTTTCTCTCCATGTTGAGCAACCTGGTCAAAAACGCCGTGGAAGCAGCCCCGGCGGGCAGTCCGGTGTCCATCGGTTTTCTCCTGAACGAAATAAATACCATCATTATAAACAACCGCGGAGAAGTCCCGGAATCCATCAAGGACCATTTTTTTGATAAATACGTAACCGCGGGCAAAAAATATGGAACCGGTCTGGGCACCTACTCCGCCAAACTCATCGCGCGTACCATGGATGGCACTATCCGAATGAAAACGAGCGTGGAACAGGGCGTAACCATCACAATCACTTTGCCGAAACGAGTTTTACCCGAACGCCCGGCAGGGAAACTTCTCGAATTTTGAGCCTCAGCAGCGTGTTTTGCCCCAGCCCCTGTTATGTTTTGGAACACCCGTTAACGGCGGACCAGTTCCTTTTTTCCAGGAAGAACTAAAAGAGGGATCCGGTTTACCGGAATCGGTAGCATGCTTTTTCACCTGGGGAAAAAAACGGCCATGGATTCGATGTCGGTACCCAACCGCATCCGGAATACTCTCAGACACTCCCCCTGCCGTTGTCGTCTTTTACAAAACTGTTCATTTCTGGAACACCTGTCCCCAAAGCCTCCGGATGCTGTTTTCAAACCGAACAGAACCGGATGCACCATGTACATCTGTTCATGCCGCATTCCGTTTTCTTGTTTTTCAGAAATCAGCTGGTCCTGTTTTCCAGAAGGACAGGAATTACGGTCTGCTTGCCAGGCAAATTGTATGGTTTTCTTATAAAAGCATTGCCTTTTGCTACGTTTTAGTCATATGACCTGATTTAGAGAACACGGCGTAACATCAGGATATTTCGAAAATCGTCAAAATCTGGCGATTGCGCCTCCAGCGAGGCATGGACTCGGCACATTTTTTGCTTTGGGTTTAGCACATTTTCTATTAACCCCCTTTTCTGGGAAAAAAACACTGGTAACGAAATCATGTCCAAAACTCTCTATATTTCGGCGACTGAATCCAAAAGTGGTAAATCGGCCATCGTTTTGAGCGTCATGCGCCTGCTCATGACGGGAATCCAGAACGTCGCTCTGTTCAGGCCAATCATCAACGACCAGAGGGAAGGTGAAAGGGATCACGATATCAACCTTGTTCTTAGTGAGTATAATCTTGATATTCCTTATGATGATACCTACGCCTACACCCTGGGCGATGCCCGTGCGTTGATCAACAACGGGCAGAATGCCGTTCTTCTGGAAAACATTCTCGCCAAGTTCAAACAACTTGAATCCGAATATGATTTTGTTCTCTGCGAGGGCACGGATTTTCTCGGCAAAGACGCAGCGTTCGAGTTCGACCTCAACGCAGCCATTGCGGCCAACCTGGGCTGTCCCATGCTGCTTGTCGCCAACGGCTCGGACAAATCCATGGAAGAGCTTCTTTCAACAACGCAACTCACCATTGATACGCTGAACGAAAAAGGTGTGGAACTGGTCTGCGCCATCATCAACCGTTTCGTAGGTACGGACGAAGAACGCAGAGAAGCCGTCACCAGCTTGCGTGAAAAGGCTCCGGGCCTGCAGTCACTGCTGGTGTACGCCATTCCGGAAGAGCCCAGCCTTGGGAATCCGACTATCAACGACGTACGCAAATGGCTCGACGCCCAGGTGCTGTACGGACACGGGCGTCTGGACGCCCTGGTGCAAGACTACATTATCGCCGCCATGCACATCGGCAATTTTCTGGACTACGTTACGGAAGGCGGGCTGGTCATTGCCGCCGGAGACCGCTCGGATATCATCCTGAGCTGCCTGACCTCCAGGCTGTCCTCCTCCTATCCGAATATCTCGGGCATCCTGCTCACGGGCGGCCTGCAGCCCCCGCCAACAGTGCACCGCCTGATCGAGGGCTGGACAGGCGTGCCTCTGGCCGTGCTTTCCGTCAAGACCAATACCTTTTTGACCACTCGCCGGCTCACCGAGCTCTACGGCAGAATTTTTCCGGACGATACGCGCAAGATCGCCACGGCACAGGGCATTTTCGAATCCAACGTCAATTGTGAAGAACTGCGTCTGCGCCTGATATCCGCCGTGTCCACGCGGATCACGCCCAAAATGTTCGAATTCGGACTGATTGAGAACGCCGCAGCCGACAAACAGCGTATCGTGCTGCCGGAAGGCACCAGCGAACGTATCCTGCAGGCTGCCGACATCCTGCAGCGCCGCGGCGTCGGCCATATCTCCATCCTCGGCTCTCCGGATGAAATCCGCGCCAAGGCCCAGCACGCCGGTATTTCCCTGAACCCGGACGTCGAAATCATCGACCCGGTCTCCAGCAAATACTTCGACGAATACGTGGACACCTACCTCGAACTCCGCAAGGCCAAAGGCGTCACCATCGACATCGCCCGTGACAGAATGCTGGATCCCAACTATTTCGGCACAATGATGGTCCACAAAGGCGATGCCGACGGCATGGTCTCCGGTTCCATCTGCACCACCGCCCAGACCATCCGGCCGTCTTTTGAAATCATCAAGACCAAAAAAGGTTTTTCCATTGTCTCCTCGGTCTTTTTGATGTGCCTCAAAGACCGGGTGCTGGTGTTCGGCGACTGCGCGGTCAACCCCAATCCCAATGCCGAACAGCTGGCGGAAATTGCCCTGACATCCGCCCACACGGCCAAAATCTTCGGCGTGGAACCTCGTGTGGCCATGCTTTCCTACTCCACAGGAGACTCGGGCAAGGGCGAAGACGTCGATGTGGTCATAGAAGCGACCAAAATCGCGCACAGCAGGGCTCCGGAACTCTCGCTGGAAGGGCCGCTGCAGTACGACGCGGCCATTGATCCGGTCGTTGCCGCCACAAAAATGCCCGGAAGCGCTGTGGCGGGTAAAGCCACGGTATTCATCTTCCCGGATCTGAACACGGGCAACAACACGTACAAAGCCGTGCAACGCGCCGCCAGTGCCGTGGCCATTGGCCCTGTTCTCCAGGGCCTCAGAAAACCCGTGAACGATCTCAGCCGCGGCTGCACCGTGCCGGATATCGTCAACACGGTAGCCATCACCGCCATTCAGGCCCAAGCCGAAAAAGAAAAAGCCAAAGAAAATGGTGAGGTTCTCAACTAGAAAAAGCAAATTCCAGGCTGGCGATAAAAAAAAATCGCCAGCCTGCCTTTACTTAGCAATTTTTTGATATACAATCTGCATCGGAAGCGGCAAAAGCCGATTTTGATCTTGACGGCTAGAAAAAGAACCGATAAGCCGCTCCCTCCTCCCGACTGGACATTTGTGTCAAACCGGACCCGCCTTTCCAGGCAACTGTCCGGATCATGCTATAATAGCAGGATATTGAAAAATCTTGCGGCGTTACGGGGGAAAAAAGGATAAAAAGAGTTATTGCCAATGAATATGTATCTTGACTTGGACAGAATGCGTGTCGTTTGTAATTGGGATGAGCCAAGGGAAGTTGTTTTGAATAAAGACACTTTCACTATTGGAAAAAAGCGGACAGCCTCATTGCGTATTTCCCGTACGGGAACGTTGAACAAACAGGACGTCCTTCGTGCCGATGATGATCCTAAAATCAACGCGGTCCGCTCTTTCGTCAACACCATGAAAAAACAAAAGCTCCTGCCCATGAAGCAACCGGAGGAACGCGTCTGCGCTATCTGTGGATCCACTGAACGCGTTTTTCCCCATCTCCATCCAAGCAAAAAATGTCTTGTATGGTTATGCGGCCGGCACCGTTACAGTTTAGAACATCTTTAATCCTGCCTCCGGGAAGGGGGCGATGCACCCATCGCCCCCTTCCAAATTTTTCAGCCCGGCGAATGACACCGCATCTTTTCAGATAACCGCTCTCTGCTGCGTACTCTCCGGACAAAAAAACTACACACGCAATGTGGCAGACCGTACGATGCTGTCGTTGGGGATAACGCCCACATTGGCCGCGCCGGTCAGCAGCATGGTCTGAATCAGTTCCATCCGCATCTTTTCCAACAAGCCGAAAACCCCTTCGAGACCCGCGCCATAGGCGGCCTGAATAATCGGACGTCCGAGCAACACGCCGTCGGCACCCATGGCCAGCAGCTTGAACACGTCCACACCGCTGCGAATGCCTCCGTCTGCCAGTATGAGCATCCGGCCGCGTACGGATGCTGCTATGGCCGGAAGCACTTCAGCTACACCCTGCGCGTGGTCCAGAACACGTCCGCCATGGTTTGAAACCACAATGGCCGCGCATCCGGCCCTGGCAGCGATTTCGGCTTCCTCCACGGTCATGATGCCCTTGAGAATGAACGGCAATTTTGTTCCTGCCACAAGCTGGCGGATTTCTTCCGGATTCTTGGGTCCCACAGGCTGGCCGAACTGGGCCATGGTAATAAGTCCGGCGCCGTCCACATCCATGCCCACGGCCTGCACTCCGGCCTCTTCAGCCATTTTAATCCGTTTGAGCACCTCGTCCTGGGCTCGCGGCTTGATGATGGCCACGCCACGCCCCTGGTTGGACTTGATGGCCGCAAGGCCGCTTTCATACATGGCCGGATCCGCGCCGTCGCCTATCCAGCCGACGCTTCCGGCCTGCAAACAGCCTGCGACAATCATTTCCGCGTACTCTTCTTCACTCATGCCGCCGCCCGTATTGTACTTCAGTCCGGTCACCGGCGCGGCCATGATGGGTGTGGAAAACTCCATGCCGAGCAGACGGCAGTCGGTTTTCGCCTCGGTAACCCCGTGCAAAGTCCGCATCCGCAGTTTCACCTTCGCCAGGGCGTCCAGATTCGCCGTAAAAGACGCGCCGGTGCCCAGGCCGCCCATGCCCGGGACTTCTCCCACGCAGCCGCGCCCGTCGCAAACAGGACACATCTTGCAAAACCCTTTCATACGTTCGCGAGCTGTCTTGCGTACGCTTTTCCAATCCATGTTAATTCTCCTCAGTAGTGTCGGTAGGTGCCAGACAGTAACGTCCATCAAAGGTCTTTGGCAAGAAACGGGGTCGGGTCAGGGCGAGCTCATTTTAAATTCAAAAGGAACTGCCTCCGGCGGCTTAAGAACCCTTTTGTAAAAAGGTTCTTAAGAATCTCCTAAAACTTTTAGCGATAAGAACGATCATAAGCTTCCCATGTAATTGTTTGCAAATATTATTGTGGGATTCAGGGGAATCATTCCCCTGGCGGGGCTTGGGGCAGCGCCCCAAAATGTTATCTCCGATTTTTTACTTTTTATTTTTAAATACGTTTACTCTGGGGGGCGGGTTATGCCGGAAAAGGAGAGCAAAAAGGACGCTCGGACGGATAGGGAGGAAAAATCAAATAGCCGAGAAGCAGGAGAAAAGAGCCCCTGCCTCTCGGCATCAAATATTCAGGCGCTCAGCTGCGCGAAGCTGTCCGCAGCATGGTACGAACTGCGTACCAGGGGGCCTGCCACGACTTGTTTGAAACCGAGTTCGAGGCCGGTTTCTTCCAGTTTCTTGAAAACATCCGGATGGACGTATTCCACCACCACATGGTGCTGGGGCGAAGGCCGTAAATACTGCCCCAGAGTTAAAATCCGGCAACCCGCCTGAAGCAGATCCCGCATCACTGCGACAACCTCGTCTTCTTTTTCGCCCAGGCCGAGCATCAGGCCGGATTTCGTCGCGATATGCCCCCCGGCATCCAACCGGGATACATTCTGCAGCAACTGCAGAGACTGCTTGTACGCGGCGCCGGGCCGCACGGTCGGATACAGGCGGGGCACGGTCTCCAGGTTGTGGTTGATGACGTCCGGTGCGGCTTGTACAACCTGATTGAGCAAGGCGCCCTGCCCTCTGAAGTCCGGAATCAGGACCTCCACGGTGGCTTCGGGAGTTTCACTTTTGATAGCGCGTATTGTGGCGGCAAACTGTCCCGCACCGCCGTCCGGCAAGTCGTCCCTGGTGACGGAGGTGACTACCACATGCCGCAGTCCCAGTTGCCGGGCCGTTTGCGCCACCTTCACAGGTTCCTCAGGATCGGGAGCGGAGGGGGTGCCGTGCGTCACCGCGCAAAAAGCGCAGTTGCGCGTACATATATCTCCAAGAATCATAAACGTGCAGGTCTTGTTGGCAAAACATTCGCCGATGTTCGGACATTGCGCGCTTTCACATACGGAATGCAGGCGGCCCTTGCCCAGCAGCTGCCGGATACGGTCCATGTCCTGCGCATTGGGTGCTGGAAGAACCAGCCAGTCAGGCTTTTTCAAAGCAGTCCTCCTCGATAAGCTGTTCTAATGTGGCTGGACGCAGGGGCATTTGAAATACACTGGCAAATTGCCTGCGCATTTCGCTACGGACGGCCTCCATGGCCACCGGACGCCCTAGAACTCTGGTCATGGAAGTCACGCCATGCGCAGCAATGCCGCAAGGAATGATGTAGGAAAAGTGTTCGAAATCAGGACACACGTTGAGCGAAATGCCGTGCATAGTGACCCATTTGCGAACTGCGATTCCCATGGCGCCGATTTTCTCGTCCCCGACCCATACCCCCGGATATTCGGGTTCACGTCCTGCGGAAATCACGAAAGTACGCAGGGTTCGGATCATGACCTCCTCCATGTTGCGCGCATACGCGTGCAGGTCGCGCCGTTCCCCCTCCAGAGACAGAATGGGATAGCAGACCAGCTGGCCCGGTCCATGGTAGGTGATATTCCCCCCTCTGGTGGTCTCGTGCACTGTGATCCCCTGCCTGTCCAGCACGCTTTTATCCACCAGCAGATTTTGGCGGCCGCCGCTGCGCCCGATGGTGAAACAGGGCGAATGCTCCAGAAAAATCACCACATCAGGAATAAGCCCCTGCTGCCTTCTGCTATAAAGCAGCTGCTGCAACCTGGCCATTTCCGCATAGTCGCGCCTGGAAAAATCCAGCCATACTCCCTCCCGCAGGGTGGGTAGTCGTTCGATTGGCATATTTCTCAGCTTGGTTGAAGTGAAGTACAAATGCTACGTAGAAGCAATATATATGCCAGAATACAACGATTCATTTTATGTTGACTTTGTCAACATAACACAGTAGCCATTTTCTGGAGGCCGCTCTTGGAGACCAGCACAACAATCGACGCCTGCATCGACGCATTTCGCAGTTTCAACCGCTTTTACACCAACCAGATCGGACTGCTGCAGCCTTGTCTTCCGGGAGGCGCGGCAACGCTTTCGGAAGCGCGCATTCTTTTTGAGATTGCATCCGCGCCGGAAATCACGGCGGCTGAACTGGGGCGTACGCTCGCCATGGACCGCGGGCAGCTGAGCAGGATATTGAAAACGCTCGAAAAAAAGCAGCTGATCCGCAAGCATGGACAGCCCTCTGGCAGAAAGCCGGTCCCTCTGACGCTGACGGATACGGGCACGCAACTGCTCCGGCAGCTGGAACAAGCAGCAAACACCCAGGCCAGAAATATTCTGGCCCCCATGGACGGTTCCACCCGCCGGCGGATCATCGCGGCCATGCGTGAAATCGGAAAAAACCTTGGCGTTGCTCCCGGCGACGTACCGAAAGCCGCCATCCGTACCAGCCGCCCCGGAGACCTTGGCTGGGTGCTGATGCGGCACGGACAGCTCTATGCAGAGGAATACGGATTCGATGCCGATTTCGAATGCTATGTTCTGCAAGGAATGCTGCCTTTTTCACAGCAGGCGGACATGCCAGGAAACATGCTGTGGATAGCCGAACAGGCGGCAACTCCGCTCGGATCGATTGCCGTGATGCGCAACAGCGAAGAAGAAGCCCAGTTACGCTGGTTTTTCGTGGAGCAGGAAGCCAGAGGAGCCGGCCTGGGCAAAGAACTGCTGCGCACGGCCCTGGATTTTTGCCGCGAGAACGGTTTTTCCCAGGTCTTTCTCCTGACCATCGACATCCTGCCCGCTGCCAGGCATTTGTACGCATCCTTCGGCTTTCAGGTGGTTGCCTCCACCCCCGTACGCCACTGGGGGCACTCGTTCAATGATGAGCGGTGGGAACTGCGGCTGTCGCAAGAGAAGCCCTGAATCAACCCATACGATCGAAATCCACGAATTTCATTTTGCTGAAGATTTCCCTGGCCAACGCAATAAGGCGCTCGTTGGCATAGAACTCGGGAGCTTCCACATATTCCGGATGGCACACCGCGGCCCGTGCGTACAGATTGGCGGCCAAGGCATGATTTTCCGGCTGGTTCCTGCTCAACAGGCGCAGGGCCTGAAGTTTGAAACTGGTATAGGCGATGAGTCTTTTGGGAAACTTCTTCGAACGAATGGCGTTGTGCAATCCTTCGAGCTGGCTGCCGAGCTCGCGTAAAGCGGCTTTGCGGGACTGCAGGCACAGTTCGCTTTTTTCACGGATGAATTTGAGTATGATTCTGCTGGCGGCCACATGGTCGCGCATGAAGAAATCGGGCATGACTTCCATGACGTGCTTGATCAACAACAGGGTTTTGCGCTCCATGCCGTCGAGAATCAGGTTCTCAATGCGCTCCTGCAGTTCCACGGCCTTGAGCACCAACTGGGTGGGCTTTCCCTTGTTGTAATCCATGATCCGACTGAACACGTCGTGCGTGGTCTCCAAAATCATATTCAGTTGCTGGTTGTTGTAGAACATGTCGTTTTCGGCCAGGGAAGGATCCGTATACAGTGCCTGAACAATGGCCCCTGTGGATTCGAGATTGTTTTTTTCCAGGCTGTAGGCCACGGCCAGATTGAAATTGACCGCCGCACTGTTGGGCGGGGCCAGCTCAAGAAGCTTTTTGTAAACGTCGATGGCTTCTTTGGGACCGAAATGCTTGCGCACCAGGATGCCCATATGGGTCAACTCGTTGCAGGCATCGTTGAAACAGTCCGGATCTTTCGCCGCTACCAGCAAGTGGGCTTCGGCCTCTTTAAAGCTGGCCTCGTCCATGGCCGCTATGCCCAGAAACAGATGCTGGGACGGCGTCGGTTCCATCCCCTCCTGCCCCACTTTGTCAAAAGCCTCCCTGGCCAAAGAACCGAATTGAAGAGCCATGGGATGTTTGGGACCCAGCAGCTGCTTCATGTTCAGCTTGACCATCTCACCGGCGATTCGGGATACGGCATCCACATCGCGTTGGCGTTTGTCGTCCGGATGGAGTGATTTGATTGCCGCGGCTTTCTTGAGTGCTACCTGAAAATGTTCATAAGCCTGCTGCAGCAGCTCCATAACCAGTGGACTGGTGGGAGACTCGCCGCGTCGGATACGGTCCTTGACCTGCAGCACCTTGACGTTGCCGATTTCCTTGTTGGGTTCGGGGATGGTTGTGGAAATTTCACCGGCCTGGTTAAAACGCAGCAGGGCCTTGGAATAGCGTTTCACATGCACATAAACGCGCCCGCTCTCCATATATCCGGAGGGATCTTCCGGGAGCAGCTCAATGGCTTTTTGAAAACATTCTATCGCCTTGTTGAAGTCCCCTTTGGCTTTTGCCCGGTGCCCCTGTTTCATGAGCGTCTGGGCTTCTTCCTTGCGCTTGGTCAGTTCCTGCTCTTCCTTTTTCTGGACCAACTCCTCCAGGGCGCCGTCCATATGCGGCAGATAGTCGGACAGGTACTCGCGCAATTCTTCCAGCCGCTCCAGCACCTGCTCCTTCATCCGGATCTTGTACAGACTAGGACTCAATTTATCCAACGAGTCCAACGGCTTGAGAATAAATGCGCCACAAACGCCATATTCGGCCAGAGAGAGGATGATCTGTTCGCGTCGCTGGGTCAGCTGCATGTCCGGGAACACGGGAATGCATTTGGAAATGCTTTTCATGGCGTCCCTGCGCCCTTTGGACAAAACAAGGGAAAGATCTGCGAAAAAATCCGAAAATTCCTTGCGGATTTTGACCCTGCCCCCGTTACGCTGAATAACCAGGGGCGGATTGATCAGAAAAACGCCTTCCTCCAGGGCCAGAAGTCTGGCGATGCGCCGGACATTGTCCATGTAGGAGCCTGTGACAGGATGCTTTTTGACGTACTCGAAGCCAAGCAACGCGAGTACCACGGCGATTTGTTCGCGCAGGACCTTGTCGCGTATTACGAGGTGGAACGGCCTGTTTTTATACTGGGCCAGTGATTCATCGGCGGGATTGCTTTTTGTGGCCTGCGCCATGCAAGTTCACCATACGTGGTTGAAAGTGGTTGACCTTGTTTATAGTACAACCAGCTTCAACTTTTTGGAAACCTTTATTTCGGATCTCCTGACCTGGTAGAAATGGGAGCAGAAAATTTTCAACAGCTCGCCCCGTGGCTGACAGTGTTGCGCAATACCGGACCGGTCTTGCGTCATAACTTACCAACCGGATGCACCCGCCATAGGGAGTAAAAGCATCAACACAGACCTTTTTTCGCGTCCAGTATTACTTCAATTTTTTTTCGCAAGATATCAGGGGTAAAAGGCTTGGGCAGGTAATTACTCACACCGCTTTTGATCGCCTCAAAAATGTTATCGGTATTTACCTCCGCAGAAACCATAAGAAACGGGAGGTCCTTGTATTGTTCGGAATTACGTATTTCCTGCAAAAATTCGATCCCTTTCATACCCGGCATGTTCCAGTCGCAGACGATGAAATCAATACGCTCGGCTTCAAGAACTTCCTGCGCGGAGCGTACGTTGTGCGCTTCAAAAACGGCTTTGCAACCCATTTTCCGGAGTGTACGGGCAATGATACGGCGCATGCTCTGAGAATCGTCCACGACGAGAAAATGCATTTCATGAAAAGGATGGTTGCGTTCCGTCATGCTTGCGGCATCCTCGGGCCGAAATAATTGTTCACGATTACCCTGGTCCATATCACAAGCATACAACCTCGTCAGATTCTTTCAACCCTAAAGCATCTTATTTACCAGTGTCAATGCGACCTTCCGACAGCTGAACCAACTCAACTGCAGACAGCAGCGGGCAATTCCACGATAATAACCGTATGGCTGTTCACCTCGCTTTCCACAAACAGATTGCCCCCCTGTTCGCGCACAATGTCATGACTGATGGACAACCCTAGTCCCGTACCTTCTCCTTCCGGTTTTGTAGAAAAAAACGGATGGAAAATCCGGGAACGGACTGACTCGTCAATTCCTGTGCCGTTGTCCCTGAAAAAAAGCCGGACATACTCCCTGTTCTCTTTACTGGCGGTCTCGGCCCGGATCTGCAAAGTCTTTTTCTCCGACTGGTCATACGTCCGTCTGTTGAGCGCATAGCGTGCGTTGCTGATGAAATTCAAAAAAACCTGGCGTAGTTCGCGCTCTCCGCCCCACACCAGGGGCAGCTGCTCCGGGATGGAACATTTCAGAACGATTCCTTCCCGTTCGAGCTGCGAACGGACAAGATCCAGCGCGCCTTGCAGCGAGTCCATAATCCGGATGGGCCCGTATTCCTGCTTGAGATCCCGGGCGAAAAAAAGCAGATTCTGCACGATTTGCTGAATCCGTTCTCCTTCGGCAATGATCCTTCCTAGCACTTCCGGTCCATCGCCCTGCAAATGCCTTCTGTCCAGCAGGACCTGCGCATAGTTGATCATCCCCATGATGGGATTGTTGACCTCGTGGGCGACACCGGCGGCAAGTTCTCCTATGCTGGCCAGCTGCCCCGCCCGGACAGCCTCCGCCATCAAACGTTTCTTGTCCGTCACATCCCTGAAATAGGAAACAATGCCCGAGACCTCTCCCTGATCGTCGCGCAACGGATACGCGTAGATTTCGAGCCATCCCTTGCCGTCGTCAGGTATGACGTATTCCTGCTCCATGGTATGCGGACGGCCTGTCTGCACAACTTTCCTGCCGACGCAGGCCTCACAGAGTTCAGGACTTTGGAAAAAGACCTCGTGACAACTTTTGCCTACCAATGGCACGTTTTTGCCATAGGTGTCCGCAATGAACTTATTGATACGCATGATACGCAGCTCGGAATCCATAACGACCACGCCGTCCTGTATGGCGTCCAGAACCTCACGCAGCAATTTTTCCTGATCCCGCAATTCCTGCTCGACCCGTTTGCGCTCAGTGATATCCACCCCCATGACCACCACGCCCAGCAGATCCATGTCCGGACTGAAATGCGGAATATAATAGGCGATCAGCATATGCTCAATGCCGCCGGCGTCCAGTACGGTATTTTCAAAGCGCATTGTTTCGCCGTGCAAAGCCGCCATTATGGGTTTTTTGACATTCTCAAAGCCCTTGTCGCCAAGAAATTCCCGGACGTCCCTACCTTCGATTTCCTCCAGAGTCCGCCCATGCCAGGCGGCGTAGGCGTCATTGACGAAACGGTAATGAAAGGAGCTGTCTATGTAGCAGATGGTGACCGGAACATGCTGCAGAACAAGATCAAATTCATTCTTGCTGGCGCGTGAAACCTCCTCCACCTTTTTCTTGTCCGTAATGTCCCGTGTGATGCAGCCGAAGCCGTACACGTTGCCCTTGAAGTCGGCCAGTGAAAAAAGATTGACCTGATAATAGCGCGTATCTTCATTCACGCGACATTTTTCCTCGAAAACAACCCCCCGCTGCAAGGCTTGCGCATCATTCCTGGCGTAGGCGGCGGCCCGTTCACCGGACATGATGTCCTGCAGCCGTTTGCCCTGCACATCGGTTCGCGCTACGCCCAGGCGGCGGCACTCGGAAAGATTCAGAAACAAATAGCGGAAATCGATATCCCAGACGGCAATACCCGCTGCGGCGTGATCAAAAAAGCCCTGCAAGAACTGTCTGTTTTCCTGAAGTTTTTCATAGCACTGCCGCGATTCCGACTCTTCACACGCCATCAAATGCATGAACACATGCCCGTCCGGTCCGGGGTCCAGCCGCAGCAGGCTGCTTTCTCGCGAGCAGCGAAATCCTTTGCGCGGACTGACGTACATGAACACCGGCTTCTGGGAGTCGTGACAGTACTGCAGATCCTTTTCGAGGTAGGGCATCCGGCTGAAAACCGTTTCCACATCCGCCCCCGGCTCCCCCTGTTCGAGGGACTCCAGTTCGAGCATCCAGGCCGCGGCCCTGTTTCCGTTTACCAGTTGGAATTCGCCGTCCCGCAACCGCCAGATAACGGCAGGCTGGGGCAAATTGCGAAAAAAAGCTTCATATGGTTCCACGGACAGCTCCTGCCCTCCGGTCAAAACGTCTCTTCGGGCTATAGATCGCACCCGCAGGTATCAACTGGTTTCTGCAGCACAACGCTGGTGCCGGGAGTCAGATCAATAAGCTGGGTCTGCGGAGCAACTGCCGCCAGATGGCGGGCAAATTCCTCGGTGTTCGATTCGAGCACCGGGAACGTGCCCCAGTGCATGGGAATGACGCTCTCGCACTGCAGCAAATCGCAGGCCTGGGCAGCCTGGCGCGGATCCATGGTGAACACCCCGCCGATGGGCAACAGCGCCAGATCAATGGAATACAGCTTGCCCCAGAGTTCCATGCCGGCGAAAATGCCCGTGTCGCCCGCATGATAGATGGTGAACCCGTCCGGCAGGGTCAGAATGTAGCCCACGGCAACCCCCGAATCCGACGAATGGTAGGCCTGGGTCATGGTGATGGTGACCCCTTTGAAGACCAGCGAACCGCCGATGTTGAACCCGATGCCGTTGAGTACCTGCGTTTCGGGCAGCCCCTGCTCCACGAGCTTGCCCGCAGTGCCGACAACGGCGCCGAGGCTGGCGCCCGTTCGCTTGCAGATCTCCACGGCGTCCCCTACATGATCCCCATGATCGTGGGTGATCAGGACCAGATCCATGGATTCAAGGCCGCTTGATTTGGCCGTACAGCAGGGATTCCCTTCAAAAAAGGGATCAATGATTATTTCCAGATCCGGCATGGACAGCTGGAAATTCGAATGACCGTGCCAGGTTAAATTGCATTGCATCGCGTCTACCTCGTATTGTTCGGGATCGCGGGGCTCCCCGCGGCGGATCCCGGAAATGATTGTGTGTTTTTTACTTTCGCGGCTGGTGTTCGCTGATTGTAGCAGGCCGCGTTACCCAGCTCAAGCCGAAGCAGGCCCTAGGCTTCCTGCCAGCGCGGGCCGATGGAAAGAGAAATATCCAGGTGGTCCAGAATCCGCCCCACCACCTGGTCAACCAGCTCGCCGATCCCCTGCGGCGCGTGGTAAAATCCCGGACAGGCCGGCAGAATGGTGGCTCCGGCGTCGTTGGCCGCCAGCATATTGGTCAGATGTACGCGGTTCAGCGGCGTTTCACGGGTGACCAGCACCAGACGCCGTCTCTCTTTCAACGTCACGTCCGCGGCCCGGTGGATGAGGTTGGAGCCAAGGCCGTTGGCAATGGCCGCCAGGCTGGCCATGGAGCACGGACACACGACCATGCCCTTATGCCGCCAGGAGCCGCTGGCCGGACCGGCCGCCAGCTGCTCCTGCCCATAGACGGCCTCCGCCAGGGCCTCAAGCGCCGGACGTTTCAGGCCGGATTCGAGCTCCAGCACCTGCAGCGCCGCATTGGACAGAATCAGATGGGGCTCGATCTCTGGCGCGGCCCGCAAAAGTTCCAGCAGACGCAGGGCGTACGGCATGCCGCTGGCCCCGGTCATGGCCACCACAATACGACTTGCAGCCATATTCCGCGTCCTACAGCCCCAGCTTGGGCCAAAGATCTTTGATCCGGGCTTTGACCTTGGGATCCATGGTCAGGGAGTCCGGCCATTCCCGGTGATGCCCGTCTTCCGGCCCCTTTTTCGTGGCGTCTATGCCCAGTTTGCCGCCGTAAAAAGCCTGGGGCGAGGCATGGTCCAGGGCGTCCAGCGGCCCTTCCAGCACGACCAGGTCCCGGCGCGGGTCCACATTGTTGCCCACGCGCCAGAGCACTTCCGAAATGTTCTGCACGTTGACGTCCTTGTCCACCACCACGATGATCTTGGTGAACATCATCTGGCCGAGTCCCCAGAGCGCGTACATCACCTTGCGCACCTGCCCCGGATAGCGCTTGTCGACGCTCACGAAGCAGAGATTGTGGAACACGCCTTCCAGGGGCAGGTTCATGTCCACCACCTCGGGCAGCTGGCGCTTGATGGCCGGCAGAAAGATCCGCTCCGTGGCCTTGCCCATGTAGCAGTCTTCCATGGGCGGCGGTCCGACCAGAGTGGCCGGATAGATGGCGTCCTTGCGGTGGGTCAGTGCCGTGACATGAAACACCGGATAGTCGTCCGCCAGCGAGTAGTAGCCCGTATGGTCGCCGAACGGCCCTTCCCGGCGTCGTTCGCCCGGTTCCACGTAGCCCTCCAGCACGAACTGGCTGTTGGCCGGGACTTCGATGTCCACGGTCTTGCATTTGACCAGCTCCACAGGCGCCTTGCGCAGAAAACCGGCGAACAGAAGCTCATCCAGTTCATCCGGCAGCGGCGCCGTGGCCGAATAGGTCACTGCAGGGTCCGGCCCGATGGCCACGGCCATTTCCAGCCGTTTGCCCAGCTTTTCGGCCAGGTGGTAATGATACGCGCCGCCCTTGTGGCGGTGCCAGTGCATGCCGGTGGTGTTTTTGTCGAAAACCTGCATCCGGTACATGCCCACGTTGCGCATGCCGGTCTCGGGATTTTTGGTAAAAATCACGGGCAGGGTGATGAAAGGTCCCGCGTCCTCGGGCCAGGTGGTCAGAACAGGCAGTATGCCCAGGTCCACCTCGTCGCCGGTGTAGACCACATCCTGGCAGGGCGCTTTGGAAACTTCTTTGGGAAAAATATGTGCCAGACGCTGCAGTTTGGGGAGCAGCTTGAGCTTTTTGATGAGCCCGTCGGGTTTTTCGATTTCAATGAACTCCAGCACATCAGAGGCAAAGGCGTCCAGGCTCTCCACTTCGAGGGCCAGATGCATCCGGTTGTAGGACCCGAACATATTGGTCAGAACCGGAAATTTCCCTGTTTTGGGCTGGGCGAACAACAGCGCTGAACCGCCCTTTTTGGACTTGGACACCCGGTCCGTCACTTCCGCGATTTCAAGATACGAATCCAGCGGCACCTCGATCCGTTTGAGTTCGTTCTGTTTTTCCAGCACCTTCAAAAAGGCCTGCAAATCTTTGTACGCCATGGCGTCTCCTTGCTGCGAATAGTCCCAGTGCGCCCCGCACGGGCGCCGGTCGGCAGAGGATATACCAGCAACGCGCGCATTGACAAGCCAATACGCGGGTTGGGTCGGGGATCATCAAGCAGGAGTCAGGCGCTCAACATGGAAGGACGCCTGACGTTTGCGCATTTGGGCAAGGTCATAATTCATCGCACAGGGCCATTTCTGGCGAGATAGAACGCTGATAGAACGCTGGCCAGAAACGATGATTACGTCATGAAAGCGTCCATGAAATACCCGCGTCAAACCATACAAAAAAAATCCGGCGCCGCGTACGAAAACACGCGGCGCCGGATTCAAAACCAGATAATACATCAGGATCAACGCTCGACGAACAACGAAGCACCCAAAGGAACATCCAGATAGCTGGTGATCAGGTTGCATTTGGCCTTGAAGGCGAACCAGACGCCCGGGCGCAAGCCTTCGAGAGACTCGAAATTGCCCTGGCCTTTGCTGACCACCAGCGAGGCCTGCTGAAAACGCGTATTGAATACGCCGGTGCAGCGTTCAGGCACGGCTCCGGGCGACACGGCTCCCGAATTGCATATGGGGCACAGCCCGGCCATGCCCACCTGTTCGGCGTCGGTCACGGTCGCGTCGTTGAGCACGTACCCGCCGCGGACTGCGTAGGTCACCTCGCAGCCGAGTTTTTTCAATTCTTCGACAACCAGGGTGTCCGCGACGATTTCACCGCAGTTGTCGCCGATCATCAGCACGTCCGTGCCGCCGCCGACACGTTCGAGGAATTCCCGGTAGGCCCCATCCGCAATGTGTGTGCGCGGATCCGTACGGATCTCGCCTTCCAGGTCGCCCTGGTGCGGCGCGCCCGCGTCCAGGTAATTGCCCACGATGGAAAAACCCAAAGCCGCGCGCAGCGGCTCCGGCGAGGCGTGCACCTGTTCGCGCATCATGGGCAGCAGTTCCAGCATCCGCGCGTTGGCCCGTTTTTTGTGTTCCTGATAAGGATCGTCGCAGCCCGTTATTCGCGGTACGAGCGCGTACAGATCCCCGGCGATGTCCGGGGCGGTCCGCTCGAAATCCGCGTCGTTCAGCCCGGCGACGCCCTGGGCCCAGGCCTGCAGCACTTTGCGCTGCAGGTCCGGTTCATCGGCGGCCGCCGCCCGTGCGACGGCCAGACTTTGTTGCATCAGGCAGGACAGACAGTCCAGTTCCAGGCGCATGTTATTTCCTGTTGGCTAATTTTTCCCGGACAAAGGGCACCAGGCCCCCCTTGTCCAATATTTCGCGCATAAAGGGAGGCAGCGGTGTAAAAGCGATACTTTCCCCGGTACGCATGTTTTTGATCGTACCCTCTTCGAGGTGTATCTCCAAGCGATCTCCGTCCTGGATTTTATCAGCCTGGTCGCCGATCTCCAGAAGTACGAGCCCCTTGTTGATGGCGTTGCGGTAGAAAATCCGGGCGAAACTCTTGGCTATGACAATGGGCACGCCCGCGCCGAGAATGGCGATGGGCGCGTGCTCGCGCGAAGAGCCGCAGCCGAAATTCTCGCCGGCCACGATCACATCGCCCTCGGCGACACGCTTGATCCAGCCCGGCTCCAGCCCTTCCATGCAGTTGGCGCCCAGCTCGGCCGTGTCCGTGGTCACCAGAAACTTGGCCGGGATGATCGCATCCGTATCTATATGATCCCCAACACTATGCGCAGTTGCTTGCTGACTCATCAAAACTTCTCCGTATATGGTTTGTGGCTTGTTGGGGGAAGGGGAAAACCTTTCTGCAGAAAGGTTGTTCCCCGTCCCCCAAACCCCCATCCCTTTTCCAAAGTCTTTTAGCTGGACATAGACACAACAGTCTATAATATCAGCTAAAGTTTTTAGGAGGGGGTTCGGGGGAACCCTTTTTCCAAAAGGGGTTCCCCCGAGACGTTCCTGCCTTTTTTTCCCTGCTTACACCTGGTCCGGATGAATGATCTCGCCGGCGATGGCCGAGGCGGCTGCCACGGCGGGGTTGGCGAGGTAGACTTCGGACTGCAGGCTGCCCATACGGCCCTTGAAGTTCCGGTTGGTGGTGGCAATGGACCGTTCGCCTCCGGCGAGGATGCCCATGTGGCCGCCCAGGCACGGACCGCAGGTGGGCGGTCCGACAACGCACCCGGCGTCCATGAAGATTTCCAGCAGGCCTTCCTTGAGCGCCTCTTTCCAGATGCCCGGAGTGGCGGGCAGGATGATGGTCCGGACGTTCTTGCTGACCTTCTTGCCGGCGAGCACAGCGGCCGCGGCGCGCAGATCCTCGATCCGGCCGTTGGTGCACGAACCGATCACGGCCTGGTCGATGGCCACCTTGACTTCCTGCACCGGTTTGACGTTTTCTGGCAAATGCGGACAGGCGATCTGCGGGGCCATGTCGCTGACATCATAGACCAACTCGCGCTCGTAGGTTGCCCCAGGATCCGCGATGAGCCGTTCGTCGCCCGTACGTCCGGCTTTGGCGGTGAAAGCCAGGGTTTTGTCGTCCGCGGCGAACAGGCCGACCTTGCCGCCGGCCTCAATGGCCATGTTGGCGATGGTCATCCGGCCCTCCACGGACAGAGCGGAAATGGTGCTTCCGTGGAATTCGAGCGCCTTGTAGCGCGCGCCGTCCACGCCGATCTGCCCGATGAGGAAAAGGATCAGGTCCTTGCCCGAAACATGGGGCTGCAGCTGGCCGTCGAACTGTACGCGGATGGTGGACGGCACCTTGAACCAGGTCTCGCCCAGGGCCATGACCGCGGCAATGTCCGTGGAGCCCATGCCCGTGGCGAACGCGCCCAGGCCGCCGTAGGTGCAGGTGTGGCTGTCCGCGCCGACCACTATGTCGCCGGGGCCCACCAGTCCGAGCTCGGGCAGCAGCGCGTGCTCTACGCCAACGTCCCCACCTTCGTAGTAATGCGTGATCTGCATTTCACGGGCAAAGTCGCGCGAGACCTTGACCTGCTCGGCCGAATCCTGGTCTTTGTTGGGGGTGAAATGGTCCATGACCAGGGCCACGCGGTCGCGGTCGAAAACTTCCGTGGCGCCCTGCTCGCGAAAGCTCTTGATGGCCAGGGGCGCTGTTATATCATTGGCCAGGGCCAGGCTGACGCGGCACTGCACGATCTGCCCCGCCTCGGTGACGGTCTGGTCTGTGTGTTTCTGAAGAATTTTCTCAGCTAACGTAAACGGCATTTAGGCTTCCTCCTCTTTCTTCGCCAGTCTGTTGAGAGCGTTGACGTAGGCCTTTGCGCAGGCCACGATGATATCGGGATCAGTGCCGCGGCCGACGGCCGAGGCCTGTTCTTCCTCCAAACGTACGAGCACTTCGCCCTGGGCGTCGGAACCGCCCGTAATGGCATTGATGGTAAAACGTTTCAACACGGGTCTGCGGCCCACCATCTCGCGGATGGTCTTGAAGGCGGAGTCCACCGGCCCGACACCGAATGCCGCGTGTTTTGTCTCCTCGCCGTCCACTTCCATGACCACCGAAGCGGTTGGCGGAACCCCCGTGTTGCCGCTATTAACATTAAGATAGCGCAATTTGTATTTATCCGGAATACGAAAAACCTCTTCCAAAACCACCGCCTGGATATCCTCGTCGAATATCTGCTCTTTCTTGTCGGCCAGGCGTTTGATGGCCTCGAAAACCGTGCCCAGCTGGTCGTCTTCCAGCTGGTAGCCCAGCTGTTCGAGCTTGCTTTTCAGGGCATGGCGTCCGGAGTGCTTGCCCAGCACCAGCTCGCTCTCGGTCTTGCCGATGCTCTCCGGCGTCATGATCTCGTAAGTTCGGCGGTCTTTGAGCATGCCGTCCTGGTGGATGCCGGATTCGTGCGCAAAGGCGTTGGCGCCGATGATCGCCTTGTACGGAGGAATGGGCTGGCCAATGATCATGGAGAGCAGCCGGCAAGTGGGAAAGAGCTGCTCGGTTTTAATGCCGGTCTCCAGTTCGTAATAGGGCTTGCGCGTATGCAGGGCCATGACCAATTCCTCGAGCGCGGCATTGCCGGCGCGCTCGCCGATGCCGCTGACGGTTACCTCGGCCTGGCGTGCGCCCGCCTTGAGAGCGGCCAGGGTGTTGGCCACGCCCAGGCCCAGATCGTTGTGGCAATGCACGCTGAAAATGGCCTTGTCGCTGTTGGGCACGGTTTCCAGCAGATAGCGGATCAGGTCCGCGAACTCGTCCGGCTGCGCGTATCCCACGGTGTCCGGAATATTGATGGTGGTCGCGCCGGCAGCAATGGCGGTTTCCACCACCCGCGCCAAAAATTCGCGATCCGAACGTGAGGCGTCCTCGGCGGAAAATTCCACGTTGGAAGTAAAACTCTTGGCCAGGGCAACGGCCTGTTTGGCCATTTCCAGCACCTGTTCGGGCTCCTTGCCGAGCTTGTATTTCATGTGCAGCGGCGAGGTGGCGATAAAAGTATGGATACGCGGATGCGCGGCGTCCTTGATGGCGTTCCAGGCCGCTTCAATGTCTGTTTTCAGACTGCGGCACAAGCCAGCGACCTGGCATCCCTTCACGGCTCCGCTGATGGCCTGTACGGCCTCGAAATCGCCCGGACTGGCTGCCGGAAAACCGGCTTCGATAATGTCCGCGCCCATGCTTTCAATCTGGCGGGCCATACGGATTTTTTCACGCAGGTTCATGGTGGCGCCCGGCGATTGTTCGCCATCGCGCAGGGTGGTGTCGAAAATATAGACGTGATTGCTGGACATGGTATCTCTCCTTATGTCCTGCCCTCCGGATACGGACGCAAATACGCCATACCGTATAAAATGGAAGGCCTTGGTGGTAACGAAACTTAAGCTGTGTACGAAGACGGAAACCGTCTTATGGTGGCCCGGTTAAGGGTGGGGGTATTTACGTGAGCGATAGCCCACGTAGCAATAGAGCGGATAGCCCGGAAATAATCAGGCCCGCGATGAGAATGGGGGGAAAAGAAATAGTGTTGGTTGTGCTACGCATAATCATAATTCCTCGCGCTCCTGCGCAAGATGTGTAAAATTAAAACACCCAAAAGGCCGTTGTCAAGGAGGAAATGCAAAAAAGTTCATGGATATCTCTTCCAACTACCTGCACGAGACAGGTATGGTATTGACTCACGCCCAGGCTTTGGAAGCGGACAAAAACAACGCCCACGACAAAACGACCAATGGCGCTATCATGTGTCGTGTGTCATACGCATCCCCATTCACTTCGGGACCATATGCCCTGGTTTCCTCTAAATGTCCGATAGATACCTCAAAAAAACTGTTACAGTTTACAATTCTTAAAACAGTATCATGCCTGATAAAGATATGTAAATATTTCGGCGTAATTTGCACGAAACACAAGGAAGATACGGAAAACCAAGGATTTTCCAGGCAGAAATTCCCCTGAAGCGCTTGTCAGCAAGCCCCTGTCAGGGTATGTACCCCTCAGCTTTTTAGATCGCAGCATTGCCTTCGAGGTATTTCAGCTTAAGACAAGGATCTTTGTTCATGAAAGCAACGATAACAGGCGTGCTCTTGCTGACAATGGCCTTCTGCCTGGCCGGCGGCACTGCTGAGGCCGTGCGGTTGGACCAGCCCATGCAAAGCCCCCAAATCTGCAGCTCGATCTGCAGCTACAAGCGTTTGGGAATCCGCAGCTATGTCGACGCCTGCATGCAGGGATGTACGCTGTACCAAAAAACCTACTACGCGTCCGGCGACCGGAACAGCTCCCTGGCAACATGCAAAGCCGGCTGTTCGACATCATCCCGCAATATCTGCGAGTACGGCTGCAATGCGGCCAAGCGCAGCTTCCCCTGATAATTCCTCTCTCGTAGCTCAGGATACATTCTCTGGAATACCAAATAGTTGCTGTTTCACCCTTGACTTGATCCTCTCGCAGCTTACCTTTATTCGTTGCGACTCGAGCCGATGCCGTCACCCGCCCTGTCGCCGCTGAATTTTCATTTCTTCAGGATACCCTATGAGCGCAGTACAACCACGTAGTGACAGCCTTCGTTCCATCTGGCGTCTTGTCTGGCCGCAGATGCTGATGATGCTGTCCCATTTTTTCATCGGTTTTTTCGACGTCCTGGTTGCCGCGCGTATCGGCAAGGACGTCCAGGCATCGGTAGGCATCATCGTGCAGAGCATGATGTTTTTCCAGATCATCGCCATGGCCACGGCCAGCGGCGCGACAGCCGCCGTGAGCCAGTCACTGGGCGCGGGGCTGGTTCAACGGGCCAGGCGCTATGTAGGGCTCTGTTTGTTTCTGGCCGCCGTGTTCAGCGTGGCCATCACGGCACTAGTGTATCCTTTGCGCGGCGCGTTCCTGAGCTTGCTCCAGACGCCTGAAGCCATTCTGCCTGTCGCTCAATATTTTATGGCGGTATATATAGTTACCCTGCCCATGTATTATATCGTCATCATTTCCAATGCCATTTTCCGCGCCCACAAATGGGTCTATTTCCCCTTGCTGAGCACGGTGGTCATCACCATCGTGAACACGGTGGGTGATTTCGGTTTCGGTCTGGGCTGGTGGGGATTCCCCGACTACGGATACAAGGGCGTGGCCTGGAGCACGTTCGCCTCTGTCTCTGCCGGAGCCCTGTGCAACGTCTTGATTTTCTTCAACCGCAGGCTGCTCTGCAAGGCCTGTTTCGCGCCCTGGCGCTGGTGCAGGCGGGCCATTCCGTATCTGGTCAAAGTGGCCTGGCCGGCGGGTGCCATGCAGGTGCTCTGGCAGACCGGATTTCTGGTGCTGTTCGCCATCACCGCCACCCTGCCCGTGGGGCATATCGACGCCCTGGCGGGCATGACCGCGGGGCTGCGGGTGGAGAGCTGCTCTTCTTGCCCGGCTTTTCTTTCAACATGACCGCTTCCATTCTTGTGGGGCACGCGCTCGGTGCCGGAGACAAAGCGGGCGCCAAGCTCACGGCCTATAAAATTCTGGCCTTCGGCTGCCTGTTCATCGGCCTGCTGGGCATCGTGGTCTGGTGGCAGGTGGAGCCCATTTCCGCGCTGCTCGCACCGGATGCCGCCGTGCAAAAGGAAACCATCAGCTATCTGTCCTACAACATAAGCGGCATTCCGTTCACCGTAGGCAACATGGTTCTGGGGGGCGTCATGCTGGGCGCCGGCGCGACCATTTACAGCATGGCGATTTTCGGTCTGAGCAGCTGGGCTCTCCGCTTGCCCCTGGCTTATTTGCTCGGCCACATCCTCTGGAAAGAATCTTCCGGCGTCTGGGCCGCGCAACTGATTTCCACCATCATCCAGTTCGCCTGCCTCTGGTACGTGTTTCAATTCAAAAACTGGCAGCGCTTTACCTTGCGCAAAATTCAAAATGGAGCTACATCGCGACACCATGAGACCTCTTTACGAACCCATAGATAGAAAACGGCAGGATGCCTATCTTTCCTATTATGCCCGCTGCCCGCAAACGGCCTCGGATTACAGCTTCGCCAATATCTGGGGCTGGGCCGAAGTGTACGGTCTGCAGTGGTGCTGGCACGAGGACCTTGTCTGGCTGCGCCAGGACGTACCCGAGCCCGTGTACTGGGCGCCGGTGGGCCCCTGGCTCGAAAAAGAGTGGTCAACCTGCTGTCTGGCGGGGAAAACCTTTATCCGCGTACCTGAGATACTGGCCCTGCTCTGGCAGGAGCAGCTCGGCGAGCGCGTACACCTGGAAGAAGACCGCGCCCAGTGGGATTACGTCTATTCCGTTCCCGAACTCATCGGCCTCAAGGGCAACAAATTTCACCGCAAAAAGAATCTCTTCAACCAATTTAAAAAGAATTACGTATACGAATACCAGCCCATGGACATGGAATGCATCGAAGAAACCCTGGAACTGCAGCACGAGTGGGTGGAATGGCAGGAACTCAAGGATTCCTCCGCTCTGACCGCGGAAAACCAGGCCATCGAACGTATTCTCACCAGCTGGGACAGCTTCCCCGGGCTCATGGGCGGCGCTTTGCATATAGACGGCACCATGGTGGCCTATACCGTGGCCGAGGCCCTCTCCAAAGACACCATCGTCATCCACTTTGAAAAGGGCAAACCCAACTTCCGCGGCATCTACCAGGCCATCAACCAGATGTTCCTGGAAAACCAGGCAGATTCGTTTCTGTACGTCAACCGTGAACAGGACCTGGACGACCCGGGCCTGCGCAAGGCTAAATTGTCGTACAATCCAGTGGAATTCCTGAAAAAATATACAGTCCGCATCGACTGATCCGCCCCCATGCGACCCGAACACGCCAAGATCCTGTTTCTCTCGCCTTCCATGACACTGGGAGGCGCGGAACGGGTCTTCTGTACGCTGCTGCACCATCTGGACCGTACGCGGTTCGCCCCCAGCCTGGCCCTGGTGCACAAAAACGGGCCGTTGCTGGAAATGCTGCCGCCGGATCTGCCGGTGCTGGACCTTGAGGCCAGGCGCGCGCGCAATGCGCCTTTGGCCATCATCCGAACCATCCGCAGACTGCGCCCGGATCTGATCTTCTCTTCGCAGGCGCATCTGAATTTCATGCTGCTGTTCTGCAAGCCCCTGTTGCCCGGGGGAACCCGGATCATTGCCAGGGAAACCAACATTCCCAGCCGCAAACTGGCCCACGAGCGGTTCCGCCGCCTGTTTCCCCTGCTCTACAAACGGCTTTACCCATTCTGCGACGCGGTGGTCTGCCAGTCCCGCGAAATGGAGGAAGATCTCACACGCCGGTTCGGACTGCCCCAGAAACTGGCCGTGCGGATACCCAATCCGGTGGATATGGAGCTGGCCGCACAGCGCGCCCGTGCGTACCCCAATCCATTTAGCGGCCCCGGACCGCAGATTCTAGCCGTAGGGAAACTCGAAGCGCAAAAAGGCTTCGACCTGTTGTTACGGTCTTTGGCGGAAGTGCTGCAGCAGCGTCCCGTCCCGGCGCCGCGGCTGACCATCCTCGGCAAGGGATCGCAGGAAACGGCCTTGCGCCGACTGGCCGAAACATTGGGAATCTCGGATCAGGTATTTTTCGCAGGCCCTGTCGCCAACCCCTTCCCGTATCTGTCCAACGCGCACCGCCTCATCTGCAGTTCGCGCTACGAGGGCTTTCCCAACGTGGTGCTCGAAGCCATGGCTTGCGGTACGCCCGTGCTCTCTTTTGCCTGTCCGGGCGGACTGGATGAAATCATCCTCCCGGGCGGCAACGGCGAACTGGCCCCGCCGGAAGATACGCACGCGCTGGCCAGGATGATTCTCGACTCTTTGACGCTGCCGCCGGACCGTGCAACTGTCAGGGAAAGCGTCCGCTCCCGCTACGCGGCCCCGCTGATCACCCGGCGCTACGAAAAGCTGTTCGACGCCGTACTTGAGGTCTGATTCCACGTACTTCATACGATAATAATCCTGCCGCTGAAAATATCTTTCTCTTTTTTCACGTTTTCCCCAGGAATTTCAATTTACAATTACAGGAATCCGGTGCAATCTGTACACATGCTTCGATGGTAAAAAGTAATGATGAAATTTTTTACGATTTACTTGACAAACACTTGTCGCTTCGTATATCTAAAGAGTAACAACAGAAAAATGCCAAACCTGTCGCGAGACAGGGACGGAAAGCCACGGGTCTCTCGAAGACAGCCGGGCTGCCTGGAGTCCTTCACACGTACCGAGCGAACTATCCTTCATCGGCTTTCCACCTGGGATTCCCGGCATATCTCCCGACGGAGGATGCACCATGAATACTACTGATTTCCACGGTGATGAAAGCCGCCTTTTCTTCACCAAGCAGCCTATTTTTGAAAAAAACGCCAAGGTCTGGGGCCATCATCTGGTCGCACGGAACGCCCCTTGGACGACAGCCCATCCGCCTTCGCAAGAAATTCGCTATATTGACGAACTTTCCAGCCAGTCTGTCAAATCCTATGCGTTTCCCCCCGGACAGATCGGAGATGAGAAGATCATTGTGCCCTTTTCGCCTGAAGCCATCCGCAACAGGCAGCCGCGCAGTCTTCCCTCCGCCAACACCGTTGTGCAGTTCAGGGAGGTCTCCAATCCGGACAAAGCCTTGCTCGACGCGCTGGGCGAACTCAGAGTACGGGGCTACTCCCTGGCTCTGGAAAATTTCGAGGGGCTCACGGGGGCGGAGCCGTTACTGCAACGCGCCGACGTTGTTTCCATTTCCATCTTGGGCAAAACGCCCCGCCGGATAATGGGCCTGATGAAAAAAATCCGCTCACGCGACTGTGCTCTTGTGGCCAAGGGAGTGGAAACGAAAAAACTGTATAATGCCGCACGGGCCTTGGGCTTTACCTATTTTCAGGGCGGTTTTTTCAAGCGGACACAGACTGTCCAGGGCAAAGCCCTGGAGTCCGACCAGACCACGCGCCTGCAGTTATTTCAAATTATCGAAACCGACAAACCCAATTTTCAAAGCCTTGCTGACGCCATCTCCATGGACGCCTCCATCAGCTACAGGCTGTTGTTGTTTTTAAACTCCGCCGCATTCAGTTTTCCTGTGGAAATTACGTCCATTGACCACGCCGTGGTCATTCTGGGCTGGGAACAGATGCGGAACTGGTTGCGACTGGCCGTGCTCAACGACATCACCCCGCCCCAGAAGACAACGGAACTGGTCCGCACGGCCGCGCAACGAGCCCACTTTTTCAAACGTACTGCCATCCGTAGCGGCTATACTGTAGCGCCGCCGGACCAGCTTTTTTTGCTGGGCCTTTTTTCTTTGCTGGAATCCTTGCTGGATATTCCCATGCGTGAGATAGTGGAAGAACTCCCGTTGAACCAGCAACTGAAAGCAGGGTTGTGCGGTGAAATAAAAATCGACCGGCTCTGGCTGCAGCTGGCGCATCGTATGGAAAGCGCCGACTGGGCCAATATGGACAGGCTGATCAGCCACCTGCAGCTCAAACCTGAAGCCGTGGCCGACAGCTATTATGACGCCCATGTTCTCACCAATGCGTTCTTCAGCGTAGGAACGGATTAAAATCGAACAAGGGGGGGAATGGCATGAAAGGCAAAATAGATCCTGTCGAACTGGTGTTGCGTACCGGCATGGAAGGCTGGACCAAGGACAAAATGTGGAAAGCCGTCGCCATGCTCACCAGCCATTCGACCTCCATAGCCAGTGATAACGCGCGCGCCCGAATCCATTGCTACGAAACATTTCGTCACCTGGATCAGGAAGCGCTGCAACAGAACCTTGTCGTCACTGCAGACGATCACATACGGTATGAAGAAGAAGCAACAGAACTTACTGATTCCGGGAAAATAATCAGCGAAGATACCTGATGGAGGGAAAACGTATGTTTTCCCTGGGTTAATTCGCCCTTTGAAACTGTCCGCCGCGCCCCCCGCCTGCCCCCGAAAAAACGCGGCGGACCCTTTTTTACATCCGGAAACCACCGCCTTTGCCTGGCAAAGGCGGTGGTTTTTCGTTGTACACCATCTAAGGAACGATCAACACGGGGCAATACATCGTACTGATGACCTTGTGGCTGACGCTCCCCAATAACAGGCCCCCGATCTCGGAATGACCGACGGAGCCCATAACGATAACGTCGTACTCTTTGGTCTTGGCCAGATCCGTTATCAGCTTTCCGGGAGCCCCTTCCTGAAGCAGCGTATTGTACGCCACACCTGCTTCATCCAAAATGCGCGCACCTTCGGCAAGACAGTTTTCCGCACGCTTTTTCAATGTGTCTTCCATCTGGCCGACAAAAACCTCGGGAACTTCCGCCAGTTCCGCATACACATTGTAGCAATGAACAAGGGTGACTGTTGCGCCGTCCGCCTTGGCCAGGTGTACGGCATACGCCGCCGCATTGGCGGAATGTTTGGAACCATCAAAAGGTAGAAGAATTTTTTTCAGCTGCATGACAGGTACCTCCTTGGTGTTGTTGGTTATGCGGCCATCATTCATGGCGGCATGGTTGGAGGTTGGGGGCTCCGCTGGCCGACCCCCCGGAGGCAGCCGAAAAACTGGCGACTGGTATTGTAAACACCACAGCAAGGAAAGAAAACAAAAGGATTTTCCCGGGCTGCCGGACCAGGCCAATACGTTCCTGATTACAAAATAAAGCATTCAAAGCGGATTGCAAGAAAGAATACCAAAAGCGCCCGGGCAACCAGCCCGAAAAAACCGACAGTCCAGGCGCTGGAGGAAACAATCCTTTTTGTATTGTATCCCCTGCCCATTTTTTTCTCAATATACTTTTCCTCCTGAGGCCTTGCCCAACAAAAATAATTTTCCATATTGAACCAAAACCTGTTAGATGGTAAACTGTATACGCTGTCAAAAAAAACACTTACAGGTCTTGTCATACAGTGAGCTTTCCATGGCGCATCCAGGCATGTTAAAAACACTTGTTCGCAAAATGAACCTGAGCACCAAGTTGTTGCTGTTGTTATCCTGCATCACGGCAGCCGTACTTAGCGCATTTAGCTTCCATGACTACCTGCAAACACAAAGAACCCAGCTGGCCGAGCTGGATCTTTTTGCCGAACGCTTTTCCCAAAAACTCTCCAGATCCCTTGAGCAGCCGCTTGCAACCAGGCAGTACGCCCAGGCAAAGCAAATCCTCCGCACTGCTCTGCAGGACAAACGGATTCAATGCGCGGCGCTTCATTTCTCCCACGAACACATTCAGGATTTCGGCTTCGCACTGCATGACGGTCGCACCACTCCCGCCTCTCTCTGTTCCGACAACGGAAGCGTACGCAATACGTCCGTCACAATCACGGGCGAACAACCAGCCCGACTGTCCGTCGCCTGCCGTACGGAACACATCGATCAGGCCCTGCATGCCATCGTGACCGATACCATTGTCAAACTGCTCATTCTGATTCCGGCCTTGTGTCTTGGCCTCTACGCGGCTCTGCGCCGCCTGGTATTCGTCCCGCTCAACCGGCTCACAAATACGACCCAGAAAGTCATAGATACGCAGATTTTCACTGCCCGGACGCCTATTACCAATGAGGACGAACTGGGACGTTTAACCCGACGTATCAATATGATGCTGGACGAAATAGAAACACGCGACCACCAGTTGCAGTCCCGCAGCCAGGTGCTGCAGGAGGAAATCAGCGTACGCAGTACGGAACTGGCGGACAAGAACGCCGCGCTGGAAGCGGCCAACAAACGGTTCATGGAACTGGATGAACTGAAATCCGGTTTTCTTTCCACGGTGTCGCACGACCTGCGTACGCCCCTGACGTCCATTCTCGGTTTTTCCAAACTGATCAACCAGGACTTTTGCAAACTTTTTCTGCCATTTGCCGGAAACGACAAAAAGCTGCTCAAGCGCGGCGAGCGGATCAAACACAACCTGCGAATAATCCAACACGAAGGCGAACGATTGACCAGGCTGATCAACGATTTTCTGGATCTGTCGCGGATAGAATCCGGCAAGATGCAATGGCGCGACACGGATCTTTCCATACGAGGCCTGGCAAAACACGCGGTGGAAGCCGTGCAGGGACAGCTCGATCTGAAGCCCGGCCTGGCAATGCGTCTGGAAATCCAGGACGACCTTCCCCTGCTGTATTGCGATGAGGACAGAATTATGCAGGTGCTGGTGAATCTGCTCAACAACGCGGTCAAGTTCACCAGTTCGGGCCATGTGCTGCTTCGTGCCGGAATGCGTCACGAGAAGCTGCGTATTGAAGTACAGGATACGGGCCCCGGCATTCCTCAAGACCAGCTGGTCAAGATTTTCGACAAATTCCACAAAGTGGAAGAAGCGGAGCAGCAGCGCGAAAAAAAACCCGCCGGAACAGGCCTGGGGCTGGCCATCTGCAGGGAAACCATTCAACATTACAACGGGCGCATCTGGGCCGAATCCGAACCGGGCAAAGGCAGCGCCTTCATCATCGAACTGCCGGGTTTCCAGCGAACGCCACATGCGCCTCGTGTAGTGCAGCCTCTGCCTGCAAGAGACAAAACCCGCATCCTGGTGGTGGACGACAATGCTTTCATCCGGGAATATTTCAACCAGTTGCTCAGCGATGCGGCCTATGAAGTCTACCAGGCCAAAAGCGGCGAAGAGGCCCTGGAAAAAGCCAGGGACACCATCCCGGACCTGATCATCATGGACCTGCTCATGCCGGGCATGGGGGGAGAAATGGCTGTCCGCCATTTTCGCTCGGACCCGGAACTTGCTTGCGTGCCCATTCTCATCATCAGCATTTCACAGGACGCCCTTGATTATTCGGGCGACGCCCGTATGGAAAAACCAGTGGATCCGGACCGCTTCATGGAGGTCGTCAACGGATTGCTGCGCAAACGCCGGAGCAAATCGCCCGTACTGATTGTGGATCATCCGGATTGCCTGCCCACCGACCTGATCTTCGATTCCAAAGCCGTATCCTACATTGAGGCCAAAGCCGTTGCTGAAGAAATCGCCTCCGGCTTTCGGGGAACCGTCGTGCTTTCCAGAAGCACTCTGCACAGGCTTTCCCTGAACCTGCAGGATCAGCCGGCCGGGGTGAATTTTCTCATCGTCGGCTGCGCCTGATTGTGCCGAAGTCCGGCTGTTTCTTCCTGCTACCTGACCTGAAAGCTCGTTCCGGGCTTCTTTCCGAATGCGAAGCTATTCGTGACAAGACTCGACTTGCGGACCGCGGAAGCGTATAGCTCCATCTGAAGACTCTGGTTGCTGCTCTGATGGTGAATTTGCAGATGTACCGGCCGATGGCCGCATTTTAAAACCCGATTTTGTTACGAATGCACAAGGAGTACAGTATGAGCGATGAAACCGTTATTGTTCTGGCCATAATCCCCTTCAAAGGCTCCCTGCCCGCACCCGTAAAGGAAGTGCTCCCCGGGCTGCTTTCCACCACTCGCGCCGAAGCAGGAAACATCAGTTACGATGCGCATCTTCCCGCCGACACCGACAACAAAATCTATTTTCACGAAGTCTGGAAAAGCAAAGCCGCTCTGGACGAGCACCTGCAAACCCCGCACCTGACCGGCTTTCTCGAGGCCTGCGGTCCCTTTCTGGACGGCGAGCCGGAAATCACGCTCTGGAAGCCGCTGGATTAAGCTCCGGACTCCAGGGATAGAATTCTTTCGACGAGTCTGTAAACCGTGCTGCCCAGGTCTCGCGGCCAGTCTTCGCAAGGAGGCGTGTCTTTGGCTTTGGCCTGGGCCACGGCTTTTCTCACTCCCGCCCAAAACACCTCGGGGTGGATGTTCCCTTTTTCATAACAAGGAACACATTTTCGCAACCGATCCAAACAATTGGTCTGCGTTGTGACTCCTTTTACGTTGTCCGCCACATGCAGAAGCAGCCAATATTCAAAGTTGGGATTGCTCAATGCCAAGCCGTACTGCTCGCTCGCTTGTGCCCAAGCGTGCAGCTCACGGAGATGCTCTTCTGGCCAGCGATCAAAATCCAACACAATCCAAGCCTGATCACCCGGAGCAAGCCCTATTTCATCCACTTTGTCCTTGATTCGTTTTTTAATATGCTTTGGGTCGTTTTTGGTACGATGCGTCAGAGTCTTAATCGTAAACGCCGTCTGTTTGGAATTGAACATTGAAAAATATTGAGGCTCAGACTTGGCACCTTCTGTGGCAATAAAACATACCTTTCTGTACGTGCGTTTTGTTCCCCCCCGTTGAGGACGGCCGATTCGTTTCTTTGCCATGCTTACCAATTATTCTTTTTTGTAGTGCCTTTCGCTTTTGACAACCAACGGCATATATAAAGACGGTATGCCGCCAAAACGCCCGAGCAAATAACTTTTTCTGATATCCTTATCGTAGCGGACGCCTTCAAACTCGCTTAGAGAATACAGCGAAGAAGCGCCGTTCTTATCACGTTCCGCGACCCACATTTCGTCCCTTCGAAACAACTCCTGATCCATGAGTAAAAGGTCATGAGTAGTAAATACCAATTGCGAACGGCTTTCAGGAGAGCAAGAGGAAAAGTAGTATTCCAGAAGCTGTCTAGCAAGTAAAGTATGGAGACTCCTGTCTAGTTCGTCAATAAAATATACATGACTTGCTCCTTCAGCGGCTAGGGAGAGAAAAACCGGCAACAAACTGATGGCCCGTTTCGATCCATCCGATTCATCCCGCATTTCAAATTTGATAGATTCTCCATTTTGCTGCTTGTGAAAGGTTATCAACCTATGGGCAATCAGCTCACCATCTCGTCGTAAGAGAGTTATGGAATCCCCATCCCGCGAATCTTCCATAACGACCGCTGTGCTTGCCGTAACTTTGTCAAGTATATCCGGGGGGAGCTCTTTCAAAAACGACTCTTTTTCCAGGGAAATCACCTCTTCATCGAGCTTGGAAATGCCCGTATCAAGACAGGCAAGAAGGTTGCTGACTTCTTTATAGAGTTTGTCGGGTTTATCCAACTGCGCACCAAAACCAAAACGGTTATCAGGCCCAACAAGACGCAACGTGTACTGAAACCAATCATATACGGTTTTAAACGCTATCTGCCGCTGAGACACTGAATTTGTCAAATACAATTGATTCGTCCGAGTCCCTTCAAAAATAATTTGAAACCGCGTTGCATCTTTTTCCGCCAATGATTGAGGAAAGGTTATTTTTTCACCCTGCCGTGAAAACAATTCTACTTCGCTCGAACTTGTCATTCGCGTCAAAGATTCCTCCACCACCTCTTGCCCTAAAATGGCGAACGCATACTTATAAATGACCTCATCGATAAGTAGCTCAAAATAAAATTGAACAGGTTTCTTTTTACATTCCGGCGCAAGACGAAAAAACTCGAATGGAATGTCGGCATCAGATTGCGGCCCGTTGGTAACAAACCATTTGGCGAAGCTCATAGCCTTAAAAAAATTGGTTTTCCCTGAGGCATTGCCGCCATAGATAGCCGACACAGGCAGCAGACGCATCTGATATTTTTTTACCCGGGGTAAACGCTCGCCATGCTGGCGTTCGCGGCCCGCGACCATGGAAAACATTGTCTCTTCCCGGAAGGAGAGCCAATTTTCTATCGTAAAATTGATGAGCATTATTTCGCTCCGCTTTTGGTTGCCTTTTATGATTGTAGCTAGCTCGCGACAGGCCTTCTGTCAATGGATTACGAGATTATTTCTCGTTAGAACAAGAAAGGAGCTTTTTGAATACTAAAAATGAACGCTCTGACACAGAGCGAAATGGGCCCGCCGGGATTGAAAAACAAAAATCTGAAGGAAGTATTCTACCCCAGATACCCGGCGATCACTGCAGCGGCCTGGGCGGCGCCGCCCTGGCGGGTGGCGAGGTAGGCGGCGAAACGTTTGCGGAGCGCGGATGGTTTGGGCGGACGTTTGAGATATTTGACCATCTGGTCGGCCAGGGATTCGGGCGAATCCACTTCTTTGAGCAGGTTGGAATCCACAAGTTCGCGCCCGGCCCAGGCGAAGTTGCCCCAGTGGGGGCCCACGCAGGTGGCCACGCCCATGGACAGGGGTTCGAGAAAATTCTGCCCGCCCAGCGGACGCAGGCTGCCGCCAACGAACGCGGCTTTGGCCAGGCCGTACGCGGCGTTCAGCTCGCCGAAGACATCCCAGAGAATCACGCTGCCCGGCGCCGCGGGTTCGGTCAGTTCCGAACGCAGGACCCAGTTCAACTCCGCCCCGCGCAGCAGTTCGCACCAGGGCAGGATGCGCTCCATGTGCCGCGGGAACAGGCCGATGCTGGTCTTCGGGCGTTGGCTGCAGATGCTGCGCAAAGCCTGGAGCACATCGTGCTCTTCTTCCTCTCGAATGGACCCCAGCACGGCAAAGGGCGTACGCGGTCCGACCACCTCGGCCAGGGCCGCGCCGGCTTCTTCCGAGCTTTGCGGCGTGCTTACCCGGTCGAACTTGATGTTGGGCATGGTCCGGACACGGTCCGAATAGAAAAGCAGGCTGAAGCGCATGGCGTCGGCTTCGGATATGGCCAGGATTTCCCTGGGGCCCACCGTACGAAAAAACTTTTTCAATGCCAGGTAGCGGCCCAGGCTGGACGAACGCATCCGGCCGTTGAGCAGCACCAGGGGCACGGAGCGCTCCGCACAGGCGCACAACAGCCCGGGCCAGAGCTCGGTTTCCAGCACGGCCACGACTTTCGGCCGGACCCATTCCAGCGCCCGACGCATCTGGGCGCGCGAATCAAAGGGAAAATAGGCGGTGGTAAGCACGAGGTCCGGACGTTGGGACTGCGCCCAGGCAACGGCTTTGTCGAGCAGTTCGATGCCCTGGTCCGTACAGGTTGTCAGCAACACGGGCAACGGGTCCGACTGCTTGAGATCACGACGAGGCAGGTGCTTGAGGATCTCCCAGGACAGGTAGGCCTCTCCGGCCGAAGCCGCGTGGAGCCAGACATCCTGGTCCTGGATGGCGCCCCCCCAGCCCAGGTTGGTGACGGCGGCGGGCACCATGCGCTTGTACGCGCTGTTGCGCAAACGGGAAACAAAAGGAAGCAGAGGAAAAATCAGACGCCAAGCCGCGTCGTACAGGGGCATCAGCCGCGTATGGGGAAGACGTTTCTTTGAAGCTAGCATCGTACTCGCTGTTGCAGGGGGTAAACTTACGTTTTATTCAATCCAAGATCAATCAGTCGTTGAATCAGGGCCTCGAAATTCATTCCATGAACCGCCGCGGAGCGGGGCAACAGGCTGGTGGGGGTCATGCCGGGGAGCGTATTGACTTCGAGCAGATACAGGGTGCCGTTGCTTTGGATAAAATCCGCGCGGCTGCAACCGCGCAATCCCAGAGCGCGGTGCGCCTCCAGGCTGAGCCGTTTCAGTTCGTCAATGACGGCCTGATCCACGGGCGCAGGGCAGATTTCGTCAGCGCCCCCCTGGGCGTATTTGCTCTCGTAATCAAAAAATGTCTCGTTCTTCAAGGGCTTGATCAAAATCGGCGGCAGGGCCTCGTCTCCCAGAACCGCGCAAGTCAGTTCCGTGCCGCTGATGCTGGACTCCACCAGCACCTCGCGCCCCTTGGCGAACAGTCCGGCAAGTATCTTGTCCAGGGCGGCCTGGTCCTCCGCCCTGCCCATGTCCAGACTCGAACCGCCCACGTTGGACTTTGCGAAGACCGGAAAAGCCAGAGGACACTGCCATCCGGGCTCCGGCGGCGTGGGCAGAAAAACCCAATCCGGCGTGGTCAGTCCGTTTTGGCGAAAAATCTGTTTGGCGGCGGACTTGTTCAGAGCCAGAAACGAACCGGCCGGCCCAGGGCCCTGATACGGGCATCCCGCGCGGTCCAGGATAGCCTGGAGCAAGCCGTCCTCGCCAGGCTGGCCGTGCAGATTGATGAAAGCGAAATCGCACGTACGGGATACTTCGTACAAGGAATCAAAGGCGTCCCTGGGGTCAAAGCGCACCACCTCATGAGACAGGGCCAGCAAGGCTTTTTCTATCTGCGCTGCGCCGGACAGCGCCACGTCGCGTTCGTTGGACCAGCCCCCGGCGATCAAAAGGATTCGCATTCCAATTCCACTCCAAGTTCGTTTTCCAAAGCCTGTTCGATGTCGTAGCCCTGCTGTTCGGACTGCCTGATACGCTCGATGATGTACGGGGTGTTGCCGTAGCGCAAAATCAGATCCTCAAAACGCTGCCGGACGGTGACCAGCGTATCGTGCTGCACTCGTTTGTCGGCGTAGATCACGGCCAGAGCGAGAAAATGGCGCCGGACGTTGATTTCCCAGGGCCAGTGAATATGATGCAGAACGCCGTGGGCGATAATCGGATTTCCGGTTTCCTCCAGCACCCACGCACCACCGAGATGGCCGTGGTTGCCTCCATGATGGATGGTATAGGGCTTGGCCAGGTCATGCAACAGGGCCGTGGCCCTGATCTCCGGAATGCTCACGGCAATGCCGTGCTCCAGAGCCCGCACTCCGAGCCAGACCGCCACATGGGCCACCAGTTCGCTGTGCGCGCGAATATGCACCGGCATGTCGTATTTGTCCCATAACGCCACACAAGCCTGTGCATCCGGAACAGTGCCCCGAGACTCGGGCGCCACCGGACATTCAGGCGGCGGAACAAAGCCCAAAGGCCTTGCCGGGACCCGTTCGCCCGGCGCGTATGCTGGATTCGACGTACTCATGATGGACTCTTTATGATGACTTAAACTGCTGTTTTGCGCAAGGCGTACTAATTTCCAATATTTCTTCTGAGGCTGAATTATACAGAGAAACTGGTGAACAGCTTCTTTTTTACCCCAATATCTTTTCAGGCTGGTAGTGGCCTGCCAGTCCGGATGCACATCAAGATCTGTGCGCTGGTGAACAACATATACATCCGAAGCGTATTTTTAGCCAGGCCACGGTACACTGTCTTGCTGTATCCAAAGAAGCGTTTGACTACCAGAAGCAGATACTCCACCTTGGAGCGGGCCGAGGATTTGCATCGTTCGATTTGCTTTTCCCAATTGGTAAAAATGCGCGTTTCCAGCAAATTCCGAAAGTTGAGCAACGTTGTGGCATCCGGTACCTGTTCGTCGACAAAATTAATTTTCATAAAACAGTATAAAACATCGCTATCATAAATGCCATTTCCTACGCCTTCATCCGAGAGGTTCAAACAGCATTGTAAAAGATACATGCGCAGCATTTTTTCAATCCCCATAGGCGGACGGCCGCGCTGACCTTCCGGGTAGTAGGGCTCAATGTAGGCCACCCATTCTCCCAGGGAATGAACTTATCCATAGCCCTCAGGAATTCTTCACGTTTCTTCATCCTTTTGCGCAAACTGTATTCGACATCACTAAAGCTGAGCTGTTTCATGGATTCCTCCCTTGCGGAGAGGACTATACTGAAAAATCTATCTATTAACGAGCACAAACCAGGATTTAATCAGCAGTTCCATAAAAAACTATTTATTGAGAAATACCACTTGACCTTACAGACAAATAAACGTATTAATTTCAAATGTATAATCAAACATCCTATCGAGACATCATCATATTTACGTCTAAAGTTGTCCTTATTTTTTTCATATTGCAGGCACTTGTGATTTTACTTCATGAATTTACGCACAGCACCATGGCTTGGCTGTTGGGAACAGGACACCACCCGCAAGACATAGTCTGGGGCAATCCCATTACTATGACTGGATGGGATGAAGGCGTACACTATAAGCGACTATTCGCCCAAGGAAAAAATCTCACTGCGGCTATAATTGGTGTCAGCCCCTTAGTTATGCATTTTACAATGATTACCTGTGGCCTGATATATCTAGGTGGTAAAAACACAGCCACTAAAAAAACTTTTTTTCTGACCGTCTACCTGTTTGTGCTCATCAATTTGATGGAATTGGTTGCCTATATTTATATGCGCTCATTTGCGGAGCACGGTGACACCGGAATATTCACACGCGGCACAGGAACCCCTCCCTGGCTGTTCTTTCTGCTCGGAAGTGTTTTGTTGACCTGGGCTCTGTGGATTGTATTCACACGGGCTATGCCCAAGCTGCAAAATATTTTTTTCCCGGTTAATATTCCCGGACAGTGGACAATTCTGCTGCTTACCTCTTTTATCGTGTTCCTTTGGGGCAGCGGAATTCGCGTTATGGCCTACGTCGAAGATCCTTCACGTTGGCTTGGTGCAATCGGAGTGATTCTTTTTGCAGCCACGCTGATCTGGTTTAGACCCGGTCGTTCCCCACAGGCGTAATACAGCCTGACCTAATCGAACCCGGCCAGGGAACCCAATAAAATTCAACATACTTTATTGAAGACCGGATTGTATTTTTCAAAACGTTCTTAAGTATAAGGACGTTTCGCAGTTTGTCACAACAGGCAACCTACGGATTGTGCGCATACGCAATGCATAATAAAACAGACCTTCAGTCCGTCCCATAGCGTCCTTCGAGCAGGTCCAGCACCTTGCCCGTACCGCCGAGATGCAGCAGTTCCGTCCCGGTTCTGGCGGCGTTTTCCGCGTACACGCTGTTGCTGATGCACTCGCTGACGTACAGTTCGAGCACGCCCGCAGTAAAATCCGCCGAATCTATACGCTTGCCCGCGTTGACCTGAACCACGGAGTCCGCCTGATAGCGGCGTTCAAATACATTGCCCGGACAAACCAGCTGCGGCACGCCGTGGGCCAGTGCGGACAGTACGCTGTTCTGCCCGCCGTGGTTCACGAACAGGGCCGCCTGGGGCAAAAGCTGGCTGAAGTCGAAAAATTCCCGGACCTGGACCCGGCCCACGCTTTTGGGTTTCAGCCCCTTGCCCGCCACATAGACGTCATAAGGACTGTCCTTGAAAAGGGTGACGGCGATGGACGCGGCCTTTTTGGGACTCACGCTCCCGTTTCCCAGATAAAACAAAATATTGTTGCGCCGCCCCTGGCGGTTCAAAGCATGCCGGCGCACACTGGACAAGGGGCCAACGTGGTGGATCGTCTCGTCGGTCATGGGTTCCAGCCGTTCGGAACTGGGTATGAAGCGTATATCCGCCCACTCGAAAATCTCCAATGCGGACTGGCACTGGGGCAGATCGTTCGCTTCCAGATACGTGCGCAATTCGCCGCTGTACTCCGGATCGGACGCGTAGCTTGCCTGGCCTGGAAAGCTGTGCGTAGTGGCCACGGGAACGCCGCACAATCTGGCGGCCAGAATCGCGGCAAAACGGTATTCAGAGAGAACCACGTCCGGAGCGAAATCTTCAATGGCCTGGCGCAGGGCGAGCACATCCGCCTCGACGTATTGCTTACGCAACATGCCGCCCAGGTGCAGCACATGCTCGAAACTCGTCACCTTGCGCCCGCCCTGCAGCCACCTGTTGCGCAGCAGAAACCCCAACGAATAGGCCAGAAAAGGGGGCAACCCCAACAACGTGGGAGCGGGCGCCGCGTATTGCCTGGCCCCTTCCACCAGCTGCAGGTTGCCGTCGTTGGCAGCGCATACGGCCAGCATATGTCCGCGTCGCAAGGTCTCGGACGACAACGCGGCCAACCGGACCGCCGGACCCGAGGTGGGCAAGGGGACTGCAAAAGGGGCGATAAGGATCTTCATGAAGTCTCCGTCTTCGATTTTTGCCGCCTGACTGCAGAGATACGGCTTTGCAAACCAGCCGGCCCGGCTTTTGATAACGGGTAAACAGCGCGGAAGCAACATGCATACTTGCGAGCCGACACTTTTAACGCTAGTTTTACAATCGCAAATCATGCATTTCTGCACAATATGTTGAAAAATTAATTCAGAATCAACCTTAGCGAAATTTACGAGATGTTCTCATGCCGCACGATATGGATTACTCCGCACTTCTTGAACAAATGTTACAACTTGCCGAAAACGATACTGAAGGCCGCCGCGTTCTTGGGCTGGAACATATCGTTGCGCTGGCGGCGGAACACCGCAGCTCCCAAGGGGATATCGAACGCCGGGCCCTGGGCAACGGCATCATCCCCAAACGGTACATCCGCAATTTTTCGGCCATGGATGCCGCCGGACAAACACGGCTTCTGGATGCGACGGTATTGCTGGTCGGACTGGGCGGACTGGGCGGAACGGTCCTGGAGATCCTGGCGCGTATGGGCGTAGGCACCATCATCGGCGCGGACGGCGACGTGTTCGAGGAGAGCAACCTGAACCGCCAGGCTCTGTGTGCGGAAGCGGTTCTGGGACAACCCAAAAGCGCTGTAGCCGCGAAAAGGGTACGCGAACTGAACGCGGCTGTTCGTTTCATTCCCATTGACAATTTTCTGCACAAAGCGGAGATGCGCCACTACTGCGCACAAGCGGATCTGGTGGTGGATGCGCTGGGGGGCCTGGAATTCCGAGCCGACCTGCACAGTGCGGCGCAAGAAGCCGGACTGCCGCTGATCAGTGCGGCCGTGGCTGGCTGGGCGGGTTTTGTCGGATCGCAGCAACCCGACGAAGAAGGACTGCAGCATTTTTTCCAGGTCGCCGGAACCGGCGCCGGTGCGGAAGAAGTGCTGGGCTGCCCTGCTCCGGGCGTACGCTTTGCCGCAACCCTGGAGGCTTCCGAGGCCATACGCATACTTGCGGCCAGAGGCAGCGGCCGGGAGCAGCCGGGGAGACTGCTGTTGTTTGATCTGGCGGATTTTTACTTTGAAAATGTCCGGTTCTGAACGCGCGGCTCAGCAGGCTCCGGAAGAACTGCAGTAACTGGGAGGCAAAAGCACGCCCTTGACTCCGGTGACACGGCCCTCGCTGTGGACCGGCCCGAGCACCAGGCAGACTTCTCTGCTGCTGCCGTCGCTGTGCAATGCGCGCACCATACAGGCGTTGCTTTTTTCAGCTTGCGGCACCATGGCGGATTGCAGCAGCCGGGCCGCGGCATCCTGTGAATCCGGAACGAGCAGATCGCAGAGTTTGGCACTGCACGCCAGTTTCAACGGATCGCGCCCGAGTTGTTCGATCACCCCCGCACTGACCAGCAGCAACCGCCCTTCCTCGTCGGTTTCAAAGACGGTCTGCGGGAAAAAATCCGCGAGTTCCTTGTAGCGGCGCTCCTTTTCCCGAAACAGGCGATAGAGTTCGAAACTTTCTATGGCATTGGCGCAATACTTCAGAATGACCGTCAGCATGGAAAGAACAATGCCGGAAATGTTCCGGTCGCTCTTCTGCAGCAGCCCTACGAACATGCCCCTGGTACGCGAACTGGTGGACAACGCGTGCAGCATTATGCGGTATTTCTTGCTGCTGGAATAAATCATGGTCGGCCTGTTTTCACGCAAGGCAAGCGCGAAAATGCCGTTATCAATGAGAATGCCCACCTCTTCCTGAATTTCAGCCTGATATTCCGGCGGCAGACACATATTCAGGACAAAATCAGAAGTCCGCTCGTCCACCAGATAAAAACACGTGCAAAGAAACTGCACGACTCCCTGCATACGCGATGCGGATTCCAGGAGAATATCTCCGGGTTCGGTCAGCTTGTTGATGCTGGTCTGGAAATCACCAAGGTTGGCCGCTTGTTCCAGAATATCATAAATAAATCTGGCCTGCTCTTCCAGGTGTCTGATACGCAGCTCAAGCTCTTCCTTTGTTTTGGAGATCCCACCGTTTCTATTCATCGGGAATAATGAACCTCATGACTTCTTCCAACTGATATTCGATTTTTTGAGCAAGGTGGTGAATCGTATGCGCCGAAAGATCCAATACGGCCCAAAGCGGTTTGGGAAGCGGCGGTACATACCAGTAGCCGCTGCCTTCGTACCCAAGAGCATGCGCCATGATGTCGGCTATCTGCATAATGGCGGCATCGCGCTGCAACGGTCCGATTTCCGTATTCTGGAAGTACCCTATGCAACGTTCAAGAGAGACGGGAAGCTTCCATCTTTTAACCACCAGACACCCCAGTTCCTGATGATCAAAACCGAAAATCAATTTTTCCGCAATATGCAGAGGCGTCTCTCGATCCTTGGCCAGAGCGAACACACGTTCCGATAGACCGGGGAGTTCGGCGCTGAGCACCAGCCGCCCAATTTCATGAATCAGTCCCGCGATAAAAAACCGTTCGCTGTTGGGCGAGCGATAATAGCTGGCCAATGTGCGGGCGGCGATACCGCAGGCAACGCCGTGCCTCCAGAACTGCCTGTGGTTGACGATCTCCGTATTCGCGCAGGAAAAGGCCTGGACGATGGATATGCCCGCGGCCAGAGTCAGCAACTGGCTAGCGCCGATAATATATCCCGCCGAATTGATCGTATCCACATGCGCCTGAACGCCGTAAAACGAACTGTTGACTATCTGCAGCAGCCGTTCGGACAACAGGGGGTCCGAGCTGACCACGTCCACGGCATCTTTCACGGTGACGCGCGGATCATTGACCACGTCCACCAGCCGGGGAAAGACTTCGGGAAGCTTCCCGCAACGGATTTCCCGCTGAGCCAGCTCCTCCAAAGGGGGCAAGCGTTCCAGCGAAAAATGAAAACCATTTTTTTCCAGCTGTCCAGGCTCATCGGCCTCGTCCGCTCCAGAGGAAGACAGTGCCGCAAATTTGTGCTGCTCCCACAATTCCCGCAGGCCGCGGGTAATATCAGCCTCCTGGTCATATTCCTTGAAACGCAGCTCCGCCATGATTTTTACGCGTGCGCGCAACTCCGTCAGCTTATCATCCTCGCTCCGGTCATTGTTGCCGTTGCTCAAATCAAGAATATCACAGGCCGGCACTCCCCAGCTTCTGAGAACACGGATCACATCCGGGGTCAGAAGCGTTCCCGCTTCGGCAAGCAGTCGGCCATTTCTATCTCGTGTTTCAGTAGCCAGAACCATGCCGGGCTGAAGAGAGAGAAGTTGTAGTTTGGCCATAATCGCCCCTTGGTTGTTTATCGCAAGCACTCTCTCAAAGAAACCGCTTCACATTCGAAAAAAGCCGGAAGCAAACGATACGGTTGGTTCACGATGCATGCGGATTTGGGGCGTTCCCAACCGGTTCGTTAGGGTATGTCTGGCAGCCGTTACCGCCATTTTCCGACCTCTACGGTTTCCAAAATGCTCATACCTCATCCTCGTCATCTGAACATAACAGATCATGCCGCAGCATGCCAAATATATAAAATAATCTATCATATCAGATAATTAACTTACATTACGAAAAAAATATTATTCCTGACACAGCGTTATACAATTTCCCAAACTTGCCGTTTCAAATTGCCAGCTCTTGACGGCGTTATCAATATCTTAATGTCACTATCATTAAAATGTGATTAAACTTCTATTTCAATTTCTGCAAAAGCCTCAAAATGACATCGGCGCTGAGAATTTCATCTTGCTTGCGGCTACAGATTGCGCTATTTTTCACAAAAAAATCAAACAGGGTATCGGAGACAAATGCAACACGAAATAGTCATCTGTATGGGCAGCTCGTGTTTCGCCAGGGGCAACAAAAAGCATCTGCACCTGATAGAACAATACCTTGCCGACCATGAACTCGCCGATTCGGTGGAACTCAAGGGCAGCCGCTGCGAAGACCATTGCCCCACCAGTCCCAATATTCGTATCGACGGACAATTATTCAGTGAAATTGATGAACACCGCCTCATTGAACTGCTGGACCTGCATCTTTCCAAATGAGCCCGGCCGCCATGTCATGCCCTACTCTTGAACGTCTTGTCCCGCGATTGTACAATCCCCCCAGAACACTCCCATAACAGATCAAGCAAGGACGTTGCATGCCGACCCAGTACCCTATTTATACGGTTGAAACGGAATGTCAGGATTGCTACCGCTGCCTGCGGTACTGTCCGGTGAAAGCCATCCAGGTGGACAACGGCCGGGCCTCGGTGGTGCCGGAACTATGCATCGCCTGCGGACGGTGCGTATCCGTCTGTCCCGCTCATGCCAAACATGTCCGCAACGACCTGTTCGAAGTTTACCATTTTTTACGCGATAGGCGGCCGGTCTATGTATCTCTGGCCCCCTCGTGGGTGGTGGAATTCCCCAACGTCTCCCCAGGCGCTTTGATCAAAGCCCTGCGCCTGATCGGTTTTGCCGGAGTATCCGAGACCGCTCTCGGCGCCCAGGAGGTTTCCGCAGCAGCCGCCCAGCTCCTGGCAGAGGAAGGCCCCAGGCTCATGCTTTCCACAGCCTGCCCGGCGGCAGTCGACTTCATACGCGGCTACATGCCGGAGCTCGTCCCCTATTTGACGCCTCTGCTCTCGCCTCTGCTTTCTCATTGCCGCATGCTGCGCAAAGCGTTTGGAGAGCAGATCCGCATTGTTTTTTTCGGCCCTTGCGTGGCAAAAAAAAACGAGGCCGACCAGCACCCCGAGCTGCTCGACGCGGCCATGACCTTTTTCGACCTGCAGACCATGCTGTCCCAGAACAATATCGACCTGGCGGAACTGACACTCCAGACGGAGCGTACGACAGAGCCCGAAGATGTCTTTGTGCCCCAAGCCGCCAAAGAGGGCGCCCTCTACCCCATTGAGGGCGGTATGACCGACACGGTCAAAGCCTATACGGGAAACGATTCGGTCTGTTTCACCACCCTGTCCGGCATTCATCACATTGAAACAGCCCTGCAGGATATTCAGAACAGCCCTCTGCCCCATTCCGTCTTTGTGGAACTGCTCTCCTGCGCGGGCGGCTGCGTACGGGGGCCGTGCATTTCCAGCCCGCGTCCCCGCCTGCTCGACCAGATCGAGGTCTTTGAGAGAGCGGCCAAGCCCGTGGTCAACTCGCCGCTGCGGTCGCCGGAAGTTTCCATAGAGGATACCCTGCACGCGTCGCCGGTGCAGCTGCCGGAATTCACGGAAGAGCAATACCGTGCGGCTCTCCGCCTGCTGGGAAAATTCGGCCCGGAAGACGAACTCAATTGCGGCGGCTGCGGACACGAGACATGCAGAGGCCTGGCCAGAGCCATACTCGAAGGCCTGGCCGAACCCTCCATGTGTGTGCATTTCCTGCGCAAACGGGCCACCAGGAAAGCCAATGCCCTGCTGCGCTGCATCCCCGCGGGGGTTGTGATCGCAAACGCAGATATGCATATCATCGAATGCAACGAACGGTTTGCCGGGTTGTTCGGGGAAGACGTACTCACTGCCTTTCAGGCCAAGCCGGGCATGGAAGGGGCTTCGCTGGAAAAAATCGTCCCCTTTGCCGAACTTTTCCGCCGCGTGCTGGAAAGTGAACTGGACTTTCACCGCGATTCCCTGCGCCATGAAGACAGGGTTTTCAGCGTCTCCATCTTCAGCATCGAGCCGCAAAGCGTTGTCGGCGGAGTCATTTTCGACGTGACCGGGTCTGAACTGCGGCGCGACGAAATTGCCCAGCGGGCCAGAGAAATCATCCGCAAAAACCTGGAAACCGTACAGGAAATCGCCTGCCGGCTGGGAGAAAACATGGCCGACACCGAAATTCTGCTGCGTTCGCTGTCCGAAGACTTTTCCAGCAAGGCCAAGCCCATCTCCGAAAAAGATCTGCGGGGGCGCCATTCATGACGCAGGATGCCTTCATCGAGGTGGAAGCTACCCAACGCAACAAATACGGGGAGGATATCTGCGGCGACGCCTTCAAGACGCTCAAACTGCCGGAGGAAGGCCGGACCATAGCCGTGCTTTCCGACGGGCTCGGACATGGGGTGAAGGCCAGTATTCTCTCCCTGATGACCGCCACCATGGTGCTCAAATTCACAGCCAACGACACCGACATCGTCCGCGCCGCCGAAGTCATCATGGACGCGCTGCCTGTCTGCCAGGTACGCAAAATCAGCTACGCCACTTTCACCGTGGTGGATATTCTCGCCGACGGCAGCACACGGGTCATAGAAATGGACAACCCGCCGTTTATCCTGATTCGCGGAGGGCAGGCGCTGGAAATTCCCTTCGAGGAAATGACTTCTCCACGCTACAACGAACGGGTGATCCGCGTATACCATCTGGACATGCAGCATGGAGACAGGCTGGTCTTCACCTCCGACGGCATCACCCAAAGCGGATTGGGCACGAACAGACTGCCTCTGGGGTGGCGCAACAAAGGCTGCAGGGAATTCGTTCTTGGAAAAATCGCGAGCGTTCCCGGCATCTCGGCCCGAACCCTTTCCCAGCAGATCCTGAGCGAAGCCCTGCGCAAGGAACCCGACCACCTGGCATACGACGACATGACCGCGGCGGTGATTTACCTCCGGCAGCCGCGCCGGGTGATGATCCTGACCGGTCCGCCCTACGTGCAAAGCCGGGACAAGGAGTATGCCGAGCGCTTGAACAGCTTTGCCGGGCGCAAGGTCATCTGCGGCGGCACCACGGCCAACATCGTCGCCCGGGAGCTGGGGCGTACGCTGCGCACAAATCTCAAGGGCGTGGGCGATCTACCTCCGGCGGGTGAAATGAAAGGCATGGATCTCGTGACCGAGGGCATCCTGACCCTGACACGGGTGGCCCAACTTTTGGAAAACGACCACGAGCCCACGGAACATTCACCCGCAGCCGACTTGTATGACATTTTGATCAACAGCGACAGCATCACATTTCTGGTGGGCGCGCGTATCAACGAGGCGCATCAGGATCCGAACCTGCCGCTCGACCTGGAGATCCGGCGCAACATCATCAAGCGCATCTGTCTGATTCTGGAAGAAAAACACCTCAAGGAAACCACGATCAGCTTTTTCTGAGCAAACGTCCGACCCGGCTCATTCCGGAAATTCGTTGCCAGGCTCAATGATGTCGATACGTCCCGACATGGGGGCCAGCTGGGCCAGCCGCTTGATTCCCATGAGCATCTCCTCGTCGAGCACCTGCCCCTTTGCCAGGGCTTTGATCTCCTTTCCCCCATGGGTGATCATAATATCGCTCATCAGGTACATGCCTTTTCTCAGGCTGAGCAGTTTGACGGTTTTGACCTCGTATTTGACATCATCGCCAAGGATGTCCTCCAAGGCCTGCAGCACCCGAAGATCATACAATTGGGCCTGCCGTTTCATTTTAGCCAGAGCGTCTTTTTTGGGCGTATCGTCGGCGGCTAGCCGGTCGAAATCAAGGAGCACTTTCAACATTCGCGCGCCCAAGGGAATTTTATTACCGATGATATCGTCGTAAGGAGCGCCCGAACCGTCATAGCCCTTTTCCTGATACCGGATGATCTGGGCAATAGGCCCCATACGCGGGATATGCGAAATAAGCTCCGCGGCCAGTTCGGCGTGGCGGAAATAAGTCTGCTGGTCCAGTTCGGAGAGTTCCTTTACCTTGCCCTTGGCCACGCGCTGGATCAAATTGTCCGATAAAAAAATAAACCCCAACAGGCAAAGCATGGTCGCGGTCTCAACCTCCCAGGGTCTGGGATCCTGCACCTTTCGGGAAATTTTTCGAATATAAGGGCGAACCCGGGAAATGATGCCGTAAATCTCCGGCTTGAGGTTGGAAAGCACATCACTCAACAGGCTTACCATGCCGCGCAGCGTATCGCGCAGCAGTTCCTTTTCCGCCGTAACCAGCTGGTACTGCTCCAAAGCGGCCTGCAGGGTCTGTATCAACTGCTGGTCCGGGCAGGGCTTGGTCAAAAAGCGGAACACGCGGCCTTCGTTCACCGCGGCAATGGAGGCATTCAGATCCGCATACCCCGTCAGCATGATCCGTACCGTGTCCTGATTGATAATACGTACGTGGGAAAGAAACTCGATGCCGTCTATACCCGGCATACGCAAATCCGAGACCACCACGGCGAACTTGAATTTTTTCACCATCTCCAGACCGGCTGTCGGTCCCAAAGCGGTGTCTATCTCAAAACGCTTGCGCAGCAGCCTCTTCATGGAGTCAAGAATATTTTTCTCGTCATCCACAAACAGAATCCGTTCAGTCATCGGCGTTCTCCTTTTGCCAGATCCTTCCTGAAGTCTTCTTTCCAAACGTTGAACGCCCCTTCCAGGTTCATTTTTGCCAGATAGTCCGCATCCGGATGGCGTTGGCAATACTCCGGATTGATCACGACCAGCTCATGATCCAACGAATTGGCCAGATGCACGGCTGTCAAAGGAGAAAACTGTTCGGGATCCAGCAAGAGGGGCTCGTGATGATAAGCAACAGCTTGGACTACCGGCTCCGGCTGTGCCCAGAGTCCGAGAAGAAAGGCCCCGACTGCCCCATGGCAAACGCCGAACACGTCTTTTTCCGCTTTCCAGAGAACGCTGTTTTCTGCGCGAATTCTTTTGAGAATCCATTCATAACTTTCAGGCAATTCACTGATCAGAATGAGTTTTCCCACATCATGCAAAAGTCCGGCAATGTAGCTGTTATCCACGACATCGGGAGAAGCACCAGCGCTCTTGGCAATTTTCTTGGCCATATCGGCCGTACGCAGAGAATGCTCCCAAAGGGCGCTGAAATTGAAGGAGGGGTTGGGCGATTTTTCCAGAGTGGAAAACAGCTCAACCGACAGAATCAACCCGCGGACGATTTCCAGTCCGAGCAGGGCCACGGCCTGGGCCGGACTGGAAATTCTGTTCACAAAACCGAAAAAAGACGAATTGACCAGTCGCAGCAGCGAAGCGGCCATGCCAACGTCCCTGGAAATAATATCTCCGATTTTGGCTAACGAGGAATTTTCCATGTTGATTTCGCTGACAAGCTCCTGATAAATGGGCGACAAGACCGGCAGGCTGTCCAGCGAAGTGAGCACATCGCGCAAGGAGTCATTGGCCAGCAGGCAGCTCTGGCAGCAAGATCGTCTGAGCACCTGCACCAGCTCCTCCGTGGAACAGGGCTTGCTCAAAAACTGATGCGCGGGCTTGACGCATTTCATCACGCTCTGCATTTCGGAATGTCCGGAAAGAATGATGCGTACCACATGCGGAAAACGATTCCGCACTTGCGCAAGAAATTCCCCGCCATCCATACCCGGCATACGCATATCGCTCACGACCACGTCCACGGGCTCGCGTTCCATGAATTCCAGTGCCTTTGTCGTCTCGGACCAAAAGCTGGCCTCGCATTCCCCGCGCAGGGAATGAAGCATCCGCCGCAGCCCATCCAGGACGTTCTGTTCGTCGTCCACGAAAAGAATCTTACACTTCTTCGACATCTTGCGTCTCCTGCTGCATTCTGATGGGTAAGCGGATGTAGAAGGTGGTACCTTCCCCCACCTTGGAGCGAAAATCCAGCGTACCGGCATGTTTTTTCACCACAATGTTGTAACAAATAGCCAGACCTTGCCCGGTGCCTTTGCCCACTTCCTTGGTGGTGAAAAAGGGGTTGAAGACGCGGTCTCTGTTTTCCGGCACAATGCCTGTTCCCGTATCTTTGATGCTGATTTCCACAAAATCCCCTTTTTTACGTGTGACAATCTCTATGCTGCCTGTTTCGCCGCTGTCTCCCACCGCCCCGGACACGGCATGCGCCGCATTGACCAATATATTGAGCAGCACCTGGTTGATATCTCCAGGCGAACACTCCACCAAAGGCAGATCGTCCGGGAGATTCGTGATGATCTTCGAATGGTATTTCCACTCGTTTCTGGAAATGGCTATGGTGTTCTCGATTGCCTTGTTGATGTCCGTCAGCACCGACTCTCCGCTGTCCGGATGGGAAAACTGTTTCATGGCCTTGACGATGTTGGAAACGTGATCCACTCCTTCCAGAGTCTGCTGCACGGCGTTGGGTATCTCTTCGCTCAGGTATTCGATATCAGCCTTTCGCAACGCCTGCCGAAAAGCCGCCTTGCACACCTCCGGATCACTGCCTCCGTCAACCTTGCTTAAAATTTCTTTGGCCACGTTATGAAGCTCCATCAAATCCCCGAACGCGTCCTGCAAAAAACGCGTATTGTCCCCAATGTACTGAATGGGCGTATTGATTTCATGGGCAATGCCCGCGGCCAGCTCGCCCACGGATTCCAGCTTCTGCGTATAGGTAAGCTGCCGCTCCAGGGCTTTGCGTTCGGAGATGTCGATCAGGGTTTCCACTATCAGCCTTTTTCCCCCCATTTCAAACGGCGTGAAGGTTCGCTGCACCGGCAGAATTTCGCCATTGGGCAATTCCAGCGTGGTTTCAATATTGCGCAAGGGGTATGTCAATTCGTGACAGAAATGTTTTCTCTCATCATTTGCCAACAGCATCGTACATTGCTTGCCGAGTATCTTTTCCTGCTTGTTGCCGAACAGACTTTCCGCAACGGCATTGGCTTCAATTATCTCGTGCGATTCCACATCAACAATGAACACAGCCGCTTCCATGCCTTCAAGCACGCCGTTCAACAGCTGCGCCTGCTCCTGAAAAGCTTGCTCCGCCTCTTTCCGGGCTGTGATGTCGTTGATAAACGTATCCAGATAGCGCGGATTATCCTCCTCATCCCGCACCAGCCGGCAATTGAGCGATGCCCAGACGATTTGCCCGTTCTTTTTTTTCATCCTGGTTTCAAACCCAACCACGCGGCCATACTGCATTAATTCATCTATAAAAGCTTTTCTATCTTTCTCATCAGCATAAACTTGGTCTTTGATATTTTGCACCCCAATGACCATCTCCGTGGGAGACTCATAGCCGAGCATGGACGACAAGGCGGGATTGACACGTAGAAAACGTCCTTCCATAGTGGATTGCGCTATACCGATGGCGGCATTGGTAAAAATGTCCCGATAGCGCAATTCCGCTCTCTGCAGGGCCTCCTCCACATTCTTGTAGACCGTTATGTCCCGCAGCGTCATCACGAAACCTTTTGTCCGCCGGCTCTTCCCGTACAAGGGCAATCTGCGAATCTCCGCCCAGCCGTTGTTGTTGGGTAGCTTCTTTTCACTCATGGCGGGCTGGCTGCGGTTCTCATCCAGTTGGGGGCAAAAATCTGAAAACACGGTCTGAAATCCCGGCAGGTGGCAAAAGGATCTGCCCGGCGCCTTATGCGCTTCCAGATTGAATAATGTGGCCGCAGCCCTGTTGATCCGCTTGATGATTCCTTTGGAATCCAGCACCAGGATCGCATCAGGGATCGCGTCAAAGGCCAATTCACAGTCTGTTGTTTCGCGCTCCTCAGTTTTATGAAAATCAGCTGAGGCGATCTTTTTTTCAAAGCTTACCGCCCTGGCTTTTTTCCCTTCCCAATACAGCGTGACGATCATGGCCGAGACCGGCAGGCGGCTGCCGTCCGCAAGTGTAAAATAATGTTCGCCATTGGCGCGTAATGCGTTCAAATGCAGATCGCAACCTGCTTCTACATATTCCTGCGCCATGGAATTCGCGTACAGAATCCACCCACCGTCATCCACAACTATAAACCCGGTAGTCCGTTCGCTCATATGGTCCCCGCAATATATTAGATGATCCCTTAGTGTATTATATACGAACATCACTATTTTTGAAACATCTCCCGGCACAAAAAAGACGTTTTACTAATGAAGCTCTTTCTCATTTCATTCCATGGAACCATGCACAAGTGCCTTGCGCCTCCATGGCGTCTTGGGTATGGTCGTGGACCTGCCGGTGGACCGGCTCATTTTTTATCTTTTGCCGCTCCATACCATGAGAATACAAAGTATCTCCCAACGTTTTTTCGAACCGTTTTCGCGTATTTCCAAAACAAAGGCCGCGGCACTCTGCCTGTTGCCCCTGGGGTTTCTCTGCCTGTGCGTAGCGCTCTTCGGGGTTGACCTACTGTTTTGGGACGAATGGGTCATCTGGGGCAAACTGATCCATTCGCTGGAGCAGGGAAATTTTCACCTTTCATCGCTCTGGGCCCAGCAAAACGAACAGCGGAATTTTGCGGCACGGGCCGTGGGCATGCTTTTGATGCCGCACTACAAGTTGAACCGCGTGCCCGAATTCTACACCATCATTCTGCTGACCTGCATCAGCCTCGCCACGCTTGTTCCTCTGTTCCGCAGAACCAAACGTGCTTTCGATATTTCCGGCTCCCACTGGATCTTCCCCGTCGCCGCGCTGCTGCTTTTTTCCACGTTACAGTGGCAGGTCTTCACTGTCGGTGTAAACACGTCCATCGCGCTGACCGTAACCTGCGTCCTGGCAGGCATAGCAATCGCCGCCCCGAGACGCATGATTCCGTCGCGATTCGCCGTACTCCTGGTTGTCGGACTCCTCGGCTCGTATAATTTCGTCAACGGACTTTTTTACTGGATCCTACTGCTGCCTTTTTTCATCTGGGACCAGTCCGTCAAAAAAAAGCGGATGCTCTGGACCGGGCTCTTTCTGTTGCTGGGCATACTGGCCTGGGGTGCGTATTTCTACGGATACACAAAACCCCAGCACCATCCGGCCCTGGGGTTTGCTTTGTCCCATCCCATTGAGGCCGTCGGATTCTTTCTCACGTACCTGGGCGGGCCTTTTTGTTCGGACCAGATCCCCTTTCCGATCCCTTTGGTCATCGGCGCGGCAGGACTGCTGCTTCTGCTCTGGGAACTCGGTTGGTTCACTCTCAAACGTCCGGCGCGCCTGCTCGAACTGCTCCCCTGGCTGACCATCCTGGCTTTTGCCCTGATGAGCGACGGCGCCACCACCGTGGGACGCGCCGGCATGGGCATTCAATCCCACGCGCTGCAAAGCCGCTACCTGGCCTTTTCCAACCTGTTCTGGATCAGCCTGCTGGTAATGCACCTGGCGTACAAGGCCGAACGGGGGCTTTTTCCGCCCCTGCTCAACGCCAGGCGCGAACAATACGCACTGCTCGCCCTGCTCGGCGTGTTCACCGTATCCACAGTCATGTCCGTGCTTGTGCTCTTCCACAGGGCGCAGCGCTTTCAGGAAACACGGGACGAACTGTTCCGCCTGCGAGACGATACGCTGCTGGAGCGCAACTTTCCGGACACGGCCTACTTAAAAAAAATACTTCCCCTGTACTTTTCCGGACGCTTGAGCATCTACCGCGACCTGAAAAAATTTACGGACTATACGCCCGTGGAACAGTCCGGGGGCGAACTGCTCAGCGCGCAAGCCCTGCCCCTGGATACGCCGTCCCGCAGACCCGCGGGCGTGTTGCTGCGCGGACGCGCCCTGGATCCGGAAACCCATCGGCTGCCGGAATATGTTCTGATCGTCAACGGGCAGACCATTGTCTTCGCGACCAGGCCCGGACTGCCCCCCATGTCCCAGGACCAGAAAACAGACGGCGCAGCGCAGGAAAACTGGTCGGTCTTTTTGCCCAGTGATTATTTTCCAGAGCCGGACGCCCCCGTACGGGCCTTTGCGCTGCTTGCGGACGGCAAACGCATTGCGCCGTTACACAGCGCGATACCGCAAAGTTTCCGTCCGCCGGATCAGGCCTATCCGGAGTTTACCATCGACCAGTTTTTTTACAGCCAATGATGATGTCCGAAAACACCCTGTTGCTGCCTTTTCCGGAATACTGCCGGACTGCTTCTTTCCTGCGGCGGGAAAAACGGTTTACCGTGGTGGTGCAGGAACCGCGTACGGGCGAAACCTTCCTGGCGCACACTAACAATACGGGTTCCATGCTCGGCCTGCTGCGGCCGGGGACCGAGGTGCTGCTCTCGCCCGCAGCCAACCCCAAACGCAAGCTGCCCTATACGCTCGAGCTCGTGAAACACTGCGGGTTCTGGGTTGGAGTCAATACGGCCACTCCCAATACCTGGCTGCAACGCGCCTGGGAGAGCGGTGCTCTGCCTGAAATTCGCAACTATACACGGTTCAAAAGGGAGTCGGTACGTGGCGACAGCCGCCTGGACGCCATGCTGGACGGTCCGGACGGACGGCTCTGGATCGAATGCAAAAACGTCACCCTGGCCGAAGACGAGGTGGCCCTGTTTCCTGACGCGCCCACCGAACGAGGCCGCAAACATCTGCACGAACTGATACGCGTGGTGGAGGAAGGCGAACAGGCCGCGCTTTTTTTCTGCATCCAACGTCCGGACGCCGAATGTTTCGGTCCCGCGGACATGATCGATCCGGAATACGCAGAGTGGTTGTACAAAGCCATGGAAGCCGGCGTGGCGGTCTGGCCCTACCGGCTGCGTATCAGCGAGGCAGGCATCGGCCTGGGGAAACGCCTGCCCGTGCAGCCCGCCCTGTAAGTCCGCATTCCTTCTTTTCTCCAACCTCCTATCCCTGCTCCTGTCTCCGGAAACTTTTTCACAGCATAGCCGCTTTTTCATCTTTTTACTTTTCCAAACCCTGCCTGCTTTGTTAGATTGTTCATAAACAACAATTGTGCAATCCCATAAACTTTTCTACAAAATCTCTAGACAAAGGGCTGCAATTGCCGTATGCAAAAAATAGCTATTTGCAATGTGCAACCAAACAACGAGCTATGAGCAACGAACTGCTGAGCCTGCGAGAAATAGGCAGGCGTTTGAACATACCCCCTTCCACCGTGGTCTATTACAAAGACCGCTTTGCTGATTTTATCCCTCCCCATGCGGGCAAGGGGCGCCGTAAAAAGTATCCTTCCGAAGCGCTAACTATTTTCAAGGAGATTCGGACGATGTTTGAAAACAACTGGTCCGCCGAACAGATTGAGCAGAATTTGACCAAAGGCTTTTCGCACCTGTTCAAACCGGGCAACAACGGGACGACGGCCGGGGGGCGTACGGAAGACGGAGGGACGGAACAGGAAAACAGTCCCGCGCTGGTCACTGAAATCACGAATGTTCTGGATAAGATGTCCGGGGTACTGGAAAACCAGGCCCTGTTTCGAACTGAGATAGACTCCCTGCGGACCGAGGTGGCTCAACTCCGGCAGGACAAGGCGGATCTTGAGGTATTTTACAAAAAGAAAATCGAAGGACTGGAAAAAGAGCTGGAAGAGATGCAGGCCGAACGCAACGAATTGATGCGCCAGTTTCTGGAATTTGCCAACAGCCAGCACGACAACCTGACCCAGCCACCGGAGACATTTCTCAAGCTGCCCCTGGTGATCCGTACGGCCGAAGGCGAATACCTGGGGGTTGCCGGCAAAACCAGACATTTCAGTCTCAGCGAATTTATCCGCATCATCCGGAAAAACACCAACGTACGCAAAACGGTTTCCCTGCAGTGGCAGCGCAAAGAAAAAAGCTGGATACTGACGATCTTTACTAATGACCTGGACAACAACCGCAAGCATGAACACGAACTTCAGGTTTTCCAAACAGTGACACCAAACCGCAACAATGTCGTACAGCTGACCAGCCTGAGCATAGACGGCAATTCCGTACCTGATCCTTTTTTGCTGGTCATTCTGCGAAAAATCAAAGACGGTTTCGATGAATAACGGTTACACTGTTTGGCCAAAAAATTTGAAAAACTTTTTCGCTTTTTTTGTTTGATGAATAATGTGCTGTTATTACAGCACATCTCTTATTCAGCTGATCTAGAAAAATTCTTGATCAAAAACGGCCTTCTGTTGTATAGAAAACTTGCAGTAAGTGACTGATGATGCATGTTTGTGGATCAAGTTATTGACATAGCCTTTTTCTAGAACGAGGGGGACGGCATGCCACAGGTAGCCGCCAGAATCACATCCAATCATGAAAAATGGCTCAAGGATTTTTTCAAAACCAAGAGCGCAGGCGCTGAATTCATTTTACCTTGGGCTGTTGATACGTTTTTTCGTGCGCTCAATTCGGTTAAGGGACAGTTTACCACGCCCGAGCTGATGACAATTGTCGAAGCGCACAAGGACGTAAAGCTGTTACCCGACCAATCCAGGCTTGCTTACCTCCAGCTTCGGGTCCAGGACTCCTGCGATCTGGATCTGCTTCATACCAAACATGGAGCTAGCAAGGACAACCTGGAAGCAAAACTTAAAAAACTGGACGATACGCAGGCTGCGGCTTTGATGGTCTGGGCTACCGCCTACTGGGTAAGCAAAGAACTTGAGATTACCTCTCTGGAAGATTACGTCTCTGCATAATACTTTTCATTCCCAGATGTATTCAAGCCGCATTCGCCATGCGGCTTTTTTTATTCTTTCTTGCGTCTGCTATCCTTATATCTCGATGGTCTTTCTGTTTCCTTTCTTGCGGGACACGCGCGTCTCTGTCTGGCATAGAAGTACTCTTCGGCCAAACTTCTTTTGAAATTGGCACTGCCCTGGGCGCAAGTTGCCATTTTTATTGAAAAGGCGTATTTTTTGTAAGTTATTCATCCTTTCCGGCTGGGACAGCACGCATGAAAATCGATCCGAAGAAAATCATCCGAAAGTCAGGCAGAGAGCTCGATGCCAACGTGGGGGACGACTGTCTTATCGAGCTTCAGGGGGTGGGAGGCAAATTCCGGTCTCTTATTCTCGGCTGGGAGGCAGACAAATATTTCATGCTCAAACTCCCTGCCAAGCTGGACATGCGGGAATATCTCTATGCCGGGAAACTGGTCATAGTCCGCTACCTTAACGACGAAGGGCAAATTTCGGGGTTCGAGTCGACCATCCAGGTGCCCATTTTCGCTCCCCAGCGCATTTTGTTCGTAGACTTCCCCAAGACCATCGAAACCATCAGCCTGCGGCGAGCCGAGCGGGTGGACTGTTTCGTGCCGGGAATGGTCTACTACGGGGATTATGAAATCAGCGGCAATCTGATCAATATCTCCAAAAACGGCTGCAAATTTTCCGTACATGACGGCGACATCCCCAGAGCCAAGGCGATCAAAGAAGAGGAAGTGATGCTGGTGATGTTCAGCATGCTCAATTCGGACCTGAGCTTTTCGCTGTTCGGCACGTTGAAAAAGATCGTTCAAGGCGACAACCGGTTGCAGTGGGGAATCGAATTCAAAGAAGTGCCGGAAGAAGCCTTGGACGAAATCGAAAACTACGTCAACGACGTCAAAAAACACTTCGGCCTGGAGATAGACTAGAGACATCTCAGAACATCATGATCAGGCTGCCGCAAAGGGCCAGAAAAATATTGGCAAAGGTGTACGCTCCGGCATAGCCCAGGGCGGGGAGCGAACTCCGCGCCTGCTGCGTGACCACGTTCAGGGCCGGCGTGTTGGTCATGGCGCCGGTCATGGCGCCCAGAAGCTGCGCATAGTTGAAACGCAGCACATGGCGACCGAAGAGGAAGCCCATGCTCATGGGCACCACTCCCACCAAAAGGGCTCCCAGAAACAGCCAGCCGCCGACGCTCTTCAAGGCCGCGAAGATTTCGTCACCGGCGTTGAGACCGATGCTGGCCATGAAAAACAACAACCCCAATTCCATGATTATCCAGCGCGCCGCCGGCGGTACGCGTCCGAACGTGGGATGGACCGAGCGCAGAAAGCCCACGAGAATGCCTGCCATCAGCAACCCGCCGGACATGCCGAGCCCCAGAGTCACCGCCCCGACCTTGATTGTGATTTTACCGAGCATCACACCCGCGGCAATGCCGAAGGCAAAGGTCAGCAGGTCGGTCTTGACGATGTCACGTTCCGCATGGCCGAAGCGTTTGATCAGGATGTCCAGCCGGTTCTTCAGCCCCGTGACCTTGACCACGTCTCCCTTTTCCAGAACAATGTCCGAATTGACCGGCAGTTCGATCTGCGCGCGGACGATCCTGGTGATGAAGCAACCGTATTTGGCCAGCGTATGCAGTTCGCCGATACTTTTCCCCGCTGTTTCCGGGGAGCTTATGACCACAGTGGAGCTCTGGATGCTGGCGCGCAACAGTTCTCTGTCAAAGATGCCCGGGCCGATCTGCTGGGTGAGTTTTTCCAGATTTTCAATGGTGCCCGCCACGGAGACCCGGTCGCCCTCCTGAAGCTGGGTCTGCGCATCGGGCTGCAAGATATCGCTGCCGCGCTTGATCTCCTGAATCACACACCCGCTCGTACGCCGCAAATCCAGCTCCTTGAGCGGCTTGTGCATGGCGTCCGGATTTGTTATCAGAAAAGCTCGGATGCGTAATTGCTGGTATTCTTCTATGGTTTCCTCTTCGCCGTCTTCTTTGAGCCTTTTTTCCTCGCTCAATTTTTTGCATTCCGCGTTGAGATCAAATTTGAAAATAAGGGGAATTGTCCGAACCATCAGGGTGACCCCCACCAGGCTGATGATGTAGGTCAGGGCGTAGCCGATGCTGATGTCGTTGCTGATCTTTTCCAGAGAGGTCGTGCCCGATATCTTGACCAGCCCGCTGGTCACGGCGTCCTGCGCTGCGGCCAGGGTCGGGGTGCTGGAGAGAGATCCGGCCAGCAGCCCTGCGGAAATGCCCTGGGAAAAACCGACCAGATGGGAGAAGGCCAAAGCCGTCCCGGTGGCGCAAAGGGCCACGAGCAGCGACAGACAGATATACTTCAGGCCGTCTTCCAGGAACACGCTGAAAAAACGCGGTCCGGCCTGAAAGCCCACGGAGTACATGAACAAAATAAAACCGATGTCGTTGACGCCCCTGGGGCCTTTCAAGCCGAAATGGCCAAAGATCAGCCCTGCCAGCAGCACGCCCGCGGTCGGGCCGAGCCGTATGCCTTTGACCCCCAGGTGCCCGATAAGATACCCAAAGCCCAGTACGAGGAAAAAGACCAGCGCCGGGGTGGTCTGCAACAGTTGGTAAAGATCAATTTGCATGGCGAATATTCCGATGAGCAGCCTCCCCAGGACCGCCTTTACTCTTTATCTCCATTCTGCTGTGAAGATCCTTTTTTTTGGTACGCCTTCCAGCCCGGACACCAGCCGGTATGCCAACGCCATAGCCGGTAGATCAGGGAATCGGTATTTTTTTCGGCAAGACGGCGGAACGGACAGTTTTTGCAAAAGGTAATCATTGGAGCCTCACTTGGGTAAATCAGTCTTACATATTCTCAACTAATGGTATCGATTAACCCCGTAAACCTGATAAAATTTCCGTAAGGTCTATTTTACAACAAAGTCAGGTATAACCGCATTACAACGCTCAAAGTTGTCTTTTCTTGCAAAGAGCTTGTCGCAGCTCCTTAGTTATATTTCAACTTCTTGAATGTATAAATATCCTTTTACGACAGCATGAGTATCCCCACTATCACGACAAGGACATGACAGCCTCATATATTTTTGCTTAAAATCTTTTTTTGGAGGATTAAAACATAACTTAACCAGTATCTGCAATAACCTGTAATATTTAGAGAGAATGGTAGTTTTCAACATTCGCTTTGTCTTTTTCAACAGCTCTGATACAATAGCCGCATTGGGCGCATCCAATCGAGCAGATGCTGTGAAGCAGCAACAGGCATCTTCATCGACCGGAGATCTGTTTCCATACAAGGAATTTTCCATGCCTGCGGCAGATCCGGCTGAAACGGACTCCTCTGTACTTCTGCTTCCGAGGGCAGCAATATTTTTCAGAAAAACCGAACATGCACTGTACGCTTTGTGCTTTCAAGCGTTTTTTTTATGACAACTTATTTAGATTTCTTCATGGCGAGACAGCCCATTTTCGACATAAAAAAGCAGATTTTGGGCTATGAATTGTTCTTTCGCGACAGTCAATCCGCTCAGCGGGCGGTGATTTCTAACAGATGCGATGCCACCATGCAGGTGGCCGCCGGCACGGTGGTTTGTCTCAACGAGCTGCTGCAGCAAAACAAGAAGCTCATGATCAACTTCACTTCGGATCTGATTCTGGAGCACGTTCCGTACGCCTTGCCTCCGGAACAGGTCATCATCGAAGTCAACGGACAGTCTTCTCCGGACGCCAAGGTTCTGGAGGCCCTTGCAGCACTCAAGCAAGACGGCTATTGCATTGCCGTGGATGACTTTGAGGGCAATAAGCAGGCGATTCCGCTCATACATCTTTGCGATATCGTTACAATCGACACGCTGAGCCGTCCTGCCGTTTGGCTGGAAAAAGTCGTCACTGTACTGCAAAAGGCACATGTGCAGCTTATGGCCAAACGCATTGAAAACCATGAGGTATTCCAGCTTGTTTCCCAAATGGGCTTCAGCCTGTTTCAGGGGTTCTTTTTTCAGCGCCCGGAAAATATTACAGGCAGAAAACTGAATTCCAATGAAATGATGCGCCTGAAACTGTGCAAACTTATCGAAAACGACTCCGCCGAGATGGACAAACTGGCGGAAACAATCCAGGCCGACGTGTCCATCAGTTACAGGCTTTTGAAATTTTTGAACTCCCCGGTCTTCGGTTTCAGCAGGAAAATTACCTCGGTAAAACATGCCATCACGCTTTTGGGCTGGAAACAACTCAAAAGCTGGCTGCGCGTCATCATCATGACCGACATGCTCCAACAGGGGAAAACACGGGAGCTGTCCCGTACGGCGCTTTTGCGCGGCAAACTGCTGGAAACCATCGCCGAAGCGCACGCCAATGCCAATGACCAGAACGCACTTTTTTTGATGGGCCTGTTCTCCCTGCTGGATTCCATGCTGGACATTCCCATGCCGGACATCCTGGCGGAACTTCCCCTTGCGCCCCCCATCATGCAGGCCTTGTTGGGCGACCAGAACAAATATCGCTCCTGGCTTGAACTCAGCTTTTGCTTCGAAGACGCCGATTGGGAGAAACTGGACGCCCTGATGCAAAAACTTGCCTTAGACCCCGGGCTGGTCGCCTTGAGCTACCACAAGGCCCTTAAGTGGACGGAATCCTACTTTGAAAAAGAAAATTGACCCGCAAACCTCCCAAGATCACGATTCTTCCCCCGACGCTTCCACCGAGGTCTCCGCAGCCTTGGAAGCCCTGCAGACTTTGACGGTGCTCTACGTGGAAGACGACCCCTATACCCTGGACACCGTCATAGAAATCCTCGAACACCGCGTCAAGAAGCTCTATACGGCCATCAACGGACAGGATGGGTTGCTCTCCTTTGTCAAATTCAAACCCGACGTGGTCGTCACGGACATTCTGATGCCCAAAATGGACGGCCTGCAGATGTGCAAAGCCATACGTTCCATCCGGCGGGACACCCCTCTGATATTGACCACCTGCATGGATGATTCCCATATTCTGCATCAGGCGCTGGAACTCGGAGTCAGCTCCTACGTCACCAAACCCATCCTGCCCCCAAAACTCTACACCGCTCTGGGCAAGATCGCCGAAGCTCTGCGAAACCAGCACGAACTGATCGAACAAAAACGGCTGAACGAGCTGCTTCTGAACAGCCTGCCTTATCCGGCCATGCTGCTGAACCGTGATTCCCGGCAGGTGCTCTCCGGCAATAACTTCGCTGTGGAACTCGGCATTTCTGTGGGCGACAGCCTGAATACCCCCTTTTTTCTGGATCATTTCCCCGTGCTCATCGAGGCCCTGGAGCATGGTTTTCCCCTTTCCCAGAAGATGTCCGAACGCTTGAAGGAGATTCAGGCCCTCGGACGAACCTGGGATATCACCCTGGATCTGGTCACGGACAACACCGTGCTGTTCTTTGCCGTGGATATCTCCGAACGCAAGGCCATGGAGAACAAACTGCACAAACTCGCCACGACGGACGGTCTTACTGGCCTTTACAACAGGCGTCATTTCATGGAACTGGCCCACCGTGAATTTTCCAGGGCCCAGCGATACAAAATTTCCATGTCCCTGCTCATGTTCGACGTGGACCACTTCAAATCCATCAACGACCAATACGGCCATGACGCCGGAGACGATGTACTCATCACGCTGGCGCAAACAGGCAGCCGGACCCTGCGCAATTTCGACATACTCGGACGGCTTGGTGGAGAGGAATTCGCCGCCGTTCTCCCTGAAACCAACGAGGAAACAGCCTGGATTGTGGCGGAACGCCTGCGTTCGGCCATAGAAAAAAACACCAGCTCCACATCACAAGGCGACCTGCGCATTTCGGTGAGCATGGGCATCTGCACATTGCAACGCAGCGACGTGCACTCTGTGGACGACATGCTGCGTATCGCGGACAAGGGACTCTACCTGGCCAAGGAAAACGGACGCAACAGGGTCGAGATGCTCCCCGAAGAATACTGAGCGCCGCGGACCGCTCGTTCACTTTCCGGCCAGATCACGCAGCCGCTGGCGGAGATTCCATTGCCGCACCAGAGCCGCCACCGCCGGAGGCAGCATTTCCTCCCAGGATTCATCCTGCACAATGCGACGCCGTATCTCCGTACCCGTGAGTTTCTTTTCCTGCTCCGGCCGCTCCCAGAGCACGCACGTACGTAGCCCCATGGACTGAAAACGCTCTTTTTTGCTGCGCCCCCAGGCGTCGTAGATGGTCAGAAAAAACATGGCGTTCAGCGGCACGTAGCATTGATACAAATCCGGAATATTAATGGGCAGCGGCGTGATGACGAAATCCGCATGCGGTATGCCGGCTTCCAGCAACGCGGCTTCGGCCATCAACATCCGCTCGTAGTAGCTCAGCGGATTCGCCATGCGCGACGAGCGGTTGCGGTCCGCCTCGTCCTCCCTAGTCAGGAACGGATCAGGGTTGGTTATTCCCACCACCAGCCGTTTGCAGCGCACCTTGCCCGCAAGAATGTATTCCAGGTGGTCGTTGTGCAGTATCTGAAAACGCCCGTGCACCACGCCCACCGGGTATTCATAATCTGTATGCATATGCCTCTGGCAGTAAAAATATTGTCGCAGGGCCACACCACGGCAGCCGCGTTATTGCCTTACAGCACAAAGGGTTTGTACGCGCCGGGCCAGTAAAAAGCCGGATCGGGTACTTCCCGAATGCCCTGCAACCGGGCCCGGTCCAGGCAGTTCAGAAGCATCTGCATCAGCTCCTGTCCCCGCAGGCAGCCCAGGGAACCTCCGGCGGCAACCACCTCGTCAAAGCGCTCCACTCCATCCCGCCGCACGTTGGGGCCGGAAAAAAGCACGGGCACCCATTCGCCCGAGTGGATCAAAGGGCCGGCGCTGGGCGTGGCATGGTCCGCAGTGACCACCACCAGCACCTCGGGATCCGCTACCAACGGAGCCACGGATGCGGCAAGGCCCGAATCCAAAGCCTCGATCACCGCTTTCTTGGCCTCCGGGTTTTTCGTATGCGCGGCCTTGTCCGGCGCTTTGGTATGCACAAAAACAAAATCCCGTTCTTCCAGAATTTCACGCGCCTGCACCAGCCGCCGGGCCAGGTCCTCCCCAGGATCGCCACTGTCCGCCATGGCGTAGTATTCCATGCCCAGGTGGCGGGCCATGCCCGCATACAGTGTCCCGCTGCCCAGAAAAACACTGCGCAGCCCCCAACGCTCGGTGATCGATGCGACTTCGACGTATTTGCCGGGACGCTGCGTCACCAGCGCGTTGATCACCGGACGCCCCTCCAGGCTGCGGGCCATGTTCTCCGGATGCGCCACCAGCACAGTATAAGCATTACGCAGGTACAAATACAACGCCCGTACCGTTCGCATGGTTCTGGAATCGTTCTCCCAACCGCTCATGGCGCGTAAGGCGGCCAGAGGTTGGCCTTCGAGCATGGTGTTGGTATCGGTAAAATGGACGGACGCCCCGCCCCTGACAACCAATACGCCGAAAATCCCCTTACCGCGATGAAAACGAATCTGCAGGCCCTCATGCTGGAACTCAGGCAACGACGCGGCCAGAGAGGCGGCGGCAGTCTCTTGCACCTCCGGACAGTCTTTGACCGAGACAAGTACGTTGTCGCGGCTTTCCACACCACTCAAATGGGCCAGCATGGCCACATCCTGAGGTTCCAGAGACAGCTCCTGCCCCAGCGCTTCCAGATAGCCGCGCCCAGGAAAAGCCCCGGGCGGATAGCCAAGTACGCCGTAATGAGCGCTTTCACTGGGCATGGGAATCCCCGGCGAAGTACTGTGATAAAGCCCGCAACCGCCCATACGCGCCAGTTTGTCCAGACATGGCGTATCCGCGGCCTGCAGAGGCGTCTGGTCGCCAAGCTCCGCGTAACTGCGATCTGCAAGCCCGTCCAAAAGAATCAATACGCATTTTTTCGTCTTCATATAGATATACTCGATGGATAACAAATTATGCATTGCAATAAAATATTGGCCCTAAAAACTCTCGGGGCGTATTCTAGTACAATGTTGTTAGATCTCCATGTGCATACGACCTTTTCTTCCTGCAGCGAACTTTCCCTGGAAACCATGCTCCGGTCCGCCCGGAGCAAGGGGCTTGACGGTGTTTGTATCACGGACCACGACACCATGGAAAGTACGCATTATGTTACGGAAGGTGTTCAGCCGGACGGGCTGGTGGTGATCATCGGCATGGAATACGCGACCCCCCAGGGGGATTTCCTGATCTTCGGCCCTTTTCAACGTCTCAAGCCCGGTTTGCAGGCCAGAGAGCTGCTGCCCATCGTGGAAGGCCAGGGAGGCATCGCCATTGCCGCCCATCCATTCCGGTCCTGGCGTCCGCTCGACGTTTCGGCCCTGAATTGGGGGGCTCATGCCATTGAACGCTACAATGGCCGCAACAATTTTGAAGAAAACGAGCAGGCCGAAAGCTTGATAGAAGAATGGGGCCTGACAGCCACAGGCGGCAGCGATGCCCACAGTCTGGAGGAACTGGGGCGTGTCCCTACCCGTTTTTTCGATTCCATCTGCTGCACGGCGGATTTGATCGAAGCCGTCCGCCAGGGCCGTTGCAAGCCCCACATGCCCGCCATCCGCCATTCAGCTCCGGAATACCGCGCCCTGTCCCGCGTCTGAACTCCCTGACGCACCCGTTTTCAGCCGCTTTTTCTCATTTTTCGCAAATACGTTCTGATGCTTTGACGCCGGATAGGCAATAAATTACCATCTCCCCTTTGCAAGGCTCTGTAACACCCTACACCAACATCCGGAACGAAACGCCAGGAGAGATCATGGCTGATTACGTCAATTGGGACATGACGTCCTTTTTCCCCGAATTCAACGGCCCCGAACATCTTGCACATACCGACGCGGTCAACGCGGGCATCGAAGCTCTCGGCCGGCAGGCCCAAGAACTCGGCCCGATTACCCAGGATAACATCCCCGGCTGGATGGAGCTTTTCCTGCTGGACGAACGGGTCATGGCGGAGTACTCGCATCTGGCCTGTTATATTGTCTGCCTCAGTTCCGCCGACGCGGCCAACGAGGCATACAGCCAGGCCGACGCCATGCTCTCCCAGATCGGCGCAGCCTTTTCCAAGGCCATGGCCCCGGTAATGGCCGCACTGCGCGATGTCCCCAACGAAACGTTCGAGGAACTGCTTGCGTGCAAGCCTCTGGCCGGAGCCGGTTACTCCATCCGCCGCCTGCGCGAAGAAGCCGCCCGGACCATGGATCCGGAGCTGGAAATTCTGGCTGCGGAGCTGGGCGTGGACGGAATCAGCGCCTGGGGGCGTCTCTACGATACGCTCAGCGGGCAGATCATGTTCGACATGCCGGACCCCGAATCCGGCGGCGTCAAACGCGTCCCCATGGCCCAGCGCCGGGCGCTGCTGGAAGATCCTGATCCGGAAATCCGCCGCAACGCCCTGGTCAACGGCAACGCGGCCTGGGAACAATTTCAGGAAGTGACCGCCGCAAGCCTGAATTCCATCTCCGGCACGCGCCTGACGCTGAACAGACGCCGGGGCATGGAAGATTTTCTCGAAGAACCGCTTTTCGACGCGGCAGTGGACCGGCAAACTCTGGACGCCATGTGGCGGGAAGTGGCAGAAAACAAAGAAGTGGCCTGGAACTACCTGCGGCTCAAAGCCCGTTGCCTGAAAAAGCAAGCGCTCGGATTTCAGGATTTGTCCTGCCCGCTGCCCTTTTTGCAGAGCAGGCGCTACGGCTGGGACGAGGGCGTGGAACTGATGCTCGGCGCGTTTCAAAACGCCTATCCGCCCCTGGCCGACTTTGCCCGCAGCATGCTGGACAACACGCGCGTTGAATCCGAAAAACGCACGGGGAAACGCCCCGGCGCCTTCTGCACCACCTCCCTCAAATCTCGGGAGTCGCGCGTCTTCATGAGCTTCGGCGGGGGCATCGGCGATGTCCAGACTCTGGCCCATGAGCTCGGGCACGCTTACCACGGCTTTTTGCTGCGGGACAAGCGCCCCTTTGCCTCTCGCTATCCCATGACCCTGGCCGAAACCGCCTCCACCTTCGCCGAACGACTCCTGCAGGACGCCATCCTCAACGACCCGCGTACCACGCTGGAAGAACGCTGCGCGCTGCTCACGGCCCGCTGCAATGACGCGGCCACCTTCATGTGCGACATCCGCATGCGCTTTTTGTTCGAAAACGCCCTGTATACGGAACGCCAGAAAGGCGCGCTGCCCGTGAGCCGGTTCAAGGAACTGATGCTCGACGCGCAGCATACGTCCTACGGCGACACCCTGGCCGCAGACCAGCTGGACCCCATGTTCTGGGCCTCCAAGCTGCACTTTTACATCACCGGCGTGTCGTTTTACAACTTCCCCTATACATTCGGATACTTGCTGAGCCTGAGTCTGTGCGAACGCATCCGCAGCAATCCCAAAGAGTTCCTGCCCAAGTACGAGGCCTTCTTGCGCCTGAGCGGCAGCGACACGGCCGAGAACGTCGCCGGAACCGCCCTGGGCCTGGACCTGCGTACGCCGTCGTTCTGGAGGAAGGCCATCGACGTCATCGCTACGGACGTGGACAACCTGTCCGCGGCACTGAAAGAACTGGGCATGGAGTAAGCGGTTGATGCAGATTGCCTTGTACGAGCCCGAAATCCCGCCCAATACCGGAAACATCGCGCGGCTGTGCGCGGCCACGGAAACGCCCCTGCATCTGATCGAACCCCTGGGCTTTTCCATTGACGACAAACATCTCAAGCGGGCCGGGCTGGACTACTGGCCCCATGTCCGGCTGCGGGTATGGCCCGGCTGGGAGAGCTTTTCGGAAGGTCTGGCCAACGGCGAACTCGGCCCCCGCGCGCGTCTGGTGCCTGCCAGCAGCAATCAGGGCGCTTCTTACGAAACCTTTGCCTATCGCCCGGAGGATGTGCTGCTGCTCGGACCGGAAACACGCGGATTGCCGCCGGAAGTGTTCGCCTGCTGCACACAGGGCGTACGCATCCCCATCTGGGGCCAGGTCCGCAGCCTGAATCTGAGCACGGCCGCGGGCATTCTCCTGTATGAGGCCTTGCGCCAAGTCGGCGGACTCAGATAGTTTTGCATTTAAAAAAAAGCAGGCCCCGGCCGACGCGATACGCGTTTGCCCAGGCCTGCTTTTTTACTCTAAATAGGGCGTACGGTCACAACGGGCACCGGGGATTTTTTGACGATCTGTTCGGCAACCGATCCGAAAAGAATCAGATTGAGCCCCCGACGGCCGTGAGTCCCCATGACGACCATATCGGCATCTTCGGTTTTGATGGAGTTCAGAATCTCCTCGGGCCCATAACCGACTTTGATCTTGCCTGTGGCTTTGACGTCCTTGAAATACGTCTCCACACAGACTTCCATTTTTTCTTTTGCTCCGGCAACAATGGAATTGACGACCTTTGTCAGATCTTCCTGCGGAACGTACAGTTCAGCATAACGGTTCATCCGCGGCGCAACATACAGCACCACGACTTCCGCGCCCAGCTTGGAGGCCAGTTCGTTGCAATACGTGGTGACCGTGTCCGTGGCTTCGGAAAAATCAACGGGGCATAAGATCTTGTTGAACTGAGGCATAACAGGGCTCCTTTCCGGTATCTGGCACAATACGCCATTGTGCACTGTTTACTCCATAATTACAGTATACTACAGCAGGCAAAGGACAGGAGCAAGCAGAAAAGAATCAAGGACGGCGTCCTCAGCGAGTAAACGCCTTGGGAGAATTCAGGGGCAATTCTGCAGGCGCGCAACCACGTGCTTCAGGACCATTTCGGCATCGGCTGCATTCAGACGGCAGCCGCCCACCTGCTCGTGGCCGCCGCCGCCCAATTCCGCCATGATTCTGCCGATGTTGGCCGAGCAGCTGAGGTTGAAAATACTACGCCCCACGGAAAGAGAATATCTGCCGTTCTCTCTCGTACGCCGCAGTTGCACGCTCACATTGCATTCGGGAAACAACAGGTAGGGAAGAAACCGGTTCCCAACGGGGAAATGGTCCACATGGCGCAGATCAATGACCAGCACATTATCGCAGAGCCTGGCAAAACGCCGCAGCATGGCTTCGTACTGTCGGGTATCCTCTTGATAACGACGGATGCGCCGTTGCATCTCCGGCAGCTGCAGAATGGCTTCCACCGATTCCGTCCGGCACAGGTCTATCAAGCGGCGGTACAAGGCGCCTTCTTCGGGCAGGGGCAACGTCAGGCCCGTACGCGGATCCAGCAACAGTCCGAGCAGCACCCAGCCCTGCGGATTGCGCACATCTTCTTCTGAAAGCGCGGCGCTGTCCACCTTGTCCGCGGCTTCCAGCAGGCTGCTCAGATGAAGGGAGAAACCAGCGCTGCCGCCGTAAAAATCCCAGATGACATGAGCCGCGCTGGGAAGAATCCTGATGTCCGATTCTTTGCCGTCCAGGCTGATAACGCCGGACTCCAGACGTTCCAGTTCGCTCAAATGATGGTCGAACCAGCCGCCCGCATTTTCCAGATAAGGAAGATTGGCAAGTATATCGGAGGGCCCCACGTCCACCAGCCCTTCTTTGATTTCCTGCGGATGGGTAAAAAGAAAGCTGTCCACTTTGCCGGCTTCCGCCAGCAGCACAGCGCAGACAAGGCCGTCAAAATCAGCTCTGGTGACAATGCGCATTTTGTTTCTCTCCCGGCGCTTTCCTTTCTGCAATTACAAGCAGAATAGCCAATTTTTCGCATAAGGTACAGACGCGGCGGCTCTTGACCTTTGCCGCGCATTTCGCGCATCATGTCTGGTCTGTCAAACGCAAGGCATTGGCTTTTCGGAGAAACCTGTAACACGGGATGCACTGTGGCGCAAAAAAAAATCCGCGCGGACCAGCTGCTGGTCGAGCAGGGTCTGGCCCCCACGCGCGAACTGGCAAAACGATTGATCATGGCCGGAGAAGTCTTTCTGCTGCGCGGAGCGGGCAAGGAAAAGGTGGACAAACCCGGCCGGCAGCTCACCCCCGACTGTACGCTCGAGTTACGCGAGCAGGAACGCTTCGTCAGCCGCGGCGCGTATAAGCTGCTCACGGCCATCGAGCAGTTCGGCATTGATTTTACCGGAAAAACCGCTCTGGACGCGGGCGCGGCCACGGGCGGCTTTACGGACTGCATGCTCCAGCACGGCGCCGTACGGGTCTATGCCGCGGATGTGGGACGCGGCCAGCTGCACGAGCGCTTGCGCCAGGACCCCCGTGTCATCAGCCTCGAACAGATCAACCTGCGCCTGGCCCCCCCGGACCTGCTGCCCGAAAAGGTGGACGTGTTCACCGCGGATGTTTCCTTCATTTCCCTTACCCTGGTACTCGAGCCCTGCCTTCAATTCCTGCGAACGGATGCTGAACTCGTGGTGCTGGTCAAGCCCCAGTTTGAACTCGGACCCGGCCGGACGGACAAGGGCGTGGTCCGCTCGCTGGAAGACCAGCAGGAAGCCGTGGAAAAAATCCGCCAATTCGTCGCAACAACCTGCGGTTTCCGGGTTGCGGGAGTGGCGCCCTCCGCCATACGCGGCCCAAAGGGCAACCAGGAATATCTGCTCTACGCCGTACGCTCCGCATCTTCTTGACATAGCAACTAGCAGCGCCCCCCACGTACTGTAGACCTAAAGCTGCGCCATGAGGTCTGGTAGCCATAAAAGGTAAGGCTTTTCGTATGCTAAGATTACCTTTCCCGGTCGCCGCGCCTCTTGCTCTTTTTGCAAGTTGCCGAACCAGAGATCTTTCCACCAAAAAAAAAAATATTTTATTCTTAACTGTTACCACAAAAGACAACGCTACGTCTGCTCCAGGATTCAAATCCATTCCCCCGATTTTTTTTGTATCCTTCCACCTACGCCGTTTACTTCAAGTTGTGTTTATGGTTAAGTCTGAGGTATATTCTTAACCAACAGTGGAGGCTTGTTTTATTCAAGGAGGGGGGAGTCTCGCACTGCCTGTTGCCGCCATCCGGAAAAAGAAGCGTTCTTTTTCGAGATGAGCAGACAAGGCACCATGCTTTCTGGAAAAGGCCGCCAGGCGTTTTACCACCAATCATCAGGAGGCACACCATGCGAGCGCATGCTTTTTTGTTCGGCTGTCTGGCCTGTATCATTCTCTCCGCCATTGTACTCTGCAGTACGCACCCCTGGACCCAAACTCTGATCTGGCCGCTTTTGCTCTGCGCCCTGGCCCTTGCCGGCGGTATAGGCGCCTTGGTCAATTTGTCCGCGCTGCAAAAGGGGCAGACGGAATTGAAAGACCTTATTGCCGCCACGCTTTCCGAAAAAAATCCGGACAACACGGTGCTGCAGCGGCATGGCCCCCTCGGCGTCTCCATCGGCGAGCTCATCGCGGAAATGCGCCACCAGAAAGGACTTGTGAAGGGCATCCTCAATGGCCTTCCCATGCCCTTTCTGCTGGTAGACACCAAGGAACGTACCAGGTTGACCAACAAAGCCACCATGGAAATGCTCGAGATCGACCAGCCCCCCGAGTCGCAGCATGGCCGCACGTTGTCGGAAGTCTTCTACAACGACAGTACGCGCAAATCAGTTGTGGGCAAAGCCATGGAAACCGGCGAGGTCTTCAGCAACAAGGAAGTCACCATCACCGGACACAAAGGCGGCGAGCATCATGTGCTCTATAACGTCTACCCCTTGTACGATCTGGAGAAGACCTGCATTGGAGGCATCTGTATTTACTTGGACATGACACAGCTCAAGGAAAAAGAAGAAGAGATCTGCAAACAGAACGAACTGATAGGCAGCGCGGCGGACAGGGCCACGGGTGTTGCGGAAAACCTGGCTTCGGCATCCACCCAGCTTTCGAGCCAGGTGGACGACATCCGCGCTCTGGCTGACTCGCAGCGATCGCGTACGGGGGAAGTGGCCAGAGCCATTCAGCAGATGAGCGCATCCATCCTGGAAGTCGCGGACAATGCCCGGTCGGTAACCGAAACCGCGGACACTTCCCGCAAGGAAGCGGCACAAGGCGCCGAGGAAGTGGAGCGGACCAGGAGTGTGATCATGACCGTTCGCGACAGTGCCGAAGAGCTGATGCGCGACATGTCCCAACTGGGCGAACATGCCGAACGCATCGGCGATGTCCTCAATGTGATATCCGACATCGCGGACCAGACCAACCTTTTGGCGCTGAATGCCGCCATTGAAGCGGCCCGTGCCGGTGAGGCCGGGCGCGGATTTGCGGTTGTCGCCGACGAAGTCCGCAAACTTGCGGAAAAGACTATGCAGGCCACCAAAGAAGTGGGCAGCGTGATTCAGGCCATCCAGTCCAGTGTGGAAAAAAGCCGCGCATCCAGTGAAACGTCCGTATCCTCCGTGATGCAAGGAGTGGAATCAGCCACTGCCGCAGGTGAAAAGATCAAGGAAATCCTCAGTTTTATCGAACAGACCAACGCGCGGGTGCACGATATTGCCGATGCGGTAATGCAACAGTCCCAGGTCAGCGACGAGGTGGCTTCCGCCACCACCGACATTCAAAACTCCGCAGCGGAAACAGCCGCGGCTATGGAGGAATCCACCTACGCGGTGAATGAACTGGCCGAGATGGCGGGAGAATTGAAAACCATCATCGGCGACATGCAAAAGAGCAGTAAGCTCGAATGCGCCTGACCCCCGCTGGGCTCATGTCCGCCCAGTCCGGAGATAGCAGCGGGGTCTTTCGGCCACGCGAAAGCCCCCGCGCAATGAAAATTTCACCCGCTTACTTGATTTTATCGAATTGGCCGACAATGTCGTGACACCAATAATAATCTTATATTTCGAACAAAATTAAAAAAATACCGCAGCCGGGACGCAACTCCCCCTCTATAGCGGCCAGAGTTTCCCCTTCTTCATTTGATGCAACCGGAACCGCCATCCGGCCCGATCCTCTATCGATATTGAGAGTTTAAAAAGAATGCAGCAAAAGCAATACTTGCTACTTCGCGTAAAATAAGGTTATACTTAATATAATTTTACTGCAGACGTTTTGGGGGATCCGGCTTGTTGCCGAAGAGTGTTTCGCTCAGCGTATTGAGTAACTCATGGGGCCAAAAGCATGTGCGCAGTCAAGACCACCATTCCCGATAATATCTCCGAAGAATATTATCAGATCAGCCCGGACATTTTAGCCAGTTTTCCCAAGTACCGTCCTCCTCTGGACCTGTTCAAATTCAATGACGACATCGCCCAGCTGCAGCCTTATTCGCGCAAAGGAAGCCGTCTCAGCAAACAACAGGTGGAAGAAATCAACGCGCTTTGCCAGGATGCCTCGCTGTTCGTCGCGCGCTCGGACCATCCGGTCTATTCCAAACACATTGCCAAACAGCTGGACCTGATCCTTGTGGACAAAAATCTCAAGGAAAAGGAAATCGCCGATATACTCGTACAGGCCTTTCAATTCCGGCTGGAAGGTTTCTTCGAACAGCCTGTGCAGCCTGTATTCGAAACGCTCTACCGGGACATCATGGTCCTGACCGAATATCTCAGCAAGGACGCCTATCGTTCCAAATCTCTCATCCGGCGCATCCAGAAGGAGCACACCCTGGCCAACCACTCGCTGAACTGCGGTTTCGTGGGCCTGTGGCTCTTTTTCAAACTCAAAGGCGGCAGCCCGCAGCGCCGCGAATTGGACCGCTCCGCCCTGGCGTTTTTTCTGCACGACATGGGCATGAGCAAGATTCCCCAGTTCATTCTGAACAAGTCCAAACCGTTGACACAGGAAGACCGCCAGAAAATCAATCTGCATCCGATTCTGGGGGCCAAGCTGGCGCAAAAACTGGGCCTGACTTTCAATGAAATCAAGGCCTGCGTGGTTGAGCACCACGAACGTCTGGACGGTTCGGGCTACCCGCGCAAGACTTCCGGAGAGGAAATTTCCAAACTAGGCAGAATGATGGCCGTTGTGGACTCCTTTTGCGCCATGGTCGCGGACAGGCCCTACGCCCAGGCCAAAGAGCCCCTGCAAGCTGCCACCGAGCTGGTCAAGGACAGCAAACACTACGATCAGCGCTACAGCCGGATCATTCAGGTGGCCTATCAGACCGGAGAGTTTTAAAAGTTCAGGGTATCATACATTTAGACGTGCTGATTGGAGCTCTTTCCTGGGCGAGCGTATAGCATACATTACAACATGTTATATCAAGCCGCAGGAGCTTATACTATTTTTCAATGCAACGACTTTAATCAAAATCCGCCAGCAGCGCGCCGATGTGCAGATCGGCCAGCATGGTGTTCTGGTAGCGCTCGCGCATCCGCCACAGGGCTTGTTGCAGCTGGTCCGAGGAAATGCCGTTGCGCAGGGCCGTATAGGCTTCGATGAACGCGGCGAGCGTATCGCAGATCTTCAACGCGTCGCCGTCTTTGGGGTCTGCTTCATTCCGGTTGTAGGGCCCGGAAAGCTCTTCAAAGCTGATCTCCGCAATGACCCCGTCCTGAAGCACGGTATTCTTGAACTCGCTGCCCACTTCGAGCCCGAGAAAATAGCACAAGCGCCGGGAAATATGGCCGTGGCCGCCCTGCTCCAGGGGAATCAGCACACGGCGGGACAATTCCGAGTCTTCATATTCTTTGATCAGTTCGGCCACATGGCGAATGGATTTTTTCACCGGCGAGATGATGTCCCGGGTCAGCAGTTCGGGCATGTCGTGGAACAGGCCCGCGAAAAAATTGTTCTGCCGCCGCGCCTCGCAGGCCCCCAGGGCGATGCTGAAGAAATAGGCGTAACAGGCCACCAGAAACATGTGCCCGATGACGGAGGTTTCCGGTACGCGCGGAGTTTGGGACCAGCGTTTCTGAAAACGCAGCTGGCCGCATAAATGGGCGAAACGGCCCAGAGGCGTTTCCACGCCGCGGATTAGTTCTTCCACACCGCGCAAATCCGTATAGTTGGCCATGCCTTCGGTAAATGAGGCTTCGATCTCCTTGAACTCGTCATCCTGCAGATTGACGCCCTTGATCAGATTGAATTCCCAACTGCTGGCGTAAAGATGAGCCGCTTCCAGAATTCTGCGTCCCTGGCTTTCGCCCGGCTCTCCCTGAAAATGGGCCTCCAGCCGGGACCAGAACTCCCCTCCCAGAGGCTGCACCCGGGGGGCGAGCTGTTCCAGCACCCAATCGGTCAGCAGTTTGTAATGGTCCGGGTTGCTTTTGATCTGATAAAAAATCGGCGGTTTGATATCCGTGATCACCAGCCTGTAGAAATACTCGAACAAACCCCCTTCTATCACGGTCTGTCCCAGCTTCAAGCGTTCGTCCAGGCTCAGGCCCTGGCTCTCGTGCATGTACAGCAACCAGGCCACAATCATCTTATGGGCCTGCTTGTCCACTTCCAGCAGCTCCATGGGACGCATCTTGTCATTCCAGCGCTTCATGAAAGCTCCGGCAAAAACAAACTGCAACAGACTTTTTCGTATGCTCGGCATGCAGGCTTCTCCTCGTGCGTTGTACAACCAGCAACAGACTATACGGATGCGATGGGCAAACCACAAGGAGGAAAGCATCCCGTCAAGGGAAGCAGAGATAGCAGCGATTGGGGTAAGTTGTTCGGCGCGAAAAGTTTCTGGTTATTCTCCATGCAGCGCAATGCCGCATTGCCGGGCAATGGCCTGCAACGTATTGCGGGCGGCGTCCGTATCGAAGTGTTCCAGCTGCTCTGCCAGCATTTTGAGCTCCGCCGCATAGTTCCCGGATTCCAGCATCAGAGGCAGCTGTTCGAGATATGTCAGACTTTCCACCAGATCGGCATCCAGAGAATCAACCATTTTTTGCAGCAGAAGCGCCAGCTGATCCAACTGTTCTGCCGGCAAAGGCGCGCTTTCGGAAACTTCGGAAGCTTGATCCTTCTCTGCAACAGCGGCCTCGGCAACGGGTGGCTCGGCAAGAACCTGCTCCCGCAGCAAGCGGCTCATGGCCAGAGCGCCGTCGCTGTCGAAGGCTTCCAGGCGTTCCCGCAGGGTCTTGCATCCGGGCTCCAAAGAAGTGCCTTGCACGAACGGATGCAACGCCCCCAGGCAATCCAGGGCTTCACTGACATCTTCTCCCAGAAGTTTTTCAAAGGTATCGAGGATGGCAAGAACAGCTTGCGCGTCGACCGGTTCGGCGCCCGCTACCGTTTCCGCATCTTCCTTGTCCTCGGGCTCGAGTACGGCTATGGCTTCCAGTACGCGGCCGAACCAGGTCTGCAGCGTTGCCAGAGCCTCGTCCAGGCCAGCGGCCTGTTCGGCCTTCAGCAGATTTTCAAGTTCGGCCGCCGCGTCGAACAGCTCTTCGGCGCCCAGGTTGCCGGCCACTCCCTTGAGCGTATGGAGCATCTGTACGGCCGTGGACGTATCATCGCCAGCCAATGCGTGCCGCAGGCGGAAAAGAAAATCCGTATTGCCGGACCGGAAACGGCGAAGCAGATTGCCGTATAACTCTCTGTTGTTGGAAACACGTTGCAATCCGGAACGCACGGAAAGCCCCGGCAGGTCGTTTTCGACAGGAACCGCAGCAGCCGCCTCCATCGGCTGCGGTGCGTCAGGAGCAGCGGAAACCGCCGGAGGCCGCGTCCAGTGCAACAGCGCTTCATACAGCTCATCCGGATCAATGGGTTTGACGATGTGCGCATTCATGCCGGATTCCAGGCTCTTTTCCCTGTCTCCCACCAAAGCGTGCGCGGTCATAGCGAGAATGGCCACGTCCCTGCCCCAGGGTTTTTCCAGCCTGCGGATCTTTTCCGTGGCTTCCAAGCCGTCCATTTCGGGCATCTGAATGTCCATCAGAATGATGTCGTAATCCGTGTCCATGGCCGCGCGTACGGCCTCCAGTCCGTTGCTGGCCACGTCTACGCGCAATCCGGCCTGCTCGATCAGTTCGACCGCAATTTCCTGATTGATGTCGTTGTCCTCAACCAGCAGCGCGTGGGCTCCAGCGAGCCGTTCCCTGGCCAACTGCAACAAATTGCCCTGACTGAATTCACTCGGAGTGACCATCTGCCCCCTGCTGTTGCCGAATGCGTACATGATGGTATTGAACAGCAGAGAACGGCTCACGGGTTTGACGAGGATGCCGTCAAAAGGCACGGATACGTTGCCTTGCGAGGCTTCCTCTCCGCTATAAGACGTGAGCAGAATGACCTTGGGCGCGTACGGAAGCTGCAGCCTGTTCTTAATTTTTTCAGTAACCTCAACCCCGCTCATCCCCGGCAGGGTCATGTCCATAATAATGAGCTTATACGGATTGTCCTTGGGCTCCTGCCGCAGCAGGTCCAGGGCCTCTGAGCCGGACTTCGCGGTATCCACCTGAAAAGTGAACGACTCGAGCGTATGTCTCAGGATGTTCCGGGCCATGGAATTGTCGTCCACTACCAGCGTGGGAAGCTGGCGCATCTTCACAGGCGGAAGCAACAGACGGTCGTCGAACCTTTCCCTGTAGCCGAAAGCGGCTGTAAAGAAAAACTGACTGCCCTGATTGACCTGGCTTTCCACCCAGATGTCTCCATCCATCAAATCCACTAGCCGCTTGCAAATGGCGAGTCCCAAGCCCGTGCCACCGAATTTTCTTGTGGTGGACCCGTCGGCCTGGCTGAAGGACTGAAACAGGTGCGTTTGTTGTTCCGTGCTGAGTCCGATGCCCGTATCCTTGACGGAAAAAGTAATCGTCACTCGATCGTTGTCTTTTTGCTGCAACTTCGTACTGATGACTATCTCGCCCTGCTCCGTGAACTTCACCGCGTTGTTGGCAAGGTTGATGAGCACCTGGTTCAGCCGGAGCGGATCGCCCAGCAATACCTGGGGAACATCCGGATCCAGGTTGAAAAGCAACTCCAGCCCTTTTTCTCCGGCGCTAAAAGAAACAAGCCCCCCCAAAGAATCCAGAACATCTTCCAAACGAAATTCGATGGACTCCAGCTGCATCTTGCCGGCCTCGATTTTGGAAAAGTCCAGAATGTCATTGATGATGTTCAACAAAGCCGTGGCTGAAGACTGAATTTTTTTCAGATAATCAAGCTGTTTGTCGTCAAGACTCGTCTGCAAAGCCAGATGGGTCATGCCCATGATGGCGTTCATGGGCGTACGGATTTCATGACTCATCCTGGCCAGAAATTCGCTTTTCGCTTTGGTTGCCGCCTCGGCCGCATCCTTGGCTTCGATGAGCTCGTATTCCATCTTCTTTCTGCCCGTTATGTCCTCTTTCATGGCCGCATAGTGGGTGACCTCGCCCTCCGCATCGGTGATGGGCGAATACCAGGCGGATTCCCAGATCATTTCGCCGTAGCGGGTGGTGCTGATCAGGTCGCCCTGCCAGTTGCCGCCGGTTATCATGGTCTCCCGCAATGATTCCAGCACGTCCGCGGGGTTCCGGGAGGACAGAAACGCGGCGTAGGATTTTCCGGCGACGTCGGATTGTTCCAGCATCAGACGCTGGTAAAAAGTGGGATTGGCGTATTGTATCTTCCCGTCGCGGTCCAGGAGCAGTACGGAAATCGGCGAGCATTCCACGGCCTGCGAGAGGATGTGCAGATCCTGTTCAGTCCGTTTTTGCGCGGTGATGTCCACCATGACATTGATGAGTCCGGCAAGGCGTCCGTCGGACAGGTTGAAAGTGGTGCACCAGTAGAGCAGCCTGTGCTCCTGGCCGTTGGGAAATGTCAGTCTGAGTTCATGGTGGCGCATTTCCCGCTCGCTCAAGGCGGCCAGTTCCTCACCGCGGAGCATGGTGCGGAACTGTCTGGGAAAATGCTCCAGTTCTTCCGTCTGCTTGCCGATGATCGCATCACGGGAAACGTCAAAAGTGGATTCATAGGCCCGGTTGCACCCCAGATAGCGCGCGTGCGTATCCATGATGAAAATCGGGTTGGGGATGGTGTCGATCAGAGCGTTGGAAAACATCAGCTGATCCTGAATACGCGCGTCCGCTTCCTTGCGCGAGGAAATATCCCTGACCGTGGCCACCACATAACGCAGCCCTTCCACTTCAAACGGATTCAAGGCTAGATCCACGGGGATCTCGTACCCGTTGCGATTCCTGGCCACGGTTTCCTGGACAGCGCTCCCTTCGGTCCGCAGTTTTTCATTGACCAGGAAGGTGAGCACCCTGTTGCAGAGATAATCCCTGTTCTGTACGGGCGGCAGCAGAACCTGCAGTTCGACGCCTAGTGCCTCTTCCGCCGGAATGCCGAACAACAGCTCGGCCGCGGGGTTCCAAAATTGTACGGTGCCGTGCGAGTCCACCATCAACAGTGCGTCGTGGATGGCTTCGCTCATGGCCCGGATCTTTTTTTCCGTCTCCAGATATTTCTGCGCCACAAGCTTGCGCTCGGTTATATCGAGCAGAATGCCGTTGAAGACGATTTCGCCGTTGTTCTCACGTATGGGCTTGGCCGTGGCGTTGATCCATTTTATCGATCCATCCGGAGTGATTATCCGGCCCGTAAAATTCCAGTTTGTTATCTCCTGCACCGCAAGGTCGTAAGAGGCTTTGCAGCGTTCTCTGTCTTCCGGAACGATTTGCAGAATGTCTGGATCGGCCTTGGCCTCCTCTTCGGTAAATCCGAACAGTTCCTCGCTGCGTTTGCTGAAATAATAATAACCGTATTCTCCATCGGGCCGGACATAGGATTGAAAAATAGCTCCCGGAACATTGGCGGCCATGGAAGACAAGCGTTGCTCTATGGCCCTGCGGTAGTTGATCTCACGGGCCAGACGGCGGTTCCAGATCAAAATGACGCCGAGAATGATCCCGGCAGCGGCTGCTATGGATAACGCGACTTTCCAGACGAAATCCCAGTCGGTGGTCGGCTCGAACCGGGCCATGACCCAGCTTTCCGTTATTTTTTCGATCTGCCGTTTGGGAATTGCGGATAACATTTTGTCCAGCAGCGGGACAAATTCCTTGTGCTTCCTGGGCACCGCCATATGAAGTTTCTTGACCAGGTCCGTATGCAGCGCGATCTTGATATTTTCCAATTTCAGCTTGTTGGCAAGGTACGGCAGGGTCAGCATGCCGCCCAGGCAGCAATCCACCTTGTTCCCGGAAACATCTTTGAGCGCGGCGTCGTAGCTGTCCATGGCGACAAAACGGATGCCGGGATACTTTTTCTTCAGTTTTGAAATCAGTCCGGATTCACGGGCTACGGCCATGGTTTTGCCTTCCAATGCCGTCAAGTCCGCAAAAAATGGATATTCACTGCGCGTGACCACAACCAGAGGATATTCGAAAAACGTCTCCGTAAAAACGAAGTCTCCGGCATTCTTAGAAGTGGCCGGCAGTTCTGAAACAACGTCGATATCGCCTGCCCGGGCTTGTTTTAGCGTCGCATTCCAGTCCAAAGCCGTCTGCGGCTGGAAATATACGAAAAAACGCTGCGCCAGAAGTTGCAGAATTTCAGGGATGATGCCCTCGTATTCGCCGTTTTTGCTGACAAATTCCAAGGGGGGCCTGTCCGAGCGTATCCCCAGCCGCAAAGCGGGCAGGTCGGCTATTCGCTGCAATTCCTGCTGGGAAAACCGGACATTGCGACCATAAAAGGAAAAAAGCTGCTGCCGCGGGTTGGAGATCCACCGCTCTTCTATGGTATTGAATTCTCTGTTGGTGATTTTATCAAATCCGGATTGAAGCAGCTCGAGCAAATCCTTCCGGTCCGGGCGTACGGCCGGACGCAGGTAATCATAAAACAACGGCGAATGAGACGCCCGCAACTGGTCCGTCAACCCGTTCATATCCAAGACAGCATGCGTGTTTACCAGAGAATTGCATAGTGCCGCGGCCTGGTTCTGAAACACGCTCGCCACCATGGCCTGCGTGTCGTCAAAACGCAGCAGCTGGATCCGGGGCGCATTTTTGCTCAACCAGGCTTCCTGCTGCGAATTTCCAAGCACAGCCAGTTTTTTTCCAACCAGGGACGGCAGAGTTACCGCCTCTGTTTTCGGCAGGGCGAACAGGTTGATGTCCGTGGGATAGGTGGGCGGACCGAATGCCAGCGTTTCGTTGCCGTCCACCGGCAACATGCCGCAATGAAAATCGCTCTCGCCATTGAGCACATTGTGGATCGAATCCGTCCAGTCGCTAAAAGTAAAAGCAACCTTTACCCCGACTTTCTGCGCCCAGCTCCGCCACAAGTCCACCAGCATTCCGGCGGCTTCGCCGGTGATAGTCCGCATGGCAAAGGGCTCGTATTCGTTGGGACAGGCGATGTGCAGCAGATTTTCCGTTTTCTGCCCGCCGACTCCTATCCACTTGTGCTCCAGAGCTGCCAGCTCATCCTTACTGATGCGCTTCAAGCCGTCCCTGACCATACGCGCCAGCCCGCTGTTGTCTTTCTGCACCGCGGCATAAATCCTGCGCGTATACAGGGAGGCATTGGTATTATAATGATACTTGTTCAGCAGGCCCAGGCGTTCCAGATAATATTGGGCAACAGGCTGGTCCGAAACAAATACTTTGAGTTCATTGCGGTTGAGGCTGGAAAAAAGTTCCTCATACCTGTCGAAAAACCTGAACGCGATTCCGGGAATTTCCTGCCGCAGGTAGTCGCTGGCATAATCCCCGCGTACGGCCCCCACCCGAAATGCCAGCAAATCATTGCGATCGCGCAGACGGAGATTATTTTGAAAATAGATATCCGTGCGTATTGGATACAGCGGCTCAACAAAGTCCAGATACACCGACCGTTCAGGACTCTTGAAGCAGCCCGCGTGCATTTGCGCACGGCCGTTGCGGACATCTTCCAGGCTTTGCCCAAAAGGGCTTGGGAGAAATTTGATGCTTTGACCGGTCTTTTGGGACCAGAGCGACCAGAGATCAATGAGCAGGCCGGCCGGCCGGCCGTTTGCGTCAAGATAGGACAAGGGAGCGCTGTCCTCGCTTGCGGCAATGACAAGCGGATCGGACGCGCCTCTGGCAGAAGATCTGCCTGCGGCCAGTGTAAGCCCCAGCAGGCAGATCAGAAAAAAAAAGCCCGTACGGAAGGCGGTGGACAACTGTCCGCGCGTGCTTTGCACACGTCACCTCTCTGAAATACTAACGGCATGTCGCGGCCTGCAACCGGCCGCCCGAAAATGCAACGATGCCCCGTAGTTCTTGAAATTCTACGTGGCTTTGCAATGCTTGGCAACCTAGGTCCGGAGCTGTTGTCCCAGGGGGAGGGGCTGCCGTTCAAAAACGATGTAAAGGCAGGTCGTCGCCGTAAAAATCCCGAAAATCCTCCAGCGCCGCCAACTGCGCCTGTATCCGCGCGTCATTGATCTCATCGAAGCGGTCCACAAGCAAGGCTACCAGATGCGTATCCAGGGCGTGGTCTCCGGCCATTCCGGCCATCACTTCCAGGGCCTTTCGTTTATCCATTCCTTTTCGGTAGGGCCTGTCTTCGGTTATGGCGGTAAAAACGTCGGCAACGGCCATGATTCGGGAACCAAGCGACAGTTCGGCGTCCGAATACCCGTAAGGATAGCCCCGGCCGTCCAGACGTTCATGATGCAATCCGGCCCAGTCGGCTACTGTTTCCAGTCCGGCAATGGATCGCAGGATGGTGTGTGTCTGCAGTGCGTGGCCTTTGACGCATGCGAACTCATCGTCCGACAATTTGGCCGGTTTTTCGAGCAATTCGCTGGGAACGGACAATTTTCCCATGTCGTGGAGATCTCCGGATACGCGCAGCAGGTTGAGCTCCTTTGCAGAAAATTCTCCCGTGGCCTTGGCCAGGGCCACGGACACCTCGGCCACCCCGCTGGAGTGGGTGGCGGTGAAACGACTGCGAAAGTCGATAACCTGGGAAAACAAACGCGAAAAGCGCAACAGGGAATCTAGTCCCAGTTTTTCCGACTCCAGCCGCTCGGGCGAGCAGGTGAACAAATGCTGTTCAGGTTTTTCGGCAGCGGCAATGAATCCGCTGTCCTCGGCCAGCGTGCGCAATGCGTCATAATAGTCTTTTGAAAAACGTTCGCCCGCTCCCTGCTGCAAACGCCGGAGGATGGACTCGACCTGCGGCTTCAGGGGCAGATTGCGGCCGATGAGCACGTCGAACCTATCCGCCAGGCAAAGGATATTGCACTCCGGTGCGAAATCCTCCGGATGCTGCTGCCATTCCGCATAGGAGGTATGGTGGTATTTGATCAGCTCGCTCACCCTGCCGAACCCGGGCATGTGCCGGACCAGGCGCGCGCCCACTTCCGCGTGCACGGTGGCGTCGGTTTCAAACTGCAGGGCATCCAGTCTGCCGCTCAGCGAAAAAGCCCCCACATCGTGCAGCAACCCGGCTATCAGCAGGTCGCGCTGCAATGCGGCATCCAGTCCGAGCTGGCAGCCCATACGCGCTGCCACAAACCCCACGCCCATGTGATGGTTCACCACCGTGGGGCTGATCATATCCATGGCCTTGGAAAGGCCGCTGATCAAATCTATAAGAGCTATGTTCATCAACTAAACCTCTATTCCACTCCTCTTTTCTGACGGGCATGATGTATACCATATAAAAGGGAAAAAAAGAAGACCGGCCTCGCTCCGGCAGCAAGTGCTGCGCTCCGGAGCAGAAACCGGCACATTTTCCAAAAGGTGCGGACGGATTCCTGTTCAGCCCCCGATCCGCGACATCCCCGAACCGGCGACCTGCTTCCTGGCCATGGCAGCCAGCAATTCAGCCCCGATGGGCTTTCTTTGATACGCGCGCTCAATGACGCGCGCGACTTGTTCAATGCCCAGTTTGGGATGGCGGAGGATAGCACGCAGCCGGTATTCCTTGTCCGAAAAAAGGCAGGTTCGCAACTTGCCGTTACTGGTGACGCGCAAGCGGTTGCAAGTCAGGCAGAAATGATCGGACAAGGCGGAAATCATGCCGATCCGTCCTTTTCCGCCTTTGATGGCGTACATTCGGGCCGGTCCGCCCGTACGCTCGTGGGTGGACAGCGGCTCCAGCGTTACATGGCGTTCGATGTGTTCCAGTATCGACTTCATGGGCCAATAGGAGCGCTCTTCCCAGGCGGTCGCTTCACCTATGGGCATGAACTCGATAAACCGGATGTCTATGGGCGCTTCCGTGGCAAGTTTCATGAATCCCGGAATATCCGCTTCGTTGATTCCCTTGAGTGCGACCACGTTGAGCTTGACCCGCAGCCCGTGCTCCAGGCACTCGTCCAGCGCATTGCGTACGCTCTCGAAAGCGTCCACTCCCACCAGTTTTTGAAACACGTCCCTGCGCAGGGTGTCCAGCGAAAGATTGATCCGTTGCATGCCCATGGCTTTGAGCGCCGGGACTTTGCCTTCCAGAAGCGTTCCATTGGTTGTAAGGCGAAAATCCACATCCGGATGCTCGGAATAAGCGCGCCCCAAAAAATCCATGAACCCGCGGCGGACCATGGGTTCGCCGCCGGTCAGGCGTACTTTGCTCACCCCCAGGCGCTGCGCCAGCCCGATGAGCTGCAACAATTCTTCATAGGTCAGAATGGAGTCATGGGGGATGTATTCCGTATCCTTGCCCCAGCCGCAGTAACGGCAACGCAGATTGCAACGATCCGTAATGCTCAACCGCAAATAACTCACCGTACGGCCATGTCGATCAGGTTTCATAACTGCCCTCGTCCATCGTATCCCGCAGAAACTGGATTCGGCATACGTAGATCCGTCCGCTTGTACGGCTGCGGACGGTCCTGGTAATTTGTTTTTTTTAGCAGTATATCACCGTTCATAAATACACGCCACCAAGGAGTACCCATGAAAGCCGCCAGTATCCATGGTTTCAAAAAATCTGGAAAAACAAAGCTCTGCATCGAACTTCTCAAGGAATTGCGCGCTCGCGGGCTGCAGCCCGCCGCCATGAAATGTTCCAGCCATCAGCTGATGCACCTTTCCGACACCGACACGGGCCAGATGCTGGACATCTGCGGCAACGTTGCAGCAGCCTTCGGGGGAGAATCTTCGCTCATGCGCCGCGGACAACCCGACGCGGCCCATATATTCAAAACCCTGCAAAGCGAACTGGTGGTCATGGAAGGCGGACGCAGTATTTTCTGGCTGCCCCGCATCGTGATTCTGCGTACTCCGGAAGACGCGCGGGAACTCATCCAGGGCATTACCCTGGCGACCTGGGGTTCTGTCCGGGCCGAGGGCATCCCGGCCGTGGAGCGTATCGAAGATCTGGCCGACCTGATGCTGGAGCGCGGCTTCGCCCTGCCGGGGCTTGACTGCGGCCTGTGCGGACGCGACAGCTGCCATGCGCTGGCCCGTGAAATCGTCGCCGGAGACGCCGCGCCGGAGGACTGCCTGGCCTCGTCGCCCAAGCTTCAGATCCGCGTCGACGGCCAGCTCCTGCCCATGAACGGGTTTGTGCAGCGGATCTTTGTAGGAGCCCTGCACGGCATGCTCAAGGAATGCAAAGGATACGGACCGGGACATCTGGAAATCACTATTGACCAGTGAAAACCCGACCGTTCCCTCTTTTATCCCGTTGCCTCCGACCGCTAAAGCACTGGCCTTTTAAAAAGGCTTTGGATACACTTTCGCCGTTCTTACTCACTTTCATCCAATCACGAGTCAACTGTGCAGCAAGCGTCTCCTGTTTTTTCCTCTGCCGTGGATTTTGAAAACTATCTGGATAGCCTGGGGCTCTTCCATATGGACCTGGGGCTCGGTCGTATCGAAACATGCCTGAAAGGACTCGGGCTGCAGCAGCCGGATTTTCTGGTTGCGCAAGTGGTTGGCACCAACGGCAAGGGCGCCACAGCCGCCTATCTGGCCACCCTGGCCGCGGCGCACGGACTGCGGACCGGACTCTTCACCTCGCCCCATTTCGTTCATCCGCGCGAACGCATCCGGATTCTTGCCCCCGGACAGGACCGGATGGTCTCCGAAGCGGACTGGCTGGAAGCGGCCAACGCGTGCGTGGCCCATAGCGGTACGGAGGGCGCCCAGCGGCTGACGTACTTCGAATTGCTCACGGCCATGGCAACGCGGGTCTTTGCCCGGGCCAAAGTGGACCTGGCCGTGTTCGAGGCCGGACTGGGCGGTACGTACGACGCCACCAACGCCCTGAAGCAGGACCTGCTGGTGCTCACGCGCATCGGCCTGGACCATGAAAACGTATTGGGGCCGACCATTGAAGCCATTGCCGCGGACAAGGCAGGGGCAATGCGCGACCAAGGCAGGGTGGTCTCTGCGCCGCAGCGCCCGGCGGTGGAAAACGTGCTGCGCAAAAATGCGGACGTACGCCGGGTTTCCCTGACGTTTCTGCCCAAACCGGAAACGCCTTCACACAATTATCTGGATTCCAGCTTTGCACTGGCCTGCGCGACCTGGGAAACGCTGTCGCCCCTGGGCCGACACGCCTGCCATGCCGGATTGTTCGCCCAGGCCCGCGCGTCTACGCGGCTGTCCGGACGGTTGCAGCAGGTGCCCGCATCGCATACGTACCCGAACCTGCTGCTGGACGGCGCGCACAATGCCGACGGACTGGAAGCGCTGCGTAGGTATCTGCATACGCAGCTGGAACCGCCCAAAGCAATCATTTTCACCTCCATGCAGGACCGCCCCATCGAAAGGCTGGCGCCGCTGGTGAACACGCTGGCGGACTGCCCCATACTGGTGCCGCAGCTGCCCGGCAACCCGCGCGCCTGGGACGCGCCCGAGCTGGCGCTGCATCTCGGCCCGAATGCCAGCCCGTGCGAGGATCTGAACGACGCGCTCAACACTGCGCAGTATTGCTGCGGCCCCGCCAGGAACGGCGGGCTTTGCGTGATCTGCGGCTCGCTCTATCTGCTCGGCGCATTTTTCAGTCTGTATCCCGAGCTTCTTGACCTTACGCCCTGACGTATTAAGGATATCCGTTATGAGCAGCGAACTTTTCCGCGCCCTGCCCGCGGTGGACAAACTATTGGCGGACCTCGAAGCCGATCCCGGACTGCAGCACCTGCCCCGCCCCCTGGTCAAAGACCTGGTCAATGAATTTCTGGATATCTGCCGCCAGGAAATCCGCCAGGGCGCCGTCAGCTCCCCGGACCAGCTGGAGCCCGCCCGGCTGGCCCCCCGTATCCGGGCCCATCTTTCCGTACGCTCGCAGCCCAAACTGCGGCGCGTATTGAATGGTACCGGCGTTGTGGTGCATACCAATCTCGGCCGTTCGGTGCTGTCGGACGAAGCCATCGACGCGGTGCTGCTGGCGGCCAAATATTACAGCAACCTGGAATTCGACCTGGACACGGGCAAGCGCGGCTCGCGCTACGACCTGGTCACGGAAACGCTCTGCCGGGTCACCGGAGCGGAAGACGGCATGGTGGTCAACAACAACGCGTCCGCCGTGCTCCTGCTTCTTGACACCTTTGCCAAAGACCGCGAGGTCATCGTGTCGCGCGGCCAGCTGGTGGAAATCGGGGGCAGCTTCCGGATTCCCGAAGTCATGGCCAAAAGCGGCGCTTTGCTGCGCGAAGTGGGCGCCACCAACCGCACCCATCTGCGGGACTATGAAAACGCCATCACGGAAAACACCGCGGCCCTGCTCAAAGTGCATACGTCCAATTACCGGATCATCGGTTTTTCCAAGGAAGTTCCCCTGGAGAGTCTGGTAGCTCTGGGGCGTACGCGCGGGTTGCCCGTATTCGAGGACCTGGGCAGCGGCAACCTCTACGATTTTCCTCCTGGCGGGCTCTGCGACGAACCCACGGTGCAGCGCGTGATCAAGGCCGGGGCCGATGTGGTGACCTTCAGCGGCGACAAAGTTCTGGGCGGCCCGCAGGCGGGCGTTATCGTAGGCAAACGCGAAATGATCGCGGCCATGCGCAAGAACCAGCTCAACCGTGCGCTGCGGCCGGACAAGATGACCCTGGCCGGACTGGAAGCCACCCTGCGCCTCTACCTGGAACCTGAAACCGCAGTTCGCCGGGTGCCTACCCTGCGGCTGCTGACCACGCCGCCGTCCGAACTGGACCACCGGTCGGAAGAACTGGCCGCGCTGCTGCAGCAGGCCGGACCAGTGGCCGAATACTTTAGCGTCGACATCGTGCCCGGAGTATCGCGCGTGGGCGGCGGCGCTTTTCCCGAGCAGGACATCCCCACGGCTCTGGTGCGGTTGCGCGATACGGGGTGGGGCTCTGTCGAAGAGCTGCGCCAGAAGTTGCTGCACACCTCGCCGCCGCTCATCGGCCGGATCGAGGACAACGCTTTTCTGATGGACGTACGTACGCTCCGCGACGACGAACTGGAGCTCGTACGCGATGTAATCATCAACGCAGTGTCAGTGGCGCCGGCCTGATTGCCGGACACGTTTTACAATCTCAAGGAGTCGCAATGACGCAGAACGAACTCGAACATACGCCCAAAAGCTGTTGGGAAACCTTTGACAGCGAAAGCGACCGCCAGGCCATGGACGCGCTGGCCCAACGCTATCTCGACTTCATATCCGAATGCAAAACCGAACGCGAAGTGGTGGACTACGTCCGCCGCCGCGCCCAGGAAGCCGGATATTCGGAAGATTTTTCTTCGGACAAGGTCTTCCGTGTTTTCAAGGACAAAACCATCTTTCTGGCCCGCAAAGGCTCCGGCCCGCTGAGCGCCGGACTGCGCTTTTTCGGCGCCCACGGCGACAGCCCGCGCCTGGATTTCAAACAGCACCCGCTCTACGAAGCCTGCGGCGTCAGCCAGGCCAAGACCCACTACTACGGCGGCATCCGCAAACATCAGTGGTTCTCTCGCCCGCTGGCCCTGCACGGCGTTGTGGTCAAAAAAGACGGCGAGGTCGTCACGGTGCGCCTGGGCGAAGACGAAAACGATCCGGTTTTCGCCATCGCGGACCTGCTGCCGCACCTGGCCTACAAGCAGGCCGACCAGCCGCTCTCCAAGGCTTTTGAAGCGGAAAAGATGAACATCATTCTCGGACACGAACCCCTGAATACCGACGCCGACGCGTCCGAAGACGGCGGCAAGGACAACGGCGAGGATGGAAACGGCAAGAGCAAGGCCAAAGACAAGGTCAAGGCCAGGCTGCTCGAACTGCTGCACGCACGTTACGGTATTGTGGAAGAGGATCTTTTCAGCGCCGAACTGCAGGCCGTTCCGGCCGGAAAGGCCCGTTACGTCGGGCTGGACCGCGCCCTTATCGGCGGCTACGCCCATGACGACCGGATCTGCGTATTTACCGGTCTGGAAGCCCTGCTTACCGCCGAGCAAAACACCCAAACGCAGGTGCTGATCGTCTGGGACAAGGAGGAAATCGGTTCCGAGGGGTCCACCGGCGCCAAATCCCTGTTCTTTGAATACTGCATCGAAGACCTGCTCAAGGCCTGGGAGCCCGAAACCTCGCTGCGCCGCGTGCTGCTCGAAACCAAGGCCATCTCCGCGGACGTGCACGGCGCGCTGGATCCGGATTACCAGGAGCTGCACGAAAAACTCAATGCCGCATTGCTGGGCTATGGTCCGTGTTTCTGCAAATTCACGGGGCACCGGGGCAAATACGCGGCCAACGACGCCCACCCCGAATATGTGGGCTGGCTGCGCGGCGTGCTGGCCGACGCCGGAATCCCCTGGCAAATGGCCGAGCTGGGCAAAGTGGATGAAGGCGGCGGCGGCACAGTGGCCAAATACCTGGCCGTCTACGGCATGGACATCATCGACATGGGCCCGCCCGTGCTCGCCATGCACAGCCCCTTCGAAATCGCCAGCAAAGCCGACCTCTACGCCACCATGCTGGCTTACAAGGCAATTTTGGAAAGCTGATTGCCATCGACGACTCAGGAACCTTTTTGCAAAAAGGTTCCTGAGAACCTCCAAAAACTTTCAATACATCAAGAGGGCATGGTGACGACGGATTACGTTGCTTATCAAATCGGCATTCGCAATCTTTTTTCAGAATCAATCAGTTGCGACCTGTTGTGCCACTTGTGAAACTGGAACAACTTCGTTGCCGGTCTTGGCTGCCTCTCGTGAAGTTGCCCACGAACTCTTTCACTTACTTTTCCAGGACTGGATTTCGATGATGTTGCCCTCGGGATCGCGAAAATAAACGAAGCGCAACGGGCCCACATTATCGATTTCTCTTTCGACAATTTTCCCAAGTTCAGCCCCTCCGTTTTCAAGGGCTTTTTGCAACGTCTCGTCAACGTCCGCAACTTCAAAGGCGATATGCGTGAAGCCTGTGACATTGGGCATGACCTCCGAATTCTCGCCCATCTCAACATAGGTAAAAATTTCCAGAGTGGGAGGGGTGTCGCCATGGCCGGGCAGCGCCAGATGCACTCCCTCCAGCTGCGCATTGGTCAACCCCGTGGCTGTATCCAGCCAGTCTCCAGACAGATTCCGTTGTGGCGGTTTAATGCTGCAATCGAACACCCTAATATAAAAATCCGACAATGTTTTCCAATCCCTCGCGGCAATATTCACATGCGCAAATCTCATAACTGACTCCTTGAGTGGTCACTTCCCGACAAATTGTATCTTTCTGGAGAGCGTCTGCCGGACCGGGCAGTTTTGCAGCATCTCTAAAATTTCCTGTTTCTCCCTTTCCGACAAAGGCCCCTCCAGTTCGACGGAATACCTGAAGCAAACCGAATCCGGCACGCTTTTATCCAGTTCGACGCTTGTTGATACGCCCTCAAGCCACAACGAATGCGCCTCAGCGTACATCCTGACGGACATGTTCATGCAGCATGCCAGAGCCGCTTCAAGCAGTTCATGCGGCCTGAACCCAGCCCCTTTCCCACCTTTATCAGGCGTATTGTCACTGCAGGAAGCAACAGCGCCGTTGGTAAATGTCACTTTATAGGGTTCCTTTTCACTTGCAGTTCTGATCACTCTAACTCTCTCAATTCGTTTTGGGTCCTTCCGGGTTTGTCGTGGGTAGCGGCATAATGTAGGCGATTTCCAGGAGGAGATCGCCGATGAGAGATGTTGATCTTTACGGACAGATTTTGGGTGTCAAGAGCCCTTGGTTTGTAGACAAAGTTGACTTGAAAACGTCTGAAGGCCGTGTGGATATTTGGCTCGAGCATAAGAGCAAGGTGCTTTGGACTTGTCCGGAATGCGGCAAGGAACTGACTTGCCGGGATCATGTGGAAGAAAGGATTTGGCGGCATTTGGATATGTGCCAGTTCAAAACCTTCATCCATGCAAAGGATCCCCCGAGTGAATTGCCCCGAGCATGGCGTCAAGCAGGTCAAGGTCTTTTGGGCGGAGCCTGGTTCGCGTTTTACCTTGCTCATGGAAAGGTTGATCATCGATGTTCTGAAAGAATGCTCGACTGTCGAAGGCGCCCGCAAACTGATGCGTATCTCATGGGATCAGGCTTGGGGCGTTATGGAAAGAGCTGTCCGACGAGGCATGGCACGAAAGGAACAGCGCAAAATCAGCTACATCGGAGTCGACGAAAAGGCTTTCCGGAAAGGACATAGCTATATGACGGTTGTCTGCGACTTGCTGCGAGGTACGGTTGAATATGTTGCCGAGGAACGCAAAAAGGCAAGCCTTGAAGAATATTACAAACAGTTGAACGACGAACAGCTCAAGGCAATCAAGGCTGTATCAATGGACATGTGGCCGGCATACTTCCTGGCCACCAAGGAAAACGTACCCGATGCAGCAGGTAAAATCATATTCGACCGTTTCCACATCATGCAGCATGTAGGGGAAGCCGTGGATAAAGTACGCCGCCAGGAACATAAGGCGCTGATGGCTGAAGCAAACGAAATTTTGAAAGGCAGCAGATACTTGTGGTTATACGCTGAGGAGAACCTCTCGGACTCCCAACGACCGCGCCTGGAGGAACTCAAGAAATCGAATCTGAAGACGGGCAAAGCCTGGGCCATGAAAGAGAGTCTTCGCGGACTGTGGGACTATCTGTCTGTTGGGTGGGCCAAGCGTTTTCTGAAGAAATGGTGTTCTTGGGCCAAACGCTCGAAGCTCGAGCCTATGGGCAAAGTGGCGAACATGCTCATGGATCACATGGACAACATCGTGACCTTTTGTCGGCATCGCGTGACAAACGCTGTTGCGGAGGGGCTGAACAGCAAGATCATGTCCATCAAACGCCGAGCTTGTGGCTACAGCAATAAGGAGCATTTCAAAACAGCGATTTACTTCTTTTGTGGCGGGCTAAAACTCTACCCGGAGATTAGCAAGACTGGGGCCACCCACTGAGTTTCCGGAAGGACCTCGTTTTGAACATCGGTGCCGCAGTAGCTGCCGTCCGATACAGTTTCTATTCACACTCGCCTGCCTCTCTCAGCGACCACGAGGCCTGAAAGAATTCCTTACAAGACAGTCGAAGCGCCACTTATTTTCCCAACAGGCCTCCATACCAGAGCAAGTGCTGTGGCTTGGCAATATGGAAGCAGTCTGATTACAGGATATAATAAGATACCGCACCTGAAGCTCTTTTTGCTTTCAGCCGGATGCCGATCCCAAACGGCGGACTTGCCCCCTGGTAGCTTGCCCGTGTCTTTTTTGCTATAAACAGGCTTGGTAAATTACGACATATCTTACAATCCAGGAGGCTACTATGATCCGCCGTACTTCTACTGTTTTCTGTTCCTGCCTGTTGTGTCTGCTGTTGCTGTTGTCCCTGCCGGTGTTTGCCGCCGATTCCGACACTGCCGACGTTCTTTTCCAGACCGGCACCATCGATGCGCTGCTTGCCGGAGTTTACGATGGTACGACCACCTGCGGCGAACTGCTCCGGCATGGCGACCTGGGGCTCGGCACCTTTGACGGATTGGAAGGCGAGATGGTCGTTTTCGGAGACAAGGTCTACCAGGTACGCGCGGACGGCAGCGTACGGACCATGCCTCCGGATACCACCACGCCCTTTGCCGCCGTCACTCCTTTCCAGGCCGATATGACCCTGACCCTTACCGGCGTTACCAGCCTGAAAGATTTTTTCCAGCGTCTTCAGGAAAAATTACCTGGTAAAAATCTCTTTTACGCCATCAAAATTACCGGCGTCTTCGATCATATCAAGGCGCGCAGCGTCCCCAAACAGCAAAAACCCTACCCGCCGCTGGCCGAAGTGGTTAAAACCCAGTCCGTTTTCGAATACGACAACGCCGCAGGCAACATCGTCGGATTTTACTGCCCTGCATTTACGCAGAAAATCAATGTGCCCGGATTTCATGTCCACTTTTTGAGCAAGGACAAAAAAACCGGCGGGCATATCCTGGACCTGCAGGCGAAAACCCTGACCGTCGAACTGGACCAGACTGCCAACCTTTATCTCGAACTGCCCACCCATGCGGCAGCCCAAAAAGTGGACTTCAGCAAGGACGCTTCGGAGGAATTGGAAAAAGTCGAAAAATAGCCTTCGCATGCGATCATGAATACGGATTCTGTCTCTTCATCGCAGGAACGCATCCGGGACGTCCTCATCATCGGCGCGGGCCCGGCCGGCCTGACCGCGGCCTATCATCTCTCCGCGGCCGGGCATGACGTCCTGCTTCTGGACCGCTGCGTCTTCCCGCGCGAAAAAGTCTGCGGCGACGGCCTGGTGGCGGACAGCATCGGCTGCCTCCAACGCATGGGCCTGGCCGAACAGGTGCGGCAGCAGGCCCGGATCGCGGACGCGCTGAACATCCGCAGCCGCTCCGGACACGAGGTCCGCCTCGAGTCCGGATTCTGGACCATCAAACGCGTCATTCTGGACGCCCTGCTCTGGCGCCACGCCCGGAGCGCCGGAGCGGCATTTCAGACCCAGACCATTGACACGATCTGGTACGACACGGCGAGGCATTTCTGCTGCGCCGGGTGCGGGCAGAACAATCAAAGCCAAAGCTTCACAGCCCGCTACGGTATCATCTCCACGGGCACTTCCGGCATCCGTAACGACCGCATCGGCATTATGCCGCCCCCCCTGGCCGATGCCATGGCCGTGCGCTGTTATGTCCGCTCGGACCTCGTTCTGAACCATCTCGAAGGCTCGTTCGAAGGCTTTATCGCCCCCGGATACGCCTGGATTTTTCCCCTCAGGGACCAGGAGTACAACGTGGGCTGCATCCGCTTCAGCACACCAGGCGAACGCAACAGCTCCAACATGCGCACGCTGTTCGCACGCTTTCAGGAAACGCATCCCGTGGCCAAGGCTCTGTTTGCGCAGGCAAAATCCGTCTCGCCCCTGCGCGCCCACCCGCTGCGCTGCGGACGGCGCGTAGCCACGGTCACGGACGGCGTCGCCACCCTGCTGGCAGGCGAAACCATCGGCACCACCTACCCGTTCACGGGGGAAGGCATCGGCAAGGCCATGGAAACCGGCGAAACAGCGGCCCAGGTCCTGGACCAGGCCCTGCGACAGAAAACCAATGCCGGGTTGCGCGACTATCCGGGTCTGCTGGAGCAGCGTTTCAGCAACGCGTACGAAGGCTATGCCAAAGCGCAGCGCTGGTTGTTCCGCAAGGGAATCAACGACATCGTGACCTTCCGGACCGCTCGTTCGTCCCTGTTGCAGCGGCAGATCAGCCGAATGATCCTGAACGAACTCGCTCCGGCCTCGGTCCTGACCCCGGGCAATATCCTCAGGTCCTTTTTCTCCTGAGCAGGCCCCGGCTGGGCATGCCGCCCGGCCAGGAGCCGTTTGAACTCTCAGCAGGTTGTTTTGTTTCTGTTTTCCTTGACCAGCCGGTGTTTCTTCCGGCAAGTTGAAGCGTACAGGTAATCGTACGGCTGCGGCGCTGCCGCCGCACGCTGTTTTTCATCGCAAGGAGTCTCCCTCATGCCGCTGATCATGGGTACGGCCGGACATATCGACCACGGAAAAACCACTCTCGTAAAGGCTTTGACCGGCATAGACTGCGACCGGCTCGAAGAGGAACGCCGCCGCGGCATCACCATCGAACTCGGGTTCGCCTTCATGGACCTGCCCGGCGACAGGCGGCTGGGCATTGTGGACGTGCCCGGACACGAGCGTTTTGTGAAAAACATGGTGGCCGGAGCCTCTGGCATTGATTTCGTTCTGCTGATCATCGCGGCGGACGAAGGCGTCATGCCCCAGACCCGCGAGCACCTGGAGATCTGCAGCCTGCTCGGCCTGAACACCGGTATTGTGGCCCTGACCAAAACCGACATGGTGGATGCCGAATGGCTGGAGATGGTGCAGGAGGATGTCCGGTCCTATCTGGAGGGCACGTTTCTGGCCGAAGCCCCCATGATTCCGGTCGCTGCCCAGACCGGCGCAGGCCTGGACGCGTTGCGCGCCGCCATTCTGGACCTGATCGGAAGCTATATGCCCAACCGCCCCAATGATCTTTTCCGCCTGCCCATCGACCGAGTCTTCACCATGAAAGGCCACGGCACCGTGGTCACCGGCGCCATGACCGCGGGCAGCATCTCCCTTGGAGAGGACGTCCTGCTCTACCCGAGAGGCAAGGCAACCAAGGTCCGCGGACTGCAGTCCCACGGTGCCGGCGTGGAGACAGCGCTGGCCGGACTGCGTACTGCGGTGAACCTGCCCGGCCTGGAGGTGTCCGACATTGAACGGGGCGAGGTTCTGGCCCGACCCGGCACGCTTTTTCCGCATGAGATATGGGACCTCGAATTGACCTGCCTGCAGTCTTCTCCCCGGGCCCTGAAAAACCGCAAAGAAATCCATTTTCACCACGGCTGCCGCGAACTCCCGGCCAGGCTCTTTTTCCCGGACCGCGACAAACTGGCTCCGGGCGAAACCGCCATCTGCCAGGTACGCTTCACCGAACCCATGGTGGGCGTACGCGGGGACCACTGCGTCATCCGCGCGTTTTCCCCCTTGCGGACCGTGGCCGGCGGCGTACTGCTCAATCCTCTGGGCGGCAAAATCAAAAAGAACACCAACGCCTTCGAACTGGTCTCGGCCCTGCAGACGGACGAGCCGCAGGACGTACTGCTGACGCGGCTGCTGATGGCGGGCAGCGAGGGCCTTAATTTCGCGCAACTGCGGGTCTGCTGCGGGCAGGAAAGCAAAAAGCTGGACAATCTCTGCCAGCTCCTGGCCAGCCGGGGCGATATCCTGCTCTACGACAAGGACGAACGGATTTTCATCCACCGCCAGGCATTCGATACGCTGGCGAAAAGCGCTCTGGCTTTTGTCGGCGCCTACCACGAAAAAGAACCGCTCAAGCTGGGGCTGTCGCGCGGCCTGTTGGCTTCGGGCTGGGGCGCGAACCTGGCCCCCAAGCTGTTCCATTTTCTGGTGGAGCGGCTGCTCAAACGCGGCGAACTGGTGGCCGAACAGGAACTGCTGCGCCTGCCGCAGCACAAGGTGACCCTGGCCGCGGATCAGGCCAAACTGGAGGAAAAGCTCCGTACGCTGTATGCCGAGACCGGATTGACACCGCCCAACCTCAAGGACGTGCTGGCGGATCTCTCCCTGGAGTCCAAAGAGCTGATGCCTGTCATGCGCCTGTTGTGCGAACGTGACATCCTTGTCAAAGTGAACGAGGACATGTATTTCTCAGGGCACGCGCTCAAGGAGCTGGAAACGCAGCTTGCCGGATTCTTTGCGGCCCATGAGGAACTGGGCCCGCCGGAATTCAAAGAGCTTACCGGACTCTCGCGTAAATACATCATCCCGTTGCTGGAATATTTTGACAAACAGAAGCTGACCGTGCGCGTGGGGGATAAACGGCGGCTGCGAAAACGCTGACTTAATCAATTTTTGGAGCCGAGCCATGAGGCCGGCCCCAAAAAACGCGTCGGTGCGCATAGCGCAAGCGCCAGCACCGGCCATCTTGCGGACGCACTTCTCTGGGACACGGCATAAAAAAACTATCGACGTATCGTTATACCGAAACCGAAACGGAACCGGCAGCCCGGCTTGATATTTTTATAAAGTTTTCAGGCCAGTAAGCAGCACCAGCCGGCTTTCCCGGCCCGCTCGGATCAGGGTGAAAAAATGAAGCCTTTCATAAAATCCTACTCGGCGAAGGGGCTCATTCCAGCGCTTGCCGACGGGCTGGAGCGGTGGTCCAGCAACGCCTACCTCCGCGCTGTTCAGCGCGGAATGCTGTTTGCGTTGCCATTGATTTTCCTTGGCGCCATTTCGCTGTGTTTGTTGAATTTTCCTTCCACAGCCGTAACGGCACTCCTGAATAGCCTCTTTGGATCCGGCTGGAGCCTGGTCCTTGAAAAAATCGTCCAGGGGGCTTTCGGCATAGCGTCTCTGGCCGTAGTCATCGCAACCGCGTACAGCATTGCGTATTTTGAAAACGCCTCCACGGGCGACAAATTCGTTTCTCCCGCCATGAACACCATGGTGGCGCTCTCCTGCTATATCATACTGGTAGGCTCTCCCGCAGATTGGGAATCCCAGTTTTCTCTGGATAAGGGGCTGTTCCTGGCGGTAACCACCGCGGTACTGGTCAGCTTTATTTTTTTGCGCCTCGCTTCCTGGCGGCGCATCCGCCTTTCGTTCACCTTTATCGGCCGCGACCCGACCACCTTCCAGGTGCTGACTCTGATCCCGGCCGCAACCGCGACTATTTTTATCTTCGCCATTGCGCAGGTGGGGTACGAGAAGCTGTTTCCAGAGGGCATTGCGGTTTCCAACGTGTTCATACACCTGCTCTTTAGCGAAAACAGCGGCGGGCTGGGACTCGGCGTTCTGTACGTCGGAGTTTCGCAACTGCTTTGGTTCGTTGGAATCCATGGCCCCAACATGCTGTTTTCTTTAGAACAAGGAACGCTCAGCGTGGCAATGCAGGAAAACATCCAGGCGGCCCTGGTTCATGCCGCGCCCCCGCACATCATGACCAAGGGCTTCCTGGACGCCTTTGCCTATATGGGAGGGTCGGGAGCAACCTTGAGCCTGATCCTGGCAGTGCTGCTCAAAAGCCGCGACACCGGCAACCGGCGCCTGTGCTTTTTCGCCTTGTTTCCCGCCCTGTGCAACGTCAACGAGCCCTTGCTCTTCGGAATCCCGCTTGTATTCAACCCTCTCTACGCCGTCCCTTTTTTACTGACGCCGCTGCTGGACCTGTGCATGGGCTACGCCGCCACCGCGCTGGACTGGGTACCGAGAACGATCTCAAACGTCCATTGGACTGCCCCCGCGCTTCTCAGCGGTTATATAACGACGGGCTCCCTGGCGGGCACGCTGCTGCAGATGGTGAATCTGTGCGTAGGCGCCCTGCTATACCTGCCTTTTGTCATGCTTTCGGACAAAATACATGAAAGACAATTGCAAGGTTCCCTCAAAACGCTGGCGCACTACGCCGACGACGCCCTTCCGGGGCCCAACGGGAAAAAATGCTTGACCCGCACCGGCCCCGAGGGGTTTCTGGCGCATATGCTGGCCGAGGATCTGCTCAACGCGCTGAAACAGCAGAAACAGCTGTTTCTCGTCTACCAACCGCAGGTCAACACGCTGACCAACCGCGTGGAGGGGGTTGAATGCCTGCTGCGCTGGAAGCATCCCGTATACGGCTTCATACCGCCCCCGGTCGCTGTGGCGCTGGCTGAAGACTGCGGCCTCATAGACGCCCTTGGACTTTTTGTGCTGCAAAACGCCTGCGCCGCCTTTTTGGAGTGGAAGCACGCCATTGACGACGACTTTTTAATTTCGGTGAATTTGTCCGCAAAGCAGCTGGATAACCCCCACTTGGTGGACAGCATTGTGGAAACGCTCGCCGCCTCGGGCACTCCCGCGAACCATCTGGAAGTGGAGATAACCGAATCAGTGGCCGTCACGCCCAACGACGCGACCTACGAAACGCTGTCCAGACTACGCTCCCTGGGCATTCAGGTAGCCATCGACGATTTTGGCATGGGGCACACATCACTTCGATATATAAAAGAATTTCCGATAGATACCGTAAAACTGGACAAATCGCTGACAGAGGAGACGCAAAACGGGGTCAACGACCATATTGTCAGAAGTCTCATGTACCTGAGCCAGAATCTGTGCTTGCGCACCGTTGTGGAAGGTGTGGAACAAAACGACCAGTGCGAGCATTTTAAAAGCCTGGGCTGTTTCATTTTCCAAGGCTACTACTTCAGCACGCCCCTTACATGCAATGAATGCTTCAATTTCATCACCTTGTATGGGAATACCGGCAAGGCCGCCGGAAATCAGGACATGATGCCCAATACGAAAAACAGTCCGCTCTCCCACACTGGGCATAAGTAGGTCCGCGCCTTGGAGGCCCATAAGTCGCCCCGCAGAGGGCCGTTGCGTATTTTCCGTTCCCGTGAGAGTCTGTTTTCAAATTCTTTTCACCACGGGTTCGGCCGGAAAAGCTACAGACAAGGCTGAAAAAAAAACCAAAGGCGTGGTTCGCTGTGGCAAGGGCTGTTTTTCCTGACACGCCTCATGATGGACTTTCTGCCGGGCGCGGTGGGCCGGAGGTTTGAAACAGGTCGGGACAAACTGGACGGCGCGTCTTGATCTCTCACGCCGCCTTTGGTACGTCTGCGTTCCTTGTTTGCGAAATTGTCATAACCGTCTCAAAAAGGAACCGGAGCACTGGCGGCACTGCCGCGAGCCCTGGACGCCATTGGGAACGCTCATGAAAACTCCGCGCTTGCGCGGTATTGAGGGGATACAGGCGTTGCCCCAATAGTGGGGGAATATTCACTGCAACATGCGGGAGTAGGAAACGTATGCTCAAAACTATTCGTGTCGGTATTTTTCTGGTGGCCATGTTGTGCTTCATTTTTTCCGGACTGGCCCAGGCGGCGGAAAAAGAATACATCAACGGTATCGACTTTGGTTTTCCGCCTTTCGGCTTCGTGGATAAAGCCGGCAATCCCGCCGGGTTCGACGTCGAATCCATGAACTGGATCGCCGATAAAATGGGTTTCAAGGTCAAACACCAGCCAATGGACTGGGACGGCATCATCCCGGCCCTGACTTCCGGCAAAATCGACCTGATCGCCTCGGGCATGAGCGCCACAGCCGAACGCGCCAAGATTGTCAATTTCACCATTCCCTACTACAAGGTCACCCAGGTGCTGGTGGTGCGCCCGGATGAAAAAATGAGCCTGGAAGAAATACTCAAGGGCAACAAGAAGATCGGCGTACAGCGCGGCACCGTGACGCATAAGCTGCTGGAAAGCCTCAAGGGCAAGGACGGCAACAACTACGAGCTGGTGCTCTACGATTCGACCGACCTGTCCCTGCAAGACCTGCCCATCGGCCGTATCGACGGTTCCGGCATGGACAGCTCCATTGCCAATGAGATGCTCAAGGCCAAAAACTTCAAGGTGGCGGGCACCTTCAACGCGCCTCCCGAGAACTACGGCTACGCCGTACGCAAAGATGACAAAGAACTACTCGATACGCTAAACAAGGGCATCGAGCTGCTGATGAAAGACCCCTATTGGGAAGTTCTGAAGAAAAAATACAACGTGTACTAGGCCATAAACAACGACAGACGACCGGGCGCAAGAGTCCCTGACTGCTGCGCCCGGTTTTTTCATGTGCAGCGCCTGTCCGCAGACCGGCTCTCACCACGCAAATCTTATGTACGAAAGCATCGCCAACTCTCTTCTGGTCATTTGGGACTCCCTCCCCTACATGCTCGGCGGCATCTGGTATACGCTGGCCCTGATCGCCGGCGCCATGGGGCTGGGGCTTGTACTGGGCATTCCCTTGTCCGTCACTCAGGTGTACGGACCCAGGCCCCTGCAGCGCGTCGTAGGCTTTTACGTCTGGCTTTTCCGCGGGATTCCCGTCCTGGTGCAGCTCTATCTGTTCTATTTCGGCCTGCTGGCTTATCTGGGCAACTACGGCCCCCTGCATGCGATCGGCGTGGACAGCGCCTTTTTCGCGGCTATTCTGGTGCTCGGACTGACCAGCGCCGCCTACCAATCGCAAATTTTTCGCGGCGCCATCCTCTCATTGCCCCCGGGACAGCTCAAAGCGGCCCGAGCCCTGGGCATGAGCGATGCCACGGCCATCACCACGATCATTCTGCCCCAGGCCCTGCGGCTGAGCATCCCGGCCTGGTCCAACGAGTTTTCCATTCTGCTCAAAGATTCGGCCCTGGCCTTTGTCATCGGCGTTCTGGAAATCATGTCCCGGACGCGCTCCGTGGCGGCCACCACCCACGAACCGCTGCCCATGGCCCTGTTCGCCGGCATCCTGTTCTACGTGCTGACCCTGATCGGCGTCAAAGCGCTGCGCATGCTGGAAAACAAGGTCAGAATTCCCGGTTATGCCAACCAGTAACCACAGCCGGGGGCCCAAGCCTCAGTCAAGGAATACGCATCATGCCTGACACCCCTATCCTTCGAGTGGAAAACCTTTCCAAAACCCTGGGCGGCAACCTCGTCCTCAAAGGCGCCTCCCTGTCCATGAGCCAGGGATCGCTGAAAGTGCTGATCGGGCCGTCCGGCAGCGGCAAAAGCACCCTGCTGCAGTGCATGAATTTTCTGCATACGCCCGATACGGGGCGCATCTGGCTCGAAGGCAAGGAAGTGCACCACAAAAGCAAGAAAGCCCTCTACTCCTTTCGCCAGCAGGTGGGCATGATTTTTCAGGATTTCAATCTGTTCGACCATCTCAGCGCCCTGGACAACGTCTGCATCGCGCTGCGCAAAGTCAAAAAGCTGCCCAAGGCCGAAGCCAAGGACCGCGGCCTGGCCGAACTCGAACGGGTCGGCCTGGCCGACAAGATCGAACTCTATCCGGCGCAGCTTTCCGGCGGCCAGAAGCAGCGCGTCTCCATTGCACGGGCCCTGGCCATGGACCCCAAGGTCCTTTTGCTGGACGAGCCCACCAGCGCGCTGGATCCCGAACTCATCGGCGAGGTGCTGGCCGTTATCAAGAACCTGGCCCAGGACGGCATGACCATGATCATGGCCACCCATCAGATCAGCTTTTCCTCAGCCCTGGCGGATGAATTCCTGTTCATGGAGCAAGGGGACATCATCGAGCAGGGCTCGCCGGCCACGCTGCTCTGCAAAGACGCCAACTCGCGTACTCAGGCCTTCTGCGCCAAAATCAACGAACTTTCCGGGGATCCCCTGTCATGACCGACCTGGCCGGCTTTATCTTCGACCGGGTCATGCCCGGCCTCAACATGGGCCTCTGGACCAGCGTCCTGCTCATCGTGCCTTCGGCCCTGCTCGGCGTGGTGCTGGGCATCACCACAGGCGTTATCAGGGTCTATGGTCCGCGCTGGGCCGTGCGTATCGCCGAAGTCTACGTCTCCATCTTTCGCGGCACGCCGCTGGTGGTCCAGCTCTATTTCTGGTATTTCGCCCTGCCCTACGTTCGGGTTTTCGGCCAGCCCATCGTGCTTACGCCTGTCCAGGCCTCCATCATCGGCTTCGGCCTGTGCAGCGCCGCCTACCAGTCGGAATACATCCGCGGCGGCCTGCTCTCCATCCGCAAAGGACAGCTCAAAGCTTCGCAGGCCCTGGGCATGAGCCCGCTGGAATCCATCCTCTACGTGGTGCTGCCCCAGGCATTCCGCCGCGCCCTGCCCGGCTGCGGCAACGAAATCATCTACCTGATCAAATACTCTTCCCTGGCCTCCATCATCACGGTCAACGAACTCACCGGCCAGGCCCGCACCATCGCCAAACAGACCTGGATGAACACCGAAGTCTACGCCACAGTGGGCGTCTATTACCTGCTGTTGGTCACCGTGGCCACTTGGCTGCTTCATTGCCTGGAAAAAAAGCTCAAAACCCCCGGGTTTGAAAGCCCCAAATAAATTATTTTTTCCTATATATATTTCTGATAGATATTGCAGGTATCCTACGTCATCAAAGCAATCCACACGCAATTCCCTCCTATTTTGCTTCTTCAATACGCTTGAATCCCGTATTTTTTTACGCTACACCACTGTCTATAGGTACGTGATCAGTACAAAAAACAACACATTCCATGAACAGCCCAGGCAAAGAAACCTCCTCTGCGGTCACCGCCAATCCTGACGAGCTTACTGCACTCAGACAGGAAAACGAACGGTTGCGCGCTGCCCTGCAGCGCGAACAGTCCCGGATGCGTTCTTTGCTGCACGGTACGAGCATCATCCACGTCTGCCTGACGTCGGAAGGCCTGATTCTCAGCTGCAACACGGCTTTTTTGAACCTGCTCGAACGCAGCCGCCACAACCTGCTGGGCAAGAACCTGCTGGAACTGATCCCGGATGACGAGCAGGAGGGCGCGGCGCCTTTGTTCGAAGCCCTGAAAAACAACAACATCATCTGCAATCAGGAGATCTGCCTGCAAACCAGCCACGGGCTCGCCCTGCCCATGGAGCTTTCCGGCATGCGGATCCTATCTCTCCAGGGTGCGGAACAATTTTTCTGCATCCTCAAGGAACTGAGTTTCGAACAGGACAAGGACCGCGAGTACCAGGAACTTCTGAACTTTTACCACAAACTCTTTGCCGACAGTCCGTCCTTGATGCTGCTGCTGGATACGAAGACCCGCCATGTGGTGGACGCCAATCAAAGCGCTCTGGAATTTTACGGTCTCTCGCCTCTGAGCCTGGGGACCATCACCCTGGACGACCTGTCAGCCCCGGATGCCGTCCCGAAGATAGACCTGCCGGACACCAACGGCCCGCAGCATTGGTCCACAAACCATAAACGGGCCGACGGCGAAACCCGCCACGTGGATATCTATTCGGTGCCCGTATTTCTGCGCAACAAAAAGCTTCTGCACGCCATAGTCCACGACGTCACGGACAGGCGGCGCTCGCAGGAAGAACTGGCCTCCGCCTATTGCGACATTACCGAAGCTTATCAGAAACTGCAGCGCGTCATTGGCGAACGCCGCGCCGCCCAGGCCCAGCTGGTGCGCCAGGAAGCCACGCTGCAATCCATCATCCGCGCCGCCCCCCTGGGAGTCGGACTGATTGAAGGCGAATCCGTCCAATGGACCAACCTGCGGTTTACGCAGCTGCTCGGCTATGCGCCGGACGAACTCAACGACAAAAAATTCACGGATCTTTTCTCTTCGAAAGAGGCCGCCGACACCGCCCGGACGCAGCTGGAACTCGGACTGTATGAAAAAGGGTTGGGGCAGGTGGAAACCAGGCTGCTGAACAAGAGCGGCAAACTCGTGGACGTGCTGCTCAACACGTCTTCGCCGGATTTGGGAACGGAGTCCGAAAGCGTGATCATCGCGGCCATGGACATCTCCGAACTCAAAATAGCGGAAACCCAGTTGCGCGAGGCCAAAGAGTCCGCTGAAGCCGCCAACAAGGCCAAAACCGAATTTCTCGCCAACATCAGCCATGAAATCCGGACGCCGCTCAACGGCGTCATGGGCATGCTGCAATTGCTCAATCGCCAGATCAACGACCAGGAACTGGGCTTTTACCTGGAGCTCGCTCTGGAATCCAGCAACGGTCTGATGACCATCCTCAACGATATTCTTGATTTCACCATTCTGGATGCCGGCAAACTCATGCTCTGCCCCAAAGAATTCGAACTGCGGCTGATGCTCGACTCGCTGCAGAAAATGTTTCAGGATAACCTGCGCCAGAAAGGATTGCGCTTTCTCATGGAGGTCGGTCCCAGCGTGCCCATGCTCCTGGTGGGGGATGTCAGCCGCCTGCGCCAGATTCTCTTCAACGTGGTGGGCAATGCCGTCAAATTCACCAACCAGGGGGAAATCAAAGTCGAAATCTATCCCCTGCAGCTTTCGCCGGAAAAAAATTTCACACGCCTGTTGTTCTCCATCAGCGATACGGGCTTGGGCATTGCGCCGGAAAAGCTCGACCTGATCATGCGTCCCTTCACCCAGGGGGACTCCTCCAATACCAGGACCTATCCGGGAGCAGGCCTCGGGCTCGGCATAGTCAAGCGCCTGGTCGCCCTGTTCAACGGGGACATCGCCCTGGACAGCCATCCCGGCGTCGGCACCACGGTCCATCTTTCCCTGCCTTTCAGCATTGCCGACCCCGTACAAAGCTCCTGCCCGCTTTCCGAGGAGATCAGCAAGCTGGCGGTCCAGCCGCGCGTCCTGGTGGCGGAAGACAACCGCTTCAACCAGCTGACTCTGGAGCTGATGCTGGAGAAGCTGCATTTCGCCCCCACCACGGTTTCCTCCGGACAGGAGGTCCTGGACAGGCTGGACAAGGAGCACTACGACATCGTGCTCATGGACGTGCAGATGCCCGCCATGGACGGCATCGAAACCACACGCAAGATCCGCTCCAGGCAGGGCTGCCTGGTCAATCCCAATATCCCCGTCATCGCTGTCTCGGCTCACGCCTCGCCCATGGACAAGATCCGCGCCACAGAAGCCGGCATGAACGCCTTTCTCGCCAAACCCGTGGCCATCGACGAGCTCGCCAGAACGCTTTTCAACGCTCTTTCACAGGAATAACACCGCTATGCCGTACGCCCCCCTGAACCGGGAAACCCTGAACCTGTTGCGCGCGGAGCTCGCTCCGGAGCGCGTATTGACGCTTTCCGACCAGCTGGACGCCTACTCCACGGACGCGGGAACCATCAGCGCCCGGCCCGAAGCCGTGCTCCTGGCCGAAAGCGCGGAAGAAGTCGCAGCCGTGCTCAAGCTCGCCAACCAGCGCCGGTTCGCGGTCACGCCCCGGGGCGCCGCCACCGGACTGGCCGGAGGCGTCTGCCCGAACCACGGCGGCGTGGTGCTGTCCGTGGAGCGTATGAACCGTATCCTCTGCCTGGACGCCAGGAACATCACGGCCAGGGTGCAGCCCGGCGTGATCACCCAGGACCTGCGCGACGCGGCCGAAGCCCAGGGCTTGTTCTATCCGCCCGACCCGGCCAGCCTGGACTCCAGCAGCGTGGGCGGCAACGCGGCAACCAACGCCGGAGGCCCGGCCTGTCTCAAATACGGCACCACACGGGACTACATCCTCGGACTCCAGGCCGTGCTGCCCTCGGGCAAGATCATCCGCGCGGGCGCGCATACGCGCAAAAACGTGGTGGGCTACGACATGACGCGGCTACTGGTGGGCTCGGAAGGCACCCTGGGCGTGATCACCGAACTCACGGTCAAACTGATTCCCAAGCCTCCCGTGGTCCGCGCCCTGGCCGCGCTGTTCCCGGACCTGCGTACGGCCTCCAAGGGCGTCAACGCCGTGCTCACGGGCGGACACCTGCCATCGGCCCTGGAGTTCATGGACCACAAATGCCTGGCCCTGGTGGCGGAACTGTTGCCTGAGACGCTGCGGGCCAAACTACCCGGTCCGCAGGCCGCCATGATCCTGCTCGAAATGGACGGACACCCGGCAGCCCTGGGGCAGGAAATGGGCGAAGTGGCCGCGCTCTGCATGGAGGCGGGCGCCGTGGAAACCCTGGACGCGCCCGGCAGAGACGAGCGCGAAACGCTCTGGGCGGTCCGCCGCCAGATCTCGCTGCGCATCCACGAAACAGCCGCCATTTACGTCCCCGAAGACGTAGTAGTGCCCATCTCGCGTATCCCGGATCTCGTGGACCTGCTGCCAGGCATCGAGGAGCAATACGGCGTCACGGTCTACGCCTTCGGCCACGCCGGAGACGGCAACATCCACCTCAACCTGACCACCCAGCGCGCGGACATGGAGCGGGAAATGGACGGAGCCGTCCGCCTGGCACTGGAAAAGGTCCTGGAAATGGACGGCACCCTCAGCGGCGAACACGGCATCGGCCTGGCCAAAATCCCCTTCGTGGCCATGGAGCTCGACCCCGAAAGCATCCGCCTGCAACGCGCCATCAAGCGCATCTTCGATCCCAACAATATTCTGAATCCGGGAAAATTGTTTCCAGAGGAATAAAAGGAAGGTTCTCCGGGGAGATCAAGCCGTATTGCGCAGTTGTTTGTAGAGATCCTGGAGGACCAGTTCGGTTTCCGCGGCCATCCCCCTGGACGCGGCCCGTGCTTCCGAATCATTGGCAGCGACGCCGCCGGCAAGCGTTCCGGAAATGCGTTGATTCTGAAGAGCATCTGTATTCGCGCCCGTGACATGGGTTTTGAGCAGGTCCGGACCGTGTTCACGCTCCTCATACGATTCTCTGGACAGGAGCATGGCCTTTTTTTCAAGGCGTCCGTCCGTATAGCTCTCCTCGATGTGTTCCGTCTTGTGCAGCAAGTTTGCCTGCAAATCCTCGGTCAACGCGCCCCCCACCCGAAAAGAGAGGCCCGGGTTGCGCGTGTTGACTCTGGCCGATTCCGTATCTTGCCGGTGCGCCGTCAACTCGCCGTCGGCATAGTAATCGCTTGTCCAGGACACCGAATAGGGATTCTTGTCCTCGCCTCTTGCAGCGATGTGTTCCACGCTGTCATAGCTGCCGTCGCTGAGGTGATCTCGTATGGCTTTGGTGAAATAATCCCCTTGGCCGGCGCTTTCCTCAAGATTCGCCGAGAGCAATTCCTCGGGGGACAATGCGTCACCGGCTGCGTACTCCTGCTCGTCCAGTTGCAGTACCTCCAGAAACCCCGGTCTGTCGGGCAGCTCAGCGCCTTCAACCTCTTTCATCTGCATCTTTCCGGTGCTCGTACGTACGAGCTCGCCATTGGAATACCAGGAAGTGGTTATACGTTGTTTAAGTTGTCCGTCCTTCTCCCCCCGGCCGTCTTTTTGGTTGTCCGTAAAATTCACCGTCCGCAGCAAATCGCCTTGTTCGTCGTATTCACTGCTGGAAACAGACAAGCTCACGGAATGAAACAAATCCCTTGTATCATGAGCGGGCACGCCATTGATCTCCTGATCCGATCTGTTTGTTTCGTTGGTATAAGCTCCTTTATGCGACAGGTCCGTTACCCGTACGACTTTTCCATTCTCGTACTCCCGCGTGGAAGCGGCGTACTGTAACAGATGCTTGTCGTGCGTGTACTGTTGAACCAGTTCCGCAGCGGCTCGTACATCACCGCCCGTCAAGCCGGCGGACTCGTCCGGAGAGGCCCCCACAACCGCAGCAATTCCGCCCACTGCATCGGGGTCGGCAAGCTTCATGCTCTCCTGCATCTCCTTGCCGAGCACTCCCGATTCGTACCATGCAATGCTTCGCGACATTTTAGCCGAACCATCTTCAAGTTTCGTCAACTCCGAATGGACCGTATGGCTGACTTTCCCGCTCGCGTCGTAGCTCTCCACGTCCAGGGAAAGCCCTGAAGCGGTCATGCTTCCTGTTGTGGTTGAAACCAGTCTGTCGCCGTCGAATTCCAGAATCTCCAGCTTCCCGCCCGAGATCGTTGTCTCTCTCCTGTTGCCGTTGGCCAGGACCTGGGTGCCGCTTTCCACTCCATAGCGTTCCTTCCAGTCCTTTTCGGTAACAAAAGACTGCTCCCGGGTCCCGGTCCGCCCTGCGTTAAGCTCCCGCGCCTCAGGCGAAATGGTTACCACGTCCCGCGAGGAGTTCTTGCCAGATTGTCCGGCTGCGGATGTGAAAGACAGCTCCTGTTGCTGGATTTCCGTCATGCCGATCGTATAATGAGATTCAATTGCATTCATGCATGATATATCGGCGATTCACATAAAATCTTAACAATATCTTAAAATTGCTTACCGCCGTTTTCCTGACTATCATTATTCAGTAAACAAAAAGAATTACAACATATATCTTAAGATAAATACTACCATTCCAGATAAATAAAAACCAAACAAAAAGACAGCAGGCAAACACCTGGACGCCTTTGATAAAGTATACGGCCGCGGATTGCGGGTGGTCCGGTTCTGGCAGAGGACCGGCAGGGGAGCCACGTCCGGAAGCAGGGGCGGACACACGCCCCCGGCTCTGCAAAAAAGCCTCGAAATGGACGGCAGCCAGCGGCGAAAAAGCCATCAAGCGCATCTTCGATCCCAACAATATTCTGAATCCGGGGAAATTGTTTCCAGAGGAATAAACAGGCCTCCAGACTCTCCCCAAATTTAAATTGGAGCAATGGATTAAGAGTCCACTGCTCCATGCCCAGCCCAAACCTGCGTTTTCATGGCCGCCTCGGCAGGCGGCCCGTTTTCTCTGCTTGTTAGTCCGTCTTTTCTTTTCTATAGTTTCTCCTGAATTTTGAACGCACGGACAGATACGCGCTTGTTTTTGACTGCATGGCATCATGAGGGAAACGCATGGAACCACCTGTTCTGGTAGTGGAATTTGCTGGGGACCATCTGGATTTTTATCCGGCCGGCGATACGCGCGGCCTTACGGAAGCGCTGCGCAAACAGCTGAAACTGGAGGACGCGGACCGCGAACGGTTTCGCTCCTGGGCCGCGGATTACGAAAAGCTGATCGGGGATGCGAACAGGCCGCTGGACGGACCGTCCGCGGAAGAGGAACTGCTGCGGATCGGGGGGGAGATGTTCGCCCTGCTGAACCGCGAACAGACCCTGGAGGCGGCCCTGGATCTGGCGCCGCCCCTGCAGATCGAATTCACCCTGCCCACCAGGCGGCCCGCCGCGGACGGCCAGGCCTTTCTGGAACTGCCCTGGGAGCTGCTGGCGGAACAGGACGCCCATCTGGCCCTGGATCTCCGGATCGACTACCGCCCCGTACGCCGCCTCGGACTACGCTCCACGGACGCTGCAGGCAGCGCCCCCTCCCCCCATTGCCTCTCCCTGCTGTTCATGGCCGCCGCACCCGACGGCGTCCCGCCCCTGCAGTACGAGCTGGAGGAAAGCCGTATCCTGCAGGCCGCGGACAAACTCGGACTGGACATGCACATCGAGGAAAGCGGCGAATGCGGCCAGCTCGGCGCCACCTGGAACAGCCTCTTCGCCCAGGGCGTGCCGGACGTGCTGCACCTGTCCTGCCACGGCGGCCTGGAGGAAAACAGCAACGAGCCCTTTCTGGCCCTGGAGAACAGCCGGGGCGGACTGGAGCGGGTGCGTACGCGGGATCTGACAGACGCCCTGGGCGAGCACCTGCCACGCCTGCTCTTTGTCTCGGCCTGTGAAACCGCACACCCGGCCGCCACACTGGGCTCGCTGGCCCTGGGGCTGCTGCGGCTGCGCGCTCCGGCCGTGCTGGGCTGGTGCGGCAGCATTCGCGACAGCCTGGCCATCCGCTTTGCCACCACCCTGTACGCGCAGCTGGCCAAGGCCCAGAGCCTGTACGCGGCCGTGGCACGAGCCCGGGAAGCCGTCCGCCGGCAGGAACTGGACGAGGCCAAAAACTCCTTGTGCAGCCAGGACAGCTTCTGGCACATGGCCCGGTTCTACTGCGATGCGGACGCGGGCGCGCCCCTCGTGCAACGGGCCAACGGCCCCAGGCGCATGCCGCCCCAGAATACGGGCATCCAGGAATTTCTCGACGCCCACAAAGAGGTGCCTGTTGCCGGGCGCTACGAATTTGTCGGCCGCCGCAGGCAGCTGCAGCAAGGGCTGCGGGTGCTGCAGGACAACGGCTCCGGCCTGCTGCTCTGCGGCATGGGCCGCCAGGGCAAATCCAGCCTGGCCGCGCGTATCGCCAACCGCTTGCCCGGCTCCTGGCAGCGGGTGGTGGTCTACGGCGGCTACCGGGCCGTGGATATCCTCAACGCCCTGGCCGACGGCCTGACGGACCCGCGTACGCTGGATGCGGCGCGCGAAATCCAGGCCCAATACCGCGACCGGCTCCGGGACAACCCCGGCCTGCTGCGGGACGCGCTACGTAAATTGTTCGCGGTTCCGGCGGATCCCCTGCTGCTGGTGCTGGACGATTACGAACGCTGCCTGGACTACGGCGCGGCCGGCGACGGCCTGCCGCCGGTCAAGCATCCGGAGGGCCTGGCCCTGGCCGCCGCCATCGAGGCCTTTACCCAGGGCAATACGCAAGCCCGCCTGGTGCTGACCTGCCGCGAGCAATTCACCCTGCTGCACAACGGACAGGACCTGGCCGCCAGGCTGCACCCCATCCAGCTGCCGCCCATGCGTCCGCACGAACGCCGCAAACAGGCCCTGGCCCGGCGGCGCGCCCTGGAAATACGCCTGGAAAAAACCGGCGCTGCGCTCGCCCAGGAGGAACCGCTGCTGGAAGATTGCCTGAAACTCTCCCAGGGCAATCCGGGCTTGCTGGACAAGCTCTATACGCTCTCGCTGGAAGCGCCCGATACCTGCACCCAGGCCCTGGGGCAGATCAAAGCCTATTACGCGTCCAACACCGCGCCGCAGGAGGAAGAAACCCGGGCCTTTCTCGACGCCCTGGCCCTGGAGACCACCCTTGCGGTGCTCAGCCCCACCGAACGGGCCTCCCTGGCCCTGCTCCGGAACCTGGACCTGCCGATACCACGGCAACAGCTGCACACAGCCCTGGAGTCCCTGCCCGCCGCGCGCTACGCCCCGACCCTGGAGCGGGCCGCGCACCTGGGCCTCTGCGACGCGTTCCCGGACACGCTGCACCCCGCCCGAACAGCCCTGCAGCTCAATCGGCTGGCCGCCCCGAAACTCCCGCAAGCCCCGGAGCAGGATTACAAAGACTTCGCCGCGGCCCTGGCCGGGCCCCTCTACGCGGCCTGGGGTGGTGAGGAGAGCAGGCAACGCTCCTACACCCAGGATTTAGCCATCGCCAGGCTCTGCCTGACGGCAGGAGATGCGGAACTGCTGGAAAAAGTGGCGGATGACGCGGCCTTTGGGCTTTATAAAAGCAATGAATATATCCAGGGCGAAGACTTTGTCACAAAAACCCTGGCACTGCTGCGGCAGAAAGGCCGCACAGCCCCCCCGCCCTTGTTGCGCCAGGCGCTATGCATCTATCGCGCTAGCGGCCAAATGAAAGAAGCCCTGGAATGCGCCGAACTGGCCCTGGCCGCGCACAAGCTCAATGGACAGCCGGACAATCCTCAGGAGTACGCCATATTTCTCAAGGACTACGCACGGTTGCTCAAACAGCAAGGCCAACCGGACCAGGCGCTGGACCTGCTTGAAGAAAGCGCGGCCCTGCTGCGAAACCAAACGGAATACAAACGCGAACACGCCATCACACTCGGGGAGAAAGCCCGCATCCTGAAAGACAAAGGCGACATAGAACAGGCGCTCAAATTGCTGGATGAAGTGCTCCAGGTATACGAGGCTCTCGGAGATACCAGATCAAGAGCCGTCACGCTCGGCGATATTGCCTGCATACTGACTGACAAAGGCGACATAGAACAAGCCCTCAAATTGCATTACGAAGAACTCCAGGTATACGAAACGCTCGGGGATACAAAATCAAAAGCCGCCACGCTCATCGATATTGCCCGCATCCTGAAAGACAAAGGCGACATAGAACAGGCGCTCAACCTGCATCAGGAACAACTCCAGGTATACGAGGCACTCGGAGATACAAAATCAAGAGCCGTGACGCTCGGCGATATTGCCCACATCCTGACAGGCAAAGGCGACATAGAACAGGCGCTCAAATTGCATCAGGAACAACTTCAGGTATACGAAACGCTCGGGGATACAAAATCAAGAGCCGTCACGCTCGGCGATATTGCCCGCATACTGAAAGACAGAGGCGACATAGAACAGGCGCTCAACCTGCTGCATGAAGCACTCCAGGTATACGAGGCGCTCGGAGATACGCGCGGGATTTCAGTGACGCATTTCGACCTGGGGCAACTTGTCCTGGTGCAGGACGATACGGCCGGGGCGGACGAGCATTTGATCACCGCGCATGGACTTTTTCAAACAATCGCGGATGAACCCGGCATCTGCGTTGTGGGCCGCGTCCTTGCCCGACTCCGGCACAGGCAGGGCAGGCAGGAGGAAGCCCTGGAGCTGCTGGAACGTTCGCTACGCGGCTTTGAACAAATGGGGTTTCCCGCGGAAATCGAGCGAACTAAAAAACGGATTGCTGCAATCAAAGGCGCGGACGAATCGTAGGCTGCCATGCCCCCTATCGCGGGGGGCTGGGGGAGATCCCCAAGGGGTGTAACTCGCACCAGGCTCGATACGGCCTGGTGCGAGTAAAGTCTCTCTCAGCAATTCCTCCCCTGCCTGAATTTCTATCCTTCCTCCGCTATCCTTCCGGCCCGCCGAACTCCGGCGTCAACAAGATAATTTCCACACCCATGGGGCCGTGGACGCCTTTGACCAGGATTTTTTCAATGTCCGCGGTGCTGCTGGCGCCGGTGACGAAGTGCACGGCCCTGGGCGGATTGAGTTTGGTCCAGTTCTGGTAGAGGGCCGGCAGGGAGCCCACGTCCGGGACCAGGGCCGCGGCCGGGACAATGGCCAGGTGTACGGGCGGCAGCAGCGAATAGCCGCGTCCGCGCGTTTCCTCGGGTGCGGGATCGGCGCGCAGTACGAGGGTGGCGGTCTCCACCAGCAGCGCGTCGGCCGTGGTCACGCCCAGGTCCACTTCGGCCAGACTTCGGCAGTTGCCGTTGATTTCGGGCAGAGCCACGCCTTGCGCGAGCAGCAGGTCGCGTACGCCCAGCGTACGCAGCAGGTCCGTGTCCCAGACCGCCGCGCTGGCGGCGTTGCGCTGTTCGAGGATTTCCGCCAGGGCGGTTTTCAGCTCGTCCGGATTCGCGGCCAGGCGCAGGCCCACTCCCAGGCTGGCGGTTTCTTCGGTCAGCGTTTTCACGGCCGCGGCAAAGGATTCCGGGTCAGTCAAAGGTTCGGGCAGGGCCAGGGCCGGGCTGGCGACCGGAGAGGCCGGGCCGCGCGTACGCCCCAGGGCGCGTTCGAGCGTACGGAAGATGGTTTCACGTGCGGCATCAGGCATGACGTCCCCCTTTGGCTTTGTTTTTCGTGCGTTTATCGCGCTGCATCCGCGCCCAGAGCCTGGCAAAGGGGGTCTTGAATTCGGGCAGCCTGCGTTCCGCGGCCCAGCGGCGGACGGCCTCCGCGTCCGGCAGTTTTTGCAGCAGCCGCATGCCCGGATCAAGCATCCGGACGAGCCAGACGCCCGTACGGTAGAGCCAGGGGAAACGGACGGCCAGGCCGTAGGCGTCCAGGGCCGCGGCCTCTGCGCCGCAAGCTTTGGAAGCCAGACGGTTGCGCAGAATCTGAATCAGCCTGGGATGGTCGATTCCGGCCGGGCAGGATTCGGCGCACACGCCGCATTTGGTGCAGGCGCGGACCAGGTCCCCGGCTTCGTCCAGGCCGTACATGGTCGCGGCGAGCAGCGTCCCGATGGGGCCGGAATAGGTCCAGGCGTAGGCATGGCCGCCGAGCGCGCGGTAGACCGGGCACATGGTGGCGCAGGACCCGCAGCGGATGCACTGCAGCACCTCGCGCATCTCCGGATCTTCCAGAATCTTGCTGCGGCGGTTGTCCACCAGCACCACGTGCATTTCTCTCGCGCCGTCGCGTTCGTGTTCGCCGCGCGGACCGGTGAGAAAAGAGACATAGGAAGACATTTTCTGCCCCGTGCCGCTGCGGGCCAGGAGCTTGAGAATATCCGCGGCGTTCTCCGGCCGGGGCACGAGCTTTTCAATGCCCACCAGGGCCACGTGGAGCGGCGGGCAGGTGGTGCTCATGCGGATGTTGCCTTCGTTCTCCACGATCACCAGGGTTCCGGTCTCGGCAATGCCGATGTTCGCGCCCGTGATGCCCATTTCCGCGGACAAAAAGGCCTTGCGCAGCTTGCGCCGGGCGATGTAGGTCAGCTCCTCGGCGCTTTCCGAGGTTTCGCCCAGCGTATCCGCGAACAGCTCGGTGATGTCCTGCTTGCTCTTGTGCAGGGCCGGGGCCGTGATGTGCGAGGGCGTTTCACCGGCCAGCTGGACGATGTATTCGCCCAGGTCGGTCTCCAGGCTGACGATGCCCGCGGCTTCGAGCGCGTGGTTGATGCCTATCTCTTCGCCGAGCATGGACTTGCCCTTGACCACGGTTTTCACCCCGTGCTCCCTGGCCAGGTCCAGGACAATGCCGCAGGCCTGGCGGCCGTCCACGGCCCAATGCACGTGCACGCCGTTCTTGAGCAGCTCCTGTTCGAAACGGGCGAGCATCTCGGGCAGGTTCTCGACCGCTTCGGCCTTGGCCGCCGCCACACGCGCCTTGACCGCGTCGCCCTGGGGATAGGCGTCGAAAGCCGCGTGCATCTTGGTCTCGAATTGATAGGAAGCCTTGGAAACGGCCTTGATCAGTTTTTCATCCTGGCAGGCCTGTTCCGCCAACGTTCTGAATTCGCGCGTACGCATGGCTAAAAGCAAATCCGGTTGAAGTGAACCCGTTTGGGGCTCCGCCCCAAGCCCCGCCAGGGGGGGACGCCCCCCTGGACCCGCGCATAAAAAATAAAATTTTTCATCGTATCCAGTATTTTTCCATCTTACAGTTTGTGATTGCCGGAGACCTTCCTCTTGCGAGGTGAACCCGCCTCAGACGTACTCCCCGGTCCGGGCCAGAATCTCGGCGAGATGCAGGCAGCGAATGGGATGTCCGTGCTTTTCCATGTAGGCCCGGATGTGCATCAGACAGCTGGGTTCGGCGCAGACCATGGTGTCCGCGCCCGTGGCCAGGAGTTCGTTGGCCTTTTTGCGCAAAATGGTGGCCGAAACCTCGGGAAAATCCAGGCTGAACCCGCCGCCGAATCCGCAGCAGTCGCCCGGATGGGCGGGCTCGCAGAAATCCAGGCCGCGTACGTTTCGCAGCAGCAGGCGCGGCTGGCTCTTGAGGCCGAGTCCGCGGCCCACCTGGCAGGAATCATGATAGACCGCGCGGCCCTTGTAGCTTGCGCCGCAATCCGCAACGCCAAGCACGTCCGCCAGATATTGGGAAAATTCATAGGTCTTGTCCGCCAGTGCGCGCGCACGCGCCTGCCAGGAGGGATCGTCCGCAAACAGCTCGGGATAAGCCTTGATCATCCGTACGCAGGAGCCCGTGGGAGCGACCACCTGGTCGGCCTTGTCGAAATGCTCGATTATCCGCCTGGCCGGGGCCTTGACCGCCGCCGCCCGGCCGCTTTTGTACAACAGCTGGCCGCAGCAGCCGTGGCCGGGCGTATGCCGTACGGATACGCCCAGGCGTTCGAGCACCTGAACCACGGCCACGGCCACTTGCGGCATCATATCCTCTACCAGGCAGGGAACAAACAGATGCGTTCCCGCCAGTTGTTTCATTCGTGTTTTCACAAAAACCGACCCTTATCCATTGGGAAAATGAATTTGAGAGTTTATTTAGATTTTTTACTATAATACAACTATTTATTACCACTGACGATTTTTTAACATTGCATCTTTTGTGAAAAATAAATATCTCAACCGCATGCAACTCACAACGGAACTGAATCAACTGCTCTTGGACATAGACGCTTTTTCCGCCATCAAACGCTACCGGGGCATGCTGCCCTCCAGGCACGCTTTACTCTTCCATCCGGATAGTATCAAGAAACTCATCGACGCCGGTCTGATCGAACGGCTGGTGGTCAGCTTTGCCTGCGGCGCGGAAAACACCCTGCTCCGCCTGACGCCTGCCGGACGCGCGCTGCTGCAGGAGGAGCAGGCCGGACAGTCGGACCCAATGGACTTTTCCCAACAGGATACCACGGACGTCTGCTACACGGAGTTGACTTCGGAACAGTTCGAGATCCTGCAGGACATTCATCACTACACCATGATCAAACGCTACGGCGGGATCATGCCCAATGAAGAAGTCAAGAACTACGACACCAGAACCTTCAACGAACTGTTCTGCAACGGTCTGATCATCCGGGTCAAAGTGGAAAACCGCGCCCAGAAAAAACGCAAGGGCGTGATCCTTTCGGAAAAAGGCTTCCGCTATCTGGCTGCGGCGTTCTGCAACGATGTTCCCTGGTACGCCCTGGGATTCAATCCGAGCACGCAAAAGACTTCATAGGGAATCGTTCCCCACCAGTCCGCCAGCTCTTCCGCGCGGATGGCATCCGGTCCGCGCCCCCCGAGCAGCCAGGCCCTGTCGCCTTCTCCGGCTTCCGGAATATCGCTCACGTCCACCACGGTCATCTGCATGCAGACCCGCCCGAGCACCGCGGCGCGCTTGCCGTGGATCAGCATTTCCGCCGGGCCGCCCTGCTCCAGTTTCGAAGAAGAGGCGCGGTTGTAGCAATCCGCGTATCCTGTGGCGACCACGGCCACGCGCATGTCTTTGGGGGCATAGAAGGTACGGCCGTAGCTGGCCGAGCGCCCCCTGGCCAGGCCGTGAACCTGCAGAATGGGCGCGGAGGCCTCCATGGCGGGTTCGAGCCCGGCGCCCAGGTGGGCCCAGTCGGTCTTGAAAAAGGGATTGGAGCCGTACAGACCGATGCCCGGCCGCTGCCAGTCGTAGCGGCTTTCCCGAAAGGCCAGCAACCCGGCCGTATTGGCCAGGGACCCCTGAATGGCGGCAAAGCACGGATGCTGCCGCAGTCCTGTGATAATGCTCCCGAACAAATCAACCTGCTCCAGAACAAAAGCCTCCTGCGCGGGATCGTCCGCAGTGGCCAGATGCGAGCAGACCAGCACCGGGTCCAGGTTTGGATGGTCGGCGAAAAAAGCGGCCAAAGCGGGAATGTCTTCGGGCACGAACCCCAGCCGGGCCATGCCGGTGTCGAACTTGAGGGCCACCGGAGCCTTTTTCCCGGTCCCGGCGCTGCGCAGCGCCTGCTCCAGCCAGTACAGCTGCTCAAAGCGGTAGATCAGCGGCGTAATCTCCCGAGCCACGGTCTCCGGACATTCGGCAGCCTCGCATACGCCCAGCAAAGCGATTATCCGGCCGCTGCAGCCGTAGCCGCGCAACTTCAGGGCTTCTCCGATGGTGCCCACGGCAAAGGCAACGGCTCCGGCCGCGGAAAAGGCCTCATAGGCCCGGCGCAGCCCGTGGCCGTAAGCATCGCTTTTGATCACCGCAACACCATGTCCGCCGCGCTGGTTAAGCAATTCGTAATTCCGCTTTAAGGCGTCACAATTCACTGTTACCTGAATTTTGTTGTAATCTATTGACATGACAAGTACTTTTTGAGTAATTTAAATTAAGTCTAGAAAGTTTATGGGCTTGTTTTACAGACGTAGTTTTGTTAGGTAGCTTATTGACGCGTTGCATACGCTCTTTCAAGCCTTCTGACAACGCCAACCCAGGTGTACGGCAATTATGAAAAATGTATATACTTCCCTGCATTCGTTGTTTTTTTCCAAGGCCGCATTCCTGCGGTACAGCTTGAAGCAGGCTGCAGTCCTTGTCGTGCTCCTGCAGTTGTCCCTGCTTGCCCCTCAGGCTTTTGGCGCCTCCACGGAAGATTTTCTGCCCGAACTCGAAGCCGGAGCCACCTGGAATATCGAATCGGACCGGGCCGTCAGTCTGGAAAACGGTAAAATCCTCGAAGCCAGCGGCGACGTGATCCTCACCCAGGGCGAGAACATGCTGCGGGCTGATTTTGCCCGCTACCACCGCGAAACACATTGGGTGCACCTCAAGGGCAATGTCAAAGCCATGCTGGGAGGCGACGAACTTGAAGCCGCGGAAGCCGAGTTCGACCTGAAAAAAAAGATCGGCTGGCTGAAGAACGGTAAAATTTTTCTGGCGGAACCGCACCTGTACCTTTCGGGCAAGCATGTCGAAAAGGAATGGGGCGAGGTCTATACGTTCCAGGAAGCCAAAGTGACGGCCTGCGACGGCGACAACCCGGCCTGGTCCTTTGACGCGGACGAGGGCAAGGTGACGGTCAACGGCAAGGCCCGGCTCAAGAACGCCCGCTTCCGCATCAAGAACACGCCCGTGCTCTGGACGCCGTACTTTTCCATGACCACGGCCAAGCGCCAGAGCGGCCTGCTCGTGCCCGGCATCGGGTACAGCTCCCGGCTGGGCGCCGAAATCAACCTGCCGATCTACTTTGCCCTGGACGACCAGAACGACATCACGCTGTACGAAAACCTGCTGACCGAGCGCGGGTTGATGCAGGGAATCGAATACCGCAACAACTGGGACTTCATCAAAGGCAAAGGCTACTGGCGCTTTGACTACCTGTACGACGCCATTGTCATGGGCGATGAGTCCAAGGAACATTCCCCCCTGGACCAGGACGGCCTGGTGCGTACCAACCACGACCGCTACTGGCTGCGGAGCATGTTCAACGCGGAGATTCCGGGCTCGGAGCTGCAGGTCAAGCTGGACCTGGATTATGTTTCGGATCAAAACTACCTGCGCGTGTTTCAATCCGGAAAATCCGGATACGACAAGAGCCGCGACGTTTTTCTTGACGAATTTCACCGCGATATCGCGGCCAGCGATCAGGACCGCATCAGCACCCTGCAGATTTCCAAAGACTGGGAGCGCGGCCTGGTGGCGGTACAGGGGCAGTACACCCAGGCGGTAGACTACGGGCACGGCAACGAGTCCTTGTCCAAAGATCCCACCGTGCAGCGGCTGCCCGAGCTGGACGCCTATTTGTATAAAAACACCATCCCCGGGCTGGAAAACCTGCCCGTTGAGATCCAGGCGGACCTGCAGGCGGTCAATTTCTGGCGCCGCTACGGCGTCACCGGCGGCCGGTTTGATTTTCACCCCAGTTTGAGCCTTCCGCTGGTTTCGGATTACGGCTCGCTCATTCCGCGAGTCGGCTACCGCCAGACCATCTGGAGCATCGACCAACGCCAGGGCAACACCAGCGGCCTGACCAGCAACGACGCACCCACCCGCGAGCTGTTCGACGTCAATGTCCTGGGCGAAACCCAGGTCTGGCGCGTCTTTGACCTGAACTCCTCCGCGCTGGTCCTGAACGAAAGCAACGTGGGCGACGGACGCTGGACAAAAATCAAACACAACCTCATCCCGCGCGTGGAATACAACTTCGTACCGGATGTGGACCAGGAACACCTGCCCAAATACGACGTGGAAGACCGTGTGAATGATGAAAGCAATCTGACCTACTCGCTCACCAACGTGGCCTCCCGCAAGCGCGAAGAGGTGGTGATGCTGGACGAAGGCGCCGACGTGGATCCGCGTCCGGGCCTGCGGGTAGATTACCTGGATTTCCTGCGTTTGCGCGTGGAACAGAGCTACGATTTTCTGGAAGCGGACCGCCAGTCCGATCTGGACCGTTATGAACGCCGCCCCTTTTCCGATATTCTCGCGGACCTCCGTTTCCGCGTGGACAAGTACATCAGCCTGAACAACAAAACCTGGTTTTCCCCCTACACCTCTTCGATAACCGAACATGACCATACGCTGGAGCTCGGAGCGCCCGAGTACGTCACCACCTATTTTGGTTTCGATTTTCAGGAGGAAATCGACGAATTCAACCGCCGCAACCGGCCGGACATCAGCATTCTCAAGGCCGGAATGGACTTGTCTCTGCCAGCGGGCTTCAACATCGGCGCGGACTACAAAACCGATCTCGTTGAAGAAGAAAATCTCGAAACCAGCATCTCCGTCGGCTACACCCACCAGTGTTTCGACATCAAAATCGCCGGCACCACCACGCCCATTGAAAACCGTGTGGAAGCCTGGGTCAGCCTGATGGGAATCAGCTTTTTCTAGGGCCCTGTGTGCGCCCCGATGCCGTCCGCGCTCCTCATTTCAGACTACTCCCGAGGGCGGGGTTCGTCCGACACGGCCAACAACATGAGGAATACTTCACATGAATTTCCTGACGCCCTGCTTTCGGCGTATGCTTTGCGTCGTATGCCTTATTCTGCCTGTAATGCTTTGCGCCTGTTCCACACCGCCGAAGCTTCCTCCCCGCTATAAAAAAGTCGCAGTGCAGCCCGACCCGCGCGTGCCCCGGGGGCAGCCCATTATTCCGACCATCGGCGAGGGCGAAGTCCGGCAATGGTTTTCCATGGTTTCTTTTCCGCATTTCAAATTCGACACGCTGTCCCACGAATTTCACCCGGATGACGGGAACCTGCTGGCTACCTACAAAAACGGTCCCCGGCATCTGCTGTACCTGTCTTATGTCGACAACGTACGTATGAGCCGCTACGCTTTTCCGAGGAGTGCGGAAGAAATCGTCAGCGTGGGCAAGGGCGACGCTGTGGAGGTGTTCGAACGCAACGGCTGGACCTGGTTCGCAGCAACGTCCCCACTGCCGATAATGGCGGTGGATGTGACGCCCACAGTCAAAGTGGTGCTCGTGGGCTACGAAGGCGTCCCACTGAAAGATCTGACCAAGCTTGCCGCAACGCTCCCCCTGAACAAGCTCGCGCAATTCGCTGCGTCCGGGCCGCGCAGCAAGCTCTGATTCTGGTCCCATGCAGTTCGCAAACCGCTTGAACGCATTCATCTCGCGCGCCAGCAGCATGAATCCTTTGTACCTGGCGCTGGGATACATTTGTATCTACCTGGGGATGGAATTTCTCATCCAGAACCCGATACGGCTCTATATTTACAACGTCTTTCTGGCTCTTTCCGGCATTTATTTCGCCTGGTTCTTCGGAGGCAGGCGCAGCATGATTTACGTGGCCTTTTTCAACATCTTCATCGTATTTATTTTCTCCCGAATGCTCTGGGACCGTACGTTAGTCATTTCCGGCGAGGTGTTTCTGGCCCGTACGTTCATCGTCATCTATCTGCTGAGCATTGCCATTATTTTTATCATTTTGCGCAAGCAATCCCCTTCGGACAAACGCACGGCCCTGCAGCAGCAAGCCATTGTCAACGAACGCCAGCGACGCGAGGATCTGGAATTCGTGGTCGCCAGCCGCAAATTGAAACAGGATCTGCTGGCGCAGGCCAACCTCGTCAAAGACGAACTGCAACTTATGGAGGGTGCCTGGCGATCCAACATTCACGACATCATCAACGAACTGCCTGATGTGAAGGAAAAGGAAATCTATGACCGTATCCTGCTCCCCTTCCAAAAAAACATCATCGCTCATCTACGGGACCTGGAAAACCGTTTGACGTTCGATGTCCGGCCCACGGGCCTGGACGAACTCTATTCGTTTCTTCTGGAGTCGCTTTCCAAGGAAAACATCCGGCTGAACAAGGGAGGCGGCGTAGAAATCGCAGGTGAATCCTGGCTTGCCAGCGATGCCCATTGCCATGTTGACATAAACAAAGTTATGGATATTCTCAGAAATATTTTGCGCAACAGCCGGACAGCCCTGGATCTGAAACGAATCAGCTTGCTGAAGTCCCGCCAGAAGCTCACACAGTTCACACCTCGTATCCGCCTTTGCTTTGAATTGGATACGGCCTGGGCAACAATGACTGTCCTGGACAACGCAGGAGGCGCACCCGCACCCGTTCTTGAAAAATTGTACAAGGAACCCGTAGCATCTAACAAAGCCAAGGGCGAACGTTACGGTCAAGGAAGCATGTTCGTAAAATTCTTTTGCGATAGAATGGGAATGGATGTTTCCGTTCAATCAACTGATGCTCTTGGCGATCCTGGCCTAGCAATTGTAGTTCTTTTTCCTTTAGATACAGACAAAAATAGCCTAAAGACCTGCAGCACACACGATGAACGCTTCTGAAATTATACAGCCCCTGCACATCGCTTTGATAGACGATGAACCGCGTATTCATCATGTCGTCAAAGATATTCTTTTTGATGCGGGCATTGCAGACAGTGTCATCAGTTTTGAAGAACCGCTTGCTTTTCTTGAGTATCTCGAAGACGATCCGGAACCTTTGGATTTCATTCTCCTGGACGTTCATTTTTCCAATTGCGGCCTGACTGGAGTGGAGGTGCTGCCTTACATCCGGGAAAAGGATCCCATGCTGCCTGTTATTCTGCTGACCGGAATGGAAGGCGAAAGCATAGAAGAAGCTCAAAATTTCGATTTTACCTACTTCATCCCCAAGCCCATCAGCCCCAGCAACCTGATCCGCATGGTCAAATTTTATGTGGGAACCGCCCTGAAAAGCAGCGAACGCCTTGCCGCTCTTTCGCAGGATCTGGACGAACACAAGGAGTTGCTGAATCTGATGGAAGAGGAGCTTGCTGCCGCACACTACAGTTCGGAACAGGAACTGCAAAAGACTCCCAAAACCAGCAAGGTCTTCGAACGCGTCAAAGAAATTCTCGCCATGGTATTAAAAAATTCCGAGCCCCAGGAAAGCTTTTATGGTGATCTGGAAAAACTGTTTTTTTCAGACTACAACCTCATGAAAAAAGCCTTGAACCACATTATCCTGCTTGACAGCTCGGAAGAAGCCACACTGACGCCCGGACTGAACATACACAAATATATCGACCTCAATGATGTTGAGAATGTTTATAGTCTGCGGCTCTCGCGTAAAGCCAGAATTTTCTTTTATCGGGTTACGTCAACAAAAAGAAATCGTCTGTTACGAATTGATCAGGAGCATAATACGCAAGGCATGATCAAGTGGCTAAAGAATAATTACATTTCGTTCAAGGACTGATTTTATATTTTTTCAGATGTGCTTATTTAATTACTTTCTTTAGAATAGTATCAAAATGCTTGAAAAATTTATTCAGAACAACTTACAAAACAGCATGTATAATTCTACACCGTGCAATTACCTCATGACAACAGGATTGTTGTTTTTTATTACGAGTATTATATTCCCTTTGCAACCTTCATATGCAGGAGAACTTCGTAACAATGACCCGAAAACCTACACATATCGTATTTTTTGGAATGATCTGAGTCCTACTGTTGAAGATGAAATAAAACCAAAAGAAGAAAAAAAGTTCGACGATAAAGCTTGTACAATTCAATTGATGAAGCAGCTTGATAATATTTTCGTCCGTCCTCATGAGACTATTGTCATTCACGATGGAATTCTGCATAGAACACCCCCCAAATAGAGTCGCCAGGCAAGATACGACTCTTTCTACCTGCCGCCAGACGTTCCTTTCACCAGTCTATACTTTTTCTTGTGAGTCCAATTTTTTCAATAGGTTCCTTGACACCTAAGCTCCCACATCGTAGTATCCGAAAGTAAAATTTTACAATAAAGGCGTTTATCCGTCTTAAACAGAGACCTGCTGTCTCTTGACAGGTAAGGATATTGCCATGCATATCAATAAGATAAATACGCTTCTCTGTCTGGCGTGCTTGTTTGTTCTGATCGCCCCCGCAACCGCATTCAGCGTGCCGGTTCCTTCGCTCCAATCCCACACGCAGGCCGCGTGGAAGAACGCATGGGAAGACGCCTGGAAAATCGCCTGGGAATCTGCCTGGAAATCCGTATACACTGCTTCCGCTCCTGCAGAAGCAGTGCAATCCGAGGATGCCGGCATGTGGAACACCTCCCCGGGGTTCGAAGGTGAAATAGCTGATTTGAACCTTAACGTAGTCTGGGGCGCGCCCCTGGAAAACGGCCTGAACTCAAGCGACGCCCTTGCTCTGGCGCTTGCTGCCGAAAACGCTGTCCAGTCTGAATACGGCAAACTTTATATCCAGGTTACTCCCGCGGATGCGGAAATCGTCCTCCGGGGCCAGAACACGCCTTTTTCACAAGGCATGCCCCTTGAACCGGGAACCTACATCGTCGACATCCGTCAGTCCGGCTACCTGGTTCAGACGCGGCGTATCGACCTCCTTTCCGGCATGGCCGCCACCCTGGACGTTTCGCTAACCCCTGACGTTTCCGCAGGCGCAGAGACCAGCGCAGCAACGGCCCCTCAAGTCGAAGCAGCCACGCAAACCCAGCTGATCAAAAATCTGCTGGCTCCGGTTAGTGTTGCAAACGCACAGGATACGGCAGAACCGGCTGTTCTCAGCGATGAGACTGCGGATGTCGTAACTGATGGCGTCAATGATGTCGTCGCAGATGAAGTTGCGGATGACGTCGCCGAATCCGCCCCCGCAGAGCAGGAACCGGGCGCCCTCTACGTCAGCACTGAGCCAGCGGACGCCAAGGTGCGAATCCTGCAGATCAAACCGGTTTACCACCACGGCATTCAACTTGCTCCCGGACGCTACACCATCGACGCCGCTTCGCAAGGCTTTGAACGGAGCGTGGCGAAGGTGGAAATCAACCCCAACAAGGACACGCGCATTCATCTGGCGCTGAAACAGGCACTGCCCAAGGCCAAGCTCTTTGTCCAAACCGAACCCGCGGCCGCCACTGTCCGTATCCTGAATATCAAACCCGTCTTTCATCAGGGAATCGAACTGAAACAGGGGGAATACCTCCTGGACGCGCAGCTGGACGGATTCAAAACCATTACGCAAAAAGTGCTGCTCGCTCCCGGCGAGGAAAAAAACATCACTCTGAATCTGCCCGAGCCCCCCCCCACGGGACGCCTCTACGTCGATGCCGTTCCGGCAGAAACCCGGATCCGCATCCTGGATATCCGCCCCAAATTCGAACAGGGGATGCAGCTGGAAGAAGGCGAATATACCATCGACGCCCAGCTCAACGGCTACCAGACCGAAATCCGGAAGGTACGCATCCGTCCGGATGAAGATACGCGAATCTCTCTCCAGTTGGCCCAGGCAGAGGAAACCGGGCGGCTTTTTGTTGAAACCGAACCTGCCGGCGCCACGGTCCGCGTATTGGATATCCGGCCGAGGTTCGCGCAAGGCATGGAACTCGTCCAGGGTGAATACACCATCGACGCGCAACTGGACGGTTACCGTACGGAAATCCAAAAGGTCAGCGTCCTTCCCGGAAAGGACAACAAAATCCGGCTGAATCTGGCCAAGGCCCCTGAAAAAGGAAAACTGTTCGTAACCACCGAACCCAGCGGAGCCCGGGTGCGCATTCTGCACATCAAGCCCGTTTTCCACCAGGGCATTGAACTCGTCCCCGGCTCCTACACCATTGACGCCCAATTGGACGGCCATGCCACGGCTGTCCAGAAAATCACCATTGCTCCGAGCCGGGAAACACACATAGCCCTGACACTGGCCCAGACGCTGCCTGCGGACACCGAACCCGTTACCGCGGAACCCTCTCTGAAAACGCTCTCTTCGATGCAGCAGCAACCAGCCGAAACCGAACCCGTAGTTTCCGCCCTGCCGCAAAAGGACGTTGCCGGATACGACATCGAAGCCTTTATGAGCATGGCCGTGCTGGCCATAAATTCCGGCAATTACAAAGATGCCATCAACGCCAGCAATCACGCCCTCGCTCTGGATGCCGCCAGTGCGGAAGCCTTGAAAATCAAGGGCGACGCATACCTGCTGCTGGAAGAATACGACAACGCCATCGCCGAATACGACAAGGCGATCCGGCTTTCCGACAACCAGCAGCTGCGGGTCAACAGAGCATACGCGTTCGAACAACTGGAAAAGGAAATCAAACTCCTGAAGGCGGCCAAAAACGTCAAGCACAACAAAGGCAAAGTCCATCACCAATTCGCGCTTGATAACTGAGCGGCAAAATTCTGCTGCCAACTCAGACAAACCGGCAGACCCTGGAAAGGGTCTGCTTTTTTTATCTTTGGAAAAGCTCAATCCAATCCGCAAAACGACCTTGAAACATGGAACCAACTATGCGCTTGAAAAATATCCTTGCAACTGTCCTGCTGTTCAGCACGGTTACCGGAATGCTGCTTTTTCCCGCCAGTGCCTCTTGCCAAAGCCTTTTCCAGACGCAATCCGACATTGAAAATCTGCGCCTGGACTTCACCGAAAAGCTCAAGGACCTGTATACGCTGCGTAATATCTACATTGATTCAAACAATCCGGAGGCCACGGAGGCGGCGCAGCTTTTCATCAGCGAACTGCGCAAAAACATCTTTCTGGCCAACAACGTACTGGATCTGGCCTTTCTCTACTCTATGAGCAAACCCTGCGACGACAAGGGCACAGTCAATGAATACGTGGTATCCCGCATGCATGAAATCGCAAAAAACGTCGGACACAACCGGGAAATGGTTCAGGATCTGGCCAAGTTGCTCATCCAGCGCAAGCAGGAAACCCTGGCAGCGGACTTTACCAAGTTTGAAAACCAGCTGGGCGAACTCACGCTGCGAACCGAACAAATGGCCTCCAGCCTGGATATTTCAAAACAGAACAAACCGTCCGCGACTCCGTAAAAGTCCCGGCAAGGTTTCCCCCCAGCCATCAAGGGAAAGTCTAACCAGACTCGCACTTATTGCCTGTTTTTCAAGGGCGCTTGAATTAATACCTTTTTTTGTTATTTCGGATAAATACCTCACAGATTAAATCGCATGCTCGCCACAACCTGCCCATGGTCAGAATTCCAGTCTCTGATCCGCGCCAAATGGTCATTATAGATGTCGATGTAGCGTAGATATCCTGCCTTGTCATATCCTACCAGATTGTCAGAAATAAGGATATGGTCCAGTGTCTCGTACTCTTGTTCCCAGATATGCGTATAGTAGACATCCCGGAGCCGTCTTCCTGCCTGGAGCTCATACGTGCTGTGAAACAGAACATCGTTTTTTGCTTGCTTTTCAGCGTCGCTATCTCCCCACCAGGGAGCATCCCCGAGCATGATGGTCGTTGTCACACTGTCCGCGGCGTCGTTAAAATCACCCATGACAATGACAGGAAGATTTTTATTCCTGGTTTCCTCGATCAGCAGCCAACGAAGCGCCGCCGCCTCTGTGCCGCGCATGAGCAATGAACGAGCATATCCCAGGGCTTTAATGCCAGGATCGTTTTTATCCTCTCCCTTCTGGATCATGGCCCCCTTGGACTTCAAATGAGCCACGTAGACGATAACATGAGAACTGCCCACCGCTAGACGGGCGCGAAGAACAGGACGCCGGAAAGTATCCCTGAGAGGGACAAAACCCAACGTATCAAGAAAGCCCTCGGGAAAACGCCGAATAGGCGCTTCGCATTGATCAACGGGAAGCGTAGTTGCCAAGCCTACCATGCAGGCCGGTTCTCCTGGATTACTGGTACTCTTCTCATTCCAGGCAATAACCTCTGCTTCCTGCAATTCGCAACTTCCGGAAACCGCCTGAACCAAGGCTTCCCTGTGAAATACTTCCTGAAATCCCACAGCCTGCGCGCGCATGGCATCTAATTGACCGGATATCCATTGAATTTTTCGTGCATAGGTACTTTCAGAGTATTTCTCATCTTCATAGAACACGACACCAGGCAACACCAGGTTTTTCAAATTGAATGAACCAAAACGAATGTCCATCAGTCCCTCCTGGCTATTGTATTTAATCACACTTTTAACCGCTTACAGCCACGTTTTGCTTTGTAAATCTCCTCCAACATCTGTCCAGTTTTGCCCTATGGCAACCGACCAGGGATGTTATGGATACATATTAAAACAATTAGTTACGTGGAAGTGTTGGCCTGCCCCACTTGGTACAGGCTGTCAGAGTTCCAGAGATCGTTGGGCGTAACAAAATCAGCGCAGACCTGCTTCAAATTCTGCAGAACCGGGGCAGTCCCGCCCAGGGATCGGATCATAAATTCCTGGTCGGCTTCTTTTTGCTGTGCCTCATACAAACGCAGCGCAAAACCTTCCACGGAGGAACGCAGTTCGGACAGTGTCGGCGCCCCGGCGCTCTCGTAAGCAACCTGAAGCTCATCCTCCTCCTGCAAGCTCTGCCGGTATCGCTCGATAGCAGCGTTCACGTCGTCATCTGTCGGCTGGGAGAGGAGTTCATCCGCGTTATTGAAGGCGCCCAATGGACGTTCCCACTCTCCTCGCGCCTGGTTGAGCGTTAGCTGCAGCAAACTGTTGTTGTGTATTCTGCCCGGCATGAAGCGTTCCGCCACCATTTCTTCATCGCGGCGAATCCGGGACGCGACCTGCGCGACCATTCCGGCTATTTCAATGTAAAACTGGTCATAGGGCGCGGGAAGCGCTTCTTCATAGCAGCGGAACACAAACTCGGAACAAATCATGGGCTCCTTGCCCAGTTCCGTCAGCTGTGCGAGCACCCAGGCGGCCCGATCCAGAATGGTGCGTACTACGCGGTAGAACCACGGATTGAAATCAGGTTTGCGGGTAATGGATAAAATGGCGAGCAGCAACAACTGTTCGTAGGCATAACGCTCCTTTTTGGCGAGATACCCTTGGGCCACGTTGAGCACCTTGGACATGGGCTGCGGATGATGCTTATGCCGGAATACCCACACATCGTCGTTCCCAAAGCTCTTGCTCACCCCCTGGGTGGTCAGTCCTTGCCCAAGGGCCTCAGCAATGGTGTCGTCCGCATAATACAGTGCCGCATGATTGCAGTTGTGCCCGTCCAGCTGCTGAATCAGCCATGCGATCAGGCTGTCGCCCTTGTACAGCAGAATATCGCCTACACGAAGCTGATCTTGTCCTATTGTCTCAGACATGGCGTCCTCCTCCATACGTTGAAAATCAGTATCCCATTTTCAAACCATAGGCTTCGGTAAAAGCTTCTTTGGCATAGGCGTTTGAGGCGTATGCGAACCCCTTGTCGGCCCAGGTCGTGTCCCAGCTGTTGCGGACAATGAAATGATCTTTTGTGTAACCAACCAACGCGATGGCATGGCCCCCCGAACTGGTGCCTGCCTGATAGGTGTCAAGCTTGCCCTCAGCCCCCACATTCCACCAAGTATCATCAACGGATAAGCGTGTAAGAATCGGCCCCTCTGTGGCAAGCCAGTACCTCCACTCGGACAGCTCCCGGCCCAGGTTGCGATACGACGCTGCGCGCATCTCTGCGGCAATGGTGTAAAACTCCTGAGGACGCCCCTGAAAAAGAGTACCGCCGATAAAAGGCAAAATATTGTCTTTGACCACGCCATATTTACACACAATTTCAAGAGCTGCTTTCAGACTGGTGCCAGATACCTCAATAAAGCTTGTTGGCCTGGAATAGAATTCATCAGTTTCTTTGGCCGCCATCCACACAAAGCGCACGGATATTTTTTCTTTTTCCTTTAGCACGTTTTTCTTGACTAAATGCCAGCGCATAACAGAATCCGCAGTGGCCCAACCCACGCAGGAACCTGTCTCGCCCTGATTGCCTATCTCCCACCACCCACAGCGCAAGTCGACTTCATCGGGATAACGCCTCGGCGTCGCCAGCAGAAGACCTTCAGGTTCATCAATTATCGACCAATCCCTGTCGGTGTCTTGCGATGGGATGCAATTCAATACCCTGCCGTTCTGCACAATCTCTTTCATGATTCTCTCTGCCTCTTTAAAAAAAGTTTTCGACATATACCAATCGCATATCATATTTAATATCATTATCAATACAAAAAAATATAAATAATTTGTATAATTACATATCGATTTCGTTTTAATTAGCAAGTCCAGGAAGTTATCATGCGAATTTCTCCTTAGTACCTTATGGGCTCCTTCATCAGCCAATGTTTCCACAAAACAGGTTACCGGGCTTGTCGTGCTCTGATGCAAAAGAATTGGGGATACACTTCCAGGACCATGAAGATTTACCGGCATCTATACCGGTAATAGAGTCGGATTCGCATTTCGCGACCTTTCACTCCGGTAATTGCCATGACTTACTTTTATGGCTCTTCGACGTTTTCTGTGGAATTGGGATTATAGTCCCTGACAGCTTATTCAATCCATGGGTAATAGGTTGATATATTTGAACTCAAGGTACTTCGCATCTTCATGGCTTCTTCAAAAATCCTCCCAGCGACTGCATCAATCAGCGTGCACCACTGCTCAGCGGAAGAAGAAGAAAAGTAGCCCAACCAATTGGAATTTCATCCCATTGGATTGCCTGTCCCGGTGAAATCCTTACAGTTGAAGGAGATAAATTCCACAGTTTTCGTCGAAGAACCGTGCATGCCCTTCTTGTCGAAGTAACCGCGCACCATGCCGGCGAAGTTCTTCAGTCCGGCATCACCGGCAAGAGCCGAAGGCAGGAACTTCTGGTTGTACAGGGTGCCGTTGGAGGCCAGGAAGTGATCCAGCTTGGAGACGGAGTTGGCGGCAGCGGTCGGACCGTTGTGGTCTTTACCCTGGCGGGGCGAAACACCATCGGCCAGAGGCGCTTTTGCCAGACGGCCGTCAGGCATGGCCAGAACGTCCTTGCCGAAGAGCACGTTGGCCGAAACCGGATAGATACCGGCCTGGAACTGGCCGCCGCGTACGTTTTTGTATTTTTCCACTTCACGGCAATAGATCCGCGCGCATCTGCTGGCCATGACGTCAACTTCGTCGATGTCGTTGCCGAAGCATTCGGTGTTGTCCAGAATGCGGCGCAGTTCAGCGTACTTGGCCGTATCGCCGGCCGGGCAAGGCGCTGCGGAACCGGAGCCCAGGCTGCGGTACACTTCTGCCTTGAAGGAAGCGACATCCATGGATCCGCCGCTGCTCAGAACCTTGCGTACGGCTTCGTACACCTGGTCTTCGGAAACGTCGCCCGTGCAACCGGCCGGGTTGGCATCGCTCGCGCCCACCGGGAAACCGAAGTTGGCGTCCAGGGCTTCCTTGATCTGTTCCAGAGTCAAGCGCTTGTCTTCGAACACGTTCTTGTGGATGGCGTAGAGGGAGTCGCCGCAATCGGCGATACCGAAAGCCTGCGGTCCGGTGAAGTTGTAGCGCGCGCCGCCGTTCATCACGGATTTGCCGTTGGCGATGCAATCATCAACCAGGGCGGACAGGAAGGGCAGCGGAGCTCTTTCGGAATGGGCCAGGTCGACGCTGTTGCAAGCTTCAGCCAGGTAGTAGACGAAATGTTCGAGCTGTTTCTTAAACGCGTCGTAGATCTCGTCGATATTGCGGAAGCTGGTCAGTTCGCCGGTCTGGGGTCCGAGCTGCAGATCACCGACGCGGCCGTTGTTCAAAGTGATTTCCAGAACCTTGGCGACGTTGAAGAACGCCGCGTCGTGCCAACCGTCGAACCGGTGGCCAGCCTGGGGCTCAACACAACCGATCAGGCAATAATCGTGCGCATCTTCCAGGGAAACGCCCCTGTTCTGCAGAGCCGGCATGATGGTCTCATCGTTGTACATGGCCGGAACGCCGAAACCGAGGCGGACGACTTCCGAAGCCCGGTACAGGAACTCATCGGGAGAGCCCTGCCATACGCGGATGGAGAAGGAAGGCTGCGGCATCTGCGTGTGCGCCGAGGCTTCCATGCACATGTAGGAAACATCGTTGGTGGCGTCCTCGCCATCGGCATCCTGGCCGCCGACGCAAAGGTTCTGGAACGTGCCCCAACCAGCAAAGGCCTGTACGGAAACTTCGTCGCGGATTTTGCTGACGTCGTTGAACTTGACCCACAAACAATCCAGCAGTTCCTGGGCGAATTCGCGGGAGATGTTCTTGTCCATTTCGAGGAACGGATACATGTACTGGTCGAACCGGCCGGGAGATACGGAGTGGCCGCTGGATTCGATCTGCAGCAGGCATTGCACGAACCAGAAGGACTGCACGGCTTCATAAAAGTTCGTGGCGCCCCTTTCAGGCACATTGGAGCAATTCTTGGCGATCTGCAGCAATTCCGCCTTGCGCGTCGGGCAAGACTCGGTGCGGGCCATTTCTTCGGCTTTTGCGGCGTAGCGGCGGGCGAAATTGATGGCCGCGGTATAGGTGATGATCAACGCGTTGTAGAACTGCGTCTTTTCAATGTAGCCGGGATCCGAGCGGTCCAGTTTGTCCAGGGCTTCCATGACTTCGGCGATGATGCCGCTGAAACCGATGCGCAGCACCTTGCCGTAGTCGGCGCTGACGTGCCCGATGCCGCCGTAGTAGTAGTTGCCCACGGTGAACAGGCCGTTGTCCATGCAGGCATGGGTTTCGGGAGACATGTAGGAGGAGGCGCGGTCGAACACGGTCTTGCCGGGCCAATATTTGAAGACCTCGGAAAGTTCGGAAGAGACTTCCTTGGTGATGGTGAAGGGGTCGGCAATCCGGTCGTGCATGGTGCCGAATTCCTTCTCCACCCATTCAAAGGAGAATTCCGGAAAAATCTCGGCCGAACGAGGAGCGTCGGAAGTCGCGCCGACAATCAGTTCGTCATCGCGAATAGGTGTGGGAATATGATTGAATATCTTCTCGCAAGTCTTGGCGCGACGCAGTATGATCGGCAGATCCTCTGTTTCCTTGTACGCTTCGGTAATCAAAAGCGCACGTTCGGACTCAACGCGCGGACGCGCATTCATGATAACGTCTTTAAGGCGCTTGATTCTCGGGGACGGGGTGCTAAAACCTTTTTCGATCATTTCTTGAACCTCCGAATAGTCCTGCTCGTTTAATAATGTTGCCTTGTCCGAATCTGGATAAAGGCGTTTTGTCGTGCTTCATGCCAACGCCAGAGGGAGAGTGTTTTCCCTTTCATCCCGAGCGGCTTCGGCATAGATTCCTCCAGCCATTCCGACTGCCCGGCGGACCCGCTTGGCCGCGCCGTCTCTTTTTGCCGCGGCGCACCCGCAGAACGGGCGCCCGGCGTTTGCGAATTGATCTGGCGCGTCATTGAGCTGTTCCTTTCGGGCAGTCTTTGGCTTCTATCGCCTGCATGGCAGTCGCGACCGCTGCGGTTTCTCCAAAAAACGCCAGCGTGGTCAGATGCTGCGGGCATGATCCGGTGATTTCCACCACCAGTACGCCGGACGCCTTGCTTGCCAGATCAGCGTAGTAAAACAGTGCGGCTATGGGGGCTTGAACAAGACCGACCGCATCATAAGACATGCCCTGCACCTGCACGCGAAAATCCTGCGGCATCCGACGCTCAATCATCCTTCTGACATCCGGACCTGGTGCGTAGATAATGTGCCTGTTCATAGCCGTATCCACTCAATGCCTTGGTTTGCTCAGCGAATGTTGAGCGACTCAACCATGCAGCAACGTCTGCTGCGGGCAAACGACCGTGCCGAGGTAAGGCCTTCCCCGGTGGGGCCTGCGATGGTGTAGGTGGTGCATCCCTCGCCGCCCGCTCCGATTCCTGCGTATGACGGCCCGTTCTTGACGAAAATGGTCGTCTGGATAAGCTTGGCGAGTTTGGTCAGTTTCACCACGTTGGTGGAATGCATGATCGCCGTATGGCGGTGCCCCTGCTCAACCTCGATGGCCACGTCGATGGCGTCGTCCACAGTGTCCACCCTGACCAGAGGCAGAATGGGCATCATGAGTTCCGCAAGCACAAACGGATGGCTCTTCGTGGTTTCCAGCAGTATGATCTTGACCCCGGCATCCACGTCGATGCCGATCTTCTGCAGAATGTACGGGGCGCTCTTGCCCACGAAATCGGTTTTGGGACCTCCATTTTCCGTGAGTACGAGATCCATAAGTTGACGAATCACGGCTTCGTCGCTCACCCGGTAAGCGCCATTTTTTTCCAGGTTGAAAAGCAGGAAGTCGGCGATCTGGTCCACTGCGATGATTTCCTTCTTCGCAATGCAGGGCAGATTGTTGTCGAAACTGCAGCCGTTCACGATGTCCTTGGCCGCTTTTTCGATATCCGCGGTTTCATCCACCACAACAGGCGGATTGCCCGCCCCAGCGCCGATGGCCTTTTTGCCCGAGGACAACACCGTACGCACGATGGAGGGACCTCCCGTGGCCACAAGCTTGCGTACTTTGGGATGCTTCATCATGGCTTGCGTGTTCTCGATGGAAGGCTTGGCCACCGTGACGACCAGGTTGGCCGGTGCGCCCAAGGAAGCGAGCTTCTCATTAATACGCTTGATGACCAGCAGGGAGACCTGGGTTGCGCGCGGGTGCGGGCTGAAGACGACCGCATTCCCGGCGGCCAGCATGCCTATGGAATTGCAGATAAGGGTTTCGGTGGGGTTCGTGGTCGGCGAAATCGCGCCGATGACTCCGTAGGGCGACAATTCGGAAAGAGTCAGTCCGCTGTCGCCGCTCAAGGCCTCGGTGACGAGGTCCTCGGTGCCGGGGGTTTTCTCGGCCGCGAGGCGGTTCTTGATCAGCTTGTGCTCGTAACACCCCATGCCGGTTTCATCCACCGACATACGGGAAATGAGCTCCAGGTTGGCCTGTTCGAGAAACAACTCGCGGATGCCGTTGATAAAGCGTTCGCGATCCTCCATGGAGCACAGCAGATACTGGCGGTAAGCCACTGCCGCGGCTTCCACGGCCGCATCCATGCTGTCGAAGATACCGTCGCCGGCATCGACGTAGGCGTTCTTGTCTATCACGGGCGCGGGCTGCGGCGTATAGCTGCCGGATTTCTCGCCGAGCACCTTTGCCACCGCCTGCGTAATCATGGCATCGTCAACCGCGGGCTTCTCAATGACCGGCGCTTTCTGCCAGCAGGCCCTGGGGGCCGTACTGCGCGGCGGCCGGTCGCCCTCCCCGCCGAGCATCTTCGCCACCGCCTTCGAGATCATGGCGTCGTCAACTACAGGCTTTTCCACCACCGGCGCTTTCTGCCAGCAGGCCCTGGGGGCCGTATTACGCTGCGGAATCGTCGCGGGAGACGAACCGCCGTATTCCGAGAGTACTTTTGCCACAATATCGGCTATTTGTTGATCTGTCTGACTCATTACACCGTTCCTTTTGAAAGAGATTCAAGCGCGTACGACGCAATCCGGATATCCTGCTCGACCGTTCCGCCACTCACGCCTACTGCTCCGGCCAGGGAGCCCCTGATCCAGCACGGGATACCGCCGCCGAAAATGACCATTCTGTCCTGATGCTGCAGGCCATATAGGGACTGTCCCGGCTGACAAGCCGCGGCCAGTTCATGGGTGGCTTTTCTCAGCGCCACGGCCGTAAAGGCCTTATCCTCGGCAAGCTTGAGACTCACAAGAAGAGCATCATCCATACGCTGCAGCAGAATCGGTCTTCCGCTTGCATCCACCACGGACACGACAATGGCGACTCCAAGCCGGGCAGCCTCTTCGACTGCCGCACCGGCCATGCGCCCAGCCGTATCCAGTGTCAGGCTGACGGACGCAGGCGTGTTCGACCATTCGTCGAGCACGGAAAACACCGTCTGCATGATCATCTGTTCTTCTTTGGCTGAGATGGAAGACATTTCCTATCCTCTTGCGTGGTTTCAGACCTGTCCTTCGATTTCCACCGTGTCCACAATGCCTACCACGGCCGCGTCGATAACTGTCTGTTTTTTGCCTTTGGACAAACGCGCTCCACTGCCCTGGGAAATGATGACGGTCTCGCCGCTGCCGGCTCCCACCGAATCCACGGCTATCTCCGTTACGCCGACAGGGGCCTGATGCTCGTCCAGTCGCGCCACGATGAGCAGCTTGGTTCCTGTAAGCGTCTCATCCTTGCTGGTCGCAACAACCGTTCCGATGACTTTTCCCAGATACATTTCTCTTACCTATTCTCTGACAAGGGTGACGTTGCGCTTTGCCAGCTCGTCGGCCGCCAGTGGCGAGACAAGCGTCTTGCGGCCCAGCACCAAAGTCTGGCCTGCATGGCATTGCACGGCATCTTCCCAACTCAGAAGCCTTTTCTTCATTTGTTTAGGATCGCAATCCCGGAGGGATTGCTTCCGGCTGTCCTGTTCGACCGCCCTGCCCCGAGGAAGCAGCTGTTTCTCCTCCGCAAGCCGTTCCATGACGCGGTTGACGAAATACGCAATCACCGCCCGCGTAATGATTTCTTCCAGTGTATCGAGATCCATCTGTGTATTCCCCAGGTTCAGGCCGCGCAGTTCAGGGCGATGCCGAGCGGCGTGACCAGCAGCGGCTCCGCCGGTTTGCAAACCTCCAGCCCCAGTGCGTTTCGAAACACCTGATCAAAGCCGCTCAAACTGCAGGCTCCGCCCACCAGGTGGATGGTTTTGACTTCCTGCCCGTACAAATAGCGCTTGACTATGGCGGCCATTTTTTCAACCACCGGCCTGACCAGCGGGAAGACTTCGTTTTCCATCTCAGGAGCCTTTTTCATGAGTTCCGCCTCTTCAATGGAAATCCGGTTCGCCCCGGCCAGCACTAACGACATGTGCGTGCCGCCTGTGGGTTCGTCGGCCGTAAAGACAACCTTGCCCTGTTTCAGAATGCTGATGCCGGTAGTGCCGCCGCCCGCATCGATGACCGCCCCGTCTTCTACGCCGAGCACGTACGAAGCAGCCGTGGGTTCGTCCACAACCTTGGTCAGAAGGAAATCCGCCCCTTCCACCACGTTGCTTATGACCCTGACGTTTCCGGCGATAATGCCCGGCGGAATCGCGGTTGCGGCCCTCAGCAAAGGAGCGCCGATACGCTCCTCCAGTTCCGCTTTCAGCCTGCGGACCACTTTCACGGCGCCAAGGTAGTCCACCACGATACCATCGCGTACGACGGTCGACGGGTGAGAGGCCCCGGCAACAAGCGCGTTGTTTTCATCAAGGACGGCGAGCACGATATTGGCCGTGCCGAGATCCACGCCGGTTTTCAGCGTGCCCTGATGCGGATTGCAGGACTTCTCGCTGATCAGGCTGGAGAATTCCTTCAACGTGCTGTTTGCCTGGTCGTAGTTCATACGTCCGCCTGTTTCAGGATTCTCACCCGGTCGTTGTTGTGCAGGTTGAAGGCGTTGGCTTCTTCGATGTCCACATGCATTTCCGGAACCGAGTCCTCCACCACGCGCATCACCACATTGCTCAGGATGCCGCCGCGGTCGCCGGGGATTTCCACATCGACTTTCTGCCGGTCCCGTACGCCGAGTTCCATCGCCGTGGATGGATCCAGGTGCACATGGCGCCAGGCAATGATGACGCCTCCGTCTTTTGTGACGCTGCCGCGCGGACCGATGATTTCCAGGCCAGGGGTGGACTCCAGGTCTCCGGACATCCTGATGGGAGGTCTCAGGCCCAGTCTGAAGCTGTCCGCGATGGAAAGCTCCACCTGGGTTTCATTCCGAAGCGGGCCCAGAATACGGACTTTGCCGATTTCCCCTTTCGGCGTACGCAGCATTACGGTTTCTTCGGCGGCGAACTGTCCCGGCTGCTTGACGGCTTTCATCCGGGTCAGACGCGCCCCAGGCCCGAACAGCGTATCCATATCCGACCTGGAGAGATGCACATGCCGGTTGGAAATGCCGACAGGGACCATGGCAGACACTTGCGAAGACGCTGCCTCAGGCTGCACTGCCGGAGCTGCGTCCGGCGCCTGGGTACGGGCGTCTTTCTCGCAGCGCATGTCAGCGATGATCCGGGACGCCAGTTCGTCTACAATTATCTGGTTCAGGTCCATTGTTTCGCCTTTTGTCTACCGTTATCCTGCTGCACGCCGGGTTATTTGATGCTGGGGAGGATCTTTTCAACATCTGAATGCGGACGGGCAATCACATGTCTGGAAACAACCGTGCCCACCTGTTCCGCAGCAGCCGACCCTGCCTCTACAGCGGCTTTCACCGCGCCTACGTCGCCGCGGACCATGGTGGTCACCAGGCCGGAGCCGATTTTTTCGTAGCCGATCAGCTGGACATTGGCCGCCTTGACCATGGCGTCGGCGGCTTCGATGGAGCCGACCAGGCCTTGTGTTTCAATCATGCCCAATGCTTCATTACTCATTCCAGTTCTCCTGTATGCGCGCGGCATTATCCTGTGGATAGACCTCTCGCGCGTTAGTGCTATTTGCCTTTCTGCCCTTTTTTCACCGAGCCTTTGGCGCTTTTGGCCCCGGACGTCGATTTCGGCGCTGTTTTCGCAGCAGTCTTTTCGTCGCCGGGCTCCTTCTTTTCCGCATCAGCCGTATCTGCCGTGCCTGCCGTATCTGCCGCGTCCGGGCCCTGATCGGACGAAGCGCCCTTTGCGCTTTCGGCCGCTTCCGCGGGCTTTTGACCGGCTGGATGGGCGGCGCTGGAATCATCCAGGCTTTTTGCCGCCGACTCTGGTTGGTCCTTCGCAGCCCCGGCTTCTTTTTCAGGGCCGGGCTCGGAGCCGGATTCTGGGCCGGGTTCTGGTCCGGAGGATTGAGCAATTCCTGCGGCGTCATCGCGGGATGTTTGCGTACGCTCTTCCTCACTTGTTTTTTCGATACCCTCATAATCCTTGCCGGGATCCTGCGAAAGGCCTGCGTCCTGCGCGGAAGGCGTTCCCATTCCTACGGTTTCGCTGTTGACGACCATCTCATTAATGCCGACGGCCGGTCTGGGAACCACCTTTGTGGATACGACCGTATTTATCCTGGATGCAGCCGCGGCTGCCGCCGCGATGGCCGCATTCACGGCGCCCACTTCTCCGGCAACCTTGACCATGGCCATACCGCCCAATGGCAATTCGTAGCCGACCAGTGCGACGTTGGCCGACTTCACAGCGGCGTCAGCAGCTTCGATGGCGGCAACAAGGCCTACCGTTTCGATCAGTCCGAGACTCTTTTTAGACATGTGCGCTCCTGATGCCACGCTGGCCGTTGATTACGAAAACGGCGGCCCCGCGTAACACAAGCCTGCCGTTAGATGTAAGGCGTTCCGGATGACGCGGGCGCTTCGGAATCGAGAGTGGCCAGCAGTTTTAACCCAACTTCCCGAGCCGCAATAACCGACTGCCGCACCGCTCCGGAATCTCCGGAAAAAGTGAAGATCACTTCATTGGTGAAGCTGGTGCCGTTGGCGGGGGACGAGTAGCCCACGGCGTTTACGGTTGCCGCTTTGGCGGCCACATCGGCAAGCACGACACCGATGGCGGCGGGGGCTCCAACGGTAATCCCGAAAGATTGTCCGATGGGAGCGTTGAAGGCTTTTGCAAGAGCGCCGCTGGCCCGGGCCGTGTATTGAAATTCCAGATGTCCGGCGGGAGAGCCGTAAACGTCCCCAAAGGTACGCTCCACTTCTCTCAGGGAGACCTCGACGGCCCTGCGGGCGTCGGGCACATCAGAAGCAGACTTGGTGACGCCGCACCGATGGTGCCTTTCCTGCCGCGGACCAAATACGTAGCGCGCATGCAGCCATGTTTTTAAGAGGCCATCAAACAAGGATTTTCCGCAATGAATAAAGACGTGTTTCTGGAAAGAGTGAATTCAGCCGGAATCGTGGGCGAAGGGGGCGCAGGATTTCCGGCTCATGTGAAATACGACGCTGAAGTGAATACGGTCATCGCCAACGGATGCGAATGCGAACCGCTGCTGTACACCGATCAGTACATCATGAAACACCACGCGTCCCGAATCGGCCGGGCCATGCGCGCTCTGGGGCAGGCCTCAGGCGCGGAACGGCTTGTGCTGGCGATCAAAAAAAAGCACTCCGACATCATTCCCGACCTGCGCGAAACATTGGCCCCCTTTGCCGTTTCTCTGCATCTCATGGAGGACTTTTACCCGGCCGGGGATGAGCAGATCCTCGTACGCGAGGTGACCGGACGCAGCGTGCCTCCTTTGGGAATTCCCCTTAATGTCGGCGCCATCGTGGCCAATGTGGGAACCCTGGCCAACGTAGGCGCGGCCCTGGGAGAACATACGCAGGCCGAATCAGTCTCAGAGGGGGTGGTGCCGGTTACGGACAAAATCCTCACGGTAACAGGCGCTGTCCGCACTCCCGGCATCCTGCGGGCGCCCCTCGGCACCTGCATGCTGGAGTGTTTGCAGGGCTGCGGCGGCGCTCTTCCAGACGCTCCGGTGTTCGTCATCGGAGGCCCGATGATGGGCCGGGTCGAGGAAGACATTGAAGCCTTGGCCGCGGAAACGGTCACCAAAACCACCGGCGGCCTGATCGTATTGCCTGCCGGACACTACCTGCACTGCAACGCCACCCTTCCCCTGGAAGTCGCGCGACGTAGAGCGGCCTCCACCTGCATTCAGTGCCGCGCCTGTTCGGACATCTGTCCGCGCGGGCTCATCGGCCATCCGTTTCAGACACATGAGGTCATGCGCGCGTTCGCCGCCGGAAATGAACTTTCCGAGACCGGCGCCGCTGCCGTCCTGTGCAGCGAATGCGGCGCATGCGAACAATACGCCTGCCCCATGGGCATGACGCCCCGCCGTATCAACCAGGCCGTCAAACGTGCTCTGCGGGACGAGTCCCTTGCCTACAAGGGTTCCAAAGATATTATCGAAGAAAAAACAAGCTACCGCGAGTACCGAAAAATACCGGGATCGCGTCTTGCGAACAGAATCGGGATCGCCCAATACATGGCCATAGAGACGCCTTTTCTTGGTGATATACATCCGGCCGAAGTCAACATCCCGCTGCGCCAGCATATCGGCGCTCCTTCCGTGCCCGACGTTTCCATAGGCCAGAGCGTACGCAAGGGCGACCGTATCGGATCCATCCCGGAAGGCGCTCTCGGAGCAAACATCCATGCCGGCATCAGCGGCATAGTGCAGGAAGTCGGCAGCCATGTCCGAATCTCCGTCCAATAAAAGCAAGCAGCTACCAGCCACTTTGAGGTGCCTCATGCAACAGATAACAGCCATCGGTTTGATCGAGTTCGCCAATATCCACACCGGCATTGAAGCGGCGGACGCCATGTTGAAAACAGCCGCCGTCAGTTCGTTTTGCCTGAAAACCATTTGTCCGGGAAAATTCCTGGCCGGGGTAAGCGGAGAAATCGGCGCGGTGGAATCCTCCGTACGGGCGGGAAGGCAGATTCGTCCTTCCGCCGTGGTGGACAGCTTCACCATCCCCAACATCCATCCGGATGTCGTCACGGCCCTGTCGTCATGCACCCAGCTGCCCAAACGCGGAGCCCTGGGCGTGATAGAAACCTACTCCGTCGCCTCGGCGATTCTCTCCGCGGACGCAGCGGTGAAAGCCGCCGACGTGACCCTGCTGGAAATACGCACCGCCCTGGGGTTGGGAGGCAAAGGGTACGCACTTCTCACCGGCGACGTGGGCGCCATGGAAGCATCAATAGCTTCGGGGCGGGAATACGCCCGGAAAAACGGCCTGCTGGTGGGCACCACGATTTTACCACGGCCGGACAGCGTTCTCTTTCAGCAGCTGGTCTAATCCGCCACGAGCCCCCGGCCGCAACCGCGCAAGGAGAGCAACGCACGGCAACCGCACATTTTCCTCCTTTGAAATAACCTGACGAAAAAGCCCTTTCTCATCCAGATGCGTTAGGGCTTTTTCTTTTGGCGCCCCGAAATGTTCCAATGGTTGAGATGCCTCAATGAATGAGGTGCCCAAAAGATGACGGACACGCCGCCGCGTCCCCTCTGCCCAAACCTGGCAGACAATAATCCGGAGCCCCCTAAGCAGATCACAATTTTTGCGCCACGCACGCTCTGAAGGTTCGTTCCCGCCGGCCGATGGAAGCGGAGATGAAGCGCAGGGAATTGACAAGTTTGAATCCGCACTGCCCGTACACCTTGTCCATGGAAGATTCCGAATGGAAATGAAACAAGGCTTTTTCGGGAAGTTCCTTGCAGCAGCCAATGGCTTGTTTGTTTTCACCACCTGGTTCCGGATGGGCGACGACAAAAGCGAAGATGCCCCCGGATTTCATGATCCGGGCCGTTTCGGCGAAGATCACGCCAAGGTCTTCAAAAAGATGTGTTACCCCCGTGCACACCGCATGATCTACAGAACCGTCCGCAAGCGGATAGGGCGCCACCGCGAGATCGTGTTCTTTGAGGTCCTGCGCGATTGCTTTGGCGCGGCAGATTTCGAGCATTTCAGTGGAAAAATCCAGCCCCGAAACGCGCAGCCCCGCATCATGGAACAATGCCGAAGACAACCCCGTGCCGATGCCGACGTCCAGAATGCTTTCGCCAGGACGAACGTATCGATAGGCCAGACCAAAAACAACATCCGGATCCAGCCAGTTGGCCTGTTGCGATTTCTGGTCGTATTGCAGCACATGGTCACCGGTAAACGTTTTTCTAATCCCCGCATGCGTAGTCACGGCACATCTCCTGATAGATAAATGAGTTGCTAAAGTATTTTTATGAAGATACGGAGAGCGCCAAAGAATTTCTGCCCCAGACAAAACTTTTTTTACCCCGAAGATGAAAACGTGACTCGTCGGCAGCGCCTGCAAAGGCCGGACAGTTCATCGCAGCTTGCCCCAAATGAGGAGCGGAGTTCGGATTCCTTGATCTCTTTCCTGCTAGCAGCCTGTCGGACTTAAACACCAAATAAGTATTTTATTAAACAAAATCATTGTGTTAATAGTATTTTTATGAGCGTGAACTTCAAAGACGTCTTCAGAGATCGGCCCTTGTTGCTTTGCCCCCGGCATGCGTGACTGGGTTCCAGATGACGACATGGTGTATTTTGTCCTTGAAGCGGTGAACCTCGTGTCTACTGCCACGTTTACTGTACAATCATGTGACAAATTGCGCAGTGGACAGCAACGAGCTTTTGCCTGCGGTCATTGGAGTGATCGACAATATTGGACAGCCCTCGGCGGTGTTGGCTGATGCAGGGTATGTCAATCGGGATGCTTGTGAAAAAATTGAAGAATTATGCGTAGAGCCGTTTGTCGCCCCAAGACGGCAAGAATCGCGAGAGTATGATTTCCGTCCTCCCAAAGAAAAGCCGGAAAAGCCGATTAACGATCCGTATCATAAGGCGATGCGTGAGAAGCTTGACAACGAGGAAGGCAAGCACCTGTATGCTCTGAGAAAACAAACAGTTGAGCCCGTATTTGGCATCATCAAGCAAGCGCTTGGATTTCGCCAGTTTCTCCTACGTGGGCTCAAAAAAGTCACCACGGAGTGGGAGTTGGTGTGCTTGGCGTATAACGTGAAGAGAGTTTTTGCGTTGAAATGCGCCTAAAAATGGGGCTGAAGCGCTAAAAAAGGCCCAATTGACTATATTGAAGGCATAAAGGCAAAGATTTCAGCCTTGCTCGACGGTAAAGCCCGGCTCCAGCAGATATCTGCTTATTGCTGGAGCCGGGTCAAGTTCGACAGGCTGTTAAAAAAATAAAATATAGCAAAAAAATGCATTAGAAATGACTTGAAAGTCATTTCTCCAAAATTTAACGCTTAGAATCAATCCTAAGATGCGTTTCCCCTGGATGTCTGGACCACCGAGCGGCATTTATGATGCAGAGCCTGGAGAGCCATTTTCTAAAACCGTTCAAAGTTGCTGTCCATTTCCTCTTCTTCCATATTGACTTTGATCCCTTTTTTACCACTTCCAGATCCGTTGCCATTATCTTGGGGCGACTTGTCCTTTGCTTCAATTGCTCCAACAATTTTCAACTCGGAGGGCAGACTCTTGGCACCTTTGTCGATCTGAAAAAATTCAATGGCCTGTTGCAGGCGTTCTGATTGGGAAGCCAGTTCTTCGGCGCTTGTGGAAAGTTGTTCGGCGGTTGCGGCGTTCTGCTGCGTCACCTGGTCCAACTGCTGCAATGCCAGGTTGATCTGCCTGGCGCCATGATTTTGTTCATTGCTGGCCACGGAGATTTCCTGGACCAGATCGGCAGTACGCTGAATGTCCGGAACGAGCTTGGAGAGGAGTTCTCCTGCTTTTTCTGCGACACTGAGACTCGAAACCGAAAGGTCATTGATTTGGTTTGCCGCACGCTGGCTTCCTTCAGCGAGATTGCGGACTTCGTCCGCAACTACGGCGAAGCCTTTACCCGCTTCGCCGGCTCTTGCCGCTTCGATGGCGGCATTAAGTGCGAGCAGGTCCGTGCGGCGCGCGATTTCTTCAATGACTGCAATTTTTTGTGAAATGTCGCGCATGGCCTGAACCGTTTGAGCCACGGCTTTTCCAGACTCAATGGCGTCGCTGGACGCCTTGAGCGCAATCTGCTCGGTTTGTTTGGCGTTATCCGCGTTCTGCTCAATGATGGAACTCATTTCTTCCATGGAAGAAGAAGACTGCTCAACCGCTGAAGATTGCTCGGTGGCACCTTGTGAAAGATTTTCCGCACTGGCGGTTAGTTGCTGGCTACCGCTGGCTACATTCACGGCGCCATTTTGAATGTGCCCGACAACGTTGGTTAATTCCTCGGACATTTCCTTGAGCGAGTGCATCAGGACATCGGCATCGGATCGTTGGTGAATATCGACATTCAGATCCCCCTTGGCCATACGCGAAGCTATGTTCATAATGGTCTTTTCCGCTTCGACCATACGGCTCAAGCCCTGCATCAACAAATCTTGGGGCGACCGTTCCGTAACCTGAAGATCCAGATCGCCTACGGAAAGTCGCTGCGTAAGCTCTGTAATATCCTTAAGCGTATTGACCAGGGAAGCCAGCGAGCGCATCAGAACATCCTTGTCCGAGCGTTCGTCCACACTGACATCCATATCGCCTGTGGACAGGCTCTGTACGACTTCGGCCACTCGTTTTTCCGCCTCCGCCATTGCCCCCAGACTATTGAGAAGTTTGTCCTTGTCGGAGCGAGGTGCAATGTCGACTTGAAAATTCCCCACCGCCAGCAGCGATGTCATTTCGGTAATTTGACGCAGTGTGGCGACTAACGACGCAAGGGAGTGCATCAGACGATCGCTTTTGGAACGCTCTTCAATGCAGCTTTCCATATCGCCGACGGCCAGGGCTTCGACTACGCAGGCAATATTTTTTTCCGCGCCGATCAACTTTGACAGATTTTGCAGAAGCTCGTCCTTATCTGAGCGTGGCGTGACTTCAACCTCCAGATCTCCCACGGAGATACGCTCTACGACATTGGCCACGTTTTGCTCGGCTACGAGCATTTTTTCCATTGAGTGCAGAAGTTTACCAACCTCATCTTCCGCCGTTATTTCAATAGGTACGTTCAGATCGCCCACGGACACGGCTTCAGCCACATCCACAGCGCGGTTCAGTGAGCGTACAATGGACCGGGCGATCAGCCAGATAGCAACGACCATAATCAACAACGTTGCGGCGAAGATGCCCATTATAAGGTAGGTCATAGTAGTGCCCGCGGCCATGACCTTGTCCATGGAGATTTTGACGGTGAATACCCAGTATTGACCGCTGTTTCCCAGCGCTATAGGGACAAAAAGGTAGTAGACAGGAACGCCGGTTTGTTTGTCCAGCGTATCTAAGGCATAGGTTTTCCCCGCCTTCAAAGACTTCTTCAATTCTTCCTGATGCTTTTTAGGAATGAATTCAGAGATGTTGCGTTTGTCATCCAGAACAAGTTCTTTGTATTGACGCGGGTGTGCCGTGAATCTGCCCGCTTCGGTGGTGAGAAAACCGTAACCGGTTTCATAAATGCTGAATCCATTGACGATATCGTTGAGACTGCTGGTGGGAAAATCAACACCAAAAACGCCGACGATCTTTCCTTTCACTTCCAGAGGAACGGAAATGACCGACATCAAAATATTATTTCCTTCAAGCTCATAGGCATAGGGTTCGCTGACGTATTCTTTTCCGGTCTTTAGCGGTATCTGATAATATTCACTCCCTTCCTCATTCTCATTATAATTTCCAGTAGGCTTGACCGCCATATTTCCTGATTGGTCGCGATACACCCAAGGCAGAAAACGGCCAGTACCGTCATGGGCGGGTGTGCGACCTGCATATTGAATATCCTGGTCGTCCAGCGCCTTGGGTTCCATGACTACCCAAAAGTCGTTAAGATCTTCTCGCTGAACCAGGTGCTTGAACGTTTCGATAAGCGCTTCCCGGCTGGGGACATTTTCCTGGTCTATCAGCTCTTCGATGATTGCGGCAGTCGTTCTGGTGACATAAAAGGCCTTGTCAAACTTGGCTTTGATTTCCTTGGCATAACGGTTGGCATTGGCCAAAGCCAGTTCTTCGGCGTTTGTCTGGGCCATTTCGCGGACACGGATTGTGAAAAACGCGACTACAAGACTGAAAATCACGACCATCAGCAAACAGGTCGGGAAAAGAATTTTATTTTTTAATGATAAATTACGCCACATGTAATTCCCCCTGGGAGGATTGAGGAGCCTGGACGCCCCTGCACTACTAAAATATCGGACGTTCTCATACATTTTTTGAATCAACGGCTAAGTCATTCAACAGGTCTCTTAGGGGCAGTCTCTCTAAATTATTGCCTGCTAGGTTTAGCCAGAATTTCACCATGCTGCGTTTCCAGAAGAAAAAGCTCCTTGGCGTAGCAGCATGGTGAAATTCTGGCTAAACTCGCGACGAAAATTATCTAACGACAGTCCCTGGCAAGATAACATGCGCTAATTGACTCCAATGGTTTCATACTGTTTGCTCGCATAGCGAACCAGTTGCGGCACATCCAGAATCAATGAAACTCCCCCCTTGTCGTTAATGGTTACGCCTGCTATCCAATAAAGGTTTCTATATACTTGGTGCATGCTTTTAATCACGGCTTGTTGTCTGCCTGCGACGAAATCGACGGCGAAACCGAAGCGAGCGCCGTCGACTTCTGCAATGATGATACGTTCGTAGCCCGGATTTATTCCCGGAACGCCCAAAAGGCGGCGCAGACTAATACAAGGCACCATGGTATTCATACGCTTGATAAGATCGACGTCCTTTTCCTCTTCAGGATCGATAAAACGTTCTTCACACGCTTCTATGGCGGCCAGAGGCAATATATAGGATTCATCGCCTATGATAACGTTCAGACCATCAATGATTGCCAGGGTAAGAGGCAGACGAATGGTGAATACCGTGCCTTTGCCCGGTTCGCTGAGAATATCGATGGAACCGTGCATGGCTTCGAGATTTTTTCGAACAACGTCCATACCCACTCCCCGACCAGAGACACTCGTGACGTTTTCCGCAGTCGAAAACCCTGGTTCCATGATCAAATTGTAGATTGCCTGGTTGGAAAGGGGCTGTTGCGGTTGAACAAGTCCGCGTTGGATGCCCTTGGCAAGAATTTTTTCCTTGTTTAGCCCCTGTCCGTCGTCGGATATAATGATCTGGACCTCCCCGCTGACCTGACGTGCGGACAGCGTGACGAGGCCGTTTTCCTGTTTCCCTGCTGCGGCACGCTGGTCCGGATTTTCCAGTCCGTGATCCACGCAGTTTCGCAGCAGATGCATAATCGGATCTTTAAGCTGGTCAATAATACTTTTATCCAATTCGGTGTCCGCGCCTTCCGTGTTGAAAACGACGTCTTTGCCCAATTCTAGGGCCACATCGCGCACCACGCGCTTGAACGCGGCGAATGTGCTGCCTATGGGCATCATCCGCATTGCCAAAGCCGTATTGCGGAGTTCGGTGCTGGTTCTGGACAACGATTCCACCAGTCTGTTGAGTTCGAGGTCCCCGTCGCCAAGAGGATCACGCTCTTTGCGCTTGCGTACCAGCTGCTTCAGCTGGTTTTCCGTAATCACAAGTTCGCCCACCAAATCCACCAGACTGTCCAGACGCGCGCCATCAACACGGGTTGAGGACGTGCCCCTTTTGGAGTCGCCTGTCGCAGCAAAATTATTGGAATTATCGGACACTGAAAGGGATTTTTTTTGCGAGCACTCATGCTTTTGAGTGGCGGCATCTGAATCCGCTGTCTTGAAATCCGCAGGCTGATACGTTTCGGTATCTTTCTGAAGAAAAATGCGGGCCAATTCCAGCGCAAGCGTACGTTCGTCCTTTTTGGAACAACACTGCAGTAAACAGTCTGTCGCCAGAGAATCTGTGAGCTCGCCTTCTCCAATTTTTGTTATGACGACGCGATCCTGGCCGGAATTAAAAATAAAAACGGCTTCAATGGATTCTATAGTTACCTCGGATTCGAGCAGACAGTCCCACCAGCCATAAACGTGTTCAGGATTAATCTCGAGCAGTGGAGGAATTGCAATGTCTTGAAATGTAGTATGCAGTACGCCCAGTTCCGCAAGCTCTTCTATAAGAGACAACGGCTTGGTTCCGGAGAGCTGTACATCTGGGGCAGGTTGATAGCGAATCCAGAAAATAGCCTTGCCTTGGGAGGGGGGCGATTGCGTCTCACGCTCAACCGGCAAAGGCATCGATTGCGTTTCGGTTGGCTGGGTCCCTACGAAAGGCGCCAATCCTGCCAATAGCAGGTCTGATTTGTTTTTGAGATCTCCGTTTTGCTGCGGACCGAAATCAAGCAGCGAATCGATGTGATCCAAGGAAGACAACAACAGGCTGATGAGTTCTTTATTCATCCGTAGTTGTCCACCTCGTACGCAGTCAAGAGTGGTTTCGAGATCGTGCGTAAAACGCGAGAGTTCATCATAGCCGTACATCCCAGCGCACCCTTTGATGGTGTGCATGGCACGAAACGCTTTTGCGATGCTTTCCTGACCTTCCGGATTAACGTCAAGGTCGAGCATGGCCGCTTCCAAATCCGCAAGTAGTTCCCTGGCTTCGTCAAGGAACGTATTCGTATCCAACATAGATCCTACCCTGCCTGTGATGCTGATTCACCTTATTTTTTTACGTTGATCCGACGAAAGAAGAATGTCATTTTGGTTACAGAAGAACTTTTTTGATTTTTTCCACAGGGAGGGGACGGAGTTGGGCCATATCCTCCCCAGTAACACGATCTTGTTTTGCGTCACTGGACTTCTTCATCACAAGTACCGTTTTATAAAGCTTTTTCCGCAGATTTACTCTTGACTTATCTTGAAAACGCACCACTGCTTGCTCATGTGAATATCTTCGCCACAGGTACGCACCCCCTGGAGTCAGCCTCCCCCTTCCACAAAATATTCTTCAGCCTTTCTGCTCACATTGACAAGCATATTGTCATTATGGCAATATACTTGTCATGAAACACACAACGACAGATTTCCAACTCGTGGATGAACTTATTGATGAAACCGTAGCCTTTTTTCACATTTTGCAGGAGTTCGCCGCGCGCACCCATAAAAACGTGGAAATCACCGCGGCCAAGCGAGGCGTACTACGGAGTCTGAAAAAGCTGGGGGCACAAACCGTTCCTCAGATGGCGCGGGCCAGGCCTGTTTCACGGCAATTCATCCAAACCCTTGTAAACCAGCTCGATGATACGGGTCTTGTGGAAGCAGTGGCGAATCCGGCTCACAAACGATCGAATCTCATTATGCTGACACCCGCCGGAGACGCACTTCTGGCCCAGGTGACCGAAAAGGAACAACGCATCGTTTCGCGATTCGCACTGTCCTCGGAAAATACCGAGCTGCAGCTCGCCGCGTCCGTCCTCAAGGAACTGCGGGGCGCATTTGCCGCATTTTTAGCACAACCAGCAAATAATACAGAAGAAATTGGAGACAGCGATGTTGACAAGAATCTTTCTCAACATGCTCAATCGTAAAGCCGCATCGCCCAAGAACAAGCCTGATGAGATCCTGGAAAAACTAGCGGTGGGCAAAGGAAAAACCATAGCGGATATAGGGGCAGGCGGCGGCTACTTTAGTTTGGCTTTTGCCAGGCAAGTCGATCAGGAAGGAACCGTTTACGCCGTGGACAGCAACCCCGACCATCTTCGTTTCATCAGGGAAAAAGCAGAGAAACTAGGACTTGATATGGTTCAGACGCTTCCTGCTGCAACCAACGGCGCCAACCCGTTGCCGAAAATGGCTGTTGATCTGATTTTTGCCCGAAACGTTTTCCACCATCTCGACGCGCCCGAGCAGTTTTTCCGTACTCTTAAAAGCTCGCTTGCCGCTGACGGAAAAGTGGCCATCATCGAATATCTGCCGGCAAAAAAGTTTAATTACGTCAGCTTGTTCAAGCATTGCACCCCTCTGGGAAAACTCCAGGCAGCGATGGAAGCAGCGGGCTACAAGCTGCAACAGGCCTATGATTTTTTACCCGATCAGAGTTTCACTCTCTGGTCGCCGCAAAATACGAGTACGTCTTCTTCCGAGTAATGCCTCAGGCGTCCGCTGACAGCAGTTTCTGAAATGGAAGGAGCAGGTAGGAAGAGTTCTGCAACAACTCACAAAACCGTGGGAAAAAATCGGCCCCTTGCAGGCAACAGTTGAGATCTCGTCCGGCGTCCGGAGATATACGCCTTGGAGACCTGCAAGGGGCGGATTGAAGGTGTCGGATTCAATTGCACTGCCGCAGGGCAAGGTCCCTGAATTCGGCGGAGTTGAGCGGACGGTCCAACTTGGCTGACAGATTCCTGATGGCCCCGGCCAGGGAACCCAGGCAGGAGTCCGAAAGATCGATGCCTGCAGCTGCGGCGGCCGCGCGTACGGCTGCCCTGCCGCTCTTCTTGCCCACGGCGGTTTTGCGGCGCGCCTGGACGCTTTCCGGCTCGTAGGGCTCGTACAAAGTCGGATCCAAAGCCAGCGCGTGCAGATGCAGCCCGCTTTCACAGGCGAAAATATCCTCGCCGACCACAGGCTTGGTACGTGAAATGTGCACCTGGGCCTGCTCGCTCACTCTGCGGCACAGCGCGGCGATACGGCCCATATCGTACGCGGCGGTTTTCTGGCGCAGGGCCAGATAGCCGGCCACCTCTTCCAGCGCGGCAATGCCCGAACGCTCGCCAATGCCCAGTATCGAGACATCCGCGGAAAAAGCCCCGGCACGCAATGCGGCAATGGCGTTGGCAGTGCCCATGCCGAAATCGTTGTGGCAATGCACGCCCACAGGCAAGGGCAGGTTGTCCATATAATACCGGACGGCTTCCATGGTCTCCACAGGCGACCAGGCGCCCACGGTATCGGCCAGACGCAGACGGGAAGCTCCGTTGCGGGCCGCGGCACGGGCAACCTGCAACACGAAACTGGTCTCGGCTCTGGAAGCATCCTCCAACCCGAGTCCGATGCTCTCGAATCCGTGCGTACGCGCATGCGCCACCACGGCGGCCGTACGCTGGATCAGTTCGGCGCGCCCCAGGCGCAGCCGCTTTTGTCGGTGCGCATCAGATACGGGTATGGCGATATGAATCCGCTTCACCCCCATCTGGGCCAGCATGTCGATATCCTGCTCGCGCGCCGGAGACCAGACAGTTAAGCGCATCCTGGACAAGGTCGTATTGGCCCAGGCCACAAGTTCCGCGAGTCCAGGCATTCCGGCCCAGCCTGCCTCTGCTTCATCCACACCCGCGGCCTCCAGATCCAGAAGCAGTTCGCGGGAAAAATCCATATTGAAATAAGCGCCGAAGAGCTGTCCGCCTTCTCGCAATGTCGTATCTATAAGCATGATGTCTCCATGTTCGTTGTAGTCCTGTATCCCGCCGTTATATTGCAGCATTGATGCCAAACAACTGATTCCCGAAACATGGGGCTCTGCTCATTTTCCGACACTGTTTTCCCCGTATCCTACACACACTTTTTTGTAGCAAACCACAAAAATGTCGTCTTTTTTTAACACGGAAAAAGCGACAAAAGTGAATACCCAAAAACGCTCCAACCAAAATAATTATTATAAAATCAGTATGTTAAAAAAATTTCTAACTTTTTGGCACGGCAGTTGCCTATGGAAATTCCATCGCAAGCAATTAACCACCGAATTGGAGGAAAAAATGAGAAAAGTAGCGATTTACGGAAAGGGCGGCATTGGCAAATCCACAACAACACAGAATACCGTTGCCGGTCTGGCTGGAATGGGCCGCAAGGTCATGGTCGTCGGATGCGACCCCAAGGCTGACTCCACTCGTCTGCTGCTGGGCGGTCTGGCTCAGAAGTCGGTTCTGGATACGCTGCGGGAAGAAGGCGAAGACGTCGAACTCGACGATATCCGCAAGCCTGGTTACGGCGAGACCTGGTGTGTTGAGTCCGGCGGTCCCGAGCCTGGCGTTGGTTGCGCCGGCCGCGGTATCATCACTTCCATCAACATGCTCGAATCCCTGGGCGCTTATGAAGAATCCGAAGGCCTGGACTACGCCTTCTACGACGTTCTGGGCGACGTTGTCTGCGGCGGATTCGCCATGCCTATCCGCGATGGTAAAGCCGAAGAAATTTACATTGTCTGCTCCGGCGAAATGATGGCCATGTACGCAGCCAACAACATCTGCAAGGGCATCATGAAATACGCCCAGTCCGGCAGCGTGCGCCTGGGCGGCCTGATCTGCAACAGCCGTAACGTGGAAAACGAAAAAGAAATGATTGAAGAGCTGGCCAAGCGCATCGGCACTCAGATGATCTACTTCGTGCCCCGCGACAACATGGTGCAGCAGGCTGAGATCAAAAGAAAGACCGTTATCGAACATGCCCCGGATCACGCTCAGGCTGGCCACTACCGCAATCTGGCCAAGGCTATCGATGATAACGAAATGTTCGTCATTCCCAAGCCGCTGGCCATCGAAGATCTCGAACAACTGCTGATGGACTACGGCCTGATGGAAGCCATTTAATCCTTCTGTAACCACCTAAATCAACCAGGAGTACTTTAACATGATTATGATTCGCGCCATTGTCCGGCCTGAAAAAGCTGATACCGTCCTCGCGTCCCTGATGGATGCCGGATTCCCCGCAGTCACCAAATACTCCGTTGCCGGGCGTGGTAAACAGCGCGGCATCAAAATCGGTGAAGTCACCTATGATGAAATCCCCAAGACCATGCTCATGAGCGTTGTCCAGGATGAAGACAAGGATTTCGTCATCGAGACCATCATGAATGCCGCCCGTTCCGGCGACAAGGGCGCCTTTGGCGACGGTAAAATCTTTGTCTCGGCTGTAGAGGATGTTTACACCATCAGTTCCGGGGTCAAGGAGACCGCAACGGCTGAGGAGGCGTAAGGCCATGAAAGAGATAATTGCCATTATTCGCATGAACATGATGAACAAGACCAAACAAGCCCTGACCGAAGCCGGCGTAAAAGCATTTTTCGCTCATGACGCCACCGGACGCGGAAAGGGACTGGTCAACCAAAAGATCCTTGAAGGAGCCGAAAACGGATACGAAGAAGCCGCGGCCCTGCTGGGAGAAAAGGGCCGGCTTTACACCAAACGCGCCATCACGGTGGTGGTACCGGACGAAGAGGTCGACGACATCGTTGAGACCATCATTGAAGCTAATCAAACCGGCAAACCCGGCGACGGTAAAATCTTCGTCCTGCCGGTAGCGGATTCAGTCCGGGTACGTACCGCGGAAACCGGCGAACAATCCTTGAGCTAAGCAACGCCAAAGTGACAGGCAATTATTGACCGGAATCGCAATTCGCAAGGGAGAGGATCAATGACCACGAAGAATAAAAAGAACGGCATCAAGTGGGATGCCGAATCCGTCAAGGCGGAGATCATCAAGAAGTATCCGCCGAAAGTTGGCCGCAAAAGGGCCAAACAGATAGTAGTTAACGAAGTTTCAGACGCCTGTACTCCGGAAGAAAGCTGTGTACCGGAAATCGTGGCCAATGTCCGGACAGTGCCTGGAATCATCACCATGCGCGGCTGTACTTACGCAGGCTGCAAGGGTGTTGTTCTCGGGCCCTCACGTGACCTCGTAAACCTCACACACGGCCCCATCGGCTGCGGTTTTTACTCCTGGCTGACCAGGCGTAACCAGACCAAGCCCGCAACTGACGATGCCCCCAACTACATGCCCTATTGCTTTTCCACGGACATGCAGGACGAGGACATCATCTTCGGCGGTGAAAAAAAGCTCGCGGCTGCCATTCAGGAAGCCTACGACCTGTTTCATCCGCAGGCCATCTCCATCTTCTCCACCTGCCCGGTGGGACTGATCGGTGATGACATCCATGCCGTGGCCAAGACCATGAGAGACAAATTCGGCGACTGCAACGTCTTCGCCTTCAGCTGCGAAGGATACAAGGGCGTCAGCCAGTCTGCCGGCCACCATATCGCCAACAACCAGCTCTTTACGCACATTGTCGGCAAGGACGACACGCCCATTGAGGGCAAGTACAAGATCAACCTGCTCGGCGAATACAACATCGGCGGCGACGCCTTTGTCATCGAACGCCTCTTTGAAAAATGCGGCATCACGTTGATCGGAACCTTCAGCGGCAACTCGACCTATGATCAGTTTGCCACCAGTCAGCAGGCGGACCTGAACTGCATCATGTGCCACCGCTCCATCAACTACGTGGCTGAAATGATGGAAATCAAATACGGCATCCCATGGACCAAGGTCAATTTCATCGGTGCGGAAGCCTCTGCAAAGTCCCTGCGCAAAATCGCCCAGTACTTTGACGATCCCGAACTGAGCAAGCGCGTGGAAGAAGTCATCGCCGAGGAAATGCCTCCTGTCCTGGCCGCCCAGAAAGACGTCCGCCCCCGCACGGAAGGCAAAACCGCTATGCTGTTCGTTGGTGGTTCCCGCGCCCACCACTATCAGGAACTGTTCAGCGAAATGGGCATGAAGACGCTTTCCGCAGGATACGAATTCGCCCACCGCGACGACTACGAAGGCCGCCGCGTATTGGACAGCATCAAAGTGGACGCTGACAGCAGAAACATTGAAGAACTTGATGTTAAAGCGGATGAAAAACTCTTCAATCCGCGCAAGAGTCCGGAACAGATAGAAGCGCTGGAAAAAACCGGGTTCCAATTCAAAGACTATGCCGGGATGATGCAGGAAATGGAGAATGATTCCATCATCATCGACGACCTCAACCAGTACGAAGCCGAAAAACTGGTGGAACTCCTCAAGCCGGACGTATTCTGCGCTGGAATCAAGGAAAAATTCTCCATCCAGAAAAGCGGAGTGCCCATGAAACAGCTGCACAGCTACGATTCCGGCGGACCGTACGCCGGATTCAAAGGCGCCATCAACTTCTATCATGAAATAGACAGATTGGTGAACAGCAAAGTCTGGAGTTACACTACCGCCCCCTGGGAAGAGACCCCTGAACTCTCCGCAACGTACGTTTGGGAATAACCGCAGAAAGAGGACGAAACCATGTTATTGAGACATACACCCAAAGAAGTCGCCGACCGCAAAGCCTTGGTCATCAACCCGGCCAAGACTTGCCAGCCCGTCGGCGCCATGTACGCCGCCCTCGGCATCCGCGGATGCCTGCCTCACAGCCACGGATCTCAAGGCTGCTGCGCGTACCATAGATCGGCATTGACCAGGCACTACAAAGAGCCCATCTCCGCAGCTACCAGCTCTTTCACGGAAGGCGCGTCGGTTTTCGGAGGCCAGGCCAACATGTTGCAGGCCGTCAATAATATATTCACATTGTATGACCCCGAAGTCATCGCCATACACACAACCTGCCTGTCCGAAACAATCGGCGACGATTTGCCTCAGATCACGGACAAGGCAAGAAAAGAAGGCAAGATTCCCGAAGGCAAGGAAATCATCTACTGCAACACGCCGAGCTACGTAGGCTCGCATGTGACGGGATTTTCCAACATGGTCAAGGGAATGGTCAACTGCCTTGCGGAAAAATCCGGAAAGAAAAACGGCAAGGTCAACATCATCCCCGGTTGGGTGGAACCTTCGGACATGGAAGAAATCAAACGCCTCGCCTCCATGGTCGGCGTCAACTTCACCATGTTTCCGGATACCTCCGGCGTACTGAACGGCCCGCTAACCGGCAAGTTCGAGATGTTCCCCAAGGCCGGAACGCCGATGAAGGACATCAAGGCCGCCGGCGACGCCATCGGCACCCTCGCCCTGGGCGAATGGTGCTCCGCCGACGCCGCCAGATTCCTGGACAGCAAGTGCAAAGTGCCTTGCCGCGTACTGGATATGCCTTACGGCCTCAAAGCCACTGACCGTTTCATCGACACCCTGCGCACCGTCGCCGGTGTCAGCGTACCTGACAGTATCAACTTCGAACGCGGCCAGCTCGTGGACCTGATCGCCGACATGCACCAGTACTTTTACCACAAACGCGTGGCACTGGTAGGCGATCCGGATCAGCTCATCGCTCTGACCGAATTCATGCGCACCGTGGATATGTACCCGGCCTACGTGGTCACCGGTACGCCCGGCAAGCGCTTTGAAAAACGCATCAAGGAACTGACCGCGGATATGCCTTTCGAAGTCAAGGTAAAAGCCCGTGGCGACATGTTCGAACTGCACCAGTGGATTAAGAACGAGCCCGTGGATCTGATCATCGGCAACAGCTACTGCAAGTACTTTGCCCGTGACGAGGACATCCCCATGATCCGCCACGGATTCCCGATCCTCGACCGCGTCGGCCATCAGTACTTTCCGACCGTCGGTTACAAAGGCGGTCTGAGACTGCTGACCCAGATTCTGGACGCGCTGCTCGACCGCAAGGATCGCGACTCCAGTGAAGTCGAATTCGAACTCGTTCTGTAACAAAGACAGCTTTGTGCCGGGCGGTACGCCGCCCGGCGCATTCTGAAAAGGATATTGGTGGAAGAACATGAGCGTCCCTGTAACGACCTCCCCTTGCCTGGGTACCGACGCGCGCAACGCATCCGGCAGACTGCATTTGCCGGTGGCGCCACGGGCCAACACCATGAGCAAATTCAGCTCTCCGGCATGCGGAAAAAAAGCAATTACTCCGGCCGAAGCGCTGCAGCTGCTGACCCGTGCGCAGGAAAAAGGGCTGGAGTTCTCCATCGTCGGCATCACCGGGCCTGGCGAACCATTCGCCTTTCCCGAGCTTACATTCGAAACCCTTGAGCTCGTCCGCGAGAAATACCCGGAAATGACGCTGTGTCTGACCACCAACGGTATTAACGGAGCCCAATACGCGGAAAAATGTAAGGCACTTTCTCTGTCGCATGTTTCCGTTACGGTAAACGCGGTTGATCCGGAAGTGGCCATGGAACTCTACGCCTGGGTGCGGCCCGGCAAAAAGACCCTGCAGTCCAAAGACGGCTGCGAATTCCTGATCAAGGAACAAGCAGCTGCCGTGAGCGCTTTCAAGGACGCCGGCCTGCCGGTCAAGATCAACACCACGGTCTACCCGGGAGTAAACGACGCGCATCTGGACGCCATTTCACGGACTATGGCCCTGCTCGGCGCAGACGCCATCCAGGTGGATCCTTATGTTCCGCTGGGGAAATGCATCTGGCCCGGAGAAACTCCTCTGGAGGCCCCGAGCGACGCCATCATGGAAAAGGCCAAAGCAGCCGCAGCATTGCATCTGCCTCTCTCCGAAGCATCCGGTACGTGCAGCGCGCAGCAGCCCAGCGCGGAAGTGCAGTCGCTGCTGGATGAAATACAGACAACCAGCGGCCTCCCCAGACCAGACGAAGATCGTCCCAATGTGGCTCTTGCCAGTACCAACGGCATGGAAGTCAACTGCCACCTGGGGCATGCGCACCGCTTTATGATTTACGGCCCCAAAAACGGCCTGCCCAGTCTGCTGGAAATGCGCGACGCTCCGGACCCCGGAGACGGCGACAACCGCTGGGAAAAACTTGCGGAAGTCCTTTCGGACTGCAAAATCGTGGTGGTGGAAAGCGCGGGCCCCAATCCCACGAAGATACTGAAAAGCAAAGGCATCACCATCTTCAATACCACCGGCGAAGTAGAAGCTGTAATTGAGCATGTGTACGGACTTGGCAAAAAAGGCAAGTCCTCAAAATAGATAACCAATTTTTCCAAAGGAGCTGTCTCATGGCGAGACCGGAAATTCATATACTTGTGTGCCAGAGCTTCCGTGCAGGAGGCGACCCCAAAGGCATTTGCCACAAACAAACAGACGGGTTCCTCCAGTACATCGAAGAAGAAGTGCTTGACCGCGGACTGGACGTTCTGCTCACCGCTACTGGCTGTTTGAAACAATGCGAAGACGGCCCCATCATGGTCGTCTACCCAAATAATTGGTGGTTTAAAGGCGTAAACTCGGAAGAAGCGATCGATGCCATTCTTGACGGCATCGAAGAAAATTCGCCGCCCGACGAGTACCTCCTGTCGTAACCTTTGAGACGAGGGAAACAGACCGGGGCCGCGGCGCAACCTCCTCCTGCCCAACGCCCCGTTCCCTCGCCGCAGATAAAATTTCGACTGAGCGCACGAGCAACCCGGATACGAAAAAGAAGGAACAAGCGATATGACCACTGTAATTTTCAACGAACGTAAGGACCAGATCCATCGCATCGGCGAGGGAGAATTCGCATTGGCTTGTAACCGCCCAAGTCTGGCCGGTGCGGTCAGCCAGCGTGCCTGCGTATTTTGTGGTTCGCGCGTGGTGCTCTACCCCATCGCCGACGCACTGCACCTGGTCCACGGCCCCATTGGTTGCGCCGTCTATACCTGGGATATCCGCGGCGCACTTTCCTCCGGTCCCGAACTGCACCGCTTGAGCTTTTCCACGGACCTGCAGGAAAAAGACGTCATTTTCGGCGGTGAGCAGAAACTTTCCAAGGCCCTGGACGAACTCATCGACCGCCATAATCCTGCTGCGGCCTTTGTCTACGTCACCTGCATCGCCGGCATCATCGGCGACGATGTGGAAGCGGTCTGCAAAAAGATGACCGAAGAAAAAGGCATTCCCGTTCTGCCGGTGCAGTCCGAAGGCTTCAAGGGCAGCAAGCGCGAAGGCTATCTGGCCGCCTGCAAAGCCATGTTCCGACTGGTGGGCACGGGCGACACCTCGGACATCAGCCCGGTCAGCATCAATATCCTGGGCGACTTCAACCTGGCCGGCGAGATCTGGATCATCCGCGACTACTTCGAACGGATGGGCGTGCAGGTCGTGACCAACATCACCGGCGACGGCCGGGTGGCGGATATCCGGCGCGCCCACGGCGCGGCCCTCAACGTGGTTCAGTGTTCGGGCGCCACGCTGGATCTGGCCAAGATGATCCAGGAAAAATACGGCAAGCCCTTTATCCGCGCGTCCTATCTGGGCATCGAGGACATGGCCGAGTCGCTCTACACCGTGGCCGAACATTTCAAGGACATTGATCCCGGCATTGTCGAGCGTACGCAAAAGCTGGTCAAGGAAGAGCTCGAAGTGCTGATGCCCAAACTCAAGGAAATGCGCAAGGATCTCGAAGGCAAAACCGCGGCCATCTACGTGGGCGGCGCGTTCAAGGCCTTTTCCCTGATCAAAGCTCTGCGCCACCTGGGCATGAAAGTCCTGATGGTCGGTTCGCAGACCGGCACCGAAGAAGACTACGCCGAACTCGCCACCATCACGGATCCGGGCACCATTCTTGTGGACGACGCCAATCCGCTCGAACTGGCGGCCTTTATCAAGGAAACCGACGTGGATTTCTTTGTAGGCGGCGTCAAAGAACGCCCCATCGCCTACAAACTCGGCGTTGGCTTCTGCGACCACAACCACGAACGCAAAAAAGCCCTGGAAGGCTTTGTGGGCATGTACAATTTCGCAAAGGAAGTCCACACCTCGGTCATGAGCCCGGTCTGGCACTTCTCCCCGAGGCGTGAAAACAAAAAACGCCAAGAAAAGCAAAGGGCCGTAAACGAATAACATCCAGTTTTTTTGGGGTAATAAATTCCAAACTTTTCGCTAAAAGTTTTGGGAGATTCTTAAGGACCCTTTTTCAAAAGAGTTCTTAAGCCGCCGGAGGCATATTCCGGGTGAAATGGATTTTAGACTTACACGGGAAAGGAGAGCTCCCATGAAAGATTCACCTTATGTTTCAACCACCAACGCTTGCAAGCTGTGCACGCCTTTGGGCGCGGCACTGGCATTCAAAGGCATAGAAGGCTGCGTTCCGTTTCTGCACGGATCGCAGGGCTGCGCCACCTACATGCGGCGCTACGTTATCAGCCATTACCGCGAACCAGTGGACATCGCGTCCTCGGCTCTGGGTGAAAAGCAGGCCGTGTTCGGCGGAGGCGCCAACCTGAAGAAAGGCCTGCTCAACGTCATGCAGAAGTACCACGCGTCCGTTATCGGCGTGGCTTCCACCTGCCTGACCGAAACCATCGGCGATGACCTGGGCATGATCATCGACGAATTTCTCCGCGAGTTCGGCGACCTGGGGCTCTGCGATCTGGTCCACGTTTCCACGCCCAGCTATTCGGGCACACATATGGAAGGCTGGCACCACGCAGTACGCGCCGTGGCCGAGCAGTTGGTGAAAGAGGAATCCGCACCCAACGGCAGCATCAACATCATGCCGGGCTTCGTATCTCCTGCGGATATCCGCTACCTCAAGGAACTCTGCATGTATTTTGACCAGCCCGCGACCATCCTGCCGGATATTTCCGAGACTTTGGATGCGCCCGCGCTGGAAGATTATGAAATTTTGCCTTCGGGCGGTACGCCCCTGGCATCCATCAAAGCCATGTCCGGCAGCACCGGCAGCATCGAGTTCGGCCGGACTCTGGAATACGTAAAAACCGCGGGCGATGTGCTCCAGAAACGCTTCAAGGTTCCCAACCACAAAATCGGACTCCCCATCGGCATTCGCGAGTCGGACAGATTACTGGAAGTCATGGCGGAACTCTCGGGCAAGGAAATCCCCGCGCATCTGACTCTGGAACGCGGCCGCCTGGTGGACGCAATGATGGATGGGCACAAATACGTCAGCGGCAAGCGGGCCGTGGTATACGGCGAAGAAGACCTGGTCATCGGCCTCTGCGCCATGCTCGCTGAAATCGGCGTGCATCCCGTACTGGTCGCCACAGGCAGCAAAAGCAACAAGTTCGCCAAGGCCATCGAGGACGTCAGCGAAGGGTTGCTGCGCGAACTGCCGGTCATCCGTACGGGTGCGGACTTCCACGACATTGCCGAAGAAGCCGGTACGCTGGCCCCTGACCTGCTCGTCGGACACAGCAAAGGCTACCGCTATGCCAAACAATGGAATATTCCGCTCGTCCGCGTGGGCTTTCCCATTCACGACCGGTTCGGCGGCACCCGGATTCAACTCCTGGGCTACCGCGGAACGCAGATGTTTTACGACCGCATCGTGAATGCCGTACTCTCTAAAAACCAGGCCGATAATCCTGTTGGATACGGATATCTATAAGGAGTTGTTGTCATGCGTATCAAAGATTTTACCCGCCATCCCTGTTTCAACAAGGAAGCCGCCGGAAGTTGCGGACGTGTTCACCTTCCCGTGGCTCCCAAGTGCAATATTCAGTGCGGTTACTGCAACCGGAAATACGACTGCGTCAACGAATCGCGCCCCGGCGTGACCAGCTCCGTGCTGAATCCTGCCCAGGCCCTGGAATATATGGACAAGGTGCTCGAACGCGAACCCCGCATCACGGTGGTGGGCATAGCCGGCCCCGGCGATCCGTTCGCCAACCCCAACGAGACCCTGACCACAATCCGGCTAATCAACCGGAAGTACCCGCATATGATCTTCTGCCTCTCGACCAACGGCCTGGGTATCCTGCCCTACGTCGACGAGTTGCCGGAGCTGGGCGTCAGCCATGTCACCATCACCCTCAACGCCGTGGATCCCGAGATCGGCGCGCGCGTCTACCAGTGGGTACGGGACGGCAAGGTGGTTTACCGCGGACGCCAGGCAGCCGAACTGCTTCTGGAGCGTCAGCTGGCCGCCATCAAGGCCCTGAAGCAAATCGGCATGATCGTCAAGGTCAACACCATCGTCATGCCCGGCATCAATGACGAACATATCAAAGACATCTCCAGTTTGATCTCGGGAATGGGCGTGGACATCCAAAACCTGATTCCCCTGATCCCGACCCAGGGCACGGCCATGTCCGACCTGACCGAACCCAGCAAGGAACTAATTAACGAATTGCGCAAAAGCTCGGGCGAACTGATTCCGCAGATGACGCATTGCCAGCGCTGCCGGGCCGACGCCGTTGGCCTGCTTTGCAAGGATCGTTCGCGTGAACTGGCGCCGGACCTGGAGGCCTGCTCGCGTATGGAGCCTTCAATTGATGTGTCGCGGCCATACGTGGCCGTGGCCTCCCGCGAAGGCATGCTGGTCAACATGCACCTGGGTGAAGCAACCCGTTTGCAGATCTGGGAAAAAGCCGAAACCGGTTTCCGCCAAGTGGGCGAACGCAAAACTCCTCCTGTGGGCAGCGGCCCCAAGCGCTGGGAAGAACTGGCCGCCATGCTCAAGGATTGCCGGGCGGTGCTCTGCAGCGCCGTGGGTGAATCCCCGCAGGCGATTCTCAGCAAGAACGGCGTAATACCCTATATGGTCAATGGATTTATCGAAAGCAGCCTGGATGCGGTATACACGGGCTCGAACATGGAATTGTTCAAAGGCCGCGCCAAAGGATTGAGCGCCTGTTGCAAAGGCGGCACAGGCAGCGGCTGCGTTTAATATTGCAAGACACTCTTCCCGCCCGGCGCTTACCTGGGAGCGCCGGGTCCGGAACTCGGAACGAAACGCCTTGGTGCGTACGCGACGAGACATGCCCCGTTGGCGCTTCCGGTCGTATCCCAACACGCTCTCCAGCCGGAAGCGCCGAAAATTTTCCCCGACGCTCTCGCCAACGATATCCGTATCAGGATGCTCTTCACCAACGGGACAAAAAAAATTCAATGCTGCGCCTAGCAACCTCTTTCAGGACTTAATTCAACAAAATAAAGCGTTACGGGCCCGGAATCCTCCGTACGCGGAAGCATGACTCCCGGCTCGAAAAATCCCGTACCCGAACGCTTTTATTTGTTGCTCCGAAAGGGAGCCGGTTGTTCTGACTCGTGCAGTTCGCAACCGGATGCCGGAGCTGTTCGGCGGTCCTTGAACCGCGATGTCCCCAGCCAAGGTCACCTCCTTGCAGTGTGTTGTTCCCGGCATTAGCCGGCACGCTGCGCTATACCACTAAAAAGCTGCAGCGTGCCCGCCCCTGGGAGGCTCTGGAAAACACTTAAGCGGGTTTTTCGCTTTTGTCGCTTTCCTTGGCAGATGCCACCGCAGTCTTAAGACCATCCTTGGCCTTGTTATACTTGTCAGCCACCCAATCCTGCGCCTTAACGCCGGCCTTGATAGTGGCTGTGGCCGCCTTGTCCACCGTCTCGGATTTTTTGGTTCCATAGATTATAACTCCGCCGATAATGGCTCCCGCCGCAAAAATAACAATTTTTCCCAGACTCATATCAATCTCCTTTTTCAGGCGATGATTACGCCTCTATCGCCTTAGTGTTGGGGGTGTACCCGAATTGTTTATCCCACAGGTGCTTGGTTCCCACGGCCACGCCTACTATTCCAATCAGGCCGAGCAGACCACCAATGCCCAAAGCGCCCACCACGGCAACACCCGCGGCCGTGGAGAGGCCCGTACCTACGGCTTCCTTGCCCACGTCGGCCACTGCTTCCCCTTTGGTCATTTCACCTTTGTGTACGCGGTTGACGTCCTGAACCGTGGCCACTGCGCCACCAATCACCGTGCCGATACCGGCACTGCTTTTTACGGCCGCGCCGAGCAGAGTCCGTGAAGTAGTCGCTTGCAAAGTCATATCGTCTCCTTGGGTTTACGTTGTTTCCATTAAACCTGACCACCGGCGGCATGGGCGCAGCGAACCAACGCGATACACATGTCTTGTTTCAGTCCGCTTACTGCTGATTATAAGTCCTGTTCGCTGCACTGGGCAGGGGGCAACATACGTTTTTTCAACATCCGGCGTATGTCCTCCAACCGGGTGCCCTTTACCGCTGTGACATATGATACCATGTACTAAAACCTTGTAAACATTTATTTTTTGATAACAATTGTCGATATCAACATCGCTGGACAGCATCAAAATCAAACCTCCGATAGCTTTCAAAACCTCTTTGCTCTTTCCGTTTCCAACTTTCAATCAATACCTGTTAATTAAATGAATTAGACGATTGTTGCGTTCCAAATGGCTCTTTCATTAAAAATGAGCATTCGGTTTTTTTCTGAGGAATGATTCCTTTGGTCAGAAAAAAAAATTTTTTTAAAAGATAGTCTTTGACTCGAATCTTCCGGGTCAGGACGCATTGTCACCTCCCCCGACCTCAAAAGTATTCACCTTAACATAGCTTTATTTCAATCAATTATTACCGGGAGCACGAAGTATTTAACATTTCGTTGGTCCCGGTTATAAGAACGACCACGCCGCAGGCGGGGTCAAGCGGCGATAGCCGCGCTGGAGCGGGCCGTTAAGTACTTTCCGCTCCAAGTAATAAAACGGTTTTCACTTTGTTGGAGACTGAAGATAAGATATTGCAGTTTTGAAATCGGTAGTAGCCGTACTCTTGCCGTTCTGTTCTCACCAGGGTTGACTAATTTGTAAGTTTCATTTAGTTACCATGATAACTAAATCGAGCAAGCGTAAGACGACAAGTAAGCCGGTAACAATTCCTGTAACTGTAAAACTTTTCTGGAAATACCAACATGTTTTTTCTGAAAGAACTGCCTACGCGGCAGATCCTCGAACGCTACCAAGAGCGTTTCCCTGAAATGCGGGTGGAGATGGTGCATGACGCCTTACATCTTATGCGCCGGGGCAGCCTCCTCATACGCGAGCTGGAAGAATACTTTGCGGGCCATGACTTTTCCCAGTTGCGCTTTTTGATCTGTGTCGTCATTGATCGTGAGGAAAGCCGGCAGCAGCTTATGGCAAGCGAAATTGCCTCAAAGCTCGATGTCTCCAAGCCCGTCATGGCCCGTACTCTGCATAGCCTTGAAAAGGCTGGTTTTGTGGAAATTACGGTGGATTCGCAAGACAAACGCGCAAAGCGCATCACTCTGACCGCAAGAGGCCAACAGAAACTGTATGCGATCCTCCCCGGGTATTATGCGGTCATCCATCACTTCATGACAAGTACGGAGGACATCCATGATTAATGTACTCTACATAGGCGCGATTTGGATTTGCGTTTGGCTACTGGTAACCCTGCTGACTCTTGCACTCAACCTGACCGGCCTGGAATTTCCCATGCCCGCGCGTACCGGCATCATGACAGCTCTTTTAGTACCAACCATGGTTTACGGCATTATACCACGTCTTCGAGCACTCATGAAAAAATGACACAACAAAAGTCACATTTGCTCAAAGCATAAGCGCTCATCTATGTATAAAAAAACAATGCGCAAAGACGCGACAAACGTTCAAAATTTGCCTGAACCCCGCCAGTAGGGCTGGGCTGAAAAAATACAACGCGCACCGGCTGTACAACCGGTGCGCGCTTCTCACTACTCCGTGGCGTTCGGATATTGGGGAGGATTAGCCCCAATTACGTGATTTGATGAGTGCTCCGGGTCCCGCAGCAATCAGACACTCCACGCCCGGGAGCGTATCGATTAATGCTATTCCCTTGTCCGGGGTCATCAGGCTGACCGCCGTGGACAGGATATCCGCCTGCATTACGCTGGGTGCGTACACGGATACGCTCTGGCGGATTTTCGGGGAACCGCCGTTATGCGGATTCACCAGATGCGAATGCAGACCAAGATGGCGTTCGTAGCCGCCGGAAGTGGCCACGGCGCCCTGGCGCATGGCAATGACGTCGGGATATTCGTTGTGCTTGGCCGGATCTTCGATAGCCACATGCCAGGCGCGTCCGGGAGCGCTCTCACCGTGCGTACGGATATCGCCGCCGGCGTTGATCATGTAGTTGCTCACGCCCTGCTCCAGCAGGGTTTGGGCGGCCATGTCCACAATAAAGCCTTTGGCCAGGCCGTCAGTGGTCAGGGACATGCCCTGCTTTCCGAGCAGAACGGAATTTTCCGAAACCTTCAGCGCGGAATCATCCACCAGACTGAGCAGTTCGCGCAGTTCGGTTTTGCTTACGTCCTTGCCGGAATGCATCCGGTCCACCAGGGGCGCGACAGTGACGTCGAACGCGCCGTTGGTGGCGTTGTGGTAGTTTTTGGCCGTTGTCAGCAGCGCGGTCAATTCGCGGGGCGCGTCGTTGAGGCGGCCCGTGGCGTTGAGCTGAGAAATAGGCGTGGCGCTGTCGAAACGGTCGAAAACGGCGATGTGGCGTTCCATGGACTGGAACGCGGCGCCGATGGCCTCCTGGGCCTGCGTATTGGATACGCCCCGTACGGTGATGGTCACGATGGTGTCCATCAGGGCTTTGGTTTTAGCCACCCGGTTGCCGGATTCAGTCAGGGCGGCCATGGCCATGCCGGGCATGGCGGACAAGCCGAGACCGGCGGCCCCCAGGGCTTTGATAAAGCATCTTCTATTCATGGTCGAACTCTCTTTCATTGACCTCACTCCGTCGCAGAGGTTCTGTGTAATCAGGCGGCCTGATGCATCTGGCCCATGCCTATGGGCAGGCAACGAATGATGTTGCGCGGGCATTTGTCCGTGCAATTTTCGTTGCAATCCGGGCCGTATTCCAGGCAAAGCGCATGATCGATCTGAATGCGCCCGCCTTCGAGCTTGATGGCCTTGGCCGGACATTCCTTGACGCATTTCATGCAGCTGATGCAACCGACTTTGCAAACGTCCATGACGGCCTTGCCTTTGTCCAGAGACGAACAGGCGATCATGACCCGGGCGCGCTGCGGAATGAGCTCCAGGATGTCGTTGGGACAGGCGCGTACGCAGTTGCCGCAAGCGGTGCACTTGTCAGCGTCAACCGAAGGCAGTCCGTTGGAGGCGATGAAAATGGCGTCAAACGGGCAGGCGCGTACGCAATCGCCCAGGCCCAGGCAGGAATAGCCGCAGGCGTCCGGACCATTGTTGAGCATCTTAGCCGCCTTGCAGCTGGGAACGCCCTGATACTCGTAGTTCAACTTCACATCGCCTTCGTTTTTCAGGCAACGGCGGTAAGCAACCTGGGGCTCGGAATCGCCCATGGCCTTGCCGGTGAGTTCGGCAACCTGGGCGGAGATCTCCGGACCACCAGCGCAGCAAAGGTTGGGAGCGCAGTTGGGATCCTGAACCACGGCCGCGGCGTAGCCGTCGCAGCCGGCAAATCCGCAACCGCCGCAGTTGGCGCCGGGCAAGGCCTCGCTGACGGCCTCGATACGCGGATCTTCTTCCACATATAACACCTTGGAGGCGATGGCGAGGATAATCGACGCCAGCAACCCCAATGAGAACAAGAACAGTACTGAAGTAACCATAACGCTTCCCCTAGGAAATCATCTGCTTGAAGGCCAAAAAGGCGAGGGACATGAAGCCGGCCATCACCAGCCCGATGGGCATTCCCTTCATCGACTGCGGCACGCGGCAGACATCGAGGCGTTCGCGGATGGAAGCCAGAACCACCAGGGCTAGCAGAAAGCCGATACCGGCGGAAAAGGAGTAGAACACCGAGGTGCCGAATCCGAATTCCTTGCGCTGGCAGAGAATGGCAATACCCAGAACGGCGCAGTTCGTGGTGATCAGCGGCAAGAAAATACCCAGGGATTTATACAGCGGCGGAACCATTTTCTTCAGGAACATCTCAACAAACTGCACCAGGGCGGCGATGATCAGAATAAAGAAAATGGTCTGCAGATACCCAAGGCCGTACGGAATGAGCACGTAGGCCTGCGTCAGCCAGGTGAAGATGGTGGCCATGACCGCGACAAAAATAACGGCCAGGCCCATGCCGATGGAAACGCCCTTTTCCTTGGAGCACCCCAGATAGGGGCAGTTGCCGAGGTATTGGGCAAGGACGATGTTGTTTACGAAAATCGCCGAGATGAACATCAAAAAGTATTCCATGATGGATATCCTTTATTGATTGCGGTTAAGCTTGCGGCTTGCCGCCGGCGCAGGCCTGGCAGGCTTCGCAATCGCCAGTCATTTCGGCCGGAGCGGGCATGCCCTTACGTTTGTTCTGGATAATGGTCAGCAGATTCATGGCCCCAAGCACCAACCCGAGGCAGATAAACGCGCCGGGTGCCTGAACCATTATTGCGAAGGGCTTGAACCCTGACCACATAATGTGGTGGCCGAACCATTCGCCGGTTCCCAGAATTTCACGTAAAGATCCCAAAAAGGTCAGTGACAAGGTAAAACCAATGCCCATGCCCAAGCCATCCGCAATGGAATGGATCACTCCGTTTTTAGCGGCGAAGGCCTCGGCACGTCCAAGAATAATACAGTTAACAACAATCAATGGTACGAAGATACCCAGCTGCTGGTACAACGGATAAGCATACGCCTGCATCAGCATTTCAACAGATACCACCAGCGTGGCGATAATCGCGACATAACACGCGATACGAACTTTTTTTGGAATAATATTGCGGACCAGCGAAATAATCGCGTTGGAAAGGGTAAGTACGAATATAACCGCCATCCCCATTCCGAGTCCGTTATTGGCGGACGAAGTCACCGCCAGTACCGGGCAGAGGCCGAGTACGAGTTTAAACGGCGGCAGCTCTTCCCAAAGTCCCTTGGAAAAGTCCTTCCATAAACTGGCCATTATACGCTCCTTAGCGGTTATTTCCAGGATTCCAGGAATTTGGATTTTTCATTTTTATAGATGCCCACAGCCTGGTTGACGGCGATGACGGTACCGATGGAAGAAAACGTCGCACCGGATACGCCATCAATGGGACCGCCCTTGCTCTTCAGTTCGATGCCTTCCATGGGAAGACCGGTGAACTGGCGCGTATATTTGGTATCGGTCACGCGAGTACCCAAACCGGGCGTTTCCTTCAGGGTGGTGATGCCGATGCCGGCCAGCGTATCGTCCGCGGTGTTGAAGCCGACGATAACGCCGATGTCGCCGCCGTACCCTTTACCAAAGGTTTCCATGGCCACCTGTTTGAGTTTGCCGTCTTTCATGGCCGGGAAGATCATCATTTCCTTCCCGTCAATGGTGAATGTCTTACGGTCGGTAATGGGGTCGTTGTCGTAGTCGGACAAAACCGTCTTGAGAGCCGGCCCCTGCACATATGTCAAAACCTGTTGTTCAATGTCCGCGGAGGTACTCTGCTTCAGAAAGGACAGCATGAAGCCCGATAACCCGCAGATCAAGGACAAAACGATTATCATGGAAGCGATTTCGCGCATCTCTTACCTCGCACCGAGTGGTTTAGGCTTGATAAGATCAATAAGCGGCATGAACAGATTGGCGAGCAGGATCGCAAACGGCACGCCATCCGGATAGATGCCGTAGACGCGGATGATGATCACCATGACGCCGCATAACAGGCCGAAGAATATCATCGGAACGACTCCCACGGGAGAGGAGGCCGTGTCCGTGGCCAGAAAAAAGGCCCCGAACAGCGTCGAGCCTGCCACCATATGGAACATGGGGCTGGCGTAGGCTTGGCTGTCCATGCCATGGAAGATGGCGGCCGTGACGAATGCGCCGATGATAAAGGCCAGCGGAATGTAGATACGGATATGCCCGCGGATCAGCATGAAAATACCGCCGAGCAATACGGCCAGCACCTGCACGGACCCCAGCCCGCCGAGCTGTTCGCCGATATACATCAGGTTCAGACTGGCGTCTCTGACGCTGTCCGCTCCGTAATATTTCAGGTAACCGAGATAATCGACCAGGTCGGTATTCAACATGGTGCCGATCACGCTCATTTGATCCGGCCAGGAGACCCGTAGAATGGCCCAGCCTACCAGGGGCGCGCAAAGCGGGTTGGCCCCCAGTCCGCCAAAGAGCATCTTGGCGGCCATTATGGACACGGCGCTGCCGATTATCACCAGCCACCAGGGAGCGGAGGCCGGAAGTATAAACGCGAAAAGCAGGCCAGTTACAAGAGCGCTGTAGTCGTCCACACTTATTTCGCGCTCCATTATTTTACAGCAGAGAGCTTCTGCTGCCACTGCCGTGGCGCAGGAAAGCCCGATGACCCTGACGGCGTCCACCCCGTAATAAACGGTTGCCATGATCGCCGCGGGAATAAGGGCCAGAACTGTTTCAATCATCATCCGTGGGACCGTCCGTCCGCAATGCCAGAACGGCGGCGCCTGTACGGTGAGCAAATTGGTTGCAGCCTCGTTTGCCATGGACCTTATCCTTCTTCGTTTCGTGGGTTATTCGCCGGTGAGACGACAGCTTGCTGTCTGCGCCTCAATGGCTGCGATTTCTTGCTTGGCTAACCGGATCAACTGCAGCATGGGACGCCGCGAGGGACATACATAACCGCAGATACCGCACTCGATGCAGTAGCTGATGTTATTCTTTTTGGCGTTATCCCAGAGCTGGAATTCCGCGTACCGGCTAAGCATGCCGGGCGACAGCTTTACCGGGCAGCGGAGCACGCACTCGCCGCAGTTAATGCAGGGCATGTCCGTCAGCGGCGGGAAGGTCCCGTCCGGGATCACCGTAACCGCCTGGTCCCACTTTCCGATTCCTCTGCTCAAATCAGACAACGCCTGTCCACGCATGGGGCCGCCCAGAATCACCGTATCTTTGGGGGCATACTTGGCGCCGGCTTCGTCCAGCAGTTCCGTTATAGGCGTTCCAACCCTTGCCTTGAGTATCTTTCCGTTCACATTGACGATGGTTTCGGTCAACGGCAGGCCGGTTTCCACGACTCGGCCGATGGACCAGACCTCGAGCAGGCTGATGACGTGCACGCCTTCGGTTCCATAATGGCCGGTGGCGGCTTTGGTCACAAAAAGGTCCAAACCGTTCGGATATTTGTCCGCAACCTGCACCACCGTGGTGCCGTGCAGCGGCTTGATCCCGTCCTGCGAAACAACCAGCTTGACTTCCGAGGGGGCCGTCAATTTTTCCAGCACGGCCAGGCCGCGCCCCAGGGTCTCGCGCTCTGTCTTGAGCAGAACCTCGTGCACGTTGACGCCGGGCTCCGGATTCACACCGTTGATGATGAGCATGCCCGTTTTCTGCAGGGTCTTGGTGCTCACGCCCAGGCTTTTGAGAACAGCGGCCAGTTCTTCACCTTCAATATCCGCCAGTTCAGCCAGCAGCACTTCCGGAAACGCCGGCGGCTCCTCGCCTTCTTTGACTTTGGGGAGTTCTTCTTTGATCACGACCATGGCCACGGTAACGTCCGCAACGATACCTTGGATGGGCGAATGCAGATCGCCGACGCTTTTCGCCGGATGATCGGCAATCAAGGAGCCCAGAGAAACGAGCGCTTTCTTTTTAATGGTTTTGGAAGAATGCCCCGTCAGCGGTATGCTGACCATCTTGGGAGCCGGGCCTTCCTGAATCTTGACCTCTGCGCCTGTGGTAAGTGTAAATGTAGGCTTTGTCATGGCGATCACTTAATATGGCATTTGTTACAGGCTGCTTTGTCATAGGGGCCTTTGCCCATCTTTTCATGACAGCCCATGCAGCTTTCGTGGAACATCTCGCCTCGTGCCGGAATCAGAAATCCTTCTTCCTGATAGTGACAGCTCTTGCAGGGGACGTTGACGTCCGCATGCCCTGCTTCGGCGTTCTTGCCTTTGCCGACGGCGTTGTGACAATGCGTGCACCCGGCAAGCTTTTCCTCAAAAGCGTCCTCGTGGCAGTTGGCGCAACGCGTGTGAACGGCGTCCCGCTCCGAAGGCATGCCTTCCGAACCCGTCGCGTCATGACACTCGCCGCAGTTGGTGGGAGTCTCTTCGATGTCCGTATCGTGGTGGCAGTCCGTACAATCCGGCGTATACTCATCGTTATGCGCATCGTGATCGTATTTGCTGCGTTCGGTAAAGGACATGTGATGGCACATCTGGCACATCTGATCGTTGCCCGCGAATTTCTCCTGGTGGTCCTTCAAGTAGGTGGTAGTAAACTCGGCGGGGTGGCAATGTCCGCAAGGAACAGCTCCTTGTGCTCCGGGCTGCTGCTCATGGTGACATTTTTCACAAGCTATGCCGAATTTTTCGGCATGCGTTTTATGGTTGAACACAACCGCACCACCAGTGTTGGGCAACAACACTCTGGTAGGCGTGGCCTCACCGGTTTCAGGCATCAAATAGCCAACAATTCCCACTAGCCCCAGCACCAATGCTAGGACAGTAATGGGCATATAACGTTTTTGCACCGATATTCCCCTTTTGTTGCAATTGGTTGATGGCCCGTTCTCTTGAGCAAGTGATTGATACATTTTTCCATCTGTGTCAATCCTCAAAATTTATTAACAAAAGCCGAGATCTTCAATTACTAAGTGAAAATTTTCACACAACCTATCGGCATACAAAATTAATGAATACGTTCTTTTTTTCACAATCTCTAACCCGTCGTTCTTTCATATTTTTGTTTTATTTGTTAACAAAAGAGCCCTGTTCACTCATTTTTTTCTCCTGAACATTTTCTATCCTGATGTGCCCCTTTCAATTTCACGGTTACTCGCTGATTCCGCATATTTTTGTCAGTATTTTCAAGCTCAAACATACTATCCATCAAAAAAATTCTCGCGAAACATACAAGTTACCCCTGCAATACAGCTTTTTTTTTCTTTCCAAGTGATGCATACTCGCTTGTAATAGTTACTTCTTTCACAAGAAAAACTCTAGCAAATACCTTTTATGTGAAAAAAATATGAAGCCGTACGTAGCCATTAGAAACGGGTTTCACCAAAACAACAGATCGTCATACCTCCATTCCAACGAACGATGGAGATAAATGCAGTCTGTTGCTGTGTCATTTTGACCTGGGATTCCCAAAAATGACCCAGCAGGGTAAATTCTTCAGCAAATTAAGAGCGGCTTATACACAGACCGCTCGACGCAAAACTCCATCCCACATCGAGGATCACACATGAAAAGCTTTCGAAAAGAACTATGGTTCAACATCCCGGCCAGGCGCGGATTCGTCAACATAACGCCCCAGGTGGAAGAGGCCCTGCGCGAAAGCGGCATCAAGGAAGGGCTCGTCCTGGTAAACGCCATGCACATCACGGCCAGCGTGTTCATCAACGATGATGAATCCGGACTGCACCACGACTACGAGGTCTGGCTTGAAAAACTGGCGCCGCACGAACCTGTCAACCAGTATCGTCACAACCGCGGAGAAGACAATGCGGACGCACACATGAAACGGCAGGTCATGGGCCGCGAAGTGGTCGTGGCCGTCACGGAAGGACGCCTGGACTTCGGTACGTGGGAACAAATCTTCTACGGCGAATTTGACGGCCGCCGCCGGAAACGGGCTCTGATCAAAATTATCGGGGAATAATTTTTCCGATCTTCATTTTTGTTGCAAAACGCAACACAATCTTGATGACTTTTCTGCCCGCAAAACAAAAAAAAGACGGGCCCGGCCCATTTTCAAGCCGCGCCCGTCTTTTTTTTCACGAAAAGAATTTTTTATGAAAAAAGTTATCCGGCTTTCATGTCTCCCACCAGATTTTCCAGCTCGGTGGCCAGTTTGGCCAGTTCGGCAACCGCCTGATTGGCTTCTTCCATGGCGGATGTGGTCTGTTGCGATGTCTCGTTCACAACCCCCAGTGATCTGGAGATTTCTTCGGACGTACTGGCCTGTTCTTCCGAAGCGGTGGCGATATTCTGCGCCTGCATATAATTGTTGTCCGCACTTGCCAGGATGTCACTGAAAACCTCTCGTGCGGCGCCGACCATGGAAATGGACTTTTCCACTTCCTGGCGTGTGGAACGCATATGATCCACATTTCGGGCAGTGGAATCAGTAATGGCTGTGACAGCGGTGGTCACCTCGCCAGTGGCGTGCATGGTTTTCTCCGCCAGTTTGCGGACTTCGTCAGCCACAACAGCGAACCCGCGCCCGGCCTCGCCTGCCCTGGCGGCCTCAATGGCCGCGTTCAATGCCAGCAGATTTGTCTGATCCGCTATATCCGAAATAACGTTCATAATGGAATCGATGCCGCCAACCTGGTGATTCAGGTCATCCAGTTCGCTTTCAAGGAAACTGAACTGTTTATTGATCGCTTCGATCACAGAAACGACATTGCTGATGGTTTCGTTGCCGGAGGTAATCCGTTCGCGGGCGTTTTCCGCGTCAGCCGCGGCGGAAGAGGCGTTCTGCGCGACTTCCACCACCGAGGCGTTCATCTGCCCCATGGCCGCGGCCGTTCCCGTGGCCAGCTCCTGTTGCGAAGCAGCCCCCTTGGAGGCTTCCTCAATTTGACTGGACAGCTCTTGCGCCGCGGATGAGACACGCAGCACGATATCCTCCACGGTTCCTGCCGCGGCAAGCATGCCGTCCCGCTTGGCCTTCTCCGCTTCCAGTTTCGCCTGGTCTGCTTCCGCCTGGGCCTCCTGGGCCGCCTGCGCGCGTTGTTCGGCCTTTTCCCGCTCCGCTTCCATATCGGCAAACGTTTTCTGCAACTGCTGATGCAAGTGGATGATCGCCAGGTAAATGCCCTTGGCATTTCCCGTAGAATTGAACTTGAGCGAGGCGTCACCGGTTGCGATCCGCTCGGCCACAACAGCAATCTCTTTTGGATCACCGCCGATCTGCGTCCGTATGATCCGCCTGTTGAACAACAAGATCACGATGGTAAAAACAGTAAGTATGCCCATCCCGGACCAAAGCAGGAGCTTCAGATTTTGAAAAGAAGCATCCATGGCGGCCTTGTCCTGGCTGCGTACCTGCTTCAATTCGGAGACAAAAGCAGCCAGTTTGTTTTGCGCGTCGGTCAGAATTTTCTGGCCCACACCGGAATCAAGGCGGTCCGTGATCTTGGACCACATAAAATTGGTATTCCCAACTTCGGATTGGCTGTTGGCCAAAAGCTGCAGAAACGAGGCGGCGCTATCCACACGCTCCTTGGTAAGTACGGGGATTTTCTGCACTTCTTCAAACATTTTGACAGGGTCAATACCTAGTTCCTCAGCAATGGTGCGAAATTTATCATAGTCGGGTTCCACCGTGAGCACCTGCCCGCCCAACCAGGAGCCGATTTGCACACCGTCCACGATAATCGGTACGGCAAAGTCCACCAGGCCCGCATGGCAGGTATAAACATAGGGCTTGCCTGTTCATTGGCCACCTGACCACCCTTCACATCATTCGCCGTACAGCGTTTGGCCCCCTCTTTGTTGGCCCGGATCAAACCAAAACAAAACGTACTGAATTCATCAAAACTCTGTTCTTTGACGGCGTTTCCTTCCAGATCAACTATCAGGTTCCCGAGCCCGGTCATTTTGGAAAACAGTCGCTGGTATTCGCGCAGCAAGTGAGGATCCAGCACCTGGTCGATCTTGACGGCATTGCCGTTCTCAGCCTGCTGCTTCCGCTCTTCCGGGGTCATGTCCATACGCTTGCGGTTGGCTATGGACGGCTCGGCCTCCTGCTCGTACCACTGGGACATCAATTGCTGCGCATCAGCGAGCAGTTCCGTTTTCATGCCCAGAACTGCGCCGAGATCAATGGCTTTTGCCGTTTGATCGGCATACTTTTTTTGCAGTTTCTGATAGGGCGTCAGATATTCCTGTTTGCCCGTGAGCATAAAATTGCGGACACTGGCTTCCAGAGAGTGCATGGAGCTGCTCAGTTCGCCGGCCACCTGAATCAGGTCCACAGTGGAGGATTGCGCCTGGTTCACTTTGAGAAAATCATCCATGACTGTGAAAACATAGAAACAACCGACAAAAATCATACACAGCATGGCCACATTGCCGAGAGTCATCTGCATTTGAAATTTCATGGAGGCCCCCTAGTATGTAATATACGGATCGCTAAAGATAAAAGAAAAGCCACGATACACGAAATACAACCCAACTCCAGCACAAACAATTTTTGAAAACGAAACCATATAGCGGTGCTGCACCTTTACGGACAGCAACGAAAAAGGAAGCAGATACACAGAGGATGCAAGAAAGAACAACAAAAAAAACAGCAGCCCCCGCAACGGACTTCCGTTCTCCACCGCAACGCTAAAAGCCAGCAGAATGGGAGGACAAAGCGTGACGCTGTTGAGTACCCCCGCGATAAACAGCGTCTTTTTCGTGCCCAAAACCATCTGCCCGCCGGTACAACCCGTACAGCGGCGCCGATAAAATGCCTGTGCAATAAGCATCACTCCAAGCGCCATATCGGTTAATGCGAAAAACAACATGCTATGCGGCAGTGCGCCGCCAAAGCTCCCGGCCAGTCCGGCCAAGGCTCCGAGCAGACAATACGCGACGAGTCTACCCGCCAAAAACATGCCCAACAGACAGATGCCCGACTTGATTCCCTTTTGCGGTGCAATCAGAAGCAGCGAGGCCAGCGAAGGGGCACATTTGCTCATGCAGTACAAGCCAGCCGAGGCGCCCAGCGACAAAGCCTGTCCAATCATTTTTCCTCGCCCCAGAACTGTTTTCTCCCTTTCTCGGTCATCAGCGAAGGGGTCCAACGTGTTTCCAAATCCACGATAACCTTGGCCTCTCGCCGCGGATAGAGCTCCTTGGAAACATCCTTCACAGCCGCGACCAGGTCCTTGAGATACGGACACAGGGGAGAAGTAGGGATTAGGGTGATGGAATTTGTGTTCTTATCGGCATCGCAACGCACTTCGCTGACAAGCCCGAAATCGACGATGGTAATATCGAATTCCGGATCGCCTATGGTCTGCAATTTTTCATAGATTCTTTGTTCGCAATCCCGGTCCGAAGTGTCGGCAAGCTCTGTTTTCTTGCTTATGCCTTGTCCCGGCACTTCCGCTTGCACGTTCAATGCATATGGAAAAATCAGACATGAAATAAATAAAAAAATCACAAACTGATGTTGTTGTATGTGCATTTGAACCATAAACCCGGATAAAATTTATCAGCTACAATACTTCTCAACCAAATTTAATTGTTTAAAATATTTTAAAACATGAAATTGAATAGATCAAGCAATTCATGTATTCTGAAAAGCCCAGTTAAAGCGTCTATTTTCTACAGTCACTCGCATTTTTTCACTTTCGTAAAACCATGGATAAATACTCTTGAGAAAAACTGTTCCACATTTGGATATTTTTTATAATTATGTAACAACTTTCTGAACTCCTTTTTTTAAATACATACAAATTTAAGCTGAATTATAACCCAAACAGCCGGCCTGCCTTTGTTTTCTGATATTAACGCTCCACAACAAGGAGATGGAACGACTCCTTCGCACTGCAAATTGCATGAGACACAACCGAATTGTCCTGCCGGACGTACCATCAGAACGGCTTAACCTATTAATAAAATAGAATAAAAAAAACACTTCTTAATGGCTGCCCCCAATTAGAAAAAACGTCTTCAATATATAAAGTTGTATTGACAACTTTACCAATTCCCCTTACTCTCCTTCCATCATGTTGAACAAAAATTCGCCACTCCCTCTGTACCACCAGCTCGCTGAACTGCTGTTGGCCCAGATCCGCGACGGACATGTTTCCGAAGGACAGCGCATCCCCTCGGAAAACGTCCTTGCCGCGGAGCACGGCATTGGCCGCCCCACCGTACGCCAGGCCATCGACAGTCTGGTCCGCCGGGGTATTTTGATCCGCAAACGCGGATCCGGAACCTATGTGGCGCCCCAGCGCGAAGAGGTGGACCTGTTTTCCCTGGCAGGGACCATGGCCTCGTTCCAAAAGACCGGACACAGCCTGCGGGTCGAGCTGCTTGAACCAGCGCAGCTTCGAGAAGTGGGGGAGGACCCGGAAAATCCCTTTGCCCTGTCCAGCGCCTATTTTCTGCGCCGTCTGAGCCATGTGGAGGATACGCCCGTGCTGGTGGAGGATATTTACCTGCACCCCACCCTGTTCGCAGGCATTGCGGATGTCGACCTCAGCGGCCGGTCCTTGTCGCAGCTCGTACGGGACCGCTTCCACCTGGAGTGCTCGGGCGGACAGCAGCACTTCCGGATCACCTACCCGGACGCCGGCCTGGCCAGGCTGCTGGCGCTTTCAAAATCAACCGCCATCCTGAACGTGGCCCGTTACCTGCATTTCCCCGACGCGCCCAACGCCATTTATTCCGCGTTGTACTGCCGTACGGATCGTTTTGTTTTCACCCAAACCATTGGAGGCCTGTCCAATGCCTAAACCCGGATACTACGGACAATTCGGCGGCGCGTTTCTCCCGGAGATCCTTGTCGCCACCTTTGACCAACTCAAAAAAGCCTTTGCCGAGGCCAAGGCCGACCCGGCCTTCTGGCAGGAATACGTCGAGCTGATGTCCAGCTACTCCTGCCGCCCCACTCCGCTGACATACGCGGAAAACCTCAGCGAACATTTCGGCGGCGCGCGCATCTACATCAAGCGCGAAGACCTGAACCATACGGGCGCGCACAAGGCCAACAACGTCATGGGCCAGGGCCTGCTGGTCAAACGTATGGGCAAAAAGCGCGTCATCGCCGAGACCGGCGCCGGACAGCATGGCGTGGCCACGGCCACCATGGCCGCCAAGTTCGGCTTCGACTGCACCATTTACATGGGCGAGGTGGATGTCGAACGCCAGCGGCCCAATGTCTTCTGGATGGAGCAGCTCGGCGCCACGGTCGTTCCCGTTACGCAGGGAACGCGTATCCTCAAGGACGCCATCAACGAAGCCTTTCGCGACTGGGTCACCAACATGAGCGATACGCACTACGTACTGGGTACGGCCTGCGGACCGCACCCCTACCCGGAGATGGTATCCTGGTTTCAGTCCATCATCGGCATGGAAGCCCGCAAACAGATTCTGGACCGTACGGGCAAGCTGCCCAAACGAATCTACGCCTGTGTGGGCGGCGGCTCCAACGCCATGGGCATTTTCAGCGGTTTTTTCGAAGACCAGGAGGTCGAGCTGGTGGGCGTGGAAGCCGGGGGACACGGCATCGAATCCAAAATGCACGCCGTACGCCTGGCCTGTCCGGACGCCAGCGTGGGCGTGGCGCAGGGCTTCAAAACTTACTTTCTGCAGGACGACGACGGCCAGATGCTCGAAACCCACAGCGTGGCCGCCGGCCTGGATTACGTGGGCGTGTCGCCCATTCTTTCGCACCTGCACGATACGGGGCGCGTACGCTTTGAATCCGCCACGGACAAGGAAGTGGTCGCGGCCCTGTCCCTGGCCGTGAAAAAAGAAGGACTGATTCCGGCCCTGGAATCCTCCCACGCTTTTGCCCAGGCCTTCCAGGAAGCCGGACAGCTGACGTCCGAGGACAGCATCATCATCAACCAGTCCGGTCGCGGCGACAAGGACATCTTCACGGTGGCGGACGCCATTGACGACCCGAAATGGAAAGATTTCATCCGGAAAAAAGCGGAGAGCTACAATGCTTAAAGAGTATATCCAGAACAAACGCAAGGAAAAGGACATCCTGCTGATGACGCACATCGTCCTCGGATACCCGTCCTTTGAAGACTCCGTACGCGTGGTGGAAGCCATGGTTGAGGCCGGGGTGGATCTCATCGAACTGCAGATCCCCTTTTCCGAGCCCATCGCCGACGGCCCGGTGATCCTGCGGACCAACCAGCGCGCCCTGGACAGCGGCTCCACCGTGGCCAAGTGCTTTGCCTGCGCCAAGGAACTGGCCCAACGCTTCCCCATTCCGTTCCTGTTCATGAGCTACTACAACATCCTCTTCAAGTACGGCCCGGACAAATTCGCCAAAGACATGGCCGCGGCCGGACTGCAGGGCGCCATTGTCGCGGACGTCACTCCAGAGGAAGGCGATGAATACCTGGACGCCATGAAAAAATACAACCTGACGCCCGTGTTCCTGTTCACGCCCACCAGCACGGACGAACGGAAGCACTATATCGCCGGCCATGCGGACGGCTTCATCTACTGCGTCGCGCGCAAGGGCGTCACCGGCGCGCAAACGGATTTCTCCACGGACCTGGACGCCTACCTGGACCGCTGCCGCGCGGCCACGGACCTTCCCCTGGCCCTGGGCTTCGGCGTCAAGGACAAGGCCGACGTGGATTTCCTCAGGGGCAAAGTGGACATCGCGGTCATCGGCACGGCCACCATCAACGTCATCGACGAGCACGGCGTGGAAGCCGTGGGGCCCTTTCTGAAACAAATCCTATCCTGACGCAACACGGGCCCCGCAAGGGGCCCCTCTTGCAGACCCTCCGCTAGCCCCCTTCAGAGCCCCCCATAGAAAAGCGGCGTGCTCAGCCTCCTGAAAGGACGACGCGACGAAAGATTGTCGCCCCTCCCATATCGTCCCTTCAGGGCTTATTTTGAAAATTCCTTGCATTGGGTTTTGGACATGTCCTTTGATGAAGATCAATCCAGAGTCAAAAAGGATCATAAGCCTGAAAATTTTTATAAATTACAAAGTATTGCCTTAACCAAGCTAAAACAAGAAACTTCGAACGGTTCACTAGGGGCTGTCTCTAAATTATTTTCGTCGCGAGATTGAGCAAGAATTTCAACAGGCAAGGCTGAAGAAGAAAATGGGCCGCAGGCGTAGTTTTGCTACGTCAAGGGTCATTTTTTTCTGAAAACGCAGCATGATGGAATTCTAGCCAAACGTAGCAGACAATAATTTAGAGACAGCCCCTAAAAAAAGGAAAAGAGCCGGATGGGACAATGATTTTTTGACCAAGGTGCTTGCTGAAAATCAGATGCGGTCCCCCTGGAGGGGGATCTAAGGCAAACGCAACATTCCCCAAGAGCCACCGTTTGCCGGAATCAACTCGGGAGCTGCCGAAAGAGTCAGACCGAAGCGAAAAAAGCAGGAATGCCGAAAAGCCCGAACAGCCATTGCGGACCGCTTACATAGGCGATTACGCGTAGCCCGCTGGACCAACAGTATTACACTCACGCCCTCATTTCTCGTTAAAAAGGCTATGATTTCAAGTCAATATAAAAAATAGCCATATATTTAAAAATTTGGTTGCTTTTCTATGTACGATGGTGCTACTTTCCTACTCAAGCGAGCTGGTAAAAGGTACTTCTCCGCGACGAGGTCAATCACTTTGTCCCCATCCGTAACACCGCATCACTAACGGAGAAGAGTTGCGTACCATGCCACTGTGTTGCAAATTCTAACTTTGAGAACTTCAATCCTGGAGGAGTAACCAGATGATGCCATCACGATCATTTATCATGCCGTCCAAACTGCATATCGGAGAAAATGCATCTGCTCAAACAGGAGTGGAAGCGCTTCGGGCAGGCGCCTCCACAGCGCTTGTGGTAACGGACAAAATTCTTATGGATACAGGAACGGTCGCACCAGTGATCAAATCGCTGCGGGAAGCAAACATCGGCGTTGAGGTGTACGACGGTGTCGATAAGGAACCGACTCTGCAACATGTCAACGACGGTCTGCAAATCATAAAAGAAAAAAAATGCGACCTGCTGGTCGGCTGCGGCGGCGGAAGCCCGCTTGATGTCGCCAAAGCGATTTCGATCATGGCGACCAATCCCGGTGAAATTCAGGATTACATGGGCGCGGACAAGGTCAAGGTTAAGGGGCTGCCTCTTTTCGCCGTCCCGACCACCGCGGGAACGGGCAGTGAAGCCACCATGTTCACCATCATCACCGATACGGTCAACGATGTGAAAATGCTTATCGGCAGCCCCCTGCTTTTGCCAAGTGTAGCCATTGTAGATCCACTTTTAACCATGAAAATGCCTCGTGGACTGACCGCGGCCACTGGGCTCGACGCCCTGACCCATGCCATTGAGGCCTATGTGTCCGTCAAAGCCCAACCCATGACCGACGTTCTGGCCCTGTCCGCCGTAAAACTGATCTCCAGATATCTGCCCATTGCCTGGAGAAACCCCGACGACAAAGAAGCCAGAGCGCAGACCATGCTGGGCGCCCTTCAGGCGGGCATTGCCTTTTCAAACGCTTCGGTTGCGCTGGTTCATGGCATGTCCCGGCCCATCGGCGCGTTGTTCCATGTTCCTCACGGAGTTTCCAATGCGGCTCTGCTCGGTGTGGTCATGGAGTTCTCCCTCTCCGGCAACATGCAGCGCTATGCGGATATCGCCTGCGCCATGGGAGTCGCTTCCGCCGACGAGGCTCCGGAAAAAGCCGCCCGTAAAGGCGCGGAAAAAGTCAAACAAATCATCGCCGAACTTGAAGTCCCGTCGCTCAGCAAGCTGGGTGTGACAAAGGAAAAGCTCGTGCCGGTCGTGGAAAAAATGGCCCTGGACGCCATTGCCAGCGGCAGCCCGGGCAACAATCCCAGACAGGCCCACAAGGATGAGATTGTCCAATTGTATTACAATGCCCTGTAGCACCCCTACGTCAACCTTATAACTCCATCGGTTTCTGATTTTTCTATAGAGAAAAATCATGCATTCTGGTGGACTGTGCAGGAGAATAGAATGACTGTTATAGAAAAACAAAAAGGCTATATCATCAACCCCTCCAACGACATCAAACGGTTGAAGTACTGCGTCAACAATCAGTGGCATGAGAGCAAGACCGACAAATATACGCCGGTCATGAATCCGAGCACGGGCGAGCAAATTGCCGAGGCTCCGGTCTGTACGGCGGATGAAGTTGAAGCCGCCATTCAGGCCTGCAAACGAGCCTTCCCCGCTTGGTCTAAAAAACCCATGGCGATTCGTACCCAGATTCTGTTCAAATTCCGTGACCTGGTAAATGCCCATTTTGACGAACTTTCCAAGATCTGCGCCACGGAAATGGGAAAGAATCTCAAGGAATCCATGGGCGACATTCACAAAGTCGTCGAAGCCTGCGAAGTAGCTGTCGGTGCTCCCATGGCCAACCAGGGATACTCCCTGCGCGAAGCCACGCGCAGCCACGACATTACCCTGTACCGCGAACCTGTGGGCGTTTTCGCCGGCATCGCGCCGTACAATTTCCCCGGCATGATTCCTTTTGGCTGGTTTCTTCCCTTGTGCCTCATCTGCGGAAACACCATGGTCCTCAAGTCCGCGAGCATGGTGCCCCAAACGAGTATGCGCCTGATGGAACTGCTCATCGAGGCCGGACTGCCCGAAGGCGTGGTGAGCCTTGTCACCTGCAGCAGGGACGAGGTCAGCCATATTCTCACGCACCCCGACGTCCGGGGCGTTTCGTTTGTCGGCTCCACCTCCGTGGGCAAGAAGGTCTACTCCACCGCAGCTGGAGCCGGGAAACGCGTCCAATGCCTGACGGAAGCCAAAAACCACGCTCTGGTGCTGGAAGACGCAGCACTCGAATGGTCCGCCCAGCGCGTGATCAATTCCACATTCGGCTGCGCGGGCCAGCGTTGCATGGCCCTGCCGGTTGTCGTTGTCCAGGAATCCATCGCTGATGAATTTGTCGAGATTTTAAAACACCTGGCGCAAAAACTCGTTATCGGACCGGCCTATGATCCCGAAACCCAGCTTGGTCCGGTCATCAACGCCAAGCACAAGCAATCCGTTGAAAACTGGATTGCCAAAGGTCTTGAGGAAGGCGCCGAGCTGGTTCTGGACGGCCGGAATTGCAAACCCGTGGGATATGAAGATGGCTATTATGTTGGCCCAACCATTCTGGACAAGGTGACGCCTGAAATGAGCGTGGGCCAGCAGGAAATATTCGGCCCGGTGACCTGCGTCAAACGGGTGAAGGATTTTGAAGAAGGCCTGAAGGTGATGAATGCCAATCCTTTTGCCAATGGCTCCGCCATTTTCACCAACAGCGGTCACTACGCGCGGGAATTTTCCTCCCGTACCGACGGCGGCATGGTCGGCATCAACGTGGGCATTCCCGTACCGCTGGCATTTTTTCCTTTCTCCGGCAACAAGCAGTCCTTTTTCGGCGACACCCACGTCTTGGGGCGCGACGGCATGCATTTTTACACCAGATGCACCACTGTCACGGCAAAATGGCCTTCGCCCGAAGAGCGCAAAAGCGCCAAGGAAGTCTGCACCTGGGAAGGCACTATCAATCGCGATCTCTAATAGTTTTATCCTTCGCGACCGTTAATCATGCGGCGTGAGCGCTGTCTAAAGCGCCCGGAGACATTTTTCGGGCGCTTTAGACCCTTCGTGGACACAAGGAGATGTTCTTTCTTATGCAGTGATAAATAGTTTCAAGCAAGACACGGAGACAATATGGACGTTTTAGGCGTTATTGTCAGCCTTATTTTACTGATTTTTATTGCATATCGTGGTTTCTCGGTCATACTGTTCGCCCCGATCATTGCCATATCGGTCGCCATCCTGCAGGGATTGCCGGCAATGCCCACCTATACCGAGCTGTTCATGACCAAGGCGGCCATTTATGTAAAACTCTTTTTCCCCATATTCATGCTTGGCGCGATCTTTGGTAAAGTCATGGACGACACGTTGTTGGCCAAGGGCATTTCCCATACCATCATCGAGCGGCTGGGGCACAAGCACGCAATTCTCGCGGTCGTGCTTTCCTGTGCCATTCTCACGTACGGGGGCGTCAGTCTGTTCGTGGTGGTTTTCGCTGTCTATCCTTTTGCCGCGGCGTTGTTTCGAGAAGCCAGCATTCCCAAACGCCTGATACCAGGCTGCATCACGCTGGGCGGTTTTACGTTTACCATGGACTGTTTTCCGGGCACGCCCCAGATTCAAAACCTTATTCCCACCAACTTTTACGGGACCAATGCCTACGCCGCACCCATTCTGGGCCTTTTCGGGGGCACATGCATTTTCATAGCCGGCATGCTCTGGCTCGAATACCGTAAAAAAACCGCCATGGCCAAAAATGAAGGCTACGGAGACCATACCGTCAACGAGCATAAAGGAGACGCCGACATTGCGAAACTGCCACCCTGGTACTTCGGCATCATCCCCCTCCTGGCCGTCCTTGTTCTCAACTTCGTGCTCTCGCGCCTGTTTACCTGGAGCCCCGAACTGCTCGAACCCTTGGCCAACATGAAACTGCCCTTGATGACCGCGTCCGTGCAAAAGGTCATCAGCACGTGGGCGCTCCTCATCGCACTGACAGTAGGCATCAGCCTGGCCGCTATTCTTGGTCGTAAAAATCTCAAGAAACCCGGCGGATTGCAGGCGGCACTGAATGCCGGAGCCATTGGATCCCTGCTCGCGATCATGAACACGGCCTCGGAGGTGGGGTACGGCAACGTCATTGCGCGGCTTCCCGGTTTTGACGCCATTGCCCACTTTCTCATGGGCATCAAACTCGGCGGTTCGCCCCTCATGTCCGAAGCCGTTTCCGTGGGGGCGCTGGCCGGAATAACAGGTTCTGCCTCCGGCGGCATGTCGATCGCCCTGGACCTGATGTCCAAGGACTGGCTGGCTTGGGCCCATGAAGTGCATTTGCCGGTGGAAGTCCTGCACCGTATTGCCGCCATGGCCTCGGGCGGATTTGATACGCTGCCGCATAACGGCGCGATCATCACCATGCTGGCCGTATGCGGCCTTACGCACCGTCAGGCCTACAAGGACGTCGGGGCTATTACCGTCATCAAGACCTGCATGGTTTTCGTCACGATCCTGTTCTATGCCGTAACGGGGTGGTATTAACCCCTTTCAGAATATCTTCCGACAAGCCTCTTCGAACCGCCGGGAAAGTCGGTTCGAAGAGGCAATAAGAGGAGTACGAGATGGTTGTGCTTAATGCCTATGATGCCGTTATTACCGCTATGAATCTGGAAGCCAGCGGGCAAAAAATCTATGAAAAGGCCGCCAAGATGGTCTCCCACCCCACTATCAGGCACAGCTTGATGCACTTCGCCGATAGTGCCGTGCGGCATCAGATGATTTTTAAAGCCATGTCCATACGCATGCGCTTACGCAACATTCCGAATGACCATTTTGAAAAAAAATTGTTAAACTATCTCGAGGCGCTGTTGGATTCGCATGCGCTGTATTGTGATGACCAATCTGAAGAAGTGTCTCTCGACGACCTGGACGTGCTGGAACTTGTTCTGCTTGCTTCCCAATCAGCCAAAGATATGATTCTGTACTTGAGCGAAATGATGGATGTCTTGCCCGCGAGTGAAATTCCGCTTGTCAAAGAATGCTTCGACGCACAACGCGAGCAGTTGCAGCAGTTGCGGAGAATACTCAGCATATTGAAAAAAAGGCAGGACACAGTCCGCAATCAGGAAACCTACCACCCCATGCAAGCCGCCATTTAATAAAATTCTTCGGACAGCCTTCCGCGTCCTTCGAAGGCGACTGCGGGAACCATATGCGAAGAGACTGATGCCGCCGTGCAGCTCTCATCCCGTCCCGCTTCTCAAAATATTCCTTCACACATCCTTTACAGAACGCCGCACGGAGCCCAATTATTCGCCGGCAGTCTCAGCGGCTGCGGATAATATGGCTCCATATGCAACTGTTAAGCGGCCCCGCCCGTATCAATGGCTCTAAGCTTGCTTTCCACCTCGCGGATATGCTCCAGCATATATTGAGACGCGCGCTCGCCGTCTTTTGCGGTTATGGCGTCTATGATACGCTGGTGCGCCACCAGGACGTCTTTGGCGAATTGTTTTCCAGGATTGATACTTTGTTTGAGGTCGGTGAGCAGGTTGTTCACAAAATCAAGAATGACAAGCAGAACGGCATTGCCCGTACGCTCTGCCAGGTAGACATGAAACCCGATTTCCGCCTTGGCCCCGACAAGCGTTTTCCCCTGGTCGTATAGTTTCTGACACTGTTCCTGAAATTCATTCAAATTGTCCAGGTCCTGTTGCGTAAAACTTTCGGCCGCCTTTCTGGCCAGATAAGGTTCTATGAGTATCCTGACTTCCGAAAGATCCGAAAGAGAGACATTTTTAAAATGAAGAAAATTCGCAAAGCTTTCGCGTGCCGTCTCTATGTCGACTTCGCTTACAACGGGCCCGCCGCCTGCTCCGCGTTTGATGGTGATGAGCCCCATGCTTTCAAGCGTACGCAGGGCCTCGCGCAAGGTATGCTTGCTCACTCCAAATTGCTCCACAAGATCTTTTTCCGGGGGCAAAGCCTCGCCCGGCGATACCTCTCCTGATAATATAGCCGATTTGATTTGTTGAATAATGGACGAAGAAATTTTATCTTTTTTTGCTGAACGAAACACGGATATTCCTTTATCTCAAGATACAAATACAACTGATACAAATGCTATCCATCAGGAGGCCTGTTCAAAACGCAACAGCGCTATATAAAAGAGCCCCCAGACAAACAGCTGTGGAAAAACGGCAGGGATCTAGAAATGTAAGCAGTCCCACTGAACGAAATAGAGTCCCCATCTGTAACCTGAATGCGATATTTTGCTTCTCACCCTGCAAAATACTGCATGCGTCAACCAAAACAGAAAATAGCTCTATCTGAACAGTCAACGCGTTTTCCTTCCGTAAAACCAAATATGAACATTTACCGCCGTATTAATTACTAATGGGAAGGCTCCTATTCAAGGTTGATTAGGTTCCTTGAAATCTCCCACTGTTGGAGGGGTGGGCCATCTCATCAGTAATCTTTGCACATTATATGCGCCAAGGCACATCTGCCATCTATCCGACCTGGCTGTGCCGACTGCAGCCGCCATAGGCATTTATTACCAAATATACATATATTTTATAACTTTTTAGTCTGCGCGCTGTCAACATCAGCTTCCCGAATTCCGGCGAAAAAAACAATTATTTCAAAAGAGTCAGCGTGTTGATTCGATCGATGAGCCGTTTATCAGATCGCCGGACGTCCGGGACCTCCGTTGCGGGGTCCAGGCTGGTACACACGGCCCGGCCGATGACCAGCCGCCCGGAACGTTCGCAGGTCGTTTCGGGATGTTTCAGACGCAGGCCCCAGATATTTTGAAAAACCACCGCCCGTCCTTTGTATTCGCCCACATAGAGCATGATGTGCCCGCGCATACCCAGCAGGGTCAGGAAAGGAAGTCCCTTGTCCAATACAACACGTTCTTTCGCTTCACGCGACTCACCTTCCAGTTTTTGTACGGTTCCGGCCTTGGCCTGAGCACGGGAATTGCGCGGCAGCCAGATGCCGAAAGGCGTATACAGGTCCCGCAGCAGAGCCGAACAATCGCGATCTCCGTACAGCCCGGCCCAGCCGTAGGGCTGGCCCGCCAGAGAAGAAGCTACCCGGGCGAAATTGCCCGGCGTGGCAGCCAGGGGCATGGGAGCGGCAAGCCCCTCATCCGCCCGGCATTCCACCACCACGGCCCGGCCGTTGAAATCCCGGACCGGTGCCAGCAGCCGAGCCGCGTTTTCGCCGGAACGCAGGGGAAAGAGCGCCCCCACTCCGGCGCGCAGCACAAAGCGCCCGTCGGGCGTACGTAGTGACACGTCATCGGCCAGCACCCCGGCGTAAGCGCCGGTCCGGTACGCAGTCATGAAGTCCGAATCCACCGTAGCCATATCCTGCGCGTGCACCCAGCCCGATACCAGACCGGACTCCACGAACAGCCAGGCCCCGTCCGCGGACTGATGCGTGACCAATACGGGCGTTCCGGCAGGCAAGGCCGAAGCCTGGAAGTAATCGAACGGATAGCCCTCGCCCGCCCAGTTGAAATCATAGAAAAACGGTTTGTCCGTGGGAAAAACCCGCAGGGCGCAGTTCTGCACCAGAATTGCTTTCTGCGCCAGACTGGGAAAACTCGCGGGGCGCGCGTTGGCCACCTGCGCGCGGAACCATTCTTTGTCGCGCGGGAGTTTGTTTTCGCCGAAGCCCTGTTTGGAACCATAGGAGCCGATGCCCCAGAACGCCTGGTTGGCTGTCAGTCCGGATTTGTTCATTTGCCAGGGGCTGAAAAAATGCTTGAGAAAAGTGTCCAGCAGCGCCTTCTGGCGTTGGGGAGTCAGCAACGGCTTGTCCGCCCCGGCCTGACGCGCGTAATAGTGCAGATCCTGCGGAATCTCGCGCAGGCCGTTTACCTGCAGATCGCGGATCTCATAGGGCTGCGGACAGCATACCGGACATTTTGCGCACCCCCCCAGCAATCCGGACAGACTGCACAGCAATAAAAACAGGAGTAAAAACACAGGAGGCTGGAAACTCAGGGAGCGTGAAATCATGGCGAACCCTCCAAGACCGGCCATAACGCGTCAATCAGGGACGCATTCCAGGGGCACGGCTGATTTGGGGTTGAGGCGTTTTTCCAGGAGCGTATGGCGCTTCTGGGGTTCGTTGTTTTTGACGGCAATGTTCAGGGCCCGTTCGGTTCCCACCAGAATCACCAGCTTTTTGCCGCGGGTAATGGCCGTATAGATCAGATTGCGCTGCAGCAGCACATAATGCTGCGTCAGCACCGGCACCACCACGGCAGGGTATTCGCTGCCCTGGGATTTATGCACGGAGACGGCGTAGGCCTGAACAATTTCTTCCAACTCTGGCGCGGTGAACTGTACCTCGCGGTCGTCGAAAAGCACGTCCAGGGCCGCGTTCTCATAGATCCGCACAATCCGCCCGATGTCGCCGTTAAAGACTTCCTTGTCGTAATTGTTGCGGATCTGCATGACCTTGTCGTGCAACTTGAAGGTCCGGCCACCTCGGGTCAGAGACTGCTGTCCGGGGTTGAGCGCTTCCTGCAGCCGCTTGTTCAGATTGGTGGCGCCTGCCGCGCCCTTGTGCATGGGTGTAAGCACCTGGATGTCGTTGAAGGGGTCCAGTTTAAAGCGGCGCGGAATGTGATTTTTGACCAGATCCACAATCAGATCCGCGGCCGTTTCCGGATCCGGACGCCGGATAAAGTAAAAATCCGATAGCACCTCGCGCGAGCTTTCCAGATTGGGCATGTGTCCGGAGTTGATGGCGTGGGCGTTGACGATGATGGCGCTTTCCTGGGCCTGGCGGAAAATTTCGTTCAGCTCCACCACGGGCACCGCGCCCGAATTGATGATGTCACGCAGCACATTGCCCGGCCCCACGGAAGGCAGCTGATTCACGTCCCCCACCAGAATCAGGGTCGCGCCCAGGGGCACGGCCTTAAGCAGATGGTACATCAGAATGGTATCGATCATGGAGGCCTCGTCCACGATCAGCAGACTGCACTCCAGAGGCGTTTCCTCGTTGCGTTTGAAAGCCCCTGTCTGCGGCAGATACTCCAGCAGGCGGTGAATGGTCTTGGCCTCACGGCCAGTGGCCTCGGCCATACGCTTGGCCGCCCGGCCCGTGGGCGCTGCCAGCAATGGCCTGGATTCCAGCTTGGAAAAAATGCGCAACACCGCGTTGATGATGGTGGTCTTGCCCGTACCCGGTCCGCCCGTGATCACCAGTACCTTGCGGTCCGCTGCCTGACGGATGGCTTCGGCCTGGTTTTTGGCCAGGGTCAGATCGAATTTCTCCTGTACCCAGTCAATGGCCTGCTCGGCCTTGATAGGCCGTACGGTCTTGGGCGTGGCCAAAAGCTTGCCCAGTTTTTTGGCAATGCCGCATTCGGCCACATGAAAGGGCGCCAGGTACACGGCCGTACCGCCTTCTTCGCCCTCTTTTTCCAGGGACTCCTCATGCAGCCACTGTTCCAGGCGCAGCACCTCCACTGCCTTGAGCAGCGGTTCCTCGGGCACGTCCAGCTGTTTGGCGCAAAGCTCAGCCAGTTCCTGGCGCGGCACGAACACGTGCCCCTTGTCCGTCATCTGCCGCAGCATGTAGATGACCGCGGCCTCGGCCCGCTCCTGGCTGTATTTGGCTATGCCCAGCTTGGCCGCGATGCGGTCCGCGGTGAGAAAGCCGATGCCCGGAATGTCCATGGCCGGCTTGTAGGGATTGCTCTTGATAATCCGCAGGGCGTCCTGTCCGTAAAATTTGAACAGCCGGACCGCGTAGGACGCGCTCACCCCCTGGGTCTGCAGAAAAAGCATCAATTCGCGGATGTCCTGTTGCTCGGCCCAGGAATCCTTGATCAGATCGAGCTTTTTGTTGCCGATGCCGTCCACCTCGAGCAGCCGCTCGGGTTCGTTGTCCAGAATATCCAGGGTTTCCGCGCCGAAATAATCCACGATCCGGTCCGCGTAGGTATCCCCCACGCCCTTGATCAACCCGGACTTGAGGAACATCCGGATGCCCGCTTTGGTGCTGGGCAGCGTACAATGGACCTCGTCGGCCTTGAACTGCTCGCCGTACTTGGGGTTTTCCTGCCAGTCGCCCACAGCGGTAACACGCTGCCCTGGCAGCGGATCAAGCATGGTCCCCACCACGGTCACGGCATCGCGCCGGCCTTTCATCTTGACCTTGGCGACCGTATAGCCGTTCTCCTGATTGGTGAAAGTGATGCGGACGATCTCGCCGATGAGCGTCTGGCGCTCGGGCGCGGCGACAGCTTCCGGCGAGGCCCCCTGCTGGTCAGCGTCCCGTTCGGGAATCTCCCGACCGGCGGGCTCTGGTGCTCTGTGCTCGACATCTGACATCCAGAAAGTTTAATAAAAAAAGCTGTGTTTGAAAAGCGGAACAGCCGGATACAGATACGCGAGAGCATTTCCGGCGCAACACACCTACTATTACTTGGAGCGAAAAGTACTTAACGGCCCGCTCCAGCGCGGCTATCGCCGCTTAACCCCGCCTGCGGCATGATCGTTCTTATAACCGGGATCAACGAAATGTTAAATACTTCGTGCTCCCGGTAATATAATTGAACGGCAGAGAAGTGACCTTCCAGGACATATCGAGTCATTGCCTACAAATATGTTGATGAGGATCAAATCCGGACGATCTTGTACAACTTCTGTTTTCAAAAGAAGTCTTCCGGAAACTCAGTGGGTGGCTCCGATTTTACTACACTCCTGGTAGAGATTTGACAGACTGCAAAAGAAATAAATTCTTGTCTGCATCTGCAATTGCTTCTTGTTGCTATCGCGGCAGCCCCAGCGCTTGATTACGGATATTTTTGCCGTCATGCCTTTTGCAACGGCGTTAGCCTCCCGGTGCAGACAAAAACGCATTGTCTTTCAGCGGATGGTTACCTCTCGCTGCCCCTTCACTTATACGCAACCTGGTATTGAGCGCAAAATACATAACGGCGCGCTCCGGCGGCATCCGCCGCCAAGCCCCGCTACGAGCGGAGCAAATCCCATAACAGGAAAACGAACGTTAAAAACTTTCTGCTCCCAGTAATATTCCGCAACTGCTCCTCTTGCTGGTTCAATTTTATCCAAATGTAACCTTGTCGTAAGACTTTGTTAATGAAGTTCAATCTCTTTACAGCGTATTTGTTTCTATAAGCACTGTTTTGCTCATCGGACTGCGTGAGGAGAGTCTTACTATTATCTTTCAATATGCATCTAAATCAGGAGATCGGGATGAAAGTTTTGTTGTTGAGTGTTGTTTTCGTATTGCTGGCCGCCACGGCGAATGCGGATAGTTATAGGTGCCGGTGTGTTGGTAACCAAACGTCTAAGGATTGCGGCGCCGGAGGTATAGGAGGAAACTTCTTAAAAGTGAAAACTGGTATCAAAGAAGAAATACTTCATTATTATATAGGTAATTCGAATGCATCGAAGTTGATCAATACGGGCCACGAGCAATATTCGTCGCAAACTGGCTGGGTCTGTAATAAACAGTAGCCCGGTAAATGCCGGGCGATTAACCGGCCGCCTTTGAATCGTCAGTTGCGCGCAAATAAGGGGCATTTGTACTGCACAAGGGCGGTTTTCAATACTATGGAAACTGCCCTTTTCGTACGGCATACAGAGCAATTTCATTTTTATTAGAGAGCGAAAAATTCTTAAAGGCCCGTTCCCGCGGCACAAGCCGCTGCCCCCGACAATAGCGGGGCCGTCCTTATAACTCAGTGCAAGAGAGTTAAAAATTTTCTGCACTGATTAACAACTGAGTTAATTGGTGCTTTGCCCCACGCCCTGCCAGACTTAGTCGCTTTTGGTGAGTTTTCGACATAGAGCGACTTAAGAGCCTTGGTTGGGGGAATGCCAACCCATGGGGTCATAACAGCCTCCAAACTCATACATTCGCTAAGAGGCTGCAAGCCCTGGATCCGCACACAGTATAAAATAGAGTATTGTCTGCTGGCCCTGGCTCTAAAATATCGTAGCAAAATTAAACATGAAGCAACGATGCCCCTGGTCACAAAGGTTTTTCCCAACTTTTCAAACCGAGTGGCGACACGCCTGAACTCTTCCATTTTACAGGAAGCCTGCGGAATTCTACACGCTGTTCAAAGCTTTACGGCTGAATACGCTTGGCATGATGCCGCTCATAGGATAAGTCAATATGCAGCGACGTATCTATAAACGCCTTCACAAACACCGCGCAAAACGCTGGCGCCCTTGACCAGATTGCACTACTTATACGTATGGAAAAACGCTGCTTGCTGCTTCGCCTCTGCCTTTTGTCCTTGCCCCTGATCCTGGTGTGGTGCGTGTTGTTTCCCCACTCCCCGGCCTTTGGACAGGACAAAACGGTTGATTCCCCGCAAAATGCCCTGAAATCCGCAGCAAACCGGGCGGAAGACGTGACTCCTCCGACTCATGACACCTCCGACGACTTTGTTTCTCTGAAAAACGACATCCGGAAAAAAACGCAGGCCCCGCCCCTCAAGGACGAGGACCTGACGCAACTCATCAAAGTTGCTGATGAAGACACGCCAGAAAACGCCGTCAGAATGACTCTTGAAGAATGCGTGGTCCTGGCTTTGCGGCGCAACGTGAATATTGAAATCGCCTACATCAACCGGGTGCTGCAAAAATTCAATCTGGTGACCAATACCATCTATTATTTCGTGCCCAACGTCACCATTTCGGGCACACTCAAACACGCCTATAACGACTCCCTGACCACGTCCCATACGGACAAAACCGGCAGCCTCTCGAGTTATTCGTTCAACCGTTCGAAAGATTACAGCACTTCGGTCGAAGGAGGCCCCAAGCTCAGAGGCAACGTACCGGGCGGCGCAACCTACAGCGTAAGCTGGGGCGGCACAAAAAGCAGCGAAGACGCCTACTCCCGGACCTTTGGAGGCGGTTCAGCCCTTTCCCAGGACATCGGCTGGGACCCCACGAAAAGCAGTTCGCTGCAAAGCGATCTGACCTTGAGTTTTTCACAGCCTCTGCTCAAGGGCTTTGGCTACGATTACAGCATGGCCACTTCGCGCCAGGCCAAAATCAACTCCAAGGTCAATCTGTTGAACCTGAAACAGACCATCATCACCCAGGTGACGGAAACCATTAGGGATTACCGCTCGCTGCTTGATGCAAAGTGGAGTCTTGCCATTGCCAAGGACTCGCTGCAGCGCTCGCGGAAAAATCTGGAAGTGGCCAAGGTCAAGGTCAAATTGGGCAAACTGGCCTCCATGGACCTCGTACAGTATGAATCCAACGTAGCCTCTCAGGAAATTTCCCTGGAAAGCGCGCGTTCCAACTACAATTCGGCCCGGCTTGCGCTGCTGCGCCAGCTGGACCTGAAGGCCGAGACCATTATCGAACCCGTAGAAAAACTGGCGGTCAAGACCTTGCCGCTGGAATACGACAAATGCAAAAAGCTGCTGCTGGAAAACAGCCCCAGCTACCTGACCGAAAAACTGCAATTGCTGAGCAGTGAAATCGATCTGATGATCGCCCGCCGCGACCGCCTCTGGGACCTGGATTTCACGGCTACCTCCTCGCTGACCGGCAGTGCGACCGATACGGACTATCCGCTGGCGAATACCACGACGCTGGCCGATGGGCGCCAGCTGCAATGGAGCCTGGGGCTCTCGCTTTCCTTCCCGCTGTTCGGATCGGAAGAACGCAGCCTGCGCCAGGCCGTGCTTTCCGCCCAGTCATCGCTTTATATTGCCCGAATCCAATTTCGAAAAAACGAAGAAGACCTGCTTTCCGAACTCCGCGAACGGCTGACCACCATCGCCATCAACAGCAAACAGCTGGAAACGGCCCGCCGCGCCACCAGACTGGCCCAACAAAAACTGCAGGTCGAGCAGACCAAACTGAACTACGGGCTGTCTTCCTCATTCAACGTGCTATCCTATGAAGACGACCTTGTGACCGCCCAGCAGACCGAGCTGTCCACCCGTATCACATATCTGAACTCCCTGAGTTCCCTGGACCAGTTCCTGGGCACCACATTGAATACCTGGGGCATTTCCTTCAAAATTTTCCGCAAAGGCTACGAGGAACGCGTCAAGGAAGTCCGCCGGTAAAACCGCCACAACAAACCGCCGGGAGATGGTATGCGGATAGTTCTGATCCAATCGCCGCACACGGAAGCAGCCTGGAACAGCCAATCGTTTCCCCCTCTCGGTTTGCTGTATCTGGCAGGGGCTTTGAGCCCCTATCCGCAATTCGACGTGCGGATCATCGACGCCGGCGCCGAAGGACTGGGCATCGAACAGACCGCCGGGCGGGCTCTGGCCCTGCGGCCCGACCTTGTGGGCGTTTCCATCACCAGCCGGAATTTTGAAGACGGCCGTGCTCTGCTGGCTTTGATCCGGCAGCGCGCACCCGGCGTACGCACCCTTTTCGGCGGCATACACGCCACGCTGTTCGACGACCTGCTGCTGCGCGAATCCCCCTGGCTGGACTACGTCATACGCGGCGAAGGAGAGGAAGCCTTCGCGCAACTCTGCCTGCGCCTGCATGACAACGCGCCCGTCCGGGGCATCCCAGGCCTGAGCCACCGGCATGACAACGAACTGATACGTGGCCAGCCGCAACGCATCGCCAACCTCGACGCCCTGCCCTTTCCTGACCGCTCGTTGCTGACCTATCCGGGCTACGCCTCGCAATGGTACGGATTTTCATTGCCCAAGCTGCCCAAAATGGCCACAGCTTTTTCCTCCAGAGGCTGCCCCTTCCACTGCACCTTCTGCTCGGACACCATGCTCTCGGACGGCAAAATCCGTACCCGCAGCGCCGCCAATGTCTATGCGGAATTGCAAATACTCGCCGCACAGGGCTACGGCATGGTCGTATTTTTCGATGACAACCTCACGGTCAAACGAAACAGGCTGCGCGAACTCTGCACCATGCTCATCGAACAGCCCCTGGGGCTGCGCCTGGCCTGCGCCGGTACGCTGCATACGCTCACTCTTCAGGAGCTGCGTATGATGCGTAAGGCCGGTTTCGACATCGTTTTCCTGGGCGTGGAAAGCGGCAGCGACGCCCAGCTGGCGCGTTACCGCAAACCCGTACGCAGCAAAGACCTGGCCCGTACGCTGCGCTGGACCAGGCGTACGGGGTTCATGACCATTGCCAGTTTCATAACCGGCCATGCGCAGGAAACCGTCCAGGACCACCAGGCCACCCTGCATTTTTTACGGGCGTTGCGTCCCTTTATCGGCGAAATCAACCCCTTGATGATCCATCCGGGCAGTACGCTCTGGAGCGAACTGCAACCGCGGTCCGAGAGTCTGGAGCAGACCCACAGCAGACTGGTCTCCCGCTTTCCCGGACAACATGCCAAACAAACCATCGCCAGCCGCCAGCAGGACTTCCGCCGGACCTTTCAGCAAACCTGGATGTCGCCCTTGCGAATAGCCGATATCGCCAACCTGCTCGTACGCAACCCCACCACCAGACTGATATGCAACGCGCTGATTAGCCATCCTGTCGCCGCCCTGCAGCTCGTCAAAGGGGCGGACACCAAGCGTTGACAACTGGGGAATTGCTTCTTTGATTCCGCAAGCCCCTCGGCAGGGTGCAATGAGTTCCAGATTCGAGTGAAGTACGGTGAATCGCCGTTTTTTCAGCTCATGCGGAGAATTCCATTATCAGTTCAATTATGGTAGAGAAAATAAAAATTTGAGATCGAGTGCACCGAACCAAATGGCTGAATCCATTTTTTATAAAAAAGTTTTTGAAACCATCGCGGATGGCGCGATCATCCTCTCGCCCCAGGGGCAGATTATTCTGTTCAACACGGCGGCATCGGCTATCCTGGGCATTCCGCAGGAGCAGGCCCTGGGAAAAAGTTTTGCCGAAATTTTTCTGCTCTGCCGGGAAGAAAACGATGAATTCAGCCAGGTTGTCATGGATTCGGTCTACAATCCGGGCAAGGAGCAGCATCAATCCGTTCCCTACGTGCAGCATAACGACACCCGGGTTTTTCTCGACATAAAGGCCTCCTACCTTGACGACGGGCAGGGACGGAACGGCAAATCCGTTGTGATTGTCTTTTCGGACATCACCGAACTGCGCCGGATTCTGGACGAGGAAAAAGCCCTGACGCACAAGCTGGGCAAAGCCTACAAGGAACTCGAAGACCAGACTGAAAATCTGAAGGGACAAGCCGTCAAACGCAAACTGATCCGGCGCCTTGCTCTGGGCCTGGTGCTGCTTTTGCTGGTCGGAGCGGGCATTTTCATAGCCCGTATGAAGAGCGATTTCGACACCCCGGGTTCCAGAGGGCCGGAGATGGCCGCAAGCGGCACGGGCACGGAACTTGTGCTGCAGCCGCAGTCCCTCAATCAATACATCACCCTTTCCGGCAGCATCCAGCCTTTGGAAGAGGTCGTCATCACCAGCCCGTTCAGCGCCGTGGTACTGAAAAAATATGTCTCCTACGGAATGGAGGTGGACAAGGATGCTCCGCTGGTCAGCCTGGACGACCAGGAGCTCATGGTCAATGTCCGTGATGCCGAAACCGCGTTGATCAAGGCCCAGCAGGAATACGACAAGCTCAAAAACTGGAACGAAAGCGACGACGTGGCCACGGCCAGGCGTACGCTGGTAAAGGCGCAAAACTCCCTTGAAAGCCAGAAGCGCAAGCTTGATGTCAACCAGAAGCTTTTTGAGCAGGGCATCATCCCGGAAGAGGAATACGACAGCGTCAAAGAATCTTACGAAAGCCAGAAGCTCGACTTCAACAGCGCCAAAGAGTCTCTGGACACGACCCTGGAAAAGGGAGACACCAAGAATCTCAACATCGCAAAGCTTACCCTGGAAAACGCGCATTACAAATACGAATCGCTCAAGGAGAAACAAACCAAAAGCGTTATCAAGGCGCCTGTCAAAGGCGTGGTCATCCGGCCCCACGACGAGGGCAACTCCAAGAAGCAGAACCTGGAAGTCGGCGCCAGATTCGATGAAGGCAGCGTACTGCTGTCCATCGGCAATCTCGAAGGCCTCTCCATCAAAAGCAAAATCGACGAACTGAACGTCCTGAAAATCCGTATCGGACAGAAGGCCAAGGTCTTGGGCGAAGCGTTCAAAGGCACCGAACTCACGGGAGAGGTCAACCAGATTTCCTCTCAGGCAGTCTCCGGCAACAACGAAGGGGCCGCCATGTTCGAGGTGACTGTGGCCATCACGGATCTGACCGAGGAAGTCATGAAAAACATCCGCCTGGGCATGATCGTAAAAATGCGTATCAAGGTTTACGAAAATCCTTCGGCGCTGCTCATCCCCATCACGGCCGTGCATTCGAAGCCCGACGGAAGCTACTACGTATTTTGCCGCCGCAAGGGAGAAAACGCGCAACAGTATCAACAATGCTCCATAACAAACGGAACGACCACTTTCGACTCAGTGGAAGTGCTGCAAGGCCTTTCCGCCGGGGACAGCATCCGGGTTCCCAACTAGATAATTGCCATGCTTGTCCTGGAAAATATCCGAAAAAGCTATAAAATCGGGCCGGTCGACGTGGAGGTGCTCAAAGGCGTGAATCTGCGGATCGCGCAGGGGGAAATCACGGCCATTCTGGGCAGCTCGGGCTGCGGCAAATCCACATTGATGAATATTCTCGGCTTGTTGGATACGCCTTCGCATGGGCGGTACTACCTGGCCGGCAAAGATACGGCCGATCTTTCCGAAGATGATCAAGCCGACATCCGCAACCATACCATCGGCTTTGTCTTCCAGCAGTTCAATCTCTTGCCCAGGCTTACTTCCCTGGAAAACGTCGCGCTGCCGCTGACTTATCGCGGCACTCCGCGCCATGAGCGTGAGCGGATCGCGCTTGAAATGCTCGATCAAGTGGGCATGGGCGAACGCGTCGAGCACAAGCCCGGCGAACTTTCCGGCGGGCAGCAGCAACGCGTGGCCATTGCCCGGGCCTTGTCAGGCAGCCCGTCGTTGATCCTGGCGGACGAACCCACAGGCGCGCTGGACTCGCAAACAGGATCGGACGTGATGCAGCTTTTTCTGCGCCTGAACAGGGAAAACGGCATTACCACGGTCCTGATCACCCATGATCCGGGCATTGCCAAACAATGCGCCCGGGCCGTACGTATGCGCGACGGCATTATCGTCCAGGACTGACAGGCGCCCCATGCTCATCAAAGAAACCCTCCGTGAAGCCTTTCGGTCGCTCTGGGCCACCAAACAACGCACCCTGCTCGCACTGGTGGGCATCGTCATCGGCATCAGCTCTGTCATTGCCCTGGTATCCATCGGCCTGATCATCCAAAAACAGACCATGGACCAGTTCAAGGCAATGGGTACGGAAATCGTCAGCATCGCGATTTCTTCCAACCGGGGAGGCGGCGGCGGTCTGGACCTCGCCACCCTGATGCAGATTCCCAAGGTCTGCCCGGATGTCGAAGTCGTGGCGCCCTATGTCAGCGTCGACGGCACTCTGTACTGGAAAGGCAAACAGCTCTCCGGCTCGGGGGTGGGGGTCACTCCGGAACTCTTTGACCTGGCCAAGCTGCAAATAGATATGGGGCGCGCCCTTACCGGCCTTGACGCCGCGTCTTCATTCTGCGTTCTGAGCCATGAACTCTACGGTCAAATCAAAAAACAGGACATGGCCGACCCCCTGAACAAAAACCTGCTCAGCGCCGGGAGATACCTGACCGTGGTGGGCGTACTCAAAGAGGTCAATCCGTCCATGATGGCCCCTTACGAACTGACGGACGGTTACATAGTACCACTGGTCACGGCCCTGCACTTCAAAAAAAAAGAGGACATAACCCAGGCCATGGCCCGAATCAGTTCGGGCGAACGCTGGAAAAAAGCCGAAGCGCAGGTCCGCGCCTATATCGCGTTGCTCTATCCCGACCGCAACATCAAAATGCGCAGCGCTGAAGAACTCATCAAAAGCCTGCAAAAACAGATGAATACCTTCACCATCTTTCTCAGCGCCATCGGCGCTATTGCCCTGGTGGTGGGCGGCGTGGGGGTCATGAACGTGATGCTGGTTTCCGTTTCCGAGCGCAGGCGGGAAATCGGCATCCGACGCGCACTCGGAGCGAAACGCAAAGATATTCAATTTCAATTTTTGATCGAATCAGTTACACTCTGTTGTCTGGGCGGTCTCTTCGGCATCTTCATAGGTGAAGCAGCAGCCTACGCCTTTGCCTATTTCAACCAATGGGCGTTCGTGCTCTCCTGCAAAGCCATTGGACTGGGCTTCGGCGTATCCACGCTGGTCGGCGTTTTCTTCGGTTTTTATCCCGCCCGCAAAGCTTCCCAGCTCAAACCGGTGGAAGCCCTGCGCAGCGAATAAGCAGGCCCTCCGCCCGCAAAGGAGACGCGTATGGAAGATCGTATCGAACGCCTCGAAAACATGGCCGCGCTTCAGGACGACACCATCAAAGAAATGAACAGCGTGATCTACGCGCAGCAAAAGCAGATCGACCAGCTGGAAAAAAAGGTCAACAGCCTGGGCGCAAAACTCCGCCAGCTGGTGGACATGGTAGGCAAAGACGAAATCGCCAACGATCCCCCGCCCCACTACGGCGGTTGACAAAAGGAATGCCTCCGGCGGCCTAAGAACCCTTTTGAAAAAGGGTTCTTAGGGAACTCCCAAAACTTTTGACTGAAGATATATATAGCTAAAGAAAAGTATATCGTCGTCGTTTATATCCACAGACTTGTCAGCTCACATTGAAAAATTTCACCATCCAAAAGTTTTTGGAGAGCCCAGAGAACCTTTTTACAAAAAGGTTCTCTGGGCGCCGGAGGCCTCTTCAAGATCCATAATCTACTCCAGCCCCAGGGCTTCCTGGGTCAGCTGTTTCTGTCCCGTCGTACGCAGCAGCCGGGCGATTTCGGTTTTGTCCGTTATGCCGCTGCGCCGCAATTCCTCCAGAAAACGCGCCAGGCGTTTTTCCTGCTCCAGATAGGCCCGGAACACTTCACGGACGTCCCGCTGCGCACAGACGCGCTCCAGCCAGCCCGCGCCTTCGGCGTACACTATCCGGGAAGCGATGAAAGAAGCGACCAGCGCGTACTGGTGCTTGGACGGCACCTGCGTCAGGATACGCTCGCGAAAGCGTTCCGCAAGCACGGGCGGACAATACTGCAGCAGTACGCCGCAAAGCTCCGGATCCGCACCGACATCCGGCGTTGTCTCCGCCAGATAGGCGTAAAAGGCATCGGCCACGGCGTTGATCTCGGTGGAAAGCGCCAGTGAAATCTGCGTCAAATGCAGCGAGCCTCCGGAAGCCCGCAGTTCGCGCAGCATCAGCTTGGCCTCGGCCCCGGCGCGTTCCTTGAGAATATCCAGCACTTCCTTGACATAGCGCCGCTTTGCCCCGACGAACTCCTCCTCGCTCATGATCAGACCGCCGAGAATTTCATAGGACGAACAGATCACGCCTGTCTTGTTGGCGCTGGATCCGTGAACAATCAGTACGCCGTGCTCCTCCAGCCTGTCCCTGGCGGCGGGCGAAATAAAAATGTTGGCCCCTTCCACAATGGCCCTGGCGGACGGGCTGCCGTCCGGCAGCAGAAACTGCCGCCAGTTGGATTCGTTGATGGTCTCCGGGCGTCCGCCCGCGGGGATAAAAATATCCGCCTGTACTTCATTATGCAGCGCGGCCCTGCGCCGCTGCCCTTCGGGCGTGTCCGCCCGAAGCACGAAAGCGCCCCGGCCCCGCAGCTTGTCAGGAGCAAAGGCGGTGATGCTCTTGTCTTCCGTCACGAGGCGGAGCAATTCCTCATGCGCCAGGCCATCCGGATCAAAGGCCGAACCATGGCCGTCGCTCATGGCAACGATCCGCGCGTTGTCTCCATAATTCGCGACCAGCAGTTTAACCGCGTTTCCGGCCACGTCGCCGCGCGGTCCGCCGGTCAGTTTAACCGTAAACGGGGTGGCGTACGGATCGATTCCCAGATAACGCAGAATCTCCTCGGCAAAAACCACCACGCCCAGACTGGTGACGCCGTAGACCTTGTGGTTGATCCCCGCGCGCGGCTTGGAACTCATAAAGGCGTCGGGCCAGCGGTAGCCCCGTGTACGGGCTTTTTCCACCGCCCAGACGATGTGACGCGGGGCGATCTGTTCGTCCGGCCCCAGATACAGAATCTCCTCTTTGCCCAGATAGTCCGTGATGCCCGGCAGCACCGGGCTGGCGCCGTCCGTCAGCACCAGGTCCAGCAGCGAGTTGAGCATGCCCTTGACCGCGATGTCCAGATCCCCCTCCGGTCCCAGCAGCAGCACGGCCTTGGCCCCGCCTTCGGGGATGTCCTTGTTCTTGAGCTGCTGCGCGCCGGCCAGCTTGGTGACCTCATCGAACAAGCGGTTGGATTCGAGTTCGAACTGCTCCTGGTTGCGCGTACTCACTACCCGCAACCCGCCCCGGGCCATCTCGCGGTAGCGGACATGAAAACCCTGGGCATACGGTCCGTGGTAAAAATAAAACCCGTAGGGCAATTCCGCGTCCGGATCACCCGGCATGCGCCGCAAAAAGGCTGGATCCATGCGGAAGCTCAAACCGTGAATGTCTTCCAGGTAATAATTCGTCCGCAAGGCGTCTTGGAAAAACCAGAAAATACATTGCAGCACCTGTTTGGCCTCGGAATGTTCCTGGCAGGCCAGCATGCCGGCGACCTCCTCTTCCAGACGCCGCACCTGGGCCTCCCGGTCCGCGTATTCGGGATCAAAGCGGGCCTCGAAATACGCCATCAGCAAATTCACTTCTTTTTTGTGGTGCAGCAGCATCCGGACAATGTTGTCCGAAGTGAAGGCCCAGAGATTGACCTTGATCAGAAACTGATGGGCGAACTCGGCCGCGGCCTGCAGCAGCATCACGCGGCGCAGGCTCCAACCCTCCTCCACGTAGGCCTCCAGGTCATGCGAAGCGAACAGCCATTTGATCAGCTTCAACTCCTTGAACATCCGCCGCCAGCGGTCGCAGTCCTCCTGCAGGCAGCCGCCGTCCTCGCTGACATAAAAACTCAGCACCCCCAGCTCGCTGAAGCCCTTTTTGTCCGGCCAGCGAAACGAATCGCCGTAGCCCCGGTTGATGATCAGCTTTTCACGCGCCAGAATACGCGCGGTCTGCAGCAGCAATCCAGACTTGGGCGGATCCGTCAGACAGATGGTGATCCGGCTTTCGCCCGCCTGAGGCAGAGGCTCGATGACGATCTGCACCGAATCGCTGTCTTTGAGCGCGTGCAGCATCTTATAATGACGCGCGGTGCGTTCGGTCTCGAATTTTTCGACGTAATCCCTTGTCGCCCCGCAGAGAAAATCATGCAGGCTGAGCTTGTTGCCCGAGGCGAAGGCAATGGGCTCGTAAGGCCGCAGGTCCTCGCGTTCGCGCAGGGACTGCAAAGCCTGCCGAAACAGCTTCGAACGCGGATTGGCCCGCTCCTGCGGCGCCGGCAGCATGGTGTCCAGGCGCAGCGTGCGGTCGCGCATTGCATAAAGCCGTACGGCCTGCAAATCCGTATGCGCGTAGCGTTTGAGCACAGCCAGCAGCTGGTTGCCCTCTTCGCACGAGGAGATATAGGTGAAGCGGTTCCCGTTGGAACTGCGCAGCACCAGGGTCTGCCGCTCGGAAGTCACCTGTCCGGTGATGATGGCGTGCAGATGCCTGACCTGCTCCTCGCGCGAATGGGTCAGGAAATAATAATCCGGCATGTTTTCGTAAAACCAGGGGGTAAGGCGTGCGGACTCCTTGCTTAACGCCTCACGAAGTTCTTCTGCGACAATCCGGCACATCTCTTGATTTCGACAGGGCATGGCATTCTCCTTGAGCTGGCGCACGAACCGGCAGGCGCGGTGTTGCAGAGGTAATTCGCCTATATTCTTACATATGCCCTGCGGGCTGTGAAGGTGTTTTTCTTCCGCTGCCAGGGCTGGAATCCCTGAAACAGAAACGCCTCCCGCGAAATATTACAATCCGGCTTGACAAAAAAGTTTAGCTACTATACGTTTTTTTCATGAGAAACTTTGAAGACATGCAAAAAGAGCTCGCGACATTAAGCAAAATTCTGGAAAAATACCTGCGGATCAGCAAGATGCCGCATGATTTCGGTGTGGGTGAGCTGCTGTTTCCGTCGGAAATCCATCTGATTTCCACTATCGCGGTACAGGAAAAAATTTCAGTAACCGAACTTGCGCGCCAGCACGGCACAACAAAGGGCGCGATTTCACAGGTGCTGGGGAAACTGGAAAAAAAAGGGTTTGTGATTAGAAAAACAGACCCGGAAAAACGCTCAAGAGTGCATGTCTCCGTCACGGACAAAGGGATGACTGCGCACCTTGAACATTACGCGTACCATTCCCGACACGATGCCGATTTTATCGCTTATCTGGCCGCACTGAATCAAAACGACTACCAGTGTTTCAGTGCCCTGTGCGAGGAAATGAACCGCTGGATGAATACGTATTTGGAGCAGGAGACCAGCGACAATGCGGCGGACGCTGAGCGTACGACAAAAGCAAAGGAGCAGCAGAATGCTGAACAAGCCGACAAATGATTTCAGCCCCATTCAGACCCTGATGATGCATGTCCAGGCCTTTACCGCCATCATGGAAAGCACGCGCATGGGGGTTTTCGACACCCTTGCCGCTGCTCCCTGCACGGCCGCGGAACTGGCTCGGAAGCACGGTTTTCTTGAAGCCCCGGCAGAAGCCCTGCTGGAGATGTTCCGCGCCTACGGTCTGGTTGAAAAAAACGGAAAAAACTATAATCCCACTGGTACGGCTTCGGAATTTCTGGCCACGGGCTCGCCTTTTTTCCAGGGACAGAACCTCGCCCTGCATGCGCGCTTCATCCAGCAAATCAACGCCGACTTTGCCGCCCAGCTGCGCGGCGATTCCGGGACGCATGAAGCCGTGGACGACGGCTGGGGCCTGGAAGAAAGCATGACCGGAACGGTTCAGGACGCTCTGCTTGGGACCCTGCAGGACACCGTCGCCTTTATCCAAGACCTGGGCAACTTTCCCCAGATGCGAACCTGTTGCGACATCGGCGGCAATCACGGTGAATTCCTCATGGCCCTGATGGATCTCAATCCGGATCTGCGCGGTGAAATCGCCGACCTGCCCAATGTGGTCCCCGCCGCCAACGCGCGTATCGCGCAACGCGGCTACGCCCAAAGACTGCAGGCCATTCCCTGCGACCTGCGGACATCGAACCTGCCGGAACTCCGCTATGATCTTATTCTCGCCTCCCACATTCTGTATGGTTTTGTAAATGAACTTGGGCTGTTGCTGTCCTCAATACATGCCTCGCTCAAGCCCGGCGGCTGGTTTGTGGCCCAGCATCTCAACCCGAAAAGCGGCCTGCCCGCCGAATATTCCAGCGTTGTGGAATTCATCACCCGGATAAGCGGCTACAAAACCCATCATATACCAGAAGAGACCATCACCACTGCACTGCGCCAGGCCGGTTTTTCCAATTTCAAAACGGCACCGGCAGGACAACATCAGGGAGGCCTGATCGTGGCGGCGCAAAAACCCTACGCCCAACATGTCTGATACGCGCCCTTATGCCAAAACGCGCTTGTGCTTTGAGCCGAAATCAATTGCCAGGCCACTTCATTATTAACCAAAACAGTCCGTACTGATCTCAAGCCCTGGCGCTGGTAATGAAAATGGCCGGCGCCGGGGAATTCCTCTAAACAAACTCCCTGATTTTCTTCAATCCACTCCGGCGATAGTTTCCTGCATTTATTCTTCTGCGCCTTGAAAAAATTACATATTGATAGTAGAATTTTTGATAGTTGTCTCTGAAATTGACAGCAGTTCGCCGTACGCTTTGATATAACGCAAAGAACTACAAGGACTCGGTGAGCACGGCATGCCAAAAAAGGAAACGCTGCTTCGGGAGATTGCAGAACTGCGCGAAAAATTGGCGAAAAAAGAGCAAGAGCTTGCGCTTTACAAAGGCGCCGAACATGATCCCTACGAAAACATCGCTTTTACCGATCTCTTTGATCTGGATGCAATTCAGAAGCTCCAGGACAGTTTTGCCAGGGCTACCGGCGTTGGCTCGCTGATTACCGAGCCTGACGGCACCCCCATCACCCGCCCCAGCAATTTCTGTTCATTCTGCGCGCTTATCCGCGCAACAGAAGCCGGTCGCCGCAATTGCCGCAAATCCGATACCGCCATTGGCAGGCACAATCCAAGCGGGCCTACCATCCGCCCTTGCCTCAGTGCCGGACTGTGGGACGCGGGAGCCAGCATCACGGTCAACGGACGCCACATTGCCAGCTGGCTTGCCGGACAGATCCGGGTTGAAACCGCGCATAAACCGTCCGTACTGGCCTACGCGCGTGAGATCGGCGCGGACGAGCAGGCCATAGCCTCCGCCTACGACCAGGTGACGGTAATGCCGCTGGAGCAGTTCAGAAACGTTTGCGAATTTTTATTCCTTCTGGCCAACATTCTGTCCCTCAGAGCTTTCCAGTATCTGCTGCTGCGCAACAGCGTAGCGGAGATAAGCACGGCGCACGCGGATGCCAAGCGGCTGAGAAACTTTTTGAACAACATCATCGATTCCATGCCCTCCATTCTGGTTGGTGTGGACGCCCAAGGGCTGGTGACCCACTGGAACATGGGCGCGGTCTCAGCCACCGGATTCGACAAAAACCAGGCGCGCGGGCGCCTTCTGGCGGACGTCCTCCCGACTCTGGCCGGCAATATGGGGCAGGTCATCAAGGCCATTCACGAGCGCAAACCAGTGGAATGCGACATGCTCCAGGAAGTAGTCGACGGCTCCCTGCGCTATACGGACATTTCCGTGTATCCGCTCATCGCCAACGGAATCGAAGGCGCGGTCATCCGGGTGGATGACGTCACGGAACGCATTCGTATCGAGGAATTGATCATCCAGTCTGAAAAAATGCTTTCAATCGGAGGCCTTGCAGCAGGTATCGCCCACGAAGTGAACAACCCGCTCGCCGCGATTCAGGGCAATGCGCGTCTGCTGGCCAAACGCCTGCTTGAAGATTCACCCAAAAACCAGACCGTGGCCGCATCCAGCGGAACCAACTTTCAGGCCGTAAAAAACTACGTACTGCAACGCGGCATAGAAACCATGATCAAGGGCATCAGCGAATCAAGCCTGCAGGCCGGACGCGTTGTCAGCAACATGCTCGGGTTCAGCCGCAAAAGCGACGGATCCTATGGCCGCCACGACATCCTGGAAATCCTGGAACGGGCCGTGAATCTGCTCAAAAACGGCCAGGATTCGGAGCAAGAGTATCATTTCAAAGATATTCTTTTCACCCGCGAATACGCCGAAAACCTTCCCGAAGTGTATTGCGAGCCCACCAATCTGCAGCAAGCTTTTTTCAACATCCTGAAAAACGGCGCCCAGGCCATGATCGGGCATTTTCCCTCCTCTGGTCGCGCTCCTCACTTTGTGTTGCGCTGTTCGCAAAACGGCGCGTACATTCATGTGGAAATATCGGACAACGGCCCGGGCATGAGTCCGAAAATTCTGCGCCGGATTTTCGAACCTTTCTTTACCACCAAAGGCATCGGAGTTGGCACCGGCCTGGGCATGTCCATCGCCTATTTCATCATCGCCAAATCCCTTGGCGGCTCCCTCTCGGCGACGTCTGTGCAGGACCAGGGCGCTACCTTCCATGCGGATATCCCGGTGCACCCCCCGGAAAGGCCGTATGCCCCTGCCACGGATTCAGCCTGACCAGGTCCATTGTCCGCTTCCCTGCGTGGTTATCCACCACAGCAGCGTATCGAAAACATATCCAGTTGTTGCCGCGTCCTGCACCTGAGACGCATAGCAACGTATCGAATCCGTTGACGGATAGCCGCTCATCTAACGGTAAGAAACGACAAGCACCATTCCTACAGACGGTGCACCAAGACTAACGCCACAAGAAGCATGAATTGCTGCAACATAGCTGCAAAACTGCTTTGCAGAAACCATGTTAGTCAGACAGACAAGGCAAAACAGAATGCAGCGTCATTATTTATTGCCTGGAAAAACTCTACAACACGTCTTGTATTTTCTCGATGCGGCGTTTCCGTTTAAATTGCATCCGAAACGGCCTGATAATATTCTATATTTACAATTACGTTCATTTTTTCACACACCATTGCCCAATTTTTTCCACAGTTTTACGGAATTAAAAATACTGCACCCGTAGCACAGCAGTACGCCTGCCTCCCACTGCTTACGGACAACACATCCTGTCATATCAACGTGATAGCCCGCATTTTGACTCGCAAAGAAAGCATTTGACTTAACACCCCTTTAGCGTTTACCTTCCGCAGTTCACGCGTTAACAAAATTGGGAGAAGAATAATGTGCCGCTTATTTTCTTTGACAAGCAGTGAACCGGTATCCCCCATGCGCGCCATCGAAGCCCTGAACGTTATGAAAGAGGGTCACGACGGCTCCGGCGTGGGTGTTTACCTGAACGGACTTGGCGGACCGTTTGAAGACCTCAAGGATTGCCCTGTTCTCTCGGGCATCGTGACAGATGCCGGCATGAAGCGCCTCAACGAGTACATGAGCTCTCTGGGGTTTGTCGCCAAATACACCCTTTCCCTGACTCCGGACAAGGAGCCTCCCGCAGGTACGCCCGTCCGGGGCACCTATCTGGCGCGGGCTTACGAACCGCCCAGGGGCTGGAAGGACAAAGCGCAACTGGAGCGCGAACTGGATCTCGTGAACATCCGTGTAGCGATTCGCGAAATGGGACTGGCAAACGGTGACATGATGGTTTTCAGCTTCTGGCCTGACACCATCATGCTCAAGGAAGTCGGAGATCCCATGGCCATAGGCGAATGGCTGCGCCTGGACCGCAATGAGATCAAGGCGAAACGCATTCTGGCCCAGGGGCGCCAGAATACCAACTACGCCATCAATCTCTACGCCTGCCACCCCTTTTTCATCCAGGGCGTCTGCACCATGACCAATGGTGAAAACACCGCTTTTGTCCCGATCCGCGAATACCTGAGCTCCAGAAACATCCCCGGCTACATTGGCTACAATTCGGATTCCGAGGTCTTCACGCACATTATGCACTTCACCCTCAAACACCTCGGCCTGCCTCTGGAAGCGTACAAGCACATCATTACGCCGCTGCGCACCGAAGAACTCACCGGACATCCCAATGAAGCCTTTCTGAAGAGCCTGAAAAACGCCTGCCGCAAGATGATCATCGACGGCCCCAACTGCATCATCGGCTGCCTGCCCGACCAGGGCATGTTCATGGTGCAGGACCGCAAGAAGCTCCGGCCCGGCGTTGTTGGAGGAAAGCCCGGTATTTTCGCTTTTTCGTCCGAAATCTGCGGACTGAATTCCGCCATTCCCGATCGCGACAAAACGAAAGATTTTCAACCCATGCACCTGGATACCGTTTATGTCGGTCCTGAATGCCAGGAGGCCATCATATGCAATCAAAACCAGCCATTACCCCGTCTACATTAAGCGTCAAGGATCTGCCGTGGCAGATAGACTGGGACATGAACGCCTGCACCCTCTGCGGCCGTTGCTGCTCCGTTTGTCCTGTCAATGCCATTGAACTCGGCGTATTTCGCAAACGCCAGATTCTCACTCCTCCGGGCCTCCGTAAAAAGCCCACCAATGATTACTCCATTTATTACGGCATCAGACAGCGAACAGATCCCGCATACGCCTGCATCGGTTGTTCCATGTGCAACATGGTCTGCCCGAACAACGCCATTCGTCCGCGTTCCGAGCAGGACTCGTCCACCACGCTGAAGTTCCAGAATAACCGCGGCGGACAACCGCGTACGCGGGGCGGACGGCGCAACGATTCCAACAGCCTGCTGGATCAGATCAAATTCCTGCGTATCTCCATGCTCACAGACCCCGCGCTGGATGCCGGACGCCATGAATTTGAAATGCGTACGCTGCTGGGCCGCGTTCTGCCTCCGGAAGAAGCCCTGCTGGCCTACACCACGCAGAGCTGGACTCCGCCCGTACGGGAAATTTACCCGCTGATGATCGGCAGCATGAGCTTTGGCGCGCTTTCCCCGAATATGTGGGAAGGCTTGGTCATGGGCATCACCTATCTCAACGAGGAACTGAACATCCCGGCGAGAATGTGCACCGGAGAAGGCGGCTGCCCGCCCCGACTGCTGCGTTCGCGTTTCGTGAAGTACATGATCCTGCAGATCGCCTCCGGCTACTTCGGCTGGGATGAAATCATCCACGCCATCCCGGAGATGAAAGAAGACCCCTGCGCCATCGAAATCAAATACGGCCAGGGCGCCAAGCCCGGCGACGGCGGCCTGCTGATGTGGTACAAGGTCAACAAGCTCATCGCAGCCATTCGCGGCGTACCCACGGGCGTCAGCCTGCCCAGCCCGCCCACCCATCAGACCAAGTACTCCATCGAAGAAGCCGTAGCCAAGATGATCCAGTCCATGTACATGGCCTGGGGCTTCCGCGTGCCGGTCTACCCCAAGATCTCGGCCAGTTCCACTTCCCTGGCGGTATTGAACAACCTCGTACGTAATCCGTACGCCGCTGGCCTGGGCATCGACGGCGAAGACGGCGGTACGGGCGCGGCATACAACGTCTCCATGAACAACATGGGCGCTCCCATCGCCAGCAATCTGCGCGACTGCTACCTGAACCTGGTGAAAGTGGGCCGGCAGAACGAAATCCCGCTCATCGCCGGCGGCGGTATCGGCAAAAACGGCAACCTCGCCGCCAACGCGGCCGCCCTGATCATGCTCGGCGCCAGCGCCGTGCAGTCGGGCAAATACATGATGCAGGCCGCGGCCGGCTGCCTCGGATCCGAAGGCGACCGCTGCAACGTCTGCAACATCGGCGTCTGCCCCAAGGGCATCACTTCGCAGGATCCCCGGATCTACAGAAGACTGGATCCCGAAAAGGTTGCGGAACGCGTGGTAGACGTTTTCCTGAGCTTCGATACAGAACTGAAAAAAATAGTCGCCCCGCTGGGCCGCTCCACTTCCTTGCCCATTGGCATGTCCGACGCCCTCGGCATCTCGGATTACCATGCAGCCGAACGGTTGAGCATCAAATACGCGGTCTAAGCCCACAGGGAGTCAGATGAGATGGGAAATCAAACAATAGTCCACCTTGATGGAATGGAAAACGGCGCGCGCGTGGAATCACGCGTCCTGGAAGCCCGTATCCAGGACGCTGTCGCCAACGGCGCGCGTTCGCTCGAAATAGACGCCTACGGCCAGCATGGCCTGGGCGGCCGTCTTTGGATCTCCAAGGACGAACCGATCAATATCACAATCACGGGATCGCCGGGACAGCGCGTAGGCTCCATGGGCTTCCCGAACACGCGGATCGAGGTCATGGGCTCGGCCTCCGATGATGTGGGCTGGCTGAACGGCGGCGCTGAAATCATCGTCCACGGCGACGCCACCAACGGCGCCTGCAACGCCATGGCCCAGGGCAAGGTCTACGTGGGCGGCAACATCGGCGCCCGCGGCATGACCATGACCAAGACCAATCCGCGCTTCGATCCGCCCGAGCTCTGGATTCTGGGCTCTGTCGGCGATTACTTTGCCGAATTCATGGCCGGCGGCACCGCCGTCATCTGCGGATACGAGGCACAGAATCCGGACAACGTGCTCGGCTATCGCCCCTGCGTGGGCATGGTCGGCGGCCGTATTTTCGTGCACGGCCCGCACCAGGGATTTTCCCAGGGCGACGCCAAGCTTGACCCCATTACCGATGCCGACTGGGAGTGGCTCACCTCCGGCCTGCGTACGTACCTGAAAGCCATCGGACGCGAAGAAATCTTCGACAGCCTCAGCGACCAGACCCAGTGGCAGCTCATCGCTGCCCGCAGTCCGCTGGAAAAAGCCAAAAGAAAGCGGTTGGACATGGGGTCGTTCCGTTCCAAGGTCTGGGACGCCGAACTGGGCAGAGGCGGCCTTATCGGCGATCTGACCGACCTGGACCGCTCGCCCATTCCCCTGATCGTCCACGACGAACTCCGTCGCTTCGTACCGGTCTGGGAAAACCGCAAATACATGCCTCCCTGCCAGAGCAGCTGCCCCACGGGCATTCCCGTACAGGAGCGCTGGCAGTTGATACGCGAAGGCCTGGTGGACGAGGCCATCGACCTGGCTTTGTCCTATACGCCCTTTCCGGCCACGGTCTGCGGCTATCTCTGTCCGCATCTCTGCATGCAGGGCTGCACGCGCAGTGGCGCCAACATGGCCCCCGTTGACATCAGCGTGCTGGGAAAAGCCGGAACCAAAGGCAAAATTCCCGAACTGCCGCAACTTTCGGACAAGCGTATCGCGGTCATCGGCGGCGGCCCCTCCGGCATCTCCCTGGCCTGGCAGCTGCGTCTCAAAGGCCACGACGCCGTCGTATACGACACCCAGCCCACTTTGGGCGGCAAAATCAGCATGGCCATCCCGCAGAGCCGTATTCCCAAGGACGTTCTGGACATCGAACTCGAACGCGTTCAGAAGGTGCTGCCCCACGTGCATCTGCAACAGACCCTTTCGCGCGATGAGTTCGACCAGCTCTGCGCGGACTACGACTTTGTCGCCATTGCCGTGGGCGCGCAAAAACCGCGTATTTTGCCGGTTCCCGGCAAGGAACGGCTGATCCCGGCCCTGACCTTCCTGCGCCAGGCCAAAACCGGCGAGGTCAAGGTCGGCAAAAAGGTCGTGATCATCGGCGCGGGCAACGTCGGCTGCGACGTGGCCACCGAAGCGCACCGCCTGGGCGCCGAGGCCATTCAGCTTATCGACGTGCAGAAACCCGCCGCGTTCGGCAAGGAGCGCGATGACGCCGAAGCCATCGGCGCCACCTTCCGCTACCCCTGCTTTACCAAGGAAATCACCGACAAGGGCGTACTGCTGACCACCGGCGAACTTTTGCCCGCAGATACGGTCATCATCTCCATCGGCGACCAACCGGACATCGACTTCCTGCCCGAAACCATCGCCGTGGAACGGGGTTACATCGTGGTCAACGAAAACTACCAGACCACCAACCCCAAAGTCTTTGCCATCGGCGACATCGTCAAGCCAGGCCTGCTGACCGAAGCCATCGGCTCCGGACGCAAGGCCGCGGACATCATGGACGAAATCTTCCAGGGCAAGCGTCCGGAAACAGATACCTCCATGGACAAGGCATACGCGGAAGAATCCGAAACCCAGGTGGCCATCGACTACTCGCGGATGACGCTGGAATACTTCGACCCGCGTATCCAGGAATTCGACGACATGGAAAGCTGCGCACTCGAATGCTCGTCCTGCGGCGTTTGTCGGGACTGCGGCGTATGTGAAACCATCTGCCCGCAGCATGCCATATCGCGCAAGGCCAACGGCGACGCGGACTTCGAAATGGTCTGCGATCCGCACCTCTGCATCGGCTGCGGCTTCTGCGCCAGCGCCTGCCCCTGCGGCATATGGAACATGGTGGAAAACACCCCCATGGGCTAGCCCGCAAGCTTCAATACAAATAAAATGTTTCCGGCGACCAGATTTCTCAAAAAGGTTCTCTGGCCGCCGGAAACATTCTTTTTATAAAACCTTACCCGCCTGTTTTTTCAATATCCCGGTCGATTTTACGCGCCAGGTTGTCCAACAGCCTGCCCGCGGTGGCGATGACTCTCTCGCGCGTACGCTCCCCTTCCAGCAGATTGCGCGCCAACTCTTGTGCATAGGCGCAGTCCCGGCTGTCCTGCCGGCTGCGCGTACAGGCTGCCAGATCCCGGAGCCAGGCCGCGATGAGCACCAGGGCCTCGTCGGCCTCGTGATCGGTCAGGCTTCTTTTTTGGCCGTTGGCCGGGCAAATGCGCTGGGAATCTCTGGTCCGGCTGCGCACCTCTCCGGCAAACCTTCCGGAGACGAACAAATAACCGAATTCCAGCATGGGCGGGGTAACGGAAAGGCGCAGGGAAGTTTCGGGGCTTTCGGCCAGGGCCGGGGCATAGCGCCGCACAAGCTCGCGCGTGCTGATGCGCAACTCGCCCGGCCGCGAACTTTGCGCGCACGGATCCGCGGGCTGGTAGGCGGCCGCCAGCACCGCGGCCAGATCGCGCACAGGGTCTTCCTGGCGCGGGACAGCTGCCAGGGATCCTGGAGCAGGGGCGGCAACGACGACAGAGGGAAGCCGGACCGGCTCGCGCGTTTCAGGTGGTTCAGTTGCTGTCCGCTGTTCCTTGGACACAGGCGCGCGGATAACGGGCGCATCGGCGTAGGGTCCGGGCGCATACCGACCGGCCAGAAACCGGCCCAGGCCGAACACGGCCGCGGACAGACAGCATAACAACACCAGGACCAGAACAACGTGGCGTAATCGCATGATTCAGGCACTCCGTAAGCGGATACAGAGCACAGTCCAAGAATTATTTCAAGTGAGGCACGGCGCCCGCTCTACTGTGTTCGCGGCCTCAGAGATTGTTCGTGGAACGCAGATAGCGGCCGCTGACCCAGCCGGTGAGGTAGCCGTCGTCCGACTGCACCTGCGCCCAGCCCCTGTTGAACCGCACCACCCGGATGCTTTCTCCGCCTCGTAATACGCCAACCACAGGATAGGAGGTTCCCGGTCCGGAGCGAATATTCAACACGCTGGTCCCGGCGACGCGCAGGTAAGTTCCGGTACGGATTTCACGATGTTCTATCTCTCTGGCTTCCCGATAGGCATTCTGCTGCCTGTAGGCGTATTGCTGCTGATAGTATTGCTGTGCCTGATAATCACGCTGCCTGGCCTGTTCGTTGATGGCGTATTCCGTGGCGGTGCCGGCCATGGCGCCGAGCATGCCTCCGATGACGGCATTCTGGCCGCGGTCCCTCCGCGGACCAATGCCGGATCCGATGGCAGCTCCGGCCGCGGTCATGGCCACGGTGGGAATGCCGTAGGTCGTACTGTAGGGCCCGGCATAGTCACGGTCGTAGGGCCCCCGGGGCGCACAACCTCCGACCAATGCCACCAGCATCATGATGATAAAAATATTTCGCATCTTACTCTCCGTGCTTCTTCTTTGCCTGTAACTCGATACTACAGATATAAGTTGTTTCTGATCAGTAGCAATACGGGCGCTCGCGATAATAACGGCGCGGACAAGTGCGTACCGGGCGTATGCAGGTCCCCGGAGCCTCCACATAGACCTGAGTCTGGTCGTATTGCTGCTGGTAATACTGCTGCTGCGCGTATCGGCGCTGCCGTTCCTGTTCGTAAATGGAATATTCCACCGCAGTACCAGCCATGGCGCCGATGATGCCGCCGATTACGGCGTTTTGAGCGCGGTCGCGACCGGGGCCCACGGTGGAGCCGATGGCCGCGCCGGCAGCCGTCATGGCCAGCGTGGGAACCCCGTATGTCGTACTGTAGGGCCCGTATGCGCCAGGCGCGGCGCACCCACTTGCCATTACCAGTAACACCAAACTCGACAGGATCAAAAGCAACCGAACGCGTCTCATGGTCTCCTCCTTTGCTTACCCGGTAATAAGCAAAAAGGTTGCCACACATTCAATGCTTTCTGAATTCAATCCCCGCTTGTTCAGAATACGCTGTTATTACATATATTTTCTCTGCAGGATCTCCGGCATGGCTAGTAGAGAGTCCATTGTGTCAGCTTTTCAACATATTTTTGAGCCATTTTTAATTATTTTTACGATATATAACAAATTGCTTCACGGCGACTGCTTACCTTAACATGGTGTGTCTTTTTGACATAGCATATTGAGCGAGCATTTCTCTTCTGTTCCTATCCGCCAACGCTACAGAATCTTTCCGCATGACGCTTGACAGCAGTTTTGTGCAGAAATATATGAGTATATGTTCATACGTTGGAGGATAAAATGAAAGAACCTGCCGATGATGTCTGCCAATGCGTCGAAACCCACCCCGAGGCCATAGCCAAGGCAACCGGTTTTTTGCCGGACGAGAATACGGTTCTCAACCTGGCGGAACTCTTCAAGGCATTGGGCGACCCCACCAGGGTGCGGATATTGTTCGCACTTTCATCCGGAGAACTCTGCGTTTGCGACCTTGCCGAAGTGCTGCAGATGAGCCAGTCCGCCATCTCACACCAGCTTCGATTGTTACGGGCCGCTCGTATCGTGCGTTACCGCAAGCAGGGCAAAAATGTCTTTTACAGTCTGGATGACGCGCATGTGGTCCGGCTTTTTGAGCAAGGCCTGGCCCACGTATCCCATACGTAATTTTTTTATACTCTTATATGAACATTTGCTCATATATTCTTAGATAAAAGGAAACACCATGTTGCAAATTCTCTGGCAGCTTTTGACAAGTTTTTGGGTAGTGCTGGAAGAAGCCTCCCTATTTCTGTTGTTGGGCTTTTTTCTGGCAGGATTGCTCAAGGCCTTTGTTCCCCAGGAGATGATCGCCAAACATCTGGGCGGGAAAGGCCCCAAAGGCGTTTTCAAGGCAGCGCTGGCCGGGATCCCTTTGCCGCTGTGCAGCTGCGGCGTGCTTCCCGCAGCTGCCGGTTTGCGCAAACAGGGGGCGAGCAAAGGCGCGACTACCGCTTTTCTGATCAGTACGCCGGAAACCGGCGTGGATTCCATTGCCGTGACCTATGCCCTGCTTGATCCGCTGATGGCGCTGCTGCGTCCGTTTGCGGCAGGCATCACCGCACTAAGCGCCGGATTATGGATCAACCGGGCGGAACAAAACGCTCCCTCCGAGAACCCCTCCTTGACCGAGCAGGAGACATGTTGCCATGACGGATGCTGCAGCAACGAACAATTCACGGAGTTGTCCGTTTCTCTCGTACGTCCGTCTCCTATGCAGCGGCTGCGCCAGGGGATGCGTTTCGCTTTCGGGGCTTTGTTTGAAGATATCGCGTTATGGTTTCTGGCGGGCACCATTGCGGCGGCCGCCATCACGGTATTTGTTCCGGCGGATTTCATCAGCGCGTACCTGGGCCAGGGACTTCTGCCGATTTTCGCGGCGTTGCTTCTTTCCTTGCCCTTGTACGTCTGCGCCACCAGCAGCACCCCGCTGGTGGCCGCTCTGGCGCTGAAAGGGCTTTCTCCGGGAGCGGCCCTGGTCTTTCTGTTGGCAGGCCCGGCCACGAACATTGCCACTCTGGGGGTTGTTTTCAAAATCCTTGGCCGCCGCGCAGGCGTCATCTACGTGAGCGCCATTGCCGGTTGTTCCGTATTGTTGGGATTATTGGCCGATTACCTGTACGTGCTGTTTGGTTTACGGACCATAAATTGGATCGCTGGAGCCGGCACGGAAAGCCACAGCCTGCTGCAGGCAGGATCAGCCGTTTTGCTTCTGCTGCTTACGGCCTGGGCGATTCGACGCAAATTTTACGGTCGCCCGGACAAAGGGCACGATAATACGCACGATGCTAGCTGCTCCTGCGGCTGCGGCCATTGAGCTGGTTTCACCGGGCAGCCCCTGCCTTTACTGAGCCGTCATGCTGGCGTATACGCTGATGATGGGATTTCAAATTGGACGTTTGCGCCGGCATCTCATCTGTATTCCGATATTCCTGCTGCTGGCGGGGTGTACGGCGGATCTCGCTTGCCTGCAGACCGGCTCCGGCAATGGGAGCGGCGACGCGAAACCGAGTTATCTCAGAAAGCATATCATGGCCGCCACACAGGTTTCGGACAGCGATCTGCTCACAGAGGCACTGGCAGCGGAGCAGGTCTATGTTGATATGCTGGCCGACTTTGCACTGGGGCGTTTCGACTCCGGCTTCTTTGCGGGAAGCGGTTCCCTGATGGAGGCAGTCCGGCTTTATCTGGGCACTCCGTACCGCTGGGGCGGAACAAGCCGCAGAGGCATTGACTGTTCCGGATTCACCATGCAGGTCTTTCGGCGCTTCGGCATACGCCTGCCGCATAACAGCGCAGCCCAGGCGCACTATGGCTCAGCTGTGCCGCTTTCGCGACTGCGGGCCGGAGACCTGGTATTTTTTGCTGTGGGAGAAAAAAAGATCAATCACGTTGGGGTGATGGTGAACGGGAAATATCTGGCTCATTGCTCCAGCCGCAGAGGACGGTGCGCCGTGGAACCTTTGTCGCGCACCTATCCCAGCTCCATTGCCGGCGCGCGGCGCCTGCTCGCCCCCAAGCAGACCGCCGGCAACTGACAGAAATCCCTGCTAAATGTCCTCCCGGCCCACCCAAATGACGCGGCCGATTATCTGCACATTGTCCTGAAGCACAACGTCTACTTCGAGCGGCTCGTACAGATCCCGGTTGTCGCTTATCAAAACCAGCTTGCCCGGTTTTTTGGCGACACGTTTGACCACGATATCCTGATCCATACGCAGCGCGTATATTTTCCCCTCGAGAATGTCCCGCTGCGATTCATCTATCAGCAGCATATCGTTGTTCAGTAGCGTAGGCCGCATGCTGTCGCCGGTGAAACGCAAAAATTTCATCTGTACGGGCAGGCCCATGTCTTTTAGCCAGGCGACTTTGAAGGCGTAAGATGATGTTTTGCTTGCAACATCCAGTTCCCGGCCATTTTCTCCCGGTTTTGCCTTGGCCTGCGGAGGAGAAAAAAATTCGCGCAATTCTCCCATTCCATATTCGTAGGAACCATCGGACACATCCACTCCAGGCAGATGCATAAGACCGGTTCCTGTTTCGATCCAATTGGGATTGAGAAAAAAAGGAGCCCTGCTGAGTTTCAAAAACCACTCTGCAGGAATAATCTTACGCCGTTTTGCATCGGAAATGGCGGCTTTGCCTATTTTGAGTATTTCTGCAAGCTCTGTTTGCGTCCTCGTGCCTGTACCATGCAGCATTCTATGAAGAACAGAGGAAAAAAGGTCCGTTTCACTATATGAAACTTCTGTTTTCTCAGCACTAAGTACGTCTTTGCTCAACATACTTAACAACCACCTTATAGTTATATCAAGTAACTCTACAATTAATTAAAGCAATACAGTATTTGCTTGTTATAGTACTATAATTAACAGTTAAGTCAAGAAAATGCAGGCGTCCAGGCCGTTGGCTGCAATGCTGGATACCGGCAACACTGTAGAAAAAACTCTTTCAAAACGTAAATGCATTTCAAAGGTACTCTTTGGAAAATATCAACATCACTGTATCTTGTTTGATATTTTATCCCATAGCAACAGACAACTGTGAACCATCAAATAATACAATTCATTCTTTTGTATATAGCCAACCAAAAATCGCAACAAAATAGTTCAAAAAAGCACAACCGTACATATTTATCCAATCATACGATCTACATCTTATAAGCATCCGCAACCATAAAATGTGAATTCTACAAGACAATTGTTTCTCATCTTGAAAGGCAAATCCTACGCACTTTTTTTTAAAGAACTTTTCCAGGTTGCTCCAATGTTCTGGTTCTTTTCTTCCGCGAATAGCAATAGTACCTGCTTCAATCCCCTTGAAAGCTCAGAGATTTACTCCTGTTGAGCGTCCTGTGTTTCTCCCGGTCTGATTCCATCAGAATTCTTGCATCAGCACTTTTCGCTATCCTTCTTTCCAACAAAATCAAAACGGATTTGCTATATATTTTCGTTTTACTTACGGGCAAGAAATCAACGTTCCTTTCATATCCAGCCAATCATTGCATGCAAACCATCCGAAGATCCTACTGCTGCGATACAACACGGCCTACTTTGATTTTCATTATCACACTGAAAAAAATACATTTTTTCCTGGATTCGCCTGCTGCATCATGGTATAAATGGAATGTTTCTCCTGCATCTCAATCTGTGAAAACATCTGGGACTACCGGGCAGTCCCGCATGTTTTTTATTATTTCAGGTAAAAGCTGCTTTTTTTCTAAAACAAGATACAGGAAAACTATTTTTAAATGATCCTGCACATGCCGTAGCGCACAGCAGTGTCAAAAATACGAGCGCAGAGCTCGTTTCAAAGGTTTCAAATGACAAACGAATATACGCGTCAAACGCAGACTGAAGTGACTGCCGCAGGGGCTGACGATTTTGCCGTTTTGGAGGCATCCCTGGAACGGGGTCGGACCGCAGCGTTGCAGAGTATCAAAAAAGCCGCCTGGGTCGGCTTGCTGTGCAATATCGTACTGGCAACGGCCAAAATTCTGGCCGGCTGGCTGGCTTCAAGCCAGGCGGTTCTGGCGGACGGCATCCACAGCCTCTCCGACCTGGTTACAGACGCGGCCTTGCTGATAGGCGTACGTTTCTGGAGCGCTCCGGCGGATGATCGCCATCCGTACGGACACCAGCGTATCGAAGCTCTCGTGACAACTGGCATTGCCTTGGTTCTCGCGTTGGCCGCCCTGGAAATCGGTTACGAAGCCATAGTATCCTTGCGTACGCCCACGCCGAACAGGCCGGGATTGCTTGCGCTCCTGGCCGTATCCTTTTCCATAGTGCTGAAGGAAGCCCTTTACCGCTGGACTCTTTTTATCGCCAAAAAAGCGCGTTCGCAGGCACTCCAAGCCAACGCCTGGCATCACCGGACCGATGCGCTCAGTTCGATTCCGGCCACCATCGCCGTTATCCTGTCCATGCTCTGGCCCAACCTGGATTTTGTAGACGGCCTGGGCGCTCTGGTTGTGAGTCTGTTCATCCTGAAAGCGGCCTGGGACATCGCCAAACCCGCCTTATCCGAACTCATCGACAGGGGGGCCTCTGAGGACATCATCCGCCGTATCGAAAAAGTCGCACTGGAGACAGACGGTGTCCTGGACGCACATAAAGTGCGTACGCGCTTCCAGGGGCCCATGCTTTTTATGGACCTGCATGTCATGGTCGCCCCGAATCTGAGCGTGCAGGAAGGACATGTCATCTCCGGTAAGGTCAAAACGCGCCTGCTGGAGCTCATCCCCGATACCGCGGACGTGGTTATCCACCTGGAACCATACGACGGCTATTGACGCGCTCCTGGCACCGCTTTCCCTATAGAAAAAAATCATTTTACGATAAATGATTACAAACAAAAAAAGCTATTGCTTTTGCTTTTTTTCTTGCAGTTGTCATTATTTTAGCTATAATCGTGACAACTGTAAAAATCCGGCAAGGGAGGCGGCTATGCATTTGGGATCAATTCGTTTCGACAGAATGGAAATCGCCGGATCGTTGGGCGATCTGGGAACGCTTTTGCCGCTGGCCCTGGGCATGATCATGATCAACGGCCTGAGCCCGGCCGGAGTTTTCTGGTCAGCCGGACTGTTCTATATTCTGGCAGGTACGTACTTCCGTACGCCCATTGCCGTGCAACCCATGAAGGTTGTGGCGGCTTTCGCCATCGCCCACGCATCCAGCAGACAGGAAATCCAGATTGCGGCCATGCTCATGGCCGTTGTCATGTTCCTTTTCGGCGCGACCAATCTGATAGACTGGGTGCGCCGCGTGGTGCCCAAGGCCGTGGTTCGCGGCGTACAGGTCTGCACCGGGCTGATTCTGGCGACCAAAGGAGTCTCGTTCATAGTGGGCACGTCCAGTTTTCAAAAGATGCTGCACACCGCTGAACCTTACCTGGCCGTACAATCGCTCGGGCCTTTGCCCATAGGCATCATCCTGGGCATTCTGTTCGCGCTGCTGACGTTTCGCTTTATCAACAGCCGCAAATATCCGGCAGGACTGCTGCTCATTCTGGGCGGGCTGTTTGTGGGATTGCTGCTGGGGGGCTGGAAAATGCTTTCCGGTATCAACTTCGGACTGCACGCGCCGGATCTGTTCCCTTACGGTTGGCCGGACTTTTCCGTGATAGGCGGCGTATTCCTGACCATGGTGCTGCCCCAGGCGCCCATGACCATCGGCAACGCGGTTATCGCCTATTCGGATCTCTCGGCCAGCTATTTTCCGGAAAGCGCCCGGACGGCAACTCCCAAGGCCTTGTGCATGAGCATGGGAATGGCCAATGTGCTGTCCTTGTTTCTGGGGGGCATGCCCATGTGCCACGGCGCCGGAGGCTTGGCTGCCCATTTCCGCTTCGGCGCGCGGACCGCTGGTTCCAACTACATCATCGGGGGCATGTTCGTACTGCTGGCACTGCTGCTGGGGACAAGCTCCACCGAAGTCGTCCGGCTCCTGCCCTTTTCAGTGCTCGGCGTACTGCTCGTATTTTCCGGTCTGGAGCTCTGCCTGAGCATCATGGATCTCAACGAACGCAAGGGAATGTTCGTTGTCTTTTTCATGGTCGCCGCAACCATGGCCTCGAATCTTGCTGTGGCATTCATTGTAGGTTTGTTTGTCGCACGCACTTTGCGCAAGCCGAGTCTGGCGGTCTGAAAAGCCGCAGCGCTCCAAGCCTTGAACCTGGAATTCAGGATTCCTTGACGATCATCCAGGGCTGCAGTTCGAAGAGTTCGCAGCTCTTTTTTTCCACGCGCCTGCTTGTTCCGTTAGAACCGTTTGAACCGCTATACGCTTCGCTGTAGGCTCCGCCTTCCTGGGCGAGGTGATCAAGCAGCGACTCCAGTTTCCACAGTCCGCAATAGTAATCAGCGGTTGAAAGATCCATATCCTGCCTGGCGGGAATATTGTCCGGTTCATACATCCAAAGTACGGAAAGTCCCTCATGCATACGCAGCTCCTTGTCGTAATGGCGGATTCAGGGGCAAAAAATGCCCGGCACTCTGGTTCGAGCAAGTTTCAAGCCAGAGCATTGTTGCTGTTTTCGGCATAATCCGGAAAAAATTTACTTCTGCATACGCAGAAATTTGCGGTAAAGCGCATGCGGACAAATTGGGGAAGACAGCTTGTTCTTGCCGCCAAAACAAGCTAGGAGTATGTATAAAGTGTAAACATCCCGCTCAAATGGTTAGGGCACGCCCTAAGACACCCCGCAGCGGAACAGGAGGTACACATGCGGAGTCTTTTGCGGACACTGCCTCTTCTTTTTCTTTTCTGTTTGTGCCTGCAGCAGCAGGCCCTGGCGGATAAAAGCGACGAAATCTACGCCATAGCCAACGAGGCAGTCAAAGCCCATGAAGCCGGCAACCTGGATCGGGCGCTCGCACTCTATGGCACGGTGATCGACTCGGGCGTGCTTGGCCCCGGAGACCGGGTGCTGACCTATTGCTACAACAACAGGGCCACGATCTGGCTTTCCCGCGGCGATGACGACAAGGCTTTCCTGGATTTAAGCAAAGGAATCGAGTACAATCCCGACTACACGGCCTACTACAATCGCGGAACCTTGTTCGAACAACGCGGACGCCTTGATGAAGCCCTTGCGGACTACACCAAGGCCCTTGAGCTTTTTCCCGGCTACGGCAAAGCCCTAGAAGCACGCGGCCATTTGCTGGTCAGCCGCGGCCAGGCCGACCAGGGAAGAAAAGATTTACGCAATGCGCAGATCGCACAATTGAAAATACGTTTTTTTTAAGGCGTGTTTCTACAGTAATTTCATCGCGAGGTTGGGCAGGAATTTTACCAGGCAAGGGACCATGTTCCCTGAAAAAGCAACATGGTTGAATTCGCCAGGCGTAGCGAAAAGGAATCTAGAAACAGATTCTAGCCACTGCAGCCACCGGGTTGCGGCTCCAACGGGGGAGGCCTCTTTTGGCTTTGATCAAGTGTCCGGATTGCGGCCAGGAAATCTCAGAAAAGGCAGTATCCTGCCGACATTGTGGTTTGCCCAATCCCGCATCGCATATCAAACCGCCGCCTCCTCCCCCTCCCAAAAAACGCATCAAAATTGATTTTATACTCCAAGCCGCGGGCGGAGCTTTATTGTTCGCCGGGCTGGTCTGCATTGCAACCGATCATTCGGGCTATGCTTTCACGGCCTTCATCGCCGGGCTGTTCTTATCCACCCTGGGCGGCGTTTGGGGATGGATTGCAAAGGAGTAAGTCCGTAATTGAAAACGGCCGCATACAACATGAGCTACTTTTTATGACAAACTCTTCCGATACGGCCCTCTTGAATATCAACAACTGGCGCAGATATATCGAACGCTTCCGCTTCGCTCACTGGCCGAGCCATGCGCGCTCACTGGTCCTTTGCCTTGCTGTGGGATCGGTGGCCGGACTCGGGGCGGTCTTCTTCGATCATCTGCTGGAATATACGCTGCATTACTTTGTCCATCTGCCCCTTTCCTATCTTGAACCAGGGCTGTCTCCGCTTTCCGTGGATCTCGAGCCTGGGGTACTTTTTTCCTACTGGATCATTCCCATCGCAACGCTGGGCGGATTGATCTCCGGCATTCTCGTGTTCACTGTCGCTCCCGAGGCAGAGGGGCACGGCACGGACGCCATGATTGAATCGTTTCATATGCGCGGCGGCAAGGTGCGCAAACGCGCTCCGATTGTCAAGCTCATCGCTTCCGCATTGACCATCGGCAGCGGCGGATCCGCAGGCAAGGAAGGCCCCATCGCGCAAATAGGCTCGGGTTTTGGTTCGATTCTGGCGGAGGCCCTCAGGCTCAAACCCAGGGAACGGCGTATTCTGCTGCTGGCCGGAGCCGCCGGCGGTATCGGCGCCATTTTCCAGGCCCCCCTGGGCGCCGCTCTTTTTGTGCCCGGCGTACTGTATCGAGACACGGAATACGAATTCGAGGCCATCCTTCCGTGCATTATTTCTTCCATCATGGCCTATTCGATCTTTTCCGAACTGATCGGGCGGCATGTTATTTTCAATGCCACAGACCTGGGTTTTTCCATGACCCAGGAGCTGGTGCCCTACGCGCTGTTCGGCGTAATCTGCGCCGCCGTGGGCTATTTTTACATCAAGGTCTTCTACGGGATGCGGGATAAATTTTTCAACAAAATTCCCATTCCGCAGATGTTCAAGCCCGCCTTGGGAGGGTTGCTGCTGGGCATCACCGCGTTGTTTTTTCCGCAAATCATCGACGGCGGCTATGCCTGGATCCAGCTGGCTCTGGACGGGAACCTCCCCTGGATGACCATGCTGCTGCTGGTGTTCGTCAAGATATTAGCCACGTCGTTCACCATCAGCTCCGGCGGCAGCGGCGGCGTATTCGGTCCGTCCGTTTTCATGGGCGCCATGCTCGGAGGAGCGTTCGGCTATCTCGGGCAGCTCGTGGCGCCGACCTGGGTCATCCACCCCAACGCCTTCGTACTTGTGGGCATGGGCGGTTTTTTCTCGGGCGTTGCCAAGGTGCCTATAGCTTCCGTGATCATGGCCTGCGAAATGAGCGGCAGTTATACGCTGCTCGTCCCGCTGATGGTTGTTTCAACCATCAGCTATCTGCTCATGGGCAAAATCAGCCTGTATGAAAAACAGCTGTCGAACCGGCTGGAGTCACCCGCGCACCTGACGGAATTCGCCCGGGCCCTGCTATCGCAAATGCGCGTGCGGGAAGCCGTCAAACTCTGGTATGTCAGCGTGCTGAAGGAAAACATGTCGTTCCGGGATCTGGTCAAGATCGTCACCAATTCGCCCGAGTCCTATTTTCCCATAGTCAATGAAGAGGGGCTGCTCACCGGCATAGTCACCATCAACGACATCCGCCAAGTTATGTTCGACGAGGCGGTCTCAGACCTGTTGGTGGCCAAGGACGTGGCCACCAGCAATGTGGTCCGCGTCAAGGGCAGCGACACCCTGCAGCAGGCCCTGGACAAAATGGTTTCGTTGAACGTGGACGAACTTCCGGTGGTGCGCGAGGACAATACCGATTTGATCGTGGCCATGATCTCCAAGCAGGACATCATCACCCATTACTACGAAAAAGGCGGACTTTGAGGATTCCCCAAAGTCCGCCCCTGGCGACTTTTGTCAAGGTCAATGCAGGCTCAGGCCGATGAAACGCAACCGTTTTTGCCGTATCGTTGAGGACCTGCGACCTGCTGCTGCTGCGGAACCAGCATCCAGCTGGACAGTCCCAGAGGATCTTCCAGCAACAGGTCGGCACCCGAACGGGCGAGTTCTTCGGCTCCCCGGAAGCCCCATAAGGCGCCTGCGGCCAGCACTCCGGCATTTTTCGCCGTATTCATGTCCACATTGGAATCTCCCATGAAAATCACCTGCCCGGGCTCCACGGACAATTGCTCCCGTATCAATCCCACTCCGGCCGGATCGGGCTTTCTGGGAAAATCCGGACTTGCTCCGTACACGGGGGAAAAATTCCAGTCGCTGAAATAATAGTCCATGATTTCCTGAATAAAGGTATGCGGCTTATTGGAAAGAACGGACAGGGCCAATCCCTGGTCCCGCAGCCAGTCCAACAGTTCGGGAATGCCCGGATAAGGAACGGACTTGCGGTTCCATCCCTGGCGATATTCCTTGTTGAAAACCTCCAGACAGCGGGAAATGGTTTCTTCCGTACGACTTTCCTCCGGCAAAGCCCGCTGCAGCAGCATACGTACGCCGTCTCCCACAAACTGCCTGTAGGAGGCCACGGGATGTTCGGGAAAACCACATGCGCTCAAAGAAAAATTCGCCGAGTCGGCCAAGTCCTCCAGGGAATTCAAGAGCGTACCGTCTAAATCAAAAATCACTGCTTTGTAAGGCGTTGCCGCCTCGTCAGGGGATACACGTTTCTGCATAAATTATTTTTGGCAACCTTTCAGGGCGTGTTTCTCCATTCTTTTCCGCTCTGTTTGGCCAGAATTCCACCATGCTGCGTTTTCAGGAAAAAAGCTATTTGACGCAGCCGCCCTTACGCCTGCAACCTTTTTTTTCCTTCAGCCTTGCCTGTTGCAATTTTTGCACAAACTCGCGACATAAAAATTGGGGAACACGCACTACTACTATGATTTTTTTACAAAACAATCGCCCTTCTCATACCGCTTTTCAGGCGGAGAAGAGAACGGCGAAATGTACCCATAAGCAATACGCAACTGACAGGCCGAAAGGGCTGCCGGCCATGCTGCGCTAGAATACGCTGCCCGGCTCAGGCTCCGTATTTCAATGCCAGCTGTTCAATGATGGCTTTGCAGAATACGGGCAGGTCATCGGGCGTGCGGCTTGAGATGAGATTTTTGTCCACAACCACCGCGGCGTCTTCCCAAAGCGCCCCGGCGTTGACCATGTCGTCCTTGATGGCCACATAGGATGTAGAACGCATCCCTTTGACGATGCCGGCGGAAATCAGCACCCAGCCCGCATGACAGATATGGGCGATAATTATTCCCAGTTCAAAGGCATTGCGGACCAATGCGACGGCAGCTTCGTTGCGCCGCATCAGGTCTGGCGCGTACCCTCCCGGAACGATAATACCGTCTATCGTGTTGGGATCGATATCCTGAAAAGCCACATCGGCAGTTGCCGGCATACCGAACTTACTTTTATACACAGCGCCGGCTTCAGGACCGGCGACAATCACCTCTGCATCTGCTTCGCGCAACCGCAATTTCGGATACCAGAATTCCAGGTCGTTGTATAAATTCTCAACGTACAGAACCACTTTTTTTCCTTGCAGTTCGCTCATCTTCTTCTCCTTGGATTGATCTGAGCGTGAAGAGTCTCACAACGGACGGCCCAAAGGATCCACACGGGTCCTCCAACAGCCGTATCCTGCCGGATCAGAAGTCCGTACCTCCGACAGGCATGATTGCGAAGAACTATAGGATATGGAAAACGGTATGACAAGCCGAATCGAATTGAAAGGAAAACCCGTATATTTGGAGCGGAAAGATCATCGTCCCCGTTGTTTCAGAGCAACAACACGATGCATGCTTTCAAGCAAATTCACGAGATCCACAGGTTTGGTGATATAGGCGTCCAGGCCTACTTCTCTGCCTTTTATCTCTTCACGTTCACTGGCGAAAGCCGTCACGGCGATTATGGGAATCTGCGAATCCACATTGCCGCATTCGCCGCAACGAATTTTTCTTGTGGCCTCAATCCCATCCACACGCGGCATCTTCAAGTCCATGAGCACCAGATCGAAATTCGGGTCAAGACGCAAACGATCCAGTGCCTCCAGACCGTCATTGGCTATGACCACCGTGTGCCCGCGTTTTTCCATAAAGCGTTTGACCAGCTCCTGGTTGGTGAATTCGTCTTCCGCATACAGGACGTGAAGCGAAGTGGCCGGAACCACCTTGTGCGGCGGACCCGCGAGGCACTCGTCCTGGGTTGCGCCCAATTCAAGCCCGACATCGACAACAAAGCTGAAGGTGCTGCCCTTGCCAAGTTCGCTCTCCACCCAGATATCGCCTCCCATCAGCGTCACGAGCTGCCTGCAGATGGAAAGGCCCAGTCCCGCACCGCCGTACCGTTTGGTCATGCAGTCTTCCACCAGCGTAAACTGCTCGAAAATCTCTTCATGCATGTTTTGGGGAATACCCTGCCCCGTATCGGATACGGAAACAAGCAACTGCGTATGATATTCGCCGCTGTCCTTGTCCTGGATCGGCACCCCGGCGAGCTCCATGGAAAGGCCGATACGTCCCTCAGCGGTAAACTGAATGGCGTTGGTAATCAGATTGGACAATACCAGCTTGAAACAATTGGAATCAGCCGTGAGAAAAGAAGGCACATCCGAATTTATGGAAACAAAAAAATCCAGTCCCTTCTGGGAAGCCTGGGCCTGATACAGCCCCAGAATCCCCTCCAGCATCTCGTGAAGACAGAACTGCACGCTGGAAGTGGAAAAACGTTTGAGTTCCAGATTCGACAGGACAAGCAGGTCATTTATCAACATCAGCAGCTGGCCGCCGGATTTCATTATGAGATCCAGAAACTCCCGTTGCTCATGTTCCGGGCCAAGCTCCAGCAACACGCGCGCCGAGCCCATGATACCATTCAACGGTGTGCGCAGCTCGTGGCTCATGTTCGCCAGGAACTGCGTCTTGGCTTTATTGGCATCCTCGGCAATGGATTTCGCCCGAATCAATTCGTGCTCTTTGTTCCAGCGCTGAAGGGCCAGGGCGAACAGGCTCGACATCCGCAGAACCGCACCCAGGTCATCGTATGTGTATTCCTTTTCGGAGTTGGCGGTCACAATCATGCCGCCAAGCCGCCCTTCCACAATAACCGGCGCATTGATGCAGTTGGCGATGGCCGGATGCCCCTGGGGAAATTTTGGCAGGCGGCTTTCTTTCACATTATTAGTAAAAAAAGGACGCTGGCCAAAATGCGTATGAACCGGCTGGGTTTCGGCAACATCGCCCTCAAAACCGGCAAGCAACCTGCCCAAACATTTTTTGGTAATGCCTTTATGCGCCAGGATCTGGTTGGAATCCGTGTCCGCATTGATTTTCGTAACAAATCCCATATTGCTGTTGGTAAACGACAGCGCGTATTCCAATGCGGACCCCGCCACCTCTTCCAGGCTCTCAGATCCTGTAACAAGGCTGTTGGCCAGTGCGGCCACCGCGGCATTCAACTCAAGCTCCGCCAGCATCCGCCTTTCTGTACTCTTCCTGATTTCTATTTCATGTTCCAGACGGTCGTTGCTCTCTTTGAGCGACAATGTCCGTTGCGCCACACCCTGTTCCAGAGTCTTTTTGGCTTCCTGCAGCGCCAGCTGATCCTTTTTTCTCTCGTCAATGGGAAGCGCCAGCTCCACCACGCCGAGTATCTCATCATTGACCCCCAGCAAGGGCGTATCGATTATCTCAAACCAGCACACGTTCGCGTCCGGAATCTGACTTTCCACTTCCGCTCGGGAATACTGCCTGCGTCCGGAAAAAATATCATCGAGAACACATTGCTTGCAGCGTACGCCTGAGCAAGCGGCATGCAAACAGTAGACGCCCTCCTGGTTTGAAAGCAACGCTTCATAAGCTCTGTTGCTCCAGAGAACCGTACGCTCCTTGCTGATGACGGCAATGGGTACGCCGACCATTTGCATGATCCGTTTGAGTTTCTGCAGTTCCTGCTCCAGCTGCAGAGAAAGTTCGGCCTGTTCATCCAGATGCTGCCGCAAGGACTTGTTGGCCCCCTCCAGCAGCCGTTGCGACCGCAGAGCCTGCTTGAATTCAAGGGCACGGGTGATACGGTGAATCAATAGTTTGGGATTGGAAGACTTGAGGAAGAGATCATACGCCAGGGGGCCCTGTTTGAGAACCGTATCAAAGGACTCGGAGGAATCGACTATAACGATTACCTGAGCGTCAGGGCTATGGGCGTGAACAGCATTGATGACGCTCATGCCGGAGTCGGAAAAAATGGACTCATTAAGAATAACAACGTCGAAAACTTGCTCGGAAACGGCCACCAGCGCGTCCACAGTAGAGGCAACGCTGCTCACTACATACCCGGCGCCCTGAACAGCCGAGACCAGGCGCTTCCTTTCCTCAACTTCTTTTTCAATAAGCAAAATAACCGGCACGCATACTTCCTTGCGATCAGAGTTCGTAAGCAGTTTCAACAGGAAGCATCCTGTCCGCTTTTATGTCGACGTCTTTTGCAAAAGCGGGTTACAGAATGAGCATGCCATGCTCGAAAAAAAAGTCAACGACACAGGAAACATCTACAAAACTCGGGTATTGGCGGGTTGTCGTCAGCCCGCGAACGAAAACTTGCAGAGAGTTAAAAAGCAGAAGGTTTTCCGGCAAGTCCGCAGTAGCCCCGATCCGACTCGCTCTTTTTGTCCGGATGCTCGAAACGCCACATCATGCACATTGTGGCCTGGCAGAATTTGAGTTTGTCATCATGCGTTTTCAAAAACGGGCAGTACTTGTATTTCGCTTCTTTTTCGGGGAGTAACACAGCATTCTTCTCCAGGAATATACAATTTCAGAGAAATTGATCCCAAGCACTCATTGTTTGCTAAACGTTCCCATGAGTTCGGCCTGATCCAGAATATGCCCTTTCATGGATTGCATCACGGCTTGTTTGCCGGCTCCCTCGGGCAAATCCAGCAGGCAATCCAAAGCATACGTCTTGAAATAATATCTGTGTATTCCGGATGGAGGACACGGGCCGCCGTAGATCTGTCTGCCCCAGGAATTTTTTCCGGCAAGCGTTCCTTCCGGCAGCGAAGATACGCCCTCCGGCAATTCTGAAGTCTCTGCAGGGATATTATACAACAGCCAATGATCCCAAACGCCAACAGGCGCGTCAGGATCGTAGCAAACAAGAACAATGCTTGCCGTCGCCTCAGGCACGCCCGTCCATTGAAGTTGTGGAGACCTGTCGGCGCCTTTGCAGGTATACTGCTCGGGGATGGCCTGCCCCGGCTCAAAGGCGGTTGAACGTAGCGTCATCGCCAAGGCTGATCCTCCGGGAATTAGAAACAGCATCACAACCAGAGATGTGGTCCAACTGACTACGGGTACCCGTTTTCCTAAAAAAGCCACACTCCGCCTCCAGGTCGCAACAACATCATATCGGCTGCAATCCACCATGGCTTTACTTTTACCATGAGTCCGAGCCCCTGGTAAAGAGTCGAGCAAAATGACTTTTATGCAAAAACACAAGGAGTCCTCGTGACTCTAGTTGCCGGAATCCTCCTGCATTTGCAGCATAGCATCGCGTAATTCCATAGACAAACGCGACATCTCCGAAATGGCATCAGCCGCATTGGCCATTGCATTGGCGGTATCAACGGCAATCCGGTTGATCTCGTCGGAAGAACGGTTGATTTCCTCACTGGTGGCGGACTGTTCCTCTGAAGCCGTGGCGATGGAGCGCACCTGGTCTTCCGTGCTTTCAACCAGATGCAGGATCTGCTCCAGGGATTCACCGGCATCATGAGACAATTCGGTGGCTTTCAAAATAACCTGGGTTGTCTGCTCGGTGACCTCCAGGTTGTTGCGCGCGCTTTCCTGAATGGCCCGGATAAACGAACTTACTTCATTGGTGGCCTGCATGGTCTTTTCGGCGAGTTTGCGCACCTCGTCGGCAACAACGGCGAAACCGCGTCCGGCTTCACCCGCGCGGGCAGCCTCAATGGCCGCATTCAGAGCCAGCAGGTTGGTCTGGTCCGCGATGTCGTTGATTACCGCCATAATCCGGCCAATACCTTCCGCCTGTTGCCCCAACCCGTCCATTTCGGATTTCAACTCATTGGCTTTGGCGTTCACTTCATCCATGACCGCGATGACCTCGTTGACCTGCGTGGCTCCGTGTTCGGCCGTTTGCTGAGCTGAACTGGCGATATCGGAAGCGCTTCCGGCATTACGCGCAACCTCCAGAATGGTCGCGTTCATTTCCTCAATGGCGGTAGCCACTTCCGTTGTGCGGGCGCGCTGCTCTTCCGCCCCGCGGTTTGCCTGAAGAATCTGGGTGGAAAGAGACTCGGCGGAAGCCGACACTTTTTCGGAAACCGACGTGGCGTGGGAGACACCCTTGGCGATCATTTCATTCTGAGAAGTGATGTGATCTTCCTTGAGCTTTATATTGGTGAAATCCATGATCGAGGTAAATCCCCCGATCAAATTACCCAGAGAATCCTTGATGGGTGCGGAGGCAATGGAAATATATTTGATATTACCATGTCTTGTGGTCATCTGGGACTTGGCGAACTGTTTTTCTTTCGAACGCAAGGCCTTTGACGTTGTTGTGTCCTGATCCGTATTATAAAAAAAAGGACCGATGTCTTTTCCATAATAATCCGACGGCTCGCCGGATTGCTCCGTCAGTTTGAGCATGGAGTCATTCATCCAGGTAATTTTTGCGTCCGTATCCACAAGCAGCATGGGCATCAAAATGTTGTCCAGTATGGATTCATTGATGCCTATCTTCATTTTCAACGTATCCACAAGCTCATTTACAGATTCCTGCAAATGGCGCATTTCCACTATACCCTCTTCCTCCAAATGGATGCTCAAATCGCCTTGCGCTGCCTTATGCAATTTTTGCGAAACCTTCTCCAGAGGAGCGATCAAATGCTGAATGGAAAAATATATCAGGACCAAAACCAAAATAATTGCAGTACCGCTCAGTGCCAGCAGTTGGGGCTTGTCCGTTAAAAAAACAGATAAGCAAACAAGAAGTACAATGGCGACAATACCCGTTAAGATAAGTCTTACTTTCATTTTCATCTCTCTTCCATGCGGCTTTACCCGCACACTTCTTTAGCGTTAACTGCATCGGCTCATGGGGGCCAGTTCAGCCGGCCAACCTGACCTGCATGATGGGAACTGGGCTCTGTGCGATAAATAGATTCTCATTTGGAGTGTTGAGCTCAATAAATTCCATTGCAATGCCTGAAGTTTCGCATGCCTCCAGAAAAGCCAAACCAATACAACGTACCGCGCCGGGAATGCTCGCGAGTCCCAGCGTCTTGTTCAGCTGCCAAGATGTTTTCGGGGCATGTACGTTCAATCCAAAGCAGCTGGAAGATACTGAACTGTAAGAAAAAACACTATTACTACCCGGAAAAAACTACCTCTCGGCTCATTGTCCCGCTCTTGCCCCCTAAAAGCAGGACAACGATAGTCTGTTTTTTACTCCCCTTCTTGCAATACTACGTGATTTACGAACATTGCCCCCGCAATAAAAACACCCTTTTCATATTTATTGTAACATAAATACCATAACCATGCGATGAAATAGCAGATTGATACTAATTTCACAAATTATTTTTTTTCCATAATTTCCGACAACTACAAGCAAATGGCAAACACAAAAAACAACTTGTTTTTTCTTTCCAGCCCTTTCCATGCATGCAGCTTTGTTTTAAACTTTATATGACACTGCGGATGCTGCCGGAACAAGTATAAAAACTTTTCCACTCGTATGTTCTGGCAGTTAGGTGCACCTTTTCAGGCAGGGGATACTTTCATGCGCATGCATTGCGACCAGTTTGAGATTTCGTTACGTACCGGACCAGACATGGCTGATGTCACTCTGAACATACAGCAACTACTCAAGGAATCAGCCATCCATAGCGGAATGCTTCAGGCCAATGTCGTTGGTTCGACAGCCTCGTTGACCACCATAGAATTCGAGCCCGGCGTTGTGGAGGATCTGGCGCAGGCCATCAAACGCCTCGCGCCTGAGGACATGCCATACGCTCACGAACGGGCTTGGCACGACGGTAACGGACACAGCCACGTGCAGGCCGCATTGCTTGGCCCCTCCATCGCACTGGCCGTACGCGACGGACAGCTTGTCCTGGGCACCTGGCAGCAGGTCGTGTGCATCAATCACGACAATAAACCCCGCTACCGTCAGATCGTCGTCACCATTTTCGGAACTTCCAGATAATTCGCAAACAACAGCAAGGAGCGGCATATGGCGTTGCAACGCGTAGGCATTCTTACAGGAGGCGGAGATTGTTCGGGACTCAATGCGGTAATTCGTGCGGTCACTCGCGCGGCCGTCATTCAGCATGGCGCCTCGGTCATCGGCATTGAAAACGGATTCGAAGGCCTGGTGACCGGGAAAACACAACAGCTGACTACGCGCAACACCAAGGATATCCTGACTATGGGCGGCACCATCCTGGGCACCACCAACAAAGGCAACCCCTTTGCTTACCGTGAATACGATGAAAACGGCGAAATCGTCACCAAAGATTATTCGCAGCTTGTTGTGCGGAATTTCAAGGAAATGGGGCTCGATTGCATCTTTGTAGTGGGCGGAGAAGGCACTCTGGAACTGGGCTACAAGCTGCATCAGCTCGGCGTTCCAACCATCGGCATCCCCAAGACCATCGACAACGACCTCGAAGGCACCGACTATACCTTCGGCTACCAGACGGCGGTGGAAGTAGCCTGCGACGCCATGGACCGCTTGCATACCACCGGGCGCAGCCACCAGCGCGTGATGATCCTCGAGGTCATGGGCCGTACCGCGGGATGGATCGCCCTGGAAGCCGGCATCTCGGGCGGCGCGCATATCATCCTGATCCCGGAGATCCCGTACCACCTGGACAACATCCTGCAAAAAATCCGCTTCCGCGCCGATGGCGGCAGTCCTTACAGCATCATCATGGTTGCGGAGGGGGCCCATGAACTCGGCCATGACGTGGTCACCCAGGAAACCGCCACCACACGTTTGCAGGGGGTCCCCCAGCTGGGCGGCATCGGCCAGTATCTGGCAGGGCGGATCAAGGAACACATCGACCTGGAAGTCCGCTGCACGGTTCTGGGGCATATCCAGCGGGGCGGCTCCCCCTGCGCCTTTGACCGCGTACTTGGAACGCGCCTGGGCAGCTCAGCGGTGGAAGCCGCGGCCCAGGGCGCCTTCGGCGTAATGGTCGCCCTGAAAACGCCAGAAATCGTACGCGTCCCTCTGGAGGAACTGGCCGGACTGGTCCGTACGGTCCCCCTGGATTCCCAGCTGATTCATACGGCCGAATCCATCGGCATCAACCTCGGACGCGAAGCCATGTAATACGCAGGATTTTTTTGAGAACAAGGACTGCTTTCGGCGGCGGCTATTTTTCCAGGAGAGAACTCCAGTCCGCGTGAAAAATCCAGCCGCTTTCGCAGACAAGTCTGATGGTCGGCACAGGGGTTCCCGCGGACGGCATCCGCGCGGCAACGGCCTCCGCAGCCGGAACAGATGAGGCGTACATACGGCAGCCCAGCGAGTACGGCGGGAGCCAGGGTAAAAAATCAAATTCCGTAGTGGGGATAACCAGGCCGGACAAGGCTCCGCAAGTGGAACAGGCTGGAACATCCCCTGCAAGCGCCACGAGTTCTGGACGCTGTTGAATACGGAAAAACGCTGCCCCGGCGTCGTCCGGATCCAGAAGGCGGCGCATGAGCGCCACTGTTTCGCGCAACATACGTCCAAAATGATCAAAGAAGGAGTCGATGTTCGACGCATCGACTCCTTCCTCTTCAAACAACATCCAAATGACTTCGCCGGAGAGCTTGGACAGCAGCGGATGCCTGGCCAGGAGCTCTTTATCTTTCACGTTGTTGCCGCTTACTATTTCGTATCCGGAATCTGTTCCGTTCCCCAGACATACTGCCACAGTTCATCTATACGCTCGATAAAGCGGACGGTGATTTTGCGGCGCAGTTCCGCGGGAATATCTTCCAGGTCCTTCTTGTTCTGGGCCGGGATCAGCACCGTATGCATCTCATGCGCCACAGCGGCGAGGATTTTCTCCTTGATGCCGCCCACCGGCAGAACGCGACCGCGTAATGTGATTTCTCCCGTCATGCACAAATCCCGAGCCACAGGCGTATCGCGCAAAATGGAGACCAGCGCGGTGACCAGGGTCACGCCCGCGGACGGACCGTCTTTGGGGGTCGCGCCGGACGGGATGTGAATATGGAGGTCCAGTTTTTCAATGAAATCCGCATCCACACCGAGTTTTTCCGCATTGGCCCGGGCGTAGCTCATGGCAGCCTGAGCGCTTTCCTTCATCACATCGCCCAGCTTGCCTGTCAGGGTCAACTTGCCCTTTCCGGGCATGGTCGTGGCTTCAATGTGTAGAATCTCACCGCCGTAAGGGGTCCAGGCCAGCCCCACGGCAACCCCTGGGGGCAGCTCGTTTTCACGCTCGTCGTCCAGATAGGTCGGAACGCCCAGCAGCTTGTGCAGGTTCTTGGTGGTAATCGTGAACGGACCGTCCTCGCCCTCAGCCTTGCGCCGGGCGAGTTTTCGAAGCGCACTGCCGATTTCGCGTTCAAGATTCCGCAACCCGGCCTCGCGCGTGTATTCCCGGACAATACGCGAAATGACGCTGTCGGAAATGTTCAGCTCAGCGACCCGCAGGCCGTTTTCCTTGGCCTGGCGCGGGATCAGATACGTACGGGCGATTTTGACCTTCTCCTGCTCGGTGTAGCCCGGAATCCGGATGGTTTCCATGCGGTCCAGCAACGGAGCGGGGATGGTGTCCAATACGTTGGCCGTACAGATGAACATGCTCTTGGAGAGATCAAAGGGCACATTCAGATAATGATCGGTAAAAGAATTGTTCTGCTCCGGATCCAGCACCTCAAGCAGGGCCGAGGAGGGATCGCCGCGAAAATCCGCGCCCACTTTGTCTATCTCGTCCAGCATGAACACGGGATTGCGCGTTCCGGCCTGCTTGATGCCCTGGATGATGCGTCCGGGCATGGAACCGATGTAGGTTCGGCGGTGTCCGCGAATTTCGGCTTCATCTCGCATACCGCCCAGGGACATACGGTGGAATTTCCGGCCCAGAGCACGGGCGATGGAGCGCCCCAACGAGGTCTTTCCCACGCCGGGAGGGCCCACAAAGCAGAGGATGGGACCTTTCATCTGCGGATTGAGTTTGCGTACGCTCAAGTATTCGAGAATACGTTCTTTGACTTTTTCCAGGTCAAAATGGTCTTCATCCAGAATTTTTTTCGCCGCTTTGATCTCCAGACGGTCCCGGGAAGTTTTTTTCCAGGGCAATTCGACCAGCCAGTCCAGGTACGTCCGGACCACAGTGGCTTCGGAGGAGTCCGGATGCATGGAAACCAGCCGTTTAAGCTGTTTGTCCGCTTCCTTTTTCACTTCCTTGGGCAGGCCCGCCTTGGCGAGCTGGCCGGCAAGTTCTTCGAGTTCCTCGCTGTCCTCGCCGCCTTCACCCAGCTCCTTGCGGATAGCCTTGAGCTGTTCGCGCAGGTAGTAGTCGCGCTGCGCCTTGTCCATGCCCTCTTTGGCCATGCTCTGAATCTTGGCCTGCATGGAAGCGACTTCGACTTCCTTGACCAGCTGCTCGTTCACCAGGGCCAGACGTTCGGCCGGGCGCTCGCATTCCAGAATCTTCTGCGCGTCGGAAACCTTGATACGCAGGTTGGAAGCGACCAGGTCGGCCAGCCGGCCCGGCTCGTTGACACTGTTCAATACGGCCATGATGTCCGGAGAAGAAGCCCCGCGCAGGGCGAGAATCCGCTCGCTCTGTTCTTTGGCGGCGCGCATCATGGCTTCCTGTTCCAACGTCAGTTCGGAAATTTCGTTTTCTTCGATCAGGCTGATCCGGGCTTCCATGTGGGGGTCCGTCTGTATGAAATCCTCGACACGGGCCCTGCTGATGCCCTGGACAAGCACCTTGAGCTTGCCGTCGGGCATTTTGAGCATACGCATGATCATGGCCACGGCACCGACCCGGTAGAGATCCTCCGGGGCCGGATCATCAACGCTTTCATCCTGCTGGGTAAGAATCAAAATGTAGCGGTGCGACCCCAAAGCCGCTTCTACGGCTTCCACGGACTTGTCCCGTCCGACGAACAGAGGCAGGATCATGTAGTTGAAAACCACAATATCCCGAACCGGCAATACCGGTACTTCCAGGGGGATGTCTCTGCTCGAAATGTTCAAGGCGTCCGCGAAATCACCGTCCGCCTCTCCCCCGTGCCCCCCTTCGCCCCCGGCACCGCCGTCAGACGCCAGCGGACTCAAAAATAACGTTTTTCTACTCATTATCGGTTCCCTTTATAGTACGCAAAGGCCCGGGTCCGGAAAAGTCTCCATTCCCCGGATTCGGGCCTTAAATCTCGATTCATTTGTCAGGAGCGTATCTCGAACTTGTCATATTCCTTGTCGTATTCGATCCACTTGCACTCGACTTGTTCCACCCGGCTCATGGGCGATCCTTTGTACAGCCTCTCCTTAAGCTCATCGCAGGCCTGTTCATCTCCTTGGGCGAGCACTTCAATCTTGCCGTCGGCGACGTTTCGCACCCAGCCCTTCAGGCCGAGGCTCACAGCCTGATCATGAATCCAAGAACGTAAAAATACGCCTTGCACCGTTCCTGTAATAAGGCATTGAAGACTCCGTACCATGACTCTCCTCCTTATGGCTTAAACGAGCAGTTACGCTTGCTGTTTTTTCAAGGAACGCATGTTTTCAGATCAATCCCTGTGATTTGAAGCTGTAATAATCCTCTTCCGTAATGATGATATGATCCAGGATCCGAATTTCCAGCTGGCCCGCCACATGCCGCACCGTTTCGGTCAAATTTTTGTCCGCCTGCGACGGTCTTGGATCGCCTCCAGGGTGATTATGCACCAATATCAGTCCGCTGGCCTTCTTTTCAAGGGCCTTTTCCATTATTTCACGCAAATACACATGCGCCTGATTGACGGTTCCCTGACTGATTTTTTCCCAGGCCAGCAACCGGTTCCGGTTGTCCACCATGGCCACCCAAAACTGTTCCTTGTCCTGATCGCCCAATCGCGCGGTTGCCAGCTCCGCCACGATCTTTGGATGATCCACGATTACTTTTTCCTGCAGCCTGGACTCATCAATGCGAATTTTCAACGCTCGCAACAAGTGCCAGAAGTATACCACACCCGGACCGATTCCGGAAATAGTCAAAAGTTCTTCTTCTTTGGCTGCGAATACGCCTTTCAGATTCCCGAAGCGTTTCAGCAGCTCCTTGGCGATGGGTTTCGTATCCCGCCGCGGGATGACAACCCCCAGCAAGGCCTCCAAAAGTTCATAATCGGCCAGTTTCTCATGATCATCCAGAAACTTCTCGCGCAGCCTCTGGCGGTGCCCATAGTAATGAGGCCTCTCTTTTACCATAAGTCCGCTCTTGAGCTTGGGCAAGTTTTTCGCCGTTAAACCACCGCGTTATCGCCGCGAAGCCGTTCCCCCGCCGGGGCGGAACAATCCGGCCAGGCTGCTGACCAGCGATTCCATGGCCTGTGCTTCGCTGGCTTCGCCCTGTTTCACGCGCAGTTCAGCTTCCAATGCCAACTCCCAGATACCGGCCAGCCGGGCCGGGCCGAGCGAACGCGCCAGGGTCGTTTTGCGCTGGATCACGAATTGCGGCAACCGGGGCGCCTGTTCTCCATGCAGCAGCAGCCACATGATCCGCGCTTCACGCGCCAGCATGGCCAGAAATTGAAACAACAGCCCCTCTCCGGCTGCCTGGGCGGTGACAATCTTGCGCCAGACCTGCAGGGGCGCTTGCCCGGACTGTACGGAGTCGATAAATGCAAAAATATCCATATCCGGCGTAAAGGTCACCAGCTGCGCCAGCTCGGGCCGCACGTCCTCACCAGGGCTGCAGGCCAATTCGATCTTGGCCAGCTCCAGCTTGATGGCGGCCTGGTTGGGCGGCAGCACATCGCTGATGGCCTCCAGCGCGCCTGGGGCAAAACGCAGATTGCGCTGCTGCGCCCAGGAGCGAACGTAGGCGGTCACATCCTTGGGCTGCAATCCGGGCGACTGCCAGATCCATTTTTTCTTTTCCGCGAACAGCCAGAACTTCCGCTTGGCAAGCCCCCGCGGCAATTTGGGTTTGCCCCTGTCGAACACCGTTTCCAGACAAAACAACGGCCAGGCCGTGGGGCTGAACCGACTCAGCGCCGGCCCGAATTTTTCCCACTCCGCATCAGGCAGCAGCTGCGCGCGCCTGAGGACGATCACCTTGGGAATGCTAAGCAAATTCTGCAGAGTAAGGGCATTCCAGAACGAATCGCCCAGACCCTCGTCCCCCCAGAAGACATGCCGCTCATAGGTGCCGGAATCCGGCGGAAACCGCTGCAGCAGCAATTCTATCTGCTGCTGCAGCAGTCCGCTGTCCGGACATACAAAAAAATTGAACCCAGGACGCGTAGACATATTCTGTCCGGCCTGCCTCAGAATAAGAACACGCAGGGATTGTGACCCGCCCCTGCCTGCTGCTTGCTAAAATGCGTCGCCCATTCGATCCGCCAACTCGCGCGATGCCAGCGAAACCGCCAGAGTCCTTGCCTTTTCCAGGTCCGTATCATCGTAATAATACTCCTGAACCTTGATAGGCCCGGACTCCCAAACCGGCAATTTCTCGTCCGAACTGTAGAGCTTGGCCTCCAGGCGCAGATCCACAACGGACTTCAGGGTCTCTTCCCGTTCGTTCGTCAAATAGGACGACTCGGTATAGCGAAGGATTTTGATTTCAAGAGAAAAATCCGATTCTCCCGAATCCCGCCAGGCGGCGATGTTTCGGGATGCGAATTCATCCCGGACATCCGCGCGCAGCTGCGGCTCCAGCCAGGTTTTCAAGGTCGGGTTTTCAACTTTGGCCAGGGCCAGAGTCTTTTGCCCTTGCGGGAGCACTCCGGGAGCACCCGCGCCCAGCTGATACCCGCATCCCGCGAGCACCAGAAGCACGGACCAGGAGACGACTACAAACAATACGGAATAGGACGTACGAAGCTTACGTGGCGACAACATTGACCAATTTCCCCGGTATGACAACAACCTTTCTAACGGTTTTGCCGTCCAGATGCTTGGCGACATTCGGCTCCTGCAATGCCATGGCCTCTACGTCTTCCTTGGCCGCGGATACGGACACCGAAATACGACCGCGCAGCTTGCCATTGATCTGCACGACAACAACGGCCTCATCCACTTGCAATGCTTCTTCATCATACACAGGCCAGCCCGCCTGGGCGAGCAGTCCCTGATGTCCGAGTATTTGCCAAAGTTCTTCACAGATATGCGGCGTGACCGGCGAAAGGATGTTCACCACCGTGCTGATGGCCGATGAAAGCACCCGGCAGCCCTGCGGGGTCTGCGCCAGTTCATCCTTGCAGCCGTACAGCAGGTTCACCAGTTCCATGACACTGGCGATGGCCGTGTTGTACTGGAACCGCTCGCCCATGTCTTCGCCCACTTTTTTGACCGTGGCGTGTTCCTTGCGGCGCAGCTCTTTGGCCTGCTCCGTCGCAACGTCGGCAGCCTGCGAACTGCAGGGCGCAACGGCTTCGAGTTTGGGCAGAAGATCTTCCACCAGTCGCCAGAGACGGTTGACGAAACGATGCGCCCCCTCGATGCCCTTGTCGCTCCAGTCGAAATCCCTGTCGGGCGGCGCGGCGAACAGGCAGAACAACCGCACCGTGTCCGCTCCGAACTGTTTGACCATGGCGTCCGGATCCACCACATTGCCCTTGGACTTGGACATTTTGGATCCGTCCTTGAGCACCATGCCCTGGGTCAACAGGTTGGAAAAGGGCTCGTCAAAGCCCACATAGCCCATATCCCGCAGCAGCTTGATGTAGAACCGCGCGTAGAGCAGATGGAGAATCGCGTGTTCGATACCGCCGATGTATTGATCAACGGGCAGCCAGTACTTGGTGGCTTCCGGATCAAAGGGCGCCGAATCCAGCCGGGCCGAAGGATAGCGTACGAAATACCAGGAAGACTCCATAAACGTGTCCATGGTGTCGGTTTCGCGCAGGGCCGGACCGCCGCAAACAGGACAGGTGCACTTGCGGAAACTCTCCGTATCGGGCAGCGGCGAACGACCGTCCGAGTGAGTGACCACATCCAGCGGCAGCACAACGGGCAGATTCTCTTCCTTTTCGGGCACAATGCCGCAAGAATCGCAATAGACCATGGGAATGGGCGCGCCCCAGTAACGCTGGCGGGAGATGTTCCAGTCCCGCAGGCGGTAGTTCACGTCGCGTTTGCCCCAGCCCTTCGCTTCCAGGTCGTCCGCAATGCGTTCTTTGGCCTCGGCCACGCTCAAACCGTCGAACGGCCCCGAGTTGGCCAGAAATCCCGGATCGGAAAAGGCTTTGTCCATGGTGGCCGGATCCAGAGTCTCGTCTTTGGGTTGGATGACGACCTTGATGGACAGCCCGTACTTTGTGGCGAAATCAAAATCGCGCTGGTCATGCGCAGGCACTGCCATGACCGCGCCTGTGCCGTAGTCCATGAGTACGAAGTTGGCCACATAAATGGGCATGCGGACGCCCGTGTACGGGTTCGTGCAATAAGCGCCGGTAAACACGCCCTCTTTTTCGAAATCATCGGCCGTTCGGGCGCTCTTGTCCATTTCGGTGACTTTTTTGACGAAAGCCCGGACCTTTTCGGCTTCCGGCTTGCCCTCGATGAGCTTTTCCACCAGCGGATGCTCTGCCGCCAGACTCATGAAGGTGGCGCCGAAGATGGTATCCTGGCGGGTGGAAAACACCGAAATCTTTTCGTCCCAGCCTTCCAGCGGAAAATCGATTCTTGCGCCGATGGATTTGCCTATCCAGTTGCGCTGCATGGCAATGACCCGTTCCGGCCAGTTGCCGGTCATCTGGTCCAGATCTTCCAGCAGTTCGTCGGCATAGGAAGTGATTTTCAGGAACCACTGAGCCAGTTCCTTGGTTTCCACCTTATCGTCGCAACGCCAGCAGAGACCGTCGATGACCTGTTCGTTGGCCAGTACGGTGTGGCAGGTCGGGCACCAGTTCTGGGGCGCGTTCTTGCGGTACACAACGCCCTTTTCATAGAGCTTGATAAAAAATTTCTGTTCCCAGCGGTAATATTCGGGATCGCAGGTGGCCAGTTCCTGGCCCCAGTCGTAGGAGTAGCCCTGACGGCGCAGCTGGCTGCGCATGTTGGCGATGTTTTCCTTGGTCCATTTGGCAGGATGAATGCCGTGCTTGATGGCGGCGTTTTCCGCCGGCATGCCGAAAGCGTCCCAGCCCATGGGGTGAAAAACATTGTAGCCGTTCATCCGCAGGTACCGGGCCATAAGGTCGCCGATGGAATAATTGCGGACGTGCCCCATGTGAATGCGCCCCGACGGATAGGGAAACATTTCCAGCACGTAGTACTTGGGTTTATCAGGGTCGGGTTCGGCATGGAAGACGCCTTTTTCTTCCCAGAGTTGCTGCCATTTCAGTTCAATTGCTTCAGAATCATATTTATCCATGAATGCCGCTTCCAGTCCGTACTCTATTCCATCTTCAGGTTCTTTGTTTCTGAACCAGGAATTTTGGGGTTAACAGTTGTTTGAATTTGTTCTTGCGCTGCTGAATCTGGGCCTGTTGTTCGCGTTCCATGGCGTCGAAATCATAGAGTTTGGAAACCCTGACATGGCTGAAACGCTCCTCCCAGGCAAAAAGGGACAAAGAAACCGCCTCGCGCTGCAGCCCGGTCTGTACCAGCACCACGCCTTCCTTGGAGTAATACTTCCAGAATTCCAGACCCCACATGCGCAGGGCCTCGGTAATATAGCGGTCCAGCACTTCAGAAAGGGAAAAGGAGTCGATCCACCAGCGCTCCCAGCCCATGTTCTGAATAACCGAGGCCAGACACGGCGCCCATGTGGCGATGTTCTCCACACCGGGCAGCACGTCCAGAGCCAGCTCGAACTGCTGCACGCCCTGGCGGTCCGGACGGGAATAAACCGTCGGTTCCAGCTTGTCCCCGCTTCCGGCACGGACAAACACGCGCGAAAAGCCGTCGGGAACCTGATCCACGTCTTTAACGAGCCCCAATTGTACCATCTTCAAGCGCCTTTGCAGCGGCATCCAAAATGCCGTTCACAAATCCCCTGGAATTATCATCACCAAATTGTTTGGCCAGTTCCACAGCCTCATTGATGGCTACTTTGACAGGAACATCCGAACGATGCAACATTTCATAAATCGCTATACGCAATATCGTCAATTCCGTTTTTGCGATTCTGTCAATACGCCAATGCTGCGAAAAACGTTGTATAACTTCGTCCAGCTCTTGCCGCCTGCTCCAGACGCCCGAAGCCAGCTCCCAGCCAAAGCCTTTCAGAGCATCCTTTGATGCGAACAGGACGTCCGGGGATGGTTCCTTTTCCGGATCATCCTCAAACGCCGGATCAGGACTGCTCCTGTAATGGGCTTCCAACGAACGCGCGTCAGCATCCGGCCGAAATTCCATGCCGTATAGCACCTGAAAAGCCTGCATGCGCCCTTGTCTTCGAGACTCTGATTTCACGTTACAACCTGCTCCTGATTACAGCTGCTCAAGAACACGAACGGCTTCCAAAGCCGCTCCCGCCGCTTCAACGCCCTTGTTGCCGGCTTTGCTGCCCGCGCGCTCCACTGCCTGTTCAAGCGTATCGGTGGTCAAAACGCCGAAGCCCATGGGTACGCCGGTTTCCAGCATGATGCTCGCAATTCCCTTGGAGACTTCCGCGGCCACGTAATCAAAGTGAGGCGTGGAACCGCGAATCACTGCTCCCAGACAGATCACCGCATCGTATTTTCCACTGGCTGCCAGTTTCTTTGCCACCAGGGGCATCTCGAATGCGCCAGGAATACGCACCAGTTGCAAATCCTTGCGATCCGCGCCATGGCGTACGAGGTAATCAACTGCGCCGCTGATCAGTCTGTCCACGATGAAATCATTGAACCGGCTCGCTATCAAGGCGAATCTCAGTCCTTTGGCGTCCAACTGCCCTTCTATAGTCCGAATCTCGTTCATAACAACTCCTTGTCGCTGTAAAAATTTCGGTTATTCAGCCTTCTTGTGAATATGCAGCATGTGTCCCATTTTGTCCTGCTTGGTTCGCAGGTAACAGACATTTTCATCACAGGGAGCGATCTCTATGGGCACGCGCTCGACAATCTGAATGCCGTATCCTTCCAATCCTACGATTTTTTTGGGATTGTTGGTCAAAAGCCGCATCTTGCGTATGCCTAAATCGTGCAGAATCTGGGCGCCCACGCCGTAATCCCGCAGGTCGGCCTTGAATCCGAGTTTCTCGTTGGCTTCCACCGTATCGTAGCCCTGATCCTGCAAAGCATAGGCCTTAATCTTGTTGGCAAGCCCGATTCCCCGGCCTTCCTGGCGCATATACAATAATACGCCGCGGCCTTCCCGAGAAATCTGGCAGAGCGCAGCCTGCAGCTGATCGCCGCAATCACAACGCTGCGAACCGAGCACATCCCCGGTCAGGCATTCGCTGTGCACGCGTACCAGCACCGCATCGTCTTCCGTCCATTCGCCCATTGCCAGAGCCAGATGGGTGTGGTGGTCCAGCTCGCTGTCGTACGCGATGGCGCGGAATTCGCCTCCGTATTTGGACGGCAACCGGGCTTCGCTGACGCGTTTGGCCGAGACGTCGCCCTGCTGTACGCGGTAATGAATCAAATCCTTGATGGTGGCGATCTTCAAATCATGCTTTTCCGCGAATTCCCGAAGATCAGGCATCCGGGCCATGGATCCGTCGTCGCGCATGATTTCACAGATAACGGCCGCATGCTTCATGCCGGCCAGCTTGGCCAGATCAACACCGCCTTCGGTCTGGCCCGCGCGGACCAGCACGCCGCCCTCTTTGGCGCGCAAAGGAAAAATATGGCCCGGCGTCACAAGATCATCAGGTTTGGCGTCGTCGGCCACGGCAGTCAAAACGGTTGTGGCACGATCAGAAGCCGAAATGCCCGTTGTCACGCCGTTTCTGGCTTCAATGGAAACCGTGAAGGCCGTACCGAACTTGGATTCGTTTTTGGAGGCCATCATGGGCAGCTGCAGTTTGTCTACAAGCTCGGGCGCCAGGGCCAGACAGATCAGGCCGCGTCCGTGGGTGGCCATGAAATTGATGATTTCGGGAGTGACTTTTTCCGCGGCAATGGTCAGATCGCCTTCGTTTTCCCTGTCCTCGTCGTCGACAAGGATCACCATACGCCCCTGTTGGATTTCCTTGATGGCTTGTTCAGCAGAAATAATCGTCATTTCACTTCCTCTTCTACGCTGCGACCTTGTCTGCGCCCCTGAGGCAGCACCCGGCCGACAGCGCTAAAAACCGTATTTTCGAAAAAATTCTTCCGTGAGTCCGGAATCCGTACCTTCCGGCAGGGGAGCCGCGGACCCCGCGCCGGTCCAGGGCGCCAGCATCTGCTGTACGTACTTGCCGATGAGGTCGGTCTCCATGTTGACTTTGCGCCCCGGATTCCAGGAGGCAATAGTGGTTTCCCGCTGGGTGGACGGAATGATGTTCACTTCCAGAAAGTCCGCGCCGCAGTTGTTGACTGTCAGACTAATGCCGTCCAGAGCCACAGAACCCTTGGGCACTACAAAAGGCCCGTATTCTGCGGGAAAAGCCAACCTGTAAACGCGTGATTCCCCGGACGGGCTTATGGATGCCACCGTGGCCAGACAATCCACATGGCCGCTGACCAGATGGCCCCCAAGCCTGTCTCCCAGGGCCAGCGCCCGCTCCAGATTCACCGTATGCCCCATGCGCAGATCGCCCAGGGACGAAGCCCGCAGGGTTTCCTGCGAAGCATAGGCCTGGAACACGCCTGTGGAAAATTTTTCCACGGTCAGGCAAACGCCGTTGACGGCAATGCTTTCGCCGAGCTGGATATCCGCAAGTTCGAAAAGCGGTTGCAGGGAAAATCGTGTTTCCTGTCCGCGGGTATCCACTCCGAGCACCTTGCCCATGCCCTGAATCAGTCCGGTAAACATGTATCAGCTCCTCAATCCGCTTTTGCGTCATGCGACAGCGGCCGCAGGGTCAACACGGCATCCGCGCCGCTGCGGCTCATGCCGGCCAGGCGCAGGCCCAGGGCCTGGTCCATCCGCGCGATTTCACGCCCGTGAAAAAGTCCGCTGGCCTGACCGTCGCCCAGAACTTTGGGAGCCAGAAACAACAGAAAGTCGTCCACCAGACCGCCTTCCAGCAGATTCAGGGCAAGTCCGCCCCCGCCTTCGCAGAGCACGTACAGACAGGAGTGCTCCTGCCGCAGACGTTCCAGCCCCACGCCCAGGTCCAGACGCGATCCCGAAATGGTAGGTACGTCCGAGGCGGTTGGCAAGCCCCATACCCGGCATCCCTTGGATTCCAGGTCCGTGGCGCGTTTGCTGAGAGATGCGGCCTTGCTGGTGAAAAAAATGGTATGCTCCGGACGTTGGCGCAGCAGGTAATGGTCCGCCTCCGGATCCGGCAGACGCGAGGTGACCACCACGGCCAGAGGCTGGAGCCCGGGCTCGCGGCCCTCCAGACGGCAGGTCAGCTTGGGATCGTCTTTGTAAAAGGTATTGCCCCCCACCAGCACCGCGTGTGTGGCAGCCCGCATTTCCTGAACAAGATGGCGGGATTCCTCGCAGCTGATCCATTGCGAATGGCCCGAACGGGTGGCTATCTTACCGTCCAGCGTGGCGGCAAGCTTCAAAACAACGAACGGCCGTGCGGTATTTTTCCAGACCACGAAATCTGCGATCAGGTCCTCGCACTCCTGGCGAAGCACCCCCGTACGCATCTTGACGCCGTTATCCCTGAGAAAAGCGGCGCCGCCGCCGGCCACATCCGGATTGGGATCAAGCGCACCGATGACCACGGATTTGATGCCTGCTTTGAGAATGGCACGGGTGCAAGGCGGGGTCTTGCCCGTGTGATTGCAGGGTTCGAGCGTGACCCAAAGCTCGCATTCGCTCAGGTCGATGCCCTTGGCCTGGGCGTCGCGGATGGCTTCCACTTCCGCATGCGGTCCGCCAAAGGCCTTGTGCCAGCCCGAGGCGACCAGTTCGCCCCCGCGCAGAACAACGGCCCCCACCATGGGGTTGGGAGCTGTGGAGCCCAGGCCGTTGCGCGCCAGGCGCAAAGCTTCACGCATGGGCCAGTAACGCGCGTCCGGCCCAATGTCCTCACATGGAATTTGGTTTATAAGCCAACCGGTCATACACCACTCCAGCTTCCTTGAGCATGTCTTCGGCGAGTTCGTCGGGATAGCCTTCGGCGAAGTAAATCTCACGGATGCCGCAGTTGATGAGCATTTTGGTGCAGATCAAGCACGGCTGCGTGGTGCAGTAAATCGTGGCCCCTGCGATGCACACTCCATGGGACGCGGCCTGAATGATGACGTTCTGCTCGGCATGCAGGCCGCGGCAGATCTCATGCCGCTGTCCGGACGGAATGCCCAACTTTTCCCTCAGGCAGCCGGTTTCCGTGCAGTGGCGCAGATTGCTTGGAGCGCCATTGTAGCCGGTTGCAAGGATACGCCGGTCTTTGACCGCAACAGCACCCACCCGACGCCTGATGCAGGTGGCGCGCTCTGAAACCAGAAAGGCAATGCCCATGAAATATTCGGGCCAGCTTTTTCGCGTATCCATAGGCCCTCTTCGAGCGAAATGCTGCAGTATACTTTCGCCCGCTTTTTCCCTTTACCAGGCGAAAAGCGGAAACTCTCTGGCAAAGGACTGAACGTCGGCGCGAATTTCCGCCAGACGTGTCTCATTGTCGATATTGGCCACAACGTCGGCGATCCAGCCGGCCACCTTGCTCATTTCCTCCTCGCGCATGCCGCGGGTGGTCAATGCCGGCGTGCCCAGGCGGATGCCGGAAGTAACGAAAGGCGAACGCGTTTCAAAGGGCACGGTGTTCTTGTTGACCGTGATGGCCGCCTTGTCCAGAGCGATTTCCACATCCTTGCCCGTGACGTCCTTGTTGGTCAGGTCGATGAGCATCAGATGGTTGTCCGTACCACCGGAAACCAGATTGAACCCGGCATCCATCAGCGTGTCGCCTAGCACCTTGGCATTCACGCAGACCTGCTTTTGATAGGTCTTGAACTCGGGTTTGAGAGCCTCGCCGAAAGCGACGGCCTTGGCCGCGATGCAATGCATCAGCGGTCCGCCCTGAATTCCGGGGAAAATCTGCGAGTTGAGCACCTTGCCGAATTCCTCGGTGCTCAGGATCATGCCGCCGCGCGGTCCGCGCAGCGTCTTGTGCGTGGTGGTGGTGACAAACTGGGCGTAGGGCATGGGAGACGGATGCTCGCCCGCGGCGATGAGACCTGCGATGTGGGCCATGTCCACCATCAGTTTAGCACCCACTTCGTCCGCGATGGCGCGGAAGCGCTGGAAATCAATGGTCCGCGGGTAGGCGCTGTATCCGGCCACGATCAGCTTGGGCTGATGTTCCTTGGCCAGCTTTTCGACCAGGTCAAAATCAATGGTCCCGGTTTCTTTGCCCAGGCCGTAAGCCACGAACTTGTAAAGCCGGCCGGAAAAATTCACGGGGCTGCCGTGGGTCAGGTGTCCGCCGTGGGAAAGATCCATGCCCAGGACGCAGTCGCCGGGCTGGAGTTCGGCAAAATATACGGCCATATTAGCCTGCGATCCGGAATGCGGCTGCACGTTGGCGTATTCCGCGCCGAACAACTGCTTGGCGCGGTCACGAGCCAGATCCTCGGCCACGTCGACGTATTCGCATCCGCCATAATAGCGTTTGCCGGGGTAGCCTTCGGCGTACTTGTGCGTCAGTACGCTGCCCAGTGCTTCGCGAACAGCGGCGGAAGTAAAATTCTCGGAAGCAATCATTTCAAGATTGCCGGTCTGGCGGTCGATTTCCTGGCAAACAGCTTTGGCGACCTCCCGGTCCTGAAGAAGCAATTCCTGCATTATATCAGCTCACTTTGGCTTTGTATTCCAACGGCAACGCCGCGAATGCGCGCTTGTTAGCCGTCGTAGCGTTTAAAGAGCACGGACGCGTTGGCGCCGCCGAATCCGAACGAATTGCACATCACGTATTCTACTTCTTTTTTAATACTTCCATCGCCAAGATAGTCAAGGTCGCAACCTTCACCGGGGTTCTGAAAATTGATGGTGCCGGGCAACACGCCGTTATGCAGGCTCATGACGCTGAAAACGCCTTCCACACCGCCGGCCGCGCCGAGCAGATGGCCGATCATGGATTTGTTGGCAGTGATCTTGAGCTTGGGGGCATGCTCCTTGAAAACCAGCTTCAAAGCCCTGGTCTCGCAAATATCGTTCAATTGCGTGGATGTGGCGTGCGCATTGATATGCTCCACCGCATCATAGGCCACACCGGCCTCTTTGAGCGACCGCTCCATGGCCAGGGCCATGCCGGAACCGTCCTCTGGCGGGGCGGTCATGTGGTAGGCGTCGGAGGAAGCGCCGTAGCCGACCATTTCGGCGTAAATTTTCGCGCCGCGGGCTTTGGCGTGTTCGAACTCTTCCAGAAGCATCAGGCCGCAGCCTTCCCCCATGACGAATCCGTCGCGATCCTTGTCGAACGGACGCGAGGCTTTGTCAGGCTCGTCATTGCGGGTGGAGAGCGCCTTGAGCGCGTTGAAGGAGCCCACAGCCAGCGGCGTGAGTACGGATTCAGTGCCGCCGGTGATCATGCCCTTGACCCTGCCGAGCCTGATTTCGCTATAGGCCGTACCTATGGCGTGCGTGCCGGAAGCGCAGGCGGAGACCGTGGCCAGATTCGGCCCTTTGGCGCCGGTCAAAATGGAGACCATGCCCGGAGCCATGTTGCCGATGAGCGCGGGGATGGTAAACGGAGAAACCCGCCGCGGCCCCTGGGCCACAAGCTTCATCTTGGCGTCTTCGATCATTTGCAGTCCCCCCAGGCCGCAGCCCAGGATGGTGCCGATCTGTTCCCGGTCCTCCTCCGGAATTTCATAGCCCGCGTTTTCCAAAAGCATCTTGGCGCAAGCCATGGCCCAGAGAGTGAAATTTTCCATGCGTTTCCCCATTTTCGGGGGAATATAAGCGTTTGGATCAAATCCATCGACCTGGCCCGCGATTTTCGTAGCAAAGCCCTCGGTGTCAAACCTGGTCAACGGCACGATTCCTGATTTCCCGGCAAGCAGGTTTTTCCAGCTGCTTTCCAGGTCGTGCCCGATTGGCGTCAAGGCGGACAGCCCGGTCACCACTACCCTTTTCAAATCCATCGCGTACCTCGTCTGGTGGAAATAATGAATGCCAGATAACGCGGTGGGGCGTCTTTGGCAAGACACCCCACGCGCAGCATATCTTGATTGATAAACAACCGGACCGGTAAAATCGAGAATAGAAGACGATGACGGCAGTGCCGTTTCAAAAAGCCGGTTGTTGGAAGATTAAACGGTTACTGCTTTGCCTGAACGTAGTCGATGGCGTCCTGCACCTTCATAATCTTCTGCGCATCGTCGTCGTCAATCTCGACGCCGAATTCTTCTTCCATGGCCATGATCAGTTCCGTGAGGTCAAGGGAATCGGCGCCCAGGTCCTCGATAAAAGAGGCCTCGGGTTTGACTTCATCTTCGGAAACACCCAGTTGGTCAACAATAATTTTCTTCACTTGGTCAGCTACGGACATTTTTGCCCTCCACAACATCCAATGGTTTCTTTCAAAAGGTCTTACAATCAAGAGGAGCGCGGGAATGGAGCCCTGCTCGGATTACATATACATGCCGCCATTAACGGCGATAACTTGTCCCGTAACATACGCGGCCCGGTCAGAGACCAGAAAAGCCACAACGTCAGCCACTTCCTCCGGCTTCCCCATTCGTTTGAGGGGAATACGGTCAAGATAGCTGGAGACAACTTTCTCTGCCAGGCCACTGGTCATATCGGACTCGATAAATCCAGGCGCCACGGCGTTCACGGTTACGTTTCTGCCTGCCAGTTCCAGAGCGGCGGATTTTGTCAAGCCGATCAGTCCGGCCTTGGAAGAAACATAGTTCGCCTGGCCCGCGTTGCCCATCTGCCCCACCACCGAGGAAATATTCACAATATGTCCCCGGCGCTGGCGCGCCATGATGCGCGAAGCCTCGCGAATGCAGTAAAAGGATCCTTTCAGATTGATGGACACTACCCGGTCGAAGTCTTCATCCTTCATCCGCGCCATCAATCCGTCTTTGGTGATGCCGGCGTTGTTCACCAGGGCGTCGAGGCTGACCTTGTCTTTGATTTCTTCCGAAAAAAAAGTGGCCACTTCTTCGCTGTTGCCTACGTTGAGTTTGAACATACGGGCCTTGCCGCCGGAGGCGGTAATCTCATCCAGCACGGCCTTGGCCTGATCTTCTTTGCTCACGTAGGTGAAGAAAACCTGAAACCCTTCCGCAGCCAATTTCTTGGTAATCGCGCTTCCTATGCCGCGCGAGCCGCCGGTTACAACGGCCGTGGAAATCAAGTCACTCATAGCGTTTCGTGGTAAAAGGTTTGGAAGCCCCTAACGGCGTGGAGCACCTCATCTACCGTAATTGGAGAAAAACTTCAATTGAACTTTTTCCCCGAAGCCGCAGGAAATGCAACTTCAAAATTTAATACTGCAACAGTGCCGAACCCCAGGTAAATCCCGCGCCGAACGTGGCCACGAGCACCTTGCTGCCGGTTTTGATGACGCCCGTTTTCACGGCCTCGTTGATGGCGATGGGCACGGACGCGGCAGAGGTGTTCCCGAAGCGGTCCACATTGGAAAATACCTTTGCGGGATCAAACTCGAGTTTCTTCCACAAGGCCTCAATGATACGCAGATTGGCCTGATGGGGGACAAATATGTCGATGTCCTCATTGGTCAGGCCGTTGCGCTCCAAAAGCATCCGGGAAATATCGTACATGTTGCGGATGGCGTTTTTGAATACTTCACGCCCATTCATCTGGATAAAATTATCCGCATTCACAGTGGCGCCCAGGGCATAAGGGTTGGCCGAACCGCTGCCCGGAATATGCAGGCAACTGGCCAGGGTGCCGTCTGACGACACGGCCACATCCAGGATCTCGGCTTCGCCCTTGCGAGGGGGCTTGCCTGTTTCGCCGCTGACCACTGCAGCGCCAGCTCCGTCTCCGAAAAGCACGCATGTGGTGCGGTCTTCCCAGTTGGTACGCGAACTGAGCACATCGGCGGGAGCCACGAGGACCACTGCCTGCGGGTCCATGTTGACCATGGAACGCGCAAGGTAGAGCGAATAGAGAAAGCCCGAACAGGCCGCATTGATGTCCATGGTCATCTGTCCGGAGACACCCAGTTTGGCCTGCAGATAGCTCGCAGCGCTCGGACAGGGCGTGTCCGGGGTAATCGTCGGAACAATGATATGCGTCAGATCTTCGGCGGTGAGTCCGGATCTTTCGAGAGCCTTGTACGCCGCATTCAGCGCCAGGTCCGAGCAGGCTTCGTCGCCAACTATATGACGCTCTTTGATACCCGTTCGCGTGAGGATCCACTCGTCCGAGGTATCTACCATTTTTTCCAGGTCGGCATTGGTGAGAATTTTTTCGGGCACATAATGGCCCATGCCGCGTATGACTGTGCGTTGTAGCATGGTGTTGTGGGTATCCGTGGAGGTTGTGCGGAAGCCGAGTCGCGCTTTAGTACCGGACGGCCTTTCCGAAGCGGGTCAACTCCTCGTTGGCGGAAAGTTCCTCAATCAGATGTTCGTTGGCCTTTTTTTCAATAAACGTGGCGGCCATTTTCACCGCGCTGTAAATCGCCCTGCTGTTGGAGGAGCCGTGGCAAACTATGACAATGTTCTGCAGTCCCAGCAAGGGAGCTCCCCCGTACTCGGCGTAATCCACAATACGGGAAAAACGTTTCAGCGTTGTCTGAGCGGACTTGTCCACATTGTTGCTGTCGATGTCGCGCTGGAATTCCGTATTCAGCATGCGCAGCATGGAACCCGCAAGCCCTTCGGAGAGTTTGAGAGCCACGTTGCCCACGAAGCCGTCGCAGACGACCACGTCGACATCTCCAGTAAAGATATCCCGGCCTTCAACGTTTCCGACAAAGTTGAAGGAGCCCATTTTTAGAAGTTCGAATGCCTCTTTGACCTGCACGTTGCCTTTGCCTTCCTCCTCGCCGATACTCAGCAACCCTACGCGCGGGTGCTTGATGCCCAGCACGTCCTTGGCGAGCACGTCCGCCATCAGGCCGAACTGGAAGAGGTGAAAAGGCTTGCAGTCGACATTCGCTCCCACGTCGATCAGAACCATGCGGCTCTTTTCCGTGACCATAATGGTAGCCAGGGCCGGACGCTCAACCCCTGAAATACGGCCGAGCACGAACATGCCGCCCGCCAGGGTGGCTCCGGAATGGCCCGCGCTCACGACTCCGTTGGCTTTCCCGTCTTTCACCAGCTGGCAGGCCACCATGATCGAGGCGTCCTTTTTCCGACGCAGGATCTCGGAGGGCTTCTCACCCATTTCGACAACCTGTCCGGCATGGACGATTTCCAGCTCCACACCGGCGGTATCGTGTTTGGCGAGCTCCTCTTCAACCATAGAACCCCGCCCCACGAGTTTAAGCACGAGATTTTTCTCGCGCGCTGCTTCCAATGCGCCGGAAACAGTGACGGAAATCCCATTGTCCCCGCCCATGGCGTCAACGGCGATAATCGGACGCGGATTAGTCATCGTCATGTCTTAAATACTGGCGTCCTTTGTATACACCGCAGCTGGGGCATACGCGATGAGGAAGCGTGGGCTCGCCGCATTCGCAGTAGATCACGTTGGGAATGTCCACACGATGATGCGAACGGCGCATTCCTTTTTTGGATTTGGAAGTTCTTTTTTGTGGCAGTGCCATTTTGCCTTCTCCTTAATAATTCTTGCTCCGGTAGACCGGCAGCCTTTCAATACGGAGGGCGGGCAACCGAAGCCCGCTTTTATTGTGCTCCTCCAGCCGAAAATACTCAGATCCCGGCCGAAAGATACGTTACTCCAAAATTTCTCAGGAGGAAATCTTCAACCCGCGCAATACGGCCATGCGCGGATCTCCTTCCTCTGTTTTACATTGGCAGGAACCTTTATTCAAATCGCCCCCGCAAATGGGACAAATTCCTTTGCAGTCCGGCCTGCACAGCGGCTTTACCGGCAGTGCGAGCAACAGCTGTTCCCACAGCAATCCGCCGACGTCAAGCTCCCAGTAACTGCCGGCTAAACGCAGCAAAGCGTCCTGCAGACGTTCATCCTGCGCTTCCTGCTCGGCCTGGGACTTTTTCGGCCCGCCATGCGTGCCGCCGGGAATTTGCGACAGCTCTCCGGCCTCCGGCCGTTCTTCTTCGTTGTCTTCGAATTCCTCGAATTCGTCGAACTCATGCTGCAGTTCCACGCGCGTCAATTCCGTACACCTGTCGCACGGAATCCGCAATACCCCCGTGAGCCGCCCGCGGATAAGGCACCCGCTGGGCTGCAGCAAAATCCGAAGCGATCCTTCGATGGCCTGCTCGACCTGATAGTCCAGCCCGAATTCTTTCCGGGGGGCTTCCCAGATAGCAGGATCGGCAAATGAAAACTCCCGGCCCTGGGCCGGGATATCCTTAAGTGGTAACCATAGTGCTTTCATATTCACCCCGGAAAAAAGCTTTACTACCCGGGCTACGGCAACAATGTCAAGAAAAATTGCTTGCAATGATTCAAACAACAGGCTAAGGTGTCTGTCTTTGCGATGCTTGCAAACTGCCCACGCTTGGCAACTCGGGCATATTATAGATTTTTTTGAGGAGGATTACCACCATGAGCAAAGAATGCGCAATCTGCGGGAAAAAACCTCAGGTAGGCAACAACGTCAGCCACGCCCACAACAAGACCAAACGCCGGTTCAATCCGAACCTGCAGTCCGTACGCGCGAAGTTGCCGTCCGGAGAGGTCAAAAAAATCACGGTATGCACGCGCTGCCTGCGTTCCGGCGCCGTTCAGAAGCCTGAACCCCGCCAGACCAACAACGCTTAGCCGGCCGCTCTTTTTCCCCGAACAAATTTACCCCCGGTTTTGGCCGGGGGTTTTTGTTCCTTTGCTGTGCCTTGCGCAGCGCCTTCCGGACCCGGCCCGGCGGAATTCTTTCAGCGAACCACAAGCCTGTTGTTCGCAGTATGCCAAAGGAGGGCCCCATGTTCTACAAGCTTTTCCTCGGCTTTACTCTCATTCCCCTTGCAGAACTGTATCTTTTGATAACCATCGGAAGCTACATCGGCGTGTTGCCCACCATCGCCATTGTGCTTACCACTGGTATCGTCGGCGCCTGGCTCGCCCGTCTGGAAGGGCTGCGAACCTTTGCCAACGTCCAGAACAGCCTGGGCCAGGGGCAGATGCCCGCGGAAGCCATGATCGACGCCGTGCTGATTCTCATTGCCGGCATCCTGTTACTCACGCCCGGCTTCCTGACCGATATTACCGGCATCCTGCTGCTGATTCCCTGGTCCCGGACGCTCTTCAAACGCTGGCTGCGCCGCCAGTTCGACAAGATGATATCCAAAGGCCAGGTCACCATTATCCGGCCGCCCTACTAGGCGCAAGGCCGCATCGCTTCCATGGGCGATTTTCCTCAATGGTACGACCTGCCCATTTCCCTGCTGCCGCCTGAAAAAGAAACCGCCTGGGAATGGGCCCTGGTGCTGGCCGCGCGCGACCTTCCCGTACGCGTCCGGGTAACGGATACGCCCAGCGCCTCCCGGTACGCAATTCAGACCCAGGCCGCGTTTCTGGAAGCGGCCCTTCGCGAAATCGCGGCCTACGAAAATGAAAACCGGCCCGTACCCGAGCTGGCATTCGAGCCTGCCGCCCATGACAATACCAGCACCACCATTCTGGTGCTGGCTTGTTTGTGCGTATTTCATATCATCACGCTGAACCGCTGGCATTTTCTGCACTACGACGCGTCCCTGCAACCTGTGGACTGGCAAGGCCTGGGCGCGACACTCTGCTGGGACTGCCTGTTCAACAACGAATGGTGGCGCTATGTCACGGCTCTGACCCTGCATGCCGATGTGGCCCACTTGCTGGCCAACTGCTTTATCGGCGGCGTACTGCTGGTGCCGCTCTGCCGCGAGCTGGGCTCCGGAGCGGGCTGGTTTCTGGTGCTGGCCGCCGGAATGCTTGGCAATTACCTGAACTGCCGCATGCAGGGGCCCAACCATGCCAGCCTCGGGGCTTCCACTGCCATTTTCGGGGGCGTTGGGATTTCCGCGGCCCTGCGCCTTGCCCGTGACGTGTTCTCCAGCACCCTTGCCCGGATTCCCCTTGCGCGCCGCCTGCACTGGCGGGTGCTGCTGCCGCCACTGGGAGCGGGCCTGGCCCTGACCGCCCTGCTGGGCACGGGCGGGCAGCGTACGGACGTGGGCGCGCACCTCCTGGGGTTCGCCTCCGGCCTGCTCATAGGGGGCCTGGCCGGCTGGCTCGCGGCCCGCTACGGCATCCCGGGCAAAAGAACCAACCGCATCCTGGCCGCCGCCGCCATCTGCTGCGTCCTCGGAGCCTGGCTCCGGGCTTTTGCCGCGCCCTGACATTTTCTGCCTGCTTTATTCACTAAAAAAATATTTCGAATCCCTGCCCGTATTCCGGATCAAGAGTACCTTTCCCGCAAGTCTTCTGAACATATATGATTGCAATCAGCATATCGTAAAATCATTCCAAAGGAGCCCTTATGTCCTTCTCCATGAAAATCATAGTGCTCTTCGTTGTTTTGCAAAGCATTACGCTGCTTATCTTTACCAGCCCCTCCCACTGTGATGTCGGGGATAGTGAAAATTCCATACTGCGGAACGTGCCCCTTAAGAACTACGACGAAATTATCGACAAGAACGCCTGCTATACGTTTGGAAAATACCGTCTTCATTTCCTCATGTTTTTGGATAACGATAACAATCCCGAGTTGGAAAACGACGTTCTGGAACTGCTCAACAAAGTTGAAAATTTTGAAACAGGCAAAATGATAAAATGCGATGAATCAGTCGGCATTGTCTCAAAAATCTATAAGACAACCTGGCCTGACGTCGCCATGTGCAAATGCTATAGTGGAAGCAACTGGAACCTGCAATTTGTGAATTTGAATACCTGCGACGTCTTGAGCGATATTGCACTCCATACGTTTGAAGTTGACGTATTGCCGCAGCGTATGATCCAGCATTCGAAGTGTACAAAAATGGCTCAAGACAACGAATACAATACGCTCAAAGTCTCGCATCATTGCTGGTCGGCCATGGTCTATGCCATGAATCACGGAAAACTCACGCTCCTGGAAACGGAAAGTCTGCAAAAGACCCAAAAAAAAACCGGTATCGCTTTCCAGGGAGGGCACAGGATCGATCATGCGGGGACAAAACAGGCCAAAAATTTCGGGCCTGCTCCGTCCCTTTATTAATCGTATTATGATTACTCGAGCGATGCCGTGGCGGTTTCGTTGGGGTCTTTGCCAAAACGGCTGAAGGCCTTGAGCTGCGGCAGCTTGTTGTAGACCTTGAGAAAATCGGTCGTATAGTCGAATGCGTCCAGTTCGTCCGCATGGGTTTGTTTGATGGTCAGCCCTTTGACAACCAGCAGGCTCTCCTCATTGGGCGGCGTATCCACCAGAGTGACGCCGGAAGGCGCCCATACCGAAGACGCGCCCGCGAATACGGCCTTGCTGATCGCATGTTCGCCCACGGCGTTGCTCAGCAGCAGCCAGTTCTGGTTCAGAGCCGCCATGGCCGCGCCCATGAGCTCGAGCTGATAACCGTAATACCAGTCCGAACGGCGGTTCATCAGCGGATAGTCCCGCAAAGCCGGGCCGCGCCACGAGGCCAGCATCAGCAGAGCATCGGTACGGGAATACACGGCGTATTCCTCCAGCAGGCGCGGAAAGCACAAGTCGTAACAGGTAATGACTCCGAAGCGGCCCCACTGCGTATCCAGTACGAGCGAGTCGATTTTACCGGAGACCGAGTAGGTGTTTTCTATGCCCGGCAGAAAGGTCTTATCGTAGATATAGGCGTCATCGAACAACTCGTTATTCTTGGAAATCACAAAGGTGGAATTGAGAAACTTTTTACCGCCCGCCGGGTTCTGACGCAGCGCGTTGATCAGCACGTACTGCAGCGTATCGTCCAAAAGCGGCCGGATCTCCTTGTCCACCCACTCCTGCTGCTTCTCCATGGTGTTGGCTTCCATGTAGGGCCAGCAGGCCTGTTCGTCCTCCCAAAAATACCCGGTCAGGGCGAACTCTGGAAACAAGGCCATGTTCACGCCCTGCTTTTTCATCTGCTTGATCGCAGCCACGATCCGCGCCTTGTTGCCCGCCACATCCGGAACCAGCGCGTGCAGGGTGGCGATGCCCACGGTCAAACCTCCCGGGTCAGCGGAAAAACTCCGTACGATCTCGGCGGGCTCTGCCGCGTCATCCGCCCAGGCCGAAACGTTTGCTCCAAACAATACGGCAACAACGACGGCGACCAAAAAAATACCAAGACCCTGCGGCGTCACACCAAAAATTTGCTTCCTGCTCATGGCTCCTCCCGGACGGGCTGCAAAATTCGCGATCAGATACACATCTCCCTATGCGTATTCCATACGGAAGAACCCAACAGCTGGCAATGTTCGGCAGTTTTTTTGTAGAGGCAAAATCTAATTATGCGCAGCAGGAAAAATGGTAGGCCTGAATCCGCGCGTAGTAAACATCACAATATTTCATAGTAACAGCTTTATTTTATTAGAAAAGTTTTGGATAATTCTTAAGAACCCCTTTTTCAAAAGGGTTCTTATGCCGCCGGAGGCATTTTACTCTTTCAAAGCTAAAATGCCTTAATAAATCCGGTTGCGAAACATGATTCCGGCCAGGGCGAGGCAGGCCAGGCCGATGAGGGCCAGGGGCCAGATCTGCATCAGCAGGAGCTGCTCGGGCGCGTTTTCGAGAAACACGCCGCGGATCAGCACCAGCACGTAGCGCAGCGGGTTGAAGATGGTCAGCTCCTTGACCACGGGCGTCATGTTGGCGATGGGCGTGGCGAATCCCGAAAGCAGCACGGCGGGCATCAGAAACAGAAACGACCCCAGCAGCGCCTGCTGCATGGTTACGCTCAGGGAGGAAATCATCAGCCCGATGCCAACGATGGCAAAGATGAAAAACAGCAGTCCGAGATAAAGCAGCGGGATGTTCCCGCGCAAAGGGACTTCGAACCAGAACACCGCCACCAGGATGATGAAAGTGGCCTCGAACATGCCGATGATCAGTCCGGGCAGAGACTTGCCCACAAGAATCTCCAGCGGCGACAGAGGCGTGACCAGGAGCTGGTCAAAGGTGCCCTGTTCGCGCTCGCGCGCCACGGAAAGCGAGGTGACCATGATGGTCACCACCATGGCGATGATCCCCACAATGCCAGGCACGAAAAACCAGCGGCTCAACAGGTTAGCATTGTAATAGACGCGCGAAATCAGCACCGAATGGGGCGCCTGTCCGGCTTGCTCGATACGCGCGGCATTGTAGGAGGTGACGATGTTGGAGAGATAATTGGCCACGATCCCGGCGGTATTGGAGTTGCGGCCGTCCAGCAGCACCTGCATTTCTGCCTGTCGCCCGGCCTGCAGCGTACGGGAAAAATCCACATCGATGCGTACGACGAATTCCACGCTGCGGCTGTCGATCAGCTCGCGGATCTGCTGTTCGCCCGAGACTTCGCCCACCAGATCGAAGAACGGCGACAGTTGGAGTCTGGACAGCAGTTCGCGTGACTCGGCCGAACGGTCCCGGTCCTGATAGGCGTAGCGGATGTGCGTCAGGTCGAACGTGGCCGCATAGCCGAACAGAATGACCTGAATGATAGGCGGCATAATCACCACGGTCCGGCTCTTGGGATCCTTAAGCAAGGCGAGAAATTCCTTGAACATCAAGGCTATGACGCGGCGCAGCAGTTCCACGGCGGGCTACTCCAGACTTTTGCGGGTTTTCTTGAAGGCCAGCCCCATGAATACCAACGTCAAAGCAATAAGGCCGCAGAGATTGGGCAGCAGCACCGAGTGCACGTTGCCGGCCAGGAACAGGGTTTGTACGATAGGCACGAAATAACGCGCCGGGACAATATAGGACAGCGCCTGAATGAATACGGGCGTACTGGGCAGCTCGAAAATGAAACCGGACAGGAAAAACGCGGGCAAAAAGGCCGCCAGCAAGGCTATCTGCCCGGCCAGAAATTGATTGCGTACCGCGGATGAAATAAACAGCCCCAGCCCCAGGGTGGCGAACATGAACACCGATCCCAAGCCCAGCAGCAGCGCCAGCGATCCGCGAAACGGCACGTCGAACAGAAATACGGCCATGCCGATGCACAGCGCCATCCCGCCCATGCCCAGCGCATAATACGGAATCAGCTTGCCGAGCACGATTTCCAGACGGCTCACCGGCGTGACCAGCAGCGCCTCCATGGTGCCGCGCTCCCACTCGCGCGCCATGACCATGGCCGTGAGCAGTGTTCCGATCAGGGTCATGATGATGGCCATAAGTCCGGGCACCAGAAAATTCTGGCTGCGGATCTCCTCGTTGAACCAGATCCGCTGGTCCAGCTCCACCAGCCCCACCTGGGGGATGCTCTCGGATTTGGGAAGCTGTTCGGTAACCGACGACAGCCAGAGCTGCCAGGCCGCGGATACGTAGCCCATGATCTGCGAAGCGCGGTTGGAGTCCACGCCGTTGACCACCAGCTGCACCGGCGCGGTGCAGCCCGTGGTCAACCGCCGGGAAAAATCCGCCTGCAGCCGGATCACCGCGTCCACCTGATGATCGTACAGCAGCTGCTCGGCCTCGGCCCAGGATGTCAGCGGTATGGGCTTGAAATAGTCCGAAATCACGAAACGGGCCATGAAGTCCGTACCCATGGGGTCCGGCTTTTCCATGACAAAGGCCACGGGCAGCTGCTTGGGATCCAGGCTGATGCCGTAGCCGAACAGCAGCAGCATGAAAATGGGCAGGAAAAAAGCCAGCATGATGCTGGACGGATCCCGGACCACCTGCAGGCTCTCCTTGACCAACAAGGCGCGCAACCTGCGTATGTTCAATACGCTCTGCATCTCAGGCAGCCTCCCCGGAGTCCGTACGCTCTTTTTTGCGCCGCGCCTCCACCAGCTGAATAAAGGCCTGCTCAATGGTGGCTTCCGTTCCCGACTCGGCGTGCGTCCGGATTTCGTCCGGCGTGCCCAGGGCCAGCAGTTCGCCCGCGAGCATGATCAACATCCGGTCGCAGTATTCGGCCTCTTCCATAAAATGCGTGGTCACCACCACGGTGACGCCCTGTTCGGCCAGCGAATTGATCCGCGCCCAGAACTGCCGCCTGGCCAGCGGATCCACGCCCGAGGTGGGTTCGTCCAGAAACAGGATCTCGGGCTCGTGCATCAGGGCGCAGGCCAACGACAAACGCTGCTTGAAACCGAAAGGCAGTTGGCCCGAGGTGCTCTCGGCCTGGGACGCGAGATCCAGTTCTTCCAGAGCCCATTGCAACCGCTCATCCCGGTGCTTGCCGGACAAGCCGTAGACCTTGCTGAAAAATTCCAGGTTTTCCCGTACGGAGAGCTGGCCGTACAGGGAAAACTTCTGCGCCATGTAGCCCACGCTCTTACGCGCCCTGGCCGCGGCCCGGCGCAGATTCTTTCCGGCCACCTCCAGGCTGCCGCCCGTGGCCGGGAGCAATCCGCAAAGCATCCGGAAGGTCGTGGATTTGCCCGCGCCGTTGGGACCGAGCAAGCCGAAGATCTCCCCCCGGGCAACGGTAAAATTCAAATCCCGTACGGCGTAAAAGTCGCCGAAACGGCGTTCCAGATGGGCGACCTTGATGACCTTTTCCTTGCCGTTGCCGTTGCGCGGAGCCGAAAGCTGCAGGGCCGCGGATTCGGACTCGCCTGCTTTGTTCTCGCTGAGCAGAAACATGAATCCGTCTTCGAACTGCGATTCCACCGGCTGCGGCGTTCCCGCATCCAGGCCGTCCAGGAGCGCGTCGGGACGCTGCGCCTCTTTGGTCACCAGCCGGACCTTGCCGGACTGCAGCGTGGCGTCCACGATCTCCGGCCGCTGGAACAACCGGCTTTGCACGATACGCGGCGTCGTACGCGGATCCAGCAACCACGAGTGCCCCTCGGCCCGTTTGACGAAATCTTCGGGCGGCCCCTGGCCGAGCAGCTCTCCGTCCAGCAGGATAAAAACTTTGGCGCAGCGCGCGGCCTCATCCAGATAGGCAGTGCTCATCAACACCGTGATTTGCTGCTCTTTCACCAGCGTATCCACAATGGACCAGAGTTCGCGCCGCGAAAGCGGATCCACGCCCACGGTGGGTTCGTCCAGCAAAAGCAGCTGCGGGGTCTTGAGCAGCGAACAGGCCAGGCCGAGCTTTTGCTTCATGCCGCCGGAAAGCCGCCCGGCCAGCCGTTTGGTGAACGGCGCCAGGTTGGTCATCTCCATCAGCTTGGCATAGCGTTCGCCCCGCTCTTTGCGCCCGACTCCCTGAAGATCCGCGTACAGGTCCAGATTCTCCTGCACGCTCAGGTCCTCGTACAATCCGAAACGCTGCGGCATGTAGCCTATGGCGGCCTGGATGTCCCTGGCATCACGTACGGAGTCCATGCCCAATACGCTGATGCTGCCGCTCTCCGGCGCGAGTACGCCAGCGGCCAGCCGGATCAGCGTGGTCTTGCCCGCGCCGTCCGGCCCGAGCAAGCCGTTGACGCTGCCCGGTACGAGCTCCAGCGACACGCCGCGCAGCGCCTCGACAACTCGCTTCTGCGTACGAAATATTTTGTGCAGGTCCTTGACCACCAATGAATTTTGCATGGTGGATGTGCCTCCGGCGGCCAGAGAACCTTCTTGTTAAAAGGTCTCCGGACTCTCCAATAACATTTAACTTAATCGTATCCTTTTCAAAAAATCCCCCCTATACGCGTCCAGGGCCGCCGCCCTGGCGGGGGTGCGGGGCGCGGAGCCCCGCGACTTTTATTTTTCTGCCTTTGCTTTCTTTTTGGCAGCCGTCCGTTCGGGGATATTGATGTGCACGGTGGAGGGCATGCCGAGGCGCAGTTCGTTGTCCGGGTCATGAACATTCAGCCGGACTTCGTAGACCAGCGAGGTCCGCAATTCGGGCGTTTCCACGGCGCGCGGGGTGAATTCGGCCACCGAGGAAATGAACCCCACCCAGCCCTCGTACTGTTTGTCCGGCCGCGAATCCACGCTGGCGTAGCCTTTTTGTCCGGGCTTGAGCCAGCCGAGCTCGGCTTCGGACACATAGGCGCGTACCCACTTGGGGTCGTTGACGGCCAGGGTAAAGACGGGTTTCTGCGCCGAGGCCATGTCGCCGGGTTCGAGATTGCGGTTGCGGACAATGGCGTCCGTGGGCGCGCGCAGTTTGCTTTCATCCAGCTCCACCAGCAACGCGTTCAGCTGGGCCTGCTGACTCTTCAGCGTGGACTCGCCCTGGCGAATCTCTTCCCAACGGGTGCCTTTTTCCAGCAGAATCCGGTTCTCGCTCGCGGCTTTGAGCTTGGCTACGGCCACATCGTACTGCGACCTGGCGTCGTCCACGTCCTGCTGGGTGGTCGAACCGCTGCGCAGCAGCCTGGCCTGGCGTTTGTAGGTCCGCTCGGCCACCACCCGTTCGGCCTCGGCCTGATCCTGGTCGGCAATGGCCGCCTTGAGCTCTTCCTCGCGCGGACCGTTGACCAGCTCCTGAACCTTGAAATCCTGGGCCTGCACGCTGGCTCTGGTGGCCTCGATACTGGCCCGCAAGCGCCGGGTCTCCAGTTCGGCCAGCAGCTGCCCCTTGATGACCTTGTCGCCCTCTTCGACATACACGGACTGAATCCGCTCGCTGTCCTTGAAGGCCAGGTCCACCTGCCGGATGTCCACATTGCCGTACAGGATCAGCTCATCCGTATCCTGTTCGGTCGCCAGCCGCTGCTGGTAGTATTTGTAACCGCCAAAGCCCACCGCGGCGAGCAGAATGAGAATAATGATGCGCTTAAGCATATGCTCCGCCCATTTGGTTTGCGTTGGATTGCGTATCAACTCCTGAAACACAGCTAACGCCGTTGAATCCCAAGTCAAGATGCCGCCAACGCGCGTTTCCGGCAAGATGCGGACTATTGCTCCCGCCTCGATCCACGCCTAATAGTTAGCCGACTAACCATTGAGCTCAAAAAAAATCAGACATCCACGAGCACAATTTTCTGCAGCAAGGCCAGCAAACCGGTTTTCTCCTCGGGCCGCAACCTGGACATGGCCTCTTCGGCCAGCGCGTAACAACGTGGCAGCGCCCTGGATACCACCTCCGCACCCGCGTCCGTGAGTTCCACCACGTTCCGGCGGCCGTCTTCCGGATCCAGACGCCGCCGGACCAGCCCTTGTTGTTCGAGTCTGCGGATCAGCCCGGACATGGTCGCCCGTGTCACGCCCTGCTCATCCGCAAGCTCGGAAGGCAACGCGCGCCAGACCTCGCGCCGCCGCAGCAGCATCAGCACCACCCAGCGCCCGTGCCCCAGGTCGAACTGTCCCAGAACCTTGTCCAGCCGTACCAGCAGTTCGCTCCCAAGCATCAGAAGCCGGATGCACAGCATCATGGGCGCCGCTTCCAATTGCGGAAAATCCTGCTGCATCCGGGCGATCATTTCCTGATTGGGAAGTTCTTTTAAACAAAACATAGCTCCATTGTAGTTAGCTCCCTAACTATGTCAAGTACTCCATGCTCCCATTTGACGGTATGAATTCTTTACTTGTCCGATTATTCACGTCCAAAGCCCTATTTCCCCTATCTCAAAAAAGACTCTCCTGATTGTACAGATTAACCCTGTAAAAAATGTATATCTTCTATTGAAAAGACAGATCAACTGCGTTATCTGACAATGACGTAAAGGGGTTATTGCAATTTTCAAAGGTGCATTCTCAATCGACCACCAGCTCGATACGCGCGATTTCTTTTTTACGCTTTTTTTCCGTGGGGGGCTTGGCTTCTTCATAGAATGCCAGCAGGTACAACCTCGTCTGTCGCAAATGCGTCAACAATGAAGACAGACACTTTGGCAGGGACATTTTTTATTCGATAAACATGAGGGGGGCATTCCCATCATTTCTCGATTCTTATCCCCGTAGTTTGAATAAGCATTGCTGATTATACGGCTGAAAAAGGGCCTGCGGATGGAATGGTGGTTTCTTTCTGAAAACGCCGTGCATATTCCGCGTATTCAACGGGCAAGCATCGAGAAACACCTCCCGGATCAACACACGATACTTTCTAGTTGCCATGAAAAACAAACAACAGCGCTCGCTCCTTTTTTTCCACAGGATTGTTTTTGCCGGGCCCGCATGGAGTCCCCATAGGGTGACAGCCCAGCCTGACAGGCAAGCCGGTTTTACCGTCATTGAAATCATCGCGGTTCTGGTGATACTTGGAACCCTCGCCGCCGTCGCAATCCCCAAATTTCAGGACCTGATACAAAGTGCCAGACGCAGTGCCATTTCTGCCGGAATAGCGGAATACAGTGCCCGAGAATCACAACTATGGGCCAAGTACATGCTGGATGACGACTCCCCCAGCAACGATTACGAATTCGACAGGGAAATTTATGACAACATGGACCCGTATCTTGACGGCGGTTATTCCTATGATTCTCCCGGATCAGCCGGGGAGGAGACAGACAACTGGTATTATGTGCATCAATCCTATGGAAACGCCAAATCAGGAACACCCTACAGCGGCTACCTGGAGTTTCAAGGCGAACGCGCCTACGTGAAACGAGCGCCGGCAACACATAGCCACCCCGCGTATTGGTGGATAGACCATTTCTAGGGTCTGTCTCCAACGTTTTTCCGGCGCGAGTTTGAGCAGGTAATTTCAACAGGCAAGTCTGAAGAAAAAAGAGCCGCAGGCGTCGCGGAAAGAATTTTTGAAACACGCCCTCAGAATCAGGGCCAGGTCAAAAAACAGCGGCAATGAGGAACTGCCGCGAAATATCACGCTTCCTGCGTCTGATCCTCCGGGGCCGGGCCGCCGGTGTTTTGCTTGCACTCATCCAGAAAAACGGCGCCCGCGAGATCGACGCCATGCAATTTGGCGGTCCCCAGTTGTTTGCGGCTGGAAAAAATGGCGGAACTGAGATTGGCTTCAGCCAGGTTTGTTTTTTTCAAATTCGCGCCTTTCAGCTTTGCCCCAAGCAGATTCCCTCCCGCAAGGTACGCGCCCGCAAGGTAGGACCGTTCCAGATTGGCGATAAACAGGCTCGAGCCTTCAAGATTCGCCAGAAACAGGTTGGCCTCGGACAGATTGGCTCCGTCCAGATGCGCACCCGCCAGGCGCACTCTGCTCATTTCCGCTGCCTTGAGGTTGCAGCCTTCCAGATCGGCGCCTTCCAGGTTGGCTTCCTCCAGGTACGCGCCGAGCAGATTCGCTCCTTTCAAACGCGCGTGCTGCAGCATGGCACCGTTCAGATTCAGTCTGTAGCGCGCGGACAACTGCAGATCCTCCAGCTGGTAGCCGAGAAAATCCAACACCGTCTGAACATCCGGACGTACTCTGGTGCTATGTTCCTTTTTCTCCACTTCGGCATCATCCGCCATCTCTGTGGAATGAAACGCGCCGTTCCTGGAAGACACGGACAGCCCCGCATCCGAGAACCGTACGACCGTGTCACCATACGAAGCCCGGACAAAAGAACATAAGATATCCAAGACGGTCCGTTTATCATTCTGATTCTGCGAATCCACAGCTATCCGCCACAGCCCGTAGATTCCCCCTATCCGGACCGACTCCTTTTCATGGGCCAGCAGTTCCGTGGATTTGATGAGACGATCGACGATCAGCCCCTGTTCGCAGAGTTTGGAATGGCGCTCCATGCAGCAAAGGCGCTGCAGGACGAAATAACCGGCCCCAGCCAAGAGAGCCAGCAATGCGAATTGAAAAATAACGTCCGCGACATCCCTGGCGGAAAAACCCACCAGGCGGGCGAATACGATGACGAAAAGGCACGCACCAAGCCCAATCCAAAGAAAGCGGCGCTCCTCCTTCCAAAGTCTGATAAGTCGATCCTTAAGAAAAGCCGTATCGAGATATCTCCGCCACCCCATGGGGCCCCCTCCTTTTGCGTGGTGATCCAAAGCACGTTAACAAAGAGTTACAGAAAAGTGAATATCTTGTGCCAATAGATCGGCTCTTTGGCAATTCACCTTAAGGTTTTTTTAAGCAGAATGGCGAGAAAAAACGAGAGGGCGGCCGGGGGAGATTGGACTTACGTTTTGCCGAATCTGACAAGCAGGCTGGCAAAGGTAGAGTGAATTACTCGTCTAATGACTGTTCCGTGGGTGGTTCTGAAGCGTCAGGCTCTTGTTCATCGAGGAAGATGGCACCGTTGAGTTTTACGCCTATTTGATTGGCAATTTTGAGTTACTTATAGCTAAAACAAGTAACATTGCGAAAATCGGAGCATGACATCTAACAAAACTAAATATCAATTTTAACCAAAAAACAAGTATATTATATATCCATTTATTATTGTTATAAGTATAACCTGCCATGACAAATAACATTTTTTTTGAAAAATCACTATACTACTATGCAAACAAGTTAGTATCGCGCAATGACAGACAAAAATATAGTTCATCTTATGTGCAACAGTTTACTTAATCTACCCAAAAATTATTAAATTTGAAATATGCAAATTATGAAAAAAAGACGGGGTGATTCTTTGATCATATGTTCAGGACAAAAAAAGACAGCACTCCCGTGTTGCCGCGCCGCCACTGGCAAGGCGGCGCGGACAACGCAGAGTGCTTCGGAAGAAGCGCATTCTGCAACCAGCTTGTGGGGGTATGGTGGTTGAGAAATAGGGTTGCGCGCAGCTGGTAATACGCGCGGAAATTTTGTTCGGCTGCTAGACGTGCAGACGCGGACGCTGCCGGGGAGCTTGTTTTTTCTCTCCGTCCCGGACAAAGCGCAGCTCGGCCTGCTCGTATTTGCCGTCCATGATGTCCGTGGCCTCGTCCAGAAGATTGCCTTCGGCCATGCCCACGGCGGCAGCCATACGTTCGATTTTTTCAACAAAGCGAAACATGGGGGTCTCCTTGCTTATTTCGAGTTTCTTCACAACAAGCAAAAAGCAAGCCAGACTGCGTTATTTTTCAAATACCTTGATATTATTAAAAATACTCAAGTGAAAACAAAATGACGGCAGAGAGAAAAAGATAGGGATGTTTCAGATTGGAACGTGAGAATATAAATCCAAAAAAGCAACGCCCGAAATCATATGGTCAATTACAATACGCCGGTCACAATTTCGACATGTGTATGACGCGGAGCACATCAATCCGGGAATCACTTATACGGTAGACCAGAAAATACGGCAGTTGCGGATGGATAAGTTCACGGGTGCCGTGTACGAGACCTCTCCGTCCGGATCGAGGGAAGATGCGCAGCCTTTCGGCGGAGGAATAGAGGCGAGCAACAAGCTTCTTACCGACTTCGCACTCCTCCTCTTGTTCTTCAAAAAAACGTAAAATATCGAGCAAATCGTTAATCGCGGGTTGTGTCCAGTTAATCAAGGACAACACCAGCGGCTTTCAAAATAGCACCGACTTCTGCATGAGATTTTGTCAAACCAGCGTCCGCCGCATCAATTCCTTTTTGTACTTCGGCGGAATACCACATCAAATATTCAAGATAATGGGTTACAGCATCTTTAATTAACGATGAACGCGTCCGCCCCAAAGCGGCGGCTGCTTCATCCAAACGCGCCAAGGTTTCCTCATCGAATCGCGTACTGACAAGTGCTGACATAAAACACCTCCTGTATGACATACTGTAATACAGGATTACCCGTTTGTCTATCCTTCCCAACATACTGCGGGGGGCAAGGGAAGATCATATCACCTGCGGGGCTTGGTGCAGCGACCATTTATCACTCCGCCGTTCCTTTCCTGCTTTCCTTCCCTCCTCCCTTATTCCAGGCCGTACTGCTTCAGTTTGCGCCAGAGGGTCGTACGGGGGATATTGAGGATCTGGGCGGCGAGGCCTTTATTATACGCGGTTTTTTCCAGGACGTTGGCGATGTGGCGGCGTTCGAGCTCTTCCATGGTCAGCAAGCCTTCGCCTTCCACGGTATCGACTTCGAAGTCCTGCAGGTCGCTGGGCAGGTCCTGGAGCCGGATTTCGTCGCAGTCGGTCAGGGCCACGGCGCGCTCGATGATATTTTCGAGCTCGCGGACGTTGCCGGGAAAGCTGTAGCTGGTGAGCAGGCTCAGGGCCTGGGGCTGGATGGAGCTCACGTTCTTGTGAAAGGCCAGGCTGTATTTTTCCATGAAGTGGCGCGCCAGCAGCGGAATATCCTCGTCGCGTTCGGAAAGCGCGGGCAGGTGGATGGAGACCACGTTGAGCCGGAAATACAGGTCCTCGCGGAAATTGCCTTCCGAGACTTCCTGCTTGAGGTCCTTGTTGGTGGCGGCAACCACGCGGATGTCCAGGTCGATGGCCTTGGTGCCGCCCACGCGCATGATCCGGCGCTCCTGGAGCACGTGCAGCAGCTTGACCTGCATGGTCAGCGGCATCTCACCGATTTCGTCCAGAAAGACCGTACCGCCGTAGGCCGACTCCAGCAGCCCGATCTTGGTGGCGGTCGCGCCGGTGAAAGCGCCCTTTTCATAGCCGAAAAGTTCGCTGCTGATGAGCTCCTCGGTAAAGCCGCCGCAGTTGAACATCATGAAGGGCTTATCCGTACGCGGGCTGAGGTTGTGAATGGCCCGGGCCACCAATGCCTTGCCCGTTCCGCTCTGCCCCTGCAGCAGCACGTTGCAGTCCACGGGAGCCACCTTCCGGATCAGAGAGAAAAGCTCCTGCATGGGTAGGCTCGAACCAATGATCGCGCCCAGGCCGCCGTCGTCGCGCAGGGCCTCGCGCAGGCGCAGGTTCTCCAGGCGCATGGAGATTTTTTCCAACGCGCCCCGGATCAATACGCGTATTTCGTCCAGCTTCACGGGTTTGGAAACGTAATGATAGGCCCCTGATTTGATGGCGGAAATGGCAGAATCAATGGTGCCGTAGCCGGTGATCATGATCACCTCGGACTCCGGCCGCCGGGCCTTGACCATCTCGAGGATGTCCATACCGGTGATGTCCGGCAAGCGCAGATCCGAGAGCACCACGTCGAAGCCGGTTTCGCCCAGGCGGGCCAGAAAGGACTTGCCCGTGGCAAAGGTTTCCACCTCGTAGCCGTCCTTGCTGAGCGCCTGGCTCAAGCGACGGCAGACAACGGACTCGTCGTCGATGACCGCGATACGCGTCCGGCTCATGGCGCGGTCCCGTCGGATGCCGTTTTCTCTCTGTCCACGGGCAGAAACACGGAAAAGACCGAACCTTGGCCGGGCTCGCTTTTGACCTCCATCCGGCCGCCGTGGCGTTTGACGATGGAGTAGGTCACCGAAAGGCCCAGGCCCGTGCCTTTGCCCACTTCCTTGGTGGTGAAAAAGGGCTCGAAGATATGCTGCTGCTTCTGCGGATCAATGCCCACGCCCGTATCGCTGATGTCGATCCGCACGGCGCCCTGCGGCTCGGACGCGGCGCGAATGCCGATATTGCCGCCCTCGGGCATGGCCTGGATGGCGTTGATCAGCAGGTTCATGAAGACCTGCTGCAGGTTCTGCATGTTGCCGTCCACCCGGGGCAGATCCTCCGGGATGGAGACGTCCAGGCTGACGCCGGCCATAAGCAGCTGGTTTTTGACCAGCTTGACCGTACTCTGCAAAACCTCCCGCAGGGCCAGATGTTTGAACGCGGGTTGCTCGGTACGCGAAAAATCCAGGAGATTGCGGACAATGTCGCTGGCCCGCTCGGTCTGCAGGATGATGTCCTGGATCATTTCGCCCGCGTCCGCGTCCAGTTCGTCCGCGTAAAGGTCATTGAGGGTCTCGGCCGTGAGCGAGATGTTGTTGATGGGGTTGTTGAGCTCGTGCGCGATGCCCGCCGTGAACGTACCCAGAGCCGCGATTTTCCTGGCCTGAAGCAGGTCTTCCTGGTTGGTCTCCAGCTCGTAGGCCATGCGGTTGAACGCGCCGATCAGGCCGGAGATTTCCTCGATCTCCCGTTCCTTGAGCGGAATGGGCCGGAAATCCCCCCGGGCCACGCGCTGGGTGGTCTGGCGGACGATGCCCAGGGGCTTGAGCAGGCCCACGGCTATGAGCTTCATCACCAGCACCATGACCAGAATGAACACCACAATGGAGATGAACGGAATCAACGACGTCCGGACTATGGCCTTGTGGATACGCTGCCGCTTGGTATTCAGCATGGCTTCCGCGGCCTCCACCATCTGCTTGCCCAGCTCCCGGATACGCGCCTGCTCCGTACGGTTGGGCGTTTTCTCGCCCTTGGCCGCCTCGATGATCTGCCGGTATTCCGCGCAGATGTTTTTCACCTGCTCAAACTGTTGTTTGCCTACCACCTCGCGCATGTCGGGCTGCAGCTCTTCCACGAGCATGGCGATACGCCCCAGGTAGTCTATGCCCTCCTGCAGGCTGCTGGCATCTTCATACAGCAGATAATTTTTTTCAAAGCGCCGGACTTCCAGAATATTGTTCAGTAAATCCTCATAGCGTTCGAGCAGCAGCAGCCGCTCTTTGACCATGTCCAGACTCCAGTAGTTCAGCAGCGCCAGCGCCAGGACCGACACGAACGCCGCCACGAACACCAGAAACATCTTGCCCTTGATGGAGCGCCAGAACGTGCCCAGTTTGGTGCTGGGCGCCACCGGCAGCGTACAGCTCTGAGAATCCATAGACATTCCTTTATGCATCAGAGGCCGGAGACGGCACACCGCCCCGAACGAAAAAAGCAAAAGCTTCCCGACATACGGGCCTACTTTTTTTCAATACAAAATTCCCTTGTCATCCGTGGGGCATCCTATGTTTCAAAATGGAACATGTCCAGAGATAATTCTTTTTTTCACGTTCCACATTGAAACCCAGCAGATTGGTTTTTTTTGCATAAAATTTTTCAACCAACTGTTTTCAAAAGATAATTTCGCTTGGCACCGCGGTTGCTAGATCCGGAATCGAGGAAATCATGGAACGTATTTTAGTCAGTATGAGTAGCCGCATGACCCCCTGGGAGGCGTTGACGCGCTCCGTCGCCCTGGCCAGGAGAATCAATGCGCGGGTGTTCGTCCTTACGGTGGTTGGGCCTGGCAAATCGATGGAAGACATCGATCCTGAAAATCGCACCAAGCTCGAGCAGCTGGTGGAGGCCGCCGGAGAGGACGGAGTGCATATTGATTCATTCATTTCGGAGGGGAACTATGAAGACGAGGTGATTACATTTGTCAAACACAACAAAATTACATTGCTAGTGACCGAATACGGCACCAGCGGGGACAAAGAGCATGAACGCGAACAGGCTTCCCTGCAGAAAATCCGCCACCGGGTTTCGTGCCGTGTGGAAATAGTTACTCCGAGAAAATCGGATTACAAAAGGAAATGACAATGGATTTCTTACACCTTTATCTGCCGATCGCGGGCAACAGCGTGAATATCCTGACCATTCTCGGCCTTGGCGGCGCTGTGGGACTGCTTTCCGGCATTTTCGGCGTGGGCGGAGGCTTTTTGATGACTCCTCTTCTGATCATGTTCGGCATTCCGCCGACCGTTGCCGCCGCATCGGACTCCAACCAGATCGTCGGCGCTTCCACCTCCGGCACGCTGGCCCACTTCCGCCTGGGCAACGTGGACATCAAGATGGGCATCATGCTGCTCATCGGCGGCGTTGTTGGCGGCACCCTGGGCGTCCAGGTCATCAAGGTCCTGCGCGCCATGGGCAACGCTGACTTCCTGATCAACATCACCTACGTGCTGATGCTCGGATTTGTGGGCGGCTACATGTTCATCGAAAGCCTGCAATCCATGAAAAAGAGCAAGTCCCCCGCGGCAGCGGAAGCGGCCAAGCCCAAGAAGCAGTCCAAAATGGGCTCCATGCTCAGCGCCCTGCCCTTTCAGACGGATTTCACCCGTTCCGGCGTCCGGATGTCCGCGCTGATGCCGTTGATTCTGGGCACCCTGGTAGGCGTGCTCTCCGCCATCATGGGCGTGGGCGGCGGCTTCATCATGGTTCCGGTCATGGTCTACCTGCTGCGGATGCCCATGCACGTGGTTGTCGGCACCAGCCTGTTCCAGATTCTGTTCACCTGCATCAACGTCACCATCATGCAGTCCGCCACCAACCACACCGTGGACTTCGTTCTGGCCTTCCTGATGCTGGTGGGCTCCTCCATCGGCGCGCAGCTCGGCACCAAAATCGGCCAGAAGCTCCAGGGCGACCAGCTCAAAATTCTGCTGGCTTCACTGGTTCTGGCTGTCATGTGTAAAATGCTCTACGGACTGCTGGCCACGCCGAGCACCATGCTGGCCTATGTGGGAGGTCATTAAAATGAAAGCGCAATCCATCATTCTCGTTGCCGCCGCCCTGCTGCTGCTCTGCGTACCGGCCTGGGCCCAGAGCCCCGTGACCATGAAGGCCGTACCCGAGACGCTGCAGATCAACACCACTTATAACGGCACCACAGTGAACGTCACCGGCACGGTTCCGGCCGGAAGCGAAGTGGTCATCCGGATGATCGGCGCCGACACAGACTTGCACATGAAACAAAAAGGCAAGGCCCTGGGGCTGCTCTGGATGAATATGAACACCTACCATTTCGAGGGTGTGCCCAATCTCTACCTCATCGGCGCTTCCAAGCCCATGTACGAACTCGACGCCGTGGGCGAGGCCGTCAGCGCTGAAGCCGAACTGGCCAAAGTCGCCATCGAACCCAAGACCGACGACCATGACCTGCTGATCAAACAACTGATCGGACTCAAGGAAAACGAAGGGTTGTACCAGAACGACGCCGTTGACTTTACCATGGGCAAAGCCACTGACGGCAGCCAGGAATTCAACGCCGTCATTACCGTGCCCTCGCGCCTGATGACCGGCGACTACACCATCGAGACCATGGCCGTGAAAGACGGCAAAATCACCGGCTCCGCCAAGCAGGAAGTCAACGCGGCTCTCGTCAGCACGCCCAAATTCATGTCCGACCTGGCCTTCGACCACGGCACGCTCTACGGCGTCCTGGCCTCCATCATCGCCATCCTCAGCGGCTGGCTTGTGGGCGTGGTCTTCCGCAGCAAAGGCGGAGCACATTAAAAAAGCTTTATCGTGACCTTTTATCTTGGGGCTCTGCCCCAACCCCCGCCAGGGGGGAACGCCCCCCTGGACCCGCGAACAGGGTATACTGGGGAAACTCTCTTTGGCGCGCTCCTTTAACTCCTTCCCGTTAAAAAGTTTTGGGAGATTCTTAAGAACCCTTTTTCAAAAGGGTTCTTAAGCCGCCGGAGGCATAAACATGCTGCATCTGGATAAGTTATTTTCCTTCTGGCCGTTGCACCGTACCAAGAAGCTGCCCATGCCGTTCGTGGTGGTGTTGCGCAAATTTCGGGAGTTGCTCGAGCGCAACAACCGTATTCTCGAACTCATGGGGGATATGGGCGACAAGCTGGGGGGCGAATATGTTTTTGACAAGCAATATATTTTTTCATCATCCGAAAGCATCGGGGATCTGGTCTTCAAGCTGATTTCGGATTTGAGCGTACTGACCCAGCGCAAAAACGTGGAGTTGTTTCTGGCTTTCGAGCGTATCCAGCATGCCGCGCATGAGGAGCTGGCCGGCCGCCATGCATTTGGCCGGAGCGAGCTGGCCCTTTCGCTGGAATCGCTCGGACAGGACAGTCTGGACGCGGCCGGCGGCAAGATGAACACCCTGGGCGTGGTCCGCAACGTGCTGGGCCTGCCCGTACCGGATGGTTTCGTCCTGACCACCAAGGCCTTTTTTGAATTTCTGGATCATGCGGGCCTGCGCGACAAGGCCAAGAAAGCCCTGGAGACCTGGGACGGCGAGGACGAGGATCGTTTTGAAGCCATCTCCGAGGAGATGCGCCAGGCCATTCTGCAATGCGAGCTGCCCCGCTCGCTGGTGAACACCATTCACGCGCAGCTGACCAGCCTGTCCGTAAATGCCGTGGCCGAACTCAACGGCGAACAGCAGCTGTACGCCGTACGCAGCAGCGCCTGGGGCGAAGACGGCGAAAACAGTTTTGCCGGACAGTATTGCAGCGTGCTGGGCGTGACGTCCGACAATCTGCAGGACGCCTACAAGCGGGTGGTGGCCGGGGCCTATTCCGTGGAAGCCTGGCGTTACCGTCTGGAACACGGCTACCATGAGGAAGAAGTGGCCATGGCCGTGGGCGTGCAGCGTATGGTGGACGCCCGCATGAGCGGCCTGCTGCAAACCTGCGCACCGGGCAGCGTGGAAGAGCTGCTGGTGACCTCCGCGCCGGGCCTGGGCGCACCCATCATGGACGGTACCATGGCCGGCGACAGCATCACCCTGAGCCGCAGGCCTCCGTATCCCGTACGTTCGGTGCAACGCCATACGAGCGAGCGTTTTCTGCATATTTCCGCAAAGGGCGGCACGGTCTGGCAGCATCTGAGCGAAAAAGAACGGCAGAACCTCAGGCTGACGTCCGAGCAGCTGAGCCAGCTGGGGCGGGCCGCCATGCGGGTGGAGAGTTTTCTGAATCGTCCGGTGGAAATGGAATGGTGCTTCGACCAGCAGAACGAACTGTTCATTGTCCAGGCCCGACCCATGCAGATAGACCAGTGCGTCGAGCCGCCGCAGCTCTGTTATCTGGGTAAAAAAGAAATCCTGCTCTCCAACCAGGGCACCATCGCCCAGCAGGGCGTGGCCACGGGCAAGGTATTCATCGTACGCGACGACAACGACCTGCGCGATTTTCCGTATGGTGCCATCCTGGTCAGCCGCTTCACCTCGCCGCGCTATTCGCGGATCATGCACAAGGTCCGGGGCATCATCACCGATATCGGTTCCCCGGCCGGACACATGTCCACCATCGCACGCGAGCACCGGATTCCGACAATCGTTAACGCGGGCAACGCCACCGAAGTCCTGACCAACGGCGAGGAAATCACCCTGGACGCCAGCAACAACACCATTTACCAGGGGATTATCCCGGAACTGCGGCGTTTCGAGATCACCGAGCAGTGCGTCTTCGAAGAATCCTATGAATACCGGCTGCTGCGCCGGCTTCTGCAGCTGATCACCCCGCTGCATCTGGTGGATCCCAAGAGCAAGGATTTTCGCCCGGCCAACTGTACGAGCTACCACGACATCACGCGCTATATTCATGAAAAGGCCGTGGAGGAACTGATCCGGCTGAGCGAACTGCACGGACAAAACGCCTCCGCTTCGCACCGTTTCAAATGTCCGCTGCCCCTGGGGCTGATGATTATCGACGTGGAAGACGGACTTCGCGAAGAAGAAGCCGACCCCAAAAAAGAAATAGAGCTGAAGGACATCACCTCGATTCCGCTCATGAGCCTGCTGTACGGAATTCTGAATACGGACACCTGGAGCAACGCGCCCGTGGCCGTGGACCTGGGCAGTTTCATGTCCAGCTTCACGCGGACCTTTGCCTCGTCCATGGCTTCGCCCGAGCAGATCGGACGCAACCTGGCCGTGGTCTCCAAGGAATACGCCAACCTGCATTTGCGCCTGGGCTATCATTTCAATATTATCGACGCGTATCTTTGCGACAGGCTCAACGACAATTACATCTATTTTCGTTTCATGGGCGGAGTCACGGGGCTGGAACGCCGCTCCAGGCGCGCCCGGTTCGTGGCCCGTATTCTGGAGCATTTCGATTTCCGAATCGAAATCCGGGGCGACCTGGTGGTCGGGCGCATCAAAAAAATCTCCTTGGAACGCGGCAGAGAAAAGATGAAAATTCTCGGAGGCCTGGTAGGTTACACGCGCCAGCTTGACGTTCTGCTGGGCGACGACGCCGAACTGCAGCGGCACATTGATATTTTTATGGAACGTATCGCACCTGTCTTGGAGGACGCCAAATGAGCACCGGCAACGAACGATTACGTATATTGATCCTGGATGACGAACCCATTGTCTGCAAACGCCTCAAACCAGCTTTTCAAAAAGCCGGATACGAGGTCGAGGCCCTGACCGACAGCACCGAGGCCATGGCCCGGGTCGAAGAAGTCCGATTCGACGTGGTCATCACGGACCTGAAAATGGAAGGCGTGGACGGCATGCGCTTTCTGACCCGGATCAAGGAAGTTTCCCCGGATACGGGCGTGATCATCATCACGGGCTTCGCCACCCTGGATACGGCCAAGGAATCTTTCCGCAAGGGCGCTTACGACTTTCTGGCCAAGCCCTTCAAACTCAACGACATCCTGGAAATCGTCAGGCGGATCGAAGCAGGTAAACACGCCGCACCCGACGCGTAGAGAACTTTTGGCCAACCAATTTCACATTATTTTGTTTCATTTTTTACTTTACTCGCGGGTCCAGGGGGGCGTTCCCCCCTGGCGGGGCTTGGGGCAGAACCCAATTACCCTTCACATTAATCCTTTGCCCCATTCTGCTGCTACGGAGCGTATGTGATGCAAAAATGGCTTTCCTCCCTGTTCCAGCGCCCGACCTCGGACGAGGCCCCGCTGCAGAGCCCCAATTCGATACGCTCTTTGTTTCATAAATTCCGCCGGATTCTGGAGCTGAATAACGCGGTCATGGAAAAAATGGCCGAACTGGAGCGCGCGCTGGGCGGCGAGTATATCTTTGACAGCTCCTACTTGACCCGTACGGTACGGGAGCTGAGCAAGCTGGTGCACCAGGTGGCCTACAGCCTGAACGCCCTGTCCGCGGACCGTTACGTGGACCTCTACGACCAGTTCGAATACCTCAAAGGCGTTCTGGAGGATATTCTTTCGGGCGGACTCGGTCCCTATGCCGGGCATCCGACCCTGGCCTATCCGGATATTTCCTGGGAAAGTCTGCCGCTGGTGGGCATGCCCAACGCCTGCCTGGCCGAACTGCTGCGTATGCCGGAAACCGGCGCCGTGGACGGCTTCGTACTCACGGTCACGGGCTGCCGCGCCCTGCTGGAGACCGGACCGGATGTGCCCGAAAAAATCACCGAGGCCATCAACAAGGAAGCCAAGGCGCTGCGCGAGCGCGTCGGGCAGCACTGCGCGCTGAGCATCGCCCTCTGCCCTGCCGGGAATACGGAAGTCGAAGCGGGTCCTCCCGCCTACGCGCTGGAAGGCGACGACCTGGTCGAAGAAGTGGCCGCGGCCTGCCGGATGGGCGTAAAGCTGGGGTACGCGGACATGGCCGTAAGCGTACGCGAACAGATCAACGGAGCCTTTGTCGGCACGCTGCTCTCGCTGCACCAGGGCGACGTGGCGCCCGGCAGCATGGCTCTGACCGTACGCAGCGACGAGGGCATCGAATATTATTATCTGCGCCGCGCGCATCCGTTTCATCCCATTGCCACGGAAGTTTTTCCCAAACCCGAGTCCCAACGCCTGCCGCAGGGGGACAAGGCGCTCACGCCTGTGAACAGTCTTTACCGCGGGTCCGTACTGCTGGCGCCGCGCCAGCAGCGGCGGCTGGCTGAGGCGGCCATCGTGCTGGAACGCGCGCTGGGTCTGCCGCGCGAACTGATCTGGCGTCTGGACGGCAACGGCCAGGCGCGGATTCTGGATGTGCTGCCCCTGGAGGTGGAAGAGCAGGACGATACGGAGAACATGCTCGAAGCCATCGCCCAGGCCAAGGTCTTGCTGCAGGGCGGGGTCTCGGCTCAGGCCGGAGTCGCCGCGGGCAAGGTGGTGCACATCAAGGAAAACGACGAACCCGGCACATTTCCGGTGGGCGCGGTGGCCGTGGCCCGGGCGGCCTCGCCGCAGCTGGCGCCCTTCATGCTGCGCGCCGGCGCGCTGATCACCGAACTGGGCTCTTCCATCGGCCACCTCGCCACCGTGGTCCGCGAATACCGTATTCCCGCCGTGTTCGGACTCAAGGGCGCGTTTGAAACACTGCCCGAAGGGATGGAAGTCACGGTGGACGCCTCGATCCCGGTCATTTACGAGGGCCAGGTGGAACCGCTGCTCACCCAGCAGCGGGCCGGGTCCGAACTATTCGCCACAGACCCCGAATTCACCACGCTGCGCCGCCTGCTGCAGTTCATCATGCCCCTCAAACTCACGGATCCGTCCGCCGAGGAGTTTCAGCCGGCGCGCTGCCGCAGCTACCATGACATCATCCATTTCGCCCACGAACGCGCGGTGGAGGAGTTGCTGGAAACGCAGATGCAGGGCGAAAGCGGACGCAGCATCGCCCACCGTCTGGAAGACCGGCTGCCGGTGAACCTGCACATCATCGACGCGGGCGGCGGCCTGGCCGACCATGCCCCCCAGGTCATCGAGCGCGAACAGATCCTGTCCGAGCCGCTGCGTATTTTCATGAACGGGCTGAGTTTCGGCTGGGACAGCCGCGAGCACTTCCGCGTTTCCGTCGGAGACATTTTTTCGGGCATGCAGCGTACGGCTTCCATGCTCCAGGCCACGCCCGAATACGTCGGACGTAACCTGGCCATCGTGGGCACGGGCTACCTGAACCTCAACCTGCACATGGGCTACCACTTCAACGTCATCGACGCCTTCATGCAGGACAACCCGACGCAAAACTATATTTATTTCCGCTTTGCCGGAGGATTCGCCAATACGCAACGCAAGAACCGCCGGGTGGAACTGATCCGCCGGATTCTGGCCCAGCTGCAGTTCAACTGCAGCGTCAAAGGCGATCTGGTCACGGCCCGGCTGAAAATTATCGACAGGCAAACCCTGGCCGCGGCCCTCGGACGCCTCGGATTGCTGGCCGCCTTCACGCGCCAGCTGGACATCGCCATGGGCCTGGATGAACGTATCAGGGACTACGAGGCCGCCTTCGCCAGCCTGGCCGAAGCCTTTGGCAAAGAACAAGCAGGGGTGTTGTAGTTTTTTGTGCCTCCGGCGGCTCAAACCCCTTTTTGAAAAAAGGGGTTTGAGAGTCCCCAAAAACTTTAACTAAATAAAATTATAAATATCTATTAAGATATATTTCTATACACGGGTCCAGGGGGCGTTCCTCCCTGGCGGATTTGAGTCTCCCTGAGAGACGGTGGAATTCAGGGATACTTATACTACAAGTGCTGGGGCAGCGCCCCAAAGTTTTTGCTTTTTTCTTGCCTACGGGAGGGTGCTGATGGTCTTGGATAGAATCCGGTCGCTGCTGCGGAGACGGCGGGAGGCCCGCGAACAGGAGGTGTTACGCGCGCTCAAGGCCCAGTACCACACCTTCCGGGCCATTCTGGACAACAACGAGCGCGCGCTCGAACTGATCAGCGACATTGATACGGTCCTGCTCAAACGCAGGGAAACCCAGGCCCCTCTGGAGGAGCTTTTCTCCGTCACTTTCGAGCTGGTGGACGGCCTGAACCGTTTGACCGGCAACCGCTACGCGCGGCTCTACGACAAGCAGGAGCATATCGCCCGGCAGGCCCGTGAGGCACTGACTTCGCGCGCCAAACGTTCCGCCGGCATGCCCCTGACCATCCCCCTGTCCGGAGCGGGGGCGGAACAGGCCGCTTTTATCGGCGGCAAGGCCGCATCCCTGGGCACCATGCTGCGCGCGGGCATGCCCGTGCCGGACGGCTTTGCCGCATCCACACGGGCCTGCCGGATGTTTCTGAACCATTCGGAGGCCATGGCGCGCGTACGGCATCTGCTCCAGAAACTGGATGCCGGGGGCGGCGACATCGGCGAGGCGGCCGCAGAGATCCAGCAAATCATTCTGGACGCGCCCCTGCCCGAAGCGTTGTCCGACGCCCTGCTGCAACACTGGAACGAGATGGGGGCTCCGGCCGTATCGGTCCGCAGCAGCGCGCTGGTGGAAGACAGGCCCGGACAATCCTTTGCCGGACAGTTCAGTTCGTATTTGAATATCAAGACACCGGAGGGGTTGCTGCACGCGTTCAAGCGCGTGATTGCCAGCAACTTCGGCACCCGTCCGCTGACCTACCGGCTGCACGCCGGGCTGCCTGCCGGGGACTTCGACATGGCCGTATTGTTTCAGCGTATGGTCAATGCGCGGGCCGCGGGAGTACTGTTCACCATCCATCCCACTGATCCGGAAAACAACCGGATGCTGGTCTCGGCCGTGCACGGACTGGGCACCCAGGCCGTGGGCGGCAGCAATCCGGCGGACAGTTTCTTGCCCGACCGGGACAATCCCGCGGACGTGCAAACGTCCATAGCCGAAAAGGAAGCCCGGGAAGTGGCCGACGCATCCGACGGACTCGTACTGGAATCGCTGGTCCAGGCCGAACGGGAGGCAGCCGTGCTCGACACCGCCGAAGTGGGCGCGCTGGTCCACTGGGGGCTCTTTGCGGAGGTGCTGTTGGGCGGCCCGCAGGATATGGAGTGGGCCATTGCTCCGGACGGTACGTTGTTTTTTCTGCAATCGCGCCCCATCACCCTGCGCGGCAAGGCCATCCGCGTGGCCGCCCGGCTGCGTGGCGAACCGCTGCTTTCCGGGGGTATCTGCGCCTCGCCCGGCCGCTGCTTCGGTCGCGCGCATGTGATCGGCAACAAGGAAGAGCTGGACAAAAAGCTGCCCGAGGGGCCGGTGGTGCTGGTGCTGCGGCAGAGCCACGTGGACGCGGCCCGGCTACTGCCCGAGCTGGAAGGCGTGGCGGTCGAACTGGGCAATCCCACGGACCACCTCTCCTGCGTGGCGCGAGAATACGGCGTTCCCATGATCACCGGAGCCATGGGAGCCGCGGACGCAATTCCTGAAGGCGCGCTGGTGATTCTGGATGCGGACGAACATTTGGTTTCCCTGGCGCCCGAGACCTTTGCCGACGATCTGCCCCAACGCCGCAGGCACCGCGAACTGGGGCCCGAGCTTTCACCCGCCGCATCCGCCATTCGCGACCTGATCGTACCGCTGAATCTGACCGACGCCTACGGGCCGACCTTTTCCATTCTGGAATGCAGCTCGCTGCACGACATCGTCCGCTTTGTGCATGAGAAAGCCCTGATCAGCCTGTTCGAGACAGAGGACGCCGTACTGGAGGAAGCCGAGAGCCTGATCAAATGGCTGGAAGGCATGCCGCTGCATTTTCTGATCATCGACCTGGGCGGCGGCCTGGCCCCCGAACTGGGGCGCAAAATCAGCTTACCTGACGCACGCTCTCTGCCGCTTCTGGCCCTGTGCGAAGGCATGACCACCCCGGGATTGCGCTGGAACGAAACCCCTCCCGGCGGGTCGGCGTCCGGAGTGTTTTCACGCTCTTTGCTGGCCAACGCGGGCGAACGCCCCATGGGCAGCCAGAACTACGCCCTGGTCTCCAGAGATTACCTGAATCTCAATGCCCGTGTGGATTTTCACTTCGCCATGGTGGACAGCGTCTGCAGCCCGAACATAGCGGAAAATTACATCCGCTTCCGATTCAAGGGCGGCGGGACGTCCGCGCTGCAGCGCAACCGCCGGGCCGCATTCATTTCCATGATTCTACAGGCCAACGGCTTTTTTACGGATACGCGGGGTGATCTTGTCACGGGCTTTACCTCCGAGCAGCCCATGGAAACCATCCACCAGGGGCTGGTGATGCTCGGGCGTTTGCTCGGTTTCAGCCGGTTGATGGACGCGGCCATGACCAGCGACGAGGCGCCCAAAGTGGTAGCCCGGGCTTTTTTTGAAGAAAACTGGAACCTGGAGGGACTCCATTTTCAGGAGTGATAAAAACGCAAACACGAGTGGCCCGGGGAAAGCCCCGAAGGCAATTCAACGGCGGTGAGCAGATTGCCGTACACCGCGCCGGTGTCTATGCCGATCTTATTCGGCGCCACAAAGGGGGTGGCAAAGGGCGTATGCCCGAAAACGATGGTATCCTCCCCCTGCCAGGGATCTGTCAGAAAGGTGCCGCGCAGGAAAAGCAGCGTATCCAGACGGCATTGCTCCGGCTGCTGCCCGTGGGGAACGCCCGCGTGAATGAACAGGTAGCCGTCCTGGCGGTGCAGAAGCTGCAGGCTTTCCAAAAATTCCAGATGCTCGGGCGGCAGAAAAGAAAGATCGCGTAACGACCGGACCGGGGCGTTGTCGTAGCTGTCCAGGGTGGCTTCCACACCCCCGACACGCAACAGCCTCAGATGGTCGTTTTCCCCCGTACGCGCGTATTCCAGCAACAGGTACTCATGGTTACCTATCAGAAACACGGTATCGGGGCGTTCTCTGCGAAAAGCGAGCAGCGTATCCAGAACACCTTTGCTATCCGGGCCTCTATTGATATAGTCTCCAAGGAAAACAACACGGTCTTCCGCAGACAGGGGCAACCGGCGCAACAAGTCGCGCAGCTTGTCCGACATACCGTGAATGTCGCCTATGGCAAAAATTCGTTGCGTTTTGGTCTTCATGACAGCTAGGATATGTCCGTCCGCAGCCCGTGGCAACCACTCTGCGGAAAAAAGGTTCAAAAAGTACTTACAGCGCATCCTCAAAGATGTTTACGGCAACTATACTTTCTGCAGTACATTTATTTTGCTTTTTTTGTAAGATGCACTAGCAAAAATAAACTTGAATTCTACAATATACGGCAGAGATCTGTGTATCTATAATCATGAAAATGCACGAAAGAATGCATCCCTATACATGAATTAATAGCATAATTTATTTCCTGAACAAATGTTTCTTGCGTTCCAAATGAAACATGGTAGGATACAAAAATAGAACTTTTTTTCGACTACAGAAATGCTATTTGACAACCGGAGTTAAATATGAAATGAGCCGTTCCGGTCCATACGTCAGAAACTTCTTTGCAGGCATTTTTTAACAGCAGGTGAACGCCATGCCGGATAATCAAAAGCATCCCACGGAAACATCTTCGGACTTCTCTCAGGCGGAGAAAGATACGCGAAAGCAGATGGATCTCTCGGAGCTTGAGAACGTGCATCCGGCAGACGCCGCCGACCACATCGAAAACCTGCCCATAGAAGAACAGCTCGAATGGGCCAGCACTGCGGATGTGGAAGAAGTGGCCGAAACGGTGGAGGAAATGCAGGAGCTGCCGCGGGTCACGCTCATTGAGCAGCTGGAACCCGAGGTCGCGGCCAAGATTCTCTCCGAAATGGCCCTGGACGACGCGGCCGACGCGCTGGACGAGCTGCAACCCGAGCAGCGTGACAGCCTGCTGAAGCTGGTCAAGCCCGAAGAAGCGGCCCGGCTACGACAACTGATGCTGTATGATCCGGACACTGCCGGCGGCGTGATGAACTCCGAAGGCCTGGTGCTGGACTACCGTATGAGCGTGGACCAGGCGGTAAACACCATCCGCAAGGAACTCAGCGAAAAGGAATTTCCCTACTACGCCTATTTGCTGGACGACGAAGACCGGCTGGTGGGCGTGCCCTCTCTGCGCGACATTCTGCTGGGCAAACCCGGCACCATGCTCAAGGACCTGATTCAGAACCAGACATTGATCACCGTGCTCTTTGACGTGGACAAGGAGGAAGTGGCCCACCAGATGCGCCATTACAACTTCATGGCCCTGCCCGTGGTGGACTACGACGGCAAATTTCTCGGCGTGGTCACCCACGACGACGTCATGGACATCATCCATGAAGAAGCCAGTGAAGACATGCTGGGCATGGTGGGTGCGGGCCGCGATGAAACCGTGGACACCCCCTGGCGCCAGTCCGTGTACAAACGGATGCCCTGGCTGGTGGTGAACCTCTGTAATTCGACCCTGGCCGCCTACGTGGTGCACCATTATGAGGGCACCATCGAACAAATGGCCATCCTGGCCGCACTGATGCCCATAGTCACCAACCAGGGTGGCAATACGGGCCAGCAGTCTCTTGCCGTGATCATCCGGCAAATGGCCATGGAAAAATTCGAGGGTAAACGCAGCCTCATGGCCTTTGTACGTGAACTCCGCCTGGGAGTGGTCAACGGCGTACTGGTCTCGCTGCTGGGCGCGCTGGCCGTACTGGCCGTGCTGCACTCCTTTTCCCTGGCCCTGGTCATGGGCATGTCCCTGGCTCTGAACATGCTTCTGGGCGCTGCCGCAGGAGCCGCCATCCCCATGATTCTCAAATGCCTCGGCCGCGACCCGGCCCAGGCCTCGTCCATTTTCCTCACCACCCTCACGGACTCGGTAGGCTTCCTGATCTTCCTGAGCCTGGCGGAGTGGTGGCTGCTGTGACCAGATATAAAGGGGGGAACCGCCCTTCCGAGGGTACCGCAACCGCTCCTTGTTGAAAACAGCGTAAACGTAATTGGGAATACGGCTTGAAAACGCGTATGTTCCACGATAACGTCCGGCCAATTCTGAACGTTTTTTTTGCGCAAGATTATTTCAACTTTCAAAGGCCGGATATGCCGCTTAGCACATATTGCCGAAAAACGCTGCCGCGTGAAGTGGACGCGCTCTACGCCTGGACTCTCGCCTATCTGCTGTTTCCCTTTTTATTGTTCTGCCTCGGCTGGCTGCACCCGCTATTTGCCGCCGTATTCTGTCTGGGCCTGCTTCTATCCGGCGTACGCGCCTGCTCCGGGACGTCCGGCCCGTCTCCGGCGTGTTCCTCCCACGGCTGGCGGGGACTGCTCGGCTGGGGTGCGGCGCTTCTGCTGCTGACCGCCTGGCTTTCCTTATCCGGCATCGGCGGCTTCGGCTACCAGAACCTCGATTGGGGAGCCCGTAATTCCCTTCTCTTTGAGATGATAACCCGGCCCTGGCCCCTGCAAACGAAACTCGGCGATCAAACCAAGCCGGTAATCTACTTCATGGGCTATTTTCTCCCGGCGTCCCTGGTGGGAATTCTTTTTGGATGGAAAGCGGCCAATGTTGCCCTGTGGCTCTGGACCCTCCTGGGGACCGTGCTCAGTTTCAAATGGCTTATCCGCCTTTCGGGCTGGCGGTCGTCCCGTACGCTTTTCCTGTGCGCCCTGCTGTTCATTTTCTTCAGCGGCATGGACATAATCGGGGACTATTTTTACAGACCTGGTTTCGGAGGAATCTGGCACCTGGAGACCTGGGCCATCTTCATGGAGCTTTCTTCCATGACCACGCAGATGTACTGGGTGCCGAATCACGCTCTTGCCGGCTGGCTGCTGGCTTCTCTGCTCATGTACGAAGGTCTGACGCTCAAACGCGCGTCCAACGCGGGCTTTCTGGTGGCCATGGCGCCGGTCTGGTCTTTGTACGTGGGAATCGGACTGCTTCCGTTCGGCCTGCTGGTCATGGCTCTGACCCGTTTACGCCGGGCTGTCAGCCTGCAAAACTTCTGGGCTCTGGCAATGGGGCTGTTGCTGCTGTGCTATATCCTGGCCTCGGCGCCCGAACAAGGCAGTACGGGCTGGCTGGCGTCATACAGAAATCTTTTTCAAGAATGGCCGGCCATTTTCATGTTCTTCTTTCTGGAGTTCGGCGTCTGCGCGCTGCTGGTCTACCATTGCAGCCCAGCTATTCGTAAAGACCGCAGCTGGAACTGGTGGTTCGTCATCACCATAGGCGTACTGCTGCTTTTCCCGTGGTATAAACTCGGCGGCAGCCAAACCCACGAGCTTTATATGCGCGGGTCGATCCCGGCCCTGTTCTTTCTGCTCGTGTTCACGGCCAAAGCCCTTGGCGACAGGACGCGCAGTTTCTGGGACCATACGGGCTGTACGCTGCTGCTGCTTGTGCTGCTCATCGGTGCGGGCACGGGACTGGCAGAGCTGTCGCGCGCGTGGCTGAATATTTCCACGCACGCCTGGATACAAACGCCGCTCATCCCCTCACCCTTGATTCAAAGCGCGCCGCACTATTACGGCAAACCGGATTCGTTTTTCTTTGATCATCTGGCAAAGTAATCAGAAATGATCGGGTTAAGCGAACCGCCTGACGACAATTTTAGTCATGAGCAGAAATCACCAGTGGCCCTATTGGCTTCAAAGCGATCCCTTCAATTCCTAAAGAAGTAACTTATTGACATTTTTTCTGCACTTCATGCATTAAGTTAATAGCTTTGTTACAGAAAATTATCATCCTTTTGCTTCTGGAAATTTTGATGACTTCAAAAAAATTATACTTTTTTACCGTTCCTAAGTTTTTGTAGCTCCTATTTAAAACTAGCTGCATTAGCTGCTACCTGTAATAAAATTATTTCTCCTGGTACATCGTCCTGTTTTTTTGAAGCAAATGAAGATCAACTCTTGGTGATATAACCAAATTTAAAACTAACATTTATTATTGTGTCGTTTTACTAAAAAAACTCATTTTTTCTTTGAATGCGCAATTGTGACAGGTAAACATCTCAGCCAATAATTTTACTCAAGCACTATCAGACATAGTATTATTATACATATAATTCACAAAATTTTGAATTTATAATGTATTACATAAAACTAATCAAAAGAAGTGCAGTGGACAATGAAACAGGCTAGACCATTTATAATGCTTGCTGCAATTTTGATGATGGGATTGATCGCTACGCCTTCCTATGCCTTGCGTTGCAAATTCGACACTAACTTTGGCCCGGTCTTTATGAACTGGAATAAAAGAACAGGCGAAATTCAGGGCCATTATCCACATCAGAGGGGTAATTTCACCGGATATCGCGACAATAATGGGGTAGTCCGTGGCGACTGGTGGCAGGAGGGCAATAACCGCGATGGCCAGTTTGAATGGCGCATGGATCCTCATGGTTTTAGAGAAAGCTGGAAATACAGGAACGAGAGACAGTGGCACGGTCAATGGAATGGAAAATTCCAGGGGTGTCAATAAAAACTTAACAAATCATTCAAATAATTCAATGTATCAAGGCGTCGACCATTAAGGGGCTTTTTTTTGGTTCATCCGGATGAAGCGTACTTTTGACAAAAAGAATGGACATGGGGTTCAGTCGATTTTCACGCCAATGAGAATCGAACGGAGGAACCACCATGTCCACGAGTTTGATGTACCACGCGTTCGGGTTGGTCGGCTACGACTACATTCGGCAAACATACGTTTCTGGTAGCTTGATTTTTCATGTTCGACCGAAAGCTAAGATGCTCCAATGCCCCTCTTGCAAGAGCAAAAACGTATTGCGACGTGGGGAATCAGAACGGTGGCTAAGGACAGTGCCCATTGGGTTCAAACCAGTCTGGCTGGTGGTAAACGTGCCGCGCGTCGAGTGCAGGAAATGTGGTTGTGTACGACGCATAGACATCAAAATTGCGGATAAAAGACGCTGGTATACCAAGGCCTTTGAGCGGTTCGTTTTGTTTTTGGTGAAAACTATGACCATGCTTGATGCCGCCAATCTATTGGGTATCGGCTGGGATAGCGTCAAAGATATTTTCAAACGCAACCTTCAACGAAAATACGGCAACCCCAAGCTTTCAAAGCTCAGGTATTTTGCCATTGACGAAATAAGTGTTCGCAAGGGGCACAAATATCTCACTTTGGTCATGGACTTGAAAAGCGGCGCAGTGATTTTTGTGGGGGACGGCAAAGGAGCCGACGCGCTGAAACCATTCTGGAAGAAACTGAAGCGTTCTCGGGCAAAAATTCGTGCAGTAGCAACGGACTTGAGTGCCGCCTATATTGGAGCCGTACTGGAAAACTTGCCCGGAGTACCATTGGTTTTCGACCACTTCCATGTGGTCAAATTGATGAACGACAAACTTACGGAAGTTCGCCGCAAGCAGTACCGGGAGTTGAAAGACAGCATGGGCAAGGATGTGCTCAAAGGAAGCCGGTGGCTCCTTTTGAAAAATCCTGACAACCTTGATGAGAAGCGAAACGAGCGGGAACGTTTGAACGAGGCGTTGGAATACAATAAGCCACTGGCTCTTGCATACTACATGAAAGAGGATTTGCGGCAAATATGGAGCCAACCCAGCAAGGTAGAAGCTGAAATTTTCCTCGACGACTGGATTGCTCGTGCCAGAGTCTCAGGACTCGGCCCTTTGATGACGATAGGTGGAACTCTGGCGGCTCACCGGTCTGGCATCCTGGCCTGGTACGATCATCCGATAACATCGGGGCCAATGGAAGGAACAAACAACAAAATCAAAACAATGAAAAGGCAAGCATACGGTTATCGAGATATGGAATTCTTCAAACTCAGGATCATGGGGATTCATGAGGCGAAGTACGCTTTGACCGGATGAACCTTTTTTTTGAGCTTCAGCACGCCATCGAACAGGCGGATTCCTCAGTTTTTCCTCTCCCACAAAAAACAAGCCCCGGCATACGAACGTACGCCGGGGTTTGTTGTCTATCGTAGAACTCTTTACGTCTGTCAGTGAAAAATGCCAACTCCCTGCGGATCCCATGGAAAGGACGCGTCATCGACCGGCACGACGCTGTCGAGGGTTGTGCCCGTCATGTACCAATAACAATTCTTGCCGCGATCATCCCGCCGCCACAGGATGTCGTCCTGGCCGTCGAGATTGAAGTCGCCCACGCCCGCCATGCTCCAGACAGTATCCGCACGGGTCAACGCCGCCGTACTATCGACTGAGCTGCCGTCCATGAACCATACGTCGTTGTCTCCGGTGTCGGAATTCCGCCAGAGCAGATCAGGTTTGCCGTCGTCATTGAAATCACCCACGCCGCCAATATCCCAGGGATTGTCGCGGCTGTCGAAAAAGACGATGTCGTCAACGGTATTGTTGGTCATCTTCCAGATGCAATTTTCGCCAGAGCTGATGTTGCGCCAGACCAGATCCGGATTGCTGTCCGCGTTGAAGTCCCCAACGCCTCTGATCTTCCAGTCGGCGGGCGCGGAATCAAACAGCGTCCAGTCTTTGAAGCTTGTCTGTTCCATATACCAGATGGCATTGCGCGTACCGTTGCGCTGACGCCAAACTATGTCGTCATTGCCGTCCTGGTCGAAGTCGCCCGTGCCCACGATCTCCCAGCCCACGGCGCAGCTATTAAGCCAGATCAGGCTTTCATAACAGGCGCCGTCCATGAGCCAGGCAAGGTCTTTGCCGGTGTCCGGATTGCGCCAGAGGATGTCGGGCTGGTTGTATTTGTTCACGCAATCCATCATGGAGTCCTTGCGCATGTTGTCGATGCCGCAATAATACACGGGCCAGTTCAAATCCGTTATACCGTTGCCGCTGGCAACGTCGCCGTAGTAATGCGCAATGTACGTTGCCTTCGAAGACGCATTCTTGTGCAGCTGGGTGTACAGCTCCGGCAACCCCGTGCCGTCCGGAGCCGACAAGCCGTACTGTTCCTGAAAATCATAGGACTCCGCGAACGCCCCCGACGTCTCCTGCAAAGGCAGCGTAAAGGCTTGATAGTTCTCGATACTCGCGCCATCTGTCTGAAGTTCGATCACCCTATAGCCGGGATTGTTGCCGAACACAGGCGATATGGAAGGCGTAACCTCGACCGGGACCTCGACCCCGTTTGCGCCTTCCACAAGACGAAATTCATCCATGTGGGAATGCCCGGCGTGTATCACCGATATGACGTCGCCATACTTTGACACAATTTTCAAAAATTTTTCATTGTATGCCTCATGCCACATGAGTTGAGCGTTGGAAAGCTGTCCGTTTTCGTCAAGGTATGAACGCGCCGTGGTATAGATATCGATGCCTGGCGGCACGTGTGTGACCACAACGACGCGAAGGCCCTTTTTCCGCGCTTTGGCCAGTTGCTTGGAGAACCAGTCCAGCTGCTTCCAGGCCGCATTTCCTGAAACCGGATCAGGACGGCGGTAGGAAAACAGCACGGAGTTGAGACTCAGAACAACGATGTCGCCGAAATCGACCCGATAGTACCCCCCGGCCTTGTAGGTTGATGAATAATCCTCACAAGTGGCGCGGTCTTCCAGGAACGCCTCGTACAACGGCTGCGCTGTCTCATCGAGAAACGTGCCGCCGGGGTCGAGATTGTAATCGCCGAGATAGGCATCGTTGTTGCCAAGGGTGAAAAAAATCGGGACCTCGGGAAAGCGCTCGCGCAGCTCGTCGGCGAGAAAGGTCATTGTTTTCAGAATGAAGCTTTGCAGGGCTGTCTCATCCTCAGAGCCGTACAAGGCGTAAAAGGCCTTATTGAATCCATGGCCCAGGAAATCTCCGGTGTAAATGACGAACGCCGGATCAGGCACCTCAAACGCCGCGCTGTCAAGTGCCGCATCCAAAAGCGGAAAATTGGTTTCAGTGCCGTAAGCAGGCATAGACGTAATGGAGGATGACGCGAAGATTGTCGCCCATTCGTCCGATTCGGCATTCACGAGTTCCTGAAAGATGGAACTGTCGTAAAAGGGGTTGTAGTGGATGTCGGTGACGATCAGCGCATGGCTGGCGTCGTCGGAAGCACAATAACAGTCGGTAAAAGGAAATAGGGTGAAGACCAGAAGCACGGCAAATGATACTGACAGAAACAACCCGTTACGCAAACTAATACGCATAAGGCCCCCTCGCTTGTTTCAAAATTTCTGATTCGGATACGAATGGTGTCAATGCAATCAAGAGTCAAATCTGAACCAGCTTACCCACCCAACGCCATGTTAAGTCTGATAGATCACAACGCCTTACCGTAATTTCTTCCTGAAAAGGCATTAAAAGTATTTATAATAACAATATATTTTAAATTTTTTCAGCTATTACCACGCAACTTGATCGGCGGCAAGATATTGTGGCAACAAACTTCTTCTTTCCTTTCTTGACTTCAGACACGGCAATTTTCTTTAATCGGGCAGGAGGGGGCCTGGCAGCCCCGTCCTCCCACACCACCGGGCATACGGTTCCGTACCACGGCAGTTCACATAGCACTTTGAAGCTTGCGGTAGTCAATGGAGCAAAAATGCTCATTACCGGCTATTTCCTCTCGCTTTTCAATGCCAATGTAGCCCGCATCCCCGTAGACCACCTCATCGTCTTCACGCAGGAGGCGTGATGCCATCTTTATGTCATGAACATTGGCGGCAGTGGTTTCCAGGCTGTGTACATAGCCGCTGCCCGCGTCCACGCCAATGTGGGACTTCATGCCGAAATAATACTGGTTGCTTTTTTGGTCTGGTGCATCTCGGGATCACGCTCTTTCTTTTCATTTTTGGTCGAGCTCGGAGCCTGAATGAGCGTGGCATCCACAATGCTGCCGCCGCACATCAGATAACCGCACTTTTCAAGCGTGGAGGTAAATGCCTGGAAAAAAACCTTGGCAATATTGTGTTCTTCCAACAAATGCCGAAACTTGAGCAACGTTGTGGCATCCGGCACCTGTTCGTCGACAAAATTGATTTTCATGAACCAGCGCAAAGCGTAGCTGTCATAAATGGCATCTTCCACGCCTTCATCCGAAAGGTTGAACCAGCACTGTAAAAGATACATGCGCAGCATTTTTTCGATGCCCATGGGCGGACGTCCGCGCCGACCCCTCGGGTAGTAAGGCTCAATGTAGGACACCCATTCTTCCCAGGGGATGAACTCATCCATAGCCCGCAAAAATTTTTCACGTTTTGTCATCCGTTTGCGCAAACTGTACTCGACGTCACTAAAACTGAGCTGTTTCATGAATTCCTCCCATGGATGAGAGAACTATACTGGAAAATCAGTCGGTTGACGATCATAGAACAGGATTAAATCAGCGGTTCCTTAAAAACACGCCTTAAAATAGCGACATCAGATTCATTCGCGAAAGGAACAAGTTAACCAGACAAAAAAGCTCCCCAACGGCCGCAATGCTCAGCCTCATACGGGCTATCTCGAAAAGAAGGGAGTTGTGCAAAGAAAAGTCAGATTGTCTGCGTCCGGCCTATTTCCATCAGATAATAAGACCGCGGCTTGCGAAGCGCCATCTTCACATCGGCGTGTTTCGAGGCATACAGTTCGCGGGCGTACGCATAAAGCTCCAGATCGTATTGATTGAATCTGTTCACTGCGATTCCGTCGTCGGCTGTCATCTCGCGTACGGACCGTTTGACTCTGCTGGTATTCTTTCGTTCATCTTCCAGCAATTCCAGGACATCCAGAAAATACAGCAGCAGAAAAAAGGATTCATCGAAGCGCTCATGAATGCCGACAAAACTTATATTATCATTAAGATTTTCTTTAGCAAGATCAAACACTGAAGCATTGCTGAAGCTGTACGGAACGTCGTTGTGGTAATATAAAGAATTGATACGTGAAAGAGGATTCTTAAAAAATGTAAATGAAAAATAACTGTCGGGATAAATTTCAATTTAAGGAAATTCAACATGACCGGCTATGAATTTGTATTTACCGCTTTTCGTCGTCATCAAGACAGGTGAAATGTACATTGCTCTGAAAATGATTCAACCCAAGTTCATTGTTGTCGCAGAGAAAAACTTCCTGGTTTGAAAAAACATTCTGAAACAGACTGGCGAGTGTCGTTCCCGCGGCTTTTGGAATATGCAGATGGATTATTGGTATTTCCAGCATGATTTTCTGCATCCTTTGTTTCTTTTTTACTACTCCTTTGCTTTGCGGGTTGCAAATAGCGCCTCCTGACGCGGTTGCGTGAAGGGAAGGCGGCTTGGGAGGGGGGAAGGCGGCATGTCTGGAGACGGGGCAAAGCTCTACCCCATGAACTGGCGGATGCCCGTGAGTACGAACTGTATGCCCATGGCGATGATCAGCACCCCCATATAACTCGAGATAATTTTGCGCATGCCGCTTTTCCGGCTGTGTCCCCTGGAAAACTTCGCAGCAAGCAACAGCGCGGCGGCCAATACGGCGAGAGCCACTGCCACACCGGTTATGGCGGTCACAGGCAGTGTTTGCCTGTTGTGGGCGGCCGCGATGGTGATAACGGCCGTAATCGTTCCCGGACTGGCGGCGAACAGAATCAGCGGCGTGAGCGAGGTGTGCCCGCTTTCCGGCGCCGGAGAACTGTCCGTATCGTCCGGCTTGGGGACCAGCATCCCCGCACCTATCCAGACAAGAATAATGCCTCCGGCACAGGAAAAAGCCGCAATGGACACGCCGAAGGCCTTGAGCACCGACATGCCGAAAAAGGCCGAGACAAACAACACCGCGCCGATGGCCGTGATGGCCTTGACAGCTTCCCGAGTCCGTTGTCCGGCAGGCGCGTTGCGAACGCAGTCGCTGAAAATTCTCACACAGACCAGCGGATTGATCAAAGCAAGAATGGTCACTATCGCCTGAATGTAGTCTTTCATCTTTGTTTCTCTCTCACGTATTAATGGATGCGAAAAATACTTAACGGTCCGCACCCGCGACATTGCTTGGATTCACCCCGCTTCTGCTGCATCCCTCGCCCGGCCCGTCATAAGCGGCATTGCTCGTCGCTGCAAGAAAGTCAGAAAACTTCTGCAAAGAGTAACAATCGTAACGTCTTCAGCGTAATTTGAAACATGTAATAAAAATGCTCACGTAGCAACAGAAACGAAAATCAGGTAACGCCCCCTCCTATAGGTAACTATTTTCCATAGTTAGTACTATCTTTTTTTTTGAATACTGCATGTGATATCAGTCGCTATACCATGCACCAGTCACCTGAAAACGAGCTTTTCAGGAACAAAAAAAGAAAGGCAATCAAATGACCACGTCTGACGAAATCTCCCGAAAAAAAGAGCGCCTGTTTGCTGCCCTGGCAGCAGTTACCACCAGTATCATTCTGGCCACTCTTTTTGCCGTCACACAAGTGCATAAAATACGTGCGGATCAAAATGCCAAAGCTGAAAAAGTGATTGCAACATTAGACAAAGCAATTGACGAAGGGAAACAAACCCTTGAAGGCTTGAATCACCTTGGATACACGGAATGCGGCAATCCCAATCTGATAGCAATGAGACGAAAACTTTTCATGTCTCAATACATAAAGGATATAGGATTTTATATTGAAGAAAAACTTTGCTGCACGACCGGATTGGGCGTACTGCCAAAACCCTTTGACGGCGCCTCTCCGGATTATACCACACGCAACGGATATCAAGTGTGGGTCAATGCCAAGCTCAAACTATTCGACCTGCAGTATTCAACAATAATATTGCGCAATGAAAAATATAATGTCGCTTTCGCACCTCATTTGATTGATGCTTCGACATTACAGCCTTTCTATTGGCAGATAGTGCTCAACACGGGAAGAACAATGCTTCATACGCTCGGGAATAAAAATATTTACAAAAAGAATAAACAGCCTGTCAGCCTGCTTGCCGGAATATCAGACCACTATTTTGAAAAGAGCAGCAGTAAGTATCCCTATTCCATTGCCTTGAATCTGGACAGCAATACCTTGGCGCACGGCTACTTCTTTAATTTGATTCTTCTGGCCATCTCCAGTCTTTCAATTGGCGTTATCATCTATTTTGCCATTGACCACTTACTGCTCAGGTATCACTCAATAGACGTCAGGGTAAAAAAGGGCTTTAAAAATAGATCGTTTTATTGCTTGTATCAACCGATTGTAGACCTGAAAACCATGAAGATCATCGGTTGTGAGGCGCTTGCGCGATTCCGGGACAAACAAGGCGCTCTCTACCCTGAACAGTTCATTCCCGGCATCAAAAAACACGGACTCACCTGGAGCTTTACCGAACAGCTGATTTCCGACTCGCTCAAGGAACTGGAAGCCTCCGGCCTTCCGGATAAATTCAAGGTCAGTTACAACATCTTTCCGCATGATGTGCTCAGCAACGACATTGCCCACTTGCCCTCCCTATGCCAACGATACCAGCAGCACCTGAACATTGTCTTTGAAATCATTGAAGATGAATACCTTGACGCCAAAACCTCCCAGCAGAATCTTGCCAATCTTTATCAGGCCGGCTTTCAAATCGCCATCGATGACTTCGGCACCGGATACTCCAATCTCAATCAGTTGAAAAAAATTCAGTGCCAATTTCTAAAAGTCGACCGAACCTTTGTTATTGATATGGAAGAAGGCAGCATCAAATCTTCTCTGATCAAGCATATCGTGGATATTGCCCACGGCGCCAATCTGGATGTCATCGCCGAAGGTATTGAAAACGTCATGCAGCTGCAGGCCCTTACTGAACTTGGTGTCGAATTTGGCCAGGGCTGGGCTTTTGGAAAACCAATGGCTGTTGAAAAGCTGTTCGATGAACTGACCAAGCAGTATTGATCCGCAACACACCGGACACGATACTTGTTTATTCAATAAAAACAAGATGATCCGAACGCTCCAGTCTCCTTTTCCTTTACTCGGTAAACTTCTTACCAACGTTCGAGAAGCGGTTGTGAGTGACAAAATTCTCCTCCCCGGGATATGAAAATTTTCGGACATTGTTCCTGCGATAAGGGTTGAAAAAAAGCTGCGTATTTTATAAGCATGCTTGAGAATGAATCTCAACATCAACAAAAAAGGAATACCCAATGGACTACAATGCAATCTTGACCCCGTACTCGGAAGACAAGACCATCAACGTTGTCATCGAAATCCCTATGGGATCCTCCCACAAAGTGGAATTCGACCGAAAAAGAAAAATCATGGTCCTGGACAGGGTCGAGCCCGCCATTTTTGCAAAGCCCGTCAATTATGGATTTATTCCCGCGACTCTGGATGACGACGGCGACGAACTTGACGTTCTGTTCGTGACCGACGAACCCATGCCCACCGGCGTCGTGGCTGAAGCAACCGTACTCGGCGTTCTCGAATTCGAGGACGACAACGAAATGGATCACAAGGTCATCTGCGTGCCCGCTGACGACCGCAATACGGGCAACCGCATCAAATCTCTCGATGATCTGGGCGATCAATGGAAAAAACAGATCGAACATCACTTTTCCCATTACAAAGATCTCAAGAAACCCGGTACAACAAAAGTCCTTGGCTTCGGCGATGTGGACAAAGCCCATGCCGTGATCGCGGAATGCATCGAACGCTGGGACAAAGAAAAATAACAACGGCATAAAGTATACGCCATCTGTCAAGGGTGATTCCAGCATGGGAATCGCCCTTTTTTGGTTGCGCCGGCGGTATGTTTTTCAGCCAACTGGATCCACTCCACCAGGGAGTGTCGCCTCGAGTGACTTGACAGCGCCCCGCATGCGAGAGCTATAAAAAAGTAAACACTGCTGGCTGGTTGCCGTTCGCGCAGTATGACCTATTGGCCTGCTGGTCAAGACAACAAAAGGACTCTCATGAATGCCCCCATCATCACCTATGACGCGGCTCTGGAAAAACTGGCCTGGCCGGAAGCGGTCGAGGCCCTGCGCTCCGGCCATCAGCTCCCCAAGGCGCAGCTGGAAGACATTTTTCTCGGCCCCTCGCAGGGCACTTTGCTCAGCCGCGCCGCGTATATCGAAGGGCTCGGGTACGGGGTAAAATCCACCACTGTCTTTGAACACAATGCCCGGCAGGGCCTGCCTTCCGTGCAAGGCGCAATGCTCGTGTTCGGGCCGGAACACGGGCAGCTGCGCGCGATTATCGAAAACCGCCTGATTACGGAAATAAAAACCGCCGCGGACTCGGTGCTGGGAGCCTCGCTGCTGATGCGCCCGGACAGCAGGAGATTGTTGATTGTCGGTGCGGGAACCGTCGCGCGGAGTCTGGTCAAGGCCTATGGCGCGGTCTTTCCGCAACTCGAACGTATCACCATCTGGGCGCGCCGCCCCGAACAGGCCGAAGCCCTGGCGCAAACCTTTGAAACTAACCGCATCGCAGTCGTTGCCGCGACGGATTTGCCCGCAGCAGCGGCAGAGGCGGAGATCATCTCCACCGCAACCATGGCGCGCGAACCGGTTCTGCGGCGCGAATGGATCAAACCGGGCACACATGTGGATCTGATCGGCGCCTACAAAGCCGACATGCGCGAAGCCGACGATGCATTGATTTCCGCGGGTTCGATTTTTGTCGACAGCCGCGAGACCACCATCAGGCACATTGGAGAACTGCGTATCCCCATTGCCAACGGTATTATTTCGGCAGACAGCGTCCAGGGGGATTTCTACGATATGGTCAAAGATCCCAGCTGCGGACGACGGACGGGCACGGAGATCACCGTTTTCAAAAACGGCGGCGGCGGACACCTCGACCTGATGACGGCAGACTATATTATCAGGAAATCCGGCGGAACCGGCTGAACGGCGAGGTCAGGCCACAGCCGGCCTGAGAACCCTGCTCTGCCGGGCTAACACGTCTTGCAGCGCTTGATATTGTACACGCCGCGCCCTTCCGCGACATGTACGTCCGGTTCGCCTTCGGACCAGAGAACAACATGCGCATTGCCTACCTTGTTGCCCAGCAACCGGACCTGGGCTTCCGCATAGAGGTTCCGGGCCGCCGCCGGCCGCAAACAATCAACGCTGAGCGTAATCGTCGCGACAAAATCACTTGGTTCACAACGTGTCCAGACCGCAAATCCGCCGCAAATATCCGCAAGCGTGGATATCACTCCTTCATGAATCATCGAATATTCCGCATGCCCGATCAATTCATCTTTAAAAAGAACGTACAAACGGACCGAATCTTTCGCAATCTGATCCACCTTGACGCCAATGAATTTGTGAAAAGGAAATCCTGTTTCAATAATTTTTTATTTAGGCACAATAGTCCGCATTTTTTATCTAGGGCTGTCTCTAATACGGAGCAAAACAACTTATCACAATCAGCATACTGTAGATGTTTTTTTGCTTCTATACTGTCTATATTCATACGTTGCAATCTGTTGTTGCAAAGTACTATGGTCGAGAATACGTATGACCGCGAACCATGACCGTTCAGACAGACGGGCAAGGGTCCCATTGCAAAGTTGATGCTGACCGCTGTTCCACCACAGGACTCAGGAGACAGGCATCTCCACTCTATACGCGTAGAAAAAATGACTTGAGAAATTGTCTGCGCTGGAACTCAGATCACTCGTTTCAAGAGCGGCAGCTTGCAGAGAAAATGGGCGGCAAAAAAAGCAGTCGATACGGACGGCAGGCCGACCAGAAAAAAATTGACCACCGGGTACTGCGTCATGTGGGGAAGCAACAGTTTTCCGAAAATGCAGAGCGGGATGATTTGAATCAGATAGGCCGCGTACGCGGAGCGTGACAGAAGCCGCGTCCAGTTGTTCGTCGAACCATAGAGCGTTTTAAAACCATAGAGCAGAAAAATGCTCATGCCCATGACTTCAAAAGGACGCGAAACCATACCTGAAAAGGGCTTCAGAAATATCATGGCAAGGATCCAGACGACAATCCAGGTGAAGGCGTGCTTGAACGTCAGCTGATCGAGCCAGTTGTTCTTCTGCGCCTGGATACCGAAACAGAACATGGCCACGTACATGGGAAAATACTTCAGCAGATGAAAACCGAGAAAATCTTCCCCGAGTGTGTCCATCAGATAGAGCCCGAGATAGTTGCACGGAATCATCAGCACGCCGAAAAGCAAAATGCGAATGGTTGATGGTATTGGCGCGGGCGCGGCAGAGGAATGGGCGCCTGCCGGTCTGAGCTTGCTCACAAAAACATACGCGCTGTTGAAGACTATCAACGCCCAGCAAAACCAGGTCACCCCCACCACCATATTCCCCGATAGCAGCATGGAACCGTACATCTGAAATGCTTTGCCCATGGATTCGAAAAACGGTGTGTCCCCGCAGATGTACAACGCAACAGGATCAATAAGCAGTATCGTGACAAGCGTGGGAATTCCAAGCCGGACGAGTTTGTCTTGCAAAAAGACCTTTGCCCCTTTCCTGTCGTATGACGGCGCCACAAAATACGCGGATATGAAAAAGAACAGGCTCATGAAAAAACCCTGATTCACGGACTGAAAAGTCCTCAGGATACCATATTGATATTGCAGACTTTTATCTACAAGGGGAAAATTGATGGGAAACTTGTCCAGACCGGCAATGGCCGCGGCATGGTGCAGAATAACCATAATGGCCAGCGTCCATTTGATGTTGTCCAGATAATCGTAACGGACCGCATGCGGTCGTTCTTTCCGACTCACGGAAGGGGGAGCTGCCGCGTCTGCGCTGCGCATCACGTACCTCAATCGTAACAGTATGAAACGAAAAAAAAACATCCATCACCAACGAATAATCCTGTGGGCGAACATGTGAGAGTAATATACTTGTACGCGTTTCAGCGTGAGAAAGCAAAACATCTGCATTCTTGTCGCGAATGTTATGCCGGACAATCCGCGTGCAGGCGTTATCAGCGAATGGTCACGGGAAAAGCCAACGTACGCGGATCAAGCACGCTAGACTCGGATACGCCCGTCAGAGATACTGCTACCATGCCCGCTGTGCCTTTTGTCGATACCGAAACTCAAGACAAAGAATCTATACTTTTATATTTGACAACAACTCATAAAGCATCCATAGCTAAGCGATTAGTCCCTTGCAGATATCCCTGAAAAAGCCGCCGCAATGCAACGTTCACCAGGAGAAATCAACGCGACAAGGCATTGTTTCTGGTACACTGGCACAACGCTTTTTACACGCTTGATTCTCTTTAAACCACTGCTGTCCGGTTAACGTAAAATAAAAAAGTCCAAAATCTCCAGGAAATATGTTATGGAATTGGTGTCTAAGCAATACATAACAAAGGAGATTTTGGACGTGGCTCACCATAACTCAATCCTGAATCAAATGCTATCTTTCATCCCGAGACATGTTTTTCAACGCTTGGAGCGTGAGCACCTTACGGGACGACAGCCCCGAACCTTCGGCTTTTGGAACCAGTTCGTCTGTCTCGTGTTCATTCAACTCTCCGGGCGGAAAAGCATGCGGGACTGCATCAGAAATCTGCAAGCAGCCCCGAAAAGGCTCTACCATCTCGGGCTCAAGCCGGTTTCTCGTTCGACTTTTTCAGACGCGAACAACAAGCGGCCATCGGACTTTTTCCAGGCCTTGTTCGGGGAGATGTACCGTCGCTGTGCGCCTCATGCTCCCAAGCATAAGTTCCGTTTCAAATCCAAACTGATGAGCCTTGACTCCTCCACAATCAGTTTGTGTTTGTCGGTCTTCCCCTGGGCTTCCTTCCGAAGCAAACGAGGCGGGGTCAAAATGCACACACTGCTTGATCATGACGGTCATATCCCTGCGTTCGTTTGCGTGAGCGAGGCCAAAAAGCATGACCTCAGCGTTGCAAAAACTCTCACCCTGCCCAAGGGGTCCATCGTCGCCTTCGACAAGGCATATAACGATTACAGATGGTTCCACCTCTTGGGAAAGCAAGGCGTTCACTTCGTCACCCGGCAAAAAAGCAATGCTTCCTATCGGGTTGTCAAACGCCAGGCAGTCAATAGAAAGCTTGGGGTGACTTCCGACCAGATCATTGAAGTCGCCACAGCCAACGGAAAACTCAAGCTCCGTCGCGTCGGGTTCAAAGATCAGGAGACCGGCAAGCATTACAAGTTCCTGACGAACAACTTCAAACTGGCCCCGAAGACCATTGCCGACATTTACAAAGAACGCTGGAAGATTGAGCTTTTCTTCAAGGAAATCAAACAGAACCTGAAGATTAAAAGCTTTGTCGGCAACTCTGAAAATGCTGTCCTGACCCAAATATATACGGCCCTGATCGTGTACCTTATTGCAGCTTACATCCGGTTCACATCCCGAATAGGCATGAGCGTTCAGCAAATGCTCCAGTTGCTTCAGGTGAACGTATTCGGCCGTATCGCATTGATAGAACTATTCAGACCTCCACAGAAAAGTGACTCAAATGACTATGATTCTAGTTTGTTACGGCTTGCAAATTTAACCGGACAGTAGTGTCTTTAAACAATTCAGTGAGTGCAATATGTACAAAAAAATATTTCTTCTTTCATTGGTTATCCTGTTATTTTCAACAGAAAGCATCTTCGGCGCTTCGGCAAAAGCCCTCAATGCAAAGGGCTTTGAGCTTTACAAACAAGGAAACTATGAAAAAGCCCTGGATTTGTTCAGGGAATCCTGTGAAGCGGACGACAGTTATCCGTACGCACATTATAATTTTGCCTGCACTGCATCAATGTTGCTGAGCAAAGATGTCTGCGGATACATGGAGTACCTGGACGACATTTTTTCACACCTCGAAAAAACCGTCCAACTGAAGCCTGAATACAAACAGAAAATGCGCAAAGATGCGGATTTAAAGTTCCTCAGACAATACTATCGCTTCTACGTGATCGCCGGGTATGATGTAAACGTGGAAAAGGATTTGTTTGAAATTGTAACGTCCATTTCATGGTACGGCCCAAAGCCTGGTGTGTACCCGCCAAGCCCCTGTTTTCAATTTAACAAGGACCACAGCGTAAGAATAGGTCTTGTGAATGCGGAAGGCGCGTATACGTATTATACGGGGCATTTTACACTACAAGATAAAACGATCCAAATACAACTTGACAAAAAAATTGACGCCGTTGATGCCATTACAGCCACTTTCAAGGATGGTCATATCACCTTTGAAGATGGAGACTTCAGCAGTCTGACGGATAATGCCGGTCTGTGTGACGCTTAATAATTATTTGAATTTGGCAATACAAATATTTCATTTACCATAAAAGAGACTCCAATGGAAAATACCTTTTTCATAAAAGTATTTCTTGTTCCTTTTTTACTCTCGGCTTTTTGCTGCTGTTTTGTTTCCGAACTCTGTGCGGAGACAAACGAAACCATCTGTTCCACAGAGGCTTACGTGATCGATACGGACCCCAACGGCCTGAACGTGAGAAAAGAGCCCAATGGGGAAGTCACCACCAGAATTCCCTGCGATGCAATGGTGCGTATCGTGGCCGCCAAGGATGGCTGGATTAAAATCAGCGCTGTCTCCTATATGGAAAATCCAGAATTCGCTAAAAAAAATCATCATGCCTATGATCCTGAGCACGATAGGGCTTCTCTGGAAAATGTGAACGGCTGGGTATCGGCAAAATTGCTTGGTACGTCTGTCCGAAATTATTCTCCTGAAGAAACGGAATGGCTACTGTCCGGAAACTCACCGAACAGCACAAAAGCGGTACCATTCGACGACACCTATGCGTGTGTCACGCTTGCCGGATGTTCGGGCGACTGGCTGCAAGTACGGTACAAAAATCAAATCGGGTGGCTGAAGCCTGATCTCAATTGCCCCAATCCCTATACGACGTGTCCGTAACCTCCTGATCTGACGTGTGACAAAAAAGGAGGCCCTGAGGACCTCCCTTGAATCTCCCGGTACAAGTCAATGCTCGTACTGCTTGGCGTATTCCTTGTCATTGTACATGGCTTCGCCGTATAGTTTTTTGCCGTAGTCCCGAATGATCTTCTGGCCTTCTTCGGATCCCACGAAGTCAATGAAAGCGCAGCCCAGATCCTCGCCCTTGGTGGCACCATCCGGCTGACACAGGCCGTGGTAGGTGTTTACGATGAACACATCGCCCTTGAACAGCACGTCCAGATTATTGATGTCCTTTTTCCCCGCCACCCAGGTGGAAGAATCGGTCATAAAATAGCCTTTGTCTTTGTCCGCGCGCAACAGCGTGGCCATCATGAAATCCTTGGTGGTCACGTACCAGTCGCCGGAAGGAGCCACACCGGCTTTCTTCCAAATAGCCATTTCCTTTTTGTGCGTACCGGAGTTGTCGCCCCGCGAAAAAAACAGGGCTTTGGCGTCGCTGATTTTTTTATAGGCCTCGGCCACAGTTTTGGCGTCTTTGATGGCCGCAGGATCGTCTTTAGGCCCTACAATGTAAAATTCGTTGGAGCCGATGAGCTGGCGATTGCGCGCCCATCCCTCTTTGACCGCCTTTTTTTCGGCCGCAGGCGCGTGCACCATAACGGCGTCAACGTCCTTTTCCTTCAAGAGTTTCAATGATGCGCCGGATCCGGCTTTCTTCCAACACATTGAAGATCCGTGTTTGGCATTAAACGCGTCGGCCAGAACCTCCAGCAACCCCAACTCGCCGGGGCTTCCCGTGGCAATGCTGAAAACTTCTCCGCTGCCGTACGTTTTTTTACATTCCTTGGCGTATGCCGGAACGGTCACCATCAGAGTGCAAAGCAGGACTGCAAAACAGAATTTTCTCATAACAGGCTCCTCATGTGTTGAACAAAACAATTATTATTACTGGAATCAATAGGTACTCCCGCAAAAGAATAAAAGCAACGATCTGTGACAAAATGCGCTCCTGTACGCAGCGTTTCCCGGGCACTCCCGTATGATTGCCGTGAAATACTATTGCCTGCTGAAAAGTATGAGAAATTCTTGAGAGCCTCTCCTAAAGGCTCCTTCATTTCACCCTGTTGAAATTTGCCAAACGGTTTTCTTAATTCGCACCCGGTGATGTCCGCGCAGAAAAACACGCCACGTTGGATGAGGATGTTCAACAAATACGGAGGGCTCTGTCGCTATTTCCTTGCAGCCTCAGCTGCTTTGCAAATAAAATCAAACGAGTTAGGATGTCTTTCCAAGAAATGAAAATTGTAAAATGAACAGTAAAAAAGGAAAGTATCAATGTTACCAAATGAAGTTAGTGCGGCATGGGATGAGCGAAAGGGGCCTATTATTCTTACAACTGTTGATAAAAATAATATCCCGAATGCAATTTATGCTACTTGTGTAAAGAAAATTAATGAAGACACCATAGTCATAGCTGATAACTATTTCGACAAAACACGAAACAACATTTTGGCAGAAAGTAAGGGCTCTATTCTCTTTATTACCAATGAGGATAAAGCGTTCCAGCTTAAAGGTACCATCGAATACCACAAAGAGGGCGACATCTACAACGATATGAAAACATGGAATCCCCAGAAGCATCCAGGCCATGCCGCAGCCGCTTTAAAAGTGGAAGAGGTCTATTCAGGCGCTAAAAAGCTTTTGTAGCTCAAGCCTCTATTGAGCACCTTAATTTGAGACTTTGCGGGATGGCCCCTCAAAGGCGATACGTCAAAAAAACAAACTCCACCGGACTACAGGAGCCATCCCATTACATGCCGAGAATCCATCATAGCCATAGATAACGGGTATCATCAGACAATATCATAAAACATATTTTTACTTTTTCTCACAAAATACGTCAAACTTGTTGAACAACGCCTCAAACTGGCAACAGCCCATGATGCCGCTCAAGAGGAACAAAAACAATGACTGAAGATAGCATTACTCCCGGTTGCGGAAATGTTTTTGCCGACATCGGCCTCCCCGATGCCACGGAATTGTCCCTCAAGGCCCAGCTCGTCATCCATTTGGGACACCTCACTTCCTGTCATTTTTCAAAAAAACAGTGTGAGACTTTGGTGAGACTTTTCCCTGGAAAATATCACAACGTGAGAGAATTTTCGGGATTTTGTGGAACGATAACGCCGTAAGATACTAAAACTTCAAGAACTTCCGCCAGGGGCAGGCCGACGACATTGGAATATGATCCGCGGATTTCACGTACGAGGAAGCCGCCCGCTCCCTGAATGGCGTAGGCTCCGGCCTTGTCCCTTGGTTCGGGGCAGGCGGCGTAGGCGGCCAGGGCTGCCGGATCGTTGACGGCCATGAGGACCTCGGTGCTCACCGTCAATTCTCTGACGATCAATTCCCCTTCGTCCGGATGCTCCGGCGGATTGACAAAGCAACAGCCCGTGACGACCCGGTGCGTACGGCCTGGGCCGCCGGGCGGACCGCAGAGGCGCTGGAGCATGGCCAGGGCCTCCTCGGGCGAACCGGGTTTGCCCATCAATTCGCTCCCCAGCGCCACCACAGTGTCCGCGCCCAGCACCAGGCATTCCGGATGCGCTTGCGCCACTTCACGGGCTTTGGCTCTTGCGGCGCGCAAGGCGTATTGTTCGGGAGTCTCGCCCGGATCGGGCAAGGGTTCGGCTTGTGCCGGAATTACGTCGAAACGCAAGCCTACAGCCCCCAAAAGTTGACGCCGCCGGGGCGATGCCGAGGCCAGAATCCATTTTTGTTTTGTAAAATAAATCATAATCTAAAGTAGTTTTTGGTGCGGTACAACCTATGGAAAACTCAAGAAAAAGCCTGAAAAGCAAGCCTCGTTCTAAAAAAAACTATGAATAAAAGCAAGCTGTTACAAATTGAAATCCGAACATTTTTTTTGTAAACAGGCCTAAAGAAATACTAAAAGTCTACCGATAAGCTAAATCGAGAGGGTACAATTGTGGCTGACACTTCATATTACGTACGCAACATGCTGCTGCATTACGACAAGCAGCTCGTCACAGCCAGAAGGCTGGCGCGCTATCGTCGTAGCAAGCAGTCCGCAGAATCCGCCGAGGCTCTCGCCATTACGCGAGAAACCAAGCGGAAACAGATGGTTGAGCGTGTCGCCAAAGAAATAATAGAGAATTTGCTGATTGTCGGGAGTGCGAACCCCATAGTGGATGAGATCCGTGAGGACCTGCAGCGCGAATTTAACGAAAGATTCATCTTCGAATACCCAATTATGGAACAGGATTTGCTTATCTACCGCGAGACCCCCGATGGCCCTGTTGAACTCGACAGCCAGGATAAAATGCAGGTTTTGAACAAACTCTGGACAATAACACTTGATAAGGTCGATACGACCATGTTGTAATGGGGAACTGCCTCAAGGAGGGAGAGCCATGGAAATTAACAATCGCATCAACAACGGACTTGGAACTTACGAAAACGCCAAGCTTGAAAAAGCGGAGCGTGAGCGTAGCAAAAGCTCGGAAAGCAGCTCCAGCGAGTCATCTTCCAGCCGTGATACCGTCAATATCTCGGACGAGGCGGTGCTGCGCACCGATGCTTTGCAGACTGCAACCAGCACATCGGACGTCCGGCGTGAAAAAGTTGAAGCCATCAAGGCGCAGATAGCCAATGGCGAGTACACCATAGATACGCGCAAAATTGCCACGAATCTGGTTCGCGACGATATGGCTCTGCTAGCCGGCTAGACGACAGGCCGGAGGAGATGGAGACGAAACAGCACTGAAGCCTCAGGACCCTTAGGACGAATCCGATTCCTTTGCCTGTACAAGATTACTGAGGTAAAACGGTCCTGAATATTTGGAATCCACTTGAGGCACCTGCAGACCTATGCGCATCTGATGATTGATCAAAATCGGCCCTGACAAGTTCAGGGCCGATTTTTCTGGCTGCCCCTGCGGAATGCTCACCGTAACAAGTACGGCCACCTGATGAATGTCGTCCAGCTGCAGGACATTCTTTTCCGCTTCCCCCAGTTTGACCTCGAAATCCGGTATAAAGGAAAACGGATCCGCAACAACCAACCCCACGGCAACATTGGTGGAACTCTGCAAAATCAGAAACGGAGAACCGTCCGAAAGCTGCAGCAGTACGAATTCCCTGTTGTTCTCAAAGCCGATGAGGCCCTGGGGGAAACGGATGAACTTCTCGCGTGCCACGGCCCGTTTGCCGATGCGCGTATCTATGACCCTTTGTTCTTGCCTTGCCATAACGTAGTGACCTGCATCAAATCGTCGTCTTTTGATTCAAGCGCCTGCTTGTTTTGTTCCTGAACCCGCTTGTAAATCTCTTCCCGGTAGACGGTCATTTCTCTGGGAACATCCAGGCCGAGCTTGATCTGCTTCCCCTGGATGCTAAGCACCGTAACTTTGATATTGTCCCCGAGATAGAGGCTTTCGCCCGAGCGGCGCGTGAGTATTAGCATGTGATAACCGTTGTTCTTCCTGAATCCGCCTTGCGGAGTGGGTGTCCGCGCCTTCACTTCCTGAGAAGACGCCTAACAGGACGCGCTTGCCGGCCTGGTCATGCATTTCGGCAGGGTCGCACCGAAAATAGTGTACCCGAGCGCAAGTCGCGCGTCTAGATGAAATCCAACAGGCTCATATTCATTATCATGGATGACGACTTCAGCACGCTTTCATAAATCAGATTTTCTTGAGACATGCTAGTCATCAATTCAGTCACGTCCACAGCTTCCAGTGTACTCAATCTTTCAGTCTTATTGAGCTTTTCATTTGTCAAAAAACTGCTTGTGATCTCCAGGCGATTTTCGCGCGCACCGATGTTGGCCTGCTGCACCAGAATGTTTTCCGAACTGACGCGCAGGTTGTCCAGGGCCTGCTGAACGCCGGTCTGGCTGTTGGTCTCCAGGTAGCCCACCAGTTCGCCCAAAGCCATGAACAGGTTCTTGGCCTCGTTCTCCGGACCGAAAGCCGATGCCATGGTGCCCTCGCGCATGCCCCCGAAAATCTCGTACCCGACATTATTGATACGAATGGAGGAATTAACGCTGATATCCACGTTGATGTCCGCCCGACGCGGATGGATGAAAAACTGGTCGCCTGAACTTACCGAGGCGTTGCTCCCCATAGCCTCCAGGTGCATGGTACCGCCTGGGACGGGGAAATCCGAATAATTGGAAACATTGCCCGTGACCCAGTTCACGCCGCCGTCCAGGCTGTAGGAATAGTTGATGGCATCCGACCCCAAAGTATACGTCCCGGATGCTCCCGAAGCGCTTTCGTCGATTCGCACGATCACATCCTGGTTATAGCTGCCGTCGGCCCAGGCGTTCACCGGTGCGGTCATATCGGTGTCAACGTCCGTCCGGCCGGCGAGCACGGAAAAATCCAATCCGGAATAGTCATACGTTCCGGCTCCCATCAATCCGCCGTTGATGGTGATATCGCCGTCGGGCAGCCTGATAAAAGGCGCTTTGTTGATGTCGATCATGTTGGAGGCGTTGGACCAGACAGCGTCCGGTCCGGTCGGATCCGCCGAATAGGAAAAGTCATAGGACAGATAGTAGCTGCCCGAAGCGCCCTGTACCTGCCGGATGTTGCGGATGTGCACGTCACGGGTAAAAGTGCTGGTGGGGGCCAGCTCGTACCCTGTGGCCCAGCCGGTGATGTTGGTGGCCACCTGACATTCGTCGTCACCTTTGTACACAGCGGTGGGCATCACATGCAGCAGCGTGCCGCTGGTGTCTTCAATGGTCCGGTCGTCGTTCAAATGGATTTTTTCACGACTCGAAAGTACGATGGGCGCTCCCTCGCGCAGCGAAACATTTACCCCGGCAACGGAGAAGGAAGTCTGATTGCCGATCTGCCGTTCGTTCCAGGTTTCACCGCCGTCCAAAGAATAACGCACTGAGAGGTCACTGAGAGCGCCGGCGCCTATGGACGTACTGGCGCCGCTTGCCGCCTGGTCTGAGACGAACTTGAGAGTCAGCGTATGGTCCAGATTGGCCCCGTCCACTCCCTCGCTCCAGCGGGAGACATCCAGAAAGGAGGAGGAATCTTCATCAGGAACGCTCTGCAGCATCATACCCATCGAATACGGAGGCTCGCCTGTTTCGTGCCCTGCGAAGACATGGCTGCCGTTGAATTCGGTATTGGCCAGATTGATCAGCTGGTTCAGCAGCTGGCGCGCCTCATAGGCGATCTGTTCCCTGTTGTCGGCAGTCAGGGTGCCTGTGGCGCCCTGCTCGGCCAGCTCGCGCGCGCGTACTGCCACCTCGTCCACCAGCATCATGGTCTTGTCCGCGGTTTTCAGCCAGCCCTGGGCCGTATCCACATTGCCTTCATATTGGGAAACAGCGGAAAGCTGGTAGCGGTAATGAAAAATATTGGCCGTGCCGGAAGGGTCGTCCGACGGGCGGTTGACCTTTTTCTGGCTGGAGGCCTGTTCGTTGAGGTCCATGAGCTCGCTCAACGACTTGTTCATGTTACTTACAAAACTGTTGAACATGACCTGCTGCGAAACACGTATTCTGCTCATGGCTATTCCTGTTTTGCTATTGCTTCAGACCAAGTACCGTCTGCATCATCTCATCGGCCGTTGTGATCAACTTGGCTGCGGACTGGTAAGAATTCTGATATTTGATCAGGTCGGTCATTTCCTCGTCCAGATTCACGCCCGCCACGCTCTGCTGCCGTTCGTTAAGATCTTCCGCCAGCGCGTGGTTATAATTGTAGAGAAATTGACTTCCAGCAGTGTCGCCGCCAACTATGGCCACGGTGGTGGCGTAATATTCGAGCAGGGTCTGTGAAGAGGTGGACTCGTAGACGCTTTGAATCGTAACATCCTTTGTGGCCAGTTCGGCGACAGCGGTTGCCGTGACGTTGTCGCCCGAATTGGCTTGCCCGGCGCCGTTGATCTTGCCCGCGTTGATGCGGTTGCTATCGTTGACGATGTCGTCATTGATGGCGATGTTTGAACTGCCGGTGCCGCTGAAATAGGTGTTGATGCCCAGCCCGGCCAACAATCCGGTGGAATCCGTGCCGAATCCGAACGTGTATCCGGCTTTGGAATCCAATTGTAATTTGTTGTCCACGACACTGGCGGTGAGATAGCTGCCGAAGCTCGAATTGAAGGCCGCGGCCACGTTGCTCAGCGAATGGATGCCGGGGTCGAAATTCTGCACGCCTGGAGTGGACGGATCGAAATCCAGCGCTCCATAGGACGCGCTGTTGGAAAGATCGCCGCTGGCCGCGTTGTAAAAGTAGACCTGCAGATTGCCGGAACTGAGCTTGTCGCTCCAATGCAGCCCGGAGGAATCGTCGCCCAGGGCGATGCTGCTGTCCCGTACGCTGTAGTCGCCAATGACGCTGTTGAACATGGTCAGTCCCGCGCCCTGGCTGTGGGCCCGGTTGGTCTCCCAGATAAGCGTTTCGGCCATGGAGTCGATTTTATCGCGATACTTGCCGGCATAGCCGCCGATAAAGCTGAGATTGGCCGTTATGGAGCCGCCGGTGAGCCGGGTCGTATCGTCGGAGCCGTCCGCGCGTACCAGGGGCGTTATGTTAACCTTGTCCGAAGTGGTCTTGTACCAGTACAACCCGTTCTTGGGCATAATGGTAAACATATCGCCGTCCTGCAGGGGCTGGGTGGCGCCTTCGAACCAAACTTCCACACCTTCGATGTCGACGCTCTCGGATTCGGGTCTGGCGGCGAACAGCCGGACGTTGCCGTCGTCGTCCTTGAGCCAGGTGCGTCCGCCGTCCATGGAAACCCGAAACATGGCGGCAGCGCCGGAGGCATTGGAGGCTGCGGCCACGCTCCCGCCGGAAACCACCTGCAGCGTGTACTCAAACGAAGAATCGCCGTCGAATTTGATTTCGCCGTCGAAATTCGATCCCCCACTCAGGGAATTCCAGGCCTGCGGGCCTTCATAAGAAAGTTTGAACACCGAGCTGCCCTGTATCAGCGTCTGCCCGGCTTTGGTCACCAGGGTCCAGTCCTGAGCGTTGCTGTTCCTGTTGCCCAACGCTGAAACGCCGGTGCTCTGATACCCGAGCACGTCCACATCTATATATTCGGAAAGCTCGCGTACCAGGCGATCCCGTTCATCCAAAAGCTGGTTGACATTGTTTTGTCCGGGAATCTCATGAACACTGATCTGCTGGTTGACGGCCGCGATTTCGTTGAGAATCTGATTCACCTCGGTTACCTGGTCGGCCACCGTATTGGATGCCAACTGCTGCAGGTCGGCCAGGTCGCTGTCAACGGAATTGAGCAGCGTGAGCAGGCTCTGCGTATCGCCTGTCAGACTCTCGCGCATGCTGTAGTCGTCCGGATTTTGAGAAAGCTTCTGCCAATCGTTGAAAAACTGGGACAGCAAGGCGTGGATTCCGTCCGTCTTGGATTCGTTCACCAGGTTGTCCACGCTCTGCAAATTCTGCCATAGACTTTGGTAACGGTTATCCAGAGTTGACTTGTCCAGAAACTGCGCTTCCACGAACATGTCGAAATGGCGCACCACCTCGGTGGCCTGCACGCCCGTGCCGATCTGACCGGGCTTGTAATCTATGGAATAGCCTTCTTCGAAGCGCACCGAACGACGGGAATAGCCCTCGGTATTCACATTGGCAACATTGTTGCTTGTGGTCGCGATAGCTGCCTGATTCCCGAACAAGGCCTGGGTGGCAATATCTAAAACGCTTCGAACGCCGATGCTCATCAGAGACTTCCTTTAAGCAAAGAGGAACGTTGAACAGGTTGCTGATACGTGCCTTTTTTCGAATAACTGCCCTGCTGCTTGGGGGCGATCTGGTCATGCAGAAAATCCAGCAGCTCCTTGCTCTGGTCCATCAATGCAAAAGCAAGCTGAGTATTGGCTTCCCCCTGTCTGGCGCAACGCTGTTCTAGCCTGGTCAGACTGGCGAGGATGGTTTCAATGATGGTAACAGGATTGTTTTTCCCTTCCGGCAAATTTTTCGTCTTGAGCCAGGCCACATACTTGGAAAGCTTCTTGCCGCCAAGAATTTTGATCAGCCCCTTGCGCTCGGCCATCAGCTGCGCCATCAGTTCATGTATTGAAAGCTCCAATACGCTGATATCCTGCGGCTTTCTTTTTCTGAGCAGCTCATATTCCTCTTGAAGCAATTCGCGGAGCAAGGCAAACCCTTTTTCCTGTCTGCTCAAACTTTCAATGATGTTCCGAGACATGGTCGTATCCTCGTTTAGAACGTCTTAACCTTGAAAAGTTTAGAGGCCCTTATGCATTGTCTTGAAACAATTGGAATTGTTTCAAGAGTGAGCCTTGTTTCAAGGCGAAAATGCGCTAGGCATTTCCAACAGCCGGTTTACCTGCGGCCAGCCGTTGCTGAATCTTTTCCGGGTCCCAGGCCAGCCCATCGCGCCGAAGCTCGAAGTGCAGATGCGGTCCTGTGGAACGGCCGGTACTACCTATGGATGCAATTTTCTCGCCAGCCCTCACCGTATCCCCCACATTGACGTTGTTTTTGCTGTTGTGGCCGTAGTAGCTCTGCCATCCGCCCGCATGCTCAACAATCACCACCCGTCCGTAGCCGTCCTTCAAACCGGAAAAAATTACCTGCCCATCCCAGCAAGCTTCCACAGGATCGCCTCGTCTGGCGGCAATATCCACACCGGAATGAAAGGTCCGTTCGCCGGTGAAGGGACTTTTGCGCCAGCCGAATCCGGAGGAGATCCGTCCGTCAACAGGCCAATGCAGAGGCGCGTCCGTGGACGCTCCGGAGGCCTTGTGCGCCTGGGCCAAAGCTTCAACCGTGGCGGCGGATACGGGTTCGGCCCTGGTGGGCTCGGGGCCGCCCTCGTTCGTACGCGTGGGCTGCTCTGCGGCCGCAACCGACTCGGTTTGCAGATCTATGCCGAAATCAAAACGCTGGCCCGCGTCAGGAGACAACTTGCCCTTGCCCAGGGTCAGGCTGTTGGGAAAACTGGCGCTCGCGCCTTCGTTCTGGGGCAGAGCGGATGCCGGGGGCGGTAACTGGCTCTGCGACTGCGGCAGTATGATGTTTCGGGGCGATTCGGACGTCACCGGGCTCAACGGCGGCTGCAGCAGCTTGGCCAGGTTGTCCACGGCGCTGATCACTTCGGCGTCCGTCTCCAGGCTGTTGCCGGAGACCTTGGTGGCCCGGCTGTTTGCTGCAGTCCATTTCGCGTTGCGCAGGCTTTCTTCCTCCACGCCGAAGCTGGCGGCAACGTCCGGAGTCTCCTCCACCCTGGCGGCAACGGGCTTTTCCTCGGGCAGCGGCTCGTCGAAATCAACGACCTCTTCCCCGGGCTTTTCCATTGCCGTCGCAGCGTTTTTCAAAACCTGGGCGTCCAGATACTGTGCGTCTAAATTTTGTGAGTCCTGATTTTGCGCGTCCTGATTTTGGGCACCGGCTTCCTCAGCGTCCGCGCCCTCGTAGCCTTCCAGAGGCTCGTACAACGGCGCGTTGGGATCCGTCTTTTCCGTGGAAACCATTTTGACCGCGTCCGAAGGCGGATCAATGTCCCTGGGGTTGAAATGCCGGTTCAAAGGCTTGATGGGCAGCCGCTCCTTGGCGTTGCTCGGTGAAGTCACCCGGCTGGCGTCCAGCATGTTGGCCTTGAGATTGTTGAAAAGCATGTCGCCGAGGCCGATGCCGCCCGCGTCCGCCAGCTGCTCCGAAAGCTTCTGGTCGAACATGCCCAGATACATTTCCTCTTCCTTGCTGTGCAGAAATCCCTCTTTGGGCACGCTGTCGCGCATCTGCTTCCAGAGCTTGCCCAAAAAGATCGATTCAAAACCTTTGCAGGCCTCTTTCAGCTTCGCTTCCTTGTCAGGCGCATTTTTCAGCTGTTCCTGCAACCGGCGCATGGCGAATTCCTTCTGCAGTTCGCCTTGCTTGGCGTTCTGCATCTGCATAGTACCGATATCGGGAAGCGAAACCGTGGACATCTTAGATTACCTCCAAGTCTGCATGCAGCGCGCCCGCCGCCTTCAACGTCTGCAGGATGGAAATCAGATCCCGCGGCGAAGCGCCCAGGGCGTTCAGTCCGTCGATCATTTCCTGCAAGGTTGCACCTTCGAGCATGACCAGACGGTGGTTTTCCTCCTGCACGCCGATGTTGGTCTGCGGCGTCACAACGGTCTGGCCCTGGCTGAAAGGTCCGGGCTGGGAAACATTGGCGCTTTCCTGGACGACAATCTGCAGGTTGCCGTGCGAAACCGCCACTTTGGACAATCTGACATTGCGGCCCAGAACAACGGTGCCGGTTTTTTCGTCCACCACCACCCGTGCGCGGTTTTCCGGACTGACCTCGATATTCTCGATGGAAGCCATAAACGGAACCAGGTTGCTGCGGAATACGGGCGGAATCTGCAGTTCGATGGTGCTCACGTCCGTGGCGTGGGCGTAATCACCTGCCAGGGCCGTGTTGATTTTTTCCACCACCTGCTGCGTGGTGCTGAAATCGGCGATCTGCATGTGCAGCGTGATGTCGTCCTGGTTGTTGAACTGAAAGGGCACCCCGCGTTCGACCATCAGCCCGTTGGGAATCCGGGCTACGGTGGTGAAATTCTTTTCCACAGAAGCCGCGTTGCCCTGCGCGGAAAACCCCCCAAGAGCCAGCGCTCCCTGAGCCAGGCCGTAGACCTTGCCGTCCACGCCTTTGACGGGCGTCATCAGCAGCACGCCTCCGTACAGGCTGCTGGCATCGCCCAGAGAGGACACCGTGACGTCCAGCGATGTGCCGGGTTTGGCGGAAACGGGCATCTTGGCCGTAACCATGACCGCCGCCACGTTCTTGGGCTTGAGCTTGCTCGTATTCACCGCCACGCCCATGTTCTGCAGCATGTTGATCATGGACTGGATGGTAAAATCGGACTTGGTGCTGTCTCCCGTCCCGCTAAGCCCCACGACCAGGCCGTAGCCCACCAGCTGGTTTTCCCGTACGCCGCTGAAATTGGCGATATCCTTGATCCGTACGGCATCGGCGCGTACGGGCAACAACACGACCAAGAGCAGCAGCAAAAGCGCGTGGCGCAGCCCGGTTACCCGGCGGTACGTCCTGATTACGCCCGCACCGTAAACACATCCTGTTTTCGCGCTCATGCTCATTTTCTTCTCCCTTTCCTTTGCTCGTCCCGTCAAAAAATCGTCAGTTAAACGTTTTGCGAACTGCGCACGCTGTTAAAACGGCCAGACATTATCCAGCAGCCGCATAACCCAGCCGGCCTTCTGCTTGTCCGCCAGCACGCCCTTGCCGTAGTATTCGATCTTGGAGTCGGCCAGATAGCTGGAATCCACCGTATTGCTGGGCGAGATGTCGCGCGGCCGCACCAGGCCTTTGATCACCAGAATCTGGGTTTCGTCGTTGACCCGCACCTCGCGCGCGCCTTCCACCTGCAGCAGTCCGCCGGGCAGGATCTTGATGACACGGGCGGCCACCGTGGCCGAGACGCTGGAGTTCCGGTCCGTGGACCCCTCGCCCTTGAATTTGTTGTAGGTAGACGTCTCCGCGCCGTTTCCGGTGCCGGTGTTCAAACCGAAAATATTAAACCCGCCCACGGGATCGATACCCTGGTCTTCCTTACCGAAAAAACTGGTGACGCTTATGTCCATCTCGGAGTTGCGCTTGGTGTCCGTGTTGGCTTCATGCTGGCCGCTGGACACTTCGGAGATGTTGATGATGACAATATCCCCCACCCTTCTGGCGCGGTTGTCCGAGAACAGATAGTCCGCATTGCCCGGATTGTAGATGGAACCCGGGTTGCTGTGCGCCATCATGGCCGGATCATCCGCTGGAGGCGGCGTAATACTCGGCAGGCTCTCGGAATTCTGAGGCAGCTCCGCGCATCCGGCCAGCAGAGCCAAAAGCAGCGCCAACGCCAGCAAGCCGTTTAAAATTCCCCTGTATACGCTCATGATTTTCTCTCCCTGCCGTTAGTTCATACGCCCGGCTTCAACCGTATGGGCATCCACGACCCAGGCATACACTTCGATGTTTGTTTCAGTGTTGCGGACTTTGACCCTGTCGCTGTAGCCGCCTTCGGAAATCACTTCCGCAGGGACTTTCAGGCGGATATGCTTGCCGTTGTAGACCATCTGGACAAAATCCCCCCTGCGTACGAGCGGAAGGGGTTCCATGCTCGAACGTTCGATGACGCCGCCCCTGCCGATGGGCCTGGTGATCCGCCAGGGGCCGCCCTTGCCGTCCCACAAATCATCGTGGAGATAGGACAGGTTTTTGCGTTCGTAGCTGATCTTGTCCGGCGTCAGTTCTTCGCCCCTGTTCAGCGGTTCGCCCGCCACGGGAACGGCTCTCCAGACATCCAGCAGCACGCTTGCGCTGACCTTGCGGCGCTCCTTGCCCGACAGATCCACTTCCACGAGTTTGAGGTTTACGCGCCCGGGTTCGAGGCCCGAAGCGAACTGAACCTTGACGTCGTTGGTCGGGTCCGAAAGGAACATGTACTCCGGAGTCCGGAAATCGCGCAGCTTGAGCTCACCCTTGATGCTTGCGGTTGCCGGGCGGAAAGCATCATTGATCCGGCGTTCGAGGTCCGGACGCATCAGAACCTTGCCGCCTTTCTGCAGGGCGAGCTTATCCGGCAGCATGCAGCGGTCGGCTTCTTTGCCCAGGTAAATGGACAATTCCTTCCGAAGCCGCATTTTATTGATGGCCGCGGGCCGGAGCGCCCGTTTTGGCGTGGGCCAGAGCTCCACAAGGGCGAGCTGAGCCCAGCGGGCCTTGTCCACCGCGGGTCCGATCGGCACCGCTATTTCGCCAAGGCGCACCCAGTCTCCGGACACTATGGCTGCTTCCCTGACCTTGATCCGCCAGTCACCGCCCGCGGCAAGGCTTATACCCGCGTACAGCAGCGCCAGAGCCAGGGCCATCACTGCGGCCTTGCGTATGATTCTGGTCTCTTTCCGGGTCATGGTTGGCATCCTCATCTTTTTCTTCAGGGGTTTAACGCCTTATCGCTTGAGCTGGTTGGCAATGCTGAGCATGGAATCCGAAGTGGTGATGGACTTGGAGTTGGCCTCGTAAGCCCGCTGGCCCACAATCATGTTGACCATTTCATCCACAAGCTCCACATTGGACATTTCCAGATAGCCCTGGGCAATGGTGCCGAAGTTGTCCTCGCCCGGAGTTCCGGCCGTGGCTTCCCCGGAAGCCTCTGTCTGATAGTAGAGGTTCCGGCCCGCGCTGCGCAGGCCTGGATTGTTGACGAAGGAGTAGATCTGCAGGTTGGCCGTGGCCAGTTCGGCACCGTTGGAGTCCAGACAGGAGATGAGTCCGTTTTCGGAAATCTCGATGCTGGACGTATCGTCCGGAACCTGAAACTCGGGCTGGAGCACGTAGCCGTTGGCTGTGACTATGGTGCCCTCGTTATCAAGTTCGAAAGCGCCGGCACGGGTGTAGGCGTCTTCGCCATTAACCTGCACAAGGAAAAAACCGTCGCCTTCAATGGCCAGGTCCAGGGAGTTTCCGGTATTCTGGTAATCGCCCTGGCTAAAGAACTTGTGAACGGTGGTGGGCCGTACGCCCATACCGATCTCGATACCCGTAGGGATGAGATTGCCGTCCGCGGTCTGTCCGCCGGCAATTTTCATGTGCTGGTACATGAGATCCTCGAAAGACGCCCTGTCTTTCTTGAATCCGATGGTGCTGACGTTGGCCAGGTTGTTCGAGATGACGTCGATATTCGTCTGTTGGGCGATCATCCCGGTGGCCGCTGTCCAAAGTGAACGCATCATGGCGTCTATCCTCCTACTTGGTTGAACACATAAAATTTATGTTGCCCTGCCGACCTTTTGGACGGCCTGCTCATCGAGTTCCTGCGTACTGGTCATGACTTTTTGATAGGCCTCGAACACTCGGTGGGTTTCGATCATTTTAACCATTTCAGTCACAACATTGACATTGGGCATTTCCAGATACCCCTGCATGACCTGCGCATCTTCCGCCGGAACCTCGGTGGCGTCGCTGTCTTCTTTCAGGCGGAACAGGTTGTAGCCGTACTTTTCCAGCTGCTCCGTATCGCTTACGGTAACTACTTGCAATTGCGCCACATTGTCGCCGTTCTGCCAGATCTGCCCCTGTTCATCCACGGTGATCGCTCCCGAATCCGGCATGACGATGGGCGCGCCTCCAGCGCCAAGCACGGGAAATCCCTGCTTGGTGATCAAGGTTCCGTCCGGGCCTCTGCTGAATTCGCCGTTGCGGGAGTAGAAATCCCCCACCTCGGTACGCACCTTGAAAAAACCGTCGCCCGCAATGGCCATGTCCAAGGCATTGCCGGTCTGCTTGGTGCTGCCCTGGGAAAAATCCACTTTTTCCTGTCCGATCCGCACCTTGGACAAGTAAACTCCGGGCGGGAACATCTCCTTGTCTTCAAGACTGACGACCGGCTGGCGGATAACCTCGTGCGCATACATGAACATCACGTCCTTGAAGGCCACGGTGTTCTGCTTGTAGCCGACCGTATTCACGTTTGCCAAATTATTGGCGATGATGTCGAGTCTGTGTTCGTTGCTAAGTGCCCCGAATAACCCGCTATACATACTATCTTGCATACGAGGGCCTCCTTTGGGGCTTATAGCAGCAAATACCGGGCCAAGGCAGAAGGAGAGCATTGACGTTGGAAACGATAGGCGCTCTGTTGCCAATTTGTAATGTCACAAGCCTCCTCATTTCTTTCTGTGAACAGGGCGGCTTGCCAACATGTGCCTAAAGCAAAATAAACATGCGTTTTTACAGAAAAATACTCTCAATAAAGGAATTAAAAGCGGACGAGAAACAAATATAGTGATGGAACTATTCAATGGCGCCGACTCAAGACGATGCAAAAACAATGCATAAGTCGTTGCAACTTTTCAGATATTGAACCCCATGAAATATCAGGCTTATTTGGGAGAGAAATAGACACGAGCCGCGTTGCGGGGCCGCCGGCGCGGCCGGCGGCGCGCAAGAAGTTTACATTTATCCTGTTTCACGCTAATACCCCTTGTGATTTAGGGGCATGGCATGGCATGGAGTTGGTTTATCGTATCATATCCATAAGTCCAGGCGGCAATTCCAACGCAAATTGCTCAACGCCGCCAACTCTGTGCAGGACGTACTCGCACTCCTTCCCGGGCCGGAACAACGCTCACCGACGTCGGTTGGCAAGCTGACGTCGTATAGCGCCCTGCGCGGCCAAATCATCTCGGGACAGCCCATGAAAACCCTGGTGCGGTTCGACCGTCACCCCGGTTATCGTACCGGCCAGTTTCAATACAAGAGGAGAGAACCATGCAAACGGATCTTATGGAAACCCACGTACATTTCAGTTTCCAGCAAGTGCTGGATGGGAACGGCATTGCCATCACCATCACCGGCATGCTCATCGTGTTTTTCGCTCTTACGCTAATCACCCTGTATCTCATCTATTTGCCAAAATTCTTACAACTTCTTGATAAATGGATTCCCCATAAGGAAGAATCCCCCATGGTTGCGGACGCGCCGCAAACCCAACCTTCTTTTTCACCCGAGCTGGCGGCCGTCATCGGTTATGCTTTGCACCTGGAACTGAAAAAGCAACCCCATCCGCGGTGAGTCTGACCGGACCAGGCTTCTGCGGACTTTAATACACTTGTTACACTTGGAGTGAGGAGGCAGATGGACATTTTCATCCAGTTTCTAAGCGCTACCGGTTTCATGAACATGACATGGGGCAACCTGATCATGATTATCATCGGTATCTGCTTTATTGCTTTGGCCATCGCCAAGGATTACGAGCCCCTCCTGCTCGTGCCCATCGGTTTTGGTGCAGTGGTGGGCAACATTCCGCTCGTGGAGGGCATGCCGTTGTCCGTCTACGACCCGGGCAGCGTTTTGGGCTACATCTATTTTGGCGTGACACAAGGTATTTTCCCGCCCCTGATCTTTTTGGGCATCGGAGCCATGACCGATTTCTCGAACATGCTCTCCAACCCGAAACTCATCCTACTGGGCGCAGCCGCGCAAATCGGCATTTTTCTCACCCTGATGGGCGCGCTCTACCTGGGATTCACCCCCTCTGAGGCGGGTTCCATCGGCATCATCGGCGGCGCCGACGGCCCCACGGCCATCTTTCTGGCCTCAAAACTGGCCCCGCACCTGCTGGGCGCCATCGCCATCGCGGCGTATTCCTACATGGCTCTCGTTCCTGTTATTCAGCCGCCGATCATGAAACTGCTGACCACAAAGCAAGAGCGGCTGATTCATATGAAACCGCCCAGAAAAATCTCCAAACGGGAAAAAATCTTTTTCCCGGTGGGTGCTTTTCTGATTTCCGCCATTATCGCGCCTGGTTCTCTGGCACTGATCGGCATGCTCTTTTTCGGCAACCTGCTCAAAGAATGCGGGGTCACCGAACGCCTGGCCCAGACAGCCCGAACCGCGCTGATCGATATCGTTACCATACTGCTTGGGTTCTCCGTTGGAGCCAGTACGCAGGCCCAGACCTTCCTGAGACCGCAGTCCATACTTATCTTCGGTCTCGGAGCGTTGTCGTTCTGCATCGCCACCGCCGGCGGCGTGCTGTTCGCCAAGTTCATGAACCTCTTTCTGAAAGACAAGATCAACCCGCTGATCGGCGCAGCAGGCGTATCCGCGGTGCCGGACGCCGCCCGTGTCGCGCAGATGGTCGGGCAGAAAGAAGACCCCAAGAACTTCCTGCTGATGCATGCCATGGCGCCCAACGTTGCCGGAGTCATCGGCTCGGCCATTGCCGCCGGTGTGCTTTGGTCTGTAATGGTTAAATAGGCAAAACTATCCTGGGCCCGCTCCACATGCCGTTTTGAGCGGGCGCCAACAAAATAAGACGAGAGGATCAGGGCGTGAGTAAAAAGACAGTCAGATTCATGTGTACGGCGTTTCGGGATGGCTTCCAGTCCGTTTACGGCGCGCGGGTGTTCACAAAAGACTTTCTCCCCGCAGTTGAAGCCGCATGCGACGCCGGCATCAACTGGTTTGAAGCTGGGGGCGGAGCCCGCTTCCAGTCCTTATACTTTTACTGCAACGAAGACGCCTTCGAGATGATGGACCAGTTCCGCGCGGTCACCGGTCCGGAGGCGGACCTGCAGACCCTGGGCAGAGGCGTCAACGTCGTCGGCCTCGAATCCCAGTCCAGCGACATCATCAAACTGCATGCGGACCTGTTCGCCAAACACGGCATCTCTTCCATCCGCAATTTCGACGCGCTCAACGACGTCAACAACCTGGTTTACAGCGGCCAATGCATTGTTGACGCGGGACTGAACCACCAGATCTGCATCACCATGATGGAACTGCCTCCAGGATGCAGCGGCGCTCATACGCCCGAGTTCTATATGGACAGGCTGCAGCAGATCCTGGACTCTGGCGTTCATTTCGACTCCTTGTGCTTCAAGGACGCCTCGGGAACCTCCGTGCCCGCCAAGGTGTACGAGACCGTCAAACGGGCCCGCAAAATGCTCCCCGGCGACGTCAGCATTCATTTCCACGGGCATGAAACCGCGGGCATCGGCGCCATGTGCTACAGGGCTGCCATCGAAGCCGGCGCGGATGCCATCGACCTGTCCATGGCTCCGGTTTCCGGTGGCACCTGCCAAACAGACATCGCCGTCATGTGGCACGCGCTACGCGATACGGAATACACCCTGGACGTGGACATCGACAAGGTCATGAAAGCCGAGGAAGTGTTCAAAGATTGCATGAAAGACTACTTTCTGCCGCCCGAAGCAACTCGGGTGGAGCCTTTGATCGCATGGAGCCCAATGCCCGGCGGCGCACTCACCGCCAATACGCAGATGCTGCGCGACAACGGGCTGATGCACCGCTACAACGAAATGATCGCGGCCATGGGCGAAGTGGTTCGCCTGGGCGGATTCGGTACGTCCGTGACGCCCGTATCGCAGTTCTATTTCCAACAGGCCTTCAACAACGTCATCTTCGGGCCCTGGTCCAAAATTGCCGAGGGGTACGGCAAAATGGTCCTGGGCTACTTCGGAAAAACACCTGTCCCGCCCGACCCGGAAGTCGTCAAAGTGGCTTCCGAACAGCTCAAACTCGAGCCTACGGACAAAACGCCGCTGGAGATCAACGACGCGGATCCCACCAAGGGCGTGGCTGTGGCGACCAAAATGCTCGAAGAAGCGAAGCTGCCGGTCACCGATGAAAACATCTTCATCACTTCCACCTGCAAGGAAAAAGGCATCGCTTTTCTCCAGGGCCATGCGAAAATCGGCGTACGCAAAAACGTCACCCAGGAAGAACCCGCTGTGGTGGATTCCAACGAACCCGAGGGCTACACCATCACCATCGGCGGCCGCAACTACTCGGTGATGATTCAAGGCGGACAGGCCACCGTTGACGGACAGGTCTACAAGCTTGACTACAAACTCGGTATGGGAGATACGAGCAAGACCGCCAAGCCTGCGGACTCTCTGGAAGCCAAGCCGGTTCAGGCGCCTATGCCAGGACTGGTGCTGCGGATCGAGAAAAAAGCGGGCGACCGCGTGAATGAAGGTGAAACAATTTTGGTTCTTGAAGCTATGAAAATGGAGGTGTCCGTTACCTCTCCGGCTACCGGCGAGGTAAGCGCACTAAAAGTTTCTCAGGGAGACCAGGTGAACTCCGGACAAGTACTTGCCCAAGTTTCCTGAAACCTCGCGGATCAGGGGCCCGCGATAGTTTCCCGCTACGAGAGTAAACGTGACTGAAAAAGGGGTTTGCAAATGGCAAGTCAGTCGACGTATGACTACTACAAGACCGATCTCTCCAAGATTCCGCCCATGCGGGCCATTGCCGAGACGCTCTTGTTGGACAAACGCATCCGTAAAGTCAGCGCCGCAGAAGCTTACGAACTGGCACGCAAGCAATGGGACGTCCAGGAGACGGACCTTGAAATCTATCCGCCCGCCGCAAAACGGCTCGGATTGCCAAAAGGGGCAACTGTTCTCAACCACAACCACGGCAAGATCATAGGCCGTACCGCCAAGGCGAGACGCTTTTACAACCGGCTCTCCTCCGCGGAAAAAAACAAAGTCGCGGGTGATCTGCGCGACGCCATATCCAATCTGCAGAAGAAACCCCTGATCAAGGCCGAAGGAATTATCGGCCTGGATCAGGATCTTATGCTCAAGGCCACCATCATCGGCGCCGAGGACGACGCCATGAACATCTTCAACTGGCTTTCCAACTTCACGCCTTTTGAAGAACTGGCCGAGCAATACGCCAAAAGCCCCAAGCTGCCGATCCAGGACATCATCATCATCGGCGACAACGACTGGAACCTGGACGACCCCTACTACCACAAAGTAGGCAATACGCAGCTGGCCCTGGTGGATGAGATGTCCAACGTCATCTACAACTTCGGGATGCGCTACTTTGGCGAACGCAAAAAGGGCACGCTGACTCTGGCCTGGACGTCCGGCATCCGGGTAGGCATGGCCGCCTGCCATGGCGGCATCAAGGAGATGGATTTCTCCGATTGCGGCGACCCGGAAATCCAGAAGATCGGCAAGCGTTCCGTGGCCTTTTTCGGTCTCTCCGGAACGGGCAAAAGTTCCCACACCAATTCGCATGACAACGGCGGCACCCTGCCCGAAGGCTTCAAAAAGGTCGTCCTGCACGACGACGCATTCCAGATAGACTGCGAAGAACACGTCTGCCGCGTCTGGGAACCCACGCTGTTCGACAAGACCGATTCCCGGCCCATCGACCATCCGGACTGGGGCTACTTCATTTCCTGCATGAACCACGCGCTGATCGAGGTGGACGGAAAGGTCCTGCCGCTCGGACAGGATGTCCGCAACGCCAACGGCCGAGCTCTGTTGTCGCGCGATCTGCTGGGCGCGCACGTCAACCGCTGCGGCTTTCCCAAGCTGATGTGCTGGCTGATGAAGGATACCTGCTTGCCGCCGATCATTCGTTATGAAGACCCGCATCTGGCCGTTGCCATGGGCGCCACGCTGATGACCAAACGCAACCGCGCCGAAAACGTAACGGAAGACGAGCTGAACAAACTCGTATTCGAGCCCTTTGCCAATCCCTTCCGGGTTTACGAACTCTGGAAGGATATCGAAGCCTTTACCAAGGTCTTCGATTCCGGCGCCAACGGCTTCAATTTCAACTCCGTGGGCTTTTGGAAAAGTTCGGACACTGACTTGGCCAAGATTCCTCTGCAGACCTCCCTGACCCTGCAGACGGCCATCCTGCTCGACAAGCTCGAATGGGAGCCCTGGGACATGCTGGCCGGTGCGCAACTGCCCACCAAGGCGAGTGTGGACAAGCTCCTGCCCGGCTACTACGATACGTACAATCCGGCCACCGTGCAAAAGCGCGACAATTACGTCGCCCTGCTTCAAGACCGTTTTGCACAGCGCCGCAACTATCTACGCAGTTCAGACCTGAAAGATCGCCCCGATCTTTTGGATACGCTGCTCGAACGCTTATCCATCAAAGGATAACGCGTAGTTCGGCAACGACTCTGTTGCGAGAAGGGGATGCCGCTTGGCATCCCCTTCTTTATTGTATACGCCAGTCTCATTCCCCTGAAAGGACCGCCGCCATGGAACTCGACATCAGAGAACTCCGGATAGTTGACTGCATCGCGGCCTCGCGGCTCATCAACGAGGTTGCTGAGATTTTCATTGCTCCGGATTTTACCCCGCAAGGCATGAACCATTTTCTGGCCTTCACACGTTCGAGCGCACTTTGCGAGCGTCTCGAAAACGGCGCGCTAATTCTGGGAGCCTGGGATAAGGAACAATTTGTCGGCCTCATTGAATTTCGTGAGGGACCGCACATAGCGCTGCTGTTCACTGCCGCTTCGTGGCAGGGCCGGGGCATTGCCAGAAAGCTTCTGGATGCGGCGCTGGTCCACTACTTCAGGCAGCATGGCGCGTCAGAAAAACTTACAGTAAACGCCTCTTTGTTCGCCGTCCCCATCTACCAAAAGCTGGGATTCTCTGTCAGCGGTCCGGAACAAAATGTCAACGGGATTTGTTTTGTTCCGATGGAAAGAAATTTACAGCAAACGCAAGATTAACAGCAAAAGCGATATAGAACTCTATTTCATAACCAAAAAATACTACTCGTTATTCAATCTTTCGTCGAGACAACTGTATCAACATGGTATAGCGCCCTTTTTCCAAATCAACCGCAGCATATTTGTGTCTGAAAAATATTTTTTGAATAAGGCTGCGGACCCGTTCCCATGAATATGCTGAAAAATAGTATACTTTTGCATAGTTGCTCGATAGAAAACTATCCAATTCGGATAAAATACAATTCGGATTGACGGCGTATGCTTCCCCCATACAACCACCTCTAAGCATGAGTGTATTCTCACGCCGGGGAATCATTTCAAAGCCATGCGGATAAAATGGAGTGGCAACGTAAATTGACGGCCATTTGCCATAGTAGCTAACTGCCCAATTCGCCTCTGGATAAATTACCAGCGCTGTATCCTTGTGTATCTTGTTGAGCTGTTGCACGAATCCAGCGTCTTCTCCAAATGGATACTCAGCCCGTGGTTCCGCTCCAAGGCAAATAATCATCACTGAAACCGCCACAAATGCCGCGGACCGCAATGGTATTGTCTTATAACAGGTGGGAACAAACCGAAAACAAGCAACAAAAGCAATCATAGCCAAAGGGAAACAAAAAAGATCCGTTCTCCCAGTGCCAAGGGGATAGAGCTGCAGAGCAGAGGAACTCACCAGCTCAATGTAGACCAAGCAAGCAATAATACCCAACATACGAGTACGTTTTGACAATAGCAGCGAAATCATTCCCAGTACGATCAGTACAGATAATACGGCAAGCCCGTTTGGAAAAACTCCGGTGAGTACCGCAACACCTTTCTCTTTAAAAAACGTTAAAATCCCTGCAAAGGATGAAAAAGGAATATAATGAGCTTGCCAAAATGCCGTCATTGTCTGCTGTTTTGCAGCAAGTGCATTACATAAAATCAATACAAGTAGAATACTCGTTCCAATAGTAATCAATATAAAAATACGCTCTTTGCGCAAATTCGTTCTGGATTGATAAATTGTTGCGCAAAATATTGACGTTATGGTCGCCACAATGACATACACGGCAGGAAAAGAAAAAATAAATCCCAGGACACAAGCTCCGCAAAGGATAGCATATGACTTGACAGTCTTTCTATTGACATACACTACTGCAAGATAAATAATGACTGATGTAATCAAAAAATCACAACTGTATTGTTTTACTCTGGCGGCATATGTAGTCAGCAAGGGATTGACAGCGGAAAAAGACACAAGAAGGACAGCGGCCAACCTTGAAGAAAATAGCAATCTACCTACTGCGGCGATGACTCCCAATGAAAGAAGAGCGCACAACAGAGGAACGAGCTGCAGGGACCATTCCGGATCTGAAAACAGACTTCCAGCAATTTTTTCCAGATATAAAAAGCCGGTTGGAGTGGGCACATGAACTTCAAGCAAATTGCCAAAGGTCAATTTAGTAAGGCTTGCAACCCAAATGTCGTCAAACCACAACGAAGGCGGATTCAGTGCCGGCAGCACTCTCCACAAAAAAATAACCCCCAGCAATACAACAATACCATAAAACAAAATATCATTTCTGAATTCCCGATCAGGATGCTGTTTTGCGCTATCTTGCCGACTACAGAAAATTTTTTTCATCTTCAATTGCCTTGCATAAAATTCAAATAAAAAAGAGTAACTTTTAGGAATATCTCTTCTCACTGTCAACTGTGCCTGCCTGTCCGCAGGTTGTAACTTTTTCAGAATTATTTATCATATGTTAAATATCATATAGTAATATAATTAATAAAAAATTCTTTTGAGAACTCACAACGATCAGGCCGCAAATCTTTTGACTCTCAACCTGTTTTTTTTTCGTAACTTTACTCCAGCAAAAACAGTATTATTGTTTTGGCAATCGTACAAAACATAGAATTCTTTTCTCTGTTGGGTTCTTCGTATACAACCTTTTGTCAACACGCTCCGTTGCAAACGGAATGAACGGGATAATCGCATGGCCACTTTTCGAAAAATCAAGCATGAGCTCCTGCAGGCGCTCAACGCCGCGGACTGGGAAGATCAACTCAAAACGTTTGACGCGCTTGCCCCCAAAAAACTGCTGAATCCGCTGCTGGGATTTGTGCATCATGAGGGGTTGCTGCGATGGCGCAGCCTGGCTGTCATCGGCCCCGTAGTCGCCCGTATGGCCGATACGCGGATGGAGGACGGACGTATCGTGATGCGCCGCCTGATGTGGAACCTGAATGAAGAATCCGGCGCGTTGGGATGGGGCTCGCCCGAGGCCATGGGCGCCATTCTGGCTTCCCACCACGGGTTGGCCAAGGAATTTCACAGGATATTGGCATCCTATACGTTCGACCCGGAAGGTTGCGAAGCCAATTTTATTGATCACGCGCCCCTCCGGCGAGGCGCGTACTGGGGCCTGGGCCGCCTGGCCGAGGTCTATCCGGATCTCGCCGTCAACGGCCTGCCCGGCCTGCTTCTGGCGCTGGAACTGCAACGTACGGGCGAGGACAGAAACGACCCGACCGCCCGGGGCTACGTTGCCTGGACACTGGGTCTCATTGGCAGGCGCGGCGGTGCGGACGCACTGGAAGCACTGAAGACGCTGGCTGATGATCCGGCCGGCCTGGAGCTGTTCCGCAGCAGACGCATCGAGGCCACCAGCGTGGGAGCGCTGGCCCAGGAGGGACTGGCGCGGATGCTGTAATCAAAATTCCTGGTTATAGCGTTCGAGCACGTCGTTCAGATTGATGTTCTTGCAGATCCATGCGCCGTTTTCCCTGGTGTAGCGCTGCATGGTGAACTCGTACTGGTCAATGTAATCGACACCGGCCTTGGCGTCCGCATCCAGGTATTTTTCGAGTTCCTCAAGAAAGTCGTCAATAAAAAAATAACTTCCTTCATACTCAAAATCAAGTGTTCCTTCCGCAAACGAGTGCTCAGTAAACCCGTATTTTTCCACCAGTTCTTTGGCCTGTTCCTCGGTAAGCCCCCGGCTGTATCCGTAAACCCGTATTTCATCATATCCCATGTGAATTCCTGACTAAATTTTATTATTTCACAGATTATCCTGAAAATTCACAATTATCGCCGGTCCTGGCCTGTCCGGAGAGAATTGCAATTTGCCTTTTGGCGTATATTGAATGGAAAATCAAGTACAAGCAGATGTGGAACCGGCTCTCCTCGACAAGGACAGTGGTACCGGGCATACTAAAATATTGTGAAAATCTTGCCTTGACAACTTTTTCACAATTTCATACGTCTTCAATTTCACAACACTGGCAAATGTGAAATCTACTGGCAGAGGAAGCGTATGCATTTTTGCAATAAGCACACTTTACATGGGATTTTTTGGGGGTCTTCATGGTGCAACGTGTCATTAAACAACTATCCTGTCTCTGGCTTATGCTAAGTGTGGTTCTGGCGACCTCACCAGTATGGGCCGCGGCCGAAGGCGCAGCCGCCAGCGCGGATGCGACACCCTGGTGGTATTGGCCGCTCATTCTGTTCGTCTTCTGCTTCGTTCTCGGTGTTATCGCCGTGTTGGCGGGCGTTGGCGGCGGAGTCCTCTATGTTCCGCTTGTCAGCGGCTTCTTTCCCTTCCACATAGACTTTGTCCGCGGCGCGGGCCTGATGGTGGCCCTGGCCGGAGCGCTTGCCGCCGGTCCCGGATTGCTGAAACGCAATCTGGCCAGTCTGCGGCTGGCATTACCCGTGGCATTGATCGCCTCGACCTGTTCGATTGCGGGCGCCATGCTGGGTCTCTACCTGTCATCGCTGAACCCCGCCATTGTTCAGGGCTGCCTCGGATTGACCATCATCGGCATCGCCGTTCTGCTGCTCTGCTCCAAAAATACCGAACGTCCGGTTGTCACCAAACAGGACGCCATCGGTATGGCCCTCGGGCTTCAAGGCGTTTACCATGACGCCGCCTCGGGCGAGGATGTGGAATGGAAAACCCACCGTACGCTGGCCGGTTTCTGCCTGTTCGTCGTTATCGGCATCATGGCCGGTATGTTCGGCCTGGGCGCCGGCTGGGCCAACGTCCCGGTTCTCAACCTGCTCATGGGCGCACCGCTCAAGGTTTCGGTTGCCACCTCCAAGTTCCTGCTTTCCATCACCGACACCTCGGCCGCATGGATCTACATGAACAAAGGCTGTGTCATCCCTCTGATGGCCGTTCCCTCTATCCTGGGCCTGATGCTCGGCTCTTTCATGGGCGTACGCATCCTGGCCAAGGTCAAGGCAAAAGCCATTCGCTACATAGTCATCGGCGTCTTGTTTTTTGCCGGCTTCAAGGCCCTGGACAAAGCCCTGGGCTGGAACATCATCGGATAATTCCGGGAAAGCGAGGTAAAGATATGACACAAACTCCTTCCACCAAAGCCTCTCCGATGCAGATGCGCTATGCTAGTATCCTCAGCATTGGCGCCTGGAGCGGTATTGTTTTGTTGTTCGTCACTTACATCCTCTATCTGAGCGGCGTTCTCGGCGCTCACGTACCTATGCAGGATGTCATCGCCAACTGGGATAAAGGTGTGGATGAATACATGCACATCACCAACTCCCCCCACGGGTGGGATTGGGTCAGCCTTATCCACAAAGGCGACTTTCTGAACTTTATCGGTATCGCCATTCTGGCGATCATGACCATCATCTGCTACTGCACGCTGATTCCGGGCTACCTGAAAAGAGGCGACAAAGTCTACGTCTTCATCGTCATCGCGGAAATCATCGTCCTGAGCGTAGCCGCTTCCGGTATTCTCGGATCCGGCGGACATTAGTGCGTATTAACCTTGAAAAGTTTTAGAGGCTCTTATGCATTTTCTTGAAACAATTGGAAATGTTAGAGACTCTTAGCGAGCCTTCGAGCTTAGAGTCTTTTATTCAGCCAAGCTGTGTTTCAAGAATGAGCCTTGTTTCAAAGGCGAGAATGCGCTAGCGCAGCCCGACCTCAGGGATTTGCCACTCGATTGCTTTTTAAAGAGCCGGTCGCTTTGCAAGCGGCCGGCTCTTTTGCTATGAGAGCTTCCATGAACACAGCACCTTTATTTCGCCTTGTCGCCCTGCTGCTTTGCGTTTTTGCGCTGCCTTCCTACGTGCTGGCCGCCCATGACCTGGAAACAGCACGGGCCAAGCCCTCCATGCAATGGGTCACCCTGACGGGGTACACACGCGCGGATGTTTTTTTCAACCTGGACAGCGAGTTTGCGGGCAAAGTGCTGGAGGTCTACGCCGATATCGGCGATACGATCCCTGCGGACGGCGTTTTCGCCCGCCTGGACGCCACGTTTGTTCAACTGGAACTCGACGCCGTGATCACGGAAATCGAAAAACTCGAAACCCAGCTCGCATATTACAGCAAGGAAGCCGACCGCTATCGCAAACTGGTGACCAAAGGCAACACGGACCAGTCCACCTATGACAAATACCAGCTGGAAATGGACAAGGGCGAATTTCAACTGCGCTCGCAAAAGGTGGAAAAAGCCCGCCTGGAAGAGGAGCTGAAGCGTTATGTCTTGCGCGTTCCCGCCGGGTATACGGTCATTGAACGCACCATTGAACCGGGCGAATGGATCAGCGCAGGAACTAATGCGGGGAAATTCGGTGATTACCGTACGCTGGTCATTCCCTTTGCTCTGGACCAGGCGGAATTTCGCTCGCTCCAGTCAATATCCCGGCTGGAGGTGGACATATTTCCGGTGACCCCCGGCCTGAACGGACCGCAACGCAAAGAAGCCGCCATTCAAAACATCTCTCCTGCCTTTGACGAGGAAACCAGAAAAATCCAGGTGGAATTGGTAGTCACCCCGGATACGCTCTCCAATCGCGGGGGCCTGCGCGCGGAACTGCGCCTTCCTCTGAACGACCGGGCGGGCTCCGTACTGCTACCGGAAAAATTCGTTTCCCAAAAGTACGAGGAAAATTTCGTCGTCTCCGCAAACGGCAAACGCATCCCCGTGGTTGTCCTGGGCAAAGGGCCCGAGGGAAAACTGCGTGTCTATTCTCCCAAAGTCAAAGCGGGCGATATATTTGCCCTGCCTTTGGGAAAAAAAGCCAGCCTGCCCGCCGATGCGGCGCAGTAGGCTCGGGATAAGACATTCGAAGACGGATGAACTTATTTCGCAGTAGGATTGTTCGGAGCAGGCTTTGGAGCAGGATTCCGGCCTGCCTGCTTCGGCGCGCCCAGCCGCTTGTAAATGGCCTGCAGCAGCTGGTTGGTATTTTGCTGGGCTTTCACCAGGCGGATACTCAGGGCTTTCAGTTGCCGCTGTTCTTCGAGAACCTGCCTGCGCAGAGCTGATTGCTTTCTATGGCCCAGAAACAGGGCTACGCTCAGCCCCAGTGCGAACACCCAGAAAAACACGAAACTGGCGACCCCGACCAAAGTTTTAAGCCGCGAGGCAAGCGATGATTTCCTCGAAGTGTTTTTCACCTTTGTGGATTTCCGCTTCAATGAGTCCTGTAGATCGTCATACTCCTTGCCCGTCAACCATTTGTTGACGTCCGCGGACCAGATCAGGCTGTTATGGCGATTCCATACGCGGAAATTGTTTTGATAGCGCTCTCGAAAAGCCTTGTCCACGCCGGTCAGTTCCACGGCAATAAACCCTTCAATTTCTTCCGGATATTCATCATCCACCGTCAAATGCAAAATCCGTATTTCATTATTGAATGGGAACAGATCAGTTTCAAGGAAATAGCGCCGCTCGCCGAGTTTTTCGAATTTTTTCGTATGCGGGTCCTGGGACTGCACACGCTCCCAGGCAAGAAGCAGCGTATCTTTGTCCGGTTCCGGCTCAGCGGGCAGCTTGCCTGCGCGGGCCAGGCCCGCCAGGCCCAAAACGGCCGCCAGAACCAATAGCAGCAGAATTTTTTTCATCGCAAGCCCCTATTAGGCTACGCTTCCAGAATAAAACGCCAGGCGCAGAACCATTCCTCCGGATGCGCATCCGGCGGACAACCCACGCATTCCGTACGGATCCGCGGATCAATGGTCCGGGCAAAGCCCGTATATTCCACCGTTCCACCGGATTTGCAGGGATAATCCTCCATGCCCTTGCGCTTGCGGGCGGACTGCACCCTGCAGTCCGTCAGCCGAAAGACAAAACTGTCGGATGTCTCCTCCACAATATCCCAGGAGTTCACTCGTGAAGCCATGCGCCCGGCCAGAGCCTGTTTCAGGCCGTCCAGTCCGCTCCGCTCGCCCAGGCCGAGAATGTCTTTGAGCCTGCTCGCCTCCAGAGGCGCGAATCTGGCCCAGGCCGTATCATTGACGCGTTTGGCGTCGTTCATGCCTCTCTCGCCCTCAACCGCCTGAAACCAGACGCCGTCGGCGGCCAGCCAGGTTTCACTGAGCGCCTTGACAACGGCATTGAGCGTCCCGCTATCCAGTCCGCCGAGCGCATCCTCCAGGGATTGCGCACCAAGCGCCTTGCTCATTTTGTGCTCGACGATGCCCTGCAGCCGGTTGCCGGCCACGCGCTCAGCCTCCAGACTGGCTTCCAGGCCGAGCTGATGCACGGATTCGGCGAACCACAGCCCGTAATGCACGCCTGTCTGCCGGATTGTCTCCAAGATAATGCGTATCAATTCCGTACGGTCTTCCGTCATGAATTTTCCTTTATGCTGCAACTCTTCATCAAGAGTTCATTTTCCCGGCTAATTCTGCGAGCGTCGCGTTTTCGGGCAGAGTGTCGAACGCGGCCTCCAGCCCTGCGAAAACCTGATTGGAAAAGGCCAGTCCGGGGGCGTTGAGGTCGATGCCCGCGGCATCCTGACCGGCCATACAGCCAAGAACCGTTGAAAGCCGGATCTTTTCCGGCGCCAGAAGCAGCGTGAAACACTCGGCGTCGCTGTCCTGCTTTTCCTCATCCGCCACCAACGCAACCAGATTCCCCGTACGCAGAGCTTCGAGAATGTTGCGAACGAGAATGTTCGGCAGACTGGTCTGTTGTGCAATTTTTTCCACGGAAAGAGGCGGATTGCCGCCAATAAAGTTAGCTGCCAGTTGCAGCAGCACGGCCAGGCCCACGCGCATCCGTTCGCACTGGCTGATGACCGCGTACCGGGTCTCCCGGGCCAGCGAATTCAGGTGTTGCAATACGTAGGAAAGCTGCGCTCCCACAAGGATGATCGTCCAGCTCAACTGCATCCAGATTAAAAACAGCGGGAACTGGGCGAAACTGCCGTAAATGGCGTTGTACTTGCCGGCCCCGATCTGAAAACGCATGTACAGCCATTGGGCGAAAAGCCAGGCCGTGCCCGCGATAATCGCGCCGCCAAGCGCGGGCAAGGGTTTGACCCGGATGTTGGGCATGAAACTGTACAGCAGGAGCATGGCTATCCAGACGCTGACATACGGTACGAGCTTCAGCACCGCCAGATAGACGTGGCTCATCACCGAATAGCTCAGAATGCCCTGCACCACGCTCGAGCTTTGCAGCGAGGCCGTGAAACTGATGGCCGTGACCAGAAGCACGGGCACCACCAGGCAGATGGAAATATAGTTGGTGACTTTTTGAAAAATGGAACGTCCCTGGGGCGCGTTCCAGATCGAATTGAAGGTGCTCTCAATGTTGGAGAGCAGGCTGATGACCGTCAGAAACAAAAAAGCCGTACCGACCGCGCCCAGGGTTTTGACATTGGTGTTGTCAATGTAGCCGATAATCGTATCCACGACTTGTTCGCGCCCAGCGGAGGCGCTGAGCAGCAGTTCGCGAATCGTATCGGTATTCTGAAAATCCATCCCCTTGAGCACGGAAAAAGCCACCGCGAGAAAAGGGACAATGGAAAGCACCGTTGTAAAAGTCAGTGCGGACGCCCGCAGCATCAGACTGTTGCCGGTGAATCCCGCCAGGGTCTGGCGCAGGCAGAAAATAGTCTGCTGCAGCAGCCACAGCCACCGGGGGCCCTGATGTCCGTACATGGGATCGGGAGTACTCTGAAACAAGTTGAGAAGCGCGTTCACCTTTGAAGGAGAGCGCCGAGACGTATTCATGTCCTGTCCGGCTCCTTTTTTTGTACATTGGATACGTGATAGTGCCTGAGGGGTCAAATGGACGCAAATATACTTGCAGATCCTCACTGGAAGCAGCGATGCCTGACTACTGACTGTCCCTTTCAAAAAAGTTCTGCAAAAAGACACGCTGAAACGTATAGTCCCTGCGGAGCGTATTCCGTATCAAAGGGCGGCGCCATGCGAATGCCGCCCTTTGCAAAAAAACTAATCTTTGGCCCAGAAAAGAATCGTGTACTTGTCCTCAAGCGCCTTGCGGACAGTTGCTTCCTGTTCGGCATCCATGGGCAGAATCCGGATGTAGACGTGCCGCAGCGGCCCCTCGACCTCGTAATTGGTCACTATGGTTGCCACACGAGCGCCGGTGTCGCGCAGTTTATCCAACACCGGCTTCAGACTACCGGGTTCGGAGGATATTTCCACGCCGAACTGCACGCCGCCGCTGCGTACGCCGGAAATCTCCACAAACACTCTGAAGATGTCCGTATCCGTAATAATGCCCACGACTTTCAGATTGGCATCAACGACCGGCAACCCGCCTACCCGTTTGTCCAGCATGATCATGGCGGCGCGTTCGACCGTATCCTCGGCAGTCACGTAGGTCGGCGAAGACGTCATGATGTTTTTGATTTTCAATTCCGACAGCAGGTAATACAGCTCGTGCACTTCCAGCGCCGTGGCTTTCGAGGGCTGGGCCTCTTTGATATCCCTGTCCGATACGATACCGATCAGCTTGCCTTCCGCATCCACCACCGGGAGTCTGTGGATCCCATTTTCTTTCATGAGTTTGGAAGCTTGGAGCATGGAAGTCTCGGTCAAAACCGTAATCGGGTCCCTGGTCATCTTGTTTTTGATCAACATAACTCCTCCTCGGCAAAAGTATCAGTACGGGATACGGCTACCTCTGTTATATCAATAAGCTTTTTTTCCACTTCACGCCAGTTCATGCAATAGAGAATTTGCAAGATTTTTCCAATCCGGGCATTCCCCGAAAAAACCATCCGAAACCTGCGTCCATTTATCCTGCAACAAATTGATGGTAGCATGCCATTCGGAGTTATGTGGATTGTTTTCAGCGAATTGTTTCCCTGAGGAGGGGGCAAAAATGGATTTCACCAGCGCGTCCGGTATCGTCATGATCCTGCTCGGCCTGCTCTGCATCTGGCAGGGCTGGAAAAACTACAAACTGGCCCGGGCCAGCCACAGCTGGATACAGGTCCCCGGCACCATAACACACGTCAAACTCAGGAAACTGCACGACCCGGAACGCAACGCCGACTATGAAGCCCTGATCACCTACAGCTATGCGGTCGGCAAGCTGGAATTCAGTTCCTCCACCATCGCCATAGGCAAAGAGAGCGTGGAACTGAGTGCAAAAGGTTCACTCTTCGTGCATGAGCGCTTCCCCCTGCATTCGTGGGTGCAGGTATACTACGACCCGGCAAATCCCGCACAGGCTGTGCTGGAACCAGGCAAAGAGGGCAACGGTGTTCTGGTCATTGCCATAGGCATTGGATTGGTCGTCTATGGTGGCATACAGTTTTCCTGAAACCGGAATTCCTTTGTTTTATAAAAATGAACAATTAAAATAGATTTTCACATTAAACAAAAGACAAAAACTTTTCTTGCCCCTTTTAAGATACGGCTATAGATTGTCGGAACGTTTCATATCATCACGTCGTACTTGTTCCAAACGTGACTGGAGATTGTATGTTCACTTTGTACCTTGATCTTTCGTTCGGTATTTCCGGGGATATGCTGCTCGCGGCCCTTTGCGACCTCGGACTGGATCTTGCTCCTTTAGCCGCCATGCTCGGACCAGAGTACATCGGCAGCATCTCCACAGACGCGGAAATCCGCCAGGGCATCAAGGGACGAAGATGTATCCCGAGTCTTTCCCGGAATCAGCCGCTGCGGCACCTGCCGCAGATCATCGAGATCATCTCGGGTCTCGACTGCTCGGACACGGTTCGCGAGCGCTCCATAAAGGCTTTCCAGCGCCTTGCCGGGGCAGAGGCTGCAGTGCACGGCATTGATCCCGACAAGGTCCATTTCCACGAACTCGGCGCCGTGGATACCATCGTGGACATCGTCGGCGCGTTCTGGGGACTCGAACAGCTGCAAATCTCCCAGGTTGTCTGTTCGTCATTGCCCTGGTTCAAGGGAACAGTGCAATGCGAACATGGCGAAATATCCCTGCCCGCACCTGCCGCTCTCCAGCTGATGGAAGGCAAGCCCGTACATTCGACAGCGTTCACGTTCGAATGCGTCACGCCGACGGGTGCCCTGCTCATCGACCAGCTGTCCCCTGACTTCGCGCAGGGGCCGGAAGGTATTTTGCTGCACTCCGGGCTGGGGTACGGAAGCAAGGAAAGCGGCGGAGGCCTGCGGGCCTATCTGCTGGAACCCAAAGACAGTTTTTGCCGGGACGACTGCGCCATTGAGCATGTCTGGATGCTGGAAAGCAATATCGACCACCTCAGCGGAGAAGAACTCGGCTATTGCTACGACGCCTTATTCGAAGCAGGCGCTCTGGACGTCCTGTTCCTTCCCGGCGTCATGAAAAAAAGCCGCCCGGGAGGGCAGCTGCAGGTCATGTGCGTGGAACCGGATCTTGAAAAAGTCCAGGCGGCCTTTTTCCGCTCCACGCTCAGCCTGGGCATACGCCGTACGCGCGTGGAACGCGCCGTGATCCCGCGCGCGGAAGGCCGCATAAACACGGATATGGGCGAACTTGAGGCAAAAATTTGTCTGCTGGACGGCGTTACGTATAAAACGCCCGAATACGAAGCCCTTGTCAAGCTGGCCCGGAAAACCGGACGCAGCGTGGCTCAGGTGCGCAGAATGCTCTCAATCAACGATTAACCGTTTCAAACGGAACCTCATGAGCGTACCGGACAGAAAAAATCTTGCACCAGGCATGCGGGTCAACATTGTGCTCAAACAAGACCAACGCAGCGGTAATTTGACCCAGGGAATAATCGCAACGATCCTGACCAAATCCCCAAACCATCCGCACGGCATCAAAGTCCGTCTGACCAACGGCCTGGTGGGACGGGTCCAAAGCCTTATTCAGGATAACAGTTGAAATTTTAACTCGCGCGCTCCCGGCCAGGCAGAAGCACGTAGACTGTCGTTCCCTCACCCTCTCGGGATTCCGCCCAGATTTTGCCATGATAATGGGCCACAATCCGCCGGCATACGGCCAGCCCCAGACCTGTGCCCTCATTCGGGTGCTTCAACGTATCGCTTTTGGGCGCCTGAACAAAATCCTCAAATATACGCTCCAACTGGTCCTCCTCTATGCCGATGCCCGTATCGGAAACCATGAATTGTACGTGCCGCGGATCAGGTGCGTCCACCTGCAGCTTCACTTCCCCGGCCGGGGTGAATTTAAACGCGTTGTCTATAAGATTGAACAAAATCTGAAGAAGCCTGTCCGAATCCATAACCAGCGTCGGCAGTTTATCAGATATAGTCACTATAAAATCTATTGCCAGATGACAGCCGTAGCGTTGTTCAAAAACGTTCCGGACCCTGTTGGCCAGTTCAAAAAAAACGACCGGTTTGTCGTTCCAGAAAACCTGGCCTGATTCTATTTTGGAAATATCCAAAAAATCATCAATCAGGCGTTTGAGACGATCCCCTTCGTGCTGGATAACCTTGAAGTGAGCGGAAACCCGGTCGGCCCGCTTTTCCAATACGACATCGTTGTCAATGACGCCTTTGTAAAAATGATCAAATTCCCGCTCTATGAGCTTGGAAAAGCCAAGAATTGAAGTCAAAGGCGTTCTGATGTCGTGGGAAACCGTATTCAAAAACGTGCTTTTGCAGGCATCAATTTCCTGCAGTTTCTGATTGGCGATCTCCAGCGCCCTGGTTTGTTCCGTGAGCGCCGCTGTCCGTTCGCCCACCAGATCCTCAAGGTGTTTGTTTAACTGGGCCAATTGCGACAGATATTGCCGCCGGTCGGTTACATCTATTCCTGTTTCCCAGATATGCCAGCCTGGTATAGGCATTTCCGCCGCACGGCTTGTCCAGGAAATCATCCGAATCTCTCCGTCTTTAGCCACCATGGGCACTTCATATTCGCAATACGCACCCGAAGCCGCATTGCTCGCCTGCATCAACCGCGCATGGTGACTGGCTGACGCATACAGTTGCGAATGGTTCCCCGACATTTCGGTAAGTTCCTGGGCGGTCCAGCCCAAAACCCGTTCGCATTCTTTGTTCCAGAAAATGACTTTTCCGTCTGCATCATAGGCATGAATCAATACCGGCATGGTATCCACCAGGCTGCGTAAACGCTGCTCGCTGGCGCGCAAAGCGTCCTCGGCCCGCTTGCGTTCGCTGATATCCCTGATCAGGCTGATCACGGTAACTTTTCCATCTGTCTCAATACGCGTGGCATTGGCTTCTATGGCAATGCCCGTACCATCAGGGAGTTGATAGTACGTCTGGAAATGGCGCATTTTTCCCGTACGCAGGCCTTCCTGAAACGCCTCTCTACAGCGCTGCTTTTCTGAGGGTACAAGCCAATCCCTGGCTGGAAACCCTATGACCTTTTCACGCGGACGCCCTGTAATTCTGCAATATTCGTCGTTGGCGTCGAGAATAATGCCGTCTTCACTGACAATGACGAACCCCGTGTCCGTGGTTTCGATGAGCGCCTTGTATTTGGTCAGGCTTTCGGCCAGGGCCTCTTCGGTCGCTTTGCGCTTTGTCACGTCGATAAAAGAAATGACTCTGTCGGTGGTTTCCGGAATAACATCAATCACAGCATGGGCTGTCCGGAGTTCCCCTTGTTTTGTCAAAAAATCCACATCGTATTCGCGCGGAGGGGGGTTGGTTACATCCAGGCGGCGCTGATGGTAATCCATCAACCATTCGACTTCTTTCGGCGAAACAAAATCCTTCCAGGTCGAGATGCCGACTATTTCCTTTTTGGAATAGCCGGTAAGCTGTTCGTATTGTGCGTTGCAGCTGAGAATAAGCCCATCGTTATTAAGTATCACGGTACCTGAGCCGGTATTTTCGAACAGGCTCTGGTAATAGGCTTCTTGAGTGTGTTTTTCTTCTTCAATGCGTTTCAACGCGGTGACATCGGAAAAATGACCTGCCAGATGCGGCTCCCCGGAGGGCGTTTCAAAGCGCGAGAGTCTCACGACCAGCGTTCGTTCCGTACCTGTCCAGTCCATTGTCCATTCAAAGACAACCGGCTTGCCGTCCGTCAGAACCTGCCGTTCATAGGGTTCAAAGAATTGCGCGTTATACTGCGGATAGGCTGCTTCCAACGTCTGCCCGACCAGGCGCTCCTTTGCCACGCCCAGAATAACACAAGCGGCCTGATTGACATAAACCCAGCACAACCTGGCATCTTTAATGAAAATAGGGGCATCCAAATGATCAAGGGCCATGCCTATATAAGCCCGAATGGCATTCTCAGCTGTATGAGAAATCAATTTGAGGTTCTCCCCGCCTTTCGTCACAGGCCCTCCGTACGCTTTAAAAGAATTCCGACGCATACGATACCCCCTTATGGTTGTGCCGGGTTTTCCCCGACAGGGTCTCAAGGGTCTCAGAGCTGAACGTCTCTTTTGATGTAGATGGACTATCTTAGAAAGTTATACTGCTTTTTCTATTTTTACAAGTACCCCGTACCAATCTCCGGAAATCTGCGCCATATTGTGCTTTGATCCTGTTCCGTGTACTGCTTGCCAAAAAGAAGTACGCGTATGAACAATATCTATGCCATAAGTCTTGGCTGTCCTAAAAACAGGGTTGATACGGAACATCTGCTGGCCAGATTTCCCCAGGAAACACGGATGGTTTCTGATCTCAGCGAAGCCGATCTCGTGTTGATCAACACCTGCTCCTTTATCCAGCCCGCTGTGGAAGAATCCGTACGGGCAATTCTGGAAGCCGTGGCGGACATTGCGGAAACCACCAGTGCGCGCCCCAAACTTGTCGTGGCCGGATGCCTCCCGGGGCGCTACCAGGACGAAATCGAACGCGAAATCCCGGAAGTAGATCTCTGGATCTCGCCGGAAGCCTATGACAACTGGCCCCAGGAAATCGCATCTCTCTTGGATATCCCCGCCTCTGATTGCCCTGCCCCCCGCATGCGGACCAGCAGCACGCCTCCGGGATACGCCTATCTTAAAATCTGCGAAGGATGCGACCACGCCTGCCGCTACTGCACCATCCCCGCCATTCGCGGCCCCCTGTGCAGCACCCCGCAGCGGGAACTCGTACGGGAAGCGTCCGGACTCCTGAGGCAAGGCGTTTCGGAACTGGTCCTGGTGGCCCAGGACGTCAGCGCTTATGGACGGGATCTCCCTGAGGGGCGGAACCTGCAGCAGCTGATAGCCGCCCTGCTGCCCTTGGACGGCTTGCAGCGGTTGCGCCTGCTCTATTTATACCCCACCGGCATCACGGAAGACTTCATGGATTTTCTGGTACAGGCCGGCCCCAGGTTCGTGCCCTATTTCGACGTGCCGCTGCAGCACGTGCATCCGGAAATCCTCGCCGCCATGGGGCGCCCAAAATCTGACCCCGCACGAACCGTCATTGAGCGCATCCGCTCCCGCTTTCCCCAGGCCGCCATCCGCAGCACCTTCATTGTCGGTTATCCCGGCGAAACAGACGCACATTTTGCCCATCTGCTTGACTTTGTGCGCAGCCAGCGCCTGATGCACATCGGCGTATTTCCTTTTTCACCCGAACAAGGCACCCCGGCAGCCGCCTTGCCCTATGACGACAAAGCCGCGGAAACAGCCCTGGTCAGGCAACAGGAACTCATGCGCGTGCAAGCGGAAATCAGCGCCGAACTCCTCGCCGAGTACGAAGGCGAACGGCTCGAAATTCTTGTGGACAATCCACACGAGGAATGGCCCGATCTGTACATCGGCCGTACGTGGTTCCAGGCTCCGGAAGTGGATGGCGTGACGTACGTAAGCGGTCCGGGAGTCACACCCGGCGCGCTGGTCACGGCGGAAATCGTTGAAAGCAAAACCTACGACCTGGTGGCTTTGGCCTGACAAACAGGAGGCCTCATGACTTTCGGACATCTTGCCCTGGCCAGCATTGCCAGAGACACTGCATTTAAAGACTGCAAGTTTTATTTTTTGTTTCTGGCCGCTTTCGGACCGGATCTGGTCGACAAACCGCTGCGCCTGTTGTTCGGATTCAACAGCCGGGGGATCGGCCATACCCTGCTGGTTTATCTCTGCGTGCTGGCGGTGGGGTGGGTGCTTTGCCGGCGGCAAACCATCACGCCAAAACTCTTCCTGGCGGGAGCACTGCTCTGGCTCAGCCACCTGGCCGCTGATTTTCTCGACAGCAGCACGGTGTTCTGGCCTTTTCTCGGCCCGCTCCCCAAGGCCCCTCCGGTGAGTTTTTGGGAACAAATGGATCTCTGGCTCCATTTTTACCGCAACTGGCATTGGGCCAATCTGCAATTCTGCCTGGAATTCACTTGCATTATCCTCGCGTTGCTGCTTTGGGGACAACGCCGGTGGGGCTGGAACCCGCTACGCATCTTCCGGCAACGAAGCCAAGGTATTTGAGCGTCTTCATATCCACAACGACACTTCAAAGAAAAAAACGCCCCGAAGCAATGAGCAACGGGGCGTTCGTTTTTCTCGTTCGACAGATTTGTTTACGGATGGCAGGCCGAACCTTTGCAGCTGGTCATCTTTTTCTTGAAGGGTTTGTCGCCCTTCTTGTTTTTGACCTGGATTTTGTGGCAGCTCAGGCAGGAGATCGGATCTTTGCTTTTGCCGTGAATCGCTTTGTACAAGGACTTTTCGGTCTTGTCTTTTTTGTCGTACACATCATGGCAGCCGGCCGAGCCGCAAGCCTTTATCTCGCCCTGGCCGTCCCATTTGTGATGGCATTTCTGGCATTCCACCTTGTGGGCCACATGAGGCGCATGGGGAAATTTAACCTGAAGTTTGGGAAAGTACTTTAACTCGATGACTTCGCCGGGAGCATCGGCAGCCAATACGCTCCCCGCATACACCGTCAACACAAACGCACTCAGCAACGCGAACAGGAACACCTTACGCATGATGCTTTCCTCCAATGAAGTTACAAAAAGTAATCGGATATTCAATTCCTACCCCCCACCTCTTCAAAGGTCAACGAGGAAAGCCAAACGTGTTCTCAGCGAATCTCCTGTGCGTGAATCCGTTCCAGCACCCCGGTGGTGGAATACCCGGGCAGCAGTTTCAGGCTCAACACCCGCCCGCCGGCCTGTTCGACGACCTCGCGGCCGACAATCCGGTCCGGCGTCCAGTCGCCGCCTTTTACCAGCACATCCGGGACAATGGTCTGAATCAACGCCAGCGGGTGTCTTCGTCAAAAAAAACAATATAATCGACAGATTCCAGGTGAGCGAGCACATAAGCCCGGTCCATGGCCGTATTCACCGGACGCCCTCGCCCCTTGCCCAGACGCCGCACCGAAGCATCGCTGTTGAGTCCGAGCACAAGCATGTCTCCCAGGGCGCGCGAACGGGCCAGGAGATCGACATGTCCGGGGTGCAGCATGTCATAGCAGCCGTTGGTAAACACCACCGTACGCCCCGGGCGCGCGGAGTCCAGCCGGTCCGCCAGTTCCGGCAGGCTCATGATCTTGGGGTGCCGCAGTTCCTGTTCCGGCATTGCTCACCTCACTCCTTTTTCTTGAGCCTCACGGCCGCGGACTCGCCGAACAAGACCAGCTCCAGCCAATCCAAAGCAAACTCAAGGCGCGCCTCCTCATCAGCCAGGACGGCGTCCTCTCTTGTCCGGTCCATTTCCAACTTGGAAAGCAGTCCCGTATTTTCGATAAACTCCAGAAATTTGTCCTGCTGGTACAAGGACAGAACCAGCAGACCGGCCTGATTCTGGGGCAGGCTGCGGCCTGTGGCTTTTTGCCTGGCCAGAAGCAGCGAATACCTGTCGCTTGCGGCAAAATACGTTTGCAAGCCCTGGTCCGCGATCCACTCGTCCAGCAACCAGGATTTGGGCTCCCTGAAGCCCTGGCAATGGGCTTCCTGGACAAGATAATACTGCACCCGAAGGCCGCCGCTCTGGTCCGTACGCACCACCCTGCCGACAGGATACGTACGGCAGGCGGCAGGCCTGTTTTCATAGATGCTGCACCCGGCCTCGGTAACAAACGGGCAGTTCTGGTATTCGTTATCCTCCATCCGCAAATGAATGGCGGGAAAACCCGTATCCGGATACAGGCTCACATGGCAGTGCGTCGTCAGCACATCGGCGCTGGGCAACTGCAGCCCGCGGCACAGGCGCAACACGTCGTAGGGACTCAGCAACAGGTTCAGGTCGCCGCAACAGGCGTTGAAACAGCCGACATCCGGATGACAGGCAAAGGAAAACGGGGTGGCCGGATCCACCTCCGGCAAGCTTTGCAGAAAATCCCGCGTGGCATCATGCTCCGACATAGGCCCCCCATGGCAGTCCATGCAGCATCGGGACCTCTACGCCCTGTTGCTGCAATGAAAAATGCGGCCGACGAAACTCACCGCCGACCGCATCGTTGTTTGTTGGTATTCGTACGCCTTAACCGGCTTCCTTGACGATGACCGACTCGCGCCGCAATTTGCAGAAATTCGGCCGTTCATCATCAAGAAGTATTTCGCGCTTTTTCGGCGTGGAAACATTGCAAAATCGCCGACCATCCCTGTCCACGCAAAAGGGGCAGTCGTTGCAAGACCGTACCACTACAATCATCTTAGCGTTCCTTTTTAATATATAACAACTGGCCGCAGAGCCGCTTAATACGCGGGTTGCCCCATGGGCGGCATGTCCACAGGGACCTCATACGTGGAGATATCCCGGTCCGTGCGTACGGTCACCTTTACCGTGTAGACGCCCACATTGGGGAAGTAGAGATAGCCGGTACGCGTATATTGCGGAGGCAGAGGAGCCTGCTGCCAGGCATACTGGCGCATTTCCTGGAGTACGACGTATTTCAGATCGCCTTCGGCATGGGGTGCGCTGGCAGCCGCGCCGGTCACGCCGCCTGCGGCCGTGCCTATCAAGGCGCCCTTCCAGATCATATCGCCACCGCCGGTAAGCAGGCCGATCAACGCGCCGAGCCCGGCGCCAGCGGCTGCTCCGATGGCGGAATTCTTGCCGATGGTTCCGGCCCGTGTTGAAAAACTCTCCGAGGCATAAACCAGGCGGGCGGCATCGTCCGCGGAATAGACGAGATATTCGCCACCGCTGCCTACGCCGCGAACTTCTTCAAGAAGAATCTGCGGCGTCTGGTTGCTTTTGTTCTTGAAAGCCAGCAGCACCGGATCCAGCCCGGCTTCGTCATAATTGATGCCCTTGCCGTAATACGCATAGGATACGGCCGCGATGTCCCACCGGGGCGTATGCACTGCGTGGCGGGAAGTGGACGGGTCCACCACTCTTCTGGGCTGGGGCAGGGGCTGGGTGGGAGCGCAGGACCACAGGACCAGTAGCAGACCAGCCAAAAGGCACAATGCCGTCATTCTGCTGAGATTCTTGAAGCTCATAGATTACCCTCCGGTTGATCATGTCGTTAGGTGCGCATGAGGTACGCGATGATGACGCTAAAGCAGCAGCCTAACATGGAAGGACTGCAGCAACAATCTCTTCCTGGTGGATCTTGTAAATCGACGGTAAAAAGAGAGCAAGCTTTCTCTTTGTCACCCTTCCGTACGCGCGGGATAGGAAAAAGGCAGGCCGATCCGGGAAAAATACTCTTTGCAACAGGCGAGCTCCGTCTGCAACAGTTGCGCAAAAGCCTGGTTGTAGTCATCGTCGGCCATGGCAAACAGTCCGTGCCCGTACACAATGGCGGCAGGGTGGTCTTCCAGAGCAGGGGGAAGCGTATTGCACAACCCGTATTGTCCGGTGCCGACTTCGCCCGGGACCACCGGCACCCCCAGGACGTCGCGTTTGTGCGCGCATTTGATATGGCATTCGCCGCGCAGGTCGCAATCCGTACGGGAACAATCCATGGACAAAATAACGGTGAAGCGCGGATGGCCGTGCAGAATCAGTCTGCGCCCGCTGCGCCTGAGCGCTTCCATATGGGCGGAAAGTTCGCTCGAAGCCGTCAGCCCCGTACAGGAGGATCCATCCATGGGGACCGGATCAATATATCCCTCGAGTTCGTCCAGCGAGCTGCCGGACTGGCTGATGTACAGCGTTCCGTCATACAGGCAGGAAATATTGCCGAAATACGAATCCACCAGCCCATACGACACCGTAGCCCGCCCCGCCTCCTGCATGGCCGCGTAAACGTCCTGGCGCGAATGAAAAGGCCCCTTGCGCAGCCGAGGGGATTCCTGCGGCATGGCGGGCAATTTGGCGGCAACCAGCTCCATGGCCCGAAGCATGTCGGGCTCCACCAGTCCGCTTTTATACGCAACAAGATAATCGCTGAAAAATTTGACGAAACAGGCAAAGCAAATGGAGCAAAAGGTGACAAAAGCCTGCTCGGGGCTCACCGTGCCGTACGTGAGAATGGCCGGGCGTTGGCCTTCCGGAGCGACGATGACGCCTTTGCGCGCCTTCAGCCCGGGAAGCAAAGCTTCGGGAGTCATCTGCCGTATCACGGGCAGATCATGCAAAAACGTGCGGGTTTCGCAATCCTGCGGACAGATGGATCCGTTGGAGCGTGCGGCAAGAAACTGCAGGATGTCGGCATAGGGCTGCGCGGGATTGGCGTATACCAGCGAATTGTACCCCAGCGCCTGCATCAGAGGAAGCAAGGCCTCGGATTCGGGAGTCTGCCGGTTCCAGACGGCTTGCGCGTCCATCCCCCCGACCAACAAATCGTCCGGGGCGGCCAGACCGGCATCCACCAATTTTTGCGCGTACTTGTGTATCAAAAAAAGCATTGCTGTTCCTGCCCGCGGCATGTTGGTTACACTTACCAAGCGCATATCCTGTTCCGTTTGCAGGATCAAGTAAGATAGCAACGCTCTTTGTAGACCTTTTTTATACAAAAGGAAACATATTATATCGGCGATTAGAAGATTATGTTGCTAATGCTGATTTAAACTAAAAAAACCGAAAATTATCTTATGGAGGAAGCATGCTGCTTCCTCCATATTGTACTATTCTTTCAGTTTAATATTTTATTACTTTCCTGTCGACATAAAGTACAACTCAAGAACTTTCGCAGGAGCTTTCGCAATCGCTCTGATTCTGTTGGCACTGCAACGCACAGTCTTGGTCATCGCCACATTGCTGTATGCATTCTTCGTTCTGTGCGGAGCAATCTGCCTTGCACTCTTCATTTTCTTGGGCAGTTGCGATAGAAGCACCCCCCAAAAACACGAAAAGAGCAGCTGCACATGCAAGAGAGGCAATCCAACGTTTGTTCATACTTTTCTCCTTAAAGGGATACATAATAGTGATGCAATTAATAAGCATCTTCTGTGCCAATTCTCATCCCTTGATATTACAGGAAAAATAATACGACTCGGATACAATTCGGAATCTAAAATTCTGCTACACTTCCTCGGGGCATTGTTTTGTTCCGATTTCCGGTTGCCTCTCTGAAAATACGTGTGCAAAAGGCTGATAATACGGTTGAAAGAACCCGGCATACCCGCCAATTTATGCTTGGCGAACCGGCCCGCATTGGATAAAAAAAGTAAGCGATCACAGGGTCTAGATTTTTTCTAAACAATGCTTATTTTACTTTTTATGAAGTCATTGATCCCAAGTATCAAGCTCCTCACCTCGGAAGTACTCGAAAAGACGCCAGAACCTGTCCTCGTGGTGCTTGCGGAATTTAGTGACGCGCTCAAAGTGCTTCAGAAACGTGTTGAACACTTGGAAGCCCGTTTGAACCAAAATTCAGATAACTCTAATAAGCCTCCATCCTCAGACAATCCGTTTAAAAAATCCATCCCCCAAGCGAAGAAGCAAGCCAAAAGGCGCAATCGCAAAGGCTCGCGCCAACAGTGCCTGCGGCCAACCGAAGTCGTTGAGCTGCTTCCAGGCGTATGCAAGTGCGGCTGCCACGAAATAACCGATGCCGAGCCTTACTACATCCACCAGGTCATCGAATTTCCGGAGATCAAACTCAATGTCCGCCATATTATTCTTTATCGCGGTCGGTGTGCTCGATGCGCCAGTATGAACAAGGCGCTAATTCCCTGCGAGCAGCGTAGTGGTTATGGCCCCCGGCTTTCGGCCATGATCGCCGAAATGGTGGGCACGCAGGCCGACAGCCGCCGGGTTGTCCAAAATTTTTGCACCTCGGTATTGGATCTGCCTATCAGCCTGGGCGGCATTCAAAAGATCCTTGACCGCGTATCCACCGCTATTGAACCTCATTATGAGGTCATTGGCGACATCGCGCATAACGCCCCTGTCAATCATGTGGACGAAACGTCCTGGCGGCGTAACGGCAAGCTTACCTGGCTTTGGGTCATGGGAAACGCGCTCGTCGCGTACTTCAAGGTCCATGATGAACGATCGAAAAAGGCGTTCGAAGAATTCAGGGGCGCTTGGAACGGCATTCTTGTCAGCGATGACTACGGGCTGTATCGAAAATGGACCGGCCAGAGGCAATCCTGTCTGGCACATCTGATCCGCAGGGCAAAAGCGCTTTCCGAACGCAAGGACGCACGCGTCGCCAACTGCGGAAGATGGGCGCATAAGGAGTTGCAACGTTTGTGTCATATGGCCAATGAACCGCCCTCTGTGGGCGAGTGGAACATGTTTTACGCCCGTTTCATTCGCCTGACCTCCAAATACGGCGCCGATAAAAATGAAGCCGGGGCGTTCACTCGTCGACTGCGGCAAGAGATGGCGAATTTGTGGCTGTTCCTTGAGGTGGAAGGCGTCGAACCGACGAACAATTATGCCGAACGCCTGCTTCGGTTCGCGGTAACCTGGCGCAAATCGAGCTTTGGCTCGGCCAGTGAGAAAGGAGAACGTTGGACAGAACGCATCCTTTCCCTGCGCCACACATGTCAGCTCAAGACCAAACGCACCTACCCAGTGCTGGTGGATGCTATGTGCGCGTACTTTCATGGGCAACAGCCAGACCTCGCATGGATTCATGCGGGGATGTGACCCCGTGATCGGTTACTAAAAAAAACCGGTTGAACATGGCGATACCGGCCATGTCCGGAAATCGAGCGCCCCTGTTTCGGAGTATCAGATGAAACCAATTCGTTGCGTTCTTGCCGCAACCGCCAACCAGCAAGCCATTGAAAGCCTGAAACGCTGCTTCTCGGGCAGCTCTTCCGTACGCACTTTGACCAGACCGGAGGATTTAAGCGCGGCGCTGGAAGAGCCCGTCTGCGACACGCTTTTTCTGGACATGGAGTTCATCGAGGCGGCCATGCGCCAGTTCAAGCTGGATTCTCCGGCCCGGGTAATCAACACCATCAAACATCGCCGCCCCAATGCCGCCCTGGTGATCATGGCGGCGCATGAAAATATCCGCCAATCCGTGGAGGCCATGCAACACGGCGCGGACAACTACCTCAGCTACCCCATCGTGGAAGAAGAAGTCCGCTTCGTTCTCAAGTCGCTTTCGGAGCAAATCCGCTTCGAGGCCGTCATCGACCACTACCAGGACAGCTTCTGGAACCAGGACCCGTCAGGCATCACCCGGACGAACAGCGCCATGATGCACAACGTCCTGAACAAGGCCAAGGCCGTGGCGCCCACCTCCACCCTGGTGCTGCTCACCGGCGAATCCGGTACGGGCAAGAGCGTCATTGCCAAGCTGATTCACGACCACAGCATCCGCAGGGACAAGCCCTTCATTCACGTCCACTGCGGGGCCATTCCCGATACGCTGGTGGAAAGCGAACTCTTCGGCCATGAAAAAGGCGCCTTTACCAACGCCTACAAACGCAAACTCGGCAAATTCGAGCTGGCCTACGGCGGTACGATCTTTCTGGACGAAATCGGCACCATCAGCGCAGCGGCGCAGGTCAAGCTGTTGCAGGTGCTGCAGGAAAAAACCTTTCAACGCGTGGGCGGCGAAGCAGAAATTAAGGCGGGCGCACGCGTCATCGCCGCCACCAATATGGACCTCAAGCAAATGGTAGCGGAAGGCCGTTTCCGGGAAGATCTGTTCTACCGGCTCAATGTCTTTCCCATCTCCATCCCGCCCCTGCGGGAGCGAAAAGAGGACATTCCCATCCTGACCGGCTCGTTCCTGGAAAAATTCAACCGCGAGCACCACAAGACCATCACAAAGGCCTCCCCCGCCGTACTCGACGCCCTGTGCTGCTACAACTGGCCCGGCAATGTCCGGGAACTCGAAAACGTCATCGAGCGCGCCTTTATCCTGGAAAACTCCGACATATTGCAAACCGATGTATTCCCTGAAGAAATCATCCATTGCGAAACTCCTGTGGCCAACATCACCCTGGATATGAGCGTCACGCTCAAGGAATTCCGCAACCAGGCCAAGGAAGAAGCCGAGCGCCATTACCTGGTGCAGCTGCTCAGCGACTTCAAGGGAAAAATCAACAAGTCCGCCGATCACGCGGGTCTCACGCCGCGACAGCTCCACAAGCTGCTCACCAAATATGGCATCCACAAGCAGGATTTCAAATAACCCGCACTGTTCACTGCTTTCTGCTTCTCCGCAGTAGGGACGCGTCCTGAATTTTTCACCAAAAGACGCGCCGACTTTTCCTTTTTGTTTCGGAATTATTCCTTCCTGTTTTTCCGCTTCTCCCAAACCTGAACCCGCTTATTTTCTGCAACAAAGATCTGGCACTTTTTTTGCTTCGCCCAAAAAAAGGAGAAGCAACCGTGATGGCAGATCAAGACAATGCAAACAACGTGCGTATTGTCGGAATTATCTGTCCCATTGCCTGGGACAAGCAAGGAAAGGCGATAGATGTCATTATTGCAGCAGATGGAGAGAAAGAATTCTTTTTCTGCGACTCTCCAAAAAAGCAGATATTACTCTGTCTTTCAGGATTTAAAATAGAATTAATCTGTTCTCTGGATACTGAAAACCAGAAATACATTTTTGATATCGACAAGATAACATTTCTTTAATTATAAATACAGTTTTTTTCTGGAGAATAGTGATGACATCATATACAACCCTGGATGAATCTGACGTACCACTTGAACCATTGCGAGGAATGTCCAGGCATAGCAGAAAGAACATTGAAAAACTACAGTTGTATGTTATCAAGAAGCGCATTTTTCCGGCTCAGCTGCAACGCAGGAAAAAACATTTTCACATGTCCATGAGTGTTCCGGAAATCGCTCCGGAACGCCGCAAGCGGCTCTTTCCCGACATATCCCGTACGAAGTGGGAAGACTGGCGCTGGCAGATGGCGCACCGCTTCCGAAACGCCGACAGCCTTGCCTGTTTCCTGAATCTTTCCGAAGAAGAGCTTTACGGGCTGGCCGGCCTGAACGAAAAGGCCGGGCCCGTGCCTGTGGCCGTGACGCCCTACTACGCCACGCTGCTTGACCCGCAGGATCCGCAACAGCCGCTGCGGCGGTGCATGGTTCCCACCGCCGCCGAGTTACAGTTCAGTCCTGGCGAGTCTGCGGACCCCTTGGATGAAATCCGGGACACGCCCGTGCCGGGCATTGTGCACCGCTACCAGGACAGGGCCTTGTTTCTGGTCGCCAGCGAATGCGGCTCCTACTGCCGCTACTGTACACGCTCGCGTCTTGCCGGGCGCGCCGGGAACGCGGCCATCAGCCGCGACCAATGGCGCCGGGGCATCGAGTACATCGCGGCCACGCCCGCCATACGCGACGTCTTGCTTTCGGGCGGAGATCCGCTGACCCTGCCGGACGAGGCCCTGAACTGGCTCCTGACCGAACTGCGGCGGATTCCGCATCTGGAAATGGTCCGTATCGGCAGCAAAACCCCCGCTGTTTTGCCCATGCGCATTACGCCCGGGCTGGTCAAAATGCTGCGGACGCATCATCCGCTCTGGATGAGCCTGCATTTCACCCATCCGACGGAACTGACTCCTGAGTGCGTCCGGGCCTGCGAACGTCTGGCGGACGCGGGCATTCCCCTGGGCAGCCAGACCGTTCTGCTTAACGGCGTCAATGATGACGTGGCAACGCTGAAGCACCTTTTTCAAGGACTTCTGCGCGCGCGGGTCAGACCCTATTACCTCTACCAATGCGATCCGATCAAAGGATCGGCCCATTTCCGGACGCCTGTGGAACGCGGACTGGAATGCATTTCCGGACTGCGCGGACACACCACGGGCTACGCCGTGCCCACCTACGTCATAGACGCACCCGGCGGCGGCGGCAAGATTCCTTTGTTTCCGCAGAGTATCGCGGGTTCTTCGCCCGAGGGCCTGCTGCTCAGAAACCACAACGGCAACACATACCTCTACCCGGAAGCCGCACCACAGCGACCTGCGGGAGCAGTCAGTGACAACTCCACCCAGGTCGCGGATTTTCCGTCGCGCCACTGACTGCCAACTTCAACCCATACAGAAAAAAAGGACGCGACATGAAAATCGGCATTACCTTTGACTTGCGCAGCCGCTACCTGGAAGAAGGCTACAGCGACGAAGCAACGGCTGAATGCGACAAAATAGAGACCATAGAAGCCATCGAGCGGACTCTCCGCCTGCTCGGACATGACACCGAACGTATCGGCAATGCGCAGGACCTGGTCCAGGCCCTCGCCGCCGAATGCCGTTGGGAGCTGGTGTTCAACATTGCCGAGGGCCTGCACGGACTGGGGCGCGAATCCCTGATTCCGTCTCTGCTGGACGCCTACGCCATCCCCACTGTTTTTTCCGACCCCATGGTCATGGCGCTGACTCTGCACAAAGGCATGGCCAAACGCGTCATTCGCGACGCCGGACTGCCCACCGCCGACTTTCTGGTGGTGGAACGACTCGAGGACCTGGACGGATTTAACGGTTTCGGCGAGCGTATGTTTGCCAAACCCGTGGCTGAAGGCACGAGCAAGGGCGTCAGCGAACTTTCCATGATCTCCAGCCCGGGCCAGCTGCGCGTGGTCTGCGAAAAACTGCTCAAGCGCTACAACCAGCCCGTGCTTGTGGAAGAATTCCTGCCCGGCAGGGAAGTAACCATCGGCATTGTGGGACAGGGCGCCGCCGCCACAGCCCTCGGAGTCATGGAAATCAACTACCTGACCGAAGGCCCCGAGATCTACTGCTACGAAACCAAGGAAGAATACGAAACGCGCGTACGCTATCGCCCGGTTTCCGACGGACTGTATTTCGAAGCCGTGGATCTGGCGCTGCAAGCCTACCGTACGCTCGGCCTGCGCGATGCCGGACGGGTGGACCTGCGCCAGGACGCCAGCGGCAGACTCAATTTTATTGAAGTCAATCCCCTGCCCGGCCTCAACCCCGTGCACTCGGACCTGCCCATTCTGTCGCGTATGCATGGCATCACCTTTGAAAAACTTATGGGCATGATTCTGGAATCGGCACTGCAACGGCTCGCCCCGTGGCATGTTTCCACGATTCCCAGCCGGCAGAACCAACTCGAATCTCTGACCATGGTAGCGTGAGGCATTTCATGCGCATTGTCATTTTGCACAACCAGGTATTGCCGGACGCGGGTCCGGACAATCTCGACACCCTTGTCCAGGCGCGCGCGGTGGCTGAGGCCCTGAAACAAAGAGGCCACCGCGTCACCACGCGCGAACTCGGCGCGGATGTCTGGCGCACGCTGGAAAGCATCCGTGAGGAATCCGCCCACGTGGTCTTCAACCTCATCGAATCCTTTGAGGGCAGCGACAACGGAGCGGCTCTGCTGCTCTCCATGCTTGAAGAGCTGGAGATTCCCTTCACCGGATCGGATTCGGAAGCTCTGCGGCTTTCCACCAACAAGCTTCTGGCCAAACAGATTCTGCGTTCGCAGGGAATCCCCACCCCGAATTGGTACGATTTGTGCGATTTCGGCGGCAATCCATCCGGGTTGCCCGAGTTGTCCGGGACCTTTATCTGCAAGTCCGTGGACGAACACGCCTCCTGGAACCTGGACCATGCCTCAGTGGTGCAGGCGGCCGACCGGAACGAGCTGCTCCAGTATCTGCGCCAGCGCATGCGCTCACACAGCGGCAAATGGTTCGCCGAGGCCTATGTTCCGGGCCGCGAAATCAACATCGGCATACTTGAAACCGCGCAGAGCCCCCTGCTGCTCCCGCCCGCCGAGATGCTCTTTGAAGGCTACGCGGCAGGCGACTGGAAAATAATGGATTACGCCTCCAAATGGGACCTAGAAACGGACAACAGGCGGATCAGCCGCAGCTATGACTTTGACGCGGCCGATACGCGACTGTTGGAAGCCGTACGCGACAGCGCCCGCAAGGTCTGGAAGGCCTTCGGACTGCGGGGCTACGCCAGAATCGACTTCCGCTTTGATCCGGATAGTCCGGATGCGCAGCCCATGGTCATCGACGTCAATGCCAACCCCTGCCTTGCGCCGGATGCGGGTTTTGCCGCTGCCCTCGAACAGGAGGGCCTGTCCTACGCGGAGGGCATCCAGCTTATTGCCCAGGCCGGAGCAGCCCTGGGGCCGCGCTCGCCAAAAAACTCCGGAGGCGGCCAGCATGCCGCGGAAGAATATGAGCCGGTTTTCTGAAAAACCAACCCCCGCGGACGCAGCCGATATCCGGCGGATTGTGGTCTCCAACAACATCTTTTCGGATGCTGAAGTGGACATCGCCGTGGAAATGCTCGAAGAGACCCTGAAAAAAGGCGCACGGGACACCGGATACCACTTTTTGTTCGCCCGCGACGACACCGGACATACGCGCGGCTACGCCTGCCACGGCCCTGACGACGACAGGCCCGGCACGCATCATCTCTATTGGATCGCCGTGGACGAACTCCTGCGCGGCAAAGGCATCGGCTCGCTCCTGTTGGAGCGGGCCGAGCAACGAGTCAGGGGCCAGGGGGGCCATACGCTGCTGGTGGAGACATCATCCCGGCCGCAGTACGCACTGAGCAGGCGCTTTTACGAACTCCACGGCTTTGATCTTCAAAAAATTTATCCGGATTACTACGGAGAAGGCGACGACTTGTGGTTATACCGCAAACGTTTTTAAAGCATGAAAAGAATACAATGCGTTTGGCAGAAAAACGAGCGGCGTTCTTCAGCCCGCAGGGCCGTCCTGATCGCTGCCGGGAGTCTGCGTTTCAGCGTCCAATTCGTACTCGCGCTGAAAATTTTCCAGAGCCTCCGCAGCCGCGCTTGTGTCCGTAATCGCGGCCACGTGGCAGACCGCGTCGCCCGTATGCACCAGCGGGCTTTCCAGACGGCCGATGACAATGCCGTCCAGGGGCGCAAGCGACGGAGTTTCGTGCTCGCCAAAGGGGTCGGTCACCACGCCCAGGGGGCTCCCCTTGCGCACGATCTTGCCCAGGCCCGTACGGTGCAGAAAAATGCCGCTGGATCCCGCCCTGGCCCAGGTGGAATGCTCCGAGACTATGGGAATGACCACGCTTTTGCCCCGCCTTTTCGCCGCCTGCAGCATGCCCAGATGGCGCATCACACGTACTACGCCGCGCAGGCCCGCGCGGATGGGAATCTCGTCGAAGCGCATGGCCTGACCGCCCTCATACAGCAGCATGGGAATGCCGCGTTCCAAAGCGGCCTGGCGCAGGGAGCCATCCCGCAGATTCGAATCCATGACCACGGGCGCGCCGAACGCCAGAGCCATCTCCCGCGTACGCTCGTCCCCCAGATACGCGCGGATCTGGGGCAAATTATACCGAAAGCCGCTGCCCGTGTGCATATCTATGCCGTGGCTGGAGCGGTCCACGATCTCTTCCATGAACTTCGCGGCCTGGCGGCTGGTCAACGACCCTTTGCCCGATCCTGGGAAAAAGCGATTCAAATCGCGCCTGTCCGGCAGATAGCGCGAACCGCTGATGAACCCGAACGCATTGACCACCGGCACGGCCAGCAGCGTGCCATGCAAGGATTTGAGCAGCTTCATCCGCAGCAGCCGCCGGATGATCTCCACGCCGTTGAGCTCGTCCCCATGTACGGCCGCCGAAACAAACAACACCGGTCCCGAACTGCGCCCGTGCACCACGTGCACGCTCATGGACAGCTCGGAGCGGTCGTACAAACCAGCCACGGCGATATCCACCGTACGCCGCGTACCGGGTGCTATCTCAACCCCGCCAATGGAAAAATACGGACGCTTCATGGTGTTTTTTGATGCCTCCGGCGGCTCAGGGAGCTTTTTTGTAAAAAAGTCCCTGAGAACCTCCAAAAACTTTTAAGGAAATTAAGCGGTTGCTTTTTCCTATAAATTCGTAACCAAGGTCTACCCCGTGCCCTTGGTGCGATTTTTTCCTTGTTTGGCGTTTTTTTCGATGTATTCGATGATCATATCGGCCACGTTTTTGCCGGTCACGGACTGGATCCCTTCCAGGCCGGGCGAGGAATTGACCTCCATGACCACGGGGCCATGGTTGGAGCGCAGAATATCCACCCCGGCCACGTTGAGGCCCATTATCCGGCTGGAGCGTACCGCTGTGGAGCGCTCTTCCGGCGTGATCCGGGCGTTCTTGGCCGTACCGCCGCGATGCAGGTTGGAGTGGAAGTCGCCCTCCTTGCCCTTGCGCTTCATGGAAGCCACCACCTTGTCGCCGACCACGAAACAGCGGATATCCGCTCCGTCGGCCTCTTTGATGAATTCCTGCACCAGGATATTGGTCTTCAATCCGCGAAAGGCCTCAATGACGCTTTCGGCGGCGGACTTTGTCTCGCAGAGCACCACGCCGATACCCTGGGTGCCCTCCAGCAATTTGACCACCAGGGGCGCGCCGCCCACCATCTCGATGAGATCCTCGGTGTAGACCGTTGAATGGGCGAAACCGGTCACGGGAAGACCGATTCCTTTGCGGGCCAGAAGCTGCAGGCTGCGCAGCTTGTCGCGCGAACGGGTGATGGCCACGGATTCGTTCAGGCAGTAGACGCCCATCATCTCGAACTGCCGGACAACAGCGGTGCCGTAAAAAGTGATGGACGCGCCGATACGCGGAATGACCGCGTCGATGTCGGTGAGCTTGTCCCCTTTGTAGCTGATGGACGGCCGGTTGGACGTAATGTTCATGTAGCAGCGCAACGGATCAATGATACGTACAGTGTGACCGCGCTCCTTGGCGGCGTCGGCCAGGGCCTGGGTGGAATACAATTCGGGTTTGCGGGAAAGGATGGCGATCTTCATTCTTCATCTCCGTTGAAGCTGAGAAATTGCGGATCCTCAGGCGCGGGACCTTCCAGAAAGCTTTTGCCCGAAGCCACAAGGAAGCTCCGGCGTATGGCCCGGCGTCCGAGCAGCATGCGAAACAGCATGGTGTCGCGGTTGGTCAGGGTAATCTCAATCCGCCATTCGGCGTCGCCGAGGCGTACGGGCGTCTCGATGACATACCGATCTTCCTGATGCCCGCCCGAGTCCGTCACCCTGCGAAGATCCTTGACCGGCGCGGTGCAAACCACCTCGACCGCGTCGTTGCGCTGAATGGGATGGATGCCGAAGCGGACCATCCGGACCCCGTCCTTGATATAGGGCTCCACAAAATAGGCGTGCAGCGCCGAAGTTCGTGCTCCGGTGTCGATTTTTGCTTTGACAAAGGGAATTCCCAGTTCCGGCAAGGCGACCCATTCGCGCCAGCCGATGATCGTACTTTTTTGCATCATACTTCCAATATAGTATACTTGCAGTATCTTGGCAAACCACGGGCAAATAAACGCCGGGTCTCTGCTCTCTGGAGGCGAGACCGGTCCGGCCGCAGCGCACCGCTCTGATGGTATGGGAAATGAAGAAAAAACGGCGCTTGCGTCGCGAAGAAAAGGACACAAGCGCCGCGATCAGTCTAGTAGCATTTACGCATGGAAAAGCCTTCGCCCAACACGTTCAGGGCATTGAGCGTAATGACGAAGGATTTGGAATCGATTTCGTATACGGCGTCTTCCAGCTGTTTGACCTGCATGGTGCTGATGACGGTCAGCAGGACCTGCCGGTCCGTACCGGTAAACCCGCCCTTGCCCTGCAGCAGGGTGCAGCCACGGTGCAGCTTGTCGCCGATCATCGAACAAATAGCTTCGGGCTTGTCTGAAACGATCAGCAGAACCTTTTTCTGGGCGAACATGCCGAGCGAATAATCCAGCACCCAGGAGGCCACAAACACGGACGCCAACGAATACAGCACCTGGGGCACGTCCAGACATGCCAATCCGACCAGAAACACGGCGGCCGAGAAAACCGCGTTCACACTGCCGATACTGATATTGAAACGCCGGTGCAAAACAAGTCCGACCACGTCCATGCCGCCCAGCGAGCCCAGGGAACGCAGCCCGAACCCCCAGCCCACGCCGGAAACAGCGCCATAGGCCAAGGCGGCCAGAAATTTATCTTCCAGATGCACCGGAAACTGCACCACCACAAGGCTCACGGAAAGACAGACCATGCCGTAGAGAGTGTACCAGATAAACCGCCGGCTGATCAGCATCCAGCCCAGAAACATCAGCGGAATGTTCAACAAAAAGTAGATTTCGCCAACAGACAAACCATCGTGAAAGTTGTTCAGCAGCAGGGCCAGGCCGGAAAGGCCGCCGCCGATAAAACCGTTGGGCACCGCGAACGCATTGATGGCAAAAGCGCTGATTACCGATCCCAGGGTCAAAAGCGCCAAATTCCAGACCACTGACGAACTCAAGGCCTGAGCGTAACGCCGGTACATTTCGCCTGAATGTCGGTGGACAGGGTGAGCTGCGGCGGCTTTGGAAACCGCCTCCACCAGGTGGTCCGAAAGCGAGGCGTCGACAGCAGGAACAGTAAGCATCTTCCGGGTATCAAGAGCATTCATTTCTCAGTTCTCCAGTTCATTATGGCCTATCTGGAACGCCCCTAAGCAAAGAGTATGCCTGCTTGCCAAAACCGCATACGGCGCAGATCAAACGATTTTTCAAACACATAAATCGGAACTTGAGATTCCTGTTTTCAGCAAAATTTCAAAAAACAAATCCCTTGAAGGCTTTTCCGCAAGCTTCCTGTTACGCAAAACACAATCGGAACTCTTATTTCCGATTTCTACCAAGACTGAACTGAAACTTCCTGTTTTCGCATCTCTAAGCGGGCGAAGCTCCTCAGCTTATAAAAACACAACTACATTTAGCTGATTTTATTGTTTAAAAATTTCTTATTGCGTCAGCACAATACTGGCTTTGATTTTGCATTATTGCGACCAAAATTTCTTCTGCAAAGCAGGAGAGGCTTTTTTATCCACATTTAAGGAGATTTGTAATGATTCCAGATTTGTCCGTAAAATATTGTCTTGCAGCCATAGTACTCATAACAGCCATCGGAATTCTTGGGACAACTGATGCAATGGGAACTGCTACGGATTCCGATCAATCTGGCATAATTGAAGAAACAGGAACAATTTACGCAACGGATAGTGGCGTCATCTTTGATGCAGACAGCGGAACCGTCTATGACCTCCAGGGAGATAACCTGTTGGAACACGCAGGCGAGCGTGCTGTAGTAACGGGAAGTCTCACTACAGGGGGTAATGGCGAATCAATACTGACAATAGATACGCTTGAAATCGAGCAGCTCCCCGCGGATAATGAGGAGCAGCCCGAAGCTGAAGAAATGGGAGCAGAGACAACAACACAGGACCCAAACGGTGAAGTCGGCAGTGAAGCCGAAGGTGCGGAACAGGACGATACGCAGGCTGAAGCACCGCAGCAAAACTGAATTTTTTCGCAAGCTGCGTATGATATGGCCAGGCGGCAATGCCTGGCCTTTTTTATGCCACAGGCTCCACACCCAGCTCCAGGGCCTTGGCAGCAAGGACCTTGCCTTCGGCGTCCAGGCCGCGGATGGTGTAGTAGGTCCGGCGCGCCTCCAGAAACTTTTCCCTGTCCAGAGGGGGCATGTCGATACCGTCGCCGCCGCTGCCCGGTTCGGAGAAAAAACGCTGAGGGAGATCGTCCGAGGCGGCATCCAGTCCATAGAGCTGGTTCAGGCAGCGCTCGTTGAGATAGATCCGTTCCCCGATACGCAGCAGATCCTGGGCCGTGACCTCCAGGCCGGTGACGGCCTGCAGGGCCTGGGCGTATTCCTCCAGGCCCGAGGCCAGAAACAGGAACTTGCACACGCCCATGGCGTCCGCGGCGGCATTGGTGTCCTCGCTGGTTTTGATGACCCGGGCCTTGCCGCTGAAGGTGAAGCGGTCCGTGGCCACGGGCTTGCGCAGAATTTCATGGGCAAAAGCCGTGGCCCGCAAATGACACCCGCCACGGGTGGAAAGCGCGTATCCCAAAGCCATGCCGTACGCGCCGCGCGGATCAAAACACGGCAGTTCGAGCCCTTTGACGGACATGGAAGCTTCAGGCCGCCCCTGCTCCATGGCATAGGCCAGCGACCCCGCGGCAAGACCGGCGTCGGAATCTTTGCCCGCGGCAATGGCGTCCAGCAGCTCCAGAATCTCGTCCCCTGCCAGAGCCCGGCCGCGTATCTCCGCATGGCAGGCCAGAGTCGCGGCGGCGGAAATACTGTCCATACCCAGTTCGCAGCAGCGATGATAAGCCGCCACGGCCAGGTCCAGATCCGTATTTTCCAGCAAAGCCGTAAAATGAGACAAGGGTTCCACTCCGGGCATGGGCGCATTGTCCGCGCCGACACGCAGGCAGCGGATGTGGCAGTCCGGGCAACCCGCGGCCTGAGATCCGAAGCGCCGGCGGCAGACCACGGCATTGAATCCGGGCGCGGCCTCAAAGCGCGTACGCCGAAAATTGTCCGTGGGCATCATCCTGCGGCTGTGCGTCAGGTCGTAGAGTGCCGCGGTTCCGTAATTGCCGAAACCGTATTCCCCGAGCAAGGCGGGGGAGGCCGCTGTCTGGCGCAGAATCTTGGCTCGCGCGTCTTCCAGCGCCTCCGGATCCTTTACCCGTACTTCACCCGTACCACGTACGGCCAGATAGGCAAGATTTTTGGCGGCAAAACAAAGCCCAAGCCCGCCCCGCCCGGCGGAGAAACAGCCGTCCACGCTCAGACAGGCGAAGCGTACGCCCGCATCCGCGGCCGGACCGGTGGTCAGCAGGGCTCCCTGCCATCCGAGAGTCCGGACCAGGGTGTTTGTCCGGAGTCCGGCCAGGTGCGCGGCATCGGTGATACGCACCGTACCATCCGTAATTTCCAATCCGCGACGCGCAGGAGCTCTGCCGGTAATCCGCAAGCCGTCCCATCCCGCCCGCTTCAATTCCGCGCCCAACCGGCCGCCCACGCAGCTGTCCGCCAGCGTACCCGTGAGGGGCGAACGGCATTGCAGCGTGGCCATGGCCGCCCCCGGCGCGCGGGTCCCCGCCAGCGGACCGGCAAAAACCAGCAGCCCCATGTCCGGGGCATCCCAGGCCTTGTTGCCTTGCAGGCGCAGATAACGGCCTGCCAGTCCCCTGCCGCCGAGCAGTCCGGCGTACCAGTCCTCAGGCGGTTCCACGGATTCCTGACAGCCAGTGGTCAAATCAATGTGTAAAATCTTTCCGGTCCAGCCGAATGGGCGCACGTATGGTACCTGCCTGCTGTGGATTATGACTTGAGGGTGCTTGAGCCGAGAAAAGGCTTGATGTCGATAATCGGCGTACCGTCGATGGCTTCAAGCGGAAAAACCGTGAGTTCCAGCCCGTTCAGGGCCTTTATCGTGACCTTATGCATGCCGATGGGGTTCGGTCTGTCGGGCGAACGGGTGGAAAATACGCCACGCTTGGGGTTTGCCTTGTCGCCGCGCGGATGCACCTGCAGATACTCGCGCCCGGCCTGATGCAACCAGGTCAAAAGTACCAGCTCCTGCCCCACTTTGAGTCCTTCCATGGCGGGCGCATAAGCCGGGTCTATGGCAATGACGGCTTCCACACCGCCTTCATGCTCCATCTTCGGGCAATTCCGACGGTCGGCGAGAGAGGAACGCACCTGCCCCACGACCAACAATTCCGGCTTGATTTCGTTCATAAGCGCTCCAGGGATTTCTCAGGGGCTTTTGCTCAATTATTGTCTGCTACCTTTGGCCAGAATTCCACCATACTGCGTTTTCAGAAGAGAATGCCCCTTGACGTAGCAGTTACGCCTGTAGCCCATTTTCTGCTTCAGCCTTGGCGGTTGCACTTCTTGCTGAAACTCGCGACAAAAATAATCAAGAAACAGCCCCTAACAGCTATTGCTGAAAAAGGTTGAAGCCCAACAAATAGCCTCGCGGTAACAGCTTTCCACGCTTTTGGAATCCATCTGCATTTGACCGATAAGCGTTTGCAGCCGGTCCCAATCGCTGGATTCCAGACTTTCCGCCAGCTCCAGCATACGTGAAAACTCATTATCGTTGCCGCACAGCGCATCCTTGAGCGCGTCCTCCAATAGCAGGTGTTTGAGAATATCCGCCATGGACATGTCCAGCATGGGTTCGAGCAGGGAAAACAATCCCAACAGAAAATATGAATCAGCTTCATTTTCGCGCCCCAACTCACGGGCCACGAGTTCGAAAAATTTCGCCCGTTGCGCCGCAAGGGAGCATAACTCGCTAGTTTTTTCCGGCGCGGGCACATCCGTCAGAATAAGCAGGCGCAGCCAGTTGCGGATCTGATTCCAACCGGCCAGGACAATGGCCTTGCGGATGGAATCGACTTTCTGGACAAATCCGAAAGCGGGCGAATTGAGCAGGGCCAGAAGCCTGTGGCTGATGGAAACATCGGCCTCTATGGATTCAGCCAGTTTTTCGAAATCCGGAGAATCCCCTTTGAGGATTTCAAAAAGCCGCAGCCGTGAGCAATTGGACGGCGAAAGTTTCCGCGCGCACATGGTCTTGGGGCGTTTGAAAAAAAATCCGGTAAAATAGGATATGCCCAGGTCGCAGATTAGCTCGAAAGTCTGATGATCCTCTATTCGCTTGGCAATCAAAGGCACATCAAAACGCTGCGCCGAGGAAATAAGCCTGGCAAGTTCTTCGTGGTCCTTGTCCAGAACATCCAGAATCAGATAATTGGCCTGCAGATGCAAACTTTCATACGCGGAATTGCCTTCAAAATTGCTCAGGGCAATCTCATAGCCGCTGGCTTTGAGATCTCCCAACGCCTCCAGATAATAACGCGTGACGTCGTTTTCCGCGGAAATCAGCACAATGGTACTGGCAGGCGGCATGCAATAGGGCGCACCGACCAGAACGGCCTCTTCTGAAAAGCTGATCAGCAATTTTTCTCTTTCAAAAGCCTCTTCATTGCAAAGGGTCACCGAAGTCATCACCCGCAACGTTGCTTCGAGTTCGTCCGCCATGACAGCCTTATCCGCCTCCCGACTGTCCCGATACAGCAGCCTGTAGCCCCAGACCTGCATCTGCCTGTCGAATACGGGCTGCCTGGCCATAAATACCGTTTCATACGTCGAAGACTTGTTTCGGCTCATACCATTGACCTGGTCTTTTTAAACGTTGTTTTTCTTTTCGTGGCATGTTTTGCAATGAAACACAACTGACCTGATTCCGTCTTTTTCAACAGCAAGAGATGTTGTGAACTTGCCGTGCTCTTGATACTGTTTTTTCGAACCAAGCCGGATTTTCCGGTTTTGCAACGCCTACCGCCAATCGCGTGAAACCAAACGACACCTCATCGTCTTTCCCTGTTCCACTCCAGGGGATCGTTCTGCTACGCTGGCAGCTATTATTTGCTGCAGGAATTTCAGGATTGTTTCTGCCCCAGAATCCGTTGCCCGCCGCAGCAGCCCTGTTGCTGTTTCTCTTCCTTGCCTGGCCGCGTTTGCAGTCCGCGTACGGCATACCGGCAGCGCTTTGCTGTTGCCTGTTGGGCGCCTTGTACGGCGTTGCCCTCCAGACAACGCCTTCTGCTCCTGTGGCTCCCCTGCCAGGTTGGATGCAGGCAGGTGACAAAGTTGTTGCAAGCGGACTGATACGGCGCGTGGAGAGCAAGACAGACCGGCGGTTACGAATACTTCTGTCCGATGTGGCCTGCGAATTGGAGAACGGAGAAATTTGGGAACTGCCCTCGGACCTGGTACTGACCTGGCTTTACCCCCCGATACGCCCCGTTTCCGGTGAGCGATTGCGTACGCGCCTGCGCATCAAACCCGTCCACAATTTCAGCAATGAAGGAAGCTGGGATATTGAGGCGTATTGGGCGAAACAAGGCGTAGGCTATCGGGCGTATTTGTACGCAGACCGTGAAAAAACCACTCTGCTGCCCAGCCATACGAATTTTATGCAGAAACTGCGCGAACGGATCATGCGCCTGACCCTGAGGACCATGGGAGGTGAAACGCGGATGACGCAGGGCAAAGCCCTCCTGTTCGCCCTGCTTTTCGGTGAACGGTATTTCCTGTTCTCCTCCACGGCGGACCTCCTGAGCAGCGGATCCCTGGCCCATTCGCTGGCCCTTTCCGGACTGCACGTAGGTTTTGCCTTCTCTTTGGGGAACCTGGCCGGACTGCTGCTTTGCCTGCTTTTTCCGGGGCTGATGCTGCGCATCCCGCGCAAAAGGCTGTGCATAAGCCTGGGGCTGGCCGTAGTCGCGCCCTATGTCTGGCTCGGCAACGCCACCCCCAGCCTGCTGCGCGCTTTTTTGATGTTCGCAGTCTGGACCGTGCTGCTCTGGCGCGGCAGTCCGCGCGTACTTCTGGACGGATTGTTCATCGCGCTGCTTCTTTTGCTGCTCGTTGATCCGCAAATGGCTTTTGATCTGCGGCTGCAGCTTTCAGCCAGCGCAGTGGCGGGCATTGCCTGCTTTCTGGAGTTGCGGGCCATGGTGCTGGAGCGCTTTGTGCAAATACCTGCAGCCACGATGCGAGCAAGGTCACGTACGCGAAAATTGGCCCGGCTGGCCCGCGGTGTACTCCTCCGTCTGGCGGAACTGCTCGGCATCAGTCTGGCGGCGCAATTGGCCACGTTGCCTCTTGTCATCGGCTCTTTCGGCGAAATCCCCCTGAACCCTCTGCCCAACCTGCTCTGGTTGCCTCTGTTGCCCCTGGCGCTCGCCGGGGAAGTGCTCGCGCTGCTTGCCACGGCCCTGGGCGCGACGTACGCCGGCTCCCTGCTCATGAGCCTGGCCGCTCTGCCTCTGGACAAAGGACTCTTGTTTCTGAAGCAATTGCAAAACTGGCACCTGCTGCCCACCCTGCTCTGCCTCCGGCCTCTGGAGACGGCCTGGGCGGGCTACTGGGGCGCGTTGCTCTGCGGCCTGCTGGCCATACGCCTTATGCTGCGCTCCAACAGCTCAAACGACCGACCGCAAGGGACACTGCGCCCGGCCTTTATACTCAGCGCGGTTCTGCTGTTCGCTCCTGCTCTGGCAGGACTCGTACGTCTGGCCCCGGAGCTGCGCCTGACTATGATGGATGTGGGACAAGGGCAGGCGATTTTGCTGGAAACCCCGGCGGGGAAGCGGCTGCTCCTTGACGGCGGCGGACTGAAATCCCGGACCTTCGACATCGGCAAGGCCATTCTGGCTCCTGCTTTGACGGCCAATCACGCGCCTGAGCTGGACTTTGTCGCCTACAGCCATCCGGATAACGACCATCTTCGCGGTTTGTTGTACGTCCTGGCGCGTTTTTCCATTTCCCGGTTCGCCACCAACGGCTGCCTGCCCCGCAATTGGAACCAGATTCCCCTGGCGCTGATTCTTCAGCAAAAACATCTCCGGCCCGAAATATGGACGGCCGGGCAAAAGATTGCGCTGGAACCCGGTCTGGTACTGGAGGTGCTGCATCCGACCCTGCCCCTGGATTGCAGCGATGCGAACAACGTTTCGCTCTGTTTGCGGCTGGTTTGGAAAAATCAGGGGCTGGCCTTGCTGCCTGGCGACCTCGAACACAGCGGCCTGGACGTGCTGCTGGAAAGTGGAAAGGAACTCGCGAGCCGAATTCTGGTGCTGCCGCACCATGGCGCTTCAAGCGCCCTGTGTCCGCAGCTCTACGCCCGTGTTGCGCCAGTGGCCGTACTTTGCAGTGCGGGTTATCTCAATCAATTCAATTTTCCGCGTTCGGAAGTGGTCAAAGCCTTGGCTGTTCAGCGCATTCCGCTGTATTGTACGGCGGAACAGGGAGCTCTCAACGTATGCTGGAAAAACCCCGCAAGCGTGCCGGAAATCAGCAGCGTCCGCCATGGCTCACTGGCGATAACAAAAGCTGATCATTGCAAAAATTAGAAGCCATGGAGTGGTTGTTCTTAGGCGCCTGCTCAAAAAAAAGCAGTACCGAAAAAATCCTGCCGCGCTCGCGTTATTCCACATTTCCGCAGGTTATTGCAGGTTCTTGCCCGTCTCCATTGGTATACCGCTTGTACGTATTGCGTCCGTGGTGTTTGGCATCATACATGGCCACATCGGCATTTTTCAAAAGGGTCAAAGGTGAATCCGCATCCTCGGGAAAAAAGGAAATCCCTACGGAGCAACTGACCTGCACGTCGCCGGAGGATAAGGCAAAGGGTTGGGATACTTCGGAAACAATCTGACAAGCAAGGACTTCCGCATCCTGTTCGGCTGCGGGGTACGGCAAAAGCAGAGTAAATTCATCACCGCCCTGTCTGGCGACCACCCCCTGCCTCCCAACGCTTTTTTCCAACCGGCGCGCAACCTGGACCAGCAGTTCATCTCCGGCCTGATGCCCGAGCGTATCGTTGACTTCCTTGAATTTGTCCAGATCAAAAAACAACAAAGCCATCAGTCTGCCGCATTCGCGCGCCTGGCTGCACTGCCGGCAAAGCGTGTCATGAAACATGGCTCTGTTGGGCAGGCCGGTCAACGGATCGTGCCGGGCCTGTTCCAGGGCCAGCTGCATGGCCAGCAAGTCTTCTATCATCAGTTCGAGCTTAAACGCCTTGGCCTCATTTTGCACAACGATCTTGCCTATGGCTTCCGCCAGTTTGCAGACAAAGTCAGGCGCCTGCCCTGGTATAGTCAAATCCAGCAAAGCCTGCACACTGTCCCGATGCCCCCTGGCTATATCGGTAACCAGCCCCACCATTTTCTCAACATATTCTCTACCCGTATTGCTTTCCATTTCTCTTTCCCCCGGCAACTGCTCGATTCCTGAAAAATTGCGTGCTCCAATCATATTTCTTTGAGGAACAAATGCAATCCCGTCACCTTGGCATGCCAGGGCCACGGCAACCAGCCCGGCCTACGTTTTTTGTATCCCGTTAATAAAAATTCTATCGACAACATGGTAAAAAAAAGCATATAGGTCTGTTGTGGCCCTAGTCTTTACTATTAATTGCTTACCTTTTTATGCAGGAGAAAATGCACATGAAACGTTTTGCGGCTTTTTTTATGACCCTGGCTCTGGTTTTGGTTTTTTCCGTACCCGCAGCTTTTGCCACGACTGACAATACCGCCAAATGTCAGAAAGAATGTGAAGCAAAAACTGAAACCTGCAAAAAAACGTGCGCCGGAGATGCTGCTTGCGAAAAAGACTGCGCCGAACAAGAAGAAGCTTGTAAAATCGGTTGCAACTAAGCTTTCAATCGTTTTGTATTGACTTCAAGGGGTGGTTTTTCCACCCCTTTTTTTCCATGACAGCACTTTGTTTTTATTTATTCTTATCGCATTTCACCAGGTATTCTTTGCACATCCGACACACTTCTCTCATTTCAATTTGCCTCTTTTTCATACGAAATGAATCAATTTTGTATCGAAAAAATTCCTGCTCCATTCACATTACCCGGCATTGTCCTATCACACTCAAAGCTCCCGACAGAATTTTTCAATAAGTTCCAGATTCTCTTCCTAACAGGAAGCATCCATCCTGTTTATCAGTCATTTGCTGTTTGATGACGAGCTTCAACAAGGCTCAAATGTAACCGATTTTCATATTGAAGCTGTTCAATGCATTTTTGTGCTTAGCACTGATTTTACCTTATGAAGGGCAGTTTTCAATTCTATGTTTGAAGCACATATCCTAAAATATTCTTTGTAAATCTTATGTAAAACAAACATGAAGCAATCGACAGCAGTAAATCAAAATGTGTATAAGCTATTTAGTCGTTAGTTGTTGCATTTTTTACTTGCTTACTTTCAAGCAAAGGAGAAAAAAATGGATCGTATCATTATGTTAATTATGTCTCTGGCTTTTGTTCTTGCCGTTTCCATTCCTGTTGCATGTGCAGCAGAAGACGCTTCCAAATGCCTTCAGAATTGCGAAGCTCACGTCGAAATGTGCAAAAAGAGCTGCCAAGGAGATCAAGCCTGTGAGAAAGAATGCGCCGCCCAAGAGGATCAGTGCAAAGCCGGCTGTAAATAGACCCCTCTCTACGGCGTAATTCTATAGGGGACGGAGATCCCCCCCTCCTCCGTCCCCATCATCTTATTTGCCGCCTAAGAAAAAAGGCCTCCGTCATGTGACAGAGGCCTTTATTTCATGAATTGTACGCGGATCGCCTTACGAATCGATCAGCAGTGGATTATCCTCAAGTTCTTCGAGGAACTTATCCGGGCGTTCGGGCTGGTCCGGTACTTCAATGTCGCTGTCCACATACTGGCGGAAACCCGTACCGGCAGGAATCAAACGACCGACAATGACGTTTTCCTTGAGGCCGCGGAGGTAATCCTCTTTGCCGAGAAGCGCCGCTTCCGTGAGCACCTTGGTGGTTTCCTGGAAAGAAGCCGCCGAGATGAAGGAATCCGTGGTCAGGGAGGCCTGGGTGATGCCCAGTACCAGAGGTTCGGCCACTGCGGGCTTGAGCCCCTTTTCCACGCAACGTTTGTTCTCGTCCATGAACCTGGGCTTGTCCACCTGCTCGCCGATCAGGAAGGTCGTATCGCCGGCATCCAGGATATTCACCTTGCGCAGCATCTGGCGCACGATGATTTCAATGTGTTTGTCATTGATATTAACGCCCTGGAAACGGTAGACATCCTGAATCTCTTCCACGAGGTAGTTGGCGAGATGTTTTTCGCCCTTGATCTTCAGAATATCGTGCAGTTCCGGATAACCTTCAGTGAGCATTTCGCCCGCGGCAACAAAGTCGCCGTCGTGAACCGTGATGTGTCTGCCCTTGGGAATGAGGTATTCCTTGGAATCACCGATTTCCGGAGTGACCACGATCTTGCGTTTGCCCTTGGTTTCCGGTCCAAAGGAAACAACACCGTCAATTTCCGAGACAACGGCCATGTCCTTGGGCTTGCGAACTTCGAAAAGCTCGGCAACACGCGGGAGACCACCGACGATGTCTTTTGTTTTGGACGATTCGCGAGGCTTACGGGCGATGATGTCGCCGGCCTTGACCTCTTCGCCGTCGCGCACCATGAGAATGGCGCCCACGGGCAGCTGGTACAGCGCCGACATGGACGAACCGGGACGCGCCTTGGCATTGCCCTTTTCATCGCAAATGGTGATGGAGGGCTTGAAGTTCGTGGTCCGGTATTCAATGATGGTCTGCGTGGCCCGCATGGTGGTTTCGTCCACCTTTTCCTGATAGGTCTTGCCTTCAACGATATCCGTGAATTTGACGAGACCTTCGATGTCGGTGATGAAGGGTTCGTTGAAGGGGTCCCAGCTGGCGATGAGATCGCCTTTCTTGATCTCCTGCTCGTCTTTGACAAAGAGCTTGGCGCCCGAGGGCAGGAGGTATTTTTCACGTTCGCGTCCCTGCTCGTCCACGATGCCCACCTGGCCGCTCTTGCCCATGACCATGTGCAGATTTTCGCGGTTTTTCACGCTCTTGACGCGGTTCATGACAATACGGCCGCTATGCTGGGCGGAGATGGACGAGTGCTCGACTTCGCGGGAAGCCGTACCGCCGATATGGAACGTACGCATGGTCAGCTGCGTGCCGGGTTCGCCGATGGACTGGGCGGCAATGATGCCAACGGTCTCGCCGATGTTCACCAGATGCCCGCGGGCCAGGTCGCGGCCGTAGCATTTGGCGCAGACTCCGTAGCGGCTCTGGCAGGTCAATGCCGAACGGATCATGCACGAGCTGACGCCCGAATCATCCAGCACCTTGGCGTATTCCTCATCAATCAGCGAATTGGCGGGAATCAGCTCTTCGCCGGTTTCCGGATCGTAAATCGGGAACATGATCGTACGGCCCATGGCGCGTTCGGACAAACGGGCCTTGATATCGCCGCCTTTGATCAGGTGTCCGATCTCCAGGCCGTCAACCGTGCCGCAATCGATTTCGGTGACGATGACATCCTGCACAACGTCCACCAGACGGCGGGTCAGGTAACCAGAGTTGGCCGTCTTCAGAGCCGTATCGGCCAAGCCTTTCCGTGCGCCGTGCGTACTGGTGAAATACTGCAGCACGCTCAGGCCTTCGCGGAAACTCGAGGTGATGGGCGTTTCGATAATATCGCCGGAAGGTTTGGCCATCAGGCCGCGCATGCCGGCCAGCTGACGCATCTGGTCCTGGTTGCCTCGAGAGCCGGAGTTGGACATCATGAAGATGGAGTTGTAGCTGATGTTCGTTTCCTGCTTTCCGGTCTTCGGATCCGTGACCACATCCGTGGAGATCTCTTTGACCATGTCCTGCGAGACCTGGTTGGTAACCTTGGTCCAGACGTCGACTACCTTGTTGTATTTTTCCGTGCGCGTAATAATACCTTCGCGGTACTGGCGCTCAATGTCATCCACTTCGTCCTGGGCGGCCTGCAGCAGTCCGGGCTTGGTGCTCGGGATCCTGAGATCTTTAACCGCGATGGTGACGCCGGCCTGGGTGGCGAATTCGTAGCCCAGATCCTTGAGGCGGTCGCAAAGGATAACCGTCGCCTTGGTGCCGGCGCAGCGGTACGCCTCGCTGACCAGGCGCTGGATGTTCTTTTTGGTCATGACCCGGTTGACCGAATCAAAGGGCACTTCCTTGGGAAGCAGTTCGCCCAGAATGACGCGGCCGGGTGTGGTTTGTTCCAGGATGCCATTGAGTCGTACCTTGATACGCGCCTGGAGATCCAGCACATTGGCGTCGTAAGCCGCAACAACTTCCCAGGGCCCTGTGAAGGTCATGCCTTCGCCCTTCTGGAAGGAACGCTCCGTGGTCATGTAATAGAGACCGAGAACGATATCCTGCGAAGGAACGATGACCGGCGATCCGTTGGCCGGCGAGAGAATGTTGTTGGAGCTCATCAGAAGCACGCGGCATTCAATCTGCGCCTCCACGGAGAGCGGCACGTGTACGGCCATCTGATCGCCATCAAAGTCCGCGTTGTAGGCCGCGCAGACCAATGGGTGCAGCTGAATGGCCTTGCCTTCAACCAGGGTCGGCTCAAAAGCCTGGATACCCAGACGGTGCAGCGTGGGCGCGCGGTTGAGCAGGATGGGGTACTCGCGGACAACGTCTTCCAGGATATCCCAGACTACTAATTCTTCGCGCTCGACCATTTTCTTGGCGCTTTTGATGGTAGAGGCCAGCTCTCTTTCTTCCAGTTTGGAATAAATGAAGGGTTTGAACAACTCCAAAGCCATTTTCTTGGGCAGGCCGCACTGGTGCAGCTTCAATTTCGGTCCCACCACGATAACGGAACGTCCGGAGTAGTCCACGCGCTTGCCCAGCAGATTCTGACGAAAGCGGCCCTGCTTGCCCTTGATCATATCGGACAAGGACTTGAGCGGACGTCCGCTGGTGCCGGTGATGGCCCGGCCGCGGCGGCCATTGTCGAAAAGCGCGTCCACGGCTTCCTGCAGCATCCGCTTTTCGTTGCGGATAATGATGTCGGGAGCGCCCAGTTCGATCAGCCGTTTCAGCCTGTTATTCCGGTTGATGACGCGGCGGTAAAGATCGTTGAGATCCGAGGTGGCGAAACGTCCGCCATCCAGGGGAACCAGGGGGCGCAGCTCGGGCGGAATGACCGGAATGACTTCCATGATCATCCACTCGGGCTTGTTCCCGGATTCCAGGAAAGCCTCTATGATTTTCAACCGTTTGGTTATTTTTTTCTTCTTGGTCTGCGAACGGGTGGACGCTGCTTCCTCACGCAGGGTGACCCGCAATTCCTCGAGGTTGAGCTCCTCCAGGAGCGCCCGGGCCGCTTCCGCGCCCATGCTGACCTTGACGACGTCTTCACCGTAATGGTCCAGAACCTGAATGTACTGCTCTTCGGAAATGACCTGAAGCTTGTTCAGCGTAGTCGGCCCCGGATCCATGACCACATAGGAGTCGAAGTAGAGTACCTTTTCCAGATCGGCCATCGTCATGTCCAGGAGCGTGCCGATTTTGGAAGGCAGAGTTTTCAAAAACCAGATGTGGGCTACAGGCGCGGCCAGTTCAATGTGGCCCATGCGCTCGCGCCGTACCTTGGAAGCAATAACCTCGACACCGCATTTTTCACATACGATGCCCCTATGTTTCATGCGTTTGTACTTACCGCAATTACATTCGTAGTCCTTGACCGGGCCGAAGATCTTTGCACAGAAAAGTCCGTCCCGTTCGGGCTTGAAGGTCCGATAGTTGATGGTCTCGGGTTTCTTGACCTCTCCATAGGACCACTCCCTGATTGTCTCGGGCGAGGCAATGGATATCTGTATGGCCTTCAGGGACCGGCTGGTAACACCAGTCGTGGACCCGCCGCGAAAGGAGAAAAGATCATCTAATGTCATAGACTATTCCCCATAATATAAGTTTTGGCCGAAGAGCGTCATCTTCGGTCTTGGTTCGTCTAACGGCTGCCAGACGTCTAGCGGGCCATGCCCGGCTGTTTCGTCTTTTTGCGATCTTCCTCGTGAAGCTGCACATCGAGCCCCAGCGACATCAATTCTTTGACAAGAACATTGAAGGACTCGGGCAGGCCTGCTTCGAGGAAATTGTCGGATTTAACGATTTTCTCGTACATCTTCACACGGCCGGTAACATCATCCGACTTTACCGTCAGGAACTCTTGCAGCAGATTCGCCGCACCATAGGCCTCCAGCGCCCAGACTTCCATTTCTCCCAGCCGCTGTCCGCCGAACTGGGCCTTGCCGCCCAAAGGCTGCTGCGTAACCAGGGAGTACGGACCGGTGGACCGGGCGTGGATCTTTTCATCGACCAGGTGGTGCAGTTTCAGCATATACATGACGCCCACGGTAACGCGGTTACGGAATGCTTCTCCGGTACGCCCGTCAAACAGCACGGATTTGCCGTCATCCGGCAAGCCCGCCCGCTCCAGCAGGGACCAGATTTCATCCTCGTGCGCGCCATCAAATACGGGCGTTTTGGTGACAATGCCGTTTTTAACGGCTTTTGCGGCTTTCACCAGCTCATCGTCGCTCGCAGAATTGATTGCTTCCTGCGTCTTTTTATCCGTGAAGATACTCAAACATTCTTCACGCAAGACATCCATGGCCACACCACTTTCAACCAATGCGTTAAGCTGCTTTCCGAGCATCCGAGCGGCTGCCCCCAGGTGGGTTTCCATGATCTGTCCGATATTCATACGCGAAGGAACGCCCAAGGGGTTTAGCACGATGTCCATCGGCGTTCCGTCTGCAAAGAAAGGCATATCCTCTTCGGGCAGGATACAAGAGACGACACCCTTGTTTCCGTGGCGTCCGGCCATCTTATCGCCCACGGAGAGTTTCCGTTTCACGGCGATGTAGACCTTGACCATTTTGGTCACGCCCGGAGGCAGATCGTCGCCTTCAGTGACCTTGTCGCGTTTCACACGGTATATTTCACTGATAAACTTCACATGCTGGTCATAGGCTTCAAGCATTTCGCCAACTTCCTGGTTGGTTTCCCTGCTCTTGAACAGCCCGTTGAGCTTTTTCAGCGGAAGCTCATCAAAGATTTCTTCTGTCAGGACATGCCCGGACTCGGCCAGGACTTCGCCCTTTTTGCGCCCCATCAGGTTGGAATCCAGCTGCTTTCCGTTGATGATGGGCCACATTTTTTCCTTGGTGGAATCGGTCAGAGCTTCACGGTGCAGGGCTTCCTTGCGGTCCAGCACTGCGAGATCATAATCTTCGATGGCTTTGGTCCGCTCGTCCTTGTCGCCCTTGGGCCGGTTGAAGACCTTGACGTCGATAATCGTTCCTTCGATTCCCGGCGGGACCTTGAGGGAGGTGTTTTTTACATCCCGGGCCTTGTCGCCGAAAATGGCGCGCAGCAGCTTTTCTTCCGGTGTCAGCTGCGATTCACCCTTGGGCGTGATCTTGCCTACCAGGATGTCTTCGGCCTTGATATTGGCGCCGATACGAATGATGCCGCTTTCATCGAGATTGCGGAGCATCTCTTCGCTGACGTTGGGGATATCACGGGTTATTTCTTCGGGTCCGAGCTTGGTGTCACGGGCGACAACTTCGAATTCCTCGATATGTACGGAAGTGAAAACATCTTCCTTGACCACACGTTCGGAAATCAGGATGGAATCCTCAAAGTTGTAGCCGCACCAGGGCATGAACGCGACCAGAAGGTTTTTGCCCAGAGCAAGTTCACCGTTGTCTATGCCCGGACCATCGGCAAGCACCGTGCCTTTGGTCACAGGCTGGCCGGAAAGCACGGACGGACGCTGGCCGAAACAGGAGTTCTGGTTGGACTTGTGATATTTTTGCAGCTCGTAGGCCCGGACATTACCGCTGGCCGGGGCAATTTCGCTATCATAACTGACCACAATGCTGTTGGCGTCCGCGTAGCGTACGATACCGTCGGATTCCGCCAACAGACAGCTGCCGGAGTCCTGGGCCACGCGGCCTTCCATGCCCGTACCCACCAGGGGGACGTCGCAACGCAGAAGCGGCACGGCCTGGCGCTGCATGTTCGATCCCATGAGCGCGCGGTTGGCGTCGTCATGTTCGAGAAAGGGTATCAGCGCGGCCGAGACCGAAACCATCTGACTGGGCGAAATGTCCATCAAGGTTACGTCTTCGCGCAGCGACATGGTCACATCGCCCTTGATACGCGTCGTAACCATTTCATTAATGAAACGGCCCTCTTCGTCCAGAGGCGCGTTGGCCTGGGCAATGACGTGTCTGGCTTCGCGCGAAGCATCCAGCTGAAGAATATCATCCGTGACCTGGCAATCCTTGACCACGCGGTACGGAGTTTCAATGAATCCGTAATCATTGACGCGCGCGTGGGTGGTCAGAGAAACGATCAGGCCGATGTTCGGTCCTTCCGGCGTTTCAATGGGGCAGATACGGCCGTAGTGGCTCGTATGCACGTCGCGGACTTCGAATCCGGCGCGTTCGCGGGTCAGACCGCCGGGTCCCAATGCGGACAACCGGCGTTTGTGCGTCACTTCAGAAAGTGGATTGGTCTGATCCATGAACTGCGAAAGCTGCGAAGTGCCGAAGAACTCTTTGAGCACCGCCACCACCGGCTTGAAATTGATCAAGTCGTAAGGCATCAGCGTGGCTACTTCCTGCAGGCTCATCCGCTCCTTGATGGCGCGCTCCATGCGAACCAAGCCGATACGGTACTGGTTCTCGACCAGTTCGCCCACAGGACGTACGCGGCGGTTGCCGAGATGGTCGATATCATCGGCAGGACCATGCGAATCCTTGAGTTTCAGAAGCTGCTTAATGGCTTCCAGAATATCGTTGTCGGACAGTGTGCGCAATTCCAGCGGCTCTTCCACTTCCAGGCGCGAATTCAGTTTGTAACGGCCCACAGTGGAAAGATCATAGTAGTCCGGATTACGGAAAAGATTCTCGAAAAACGTGGAAGCGATCTCAGCCGTAGGCGGCGAGCTCGGACGCAGCCGGCGGTAAATTTCCACCTGGGCGCTTTCCTGGTCCAATGTTTTATCGAGCATCAGCGTGTCGCGCAGAGTGGAGGAAACTTCCAGGCCTCGCGTATGTAATACGGAGATCTTATCAATGCCGATTTCCTGGAAGGTCTCAACCAGGGCGGGAGTAATTTCCTCACCGCATTCGGCCAGTATCTCTCCGGTATTGGGATCAGGAATATCGTCGGACAGGAACAGCCCTTCGAGAGAGGTAGGATCAACCTCAAAACGCTCCATGTTGTTTTCAGACATCAAACGCCAGGAGCGCTTCGTGATGGGTTTGCCCTGTTGGACGATCACGGTGCCGTCAGGCGACAGGATATCGTTGTAGGCGACATCCTTGCGGAAAAATTCCTTCTTGATATCCCAGAAAACCTTGTCGCCATCAAAAGTATACGTTTCGACATCATAGAAATAATGCAGGATTTCCTTCTTGTTCATGCCCATGGCTTTGAACAGTACGGTGGCCGGCATTTTTCTGCGCCGGTCAATACGTACGTAGAGTATATCCTTATGATCGAAATCGAAATCAAGCCAGGAACCGCGCATGGGAATAATGCGGCAGCTGTAGAGTACCTTGCGGCTGGAATGGGTTTTTCCCGAGTCATGTTCGAAAATGATGCCCGGTGAACGCTGGAGCTGGTTGACGATAACCCGTTCCGTTCCATTTATGATAAAAGTGCCTTTGTCCGTCATCAAAGGAATGGTGCCGAAATAGACCTTGTCCTGTTCTTTGATGTCGCGGATGGTGCGGTTCTGGCCATCGTCATCAACATCCCAGACAACAAGGCGGACTTTGATCCAGATCCTTGCCTCATAGGTCAGGCCTTTGGACATGCACTCGGTTATGTCGTATTCGGGAGCACCGATCTCATAACTGACGTACTCGAGACTGGCGGTCTTATTGAAGTCCTCAATGGGAAAAACCGAACGAAACACCGCTTCCAGGCCAACATCGTCGCGCCTGGTTTCCGGATTTTCCTGAAGAAAATATTTGTAGGACTCCACCTGAAGATCAAGGAGATGCGGGATCTCGGTCATCTGTTCGATTTTGCCGAACTTCTTGACAAGCTGGACCATATTTTCCCCTAATATAGAAGGTTGAAGCAGGGAATGTTGCAAGACCCTGAGCAACGCTCGTGCTTTTATTAGCTTTGCGCTAGTATGATCCTGGAAAACATTCTTGGAATGATGGGTAAGATAGTGTTTCGGACGCACCTATGGGGAAGCGCCGAGCCTTCCCAAGGTTTTCCGTCCTTATATTCATGCATACTATAATATACGCACAAAATTTGCAAAAATAAAACACTAAAAATGCCTTTGACATGAGCCGTTTGGTTTCGTATCGTTACATTCAGCCAACGATCTGCTTAACCCTCCGTTTTTACTGGCATTTACCCAATTGCATAAAAATAAAAAACCGTGGTTTGTTCACCACGTACTCGTCAACGACATTGCAGAAGAACCTCCGGAGAAAAGGATTTCTCCGGAGGTGTCAAGATTCTGATTCGCGAAGATCGCGTTATGCTGCGGGAAGTCTTATTTGACTTCGACTTCAGCACCAGCTTCTTCAAGCTGCTTTTTGGCTTCCTCAGCCTCATCCTTGGAAACAGCTTCCTTGATGGCCTGAGGAGCTTCGTCGACTTTAGCCTTGGCTTCCTTGAGGCCCAGGCCGGTCAGAGCACGGACAGCCTTGATGACGGCGATCTTGTTGCCGCCGGCTCCGGTCAGAATAACATCGAACTCGGTCTGTTCTTCTTCAGCAGGAGCGGCATCGCCACCGCCGGCGCCAGGCATGGCGGCAACTGCGGCAACAGGAGCTGCAGCGGAAACACCGAACTTCTCTTCGAGTTCCTTAATGAATTCAGCCAGATCCAGAACGGTCATATTGGAAATAAATTCGACTACTTCTTCTTTGGTAACACCCATGATAAATTCTCCTTATCAAGCGCTTTGATTTAGGCGTTTTCTTTTTGTTCTTTGATAGCGTTCAAGGCATTCAGCAAACCACGAGGCACATTGGCCAGCAAAGAGACAAAATTCTGCGGCACGGCGTTCATGGTGCCGAGCATTTTGCTCAGCAGTTCGGGTTTGCCCGGGAGCGAGGACAGAGCCTTCAGTCCATCAACATCCAGAAACTTCCCTTCCAGGCTGCCGTACCTGATTTCGAACTTCTTGTTGGTCTTGGCGAAATCCGCCAGGGTTTTGGCAACGATGACAGGGTCATCGGCGCCCAATGCGACCGCGCAGTTTTCCTTGAACCTGTCCTTGATCACGTCATGAGGACCGTCGGTCAAAGCAAGCCTTGCAAGGGTATTCTTCACAACCTGGTAATGAACGCCAGCATCGCGAAGCTTGACCCTTAGTTCGGTCATTTCTTCAACCTTCATCCCCTTGAAGTCTGTGACAACCGCGATGGAAGCGCCATCGGCCTTTTCTTTCAGGCCCTGAATGACTGCGCCTTTTTCCGCTCTGTTCACGCGCGACTCCTTCAAGTAAGGGTTAAAAGGTGAAAAAACGAGTCAAAGCGCTGTCTCGGCAGGAAATTAAGAGTCTTGCGACTCACCTGCTTTCTTCGACTCATTTTTCCGTAGCCAAATTGGTGCAACAGACCGGCAGTGATGCTATTTCGCTCACTGCCGGTGTGTTGATTTTTCTCAAAAATCTTTTGATTGTATAAAAGAGATCAAATCCTGCGGGAACTACCCTTCCAGAAACTTACGTACCGACACCGTATCAATCTTGATGCCAGGCCCCATGGTGGTGGCCACAGCCATACCACGGATGTAGGTTCCTTTTGCGGAAGAGGGTTTCAAACGCATCACGGTTTCCATGATGGACTTGAGATTGTCCAGGATCTTCTCGGCGCCGAAAGAAACCTTGCCCAAGGGGGCATGCAGAACTCCGGCCTTGTCAACCTTGAATTCAACACGTCCGGCTTTCATTTCTTTGACCGCGTTGCCGATCTCAAAGGTAACGGTTCCGGTTTTAGCGTTCGGCATCAAGCCACGAGGGCCGAGAATACGTCCGATCTGACCTACTTTGGCCATCATGTCCGGAGTGGCAACGGCTTTGTCGAAATCCAGAAAGCCGTTTTTGACCTGATCGACCAGCTCCTCACCGCCGACGATATCCGCACCGGCCTCTTTGGCCTCGGCTTCTTTGTCGCCTTTGCAGAAAACGGCCACGCGAACGGTTTTGCCCAATCCATGCGGAAGGGTTACCGCGCCACGGACCATCTGATCGGAATATTTGGGATCAACGCCCAGATTGAAAGCCACATCAACCGTTTCGTCGAATTTGGCAAAGGCACGTCCGACCGCAAGGCGAACGCCTTCTTCAATGTCGAAACGAGATGTCAAATCCAGGCCATCAATGGCCGTTCTGTATTTTTTTCCTAGCTTGCCCATGGTGTTTACCTTCCCTACTATTGAACTTCTATGCCCATGCTGCGCGCGGTGCCCATGATGGAATGCATGGCGGCTTCCACGTCCTTGGCGGTCAAGTCGGGCATTTTCAAGCGAGCAATTTCTTCCACCTGGGCCTTGGTTACCTTAGCTACCTTGTTCCGGTTGGGTTCAGGCGACCCCTTGTCGATCTTTGCAGCCTTCAACAAAAGAACCGATGCAGGAGGCGTCTTGGTGATGAAGCTGAACGTACGATCCGCAAAGACGGTGATTTCAACAGGTGTAATCGTGCCCTTTTGATCCTGAGTCTTGGCATTGAATGCCTTGCAAAATTCCATAATATTCAAGCCATGCTGACCCAGAGCCGGTCCAACCGGAGGCGACGGGTTCGCGGAGCCCGCCGGGATCTGCAGCTTGATTTTCGCTATGATTTTTTTGGCCATTGCTCTATACCTCCATATACCCGCAAGGCATTCATCCACCTTGAAGGAACACATTCTCAAAAAACGCTGTCGCTATCCTTTGGTCACTTGCACAAAATCAAGCTCGACAGGTGTCTGCCGACCGAAGATGGAAACCTCGACGCGCAATTTCCCTTTATCGTAATTCACATCGTCGACAATACCGTTGAATCCGCCGAACGGCCCGTCAATGACGCGAACTTCGTCACCGCGTTCAAAATGAAACTTGGGACGAGGTTTTTCCTGACGCTGCTCAATCATAGAAAGAATCTTGGCAGCTTCACTATCGCGCATCGGCGTAGGTCTGTTCCGGCCACCTACAAATCCCGTCACTCTCGGTATGGACTGTATCAAGTGCCAGGACTCGTCATTGAGGACCATCTTGATCATCACGTACCCAGGATAAAACTTGCGGGTGGATGTTTTCTTAGCCCCTTTGACCAGTTCAATAACCCGTTCGGTAGGGACTACGCAGTCCTCTACCAGGCCTTTTGACTGGCCCGTACGGATCATTTCCTTGACGGTCTTTTCCACACGCTGCTCAAAACCCGAGTAGGCGTGAATAATATACCATCTGGCCTTTGGAGTTATGGCTTCTTCATCTGCCATGCGGTTCACCAATGACGCTCTGCGCCTTCTTCCTGACGTTGTGTATTAAGTGAGAATAAATTGAATAAGCCTGGACAAACCGAAATCGACAACACCGAGGTACAAAGCCATGACCACCGTCAGAACCAGAACCGCCAGACTGGTGGCTATGGTTTCCTTACGTGAGGGCCAAGTTACTTTTTTCAGCTCGACTTTCGACTCTTCGAAGAAATCACGCAGCTCACGCACTTTGCCAGCGACTCCGCCAGAGGATTGTGCCGCCGATTGCTTCTTGTCCGTGTTTTTCGAGGCTTTCGCCTCGGAGCTTTTCTTGACGGACCCGCTGCGTTCGAAATTTTCTTTCCCGGACGCGTCGTTCTTATCAGTTGCGTTTTTTTCTTTATTTTTGCTTCTGCCCATTTGGCTATCCGGAACACTAAAAAATTATGGCAGGCCAGGAGGGATTCGAACCCCCAACATCCGGTTTTGGAGACCGGCGCTCTAGCCGTTAGAGCTACTGGCCTGCACTAAGAACCACTCAGCGTTTCCGCTTAGTTCCCGCGCAACGTATAAGCGAGATACTTACTTGGTTTCCCGATGCACTGTGTGCTTCTTGTCCCAAGGGCAGTATTTGCTCAACTCAATACGGGAAGTGGTATTCTTCTTGTTCTTTGTCGTGACGTAATTCCGCCGCTTACATTCAGTGCAGGCGAGCTGGATATTGATACGCATAGTAATTACTCCTCGATCTCGGAAACAACACCGGCGCCAACAGTACGGCCGCCTTCACGGATGGCGAAACGCAGTCCGGGCTCCATGGCGATGGGAGCGATCAGTTCGACACCAAAGGTGGCGTTGTCGCCGGGCATAACCATTTCAACGCCTTCCGCCAGGGAAATCACGCCGGTGATATCCGTGGTACGGAAGTAGAACTGCGGGCGATAACCGGTGAAGAACGGGGTGTGGCGTCCGCCTTCGTCCTTGGAAAGGACGTACACTTCGGCCTTGAACTTGCGGTGCGGAGTAATCGAACCGGGAGCGGCAAGAACCTGGCCGCGTTCGACGTCTTCACGTTTGATGCCGCGAAGCAGTGCGCCGACATTGTCACCAGCCTGACCCTGATCGAGCAGCTTGCGGAACATCTCCACACCCGTGCAAGTGGTCTTGGTGGTGTCTTTGACACCGACGATTTCCACTTCGTCGCCGACCTTGATGATGCCGCGCTCAACACGGCCGGTAACAACGGTACCGCGGCCGGAGATGCTGAAGACGTCTTCAATGGGCATCAGGAAGGGCTTGTCGATGTCGCGCTCGGGCTCAGGAATATATGAGTCGCAGGCATCCATGAGTTCGAAAATGCATTTGGCTTCGTCGCTGTTGGGATCATCGCTTTCAAGAGCCTTGAGTGCGCTGCCCGAGACAACAGGAATATCGTCGCCGGGAAAGCCGTACTTGCTCAGCAGCTCGCGAACTTCCAGCTCAACAAGTTCAAGCAATTCTTCATCGTCCACCAGGTCGACCTTGTTCAGGAAGACGACCAGGGAAGGCACGCCGACCTGACGGGCGAGCAGAATGTGCTCACGAGTCTGAGGCATGGGGCCGTCCGTGGCGGCAACAACGATGATACCACCGTCCATCTGAGCCGCACCAGTGATCATGTTCTTGATGTAGTCGGCGTGACCGGGGCAATCCACGTGAGCGTAGTGGCGCGAGTCGGTCTGATATTCGACATGAGCGGTCGCGATGGTGATGCCGCGTTCCTTTTCTTCGGGCGCCTTGTCGATTTCGTCGAATGCGACGAATTCGGCGCCACCCTTCAAGGAAAGCATCTTGGTGATCGCCGCGGTCAAGGTGGTTTTGCCGTGGTCGATGTGACCCACGGTGCCGATATTTACGTGCGGTTTGCTCCGTTCAAATTTCGCCTTGGCCATTTGTGATTCCCCCTGACAGGACTTGCTTTCGCAGCGGTTTATCTGGTTGTTGTATACGGCTTCGTTCAGCCAAAATCATTTATGGAGCCCACAACCGGACTTGAACCGGTGACCTCTTCCTTACCAAGGAAGTGCTCTACCGACTGAGCTATGTGGGCTTTCTAGCGGACTGTCTGAGACGACTGAGGCAGGAGAACAAACTTGGCAGTATATGGAGCGGGAAACGAGACTCGAACTCGCAACCCTCAGCTTGGAAGGCTGATGCTCTAGCCAATTGAGCTATTCCCGCACCTAACAGCCGTAGTTCAACGATCTAATCTCCTACAGCCTGCTTGTTTCTATTCTGGTGGAGGGGGGAGGATTTGAACCTCCGAAGGCATACGCCGACAGATTTACAGTCTGTTCCCTTTGGCCACTCGGGAACCCCTCCGACGGTGGAGCTGGCGATGGGACTTGAACCCGCAACCTGCTGATTACAAGTCAGCTGCTCTACCAGTTGAGCTACGCCAGCCAGAACCGGAAACAAAGTTTGTATTCGTAGTGTCCGTTTCTGTCAAGCATATTTTTTTCATTTTCAAAAATATTTTTTTCCAAGTCTTATCAATCGTCGTTTCGATGCAGTATTTCCAACACAATCACAGTATCTTAGCCGGATTATTCGTACTGCACAGCCTGCTTCATGGAATCGAACCAAGTCTTTTCTTCTTTGTAGACGTATCCTTTGGACTCCATACAGCTGCGGATCATGCCCCAGTACCGGTCACTGTAGGTCATCAGGCGCGAGTCGTACGGATGAGCGGCATCCGTCGTATACGGATGAAAATCAACCTGATAATCCGCCTTGGTCACGCACATGGCGTAATCATTGTCCCAGCGGTCCGCAGCCCTGTCGGGATGCGTATATTTGGCGCACCCTGAGGCGAGGCAGACCATGGCTCCAGCCAGTATCAATACTATGCTTCTTTTCATGAACATCACCTGCGGATTTGGGTTCAGGCCTTTTTCTTCGTTCACAGGCAGTTGCCCGCGTTCGAGTGTGACTATGCCTCTTAATCGCTCAGCCAGCGCTTGTCCAGCGATCAACCGTTTTTTTATACACGGATTTCAAGAAAAGTGCATCCCCGCTCCCTCAGCAAATACTTCTAAATAAAAGGAGCCGAGACCACCTCGGCTCCCAGGGGCGGTAGAAAGCCTTTCGGCAAATTTTTCTACCACCCATTTCAAGCAATAATCGTACTCAATCGAGCTTGCAGCTACTCTTTTTCGGCATTTGACGCTTGCCCGGACAATCGATTTCATCAAAACACAATGCATGCACAGGCATCGTAGTATACTCGGCGCTCTACTTGAATAGGTCGAAAGATATGCAGCCTGTCAATTTTTCCGGATGCCCAGGCGCTTCATACGCGAGTCAAAGGTCGAACGATTCACCGCGGCCTGTTTTGCGGCTTTGGTCACATTCCAGCGGGTTTTTTCCAATAAATCCAAAATATAATGTTTTTCCAGCTCATCCCAGGTAAATGAGGCCAGAGAAAAATCTTCCGGAGGCAGGGCGACATTCGTCTGAAGCTCGATGTGGTTCTCTTCCTCTTCGTGCCGGTTCTCCGCAGGAGGTTCGGTGCCCAGAATATGCCAGGGCAGGTCCTTGTATTCGATGATGGGGCCGTCCACCGTGGTCATGATATATTTGACCAGGTTCTCCATTTCCCGAATATTACCCCGCCATTGATGCTCGCTGAGCATTTTCAGGGCTTTGTTGGAAAAACGCTTGGCCTGCATCCCCATGCGTTTAGACTCCCGGCGCAGAAAATATCGCAGCAGAAGCGGGATATCGTCCAGACGCTCCCGGAGCGGAGGCAGCTGCAATGGAAGCACATTGAGGCGGTAAAACAGATCCTCCCGAAATTCATTGGCCGCTATGGCGGCGGTGAGGTCCTTGTTGGTGGCGGATAAAATCCGGACATCCACCCGTTTGGTGGCCGTACCACCCAACGGTTTGATTTCATTGCTTTGAATAACCCGCAGAATCCGGGCTTGCAGGCTCAGCGGCATATCCCCGATTTCGTCCAGAAAAACCGTGCCCCCGGACGCGTCTTCAAACAGCCCGGTTTTGTCCTTGTGCGCCCCGGTAAAAGCGCCCTTTTTGTATCCGAACAGCTCGCTTTCCAGCAGTGTCTCGGGAATGGCGCTGCAGTTCTGCACCAGAAAGGGCTTTTCGCCACGCTTGCTCAGCCGGTGCAGCTCGTACGCGATGAGTTCCTTGCCCGTACCGGATTCTCCGGTGATCAATACGGGGAAGTCCGTCTGGGCGTAATCGCGCGCATTCTTCATAACTTTCAGAATGGCCGAGCTCTGCCCGATGATCTGATTTTCGCTGCGGATCTCACTGAGGGTTCGTTTCAAACGGACGTTTTCCTTGACCTGATCGCCGTAGGCCAGGGAATTGGAAAGCGCTATGGAACCTATGGCCACCGTAAGCTCAAGCAGTTTGAGATACTTGGCGTCCAGGTTGAGCTGATCCCCTTCCGCGGAAGTGTCGATCAGTTGCACGGCTCCATAGACCGTGCCGTTTTTGAGCACCAGCGGATAGCTGAGAATCAGCTTGCTCTTTTTTTCCAGCCCGTCTTCGATTTCCGCATAATGCCGTTCGTCCTTGCCGGGTTCGGCAATGGTCATTTTGCCGTTTTCAATCACCCAGCCCAAGACGCTGGGCGTACCGGCATCCAGGGACAACCCGGCAACTTTTTCACTCTGCGGCCCCTGCGCCTCGACGCAGGTATATTTTTTTCCTTTCTTGACCCAGAGCGAACCGCGTTCGACATTCTGAAAAGAAAGCAAGCTCTTGAGAAATTCCTGCTGCAGTTTTATCGTGTCCAGCTCTTCGAAAAGCGTTCTGTAAAATTCCAAAGCGTTTTGTAACATGGCGAATCTGCTCGGGGTTGCGTAGTGAATCAGAAGTTGTTTTTTTGAGGACACTAGCAACTAACGCGTGGCAGGGCAATAATACCTTGCTTCACTACCTGGAAGCTTCCCCAGTGTGGCAGATCAATTCGCCGATTCGCTTATTTTTTTCTGAAATGCTTCCGGAAGATCCACCCAGGCCGGACGCGCGTCCGCGCTGAATTCCGAAAAACGGATGCAGAAATGATGCAGATAAAGCAAAGGAAAGTCCGCATCCCGGCCATACAACGGATCGCCCACAATGGGATGACCGGACGCGGCCAGGTGAGCGCGAATCTGGTGCCGCGCTCCTTTTTGAATGCGGACGTGAACCAGCGTGCGCCAGGAATCCGTCCCGTATAATGAAAAGCGCCCGGCGAGCAGCGGCCGCACGACACTTTGCCGCAGCGGCCCGTCATTGCTTTTCAACACCTTAACCTTGCGCCGTTTGGCAACATCCAGGGCGTTGGCGGCAATGAAACCGGACTCCAGCCTGCCGTGCACCAGGGCGAAATAATGCTTGTAAACTTCTCCGGCGTCCTGGCGGCGTCGATAGATATCCCCGGCGGACGCTGTTAACGCGACCAGCAACAAGCCGGAAGTAAGGTAGTCCAGGCGATTGAGCAATTCTGCCTGAGAATCGGGAAACAGAGCGGGCAGACAGGCATCCAGGGCGGGGCTGCCGCCGGATTCCAAGGACTGGCTGTGGACATGCGCGTTTTTAAGCACTCCGGCGAACAAATCCGTCCGGGCGACAATTTCCGGGAGGGCATCCGGACAATCCGTCGTATCGAGCGACGGCAGGTTTTCCAACGAAATGCACTGCCCGGTCCGGACCAGATACCCTTTAGAACATGAGCGACCATCTACGCGCACTGCGCCGGAAAGCAATAAACGCTTCCGCTGCCTTGCGCCCTGTCCAGGCGCAAGCAACTCAAGCGCCTTATCCAATCGAGATCCGTCGTATGCCTCAGGGACAACAACGCTTTTAGCTCTTTTCTCCACAACCGCCCACCGCTTTCTGGAGATAATCCGCTATGGGCGGCGCGAGTGTCAAGCAGTAGCCCCCCCGGCCATGCTCAACAGTGTTTCAGCCCCGTTTGCTTAATCTGCTTCTGAGCAGCGGCACGTATTTGGACGCCTTTCCGTATCCCGACATCCGCGCGCCTTCCGCTTTGACTCTGGTCAATTCGGTTTTTATGCTGTCCCGAAGCACCCTGGCATCCTTTGTCAAACCTCCCTGCAAACTGTGCAGTTGCTCAAGCTTGGCCTTGAACTCCTCAAGATCGAGCGTATCCCTGTTGTCCACAGCCTGGGAAATAAGCCGGCTTCTGATCCGGGCCTTCTGCTGCATTAAATCCAATTCGCCGGCTTGCAGATGCAGCTGCTCCTCATGAGCCAGATCAATGGCCTGTTCGAGCAGTTCCATGCAATTTTTCATACCCTTCCCCCCTGTCCAGGTTATTTTGATCCGTTGAGATCGTCTGAAATATCCGTAATGACCGCTTCCCATTTTCCAGTCACGGGAAGAAAGTCATATTCAAGAATATCTGCCAGAAGAATCCAGTCTTCGTTTTCCATAACCTCGGACATCTCGGTGAACAGCTCGGAGATATCTTCCACGGCCGTATTGAACTCGTCGTTTTCCTCGATGGCAAATTCATTACGCAAGACACTGATCATGGCCAGAAAATCACGGGTAACGTCAAGAAGATCCTGATACATCTCAAGTGCTTCCGCATCATCCGCCTGGCGAAACAATTCCGCAACATGCTTGCCGCCGTGAGCCATCAACTTGATGACCTTGTGAAGTTCGTTGGTCATGTTCACTGCCATGTCTTCAACGGGCATGGAAATAATTTCCACTTTTTCGATTTCGCTGGTCTCGATGTCTTCGGCCTGATGAGGGTAAATTTCGCTGAAATTTTCCTCGTTCACCAGAACATCCGTCACAATACGATTCTCCAGCGTTCCCTCAGACATCACTTTAACCAGCAATTCTTCGAGGTTGCCGAAGTTATTCAAACTCAACCCACTGTTTTGTCCGTCGATGACGATCATCGCGATTCTCCATTTTTAACTAACTGTTCGGACGGTAAAATTGACATGCCTCGGGACTTTTCCAAGGTCTTACAAAAAAGGTGCCAACTACTGCAGCAACGTCAGCCAGGCCTGGGAGAGCTGGCGGTAGCGGGCAATGACGGAACGGATGGCGGTCAAATTATGGCCCGAATCCTGGGCCTCATTCATCCAGAGGTAGGAGAGAACATTGAAGTACGGGTTGCTTTCCCAAAGCGTCTGCACCCGTTGCCAGGTTGCCAGAAACTTTTTTTTCAGAGCCTCGCGCGGAGCGCGCTCCAGCACTTTGGCCTGCTCGTCCAGCAACCCCAACAAGGCGAACACATTGCTCAAAGTAGCCGTTATGCTTTCATACGCTTGCGGACTCAGAGCATTGGCCGCAGCAGCCAGCGGCGGCGGATTTTGAAAGTCAAGAAAATGACGGTAGAAATGACGCTGCAACCGGATCCAGATGACACGGTCCGTGGCATCATGTCCGGAAAGTGAGGTCAATCCCATGAATCCATTTCCCTCCCTTTCCGAAAGCCATACCCGGCTGCCGCAGTCCTGATAGCCGCCGGGTGCACCGGCATCCTGTCCGAGCTGGCGCAAGCAAAGGGAAAAAACCACAGAAGGGTCTATTGCCCGGCGGCATTGCTCATCATTCGGGCAAGCCTTGCCGAACTGACACGGATGGCAGGAGAGATCCGGCTCCAGGCAAATATTTCCGCCACTGTAGGGCCCCGTGTCCCAAGGCTGGGCCGTGGCCAGAAAAATGGCGACGATCGGACGTCCGAGACCGGCCGCCAGGTGCATGGTGCCCGTATCGTTGCTCACCAGCAGGCGAACCCGCAACAGCACCGCTGCCAGCACATCCAGAGAGGTTCTCCCGACAAGGCTGATCCCTGGACCGCCGAGTTCCATGTAGCGATTGGCCAGGCCCGACTCGTCCAGGCTGCCCAACAGAACCGGCAGGCAGCCTTTTTCCGTCAATTGTCTGCCCAGGCGGGCGAAATACTCCACAGGCCAGCGTCTTCTGTTTTCGCTCGCACCCAGCTGAAATCCCACAAGAAGTTTGTCGGATTCGGCCCCAGCCAGCAGCCGGCCGGCTTTGTCCATGGCCTCCGTATGCGGCGTCTGCAGTTCGTAACGGCGTTCCTCACTGCCCAGCTCCGCAGTTTTCCAGAACAAATCCACCAGGTTGAAAGGGCTGCAGCCCCTGTTTTTGGAAGATGCCTGTAAAAAAGTGGCCCACTGGTTGGAATTGACCGCATAGCCGTAGGAATCCAGACCAAAGCCCAGACAGGCGGGTACTGCCTCGCCCTTGCCGCCGAGCTTCAGGGCCAGCAGACGGGCCAGCAGTCTGACGCTGAGAGCGGTAGTCAGGTTGAGAAACGTACCTGGTAAGGGAAGAGAGGCTTCGGAAGCTGCGTTGTGTGCCTCAGGCGCCAGCGCCTGTTCGCTCCAGCCCCAGATTTCGGCCGCTGCTTCCGGCCAATTCCGTTCGAGTCGGGCCAAAAGGCGTGCGGCAGGCAATGCTTTGACATACGCAAGGTCACGCAGCAGTCCGGTTGCGGAGGCGAAATTTTCCAGGCAGATCAAGCCGACGCTGTCCCCACGCCGCGTCAACCCGGAAATAATGGGTTGCGTCTGCAGCAGATCGCCAAATCGGGTAAGATTGAAGACAAGCGTATGCATTGTTTCACGGGCCTGAATTGCTGCACTAGGTTTGCAGCCCTGCTAGTGAACCCACAGAGGAAGGGGCCGTCTCAGAAAACCCTTTTCGTATTGATATGCACGGTCATAAATCTAAGGCCAAGCCCGTACTGCGGCCGGGCTTGGCCTTGAACCGTCGAAAAATCAGAAAGCAGCCCAGAACACAAGGGCGAGCTGCCGAAAAACTTATTTTACGGCTTCCTTGAGGGTTTTGCCCACGGTGAATTTGACCACTTTGGAAGCAGGAATCTGAATTTCAGCACCGGTTTGCGGATTACGGCCGGTCCGGGCGGCACGCTCGGAAACTTTGAACGTTCCAAAACCAACCAGGGCGATGGATTCACCATCGGCAAGAGCTTCAGTGATGGAATCAATCAGTGCGTCAAGGGCTTTACCCGCAGCAGCCTTGGATTCAAGACCGGCCTTTTCTTGGATCTTTGCAATGAGCTCGGCTTTCGTCATGTTAATACTCCTAAAGATTTTTTTTATTGCGATTCCTTCCTGGGGGCGAGAAAGCCTCGCCCGGAACGCTTTGCAAGCCACATTCCCAATCCAATAGCGGGTAAAACCACGTTTTGCAAGGGCTTGAGGCTATCAAGGCGGAAAAAATACGTGTAAAAAGCTTAAAAAATACGTTGCGTTCGCAACGAGCCAGCCGACAGGCCCAAACCCGCCTCCGGCCACGTCCTGACTCCAGGAAGAAAAGATATCCTAACATATTAATATTTCAGTGTACTCCTCTGCAATACACCAACGCCACCAGCCAATTTTCGTTTCACACAAAAAGAGGCCCGAACCAACGCCCGGGCCCCTGATACAATCAGCGACAACTAAAATCTTACTCGGACAACAGCTTGTTCACCGCTTCCATGACCTCAAAGGCATCCGCCACGTAGAGCACATCCGCCTTGCCCTGGGCCCAGCCGCATGAGGCATCGGTATTCACGGCGCGGCGTTCGTTGATGAAGCGCCAACCTACAACATGCGGTTCCTCGCCATGACAACAGGTGGCCAGCCCCTTGGGGTGGCGGGGTGTCGCGCCGGTCTGCCCTACTTGGTGCAAATGGCTCATGAAGGACAAGACTTCCTCGCCTTCGCTCCCCTGGTCCACAAGGGATTTACTGCTGCCCAGCGAAGCCTTTGCCGTATCCAGAAACTGGAGAATAACCGTTTCCGCGCGTTTTGCCTGCACCTGACCGTCGCTCTGCTTTTTGGTCCATCCGGCACCGGCAACAAACAGCAGCTCAGCTTCCGGACGAATGGTCTGCTGGTCGCCCGCCTGAGACTGCACCTCGACAAACTGCGTACGCTTGGCCGTATCAGCCAAATCGACGGCTATGGTTTCCACGGCAACATCCGTGGCAGCGCCTTCCCAGGCGGGCCAGCTGCCGGGCGAAAGCTGCAGGACCCAGGGGCGCTGTTCGCGTGTAAAGGTACCGGACATCCGCTGGCGGTAATACCAGCGGGTCGCGATGACCTTGCCGCCGTCCACGGCGAGTTCCGTGATGGAGGTATCCGCACGTCCGCCCAGGCGCTGAGCGGCACCGGCCGCGACACGGCAGAGACGCGACGTACCGGGCAGAAGAACATATTCCGCACCGGCCTTGGACTGTATGGCCTCAATGGCGGCGACATCGCTGGCGTAACGCGATTGTTCGAAATCCGCCCCTTCCACGGCATAATAAGCGGCTGCAGCGCATCCGCCGATGGCTTTGGCTGCTGCGGGCGCATCTTTTCCAATGAGACCGATGCAAAGGTCGGTGCCCAGATCACCGGCCAGCTTGGTGGCCGCCTGCAGCCCTTCCAGGCTGGTTTTGGCAAGCGATCCGTCGCATTCGGTTGCGGCAATATAGAGAATCTTTCCCATGACTGCTTCCTTTTTTGGCTCTGCGTGGTGCGTTACTGGCGAATCCAGTCCACGATTTCCTTGGCAATGTCCGCAACCGGAGCGTCCTTGACGATTTTCGTCTCACGGTGCTGCGCCGGAAGCGCGACTGTCCGCAGTTCCACACCTTCGGCTCCGACTGCTGCGGGCTGGGCCTTCTGCAAAGCCGGCATGATCAAACGCATGTTCTGCATGCCCACCTGCGGGTTGTTCGGGGGTTCGGGCAGATTGCCGGTTGCCCAGCCCAAGACGGCCGGAGTTCCCTGGCAGGTGGAAACCTGATAGCTTCCGCCCTCCACGCGTTCCAGAATCCGCAAACTGCCGTCTTCCTGGACCGTCAGCTCGTCCACGCCCTGAAACTGATCCGTGATGCCCAGCAGTTCGCCGAGAATCTGCATGGTGGCTCCGGCGCCGCGCGAAGCGGATTGCCAGCCGCCGAACAACAGCATACGCGATTTGTCCAGACCGGGCACGGACTCAATGGCCTTGGCCAGAGCCTGGGCTGTTTCAAAGGCATCCGTAAACCCGGAAGCCGGACCATCAGCCACCACCAGTTCGAAAGCGGCTTTCTGTCCGATATTCATCATCACCTGCTGCAGCTTGGCCTTGGGACCGAGGCTCACCAGCCAGACTTTGCTGTCCGGCGTGTTCTTGGCCAGGTTCGCCGCCTCGTACAAGGCATGGCCGGCCCACGGATCCAGTACGGCCGGCAGCATCATTTCATTTTTCAATGCCCAGCCCGTGGGCCCTTGCACGGGCTCCAGGGTCTGCAGCGGATCGGGAACAATGCTCCCGCAAACAACAATGTGCAATCCTGTGCTCATCGATTACTCCTTGGAACGCTTGAACGTTCCCTGAATTGGTTTTGACTGCCCTGCCTGTACCGGAGCTTTCTGTGGCATAAAGAACATGATCAACGTATAAAAAAAGAAGATGTTATTGGAGGCAGCGCACACAATACTAGATGATATTTTTCTGTACGGGCTCAATTTTCTAACGAACGCGTTTCAAGAACGCAAGAGAAATTATCACGAACAGACAGCTTGGAGGAGGGAGTCATGCTAAGCCACTGCATAAAAAAACACCTTATTTATAACTAGGGGCTGTCTCTAAATTATTATCTGCTACGTTTGGCTAGAATTCCATCATGCTGCGTTTTCAGAAAAAAATGATCCTTGACGTAGCAAAACTACGCCTGCGGCCCATTTTCTTCTTCAGCCTTGCCTGTTGAAATTCTTGCTCAATCTCGCGACGAAAATAATTTAGAGACAGCCCCTAGATATAACATTTTTCAAAAAGAAATGCCGTCCCTGAGACAGAAACGGCATTGCCAGAAAAAAGTGCCAACAAGGGCAATGAGGGGGCTCAGTTTTCCGCCGAATGCAGTCCGCCGGCCCCGGCGCGGAAGCTGATGTTTGTCCGCTCCGGATCGTTGGGATCGGCCTTGCTGCAGTTCCAGAGGCATGCGCCGCAGTGTACGCATTTTTCCCGGTCAAAGAGCGGTTCGGGGCCGTCCGGGTTGTTGGAGATCGCCTGGCCCGAACAGGCTTCCACACAGACCTGGTCGGTGCAGGCCTGGCAGACGGCAATATCCTTGAAGCGAACGTGGTCGGCCACTCCGGGCACGGCCTGCACCTTGCCGCCCATCAACAGGGCGTCCTGGTGCGAAATCAACAGCTTGCCGTCATGAGGTACGGGCGGCCAACCGGCCTGGCTCATCAACGCGTCGTGCAGTCCGTCGCCGCGCGCCTTGCACTCCTTGCGGATCCGCTCGATTTCTTGGGGCGGCACCTTGCCCTCGAAATACGACTCCACCGAGGGGATGCGCTCGTACGGGCGCTTCGAATGGCCGGGCCAGTTCACCCTGCCTTTGGTGAATCCGGCCAGGGCCATACCCACCATGCCCTGCGCAAAGCCCTTTTGAAAACCGTCGCGCGCCCTGGCCGCCATCCGGGCTTCCTGTTCGACCCAACTCTCGCGGCGGCGCTGCACATAGGCTTTCTCCAGGTTCTCCTTGCTGAACGGCTGTCCCTGCTGCAGCAGTTCCAGCACGCCCTCGCCCAGCTGAATGCCCGTGGTCCAGGCTTCGTCCACGCCCGACCCGGTGAGCACGTTGGTGCTGCCGGAGCCTTCGCCGATCCGCGCCCAGCCGTTGCCCACGAGATGCGGTTCGCCCAGCTTGCCGCATTCCTGCAGGGACTTGGCCCCCCAGGAACGCAGCTGCCCGCCGCGCAAGTGTTGCCAGAGGTAGGGGTGCTGCATCCAATGCTGCAGATAGCGGTAGCACGTACGTACGGGGCTGTCGAACCAGGAAGGCACGAAAATTCCCAACGAAGCCGTGCGGTTGGGGTAGACGTACATGAAACCGAAAATTTCGGGTTCGGGAAACCCTATGGTATGCAATACGGTGCCGGGTTCGAGTTCGCAATTGTCCGGAAGTTCGACCACAGCCTTCATGCCCACGGCCCATTCGCGCTGATGGTGTCCTTCGGGCAGGCCGAAATGCTTGTCCAGCGTGCGTCCCACTGCGCCCACAGGGCCGTCGCCCACAACCGTGAGTCCGGCCTTGATGTCCATGCCGGGCATATAGCAGGCGTCCGGATTGCCCAGCTTGTCCGTGCCCTGGTCGATCAGCCGGACGCCGACAACCTGGTCGCCTTCGATCAGGGGCTCGGTCACCGGGGTACCGGGCCAGATCTGCACCAGCCCCGAAGCCATGAGCTCGGAGCCCACCCACTGGTTGAACTGACCGATGGAGAGCACGTAGCCCTCGTGTTTTTGCAGAAATCCAGGAATGAAGGGCAGCTCATAGGCCTGATTCTCCACCTTGAGCAGTTTGGTCAGGTAGCCCAGGACTTTGTCCGCGAAGCGCATGCTGGCGGGACGGCGGCTGGCGCCGATGGGATCGAGCAGGTAGACCATTTTTTCCCGGCCCACGGGCGCGGTCATGGGGACCTGTTCCGGATCGAACTCCGGAAAGGACAGCTTGATGCCGCGGCCTTTGGTCACCACGCCGGACACTCCGAAGGAAATGTCATCCGCGCGTTCGTAGCAAATCACCTGCGGCGGCATGCCGGGCATGGATTTGCTCTCCACCACAGGGGTTCCGTCCGGGCGCATCAATCCGCGCGCAAGGGTGGTCAAAAAACCACCCATGGCCGGTCCAAAGCCCACGCAAACAATATCCACATCCATGGACTGCCGGTCTACAACCTGACTCATCTTGCTCTCCATTCAAATAAAATACGTATGCCCCCGGCGGCTTAAGACCCTTTTGAAAAAAGGGTCTCAAGAATCCCCAAAAACTTTTGGCTGAAGGTAATCAGAGAGAACGCCGGAATTTGTCCCCTACTCCCGGGGCCAGGCTTCAGCCCTTTGCTGGGAGTGTTGACCCCATGGGTACGGGGCCCATACTGACGTTGTGCTACATAGGGTAATCAAGGGCAGCCGGGATCATTACACCGGACAAGGCGTGCCCGCAGCGGTCCTTGGCCAGCTTGGACCCGGCCGTGCAGCCGTCGATCTTTATTTTGAGCGACTGGAACTGTCCCGCACCGTCCACAATGCCGTCATGGGCCGTGGGATCCACCAGCTCGCCGGGACGGCAGCAGGCGTCGTCGCAGGACGGAGCCAGTACGTAGCCGTAAACCTGTTCGGTGCAGATGCGTGCGGCTTCTCCGGCGGAACGGGCGGCCTGAACCTGGCAAAGATCCGTATAAAATGCCAGCGTGCCTTCCAGCCCTTCGGCCACCACCGGATTCATGGGGCCTTTTGCTTCCAGCTCGAGCACGTCGAGGATCATATAGCGTACGGCCAGCAGCCAGCACAGGGCGTCGGCCATGGCAAAGCACACGCCGTGGCGTTTGCCGTGATACAGCGGCTTGCCGTCCGGGTCCTTGTGCGTCTGGAGGTAGTTCAGGGACCACATCCAGAGCTCCAGCCCTGCGGCCAGCGTGCAGGCGCCGATGCCCGGTTTTTCCACGGCAAGCTTGTCCAGATCGCGAATCCACATTTTCAGCTTGGTCAGAAAAATCTCATTGACCATAGTAATGCTCATCTGGCGGCGCTGTACGGCCTCCGGACCTTCGTAAATGGATTCGAGCTGTGTATCCGCCCATTTGTAGCCCATGAAGCCCGGGCAGTCTTCGGTGATGCCGTAGCCGCCCATCAAACTGATGGCTTCGCGCATGGCGTCCGAACCGCGGCCCGTATTCCAGAGCTTGGTGGCAGGGCAGAGCACGCTGGTTTCGGCTTCCAAAATCATGTAGCGCTGGAGCACGTCTTCGGGCTCCACCACTTCGTCAGGCGCATTGCCCTGGGTTTCGAGAAATTCCAAAGCGGCCTTCTGCGCCTTGCGCAGGGTGGAGAGCTGCTTGCGCCCCGTGATGCCCTGGGCGGCAAAGTAGGCGTTCTTTTCCTTTTCCAGCGGATCGAGCTGGTCGAACTGCCGCGCGGTCTCGAAACCGAGCGAAGCGCCGGCCTCGCCCATGGCCCAGACATCGACGAGCCGGTGCAGCGCGTCTTCCTTCTGCTGCAGGCCGAGTTCATAACGCGGGGTGCCGGGCTGGGCCGCGTTGCCGCCGCGAAAACGTTCGCGATGATAGCGGATCACGGGTTCGATGGCGGAAAGCAGTTTGGCGGAAGTCATCAGCCCGACAGTGACGCGCGTGTGGCTGAAAACAGCGGCGATAATTTCGGTGTGCGAATAATTGGGAATGATCACCCCGTCCTTGATGGTGTAGCCGCCGATGATCCGGTTGGCCGGAACCTTGACGTCGATGACGGGGTCGCTGGTGGCGGAAAGCTGGTGGCACATCTTCAGCGTATTCGCGCCCGGATCCCAGGTGCCCGGATCGTCCTTTTCCAGGATGATCATGCACGAGGTCTTGATACGCTCGTCCACGGTGTCCACTGCGGCGGTGACAAAGTCGGCGAACGGCATGTTGGTGATAAAGCGTCCGCGTTTGTTGACCCGTAGAATGGGCTCCTCGCCCTCGTTCCACTGATCCACTTCCACCTTGCCGACCAGCACGCCCGTATCTACTCCGACGTAGGGAATGGGTTCGGTCAGGGCAAAAGCGCCGCGCATGATTTCACGGTCTTCGCCCGGTGCCGGAGGCACGCAGCGGCTCATATAATAATTGCGCTGTTCTTCGGTGCCGCGTTCGTGAATGGGCGAAAGCGCCAGATTGCCCGCCAGCGAACATGTGGCCGAACCTGCGTCGACCCAGGCCAGTTCGTAGGCGACAACAGCCAGCGCCAGATTTTTGGGGCCTTCGATATATCCCCCGTGTTCGGGGTCCAAAAATATTGTAGTCAGGCCGGCCTGGTCGAACGCCTCGAGCAGCTGTTTCTTTTGCTCATCCCATTCGTGGGAATTCCGCGCGCCGTCAGCAACAATTCGGGCCACGATGCCCCGGGCCACGGACCGGGCGGACTGGATGGCCATTTGCAGATCAAAGCGTTCTGCATAGCGCCACATGATCTGTCTGACATCATCTCCAGGGAGTGTACGCAATGTTTCCATATTTTCGCGATCCTGCGTCTAGAATTTTCGTGGGTTGTATTCCGCATGATTGGGGGAATCTGAAAGCTACGTCAATGAAAGTGACGAGTCAATGCGCACTGCCCTTACAGATTAGGAACCATTCGTCAAGAAAAAAATACGTCACTTGAACGGGCGTTGTTGCGGCTCTACGGCTTCAATGCTTCTTCAACATGGCGTAGCGCTGAAGAATTCTGGCTACATAGGTACGGGTTTCCGGATAAGGAGGTACGCCTCTGTACTTGAGGACAGTTTCGTGACCCGCATTGTAGGCGGCCAGCGCCAGTTTCACGCTGGAAAACTTGTTTAAAAGCCAGCGCAGATGTCTGGCTCCGGCCTTGATATTCTCTTCCGGATTGAACGGACGCTTCACGCCCCAGAACCGTTGTGTTTCGGGCATCAGCTGCATCATGCCCGCAGCGCCTTTCGGAGACACCGCCTTGGCCTGAAATCCGGACTCCTGCTCAATGACCGAGTACAACAACTTGGGATCAATCTTGTACCGCCGCCCCACGCGGTCGATGCAGGAAAGGAGCTTTTTGTCCTTTATCAACGCCGGATACCGGTACGGCCCTTTGCCGTACAGACGGGCATTTTTTTTACGTACATCCTTAAGTACGTTTTCCTCGCGCCACTTCTTGTTTTTCAGCGCTTTTGCCGCCCCTTTTTTATCAATAATTTTAGAGATTTGCTTAAAGCTCAATTTTGGCTTGGAAGAGGCTTCAACAAGGAGTACAAAATTCGGATCAACTTTTTTCTCATTCAGATGCACTATGCCGTATTCGTCCCTGTAGCCGTAGAGCGTGTAGGCCTGGGCGCCGCCCTGCCCGAAAAGGGTCGAAAGAAAAAGAAACAGGACCGCCGTTACGGCCTGCCGCTGGAACGCTTTTTTCATGCAATGCAATCCTTGCGCTGTGTGTTTGCGCTTTTTTACCGCGTACCAGCTATATATGTCAGGAGTTCGCCCCGTCAACCGTCCGGGAGCAATTCTTGACCTTTATTGCCTGTTATACGTATCAAGGCAATAATGAACATCTTTACCGTTAATCTTATGCCTTTTGGCATTGTAAACGTATAGAGAGGACTCCAATGGTTCAAAAAGCAGACTCAATCTGGTTCGACGGGAAGCTGGTCCCCTGGGATCAGGCGCAGGTCCATGTGTTGACGCACACCCTCCATTACGGCGTGGGTGTCTTTGAAGGCATCCGCGCGTACAAGTGCGTGGACGGTTCGTCCGCTGTATTCCGCCTCAAGGAGCACGTGCAGCGCCTGTTTCATTCCGCACTGATCATGCGGATGACGATTCCTTTTACGGAAGAAAAAATTACCCAGGCCTGTATCGACACGCTGTTGGCCAACAAACAGCCCGACGGCTACATCCGGCCGCTGAGCTTCATCGGCGCGGGCGCCATGGGCGTGCATCCGAGTGAAAACCCCATCCAGACCATCATCGCCACTTGGCCCTGGGGCGCCTACCTGGGCGAAGAAGCGCTGGAAAAGGGCATCCGCATCAAGACCTCGAGCTTCAACCGCCACCATGTCAACGTCATGATGACCAAGGGCAAAGTCTGCGGCAACTACGTCAACTCCGTGCTGGCCAAAATGGAAGCCGTCAGCGACGGATATGACGAAGCGCTGATGCTCGATACGCACGGCTATGTTTCCGAAGGATCCGGCGAAAACATGTTCATCGTACGCAAGGGCGTCATCAAAACCCCGCCCCTTGGCTCGATCCTCGAAGGCATCACCCGCGAAAGCCTGATCCTCGTGGCCAGAGACCTGGGCTACACTGTCGTCGAACAGAACTTCACCAGGGACGAACTCTACACCGCGGACGAAGTCTTTTTCTCCGGCACCGCGGCCGAAATCACCCCGATCCGCGAAGTGGACCACCGGACCATCGGCAAAGGCAGCGCCGGCGACGTTGCCAAGCACCTGCAAAAAGAATTCTTCAAGATCGTCACGGGCGAAAACCCCAAGTACAAAGACTGGCTTTATCCCTACTCTATCTAGTCACGATTCCAGCCAGCCAAAATCCGACACCCGGCCGGCGTTGCGCGCAACGCCGGCCTTTTCGTGCGCCGGGCCGGGAATATTCCGTTCGATCCCAACGCTTGATTTTCGGCTTTGGACGCAGTAGGTTCACCGTATGAGCCACACCCCGCTGACCGCAAAATACCGCCCGCAGCGCTTTTCCGAACTTGCCGGACAGGCGACGTCAAAGCCATTCTGGCCAGAGCCAGCCAGGAAAACAAGATCGCGCCCGCCTATCTTTTCAGCGGTACGCGCGGCGTGGGCAAGACCACTGTCGCGCGCATCTTCGCCAAGGCCATCAACTGCGCGCAGGCGCCCACAGGCGAACCCTGCAACGAATGCCGCAACTGCCTCCAGATCACCCAGGGCGCGGCCGTGGACGTGATCGAAATCGACGGCGCATCCAACCGCGGCATCGAAGACGCCCGCCGGATTCGCGAAGATGTGACATACGCGCCCATGAACTGCCGGTACAAGGTGTTCATCATCGACGAAGCGCACATGCTGACGCGCGAAGCCTTCAACGCGCTGCTCAAAACTCTGGAAGAACCGCCGCGCAACGTCACTTTCATCATGGCCACCACCGAGGCGCACAAATTTCCGGCCACCATTCTCAGCCGCTGCCAGCATTTTTCCTTCAAACGCCTGACGGATGCGGAACTGACCGCCCATTTGCAGTCCGTGCTCGACAAGGAACAGGCCGAG